>NZ_CP071655.1:0-1025000 GCF_051132065.1 Pseudomonas sp. R3-57
ATCCTTGCGCAAAAGGCTGGCCGTGATTCTCGTGGCCACCGTTTCCACCACCCGGAAAGCGTCCGCATCGGTTCGCCCTCGAGCTACCTCGCTGACCTGCGTGCCGCCTAC
Source organism: Pseudomonas sp. R3-57 (assembly GCF_051132065.1). NCBI lineage: Bacteria > Pseudomonadati > Pseudomonadota > Gammaproteobacteria > Pseudomonadales > Pseudomonadaceae > Pseudomonas > Pseudomonas sp. R3-57. The sequence goes on from NZ_CP071655.1 coordinate 112, forward strand.
GTGCTGGCCGATGCCAACGAACGTCGCGAGATCATCAGCAAGCGCACCGAAGAACTGGCGACCCGCCAGGAAGGCACCGCGATCGTGCCGCCGGCGCTGCTCGACGAAGTGACCGCGCTGGTCGAATGGCCGGTGCCGCTGGTGTGCTCGTTCGAGGAACGTTTCCTCGACGTGCCGCAGGAAGCGCTGATCACCACCATGCAGGACAACCAGAAATATTTCTGCCTGCTGGATGCCGACGGCAAGTTGCTGCCACGTTTCATCACCGTGGCCAACATCGACAGCAAAGATCCGCAGCAGATCATCGCCGGTAACGAGAAAGTGGTTCGCCCACGTCTGACCGACGCCGAATTCTTCTTCAAGCAGGACAAGAAGCAGAAACTCGAAGATTTCAACCAGCGCCTGCAAAACGTGGTGTTCCAGGAAAAACTCGGCAGCGTCTACGACAAGGCCGAGCGCGTCTCGAAACTGGCGGCGTACATCGCCGCGCGCATTGGCGGCAACGCTTCGTGGGCGGCCCGCGCCGGCCTGCTGTCGAAGTGTGACCTGGCCACCGAAATGGTCGGCGAGTTCCCGGAGATGCAAGGCGTCGCCGGTTACTACTACGCCCTCAATGACGGCGAGCCGCAAGACGTCGCGCTGGCATTGAACGAGCAGTACATGCCACGCGGTGCCGGGGCTGAACTGCCGGCGACCTTGACCGGTGCCGCAGTGGCGATCGCTGACAAACTCGATACGCTGGTCGGCATCTTCGGTATCGGCATGCTGCCGACCGGCAGCAAAGACCCGTATGCCCTGCGCCGTGCGGCACTCGGCGTGCTGCGCATCCTGATCGAGAAACAACTGGATCTGGACCTGAACGATGCCGTCGCTTTCGCGGTGAACGCGTTCGGCGCCAAGGTCAAGGCGGCCGGTCTCAACGAATCGGTACTGGAATTCATCTTCGACCGTCTGCGTGCGCGTTACGAAGACGAAGGCGTCGATGTTGCCACCTATCTGTCGGTGCGTGCCTTGAAACCGGGTTCGGCGCTGGACTTCGACCAGCGTGTGCAAGCGGTGCAGGCGTTCCGCAAACTGCCGGAAGCGGCAGCGCTGGCGGCCGTTAACAAGCGTGTATCGAACCTGTTGAGCAAGGTCGAAGGCTCGGTGCCGACCGAGGTGCAAGCCAAATACTTCGACAACGCCAACGAGTTCTCGCTGTACTCGGCGATCCAGCAAGCGGATCAGGCGGTGCAGCCAATGGCCGCGGCGCGTCAGTACAACGAAACGCTGGCACGCCTGGCGGCATTGCGTGAGCCGGTGGATGCGTTCTTCGACGCCGTAATGGTCAATGCCGACGATGCCAACGTGCGGGCCAACCGTTACGCGCTCCTCGCGCGTCTGCGCGGTCTGTTCCTTGGCGTTGCCGACATTTCGCTGCTGGGTTGAGGGATTGCTGTTGAAACTGCTGATTCTCGATCGGGACGGGGTGATCAATTACGACTCCGACGCTTACATCAAGTCGGTGGAAGAGTGGATTCCGATCCCCGGTTCGATCGAAGCGATTGCGCAGTTAAGCAAGGCCGGCTGGACGGTGGCAGTGGCCACCAACCAGTCGGGCATTGCTCGCGGCTATTACGACCTCGCCACCCTCGACGCCATGCACGCGCGCTTGCGCGAGTTAGTGGCGGAGCAGGGCGGTGAAGTCGGGCTGATCGTGTATTGCCCGCATGGGCCGGACGAAGGCTGCGATTGCCGCAAACCGAAACCGGGCATGCTGAAAACCATCGCCGCGCATTACCAGGTGCCGTTGACCAACGTCTGGTTCGTCGGCGACAGCCTTGGTGACCTGGAGGCGGCCAAAGCCGTCGATTCACAGCCAGTTTTAGTGAAGACCGGGAAAGGCGCAAAGACTCAGGGCAAAACCCTGCCGGTGGGCACTTTGATTTTCGACGATCTGGCGGCGATTGCCGCAGAACTTATCCACAACTAGAGTACTTCTGAATTCCTGACCAGGGATTGATCGGGGGTGCGCTTGAACAGACGGGCATTGCCCGTAACGGTAAACGTCACTATGTCGATACTGCGGGCCATCAGGATTTTTCTCTTTTACCTGCTGCTGGGCACCACCTCCCTGCTGTGGTGCAGCTTGAGTTTTTTTATCGCGCCGTTTTTGTCGTTCAAGGCGCGTTATCGTTTTATCAACGTGTATTGGTGCCGCTGCGCCTTATGGTTGACCAAGGTCTTCCTCGGTATCCGTTACGAAATCAAAGGCGCGGAAAATGTGCCTGACCGGCCCTGCGTGATCCAATCGAACCACCAGAGCACCTGGGAGACGTTTTTTCTCTCGGCTTATTTCTCGCCCTTGAGCCAGGTGCTCAAGCGCGAATTGCTGTACGTGCCGTTTTTCGGCTGGGCCATGGCCATGCTGCGGCCGATCGCGATCGATCGCGACAACCCGAAAGCCGCACTCAAGCAAGTCGCGGCGAAGGGCGATGAGCTGCTCAAGGACAACGTCTGGGTGCTGATCTTCCCGGAAGGCACGCGAGTGCCTTACGGCACTATCGGTAAATTCTCCCGCAGCGGCAGTGCATTGGCGGTGAATGCGGCGCTTCCGGTGCTGCCGATTGCACACAATGCCGGCAAATTCTGGCCGAAAGTCGGCTGGGGCAAAAAGTCCGGGGTGATCACCGTGGTGATTGGCGAGCCTATGTACGCCGAAGGCACTGGCCCCCGCGCAATTGCCGAGCTGAACGACCGGGTCCAGGCCTGGAATGAAAAGACGCAGCAGGAAATGGGCTCTCTGCCACCCACGCCGCAAGCGCCGGTGACCAATGAGCAAGTGCCCGCCTGACATTTTGTGGATAACCTGTGTACGGTTTGCTCTAAATCGCCATCAAATGCGATTCAACTCATTGATTTAACAGTTGTTTTACGAAGATCACTTAACTTCGAAAACCGTGCATAAGTTTATTTTCGGTGTAAAAAAGCCGGCTGATATAGCCGGTTTTTTTGTGCCTGTTCATTCGGCAACCAGCGGTAACTGCAGGAAGAACGTCGTGCCTCGATCGACCTCGCTGCGACACTCAATGCTGCCGCCGTGGTGATCGATCACCGCTTTGACCATCGACAGACCCAGCCCTACGCCATCAATGCCCTGCGCGGAGGAAAAACGCCGGTATTGGCTGAACAGTTCAGGCAATTCCTGCTCGGCGATCCCCTTGCCCTGGTCGATCAATTCGCAACGCAGCCATTGCTCGTGGCAACTGACACGCAAATGAACCGCAGAACCTGCCGGGCTGTATTTGATCGCGTTTTCCAACAGGTTGAACAACGCGCGGGTCAGCAAGCCTTGATCAGCCATGACCAGGCGTTCCTGAGATTGCTCATCCATGGCATGCCGCAGTTCGATACGTTTTTGCTGAGCGATGGGCAGCGCTTGATCGAGCACGTCCAGCACCAGCATCGCAAACAGGCTTGGCTGAAACTGATAGGCCTCGGACTCCGCCCGAGCCAACAGGACGAAGCCGTCCGTCAGGTCCAGTGCACGGCGGACCTGACGTTCTATCTGCTCGAACAACGGCGAATCGGCGCCAGCCTGATGTCGATGTACGTCGAGCAGCGCCAGGATGGCCGAGTGGGGCGCGCGCAAATCGTGGGACAGGAAGCGCAGCAACACACTGCGTTGTTCTTCGGCAGCGCGTTCGGCGCTGAGGTCGGTGAGGCTGAGCAGCCAACCGATGGGCGTATCGCCATCGGCGGTCAGCAATGCCGCACGATCCAGACGCAGGCTGCGCTCCTTGTGGTCGCGAAATTCCAGCAGCGGCATCGCTGATAGTGGCGGTCGCGGTGCTGTGGACAATTCCGGATAGCCCAGGCTCGCTAGCTGATCGAGCACATCATCGCCCACCAGATCGTTATCGAAGAGTTCGCGTGCTTTGCGGTTGCCCAACAGAATCTGCCCCTTGGGATCACTGATCAGCGTGGCGACCGGCAGGTATTCAAGACCATCAGCGATGAAGCGCCGGGTATCGCGGGTGCGGCTCATGGCTTGTTCCAGCGCCATGATCTGGCCCTGCAAACGATCGGCACCGGTGAACTGTGAGCGCCGCCGCTCCGGAAACACCTTTGGCTCGCTGTCCAGGCGCGCCAGTTCCCAACCGAAATAGGTCAGCACCACACTCAGGCGCCGCCAGTTCCAGATCAGATAACCGAACAACATGCCCAGCACCGCCGGCGTCGGCGACCACCAGCGCTGCGCCAGACCTGCACTGATCAACAGTGCGCAGGCCATGCCCATCAGGGTAATCCACGGCGCCCAGCGTGGGCGCCATAACAAGAGACTGAGAACGGCGGCCACCAGCCCGACCGATAACGACGCACCCGTCGTCGACGAGATACCCTGCAAACTGGTCTGGGCGCGATAGGAAAGCACCGCAGTCAGCGGTAACAGCACCAGGCTTATCCACAGCCAGTCGCGCACCAACTGGCGAAACAGTCGTTGCACCTGACTGGGTACTCGGCTTTCGCGCCGACGATTATTGTTCATGAGAAGAGGGCAGGGTGAATGGTTTCATGAGCTACTGGTCTGAGACGTCGATTCGAAGAATCATAGCGGACGTCAACCGACAAATGCCGCTTACTTTCATCGCACTGGCCAAGCGACTACAGTTGCGCCAACTGCCCAAGCGACAAGGAACCATCGCGTATGCGTGTTGCAATACTGGATGACGAACCCGCCGAACTGCGCAGGGTCGAGCAAACTCTGCAACAGATGGCCGAGGCTGGCGAACAACCTTGGGCGCTGCACAGCTTCGAGCGCGGTGAAGACCTGCTGCGGCAACTGCGCCGGGAAACCTTCGACCTGCTGATCCTCGACTGGCAATTGCCCGACCTCACCGGCCTGGCGCTGCTGCGCTGGACCCGCGAACACATGGACGCTCCACCTGCCGCGATCATGCTGACCAGTCGCGATGGTGAGAGCGATATTGTCCAGGCGCTGAACGCCGGGGCAGACGATTACGTGAGCAAGCCATTTCGGCCCAATGAACTGAAAGCGCGGGTCGCGGCGGTACTGCGCCGGCATAGCCAGCAACGTGCGGCAGCCTCGGAAGTGCTGAGCTTCAATGATCTGACGTTTGATGATGCCGAACTGACTGTCACCCGTGAGGGCAAGCCTATCGTCATGACTGAGCGGGAGTATCGGCTCGCCCGGTGCCTGTTCAGCAATCTGGGAAGGCCGTTGTCACGCGACTATCTATATGAGCGGTTCTGGCCGCATGAAGAGATTGCATCGTCACGACCGCTCGATACGCATATCTATCGCCTGAGGAACAAGCTTGGGCTAACCGCGGATCGGGGTTGGCAGTTGTTGACGATTTATGGGTATGGGTATCGGTTGGAGAGTGTGGCATCTGCCGTCGAGTAAACCAGTGCGAGCAGAAGCACCAGGCACCGGAAATAAAAAAGGCCAACGCAATGAATGCGTTGGCCTTTTTTGTTGACGACAACCTGGATCAGAAATCCAGGTTCGAAACCGCCAGCGCATTGCTCTCGATGAAGTCTCGGCGAGGTTCGACCGCATCACCCATCAGGGTGTTGAAGATCTGGTCGGCGCCGATGGCGTCTTCGATGGTGACTTTCAGCATGCGGCGCACGCTTGGGTCCATGGTGGTTTCCCACAGCTGATCCGGGTTCATTTCGCCCAGACCTTTGTATCGCTGGATGGTGTGGCGCTTGGTGCTTTCGGCCATCAGCCAGTCGAGGGCTTCCTTGAACTCGGTGACGGCTTTCTTGCGTTCGCCACGCTGGATGTACGCGCCTTCGTCGAGCAGGGTGCTCAGTTGAGCGCCAAGGGTGACCACGGTTTTGTAGTCATTACTGCCGAAGAAGTCCCGATTGAACGTGACGTAGTTCGACAGGCCGTGGGAGATCAGTTCGACCTCTGGCAGCCACACGCCACGTTCACGATCTTCACGCAGGCTGGCCTTGTAGACCAGGCCGGACTTCTCAACGGTACGCAGACGCGCTTCGTACTGGGCCAGCCACTCTTGCATCGCTGCGTGGTCGCCAAGCTTTTCCAGGCTCACGGCCGGCAGGTAGATGAAGTGCTCGGTCAGTTCCTGCGGGTACAGGCGCGACAGACGCTTGAGGGTCTTCATCACCATGCGGAAGTCGTTCACCAGACGCTCGAGCGCTTCACCGGAAATGCCCGGGGCTTCTTCGTTCAGGTGCAGGCTCGCATCTTCCAGGGCCGACTGCGTCATGTACTCTTCCATGGCGTCGTCGTCTTTGATGTATTGCTCTTGCTTGCCTTTCTTGACCTTGTACAGCGGTGGCTGAGCGATGTAGATGTAGCCACGCTCGATCAGCTCCGGCAACTGACGGAAGAAGAAGGTCAGCAGCAAGGTACGGATGTGCGAACCGTCGACGTCAGCATCGGTCATGATGATGATGTTGTGATAGCGCAGCTTGTCGATGTTGTACTCGTCGCGACCGATACCGCAGCCCAGTGCGGTGATCAAGGTGCCCACTTCCTGGGAAGAGATCATCTTGTCGAAACGGGCTTTCTCGACGTTGAGGATCTTGCCCTTCAACGGCAGGATCGCCTGGGTCTTGCGGTTACGCCCCTGCTTGGCAGAGCCGCCCGCGGAGTCACCTTCCACCAGGTACAGTTCGGAGAGCGCCGGGTCTTTTTCCTGGCAGTCAGCGAGCTTGCCCGGCAGACCGGCGATGTCCAGCGCGCCTTTGCGGCGGGTCATCTCACGGGCTTTACGCGCGGCTTCACGGGCACGCGCAGCGTCGATCATCTTGCCGACGACCAGCTTGGCTTCGTTCGGGTTTTCCAGGAGGAAGTCGGAGAAGTACTTGCCCATTTCCTGTTCGACCGCGGTCTTCACTTCGGAAGAGACCAGCTTGTCTTTGGTCTGCGAGCTGAACTTCGGATCCGGCACCTTCACCGAAATGATCGCGGTCAGGCCTTCGCGCGCATCGTCACCGGTGGTGGCGACTTTGTGTTTCTTCGCCAGACCTTCCTGCTCGATGTAGTTGTTCAGGTTACGCGTCAACGCTGAACGGAAACCCACCAGGTGGGTACCGCCGTCGCGCTGCGGAATGTTGTTGGTGAAACACAACAGGTTCTCGTTGAAGCTGTCGTTCCACTGCAGGGCGATTTCCACGCCGATGCCGTCTTCACGCTGGATGTTGAAGTGGAACACCTGATTGACCGCAGTCTTGTTGGTGTTCAGGTATTCAACGAACGCACGCAGACCACCTTCGTACTTGAACAGCTCTTCCTTGCCGCTGCGCTCATCCTTGAGGACGATACCGACACCGGAGTTGAGGAAGGACAGTTCACGAATGCGCTTGGCTAGGATGTCCCAGCTGAAGTGAATGTTCTTGAAGGTTTCGCTGGAAGCCTTGAAGTGAATCTGGGTGCCGGTGGTTTCGCTGTCGCCAACGATGGCCATCGGTGCCTGAGGTACGCCGTGGACGTAGGTCTGTTCCCAGATCTTGCCGCTACGGCGAACGGTCAGGACCAGTTCCTCGGACAGAGCGTTCACTACCGAAACACCTACACCGTGCAAACCGCCGGATACCTTGTAGGAGTTGTCGTCGAACTTACCGCCAGCGTGGAGGACGGTCATGATGACCTCGGCGGCGGAAACGCCTTCCTCTTTATGCACGTCTACCGGGATGCCACGACCGTTGTCTTTGACGGTGATGGATTCATCCGGGTGAATGATGATGCTGATGTCATCGCAATGGCCGGCGAGGGCTTCGTCGATCGAGTTGTCGACCACCTCGAACACCATGTGGTGCAGACCGCTGCCATCGTCGGTGTCACCAATGTACATACCGGGACGTTTGCGCACGGCATCCAGGCCTTTCAGCACTTTAATGCTCGATGAGTCGTACGTATTTTCTTCGCTCAATGCCTTCACTCCCGATGGTCGTGGGTCTGGGTGATACGGCCCTGTTCCACGTGGAACAAAGCGACTGGCGTTTCCGTCTGCCAGCCTTCCCTCAATAATTCGTGATCTACACAGGTGATGAACACCTGGCAGCGTAAGTCTTCCAGCAAGCGGCACAGCGCGCGGCGATGGCTCTCGTCCAGCTCGGACGGCAAGTCATCCACCAGATAAATACACTGACCGCGGCGGGCCTGGCTGACCAGGTGCCCTTGGGCAATCCGCAGTGCGCAGACCACCAACTTTTGCTGACCCCGGGACAATATGTCCGCGGCATTGTGTGCGCCCAATCTAAGACGCAAATCAGCGCGTTGCGGTCCGGCCTGGGTATGGCCCATCTGCTGGTCCCGTTGCACAGAACCGGCAAGTACGGCGCTCAACTCGCGGTCTTTGTCCCAGCCTCGGTAATAGCTGAGCGTCAAACCCTCGAGCTCAACCAGTTCGCTCAAGGTCTGTTCGAAGACCGGTTTCAAGGCTGTGATGTAAGCGCGGCGGTATTCATCGATTTCAGCGCTGGCCTGGCACAGTTCCCTGTCCCAAACCGCTTGCGAAACGGCGTCAAGTGTACCATGCCGCAGCCAGGAGTTTCTCTGGCGCAAGGCCTTCTGCAAACGCTGCCATGTCCCCATGAACCGAGGCTCGACGTGGAATACGCCCCAGTCGAGAAACTGCCGGCGAATCTTCGGCGCGCCTTCGAGCAGGCGGAAGCTGTCGGGGTTGATCAACTGCAGCGGCAGGATTTCCGCCAGTTGCGCAGCGCTCCGGGCGTTCTGCCCATCGATACGAATCTGGAACTCGCCCTGGCGATCGCGAGAAATCCCCAGCGCGCTGTTTCCGCCCTCGGCCAATTCAACCTGACCGAATACCGTACAGGCGAGTTGTTCGTACTGGATAACCGGCAACAAGCGCGTGCTACGAAACGAACGGGCAAGCCCCAGCAGGTGAATGGCTTCCAGAACACTGGTTTTGCCGCTGCCGTTGGCGCCGTAAAGAATGTTGATGCGGGGGGAGGGGGAGAAGGTCACCGGGTGCAGATTGCGCACCGCGGTGACCGAAACACGACTTAACGACATCCAGAATCAGCTGATCACAGACGCATCGGCATGACAACGTAAGCCGAGTCGTCATTGTCAGACTCTTGCACCAGCGCACTGCTGTTGGAGTCGGACAGGATCAGGCGAACCTGCTCGGTGGTCATCACGCCCAGCACGTCGAGCAGGTAGCTGACGTTGAAGCCGATTTCCAGCGAACCGCCGTTGTATTCAACGCCCACTTCTTCTTCGGCTTCTTCCTGTTCCGGGTTGTTGGCCTGGATCTTCAACTGACCGCTGGCCAGTTGCAGACGGATGCCGCGGTACTTCTCGTTGGACAGAATCGCGGTACGGCTGAACGCTTCACGCAAGGCCTGGCGATCGCCCAGTACCAGCTTGTCGCCCCCCTTGGGCAGCACGCGCTCGTAATCCGGGAATTTGCCATCAACCAGTTTCGAGGTGAAGGTGAATTCGCCAGTGGTCGCACGGATATGGTGCTGACCGAGGACGATGCTGACATTGCCGTCCGGCTCGGTGAGCAGACGTGCCAGTTCGAGAATACCTTTGCGCGGCACGATCACCTGATGGCGATCCGGCTGACCGATATCGGCCTGCATCGAGCACATGGCCAGACGGTGACCGTCGGTTGCCACCGCGCGGATGATGCCAGCAGAAACTTCCAGCAGCATGCCGTTGAGGTAGTAGCGCACGTCCTGCTGGGCCATGGCGAAGCTGGTGCGTTCGATCAGACGACGCAGTTTGCTTTGTTCAAGGCTGCAGGTCAGCGAGCCCGGACCTTCTTCAACGGTCGGGAAATCGTTGGCTGGCAGGGTCGACAGGGTGAAACGGCTACGGCCGGCCTTCACCACCAGTTTCTGCTCGTCGACCTTGATGTCGATCAGCGCATCGTTGGGCAGGCTTTTGCAGATGTCCATCAGCTTGCGCGCAGGCACGGTGATGGAACCTGTCTCTGCCGGCTCCTCGAGTTGCACACGACCGACCAGCTCGACCTCAAGGTCGGTACCGGTCAGCGACAATTGCTGGCCCTCGACAACCAACAGCACGTTGGAGAGTACCGGCAAGGTCTGTCGGCGCTCGACGACGCCTGCGACCAGTTGCAGGGGTTTCAACAGGGCTTCGCGTTGAATGGTGAAATGCATGGTCTAGTCCCTTGCCTTAATAAGCTGCGCTGGTGTTCATCAAGTGGTCAGTGTACGCAGCAGGTTCTTGTAGTCCTCGCGGATGTCCGCGTCGGATTCCTTAAGTTCGTTGATCTTGCGGCAGGCGTGCAACACGGTGGTATGGTCGCGGCCGCCAAACACATCGCCGATTTCCGGCAGGCTGTGGTTGGTCAGTTCCTTGGACAACGCCATTGCCACCTGACGCGGGCGCGCTACCGAGCGCGAACGGCGCTTGGACAGTAGATCGGAGATCTTGATCTTGTAGTACTCGGCGACCGTGCGCTGAATGTTATCCACAGAGACCAGTTTGTCCTGCAACGCCAGCAGGTCTTTCAGCGATTCGCGAATCAACTCGATGGTGATGTCGCGGCCCATGAAGTGCGAATGGGCGATCACGCGTTTCAGCGCGCCTTCCAGCTCACGGACGTTGGAGCGAATACGCTGGGCGATGAAGAACGCGGCGTCATGCGGCAGCTCGACTTTGGCCTGGTCAGCCTTCTTCATCAAGATGGCCACGCGAGTTTCCAGCTCCGGCGGCTCGACGGCGACCGTCAGACCCCAACCGAAACGCGACTTGAGGCGCTCTTCAAGACCTTCGATTTCCTTCGGGTAGCGGTCACTGGTGAGAATGACTTGCTGGCCGCCTTCAAGCAGGGCGTTGAAGGTGTGGAAGAACTCTTCCTGCGAACGCTCTTTGCGGGCGAAGAACTGAATGTCATCGATCAGCAATGCGTCCACCGATCGGTAGAAACGCTTGAACTCGTTGATGGCGTTCAGTTGCAGCGCCTTGACCATATCGGCCACGAAACGCTCGGAATGCAGGTAAACGACCTTGGCATTCGGGTTCTTCTTTAATAGATGGTTACCCACCGCGTGCATCAAGTGGGTTTTACCCAGGCCGACGCCACCATAAAGGAAGAGCGGGTTATAGCCATGCTTGGGGTTGTCCGCGACCTGCCACGCCGCGGCCCGGGCGAGCTGGTTGGATTTACCTTCGACGAAATTTTCAAAGGTGAAGGTGCGGTTCAGATAGCTGGTGTGCTTGAGCGCCCCCTCAACCTGCACGGTGCGCTGTTCGGCACGAACCGGGGCTTGTTGCGACGCTGCACCGGCCATCGGATCAAAGCTGTCGCGAGACGGCTCTTCACTGATTTCCTCGGTTTTCTGTGTTGCACGCTTGGTCGACGCGGGTGCCGGAGCAGGGGCCGGCACGTTGGCAGGCGCGGCATTCGCCTGTGCCTGAGAAACCTGCGCCGCAGCCAGCGGTGCATTCGGGGCGGCACGCGGAGCCGAGCTGCGTTTGCTGCCTATTAACAAGGACAGCGCTGGAGCCATGCCATTGCCGTGCTCATCCAGCAGTTCCATGACCCGGCCCAGGTACTTTTCATTGACCCAGTCCAGCACGAAACGATTCGGTGCGTAGACGCGCAACTCGTCGCCTTCGGCTTCGACCTGTAGTGGACGGATCCAGGTGTTGAATTGTTGGGCAGGCAGCTCCTCGCGCAAAAGCTCCACGCACTGCTGCCAAAGTTCCACTGACACGGATATCCCCTAAGTTGAAAGCCGGTGAGGCAAAAACAAGCGGCCATTGTAGCGGCGAGCCGTCCACTTATCCACACGCAGGTTGCCTGACATTCATCAATTGTCAGCAGGCTGGACCGATAAAAGGCGACCAACGGTTAGTGAATAAGCTCTGTGGATAACCGCCCCTGAAGGCACTGGACAACTAGGGGCTGAACTCGGTGGATAACCCCGCTGTGGATAACCACCCATTCCACACACAGGTTATCCGACAGCGCAGCACAGGCTGATCACGGTTTTCCACTGTGGTTGTCATTCTCTGTACATCAGGTAAATAAAGGCGTTCTTTCACTTATCCACAGATAAGGCAGTGCCTAGCTTTAACAAGCTTTACAGAAAAGCTTTAAATAATTCCCTTCTTTATTTTTATGTCTGGCGGACAGTCTTTCAGACAGAAACGCCTAGGAGATCTATTTATAAGGAAACGCTGGTTGGAAATTGACCTGAAGGCTTGCTTTCTCTAGAATCCCCGGTCTCTTAAAACGGGGGCCATTCCGGCCCGTTGTGGACGAACCAGGTAACACGACATGAAACGTACTTTCCAACCAAGCACTATCAAACGCGCTCGTACCCACGGTTTCCGTGCTCGCATGGCTACCAAGAACGGTCGCGCAGTCCTGTCGCGTCGTCGCGCCAAAGGTCGTGCGCGTCTGGCAGTTTGATAATCCGGTACTGGAGGTGAGTCAGGACTTCAGTCGGGAAAAGCGTCTGCTTACTCCCCGGCATTTCAAGGCAGTCTTTGACTCCCCTACCGGCAAGGTTCCGGGGAAAAATCTCCTGCTCCTTGCACGCGACAACGATCTCGATCACCCCCGTCTCGGGCTGGTTATCGGGAAAAAGAGCGTCAAGCTCTCCGTTGAGCGCAATCGCCTCAAACGTTTGATGCGCGAATCGTTCCGTCTGCACCAGGATTCACTGGTCGGCTGGGATATCGTTATCGTCGCGCGCAAAGGTCTGGGCGATGTAGAAAACCCCGAATTGATTCAGCATTTCGGCAAACTCTGGAAGCGTCTGGCTCGTAACAAGCCGGTTCCGGCAGTCAAAACCGAAACTGTAGGGGTAGACAGTCCAGATGCGTAAACTGGCCCTCGTTCCGATCCAGTTTTATCGCTATGCCATTAGTCCTTTGATGGCCAGTCACTGTCGTTTCTACCCCAGTTGTTCCTGCTACGCGTATGAAGCCATTGAAAATCATGGCCTTCTGCGCGGTGGCTGGCTGACCTTTCGTCGTTTAGGTCGCTGTCATCCGTGGAATCCCGGTGGTTATGACCCGGTTCCGCCTATCCCTACCTCCCGTTCTTCTTCGATGGCCGAGTAATCATGGATATCAAACGCACGATCCTGATCGTCGCCCTGGCAATCGTGTCCTACGTTATGGTTCTTAAATGGAACCAGGACTATGGCCAGGCTGCCCTGCCGACTCAGAATGTTGCTTCCAGTACGACTACATCCGGTTTGCCGGACACCGCCACTGGCACCAATGCTGCCGCCAGTGACGATATTCCGCGTGCCGCCAGCGATACCAGCGCACCTGCCGAAACACCGGTAGCCGCCAGCAAGGATCTGATCCAGATCAAAACCGACGTGCTCGATCTCGCGATCGATCCACAAGGTGGCGATGTCGCTCAACTGACCTTGCCTCTGTATCCGCGTCGTCAGGATCGTCCTGATGTGCCGTTCCAGCTGTTCGATAACGGCGGCGAACGTGTTTATCTGGCCCAAAGCGGTCTGATCGGCACCAATGGCCCGGACGCAAATCCGGCCGGTCGTCCGGTCTACTCCTCGGAGAAGAAGACCTACCAACTGGCTGATGGTCAGGATCAACTCGTCGTTGACCTGAAATTCAGCAAGGATGGCGTCAACTACATCAAGCGTTTCACTCTGAAACGCGGCCTGTATGACGTTGCCGTTTCCTACATTGTGGATAACCAGAGCGCTCAGCCCTGGAATGGCGCGATGTTCGCTCAGCTGAAACGTGATGCGAGCGCTGACCCTTCGTCCACAACAGCGACCGGCACAGCGACTTATCTGGGTGCTGCCCTGTGGACAAGTTCGGAGCCGTACAAGAAAGTGTCCATGAAGGACATGGACAAGGCGCAGCTCAAAGAAACCGTCACCGGTGGCTGGGTCGCCTGGCTGCAACACTACTTCGTGACGGCGTGGATTCCGGCCAAGGGCGAAAACAACATCGTCCAGACCCGTAAAGACAGCAAGGGCAACTACATCATCGGTTACACCGGTCCTACGTTGACCGCTGCTCCGGGTGCCAAGGTTGAAACCAGCGCCGTGCTGTACGCCGGTCCGAAAAGCCAGGCGGTGTTGAAAGAGTTGTCCCCAGGTCTGGAACTGACCGTCGACTACGGCATCCTGTGGTTCATTGCCCAACCAATCTTCTGGCTGCTGCAACACATCCACGCGATTGTCGGTAACTGGGGCTGGTCGATCATCTTCCTGACCATGCTGATCAAGGGGATCTTCTTCCCGTTGTCGGCTGCCAGCTACAAATCGATGGCGCGCATGCGTGCCGTTGCGCCGAAACTGGCTGCGCTGAAAGAGCAACATGGCGACGACCGGCAGAAAATGTCGCAAGCCATGATGGAGCTGTACAAGAAAGAGAAGATCAATCCGCTGGGCGGCTGCTTGCCGATCCTCGTGCAGATGCCGGTTTTCCTTTCGTTGTACTGGGTTCTGCTGGAAAGCGTGGAAATGCGTCAGGCGCCGTTCATGCTGTGGATCACCGACCTGTCGATCAAGGATCCGTTCTTCATTCTGCCGATCATCATGGGCGCGACCATGTTCATCCAGCAGCAGCTGAACCCGACGCCTCCGGATCCGATGCAGGCGAAGGTCATGAAAATGATGCCAATCATCTTCACTTTCTTCTTCCTGTGGTTCCCTGCTGGTCTGGTGCTGTACTGGGTTGTGAACAACTGCCTGTCGATTGCACAACAGTGGTACATCACGCGTAAGATCGAAGCGGCAACGAAAAAAGCCGAGGCGTAACTTGCACTGTGGATAACACCACTCAAAACGCCCCCTAGTGGGGCGTTTTGCTATCTGCCACTTTTGTCTGGATTCGGGTTTATGAGCACACCGCGTGAAACCATCGCCGCCGTTGCCACCGCACAAGGTCGCGGCGGTGTAGGCATCGTTCGTATCTCCGGGCCGTTGGCCAGCGTGGCGGCGAAAGCCATCAGCGGTCGCGAGCTGAAACCGCGTTTTGCCCACTACGGACCTTTTTTCAGTGACGATCAGCAGGTGCTGGACGAAGGTCTGGCACTGTATTTCCCGGGGCCGAACTCATTTACCGGCGAAGACGTGCTCGAACTTCAGGGCCACGGCGGCCCGATCGTTCTCGACATGCTGCTCAAGCGTTGCCTGGAACTGGGTTGCCGATTGGCGCGTCCGGGGGAATTCAGTGAACGCGCATTTCTCAACGACAAGCTCGACCTGGCCCAGGCCGAGGCAATTGCCGATCTGATCGAAGCCAGTTCTGCTCAAGCCGCACGTAATGCCCTGCGTTCATTGCAGGGAGCGTTTTCCCAACGTGTGCATAACCTGACTGAGCAACTGATCGGTCTGCGCATCTACGTTGAAGCCGCTATCGACTTTCCGGAAGAGGAAATCGACTTCCTCGCCGACGGCCACGTGTTGAGCATGCTCGACAAAGTGCGCAACGAGTTATCCACAGTACTGCGCGAGGCCGGACAAGGTGCATTGCTGCGTGATGGCATGACAGTGGTGATTGCCGGACGACCGAATGCCGGCAAATCCAGCCTGTTGAATGCACTGGCTGGTCGTGAAGCCGCCATCGTTACTGAGATCGCCGGCACCACCCGGGATATCCTGCGCGAACATATCCACATCGATGGCATGCCGTTGCACGTTGTCGACACTGCCGGTCTGCGTGATACCGATGATCATGTGGAAAAAATCGGCGTCGAGCGAGCGTTGAAGGCAATCGGTGAGGCTGATCGGGTGTTGTTGGTGGTTGATGCGACCGCACCGGAAGCGCTGGACCCGTTTGCCCTGTGGCCAGAATTCCTTGAAACCCGGCCGGATCCGGCCAAAGTCACCCTGATTCGCAATAAAGCCGATCTGACCGGCGAAGCAATTGCGCTGGAAACCAGTGAAGACGGCCATGTCACCATCAGTCTGAGTGCCAAATCCGCTGGCGAAGGCCTGGATTCGCTGCGTGATCATCTCAAAGCCTGCATGGGTTACGAGCAAACATCGGAAAGCAGTTTCAGTGCGCGACGTCGGCATCTCGAAGCACTGCGCCATGCCAGTGCTGCGCTGGAACACGGTCGCGCCCAGCTGACCTTGGCCGGCGCCGGCGAATTGCTCGCCGAAGATTTGCGCCAGGCCCAGCATGCTCTGGGTGAAATCACCGGAGCGTTCAGCTCCGATGACTTGTTGGGGCGAATCTTTTCCAGCTTCTGCATCGGTAAGTGAAAACAGGCCTGTGGAATTTATCCACAGGCCTTCTTTTTACCAGTTGTAAGACACCGTACCGAGCAACGTGCGGTCTTCGCCCCAATAGCAGCGCCCGGCATCGTTGCAGCCTGATACATATTCCTTGTCGAACAGATTTTTCGCGTTGAGATCCACACTCCAGTGGCTGTCGATCTGGTAACCGATCGCTGCATCGACCAAGGTGACATCGCCGGCATTCAGCTTGCCGTAGAGAGACGGCGAGGTGTAAGCGAACGCACTGTCGAAATAACGCACGCCGCCGCCCACGTACAGGCCTTTCAAATCACCGTCGAGGAAGCGGTATTTGGCCCAGACCGAGGCCTGATTGCGCGGCACGCCGGTCATCTGATGACCTTTGACCAGTGAGGTTGCTGCATCTTTGGTAATGCGCGCATCGGTGTAAGTGTAAGCGGCCGTGATATTGAGGTTCTGGGACAGATTGCTGTTGAGTTCCAGCTCGACACCCTTGGAACGGCTTTCGCCTACCTGGCGATAGCTCGATGTTGTCGAGTCGAAGTAGGTGTCGTCTTTTTTGCGCAGGTCATACACCGAAGCGGTAAATGCGGTATCCCAGCCGATCGGCTCGTACTTCAGGCCCACTTCGTATTGGCTGCTGGTGATCGGGTCAAGCGGTGCGCCGGCGTTGGAAATCTGCTGCACTGGCACGAACGAAGTGGAATAGCTGACATACGGCGTCATGCCGTTGTCGAACTGGTACATCACCCCGCCCTGATAGGTGAACTTCTTGTCCTCGGAGCTGATGTTGCTCGATTGGGCCACCTTGTCGCGGAAATCACTGTCGACCCAGTCCTGCCGCCCACCGAGCAAAAACAGCCAATGGTCATACTTGCTCTGGACCTGTGCATAAACGCCTTTCATCTGTTGCTCGAGCAAGGTGTTTTGCACCGCAATCGGCGTGCTCGGGTCGCGCAGATAAACCGGGTCATACGCATCGATCGGCCCGATGATGCCGGCGTTCCAGTCCTGATTGAACGAGGTGCGGTCGTAGCTGGCGCCGAACAACACGGTGTTTTCCAGACTACCGACCTGGAATTTGCCTTCCAGCTGGTTATCCAGCGAGTACACCATCGATTTGTTGAAGCGATCGTAAGCGGTCATGTTCAACCGCGTGCCGAACCCGCCGTTATTGAGGTTGCCCGGCCAGGTTTCATGTCGAGTGATGCGCGATTGCATGTAGCGCGAGTTCTGGCGGAACTGCCAGTCATCGTTGAACGCGTGGCTGAGCTCGTAACCAGTGCTCCAGGTTTCCCGTTCGAAGGTATTCCAGTCCGGATCGCCGAGCATCGTGTCCTTGGACAGTTGGCCGTTGGGGTTGCTCACCAATGTTCCGGCCGCCGGCAGGCCGAGTTCCATGTTGGTGTGATCCTTCTGGTAGTTGGCCAGCAGCGTCAGCGTATTGAAGTCGTCGAAATTCAGGGTCAGCGAGGGGGCGATGTAGATTCGGTCATCCGGGACGTGATCGGTCTGGGTGTCGGATTTGCGACCGAGCATCACCATGCGCCCGAGGATGTTGCCGCTGTCATTGAGCGGCCCCGACACATCGACGCCGATCTGCCGGCGATTGTTCGAGCCATAGCCCAGTTGGACTTCGCCCTGAGGCGCAGCGGTTGGGCGTTTACTGACCAGATTGACCAATCCACCGGGGGCATTTTCGCCATACAGCAGCGACGACGGACCGCGGAACACTTCGACCCGCTCCAGACCGTAAGGCTCCGTGCTGGTGTCATATCGATTGCCCTGAACGCGCAGTCCATCGCGCAGCAGGCCGTAGCCGTAATCGGTGGCGTTGAAGCCACGAATGAAAAACAGGTCTCCGGCGAGGCTGTCACCCGCGGCGAAGGGTGGGGCAAAGATGCCTGGTACGTAGCCAAGCACTTCGGTGAGTGTCTGAGATTTCTGATCTTTCATGCGCTGGGCGGTTACGACAGACACAGAGCGCGGCGTTTCTGACAGCGGCGTACTGGTTTTCGTACCGATCCGGCTGTTCTGCGCCTTGTAGCCGACGTCGGCGGCGTAATCCAGGTCCATCGGGTTGGCCAACTGAGCGTTGATATTGGTCGGGGCCAGTTCCAGCGAATCAGCGCTTGGCAACGCTTGCAGAATGTAGCTGCCCGGTGCCTGCGGCACGGCTTGCAGTGCGGAACCTTGCAATAACTGAGCAAAGCCCTGTTCGACGCTGAAATTGCCGTTCAGTCCGGCACTGGATAACTGACTGGTCTGTTGCGGCGAGAACGACAGAATCACATTCGCGGCGGAGGCGAACTGGCTGAGGGCGTTATCCAGAGGGCCAGCGGCAATGGCATAACGCTGAGTGCTGCTCGCTGCGGCTGCGCCAAAGGGCATCACCAGACAAGACGCGGCGCTGGCCATCAATAGGCTGTAAGCGAGACAGTGGTAGGAGAAGCGCTGGCGATACGTAGGAAGACGCATGTGTGTATAAGCCCTGAAGGTGGCAACGAGCCGCGTTATAGCGATTACCTGTAGGGCCGGTTCAGGGCAAAAAAAGATAACCCCGTTTCGATTTATTTTCCGCGGGTGTGGTTTTCGATCAAGCGCTACGGCTGATCGACACCCAGTAGCGGCTGAAATAACGCACGTCGATCGGCAACGAAGCCTGGAGATTGGCCAGCACTGCGTCCGTGGAATCGAGACGGAATGTGCCGGACACGCGTAGATTCCTGGCACCAACGTCGCAATGCAGGACACCGCGACGATAGCGTTGCAGTTCGGCGATCACATCGCCCAGCCGCGCATCGAGGACGATCAACTGGCCGTTGCTCCAAGCCACTTGCGCTGAGCTGAAGGGCTGAATGAATCCGATATGCCGACGGTCAAAATCCGCACCTTCGCCTGCCTGCAAAATCCTCGCTGCCGCTGAGGCATCAGCGGGTTGAACACTGACCCTGTCCTGCAGTACTCCCACCCTGGTTGAACTCGATAACAAGTGAACCGAAAAACGCGTGCCCAGCGCTTGAACCCGGCCATCATCGGTTTCGACAAAAAACGGCCGTGGATCGCCAAGCTTGCCGGTTTGAATCAGGATCTCGCCCGAGCGCAGGCGAATCAGCCGCTGCGTCGCGTCGAAAGCCACATCGATCGCGGTATCGGTATTGAGCTGAATCTGGCTGCCGTCGGCCAATGTCAGGTCGCGACGCTGGCCGATCTCGGTTTTATAGTCGGCCCAGACATTCCCCAAGGATGTGTGTTGCTGAACATTCCAGCCGACGAACCCGGTTCCTGCAGCGAGCATTAAAAGCTTCAACACTTGGCGTCGCTGCTGTCCGGTACTCAGGGCGCGACGTGTCAAGTCCTGCGGCAGGGTGCCGAGGTGCCGTTGCAGTTGTTCCACTTGGTTCCATGCCACCAGATGTGCAGGATCGCTGTCTATCCACAGCTGCCAGGCCTTCTTTTCGACAAGTGTCGGCGGCTCTGCCTGAAACTGCACATACCAAGTGGCGGCCGCTTCGAAAACCTCGCGGTCGGGTGCGATGGCCATCAATGCTGCGCCATGATCAGGGCACATTCCGTCAGGGCGCGAATCATGTGCTTCTTCACCGTGGTCAGCGAAACCTGCAGTTGCACGGCAATCTGTTGATAAGTCAGGCCTTCAATCTGGGAAAGCATGAAGATTCGCTGCGTTCGCGCACCGAGGCCGGCCAAGGCTTTATCCACAGCCATCAGGGTTTCGATGATCAGCACTCGGTCTTCTTCACTGATTGCGCTGGTTTCAGGCCTGGTTGCGAGAGCCTGCAGGTAAGCGTTCTCGATGGCGCTTTTTCTATATCGATCAATCACCAGGCCGCGCGCAATAGTAGTCAGATAGTCCCTTGGCTCGCGGATATGCGCCGCGTTGCGCGCAGCCAGAACCCGCACAAACGTGTCATGCGCGACGTCAGCCGCATCGCAGGCGTCATTTAATCTGCCCTTGAGCCAGCCGTAGAGCCACGAATGGTGTTGCTCGTAGATTTGCTCGATCGCAGCGGTATGGGCGAGTAGGGGCATGGGAGAAAATGGTGAGTTAATGATAATGCCTATTATTAGCCCCTGTTACGTTCTCTCACAATAGCCCTTTCACTTCCTCCCCAATGGTTGCAAGAGCGTCACTGCTATCTTGGTGGTGCCTTTTTAGCGTTCTGTATCCATCGATTGGACGTTTTCTGTGGATTAAGCCCTGTGAATAACTGCCACTAAGGTCGGTTGATAACAGGGCTTCAAAACTGGATATAAACCCCCCTGTGGATAACCACCCCTTTAATCCACAGGCTTACAAGGCTTATCCAACGCCCTCATTGGCACATGAGCACAGGGTTTTGAATCTCTGTACATCACATAAATACAGGCCTGTAGCGATCTATCCACAGAAAGTATGGTCAGTAAGAATAAACATAAAAACAAAGATTTTATAAATTTCTTTCTTTTTTATTCTTTTAACCGCGAGTTCTCCACAGCTGGTTAAATTTTGTTCAGAGGGTTCTTTAGGAAGGGCGAAGTCCCTATACTTGTCGACCAGGTCCAGAAACCTGAGCTCAAACTATTTCCTGAATGACCTATTAAGCAGGCACGAGGTGCGTGGTGGATTTCCCTTCCCGTTTTGAAGTGATCGTCATCGGCGGCGGTCATGCCGGTACCGAGGCAGCACTGGCCTCAGCACGTATGGGGGCAAAAACCCTGTTGCTGACGCATAACGTGGAAACCCTCGGCGCCATGAGTTGCAACCCGGCCATCGGTGGCATTGGCAAAAGCCATCTGGTCAAGGAAATCGACGCCCTCGGCGGTGCGATGGCCATGGCTACCGACTTGGGTGGTATCCAGTTTCGCGTGTTGAACAGCCGCAAAGGCCCGGCCGTACGGGCGACCCGTGCGCAGGCCGACCGTATTCTGTACAAAGCGGCTGTCCGCGAAATCCTGGAAAACCAGCCGAACCTGTGGATATTTCAACAAGCGGCTGACGACCTGATCGTCGAGCAGGAACAGGTCCGTGGTGTTGTCACGCAAATGGGTCTGCGCTTCTTCGCCGATTCCGTGGTGTTGACCACCGGTACGTTCCTCGGTGGACTTATCCACATCGGTTTACAGAATTTCTCAGGCGGTCGTGCCGGCGATCCGCCGTCGATCGCCCTGGCGCACCGTCTGCGTGAACTGCCACTGCGTGTTGGCCGCTTGAAAACCGGCACACCGCCGCGTATTGATGGCAAGTCTGTGGATTTCTCGGTGATGACCGAGCAGCCAGGCGATACGCCGATCCCGGTGATGTCGTTCATGGGCAACAAAGAGCAGCATCCGCGCCAGGTCAGCTGCTGGATTACCCACACCAATGCCCGTACCCACGAAATCATCGCGGCGAACCTCGATCGTTCACCGATGTATTCCGCTGCCGGGGAAATCGAGGGCATCGGCCCGCGTTACTGCCCGTCGATCGAAGACAAGATCCATCGCTTTGCCGATAAGGAAAGCCATCAGGTGTTCATCGAACCGGAAGGTTTGACCACCCATGAGCTGTACCCGAACGGGATATCCACAAGCTTGCCGTTCGACGTGCAGTTGCAGATCGTGCAATCGATCCGCGGCATGGAAAACGCGCACATCGTGCGTCCGGGTTATGCGATCGAGTACGACTATTTCGATCCACGCGATTTGAAATACAGCCTCGAAACCAAAGTGATTGGCGGCCTGTTCTTTGCTGGCCAGATCAACGGCACCACCGGTTACGAAGAAGCCGGTGCACAAGGTTTGCTCGCTGGCGCCAACGCTGCGCTGCGCGCCAAGGGCAAAGAAGCCTGGTGCCCGCGCCGCGATGAAGCGTATATCGGTGTGTTGGTCGATGACCTGATCACCCTGGGTACCCAAGAGCCGTACCGCATGTTCACTTCTCGCGCCGAGTACCGCCTGATCCTGCGTGAGGACAACGCCGACCTGCGTTTGACCGAAAAAGGCCGCGAGCTCGGTCTGGTCGATGACGCGCGTTGGGCGGCGTTCTGCAAGAAGCGCGAAAGCATCGATCTGGAAGAACAGCGCCTGAAAAGCACCTGGGTACGCCCGAATACGCAACAGGGCGATGCGATTGCCGAGAAATTCGGCACGCCACTGACCCACGAATACAACTTGCTCAACCTCCTGAGCCGACCGGAAATCGATTACGCCGGTCTGGTCGAGGTGACCGGCAACGGCGCCGAAGATCCACAGGTTGCCGAGCAGGTCGAAATCAAGACCAAGTACGCCGGTTACATCGATCGTCAACAGGATGAAATTGCCCGTTTGCGCGCCAGCGAAGACACGAAACTGCCTGTGGATATCGATTACACCAACATTTCCGGTCTCTCCAAGGAGATCCAGAGCAAGCTCGGCGCGACTCGTCCCGAGACGCTCGGCCAGGCTTCGCGGATCCCGGGCGTGACCCCGGCAGCCATTTCGCTGTTGATGATCCATTTGAAAAAACGCGGCGCGGGCCGTCAGTTGGAGCAAAGCGCTTGAGTTCTAAGGTCACTTCGCAACACGCCGAAGAGTTATCCACAGGAGCCCGCGCGCTCGGTGTCGAGCTCACGCAAGCCCAGCATGAGTTGCTGCTGGGTTATCTGGCCCTGTTGATCAAATGGAACCAGGCCTACAACCTCACCGCTGTGCGCGATCCGGACGAAATGGTCTCGCGTCACTTGCTCGATAGTCTGAGCGTGATGTCGTTCATCGAAAACGGCCGCTGGCTCGACGTCGGCAGCGGTGGCGGCATGCCGGGCATCCCGTTGGCGATCCTGTTTCCGGATTCGCAGGTGACCTGCCTGGACAGCAACGGCAAGAAAACCCGCTTCCTGACCCAGGTCAAACTCGAACTCAAGCTGGATAACCTGCAAGTTATCCACAGTCGTGTCGAGGCTTTCCAGCCTGTGCATCCGTTCAACGGGATCATTTCCCGGGCGTTCAGCAGCATGGAAAACTTCAGTAACTGGACTCGCCACCTGGGCGATGCCGATACACGCTGGCTGGCAATGAAGGGCGTTCATCCGGCCGATGAGCTGGTAGCATTGCCGGCAGACTTCAAACTCGATAGCGAACACGCCCTGGCCGTACCCGGTTGCCAAGGCCAACGCCATCTGCTGATACTGCGCCGCACGGCATGATTGGGAACACAAGCAAGAATGGCTAAGGTATTCGCGATAGCGAACCAGAAGGGTGGTGTGGGCAAGACCACCACCTGTATCAACCTCGCAGCATCGCTGGTCGCGACCAAGCGCCGGGTGCTGCTGATCGATCTCGATCCACAGGGCAACGCCACCATGGGTAGCGGTGTGGATAAACACGGCCTGGAAAATTCGGTCTACGACCTGCTGATCGGAGAATGCGATCTGGGCCAGGCCATGCATTTTTCCGAACATGGCGGTTATCAGCTGCTGCCGGCCAACCGCGATCTGACGGCGGCCGAAGTGGTGCTGCTGGAAATGCAGATGAAGGAAAGCCGCCTGCGCAGCGCGCTGGCGCCGATCCGCGACAACTACGATTACATTTTGATCGACTGCCCGCCGTCGCTGTCGATGCTCACGCTGAACGCGCTGGTCGCGTCCGACGGGGTGATCATCCCCATGCAGTGTGAGTATTTCGCGCTCGAAGGCTTGAGCGACCTTGTGGATAACATCAAGCGCATCGCAGAACTGCTGAATCCGAACCTGAAAGTCGAAGGCCTGTTGCGGACGATGTACGACCCGCGCCTGAGCCTGATGAACGATGTGTCGGCGCAGCTCAAGGAACACTTCGGCGAGCAGCTGTACGACACGGTGATTCCGCGCAACATCCGCTTGGCCGAAGCGCCGAGCTACGGCATGCCGGCGCTGGCATACGACAAGCAATCGCGCGGCGCGCTGGCCTATCTGGCCCTGGCGGGCGAGATGGTTCGCCGTCAGCGCAAAAATTCACGCATCGCCGCTGCCCAGCCAACTTAAGGAATCCCCATGGCCGTCAAGAAACGAGGTCTCGGACGTGGACTGGATGCACTGCTGAGCGGTCCGACAGTCAGCGCCCTGGAAGAACAGGCCGCGCAGGCTGATACCCGGGAATTGCAGCATCTGCCGCTGGACCTGCTTCAGCGCGGCAAATACCAGCCGCGCCGGGACATGGATCCGCAGGCGCTTGAAGAACTGGCGTCGTCGATCAAGGCTCAAGGCGTGATGCAACCGATCGTGGTGCGCCCGATTGGCGGCGGCCGCTTCGAGATCATAGCCGGTGAGCGTCGCTGGCGCGCCAGTCAGCAGGCTGGCCAGGAAACCATTCCGGCCATGGTCCGCGATGTGCCTGATGAAACCGCAATCGCCATCGCGCTGATCGAGAACATCCAGCGCGAAGACCTGAGTCCGATTGAAGAGGCCGTGGCCCTGCAACGGCTGCAACAGGAATTTCAGCTGACGCAACAGCAGGTGGCTGAGGCTGTGGGTAAGTCTCGCGTGACTGTGGCTAACCTGTTGCGACTTATTGCATTGCCTGAAGTCATCAAGACCATGCTGTCCCATGGCGATCTGGAAATGGGCCATGCTCGTGCGTTGCTCGGTCTGCCGGACCATCAGCAGGTCGAAGGGGCGCGACATGTTGTCGCACGCGGGCTGACCGTGCGCCAAACTGAGGCACTGGTTCGCCAGTGGTTGAGTGGCAAACCCGAGCCTGTCGAAGCCGCCAAACCCGATCCGGACATCGCCCGCCTCGAGCAGCGCCTGGCCGAGCGCCTAGGCTCTGCGGTGCAGATTCGCCACGGGAAGAAGGGCAAGGGCCAATTGGTGATTGGTTACAACTCGCTCGATGAGCTTCAAGGTGTGCTCGCACACATCCGCTGAAACATTTCCTCATGTAGCGCGCAGTCGGAAATCACTACCTGACAGTTGAATAGGGGCAGAACCGCCCCTATACTCTGCGCGCATTTTGTCGGCACAAATTATGCCAAGTTAGTGAATTCTGGCAGCCGACCATTGGAGAGCAAACGTGATGGAAACCCGCAAGCCAAACCGCCTGCCGTTCCATCGCCTGGCGGTTTTTCCGGTGCTGATGGCTCAATTTGTCGTTTTGCTGATTGCCGCGTTGGCGCTCTGGCAATGGCACGGAGTCGTTGCCGGATACTCGGGACTTTGCGGGGGCCTGATAGCCTTGCTGCCCAATGTTTATTTCGCTCACAGGGCATTTCGGTTTTCCGGCGCCCGAGCAGCCCAGTCCATCGTCCGGTCTTTCTATGCCGGCGAGGCAGGCAAACTGATTTTGACGGCAGTGCTGTTTGCACTGGTGTTTGCAGGTGTGAAGCCACTGGCGCCGATCGCAGTATTCGGCGTGTTCGTGCTGACGCAGTCGGTCAGCTGGTTCGCTCCCCTGCTGATGAGAACAAGACTTTCGAGACCTTAGGGCGTTTGAGGCAACCATGGCAGAAACAACCGCTTCGGGCTATATCCAGCACCACTTGCAGAACCTGACTTTCGGTCAGCTACCCAACGGCGGCTGGGGCTTTGCCCACACCGCAGCAGAGGCCAAGGAAATGGGCTTCTGGGCTTTCCACGTCGATACCCTCGGCTGGTCGGTCGCGCTGGGTCTGATCTTCGTGCTTCTTTTCCGCATGGCGGCGAAGAAGGCAACGTCGGGTCAGCCGGGTGCTTTGCAGAACTTCGTTGAAGTATTGGTCGAATTCGTCGATGGCAGCGTGAAAGACAGCTTCCATGGTCGTAGCCCGGTGATCGCACCGCTGGCACTGACCATCTTCGTCTGGGTGTTCCTGATGAACGCCGTCGACCTGGTACCGGTCGACTGGATTCCTCAACTGGCCATCCTGATCTCCGGCGATGCGCACATCCCGTTCCGCGCCGTGTCGACTACCGACCCGAACGCGACCCTGGGCATGGCGTTCTCGGTTTTCGCACTGATCATTTTCTACAGCATCAAGGTCAAGGGCATCGGCGGCTTCATCGGCGAACTGACCCTGCACCCGTTCGGCAGCAAGAACATCTTCGTTCAAGCACTGCTGATCCCGGTGAACTTCCTGCTGGAATTCGTGACCCTGATTGCCAAGCCGATCTCTCTGGCTCTGCGTCTGTTCGGCAACATGTATGCCGGCGAGCTGGTGTTCATTCTGATCGCTGTGATGTTCGGCAGCGGCCTGCTCTGGCTGAGCGGCCTGGGCGTTGTTCTGCAGTGGGCGTGGGCTGTGTTCCACATCCTGATCATCACGCTGCAGGCGTTCATCTTCATGATGCTGACCATCGTCTATCTGTCGATGGCGCACGAAGAAAACCATTAAGACCAGTCTCGACTAGTCTGATGTCCCTCCCGGTCAAACGGGAGGGGGCTCTTCACAGGGCACCTGAAACGATTTGTTTTACCGCTTTAATCTAAAAAACCTAAACCATACGACGTAAAAGTCGGGAGGAAAGATGGAAACTGTAGTTGGTCTAACCGCTATCGCTGTTGCACTGTTGATCGGCCTGGGCGCACTGGGTACCGCAATTGGTTTCGGCCTGTTGGGCGGCAAGTTCCTGGAAGGCGCAGCGCGTCAGCCAGAAATGGTTCCAATGCTGCAAGTCAAAATGTTCATCGTTGCCGGTCTGCTCGACGCCGTAACCATGATCGGTGTTGGTATCGCGCTGTTCTTCACCTTCGCGAACCCGTTCGTTGGTCAGATCGCTGGCTGATTACCCGGAGTCTTCCGAGTAATCTGGTGTGATGGACAACGTAACTGCGAGGTGTTGGCGTGAACATTAATGCGACCCTGATTGGCCAGTCCGTTGCGTTCCTGATTTTTGTACTGTTCTGCATGAAGTATGTATGGCCTCCGGTCATCGCTGCTCTGCACGAACGTCAAAAGAAGATCGCTGATGGTCTGGACGCTGCCAGCCGTGCAGCTCGCGACCTGGAGTTGGCCCAAGAAAAAGCGGGTCAGCAACTGCGCGAAGCGAAAGCTCAGGCAGCTGAAATCATCGAGCAAGCCAAGAAACGCGGTAACCAGATCGTCGAAGAGGCTGTTGAAAAAGCCCGTATCGACGCTGACCGTGTGAAGGTTCAGGCTCAAGCCGAGATCGAACAGGAACTGAACAGCGTCAAAGACAAGCTGCGTGCCCAAGTGGGCTTGCTGGCTGTTGGCGGCGCCGAGAAGATCCTGGGTGCCACAATCGATCAAAACGCGCACGCAGAGCTGGTTAACCAACTGGCTGCTGAAATCTAAGCGAGGGCGATCATGGCAGAACTGACCACGTTGGCCCGACCTTACGCTAAGGCGGCCTTCGAGCACGCTCAGGCCCACCAGCAACTGGCCAATTGGTCAGCCATGCTCGGCCTGGCAGCAGCGGTGTCGCAAGACGACACCCTGCAGCGCGTGCTCAAGGCCCCGCGACTGACGAGCGCAGAAAAGGCCGCCACGTTCATTGACGTGTGCGGCGACAAGTTTGATGAAAAGGCACGCAACTTCATCAACGTCGTTGCCGAAAACGACCGTCTCCTGCTTCTGCCGGAGATCGCCGCTCTGTTCGACCTGTACAAGGCCGAACAAGAGAAATCGGTAGACGTTGAAGTGACCAGTGCTTTCGCATTGAACCAAGAACAGCAAGACAAACTCGCCAAGGTTCTCAGTGCACGACTCAACCGGGAAGTGCGCCTGCAAGTTGCGGAGGACGCTGCCTTGATTGGTGGTGTCGTGATCCGCGCCGGCGACCTGGTTATCGATGGCTCGATTCGCGGCAAAATCGCGAAACTTGCCGAAGCATTGAAATCTTGAGTTTGAAGGGGCAGCAGAGCAATGCAGCAACTCAATCCTTCCGAAATAAGTGAAATTATCAAGGGCCGCATCGACAAGCTCGATGTGACCTCCCAAGCCCGTAACGAAGGCACTGTCGTCAGCGTATCTGACGGCATCGTGCGGATTCACGGTCTGGCCGACGTCATGTACGGCGAGATGATCGAGTTTCCGGGCGGCGTCTACGGTATGGCCCTCAACCTGGAGCAGGACTCCGTAGGTGCCGTGGTATTGGGCTCCTACCAGTCGCTGGCTGAAGGCATGAGCGCCAAGTGCACCGGCCGCATCCTCGAAGTTCCTGTTGGTAAGGAATTGCTGGGCCGCGTAGTCGATGCACTGGGTAACCCTGTTGACGGCAAAGGTCCACTGGGCAACACCGAGACCGACGCGGTCGAGAAAGTTGCTCCAGGCGTGATTTGGCGTAAGTCGGTAGACCAGCCTGTACAGACTGGCTACAAGGCTGTCGATGCCATGATCCCGGTCGGCCGTGGCCAGCGTGAGCTGATCATCGGTGACCGTCAGATCGGTAAAACCGCTCTGGCGATCGACGCGATCATCAACCAGAAAGACAGCGGCATTTTCTGCGTCTACGTAGCGATCGGTCAGAAGCAGTCGACCATTGCCAACGTGGTTCGCAAGCTGGAAGAAAACGGCGCCCTGGCCAACACGATCATCGTGGCTGCCAGTGCTTCGGAATCTCCTGCGCTGCAATTCCTGGCACCGTACTCCGGTTGCACCATGGGTGAATTCTTCCGCGACCGCGGTGAAGACGCGCTGATCGTTTATGACGATCTGTCCAAGCAGGCAGTGGCTTACCGCCAGATCTCCCTGCTGCTGCGCCGTCCACCAGGCCGTGAAGCTTACCCAGGCGACGTGTTCTATCTCCACTCCCGTCTGCTGGAGCGCGCATCCCGCGTTTCGGAAGAATACGTTGAGAAGTTCACCAACGGCGCAGTGACCGGCAAAACCGGTTCCCTGACCGCACTGCCGATCATCGAAACCCAGGCTGGCGACGTTTCCGCGTTCGTTCCGACCAACGTGATTTCCATCACCGACGGTCAGATCTTCCTGGAATCGGCCATGTTCAACTCGGGCATCCGCCCTGCAGTGAACGCCGGTGTTTCGGTATCCCGTGTGGGTGGTGCCGCTCAGACCAAGATCATCAAGAAGCTTTCCGGTGGTATCCGTACCGCTCTGGCTCAGTACCGTGAACTGGCGGCATTCGCCCAGTTCGCGTCTGACCTGGACGAAGCGACCCGCAAGCAACTTGAGCATGGTCAGCGCGTTACCGAGCTGATGAAGCAGAAGCAATACGCACCAATGTCGATCGCTGACATGGCGCTGTCGCTGTATGCCGCTGAGCGTGGGTTCCTGACTGACATTGAAATCGCCAAGGTCGGCAGCTTCGAACAAGCGCTGATTGCTTTCTTCAACCGCGATCACGCCGATTTGATGGCGAAGATCAACGTTAAAGGTGACTTCAATGACGAAATCGACGCTGGCATGAAAGCCGGTATCGAGAAGTTCAAGGCCACCCAAACCTGGTAAGCCGCAGCGGGAGCCGCGAGGCTCCCGCTTGCTAACCTGATAGGTGTTACATGGCAGGCGCAAAAGAGATTCGCAGTAAGATTGCGAGCATCAAAAGCACGCAAAAGATTACCAGCGCCATGGAAAAAGTGGCGGTCAGCAAAATGCGCAAGGCACAAATGCGCATGGCTGCTAGCCGTCCTTATGCGGAGCGTATCCGCCAGGTAATTGGGCATCTGGCCAACGCCAACCCGGAATACCGCCACCCGTTCATGATCGACCGCGAAATCAAACGCGTCGGTTATGTCGTCGTGAGCAGTGACCGTGGTCTGTGCGGCGGCTTGAACACCAACCTGTTCAAGGCCCTGGTCAAGGACATGGCGGTAAACCGCGAAAACGGCGTCGAGATTGATCTGTGTGTCGTTGGTAGCAAGGGTGCGGCCTTTTTCCGCAACTTCGGCGGTAACGTCGTTGCAGCTATCAGCCACCTGGGTGAAGAGCCGTCGATCAATGATCTGATCGGCAGCGTCAAGGTGATGCTGGATGCCTACCTGGACGGCCGTATTGACCGCCTGTCCGTGGTGTCCAACAAGTTCATCAACACCATGACGCAACAGCCTACCGTGGAGCAATTGATTCCACTGGTGGCCACCCCGGATCAGGATCTCAAGCACCACTGGGACTATCTCTACGAACCGGATGCCAAAGAGCTGCTTGACGGCTTGATGGTCCGTTACGTCGAGTCGCAGGTCTACCAGGCGGTGGTCGAGAACAACGCGGCTGAACAGGCTGCGCGGATGATCGCGATGAAGAACGCTACCGACAACGCCGGTGATTTGATCAGCGATTTGCAGCTGATCTACAACAAGGCGCGTCAGGCTGCGATCACCCAAGAGATCTCGGAAATCGTCGGCGGCGCTGCCGCGGTTTAACGGTTCAAATATTCAGAGGATCCAGCTATGAGTAGCGGACGTATCGTTCAAATCATCGGCGCCGTTATCGACGTGGAATTTCCACGCGACAGCGTACCGAGCATCTACAACGCGCTGACTGTACAAAGCGCGGCCGCAACCACTCTGGAAGTTCAGCAGCAGCTGGGCGACGGCGTGGTTCGTACCATTGCGATGGGTTCCACCGAGGGCTTGAAGCGCGGTCTGGAAGTCAGCGACTCTGGCGCAGCCATCTCCGTACCGGTTGGTAAAGCGACCCTGGGCCGGATCATGGACGTCCTCGGCAACCCGATCGACGAAGCTGGCCCGATCGACACCGAAGAGCGCTGGGGCATTCACCGTCCTGCACCTTCGTTCGCCGAGCAAGCGGGCGGCAACGACCTGCTGGAAACCGGCATCAAGGTTATCGACCTGGTTTGCCCGTTCGCCAAGGGCGGTAAAGTCGGTCTGTTCGGTGGTGCCGGTGTAGGCAAAACCGTAAACATGATGGAACTGATCCGTAACATCGCCATCGAGCACAGCGGTTATTCCGTGTTCGCCGGTGTGGGTGAGCGTACTCGTGAGGGTAACGACTTCTACCACGAGATGAAGGACTCCAACGTTCTGGACAAAGTGGCACTGGTTTACGGTCAGATGAACGAGCCGCCGGGAAACCGTCTGCGCGTAGCCCTGACCGGCCTGACCATGGCCGAGAAGTTCCGTGACGAAGGTAACGACGTTCTGCTGTTCGTCGACAACATCTATCGTTACACCCTCGCCGGTACTGAAGTATCCGCACTGCTGGGCCGTATGCCTTCGGCAGTAGGTTACCAGCCGACCCTGGCTGAAGAGATGGGCGTTCTGCAGGAACGTATCACTTCGACCAAGGAAGGTTCGATCACCTCGATCCAGGCGGTATACGTACCGGCGGACGACTTGACCGACCCGTCGCCAGCGACCACCTTCGCCCACCTGGACGCTACCGTCGTTCTGTCCCGTGACATCGCTTCCCTGGGTATCTACCCGGCGGTAGATCCACTGGATTCGACTTCGCGCCAGCTGGACCCGAACGTGATCGGCCAGGACCACTACGACACCGCTCGCGGCGTTCAGTACGTTCTGCAACGTTACAAAGAGCTGAAGGACATCATCGCGATCCTGGGTATGGACGAGCTGTCGGAAGCCGACAAGCAGTTGGTTAACCGTGCTCGTAAGATCCAGCGCTTCTTGTCGCAGCCGTTCTTCGTGGCTGAAGTCTTCACCGGTGCTTCGGGTAAATACGTTTCCCTGAAAGACACCATTGCTGGCTTCAAAGGCATCCTCAACGGTGACTACGACCACCTGCCAGAACAAGCGTTCTACATGGTTGGCGGCATCGAAGAAGCGATCGAGAAAGCCAAGAAACTGTAATCCCGGCGCCCGGCAACGGGCGCTAATTTAGGTTGAGGCAATCAGATGGCTATGACAGTCCATTGCGATATCGTCAGCGCGGAAGGGGAAATCTTTTCCGGCCTGGTCGAGATGGTGATTGCGCACGGTGCACTGGGTGATCTTGGTATCGCTCTGGGTCACGCGCCGCTGATCACTAATCTCAAGCCGGGTCCGATCCGCCTGATCAAGCAAGGCGGGGAAGCCGAGGTGTACTACATCTCCGGTGGTTTCCTCGAGGTTCAGCCGAACATGGTCAAGGTGCTTGCCGATACTGTGCAACGTGCCGCCGATCTGGATGAAGCTCAGGCTCAGGCAGCTCTCAAGGCTGCGGAGAATGCCCTGAACGAAAAAGGCGCGGACTTCGATTACGGCGCCGCTGCCACACGTCTGGCCGAGGCTGCAGCTCAACTGCGCACCGTCCAGCAGATCCGCAAGAAGTTTGGCGGTTAATCCGTCAGCCGCTTGTTGTGCGATTGATAAAAAAGGGTAGCCTCGGCTACCCTTTTTTCTTTTCCGAATTCCCGAAAACCGGTCGCAGTCGCTGACCACCCAGGATTGGTAGCCAGTCATGTCTCTTGAAATCGTTATCCTCGCGGCCGGCCAAGGCACCCGCATGCGTTCGGCGTTGCCGAAAGTGCTGCACCCGATTGCTGGCAACTCCATGCTGGGTCATGTTATCCACAGCGCCCGTCAGCTGGACCCGCAACGTATTCATGTGGTCATCGGTCACGGCGCCGATGTGGTGCGTGAACGCCTGGCGGCCGACGATCTGAATTTCGTCCTCCAGGACAAGCAACTCGGTACCGGCCACGCCACGGCGCAAGCGGTGCCGTTCATTACTGCCGACACCGTGTTGATCCTTTACGGCGACGTGCCGTTGATCGAAGTCGAAACCCTGCAGCGTTTGCTCAAGCACGTCGTTCCGGGCCAGATGGGTTTGCTCACCGTCGAACTCGACGACCCGACCGGTTATGGTCGCATCGTGCGTGATGCTGACGGTAAGGTGGTCGCCATCGTTGAGCACAAAGACGCCAGCGAAGCCCAACGCGCGATAACCGAAGGCAACACCGGCATTCTCGCCGTGCCGGCCAATCGCCTCGCGGACTGGATGAGTCGCCTGTCGAACAACAACGCCCAGGGCGAGTACTACCTGACCGACGTGATTGAAATGGCGGTCAGCGACGGTCTGGTGGTGGCCACCGAACAACCGCATGACCCGATGGAAGTGCAGGGCGCCAACGATCGCAAGCAACTAGCCGAACTCGAGCGTCATTACCAGCTGCGCGCCGGTCGTCGTCTGATGGCACAAGGTGTGACCCTGCGCGATCCGGCACGTTTTGATGTGCGTGGTGAAGTCACCGTCGGTCGTGACGTGCTGATCGACATCAACGTGATCCTCGAAGGCAAGGTGGTAATCGAAGACGATGTGGTCATCGGCCCGAATTGCGTGATCAAGGACAGCACCCTGCGCAAAGGCGTGGTGATCAAAGCCAACAGCCATATCGAGGGTGCGATTCTTGGTGAAGGCAGCGATGCCGGCCCGTTCGCGCGTCTGCGTCCGGGCACCGTGCTTGAAGCCCGCGCGCATGTGGGTAACTTCGTCGAATTGAAAAACGCTCACATGGGCGAGGGTGCGAAGGCGGGTCACCTGACCTATCTGGGCGATGCCGAAATCGGTGCACGCACCAACATCGGCGCCGGCACCATCACCTGCAACTACGATGGCGCCAACAAGTGGAAAACCGTTTTGGGTGCGGATGTGTTCATCGGCTCGAACAATTCGCTGGTTGCGCCTGTGGATATCTCCAGCGGGGCAACCACGGCGGCCGGTTCGACAATCACGCAAAATGTGGATCACGCGCAGTTGGCTGTCGGTCGGGCGCGGCAGAAAAATATCGATGGCTGGAAGCGGCCGGAAAAAATCAACAAGTCCTGAGTTATCCACAGCCCTCTGACGGGAGCGAGCCTGCTCGCTCCCACACGAATCGCGTCATTTTCTGAATTTTTCTCGCAACGACTTGACGGCTTTGTTTCGATAGGTTTTGATTGCTTACGTTATCTTTCGAATCGAAACTTAAGCCGCCATGTCGAAACGCAACACGCCCCAGCGCCGTCACAACATCCTTTCCCTGCTCAACGAGCGGGGCGAAGTCAGTGTGGATGAACTGGCCAAGCGCTTCGAAACTTCCGAAGTTACGATTCGCAAGGACCTGGCTGCACTCGAAAGCCACGGTCTGTTGCTGCGCCGTTACGGCGGTGCGATCACCATGCCCCAGGAACTGGTCGCGGAAACCGCGCAGAGCGTCTCCAAATACAAACAGGCGATTGCCCGCGCCGCGGTTCAGCGCATCCGCGAACATGCGCGAATCATCATCGACAGCGGCAGTACCACCGCCGCCATGATTCCCGAACTCGGCCAGCAGCCGGGGCTGGTGGTGATGACCAACTCCCTGCATGTCGCCAATGCCTTGTGCGAGCTTGAACACGAGCCCGTGCTGCTGATGACCGGCGGCACCTGGGATCCGCATTCGGAATCCTTTCAGGGTCAGGTCGCCGAGCAGGTACTGCGCTCCTACGACTTCGATCAGCTATTCATTGGTGCCGACGGCATTGATCTAGTGCGCGGGACGACCACCTTCAACGAACTTCTCGGTCTGAGCCGGGTAATGGCTGAAGTGGCGCGCGAAGTCATCGTCATGGTCGAGGCCGACAAGATCGGCCGCAAGATCCCCAACCTGGAGCTGCCATGGAGCAGCGTCCATACCCTCATTACCGACGATCGCCTGTCCGATGAGGCCCGCGATCACCTTCAGGCCCGCGGTATCACCGTGATTAGCGCGGCTGTCAGTCAGGAGAAATAAACATGTGTGGAATTGTCGGCGCAGTGGCAGAACGTAATATCACCGCGATCCTGCTCGAAGGCCTCAAGCGCCTTGAATACCGCGGCTACGATAGCGCCGGTGTGGCGGTGTACACCAACGACGCCAACCTCGAGCGTATGCGCCGGCCGGGTAAGGTCAGCGAGCTCGAAGCGGCGTTGGCTGAACAGCCACTGGTCGGCCGCCTCGGCATTGCCCACACGCGCTGGGCCACCCACGGCGCGCCGTGCGAACGCAACGCCCACCCGCATTTCTCCGGCGACATTGCGGTGGTGCACAACGGCATCATCGAAAACCACGAAACGCTGCGCGAACAACTCAAGGCGCTCGGTTATGTGTTCACCTCTGACACTGACACCGAAGTCATCGCCCACCTGCTGACTGAAAAGCTCAAGCAGCAGCCAGACCTGACCGTTGCGCTCAAAGCCACCGTCAAGGAACTGCACGGCGCATACGGTCTGGCAGTGATCAATGCGCAGCAACCGGATCGTCTGGTCGCTGCGCGCAGTGGCAGTCCATTGGTGGTTGGCCTGGGTCTGGGCGAAAACTTCCTCGCTTCCGATCAACTGGCGCTGCGTCAGGTTACCGACCGCTTCATGTACCTGGAAGAAGGCGATATCGCTGAAATTCAACGCGAGAGCGTGCAGATCTGGGACGTCAACGGTAACGCTGTAGAGCGTCAAATTGTGCAGTACACCGACGGTGCCGAAGCCGCTGACAAAGGCGAGTATCGCCATTACATGCTCAAGGAAATTCACGAGCAGCCGGCGGTGGTGCAGCGCACGCTCGAAGGGCGCATCGGCAGTGATCAGGTACTGGTGCAAGCGTTCGGGCCGCAAGCCGCCGAGCTGTTTGCCAAGGTGCGTAATGTACAGATCGTCGCCTGCGGCACCAGTTATCACGCCGGCATGGTCGCCCGCTACTGGCTCGAAGAACTGGCCGGCATCCCGTGCCAGGTCGAAGTCGCCAGCGAATTCCGTTATCGCAAGGTGGTGGTGCAGCCGGACACGCTGTTCGTGACCATCTCGCAATCTGGCGAAACCGCCGACACCCTCGCCGCACTGCGCAACGCCAAAGAACTGGGCTTCCTCGCCAGCCTGGCGATCTGCAACGTCGGCATCAGTTCGCTGGTGCGCGAATCCGACCTGACCCTGCTGACCCAGGCCGGCCGCGAAATCGGCGTCGCCTCGACCAAAGCCTTCACCACGCAACTGGTCGGCCTGCTGCTGCTGACCCTGTCGCTGGGCCAGGTTCGCGGGACCTTGGCCAAAGGCGTTGAAGCCACGCTGGTCGAAGAACTGCGTCGCTTGCCAACCCGTCTGGGCGAAGCCTTGGCGATGGACAGCACCGTGGAAAAAATCGCCGAACTGTTCGCCGAGAAGAACCACACCTTGTTCCTCGGTCGCGGTGCGCAATTTCCGGTGGCGATGGAAGGCGCCTTGAAACTCAAGGAAATCTCGTACATTCACGCCGAAGCTTACCCGGCCGGCGAGCTCAAACACGGCCCGCTGGCGCTGGTGGATAACGACATGCCGGTGGTCACCGTTGCGCCGAACAACGAACTGCTGGAAAAGCTCAAATCCAATCTGCAGGAAGTCCGCGCCCGTGGCGGCGAATTGATCGTCTTCGCCGACGAAAAAGCCGCAATGACCAACGGCGAAGGCACCCATGTGGTCCAGATGCCGCACATTAACGACATCCTCTCGCCGATCCTTTACACGATCCCGTTGCAGTTACTGTCGTACTACGTCGCGGTGCTCAAAGGCACGGATGTGGATCAGCCGCGCAATCTGGCGAAGTCGGTGACGGTGGAATAAGTTATCCACTGCTAAAAAACAGATTTTCGAGCAATGCCAAAGCCCCTGATTTCAGGGGCTTTTTCTATTTAATGACGTCCACCGAATGCACGAATGGGCGTTGCGGGATTATCGATTTCGAAGAGTGGGTTGTGGTGAGCCCGGCTCACCACAACCGCCGGTAATAAATTTCTCGCCGCTGTGCAGGTGACGAGAATACGCCGTTAAACCACTGCGGCAGCCGTAGCGGGTTCACCGTCGACCACTACGTTGTAGGGTGCCTGTTCGCGATCACGCAGACCGTAATCACGAATCACCGATGTCACGCGCACGCGATAGTCATCGAAGATTTTGTCGCGTCCGGCGCGCTGTGCCGACAGGTGGGCTGTCACGTTGCGCCATTGCACCACGGCCTCTTCATCGCGCCAGGTGGTGACCGACATCACCTTCTTGGGGTTGAGCGTGCTTTGAAAGCACTCGACGGAAATAAAACCGTCCATGGGTTCAAGCAGCGGGGTCAGCTTGTTGACCAGGTCAACATAGGTCTCGCCCTGGCCTGGCAGTGCCTGTAACTCAAACAAAACGACGATCATTTTTGATTCCTCATCCTTGATATTTTTCAGGTGGTTTTACACGGTGCAAATGCGCTGGGCGGCTGCCTGACCGCTATCAGTGTTTTATCGGGGTGCCCAAGTTGTTCAGCCAGGCCCGCATGACGTGGCTCGCGGCGCGGGTCAGGCGGTCGCCGAGGTGAATGGCCTCGCTGCGCAACGCAACCGGGTCGATGCCGGTTTGTGCCAGTTCGCTGGCATGGCCGACCAGCCATTGCTCGATGTTGGCGGTATCGGCTTCGAGGTGAAATTGCAGGCCGAGAATCGTGTTGCCCACGGCGAACGCCTGATGCGCACCCACCGGAGTACTGGCCAGCAGCACAGCGCCTTCTGGCACATCGAACTGGTCGCCGTGCCAGTGCAGCACGGGGGTGTCCAGCAGTGCGGCGAGCGGCGAGTCTTGACCGGCCGCGGTCAGGGACAGCGGTGCAAAACCGATCTCCTTGACCCCCATCGGGTAGACATCGGCCTGCATGGCCCGGGCGATCAATTGCGCACCGAGGCAGATGCCCAGCAGCGGATTGCCGGACGCAACGCGCTGGCGTACCAGTTTCAATTCGTCGTGCAAAAACGGATACAGCTGCTCGTCATAGGCTCCAATCGGGCCGCCGAGTACGATCAACAAGTCGGCCTGCAGCACCGGCTCGCTGTAGATGGCGTCGACGGTGGGGTCCAGGTAAATCAGCGTATAGCCTGCTTCGGCGAGAACGGCATCCAGGGTGCCAACGTCTTCGAAATGAATGTGGCGCAATGCAATGGCAGTTTTCATGGAAAAAACCAGTTGTTGAAGTAAGGACGGTAAGTGCTCATACCGTGGTGGAGAGGTCGACCTTGATCGTCCCGGATTGCGGGAAGGTGCAGCAGGCGAGGGCGTAGCCGTCGTCCTTGTCCTTGTCGGTCAGGCAAAAGTCGGGTTCAAGGGTGTAGTGACCCTCCGATACCTTCAGCCGGCAGTGACCGCAGATGCCGGCGCGGCAAAGACTGCGCACCGCGATGCCGCCGCTTTCAAGCATCTCTAGCAAACTCTTGCCGGCAGACGGCTCCAGCACCTGATCGTTGTGGTTCAAGTGCAGGCGCAGCGTCGCGTCGGCTTGAGCCTGCGGCTGTGTGGCGCAGGCCGGCGCGGCCGGTGGCGTGAATGACTCGATGAGCAAGCGGCTCGCGGGGAACATGGCCAGGGTGTGTTCGCGCATGGCCTGGGCGAAGCCATAGCTGCCGCAGATCACCACGCGATCGGGGTTACCCAGCCGGCTCAGATCCTGGACCTGGGGCCGACCGGCGCTGAAGTGTCCGTTGTTGTTGACCGCTTCGCGGGTGACGAACAGCTGCAAGGAGAACCACGATGTGCTCAGCTCAAGCTCCAGCAACTCCTGTAGAAACGCAATCTCGGCGATGCACGGCACACACAGCAGCAGGCTCACATCGGGCACCGCCAATCCGCGTTGCGCACGCTCGGCCAGGCCACGCAGCAATGCAATCGGCAAGGTGATGCCGATGCCGCCAGCGAGCATGCCGATCTGGCGGCAACCCAGAACCGACTCCAGCGAAATATCACCGGCGACAAATTGCATCGCGGTGGTTGAGCCGGCTTGCAGCGTAGCGTGCAACTGGT
Source organism: Pseudomonas sp. R3-57 (assembly GCF_051132065.1). NCBI lineage: Bacteria > Pseudomonadati > Pseudomonadota > Gammaproteobacteria > Pseudomonadales > Pseudomonadaceae > Pseudomonas > Pseudomonas sp. R3-57. The sequence continues at coordinate 38,876 of NZ_CP071655.1, forward strand.
CCGAAACGCCGCCATGGCCTTCACGCTTGACCGCAATGTCGAACCGGTCCACGCCATGCTTGCGCGTGATCGAATACAACCGTTGGTGACAGGTGCCCGCCATGTCCGCGGCGTGCAGGGCCACGTGTCTGCCCGCCTCCAGGCTGTCAAGGAATTCGACGGGGGCGTCCACCGCGCGCAGGGTGAAGACTTTTACGTTGGCCGTTTCAGTGCTTACGTGTTCGCACAGGGCCGTGAAGGATGCCATGCCGTTCATGCGCGGACCTTCTCGCCTAGGGTTTCAATGGCATGCTCGGCACTGCTGAGGCCGTTGCCCGTCAGGCCGATCCGGTCTATCAGGGCTTCGAGCGAGTCGGTGTAGACGCTGATTTCGTTGTTGTCGCCCACGTCACGCACGATCTCGCCGGCGTGGGGGAAATCCAGCATCGAAAACACGGTGGACCATGCGCCCATTTCGTTATTGGCGAACATCTGCACCGTGCGCAGGATGATCGTGCGCAGGTACTCGCGTTCCTTGCGGCTCAGGCCAATGACGATGTCGGAAGCGACGAAGCTGAAGACGCTGGAATGGCTCCACTCGTCCATGGCGTGGGTACGCGTGACCTCATGGCACACTGCCTGAATGCTGGCGTCCTCGGCCATGGTCTTGAGGTAGTCGGTAATCAGCGTTTCGCTGGCACACGCGACGCCGAAGCGGGTCAGGCGTCGCTCCCATTCGGCCGTGCAGTTGGCCAGGAGCGCCTCGCGCCAGGTCACCAGGTTGAACGCGCTGAAGTCCAGCGGGGTGAGTTTGCGCATGTCATAGATATAGTTGCAGGCCATGATGGACATGCGCGTGTGCAGGGCTTCGTCGAGCAGTGCCTGAGACATCACGTCTTGCAGCAGGGCGCGGTTGTTGCTCGGCGGCGGGGTCTTGATAATGTCCTCGCAGGCCGGCACGACCACATTGCATTCGATGTAGATGGTCTTCAGGTTGTAGATGCCCCACGCATAGGACAGGCATTTGGATTGCAGATCCTGAGGGGCTTCGAGCCAGGCCTGGTGATGACGAAACGGTAACAGCGACAGACTGAAGTCGTGCTTGTCGGCATCGAAGGCGAGGCCCCAGTAGTTCGGTTGCGGGTTGTTGACGGCCGCGCGGGTTTTCCAGAGCGTGGAGAGTTTGGCCAGCATGTTTTTTACTACGTCATCGGTACCACAATTCAAACGTTCCATGTTTTAACTCCAAGGGAATCGGCTATTGGTGTTGGGGTTTACCGTGCAGTCCTTGCAAAAATAACGAGTGCGCACAAGCGAGGGGTGCAGCGCAATGAATGCGGGACGGCGCCCTTCAAGTCTGCGGCAAAAACACCTGGCGGCCATTGATTCAGATCACTTGAATGCCACCTGGAGTGCCGTCACTTTTCGGGCCCTTGCCATGGACCGCTCCTGTATCAGGGTCAGTACAACGGTCAGGCACATGAAGGCGGCGCTGGCCCAGAAAATGGCGTTGGGCTGACCTTGGTCGAGCAGCCAGCCGAACCCGACTGGCCCGATGGCGCCACCGATGTTGAAACCGGTAGAGACGATGCCGAAGGTTTTGCCTTCGGCACCCTTCGGAGCAGCCGCCCGTACCAGCATGTCGCGGGACGGTGCGATCACCCCGGTCAGGAAGCCCGCAGCCCCCAGCACGATCAGCAGCGCGGGCTCGCTCAAGCGTGCAGTGGCGACCAGCAGCATCAGCACGGTGGCCAAGGCAAACGCGCTGGCTGCGACTACGCCATGGCGGCGAGTCCGGTCGGCCAAGGCTCCCCCTGCCAGCACGCCGAAAGCGCTGGCAAAGAGGAAGGCGGTCAACGCCGAGTTGGCCCAGGTCAAGGCCACGCCCTGGCCTTGCATCAGGGCGGCGACCGAGAACTTCTCGATCGCGCCGGTGCTCAGGTTCAGCAGCACAAACAACAGGGTCAGGCTGAGCACCATGGGCGAGAGCAATGACAGGCGACTGGCGCCAATGGGTGTCGGGTCTGCGGCGGGATACGCGCGACTGACTCGGGCCAGTGCGGAGCCAGGGAGCAGCAACAGCGCCAGCACGAAAAAACCCACCAGTGCCGCCGCCGCAAAGGCCATGGGCAGGTTGCTCGCCACCGCGATACTCAGCAAAAACACCGGGGCCACGGCCGCGCCAAGGAACCCGGCAAAGGTATGTACGGAGAACGCCTTACCGATGTGGGCGGGGTCAATGTGACGCGACAGCAGGGCGTAGTCGGCCGGGTGATAAATGGCGTTGGCGACACCCGCCAGCACCATGCCGATCAGTAAACAGGTGTAGCCGGGCAAGAGTGCAATCAGCAGGAAACTGCTGCTGCCCAGCGCCAGCGCGACGCACAGCAAGTGTCTGGCACCGTAGCGGTCCACGACAAACCCCATGGGTGCCTGCACCAGCGCCGTAACGATATTGAACAGGCTCAGCGCCAGGCCCAGCTCCACATATCCCACGTTGAAAAAGGCCGGAAGCAGGGGAAATAGCGCCGCCAGCACCATGATGTGCAAATGACTGACAAAGTGTGCGGCGGCGACCTGAGGCAGCAACCCGATACGAATCGTCATGGCGAAACCCGTGTAGTGAGCATGGCAAATCCGGCGCAGAGCTTAATGAGGCGATGGTCTTGCGCGATAGTCCATTACCCATGAGGCCACCAGACCACTTTAAATGGCGGCGATTTCCTCACGGCTGCCCCCGCGTAGACGCGTGGCAAGGACTTTGGGTGCAGTGGTCTGCAACATCCGAGCGAACTGGTATGGTCGGCCGGCCCGTGGGCGGCTAGGGTAGTGCGGCGTGTTATCCGGGCGTTTACACAGGGAGTGACCATGCCGCATTTCGCTTATCAGGAGGGCCACGCGCTGCCAGGGGTCAGCGGCGTTGCGCTGCCCCAGGTGGACGGGGAGGTGTGGCGCGCCATTGACGCCGAGCGTCAGCGCCAGGTGCAGTCAATCGAGCTGATCGCCGCCGAGAACGTGGTCAGTCGTGCGGTGCTCGAGGCCCAAGGGTCGGTGCTGACCAACAAATATGCCGAGGGCTACCCAGGGCGTCGCTATTACGCCAGTTGCTGCAATGTCGATGCCATTGAAGAACTCGCCATCGAACGGGCCAGGCAGCTGTTCAGCTGTGCCTATGCCAACCTGCAGCCTCATTCGGGCAGCCAGGCCAACCAGGCGGTGTTTCTGGCTCTGCTGGCGCCGGGGGACAAGATCCTCGGCCTGGACCTGAAGTCCGGTGGGCACCTGTCCCATGGTGCAGCGTTCAACTTGTCCGGGCGCTGGTTTCAGGCCCTCAGTTATGGCGTGCACCCGGTGACCCACAGGGTCGACATGGATCAGGTCGAGCAGATCGCTCGACAAGAACGTCCACGCCTGATCATCGCAGGGGCCTCGGCTTACTCACGAGCGCTGGACTTCGCCCGGTTTCGTGCGATTGCCGACGAGGTGGGGGCGTACCTGATGGCCGACATTGCCCACGTCGCCGGGCTCGTCGCGGGGGGGGCGTATCCGTCTCCTGTGCCGTTCGCTCATGTCACCACCCTCAGTACCCATGCCACATTGCGCGGCCCGCGTGGCGGGATGATTCTGTGCAATGAGCAAGCCATTGCGCAGAAGATCAATGCAGCGGTGTACCCCGGCCTGCAGGGCGCAGCACTGATGCATATCCTTGCAGCCAAAGCCGTGGCACTGGGCGAGGCATTGCAACCGGCCTTCGGCGCCTATGCCCACGCCGTGGTCGCCAACGCCCAGGCCTTGTGTGGCCGATTGGCTGAAGGTGGGCTGTTGGTTGTGTCGGGAGGGACCGACTGTCACTTGGGAGTAATTGACCTGCGGCCGTGGGGCCTGGTGGGGAATGTCGCCGAGCGTGCGTTGGAGGCAATCGGTATTACCGTGAACAAAAATGTCGTGCCCGGCGATGAGGTCAAGCCCACCGTGACGTCCGGGATTCGTCTCGGCAGTGCGGCGTGCACTTCGCGTGGCATGGGGGGCGACGAATTCCGAGAAATCGGCGACATGATTCTGGCCATGCTCGGTGGCGTGCGCAGCGGTGCCCTTGACGGCCGTACTGAACGCTCGATTCGTGAAGGTATCAGCGACCTGACCAAGCGTTTCAGGCTGCCGTATTAACCGTCTGCGCTTTTTTGAAGAGGAATTCCGATGCCCGACATCATCCCCATCGGCCGCCTGGCGGCTACCCGCATGTCACGTTTCAGGTTGTTCACCACCACCAAGCCGCAACCCGCCATCACGGTTGAACACTCCAGGCTCCCCCGGCGTGCGCGGATGGTCGTCCAGGCCCAGCAGTTGCTGATGAACTATGCGCTGGGCCATTAGATTTTCAGGGCATTGGCCAGACGCAACATGGCCGCTTCTATTTCATACGCGGTCAGGGAGGAGTAACCCAGCAGCCAGCCCTGTTGCTTCGGTTCGCCCGCGTACAAGCCGCTGAGGCCGGATAGTTGCACGCCGGCAGTGGCGGCCTGGCGGATGGTTTTTTCTTCGGACCATCCGGATTTCAGCACGCAGGGTATTTGCAACCCGCCCGGCGGCAGTTCGGCGCTGACCACGGTGCTCAAGTACTTGCCGATGGCGTCGTGCATGATCGACCGGCGTCCGGCATACAGCTTGCGCATGGCGCGGACATGCGCGTTGTAATGGCCGTCCTCCATAAAGCGCGCCAGCGTCAGTTGCAGCGTTTGCGGAGTGTGGCCGTCCATCATGCTGCGCGCATAGGCAAAAGGCTTCACCAGTTCGCAGGGCAGCACCATGTACCCCATGCGCAGTCCGGGGTAGAGGGTTTTGCTGAACGTGCCGATGTAGAGCGTGCGCTGATACTTGTCCAGGCCTTGCACGCACGCCGTGGGTTGCCCGTCGTAATGGAACTCGCTGTCGTAGTCATCTTCGATGATCCACTTGCCTTTTTGCGCCGCCCAATTGATCAACTCAAGACGCCGCTCCAGCGGCAATGTCGCGCCGGTGGGGTATTGGTGAGAGGGCGTGACATACACGCAATTGGCGCCGCTGCGGTCGGCGTACAACAGGTCGGTACGGATGCCCTGTTCATCGACATCAATGGGCATCACCTTGGTTTCGGCGATCTGGAAGGCCTTGCGGGCGCCGTAGTAGCCGGGGTTTTCCATCAGGATCGGCTTGCCGGCGTCCACCAGCAGTTGCGCGCACAGATACAACGCCTGTCGCGTACTGCTCAAGACCAGTATCTGGTCGGGGGAGCATTTGGCGCCGCGTTCGAGGTTGAGGTAGGTGGCGATCGCTTTGCGCAGGGGCTCAGCCCCTTGTGGGTCGCCATGCAGCAGCACGCTTGCGCGATAGTCCTTCATGACCTGGCGCTGCAAACGCTCCCAGACATCCGTCGGGAAGCTGCGGGTTTCCGGCAGGCCGGTGGCGAATGCCTTGATGACTTGCTGATCGCGCACGCCGCCGGTGTCGAAGATCATCCGCCCGCGTTGGCTGAGTGCTGCGCCCGGTGCGGCGACGCTGCTCCTGATCTCCTGAGCCTTGAGGCGTCGGCGGCCACCACCGCGCAATTCGACGCCCACCGTGTCGCAGACGTAACTGCCGGCGCCTTCGCGGCGCACGATAAACCCGTCCCGATGCAACTGCACATAGGCGTTCTCAACGGTATCACGGGCGCACCCCAGTGATTTGGACAGCACCCGCGTGGCGGGCAGTTTCAAGCCGGGGCCCAGGGCGCCGTCGAGAATCAGCGCACGCAATGCACGCTGGATCCGCTGATGCAGATCCAGCAGCTGAAACTCAGCGTCGTTGAGGCGCATCTTCAGCGTTTCCAGCTCGAAGGTTTTGGCCATGTGGTCTGCTCTCTTTCCATGAACTGGCAGGTAAAGGCAGGCCAGTTTATCCGTAGACTCTGGCCCTCGCCACTGCGCCTCTATCTCGATTGATGACGCGAAGGCGAGCGTTCTTGAACAGGAGTTACTCAACCATGGCTCGGTCACACAACTTCAGCGCAGGCCCCACCGCGGTGCCGTTGGACGTTCTCACTCAGGCGCACGAGGAGTTTTTCGACTTTGCCGGCACCGGTATGTCCGTGATGGAAATCAGCCATCGTTCGCCGGTATTCATGGCGGTGGCCAGTGATGCCGAACGGGACCTGCGCGATATTCTCGGGGTGCCGCCCGCCTACAAAGTACTGTTCCTGCAAGGCGGCGCCTCGTTGCAGTTCGCTCAAGTGCCGATGAACCTGATGGGCGATAAAGGCACGGCGGATTACCTGCACACCGGCCTCTGGTCAGGCAAGGCGATCGAGGCCGCGCGGCGCTACTGCGATGTGCGCGTGGTTGCCAGCGCCTACGCGTCCGGTTTCGACCATGTCCCCCCCGCCTCGGACTGGCGCCTTAACGCCGACGCCGCCTATTTGCATTACACCGAGAATGAGACGGTGCACGGCGTGCAGTTCATCGACACGCCCGCGAGCGACGCGCCGCTGGTGTGCGATGCCTGTTCAAGCCTGCTGTCCAAGCCGATCGACATCGCCAGGCATGGGCTGGTGTATGCCGCCGCGCAGAAAAACATGGGCGTGGCCGGGTTGACGGTGGTCATCGTCGACCCGGCGTTGCTGGAGCGTTCCCATGCCTTCACCCCGGACATTCTCAACTACGCGCGCATCAGCGAAGCGCAGTCGATGCTCAATACCCCTGCGACCTTCCCCTGGTACCTCACAGGCCTGACGCTCAAGTGGATCAAGCGCAGTGGCGGTCTGCAGGCCCTGCATCAGCGCAACCAGGCCAAGGCGCGAATGCTTTACCGCGCCATTGATGGGAGTGGCGGGTTTTATCGCAACTCGGTGCAGGCGCCGTATCGCTCGATCAATAACGTGCCCTTCCGCTTGGCCGAGGTGGCGCTGGAGAAGAGCTTTTTGCGCCAAGCGGAGCAGGCCGGCCTCAACGGCCTCAAGGGCCACGCCAGCGTCGGCGGCCTGCGCGCCAGTCTCTACAACGCCGTTTCAGTGCCGGCGGTCGAGGCGCTGTGCGATTTCATGAGCGTCTTTGCGCGTGAGCATGGCTGAGCCGACCACAAAAAGTGGTCTGGTCTGCTGCGTTAAAGCGTAGGGGTAAAACCCGCCATTCAACCGCTATAAATGACCGCTTGCCAGCGGCCGATGCATCGTCCAGCAAGGAGCCAAGACCTATGTCATCTACTCAATCCCTCTCGTCCCTGCGTCTGCGGGACCTGCTGCACCCGGTGGTTGCCGGGTTGATTTCGGTGATCGTCAATTACGGTGGCACCTTCATCCTGGTGTTTCAGGCTGCCAAGGTCGCCGGGCTCAGCCCCGGGTTGACGGCTTCGTGGGTCTGGTCTGTGTCGATCGGGGTAGGGGTGACCGGGCTGTTCCTCAGTTGGATGAGCCGCGAGCCGATCATCACCGCCTGGTCGACCCCGGCGGCGGCATTTTTGATCGTCGCCCTGGCAACCACACCCTACGCCGAGGCCATTGGGGCGTACATGATTTCGGCTGCAGCGTTCGTGCTGCTGGGCGTATCGGGTTACTTTGAAAAAGCCGTTCGCCTGATCCCGCCGGGTGTAGCAGCGGGCTTGTTGGGCGGCATCTTGCTGCAGTTCGGCATCGGTGCGTTTGCCAGCATGAGCCTCGACCCGCTATTGGTCGGGGTGTTGATCGGCGCCTATATCCTGTTCAAGCGTTTGAGTGCGCGCTACGCGGTCATCGGCATTCTGCTGCTGGGGCTTGGCTTTCTGTTGATGCAGGGACGCGTGGATTTCACGGGGCTGACGCTGGAGTTTGCGACGCCGGTATTCACCCGCCCGGCGTTCTCGGTCAATGCGTTGTTGAGCGTGGCGTTGCCGCTGTTTCTGATCACCCTCACCGGGCAGTACATGCCGGGCATGCTGGTGCTGCGCAGTGACGGCTTCAACACCAGTGCCAACCCGATCCTCAGCGTGACCGGGCTGGGTTCTCTGCTGATGGCACCGTTCGGTTCCCATGCCTTCAACATCGCGGCCATCACCGCCGCTATCTGCACGGGCAAGGAAGCGTCGGAAGACCCGTCCAAGCGCTGGATCGCAGGCGTGGCCGCGGGCATTTTCTACATTCTGGTGGGGATCTTCGGCGTGACCCTGGCGGCAGTGTTCATGGCTTTCCCGGCGACCTTCATCACCACCCTGGCCGGGCTGGCCCTGTTGGGCACACTCGGCGCGAGCCTGGCCAATGCCATGGCGGACGTGAAATCGCGCGAAGCATCGCTGATCACGTTCCTCGCCTGCGCAGCCAATATCACCTTGCTGGGCATCGGCGGCGCGTTCTGGGGCCTGGTCATCGGCCTGGCCGCCTACGCCGTGCTCAATGGGCAGGTGCCGCGCCGTGAACAGACTGCAGGCCCACAGGCCGAACCGGTTGCAGTGCCCACCAAGGGAGCGGCCAACTGATGCCTGATCAAACCGAAGACCTCATCCTGCATGCGCGCCATGGGCGTTACCCACAGGCCGACAGTGTCGAAGACTTTCGCCGCAACCTGGCCGCCGTGCAGCAACGCATTGTCGAGGCGTGCCATCGGGTTGGGCGGGACCCGGCCGGTGTGCGCTTGCTGCCGGTCAGCAAAACCTTTGATGAAGCTCATCTGCGTCTGGCCTATGCCGCCGGTTGCCGCCTGTTGGGCGAGAACAAGGTGCAGGAAGCACAGCGCAAATGGGAAGCCATGACCGACCTGCAAGACCTGCAGTGGTCGGTGATTGGCCACTTGCAGACCAACAAGGCCAAGCAGGTCGCACGCTTCGCCAGTGAGTTCCAGGCCCTGGACAGCCTGCGGGTAGCCGAGGCGCTGGACCGTCGGCTGCGCATTCTCGATCGGCAGGTGGACGTGTTCGTCCAGGTCAATACCTCCGGCGAAGCCAGCAAGTACGGGCTGGCGCCTGATGACGTGGCGGCTTTCCTCGAGGCAATGCCAGCGTTCCCGACGCTGCGGGTGCGCGGGTTGATGACGCTGGCGCTGTTCTCGGCCGACGCGGTGCGGGTACGCCCTTGCTTCGTCCGGCTGCGTGAATTGCGCGATCGCTTGCGTCATTGCGCCCCTGACGGGGTGTCGCTGCAAGAGCTGTCGATGGGCATGTCGGGTGACTTTGAAGTCGCCATTGAAGAGGGCTCGACCGTGGTGCGCGTCGGGCAGGCGATCTTCGGTGCCCGGGCCATGCCGGATGCGTACTACTGGCCGACCGCTGATGTCCGCCCTCCCATTGAAGACACGTTGTCGTCGATCACACCCAGCCGTTGATCCCCCTCTACAAGGAGGCCCGCAATGTCCGCTGCACCCGCTTTCCTCATGCACACCTCAGCCCGACAACCGGTTTCGTTCAGCCGAGGCCAGGGCGCCTCGTTGTGGGACACCGAGGGTGTTGAATACCTGGATGCCATCGCCGGCGTGGCGGTGACGAGCCTGGGGCATGCCAACCCCGAAATTGCCGCGGCCATCGCCGAACAGGCCTCGGTGTTACTGCACACGACCAACATGTTTCGCATCCCGTGGCAGGAGCAATTGGGCGAACGACTGTGCCTGCTATCGGGCATGCAACGGGCGTTTTTCTGCAACTCCGGAGCGGAGGCCAACGAGGCGGCGCTCAAACTGGCCCGCCTGCATGCGAACGCGCGGCAGGTGGCCCGGCCGCAAGTATTGGTGATGGAAAACAGTTTTCACGGGCGCACCCTGGCCACTCTCGCCGCCACCGGCAACCCCGCCGTGCATCGCGGCTTCGAGCCCCTGATGCCGGGCTTTGTGCGGGTGCCTTTCGACAACATCGAGGCGATTCGCCAGGTCGCGGCGCAGTCTCCCGATATCGTCGCGGTGCTCGTCGAGCCGGTGCAGGGTGAGGGGGGCGTGCACGCCGCCTCTGCCGGCTACCTGCAGGCCCTGCGCCAAGTGTGTGATGAACACGACTGGCTGATGATGATCGATGAAGTGCAGACCGGGCTGGGCCGCACCGGTACCTGGTTTGGCTTTGAGCATGCGGGCATCAAGCCGGACGTCATTACCCTGGCCAAAGCGCTGGGCAACGGTTTCCCCATCGGCGCATGCCTGGCGCGGGGCAAGGCCGCCCAGCTGTTTTCCCCCGGCCACCATGCGTCCACGTTCGGCGGTAACCCGCTGGCGTGCCGCGTCGGCTGCACAGTGCTCGACATCATGCAGCGCGATCACATCCCGCAACGCGCCGCTGCCTCGGGCCGCCGCTTGTTGGCGGCCTTGAAGCTGGCGCTGGGCAACCATCCCGAGGTGGTGTCCGTTCGTGGCATTGGCTTGATGATCGGCATCGAACTCAATGGCCCCTGCGCCGAACTGGTCGGCCGGGCCCGTGAAGAACAACGTCTGCTGATCACCGTCACACGGGGCAACACCGTGCGCCTGTTGCCGCCGCTGATTTGCGATGACGCACAGATCGACGACATCGCCGTGCGCATCACCCGCCTGCTGTCATCCGCCGCTTGAATTCTTGACCAAGGACACTGTGCCCATGTACGACTCGACGCTGACCCTCAACGCTTTCGATCCTGAGCTGTATGAATCGATTCACAACGAAGAGCATCGCCAGGAAGACCATATCGAGCTGATCGCCTCGGAAAACTATGCCAGCCCGCTGGTCATGAAAACCCAGAGCACGGTGCTCACCAACAAATACGCCGAAGGCTACCCCGGCAAGCGCTATTACAGCGGCTGCGAGTACGTCGATGTGGCCGAGCGGCTGGCCATCAAGCGGGTCAAGGCCCTGTTCGACTGCGACTACGCCAACGTGCAACCCCATGCAGGCGCCCAGGCCAACGCGGCGGTCTTCCTCGCACTGATCAACCCCGGTGATACGGTAATGGGCATGAACCTGGCCCAGGGCGGTCACTTGACCCACGGCAACCCGGCCAACTTTTCGGGGCGTCACTACACCATCGTGCCTTACGGACTGGACCCGAAAACCGGCTTTCTCGACTATGACGAGATGGAGCGAATCGCACTGCAGACACGCCCAAAAATGCTGATCGGTGGTTTCTCAGCGTATTCGCGGTACAAGGACTGGGCACGCATGCGCAGCATTGCCGACAAGGTCGGGGCTATTTTCTGGGTCGATATGGCCCACGTCGCCGGGCTGGTTGCCGCAGGCGAATACCCAGACCCGCTGCCCCATGCGCATGTGGTCACCAGCACCACACACAAAACCCTGCGCGGGCCACGCGGCGGTTTGATTTTGTCCAAGGGACAGGATGAAGCCTTCTACAAAAAGCTCGATTCCGCGGTGTTTCCCGGCGTGCAGGGCGGGCCGCTGATGCACCAGATCGCAGCCAAGGCCGTGGCGTTCAAGGAAGCGCTTGCGCCTGAGTTCAGCATCTATCAGACCCAAGTGGTCATCAACGCCCGGGCCATGGCCGGGGTGTTGCAAAAGCGCGGGTACAAAATCGTCTCGGGCGGCACCGACAACCACATGATGCTGATCGACCTGTCCGACAAGCCCTACACCGGCAAGGAGGCAGACGCGGCCCTGAGCAATGCCTATATCACCGCCAACAAAAACTCGGTACCGAATGACCCGCGCTCACCGTTTGTGACATCCGGCCTTCGTATTGGTACACCGGCAGTGACCACCCGCGGGTTTGGCGTGGAAGCCTGCGAGCAAGTGGCCGGCTGGTTATGCGACATACTGGACGCCCTGGAAAACGGAAGCAGCGACAAGGTCGGCCACCACGTGCGCGAACAGGTTGTCGCGCTGTGCCGTCGTTTTCCGGTCTATCGCTGAGCCTGGCAGTAGTATCAGCATCGGCTAACGCCTGAGTAACAGGCTGTTTGCCGCGAACGCTCTTATGGTGTAATCCAGCACAAGGAAATCGCAGCTTCGGCTGCGATTTTGGTATCTGCCTTCCGATATCCGAACCGGGGACTTTCATGGACCGCTTCCAGGAAATGCACATCTTCACCACCATCGCTCAAGAGCAGGGTTTCTCTGCCGCTGCGCGGCGGCTGGGGTTGTCGGCGGCAAGTGTGACGCGGGCGGTGGCGGCGCTGGAGCAGCGGATCGGTACGCAGTTGCTGGTGCGGACCACGCGCAGCGTGCATCTGACTGAAGCTGGTCAGCGTTATCTGGACGACTGTCGGCGGATTCTGCTGGAGGTGCAGGAGGCCGAGGATTCGGCGGCGGGCAGTCATGCGCAGCCGCGTGGGCAGTTGACGGTGACGGCGCCGGTGTTGTTCGGCGAGTTGTTCGTGACGCCGCTGATGGCGGCGTACCTGACGCAGTATCCGGACGTTTCGATCAATGCGCTGTTGCTCGATCGGGTGGTGAGCATGGTCGAGGAGGGCATTGATGTGGCGGTGCGTATCGGTGAGCTGCCGGACAGCAGTCAGCACGCGATCCGCGTCGGCGAGGTGCGGCGCGTGGTGTGTGGTTCGCCGCAATACCTGGCGCAGCATGGCCGGCCGCAACATCCGCAGGCGCTGTGCGAAATGCCGGTGGTGGCGACGTCGGCGGTCGGGCAACTGCGCAACTGGCCGTTTCTGGAGCACGGCGAGCCGTTGCTCGTGCGCCCCGAGCCGCGACTGGTGGTGACCGCCAATCAGGCGGCGATCACCGCGGCCTGTCTCGGCCTGGGGTTGACGCGGGTGCTGTCGTATCAAGTGGCGAGCAAGGTCGCGGCCGGCGAACTGGAGATCGTCCTCGCCGAGTTCGAACTGCCGGCATTACCCATTCACGTCGTGTATCAGGGCGGGCGCAAGGCAGCGGCGCGGGTGCGCAGTTTTGTCGACTTCACCGTGCAGGCCCTGCGCGAGCATCCGGCTCTGCAGAACGCAGCGTTATTGCACCCAGTGAAATAATTGATTGCGGTTGCTGGTTATTCTGTTGTTTTGCACAAACGTGGACGATCGCTGCCATCGGTGACGTCAACTCGGACGACACCCCCACCCAGCGGAGTCGACCATGCAAGCGATCAAACTCTACAACTTTCCACGCTCCGGCCATGCCCACCGTGTCGAGCTGATGTTGTCCCTGTTGCAGCTGCCGACCGAGCTGATTTTCGTCGATCTGGCCAAAGGTGAGCACAAGCAGCCGGCGTATCTGGCGATCAACAGTTTTGGCCAGGTACCGGCCATCGATGACGGCGGCGTGGTGCTCGCCGACTCCAACGCGATTCTGGTGTACCTGGCGCAAAAATACGGCAACGGGCGTTGGTTGCCGGCTGACCCGGTCGGCGCGGCGCGCGTGCAGCGCTGGTTGTCCGCCGCCGCCGGCCCGATTGCCTTCGGCCCCGCGGCCGCGCGATTGGTGACAGTGTTTGGCGCCCAGTTGAACGCTGAAGAAGCGATCGCCCGTGCGCACAACCTGCTCAAGGTCATGGACGTCGAGTTGGGCCAAAACGCTTTCCTGGCCGGCGCCGAACCGAGCATTGCCGACGTTTCCGCCTACAGCTATATCGCCCACGCGCCGGAGGGCAATGTCACGCTGGACGACTATGGCAACGTTCGCGCCTGGCTGGCCCGGGTCGAAGCCTTGCCCGGTTTCGTCGGCATGCCGCGCACGATTGCCGGTCTGCAAACTTCAGCCTGACAGGCGCAACCAGACTGCGCCGCTGGCGCAGGGGAGAATCGTGATGGAACGTTCACCTTGGCACGCCGGCGAACAACAGTTGCAGGCCCACGTAGGGGTGGCTGAACGCATGGAAGCATTCGGGCGCAAAGTCATTCGCAGCTGGATGCCGGATCAGCACCGCGAGTTCTACCGGCAATTGCCATTCATGTTGCTCGGCGCGGTCGACGCGCAGGGGCGGCCGTGGGCCAGTGTGCTGGAGGGCGAGCCGGGTTTTGCCGATTCGCCGGACCCCCAGCATTTGCATTTCACCAGCCACCCGGCCGCCGACGATCCGGCGCAACTGCGCAACGACGAGCCGATTGGTCTGCTCGGTATCGAACTGCACACGCGGCGGCGCAATCGCCTCAACGGGCATGTCGGCAATCTGACGGCTGACGGCTTCGAACTGAGCGTCGACCAGGCGTTCGGCAACTGCCCGCAATACATTCAGTTGCGCCAATTTCAGCGTGTGCCGCTGAGCGATCCGCAGACGCGCCCGGCTCAGCATCTGAACAGTCTGGATGAGGCCGCTCGCGCACTGATCGCCGGCGCCGATACGTTTTTCGTCGCCAGCTATGCCGACGTGGACGGTCAGCGCTCGGTGGATGTGTCCCATCGCGGCGGTCAACCCGGTTTCGTGCGCATCGAAGGCAATCGCCTGACCATCCCGGATTTCGCCGGCAATCTGCACTTCAACACCTTGGGCAATCTGCTGCTCAACCCCAAAGCTGGCTTGCTGTTCATCGACTTTTCCACAGGCGATCTGCTGCACCTGAGCGGGCGTACCGAGATCCTTCTCGAAGACCCACAGATCGAGGCGTTTCAAGGCGCGGAGCGGCTGTGGACATTCGAGGTAGAACAGGTCGTGCGACGTCCGGCGGCGTTGGCGTTGCGCTGGCGCTTCGACGGCATGTCGCCGACCAGCCTGCTCACCGGCAATTGGGCTGAGGCGGACGCGCGTCTGCAGGCCCAGGCACTGGGTAATCAGTGGCGGCCGCTGCGAGTGGCGAAGATCGAAGCGGAGAGCCGCCATATTCGCTCGATTTATCTGGAGCCGGTCGATGGCGCCGGGCTGCCGGTGTTTCTTGCCGGCCAGCATCTGCCGCTGCGTTTTACTCTGAATGGCGAGATGCATATCCGCACCTATAGCTTGTCCAGTGCGCCGTCGGACGGTTTCTACCGCATCAGCGTCAAGCGCGAAGGCCTGATTTCATCGCACCTGCATCAGCAGATACGGGTCGGCGATGTGCTGGAAGCGCGGGCGCCGCAAGGGCATTTCACCGTGGCGCCACTTGAGCGCAGGCCGTTGGTGTTGTTGGCGGCGGGTGTCGGCATCACGCCGTTGCTGTCGATGCTGCGCGAAGTGGTCTACCAAGGGCTGCGCACGCGCGGAATTCGCCCGACGTTACTGCTGCAAAGTTCGCGCAGCCTCGCCGACCAGCCGTTTCGTCAGGAGCTGGACCGCTTGCTCGAGCGCTCCGGGGAGGCCGTGCGGGTCCTGCGCTTGCTCAGCCAACCAGAGGCCGATGCACACGAGGGCGAAGATTTCGATATGACCGGGCGCATCGATGGCGCCGTGTTGCGCAATCTGCTCGACGTCGACGATTTCGACCAGATCGACTTCGTCCTCTGTGGCCCCGGCGGTTTCACTCAGGGGCTGTACGACAGCCTGCGTGAACTGGATGTGCGGGACGCGCAGGTTCATGCGGAAACCTTCGGCCCATCGACCTTGAAACGCCAAGCGGATGCGGATGCGATCGTCATCGAACAACCGCCAGCGGCGACCACTTCGGTGGCGGTGGTGTTCGAACGCTCGGCCAAAGAGGCGCGCTGGCAGCCAGACGGTGGCAGTCTGCTGGAACTGGCGGAAAGCCGCGGATTGCGCCCGGAATTCAGTTGCCGCGGCGGTTCGTGTGGTACCTGCAAGACTCGGCTGGTCAGTGGCGCGGTGAGTTATCCACAGCCGCCGGCGGAGATTCCCGAAGCGGGGCATGTGCTGATTTGCTGTGCAGTGCCGGCGCAGAGTGCGCAGCCGCTGGTGCTGGATCTTTAAAGCGCACCCTCTAGGAGTGAGCCTGCTCGCGATGGCTATTTCTCAGTCGGCACAGGGTTGGCTGTACGGACGCTATCGCGAGCAGGCTCACGCCTACATTGGATCGGGGTAAATCCAGATCAGGCGTAGGACAGGGCCTTTTCTTCCAGCAGTTCCTGATACAGCTTCGTCCACTTGCGACCCATGTCATCGGCGGTGAACAGCTGCCGATAGCGCGCTTCGGCCTTGACGCCCATGGCTGCGGCACGCTGCGGATCGTCCCACAGCGTGCGCATGGCCTCGCGAAACGCCAGCGGCTGACTCGGTGGCACCACCAGCCCGGTTTCGTTGTGGATATTGATGTAACTGGTGCCGGTGCCGATCTCGCTGGAGATCATCGGTTTGCCGTACATCGCGCCCTCGAGCAGCGAAATGCCAAAGGCTTCGGAGCGCAGGTGCGAGGGGAAGACAATCGCGTAGCTCAGTTGCAGCAGGGCGACTTTGTCTTCATCGCTGAGACGCCCGAGGAAATGGATGTTGCGCAGGCCCAATGCCTGCGCCTGTGCGTGCAGTTCCAGCTCCAGTGGCCCGGCACCGACGATCACCACCGGATAGTCCACGTCTTTGAGGGCATCGAGCAGAATGTGCAGGCCCTTGTAGTAGCGCATCACCCCGACGAACAGGAAAAACTTATCCCCAACCTGCTGGCGCAAGCGCTGCATGCGCGCGCTGTCGGCCTGTGGATAACCGGCCTTGTTCAAGCCGTAGGGGATGACCCGGGTCTTGTCCTGAAATTGCTGCAGCACATCGCTGGTGTGCAGGTAGTTGGGCGAAGCGGCGACAATGCGGTCGGCGCTGGCGAGGAAGCGGTTCATCAGCGGCCGGTAGAGTTTGAGCAAGTGTTTCTGGCGAATGATGTCGGAGTGGTAGGTGACTACGCTCGGTTTTTTCAGCGCACTGGCGAAGTGCACCAGGTCCATGAACGGCCACGGGAAGTGGTAATTGACCACATCTGCCTCGGCGGCCAGTTCGCGGAACTGTTTGAACACGCTCCAGGAAAATCCGGTGGAGGCGAACTGAATGTCCAGTCGGGCCCGGTGCACTTCGTGCTGGCCGAGTTGCACCACGGGCGGCGTCGGGTCAGCGCTGAGCGTCAGCACCTGACCGTCGATGCCGTGCTGGGCGCCGCTTTCGCAGAGCTGGAAGATCACTTGCTCGATGCCGCCGACCGAGTCCGGCAGGTACGTCTTGAAGAAATGAAGAACGCGCATTCAACCTCCCATGGCCTGGCGGTAGGCACCGGCCGTGGCCTGTGCACAACGCTGCCAGGAAAAAAGCCGGGCCTGCTGCAGGCCGGCCGCTCGGCATTCCTGCCAATGCGTTTGATCGTCGATCAGAAGGCTCATCGCATCGCGCAGGCCTGGTGCATCGTCAGCTTCAATATAGTTGCCGGCAGCGCCCGCGACTTCCGGCATCGCCGAAGACCGCGTAATCACGACTGGCGTGCCACTGGCCATCGCCTCCAGTACCGGCAACCCGAAACCTTCATAACGCGAGGGGAAAATCAGCGCCCGTGCGCCCGCCAGTAATTGCGCGACATCCTCGTCAGGCAGATAGCCGAGCAAACACACATGCCCGCTGGCCAGCGCCTGGCGCAGTTCGTCGCTCAACTGCTCGCGCTGCCAGCCGGCCATGCCGACGATCAGCAGCGGGAAGCGTTCGCGCAGGGCCTGCGGCAGCAAGGCATGCGCGCGCAAGGCCAGACTCAGGTTCTTGCGCGGCTCCAGCGTGCCGACGCATAGAAAATACTGGCGAGCCTCGACGCCGTGGGCTTTGAGCACGGCGTCGATGGCGCTCGCCTCGCGCGGATAGAAACGCTCGGCGACGCCCAGTGGCGCCACGACAAATCGCTCCGCAGGCAGGCCGAAATACGCCTGGGCTTCGTCTGCAATCGCCTGAGAGTCGGTTAGGATCAAACGCGCCTGCTGCACCCCGGTTTCCAGTCGGCGCTCGATTTCCTTGATCCGTGCCGCTGGCTGGGTATCGGGAAAATGCAGATGCGTCAGGTCATGCAGAGTGATGACCGTCGGACCGTCGAACACCAGCGGCCACAGGCTCGGCTCGTGATAAAGGTCGATGCCTTGCGCGCGGCCCTGATCAAAGCGCTTCTGCTCCAGCCAGCGTCGCGCCTGATACGCGCCGGGGATCTGCCGCAGTAACGGAGTCAAACGTGAGTAACCGGGCAGGGCGGCCTGCGGCAACGCAGAGCTCCAGCCCCAGCCGTGAAACAGCGTCAGTTCGACATCGGGTTCGAGGCGCAAGGCACTGACCAGTTCGGCCACGTAATGGCCGATGCCGGTGCGCGGTGCCTGCAGAATGCGTGCGTTAAGAGCAATGCGCATGCTGACTCTCGAGGGCAGGCAGTGATGCATCCAGATTGCGTGCGATGCGTTCGACCAGTTGCGCGCTCGCCTCGCGCCAGCTTAGCCAACGCCAGTGTTCAAGGCTCAGCGCTGCCGGGAACACACCGGAGTGCTCCAGGCTGATCACCAGGTCAGTCAGGCTCTGCGGGTTCGCCAGATCGAAATAGGCCATGTAATCCCCGCCGATTTCACGGAATACCGGGATGTCGCTGGCCATGGCCGGCAGTCCGCGTTGCATGGCTTCCACCAGCGGCAGACCGAAACCTTCAACGTAGGACGGAAACACCAGCGCGGTGGCATGGGAGTAAGCGTGTTCAAGGCTTTTATCGGACAGCGCGTTGTACATGAACAAGCGCCGGTTCAGCTCGGGGTGTTTGCGGATGCGTTCGATCAATGCCTCGCACTTCCAGCCGATCTTGCCGACGATGCACAAACGGGCTTTCGAACCGCCGGCCCAGGCGCGTTCGAAGGCATCGAGCAGGTAAGCATGGTTCTTGCGCGGCTCGATGGTGCTGACCATGAGGAACACCGGTTCAGGCGACACGAACATCTGCTGCAAGCCGCGATCGACCTCGGCATCGGCGTCGCTGAGGTCCAGTTCGGAGCCCAGATGGAAGTAGTCGAACCAGCGCCGGCCGACCTGGTGCGAGCCGATCCGGCGCTGCATTTCCTCGCGCACCTGATCGCGGATAGTTGTCGAGATCGCCACATAGCCGTCGGCAGTCCGCGCGATCCAGTCGAACCAGTCGTTGAACACTTTGACCAGCCCGGCGTCGCAAAACTGCGGATGGGTCAGCGGAATCAGGTCGTAGATCACCGAAACGATACCCACGCCGTCACGCTTGAGTTGTTCGGCGAGGGGAAAGAAATTGGCGTGCCATGAGGAGTCGAGCAGCACCAATTGATCGCCAGCGCGGTGGGCCAGCGGCACGCAGCGCTCGGGTATGTGTTTGCCCTTCAGCGCGCGTTCCAGCAGGCGCATCGGCAGACTGAGACAGGCGAATGCCGTGAGCCGGCAGCCAACATAGAGCACCCTGCGGGTGAAATGCCAACGGTTGAACGGCCAGCGCCGTTCCACCGCACGATGACGCAGCCAGAACGCATTGGCCCATTGCTCCAGTTTCACCCGCAGGCCGATCAAGTCGAGCTTGAGTGATTTCAGCGGCGCCAGGCTTTTCACTTCATAGAGCCCGCCGTCGATCATCACCACCGGGATGCATTCAATGTTTTCGTCAGCAGCCGGCAGTTGCTGAATGACGTTGCGCACCACCCGTTGAATCCCCGAATTGGCGTCCGGGTGTTCAAAAACGTAGGTGCACTCGACCAACAGGCGGGTCATCGCGAGCTCTCCGTGTCAGGCAACTGGACGAGGTTTTCGCTGCATCGGGTGATGTCGGTCTGCGCCTGCAACCAGGCGCAGCCGACGAAGTCCTCCTGGCGGTTGTTGATCACATGGAAGATCAAGCCGTAGTCGCGCCATTCGAAGTTGCGGTCCAGATGTGAGTCCAGCCGGGACAGGCTCAGGGCCACCGAATAGTTACCTTTGCCCAGGCGCATGTCGAAGGCGAAACGGAACGTCACGCGCTCGCCGGCGCTTAAATCGGTGACGGCTTTATCCAGCCGATGGGTGTTGATGCCATAGATCGCCTGACCGAGGCGATCCTTGATCATGAAGCCGAGAATCAACCGTTCGATGTCTTCGCGGATTTCGGTCTGCACCTCCAGCACCACCGGTTGACCGACCTCGGCGACCTCGAGGCTGCGCCCCTGTGCATCGAGCAGGCGCACGCTGAGAATGCCCGCCTCGCCGGTACCGGAAATGGTTTGCACCTGACCGTTGGCGAGCATCTCCTGACGCACGATCTGGCCTTCGCGCTGGGCGAGCATGGCGTTGTAGTAGTCCATGACTTCTTCGGGTTTGCCGCGCATCGCCAGCCGGCCGTGTTCCAGCAGGATCGCGGTGTCGCAGATCGACTGGATGGCCGAGCGGTCATGGGACACGATCAGCAGGGTGGTGCCGGCCTTGCGGAAGCTGCGGATGCGCTCGAAGCTCTTGTGCTGGAAATAGGCGTCACCCACCGACAGCGCTTCGTCGACGATCAGAATGTCCGGACGCCGCGCCGTTGCGACGCTGAACGCCAGGCGCATCTGCATGCCGCTGGAATAGGTGCGCACCGGGTGATCGATGGCCTCGCCGATTTCGGCAAAACTCTCGATCTGCGGCATCAGCGCGGCGATCTCTTCGACCTGCATGCCCAGCAGTTGCCCAGCCATCACGGCGTTCTGCCGCCCGGTGAAGTCCGGGTGAAAGCCCATGCCCAGCTCCAGCAGCGCGGCCACGCGGCCCTGCAGATGGATCTGCCCGCAGGTCGGTTGGGTGGTGCCGGTGATCATCTTCAGCAGGGTGCTCTTGCCCGCACCGTTGACGCCGACGATGCCCACGGCTTCACCGGGCTGGATCTCGAAGTCGACGTCGCGCAGTACCCAGTGCAGGTTATGTCGAGCGCCGGAGAACGGCACCAGCCATTCCAGCAGGCGGCTCCAGCGGTTCGGGTATTGCTTGTAGGCTTTGGCCAGGCCAGTGACGCGTAGGTGTCCCATCAGAGTTCGTCCACCATTTCACCGACACGCTGGCGGAACAGGCGCAGCGCCATGGCGCAGAGCAGCAGTCCGATGACCAGTAACGGCAGCAGGGCAGGCCAGTGCGGCCATTGGTTGTAGAGGAAGATGTTCTGATAGCTGTTCATCAGCGCGGTCATCGGGTTGAGACTGATGATGTGCTGAATGCCCGGTGGCAGGATCGACAACGGATAGACGATGGGCGTCAGCCAGAACCAGAACTGCAGACAGATGCCGAACATTTGCCCGACATCGCGAAAGAACACATTGAGCATGCCCAGCAGCATCCCCAGTCCGGCGGCGAAAATCACTTGCACGATGAGCAGCGGTATCAACGCCAGCAGAGCCATACCGGGCAGGCGCCCGCTGATCAGCAGGAAGCCGAAGAACAGGCCGAGAATGATCGCGAAGTTGATCCCTGCGTTGAGCAGGGTAATCACCGGCAGGCAGATGCGCGGGAAGCTGATTTTCTTCAGCAGGTTGGCGTTTTCCAGAAACATGCTCTGGCTGCGCGTGGTGATTTCGGCGAACAGGCCCCAGGTCAACAGGCCGGCGCACAGATAAACGCTGTACGCCAGACCATCCTCCACCCCCGGCAAGCGCGCGCGCATGATCTGCGAAAAGATCACCGTGTAGACCACGATCATCGACAGCGGATTGAGCACCGTCCACAGGGCGCCGAACAGCGAGTTGCGATAGCGCGACTGAAACTCGCGCTTGACGCTGCCGAGGATGAATCCACGGTAGCTGCGCATCGAGCGGTACAGGGAAAGCAGCATTCAAACGGTCCTGCCGTATTGGTCTTCGAAGCGGACGATATCGTCCTCGCCCAGGTACTCGCCGCTTTGCACCTCGATGATGACCAGATCGATCACCCCCGGGTTTTCCAGGCGATGGCGGTGGCCGGCAGCGATGAACGTCGATTCGTTTTTCGCCACCAGATGGGTGCCCGTACCGTTGTTGGTGACCTTGGCCATACCTTCGACCACCACCCAGTGCTCGTTGCGGTGATGGTGCATCTGCAATGACAACTTGCCGCCGGGTTTGACCACGATGCGCTTGATCTTGAAGCGCGGGCCTTCCTCGAGCACGGTGTAGGTGCCCCACGGCCGGCTGACGGTGCGGTGCAGGCGATAAGCTTCGTGGGCTTTGTCTTTCAACTGCCTGGCCACGCGCCGCACATCCTGCGCGCGGTCGGCGTGGGCGATCAGCACAGCATCGGCGGTATCGACGACGATCAGGTTATCCACACCGACGGCCGCTACCAGCCGACCCTCGCTGTGGACAAAGTTGTTGTGGCTGTCGACGAAGATCGCTTCGCCGCGGGCGCGGTTGTTGTCGGCATCGGCCGGAATCAGCGCAGCGACGGCGCTCCACGAACCGATGTCGCTCCAGTCGAAACCGGCCGGTACAACCGCGACTTTTTCCGAGCGCTCCATCAGCGCGTAATCGATAGAAATGTCCGTGATCTCGGCGAACAGTGCTGGCGACAATTCCTGTTGCAGGCAGCCGACGGTTTCCACCGGGGCGCTGGCGGCCATGCAGGCGCGAGTCTGTTCCAGCAACTCAGGTGCGTGCAGCTGCAATTCGGCAATCACCGCGGCGGTGGTGAAACAGAACATGCCTGAATTCCAGAGGAAATTGCCGCTTTGCAGATAACCGGTGGCAGTCTGCAAATCAGGTTTTTCGACGAAACGCTGCACCCTGGCGGCGCCCTTGGCGTCCAGCGGTGCGCCGGTTTCGATATAGCCGAAGCCGGTTTCCGGTGCGGTCGGCACCACGCCGAAGGTCACCAGATAGCCATCCTTCGCCAGGTTCACGGCGTGCTCGACCGCGCTTTTCAGTGCGTCCTGATTGACGATCAGATGGTCGGCGGGCATCACCACCATGATCGCCTCGTCACCGTGCAGTGCTTGCAGGGCCAGTGCGGCAGCGGCGATGGCCGGCGCCGTGTTGCGCCCGCTCGGCTCCAGCAGGAAATGCCCGCGATGGCGCGACGCCTGCGCGGCGCAATAGTGATCCTTGCTCTGGAAGTAGTATTCGCGGTTGGTCACCGTGACGATGTCGCCCCAGCCGTCCAGCAACGCGGCCGCACGCTGATAGGTCTTGCCCAGCAGCGACTGGCCGTCGGGCAGGGTCATGAACGGCTTCGGATGGCCCTCGCGGGACACCGGCCACAAACGGGTGCCGGCACCGCCGGACAGAATCACGGGGATCAGCATGGCCTACTCCTTGGCGACGCGTTTCATGTCCGCATCCATCATCATGCGGATCAAGCCATCCAGATCGGTTTTCGGCTTCCAGCCCAGCACCCGCTGAGCCTTGGCCGGGTTGCCGAGCAGCACTTCGACTTCGGCCGGGCGGAAGAACGCCGGGTCGATCTTCACAAAATCGCGGTAGTCGAGGCCGACGTGATCGAAGGCGATCCGGCACATTTCCCGCACCGTGGTGGTGACGCCGGTGGCGACCACGAAATCGTCGGGTTTTTCCTGTTGCAGCATCAGCCACATGGCTTCGACGTAATCACCGGCAAAGCCCCAATCGCGTTTCGCATCGATGTTGCCCAGAGCCAGCTCCTGCTGTTTGCCCTGCTTGATGCGTGCTGCGGCGTCAGTGACCTTGCGCGTCACGAATTCGATGCCGCGCAGCGGTGATTCGTGATTGAACAGAATGCCGCTGCTGGCGTGCAGGTTGAAACTTTCGCGGTAGTTGACGGTGATCCAGTGGCCGTAGAGCTTGGCCACGCCATACGGGCTGCGCGGGTAGAACGGGGTGTTTTCGTCCTGCTGCTCCGCCTGGATCAAGCCGAACATTTCGCTGGTCGAGGCCTGATAAAAGCGCGTGTGCGGACTGAACTGGCGGATCGCTTCGAGCAGATGGGTGACACCCAGACCGTCGACGATGCCGGTCGTGACCGGTTGATTCCACGAGGCGGCGACGAAGCTTTGCGCGGCGAGGTTATAGATTTCGTCGGGTTTGGCTTGAATGACTGCACGCTGTACCGAGCACGCATCGGCCATGTCACCGTCCAGATAGACGATGTCGGCTTCGACGCCCATTTCGCGCAGACGCCAGCGTGAGTCGCTGCTGCGTCGGGCGACGAAGCCGTAAACCGTGTAGCCCTTGTCGAGCAACAATTTGGCCAGATACGCGCCGTCCTGGCCGGTGATCCCTGTGATCAGTGCACTTTTGGTCATTCTTGTCGTACTCGCGTCTCCCAGTCGGACAGGATCGTCCGCAGGGATTGTTGTGTGGTAATGGCCGGCGCCCATCCGGTGGCTGCGGCCAGTTTTGCGTGGTTGCCGCAAACGCGACGCTGATCGGCACGGCGCATCCGCGCCGGGTCCTGAACCAGTTGCAACTCGACCTCGGCAAGGTCGCCCAGCTGTTCGATCAGGCTGCGAATGCTTTGCTCGCGGCCCGAACAAATGTTGTAGACCTGCCCGGGCGTACCGCTTTCAAGCAGCGCCAGATAGGCCGAGATGACATCGCCAACATCGAGAAAATCACGGGTCACGTCGATGTCGCCGACTTCCAGTTGCGGCCCTTGCAGACCGAGTTTGATGCGGTTTATCTGGCGCGCGGCACTGGCGATGACAAAGCTGTCTTTCTGCCCGCTGCCAATGTGATTGAACGGCCGCGCGACCAGTACCGGCCAGCCTTCGCTCAGGCCCCATTGCAGGCTGAGAAACTCGGCGGACAATTTGCTCACGGCATACGGGTTGCGCGGGCAGGGCGGGTGCTGTTCGGTGATCGGCAGAGCGCTTTCGCCGACCTGTCCGTAGACATCGCCGGAGCTGACATACAGAAAGGTGCCAGTGAAGCCCCGGGCCTTGAGCGCCTGCAACAGATTGAGGGTGCCGAACAGATTGATGGCGAGGGTGCGTGCCGGATCGCGGAAGGCTTCAGGAACGAAGGTTTGTCCGGCCAGATGAATCACCGCGTCGGGCATTTGCGGCCAGAGGTCACTGAGGCTCTCGGCGTCCGTCAGGTCATAGGGCGCTGCGGCAGGCAGCAACTCCCATGTCGAATCAGGCGAGGCCAGACGAGACTGAAGATGTTGTCCCACGAAGCCGGTCAGGCCCGTGACGAACAGACGTTTTTTCAAGCAGCGACCCCTTGGTCTTGAACTTGCGCACTTTCCCACAGAGTTTAAGGAGAGGTCTGTCAGACCGATGGAAAAACCGGCTGAAAGACGGGCGAAGTCCGTTGTTGTAGTTGTTTGTGCCCAATCTGTGCCAATTACGCGGCAATTTCAACAGGGCAAACCGTGACCGGTCAGTTCTCGTCAGCGTAGCCGGATTTATTCTCGGCGGGCGGTTCCCGGAGCTGCGATGGATGTGTTTAGAATGGCCCTCGTCGCCATTCCCCAGGTTCGCTGCGGGTATTGCGCAACAGGGTGAAACCGACCACTAAAACAAGAACGAAGACGTGTCTGAGGTAGTTGGGGATCAGCAGCGGCAATGCCGGCTGAAACCCGTGCCCGGCCGTCACAGCATGAGGTTGCCGGGACGGCTGCTTCATCGTGGGATGCCATGAATTTCATTCTTTACTCGGACGTCAACGATCGCTCCATCAGTCAAAGTCTGGGGCGGCCGGAATACAGTTACTACTTCGTGCTCAAGGCCTATCGCCCGGTGCTGGAAAGCCTTGGCCAGGTGCATGTGGTGGCCTCGCCTGACGACGTCGATCCGTTGTATCTGCAATTGCGTCAGGGCGGTGAAGACTGCCTGTTCCTGTCGTTTGCGCCGCCACACAAAACCCCGACCGGGCTGCAATGCCCGATGGTCTGCGTGATTGCCTGGGAGTACGACTCGATCCCCAGCGAATTCGCCGCCGGCGATGAACGCCAGGACTGGCGCCCGATGCTCGCACGCCATGGCCGGGTAATCACCTTGTCCACCCACACCGCGCAGGCCATTCGCCGCAGCCTCGGTGCAGATTTCCCGGTACTGGTATTGCCCACGCCGCTATGGGAGCGCTTCGCTCAAGTGCGCCAGGACTACCCCAGTGTCCCGGTAAACCCCGGCAGTACCTTGCAGATCAAGGGCTGCATCATCGACAGCCGCGCATTGGGCCTGTCGGCCGATGGCTTGATCGCACCGATTCACAATGAACAGGAGCTGGAGATCCGGGGCCTCGCGGAACCAGCCGATGAGCCGCCGCCCGAGCCGGAACCCCCGCCCGAGCTGACCCTGCGGCGAAGGCTTTTGATCAGCAAGCATTATTTGCGTGAGGGCTACCGGGCGCTGACGACGCCTTCCGAGCACAGACCGCTGTTTCTGCTCAAGCACAACCTGTTGCAGTGGTATCGCGAGGCGCTCAGTGATCTATTCACCGGGGCTGACCCGCAGGCGCTCGCCGCTGCGCCCGCACCTGCTGTCGATTGCTTGCCCGTCACGGTGGAACAAGCACAAGCGCAAGAGCAGACCGAACACCCGCAAGCCGTACTGCCCGACACCAACGCTCAGGTGCAGATCGACGTCAGCGGTGTGGTGTATGTCAGCGTGTTCAATCCAGAGGACGGGCGCAAGAACTGGCATCACTTGATCACGGCGTTCTGCTGGGCCATGCGCGATGTCGAAGACGCCACGCTGGTGCTGAAAATCACCCAGAACGACCTGTCGAGTTACTACGTTCATCTGATCACGTTGCTCTCGCAACTGTCGCCGTTTGCCTGCCGGGTGGTGGTGATGCACGGCTATCTGGAGAACGAGGAGTTTGCCCGCCTGTATGGCGCCGCCAGTTTTTACGTCAACGCATCGCGCTGCGAAGGGTTGTGCCTGCCGTTGATGGAATTCATGTCCTGCGCGCGACCGGTAATCGCGCCTGACCACACCGCCATGGGCGATTACATCGACGAACGTGTCGGCTTCATCGTCAAATCGAGCCGCGAGCCGACCATCTGGCCGGAAGACGTGCGCATCCTCTATCGCACCCTGCGCCATCGTCCTGACTGGGGCTCATTGAAAGCCGCTTATGAAAACAGCTACGCCATGGCCAAACACCGTCCAGAGGCTTATCAGGCGATGGCGGCCGCGGCCAGTGAACGCATGCGTGAATATTGCGGTTTCGCTCCGGTGCAGCAGCGCGTAAAGACATTTTTCGACCAGCAGGCGACAAGTGAAATTACGCCCGTAGCAATCAAGAGCGGGGCGGCCTCATGCTGATCATCATTCATTCGGAAACCAACAAGAGCAACATCCAGCAGAACCTCGGACGGCCCGAGTACAGCTATTACTTTGTGCTCAAGGAGTTCCGCCCGGTGCTGGAGCGCATCGGTCAGGTGATCGAAGTCAGCAATCCTGACGAACTGGTCGACCGCTTGTATTTCGACTGCCAGAGCCGCGGCGAGGACTGCGTTTTTCTGTCGTTCTCGCCACCGCATCGCACGCCGATTCATTACGCATGCCCGACCATTCCAGTGTTCGCCTGGGAGTTCAGCACCATCCCCACCGAGAGCTGGCAGGGTGAACCACGGCATGACTGGAGGGTGGTCTTGCAAGCGTGCGGTCGGGCGATCACCCATTCGACGTTCACCGTCAACGCGGTGCGCGATGTGATGGGGGCCGACTATCCGGTGTGCGCGATTCCCGCACCGGTGTGGGACCGTTTTGCCGCGCGCGGTGAAGCATTGCTCAAGCGCCCGGTGGTGGAGGGCGTGACGCTCAATCTGCGTGGTTTGCTGATCGACAGTCGCGAGACGGATCTGCGTCCATATGGCCCGCCGGGGTTGTGCGAGGGCACGCCCATATCCTTTGACGCCCCGGCGCAGGATTGCCCGTTGCAGTTGGACGGCGTGGTCTACACCTCGGTGTTCAACCCTTACGACGGACGCAAGAACTGGCAGGACATGATCAGTGCGTTCTGCACCACGTTTCGCGAGGTCAGCGATGCGACCCTGGTACTGAAACTGACTCACCACGACATCGCCAATGCACTGACCGACATGCTCCATCACTTGTACAAAAACCAGTTCTACAAATGCCGGATCGTGCTGATCCACGGCTATCTGGCCGACGCCGACTACGAAGCGCTGGTGCAGGCCACCAGTTACGTGGTCAACAGTTCCTATGGCGAAGGCCAATGCTTGCCGTTGATGGAGTTCATGTCCTGCGGCAAACCGGCGATTGCCCCGGTCAACACGGCGATGGCCGATTACATCAGCGGCGACAACGCCTTTCTGGTCGATTTCACTGAAGAACTCACGGCTTGGCCGCATGACCCGCGCGCGGCCTACCGCACCCTGCGTTACATGACGGACTGGGATTCATTGTGCGTGGCCTATCGCGACAGCTACGCGGTGGCGAAAAACGATCCGCAGCGTTACGCCGCCATGTCCGCCGCAGCGGTGCAAAGCCTGCAACGCTTCTGCAGCCAGGCCAGCACCGAGCAACGCTTGCGCGCCTTCCTCGAGTCGCCGTTGCCCGCCGTCGCGCCGTTGCCTGCACAAGCTTCGCTCGCATGATCCGGCGCCTGCTCGCGCGATGGCTGCCGACACGCGCCGCGCAACCTGTGGCGGAACCGCCGGCAACGCTGTCGCCGCGCGATGTCGGTTTGCACGACGCGGTGCTCGACGGCTGGTTCCTCAACGACAGCGGCGAGTTGCTCAAGGGCTTTGCGATCACTGCCGACGACAGTGTGCTTGACGTCGGTTGCGGCGAGGGCGTGGCAACGCTGTTCGCCGTGCGTCAGGGGGCTTCGGTGATCTTCACCGACAGCGAACACGACAAGGTGCGTGACCTTGCGCAGCAGGTCGAGGCACACGGCGCAAAAGCCAGTCTTGGTCTGGTCAGTAACAGTTTGCCGTTGCCGCTGGCGGACGGCTGCGCGAGCAAGGTGGTGTGCATGGAAGTGCTGGAACACATCGCCGAACCCGAGCCGTTCATGGCCGAGCTGGTGCGCATGGGACGTCCCGGCGCGCAGTATCTGCTCAGCGTCCCGGCACCGGCCGGTGAACATCTGCAGAAAGGCATCGCCCCGGCCAGCTACTTCCAGTCACCCAACCATGTGCAGATTTTCAGCGCAGAGCGCTTCGCCGCGCTGGTGCAGGAGGCGGGTCTGGTGATCGAGCATCGTCAGGCCAGCGGCTTTTTCTGGGTAATGGGCATGATCTTTTTCTGGGCCGGCGAACGCGCCGCCGGGCGTGATCCGGGTGGTGCGGTGCGAGACCGCATCCAGCCGCCGTTCATGCCATTGATGGAAAGCTGGGCGCGAACCTGGCAGGACTTGCTCACGCAGCCTGGCGGACTGGCGATCAAACAGACCCTTGACAGCTTCTTGCCCAAGAGCCAGGTGATCATTGCTCGAAAGCCACTCGATGTCGGGGATGCGCCATGAGCGGCAAACGCATCATGGACATCGAAGTGCTGCGCGCCATCGCGGTATTGGGTGTGCTGTTTCACCACTTGCAGGACAGTCTGTTCACCGATGTGGTGCCGCTGCTGGCCAAGATTCATGTATGGGCGCAGCCGTGGTGGGGCGTCGACCTGTTTTTCGCCATCTCCGGTTTTGTCATCGCGCGCAGCCTGATCCCGGCCTTGCAAGGCTGCACCAGTCGCCAGCAATACTGGCAGCAGACGCGCAATTTCTGGCTGCGCCGGGCCTTTCGCTTGTTGCCGTCGGCCTGGCTATGGCTGGCGCTGATGTTGCTGGCGTGCCTGTTCGTCAACCGTTCGGGAGCGTTCGGTACGCTGTCAGCCAACTTGCAGGCGAGCCTCGCCGGGGTCTTTCAATACGCCAACTTTCGCTTCGCCGACAGCTTCTTCCGTTACGAATACGGCAGCAGTTTCGTCTACTGGAGTCTGGCGCTGGAGGAGCAGTTCTACCTGCTGTTTCCGCTGCTGATCGTGCTGTTTCGCAAGCGTCTGGTGTGGGTGTTGCTGGCGCTGGTCGCGGTGCAGATTTTTACGCTGCGCACGCCGTTGCTGATGGTGGTGCGTACCGACGCGCTGGCCCTCGGCGTGCTGCTGGCGATGTGGAGCGTGCAGCCAGGCTATCAGCGCTGCCGACCGGACATTCTGCGCCGGCCGTGGCTGGGGATTGGTGCGTTGATCGTGATCGCTGCGTTGCTGAGTTTCATGGCCGCCGACCGCTTCACCTTCGCCTGGTATCGCATCGGTTCCATCGCCGTTCTCAGCGCGGTTCTGGTGTGGATCGCCTCGTATGATCGTGACTATCTGATGCCAGCCGGTGCGGTGCAGCGCCTGCTGGGATGGATCGGCAGCCGTTCCTACGGCATCTATCTGATCCACATACCTGCCTATCAACTGGTGCGAGAGTTGATCTTTCGTTTGCAAAGCGCCGGTCTGCCCAGCCCTGCCGGCCACCCGATCCTGACGCTGCTGATCGCCTTCGGCCTGATCGTGCTGCTCAGTGAGCTGAATTACCGTCTGGTCGAAATGCCCATGCGCAACCGCGGTGCCGCACTGCTGCGACGCCTCGGTACCGCGCGATCCGCCGTCCCTGCCACTGGAGCCACCTCATGTTGAGCCTGTTGAAAAAACTCACGGCGGCGACGCCAGCCCCGGCGTCGACGCAACCGGTTGCGCCAGCCGCCAGCAAAGTCGATCCGTACATGCTCGGCTTGTACGATGCCAAGCTCAGTGGCTGGTTCAACCAGGAAACCAACGAGCTGTTCAAAGGCTTCATGGTGTCTGCCGACGACACCTTGCTCGATGTCGGTTGTGGCGACGGCGGCAACGTGCATTTCTGCGGCATGCGCGGGGCGAAAATCATCATCGCTGACATTGATGCTGCCAAGGTCGAGGCGACCCGTCAGCGCCTGAGCGATACCCCGGCGCGGGATGTCGAATGCCATGTCACCGATTGCAACCCGCTGCCAATTGCCGATGCGACGGCCACGCGCGTGGTATCCACCGAGGTGATCGAACACGTCGACGACCCGGCGCAGTTTCTCGCCGAGCTGGTGCGCGTCGGTAAACCGGGTGCGTTGTACCTGTTGAGCGTGCCGCATCCCAGCTCTGAAGATCTGCAAAAAGACATCGCCGCGGCCGAGTATTTCCAGAAGCCCAACCACATCCGCATCCTCAGCGAAGAGCAGTTCAAGACGCTGGTCAGCGACGCCGGGCTGGAGATCATCAGTCACAGCCAGTACGGTTTTTACTGGTCGATGTGGATGCTGCTGTTCTGGGAAGCCAAAGTCGATTTCAGCAATCCGGACCATCCGTTGCTCAATCACTGGGCCGAAACCTGGCAAGCGCTGCTGGACTCGCCGCGCGGCGCACAGATCAAGCAGGCACTGGATGCGGTCGTAGCGAAAAGCCAGGTGATCATCGCGCGCAAGCCCTGACACATCCCTACACGGGTTTTGTGTAACCTTGCGGCCTCGTTCTCCAGGATCTGCAAGGTATGCGGCGTCCCGTCGGCCTATGTATTTTGATGCTGCTGTGTGCCTGCAAACCGCAGGATGCGCCGCCCCTCGACCAGCAACTGTATGTCTGGCAACGCCAGTGGACACCTGCCCACGAGGTAGCGTTGCGCAACAGCCACGCTGATTTTTCGACGCTGCGGGTGCTGGCACTGCAAGCCTTTCCGAACGCGGGCTGGAGCCGGGCGCGGATCGATGCGCCGTTGCTGAAGGCCGATGGCCGGGCGTTGATCGCGGTGATACGGCTCGACGGCCAACTCAAGGCGCTGGATCAGCAACGGGTTACGGGGCAGATTCTGCAAGTGCTCGCCGATTGGCAGGCGCAAGGCTTGGCAGTGAGCGGCATCGAGATCGACCACGATGCCGGTAGCGCGCGTTTGCCGGCCTACGCTGAATTCCTCCAACAGCTGCGCTCGGCATTGCCGGCGACGTTACCGCTGAGCATCACCGCGCTGCCGGCCTGGCTCGACAGTCCGCAACTACCTGTGCTGCTGCAAACTGTCGACAGCAGCGTGCTGCAAGTGCATGCGGTCAGCGATCCTCGGCGCGGTCTGTTCGATCCCGAGCAGGCGTTGAAGTGGTCCAGGGCCTGGGCCCGCATCACTGACAAGCCGTTCTATCTGGCGTTGCCGGCCTATGGCGTGGCGTTGTTGCCGGATGACGGTGGTGCACCGGTGGTGGAAAGCGAAGTGCAACTGGAGCGGGGCGGTCAGCGTCGGGAACTGCTTGCCGATCCGCTGCAATTGAGCCGGCTCGGCCAAACATTACGTGATGATCCGCCGAAGCATCTTGCGGGGCTGATCTGGTTTCGCCTGCCGCTGGCCAATGATCGCCGCGCCTGGAGCCTGACCACGCTGGCGGCGGTTGCCCGTGGCGATCAACTGACCAGTCGGCTCGGCGTGACGCTCAGCGAACACGCCGGCCTCTACGACATCCAGCTCGTCAACACGGGCAATCTCGACAGCACCTGGCCTGCGCAAATTACCCTGAAGGCAAAAAACTGCGAGGGCGCCGATGCGCTCGCCGGTTACTCGTTGCAACAAAGTGCCGATCTGCTTACCTTCACCCGCCTGCGCGACGGCCGCTTGCCGGCGGGCGGACGACGCGCCATCGGTTGGGCGCGTTGCGCCAATATTGATCAAGGAGGTTCGCATGTTGTCCCGTAACTGGTCGCGTCATCTGCTTTGCGTGAGCCTCAGCCTGCCGCTGGGTTCGGCGCTGGCCTGCGGGCCGGATTTTCCGATGCGCCTGCTCGACGATCGCGGTCAGACCCTGGCCGATCTGCCTGAAGGCAATTTCAATTTCGAGCTCAGTCGTCTGGTTAAAACCATCGCCGGGCTGAAGAACGCAACCGCCGTCACGCACAATCCCAACGATCTGTACGGCGAAGAAAACGCTGCCGCCATCGCTCGGGAGCAAGCCGAGCAGGCAGGCCTGAGCGCCGAGCAGCAAGCCTTGGTCAAACGACTGCGCGGGCTGACCGATGCGCATCAGGTCGAAGCGCAGGGCGCCAGTCTGCCCGAGGAAATCCGATGGTATGTTGCCGGCGCCGTAGCCTTTGCGACCGGTGATCATCAACAGGCAATCGAATACTTCAACAAAGTGCTAGCGCTGCCGGCCGATCAGCGTCCGCTGCGCAGCACTTGGGCGGCGTATTCGCTGGGCCGCACATGGCTGGCGGCGAGCGCCGAGGTCACTGATGCGATCTCCGCACTGGAGCAGGCACGCGCAGCGTACCGCCAGACACGGCAGCTGAGCGTCGATGGCTTCAGTGATCCGCTGGAGCTGGGCGTGGCCAGCCTCGGCGAGGAAGCGCGGGTGTTGCGCAGCGCCGGTGACTGGAGCGGCGCCATCGGATTGTATGAGGCGCAGAACCTGCACGGCTCGGCGGTGGGTTACACCTCGCTGAAACAATTGATGAATGAACTGGCGGAGCTGCCCGAGGCTGAGCTGGCGAAACT
Organism: Pseudomonas sp. R3-57; assembly: GCF_051132065.1. Classification (NCBI taxonomy): domain Bacteria; kingdom Pseudomonadati; phylum Pseudomonadota; class Gammaproteobacteria; order Pseudomonadales; family Pseudomonadaceae; genus Pseudomonas; species Pseudomonas sp. R3-57. Next base: position 71,903 of record NZ_CP071655.1, read on the forward strand.
GCTTGAGCATAAAGCGGTGCAGCAACTGGTCACGGCGTCGCTGGTCAGCCGCCAGGGCTGGTCATTCGGTGATCAGCCGCCGAACGAAAAGAAACTGGTGAAGCTGCTGCAAAACAGCACCCGTGGCAGCCTCGACAATGCTGATCGTCTGGCGGCGATCAGTTATCAACAGGGGGATTACGCGAGCGCCAAAGCCTTTCTGAAAAATGCTGGAGACGGCGGACTGGCCTGGTGGTTGCGGGCCAAACTGGCCGTGCGTGACGGCGACAAGAATGCCGCTGCGGCGGCGTATTCGAAAGCCGCGCAAGCCTTTCCGCAGACTGAGGACTGGGGTTACCGACGCACACCGGACTGGGCCTATGAAACCGTGCAGCCGAAGTGCCGGGTCGAGGGCGAGAGCGCGATTCTCGCCTTGCAACGCGGTGAGTACCTGCAAGCGTTCGTGCAGTTGTATCGCAGCAACAACGTCTATTGGTTTGACGCCGCGACCGTGGCCGAGCGCGTGCTGACGGTCGATGAGCTAAAACGCTACGTCGACGAAAACGTCCCTGCGCCGCCAGCGCTGACCCCGCAGGAGCGCGACAACTATGTGCCGCTGCCGGTGGCGGCCAGCTTGCGCAATCTGCTCGGTCGGCGCCTGCTGCGCGAAGGCCATTACCAGGAAGCGGTGGCTTATTTCGACAACCCGGACCTGCAGAACAAGGCGCGCCTCTACGGCGAACAACGCCTGAAGGCTGACGCCGCGTGGTGGCCGACCAAGCGCGCGAGTGCCTTGTACAACGCCGCGTGGACGGCCCGCGAATGGGGCATGGACATTCTCGGCTACGAAATGGCCCCGGATTACGCCACGTTCGGCGGCAATTACAGCCTGGAAAGCGCCGAGCTGAAAGTCGGACAGCTGGTGTCCGAGGCGGAAGTGCAACGCCAGCAGGCCAGCGCCGCGAAGCCGGATCAGCGTTACCACTATCGGTTTGTCGCTACCGAACTGGCCGGTCGCGCCGCCGATAACCTGCCGCATACCAGTCAGGCCTTTGCCGCGGTGTTGTGCAATGCGGCCGGCTGGAACAGCAGCCTGCAAGACCAGAGCGCGCTGTATCAGCGTTACGTCAAGCAAGGCCCGTACGTGCCATGGGCGGTGGATTTCGGCAACCAGTGTCCGTACCCGGATTTCGAAAACGCCGACAAGCGTTACGTGACGCAGGTCACCGATGCCGTGCGCGCGTCGCTGCGGCCGTACAAGTGGCCGGTGCAGATCGGCGCGCTGGCGCTGCTGGTCGCTGCGGCGTTGTTGTTGATCAGTCGTCGCCGACACAAGGCGGGCAAAGGCTAGGCCTGCTGGACAAAGGTCAGGCGCACGGCGAAGCCGATCAACAGGCTGCCAAACAACCACTGCTGCACGCGCTGGGCCGTTGGATGATGCTGCAGCCAACGGCCCAGCGCGGCCCCGGTCAGGGCATAAGCGCTGTCGAACATAAAGCCGATGCCGACCAGCAATCCGCCGAGCACGGCAAACTGGCTGAGCACCGGCGTGCCGTCGTTGACGATGAACTGTGGCAACAGCACCGAGCAGAACAGCAAGGCCTTGGGGTTGAGCAGGTTGGTCAGCAGACCTCGGCGAATGGCCGTGCGCCATTGCCTGTGGCTGTTGCTGACGGCTTCAGCGTTCAGCGGCGGCAACAATGTGCTGCGCAGGCAGTGCAGGCCGATCCATAGCAGATACGCCGCGCCGGCCAGGCGCACCGCCTCGAAGGTCCACGGTGCTGCCTTGAACAGCGCCGCCAGTCCCAATGCGGCGAGCGCTACATGGCAAGCGCGAGCGACGCCCAAACCAATGGCGGTGGCCAGTGCCGGGCCGCGACCCTGACGGGCTCCAGTCTGCAGCAGCAGGATCATGTCCGGGCCGGGCAATAAAAGCACCACGGCCAATGCGAGGAAAAACAGCCAGAAATTGGTCATGTTTGCAGCCCTTGTGCAGCGGATTCGGTGGGCCAATTCTAGGGCCGAAGGCGGGCGCAGGTGCTTGCGTAGTCAGCTTCAAAAGCGCTCGATTTTGGCATAACCTACTGGCTTTCCACGTCCAGACCATCGGAATCATGCCAACCATGAAACTCGACGCTTTCGATCGCAAGATTCTCGCCGCGCTGCAACGCAACGGCCGCTTGAGCAATGTCGAGTTGGCGGAGGAAATCGGCCTGTCGGCCTCGCCGTGCCTGCGCCGCGTGCGCATGCTGGAAGAGGCGGGGGTGATTCGCGGTTATCAGGCCAATCTCGATCGCGATGAAGTCGGACTGGGGCTGACGGTGTTTGTCGGGGTCAAGGTCGAGCGGCACAACGAAGAACGGGCCAATGCGTTCTACGCCGCCGTTACCGCATTGCCGGAGGTGATTTCAGCGTTTCTGGTGTCGGGCGAGTCGGATTTCCTGCTGCAAGTGGTGGTGCCGGACCTGCGTGCCTATGACCGTTTTGTCAGCAGTCATCTGCTGAAACTGCCGGGAGTCAGCGACATTCGCAGCAACTTCGCCATTCACACGGTGAAGACGCCCGGGCCTTTGCCGCTGGGGCATCTGCCGGCTTGAAAATGGGGTGCCTTCATCGCTAGCAGGGCTAGCTCCCACAGGGTTTCGGTCAACCACAAAATGGCTGTTCGCTTGATAACCACTGTGGGAGCCAGCCTGCTGGCGATGGCGACAGCCCGTTCAACGCTTACATCTGTGTCGCCATCCCCTCAACATTCATTGCCGCCTGGCGTAGCGCCTCGGAACGGGTCGGATGCGGGTGACAGGTCAGGGCAATGTCTTCAGCCGAGGCGCTGAATTCCATCGCCACGCAAAACTCGCCAATCATCTCGCTGACACTCGGCCCGACCAGATGCACGCCGAGCACTTCATCGGTGCGCTCATCGGCGAGGACTTTGGCAAAGCCCTCGGTTTCGTGATTGATCTTCGCCCGGCTGTTGGCGGTGAAGGGAAATTTGCCCACCTTGTAGGCGCGACCTTCAGCTTTCAGTTGCTCTTCAGTCTTGCCGACGCTGGCCAGTTCCGGTTTGGTATAGATCACGTTGGGGATCAGGTCGTAATTGACCTCGCCGGCCTTGCCGTGGATTTGCTCGACACAGGCCATGGCTTCGTCCTCGGCCTTGTGCGCGAGCATCGGTCCGGACGTCACGTCGCCGATTACCCAGATACCGGGGGCTTCGGTGCGGTGTTGTTCGTTGGCAAGCATGCCGCGCTTGTCAGTACTCAGTCCGACATTTTCCAGCCCCAGACCTGCGGTGTAGGGACGGCGACCGATGGCCACCAGCACGTAATCGGCCTCCATTAACTCGGCGCTGCCGCCCGCGGCGGGCTCGATGTTGAGCTGCACGCCACTGGAAGAGGACGTGGCGCTGGTGACTTTCGAGCTCAGTTTGAAGTTGATGCCCTGTTTGCCTAGCGCGCGCTGCAAGGTTTTACCGGCCTCAGCGTCGACACCGGGGCAGATGCGGTCGAGGTATTCGATCACCGTCACCTGCGCGCCTAGCCGTCGCCAGACTGAGCCAAGCTCCAGCCCGATCACGCCGGCACCGATGACCACCAGATGGCGGGGCACTTCACTCAGGGACAGCGCACCGGTGGAATCGAGGATGCGCTGGTTGTCGATTTCGACGCCGGGCAGGGGAGTGGGCTCTGAACCGGTGGCGATGATGATGTCTTTCGCGGCCAGTTCGACCTTGTTGCCCTGAGTGTCGGTCACGCTGACTTTGCCGGGGCCATCGATGTGGCCCCAGCCCTTGATCCAATCGACTTTGTTTTTGCGAAAGAGAAACTCGATGCCCTTGGTCAGGCCAGCGACGCTTTCGTCTTTCTGTTTCATCATCTGCGTCAGATTCAGCGTCGGTTTGACCTCGATGCCGAGGTTGGCGAATTCCGTACCCATCGCAGCGTCGTACAGTTCCGAGGCATGCAGCAAGGCTTTGGAGGGCATGCAGCCGACATTCAGGCAAGTGCCGCCGAGCGTTGCGCGCCCTTCCACGCAAGCAGCCTTGAGGCCCAACTGACCGGCGCGGATCGCGGCGTTATAGCCACCGGGGCCGCCGCCTAGAATCACCACGTCATAGTTGCTCATGCGCTTGCTCCTGCTCGATGGATGCGGATCGTTGACGTTAGTCATCAATTAAAATTACGTACGTAATATGTGCGCATTCGGACATTTCGGTCAAGGCTTCAGGCAAGCGACAGGTCTGGCATCTTTGAATAAGCGCAATTGTGGACGAATATTTCACGCTTTTCGTTATATCGTAACGACACGAACGCGGGCCAATCAGTTTGGGGTGATATGCAAGTCGATCTGCAGGTTGAGGGCACGCAAGTGGCCGGACTGCCACGGTTCCAGCAGGCAGCCGTACAGGGCCGGCGGCTACGACGTTGGGCGTTGGGTCTTGGCGGGTTGGCAGGGGCGGGCGTGGTGCTGGCGCTGTTTGTCGGGTTGTTCGCACCGCAGTCCTTGTGGCAACCGTTATTGCTCAATCAAAGTGCCGCGTTGCTGGTGTTGGTCGCGGGGTTGCAATCGGCGTGGTGGCTGACGCAATGGCGAGCACGAGCGATCAATCCAACGCCCTCGACTGCGCTTGCAGACGAAGAAGTTTCACCAGCAGATGGCTGGTACGAACGATTGCTCGATCGCCTGAGCCAGCGCGGCCTGCATCTGCTCGGCCAGATTGGCGCAGCGACGTTGTGGCTGGCCAGCTGGGCGTTGCTGACGCTGCTCAGCGTTGAACAAGCGTGGAACCTGACATTGCCGAGCGCGGCGATGGGCCTGTCCGCCACCGTGGCAGCAGCGCTGGGGTTGCTGTTGGCGTTCGGTTTGCTGGTGTTCGAACGGCAACTGGCCCAGGAGAACCCGGCACTATGGCCGGAAGCGGGATCGGTGGCGCAACTGACGCGGGTGGCGATCATCACGCTGATATTGAGCGCGCTGTGTTTGTTGTTCGCGGGCGAAAATGCGGTCTGGCCGGTGCGTGTCGCCGTGCTGAGCGGGCTCTTGCCGGGCCTGGTCGCGGTGGAATTTTTATTGCGTGCCATGCTTTCGCTGTTCAGCCCGCGCCGCGAGCAGCTCGAACCGACGCTGCTGGCGCGCAGCTTTGTCGCCGACATGCTGCGCTGGCCACCGCAACCCTTGCTCGCCTTGCAGCACGAATTGCACAACCGTTTTGGCATCGATCTGCGGCAAATCTGGGCGTTCAGTTTTATGCGCCGGGCATTGTTGCCGGTGTTGGCGCTGGTGGCGGTGATGGGTTGGCTGCTCACCGGCATTCATGAAATTCCCTTACAGGGCCGGGGTATCTACGAACGTTTCGGCAAACCGGTGCAGGTGTTCGGCCCCGGTTTACAGGTGGGGTTGCCTTGGCCGCTGGGGCGCGTGTTGAGCGTTGAAAACGGCGTGGTGCATGAACTGGCAACCAGCGTCGGCGAGAACCCGGCACCGCTGCAAGCCGATCCTGCCGAAGGTCCGGCACCGGCGACAGCCAACCGCTTGTGGGACGCCAGTCACGTCAATGACAAGTCGCAAGTCATCGCCAGCCGTCGCGGTGAGCAGCAGAGCTTCCAGATCGTCAACATGGACGTGCGTTTCGTCTATCGCATCGGCCTGAGCGATCAGGCCGCGTTGGCCGCTACCTATAACAGTGCCGATGTGCCGACGCTGATTCGCAGCACCGCCAGCCGGATTCTGGTGCACGATTTCGCCTCGCGTACGCTGGACGGTTTGCTCGGAGAGGACCGCGTCGACCTGGCCGAGGAGATCGGTCGCGCGGTGCAAAGCGATCTGGATTCACTCAACAGCGGCGTAGAAATTCTCGCCACGGTGGTCGAAGCGATTCATCCGCCGGCCGGTGCAGCCAATGCCTATCACCGCGTGCAAGCCGCACAGATCGGCGCGCAGGCGTTGATTGCCCGCGAGCGGGGTGCCGCCGCCGAAGCAAGCAATCAGGCGCAATTGCAGGCCAGTCTGGCGCGCGATCTAGCTATCGCCAACGCGCGGGAAACCAGTGCCACAGCGCAGGCAGCGGATTCGAAATTCAGCGCCGAACAAAAGGCCTTCGCGAATGCCGGTCAAGCCTTTGTGCTCGAGCAATATCTCGGTCAGCTCAGCCAAGGCTTGAGCAAAGCGCGGCTGCTGATCCTTGATCACCGACTGGGCGGCACCACCAACGCGCCGACCATCGACCTGCGAAATTTCACGCTGCCGGCTGACCTGACGCCCGCGCGCACCAACGCTCAACCAGGAGTTGCCCATTGAGCCAGTCGCCTACTCACGATTCGCATGACCACAGCGGCCACGATCACGGCCATGGCGGGCATCACCACCCTCACGGGCATCACCATCACCACCACGGTGCGCCGCAAGAGGCTGGACCGTTTCCGTGGCGACGCATGGGCTGGGCTGCGTTGCTGGTTGCATTTGCGGTTGCAGCGGCGAGCCTGGTGCAAGTGCGCTCCGGCGAAGCCACAGTGATCACACGCTTCGGCAATCCAGCGCGAGTGTTGCTGGATCCGGGCCTGAGCTGGCGCTGGCCGGCGCCATTCGAGGCGGCCATTCCGGTGGATCTGCGTTTGCGTACCACCTCCAGCGGTTTGCAGGATGTCGGTACCCGCGACGGCTTGCGCATCATTGTCCAGGCTTACGTGGCGTGGCAGGTGCAGGGCGACGCGGACAATGTGCAGCGTTTCATGCGCGCCGTGCAAAATCAGCCGGACGAAGCAGCGCGGCAGATTCGTACCTTTGTCGGCTCGGCGCTGGAGACCACGGCAAGCAGTTTTGACCTGGCAAGTCTGGTTAACACCGATGCCAGCCAGGTGCGCATCGCCGATTTCGAGGCGCAGTTGCGCCAACAGATCGATCAGCAGCTACTTGCTACTTATGGCGTACGCGTCGTGCAAGTCGGCATCGAGCGTCTGACCTTGCCGTCGGTCACGCTCACGGCCACCGTCGATCGCATGCGTGCGGAACGTGAAACGATTGCCACCGAACGCACGGCGATCGGTAAACGTGAAGCCGCGCAGATCCGTTCCGCTGCCGAACGCGACGCACGCATCGTGCAAGCTGACGCGACGGTAAAAGCTGCCGACATCGAAGCGCAATCCCGCGTCGAAGCAGCGCAGATTTATGGCCGCGCCTACGCCAGTTCACCACAGCTCTATAACTTGCTGCGCTCGCTCGACACCCTTGGCACGATCGTCACGCCAGAAACCAAACTGATTTTGCGGACCGATGCGGCGCCGTTTCGCGTGTTAATCGACGGGCCGCCGGCACTCGACAATAAAGCCGGATTACAGCCATGACTGATGACGTTCCACGTGGAACACAAACATTGAACAGTCCATGGATTCAGGCTGGACGCCTGGCATTTCTTGCCTTGTACGCGGTGACGGTGCTGGCCGCGCTGGCTTGGGCGTTTTCCAATGTGCGGCAGATCGATCCGCAAGATCGCGCAGTGGTTTTGCATTTCGGTGCGCTGGATCGCATTCAGAACGCCGGCCTGCTCATGGCCTGGCCACAGCCGTTTGAACAAGTGATCCTGCTGCCGGCAGCGGATCGGGTGATCGAACGGCGCGTGGAGAACCTGTTGCGCAGCGATGAGGCGTTAAGGGCAGATCGGGTCGCTTCGTTTGCCACGCCGTTGAGTGATGCGCTGGCGGGCTCTGGTTATTTATTGACCGGGGATGCCGGTGTCGTGCAATTGGACGTGCGAGTGTTTTACAAAGTCAGCGACCCGTACGATTTCGTTGTGCAAGGCAATCATGTCTTGCCGGCACTGGATCGACTGGTGACTCGTAGTGCGTTGGCACTGAGCGCCGCGCGCGACCTGGACACCATTCTGGTTGCACGTCCGGAGCTGATCGGTGCGGACAGTCAGGCCGCCGAGCGCCGTGAGCGGTTGCGCGGTGATCTGGTCAGAGCGATCAATCAGCGCCTGGCTGAACTGAAAGCGGGCGGGCAGGGCATTGGTGTCGAAGTGGCGCGGGTCGATGTGCAATCGAGTCTGCCTGAGCCTGCGGTGAGCGCTTTTAACGCAGTCCTGACCGCCAGCCAGCAAGCCGATAAAGCTGTCGCCAACGCGCGCACCGAGGCGGAAAAACTCACCCAGACCGCCAACGAACAAGCCGACCGTACGCTGCAGATTGCCCACGCCCAGGCCGGCGAGCGCTTGGCCAAAGCGTCGGCAGATACCGCCACGGTTGCGAGTCTGGCCAAGGGTGCCGACCCGCAGTTGCTCTTGCGTCTGTACCGCGAGCGCATGCCGAAGATTCTCGGCCAGGCCGGTTCGGTGACCACGGTCAATCCGAAAGACGATTCCCGCCTGATCATTCAGGGAGCCAGCCAATGACTACGACCGCCGCCACGCCGAGCCTGTTGTCCTCGGCCGAACAACGCCGCGCCGCACGGCAACTGACCCTGGCCATGCTTGCGCTCGGTTTGCTCGGGCTCGGCCTGGTCTGGCGTTGGTGGCTGCCGGAGCAAACCGGGGTCAGCCAATTGCTGCTGGGCTTTGCCTCGTTAATGGTCGGGGTGTCGGTGATGCGCTCGGCGTGGTACAGCCTGCGCTATCCGAGCCTGCATGGCATTACCGATCAATTGATTGCGCTGGCCATGCTTGGCGCTTGGGCAACCGGCGATCTGCTCACCGCAGCGTTGCTGCCGATCATCATGATTTTCGGCCATGTGCTGGAGGAACGCAGTGTCATCGGTTCGCAGGAAGCGATTCACGCCCTCGGGCAACTGACACGTAGCCATGCGCGAAAAATCCAGGCGGATGGCTCGGTCATCGAAGTCGACAACGGCATCCTCAAGCCCGGCGATACCGTCGAGGTGCGGGCCGGTGATCGGGTGCCAGCGGATGGTCGGGTTCTCTCCGGTCAGGGCAGTCTCGATACCGCGTCGATCACTGGCGAATCAGTGCCGGTCGAGGCGGGCGTCGGCATGACTGTGTTTGGCGGTGCGATCAACCTCGACGGCTTACTGCGTATCGAAGTGACGCGCACCGGTGACGAGTCGACCCTGGGCAAAGTCATCGCACTGATGCAAAACGCCGAACGCTCGAAACCGCCGATCACCCGACTGCTCGAACGTTACGCCGGCAGCTACATGATCCTGGTATTGCTGCTGGCAGCCGTGACCTGGTTCATCACCAACGACGCACAAGCGATGCTTGCAGTGCTGGTTGCCGCTTGCCCCTGCGCGCTGGTGTTGTCGGCACCCGCCACAGCGATTGCCGGTGTGGCAGTCGCGGCGCGTCACGGCATATTGATCCGCAGCTCGGCGTTCCTTGAGGAACTGGCTGATCTGACGTCCCTGGTGGTCGACAAGACCGGAACGCTGACCTACGGCACCTTGCGTCTGCAATCTATCACCGGCGCAGCAGCGGATCACGCGGCGGCGAAGACCTTGGCGGCCAGCCTCGGCGCAGCCAGCAGTCATCCGGTCAGCAGCGCCTTGGCCGGCCTCGTCACTGCGCAAGACTATCTGCCTTTGAGCGGGATTCAGGAGCGGCAGGGGCTCGGCGTTGTTGCTACGACCGCGCAGGGCGAAGCGGCACTCGGACGCCCGGAGCTGTTCGCGCAGTTGGGCATCAGCACCACACCCGTCCCAGACCACGATGGGCCGATTGCCGGGCTGGCCTCGAACGGTGAGTTTCTGGCCTGGCTGCTGTTGGCCGACAGCGTCAAACCGGAGGCTCGCTTTGCCCTCAGTGAATTGCGTGAGTTGGGTCTCGGCCGGCAGCTGTTGTTGACCGGCGATCGTCAGAGCGTCGCGAACTCGCTGGCACAGGAGGTCGGCTTGCACGAGGTCGAGGCGCAAGCCTTGCCGGAAGACAAGCTCAATCGCGTACTCAATGAAATCGACAGCGGCTTCCGGCCAATGGTGGTTGGCGACGGTATCAACGACTCGCTCGCACTCAAGGCTGGCGTAGTTGGCGTGGCGATGGGCGCGGGCGGCGCGGACATCGCGCTGGCCTCGGCCGATATCGTGCTGATCGGCAGCGACCTGCGCCGGCTCGGCACTTGTGTGCGCCTCAGCCGTCAGTGCCGCAGGACATTGCAGGTCAACGTGATCATCGGCTTGGGCTGGACGCTGGCAATCGTCGTCTTCGCGGCATTTGGCTGGCTTGGTGCAGCCGGGGCGATGATTGCTGCACTGCTGCACAACCTCAGCACCTTGCTGGTCCTTGGTAATGCCGGTCGCTTGCTGCGGTTTCAGGAACCGTTGTCGAAAATGGATGATGAGCTTTGAAACGATTTGTAACGAACTGCTGGCCAAGTTAGCAGTCATTGGAAAAGAGGGCGCTCCATTTCAAGCCGTCATCGGTTGGAAGTCGTGGGTGCAGGATGGCCTGTTGGAGCGTCTGCGACGATAGCTTCGGTTAATCAATTCGATAGCCTGCTATTTTTCCGCGATGGTCTACCCTCAGATCTGACGTCTGAAACAAGGGGGGAATTTCCATGCTCGCGCAACTTCCACCGGCCTTACAGAACCTGCAGCTTCCGCTTCGCCTGCGACTCTGGGACGGCCATGAATTCAATCTGGGGCCGACGCCCAGCGTCACCATCGTGGTCAAGGACCCACAGATGGTCACCCAGTTCACCCATCCAAGCCTCGATGCGCTGGGAGCGGCTTTCGTTGAAGGTAAACTTGAACTGGAGGGCTCGATCAGCGAGGTCATCCGCGTCTGCGATGAACTGAGCAGCGCCTTGCTCGACGAAGACGAAGGCAGTCAGCCGGTGCGTGCAGTGCACGACAAGGAAACCGACGCCAAGGCCATCTCGTACCATTACGACCTTTCCAATGCCTTCTACCAGCTGTGGCTCGACAGCGACATGGTCTATTCCTGCGCGTATTTCGAGACCGGCAGCGAAACCCTCGAGCAGGCGCAACAAGCCAAATTTCGCCATCTGTGCCGCAAGCTGCGCTTGCAGCCGGGCGAGTATCTGCTGGATGTCGGCTGCGGCTGGGGTGGGTTGGCGCGATTCGCCGCACGGGAATTCGGCGCCAGAGTCTTCGGCATCACGCTGAGTCAGGAGCAACTGAAGCTGGCACGCGAGCGGGTCAAGGCTGAGGGGCTGGAAGATCAGATCGAACTGCAATTGCTCGACTACCGCGATCTGCCTCAGGACGGTCGTTTCGACAAGGTCGTGAGTGTCGGCATGTTCGAACACGTCGGCCATGCCAATCTCGCCGAATACTGCAAAACCCTGTTTGGTGCGGTGAAGGAGGGTGGCCTGGTGATGAACCACGGCATCACCGCCAAGCACACCGATGGCCGGCCGGTTGGGCGCGGCGCGGGCGATTTCATTGAGAAATACGTGTTCCCCAACGGCGAGCTACCGCACCTGTCCATGATTTCGGCGCAGATCAGTGAAGCCGGGCTGGAGATTGTCGACGTGGAAAGCCTGCGCCTGCATTACGCGCGTACGCTGGACCATTGGAGCGAGCGACTGGAAGACAACCTCGAAGCCGCTGGCAAACTGGTACCGGAACAGGCGTTGCGTATCTGGCGCCTGTATCTGGCCGGCTGCGCTTACGCGTTTGCCCGTGGCTGGATCAATCTGCACCAGATCCTCGCAGTGAAAGCGCATGCCGACGGCAGCCATGAACTGCCCTGGACCCGCGACGACATTTATCACCCGTGAGGTCGAAGGCGTCTTCTCCAGACGCCTTACAGGATCGGTGATATCAGCCGGGCGATCCGCATGCCGACTTGTTGCAGGCGGTGGATCTCCCGGCTTTCTTCCTTGGCGACTTCGTAGGCCTGGGCAAAGTCCGCTTCGAGCATGTGTTCCACACTGGCGGCGAAGGCGCTGTCGACGGCCAGCAGCATGACCTCGAAATTCAAACGGAACGAGCGGTTATCCAGGTTGGCGCTGCCGATCGCGCTGATCTCGCTGTCGATCAACACCACTTTCTGATGCAGGAAACCGGGCTCGTACCGAAACACCCGCACGCCGGCGCGCACTGCTTCAAACGCATAAAGACTTGAGGCTGCGTAAACGATGCGATGGTCCGCGCGCGACGGCAGCAGCAGGCGCACATCGACGCCGCGCAGCACGGCCAGTCGCAGTGCGGCGAACACCGCTTCATCCGGAATGAAATACGGGCTGGTGATCCACACCCGCTCGGTGGCGGCGTGAATCGCCTCGACGAAAAACAGCGAGCAGGTTTCATAGGCATCCGCGGGGCCGCTGGCGAGCAACTGGCAGAGCACACCATCCTCCGGATAGGCATCCGGGAGGATCAGCGGCGGCAGCGATCGTGCGGCCCAGAACCAGTCTTCGGCGAAGGATTCCTGCATGCTCGCCACGACCGGTCCGCGGACTTGCACATGGGTATCGCGCCATGGTGCCAGCGGTGGTTTCTCGCCCATGTACTCGTCGCCGACGTTGTGTCCGCCGACAAACCCGACGATGCCGTCGACCACGACAATCTTGCGGTGGTTACGAAAATTGACCTGAAAGCGGTTGAGCCAGCCACTGCGCGTGGCGAATGCTTTCACCGCAACGCCGCCGTCGCGCAATGCCTGCACGTAACTATGGGGCAGGGCGTGGCTGCCGATGCGGTCGTAGAGCAGATGTATCGTCACGCCTTCGGCGGCTTTCTTCAGCAGCAGATCGCGCAAGCGTTGCCCGAGCCGATCGTCGTGGATGATGAAGAACTGCACCAGCACGGCTTCTTTGGCTTGTTCGATCGCACTGAAGATTGCCTCGAACGTGGCTGCACCGTTTATCAACAGCCGCACTTCATTGTTGGCCAGGCACGGCATGCGCCCGAGTTTGGGCATCGCACGCAACGAGGCATAGGCGTTGGAAGCACGCGCGGCGAGGGCTTCCTCGACCCACGGGCGCCAGTTCAGCTCGGAGATGGCCACGCGCATCTGTTCGTTGGCCTGGCGCCGCGCCTTGATGTAACCGTCGAAGGTGCTACGGCCGAAGACCAGATAGGGAATCAGCGTGAGGTAGGGAATGAAGATCAGCGACAATGCCCAGGCAATCGAACCCTGCGCAGTGCGCACGGTGAGTACCGCATGTATCGCGGCGATCGATCCGAGGGTGTGAATCAGCGCGATCAGATAACCGAAAATGTGCGGTCCAAAATAATCCATGGGGCAGCCTTGCTCCGGAAGATGCAATGCTTAACAGACCATGTTCGGCGGCGAATGTCGCTATTTAATTGGTCCATGAACCGAAGCAAGCGGCCGGCGTCTAACGGCCACTACTGATCAGGAGTTTGTCGATGAACGTTCGTCTGCTGGGTTTGGCACTGGGCCTGGGTTTGGCATTGCCGGTGGTTGCGCAAGCGCAGATGCTGCAGCCGGGGCTGTGGGAAATGACCTCGAGCAATTTGAAAGTCGACGATCAAGCGATGGATGTGCAGTCGATCCTTGGGCAGATTCAAGGCCAGATCACGCCGCAACAGCGTGCGGCACTGGAGAAGAACGGCATTAACATCGGCGGCAAAGGCATCCGCGCCTGCCTCACGCCGCAGCAAGTGGCGACCAACGATATCCCGCTGGCCGATCCACAATCGGGCTGCAAACAGCAGATCACCGAGCGCACCGGCAACCAGTGGAAATTCCGTTTCAGTTGCCCGAAAGCGCAGGGCACCGGGGTCGCGACCTTCCTCAGTGATCGCGAATTCACCACCGTCGCCAACGGCACGTTCAACGCCATCGGGATCAATCAGAAGGGTAGTCTGGAAACCCGCGCGGTGTGGTTGGGTCAGGATTGCGGGACGGTGAAGCCCCGCGCTTGATGCTTCACGTCATGGCTGGCTCAACGCCTTGTACAGCGTGTTGAGGTTGTACTCGAACAGGCCGGTGAACGTGCTCGCCGGCCCGCTCGCGGCGAGCGCGTCCGAGTACAACGTGCCGCCGATATGCGCGCCGCTCTCATCGGCGATCTGCTTGAGCAGGCGCGCGTCCTTGATGTTTTCCATGAACACCGCTTTGACCTTGGCCTGACGGATCTGGGTAATCAGCGCGGCAACTTCAGCGGCTGACGGCTCGCGCTCTGTAGACAAACCCTGGGGCGCGATGAAGTCGATGCCGTAGGCCTGACCGAGATAACCGAACGCATCGTGACTGGTGACGATCTTACGGTTGCCCGCTGGCAGTGAGCCCAGTTTGCTTTTGGCCTCGGCGAGCAGGGCGTAGATCTGCTTCAGATAGGTTTGGCTGTTGCGCTCGTAGTCGGTCTTGTTAGCCGGATCAGCCGCAATCAATGCCTTGGTGATATTGGCGACGTACAACTCCGCGTTCGCCAGGTTGTGCCAGGCATGCGGATCAGGCACGGTTTCGCCATCCTCGTCCAGAGATCGCGGAATCACCCCGCGGCTGGCATTGATCACTGTTGCCTGAGTGGCGGTGCTGCTGACCAGGCGATCCAGCCATGGCTCAAAACCCAAGCCGTTTTTAATGATCAGTCTGGCTTTGAGCAGGGCTTTGGCATCGGCCGGCGTTGGCTCGTAAGTGTGCGCGTCGGCATCCGGACCGACCATGCTGGTGACCTGCACGTGCTCGCCGCCAATCTGGTGAACCATGTCGGCGAGGATGCTGAAGCTGGTGACCACCGGCATTTTTTCCGCCGCCGACAATGACATTGACAGCAACAAGCTGAACAGCACGAGTAGAGCGCGCATCGGGAAACACCTCATTGGGATGTGAGCAAAGGCGGGCGGCGCAGCAGACCATGGACCGGCCCGACGATCACCGACAACAGATAACCGGCGCCGGCGACCAGCACGATTGCCGGACCGCTGGGCAGCGAGTAATAGAACGACAGCAACAACCCCAGCCACACCGACAGGCAACCGATCACAGCCGCAACGGCAATCAGCACCGGAAGACGTCGGCTCCAGAACCGCGAAGCTGCAGCGGGCAGCATCATCAGGCCGACGACCATCAAGGCGCCGATGGCCTGGAAACCGATGACCAGATTGAGCACCACCAAGGTCAGGAAAACACCGTGGGCCAGCGGGCCGAGACGGGTGACGGTTCGCAGGAACAGTGGATCGAGGGTGTCGAGCACCAGCGGTTTATAGATCAGCACCATGGCGATCAGGCTGCACACCGAGACCCACAGCATGCCTTGCAAGGTGGGTCCGTCGACGGCCAAGGCTGAACCGAACAGCAGATGCAGAAGGTCCAGGCGCTTTCCGGCGATACCCAGAATCAGCACGCCGATGGCCAGCGAGATCGGGTAGATCGCGGCGAGGCTGGCGTCCTCGCGCAGGCCTGTGCGTCGAGTAATCCAGGCCGCCAGTCCGGCCATGCCCAGACCTGCACCAAGGCCGCCGAAAGTCAGTGCCGGCAAACTGAGCCCGGCAAACCAGAAGCCCAGTGCCGCGCCGGGCAGGATTCCATGAGCGACCGCATCGCCGATCAGGCTCATACGCCGCAGGATCAAAAACACCCCGAGCGGCGCCGTACTGCAGGCCAGCACCAAACCGCCGAACAAGGCGCGACGCATGAACATGAATTCGTTAAACGGCTGCCAGAGTTGGCTGATTGCGAGCATCAGGCCACCTGGGTATAGGGCGTTTGCTGAATCAGCTCTGCACTCGCCGCCAAGCGGCACTCGCGATGCTTGATCAGCAAGGTGCTGGGAATGTGCTGGCGTACCGCAGCGAGGTCATGACACACCACAACGAGTGTCCGGCCTTCGCCGTGCCATGTATGGATATGCTGCCAGAGCAGTTGTTGACCGAGTTCATCGAGTGCCGCGTGGGGTTCATCGAGCAGCAGCACGGGCGCGTCGGTCAGGCTCAAACGGGCAAGCAGAGCGCGCTGCAACTCGCCGCCGGACAGCGCCATCAAAGGGCGCTGTTCGAGTCCGTGCAAGTGCCAGTTCTCCAGCGCGGCTTGCAACCGTTGCACGCGCAGTTGCGTTGATAACCGGCGCCCCCAGAATCCCGCGGCAACCAGCTCTTGCAGGTTGATCGGAAACTGCCGATCGAGATGCTGCTGCTGCGGGAGGAAGGACAATCCGCTTTGCCGTGGAACACCGAGCGAGACTTTGCCAGCCAGTGGCTTTTGTAGGCCGGCAATGACTTTCAGCAAACTGCTCTTGCCGCAGCCATTGGCACCGATGATTGCTGTGAGTGAGCCGCTGTCGAGTTGCAGGTTCAGCGGCGAAGTCAGCGGTTGGCCCGGGGCTCCCCAGCTCAAGGATTGGCAACGAATCATGCCGACTCCCGCTGCCATTGGCTTTCGGCAACAGCGTCGTGAGCGTGCAGGCTTTCGGCGTGAACAACGCGCAGGCGGAAAGCGCTGACCCCAGGGATGCGGCGCAGCGCCAGATTCAAGCGGCGTGCAGCGTCTTCACAAAACATCAGATTCTGCCCATTGGCGAGTGCGAAGGCTTGCTCGTCGGCGCGCTTCACGGCGGTCTGCACGGCTGTGCCGAGCGCAGCTTCGGCAGCGTTGATGAGCGTATTCAGCGGTAACTCGTCGATGGATTCATCTAGATGAAAATGCAGTTGTGCAGTACTGCGCTGGCTATGAGGCGTGGCGACGATGCCGCGAGGAGAGCCGAGCCATGCCAGCACATCGGCGTGTTGCAACGTTTGGTTGGCGAAGTCATTGATGAATTGTTGCTGGATCAGTTGTCTGGCTAGCGCCGCTGAGCAAGGGCAGGTCGAGGAATAGGGCAATTCAAGTTTTAGTTCCACGTGGAACATTTGCCTTATCAGCGTGGCCGAAATGCACACTGGATAGGCTTTCCAGCCAGCCAAAGGGCTGACCAGCGCGGGGCGTTTCAGCAGTAATTCAGTGTGCAGATTGAGATAAGCGCAGTCAGATAAATCCTCATGGCTATCGAGGAATTGGCGGAGTACATGGCGCAGTAAAAATGGCGAAAGCTCCTCTTGCCCAAGTGCGTCCAACGCCAGGTACAGGCGCGACATATGTATGCCCCGGGATTCGCCATCATCAAGGCTTACACCAGCGTCTGCCTTGGCGCTTAAAGGCTTTCCTTGCAGGAGGATCGGCAAAGCGATGCCCTGCATGCCTACCCATTCAAGCGTCACATTTTCGCGCAGCACCTCTGCGGCAATATCCGGCAGTGTCATTGAGTTCATGGTTGTAACCGTCGATTTGAACGAATCTGATGTTACAGTATAACAATGCGCGCGCCATTGCTTGTTTCATGAATGAATTTTTACCCAAGCAAGAAGCGGGAGCGCTCAGCACCCGGTCATTCGGCTACAGGTGAATTTCGCGCTACCTCCGCCAGAGCTCGAAAAACGGTTGATCGTGGTCCAGCCCACCCGACGGGTGTAACCCACCCAAGCCTCTCCGTCCGAAGCGATCCCCGTGAAAAAGGTGAGCTGACCGAAGCGGCTGTTGGTTTGCGCCCAATAGCGATGCCCGTCTTTTTCGAAGCCGCGCAAATAAAGCGTGTTGCCCACGGTGTTCACGCTGTAGCTATTGCCGTCAGCGTCCGCGCAAGCGAGAAGATTCGCACTCCGCGTGCAAGTAGCAGGTGGCCCCGGCTGCGCCAGAGTGCTTACGGCGGGCAGCAGTGCACAGCTCAGCACAACCCCGCGCAGGGCGTTTTTCGTCTTGGACCGTTTCAAGCGAGCACCTCAGGGCGAAACAAAAGCTGGTTTGTTTTTATGGTTATAACATAACATAAAAGCAACCCGTCCTCAGCCTCCATGATTTTGATTTTTTCAGATACCTACGCTGATTCAATGCAGCGATGGGATGTATGGCACTGAGGAATTCGCCCATTGCTGGCCCAAAGACAGGATTATCCAATGTCAGAAAAATTGCCCGTTACCGTGCTTTCAGGATTTCTCGGCGCCGGGAAAAGTACGCTTTTGAATTACGTACTACGTAATCGAAGCGGAATGCGCGTAGCTGTAATTGTAAATGATATGAGCGAGATCAATATCGATGGCAGCGAAGTCCAGCGTGATGTCAGCCTTAGCCGCGCCGAAGAAAAAATAGTCGAAATGAGCAACGGCTGTATCTGCTGTACGTTACGCGAGGACCTGCTTGAAGAAGTCAGCAAACTCGCCCGCGAAGATCGCTTCGATTACCTGCTCATCGAATCCACCGGCATTTCCGAGCCGCTACCCGTCGCGGAAACCTTCACCTTTCGCGATGAACACGGCCAAAGCCTGTGCGATATTGCCCGTCTCGACACCATGGTGACGGTGGTCGACGGCGTGAACTTCCTTCCCGATTACCAAGCGGCAGAAAGCCTGGCCTCTCGCGGTGAAATCCTGGGTGAGGACGACGAACGCGCAATCACCGACCTGTTGATCGAGCAAATCGAATTCGCTGACGTGTTGTTGATCAGCAAGATCGACCTGATCAGCCAGCCAGAACGTGAAGAACTGATCGCCATCCTCAAGCGCCTGAACGCGCAGGCCGAGATCATCCCGATGGTGATGGGCGAGGTGCCGTTGGAAAAACTCCTGAACACCGGCCGTTTTGACTTCGAAAAAGCCGCACAGGCGCCTGGTTGGCTCAAGGAGCTACGGGGGGAGCACATCCCGGAAACCGATGAGTACGGCATCGCCTCGACGGCATACCGCGCGCGGCGGCCCTTTCACCCGCAACGCTTCTTCGACTTCATCAACCGCCCATGGCTGAACGGCAAACTGCTGCGCTCCAAAGGTTTTTTCTGGCTGGCGAGCAAGCCCACCGACGCCGGTAGCTGGTCGCAGGCCGGTGGCTTGATGCGTCACGGTTTCGCCGGGCGCTGGTGGCGGTTCGTACCGAAAGACCAATGGCCACAGGATCAGGAAAGCAGTGCAGCCATCCTGGAAAACTGGAAACCGAGCGTAGGAGATTGCCGCCAGGAATTGGTATTCATTGGCCAAAACATCGATTTCCCACAGCTCATTGCCGAGCTGGACGCCTGCCTGCTCACCGATGATGAAATGGCGCGCGGTGCCAAGGGTTGGCGTTCGCTCGCGGACCCATTCGGTCCTTGGCACGAAGAGGCCGCCTGATGCCTGCACTCCATTTGCCGGCAAACCAAACCCGCCAACAGCATCAAGGCCCGACCCCACAGGCACTGACGCGCATTCTCGAAGACGAGGTGAATCTGGCCGTCTGGCAGCGACAGTTGCCACTGCACATCAGCGAGTTTGCCGATGTGCTGCTATCGCTCAACCAGCCTTTGGCGCAGTCGCTGTGTCTGGAGTTGCCCGAAGAGGACGCCGAGCCGGATCTCACCGGGCTGGCTACGGAGTTTCGCGATGTGCAGGGTTACGAAAGCTTTGTGGCCGACTTGCAATGGCTGGTCAGCGCCTTTGCCTGCTTGCTCGGTGCGCGGCGGATCGGCCTGCGCCTGCGGGTGCTGGACAAAGCCATGTGCCCGCGCTTCCACGTTGATCACGTACCGGTGCGGCTGATCACGACTTACGCCGGCGTCGGCAGTCAATGGCTCGCGGAGGGTGCGATGGACCGCCGTCAACTCGGTCAGGCCAACGCCGAACCCCAAGCGGATGTTCAGCAACTCAGCAGCGGTGACGTTGCGTTGTTGAAGGGCGAGAAATGGCACGGCAACGAAGGCTTTGGCTTGATCCACCGCTCGCCGCAACCGCCAGCGGGCGCGCGTCGCTTGATGCTGACCCTCGACTGGCTCGGCTGATGCCTCAAGGCTTGCGCCAGGACCCGTGGCTCTGAGCTTCACAGTACGGCTTCAGGTACGCCGCATCAGTGCCCACACCGTAATAGTGGATATCCTGGCGATAGGGCATATTGGTAACTTGCGCGTTGCTGCACACGCCAAACGCACCGCTCGGGCATTGATCGACGTATTGCACCTCGACTTTTTGCCCGGCCAGGGTCGGCTGGCAGAAGCCGTCATTGAACAGTTTCTCGGGAATGTTGCGGTTCTGCTGACAGACTCTGACGTCGAGCCGCTCGCCCTGACTGTGCACCACACAGGCCTGGGCCCACGCTTCGCTCGACAGCAGCGCCAACAGCAACGACCATCCCATGCATCGCATCTTCTAATCTCCCAAAAGCTTGCCGCCATGTTGCAGAACATTCCCACCCATGTCATTGCTGGCCCTTTGGGCGCTGGCAAAACCAGTCTGATTCGCCAACTAATGGCCCAGCGTCCCGTTGGCGAACGCTGGGCGGTGTTGATCAATGAATTCGGCCAGATCGGTCTGGATGCCGCGTTGCTGAGCCGCGACGCAGCGGGTACCGACCTGGCTGAAGTCGCCGGCGGCTGCCTGTGTTGCGTCAACGGCGCGCCATTCCAGATTGGCCTCGCCCGGTTGCTGCGCAAAGCGAAGCCGGATCGCTTGTTCATCGAACCGTCCGGACTGGGCCATCCGCTGCAGTTGCTCAAGCAACTGCGCGAGGCGCCTTGGCAGGGCGTGCTGGCGGTGCAGCCGAGTGTGCTGGTGCTCGATGCTCAGGCACTGCACGCGGGAAAAGCATTGCCAGCGGCGCAACAACTGGCGTTGATCAGTGCCGGACTGGTCTTGATGAACAAAGCCGAAGGCCTCGATGAGGAGCAACGGCAGAAAATCGCCGGACAATTTCCGCCGGTCAAGCTGATCTGGACCAGCCAGGCGCAATTGTCCTTGAGTGAATTGCCGGGTTTGGCTGCGCAAGCGATGAGTGGCGCAGAGAATCTGCTCATGCCTCGGGGACCTGCGCAGCTTCCGGCAGTCTGGAGCGATCCGGCAGTGCCGATTTGCCTGAGTCAGGCGCAGGAGGGCGGCTGGAGCATCGGTTGGCGTTGGCATCCCGGCCAGACGTTCGGCAAACAGCCCATCGCCGACTGGCTGCAGGCGCTTCAGTGGAAGCGGGCGAAACTGGTGATCCGCAGTCCGGATGGCTGGGTGTCGGCGAACGCACTGGATGACGCCAGTCTGGAATGGCAGATCAGCGAATGGCGCAAAGACTCGCGAATCGAGCTGATCTTTGCTGAGCCGCAAAACATCGATCAATTGCAGGCAGGACTGGCGCGCTGCCGGTTGCCCTGAGTCAGCTCACGGCTTCCACTTGGTGTGTTCCTGACGCCACTGACTCAGCTCGATCACTTCGGCGCGCGGCTTGCTGACTTCCACGACTGGCGGGGTATCGTCGAACGGCGCGGGGTAGGGCGCCAGTTCGATCTGCGCACTGTGCGCACCGAACTGAGTGATGGTGCCGTTGTGCCGGGTTTCGCCGGTCACGGTGAACTCGAAGTTATAGACCCGCGCCAGGCGTCGGCGACCGCTGGCATCCTTGATCAGGCCGATCTTCTTCAACGCGACGTTGCCGTCGAGCAATTCGACGCCGACATTGGTGCAATGCTGCTTGACCCGCTCCAGCGCGCGCTCGCGCAAGCCGTGGTTATGCCATAACCAGGCGCCGGCAGCGGCGAACAGCATCAGCACGAAGATGTTTTCCAGGGTCAGCATCAACATCGAACTCCAAAAGATGGCGCCAGCTTAACTGCGTCGCCGGTCTGTCGTACAGGCTGCGTTTCGTCGCATACTGCGCGGCTTGAATTTCAATCGTTTTACGGAATGACCCGAATGAAACGTACGCCTCATCTGCTCGCCATCCAGTCCCATGTGGTGTTCGGCCACGCCGGCAACAGCGCCGCGGTTTTTCCGATGCAGCGGGTCGGGGTCAATGTCTGGCCGCTCAACACCGTGCAGTTTTCCAATCACACCCAGTACGGCCAGTGGGCCGGCGAAGTGCTGGCGCCGCAGCAGATTCCCGAGCTGATCGAAGGTATCGCCGCCATTGGTGAGCTGGGCAACTGCGACGCGGTGCTGTCCGGCTACCTCGGCAGCGCCGCGCAGGGGCGAGCGATTCTCAGCGGCGTGGCGCGCATCAAAGCGGTCAATCCGAAGATGCTGTATTTGTGTGACCCGGTGATGGGGCATCCGGAGAAAGGCTGCAGCGTACCGACCGAAGTCAGTGATTTCCTGCTGAATGAGGCGGCAGCGGTGGCAGACATCATGTGCCCGAACCAGTTGGAGCTGGACAGCTTTTCCGGACGCAAGCCGCAATCGCTGTTCGATTGCCTGGCGATGGCCCGGGCATTGCTGGCACGCGGGCCGAAAGCGGTGCTGGTCAAGCATCTGGACTATCCGGGCAAACCGGCCGATGGCTTCGAAATGTTGCTGGTGACGGCTGAGGACAGTTGGCACCTGCGCCGTCCGCTGCTGGCGTTTCCGCGTCAGCCGGTGGGCGTGGGCGATCTGACGTCCGGTCTGTTTCTGGCGCGTTTGCTGCTGGGCGACAGTCTGCTCGCCGCGTTCGAGTTCACCGCGGCGGCGGTGCATGAGGTGCTGCTGGAGACTCAGGCGTGTGCCAGTTACGAGTTGCAACTGGTGCGGGCGCAGGACCGGATTGCGCATCCGCGGGTGAAGTTCGAGGCGACGGCGATCAGTCTGTAGGACTGCGTTGCCCCATTCGCGAGCAGGCTCACTCCTACAGTGAAACGCATTCCATTGTAGGAGTGAGCCTGCTCGCGATAGCGATTTCTTAACGCTACAAGTATCAGGCGTCGCCCTTGATCTCCTGATAACGCTTTTCCAGCTCCTGACGAATCTGCCGACGTTGCTGCGCCTGCATGAAGCGGCGCTTGTCTTCGCTGTTCTGCGGTTGCAGCGGCGGTACCGCGGCGGGTTTGCGCTGGTCGTCCACGGCGACCATGGTGAAGAAACAGCTGTTGGTGTGGCGCACCGAGCGCTCGCGGATGTTCTCGGTGACCACTTTGATACCGACTTCCATCGAGGTATTGCCGGTGTAGTTGACCGACGCGAGGAAGGTCACCAGCTCGCCGACATGGATCGGCTCACGGAAAATCACCTGATCCACCGACAGGGTCACCACGTAGCGGCCGGCATACCGGCTGGCGCAGGCGTAGGCCACTTCGTCGAGGTATTTGAGCAGTGTGCCGCCGTGGACATTGCCAGAGAAGTTGGCCATATCGGGGGTCATCAGTACCGTCATCGACAGCTGGGCGTTTCCGGGTTCCATAACGTTCTCACGGGTCAGGCGGGTGGCTGAAAGCACTTCTGCGGGTGCTTGGTCGCTTATCGAAAGCACCGTTATCGGGACGCCGGGCGCAGGCTCGCCGTCACGCCGGAATCGATCTGTTTCCTTATATTGCACCGGCTTTCAGAAAGAAGTCGCGGTGTTAACCTGCAAAAGCCCTGCCCAAGGGCAATTCCTACAGCCGAAGCGGATTTTTACCTAGCCTGCGCAGACACTTCTGACGTCTGTCCGCGGCCTCGTCATCAAGGAGCCCCACACCATGCATGCCATCAGCTTCATTCAGGATCTGGCAGTGATCATGTTGGTCGCAGGTGTGGTGACCGTGCTCTTTCACCGTTTCAAGCAACCGGTGGTACTCGGCTACATCGTGGCCGGCTTCATCATCGGCCCGCATACGCCACCGTTCGGCCTGATCCACGACGAAGACACCATCAAGACCCTCGCCGAGCTGGGGGTGATCTTCCTGATGTTCTGCCTCGGGCTGGAGTTCAGCCTGCGCAAGCTGTTCAAAGTCGGCGCCACGGCGTTCATCGCGGCGTTTCTGGAAATCATCCTGATGATCTGGATCGGTTACGAAATCGGCCGCTGGTTCGACTGGAACACCATGGACTCGCTGTTCCTCGGCGCGATCCTGGCGATTTCGTCGACCACCATCATCGTCAAAGCGCTCAATGATCTGAAGATGAAGAACGAGCGCTTCGCGCAATTGATCTTCGGCGTACTGATCGTCGAAGACATCCTCGGTATCGGCATCATTGCGCTGCTGTCGAGCATTGCGGTCAGCGGCACGGTGAGCTCGGGTGAGGTGTTTTCTACCGTCGGCAAGCTGTCGCTGTTCATGATCGTTGCGCTGGTCATCGGCATCCTGCTGGTGCCGCGCCTGCTGGCCTACGTGGCGAAATTCGACAGTAACGAGATGCTGCTGATCACCGTGCTGGGCTTGTGTTTCGGCTTCTGCCTGCTGGTGGTCAAACTTGAATACAGCATGGTCCTCGGCGCCTTCCTCATTGGCGCGATCATGGCCGAGTCGCGGCAACTGCTGAAGATCGAACGGCTGGTCGAGCCGGTGCGTGATCTGTTTAGCGCGATTTTCTTCGTTGCCATCGGGCTGATGCTCGACCCGATGATCCTGCTCGAATACGCCTGGCCGATTGCGGTGATTACCGTGGCCGTGGTGCTGGGCAAGATGTTGTCCTGCGGCCTCGGTGCGTTTATCGCCGGCAATGACGGACGTACCTCGCTGCGAGTGGGGATGGGCCTGTCACAGATCGGCGAATTTTCCTTCATCATCGCCGCATTGGGCATGACCCTGCAGGTCACCAGCCATTTCCTCTACCCGGTCGCCGTGGCGGTATCGGTGATCACCACGCTGCTGACGCCGTATCTGATACGCGCGGCCGATCCGCTGTCGATCAAGTTATCCGCGGCCATGCCCAAGCGTCTCGGCCGGGTGCTGGGCATGTACGGTGAATGGCTGCGCAGCATCCAGCCGCAAGGCGAGGGCGCGATGCTGGCGTCGATGATCCGGCGAATACTGTTGCAGGTCGGGGTCAACCTGGCGCTGGTGATTGCGATTTTCATCGCCGGGGCGTATTTCGCCGAACGTCTGTCTGTCTGGCTGCAGGACTGGATCGGCGATCCGAGTTGGCAGAAAGCGTTGATCTGGGGCGGCGCGTTGCTGGTGTCGCTGCCGTTCCTGATCGCGGCTTATCGCAAGCTCAAGGCGCTATCGATGCTGTTGGCGGAAATGGGCGTCAAGCCGGAGATGGCCGGGCGGCACACGCAGCGAGTGCGTCGGGTGATCGCCGAGGTGATCCCGATTCTCTCGCTGCTGGTGATTTTCCTGCTGCTGGCAGCCTTGTCGGCCAGTATCCTGCCGACCAACAAGTTGCTGGTGCTGATCGCCGTGGTGGCGGCCGCGGTGGCGGCGCTGCTCTGGCGCTGGTTCATCCGAGTGCACACGCGGATGCAGGTGGCGCTGCTGGAAACCCTCGACAATCACAAGGAATCGTCAGGGCACTAAGCCGCCGGGGCGGCTGGCCGATCAGCTTTCCAGCCAGACGTCCCGCGCCCAGTGCCACACCGATTCCCAGGTTTCTTCGGCAATCAATTCTTCTTCGGCCTGCCAAAGCACCACGGTGCCGTCTTCTTCGACACAGTAGTAGTCATCGCCGTCCTGACAGATCGGGATCAGGCTGCGATCAACTCCGGCATCCCATGCATTGGCTGCAACATCCGGCAGATAGGTGTGGGATTGCGGGTCGGTGACGGTGACGGGTTCGAGACTGCCATAGACCACATCGCTGACGGTCAGCAAAAACTCCCTGAAGACAAATGGAATGTCGATGAACAATTGTTCTTCGATTTCGACCAGCAGGTCTTCGTCAGGCAATTCCAGGGGAACCGGTACGGGTTCGTTGGCTTCGCGTAGTTGTTCGATGATTTCTTCCACGTCCGGGGATCCTCTTGCTTGAATGGCGCGGTTTATAGGGGCCGGTTTATACAGTAGCTCGCTATAGATGCAACTGCGAAATAGAAAACCCCAGCCGAGGCTGGGGTTTTTTTATTACCGCAAGTCAAGCGCAGCAGGCAATCAGCCGTTCTGGCGGATACCGGCGACCAGCCAAGGCTGGTTGTCGCCCTGCGGACGTTCCATGTTCCAGCTTTCGCTGAACACTTCGCCCTGGTCGAAGCGCGAGGTCTTCGATACGCCGGTGAAGGTCAGGGTGGCGATGGTCTTGTCGGCACGATCATCGACGCCGTCCAGTTGCACTTGCAGGTTGTCGATGTAGGTCGACTGGAAGCCATCACCCAGGTCGGCGCGCTCACGCTTGAGGAATTCAAGCATTTGCGGGGTCACGAACTCGGCGATCTTGTCCATTTCGTTAGCGTCCCAGTGTTGCTGCAACGACTGGAAGTGGCTGCGCGCAGCTTCGAGGAAGCGCTGTTCGTTGAACCAGGCCGGAGCGTTGATCACCGGGCGGGCAGCGGCCGGAGCGGCCGAACCACCGAAGATCGAACCCATGGCAGCAGGCTTCTGTTCGAACACTTCACGCTGCATTGGCGCGCCAGCCGGAGCGAACTGCTCCTGCTGCTTGCGACGACGGGCGGCAATGAAGCGGAAAATCACGAACGCGATCAGCGCCATGATCAGGATGTCGAAGATCTGCATGCCCTGGAAGCCGCCGCCCATGAACATGGAAGCGAGCAGGCCACCGGCGGCGATACCGGCCAGAGGGCCGAGCCACTTGGAAGCACCGCCGGCCTTGGCCGCAGCGCCCGCAGCACCGGCAGCGCCAGCGGTCGCAGCTGCGCCGCCCACGCCTGGAGAAGAAGGAGCCATCTGGCTGGTCTGGTGCGTCGGCGCAGCGCCGGCGCTTTTGCCACCACCAAAGCGCTTGGCGTTGGCGTCGAGGCTCATCGTCAGGCCGATGCACAACGCCATGGCGATGCTAAGAAAACGTTTCATAAAGGGTATTCCCGTTTTGTGGAGACACGCGCGCCATGTTGCACAGCTGAAGTGTTACTGGCTAGCGAGAGAGTGTTTCCGGCTTTTGCCTGACAGGTTGCGTTCAGCTTGGCGAGACAATCAGCCGATGTACTTTTGTGTGTAGGAAAAGGCGATAGGTTCAGCTGGATTTGGGTCTTCTGTAGGAGTGAGCCTGCTCGCGATGAGGGTGTGTCAGTCAACACATTGATGACTGACAGACCGCTATCGCGAGCAGGCTCACTCCTACAGAAAGCAAGCGAAACCAGCGTCAGATGGCTTCGAGCTTGGCGTAACCAAGCATCAGCCACTTGCTGCCTTCGCCGAAGTTCACCTGCACCCGGGCCTGCGCGCCGGAGCCTTCGAAGTTGAGGATCACGCCTTCGCCGAAGATCGAATGGCGCACGGCCTGGCCGAGGACGAAACCGGTCTCCGGTATCTCGCTGCCGCTGAACAGGTTGCTGCCGCTCATCGACTGGTTGCCGCCGAAGGGTCGGCTGACGCTGTTCGACAGACGCACTTCCTGAATCAGGCCTTTCGGCACTTCGCGGACGAAACGCGAAACCTTGTTGTAGGTCTCGCTACCGTACAGGCGGCGAGTTTCCGCGTAAGTCATCACCAGATTCTGCATCGCTCGAGTGATTCCCACATAGGCCAGACGCCGTTCTTCTTCCAGACGCCCCGGTTCTTCGAGGCTCATCTTGTGCGGGAACAGGCCTTCTTCCATGCCCACGAGGAACACGTAAGGGAATTCCAGGCCTTTGGCGCTGTGCAGGGTCATCAACTGAATGCTGTCTTCGTGCTCATCGGCCTGGGTGTCGCCGGCCTCCAGCGAAGCGTGGCCGAGGAACGCCGCCAGTGGCGTCAGCTCTTCGTCTTCTTCGGTGTTTTCGAAGTTGCGCGCGGCGCTGACCAGTTCCTCAAGGTTTTCTACCCGGGCCTGACCTTTTTCGCCTTTTTCCGCTTCGTGGTAGGCGATCAGGCCGGACTGCTCGATGACAGTCTGGGTCATCAAGTGCAACGGCATCTCGGCGCACTTGGCGGCAAGGTTTTCGATCAGCTCGATAAACGCGCCCAGTGCGCTGGCCGCGCGACCGGTCAGGCCTTTGTTGGCGACCAGCAGGCGCATCGCTTCCCACATCGACACATCGCTGTGCCGGGCGTGCTCACGAATCGCTTCGACGGTTTTTTCGCCGATACCGCGGGCCGGCACGTTGATCACCCGCTCCAGTGCCGCATCGTTGCCGCGACCTTCGAGCAAGCGCAGGTAGGCCATGGCGTTCTTGATTTCGGCGCGTTCGAAGAAGCGCTGGCCACCGTAGATACGGTACGGAATGCGCTCGCGCAACAGGGCTTCTTCGAGCACCCGCGACTGGGCGTTGGAGCGGTAGAGGATCGCAATCTCGCTGCGCGCCAGGCCGGTTTTCAGCGCACTCTCGATGGTTTCGACAACGTAGCGTGCTTCGTCGTGTTCGTTGAACGCGGCGTACAGATTGATCGCTTCGCCGTCGCCGCCATCGGTCCACAGCTCTTTGCCCAGACGCCCGGTATTGTTGGCAATCAGCGCGTTGGCCGCCTTGAGGATGCCGGCGGTGGAGCGGTAGTTCTGCTCCAGACGAATGGTCACCGAATCCGGGAAATCGGACGAGTACTGGTGGATGTTCTCGATCTTCGCGCCGCGCCAGCCGTAAATCGACTGGTCGTCGTCGCCGACTACCATCAGGCTGTCGCCGCCCTTGCCGAGCAGGCGCAACCAGGCGTACTGCACGGCGTTGGTATCCTGGAATTCGTCGACCAGAATGTGCCGGAAGCGCTTCTGATAGTGCGCCAGCAGGCCGGGGTGATCGCGCCACAGGTCGAGGGCGCGCAGCAGCAATTCGGAGAAATCGATAACCCCGGCGCGCTGGCACGCCGCCTCGTAGGCCTCGTAAATGCCCCGCATGGTCGCCAGGTACAGATCGCCGCTGGCCTGGATATGTTGCGGCCGCAGGCCTTCGTCTTTCTGCCCATTGATGAACCACTGCGCCTGACGGGCTGGCCAGCGTTGTTCGTCCAGACCCAGCTCGCGGATCACCCGCTTGACCAAGCGCTGCTGGTCGTCGCTGTCGAGAATCTGGAAGGTCTGGCTCAAGCCGGCTTCCTGCCAGTGCGCCCGCAGCAAGCGGTGCGCCAGGCCGTGGAAGGTACCGACCCACATGCCGGCCGGGTTGATGCCCAGCAACTGCTCGATGCGGTGACGCATCTCGGCAGCGGCCTTGTTGGTGAAGGTCACCGACAGAATGGAGTGGGGCGAGGCGTTTTCGACCTGGATCAACCAGGCGATACGGTGCACCAGCACTCGGGTTTTACCGGAGCCGGCACCGGCCAGGACCAACTGACGGCCAACGGGGGCCGCTACGGCCTGGCGTTGGGCATCGTTGAGAGAGTTCAGCAGAAGGGAGAGATCATCGCGCATCAGGGCATTCTAGGGTGCGCCGCAGGCCCGGGCAAACCGCGTGTTGCATTAGCCGATGAAAGTGCTGCCGATGACGACCGGTCGGTCACCGCTGCAGGCTTCGGCCCGTCTCGCTTGAGCGGTTGCGACGGTGCCGGGATACGCGCAAATTTCGCTGCGATTCTGACCTGCAGCAGTTTGGCAACCGGAGCGGCTTGTGTATGCTCCGTCGACGTTTCGGGCGCACGCCCCCCTTATAAGAACAAGAACGTAGCCCATGATCCTCAGCGCCGAACTGTCGGGACCCTCTGTGGAACCCCGGGTCATCCGCAAGCACTATGCCGTCGAAATGGCGGTCGAGCGCACGCGTCTGCTGTATCAGGGCTCGTTGTTGCCGACGCTGTTCATGTTGATCAATGGCCTGGTCTGCGCGGCATTGCTCTGGAGTCCGCAGCGTTACTTCGTGGTCAGCGTCTGGCTGGTGTGGCTGTTGTCGCTGGTGGCGCTGCGGGTGATTCAGGTCGCGGCGTTCGATTCGGCGATACCGGATCGCCAGGCCCAGCCGATCTGGCGGCGCATGTTTCTGCTCGGTTCGACCATGACCGGCCTGACCCTCGCCGGCGCCGGTATCGCGCTGGTGCCCGCCGACAACTTCATGCAACAAGCCTGGGTGTTCGGCCTGATCGGCGCCGCAACCTTGTCGGCCAGCGTCGCCTACGCCGTGAGCCTGCCGGCGTTTCTGTCGTTCACCTTGCCTTGTCTGCTGCCAGCGATCGGCTACCTGTTCTGGGGCGGCGATGAGCAGGCGCGCGGTTGGGGCTGGCTCGGCTTGATTCTGCTCGGCTCGCTGAGCGTGGTCGCCTGGCAGGTCAATCGGTTGATCGATCGCGGTTTGCTGCGGCGCTTCCAGAACCAGCACCTGATCGAACACTTGCAGCAGACCCGACTGCGCGGCGAGCAGCTCAATCAGGAACTGGGCAAAGAGATCGAGCAGCGCCGCTGTGCCGAGGGCAAGCTGCGCGAGGCTCAGGTCGAACTGGAAGACCGCGTCGCCCAGCGCAGCCGCGAACTGGACGCGGCCAACCATGCACTGAGCAAAAGCGAGGCGCGTCTGGCGCTGGCGTTGAAGGCCAGCGAGCTGGGGCTGTGGGACTGGAATCTGCAGACCGATGAAGTCCATCACACGCAGATTCAGGAGTTGTTCGGCCTCGCCCCGGAATACGTCACCGCGCTGCTGCGCGACCTCAAGCCACGCTTGCATCCCGAGGATCTGCCGACGCTCAAGTACGCGTTGATCGAGCATTTGAAAGGGCGCAGCGAGGACTACCAGATTGAATATCGCGTGCGTCACGGCGACGGCCATTGGGTCTGGATTGAAGACCGTGGCCGCGCGGTAGAGCGCAGCGCCAGCGGGCGGGTGATGCGCATGGTCGGCACGCGCCGCGACATCAGCGCCAGCAAAAGTCTGGAAGAACAGCAACGGCTGGCGGCGACGGTGTTCGAAGCGGCCAGTGAAGGCATTGTGATTCTCGACCCGAACTACGCGCTGATCGCGATCAACCAGGCCTTCAGCCGGGTCACCGGTTATGACATCGACGACATGCTCGGGCGCAATGTCGTCGAGTTGCCGTGCAGCCGCGATGCCCGCCGCCATTACGTGGCGATCCGTCACGCGCTGGAACAGCACGGAAGTTGGCAGGGCGAACTGGTGGAAACGCGCAAGAACGGCGAGCTGTATCCGCAATGGCTGCAATTGAATGCGGTGCGCGACAATCGCGGCAATGTCAGCCATATCGTCGGCTTCTTCGCCGATCTGTCGGCGCGGCGCGAATCCGAAGAGCGCATGCGTTATCTGACTCACTACGACGAACTCACCGGCCTGGCCAACCGCTCGCTGTTTCGCGAACGCCTGCACGAAGCGCATCAGCGTTCACGGCAGAGCCGGCGCAGTCTGGCCCTGCTGCACATCAATCTGGACCGTTTCAAGTTGCTCAACGACAGCCTCGGGCATGAGGTGGCGGACCAGTTGCTGCAGAAAATGGCGCGGCGGCTGGTCAACGCCTTGCCGGAAGCCGACACCATTGCGCGCTTGTCCGGTGATGAGTTTGCGGTGCTGTTCGATGCCTACGGCAGCCTGTCGAGCCTGGCCCGCGTTGCTACGCGCTTGTCATCGAAGCTGCGTTTGCCGCTGACGGTGGAAGGGCACGAGCTGGTGGTCAGCGCTTCGATGGGCATCAGTCTGTTGCCGGACAACGCCCGCGAGATTTCCGCGCTGGTCAGCCAATCGAACATGGCCATGCAGCACGCCAAGCATCTGGGCGGCGACAATTTTCAGTTTTACACCGACAGTTTGCAGGCCAGCACGCTGGAGCGCCTGCAGCTGGAAAACCATCTGCGCCGGGCCATCGAAGAGCAGCAGCTGAGTGTTTTCTATCAGCCGAAACTGTGCCTGCAAACCGGCCGCCTGAACGCCGCGGAAGCACTGGTGCGCTGGGAGCATCCGGGCATGGGCCAGGTGCCGCCGGCCGATTTCATCGGACTGGCCGAGGAAACCGGGTTGATCGGGCCGATCGGCGAGTTCGTCCTGCGCCAGGCGTGCTGGCAGGCCTGCGAATGGCAGCGTCAGGGGCTGGCGCCGATTCGCGTGTCGGTGAACCTGTCGGTGCACCAATTGCGCCAAGGCAAACTGGTCAGTCTGGTGCGACAGGTGCTGGAAGAGACGGGACTGGCGCCTGCCTGCCTGGAACTGGAACTCACCGAAAGTCAGTTGCTCGACAGCGTCGAGCACATCATCGCGACATTCCAGCAACTGCGCGATCTGGGCGTGAAACTGGCGATTGACGATTTCGGTACCGGCTATTCGTCGCTGAGTTATCTCAAGCGCATTCCGGTGGATTACGTGAAGATCGATCAAGCGTTCATCCGGGGGTTGGGCGAGGGCAGCGAGGACGCGGCGATTACTCGCGCGATCATTGCCATGGCCCATGGCTTGTCACTGAAAGTCGTCGCCGAGGGCGTCGAGTGCCCGGAACAACTGGAGTTCCTGCGCAGCGAAGGTTGTGACGAAGTGCAGGGTTATCTGATCAGTCGTCCGGTTGACGCCGGCGCGCTGGCCGGGCTGTTGCGCGAACAGGGAAAACCACTTTAAGGGCTACATGCAGGCCATCGCGCCAGATAGCGGGACATCGAGTTACGCATTGAGCAGGCAAAATGCCCATTCATGTAGTATAACTACAAGCTTGCTACATCCTTGCCCACAAGAAGAGTCCAGCCCCTTGAATCTGCTGCAACACATTGCCCAGTCACGTCACCTGTTACGCAAGTCGGAGCTCAAGGTCGCCGACCACGTGCTGCTTGACCCTGCGGCGGTGATGCACAGTTCCATGGCCGATCTGGCTCACAGCGTCGGCATCAGTGAGCCGACGATCGTGCGCTTTTGCCGCGCCATCGGTTGTTCCGGTTTTCAGGATCTGAAACTCAAACTGGCACAAAGCCTGGCTGCCGGTGCCAGCTTCGGTCAGTTCGCGATCCATGAAGACGACTCGGTCGCCGATTACAGCCTGAAGATTTTCGACACCACCCTGCACACGCTGATGGAGGTGCGCGAGAAGCTCGATCCGGTGGAATTGCAGCGCGCGGTCACGTTGATGTCCCAGGCGCAGCGCGTCGAGTTCTATGGCTTTGGCGCGTCCGGTGCAGTGGCGGCGGATGCCCAGCACAAGTTTTTCCGTCTGCTACTGACCGCGGCGGCGTATTCCGACCCGCACATGCAGGCAATGTCGGCGGTGACCCTGAAGCCGACCGATGTGGCGATCTGCATTTCCCAGTCGGGGCGTTCCAAGGATCTGCTGATCACCGCCAACCTCGTTCGCGAAAGCGGCGCCTCGTTGATCACCCTGTGCCCGAGCCAGACACCGCTGGCCGAGCTGTCGACGGTCAATCTGGCGATCGATGTGCACGAAGACACGGAAATCTACACGCCGCTGACCTCACGTATCGCCCATCTGGTGGTGATCGATGTGCTGGCAATGGGCGTGGCCATGGCGCGCGGGCCGAGCCTGGTCAATCATCTCAAGAGCGTGAAGCGCAGTTTGCGCAGCTTGCGCTTGTCGCCCAAAGCCGTGAAAGCCCTGGATGACTGAAGTCGTCCAAGGTCGTTCCGACCTTGATCGCGAGCAGGCTCGCTCCCACATTGGATTTCGGTGCGACGCACGATTTGTGTTGCTGTAGTTCCCTTGTAGGAGTGAGCCTGCTCGCGATGGCGCCCTGAAAAGCACCGCAACCCTGAGCAAGTTTCATCGCACTGTCATCCCCGCGCAGCCAAACCGTCATCCCCCACGCCTATCGTGAAACTCCCGTACTCGCCTTGGGAGAATCGAAATGGCTCAGCCCTACGAAGAACGCAACAGCGCCGCGAAAACCCGTCGTCAGCAGGAAGACCAGCGCCGCATGGAATTCCGTCGCGCCATCGAAGATCGCTTCGAACTTCGCCAGCTTCAAGCCGAGATCGGCGATTTTCCCGAGATCAATCTCTGGCAGGCAGCGCCCGCAGCTTCCCGTCGAAACGCTCAACCAGCGCGCTGATCTGTGCACGCTCGCTGCGGATAAACGCCAGGAAGGCGTGCGCCACCGGTGACAGGCGTTTGGCTTTGGCCTGCACCAGGCACCAGCTACGCAGCAGCGGCAATTCCTCGACCGGCAACTCGACCAGCCCGCCGGTCGCCAGCTCCAGGTTCAGGGCGTGACGCGTCAACAGCGCCACGCCCAGACCCGCCAGCACACATTCGCGCTGAGCCTCGGCCGAGGCCACTTCCTGGGTCTGGGTGAAGTGCACGCGTTTCTCTTTGAAATACTCTTCGCACGCCAGCCGCGTGCCCGAGCCCGGCTCGCGAATCAGCAATGTGTAGGGTTCAAGATCCTGCAGGCGCAACGGGCCCAGGTGTGCCAACGGGTGATCCGGACGCGCCACCGCAACAATCGGATTGTTCAGGAACGGCAGAAATTCGAGGCCCATGTCTTGCGGTACCATCGACATGATCACCAGGTCATCGCGGTTGTCCGACAGCCGTCGAATGACCTGGCCGCGGTTGACCACGGTCAGTTGCAGATTGACCTCGGGGTGCTGGCGCTTGAACGCCGCAAACAAGTGCGGGACGAAATATTTGGCGCTGGATTCCACCGCCAGTTTCAGCTGGCCCTGCAGCGAACCTTGCATGTCCGACAGTTGCATATCGAGGTTTTCCAGGCGCCCGAAAATGTCGCGGCTGGCGCGTTGCAGGGCTTCAGCAGCCTCGGTCATGTAGAGTTTTTTACCGACATAGTCGAACAACGGCTGGCCAATCAGCTCTTCGAGCTGTCGAATCTGTAGGCTAACGGCCGGTTGGGTGAGGGACATTTCATCGGCTGCGCGGCTGTAAGAGCGCAAATCACACACTTCGTTGAAGATCTGTAGTTGGCGTAACGTCATACGCATCAAGGACTTACGCATTTTTCCAGGCTCTGAAGTACGGTCGATGTTTCAACTATAAGTCTTTACTTATGCCTGACCCAATTTTTATTCATTTTTGTTAATCCCTTGCGAGCGCTAGTGTGGACCTGCGACCGAATTGAAACATTTGGTCACGCGTCGACCTGGGTCTAGCAGGTCGTGGTGCCACCGGCTCAAGGGAACCTCCAAGTGATAAAAAAGATCCTGATCGCCAACCGTGGTGAGATTGCCGTACGAATCGTACGAGCCTGCGCCGAGATGGGCATTCGCTCGGTAGCGATTTTTTCCGACGCCGACCGGCATGCCTTGCATGTCAAGCGTGCGGATGAAGCTCACAGCATTGGCGCCGAGCCATTGGCCGGTTACCTCAACCCGCGCAAGCTGGTGAACCTGGCTGTTGAAACCGGCTGCGATGCGCTGCATCCCGGCTACGGCTTCCTCTCGGAAAACGCCGAACTGGCGGAGATCTGCGCCGAACGCGGGATCAAATTCATCGGCCCGTCGGCGGAAGTCATACGCCGCATGGGCGACAAGACCGAAGCGCGCCGCAGCATGATCAAGGCGGGTGTGCCGGTCACGCCGGGCACTGAAGGCAATGTTTCGGGCATTGAAGAAGCCTTGGCCGAAGGTGACCGCATCGGTTACCCGGTGATGCTCAAGGCCACTTCCGGCGGTGGCGGTCGCGGTATCCGTCGTTGCAACAGTCGCGAAGAACTCGAACAGAATTTCCCCCGGGTCATTTCCGAAGCCACCAAGGCCTTCGGCTCGGCGGAAGTGTTTCTGGAAAAATGCATCGTCAATCCCAAACACATCGAAGCGCAGATTCTCGGCGACAGCTTCGGCAACGTCGTGCACCTGTTCGAGCGTGACTGCTCGATCCAGCGCCGTAATCAGAAGCTCATCGAGATCGCGCCAAGCCCGCAACTGACCCCGGAACAGCGCGCCTACATTGGCGACCTGTCGGTGCGCGCGGCCAAGGCGGTGGGTTACGAGAATGCCGGCACCGTGGAGTTCCTGCTCGCCGAGGGCGAGGTGTACTTCATGGAGATGAACACTCGCGTGCAGGTGGAACACACCATCACCGAAGAAATCACCGGCATCGATATCGTTCGCGAGCAGATCCGCATCGCCTCCGGCCTGCCGCTTTCGGTGAAGCAGGAAGACATCCAGCATCGTGGTTTCGCTTTGCAGTTCCGCATCAACGCCGAAGATCCGAAGAACAACTTCCTGCCGAGCTTCGGCAAGATCACCCGTTATTACGCGCCCGGTGGTCCAGGCGTGCGCACCGACACGGCGATCTACACCGGTTACACCATTCCGCCGTTCTACGACTCGATGTGCCTGAAACTGGTGGTCTGGGCATTGACCTGGGAAGAGGCGATGGACCGTGGCTTGCGCGCGCTGGACGACATGCGTCTGCAAGGGGTGAAGACCACTGCTGCCTACTACCAGGAAATCCTGCGCAACCCGGAATTCCGCAGCGGCCAGTTCAATACCAGCTTCGTTGAAAGCCACCCGGAACTGACCAACTACTCGATCAAGCGCAAACCCGAAGAGCTGGCCCTGGCCATCGCCGCCGCCATCGCCGCCCACGCAGGCCTATGAATGAAACAGCTGCGAGCTTTTAGCTGCAAGCGGCAAGTAAAAGCAGATTGGCTTTTTCTTGCAGCTTTTAGCTTGAAGCTTGCCGCTATGAGGAGATACCAATGAGCAAGAAGATCTTCGTTACCGATACCATCCTGCGCGACGCTCACCAATCGCTGCTCGCCACCCGCATGCGCACCGAGGACATGCTGCCGATCTGCGACAAGCTCGACAAAGTCGGCTACTGGTCGCTGGAATGCTGGGGCGGTGCGACGTTCGACGCCTGTGTACGTTTCCTCAAAGAAGACCCGTGGGAGCGTCTGCGCCAACTGCGCGCGGCGCTGCCTAACACGCGTCTGCAAATGCTCTTGCGCGGGCAGAACCTGCTGGGCTACCGCCATTACAGCGACGACGTGGTCCAGGCCTTCGTCGCCAAAGCCGCAGAAAACGGCATCGACGTATTCCGTATCTTCGACGCGATGAACGATGTGCGTAACCTGCGCGTGGCCATCGAAGCGGTGAAGGCTGCCGGCAAACATGCGCAAGGCACCATCGCTTACACCACCAGCCCGGTACACACCATTGAGGCTTTCGTCACCCAGGCCAGGCAAATGGAAGCCATGGGTTGCGACTCGGTGGCGATCAAGGACATGGCCGGTCTGCTGACTCCGTACGCTACCGGTGAACTGGTGCGTGCGTTGAAAGCCGAACAGTCGCTGCCGGTGTTCATCCACTCCCACGACACCGCAGGCCTGGCCGCGATGTGTCAGCTCAAGGCCATCGAAAACGGCGCCGATCACATCGACACCGCGATCTCCAGCTTCGCCTCCGGTACCAGCCACCCGGGCACCGAGTCGATGGTCGCGGCGCTCAAGGGCACCGAGTTCGATACCGGTCTCAACCTTGAACTGCTGCAAGAGATCGGTCTGTACTTCTACGCCGTGCGCAAGAAGTACCACCAGTTTGAAAGCGAATTCACCGCGGTCGATACCCGTGTGCAGGTCAACCAGGTGCCGGGCGGGATGATTTCCAACCTGGCCAACCAGTTGAAAGAGCAGGGCGCCTTGAATCGCATGGGCGAAGTGCTGGCGGAAATTCCGCGGGTGCGTGAAGACCTCGGCTTCCCGCCGCTGGTGACGCCGACTTCGCAGATCGTCGGTACCCAAGCGTTTTTCAACGTGCTGGCTGGCGAGCGTTATAAGACCATCACCAATGAAGTGAAGCTTTATCTGCAAGGCGGTTATGGCAAGGCGCCGGGCGTGGTCAACGAAAAGCTGCGCCGTCAGGCGATCGGCAGTGAAGACGTCATCGACGTACGTCCGGCCGATCTGCTCAAGCCGGAAATGACCAAGCTGCGGGCCGATATCGGCGCTCTGGCGACCTCGGAAGAAGACGTGCTGACTTTTGCCATGTTCCCGGACATTGGTCGCAAATTCCTTGAAGAGCGTGCCGCCGGCACCCTGACGCCGGAAGTGCTGTTGCCGATTCCTGAGGCAGGCGCTGTGGCCTCGGCGGGCGGTGAGGGCGTGCCGACCGAGTTCGTCATTGATGTGCACGGCGAAACCTATCGCGTCGATATCACCGGTGTTGGCGTCAAGGCTGAGGGCAAGCGGCACTTCTATCTGTCGATCGATGGCATGCCGGAAGAGGTGGTGTTCGAGCCGCTCAACGAGTTTGTCAGTGGTGGCAGCAGCAAGCGCAAGCAGGCGTCGGCGCCGGGGCATGTCAGCACGACCATGCCGGGCAATATCGTCGATGTGCTGGTCAAGGAGGGCGACACCGTCAAGGCCGGTCAGGCGGTGTTGATTACCGAGGCGATGAAGATGGAGACCGAGGTTCAGGCGGCGATTGCCGGGAAGGTGGCGGCGATTCATGTGGTCAAGGGCGATCGGGTGAATCCGGGTGAGATTTTGATTGAGATCGAAGGGTGATTTAGCGCTTCGATGTGATGGTTTAAACCTCGGGGGGGCATGTGCTCCCCTTTTTTTTGTGCCGTGGCGGCCTGTGGGCCGACCAGCTCTTGGGGTTTTGGGTGAATATCCGTTGCTTTGGGTGTTGCTTCTGGCGGTTCCGCTTTTACAGCGGGTCACTTTGGCAAACGCCCCAAAGTAACCAAAAGTCTTGCTCCTACGTACGGCCCTCGCAGGCTCGGGTCCCTTCGCTCCGGGATCGATCCGGGCGCAGCGGCTACGGTTTGCTTCGCTGCACCTACGTCCGCTGTTTCTGGCTGCGCCAGACGGTCGCTGCGCTCCCACGCCCGGATCAATCCCTCCGCTCAGCCTTCCGATGTCGCCGGTCAGGCAAGATCAAGATCAAGGGCACGCGAGCTAACGCTCATTGTTGAGTGGTGAGAAGCGGTTGTTCGGCTTGGATTTCGTGGTGGTTTTCCCCTCACCCCAGCCCTCTCCCCCTGGAGAGGGAGCCGATTTTGGTGGGCTTTGAAATATGCATTCGACTCGGTATCGCATGTTGGCATACGTCTTCCAATCACCGCGATCAGTCCCCTCTCCCTTTGGGAGAGGGCTAGGCGGGCGGCGTTCCGATGAGGGGCTTTTTACTGAATCACCGATAAGGGGCTAACAACTCTAATCAAAACGCCATCCGCCACTGCCCCATCACGCCATGAGTCCGGCTGTCATTGCCTGCTTCGGCTGTGAGGCTGACGCCGACGGTGTGGTTGGCGGAGAGGCCGAGGTCGAGTCCGGTGTCGATGGACAGGCTGTTGCGGTCCAGTGCGGCGCCGGCGATTTCGAAGCGGTTGCCACCTTTGATCAGTTGTTGGTGCGTGTGGTTGTCGATTTCACCGTAGGTGTGTTTCCAGCCGACGCTGAAGCGCGGGGTCAGGTGCATGCCGTTGTCGAGGCGGGTGGTGTGGGCGGTGCGCAGGCCGAAGGTGCTGCTGAGGTTGTCGCGGGTTTGTCCGAAGACTTTGAGGGCTGCGTCGCCGCCTTTCTCGCGATAGCTGTCGCGCTGGTAGCGTTGATAGCCGAGGCTGGCGAAGGGTTCGAGGGTGGCGTGGCGGCCGAAGTTGTAGCCGAGTTCGGCGAAGGCTTGTTGGGTATTGGCGTTGTAGTTGCCTTGCAGGCGGTCGCTGAAGCCGTTGAAGGCGACGCGGCGTTTGCTGCTGCCTTCGTGGCTGGCCCAGGTTGCGCCGAGGCGCAGTGCCAAAGGGCCGTCCTGGCGTACGGCGTAGGCGCCGAGGTGCCAGCTGTCGAGGTCGCCGTCGTACTGGCGGGCGTCGAGTCGGGTCTGTGATTTGCCGCCGAGCAGGCCGACATGCCATTGCTCATCGAGCCGCCAGTCGGCGCCCAGGACCAGACCGTTGGTAGCGTGCTTGAGGTTGCTGTCGACAGCGCGATCGACCTTTCCGCCATAGCCGAGAGCCTGAATCCATACCCGGCCGGTGTCGGCTGCGGCGGATGCCTGGCGAGGCGAGTTGGCAGATGTGTACGTCGAGTCCGGATGATTGCTCAGTTGCTGCATCGCCGAGAGCATGCTCGCGCTTACAGGCGTGATGCTGCTGAGGGTGGCTTTGGCGAGGTTGGCGTTGCTGCCGGCGGCGAGTTGTTCGAGGGCGATGGGGGCGGTGGTCTTGTCGCTGGACAGGAGTGCGGCGACTGCGGTGTTTGCCGGTTTGACCAGCGCAGGCACGGGCTGTTCGATAGCTTGCTCTGCCTGTGCGGTGACGGTTTCTTCGTTGATAGCGACGGGCAAGGATTCGGCAATGGGCATTGACACCAAAGCTGAAGCCGCTATCGAGGCCTGTTCCGGTGCAATCGAAGCGGTAGAGGTAGAGATAGAGGCCGGGGTTTGAGTTGGGGTTGCAGAAGGCAATGGCGCGACAGGCTCGACAATGCTCTCGGCGACCGCCCGGCTGTTGTCACTCGTAGCCACCTCTTCCAGCGCCACGTCATTACGGGCATAAGTCAGTCCGACCGATTTCTTGTTGTATTGAGGTGTAGCGGTCATGAACGCAAGGTTGTTGCGAATGCTGCCGAATTCACCTTCCACGGCGCCCGCTTCGATGATCTTGTACTGGCGGCTCTGCGGATATTCCCCCGACGCTGCAACGATATTCAGGGTAGCGCCGGCGAGCGCGGCAGTGCCATCGACCTTGATCGTTTGACTGCCGGAAGGCGTGACTTCATACGCCAGCTCGGCGGTTGGCGTCAGGCGCAGATCGCCTTTGACCCTCGGCGCCCCAAGCAATCCGTTGACGGTGAGCAGGCCGTCGACATGCAGATTGGTCACCGCGCCTTTGCCAGCAAAGCTGCCGCCGTTATCGACATAGACATCGCCTTTGATACTTCCCAGGTTGGTCAGGGCCGTGCCGCCTTGAACCAGCACACCTTCCTTGAAATCACCTTTGGAACTCGACGTCCAGGCGCCAT
Organism: Pseudomonas sp. R3-57; assembly: GCF_051132065.1. Taxonomy (NCBI): domain Bacteria; kingdom Pseudomonadati; phylum Pseudomonadota; class Gammaproteobacteria; order Pseudomonadales; family Pseudomonadaceae; genus Pseudomonas; species Pseudomonas sp. R3-57. Next base: position 112,292 of record NZ_CP071655.1, read on the forward strand.
TGGCGACGACCAACCCGTTGAAGTTGCGCGTGTCTTTCAGCGCGCCTCCCTCAGTCGCATCGAGAAACAGGAAATTGTCGCCCTCGCTACCGTCCAGTCGGCCGGTGAAGCTGGCGCCGTCCTTGAGGCGGATCAGATCGTTGACCGCGGTGCCCTTGAAGGTTTTTTCCGCGGTTTCGAAACCGATGGGCACCGTCCCTGGGTCACTGAGAAAGCGCTGAAATCGTTCAGCAACCTTCGCCTTGGCGCTGGCTTCGGTCGGCTGCGGTGCCGCGATGGTTGCAAGCGGTTCAGCGGCCTCAGAGGGTTGCTCGGCGTTGGCAAACTCTACGCAACCGAGTGCCAGGGAAATGGCCAGCGCCAGGTGTTCTGGTTTACATCCGTGTTGAGTACGCATCAAGGAAAGCCTTTTCCAGAAAGTGAAGACTCAACTCTATGGATGCCCTCAAAAATCCGCTGTCGGCTGCGTCCCGTACGCGTGCAGGCGACGTCGGAGCGTATCGGATGAAAAAGTCCGGCAGTTTTGAAACCGGACCTTTTTTACGTGGCTTGATCGGCGCTTTTTCCTACAGCCTGGCCGGGCTGCGATGGCTGTCGAGGTGCTTAAAACCTCATCTGCCACTGCCCGATCAGCCCGTGGTTGCGGCTGTTGCTGCCGATCTCGCCGCTGTAGCCCAAGCTCAGCGAATGCCGTGCCGAGACCCCGACATCAAGCCCGGCTTGCAGCATCAGGCTGTCGCGATCCAGCGCGCTGCCCTCGACATTGAACGCCGTGCCGCCGGTTACAAACGCCTGGCGCGTCGAGCTGCTGACATCGCCATAGGTGTGTTTCCAGCCGAGGGCCAGGCGTGGGGTGACGCTCATGCCGTTGTCCAGGCTGCTCAAATGCGCCAGGCGCAAACCGAGCGTGCTGCTGAAATTGTCTTGGGTCTGACCGTCGACTTGCAGCGCCGCGGCGCCACCTTTTTCCTGATAGCGGTCGCGGTGGTAGCGCTGGTAGCCGAGGCTGGCGAACGGTTCGGCGTTGAGCCGGCCGCTGCCCATGGCGTAGCCGAGTTCGGCGAAGGCTTGTTGGCTGTCGGCGTCGTAGTCGCCTTTCGGACGATCACTGAAACCGTTGAACGCAATGTGGCGCTGGCTCTCGCCTTGATGGGCGCTGTACGCCGCGCCAAGGCGCAGGGCGAGCGGGCCGTTCTGATGCAGCGCATAAACCCCGGCGTGCCAGCTGTCGACCTCGCCATCGACGCCGCTGGCATCCAGATCGGTCTGCGAGTAACCGCCGAGAACGCCCACCCGCCAGGCCGGGTTCAGCGCCCAGTCGGCACCGAGCAAGCTGCCCTTGGTGCGTTGCTCCAGACCACTGCTGCCATGTTCACCATCAAGCTTGCCGTAGCCACCGATGCCTTGCAGCCAGAGCCGGCCGCGAGCGTTCGGATCATTGAGATTGCGCGCTGCCGCCGGCACGCCACTGGCGGCCAGCACCGGCGTGTCGCGCTGATCGAGACCGACCAGCAAACCCGGCCCGGCCATTTGCTGCATCGCTGCGAGCATGCTGCTGCCGACCTGACTGCTGGCACTGAGCGTGGCGCTGGTCAGGTTGGCATTGCTGGTCCCGGCCAGTTGTTCGATTGCCGTACCGGCGCTGTTTTGAGTGGTGTTGAGCAGGGCGTTGTACAGCGCACTGTTTTTGCCGATCGAGGCCAGGCTGTTGGCGGCATTGTTGCCGTTGGCAGTCGTGGCGAACTCGTTGAATGCTATGTCGTTGCGGGTGTAGGTCAGGTCGACCTGAGTCGCGGTGTAGGCGAGGGTTGGCGTCAGGAACGCGTAATCACTGCTGACCTCGCCGAAGGTGCCGTTGACCTGCGCTGCTTGCAGCACGGTGTAGTGACTCTGCCAAGGGTAGGTGCCGCTGCCGGGATTCACCGCGAGCGTCGCGCCATTGAGGTTGGCGACACCGCCGACGACTACCGGCGCGCTGCTGCCGTCGGCGTTGACGCCGTAGGCGAGGGTGGCGGCTTTGCCCATGGTCAAATCATGAACAATGGTCGCACGCCCCAAGCGGGTGTCGGTGCGCAGGGTGCCGTTGACGTTGAGACTGCCCACCGAGCCGCCACCGGCATAGGCGCCGCCGGCATCGACAGTCAGGGTGCCGGCGATGCCGCCGTGGTTGATCAGGGTGGCGCCATTGCGAATTGCGCCGCCATCGCTGAAATCACCGCTGCCGGTCAGGGTCCAGGCGCCTTCGCGGACCTCCAGCCACTCGAAGTTGCGGCTGGCGCCAAAACTGCCACCGAGCGCATCGTCCATGACCAATCGATCCGTGCCGCTGCCGCCATCGACGATGCCGAGGAAGCGGCTGCCGTTGCGCAGCGTCAGGCGGTCATCGCCGCCGCCCAGGTCCAGCGCCAGGCCGTTGCTGCCGCTGATAGTGCCGCCGTTGATTACGCTGTCGGCGAACTCGCCGACGAACTTCACGCCAAAACCGTTCAGACCTTCGATGCGGCCGAAGTTCTCCAGGGCGGTCGCGGCCAGCCCCGAGTTGCCGCTGCCGTCATCGACCAGAATCGCGCTGTCGGCACCGCTGATCAGTGCGCCTGCGGCATTGAGAATGTAGCCGCCACCCAAGGCGATGCCTTCGCTGCCATTGGCGAAACCGGCCTTGTCCACGCCGCCGGCGCCGACGCCTTGAATGGTGCCGTAGTTTTCGATGTGGGCGAGGTTGTCGATGTCCACGCCATCGCCGTCGCCGTTCTCTTGCAGGCCCGAATACGCGCCGGTGATGGTGCCGTGGTTGATCACCGTGCCATCGCCGTCGGAGCCAAACCCGGAACCGTTGCGTCCAGTGACCTGGCCATAGTTGATCAACGTTGCGCCGAGGTCGGTGGTGATGCCGTGACGACCGCCGGAAATCACCCCGTAGTTGCTGATCGACACGCCGCTGGCGGTATCGACGTCGACGCCGTCGAACTTCTGATCGGCATTGTGCGAATCGCCGGTGGAGATCTCACCGTAGTTGGTCAGGGTGGCGTTGGCGCCGGTTTTCATGCCGTCGCTGGCCTCGCCGCGAATCAGCCCGCCGGCGCGATTGATAATCGTAGTCGTCACCGCATCGCTGCGCAGCGCATCCAGATCCAGACCCTGGCCGGTGGTCGAACGGATCACCCCGCTGTTATCGATCAACAGGCTGCCGCTGACGAAGTTGCTGTCGATGCGCAAGGCATCGTTGGCCCCCAGAATCTGCCCGCCACTGCGGTTGTAGATCGCGTAATTGCGCGCCTTGCTCTCATCGCCACTGCTGTCGATGGCCCGGCCGCCGCTGGAGACGATCTTGCCGGCGTTATCGATCACCACACCGGCACCGCTGGTGCTGTCTTTCAGGCTCACGGCCTTGCCACTGTTGGTGATGCTGCCCCGCGCCGAAATCGTCAGCGTGTCGCTGCCGCCCAGGGTTTGCGAGGCGGTGGTGGCGGTGTCGATCTGCACGGTTTCACCGTGAGCAGTGGTGGCGCTGATCAGCAGGGCAATAGTGAGAGGCAGGCGCTGTGGCGGAAACGGCATGAAGGGAAGGCCTTTTTCTTATGGACGGGCCGTCCTGTATAGCGAGGGGTTTTTACAGAATGATGTCGGAGTCAATCTGCATTGTTTTGCGCGCCGTATAAGCGAAACAGTCCGTTATCTGCATTTTGTTGCAGATTACCCACCTCCAGTCCTTCTGAAATGCACTATATTGCATTCGGCGACACTAAAGCGCTGAGTTAAGTGCATTTAAATGCAGACGGGCGAAACCATGTACAACCTGACATTACAGATTTTCACAGCCGGTATCTGGCACGACGCGATGGTTCTGAGCTTCGATGATCCTGAAAAGGGCTTCGCGAGTCGCTGCAGCTTCGGCTATGAGACGGACTACCTCGCAGAAAACATCGACGCCATAGGCTCGCCTTTCTCCAACGCGGTGAGTGCTCTGTATCCGCTGGACTGGAACGGTCGGCGCTCCGAGACACCGGCATTTGTCCACGACATTGCCCCCGCAGGCGCAGCCAAGCGGTTCCTGCTTGCACGTCTGGGACAGGAAAAACCCGCGGATATCAGCGCCGATCTGTATCTGCTCGGGCGCAGCACCCCGGCCCCTATCGGCAACATGCGCATCAAGGAGTCTGCTGCGGCTGTGGATGAACGCAAGCCTATCGGCTTTACGCGAGAAGACGTCATTCACCGTGACCAGCGCTTTCTTGAGTATGCCTACGAATTGGGCGCGGCAATCGGTGGGGCGACCGGGGCAGGCGGGGAAGCACCGAAATTATTGCTGGTCGAAAATCACGCGGGTCTGTTGTACCCCGACGCGGTATTGAGTGATGAAGACGTCAGGCAGCATTGGTTCGTGAAATTTGCCCGGAATCGAGGTGGGCTGACCGATCAGGACATCCTGCGCAGCGAATTCCATTACTACAAGGCGCTGCAGACGCTGGGCATCGACACGATCGCGGAGGACGGCCTGGCATTGGAGGAGGCGAACAAACCGAGTTTGTGGATGCACCGCTTCGACCGTAGTGTCCAGAACGGCGAAGTCAGCCGTTTTGCTGTCGAATCGATTTATTCGCTGGCTCAGGTGACGACGCCGGGCAGCGCCATGAATCATCTGGAGGTTATCCGCCTGCTTGCCGGTCTCTGGCGTACAGCGGGGCAAACCAGCCAGATTCCTGACCTTGTCGCGGATTATTTGTGTCGAGACCTGATCAACAAGATTCTCGGTAATTCGGATAACCACGGGCGCAACACCGCGATCATTCGCGAGGCAAACGCTTTTCGCCTTGCGCCGATTTATGACTTGGCGCCAATGGTCATGGACGATGAAGGCGTGACCCGTACGACGAAATGGCCAAGAGAGCTGGAGAGGGCGGGAGACATCGATTGGCGAGGCGTGTGCCGCGTACTGGTGGATATTGCCGAGCCAGGCGACCCGTCGGCAGTGAGTGACGAGTCAATGCTGTTTGAGCGCTTGCGCCAAGAGGCTCAACGCCTGTCGGCGCTGCCGGATATTCTGGCTGACAGCGGTCTGCCAGCCAGAACAATGAACCATCCCGGCGTCCACCTGAAAAATCTGCAGCAACGCTTGAATGATTGGGGATTGAAATGAGCCTGTCTGTGGCTGAGCGCACGGCGCTCATCGAAAGCATCCAGCAAGCCCTGGCCCAAGGCACGCTGGACATCGGCGAAGCCGTGCGTCGACTACGGGTGGAAGTGACCGGTTTGCATCAGACCCAGTTCGCGCGGATGTGCAAGATCTCGGTGCGGACGCTGGTGCATATCGAGCATGGCGAAGGCAATCAGACGCTCAAATCGTTGAATGCCGTGTTTCGTCCGTTTGGTATGAAGATGGGCGTGGTGCGGATTCACCGGGATAACAGCTGACTCCCGCACGGGGCAGGGGCTCGCTGTTTCAACTACGCCGCACGTACGCCTTGCCGTAATGCCGCTCCATCTTCGCCTGAATCAATTCCAGTCCAATCGACATCAGCCAATAGATGATCGCCGCGGTGGTGAGCATTTCGATGTAGCGATAACTCGAGCGGCCGTACGACTGGGCGAGAAACATCACTTCCCAGACGCCCATCACCGAAATCAGCGACGAGTCCTTGAGCATCGAAATGAACTGATTGGTGGTCGGCGGAATGATGGTGCGCATGGCCTGGGGCAGGGTGATGCGCCAGAAGATCACCGTCTCGCGCATACCCAGCGCCAGCGAGGCTTCGCGTTGGCCGTGGTCGACACCGAGGATGCCGGCGCGAAAGATCTCGCTGAGGTAGGCGCCATAGTTCAGTGACAGGGCGATGATGCCGGCGACGATCGCACCGGGGACGAGGCCCAGTTGCGGCAGGCCGAGGTAGATCAGCAGGATCTGGATCAGCAGCGGGGTGCCGCGAAAGAACGAGGTGTAGAAACTGGCGATACCGAACGCCACGGCGCTGCTCGACAGGCGCGCCAGTGCCGTGACGAAACCCAGCAGCGACGAGGCGACAATCGAGCAGACGCACAGAAACAGCGTCAGCGCCGCGCCTTGCAGAAAGCCGTTGGGCGCCAGGTGCAGGCCGACCAGGTTGGGCAGCTTGTCGAGGATGATCGAGAACTTCAGGTCGAAGCTCAGAAAGAAACCGGCGAACAGGCAGAACAGTGCGGCCCATGTCAGGTACAGCCGTGTGCGAAAACCGAACAGCCGCTGCAAGCGTGATTCAGCCACCGGTTGCGGTGGCTGTGGAGGCGTCGGGAAAGAGGTCATTGGCTGATATCGGCGCCGATCCATTTCTGCGACAACTGGCTCAGGGTGCCGTCCTGCTTGAGCTGCGCGAACACCTCACGGACTTTCGCGTCCCACTGCGCATCGCCCTTTTCGATGGCCACCGAGTTCGGCTCGGAGTACAGCGCTGCGCCGGCCAGTTTGAAGCGCTTGTCCTGATTCAGGCGTGGCTGTGCAGTGACCAGGTTGGTGAGGATCGCATCCAGACGCACGCCGGCGCCGAGCCCCAGATCCTGAAACGCGACGTTGTCGGTGTCGTACGGGGCGATCTGCACATCCTCGAACGGATACTGCAGTTGCGTGTCTTCGGCACCTTCGATGATCAGGTTCTTGTTCAGATAGCTTTCGTAACTGGAGGCGCTGGTCAGGCCGATTTTTTTGCCGCTCAGGTCCTTGGCGCTGTGAATCCGCTCATCCTTGGCGTTGACCACGATGACTGCCGGCGAAGCGTAATACTCGACCGGGAAATCGAAGACCTCGGCGCGGGCCTTGCTCGGTGTCATCGAGCAGATGCAGATGTCGTAACGTCCGCTCCAGCGGCCGGCGGCGATGACGTCCCAGGAGGGTGTCTCGAGGCGCAGCTTGACGCCCAGTTTGTCGGCCACGGCTTTGGCGACATCAACGTCGAAGCCGTCGAGCTGGTTCTGCTCATTGAGGAACGAGAACGGCGGATAGCTTTCCATCAGCACACCGACCAGTTCTTTGTTCTGCTCGACGCGATCCAGGGTGGCGCCGGCAAAAACTTGTGTCGAAGCGGCGAGCAGGGTCAGGCCCAGAGCCAGTAATGGTTGCAGTTTCACGGGCGATCCCTGAGCAAAAAAAGAGGTTGTCATTAACCGAATGGTGAGCATTAAATAGTTATAACAAAGACTCTGGTAGTGAGTTTTTTTCATAAGCATATGAGTGAAAAGCATATGGGTGCAGCAAGCACAGTGATTCTCGATGGCGGCATGGGCCGTGAGTTGCAGCGCGCCGGGGCGCCGTTTCGTCAGCCCGAGTGGTCGGCGCTGGCGTTGAGCGAAGCACCGCAAGCGGTCGAAGCGGTGCATGCCGCGTACATCGCCAGTGGCGCCAATGTGATCACCACCAACAGTTACGCCGTGGTGCCGTTCCATATTGGCGAAGCACGCTTCGCCGCTGAAGGCCAGGCGCTGGCGGCATTGGCCGGAGAGCTGGCGCAACGTGCGGTGCACGCCTCGGGCCAATCCGTGCGCGTGGCGGGTTCATTGCCACCGCTGTTTGGCTCCTATCGCCCGGATCTGTTCGAGGCCTCGCTAGTCAGCGAATTGCTGACGCCGTTGGTCCAGGGCCTGGCGCCGCATGTGGATCTGTGGCTGGCGGAAACCCAGAGTTCGATCGTCGAAGCCCGAGCCATCCACGCCGGATTGCCGAAGGACGGCAAAGCGTTCTGGCTGTCATTCACTTTGAAAGACGAAGACACCGATGAGGTGCCGCGCCTGCGTTCCGGTGAGCCGGTCGCTGAAGCGGCGGCGGTGGCGGCTGAACTCGGCGTCGAGACGCTGCTGTTCAATTGCAGTCAGCCGGAAGTGATTGGCGCAGCGATTGATGCGGCGCGCGCGACCTTCGAGCGTCTCGGCGTGAGCATCCATATCGGCGCCTACGCCAATGCGTTTCCGCCACAGCCCAAGGAAGCGACGGCCAACGACGGCCTTGATCCGTTGCGTGAAGACCTCGACCCGCCGGGTTATCTGCAATGGGCGAGGGATTGGCAGCAGCGCGGCGCCAGCCATTTGGGCGGTTGCTGCGGCATCGGCCCGGAACACATTGCGGTACTGGCGCAGCAACTGCGTCCTTAAACCATACCCGATTAATTGTGGGAGCGAGCCTGCTCGCGAAAGCGCTGGGTCAGTCGATGCAAGGGTGACTGAACCGCCGTCTTCGCGAGCAGGCTCGCTCCCACAGGGTCGCCTGTGAAGGCTAAGTTCGGCACTCGGCCAGACCTTTGACCTGACCGGCCGGCGTCTGATTGTCATCGCTCAGCCAGCGCTCGAAGCCTGCGCCAATCGCCGGCCACTCCGAATCGAGAATCGAATACCACGCGGTGTCGCGGTTCTGGCCTTTGACCACCATGTGCTGGCGGAACACGCCCTCGAAGCTGAACCCCAAACGCTCGGCCGCGTATCTGGAGCGGGCGTTGCCGTTGTTGCATTTCCATTCGAGACGGCGGTAACCGAGCTCAAAGGCATACTGGCCCAGCAGATAAACCGCCTCGGTGCTTTTCGGCGAGCGCTGCATTGGCGCACCGAACGTGACGTGGCCGATTTCGATACGGCCCTGCGCCGGAACGATTGACATCAGGCTGAGAATGCCTTGCACCTGACCGGTTGCCCGATCGACAACGCTGAAAAAATACGGGTCGCTGTTGGCTGCGTGATTGTTCAGCCAATCGTTGAATGCACTGCGCTCGGGAAACGGGCCGTACGGCAAATAATCCCAGAGTTTCGGGTCGGCACCGGGGCCTTCGAGGGCAGCGTACAGCTCATCGGCATGCCGCGCCGGGTCAAGTTTTTCCAGGCGGATGAAGCGGCCTTCGAGAAGGGTGGCGGTGGGGGCGGGGACGCCTTTCCAGTCAGCGAGTGAAGCGGTCATGTGCGCGTCTCCTTAGAGGGCTTTGCGAAACTGGATGAAGCCCGGGCGTTCGGCGATCCGTTCGTAGAGCTGAATCGCGGTGGCGTTGGTTTCGTGGGTCAACCAATGGACTTTGCCACAGCCGTCGGCTTTGGCATTCGCGTAGACATGTTCGATGAGCAAGCGGCCGACGCCACTGCCGCGGGTTTCAGGGACCACCAGCAAGTCTTGCAGGTAGCAGGAGTTTTCGATGCTCCAGTTCGAGCGGTGATAGATGTAATGCACCATGCCTACCGCTTTGCCGTCAGCCCAGGCCAACGCGGCATGGGTGGGTTCGCTTGGCTCGAGAAAACGCTGCCAGGTACTGTGCGTCACCGTGTCCGGCAGTTCGGTGTTGTAGAAACGCAGGTACGCCTGCCACAACGGCAGCCACGCGGCATGGTCAGCGGCGCCGACCGGGCGAATGTCGATCTGACTCATGGTGATTTCCTTAACGCATCAAGCGGGCGAGGGTTTGATCGTTGACGTCGGGGCTGGCGGCGAGGCCGTCGCGCACCCCGGCAATATCTTCGGCACTGCGGTTCTGGCTGAGCTTGCGTTTGCCTTCGAGACGCTCGATCGGAATGGCGAAACCGACGATGGCCTTGAGCATGCCATCGATGTAATCGGCAGGCGCGTCGGCGACGGCCCAGGGTTGTGCACGGCCAGCTTCGTGGCGGTCGGTGAGGGTGCTGACGATGTCGAGCAGGCGCCCGCCATCGCTGAATGTCTCGGCATGCCCGTAGGCGTGCACGGCAATGTAATTCCAGGTCGGCACGACTTTGCCGTGTTCGGCCTTGCTCGGGTAAAAGCCCGGGCTGATGTAGGCGTCGGCGCCAGCAAAGATCAGCATGGCTTCGGCACCGTCGCGCAAGTCTTTCCACTGTGGATTGGCCTTGGCCAGATGCCCGTACAGCGTGCCGTATTCGCCTTGTTCACAATGCAGCAGCACCGGCACATGGCTGGCTTGCAGGCAGTTTTCGCCATGGGTGACCAGAATGGCGAGGCGGGTGGCGAGGATTAGCTCGTGCAACTGGGACAGTTCTTCGATGGCAAAGGCGCGCGGTGTATACATGACAGAATTTCCTTGGCGAATGCCTGCATCCTAGGCAGGCTATTGGTCTGTTGTAAGAGCCATTGCTGACCAATTTCATAGGTCCATTGTCATGCCTGATTCAGCGCTGCTGTCCATGCCGTTCAATCCGGCCGGTATTGAACTTGATCGCCGTCTGGGTCTGAGCCGCCAGCTTTATCAGGCTCTGCGCCTGCGGGTTCTGGATGGACGCCTGGCGAGTGGCACGCGGTTGCCGGCCAGTCGTGATCTGGCGGCGGCGCTGGGCATTTCGCGCAACAGCGTGGTACGCGCTTACGATCAACTGTATGCCGAAGGGTTTATCGAAGGGCGCGTGGGCGACGGTACTTATGTCGCGCAATTGGTGCCGACAGCCACGCCGCCGAAAAAACTATCCACAAAACTGTCCACAGGCTTTTCAACAAGCTTACCCACAGCCTTATCCACAAATCGGCTGGATTTCCCTGTAGTTTCATCCAGTAAAGTTATCCACAGCGGCAGTTTTTCGCGCATCGAAAGCAACCATTTACCACAACCACCGAGCGGCCCGCCACGGGCATTCCGGGTGGGTGTGCCAGCTTTCGATCTGTTTCCGTTTGACGTCTGGGCCAAGCTGAATGCGGCTTTCTGGCGCAAGCCGGACCTGGAGCAACTGTGCTACGGCGATCCCTCCGGCGATCAGCGTTTGCGCGCAATGATCGCCGCGTACTTGCGCAGCTCACGCGGCATGCAGTGCTTAGCTGAACAAATTGTGATCACCAGTGGTGCACAACAAGGCATTAGCCTTTGTGCACAGTTACTGGTGGAGCCAGGCGACAGTGTTGCGATCGAAAATCCGGGTTACCGCGCCGCCGGGCATGCCTTTGCCGTGGCGGGTGCGCGTCTGCGCGGAATTGCCGTGGATGCCGAGGGCATGGACTGCTCGGCATTATCGGCCAGCGACGATTGTCGCGTGGCCTATGTGACGCCCTCACACCAATACCCGACCGGTGTAGTGATGAGCCTGGCGCGGCGCCTCGAATTGCTGGCGTGGGCCGAGCGCAGCCAGGGCTGGATCGTCGAGGATGACTACGATGGAGAATACCGTTACACCGGGGCGCCGCTGGCACCGTTGGCCGCACTCGATCGTCAGGGTCGGGTTTTATATGTGGGCACATTCGGCAAGGTCGCGTTCCCGGCATTGCGCCTCGGTTATCTGGTGCTGCCGCCGGCACTGGTGGATGCCTTCTCGCAACGCCGTGCGGTGGATGTCCGGCATTCTGAAGTCAGCACTCAAGCGGTGATGGCCGAATTCATGGCCGCCGGGCATTTCCAGCGGCATATCCGGCGCATGCGCCGGGCCGCGTTGAGCCGCCGCAATGCCCTGCTCGACGGCTGGCCACGTGGAATTGAAGGGGTGGGCGAATTGCCCGCCGTCTCGGCCGGGCTGCATTTGACCGTGGCGGTCGAAAGCCTTGAGCGCGAGCGACAACTGGTCGAACAGGCTGCTCGCGTCGAGGTAGAGATCAATGGCTTGAGCGCTTACTGGCTTTCAGACTCCAGCGCGCCGGCGGATCAGCGTGCGGGGCTGGTGCTGGGTTTCGCCGCCGTGCCGGAACCGGCAATCAAAGCGGCGTTGATTCGCTTGCGACAGGCGTGGCGGGCGTGATGAATAGCGCTTGCGCAGACTTGTCGGAGATGCCGCTGCGATGAATGTCGATCAGCGCCTGATTGGTGAGAAGGCGTGGCTCATAGGCCCCCGGCATGTGTCGCTGGGCCACGGTTTTCATATGGCCGAGGGGAAACGGCACGACGGGCGCCTGCGCGCTGCTGTAGTGAAAATGCGCATAACAAATTGGCTTGTGGGTGTGGGCGTCGCGTATTTCGTATTCGTCGAGAAAGTCGGCGGTCTTACCCTTCAAGCGCTTGCGCGTTACCGTTTGAGAAAACGTCACTTCGCCCTGGTCTTTGAGCCACTGAACGCCGGCGGCCGTGGGGGCTTGTTGCTTGACCATTCTGATACGCGTGCGCAGGCCTTTCTCGATCAGACCGGTCGCGGCCTCGTCCAGCTTGTGGCCTAGCGCTTCGGTCGGCTCCTTGAGGTCGGCGGTCAGGTTGCTGGCCGTCAAGGCTTCATCGATGGCCGCATTGGCTGTGCGCAGAATGGCAGCCTGTTTAAGATATTCCTCCTCGACCTCCACCGGTATCCGTGGACCTCGTTTGAGCCAAGCCTCGGTGCGCCGGTGGAAAGCGGCCAGACCGTCGATCAGTGCCTGACCTTCACGAATGCTTTTGTTGAGACTCGGTGTGGCCTTGGCCGGCGCAGGTTTTACCGTGCGCTGTTCGACCCAGACGCCTGGTGACTCTTCCTCGAAGGTAGCGATGACGCCGGTCAGGTGGGTGCGTATCTCGACCAGACCAGAGTCTTCGCCGTCGACGCTTTTTTTCCGCTCGCCGACCAGCACGCCGCGCGATCGGGTCTTGATGATCCGGCGCGTCGATGCCGATGCGGATGCCGGCCGTGATGGACCCGGTTGCGGTTCGAGCAAGTGTTTGTAACGCAGCAGCTCGACCAGTTTTACATCGGCGCGAGCCTTGAATTCGTTGACCCGTTTGCGCACCAGCTCCAGTCGCTCGGAATTGATGTGCTCGGGATAGTCGATAAGCAGATCGCCAAAACGCTGATCGATGGAAGTGAACCGTTCGGCGGCCGTGCTCAGTACTTCGGTGCGCTCGCGCAGGTTGTCGAGACTTTCGTCAGCAGTCAGGTTGAGCGTGCTCTGGATGCTGAGCGCTGCCTCCTCAATCAGCGTGCTCAGGCTCTGATAAGCGTTGGCGCTCGACGCCGAAGCACCGGTCTTGAGGCAGATCTCCTGACCAAGGCTGATCTGCAACAGCTTGAGGTCATTGAGATCATAGCCAGGCAATGCGTCACGATAGGTCTTGATGATCCCGGCCGCATCCCGGCCGAGCAGGGCCAGCTCATCGAAACGGCTCTGCGCCAGCTCCACTTTTTCCATGATGGCCTGGGTCTGGTCGGTCATTGTTTCGAACGTCTGTACGAACGCCTGAGCCTCGAAGCGGGCTTCGTCGGCGAGCATGGTCTGCATGGTTTTCAGGCTGGCCTGGAAGTCGTCCGAATGCAGGCCGAGCCATTCCTGGCCGAGAAACAACTGCATCTCCAGCCGCTGCATCATGACCGTGCGGTAATTGGGTATGGGCTCCTTGTGATTCAACGCTTTGATCTGTTCGATGTTCTTGCCATAGGCCTGGATTTGCGCCTCGAGCGTTGCCAGATAGCGCTCCCGCGCCGCGGTCTGCGCCGCCGGTAACGCTGCGGTGAGTGCGGTGTGGTCGGCGTTGCGCTGTTGTTGCTTGGCATCCATGGTCTTGTCGAACGCATTGATTTCGGCGGTCAGCTGTCGGGCGCCCATCTTGTTGACCTTTTGCAGTTCCTCGAGGGCACTGCCGAGTCCACCGCCACGCAGGCGCAAGCGCAGGTCGATCACCCATTCGCCGTTGGCGGTGCGGGCGAGCAATGGCCCGACCCGCGCAGCTTGCTGGCGTGAGTCGATGATCTGTACGTCGCCATGCTCATTGAGCATGACCTCGAACCAGCGTACGCCGACGGCCGCGAACCATTGCTTCTGGCGCGGATAAAGGTGTCTGTGCGCGCCGTTGCTGGCTGCAGCTCCGATGCCTTTGGGCTTGGCAATCTGAAAACTGTCGAGCAACGCCGTCAGAGCAACGGGCGAGCGTTTCAGCGGGGTGAAGCGATTGACCGATATCTCATGCGCGATGGGCAATGCGCCGTCGACGACGTCAGGCAATTGCGCGGGCTTGCTGGCGGGCAGCTCGGCGGTCGGGGTGATTGCCGGTGCTTCTTCGATGATCGAATCGCTGCGTGGCTGGTCGCTGACCGCTGCGCGATGGGCCAGCACCATGCCCAACGCCAGCAGGATATCGGCGAGCGCGGCCCAGTCGATTTTACCGGATTGCTCGTTGGCCACATCGCTGATCTCTTGCAAGTCGTCCATGATCTGCCAGATCCACGCCGCCGCGCCAAGGCTGCGACCCATGAACGGCAATGCGGCGTTGAACAGCAGCCAGCCGCCGCTTTTCAGGGTTGCCCAGCGTGACTCCGCATCGGAAACCGATTGACGGTCGGCCTGGGTAATCACCGCCTGCACGTTGCGTTCATGCAGGCTCGTCGGCACATGGTGTTCAATATGCGCCATTCCCAGCGCGACGGCGCCGGACATGTCGAGCGCTGCGGTGGGATTGACCAGTAATTGGGGAATCGTCCACACCGAAGGCAGGCTGGCAGTGAACACGAACTGGCTGTAATTGAAACGCACGTCATCCGGCAGCCAGGCCAGCACCGACTCACGCAAGTCGCGTGAATGCTGGATCTGATAAAGAAGGTTGGCGTGGGAAGGGAATTGCATCAGGGCCATTTCGAACAGCGGCCGGTACAGCACGCACGGGCCTTTGCTGACCTCGCGCGGGCCGATGATGAACATGTTTTCAACGGTGTCGGCCCTGGTGCTGGAACGACGAGCGATAAACGCCAGCGGACGAATAACAATTTCATCGTGATCGACGTGACGTTCATCGTCAGTGTTGGCCAGGGCGGCGGCGACATAGCGGTAACCCTGTTCGGTGATGCCGGCCTTGCCCTGGATCTTGTGTTGCAACGCCAGCAGCGGCAACTCGATACGCAGCTGGCTGGTATAGAGCGTTTGCAGCGCTGCGGCTTGTTCGCTGTCGTCGATCAGCATTTTCTGCAAGTGCGCGGGGTAGGTCTTGCCGATGTCGACGCTGCTCACCAGTTGTTCCAGATAGCTGGCGGTCATCCATTGCGGCACGTCGCTGCCATCCTTGTAGCGCACGGTTTTATTGCCGATCGGCTGTCCCGCGAGGTTCTGCAAAGCCAGTTCGATCAGCGATAGCGTGCGCGTCTGGGTATTGCCCGGCAAGACGAACGTGCCCCAGACCACCAGGCTGGTGATGGTGATCTGAATGTCCTCGATCTTCACCTCAGCCGCTTTCGGATGGTCCTTGAGCAGCTGCTGTTTCAGGGCCTCCTGAGTGAACGCTTGCAGACTGACGACTTCGCTCTGGAACGTTTTGCCTTTGTTCTCATGCTGCACCGTGGTCAGGTCCAGCAGATGGCGGCTGTAGCGGGTCTGGTCGGCCGCAGGTGCGTTGTCGAGCCACGCTGGCAACATCGGACGCAGGCGCTCGTAATGCGGTTTGAGACGCGGGGTCGGTCCCTGATGATTGCCAGCCGTTCCGGCATGCGGATAGGTGTTGCGCAGGCGCGTACCCTGGAAAAAATTGATCGCACCGAGGGCATCGGCTTCCAGAGCGATCAGAGAGCAGGCCTGATAATCGAAGAAATCGCCCTGCGGTTCGACCAGCCGCCATTTCAAATCATTCCTGGCAGTGGTGTCCCAGTAATGGCGTGGCAGGGTCTCGCCGAGCTCTTCCAGCGACTCGAAGTTCTTGAAACCGTGAACCACCGAATGCGTCATGATCAGGGTGCGCTGGTCATCGACGCCGATCAGTACTGCGGTATCGAGCAAGGTCAGATGTTGCTGCGCATTGCCTTCGCCCTGGTCGATATCGATCAGGCAGGCGCGGGTCTTGTACTTGTCGGCAGGCAGTCGCTGGGCTTTGTCCGGATGGTTGTAGAGTGCGGCGGCCATGGCCTGCTGATCGGCGTCTCGATCAGGGGCCGCGTCGCTGCTCCACAGGTTGCGCAAGGCTTGCGACATTTGTTGCCAGCGTGGTTGGCCGGGATAGGTGAACTCGTCCCAATAGCTGACGTGCTGTTCCTTGTAGGCAATGAACAGCAACGGCGCCAATTGGTTGAGCAACTGACCGATGGCGCTGATCTTGACCGGTAACTGGATGGCGGATGGCTGGTCGGGCTGGCGGGTCAGGTAATGTTCGCCGTCGAGGTAGGTCACGGTGGTGCCGGTGAACCCCAGGCGTACCAGTGTGTCGGTCAGCGACTCGACGAGATGGCGACCGGGCACGACCTGGCCAGCCTGAAGGGTCCAGGTCGGTCTGACGACCATGCTCGATTGCGGATCTATATCCTGATCCGGGTACAGTTTCTTCAATGCCGGGCGCAAGGTTTTCGAGGCGACTTCTCGCAGCGACGGACCGGTGACCAGTTGAGTGATGATATCGATGCTGCTGGGCGAGGGGATTTCGGGCATGGGCAAGTCCTGCTCTGATAGGCGCACACCGGAACGGCGGCGGTATCGGGCAAGGTAGTGGCGGGTCGTGTGCGGGCTGCGGTAGATAACTATCGCAGGGCAAAAAAAAGACCCGCATCGGCGGGTCGTTTGGCGGTTCCTGGCTGCCGGGATTTACCGTTCGAAACCTTCCAGCACGTTCACTGCGTTGATGCCGATTTCTTCCACGGCATAGCCGCCTTCCATGACGAACAGGGTCGGTTTGCCGAGCGCGGCGATGCGTTTGCCCATGGCCAGGTAGTCGGGGCTGTCGAGCTTGAATTGCGAGATCGGGTCGTCCTTGAAGGTGTCGACGCCAAGCGACACGACGATGACGTCAGCGCCGTAACCCTCGATTTTCGCGCAGGCCCGCTCCAGCGCGGCGCTCCACACGTCCCAGCCAGAACCGGCCGGCAACGGATAGTTGAAATTGAAGCCTTCACCAGCGCCTTCGCCACGCTCATCGTCATAGCCAAGGAAGAACGGAAATTCCGCTTCCGGGTGGCCGTGGATCGAGGTGAACAGCACGTCGCTGCGCTGATAGAAAATCGATTGGGTGCCGTTGCCGTGGTGGTAATCGACGTCAAGGATCGCAACCTTCGTGTGGCCCTGATCGAGGAACGCCTGCGCGGCGATGGCGGCGTTGTTGAGGTAGCAATAACCGCCCATCAGGTCACTGGCGGCGTGGTGCCCTGGTGGCCGGCACAGCGCGAAGGCCGCGCGTGCGCCACGCTGGATTTCTGCTTGCGCGGTCAGGGCCACTTGCGCCGCACTGTACGCCGCTTGCCAAGTGCCGGCAGTGATTGGCGCGCCGCCGTCGAAACTGTAATAACCGAGCTGGCCATGCAGACTGGTCGGCTTGATCGCGCGCAGGGTGCGCGCCGGCCAGGTGTACGGCAGCAAATCACCGTCAGTATTGAATTCGGTCCAGCGCGCCCAGGCACCTTTGAAGAACTCCAGATAATCGCGGTCGTGAATGCGTGCGATCGGCTCCAGACCGAAATCCTGCGGCGCTTCGACCGGGCCGAGATTCTGGCTTTTCACTCGCTGCAAAACGTGGTCGGCGCGTGAAGGCATCTCGAAGCAGGGTTTAAGCTGACCGTCGATAAGTTCGCAGCGGCCATGGTGCAGGTGGTGATCGTCCGAGTAGATCGTCAGCATTTATTGTTCTCCGCAAGGCTGGTTCGGTGGCCTTCAGTGTTGCGGCGCAAGGTCAATTGGAGAACGGCAGGAAAGGCCAAAAGGGGACAGATCTGGCCAAAAAAGCTGACCTTAAATCGCCCCTTCGATTCGAATCCACCCTCCATCAGCGCTTGTAACAGGGCCCCTGTAGGAGTGAGCCTGCTCGCGATAGCGGTCCGACAGATACAGATTATTGTCGGGAAAGATCGCAATCGCGAGCAGGCTCACTCCTACATTTTGTCCTCAGTGCGGGCGAAACTGACTCGGTGCCACGCCGCTCCAGCGTACAAACGCATGACGGAAACTTGCGGTTTCGCTGAAACCCAGGGTCTCGGCAATGCGGTAGATCGGCAACTGATCCTCACACAGCATCTGCTTGGCCCGCTCGAAGCGCAGCTCATCGAGCAGTTCCTGATAGCTGCTGCCCATGTCCTTGAGATGTCGGCGCAAGGTACGCGGTGAGCATTTCATCTGCAGCGCCAGCCCCTCCAGACCCGGTGCCGCATTCAGCTGCGCGCTGAGCAACTGCCGAATCCGCCCGAGCCAGGCCTGGCGTCCGGTGAACTCCAGGTTCTGCTTGCGACAGCGCTCGGCCATGGCTTGATGGGTAATGCTGTCGGCCAATGGCAACGGTTGATCCAGCCATTGGCGCTCGAAGGCGAACGCGTTGTCCCTGGCACCAAAGTGCAGCGGCGCATCGAAATGCTCGGCGTAACTGTCGCGGTAGTCCGGCGCGGCATGTTCGAAGCGTGCTGCGAGCAGTGGCAATGGATGCCCGAGCAAGTCATCGCAAATGACCTTCAGCGAGACCAGGCAGAATTCGGCATTGAACACCGCCATCGCCGGGCTTTCACGGTAGTCGGCGGCGGCGAACCAGATGCGCTCGCCGTCATCCTCAAGGTTCAACTCGAAAAGTGTTCCCAGCAGCGCCGGATAACGGATCGCCAAGCGTAGAGCGTCACCGAAGGTGGCACACGTGAGCAAGGCGTAACCGAGGATGCCGTAGCAGGAAACATGCATGCGCCGGCCCAGTTCCAGGCCAATGTCACGCTTGAGCGCGACCGCGTTGGCGCAGACCTGCATTTCCTGATTGGTGGTGATGCGTGTGTCGGCACGTTGCAAATCCGCCGCGGTGATGCCGCTGCCGGCCAGCAACGCCTCGCTCGACAGGCCTTCGGCCTTGAAGGTGTTGAGGATCAGCGAGACCGCGTTAAGGGTGGTGAGGTGGGAGTGGAGCATGGGATCTTCCAGCCTGGGGATACTGGAAACGGCAGCAAGTTGCATGCCGTACGAAGATCGAAATGTAGGAGTGAGCCTGCTCGCGATAGCGGTATATCAATAAACCTTTATGGCGACTGACATACCGCTATCGCGAGCAGGCTCACTCCTACAGGGTTTTGCGTTGTGTCAGATCAACTCACCACACAGATCCAGCTCGATCAGTTGGCGCACTTCAGCGATCTCAAGCCCGGCGCCCAGCAACCCATGCAACTTGCCGAACGCCGCCTCCCTTGTCATGCCACCGCCGGACAATACGCCAACGCTGCGCAAACGGCTGCCAGCCTCATACACGTCCAGCTCGACGCCACCTTCATGACATTGCGTTACTGCCACGACGACCACACCGTTGTCCCGCGCGCGGCCAAGGCTGGCGAGGAATTCGGGGTTGTCGCTGGGCCCGGTGCCGCTGCCATAACATTCCAGCACCAGGCCTTGAATACCGCTGTCGAGCAAGCCGTCGAGGATCCCGGCACTGATGCCCGGGAACAGTGGCAGAACGGCGACTTTGGCCAGTTGTTTCGGCTGGTTGTAATTCAGCGCGGCGGGAATAGATGTGGCTTTGACGCCGCCACCCTGACGCTCCAGACGCTTGAACGGATGCCGCCCGAAGCTGCGTACTTTCGCGCAACGGGTCGGCGCCAGCAGTTCGCCGTGGAAGTACAAATGCACGCCGGGGGCCAGGCCCTGGCCGAGCGCGACCAGTGCGCCACTGAGGTTTTCCCAGGCATCGCTGTCGGTAACGCCGGCGGGCAGCATCGAACCGGTGAAGCACACGCGAGCATTCAGGCCGAGCAGTTGAAAGCTCATCGCCGCCGCGCTGTACGCCAGCGTGTCGGTGCCATGCAGGATCAATACGCTGTCGCAACCCTGGACGTCGACCGCATCGACCACCGCTTCGCGCAGTTGCTGCCAGTAGGCCGGGGTCATGTTGGCGCTGTCGATCAGCGGCGACATCTCGCGAAAGCGCCACTGCGGCACGACCAGCTCAGGCTGGGTGTGCAGATAGTCACGCATGCGCGCTTCGAAACCGGACGCCGGGGCCAGGCCGTTGGCGCTGGCCTGCATGCCGATGGTGCCACCGGTGTAGAGCACCATGACGTGTTGGGCGGCGGGATAAGAATTGGCAATCATCTGAGGTCTCCACGAGAGATGACATTGTAGGAGTGAGCCTGCTCGCGATGGCGTCGTGTCAGCTAATCCTGGGAAACTGACAAATCGCCATCGCGAGCAGGCTCACGCCTACAAGTTATTGCACCACAATAACTGACGGGCGCAGGGGATGCGCCCGTCATTCACCTGTCAGCGTTGCGCTGCTGGTACGCCTTGCGGCTCGGCTTCGGTGTTGCCCGCAGCCGCCGGCGGGTTGGCTGGCCAGGCGTTGCGATCCAGATCCAGATCGAGGAATTTGCTCGAGTCGAATACCGGCTGTTTGACGCCGGCGCGGCGCTGCTCGTCGTAGTCGCGCATGACGCGCATGCCGACCTTGAACAGCATCGCCAGGGCCACCAGGTTGACGAACGCCAGGCAGGTCATGGTGATGTCGGCAAAAGCGAATACGGTCGTGAGGTCCTGCATCGAGCCCCACACCACCAGTGCCAGCACCAGACCGCGGAAAATCATCAGTGCGGCGCGGTTGCGGGTGAGGAATTGCAGGCTGTTCTCGCCCAGATAGTAGTTGTAGAGGATGCAGGTGAAGACGAACAGCGACAGCGCGACGCTGACGAACATGCGACCCCAGTCACCGACCACGGCAGCCAGCGAGTTCTGGGTCAGGACAATGCCGTCACCTTCGAAACCCGGGGTGTAGAAACCCGACAGCAGGATCAGCAGCGCGGTGCAGGTGCAGATCACGAAGGTGTCGAGGAATACGCTGAACGCCTGGACCACGCCCTGCGCACCCGGGTGCTTCACGGCTGCCACGGCGGCGACGTTTGGCGCACTGCCCAGGCCCGCTTCGTTGGCGAATACGCCACGCTTAACGCCCATGACGATGGCGCTGCCGAGCAGGCCGGCAAAGGCCGGGTCGAGACCGAAGGCACTTTTGAAAATGGTCTCCAGCATGGCTGGCACGTGTTCGATCTGGGTGCCGATCACGTACAGGGTCACGCCGATATAGGCCAGAGTCTTGATCGGTACCAACAGGTCGGACACCGAAGCGATGCGCTTGATGCCGCCGATGAAGGTGATGGCCAGCAGCACGGCCAGGACGATACCGGTGTGTTGTGGGTTGAACTCGAAGGCGTTCTGCAGCGAGTGCGTCACGGTGTAGGACTGCAGGCCAATGAAGGCGAAGCCGTAGGTGACCAGCAGCAGAACGGAGAACACCACCGCCATGCCTTTGAGCTTGAGGCCGTGCTGGATGTAGTAAGCCGGGCCGCCGCGGTACAGGCCGTCACCATCGGCGCGCTTGTAGACCTGAGCGAGAGTGCACTCGAAGAAGCTGCTGGACATGCCGACCAGTGCGGTCACCCACATCCAGAACACCGCACCCGGACCACCGAGGGTCACGGCGATGCCGACACCGGCGATGTTGCCCGCACCGACACGCCCGGCGAGGCTGAGCATCAGGGCCTGGAACGAGCTGAGTTGCCCGGCGCTGCCTTTCAGACTGTCGCGGAACACCGCGAACATGTGGAAGAAGTGGCGCAGTTGAACGAAACGCGAGCGAATCGTGAAGTAGCTACCGAGCCCGACAATGAGCACGATCAGTACTTTCCCTGAGAGGAAGTCGTTGATGACTTCGAGCATGGATTTTTCCTCGCTGTTTTTTGTGAGAGCAAATGCTGGACCGGAGAAACATCGTGTTACACCGCTGTGCGCACGGCACAACGGGTGAGGCGAAGGTTTCGTCCCGGATCCATATCGCGGGTTTTGTTATTAGTTCGGGTTTCGCATGGGTTATGGCCTCGTTACCGACGACCGCTCACGCGAAGAGGGGCGGCACTATACCGATCAGTGGCGCGCCCGTCTGCACGGTTGTGGTGCAAGCGACGAAACGAAGCGTTGAAACACCCGGCGTTACCGGCGCCGGGCTTTTGCAGGAGTGAGCCTGCTCGCGATGCAGGCGCCGCGGTTTTAATGACACACCGCGTCATCGTTCATCGCGAGCAGACTCACTCCTACAGAAGACGTTTGTCCTTTGAACAGTTAAAAAAAAGGGCTCGGGGACCAGGTCCCCAAGCCCTCAAAAGGTGAGAGGTGTCTAGTCCCTCGACCTGGTGAGCGGTGCTACAGATAACGTGTCGGTTCAGGCTTTGAGCGGAACCAGACGCGGGGCAATCATGTTTTCCGGACGCAGGATGTCGGCGAGCATGGCTTCGTCGAGCAGGCCTTCTTCGCGTACCAGTTCCAGCACGCCGCGGCCGCTTTCAAGGGCGAGGCCGGCGATGCGCGTGGCGTTTTTGTAGCCGATGTACGGGTTCAGTGCGGTGACCAGACCGATCGAGTGTTCGACCAGTTCGCGGCAGCGGGCTTCGTTGGCGGTGATGCCGACAATGCAGTGCTCGCGCAGCATGTCCATGGCGCGTTGCAGCAGGCGGATCGAGTCGAAGATCTTGAAGGCGATCAGCGGCTCCATCACGTTCAGCTGCAGTTGGCCGCCTTCGGCTGCCATGGTCAGCGCCAGGTCGTTGCCGATGACCTGGAACGCCACCTGGTTTACCGCTTCCGGGATCACCGGGTTGACCTTGCCAGGCATGATCGAGCTGCCTGGCTGACGTGCCGGCAGGTTGATTTCGTTGATGCCGGTGCGCGGGCCACTGGACAGCAGGCGCAGGTCGTTGCAGATCTTCGACAGCTTGACTGCGGTGCGCTTGAGCATGCCGGAGAACAGCACGAAGGCGCCCATGTCGGAAGTCGCTTCGATCAGGTCGGCGGCTGGAACCAGCGGTTGACCGCTGATCAGCGCCAGACGCTGTACCGCCAGCGCTTGATAACGCGGGTCGGCGTTGATCCCGGTACCGATCGCGGTGCCGCCCAGGTTCACCTCAGTCAGCAGTTCCGGGGCCAGCGTCTTCAGGCGGGCCAGGTCTTCGCCCATGGTGGTGGCGAAGGCACGGAATTCCTGGCCGAGGGTCATCGGCACGGCGTCTTGCAGTTGGGTACGGCCCATTTTCAGGACGTGATCGAACTCTTTGCCCTTGGCTGCGAACGCCTGGATCAAGCTGTCGAGGCTGGCCAGCAGGGTGTCGTGACCGAGCAGCAGACCCAAGCGGATGGCCGTCGGGTAGGCGTCGTTGGTCGACTGCGCCATGTTCACGTCGTCGTTCGGGTGCAGGTACTGATACTCGCCTTTCTGGTGACCCATTGCCTCGAGCGCAATGTTGGCGATCACTTCGTTGGCGTTCATGTTGGTGGATGTACCGGCGCCACCTTGAATCATGTCGACCACGAACTCTTCGTGGAAATCACCGCGGATCAATCGGGCGCAGGCTTCGCTGATGGCAGCGTGCTTGGCTTCGCTCAGGTGACCCAACTCGCGGTTGGCGTCAGCGGCGGCCTGTTTGACCATCGCCAGGCCCACAACCAGTTTCGGGTAATGCGAAATCGGAACGCCGGAGAGACGGAAGTTATTCACCGCTCGCAGGGTCTGGATGCCGTAATACGCTTGCGCCGGTACGTCGAGGGCGCCAAGCAGGTCGGTTTCTGTGCGGAAAGATGCAGCGGAGGACATGATGGAAATCATCTCGATAAGGACCCGGTCTGTGCCGGAACGCTGCGAATGCTAGGCTTGTGGGGATTTTTGGGCCAATGCTGTTCAGCACTGCCCTATGCACATTCGGCATAATGTCGGTGTGACGCCGCTGGTGCGGCAGACGTGTGACCTGTTTTGGTGCGTGTCCGGGAGGACGTGATGAATCTGGAAAGCAAATGGCTCGAGGACTTCAGTGCTCTGGCCGCCACCCGCAGCTTCTCGCAGGCGGCAGAACGGCGTTTCGTGACCCAGCCGGCGTTCAGTCGGCGGATCCGCAGCCTTGAAGCTGCACTGGGCCTGACGCTGGTCAATCGCTCGCGCACGCCGGTCGAGCTGACGGCGGCGGGGCAGCTGTTTCTGGTGACCGCACGCACCGTAGTTGAACAGCTCGGCGAAGTGCTGCGCCATCTGCATCATCTGGAAGGCGGGCAGGGCGAAGTCATTCAAGTCGCTGCGGCGCACTCGCTGGCGCTGGGTTTCTTTCCACGCTGGATCGCGCAGTTGCGCAACGACGGCTTGAACATCGCCACGCGGCTGGTGGCGACTAACGTCGGCGACGCGGTGCACGCCTTGCGCGAGGGCGGTTGCGATCTGATGCTGGCGTTTTACGACCCGGATTCGGCGATGCAGATGGACCCGGAAATCTTCCCGTCGCTGCATCTGGGCCAGACCGAAATGCTCCCGGTGTGCGCGGCGGATGCCGAGGGCAAACCGTTGTTCGATCTGGAGGGCGAGGCAAGCGTGCCATTGCTGGCCTACAGCGCCGGCGCGTTCCTCGGGCGCTCGGTGAACGGTCTGCTGCGCCAGCGCCAGTTGCGCTTCACCACGATCTACGAAACCGCCATGGCCGACAGCCTGAAAAGCATGGCACTGGAAGGCCTCGGCATCGCCTGGGTGCCACAACTGAGCGTACGCGCTGAACTCGCCCGCGGCGAACTGGTGGTCTGCGGCGGTCCGCAATGGCATGTGCCGCTGGAGATTCGCCTGTATCGCTGCGCCCTGGTGCGCAAGGCCAACGTAAGGTTGCTGTGGCGCAAGCTTGAGGGCGGCGCAGCACAGTCCTCCTGACCCTACGCTGACCCATTGTAGGAGTGAGCCTGCTCGCGATAGCGTCTGCACATTCAACGATAATGTGACTGATATACCGCCATCGCGAGCAGGCTCACTCCTACAGGGATTTACGGTGTTGTTTCGCTGACCTTCAAGTCAATAAAACCGGGCCTTTCGCTGATTTGACGGATGGTCGTTTCGGGGGCTGTTTATTGCTTTCTTTGCGGTATACTGCGCGGCCTTCGGCCGGCACGTCCGGCCATTTTTCGTACAATCAAGCCACGCAACCTGCGTGGCTTGTTGTTTTATGACGCGCCTGCGGGCGCTCCTGAGAGAAGAGGCGCGACGATGAGTGCACTGGTTGGCGTGATCATGGGCTCCAAGTCCGATTGGTCCACCCTTAGCCACACCGCCGATATGCTGGAAAAGCTCGGCATCCCGTACGAGGTCAAAGTGGTCTCTGCCCACCGCACCCCGGATCTGCTGTTCCAGTACGCCGAAGAGGCTGAAGGCCGTGGCATCGAGGTGATCATTGCCGGTGCCGGTGGCGCTGCCCACTTGCCAGGCATGTGTGCGGCCAAGACCCACCTGCCGGTGCTGGGCGTGCCGGTGCAGTCGGCCATGCTCTCGGGCGTCGATTCGCTGCTGTCGATCGTGCAGATGCCGGCAGGCATTCCGGTCGCCACCCTGGCCATCGGCAAGGCTGGCGCGATCAACGCCGCGCTGCTCTCGGCGAGCATTCTCGGCGCCAAGCACCCGCAGTTCCACGCGGTACTGAAAACCTTCCGTGCCGAGCAGACAGACAGCGTCCTGGACAATCCAGACCCACGTATTGCCTGAGGTTGTTGAGATGAAGATCGGTGTAATCGGTGGCGGCCAGTTGGGTCGCATGTTGGCCCTGGCGGGTACTCCGCTGGGGATGAACTTCGCTTTTCTCGACCCTGCGCCGGACGCCTGTGCGGCCGCACTGGGCGAACACCTGCGGGCCGATTACGGCGATCAGGACCATCTGCGCCAACTGGCCGATGAAGTCGATCTGGTGACCTTCGAATTCGAAAGCGTCCCGGCCGAAACCGTGGCGTTCCTCTCGCAATTCGTACCGGTCTACCCGAGCGCCGAAGCCCTGCGCATCGCGCGCGACCGCTGGTTCGAAAAGAGCATGTTCAAGCACCTGGGCATTCCGACCCCGGCCTTCGCCGACATCCAGTCGCAAACCGATCTGGATGCGGCGGTTGCTGCAATCGGTC
The DNA here is from genome assembly GCF_051132065.1 of Pseudomonas sp. R3-57. Lineage (NCBI taxonomy): Bacteria > Pseudomonadati > Pseudomonadota > Gammaproteobacteria > Pseudomonadales > Pseudomonadaceae > Pseudomonas > Pseudomonas sp. R3-57. The sequence continues at coordinate 137,967 of NZ_CP071655.1, forward strand.
TGCCGGCCGTGCTGAAAACCCGCACCCTGGGTTACGACGGCAAGGGCCAGAAAGTCCTGCGCACGCCGCAAGACGTGGTCGGTACGTTCGCCGAGCTGGGCAGCGTCGCCTGCCTGCTCGAAGGTTTCGTGCCGTTCACTGGTGAAGTATCGTTGATCGCCGTGCGCGCGCGTGACGGTGAGACGAAGTTCTATCCGTTGGTGCACAACACCCACGACAGCGGCATTCTCAAATTGTCGGTGGCCAGCACCAATCATCCGTTGCAGGCACTGGCGGAAGACTATTCCAGCCGTGTGCTCAAGCAGCTCGATTACGTCGGCGTAATGGCGTTCGAATTCTTTGAAGTCGACGGTGGCCTCAAGGCTAACGAAATCGCCCCGCGCGTGCACAACTCCGGGCACTGGACCACCGAAGGCGCCGAGTGCAGCCAGTTCGAAAACCACCTGCGCGCCGTAGCCGGCCTGCCGCTGGGTTCGACCGCCAAGGTTGGCGAGAGCGCCATGCTTAACTTCATCGGCGTGGTTCCGCCAGTGGAGAAGGTCATCGCCGTCGAAGACTGCCATCTGCATCACTACGGCAAAGCCTTCAAGGCCGGACGCAAGGTCGGCCACGCCAACCTGCGTTGCGCCGACATGGCCACGCTGCAGGCGCAGATCGTCAAGGTCCAGGCGCTGATCGCCGAGTAAGACAGTTTCATGTGACAACGGCGGAACCATTCAGGGGCCGCCGTTCTCTCATGGCAGGATGCGAAACTCTGGCTAGGCTTTCGCGTATCTACCAAATCAGAGGGAAATGTCATGGGAATTATCGGAACCATCTTTATCGGCTTGATCGTCGGCCTGCTGGCGCGGTTCCTGAAACCGGGCGATGACAGCATGGGCTGGATCATGACCATCCTGCTCGGTATCGGCGGTTCGCTGGCGGCCACTTACGGCGGCCAGGCTCTGGGTATTTATCAGGCGGGCGAGGGTGCCGGATTCATCGGCGCGCTGGTCGGCGCGATCGTGCTGCTGGTGATCTACGGCCTGATCAAAAAGAACTGATCCAAAGCGATAAAGCCCTCTCTGCCAAACTGGCCGGGAGGGCTAGAATGCTCGGCGATTCAACGTTCCTTCCTTTCCATACCGAGCATATTCATGCGCCGTCTTTTGTTGACTCTCCTCTTGCTGGGCAGCGGTTTGGCCCACGCCGGCGAACTGCCGGAAACCGACTGGCTCGAACTGATGCCCAAGTCGGATCAGAAAGCCCTCGAGGCCATGCCTGAAATCGACCACAACACCCCGGAAGCCACCGGCACCTTCACCGAGAAGGGCGGAATGAAGCAGGCCAAAGGTCTGCCGGCGGTGATGTACTCGACCAAAACCGTTGCATCGATGAACGACAAGCACATCCGCATCGGGGGTTACCCGGTGCCGCTGGAGTCCGATGCCAAGGGCCGCAGCACGCTGTTCTTCCTCGTGCCGTACCCGGGCGCGTGCATTCACGTGCCGCCACCGCCACCGAATCAGCTGGTGCTGGTGCGTTATCCGAAGGGTTTGAAGCTGGACGATATCTACACGCCGTTGTGGGTGACCGGCACGCTGAAAATCGAGAAGGTCAGCAACGACCTGGCTGATGCGGCGTATGCGCTGGAGGCGGACAAGGTGCGGGTGGTGCAGGAAGCTGATCTCTAAAGACCGCCGCAGACAAATGTAGGAGTGAGCCTGCTCGCGATAGCGTTGTGTCAGTCAATCAAGTTGGATCTGACGAACCGCTATCGCGAGCAGGCTCACTCCTACACTGGTTTTGCGCTGAGGATTAGAGCGGTATCGCGGCGACGCTGACGCCCATGGTATGGCTCGCTCCTGGCGCCAGTGTGACGATGTCATCCATCACATTTGCGGTCTCGATGCACAGCATGCGCTGCCAGCCGTCATTATCCATGTCCGGCAATGCAGCGGCGCGGTCGATCCATGGGTTCCAGATCACCGCGGTGCGTGAACCCGTCGAGGTCAGCACGATGCGTCGTTCCCAGGTTGGATCGACAATGCTCAGTTGCGGCGGCGCGTCGAGGTAGATGCGGTCGGTTTCGCCGGCAAACTGCAGAGCGCCTTGCTGGCTGGCAATGTTCCAGTCGTCCAGGGTCTCGATGTAATCCAGCCCGGCCACGCCGTCGACCTGCACGTTACGCACGTCACTGACGGCGAAATACGTGTGCAGCGCCTGGCTGAAGGTCACGCTGTCGGCGCCACGGTTGTGGCTGGTCAGGCTGTACCTCAACTGATCCGTCAGATGCAAAGTCAGGGTCAGGTCGACTTCGTGGGGCCAGCCTGGCAGGCCACCTTCCGGGTACGGCAGCTTGAACTCGACCTTGATGCCGTCAGCCTCCGACTCGATGCCGCCCAGTTCCCAATCCATCGCCCGCACCAGGCCGTGCGCGGGGGCCGGCTGTGCGCCGGTGTACATGGCCTGCACGCTCTGCGGGTTGCGTTCGAACTTGCCGAACCACGGCCAGCACACCGGCACGCCGGCACGGATGCTCTTGGCGGTCTTGAAGTCGGCCTTGTCGTTGAGCCAGATGATCGGCGGCTGGCCGTCGACCTGGTAACTGAGGATGTGCGCGCCTTGCTGGGCCACCAGCACTTCGGCCTTGCCGTGGCGGATGCGCCAGCAGTTCAGTTCATCCTGTTTCACGGCTTCAACGTTGGGCGTGTTCATGGGCAACTCTCGATCAGACACTGGGGACGACTATCGACCGCAAAACGGCCGCGAGGTTTAACGCGCGCGTGGCGGCACTGAGCGAGTGCGTCCGCTGCCGTCGATGGCGACGAAAACGAAGACCGCTTCGGTGACCTTGCGCCATTCGCTGGACAATGGGTCATCGCTCCACACTTCGACCATCATCTGGATCGAGCTGCGGCCGATTTCCAGGGTCTGGGTATAAAAGGACAACTGCGCGCCAACGGCCACCGGCACCAGAAACGCCATACGGTCGATGGCCACCGTGGCGACACGACCACCAGCCACGCGACTGGCCATCGCGGTGCCGGCCAGGTCCATCTGCGCGACCAGCCAGCCGCCGAAAATATCGCCAAAGCCGTTGGTTTCGCGTGGAAGTGCGGTGATTTGCAGGGCCAGGTCGCCCTGCGGGATCGGATCTTCTTGTTCGAGCTCTATCATGCCGGGGGTGCCTCTGACCCGTGACTCTTCGTGGGTATTGCGGGTGGTAGCCGTCTTCGGGAAAAACGATTCAACACCGAACACACTGCGTTCGTCACGTTTTCCATCAGGCGCCTAAAGGGAAACTCTGCGAAAAAGGCTAATCCCGAGCAAAGGGCGGGCCAACAACGTTTTCGCACAGCAACCTCTTACAAAACCTGCGCAGGTGGCGAGTATATCGGTCGGTAGACTCCGCGACGACCGTCCGGTTCTGATTTCGACCGTCAATTACGCGCCTCTATGTGCTTTTTCGAACAATTTGCTATGGTGCCGAACCTGCCCAAGCCACCGCCAGCGTTGTTGTGGCGGCAGATTCGACTATAAGAGAAGACCTTGCCATGACCACAGCGCCTTCGAGCCTCGCGCAGCCCGAGCAACCCGCACGACCGTTGACCCGCAATGACTACAAGACCCTGTCGCTGTCCGCCCTCGGCGGGGCGCTGGAATTCTACGATTTCATTATCTTCGTTTTCTTCGCCACCGTGGTCGGCAAGCTGTTCTTCCCGGCCGACATGCCCGAGTGGCTGCGGCTGATGCAGACGTTCGGCATCTTCGCTGCCGGCTACCTCGCCCGGCCGCTGGGCGGCATCGTCATGGCGCACTTCGGCGACCTGCTGGGTCGCAAGAAGATGTTCACCCTGAGCATTTTCATGATGGCCGTGCCGACCCTGATCATGGGCCTGCTGCCAACGTATGCGCAGATCGGCATCTGGGCACCGATCCTCTTACTATTGATGCGCGTCATTCAGGGCGCGGCGATCGGCGGGGAAGTGCCGGGGGCGTGGGTCTTCGTTTCCGAACACGTCCCGCAAAAACACATCGGCTATGCCTGCGGTACGCTCACCAGCGGTTTGACCGCCGGCATCCTGCTCGGCTCGCTGGTCGCCACGGCGATCAACAGCATTTATACGCCGGCGGAAGTCTCCGATTACGCCTGGCGGATCCCGTTCCTGCTGGGCGGCGTGTTCGGCCTGTTCTCGGTCTATCTGCGCCGCTGGCTGCACGAAACGCCGGTGTTCGCCGAGTTGCAACAGCGCAAGGCACTGGCTGAAGAAGTACCGCTGCGCGCGGTACTGCGTGATCACCGCGGCGCGATCGCGATTTCGATGTTGCTGACCTGGTTGCTCTCGGCCGGTGTGGTCGTGGTGATCCTGATGACCCCGACCGTGCTGCAAACGGTCTATCACTTCTCGCCGACCACAGCGTTGCAGGCCAACAGCCTGGCCATCGTCTTCCTCAGCCTGGGTTGCATCGGCGCTGGCGCACTGGCCGATCGCTTCGGCGCCGGTCGCGTCTTCGTGTTCGGCTGCCTTGGGCTGCTGATCAGCTCGTGGACTTTCTATCACAGCCTCGCCGATCACCCGGACTGGCTGTTCCCGCTGTACGCATTGACCGGTCTGCTGGTCGGCACCATCGGCGCGGTGCCGTATGTGATGGTCAAGGCGTTCCCGCCGGTGGTGCGCTTCAGTGGTTTGTCGTTCTCGTACAACGTTGCGTACGCGATCTTCGGCGGCTTGACGCCGATGGTGGTGAGTCTGCTGCTCAAGGAAAGCGCGATGGGCCCGGCCTACTATGTGGCGGTGCTGTGCGGGATGGGTATTCTGGTGGGTGCGTGGTTGTGGAGGAAGGGGCGCTGATCCGTGCTTCAGATTACGTAAGGCTCTCGCCAGCGCAAGAGCCTTGCTTCGCACTCGCCAGCCGGTAGTCGGGCGCCGTGCTCAAGCATGTGGTCCAAGGCATTTGCTGCGTGCTGTTCGTTGATCACTTTATGCTCAACCATAAGATCCAGTAACCAAAGTGCACCGTGTACCCGCAGCCCATCGCGTTGTGCCTGGCGCCGTAACCTGCCATCTCCAGTCAAGAGCGGGCGTCCCGTTTCCTGCGCCAGCAAGTAGCAGGACACGTCCGCGAGTGAGCTGTTGTTGTGCTCGATTTTCAACCCGAAAAGTTTGATCACACCAGATTCGTCAAATGACTCGACGCTCAATCCTCGCTTGAGCAGTTCTTCATGTGGGAAGTCGGCGAGCTCTTGCATTACGAAGTCGGTACAACAAAGGGTGAAGGGCAGTTGGAACATTTGCTCCAGTAGTCCGGCATTTCTAAAGTCGATCCAGATATTCGTATCGCTGATGTAGATCAGACTCATGCATTCTCCAGTGAACCCAGGAAATTAGGGTCCAATGCGCTTACCGGCTTGCGCAGGAGTTCAGCAGCTCTGGATTTGCTGATCAGTCCTTCGGCCAGCGCCCAGAATGCCAGCGACTCGAATCGTTGTGGCGGCTTGCATGGCAGAGGTTCGGGTTCCGACTTGCGCCAGCCGTTTGCACTGAACTGGATGGTCAGTGACTTATAGCCACTTTCGCTGAGCAGCTTCAGATCCTTCAGGCGTCTGAGCGCCGCATGCATCGATATGCCGTATTGGCGCTTGGCAATCAGCAGTTCTCTTGGGTGAACTCTGGAGCGAGGATGGCTGCCGAAATCGCTGGTGACGCCTTTTGCCGGATAGAGGAAGGCCCCGGCAAATCGATGGCAGCAATTTTCCTTGTCTTTCTCGGACATGTCCTCAGGTAATGCCATGACCCAGTGACCGAGTTCGTGAGCGGCAGTAAACCTGATGCGTTCGCCTGGTCGATTGGCATTCAATGCAATCAACACATGCTCGCCATTGCCGGCGGCAGCACAGGCTCCATCGAAATCCTCAGGACCTTTGAGCATCGCTACCTTGATGCTGTGCTCCTCCAGTTGCTCGGTGAGGCTGGCAATCGGGTCGCTGCCGATTCCCCAGACCTGGCGAAGCTCTTCAGCCGCGTGCTCGGCTTCATCGAGGCAGGACACCGGGATCATTTGTGCAGGGGTCGCCGGGGTATATATGTCGGCAGGATTGAAACATTCCTCGAGCGCTATGTAGCGCTCGAGGTGTTCGCGGATTTTCTCTTCGACTTGTGCCTGGCGGTATTTAGGCATCCTGGCCAGCTTTCGAAATTCCAACGGCGCAAGCGCAATTGCATCCGCGCGGAAGAAATACTCCGGGCTGACCTGCAGCGCCTTGGCCAATTGCAACAGGCGAGTCGAGCCTGGAGTGCTCAACCCTTTTTCATATTTGCTCAAGGCTTGTTTGGTTATATCGCCGAGCTGATTGGCCAAAGCCTCAAGGGTGAGGCCACTTTGCAGGCGCGCGCGGCGAATACGGTCGTTTATCATAGGGGCCCCTCGTGGTTGACAAGGCTATATTCTGATAGTGATTTGTCAACTCGCCAAACGTTTCTTCTTATTTGCTGGCGGCAATACTGGCCTTTCATCCAATTGTCATATTTCAGCCATAGAGTGTTCACACGGCCTGCTGATACTTGGCCCCGACTTAACACACCCTATCTGCTAGGAGTAAGGCATGAAACTGAAGCGTTTGATGGCGGCAATGACTTTTGTCGCTGCTGGCGTTGCGACTGCCAACGCGGTTGCCGCTGTTGACCCTGCTATCCCGAGCTACACCAAGACCACTGGTGTGTCGGGCAACCTGTCCAGCGTCGGTTCCGATACCCTGGCCAACCTCATGACCCTGTGGGCCGAGAACTACAAAAAAGAATACCCGAACGTCAACATCCAGATTCAGGCCGCCGGTTCCTCTACCGCGCCACCTGCACTCACCGAAGGCACCGCCAACCTGGGCCCGATGAGCCGCAAGATGAAGGACAACGAGCTGCAGGCTTTCGAGCAGAAGTACGGCTACAAGCCGACTGCCATCCCGGTAGCCGTGGATGCCCTGGCCGTGTTCGTGCACAAGGACAACCCGATCAAGCACCTGACCATGGCTCAGGTCGATGCGATTTTCTCCTCGACACGCCTGTGCGGTGCCAAGGCTGACGTCAAGACCTGGGGCGACCTCGGTGTGACCGGTGACCTGGCCAACAAGCCAGTGCAACTGTTCGGCCGCAACTCGGTATCCGGCACCTACGGCTACTTCAAGGAAGAAGCCCTGTGCAAAGGCGACTACAAGCCAAACGTCAACGAACAACCAGGTTCGGCGTCGGTGGTGCAGTCGATCAGCAGCTCGCTTAACGGCGTTGGCTACTCGGGTATCGGCTACAAGACCGCCAGCGTGAAAACCGTTGCTCTGGCCAAGAAAGAAGGCGGCGAGTTCATCGAGGACACCGAAGAAAACGCCCTGAACGGCAAGTACCCGCTGTCGCGTTTCCTCTACGTATACGTCAACAAAGCCCCGAACAAGCCTCTGGCCCCGCTGGAAGCCGAGTTCGTCAAACTGGTGCTGTCGAAGCAGGGCCAGGAAGTGGTGGTGAAAGACGGCTACATCCCGCTGCCAGCCAAGGTTGCTGCCAAAGCACTGGCTGACCTCGGTCTGCAGGAAGGCGGCTCTGTCGCCAAGCAGTAACAAATCGAGCCCGGCGTAACGCCGGACTCTTTGTGGGAGCGAGCAGGCTCGCTCCCACAACCACCAAATTTTCGACTCCGCTGCCGGGCCTTCCGGGTGGCGGATTTGCTGCGTCACTGCATTGTCATCTTTCTGTCATACAGGATCGCTAGGGTGTGCGCATGAATGATCTGGCCAATTCCCCAATGACTACGACTTCCCCTCCCAAGCGCATTGATTTCAATACGCCTGAGCTGCAACGCAAGCGCCGCATTCGCGCGCTCAAGGATCGCTTCACCCGTTGGTACGTCCTCGTCGGCGGCCTGGCGGTGCTCGCGGCCATCACCCTGATCTTCTTCTTCCTCGCTTACGTCGTTGCGCCGTTGTTTCAAGGTGCCGACCTGACCGCGAAGGACTCGATCACCCCGGCCTGGATGCAGGACGCCGGCAAGCCGCTGATGATCTCGCTCGAAGAGCAGAATCAGGTGGCGATGCGCGTCTCCGACAAGGGGCAGGCGTTGTTCTTCGATATCGACAGTGGCGCTGAACTCAAGCGCGTCGATCTGCCGGTGCCGGCCGGCGCCAGCGTGACGTCCATCGGTGAAGATCAACCGGGTCATCCGCTGGTGGCCGTGGGCCTGTCCAACGGTCAGGCGCTGGTGTTCCGTCACACCTATAAAGTCAGCTACCCCGATGGCAAGAAAACCATCACGCCGGCCATCGAGTACCCGTACGGTGAGACACCGATTGCGCTGAACGAAAGCGGCGGCGCGCTGGAGCATGTCAGCCTCAATGCCACCGATACGACCCTGATGCTGGTGGGCTCTACCGGTTCGCAACTCAATGTTCTGTCGCTGACCAGCGAAGAAAACCTGATGACCGGCGAAGTCACCAACGAGCAGCAGCGTATCGATCTGCCGCAGATGACTGAGCCGGTGAAAAACATCTTCGTCGACCCGCGTCAGCAGTGGCTGTACGTGGTCAACGGTCGCGCTCAGGCCGATGTCTTCAGCCTGCGCGACAAGAGCCTCAACGGTCGCTACAAGCTGCTGGAAAATGCTGACGCCGAAGTCACCGCGACCACGCAACTGGTCGGTGGTATCTCGCTGATCATCGGCGACTCCAAGGGCGGTCTTGCCCAGTGGTTCATGGCCCGTGACACCGATGGCGAGCAGCGCCTGAAGCAGATTCGCACGTTCCAGATGGGCAGCACGCCCATCGTTGAAATCGCTGCCGAAGAACGCCGCAAAGGCTTCCTCGCCCTCGACGCCAGCGGCAAGCTTGGGGTGTTTCACAGCACCGCGCACCGCACGCTGCTGGTCGATCAGGTTGTCGACGGCCAGGGCCTGTTCGGTCTGTCGCCGCGCGCCAACCGGGTGATCGTCGAAGCCGGCGGCAAGCTGCAACCGTTGCTGCTCGACAACCCGCACCCGGAAGTGTCGTGGAGCGCGTTGTGGAGCAAGGTCTGGTACGAGAACTACGACGAGCCCAAGTACGTCTGGCAATCGACCGCCGCCAACACCGATTTCGAGCCGAAACTGAGCCTGTCGCCACTGACCTTCGGCACCCTGAAAGCCGCGTTCTACGCGATGCTGCTGGCCGCGCCACTGGCCGTTGCCGCTGCGATCTATACCGCGTACTTCATGGCCCCGGGCATGCGCCGCAAGGTCAAGCCGGTGATCGAACTGATGGAAGCCATGCCGACGGTGATCCTCGGTTTCTTCGCCGGTCTGTTCCTCGCGCCGTATGTGGAAGGGCATCTGCCGGGCATCTTCAGCCTGCTGATGCTGTTGCCGATCGGCATCCTCGTCGCCGGTTTCACCTTCAGCCGCCTGCCTGAATCGATCCGCCTGAAAGTCCCGGACGGCTGGGAAAGTGCACTGCTGATTCCGGTGATCCTGTTCGTGGGCTGGCTGTCGCTGTACATGAGCCCGTTCATGGAGAACTGGTTCTTCGGCGGCGACATGCGCATGTGGATTTCCCACGACCTGGGCATCACCTACGACCAGCGCAACGCTCTGGTGGTCGGCCTGGCCATGGGTTTCGCGGTGATCCCGAACATCTACTCGATCGCTGAAGACGCCGTGTTCAGCGTGCCACGCGGCCTGACCCTCGGTTCGCTGGCCCTCGGTGCTACACCGTGGCAGACCATGACTCGCGTGGTCATCCTTACCGCCAGTCCGGGGATTTTCTCGGCGCTGATGATCGGCATGGGCCGCGCAGTCGGTGAAACCATGATCGTGCTGATGGCCACCGGTAACACCCCGGTCATGGAAATGAACCTGTTCGAAGGCCTGCGCACCCTGGCCGCCAACGTTGCAGTGGAAATGCCTGAATCGGAAGTCGGCGGCAGCCACTACCGCGTGCTGTTCCTCTCGGCGCTGGTGCTGCTGCTGTTCACCTTCGTCATGAACACCCTGGCAGAACTGATTCGTCAGCGTCTGCGCAAGAAATACTCGTCGCTTTAAGCAAAGGTAGAAGTCTGTGAAACAGAACTCCCTGAAAGGATGGTTCAAGAGCGGCGCCCCGGGCGTCTGGATCAGCGGTGGCGCGGTGTCCATCGCGGTCATCATGACCATTGGCCTGTTGGCGGTGATTGCCGTGCGCGGTCTCGGTCACTTCTGGCCGGCGGACCTGATCCACGCGCATTACGACGTACCCGGCCAGGCCAATCACCTGATCGTCGGCGAAGTGGTGCAGAAAGAAGAAGTGCCGCGTGCCCGTCTGAAGAGTGCCGGCCTGCCGGTGCCTGACGAAGGTCCGGAATTCATGACCCGCGAGCTGGTCAAGGTCGGCAACCGCGACCTGAACGGCAACGACTTCACGTGGATCGTCGGCGACTGGCTGACCAAGCAGACCACGCCGCCCGAGTTGATGGCGATCGAGCGTCGCGAGTGGGGCAATTTCTACGGCTACCTGGTCAACGTCAAACAGGACGGCAAGGTCATCGCCGAAGGCGAGGCCGCATGGCCTGAGCTGCAAGCGCGCATCGATCGGGTCAACGATCTCGCGGCTCAACTGAAGACGCTGGAAAAAACCGACATTGGCGCGATCAACGCCGGCCTCGAGCGCATCCGTCTGCACGGTCGCAAACTCGAGCTGGAAGGCAAGCTCGACGCCACCGCGCAAGCGGACATGGAATCCGAGCGCGCCGAGCTGGACGCGCGCTACAAAGACATCGAAGCGCGTCTGTCCGATCTGCATGCACAGTTCAACCGCGACGCCTTGACCGCCCGTGACGCCAACGGCAAGGAAATCGAAATCGGTCTGGGCAAAGTCGTGCATGCCTACCAGCCGAACGGCATGAGCACGTTGACCAAGGTCGGCTTCTACTTCAGCAAGATCTGGGAATTCCTCTCGGATGACCCGCGTGAAGCGAACACCGAGGGCGGGATCTTCCCGGCGATCTTCGGCACCGTGATGATGACCCTGATCATGGCGATGATCGTCACCCCGTTCGGCGTACTGGCGGCGGTGTACCTGCGTGAATACGCCAAACAGAACACCCTGACGCGTGTGATTCGTATCGCGGTAAACAACCTTGCCGGTGTACCGGCGATCGTTTACGGCGTGTTCGGTCTGGGCTTCTTCGTCTACGTGCTCGGTGGTTCGGTTGACCGCTTGTTCTTCCCTGAAGCACTACCGGCACCGACCTTTGGTACGCCGGGTCTGCTGTGGGCCTCGCTGACGCTGGCGCTGCTGGCAGTGCCGGTAGTGATCGTGGCGACCGAAGAAGGTCTGGCGCGGATCCCGCGTACCGTGCGTGAAGGTTCGCTGGCACTGGGCGCAACCAAGGCCGAGACGCTGTGGAAGATCGTTATCCCGATGGCCAGCCCGGCAATGATGACCGGCATGATCCTCGCCGTGGCCCGTGCCGCCGGTGAAGTGGCGCCGCTGATGCTGGTGGGCGTGGTGAAACTGGCGCCGTCGCTGCCAGTGGATGGCAACTACCCGTACCTGCACCTGGACCAGAAGATCATGCACCTGGGCTTCCACATCTATGACGTCGGCTTCCAGAGCCCGAACGTCGAAGCGGCCCGTCCGCTGGTGTACGCCACGGCGCTGTTGCTGGTGCTGGTGATCGCGACGTTGAACCTGTCGGCGGTGTATATCCGCAACCACCTGCGCGAAAAGTACAAAGCACTGGATAGCTAAAGCCATTAGCCACAAGCGGCAAGCCACAAGCCGCTTTTGCTCAAACTTGCAGCTTGCAGCCAGAAGCTTGCAGCTACGAACGGAGTGAGACCCATGCAGCACGAAACACACAGCCACGGCATCAACATGTCTGCCCTGGGCCGCGACAAGCAGAGCCTGAACCTCGAGCAGGAAACCGTGGCCATCGAAGTGCCCGGCCTGAGCCTGTACTACGGCGAGAAACAAGCGCTGTTCGACGTCAGCATGAACATTCCGAAGCAGCGCGTGACCGCGTTCATCGGCCCGTCCGGTTGCGGCAAGTCGACTTTGCTGCGCACCTTCAACCGCATGAACGATCTGGTTGACGGCTGCCGCGTTGAAGGCGCGATCAACCTGTACGGCAACAACATCTATCGCAAGGGCGAAGACGTTGCCGAGCTGCGTCGTCGCGTCGGCATGGTGTTCCAGAAGCCCAACCCGTTCCCGAAGACCATCTACGAAAACGTGGTGTACGGCCTGCGTATCCAGGGCATCAACAAGAAGCGCATCCTCGACGAAGCGGTTGAGTGGGCATTGAAGGGCGCGGCGCTGTGGGACGAAGTCAAAGACCGTCTGCATGATTCGGCGCTTGGCCTGTCCGGTGGTCAGCAACAGCGTCTGGTGATCGCCCGTACCATCGCGGTTGAACCGGAAGTTTTGCTGCTCGACGAACCGTGCTCGGCACTCGACCCGATCTCGACGCTGAAGGTCGAAGAGCTGATCTACGAGCTGAAATCCAAGTTCACCATCGTTATCGTCACGCACAACATGCAGCAGGCGGCGCGGGTGTCCGACTACACGGCGTTCATGTACATGGGCAAACTGGTGGAATTCGGCGATACCGATACCCTGTTCACCAATCCGGCGAAGAAGCAGACCGAAGACTACATCACCGGTCGCTATGGCTGACCGAACAGCTGCAAGCCGCAAGCTTCAAGCGGCAAGAAAGAGCGGTTCGAGTACGACACAAATCAGCTTGCAGCTTGTAGCTTGCAGCTCATGGCTTTTGCGGAGCAAATCATGATTTCGAAGGAAGGTTTAACCCATCACATTTCCGCGCAGTTCAACGCCGAACTGGAAGAAGTGCGCAGCCACCTGCTGGCCATGGGCGGGCTGGTCGAGAAGCAGGTCAACGACGCCGTCACGGCGCTGATCGAGGCCGACTCCGGTCTGGCTCAGCAAGTGCGCGAGATCGACGACCAGATCAACCAGATGGAACGCAACATCGACGAAGAATGCCTGCGCATTCTTGCTCGTCGTCAGCCGGCAGCGTCGGACTTGCGTCTGATCATCAGCATTTCCAAGTCGGTGATCGACCTTGAGCGCATCGGCGACGAAGCGACCAAGATCGCCCGCCGTGCCATCCAGTTGTGCGAAGAAGGCGAAGCGCCGCGCGGTTACGTCGAGGTTCGCCACATCGGCGACCAGGTGCGCAACATGGTCCGCGATGCGCTGGACGCGTTCGCGCGTTTCGACGCCGATCTGGCACTGTCGGTGGCGCAGTACGACAAGATCATCGACCGCGAATACAAAACCGCCCTGCGCGAGCTGGCGACCTACATGATGGAAGACCCGCGCTCTATCTCGCGGGTGCTGAGCATCATCTGGGTCCTGCGTTCGCTGGAGCGCATCGGCGATCACGCGCGCAACATCTCGGAACTGGTGATCTACCTGGTCCGCGGCACCGACGTGCGGCACATGGGCCTCAAGCGCATGAAGGAAGAAGTTGAAGGCACCAGTGCCGAAACCGCTAATGTTCCGGGCGAAACTGACGATAAGTAAGATTGCCTGAGAAAAGCGCCCGGCCCTTTGGCCGGGCGTTTTTGTTTGTGCTTTTCACAGGCGGCCGAATTGAAAAGCGAATTAAAAAGCAGCACCCGCGAACGAAAAGTCCCGGCGTGACTGAAGAGTTTTGGCAATGTGCCATCAGCCAGCGTTATGCTTGCCGGGATTTTAATAGGGGTGTTGGATGAGCAAGATCAGTGTGTTGGTCGTGGACGATGCTTCGTTCATTCGTGACCTGGTGAAAAAGTGCCTGCGTAATTACTTCCCGGGGATCCGCACCGAGGACGCCGTGAACGGCAAAAAGGCCCAGGCCATGCTGGCCAGAGAAGCTTTCGACCTGGTGTTGTGCGATTGGGAAATGCCGGAAATGTCCGGCCTCGAGCTGCTGACCTGGTGCCGCGAGCAGGACAATCTCAAGACCATGCCGTTCGTCATGGTGACCAGCCGGGGCGACAAGGAAAACGTCGTGCAGGCGATTCAGGCTGGTGTGTCCGGCTACGTCAGCAAGCCATTCACCAATGAACAGTTGCTGACCAAGGTCAAGCAGGCGCTGAACAAGGTCGGCAAGCTCGACACCCTGATGAACAGCGCGCCGACCAAGATGAACTCGGCGTTCGGCAACGATTCGCTGAGCGCACTGACCGGCGGCAAGCCTGCGGTGGTCGGTGCTGCCCCGGCTGCGGCGGCCAACCCGTTTGCCAAGCCTGCTGCGGCGGCTCCGGCAGCCGCTGCTGCGCCATCGCGCGGTTTGCTCAACGCGCCGCCGGTGCAGGCACCTGCCGCGTCGAAAGCGCCGGTCGGTGGTCGCGGTCAGGGCCAGTTGCGCCTGCCGAGCGGCACCCAGCAATGCGTGATCAAGGCACTGAGCATCAAGGAAGCGCTGCTGGTGGTGAAGCGCACCGAGACCCTGCCGCAGATCCTCGACAGCGCCGTGCTCGATCTGGAGCAGGGCGACAACGCCGAAGTCGCGCGCCTCAACGGTTACCTGCACGCGGTTGTCGCGGTTGAGCAGAAGCCAGACAGCGAATGGCTACAACTGACGTTCCGCTTCGTCGATCAGGACGCGCAGAAGCTCGACTACATCTCCCGCCTGATTGCCCGTGGCACGGCGCAGAAGCATTTCGTCCCCGGCGCGTGATCTTCGTCGCCTGACAATGATCGTTCCCACGCTCTGCGTGGGAATGCAGCTCGGGACGCTCTGCGTCCCTTACGCAGAGGACGCGGAGCGTCCGATTGAGGCATTCCCACGCAGAGCGTGGGAACGATCAGCTCCTGCACTGCCTATTTGCAACATCTGTCGACTAGCCTGGTCTGCTTCACCTGCTAGGCTCATTTCCAGGCCTTCTTTCGACAGATCCTTGCCCATGCTCGCGCGCCTGCTGTTTCTCTGTGCTGTCTTTCTGGCCTCCACCTCGGCAGTGGCCATGACCATCTATAAATCCACCGATGCCAACGGCGTGGTTTCCTACAGCGACCGGCCGAGCAAAGGCGCACAGGTGTTCGTGTTTCAGGACCGCATGGTCGAGCGCCTGGAGCGCCAGGTGTACCTCGACATCAAAAAGCAGAAAGGCACCGACGTGGTGTTCGTGCGCAACGATCTGTACGCGCCGGTCGAGATCGCCCTGGCATTCACCGGCCTGAGCAACGTGCGCGGCGCACCGGCGCAAACCATTCGCCGGGTGCTGCCCGCGCGCAGCAACACGCGGCTGGCGCTGCTGACGGCGATTTCCGCCAGCAAGCCGCTGGTGTATTCGCCGCAGTTCCATTATTCGCTGGGCGACCCCGCTGGCGCGGCGCAGAGCTATCGCTATCCACTGCCGTGGCGTGGCGGGCCGTTTCGCCTGAGCCAGGGCGCCAACGGCCAGTACAGCCACTACGGGCCGAAGAATCGCTACGCCATGGACATCGCCATGCCGGTGGGCACGCCTATCATTGCCGCGCGGGCCGGGGTGGTGGTCAAGACTGAAAACTCACAGAGCGGGCGCGGCACCGATGCGTCGGGCAATTTCGTGCGGGTGCTGCACGATGACGGCACGATGGGCGTGTACCTGCACCTGAAACAGGGCTCGGTGAGTGTGCGTGAGGGGCAACGGGTCAAGGTCGGCAGTCCGCTGGCGCTGTCTGGCAACACTGGCAACAGCAGCGGCCCGCACCTGCACTTCGTGGTGCAGCGCAATACCGGCGAAGGGCTGGTGTCGATCCCGTATCAGTTCAACCAGCCGTTGGGGGCGTTGCCCAACTTTGCGTTGGGCAAGCAGTGATGTGTTGACCATGCAAGCCCCTTCGCGAGCAGGCTCGCTCCCACAGTTGAAATGCATTCCAATGTGGGAGCGAGCCTGCTCGCGAAAGAAGCGGCGCGGTCCCGGATCAGCCCATCAATCCAGCATCAACACCTTGGCCAGCACAATCTTCGGCCCTTTCATCTTCTTGATGATGATGCGCAGGCCTTCGACTTCCAGCACTTCTTCCTCTTCCGGCACGCGTTTGAGGGTTTCATAGACCAGCCCGGCGAGGGTTTCCGCTTCGATGTGGTCCAGGTCGATGCCCAGCAGGCGCTCGACCTTGAACAACGGAGTATCGCCACGGACCAGCAGCTTGCCCGGCTGATAGGCGAGAATGCCGCGCTCAGCCTTGCGGTGTTCGTCCTGAATATCGCCGACCAGCACTTCCAGCACGTCTTCCATGGTCAGGTAGCCGATGATGTTGCCATCAGCCTCCTCGACCACGGCGAAGTGCGAGCCGCCCTTGCGGAACTGTTCCAGCAACTGCGACAGCGGCATGTGCCGCGACACACGCTCCAGCGGACGGGTCAGTTCGGCCAGGTTGAACGACTCGGGAATGTGGTCCAGCGCGGCCAGTTCCAGCAGCAGATCCTTGATGTGCAGCAGGCCGACGAACTCTTGGCGTTCGCTGTCGTACACCGGATAGCGGCTGAACTTGTGGCGACGGAACATCGCCAGGATTTCCTTCAGCGGTGCGTTGAATTCCAGAGTGATCAGGTCTTCCCGGGAGTTGGCCCAGTCGACCACTTCCAGTTCGCCCATTTCCACCGCCGAGGCCAGTACGCGCATGCCTTGGTCGCTCGGATCCTGACCGCGGCTGGAGTGCAGGATCAGTTTCAGTTCTTCGCGGCTGTAATGGTGTTCATGGTGCGGGCCGGGTTCGCCTTGCCCTGCGATACGCAGGATCGCGTTGGCGCTGGCGTTGAGCAGGTAGATCGCCGGATACATCGCCCAATAGAACAGGTACAGCGGCACCGCGGTCCACAGCGACAGCAACTCGGGTTTGCGGATCGCCCACGACTTCGGCGCGAGTTCACCGACCACGATATGCAGATAGGAAATGATGAAAAACGCGGTGAAAAACGAGACGCCTTTGACGATCTCCGGCGAATCGACGCCGATCGCGCTCAACAGCGGTTCGAGGATATGCGCGAACGCCGGCTCACCGACCCAGCCCAGGCCGAGGGAGGCGAGGGTGATACCCAACTGGCACGCCGAGAGATAGGCATCGAGCTGACTGTGCACGGTGCGCAGGATATGCCCGCGCCAGCCGTGCTGCTCGGCGATGGCTTCGACCCGGGTCGAGCGCAGTTTGACCATGGCAAATTCCGCCGCAACGAAAAAACCGTTGAGCAGTACCAGGATCAGAGCAAAAAGAATCATGCCGAAGTCGGCGAAAATGGTAGCGAGGGACAAGCCAGGGGAAGGGTCCATGATGGAGTTTTGCAGGTTCCGTGTGATTCGAAAGTAAGGGAAAACAGCGCCTGAAAGGCAGGCGCAAGTCAGCCAATGTAGCTGCTGACTTGGCAATTGCCTAGTGGCGTGTGCCGGGCGGCATCACTCGGCGGCGCCGATCGCCCGTGCGCTGGCCACCTGGGCCGGGGCGAAATGGCAGGTGAACGTACTGCCGTGGCCGGGCACGCTGCTGATCTCCATGCGCGCGCGATGGCGCAGCAACACATGTTTGACGATGGCCAGACCGAGGCCGGTGCCGCCGGTGTTGGAGTTGCGGCTGGAATCGACGCGATAGAAGCGCTCGGTCAGGCGCGGCAGATGTTTGCTGTCGATGCCGATGCCCGAATCCTGCACGCTCAGGTGCGCGCCTTGATCGTCGCCCCACCAGCGAATGCGAATGTTGCCTTCGGCCGGGGTGTACTTGACCGCGTTGAACACCAGATTGGAAAACGCACTGCGCAACTCCGCTTCGCTGCCCTTGAGCAGCACGCCGGCATTGGCTTCCAGCGTGATGTGCTGATTCTTCGCGCCAGACAATTGCTGGGCGTCGCTGGTGATCGACTGCAGCAGTGTATCGATCTGTACCGGCTGGTTGTCCGACGGGTAATCGGTCGCTTCGAGCTTGGCCAGCAGCAGCAAGTCGTTGAGCAGCGTCTGCATGCGCCCGCCCTGTTGTTGCATCTGCTGCAAAGCCCGGCTCCAGCGCGGGTTCACTTCTTCGACGTTATCGAGCAGGGTTTCCAGATAGCCGCAGATCACCGTCAGCGGTGTGCGCAGTTCGTGGGAAACGTTAGCGATGAAGTCTTTGCGCATTTGCTCCAGTTGATGGATGCGCGTGACATCGCGCACCAGCATCAGGTGCTCGTTGTTGCCGTAGCGGGTCAGGTACAGCTGAATGCGCACGCGATCGTTGGTCGGCGAAGGGATTTCCAGCGGCTCGGCGAAGTTGTCCTGCTCGAAATATTCCTTGAAGCGCGGATGCCGCACCAGGTTGGTTACCGGTTGGCCGCTGTCTTGTGGGGTCTTGAGGCCGAGCAGGGTTTCAGCGGCGCGGTTCCACCATTCCAGGTTGCCGTCGCTGTCGAGCATGATCACTGCGTCTTTGAGTGCCGCGGTGGATTCCTGCACCCGGTCGATCACCGCTTGCAGGCGCCCGCGCACCCGTTGGTCGCGGCGTTGCAGGTGGTAGATGCTGTCGAACACTTCGCCCCATAGACCGTAGCCATCGGGCGGCGCTTCATCGGGCTGGTGTTGGCGCAGCCATTCGTGCAGACGCAGCAATTGCTTGAGCGTCCAGGCCAGATACAGACCCAGGCCCACCGCGAGGCTCCAGCCGTAATAGCCGCTGATCAGCCCGATCACCAGGCACGCGGTGACCAGTAGCAGCATGTGGCGAATCAGGGTGCCATGCCAGTTTTGATTCACAGGGGCGTCCTTAGCCGCAGCGTCAAGTTTCAAGCTACAAGCTGCAAGCTAAAGCGGATCGGCTTTCACTTGCCGCTTATAGCTAGAAGCTTGCAGCTGCTTTTTTATGCTTTTGTGGAGAACCGATAGCCCGTACCGCGCACGGTTTGTACCAGATTTTCGTAAGCATCGCCGAGGGCCTTGCGCAGGCGGCGAATGTGCACGTCGACGGTGCGCTCTTCGACATAGACGTTGCCGCCCCAGACCTGATCCAGCAACTGGCCGCGGGTGTAGGCGCGTTCCTGGTGGGTCATGAAGAATTGCAGCAGGCGGTATTCGGTCGGGCCCATCTCGGCCGGTTTGCCGTCGATGGTCACGCGGTGGCTGATCGGGTCGAGCAGCAGACCACCGACTTCGATCGGCGCTTCGCCGTCGGTCGGGCCGGCGCGGCGCAGCACCGCCTTGAGGCGGGCGACCAGCTCGCGCGGGGAAAACGGTTTGGTGATGTAGTCGTCAGCGCCGACTTCCAGACCCTGGATCTTGTTGTCCTCTTCGCCCTTGGCGGTGAGCATGATGATCGGGATGTCCCCGGTCAGCTCGTCACGCTTGAGGCGTCGGGCCAGTTCGATGCCGGACGTGCCGGGCAGCATCCAGTCGAGCAGGATCAGGTCCGGTTTGCGGTCGACGATGATGGCGTGGGCCTGCTGTGAGTTCTCTGCCTCGAGGCAGTCATAGCCGGCCATTTCCAACGCCACGGCGATCATTTCGCGAATGGGCGCTTCGTCGTCGACGATCAGAATGCTCCTGCCAACCATGCCTTAATCCTCTTGTCATTTAACTGTCTTGCGCCGCATTAGATAACGGAATTATTGCAGTCGTGTGACAGTATTTCTGCCCGCCAACAAGTTTGACCATCCTGGACTAAGCTCTAAGTCCGAATCCTGACAACCACAAAAGAAGGTTTCCATGACTCAGATGACTGCTTCTTTCAAAGCCCTGCTGGTGGCCGCGGCCCTGGCGTTGCCTGGCCTGGCCATGGCTGCCGATCCGGCGATGGAGAAGGACGGCATGTTCACCGACCACAAAGGCATGACCCTGTACACATTCGCCAAGGACTCCGCCGGCAAGTCAGCGTGCAATGACAAATGCGCAGCGAACTGGCCGCCATTGATGGCGCAGGCGGGTGACAAATCGATGGGCGACTGGACGGTGGTCAAGCGTGACGACGGCTCGATGCAGTGGGCTTACCAGGGCATGCCGCTGTACACCTTCGTGATGGACAAGAAGGCCGGCGACATGACCGGCGACGGCAAGATGGACGGCGCCTGGAAAGTCGCCAAAGCCAAATAGCCATGGTCCCGTGTAGGCCTTCGCCTGCTCGCGATAGCGGTGTGTCAGCCGCATTTTCGTTAACTGACACACCGCTATCGCGAGCAGGCGAAGGCCTACACTGATTTGGGTTTAGCGCAGCGCGTAATCCACGACGATCCCGACAAAAATTGCCAGCCCGGCCCAATGATTGTGCAAGAACGCCTTGAAGCAACGCATCCGATCGCGATCGCGGGTGTACCAGAACTCCCACGCATAACAGCCAGCCGCCACCAGCAAGCCGAGGTGAAACCACATTCCCAGCTCGAATTTCGACCCCGCCAGCATCAGGCAACCCAACGACAGCGCCTGCAGGCTGAGAATGATCACCCGGTCCGCCTCGCCAAACAGGATCGCCGTGGATTTCACCCCGATCTTCAGGTCGTCATCGCGGTCGGTCATTGCGTAGTAGGTGTCATAACCCACCGTCCACAACAGGTTGGCAATCCACAGCAGCCACGCCGCTGCCGGCAACTCACCGGTCTCGGCAGTGAACGCCATCGGCATGCCCCACGAGAACGCGGCGCCCAGCACAACTTGCGGGTAATAGGTGTAGCGCTTCATGAATGGATAGGTGCAGGCCAGCGCCAGACCACCCAGTGACAGCCAGATGGTCGGCGCGTTGGTGCACAGCACCAGCAGAAAACTGATGCCCATCAGCACGGCAAAGAATATCAGCGCTTCTTTCGAGCTGATCCTGCCGCTGGCCAAGGGGCGCTGCGCGGTGCGTTTGACATGGCCGTCGACCTTGCGATCGGCCCAGTCGTTGATCACGCAACCACCGGCGCGGGTCAGCACCACACCGAGGACAAAAATCACCACGTTGGCCAATGACGGCGAGCCCTTGCCGGCAATCCACAACGCCCACAATGTCGGCCACAACAGCAGATAGATACCGATCGGCTTGTCCATGCGGGTCAACTGAATGAAATCCCAGGCGCGCGGGTTCAAGCGGTTCAGGGACTTGAGCAGGCTCTGATACATCAGCAGTTCTCCGGATGGGCGCGAGCGGCACGCCACAGGCTCGGCAGGAAGATTTCCGCAACCAGCACGCTCAGCGCGCCACGGTCGAAACGCGAGCGCCGTCCCCACAGTTCAGGCGCTCTGACATCTATTGGCAGCCAGTCTTCAGGGTAGTGGCAAACCTCGAGGGCGCGGCGCTGAAACGCCTGGTCGCAAAACAGCAGTTCGCCCAGCGAGCGGCTGCCGAGTTCGTCCATGTGCAAGCCGTCACCCTGCAATGCCGCACGCGAGGCGACGCTGCGGGCGAACACCCAAGCCTCGCCGTGGCCACGCAGATACACCTCGCGCACCCAGCCTTCGCTGCCTTCTGCCAGCTCCAGCGCCGCGCATTCGTCGCTGCGCAGGGTGGCCCAGCCTTCGAACAACGGCGTCACGCTGAAGCCATCGCTGGACAGTCGCGTCAGGCGGCGGGTCAGCGAACCTTCGTCGAACAACCAGTCCAGGGTCAACGAATCGGGGCGGGGTGACAGTCGGCTTTGGGTCAGCCAGAGCGGGGCGGGGCAGGCATTTGAATGTTGCACAATGAGTCATTATTGGCCGCAAATGAGGCGGCGAGCTTACCATGGCAGGCGGCGAGATTGATCGATCCGGGTGGCCGTTGCGCCGAACAGGCTTGCATCTGTCGGGCACCCTCAGTACAAAACGCCCTGAGCCGGATGGCAGCGCAACACCCATCGACTGTCCGCGCCAGCAATCGCCTGAACCTTGAGGAAGTATCCGAATGAAAAAGTGGCAATGCATCGTCTGTGGCCTGATCTACAACGAAGCCGACGGCTGGCCGGATGACGGCATTGCGCCGGGCACCCGCTGGGAAGACGTGCCGGCAGACTGGCTGTGCCCGGACTGCGGCGTCGGCAAAATGGACTTCGAAATGATCGAAATCAACTAAGCGAAATCAAGGAGTAAGGCATGAGCGCACCTGTCGTCATCATCGGCACTGGCCTGGCGGGCTACAACCTGGCCCGCGAGTTTCGCAAGCTCGACAGCGAAACCCCGCTGCTGCTGATCACCGCCGATGACGGCCGCTCGTACTCCAAACCGATGCTCTCCACCGGTTTCGGCAAGAACAAGGATGCCGACGGCCTGAGCATGGCCGAGCCCGGTGCCATGGCCGAGCAGTTGAAGGCCGAAGTGCGCACCCACACGCGCATCAGCGGCATCGATGCCGGCCACAAACGCCTGTGGATCGGCGAAGAGGCGGTGTATTACCGCGACCTGATTCTCGCCTGGGGCGCGGAAACCGTGCGTGTGCCGATCGAAGGCGATGCTGCCGATCTGGTCTTTCCGATCAACGATCTGGAAGACTACGCACGGTTTCGTGCGGCCGCGGCCGGCAAGCGGCGCGTGCTGTTGCTCGGTGCTGGGCTGATCGGTTGCGAGTTCGCCAATGACTTGATCCTCGGCGGCTACGAAGTGCAACTGGTCGCGCCGTGCGAGCAGGTCATGCCGACTCTGCTGCACCCGGCCGCTGCGGCCGCCGTGCAGGCCGGGCTGGAAAGTCTCGGCGCAAAATTTCACCTCGGCCCGGTGCTGACCCGCCTGCAGAAAGTTGCCGATGGCCTCGAAGCGCACCTGTCCGACGGCCAGGTCGTCGCCTGCGACGTGGTGGTCTCGGCAATTGGCCTGCGCCCACGCATCGATCTGGCAGCGGCGGCGGGGCTCCAGGTCAATCGCGGTGTCATGGTTGATCGGCAGCTTAAAACGTCCCACACCAATATCTACGCCTTGGGCGACTGCGCCGAGGTCGACGGGCTGAATCTGTTGTACGTCATGCCCCTTATGAGCTGCGCGCGAGCGCTGGCCCAGACCCTGGCGGGAAACCCGACAGCGGTCAGCTACGGCCCGATGCCGATCACCGTGAAAACCCCGGTGTGCCCGCTGGTGGTCTCGCCGCCGCCGCGTGGCAGCGAAGGCGTATGGACGGTTGAGGGGCAGGGCGCCGACATCAAGGCGCTGTGCCGCAATGCCGATGGTCAGTTGCTCGGTTATGCGCTGACCGGCGCCGCGGTCATGGAAAAACTCGCCCTGAACAAACAGCTTCCGGCCCTGCTGGCGTAAATGCCGGTCGTTCTGTCGTAAACACCCCGCTTTTGCCCCGACAAAGGTCGCGGGGAGACTGGCGTCGCCCGTATCCGCGTGCCATTCTCACTCCCGTCTGCCGCAGAGTAGAGCCTGCGGCGCCTTGGGCGCTGTTCCAACGAGAACAGCACGGACATAACAACAAAAAACCGTCAAAGGGGCTTCACTAATGCGTAAACCAGAACTCGCCGCCGCCATAGCGGAAAAAGCGGACCTGACCAAAGAACAGGCCAATCGCGTCCTTAATGCCGTCCTCGAAGAAATCACCGGCGCCCTGCACCGCAAGGACAGCGTAACGCTGGTCGGCTTCGGCACCTTCCTGCAACGCCACCGCGGCGCCCGCACCGGCAAAAACCCGCAAACCGGCGAACCGGTGAAGATCAAGGCCAGCAACACCGTTGCGTTCAAGCCAGGCAAATCGTTGAAAGACAGCGTTAATCCATAATCGCGGCGTGTTCCCCTGAATGACGGGGAGAACCGCGATCACAAAAATGGGCACACCGATTGCGGTCGGGTGCCCATTTTTTGTGGCTGTGTGATGGCTTACTGGCGACGGAAGCATGCCTTGCCGTTGCCGAAATCCACGGCCAGGCAGTCAGGTTCGATAGCCAGTTCCAGGTCCTGGAAGAGGCCGCCCAGATCGCTGTTCGAGGCAGCCTTGGTTTGGCTTTTCAGCAGCACTGTCTGGTTCTCCACTGCCCAAGTGCCTTTGGCGAAGCCGTCGGCACTGCCATACGAAACGCCCGCATCAAAGGTGCCGTCTTTGCGCAGCAACAGTTCGGCGCCCATTTCCATCGCCCCGGTCAGATAGTAATGACCTTCCAGCGCAGGGGCGGCAGCGAATGCCGAGGTGAAGGGAAGGCCCAGAAGTGCGGCGAAAATGAGTGGTTTCAGTTCCATGAGGTGAAGCTCCATGCCAGCTGTTGTAGGGGTGCCGATTTT
The DNA here is from genome assembly GCF_051132065.1 of Pseudomonas sp. R3-57. Taxonomy (NCBI): domain Bacteria; kingdom Pseudomonadati; phylum Pseudomonadota; class Gammaproteobacteria; order Pseudomonadales; family Pseudomonadaceae; genus Pseudomonas; species Pseudomonas sp. R3-57. The sequence continues at coordinate 162,042 of NZ_CP071655.1, forward strand.
CGGGCTTCGGATTCTGGCATAACCACGGTTTGCCCGCGCGTTGTTATGACGCTACACAATCGAATCAATATCCAGATGAAACGGCGCGCCAACCGCCCGCCCACCGGTCATCGCGGCGATTGCAGCATCGTGGTCTGCGGCGGCGGGCGGAGTCATCGCCAATTGTTCCTGGATGAGGTTTTCCGGGTTGGCGTTCCAGCGCAGCAGACTTTCCTCGACCCATTCGGGCTGGTCGGCGAAGCTGCCGTAAACATCAGCCTCGGTTATGCGTTGGCCGCGCAGTGCTTTCAGGCGGGCCTCGGTCATGCTGATCTTGTCGATCTCCTGAATGAGTATCAGCGTTTTGTGGGTGAACTCCTGCTCTCGCACGTAGGAGCGATGGTTGCTTTCGAGATCGCGCCTGACAGCGCGCAGCTGTTCCCGGATATTTTTCAGGGCGCTGCTGACCCACTCAAACTCGCGATCGGTTACCAGCGCACGCTTGAGCCGCAGCGCTTCCTGCCAACGGCGCAAGCTGGCCCAGCAGCCGGGTATATAGCTGCCGACCATTGAGTGATGACCTGCGGAACGCAATTGCCGCAAAAACGATTCGCGCTCGGGCAAACCGTTGGTCGCACGCAAGGCCTGGGCGCAGCCGTGATCAATGATCGTGCTGCAACCCGGTTCCCAAAGAATGGAAGACCGATGGTTCTTGTCGAACTCAACCGGCATGAAATGGCGCAAGGCACCGTGATGCCCATAGTCGTCACCCATTATGTTGGTCATTCCCCAGATCAGGAGCCCGAGGCCGGCGACCGGATTAAGAGCCAGCACTCCGGCGTTGGCTCCGTACATCGGTACAGGCTCGGCGAAGGTATTCATCCAGGTCGCCGGCACGCTCGGCACCGGATCGTTCTGATTGACGATGCGGTGGTGCACCAGCGACTTCGCGCTTTCGATGAAGGTGGTGTCGCCGGCGCGGGGGGCGCCGTAGGTGTAGAGCACGATATCCGGGGAGAACTCCAGGTTGCGTCTCAGCATCTCGGACAGGATCAGTGCAACTGCACCGCCCAGACTGTGACCCGTGATCAGCAGCTTTTGCCCACTGTAGAATTTTTCCAGATAAGTCACGATGAATGGATAAGCCGCCAAAGCTCCACCGTAGAAACCGCGGTGCACTTTGCCTTCGCCTTCGGCAAAGGGAACCTGATAGGCATCGCCGTCACGCCGGCCGTCGGGCCAGATCTCACTGGTACCGCGTACGCTGATCAGGATCAGTTCGTCGTGGTGGCAGATGAAAGCTTGGGTATCAGTACTGTTGTCTTTGTTACGGTCATCGAGACAGTGCAACTTGGCCGGGTGTTCTTGTTCGTCGCCCAACGCCGGGTCGTTCACTTCGGGGTAAAGGTTCGGGTCGAACGGCACCACTTCCAGGCGTTTCGAATACGGCACGTCTTCGTACAGGGGGTAGTATTTCTGCGTTTGCGAGTCATCGACCTTCCACAACTCGTTGAACTGCGGCAGCGCGTGGCCGAACCAGTTGCCGCTGCTGGGCTGTAGCGGAAAGCTTACCGTGTCGGTCTGCACCGGTTGAGTGTTGGGTTCCTGTCCGAAATCGGTGTAGCTCAGCGTCGCCATCACCGACAGCTGATAAAGGTTGAGCGCGCAGAACGCCTCGCCTGTTGACAGCATTGGCCGTAGCGCTCTCATCGGCCGTACTTCCAGCACATGGTGCTTGTTCGGCAGCAGCGCAACGCCATTGGGCGGTGGCGGGGAAAACCCCAGCTCGACGGTGGCCATTTGCGCGGGACTCAGGATTGCGTGCAGTCCGCCACCCGCAGAAGTTTTATCGACGAGTGTGAAGTCTCTGGACATCGCCGCCGATCGCATGAGCTTGTGCGCCGCCCTCTTCGGAGGGTCGCGACGAGCAGCCAGCGGCGGCAGGTGGGCGATGTGTTTGACCAGTTCACTGACTTCGACCTGACAGTACGCATCGGTTTCGGCCAGCTCCCTGGCGGGATTGGCTTGGGTGCGAACGCCGGTTTTGTGGAAGAAGCGGGTTTTTTCGGCGCGGACCTGGAGCTCGGTGATGGGGAGGGGGTAGTGGGGACGCTTCTGCAAAAAGGTGTAGGATTTCTCGCTACCTTGATAGCGGCTTTTCAATTTGAGTATTACTGGACCGCAATAGTGATCGGCAATCTCTGCAGATCCAGTCGCATCAAGCTTCCCGGTATAGATCGTGTCTTCGTAATCAATCACTTCGTAAGACAGACCAGCGTACGGCTTACCGTCGCCGAACTCGTCCACTAGCTGGAAGCTGGTCCGATGGCTGCGTTTAGGGCAGGCATATATGTCGCCCCGCATGAAGCGCAAATCAGTCGCTGAGAGAGTCTCGATGTTCATGGCGTCCCTTGCTCGGTGCATCCCGGGTAGATGGTGCAAACCCGCCCATCGACCATCTTGAAAGTGCTGAAATCTCTATCGTTGCCGTAGCAAAAAGCGTATTGATCCTGGAAGTTGTCACCCATACAGCGCTTCCAGCCATCAGGCACTTTCACCCACGTATCGCCGATGGCGGGTAGCTCTTCACTTGCCAACCTGACTTTCATCGTCACTGTTTTGCCCCCAAGTTGCGTCAGCGTGTACGCGGCAAAAGGTCTCGTTCGCAGCACTTTTCCCTGTGCATCCATACCTTTGCATCTCAACATTTTTATTAGGTTACGCTTGGGGCTGACTGTCCGAAAAAACCACATGCATTCGCCTGTAAACTCACCCAGGCCGTCCTCGTTGAATGTGCCCTTTATTCGTTCCAGCAACTCTGGACGCACGAAAATCGAGGCGTAGTCCATGCTGAAGTTGCTTCGGCCTTTTCCATAAAAGCCGATGACCTTGATTTCCACTTTGTTGAGCGCCAACGGACAATCGCTGACGGTTTTGTACAACTCGATTTCCGCAGTGTTTACATATTCCATGGTGGGTTTATTGAAGCTCACCCAGAAAACCGGCTTTCCGGGCACGTGGCAGGTTTCACCTGCGGCAGGCAGGTAGATAGCCTTGAGCTCGTATTTGAAGTCAGGTGGGAAGTCCGGAATAAAGGTGAAGGAGTTTGGCTTGTCTACCGCCGAACAGCCTGAAATCAGAGTGAGAGCACCGCCGAGAGTACTGGCGAAGAGGGCTCGTTTAATTCGCGGGAGCGTTTGCCGCCGATTGAGTTCTTTCCGGTCGTTCATGGCTTTTCTTCCGCATTCTCTGTGCAACCCGGGTAGATGGTGCAGACTCTTTCATCAACCATCCGGAACGTGCTGAAGTCAGTTTGATTGCCGTAACAAAATGCATGTTGATCCTCAAAGCCTTTCCCCATGCATCGCTTCCATCCGCCGGGTACTTTGACCCATGTATCGCCCATGTAAGGCTCCTCTTCCGCAGCTAACCTGATCTGCAGTTCTACGGTCTTCCCTGGTAGCTCAGTCAGCGTGTACGCCGTAAAAGGATGGCCTCGGCCAAGATTCCCCTGCGAATCCATCCTTTTGCAGGTCAGGATTTTGGTGATATAGCGTTTGGGACCAACAGTCCTAAACAGCCATTGGCACTCACCGAAAAACCTCCCCGCGCCGTCATCGTCGATACTCCCCCTATGCCGCTCCTGCAACGCCGGGCGCACGGCGAACGACGCATAGTCGTAGCTCGAGTAGGTGCGTTTCTGGTCTCTGCCAATGACGCCGATTATCTTGATTTCCACTCGATTCAGCGCAAGCGGGCAGCCACTCACGGTTCTGTAGAGTTCAATTTCGGAAGGGCTTTGGTACTTCATGTTGGTTTTATTGAACCCGACCTCAGTGCCTTTACCGCCCGGCACCGAGCATGTTTCGCCTTTGCCGGGTACGTAGGCTGCTGTCAGGTCATAAGTAAAATCCGGCGGAAAATCCGGAACAAACGTAAACGAGCTCGGTGTCTCCACAGCCGCACAACCCGCGATCAATCCCAGGCAACCACTCAGCATCAACCCGTATTTCAAATGCCTCATCTGCCAATGTCTCCCTGCCAACACAACGCTTCCTGATAGACCCGCTCAAAGTGCATTGCTGGATCTTCTCCGGGTTGGGGCAGCCATGTTTTGGGTGGTCGATAGTCCGGTAACTGCAAACAGCGAGTCAGCAGGAAATTCACTTGCTCCGGTTGTTGCCAGCCCCACAAGAGCGTCAGTTGCACCAAACCCCACAACCATTCATCGACGTCGCGTTGTTCGGCCAGCGTGGCCATGGCTTCGGTGTGTTCGCCGACCAGGTAACGCCGCGTGTTGTCGAACAGCACGTTGGCGTAGATCAGTTGCGGAGTTGGCGTCTGCAGCCACGGTGGGTCGATCGGCAGCGGATGGAGGCCGGGGTCCGGGTTGTCGGCGGTGTGCCATTGTTCGGTGTGCCAATAGCAGACGCTGGTGAACGGCCCGAGAAATGCTGCGTACTGCTCGGGTTGCAGATGCGCCAGCGCGCGTCCCAGCACCCGGTTGTCATGCACGCGGTACACCGCCAGATTCGGGCGTTCGCCGGTCACCACGCGCTCGCGCCAATGCGCAGTCAGTACATCCAGTTCGACGTGACGGGCACTGGCCAGCCAACCCCAATGCCGCTCGGGCGTAGCGAGCAATGTCTGGATGGCCGGATGCTGCACCGAGTCGAGGCGCAACAGCAGCGGCCCGGACGACCCCAGCGATTCGGCAGCGGTGCCGGTGTACAGCGGACGAAACTGCTCGGTGCCGAGGTCGCGAGTCAACGCCGCGTGCTCTGCGCCTTGGCCGGCGGTCTCGAGCATCAGATACAACTCGCATCCGCCACGGGTCTGGGCATGCAGCCATTGTTCGAGCGGGTTCATGCGACATCTCCCAACTCGCACTGGCCCGCCGCACAGGCTTCACACAGCGGGCAATAGTCGGCCGCTTGCTCGCGGGCACTGCTGATGATCGACAGTGGCGTGGCGCTGGCCGCAGGGGAAACGCCGGGCACCCCCTGCTGAGATTGCAGCGGTGCGAGACCGGCCAGCGGCGCACCGCCCTGGACGATGGGCACGCTGCTGAAAATCCCCCCGGCATTGATCACGATGTGATGACCGCCCGCCGAAAGTGTCAGGCTCATGCCTGCATCGATCACCACGTTGCTTGCGCTGACGTGTGCCTGCTGACCTGCCTGAATCACCAGAGCGCCGAAGGTCTGACTGCTGGTGCCGCTGACGGTCAGCAGATCATTGGCATTGATCAGGGTGCTGCGCACGCCTTGGTGGGTGCGGGTCTCCGTGCCTTCAATCAGGCTGGTGCTGTTGTTGCCGACATGCTCGAAGCGGTTGCGGTTGATCCGGCTGCGGCTGTCGTTGAGGATCAATTGCTCGAGATCGCGCTGGGCCCGCAGGTAGATGTTCTCCTGTCCGGCACGGTCCTCGATCGACAACTCGTTATACCCGCCATTGCGCGGATAACTCTGGCTGCGCAGCACCGTTCTGGTCTTGTTGGCCGGCAATGGATAAGCAACGCTGTTGACCTTGTTGGCAACGCAGCCGGTAATCAGCGGGTGGTCCGGGTTGCCGTCCTGAAAGCTCACCACGACTTCCATTCCGACCCGGGGGATGGTCACTGCGCCGAATCCCTCACCGGCCCAACTGGAGGCCACGCGTAACCAGCAACTGCTTTTCTCGCTGTTGCGTTCAGCACGATCCCACGGGAATTCGACGCGAACCCTGCCGTATTCGTCGCAGAAAATCTCTTCTTCGCAGGGCCCGGTAACTCGTGCGGTCTGACACACCAGCAAAGGTCTTGGCGCAGGCAGCGGTGGGCGGTAGAACACGTCTGCCGGAACGGCCCGGAAGGTGTTGCGATAACCTTGGCTGAAGCTGTCGGCCGGTTGCGCAGCGCTGACCAGGGATTCTTCCAGCACCTGCGGCTGCTTGCCTTCGTGGGTCAGATTCAGCAACAGCCATGACTGGTTGCAGTCAGTCCTCGGATGCTCGCGTATGTCGAACAGGTAACCGCTGCGCAGCGTCGCCTGATTGCTGTGGCCTTCAATCCATTGATAGTCGTTGCGGTGACGCTCCAGAGCCTGGCGCGCCAACTGCTTGCCGTGCCTCTCCGAATGCATCAGCAGTGGATAGCGATAGTCCTCGAGATCAGGCGTGTATTCAGCGGTGAAGCGACTCTCCAGCAGCAGGCTGGGGCGTTTCAGGTCGTAGTCACGACGCGTGACGGTGCTGGTGCGCGTGTTGAAGCCCATCGTCAGATGGTTGATCACCGCGCGTTCGGCGACCATGCCGCTGTCGGCCTTGAAGGATGTCGGCCCCAATTTGGACGCAAACACCGGGCTGTCGCTGAACACCAGCCAATGCCCTTCGGCGGAATGCTGATGGTGCCAGGCGATACCGTCTTCGGCGCATAGACGCTGGATAAACTGGAGGTCGCTTTCGCCATATTGAGTGCAGTACTCGCGGGTCTCGCTCGGCGTGACATCAAACGTAAACGCGTCGCTCAGGATGCCGTGGCGTTTCAGCACCTGAGCGATGATTTGCGGCACTGTCAGCCGCTGGAAAATCCGCTGGTCATGACTGAACTGCAGATAATGCAGCGCCGGGACCAGCCTCAACTCGTAGTGAGTCAGACGATTGCCCACGACACCCACCTGGACATCTTCGATGCGTCCGTGGATGCCCTCCCGGTCGAAGCCGAACTGCAGAAATGCCGGCTGAGCGAGCAGGCTCTCCAGATCGAAGTCTGTGCGCTCGCTGACCACTTCGATGTGTATGGAATACAGCTGACTGATGGCTTCGGTGCCGTCGAAAGCAAGCACCTTGAAATCGTGCTGGATGGCCGGGATGTGCAGCTCGAACCGCGGGCAATCGCCTGGATTGAACATAGGCTTGTCCTTAAGCAAAAGAGAGTCTTGCGCGGTGCTCGATCGTCCGTGATCGCCACGCGTCAGAAATTTGCCAAGGCACGCTAACGAAGAGGGAAATGAAATGATGTAAGAAGCATCTTTGACGCTTGTCGGAGACTTCCGGGTTGTAAAGGCGTGGATGAGTTGCAGGGTACGACTGTAGGAAGGCACTTACGTGTTATCGAATAAGCACGCTTGCACATTGTTTCTGGATTGTGAAAGTCATAAAAAATGAAAATGATATCAGATTGATGGCACTTTATTTGTTGGCTGTGGTCACCCTCAAAGTGTTTAAAAAAAACTTAATCATTTCAGAAGCGTCCTACTTCTATTTTTTTCAAGAGTTGTCATGCTTGCCGCCGCGTATCGAGAGCTGCGCTTGGCGAAACGTTCAAGGTCCGGTTCTGACGGCTCTAGGTCGAGGGTTTGCCGGGGGCGCGGAAAAAGCGGCAATGAAAAGCGGGCATCAGGGATTCCCTTGCAACATATAAGGCAATCTCCTACAGAGCCCAATGAACACTTCGTCTTGTTGTTTAATCAGATGCTTGCTAGTGGCCATCATTGTGATTACGATGCGCCCACTTGAAAGAGCACATCTCAATTGGATGAGTCGCTGAACTGCTCTTCGATACTGTCCCGCGTGGCTGACACTCTATTCGCCCGCACGACTGTAATCCTTAATAAAGGCCACGGATGTCCTACTCAAGCAAACTTTCCGCCCATTACCTCGAACTCGCAAAAGTCTCTGTTTCAAAAGAGAATTTCGCGGGCGAAGACGTTCGTTTTTCGAGCGAATTCGAGGCGCTGGAAAGCGAGCTGGCCAAAGCCTCGTCGATGCACGAAAGCGGGCAGATCGACTGGCTGAAAATCCGTGAAAACAGCGAAAACCTGCTGCGTACCCAATCCAAGGATTTGCGTGTCGGCGCCTGGCTGACCTGGTCGTTGTACCAGCGCGAATCCTTCCCCGGGCTGCTCGCCGGCCTCGGTCTGCTGCACCATTTGTCGGAAAACAACTGGGCCGACGTTCACCCGCTCAAACCGCGCACCCGTGCCGCCGCGATTGGCTGGCTGGTGCCGCGTCTCGAGCAGGTCATTACCGAAAACATTGCGATCAAAGAGCAGTTGCCGATGTTCCGGCAGCTCTCCGAGCACCTGGCCGGTCTCGAAGCCGCCTGCACTGAACATCTGGGCGATGACGCGCCGTTGCTGCTGCCGATCTCCCGTCGTCTGAAAACCATGATCCAGCGCGCTGCCGACAATCAGCCGGCCCCTGGCGTGGTCGGCGCGGCGGTGGCGCAGGTCAAGCAGGCGGCGACCCAGCTACTCACTCCCGGCGCGCCGATCGACAACGAGCGCGATGCGCACAAAGCCCTGCGTGCCCAGCAGGAAAGCGCCCGGCCGTTGTGCGCCTGGTGGCTGAAACAAAAAGCCACCGACCTGCGCGCCCTGCGCCTCAACCGCACCTTGCTGTGGATGACCATCGACGCGGTGCCCGAGCGCAACGCCGAGCAGATCACCGTGTTGCGCGGCCTGCCGCTGGAAAAACTCAAGCTCTATCAGGACCGTTTCGATCAGGGCAAATACGCCGACCTGCTGGTGGAACTGGAGGCGAGCCTGGCGAAGGCGCCGTTCTGGTTCGATGGCCAGAGGATGGTCTGGGAATGTCTCCAGAACCTCAACGCCGAATTGGCCATGCGCGAAGTGGAAATCCACTTCGCGCTTTTGGTTCAGCGCCTGCCCGGCATTGTCGAGTTGCGGTTCCATGACGGCGCGCCGTTCGCCGATCCGTCTACTCGAGCGTGGATCGCCGCCAATGTCATGCCGCACCTGCAGAGCGCCAGTGCGCCGCGCAAGGTCGAGAGCGAAAACGTCGAAACCCAGCCCGCCTGGGAGAAAGCACTCGAGGACGTCCTGCCACTGCTGCGCAAGGAAGGCTTGAAGCCGGCCGTGCAGACGCTCAAGCAGGGTCTGCAATCGGCCCACGGCGGGCGCGAACGGTTTTTCTGGCAGTTCGCCCTCGCGCGGCTGTGCTTCATGGCCAAGAAATATGAACTGGCCAAGAACCAGCTCGAAACCCTCGATCAGACATTACAGGACTCAGGCCTGCACGCCTGGGAGCCCGATCTTGCATTGGAAGTGCTGCACCTGCTGCACAGTTGCTGCGAGTTGTTGCCGCAGAACCATGCCGTACGTGAACGCAAGGAAGAGATTTATCGCAGGCTGTGCCACCTCGACCTCGAAGTGGTACTCGAATAGGCCCCAGGGCCACAACCGCAAGGAGAAAAGCCATGGCCAAAGAAGGCTCGGTAGCCCCCAAGGAACGCATCAACGTCACCTTCAAACCCGCCACCGGCGGTGCTCAGGAAGAGATTGAACTGCCGCTGAAACTGCTGGCAATCGGTGACTACACCCACCGCAAGGACGATCGCAAAATCGAAGATCGCAAGCCGATCAGCATCGACAAGATGACCTTCGATGAAGTGTTGGCCAAGCAAGAACTGGGTCTGACGCTGAGCGTGCCGAACCGTCTGCAGGAAGATGGCGAGGCCGACGAGCTGGCTGTGCAACTGCGCGTCAATTCGATGAAGGACTTCAACCCGGCCAGCCTGGTCGAGCAAGTGCCTGAGCTGAAAAAACTGATGGAACTGCGCGATGCGCTGGTGGCCCTCAAAGGCCCGCTGGGTAACGCGCCTGCGTTCCGTAAAGCGATCGAAGGCGTGCTCGCCGACGACGAATCCCGTGGTCGCGTACTCGGTGAGCTGGGCCTGAACGCCGCAGCCCCGGACGCCTGAGACTCTTGCCAAGGAAGCCAACACAATGAGCACTAGCGCAGCACAAGAGAAGAGCGCCGCCAGCGGCGAATACAGCATTCTCGACAGCATCATCGCCGAAACCCGTCTGACTCCGGACGACGAAGCCTATGACATCGCCAAGCGCGGCGTGTCGGCGTTCATCGAAGAACTGCTCAAGCCGCAGAACAACGGTGAACCGGTCAAGAAGGCCATGGTTGACCGCATGATCGCCGAGATCGATGCCAACCTCAGCCGTCAGATGGACGAGATCCTGCACCACCCGGATTTCCAGGCGCTGGAATCGTCGTGGCGTGGCCTGCAGTTGCTGGTCGACCGCACCAACTTCCGCGAAAACATCAAGATCGAAATCCTCAACGTCTCCAAAGAAGACCTGCTGGACGATTTCGAAGATTCGCCGGAAGTCATGCAGTCGGGCCTGTACAAGCACATCTACACCGCTGAATACGGCCAGTTCGGTGGTCAGCCGGTGGGCGCGATCATCGCCAACTACTACATGTCGCCAAGCTCGCCAGACGTCAAGCTGATGCAGTACGTGGCCAGCGTTTCGTGCATGTCCCACGCGCCGTTCATCGCTGCCGCCGGCCCGAAATTCTTCGGCCTGGAAAGCTTCACCGGCCTGCCAGATCTGAAAGATCTGAAAGACCACTTCGAAGGCCCGCAATTCGCCAAATGGCAGAGCTTCCGTACTTCGGAAGACTCCCGCTACGTTGGCCTGACCGTGCCGCGTTTCCTGCTGCGCAACCCGTACGATCCGGAAGAAAACCCGGTCAAATCGTTCGTCTACAAGGAAACCGTTGCCAACAGCCACGAGCACTACCTGTGGGGCAACACCGCGTACGCGTTCGGCACCAAACTGACCGACAGCTTCGCCAAATTCCGCTGGTGCCCGAACATCATCGGCCCGCAGAGCGGTGGCGCGGTTGAAGACCTGCCGTTGCACCACTTCGAAAGCATGGGCGAAATCGAAACCAAGATTCCTACCGAAGTATTGGTTTCCGACCGTCGTGAATACGAACTGGCCGAAGAAGGCTTCATTTCCCTGACCATGCGCAAAGGCTCCGACAACGCGGCGTTTTTCTCCGCCAGCTCGGTGCAGAAGCCGAAGTTCTTCGGCATCAGCGCAGAAGGCAAGGCGGCAGAGCTGAACTACAAGCTCGGCACCCAACTGCCGTACATGATGATCGTCAACCGCCTGGCTCACTATTTGAAAGTGCTGCAGCGCGAGCAACTCGGTTCGTGGAAAGAGCGTACCGACCTCGAGCTGGAACTGAACAAATGGATCCGTCAGTACGTCGCCGACCAGGAAAACCCGAGCGCCGAAGTGCGTGGCCGTCGTCCGCTGCGCGCTGCGCAAGTGATCGTCAGCGACGTTGAAGGCGAGCCGGGCTGGTATCGCGTGAGCTTGAACGTGCGTCCGCACTTCAAGTACATGGGTGCCGATTTCACCCTGTCGTTGGTTGGCAAGCTGGACAAAGAGTAAGAGCGACTCATGGACGGATACGGCAGCCTGTTCGAACGCCTCAACGGCGACGCACAACTACGCAATGGCAAGAGCCTTGAGGTTTCTGCCATGGCGTCGGTGGCTGCCCATCTGGCCAAAATGCTCAGCACCCGGGCCGGCAGCGTGCAAACGCTGGCCGACTACGGGTTGCCCGATCTCAATGACATGCGCCTGAGCCTGCACGACTCCCTGAGTCAGGCTCGCCTGGCCATCGAAAGCTTCATCGAAGCCTACGAACCGCGCTTGAGCAACGTGCGTGTCATTTCCCTGCCGCGTGACCACGATCAACTGCGCCTGGCCTTCAGCATTGAAGGCCTGCTGGAAGTTGAAGGGTTCAAGCGTCAGGTCAGTTTTTCCGCGCGCCTGGATGGCAGCGGTCAAGTCAAGGTCACCTAAGGAGATCCCCGATGTCTGGCAAACCCGCAGCACGCGTATCCGACCCCACCGCTTGCCCGCTCCCCGGCCACGGCACCAACCCGATCGCCGCCGGTTCCGGCGACGTGTTCTTCGACGGCCTCGCGGCCGCCCGCCAAGGCGATGCCTCGGCGTGTGGTGGTGCGATGTCCGGCGGCTTGGCGACCACTGTGCTGATCAACGGCAAGCCTGCTGCGACGGTTGATTCGGTGGGGACCCATGGCAACAAGGTCACGGCTGGGTCAGGCACGGTGATTATTGGCAATTCGCATTCGCCAGCGCCGTTTGTGCCGCCGTTGCCGGTGGAGATTCAGTGGCCGTTTACGGAGCACTTCGTTGTTACTGATCCCGAGACCGGCGCACCGGTAGCTAATCGTGGATACACCATCCGTACTGACTCAGGAAAAGAGGTTACGGGTGTAACGGACAGTGAAGGCAAAACCTCAGTGGTCGGCTCTTCCATTGCTGAAGGGGTCACTTTGCTTTTGGATTCTCAAGACTCGATAGCCATTTCCTGAGACTGATTTTTATGCCAGCTCCTATTAAAACTGCACTGACGCCCGCTGAAAATAAAGAAGGTCAAAGTGTTCAGGTCAAGGACTTTCAGATTTCTTCAATTCCACGGGTTATGGATAAGTTGGGGTGGACGGTATCTGCTCGTGTTATGCGGAGATGGTTTGCTGGCGAACCTTATGAATTGTCAAAGTCTGTCAAGCAGGGCGATCTTGCAGCGAGCACATTGAGTGCGGAAAAGCTCCTTACAGATATACCGTTTGATTGGTTGTTTTCAGGATCGAAACGAGTAAAGCCAAGAATTGATGAGTTCGTCGCGGCGCTTTCATCATCGTCCGAATTTAACAATAGCGTCGGTAGATTAAAGGGTTCTCTGGACGAACTCTCAAGAGGTCTGGTCGTATTAATGACTCGCCTTCAACGGCTCGGGTTGCTGGATGCTAAAGCAAGGAAGTTGAAAAGCGCTTATCTGGATTATAGTGATAAAACAGCGCTGGAGCTTGAGGAAATATCTCAGTTCAACTTGATTAGGTTCGGGGCCACAGACTGGGAGAAAGCTACCGATGCTCTGGATGATGTATACGGCGCGCTAGGAACTTTTGTTGTTAAGGTTGCAGCTACCAAATTTCGTACAGTTTCAAATGATAATGGCTTTCCAGCAATCGAGATTGAACAGATCGGGCTTTATGTCCGAGATACATACGATTTTCTCAATGCTGGGGATGATCAATTGCTGGGCTATTGGTCGGACGAGGGCGTTATTAGACCTGGACCAATTGATTACATCACCGAACCAAAGCTGATTGAAAAAGGTGGGGTCGAATATTATAAGGTGACGAACGGGAAATTTAATGAATATCGCAAGTTGCACTGCAAGGGTGGCGATTTCATGATCTATACAGCCGTTAAATTATATGATGTCTCATTTGTCATTCACCTTGGGCCAATCGATTTTGATGAGTATCTTTCTCGCTCAGGGTCGAAGTGATTATGAAGGCGTATTCGAAACTGTTGTTATTTTTATTTTTGGTGGGAGCACCCATTTTTGTTTGGCTGTATATAAAGCTGGGTGCTGCCGCAGCGGCAGAGGTTTATTCGACAAAATGGAATGAATCAAAAACGTGCTATATAAATTCATATATCCCCAGGTATTCGAGTTTTGGTGTTGCTGGAAAAGTGGTAAAGCTTTTTACAAGTGAAGCTTTTTTTCGGGTGTATAACAAAAAAGGCGAATTGCTAAGGTCATCTGAGTGGCTACTCTGGCAGAGTGAGTTCACAACGGATGAACGCTCACAGTGGGTCAATGGTCATGCAATCTACCCAACTTCATCAGGCTATGAAGGCTGGAATATTACAGCATGCGCACCGTTAGACGGCGGTGAGGAATAAATATGTACGGGGAATGGAAGAGACTCGATGTTCAATATTTGAGCTCAAAAGGTCGTCGATTACTCGTGGCTGCCCTGTGGTTTCCGCTGGTTGTTCTCTCGCTCATTGTGCTGATTGATCAATTGAATGAACCGCCTTCCGTTGCTCTGAATTTTGAAACCTTAGGAACGATTTTTGGAGTTCCGGCATACATCGCTTTTGCAATTCTGGAAATGCGGCTCATGCGGGATAAGCCTGAGCAGCGGGTGCTTAATCGAATTTGGCTTGGGCCGCTGTTGTTCATGCCTTTTTACGCCGTCAACTGGATGCTCTTTCGGTTAGCGGGAGGACTCAGCGGTCAGCCCATGAAGGGCGCGATGATGATCGAGTGGCTGGCATATGTTCCGACCTTGCTCATCTTCGGCTACATAGTGTCCGGACTGACAGTCGCGCTCTACAGGATATTTTTTTGATGCGTTCCACTACCAGGCAGGTACCCCGTGTCCTTTAACCACTACTACCAAAGCGAACTCACCGCACTGCGCCAGCTCGGTCGCCGTTTCGCCGAGCGTAGTCCGGCGCTGGCGCCGTATCTGGGGCAGGCCGGGCGGGATCCGGATGTGGAGCGGTTGCTCGAAGGCTTTGCATTCCTGACCGGGCGTTTGCGTCAGAAGCTCGATGACGAGTTGCCGGAGCTCAGCCATTCGCTGATGCAGCTGCTGTGGCCGAACTACATGCGCCCGCTGCCGGCGTTCAGCATTTTGCAGTTCGACCCGCTCAAGCGTTCCGGGCCGGCGCTGCTGGTTGAGCGCGATACGCCGATCGAGAGCAAGCCGATCGAAGACGTGCGCTGCCGTTTCCGCACCTGCTACCCGACCGAAGTGCTGCCGCTGGATCTGGCGGCGCTGAATTATTCGGTGAAGGGCGATGGCTCGCTGCTCAGTCTGCGCCTGGAGATGAGCGCTGACGGCCACCTCGGCGAGCTGGAACTGAGCAAATTGCGCCTGCACTTTGCCGGTGAGCGTTACATCAGCCAGATGTTGTACCTGAGTCTGCTGCGCAACCTCGACGGCATCGAACTGATCCCGCTCGACGGCGCCGGCAAGCCGATTGATGGCGTCAGCGGCAAACCGATGGCGTTCAAGATTCCCGGCGACCGCGTCAAACCGGTGGGCTTTGCCGAAGAAGAAGCGTTGATTCCGTATCCGCTGAACACCTTCCGTGGCTATCGCTACCTGCAGGAATACTTCGCCTTCCAGGACAAATTCCTCTTCGTCGACGTCAATGGCCTCGACATTCTCAAGGCGCTGCCGGAAGACACGCTCAAGCAGATGCGCGGCCTCGAATTGCGTTTCGATATTCGCAAGAGCGGCATCATGCGCATGCGTCCGACGCTGGATAACGTCAAGCTGTTCTGCACGCCGATTGCCAACCTGTTTGCCCACGATGCACTGCCAATCCGTCTCGACGGCAAACAGGACGAATACCTGCTGCTGCCGGCGGAATACGATCTGGAAAACTGCGGTGTGTTCTCGGTGGAAACCGTGACTGGCTGGAAGCCCGGCGGCCTCGGTTATCAGGAGTACGTGCCGTTCGAGTCCTTCGAGCACGACCCGAGTTTCGACGTCCCCAACAGCCGCCCGCATTACAGCATTCGCCAGCGTTCGTCCTTGCTGCACGACGGCCTCGACACCTACCTGAGCTTCGGCATCCGCCACACCGAAGCCCACGAAACCCTGTCGATCGAGCTGATGTGCACCAACCAGAACCTGCCGAAAAAGCTCAAGCTCGGCGACATCTGCATGGCTTGCGAAGAGACGCCGGAATTCCTGAGCTTCCGCAACATCACCCCGGCCACCCCGAGTTTTGCGCCGCCGCTGAACCGTGACTTCCTGTGGAAGCTGATCAGCAACATGTCGCTTAACTATCTGTCGCTGGCCGACGTCAATGCGTTGAAGGTGATTCTGGAAACCTACGACCTGCCGCGCTACTACGACCAGCACGCAGAAAAGGTCAGCAAACGCCTGCTCGGCGGCCTCAAGCACATCAAACATCACCACGTCGACCGCTTGCATCGCGGCCTGCCGGTGCGCGGCTTGCGCACCGAACTGACCATCGACCCGGAAGGCTATATCGGCGAAGGCGACCTGTTCGTCTTCGCTTCGGTTCTCAACGAGTTTTTCGCGCTTTACGCCAGTCTCAATTCATTCCATGAGCTGCGGGTAAAAAGCACACAGGGAGAGGTGTACCAATGGACACCACGTATGGGCCTGCAGCCCCTGCTCTAAGCGGGCTGACCAAGGTAATACGCGAGTACTCGCTGTTTCAGGCCGTGCTGCTGGTGATCGACCGGCTGCGCGAGGCACACCCGCACCTGAGCGAAGACGATCTGTACGATCAGGTCGAGTTTCAGGCCAACCCGAGCCTGGGCTTTCCGCGCAGCGACGTCGATCGCGTCGAGTTCTTCGAAGAGCACGGCAAGATGCGCGCGCGCATGCGCTTCAATCTGATCGGGCTGGTCGGCTCCGGTTCGCCGTTGCCGGCGTTCTACGGCGAGCAGGCCTTGGGCGACAGCGAGGACGGCAACCCGACACGCAATTTCCTCGACCTGTTCCACCATCGCCTGCAACGGCTGATGCTGCCGATCTGGCGCAAATACCGCTACCGCGCAAGCTTCCAGAGCGGCGCGGTCGATCCGTTCTCGGCGCAGCTGTTCGCGCTGATCGGTCTGGGCGGCGACGAGATCCGCAAGGCCAAGGAACTGAATTGGAAACGCCTGCTGCCGTACCTCGGCCTGCTCAGCCTGCGGGCGCACTCGGCGGCGCTGATCGAAGCCGTGCTGCGTTACTACTTCAAGCACGAAGACCTGGTCATCGAGCAGTGCATCGAGCGCCGCGTGGAAATTCTCGACGAGCAGCGCAATCGTTTGGGCCGCGCCAACAGCCTGCTCGGCGAAGACCTGGTGCTCGGCGAACACGTGCGCGACCGCAGCGGCAAATTCCGCATCCATATCACCGAACTCGACTGGCAGCGCTTCCACGAATTCCTGCCGATCGGTTTCGGTTACCAGCCGCTCTGCGCGCTGGTGCGGTTCACCCTGCGTGACCCGCTCGATTACGACATTCGCCTGGTCCTGCGCCAGGAAGAAATCCGCGAACTGCGCATCGGTGAGCAGAACGCCTGTCGCCTCGGCTGGACCAGCTGGCTGGGCCGCGAGAAAGCGGACGGCGTGGTGACCCTGGGCAGCAAAATTCATTAAGGACGTGAGCCATGATCAACGTAGACCTGCAACAACTCATCCAGGCGCTGGACGCCGATACCCGTCGTGATCTGGAACGTTCGGCCGAGCGTTGTGTGGCTCGGGGCGGTAGCAAGATTCTCGTCGAAGACCTGCTGCTGGGCCTGCTGGAGCGTCCGAACGGCTTGCTGTCGCGCGCCTTGCAGGATGCCGACGTCGATGCCGGTGAGCTGAGCGCCGCGCTGCAATCGCGGGTCGAGCACAGCGCTTCGCGCAACCCGGTGTTCGCCCCGGAACTGGTGCAATGGCTGCAAGACGCACTGCTGGTGGCCAACCTTGAACTGGGCCAGACCCAGGTCGAAGACGCCGCGCTGATTCTGGCTTTGCTGCGCAACCCGATGCGCTATGCCGGCAGCCGCTATCAGCCGCTGCTCGCCAAGTTGAACATCGATCGCCTGAAGGAATTTGCCCTGTCGCAACAGGAGCAACCGGCGGCCAATGGCAAACCGGCCGCGCAGGGCGAATCGCTGTTGCAGCGTTTCACGCACAACCTGACCCAGCAGGCCCGCGACGGCAAACTCGACCCGGTGCTGTGCCGTGACGGCGCGATCCGCCAGATGGTCGACATCCTCGCCCGCCGCCGCAAAAACAACCCGATCGTGGTCGGTGAGGCCGGTGTCGGTAAAACCGCCATCGTCGAAGGTCTGGCCTCGCGCATTGCCGCCGGGGAAGTGCCGCAGGTGCTCAAAGGCGTTGAATTGCTCTCGCTGGACATGGGCCTGTTGCAGGCCGGCGCCAGCGTCAAAGGTGAATTCGAACGTCGTTTGAAAGGCGTGATCGACGAAGTCAAAGCCTCGCCGAAACCGATCATTCTGTTCATCGACGAAGCCCACACGCTGATCGGCGCGGGCGGCAATGCCGGCGGCTCCGACGCGGCCAACCTGCTGAAACCGGCACTGGCCCGTGGCGAACTGCGCACCATCGCCGCGACCACCTGGGCCGAGTACAAGAAATACTTCGAGAAAGACCCGGCGCTGGCCCGTCGTTTCCAGCCCGTGCAACTGCACGAACCGACCGTCAGCGAAGCAGTGACCATTCTGCGTGGTCTGGCTCAGGTCTACGAGAAGAGCCACGGCATCTACCTGCGTGATGACGCGGTGGTTTCTGCGGCCGAATTGTCCGCGCGTTATCTGGCCGGTCGGCAACTGCCGGACAAAGCCGTCGACGTGCTCGACACCGCTTGCGCCCGCGTGCGCATCAGCCTCGCCGCCGCCCCGGAAAGGCTTGAGCGCCTGCGTGGCGAACTGGCTGAAGGTGGCCGTCAGTGTCAGGCCCTGCGTCGCGATGCCGAGGCCGGTCTGCTGATCGACCACGAAGCGCTGGAAGCACTGGAAGCGCGTCTGGACGAAGCCGAAAGTGAAATGGTCGCGCTGGAAACCCTGTGGACCGAGCAGAAAGCATTGGCCGAGCGCCTGCTGGAATTGCGTCAGCAACTGGCCAAGGCCCGCGAAGCCGCCGCAGTCGAGCCGACTGTCAGCGTTGAAGAAGACGCCGAAGGCACGGTCATCGAAACCGTGGTCGCCGAAGTCGAAGAAGGGCAAAGCGTCGAAGCGCTGGAAGCGCAGCTTCACGAAACCCACACGGCGTTGACTGCTGCGCAGGTCAAAGAGCGTCTGGTCAGCTTCGAAGTGTGCCCGCGTCTGGTTGCCGAAGTGATCAGCGCCTGGACCGGCGTGCCGCTGGCGCAACTGGCCCGCGAACACAACGCCAAGGTCGCCAGTTTCGCCACCGACCTGCGCACGCGCATTCGTGGCCAGGAACAAGCCGTGCACGCGCTGGATCGCTCGATGCGCGCCACTGCGGCCGGCCTGAACAAGCCTGACGCACCGGTCGGCGTGTTCCTGCTGGTCGGCCCGAGCGGCGTCGGCAAGACCGAAACCGCGCTGGCCCTGGCTGACCTGCTGTATGGCGGCGACCGTTTCATCACCACCATCAACATGTCGGAATTCCAGGAGAAGCACACCGTCTCGCGCCTGATCGGCGCGCCGCCGGGCTACGTCGGTTACGGCGAAGGCGGCATGCTCACCGAAGCCGTGCGGCAGAAACCGTATTCGGTGGTGCTGCTCGACGAAGTCGAAAAGGCTGACCCGGACGTGCTCAACCTGTTCTACCAGATCTTCGACAAAGGCGTGGCCAACGACGGCGAAGGTCGCGAGATCGACTTCCGCAACACGTTGATCCTGATGACCTCGAACCTCGGTAGCGACAAGATCAGCGACCTCTGCGAGAACGGCGCGCGGCCAACCGCCGAAGTCCTCGAAGAAACCATTCGCCCGGTGCTCAGCAAACACTTCAAACCGGCACTGCTGGCGCGGATGAAAGTGGTGCCGTACTACCCGGTCGGCGGCCCGGTGTTGCGCGAGCTGATCGAAATCAAACTCGGTCGCCTGGGCGAGCGCCTCAACCGTCGTCAGCTGGACTTCACCTGGTGCCAGAACCTCGTCGATCACCTGTCCGAGCGCTGCACGCAAAGCGAAAGCGGCGCGCGCCTGATCGACCATCTGCTCGACCAGCACGTGTTGCCGCTGGTGGCTGATCGTCTGCTCGATGCGATGGCCACGGGTGAAAGCCTCAAGCGCGTGCACGCCACGCTCGACGGCGACGCCAGCGTGACGTGCGAGTTCGCCTGAGGTGGGTGTGATGTTCACTCGAGTGCCGCAGCCACTGGTTTACGCCGAAGCGTTGCTGGCGCAGTTCGCCAGTCTGTCGCGGGCGGCGGACGGTGCTGCGCTGCTGGGTGACTTCGTGCGCGGGTTGGCCGAGCTGAGCGGTTGCGAACTGACGCAGCTGTACCTGCTCGACGCCACCCACACCTGCCTGGGGATGAACGCCGAATGCCTCGACGGGGCGCTGCAACCGCGCCAGGCGGCGAGCCTGCCGGCCGATTACAACGGTGAACAGCTGCTGCAGTTCGCCCTGTGCCAGAACCGCGTGGTATGCCTCGACGATTTGAGCGGCAGTTTGCACGAGACCAGTTTTCTACCGGCGACCTCAAGCGCCTGGCAATCGTTGCTGTGCGTACCGCTGGTCAACAGCCACAAAGCGGTCGAAGGCTTGTTGCTCTGCGCCAGCCGTCGTCGCACCGACTTGCAGGGCTTTGCCGATTCCCTCGGTCAGCTCGGTTCGTTCGTGCTCGGCCAGTTGCATTTGCTGCAACGCCTGCGTCAGCCATCGGCGGAATCGGCCACGGCGGTGCGCAGCGTACCGAGCATCAGCGGCTACGGCCTGATCGGCAAAAGCGCAGCGATGCGCCAGACCCATTCGCTGATCAGCAAAGTCCTGCACAGCCCGTACACCGTGTTGCTGCGCGGCGAAACCGGCACCGGCAAGGAAGTGGTTGCGCGGGCGATCCACGATTGTGGCCCGCGCCGGTCCCAGGCATTCATCGTGCAGAACTGCGCGGCGGTGCCGGAAAACCTGCTTGAAAGCGAGCTGTTCGGCTATCGCAAGGGCGCTTTCACCGGCGCCGATCGCGACCGCGCCGGTCTGTTCGATGCAGCCAATGGCGGCACGCTGCTGCTCGACGAGATCGGCGACATGCCGCTGTCGTTGCAGGCGAAGATTTTGCGTGTGTTGCAGGAGGGCGAGATTCGTCCGCTGGGTTCCAACGACACGCACAAGATTGACGTGCGCATCATCGCTGCGACGCACCGTGATCTGGCGGCGCTGGTCGGCGAAGGCAAATTCCGCGAGGACCTGTATTACCGCCTCGCGCAATTTCCGATCGAGTTGCCGGCCCTGCGTCAGCGCGAGGGCGACATCCTCGAACTGGCGCAACACTTCGCCGAAAAGACTTGTGCCTATCTGCAGCGCGATCCGGTGCGCTGGTCGAGCGCAGCGCTGGAGCACCTGTCGGGTTACACCTTCCCCGGCAACGTGCGCGAACTCAAAGCGCTGGTCGAACGTGCGGTGCTGTTGTGCGAAGGCGGCGAACTGCTCGCCGAGCATTTTGCCCTGCGCATGGAGCCGATCCTCGAAGACAACAGCCATCTGAATCTGCGCGAACGCCTGGAGCAGGTCGAGCGCACCTTGCTGCTTGATTGCCTGCGCAAGAACGACGGCAACCAGACCCTCGCCGCCCGCGAACTGGGGCTGCCACGGCGCACGCTGCTGTACCGGCTCGGCCGTCTGAACATCAATCTGGGGGATTTCGATGGCTAGGCAAAAACGCATCGAACTGACCCGAAAAACTCATTTCAGCGCCGCCCGCAAGGGTCGGCGCTTTGTGCTTTGTCTACACCTGGAGACCCTCTGATGTCTGTTCGTCACTGGCACGCTGTCCTGCTGACCCTCGTCGTTCTATGCGGCCTTGGCGGCTGTAGCGGCAATTACAAATTCAACGACAACGACTATCGCCCGTTGGGTGATCCGCAAGCGGTCAATCGCGGCAAGTGACCGCAAGGAGCATCAAACATGGAATTGGTTTTCGAAATGCTGAACACCAAGCAGTTCGTGCCCACCGAATTGTGCCAGCGGACTTTCAAACAGGCCGGTGGCGTGATCGGGCGGGGCGAGGACTGCGACTGGATCATCCCTGACCGCAAGCGTCACCTGTCCAATCACCACGCAATTGTCAGCTACCGCGACGGCACGTTCTTTCTGACCGACACCAGCAGCAACGGTGTCCAGGACGGCAGCAGCCACGCGCGCCTGCACAAGGGCGAGCCGGTGCGCATCGAGCACGGCAGCACCTACATTCTCGGCGACTTCGAGATTCGCGCGCGGCTGGTGCGCGACCCGGCGACCTTCGACGGCGAAGTCGGCCGTCCGCGTGCTGCTGGCAGCATCATTCCGGACGACGCGTTCCTCGACCTCGACCCGCTCAATGCGCTTGAACAGCAGGAGCGCGTCTACTCGGAAATCGACGAGCTGCTGGCGCCCACGGCCAAACCGGAAGATTCGCGTCAGCGTGCCGACTACGCGCGCATCGACATGGAAAGCCTGCTGGTCCCGGAGCTGATTGCCGCGCCGGTCGAACCCGAGCCCGCTCCGGCCCCCAAAGCCGTCGAGCGTCAGAGCGACGGATTCTGGGAGCATTTCGGCGCTGCGCTGGGTGTCGACGTCAAAGACCTCAGCCACGACGAACGCGAAGCCATGGCGATCAATGCGGCGCGCCTGCTGCGCCAGAGCATCGGCGGTTTGCAGCAGAGCCTGCGCACCCGCTCGGAGCTGAAAAACGAACTGCGTCTGGCCCAGACCACCGTGCAGGGCACCAACAAGAACCCGCTGAAATTCGCCGTTGACCCGAGCGAAGCGCTGGAGATTCTGTTGCAGCCGAGCAAACCCGGGCATCTGCCGGCCGAGCAGGCGATCTCCCGTGCGTTCCGTGATTTGCAGGCGCACCAGGTGGCCTTGCTCACCGCCAGCCGCGCCGCCGTGCGCGGCACGCTCGAGCACTTCTCGCCGGAGCAGTTGACCCTGCGTTTCGAGCGCGACAACAAGCCACTGATCGCCACGTCGGGCGGGCGCTGGAGAGCGTTCGGCCGTTATCACCAGGCGCTGCGTCAGGACGATGACTGGAGCGAGCGCTTGTTGGCCCGCGACTTTGCTCATGCCTACGAAGAACAGATCCGCCTGATTTCCACCCTTCACACCGACCACCAAGGATGATGCGCATGTCTCGCCGCTCGACCGCTTTTTTCCAGACGCTGACTGCGCTCACCCTGCTGGTGCTGCTCGCCGGTTGCTCGTCGCTGTCGCCGTACTCGAAAGTGACCAAGATCAACCTGAAGCTGACCGGCAGCGATCAGCTCAACCCGGACCTCAACGGGCGTCCGTCGCCGATCGTGGTGCGCCTGTTCGAACTCAAGCACCCGGTGACTTTTGAGAACGCTGATTTCTTCAGCCTCTACGAGCGCGCCAAGGAATCGCTCAATCCGGATCTGGTGGCCAGCGAAGAACTGGAGCTGCGCCCGGGTGAAACCGTAGAGATGAAGCTCAAGGTGGAGGAGGGCAGCCTTTATGTTGGCGTTCTCGCCGCTTACCGCGACTTGCCGGACACCCAATGGCGCCACACGGTTCAGATCACGCCGCTGGAAGTCACTGAAGTCGATCTGACGCTGGACCAGACCGGCATCCGCAACACCCATCAAGTGCTCGCCAAGGCGGATGACTGAACATGAATACCCATAAAGTCATTTGGCAGGAAGGCATGCTGCTGCGTCCGCAGCACTTCCAGCACAACGATCGCTATTACGATCACCAGATGAAAACCCGCACGCAATTGCTCGGTGGCTACACCTGGGGTTTTCTCAATCTGGAAATCGACCTGCAGTTCCTCAACATGGGCAAACTGGTCATCAGTGAAGCCTCGGGGATCCTGCCGGACGGCAGCCTGTTCGAACTCGGTGGCAACACCGAACCGTTGGCGCTGGACGTGCCGCCGAACACTGGCAATACGCCGATCTATCTGGCGCTGCCGCTGGTTACCGGCAACCACATCGAGGCCCGCCGCCCGGAGCAATCCGATGTGCTCGCGCGCTACACCGCGTACGACGCCGAAGTTGCCGACTCGAACGCCGGCGACGATTCGGCCAGCCAGGTCAGCTGCGGTCGCCCGGACTTCAAACTGTTGCTCGGCGAGCAGCAGAGCGATCAGGCCTACGTCAAGCTGAAGATCTGCGACGTGCTCGACACCACGCCCGACGGCGTGATCAGCCTCGATCCGGATTTCGTGCCGACCTACATTCAGGCCCACGCCTCCAGCTACTTGCTGTCGTGCCTGAAAGAAGTCATCAGCATGCTCAGCCACCGTGGCGACACCATCGCCGAGCGGATTCGCTCCAACGGCAAGGTCGGCGGCGCCGAGGTTGGCGACTTCATGATGCTGCAACTGATCAACCGCACCGAACTGCTGCTGCGCCACTATCTGGGGCTGGAGCAGGTGCACCCGGAAGAGTTGTACCGCACGCTGCTGACCATGCTCGGCGATCTGGCGACCTTCTCCGGCGAGAGCAAACGCCCGCGTCTGGACAGCCGCTATTCCCACGCCGATCAGGGCGCCAGCTTCCGCAAACTGATGGAAGCGATTCGTCAGGTGCTGTCGATGGTGCTTGAACAGCACGCCATCGAACTGATCCTGCAAGCGCGTCAGTACGGCATCATTGTTTCGCCGTTGCACGACCACAAACTGCTCGGCTCGGCCTCGTTCGTGCTGGCAGCCAGTGCCGACTGCGACTCCGAAGAACTGCGCCAGCGTCTGCCGGCGCACCTCAAGGTCGGCCCGGTGGAACGCATTCGCCAACTGGTCAACCTGCACCTGCCGGGCATCAAGGTCAAACCGTTGCCGGTGGCCCCGCGGCAGATCGCGTTCCACTCCAACAAAACCTATTTCATTCTCGAACTCAGTTCCGAAGACCTGGCACAACTGGAGCGCTCCGGCGGTTTCGCGTTCCACGTGTCCGGCGAATTCGCCAATCTTGAACTGAAATTCTGGGCCATCAGGAACTGACCGACATGATCAAGGAAACGGATTACAGCCAGGACGACAAAACCGTCCTGCTCGATCGCCAGGGCCACGGACCGGCGTCGAGTCCATTGACCGACTTCGCCGCGCCGCCGCGTTTCGAGCAACTGGAAGAACGCATGATCTACGCCGCGCGTTTGCGTCCGGCTGAAGCGTTCAACATCAGCCTCAACTCGCTGGTCGCGGCCTCCTCGGAACTGCTTTCGGAAGTGGTGCGCCTCAAGCACAGCGAAACCCGTGAGGACCTGTACGCGCTCAATGAGCGCCTGACCGCCGGGCTCAAGCTGTTCGAAGTGCGCGCCCTGCACAACGGCGCCGAAAGCAGCCAGGTGATGGCCGCGCGTTACGTGCTCTGCACCGTGGTCGACGAAGCCGTCGTGACCACACCGTGGGGCAACGAAAGCGAGTGGTCGCAGATGAGCTTGCTCAGCAGCTTCCACAACGAAACCTTCGGCGGTGAGAAGTTCTTCCAATTGCTCGATCGGCTGTCGAAAAACCCGGTCAAGCACCTGCCCATGCTCGAGCTGATGTACCTGTGCCTGTCCCTCGGTTTCGAGGGCAAGTACCGCGTGCAGGCACGCGGCATGCTCGAACTCGAAGGCATCCGCGACGCCTTGTACCGGCAGATTCGTCAGTTGCGTGGCGACGTGCCACGCGAGCTGTCGCCGCACTGGGAAGGCCTCAACGATCAGCGCCGCAACCTGGTGCGCATCGTGCCGGCGTGGATGGTGGTGCTGTTCACGCTGGTCTGCCTGGTGGTGATGTATTCGGGCTTCGCCTGGGTCTTGGGCGAGCAGCGCGACACCGTTCTGCAACCTTATCAGCCGCTTGATCCGGCCGCGGTGCAACCGCAGTCGCAGCCGTAAACAGGGACGTGTGATGAAAAAGTTTTTCAAGAAAGTCGGCGCCTTCCTGCGCCAGACCTGGGTCTGGACCTTGCTGCTGGTGCTGTTTCTGGCGCTGCTGGTGTGGTTCGCCGGTCCATTGTTGGCGGTTGACGATTACAAGTTCTGGGAAAGCCCGACCTCGCGTCTGCTGACCATCGCCGTGCTGTTCCTGATCTGGGGCCTGACCATGGTCTTCGTCAGCTGGCGCGCCGGGATTCGCAAGAAAGCCGAGGAAGCCAGCGAAGACGGCCAGGACCGCATTCGCCGCGAAGAGCTGATCGATGAGGAACAGAAAGAGTTGAAGGCGCGCTTCAAGGACGCGCTGAAAACCCTGAAGACCTCAAGCCTGTATCGCGGCCGCAGCGAGCGCTGGCGCAGCGACTTGCCGTGGTACCTGTTGATCGGTCCGCAGGCCTCGGGCAAGACCAGCCTGCTGGACTTTTCCGGTCTGGAATTCCCGATCAACAAGATCGACCGCAAGCTGACCCGCGACACTCTCGGCACCCGTCACTGCGACTGGTATTTCGCCGATCACGGCGTGCTGATCGACACTGCCGGGCGCTACATGACTCAGCCCGACGCCGAAGTCGACGGCAACGCCTGGACCACCTTGCTGGAACTGCTGCGCAAGCGTCGCCGCGGTCGTCCATTGAACGGCGTGCTGGTGACCATCCCGGTGGAAACCCTGCTCGGCGGCAGTGAGCAGGACATCGATACGCTGGCGCGCCAGGTGCGTGGGCGTTTGCAAGATGTGCATCAGAAACTGCACGTCGATGTGCCGGTGTATCTGGTGCTGAGCAAGGCCGACAAGCTGCTTGGTTTCGACGAGTTCTTTGACCAACTGACCCGCGAAGAAAGCGATCAGGTGCTCGGTACCAGTTTCCGCAAGGATCAGGTCGGCACCGACGTGGCAGTGCTGCGCAACGAGTTCGAAGAGCTGCTGCGTCGTCTCAACAGCCAGGTGATCATGCGCATGCACTCCGAGCGCGATACCCAGCGCCGTGGCCGCATCCTCGACTTCCCGCATCAACTCGGGCAGATCGGCGAGCGCCTGTGCCTGTTCGTCGACATGGCGTTCACCGGCAACCGTTATCAGCGGGCCACGCAACTGCGCGGTTTCTACCTGACCAGCGCGCCGCACCTGACCCAGGAAATGGATTCGACCACCGCCGGTATCGGCGCCAGCCTCGGCATGAACGCCGGTGTGCTGCCGACCCTGCGCAGCGGCCGTTCGCGGTTCATTCACCACCTGTTCAGCCAGGTTATTTTCCCCGAAGCCGATCTGGCCGGTCTCGACAAGCGCGAGCGCAGCCGCATTCACTGGGGGCAGCGTGCGCTGTACGTCGGTGCACTGGCGGCGCTGGCATTGTTCGGCATGCTCTGGGCGGGTGGTTTCTCGGCCAACTACGAGCGCCTGGAAAACCTGCGCACGCTGGCGCAGAACTGGACCCAGCAACGTGCGGCGCTGTCGCCACGCGATGACGCCATGGGCGTGCTGAAAACCCTCGACACCAGTTACGCGGCGACGCAAGCGTTCCCGAAAAAGGGCGACGTGTCGTATCACGAACGCGGTGGGCTGTATCAGGGCGAAGACGTCAATCCGGTGGTCAAGCAAGCCTACGAGCATGAGCTTGAAGCGCAACTGCTGCCACGGGTGGCGACCATGCTCGAAGGGCAGATTCGCGCCAACATGAAGGACCGCGATCGTTTGCTCAACAGCCTGCGCGCATACCTGATGCTGAACATGAAGGACCGTCGCGATGCCGTCTGGCTCAAGGACTGGATCGCCACCGACTGGTCGCAGCGCTACACCGGCAACACCGCGGTGCAGAACGGTCTGAATGCGCACCTCGATCGTTTGCTCAAGCAGCCGTTCATCTATCCACTGAATGATCAGTTGGTGACGCAGGCGCGTCAGGTCCTGCGCAGCGAATCGCTGGCGACCGTGGTGTACCGCATGCTCCGCGAGCAGGCGCGCAACCTGCCGGACTACCGTTTCAGTCAGCACCTCGGCCCGCAAGGCTCGTTGTTCATCGGCACCGAATACGTGATTCCGGGCTTCTACACCCAGAGCGGTTATCAGCAGTACTTCTCGGTGCAGGGCTCGGCGCTGGTCACCGACATCCTGCGCGACAACTGGGTGCTGGGCGAAGGCGCGGGCATCAGCGACATGGACTTGCGTCGCCTGATGGTCGAACTGGAGCAACTGTACTTCCGCGACTACGCCAACTACTGGAGCGAAGCGGTTGGCCAGGTTGCGTTGCCGCCGATCAGCGACGCCGGCGAAGGCGCCGAGCAACTGGCGGGCCTGACCTCGGCCAACTCGCCGGTACTGGCGCTGCTCACCGAAGTGCGTGAGAACACCCGCTTCGAAGCGACGGCTGATCCGGTCGAGGAAGCCGGTGATGCAGCCGATGCGCTGGCCGACCAGAAAGGCAAGCTGGGCAAGGTCGGCAAACTGGCGTCTGCCGTGGCGGACAAGGCCTCGGCGCTGAAGGTCGCCAAGAACCTGCCGGACACCGCGAAGAAGTCGCTGCAACGCCGCTTCGAACCGTTGCACCGTTTGCTCGATGACAACAACGGCCCGGCGGCGGACCTGACCCCTGCGCTGAGCGCGCTCAACGACCTGCAGCTGCAACTGGCCGGCCTGGCCCGTTCGAGCACGCCGGAACAAGCCGCGTTCGAACTGGCGAAAACCCGCATGAGCGGCCAGCGCGATGCGCTGACCAACCTGCGCAATGCGTCCGGGCGTCTGCCGCGTCCGCTGAGCGTGTGGTTCAACGTACTGGCTGAAGACTCGTGGCGCCTGGTGCTCAACGATGCCTATCAATACCTGAACGGCCGTTATCAGAACGAGCTGTACAGCGTGTATGGCAAAACCATCAGCAAGCGTTATCCGTTCAGCGCCACCAGCACCAGCGACGTGGCGATCAGCGACTTCCGCGAGTTCTTCAAGGCGCAAGGCATTGTCGACCGCTTCTTCGACAACTACATGCGTCCGTTCGTCAGCGGCGATCCGGGCAACTACCGCATGCGCAGCGTCGACGGTCACAGCCTGCCGGTGTCCAAGGTCTACCTCGATCAGATGGCCGCAGCCCTGACGATCCGCCAGAGCTTCTTCTCGATCAACCCTGCCGAACCGACCGTGCAGTTCAAACTGGAGCCGTACACCCTCGACCCGGCCGTGAGCCGTTCCGAGTTCAAGTTCGGCGACAAGACCATGGAATACCGCCACGGTCCGATCCTGCCCATGTCGTTCAAATGGCCGACCGACGCTGAAGACGGTCGCACCAGTCTGGTCATGGACAAAATGGCCGGACGTCCGATCGGCATCGAGAAGAACTCCGGCCCATGGTCGCTGTTCCGTCTGTTCGACCTGATGCAGACCGAGTACATGACCGGTCGCGACGTGCTGGTATTGAAAGCCGATGTGGGTGGCCTGCGCGCCAACTACCTGCTGACCAGTCAGCGCACGCCGAACCCGTTCGACATGGGCGTGCTGCGCACCTTCCGTATGCCGGTGCAGCTCTGATGCTGGTGGCCAGTGCCTGGCGCAGCGCGGCGCGTACCGACCCGGGCAAGGTGCGGGCGCGCAACGAAGATGCCTTCCTCGACCTGCCACAGCACGGGCTGTGGGTGGTCGCGGACGGCATGGGCGGTCATCAGGGTGGCGATATCGCCAGCCAGTTGATCGTCGCCAGTCTGGCTGAGCTGCCGCAACACGAGGACTTCGACGAACGCCTCAAAGCCATCCGCCAGTGCCTGCACTGGTTGAACCGGCGACTGGGGCAAGAGTTGACGGTCACCGCCGGGCGTCACGACAGCATCATGGGCAGCACCGTCGTCGCGCTGCTGGTGGAAGGCAATCGCGCGGCCTGCATCTGGGCCGGCGACAGCCGTTGCTATATGTGGCGTGGCCAGCGGCTGTATCAGCTGTCCAAGGACCATTCGCTGCAACAGCAATTGATCGACGAGCAACAAATGAGCGTCGAACAAGCGGCAGCGCATCCGGCGGCTCAAGCCTTGACCCGAGCTGTTGGCGCCGCCGAGACACTGACCCTGGATGTGCTGGAACTTGAGGTCTATCCGGGCGATGCATTTTTGCTTTGCAGCGATGGTTTGTATCAAGGCCTGAGCAGCGATGCCCTCGGCAACGCCCTCAGCCTCAGCGCGCCGCATGTGGCGCTGGAACGTTTGTTCGACGGCGCCCTGCGTGGCGCCGCGCGTGACAACCTGACTGCCGTGGTGATCCGCCAATGAGTGAACTCGAATCGCCCATCGATGACCTGCTGATCAGCGAAGAGCAGGCAAATAACCTGACCTATTTCGCTTTTGCCAAAGGTAATCAGGCAGAACCGTTGCTGGCGCCAACCAAGGCCAGCATCGGCGCACTGCCGGATGTACTCGCCGGTCGCTACCACCTCGAGCGTCTGCTCGGGGCCGGTGGCATGGGCGCGGTTTACCGGGCGCGGGATCTGCTGCACGAACAGTTCGGTGATCCCGATCCTTACATTGCGCTGAAAATCCTCAGCGAAGAATTTGCCGAGTCGCCGGACGCCAGTGCCTTGCTGTACAGCGAGTTCGCCCTGACCCGGCGTCTGCGCCACGACAACGTCGTACGTGCGCACACCTTTGAAGTCGACACCGACTGCCAGCGGGCCTTCATCACCATGGAATACATGCGTGGCCTGACCCTGGACAAATTGCTCTGCGAGCGGCCCCTCGGCCTGCCGTGGAAGGAACTGCGCGACATCGTCCTGCCGCTGCTCGACACGCTGGCCTACGCCCACCGTCGCGGCGTGCTGCACGGTGACCTGAAGCCGAGCAACGTCATGCTCAGCGAAGACGGCCTGCGTCTGTTCGACTTCGGCCTCGGTCAGGCAGAGCAGGGCACCTTGCCCGGCCTGCCGCACCTGAGCCGCGAACGCTTCAACGCCTGGACCCCAGGCTACGCCGCCCCCGAACTGCTTGAGGGCCAACCTTTGTCGGCCAGCGCGGACGTGTACGGCGTGGCCTGCGTGATCTATGAACTGGCGGGCGGCAAACACCCGTTCCGCCGCTTGCCCTCGACCCAGGCCCGCGAGGAGCATCTGGAGCGCGAGCTGCACGCCCCAGCGAATCTACCCCAACAGGGCTGGCAAGCGCTGCGAACCGCGCTGAGCTTCAACCCGGCAGAACGCACCATCACTGCCCAACAACTGCGTGACGCCTTGGGCGCCACTTCGTCCTGGCTGCAACGTCTGCGACTTCGGGCGTAACGGATGACATTCGAACAGGGAGCACACGATGTTCAACTCAGCTAACGAAACCCACTTCAGCCTCAAGGTCGAAGACTACGTCGGCGACCTGCAAGTGCTGTCGTTCACCGGCACCGAAGGCATCAGCCAGCCGTATCGCTTCGACCTCGAACTGGTCAGCGAAAACCCGGATCTGGATTTGGAACAGCTGCTGCACAAGCAGGCGTTTCTCGCATTCGACCCACAGGGCTCGGGCATCCACGGGCAGATCTACCGCGTCGCCCAGGGTGATGCCGGCAAGCGCCTGACCCGCTACAAAGTGTCGATCGTGCCGCAACTGCAATACCTGCATCACCGCACCAACCAGCGCATCTACCAGCAGATGTCGGCACCGAAAATCATCGCGCTGATCCTCGACGAACACGGCATCAAGAGCAACGCCTACAGCTTCCAGCTCAGCCAGCCGTGCCCCGATCGCGACTACTGCGTGCAGTACGACGAAACCGACCTGCATTTCGTCCAGCGCCTGTGCGAAGAAGAGGGCATTCACTACCACTTCCAGCACAGCGAAAAAGCTCACCTGCTGGTTTTCGGCGACGACCAGACCGTGTTCCCCGACCTCGGCCAGCCGACTGCGTACGTACAGGGCAGCGGCATGGTCGCTGACGAACCGGTGATCAAAGCCTTCAAACTGCGCCTGGAAACCCGCACCACCCGCACCACGCGCCGCGACTACGACTTCGAAAAACCGCGCCTGCAAATGGAGGCCGCGTACAAACCTGAAGGCGACAGCACCGAACCGGATCTGGAAGATTACGACTACCCGGGCCGCTTCATCGACCGCGCGCGCGGCAAGTTCCTCAGCCAGCGCGCCCTCGAACGCCACCGCGCCGACTACCGTCAGGCCGAAGGTCGCGGCGACCAGACCAAACTGGTCAGCGGCCACTTCATGGCCCTGTCCGACCACCCGCGCAGCGAGTGGAATGACCTCTGGCTGCTCACCGAAATCTTCCACGAAGGCAAGCAACCGCAAGTCCTCGAAGAAGGCGTGACCAGCGACACCACCGACAACAAGGACGACTTCCACCAAGGCTACCGCAACACCTTCCTCGCCACCCCGTGGGACGTGTTCTACCGCCCGGCCCTCGAGCACCCGAAACCGCGCGTGCTCGGCAGCCAGACCGCCATGGTCACCGGCCCCAAGGGCGAAGAAATCCACTGCGACCAGTACGGCCGCATCAAAGTGCAATTTCACTGGGACCGCGAAGGCCTCGCCGACGACAAAACCAGCTGCTGGCTCCGCGTCTCC
This sequence comes from Pseudomonas sp. R3-57, assembly GCF_051132065.1. Taxonomy (NCBI): domain Bacteria; kingdom Pseudomonadati; phylum Pseudomonadota; class Gammaproteobacteria; order Pseudomonadales; family Pseudomonadaceae; genus Pseudomonas; species Pseudomonas sp. R3-57. Next base: position 193,737 of record NZ_CP071655.1, read on the forward strand.
AGCGCCTGGGCCGGCGACCGCTACGGTGCGATCAGCATTCCGCGCATCGGCATGGAAGTCCTCGTCACCTTCCTCGAAGGCGACCCCGACCAACCCCTCGTCACCGGCTGCCTGTACCACAAGGAAAACCCGGTGCCGTACGCCTTACCGGCGAACAAGACTCGCAGCGTGTTCAAAACCCTCAGCTCACCGGGTGGCGGTGGGTATAACGAACTGCGCATTGAAGACAAGAAAGGTGCGGAGCAGATCTACATCCACGCCCAGCGCGATTGGGATGAAAACGTTGAGCACGACCAGAAGATTCGGGTCGGGAATGAACGTCACGACACGGTGGTTAAGAACTCCTACACCGAGCTGAAGGCTGAAGAACACCGCACCACGATTGCCGACCGCAAGGTCGAAGCGAAGCTGGATGATCATTTGACGATTGGGCAGAACCAGCATGTGAAGCTGGGCACGGCGCAGCTGACCAGTGTGGGGAAAGAGATTCACCTTAAAGCTGGGGACAAGATCGTTATTGAGGCGGGGACGGAGCTGACCATTCTTGGGGGTGGGAGCTTTATCAAGCTGGATGGCGGTGGGGTGACGGTGGTTGGGCCGGTGATCAAGATTAATGCTGGCGGTTCCGCAGGAACGGGTACTGGCATCGGGATTAAACCGCCGGTGCTGCCGGGGGCGGCAGATAAGGATAAGGCGGGGAGTTTGATGGATCAGGCGTTGGGGAATGCGCCGCCTGAGAAGGTTAAGCCGAAGGCTTTTTTTGTGTTTTCTGAGTGATGAATGTCGTGATGACAACAAACAGGTACGTAAGGCAGATGAAGTGGTTTTCGATTGTTTTGTTGTGCTGGGGGATGACTTCGGGAGCCTTTGCCTCTTCGTCCAGCACCGCCCAATGCCCAAGCGGCAATTTTGCTGATTTCGTAAAAGTTTTTGCATCTGAGCCAGAGACACAGAAAGCGTTTATTGCGTCTCCTCTGAAGCATATTCAAGTGATAGCTGATGGGAAAATACCGAAGGTCGTCGAACGGAGCTTGGGCTCGATTTCCGTCGATGAGTTGAAGGTGCTGCTTCCGGAAAATGCTGCCAAATTGGGTCTCACTATCGAACCCAAGGTGCCTGACAGAGTGGTCGTCCTTGATGAGGCGGGCCATTTTTTGAAGATTTTCGTCTTCAAACACAGTGATTGCTGGGCTCTGAGTCGAGTGGAGGACTGGGCAATCGATGCGGTGATGGAAGAGATCACTCAGTCTGAGAGACTAACGCCCGGTGAGCTGGAACTAAAAAAAGGCGTCATATTCGACAGGTTGGTCAACAAGGCGTCTCCCGAATCAGGGATCTATTTGTACGCCGCGGCATTGGATAGCTATTTAGATGGCGCCCGGAAGGGTTCGGCGCAAGCTGCATTCGCTGCCGCGGGAATCAGTCTTTCTGGACAAGCGCCACGCTTGGAGAATTCCAGAATCCTGGCGTTGTTGATTCAAGCTTCAGAACAAGTGCCGGATGCCGGCTTGACTCTCGCAGATTTTTATTGCGATGAAGGTGAATACGACGAAAATCACGGTTGTATTAACCCCAAAGAATCAATAGCGACATTGGAGCGTGCCGCCCGTCTCGGTTCGACTAACGCGCTGATTCGATTAGGTGAAGTATACGAAGCGGGAGACCTCGTAGCGGCTGACTTGCCTCGCGCGATGGCGTGTTACCGGAATATTCAGAAAACCGATCCTAAGACGGCTAACGCTTTGGTTGAGCGCTTGGCAGCCCGAGGCGTCGTCAGCGATAACTCTATTCAATGTTTTGAAGCAGGAAGCTTTTGATGAGCACAGGACTACTTGAACAAAGGCAGCAATATCGCACTGGTTACGAGTACGGCCCTTTCAAGGGCGAGACTGACCATGATGAAGATGGTAAAAAGGAAATCGACTGCTCCGGGCTTCTGTATCGAATGCTTAAGGATGCGGGATATACGATTCCTTACCTCACAACATCGGGGTTAAATGCCGACACTACTTTTTTTGATGTAATCCCGCTTGCGGAAGTACAGCCTGGCGATATTGCGCTGTGGATAAACTTTCATGGACACACGGGGGTTATCGAAGACATCTCCGGGGCGCCTGTTCGAAATAAGGGCAATTTTTTCGGCTCACAGTCTTCAAGCGGCCCGAAATCTGCCAAATATGGGGCGGGTAGTGGTTACTGGCCAATGCCTGAAAAGTTTTTACGCCCGAAGCCCCAATTCAGAGGTGCTCAACCAGCCCCCGCACCTACTCCTGCGCCGGCCCCCGCGCCGGCAGGCCCAGCTCCGCTGATGAGCTTCCAATATCCATTCAGAAAAGCTGACGGTAAGCAGTTTTCTGACGCGGATGAGATTTATAAGGCTCTCGAAAACGAGAGTGCCGGGCATTACTTGCTGGGCAGCAACAAGTTCTGGCACGGTGGCATTCACATCAGCAATGCCAGCGCTCCTCAATGCATTTTGAATGAACCGATTCGCTGCATGGCCGACGGCGAGGTCGTGGCATATCGTCTCAATGAAGATTATTTGGAGTCGACCTTTGGTGAAAATGAAAAAAAACTGAAGTATTCAAATTCTTTTTGTCTTGTACGCCATGAGTATAAATCCGAGCCTAATCCTGAAGATGGGCCCAACAAGGGCAAGCAAAATAAGCTGACCTTTTTCAGTCTTTATATGCATTTGCTACCTTATAAGCGTTATCCGCTGTCAGAGGAGGAAACTCCTAAGCCTAAGGTGACAATGCAGGTTGACGACTTTAAGGCCTACGATAGTTTTCCCGAAGCATCCGGCTGGCCCTCTCCAGGAAAGTTGGCCGGCGGGACCAAGCTTGAAGTGTTGGAGGAAAAAGCCGCAGGGGATATTACCTATGCGAAGGGTAAGATTCTTTCCGGATGCGTCAAGAACAACGCACAAAAAGTACGCTTGTCAGGCAGTGTTGTCTGGTTTGCATATCTGAAAAATAGTGAGCCATTTAAGAATTCGCAGCAAAAGCGTATATGGCGTGCCGACCCGATTCCCGAGCGTAATAAACCAAAATATTGGCAAGGAAAGGTAAAAGGTACTGCCATCAAAAAGCTGGATCTGTATCAGGATCCGGCTTCACCGCAGAATGGACAGCCCGCAGGCCCCAGAAAAGGAACAATGCAGCTTAATCCGGGAAGCGTTGTTGAGTTTGAAAGTAAAGATGTATTGAACCTGACGGTGTCGGGGATCACCCGAAGAATGGCGAAATGTACGAAAATCAGTGGTGACCTTGCGGGTGCGGGTGAGGTGACAACTAGTTTTTGGGCATTCGTGGAGAATGAATTTGTCGCTTGGGATGTCATTCCAACAAGTTTTGATTCCGTCGAGCTCACGGGTACAGGGATCAAGGCTGGCGATCCGATTGGCTATCTTGGGCTAACGGAAAATTTGTCTGGAGAGGACGGTAGTGTTTCAAGCAAGCATCAGGTTCATGTCGAGATTTTTACAGCAGCAACCCATGTAGCCGAATTTTTGAAGAATAGCGCGGGGTTGAAAGTTGGGAAACAATATCTTCACTTGTTAGCAGGAACAAATCTGAAAAGAAATGCGCCAGCGACAGATTTGACTCCGCTCAAGAAAGAACATGCCGTTGATCTGAACAAAGCCCGCGCTATCAAAGAAGGCGCTGAGGATTATTATCAGGTTTCCATCATCGAGGACGGCTTGACCTTAGCTGGGCTGGTAAATAAAAAAGAAACTGAAATCATCACGCAGCACGACTGGGGAAAACTTGGCTTCGTTATTGTTGAGGAAGCTAACGCAGCGGCAGATGGATTTCTTGATCCGGATAGCATGCCGCAGTTCTTCAAAGAGCTATTCCTGAAGATGGATACCAACGACGATAAGGAAGTTGATCCTGCAGAGCTTGCCGTCGCATTGAAAAATGCAGAGACAAGAGCGAGCTGGGCCAAGCTGATCGCGCGTCATCCTACGGAATGGAAAGAGAAAGCAGATGCTGCCAAATGGAGTCGACTTGATGTCATTTTAAAAGACACTCCGAAAACTCTGAAGCACGAAAAAGAACGAATCACGAAGTATGTGTTTTGGGAGGATCTTAAAGACAAGGCCGCCATGAGTACGGACTTGGTTTGGCATTTTCATCCTATTGAAATGCTGAGTAACTTCATGAGTCGTTCCGAATTTATAGATGTCGAGCGGTTTGTAGCCATGTATGCTGAGCAACATGCTTCGTTTCAGGCTGATGCGCCTCCGTTTTCTGCTGCGTCTAAGTCCAATTTGCGTAAGATTGCAGAGAATATTAATAAATATCTAGACAAAACCAAAGAGGTTTATACAGTCTATGAGTTGTCATATATGTTCGCGACGGCGCGTCACGAGGCTTACCAATTTATGATTGCTGAGTATTTTAGCGCTGCCCCGGAGTATGGGCCGGTTTCCTATTTTGACAAATATGACCCTGTGCTTGCAGATACAGCAACACGCAGACAAACTGCGATCGGCAACGGTAATACGGTACAAGGGGACGGTTTTAAATATCGGGGTCGTGGTCTCGTTCATTTGACTTGGAAGAAGAACTATCAAAAGGCGAAAGATTATTTCGGAATTGATTTTGTCGAAAATCCCGATGAGGCTGCCGGGTTTGAAAACTCCGTGCCTATCATGATATGGGGCATGAAAGAAGGTATATTTACTGGGAAAAAACTTGGCGATTATGTAAATAATAGCGCCAAGGACTATGAAGGGGCGCGGAAGGTAATCAACGGTTCCGACCAAAAAGCGTTGATCGCTAGTTATGCTGTGAAATTCGAAGCGATACTAAAGGCCACGTCAATTGCACCGGAGACCAAATGAGTATGAATATTAAGTTGCCTGTAGGTTTAGCTGTCGTAACTTTCGTGCTAGCAGGTTTCGCAGTCGCCGAGCCGCACGACGTGTATTCAGCCGATGTTGACGCCCAGTCTCTGACCGTTACTTGGTCAGGTGGTAGCAAAACAATAGAAGGCGTAGTCGGAAGTCAAGGCGAAACAACTAGGGAACTGGTTGAATTTAATGGAGGTAAGGCCCTCCATTACGAAAATCTGGCGTCGCGTGCTCCTTTTGAAGCCTATTTTACGTTAACTAGGCATGGCGCGGATGTTCTCATAGATTGCGTGTATACAAATATTCGGAACGAGCAGAATGGAGTTCTAATAAACAAAGCCGTTTGTGGCTTGGATCGCCCATTAGCTGAAGAATATGAGGAAGCAGTTTCTGAATTTTCGGATCAGTGGAAAAACTTGACTGGCAAGGTTGTTATTGCGCCTTTGTTGGCAACGCCCCCGGTATTGGTAGAGGTTGAAGACTCGGCTTTCGGTGGGGTGAAGTTATCCCGAACCTATCATTCTCCCAATGACCTAAAGTTCTCGCGTCCCGAAAGCGTTTTAAAGAAAGACAAAGTTAGCCATTCCTTTGGTGATAACTACGTATTTTCCGTCTACTCGATTGGGGATTTAATTAGTCCTCTCTATCTTGATGTGTCTTCTGGAAAGCTTGACACTGCATTCGTAAGGTATGATCGGGCTGCTTTAAATAAGTTGTTCTGATCAACTCTCCTGGCCTCAAAGCAAGGACGATCTGTTTGGGGGTGAAATGGGGATAGACCACGGTTTTAGTAATTGCCCGACAACGCGACAACGTGGTCTGTCCCCTTTTTTCATGTCCCCTTTTTTCAAGTCTTTCTGAGGCCAGCCGGATGATTCGATTAATTACATTGCTTTTGTCTGTTTATAGTGACGCCGCTTATTCTGGCTCAGCTGAGCATAGCCTATTATGCAAAGAACCTGGTCAGATTTCTGATTCTGCTAGGTTAACTCTTTCTATTGAAGATGAAGTTTTTTTTCTTAACAATGCCGATCGCGGATGTCGGTCAGATTATGTCGTTAGACCAGCGCAAGGAACGGAAAATGAATCGATCATATTTTCTTATCCGACGAGTGGCGATATGGGCTTAAATGCTCAAATAATGATTTTTTCTGCTCCAGCTAATGGCGGAGAAGCCCACTATATCGGAGATATTCCTGCTGGTGCTTCACAACTAAAGGATGGAAATTATCAAGATATTCAGCAGGCTGGTGATTCAATCTACGAGAATATCTACCGTATCGATGGTTCTAAAGTTATTACTTTGATGTCAGGGAAGGAGTTAATCATTTCCGGCGAACAGTGTGTTTATAAGAAAGCAGGTGACGCTGTTTGTCAGAAAATGCGAGGTAGCTTTGAAAAACCTGTGTGTGTCCTTAATGGTGGTACGCGTAAAATCCTCGCCGTTGCGAGTGACTGCACAGAGCTGAAAGAAAACCTTTAAGCACTCAAGAATAATATTGGGAGGACCACTCCTCAGTAACGGACGAGAAGTGGTTTGCCGCAATTTTCCACTACAGTTTTTTGCTTAAAAAACCGGAAATGAAAAAACAGTTAAACCGAACGTAAGTGGAAGTAGGACCGTACATGCCAGTCAAAACTCTAGCGGTATCACTGCTCGCTCTGATGTGGACCTTCCCTGTGTTAGCCGAAACCACCACATTCAGTCCCAAAGACGGCGTCAACGCTACGCTGGCTCTCGAGGGCTCCACATTGAACATCGCGGTTAAAAGCGAAACGCACAGAGAGTCGCGAACCATCGATTTTGAAGCCGAAAACCAACTCCATATGCAGTTCGACGATTTCAATTTCGACGGCGCCCAGGATTTCGCGATCTGGCAGCTGGATGACGGCATGGGCACGTACGACTACTACCGGGTATTCGTTTACCAAGCCAAAACCGGCACCTTCGAAGAGTTGCAGCCGGACTGCGGCGATGGCTTCGTTAACCTGCGCGTCGACAAAAAACGCAAAGCGTTGCTCAGCACTTACTGGGAAACGAACATCCCAAAGCAATGCATCACCCGATTCACCAAACGCAAAGCCTGAATGACTCAAGGATGAACACAGTGAACCGTTTTGTTTTAACCCTGCTGGCCGTACTGCTGCCGGCTTCAGCGGCCTATGCACAGGACGATTGCAGCCATGTCACCTCAAGCCTGGAAATGGTTCCCTGCTCGGAGGCGGCGAAGAAGGCTGCCGATGCGCAGTTAAATGTCAGTTACAAGCAGTTGATGACGCGGCTTGAGTCTGACTATCGAGCAGATCCGGCATTGGGCGCGGAGTACGCCGCGAAGGTCAAAGAGTCGCAACGTGCGTGGTTGAAGTTGCGCGATGCGAACTGCCCTTTGGAGGCATTCGAAATCGAGACGGGGATGCCGGCGCATGTGTTCGCCGTTAACTCGTGCATCGCCAGAATGAGTCGTGAGCGCTCGGCGTATCTGGACAAGATTGTCCCTGCGCTTGCATCCGACAAGAACGCTTCGACGGCACCCACCAGCGACGCTTGCCCCTCGGAGGAGTTCGCGCCTTTCCTTACAGCGTTTTCCGCCAGCAGCGAATCACAGCGCCGTCTCACGGCGATGACGGTCAAGTCGCTGGTGTTGAAACCGGTAGCTGGGAAGGATCGAAGCACCTTTGAGCCTTCGACATCGGGTGTCAGTGGGGCTACTTTCACCTATCCGCTGATGGCCGCCATCACACCCGGCAAAACGCCTGGAGTCGAGATCGAAGAGGTCGACGACAGTCACGTCAACGTGGTGGATAAACGGGCAGGCAACAGCAATATCAAGATCTTCAACTTCTCTCGTCAGGCGTGCTGGGTGCTTGAGGGAATTGAGGATTGGTCGATCAGCGATAAGGATCTTGTCGCAACGGATAACCCGGGAATGAGCCCCGCCGAGAACTTTTGTTATCAGCGTGCTGAAGCGTTAGGTGGGCTGGGGGTCCTTGAGCAATACCGGCTGACTGCGGAGCTGATTGAAGCGTCCCTGGAGAATTTTGTGTGTGCTGCAGAGTCGGGTGGTGCACAGGCGAGCCTGTCGGCGGCAAGCCTGAGTCTTTCGCAAATGGCTTCTCAGTTGGAAACCCCTAAGGTCGAGGCTTTATTCAAAGCGGCTTCGAAAATACCAAAGGGTGCGATGGGTTATGCGACGTTTCTTTGTTCAGGAAACTCCACTGACTATAACGGCCCTTGCCTTCATCCCAAGCAGGCAGAAGAGCAGGTTATTCGGGCGATTACCATGGGCTCCACGGACGCGATGAATTACCTGGCCTCTACCTTTGAGGGTGGCGAGTTGGGAACGAAGGATATGTCTCGGGCGTTAGCCTGTTATCAAATGGCGGCTGACAAGGATGATCAGTTGGGCCTCTTCAACGTGGGGCGATTGGGATCGTCAGCCGCGGCGCCGATCAAAGCCAGCCACTGCATTTGAATTTCGAGGGGCTGTTTGAGGCGGTTTTGCACAAGTTTTGTCTGAATCCCTCACGCTAAAACGTTTAACGCTTGAGCATCTGACGCCCCCGATTTTCCTTTAAACTTCCCACCCCCAAGGAACACGCTCAGGACACGGAATGCCAGCCCCTTCTTCCTCGCTTCGCCCAGCGTTGGTGCTTTGGCTATATGCCGCTGCGATCACGCACATCCTCGCCGGTCTTACCCTGACCTGGGCCGGTGACTCCGGCTTGCTCAATGGCTACCTGCAAGTCCTCGAACTGTCGTTCTGGGGTGCCGATGCGGTCCCTTTGGCCGGCCACGAACAACAGGTCTGGTGGCTCGCGCTGTTCGGCGCGACGTTGCAAAGTTATTCGCTGTACATGCTCGCACTGGTGCACCTGGGCAATCGCTTGAAAGCCCCGGCAGTCTGGGGTTGGTTGATCGCGGGCATCCTGTTATGGGCGCCGCAGGACATGTGGCTCTCGGCGCAACAGCAGGTCTGGTCGCACGTGTGGCTTGACGGTTTTGCTCTGTTGGTTTTGTTGCCACCGCTGTTTTGGCTGTACAGACATGACCGTCAAGGGAAGGAGTAACAGCGTGAAAGTATTTTCGATCCTTCTCGGTTGCTTGATCTCTGCTGCTTCATCCGCATTGTTTGCTGGAGAAGCGTGCAACCCAGACAGCTTTTCCAATCCGGACTTGATCATTTGCGGCCAGCAAACCTTCAAGAAAGTCGATGGTGTCTTGAACGAGCAATACAAAAAAGCGCTGTCGACTTTGGCTCCAGCGGAGCAAAGCCGTCTGAGAGATGTGCAAAAGAACTGGGTGCGCTTCAAAGAGTCGTTTTGCGAAGAGCTTTATCAAGCCGCGTTGCCGGGCGCTGAGGCGCCATTCGAGAGGCTCGGGTGCCTCGTCCAAACGACCAATGCTCGGCTGGGAGAGTTGATCGCTCTACAGACGGGTTTACCGCTGGATGGTTTTTACAAAGCGGCATCCGCGATTGCCGGGAAGGATCGTGAGAGAGATGTAACGAACTCAATTGGGCTGCTGGGAGGGGAAGAGCTCTATGATCCGCTTTGGACGCAATACGCGGAGGGGCACTGCAAAATGAGCGAGCGTTTGTTTCGTGAGGATTTTGCGAATTGCAGGGTGCGGATGCGCTTTCAGTTGCCTATGAATCGTTGAATGAATTTCCGATTTGAAGTTTTCGCGTGCGTTTATCTCTGCTCTGCTGCTAGTACCACTGACTGCCCATAGTGAAGTTTCTACACAGCTAAAGCGGTTGCCATGTTCGGTACTTCAGCGTGGTCAAGCGTTCCTTCAATAGCCTTTTACGTCCTGCCGATGAGCGACTGCGTTGCCGGTTGAGGCTCGAAGGCGGCGGAATGCTCGGACCAAGTAATCAGTGTCAGGTTATTTCTGTTTATGTTCAGAAGCTTGGAAACGTCGCTACCCTCATGGCCTTTGAAGATTGCCAGTGGTTGTCCATGTCCAGGATTCGAGGTAACGGGTATCGCTATCAGATCTGGCGATCTGAGGCGCGCAAGGCTGCGGAAGATATGGCGCGTGAAAGCCAAAACCTCAAGATCCGAGGTATCGAAACCACTCAAATCCGTTACGAGCCTATTACTCCCGTTGCCATCGAAGCTGCGGATCTTTGGGGTGACGAGGCGACGCTCTACCCGTGGCACGATGTGCATCAATGGAAACAGGCTGACACCCGTGGTTTTGATGTCTCGCTTTGGTTCAACCAAGAATTGTGTGGGTTGTGTTATGCGTCACCGCGCAAGAGCAAGCTATGTATCAAGATCGTCATTCTGGAGGGCAAGCCGGAAAGATCCCATCCGTTGCGGGGCACAGTGGCTGCTTTGGCATTAACCGCGATTGAAAACTACGCTCTCTTGATTGGCTGTACAGAAATTGAAGTTCAAGAGCCGGCAGTCGGCGCTATACCCATATACGAGAGTTTAGGGTTTGGCTTTGATCCGACGGGCCGGCTTGTTATTGCGGTTGAGCGGTAATACTATCCAGTCAAATTTCGAGACCCGAGAGGTTTCCATGAAAAAGTCCAAACATGAACCCAAGCCTTTGATGGCTGCCCGGTTCCAGGCTGAAGCTCGTGAAGTCTTGGCCAAACGCTCCGGTAAGCGCAGCCGCTTTCTGGATGCTGCACTGTCAAAAGGCAGTGATTTCGAGCCTGTCGGTCGACTGGCCGGTTGAAGCTTTCGCGACTCTTAAAAAAGCTGCCCTCGTTGGCAGCTTTTTTATGTCTGGATTTTTACGGACATTGTTGGAAGGGGACTTAACGTCCCCTTTTTCATCCGCAAATCCCGCTACGGCTTCGCCGCCGCGCTCTTCACCTCAATATGATCAAGTGTCCCTTCCACCATCAATCGCACCCCGTCCGCCATTCTGCTCAGGGCCAGTGCCACAGAGCGGCGTGAGCCGTGCAGATCGTCGGCCAAGTCGCAGGCGATGACGCTGATGGACAGGAGGTCTTCGGAGGCGTTGGCCATGAGGGCTTCGGCGTCGGTGCCGGGGGAGAGTTTAAAGAGGCCGGTTTCGCGCTTGGGGTGTGGTTCGGTGGGCGGTTTGAAATGGTGGTCGAGGGCGCGCTCGGCGGCCTCGTGGAATTTCTTCGATTCCAGAGATTCGTAGGGCGATATGTCCGGGGTTTCCGGGGGATTGGGTGTTGGTTTCTTCATTGAAATATACCGATTAAGGCGCTAACACCTCTTCGCTCGCACTTCGAATAAGGTGGCAGCTGTGTATAGGTGTGCAAGACCGGCAATCGGCAAACCGGCAGATCCTAAGATCTCCCACACACAGCTGCCATAACGATTCGCGAGCATAAGAAAACGCTCGATGAATAGCTATAACCGATAGTGTGCCGATGCGGACTTGCACGTCCGTATCGCCGATTTTGCGGCGACCCACAAAGCCTATCCCTCACGACCAATCCCGCCTAGTTCACGGACAGCCCGGCACTTCGCAGGAAATTTCCCATGGATTCGCGGGGCGGAAGATCAAAAGATCGCAGGCTTCGCCAACTCCTACAGGGATGTGTTTCAACAGGTGTAGGAAAGGTAAAGGGTGAGACGCGGAGCGTCTCGGGATGCATTCCCACGCGGAGCAGGGGAACGATCAGGGGCGGAACCTTGCATCGTGACTTGGCGGTCATCGTGCGGGAACTGGTCTGCATCCTCTTCTAACAGTTGCAGATACTGGCGTTATCGTCCGAATCCCTTACACTGCCCCGGCCGTTCATTTTCCTTTTGAGGCTGTGCGCATGAAATTTCGTTTTCTTCTGTGGATGATGGGTTTGTTGATGGGTAAGGCCAGCCGGACAAATCCTGCGTTCCAGCAGCAGTTGGGTGACAAGGATCTGGTGTTTCAGCTGCAGACGCTGGATGGGAAAGTGGCGCGGCATTTCGTGGTCAAGGATCAGCGCATCACCAGCAAGTCTGGCGTGGTGCCGGAGCCGGCGTTTGCGATTGCGTTTAAAGATGCCGGTTATGGTTTTGCGACGATGCAGGCCAAGAACAAGCAGCTGGCGTTTATGCAGGGCATTCAGGACAAGTCGATCCAGCTCAAGGGTAATCCGGCGCTGGTGATGTGGTTTCAGGGCTTGATGAAATATCTGAAGCCGCGGAAGGCAAAGGCCAAAGCATAAAAAGTCGCTGGCCCGAATAAACCCACGCAGGCGCGCTGAACAACGGCGCGCTTTGTCTTCCAAAACCAGCAATCAGGCTTGTAAAGACACTCGAACTGTCATTTCTATCAGGTGTTTCTGCCCCCCGCTCGGTGCTCTACTCAAGTACCGGTCCTGCACAAAGGACTTCACTGACTTGATGGAGCAAGCATATGAGCCTGGCAGAGAGCATCTGGACCCCCAAGTTTCTCGACCCCGCATTTGCCCAAGGCGGCGTATTGACGTTGCCGATCCCCGGCATCGTGGGCGACGTAGCGGCCGCCGTACTGGCGCTTCCCGATTCAAAATCGCTCGTTGCGATTCCGTTAAGCGGAGCAGACGCCCCGGTTGCCATCGCGAGGTTGAATGAAGACGGTTCGCTGGACGAAACCTTCGGTCCAGCGCGCAAAGGTTTCGTTGAAATAGCCCTGGAGAGCGCTCGAATCAGCCATGTGTACAGTTTGGCTGCCCTTATCGATGACGGTTGGCTTGCACTCATTCAGTATGCCTCGACGGTCTCCAGTGACCGTGGCCTGGCTCTCGTCCGCCTGAAAAGTACCGGGGAACTGGACCTCTCGTTTGGCACCAATGGCTCAAGGTTGATCTCTCATCACGGCACTCCTGAACCTGCAAGCGCGCCGCGTCGGGTAAGCCATTCGAATATAGAGGCTGCTCAAGTTGCGAGCGCTTCATTACCATCAGCGGCTCTGCAGGTGGATGGCAAAATCATCCTGCTCCATTCGATTTTTGTGGATGAGGCATCTCCATTGCCTGTGTCCGTTGTGATTCGTCTTTTGGCGGATGGCTCGCTCGATCCATCATTCGGCGATTCAGGTTACGTAGTGGTCGATGTCCGCACCACTTCGAGCGCCACATTTGGAATTGCTGTTCAAACCGACGCCAAGGTACTCATCTGCGGTACATACCGGGACGGATCGGGAGGCAATGGAGTCTTTCTGGCGCGTCTGGATGCAAGTGGCGCGCTGGACAGTCAGTTCAATCCACTCACAGCGCCGAACAGTAAGGTCACCACCGGTGGGGTCGTGCTGATGCCCGACGATATAGGCGAGAGCCATCTGCAAGCGGTCTCGGTACGTGAAAGCGACGGCAGGATTATTGTCGCTGGCCGAGCGCTGCGTGACGGTGGCGATGTCGGGTTGATCGCTGCGTTCACGACCAACGGTACCGCCAATCTTGTGTTCAATGGAGGCAAGCCGCTTTTATCGCCGTACGCGAAGGAATTGTCGTGGGCGCATGTTTCGCAGAAGAGTGGTTCGATCATAGTGGTCGGTCAGGGTCACTCCGTCGTGGTCACGGCGTGTTTCCTCGCTGACGGAAAACCGGATACAGGCTTCAGCGGTGTGGGGCATGCGCTGTTTGAAGACAGCACGGGGGATGCCAGTGCGCGTGGTCTGGCAGTGCTGGAAGATGGTCGAATCGTCGTGTGTATCGAGCTGTCGAATATTGCTCAACCTTCCTTGGTGAAAGGGCGGATCGTGCGCTACCTGGCCGGTTCTACGACGCTGAATAACGACCCGACCTTCGGCGACCGTGGCCTCCTCAGATTTCCATTTCCCGGGTTCACAGGGTACGACGTGCGGGCGCTGCTCGCGTTGCCGCAAAACAAGCTGCTGGTTGCCGTTCGCCTGTCGACGGAGGGTGCGCCCACGCGGATCGTCCGTCTGCTGGAAAACGGTGCTCTCGACAGCGCCTTTGGCGAGCAGAGCAGCGGTTACGTTGAGATCAAGCTTAAAGATGATTTGTTCATGAGCCGCATCCTCGGCTTTACACCGCTTGGCGATGGCGGCTGGCTGGTGGTGGCTCAGTACAGCGTGGAAGGCGAAAATTACTCGACGGGCCTGGTGCTGGTCAGACAGCGTGAGGACGGGCAACTGGAGCCGTCTTTCGCCGAACAAGGTGTGCTTTACCTGGCTTACGATGAGATGGGCGGCGGCGGGCATACCGGATTGGTTGAAGAATCTCCCAGCGCTGCTGCGGCGACTGGCGCGGCAGGGGCTGTCGCCCAACAAGCGGACGAAAAAATAGTCGTGGTCAGCACGGTGGAGGATGCTGCCGGGCGCGCCAAAGGTATCGTTCTGCGGTTCGATTCGAACGGCTTGCCTGACACGACATTCAATGGCGCAGGCTTTGCGTTTGTGGAGCTTGCGGGCATTTCACCTGCGGACACCGTCGGGCAATCCGTGGCAGTCCAGACCGACGGTGGCGTGGTGGTCTGTGGCAATTATTTCGCCACGAATATCCACGGTGCCTATGTTATTCGCTTCACCACTTCAGGCCAGGTTGACACCGGCTTTGGAAAAAACGGAGTGGTGGATATCCCCCGCGATCAATGGATCAGCCTGGACGTTGCGGCAATCGTCGGCGACAAAATCGTTGTGGCCGGCGGTGTGCAGGAGCAGGGCGACAACCGGGGGCTGGTTGCGGTGCTGAATTTCAGTGGCGAGTACAACCTTGTGTTCAATGCTGGTCAACCACTGCTCTGGTCACCTGTTACTCAAGGTGTCAGATGGTTGCATTGTGTGCCGCAGGCAGATGGGTCAATCATCGTTTGCGGCAGCAGTGGCAGCGGCGCGTTTGACGATGACCTGAGTGCAGTCACCGCACGTATTCTGCCGGATGGCTCCCCAGACACCTCATTCTTCGGCACGGGATTCACCGTCTTCAATGAGGGCGAGGGTTTCGAATACCCTCACGGCATGGCCGTGATGGAGGACGGCCGCATCCTGGTGGGCGGCGTGTTCTTCACGGATGCGGGATATGAGAAAGGTTGGGTGATCCGTTATCTGCATAAGTCGGCTTAGCCGGGAAAGGCTCGGAGCATTACGGGCAAGCTTTGTTTAACTTCGCGTCGCGTGCCCGCTTTTTTCCGCCTCGGCAGAACTGCGCAGCAATTAACGCAGCAGACGGCAGCCTCATTACTCCCGATATTCCCTTCCCGTTATTCCGCTATTCACGTTATCTCGGCAAAGGCGCATTTTTTGTCATAAAAGACTGACAGATCTGACAGGTGTGTTTTTTCAATGTTTGAGGCTTCATGAGGTAGTCCAGCAGTAAAGGGACTTATCTGGAATGGAGAATTCAATATGTCAGTACGAGCAGGTGAGCCTGATTCAACTTTCAATGGTGACGGCAAGCGCGATTGGACGTTGCCTGAGTTTGTGAGCATTGCCCCTCAGGTTGTTCTTTCATTACCTGACGGCAGAATGCTCGTCGTGGCGAACGAGAGAGCGGTGTTTCCTGGTTTTGTAATCGCCCGGCTCACCGAAAGGGGGCAGCTTGACGTTGGCACCGGTTTCGGCGAGAACCAGCAAGGGTTCGCGCGAATATCGACGCCAGGAAAGGAATTATCGGGAAAATTTGGCGCCAGCTTGCTGAGCAATGGTGGGGTGTTGATAACTGTCGATTACTCTGGGCGAGCACCGAATTATGAAAGCGGTCTTGTTGCTATCCAGCTACTGCCAGACGGCCGACTCAACGACAGGTTTGGTGAAGGCGGTGTGGCGACGTTCGCTTATGGTTCAATACCCGTAACGTTCATCAGAGCGCTCAAAGCTGCCCGAGCCCGCCGAAATGTACAGCAGAATGGGGGCACTGCGATCCAGAGCAGCGCTCATTCTGGAGCGTCTGGTATTGAGCTGCCAGACGGTAAAATCGCTCTGACCTATTTTGGCTTTGATCAGGTTGCACAGCAAACCAAAGGCTTGGTGATTCGGCTCAATTCAGATGGTACGTATGACGACACCTTCAATAAAATCGGTTCGGCCTGGGTTAATTTGACTGAATTGAGCCCGGAAGGTGATAACGCCGCCCGTGGAGTGGCTGCTCAAGCCGATGGTGGCTTGGTGGTGTATGGCGACTTCCACGATGACGGTATCTTCGGCACGTATGCGGTTCGCTTCACCAAAGATGGAATGCGGGACGACAAGTTCAAGACAACGATTGTGTCATCGGATCGGTTGCCGATATTTCGTGATATCGCTGTGAGAAAAAAGGATGGAATGATCGCTTTGGTCGGAGGCCAAGACGGTGAAACCCCTTTTGATGGTAAGGGAGTGATTGTCGTACTCAGCTCAGATGGCTCACCTCATCCCCTTTTCAACAATGGCCAGCCGTTAATCTCCAAAGTTGTGCCTGAAATTGGCCAAAATTGGTCGAGCTGCGCCTTTGGTGATGCGGATGAAAGCAAATTGATTGTCGCTGGCACCAGTGGTGGGGGTTTTGCTACTGATGAAATGCATGCCGTCTGTGCACGTTATGGCCTTACCGGCGAGCTCGATTCGATGTTTAACGGTACTGGTTGGGTATCCTTTGATCAAACTGACAAACTGGAAAATAGTTTAGATATGCACGTCACCGCGCAAAATAAAATTGTTATCTGCGGCGAGTATTGGAAAGACCGGTTGAGTTTTGCTACAGGCGGATGGATAGCGCGCTTCATTGCTTGATCAATAAACAAAGATGTCCGCTCTCACGAATGAAGTGATCCGTGAGAGCGGTTTTTTTATGCCTGGCTGAACTGCGAAGCCAGTTCCCGCAGCAACACTTCAGCCTCAAGCACTTTGCTGACCACATCATTGGCTTTATCGCGGCTCAGGCCGACACGCTCAAGCAGGGCGTCGGGGATGTCTTCATCCGGGCCGGAGCCAATCCCGCGGCTGCGCAGCAGACGTACGGCCAGGCAGACGAGGTTCGGGTATTCGGCGTAGGCGCCGTCGTAGCTTGGGTCGTGCTGGAAGCGCAGGGCGGTGGCCAGCTCGTCCGGCATGTCCCAGTAGCGCATCAACCACGAGCCGATCTGTTCACGGCTGATACCGAGCAGGTGTTGCTCGATGTAGCTGTGGCACAGGTGCGGGTTGACCTCCAGGTGGCGGCAGATCAGCGAGAAATGCGGCGGGAACACGTGGGCCAGCAGCAGATAACCGAAGTTGTGCAGCAGACCGGCCAGATAGGTCAGGCCGGCTTCCGGGCGCTGGGCGCGCGGCATGGCGCGGGTCAGGCCTTCGATGACGGCGGCGGTGTAGATCGACTGCTGCCAGTACGGCGTGGTGTGTTGCGGATGGTCTTTGGGCAGGCTCAGGGTCTTGCCGAGGGCCAGGCCCAGCGCGAGGTTTATCACCAGATCGAAACCCAGCACGCGGACGATCGCGTCTTCCACCGAACGAATCTTGCCCGGCGAGGCGTAGTACGGCGAGGCCGCCCAGCTCACCACTTGCGCGGCCAGCGCCGGGTCGGTTTCAACGACGCCGGTGATGTCGTCAATGGTGGCGTTGGGGTCGACGCGCAGCTTGATGATTTTTTGCGCGGTTTCGGCCAGTGGCGGAATTTCGATGGTCGCTTCCAGACGTTGCTGGATGCGCCGCGCGGTGAACGCCTGCACGGCCTGGGTGATTTCCTCGCGGTCATCGTCCGGGCGGTCGAGGTTGGGGCGGATACTGCTCAGGGCTTCGCCGAAATTGGCGGCGCTGGCCTTGGTCAGCATCGATTTGAAGTCATCGCTGCTGATTTCCAGCAGCAGGCCCGGCTCGCCGGAGTTGATCAGCAGCTTCGGCTCGCGCAGCAGGCTTTCTTCGTAGAGGCAAGGCGAACTGGTCAGCGCCGGCAGGCCCGGGAGCAGGCTCAGATTGTGTTTGCCGAGCATCTTTTCCAGGCGCTCGGTGGACACGGCAGTCAGGCGGCGACCAGTGAGTTCGGCGAGGCGGTTGAGATCCAGCAACTGGCTCTGTGGAAACAGCACCATCAACGCGCCGACGGCGTCGTCCAGCAACACCGCCTGCACTTTGCGCGAAGCATTGAGGCCGTGGTGGTCGAGCACTTCTTCGTAGGCAACGCCCAGCTTGTTGAGCAGCAGCCGAATAACAGACGGAGCTTGCGGAGATTCGGGGACGAGAGCAGCTTCGGTCATGGTCTGTATCCGTTTTTGAAACAATGGCAGGAGTATAACCACCTCTGCCGGAACGAGCTGTCGGAAACTGCGACAGTGCTCACACTTGGCCGTATTGCTGCCCATGCCGCAGCCAGCGATCAAGCAACGGGCTGACGTGGGTCGGCCAGCGCTCCAGCAGGGCTTGCGCAGCGTCGCGCACGGCGGGTAACAGATCGGCGTCGCGCATCAGGTCGGCGACCTTGAATTGCAGCAGGCCGGTCTGACGGGTGCCGAGCATTTCCCCGGGACCGCGGAGTTCGAGGTCTTTTTCGGCGATGACGAAACCGTCGTTGGTCTCGCGCATGATGCCCAAACGCTGACGACCGATTTGCGACAGCGGCGGATGGTAGAGCAGCACGCAATGACTGGCCGCGCTGCCGCGACCGACGCGGCCGCGCAATTGGTGCAGTTGCGCGAGACCGAGGCGTTCGGGGTTTTCGATGATCATCAGGCTGGCGTTGGGCACGTCAACGCCGACTTCGATCACCGTGGTGGCAACCAGCAGTTGCAGGTTGCCGGCCTTGAACTCGGCCATTACCGCAGCTTTTTCCACCGGTTTCATGCGCCCATGAATCAGCCCGACTTTCAGTTCGCCGAGGGCGAGAGTGAGGTCTTCGAACGTGGTTTCGGCGGCCTGACAGGTCAGCTCTTCAGATTCTTCAATCAGCGTGCACACCCAATACGCTTGTCGGCCTTCGGCACAGGCACCGCGCACGCGTTCGATGACTTCAACGCGACGGGTGTCGGTGACCAGCACGGTGTTGACCGGGGTCCGGCCGGGCGGCAACTCATCGAGGATCGAGGTGTCGAGATCGGCGTAGGCGCTCATTGCCAGTGTTCGCGGAATTGGTGTTGCGGTCATGATCAGCTGATGCGGGCACATGCGCCCGCCAACGCCTTTCTGTCGCAGGGCCAGCCGCTGCTGCACGCCGAAGCGGTGTTGTTCGTCGATGATCACCAGCGCGAGGTTCTTGAATTGCACTTCGTCCTGAAACAGCGCGTGAGTGCCGACCACCATCGGTGTGCCGCTGGCGATCTGTTCGAGTGCGGCGACGCGGTTCTTGCCTTTGAGCTTGCCGGCCAGCCACGCGACGTCGATGCCCAGCGGTTCGAGCCAGCGCTTGAAGGTGATGAAGTGCTGTTCGGCGAGAATCTCGGTCGGTGCCATCAGTGCGACTTGATATCCAGCCTCCAGCGCTTGCAGTGCAGCGAGGGCGGCGACCACGGTTTTGCCCGCGCCGACGTCGCCCTGAATAAGCCGCAGCATCGGTTCGTGTTGGCTGAGGTCGTAGGCGATTTCGTTGCCGACCCGTTGCTGCGCGCCGGTCGGGCTGAAGCCGAGGTTCTTCAGGTATTTCGGAGGCAGTTTCGTGGCTTTCGGCATCGCCGGTGCGCGTAGCGAACGCAGGCTCTCGCGCAGGCGCTGTTGCGACAGTTGATGGGTGAGCAGTTCTTCGAAGGCCAGACGATGCTGCGCCCAGTGATGACCGAGGGCGAGTTCATCGACGTCGGCATCGGCGGGCGGGTTGTGCAGGTAACGGATCGCGTCGGCCAGCGGCGCCAATTGATAGTCGCGAGCGAGCTCGGTCGGCAGCCAGTCGGGCAAGGTCGAGGGCTCGAGCAGTGTCAGGGTTTGCATGCACAACTGACGCAGGCGCTGCTGGGTCAGGCCTTCAGTGAGCGGGTAGACGGGGGTCAGGGTTTCATCCACTGGCGGCGGTTCGTCGCCGGTGATCGCGCGGTATTCCGGATGGTAGATTTCCAGACCCGACGCACCGGGCCGCGCTTCGCCGTAGCAGCGCACCCGCGTGCCACGCTTGAGGCCTTCTTTCTGCGCATTGCTGAAATGGTAGAAGCGCAGACTCAGTCCGCCTGTACCGTCCTGCAAGCGCACGACCAGGCTGCGACGGCGACCCATGACCACGTCGGCACCGCTGACGGTGCCTTCGACCACGGCGTCCTGCCCCGGCCGCAGCGCACCGATCGGCACCACGCGAGTGCGGTCCTGATAACGCAGTGGCAGGTGAAACAGCACGTCCTGCAGGTTTTCCAGTCCGACCTTGGCCAGCTTCTCGGCCATGGCCTCGCCGACACCCTTGAGTGCCGTCACCGACACTTGCGACAGCTCCGTCATGACCCTGGCTTAACCGGCCGTGACCGGCGCGGCAGGCTTGGCCACCGAGCACAGGCGAATGGAGTCGGCGAGGATCTCGATGGCTTTCGGCCGCGGGAAGCTCGCGCGCCAGGCGATCGCCACGGTGCGGAACGGCACGGGCGCGGTCAGCGGACGGACTTCGATCACGCCCGGGGCGTAGTGATGGCTGTCCACCGCCGACAACGGCAGGATCGAGATGCCCAGGCCGGAGGCGACCATGTGCCGGATGGTTTCCAGCGAGCTGGATTCGACCGTGGTGTGCTTGGCGCCGTCGTTGCCCTTGGTCAGGGTCGGGCAGGCTTCGAGCACCTGATCGCGGAAACAGTGGCCTTCGCCGAGCAGCAGCAGGCTCTTGTCGTTGAGCAGGCCGGCGTCGATGGTTTCCTTTTTGGTCCACGGATGCTGGGCCGGCATCAGGACGTAGAACGGCTCGTCGTACAGCGGCAGGGTCAGCACGTCGGCTTCGTTGAACGGCAGAGCGATGATGATCGCGTCCAGTTCGCCGTTGCGCAGTTTGTCGCGCAGCACATGGGTAAAGTTTTCTTCGATGTACAACGGCATCTGCGGGGCGACCCGGTGCAGTTGCGGAATCAGATGCGGGAACAGGTACGGGCCAACGGTGTAGATGGCGCCGACTTTCAGCGGTGCGGTCAGCTGATTTTTGCCTGCCTGGGCCAGTTCGCGAATGCCCTGAGCCTGCTCCAGCACTTTCTGCGCCTGAGCGACGATGCCCTCACCGACCGGGGTCAGGCGCACGGCGCTTTTGCTGCGCTCGAAAATCAGCACACCGAGTTCGTCTTCAAGTTTTTTCACGCCCACCGACAGCGTCGGCTGGCTGACGTGGCAACGCTCGGCGGCATGGCCGAAATGCTGCTCTTGGGCGAGGGTAACGATGTAGCGTAATTCTGTGAGGGTCATAGCAAGCGTCCATGAAGATGCGCGCCAAGCATACCGGCTGCAATCGATAGACGCACGTTATCAGACTGAGGGCTGAGTGCGACACCGGGCGATGTCGGTTTGCCGCAGGCAGATATGCGAAAGGCACCTTTCGTTGCCTTTCTTGGCTTGGTTCTCTCGGCTGGCGGAGAACCTTGTGGGAGCTGGCTTGCCAGCGATTGCGGTGGGTCAGCTAATAAATCCTTCTCTGACACACCGCTATCGCTGGCAAGCCAGCTCCCACAGGTATTGCGGTGTTGCTTAGCGGCGGCGTTCGAGGGAGTAAACAAACGGCGCAACAATTTCGATCGAGCCGTTGTTGAGCATGTCGGCCGGTGGCTTGGGCAGCGGTTGCGCGCGGCGGATCATGTCCAGGGTGGCCCGGTCCAGATCGGCGTTGCCGGAGCGGCCCACCAGTTCGAACGACAGCACATTGCCTTCGCCATCAACCACGAAACGCAGACGATTCAAGCCTTCCTTGCCCCGTGCCTGTGCGCTTTGCGGGTATTTCTTGTACTTCTGCAAATGCGCGAGCAGGGTGCCTTGCCAACTGGCCTTGGCCGCCAGTTGTGCTGGCGACGGGCCCGGTGCCGGCTGGGCGGATTTCTCCGTCGGTGCCTGGGTCGGTTGGGTGTCGGCCGGCTTTTCCTCGGAAGGTTTTTCCTTCGGCGGGTCAGGCAGCTTCTTCTCGACCGGCTTCGGCGGTTTGGGCTTTGGCTTCGGCTTGGGTTTCGGCACCGCGATTTCCGCTTTCGGTGCTTCGGCCAGTTTTGGCATCGGCAACTCTTCCACCGGCGCCGGTGGCTGTGGCGGTGTGACGACTTTCGGCGGAGCCGGCGGTGGTGGGGCAGGCACTGGTGCCAGC
Source organism: Pseudomonas sp. R3-57 (assembly GCF_051132065.1). Taxonomy (NCBI): domain Bacteria; kingdom Pseudomonadati; phylum Pseudomonadota; class Gammaproteobacteria; order Pseudomonadales; family Pseudomonadaceae; genus Pseudomonas; species Pseudomonas sp. R3-57. Next base: position 215,664 of record NZ_CP071655.1, read on the forward strand.
TCGACCATCATTGCCTGCGGCGGCAATTCGATGGGCGGGCGGGCGGTCCAGTTCAGCGCCAGCGCGATGGCCAGCGCATGCACGCCCAGCACCACGGCCAGGCTACCGCTGTAACGCGTCAGCTTATGGCGCGTGTTGATCATTTCTTGGCTGCCGTCTCGAGACCGACCAGACCGACCTTCAGGTAACCGGCGGCGCGCAGGTTATCCATCACGCTCATCAGGTCACCGTAATCCACGCCTTTGTCGGCCTGGAAGAAGATGGTGGTGTCTTTCTTGCCCTGGGTCTTGGCGTCGAGCGTGGCGCCGAGTGCTTCGGCTTTCACTTCGTCGTCGCCGAGGAACAGGCGCTGGTCAGCTTTCACGCTGAGGAACACCGGTTTTTCTGGCCGCGGCGCCGGTTTGGCGGTCGAGGCAGGAAGGTCGACTTTGATGTCCACGGTGGCCAACGGCGCGGCCACCATGAAGATGATCAACAGCACCAGCATCACGTCGATGAACGGCGTGACGTTGATTTCGTGGTTCTCGGCCAGATCGTCGTCTGCGCCTTCTTTCAAATGCAGGCCCATGGCCGATTACCCCACTTTGACCATGTGCGGCTGCGAGCTGCGCTCAGGCTGGTGGTCGAGGTCGCGGCTGACCAGCAGCAACACTTCTGCCGACGCATCGGACACCTGCGCCTTGTAACCGGCGATGGAGCGGGCGAAGACGTTGTAGATCACCACCGCAGGAATCGCGGCAACCAGACCCAGTGCCGTGGCCAGTAGCGCTTCAGCGATGCCCGGGGCAACGACGGCGAGGTTGGTGGTCTGGGTTTTGGCGATGCCGATGAACGAGTTCATGATGCCCCACACGGTACCGAACAGACCGACGAACGGTGCGGTGGAACCGATGGTGGCGAGGACGCCGGTGCCGCTGCTCATGTTGCGACCGCAGGCCGCGACCAGACGCTCGAGGCGGAAGCTCACGCGTTCCTTGATGCCTTCTTTCTCGCGGCTGTTGGCCGAGAGGCGCATTTCTTCGAGGGCGTCGTGCACCAGCAGGTTGGCGAGGGTGCCTTCCTTGGCCGCAGTGGCGCTGGCTTCCTTGAGCGTGGCGGCTTTTTTCAGCGCAGCGATTTCGCCTCGCAGACGACGCTTGGCGCCCATCAGCTCAAAGCCTTTGGCGATCCAGATGGTCCAGGTGATGATCGACGCGATGGCCAGACCGATCATCACGATTTTCACAATGATGTCGGCGTTCTGGTACATGCCCCAAGGCGACAGGTCGTGGGCCATGCCCAGGCTGTTGTCGGCTTCGAGGACTTCAGGTGCGTCGACGGCTTGCACGGCTTGCACCGGGTCGGTGGCGGCTGGTGCAGCTGGCGCAGAGGCCGGTGCGCTCTGCTCGGCAGCGGCTGGCGTGGCCGGGGCCTGGGCGTCAGCGAATGCGGCAGTCGGTGCCAGCATCAGGCTGAGCAAAAAAGCCGCCACTGCGCTCCAGGCGCGAGGTCGATTGGTTGGCGAAGCGGGAGTTTGATTACGTGTCATGCTGGCCGGACCTGAGATTGAAAAACGGTAATGCTCTTCCAGGCCTCGTGAGGCCGAGAACAAAAGTGGCCTGCATTATTGCAAGTAATTCTTGTTAACAAAAGTAATAGAGTAACTTTTTTTCCTTCATTGCTAGCCGTTCGTCCTCCGCCGACGCTAGTCTGTGCCTTTGTGATGGGAGTTTTCTGATGTCCGCGCCTTCTGTTTTGATTGCCGGTTGTGGTGATGTCGGCAGTCGTCTGGCCACGCAACTGTTGGCTGCCGGCTGGGACGTTTATGGTCTGCGGCGCAATGTTGCGCGCCTGCCCGACGGCGTAATTGGCGTTGCTGGCGACCTGTTCAACGAAGAGTGCCCGGCGAATTGGCCGATCGGTGCCATCGATTACGTGGTTTATTGCGCCGCGGCGACTGACCATGACGAAGAGGGATATCGCAAGGCTTACGTGCAGGGTCTGCAGAACGTGCTCGGTTGGCTGAATGACTACGGGCAAACGCCGGAGCGCCTGGTTTTCGTTTCCAGCAGCAGCGTGTACGGGCAGCAGGGCGGGGAGTGGGTCGACGAGTCGTCCGAGACTGCTGCTTCTGGTTATTCCGGGCGGTTGATGCTCGAAGCCGAGCAGGTCGCGCTCGGTAGCGGGATTCCAGCCAGCGTTCTGCGCCTGACCGGCATCTACGGGCCGGGCCGCGAATGGCTGTTGACCCAGGTGCGTCGTGGTTATCGCGTGGCGGTCGAGCCGCCGCTGTATGGCAACCGCATCCATGCCGATGACGCGGCCGGCCTGCTGGCGTTTCTGCTGGAAAAGGATCGGCAGGGCGTGAAGCTTGATCAGCTGTATATCGGGGTCGACGATGCGCCAGCGCCGCTGGCGGAAGTGGTGGGCTGGTTGCGCGAATACCTCAACGTGACCGAGTGGGCCGAAGACGCCAGCGTGCGGCGTACCGGCAGCAAGCGCTGCAGCAATGCGCGGGTGAAGGCGTTGGGGTGGGTGCCGACTTATCCGACCTACCGCGAAGGCTACGCGGCAATCCTTGAAGGTCGCTGCTGACTTCCAGGCATCACAAAACAACTGTGGGAGCTAGCCTGCTAGCGATGAGGCCATGACAGTCAAAATCAATACTGACTGTCAGACCGCTATCGCTAGCAGGCTAGCTCCCACATGGGATTTGCGGTGTTTCAGGAATCGGGATTACTGCTTCTCCAGCAACCACTTGCGCTCACCTGCGGCAAACTGTGGCTGTTCATCCGCCAGCGCGGCGTTCACCGCCTGCAGGATTTCCAGCTCGTCGCCCTTGCGCACAAAAATCCAGTTATTGCCCTGGCCGTTGAGCTGCAGCCACATGCTGTCGTTGCCATTGCTCATCGACGCGCAATCACCCGCCAGGCACAAGGCATAGCGGTCAGCGCCCGGCAGGCCGGTAACCTGGCCGTCCGCCTGAAACTGCACGGTGGCGCCTTCGCCCTCACCGCTGGCAATTTTCCAGTTGCCACCCATGTACGCCGAATACAGTGCGCGTTCGAAGCTGGCACCAATCGGTGCGCCTTCCGGCACCGGAATCTGCGCGCGGTCGAACAGCTGTTCCGGTTCGTTATCGCTTGCAGCTTGCTGCAGATGGTCGCCGTCGCGTTTCAGCTCGCTGGCGGAGCTGCCATAAAAGTCGACTTTCCAGGCGCCGGACTGTTCGCCGAGCAGCCGTCCTTCGACGTTCTCGAAACCGTTGGTGTAGCGGGCCTGACCGGCCTTGGTGTTGACGTCCCATTCCAGATTCGGGCCATAGGCCTGAAGCGCTTCGCGCAGGGGACCGCCCTTGGCGGCGGCATCGATCGCCACCTGATTGATCCAGGTGCCGCTGATGTCACGGTCGGCAGGGTCGCTGGCGCAGCCGCCGAGGAACATGGCGAGCAGCGAGAGAGCTAGCGCTTTGCGCATGGTGGAATCCTTTCAAAACCTTTTCTTGCACAGCTATCGGCGCGGCGGTCAGGCCGCGCCGTGCGCATCACTCGATGACCAGAATGGCATCCATTTCAACCTGCGAACCCTTTGGCAGGGCCGCCACGCCGATTGCGGCGCGAGCCGGGTACGGCTGGTCGAAATACTTGCCCATGATCTCGTTGACCTTGGCGAAGTGGCTAAGGTCGGTGAGGAAGATGTTCAGTTTGACGATGTCCTTGAACGAACCGCCGGCGGCTTCGGCCACGGCTTTGAGGTTCTCGAAGACCTGGACGGTCTGGGCTTCGAAGCCTTCGACCAGTTCCATGGTTTTCGGGTCCAGCGGGATCTGGCCCGACATGTAAACGGTGTTGCCTGCCTTGATGGCTTGGGAGTAAGTACCGATGGCGGCCGGGGCCTTGTCGCTGGTGATGACGGTTTTGGTCATGTATGACTCCTTTTAATAGGCAGGTTATGCACGCATGCGGGTGATGCGGATCACTCCGGTCAAGGCGCGCAGCTTCTTGATCACGCGGGCCAGGTGCACACGGTCGTGGACGCTGACCACCAGTTGCACGACGCTGATGCGACCATCGCGTTCGTCCATGCTGATTTTTTCGATATTGCCGTCGGCCGCGTTGACGCTGCTGGCCAGCAGAGCGATCAGGCCGCGCTGGTGCTCCAGCTCGACACGCAGTTCGACGTTGAATTCGCCGGTGACATCCTTGGCCCACGAGAGCTGGATGCATTTTTCCGGGTTGTGCCGGATTTCGCTGATGTTGCGGCAGTTGTCCAGGTGCACGACCATGCCTTTGCCCGCCGACAGGTGCCCGACGATCGGGTCGCCCGGGATCGGCGTGCAGCATTTGGCGTAGCTGAGTACCAGACCTTCGGTGCCGCGAATCGCCAGCGGGCCTTCCGGGCTTGGCAGTTGCTCGCCTTCGCCGAGCAGGCGACGGGCGACCACGTAGGCCATGCGGTTGCCCAGGCCGATGTCTTCGAGCAGGTCTTCGATCAGTTCGAGGCGGTACTCGGTGAGCATCGCCTTGACGCGTTCGGCCGGAATCTTCTCCAACGAGCTGTCGAAACCGTTGAGGACCTTGTTCAGCAGGCGTTCGCCGAGGCTGATCGATTCGGAGCGGCGCTGCAGTTTCAGCGCGTGACGGATGTGCGTACGCGCCTTGCCGGTGACCACAAAGTTGAGCCATGCCGGGTTCGGCCGGGCGCCGGGTGCGCTGACGATCTCGACCGTGGAGCCGCTTTGCAGCGGTTCGGACAGCGGTGCGAGGCGACGGTTGATCCGGCAGGCGATGCAACTGTTGCCGACATCGGTGTGCACCGCGTAGGCGAAGTCGACCGCGGTGGAGCCTTTCGGCAGCTCCATGATCCGGCCCTTGGGCGTAAACACGTAGACCTCGTCCGGGAACAGGTCGATTTTTACGCTTTCGATGAATTCCAGCGAGTTGCCGGCGCGCTGCTGCATTTCCAGCACGCCTTTGACCCACTGACGGGCACGGGCGTGAGTGCCTTTCGGCTGTTCATCACCGCTGGATTTGTACAGCCAGTGGGCGGCGATGCCGTTGTTGGCCATCTCTTCCATTTCGCGGGTGCGGATCTGGATTTCGATCGGTACGCCGTGCATGCCGAACAGCGTCGTATGCAGCGACTGATAGCCGTTGGCCTTGGGAATCGCGATGTAATCCTTGAAGCGCCCCGGCAACGGTTTGTACAAATTATGCACAGCACCGAGCACGCGGTAGCAGGTATCGACCTTGTCGACGATGATCCGAAACGCGTAGACGTCCATGATCTCGTTGAAGGCCCGACGCTTGCCGCGCATCTTCTTGTAGATGCCGTAGAGGTGTTTCTGGCGACCGCTGACTTCACCCTGGATGCCATCAATGGCGAGGCAATGGCCAAGGGATTCTTCGATCTTGTTGACGATTTCCTTGCGGTTGCCCCGGGCGCGCTTGACCGCCTGGTAGATCCGCGCGGAACGCATCGGGTGCATGGCCTTGAAGCCGAGGTCTTCGAATTCGATACGGATCGCGTGCATGCCCAGGCGGTTGGCAATGGGCGCGTAGATTTCGAGGGTTTCCTTGGCGATGCGCCGGCGCTTTTCCCCGGACAGCACTTCCAGCGTGCGCATGTTGTGCAGGCGGTCGGCAAGCTTGACCAGGATCACGCGAATGTCGCGCGCCATGGCCATGGCCATTTTCTGGAAGTTTTCCGCCTGGGCTTCGGCCTTGGTCTCGAAGTTCATCTGGGTCAGTTTGCTGACCCCGTCGACCAGTTCTGCCACGGTTTCACCAAACTGCGCCTGCAGCGCCTCTTTGGCGATACCGGTGTCTTCGATCACGTCATGCAGCATCGCCGCCATCAGGCTCTGATGGTCCATGTGCATGTCGGCAAGAATATTCGCCACCGCAAGAGGATGCGTGACGTACGCCTCGCCGCTGCGACGGCGTTGACCGTCATGGGCTTGTTCGGCGTAGAAATACGCTCGGCGGACCAGGTTGACCTGGTCGTTGCCGAGGTAGGTCGATAAGCGATCGGCGAGGGCGTCTATGCTCGGCATGATAAATCCTGCCGCAAGCTGTGATCCCGCGCCGTGCTACGTCGACCAGGCATAGGCTTAGACGGCCTCGTTGGACTCGTCCTCGAACGCTGCGAACAGCGGCTCATCCTGGACGATTTCCTGCTCGGCGATGTACTCGTAGCTCATCACGCCTTCAGCAATTTCACGCAGCGCGACAACAGTCGGCTTGTCGTTTTCCCACTGAACCAGTGGCTCTTTGCCGCCGGTGGCCAGTTGACGGGCACGCTTGGTAGAGAGCATGACCAGCTCAAAGCGGTTTTCCACGTGTTCTAGGCAGTCTTCAACGGTTACGCGGGCCATGGTATTCCTCGGAGCGAATGCAATATGCGCGCTGCCCGAATGGGCAAGCGGACTCAGCAGTTTAAAAAATCACCAGCGATTAGGGAAGCGCTGATTTTTTGACCAAGCCCTTCAACGCGCTGCAAGAACCAATGTAAAGCGCTTGCAGGCATTTTGGGAAGTGCTGTTTTAACCGAGCAGTTCGGCCAGCAATTTGCCGAAACGCACCTGTTGGCGCTTCTGTTGCAACTGATTGGCGCGGAAAATCGCCTTCAAATCGTCCAGCGCGTGGGCGAAATCGTCGTTGATGATCAGGTAATCGTAATCGACGTAGTGGCTCATCTCGCTGACCGCTTCGCGCATCCGCCCATCGATGATCTCGTCACTGTCCTGACCACGGTTGGTCAGGCGCTGGTGCAGGGCTTGCAGCGAGGGCGGCAGGATGAAGATCGAGCGTGCCTGCGGCATCAGCTTGCGCACTTGCTCGGCGCCTTGCCAGTCGATTTCCAGAATCAGGTCATGACCTTCGTCGAGCGTCTGCTGCAGACGGCTTTGCGAAGTGCCGTAGAAGTTGCCGAACACTTCGGCGCGTTCGAGGAAGTCGCCGTGTTCACCCATTTTCACGAACTCTTCGCGGGTCACGAAGTGGTAATTCACGCCGTCCACTTCGCCCGGACGCATGGCGCGGGTGGTGTGGGAGACGGAAACGCGGATTTCCGGGTCAGCGTCGGTCAACGCCTTGACCAGGCTGCTCTTGCCCGCGCCCGATGGCGCGGAAATGATATACAGGGTGCCGGTGTGTTGGGTCATGTCGGGGTAGCCTTACTCAATATTCTGCACTTGTTCGCGCATCTGCTCGATCAACACTTTGAGGTTGACGGCGGCCTGGGTGCTGCGCGGGTCGAAGGCTTTGGAGCCCAGTGTGTTGGCTTCGCGGTTGAGTTCCTGCATCAGGAAGTCGAGGCGCCGCCCGGCCGCACCGCCGGACTTGAGCACCCGGCGTACTTCGAGGATGTGGGTGCTCAAGCGATCCAGTTCTTCGGCGACGTCGCTTTTTTGCGCGAGCAGGACCATTTCCTGCTCCAGACGCTGCGGATCCAGCTCGGCCTTCATGTCAGCGAAGCGGTCGAGGACCTTCTGGCGCTGGGTGGCGAGCATTTGCGGGACCAGCTCGCGGAGGGTCACGACGTCTTCTTCAATAGACGTCAGGCGATCGTTGATCAAGCGGGCCAGCTCCGCGCCTTCGCGCTCGCGGCCAGCCTTCAGATCCTTCAAGCCCTGGTTGAACAACGCCAGCGCATCGGCGTTCAGCGCTTGTGGATCCGCCGCATCAGCCACCAGCACGCCCGGCCAGGCCAGCACTTCCAAGGGATTCAGCGCAGCGGGATTCTTGATCAGGCCGGCAACGGTTTCCGCAGCGGCGACCAGTTGCGCGGCGCGCTCGCGGTCGACTTGCAGCGGCTTGCCGGTGCTCTCCTCGGTGAAGCGCAGCGTGCACTCCAGTTTGCCTCGCGACAGGCCTTGGCGCAACGCTTCGCGCACGGCGCCTTCGAGGTCGCGAAACGACTCCGGCAGGCGCAGGTGCGGTTCCAGATAGCGGCTGTTGACCGAGCGCAATTCCCAGCTCAGGGTGCCCTGGGCGCCGGCTTTCTCGACGCGGGCGAAGGCGGTCATGCTGTGCACCATGGCGGTGACCTCGCAATGCAGATCGGCGCAGCAGGGGTTCCGCAGGCGCGATATCAATGAATGTAAGCCGACTGGCAGCAAAGGCGCAGGATTGTAGCGCAGTGCGGCGAGCGCGCCCAAACACACCCTGTGACAAAGCGCTGCAGCCCGTCGGTAACAGGCGCTTCAGAGCCCTCGCCGGTCGGCCCGGCTTTTTAACCAGTGCCCAGTCGCGGTGCGCCGCTCTATAATGCTCGGTAGTTTTCCGTCCTCAGCACAGGTATTCCCTATGAAACGTCCAAGTGGTCGCGCTGCCGATCAGCTCCGCTCGATCCGCATTACCCGCAACTACACCAAACACGCCGAGGGATCCGTGCTGGTCGAATTCGGTGATACCAAAGTCATCTGCACTGTCAGCGTCGAAAACGGCGTACCCCGTTTTCTCAAAGGCCAGGGCCAGGGCTGGCTGACCGCCGAGTACGGCATGCTGCCGCGCGCCACCGGCGAGCGTAACCAGCGTGAAGCGAGCCGCGGCAAGCAGGGCGGTCGCACTCTGGAAATCCAGCGCCTGATCGGCCGCTCCCTGCGCGCGGCGCTGGACATGTCCAAGCTGGGCGACGTGACCCTGTACGTTGACTGCGACGTGATCCAGGCGGACGGCGGCACCCGCACAGCGTCCATCACCGGCGCCATGGTTGCGCTGGTCGATGCACTGAAAGTGATCAAGAAGCGCGGCGGCCTGAAAGGCGGCGACCCGCTCAAGCAGATGATCGGCGCGGTATCGGTCGGCATGTATCAGGGCGAGGCGGTGCTGGATCTGGACTATCTTGAAGATTCCGCTGCCGAAACCGACCTTAACGTGGTGATGACCAGCACCGGTGGTTTCATTGAGGTGCAGGGCACCGCTGAAGGCGCGCCGTTCCAGCCTGAAGACTTGAACGCCATGCTGGAACTGGCGAAGAAAGGCATGAATGAAATCTTCGAACTGCAAAAGGCTGCACTGGCCGACTGAGCAGGTTGATAACCGCAAGGAGGACGCGATGAGTGACGAGCAAGAGCTGCTGCCCAAACCGAGCCATGAGGTTCGCCAATGGGCGATGTTTTGTCACTTGTCCGCCTTGCTGGGCATCTGGATTCCGTTCGGCACGCTGATCGGGCCGCTGATCCTGTGGCAGATGAAGCGCGAGATGGACCCGTTCATCGATGCCCAGGGCAAAGAGGCGCTGAATTTCCAGATCACTGTGGCAATCGCTTCGGCGATCTGTTTTTTGCTGATGGTGCTGATCATCGGGTTTTTCCTGTTTGGCCTGTTGGCCATCGCTGCGCTGGTGTTGACCATCATTGCCGGCGTCAAGGCCAATGAAGGCTTCCCTTATCGGTATCCCTTCACTTGGCGGCTGATCAAATAAGCGAACCGAAAAATCAAATCAAACGCCCGAGTTATCCGGGCGTTTTTATTTGTGCAACGTAATAAGTTTCTGTGTTGTGTGGGAATAGTCTTTAATTGACGAGTGGTGCTTCTATATTAGTAGATGTTTCGCAACTACATCTTTCGTCACAACTCGTTCGCACAGTACCTGCTCCAGTTCTTGTTATGGTTTGGTGCTGATTGTTAAAGTTACCCGGCGTCGTGTTTCCCTTGAAACATCTCGATATGTTCAAGCCATCGAAGGCTCTTGAATTTCCCAGTAATCAGTGTTGATCAAATCAGCCGGTTCATGAGTCGAGCCCAGGTAAACGCTCGCCTCCTGAATACATAGCCAAGAATAAATCCACATGATTCAGCTCGATTTCTACGGCACGCTCGTGGCCGCCTCTTTAGTCTTATTGCTCGGTCGCGGACTTGTTTCGCGTGTCGGCTTTCTGCGAAGTTACAACATTCCCGAACCGGTAGCGGGTGGCCTGGTGGTCGCCGTGCTGTTATTGATATTGCGCACCTTTGATATTGAAGTGCGCTTTGATACTTCCTTGCAAACGCCGTTGATGTTGGCTTTCTTCGCGACGATTGGCTTGAGTGCGGACCTCGCCAGCCTGAAAAAGGGTGGTCGCGTTGTCGGCATATTCCTGCTGGCAGTTATCGGCTTGCTGGTGGTGCAGAACGCCATGGGTATCGGGTTGGCAACGATGCTTGGGCTGGACCCGCTGATGGGCCTGCTGACCGGTTCGATCACCCTGGCGGGCGGGCATGGTACGGGTGCCGCCTGGGGAACGGTATTCAGCGAAAAGTATGGGCTGGCCTCCGCCTCGGAACTGGCGTTGGCCTCGGCGACGTTCGGTCTGGTCCTCGGCGGACTGATCGGCGGCCCGGTTGCGCGCTTGCTGATCAAGCGTGTGCAAGTGCCGGGCTGCAATCAGGAGCAAGCCCCGCGGTTACCAAAAGGCTTCGAGCAGCCGAATAAGGAGCGCTCGATTACGCCATTTTCCTTCGTCGAAACGCTGGCGTTGATTGCCGTCAGCCTGCTGGCTGGCAATCTGTTAAATGGCTTGCTGCAGGGCACTGCCTTCGAACTGCCGACGTTTGTCTGCGTGCTGTTCGTGGGCGTGGTGTTGCGCAATGGCCTGTCGGCGCTGGGCTTGTATCAGGTGTTCGAGCGTGAGGTCTCGGTGCTCGGCAACGTCAGTCTGTCGCTGTTTCTGGCGATCGCGCTGATGTCGCTGAAGTTGTGGGATCTGGCGGCGCTGGCCCTGCCGATCTTTATCATTCTGGCTGTACAGGCGCTGGTCATGGCGCTGTTCGCAATCTTCGTGACGTTCCGGGTTATGGGCAGCAACTACGATGCTGCCGTGCTGGCAGCGGGGCACTGCGGTTTCGGCCTGGGCGCCACGCCTACCGCGATCGCCAATATGCAGGCGGTGACGCAGCGCTATGGGCCTTCGCAGATTGCCTTTCTGGTGGTGCCGATGGTCGGAGCGTTCTTTATCGACATCATCAACGTCATCGTGATCAAGCTTTACCTGGCCTTGCCGTTGTTCGCCGCTGTCTAGGCTGCGTCTTTGTTCGAGACGAAAAAATGCCCGCATCTGACGATGCGGGCATTTTCTGACGGCGATCGGACGTTTAGATGGTCAGCGTCCAGTCGTAGTCGACGATCAGCGGCGCGTGCTGCGAGAACCGTGGCTGACGCGGCAGGCGTGCGCTGCGCACGAAGCGCCGCAGGCCTGGTGTCAGGATCTGATAATCGAAGCGCCAGCCCAGATTGAGCATCTCGGCCTGTTCGTTATCTGGCCACCAGCTGTACTGATCGCCTTCGCGGCTGACTTCGCGCAACGCATCGACGTAGCCCATGTTGCCGACAATCTCGTCCATCCAGGCCCGTTCCGGCGCCAGGAAGCCTGGAGATTGCTGGCTGTCGCGCCAGTTCTTGATGTCGAGCTTCTGCTGCGCCACGTACAGCGAGCCACAATAAATGTACTCGCGACGTTTGCGCCGCTGTTTGTCCAGGTACTTGCCGAAGTCGTCCATGAGCTTGAACTTCTGGTTCAAGTCTTCATCGCCGTTCATCCCCGAAGGAAGCAGCAAGGTGGCAATACTGACTTTGTCGAAATCTGCTTGCAGGTAGCGCCCGTAGCGGTCGGCCGTCTCGAAACCGAGACCGCTGATGACAGCCTTCGGTTGCAACCGCGAATACAAAGCCACGCCGCCTTGGGCAGGGACTTCAGCATCGCAGGCATAAAGGAAGTAGCCATCCAGTTGGAAGGCTGGGTCGTCCAGTTCAAAGGCGGAGGCACGGGTGTCCTGCAGGCAGATGACGTCGGCATTCTGTGCTTGCAGCCAACTGAGCAAACCGCGCTCGACTGCCGCCTGAATACCATTGACGTTCACACTGATGATCCGCATAAATGGCCCCAAAAATCGCGTGCGTGTATGATACACGGCGTCAAGCTAATTAGCTAAATCCGTGGTATTTGGGGTTTTTTTCATGCAAGCGTATCAGCGCGATTTCATTCGTTTTGCCATCGATCGCGGCGTTTTGCGCTTCGGTGAGTTCACCCTGAAGTCCGGGCGCACCAGTCCCTACTTCTTCAACGCCGGCCTGTTCAACTCGGGCTCGGCCCTGGCGCAGCTGGGGCGTTTCTACGCCGCCGCCATCGCCGAAAGCGGCATTCCTTTCGATGTTCTGTTCGGCCCGGCCTACAAAGGCATTCCGTTGGCCGCGACCACTGCCGTTGCGCTGGCCGAACATCATGACCGCGACCTGCCATGGTGCTTCAACCGCAAGGAAGCCAAGGCGCACGGCGAAGGCGGCAGCCTGGTCGGCGCGCCGCTGACCGGTGACGTGCTGATCATCGACGACGTGATCACCGCCGGCACCGCAATCCGCGAAGTGATGCAGATCATCGCCTCGCAGGAGGGCGCCAAGGCCGCCGGCGTGCTGATCGCCCTGAACCGCCAGGAGCGCGGCAACGGCGAACTGTCGGCGATCCAGGAAGTTGAGCGCGACTTCGGTATTCCGGTGATCAGCATTGTTTCGCTGAATCAGGTGCTGGAATTCCTCGCTGACGACCCGCAGCTCAAGCAGCACTTGCCGGCGGTAGAAGCTTACCGCGCCCGGTTCGGCGTTTAAGCGCCGGCTTTTGTGGGAGCGAGCCTGCTCGCGAAAGCGTCCTGCCAGTCGACATCAATGTTGAATGGAAGTCGGCATTCGCGAGCAGGCTCGCTCCCACATGGGGTCTTCCGCTTGGGTTTTGCAGCAAAAAAAGCCCCCGCTCAGTCAGACTGAGCGGGGGCTTTTTGTTTGCGCGATCGCTTACGGACGCTTGCGATTGCTGATCAGCGTACCCACACCGGTGTCGGTGAAGATTTCCAGCAGAATCGCGTTCGGTACACGCCCGTCGATGATCAACGAACTTCCCACGCCGCCCTGAACCGCTTCCAGCGCACAGCGGATCTTCGGCAGCATGCCGCCGTAAATCGTGCCGTCAGCGATCAGATCGTCGACCTGCTGCGTGCTCAGGCCCGTCAACACCGTGCCGGATTTGTCCATCAGGCCGGCGATGTTGGTCAACAGCATCAGCTTCTCGGCTTTCAGCGCTTCGGCAACCTTGCCGGCCACCAGGTCAGCGTTGATGTTGTACGACTCGCCGTTCTCACCTACGCCGATCGGCGCGATCACCGGAATGAAGTTGCCTTTGACCAGCAGGTTCAGCAACTCGGTGTTGATCCCGACCACTTCGCCGACATGACCGATGTCGATGATTTCCGGCTGGGTCATCTCCGGGGTCTGGCGGGACACGGTGAGCTTCTTCGCGCGAATCAGCCCGGCGTCTTTACCGGTCAGGCCGATGGCGCTGCCGCCGTGGCGGTTGATCAGGTTGACGATGCTCTTGTTGACCTGACCGCCCAAGACCATTTCCACCACGTCCATGGTCGCCGCGTCGGTCACGCGCATGCCGTCGACAAAATGGCTCTCGATCGACAGGCGCTTGAGCAGGTCACCGATCTGCGGGCCGCCACCGTGTACCACCACCGGGTTGATGCCCACGGCCTTCATCAGCACGATGTCGCGTGCGAAGCCGGTTTTCAGCTCCTCGCTTTCCATCGCGTTGCCGCCGTATTTGATCACCAGGGTCTTGCCGACATAACGTCGGATGTAAGGCAGTGCTTCGGACAGGACCTTGGCAGTGTTGGCGGCGGCTTCGCGTTCGAGGGTCATTCAGGGCTCCGGGTGGATCAGAACGGTAGTTGGAGATCAGGTGCAACGCGTTTCAGTTGGGCGTGGAACACATCCTTGATGCGCTGCAATTCAGCCTCGTCATCGGCCTCGAAGCGCAGCACCAGCACCGGTGTGGTGTTGGACGCGCGCACCAGGCCCCAGCCTTTGGCGTAATCGACCCGCACGCCGTCGATGGTGGTCAGGTCAGCGCCTTCACCCCACTGAGCATCGTGCAGTGCATCAATGATGCTGAATTTGCTCTCTTCGGTCACATGGATATTGATTTCCGGCGTAGAAATATCGTTCGGGAAGGTCGCAAACAGCTCCTCCGCGGTGGATTTTTCCTTGCTGAGGATCTCCAGCAGGCGTGCAGCGCTGTAGATGCCGTCATCGAAACCGAACCAGCGTTCCTTGAAGAAGATGTGCCCGCTCATTTCCCCGGCCAGCAGTGCGCCGGATTGCTTCATTTTCTTTTTGATCAACGAGTGACCGGTCTTCCACATTAGCGGCCGACCACCGTATTCCTTGATCAGCGGCACCAGGCGACGGGTGCATTTGACGTCGAAGATGATTTCCGCGTCCGGGTTGCGTGCCACTACGTCGCGGGCGAACAGCATCAGCAGACGATCCGGATAAACGATGCTGCCGATGTTGGTCACTACGCCGACACGGTCGCCGTCGCCGTCGAAGGCCAGGCCGATATCGGCGTTGGTTTCCTTGACCTTGGCGATCAGGTCGACAAGGTTCTCCGGCTTGCCCGGGTCCGGGTGATGGTTAGGGAAGTTGCCGTCAACTTCGCAGAACAACGGAATGACTTCGCAGTTCAGTGCTTCGATCAGTTGCGGGGCGATCACGCCGGCCGCGCCGTTGCCACAGTCGACCACGACTTTCAGGCGACGGGCCAGTTTGATGTCCTGGACGATTTCGGTGTTGTAGCGGTCGAGGATTTCGACCTGGGTGACGCTGCCCTGGCCGCTGCTCAGATCGTTGTTCTTGATGCGCTGGTGCAGTACCTGAATCTGCTCGTTGGCGAGAGTGTCGCCGGCGATGACGATCTTGAAGCCGTTGTAGTTCGACGGGTTGTGGCTGCCGGTGAGCATCACCCCGGATTTGCCGGCCAGCACGTTGGCGGCGTAATACAGCGCCGGTGTCGGCACCAGGCCGACGTCGCTGACATGGCAGCCGCTCTCGGCGATGCCGCGAATCAGCTCGGCGACCAGTTCCGGACCGGACAGGCGGCCGTCACGACCGACCGACACGTTCGGTTCGCCCTGGGCCAGGCTCTGTGAGCCGATGGCGCGGCCGATCCAGTAAGCGGTTTCACCGTTGAGAAAATCCGGCACGGTGCCGCGAATGTCATAGGCGCGGAAAATGCTCTCGGGGAGGGTCGGGGCGATCTTGGCTGGAGTGCTCATCTGCACAAATGCTCCATCTGGAAAGTGGCGGGACAGGCCGACGAATCGTTCGACGGCAGGCTCAAACTGAAGGGTATGACGGCGTTTTCCACAGAGAGTTCGTGCTATGAAAGGGCCATGACACCCAGTACAGCAGGGCTTTGACCGGCCAATGCCTTGATTTACCGCGCTAAACCTTGCAGATGACAATTTCGGTTTGCGGTGAGCCAGCGAGCTGGCTCACCACCGGATCGCCCGACTGGATCACTTCGTTCCGGTATGCCCGAAACCGCCGGTGCCGCGTTCGGTTTCGACGAATTCCTCGACCATTTCGAAGTGCGCCTGCACCACCGGCACCAGCACCAGTTGCGCCAGACGTTCGCCGACGGCCATGGTGAAATCGCTCTGGCCACGGTTCCAGCAGGACACCATCAGCGGGCCCTGGTAGTCGGAGTCGATCAGGCCGACAAGGTTGCCCAGTACGATGCCGTGTTTATGGCCCATACCCGAGCGTGGCAGGATCAGCGCAGCAAGGTTCGGGTCGCCGATGTAGACCGACAGGCCGGTGGGTATCAGCACGGTTTCACCCGGCTTGATCACGGTGTCCTGATCCAGCATGGCGCGCAGGTCGAGGCCGGCGGAGCCCGGGGTGGCGTATTGCGGCAGCGGGAAGTCGGTGCCGATGCGTGGGTCGAGGATCTTGGCTTGCAAAGCGTGCATGTAAATTAAACCTGGTTCAGACGTTCGGCGATAAAAGTGACCAGCTGGCGAGCGATCTTGCCCTTGCTGGTCTGGGCGAAAACCGTGGCGTGCAGCTCACGATCAATGACGCTGCAGGCGTTTTCTTCGCTATTGAAACCGATGCTCGGGTTGGCGACGTCGTTGGCGACGATCATATCGAGATTCTTGTCCTTCAGCTTGCGTGCAGCGTAGTCGAGCAGGTGTTCGGTCTCGGCGGCGAAGCCGACACTGAACGGACGGTCGGGACGGGTCGCGATGCTCGCGAGGATATCCGGGTTGCGCACCATTTGCAGGACGAAACCGTCACCGCTCGCAGGGTCTTTCTTGAGTTTTTGCGGGGCAACGACTTCCGGGCGGTAATCCGCAACCGCTGCCGAAGCAATGAACACATCGCAGGGAATTGCCGACTCGCAGGCGGCGAGCATGTCGCGGGCGCTGACCACGTCGATGCGCGTGACGCGATCGGGAGTTGGCAGGTGCACCGGGCCACTGATCAGGGTGACGCGGGCGCCGGCTTCCACTGCGGCTTCGGCGAGGGCGAAGCCCATTTTGCCGGAGCTGTGGTTGGTGATGTAGCGCACCGGGTCGATGTTTTCCTGGGTCGGGCCGGCGGTAATCACCACATGCTTGCCGGTCAGTGCCTGACGCTGGAAGCAATCGGCGGCGAGCAGCGCCAGCTCGGTGGCTTCCATCATGCGGCCCATACCGACGTCGCCGCAGGCCTGGCTGCCGGACGCCGGGCCGAAGGTCTTCAGGCCACGGCTTTCGAGCAGTTGCAGGTTGGCCTGGGTCGCCGGGTCGCGCCACATGGCCTGGTTCATCGCTGGCGCGACGGCGACGATGGCGTCGGTGGCCAGCACCAGGGTGGTCAGCAGATCGTTGGCGATGCCTTGGGCCAGACGCGCAAGCAGGTCGGCGGTGGCCGGGGCGATCAGCACCAGATCAGCCCACTTTGCCAGTTCGATATGGCCCATCGCGGCTTCGGCGGCCGGGTCGAGCAAGTCGAGGTGCACCGGGTGGCCCGACAGCGCCTGCATGGTCAGCGGAGTGATGAACTCGGCGCCGCCATGGGTCATGACCACGCGCACTTCAGCACCCTGGTCGATCAGGCGGCGAACCAGATCGGCGCTCTTGTAGGCCGCAATGCCGCCGCCGACGCCCAGAACGATGCGTTTCCGATACAGCCGCTGCATAGGTCTGCCTTTCATTTCGTTGATGACTGCGCGGCGAGCCCCTCCCCAAGGTTGAATCGCGCGCAAAAAAGATGGGCTACGATATCACAGCGACCGCTACGGAACAGCGGCGCCCACAGACAGGGAGTGTGTATGAGTATTCGCGATTGGCCGGCGGCGGAGCGGCCGCGGGAGAGGTTGTTGGAGCACGGGGCAGGGAGCCTCTCGGACGCTGAGTTGCTGGCGATTTTTTTGCGCACCGGGGTACCCGGAACAAGCGCCGTGGACCTGGCGCGACATCTGCTGAAGCAATTCGGCAGCCTGCGTTTACTGCTCGAGGCCGATCAGGACGCATTCAGTAAACAAATGGGACTCGGGCCGGCGAAGTTTGCGCAACTGCAAGCCGCGCAGGAAATGAGCAAGCGCCATCTGGCCGAACGATCACGGCAGAAACCGGCACTGGAAAACCCGCAAGTCGTGCGTGATTATCTAAAAGCGATGCTGCGGCACGAGCCGCACGAAGTGTTCGGTTGTCTGTTTCTCGACTCGAAGCATCAAGTACTGAATTTCGAAGCGCTGTTTCGCGGCTCGATCGACAACACCAGTGTGCATCCCCGAGAAGTGGTGAAGCGCGCACTGGCCAATAATGCGGCGGCGGTGATCCTCTGTCACAACCATCCCTCCGGCAATACCGACCCCAGTCAGGCGGATCGGCTGCTGACCAAGCGGCTGCAAAAGACTCTGGAGCTGATCGATGTGCGCGTGCTGGATCACTTCATCGTCGGCGATGGCGAGCCGCTGTCGATGGCGGAGTGTGGCTGGATGTAGTTCTCAGGAATAACTCGGTCCCCTGTAGGAGTGAGCCTGCTCGCGATGGCGGCACTTCAGTCAACCCATGCGGTGACTGGAAGATCGCTATCGCGAGCAGGCTCACTCCTACAGGTTTTGTGCAGGGCAGGTTATTTGAGGTTGACCTTGGAATAGTCTTGCCGACCGAACGGGCTGACGGAGTAACCGTTGATGTCCTTGCGCGTCAGCGCATACGCCGTCGGGTGCGCCAGCGGCAGCCACAGCGCTTGCTGCTGGATCTGCGCCTGCGCCTGTTCATACAGTTTGGTGCGCACGCCTTGTTCGCTGGTGGTTTTGCCGGCGCTGATCAGCTTGTCCAGGTCAGCATTGCAGTAGCGGGCGAAATTGGTGCCGGACTTGACCGCCGCGCAGGAAAACTGCGGCGTGAGGAAGTTGTCCGGATCGCCGTTGTCACCGGCCCAGCCCATGAACAGCAAATCGTGTTCGCCAGCCTTGGCGCGGCGAATCAGCTCGCCCCATTCGATCACGCGGATCTCCGCCTGAATGCCGATTTCAGCCAGGTCCGACTGCAACATCTGCGCGCCGAGGCTCGGGTTCGGGTTGAGCAAACTGCCTGACGGGCGCGTCCAGATCGTGGTCTGGAAACCGTCCTTCAGCCCGGCCTTGGCCAGCAGCGCCTTGGCCTTCGCTACATCGTGGGGGTAGCCCGGCAGGTTCTTCGCGTAGCTCCAGGTGTTCGGTGGGTAAGGGCCGTTGGCAGCTTCGGCGGTGTCTTCGAACACCGCCTTGATGTAATTGGCCTTGTCGAAGGCGAGGTTGATGGCCTGACGCACTTCCGGCTTGTCCAACGGAGGGTGCTGGCTGTTGATGCCAACGAAAGCGGTCATGAACGCGTCAGTCTTTTCGACTTTCAGTGTCGGCTCTTTCAGCGCGGCCTGTACGTCGAGTGGTTTCGGCGACAGGGCGATCTGGCATTCATTGCGCCGCAGCTTTTGCAGTCGCACGTTGGCGTCCGGGGTGATGGCGAAGATCAGCGGGTCGACCGCCGGTTTGCCACGGAAGTAATCCGGGTTGGCCTTGTAGCGGATCGCCGCATCTTTCTGAAAGCGATTGAAAATGAACGGGCCGGTGCCGATCGGCTGGCTGTTGAGCTTGTCGGTCGCGCCGGCTTTCATCAGCTTGTCGGCGTACTCGGCCGAGTAGATCGAAGCGAAACCCATGCTCAGGGTGGCGAGAAAGGTCGAATCCGGGTGATCAAGGGTGAAGCGCACGGTCAGCGGGTCGAGTGCATCGATCTTCTTGATCAGCGCTGGCAGTTGCATCGACTGCGCGTGCGGGAAGCCGCTCTGCGCGACCTTGTGCCACGGGTTGGCCGGGTCGAGCATGCGGTCGAAGCTGAACTTGACGTCTTCGGCGGTCAGCTCACGGCTCGGTTTGAAATAGTCGGTGGTGTGAAACTTCACCTGCGGATGCAGTTTGAATACGTATGTCAGCCCATCAGTGCTGACTTCCCAGCTGTCGGCCAGGCTCGGCACGACCTTGCCGCTGGCAGTGTCGAAATCCACCAGACGATTCATCAGCACATCGGCGGAGGCATTGGTGGTGGTCAGCGAGTTGTACTGCACCACGTCAAACCCTTCGGGGCTGGCCTCGGTACACACGCTCAGCGCGGCGGCTTGGGCCAGAGGGCTTAGCAACAGCGGGGCAAGCAAAAGGGGTAGGGCAGCGAGGCGCATGGTCGGTTTCCTTTACAGATCGAAGGCCCATCTGCAAGTGCAGTCTGGAAAAGTCCTACCCTAGAGGTCTGAATTGCAAATGACTATCCCCTTTTTGTATTTTCCGGGCACTGCGACGTTGCTGTTTCACGAAGCGCTACGCCGGAAAAAGTCTGAAACGGCCTTGCCGGTGATTTTCCGCGACGAGTGGTAAAAATCGCCGTCAGCCTTTATCCAAGGGATTCGCAGGGCGAAAAAACGCCTTTTTGCCGATTGATTGCACACCGATTGTTGTTGCATCCCGGTCTTTCTGGTATAAAGCAGCGCTCTTTTCTAGGGGCCCGGTTCCTTCACTGTAGGTGTAGCCGGTAAGACCTCTAAAGAAACGCGGCGCCTGGCGCCAAATGACTGAGAGATTAAGCGGCCAACCCATGCCGGGTTGGGCATGTGGTTTTAGAGGGCTGAGGCATGTCGAGAGTATGTCAAGTTACCGGTAAGGGTCCGGTGACTGGGAATAACATTTCCCACGCAAACAACAAAACCCGTCGTCGTTTCCTGCCGAACCTGCAGCATCACCGCTTCTGGGTTGAAGAAGAGAAACGTTTTGTGCGTCTGCGCGTATCTGCCAAAGGCATGCGTATCATCGACAAGCGTGGCATCACTGTCGTGCTCGCCGAACTTCGCCGCGATGGCAAGATTTAAGGGAGCTAATCATGCGTGAATTGATTCGTTTGATCTCGAGCGCCGGTACTGGTCACTTCTACACTACCGACAAGAACAAGCGTACTACCCCGGACAAAATCGAG
The DNA here is from genome assembly GCF_051132065.1 of Pseudomonas sp. R3-57. Classification (NCBI taxonomy): domain Bacteria; kingdom Pseudomonadati; phylum Pseudomonadota; class Gammaproteobacteria; order Pseudomonadales; family Pseudomonadaceae; genus Pseudomonas; species Pseudomonas sp. R3-57. Next base: position 235,955 of record NZ_CP071655.1, read on the forward strand.
ATCAAGAAATATGATCCGGTTGTTCGCAAGCACGTGATCTACAAGGAAGGCAAAATCAAGTAATTGATTTTTCCCGACTTACGAAAAAGGCCCGTATCGTGAGATGCGGGCCTTTTTTGTTGCCTTCAAATTGTATTGCCTGTCAGGGCCTCATCGCGAGCAGGCTCACTCCTACAATTGGAATGCGGTCACCTGTAGGAGTGAGCCTGCTCGCGATAGGGCCCGATCAGCCGACGAAAATTTTCAAGCCTTCTGTTCGAAGATCACATAAATCTTGCGGCAGGCTTCCAGCACTTCCCAGGTCCCACGGAACCCCGCTGGAATCACAAAGCGATCGCCGACACGCAAGGTCTTGGCATTGCCCTCGCTGTCACGCAGCACCGACACGCCCTGCAGAATCTCGCAATACTCATGCTCGGTGTAATTCACCGTCCACTGGCCCACCGCACCTTCCCAAACGCCCGCGCCCATCTGGCCACAGGGACTTTCGTATTGATGGAACACGGCTTGTTCAGGATCGCCCTTGAGCACCTTGGCCGGGTCCGGGCGATAGCGTTCGGCTTCGCTGCCGGTCAGGCTGATGTCGACGACGTTCTGGATGTTCATTGTTGTTTTCTCCGGTGATGACCGCGCGTGGACTGGAATGAGCGAAAGTCTATGTTTATTAAATTGAACACTGCAAGGCCGTATGGGCGGCTTATGTCAAATATATTGAAACAAACCCGGCCGCTGGTTTAGGGTGGCAGGTGCCTTGGGCCGACTTGCAGGCTGGCCGGGCAGTATTCTTGATGAACGTCGCAGCGCTTGCGGCGTTCGTATTCAATAAGAGGAGGACACCCGAATGACCACCCTGACTCGTGCCGACTGGGAACAACGCGCCCGCGATCTGAAGATCGAAGGCCGCGCCTACCTCAATGGCGAATACACCGACGCCGTTTCCGGCGAAACCTTCGAATGCATCAGCCCGGTCGATGGCCGTCTGCTCGGCAAGATCGCCAGCTGTGACGCCGCCGACGCCCAGCGCGCTGTGGAAAACGCCCGCGCCACGTTCAATTCCGGGGTGTGGTCGCGCCTGGCGCCGAGCAAGCGCAAAGCGACGATGATCCGTTTCGCCAGCCTGCTCAAGCAGCACGCTGAAGAACTGGCCCTGCTCGAAACCCTCGACATGGGCAAGCCGATCAGCGACTCGCTGTACATCGACGTGCCGGGCGCAGCGCAAGCGCTGAGCTGGAGCGGCGAAGCGATCGATAAGATCTACGACGAAGTCGCCGCCACCCCGCACGACCAACTGGGAATGGTGACTCGCGAGCCGGTCGGCGTGGTCGGCGCCATCGTGCCGTGGAACTTCCCGCTGATGATGGCGTGCTGGAAACTCGGCCCGGCGCTGTCGACCGGTAACTCGGTAATCCTCAAGCCATCGGAAAAATCGCCGCTGACCGCCATCCGCATCGCCGCGCTGGCTGTCGAAGCCGGTATTCCAAAAGGCGTGCTCAACGTGCTGCCGGGCTACGGCCACACCGTCGGCAAGGCGCTGGCCCTGCACAACGATGTCGACACGCTGGTGTTCACCGGTTCGACCAAGATCGCCAAGCAACTGATGATCTACTCCGGTGAATCGAACATGAAACGCGTCTGGCTGGAAGCTGGCGGCAAGAGCCCGAACATCGTCTTTGCCGATGCGCCGGACCTGCAAGCCGCTGCCGAATCCGCCGCCAGTGCGATCGCCTTTAACCAGGGCGAGGTTTGCACCGCTGGTTCGCGTCTGCTGGTCGAGCGTTCGATCAAGGACAAATTCCTGCCGATGGTGATCGAGGCGCTGAAAACCTGGAAGCCGGGCAATCCGCTGGACCCGGCGACCAACGTTGGCGCGCTGGTCGATACCCAGCAGATGAACACCGTGCTGTCGTATATCGAGTCCGGCCACAGCGACGGCGCCAAACTGGTGGCTGGTGGCAAGCGCATCCTTCAGGAAACCGGTGGCACGTATGTCGAGCCGACGATTTTCGACGGCGTGAGCAATGCGATGAAGATTGCTCAGGAAGAAATCTTCGGCCCGGTGCTGTCGGTGATTGCTTTCGACAGCGCTGAAGAAGCCATTCAGATCGCCAACGACACGCCATACGGCCTGGCCGCAGCGGTGTGGACGCAGGACATCTCCAAGGCACACCTGACCGCCAAGGCGCTACGCGCTGGCAGCGTGTGGGTCAACCAGTACGATGGCGGCGACATGACCGCGCCGTTCGGCGGCTTCAAGCAATCGGGCAACGGCCGCGACAAGTCGCTGCACGCGTTCGACAAGTACACCGAGCTCAAAGCGACCTGGATCAAGCTGTAAGCTGTTAACGCGAGCCCGGTTTTCCCGGGCTTTCTGGCGAAACAGAGATCCCTTGTGGGAGCGAGCCTGCTCGCGAAAGCGGTATATCAGTCAGCCAATGTGCTGAATGTGAAACCGCATTCGCGAGCAGGCTCGCTCCCACAATGGTTTCGTGGTGCACATAAAAATATCCACAGGAGCGTGGAACATGCGGTGGGCAACGTATTTCGCCGTGTTGGCGTCTGTCTTGAGTGTCGGCCTGGCCCTGGGCGTGAGCATGCCGTTGGTGTCGCTGCGTCTTGAAGGTTGGGGCTACGGTGCTTTCGCCATCGGCGTGATGGCGGCGATGCCGGCAATTGGTGTGTTGCTGGGGGCGAAGGTTTCCAGCCATCTCGCCGCGTACTTCGGCACGGCGAATCTGATGCGCTTGTGCCTGTGGGCCGGGGCCCTGTCGATCGGCCTGCTGGCACTGCTGCCGAGTTATCCGGTCTGGCTGCTGCTGCGCCTGCTGATCGGGGTGATCCTGACTATCGTGTTCATCCTTGGCGAAAGCTGGATCAATCAACTGGTGGTCGAGCAGTGGCGCGGGCGCCTGGTCGCGTTGTATGGCAGCAGCTACGCGCTGAGCCAACTGTCGGGGCCGTTGCTGTTGGGTGCGCTAGGCACTGAGCATGACTACGGTTTCTGGGTCGGGGTTGGCTTGCTGACCGTTTCGCCGTTGTTGTTGCTGGGGCGCAGCGGCGCGCCAAGCAGTGAAGCAAGCAGCGTGACTTTCGTAGATCTGTGGGGCTTTGCCCGCGAACTGCCGGCGATTGCCTGGGCGGTGTCGTTGTTTGCCGCGTTTGAGGCAATGATCCTGACGTTGCTGCCGGTGTATTGCCTGCAACAGGGTTTCACTGCGGAAATTGCCTTGGCCATGGTCAGCACCGTGGTAGTCGGCGATGCGCTGTTGCAATTGCCGATTGGCGCCTTGGCCGATTATCTGTCGCGGCGCACCTTGTTCGCCGGCTGTGCTGTGGTGTTGATGCTCTCGAGTCTGGCGATTCCGCTGCTGCTCGACACGCTGCTGATCTGGCCGTTGTGGGTACTGTTCGGTGCCAGTGCTGGCGGGCTGTTCACCCTGTCACTGATTCTGATCGGCGAGCGTTATCGCGACGATGCGCTGGTTCGCGCCAACGCGCATATCGCGCAGCTGTGGGGTATCGGTTGTCTGGTCGGACCACTGGCGGCAGGGGCGGGTAGCCAGTGGATTAATGGGCATGCGTTGCCGCTGTTGATGGCGGCGGGGGCGTTTGGATTGGTGCTGTTGCTATTGCGCCAAGGGGCGTTTGGCACAACGGCAAAAGCTGCCTGAGCACATCCCTTGTGGGAGCGGGCCTGCTGGTGAAAGCGGTGCATCAGTCAACTTATTTGCTGGATGTGAAACCGCTTTCGCGAGCAGGCTCGCTCCCCCAGGGGATCACCGTCAGCCGAGATCAGAGCATGCGCTCAAGGCCCACGCTGGTGCTGAACCACGCATTGAAGCGCCGCCACCAGCTCCCCGGCTCCTTGGTCAGCGTGTGCATCTGGCCGTTGTCCTCGGTGACCCAGACGACCTGGCCGTTTTCCAGTTTCGCCTGGTAACTCAGGTTCGGCGCCATGCCTTGCAGCGCCAGTGCGCGGACATGCTCGGCCAGTTCCGGGCTGTCGACCAGTACGCCGACTTCGGTGTTCCACAGCACTGAGCGCGGGTCGAAGTTGAACGAGCCGATAAACGATTTGCGTCGATCAAAGATCATCGCCTTGCTGTGCAGGCTGGAATCCGAGCCGCGATACGACTTGCTGTAGAACAGCCGCGGACCACTGCCGTAGTTATCCCCAGGCTGGCGCCGCAGTTCATACAGTTTCACGCCGTGCTCCAGCAAAGCTTTGCGATACGGCGCATAGCCGCCATGCACTGCCGGGACATCGGTAGCCTCCAGCGAGTTGGTCAGCAGATTCACCGAAACCCCGGCGTCGGCGCGCCCGGTCAGGTAGACCAGCCCCGGCTGACCCGGCACGAAATACGCCGAAATCATGATCAGCTCTTTGCTCACTCCGGTCAGTTCCGGTGCCAGTTGCGTGGTCAGCAGCAGGTGCGGGTCGGGTTCGCCCTTGGACAGCACCTTGCTCGGTGCATCCCACAACGCCTGATTCCACGCCCAGATCAGCTCTTTGCGCCAGATGTCCATGCGCGGGTCGGTCTTGAATTTCATCAGCTGTTGATACAGCGCGTGATTCTGCTTGCGGGTTTCTTCCAGCGATTCTTCCAGGCGCGTGCGGGTGTTCTGCAGGTCCGTGGCGCTCGGTCTGGCCGAGAGAAATTCCTCGATCGGTTTGCTCAGCGCGCTGTTCCAGTACTGATCGAAGCTGTGTCCGAGCTGCGCGGCAACCGGTCCGATACTGAGCATGTCGATGTCGGTGAAATTCAGGTTGGGCTCGGCATCGAAATACTCATCGCCCAGATTGCGTCCGCCGACGATCGCCGCGCTGTTATCCGCCAGCCATAACTTGTTGTGCATGCGCCGGTGTTGCACGGACAGGTTGAACAGCCGTCCCGCCGCCCGCGTGACGCCGGTGCTGCGGCCTAGATGCAGGGGGTTGAACAAGCGAATCTGGATCTGTGGATGCGCCGCCAGCGTGGCGATGATCTGGTCGAGGCCGTCGCTGGTGGTGTCGTCGAGCAGAATGCGCACACGCACGCCACGGTCGGCGGCCTTGAGCACTTCCTCCACCAGCATGCGTGTGCTGATGCCGTCGTGAACGATGTAGTACTGCAGATCGAGACTGGTCTGGGCGTTGCGAATCAGCTCGGCGCGGGCGGTAAACGCCTCGCCGCTGTCAGACAACAGGCGAAAACCCGATTGCCCCTGGTAGGGCGCGGCCTGAGCCTGAATCGAACGGCCGAAAGCCGAGTCCGACGCCGGCAAGGCCTGGCTCGGTTCGCGCGGCACATCGAGGCTGGCGCAACCGCTCAGGAACGAGGCGAGTAACAGCAAAGCGAGTAGGGGCTGTCTGAGGCTCACGTAGGATCGTTCCGGTTGGCGGCTAAGGTCGGCATTTTGGACGCCGGGCGCGGGAAAAAGGTCAGTCGCTCTCGGCAAGCAATTTGATCGCGGCGGCGCCGACCCTGCGCACTGCTTCTTCGATCTGTGCCGTTGGTTTGGCAGCGTAGTTCATCCGCAGGCAATTGCGGTACTTGCCCGAGGCGGAAAAAATGCTGCCAACAGCAATCTGTACGCCTTGATCGTGCAGCGCGCGATTCAGTTTCAGCGTGTCGAAGCCTTCCGGCAGTTCCACCCAGAGCATGAAGCTGCCCTGCGGGCGACTGGCGCGGGTGCCGACGGGAAAGTAACGGGTGACCCAGTCGATCATCGCATCACGATTGCGCTGGTATTGCATGCGCATACGCCGCAAATGCGGCTCGAAGTGGCCGGCCTTGAGGAATTCGGCGATGGCAATCTGCGGTTGCGGCGCGGTCGAGCCGGTGCTGATGTATTTCATGTGCAGCACCCGCTCCAGGTAACGGCCGGGTGCGACCCAACCGATGCGCAGCCCCGGCGCCAGGGTTTTGGAAAACGAGCTGCACAGCAATACGCGGCCGTCTTCGTCGAAGGATTTGATCGTGCGCGGACGCGGGTAGGAATACGCCAGCTCGCCATACACATCGTCTTCGATGATCGCCACGTCAAAGCGCTGGGCCAGCGTCAGCAGCGCACGTTTGCGCGATTCGGGCATGACGTAGCCGAGCGGGTTGTTGCAGTTGGGCGTCAGTTGTATGGCCTTGATCGGCCATTGTTCGAGTGCCAGTTCCAGCGCGTCGAGGCTGATGCCGGTGAGCGGGTCGGTGGGTATCTCCAAGGCTTTCATGCCCAGGCCTTTAAGCGTTTGCATGGCGCCGTGAAAGCTCGGCGAATCCACCGCGACGATGTCGCCCGGTTCGCAGATCGCATGGATGCTCGTGGACAGCGCCTCGTGGCAACCGGTGGTGATCACCAGATCGCCGGCGCTCAACTGGCAGCCGGAGTCGAGCATCAGCCGCGCAATCTGCTCACGCAGTTCGAGGTTGCCGTGGATGTTGTCGTAATACAGACCGGGCATGTCCTGTCGGCGGCTGATCCGCGCCAGACCGCGCAGCAGCGGTTTCATCGTTGGTGAGCCAACGTCGGGCATGCCGCGACCCAGTTGCACGACGTCTTTGCGCGGCACCGCGCGGATCAGTTCCAGCACCTGATCCCATTGCGAAATCTCTACCGGCCGTTGCGCCGGGCGGCCCACGACGGGCAGCTCCGGCAGCTCGCGACCGACCGGGACAAAGTAGCCGGACTTGGGTTTCGGCGTGGCGAGGCCGCTGTCCTCGAGCATGCGATAGGCCTGTTGCACCGTGCTCAGGCTCACTCCGTGCTCGACGCTCAAGGCGCGCACCGAGGGCAAGCGATCGCCGGGCCGATAGAAGCCCTGTTCGATGCGGGTGCCGAGCAATTCGGCGAGGTTTACATACAGAGTCATGGCGCCCTCGGTGCAGTTGAGCAAGAACCAGTACAGATGCGGCAAAAATTGATCATTCAGTCGGCAAATCAGCAAATCTGTATGGAGTTAATACCGGTTCTTTGCGTCTGTAATGGTTTTGCTCGCTCGCGCATCATGAAATCTCTGGCTACCCAAGTAAACAGGAGCGACAAAAATGAACGGCTTGAGCGATGTGCGGCTGACGTTACACAGTCAGGAACTGGCGGCAGGGCAGAAGGAGCGGGCGCGCAATGAACCGCGCAATGCGCCGTCCGGGCTGAGTCGCTGGGGTCTGTTGTGGCACCGTCTGCACACGCGCAAGGCGTTGCTGGCGCTGACCACGGATCAGCTCAAGGACGTCGGCCTGACCCGTGAACAGGCATTGGAGGAGGGCTTGAAGCCGTTCTGGCGGATCTGAGATCTGTATCGTCCATGCGCACTTCATCGCTGGCAAGCCAGCTCCCACAGGTCTTCGAGTGAACACGAATGTTGTGAACACCTATGATCTCTGTGGGAGCTGGCTTGCCAGCGATGGCGACATCAGCGGCGCTGCGGGACTGTCAGACCAATTCTTTGAGCCGGTGCCACAACATCCCCAACGCCAATAACGGCGAGCGCAAATGCTTGCCACCGGGAAAGGTGATGTGCGGCACTTTGGCAAACAGATCAAAACCCCCACCCTGTTGCCCACTGATCGCCTCCGCCAGCAGCTTGCCTGCCAGGTGCGTGGCATTCACGCCGTGCCCGGAATAGGCCTGGGCGTAATACACATTCGGCTGATCGGCGAGCCGGCCAATCTGCGGCAGGCGGTTGGCGCCGATGCCGATCATCCCGCCCCACTGATAATCGATCTTCACCCCAGCGAGTTGCGGGAACACCTCAAGCATCTTCGGCTGCATATACGCGGCGATGTCTTTCGGATCGCGCCCCGAGTAATGGCAGGCGCCGCCGAACAGCAGGCGTCGATCCGCCGACAGTCGGTAATAATCCAGCGCGACACGCTGGTCGCAGACCGCCATGTTCTGCGGCAGCAGGTCGTGGGCCTGAGCTTCGCTCAACGGCTCGGTGGCGATGATGTAGCTGCCGGCCGGCAGGACTTTGCCGCTGAGCTGTGGATTCAGATCATTCAGATAGGCGTTGCAGCCCAGCACCAGGGTCTTCGCCCGTACCGAACCCTGTTCCGTGTGCACCTTCACTTCGGTGCCGTAATCGATGCGGATCACCGCCGACTGCTCGAACAGCTTCACGCCCATCTGCTGCGCCGCGGCGGCTTCGCCGAGCGCCAGGTTCAGCGGGTGCAAATGCCCGGAGCCCATGTCGATCAAACCACCAACGTAGCGTCTGGAGCCGACCACGGTGTGCATCTCATTGGCTTGCAACAGCCGGGTTTCGTGGCGATAGCCAAGGCTGTGCAGCTCTTCGACATCCTCGACAAAGCCCTGCAGATCAGATGGCTTGTTAGCCAGGTCGCAGTAACCCCAGGTCAGATCGCAGGCGATCCTGAAACGCTCGACGCGCTGGCGAACGATCTCCACCGCTTCCAGGCCCATGAGTTTCATCGCCCGCACGCCGTCGGTACCAACGACGTTGGCGAATTGATCGAGGCCGTGACCAACGCCGCGAATCAGCTGTCCGCCGTTGCGTCCGCTGGCGCCCCAGCCGATCTTGTTCGCCTCCAGCAGGACGACACTGAAACCGCGTTCAGCCAGTTCCAGCGCGGTGTTCAAACCGGAAAACCCGCCACCGACCACACAGACGTCGGCCAGCACTTCACCTTGCAGCCGCGGATGGTCTGGCTGCGGCAGGCTGCTGGCGGCGTAGTAGGAGGCAACGTGGGGTTGGCTCGCGAAAGTGTGGGCGCGGGCGGTCATGGGCGTCATCCTGAGGCGGTGTCGAGAAAATTTGACGGAGCATAAGCCGCACGCCCGAGCACGGGCAACATTGGTCGGCGTACGGTGTCTGACTCAGGCCTTTTGCGGCACAATTGCCATCCATTTCCCTCGGTCACTGTTTCGATGAGCTGCAACAGCCAGAAAATCCGCACGTTGCGTCAGCAGATTCCCTCGTTCGAGTGCGTACCCGGCTGCCACGACTGCTGCGGACCGGTGACCACGTCACCCGAGGAAATGGCCCGACTGCCGCGCAAGACCCGCGCTGAGCAGGACGCGGCGATGCAAGAGCTCAACTGCGTGCACCTGGGGCCGAATGGCTGCACGGTGTATGAGGAACGGCCATTAATCTGCCGGTTGTTCGGGACGACCAAGACCCTGCCCTGCCCGAATGAGCGGCGGCCGGTGGAGCTGATTCATCCGCGGGTGGAGAAGCAGATATTTGAGTACATGGCCGCGAATCGGCAGGTGTTGGTTTGACTCGATAAACCGAGTCGCCTGCATCGCTAGCAGGGCTAGCTGCCACAGAGTTTGCAGGTGTGCACATTATTTGTGTTCACCACTGAACTTGTGGGAGCCAGCCTGCTGGCGATGGCTGCGGCACAAATTTCAGTCAGGAATCGGCAGGCACAGGCTCTCTTTGACTTCTTCCATGACGATGTAGCTCTTCGATTCGCGTACATGCGGCAGTTTGAGCAGGATGTCGCCGAGCAGCTTGCGGTACGAGGCCATCTCCGAAATCCGCGCCTTCACCAGATAGTCGAAATCCCCTGAAACCAGATGGCATTCCAGGACGTGGGGCAATTTCAGCACCGCACGTCGGAACTCCTCGAAAGTGTCGCCGGATTTGTAGTCGAGGCTGATCTCGACGAACACCAGCAGGCTACCCTTCAAATGCTGCGGATTGAGCCGGGCGTTGTAGCCCATGATGATCCCTTCGCGCTCCAGACGGCGCACGCGCTCGGTGCAGGGCGTGGTGGAGAGACCGACCTTTTCCCCCAGTTCGGTAAACGAAATGCGCCCGTCCGCCTGCAGGATCCGCAGGATGTTGCGGTCGATCTTGTCCAGCTCGCGCTTGGTCTGGGTGTTGGTCCGCATAGGGGATGCGCCTCCGTGAAAAGGGTTTTTGCCGAGAATTGTCGCCAAATATAGGCGCTTATATAGTGAAAAGCACTGGCATTTCTTTTTTACACTGCGCGCATCATTGCTTGAACAACACAGCTCGGCACAAAGCCGCGATGAGGGATTGAAAATGCGCGTCATGGTCTTGGGTAGCGGCGTCATCGGTACCGCCAGTGCTTACTATCTGGCCCGTGCCGGGTTTGAAGTGGTGGTGGTCGACCGGCAGCCCGCCGCGGCCATGGAGACCAGTTTCGCCAACGCCGGCCAGGTCTCGCCGGGCTACGCCTCGCCGTGGGCCGCACCGGGCGTACCGCTCAAGGCGATCAAATGGCTGCTGCAACGCCACGCACCGCTGGCAATCAAGGCCACCGCCGACATCGACCAATACCTGTGGATGGCGCAGATGCTGCGCAACTGCACCGCCAGCCGTTATGCGGTGAACAAGGAGCGCATGGTGCGGCTGTCCGAGTACAGCCGCGACTGTCTCGACGAACTGCGCGCCGAAACCGGCATTGCCTACGAAGGCCGCAGCCTCGGCACCACGCAATTGTTCCGCACCCAGGCGCAACTGGATAACGCCGCCAAGGACATCGCCGTGCTGAAAGAGTCCGGCGTGCCGTTCGAAGTCCTCGACCGCGCCGGCATTGCCCGCGTCGAACCGGCGCTGGCCGGCGTCACCGATATTCTCGCCGGCGCCCTGCGCTTGCCGAACGACCAGACCGGCGACTGCCAGATCTTTACCACTCGCCTCGCCGACATGGCGCGCAAGCTCGGTGTGGAATTCCGCTTCGGCCAGGACATCCAGAAGCTCGACTACGCCGGCGACCGCATCAACGGCGTGTGGATCGACGGCAATCTGGAGACCGCCGATCGCTACGTGCTGGCGCTGGGCAGCTACTCGCCGCAACTGCTCAAGCCGCTGGGCATCAAGGCCCCGGTGTATCCGTTGAAGGGTTACTCGCTGACCGTGCCGATCACCAACCCGGACATGGCGCCGACCTCGACCATTCTTGACGAGACCTACAAGGTAGCGATCACCCGGTTCGACAACCGTATCCGCGTCGGCGGCATGGCCGAGATCGCCGGTTTTGACCTGTCGCTGAACCCGCGTCGGCGCGAAACCCTGGAGATGATCGTCAACGACCTTTATCCTCAGGGCGGCAATCTGGCCGAGGCAAGTTTCTGGACCGGCCTGCGTCCGACCACGCCGGACGGCACGCCGATCGTTGGCGCCACACCGTTCAAGAATCTGTTCCTCAACACCGGTCACGGCACCCTGGGTTGGACCATGGCGTGCGGTTCCGGGCGTTTGCTGGCCGATCTGATGGCGAAGAAAAAGCCGCAGATCAGTGCCGAAGGCCTCGATATTTCCCGTTACGGCAACCAGACCCAGGAGTCCGCAAAACATGTCAATCCAGCGCCAGCTCACCAATGAGCGCATGAGTCAGATCGTCAGCCACAACGGTACGGTGTATCTGGCCGGGCAGGTCGGTGACGACTTCGAAGCCGGGATTGAACAGCAGACCCGCGACGTGCTGGCCAATATCGAGCGCCTGCTCGATCTGGCCGGCACCGACAAACAGCATCTGCTCTCGGCGACGATCTACCTGAACGACATCGAGGCGCACTTTGCCGGGATGAACTCGGTGTGGGACCAGTGGCTGCCCAAAGGCGCCGCGCCGGCCCGCGCCACTGTCGAAGCGAAGATGGCCAAGCCGAGCATCCTCGTCGAGATCTCCATCGTCGCCGCGCTGCCGTAAGCCGTAGCAAATATCCCTCTCCCGGCGCTGTTGGCGGTTCACGCCGCCAGTCGGCGCCGGTTTTTCTTCCATGACTGCCTAGAAGTCCGCCGCCATGCGTCCTGCCCGAGCCCTGATCGACCTTCAAGCCCTGCGCCACAACTACCGAATTGCCCGCGAAGTCACCGGCGCCAAAGCGCTCGCAGTGATCAAGGCTGACGCCTACGGCCATGGCGCGGTGCGCTGTGCTCAAGCGCTGGAAGCCGAGGCTGACGGGTTTGCCGTGGCGTGCATCGAAGAAGCGCTGGAGCTGCGCGCGGCCGGGATTAGCGCGCCGGTGTTGCTGCTCGAAGGTTTCTTCGAGGCGGATGAGCTGGCGCTGATCGTCGAGCATGATTTCTGGTGCGTTGTGCATTCGCTGTGGCAGCTCGAAGCCATCGAGCAGGCGGCGCTGAACAAACCAATCACGGTGTGGCTGAAGCTCGACTCCGGCATGCACCGCGTCGGCCTGCATCCAAAAGATTATCCGGCTGCCTATCAGCGCCTGCTGGCCAGCGGCAAAGTGGCGAAGATCGTGTTGATGAGCCACTTCGCCCGTGCCGATGAGCTGCACGCGCAGAGCAGCAGCGAGCAGGTGGTTGTCTTCGAGGCGGCGCGCCAGGGCCTGGCGGCGGAGGTCAGCCTGCGCAATTCGCCGGCGGTGCTGGGTTGGCCGCAGATCCACAGCGACTGGGTGCGCCCCGGCATCATGCTTTACGGTGCGACGCCGTTCGAAGAAGCCAACGCTGTGGCCGAACGTCTGCAACCGGTGATGACCCTTGAATCGAAAGTTATCAGTGTCCGTGAGCTGCCGGCGGGTGAACCGATCGGCTACGGCGCGAAATTCATCACCGACAAGCCGATGCGCATCGGCGTGGTCGCCATGGGCTACGCCGACGGCTATCCGCGTCAGGCGCCAACCGGCACTCCGGTGCTGGTGGCTGGCCAGCGCAGCCGTCTGTTGGGGCGCGTGTCGATGGACATGCTATGCATCGACCTCACCGATGTGCCGAATGCGGGCCTCGGTTCAACCGTCGAGCTGTGGGGCAAGAACATCCTCGCCAGCGACGTGGCGCAGTGGGCCGATACCATTCCGTATCAGATCTTCTGCAACCTGCGCCGGGTGCCAAGGCTCTATTCCGAGGCCTGACGCCAGCGCGGGGGCCAAGTGTTGTAAATACTGAACGCTGTCGCCATGATACCGCTCAATATTCTTACAACATCAGGAGGCTCCCGCCTTGGACGTCGGTGAACGACTGCAATCGATCCGCAAGCTCAAAGGGCTTTCCCAGCGCGAACTCGCCAAACGCGCGGGCGTCACCAACAGCACCATTTCGATGATCGAGAAGAACAGCGTGAGCCCTTCGATCAGTTCGCTGAGAAAGGTGCTCGGCGGCATTCCCATGTCCATGGTCGAGTTCTTTTCCGAAGAGATCCTGCAAGACCAGCCGACCCAGATCGTCTACAAGGCCAACGAGCTGATCGACATTTCCGACGGCGCCGTGACCATGAAACTGGTCGGCCGCGCGCACCCCAGCCGCGCCATCGCCTTCCTCAATGAAATCTACCCGCCGGGCGCCGATACCGGCGAAGAAATGCTCACCCACGAGGGCGAGGAAACCGGGATTCTGGTCGAGGGTCGGCTGGAACTGGTGGTCGGTCTGGAAACTTTTATCCTCGAAGCCGGCGACAGCTACTATTTTGAAAGTACCAAGCCGCATCGTTTCCGTAATCCCTTCGATGTGCCTGCGCGACTGATCAGCGCAGCCACACCGGCGAATTTCTAAAGCGAGAGGCGCCAGGCCCTGATGGCCAAGGCTCCCGGAACTGTTTGACCGATGCGCAACAAGACCCCTTTAAAAATGGGGTTGTTTCAGTGTGGCGGGCTACCCGCTATACTTGCGCCCGCCTGCGAACCGTGGCCGCAGGCGTGAATAGCCACCATTGAGGGTGAACGCGTGAACCTAATTATGAAAATGCTGGCTGCACCAGCAACCGTACTGGCCCTCTGGGCTGTCAGCGCTCAAGCTGCGACTAACGACGACATTGCCAAACGCCTCGAGCCGGTTGGCCAGGTGTGTGTTCAGGGCAAGGAATGCAAGGGCATGGAAGTGGCTGCAACCGCTGGCGGCGGCGGTGGAGCCAAGGCGCCTAAAGACGTGATCGCCAAACACTGCAACGCTTGTCACGGCACCGGCCTTTTGGGCGCGCCGAAAATCGGCGACAAGGCCGCCTGGAAAGAGCGGGCCGATCACCAGGGTGGTCTGGACGGCATCCTCGCCAAAGCGATTACCGGTGTTAATGCGATGCCACCTAAAGGCACCTGCGCCGATTGCACCGATGAAGAACTCAAGGGTGCGATCAAAGAGATGTCCGGTCTGTAATCAGCGGCGCTCTCGACGTAAAAAACCGTCTTCGGACGGTTTTTTTGTGTTTGTGGTTTTTGCACCTTCGATTAATTCAAAACCCTGACCCTCACCCCAGCCCTCTCCCGGAGGGAGAGGGGGCCGACCGAGGTGTCTGGCGTTGAACATCGACCTGAAAGACCGTGGCGATTATGGATTCGCAACAGCGGTTTCAGGTCGCTGCAGATTCCAAATATCCCCGAATCGGTCCCCTCTCCCTCCGGGAGAGGGCTAGGGTGAGGGCAACCCTTTAAAGCCAAACAAACATCTCGAAACCAAACGCTGTCCTTTGCAGCAAACTCAAGGCAATCTCGGTCTACCCCTATCAACGGAACGGGCGGGAGGCTTCAGATGGTGCAGTTGTGTTCGATCGAACAGGCAGTGGACGACGTGCTCGCGCGCCTGCCGGCGCATATCCACATGGGCCTGCCGCTGGGGCTGGGCAAGCCCAACCACTTCGTCAACGCGCTGTACCGGCGCATCAAAAACCTGCCCGAGCGCCAGCTGACGATCTATACCGCGCTGTGCCTGGGCCGGCCAAGTCTGGGCGATGGTTTGCAGAAGCGCTTTATCGAACCCTTTGTCGAACGGGTTTTCGGCGATTATCCCGAGTTCGATTTTCTCGCTGATCTGCAGCGCGACAGCCTGCCGGCCAACATCCGCATTCAACAGTTTTTCATGCAGCCCGGCAGTCTGCTCAACAGCGCACCGGCCCAGCAGGATTACGTCAGCAGCAATTACAGCCACGCCGCCCGGGATATCAACGCCGCCGGCCTGAATCTGGTGGCACAGTTGCTCGCCAGCAGCAGCGAGCACCCGGACCGCTTGAGCCTGAGCTGCAACCCCGATATTACCCTCGACTTGTTGCCTATGATCGCGAGGCGCCGCGAAGCCGCCGAGACGATTGTGCTGGTCGGCCAGGTTCACACCGATCTGCCTTACATGCCCGGGGATGCCGAAGTCGATATCGACACCTTTGATTTGTTGATCGACGAGAAGGACAGCAGCACGCTGTTCTCGACGCCGAACATGCCGGTCGGTTTCCAGGATCACTTCATCGGTTTACATGCCAGCACCCTGGTGCGCGACGGCGGCACGCTGCAGATCGGCATCGGCTCGATGGGTGATGCGTTGACTGCAGCGTTGCTCGCGCGTCAGGCCGACAACGGCGGTTATCGCGCGCTGCTCGATGACGTCAATCTGAGCCAGTGGGCGCAACTGATCGAGCGCGAGGGCGGCACCGCACCGTTCGCCAAAGGTTTGTATGGCTGCAGTGAAATGTTCGTCAACGGTCTGTTGGTGCTGGCGGAGGCCGGGATCATCCGGCGCAAGGTCTACCCGGACGTGCCGACCCAGGAGCAGGCCAATGTCGGCACCCTCGACGAGGCGGCGCAGCCTGATGGCATTTGCGTACACGGCGGCTTCTTCCTCGGCCCGCGCAGCTTCTATGAACGTTTACGTGAATTGCCGCAGAGCAAATTGCTCGAATTCAACATGACCCGCATCAGCTACATCAACGAGTTGTACGGGCAGGAAGAACTCAAGCGTTTGCAACGCCTCGATGCGCGGTTCATCAACACGGTGTTCACCATGACCCTGCTGGGCGCCGGGGTGGCCGACCAGTTGCAGGACGGGCGCGTGCTCAGCGGCGTCGGCGGGCAGTACAACTTCGTCGCCCAGGGCCATGCGCTACATGACGCACGTTCGATCCTGATCCTGCGTAGCTGGCGCGAGTCGGGGGGCGAGGTCAGTTCGAATATCGTCTGGGAATACGGTCATTGCACGATTGCGCGACATCTGCGCGATATCGTTGTCACCGAATACGGCATCGCCGATCTGCGCGGCAAGCCCGACGCGGCGGTGATCGAGGCGCTGCTCAATATCAGCGACTCGCGCTTCCAGCCGGGGCTGATCGAACAGGCACAAAAGGTTGGCAAACTGCCAAAGGACTTCCGCATCGATCCACGTTTTGCCGACAACACGCCGCAACGCTTGCAGGCGATCGCCGCACGGCATCCGAATCTGTTTCCGGAATATCCGCTGGGTTGTGATTTCACTGCGATCGAGCGAGATCTGCTGCGCGCGCTGAACTGGCTGAAGAGCAAGTTCAAGCTGACCGAGATACTGGAACTGGGCAAGGCTGCGCTGGATGCGCCGGAGGCCTCGTCGTTTCCTGAACACCTGGAACGGATGCAGCTCACAAACCCCGAAGGCCTCAAGGAAGAGCTGTTTCAACGCCTGCTGCTTACGGGCCTGAAAGCCACCGCGCAATAACTGCCCGCCCCAAAACCAACTGTAGGAGTGAGCCTGCTCGCGATGGCGGCGCATCACTCACCGAAAGGGTCGACTGACACTGCGCTATCGCGAGCAGGCTCACTCCTACAGGGGATCGGCGGTGTGGCGGATTATTCGATGAAGGTAACGACGCCATCCTTCAGCGACTTGACCCGGGCCAGCGACTCAACGCGGTAGCCCTGCGAATCCAGTTCGGCGCGGCCGCCCTGGAACGACTTCTCGATGACGATGCCCAGACCGGCCACGGTGGCACCGGCCTGTTTGATGATCGAGATCAACGCCTGCGAGGCCTTACCGTTGGCCAGGAAGTCGTCGATGATCAGCACGCGGTCGCTGCTGGTCAGGTGGCGCGGGGAAATCGCCACGGTGCTTTCGGTCTTCTTGGTGAACGAGTAGACGGTCGCCGACAGCAGGTTTTCAGTCAGGGTCAGGGACTGCTGCTTGCGGGCGAAAATCACCGGCACGCCGAGGTTCAGACCGGTCATGATCGCCGGAGCGATGCCCGACGCTTCGATGGTGACGATCTTGGTGATGCCCGAGTCCTTGAACAGCGCGGCGAATTCGTCGCCGATCAGCTTCATCAGGGCCGGGTCGATCTGGTGGTTCAGGAAGGCGTCGACCTTCAGGACCTGGTCGGAAAGCACAATGCCTTGTTCGCGGATTTTCTGCTGCAATGCTTCCATGAAGCTGTCCTCATTTGGCGCGTTGTGCGCCGAAGGTCTAGTAAAAAGGGGTCAATTCTAGCGCTTTAACATCGCGCGTATATCGGCCAAAGCGTTATTGCCGCGCACGGCTTTGACTTCGGTCGGGGTGTCGTCGTTGCCTTCCCAGGCGAGGTCGTCCGGCGGCAGCTCATCGAGGAAACGGCTCGGCGCACAGTCGATGATCTCGCCGTACTGCTTGCGCTTGGCGGCGAAAGTAAACGCCAGGGTCTGACGGGCGCGGGTGATGCCCACGTAGGCCAGGCGGCGCTCTTCTTCGATGGTGTCGGCTTCGATGCTGGAGCGGTGCGGGAGGATTTCCTCTTCCATGCCCATGATGAACACGTAAGGGAATTCCAGCCCCTTGGAGGCGTGCAAGGTCATCATTTGCACGCCTTCGGCGCCGTCCTCTTCTTCCTGCTGACGTTCGAGCATGTCGCGCAGCACCAGTTTGCCGATGGCGTCCTCGACGGTCATTTCGCCTTCTTCGTCTTTTTCGAGGGTGTTTTTCAACGCCTCGATCAAGAACCAGACGTTGCTCATGCGGTAGTCGGCCGCCTTGTCGCTGGAGCTGTTGGTGCGCAGCCAGTTCTCGTAGTCGATGTCCATGACCATGCTGCGCAGCGCCGAGATCGGATCTTCGCCGGCGCACTGCTCGCGGACCTTGTCCATGAAGCGCTTGAAGCGCGACAGGCGATCGGTGAAGCGGCTGTCCAGATGCTCGCCGAGGCCGATTTCGTCGGTGGCGGCGTACATCGAGATCTTGCGTTCGGTGGCGTAATTGCCGAGTTTTTCCAGGGTGGTCGAGCCGATTTCGCGACGCGGCACGTTGATCACCCGCAGAAAGGCGTTGTCGTCATCCGGGTTGACGATCAGGCGGAAGTAGGCCATCAGGTCTTTCACTTCCTGGCGGCCGAAGAAACTGTTGCCGCCGCTGAGGCGGTACGGCACCTGGTGGTGCTGCAGCTTCAGCTCGATCAGCTTGGCCTGATAGTTACCGCGATAGAGAATCGCGAAATCGCTGTACGGGCGGTCGGTGCGCAAGTGCAGGCTGAGGATTTCCATGGCCACGCGCTCGGCTTCGGCATCCTCGTTGCGGCAACGGATCACGCGGATCTCGTCGCCGTGGCCCATTTCACTCCACAGCTGCTTTTCGAATTCGTGCGGGTTGTTCGAGATCAGCACGTTGGCGCAGCGCAGGATGCGGCTGGTCGAGCGGTAGTTCTGCTCGAGCATCACCACTTTCAGCGACGGGTAATCGTCCTTGAGCAGCATCAGGTTTTCCGGCCGCGCGCCGCGCCAGGCGTAGATCGACTGGTCGTCGTCGCCCACCACGGTGAACTGGTTGCGCTTGCCGATCAGCATCTTCACCAGCAGGTACTGGCTGGCGTTGGTGTCCTGATATTCGTCGACCAGCAGGTAACGCACCTTGTTCTGCCACTTTTCGAGAATGTCGGCGTGTTCCTCGAAGAGTTTCACCGGCAGCAGGATCAGGTCGTCGAAGTCCACCGCGTTGAACGCCTTGAGCGTGCGCTGGTAGTGGGTATAGACGATGGCGGCGGTCTGTTCCTTGGGATTGCGCGCGTTTTCCAGGGCCTGCGGCGGCAGGATCAGGTCGTTTTTCCAGGCGCCGATCATGTTCTTGATCTCGTCGACGCCATCGTCGCCTGCATATTCCTTCTGCATGATGTCGGTCATCAGGGCTTTGACGTCGGTCTCGTCGAAAATCGAGAAACCGGGTTTGTAGCCCAGCCGCGCATGCTCCTTGCGGATGATGTTCAGGCCCAGGTTGTGGAAGGTGCAGACCGTCAGGCCGCGGCCTTCGCCGGCACGCAGCAGGGTGCCGACCCGCTCTTTCATCTCGCGCGCGGCCTTGTTGGTAAAGGTCATGGCGACGATGTACTGGGCGCGGATGCCGCAGTTCTGGATCAGGTGCGCGATTTTGCGCGTGATCACGCTGGTCTTGCCGGAGCCAGCACCGGCGAGCACCAATAGAGGGCCGCCGACGTAGTTCACGGCTTCTTGCTGCCGGGGATTGAGTCGGGACATACGAAAATTCGGGAGTCGTTGACGAAATGGGCCGGCATTTTAACAGGCTCAGCGAATTGTGCTGCTCTGTCCGAC
The DNA here is from genome assembly GCF_051132065.1 of Pseudomonas sp. R3-57. NCBI lineage: Bacteria > Pseudomonadati > Pseudomonadota > Gammaproteobacteria > Pseudomonadales > Pseudomonadaceae > Pseudomonas > Pseudomonas sp. R3-57. Next base: position 255,110 of record NZ_CP071655.1, read on the forward strand.
TTGTGACGTAGCACGCGATACGGATTTGCCGGTTTTGTTACTTTCACGCAGGATGCGCGGTGATTTTGCGGCTAATGTTCTCATTTGTGACCAAAGATAACGTTTTGTCCGACGTTGATGGTCATGCGCATTGGTCAATGTTACACACAACGGCATAATGCCCAGCCCACATCATTGCAGAGTCTAGGGAGTCAGCTTGTCTACGCCTGTCGAGCCCTTGCGTTTGCTGTTACTGGCCGAAGAGCCAGCGTGGACAGCGTTATTGCGCGAGTGTCTGGCGCCCATGGGGAGCGCGGCGGTGCTGATCAGCGCGCCGAGCTGGGAGTCGGTCAGCAGCCTGTTCGAAGACAACCGCCATGCGGTGTTGTTGACCATTCCTGCGTTGCAACCGGCCCCGGGTCGTTGCAGCCTGCCAACGGTATTGCTGCTCGATCACGAACCGGCCACGGCGCCGGACGGGGTCAGTGACTGGCTGGCGTTCGACGCCCTCGATGCTGGCATGCTGCGCCGTTGCCTGCGCCATGTGCGCGAGCGCGGCGTCCTTGAAAACACCTTGCAACGCCTGGCCGAACAGGATCCGCTGACCGGTATCGCCAACCGCCAGGGTTTCCAGACCCTGCTGACGGCGCGTCTGGCGGAAAACGACGGCCGTGGCCTGGCTCTTGGGCATCTCGACCTCGACAACTTTCGCCACGCCAACGACGCCCTCGGCCATCAGGCTGGCGACCGGCTGATCCTGCAAGTCGTCGCGCGCCTGAAAAGCCAGCTTGAGGCCGGTGATCAACTGGCGCGACTGGGCAGTGATGAATTCGCCTTGCTGATCGACACCCGCCGCGCACCCGAGCGGGCCGAGTGGATGGCCGAGCGCATCACCGAAGCGCTGGCCGAACCGTATTGGGTTGATGGCGAGAGCCTGCTGATCGGCTCCAGCCTTGGCATCGCCCACGCCCGCGCGCAGGCCGGCGCCGACCCGCTGATGTGGCATGCGCACATCGCCATGCAGCAAGCCAAAAGCACCCAGGGCTGCACCTTTCATATCTTCAACGAACGGATCAACCGCAACGCGCGGAGCATGGCCGATCTGGAAAGCGAGCTGCGCCGGGCGCTGCGGCGCGATGAGCTGGAGCTGCATTACCAGCCACGGCTCAACCTTGAGGATGGCCAGATCGTCGGCCTCGAAGCCCTGGTACGCTGGCGTCATGGCGAACGCGGCCTGCTGCCGCCGAGCGAGTTCGTGCCGCTGGCCGAGCAGAGCGGTTTGATCGTGCCGCTGGGCTACTGGGTGATTTCCCGCGCCCTGCGCGACATGCAGGCGCTGCGCGAGCAAGGCCTGCCGGCGCTGCACATGGCAATCAACTTGTCGTTCCGCCAGTTTCAGGACAGCCAGTTGCTGCCGACCCTGAGCCGGCTGATTCTCGAACGTGGGGTCGAGGCGCAGTGGCTGGAATTCGAACTGACGGAAACCGCGGTGATGCGCCGCAGCGATCTGGTCAAGCAGACCATGGATGCCCTCGGCCGCCTCGGTGTGCGCTTTTCGCTGGATGACTTCGGCACCGGGTTCTCGTCGTTCGTGCACCTCAACAGCCTGCCGATCACCTTGCTGAAGATCGACAAAAGCTTCGTCGGCGGCATGGAACAGCGTGAAGAGAACCGCAAACTGGTGCACGCGATGATCAATCTTGCACACAACCTGCACCTGGAAGTGGTGGCCGAAGGCGTCGAAACCACGGAGCAGCTGGAATTGCTGCGCGGTTTTGGTTGCGACCAGGTGCAGGGTTATCTGATCAGCCGGCCGTTGCCGCTGGCGGAGCTGGTGGAGTATCTGGTGTCTGGATCGAGTCAACAGCCAGCCCTGGAGATTGTGAGCTAAACATCTGTCCCTGTAGGCCTTCGCCTGCTCGCGATAGCGGTGTGTCAGATAATCATGATTTGTCTGACACACCGCTATCGCGAGCAGGCGAAGGCCTACAAGGGATCTCAGTCGGCTTGGGCGACGGTGTACGGGCTTGAACGCTCAGGATCGCGCCGAATCATCCGCTGCATCTTCCACTCAAACGCCAGCGTCAGGCTCACCGCCGCGCACGCCAGCCCCAGCGCCAGGCCCCACCAGACCCCGGTCGGCCCCCAGTTCAGGTGAAACGCCATCCACCACGCCGCCGGCGCGCCGATCAGCCAGTAGCAACCGAGCCCGACCAGAAACGTAGTCTTGGCATCCTTGAGCCCGCGAATACAGCCCATGGCGATCGTCTGCGTGCCATCGAACAGCTCGAACCAGGCCGCCACGGCCAGCAGGCTCACCGCGAGGCGGATCACCTCGGCAAACGCCGGGTCGTCATGGTCGAGGAACAACCCGACCAACTCGTTCGGCCACAGCCAGAACACCAGGGCAAAACCGAGCATCACCACAGCACCGAAGGCGATGCCGACGCGACCGGACATCCGCGCATCAATCAGTTGCCCGGCGCCGTAATGCTGGCCGACGCGCATGGTGATGGCGTAGGACATCCCGGCCGGCACCATGAATGCCACCGAAACGATCTGCAACGCGATCTGGTGCGCGCCCATTTGCGTACTGCCCATGGTGCCCATGCACAGCGCGGCGAAGGCAAACAACCCTACTTCCACCGCATAGGTGCCGCCGATTGGCAGGCCGAGGCGCCACAGCTCCTTCAGGTACTGCCGGTTGGGCCGCGCCAGCCCGGCACGCAGAGGGTAAGCGTCGTACGCCGGATGCCGACGGATATGCCAGGCCAGCGCCAGTGCCATGCAGTTGGCAACGATTGCCGTAACCAGGCCGATACCGGTCAGCCCGAGCTGCGGCAGGCCGAACATGCCAGTGATCAAAGCGTAATTGAGCAGGAAGTTGGCCACGGTGCCGGCGAGGCTGATGACCATCACTGGCGTCGCCCGGCCGATCGCACTGGTGAAACCGCGCAAGGCCATGAAGCTCAGATAGCCGGGCAGGGCGAAGGGCAGGGCGATCAGAAATTGCCCGGCGGCGTTGACGTTGGTTTCCGTCTGGCCAAACAGCAGCAACACCGGTTTGAGGTTCCACAGCAACAGTCCGGCGCCCAGCGCCATCAGCCACGCCAGCCACAAACCGGCCTGGGTCAGGCGCGCGGCGCCGATGATATCGCCGGCACCTTGCCGGATCGCCACCAGCGTGCCGACGGCGGCGATTACGCCGATGCAGAAAATCGACACGAAGGAATAGCTCGCCGCACCCAGGCCGCCACCTGCCAAGGCCTCCGGGCTAAGGCGCGCCATCATTAGCGTGTCAGTCAGCACCATGAGCATGTGCGCCAACTGGGAAGCGATCAGCGGCCCGGCCAGCCGCAGAATGGCCCAGAGTTCGTTACGCACAGGATGCTGCATGTCATCACCACTCGATTCGGAGGGAACAGAAGACCGTCGATTCTCGGCGCGTGAGCGTGATTGCACAAAGGGATAAAAAGGATGGGTGGCATGATTAAAACTCATCCAGCGCCGATTCTGCTAAGTTGGCTGCATCCCGCCACTGGAGCTTTGCGCATGTCCCGTCGCCTTCCACCGTTGTATGCCCTGCGCGCATTCGAAGCGGCGGCGCGGCATAGTTCGTTCACCCGCGCTGCTGAAGAGTTGTCGATTACCCAGAGTGCAGTGAGTCGACATATCCGCACACTCGAAGAGCATTTCGCCTGCCGGTTGTTTCAGCGCAGCGGGCGCAATCTGCAACTGACCGAAGCCGCGCGGCTTTTACTGCCGGGCATTCGCGAAGGCTTCACCGCGCTGGAGCGCGCCTGCAATACCTTGCGTGCCGAAGACGACATCCTGCGCATGAAAGCGCCATCGACCCTGACCATGCGCTGGCTGCTGGCGCGCCTGAGCCGCTTCCGGCATTTGCAGCCGGGCAACGAAGTGCAACTGACCAGTGCGTGGATGGACATCGATTCGGTGGATTTCAATGATGAGCCGTTCGATTGCGCAGTGCTGCTGAGCGACGGCCATTTTCCGCCGGATTGGGAGGCCAGCCTGTTGTTTGCCGAGGAGTTGATCCCGGTCGGCGCGCCCAATCTGCTCAACGACCAGCCGTGGGACGTAGCGCGGCTGGCCAGCACCGAATTGCTACATCCGACCCCGGACCGTCGCGACTGGCGCAGTTGGCTGGAATGTATGGGGTTGTCGGACCAGGTGTCGCTCAAGGGCGGGCAAGTGTTCGATACCTTGGAGCTGGGAATGATTGCTGCGGCGCGCGGCTACGGCGTATCGATGGGCGATCTGTTGATGGTCGCCGAAGATGTCGCCCAGGGACGTCTGAGCCTGCCGTGGCCGACGGCGGTCGCCAGTGGCCTGAATTATTACCTGGTGTGGCCGAAAACCCGGCCGGGAGGTGAACGTTTGCGCCGCCTCAGCGACTTCCTCCAGGGCGAAGTCCGCGCCATGGAACTGCCAGCGGTGGCGCGCTTGAGCTGAAACGTTGGAGCGGCGACAATGCAGGCCTTAAGCCATACCCACGTTGCGCGCTCAAGTATTCGGATTCACCGCCGACTATGAGCAAGTGGAACCGTCGTGCCGGTTCCAGGCTGCACCCCCATTATTAGAATATTTTCCCGGGCATTTACCGCGATCAAGGAGGATTCGGTGGCTCGGCCAGGAGCTGTTCATGTCTCAACCTCGTGCTCGGATCGCCTCGCAGCTGGGCCTCGCCCTCGCCGTGATACTGGCGATTGTCATCAGCGGCAGTACGGTGTTCGCCCTGCGTTCGCTGGATTCTGCCAACCTCGCCACCCGTGAAGAGCATCTGGCCAGTGAGGCGCGGCTGCTGGCCGACCAACTGAGCACGTTCCACGGCACCTTGCGTGAAAGCACCCTGCGCCTGAGCGGCTTGTTCGAAAAGCGCTTCGGCAGCGGCCTGAGCGTGCACCCTGACCAGCCCGTGACCGTGGCCGGCGTGCAGACCCCGGGCCTGCATCTAGGCAACGAAGTGCTGAACAACAACTTCAAGGAAGTCGACGAGTTCAAGCAGATGACCGCCGGCGTGGCCACGGTATTCGTGCGCAGCGGCGAAGACTTCATTCGCGTCAGCACCAACGTCAGCAAGCAGGACGGCACGCGCGCCATCGGCACCGTGCTCGACCACGCCAACCCGGCGTACGCGAAGTTGATGGCGGGGCAGAGTTACGTCGGCCGCTCGCTGTTGTTCGAGCGCTATTACATGTCGCAGTACACGCCGGTGCGTGACGGCAGCGGCAAGATCATTGCCGTGTTGTATGTCGGCTTTGATTACACCGACGCGCAGAACGCCCAGTTCGCCAACCTCAAGCGCTTCCGCATCGGCCAGACCGGCTCGCTGGCCCTGCTCGACGAGCAGAACAAATGGCTGGTGCCGATCGCCGGTGTCGAGTCGCTGGACCAGGCGGTGCCAGCCATCAACGCACTGGTGAAAACTCCGGGCAAGGGTGAGTTCTGGAGCGATCAGGGCGAAGACTTCTACAGCATTGCCGTGCCGTTCGAAGGTGGCCCTTGGTCGGTGGTGGCGAGCATGCCGAAAGCCGAGATTCGCGCGGTGACCTGGAGCGTCGGCACGCAACTGGCGATTGGCAGTCTGCTGGCGATGTTGCTGGCGGTCGGTTCGGTGGTCTGGCTGCTGCGCAGCAAACTGGCGCCGTTGAGCGATCTGGTGCGGCAGGCCGAAGCGTTGGGCGCGGGCGATCTGAGCGTACGTCTGAACGTGTCGAGCAACGATGAAATCGGTCAGTTGTCCCGTGCGTTCAACCAGATGAGCCAGGCCTTGTCGACCATGGTCGAGCACATCCGTCGCTCCTCTGAAGAGGTCAACAGCCGGGCGCAGGCGTTGTCCGGTTTGTCCGGCGGTGCCTATGACGGCATGGAGCAGCAGTCCGGCGAGATCACCAGCATGGCCGGCGCGGTGGAAGAGTTCAGCGCGACCTCGCTGAACATCGCCGACAACATGAGCGCCACCCAGCGTCTGGCCCAGGAAAACGCTCAGCAAACGCAGATCGGCCGCAGCTCGATGGAAGAAGCCTCGTCGTCGCTGGAGCAAATTGCTGGCGCCCTCAACAGCACCGCCACCGTAATCAACACTCTCGGTCAGCGTTCCCAGGAAATCGGCGGCATCGTCGGCGTGATTACCTCGATCGCCGAGCAGACCAACCTGTTGGCACTCAACGCGGCGATCGAAGCGGCGCGTGCCGGTGAGCAGGGGCGCGGCTTTGCCGTGGTCGCCGACGAGGTGCGCAGCCTGGCCTCGCGCACCCGTCAGGCCACCGATGAAATTTCCAGCATGATTCACAGCATCCAGCAGGAAACCGGCAATGCAATCAGCACCATGGAGCAGGGCAATGTGCTGATGCAGGAAGGCTTGTCGCGCAACGCCAACGTCGCCTCGGCGCTGGCGCGGATCGATGAGCAGAGCCGTTCGGCGGGCCAGCAGTTTGCCGCGATCACCACGGCGACGCAGGAGCAGAGCAGCACCGCGACGTTACTGAGCAGCAACTTGCAGAGCATTGCGCTGGCTAACAGCGAACAACGCGAAGTGGTTTCCAACCTTGCGGTTACCGCCAAGGAGCTGGAAAAACTGGCGGCGGATCTTCGTTCCGAGGTTGATCGCTTTCGTTGATGCGCCTTCGAAATAGCTTTCGCGAGCAGGCTCGCTCCCACAGTTTTCGGTGTGATTCACAGATTTTGTGAAAACCCGGATCCCCTGTGGGAGCGAGCCTGCTCACGATTGCATCAATGAAGATCTTCGGCAGAACATGCGACCTGTCGTTCTAATGCACTTGCTGAAACGTTTCCGCAGCGCTATATAAATGGCACAACTCCAATAAAAGGCTGCTGCCATGACCCCGCTCAATCTCGCCGTCGCACTCGGCGCACTCTCTGCTGCTTCCCACGCCATGGCCTGGGATTACGTATTGCTCGATAGCACCAAGTCCGCGCAAAACTGGACCATCACCAGCGCGCAATTGGGCGTGAAAACCGACAAACCCTTTTCCGTCAGCCTGCGCACCTTGCATGGCGGCCGGCAGGAAGGCGTCAGCATCGTCGATATCGATAACGGCACCATGAAGCTCTCCGTAGTGCCGACCCGTGGCATGAACGTCTTGCAGGCATCCGTCGGCGACGTGCGCATGGGCTGGGATTCGCCAGTCAAGGAGGTGGTCAACCCGGCCTTCATCGAACTCAACGGACGCGGTGGCCTCGGCTGGCTGGAAGGCTTCAACGAGCTGGTGACCCGCTGTGGCTATGAATGGGTCGGCCATCCGGGCATGGACAATGGTGAGCTGCTGACTTTGCACGGTCGCGCCGCGAACATCCCGGCTAGCACCGTCACCCTGCACATCGACGAAAAACCGCCGTATGCGATCAGCCTGCGTGGCGAGCTGAAAGAGCAGGCGTTCAAGAAAGTCGATTTCTCCGTGGCCACCGAACTGGTCACGGTTCCAGGCAGCGCCGCCTTCAGCCTCAACGATACGCTGACCAACAACGGTGATTATCCGAAGGAATATCAGGCGCTGTATCACAGCAACTTCAGCACGCCGTTTCTTGAGCAAGGCGCCCGATTTGCCGCGCCGGTCAAACAGGTTTCGCCATTCAACGACAAGGCCAAGGGTGATCTGGCCGACTGGCAGACCTATCGCGGGCCGACCAGGGACTACGACGAAACCGTCTACAACGTCGTGCCCTATGCCGATGCCAAGGGGCAAACGCTGACCGTGCTGCATAACAAGGCCGGTAGTGTTGGCGTTTCGGTTGGCTTCAATACCTCGCAGTTGCCGGTGTTCTCCCTGTGGAAAAATACCGATACCCAAGGGCAGGGCTATGTCACCGGGCTGGAACCGGGAACCAGTTTTTCCTACAACCGCCGTTATCAGCGTCCGCTGAATCTGGTGCCGACCATTGCGCCAAAAGCGAGTCAGCAGTTCCAGATCAGTTACAGCCTGCTCGTGGACAAGGGCGCTGTGGATAACGCCTTGAAGCGTGTGACCGAGATTCAGGCCGGGCGTGAAACCGAAGTTCGGCAAGCGCCGCTGGTTGATCTGACCGAGCATTAAGGCGTCGCCGGTCGATATTGCAGTGCCTCGGCCAGGTGCTCGCGGTTGATGGCATCGGCTTGTTCGAGGTCTGCCAGTGTTCGGGCAACCTTGAGCAAGCGATGCGCCGAGCGTAGCGACAGGGTCAAGCGTTCGCAGGCGGTTTCCAGCCAGGTTTCATCGGCTGTGGATAACTTGCAGTGCCGTTTCAGTCCCGGCAAATCGAGAAAGGCATTGGCGCAGCCCTGCCTTTTTTGCTGTCGTTCGCGGGCCTCGGCAACCAACGCGGCAGCACTGGCACTGTCTTCGCCCGGCTTCACCTGCGGGTTCAACGCTGTCGCCTCGCGCGCCACCGTCAGGTGCAAATCGATCCGGTCCAGCAGCGGGCCCGACAGTTTGTTGCGATAGCGCTGGACCATGTCCGGTGTGCACGAACACTTGCCGCTCGGCTCACCAAGATATCCACAGGGACAGGGATTCATCGCCGCCACCAATTGAAATCGCGCGGGAAACCGCACGCGATCCTTGGCCCGGGCGATGACGATATGCCCGGACTCTAACGGCTCGCGCAAAACCTCCAGTACCTTGCGATCGAACTCCGGCAGTTCGTCGAGAAACAGAACGCCATGATGAGCGAGAGTGATCTCGCCGGGTTGCGGCTTCGAGCTGCCACCGACCAGTGCCGGTCCGGATGCCGAATGGTGCGGTTGGCGAAAGGGGCGCTGCGGCCAATGGGTCAGCGGCGCACCGCTGGCGACCGACTGGATCGCCGCCACCTCCAGCGCTTCACTCTCGGCCAGCGGCGGCAGAAGCCCCGGCAGACGACTTGCCAGCAACGTCTTGCCCGTTCCCGGCGGCCCGCTGAACAGCAGGTTATGCGCGCCAGCCGCCGCGATCAGCAACGCACGTTTGGCTGCCATCTGACCCTGCACTTCATTCAAGTCGGGATAGGGCTTGCTGGCATGCATCAAGCCGTCAGACACATACGGCTCGACCGGCGTATGCCCGTTGAAATGCGCCACCGCTTCCAGCAGATGATCCACCGCAAACACCTTCAACCCCGAGGCCAGACACGCCTCCTCGGCATTCGCTCGCGGCACCACTAATGCACGTCCGGCCTTACGCGCCGCCAAGGCCGCCGGCAACACCCCGCGAACCGGCCGTACCGCGCCGGACAACGCCAGTTCGCCCAGACACTCCACCTCATCCAGCGTCAGACACGGCACCTGCACACTCGCCGACAGAATCCCCAAGGCAATCGCCAGATCAAAGCGCCCGCCATCCTTGGGCAGATCCGCTGGGGCCAGATTCAGCGTGATCCGCCGCGCCGGAAACTGCAGCCCGGAATTAATGATCGCGCTGCGCACCCGATCCTTGCTCTCCTTCACCGCCGCCTCGGGCAGCCCGACCATGGTCAGCGACGGCAGACCGTTGGCCAGATGGACTTCGACGGTGACAGCGGGGGCTTCCACGCCAATCTGGGCGCGACTGTGGACGATGGAGAGGGACATGGTCGTTCCTTGAGCTGAATCGGGGGACCGCTTCCTGCGGGTTTTTGAAGGGTAGTCTGGGTAGGCGGCGTTGGTCGGACAGTTTTAAATGCGAACTTTCACTGGATGTTGCTGAAGTACTAATTCTCAGGCACAAAAAAACCGCCTGTCAGGGCGGTCATTTTTGCGGTACTCATATTCCGCCACCGGCGAGCCAACCATCGGGCTCCATTTCCTTGCCATAGGTCGCGGCGACTTTCAAAAAATGACGCTGACTGGCTGAAACTCTGTCCGGCAGACCGAGTGCCTCGATACCCGGTTTGGAAACCGGTGGCGATTGGGTTTTCTGCTTCTTCTGCTTCATAAACACCTCACGTGCCGGGATGCTTGATTCGATCTTATTGGTCGTCCAATGGAAAGACAAGGCGGCCGGTTGTATCAAAATAAAATCCCAGCGTCTGATAGTAAGGGATGGCGCCTGAGTCTGGCTCTTGTACTTCGATTTGCGTGCACCCCAGCTTCCGGGCGTAGAACTCTGTTGTCAGCAATGCCATTGGAGCGATCCAGCCCCGCAAGGTATTCGTCTTGCATGTGTGTCCCTGTAAAAGGACGATTTTCATGCAGATCGTGCTTCTTCGCGGCGTTGCGTAGCACAGTCCGCACAGGTCTTCTTCGTACCAGAACGCCAAGTCCAGCCCTTTTGCATCTTTGGTCTTCCACTCCAAAACAGCGTCCCAAGGATAGCCAACGGGCCGGTCCACTGGTGGAATGCGTTGATTGCTACTGGAGTTATCGGATCGATCCTGAGTGATAGAGCATCAACTCCAGCTGCCAGGGCTTCTGGGTCCATGGACATTGTTTGATGTGCGAGTTTGCGCGATTCAGATTTGAGTGTCTGATTTCGAAGCTCGGTACCTTTGCCTTTTCTTCGCATCGTCTTGTTCTGTCGGGATCAATATGCAGACGATATCGAAGGCATTGCTGCTTACGTAATCAGACGTAGGGGACGGTCCTCGTAGGACTGTGCTTGCGTTAGTGAAGGACGTTGGAGATGGCCAGTTAAGGGTGTGAGAGGGCGGAGAAGCAATACTTTATGTCGGCATGGATGAGTGTTTTGCGCTGCTCTCGATCGTAAATGAGCTTTGACTCCTGAGCGGTACTGAAGGATCCTCCCGCTCGAGGACTGCAACTGCGCATTCGTCGGGACTGGGCACCAGTGAAAGCTCCCCCGCATTTTTGGCAGCAGAGGAAGCTGGTTTCTCTGAAGTAGTGACGACAGGCTAGCCTGTCGGATTCTGAACCCAACGCCCTAAGGCTGGGAGCTAAAGAATCGCTGCGACTACTCCTCCGAACACAAAAAAGGCGTCCTATGGGGCGCCTTTTCTATTTTTCACTCTAGATCTTCTACCGGCGGGGATTGTTGCAGGGCTGCGCATCAGAAGATCGCAGCCTGTGCGAATTCCTGCACCTGAAGCTGAAAGTCGTGCCGACTTTCAATCGCTAGCAGGCGAGCTCCCACAGGGAATTGCGGTGTTATTCCGCAGGCGGCGTCAGCTTCGCTTCCATCTCGGAAACCTTCGCTTCAAGGCTCTCAAGCCGTGCACGCGTGCGCGCCAACACGACCATCTGACTGTCAAATTCTTCACGGCTGACCAGGTCGAGTTTGCTGAAGGCGCTTTGCAGCAGCATCTTGAACTGGCTTTCGATTTCGGCTTTCGGCAGCGGGGTATCGCCGCTGAACAGGCGGGAGGCGGTGCCGCTCAGGGCGTCGAGGAAGTCTTTGGGCGCGAGCATGGTGGAGGTCCTGGAAACAATGACCGGCAGTGTATCACGCAGTGTCTATAGTCAATTCCGTGGTCAGGGATGCACGCTTTTCGCGCAGGCGGACGGACGGCTGCGCACCGTTGTTGTGCGTATCGGCGCGGCGCTTTGCGCGAGAGGGCCTGCGGTAGCGGCCAAGGGACTGAAATCAGGGGATTTTGGCGAGATGGCAAGGTTTCTGCTTAGTCACCCTCGACCCATGCACTGATGCAGTCGCTGTGACGAATGCAGTGCGGCAGACGGAGCGGGGAGTTTCGTCTGGATGCGGTTAGCTGGCGTCAGTCGGGCAGGCAAGGCCGACGATGCGTTACAAAGCCAGGCACTGCGCTTAGACTTGAGTCGGGTTTGTTTTCCTGGGGCAAGTCCACCAATTCGGGAGAGAGTTTCATGAAGCTAGTCACTGCCATCATCAAGCCGTTCAAGTTGGACGACGTGCGCGAGTCGCTGTCCGAAATCGGCGTGCAGGGCATTACCGTTACTGAAGTCAAAGGCTTCGGCCGGCAGAAGGGTCACACCGAGCTGTATCGCGGCGCGGAATATGTGGTCGATTTTCTGCCCAAGGTGAAAATCGACGTGGCCATCGACGACAAGGATCTGGACCGGGTTATCGAAGCGATAACCAAGGCCGCCAACACCGGCAAGATCGGTGACGGCAAGATCTTCGTGGTCAATCTGGAACAGGCGATCCGCATCCGTACCGGCGAAACCGATACCGACGCGATCTAAGCCGCCACAAACCCCAACGCCCCAGGAGAAAACAATATGACTCTGCGTAAATTCGCAGGGCTAGGAGCCCTGTTGTCCATCGTAATGCCCGGCCTTGCAATGGCGGCAGACGAAGTGGCGGCCCCAGTCCTCAATTCCGGCGACACTGCCTGGATGCTCACCTCGACAGCCCTCGTGCTGTTCATGACCATTCCCGGCCTGGCGCTGTTCTACGGCGGCATGGTCCGCTCGAAAAACATTCTTTCCGTGATGATGCAGTGCTTCGCCATTACCGGTCTGATCAGCATCCTGTGGGTCATTTATGGCTACAGCATTGCGTTCGACACCACCGGCATGGAGCAGGGCGTCGTCAATTTCAATTCGTTCTTCGGTGGCATGGGCAAGGCGTTCCTCGCCGGTGTCACGCCTTCGAGCATTACCGGCCCGGCGGCGCTGTTCCCTGAAGCGGTGTTCATCACCTTCCAGATGACCTTCGCGATCATCACCCCGGCGCTGATCGTCGGTGCGTTCGCCGAGCGCATGAAGTTCTCCGCGATGCTGATCTTCATGGGCATCTGGTTCACCCTGGTTTATGCGCCGATCGCGCACATGGTCTGGTCCGGTAACGGCGGTCTGATGTGGGACTGGGGCGTACTCGACTTCGCCGGCGGCACCGTGGTGCACATCAACGCCGGTATCGCCGGTCTGGTGGCGTGCCTGGTACTGGGCAAGCGCAAAGGCTTCCCGACCACCCCGATGGCTCCGCACAACCTCGGTTACACCTTGATGGGCGCGGCCATGCTGTGGGTCGGCTGGTTCGGCTTCAACGCCGGTTCCGCTGCGGCTGCCAACGGCACTGCCGGCATGGCGATGCTGGTCACTCAGATCGCCACCGCCGCTGCGGCGCTGGGCTGGATGTTTGCCGAGTGGGTCACCCACGGCAAGCCAAGCGCACTGGGCATCGCCTCGGGTGTGGTTGCCGGCCTGGTGGCAATCACGCCGGCCGCTGGCACCGTGGGTCCGATGGGCGCACTGGTGATCGGTCTGGCGGCAGGCGTGGTGTGCTTCTTCTGCGCCACCACCCTGAAGCGCAAGCTCGGTTATGACGATTCCCTGGACGCGTTCGGCGTGCACGGTATCGGCGGTATCCTCGGCGCGATCCTCACCGGTGTGTTTGCAGCGCCTGCACTGGGCGGCTTCGGCACCGTGACCGATATTGGCGCACAGGTCTGGATTCAGATCAAAGGCGTCGGCTTCACGGTGATCTACACCGCGATCGTCACCTTCATCATCCTCAAGGTCCTGGACGCGGTGATGGGTCTGCGCGTGACCGAGGAAGAAGAGTCGGTCGGCCTCGATCTGGCACAACACAACGAACGCGGCTACAACCTGTAAGTACGCGCAGCAAAAAAAATTGCCCGGCTCGCCGGGCATTTTTTTGTCCGTGATTTGTCACTGTGAGAGCAGCTGAAAGGATTTTTCGTACGGCTTTGGTCGTGTTTACCCGTGGCGTTTTCACTCGGCGAATGGCTTACATCACAGTGGGAATATTAGGCTCTTTGTTTTTTCCCAGAGCGCGCTAGAATGCGCCCCGAACGTGCGGAGAACTGTATGTGGCAACAGACTCTGATAACCCTGCGGGCACGGCCCCGGGGCTTTCATCTGGTAACGGATGAGCTGATCGAAAACCTGCCTGAACTCAGGCAGTGTCGGATCGGTCTGTTGCATTTGTGGCTGCAGCACACCTCGGCGTCGTTGACCATCAACGAGAACGCCGATCCGGCGGTACGTCGCGACTTCGAACGATTTTTCAATCGTCTGATCCCACAAGGAACAGACGGCTATGAGCATAACGACGAAGGCCTGGACGACCTCCCGGCGCACTTCAAGGCCAGCGTGCTTGGCTGTCAGATCAGTCTGCCGATTGCGGCAGGTCGCCTGGCACTGGGAACCTGGCAAGGCGTTTATCTGGGCGAGCACCGTGATCATGGCGGTGCCCGTAAAGTCCTCGCCACCTTGCACGGTGAAGGGGCATGAACCGTTGGTCATCAATGGTTACCGATTTTTTCCGGCGACTTTCGACAGTCGCCAAAGCTGGTCTATAACTAATCTGCTTTTCGCAAGTCATGAGGTAGAACATGAGCGACGATGATCTGGAAAACGACGACCTCGAAGTAGGCGACGAAGACGAGGCCGAAGAAGGTCTGGAAGCAGCAGCGGAAGACGTTGCTGAAGACGATGGCGGTGACGAGACGCCGGCCCCGGCTGCCAAAGGCAAAGCCAAGGCTGCGGTGTCGGTGGATGAGTTGCCGAGTATCGAAGCCAAGAACAAGGAGCGCGACGCCCTGGCCAAGGCCATGGAAGAGTTCCTTGCGCGCGGTGGCAAGGTGCAGGAAGTGGAGGCCAATGTGGTCGCCGATCCGCCCAAGAAGCCGGACAACAAGTACGGCAGCCGCCCTATCTGAGGCGTGTCGCTCGCTTGAAAAAGCCCGCCGTCGCTGCGGGCTTTTTCATGTCCGAATCAAATGGAGCGGCCACCAAAATCCCCTGTAGGAGTGAGCCTGCTCGCGATAGCGGTGTGTCATTCAATTAGATGTATCTGATACAACGCTATCGCGAGCAGGCTCACTCCTACAGGGGAACTGTGTCAGTTCGAAGGAGCATTCCAGCGTGCGAGCACGGCTGGCAATTCCGTCAGGCTACGGATTTCGGCATCCGGCAAGCGATCAGCTTCCCAGGCCTTGCCCGCCGGGTTAAACCAGATCGCCCGCAACCCGGCCTGCTGAGCCCCGGCAATGTCATCGCCCGGATGATCGCCGATATGCACGGCGGTTTCGGCAGTGGCACCGCCACGCTGCAGCGCCTCATGAAACAGCCGCGCATCCGGTTTGGCGATGCCGATATCTTCGGCGCACAAGGCAAATTTGAAGAAATCCGCCAGCCCCAGTCGGCGCACATCGGCATTGCCGTTGGTGACCACGCCCAGCGCGTAATGATTGGCGAGGATCTCCAGCACCGGTTGGACTTCGGGGAACACCTCAATCTGGTGCCGCGCATGCAGGAACACTTCAAACGCCTTGTCCGCCAGCTCCGAGGCCTCGACGTGGGCGTAGCCGGATTCTTCCAGCGCATGCAACAGCACGCGCCGGCGCAAGGCGCTGATGCGATGTTTCAACCCGGGTTCGCTGCTGAGCACACGCTCGCGAATCGCCCACAGATGCTCGACCGGCACCGCGCCCAGATTCGCTGCGTGCTCGGCAAGCCACTCACGCAAGACGGTTTCGGCGCTGGCGATCACCGGCGCGGTATCCCACAAGGTGTCGTCGAGGTCGAAGGTGATCAACTGAATGCTCATGAATCATCGCCTTTCATGCGTTTGGCCCGGGGGTGGGCACTGTCGTAGACCGCGGCCAGGTGCTGGAAGTCCAGGTGGGTATAGATCTGCGTGGTCTTGATGTCGGAATGGCCGAGCAATTCCTGCACGGCGCGCAGGTCCTGCGAGGATTCCAGCAAGTGGCTGGCGAAAGAATGCCGCAACATGTGCGGGTGCAGGTTCTGCCCCAGCTCGCGTTCGCCAGCCAGTTTGACGCGCACCTGAATCGCTCGCGGGCCGAGGCGCCGGCCTTGCTGGCTGACGAACACGGCGTCATCCGCCGGGTTGGTCATCGCTCGCAGCGGCAGCCACTGTTCGATCGCTTCGCGGGCCTTTTTACCCACCGGCAACAGGCGGGTTTTACTGCCCTTACCGAGCACCTGAACCATGCCGTCGGCCAGATCGAGTTGATCGAGATTGAGCCCGGTCAGTTCGGAAAGGCGCAGGCCCGAGGAATAAAACAGTTCGAGAATCGCCTGATCGCGTCGTGCCAGAAAATCATCCTCAACGGCGCCTTCGAGCAGTTGCAGCGCTCGATCGGTATCCAGCGTTTTCGGCAAACGACGTTCACCTTTCGGTGGCGCCAGACCAGTGGCCGGATCGTGCTCGCAGAGACCTTCACGGTTTAGATAGTGATAGAGCCCGCGCACGGCGGAAAGCAGGCGGGCGAGACTGCGCGAGGACTGGCCCTGCGCATGCAGGCGCGCGATCAGGCTGCGCAGGCGCTGGATATCCAGCGCCGCCCAGCTGCCGATGTTCTGTTTGATGCACCAGCCGAGGACTTTATCGAGGTCGCGGCGGTAGGCCGACAGTGTGTGCGGCGACACCTGGCGCTCACTGCGCAGGTGCTCGCAGTAAGCGTCCAGTTGCCGTTCCATGTTCAGCGTACCGAACGCAGGGAGTTGTTTACCCGTGGCAGCACGCGGCCCATGACTTCGGCGATGTAGCTGAGAAACAGCGTGCCGACCGAGCTTTTGTAATGCTGCGGATCACGGCTGGCGATCGCCAGAATGCCATGGATACCTTGATGGCTGACCGCGACCACGGCGGTGGAGCCGATCTGCTTGCGCTGTTCTTCGCCGAAGAGGAAATCCAGCTCGTGCTCGCGCAGGCTGCCACTGACACTTTTACCTTCAGTGAGCAGGCCGCCGATGGCGACCTGCGCGTCGGCGTGAGTGACCCAGCGACCGACCGGTGCCGGGTTGTCGCCGAGCAGGATCAGGCTGACAAACGGCACCTGGAAATCCTGGCGCAGACTGTCTTCGACACTGATCACTACGTCTTCCAGGCTGGAAGCGTCCATCAGGGCGAGGATCAGCCGGCGGGTCTTGTCGAACAGACGATCGTTATCGCGGGCAACGTCCATCAGTTGCGAGAGGCGGTGACGCATTTCGATGTTGCGATCACGCAGGATGGTCATCTGTCGCTCGACCAGCGACACGGTGTCACCGCGACGGTGCGGGATGCGCATGGCCGGCAGCAGTTCTTCGTGCTCGACGAAGAAGTCCGGATGAGCCTCGAGGTAGGCGGCGACTGCTGCCGCCTGCAGATTCGCGGACGCGGATTCGTCGGACTGTCGGGCGGGTACCTGAGGCTTATCGGTCATGGTTTCTGCTCACTCAAAGACGCACTTGTCCTTCGTATACACGCACTGCCGGACCGGTCATCAGCACCGGTTGGCCGGGACCGGCCCACTCGATGGACAGACGCCCGCCGGGCAGGTCGATCAACAGCGGCGAATCCATCCACCCCTGGCTGATGGCCGCGACGGCCGCCGCGCAGGCGCCGGTGCCGCAGGCCTGGGTTTCCCCGGCGCCGCGTTCCCACACGCGCAATTGCGCACGGTGGCGGTCGATGACCTGAAGAAAACCGACATTGACCCGCGCCGGAAAGCGCGGATGGTGTTCGATTTTCGGCCCCAGCTCATGCACCGGTGCACTGTTGATGTCCTGCACACGCAGTACCGCGTGCGGGTTGCCCATCGACACGGCCGCCAGTTCGACCGTGGTGCCGTCGACTTCCAGCTGATAGCTGCTGGCCTGCGCTGGCGCGTCGAACGGAATGTCCGCCGGCACCAGGCGCGGCGCGCCCATGTTGACGCCGATCTGGCCGTCGTTACGCACGTCCAGTTCGATGATGCCGCCCTTGGTCTCGACGCGGATCTGCCGTTTCGCAGTCAGGCGCTTGTCGAGCACGAAGCGGGCGAAGCAGCGCGCACCGTTGCCGCACTGCTCGACCTCGGAACCGTCGGAGTTGAAGATTCGGTAACGGAAATCCACGTCCGGGTTGCTCGGGGCTTCGACGATCAGCAACTGGTCGAAGCCGATGCCGGTATGGCGGTCGCCCCATTGCTTGGCGTGTTTGGGCTGAATGTGCGCGTGCTGGCTGACCAGGTCGAGAACCATGAAGTCATTGCCCAGGCCGTGCATTTTGGTAAAACGCAGCAGCATGGGTTACTCCGGCAGCAGGCTTTCGCCGGCAAACAGCTCGGCCACGGTTTCGCGGCGGCGCACTTCAAAAACCTGATCACCGTCTACCAGCACCTCGGCGGCACGGCCGCGGGTGTTGTAGTTGGAACTCATGACGAAGCCGTAGGCACCGGCCGAGTGCACGGCCAGCAAGTCGCCTTCGGCCAGTGCCAGCTCACGGTCCTTGGCGAGGAAGTCGCCGGTTTCGCAGATCGGGCCGACGATGTCATAGGAGCGCGCGGCGGTCTCACGCGGCTTGACCGCGGTGACATCCATCCACGCCTGATACAGCGCCGGGCGGATCAGGTCGTTCATCGCCGCGTCGACGATGGCGAAATCCTTGTGTTCGGTGTGCTTGAGGTACTCGACCTGCGTCAGCAGCACGCCGGCGTTGGCAACGATGAAACGGCCCGGCTCGAACACCAGCGCCAGATCACGGCCTTCGAGGCGTTCGCGGACAGCTTTGACGTAGTCGGCGGCCAATGGCGGCTCTTCATCGCGGTAACGCACACCCAAACCACCACCGAGATCGATGTGGCGCAGGTGAATGCCGCAATCGCCGAGGCGGTCGACCAGATCCAGCAAACGGTCGAGGGCATCGAGGAATGGCGGCAGCGTGGTCAGTTGCGAACCGATGTGGCAGTCGACGCCGACCACTTCCAGGTTCGGCAGATGCGCGGCGCGCACGTACACGTCTTCGGCGCCGGCAATGGCGATGCCGAACTTGTTCTCTTTCAGACCGGTAGAAATGTACGGGTGGGTGCCAGCATCGACGTCCGGGTTGACGCGCAGTGAAACCGGCGCGCGCACGCCCAGCTCGGCGGCGACCATTTGCAGGCGCTCGAGCTCGTCGGTGGATTCGACATTGAAGCAGTGCACGCCGACTTCGAGGGCGCGACGCATGTCGTCACGGGTCTTGCCGACGCCGGAGAAAACGATCTTGTCGGCGCTGCCGCCAGCGGCCAGCACACGCTCCAGTTCACCGCGCGAAACGATGTCGAAACCGGCGCCGAGACGGGCCAGGACATTCAATACGCCGAGGTTGGAGTTGGCCTTGACCGCAAAGCAGACCAGATGCGGCATGCCGGCCAGCGCATCGGCATAGGCCAGATACTGCGCTTCGATGTGCGCGCGCGAGTAGACATAGGTCGGGGTGCCGAAGCGGTCGGCGATGGCCGACAGCGCCACACCTTCCGCGAACAGCTCGCCGCCGCGGTAGTTAAAAGCGTCCATGGCGATCCCTTAGTAAACGTCGTGCTTGTGTGCTTTGGACGGTTGCTTTTGCGACGATTGGGCTTGTTCGGCCGGGTCCTGATTGTCATCGGGCAAGTACAGCGGGCCTTTTTGACCGCAGGCCGAAACGAGGCAGGCAACCGCGACGAGCGCAGCAAGGGAAGAGATCAGGCGCTTCATGGCGAAATCCTTGAAAATGCGTTAATTGCGCCGGAGTATACCGGCCACCCGGCAGCTTGCCTATGTAATGGCCCTCCCGTCTGGCGGGGCTTGCGCAAACCTCTGTAGGAGTGAGCCTGCTCGCGATAGCGGTGTGTCAGCCGGCAATGATGTTGAATGTACCGGCCATTCGCGAGCAGGCTCACTCCTGCAAGGATAAGTGTTTGAAGTGGGAAAGGCGCTTGGTCGTTATCCTTTGCAATCGGCTGGCAGCGTCCGTATCTTTCGGCGCTTGAGCCTGATCAGACAATTTTTGAGGTTGCCGCAATGAGTTTGTCCGAAGCCCGTTTCCACGATCTGGTCGATGAAACCCAGGAAAAACTGGAAGACATCTTTGATGAAAGCGACCTGGACATCGACCTGGAAGTCTCGGCCGGTGTGCTGACGGTCAAGTTCGAAAACGGCAGTCAACTGATCTTCAGCCGCCAGGAGCCGCTGCGTCAGCTGTGGCTGGCGGCAGTATCCGGCGGTTTCCACTTCGACTACGACGAAGAAAGCGAGCGCTGGATGTGCGACAAGAGCGAAGAGCAATTGGGCGAGATGCTCGAGCGCATCGTCAAGCAGCAGGCTGGCGCTGAATTCGATTTCGAAGGCCTGTGATTCTGTGACTGATTCTGCTCCGGTGCGTGCGCCGAAACCGCTCTACAGCAACATCAGCCCAGCCGTGCCTTCGCCGTGCAGTGGCGTGTGTCGGCTGGACGAGCAGAAAGTCTGTCTCGGCTGCTTTCGCCATGTCGAAGACATTCGCGAATGGCGTTCGGCGGATGATCAGCGGCGCCGGGTCATCGTCGCCCAGGCGTCACAGCGCAAGCTGTCCAGTGGGGCGTGACTTGTATATTTTTTGAGCTGTGATAGTGTCCGGACACGCCTCAACCCATCGAGGCCTGGTAAAAACCCCGTCTTTTTTGGCGGGGTTTTGCTTTTTTTGTGCAGAAGAAAGGAGTCTGCCCGGATCATGACCGCACCTTCCATCACCCTTACCCGTCTGGACGTGCAACGTCTGGAGCGCTTGATCGACAGCCTGAGCGAGAAAGACCAGGCTGCGCCGGGCGTGATCGCGCTGCAAACCGAACTGGATCGCGCCGACACCGTGGTCGGCCACGATGAAGTGCCGGCTGACGTCGTGACCATGAATTCCCGCGTGCATTGCCGCGAAGAAGGCAGCGGCAAGGATTACCACTTGACGCTGGTCTATCCCAAGGACGCCAACGCCGATGAAGGCAAGGTCTCCATTCTCGCCCCGGTGGGCAGTGCGCTGCTGGGCCTGAAGGTTGGTCAGCACATCGACTGGCCAGCCCCGGGTGGCAAGACCCTCAAGCTGACCCTGCTGGAAGTCGAGTCGCAGCCGGCCAACGGTGGCGCTTTTACCGAATAAGCCCCGCGTCAGACCTGCTCAAGCGCCTCGTTCAGCGCGCGCTCCAGGTCTGCCTTGTAGCGCAGATACAGATTGCTTGAACTCTGCCCGTCACCGAGCAGGCCCGACAGGTCGAGGTCGGTGATGTAACAGCGGTAGCGCTCGGCTTCTCGGCGCTGCCCGACAATTTCGCGGGCGACCACGCTGGACAACTGGTCGCCATGCTCCAGCTCGCTGAACTCCCGCTGATTGCAATACAAGGTGACTTGCACTTCGCCCGGTGCGGCTTTGCCGACAATCGCCTGCACGTCGTAAAACGGTTCGTTGACCGGCGTCTGCGGCGCGGGCCGCGCTTCGACCCGGCGCGCGCGTCCCGGACCTGAAGGCAACAACTGGTAATACAGAACTTCCAGGCGACTGTCGGAGCCGGCCTCCATCGGCAGCACGGCTTCGCGGCGGAACAGGATCGATTGCAGAAAACGCTGCAACGGCACCAACAGGCTTTGCTCGTCGTGGTACGGCAGATGCTGCTGCCACAGCGCATTGAATTCATCCAGCACGTACAGCTCGGCGTGTTGTTCGCTGATGCGGTAGAACACCTGAATGCACTCCGGCTGGCCCATTGGCAGGATCAGCGCGAGGTCGTGTTCCTCGAGTGCCATCGGGTCCAGGTGCAGCGGGCTGTAGCGCGGCTGTTCCTCGCCGAGGTAGTCGAGCAGCGCCGGCAGGGTGGCGAGCGCCACGTGGTTGACCTGGCCCGGCACCAGTTCCAGCACGTGATAGTGCTGCTGCACCTGAATCAGGTAACGATGGTTCAGTTCGCTGAGCAGGAGGGTCTGTGCAGTGTCGACGATTTCTTCGACGCGACGGGCAATGAACTGCGCGCGGTTGTGGCAGAAGCAGCGCACTTTCAGCGAAGGTTGCAACGGCCCGCGCGGCAGATTGTTGAGGTAATCGCGCAGGCAGTCGAGCAAGGCGTGCGGCCCGTCGAAGCGATTGACCAGCACTTCGTTCCAGCTGTTGAGCGTGACCTGATCCAGCGTCAGCACCAGATTTTCGCGCACGCCGGCGTAGCTCAGCGAGTCAGTACGCTCGGTGGTCATCAGGATATTCAGGTCGCGATGATGTTTGAGCGGATCAATCCCGACGTTGATCAGCACCAGCACCTCGCTCGGCACGGCGGCGCGCAGCAGCGGTTCTTCGGCGACCGTGGGCAAGGGTAGGGCGATGCACTGTTGCAGGCTGCCGAGCAGGTTGAACAATTCGAACTCGCTCAGGTCGCTGTTGCCCGGATGCAGGGCCAGCCGCGTGCTGCTGTCGATCACGCCGTTGCGGTGGCACCAGGTCAGCAGTTCGAGCAGTTCGCGGCTGCGCTTGATCGGCGCGAAGTGTTCCCACTCCAGCGCGGTCAGGCTGCCGTTGTACAGGCCCCACTGGGTTTGCCCCGGCTCTTTTTTATTGCGTGACTGCACCAGGGTCAGGGTGTCTTCGGCCAGATCCGGGGCGATGCCGGGGTTGATGAACTCGACCTTGTCGGCCTTGCGCTCGAAGGCTGCGTACAGGCGACGACCGAGGACATTCAGGTCACGCTTGTTGATCAGGCTGACGGTCTGCTCGGTGCGGGCGAACTGGGTGAGGAAGCGATAGCTGTAATTCAACTCGTTGACCAGCGCGCGGCGTTCGGCGCTGACCTGGCGGACTTTCCACTGGCTGCGGCTGTCGAGCAGGGTCAGTTGCCGTTGATCCCAATGCCACTCGTTGGCCAGTCGCTCGAGCAGCGAGCGTTGCCAGCTCTGGGTGCGGCTGTTGCCGGTGAGCTTGCGGTTGACCTTGAGGTACAGCGCGCGGCGCACCAGCTCGAGGCGTTCCGGCTCATTGCGGGCAATCAGGTATTCCTCGATGCGCCGGTACACGACCATGTACGGGTCCAGCTCATCCAGGTCCAGTTGATTGGCGAACACGGCTTTCTTGAAACGCAGGCTCAGGCATTGCACCTGCGGGTGTTCGCTGGCATAGACCTCGGTCAGCAGCAATTTCAGCACCGATTTGTACGGTGACTCGATGCCCTTGAACAATTGCCATAACCCGGCACCGATGAACTCGCCCGGCGGAATGGTTGCCATGGGCCCGAGATCAAGGGTTTCGTCGGCGCGAATGAAGCGTTTGGACAGCAGCGTGTGGGTGTAGGCGTCGTAGGCGCTTTCTTCATACACCGGCACCAGCCACCAGATCGGCGTGCGCCCGGCCAGCCAGATGGCGGTGCGGTAGAACTCGTCGAGCAACAGAAAGTGCTGCGTGCTGCCGCAGTTTTCCGAACTGAGCTGCGAATCGCGTTCACCTTTGACGAAACGCACCGGGTCGATCAGAAAAAAGTGCGCCTCAGCCCCTTGGCTCGCGGCCCAGGCTTCAAGCAACTGGCATTTTCGCTGCAGTTCGGCGAGTTCGCTTTCGCTCAGATCCGGCGCGTGGCACACCCACACGTCCATATCGCTCTGATCGGCCTGGGCCAACGTGCCGAGGCTGCCCATCAGAAACAGGCCGTGGATCGGTCGCGGCGGGTTGCTGCCGTGGCGCGGCTTGTAGGAAAACGAGCGGGTCAGGCGCTGGGCTTCGGCGAGGGTGTCGGTGTCCGGCTCGTAATTCGACAGGCCGGCCGGCGTGCTGCCTGAAACATAACCAGGTAACAGCGGGTGATTGACGTGAAAGAACAGCGGCAGCAGCGTCAGCACGCTCTGTTGCCGGGTCGATAGACCTTCGAGGGCGCGGCCGAGGCGGCCTTCATTGAGTTTGAGAAAACGCGTGCGCAGTTGGCTGAGCGTCTTGCGGTCAATGCCCTCGTCCAGGTCGGGGCGGATTTCATGGGTGCGCGTCATGTCAGCTCAAACCGGCTCGCAGGCTCGGATGTAGAGGGTCTCGGAATGGGAGGCAGTTTAGCCGTAGCGCAGCGGGACTTTTAGCTGAATTTGTTTTTTGACGTCAGATTTCTACCGTGACACGGCAAGGCAGGCCCGCGGAAAATCCCGTGGCAGGAGTTTCCGTGGGCGAAGTCAGGGGGATCAGGCGGTTTCCTGCTCTCTCAGAATGGTCAGCACGGTTTGCACGTTTTGCGCGGCATCCCGACCGAGGCTGGTCAGATAGCCGCCATCGGGCTGGTCGGTGAGGTCTTTATCAAACAGGCGCTGGGCAGCGGCGATGTGTTTCGGGGCAGCGGTCTGATGAATTTTCAGACCTTCCTGGGAACTGTCCAGGGGAAAGAGTGCGAGGACTTCCAGTTCGGCAACCAACTCAGGGGTAAGCGACATAAGGACTCCAGACTTTCTAGGAATTGGACGACAGCGCCCCTAAGGTGAACCCGCGAGTGCGGCCTGTCCAGTGCTCAGATCAAGGGATTTTGTCTTGAGACGGATTCCAGTGTAGTCAGAGCCGGGGAGTTGGCTGGATGGATACGTTACAAACATTGTAGGAGTGAGCCTGCTCGCGATAGCGGAGTGCCTGTCAGCATATTCTTCACTGACAGAACGCTATCGCGAGCAGGCTCACTCCTACAGGATGGGGTTCACTGCTTTTCTGGTGGCAGCTCAGGCAATTTACGCAGCGCCGCTTCGTACCATTCGGTATCGAACGGGCGGTCTTCATCCAGCATGGCGTCAATCTCGTAAGCCAGCACATGCGCCATCAGTTTGAGGATCTCGTCGCGCTCGACGCCCACCAGGGTCAACTTGTTGAAGGTTGCCTTGGCTGCTGGCGGGTTGTCGCTTTCGATCTGGTTTTCGATGGCTTCTATCAGCGTTGCGCCGGTGAATGCTTCTTCGTCGTCATCGTTGACGATATCTGTCGGCTCGCTCATGGCAGGCTCCTCAAGGAAAGGCGCCAGTTTACCCGCATTCAGCGGCGTGATGCTGCTGGCGGGAATCACCGTGGCGATCTATAAACAGGCACTGCCCACCCCGCACGGCCTGGAGGCTATGTGATGTTCAAGCTTTACGGTTTCTCTGTCAGCAATTACTACAACATGGTCAAACTGGCGCTGCTGGAAAAAGGCCTGCCCTTCGAAGAAGTGACTTTCTACCCCACGCAAACCGCAGAATCGCTGGCGATCAGCCCGCGCGGCAAGGTCCCGGTGCTCGGCGTGGATGCCGGTTACATCAACGAAACCGCGATCATCCTCGAATATCTCGAACAGACCCAGCAAGGCACACCGCTGCTTCCGAGCGACCCGTTCGAACGCGCGCAGGTACTGGCGATCGCCAAGGAAATCGAGCTGTACATCGAGCTGCCGGGTCGCGCCTGTTACGGCGAAGCGTTTTTCGGCATGACTTTGCCGGATGCGATCAAGGACAAGACCCGCACTGAGCTGCAGCTCGGTTTTGCCGCGCTGGGCCGACACGGCAAGTTCGCCCCGTATGTGGCGGGCGACAGTTTGAGCATCGCGGATCTGTATTTCCTCTACAGCGTGCCGCTGGCGTGTGCGGTCGGGCAGAAGCTGTTCGGGATTGATTGGCTGGCAGAGATGCCGCAGGCGAAGGCGCTGCTGGAGCGGCTTGAGCAGAATCCGCATGTGCAGAAAATTGCAGCGGACAAGGATGCGGCGATGCCGGCGTTTTTGGCGATGATTGCTGCCAAGAAGTGAGGTTTGTAGCGTTCTGAAGTCAGCCATCGCTGGCAAGCCAGCTCCCACAAGGTTCTGGTGTGAAACACACATGTGTGTTTGCCGCAGAACCTGTGGGAGCTGGCTTGCCAGCGATGCTTTTAGCGGCTGGCGATCAAAGCCTGACCGCGCACCACCGCTGCCTTGACCTGCGCCGGCGCCGTGCCGCCGATATGGTCGCGGGCATTCACCGAGCCTTCCAGGGTCAGCACGGCAAATACGTCCTGCTCGATCTGGTCGCTGAACTGGCGCAGTTCTTCGAGGCTCATCTCGGCCAGATCCTTGCCGGTGTCCACGCCATATTTCACCGCGTGGCCAACGATTTCGTGGCAATCGCGGAACGGCAGGCCACGGCGTACCAGGTAGTCGGCCAGATCGGTCGCGGTGGAGAAACCGCGCAGCGCCGCTTCACGCATGATCGCGTGCCTGGGCTTGATCGCCGGGATCATGTCGGCAAACGCACGCAGCGAATCGCGCAGGGTGTCGGCGGCGTCGAACAGCGGCTCCTTGTCTTCCTGGTTGTCCTTGTTGTAGGCCAGCGGCTGGCCTTTCATCAGGGTCAGCAGGCCCATCAGCGCACCGAACACACGGCCGGTCTTGCCACGCACCAGTTCTGGCACGTCGGGGTTTTTCTTTTGCGGCATGATCGAGCTGCCGGTGCAGAAGCGGTCAGGCAGATCGATGAACTGGAACTGCGCGCTGGTCCACAGCACCAGCTCTTCGGAGAAGCGCGACAGGTGCATCATCGCGATGCTCGCGGCCGAGCAGAATTCGATGGCGAAATCGCGATCGGAGACGTTGTCCAGCGAGTTGCCGCCGACGGCGTCGAAGCCCAGCAGTTGCGCGGTGTATTCGCGGTCGATCGGGTAGGTGGTGCCGGCCAGCGCGGCGCTGCCCAGCGGCATGCGGTTGGTGCGCTTGCGGCAGTCGACCAGACGCTCATAATCGCGGCTGAGCATTTCGAACCAGGCGAGCATGTGGTGACCGAAAGTGACCGGTTGCGCGGTCTGCAGGTGAGTGAAGCCCGGCATGATGCTCGCGGCTTCGCGCTCGGCCTGCTCCAGCAGGCCTTTTTGCAGGCGCGTGATCTCGGCCAGGATCAGGTCGATTTCGTCACGCAGCCACAGGCGGATGTCGGTGGCGACCTGATCGTTGCGGCTGCGCCCGGTATGAAGTTTCTTGCCGGTTACGCCAATGCGATCGGTCAGGCGCGCTTCGATGTTCATGTGCACGTCTTCGAGATCGACGCGCCAGTCGAACTGACCGGCCTCGATTTCGCCCTGAATGGTGTTCAGGCCGTCGATGATGCTGTCGCGCTCGGCATCGGTCAGCACGCCGACTTTGGCCAGCATGGTGGCGTGGGCGATCGAGCCCATGATGTCGTGGCGATACAGGCGCTGGTCGAAAGTGACGGAGGCGGTGAAGCGGGCGACGAAGGCGTCGACGGGTTCACTGAAGCGGCCGCCCCAGGACTGATTGGTCTTGTCAGTGCTCATGAATTCGCTCGTATCGGCTTGAAGAAAGAAGGCGTGAAACGCTGGCGCGGATAATAACAGGGTTGCCAATCCTGTCGCTGACACCGGTCGATACGTTTTTTTCTGCACGTGTCGGCCTTGGCCGGTGCTGCCCGCCATGAATTTGCGCAAGGATATTTTTCGATTGAGCAATATCGCTCCGACGAACGTCTACAGTTGGACGTAAGGGTCGGCGTGGCTTTGTCTCGCGCAAAGGGCAGGGCGCCGACTATAAGAAGAGGGGGTGGGTGGATTGTCCTTCGGCAAACCCCGTGAAAAACGCAAGAAACAGCGGGCTTCGAGCGGTACGACCCGGACACTGGCAAATATTGCTGGCCGACGTACGGCACTTTTTGGCGCTCGGGCTAGTCTTAGCGTGGATCGCGGTGACGGACGTCACTTCACCTGTCTAGCTATCCTTGTGCGAGACTCACGCAGGAATCCAGCGCAATATGAATGTCCTGATCGTTGATGACGAACCACTGGCTCGCGAGCGCCTCAGCCGAATGGTGAGCGAGCTTGAGGGTTATACAGTTCTGGAGCCCAGCGCCACCAATGGCGAGGAGGCGTTGGCACTGATCGACAGCCACAAACCGGATATCGTCTTGCTCGATATCCGCATGCCAGGCCTCGATGGCCTGCAGGTTGCTGCCCGTCTGTGCGAACGCGAAACGCCGCCGGCTGTGGTGTTTTGCACCAGCCCCGATGAATTTGCCGTGGAAGCCCTGCAGGCCAGCGCCGTGGGCTATGTGGTGAAACCCGTGCGAACCGAACATTTGCAGGACGCCCTGAAGCGGGCTGACCGTCCCAACCGGGCACAACTCTCGTCGCTGACCCGTCCCGCTGCCGAAAGCGGCAACGGTCCACGCAGCCATATCAGTGCCCGCACCCGCAAAGGCATCGAGCTGATCCCGCTGGATCAGGTGGTCTATTTCATTGCCGACCACAAATACGTGACCTTGCGCCACGAGGCCGGCGAAGTGCTGCTGGACGAGCCACTCAAGGCGCTGGAAGACGAGTTCGGCGAACGCTTCGTGCGCATCCACCGCAACGCGCTGGTCGCCCGCGACCGCATCGAGCGTCTGCAACGCACGCCGCTGGGGCATTTCCAGCTGTTCCTCAAAGGCCTCAATGGCGATGCGCTGATCGTCAGTCGCCGTCATGTCGCCGGCGTACGCAAAATGATGCAGGGGCTCTGACCCGGTCACTCCGGGCGGCTCCAGCTCCTTGATACCGGGCATTACAGGCCAGGGAGGCCACGTCGTTTCTGATTCAAGTCAAAGTGGATTTGGCTGAGCTGTTATTATCCGCCGTATCTATTCAGTACGGATTGATCCATGTCCTCTCGCGAAATCCGCATCGCCACCCGTAAAAGTGCGCTGGCCCTCTGGCAGGCCGAATACGTCAAAGCCCGGCTGGAAGCGGCCCATCCCGGCTTGCAGGTAACGCTGGTGCCCATGGTCAGTCGCGGCGACAAGCTGCTCGACTCGCCACTGTCGAAAATCGGCGGCAAGGGCCTGTTCGTCAAGGAACTGGAAACCGCGCTGCTGGAAAACGAAGCCGACATCGCCGTGCATTCGATGAAAGATGTGCCGATGGACTTCCCCGAAGGCCTCGGTCTGTTCTGCATCTGCGAGCGCGAAGACCCGCGCGACGCCTTCGTTTCCAATACCCATGCCAGCCTCGAATCATTGCCTGCCGGGAGCATTGTCGGTACCTCCAGCTTGCGTCGTCAGGCGCAATTGCTGACGCGCCGCCCAGACCTGCAGATCCGCTTCCTGCGGGGCAACGTCAATACGCGTCTGGCCAAGCTCGATGCCGGTGAGTACGACGCGATCATTCTTGCTGCGGCCGGTCTGATCCGCCTCGGCTTCGAAGACCGGATCACCTCGGCGATCAGCGTCGATGACAGCCTGCCAGCCGGCGGCCAGGGCGCGGTGGGCATCGAATGCCGCAGCGCTGACGCGCACATCCACGCGCTGCTTGCGCCTTTGCATCACGCCGACACCTCGTCGCGCGTCAGCGCCGAACGCGCGCTCAACAAGCATTTGAATGGCGGCTGCCAAGTGCCGATTGCCTGCTATGCCGTGCTCGAAGGCGAGCAATTGTGGCTGCGCGGTCTGGTCGGTGAGCCCAGTGGCGGCAAGTTGCTCAGTGCTGAAGCCCGTGCGCCGCGAGCCGACGCTGAAGCGTTGGGAGTGCAGGTCGCCGAAGACTTGCTGCGCCAGGGCGCCGACGACATCCTCAAAGCGGTGTACGGCGAGGCAGGTCACGAGTGACGGGCTGGCGCCTGCTGCTGACGCGCCCCGCAGACGACTGCGCGGCGCTGGCCGAAACCCTGGCCGCGCAGGGGATCTTCAGCAGTTGCCTGCCGCTTTTGGACATTGCTCCGCTGCCGGTGTCTGCCACAATCCGTCGCGCGCTGGCGCGACTGCCTGATTGCAACGCGGTGATCGTGGTCAGCAAACCGGCGGCGCGCATTGCGCTGGATCTGCTTGATACGTATGAGCCGCAGCCACTGACGATGCCGTGGTTCAGCGTCGGCGCGGCGACCGGCGAGATACTCCGAGAGCATGGACTGGACGTGTATTTTCCGGACGCCGGCGATGACAGTGAAGCCTTGCTGCAATTGCCGCGTCTGCGTGAGGTGCTCGGCCAGCCCGGCACGCGGGTGATGATCCTGCGCGGCGAGGGCGGGCGCGAGCTGCTCGCCGAGCGTCTGCGCGAGTCTGGTGCTAGTGTCGAGTATCTGCAGTTGTATCGACGCGAGTTGCCGAGCTATGCGCCGCAAGAACTGCCACGGCGGATCGAAGCGGAACGCTTGAACGGCCTGGTGGTCAGCAGTGGACAGGGTTTCGAGCACCTGCGCCAAATGGCCGGTGAAGCCTGGGAAGGCATCGCGCAGTTGCCGTTGTTTGTACCAAGCCCGAGAGTCGCCGAGCTGGCACGTGCCGCCGGGGCTCAAACAGTTGTGGATTGCCGCGGCGCGAGTGCCGCGGCTTTGCTGACGGCGTTACGGGAACATCCCGTGGCCGTTCTCTGATGCAAAGGATGGATACGTGAGCGAAACAGCCTTGCCTAAAGATGATGTGCAACCTGTGACCGATACCCAGGTTGAAACTCCACCGCCGGCCACAGAGCCGCGCCGAGGCAATGGACTGGCCATCGTCGCCCTGTTGCTTGGCGCCGCCGGTGTGGCGATCGGAGGCTGGGGTGTCTGGCAGGTCCGCCACCTGCAGACCAACACCCAGCAACAGTCCGGTCAGGTGCAGGCGTTAAACGATCAGGCGCAGAGCCTGAAGCTCAACGAGCAACGCCTGACCGAGCGCCTCGCGCAATTGCCGGGGGCCGATGAACTTGCCGAACGCCAGCGTCTGGTGACGCAATTGCAGGGCGATCAGCAGCGCCTCAATCAGCGTCTGGAAACCGTGCTGGGCGCTAGTCGCAAGGATTGGCGTCTGGCCGAAGCCGAACATTTGCTGCGTCTGGCCAGCCTGCGCCTGTCAGCCCTGCAAGACATCAGCAGCGCTCAGGCGCTGGTGCAGGGCGCTGACGAGATTCTCCGCGAGCAAAACGATCCGGGTTCGTTCGCCGCGCGCGAGCAAGTGGCGAAAACCCTGGTGGCGCTGCGCAGCACCGAGCAGCCGGATCGCACCGGGTTGTTCCTGCGCCTGGGCGCGCTGCGCGATCAGGTGATCAATCTCACCGAGCTGGCGCCGGAGTACAAGGATCGCGGCGAATCGCTGCTGGGCCTGACCGCCGACGGTGACGGCGCCAGTCGCTGGGCACAGTGGTGGGACAAGGTCTCGCGCTACATCCGCATCGATTTCAATGCCGACAAGAATGTGAAGCCGTTGCTCGCCGGGCAAAGCCTGAGCCAAGTGCGTCTGGCCCTGAGCTTGGCGCTGGAGCAGGCGCAGTGGGCAGCCCTCAACGGAGAGGCGCCGGTGTATACCCAGGCGCTGGCCGAGGCGCGTGATGTGCTCAAGGGCAATTTCAACCCGGACAATCCGCAAAGCAAGGTGATGCTTGAGCAGGTCGGCGAGTTGAGCAAGGAACCGGTGACGGTCGTTACCCCTGATCTGGCCGGCACCCTCAGCGCGGTGCAAGCCTATCTTGAGCGACGCAACGTCAACGCTGAAGAATCGGTGAAACCGTTTGCCAAGCCTGCTGCCAACACCGCGCAGGAGGCCACGCCATGAAACGCCTGTATGTGATCGTGTTTCTGGTGATCGCGGCGACGGCGGCGCTGGGGCTGGCGATTGCCGAACATTCCGGTTACGTGCTGGTGGCCTACAAGAGCTTCCGCTATGAATCGAGCCTGTGGGCAACCCTGGCAGTCATCGCCGTGTTGTGGCTGATCGTCTGGGGCATCAAGGCGTTGATCGAATTGATCATGACCTCCAGCGGTGTGGTCAATCCGTGGTCACGGCGCAACCGCAGTCGGCGCGTGCAGGTGGCGATCGAACATGGTCAGCTGGATCTCGCCGAAGGCCGCTGGGCCAGCGCGCAGCGGCATCTGTCGCGAGCCGCCGAAGCCGAGCGTCAGCCACTGCTGTACTACCTCGGCGCGGCACGCGCAGCCAATGAACAAGGGCACTACGAGGAATGCGATCGCCTGCTCGAGCGCGCACTCGAGCGTCAGCCGCAGGCGGAACTGGCGATCGCCTTGAGTCATGCGCAATTGCAGACCGATCGTGGCGATACCGACGGCGCCCTGGTGACTCTGCAAGCGATGCACGAGCGCCATCCGCACAATGCGCAGACGCTGCGCCAATTGCAGCGTTTGTATCAGCAGCGCGGCGAATGGTCGGCGGTGATCCGTCTGCTGCCGGAGCTGCGCAAGGACAAGGTTTTGCCGCCGGCCGAGTTGGCGGAACTTGAGCGCCGGGCCTGGGGTGAAAACCTGTCGCTGGCCGCGCAGCGTGAAGAAGACGGCAGCGTGGGCCTGCAATCGCTCACCCGTGCCTGGCAGCAACTGACCTCCGCGCAACGGCAAGAGCCATCGCTGGTGCTGGCGTATGCCGAACAGCTGCGCCAGCTGGGCGCTCAGGTCGAGGCGGAAGAGGTGCTGCGCACCGCGCTCAAGCGCAAATACGACAGCCATCTTGCCCGCCTCTACGGTTTGGTGCGCGGCAGCGATCCGGCGCGTCAGTTGCAGACCGCCGAAGGCTGGTTGAAGGATCACCCGAACGATCCGAGCCTGCTGCTGACTTTGGGTCGGCTGTGTTTGCAAACCAGTCTGTGGGGCAAGGCGCGCGATTATCTGGAAAGCAGCCTGCGCGTGCAGCGCAATCCGGAGACCTGTGCCGAGCTGGCGCGTCTGCTGGCGCAATTGGGTGATACCGAGCGCAGCAATCAGTTGTTCCAGGAGGGCCTTGGCCTGCTGGATGAGCGCTTGCTGGCGGCACCGTTACCGGTGCCGACGGCAGTCTGAAATGGCGAGGGAGTTGCCTCCCTCGCTACCGCTTACCGCTGAAATTCGATCTTCAGCGGGGCTGCGGGGCAAAGTCCTACAGCGTGCTACATCAATTCCTCTCGAACCTGTCGGGTTTTCCCTACACCTCTGGTGAACTGTCCGCAGGGCCTCGCCTTGAAAGGCTGACACGCTTTCCTCTACCGTAACCGCCTGTCTCTACTGTTACGGAAAAGCCATGTCGTTGGCCTGCTCACGCTCCTTGTTCTTCATGGCTTTCATTGCGGGGGCCTTTGCTCTGGGAGCTTCCTATTATCTCGAATACGCGGTTGGCCTGACGCCTTGCAGCCTGTGCCTGGTACAGCGGCTGTTTCTCACGCTGCTGTGCGTTTGCAGTGGTGTGGCGGCGGTGCACGGTCCCAGGCGCGTGGGTCTGTGGTTGTACTGGCTGCTGACCTTGGGAGCGACTCTGGGTGGCACCACGGCGGCTTGGCGGCAGGTGCTGATTCAGAGTGATCCGGTGCTGCAACTGCACCATTGCATAGCGGCTCCCGAGTCGTTTATGGGGGGGCTGCCGTGGATCTGCGCGCTGCAACGGATGTTTACCGGCGGCGCCGAATGCGCAGAAATTTCCTGGACACTGTTCGACCTGAGCATCCCGGAATGGAGTCTGCTGTTCTTTGTCGCGGTATCGATTCTGGCGGTGTATCAATTGTTGCGGCTGGTCTGGAGCGCTCTGCAACGCCCGCTCAGCGGCGAAGCGTCGCACGCACTGCTGCTGCGCGATTAAACACTTGTATGAACTTTATCTCCTGCGTACCTTGAAGCCATAAGCGCGCGGGCATAATCTGGCCCGCACGTGTCATTGGAATCGTGTTGCTCGATGACGCTCTGCCCGACCGTCCCCCCAAGCCAGATCAGAACAGGGACGCGGGTGTAGAGCAGCATGACCCACAAGGGAAGAGAGATCGCCATGCTCGAAAGTTGTCAGAATGCTCAGGAACGCTGGGGTGGAGTTCATCTGCTGATCGACCGCTGGTTGCAGGAGCGTGAAGAACTGATCGGCGCCTACGACAAGCTCGGTGCGCAGCCTGACGCCTTGTCGCAGAGCCGCAAGCCTTTGCAGGAATTCTGCGGTGTGTTGGTTGATTACGTGTCGGCCGGCCACTTCGAAATCTACGAACAGCTGACTGGCGAAGCCAAGGCGTTCAACGACAAACGCGGTCTGGAACTTGCCGATACGATCTATCCGCGCATCGACGTCATCACCGAGAAGCTCCTCGCGTTCAACGACCTGTGCGATGAAGGCAAATGCGTCGCCGAGAAATTCAAGGAGCTCGGCGGTCTGCTGCACGAGCGCTTTGAACTCGAAGACTGTTTGATCGAAGTGCTGCATACAGCGCACAAGGCTGAGGAGCCTGTGCAGGCCTGATGGTTGAAGCCTGAGCAAAAAAAAGGTGCGCCCAAAGCGCACCTTTTTTTATGCCTGATCAGCTCGTCGCACCACGCAATTCCACTTCGAATACCAGCGGCGTGAACGGCGCGATCAAGTCGCCGGCGCCATCTGCGCCATAAGCCTGATCGGATGGAATCACTAACCGCCACTTCGCGCCCACTGGCATGTTTTGCAATGCGGTGCGCCAACCGGCAATCACGCTGTCGAGGTTGAACCACTGCGGTTGGCTGTTCTGATCGAACACGGTGCCGTCCGGTAGCTTGCCGACATACAGCACCTGCACTTTTCCATCGGGTCCGGCCTTCGCACCGTTACCCGGAACGAGTTCAGTCAGCAGGATGCCATCGGCCAATTCCTTCACGCCGGGTCTGGCTTTTTCAGCCGTCAGAAAACGCTGTTCGTTTTCCATCGCCGCGTCGCTCGAATGCAGCGATGCCTGCTCGGCATTCTTCGATTCATGGTCAGCCAGAATCTGCTCGATACGCGCTTCACTCAACGCCAATGGCTTGCCTTGATAAGCCTGTTGCAAGCCCTCGATCAGCGCTTGGATCTGCAACTGCGGAACCTCCTGACGCAGACGCTCGCCGAGACTCGCCCCAAGGCTGTAAGCCAGATCATGAGCATCGTTCGCAGCGGTTTTTTCGTCGGCATAGGCGACCGAAAAAAGCATGCAGAGGGTTAAGAAAACGTAGCGCGACATGGGCACTCTCCGACCTGAGATGCGCTGGATTATGCCAGCGCAAAGCGCTGCAACGGTGAACTGCTTTGGTTTTCGTGCAAGACATTTTCGCTTCGGTGCAACGCAACGGTTTCGATACTGTCAAGATGCCCTAGCGGCGGTATCAGCAGAGGTCTAGTATGAGCCGCACTCACGTCAGCCAGGAGGTAAACCATGTCGGCCACCAAGAAGCCTGTAAATACTCCGTTGCACTTACTCCAACAGCTCTCGGGCAGCCTGCTCGAGCATTTGGAAAACGCTTGCTCGCAAGCCTTGGCTGATGCTGAAAAACTGCTCGCCAAGCTGGAAAAGCAACGCGGCAAGGCGCAGGAAAAACTGCACAAATCGCGCACCAAATTGCAGGACGCAGCAGCTGCCGGCAAAGCCAAGGCACAGACCAAAGCCAAGGGCGCGGTGAAAGAACTGGAAGACCTGCTCGATGCGCTGAAGGATCGTCAGTCCGAGACGCGCAGCTACATTCTGCAGCTCAAGCGCGATGCCCAGGAAAGCCTGAAACTGGCGCAGGGTGTCGGTCGTGTGCAAGAAGCCGTGGGTAAAGTCCTGTCCACCCGCGCTGCCAAGCCAGCCGCAGTACCGGCGAAAAAAGTCGCTGCCAAACCTGTCGCCAGCAAGACTCCAGCGAAAACCGCAGCGGTTAAACCTGCGGCTAAAACGGCAGCCAAACCTGCTGCCAAGGCACCGGTGAAAGCCGCGGCCAAACCGACAGTGAAAGCCGCGGCGAAACCTGCGGTGAAAAAACCGGCTGCGAGCGCTGCAAAACCGGCGGCGAAAACCACCGCTGCCAAACCAGCTGCCGCCAAGCCTGCCGCTAAAACTGCCGCCGCCAAACCGGCTGCAAAACCCGCCGCGACCAAAGCCGCTCCGGCGAAAACCGCAGTTGCCAAACCGGCCGCTAAACCTGCGGTGAAACCCGCTGCTGCCAAGCCTGCGGCAAAATCAGCTGCGGCTAAACCAGCTGCAAAAACCGCCGCCAAGCCAGCAGCAAAACCAGCAGCTAAAGCCGCCGCCAAACCGGCAGCCAAGCCAGCCGCCGCTGCTAAACCAGCCACCGCCGCCAAGCCCGCTGCTGCAAAACCAGCCGTCAAACCAGTTGCAAAACCTGCCGCAAAACCTGCCGTGAAAAAGCCCGCCGCTGCCAAGCCCGCCGCCGCGAAACCGGCCACCGCTCCAGCCGCCAAGCCTGCCGCGCCAGCCACTGCGGCCACGCCAGCCGCCGCTGCACCTGCCGCTACTACCTCGATCCCTACGACTGCGCCATCGCCAGCCGCTGCATCGAGCGTCAGCAACAACCCGGCCAGCGCTTCCTAAGTGCCGGTTGCCGCGACGCGCAGCACTTGCAGCGCGTCGCGGTTCGGGCTGGCCGCCGCGCCGGCCAGTTCTTCAAGCCAGGTGGTCGAGCCGGCAGCGTTTCGCGCCCACGCCTGCGCTACACCCTCAAGCCGTGACAGCAATGCTCGCTCAGCCTCAAGCTCGAGTGACTTGATCTGCTCGCGCATACCTTTCAGTACGGCATCGTCGACCGCCCGGGTTTTCCATTGCATGCGCAGTGTTCGCAGCGGCTGCACCACCTCGGCATCCCAAGGCTCGGTCAGCGTGCGCAGCAGGCGCACGTGCTGCTCATTACAAGCCACCTCGCGTTGTTCCAGCCATAACCCACATAGCAACAGGCAGACATTGGCGCCCGCTGTTTGCAACTGCAGGCAGGCATCTTCTACGCCCGGTCGGGCGTAGACATTCAGGGCAAAGCTCCACAGGTCAGAGGACATCGTGCTACTCGCGCCAGTTGTGAGCGAAGCTGGTAGACTCCGCCGCCATTATGATCCGACTTCAGAACCTGACTTTACAGCGTGGCCCGCAACGTCTGCTAGAAGACGCCGAGCTGACTCTGCACGCCGGCCACAAAGCCGGCCTCATCGGTGCCAACGGCGCCGGCAAATCCAGCCTGTTTGCCTTGCTGCGCGGCGAGTTGCATCCGGATTCGGGCGATTGTCTGCTGCCGGCCGACTGGCGCATCGCGCACATGCGCCAGGAGGTCGATACCCTCGAGCGCCTGGCGGTCGACTATGTGCTCGACGGCGACCTGCGCCTGCGCGAAGTGCAGCGCGAGCTCGCCGCCGCCGAGGAGGCCCATGACGGCACCGCGCTGGCGCGTCTGCACGCCGAGCTCGACAGCGCCGATGGCTACACCGCCGATGCGCGAGCGCGCAAACTGCTCGCCGGTCTCGGTTTCAGCAACGAGCAGATGGATCGTCAGGTCGGCGATTTCTCCGGTGGCTGGCGGATGCGTCTGAACCTGGCGCAGGCCCTGATGTGCCCATCGGACCTGCTGCTGCTCGACGAACCGACCAACCACCTGGATCTCGATGCGATCATCTGGCTTGAGGACTGGCTGAAAAGCTATCCGGGCACCTTGCTGCTGATTTCCCACGACCGCGACTTCCTCGATGAAGTGGTCGATCACGTGGCCCACGTCGACCAGCGCAAGCTGACCCTCTATCGTGGCGGCTACACCGCGTTCGAGCGTGCCCGTGCCGAGCGTCTGGCCCAGCAGCAACAGGCCTACGAGAAGCAGCAGGCGCAGCGTGCGCACATGGAAAGCTACATCGCCCGCTTCAAGGCACAAGCGACCAAGGCTCGTCAGGCGCAGAGCCGGATCAAGGCCCTTGAGCGGATGGAAGAACTGTCGGCGGCGCACGTCGATTCGCCGTTCGATTTCGTTTTCCGCGAATCGACCAAGATCTCCAGCCCGCTGATCGATCTTTCCGATGCGCGTCTGGGCTACGGCGACAAAACCATCCTGGAGAAGGTCAAGCTGCAACTGACCCCGGGCGCACGGATTGGTCTGCTGGGGCCGAACGGCGCGGGTAAATCGACCCTGATCAAGAACCTCGCCGGCGAACTCGAGCCGCTGGCCGGGCGCCTCACCCGTGGCGAAAACACCGTGGTCGGCTACTTCGCTCAGCATCAGCTCGACTCGCTCGATGCCAAGGCCAGCCCGTTGCTGCACTTGCAGCGTCTGGCACCGACCGAGCGCGAACAGACCTTGCGTGATTTTCTCGGTGGTTTCGACTTCCGCGGCGCGCGGATCGATGAGCCGGTGCTGAATTTCTCCGGTGGTGAAAAGGCCCGTCTGGCTCTGGCACTGATTGCCTGGGAACGGCCGAACCTGCTGCTGCTCGACGAACCGACCAACCACCTCGATCTGGAAATGCGCCTGGCGCTGACCATGGCCCTGCAGGAATTCAGCGGCGCGGTACTGGTGGTGTCTCACGATCGGCATTTGCTCAAGAGCACCACCGACAATTTCTACCTGGTCGCTGATGGCAAGGTCGAAGAGTTCGATGGCGATCTCGAAGATTATGCGCGCTGGCTGGTCGAGTATCGCCAACGCAACGCGCCGGTGAGCAACACCCCGGTCAACCCGGACAAGACTGACAAGAAGGCCCAGCGTCAAGCGGCTGCGGCGCTGCGTCAGCAACTGGCGCCGCACAAGCGTGAGGCCGACAAGCTCGAGGCCGAGCTGGGCAAGCTGCATGAAAAACTCGCCAAGGTCGATGCCAGCCTCGGCGACAGCGACATCTACGAGCCGGCGCGCAAGAACGAGCTGCGCGATCTGCTCGCCGAGCAGGCCAGGTTGAAGGTTCGCGAAGCCGAGCTTGAAGAAGCCTGGATGGAAGCGCTGGAGACCCTGGAAAGCATGCAGGCGGAGCTGGAGGCGCTGTCCTGATGGAAGCGTTCAAGCTGCCGCTGCCGGCCATGTGGATCGAGCCGATCTGGCTCGGCGTGCAGATTCTGTTGATCCTGCTCGCCGGTTACCTGACCCAGCGCGTAGTCGCCAGGGGACTGACCCGTCTGGGTGAGCGGTACCCATTCCCGCCACAACTGCTGATGCCGCTGCGCGGTGTATTGCGCTGGCTGATCATGGGCAGCGCGGTGATCTTCGTGCTGGAACGGCTCGGGGTTTCAGCGACGGTGCTGTGGACCGCTCTCTCTGGATTCGTCGCGGTGGCGGCGGTGGCGTTCTTTGCCATGTGGAGCGTGTTGTCCAACCTGCTCTGCGCCATTCTGATCTTTACTGTCGGGCCGTTCCGCTTGGGCGATGTCGTCGAGCTGGTCGACACCACTGACAAACCGGGCGTCAAAGGTCGGGTGGTGGCGATCAATCTGCTCTACACCACGTTGATCGAGG
The DNA here is from genome assembly GCF_051132065.1 of Pseudomonas sp. R3-57. Taxonomy (NCBI): domain Bacteria; kingdom Pseudomonadati; phylum Pseudomonadota; class Gammaproteobacteria; order Pseudomonadales; family Pseudomonadaceae; genus Pseudomonas; species Pseudomonas sp. R3-57. The sequence goes on from NZ_CP071655.1 coordinate 293,768, forward strand.
CGGAAGAACTCGGCACCGGCAGCGCCATGGTGCAGGTGCCCAACAGCCTGTTCTTCCAGCGTTCAGTGCGGCGCTGGCGCGGGACGGATGTGTTTCCTTCCAGCGGGTTTGAGAAGTAATTTCTACGTCGTCTGTTCCGACGCCTTCGTCGGAACGCCGCCCGGAGCAGGCTCGCTCCCACATTGGAATGCATTTCCCTGTGGGAGCGAGCCTGCTCGCGAAAGGGCCTTCAGCTTCCCGCAATATTTAGCAAAAAACTGGTAGTCATCCACCCGAACCCGCATTAGCTTATGCCTTTGTCACGAGCACGAGTCGAGGTGTGCGATGGAGCTTCAAACATGGCTGGCGTTTTTCGCCGCTTGCTGGGTGATCAGCCTGTCGCCGGGCGCCGGCGCCATCGCGTCGATGTCCAGCGGTCTGCAATACGGTTTCTGGCGTGGGTACTGGAACGCCCTCGGCCTGCAGATCGGTCTGGCGGTACAGATTGCGATTGTCGGCGCCGGGGTCGGCGCGATCCTCACGGCTTCTGCCACGGCGTTCCATGCGATCAAATGGTTCGGCGTAGCCTATCTGGTTTATCTGGCGATCAAGCAATGGCGCGCACTGCCCATGGACATGAGCGATGACGCGGCGGTGCGGCCGATCGGCAAGCCGCTGGCGCTGATATTCCGCGGGTTTCTGGTGAACATCAGCAATCCCAAGGCACTGGTGTTCATGCTCGCGGTGCTGCCGCAGTTCATCAACCCGCATGCGCCGTTGTTGATTCAGTATCTGGTGATCGGGGTGACGATGATTTGCGTCGATCTGATCGTCATGGCGGGCTACACCGGGCTGGCATCGAAGGTGCTGCGTTTGCTGCGCACGCCGAAGCAGCAACGGCGCATGAACCGCACGTTTGCCGGGCTGTTCATCGGTGCGGCAGCGTTTATGGCGACGTTGCGCAAAGCGGCGGTGTAAACCGCGCAGGCACAAAAAAAGGCGACCCGAGCGGGTCGCCTTTTTTGTTTTCTGTTGACTGACATAGTGGGACGCAGAGCGTCCCGAGATGCATTCCCACGCTGAGCGTGGGAACGATCAGTCAGCGCAGAATCACCGGCGCAGTGTCGCGGGGCAGATTGTTGCGCTGTGGTGCCTCGCGCGGCTGCTCGTAGCCGTCACCACCGAGCTGCATGCTCAGCTGTCCGGCCACGTCTTCGCCCAGCGCCTTCGACACGTCACGCACCACCCGTGGGCGGTTCAGCGAGATCTTGATGTCGCGGTGGTTCACCAGTTTGGTGTCCTGCGCTTCGCCCATCGCCGTGAAGGCCGAAGTGATCTCGAAGGTCTTGGTGTTGATCAGGCTGAAATCCGCCACCAGCGTCAGGCCCAGTACCGCCGAATAGCTGTCGGTGTGCGCCAGCTCGTTGATGTCCTGGGTGAAATCGATATCCGACACGGTGCCGAACAGCACGTAGTCGGCGCCCTTGAAGTTGCCGGCCTTGATGCGTTTGATCACGTCGTACACATCGCCCTTGGACGAGGCGGTGTACGGCGTGCCCTGCACCAGCTGGAACATGCCGGTACGCAGGATCTCACCCTTGATGTCGCCGGTGAATTTACGCAGCTCGCCCTGCTCGATGTAGCTGGTGGTCGCTTCGATCTCGTTGTAGCTCGAAGAACCGCTGGAGCTGTAGTAACCCTCGCGGTGATTGCTCTGTGCCGAAACGATGTGGATGTATTGCTCCACGCGTTCCTGGTACGCCAGATCCGTCACCGCGACTTTCGGGGCCGCTTGCACGCTGAACGCGCAAGCCAGGGCCATCATGCCAATCCATGCGCGCATTGCTTAACGCTCCGTGGTTTTGCGGATCTCTTTTTCGTCCATCCACTCGGCCAGACCGCTTTCGACGTCGATCAGTTGCAGGCTGAATTTGTAGAAGACGTCCTTGTAATCGCTGCTGCGCTTGACGATCGAGCTGATCGAACCTTCGATGCGGTACTTGGCGGCGATCATGTTGCCCGTCTTGGCCACGGTGCTCTTTTTGTACAGACCGCTCTGGTTCTGCAGCTTGAGCTGGTCAACCTGGCTCTGCATCGCATTGTTGTCGCTGGCGAAACGCGCAACGCCGGTCTTCATCAGCTGGGTCTTGATGCTGGTGGTGATTTCGCGGGTATCGATGTACTCGCTGGTCTTGTTCTTCACATCGTAGACCTGAACCACGGGACGGCCCTGCAGAATGCCGGACTGAGCCAGCGAGCGGGTCATCGACTCGGCGATCATTTGCAGGTCGGTCGAACCGAATTCGTTGGTCACGGTTTCCACCGCTTTGGTGTCGCCGTAGCTGATGTTCTTGCTGCCCAGGGTCGGCGAGGTGTTGGCGCAACCGGAGGCCAGCAGGGCGATGACAGCGATGCAGGAAAAGCGTGCAAACATGGGAGTGATCTCTGAATCAGGAATAGGGTGACAGGCTTAAGGCGTTTTGATTTCCAGACGGAAGTCCATCGCTTTCGGCGTCGGGGCGATGGCCTGAATGAAGCTGGTCTGGGCGCCGTACATCATCTGGCTTTTCCAGACTTCTTCTTCGGCCACCGGGAAACCTTCCGCGCCAAGCCAGGCGAAGCGGTAGTAGAAAATGTTGTTGCTGTTGAGGGTGTTGCTCAACTGCACGTTGACCGTCATGAAGCCGTTTTCGCGGGCGACGCGCATGGCACCGACGACGATATGTTTCTGCGGGCCCATGGCCACGACTTTGCTCGCGGCGCTGCCCGGCTCTGGCGGTGGCGGGGTGGCGCAGCCGCTCGCCAGCAGGGCGAGGGCGGCGACGGCGATGAGTTTGAAACGCATGCAAAGACTCCGTTCTTAAGGTTGTTTGAGGCTGGCGACGCTGGTCGCAGCGGCATTCGGGACGACGTGGGCAGCGAGGCCACCGGCGAACACCTGATTGCCCACGGCGCGCAGGCTGATCACCTGGTAACGCTGGTCAACGTTGACCTTGACCACCGAACCACCCACGGCGCTCGGCAGCGTGACCTGATGTTCGCCCTTCTTCAAGCGCAGGCGCACCACCTGAGTGTTGTCTGGCAGCGTACGCCATGTACGGGTATCGGCACCTTCGAGCACCGCTGAAGAAATACCCACGGCCAAGCCAGCCAGCGGGTTGGTTTCGTTGATCTGTTTTTGTGCCACGCCTTTGGTGATCGCCCGCACGGTGGTGCGTACGATGATCCCCGGCATATCGTCACGCAGCGCACGGCGCGACATGGCGGTGGTGCTGTTGAGCGCGGTCAGGTCGACTTGCTGGCCGTCGACGCCAATCTGCGCAAACGGCGCGGTGGAGGTGTCCGGTTTGATGATCGGGAACGACAGCGGGGTGATCACCACGTTGTTGGAGATCGGCAATGGCAGCGGCACGCGGATCGAGTCGCGGGCTGGGGCCAGACCGCTTTGCACCACAATCAGGATGTCGCTGTCGTCGGATTTGCTCGGCTTGTCGAGATTGACCAGGGCCTGCTCCAGCAGCGGTGTGTTGGGGCGCAACTCGGCGGCTTTGCGATAACCCGGTGCCGCCAGATCCTTCTCGCCCAGCGCTTCGTAAACGAAGCCGGCGAGGTAGTGGCTGAATGCACTCTGGTAGCTGTTTTTCAGGCCCACCACTTCCGGGGCGTCGAGGCTGGCGACGGGGTAACCCTGCAGATCCTTGTACTGGGTCTTGATCCCTTCTTTTTCGGCCTCTTCTTCGCTCTTGAGATATTCCTTGTCGCGCAGCTCGGCGATCACCGCCTCACGCTCGTGAGTGCGCTTGATCGCGGTGCGCGCGCCGTCGAAGTCGTTGACCGCAAGCAGGTTCAGGGCCATTTGTGTGGTCAGCATGACCTTCTCGTAGTCGTAGCCTTCGTAGCGACGGACTTTGTCGTTGACCAGGAAACTGCCGAACTGGGCGAGGTACTTTGCGCTGTCGAGCTTGACTGCGTCTTCCCACTGACCGACCACTTGATCAGCGCTGGTCCAGGCATTCTGGCTGCCGGACAGATCCCCCTTGGCGCGCAGCAATTCACCTTTCTCGAAGTAATAGAGCAGGTCTTTGTCCGGGCTGCTGTTGTTCTTTTCCAGCAGGGTCAGTGCGGCGTCAACGTTGCCGGAGGCCAGTTGCTGGTTGGTCTGGGCCAGTTCGGAGTCGTAATTGCGAAAGGCCGAGCAGCCGGACAGCAGCGTGACGGCGCTGAGCGCGAGCAGAGTGGGAGCGCGGAATGCCATGGGTACTTCTTCCCTGAGTAGCGATAACTGCAGCCGCGGGTGCTGGTCGGGCTGATGTGACCGATCGACAGGGGCCCTGGCCTCCTGCCAATTCCTCTTGCAGGAGGAGCTTTGATGCCGGCTCGCGAGGCGAGGGCGCGGCATTATAAGCGTGGTGTGATGGCTATGTAATGCCTTTTTGATGCTGCTTTATGCATCGATGCCACTATCGCGTCGAGTCCGCCACTGCGCTTTGCGCCGCTGCGCGCGAGGGTTGGAAGGCGCTGCCGTTGGCAAACACTCTGGCGCCGAGCGCGCGCACGGTGACGACCTGACGATTCTGATCGATACGGATTTTCAGCGGCGCGCTGCCGACGGCATTAGGCAAGGTGAGTGAGTGCTCACCTTGTTTCAGGCGCAGGCGCACCACCTGGGTCAGATTGGGCAGTGTCCGCCAGGTGCGCGTGTCGGCGTGTTCGAACCCGTCCCAATGGGTCACATACGACGCTTTGCTCGGGTCGCGGCGGTTATCCCGGCCTTGCACGTCAGCAGCGAGGAAGGCTCGGTAGGTGGTGCGCTGGATGATGCCGGGCATGTCGTCGCGCAAGGTGCGCAGAGACATGTCGGTGATGCTGTTGACCATGGTCAGCTTCTTTTGCCGGCCATCGATGCTGATCTCGGCCAGCGACGGCGTTGAGGTGTCGGGCACCATGACCGGAAACGAGATGTTGGCGACAATGACCTGTCCATCTTCCAGTTTGACCGGATAAGGCACACGCAGCGAGCTGCGCGCCGGCGCGAGGCCGCTTTGCACGATGATCAGCACATCGCTCTCGCCGGCCTTGAGGCCGGGGCTGTCGAGGTCGCGCAGCGCCTGTTGAAAAAACGGCAGATCCGGGCGCAGTTCGATGGCCTGACGATAGCCGGGTGCAGCGAGATCCTTTTCTCCCAGCGCTTCATAGGTAAAGCCAGCAAGGTAATGACTGAAGGCGCTCTGGTAACCGTTCTTCAGGGCGATCACCGCCGGCGCGTCGAGCATCACCACCGGATACCCCTGCAGATCCTTGTAGTGCACGCGAGCGCCCTGTTTTTTCGCTACATCTTCGACGCGTTCGTATTCCAGCTCGCGCTGTCGGGCGATCAACGCTTCGCCTTCGTGGGTTTTCTTGATATCGGCGCGGGCACCGTCGAAGTCATTCACGGCCAACTGGTTCAGGGCCATCTGTGTGGTCAGCATGACCTTTTCATAGTCGTAACCGTCATAGCGACGCAGCTTGTCATTGATGATGCCGCCCCATTCCTTGCCCATCGCTGCCAACAGCTTGTCGCCGGTGGTTTCAATGGTGTCCTGACGCTCAATGACCATTTGCTCGGCACTGCGCCAGGCGGCCTGACTCTGTGGCAATGCGCCGCCCGCACTCAACACCGCGCCCTTCTCGAAGTAATAGAGCAAGTCTTTTTGCTCGTCGGTGTTGTGCGCCTCGATCAGGGCAAGGGAGCCGTCAACATTGCCCTGCTTCAATTGCTCGGTCGTCTGCTCCAGCTCCAGATCGTAGTTGCGATAAGCCCCGCAGCCGACCAGTTGCACAGCGGCGGTCAGTAGCAGCGAAAACAGCAGACAGTGGCGCATGGAACAGGTCTTCCTTGAGGGTAGCGGGCGGCTGCCCGTTGCGGGTGCCGATGGTGGCATAGTGCTTGGTGGTTGCAAACACTCCCTGCCGATATCGACAAAGCTTGAGTGAAACGTCTGCGAAGTGAACAATATGTAACTTCGCATTTCCATTTGAGATTCATTCATGACTGCCTCGTCCCGATTGCTGGCCTGGCTGCTGTTCCCGTTGTTTGCCCTGAGCAGCCTGCCGCTGCTGGCTGATACCGTGGAAGGCGCCCCGCAGGCGTTGCACCTGCTCGATTACATCAGCGCGGATTATCCGCCAACGGTCGAGGCGGGAAAGGTCGTCGACGACGCCGAATACCGCGAGCAACTGGAATTTACCCAGGCGCTGCAAGGGTTGATTGCCGGCATGCCGGCCAAACCGGAAAAAGCTGCACTGGAACAGGGTGTCAGCGCTTTGCACGCTGCGATCAGCGCCAGGCAGGACGGTGCCGAGGTGGCGCGGCAGGCGCGGCAATTGGGCGCGCAACTGGCGGTGACGTACGAAGTCAGTCAGGCCCCGATCATCACCCCCGACCCAACCCGTGGCGCACCGTTGTATACGCAGAACTGCTCGGTTTGCCACGGCGACAGCGGTGCCGGTGACGGTCCGGCCGCGCTCGGCATGTCCCCGGCGCCGGCGAATCTGCGCGATGCGGCGCGGATCGATCATCTGAGCCTTTACGCCATCTACAACACTCTCGGCCAAGGTGTCGAAGGCACTGACATGCCGGCGTTTGCCGATCAGCTCGACGATCGGCAGCGCTGGGATCTGGCGACCTACATCGCCGGTTTCAGTGCCGACGCCACGGCGGCGAAAGCCGACAAGACCTACAACATTGCCGATCTGGCCCGCCAGACTCCGGCCGAAGTGCAGGCCGCCGAAGGTCCGCAAGCTGCGGCGACGTTCCGTGCGCAACGGGCACAACCGCCGCAGGTCAAGCGTGGCCCGGCGCAGTTGCTCGACTACACTGCGGCGACGCTGGACAAGAGTCTGGCGGCCTACCGCGCCGGTGAGCACGATCAGGCGTACGACCTGTCGGTCGCGGCGTATCTGGAAGGCTTCGAGCTGGTCGAAAGTTCGCTGGATAACGTCGACGCCAACGTGCGCAAGGACACCGAAAAGTCGCTGATGGCGTATCGGCAATCCTTGCAGGACGGTCTGCCGGTCGAGCAGGCCGAGCAACGTCTGGACGCGGCCAAGGGCAAACTCAAGGAGTCGGCCGGTCTGTTGGGCAGCGATGGCCTGAGCTGGTCGCTCAGCTACATCTCCGGGCTGCTGATTCTGCTGCGCGAAGGCCTGGAAGCGATTCTGGTGCTGGCGGCCATCCTCGCGTTCCTGCGTAACACCGGGCAGCAATCGGCGGTGCGCAGCGTCAACGTCGGCTGGGGGCTGGCATTGCTGGCCGGCCTGGGCACCTGGGCGCTGGCGGCGTATGTGATCGATGTCAGCGGTTCGCAGCGTGAATTGCTCGAAGGCGCGACAGCGCTATTCGCCAGTGTCATGGTGTTGTGGCTCGGCGTGTGGATGCACGATCGCCGGCATGCGGCCGCCTGGCAGGACTACATCAAGAGCAGTCTGGTTGGCGGTGGCGGGCGTTTCGGCTTCGCAATCCTCGCGTTCTTCTCGGTGTATCGCGAGCTGTTCGAAGTGATCCTGTTCTATGAAACCCTGTGGTTGCAGGCCGGACCTGCCGGGCACAACGCGGTGTTGGCGGGCGGGGCGACGGCGCTGGTGCTGCTGGTCGGTCTGGCGTGGGTGATCCTGCGCGGCTCGGCGAAATTGCCGCTGACGTTGTTCTTCAGCATCAATGCGGCACTGTTGTGCGCGTTGTCGGTGGTGTTTGCCGGGCATGGCGTGAAAGCGCTGCAAGAGGCCGGGATCTTCGGCACGCGGCCAGTGGCGTTCTTTGAATTCGACTGGCTGGGTATCCATGCCGATGCCTATTCGTTGGCGGCGCAGGCGGTGGCGATTCTGGCGATTGTGGTGCTGTATGGGCGTAGTTGGGTGGCGGAGAAGCGCCGGATAACGGCTTAAAGGCATTCGCTGGCGCTCACTTCGCGAGCAGGCTCGCTCCCACGGGGTCGGTGCGTATCCTGTGGGGAGCGAGCCTGTTTGTTTTTGGAGAAAGAAAATGCGTGTCTGGATTGATGCCGACGCCTGCCCGCGGGCGGCGAAGGATCTGGTGGTGAAGTTCGCCCTCAAGCGCCAGTTCGAAGTGGTGCTGGTGGCTGGGCAACCGCAGACGAAGCCGGGGCTGGCGATCGTCAAACTGACTGTGGTGCCGAGCGGGCCGGATGCGGCGGATGATTATCTGGTCGAGCACGCGGTGCCTGGTGAGCTGGTGATCTGCAGCGATATCCCGCTGGCCGACCGCTTGATGAAGAAAGGCGTGGCAGCGCTGGATCCGCGCGGCAAGGAGTTCGATGCGCAGAACATGGGCGAGCGTCTGGCGGTGCGCAACCTGTTCACCGATTTGCGTGAACAGGGGCAGGTCAGTGGTGGCCCGGCGCCGTTCGGCGAGCGCGAGAAGCAGGCGTTTGCCAATGCGCTGGACCGGATTCTCACCCGACTGACACGCACCGCCGGTTGATGATCGTTCCCACGCTCTGCGTGGGAATGCAGCCTTGGACGCACTGCGTCCGCTGTTCTTGGTCATACATCTGTGGTGAGGCCGGAACGCGGAGCGTCCCTGAATGCATTCCCACGCGGAGCGTGGGAACGATCAGGTGAAAGAGCGGATCAGGCGTCGTTTTCGTGGGTCAGTTCGAGCACGCGGTCGACCAGTTTGTTGATGCCCGACGCCGCTTCACTGATGGTCTGCGCCAGCATGTAGGCCGGGGTGGTGACGAGTTTGCGCGCCTTGTCTTCGACGATCTCGGTCACTGCGCACTCTTCGTGGGTCGCGCCCATTTTGCTCATGGCCGCGGCGGTGTCGGCATCGTTGCCGATGGTGCAGGTCACGCCGGGGCCGTAGATTTTCGCTGCCAGCGCCGGGGAAATGCAGATCAGGCCGACCGGTTTGCCCGCTTCGGCAAACGCCTCGGCCAGCGCCAGTACTTCAGGCTGAACGCTGCAACCAGCGCCTTCGATGGCGAAGTTCGAGAGGTTTTTCGCCGCACCGAAGCCGCCCGGCACGATCAGCGCGTCGAACTCCTCGACGTCGGCGTCGCGGATGTCCTTGACGTTGCCACGGGCAATGCGCGCCGATTCCACCAGCACATTGCGCGACTCGGGCATTTCCTCGCCGGTCAGGTGATTGATCACATGCAATTGCGCGATGTTCGGCGCGAAGCACTGCACCTGCGCGCCGCGCTGATCGAGGCGCAGCAGGGTAATCACGCTTTCCTGGATCTCGGCACCGTCGTACACGCCACTGCCGGACAGGATCACTGCAACTTTTTTGCTCATGGGTTTCTCTCCAGATTCATGGCACTCAATGTCCACTAAATCGTCGCGCGTTGCCATAGGCGCAACGGGCGGCAGTATCGGGCACAGAACCCTCTCTTCATGGATCGCAACGGCGGCGGGGTGTTCATTTTTTGCGGGCGACGCAAGCGTGCCGGGAGGGGAAACAGTGGCGCGAGAATACCCGGCGCACCGGGCACGGCCGCAGGCATGAGAGCGTGCGGCGCTTTACTCGGTCGGGGTCTTGGGTTCGGCGGGGCTGGAGGCCTCGGCGTTGCGCAACTGTTCGGCCTCGGCGGCTTTGGCCAGTTGCTCGTCCTGATAAATCTGTTTGGCCAGGCGCGCGTTCTTGAAGCGTCGGCGCAGCCACAGCCCGAGGCCTAGAATGAGCAAGGCGCCAAGCACCCACAGCTCGTATTTCTTGATGCTGCCGAGCATGCCTTCGAGCACCGCACCGAAATGATACGCGGCCGCTGCCAGTGCCGTGGCCCAGATCGCCGCGCCAATGCCGTTGAGCAACAGATAACGTCCTGGCGGATAACCTGACAGACCGATCGCCACCGGCATCACGGTGCGCAGACCATAGACAAAGCGGAAACTCAGGACCCAGATATCCGGATGCTTGCGGATATGCTCCAGCGCACGGTCGCCCATCAGCTGCCAGCGTGGTTTGCGTGCGAGCAATTTGCGCCCGTGCTTGCGACCAAGGAAGTACCACAGTTGATCGCCGGCATAACTGCCGCAGAAGGCCACGACCACCACCAGGTTGATGTCCATGTATCCGCGGAACGCGAGGAAGCCTGCGAGCACCAGGATGGTTTCGCCTTCGAAGAACGTGCCGAGAAACAAGGCAAAGTAGCCAAAGTCGTGCAGAAATTGTTGGAGCATTGTCTGGGTGCTGGCGAAATGAACGCGCAGCCTAACCCTTCGGACACATTCATGAAAGTGTCCAAATGTGTCTCGACGTGAACATTTCCTACGCTGACAATGGAATGCGGCTACGTGACACGGGGCACACATAACTGTCATCTGTTGGTCATAATGGCCGTCTATAACTGTCACGCTCGCCCGTTTGCCCGGGCTCAGGAGTCCGCCGTGAGCTTTACCCCCGCCAATCGCCTGTTCCCTGCCACCCGTCTGCGTCGCAACCGCCGTGATGATTTTTCGCGTCGGCTGGTGCGGGAAAATGTGCTGACGGTCGACGACCTGATCCTGCCGGTGTTCGTGCTCGACGGCGAAAACCGCCGCGAAGCGGTGGCGTCGATGCCGGGTGTGGAACGGCTGACGATCGACTTGCTGCTCGAAGAAGCGGCCATGTGGGTCGAACTGGGGATTCCGGCGCTGGCACTGTTCCCCGTCACCCCACCGGAACTGAAATCCCTCGATGCTGCCGAAGCCTGGAATCCGCAAGGCATTGCCCAACGCGCGACCCGCGCGCTGCGTCAGCGTTTTCCGGAGTTGGGCGTCATCACCGACGTGGCGCTGGATCCGTTCACCACGCACGGCCAGGACGGCATCCTCGACGAAGACGGCTACGTGCAGAACGACATCACCGTTGATGCATTGGTCCGCCAGGCGTTGTCCCACGCGGAAGCGGGTGCGCAAGTTGTCGCGCCGTCGGACATGATGGACGGTCGCATCCAGGCCATTCGTGAAGCGCTGGAAATCGCCGGCCACGTCAATGTGCGGATCATGGCCTACTCGGCCAAGTACGCCAGCGCCTATTACGGCCCGTTCCGCGATGCGGTCGGGTCGGCCAGCAACCTGGGCAAAGCCAACAAGGCGTCCTACCAGATGGACCCGGCCAACAGCGACGAAGCGCTGCACGAAGTCGGTGCGGACCTGGCCGAAGGCGCGGACATGGTCATGGTCAAGCCGGGCATGCCGTACCTGGACATTCTTTTGCGGGTAAAAGATGCCTTCAAGGTGCCGACCTTCGTCTATCAGGTCAGTGGCGAGTACGCCATGCACATGGCCGCAATTCAGAATGGCTGGTTGAGCGAAGCGGTGATTCTCGAATCACTGACCGCCTTTAAACGTGCCGGTGCAGATGGCATCCTGACTTACTTTGCCGTTCGTGCCGCTCAATTGTTACGAGAGCAGAAATAGCCCTCCCAGGAACATGCGATGAATACCGAAGGACTCACTGAAGTTGCCGTAAAAGAAGCTCAGCCAGTGGTCGAGCAGATTACCGAGACCCCGCCGGAACTCGAGCCTGCGCCACCCGCGCCGGCCGCCGAACCCGCCGTGGCGGTGCCGGCGATCGCCATTCCCGGTCTGGATGACAGCAGCCTGTACATCCACCGCGAGCTCTCGCAACTGCAATTCAACATCCGCGTGCTGGAACAGGCGCTGGACGAGTCCTACCCGTTGCTGGAGCGGCTGAAGTTCCTGCTGATCTTCTCCAGCAACCTCGACGAATTCTTCGAAATCCGCGTTGCCGGGCTGAAAAAACAGATCACCTTCGCCCGTGAACAGGCCGGCGCCGATGGCCTGCAGCCGCATCAGGCGCTGGCGCGAATCAGCGAACTGGTTCACGGTCATGTTGACCGCCAGTACGCGATCCTCAACGACATCCTGCTGCCGGAGCTGGAAAAGCATCAGGTGCGCTTCATCCGTCGGCGTAACTGGACCACCAAGCTCAAAACCTGGGTGCGCCGTTACTTCCGCGACGAGATCGCGCCGATCATCACCCCGATCGGCCTCGATCCGACGCACCCGTTCCCGTTGCTGGTGAACAAGAGCTTGAACTTCATCGTCGAGCTCGAAGGTATCGACGCCTTCGGTCGCGACTCCGGTCTGGCGATCATCCCGGCGCCGCGCCTGCTGCCACGGATCATCAAGGTGCCGGAAGAAGTCGGCGGCGCTGGCGACAACTACGTGTTCCTGTCGTCGATGATCCACGCCCACGCCGATGACCTGTTCCAGGGCATGAAGGTAAAAGGCTGCTACCAGTTCCGCCTGACCCGAAACGCCGACCTGGCGCTCGACTCCGAAGACGTCGAAGACCTGGCCCGCGCGCTACGCGGCGAGTTGTTCTCGCGGCGTTACGGCGACGCGGTGCGTCTGGAAGTCGCCGACACCTGCCCGAAACACCTTTCGGACTACCTGCTCAAGCAGTTCAACCTGAGCGAGACCGAGTTGTATCAGGTCAATGGCCCGGTCAACCTGACGCGGCTGTTCAGCATCACCGGTCTCGACAGCCACCCGGAGCTGCAATACACGCCGTTCACCCCGCAGATTCCGAAACTGCTGCAGAACAGCGAAAACATTTTCAGCGTGGTCAGCAAGCAGGACATCCTCCTGCTGCACCCGTTCGAGTCGTTCACGCCGGTGGTCGATTTGCTGCGTCAGGCGGCGAAAGACCCGCATGTGCTCGCCGTACGGCAGACGCTGTACCGCTCCGGCGCCAACTCGGAGATCGTCGATGCGCTGGTCGACGCCGCGCGTAACGGCAAGGAAGTCACCGCGGTGATCGAACTGCGTGCGCGGTTCGACGAAGAATCCAACCTGCAGCTGGCCAGCCGGCTGCAAGCGGCCGGTGCGGTAGTGATCTACGGCGTGGTCGGCTTCAAGACCCACGCCAAGATGATGCTGATCCTGCGGCGCGAGGCTGGCGAAATCGTCCGCTACGCGCACCTCGGCACGGGTAACTACCACGCCGGCAACGCCCGTCTGTACACCGACTACAGCCTGCTGACCTCCGACGACGCCTTGTGCGAAGACGTCGGCAAACTGTTCAGCCAGTTGATCGGCATGGGTAAGACCCTGCGCATGAAAAAGCTTCTGCATGCGCCGTTCACCCTGAAGAAAGGCATGCTCGACATGATCGCCCGCGAGACGCAATTTGCCCTCGACGGCAAACCGGCGCACATCATCGCCAAGTTCAACTCGCTGACCGATCCGAAGATCATCCGCGCGCTGTACAAAGCCAGCCAGTCGGGCGTGCGCATCGATCTGGTGGTGCGCGGCATGTGCTGCCTGCGGCCGGGCATCACCGGGGTCTCGCACAACATCCATGTGCGCTCGATCATCGGCCGCTTCCTCGAGCACACGCGGGTGTTCTACTTCCTCAACGGCGGCGATGAGCAGATGTTCCTCTCCAGCGCCGACTGGATGGAGCGCAACCTCGACAAGCGCGTCGAGACTTGCTTCCCGGTGGAAGGCAAAAAGCTGCTGACCCGCGTGAAGAAAGAGCTGGAGCTGTATTTGACCGACAATACCCATAGCTGGAGCCTGCAGTCGGACGGCCGCTACATCCGCAACACGCCGACCGGCAACCAGAACCCGCGCAGTGCGCAGGCGACGTTGCTGGAGCGGTTGGGGAGTCCGATTTTGCCTGTGAGCAGTTGAGGCCTTGGCAAGTCAAAAGCCCCTCACCCTAACCCTCCCGAAACGTCGGACCGCCCAGAGGGAGAGGGGACTGACCGCGCTGGATTTTCGTGCTACGCCGACCTGAAGCATCGAGTCGAACTCAGGCCTTGAAGCCAATTGAGATCGGCTCCCTCTCCCTCGGGAGAGGGCTGGGGTGAGGGGAAGGTTCACCTCTGCTCTCAAGCCGAACCCAATAAAAAGGCGATCCCTGCGGATCGCCTTTTTTGCACCTGTCATCCACCCACCTGTAGGGGCGATTTGCGGTGTATCAGTGGACGGTGAGCACAATCCCCACCCGCGTCAGCCACTCCGCCTCAAGCCCGAAATCCGCCTGGGTCAGCTGATTTTCATCCAGCCAGTTCTCCGGGAATTCCACCTCAAGGCTATCGCCATTGGCATGCAGCACCACCTGCGGCATCGCCTGCGTGCCGCGAATATGGTGGAACAGAATGGCAAAGCGCAGCAGCACGCACAGGCGAATCAGCTTGATGCCGTCGTCGCCGAATTCGGCGAACTTGTCCTTGGGAATATTGCGCCGGTGGCCACGTACCAGCAGCGCGAGCATTTGCTGGTCTTCGCGGGAGAACCCGGCGAGGTCCGAGTGCTCGATCAGGTAGGCGCCGTGCTTGTGGTAATGGTAGTGAGCGATATCGAGGCCGACTTCGTGGACTTTCGCCGCCCAGCCGAGCAGCTCGCGCCAGATGCCGTCGTCCAGCTCCCAGTCTGCCGCGACCTGATCGAACGCGTGCAAGGCTTTGCGCTCGACCCGCGCCGCTTGTTCGAGGTCGACGTGGTAGCGCTCCATCAGCGAGGTCAGGGTGCGCTCGCGCACGTCTTCGTGGTGATGGCGGCCGAGCAGGTCATAGAGCACGCCTTCGCGCAGGGCGCCTTCGCAGTGATCCATGCGTTGCAGTTCGAGGGCGTCGAAGATCGCTTCGAGAATCGCCAGACCCGCCGGGAAAATCGCGCGGCGGTCGGGTTTGATGCCTTCGAAATCGATCTTGTCGACATCGCCAAGCTTGAACAGCCGGCGCTTGAGCCAGGCCAGGCCTTCGGCGTTGACTTCGCCGGTGCCGTGGCCGCCGGCCTTCAGCGCCAGGCCGATGGCGCGGATGGTGCCCGAGGAGCCGATTGCTTCATCCCAGGTCAGGCGGTGCAGGGCGTGCTCGATGCTCATGATCTCCAGCCGCGCCGCGGTGTACGCCTGGGCGTAGCGGGCCGGGGTGATCTTGCCGTCCTTGAAATAGCGCTGGGTGAAGCTCACGCAGCCCATCTGCAGGCTTTCGCGCAGCAGCGGCTCGAAGCGCTGACCAATGATGAATTCGGTACTGCCGCCGCCGATGTCGGCGACCAGACGTTTGCCCGGCGTATCGGCGAGGGTGTGTGACACGCCCAGGTAGATCAAGCGCGCTTCTTCACGACCGGAGATGACTTCCACCGGATGGCCGAGGATTTCTTCGGCGCGGTGGATGAATTCGATCCGGTTGCGTGCTTCGCGCAGGGCGTTGGTGCCGACGATGCGCACGGCGCCCAGCGGCATGCCGTTGATCAGTTGGGCGAAGCGCTTGAGGCAGTCGAGACCGCGCTGCATCGATTCTTCGTTGAGCTGGCGCGCATCGTCGATGCCGGCGGCCAGTTGCACCTTTTCGCCGAGACGCTCGAGAATGCGGATCTCGCCGTTCTGGGCCTTGGCCACGACCATGTGAAAGCTGTTGGAGCCCAGGTCGATTGCGGCGATCAGGGACAGATTCTTGGCTTGGGATTGCGGCATGATCAGGGAGTCTCGGTCGATAACCCCGCCATCGTGCCACGATCACACGCTGACGCCAACGCGCATGGCGCAAAGCCTTGATACACCGATGAAAGTCGGTGACCGCTGCGCGGTCAATCGCGGGCAAGCCCGCTCCCACAGGTTTTAGCGCTGAACGCACGATCCTGTTCCTGCATCGAACCCTGTGGGAGCGGGCTTGCCCGCGATGAGGCCCCAAAGGCACCACACATCTTTCAGGCAGTCGCTTCCACGGTGCCAATGAAATTCGCCAGCTCCGCCGTCTGCGGGTTGGCAAACAACACCTTCGGGTCGCCCACTTCATGCACTTTGCCGTGGTGCATGAACACCAGTTTGTCGCCCACTTCGCGGGCGAAGCGCATTTCGTGGGTGACCATGATCAGGGTCATGCCTTCTTTAGCGAGTTGCCGAACCACGGCGAGCACTTCGTTGACCAGTTCCGGGTCGAGTGCCGAGGTGATCTCGTCGCACAGCAACACCTTCGGCGACATCGCCAAGGCCCGGGCGATCGCCACGCGCTGCTGCTGGCCGCCGGACAGCCGATCCGGGAAGGCATCGAATTTCTCGCCCAGACCGACCCGCTCGAGCATCTCCCGCGCCAGTTCGGCCGCTTTGGCCTTCGGCACTTTTTGCACCACTTGCGGCGCGAGCATGACGTTCTCGCCCACGGTCAGGTGCGGGAACAGGTTGAACTGCTGAAACACCATGCCGACTTTCTGCCGCAGGCTGCGCAGGTCGGCGCGGGCGGCGTCGAGGTATTCGCCGTCGACTTCGATCACTCCGTCGTTGATCGACTCCAGCCCATTGAGCGTGCGCAACAGGGTCGATTTGCCCGAGCCGCTGCGGCCGATGATCGCCACCACCTGGCCCTCCTCGACGCTGAGGTCGATGCCTTTGAGCACATGATGGTCGCCGTAATACTTATGCAGGGCGGAAATTCTAAGCAGAGGCATGCAGTCTCCTTTCCAGATAGCGCGCACTGAGCGACAAGGGGTAGCAGAGGAGGAAATAGCCGAGAGCGACGAGGCCGTAGACCATGAACGGTTCGAATGTGGCATTGGCGAGCATGCCGCCGGTCTTGGTCAGCTCGGTGAAGCCGATGATCGAAGTCACCGCGGTGCCTTTGACCACCTGCACCGAAAAGCCCACGGTTGGCGCCACGGCGATGCGCAGCGCCTGCGGCAGGATCACGTAACGCAATTGCTCCAGCGGATTGAGGGCCAGGCTCGCCGAGGCCTCCCATTGGCCGTTGGGGATCGACTCGACGCAACCGCGCCAGATCTCCGCCAGATAGGCACTGGTGAACAATGTCAGGGCAATCGCGGCGGCCATCCACGGCGAGATTTCGACCCCGGCCAGCGCCACGCCGAAAAACACCAGAAACAGCTGCATCAACAGTGGCGTGCCCTGAAAAAGCTCGATCCAGGTGCGGGCGATACTGCTTGGCAACGAGTTTTTCGAGATGCGCATGATCAGGATCAGCAACCCGACGATGCCGCCGCCAATGAATGCCACCAGTGACAGCGCCAGCGTCCATTGCAGGCCGGTGAGCAGATTGCGCAGGATGTCCCAGAAGGTGAAGTCACTCATGCGCGGCTCCTGCTGATATAGCGCCGGCCGATCCAGTTGAGCAGTTGGCGGATCAACAGCGCCATGCACAGGTAGATCAGCGTGGTCAGCGCGTAGGTTTCAAAGGCGCGGAAGTTGCGCGACTGAATGAAGTTGGCGGCGAAGCTCAGCTCTTCGGTGGCGATCTGCGAACACACCGCCGAGCCGAGCATGACGATGATGATCTGGCTGCTCAGCGCCGGCCAGACCTTGCCCAGCGCCGGCAGCAGCACCACATGCCGAAACGCTTCGAAGCGACTCATCGCCAGCGCCGCAGCCGCTTCCAGTTGCCCACGCGGAATCGCCTGAATGCCGGCGCGGATGATCTCGGTCGAATAAGCGCCAAGGTTGATCACCATCGCCAGCACGGCTGCCTGCCACTCGGAAATCTGCACGCCGAGCGACGGCAAACCGAAGAAGATGAAAAACAACTGCACCAGAAACGGCGTGTTGCGAATCAACTCGACGTAGACGCCGAAGATTGCCGCGAACGGGCGGATATTCCACGCCCGCACCAGCGCGCCGACAATTCCGACGCCGACCCCGAGCACCGCGCCGATGGCGGTCAGCTCAAGGGTGAACAGCGCGCCGCGTAGCAGCAGGTCGGTGTTTTCCACCACCGGCAAGAAATCGAACTGATAAGCCATGAAAAGTCTCCCGCCCAGTCGATCAGAGATCGGCCGGCAGCGGTTCTTTCAACCAGGTCTGCGCGTTCTTTTCCAGCGCGCCGTCAGCCTTGGCGGTGGTGAGGATGTCGTTGACCTTGGCCAGCAGCGCGGCTTCGTTCTTGTTCACGCCGACATACACTGGCGAATCCTTGAGCTTCACTTTCAGCGCGGGTACGCGTTTCGGGTTCTTCTCGCTGATGGCGACCATCACCACGTTGCCGCTGGCGATCAGGTCGACCTGGCCGGCGAGGTAGGCGGCGATGGTTGAGTTGTTGTCCTCGAAGCGCTTGATGGTCACGCCTTCGGGGGCGACCTTGCTCAGTTCGATGTCTTCGATGGCGCCACGGGTGACGCTGATGGTTTTGCCTTTGAGGTCGTCGAGGCTGCTGATCGCGGCATCTGGCGGACCGAACACGGCAAGGTAGAAGGGGGCGTAGGCGCGGGAGAAGTCGATGACTTTCTCGCGCTCGGGGTTCTTGCCGAGGCTGGAGATCACCAGGTCGACCTTGCCGGTGGTCAGGAACGGAATGCGGTTGGTGCTGTTGACCGGGGTCAGCTCGAGCTTGACCTTGAGCTGGTCGGCCAGCAGTTTCGCGGTGTCGATATCCAGGCCGCGGGGTTTCATGTCCGGTCCGACTGAGCCGAAGGGCGGGAAGTCCTGGGGCACGGCGACTTTCAGCGTGCCGCGTTTGACCACGTCGTCCAGACCGTCGGCGTGAGCGGGAGCCTGGCACAGCAGCAGGCCGGCAAACAGGGAAGCGAGGAGGGCGCTGTAACGCTGGGTCATGGACAATCTCCGGATCGGCGGGAAGTGATTTCTGCGATCGGACAGAGCATGGGCCGTGCCAAGACTGCGCTTTCATTGCGCCAGGCCGCGGTTTCAGCGGCTTCGTTCGGTCTTACTGGTCTGAACAGTCAGGATGTTTTTCGCACCCCGATGGCGCATCAGCGATGCGCACCGAACCCCACTGGGGCACGACTTGCCGGGCCCGCCAAATAGCTTTACAACTAGCCGCACATTGACCCTGGCGCGTCCGAAAAACCATGAACTCGATTTCCCGTGCGGTACCTGAAGTGGCGCTGCAAGCGATCCGCAAACTGATCACCGAACAGGGCTTCGGCGCCGGCGATGCCTTGCCGTCGCAACGGGATCTGGCCCTGCAACTGGGCGTCAGCCGCGCGTCATTGCGTGAAGCGCTGTCATCGCTGAGTGCGCTGGGCGTGGTCAGTATTCAGCCGGGCAAAGGGGTGTTCGTGCAGGCGCCGGTCGAGCTGGCCAATGGCGACAGCGCGCCGGGTTGGGCCTTTGCGGCGCAGGCCTCGCCGCTGGATATCTTTCAGTTGCGCTATGCGCTGGAAGGGTTTGCCGCGGGGTTGGCGGCGGTGACGCTGAGCACGTTCGATCTGGATGCGCTCGAGGACAACGTTGCGGCGATGCGTGAGCAATTGCGCGCCGGAGATTTCGAGGCAGCCGCAAAACTCGACTTCGAATTTCACCGGCGCATCCTGCTGGCCAGCGGCAATCAGGCGATGCTGAGCATCCTCACCGCCAGCGCCGAGATCTTTCTCGAGAGCCAGAAATTACCGTTCATCCGCGCCGAACGGGCCATGGAAACCTGGCAGGAGCACCGCAAGATCCTCCGCGCCCTGGCCCGCCGCGCATCAGCCGCGGCGCAAAAAGCCATGCAGGAACATGTGCGCAACGCGGCCCTGCGCACTGGAATCGCGTTCATCGCCCCCGCCGCCGGCTGACTTGAACCATACCCAAACTCATCAGTCACCATAGCAAGACTCAATCAACTGCGGCTTCCTGAACACGGGAAGGGCGGCTATGATGGGCCACGTTTTTTTGCTTACAACCTGGAGAATTCCATGAGCAGCGATCTGATCAAACACGTTAGCGACGCTAGCTTCGAAGCCGACGTACTCAAGGCCGAAGGCGCTGTCCTGGTCGACTACTGGGCTGAATGGTGCGGCCCTTGCAAAATGATCGCACCTGTTCTGGACGAGATTGCCGAGACCTACAAGGGCAAGCTGACCGTCGCCAAACTGAACATCGACGAAAACCAGGAAACCCCGGCCAAGCACGGCGTGCGTGGTATCCCGACGCTGATGCTGTTCAAGAACGGCAACGTTGAAGCGACCAAGGTCGGCGCCCTGTCGAAGTCGCAGCTGGCGGCTTTCCTCGACGCCAACATCTAAGCGTCGCGGTAAAACGTTGAAAAAAAGCCCCGCAAATCGCGGGGCTTTTTGCGTATTCAGGGCTAGACGCTCCGAAACTCAGGTGGTACATTCGGCCCCGCACTGGTTTCTCCACTGCCCCCTGCTAGCCGTCGCCGACGCACTCCTTTTAGAATTAGTTCGCGATCCTGTCGCCTTCTCCGCGGCGCGGCCTCATTAAGCCAAAAGCTTAATTTCCCCCCTCCATAAATGATTACGTCATTCCTATATGAATCTGACTGAACTCAAGCAAAAGCCGATTACCGAACTGCTCGAATTAGCCGAACAGATGGGCATAGAAAATATGGCCCGTTCGCGCAAGCAGGACGTGATTTTCTCCCTGCTGAAAAAACACGCGAAAAGCGGCGAGGAAATCTCCGGTGATGGCGTGCTGGAGATTCTCCAGGACGGCTTCGGCTTCCTGCGCTCCGCAGACGCTTCCTACCTGGCCGGCCCGGACGATATCTACGTCTCGCCGAGCCAGATCCGCCGCTTCAACTTGCGCACCGGTGACACCATCGTTGGCAAGATCCGCCCTCCGAAGGAAGGCGAGCGGTATTTCGCACTGCTCAAGGTCGACACGATCAACTTCGATCGTCCGGAGAACGCGAAAAACAAGATTCTCTTCGAGAACCTGACCCCGCTGTTCCCGACCGTGCGCATGAAGATGGAAGCCGGTAACGGTTCCACCGAAGACCTGACCGGTCGGGTGATCGACCTGTGTGCGCCGATCGGCAAAGGCCAGCGTGGTCTGATCGTTGCACCGCCGAAAGCCGGCAAGACGATCATGCTCCAGAACATCGCGGCGAACATCGCGCGTAACAACCCTGAAGTGCACCTGATCGTGCTGCTGATCGACGAACGTCCGGAAGAAGTGACCGAAATGCAGCGCACCGTGCGCGGCGAAGTGGTTGCCTCGACGTTCGACGAGCCGCCGACCCGGCACGTCCAGGTTGCCGAAATGGTGATCGAGAAGGCCAAGCGCCTGGTCGAACACAAGAAAGACGTGGTGATCCTGCTCGACTCCATCACCCGTCTGGCCCGCGCCTACAACACCGTGATCCCGAGCTCCGGCAAGGTCCTGACCGGTGGTGTCGATGCCCACGCCCTGGAGAAGCCGAAGCGTTTCTTTGGTGCTGCGCGTAACATCGAAGAAGGCGGCTCGCTGACCATTATCGCCACCGCGCTGGTTGAAACCGGCTCGAAGATGGACGAAGTGATCTACGAAGAGTTCAAGGGTACCGGCAACATGGAACTGCCGCTGGATCGCAAGATCGCCGAAAAGCGTGTATTCCCGGCAATCAACATCAACCGCTCCGGCACCCGCCGCGAAGAGTTGCTGACCGCCGACGACGAACTGCAGCGCATGTGGATCCTGCGCAAGCTGCTGCACCCGATGGACGAAGTCGCTGCCATCGAATTCCTGGTCGACAAGCTGAAAACGACCAAGACCAACGACGAGTTCTTCTTGTCGATGAAGCGCAAGTAACACGCAAGCCGTTGAAAAGAGCGCTCCGCAAGGGGCGCTTTTTTTTTGCCTGTGGTTTATTTGTATCTGGATTGAAATTTGCCCGACTGATAAGTTCGCGCCTTCAAGGGACTTTGTATCCAGAACAGGTAAGGTTTTTCATGCACACGTTTGGCAATCGCCGTGATATCGACGGTTTACGCGCACTCGCGGTTCTTCCCGTTGTGCTGTTTCATTTCGGATTCAGTACATTCAGCGGCGGCTTTGTCGGCGTCGACGTTTTTTTCGTCATCTCCGGTTTTCTGATCACCTCGATCCTGTTTCGCGAGATCAGCGCCCAGCGCTTCAGCTTCCTCGATTTCTGGGGGCGTCGCGCCCGACGTATCCTGCCGGCATTGACTGTGGTCGTGGTGGTGACGCTGGCGCTGGGCTGGTTGTTGCTGACGGCCAAGGACTTGTCCGATCTGGGGCGGACAATTCGTTACCAGTCGCTGTTCATTTCCAACATCCTGTTCATGCGCGAGGACGGCTACTTCGAGCCGGCCTCCGATCTCAAACCCTTGTTGCATACCTGGTCGCTGGCCGTGGAAGAGCAGTACTACATCTTCTTCCCGCTGATGATGGTGCTGTTGATGCGCTATGTCCGGCATTGGCGCTGGATGCTGTTCGCCGTGCTGCTGGTGTCGTTCGGGCTGAACATCGTCTACATCGAGCGGCGCCCGGAATTCGCCTTTTTCTCCCTGCCGACCCGCGCCTGGGAATTGCTCTGCGGCGCCATGCTCGCGGTGCTGCCGGCAGCAAAACATGCGCCGCGGCTGTGGGTCCGGCAGACGGTCGGCATGGCTGGGCTGGCGGCGGTGCTGCTGGCGGTCTTCAGCTTTGACAAGTCCACGCTGTTCCCGGGCTGGGCAGCCTTGCTGCCAGTACTCGGTACGACTGCCTTGATCTGGTCAGGTGCGCGCGGCCCGACACTGGCTGGCCAGTTGCTGAGCCTGCGGGCGATGGTGTGGATCGGTCTGCTGTCGTACTCGTTGTATTTGTGGCACTGGCCGATTTACGTATATGCCAACGCGATCTCAATCGATGGCATCCAGCCGCTCGAAGCACTTGGCTGGATCGCCCTCGCCGTGGCACTGGCGTGGCTGAGCCTGCGCTATGTCGAATTGCCGTTTCGCGAGAAGCGTGTGTTCGCCAGCCGTAACTCGGTGCTGGTCGGTGGCCTGGTTTCCATCGCCGCCCTGGCGGTGGTTGGCTCGGCCATTCGTTCGGCGGACGGCGTGCCGCAGCGTCTGAGCGGCAAGGCACTTGAGTATGCGCAGTCCCAGGAATGGAACGCCGGTCAAATGAAGTGCATGCACATGAGCAAGGACAAGACTTTGGACAAGGCTTGTCGCGTGGGCGGTGACCAGCAGATCGCGCCGACCAAGATGTTCTGGGGCGACAGTCACACCGCCGCGCTGCTGCCGGCCATTGAAGGCAACAGCCAGCGTGACGGTCAGCCCGTTTGGCTGTACAGCCTGACCGGGTGCCCACCGATCATTGACGATGCCTTGCGTGCACAGTGCAAGCAGTTCAACCAGCGCAACATGCGACGGGTCCGTGATCTGGGCATCAAGGATGTGGTACTGGCGGCGAACTGGAGTCTGTACGTCTACGGGCGTGAGGACGGCGACGGCGACAAGCAGTTCCTGCTCGATCCTTCGCGCAATGTGGCGCAATCGGAGCAACGCATGGCGGCGGCGATCAAGGCGCAAGTCAGCGAACTGCGTGAGGCGGGAGTGCAGGTCTGGCTGTTCAAGGAAGTGCCCTTGCAGCACAAGAGTTACATCAGCCGCCTGACCAGCCTGGCGCGCATCGGCCGCTCGGCCGAAGGGCTCGGTCGCCCGCTAAGCGAGCATCTGGCGCGGCAGCAGTTTTTCACCGGTCTGTTCGGCTCGATGAGCGCTGCCGATTCCGGCGTGCATGTCATCGACCCGACGCCGCTGATGTGCAAGGGCGGTCTGTGCATGATCGATGTCGACGGCCATTCGCAGTACAAGGATGCCGATCATCTTTCCGACGCTGGCAGCGCGCGTTTGAGCCCTTTGTTTGCGCCGATGTTGCTGGGCACCAGGCGCCATTGAGCGATGCCGGGCACTGACGGGCTGCTGTTTGCCCGTCAGAGCAGGTAGGATGTACGCCTATTTTGAGGGTGCCATCGTCAATGAAATTCAAGGATCTTCGGGATTTCGTGCAGCAGCTTGAGCAGCGCGGAGAGTTGAAACGCATCCAGATTCCCGTCTCGCCGGTGCTGGAGATGACTGAGGTGTGCGACCGCACGCTGCGGGCCAAGGGCCCGGCGCTGCTGTTCGAAAAGCCCACCGGCTACGACATTCCGGTGCTCGGCAACCTGTTCGGCACCCCTGAGCGGGTAGCCATGGGCATGGGCGCCGAGTCGGTCAGCGAGCTGCGCGAGATCGGCAAGCTGCTGGCCTTCCTCAAGGAGCCGGAGCCGCCGAAGGGCTTGAAGGACGCGTGGTCGAAACTGCCGATTTTCCGCAAGATCATCTCGATGGCGCCGAAAGTCGTCAAAGACGCGGTGTGCCAGGAAGTGGTCATCGAAGGCGATGATGTCGATCTGGCGATGCTGCCGGTGCAGACCTGCTGGCCCGGCGACGTCGGCCCGCTGATCACCTGGGGCCTGACCGTTACCAAAGGCCCGAACAAGGAACGCCAGAACCTCGGTATTTATCGTCAGCAAGTGATCGGCCGTAACAAGGTGATCATGCGCTGGCTCAGCCACCGTGGCGGCGCCCTCGATTTCCGCGAATGGTGCGAGAAACATCCGGGCCAGCCGTTCCCGGTGTCCGTTGCCCTTGGCGCCGACCCGGCGACCATTCTCGGCGCTGTCACACCGGTGCCGGACAGTCTCTCTGAATATGCCTTCGCCGGTCTGCTGCGCGGTAACCGCACCGAACTGGTCAAATGCCGTGGCAACGACCTGCAAGTGCCGGCTACCGCCGAAATCATCCTTGAAGGCGTAATCCATCCGGGCGAAATGGCCGATGAAGGCCCGTACGGCGACCACACCGGTTATTACAACGAAGTCGACAGCTTCCCGGTGTTCACCGTCGAACGCATCACTCACCGGATCAAGCCGATCTATCACAGCACCTACACCGGCCGTCCACCGGATGAGCCGGCGATTCTCGGCGTCGCGCTGAACGAAGTGTTCGTGCCGATCCTGCAGAAGCAGTTCCCGGAAATCACCGACTTCTACCTGCCGCCCGAAGGCTGCTCGTACCGCATGGCCATCGTGACCATGAAAAAGTCGTATCCGGGGCATGCCAAGCGCGTGATGCTCGGCGTCTGGTCGTTTTTGCGACAGTTCATGTACACCAAGTTCGTTATCGTCACCGACGACGATATCAACGCCCGCGACTGGAACGATGTGATCTGGGCCATCACCACGCGCATGGATCCCAAGCGCGACACGGTGATGATCGATAACACCCCGATCGACTATCTGGATTTCGCTTCGCCGATTTCCGGCCTGGGCTCGAAGATGGGCCTGGATGCCACCCACAAGTGGCCGGGCGAAACCACCCGCGAGTGGGGTCGCGTGATCGTCAAGGACGACGCCGTGACTCAACGGATCGATGCCATCTGGAATCAGTTAGGAATAGATTGATGCGTGTAACCCTGCAGCCTTCCGGAGCAGTGCTCGAGATACAGCCCGGTGAGCGGATTCTCGACGGCGCGCGACGCCTGGGTTTTGATTGCCCGCAAAGCTGCCGCAACGGTAACTGCCACGTGTGTGCGGCGCTGCTGGTCGAAGGTCGCGTCGAGCAGAATGGCCAGGTCCATGATCATGGCGAGTTCTACACCTGCATCGCCGAGCCGCTGGAAGACTGCGTGCTGCTCTGGGATGGCGTGCTCGCGCTGGGCGAGCTGCCGGTGCGCAGCCTGTCGTGCCAGGTCATCGAATGCCGCGAAGTCGGCGGCGACACCTGGCGTGTGCGTCTGCGTGCGCCGGCCGGCAAGCCGCCGCGCTATCACGCCGGGCAGTATCTGATGATCGAACGCGAGAACGGCGAGAAATCGGCGTTCTCCATGGCCTCTGCGCCGCACGGCGGGCGTGATCTGGAAATCCATGTGCTGGCGCGCGAAGCCAGTGCACTGAGCCTGATCGAGCAGCTGCAACGCAACCCGATGGTGCGCGTCGAGTTGCCGTTCGGCGACACGCATCTGGCTGAACTGCCTGACGGCCCGTTGGTACTGGTCGCCGCTGGCACCGGCATGGGCCAGATTCATAGCCTGATCGAGCACTGCCGCGCTAATGGCTTCAAGCACCCGGTGCATCTGTATTGGGGCGTGCGTCGACCGGAAGATTTCTACCAGATCGAACATTGGGACGAATGGCTGAAACTGCCCAACCTGTTCCTGCACAAAGTCGTCAGCGATCAGTGTGGCTGGGAAGGGCGCTGCGGCATGCTGCACGAAGCGGTATGCGAAGACTTCGCCGATCTCAAGCCTTTGCACGTCTACGCCAGCGGTTCACCGGCCATGGTTTACGGCACTCTGGACGCGCTGGTCGAGGCGGGGATGGATGCCCATCAAATGCGCGCTGACGTATTCGCCTACGCACCGCGTTCCTGATTTCATATAACTTCATATATAGCCGATCGGTATTTATGTAATTACATAAATACCGGTAGGTTATATATCGATCAGGCCGCTAAATATTCTTTGTGCCATGGCACTCAATTTGCCTGAAAACATATGTGCCTTATTGTTACAGCGGTGCGTTCTATTAAGTAATTCTTCACCTGCGGGGAGCTGAACGCTATTCGCCATGAGCGCCATTGAAAACGCTTTTCTGAACCTGGCTTATCCTCCGCGGCTCGAACTCGGGCCGCAGCTGACCCACGAGCAATTGCTCGCCTCCATGCAATCGACCATGGCGCGCCACAAGGGCGGGCCGGTGTGGCTGTTCGCATACGGTTCGTTGATCTGGCGCCCGGAATGCACTGCGGTCGAGAGAATGCGCGGTCGCGTGCACGGTTATCATCGTGGCCTCTATTTATGGTCGCATGAACACCGCGGTACGCCGGAATTGCCCGGGCTGGTGTTCGGTCTGGATCGCGGCGGTTCGTGCAGCGGCTTCGCCTACCGGTTGCCGGAAGACGATCTGGATACCGCGCTGTACGCCTTGTGGAAACGCGAGATGCCGGTGCCGTCGTATCGGCCGCACTGGCTCAACTGCCGGCTCGAAGATGGCACTCAGGTGCAGGCCTTGGGCTTCGTACTGGAGCGGCACCTGCCCAGCTATGCCGGCAACCTGCCGGACCATGTGCTGAGCCAGGTATTCGCCAGCGCCAGCGGGCGTTACGGCACCACTCGCGATTATGTCGAGCAGACCGCACACGCCCTGCGCAGCCACGCCATGCCAGACCGTAATCTGGAGGCGCGGCTCAAGCGCTGTCAGTCAACCAGCGATCAGGCGACCGCTTCACGGCTCTGACTGGCGACTTGCTTGTGCCATAGCGTCGGGGCGAGGAAGGCCATTGCCAACAGGCAAGCGCCGACCAGCAACACGAAGCCGCCGTCCCAGCCGAAATGGTCGACGGTGTAGCCCATCGCCGCACTGGCCGCGACCGAACCGCCCAGATAACCGAACAGACCGGTAAAACCTGCGGCGGTACCGGCGGCTTTCTTCGGTGCCAGTTCCAGCGCTTGCAGGCCGATCAGCATCACCGGACCGTAAATCAGGAAGCCGATCGACAGCAGGGCGATCATGTCGACCATCGGGTTGCCAGCCGGATTCAGCCAGTAGACCAGGGTCGCGACCGTTACCAGCGCCATGAACACCATGCCGGTCAGGCCACGGTTGCCGCGGAAAATCTTGTCCGACATCCAGCCGCACAGCAGCGTGCCCGGGATGCCCGCCCACTCGTAGAAGAAATACGCCCACGAGGTTTTATCCACGGTGAAGCCCTTGGCTTCCTTCAGGTAGGTCGGCGCCCAGTCCAGTACGCCATAGCGCAACAGGTAGACAAAGACGTTGGCCAAGGCGATGTACCAGAGCATTTTGTTACGCAGCACGTATTTGACGAAGATTTCCTTGGCACTGAATTCGTCTTCGTGGCTGGCGTCGTAGCCTTCCGGGTAATCGTTCTTGTACTGCTCGATTGGCGGCAGGCCGACCGATTGCGGAGTGTCGCGCATGGTGATGAAAGCAAATACCGCCACGCCCAGCGCCACCGCCGCCGGCACGTAGAACGCCGCGTGCCAGTCGTTGAACAGGCCCATGCCGATCAGGAACAGCGGGCCGATCAGGCCGCCACCGACGTTGTGCGCCACGTTCCACACTGAGACCACACCGCCGCGTTCCTTCTGCGACCACCAGTGCACCATGGTCCGTCCGCTCGGCGGCCAGCCCATGCCCTGCGCCCAACCGTTGATGAACAACAGGATGAACATCATGGTCACGCTGGACGTGGCCCACGGCGCGAAACCGAAAATGAACATCACCCCGGCCGACACCAGCAGGCCGAACGGCAGGAAGAAGCGCGGGTTGGAACGGTCGGACACCAGGCCCATGAGGAACTTCGACAGACCGTAGGCGATGGCGATCGCCGACATCGCCAGGCCCAGGTCGCCGCGGCTGTAGCCTTCGTCGATCAGGTACGGCATGGCCAGCGAGAAGTTTTTGCGCAGCAGGTAGTAACCGGCATAGCCGATGAAGATACCGGCGAAGATCTGCCAACGCAGGCGTCGGTAAGTGCTGTCTATTTTTTCTTCAGGCAAAGGAGCCTGATGTGCGGCAGGACGAAAGAAAGCAAACATTCAAGAGCTCCAGTTTTCTTGTTTTGACTGCGGATGCGAATGTTACAGTTTCGTTACCGAAAATAGCACCGCTTCATGTCGGCTAAAAAGCGGAAATGTGGGCAGCCGAGCGTTCCTTTATGAACATGTCGCTCAGAAGTAAGAGCAGGGCGTTGTGGGAATAGTTACTGTGGCCAGTTTCTGCGGTTTTTCGGAACAATTTAGCCTTGGTCTTTCGGAAAAGTCCTGCACGTGAACAGGACGTCATCAACTGCTCAAGCCTGCGACGAGGCCCTAACCTGATTGCTTTTCCAGGCTCGAACCGAGCGCAAGGGAGCGATATGAACTGGATCGGCATGCTGTTGCTGTTGGTATTAGCCACTGCGAGTCAGGCAGGGGAAGTGTTTTTGATCCCCGAGTCCAACCCCGGTCCAGACTATCCGCGGGTATTGCAGCGCGCCGGGATTACCGGAGACGTGCGGGTCTCATTCACCGTGCATGCCGATGGTTCGGTGAACAAAGTCAGTGTCCTGCAAAGTGATCATCCGGCGCTGGCGGAGTCTGCCCTGGCGGCGGTCAAGCGCTGGCGATTCAAACCGTGGACAGTCGAGGGCGATAAACCGGCCAAGCAGGAGGTTGTCGCGCCGCTGGGCTTTCGCCTCGAGGCCCCATCAGGTGTCAATCAATGGATCAAGGCGTTGCCATGTCGGGAAGTAAATTCCTACCTTGCAAATGTGGCGGAGTATTCATGGATCGATTCGCTGCCCTTCCATTACACACGTGGTTACCTGTCGAATACGTTCTTTCAGCATCAGTTATCGAACGAACAACGTTTGTCTCTTATCGCCAAGCTCAACCGGAGGGTATCTGACATCGTTGTACGGTGTCGGGAGCGGCCGGCGAGCAAGTTCATGACTTTTCTACCTGAGGACATTCGCCAGCTTTTATGAGCCGCGGCCTCAAGCGCCAGAGCGATCCGGGCGAGTGCCCCGGATCGCTCTGTGGGCTCAGCGCACCTGTACCACAACCTTGCCGACCGCCTTGCGCTGCCCCAGATCATTGATCGCCTGCGCTGCATTACTCAGCGGATAAACCTGCGACACCAGCGGTTTCAACTTGCCTTCGGCAAACCAGCCGAACAACTGCTGGAAGTTTGCCGCGTTGTCCTGCGGCTGGCGCTGGGCGAACGAGCCCCAGAACACACCGAGCACCGCTGCGCCTTTGAGCAGGGCAAGGTTGACCGGCAGCTCCGGTATGCGCCCGCTGGCGAAACCGACCACCAGCAGCCTGCCGTTCCAGGCGATGGCGCGGATGGCCTGATCAAACAGGTCGCCGCCGACCGGGTCGTAGGTCACGTCGGCGCCCTGGCCGTCGGTGAGGCGTTTGATTTCATCCTTGAGATTGGTTTCGCTGTAATTGATCAGCTCATCGGCGCCAGCGGCTTTGGCTACTTCGAGCTTTTCGGCGCTGCTGGCCGCAGCGATGACCCGCGCGCCCATGGCCTTGCCGATTTCCACTGCCGCCAGACCGACACCGCCGGAGGCGCCGAGCACCAGCAGGGTTTCGCCCGGCTGCAGGTTGGCGCGTTGCTTGAGCGCATGCATCGAAGTGCCGTAGGTCATGCTGAACGCGGCGGCAATATTGAAATCCATCGACGGCGGAATCGGCAGCACGTTGTAGCCGGGCACCGCGACCTGCTCGGCAAAACTGCCCCAGCCGGTCAGGGCCATGACCCGGTCGCCGACCTTGAGGTGGCTGACCTTTTCCCCGACTTCGCGAACCACGCCAGCCGCTTCACCACCCGGCGAGAACGGGAAGGGCGGCTTGAACTGGTACTTGCCCTCGATGATCAGCGTGTCCGGGAAATTGACCCCGGCGGCGTGCACGTCCAGCAGGATTTCATTCTTCTTGGCGACAGGACTGGCGACGTCTTCCAGCACCAGCGACTCGGCAGGGCCGAAGGCTTTGCACAGCACGGCTTTCATCAGGGCTATTCCTTTGGGAGTGATGGCCGATAAGTGTAGGTGTGTGAATCAACGGGTCAACGAGCATGCCCGGCCCTGATAGTCAGGCATAAGCTTGTGCTTGTGCGGCGGGTCGTTATGCTAGGCCGCAAACCGGATAAGGAGCGAATTGTGAAAGCGTGGATCATGTTGTTGCTGGCCCTGTCTCTGCCTGTGGCAGCGCTGGCCGAAGAAGCCAAAGAAGGCGAGGCGCCGAAGGTCAATTACATCACCCTGAGCCCGCCGTTCGTCGGCAATTACGGCCTGGACGGTACGCCCAAGCTCAAGGTTTACAAGGCCGATGTGGCCCTGCGCGTGACCGGTGAAGAAGCGACCAAAGCGGTCAAGGCCAACGAGCCGCTGATTCGCAATCAATTGGTGGCACTGTTCACGCAGCAGAGCACCGAAGCGATGGGTAGCATCGAAGGCAAGGAAAAACTGCGTCAGGAAGCGCTGAAGCAGACGCAGCAAGTGATGAATGATGAGACCGGCAAACCAGTAGTTGAAGACCTGTTGTTCAACAACCTGATCATTCAATAAGTCATCCGTTGTCCGGGCGGCCCCATCGCTGGCAAGCCAGCTCCCACAGGTTTTTCGGATGGTCACAAATTATGTGCCCACTGAAAATCCCTGTGGGAGCTGGCTTGCCAGCGATTGCATTTTGGCAGGCGCCAAATGAATCAGGGCTTGAGCGCAATCACCGCCGCCCACTGCTCCGGCGTCACCGGCATCACCGACAACCGCGAGCCCTTCTGCACCAGTGGCATCTCGGCCAGCGCGGTCTGCTGCTTCAGATAATCCAGTTTCAGCACTCGCGCAAACGTCTCGACGTGCTCGACATCAATCGCGCTCCAAGGGTTTTTCTCCGCCGTAGCCTTGGGATCGAAGTAATGACTCTCTGGCTCCCGCGCCGTCGGATCCGGATACGCCGCTTCGATGATCCTGCCGATTCCGGCAATCCCCGGCTCCGGGCAACTGGAATGGTAGAAAAAGAATTCGTCACCTACCGCCATCGCCCGCAGGAAATTGCGCGCCTGATAATTGCGAACCCCGTCCCAGCGCGCCTTGCCGAGCTTTTCCAGGCCTTTGATCGAGAGCTCGTCGGGCTCGGATTTCATCAGCCAATAGGCCATGTTGGGTGCTCCTGAAACGGTCGTTGGGCAGGTTGTCGGGCAATTTTATGACAAACCGACAGTCGGTTGACGTCAGCGTTTGCGCACCGGTTCACGTTGCCGCAAAATGCCGGCCTTTAAAGCTTGACGCTGCTGCACGGCCTACACACGGAAACCGCTGCTGTCATCGTGATGATGTGCCTTGAGGGGGGCAATCGATGAAACGCAAACCGGATCTACTATGGACTTTGGTAATTTTGTTCGGCCTGGGCGTCGTGACCACCGGTTACGCGCAGAGCCTGTGGGCGAACAAGGCTGATGCACCGATTGAGATTGCACAACAAGTGCAACAGTCGACGGCCTTCAAACGCTGATACTGTCTTCTCCGACGCCGCTGTTCTGGCGGCGTCCTGTCACGCGAAATACCACGCCTTGTCGGTGACCGTGCCCTGTAACGGTACATCCCAGCTCGCCTGCGCCAGACGTTCGACCTTCTGACATTCATGTGCCAGGCCCAGCAGCGTCGGCTTGCGCCAGTTTTTGCGCCGCGCCAGATAGGCGAGGCTGCGATCGTAGAAACCGCCGCCCATGCCCAACCGACCGCCGACATCGTCGAACCCCACCAGCGGCAGCAGCACCAGGTCCAGTGCCCAGACCTTGCGTTGCCGACTCAGATTGGCCTGCGGTTCGAGAATGCGAAAACGATTGGGTTTGAGCTTTTCGCCGGGGCGAACGCGCTGAAAAACCATCTTGGTCCGCGGCCAGGCGCTGAGCACCGGCAGATAGGTCGCCTTGCCCCGGCGCTGGGCTTCGCGCAGCAGCAGCAGCGGATCGATTTCGCCATCGGTGGGCAGATACAGGGAGATGTGTTTCGCCCGACGAAAATGCGGGTCTTGCGCCAGTTGCCGGAACAGGCCTTTGGCAGCCTGATGTTGCTCGGCTTTGCTCAGCGAGCGGCGCGCCTTGCGCAGCAGGCGGCGGAGTTGCGGGCGGGGCAGCAGCGCGGGTTCGGTCATGGTTCGGCTTCGGCAGGGTGGACGAAAACGTACGCATAAAAAATCCGATGTCGGCATTCACCGACATCGGATTCGAATCAGGCTCCCCGGATGTACCGCTGTCAACTCAGCCCTTGAACCCGAAAGTTCAAGGTGGAAGAAGCAGTAGACTTTAAGGCTTTCCGTCTAGCGGACATGCACACCAGCCCAACGTGCAACTTCCAGGGTAGTGCGAATCGGCTCCGGGACATCGTCAACTGGCAAGCACCCCAGGGAGTGCCGCGAGTATACCTCAAGCTGCCAGGCGAATCAGCCCTTGGCGGTGTTCTGGTCGTCGGCCAGGACCAGATCGACACGATCGAGCAAGTCGCGCACCTGTTCGCGGGTCGAACCGCTGGCCTGGATGTCCGGGCGCTCTTCTTTGTGCAACAGGTCATGGGTGATGTTCAGCGCGGCCATCACCGCAATGCGATCGGCGCCGATGACTTTGCCGCTGCTGCGGATCTCGCGCATCTTGCCGTCCAGGTAACGGGCGGCACTGACCAGATTGCTGCGTTCTTCCGGCGGGCAGATGATCGAATATTCTTTGTCGAGGATCTGCACGGTGACGCTATTGCTTGAACTCATGAGTCTTGCTCCAGGGCCTTGAGGCGCGAAATCATCGATTCGACCTTACGCCGGGCGATTTCGTTTTTTTCAATGAGGTGAGCGCGTTCCTCGCGCCAGGTCTTTTCCTGAGCTAGTAAGAGTGCGTTTTGACTCTTTAGTTGCTCGACTCGGCCAATCAGCAGTTCGAGTCTGGCCATCAGCGCTTGCAGGTCGGTGTCTTCCATTGTGTCCACTGGGTTGGAGTCTGTCTGATGGGATAGCTGGCGGACAGCCTTTAATAGTCTTGGCGAGTCTGTCGATGTAGGATACAAGGCCTTCATTCTAGACATAGCGCCGTCTGGCGCCTAGCTGCCCATGCCCATTCAGAATTCTCCGTACCAAGCCTTCGCCACCCTGCTGAGCACCAGCGGCCATCCCGTCTCGCCTGCCGAACTGCACGGCCTGTTGCTCGGCCGCAGTTGCGCCGGTGCCGGCTTCGAAGCCGACAGCTGGTTGGCCGACGCCGCCGAGCTGCTCGAAGGCGAGCCGCAGGACAATGTTCGCAATGCCTTGATCGGCCTGCAAGAGATGGTCAAGGGCGAGCTCACCAGCGACGACATGACCGTTGTTCTGCTGCTGCCGACCGACGACGCACCGCTCACCGAGCGCGCGGCTGCACTGGGCCAGTGGTGCCAGGGCTTCCTTACCGGCTTCGGTCTGACCCGTCGCGAATATGCCTTGAGCACGGAAGCCACCGAAGTGCTGCAGGATCTGGCCGCCATCGCCCAGGTGCAAGACGCGCTGGAAGAGTCTGATGACGGCGAAAGCGACTACATGGAAGTGATGGAGTACCTGCGCGTCGCTCCGTTGCTGCTGTTCACCGAAACCAAGAAAACCGACGAAGCGGCCGCCAAACCGTCGCTGCATTAATCGCGTGCCAGGGAAAGCCATCTGCCCATGACCCATATCCCCAAAGCGGAATACAGCCGGCGCCGCAAGGCGCTGATGGCGCAGATGGAACCCAACAGCATCGCGATCCTGCCCGCCGCCGCGGTAGCCATCCGCAACCGCGATGTCGAGCATGTCTATCGTCAGGACAGCGACTTTCAATACCTCAGCGGGTTTCCCGAGCCACAAGCGGTGATCGTGCTGATGCCCGGCCGTGAGCATGGCGAGTACATCCTGTTCTGCCGTGAACGCAACGCCGAACGCGAATTGTGGGACGGCCTGCGCGCAGGGCAGGAAGGCGCAATCCGTGATTACGGCGCTGACGATGCATTCCCGATTACTGACATCGACGACATCCTTCCGGGTCTGATCGAAGGCCGCGACCGGGTGTATTCGGCGATGGGCAGCAACCCTGAATTCGACCGGCACCTGATGGACTGGATCAACGTGATCCGCTCCAAGGCCCACCTCGGCGCCCAGCCGCCGAACGAATTCGTTGCCCTGGATCACCTGCTGCACGACATGCGCCTGTATAAATCGGCGGCAGAAGTGAAGGTAATGCGCGAAGCCGCGCGGATCTCGGCGCAAGCGCATATCCGCGCGATGCAGGCCAGTCGCCCGGGCCTCTATGAATACAGTCTCGAAGCCGAGCTGGATTACGAATTCCGCAAGGGCGGGGCGAAGATGCCGGCCTACGGCTCGATCGTCGCCGCCGGGCGCAACAGCTGCATCCTGCATTACCAGCAGAACGACGCGTTGCTCAAGGATGGCGATCTGGTGTTGATCGACGCCGGTTGCGAGATCGACTGCTACGCCAGCGATATCACCCGCACCTGGCCGGTCAATGGCCGGTTTTCGCCAGAGCAGAAGGCGATCTACGAGTTGGTGCTGGCCTCGCAGGAAGCGGCCTTTGCCGAAATCGCCCCGAACAAGCATTGGAATCAGGCGCATGAAGCGACCGTGCGAGTGATCACTACCGGATTGGTGAAACTCGGTTTGCTGCAGGGCAATGTTGACGAACTGATCGCCAGCGAAGCCTATAAAGCGTTTTACATGCACCGCGCCGGCCACTGGCTGGGCATGGATGTGCACGACGTCGGCGAGTACAAGGTCGGCGGCGAATGGCGGGTGCTGGAGGTCGGCATGGCGCTGACCGTGGAACCGGGCATCTACATCGCCCCGGACAATCAGAACGTCGCCAAAAAATGGCGCGGCATTGGCGTGCGCATCGAGGATGACGTGGTGGTGACCCGAAACGGTTGTGAAATCCTCACCGGCGGCGTGCCCAAGACCGTCGCCGACATCGAAGCGTTGATGGCACAGGCAAGGACACACGCGGCATGAGTCGAGTCAATCTGGCAATCATCGGTGGCGGTCTGGTCGGCGCCAGTCTGGCGCTGGCCCTGCAGGGCGGGGCCAAGGCCCGTGGCTGGAAAATCGTCCTGATCGAACCGTTTGCGCCGGGCGACAGCTGGCAGCCGAGCTACGACGCACGTTCATCGGCGCTGTCCTTCGGCTCGCGGCAGATTTATCAACGGCTGGGCGTGTGGCAGGAGATCTCCCGCC
Organism: Pseudomonas sp. R3-57; assembly: GCF_051132065.1. NCBI lineage: Bacteria > Pseudomonadati > Pseudomonadota > Gammaproteobacteria > Pseudomonadales > Pseudomonadaceae > Pseudomonas > Pseudomonas sp. R3-57. Next base: position 329,190 of record NZ_CP071655.1, read on the forward strand.
GCGCCGAGCCGATCAAGCAGATTCACGTTTCTGATCGGGGGCGTTTCTCTACCGCGCGCCTGTCGGCGATGGAAGAGGGCGTGCCGGCGCTCGGTTATGTGGTGGAAAACGCCTGGCTCGGCCAATGCCTGTGGCAGCACCTCGACAAAGACGTGATTACCTGGCGCTGTCCGGCCGAAGTCGCGCGCATGGAGCCGCTGCCCGACGGCTATCGGCTGACGCTCAACGATGAAACCACCCTTGAATGCGACCTCGCGGTCCTCGCCGATGGCGGGCGCTCCGGGCTGCGCGAGCAGTTGGGCATCAACGTGCGCACGCGTCCATACAACCAGAGCGCGTTGATCGCCAATATCACCCCGAGCGAAGCGCACAACGGCATGGCGTTCGAGCGCTTCACCGACGAAGGGCCGATGGCCTTGCTACCGTTGCCGGACAACCGTTGCGCACTGGTCTGGACGCGTCTGGGCATGGACGCGCAGCGTCTGGCCGAGTTGAGTGAACGGGATTTCCTCAGTGAATTGCAGGGTGTGTTCGGTTACCGCCTCGGCACGCTGGAACAGGTCGGCGCGCGACACCTGTATCCGCTTTCGCTGGTTGAAGCCGAAGAGCAGGTGCGTTCGCATCTGGCCGTGCTCGGCAACGCCGCGCACAGTCTGCATCCGATCGCCGGCCAGGGTTTCAACCTGTCGCTGCGCGACGCCGATGCCTTGGCCGCCGCACTGCTGGGCAGCGATAAAGCGCTGGGCGACTTCGCCACGTTGCAGGCCTATCGCGAGCGTCAACGACTCGATCAGGACCTCACCGTGGGTTTTTCCGATCAGGTCACGCGCCTGTTCGGCAGCACCCAGCCGCTGGTGTCGCTGGGGCGCAACATCGGCCTGCTCGGCCTTGAACTGCTGCCACCGGCCAAGCGCTGGTTTGCCCGTCAGGCCATGGGCCTGGGAACGCGCCCGGATGCTTGAGCGGTTGATCGCCAGATTCGGCAAGGCGCGGCTGATGCGCTGGGCGATGACGTTCTATCCGCCTTATCTGGGCGCCGGGGTGCGGGTTCGGCACATCAGCGATGACTTTCGCGACGTCCGGGTGTCGATGGGGTTGGGCTGGTACAACCGCAACTATGTCGGCACCCAGTTCGGCGGCAGTCTGTATTCGATGGTCGATCCGTTCTTCATGCTGATGCTCATGGAAAACCTTGGTCCGCGTTACATCGTCTGGGACAAGGCCGCTGACATCGATTTCATCGCGCCGGGCAAAGGCCCGGTGTTCGCCAGGTTCACCCTCGACGAGACGTTGCTCGCCGAGATCCGCCGGCAGACCGCCGATGGCGAAAAATACCTGCCGCAGTTGCAGGTCGATATTCATGACGGCGCCGGCCATCTGGTGGCGCGGGTCGGTAAAACCCTTTACGTGCGGCTCAAGCCGCCAGCGAGACAGGCTTAAAGCATGGAAATGCGCGCAGATCTGCTGATTGTCGGAGCCGGAATGGTCGGCAGCGCCCTGGCGCTGGCGTTGCAGGACAGCGGCCTGGAAGTGCTGCTGCTCGACGGCAGCCCGTTGAGCGTCAAACCGTTCGCGGCCGATGCACCGTTCGAGCCGCGGGTGAGCGCGCTGTCGGCGGCCAGTCAACGTATTCTCGAACGCCTTGGCGTCTGGGACGGCATTGTCGAACGGCGCACCAGCCCGTACACCGACATGCATGTGTGGGACGGCAGCGGCACCGGGCAGATTCATTTTTCGGCGAGCAGTGTGCATGCCGATGTGCTCGGTCACATCGTCGAAAACCGTGTGGTTCAGGATGCCTTGCTTGAGCGCTTGCACGACTGTGATATGGGCTTGCTGGCCAATGCACGGCTGGAGCAGATGCGCCGCTCCGGCGACGACTGGTTGCTGACCCTGGCGGATGGGCGCAAGTTGCGCGCGCCGCTGGTGATCGCCGCGGACGGCGCGAACTCGGCGGTACGCCGCCTCACTGGCGTGGCGACCCGCGAGTGGGATTACCTGCATCACGCCATCGTCACCAGCGTGTGCAGCAGCCAACCGCATCAGTTGACTGCATGGCAGCGCTTCACCGATCACGGGCCGCTGGCGTTTTTGCCGCTGGAGCGTGACGGCCAGCAGGACTGGTGCTCGATCGTCTGGTCGACCACGCCGAGCGAAGCCGAGCGCTTGATGGCGCTGGATGAAGTGGCGTTCTGTGCTGAACTGGAGCGGGCTTTTGAAGGGCGTCTTGGCGACGTCGTCAGTGCCGACCCGCGCGTCTGCGTGCCGCTGCGTCAGCGTCACGCCAAGCGCTACGTGGCCGAAGGGCTGGCGCTGATTGGCGACGCGGCGCACACCATCCACCCGTTGGCGGGGCAGGGGGTGAACCTGGGCTTCCTCGATGCGGCGGTGCTGGCCGAGGTGCTGTTGCAGGCTGCGGAGCGCGGTGAGCGTTTGGCGGATGTGAAAGTACTGAGCCGTTACGAGCGGCGGCGCATGCCACACAACCTCGCGCTGATGGCGACGATGGAAGGCTTCGAACGGTTGTTCCAGGCTGATCCACTGCCGCTGCGCTGGTTGCGTAATACCGGGTTGAAACTGGTGGAGCGGATGCCGGAGGCCAAGGCTGTGTTTGTGCGCGAGGCGCTGGGGTTGACCGGTGATCTGCCGGCCTTGGCCAAACCCTGAAATGTTTGTTGTTGCTGCTGACCTCATCGCGGGCAAGCCCGCTCCCACAGTGGTCGGTGTGAAACATCAATGTTGGACACACCGAAAACCTTGTGGGAGCTGGCTTGCCAGCGATGGCGTCGGCAAACCCGACACAAAAATAACGCTGTGCAACATCTGGTAACGCCTTCCCCCAGTGTTCGATTGTGGTGGTAAATGTGAGTCCTTATCATTTGGCCCACATTTCCCGACCGAGAGACCACTCCCATGTTGGCACCCAAGCGTCTTCTGACCGCACTGGCCCTGACCTTGATCGGCAGCACCACCGCCCAGGCTGCCGATGAGGTGGTGGTTTACTCGTCGCGCATCGATGAGCTGATCAAACCGGTGTTCGATGCCTACACCGCCAAGACCGGGGTGAAGATCAAGTTCATCACCGACAAGGAAGCGCCGCTGATGCAGCGCATCAAGGCCGAAGGCGAGAACGCCACCGCCGACCTGCTGCTTACCGTCGACGCCGGCAACCTCTGGCAGGCCGAGCAGATGGGCATTTTGCAGCCCTTCACCTCGAAAACCATCGATGCCAATATCCCGTTGCAATATCGCTCGTCCACGCACGCCTGGACCGGCCTGAGCCTGCGCGCACGGACCATCGCCTATTCCACTGAGCGGGTGAAACCGGGCGAACTGACCACTTACGAAGCCTTGGCCGACAAGAACTGGGAAGGTCGCCTGTGCCTGCGCACGGCGAAGAAGGTCTACAACCAGTCGCTGACCGCCACCATGATCGAAGTGCACGGCGCCGAGAAGACCGAGAAAATCCTCAAGGGCTGGGTCAACAACCTGTCCACCGACGTGTTCTCCGATGACGTTGCCGTGCTCGAAGCGATCAACGCCGGGCAATGCGATGTCGGCATCGTCAACACCTACTACTACGGGCGCCTGCACAAGCAGAAGCCGGAGTTGCCGGTGAAGCTGTTCTGGCCAAATCAGGCCGATCGTGGCGTGCACGTCAATCTGTCGGGCATTGGCCTGACCAAGCATGCACCACACCCGGAAGCGGCCAAGGCTCTGGTTGAATGGATGACCACGCCAGAGGCGCAGAAGATTTTTGCTGACGTGAACCAGGAATTCCCGGCCAACCCGGCGGTGGCGCCCTCCGAGGAAGTGGCGGCGTGGGGCAAGTTTGTTGCCGATACCCTGCCGGTGGAAGTGGCGGGCAAGCGCCAGGCTGAAGCAATCCGGATGATGGATCGGGCGGGTTGGAACTGATTCTGCTGTCCTGATCGTTCCCACGCTCCGCGTGGGAATGCAGCCCTCGACGCTCTGCGTCGTGCCGCTGAAAGCGTGACGCAGAGCGTCACAGGATGTGTGCCCACGCAGAGCGTGGGCACAATCATTTAAACGAGATTGTCTTCTTGGCCCACCCCGCCCAACGCCGCTGGTACCCCATCGTCTTCACCATCGCCGCGCTGGTGCTGTTGCCCCTGAGCGTTCTGCTGCTCTCGTGGCAGACCATCGATCAGCAGATCTGGTCGCACCTGTGGCAAACCCAGATGCCGCGCCTGCTCGGCAACACGCTGACGCTGGTGCTCGGCGTCGGGGTTGGCGTGACGCTGCTCGGTGTCAGCCTCGCGTGGCTCACCAGCCTCTGTGAATTCCCCGGTCGGCGCTGGCTCGACTGGGCGTTGATGTTGCCTTTTGCCATTCCCGCCTATGTGCTGGCGTTCGTGTTCGTCGGCCTGCTCGACTTCTCCGGCCCGGTGCAGAGCGTTTTGCGTGAATGGTTCGGCAGCGGCCTGCGCCTGCCAAGGGTGCGCTCCTCCGGCGGGGTGATCATCGTGCTGGTGCTGGTCTTCTATCCCTACGTTTATCTGTTGGCGCGCACCGCTTTTCTGGCCCAGGGCAAGGGGTTGATGGAAGCCGCGCGAGTACTCGGCCAATCGCCGTGGCAGGCCTTCTGGCGCGTCGCATTGCCGATGGCGCGGCCGGCGATCGGCGCGGGGGTGGCGCTGGCATTGATGGAAACCCTGGCGGATTTCGGTGCGGTATCGGTGTTCAATTTCGACACGTTCACCACGGCCATCTACAAGACCTGGTACGGCTTCTTCAGCCTGTCGAGCGCCGCGCAACTGGCCAGCTTGCTACTGCTGGTGGTGATGCTGGTGCTGTACGGCGAGCGTCGCGCCCGCGGGGCGAATCGGGCGGGCAACGAGAGGCCGCGGGTCAAAGCGCTGTATCACTTGCGCGGGCTCAAGGCCTTCGCGGCGATGAGCTGGTGCGGTCTGGTGTTCGCCTGCGCTTTTGTGATTCCGGTATTGCAACTGGCCGTATGGTTCTGGCAGCGCGGGCGTTTCGATCTGGATGAGCGCTACGCCGGGCTGATCCTGCACACCCTGTATCTGGGCGGTATGGCCGCGTTGATCACTGTCAGCGTCGCCTTGCTGCTGGCTTTCGCCCGGCGCCTGGCGCCGACGCCGGCAATCAACAGTGGCGTCGGCCTGGCCAATCTGGGTTACGCGCTGCCGGGGTCGGTGCTGGCCGTGTCGATCATGCTCGCCTTCAGTTATCTGGATCGCGAGCTGGTGATTCCGCTCTCCGGCTGGCTCGGTGGCGCGGGCAAACCCCTGCTGCTCGGCAGTCTGGCAGCGTTGCTGATGGCCTATCTGGTGCGGTTTGTTGCCGTGGCGTACGGGCCGCTGGAAAGCAGTCTGGCGCGTATACGGCCGTCTTTGCCCGAAGCGGCACGTAGCCTGGGTGTCAGTGGGCCGCGACTGTTTTTCAAAGTGTATCTGCCGTTGTTGCTGCCCGGCACCCTGAGCGCGGCACTGCTGGTGTTCGTCGACGTGCTCAAGGAAATGCCCGCCACCCTGCTGATGCGCCCGTTTGGCTGGGACACGCTGGCGGTGCGCATCTTTGAAATGACCAGCGAAGGCGAGTGGGCGCGGGCGTCGTTGCCGGCGCTGACGCTGGTTCTGGTCGGATTGTTGCCGGTCATCGGCCTGATTCGTCGTTCCGCGCACCGAAACACTTAGTAGTGAGTCCTACATCATGCGGCTACAATGCGCGGCATTCGGAGCGGTCCGTCTGACAGACCCGTACGCTGGAATCGGCTGAAAGCCCTATGCATCAGGGCTCTCTTCCGCTTAGCGGCGGTCCGCACCCTCGCCACGCCCGGAAGGAGAAACCCATGGGACAGCGTACGCCTCTGTATGACCTGCACCTCGCCCTCGGCGCGAAGATGGTCGATTTTGGCGGTTGGGACATGCCACTGCATTACGGCTCGCAGGTCGAGGAGCACCACGAGGTGCGCCGCGATTGCGGGGTGTTCGATGTTTCCCACATGACCGTGATCGATGTCAGCGGCGCCCAGGCCAAGGCCTGGCTCCAGCATTTGCTGGCCAACGACGTCGACCGCCTGCACCGCCCCGGCCGGGCGTTGTACAGCACCATGCTCAATGAGCGTGGCGGCATCGTCGATGACATGATCGTTTACCGCCTCGACGACGCGTATCGGCTGGTGTTCAACGCCTCCACCCGCGATCAGGATCTGGCGTGGATGAACGCGCAACTGGGCAGTTACGACGTGCAGTTGCATGAACGCAGCGAGCTGGCAATGCTCGCCATTCAGGGCCCGCAGGCCCGGCACAAGATTGCCGAGCTGGTGACCCAGTCCCGCGCGACCCTGATCCAGCAGCTCAAACCCTTCGAAGGCTACTGTGACGGCGACTGGTTTATCGCTCGCACCGGTTATACCGGCGAGGATGGCCTGGAAATCTGTCTGCCGGCCGATCAGGCGCCGGGTTTCTTCAACGATCTGGTCGGCGCCGGAATTTCCCCGATCGGCCTCGGCGCCCGCGACACCTTGCGGGTCGAGGCCGGAATGAACCTCTACGGGCAAGACATTCATCAGGACGTTTCGCCACTGGCCTCGAACATGGCGTGGAGCATCGCCTGGGAACCGGCCTCGCGCCAGTTCATCGGTCGTGCGGCGCTGGAGGCGGAAAAAACCGCCGGGGTGGCGCACAAACTGGTCGGTCTGGTACTGGAAGAGCGCGGTGTTTTGCGCGCACATCAGGTGGTGCGGATCGCTGATGTTGGCGAAGGGGAGATCACCAGTGGTAGTTTCTCTCCTACGCTGAGCAAATCGATTGCCCTGGCGCGTGTACCGATGGCAACTGCCGACCGCGCCGAAGTGGAAATCCGTGGCAAGTGGTACCCGGTGCGAGTGGTCAGACCGACCTTCGTGCGTCATGGCAAGACTTTGATCTAACCTTTTTCCGGCGGGCCTGACCGCTGACCAATTCCTGAGGACACTGAAGATGAGCGATATCCCTGCCGAACTGCGTTTTGCCGAAAGTCACGAATGGGCGCGTCTGGAAGCCGACGGCACCGTCACGGTGGGCATCAGCGATCACGCGCAGGAAGCGCTGGGCGATGTGGTGTTTGTCGAATTGCCTGAGCTGGGTAAAGTGTTCGCGGCTGGGGATGCGGCAGGCGTGGTGGAATCCGTGAAAGCAGCCTCCGACATCTACGCCCCGGTGGGCGGTGAAGTCATCGCGGTCAACGAAGAGCTGGGCGGTTCGTCCGAGCTGCTCAACTCCGAGCCTTATGGCGCGTGGATCTTCAAGCTCAAGCCAAGCGACAAGGCCGAGCTGGACAAGCTGCTGGATGCGGCTGCGTACAAGGCTGCCATCGGCGAGTAAGCGTTAAGCAATACCCAAAGCCCCGATTCGTCGGGGCTTTTTCATGCCCGACACAAACCCTTGTAGGAGTGAGCCTGCTCTCGATAGCGTTCTTTCAGAAGCCTTATGCTGACTGACACACCGCTATCGCGAGCAGGCTCACTCCTACAGGGGTATGCGGAGCACTTGAGAATAGCTTGTCATACAGACTGCTATGCTGGTTTGACCGTGTCGCCTTGACGCCCAGCACCCGCCAGGAGAGCCCGTCATGTCCCAGTTGCCGTCCCTGCGCCAGTTACGCGATCCCGATGCCTTTGCCCGCCGTCACCTCGGCCCGGATGCCGCTGAGCAGCAGGCGATGCTCGACAGCCTCGGCCTCGGCAGTCGGGTCGAACTGATCGAGCAGACCGTGCCGCCGGCGATTCGCTTCAACCGTGCGCTGGACTTGCCAGCGGCCCTCGATGAACCGGCGGCGCTGGCGAAACTGCGCGGCTATGCCGAGCAGAATCAACTCTGGACCAGCCTGATCGGCATGGGCTATCACGGCACCCTCACGCCAACGGTGATTCTGCGTAACGTGCTGGAAAATCCCGGCTGGTACACCGCGTACACGCCGTACCAACCAGAGATCGCTCAGGGCCGGCTCGAAGCGCTGCTTAACTTTCAGCAATTGACCATCGACCTCACCGGCCTTGAACTGGCCAATGCCTCGCTGCTTGATGAAGCCACGGCAGCGGCTGAGGCCATGGCGCTGGCCAAGCGCGTCGCGAAGTCGAAGAGCAACGTGTTTTTCGTCGATGAAAACTGTCATCCGCAAACCCTTTCCGTGGTGCAGACCCGTGCCGAAGGGTTCGGCTTTGAACTGGTCGTCGACGCTGTGGATAACCTGAAACAACACGAGGTGTTCGGCGCGCTGCTGCAGTACCCCGACACCCATGGCGAGATTCGTGATCTGCGGCCGTTGATCGACCACTTGCATGCGCAGCAGGCGCTGGCCTGCGTCGCCACCGATCTGTTGAGCTTGTTGCTACTGACGCCGCCGGGTGAACTGGGCGCAGACGTGGTGTTCGGTTCGTCCCAGCGTTTTGGCGTGCCGATGGGTTATGGCGGCCCGCACGCGGCGTTTTTTGCCAGCCGCGAAGAATACAAACGGGCGATCCCGGGGCGGATCATCGGCGTGTCGAAAGATGCCCGTGGTAACGTTGCGTTGCGCATGGCCCTGCAAACCCGCGAGCAACATATCCGCCGCGAAAAAGCCAATTCGAACATCTGCACCGCGCAGGTACTGCTGGCCAATATCGCCAGTTTCTACGCGGTGTATCACGGCCCGGAAGGTTTGCGGCGTATTGCCCAGCGCGTGCATCGGCTGACCTGCCTTCTCGCCGCAGGGCTTGAGCGCCACGGGATCAAACGCATCAATGCGCAGTTCTTCGACACGCTGACGCTCGACGTCGGCGGGGCACAGACCGCGATCATTGAAAGTGCCAAGGCCGCGCAGATCAATCTGCGCATTCTGGGACGTGGCCACCTCAGCCTGAGTCTCGACGAAACCTGCGATGAAAGCACCGTGGCGCGGCTGTTCGATGTGCTGCTCGGCGCCGATCATGGCTTGGACGTCGACGCGCTGGATGGCGAAGCCATCGCCTCGGGAATTCCCGACGACCTGCAACGCACCACGCCGTACCTGCGTCATCCGGTGTTCAACGCCCATCACAGCGAAACCGAAATGCTGCGCTATCTCAAGCAACTGGAAAACAAGGATCTGGCACTCAACCAGTCGATGATCCCGCTGGGCTCCTGCACGATGAAACTCAACGCCACCAGCGAAATGATCCCGATCACCTGGCCGCAGTTCGCCAACCTGCACCCATTCATACCGCGCGAGCAGGCGCTGGGTTATACGTTGATGATCGAGGAGCTGGAGCGCTGGCTGTGCGCAATAACCGGCTTCGATGCGATCTGCATGCAACCTAATTCCGGCGCACAGGGCGAATACGCCGGGCTGCTGGCGATCCGCAAATACCACGAGAGTCGCCAGCAGGGCGCGCGGGACATCTGCCTGATTCCGGCATCAGCCCATGGCACCAACCCGGCGTCGGCGCAGATGGCCGGCATGCGCGTGGTCATCGTCGAATGCGATGAGGCCGGCAACGTCGATCTCGCCGATCTGAAAGCCAAAGCCGCTGAAGCGGGAAACAAGCTGTCGTGTCTGATGGCGACCTATCCGTCGACCCACGGGGTCTACGAAGAGGGCATCAGCGAGATCTGCCGAGTGATTCATCAGCATGGCGGCCAGGTGTACATGGACGGCGCCAACCTCAATGCGCAAGTAGGCCTGGCGCGGCCGGCCGACATTGGTGCTGATGTGTCGCACATGAATCTGCACAAGACCTTCTGCATCCCCCATGGTGGTGGCGGGCCGGGCATGGGGCCGATTGGTATTCGCGCGCACCTGGCACCGTTTGTGGCCAACCATCCGGTGGTGCCGATTGACGGGCCGCTGGCGCAGAACGGCGCAGTCAGTGCGGCGCCGTGGGGCAGTGCGAGCATTCTGCCGATCAGCTGGATGTACATCGCCATGATGGGCCCGCAACTGGCCGATGCCAGTGAAGTGGCGATTCTCGCGGCGAATTATCTGGCGCAGCATTTATCCGGCGCGTTCCCGGTGCTTTACACCGGACGTAACGGTCGGGTGGCGCATGAATGCATTCTCGATTTGCGTCCGCTGAAAGCGCAGACCGGCATCAGCGAAGAAGACGTGGCCAAGCGTCTGATGGATTACGGTTTCCACGCCCCGACCATGTCCTTTCCGGTGCCGGGCACGTTGATGGTCGAGCCGACCGAGAGCGAATCCAAGGCTGAACTGGACCGTTTCATTGGCGCCATGCTGAGCATCCGCGCCGAGATCAACGAAGTGCAGAACGGTAACTGGCCGGCGGAAGATAACCCGCTCAAACGCGCGCCGCATACCCTGGCCGATGTCACCGGCGTCTGGGAGCGGCCGTACAGCATCGAACGGGCGATCACCCCTGATGCACACACCCGGTTGCACAAATATTGGCCGGCGGTGAATCGGGTCGACAATGTCTATGGGGATCGGAATCTGTTTTGTGAGTGTGTGCCGGTCGAGGATTATCGCTGATTCACACCGGTCCCTTGTAGGAGTGAACCTGCTCGCGATAGCGGTGTATCAGTCGCTGAAAAGGCTGACTGGCAGACCGCTATCGCGAGCAAGCTCGCTCCCACAGGGTTATCAGTGAGGCGGAAATTCGGGCAAAAAAATGCCGCTCAATCGAGCGGCATTTTCATACGCGAAAGGCTTATTCGGAAGCCACGGCATTCTTCGCCAGAATCGCATTCGCCAGGTCCATGTCCGACGCTTGCAGGCCAGGATTGTCGGCGCGGACTTTCTGCATCGCTGCTTCCAGGTACGGGCCACGAATGCCGCCGTCGCTGGCGACGAAGCTGCCGGCGTCGTCCTGGGCGGCGACGATCAGCTTGTGATCCTTGAAAGTCAGATAAGTGGAGCCGGTGGTGGCGCCGGACGAGATGACGTTACGCCAAAAGCTGTCCGCCATGGCCGAACCGACGGGAAGGGACAACAGGGCCATGGTGGCGACAGCAAGTTTGAGACGCATGATGAGGTGACTCCTGGGGATTAACTACGGCGTTGGATCGTCGTTCCCGGATCCGGTTCCATGGTGGACTATCTCTGCTCGCTTTGCGGTGTCACCCGCAGCACTTCCTCAACCGTGGTCAGCCCCGCCGCGACTTTCTGCGCACCGGACAGGCGCAGGCTGCGCATGCCTTCCTTGAACGCCTGGCGGCGGATCGCCGTGAGATCGGTGTCCGGGGTGATAAACGCCTTGAGGCCGTCGCTCAATTGCATGATTTCGTAAACCCCGGCGCGGCCGCGATAACCGGTGTCGCGGCATTCGACGCAGCCGATCGCCCGTTGCGCATGACCCGGCAACGGCGCCTGCCAGGGCCGGGTCAGTGTCTGCCAGTCGTCCTCGTCCAGTGTCTGCGGCGCCTTGCAGTGCGGGCACAGGGTGCGCACCAGACGCTGGGCCATGACCCCGAGCACCGTGGCCTTGATCAGGTAATGCGGCACGCCGAGTTCGAGCAGACGGCTGATCGCGCTCGGCGCGTCGTTGGTGTGCAGGGTCGACAGCACCAAGTGCCCGGTGAGCGCAGCCTGAATCGCCATTTCCGCGGTTTCGAGGTCGCGGATCTCGCCGATCATGATGATGTCCGGGTCTTGTCGCATCAATGCACGCACGCCGGCGGCAAAACTCAGCTCGATGTTGTGCTGTACCTGCATCTGGTTGAAGGCCGGCTCGACCATCTCGATCGGGTCTTCGATGGTGCAGAGGTTGACCTCCGGGGTCGCCAGTTTTTTCAACGTGGTGTACAGCGTGGTGGTCTTGCCCGAACCGGTCGGCCCGGTGACCAGAATGATGCCGTTGGGCTGGCGGGTCATGTCCTGCCAGCGGCGCAGGTCGTCGGCGCTGAAGCCCAGTTGATCGAAATCCTTGAGCAGCACTTCCGGGTCGAAGATGCGCATGACCATTTTCTCGCCGAACGCCGTCGGCAGCGTCGACAGGCGCAACTCCACCTCACCACCGTCCGGGGTCTTGGTCTTGACCCGGCCGTCCTGGGGTTTGCGCTTCTCGGCGACATTCATCCGGCCGAGGCTTTTCAGGCGACTGACAATCGCCATGGTCACCTGCGGCGGGAATTGATAGACGTTGTGCAGCACGCCGTCGATGCGAAAACGCACGGTGCCTTGCTCGCGGCGCGGTTCGATGTGGATATCGCTGGCGCGTTGCTGAAAGGCGTACTGGAACAGCCAGTCAACGATGTTGACGATGTGCGCATCGTTGGCGTCCGGTTCCTGATCGCTGGCGCCGAGGTTGAGCAGTTGTTCGAAGTTGCCGAGGTTGCCGCCCTGCGCATCGGCATTGCTGGCGCCGCTGACCGATTTCGCCAGCCGAAAGAACTCGACGCTGAAACGCTGGATGTCTGCCGGGTTGGCCACTACCCGTTTGATCGGCAACTTCAGTACATGGGTCAGGTCTGCCTCCCAACCGGTGACATACGGCTGGGCGCTGGCGACCGTCACCGAGTCGCGGTCCACGGCGACGGCGAGAATCTTGTGCCGCTGGGCGAAGGCGTAGGACATCAGCGGCGTGATCGCCGCAACGTTGATTTTCAGCGGATCGATGCGCAGGTACGGCTGTCCGGCCTGTTGCGCCAGCCACAGGGTCAGGCTTTCCAGGTCCAGGTGCTTGCCCGGCCGGCTGAGGTCGTCGAGTTGCTGGCTGGCAATGAATTCCAGCGGATGCTTCTGCGCGTGCGCCGCGTGACGGCGACGCGCATTCAACGCCTGCTCGGCGGCGTCCTGGCAGATGAAGCCTTGCGCGACCAGCTCGCGCAGGACTTCATTGAGGTCCAGCCAGCGGTCCTGAAGAGCGAGTTGAACGGACATGCGGGCTTCCTTTTCAAGCGACAGTGCGCAAAAGAATAGCCGTGGCCCTGCGGACCGTTGGGCCACTACCCGACGAAGCCGTTGCCGGGTTTGTCAGCCGGTGGCTTGTGCCGGGGCATCCCAAGCGCTGTCGGCGTTTTGCAGATCGACCGAGCAGACGCTGATCAGGTTACGAAGTTTTTCCGCGATTACTTGTGCGCGGTGCCAGCTCAGGCCGCCCATGACCAGGTCGATCGATAACAGATCGTCCTTGCGCTGCACGTTGACCTGCTCGGGCGTAAGAAACTGCAAGGCGAACAGGTTCAGCACCCGCACCAACAGATCCGGCTCGGCCTCGGCAAGAATCTGATACTGCGCCAGGCAATGGGTGTTGCTGGCGTTCCAGACGTCGGCGCGGGTCGGGGCTCTGTTTACGGCTTCAAGGTGCGGCATGGCAAGTCTCCAGATCACTGGGCAAAATTTTTACATTCGCTGGCGGGTATTTCTTGGCTAATATCGGTGATATTGGCGATTGATTGATGTGATCAATTCGTATTATTCGGTTTCCGAGGTTTTTCTATGCGCAGCGAGCTGGACGCCTACGACCGCAAGATACTCGCCCTGCTGCAAGAGGACGCTTCGTTGTCCAGCGCACAGATCGCCGAGCAGATCGGCCTGTCGCAATCGCCGTGCTGGCGACGGATTCAGCGGATGAAGGAGGAGGGGATCATTCGCGGACAGGTGACCTTGCTCGATCGCAAGAAGATCGGCCTGAACACGCAGATCTTTGCCGAGATCAAACTCAACGCCCACGGACGATCGAACTTCACCGAGTTCACCGAGGCGATTCGCGGCTTTCCGGAAGTGCTGGAATGTTATGTGTTGATGGGCGCGGTGGATTTTCTGTTGCGCATTGTCGCGGCGGACATCGAGGCGTATGAGCGGTTTTTCTTTGAAAAACTGTCGCTGGTGCCGGGGATTCAGGAAGTGAATTCGATAGTGGCGTTGTCGGAAATCAAATCCACTACCAGCCTGCCGGTTCTACCCTGATCGTTCCCACGCTCCCGCGTGGGAACGCCTCAACGGACGCTCTGCGTCCGCTTTGGGACGCGGAGCGTCCCGGGCTGCATTCCCACGCGGAGCGTGGGAACGATCAATCCACTACCAGCCTGCCGGTCTGAGGTGAGGCGGCGGGTCTCATCGCTAGCAGGCTAGCTCCCACAGGTTTTGTGTTCGCCACATTTCCCCTGTGGGAGCCAGCCTGCTGGCGATCGCGGTATTACATGCGCAGGAGCATTTTCCACGCGCGATTCTGGTAAACCGCAATCGCCTGTTGCTTGCGCGCGTCGAGCAGTTCGTCGGTGATGGTCGGCTCGTTGGCCAGTTGCGCCAACTTGTTCAGCTCGCCGTAGAGGCGATCCATTTCCGGGATCTCCAGCACGTTGCGCGCGTGGTGCAGCCAGACCTGAATGCGCTCGATGCGCGGCAGTTGTTCAGCAAGGTCTTCCGGCTGCTGCTGATAGCGCTGCAGTTGCAGGGCCGTGGCTTCTTCGCCGAGCAGGCGCGGCAACCAGCTGTGCAGCTGCGCGCCGCCCTGACGATTGCCACGCACGTTGCGGTCGGCGGTCCAGGTGCGGGCCAGCAACCAGCGCGACGTGCTCAGCGAGAACAGGCCCCAGCGCGGATCTTCGAGTTCTTCGAGAAACTGCTCCGGTGCGGCTTTGCGCACGTCCTCGTCTTCGATGCCGACCTGCACCAGCGGGCGCCAGTCTTCGAGCAATGCATCCAGTGCCACACGCAGGTCGTGGGTCGACTGACGCGGCGCGGCCTGGCCGAGGCTGCTGAGCAGGGCGCGCATTTCTGCGAGGTTTTCGACCCAGTCCTGCAGCAGGCGCCAGTGGCCGTTGAAACGATACTGTTCGGCCAGACGCTGGCTGCTGCCGAGCAAGTGCCAGCTCAGCGCGGCGAAGGCGTCATCCAGTTGGGTTTCCGGGGTCAGTTGCGGCGCCGGCAGGCTCAGCGAATAGCTGTTGGCGTCATACAGACGGTAACCGCGCTCGGCCTTGCTGATGTCGCACGGCATCAACGCCAGTGTTTCGGCCAGCTCAGCTGCGAGTTCGAGCAGCGCGGCAGGCTCGCCTTCGCGCAGTTCAAGTTCCAGTTCGCAGATTTCTTCTTTCTGCTTGCCGACCACGACGTGACCGAGGTCCAGTGCGGCTTCGATGACCACTCTGGTCTTGCCACGGCCCCAGGCGATTTCGGCGCGCTCGCGGACGAAATCGGTGGTGAAGATCGGCTTGAGGGTTTTCTTGTCGAGCTCGGCCAGCGACTCGGGCCAGCATTCGCCGTCGAGTTTCTTCACATCGAGCTTGGCTTTCGGCAGTTTCCAGTCGTACTCGTTACGTTCGGACAGACCGGCGACGCTCTGGCCGCGCGTCTTCAGGGTCTGGATGACCTCGTCGCCATCCTTGCGAAGGCGCAGGGCGACCTTGGCCTGGGCCAGATCACGCTCCGGGGTGTCGAAGTACTGGTTCATCAACTCACGGCGTTCCCAGCCACTTTTGTTGCGTTTCTTCAGGAGCGGGTGCTCGCGCAGTGCGGCGAGGGTTTCGCGGCTGACGCGGAGTTTGATTTCGGTTTCTTTCTGCATGGCCGGAAAATCCAGGATATCGGGAGCGCAGCCGGGGGAATGTGTGGCTGCCAAGGCCGTGCAGTGTACAGGAGTCAAACTTCCTACGCCCTGCGGCGGTTTATTCCGAGCGCCGGATGGTTCTATGATGGACCTCAATCCGGGAGTTGGAGTCAGCGATGCCTTTGCCATCCATGCAAGACCAGTTCGCTGCGCTGATTGCCGCGCCGTCGGTCAGCTGTACCCAACCCAGCCTCGATCAATCCAACCGCGCCGTTATCGATCTGCTGGCGGGTTGGCTGGGCGATCTGGGCTTTGCCTGTGATATCCAGCAGGTCAGTCCGGGCAAATTCAATTTGCTCGCCAGCATCGGCAGCGGCCCCGGCGGCCTGGTGCTGGCCGGGCACAGCGACACGGTGCCGTATGACGACGCGCTGTGGCAGACCGATCCGCTGAAGCTCACTGAAGTCGATGGCCGCTGGGTCGGTCTCGGCAGTTGCGACATGAAGGGCTTCTTCGCGCTGATCATCGAGGCCGTGCAGCCGCTGCTCGATCAGCCATTCAGGCAACCACTGCTGATTCTCGCCACCTGCGATGAAGAAAGCTCGATGTCCGGCGCCCGCGCCCTGGCCGAGGCCGGGCAACCGCTTGGCCGTGCCGCGGTGATTGGCGAGCCGACCGGGCTCAAGCCGATCCGCATGCACAAAGGCATCATGATGGAGCGCATCGACATTCTCGGGCAGAGCGGGCATTCGTCGGATCCGCGGTTGGGCCATAGCGCCCTCGAAGCCATGCACGATGCGATCGGCGAGCTGCGCGGCCTGCGCCTGTTGTGGCAGCGCGAATTCAACAATCCGCAGTTCAACGTGCCGCAGCCGACCCTGAATTTCGGCTGCATCCACGGCGGCGACAACCCCAATCGCATTTGTGGCCAGTGCTCGCTGGAATTCGATTTGCGCCCGCTGCCGGGCATGGACCCGAAGGTCCTGCGCGCGGAAATCCTGCGCAAGCTCAACCCGGTGGCCGAGCGGCATCAGGTGAAAATTGACTACAAACCGCTGTTCCCGGAAGTGCCGCCGTTCGAGCAGAGCGAAGACGCTGAATTGGTGCGCATTGCCGAAAAGCTCACCGGCCATCGCGCCGAAGCAGTGGCGTTCGGCACCGAAGCGCCTTATCTTCAGCGCCTCGGCTGCGAAACCATCGTGCTCGGCCCCGGCGACATCGCCTGTGCCCACCAGCCCGGCGAATACCTTGAAATGTCACGTTTGCAGCCTACCGTGCAGCTATTGCGGCAGTTGATTGAACATTACTGCCTGAGCCCGGACCAACATATGTGAACTGAATGCTGTACCTGTAGGCCTTCGCCTGCTCGCGATAGTGGTGAGTCAGTCACCGGAGATGTTGACGGGAGGTCCGCTATCGCGAGCAGGCGAAGGCCTACAGGGGATCCGTGTTTTGTCTGACCGAACGCTGTAAATTGCCAACACCCCAACCCGTATTCATGAGGAGAGCGCGCGTGTCGCCAAGCCTGTTCCGACGATAACCATCAGCCCGCTGTGCGTTTTTTCGTTTCGCCCCTTTTTCGGCTGCTCTTTATTACAGGCCCAGGTTCATGCCCGAATACGTTAATTGGCTTCGTCACGCGTCCCCTTACATCAATGCCCACCGTGATTGCACCTTCGTCGTCATGCTGCCCGGCGACGGCGTTGAGCATCCGAATTTCGGCAACATCGTCCACGACCTGGTCCTGCTGCACAGCCTCGGCGTGCGTCTGGTGCTGGTGCATGGCTCGCGTCCACAGATCGAAACCCGCCTCGCCGCGCGCGGCCTGACCCCGCATTACCATCACGGCATGCGCATCACCGACGCGGCGACGCTGGAGTGTGTGATCGACGCGGTTGGGCAGTTGCGCATCGCCATCGAAGCACGGCTGTCGATGGACATGGCTTCCTCGCCGATGCAGGGCTCACGCCTGCGCGTGGCCAGCGGCAACCTCGTTACCGCGCGGCCGATCGGCGTGCTCGAAGGCGTTGATTATCACCACACCGGCGAAGTGCGCCGGGTCGATCGCAAGGGTATCAACCGCCTGCTTGATGAACGCTCGATCGTGCTGCTGTCGCCGCTGGGCTATTCGCCGACCGGTGAGATTTTCAACCTTGCCTGCGAAGACGTCGCCACCCGCGCCGCCATCGATCTGGGCGCGGACAAACTGCTACTGTTCGGTGCCGACCTCGGTCTGATCGACGAGAACGGCAAACTGGTGCGAGAGCTGCGTCCGCAACAAGTCCCGGCGCACTTGCAGCGTCTGGGCAGCAGCAACTATCAGGCGGAACTGCTCGATGCCGCCGCTGAAGCCTGCCGTGGCGGCGTGGCGCGCAGCCATATCGTCAGCTACGCCGAAGACGGCGCGCTGCTGACCGAACTGTTCACCCGTGACGGCGGCGGTACGCTGGTCGCGCAGGAGCAATTCGAACTGGTCCGCGAGGCGGCGATTGAAGACGTCGGCGGTTTGCTCGACCTGATCAGTCCGCTGGAAGAGCAGGGCATTCTGGTGCGCCGTTCACGCGAAGTGCTGGAGCGCGAGATCGAGCAGTTCAGCGTGGTCGAACGCGAAGGCATGATCATCGCCTGCGCGGCGCTGTACCAGATTGCCGATTCCGACGCCGGCGAGCTGGCTTGCCTGGCAGTGAATCCGGAGTATCGCCATGGCGGGCGAGGTGATGAATTGCTTGAGCGCATCGAAACCCGCGCGCGGGCGCAGGGTTTGAAGACCTTGTTCGTGCTCACCACGCGGACTGCGCACTGGTTCCGCGAGCGCGGTTTCGAACCGAGCAGCGTCGAGCGTCTGCCAGCGGCGCGGGCTTCGCTGTACAACTACCAGCGCAATTCGAAGATCTTCGAAAAGACGCTGTAATCGCGTCACGCCATTCGATCGTTCCCACGCGCAGCAAAGGAATGCCTCAACGGACGCTCCGCGTTCGGCTTTTGATGGGACGCGGAGCGTCCCGGGCTGCATCCCCACGCAGAGCGTGGGAACGATCAATTCGCGGAACCGATGTGTGAGCGAGCTTGCTCGCGAAGCTTTTTATTGCGCGACAAACTTCGCACTGACGTACGGCGAATAATCCGTCAGCACCGTTTCGACCTTGCCCTGTTCCTTGAGGAACTTCGCTGTCTCGCCAATCGCCTTCGCCGTGCCGCCGTCCAGCAGCGCAGTGGTTTGCTGCGCTTGGGCATCCGGGAATGTCGAGCCAGCGAGCAGTTCCGGTACATCGGCGGCATTGGCACCGGTCAGTTTGGCGATTTTCTGTACCGGCACCGAGTCGGCCGTCCAACTGTCTTTGTGCGCGGCGTAATCGGCGAACGAGTCCAGCGTGACCTTGGCGAATTTCGCCA
The DNA here is from genome assembly GCF_051132065.1 of Pseudomonas sp. R3-57. Lineage (NCBI taxonomy): Bacteria > Pseudomonadati > Pseudomonadota > Gammaproteobacteria > Pseudomonadales > Pseudomonadaceae > Pseudomonas > Pseudomonas sp. R3-57. Next base: position 348,016 of record NZ_CP071655.1, read on the forward strand.
CGACGTCCGGGTGCTTCTCGGCAAAATCCTTGCGCGCCACCCACACTTCAAAGGTCGGCGCGCCCCACTGGCCGACCTGCGCGGCATCGGTCAACGTCTTGCCGGTCTTGCGGATTTCACCCAGCGCCGGCGACCAGACAAACGCCCCGTCGATATCGCCACGCTTCCACGCGGCGGCAATCTCCGCCGGTTGCAGATTGACCACTTTGACTTGCGAGGTCGTCAGGCCCCAGTGCTTCAGTGCCCCGAGCAAGCTGTAGTGAGAAGTGGACACGAAAGGTGTGGCGATGGTTTTGCCGATCAGATTCCTGCGGCTTATCAATGCCGCTGCCATTGCGCACCACCAAGGCTTCGGCGGCGTTGATCTGCGCTGACACGATAAATGCCACGATCGGCAGATTGCGCGACGCCGCCGCGGCCAGCGGGCTTGAACCGAGGTTGCCGATCTGCACGTCGCCCGAAGCGATGGCTGTCACAACTTCCGGGCCGCTGTTGAAGCGCCGCCAGTCGATCTTTTCGCCGATGACCTCTTCATAGACGCCGTCCGCCTGGGGCACTTTGCTCGGGTCGATGCCCGTCTGATAACCCACGGTCAGACCAGCGGCATGTGCGGAAAAAGAAAACAGTGCCGACACACAAACTGTAACAAATTGACTTGATAGTGCGCGTTTCGCCATGATGCGTCGCCTTTTCGATAGGGTTTGACGTAGGTGGGACTACGGCAAAGCTAATCGATCTAAAAAAAGGTCAACAAATACCATTTAGGAATGAGCTTAGGCGCCGATACGCTGTTTCCCGGCGCGGATGGCCATTAATCGGCCATATACCCGAATGGTATGAAAAAGAATGAATAAATTCTTTTTGGCTTTATCAGGAAGTCTTTACTGTGCACGGACCCAATCACAGCGATTAGACGATGGTCGTAGACACACAAGGTTACGATTGACTTGGCAGTCACGGTCTGGCGCTAATCGCGCATCTTAGGATTCAGGGCAAATCGACCCCGAACCAGGAACACAAGAATTAGAACGAGAGGAGCGATACATGAACAAGTCCACCTTGGCCCTGGCTGTGGCCGTTGGGGTTATGGCGCAGCAGGCAGGCGCCGCCGGTTTCATCGAAGACAGCAAGGCAACTCTGGGGCTGCGCAACTTCTACATCAACACTGACAACCGTGATGGCACTGGCGCCAACAAGAACGAAGAGTGGGGCCAAGGCTTCGATCTGCGTTTCATCTCCGGTTACACCCAGGGCACCGTCGGTTTCGGCCTTGACGCCATCGGCTTGCTGGGCATCCGTCTGGATTCGGGCGGCGGCACCAACGGCAACAGCGGCACCGCTTACGGCGGCACCGTGTTCCCGAGCGAGTCCAACGGCAAAGCCGTGGACAACTTCTCCAGCCTGGGCCTGACTGCCAAAGCCAAGATCTCCCAGACTGAACTGAAGCTGGGCACCCTGCAGCCAAAACTGCCGGTCATCGTGACCAACGACGGTCGTCTGCTGCCGCAAACCTGGCAGGGCGGCCAGATCACTTCCGGCGAGATCAAGGACCTGACCCTGGTCGGCGGTCAGATCGAAGCGGTAAAAGGTCGTAACTCCAGCAACAACGAAAACCTCTCGATCGGCGGCGCCAACTCCCGTGGCACGGCGTTCCGTGACAGCAACAAGTTCATCTACGCCGGTGGTGACTACAAGATCACCAAAGACCTGACTGCCCAGTACTACTACGGCAACCTGGAAGACTTCTACAAGCAGCACTTCCTGGGTCTGGTACACAACTGGTCGATCGGCCCGGGCGTGTTGAAGTCTGACCTGCGTTACTTCAACAGCTCCGACGACGGCAAGAACGGCACCGATTCGGCTTACTACAGCTCGGGTAACTACACCGGTTTCCGTAACGGTCGTGGCGAAGTCGACAACAACCTGTACAGCGGCCTGTTCCTGTATACCGTTGCCGGCCACACCTTCGGCGGCGGCTACCAGGTTTCCAACGGTAGCAGCGACTTCCCTTGGCTGAACCAGGGCGACGGTTCGTCGAACTACACCATCACCGACATGCAGATCCAGAAGTTCGGCCGTGCCGGTGAGAAAACCTGGCAAGCTCGCTACTCCTACGACTTCGCCAAGGTTGGCGTACCTGGCCTGACCGCCGGTGTGGTTTACCTGAAGGGCGACAGCATCGACACCGTTGGCAGCAACGGTCGCGAAAGCGCTTCGAACCGTTCCGAGTGGGAACGCGACTTCACTATCGGCTACGTAGTGCCGGAAGGTCCGTTCAAGAACGTCGGCCTGATGTGGAAAAACGCGGTATGGCGCACCGACCTGCCGAACACCCGTTCGCAGGACGAAAACCGCCTGATCGTCAGCTACTCGATCCCGCTGTTGTAATAGCGCGGCTCGATTCGCAGACGTAAAAAAAGCCCCGTCCGGCATCGCGCCGGACGGGGCTTTTACGTTTTCGGGTCAGGCCCACCCCCGTAAGCCTGTCCCGAATTTCCCTCTCTACTGCAACTCAAGGCCTTCTCGAACCTTGGGAGCGATGTTCGTCGCGATGCCGCCGAGCGTCCAGTGAACAGAAGTTTAATATTCACTAAAGATATAAATGTCTCGTTATTTATTCTTTTTCATCATGGCAAATCCCGAGCTACAGTTGAGGTCTCCAACAACTCCAACAGGAGCCGCATCATGAGCCTCAGACTTGGCGACATCGCCCCCGATTTCGAACAGGATTCCAGCGCCGGCAAGATTCGTTTCCACGAATGGCTGGGCGATAGCTGGGGCGTGCTGTTCTCTCATCCCGCGGACTTCACCCCGGTGTGCACTACCGAACTGGGTTTCACCGCCAAGCTCAAGGATGAATTCAGCCAGCGCGGCGTCAAAGCCATTGCGCTGTCGGTCGACCCGGTGGATTCGCACCACAAGTGGATCGAGGACATCAATGAAACCCAGAACACCGTGGTCAATTTTCCGATCCTGGCCGATGCCGATCGCAAGGTTTCCGACCTCTACGACCTGATCCATCCGAACGCCAGTGACACCCTGACCGTGCGCTCGCTGTTCGTCATCGATCCGAACAAGAAGATTCGCCTGACCATTACTTATCCAGCGAGCACCGGGCGCAACTTCCACGAGATCCTGCGGGTGATCGACTCGCTGCAGCTCACCGACAACTACAAGGTGGCCACCCCGGCCAACTGGCAGGACGGTGAAGACGTGGTGATCGTGCCTTCGCTCAAGGATGAGGACGAGATCAAGCAGCGCTTCCCCAAAGGCTATCGCGCGGTGAAGCCGTACCTGCGCCTGACGCCGCAGCCGAACAAATGATTTCTGCGGGGTAGCCGCTGGCGCCATCGCGAGCAGGCTCACTCCTACATTTGGAATGCGTTCCCTGTAGGAGTGAGCCTGCTCGCGATGGCGATAGTCCAGTCACCATGGAACCACAGAGCAGGGGAATTTCAGGCCGTTTCGACGGCCTTTTTTTTCGCCCGAATAATGGCTGTTGCTATATCTCTAAAACGCATAATCAAATGAATAAATATGATTTATGGATATATAAATCTGCTGGTAAGGTCATGCCATTGAAGCGAGATCGCAACCTGCGAATCGCCGCCAACGTTTAAGGAATCGTCGCAATGCTGGTCGTCTCACTGGGTGGCAGCCCCAGCCTGCGCTCCCGCTCCGGGGTGCTGCTGGAGCGCTCGCAACGCTGGTTGCAAGAGCATGGGGTGGAAGTGGTGAGTTATCGGGTGCGGGACTTCCCTGCCGAGGATTTGCTCCACGCGCGCTTCGACAGCCCGAAAGTCCTCGACCTGTTGCAACAGATCGAAAACGCCGACGGCCTGCTGATCGCTACGCCGGTATACAAGGCTTCGTTTTCCGGCGCACTGAAAACCCTGCTCGATCTGCTGCCCGAACGTGCGCTGAGCCACAAGGTCGTCTTGCCGATGGCCACCGGCGGCAGCATCGCCCACATGCTGGTGGTCGATTACGCCCTCAAGCCAGTGCTCTCGGCGTTGAAAGCCCAGGAAATGCTTCAGGGGATTTTTGCCGAGGACAGTCAGATCGCTTACGGCGAAGGCAGTGCCGATGCACAACTGGCGCCGGCCCTGGAATTGCGACTGCATGAAGCGCTGGAGCAGTTTGTCGGGGCCATGGCACGCCGGCCGAAACCGCTGGAGCCGGGCCTGTTGAACGAACGTTTGTTGAGTGCTCGCTGGAGCATTTGAGCCTCATCGCAATTTGAAGTACTGGCCTTACTCGCCCGCCAACGGGCAAGCAGGTGCAGCCACAACCCAACAGCAAAAAGGAGAGCGCCATGCGCCCTGTATTTTTGCGTCGTGGTCTGGTCGCTCTGTTTGCTGCGGCTGTGTCCATCGGCGCCATGACTCAAGCTCAAGCCGAGACGTTGCGGATCGGTTATCAGAAGTACGGCACGCTGGTGCTGCTCAAGGCCAAAGGCACGCTGGAAAAACGTCTGGCCGCCCAAGGCGTCGACGTGCAATGGACTGAATTCCCCGGCGGCCCACAACTGCTCGAAGGCCTCAATGTTGGCTCGATCGACTTTGGCGTGACCGGCGAAACCCCGCCCGTTTTCGCCCAGGCTGCCGGCGCCGATCTGCTCTACGTGGCTTACGAACCGCCAGCGCCGAACAGTGAAGCGATCCTGGTGCCGAAAGACTCGCCGATCAAGTCGGTGGCCGATCTCAAAGGCAAGAAAATCGCGCTGAACAAAGGCTCCAACGTCCACTACCTGTTGGTGCGTGCGCTGGAAGACGCCGGCCTCAAGTACAGCGACATTCAAACCGTGTTCCTGCCACCGGCCGATGCCCGCGCGGCTTTCGAGCGCGGCAGTGTCGACGCCTGGGTGATCTGGGATCCGTATCAGGCCGCCGCCGAACAACAGTTGCAGGCGCATACCCTGCGTGACGGCAAAGGCATCGTCGATAACCACCAGTTCTATCTCGCTACCAAACCTTACGCGCAGAAAAATCCCGAGGTGATCAAGACCCTCGTCGAAGAAGTGCGCGCGGTCGGCGAGTGGTCCAAAGCCAATCCGCAAGACGTTACCCAACAGGTGGCGCCGCTGCTCGGTCTGCCGGCGGACATCACCCTGACCTCGGTGAAACGCCAGGGCTACGGCGCGCTGTTCCTGACCCCGGAAGTGGTCGCCGCGCAACAGAAAATCGCCGACACGTTCTTCCAGCTCAAGCTGATTCCCAAGCCGCTGAGCATCAAGGACGTGATCTGGACGCCGCCGGCCGCTGTGGCCCAAAGCTCTCAAGCGCAGTAATTCGAATCCACAAGGAGACCACTCCATGAGCCTCAATATTTTCTGGTTCCTGCCTACCCACGGCGACGGCCATTACCTTGGCACCGCCGAAGGCGCCCGCGCGGTTGACCACGGTTATTTGCAGCAAGTCGCGCAAGCGGCGGATCGCCTCGGTTTCGGCGGTGTGCTGATTCCTACCGGGCGTTCCTGCGAAGACTCGTGGCTGGTCGCGGCGTCGCTGATTCCAGTAACCCAGCGCCTGAAGTTTCTGGTCGCTCTGCGCCCGGGGATCATTTCCCCGACGGTGGCGGCGCGTCAGGCTGCAACACTGGATCGCTTGTCCGGCGGCCGTGCGCTGTTCAACCTGGTGACGGGCGGCGACCCTGAAGAATTGGCCGGTGACGGTCTGTTCCTCAACCACGAAGAACGCTATCAGGCCTCGGTGGAATTCACCCGTATCTGGCGCCGCGTGCTGGAAGGCGAAACCGTTGATTACGACGGCGAGCACATCAGCGTCAAAGGCGCCAAGCTGCTCTATCCGCCGATCCAGCAACCGCGTCCGCCGCTGTATTTCGGCGGCTCATCGGAAGCGGCGCAGGATCTGGCCGCCGAGCAAGTGGAAATGGTCCTGACCTGGGGCGAGCCGCCAGCGGCGGTGGCCGAGAAGATTGCACAAGTCCGGGCCAAAGCCGCCAAACTCGGACGCACCGTGCGCTTCGGTATTCGTCTGCATGTGATCGTGCGGGAAACCAACGCCGAAGCCTGGCAAGCGGCGGATCGGCTGATCTCACATCTGGACGACGACACCATCCAACGTGCGCAGGCTTCGCTGGCGCGCTTCGATTCGGTCGGCCAGCAACGCATGGCCGCGCTGCACGGCGGTAGCCGCGACAACCTCGAAGTCAGCCCGAACCTGTGGGCCGGCGTCGGTCTGGTGCGAGGCGGCGCCGGCACGGCACTGGTCGGCGATGGCCCGACCGTGGCGGCGCGGGTCAAGGAATACGCTGAGCTGGGCATCGATACGTTCATCTTCTCCGGTTATCCACACCTCGAAGAATCCTATCGCGTCGCCGAGCTGCTGTTTCCGCACCTCGATGTAGAACGCCCGGAACTGCCGAAAAGCGCCGGTTACGTCAGCCCGTTCGGCGAGATGGTTGCCAACGACATCCTGCCCAAAGCCGCATCGCAGAGCTGAGGCGCGGCCATGAAGAAATTTATCCACAGCCTCGCGCCCTGGGCGTTGCCGGTGTTGCTGCTGGCGGTGTGGCAGTTGTCGGTGTCGGCCGGCTGGTTGTCGACGCGGATCCTGCCGGCACCGGTGGCGGTAATCGAGGCCGGCGTCAGTCTGGTGCGCAGCGGCGAAATCTGGACGCACCTGGCCATCAGCGGCTGGCGCGCGGCACTCGGCTTCACCATCGGCGGCAGCATCGGCCTGGTGCTGGGCTTTATCACTGGCCTGTCGAAATGGGGCGAACGCTTGCTCGACAGCTCGGTGCAAATGATCCGCAACGTGCCGCATCTGGCGCTGATTCCGCTGGTAATCCTGTGGTTCGGCATCGACGAGTCGGCGAAGATTTTTCTCGTAGCGTTGGGCACGTTGTTCCCGATTTATCTCAACACTTATCACGGCATCCGCAACGTCGACCCGGCGCTGGTGGAGATGGCGCGCAGTTATGGCCTGAGCGGTTTCGGCCTGTTCCGTCAGGTGATTCTGCCAGGCGCGTTGCCGTCGATTCTGGTTGGCGTGCGCTTTGCCCTGGGCTTCATGTGGCTGACGCTGATCGTCGCCGAAACCATTTCGGCCAGCTCCGGCATCGGCTATCTGGCGATGAACGCCCGTGAGTTTTTGCAGACCGACGTGGTGGTGCTGGCGATCCTGCTTTACGCGGTGCTGGGCAAGCTTGCCGACCTCGCTGCCCGTGGGCTGGAACGCGTGTGGTTGCGCTGGCACCCGGCCTATCAGGTGGCCAAGGGAGGTGCGGCATGACTGCTCAACAGCCGCCACGCTTGCTGCGCGGAATTCCGCTGGCGCTGCGCAATCTGCAGAAAACCTTTGGCTCGCGCCAGGTATTGCGCGACATCGATTTGCACATTCCAGCGGGGCAATTTGTTGCCGTGGTCGGGCGCAGTGGTTGCGGTAAAAGCACCTTGCTGCGCTTGCTCGCCGGACTCGATCAACCGACTGGCGGCGACCTGCTCGCCGGTTCCGCGCCGCTCAATGATGCGCGCGATGACACCCGCTTGATGTTCCAGGAAGCGCGTCTGCTGCCGTGGAAAAAGATCATCGACAACGTTGGCCTCGGCCTCAAGGGCAACTGGAGGGCGCAAGCGCTGGACGCGCTCGAAGCCGTGGGCTTGGCCGATCGCGCCAATGAATGGCCGGCGGCGTTATCCGGCGGCCAGAAGCAGCGTGTCGCCTTGGCCCGGGCGCTGATTCATAAACCGCGCCTGCTGTTGCTCGACGAACCACTCGGCGCGCTGGACGCCCTGACGCGCATCGAGATGCAGCAACTGATCGAACGTTTGTGGCAGCAACACGGCTTCACCGTGCTGCTGGTGACTCACGACGTCAGCGAAGCGGTGGCGATTGCCGATCGGGTCATTCTGATTGAGGACGGCGAAGTCGGCCTCGACCTGCATGTCGAACTGCCGCGCCCACGCGTGCGTGGCTCGCATCGCCTGGCCGCACTGGAAACCGAAGTGCTCAACCGTGTTCTGTCCCTGCCCGGCGAACCGCCGGCGCCGGAACCTGTTTCACCCTTGCCTACGCAACTGCGTTGGGCGCAATGAAGCAGCTGCAAGCTTCGAGCTTCAAGCTGCAAGTCAAAGCGCTGTGCTTTTGCTTGCAGCTTGTAGCTTGCCACTTGCCGCTCATTTCGATCTCAGGAGAAATGCCATGACTATCAAAGCCATCAACGTGCGCAACCAGTTCAAAGGCTCGATCAAGGAAATCGTCCTCGGCGATGTGCTGTCGGAAATCGACGTGCAGACCGCTTCGGGCATCGTCACTTCGGTGATCACCACCCGTTCGGTGAAAGAGCTGGAACTGGTGGTGGGCAGTGAAGTGATCGCTTTTGTTAAATCCACCGAGGTGTCGATCGCCAAGTTGTAAACCGGTGAATAAACAACAACCCCGAAGGGTGTGAGCCCTTCGGGGTTTTGTGCCTGCCTTGAAATCAGCGGCGCGGCCATCGCTGGCAAGCCAGCTCAGAGTTATTTGTCGGTCATAAATCCCTTGTGGGAGCTGGCTTGCCAGCGATGAGGCCAGTCAGAGCACTAGAGATCTTTTGGGCAGATAAGGCGGCAAGTACAACCCGATATAGGCATCAAACACGCGCATCCCTTCCTCGGCCATGCGCGGGGTGATCTGCCCGTGCTGCTGCACCGAGCGCGCGTACACCCGGTCGCCCAGCTCCATCGCCAGGGCAAACACATCGACATCGTCCGGCAGTCTCGGCAGCTCGAAATGCTGGTCGAACAGTTTGTACATCAGCTCGCCCAGTTCCAGATCGTGCTGGCGGTCCGCCTGGGTCACTTCCGTCAGCCCGTGCTGGGCGAGAATCAACTGGCGTGCCGCAGCGTCTTCGCCGTAGATCTCGAGCATGCGCTGTTCGACCAGCCGTGACAGATCGCGCCAGTCGCGCAAGGCCTCATGATCAATCGGCGCTTGCAGGCAGGCGCGAAAGGCCGCGTGTACGTCGGCGGTCAACGCTTCGAGCAAGGCCGGGACGCTGGCGAAGAAATGATAAACGGAGGAGGGCGGAATCTGCGCGCGCTCGGCGACGCTGTAGATCGACAGACTCGCCACACCCTCGGCGGCCAGCAGCGTACGCGCGGCATCGAGAATCGAATCGATCCGCGCCTGACTGCGGGCACGGGGTTTGCGGACGGGGGCGGGACGCGTCATGAAAGTCTCCTGCGGGGCAGCGGGCATTGTACGAGCAGGCTTGTGTGTTGTCTTGTCGGCCGCCATCGCTGGCAAGCCAGCTCCCACAGGTATCTGTGTCGAACAGAAAATTTGAGTGCACAACAGAACCTGTGGGAGCTGCGGTGCGACGTCTCGACTTGCCAGCGATCCGCCGCAGGCGGCCATAAAAAAACGCCGCTGGCTGAATCAGCCAACGGCGTTTTTTGAAGCTGCAAACACTTAAACCGTATGCAGATACCAGTTGTACTCAAGGTCGGAGATGGAGTGTTCGAACTCCTCCAGCTCGCTTTCCTTGCAGGCGACGAAGATATCGATGTACTTCGGATCGATGTACTTGGCCATTACCTCGCTGTCGTCCAGCTCGCGCAGGGCGTCGCGCAAGTTGTTCGGCAGGCTTTGCTCGTTCTGCTCGTAGCTGTTGCCTTCGACAGGCGCGCCCGGCTCGATCTTGTTGACCAGACCGTGATGCACACCGGCCAGCACCGAAGCCATCAGCAGGTACGGGTTGGCGTCGGCACCGGCAACGCGGTGTTCGATACGCACGGCATCGGCAGAGCCGGTCGGTACGCGAATCGCCACGGTGCGGTTGTCCAGACCCCAGCACGGCGAGTTCGGTACGTAGAACTGCGCGCCGAAACGACGGTACGAGTTGACGTTCGGGCAGAGGAACGCCATCTGCGCGGGCAGGGTCTCGAGCACACCGCCGATCGCGTGACGCAGCGCGGCGTTCTGCTCGGGATCCTCGCTGGCAAAAATATTCTTGCCGGCCTTGTCCAGAATCGAAATGTGCACGTGCAGACCATTGCCTGCCTGGCCTGGGTACGGCTTGGCCATGAAAGTGGTGTCCATTTCATGGTCGTAGGCGATGTTCTTGATCAGCCGCTTGAGCAGTACCGCGTAGTCGCACGCCTTGATCGGGTCGGCGACGTGGTGCAGGTTCACTTCGAACTGCGCCGGGGCACTTTCCTTGACGATCGCATCGGCCGGGATGCCTTGCTCTTTGGCACCTTCCAGAATGTCCTGGAGGCAGTCGACGTATTCGTCGAGGTCGTCGATCAGGTAGACCTGCGTCGAGTGCGGACGTTTGCCGGAGATTGGCGAGCGTGGCGGCTGTGGACGGCCGTTCACGTTTTCCTGGTCGATCAGGTAGAACTCGAGTTCGAACGCGGCGCAGATGGTCAGGCCCAGTTCGTCGAACTTGGTCACCACCTGGCGCAGCACTTCACGCGGGTCGGCGAAGAAGGGGTCGCCTTCGAGTTCGTGCATGGTCATCAGCAGTTGCGCGGTCGGGCGCTTCTGCCATGGCTCGTTGCACAGGGTATCGGGTATCGGATAGCAGATACGATCGGCGTCGCCGATGTCCAGGCCCAGGCCGGTGCTTTCCACCGTCGAACCATTGATATCCAGAGCAAATAGAGAGGCCGGCAGGTTGATGCCTTTCTCGTAAACCTTGTGGAGGCTGGTGCGTTCGATGCGCTTGCCGCGCACCACACCATTCATATCCGCAATCAGAAGGTCAACGTACAGAACCTCAGGATGTTCCTTAAGGAACGCGTTCGCTTCGTTAAGCTGAACGGCACGCGGGGGTACCGACATGATGCAACACCTTTGTTGTTAAAAATATCAATCATTGATCTTTTCTGGTTTCAGTCAACCCGAACAGCCTGCCGAAGTCAAGCGAGGCCTTTTTTGCCCTAAAAAAGCGCCGTGAGGGCATTTATGGGGCATTTCGGGGCGTTTTTGCGTCCTGCATGTGTAGGGCACCCGCAGGCTTGAGCAGGCCGTGTTGTATTTTTTACGGGGGTGTTGTGTAAAAAAATGAACAAGGCTAAGCTCCGATCAAACCCATAACAGCAATAATACCGGGGTGCTTCATGTCTCGCCTGCCGTTAATCGGCGTCACCGACTGCTCGCAACGGTCCGGTCTGCATGCTTATCACATCAGTGGCGATCCATCCGTCCGTAGCGCGGCCAGCGAGGCTCGCGGCTTGCCTGCACTGCTCTGCGCAGCGACTCGGTCAACGGCAGCGTCCGATATTCTGGACGCAGACGACAGCATCCTGTTTATGGCGTCTCCTTTCAATATAGATCGCTTTTATCGTCACAGCCTGTGCCGCTTCCCCAGCCGTGCTCACGATTCTGCACGCCTTGAATGTGCACAGGAAATGCAACGCCAGCGTAAAGGGCAGGTAAGCTCCTCGTTCATTGTCTATGCGCGGTGCCAGGCGTAAGCCGGCACTGCGCGAGCAAGCCCCCTTTAACGCGACGCTCTCAGCGTCAAACTTGCCTGACATCGCGTCAGGAGACTCAGCCCAGAGGCATTTATGAGTACCAACCTCGACCAGCTCACCGATTGGTTGAAAGACCGCAAGATCACAGAAGTCGAATGCATGATCGCCGACTTGACCGGCATTACCCGCGGCAAGATTTCCCCGACCAACAAGTTCATCGCCGAAAAAGGCATGCGTCTGCCGGAAAGTGTTTTGTTGCAGACCGTGACCGGCGACTACGTCGAAGACGACATCTATTACGAACTGCTCGACCCGGCCGACATCGACATGATCTGCCGCCCCGACCAGAACGCCGTCTACCTGGTGCCGTGGGCCATCGAGCCGACCGCGCAGGTGATCCACGACACCTATGACAAGCAAGGCAACCCGATCGAGCTGTCGCCGCGCAACGTCCTCAAGAAAGTCCTCAAGCTGTATGCCGACAAGGGCTGGCAGCCGATCGTCGCACCGGAAATGGAGTTCTACCTGACCAAGCGCAGTGACGACCCTGACTATCCGTTGCAGCCGCCGATTGGTCGTTCCGGTCGCCCGGAAATCGGTCGTCAATCGTTCTCCATCGAAGCAGCCAACGAATTCGATCCGCTGTTCGAAGACGTCTACGACTGGTGCGAGTTGCAGGAGTTGGACCTCGACACGCTGATCCACGAAGACGGCACGGCGCAGATGGAAATCAACTTCCGTCACGGTGACGCACTGTCGCTGGCCGACCAGATCCTGGTGTTCAAGCGCACCATGCGCGAAGCCGCGCTCAAGCACGACGTGGCTGCGACGTTCATGGCCAAACCGATGACCGGCGAGCCGGGCAGTGCCATGCACCTGCACCAGAGCATCATCGACATCCACACCGGCAAAAACGTTTTCTCCAATGAAGACGGGACCATGAGCCAGTTGTTCCTGCACCACATCGGTGGCCTGCAGAAACTGATCCCGGAATTGCTGCCGCTGTTCGCCCCCAACGTCAATTCGTTCCGCCGCTTCCTGCCAGACACCTCGGCACCAGTGAACGTCGAGTGGGGCGAAGAAAACCGCACCGTCGGCCTGCGCGTACCGGATGCCGGCCCGCAGAACCGCCGTGTGGAAAACCGCCTGCCGGGCGCCGACGCCAACCCATACCTGGCAATTGCCGCGAGCCTGCTGTGCGGTTACATCGGCATGGTCGAGGGCCTCAATCCGAGCGCGCCGGTGGTGGGCCGTGGCTATGAGCGCCGCAACCTGCGCCTGCCGCTGACCATCGAAGACGCGCTGGAGCGCATGGAAAACAGCAAGACCGTCGAGAAATACCTCGGCAAGACTTTCATCACAGGCTACGTCGCGGTCAAGCGGGCCGAGCATGAAAACTTCAAGCGCGTGATCAGTTCCTGGGAGCGTGAGTACCTGCTCTTCGCCGTCTGATACGCCGGGCGCGTCGCTCAGGCGGCGCGCCTTCACCGATAACAAGGAGAATTGGCATGACCAGCAACAACCCGCAAACCCGCGAGTGGCAAGCACTCAGCAGTGATCACCACCTGGCCCCGTTCAGCGATTTCAAGCAATTGAAAGAGAAGGGCCCGCGGATCATCACCAATGCCAAGGGCGTTTATCTGTGGGACAGCGAAGGCAACAAGATCCTCGACGGCATGGCCGGGCTCTGGTGCGTGGCGATCGGTTACGGTCGCGATGAGCTGGCCGATGCCGCCGCAAAACAGATGCGCGAGCTGCCGTACTACAACCTGTTCTTCCAGACTGCGCACCCGCCGGCACTGCAACTGGCCAAGGCGATTGCCGACGTTGCACCTGAAGGCATGAACCATGTGTTCTTCACCGGTTCTGGCTCCGAAGGCAATGACACCATGCTGCGCATGGTTCGCCATTACTGGGCGATCAAGGGCCAGCCGAACAAGAAAGTCATCATCAGCCGCAAGAACGGTTATCACGGTTCGACCGTGGCCGGCGCCAGCCTCGGCGGCATGACCTACATGCACGAACAGGGCGACTTGCCGATCCCAGGCATCGAGCACATCGCGCAGCCGTACTGGTTTGCCGAAGGCGGCGACATGACGCCGGAAGAGTTCGGCGTCTGGGCGGCCAATCAGCTGGAAGAGAAGATTCTCGAAGTCGGCGTCGACAACGTCGGTGCCTTTATTGCCGAGCCGATCCAGGGCGCCGGTGGCGTGATCATTCCGCCCGACACCTACTGGCCACGCATCAAGGAAATCCTCGCCAAATACGACATCCTGTTTGTGGCGGACGAAGTGATCTGCGGCTTCGGTCGCACCGGTGAGTGGTTCGGTAGCGATTTCTACGACCTCAAACCCGACATGATGACCATCGCCAAGGGCCTGACCTCCGGCTACATCCCGATGGGGGGCCTGATCGTTCGTGACAGTGTGGTGGCGGTGCTCAACGAAGGCGGCGATTTCAACCACGGCTTTACCTACTCCGGGCATCCGGTGGCAGCGGCGGTGGGCCTGGAAAACATCCGCATTCTGCGCGATGAAAAAATTATCGAGAATGCCCATAACGAAACGGCACCGTATTTGCAGAAACGTCTGCGCGAGCTGAACGATCATCCATTGGTGGGTGAAGTTCGCGGCGTCGGTCTGCTGGGGGCGATCGAGCTGGTGCAGGACAAGGCCACGCGCAAGCGTTACGAAGGTAAGGGCGTGGGCATGATCTGCCGGCAGTTCTGCTTCGATAACGGCCTGATCATGCGCGCGGTGGGTGACACGATGATCATCGCGCCGCCGCTGGTGATCAGCAAAGCCGAGATCGATGAGCTGGTTACAAAGGCACGCAAGTGTCTGGACCTGACCCTCGGTGCGCTGCAGGGCTAAGTGCTAGGCTTTGAGCGAGCAGGTTGCGGCTTGCTCGGTCAAAGCTGTCAGAAAGGCTGGTCTTTTGTTGAAAGACCGCCTCGGATCTTGCCAGACTAGCCGCGGTTCCAGTTGTCCGGGTTCGGCCGCTGAACAATGTGGTTCAAAAAAGAAAAATTTGGAGCATGACGCATGAAGGCATTAGGTAAAAAGCTTGCTGGCAAGACACTTCTCGCGCTGTCCGTGGCGGGCATGATGGCGGGTGCGGTTCACGCGGACGACAAAGTGCTGCACGTTTACAACTGGTCCGATTACATCGCGCCGGACACCGTGGCCAACTTCGAAAAAGCCACCGGGATCAAAGTCGTCTACGACGTCTTCGACAGTAACGAAACCCTGGAAGCCAAGCTGTTGGCCGGCAAGTCCGGTTACGACATCGTGGTGCCTTCCAACAACTTCCTCGCCAAGCAGATCAAGGCCGGCGTTTACCAGGAGCTGGACAAGTCCAAACTGCCGAACTGGAAAAACCTCGACGAAGACCTGCTCAAGGCCGTTGGCGACGCCAGCGACCAGGGCAACAAACACGCTTTCCCGTACATGTGGGGCTCGATCGGCATCGGCTACAACCCGGCCAAGGTCAAGGCTGCGCTGGGCATCGACAAGATCGATTCGTGGGACGTGGTGTTCAAGCCTGAAAACATCGAGAAACTCAAAAGCTGCGGCGTGAGTTTCCTCGACGCCCCA
Source organism: Pseudomonas sp. R3-57 (assembly GCF_051132065.1). NCBI lineage: Bacteria > Pseudomonadati > Pseudomonadota > Gammaproteobacteria > Pseudomonadales > Pseudomonadaceae > Pseudomonas > Pseudomonas sp. R3-57. Next base: position 363,040 of record NZ_CP071655.1, read on the forward strand.
ACCGAGATGATTCCGGCCGCGCTGCACTACCTGGGCAAGCCAACCAACAGCAAGGACAAGGCTGACCTGAAAGCCGCCGAAGACCTGTTTCTGAAGATTCGCCCGTCGGTTGCCTACTTCCACTCCTCCAAGTACATCTCGGACCTGGCCAACGGCAACATCTGCGTCGCCGTCGGTTACTCGGGTGATCTGGAGCAGTCCAAGACCCGCGCCCAGGAAGCCGGTGACAAGGTCAAACTGGCCTACACCATTCCAAAAGAAGGCGCCGGTACGTTCTACGACATGGTCGCCATTCCCAAGGATGCCGAAAACGTCGAAGCCGCCTACAAGTTCATGAACTACCTGCTCGAGCCGCAAGTGATGGCCGGCATCACCAACGCCGTGCGTTTCCCGAACGGCAACAAGGCGGCCACGCCACTGGTGGACAAGGACATCACCAGCGACCCGAGCATCTACCCGTCGGCTGAAGTGAAGAAACAGCTCTACGCGATCAGTGACCTGGACGCGGCTACCCTGCGCCTGATCACCCGCAGCTGGACCAAAATCAAATCGGGTAAATAAGCCGGTTTGTCGCAGCAACCGCTGGCCGTCGTTTCCGCGATGGCGGCCAGCGGAGCAATTAAATGACAGAAAGTTTTGCTGGATCGGTTTTTCGAGGGTAAGTTGCGCGCCGGTTTTGTTGTCGGGCAGCCATTGCTGTCATGCAGCGCGGGCAACTTGGGCCCAATCAATTTAGAGGACCTCCACTTGCCTGTATTTTCTTCTTTGCGCAAAGCCCTGCTGGCCGCTGCCGGCCTGACCCTGGCTGTCGGAGCCCAGGCCGCCGGTACGGTGCATATTTATAACTGGTCCGATTACATCGGCGAATCGACCCTGGCCGACTTCGAAAAAGAGACCGGGATCAAACCGGTCTACGACGTCTTCGACTCCAACGAAACCCTGGAAGGCAAGCTCCTCGCCGGGCGTACCGGTTACGACGTGGTTGTGCCGTCGAACCACTTCCTCGGCAAACAGATCAAGGCCGGCGCCTTCCAGAAACTCGACAAGGCGCAGCTGCCGAACTATTCCAACCTGGATCCGGTACTGCTCAAGCGCCTGGAGCAGAACGATCCGGGCAACCTGTATGCCGTGCCGTACCTGTGGGGCACCAACGGCATCGGTTACAACGTCGACAAGGTCAAGGCTGTGCTGGGCATCGACAAGATCGATTCCTGGGCCGTGCTGTTCGAGCCGGAAAACATCAAGAAACTGCACAGCTGCGGCGTGGCGTTCCTCGATTCGGCCGATGAAATGATGCCGACCATGCTCAATTACCTGGGCCTGAACGCCAACAGCACCAACACCAAGGATTACGAAAAAGCCACCGCCAAGCTGCTCGCGGTGCGTCCTTACGTGACCTATTTCCACTCCTCGAAATACATCGGCGATCTGGCCAACGGCGACATCTGCGTGGCGATCGGTTTCTCCGGCGACATCTTCCAGGCGAAGAACCGTGCCGAGGAAGCCAAGAAAGGCGTGAACATCGCCTACTCGATCCCGAAAGAGGGTGGCGCGCTGTGGTTCGACATGCTGGCGATCCCCAAGGACTCGTCCAACGTCAAGGAAGCCCACGCCTTCATCAACTATTTGCTGAAACCTGAGGTGATCGCCCAGGTCAGTGATTACGTCGGTTACGCCAACCCGAACCCGGGTTCGGACAAGCTGATGGAACAATCCATCCGCACCGACGAAGCGGTTTACCCACCGCAAGCAGTCCTCGACAAGACCTACGTGTCGACCGAGTTGCCAGCCAATATTCAGCGTTTGATGACCCGCAGCTGGACCAAGGTCAAGTCGGGCAAATAACGCACAAACTATCCAGTGTTCGTCTTGCGTGGCGAACCGCTGCTTCTGTTGGGAGTTTCGTAAATGGCAGTTGCCTCCGGCGCCTACAAGAAAGCCCTCGAGGGCGACCAGACACCGAAACAGGTGTTGGTCAAGATCGACCGGGTCACGAAGAAGTTCGACGAGACGATTGCCGTGGACGACGTGTCCCTGGAAATCAAGAAAGGCGAGATTTTCGCCCTGCTCGGCGGTTCGGGATCGGGCAAATCCACCCTGCTGCGCATGCTCGCAGGGTTTGAACGGCCCACGGAGGGGCGCATTTTCCTCGACGGCGTCGACATCACCGACATGCCGCCGTACGAACGTCCGATCAACATGATGTTCCAGTCGTACGCCTTGTTCCCGCACATGACGGTGGCGCAGAACATCGCCTTCGGCCTGCAGCAGGACAAGATTCCCAAGGCCGAGATCGACGCCCGTGTGGCCGAGATGCTCAAGCTGGTGCAGATGAGCCAGTACGCCAAGCGCAAGCCGCATCAACTCTCCGGCGGCCAGCGTCAGCGCGTGGCACTGGCGCGTTCGCTGGCCAAGCGACCGAAGCTGCTGCTGCTCGACGAGCCGATGGGCGCTCTGGACAAGAAACTGCGTTCGCAGATGCAACTGGAACTGGTGGAAATCATCGAGCGCGTCGGCGTGACCTGCGTAATGGTGACCCACGACCAGGAAGAGGCCATGACCATGGCCGAGCGCATCGCGATCATGCACCTGGGCTGGATCGCGCAGATCGGCAGCCCGATCGACATCTACGAAACCCCGACCAGCCGTCTGGTCTGCGAATTCATCGGCAACGTCAACATCTTCGAAGGCGAAGTGATCGACGACGCCGAGGGCCACGCGACCATCACCTGCAAGGACCTCGACCGGCAGATCTACGTCGGCCACGGCATCAGCACCTCGGTGCAGGACAAGTCGGTGACCTACGCAATTCGTCCGGAGAAGCTGCTGGTGACCGCCGAGATGCCGACCTGCGAGTACAACTGGTCGAGCGGCAAGGTCCACGACATTGCTTATCTGGGCGGTCACTCGGTGTTTTACGTCGAGTTGCCGAGCGGCAAACTGGTGCAGTCGTTCGTCGCTAATGCCGAACGCCGTGGCGCACGTCCGACCTGGGGCGATCAGGTCTACGTGTGGTGGGAAGACGACAGCGGCGTGGTACTTCGCTCATGAACATGCGCAAATTCAAACGCCGCATCAACAGGATCATCCCCAATGGCCGGCAACTGGTCATTGGCGTGCCGTTCATCTGGCTGTTCCTGTTCTTCATGCTGCCGTTCTTCATCGTCCTGAAGATCAGTTTTGCCGAAGCCGACGTGGCGATCCCGCCGTACACCGAGATCTACACGTTTGCCGAGCAGAAGCTGCAATTGCTGCTCAACCTGGGCAACTACGCGCTGCTGGGTGACGACGAACTGTACATCGCCGCCTACCTCGGCTCGCTGAAGATGGCCTTCATCAGCACGCTGCTGTGCCTGTTGATCGGTTATCCGATGGCTTACGCCATCGCCAGTGCGCGCAAAGAACTGCAAACGGTGCTGGTGCTGCTGATCATGATGCCGACCTGGACGGCGATCCTGATCCGCGTCTATGCGTGGATGGGCATTCTCAGCAACAACGGCCTGCTCAACGGCTTCCTGATGAGCATGGGCCTGATCGACGAGCCGCTGCAGATCCTCAACACCAACCTGGCGGTGTACATCGGCGTGGTCTATTCGTACCTGCCGTTCATGATCCTGCCGCTGTACGCCAACCTCGTGAAGCACGACAACAGTCTGCTCGAAGCGGCCTCGGACCTCGGTTCGAGCACCTTCAACAGCTTCTGGAAAATCACCATTCCGCTGTCCAAGAACGGCATCATTGCCGGCTGCATGCTGGTGTTCATTCCGGTGGTCGGTGAGTTCGTCATCCCGGAACTGCTCGGCGGTCCGGAAACCCTGATGATCGGTAAAGTGCTCTGGCAGGAATTCTTCAACAACCGTGACTGGCCGGTGGCGTCCGCCCTGGCGGTGGTGATGCTGGCGATCCTGATTGTGCCGATCATCCTGTTCAACCGCAGTCAGGCCAAGGAAATGGAGGGTAAAGAATGAAACGCTTCCGTTTCTCCAGCCTGATGCTGGTGCTGGGTCTGATCTTCATCTATCTGCCGATGCTGATCCTGGTGATCTACTCGTTCAACGCTTCCAAACTGGTCACGGTGTGGGGCGGCTGGTCGGTGAAGTGGTACGTCGGCCTGCTCGATAACTCGCAACTGATGGGCTCGGTGCTGCGCTCGCTGGAAATTGCCTGCTACACGGCGGTGGCGGCGGTGGCACTGGGTACGCTGGCGGCCTTCGTGCTGACCCGCATTACCCACTTCAAGGGCCGCACGCTGTTCGGCGGCCTGGTGACGGCGCCGCTGGTCATGCCGGAAGTGATCACCGGTCTGTCGCTGTTGCTGCTGTTCGTGGCCATGGCGCAGATGATCGGCTGGCCACAGGAACGCGGCATCGTCACCATCTGGATTGCCCACACCACGTTCTGTGCGGCGTATGTGGCGGTGGTGGTGTCGGCGCGTCTGCGTGAGCTGGACCTGTCGATCGAAGAGGCGGCAATGGACCTCGGCGCGCGGCCGTGGAAGGTGTTCTTCCTGATTACCATCCCGATGATCGCACCGTCGCTGGCAGCGGGCGGGATGATGTCGTTCGCCCTGTCGCTGGATGACCTGGTATTGGCGAGCTTTGTTTCCGGGCCGGGTTCGACGACCCTGCCGATGGAAGTGTTCTCGGCGGTGCGCCTGGGCGTGAAGCCGGAAATCAACGCCGTGGCCAGCCTGATTCTGCTGGCGGTGTCGCTGGTGACCTTCCTCGTCTGGTTCTTCAGCCGCCGCGCCGAAGAAGCACGCAAGAAAGCCATCCAGCAAGCCATCGAAGAAAGCGCAGCCGATTCATGGAAGCAACCGGATGCGCGTCGCGCACCGAGTCCAGAAGCAGCGTGAGCCCTGTCGGGTTGGTTGCTTTTTCAAGACCAATCCATATCCCTGTGGGAGCGGGCTTGCCCGCGATAGCTATCTGACATTCGACATTGATGTTGACTGTAAAGACGCCATCGCGGGCAAGCCCGCTCCCACAGGTTTTTCTGCGGTCAAGAAATCCAAAGAGAATTGCGGATCACCTCGACGAAGTTCAGCGGTTTGAACCCCGGCTCCTGATCCACCAGCACATCAGTCTTCACATTCCCAAACGTTGTCTGCGGACGATGGCGCAAACCGTCGGCAAACGCGCAGATGATGCATTCCTTGAAGCCTTCCCCGCGTGGATGCGCATGCACCACCGCCTCACGCTGCATGCTGCTGAACGCCGCGTAATCCATGCCCAGCACATCCATTTCCACCCCCGCAGTGACCAGCGCCACGGTCGGGCGCAGATGCTTCGGCACGCCCGGTGTCGTATGCAAGGCAATCGATAGCCAGACCTGCTCAATATCGTCGTCGCTCAATCCGTACGGTTTGAGAAACGCTGCTGCCGCATTCGCACCATCCACTTCGAAACGTTCATCATCGCTGCGATGTCCTTCGACCAGACCGAGGTCGTGGAACATCGCGCCGACGTACAAGAGTTCCGGGTTGTAGGCCAGTTGCTGACGCTCGCCACTCAGTGCGCCGAACAGAAACACCCGGCGCGAGTGGTGATAGAGCAGGTCGGATTCGATGTCGCGAATGTACTCGGTGGTGGCCCGGGCGAGGGCGCTGTCAGGGATCCTGATGCCGGCGATGGTGGTGCTCATAAGGGTTTCCTCGTCGAAAACGCCGTGACGGCGCTGATGAGGAAAGTCTGTTCCCGGAGCCGAATACCAGCAATCGAGGCGTGGCTGCGATCCTTGCCAATCCACCTGCAAATCGTGCCAACTCGGCAAACAGACCCAGCGGAGCTTCACAGCATGAGCAAAACCGTCGCCATCGTGGTGTTTCCCGGTGTGCAGTCGCTGGACGTCAGCGGGCCGCTGGATGTGTTTGCCGAGGCCAATCGTTTCCTCGCGCCGCAGGATCACTATCGGCTGCAAGTGATCGGCGTCGAGCGCGGGATGATGGCCTGTTCTAATGGCCTGAGCGTGACTGCGCACCGACATTTCAGCGAAGCGCTTGAGGCCTATGACCTGCTACTGGTCGCCGGTGGGCCGCAGTTGCCGTTCATGGATTTCGGCAGCGTATTTGATGGCTGGCTGCGCGATGCCAGCGCACGGGCGCAGCGCTTCGGCTCGATCTGCAATGGCGCGTTCATGCTGGCACGGGCGGGGCTGCTGGACGGACGCACGGTGACCACTCACTGGAACGACGCCGAGGCGTTGGCACAGCTGTGCCCGACCACACAGGTCGAGGCCGATCGCTTGTACATCGAGGATGGCAGGCTCTACACCTCGGCTGGGGTCACGGCGGGCATCGATCTGTCGTTGTATCTGCTGGCGCGTGATCATGGCGCCGAGGTGGCGCTCAGCGTGGCCAAACGGCTGGTGGTGTTCACCCAGCGCTCCGGTGGTCAGTCGCAGTTCAGCCCGTTCCTCACCCCGCACGCCGAGCCGACGTCAGCGGTAGCGATGGTGCAGTTGTATGTGCTGGCCAATCTCACCGGCGATCTGACGATTGCCGATCTGGCCAATGCGGCGAACATGAGTGCACGCAATTTCTCCCGGGTGTTTGCTCGGGAAGCGAAAGTCACGCCGGCAGAGTTTGTTGAACGGGCGCGGGTCGATGCGGCGCGGGTGATGCTGGAAAGCACAGCGGCGCCGTTGAAGACCGTGGCCTATCAGTGCGGGTTTCGCGACGCGCAACATATGCGCAGTGTGTTCAACCGGCGGCTGGGGGTGACGCCGCAGCAGTTTCGGATGAATTTTGCTGTGATGCTCTGAAGCCTTTTGGTGGCTGTCACGGCCTCATCGCTGGCGAGCCAGCTCCCACAGGTTTCTCTGGTGTTCACATGATTTGTGATCGACACAAAACCCTGTGGGAGCTGGCTTGCCAGCGATGAGGCCAGTCCAATCAGCGCAAAACTACTGCGCAGCCCGCATCGGCAACAACTTCAAAGTACTGCGCGTATTCGCCGTCACCTCTTCCTCGCTGAAATGCGCCTGCACATAAATTCCTTCCACATACGCTTCGGCCTGATCGTCGTAGTGACTGTCGAACGGCACGCCGCTCTGACCCACCGGGTTGATCGTCAGCCCGTGCGCCGGATCGGCGAAGTCCACCAGCCGCCGCGTCGACGGCCCATAAGTCACCGGCCACGGTGCCGGGCCGATCTTCGCTGAAAGGTTGTTTGGCACTTCATGGCTGCCCGGCGCCGCGAACGGCCCGACGTTGAACAGACGATCCAACGGTTTCTGCTGCCCCAGTGGATGGCCGTGGGTCAGGGTATGCGCCGCGCCCCATTGCCACGCCGCCACATCGTCGCCAAGGGTCAGCTTCAGGTGCTGCAGGCTCGCCTGCCATGCCGCGCGGATGCTATCGGCGCGGGTCTCCTTCGCGGGTGTGCTGCGGTTGTCCCACCACGGCGAATCGGCATTCGCCGCCAGCCTCGGCAACGCTCCATCGATCACCCGCGTCGACAGCAGCGTGTCGAAAAACTCGTTGCCCAACTCATCGCGCATCGCCGCATCGGCCAGATCATAGAGGAACTGGTTGAACAGCGTCGCACTGACCGAATCCAGCGGATAGTCGCCGGGCCACTGCGCCAGTTGCTCGACCCGTTTCAGTTGCGCCGGATCGCTCACCACCTCGCGCAACACCGGCAGCAGCGGTGCGAGCAAACGCGGGCCGTAGCCGGTCGCGGTGCCCAGTTGCAGCTTCTGATTGGCTTCGTTGTTCCACTTCAGGTTTTTGTCGCTGAGCTGACGATTGAGCTGCTGGCCGCGATCGGCAAGGTTGTAATAACCGGGAATCGGCATGCCGGTCGGCGACATGGGCTGAAAGTTGGCCGAGACGATATAGCCGCGCGGCGGGTTCTCTTCCTGCGGGTTGGCGCTGAACGGGTAGTAGCCGTCCTTGTCCGCCTGATTCGTGCTGCCATCGAGAAAGAATTCCGGCCTGACCCCGGCCGGACGCTTGGGCAGCAGTGCCGAAGCCCACCAGGCGATATCGCCCTTGGCATTGGCGTAAACCAGATTCAGTCCCGGCGCCTGGACTTTCGCGGCGGCGGTGCGGGCCTTGGCCAGGGTGTCAGCGCGGTTGAGCTGATAGAAACCCTCCAGGATCGGGTTCGGCGTTTCGAGAAACGCCCACCACATGGCGATCGGGGTTTTGCCGCCCGCCGCACCCAGTGCGTCGTTGACGATCGGGCCGTGAGGCGATTGGCGCAGGGTCAGGGTCACCGGTGCCTGGCCTTTCACCTTGATCTGCTGCTCGCTGACCAGCAGATCGGTCCACTGGCCGCGATACCAGATCTGGTTGGGATTGTCCGGGTTGACCTTCTCGGCGATCAGGTCCAGATCGTCGTTCTGGAACATGGTCAGGCTCCAGCCAAAATCCATGTTGTGCCCGAGGAACGCGAACGGCACCAGCGCCTGATGATGGCCGTACAGCTCGAAACCCGGCGCCGACAGCTGCGCCTCGTACCACACCGACGGCACCGAGAAACGGATGTGCGGATCGCCAGCCAGCAACGGCTTGCCGCTCTGGCTGCGACTGCCGGCGATGACCCAGGCGTTGCTGCCTTCGAACTGCGGCAGGCCGTTGTCGATCAGCGCCTGCTCACTGAGGCGGGCGAGGGCGTTGAGGTCTTTCCAGTCACCGGCGGCGAGGGCGGGCGCGGTGTGGCTGTGGTCGTTGGCGAGAACGCCTTTGCCTTGCCAGTCGAGGTCGAACACGTTGAGGTAGTCGGCGCCGAGTTGATCGCGCACGAAAGTCAGCAGCGGCTCGGTGCGAAACGCCGCGGCGAAGCTGTAAGCCATGTAACCGGCGACGCTGATGCTGTCTTCGGCGGTGAACGGCCGCTTGGGGATGCCCAGCACGTCGAATTCGATCGGCGCAGCGTGGCTGTCCTGATACTGGTTAATGCCATCCAGATAGGCGTGCAGGCCTTTCCACGCCGGCGACTGTTTATCCAGGCTGGCGACGTAACTGGCGGCGCGCTCGCGAATGCGCAGGCTGCGAAACAGTTTGTCGGTGTCGAGCAGTTTCGGCCCGAGCACCTCGGCCAGTTCGCCGCGGGCGAGACGGCGCATGGCTTCCATCTGAAACAGCCGATCCTGGGCATGCACGTAGCCCAGCGCACGATAAAGGTCGGTTTCGTTCTCGGCGCGGATATGCGGCACGCCGCGCTCGTCGTAGCGCACGGTCACCGAGCCCTGCAGATCGCGCAGCTCGACCTGGCCCTGACGCGTCGGTTGTTTGCTGTAGAGGTAGCCGCCGGCGGCGACCGAAAACAAAATAATGAGCAATGCAAGAAAAGTCAGGCCTCGTTTCATGAAAATCTGCTTCCCGTCATTTATTTATATCAAGGCATTGATTGTATTGATGTTATTGCGGCGCTACCGAGCAATTGATAACACATAATTTTTTCAATAGGAAATTTCCTTCATGTTTATGGGAGTTTCACTACAAGGGCGTTGTTGCAGTGTTTAACGGAGCCCGTCTATAAAAGGCACGCGATCGAAAGTTGTTCGAAACAATAGTCTGCGTCAACCGGCTTAACGGATTTACTACATGGAATAACTGACATGGAGAAGTCGTATGAACGATATTGGAAAGTATCTTGGACCTCACAGGCAGCTTGGATCAGGCAGATATGAACTGGCCCCGATACCTGTCAGAGGAACAAGGCCAACTCGATTGGGGCAAGGTGGGTATTTCTCGGGAAGTTGGGGGCTGAACGATGATATTTATAGAGGTACCGGCCAAGGCTCGGGAAAGCTTGATCCATTAACCCCGTTTATCTGGGATGACTTGATGGGTGAGCCGCAGAACTCTCAGGCCTATATTGATCTCGAGTACGCTGCAGTTTTCAATAGCATCGGTGAGACTTCTAACGGCGAGGCGGAGCGGGCGAGGCAGCTGGCAGGAGCGGGACTTTCCCCGGTTCATAGGGCGAAGTCAGATCACGATGTAACCATTGAAGTTATTCACTCCAAAATATCTGAGTATCGTGCCCATACCGAGGGCGCTTACTCGCTGTATGGGCATAACCCTTTCTTTCTGATGAAGGATCTATCCTTCAAAAGGATAAGAGACAGTCTGGACTCATCCCCCCCGGATGTTTCCGTTGCCTATACCGCTATAGACAAGGCGTATCGCGCGGCAATGGAGTTGCGGCGCCTTTCGTGGGTGATCGCCATCATTGCCAATCAGCTTCCGGAACTGGCGGCAAGACGAAGTCAGATCGAAGCTGCGAATCCAGCCGACAGCGAAACCCGGAAGTTGCTTTCCAGTGAAAGGTTATCCGTCGTCAATCTTGAAACGAATATCCTCTTCCAGGCTTTGTCTGATTTTCTCGTTGAAAGAGTTGCCGCTGCAGCGGGTTCGACTGCAGGCAGCCTTTCTCAAGCACTCATCAATTACAAGATTGCTGCAGACAACATCACCGCCGCCGAGCAGGCAGCCGTGCAGCCCTACGCGTTCGCCAACCCTGGAATCAACTCCCCTTTGAGCAAGCCTGAGCTCGAAGCACTCAATAATCTGGTGTATCTGCAGACGAACTCGCAATTGGGCAAGCGTTGGCAGGATTATCACGCCTCACTCCTCCACTCGGAAAGCGCCCGGCATACGGCGGCTGCGGCGAACACTCTGGCTGGCCTGATCAGTCGTGCTCAGGAGGAGGAGCGACTCCAAGAACAAATACTTATTGCGCAGGACCTGGAAGCCCGGAAGTTGCTCGAGGAGGCGCGCGCTCAGGAAGAGGCTCGTATTGCCGCAGAGGCGGAGGCAGAAGCCCGGCGCCTTGCCGATGAGCAGGCGCATATGGCTGCAGAGGCTGTTCGCTCCGCCCATACTTTCCGCGCGCCAGGTGCCGCGTCGGCGGCAGGCCCCCTGTTTATGACGTCGGCTGGAATCGTAGCGGTTGCGGAGGCGGCGTCAGCAGGTCTGCAAGCGGCGGTTCGCAGCGCGATCACTGCATTGAGCAGTCTTGCGGCAGGTGTCGGCGCCGGCGCGATGGTCGGTGTGTCTGCGTTGGTCTACTCCTCGAAACTGGGTAATGGTGAATTGCCCGATCGGTATGCGTTCAGCATGCCGCTCTCGGACATTGCGAACAATAATGCGCCAGAGCTGCGCGCTATCGCGGCGGCTGGCGGAAACGTCGATCTCGCTTACCGTTTCAGTTCAAAAACTGACGCGCACGGACATTCAGAAGTTTTTGTCGTCAGCACAGATGGCTTGAATGTTCCTGCTGCCGTCAGAGTGGTGGCGACGTCCTACGATGCAGGACGCAATGTTTACACTGCGATTACCTCCGATGTACCGCCACGCCATCTGACGTGGACCCCGATCGTCAATCCGGGAAACAGCTCGACGACTTCACCAGCCGAGCAGTCGGATGTGCCTGTCTACACTGGGGCAACAGTGATCCCGGTCGGGGGGCGCCTTGATTCTTTTCCAGCTGTTTCAGGCGCCGGTTTTGATGACTATATTCTGGTGTTCCCGGTGGAATCCGGTCTGCCGCCGATCTACACGATGTTCCGCGATCGGCGGGAGGAGCCGGGCGTCGCGACTGGAGTCGGGCAACCGGTATCCGGGAACTGGCTCGGCAGCGCAGCGCAGGGCGATGGCGCGCCGGTACCTTCACAGATTGCCGATCAGTTGCGGGGCAGGGAATTCAGGAATTTTCGGGCATTTCGAGAGGCGTTTTGGAAGACGGTGGCCAATGATTCTGAACTTATTAAACAGTTTAATAATAGTAGTGCTTTCGAAATGAAAAAAGGTCGCGCACCGTTTGTTCGAAAAGCAGATAGAGTCGGTGGTCAAGTGAAATTTGAGCTTCATCATTTTGTTCATATAGCTAGAGGAGGGGAGGTGATGGATATAGACAATATTCGAGTGGTCACCCCTAAACAGCACGGTGCGATACACTCGGAGGGAAAATGATATGAGTTCAAAAGGCCTGAAGGATTATACCGAAACAGAGTTTTTGTTGTTCGTAAAAAAAATCTACGAGTCTTCTTATTTGACTGAGGCGAAACAAATTGAAGCTGTTTTTGAGTTTGAGCGTTTGACTGAACATCCAGACGGCTCAGATTTGATCTACTATCCACCTGATGGCAGAGAGGATAGTCCTGAAGGAATTGTAAAAGAGGTTAAGGAGTGGCGGGCAGCAAACGGTAAGCCTGGTTTTAAATCAGTTTAAGTTTGGAGCAGGACGAAAATCTCACTCCCTACCCACCCACGGGCAATAACACCCCACCGCCAGCGTATGCGTGGCATTGACCGGTCGATCTTCCGTAAGCGCATGCAAGATCGGTTCGATGAAGCTGTTGCTGGAATTGCAGGTCAGGCCTTCGCTGTACGGACCGAAGTAGGCCAGTTTGCCGCTGCGATCCCAGATAGCCACGGCCGGACTGGCGGGAACCTGTTCAGAGCCGGGCAGGATAACGATGGTTTTCAGGCTGGCGAGGGTGGCGGGCAACTGGCCGTGGCTGCCGGGTTTCTGCACCGCGAAGAATTCCACACCGCGGGTGCCGAACTGCTCGACCATCTCGCTCAGGTGTTGCTGATTGCCGACGTTGCACGGGCAGGCCGGGTCCCAGAAATGCACGAGGCGGATGTTGCCCGGCCCGGCGAGGCCATCCGGCAGGCGCAGCGGATCGCCGGAAAACACTGCCGTGTGCTCGCTGAACGCGCGCAGATAGCGGCCCTGAAACCAGTCGTACGCGGCCCACAGCACGCCGGCGCAGATCAGCGCGAGCAGGCTGGCGAACAGTGCGGTGCGGTAGGGCGAACGCATGGATTTGCTTCCTCAGAGGCCGGCTAGCTTGCCATGCTTGCCGCGACAGATGAATATCGCAGGCCGATAAAGTCTGATTACCGTTCTGGAATTGCCGCATGCCTGCCACTTTCGACCCCGATCAAATCCGCGCGAGCCTCAAGCCTCTGGCCGAGTGGCAGCCGTTGTCGGACGAGGCGAAGGCGTATCAGCGCTTCTACCAGACCGATTTCCCAGAGCGCGACGTCTGGCGCGGCATGGGCCGTTTCGAAGTTGATGGCTACGAGCTGGTCAGCCATTGCTGGTGGCCGGAGAAGGTCAAGGCAACGCTGTTCCTGCTGCACGGTTACTACGATCACACCGGGCTCTATCGGCATGTGATCGAGTGGGCGCTGGATCAGGACTTTGCCGTCATCGCCTGTGACTTGCCGGGGCATGGCCTGTCGAGCGGGCCGCGGGCGAGCATTCGCGATTTCGCCGAATATCAGCACATGCTCCAGGCCTTGTTCGCCGAAGCGCAGTCGATTGCGCTGCCGCAGCCGTGGCACTTGTGCGGGCAAAGCACCGGTGGGGCGATCGTGGTCGATCATCTGCTCAATCATGGCGAGGGCAGCCCGGCGCAGGGCCAGGTGATCCTGCTGGCACCGCTGGTGCGACCGCGGGCGTGGGGCTGGTCGCAGCTCAGCTATTACCTGCTCAGGCCCTTCGTTCGCGGCGTCGCGCGGCGCTTCAGCGAGAACTCCAATGACCCGGATTTCCTGCCGCTCCTGCAGGCCGACCCGTTACAGCCGCGGCGCTTGCCGACGCAATGGGTGGGCGCGTTGTCACGCTGGATCATTCGCGTCGAGCACGCAAAAAAAAGCCCGCGACGGCCGCTGATCATTCAAGGGCAGGCGGACATGACGGTGGACTGGCAGCACAACCTGCAAGTGTTGAAATGGAAGTTCGACCGGCCGCAAATCCTGCTGCTGGCCGAGGCGCGGCATCACCTGGCCAATGAAACGGCGGAGATGCGCGAGGAGTATTTCGAGTTTCTGAGCAAGCGGATCAGGGGGCGGAATCTCTAGCGATTGTGAGGGCCCTATCGCTGGCAAGCCAGCTCCCACAGGGTTTTGCATTGATCAAAATCCATGGAACACCCCAGAAACTTGTGGGAGCTGGCTTGCCAGCGATGAGGGCCTTTCAGGCGAAGAAGATTATTGGCCGACCGCAAGCCCGGCGCGAATCGCCGCCAGCGCCGCCTGGTAATAGGCCTTGCCCTCCGTCGACTCGGCAAACGTCGCAAACTCTTCCAGCTCTTCATCCGACAGGTCGCGATAGACGTACAGCAGCGTGTTGTTCAGATCGGCGCCGATCTGATCCATCAAACGCTGGCGCTGGCCGTTGAGCATGCCCTGCGCCTGACCGCCACCGAGCAGGCCCGGAATCATCGAGCTGAGACTGTCCGCCGCGACGCCGGCGATTGCCAGGCTGACTTCGGCCCCGGCTTCACGCGCCGGCAAGGCCTGGGCGAGGTGGCCGATGATCAGTTGGCGGTTGTCGCTGACCTGCATTTTCGGCAGGCCCTTGGCGTTTTTCGCCAGTTGATCGCGGCGGGTCGCGAGCAGCTCGGCGGCGACGATTTTCTTGCCCAACGGCGACTGGAAGAAGGTCAGCGCCGGTTTCGGGTCGGCGAGCTTCTGCCGCAGTTGCGCCTCGGCGCGTTGATCCACGGCCTGCGGCGCAAAGCGCTGGTTGCTGTTGTTGACCAGCGCTTGAAACACCGCCGGCGGCAGGCTGTTCTGATAGCGCTGCTGCGCGGCACTCAGAGCATCATTGAAATGCGCACGTTGATCTGGCCAGCCGGCGACCTTGTACAACTGGTCGTAGCCGTCCGCCCAGGCGGGCAACACACAGAACATCAACAGTGAAAAAAGCAAACGGCGCATAGGGACTCCTGTCAGCAGCGGACTATTCTCCGTGCGGTGCCGGTACTTGTCGAGAATTCGTATCAAGCCGCTGCGTGGCTCTGTCGGATTTGTTGCCGCAGGCATACTATGCGCGCCATGCAAATATCCTCTGAACACCCACTGCTGTTACGCATTGTCGATGACCTCGCCGAGCATGGCTGGTCGCAGCAGAACATTTTCCTGCCCGCCGGTCTGACCCGCGAGCTGGCGGCCGAGTGCCGCAAACGTGAAGCCGAGGGTGAGCTGGCGCCGGCGGCGGTCGGACGCGGGCCGTTTTCAGAGATTCGCGAGGGGATTCGCGGCGACCATATCCAATGGATCGACCCGGGCCAGGCCGAGGCCAGCGACCGCTATCTGAACCTGATGGAGAGCCTGCGCGAGGCACTCAATCGCGGCTTGTTCCTTGGCCTCGAAGATTTCGAATGCCACTTCGCCCTGTATCCGCCCGGCGCGTTTTATCGCCGGCATGTCGACCGTTTTCGCGACGATGACAAGCGCATGGTTTCGGTGGTGGTATACCTCAACGACGCCTGGCTGCCGGAGGATGGCGGTCAACTGCGCATGTATCTGAAGGAAGACCGCGTGCATGATGTGCAGCCTACCGGCGGCTGTCTGGTTGTGTTTCTTTCCGGCGAAGTGCCGCATGAAGTGCTGCCGGCCAACCGCGAGCGGCTTTCGCTGACCGGTTGGTTCCGCCGCCGTGGCAACGAGCCGTTCTGAGATGCACAGGATTCTGGTCAGCCGCTGCCTGTTGGGCCATCGCGTGCGTTATGACGGTGGTGCCAGCGGGCCGTTTGATCTGCTTGAACAGTGGATTGCCGAAGGGCGAGTGGTGCCGTTGTGTCCCGAGGTCGCAGGCGGATTGCCGACGCCACGGGCGGCGGCGGAGATCCCGGGCGGGCAGGGTGGCGAGGTGCTGGATGGCACGGCGGCGGTGATCACCACTGAGGGTGAGGATGTCAGCGCGCCGTTTCTCGACGGTGCGCGGCAGGCGCTGGCATTGGTGCAAAAGCACGGGGTTCGGGTGGCGGTGCTCAAGGCCAACAGTCCGTCGTGCGGGAATTTGCTGACGTATGACGGCACGTTCAGTGGCGTGAAGGTCAGGGGCGAAGGGGTGACGGCGGCGTTGCTCAAGCGTCATGGGGTTCAGGTATTCAGCGAGCTGGAGCTGCCGCAGGCCGCCGCTGCCCTCGCAGCTCTTATCTAACAGACCGCCGCAATCTTATGTAGGAGTGAGCCTGCTCGCGATAGCGGTGTGTCAGTTAATCATTCTTCGACTGACACACCGCTATCGCGAGCAGGCTCACTCCTACAGGTTTTGTGTTCACTTGGATTCGGTGAGCCACTTCTGCGAAAGCGCCGCCAAACGCCCATCCGCCTTGATCCGCTCCAGCGCACTTTGCAGACTGGCCTGGAACGCCGGATTACCCTTCTGAAACGGAATCGCCAGCTCCACCGGCTCAAGCGCTTTCGGCTTCTCTGGGTTCAACGCCTGCACCAGTACCATTGGCCGCGGCGTCTCATCCTTCTTCGCCAGCAACTGTGCATCGACCTGACTGTACGGCGCGCTGAAGTCGAAACGATCCTTGAGTTCGGGTGTCAGTTCTATGTGATTCAGCGCGACGTCGTACTTGCCGCTTTCAACGCCCTGGAGCAGATCGCCCTCGTCAGTGACGATGAAGTCAGCGCGCACATCCAGCTCTTTGGCCAGAAGTTGCCCAAGCTCGACCTCGAACCCTGTCAGGGTGTCGCCTTCCTTGTAATTGAAGGGCGGTGTATTAGCCTCAAGGGCTATGCGCAGCTCGCCACGGTCGTTGACGTCATCAATCAGTTCGGCGTGAGCCAGCGGGCTCAGAAGGGGTAGCAGGCAGATCAGGCCAGGCAGAAAGCGCATGGTCACTCCTTTGAAATCATTATCGCGATGCTCTGATTCAGGCTCGCTTTGCTATGGTTGTCGAGTGCCTTCGACAACGAATGGTCATGAAGTTGTCATGACCATGCGGATTTTACGGAAAAACTGGAGAAGAAAATGAAAAGCTTTATGTCACGTGCAGCGTTGGCCGGTGTGCTGATGGGTGTTTCGGTGCTGGCCAGTGCGGCGACGCCGGCGCCGAAGGATGCTGAAGTGTTCATCGTTTCTCCCGAAGACGGGGCCACGGTTTCTCAGGAATTCAAGGTCAAGTTCGGCGTCAAGAACATCGCGTTGGCACCTGCCGGGGACGTCACCAAGAACACCGGCCACCACCATCTGCTGATCGACGTCGACGACCTGCCGGCCGAAGGTGCGCCGATTCCGACGGATGCTCACCACATGCATTTCGGCAAGGCGCAGACCGAAGCCACGATCAAACTGGCCCCTGGCAAGCACACCTTGCAACTGATCCTCGGCGACAGCGGCCACATGCCGTTCGACCCGTCGATCGTTTCCGAAAAAATCACCGTCAATGTGAAATAAAAAAAGGGAGCCCTTCGGGGCTCCCTTTTTTTATCGCTGCAAGCTTCAAGCTACGAGCTTCAAGTAAAAGCAAAAGCGCTTTTTCCTTGCCGCTTGAAGCTAGTAGCTTGCCGCTGCTTCTTTAGAAAAGAACGCGGCTACGGATAGTACCGTTGACGTGTTGCAGCTTCTCTTGCGCCAGCTCCGAGTATTCGGCGTCGACGTCGATCACCACGTAGCCGACCTTCTCGTTGGTCTGCAGGAACTGACCGGAGATGTTGATGCCGTTTTCGGCGAAGACCTTGTTGATCTCGCTCATCACACCCGGGATGTTCTCGTGGATGTGCAGCAGGCGGTGCTTGCCCGGGTGAGCCGGCAGGGCCACTTCCGGGAAGTTCACCGACGAAACGGAGGTACCGTTGTCGCTGTACTTGACCAGTTTTTCCGCGACTTCCAGACCGATGTTGGCTTGCGCTTCGGCGGTCGAGCCACCGATGTGCGGGGTCAGGATCACGTTGTCGAGGCCACGCAGCGGGCTTTCGAACTCTTCGTCGTTGGAACGCGGCTCGACCGGGAACACGTCGATGGCCGCGCCGATCAGGTGCTTGTCCTTGATCGCTGCCGCCAGATGGTCCAGCTCGACCACGGTGCCGCGCGCGGCGTTGATCAGGATGCCGCCCTTCTTGATTGCACGGATTTCCTTCTCGCCGATCATCCACTGGGTAGCAGCGGTTTCCGGAACGTGCAGGGTGACGATGTCGGACATGCCCAGCAGCTCGTGCAGGTTGTTGACCTGCGTGGCGTTGCCCAGCGGCAGCTTGGTCACGGTGTCATAGAAGAACACCTGCATGCCCAGGCCTTCGGCCAGAACCGACAATTGCGTGCCGATCGAGCCGTAGCCGACGATGCCCAGCTTCTTGCCACGGATCTCGAAGGAGTTGGCCGCGGACTTGATCCAGCCGCCACGGTGGCAGGAAGCGTTTTTCTCCGGGATGCCGCGCAGCAGCAGGATCGCTTCGGCCAATACCAGCTCGGCGACCGAGCGGGTGTTGGAGTACGGCGCGTTGAACACAGCGATGCCGCGCTCGCGGGCTGCGCCCAGGTCAACCTGGTTGGTGCCGATGCAGAAACAGCCGACCGCGACCAGCTTCTTCGCGTGATCGAAGATCTCTTCGGTCAGTTGCGTGCGCGAACGAATGCCGATGAAGTGAGCGTCAGCGATCTTTTCCTTGAGCTGGGCATCCGGCAGAGAACTGGTGTGGTACTCGATGCTGGTGTAGCCCGCCGCCTTGAGGACGTCGACAGCCGATTGGTGGACGCCTTCGAGAAGAAGGAACTTGATCTTGCTCTTATCGAGAGAAGTCTTGCTCATCTGCGTAAACCTGTATCCCGGAGAAAAATGGCAGGGAGGGAGCAGCCTGGAGCTGACCCGCACGGCAACAAAGCCGTCACCGCGGATCTGGCCTTGGGCACTGTCCTGCGGGGTCGGTATGCTAGCATAGCCACCCCGCTAAACACTCATTCCTGCGACGTGAAGCGTTCTCAGGATGACCATGAATTGTTCGAGAGTTCTGTCGATGACCAATCCTGCGCTGATTGATGAACTGAAGACCCTGGTCGAGCCCGGCAAGGTCCTGACCGACGCCGACTCCCTGAATACTTACGGCAAGGATTGGACCAAGCACTTCGCCCCGGCGCCAAGTGCCATCGTGTTTCCCAAGACCATCGAGCAGGTGCAGGCCGTGGTGCGCTGGGCCAATACCCACAAGGTCGCGCTGGTGCCATCGGGCGGGCGCACCGGGTTGTCCGCCGCCGCGGTCGCGGCCAATGGCGAGGTGGTCGTCTCGTTCGATTACATGAATCAGATCCTCGACGTGAACCTCACGGATCGCACCGCCGTGTGTCAGCCGGGCGTGGTCACCGAGCATTTGCAGAACGTTGCCGAAGAAAACGGCCTGTACTATCCGGTCGACTTTGCCTCGGCGGGTTCCAGCCAGATTGGCGGCAACATTGGCACCAATGCCGGCGGGATCAAAGTGATTCGCTACGGCATGACCCGTAACTGGGTCGTCGGCATGAAAGTCGTCACCGGCAAGGGCGACGTGCTCGAGCTGAACAAGGACCTGATCAAGAACGCCACCGGTTACGATCTGCGGCAGCTGTTCATCGGCGCCGAAGGCACCCTCGGTTTCGTCGTCGAAGCGACCATGCGTCTGGATCGCGCACCGAAAAACCTCACCGCGATGGTGCTCGGCACTGCCGATTTCGATTCGATCATGCCGGTGTTGCACGCCTTCCAGGGCAAGCTCGACCTGACTGCCTTCGAATTCTTCTCCGACAAGGCCCTGACCAAAGTCATGGGCCGCGGCGATGTGCCGGCGCCGTTCGACACCGACTGCCCGTTCTACGCCCTGCTCGAATTCGAGGCGACCACCGAAGAAGTGGCCAACAGCGCGCTGGAAACCTTCGAACACTGCGTCGAACAGGGCTGGGTCCTCGATGGCGTGATGAGCCAGAGCGAAACCCAGCTGCACAACCTGTGGAAGCTGCGCGAGTACATCTCCGACACCATCTCGCACTGGACGCCGTACAAGAACGATATCTCGGTCACCGTTTCGAAAGTCCCGGCGTTCCTCAAGGAAATCGACGCGATCGTCGGGGAGCACTATCCGGATTTCGAGATCGTCTGGTTCGGCCACATCGGCGACGGCAACCTGCACCTGAACATCCTCAAGCCGGATAACCTGAGCAAGGACGAGTTCTTCGCCAAGTGCGCCACGGTCAACAAGTGGGTGTTCGAAACCGTCGAGAAGTACAACGGTTCGATTTCCGCCGAGCACGGCGTCGGCATGACCAAGCGTGATTACCTGACCTACAGCCGTTCGCCGGCCGAGATCGAGTACATGAAAGCGGTCAAAGCGGTGTTCGACCCGAACGGCATCATGAACCCGGGCAAGATTTTCGCGGTTTGATCAGCAATCTCTGATGAATCAATGAACGCAGGAGTCGGTAAATGAGCTATCAGCACCAGTATGTCGACGGCACGCGCATCCACTTCCCGATCGGGAAAGTCGTGTGCATTGGCCGTAATTACGCCGAGCACGCGAAGGAACTGGACAACCCGGTCCCGACCGAGCCGCTGCTGTTCATCAAACCGGGCAGTTGCGTGGTGCCGCTGGAAGGCGGTTTCAGCATTCCCACCGAGCGCGGTTCGGTGCACTACGAGGCGGAAATCGCCGTGCTGATTGGCAAGCCGCTGTCGACCAGACCAAGCCGCGAAGAAGTGCTCGATGCGATCTCCGGTTTCGCCCCGGCGCTGGACCTGACCCTGCGCGACAAGCAGGCCGAACTCAAAGCCAAGGGCCTGCCGTGGGAAATTGCCAAGTCGTTCGACGGCGCGGCGGTGCTGGCGCCGTTTGTGGTCGGCAGCACCTTCCCCGACCTGACCGACATCGGCATCCGCCTGACCATCAACGGCGAAGTGCGCCAGGACGGCAACAGCAGCGCTATGCTCAACCCGATCGTGCCGATGATCCAGCACATGGCCGGCTGCTTCTCGCTGCAGGCCGGTGACGTGATTCTCACCGGCACGCCCGTGGGCGTCGGCCCGCTGAACGTCGGTGATGACATCGTCCTCGAACTGGTGGGCGCGAGCCGCTTCGAGAGCAGCGTGCGCTAACCACACACCGCAAAACCCTGTGTAGGAGTGAGCCTGCTCGCGATAGCGGTGTGTCAGTCGACATATTTTTTGACTAACACACCGCCATCGCGAGCAGGCTCACTCCTACATTTGTTTTGTGTCGCTGTTGGCAAACGTGCAGGGCAATCCCGCCATTTGCCGTTTTTTTCACATCCTGTACGGATAATTCCGCGGATTCTGGCGTCTGAGCCGGCCTCTTTGTGCTATTACCCATAGCCTGAATTTTCGGAACGCGTCCCTCGATGTCATCTCAAACTCAGCTCAAAACTCCCCGCCGCTCGCGTTTTGCCCTGCGCTGGTATGTCTGGTTGCTGCTCGCGCTGGCGTCCGCTTATGCGCTGGCGTTCGCCATGCACTGGGATGATCGCGGCGTGCTCTGGGTACTCGAACGGTTTGAAAGCAAGGCCGAGCAGAAGGAGAGCATCTGGCTGCCGGATTACCACGTGGTGATCGATGCCAAGCCGCTGCCGGGCCTGGAAAAGGACGAAGCCTCGGATCTTTCCTACAACCCGCAGAGCAAAACCCTGTTTTCGGTGATGGGCAAAAACCCGTTTCTGGTTGAGCTGAGCCTGCAAGGCGAGGTGCTGCGCAAGATGCCGCTGGTGGGCTGGAGCAATCCGGAAGGCCTGACCGTGATGGAAAACGGCTTGATGGCGATTGTCGATGAACGCCAGCACATGCTGTCAATCGTCAAGGTCGATGCCAACACTCGCGAACTGAACATCGCTGATTTCCCCAAATATGACCTCGGCCCGTCGAAAGACCAGAACAAGGCCTTCGAGGCGATTACCTGGGATGCGCGCAACCAGCAATTGTTGCTGGGCGAGGAGCGGCCGCCGGCGCTGTTCAGCTGGAAAAGCGATGGCAGTCAGACACTCAAGGGCGACAAACAAAAGCTGACCAGCGATGAACTGGATATCCGTAACCTCTCCGCGCTGGAGATTGATCCGCGCACCGGTCACACCTTGTTGCTGTCCGCCGATTCGCACCTGCTGCTGGAGCTCGATGAAAAGGGTGGGCAAGTCAGCTTCATGACTCTGCTCGGTGGCTTCAATGGCCTCAAGGACACCATCCCCCGCGCCGAAGGCGTGACCATGGACGAGGCGGGCACGCTGTATATCGTCAGCGAGCCGAACCTGTTCTATCGCTTCGAAAAACAGCAATAACAGCCCTCGCTGCAATTTCGGACAAGTCTGATTGTCCTGACAGGCAAGTGGCCATTAAGCTTCAGTTCAGACAGGCGTGATATTTCATCCGCCTGTTCTGCTCCCGAGCCCATTCGAATGCGTCGACTTGCCCGCCCCAAGCCTCTGGTTATTTTCCTGTCGGTGATTGCCCTGATCACGTTGATCGGCATCGGCCAATACATGCGTCTGTTCGAGCGTGCCTGGTTCAACCTGCACACGTTGTGGCAGCCGCTGAGTGGCGAGGCCATCGGACTGGATCAATATCGCGTGGACATCGAAGCGCGGGTGATCGAAGGCCTCGACGATGACGTGTCAGCGCTGACCTACGATCCGGTGCGCAAGAGCCTGTTCACGGTCACCAACAAAAACTCGGAGCTGATCGAGCTGTCGCTGCAAGGCCAGATTCTGCGGCGTATCGCCCTGGTAGGCTTCGGCGATCCGGAAGCGGTCGAGTTCATCAGCGCCGATACTTACGTGATTACCGACGAGCGCCAGCAGCGCCTGATCAAGGTGCACCTTGATGCCGACACCACGTTTCTCGACGCCGACGACGCCGAGCAAATGACCCTTGGTGTGCACATGGCCAGCAACAAGGGCTTCGAAGGGCTGGCCTACGATTCGGTGGGCAAGCGTCTGTTCGTCGCCAAAGAGCGTAACCCGATGCTGATCTATGAGGTGCACGGCTTCCCGCATTTCAATCCGGAAAAATCCTACGCTGTACATGTGATCAACAACCCGAAACGCGATGCCGGGATGTTTGTGCGCGATCTGTCGAGCCTGCAATACGACGAGCGCAGCGGGCATTTGCTGGCGCTGTCGGATGAGTCGCGGCTGATTCTGGAGCTGGACGTCGACGGGCGTCCGCTGAGCACCATGTCCATCAGCGGTGGTCGCCAGGGTTTGCAGAAAACCGTGCCGCAGGCTGAAGGCATTGCGATGGATGATGAGGGGACGTTGTATCTGGTGAGCGAGCCGAATTTGTTTTACGTCTTCAAGAAACCGGCACAGCCTTGACCAACACCCCAAAGCACTGTGGGAGCTGGCTTGCCAGCGATGAGGCCATCACTTTCAACGTCATTGTTGACTGACAGGCCGCTATCGCTGGCAAGCCAGCTCCCACAGGTATTTCATTTGCCCACACCAAGGTAGGCAGTCTGGCTTATTCAGCCTTCAAGGTTTTCACCCCTTCACTGGTCCCCAGCAACAACAGATCCGCCGGGCGCGCGGCGAACAGGCCGTTGGTGACAACGCCAACGATCGCGTTGATCTGCGCTTCCAGCTCGACCGGGTTGGTGATCTGCAGGTTGAATACATCGAGGATGATGTTGCCGTTATCGGTCAGCACACCTTCGCGGTAAACCGGGTCGCCGCCGAGTTTCACCAGTTGGCGCGCCACGTGGCTGCGGGCCATCGGGATCACTTCGACCGGCAGCGGGAATTCACCGAGCACCGGCACCAGTTTGCTGGCGTCGGCGATGCAGATGAAGGTCTTGGCCACGGCCGCGACGATCTTCTCGCGGGTCAGCGCGGCGCCGCCGCCCTTGATCAGATTCAGGTGCGCGTCGCTTTCATCGGCGCCGTCGACGTAGAACTCCAGGTCGCTGACGGTGTTCAGCTCATACACCGGAATGCCGTGGCCCTTGAGGCGCGAGGCAGTGGCTTCGGAGCTGGCAACAGCGCCATCGAAAGCGCCCTTGTGCTGGGCCAGGGCATCGATGAAGCAGTTGGCGGTGGAGCCGGTGCCGACGCCGACGATGCTCTTGTCGTCGAGTTTCGGCAGGATGAAGTCGACGGCGGCCTGGGCCACGGCCTGTTTGAGTTGATCCTGGGTCATGCGGGCTCCGAAGCGGGCAAGGGGTGGGCAGAAAGGCCGGCATTATAGCCGCAAGCGTGGCTAAAACCTCTGGATTCGTGTGGTCGCATCGGCAAAAGCCGGGTTAGACTCCCGGATCCCGCCCAACCGCTCAGTGATGCTTTCCGATGCTTGAACAGTACGTCAAAAAGATCCTCACCTCGCGCGTTTATGACGTTGCCGTAGAAACCCCGCTGCACAACGCCCGTCAGCTCTCCGAGCGGCTGGGCAATGACATCTGGCTCAAGCGTGAAGACTTGCAGCCGGTGTTCTCTTTCAAGATTCGCGGGGCCTACAACAAGCTGACGCAACTGAGCGACGAAGAACGCGCCCGCGGCGTGGTCACCGCGTCGGCGGGCAACCATGCGCAGGGTCTGGCGCTGGCGGCGAAAGTGCTGGGCGTCAAAGCCACCATCGTCATGCCCAAGACCACCCCGGAGATCAAGGTCGAAGGCGTGCGTTCGCGCGGCGGCAAAGTGGTGCTGCACGGGGATTCGTTCCCGGAGGCGCTGGCCTACTCGCTGAAACTGGTCGATGAGAAAGGTTACGTCTACATCCACCCGTACGACGATCCGCACACCATTGCCGGGCAAGGCACCGTGGCGATGGAAATCCTGCGTCAGCACCCGCAGCCACTGGACGCGATTTTCGTTCCGGTGGGCGGCGGCGGTCTGATCGCCGGCATCGCGGCGTATGTGAAATACCTGCGCCCGGACATCAAGGTCATCGGTGTCGAGCCAGACGATTCCAATTGCCTGCAAGCGGCGATGGCGGCGGGCGAGCGCGTGGTTCTGCCGACCGTGGGCATCTTTGCCGACGGCGTGGCGGTGGCGCAGATCGGCCAGTACACCTTTGAGATCTGCAAAGACTATGTCGATGAAGTGATCACCGTCAGCACCGACGAGATCTGCGCGGCGATCAAGGATATCTACGACGATACCCGCTCGATCACTGAACCTGCCGGCGCGCTGGGCGTGGCCGGGATCAAGAAGTACGTTGAGCAGCGCGGTGTCAGCGGCCAGACCTTCGTCGCCATCGACTCCGGCGCCAACGTCAACTTCGACCGTCTGCGCCATGTCGCCGAACGCGCCGAGCTGGGTGAAGGCCGCGAAGCGATCATCGCTGTGACCATTCCCGAGAAGGCCGGCAGCTTCAAGGCGTTCTGCGAAGCCGTCGGCAAACGCCAGATCACCGAATTCAACTACCGCTACAACACCGGCAGCGAGGCGCACATCTTCGTTGGCGTACAGACGCACCCGGACAACGACCCGCGCAGCGCACTGCTGGCGAGCCTGACCGAGCAGGGTTTCCCGGTGGTCGACCTGACCGACAACGAACTGGCCAAGTTGCACATTCGCCACATGGTCGGCGGGCACGCGGCGCATGTCATCGACGAGATGGTGTTCCGCTTCGAATTCCCCGAACGTCCGGGGGCGCTGTTCAACTTCCTCAACAAACTGGGCGGGCGCTGGAACATTTCGATGTTCCACTACCGCAACCACGGTGCCGCCGACGGTCGTGTGGTCGCGGGGCTGCAGGTGCCCCATGACGAGCGCCATCTGGTGCCAGCGGCATTGGCGGAAATCGGTTACCCGTACTGGGATGAAAGCGAGAACCCGGCCTATCAGCTGTTTCTCGGCTGAGCGGCTACGCTGAAGGGCATCGCCCAAGGAAGAGAATTGCATGGAAACCCTGACAACCCTGAAGGTCCTTCACGTCGTGGCGACCGTGGTCATCCTCGCGAGCGGGCTGGTGCTCGCCGTCCTGACCTGGCGTAATCGCAGCGAAGGGCCGGCCACGACGATGCGGCGGCCCTGGCTGTTTCTCTGGTGTCTGATGCTGATCGGTATCCTCAGCATGCCGTTTACCGGCTGGTGGCTGGTGCACCTGACTGGCTGGCCATTGGGGCAATTGTGGATTCTGGGCTCGAGCGTGATCTATGCCGTGGCCACGTTCAGTGCGGTCTGGCTGCTGGTACGACTGGATCGGCTTTGGACTACCGGGGTGGGCAACCGCACATTCAGTCTGGCACTGGCGATTGTCAGCGGCGTTGGATTTCTCGCCATCGCGGGGTTGATGGGGGCCAAGCCTGTTTAGGGCTTGAGACCGAGTCGCCCCTATCGCTGGCAAGCCAGCTCCCACAAGGATTTTCAGTGAACACAGATTGTGTGACCACCCGAAAAACCTGTGGGAGCTGGCTTGCCAGCGATGGCCATTTCAGCCGCGCAGACTGATCACCGGCCAACCACGCTTCTCGGCCTCGGCGCGCAGATTCGGGTCCGGATCAACCGCCACCGGATTCGCCACCTGCTCCAGCAGCGGCAAGTCATTCATCGAATCGCTGTAGAAATAGCTGCCTTCCAGCGAATACCCGGTCTCTTCCAGCCAACGATTCAAACGCGTCACCTTGCCTTCACGGAAGCACGGAATGTCGGTGCTGCGCCCGCTGTAGCGGCCGTCGATCATTTCGCATTCGGTGGCGATCAGGGTTTCCACGCCCAGGCGCACAGCAATCGGGGCGGTGACGAAGCGGTTGGTCGCGGTGATGATCACCAGTTTGTCGCCGGCGTCGCGGTGTTGTTTCAGCAGTTCCAGCGCCTTGGGCAACATGATCGGCTCGATGCAGTCGCGCATGTAATCGCTGTGCCAGGCGTCCAGCACGGCCATTTCCGTGCGGCCAAGGATCTCCAGGCAGAAATTCAGATACGCCGCGTTGTCCAGCTTGCCGGCCAGGTAATCCTGATAGAACTCGTCGTTGCGCGCCTTGTAGGCGATCGGGTCGAGGAAGCCGCGCTCGCACAGATAGTCGCCCCAGGCGTGATCGCTGTCGCCGCCCAGAAGGGTGTTGTCCAAATCGAATAGAGCCAGGCGCATTGCAGTTACCCACTGAAAAGTCAGTAAAAAGGCCACAAGAATACGGTCTTTTCACAAGAGTGCACATAAGCTGGGAAGCTTCGTTGCCGCCTGATCAACCTTTGTGGAACAATGCGGCGACATGCGTTTGCGAGGTTGTTGCCGTGATCGACCCCGATGGTTTCCGTCCCAATGTCGGGATCATTCTGACGAATGACGCCGGCCAGGTGCTATGGGCTCGCCGTATCAATCAGGACGCCTGGCAGTTTCCGCAAGGGGGAATCAACCCCGAGGAGACGCCGGAAGACGCCTTGTACCGCGAGCTGAACGAAGAAGTTGGCCTGGAACGTGAAGATGTTGAAATACTGGCCTGTACCCGGGGCTGGTTGCGCTATCGTTTGCCGCAACGCCTGGTGCGTACCCACAGCCAACCGCTGTGCATCGGCCAGAAGCAGAAGTGGTTTCTCCTGCGCCTGATCTCCAACGAGCAGCGGGTGCGGATGGATTTGACCGGTAAACCGGAATTCGATGGCTGGCGCTGGGTCAGCTATTGGTATCCGTTGGGCCAGGTGGTGACATTCAAGCGCGAGGTGTATCGACGCGCTCTCAAAGAGCTTGCCCCGCGCCTTTTAGCGCGCGACTGACGACGGAGTTCGACCCCGAGCCATGCTCAATACGCTGCGCAAGATCGTCCAGGAAGTTAACTCCGCCAAGGATCTCAAGGCGGCGTTGGGGATTATTGTGTTGCGCGTCAAAGAGGCCATGGGCAGCCAGGTCTGCTCGGTCTACCTGCTTGATCCCGAGACCAACCGCTTCGTCCTGATGGCCACCGAGGGCTTGAACAAGCGCTCGATCGGCAAGGTCAGCATGGCACCCAACGAAGGTCTGGTCGGTCTGGTCGGCACGCGTGAAGAACCCCTGAATCTCGAAAACGCCGCGGATCACCCGCGCTACCGCTACTTCGCCGAAACCGGTGAAGAGCGCTATGCCTCGTTCCTCGGCGCGCCGATCATTCACCACCGCCGCGTGGTCGGCGTGCTGGTCATCCAGCAAAAAGAACGCCGCCAGTTCGACGAGGGTGAAGAAGCCTTCCTCGTGACCATGAGCGCGCAGCTCGCCGGGGTGATCGCCCACGCCGAGGCCACCGGTTCGATTCGTGGTCTGGGCCGGCAGGGCAAGGGCATTCAGGAAGCCAAGTTCGTTGGCGTGCCGGGCTCGCCGGGAGCGGCGGTCGGTACCGCGGTGGTGATGCTGCCGCCGGCCGATCTGGACGTGGTGCCGGACAAGGCCATCACCGATATCGACGCCGAGCTGGCGCTGTTCAAGACCGCCATCGAAGGCGTGCGTGCCGACATGCGCACGTTGTCGGCCAAACTCGCGACGCAGTTGCGCCCGGAAGAACGTGCGCTGTTCGATGTCTACCTGATGATGCTCGACGATGCCTCGCTGGGCAGCGAAGTCACCACCGTGATCAAGACCGGCCAGTGGGCCCAGGGCGCGCTGCGCCAGGTGGTCACCGATCACGTCAACCGTTTCGAACTGATGGACGACGCCTACCTGCGCGAGCGCGCCTCGGACGTCAAAGACCTCGGCCGCCGCTTGCTGGCCTACCTGCAGGAAGAGCGTCAGCAGAACCTGGTCTACCCGGAAAAAACCATTCTGGTCAGTGAAGAGCTGACCCCGGCGATGCTTGGCGAAGTGCCGGAAGGCACGCTGGTCGGTCTGGTGTCGGTACTCGGTTCGGGTAACTCCCACGTCGCGATCCTCGCCCGGGCCATGGGCATTCCGACGGTAATGGGTCTGGTCGATCTGCCGTACGCCAAGGTCGACGGCATCGAAATGATCGTCGACGGCGTCCGCGGTGAGGTCTACACCAACCCGAGCGAAGTGCTGCGCAAGCAGTTCGCGGAAATCGTCGAAGAAGAGAAACAACTGGCGCTGGGCCTCGATGCCCTGCGCGACCTGCCGTGCGTGACCCTCGACGGCCACCGCATGCCGCTGTGGGTCAACACCGGTCTGCTGGCGGACGTGGCGCGGGCGCAGAAGCGCGGCGCCGAAGGGGTTGGTCTGTACCGCACCGAAGTGCCGTTCATGATCAACCAGCGCTTCCCGAGCGAGAAGGAACAACTGGCGATCTACCGTGAGCAGCTCGCCGCGTTCCATCCGCAACCGGTGACCATGCGCAGCCTCGACATCGGTGGCGACAAGTCGCTGTCGTACTTCCCGATCAAGGAAGACAACCCGTTCCTCGGCTGGCGCGGCATTCGCGTCACCCTCGATCACCCGGAAATCTTCCTGGTGCAGACCCGTGCGATGCTCAAGGCCAGCGAAGGCCTGAACAACCTGCGGATTCTGCTGCCGATGATCTCCGGCACCCACGAACTCGAAGAAGCCCTGCACCTGATTCACCGGGCCTGGGGGGAGGTGCGCGACGAAGGCACCGACGTGCCGATGCCGCCGATCGGCGTGATGATCGAAATCCCCGCCGCGGTCTACCAGACCAAAGAGCTGGCGCGGATGGTCGACTTCCTCTCGGTCGGTTCCAACGACCTGACCCAGTACCTGCTGGCGGTCGACCGCAACAACCCGCGCGTGGCCGATCTTTACGACTACCTGCACCCGGCGGTACTGCAAGCCTTGCAAACCGTGGTGCGTGACGCGCATGCCGAAGGCAAACCGGTGAGCATCTGCGGCGAGATGGCCGGCGATCCGGCGGCGGCAGTGCTGTTGATGGCGATGGGGTTCGACAGCCTGTCGATGAACGCCACTAACTTGCCGAAGGTCAAGTGGATGCTGCGTCAGGTCAATCTGAGCAAGGCGCAGGAATTGTTGGCGGAGTTGATGACGATTGATAACCCGCAGGTTATCCACAGCTCGTTGCAACTGGCGCTGAAGAATCTTGGGTTGGCGAAGATGAATGCGCCGGTGGTTAACAAAGCGCTCTGAAGATCAAAAGCCCCTCACCCTAGCCCTCTCCCAGGGGGAGAGGGGACTGATTGGGGAAGGCTGTGGAATTTCTCCGGCCTGAAAGATTTTTGCCGAATCCATAATCGACTCGGTCTTTCAGGTCGATGCACAACTCGCGACACCTCGGTCGGCTCCCTCTCCCTTTGGGAGAGGGCTGGGCGGGCGGCGTTCCGATGAGGGTTGGCTTTCAAACGCAAATCTCAACTTCGCCCAAATGCCCCCCATAAGGCCCAAAACTGCGCTCCACCATCCGCCGCGTCCCATCCGCCTGCACCACCAGCGCCGTACTCGCCCGCGTCCCGTAACTCTGGCTGGCAATAAACACACTCGACAACAGCGCTTCAGTCGCCATCCCCACCCCGGTATCCGGCAGCTCGGCTTCGGGCGCCGTCTGCGCATCACTCAATAACCCAAGCAATCGCTCCGGCTGCGGATCGTCCAGCACGGCGTTCAGCGCCGCTTTGGCCTTGAGCAGTTTCGGCCACGGCGTATCCAGCCCGGCATTGGACAGCCCGTAAACCCCAGAGACCAACATCACCGGCTCGGACGCTCGCGCATTGAAGTGCCAGAGCTCATGACTGTTGCCGAGCAGCAAGTTGAACCCCGCATACTCCGCAGCGCGGCCAACCACATCGCTCAAATAATCATCAATCGACGTATTGCCGCTGAGAAAACGCGCCACCAGTTCCCCGCGCGACTTCAGCGCCGGCGGCTGCTGCGGATCGCGGATGTTGGTCAGCGCGGCGAAGCGGCCGTTGGCGCCGATCCCCAGCCAGGTGCCGCCGGCCTCCAGGTCACGCCCGGCATGCACTTGCGGCGCCTCCGGCCAGGGCGCCAATGGCAGGCTCGGCCGGGCGTAGAACTCGTCTCGGTTGGCCGCGACGATCAGCGGCTGGGCATGGCCCGGACGCCAGGCGAAAACGATCAGGCACATAAGGTGGTCCTTGTGTGATTTTTGCTCACTCTACGCATCCGGCGTCCGTGCATCCATCGCCAGTGGAGCCAAAGGGTGTGCATCCGTTACCATGCCGCTCCTGTTTTGCGGATGCGGTCTGGGGAGACGCTCGTGGAATTTCTGCTCTATCTGGCGCTGGGCGCCTGTGCGGGCGTGCTGGCCGGGCTGTTTGGCGTCGGTGGCGGGATCATTATCGTCCCCGTGCTGGTGTTCAGTTTCACCCTGCAGGGTTTCGATCAGTCGATCCTCACGCATCTGGCGGTCGGCACGTCGCTGGCGACGATCATCTTCACCTCGGTCAACGCCGTGCGTGAGCATCATCGCCGGGGCGCGGTGCGCTGGCCGATCTTCCTGTGGATGACCGTCGGTATTCTGCTCGGTGCCGGTTTCGGTGCGCTGACGGCCGAGGCGATTTCCGGGCCGAACCTGCAAAAGATCATCGGTGTGTTCGCTCTGTTGGTCTCCGTGCAATTGGCGCTGGACGTCAAACCCAAGGCCAGCCGAACGGTGCCGGGTAAATTCGGTCTGACCGCCGCGGGCACGGTGATTGGCTGGGCCTCGGCGATTTTCGGTATTGGTGGCGGCTCGCTGACCGTGCCGTTTCTGACCTGGCGCAGCGTGCCGATGCAGCAGGCCGTGGCGACGTCGTCGGCCTGTGGTCTGCCGATCGCTCTGGCCAGTGCGGCAAGTTTCATGATTCTGGGGTGGCACGATCCGTTGTTGCCACCGCATAGTCTCGGCTTTGTGTATTTGCCGGCGCTGTTGGGCATTGCCCTGACCAGCATGGTCTTCGCCCGTCTCGGCGCGCGTCTGGCGCACAGGTTGTCGCCGCGCTTGCTGAAACGGCTGTTCGCCGCTTTGCTGTTCAGCGTCGGGTTGAGCTTCCTGCTGTAAAAATCCTGGCTTAATCCTGTGGTGGCAGCGTCCCCCGGGAATATTGGTTTCACTCTTACGAGGAGTCGCAATGCTGCCTTACCCGCAGATCGACCCGGTGGCTTTGGCCATCGGTCCGCTGAAAATCCACTGGTACGGTCTGATGTACCTGATCGGCATCGGCGGCGCGTGGCTGCTGGCGTCGCGCCGGCTCAACCGTTTCGACCCGACGTGGACCAAGGAGAAACTTTCCGATCTGGTGTTCTGGTTATCGATGGGTGTGATTGTCGGCGGACGTTTGGGTTACGTGCTGTTCTACGACCTGAGTGCTTATCTGGCCAACCCGACGCTGATCTTCGAAGTGTGGAAGGGCGGCATGTCGTTCCACGGCGGCTTCATCGGCGTAATGCTCGCGGCCCTGTGGTTCGGCAAGCGCAACGGCAAGTCGTTTTTCCAGTTGATGGACTTCGTCGCGCCGATGGTGCCGATCGGTCTGGGTGCCGGGCGCATCGGCAACTTCATCAATGCCGAGCTGTGGGGCAAGGCCACCGACGTGCCATGGGCGATGGTGTTCCCGCCGTTCAGCGATCCGGCGCAACTGCCGCGTCACCCCTCGCAGCTGTATCAGTTCGCTCTCGAAGGCGTGGCGCTGTTCCTGATTCTCTGGCTGTTCTCGCGCAAACCGCGGCCAACCATGGCGGTGTCGGGCATGTTCGCGCTGTTCTATGGCATCTTCCGTTTCATTGTCGAGTTCGTGCGCGTGCCGGATGCCCAGTTGGGTTACCTGGCGTGGAACTGGCTGACCATGGGCCAGGTGCTGTGCGTGCCGATGATCGTCGGCGGGCTGTTCCTGATCTGGCTGGCCTATCGTCGCGCCCCGGCAGCGCCGCTCGCCCCGACGGCTTAAACTACGAACCCCGGCGCGCGACGCCGGGGCTCAAAGGACACAGGTAACTCATGAAGCAATATCTCGAACTGGTCTCGCACGTCATCCAGAACGGCACCAAACAGGCCAACCGCACCGGCATCAACACCATCAGTTTTCCGGGGGCGATGCTGCGTTTCGATCTGCAGGCAGGCTTCCCGGCGATCACCACGCGCAAAATGGCCTTCAAATCGGCGATCGGCGAGATGTGCGGCTTCCTCCGTGGGGTGAACAACGCTGCCGAGTTTCGTGCACTGGGCTGCAAGGTCTGGGACCAGAACGCCAACGAAAACGCGCAGTGGTTGGCCAATCCGTTCCGTCAGGGTGACGACGACCTCGGCGAAATCTACGGCGTGCAATGGCGCAAGTGGCCGGCGTACAAGCAGATCCTGCTGAGCAACACTGCCGCCATCGAACAAGCCCTGAGCAACGGCTACAAGCAGATCGCCCAAGGCGAAGAAGATGGCCAGGCCTACGTGGTGTTGTACAAAGCCATCGACCAGGTGCGCCAGTGCGTCGACACGATCATCAAGGATCCGGGCAGCCGCCGCATTCTGTTCCACGGCTGGAACGTCGCTCAGCTCGATGAAATGGCCCTGCCGCCGTGCCATCTGCTGTACCAGTTCCACCCGAACGTCGAGACGAAAGAGATTTCTCTGACCCTCTACATCCGTTCGAATGACCTGGGCCTGGGCACACCGTTCAACCTCACCGAAGGCGCCGCGCTGCTGAGCCTGATCGGGCGCCTGACCGGCTACACGCCGCGCTGGTTTACCTATTTCATCGGTGATGCGCACGTCTACGAAAACCATCTGGACATGCTCAACGAACAACTCAAGCGCGAGCCGTTCGCCATGCCGAAACTGAAGATCTCTGATCGCGTGCCGGAGTTTGCCAAGACTGGCGTGTACCAGCCGGAATGGCTGGAGCTGGTTGAGCCGAGCGATTTTTCGCTGGAAGGCTACGAGCACCATGCGCCGATGACCGCGCCGATGGCGGTCTGAAAGTCTGGTGCTGAAGCTTTTATATTCGGTATAGGTCTACCGGACTGTCATGTCTTACAGTAGGCAAATGAAAGAGAGGGTGTTTGACTGACCACGGGCCTATTGGACGTGGGGCAGTCAAACATCCTCTTTTTTCATTTAAGGAGCTTCATCATGACAATTACAGCATCTGGCGCAACGGCTGGGTTCTCGGAGGTCTCTTTCGGTTTTGCACCAACCGGATCGAAGCAGTTGAACAGTTGGCCGTTTATCGGCTGTGAAAGTCGTTCGGGACTCTTCCATTCCATTCCGAGTATTGATCCATGGGGGTGCGTGGTGCCCATGGAAATATTCAATGGCGCGCCGATCTTCATCGATTCGCTGCGTGTTGGTGTGTCGGTCAATGAGCAGGATTTCAGGATTGGCGATCCGGTTCGGGTGCAATGGAACGCACTCGGCGGCTCCGGGGGCAGCTATAGATCGGAACCCCAGACAGTGGTGAGTTACACCCCTATGCATTTTGCGGTTACCGACGAAATCGCAAGGACGTTCGCAGGCGATCGGGTCGAAGTCTTTTTTGTCATTGAAAGAGAAGCAGGCTCTTTGCCCTCTTCTTCGTTGTATATGACGTTTGCGCCGGAACTGGCGCAGACCGGTCCGGTTTTTATTGAGGCCGTCTCGCAAGGCGTCCTTGAAATTGATCAGCATCCCCAGGGTGTTTGCCTGACTATTCCACGGATTGAAAACCTGAGAACCAACAACGCCGTTGAAATGCTCTGGAAGAGCAGTACCAGCGGCGGACAGGCCGGCGCCTGGCGGGATTATCAACGCAAACTGACGGTCAGCCCCGACTCATCATTCAGCTTTCGGATTGAGCCGACGGTCTATCAGGCGCATCGTGGTGAGACTGTTCATTTGTTCTGCAGTGTTTTCCTCGGGTCCGGTATGGTCCCCGGTCTGGCCTATGGCATGGGTTCCCGGGGCGTATTGGCGTTCAAACTGGTGTAAGCGCTGTCGGCAACGAAGGATTAATGCCCATGACTTCTGCCGACATGGGAGTGCTCGACCTCCGTCGCCACCACGCCGCCGCTGACTTCCAGGCGCTGCAAAATCCCGCATTGATCCGCCTCCGGTCCTTCGCCACAACGTTGGCGCAGGTCGAGCAACTGCGTCTGCAAAGCCATCAATCCATCAATCCGCGCCTTCACATGCTGGATGTGTTCGTCGATCAGTGCATTGACGCTTTCGCACTGGTCCTGCGGGCTGTCGCGCAGGGCGAGCAGGCTGCGGATTTCTTCGAGGGTCATGTCGAGGATGCGGCAGTTGCGAATGAAGGTCAGGCGTTCGGCGTGGCCCTGGGTGTAGACGCGGTAGTTGCCATCGCTGCGGGCCGGTTCCGGCAGCAGGTTTTCGCGTTCGTAATAACGGATGGTTTCCACCGCGCAGTCGGTGAGTTTCGCCAGTTCGCCGATTTTCATGACGGTCATCTCCAAAAAGGGTGCTTGACCCTATAGTGGCTACAGGGTCTTTACTTGGCAACAGGCACCTTCATGGACGCGACCAATGAGCGATTCCCTGCACACCCACAAGCCCGGCGACGGCCACGATCACAGCCATAAATTGCAGCCTGTGCACAAACATGAGCACGGCGGCGATTCCTGCTGTGGGTCAAAAGTCGCAACAGCGGCGCCGGTTCATTCGCACGCAGATGTCTGCTGTTCGTCGAAAGCGGCTGCGCCTGCGTTGGTGCAACTGAGCGAAACGACCAGCGCCGATGCGCGCCTGAGCAGTTTCCGCATCGAGGCGATGGACTGCCCGACCGAGCAGACGCTGATCCAGAACAAGCTGGGCAAACTGGCGGGCATCCAGCAGCTGGAATTCAACCTGATCAACCGCGTGCTCGGCGTCACCCACAACCTGGCGGACACGGCGCCGATCGTGGACGCGATCAAGTCGATTGGCATGCACGCCGAGCTGCTGGAGGCGGGCGTCGATGCGCCGGCCCCGGCGCCGGTGAAAAAAGACTGGTGGCCGCTGGCGCTGTCCGGGGTCGCGGCGCTGGCTGCCGAAGTCATCCACTTCACTGATGCTGCGCCGACCTGGGTAGTGGCGATCATTGCCCTGGTCTCGATCCTCAGCGGTGGGCTCGGCACGTACAAAAAGGGCTGGATTGCCCTGAAGAACTTCAACCTCAACATAAACGCACTGATGAGCATCGCCGTGACCGGCGCGATCCTCATTGGCCAGTGGCCGGAAGCGGCCATGGTGATGTTCCTGTTCACCGTTGCCGAATTGATCGAAGCACGCTCGCTGGACCGGGCGCGCAATGCGATCAGTGGCTTGATGCAGATGACCCCGGAACAAGCAACGGTCTTGCAGGCGGACGGAAACTGGACCGAACAGGAGGTGAAAAGTGTCGAACTCGGTGCCCGCGTGCGGGTGAAGCCGGGCGAGCGTATCGCGCTGGACGGTGAGGTGGTCAGCGGCAGCTCGACCATCGACCAGGCGCCGATCACCGGTGAAAGCCTGCCGGTGGAAAAGTCCGTCGGCGATAAAGTCTTCGCCGGCACCATCAACCAGGCCGGTTCGCTGGAATACACGGTCAGCGCGGCGGCGAACAACTCGACCCTGGCGCGGATCATCCACGCCGTCGAACAGGCTCAGGGTGCGCGTGCGCCGACCCAGCGTTTCGTCGATCAGTTCTCGAAAATCTACACCCCGGCGGTGTTTGTGTTTGCCTTGGCTGTGGCGATCATTCCGCCGCTGTTCATGGGCGCCGTGTGGTTCGACTGGATCTATCGCGCCTTGGTGCTGCTGGTGGTCGCCTGTCCCTGCGCGCTGGTGATTTCCACCCCGGTGACCATCGTCAGCGGCCTCGCTGCGGCGGCGCGCAAAGGCATTCTGGTCAAGGGTGGCGTGTACCTGGAGGGCGGTTTCAAGCTCGATTATCTGGCGCTGGATAAAACCGGCACGATCACCCACGGCAAACCGGTGCAGACCGATTACCTGTGCCTGGAGGCAACCGCCGAGAGCACCGCGCCGGCCATCGCCGCCGCCTTGGCCGGGCGCTCCGATCACCCGGTATCGCTGGCCATCGCCAATGCCGCTGTGGATAAAAACTCCGCCGCGCCGATTGTGGATAACTTCGAAGCGCTCGGCGGGCGCGGCGTCAAAGGCGAGATTGACGGCCAGACCTATCACTTGGGCAACCATCGTCTGGTCGAAGAGCTGGGCCTGTGCTCGCCACAACTGGAAGAAAAACTCTTGGCCATGGAGAAACAGGGCAAGTCCGTGGTGCTGCTGCTCGACAAGTCCGGACCGCTGGCGTTGTTCGCGGTGGCTGACACGGTGAAGGAAAGCAGCCGTGAGGCGATTCGTCAGTTGCATGAGTTGGGGGTGAAAACCCTGATGCTCACCGGCGACAATGTGCACACGGCCGAGGCGATTGCCGCGCAGGTCGGTATCGACGAAGCCCGAGGCGATCTGCTGCCGACCGAAAAACTGCAAGCCATCGAAGACCTGTACAAAAAGGGCCACCGGGTCGGCATGGTCGGCGATGGCATCAATGATGCGCCGGCACTGGCCCGCGCCGAGATCGGTTTCGCCATGGCCGCTGCCGGCACCGATACCGCGATCGAAACCGCCGATGTCGCGCTGATGGACGATGATCTACGCAAGATCCCGACGTTCATCAGCCTGTCGCGCAACACCGCCAGCATCCTGAAACAGAACATCGCGTTGGCCTTGGTGATCAAGGCTATCTTTCTTGGGGTAACCTTCGCCGGGCTCGCCACCATGTGGATGGCAGTGTTCGCCGACATGGGCGTGAGTCTGTTGGTGGTGTTCAACGGTTTGCGCCTGCTGCGCAAGTAAGTGACGAGGGTGGGTTGTGCTGAGTGCCGAGCTGAAAGCGTTTTATATGGTCGCGCGCCTGGGCAGCATCACGCTGGCGGCGAAGAAACTCGGCCTCAGCCAACCGACCGTGACCACGCAGATCCGCAATCTGGAAAGCCAGTATTCGGTGGAGCTGTTCTACCGCGGCGGCCGCCGTCTGAGCGTCAGCGACGAAGGCGCGCGTTTGCTGCCGATGGTCAAGACCCTGTTGCAGCAGGAAGCCGACATCGAGTTCTTCCTGCGCAACAGCGGCCAGGTGCAAGGCACCTTGCGCATCGCCGCGACGGCGCCGTATTACATCCTCGATCTGGTAAAGACCTTTCGCGAACGCTTGCCGCAGGTGGAAGTGTCGGTGGAAATCGGCAACTCGCAGCAAGTGCTCGAAGCGCTGGAGGATTACCGGGTGGATATCGCCGCGTCATCGCAGTTGCTGGATGACGCGCGGCTGATTCGCCGGGTGTTGGGCACCGATCCGCTGGTGCTGGCGGTGCATCGTAACCATCCGTTGGCGACGCAGACGCATGTGGCATTGACCGCGCTGGCCGGGCATACCTTATTGATGCGTGAGTCCGGCTCGACCACGCGACGCCTGACCGAAGAGTTGTTGGCCAGCGCCGGTGTGAGTTTCGGGCCGTTGCTGGAGATCGGTAGCCGCGAGTCGATCCGCGAGGCGGTGCTGCGCAACATCGGCATCAGCATCATCGCCCGCCAGGAAGTGCCGCATGATCCGCAGCTGCGCGTGCTGAGCATCGAGAATGCACCGCAGATTCCCGAGTACCTGTATTGCCTCAAAGAGAGGAAGGGCGCGCGGTTGCCGGCGGCGTTTCTTGGTTTGGCACAAGAGATGTCCCCGGCGTAATGATCGTTCCCACGCTCCGCGTGGGAATGCAGCCCGGGACGCTCTGCGTCCCAAAGGCCGAACGCGGAGCGTCCGTTGAGGCATTCCCACGCGGAGCGTGGGAACGATCTGTTGGTCGGCAGTGAACCAAAATCCCTGAATGTCACTATCGGCGCTTTTTGCCTCACTGCCACATGACGGACGCATTACAACCCTAGGATTGGCCTCATCCGTTTGATGAGGTCTGTACATGAACCCTGCCATCGCAACTGCCCTGACCAATCCCGGTGCGCTGATGAAAGTGCGCAGCGTGCAGAAGCGCTTCGGCGCGTTTACCGCGCTGGATAACGTCTCCCTTGATGTCGCCGCTGGTGAACTGGTGTGCCTGCTCGGCCCGTCGGGCTGTGGCAAGACCACCTTGCTGCGCTGCATCGCCGGGCTTGAGAAGCAGGACAGCGGCGAGCTTTACCTCGGTGATCGCGACGTCTCGCACCTCGCCCCGCAAGCGCGGGACTACGGGATTCTGTTCCAGTCCTACGCGCTGTTCCCCAATCTGACCGTCGAAGCGAATATCGCCTACGGCCTCGCCGGCAGCGGTCGCGATGAAGTGCGCCGCCGCGTCGGGCAGATGCTCGAGCTGGTCGGCCTCAGCGGTAGCGAGAAAAAGTACCCCGGCCAATTGTCCGGCGGCCAGCAGCAGCGCGTTGCGCTGGCCCGCGCGCTGGCGCCGGCACCGTCACTGCTGTTGCTCGATGAACCGATGTCGGCCCTCGACGCTCGCGTTCGTGAGCATCTGTGCACCGAGCTGCGCCAACTGCAGCGCAACCTCGGCATCACCACCCTGATGGTCACGCACAATCAGGACGAAGCCATGCTGATGGCCGACCGCATCGCCGTGATGAACAACGGCCGCGTCGAGCAATACGCCACCCCGCAGGAAATCTACAACCGCCCGGCCACGCCGTTCGTGGCCGAGTTTGTCGGGCAGGGCAACTGGCTGCCGTTCCAGCGCAGCAGCGACAGCCACGCCCAGGTCGGCGGGATGAATCTGCGCCTGGCCGATGGCAGCGTGCAGAGCGCCTCGGGTCGACTGTTCTGCCGCCCGGAGGCGATCAACGTCAACCCGCCGGTGCATGAAGAAAACCTGTTCCCGGCCAAGGTCCGCGAGATCACCTTTCTCGGCAACCGCTGCCGCATGAGCTTCGAACTCGATCAATTGCCCGGCCATGCGTTGCTCGCCGAACTGCCGCCGGAAGCCATGCCGCGTCTTGGCGCCCAGCAGATCATGGTCGCCTTGCCGCCGCGCAGTCTGCAGGTGTTTGCCTGATGAACAGCAAGCTCACGCTGCCGCTACCGCACAAGCAGGTGCGCCAGTCTTCGACAGCCGAAATCGGCGATAGGATTTTTGTCGTTGGCGGCAAGATCCTCTTGCTGCTGTTGCTCGGTGTCGCGGTGCTGCTGCCGTTGCTGGCAATCTTCTGGCGTGGCTTCAGCAGCGAGGCCGGGCAGGGCGGTGGCTGGCTTGCGGCGAAAGAGTTGGTGAGCAGCGCGAATTTCCACTGGCTGCTCGGCAACAGCCTGAAGGTTTCCCTCAGTGTTGCGGCGATTGTCGTACCGCTGGCCTACCTGTTTGCCTACGCGTTGCAACGCACGCTGATTCCTGCGAAGGGCATCTGGCGTGGCATCTCGTTGCTGCCGCTGATGGCGCCGTCGATGCTGCCGGGGATTGCGCTGGTCTATCTGTTCGGTAATCAGGGCATGCTGCGCGGGCTGCTCTCGGACAACATCTACGGATTCTGGGGCATCGTGCTCGGCGAGGTGATTTACACCTTCCCGCATGCGCTGATGATTTTGCTCTCGGCGTTGTCGCTGGCCGATGCGCGCCTGTTCGACGCCGCATCGAGCATGGGCGCCAGCCCGGCCAAGGCGTTTCGCAGCATTACCTGGCCGGCGACCCGCCAAGCAGTGTTCGCCGCGTTCTGTCTGGTATTCACCCTGACCATCACCGATTTCGGTGTGCCGGTGGTGGTCGGTGGCGACTATCAAGTGCTGGCGCTGGAAGCCTACAAAGCGGTGGTCGGCCAACAGCAATTCGGGCGCGGCGCGTTGATCGGCATGGTGCTGTTGCTGCCGGCGCTGTTCAGTTTCGCTGTTGATGCCTGGCTGCGCCGTCGGCATGGCGACTCCATGAGCGGTCGCGCGCAGGTGTTCAAACCGACGCCGTCGACCCTGCGCGACGGCTGCTATCTGGCGATTGTCGTGTTGATCAGCGCAGCGTTGATTCTGGTGTTCGGCATGGCGGTGTTCTCCTCGCTGGTGAAATTCTGGCCGTACAACCTGTCGCTGTCGCTCAACCATTACCAGTTCAACGAGACCGCTGGCGGTGGCTGGCTGGCCTACGGCAACAGCTTGAAGATGGCGCTGGGTACGGCGCTGATCGGCAGTGTGCTGATCTTCACCGGCGCTTACTTGATGGAGAAAACCCGCACCCAGCGCGGCTTGAACCTGACGCTGCGCATGCTCAGTTTCGTGCCGATGGCGGTGCCGGGGCTGGTGCTCGGCCTGGGTTACGTTTTCTTCTTCAACCTCAGCGGCAACCCGTTGCACGTGCTGTACGGGACGATGACGCTGCTGATCGTCTGCACCATTGCGCACTATCTGACCACCGCACAAATGACCGCGACCACCGCGCTGCGCCAGCTCGATGCCGAGTTCGAAGCGGCGGCGCTGTCGCTGAAGGCGCCGCTGTACCGGCATTACCTGCGCGTGACCGTGCCGATCTGCCTGCCGGCGTTGCTGGACATCGTGCGCTACCTGTTCGTCTCGGCGATGACCACGGTGTCGGCGGCGATCTTCCTCTACAGCCCCGACACCATTCTCGCGGCGGTCGCGGTGCTGAACATGGACGACGCCGGCAACGTCGGCGGTGCGGCGGCGATGTCGACCCTGATTCTGTTCACCTCGGCGGGCGTGTCCTTGCTGCTGGCGTGGGCTTCGCGCGGCTTGCTGCGCCGTTCCCAGGCCTGGCGGCAAACCGCGCCCGGTCTCTGATTCCATCTGCCCTCAACTCAAAAGACAGGAAAACGATCATGTTCAAGCCTATGGCCCTGGCCGCTGCTGTGCTCGCCTCTTTCAGCCTGAATGCCTTCGCGGCGAAAACCGAGTTGACGGTGTACACCGCCCTCGAAGCCGAGCAGTTGAAGTCCTACAAGGAAGCGTTCGAGAAAGCCAACCCTGACGTCGAGATCAAATGGGTGCGCGATTCCACCGGGATCATCACCGCCAAACTCCTCGCGGAAAAGGCGCGGCCGCAGGCTGACGCGGTGTGGGGCCTTGCCGCTTCCAGCCTGGCGATTCTCGATCAGCAAGGCATGCTGCAAAGCTACGCGCCGAAGGATCTCGGCAAGATCGGCGCGAACTACCGCGACGCCGCCAATCCGCCAGCCTGGGTCGGCATGGACGTGTGGGCGGCGACGATTTGCTTCAACACCGTCGAGGCCGAGAAACAGGGTTTGACCAAGCCAGTAAGCTGGCAGGACCTGACCAAGCCTGAATACAAAGGCAAGATCGTCATGCCCAATCCGGCGTCCTCCGGCACCGGTTTCCTCGACGTCAGCGCCTGGCTGCAAACCTTCGGCGAGAAGCAGGGCTGGGCGTATATGGACGGCCTGCACCAGAACATCGGCCAGTACGTTCACTCCGGTTCCAAGCCATGCAAACTGGCGGCGGCAGGGGAATTCCCGATCGGCATTTCCTTTGAATACCCGGCCGTTCAACTGAAGCGCCAGGGCGCGCCGCTGGACATCATCCTGCCGAAGGAAGGCCTCGGCTGGGAGATCGAAGCGACGGCCGTGATCAAAGGCACGCCGCATGAAGAGGCGGCGAAGAAACTCGCCGATTTCTCCGCCAGCGCCGAGGCGATGGATCTGTACAAAGAGAACTTCGCCGTGCTCGCCCAGCCGGGGATCGCCAAGCCGCAGACCGAACTGCCCGCCGATTACGAGCAGCGTCTGATCAAGAACGACTTTGCCTGGGCCTCGAAGAATCGTGACGAGATCCTGACCGAGTGGCGCAAGCGCTATGACGGCAAGTCCGAGAAAGTGGCTGCCAAGTAAGATCTTTATCGACTGACAGGGCCTCATCGCTGGCAAGCCAGCTCCCACAGGGTTTTGCGCTGAACACGTAATTTGTGAACACCTCGATACTTGTGGGAGCTGGCTTGCCAGCGATTACGGTCGCGCATTCAGAGTGCCTCTCAATGACACACCACAAAGACCTGCTCATCGTCGGCGCCGGCATCCTCGGCCTGTCCCACGCCTACGCGGCGGCCAAGCGCGGGCTCAAAGTCGCCGTGTTCGAACGCACCGCCACGCCCCTCGGCGCCTCGGTGCGCAACTTCGGCCAGGCGCTGGTCACCGGCCAGCCGCCCGGCACCATGCTCGAACTGGCCAAGGCCAGTCGCGAGATCTGGGGCGACTGGGCGCAACTCGCCGGTCTGCAGATCAAGCGCAACGGTTCTTACCTGTTCGCCCGCAGCGAAGCCGAAGAGCATCTGCTCGAAGCGTTTTGCGCCGGTCGTGCGCAGGAACACGGCTACAACGTCGAGCTATTGCACGGCGCTGCGTTGCGTGATCTGTATGGGGGGCAGTTCAGCCATCACCGCGCCGCCCTGCATGGCCGGGACGATCAACAGCTGTATTCGCGTGAAGCAATCCCGGCGCTGATCGACTACCTGCGACGCGGCCTCGGCGTCGAGTTCCACTTCTGCACCCTGGTACGCGACGTCGAGCCAGGGCGGTTGCACAGCACCGCCGGCAGCTTTAGCGCACCGCAGATCATCGTCTGCTCCGGCCACGATTATCAGACCTTGCTCGCCGAGCCGATTGCCGCGCTCGAGCCGCAGATCTGCCGCCTGCAAATGCTCCGCGCCAAACCGCACACTGAACTGAACCTGCAACACGCCTTGCTCACCGGGCTGAGCTGCGTGCACTACGGCGCCTTCGCCGATCTGCCCGAAGCGGCAGCAGTGCAGGCACAGATCCTGCGCGAGCAACCGCATCTGCACGACAAGGGCATTCACCTGCTGATCAGCCCGACGCCGTATGGCGAACTGATCATCGGCGACTCGCACCACTACGGCAGCGATCCTTCGCCGTTCAACGCCGAGCAAGTGGATAACTGGATGCTCGAACTCGCCGAGCAGACCCTCGGTTGCAAGGTGCAAGTGGTCGAGCGCTGGCAGGGTGTCTATGGTGCTCGCGGGCCGGGGCCGTTTTCATTCCTGCGCCCGGCACCGGGCTTGAGCGTGGCGCTGATGCACACCGGCGTCGGCATGAGCGTGGGCCCGGCCATGGCCGAGCGCAACCTTGCGCAGTTGCTGGAGGGGGCATGACTCCGGAACAAGTAGTGGCGCGGGTGTTCGGCTTGTACGAACGCTTCGGCGCCAGCGATTACATCGGCGAACCGGTGTCGCAGCTTGAACACATGTCGCAAGCGGCCGAGCTGGCCATGGCTGCGGGTTGCGATGATGAAGTGGTGCTCGCGGCGTTCTTCCACGACATCGGCCATTTGTGCGCCGAGAGCGCGCAGCACATGGGCGGCTATGGCGTGGTCAGCCATGAGCGGCTGGGTGCGGATTATTTGCGTGAGGCGGGTTTCAGCGAACGGCTGGCACGGCTGGTGGAGTATCACGTTCAGGCCAAGCGTTATCTGACGCTGCGTGAACCGGGGTATTTCGAGCGCTTGAGTGAGGCTAGTCGGCGCACGCTGACGTATCAGGGCGGGGTGATGACGGAGGCTGAGGCGGATGTGTTTGCGCGGGATCCGTTGTGTGCGCTGAGCCTGCGGATGCGCCAGTGGGATGAGTTGGCGAAGGAGGTGGCGGTGCCGGTGATTGATTTGGTTGTGCTGAAAGAGAAAGCGGCGCGATTGCTGGCTGCTTAGGTCTTGGAACCGGGTTGCTGCCATCGCTGGCAAGCCAGCTCCCACAGGGATCTCGGCTGATCACAAAAATTGTATTCACCGAAAAACCTGTGGGAGCTGGCTTGCCAGCGATGTGGCCAGGCCAGGCACTAGAGCTCTTTGGCTAACGACTCAACCTGCTCCTGCCGCTCCGCCTGATTCAGCTTCGGATGCGGATTGAGCGACGACCACTGCGGATGCGCCCGGGCCTTGTTCAAGGCTTCCGGCAACTTGCCTTCGCGCCAGGTTTTATCCACAGGCGTTGCAACCTGAACCGCATCCATCGCCGCATGCCCGCGTTGATCGAGGGCCAAGACCAACTGCCGCTGCCGCAACGCCAACAGCCGCAACACGCCATCA
This sequence comes from Pseudomonas sp. R3-57, assembly GCF_051132065.1. Lineage (NCBI taxonomy): Bacteria > Pseudomonadati > Pseudomonadota > Gammaproteobacteria > Pseudomonadales > Pseudomonadaceae > Pseudomonas > Pseudomonas sp. R3-57. The sequence goes on from NZ_CP071655.1 coordinate 407,532, forward strand.
TCCACGGTCAATTCCCGCTGGCCTTTGATCTTGCCGAGCAAGCGGCTGCCATAACTGCGCGCCGTTTGCAGGGCGCCGCCGGCGATCGCCCCGGCCAGCGCCGCTGCGCCGAGGGTGATGCCGCCGACCAGCAGATCGACGCCGGCCCCGGCGGCCGCGCCTGCCGCGATCCCGCCGCCGACCCGTACGCCAAGCTGTTTCAGGGTTTCCGGGTTGAACAGGTCATCGCCCCAGCGGCCGTCGAGCAACGGCAAATCACTGGCTGCCGCGTCCTGCGTACGGAACGCGTAGAGTTTGAGCAACGCCTCGACGCATTTCTGCTCACGCTGACGGACTGCCTTGCGCAGTTCGCTGATCGCCTGCTGTTCCTGCTCCGCCTCGCTGACCACGCTGCGTCGGCAGGCGGCGCAGTCGATCAACAATTCGGCGATCAAGCGTGCAGCACTGTGCTGACGGGCGAGGCGCTGGGCCTGTTGATCAGCGATCAGTCGCTCGAGTTGCGGGCGGGCGGTTTCCAGCAGCAGCGCCAGGCTTTCATACAAGCGCCGCTCGCCATCTTCCGGCGGCGCCACGCTGTCGAAACGCACCAGCGCATGCAGGCCCAAGCGTGCCAGCGCTTCGCGCCAATCGGGTTCGCGATGGTTGGCGCTACTGACGAAATTCAGCACCGGCAGCAGCGGTTTGCCGCAACTGGCGAGCACTTCCAGCTCATCGCGGTACTTGGCCAATACCGGTTCGCGGGCATCGATCACATACAGGCCGGCGTCGGAGGCGAGCAGTTGCCGCAGCACTTTCGCTTCCTGCTCGAAACGCTGGCGCGCCTCGCTGCCATCGAGAAACCGCGCCAGCCGCGCAGGGCCGTCGAGGCGTTCGCCGGGGCGTTCCAGGCGTTCGAGAAAATCCAGCAGGGCGATGGCATCTTCCAGCCCCGGCGTGTCGTAGAGATCGAGCAGCGGTTCGCCGTCCACCGACAACCGTGCGCCTTCGACATGTCGCGTGGTGCTCGGGCGATGGGAGACTTCGCCGAAGCCGACATCGCGGGTCAGCGTGCGCAGCAGTGAGGTCTTGCCGACGTTGGTGTGGCCGACGACCGCGAGTTTCAGCGGCGCTTTACGCAGATCAATCATGGCCCGTCTCCAGCCAGTTCAGCGGCGCGCAATCGGCGAAAGGCAGCTCCAGCTGTTGCAGGGCGACATGCCAGTCGCCCAAACGATCGGCATCCAGCGCTTCGCCGGGCGGCGCTTGCAGCAGCCAGACGCGGGTGGCGCCGGCACTGCGCGCCAGCTCGGCGATCAGCGCGAGGCTGCCGCGATCCGGCGAGCGCCGTGGATCACAGGCAATTGCCAGGCGTGCCGGGGGAAAGCGGCTGAGTTGTTCGAGGAGCTTGTGCCGCGATTCGCGGCTGTCGAGGATGCCGGCGTTGCTGACGCTTTTGGGTAACGCGGGCGGCCATGGACGCTGTTCGTCGAGTTCGATGGCGACCAGCAGCGCGCCTTCGCTGGCGAGCTCGCCGACGCTGCTTTCGACGCGGTGCAGTTGCGCCGGCTCAGGGTCGTTGATGCCGAGGCGTTCGCTGGTCGGCATCAGCCGCTCGCGCAACTGCGCGTAGCCGGGCAGGTTGAGGTCCAGACGCAGCGCGGCTTTGCCGCGGTTCCAGCGCCACCAGCACAGCAGCGTCAACAGCAGGCGCGGCAGCACGCCGTAAACCACCAGCACCCCGACCAGCCAGGTCGCCCAAGCCTGTCGGGCGCTTTCGATATCCAGCGCCGCGTCGCCGCTGGCGCGAATCATCTCGACCGTCGGCACATTGAAGCCGAGCAGCGCCGGCAGGCTGCCCAAGGTCCGGGTCATGTGGATAAAGGTGTCGGCGCTGAGAATCGTGGTTTCCCAGACGAAGCCGTAGCGTCGGGTGGCCATCAGCATCAGCAGTACGACCAGGGCACTGAGCATGGCCAGCAACCATAAACCGTTGACCAGCGTGCCGAGTGCCCAGCGATTGAGTTTGCGGCGTTGCAGCAGCAACAGCAGCGCCGGCGCCAGTTGCGCGGCTTTGGCGTCGCGAGCGAGCTTTTCGCTGAGCCACAGCCACACGCGGCCCAGCGTCGCACCCTGTTCACCGGCAACCACCAGGCCCAGCGCCCAGCTCAACAGCAGAATAAAATTCAGCCCGAGCAGGCTGCCCAAGGCCCAGAAGACGTTGACCGGGGTTTGCCCCAGCGCGGCGAAGGCCAGCCCGGCGCCGCTCAACACGGCGAAAATGCTTAGCAGCACCAATGCCAGACGAGCGCCTTGCAGCCAGTGCTGGAGTGCCGGCGTCAGCCCGTCGCGGTCGGCCAACCAGCGCGCCCGGCGCTGAATGCGGCTCGGCAGATCGCCGCCACCGGTGCGCGCCAGGCGATTGGCTTCCAGGTCATCGAGGGGGCCTGCGTATTCTTCGCGCAGGCGGATGGTTTCGCTGAGCCAGAGGTTTTGCAGTGGAGTCAGTTCAGTCACGCGGCGTCCCGTCGCTTAAATGAGCGTTGAGCATAACCGCTGTGGCGCTTATCGGGGTAAGCGCGGCTCTGGTATCCTCGCCGACATGACTAAATCACTGCCCCTCAGCCTGATCGCAGCGCTCGGTGAAAACCGTGTGATCGGCGTCGACAACAGCATGCCCTGGCACCTGCCGGGGGATTTCAAATACTTCAAGGCCATGACCCTCGGCAAGCCGATCATTATGGGCCGCAAGACCTGGGATTCGCTCGGTCGACCGTTGCCGGGGCGCTTGAACATCGTCGTCAGCCGCCAAACCGATTTGTCGCTCGAAGGCGCCGAGGTCTATCCATCGCTGGACGCCGCCGTCGCTCGCGCCGAAGAATGGGCGAAAGAGCAAGGCGTCGATGAGTTGATGCTGATTGGCGGCGCGCAGTTGTATGCGCAAGGGCTGGCCCAAGCGGATCGTCTGTACCTGACCCGCGTTGCGCTGAGCCCGGAAGGGGATGCGTGGTTTCCGGAGTTTGATTTGAACCAGTGGAAGTTGGTGTCGAACGTGCCGAACGCGGCTGAGGGCGAAAAACCCGCGTACAACTTCGAGATTTGGGAGAAGGGCTAAGAGCATCGCGAGCAGGCTCACTCCTACAGGGGGAACGCATTCCAGATGTAGGAGTGAGCCTGCTCGCGATAGCGGTCTGTCAGGCGCTAATCAAGCCTGAGCGAGTTCCGCATGCTCATCGGCATCCAGCAATGCCTTGTCAGTCTGCTGCATCACCTGACTGGTAATCGCACCCGCGGTGATCGAACCACTGACATTCAACGCCGTACGGCCCATGTCGATCAACGGCTCAACCGAAATCAGCAGCGCCACCAGCGACACCGGCAAACCCATCGCCGGCAGCACGATCAGCGCGGCGAAGGTCGCGCCGCCGCCGACCCCGGCCACGCCCGCTGAACTCAAGGTCACAATCGCCACCAGCGTGGCGATCCAAAGCGGGTCGAGCGGGTTGATGCCCACGGTCGGTGCAACCATCACTGCCAGCATGGCCGGGTACAGGCCGGCGCAACCGTTCTGGCCGATGGTCGCGCCGAACGATGCAGCGAAACTCGCCACCGACGATGGAATGCCCAGGCGCCGGGTCTGCGCTTCGATGCTCAGCGGGATGGTCGCTGCGCTCGAACGGCTGGTGAACGCGAACGTCAGCACCGGCCAGATCTTGCGGAAGAACCGCAGCGGGTTGATCCCGGCCGCCGACACCAGCACGCCGTGGACCACGAACATCAGGCCCAGACCCAGGTACGACACCACGACGAAACTGCCGAGCTTGATGATGTCCTGCAGGTTGGAGCCGGCGACCACTTTGGTCATCAGCGCCAGCACGCCGTACGGGGTCAGTTTCATCACCAGCCGCACCAGCCGCATTACCCAGGCTTGCAGGGTGTCGATGGCGTTGATCACTTTCTGACCTTTTTCGACGTCGTCCTTGAGCAGTTGCAGCGCAGCCACGCCAAGGAATGCGGCGAAAATCACCACGCTGATGATCGAGGTCGGCTTGGCCCGCGCCAGATCAGCGAACGGGTTCTGCGGAATGAACGACAGCAGCAGTTGCGGCACATTCAGGTCGGCGACCTTGCCAGCGTAGTCGTTCTGAATGGTTTGCAGACGAGCCATCTCTTGCGTGCCAGCAACCAGGCCCTCGGCGGTGAGGCCGAACAGGTTGGTCAAACCGATGCCGATCAGCGCGGCAATCGCGGTGGTGAACAGCAGCGTGCCGATGGTCAGGAAGCTGATCTTGCCCAGCGACGAAGCGTTGTGCAGACGCGCCACCGCGCTGAGGATCGAGGCGAACACCAGCGGGATGACGATCATCTGCAGCAACTGCACGTAGCCGTTGCCGACCAGATCGAACCAGCCGATCGAGGCTTTCAGCACCGGGTTACCGGCGCCATAAATCGTGTGCAGCGCCACGCCGAACGCCACGCCGAGCACCAGCGCCAGCAGGACTTTTTTCGCCAGGCTCCAGGTGGTGTGGCGGGTTTGCGCCAGACCGACGAGCAGGGCGAGGAACACCAGCAGGTTGAGAATCAACGGTAGATTCATGACGACTCCAGAAAAGACTGTGCCAACAGCCATCCGGGGCTGCTGCGAACCGGCAAGCCTAACAGCTTGATTTGCAATGATTTAATACCGAAATGGCTGGGTGTCCGTCGTTTTTGGAATAAGCCCGTGTCGTTGTCGGCAATGCATCTGGCGCGATACGGACGTGTACGGTCGCAGACAGACGAGGGCTGTCACACTTATTTGTTAGCGTCGAACTCTTTCGATCGGGGAGTAGCGCTATGAGAATTGCACGCACGTTGTTGGCGGTGGCACTGGCGGCGGGCCTCGTCGGTCAGGCCTTGGCCACGGACCTCAAGCACTGGCCGGCGGATCAGGCCAAGGCATTGGATGCGATGATCGCGGCCAATGCCAATAAGGGTAACTACGCGGTGTTCGACATGGACAACACCAGTTACCGCTACGACCTCGAAGAATCCTTGCTGCCGTTCATGGAAAACAAGGGCCTGATCACCCGCGACAAACTTGATCCGTCGCTGAAACTGATGCCGTTCAAGGACACCGCCGAGCACAAGGAAAGCCTGTTCAGTTACTACTATCGCCTCTGCGAAGTCGACGACATGGTCTGCTATCCGTGGGTCGCGCAGGTGTTTTCCGGCTTCACCCTCAAGGAACTCAAGGGCTACGTCGATGAGCTGATGGCCTCGGGCAAACCGGTGCCGGCGACCTATTACGAAGGCGATGTGGTGAAGAAACTCGACGTCAACCCGCCGAAGATCTTCACTGGCCAGCAAGAGCTGTACAACAAGCTGATGGAAAACGGCATCGAGGTCTACGTGATGACCGCCGCCTCTGAAGAACTGGTGCGCATGGTCGCGGCGGATCCGAAGTACGGCTACAACGTCAAACCGCAGAACGTCATTGGCGTCAGCCTGCTGCTGAAAAACCGCGAGACGCAAGAACTGACTACTGCGCGCAAGCAGATCACCGCGGGCAAGTATGACGAGCAGGCCAACCTCGGCCTGGAGCTGACGCCGTACCTTTGGACCCCGGCAACGTGGATGGCCGGCAAGCACGCGGCGATCCTTACCTACATCAATGAATGGAAAAAACCGGTACTGGTCGGCGGCGACACCCCGACCAGCGACGGCTACATGCTGTTTCACGATGTCGACGTGGCCAAGGGCGGCATCCACTTGTGGATCAACCGCAAGGACAAGTACATGACGCAGTTGAACGGCATGATGGCCAAGCACGCTGCGGCGCAGGCCAAAGAAGGGTTGCCGGTGACGGCGGATAAAAACTGGGTGATCGTCAAACCAGAGGACATTCAATAAAAGCAGCTGATAGCGGCAAGCTACAAGCTGCAAGTAGGAGCAACGCAGCTCCTGCTTGCAGCTTGCAGCTTGGTACTTGCAGCTGTTTTAAATTTGATCGTTCCCACGCTCCGCGTGGGAATGCAGCCCGTGACGCTCCGCGTCACTGGACGCGGAGCGTCCCTTGAGGCATTCCCACGCCGGAGCGTGGGAACGATCAAGGTAGGCGCAACGCAGCTCTTGCTTGCAGCTTGCCGCTTGGTCCTTGCAGCTGTTTTGCTGTTTTAAATCCCGTCGAGCATCGCTTTGTTGCGCACTGCGCCCTTGTCGGCGCTGGTCGCCAGCAGGGCGTAGGCCTTGAGGGCGGTGGTCACTTTGCGTGGGCGCTGTTCGACCGGTTTCCAGCCTTTCTTGTCCTGCTCGGCACGGCGTGCCGCCAGTTCTTCGTCGCTGACCAACAGGTTGATCGAGCGGTTCGGAATGTCGATCAGCACTTTGTCGCCATCCTGCACCAGACCGATCGCGCCGCCGGCGGCAGCTTCTGGCGAAGCGTGACCGATGGACAGGCCTGACGTGCCGCCGGAGAAACGGCCGTCAGTGAGCAAGGCACAGGCTTTGCCCAGCCCTTTGGACTTGAGGTACGAAGTCGGGTAGAGCATTTCCTGCATGCCCGGACCGCCTTTCGGGCCTTCGTAGCGAATGATGACGATGTCGCCTTCCTTCACTTCGTCTGCGAGGATGCCGCGCACGGCGCTGTCCTGGCTTTCGAAGATCTTCGCGTTACCTTCGAAGACGTGAATCGACTCGTCGACGCCCGCGGTTTTCACCACGCAGCCGTCCTGCGCGATGTTGCCGTACAGCACGGCCAGGCCACCTTCTTTCGAGTAGGCGTGCTCGAAGCTGCGGATGCAGCCGTTTTCACGGTCGTCGTCCAGGGTTTCCCAACGGGTCGACTGGCTGAATGCGGTCTGCGTCGGAATGCCCGCAGGGCCGGCCTTGAAGAAGTGATGCACAGCCTCGTCGCTGGTCTGGGTGATGTCCCACTTGGCGATGGCTTCTTCCATGCTGCGGCTGTGCACGGTCGGCAGGTCGGTGTGCAGCAGGCCGCCACGGGCCAGCGAACCGAGGATGCTGAAAATGCCGCCGGCGCGGTGCACGTCTTCCATGTGGTACTTCTGAATGTTCGGCGCAACCTTGCACAGCTGCGGAACGCTGCGCGAGAGGCGATCGATGTCGCGCAGGTCGAAATCGATTTCGGCTTCCTGAGCGGCGGCGAGCAAGTGCAGGATGGTGTTGGTCGACCCGCCCATGGCGATGTCGAGCATCATCGCGTTCTCGAACGCCTTGAAGTTGGCGATGTTGCGCGGCAACACCGACTCGTCGTTTTCGCCGTAGTAGCGCTTGCACAGCTCGACGATGGTGCGGCCAGCCTGCAGGAACAGTTGCTCGCGATCGCTGTGGGTGGCGAGGGTCGAACCGTTACCCGGCAAGGCCAGGCCCAGTGCTTCGGTCAGGCAGTTCATCGAGTTGGCGGTGAACATGCCGGAGCACGAACCGCACGTCGGGCAGGCGCTGCGCTCGTACTCGGCGACTTTCTCGTCAGAAGCGCTGGAGTCGGCGGCGATCACCATGGCGTCGACCAGATCGAGGCCGTGGGAAGCGAGTTTGGTCTTGCCGGCTTCCATCGGGCCGCCGGAAACGAAGATCACCGGAATGTTCAGGCGCAGGGCTGCCATCAACATGCCTGGGGTGATCTTGTCGCAGTTGGAGATGCAGACGATGGCGTCGGCGCAGTGGGCGTTGACCATGTATTCGACGGAGTCGGCAATAATCTCGCGGCTCGGCAGCGAATAAAGCATGCCGTCGTGGCCCATGGCGATGCCGTCATCCACAGCAATGGTGTTGAATTCCTTTGCCACACCGCCGGCGCGTTCGATTTCGCGGGCGACCAGTTGGCCCAGATCCTTCAGGTGTACGTGACCCGGGACGAACTGGGTGAACGAGTTGGCAATGGCGATGATCGGCTTTTTGAAGTCGTCATCCTTCATCCCCGTGGCGCGCCACAGTGCGCGGGCGCCGGCCATGTTGCGGCCGTGGGTGGATGTTTTGGAACGATAATCTGGCATGGAACACTCCGGGCGGCTAATCAGGTGCTAATCAGGTGCTAAAGGGGAGTGAGCTTCTATGGACCTCTGGAACATGCGGAAATAGCCGTGTGTTTCGGAAGCTGCCGATGACGTTGCGGGATCACCGCTGGTCTCAGCCTGAGCTCATAAACCCGCCGGGGATGAATGGCGATGAATGAGGCGATTCTACACCGCTGGCGTCTGGAGGGAATGGCGCAACGTGCTGCGGTCGGTGTGGAATGACGACTGGCAGCTTCAATCGCCGCCGCTCTGCGCCAAGGCACTGGCAGCAAGGTTGCTCGCACGCCGGCTGAGCCGGTGGTTGAGCAGCAGCGCTATTGCGCTCAGCAGCACGAAGCAATAACCCAGCGTCGCTTGCAGATTGCCTGGGCTGAGGCTGATCAACGCGCTGATCAGCCCGCCGCAAATGAAGATGATCGTGCTGCCCGCCGAAGCCGAGGTACCGGCGTTGTCAGGAAACAGGCTCATGGCCCGCGATGTTGCGGCAGGGCGGGCGATGGTGGTGCCAGCGGTGCAGATCAGCATCGGAATCAGCACCGTGACCGGGGCCAGCGCATGCTCGGCGGCCAGATACAGCATTGCCAGCCCCGCCAGCAATATCAGGCCGAGCCCGGTGAATATCTGCTGCACCGGGGCGATGCGCCGGTTCAGCACCGCGGCAAGAATGCCACCGACGACATAAGCGGCACCGTATAGCAGCAGAATCAACGAAAAGTCATACGGCGCGAGCTGCAGTTGATCCATGAAGATCAGTGGTGAGATCACGATGAAAGAGAAATGGCAGGCGAAGGCAAACGCCGAGATCAGCCAGTAACCGACAAATTCAAAGTCACCCAATACGCGGCGATAGGCGCGGATGAAGCCGACCCGTGCACCACTTTCGGCCGGCCGGCTGTTTTGCAAAAACACCCAGGCCTTGACCAGCACCACGGCGGACAGCGCCGTGAACACCCAGAAACTGCCGCGCCAGCCGAGCGTAGCCTGCAGAAAGGTGCCTGCCAGCGGCGACACCGAGATGAAAATTCCGGTGGCCGTAACCATCAGGATGCGCAGCCGGTCGCGTTCAGCCCCTTCGAACAGATCCTGCACCAGCGCCTGAGACAGCACAAAGCATCCGCACCCCACTGCTTGCATGACCCGGAACACCAGGAACAGGGTGTAATCGCTGGTCATCACGCAACCGACTGCGCCGAGCATCGACACGCTCATGCCCGCCAGCAGCAAGCCCTTGCGGCCGATCACGTCGGACAGGGGGCCGATCAGCAACTGGGCAAACGCGATGCCCACCGCAAACAGGCTGATCGACAGCGCAATGTCTGCCGGTGAACGGGCAAAGTGCGCCGCCAATGCCGGAAACGAGGGCAGCAACACATCCAGCGGGAACACGCCAAGCAGCACCATCGCCAGCAACAGGCCCACCGCTGCGCGGCGCTGCCTGACGGTTACCACGGAGGTTGCCTTATGCATCGATCAGTCCTGCCCTGGCAAAAAGTGTCTGGTTATGGGGCAATGCAAAAAAACCGGCCTTGCGCAGTGCATCCAGCGTAGCGATGGCACCTGATCGCGCCCGTGCGCGATTGGCCTGCACGTTGGCCATGCCGCTGACTATTTCCATTACGTCCGTCTCGGCTATGCCCGCGCCGCGCAGGCCCTGTTGCAACCAGCGTTCGTCGGCCTCGAAAAAAATACCGATGATTTCCAGCAAGGTCCTGCTGACGAAGGTGCGCTGGCGGCTGAGCATCGACAGCCAGAGGTAATGGAACACTTCGGCGAAATAACGACTGTGGCGGGCCTCGTCGGTCAGGTGGTCGCGCAGCATGTCGCTTACGCTGGACACCAGGCTGTCGCGGCACACGTCCAGCAGCTCGCGGGCAATGATGGTTTCCGAGACGAAGCCGAGCAGAAACCATGCCAGTGGTCGGTGCTTTTCCGGAGTGCGGGCGATCAAGGCGTTGAGGCGTGCGATGCGCTTGGGCAGTGCCGGACGCCCGCTGATGCCATAGAAACCGGCGATCTGCTCAGCCAGCCGATTGGAGAACAACGCGTGGTAGCCCTCGTCGGTATAGAGCTGCAACGCCGCGTGTTTCATCGCCAGCGGCACGAAAACCGGCAACTCACGGTGCACGATCACTTCCACGGCGCGATTGACGATGCGGTGTTCGAGCAGGGTGGTGTAATCGAGAAAGTGCACCAGATGGTTGGCGGACAATCGATGCTGCACGTCGCGCCCTGCCGCCTGGATGGCCGGGTGCGCCAGATAGGGAATGAAGGCCGGGGGAAACCAGTGACGGGTTTGCAGCTGCGCGGCCACATCGTCCGGTAACAGATAGTCATGGGTACTGCTGCGCACCGAGGCGCGGCTTTCCCAATCCTTGAGGGTGAACTTCAGTGCCCATGACACGGGCGCCTCATCCGGCTCTGCAGTCGTCAGGCTCATGCTTGGCCCTCGCTCAGCAGTTGATGCATCTCGTCGCACATCGCTTGGCCGCCGCTTTGCCCACAGCCGACGAAGAACAGCGGTTGTTCGGCACTCCCCGCAAGCGAAAGCAGGGCTTCGACCTGCTGATCGGCAAACGCACCGGTCAGCCAGGTATTGAGGCCGAGCGCGGTGGCGACCAACTGGAAGGATTGCGACAGGTGGCCGGCTTCGACGAAGGCCATGCGGTAGGCCCGTGAGTGTTCGTATTTCCACCAGAGCCGGTCAAAACGCGCGGTGATGAACACACCCAAGGGCAGGTTATTGATGAAATGCTGGCCAGCGAGCAATTGGCCCAGCGCGGGTGCTGGCAAAGGATTGACCGTGCTCAGTGAATGTTCGGCCGGGTGGTAGCTGTAGACGCCCGGCTCCAGGCCATCGACGTTCTGCACCAGCAGAAAGGCTTCGCAGGCATTCAGCCCGCCAGCGGAAGGGCTGCTCCGACGGGCGCCGAGTCCGTGGGCGATGCTGTCGTCGCGGTCATGCTCGCGTTCTTCGAGATAACCGAAAGACAGATAAAGCAGCGTACCGAGATCATCCAGCGTGACCGCTGCGCCTGTGTAGGTCCGACAGGTTTTGCGCTGCAGCAGGGCGCGCATCAGGCTCTCGTCTTTCAAGGCGCGGGGCCGGGGCAGAGCAATGCGTCGGTCTGCCTTGCATCCCGGACGATCAGTCGTCGGTGGCGGTGCGGCGAGCACTTCATTGCAGTGGGCCAGATAATGTCTGGACCACTCCTGGATATTCTGTGGCGTATGTTCACAGGGAATATTCTGGGTGCCGATATGATAGATCTTCGACAGTTCGTCCCAGCCCCAGGATGAATTGTCGAGTTTTGAAATAGTTAGAATGCCTGCATTCAATAGTTGTGTGTCTATGATGTTATGCGGGTCGTACAGTTCGGGATTGTCGACTAATTGCGCAAGACGAATTGTGTAGTCCAGCTCAAGTTCATATTGAGTGTGGTCTCTATAATTCCATATGACTTGTCCGGAAGGGCGCGGCAATATGAAGAGAAAGGGATTGATGTGCATGAGGGTATTCACTCTGGGTAAAGTCAAAAGGACGCCGGGTGCCGGCACTCCCGGCGTCCTGCCTTACTTAGCGGGCTTTAGCGGCAACCAGAAAAGCCAGGTTTGCGAGTTTTTTACTTTCCAGAGAAATGCTTTTCATAATGTGAACTCCATGTTCATTGATAGTTGAAGTCACCTCGTGGTGACAACTTCATAATAGTTTGTAATGGATTATTGGCAAGCAGATATTCGGTAGGAAAATTCCAGTAATTTTGTCAGAGCTGTCTTTGTACTTAAATTAACTTGTAGGCGAAGTTTCGCTAATTGAAAGGCGAAGAGAAACGTCCTGCATGACTGGAGGAAAGTAATTGTAGGAAGTTTGCAGAACAGGTCGAAAAAAACACACCGGGCGGTGTACAAGCAAACGGGGGAGCCTGCTGGCTCCCCCGTTATCCGCGCGAATCAGCTGTTGGGCAGCAGGCGGCAGGTAATGCTCTTGATGTAGCGAGTTTCGGCGATGGCCGGGTGTACCGGGTGGTCCGGACCCTGCCCGCCACGCTCCAGCAGCTGAATGTTGCGATCCAGGTGACGGGCACTGGTCAGCAGGATGTTCTGCAGATCGTCCTCGGGCAGGTGCATCGAGCACGACGCGCTGACCAGGATGCCGTCCTTGTTGAGCAGGCGCATGGCTTGCTCGTTCAGGCGACGGTAAGCGCCTTCGCCGTTTTTCATGTCTTTCTTGCGCTTGATGAAGGCTGGCGGGTCGGCAACGATCACGTCGAAACGCTCTTCGCTGGCTTTCAGCTCTTTCAGGGCCTCGAAAACATCGCCTTCGATGCAGGTCATCTTGTCGGCGAAACCGTTCAGCGCCGCGTTACGCTCAACGCCGTCGAGGGCGAACGCCGAAGCATCGACGCAGAACACTTCGCTGGCGCCGAATGCGGCCGCTTGCACACCCCAGCCACCGATGTAGCTGTAGAGGTCGAGGACGCGTTTGCCTTTAGCGTAAGGAGCGAGGCGAGCGCGATTCATGCGGTGATCGTAGAACCAGCCGGTTTTCTGCCCCTGAATCACCGGCGCTTCGAATTTAACGCCGTTCTCTTCCAGCGCAACCCATTCCGGAACCAGACCGAACACCGTCTCGACGTAGCGGTTGAGACCTTCGGCATCACGGGCGGCGGAGTCGTTCTTGAACAGAATGCCGCTTGGCTTGAGCACTTGGGTCAGGGCGGCGATCACGTCGTCCTTGTGCGCTTCCATGGTCGCCGAAGCAATCTGCACTACAAGAATGTCGCCGAAACGGTCGACCACCAGACCCGGCAACAGGTCGGAATCGCCGTAGACCAGGCGATAGAACGGCTTGTCGAACAAACGCTCGCGCAGCGATAGTGCCACGTTCAAACGGTGCACCAGCAAGGATTTGTCCAGCGCAACCTTGATGTCGCGCGACAGCAGGCGGGCACAGATCAGGTTGTTCGGGCTCATCGCGACGATGCCCAACGGCTTGCCACCCGCAGCTTCGAGGATGGCCTGATCGCCGGCATTGAAGCCGTGCAGCGGGGTCGCGGCTACATCGATTTCGTTGCTGTAGACCCACAGGTGACCGGCGCGCAGGCGACGGTCGGCGTTGGCTTTGAGGCGCAAGCTAGGCAGGGACATGACGTCGCTCCGGAAAAAAGAGCGGGAGTATAGCGTGTTGAAGTTTGCGCAGGGCCGTGGATGCGATGAAACGCTGATGGCGCCTTCGCGAGCAGGCTCGCTCCCACATTGGTATCGCGAATACCAGTGGGAGCGAGCCTGCTCGCGAAAGGGGGGCCGGAGATTACGCAGCCAGAGCGTCGATCAAAGCCTGACTGAACGCCGGCACATCGTCCGGCTGGCGGCTGCTGATCAGCTTGCCGTCCTTGACCACTTCCTGATCAACCCAGTTGGCACCGGCATTGACCAGATCGTCCTTGAGGGTTTTGTAACTGGTCATGGTCTTGCCATCGACCAGCCCCGCGGAAATCAGCAGCCAGCCGCCATGACAGATCACCGCGATCGGCTTGCCGGCCGACGCGGCGGACTTGACCAGTTGCTGGGCATTTTCATCGATGCGGATGGTGTCCGAGTTCTGCACACCGCCGGGCAGGACCACGGCGTCGTATTGATCGATGTTGACGGCCTGGAAGGTATTGGCGACGGGGAAGTCGTCCGCCGGCTGGTCATGATTCCAGCCTTTGACCGTGCCGGATTTCGCCGAGAGGATTTCGGTCTGCGCGCCGGCCTGGTCGAGGGCGTCCTTGGGACCTGTCAGTTCCACCTGTTCGAAACCATCGGTTACCAAAAAAGCGACGCGTTTGCCGTTCAGGGAATTAGCCATCGATAAGCTCCTGAGTCTGTGGGAATTTTTCACCGCGCCGAACGTGAAAAGTGCAGCGGGCCTCACACAGTCCGAAGCCTGGGCTTGAATGAAAGTTCCGGCGATGTGCCCGTCGGTGTGTCGCCGTGCGGTTTCAGCGGTTAGAATCGCCGCCTGTCCCAGAGTGTGTACTTATGTCCCAAGAGCTGACCACCGAACAGATTCAACAATCGCTGCAAGGCATCAGTGTGCCGGCGCAACCGCAGATCATGGTGGATCTGCAAATGGAGCAATACATGCCCGACCCGGACCTGGAGGTGATCGCCAAGCTGATCTCCCAGGACCCAGGCCTGTCCGGCGCGCTGCTGAAGATCGTCAATTCGCCTTATTACGGCCTGAGCAACAAGATCACCTCGATCCAGCGCGCAGTGAACCTGCTGGGCAGCCGTTCGATCATCAACCTGATCAACGCGCAGTCGATCAAGGGCGAAATGAATGACGACACCATCGTCACCCTTAATCGTTTCTGGGACACCGCTCAGGATGTGGCGATGACCTGCCTGACCCTGGCCAAGCGCATCGGCACCCAGGCCGGCGATGAAGCCTATGCGCTGGGGCTGTTCCACGATTGTGGCGTGCCGTTGATGCTGCAGCGCTTCCCCGATTACATGACCGTACTCGAAGAGGCCTACGCCAGCGCCAGCCCGGAATGCCGGGTGGTCGACACGGAAAACCGTGTGTTCAACACCAACCATGCCGTGGTCGGTTATTACACCGCGAAATCCTGGCGGTTGCCGGAACATGTCAGCGCAGCCATCGCCAATCACCACAACGCTTTGGCGATTTTCAGCGACGAGTCGTCGAAGAACAGTCAGCTGAAAAACCTCCTGGCGATTCTGAAAATGGCCGAAAACATCTGCGCGTCGTACCGGGTGCTGGGCAACCAGACCGAAGACTTCGAGTGGAACGCCGTCGGCCCGCTGGTGCTCGACTACGTCGGTCTATCGGATTACGACTTCGAAACCCTCAAGCAAACGATCCGCGACCTCGGCGCGCATTGATTCGAGGACAGCATGCCTGAACTGCCGGAAGTCGAAACCACCCGCCGCGGCATTGCCCCGCATCTGGAAGGCCAGCGCGTCAGCCGGGTGATCGTGCGGGATCGGCGGCTACGCTGGCCGATCCCCGAAGACCTCGACGTGCGCCTGTCGGGACAGCGCATCGTGCTGGTCGAGCGCCGCGCCAAGTACCTGTTGATCAATGCCGAGGTCGGCACGCTGATCAGCCATCTGGGCATGTCGGGCAATCTACGTCTGGTCGAATCCGGGTTGCCGGCGCTCAAGCACGAGCACGTCGACATCGAGCTGGAGTCGGGGCTGGCGCTGCGCTACACCGATCCGCGGCGTTTCGGTGCGATGTTGTGGAGCAGCGATCCGCTCAACCATGAATTGCTGATTCGCCTCGGGCCGGAACCGCTGACCGATCTGTTCGATGGCGAGCGGTTGTTTCAGCCGTCGCGCGGGCGGGCGATGGCGGTCAAGCCGTTCATCATGGACAACGCCGTGGTGGTCGGGGTCGGCAATATCTACGCGACCGAAGCGCTGTTTGCCGCCGGGATCGACCCGCGTCGCGCGGCCGGCGGAATTTCCCGAGGGCGCTATCTGAAGCTGGCGATCGAGATCAAACGCATCCTCGCCGCAGCGATCGAGCGCGGCGGCACCACATTGCGTGATTTCATCGGCGGCGACGGGCAGCCGGGGTATTTCCAGCAGGAGCTGTTTGTCTACGGCCGCGGCGGTGAACACTGCAAGATCTGCGGCACCGGCCTGCGTGAGGTGAAGCTTGGGCAGCGCGCCAGTGTGTTCTGCCCGCGCTGCCAGACCTGAAAAAATCCTTGGGTCTATAGTGAGAAGTCTCACTGCTCAGCCCGAAGGATCGCGCCATGAAATGCCTGCAAGTCCTCTTCGTCACGCTGCTGTTGTGTTCCAGTCTGGTTGCCCGGGCCTCGGAAAACGGCAGCGGTGATCCGCGCTACACCATCCAGAACCCACCGGCCTACGCCATGCTCGGCGATCTGCTGATCGCTCGGCCGTTATTGGTCGTGGCGACGGTGATCGGGGCCGGGGCATTTGTCGTGTCGTTACCGTTCACCGCGCTGGGCGGCGGGGTCGGCGATGCGGGGCAGGCGCTGGTGGTCGACCCGGCGAAGGCGGCGTTTGTGCGCTGTCTGGGGTGTACGGGGGAGGGGTTTGAGCAGCGCGAGTGAGCTGATCAGATTTCAGCAGTGTGGCTGATGGCCCTATCGCGAGCAGGCTCACTCCTACAGTTGAAATACGTTCCAATGTAGGAGTGAGCTTGCTCGCGATGGCGTCGGTACAGGCACTGAAAAATCAGGCCTTGCCCGTGATCTTGCGGTACTTCTCCATCAACTGCTCTTCAGTCTCCGGATGGGCTTCGTCCAGCGGAATGCAATCCACCGGGCAGACCTGCTGGCACTGCGGTTCGTCGTAGTGGCCGACGCACTGGGTGCACAGGTTGGGGTCGATCACGTAGATCTCTTCGCCTTGGGAGATGGCGGCGTTCGGGCACTCGGGTTCGCAGACGTCGCAGTTGATGCAATCGTCGGTGATGATCAGGGACATGCTAACTCCAGCCGGGGCGGCAGGCCCGGGCGCTATAAATCAATGCGCGCAATTGTGCCGCATTGGCGCCCGCAGTGCACGCGGGCGCCGTTTGAACGGTCGTTACTTTTTAAAGCGCAGGGTCAGCGCATCGGCCACGGCCGGGTGGACGAACTTGCTGATATCGCCGCCCAGCGCGGCAATTTCCCGTACCAGCGTCGAGGAAATGAACGAATAGCGTTCCGACGGCGTGAGGAACAGACTCTCCACATCCGGCGCCAGCTGGCGGTTCATGTTGGCCAGCTGGAATTCGTATTCGAAGTCCGACACCGCGCGCAAACCACGCAGGAACACATTGGCGTTCTGCTCTTTAGCGAAATGCGCCAGCAGCGTCGAGAAACCGACCACTTCCACGTTCGGCAAGTGCCGGGTGACTTCGCGCGCCAGTTCCACGCGCTGTTCCAGCGGGAACAGCGGGTTCTTTTTCGGGCTGGCGGCGACAGCAATGATCACATGGTCGAACAGGCGCGAGGCGCGTTCGACCAGATCGCCATGGCCCTTGGTAATAGGGTCGAAGGTACCTGGGTACAACACTCGGTTCATCGCGTCGTCCTGGCGGGAGTCCGTTGGGGAGTCGGATGGTATCGCAGCCTAACCGGTCGGCCAAGTCGCGTGTTGGGTAAGAACGCACTATAGACGCCGGCAATCATCGGTTTTTTCATGGGTTTCTCAGCCGATCGGCGAGGGACGTCGCGAGTTGCGCGGTCAGGCCATACACCGACAGTTGCGGGTTGGCGCCAATGCTGGTGGGGAACAGCGAGCCGTCGTGAATCGACAGATTGGCCAATTGGTGATGGCGCCCGAGACTGTCGGTCACCGCGCTTTTGACATCCTCACCCATGGCGCAGCCGCCCATCACATGGGCGCTGCCCAGGCGCGTGCGATACAGCTCAAGGCTCAGCCCGTCGATCAGGCTGCGCGCTTCAGCCAGGGTGTTCACGTAGCGGGCGTCGGCATGCATCGGCATCACCGATTTCGCGCCACCGGCGAACTGGATTTCCGCCATGACGTGAAAGGCCCGGCGCAGACCGTCCCAGGCGTAGGGCGAAACCTGATAGTCGAGCACCGGCGAACCGTCGCCGCGCAGTTCGACCGCGCCACCAGTGCTGTCCGGGTGAAAACCGTCGCGCAGCAAGGCGAGCATGGCGTGGGTGTGCGGCAGATCGGCCATGTGCTGCGCATTTTCCGCACCGAAGCCGCCGAGCAAGGTCGCCGCCAGCGCCGGGTGCAGTGGCGGCACTTCGAGTTTGAAGGCCATCGGCCCGGTGGTGCCGTCCTTCCATTGGAAATGGTCGGAATAAATCGACTGCGGCGCGCCGTAGAACGGGTTGATGACTTCGTCAAAGCGCGCGGCGGACATGTTCACCGGGTGCAGGAACGTACGCTTGCCAAGATTCTCATACGGGTCCGGCGCGTCCGAACGCAGCAGCAGCGCCGGGCTGTTGATGCCGCCGCCCGCCAGCACGTAATGCCGCGCCTGAACGGTGATGCGCCGACCGGTCGGCTCGACGCAGCGCTCGTCCATGGCCACGCATTGCAGACCGGCCACCTTGTCGCCGTTGATCAGCAGTTTCTCGGCGCGCGCCAGATACAGCAGCTCGCCACCCTTTTCCAACGTCGCCGGAATGGTCGTGACCAGCATCGATTGCTTGGCATTGGCCGGGCAGCCCATGCCGCAATAACCCAGATTCCAGCAGCCGCGCACGTTGCGCGGGATCACATGCCAGCTGTAGCCGAGCTGTTCGCAGCCTTTGCGGATCACGTCATTATTGGCATTCGGCGGCACCCGCCATGGCGCGACGCCGAGACGCTGCTCCATTTTTTCGAACCACGGTGCCATTTCGGCCGGGCTGTGGCCTTTGACGTTGTGTTCCCGAGCCCAGTGTTCGAGGGTCGGATCGGGAGTGCGGAAGCTCGAAGTCCAATTGATCAGCGTCGTGCCGCCGACCGCGCGGCCTTGCAGGATGGTGATCGCACCGTCCTTGCTCATGCGCCCGATGCCTTCCTGATAGAGGCTGCAGTAGGCCTGGGCCTCAAGCAGTTTGAAGTCGGAGCTGGTTTTCAGCGGGCCTTCTTCGATCAGCAGGACTTTGTAGCCGGCCGCGCTGAGAATTTCCGCAGTGGTACCGCCGCCAGCGCCGCTGCCGATGATCGCTACGTCGGCTTCAAGGGTCAGGTCGTCGGTCAGTTGCGAACCGTTGTAGGTTTTCCAGCCGCGGGCGAGGCCTTCGCGGAAAGGATCGGGTACGGGCATCGGTCGGGCTCTCTTTTATTATTCTTGGATGCAAGGTGTGGCGACTGGCCTCTTCGCGAGCAGGCTCGCTCCCACATTTGAAATGCATTGCCTCTGCGGGAGCGACCCTGCTCGCGAAGGCCGCGCCGCCGATTTCAAACGCTGGGCGGGCCCGGATAACCGCAATGCGCCCAGGACTCCGGGCGCGTGTACCACGCCATCATCACCATCTGCTGCAGCGAGCTATGGCCCATGCGCAACAGGCTCAATGAGCTGTTTTCCCAGCGCTCGAGAAAATGCCGCATGCCCGCGGGGCTGGCGTTTTCCCAACTGCCCCAGATGCCGGTGAGCGGCCCGCGGGTGACGGCCATGCCCAGCACGTCGAACAGTTGTCGGGTGAGCTTGAGCATTTCCGGTGACAGGTGATCGAGGCTGTAGTCCAGCGACTTGAGCGTGCCATCGACTGCAGTCGGCAGCTTCTCGGCCGCGACGGCGCCGTCGAGCATCACCGGAATCAGCGCGCGCAGAAACAGCAGATCGCCGTCGCGCAGTGAGACAAAACCGTTGGCGGCGATGCTCGACGAGCAGCCACTGAGGCTGGCGCCGAGGCCGGCGGTGGCGAGGAATGCGGTGGCGCCGAGGCTGAATTTCAGCAGGCCGCGGCGCGACAGCGCGGGTGTTTCAGTCAGGCTTGGGTGCATTGTTGTTATTACCCGGCGGTGACCAGCGTTTAGCGAATGAACAGTTTCTGAATCAGCTTCTGCACGGTTTTGCCGTAGGGCGGGTAGATCAGCCTGGCGGCGTTGAAACGCTGTTTGATCAGCACGCCTTTGGCTTTGCTGAATGTCAGGAAACCTTCATGGCCGTGGTAATGACCCATGCCGGAGGCGCCGATGCCGCCAAACGGCATGTCGTCCTGTGCGACATGCAGCAAAGTGTCGTTGAAGCATACGCCGCCGGAATGGGTTTCGTGCAGCACGCGGTTCTGTTCGCGTTTGTCGTAGCCAAAGTAGTAAAGAGCCAGAGGACGTGGGCGCTGATTGATGTAAGCAAATGCCTGCTGCAAATCCCGATACGGCACGATTGGCAGCAGTGGGCCGAAGATTTCGTCCTGCATCACCGTCATTTCATCGCTGACATTCAGCAGCACGCTGTGCGGCATGCGCCGGCCCTGACCCTGTTCGAACAGCGGAATCAACAGCGCGCCCTTGCTGGTGGCATCGCTGACGTAGCCGTTTAGGCGGGCCAGCTGACGGTCGTTGATGATCGCCGTGTAGTCAGGATTGTCGGCGAGCGTCGGGTAAAAACCTTGCACGGCCTGACGATAGGCTTCAACGAACGCACCGACACGATCTTCCGGCACCAGCACATAATCGGGGGCAACGCAGGTCTGGCCGGCGTTCAGGGTCTTGCCGAAGGCGATGCGCTCGGCGGCGTCCTTGAGCGGCACGTCCTGCGAGACGATGGCCGGGGATTTTCCGCCCAGTTCGAGGGTTACCGGAGTGAGGTTTTCCGCTGCGGCGCGCATCACATGTTTACCTATGCTGGTGGCGCCGGTGAACAACAAATGATCGAAGCGCAGGCGGGAAAATGCCACGCCGATATCGGCCTCGCCGAGGACTACGCAGACCAGATCTTCGGGGAAGATGCGCGCCAGCAGTTCCTTGAGCAGCAGCCCGGTGGCCGGGGTCGATTCGCTGAGTTTGAGCATCACCCGATTGCCCGCCGCCAGCGCGCCGACCAACGGGCCGACGGCCAGATACAACGGGTAATTCCACGGCACGATCACGCCAACCACGCCCAGCGGCTGATAAACCACTTTTGCCGAAGCCGGCTGGAAGGCCATGCCGACCTTGCGCCGTGAGGCTTTCATCCAGCCTTTGAGATGGCGGCTGGCGTAATGGATGCCGTGCAGGCTCGGCATCAGTTCGGCGAGCAGGGTTTCATCGGCGCTGCGATGGCTGAAATCCGAACTGATGGCGGCAATCAATGCCTGCCGTTCGCTGCTCAGCAGATCCGCCAGTGCCTTGAGCCATTGCTGGCGTTGCGCAGCGGGCGGCATTGGATTGGCGGCGTAGGCGGCACGTTGCGCCTCGAACAACCGATCAAGCTCGGCCAGCGCGGGCTGCAACGTTTGCAGGTAGGCAATATCGGCAGTCATGCTCTGCTCCGGATTTTATTGTAGTGACGAACTTTTTAGAGTCTATGCTCTAGAAAGTCAAATGACTTCCTTGCACGGCGGTGTTTTATCCATTTCCGGTTAGGTCGTAAGATGCCCCTACACGCACTCTGAATTAAAGCTCAAGCCATGGCCCCACGAATAAAAACCAGCGAGCGTATCGTGCTCAACAGCCTCGAACTGTTCAATCAACAGGGCGAGCGCAGTATCAGCACCAACCACATTGCCGCCCACATGGAGATTTCTCCGGGCAATCTGTACTACCACTTCCCCAACAAGCAGGCGATCATCGCCGTACTGTTCAGTGAGTACGAAAGCCTGGTCGACAGCTTCCTGCGCCCGCCGCAGGGCCGCGCGGCGACGGTCGAGGATAAGCGTTTCTATCTCAAGGAACTGCTCTCGGCGATGTGGCGTTACCGCTTTTTGCACCGCGACCTTGAGCATCTGCTCGACAGCGATCCGGAACTGGCCGCACGTTACCGGCGCTTTTCCCAGCGCTGCGTGATCCAAGGTGCAGCGATCTACGAAGGTTTCGTCGCCGCCGGCATTCTCGACATGGACCGCGTGCAGATCGAATCTCTGACCCTCAACGCCTGGATCATTCTGACTTCGTGGGTACGGTTTCTCTGCACCACTCGGGAAAATTCCAACCACCTCAGTGAACAAGCCATCAAGCGTGGCGTGTACCAGGTGCTGGTGCTGGAGGCCGGGTTTGTCACCGAGCAGGCGCGCGACGAGGTCAATGCGCTGTTCGAGGAGTTCTACGTGCCGCTGGCCCAGGCCCTCGAAGACGTCAAATAAGCCTTTTTTGCTAACCAGGAGCCCGTTATGCCGATTGCGCAACTGATCAGCCCCGTCGCACTGGACGCCCGCAAGGCGCAGCCGGGGCTGGTGATCCTCGATTGCCGTTTCGCCCTCGAAGACCCGGACTACGGTCAGCGCAGCTACGCCGAAGGGCATATCGCCGTGGCGAGCTTCGCCGATCTCGAACGGGACCTGAGCGGCAAAGTCATCAAGGGCGTGAGCGGCCGTCATCCGCTGCCCGAGCCGGCGGCGCTGATCGAGCGTCTGCAGGATTGGGGCATCAGCAATGACAGCGACGTGGTTCTTTACGACGACGGCCCGGGTGCCTACGCGGCACGGGCGTGGTGGTTGCTGGCGTGGCTGGGCAAGCGCGACGGCGTGTTCATTCTCGACGGCGGGCTCAAGGCCTGGCATGCGGCCGGGCTGCCGCTGAGTCTGGATCCGCCGACCAGCGCTCGTGGCAATTTCAGCGGCGAGCCGGACATGAGTCTGTTGCTCAGCGCCGAGCAATTGCAGCAGCGTCTGGGGCAGCCGTCATTGACCTTGATCGATGCTCGCGCACTGCCGCGTTTCAAAGGCGAAGTGGAACCGATCGATCCGGTCGCCGGGCACATTCCCGGTGCGCAGTGCGCGGCATTCACCGACAACCTCGGCAGCGACGGGCGCTTTCTGCCGGCCGCTCAGCTCAAGCAGCGTTTCGCCGCCAAACTGGGCGATCGCTCGCCGTCGGAGTTGGTGGCCTACTGCGGCTCGGGGGTGACGGCGTGTCATAACCTGTTCGCCCTGTGCCTGGCCGGTTATCCGCTGGGTGCGCTGTATGCCGGGTCGTGGAGCGAGTGGATCAACGAGTCATCGCGAGGCATTGCCACGGGCGAATAAACAACGCGTACCCCTGTAGGAGTGAGCCTGCTCGCGATGGCGCCCTGTCAGTCACTTCATCTTTAACTGACACACCGCCATCGCGAGCAGGCTCACTCCTACAGGAGCTGTGTGCGCAACCACTGCGGAATACGCCGCTCCAGGTAATAACCCGGCTTGCGAATCGAGCCATCGACAAACCCGACATGCCCGCCGCGTGGCTGCAACTCGAAGTGCGTGCAGGCCGACAGCTCATCGGCCTGCGGCAGGCTGTGCGAGAATACGAACGGATCATCCGCCGCCTGAATGATCAGCGTGGGCGTGCGAATCTCACCGAGGAAATAGCGACTCGAGGCGCGGCGATAGTAATCCTCGGCGTCGTTGAAACCATGCAATGGCGCGGTGATGCGGCCATCGAAATCCCAGAACGTGCGCATGTTTTCCAGCGAGCCGAGCGCCGCCAGTTTCGCCAGGCCATCCTCACGACCGTCATGCTGAAACTGCCGCTGCTTGTTCTTGATGTAAGCGACCATCTCACGCATGAAGTGCGCCTGATAAACCTTGGAGAAACCCTGGCCGATACGGTCGGCGCACTGATCGAGGCGAAACGGCACCGACACCGCCACCGCACCCTGCAGGCCACTGGCGCTACCGGTCTCGCCCAGATGCTTGAGCAGAACGTTGCCACCGAGTGAATAGCCGACCGCAAACAACGGCGCCAGCGGGCGTTTCGCATGCAGGTGTCGGATGGTCTCGGCCAGATCTTCGCTGGCGCCGGAATGGTAGCTGCGCGGCAGCAGGTTCGGTTCGCCCGAGCAGCCACGCCAGTTCAGCGCAACGCTGGCCCAACCCTGATCAGCCAAGGCCTTTTGAATACCCGCCACATAAGGCGAGTTGGAAGAGCCGGTCAGCCCGTGCAACACCAGCACCAATGGCGCTTCGGCGCTGTGCGGACCATGCCAGTCGAGATCGAGAAAATCGCCGTCCTCCAGCCACAGACGCTCGCGCTCGCGCTCGATGTGCACGGTTTTGCGCCACAGCGGCCCCCACAAAGTCTGTAAGTGCGGATTGCCGAGCCCGAAGGCGGGAGTGAAGCGCTCTGAAGAAGGGGGCACGATGATTCTCGATGTGCGTAGGGCAGGGGAGCAGGCTCCCTTGCCACAGGTTGTCGCTCGCTGCAGGTCAGGCGTCGATGTGCGTCGAACGCTGCCACAGCGCGTAGTAGACCCGCCCGGACTTTTGTTCGCGATGCAGGCGCCAGTTGCCCGGCAGGCCGAGGGTCGACGGCGCGGTTTCGCTTTCAGTGTAGATCCACGAATCGGCCGCCAGCCACTGCCGCTCTTCCAGCAGCGTGCACACCGCCGGCAGCAGGTTCTGGTTGAACGGCGGGTCGAGGAATACCAGATCGAACGGCGTAGCGGTCTGGGTTTCCAGATAGCGCAAGGCGTCGGCGGTCTGCACCTGGCCGTTGGTGCAGCGCAGAGTGCCGAGGTGTTCCTTAAGGCTGGACACGGCGATGTTGCTCGCGTCCAGTGCCTGGCCCATCGCCGCGCCACGGGACAGCGCTTCGAGAAACAGCGCGCCGCTGCCGGCGAACGGGTCGAGCACCTTGGCCCCTTCAACGTACGGCGCCAGCCAGTTGAACAGGGTTTCGCGCACACGGTCCGGCGTCGGGCGCAGGCCCGGCGCGTCGGGGAAGCTCAGCTTGCGGCTGCGCCATTGGCCGCCAATGATGCGTAACTGGTTCACACCGTTGTGGACGTTGTGTGCAGGTTTCTTAGGGGAACGAGTCGCCATTAATGCTCCGGAACCCCGAGCGGTTGCTCGGCAGGTTTATCAGATGGGGCCGGTAACGGCTTTTGCGGCACGGTCGGGCCAGCGGTGACGATGACCAGTTTGTCTGTGCTCAGGTGTTTGTTCAGTGCGTCGCGCACTTGTTCGACGGTCAGGCTCTGCGACTGACGCATGAAGTCGTCGAGATAGCTCAGCGGCAGATTATAGAAGCCCATCGCCCCGAGCTGGCCGACGATATCGGCATTGCTCGCAGTGGACAGCGGGAAACTGCCGGCCAGTTCGCGTTTGGCGTCGTCGAGCTCTTTCTGCGTCGGCCCGGTTTTCAGGTAATCGGCGAGTACGTCCTGCACCAGTTTCAAGGTGCCTTCGCTCATTTCCGCGCGGGTCTGCAGGTTGATCATGAACGGGCCGCGCGCCTGCATCGGGCTGAATGCCGAGTACACGCCGTAGGTCAGGCCACGTTTCTCGCGCACTTCACTCATCAGACGCGTGCCGAAGCCGCCGCCACCGAGGATCTGGTTGCCCATCGACAGCGCGGCGTAATCCGGGTCGTCACGGTCGATGCCCAGTTGCGCGAGCATCAGGTTGGTCTGTTTCGACGGAAACTCGATGTGATTGACGCTGGCTTTCGGCTCCTGTGGTGCTGCGATTTTCGCCAGCGCCGGGCCTTTTGGCAGTGCGCCGGACACTTGATTGGCAATCGCCTCGGCTTCGGCGCGCGACAAGTCACCGACCAGCGCAATCACCGCGTTACCGGCGGCGTAAGCCTTGGCGTGGAAATCACGCAGCTGCGCCAGGGTGATCTTCGGCACGCTTTGCGCGTTGCCGTCGCTTGAATGCGCGTACGGGTGATCGCCGTACAAGCGTTTCATCAGCTCGAGGCTGGCGAGTTTGCCGGGGTTCTGTTTCTGGTATTCGAAACCGGCCAGCATCTGGTTCTTGATGCGCGCGAAGGAGTCGGCGGGGAAGGTCGGTTTGCCAACCACTTCGGCAAACAGCTTCAGCGCCGGTTCACGTTTGTCGGCCGCGCTGAGGCTGCGCAACGAAGCGAGCGCCATGTCCTTGAACGCGCCGTTGCCGAAATCCGCGCCGAGGCCTTCAAAACCCTGCGCGATGGCGCCGACGTCTTTGCCAGCGATGCCTTCGTTGAGCATCGCGTTGGTCAACACCGCCAGCCCCGCTGCGTTGCCGTCCTGACTGCTGCCGGCGGCGAAGATCAGACGCATGTCGAACATCGGCAACTCGTGGGCTTCGACGAACAGCACCTTGGCGCCTTCGGCGGTGCTCCAGGTCTGTACGTCAAGCTTGCGGCTGGCCGGTGCCTTGCCGTCGAGTTCGGCCAGCGATTGCAGTTTCTGCGTGGACTTGGCGTTATCCAGCGCTTCGCTGGCATGGCTGTCAGCGCTTGGCGACAGATAGAACGCCGCCGAGCCGATCAGCGCCACGCCGATCAGGCCGAACAGCAGGCGTGGGGATGTGCGCTTACTCATGGGTCGCCTCCAGTGGCAGGACGTGGGCGACGCTGAGACGTTCGCGGGTAAAGTATTTTTTCGCAGCGTTCTGGATGTCTTGCGGGGTCACGCTCTCCAGATCGGCCAACTCGGTGTCCATCAGCTTCCACGACAGACCGACCGTTTCCAGTTGGCCGATGGCGGTGGCCTGACTGGTGATCGAATCACGTTCGAAGACCAGACCGGCAATCACCTGCGCACGCACGCGCTCCAGCTCTGCGGCCGACGGCGCGGTGGTTTTCAGTTGCTCCAACAGCTTCCACAACCCGGCTTCAGCCTGAGCGATGGTTTTTTTCTTCTGCGTGTTCGGGGTGGCCGAGAGGGTGAACAGGCTGTCGCCGCGGGTATAGGCGTCATAATCCGACGAGCCGCCGGACACCAGTTCTTCCCCACGCTCGAGCTGTGTCGGAATACGACCGCTGTAACCACCATCGAGCAGCGCCGAGATCAGGCGCAAGGCATTGACCGAGCGCTTGTCGTCAGCGGTGGCGATGCTGGGTACGTTGAAGCCGAGCATCAGGCTTGGCAGCTGGGTTTGCACGCGCAGGGTGATCTGGCGCTCGCCCGGCTCAGCCAGTTCCAGCGGTTTTTTCGCCGGTGGCACGTCGCGCTTGGCGATCGGACCGAAATAACGCTGGGCGAGGGTTTTGACTTCGTCCGGGGTGACGTCGCCGACCACCACCAGCGTGGCATTGTTCGGCACGTACCAGGATTGATACCAGTGGCGTAGGTCTTCGACCTTCATGCGATCAAGGTCAGCCATCCAGCCGATGGTCGGCGTGTGATAGCCGCTCGCCGGATAGGCCATCGCCTTGTAGCGCTCGTAGGCCTTGGACATCGGCTTGTCGTCGGTGCGCAGACGCCGCTCTTCCTTGATGACTTCGATTTCCTTGGCGAACTCATCGGCCGGCAGGCGCAGGTTGGCCATGCGATCGGCTTCCAGTTCAAAGGCTACGCCCAGACGGTCGCGTGCCAGTACCTGGTAATACGCGGTGAAGTCGTCACTGGTGAAGGCGTTCTCTTCGGCGCCCAGATCCCGCAGGATCAGCGAGGCTTCGCCGGGGCCGACTTTCTCGCTGCCCTTGAACATCATGTGCTCAAGGGCGTGAGACAGACCGGTCTGGCCCGGGGTTTCGTAGCTGGAGCCGACCTTGTACCAGACCTGCGAGACCACCACCGGCGCGCGATGGTCTTCGCGCACGACCACTTTAAGGCCGTTGTCGAGGGTGAATTCGTGGGTCGGTTGCGGGTCGGCCGCCAGGGCCGAAAGGGGCAGGCAGACTGTGCAAAGCAGCAGGCCTGCAGCGCGGCGGGCTAGAGCATTCATTCGTTTTTTAACCTGTTGGGCTGCCTGCCTGGTCTTAGCCTAGGCGGGCGAGGAGGTGCTAGGATACTGATCCGTTTTACCGGCGACCACGCCTATCAGGCTTCAACGTTTGATAAGGCTGTATAGGTTTGCGGCGCAAAGCTGTGTTTTTCCCACTAAACTCCGCGTTTTCGCCGATCTTTGCCGGTTTAGAGCATCGTTAAAACGATCCTTGAGGTGCCTGTAGCGCCTCGACAAAATGTTGCGCGTGAACAAGCTGGGTGAAACACAGTCTGTTCTGCATCGAATATTTATTTGCCGGGGCGCCCTTATGGCGCGTCGCTACCGTGAGATAGCCGTCCTCCATGTTTGGTTCCAACGACGACAAGAAGACCCCAGCTGCGGCTGGCGAGAAGAAAAGCCTGTTCGGATGGCTGCGGAAAAAACCGCAGGAACCCGTCGTCGAACAGCCGCCCGCGATTCCTGAGCCTGCCCCAGCGCCAGTTATAGAAGAAGAGCCGGCGCCGATTGTGTTGCCGATCGCCGAACCGGTGCTGCAACCGGAGGCTGAAGCCGAACCTGAAGCGCCGGCCGCTGCCGAACTGCCACTGACGCCAGCCGCCGAACCGTGGCTGACCTTGCCGGTGGCGGAAGAACCGGTGGCCTTCGTTGAAGAGGCCGCGCCGCATGTGACGCCGGTAATCCCCGCGCCGGCTGCAGAGGTCGCCGAGGAGCCTGTAGCGCAACCGGTTGTTGAACACGCGCCGGTCATTTCCGAACCCGTCGCCCCGGTTGTTCCTCCGTCCGAGCCTGCACCTGCACCTGCACCGGTTGCCGCGGCGCCAGTTGTCGCTCCGATCCTGCCGGTAGAAACACCGGTAGAAACCCCCGTCGAAGCCCCGCGCACTGAAGAAGCCAAAGCCGGCTTCTTCGCCCGCCTCAAGCAAGGCCTGTCGAAGACCAGCGCCAGCATCGGCGAGGGCATGGCCAGCCTGTTCCTCGGCCGCAAAACCATCGATGACGATTTGCTCGACGACCTCGAAACCCGTCTGCTTACCGCCGACGTCGGTGTCGAAGCCACCACGCAGATCATCCAGCGCCTGACCCAGAAGGTCGCGCGCAAAGAGCTGGCCGACGCCGATGCGCTGTACAAGTCGCTGCAGGCCGAACTGGCAGCCATGCTCAAACCGGTCGAACAGCCGCTGAGAATCGCCTCGCAGAACAAGCCGTTCGTGATTCTGGTGGTCGGCGTCAACGGCGCCGGCAAAACCACCACCATAGGCAAGCTGGCGAAGAAGCTGCAACTGGAAGGCAAGAAAGTCATGCTGGCCGCCGGTGATACGTTCCGTGCCGCAGCAGTCGAGCAATTGCAGGTCTGGGGCGAGCGCAACAAGATTCCGGTCATCGCCCAGCACACCGGTGCCGATTCGGCTTCGGTGATCTTCGACGCCGTGCAGGCCGCCAAGGCCCGTGGCATCGATGTGTTGATCGCTGACACCGCCGGTCGTCTGCACACCAAAGACAACCTGATGGAAGAGCTGAAAAAAGTGCGCCGGGTCATCGGCAAGCTCGACGCTGACGCGCCGCACGAAGTGCTGCTGGTGCTCGATGCCGGCACCGGGCAGAACGCGATCAATCAGGCCAAGCAGTTCAACCAGACCGTTGAACTGACCGGCCTGGCCCTGACCAAGCTCGACGGCACCGCCAAGGGTGGGGTGATCTTCGCCCTGGCCAAGCAGTTCGGTCTGCCGATTCGCTACATCGGCGTCGGTGAAGGCATCGACGACTTGCGTACTTTTGAAGCAGAACCCTTTGTCCAGGCATTGTTTGCCGAGCGGGAGCGTTCATGATTCGTTTCGAACAGGTCGGTAAACGCTACCCGAACGGTCACGTCGGCTTGCATGAGCTGAGCTTTCGAGTGCGTCGTGGCGAGTTCTTGTTTGTCACTGGCCACTCCGGTGCCGGTAAATCCACCCTGTTGCGCCTGTTGCTGGCGATGGAGCGGCCGACCAGCGGCAAGCTGCTGCTCGCCGGGCAGGACCTGAGCACCATCAGCAATGCGCAGATTCCGTTTCTGCGCCGGCAGATCGGCGTGGTGTTCCAGAATCACCAATTGCTGTTTGATCGCACCGTATTCAACAACGTCGCCTTGCCGTTGCAGATTCTCGGCCTGTCCAAGGTTGAAATCGCCAAGCGCGTCGATTCGGCGCTGGAGCGCGTGGCGCTGTCGGATAAATCCGATCTTTACCCCGGCGACCTGTCCACCGGTCAGCAACAGCGCGTCGGCATCGCCCGCGCCATCGTCCATCGCCCGGCCTTGCTGCTGGCGGACGAGCCGACCGGTAACCTCGACCCGCGTCTGGCGGCGGAAATCATGGGTGTGTTCGAAGACATCAACCGTTTGGGCACCAGCGTGCTGATCGCCAGTCACGACCTGGCACTGATCGCGCGCATGCGTCACCGCATGCTCACACTGCAACGCGGTCGTTTGATTGGCGACGGGGAGGCCGGGGTATGAGTGCGACACGCAGCCCGAAGGTTTCCGAACGCGTGGCGCCGAAAGCCGCCGATCCGCAGCCGCCGAAAAAGAAAAAACACGACGATGATGACGGCCCGGACTTCGCCACACTGTTCCGTGCCTGGATTGAAAGTCACCGCGCCAGCCTGCTCGACAGTCTGCGCCGTCTTGGTAAACAGCCGATCGGCAGCTTCTTCACCTGCATGGTGATGGCCGTTGCGTTGAGTTTGCCAATGGGCCTGTCGCTGCTGCTGAACAATGTCGAACGTCTCGGCGGTTCGTGGCAGCGCGCGGCGCAGATCTCACTGTACCTGCAACTCGACGCGACGCCGGAGCAGGGCGAATCGTTGCGCGAGCAGATCAAAGGCATGCCGGGCGTAGCTGATGCTGAATATGTCGGCCGCGATCAGGCGCTCGAGGAGTTCCAGCAGCAGTCCGGCCTCGGCGAAGCCCTGCGTGAGCTGCCCGAGAACCCTTTGCCCGGTGTGGTGCTGGTGACACCGAACGAAGTCGACAAGCCGACACTCGAAGCATTAAGACAAAAACTTTCCGAGCTGCCCAAGGTACAACAGGCGCAACTTGATCTAGTCTGGGTCGAACGTCTGGCCGCCATCCTCAAGCTGGGCGATCGGTTTGTCTTCGGTCTGACGGTGCTGCTGGTTTCTGCATTACTTTTGGTGATAGGCAATACCATTCGTCTTCATATTGAAAACCGCCGCACCGAGATAGAAGTGATTAAACTCGTCGGCGGCACTGACAGTTATGTAAGGCGTCCCTTCCTTTATATGGGCGCGTTGTATGGCTTCGGTGCAGGGCTGTTGTCCTGGGGTGTATTGGCGTTCGGCCTGAACTGGCTGAACGATGCGGTGGTTGGACTGGCCGGCTTGTACGGCAGTGATTTCGCCCTGGCCGGTGTGCCAGCGGCCGACGGTCTGTCGCTCTTGCTTGGCGCGGTGCTGTTGGGTTATATCGGTGCATGGATTGCAGTCGCACGTCATCTCAGGGAGCTGGCGCCGAAGTAGAATCTTTTTTGCGCGTGATTGACCTTGCGGTTTTTATGGGAACTTGTACCTGAGTTCCCGGTCAATTTTTCGCAGTGCCGAGAGGCACGAGTATGTAAGTGGGAGGTTTTTTCGCATGACCAATTCTTTGCAACCTGCGTACGCGTTGGTTCCGGGTGCGAACCTGGAAGCCTATGTGCACACCGTGAACAGCATTCCATTGCTGACGCCGGAGCAGGAGCGTGAACTGGCCGAGAGTCTCTACTATGAGCAGGATCTGGGGGCGGCTCGGCAGATGGTGCTCGCCCACCTGCGTTTTGTCGTACACATTGCCCGTAGCTATTCCGGCTACGGTCTGGCTCAGGCTGACCTGATCCAGGAAGGTAACGTCGGCCTGATGAAGGCCGTGAAACGCTTCAACCCGGAAATGGGTGTGCGTCTGGTGTCGTTCGCCGTGCACTGGATCAAGGCGGAAATTCACGAGTTCATCCTGCGCAACTGGCGCATTGTGAAAGTCGCGACCACCAAGGCCCAGCGCAAGCTGTTCTTCAACCTGCGCAGCCAGAAGAAGCGTCTGGCGTGGCTGAACAACGAGGAAGTCCACCGTGTGGCGGAAAGCCTCGGCGTCGAGCCGCGAGAAGTACGCGAGATGGAGAGTCGCCTGACCGGCCATGACATGGCCTTCGACCCGGCCGCCGAAGCGGACGACGACAGTGCTTTCCAGTCGCCAGCGAACTATCTGGAAGACCACCGGTACGACCCGGCGCGTCAGCTGGAAGACGCTGACTGGAGCGACAACTCCAACAGCAACCTGCACGAAGCGCTGGAAGTGCTGGACGAACGCAGCCGTGACATCCTCTACCAGCGCTGGCTGGCCGAGGAGAAAGCCACGCTGCACGACCTGGCGCAGAAGTACAACGTGTCGGCCGAGCGGATTCGTCAGCTTGAAAAAAGCGCGATGAACAAGCTCAAATTGTCGATCGCCGCGTAACTGGCGCCCCGGCAAACAAAAACGCCCCGATCAGTGATGATCGGGGCGTTTTTTATGCGCGTATTTCAGGGCGACATCAATCCTTGTGGGAGCTGGCTTGCCAGCGATGGCGTCCTTTCAGTCACGTAGATGTTGGCTGAACTATTGCTATCGCGGGCAAGCCCGCTCCCACAGGGATTTTCAGTGTCTGGAGCGTAGGAGGGCTATCAGTCAGACCAAGGCGCCCGCCGCGAATCATTGAGCCCCAACAGATAACTATCGCCACCCAACTGACTCATCTGCTGCCGAATCCACCCGGCCCGGCGCGATACATAACCGGTCGGATGGCTCGCGCTCCATACCCGCGGATTAGGCAACACCGCCGCCAGATAACTCGCCTGCTGCCGCGACAGCGACTTTGCACTCACGCCAAAGTGATGACGAGCCGCCGCTTCGGCACCAAACACGCCGTCATCCCATTCAACGCTGTTCAGGTACACCTCAAGAATCCGCTGCTTGGGCCAGAACACTTCGATTAGCGCGGTAAACCAGGCCTCAAGGCCTTTGCGCAGATAACTGCGTCCGGCCCAGAGAAAGAGGTTTTTCGACACTTGCTGGCTCAGCGTGCTGGCGCCACGAATCGAACCGCCCAACTCGTTATGAGCCAGCGCCGCCTGAATGGCGCGCAGATCAAAGCCCCAGTGCTCGGGGAATTTCTGATCTTCGCCGGCGATCACCGCCACCTTCAGGTCGTCGGAGATCTCGTCCCACGGCTTCCAGGTGCGCTGCAGGTCGATCGGCTCGCCGTCGATCCACGATTCGACCTTGCGCTCGACCATCAGCGCGGTG
The DNA here is from genome assembly GCF_051132065.1 of Pseudomonas sp. R3-57. NCBI lineage: Bacteria > Pseudomonadati > Pseudomonadota > Gammaproteobacteria > Pseudomonadales > Pseudomonadaceae > Pseudomonas > Pseudomonas sp. R3-57. The sequence goes on from NZ_CP071655.1 coordinate 440,057, forward strand.
CCCGGTGGCGGCACGAAGCGAAACAGCAGCACCAGCAGGATGCTGCCACCGGCGAACCAGAGCAGGGCCTTCACAAGACGACGGAATATTGAACGCAGCATAGAGATGGCTTGGCCGAACCGGTGGAGCGGGCCATTATACAGACCCTGCCGATTGCGTCTGACTGGAGTTCCCAATGCTGCGTGGCTTTTTGATGCTGGCCGCTTTTTTCGGTTTCACCGGGGTCGCGTTGGGCGCGTTTGCCGCCCACGGCCTGAAAAATCGCCTGACCCCGGAATACCTGACGATTTTCCACACCGGCGTCACCTATCAACTGGTGCACACCCTCGCGCTGTTCGGGGTCGCGCTTCTGGCCACGCAGATTCCGGGGCGGCTGATCACTTGGGCCGGCGTGTCCTTTGCCGTCGGCATTCTGTTGTTCTCCGGCAGCCTGTACCTGCTGACCCTGACGGGCATCAGCAAGCTCGGCATCATCACGCCGTTCGGTGGCCTGGCCTTCCTCGCCGGTTGGGTATGTCTGGGACTTGCAGCCTGGCGCTTGCAGCCGACCGCTTGACGCTTGGTACTGACCTTTAGGTCATGATCGGGCTAGAATGCCAGCCCCTAAAAATGATGGCGGCGTTGTGCATGCGCATTCAATTGAACGGCGAATCCCTTGAACTGCCCGACGGCGAGACCGTTGCGGCGCTGATTACCCGCCTGGAACTGACCGGACGCCGTGTAGCAGTCGAACTCAATCTGGATATCGTCCCGCGCAGCCAGCACGCCGAGACCACATTGAACGACGGCGACAACGTCGAAGTAGTACACGCCATCGGCGGCGGTTGATCCAAACACGGTGAAAACTGCTGCGCTCGTAAATACTGCGTTAAAAACAGGCTCGGAATGCTCATTTACAACCAGTAGACTCCGCTTCCTCGCCTGTTTTTGCCTTGTCTTTACTTCGCTCGCGACGTTTTCACAGCGTTTGGTTATTGAAGAATTCTGCAAGACCCTCACTCCTAAAGAGGATTCCTTATGAGCATCGTTCGTAGCGACAAGCCTTTTGTGCTGGCCGGTCGTACTTACCAGTCGCGTTTGCTGGTCGGTACCGGCAAGTACCGTGACATGCAAGAAACCCGTCAGGCCATCGAAGCCTCGGGTGCCGAGATCGTCACCTTCGCCGTGCGCCGCACCAACCTCGGTCAGATCGAAGGCGAGCCGAACCTGCTCGACGTGCTGTCGCCGGAGCGCTACACCTTCCTGCCGAACACCGCCGGTTGCTACGACGCCATCGAAGCCGTGCGCACCTGCCGCCTGGCTCGTGAGCTGCTCGACGGCCACAACCTGGTGAAGCTGGAAGTGCTGGCCGACCAGAAAACCCTGTTCCCCAACGTGATCGAAACCCTCAAGGCCGCCGAAACGCTGGTCAAGGAAGGCTTCGACGTGATGGTCTACACCAGCGATGACCCGATCATCGCCCGGCAACTGGCGGAAATCGGCTGCATTGCGGTGATGCCCCTGGCCGGTCTGATTGGTTCGGGTCTGGGCATCTGCAATCCGTACAACCTGCAAATCATTCTCGAAGAAGCCAAGATTCCTGTGCTGGTCGATGCCGGGGTCGGCACTGCGTCCGACGCGACTATCGCCATGGAACTGGGGTGCGATGCGGTGCTGATGAACTCGGCCATCGCCCACGCCCAGCAGCCAGTGATGATGGCGCAAGCCATGCAACACGCCGTCGTCGCAGGTCGTCTGGCCTACCTCGCCGGCCGTATGCCGAAAAAACTCTATGCCAGCGCCTCTTCGCCGCTGGATGGTCTGATCAAGTAAGAGCCATTGATGACTGAATCGAACGACACGCCTGTCCAGCCGGACGAAGGCGACGAGCGCCAACACCGCCGCATCAAGAGTTTCGTGATGCGTGCCGGGCGCATGACCGAAGGCCAGCAACGCGGCCTTGATCAGGGCGCGCCGCTGTACGTGCTGCCGCTGGCCGATGCGCCGGTCGATTACGACCAGGTCTTCGGCCGCTCGGCACCGCGCTCGCTGGAAATCGGTTTCGGCATGGGCCACTCGCTGCTGGAAATGGCCGCGGCCGCACCGGAGCAGGATTTCATTGGCGTTGAAGTGCACCGTCCGGGTGTCGGCGCGCTGCTCAATGGCGTACTGACGCAGGGCCTGACCAACCTGCGGGTCTACGACTGCGACGCGATCGAAGTGCTCAATCGCTGCATCGCCGACAACAGCCTTGACCGCCTGATGCTGTTTTTCCCGGATCCATGGCACAAGAGCCGTCACCACAAGCGCCGTATCGTTCAGGCGTCCTTCGCTGAACTGGTGCGCAGCAAGTTGAAGGTCGGCGGCATTCTGCACATGGCCACCGACTGGGAACCGTACGCCGAATACATGCTGGAAGTGATGAACGTCGCCCCGGGCTACCGCAACCTCGCCGAAGACGGCAAATGCGTGCCGCGCCCCGCCGAACGCCCGATTACCAAGTTCGAACGCCGCGGCGAACGTCTTGGTCATGGCGTGTGGGACCTGAAGTTCGAAAAACTTTCCTGAGCCTCACGCAACCCCAATGTAGGAGTGAGCCTGCTCGCGATAGCGGTGGATCAGTCAGTATTTATGCCGACTGACATACCGCTATCGCGAGCAGGCTCACTCCTACAGTTGTTTTGGGTGTGCTGAAAGATTAGCGGCGGTCAGCGACGACGCCGATCAGCACCAGCACCACCAACAATACCGGTGCCAGGCTGTAGTTGTTGAACTGGCTCAAGCCCTTCACTACCCACGGCGTGGCATAGATCAGTGCGGCGCCGCTGCCGATCACGCACAGCAGCGACATCAGCGGTACGCGCAAGGCGCCGGCGACGCTGCCCAGGCGTTGCTCGACCCAGCCTTTGAAATCCGCACCGAACAGCACCAGCAGGCAACCGACCAGTGCCAGGGCGATTTCCGAGAGGTTGCTGCGGCTCCAGCGGGAGACGGTGGCGAGCAGGTCGAGTATCAAATCCATGGGTTTATCCTTAGGCCGCCGTTGGGCTCAGCTCAGAAATTGTTGCAGCAAGTCGTTGAGGAACAATCGTCCGCGCTCGGTGGCCGCCAGACGTGACGGTTCGACCTGCATCAGACCGCTTTGTTCGGCCTCGCGCCGGCCTTCGGCAAGCGTGTCCAGCGACAGGCCGGTGCGCTCCGGGTAGAGGCGTGATTCGACGCCCGCAGTCAGGCGCAGCGCGTTCATCAGGAAGTCGAACGGCAGCTCGTCGTTGCTCAAGGCTTTTTCGCCGGCCTGAAAGTTTTTTGCCGGGTTGAGATAGTCCTTGGGCAGCCGGGTTTTCCAGGTGCGCACGATGCGCCCGTCCGGGTGGCTGAGCTTTCCGTGCGCACCGGCGCCGATGCCGATGAAGTCGCCGAAGCTCCAGTAATTGAGGTTGTGCCGCGCCGGTTTACCGGGCTGGGCGTAGGCCGAAACTTCGTACTGCGCGTAACCGTGCTCGGCCAGCAGCGCTTGCCCGGCTTCTTGAATGTCCCACAGCGTGTCGTCTTCCGGCAGCACCGGCGGCTGGTTCCAGAACACCGTGTTCGGCTCCAGCGTCAGCTGATACCAGGAAATGTGCGTCGGCCGCAGTTCGATGGCCTGGCGCAGATCGCTCAAGGCATCGTCCAGCGATTGATCGGGCAGGCCGTGCATCAGGTCGAGGTTGAAGTTATCGAACCCGGCCTGGCGCGCCATACCGGCGGCGCGTACCGCTTCGTCGCCGTTGTGGATGCGCCCGAGCGCCTTGAGTTTTTCCTCCTGAAAGCTCTGGATGCCGATCGACAACCGGTTGATGCCGAGCTGGCGGTAGGCGACGAACTTCTCTTGTTCGAAGGTGCCAGGATTTGCCTCAAGGGTGATTTCGATGTCGTCAGCGAACCTGATGCGCTGCTCTACACCTTCCAGCAAGCGCCCAAGCGCCTCGGCACTGAACAGGCTCGGCGTGCCGCCGCCAAAGAAAATCGAGGTCAGCTCACGGCCATACGCCGCATGCAAATCCTGATCGAGGTCGGCGAGCAAGGCGTCGACGTATTCCTGCTCCGGTAGCACGGGGCTTGCGGTGTGCGAGTTGAAATCGCAATACGGGCATTTGCGCACGCACCACGGAATATGGATGTACAGCGACAGGGGCGGCAGCGTTGGCAGCGGTGCCCGAGGCGAGGAGGCAGCGCCGCCGACAATCAGCGACGACGCAGAAGCGTCACCGGTCATTGCAAACCCAGACGCTGGCGCAGCAGCACCATGGCGCGGGCGCGGTGGCTGATCTGGTTCTTGTCGGCCGGGCTCAACTCGGCGCTGGACACGTCACGTTCCGGCACCCAGAACAGCGGGTCATAACCAAAGCCGTGTTCGCCGCTGGCAGCAGTCAGAATCCGTCCATGCCACAGGCCTTCGCAGAGAATCGGCAACGGATCGTCAGCGTGGCGCACCAGGGCCAGCACGCAAACGAACTGCGCACCGCGCTCGGCTTCCGGCACATCTTTCAAAGCGTCGAGCAGTTTGGCGTTATTCGCCGCATCGCCCTTGCCATCGGCGTAGCGCGCCGAATAGATGCCCGGTGCACCACCGAGAAAATCCACCGCCAGACCGGAGTCGTCGGCCAGCGCCGGCAGCCCGGAAATGCGGGCAGCGTTGCGTGCCTTGAGGATCGCGTTCTCGACAAACGACAGGCCGGTCTCTTCCGGCTCGACCTTGCTCCACTCGCCGATCGAGCGCAGTTGCACCGAGTCGCCGAGCATGGCCTGGAGTTCTTTGAGTTTGCCGGCGTTATGGCTGGCCAGTACGAGCTGCTTGATGTTCATCATTCGCCGGGAAAGAGTTCTTGGTTGAAATTGAGGGTGTTGATCTTGTCGCCGTTCTGCACCTTGATTTCAAAGGTACGGGTTTCCTGCTGTGGCACCGGATACTGGGCGATGTAGTAAATCGCGCCCTTTTCCGTGACCTGGCGGAAGTTCAGCGGCACGCTGTTGCTGGTCAGGTCCTTGACCGTGCCGGTGACACTGGCGATCTCTGGTTTGCCGTCCTTGATCACCGAGACGTTGATCACGCCCTGGTTCTTGCTGCGGATCAGCTCGGCAGCCTTGGCGATGTCCGGTTGCAGGTAGGTCGAGTTGAAGGTGTTGTAGTGCACCGTGACGTCGCCGAAGGTTTCCTTGCGCTCGCCCTTGATCACGTCGGCCGCCAGGGCGCTGGCGCTCAGGCAGGCAGTCAGTAACAACAACGCTAGACGACTCATGTTCGTGCTCCTCGAATTACCCGGCTCAGACCGCGACCTTGTGGTCGGCCAGCAGCGGGCTGCTGACCCGGTAGATACCGATTTCACCTAACAGATTAGGCCATAGCTTACTGGCCCACCCGTGGCGGTGCTGTTGATCCACGGCAAGCCGATCAATGACCTTGGCGTCACGTTCGCGGCACAGTGCTTCAAAGTCTTCAAACGTACAGAAGTGGATGTTCGGCGTGTTGTACCAGGTGTACGGCAGAAATTCGGACACCGGCATGCGGCCCTTGCTCGCCAGGTACCAGCGGCAGCGCCAATGGCCGAAGTTCGGGAAGGTGATGATGCACTGACGACCGACGCGCAGCATTTCGTCGAGGATCTTGTCCGGGTAGTGCACCGCTTGCAGGGCCTGGGTCATGACGACGATGTCAAAACTGTTGCTGGCGAAATTGCCCAGCCCCTTGTCCAGATCCTGCTCGATGACGTTGATGCCTTTGGCCACGCATTCGGCGATGTTCTCGGCGTCGTTTTCCAGGCCATAACCGGTGACGTTCTTGTTGTCGCGCAGCCAGCTCAGCAGCTCGCCGTTACCGCAGCCCAGGTCGAGGACGCGGCTGCCGGCGGGGATCCATTCCTGGATGATTTCCAGATCAGCTCTCATGGCTTTCTCACAGCGTGATGCGGTTCATGTAATTGCCGAACGCCTGCAAATAACGCGGGATCGGAATCAGAAAGGCGTCGTGGCCCTGCGGTGCGTCGATTTCCAGATAACTGACGTCCTTGCGCGCCGCCATCAGCGCGTCGACCAGCTCGCGCGAGCGGGCCGGGGAGAAGCGCCAGTCGGTGGTGAACGACATCACGCAGAATTTCGCCGTGGCGTTTTCGAAGGTTTTCGCCAGATCATCGTTGAAGTTCGCCGCCGGATCGAAGTAATCCAGCGCCTTGGTCATCAACAGATAAGTGTTGGCATCGAAGCGACCGGAGAACTCTTCGCCCTGATAGCGCAGGTAGCTTTCGACCTGGAACTCGACACTGTGGAAGTCGTAGTTGAGCTTTTCACTCTTCAGGCCACGGCCGAATTTCTCGCCCATCGAATCATCGGACAGGTAGGTGATGTGCCCGACCATGCGCGCCAGCATCAGCCCGCGCTTGGGAATCACGCCTTGTTCCTGGAACGAACCACCATGGAACTCCGGGTCGGTGAGAATCGCCTGTCGCGCCACTTCGTTGAACGCAATGTTCTGCGCCGACAGCTTCGGCGCCGAGGCGATGGCCAGGCAGTGGCGCACGCGGTCCGGGTAAGTGATGGTCCACTGCAGCGCCTGCATGCCGCCGAGGCTGCCGCCGATCACCGCCGCCCACTGGCCGATACCGAGCAAGTCAGCGAGGCGCGCCTGGCTGTGTACCCAGTCTTCCACGGTGAGCACCGGGAAATCAGCGCCGAACGGCTTGCCGGTTTCCGGGTTGATGCTGCTCGGGCCGGTGGAGCCATTGCAGCCGCCGAGGTTGTTCAGGCTGACCACGAAGAACTTGTTGGTGTCGATCGGCTTGCCGGGGCCGATGCAGCTGTCCCACCACCCGGGCTTGCGGTCATCGACGCTGTGATAGCCGGCCGCGTGATGATGGCCGGACAGCGCGTGGCAGATCAGCACGGCATTGCTCGCCTGCGCGTTCAGCGTGCCGTAGGTTTCGTAGATCAGGTCATAGGCGGCCAGCGAACGGCCACAGGCCAGCGCCAGCGGTTCGCTGAAGTGCGCGGTTTGTGGCGTGACCAGACCAACAGAATCGGGGGGAAAGGCAGTTGGCATCGACCCTGCTCTCGTTGAAATGAGGCGTAAGTCTAAAGACCGGGGGGAGTAGCGGCAAGCGGCCCTCACCCTAACCCTCCCGAAGCGTCGGACCGCCCGGAGGGAGAGGGGACTGACCGAGGTGTTCTCTCGAACTGTGCCGACCTGAAAATTCTGAGTCGAACTTCAACTCGGAACCTTGCACAAATCGGCTCCCTCTCCCTCGGGAGAGGGCTGGGGTGAGGGGCGCAGGCGACGCCGATATCAAGACCAGCGCCCAGCCCTCGACCTCACATCAGCAAACGCAGAATCTCCGGCATCATCGTCATCGCCGCCAGATTGTTGATCACCAGCATGTCGATCAGCTTCAGTGCGAGGAAGGCGAAGATCGGCGACAGGTCCAGACCGCCCAGATTCGGCAGGAAGCGGCGGAACGGTGCCAGCGCCGGCTCGCAGATCTGGTTGACCAGCTCAGCGCCCGGGTTGTGGCTACCCGGTGCGACCCAAGAAAGGATCACGCTGATGATCAGGGCGAAGAAGAAAATCTTCAGGAACAGTGCGGTCACGCCGATCAGCGACCAGATCAACAATTGCAGCGGGTTGCCAGTGGTGCCGTAGGTCAGCAGCAGGGTCAGTGCCATCAGCAGCAGCTGCACCAGGATCGCCAGAACCAGCGACGACATGTCGAGGCCGAACAGACTCGGGATGATCCGGCGCAGCGGCTTGAGCAGTGGCTGGGTGGCCTTGACCACGAACTGGCACAGCGGGTTGTAGAAGTTTGCTCGCACCAGTTGCAGGACGAAGCGCAGCAGCACGATCAGCAGGTACAGGCTGCCGAGGGTTTGCAGCACGTAAACCGCTGCGGTGTTCAATCCGATCATGAAAGGCTCCTTATTTGCCCAGTTGTTCGGCCATTTCGGCCGAGCGGTGCGCGGCGGCGCCGAGTGCGGTTTCGACCAAGGCCTCGAAGCCATTGGCCTGGAATGATTTTATCGCTGCTTCCGTGGTGCCATTCGGCGAGGTTACACGGCGACGCAGTTCGGCCGCATCGACATCGCTGGACACCGCCATGTGCGCGGCGCCCAAGGCGGTCTGCACGGTCAGTTGCTCGGCGATTTCCTTGGGCAGGCCAAGCTTCACGCCGGCGGCGGTCATGGCTTCGATCAGCAGAAAGAAATACGCCGGGCCGGAACCGGATACCGCAGTCACCGCGTCCAGTTGCTGTTCTTCTTCCAGCCACAAGGCGATACCGACGGCGGACAGCAGCTCTTCGGCTTGCTGACGCTGCGCGGCGGTCACTGCGCTGGTCGCGTACAAACCGCTAACGCCCTGACGCAATAGCGCCGGGGTGTTGGGCATGCAGCGCACGATCGGCTGCTCGCCCAGCCACGCCGTCATGCTTGCGCAGGTGATGCCGGCGGCGATGGACACCACCAGCTGATCGGATTTGAGGCTCGGGCGAATTGCCTCGCACACGGCTTTCATCGCCTGTGGCTTGACCGCCAGCACGATGACATCGACGCCATCGATCGCCTGGGCGTTGTCGGTAAAGGTTTCGATGCCGTGTTCGGCGCTGACTTTGACGCGGGTGTCTTCGCCCGGGTCGCTGGCGCGGATCTGCGCTGCTTCCAGACCTTTGGCGCGCAGGCCGCCGATCAAGCTGGCCGCCATGTTGCCCGCACCGATAAACGCAATACGTGTGTTGCTCATGTGTGGTCCTTATCTGGAAACGTTCAAGACTGGGAATAATCTCGGGCGCCAAACAGCGCGGTACCGATCCGCACCCAGGTGGCGCCTTGGGCAATGGCCGACTCGAGGTCGTGGCTCATGCCCATCGAAAGTGTGTCGAGCGGCCGGTCGATGCTCGCCTGCAAACGCTGCACGGCAGCGAAAGCAGCATCCTGCTCGGCGCGATTATCGGTTGGCTCGGGAATCGCCATCAATCCGCGCAGTTTCAGCCGTGGCAGCGCGCTGATGGCTGCGGCCAGCGCTGGCAGATCGGCCGGGGTGCAGCCGGATTTGCTCGCTTCGCCGCTGACGTTGACCTGAATGCAGATGTTCAGCGGCGGCAATTCGGCCGGGCGCTGCTCGGACAAGCGTTGAGCAATTTTCAGGCGATCCACGGAGTGCACCCAGTCGAAATGCTCGGCGATGGCGCGAGTCTTGTTCGATTGAATGGGGCCGATGAAGTGCCAGATCAAGGGCAGGTCGGCCAGTTCCAGCTGTTTGCCGAGGGCTTCCTGCAGGTAGTTCTCGCCGAAGTCGCGCAGGCCAGCGGCATACGCTTCGCGCAGGGCTTCGGCGGGTTTGGTCTTGCTCACGGCCAATAGCTGGACGCTGTTTTCGTCACGCCCGGCAGCAGCCGTCGCGGCCTGAATGCGTGAACTAACGAGGGCGATGTTGTCTGCTATCGTGGACATCAAGAGGCGCCGGCGGTCTGTAGGTTCGCGGCATTCTACTGGAATTGAGGGACGCTATGGATATCACTGAACTGCTGGCCTTCAGCGCCAAACAAGGCGCTTCCGACCTGCACCTGTCGGCGGGGCTGCCGCCGATGATCCGCGTTGACGGCGATGTGCGGCGGATCAATCTGCCGGCGCTGGATCACAAGCAGGTGCACGAGCTGATCTACGACATCATGAACGACACCCAGCGGGTCGACTTCGAGAAACATCTGGAAACCGACTTTTCGTTCGAAGTCCCCGGTGTGGCGCGGTTCCGGGTCAATGCGTTCAACCAGAACCGTGGTGCCGGCGCGGTGTTTCGCACCATCCCGTCGAAAGTGTTGAGCATGGATGATCTGGCCATGGGCGACGTCTTCCGCAAGATCACCGACGCACCGCGCGGGCTGGTGCTGGTCACCGGGCCGACCGGCTCGGGCAAGTCGACCACGCTGGCGGCGATGATCGATTACCTCAACACCCACCGCCACCATCACATCCTGACTATCGAAGACCCGATCGAATTCGTCCACGAATCGCGCAAATGCCTGATCAATCAGCGTGAAGTGCATCGCGATACCCGCAGTTTCGCCACCGCGTTGCGTTCAGCGTTGCGTGAAGACCCGGACGTGATTCTGGTTGGCGAGATGCGCGATCTGGAAACCATTCGCCTGGCGCTGACCGCTGCCGAGACCGGGCATCTGGTGTTCGGCACATTGCACACGACCTCGGCGGCGAAGACCATCGACCGGGTGGTCGATGTGTTTCCTGGCGACGAGAAGTCGATGGTCCGCTCGATGTTGTCGGAATCACTGTTGGCAGTGGTCTCGCAGACGCTGATCAAGAAGATCGGCGGCGGGCGGGTGGCGGCGCACGAGATCATGCTGGGGACGTCGGCGATTCGTAACCTGATCCGCGAAGACAAGGTCGCGCAGATGTATTCAGCGATTCAGACCGGCGGGTCGCTGGGCATGCAGACACTCGATATGTGCCTGAAAGATCTGGTGACCAAGGGCTTGATCAGCCGCGAGAGTGCGCGGGAGAAGGCGCGTACCCCGGATAATTTCTGAGGAAGTGATCGTTCCCACGCTCTGCGTGGGAATGCAGCCCGGGACGCTCTGCGTCCCTGCCGAAGCGGACGCGGAGCGTCCATTGAGGCATTCCCACGCGGAGCGTGGGAACGATCGGTATGGTGTTAGCGCTGGACTACGCGCAACTGCCCTTGTTCCTTCGGCAACACGCGCTTGGCCACAACATAGTGCTTCTGCCAATACGGCTTGTTCAGCGTGTCGATGCTCACCGCTTTGCCACGGCGCGGGGCGTGGATGAAGCGGTCGTTGCCCAGATAGATGGCAACATGGTTGACCCGACGGCTCTTGATATTGAAGAAGATCAGATCGCCCGGCTTCAGATCCTTGCGCTCGACTTTCTCACCGTGACCGCTGGCCATGGCATTGGAGGTGCGTGGCAGGTCGAAAGTGGCGTCGTTGAACGCGTATTTCACCAGGCCGCTGCAATCGAAGCCTTTACTTGGGCTGCTGCCGCCCCAACGATAAGGTGTACCGAGCACGTTCACCGCACGGCTGAGCACGTTGCTGCTTTCCTTGCTCGCCATCGGTGGCACCAGCTTGCTGTGGCTCTTGCTGCTCAGCGTGGTGGTTTTGCTTTTGCTGCTTTTGCTCGAAGGAGCCGAAGCATGGGATTTAGGGGTGAAGCCGTTGACGTTGGGAAGACGTTGCTCACGATTGGTGGCGTGGGCGGCCAGTGGCATTAACAGGCAGATGGTTAGCCATGTCTTGAAAAATGGTCGCATTAGGCGTGGCTCTTGAGTGATAGCGCGCAACTTTATAACAGCTTTTTTTGCCGTTCCGAGGCCGTTCATCGATTCATTCGGCCTGCTACGGAACCAAAAAACCGCAAAAAGGACGCGATTGTCCGACAGAAGTCAGGTTTTACAAGGGGTTCGCGCTAGCAACGGTAACATTTGCCATACGTCGGCGGCCTGTAAAAAAGTCACAAAGAAATGAAGAATATTTATCTATCGAGCGCAATGAGGTCTTAATGAACAGCTATCAGCTACCCCGCGTGAAGGAAAAAGACACTCACAGCAAAGTCATCGGCTACCTGTTGTGGATCTTCGGGTTCACCGGTGCCCACCGCTTTTATTACGGCAAGCCGGTCACCGGAACGATCTGGTTTTTCACCTTCGGTTTGCTGGGGATTGGTTGGCTCATCGACGTGTTTCTGATCCCGGCGATGGATCGCGAGGCCGACCTGCGCTTCGCGGCCGGACCGATCGAATACAACGTGGCGTGGATCCTGCTGACCTTCCTCGGTGCGCTCGGCGTGCACCGGATGTATCAGGGCAAGTGGATCAGCGGCCTGGTGTACCTGCTAACCGGGGGCCTGTTCTTTCTGGGGGTGCTGTATGACTTCTGGACGTTGAATGATCAGGTGTCGGTGCGCAACGCGCAGAATCGCGGCGCTTTTCAGTAAGTCATCGCCAGCAGGCTGGCTCCCACACTGGATCTGTGAACGACACAAATCCCTTGTGGGAGCCAGCCTGCTGGCGATTGGAGCGCCGCGGTATCAAGCCTGGTGCGTAATCCGCCCATCCACCAACGTATAGCGCACCACACCCGGCAGGCTGTGGCCAATGAACGGGCAGTTCTCACCCTTCGACAGCCAGCTTTCACCGGCCACCGTCGATGCCTGTGGATCGAACAGGACGATATCCGCCGCGCCGCCCACCGCCAGCTTACCCGCCGGCAAGCGCAGCGCCTCGGCCGGGCCTGCGCTCAGCCGCGCGAGCAAGGTCGGCAGATCGAGCAAGCCTTCCGCGACCAGGGTCATCGCCAGCGGCAGCAGCAGTTCGACGCTGCTGATGCCCGGCTCGGTCGCGCCGAACGGCGCCAGTTTGGCGTCGCGTTCGTGGGGCTGGTGATGGCTGGAAATCGCCGAGACCACGCCGTATTTCACTGCCTCGCGCAGGCCATCGCGGTCAGCGCGGGTGCGCAGCGGTGGCTGTACGTGATAGAGGCTGCCGAAGTCGATCAGCGCTTCGTCGGTCAGAATCAACTGATACAGCGCCACATCCGCCGTCACCTTCAGGCCGCGGGCCTGAGCCTGGGCGATCAGGGCGACGCCGCGGGCGCTGGTCAGTTGGCTGAAGTGCGCACGCACGCCGGTCTGCTCGACCAGCAGCAGGTCGCGGGCGAGGGCCACGGTTTCTGCGGTTTCCGGAATTCCCGGCAGGCCGAGGAAACTGGCTACCGCGCCTTCATGAGCCAGGCCACCGTCAGCGAGATCGTGGTCCTGCGAGTTGAAAATCACCGTCAGGTCGAAGGTCGCCGCGTAATCCAGCGCCCGGCACAGGGTGCGGGTGTTGCGAAAGCTCTCCAGGCCGTTGCCGAACGCTACACAACCGGCGTCACGCAGGGCCACCAGTTCGGCCAGTTGCTCGCCGTCCAGGCCTTTGCTCAGCGCACCGATCGGGAACACCTTGGTGTTGCCGGCTTCGCGGGCGCGGTCGAGGATCAGTTCGGCCACTGCCGAGGTGTCGAGCACCGGTCTGGTCTGCGGCGGGCAGCACAGGCTGGTCACGCCACCGGCCGCGGCGGCGCGGGTTTCGCTGACGATCGAGCCCTTGCGGCTGTAGCCCGGCTCGCGCAGGGCGACGTTCAGGTCGACCAGCCCAGGCGCGGCAACCAGACCGCTGGCATCGATGGTTTCGACGGCAGTGAAACCGGCCGGTGCGGCGCCGAGGGCGACGATCTTGCAGGCTTCAACGTGAATATCGGTGATTTGATCCAGCCCGCTGGCAGGATCGATGACGCGTGCGCCGAGGATGCTGAGCTTCACTGGGCGTTCTCCTGCTCGAATTGACGTTGCGCGGTCTGCCCGCTCATGGCCATGGACAGCACGGCCATACGAATGGCGATGCCGTAGGTGACCTGATTGAGGATCACCGAGTGCGGGCCGTCGGCCACCGCCGACTCGATTTCCACACCCCGGTTGATCGGCCCCGGGTGCATGACGATGCAATCGGGCTTGGCCCCGGCCAGACGCGCCGTGGTCAGGCCGAACAAACGGTAGAACTCGCCCTCGCTCGGCAGCAGGCCGCCGGTCATGCGCTCACGCTGCAGGCGCAGCATGATCACCACATCGACGTCTTTCAGGCCTTCGGTCATGTCGGTGTAGACCTTGACGCCGTACTGCTCGATGCCGATCGGCAGCAAGGTCTTTGGCGCAATCACGCGGATATCCGGGCAGCCGAGGGTTTTCAGCGCGAGCATGTTCGAGCGCGCCACCCGCGAATGCAGGATGTCGCCGACGATCGCCACCGAGAGGTTTTCAAAACCGCCCTTGTGCCGACGGATGGTGAGCATGTCGAGCATGCCTTGCGTCGGGTGGGCGTGACGGCCGTCCCCGCCGTTGATGATCGCCACCTGCGGGCAGACATGTTCGGCGATGAAGTGCGCCGCACCGGAATCACCATGGCGCACGACGAACATGTCGGCGGCCATCGCTTCGAGGTTGCGCAGGGTGTCGAGCAGGGTTTCACCTTTGCTGGCCGACGAGGTCGACACGTTCAGGGTGATCACGTCCGCCGACAGTCGCTGAGCCGCCAGTTCGAAGGTGGTGCGGGTGCGCGTGGAGTTTTCGAAGAACACGTTGCACACGGTCTTGCCGCGCAGCAACGGGACTTTCTTCACCGCCCGGGCGCCGACTTCGAGGAACGAGTCGGCGGTGTCGAGGATTTCCGTCAGCAACTCGCGGCGCAGACCGTCGAGCGAGAGGAAGTGGCGCAGCTGGCCCTGATCATTGAGCTGCAGCGGGCGCTTGGTATCTAGAGGCGTCATCGCGAAGGGGACTCTCAATAGGGCGGATTAAAGGGACAGGTCTTGCAGTTCGAGGGCCAGCGGCTCGGGGCCGGAGAGCTTCACGCGCTGGTGGGCGGCCAGCGTCAGGGTCGCGCCGACCACATTCGGGCGGATCGGCAGCTCGCCGGCGTCCAGATCCAGCAGGCAGACCAGGGTCACGCTGGCCGGGCGGCCGTAATCGAACAGTTCGTTCATCGCGGCGCGGATGGTACGGCCGCTCATCAGCACGTCGTCGATCAGCACCAGATGCTGGCCTTCGATCTCGAAGGGCAGGGCGGACGGGCGCACTTGTGGGTGCAGGCCGTTCTGGCTGAAGTCGTCGCGGTAAAAGGACACGTCCAGCGTGCCCAGTGGCGCGTCGCTGCGCAGCTCCTTGAGCAGCGCCTGCGCGACCCAGATGCCGCCAGTGCGGATGCCGATGTAACGCGGTTCGCTGATGTCACGCTGGGCAAGGTGCGCCTTGAGGCGGGTCGCCATCTGGCTGATCAGATCGGCGGGATTGGGCAGGCTCATGGTTGCTCCTTCGTGAATCCGGGCCGCGTCCTGCCGGACAAGGCTCGGTTTATAACCAAAAGAAAAGCGCCGAAGCGCTTGTCAGGATTCAAACAATGCAGTGTTTTCATCGAGCCAGCCCTGCAGCAGCAGAGCGGCGGCGATGGCGTCCACCGGGTTGTCGCGGTAACTGCCCTTCTGGCCGCCACGCGCCAGGCGCTCGCCTTTGGCTTCGAACGTGGTCAGGCGCTCGTCGTGGGTATAGAAGGGCAAGTTGTAGCGGCCATTCAGGCGTCGGGCGAATTTCTCTGCGCGCACGCACATGTCGCTGGGCGTGCCGTCCATGTTCAACGGCAGGCCGACTACCACGGCGTCGGGTTTCCATTCCTTGATCAACGCTTCGACCTGATCCCAGTTCGGCACGCCATTTTGCGCTTTCAACGTACACAGCTCGCGGGCCTGGCCGGTAATCACCTGGCCGACCGCGACGCCGATCTGTTTGGTGCCGTAGTCGAAGCCGAGAATCAGGCGCAGGGCCATCAGGCGTGACCTGCCTGGCTGGTGAGCAGGTTCAGATCGATGCCCAGATGCCGTGCTGCTGCGTCGAGGCGCAGCTCGCTGCTGGTGTTGAACAGAATGTCGGCGTTGAACGGGCAGGTCAGCCAGGCGTTGTCAGCCAGTTCGGCTTCCAGTTGCCCGGCTTCCCAACCGGCGTAACCGAGGGTGATCAGGCTTTTCGCCGGACCGACGCCGTCGGCGATGGCGAACAGCACATCCTGCGAGGTTGACAGGGCCAGATCGCCGTCCAGTTGCGCGGTGGCCTGGAAAGTCTGGCCGGCGGGATGCAGGACAAAACCGCGATCGGTCTGCACCGGGCCGCCGATGAAAATCGGTACGTGCTGGCACAGTGCTGGCGGCTCGATGTCCGGGCGCAATTGCTCGAGGATGTCGGCCAGACTCAACTCTTGCGGTCGGTTGACCACCAGCCCCATCGCGCCATTGGCCGTGTGCTCGACGATGTAGGTCAAGGTGTGGGCAAAGTTCGGGTCGGCCATGTGCGGCATGGCGATCAGGAAATGATGCTTGAGGTAGCTGGGGCTGACGTTTTTCATGTGCGCTAGTGTGGCGTTCGAGGGGCGAACTGACAAGGTGGAGATGTCTGGGTAGTGCTGCAAAAAACTGCGAGCATTGCTGATCCTTGTGGGAGCGGGCTTGCCCCGCGATGGCGTCAGGTCAGTCGCCATAGATGTTGGATGTGCCGGCCCCATCGCGGGCAAGCCCGCTCCCACAGGGTTTTATGGTGTATTCAATTGCTTGAGAGTCTGTCGCCGCGAGCAAATTTCCAGGTGCGGATGATTTCCAGACGATCGACATCCGACAGATCGCCGGTAAACGGCGCAAACGGTGCCGCCAGCCTGACGATTCGCTGCGCGGCCTGATCCAGCAGCGGCTGGCCGGAGGATTCCAGTACCAGCACTTCGTACAGCGAGCCGTCGCGGTTGATCGAGACCATCAGGCGCAGATTGCCGTAGATCTGCTTGCGCCGGGCTTCTTCGGGGTAATTGAGGTTGCCGATGCGCTCGACTTTCTTGCGCCAGTCATCCTTGTACCAGGCGCCCTTGTCGCGCATGGTCGAGGCGGCGCTCAAGCGGTGGATACGCGGGCGTTTGGCGTACAGCTGTTGTTCCTTGGCCAGTTCGGCTTCGAGGCTGGCGATGTCGCTGGACAGCTGCGAACTGTCGAATTCCGGCGCGTCGACGCTCGGTTTGACCTCGGTCTTGCGCTCTTCTTTCTTGGTCGGGGCCTTTTTCGGCTGCGGCGCGACGGTGGTCACCGCTGCCTTGGGCGCGGCCTCGCGCACTTCGGGCCTGGCAGCCGGTGGCGGGGTCACCTTTTTGACCTGATTGTCCTGGAAGGGCGCCACTTCGGTGGTCTTGGGCAACGCCTTCTTGTCCAGCGTGCCGCTGCCCTCCTGGTTTTCCTGGGCGAGAAAATCAGCCTTCTCCGGCTTCTTTTCGCTCTTGAACGTGGCGAGGGTGATTTCCAGGGTTTTGCTGATCTGTTTCGGCTCGACCATGCTGAAGCCGACACCGAGCAACAGCGCCAAATGAATCAGCGCCGCCAGAAACAGGGTAAAGCCGAGGCGATCGGCCGGGCGCACGCCACGATGGGCGAGTTCAGCGGGCAGATCGGACGGGAGCGTCATTACAGAAAAACCAACATCGCGTTTTCATGGGCCCGGCATGATAACGCACTGTTGGTTTTTAGCTGCAAGCTTGAAGCTTCAAGCGACAAGCTGCACAGGGGCAGCTGCAAGTTTCGAGCTGCAAGCTACAAGTTAAGAGCTTGCCGCCTGTCTTTAAGCTTGAGGCTTGCGGCTCGAAGCTTGCAGCTTGCTTTCGATAGCATTCATGAGCATGCCGCCAATGTCGGTGCCAAAGGCATTGTCGATTTCGCGGATGCAGGTCGGGCTGGTGACGTTGATTTCGGTCAGGTGCTCGCCGATCACGTCCAGACCGACGAACAGCAGGCCTTTCTCGCGCAGGGTAGGGCCGACCTGAGCAGCGATCCAGCGGTCCTTGTCGGTCAGCGGACGGGCTTCGCCACGGCCGCCGGCGGCGAGGTTGCCGCGGGTTTCGCCGAGGGCCGGAATCCGTGCCAGGCAATAATCCACCGGCTCGCCGTCGATCATCAGGATGCGCTTGTCGCCGTCGACGATGGCCGGCAGGTAGCCCTGGATCATGATCTGCTGCTTGCCGTGCAGGGTCAGGGTTTCGAGGATCACCGAGAGGTTCGGGTGGCCGGCGGTGTGACGGAAGATCGACGAACCACCCATGCCGTCCAGCGGCTTGAGGATCACGTCGCCGTGATGATCGGCGAACTGGCGCAATACGTCCGGGCGACGGCTGACGATGGTCGGCGGCGTGCACTGCGGAAACAGCGTGGCGAACAGCTTTTCATTGCAGTCGCGCAAGCTCTGCGGCTTGTTGACCACCAGCACGCCGGCGGCTTCGGCCTGTTCCAGCAGGTAGGTGGAATAGACGAATTCCATGTCGAACGGCGGATCCTTGCGCATCAGGATCACGTCCAGGTCGCTCAGCAGCTTGTCCTGCTCGGCGTCCAGTTCGAACCATTTGTCCGGGTTGGCGAAGACTTTCAGCGGCGCCATGCGCGCCCGTGCCTGACCTTCGGCCTGATACAAATCCTTCTGTTCCATGTAGAACAGTTCCCAGCCGCGCTTCTGCGCCGCCAGCAGCATGGCCAGCGAGCTATCCTTTTTATAGGAGATGCTGGCGATAGGGTCCATGACAATCCCGACGCGAACGCTCATTGGGTTTTCCTCGAAAATTGGCTACCGGATCGGTATTGAAAAAGTGCCGCCAGAGTGGCGCCGGGCGGGTTTTCGGTCAAGGAAAAACCCGTCGATAGATTGCATTTGGAGACTGTGCTAAAAAGGCTGGCAGAGCGCGCCGACCCTTGGGTATCAAGGGTTTGAGGCCATTATTGAGTGCAAAACGGACAAATTGATTCGCAAAGGCGACGGTAGAGCCCTCTTATGGAACAGCAGTCCAGCGCCTTGAAGGTCATGGTGATCGACGACTCGAAAACGATTCGCCGCACCGCCGAAACATTGCTCAAGAATGTGGGTTGCGAAGTGATCACCGCCATCGATGGTTTCGACGCCTTGGCAAAGATCGCCGACCACCATCCCGGAATCGTTTTCGTCGACATCATGATGCCGCGTCTGGATGGTTATCAGACCTGCGCCTTGATCAAGAACAACAACGCCTTCAAGGCCACGCCGGTGATCATGCTGTCCTCCAGGGACGGGCTGTTCGACAAGGCCAAGGGGCGGATCGTCGGCTCCGATCAGTTTTTGACCAAACCGTTCAGCAAGGAAGAACTGCTCAGCGCGATCCAGGCCCATGTTCCGGGCTTCGCCGCCGTTGTGTCGCAGTAACAAAGGTTCAGAGACACGCGGCCAGCGGGCCGGGCGTCGACAAGAAAATGGGGAAAACCATGGCACGTATCCTGATCGTCGATGATTCGCCGACCGAAATGTACAAACTCACCGGCATGCTCGAAAAGCACGGCCACGAAGTGTTGAAGGCCGAGAACGGCGCCGATGGCGTGGCCCTGGCCCGCCAGGAAAAACCCGACGCGGTGCTGATGGACATCGTCATGCCCGGCCTCAACGGTTTTCAGGCGACCCGCCAATTGACCAAGGACGCTGACACAACGCACATCCCGGTGATCATCATCACCACCAAGGATCAGGAAACCGACAAGGTCTGGGGCACACGCCAGGGCGCCAGGGACTATCTGACCAAACCGGTCGACGAAGACACCCTGATCAAGACCCTGAACAACGTACTTAAAGGCTGATCGCGCAATCATGAGCGAATCGCTGACCGCGTTCGAATTGCTCTGGCAGATCGACCAGCGCTGTCGCTTGCTGGCGGCCGACCTGCCGTCGCAAGCGGCACGCGAAGAGCGCTGGAGCGGCATCGGTTTCCGTCTCGGCGAGCACTGGTATGTGGCGCCGATGGGCGAGGTCAGCGAAGTGCTGCACGAGCCGCGCTTCACCCAATTGCCCGGGGTCAAACCGTGGGTGAAGGGCGTTGCGAATCTGCGCGGGCGGCTGCTGCCGATCATGGACCTGTGCGGCTTCTTCGGCCATGAGCTGTCGCCACTGCGCAAACAGCGGCGGGTGCTGGTGGTCGAGCATGAAGACGTGTTTGCCGGGGTGATGGTCGACGAGGTCATCGGTCTGCAGCATTTTGATCAGCACAGCTTCGAGCCGCTGTCGATCAGCAAGCGCCAGGGCTCGAAGGCCGAATTCGTCAAAGGCTATTTCCGCCGCGAGCAGAACTGGCGGGTGTTCAGCCTGTTTGCCCTGGCGAAATCGCCGGTGTTCATGAGCGTTGCAATCTAACGGATTCAACACCATCCCCTGTGGGAGCGGGCTTGCCCGCGATAGCGTCAGATCAGTCGCTATCAATGTCGGATGTGCCGGCCTCATCGCGGGCAAGCCCGCTCCCACAGGGTAAGTGGAACGTTCCCAAGGCGAGGACCGATGACAACAGCAAAAACAGGCAAGTCGGCAGAAGCGTCGCGCAGCCGCGCGCAGATCATCGTGCTGTTCATCGCGCTGATCGTGTTCATCATGCTGCTGTTCGCCAACTTCGCCTACCTCAACACCCAGGCGAACTACGACAAACAGTACATCGGCCACGCCGGTGAGCTGCGCGTGCTGTCGCAACGGATCGCCAAGAACGCCACCGAAGCCGCTGCCGGCAAGGCTGCGGCATTCAAGCTGCTCAGTGATGCGCGCAACGATTTCGCCCAGCGCTGGGGCTACCTGAAAAAAGGCGATCCGAATACCGGCCTGCCACCGGCACCGGCGACCGTGCGCCCGGAAATGCGCGCTGTGCAGCTGGACTGGGAACGCTTGCTGAAAAACACCGACGCGATTCTTTCCAGCGAACAAACCGTGCTGTCACTGCATCAGGTCGCCGCAACCTTGGCCGAAACCGTGCCGCAGTTGCAGATCGAATACGAAAAGGTCGTTGAAATCCTCCTGCAACGCGGTGCGCCGGCGGCGCAAGTGGCGATGGCCCAGCGCCAGTCGCTGCTGGCCGAACGCATCCTCGGCGCGGTCAACACGGTGCTGGCCGGTGACGAAAATTCGCAACAGGCCGCCGACGCTTTCGGCCGCGACGCGACCCGGTTCGGCCAAGTGCTCAACGGCATGCTGCAGGGCAATCCGGCGCTGAAGATCACTCAGGTCGAAGACCGCGATGCGCGCGCCCGGCTGAGTGAAATCTCCGAGCTGTTCCAGTTCGTCTCAGGCTCGGTGGATGAAATCCTCGAAACCTCGCCCGAGCTGTTCAAGGTGCGTGAGTCGGCGACCAATATCTTCTCGCTGTCGCAAACCCTGCTCGACGAAGCCTCACACCTGGCCACCCGTTTCGAAAACCTCGCTGGCGGGCGCAACACCGACACCATCGGCGGTTACGTGCTTGGCTTGCTGGCGCTGGCCTCGATCATCCTCATCGGCCTGGTGATGGTGCGCGAAACCAACCGGCAGCTGCGCGAGACCGCCGAGAAGAACGAGCGTAATCAGAACGCGATCATGCGCCTGCTCGATGAAATCGAAGACCTCGCCGATGGCGACCTCACCGTCACCGCTTCGGTGACCGAAGACTTCACCGGGACCATCGCCGACTCGATCAACTATTCCGTCGACCAACTGCGCGATCTGGT
Organism: Pseudomonas sp. R3-57; assembly: GCF_051132065.1. Lineage (NCBI taxonomy): Bacteria > Pseudomonadati > Pseudomonadota > Gammaproteobacteria > Pseudomonadales > Pseudomonadaceae > Pseudomonas > Pseudomonas sp. R3-57. The sequence continues at coordinate 461,170 of NZ_CP071655.1, forward strand.
CGCAACCATCAACCTCACCGCCGGCCAGGTCGCCGCCGCTGTGCAGGAAACCCAGGCCACCGCCATGCACCTGGCCCAGGCCTCGGAGCATCAGGCCCAGCAGATTTCCGAAGCCTCGACGGCGATCAACGACATGGCGCAATCGATCGATCAGGTCTCGGCCAACGCCGCGGAGTCGTCGGCGGTAGCCGAACGTTCGGTGGAGATCGCCAACAAAGGCAACGAGGTGGTGCACAACACCATCCACGGCATGGATAACATTCGCGAACAGATTCAGGACACCGCCAAACGCATCAAGCGTCTGGGCGAGTCGTCTCAGGAAATTGGCGACATCGTCAGCCTGATCGACGATATCGCCGACCAGACCAACATTCTTGCGCTCAACGCGGCGATTCAGGCGTCGATGGCCGGTGATGCCGGGCGCGGTTTTGCTGTGGTGGCCGATGAAGTGCAGCGCCTGGCCGAACGCTCGTCCGCCGCCACCCGGCAGATCGAAACCCTGGTGCGGGCGATCCAGACCGACACCAACGAAGCGGTGATCTCGATGGAGCAGACCACCACCGAAGTGGTGCGCGGCGCGCGACTGGCGCAGGATGCCGGTGTGGCCCTGGAAGAAATCGAAGGCGTGTCGAAAACCCTCGCGGCGCTGATCCAGAGCATTTCCAACGCGGCGCAGCAGCAGACGTCTTCGGCCGGGCAGATCTCGCTGACGATGAACGTGATCCAGCAGATCACCTCGCAAACCTCGTCTGGCTCCACCGCCACCGCCGAGAGCATCGGCAACCTGACGAAAATGGCCAGCCAGCTGCGCCGCTCGGTGTCCGGATTCACCTTGCCGGCGACGACAGACAAAGCGTGAGTGGAGTGGTTATGGGTGCCCGGCACGACTACGTGGCCCTCGAATGGGTCAAAGGCGCAATCGCCGATACGCTGAAGCAGGCGCATCAGGCGATTGAAGCCGTGCTGGATGATCCGCAGGCCTTTCCGGGACTGGACGAGTGCCTGGATTACGTCCATCAGGTGCACGGCAGTTTGCAGATCATCGAGTTCTACGGCGCCGCGCTGCTCGCCGAAGAAATGGAGCACTTGATCGAAGCCCTGCAACACGACCGCGTCAATCATCGCGATGAGGCCCTGCACCTGTTGTTGCAAGCCCTCGGGCAGTTGCCGATCTACCTCGACCGTGTGCAGAACGCGCGGCGTGACCTGCCGTTGGTGGTGCTGCCGCTGATCAATGATCTGCGCAGTGCCCGTGGCGAAAGCCTGCTGTCGGAAACCAGCCTGTTCAGTCCGCAATTGCCCGAACTGGCGCCGCTCAGCGCGCCGGCGCTGACGCAACTGGAACCGGCCGACCTGCCGAACGTGCTGCGCAAACTGCGCCAGACCCTGCAAATGGCGCTGGTCGGTTTGCTGCGCGAGCAGGATGACCCGACTCACCTCGGTTATCTGGAAAAAGTCTTCAGCCGTCTCGAGGCGCTCAGCGGCGATTCGCCGCTGAGCCCGTTATGGCAGATCGCGGCGGCGCTGGTCGAAGGCATGCGCGACGGCGTCATTGCCAACAGCCCGGCGCTGCGCAGCCTGTTCAAGGATGCCGACAAGGAGCTCAAGCGCCTGCTCGAACAAGGCATGGCCGGGCTTAACCAGCCCGCGCCGCCGGAGCTGCTGAAAAGCCTGTTGTTCTATATTGCCAAAGCCGAACATCCCACCGGGCAGATGCTGACCATGAAAGATCGCTACTCCCTGGACGACGCGCTGCCTGACAGCGCAATGGTCGATGAAGAACGCGCACGCCTCGCCGGGCCCGATCGCGACGCGATGCGCTCGGTGCTCGCGGCGCTGTGCGAAGAACTGGTACGGGTCAAGGAGCGCCTCGATCTGTTCGTGCGCAGCGACCGCCAGCACGCAGCGGATCTCGACAGCCTGCTCGCGCCGCTGCGGCAGATCGCCGACACCCTCGCAGTGCTCGGGTTCGGCCAGCCGCGCAAGGTCATCATCGATCAATTGGCGGTGGTGCTCAGCCTGGCGCAGGGTCAACGCGAACCGAACGACGCGATCCTGATGGACGTCGCCGGCGCCTTGCTCTACGTCGAAGCGACCCTGGCCGGGATGGTCGGCACCGTCGAAACGGAGAGCCCGGAAGACGCACAACTGCCGACCACCGACCTGACGCAGATTCACCAGATCGTGATCAAGGAGGCGCGCATCTGCCTGCAACAGGCCAAGGACATGATCGTCGACTACATCGACGCCGACTGGGATCGCCAGCAACTGCAAGCGTTGCCGGCGCTGCTGACGCAGGTGCGCGGTGCGCTGGCAATGATTGCCTTGAGCCGTGCGGCGAGTCTGGTCGAGGCGTGCAACGGCTTCATTCGTGAACATCTTCTGCTCGATCCGCACGAGCCGGGTTGGCAGCAGCTGGACGCGCTCGCCGATGTCATCAGCAGCCTCGAGTACTATCTCGAGCGCTGGGGCGACGACCCGCTGGCGCCGAGCGAGCCACTGCTGGACGTGGCGCAGAAGCGCCTCGCCAGCCTCGGTTTCTTCCCCGACGATCACGCCGCCGAGGCGCCCGGCGAGCAGCAGGTGCCGGTGCTCGACGAAGTGCTCAGCCCCGATGAAGCACTGGTGATGCAGGATCTGCAAACGCTGGATGATCCAGAGGTCGTGCAATCGCTGGCCGACGTTCTCGCCAGTCCGGTTTCGGCGGTCAACCCGCCGGCACGCAGCACCCCCGGTAGCCTGCTGCCGCCGCCCGCCGATGAAGAACCGGTCGATGACGAGCTGCGCGAGGTGTTCCTCGAAGAGACCGACGAAGTACTCGCCGTGCTGCACGAATACCTGCCGCGCTGGAGCGCCGACCCACATGATCGCGAAGCGCTGAGCGAACTGCGCCGGGCCTTTCACACGCTCAAGGGCAGCGGGCGCATGGTTCGCGCGCTGATCCTTGGCGAGCTGGCGTGGGCCGTGGAAAACCTGCTCAACCGCGTGCTGGAGCAAAGCGTCGAACCGGGTTCGGTGGTGCAGCGCTTGCTCACCGACACCGTTTTGCTGCTGCCCGAACTGATCAGCGAGTTCGCCACGCAGCGCCAGCGCCAGCGCAACGATGTCGATCAACTGGCCGCGCGTGCCCACGCCCTGGCCAAGGGTGACGAGCCGCTGGCTGCCGAAGACGTCGACGATGTCGCCGCGCTCGATCCGCTGCTGCTGGAGATTTTCCGTAAAGAAGCGGAAACCCACCTCGCCAGCCTCAACCGCTTCCTCGACCAGGCGGCCGAGCATGTGCCGCTGCCGGCCAGCGATGAATTGCAACGCGCCTTGCACACGCTCAAGGGCAGCGCGTCGATGGCCGGCGTGGTGCCGATTGCCGAACTCGCCGCGCCACTCGATCAATTGGCCCGCGAATTCAAGGCGCACCAGTTGCCGCTGGACCTCGACGAGGTCGAGTTGCTGCTGGAAGCCGAAGGCCTGTTGCGCGTCGGCCTGCGCCAGCTCAAGCACGATCCGCTGGCGCCGATTGTCGGTGCGCAGTCACTGATCAAACGTGCGCAAACGCTGCTCGCCGAGCGACTGGCGTCGATCCTCGATGCGCCGGACACCGGCCTGCGGGTCAAGCGCGATCCGCAGCTGATCAACAACTTTCTCGCTCAAGGCATGGACATCCTGCTCGACGCCGAGAGCCTGTTGCAGCGCTGGCAGCAGCACCCCGGCGAACGCCAGGAACTGAGCGCCTTGCTCGACGAACTGACGACCCTCGGCGAAGGCGCGCATCTGGCCGATCTGCTGTCGGTCGACGTGCTCTGCGAGGCCTTGCTCGACCTTTACGGCGCCGTCGAAGAAAGCAGCCTGGCGGTCAGCGAGCGGTTTTTCCATGAAGCGCAGCAGGCCCACGAAGCGCTGATCAACATGCTCGACGAACTGGCCGCCGGCCAGGAAATCACCCCGCAGCCGGAGCGGGTGCGCGCCCTGCACGAACTGCTCGATGAAAGCCTCGATCCTTCGTCCATGGGCCTGATCCGCAGCGACGGCAGCCGCACCCTGAGCATTCGTGAACTGGGCAGCGCCACCGCCGAATTGCAGCAATCCGCCGCGCCGTTGGCTGCGGATGACGAAATCGTTGAGATCTTTATCGAAGAGGCCGTCGATATTCTCGACAGCGCCGGCCAGGCCTTGCAGCGCTGGCTCAGCGAACCGGACAACGGTGCACCGCTGTCGTCGTTGCAGCGCGACCTGCACACCCTCAAGGGCGGTGCGCGGATGGCCGAGGTCGAGGCGATCGGCGACCTCGCGCAAGAACTGGAAAACCTTTACGAAGGTCTGGCTGATCGGCGTTTCAGCCACAGCAGCGCGCTGGCGCAGTTGCTGCTCAACGGCCATGAGCGTCTGGCGTTGCTGGTCGAGCAACTGCAAGCCCGGCAAGCGCTGGAACCGGCGCAGGCCTTGATCGAAGCGCTGCGCCAGGCGCGCCATGGCGCGAGCACCAGCGAAACGCCGACGGCCAGCGCCGACCCTGACAGCGCCGCGCACGATCCGGAGTTGCTGGAAATCTTCCTCGAAGAAGGTTTCGACATCATCGAAAACTCCGGCGCCGCATTGCTGCGCTGGCAGGCCGAGCCGGGTAATCGCCAGGACGTGGAAACCCTGTTGCGCGATCTGCACACGCTCAAGGGCGGCGCGCGGATGGTCGAGATCGGTCCGATCGGCGACCTCGCCCACGAACTCGAATACCTCTACGAAAGCCTGTCCACCGGTGCCTTGCAACCGTCAGCAGAGCTGTTCGCCCTGGTGCAGCGCGGGCATGACCGGCTGGCGCAAATGCTCGACGGGGTACGTGCCGGGCAGCCGTGCCCACCGGCGGACCGCTTGATCAATGCGATCCAGAATTTCAGCCATCCGCTGAGCGCCGAAGCACCGCCAGCGCTGCCATTGCCGACGAAATCCGAGCCGACGCCAGCGCCCGCCGAGGCCGCTGCGGACATGGTCAAGGTCTCCGCCGAACTGCTCGATGAGCTGGTCAATCTGGCCGGGGAAACCTCGATTTTCCGTGGCCGCATCGAACAGCAGGTCAACGATGCGCAGGTCGCGCTGAACGAGATGGAAACCACCATCGAGCGCATGCGCGATCAGTTGCGCCGCCTCGACACCGAAACCCAGGGGCGGATTCTCAGTCGCCAGCAAGTCGACGGCGAACGCCTTGGTTATGAAGAATTCGATCCGCTGGAAATGGATCGCCACTCGCAGTTGCAGCAACTGTCGCGGGCCTTGTTCGAGTCGGCGTCCGACCTGCTCGACCTCAAGGAAACCCTCGACCGGCGCAACCACGACGCGGAGAACCTGTTGCAGCAACAGGGGCGCGTCAACACCGAATTGCAGGAAGGCCTGATGCGCACGCGCATGGTGCCGTTCGAGCGCATGCTGCCGCGGCTCAAACGCATCGTCCGCCAGGTTGCCGAAGAGCTGCACAAGGACGTCGCCTTCGTCGTCGGCAATGCCGAGGGCGAGATGGATCGCAATGTTCTGGAACGCATGGCCGCGCCGCTGGAACACATGCTGCGCAACGCCGTCGACCATGGCCTGGAGTCCGCCGAAGTGCGGCTGGCGGCAGGCAAACCGGCACAGGGGCGAATCACCCTCGACCTGTCCCGAGAAGGCGGCGACATCGTTTTCGATATTCGTGATGACGGCGCCGGGGTGCCGCTGGAAGCGGTGCGGCGCAAGGCGATCAAACGCGGGCTGCTCGCACCGGAGGCGGAGATCAGCGACCGCGACGTGTTGCAGTTCATCTTGCAGCCGGGGTTTTCCACAGCGGAAAAGATCACCCAGATTTCCGGGCGCGGCGTCGGCATGGACGTGGTCCACGAAGAAGTGCGTCAGCTCGGCGGCAGCATGAGCATCGATTCGGTGCCGGGGCAGGGCGTGCATTTTCGTATTCGCCTGCCGTTCACCGTGTCGGTCAATCGTGCATTGATGGTGCAATGCGGCGAGGATCAATACGCGATTCCGCTGCATACCATCGAAGGCATCGTGCGCGTGTTGCCCAACGATCTCGAAGGGCATTTCCGTCAGGACCCGCCGCGCTACCACTACGCCGGCCAGACCTATGAACTGTGCTACCTCGGCGAGCTGCTGAAAACCGCACCACGGCCAAAACTGCTCGGGCAGAACCTGCCGCTGCCGGTGTTGCTGGTGCACTACAACGACCGGCGCATTGCCGTGCTGGTCGACGCGATGGCCGGCACCCGGGAAATCGTGGTGAAGAGCCTCGGCCCGCAGTTCGCCGCGTTGCAGGGCGTGTCCGGCGCGACGATTCTCGGCGATGGCCGGGTGGTGCTGATTCTCGATCTGCTCGCACCGATCCGCGCGATGCAGGCACGGGTGGCGCAGCCGCCAGCCCTGAGCGACCTCGACAGCGAACCGCAGAAACCGCTGCTGGTGATGGTGGTCGACGACTCGGTGACGGTGCGCAAGGTCACCAGTCGCTTGCTCGAACGCCACGGCATGAACGTACTGACCGCCAAGGACGGCGTCGACGCGATGCTGCTGCTCGAAGAACACCTGCCTGACGTAATGCTGCTCGACATCGAAATGCCGCGCATGGACGGCTTCGAAGTCGCCACGCAAGTGCGCAACGACGAACGCCTGCAACACCTGCCGATCATCATGATCACCTCGCGCACCGGCCAGAAACACCGCGACCGCGCGATGGCCATCGGCGTCAACGACTACCTCGGCAAGCCGTATCAGGAGTCGGTGCTACTGGAAAGCATTGCCCACTGGAGCAACAGACATGCATGAACACGGGCACTCGCTGCGCAGCAGCCAACTCACCGGCCTGTTGTTGCCGCTGGCAGACCGCAACCTGATCCTGCCTAACGTCGCCGTCGCCGAACTGATCGATTACCAGGCCGGCGCCTTCGACCTCGACACGCCACCGTGGTATCTGGGGCGGGTGACATGGCGCGAGCGGCAGATCCCGCTGATCAGTTTCGAATCGGCGTGCGGGCAGAAAATCGTCATTGGCGAGCGGGTACGGATTGTGATCTTGAATGCGCTGGGTGGGTTGCCGGAGCTCAGGTTCATCGCATTGCTGGTGCAGGGCATCCCGCGCTCGTACAAGCTCGACAGCCAGTTGAGTTATGTCGACGTGCCGCTGTGCGGGCTGGAGCGGGCGGCAGTGCAGGTCGGCGAGCAAGTGGCAAAAGTGCCGGATTTGTTGGCGCTGGAGCAGTTGTTGGTGGAGGCGGGGCTGGTCCATTGATCCAGAATGGGTGGTGCTCAGACGGACCTCATCGCTGGCAAGCCAGCTCCCACAGGGTTTTGTGGGGTACACCGACTTCGAATACAGCTCGGACACTGTGGGAGCTGGCTTGCCAGCGATGGGGCCAGTTGCATCACCAAATTCTTCCAGGAAAATCCTCAATGTCTGTCAGTGCAATAAACACCCTTTAACCCGGCTGTTTAAAGACACTCGGTGTTACGGCTCGCCAGCCTACAAATCCTTGCGCCACTGCCTACGCATGCACCAGAATCCGCCGGCTTGTGCGCCTTGGGCATGCTGCGTAACTTGATTCCGTCACTGATTTTCAGTGATCGGGTTTAGTAGCCCGTCATATTTGGGGCGTATAGCTCATCAGACAGTCAGGTACTTCATACCTGCACTTTGTGGTGGTTGTGCGCAGGGCGCCTTCGGGCGCGCCGGTTTCCCAGATCCCCGGTCTACTAACCTGCGCACAGCTGCCTCCACTTCTTTTAGTAGGGAAGCGGTGGCTAGCCCGAATGAGGATCTGGTAAATGTTCAAAGTAACGCCAAACCCGCCGGTCACCGACCCGGCATCCCCCTACGAATCCCCCGATTCGAAGAAATTCCACGAAGCCGCCGAACGCGCGCTCGACCACTACCTCGGTCCGACCAACGCCGACCTCATGGCCACGCCCTACACCCCTAACACGCTGTACATGGCCAACCCCAATGCCGACACGGAATCCCTGCTGGCGGACGCCAGTGAAACCCTCGGCTCGGCCACGGTGATGCTCAACAACCACGCGGCCATGGTTGAAGGCACGCACCGCAAGACTGTGCAGGGTATTGCGCAAGTGGTGATGGTGGCGGAGATGGCTGTGAATCTTGTGTTGGACAGGTTGGTGCCGACGGAGTGACTTCAAAGCCGACCCTCACCCCAGCCCTCTCCCGGAGGGAGAGGGGGCCGACCGAGGTGTCTGGCGTTGTACATCGACCTGAAAAACCGAGTCGATTATGGAGCTGGTAAACCTGGGTAAATCCCGGATTCAGTGCAACATTGCCAGGCCGTTGCAATTCCCGAATATCCCCCAATCGGTCCCCTCTCCCTCCGGGAGAGGGTTAGGGTGAGGGCGCTCTTGATCATTACGCTGAACGTAACGATTCACCACCGTGCTTGATTGATGCCCCCACCTCACACGCCTACCTTGGCTCCACGACAGCGAACCCCGTGGAGTGAGCATGACAACAATAATTTCCCCCGACTCGCGCTGGACGCGGCGGCGCGATGAGAAGCAGCGCCGGCTCGACAAGGTGCGCGGGCTGGCCGATGGTGCGGTGCTGCCCAGCGACAAGATCGTCGCCGCGCTCGAAGCGCTGATCCATCCCGGCGACCGTGTGGTGCTGGAGGGCAACAACCAGAAACAGGCGGATTTTCTTTCGCGTTCCCTGGCCAAAGCCGATCCGGCGAAGCTCCACGACCTGCACATGATCATGCCCAGCGTCGGCCGCTCCGAGCACCTTGATCTCTTCGAACGCGGCATCGCCCGCAAGCTCGATTTCTCTTTCGCCGGCACCCAGAGCCTGCGCATCAGCCAGTTGCTTGAAGACGGCCTGCTCGAAGTCGGCGCGATTCACACCTACATCGAACTCTATGCACGGCTGGTGGTGGACCTGATCCCCAACGTCGTGCTTTCGGCCGGGTTCATGGCCGACCGCGCCGGCAATATCTACACCGGCCCCAGCACTGAAGACACCCCGGCACTGATCGAACCGGCCGCGTTCAGCGATGGCATCGTCATCGTTCAGGTCAACCAGTTGGTGGATGACGTCAGCGAACTGCCGCGCGTGGACATCCCTGCCTCATGGGTCGATTTCGTCGTGGTGGCCGACAAGCCGTTCTACATCGAACCGCTGTTCACCCGCGACCCGCGCCACATCAAGCCTGTGCATGTGTTGATGGCGATGATGGCAATCCGCGGGATCTACGAAAAACACAATGTGCAGTCGCTCAACCACGGCATCGGTTTCAACACCGCCGCCATTGAGCTGATCCTGCCGACCTACGGCGAATCCCTCGGCCTTAAAGGCAAGATCTGCCGCAACTGGACCCTCAACCCGCACCCGACGCTGATCCCGGCGATCGAAAGCGGCTGGGTCGAAAGCGTGCATTGCTTCGGCACTGAACTGGGCATGGAGAACTACATCGCCGCCCGGCCAGACGTGTTCTTCACCGGCCGCGACGGCTCGCTGCGTTCCAATCGTATGGTCTGCCAACTCGCCGGGCAGTACGCGGTTGACCTGTTTATCGGCGCGACGTTGCAGGTCGATGGCGATGGCCATTCCTCGACGGTCACCCGTGGTCGTCTGGCCGGTTTCGGTGGCGCGCCGAACATGGGCCATGACCCGCGCGGTCGCCGTCACGACACCCCGGCGTGGCTGGACATGCGTCACGGCGATGCGCCGCAACCGATGCTTGAGCGCGGCAAGAAACTCGTGGTGCAAATGGTCGAGACCTTCCAGGAGGGCGGTAAACCGACTTTCGTCGAAACCCTCGATGCGGTCGAAGTGGCGAAGAAAAGCGGCATGCCGTTGGCGCCGATCATGATCTACGGCGACGACGTTACCCACCTGCTGACCGAAGAAGGCATCGCCTACCTGTACAAGGCGCGCTCGCTGGAAGAGCGCCAGGCGATGATCGCCGCCGTCGCCGGCGTCACCGCGATTGGCCTGCGCCACAACCCGAAAGACACCGAGCGCATGCGCCGCGAAGGCCTGATTGCCTTGCCCGAAGACCTCGGCATCCGCCGCACCGACGCCACCCGCGAACTGCTCGCGGCGAAAAGCGTGGCCGATCTGGTCGAGTGGTCCGGTGGCCTGTACAACCCGCCCGCCAAATTCAGGAGCTGGTAATGCACGCATTCAACCTGCAAGCACAACCGCTGTCGCTGGCTGACCGCTTGGCCGATCTGGCGGTGGACGCGTTGATCGACGAAGCCGACCTGTCGCCGAAACCGGCCTTGGTCGACCGTCGCGGCAACGGCGCCCATACCGATCTGCACCTGGGCCTGATGCACGCTTCGGCGCTGGCGTTGTGGCCGGCGTTCAAGGAAATGGCCGAGGCCGCGCTGCACATTGGCGAAGTCGGTCTGCCGTTGCGCGAAGCGATTGGCCGCATCGGTCGCGAAGGCGAACAAGCCATGCTCGCGACCACCAACGGGGTCAATACCCATCGCGGCGCGATCTGGGCGCTGGGTCTGTTGGTGACGGCCGCAGCGCTGCAACCGAAATCCATCGCCCTGTGTGCCGCACGCCTGGCACTGCTCGACGACCGCTACGCACCGAAGCCACTGAGCCACGGCGCCCAGGTCGCCCAGCGTTACGGCGCACGCGGTGCTCGCGAGGAAGCGCAACTCGGCTTCCCCTCGGTGCTGCAACGCGGTTTGCCGCAATTGCGCAAGAGCCGCGCCAACAGCGTCGGCGAACAGAACGCCCGGCTCGATGCCTTGCTGGCGATCATGACCGAACTGGCCGACACCTGCGTGCTCTACCGCGCCGGCGAACAAGGCCTGCACGCCATGCAAAGCGGCGCGCAAGCGGTGCTCGACGCCGGCGGCAGCGCCAGCCTTGCAGGCCGCCGCCGATTGCATGAACTGGATCAACAACTCATCGCATTGAATGCCTCGCCCGGTGGCGCCGCCGACTTGCTCGCCGCCACGCTGCTGCTCGACCGAATCGAGCGCGACGGCATCCTTCAGGGAGCGTTTTGATGGAAAGCCTATCGTTTGAATTCCCCGCCGGGCAGCCGACACGCGGACGTGCGCTGGTCGGTTGTGTCGGCTCGGGAGATCTGGAAGTGCTGATCGAACCGGGTCTGGCCGGCAAGCTGACGATCAACGTGCAGACCTCGGTCAACGGCGCGCAACAGCGCTGGCAGCATCTGTTTGCACGGATGTTCGACGGCACCACGCCACCGGCGATGGCCATCGATATTCACGATTTCGGCGCGACGCCGGGGGTGGTGCGCTTGCGTCTGGAACAGGGTTTCGAGGAGATCGGCCATGACTGACAGCGCAGCGTTGCTCAACAAACACAGCTTCGTCGAACTCGGCGCGCGGCAACGGGCGAAAGCCTTGCTTGACGCCGGGACGTTTCGGGAATTGCTCGACCCGTTTCAACGGGTGATGTCGCCGTGGCTGGAACGCCAGGGCGTGGTGCCGCAGGCCGATGACGGCGTCATTATCGCCAAGGGCAGCCTCGACGGCTTGCCCGTGGTGATTGCGGCGATCGAAGGCGCTTTTCAGGGCGGCAGCCTTGGCGAAGTCGGCGGGGCGAAGATTGCCGGCGCGCTGGAGCTGGCCGCCGAGGACAACCGCAAAGGCATCCCGACCCGGGCGGTGCTGCTGCTGGAAACCGGTGGCGTGCGTTTGCAGGAAGCCAATCTCGGCCTCGCGGCGATTGCCGATATTCACGCGGCGATTGTCGATTTGCAGCGATACCAACCGGTGGTCGGCGTGGTCGCCGGCAGCGTCGGTTGCTTCGGCGGCATGTCGATTGCCGCCGCGCTGTGCAGTTATCTGCTGGTGACCCAGGAAGCGCGCCTCGGTTTGAACGGCCCGCAAGTCATCGAGCAGGAAGCCGGGATCGAGGAATACGACTCACGCGACCGGCCGTTCATCTGGAGCCTGACCGGGGGCGAGCAACGCTTCAACAGTGCTCTGGTGGATCGATACGTTGGCGATGACGTGGCGCAGATTCGTCAGCAGGTCGGCGAATTGCTCCAGCAAGGTTTGCCGGCTCAGCCACGCAGCCAAAGCGCCGAGTGGTTCCTGCAACGTCTGAGCAGTCTGAACACTGATCAGCAAATCGAACCCTCGGTGGTTCGCGATCTGTATCAAGGAGAGCGCTCATGAGCGGTTATTCTCTGCGCGGTTTGCACTGGTTCAACGCCTTGAGCGCGGGCGCTAAAAGTGTCGAAGGACTGCCGCCGTCGTTGAAAGTGGCTGACGTTGAACTCGGGCGTTTTATCGCCGTGGTCGCTGACCCGGACAATCGTTTCCCACGCGCTCGCAACGGCGAAGTCGGCTTGCTCGAAGGCTGGGGGCTGGCCAAGGCTGTGGATGACGCGATCAGCGCTGATCGCGATAACGCGCAAAAGCGCCCGATCATCGCCATCGTCGATGTGCCGAGCCAGGCCTACGGTCGGCGCGAAGAAGCCCTCGGCATCCATCAGGCGCTGGCCGGCGCGGCGGGCAGTTATGCCCGTGCACGGCTGGCCGGGCATCCGGTGATTGCCTTGCTGGTCGGCAAGGCCATGTCCGGGGCGTTTCTGGCGCACGGTTATCAGGCCAATCGCCTGATCGCCCTGCGCGACCCCGGGGTCATGGTCCACGCGATGGGCAAGGCCTCGGCGGCGCGGGTGACGTTGCGCAGCGTTGAAGAACTGGAAGCGCTGGCCGCCAGCGTGCCGCCGATGGCCTACGACATCGACAGTTACGCCAGCCTCGGTCTGCTCTGGGAAACCCTCTCGGTGCAGCAGATCGAACAGCCGACCGCAGAAGATCTGGCGCGCGTCAGCGAATGCCTCAAGCAAGCCATCGGCGATATCACCGGCACTGACCTGAGCAATCGCCTCGGTGCCAGCAATCGCGCGGCGTCGAGCAAAGTCCGCGAGCTGCTGAGGGCGCAGTGGTGAACATGCCACTGGCCCACGACCTGCTCTGGGGCATGACCCCGGCGCAGTTGCCGGCGGATGCGCCACAGTGGTCAGTTGATTCGCTGGCCGCCGGGCAACCGGTGGTGGTGCGGCGCGCGCTGAGTGCTGAAGGTCTGATTGCGGTGGGCGTGCGTGGGTTGCTGCGTGAGCAGCGGCTGGCGGCGCTCATGTGCGTCGATTCGATTGTGCGGCGGGTCAATCCTGAAGCGTTGTGTCATGTCGACAGCGCGCGTGATCTGCCGGTCATGCAAGCGCTCAGGCAATTGCGGCCGATGCTCGATGACTGTGGTTGGGTCTGGGGTGTCAGCGGCAGTGTCGGCTTTGAGCTGGCCAGCGGTTTTGCCGCGATGCACGCGGCCAGCGACCTCGATCTGATCCTGCGCGCGCCGCAACCAATTACCCGTCAGCAGGCACGCCAACTGGTCGCGTTTTTTGATCGCGCCGCGTGCCGGGTCGACATGCAGTTGCAAAGCCCATTCGGCGCGGTGGCGTTGCGCGAATGGGCCAGTGGGTCGGCGCGGGTGCTGCTGAAAAATGCGCAACAGGCGCAATTGGTGGTCGATCCATGGCAGCCGCAGGAGCAGGCAGCGTGAGCAGTCTGCTGGTATTCCCCGGCCAGGGCGCGCAGCAAGCGGGCATGCTCCAGCGCTTGCCCGGGGAAGTGTTGACCGAGGCCAGCGATGTGCTCGGCGAAGATGTCTCGCGGCTCGATTCTGCCGAAGCGTTACGCACCACACGGGCGGTTCAGCTGTGCCTGCTGATCGCCGGCGTCGCGGCCTCACGGCAGCTGTTGCAGGAAGGGCTGACGGCGGACTACGTCGCCGGTCTGTCCATCGGCGCGTATCCGGCTGCAGTAGTCGCCGGGGCTTTGAGCTTCAGTGACGCATTGCATCTGGTCAGCCTGCGCGGTGAGCTGATGCAGCAGGCTTATCCCCAGGGCTACGGCATGACCGCGATCATCGGACTGCAATTGTCCACAGTCGAAACGCTGCTGGCGCAGGTGCACAGCGAGGATTCGCCGGTGTATCTGGCGAATATTAACGCCGATAATCAGGTGGTGATTGCTGGTAGCGACGAGGCCATGCAAGCGGTGGCCGAACTGGCGCGCAGTCGTGGCGCCGGTCTGGCGAAGCGTCTGGCGGTGAGTGTGCCGTCGCACTGTCCGTTGCTGGACGAACCGGCGCAAAACCTCGCCGAAGCCTTCGCCAGGGTTGAATTGAAAACCCCGAAAATCGCTTACCTGAGCGGTAGCCGTGCGCGGCCTGTGACCAAGGTCGAAGCGCTGCGCGACGACCTCGCCTTCAATATGTGCCGCGTGGTGGACTGGCGCGGCACCGTGCAAAGCGCCTACGAGCGCGGCGTGCGGCTTCAAATCGAACTGCCGCCCGGTGCGGTGCTGACCGGGCTGGCGCGCCGGGTGTTCGAGCAGGGCACCGTCACGGCCTTCGACAGTGCCCGCCTCGACACCCTGCAAGCGCTGTTGCGAGAGGAGGGTGGCCGCCAACTCTAAAACCGCCGCGACTCAAGCTTCGAACAACAAAAACAACATTCGACGATGCACTTTGAGGACTACAACAATGATTATTTACGGTGTGGCGTTTCTCGCCTTTTGTACGCTGGTCGGTATCTGGGTCGGTGAACTGCTCGGCAAGCTGATCGGCGTGCCGGCCAACGTCGGCGGCGTCGGCATTGCGATGCTGCTGCTGATCGGCCTCGGCAGTTATCTGTACAAAAGCGGCTGGCTCAAGGGCAAGACCGAGCAGGGCGTGGAATTCTGGAGTGCGATCTACATTCCCATCGTGGTCGCCATGGCGGCGCAGCAGAACGTCTACGGCGCGCTGAAGGGCGGGCCGATGGCTATTCTCGCCGGCACGCTGGCCGTGGTCATCGCCTTTGCTCTGGTGCCGGTGCTGACGCGCATGGGCAACAAGCAACAGACGCCGATTGCTCCAGCCAAGACTGCGGGGTAAGCGCCATGTACGAATCGATGATGAAAGTGATCACCGGCTACGGCCTGATCAGCGGCTTTTTGATTGTCGGCCTGACCATGTGGGTGTCCTACTGGATGTCCAACACCTTCACCAAGGGCCGCTTGCACGGCTCGGCGATTGCCATACTGCTCGGCCTGGTGCTGTCGTATGTCGGCGGCGCGCTGACCGGTGGGCAGAAGGGCGTGGTGGATATTCCCTTGTTGTCCGGTATCGGCCTGCTTGGCGGCGCCATGCTGCGCGATTTTGCGATTGTCGCCACCGCGTTTGGTGTCAGTGTCGACGAGCTCAAACGCGCCGGGTTTGTCGGTGTGCTGGCGTTGTTTGTCGGCGTCGGCACCTCGTTTGTTGCGGGCGTTGGCGTGGCGATGGCGTTCGGTTACACCGATGCGGTCAGCCTGACCACGATTGGCGCTGGCGCGGTGACGTATATCGTCGGGCCGGTGACCGGCGCGGCGATTGGCGCCAGTTCCGAGGTGATGGCGCTGTCGATTGCGGCGGGGTTGATCAAGGCGATTCTGGTGATGGTGATGACACCGTTCGTGGCACCGATGATCGGCCTGAACAACCCGCGCAGCGCGGTGATTTTCGGCGGGTTGATGGGCACCTCAAGTGGCGTCGCCGGCGGGTTGGCGGCGACGGATCCGAAGCTGGTGCCTTATGGTTGCCTGACGGCGGCGTTTTATACCGCGCTTGGCTGTCTGCTTGGGCCTTCGCTGTTGTTTCTGGCGATGCGAGGCTTGATGGGCTAGGGCTATGACTGATCGTTCCCACGCTCTGCGTGGGAATGCAGCCCGGGACGCTCTGCGTCCCAAAGCGGACGCAGAGCGTCCATTGAGGCATTCCCACGCAGAGCGTGGGAACGATCAATCTTCTGTCGATCATGCGCTGGCCTGGCGATTGGCATACATCCGACACTCCGCCAGCAACGCCAGCAAATTCGGGTCCCTTTCCTTGGCCTTCAGAAACACCACCCCGATGTGCTGCTGCAACCGATACTTCTCCTGCAACGGAATCAGCTTCACCCGATTCTCGTACACCGCCGCGATCCGCCCCGGCAACAACGCATAACCGACCCCCGAGCTGACCATGCTCAGCAGGGTGAAAATGTCATTCACCTGCATCGCCACTTTCGGCTCGAACCCCGCCTGCCTGAACACCCGGTTGCCATCCTGATGCGTGGCGAAGCCCTGGGTCAGGGTGATGAAAGTTTCATCGCGGACCTCGGCCAGATCGACTTCACTGCGCTGAGCGAACTTCGAATCCGCCGGGGTGGCGAGAAAGATGTCGTCGGAAAACAGCGCAATCTGCTCGCAGTCCGGGTCGTTGATGCTGTCGTCGAGTGACACCAGAATCGCGTCGACTTCCATGTTTTTCAGCTTGTAGAGCAGGTCGATGTTGGAGCCGAGGATCAGGTCGATGTTGAGTTCGCTGCGGCGGATTTTCAGGCCCATGATCAGTTGCGGCACGGTCTTCACCGTCAGCGAATACAGCGAGCCAAGCTTGAAACGCTCGGCGGAGAACCCGGCGGCCTCGCGGGTCAGGCGCACGCTGTCGACCACGTCGTTGATCAGCTTCTGCGCGCGTTCTTCCAGCACATAAGCACTTTCCAGCGGCGTCAGGTTGCGCCCTTCGTGCTTGAACAGCGGGCAGCGCAGGGCACTTTCCAGCGAATGAATGGCGCGGTGCACGCTGACGTTGCTGGTCTGCAATTCGGCGGCGGCGCGGGCGAGGTTGCCGGTGCGCATGAAGGCGAGGAACACCTCGAGTTTTTTCAGGGTCAATTCTTCGTCGATCAGCATGGCGCGGACTCTTTTTGGTATCGACCGATTGTGCCCAATTCCGGCGTGCCGCGCAGGCGCGGTTGAACAGAAACATTGCGCTTTTACGCTCAAGGCCCGAGCCTTGCGCGCGGCGGTGATGAAGACGAGGTGTGAAACACATGTATCACGGGGAAAAACTCAACGCCTGGACCCATCTGGTCGGAGCGGTGGCGGCGTTTATCGGCGGCGTGTGGATGCTGGTGATCGCCAGTCTCGACGGCAGTCCGTGGAAGATCGTCAGTGTGGCGATCTACGCGTTCACCCTGCTGGTGCTCTACAGCGCCTCGACCGTGTACCACAGCGTGCGCGGGCGCAAGAAAGCGATCATGAAGAAGGTCGATCACTTTTCGATCTATCTATTGATTGCCGGCAGCTACACACCGTTTTGTCTGGTAACCCTGCGCGGGCCATGGGGCTGGACGCTGTTCGGAATCGTCTGGGGGCTGGCGCTGATCGGCATCCTGCAAGAAATCAAACCGCGCTCGGAGGCGCGGATCCTGTCGATCGTGATTTACGCGGTGATGGGCTGGATCGTGCTGGTGGCGGTCAAGCCGCTGATCGCTGCGCTGGGTACGGCGGGGTTTGCCTGGCTGGCGTCGGGCGGGGTGTTGTATACGGTGGGAATTATCTTTTTTGCCCTCGACCACCGGCTGCGCCATGCCCATGGGATCTGGCACCTGTTCGTGATTGCCGGGAGTCTGCTGCACTTTGTTGCAATCTTGTTTTACGTCCTCTAGACCGAGGCGCGGCTAATCGCTGGCAAGCCAGCTCCCACAGGGTTTAGCGTTGTTCACAGATGGTGCGGTTAACATAGATCCTGTGGGAGCTAGCTGTGTAAACCCACCACGTTGTTCACGGATGCTATTCGGCTAATCGGTGGTAAATAACTCAAACTGGCATGCGGGCGATGCCAGTTGTACCTGTGCAACCAAGGCATCAGATACGTCGCGCGTTGATCTGAGCTTTCATAACTTCTGGCGTAGGCCCATTCGCGCAGAGCGGTCTGTATAAATCGCTCTGCCTTGCCATTCGTGCGCGGGGTGTAAGGCTTGGTAAAGATGTGCTTAAGCCGCAGCCGCCGGCACAGGCGCTTGAAGCTCCTGGATTTGTAGCAAGGGCCGTTATCGGTCATTACCCGCTCGAATTTCACGCCGAGCGTTTTGTAGTAACGCAGGGCCCGGATCAGCGCGAGGCAGGCGCTACGAGCGGTTTGGTCTGGGTATAAACCACAGTGCGCCACTCGACTATGGTCGTCGATGGCAACATGTCCAAACTCCCAACCCACATGGTAAGAACGGCCTTTCAGACGGTCTTTTGTCACTCGATGACCAGGTTTGTTAAAGCGCCCCAGCCTCTTGATATCCAAGTGCAGCAAGCCTCCCGGCTGAGAGTATTCGTAGCGAATAACCGCAACTGGCGGTTCCAGATAAGCCAGGCGATTGAGTCCGTTGCGGCTCAATATCCTGCCTACCGTGCTATGCCCCACCTTCAAAGACTTACTGATTTCGCCATAGGTTTTTCGCTCACGGCGAAGCTTGATGATTTTCTCCAGACACTCTGGGGCAGTAGCGTGCGGACAGGAAGCCGGGCGGGATGAGCGATCCTGGAGACCTTTTTCGCCTTCGGTTCGATAGCGGTTTATCCACTTGTAGGCAGTGCGAACGCTGACCCCCTGGGCCTTGGCCACCTCTTCAACTCTCAAACCCTCTGTGAGGACTCTTTGAACAAGAAGGGCTCGACCAGAAACAGTTAATCGGGCATTTTATGAGTGTTCACTCGGGGCCTCCGGGGGCTTGGTTTGGTTCGCACCTCCAATTTCCCGGAAAAGCCCCGAGTGAACAACCTACAGAGAGATCACAGCTAGCCTGCTAGCGATGAGGACAGCACATTCAAAAGTTATGGTGGCTGACCCACCGCTATCGCTAGCAGGCTAGCCCCCACACGGGTTCTGCGGTGGAGTGAAGTGTTTGTGGCAGGCAATAAAAAACGCCCCCGGCCTTGCAACCGGGGGCGTTCTTTAT
Organism: Pseudomonas sp. R3-57; assembly: GCF_051132065.1. NCBI lineage: Bacteria > Pseudomonadati > Pseudomonadota > Gammaproteobacteria > Pseudomonadales > Pseudomonadaceae > Pseudomonas > Pseudomonas sp. R3-57. The sequence continues at coordinate 479,952 of NZ_CP071655.1, forward strand.
ATGGCGGCGAAAATTACTTCGCTTTCACACCTTCAAACGAAACATACAGCTCGACTGCATCGGACTTCGGCCCGAGGTCTTTCTGCTTGCCGAAATCGGAACGCTTGATGGTGGTGGTGCCTTCGAAGCCGGCACGGTAGCCGCCCCATGGATCCTTGCCTTCGCCCAGGAAGGTCGCTTTCACGACGACAGGCTTGGTCACGCCCAGCAGGGTCAGGTCACCGGTCACGTCAGCGGTGTTGGCACCGGTGGATTTGACGCTGGTGGAAACGAAGGTGGCCTTGCCGAATTTGCTGGCGTTGAGGAAGTCAGCGCTGGCGATGTGCTTGTCGCGTTCGGCGTGGTTGGTGAACACGCTGGCGGTGTTGACGTTGAATTCGATCTTGCTGTCTTCAGGCTTGGCAGCGTCGAAGCTGAACTTGCCGTCGATGTCCTTGAAAGTACCGGTGATGAAGCTGTAGCCCAGGTGGCTGATCTTGAAATCAACGAAGGCGTGCTGGCCTTCTTTGTCGACTACGTAGTCAGCGGCCATTACGTTGGCGGACAGCACGGCAGAACCGATTGCCAGAGCGGCCAGAGTCTTTTTCAACATGCTTTCTTTTCCTTTGAGTCGAGGTTGAATATCAGGCTTTGCGACCGAGCATTCGTGTGAGGGTCGCATCACGATCGATAAAGTGGTGCTTCAATGCTGCCAACGCATGGAGGCCGGAAAAAATTACCAGCGCCCACGCCAGCCAGAGATGAATCACCCCAGCGGTATCTGCCTGATCCGGTAGTCCGGAGAGCAGTGCAGGAACTTCAAACAGGCCAAACACCGGGATCCCGACACCGTCTGCGGTGGAAATCAGGTAACCGGCAATCATCACAGCGAACAGCGCCAGATACAGAAACCCGTGGCCGAATTTTGCGCCGAGGCGGGTCATGCGGCTGTAGCTTTGCAGCGTTGACGGCGGTGGACTGATAAAGCGCCACAGCACCCGCAACACCATCACACCCAGCAGCACCAGACCGATACTCTTGTGCAGGTCCGGCGCGTCTTTGCGCCAGGTGCTGTAGTAATCCAGCCCGACCATCCACAGACCCAGCGCAAACAGCCCGAAGACCACCAGCGCCACGCCCCAGTGCATGAAAATGCTGACCCAACCATAGCGCGAAGAAGAGTTACGTAGCTGCATTGCCCAAATCCTGTGAGAACTGCGAACCAAGACTAGCGAGTTATCTATCGAATTAAAGCGGAAAATTTCGCTTTGAAATATCGAGAAATACGATCAAGAGTCTGGAAGTGGCGTGTTAAGGAAAGATTAAAGGCGTTTTGCCCTGATGTGGTTGAGAAAGCGCTTGCAGATCCTGCCCCGCTTTTCTCCGGCGTGACAGGAGGCATGGGCCTCGCCAGTCGGCTCACAGACACGACACGAAGGACAAAAATTTAATGATCTACATATGTATTGCAGATTATGAATTTGCACCTGTTCAAATGAAAACTCAGTTGTTCTTTTAACAGGTGAACATATGGCTCTACGATACACGCCCTTTCAAGCAAGTGGATCACCGGTATTACTTCCTAATCAAACGATGACAGTGGGGCAGTATCTGCAATCCGAAAATGGCCGATTCCGTTTGCTACTACAGAGTGATGGAAATCTAGTGATTAAAGATGGAGAAGCAGTGATCTGGATTGCAGATAGCAATCAGGCTTACAGTAAAACACTCCATCAAAAGAGAATGCGCGAGCCTCTGCAATTCGTCATTAGTAATAACGGATTCCTATACGATCCTTCGCGAAGGCGTTTATGGATCGCGGAAGGCAACCACAGCACTGATAAATCGCTTTGGTACAACGCTCACCTCATCCTTCAGGATGATGGGAATCTAGTCATCTATGACGGACGGACGAGGAAACTAAGTTGGGCCCGCTGGGGTTTGTCCCCGGCAGATTTCCTAAGCCAAAGCCGCTCAAGGTCTTGTTTCAAGGCGTTCCAATATTCATATGGGATCTGCCCTGAAATTCAGCCCCTGAGCGCTTCAACCAATAGTCAAAGAGCATACGGCTAACTTACCGAGCACTCCGGCTTAAATGGATCAATTTTGCATTTATGTGCTAACTCGAAATTATTCCTGGGAATCATAGGAATTTTTAATGGGTCTCTGCACTCACCAAATACGCACCCGGCAAGTGCAACTGACAGAATCAGCAATATTGTTACTTTCATAGATGCTCCAAGTTTTTTATGGAGCCTATGGCGTGCGGCAACCTGCAATCAATCAATCCCTTCCGAATAATTCGTGGGATGTTTCCGATTCCTTTGAAAGATCGCAGACACTGCTCAAAAAAAGCTTAATAACCAAGCATCTGGTGGCGGATGAACGCGAAAAAAAACGCGGCCCGTATGGCCGCGTTTTTATTGAGGCAAAGGCTTACTGCACCTTGGTCTCGGTCGTCGCAGCAGGCTTGGCCGCTGGCTTCTTCGCCGGTTCAGCCTTTTTCGCTGCCGGTTTCGCTGCGGGCTTTTTCGTTTCGGTTTTCGCCGCGGGCTTCTTCGCCGCTGGCTTGGCCGCGGCTTTCTTCGCCGGCTCGGCTTTTACCGGGGCCGCTGGCTTCGGCGCTTCCACCGGAGCGGGCGCAGGAGTCGGTGCAGGCGCTGGGGCGACCGGAGCAGGTGCCGGTTCTGGAGCCTTCACCGGTTCTGGCTTCTTCTCGTCATCCGAACCACCGAACAGGTTGCTGAAGAAGTTGCCCTTCTTCGCCGCCACAGCACCCGCCGCGCCTGCCGCTGCGGCAGCCGGAACCACTTCAGCCGGTTCGAACGATTTGCCCGCCGCGAGATCTTCAACCTGGCTGGCCGCGCGCTGGCCGGTGCGCAGTGCGCCTTCCAGGGTGCCCGGGTACAAGGTGTCGGTGTGTTCGCCAGCGAACGCTACGCGTTGCAGCGGACGTTCCCACAGCCGCCAGAACTTGCTGATTTGCCCCGGACCGTAAGCCAGGTAGGCGCCGCCCATCGACGGGTCGGTGCTGTAGCGGCGGATTTCATACCCGGTGAACGAGCCACGGGCCTGTGGATAAAACGCGTGCAGACGGATCAACACCTGATCGACCATCTGCTTGTCGCCGAACGCCTGCATCACGCGGGCGTTGTCGCCGGACAGGTTGATCACCACGTTGGCGCCACCCTTCAGCGCCGGCTCGATCCAGAGCATGCCCAGACCGGTGTTGCTGTAGATCTCGCCAGACATGCGCGCCTTGCTTTCCCACACTGGCGTCTTGAACTTCAGCATGATCTGGTCGCGCCAGCCGTAGTTGGTGCCTTTGATCGCCGCCAGATGCTGGGCATCCAGCGCCGGGGTCAGGGCAATCTTGTTCAGTGCGCGCAATGGCACGGCCAGCACAACATAGTCAGCCTGGTAACCGACACTGCCGACCTTGACGGTGACGCCGTCCTTGTCTTGGGTGATGGCCGAGACCGGCGAGTTGGTCTTGATGGTCTTGATCTGTTTGACGAACGCCTGGGCCAGCACCTGGCTGCCACCGACCAGGCGCGATGCGCGCAGGTCACGGTCGGAAACGCCGCGATAGACGCGGTTCTGCTGGGCGAAGTACAGCAGCGACAGCCGCGACGGTTCGTCGTAATGGGTGCGGATGTCCTGATTGATCAACTGACGCGCCGTCGCCGGCAGGTTCTGCTTGTCGAGCCAGCTCGACACGGTGATCTGATCCAGCGCGTGCAGGGTGGCGGTCGCCGCCGGGTTTTGCGGATCGTCGATCGAGCGCGCCAGATCATCGAGGGTTTTCTGATAGCGCTTCAAGGCATCGGCGGTGGCCGGTTGCCTGGTCGCTAGATCCGCGGCGGAGAAATAGTCGCCGTCGATCAGATAGCTCGGCGTACGCACGAATTCCGGCGCCGGCGTGGTGCCGAGCTTGAAGGTCGACACGTACTTGTTCAGCACGGGCTGGGTCTTGTCGTTGCCGATCCACTCGCTGGTGGCCATGCCCGAGCGTCCGCCCAGGCTCGGTTTGGCTTCGAGCAGGGTGACCTGCCAGCCCTTGTTTTGCAGCTCATAAGCGGCGGTCAGGCCCGACAGGCCACCGCCGATCACGATTGCAGTTTTATCCTTGGCCAGCGCTGTAACGCTGAACAGCCCCAACATCACCAGCGCACAGGCGCGCAGCCAACCGACAGACATTCAGCGAACTCCGGAAAAACATATGGGAAAAAGCAGTTTGACGGGTCAGACGACCCAAAGAACCGCGAAGAATACGTTAGCCATCAAAACGCCGCCAGCGGCGTCTATCGGCTCATACAAAGTACCCCAATCGACACAATGGGTTGTCCCCGCGCGATGCATTGCATAGGCTTGCGCGATTGTTTGCCCGCGCCTGCCGCGAGCCGCCTCGAGGAGACTGTAAATGGGCCTGAATAACCAGTGGATGCAACGCGATCTCGCAGTGTTGTGGCATCCCTGCACCCAGATGAAAGACCACGAACAACTGCCGCTGATCCCGATCAAGCGCGGCGAAGGCGTCTGGCTCGAAGACTTCGAAGGCAAGCGCTATCTCGACGCGGTCAGCTCGTGGTGGGTCAACGTGTTCGGCCACGCCAACCCGCGGATCAACCAGCGCATCAAGGATCAGGTCGATCAGCTCGAGCATGTGATTCTCGCCGGCTTCAGCCATCAGCCGGTGATCGAGTTGTCCGAGCGTCTGGTGAAGATGACCCCCGAAGGTCTGAATCGGGTGTTCTACGCCGATAACGGCTCGTCGTGCATCGAAGTCGCGCTGAAGATGAGTTTTCACTACTGGCTCAACCGCGGTCAGCCGAACAAGAAGCGCTTCGTCACCCTGACCAACAGCTACCACGGCGAAACCATGGCGGCGATGGCGGTCGGTGACGTGCCGCTGTTCACCGAGACCTACAAAGCCCTGTTGATGGACACCATCAAGGTGCCGAGTCCGGATTGCTACCTGCGCCCCGACGGCATGAGCTGGGAAGCGCATTCGCGCAACATGTTCGCGGCGATGGAACAGACGCTGGCGGAGAATCATGACAGCGTTGCGGCGGTGATCGTCGAGCCTTTGATTCAGGGCGCCGGCGGCATGCGCATGTATCACCCGGTTTACCTGAAATTGCTGCGCGAGGCCTGCGACCGTTACGGCGTACACCTGATTCACGACGAAATCGCCGTCGGCTTCGGCCGCACCGGGACGATGTTTGCCTGCGAGCAGGCTGGCATTCGTCCGGACTTCCTCTGCCTGTCCAAAGCCCTGACCGGCGGCTACCTGCCGCTGGCCGCCTGCCTGACCACCGACGAAGTCTATAGCGCGTTCTACGACGACTACCCGACTCTGCGCGCGTTCCTGCATTCGCACAGCTACACCGGAAACCCGCTCGCTTGTGCGGCGGCGCTGGCGACGCTGGATATTTTCGAACAGGACAACGTGATCGAGAACAATCAGGCACTGGCCCAGCGCATGGCCTCGGCGACGGCGCATCTGGTCGATCACCCGAACGTCTCCGAAGTACGCCAGACCGGCATGGTCCTGGCGATCGAGATGGTCAAGGATAAAGCCAGCAAAGAGGCCTACCCTTGGCAGGAACGCCGCGGCTTGAAAGTGTTCCAGCATGCGCTGGAGCGTGGCGCGTTGCTGCGGCCGCTGGGCAGCGTGGTGTATTTCCTGCCGCCGTATGTGATTACCCCGGAGCAGATCGATTTTCTCGCCGAAGTGGCGAGTGAAGGCATTGATATCGCCACGCGTGACAATGTCAGCGTGGCGGTGCCGAAGGACTTTCATCCCGGCTTCCGCGATCCGGGCTGATCTACTTCACTTAAGCTTCAGCGGTGACCGGACTACCGTCATCGCTGGCAAGCCAGCTCCCACAGGGTTTTGCGCAGAACCTGTGGGAGCTGGCTTGCCAGCGATGGGGGCCGCCAGACTTTTACAAATTTTACAGAGACCCCGCATGAGACTGTCCCGCTTCTTTATCGACGCCCCGCTGAGCACCGGCGAACACGAACTGCCGGAGGCCCAGGCGCATTACATCAGCCGCGTGCTGCGCATGGCCGAAGGCGATGCGGTGCAGTTGTTCGACGGTTCCGGCCATGAGTTTCGCGGATCGCTGGTTGAGGTCGGCAAGAAGCGCGTCGTCGTGCAGATCGACGAGCAACTGCCGGGTCAGGTCGAGTCGCCGCTGCACATCCACCTCGGCCAGGGCTTGTCCCGGGGCGAGCGCATGGATTGGGCGATTCAGAAAGCCACCGAACTGGGCGTGAACGAAATCACCCCGATCTTCAGCGACCGCTGCGAAGTCCGTCTCAAGGACGAACGTGCCGACAAACGCCTGCTGCACTGGCGCCAGGTGGCGATCAGCGCCTGCGAACAATGCGGGCGCTCACGAGTGCCGGTGATTCACCCGCCGGTATTGCTGGCGGACTGGATCAAGCAGACCGAAGCCGAGCTGAAACTGGTGCTGCATCCGGTGGCCGAGCCGCTGGTCAGTCATGCCCGACCGGCGACGCTGGCGTTTTTGATCGGCCCCGAAGGTGGTTTGTCCGACGCCGAAGTCGAGCAGGCCAAAGGCAACGGCTTCCACGCCGCCCGCCTCGGCCCGCGGGTGCTGCGTACCGAAACCGCGCCGGTAGTGGCGTTGGCGGTGGCCCAGCAGCTTTGGGGAGATTTCTAACCTCATCGCTAGCAGGCTAGCTGTGATCTCTCTGTAGGTTGTTCACTCGGGGCTTTTCCGGGAAATTGGAGGTGCGAACCAAACCAAGCCCCCGGAGGCCCCGAGTGAACACTCATAAAAATGCCCGATTAACTGTTTCTGGTCGAGCCCTTCTTGTTCAAAGAGTCCTCACAGAGGGTTTGAGAGTTGAAGAGGTGGCCAAGGCCCAGGGGGTCAGCGTTCGCACTGCCTACAAGTGGATAAACCGCTATCGAACCGAAGGCGAAAAAGGTCTCCAGGATCGCTCATCCCGCCCGGCTTCCTGTCCGCACGCTACTGCCCCAGAGTGTCTGGAGAAAATCATCAAGCTTCGCCGTGAGCGAAAAACCTATGGCGAAATCAGTAAGTCTTTGAAGGTGGGGCATAGCACGGTAGGCAGGATATTGAGCCGCAACGGACTCAATCGCCTGGCTTATCTGGAACCGCCAGTTGCGGTTATTCGCTACGAATACTCTCAGCCGGGAGGCTTGCTGCACTTGGATATCAAGAGGCTGGGGCGCTTTAACAAACCTGGTCATCGAGTGACAAAAGACCGTCTGAAAGGCCGTTCTTACCATGTGGGTTGGGAGTTTGGACATGTTGCCATCGACGACCATAGTCGAGTGGCGCACTGTGGTTTATACCCAGACCAAACCGCTCGTAGCGCCTGCCTCGCGCTGATCCGGGCCCTGCGTTACTACAAAACGCTCGGCGTGAAATTCGAGCGGGTAATGACCGATAACGGCCCTTGCTACAAATCCAGGAGCTTCAAGCGCCTGTGCCGGCGGCTGCGGCTTAAGCACATCTTTACCAAGCCTTACACCCCGCGCACGAATGGCAAGGCAGAGCGATTTATACAGACCGCTCTGCGCGAATGGGCCTACGCCAGAAGTTATGAAAGCTCAGATCAACGCGCGACGTATCTGATGCCTTGGTTGCACAGGTACAACTGGCATCGCCCGCATGCCAGTTTGAGTTATTTACCACCGATTAGCCGAATAGCATCCGTGAACAACGTGGTGGGTTTACACAGCTAGCTCCCACAGGGGTTTTTGCGGTGGGATTTGCGGCAGGACAAAAAATGCCCCGGCTCTTTCGAACCGGGGCATTTTTCATTGCGGCGTCAACTCAGCGATTGCGGGTCAGCAGTGCTGGTTTTTCGCCACGCGGGCGGCTTGGCAGTTGATCGAGCTGCTCAGGGGTCGGAAAGCGGTCGGCTTTCGATTCCTTGTGCATGATCTTCGGCCCGGTGCTGCGCGGGTTCTGCACGGCTGGCTCGCTACGTGGCTGATCCTCACGGGCTGGACGGCGGTTGCGCGACGATGAAGAAGACTCGTCACGACGACCCTGACCGTCACGCGGTGCGCCGTTGCGCGGGCCGCTGCGTTTGGCTGGTGGGGTGCCGGTGCTCGAACCGTTGCTGTTGCGCGGGCCGTTCTGGCGACCTTGCGACTGACCGCCGCGCGGTGCGCCGGCACCTGCGCCTGCGCCTTGAGCCGGTGCGCCTGGGCGACGACCACGGCCGCCGGCCGGTGGGGCTTTTGGCACGTAGTCAACGCGGTTACCGAAGTTATCGATATCGTCGTCGAGGAACTCGTCCGGCGCACGATCCGCCGCTGCACGCGGTGGCTGGCTCGGACGCTGTTCGCGGCTCGGCGTACCTTCGCGTGGCTTCTGCTGGCGGGCAGGGCGCTCGCCACGTTCGCCGGCGGGTTTTTCCTTGCCCTTGTCCTTGCCCTTGTCTTTACGACCGCCGCCACCGCCGCCGCCATTCGGGCCGTCGCCGCGTGGGCCGCGAGGATTGCGTGGGTTGCGTATGTCCGGACGCTCGCGGGCTTCCGGCTTCTCGGCTTCAATGGTGCTCGAGTCGAAGCCCATCAGGTCGCCATCGGCGATCTTCTGCTTGGTCATGCGCTCGATGCTTTTCAGCAGTTTTTCTTCGTCCGGCGCGACCAGCGAGATCGCCTCGCCCGAACGACCGGCACGGCCCGTACGGCCGATACGGTGCACGTAGTCTTCATCGACGTTCGGCAGCTCGAAGTTGACCACGTGCGGCAACTGGTCGATGTCCAGACCACGGGCGGCGATGTCAGTGGCAACCAGAATGCGCACCTGGTTGGCCTTGAAATCAGCCAGCGCTTTGGTGCGCGCGTTCTGGCTCTTGTTGCCGTGGATCGCCACAGCCGGCAGGCCGTGCTTGTCGAGGTACTCGGCCAGACGGTTGGCGCCGTGCTTGGTGCGGGTGAATACCAGCACCTGTTCCCACGCGCCGGCGGTGATCAGGTGCGCCAGCAGCGCACGCTTGTGGCTGGCCGGCAGGCGGAACACGCGTTGCTCGATGCGCTCGACCGTGGTGTTCGGCGGCGTCACTTCGATGCGTTCCGGGTTGTGCAGCAGCTTGCCGGCGAGGTCGGTGATGTCTTTGGAGAAGGTCGCCGAGAACAGCAGGTTCTGACGTTTGGCTGGCAGACGCGCGAGGACTTTCTTTACGTCGTGCACAAAACCCATGTCGAGCATGCGGTCGGCTTCGTCGAGGACGAGGATTTCAACGTGAGACAGATCAACGCTGCCCTGGCCGCAGAGGTCGAGCAGACGACCCGGGCAGGCGACGAGCACGTCGACACCGCGGGACATGGCCTGAACCTGAGGGTTCATGCCGACGCCGCCGAAGATGCAGGCGCTGACGAATTTCAGGTCACGGGCGTAGATCTTGAAGCTCTCGTGAACCTGGGCCGCGAGTTCGCGGGTCGGGGTCAGGACCAGGACGCGCGGTTGGCGCGGGCCGTGACGCTGGGACTTGTCCGGGTGACCGTTGGGAAACAACCGCTCCAGGATCGGAAGGGCGAAACCGCCGGTTTTACCGGTACCTGTCTGTGCCGCAACCATCAGGTCGCGACCTTGCAACACGGCGGGAATGGCCCGCTGTTGCACCGGAGTAGGCTCGGTATAGCCCGCATCTTCAATGGCACGGACTAAAGCCTCGGAGAGACCGAGGGAAGCAAAGGACATGAGTAATCCTGTTTTAGTTAGGGCTTGGCCCAATGGGAGTCTTGCCTGGCGCGAATGGCGTTTAAGAGGACGCAATCCCGTCCGGTCCTGCTGCGGCTCCGAAGGCACGTCGGGAGCGCTCGCGCGGGCTGCAAAGCTGCGCTGTAGCGGGTCGGGAGGCCTGTTACGGTTCCGGGCGTCCGGGCGTGAGCCTGGCGGGAACGCCGGAGTATAACAGAGCAATCACCGCGCGCCGCTTTCCTGCTGCTCAACGGTTTTGCCGCTGGCCGTCGCCGGGTTCAACAAAACGCCCGCCACGGGCGCCGCACCGTAGCGCGCGCTCAGCTCGGCGTAAGCCGGCTCGCGCTTGAAACGCTTGAGCTCGGCACCGAATCGCTGCACCAGCAGATCCATGCCGGCATTGCGCCGAACCGCCAGGAACTGGCTCTGGCGGCTAATAATCGTGGGGTTTTCGGTGATCAGGCTGCGTATATTCAATTCATCGAGCAAATGCTGACCGACGCGGCGATCGGTAATCAGCAGGTCGATGCGCCCGCGTACCAGTTTCCCAAAGTTGGCTTCATGGGTCGGTGCCGGTTCGCGGATAAACAGCTGCGACTGGCTGAAATCTTCGCTATATAAATAGCCGGGCGAGGTGCCGATGGTCAGGCCCTTGAGTTCTTCGAGACGCTTGAACGGGTGCGGTCGGTCATTGGCGTAGAACATCACGAACTCGACGTCCGACAATGGCTCGCTCGGATAGAGCAGGGTGCTGTCGCGCTCGGCGCTGTGAAAAATGTCCAGGGCGCCGTCGGCCTGCCCGGTTTCAAGCATCGACAGGCAGCGTTTCCACGGCAGGAACTGCCATTCGACTTCGATACCCAGACGCTGGAACACGATGGCTGTGGTTTCGTAGTCGAGGCCGAGGTTCTTGCCGCCGTCTTCGTACACGTACGGCGCCCACGGCTCGGTGACAATACGCAACTTCTCGCCCCGAGCGGCGAAGCTCAGGCAAGCAAATACCAGCACGGCGAACAACTGTGTGATCAAAGGCATGGCTGGAGATTACGACGAGAATTGCGAAAGAGCCAGAAAGCGGCCGCAAAAGCTCTGTTTCGCGGCTTCAAACAAAAAAATCGCAGCCCTGACAACCCAATAAAGGCGTTGCCAAACACTGCGATCTCTTGATCTTGCTTGTAGCTTTCAGCTCGAAGCTTGCAGCTGCTTCAGCGCGGTAACTTCAGGTTGTTCCAGATCGCCAGGCTAGGCTCGGCCTGGTTCATGGAATAGAAGTGCAGCCCCGGCGCGCCGCCCTGCAACAGACGCTCGCACATCTCGCTGACGACTTGCTCACCAAAGCGCTGAATGCTTTGCGCGTCATCGCCGTAGGCTTCCAGTTGCTTGCGGATCCAGCGCGGAATTTCCGCGCCGCAGGCATCGGAGAAGCGCGCGAGTTTGCTGTAGTTGGTGATTGGCATGATCCCCGGCACGATCGGCAGATCGACACCCTGTGCCTGCAAACGCTCGACGAAGTAGAAGTAGCTGTCGGCGTTGAAGAAGTACTGGGTGATCGCGCTGTCGGCACCGGCACGGGCCTTGCGCACGAAGTTGGCGAGATCGTCTTCGTAGTTGCGCGCCTGCGGATGCATCTCCGGGTAGGCGGCGACTTCGATGTGGAAATGGTCGCCGGTCTCTTCACGAATGAATTCGACCAGTTCATTGGCGTGACGCAGCTCACCGCTGGTCATGCCCATGCCGGACGGCAGGTCACCGCGCAAGGCGACGATGCGCTTGATGCCGGCAGCCTTGTATTCGTTCAGCAGGCCGCGCAGGTCGTCCTTGCTGTCGCCGACGCACGACAGGTGCGGTGCGGCCGGTACTTTGACTTCACTTTCGAGCTGCAGCACGGTGTTGAGCGTGCGGTCACGGGTCGAACCGCCCGCGCCATAGGTGCAGGAAAAGAAGTCGGGGTTGTAAGTGGCCAGCTGACGGGCAGTGGCGAGCAGTTTTTCATGCCCAGCATCGGTCTTGGTCGGGAAGAACTCGAAGCTGTAGCGACGGTCTTGGGACATGGAGGGGACCTCCAGCTGCAAGCTGCAAGCTTTGAGCTGCAAGAGAAGCGGGGATGCGCTGATTCTCTTGTGCTCATGGCTTGCGGCCTGACGCTGTTTCGAAATAGTGGCAGAGCATCAAACTACGTACGACAAACTTGGCTTTTGACCTTACTTGCAGCTTGTAGCTTGAAACTCACAGCTGCTCTTAATACCGGTAGGCGTGCGGCTTGAACGGGCCTTCGACGGTGACGCCGATGTAGTCAGCCTGTTGCTTGGTCAGCTGGGTGACCACGCCGCCGAAGCCGCGGACCATTTCCAGGGCCACTTCTTCGTCGAGTTTCTTCGGCAGTACTTCCACGGTCAGACGCTCGGCTTTCTGTGCTGGCGACAGGTCGGCGTACTTCTGGCCGAACAGGAAGATCTGTGCCAGAACCTGGTTGGCGAACGAACCGTCCATGATGCGGCTCGGGTGACCGGTGGCGTTGCCCAGGTTCACCAGACGGCCTTCGGCCAGCAGGATCAGGTAGTCGTCGTTCTGTGGGTCGAAGCTGCCGGCACCGGTGCGGTGAACCTTGTGCACCTGTGGCTTCACTTCTTCCCATGCCCAGTTCTTGCGCATGAAAGCGGTGTCGATTTCGTTGTCGAAGTGACCGATGTTGCAGACCACGGCGCGCTTCTTCAGGGCCTTGAGCATGTTCGCGTCGCAAACATTGACGTTACCGGTGGTGGTCACGATCAGGTCGATCTTGCCCAGCAGTGCTTTGTCGATGCTCGCTTCGGAACCGTCGTTGATACCGTCGATGAACGGCGATACCAGTTCGAAACCGTCCATGCAGGCTTGCATGGCGCAGATCGGGTCGACTTCGGAAACCTTGACGATCATGCCTTCCTGACGCAGGGACTGGGCCGAACCCTTGCCCACGTCACCGTAACCGATGACCAGCGCTTGCTTGCCGGACAGCAGGTGGTCGGTACCACGCTTGATCGCATCGTTCAGGCTGTGACGGCAGCCGTACTTGTTGTCGTTCTTGGACTTGGTCACCGAGTCGTTGACGTTGATGGCCGGGATTTTCAGCTCGCCCTTGGCCAGCATGTCCAGCAGACGGTGTACGCCGGTGGTGGTTTCTTCGGTCACGCCGTGAACGCGGTCCAGCACCTGCGGGTATTTCTTGTGCAGCAGCTCGGTCAGGTCGCCGCCGTCGTCGAGGATCATGTTGGCGTCCCATGGCTGGCCATCCTTGAGGATGGTCTGCTCCAGGCACCACTCGTACTCTTCTTCGGTTTCGCCTTTCCAGGCGAACACCGGGATACCGGCAGCGGCGATAGCGGCAGCGGCCTGGTCCTGGGTGGAGAAAATGTTGCACGACGACCAGCGAACTTCGGCACCCAGGGCAACCAGGGTTTCGATCAGCACGGCGGTCTGGATGGTCATGTGAATGCAGCCAAGAATCTTCGCGCCTTTGAGCGGCTGCTCGCTGGCGTACTTGCGACGCAGACCCATCAGGGCCGGCATTTCCGATTCGGCGATGATGGTTTCGCGACGGCCCCAGGCGGCCAGGGACATGTCGGCGACTTTGTAATCGGTAAAATCTGCAGGCGTGATAACAGCGCTCATGAAGAGCCTCCATTCGTAATGTATGCGAATGGGCGCCGTTGTGCGTTTAGTGTCCAGCCTGCGGCCGGTCAACGCCCCATCCGAGCCTGACAGGTCGAACCTGCTGCAGCGCCCCTCGGACAGGTGGCGGGAAAACGGCATAGCCGTTCTGAATCGGTGGCGATTATAGCTTTCTTCGCCCGGCTAGTGGCAAGCGGCAAGCTACAAGCGGCAAGTAAAAGCCAATCCGCTTTTACTTGCAGCTTGTAGCTTAAAACTTGAAGCTGGGGGCCAATACCCCTAACGCCCAAACGCCTCAACCTTGGAGCCCCCCATGAATTTCCACACCCGCAAATGGGTAAAACCCGAAGATCTCAACCCCAACGGCACCCTGTTCGGCGGCAGTCTGCTGCGCTGGATCGACGAAGAAGCGGCGATCTACGCGATTGTCCAGCTGGGCAACCAGCGCGTGGTGACCAAGTACATTTCCGAAATCAACTTCGTCAGCGCCTCGCGCCAGGGCGACATCATCGAACTGGGCATCACCGCCACGGAGTTCGGCCGCACCTCGATCACCCTGACTTGCGAAGTGCGCAACAAGATCACCCGCAAGAGCATTCTGACCGTTGAGAAAATGGTCTTTGTGAATCTGGGTGAAGACGGTTTGCCGGCGCCGCACGGGCGGACCGAGATCCGGTATGTGAAAGATCAGTTCAAGGATGACGAGGCCGTTCAGTAAGATTGGCGGCGCTTTCATTGCCAGCAGGCTGGCTCCCACAGAGGCGACAATGTGCCTGTGGGAGCCAGCCTGCTGGCGATAGCGGTGGTGCCATCAGCGAAGATTGATCTGGCCACTGAACAGCCATGAAGCGCAACGGTCGTAGCTAAATCGCCCCCCCCCCCACGGTTGCCACGCCATGACCACGCCCACCAGCGACAAAACCCCCGACCTCTCGGCCAAAGAGCAGCACGAAGTCGAGAAAAGCCAGCCGCCTCGCGCGGCCGTCCTGCATGAAATCATCCGCACCCAAGGCGATCAGGAACTGGAACGCAGCATTGCCGCGCTCTGGTGGTCGGCGTTGGCGGCCGGGTTGACGATGGGGTTGTCGCTGATGGGCATGGGCCTGCTCAACTCGCGTCTGCCCGACGGTGACGAGTTCAAGGTGATCGCCAGCTTCGGTTATTGCGCAGGTTTTCTCGCGGTGATTCTGGCGCGCCAGCAACTGTTCACCGAAAACACCCTGACCGCGGTGTTGCCGGTGATGACCAAGCCAACCCTGCTGAATTTTGCCCGACTGATCCGGCTGTGGAGCGTGGTGCTGATCGGCAACCTGTGCGGCACGATTCTGGTGGCCTACGTGATGCTTGAACTGCCGATTTTCGACAGCAAGACCGACGTGGCTTTCCTCGAAATCGGCCGCAAGGTCATGGAACACAGTGCCAGTCAGATGTTCGCCAAAGGCATCGTCTCCGGCTGGATGATCGCCACCATGGTCTGGATGATCCCGTCGATGGAGAGCGCGAAGATGTGGATCATTATCCTCATCACCTACTTCATGGCATTGGGCGACTTCACTCACATCGTCGTCGGTTCGGCGGAGGTTTCGTATCTGGTGTTTGCCGGCGAACTGCCGTGGAGTGATTTCTGGGCGGTGTTCGCCGGGCCGACACTGGCGGGGAATATCATCGGCGGCAGTTTCATCTTTGCGCTGATCAGCCATGCGCAGATCCGCAGCGAGAGCGGGGTGCCGAAGGAACCTGCGGATCAGGCGAAGAAAACCGATCCGCAGTCGACCAGAAAATGATCAGTGGTGCGCTGGCTCAGCCACGGGGGCCGGCTCGTTGCGCGTCGCATGCTTGACCAGTTTGCCGATGCTCAGGCCCTGGAGAAGGATCGATGACAGCACCACGATGTAAGTGATGCTCAGCAGCAGATCGCGCTCCGGGCCCAGCGGCAGGGCCAGCGCCAGGGCTACCGAGACGCCGCCGCGCAAACCGCCCCACGTCAGGATGCGGATGGTGCCGGCCGGCACTGAGCGCCAGCGCCGCAGCAACAGGATCGCCGGGGCCACGGTGAGCAGACGCGACAGTAGAATCGCCACCGCGAGCAAACCTGCTGCGGCCATGTGCAGCCAGTTGAACGGCAGCAGCAACAACTCCATGCCGATCAGCGCGAACAGCAAGGCGTTGAGCATGTCATCGAGCAACTCCCAGAAACCGTCGAGGTAGCGGCGGGTCATGTCGTTCATCGCCAGGTTACGACCCAGGTTGCCGATGATCAGCCCGGCAACCACCATCGCGATCGGCGCCGACACGTGCAGTTCGCTGGACATCGCCGAACCGCCGATCACCAACGCCAAGGTCAGCATCACGGTGATCTGATGCTGCTCGACGCTTTTGATCATGCGATAGACCAGATAACCGATCAGCCCGCCGAACAGCACACCGCCCAGCGCCTCGTGCGCAAACAGCATCGCCGTGGCGCTGATGGTCGGGGTTTCGCCCAGTTGCGCGATGCCCAGCAGCACCGTGAACACCACGACCGCGGTGCCATCGTTGAACAGCGACTCACCGACGATGGTGGTTTTCAGCGGTTTCGAGGCGTTGGCGGTCCGCAATACGCCGAGCACTGCAATCGGGTCGGTCGGCGAGATCAGCGCGCCGAACAACAGGCAGTAGAGGAAACTCACGTGCCAGCCGAACAGGGCAAAAATGTAATAGGCGAGGCTGCCGATTACCGCAGTCGCAATCAACACGCCGAAGGTCGCCAGCAAGCCGATGGGCCAGCGGTAGCTGCGCAAGTCATTCAGGTTGACGTGCAGGGCGCCGGCGAACAGCAGGAACGACAGCATCCAGTTCATCAACAGATCGCCGAAGTCGATCTGGCCGATCAGTTGCTGCACACGGTCTTCGAGGCCGGGGAAGCCGAGCACGCTGAGGCCTTGCAGGATCAGCGAGAACAATAGGGCAGTGACCATTACGCCGATAGTCGGCGGCAGGCCGATGAAACGGAAGTTGACGAAGGTGAGGAGGGTGGTCAAACAGATGAAAGCGGCGACAAGTTCAAGCATCCGGGGTCCTTTGGATGAAGGGTGAATGGAGCGCGACCGGAGTTTTGGGCGCGGGGGTTTGATGGGGTGGGTTTGGCTGAGGGCACATTCGGATTCGGCGTTGCGCTCAACAGCCCCTCACCCCAGCCCTCTCCCGGGGGGAGAGGGGGCCGAATGGCGTGTCTTGCGTGGAACATTGACCTGAACGACCGGGTCGATTTTGGATTCGGCGAGGCTCGTTCCTGTCGCCTACGTTCCCAAGCATCCCCCCAATCAGTCCCCTCTCCCTCTGGGAGAGGGTTAGGGTGAGGGCTCTATCTGGCACACCACAATCAGTCCGACACATTGACCGCAACCGGCCGACGACGTTGCAGATAAATAAACCACAACGCCGCCAGCACCGTCAGCACCCCGACCAGCGCCCCGGTCCACGGCAGGTCCGCCAGATCCGCGCCACTGGCCACCACCAGTCCACCAATCCATGCCCCGGCCGCATTGCCCAGATTGAAAGCGCTCTGGTTCAACGTCGAGCCAAGGTTCGGCGCCTCATGGGCCTGATCGATGATCAGCAGTTGCAGGATCGGGCACAGCGCAAAAGCGAAAATCCCCCACAGCACCAGGGTGATCGCTGCTGGCACCACTGAGCGGCTGGTCTGGCTGAACGCCGCCAGAATCACCACTACCGCCAAAGCCACGCCGACCAGCGACGGCAACAAACGGCTGTCGGCGAGGCGCCCGCCGAGCATGCTGCCACCCGTCAGGCCAACGCCAAACAGCAGCAACATCACCGTGACGCCGTGCGGGCTGACGCCAGTGATGTCTTGCAGAATGGGTGCGATGTAGGTGAATACGCTGAACAGACTGGTCGAGGCCAGCACGCTCATGCCCAGCGCTAGCAGCACATTGATCTTGCCGAGCACTTTGAATTCGCTGGCGAGGTTGGCCTTGTCCATCGCAATGTGTTTTGGCAGCCACAGCCATTGCGCCAGTGCCGCGATCACGCCGATCACCGACACCGCCCAGAACGTCGAGCGCCAACCAGCGTATTGGCCGAGCGCAGTGCCCAGTGGAACGCCGAGCACGTTGGCCAGCGTCAGGCCAGTGAACATCATGGCGATGGCCTGGGCGCGCTTGTTCGGCGCGACCAGTCCGGCGGCGACCACCGAGCCGATGCCGAAGAACGCACCGTGGCACAGGGCGGTAACCACGCGCGCGGCCATCAGCGTGGCGTAATTCGGCGCGAGGGCGCACAGCACGTTGCCGAGGATGAACATCAGCGTCATCCCCAGCAAAGTCGCTTTGCGCGGCATGTTGGCGGTGCCGATCGCCAGGATCGGTGCGCCGAACACCACGCCCAGCGCGTAACCGGTGATCAACAGGCCCGCGTGAGGAATGCTCACGGCAAGGTCGCGAGCGACGTCGGGCAACAGGCCCATTATCACGAACTCAGTGGTGCCAATGCCGAATGCGGCAACGGCGAGGGCAAGCAAGGCGAGTGGCATGCGCAAAGTCTCGGTTAATAGTCTTGACGCTTTGATCAGGCATACGCGCGCCGACGTCCGTTCTCTGGGAAGAACGGCGCAGGCAGCATTTATTGGTATTTTTCTGTGCGCAACTGAGTGCGGCGTGGTCGCGGACAGTATAAACAGCCATGGACACATCGCGAATCAATAATCTGACTAATAGGTTCAACATCCGAGGCCGGGGCGCGAGCGGCGACAGCTCTGGCGGCGTTGCTGCAGGCGGCGTGGAATGTCCGGTTGTCAGCTACGCTCTGGTGCTGTGGACGATGCAGTCGGGCTCAGTGTGATCCGTGTGGCTTGTCGGCATGCGCTACCTAAAGAACCTTTCGGCCGCGGGCGGCTCTTAGCCTTGGGCGGGCGATGTCGTTCTGCCTGCCCGCGAATTTCAAAATCAAAAAGGATGGTGTTATGACGGTAGCTCTGTGGTGTGTGTTGATCGCGATTTTCCTGCCGTACGTGTGCACGATCGTGGCGAAGGCGTCTGGCGGTTTCCGGCTGAAGGACAATTATGATCCGCGGGATTTTCTCGACAGCGTCGACGGTGTGGCCCGACGTGCGCATGCCGCGCAACTGAACAGTTTTGAAGTGACCCCGGCATTTGCCGCGGCGGTGCTCGTTGCGCACCTGGTCGGTACGGCACAATTGGTCACGGTCAATGTGCTGGCGGTGCTGTTCATCACCAGTCGCCTGCTGTACATCATTTGCTACCTGGCGGACTGGGCGGCGTTGCGCTCGGTGGTGTGGTTTGTGGGGATGGGCTTGATTGCTTCGTTCTTCTTTGTGTCGATCTGATTGTCGGGTGTTGCTGATGGCCTCATCGCGAGCAGGCTCACTCCTACACGAGCAGGCTCACTCCTACAGGGGAACGCATTCCAAATGTAGGAGTGAGCCTGCTCGCGATAGCGGTCTGACTGCCTCAGCGAATCGGAAGGGTTACTTCTTCGGTGTATCCGCCACCTGCGGCACTTGCGGCAACGGCGCGCCCTTCGGCCAGAGCATCCAGATCTGCCCCTGCTGTTTCATGTCGCCGGCCAACTGCCCGGCGGCATCGCCGGTGCCCCAGAACAGGTCCGCGCGAACCTCGCCGGCAATCGCGCCGCCGGTATCCTGCGCAGCCACCGGGCGCACCAGCGGCGTGCCATCCGGGCGCGTAGTCGACAGCCACAACAGACTGCCCAGCGGAATCACCTTGCGATCCACTGCCGCGCTGTAACCGGCGGTCAGCGGCACGTTCAGCGAGCCGCGCGGGCCTTCGTTACTGTCCGGGTTGCGAGTGAAGAACACGTAACTCGGGTTGCTGGCCAGCAGTTCGGGAATCCGTGACGGATTGGCTTTCGCCCAGTTGCTGATGGCGCTCATGGTCACCTCTTCTTTCTTCAGCTCGCCCTGCTCGACCAGCCAGCGCCCTATAGGCCGGTAGGGATGGCCGTTTTGATCGGCGTAGGCGATGCGCAGCTGTTTGCCGTCCTCGGTCTGAATCCTTCCCGAACCCTGGATCTGCAGGAATTGCAGGTTCATCGGGTCGGTCAGGTAAGCCACCACCGGCGCTTTCACGCCTTTGGATTCGATGGTCGCCGCGTCGTCGTAAGGCTTGAGCACCCGCCCTTCGAGTCGGCCGCGCAGGCGCTTGCCTTTGAGTTCCGGATAAATGCTGTCGAGGGACACGATGATCATGTCTTCCGGCACGCCATACACCGGCACGTTGGCCGTCTCGGTGGGCGTCAGACTGCCGGGGTAGACGGGTTCGTAATAGCCGGTGATCAGGCCGTTGGGATTGTCGTTTTCCGCACGCAGGCCATAAACGTCGAGGTTCTGCTTGAGAAATGCGCGGATCTCGCTGGCACTCTGCGGCACATTGGCCGCAGCTGCGCAGGTCGGGCCCCAGACAGCATTGGCTTTCAATCGGGTGCAGGCGCTGCGCCATGAGCCGAAACCGGCGACCAGATCGCTGTCGGATACGGCGGGCAGGGCTTCCCAGGTGGCGCTTGAATACGTGGCCAGCGCATGGGTTTTCGGCTTGTCGCTGTCACCGCCGGTGCAGCCGGCGAGTGCGGCCAGCAGTGGAAGGGTGGCCAGCAGTGGGTGACGCCAAGCCTGGAAACGGCGATTCATGGAGTGATTCCTGTGCCGGTCGCCCAAGTGCTCCATGCGCTCAAGCAACCCGTATTTTTAATAGGGCTATTGGTGTTTGGCAGTGACGCGAGGATACTGGCCGCCGATTTCTGCGACTTGAAGCCGCCATGACTCTCAAACGAATTGCTGTTGTATTGCTGGCCTGTATGGCCCTGTCCGCCTGTGGCGGTGTCGATCCGAATTCCCCGCTGGGCCAGCGCAAGGCCATCTTCAAACAAATGCTCAAGACCAGCGAAGACCTCGGCGGCATGTTGCGTGAACGCATCCCGTTCGACGGGGCGAAATTTACTGAAGGTGCGGTCAGGCTCGATACCTTGTCCCACGAGCCGTGGCAGCATTTCCCGCAGGTTCGCGAAGAAGATCACACCAGCGCCAAGGATGATGTCTGGCAGAAGCAGGCACAGTTTCAGCAAATGGCCCGAGACCTTGAGGCGGCTACCGGTGAATTGGTCATCGCCAGCAAGGTTCAGCCGTACAAGGCCAGCAACCTCGGGCCGGCCGTGCAGAAAGTTGAAGATGCCTGCAGTGCCTGTCATAAGCAGTTTCGAGATCATTAAACGGTGTCGTCTGAGCTGCCTTCGCGAGCAGGCTCGCTCCCACATTAGATCTGCTTACTTGTCGATCTCGTCCAGCGCTTCCTGCAGCTCTTTACGCGACTCGGCCAGTTTTTCCTTTCGCTTGTTGATTCTCTCCGGATCGCCTTTCTTCATGGCCTTGTCGAGGTCGGTCTGGCGCTGGCTGACTTCATGCTTGGCCTCAAGCACCTTGTTCTCGCGTTCTTTTTTCAGTCCGGCGTCGGTGCAGTGCTCGGTCACTTCACGCAGGGCTGTTTCCAGACCGGCCTGCTGCTCCATGTTGCCGCGTGACTTGGCCTGTTCGATCTGGTTGATGATGCCCTGCTTCTTCGCAGCGCAACCGGTCAGGCCCGGGCCTTCTTCTTCCGCCATCGCCGGGGCGGCCAGTACGCCGCACAGGGTGAACAGCGCGAGCGGTGCGAGAAATTTCATAAAAGCTCCATGTGCATAAACATATCGGGTTGGAGGGCACTGCGCTGTTGGAGCGCCGGGCCGGCCATTGGGTTCCCGCCGGGCGGGCAAGGCGTGTTCAGAAGCCGTCGATCCCGGCGGCCTGCAAGGTTTCGCGCAAGGCTAACACTTGCGGGTCGCGAAAGAAGGCGCTCAGTTGCGCGGCACGGCCGGGGCCGATGCCGGGTTCTGCCTGCCATTGTTCGGTGTCGCGTTGTGCCAGCGCCTGCCAGGTATCAGCCAGTTGTGCCTGACCGGTCGGCGGCAGGCCCAAGGCTTTGAGCCACTGCGCGAATGGTCGTTGGCGAGCGCTGTGAAAACTGTTAGTCAAGCGAGCGCTGCTGCGTTCGCCGAAGCCGGCAATGTTAGCAAGCTCTGGCTCGTCGAGGGTCAACCAATCCAGCAGGTTGTTCAGGTGGCCTGTTTCGAAAAGTTTCTCCCAGGTGCCGCGACCGACATGCGCCATTGCCAGCCCTTGCTTGCCACTGAGCCAGGCCAGGCGCGCGAGAAACTGGCTTTCACAGCCGGCGGTGGGTTGCCAGCAACTCAGGGCATGGAAGTCCTGCGCGTTCGGAACGGATAACTCCGCACGCTCAGAAGCACGCAATACCACGCTGTCGAGTCGCGGTATGGTCAGCCCGGCGAGGCTGATCGCCACTTGGTCACCGGGGCGGATATCCATTTGTTGCCAGCGCTTCAATGAGCTGACGCTGACCCGTTTGATCTCGCGGTCGTCGAGCATCGTCGGGGTCAGCTCCAGCACCGGCGTGATGCGCCCGGTGCGACCGACCTTGAAATTGACCTTGCGTACGTCGGCCAAGGCCTGTGCGAACGGATATTTCCAGGCGATCGCCCAGTACGGCGTGCGGGCTTGCCAGCGCTCGGCGGGTGGACGCTGACTCTGGCGCAGAACCACGCCATCGGTGGCAAACGGCAGCGGTGAGCGATACCAGTGCTCGCGCCATTTTTGCGCCTCGGCGAAGTCGGTGATGGCGTGGCTGTAAGGTTCGGTCGTGGCGAAACCCAGTGTCGCCAGCAGGGTTATTCGCTCGGGTAAATCCAGCGGACTCTGCGGCCAGTCCCACACGAACAGACCGATCCCGGCGGCTTGTTGCGCATCCAGCGATTTGCGTCCCATCAATCCGGCCACGGTGGCGCGGGCATTGACGCTGCCGGCGCGGGCTTGTACGTGATCTGTCAGGCGCCAATAGAGTTCGCCTTGCACCAGCAGATCTTGCGGTTGGCTCAGGCGTTGCGGGATCGCCGGGATCTGCCGTGCCGAGGCTGTCCAGTCCTGCCCCGAGAGGCCGTCGCCACGGCTGATGGCTTGTTGTAACAGGCCTTGGCGATAGATCAGGGTGACCGCCACGCCATCGATTTTTGGTTGAATCCAGACAGCCTTGCGCGACCGCAGCCAGCGTTCGGCGTCTTCGGCCTGATGAAGCTTGTCCAGACCAGTGTGAGCGACGGGATGCTGGATGGGCCCGCTGGCGCTGCGCAATGGCGCGGGCGGCGAGGGCAGTTGGAAGCATTGTCGCCACGCTTTCAGGCGCAGGCGCGACTGGTCGTAAAGTTCATCGGCGATCAGCGAGCGGCCTTCGCGGTGGTAGGCGTCGTCCCATTGGTCGATCTGGGTTTGCAGGGCGGTGATTTCGCGTTGGGCTTTGGCGGGTGGCCAGTCTGGGCAGTTGGCGTGGGCGTGGAAGGTGATGAGTGTCAGCAGGAGAACCGACAGCAGGGGCAGGGTGGAGGGCATGTGAGCTTCCTTGCTCGGAGGTGATGCTTGAAGCGTAGGCGGGGATATTGGCACTGGTGCGTGGGTGTTTTGCTGCTTATTTCTGCATGGACCCAAAAGCCCCTCACCCTAGCCCTCTCCCGGAGGGAGAGGGGACTGACCGAGTGGTTCTTTCGGAGTACGCCAACCTGAACCGGCGCGGTGAACTCAGGCTTGCAAGCAGAGCAAGTGAACATATTTCACGGCATGAAAAAGCCCCGCGCGGCGCGAACCATGCGGGGCTTTTTTTGTAGCCGGGAAAGGGCTTACAGGCCGGCAGCGGAACGCAGGGCGTCGGCGCGGTCGGTTTTTTCCCAGGTGAACGTGGTGAAGCTGTCTTCGCCCACGGTCTTGGTTTGCGGCGCGCGACCGAAGTGGCCGTAGGCTGCGGTTTCCTGGTACATCGGGTGCAGCAGGTCGAGCATGGTGGTGATCGCGTATGGACGCAGGTCGAACACTTCGCGGACCAGTTTGATGATCTTGTCATCGCTGATCTTGCCGGTGCCGAAAGTGTTCAGCGAGATCGAGGTCGGCTGAGCCACACCGATCGCGTAGGACACCTGGATCTCGCAACGCTCGGCCAGGCCGGCCGCGACGATGTTCTTGGCCACATAACGGCCGGCGTAGGCCGCCGAACGGTCTACCTTCGATGGATCCTTGCCGGAGAACGCGCCGCCGCCGTGACGGGCCATGCCGCCGTAGCTGTCGACGATGATCTTGCGACCGGTCAGACCGCAGTCACCCACCGGGCCGCCAATGATGAACTGGCCAGTCGGGTTGATGTGGAACTGGGTGTCCTTGCTCAGCAGTTCGGCAGGCAGTACGTGCTTGACGATCAGCTCCATCACGCCTTCGCGCAGGTCTTTGTACGACACTTCAGGGTTGTGCTGGGTCGACAGAACCACGGCATCGATACCCACCACCTTGCCGCCTTCGTAACGGCAGGTCACTTGCGACTTGGCGTCCGGACGCAACCAAGGCAGCAGGCCCGATTTACGCGCTTCGGCCTGACGCTGCACCAGCTGGTGCGAGAAAGTGATCGGGGCTGGCATCAAAACGTCGGTTTCGTTGCTGGCGTAGCCGAACATCAGGCCCTGGTCGCCGGCGCCCTGATCTTCAGGCTTGGCACGGTCAACGCCCTGGTTGATGTCCGGGGACTGCTTGCCGATGATGTTCATCACGCCGCAGGTCGCGCCGTCGAAGCCGACTTCAGAGCTGGTGTAGCCGATGTCGCAGATCACGTCACGAACGATCTGCTCCAGGTCGACCCAGGCACTGGTGGTCACTTCACCGGCAACGATGGCCACGCCGGTCTTGACCAGGGTTTCCACGGCCACGCGAGCGTGTTTGTCCTGGGCAATAATGGCGTCCAGCACCGCATCGGAAATCTGGTCGGCGATTTTGTCCGGATGCCCTTCGGACACGGACTCGGAGGTGAAGAGGGAGTATTCGCTCATCTCGATTTTTTCCTGAATTTACCGATGGTGAGTGTCGCCAGCCGGTCGCTGAAAATGGCGGACCTGGATCTGGAAACCATTACGTAAGCCTACATAGAGGCTTTCCCCGGGAACGAGTCCCGCAGCGGTGGCCCAACGGGCCAGATCGTCCTGTTCAAACCCCAACCAGAGATCACCGCAGGCCTCCCTGGCCCAACTCTGGTTGTGGCTACATAACTCTGTCACGAGCAGGCTACCGCCCGGTTGCAGCAGGTCGGCCATGTGCCTGAGCGCATCGGCCGGGGCGGCGAAATGGTGCAACACCATGTTCAACACCACGCAATCGGCCTGAACGCTACTGCCGTTCAATGCATCGGCCAATTGCAGGCTGACGTTAGCCAGCTGTTCACGTTCACACACCTGACGTGCCAGTTCGAGCATCGCCGGGCTGTTGTCCAGCGCGGTAACGCTGGCAAAACGGCGCGCCAGTTCCGGCAGAAAAGCACCGTCGCCGGGGCCGACTTCGATGGCCGTGGCAGCACCATTGAAGTTCAGCTTGTCGAGCAGGGCCAGCACGCTGTCGCGGTACTGCGGCAGGCCGGCGATCAAATCCTGCTGGGCGCGAAACTTCTCCGCAACCCGGGCGAAAAAATCCTGACTGGCGGCGGCGCGTTGCCCGTGGACCTGTTCGATCCGCGTTTGCACGTCGTCCGGCAGCGCCAGATCGTCGACTTCTTCCAGCAATGCCGCGTGCAGCTTGCCGCCGAGCAATTCGGTATGGGGCAGGGCGCGACGATAGAAAATCGCGTTGCCTTCACGGCGGGTCGCCACCAGATCGGCCTGCGCCAGCACTTTAAGGTGGTGGCTCATGCCCGACTGGCCGATGCCGAAAATCTGCGCCAGCTCCAGCACGCCGAACGAATCGTTGGCCAGCGCGCGCAAGACATTCAGCCGCAACGGATCGCCGCCGGCCTTGCACAGGGCCGCCAGCTCGTCGCAATCGTCATGGCGAATGGAAGGCACGCGTAGGTTCATAGGGCTGGCAGTCTAGAGACGGTGAGGGGGCATCGCAAGGTCAATATCAAAAAGTTTTGATATTGCTCGATAAATGGCACTTCTCATCGGACGGTGGTCTCTACAAACCAACAGCGGAAAGGTTTCACCAGAAGAAACCGGCGCTATCGATTGGAAAAACGCCTCCGGATCACTATCTGTCATTGCCCCGAGGCGCATGGGTGAGGGAAAATGCCCTCCTTTTTTCCGTTTCAATCTATTCACACCCAGGAGATCAGCGATGCCTAGCCGTCGTGAGCGTGCCAACGCCATTCGTGCCCTCAGCATGGATGCCGTGCAAAAAGCCAACAGCGGCCATCCCGGTGCCCCCATGGGTATGGCAGATATCGCCGAAGTGCTGTGGCGCGACTACCTCAAGCACAACCCGAGCAACCCGTCGTTCGCCGACCGTGACCGCTTCGTGCTGTCCAACGGTCACGGCTCGATGTTGATCTACTCGCTGCTGCACCTGACCGGTTACGACCTGTCGATCGACGACCTCAAGCAGTTCCGTCAACTGCACAGCCGCACCCCGGGCCACCCGGAATTCGGATACACCCCGGGTGTTGAAACCACCACCGGCCCGCTGGGTCAGGGCCTGGCCAACGCCGTAGGCTTCGCGCTGGCAGAAAAGGTTCTGGGCGCGCAGTTCAACCGTCCTGGCCACGACATCGTCGACCACCACACCTACGTGTTCCTCGGTGATGGCTGCATGATGGAAGGCATCTCCCACGAAGTCGCGTCCCTGGCCGGCACTCTGGGTCTGGGCAAGCTGATCGCCTTCTACGACGACAACGGCATCTCCATCGACGGCGAAGTCGAAGGCTGGTTCACCGATGACACGCCGAAGCGCTTCGAATCCTACAACTGGCAAGTGATCCGCAACGTTGACGGTCATGACCCGGAAGAGATCAAGACCGCCATCGACACCGCGCGCAAGAGCCCGCTGCCGACGCTGATCTGCTGCAAGACCACCATCGGTTTCGGTTCGCCGAACAAGCAAGGCAAGGAAGACTGCCACGGCGCCCCGCTGGGTGACGCGGAAATCGCCCTGACCCGTCAGGCGCTGAACTGGAACTACGGTCCTTTCGAAATCCCGGACGACATTTATGCCGAGTGGGATGCCAAGGAAAAAGGCCGCGCCGCCGAAGCCGAGTGGGACCAGCGTTTTGCGGCTTACTCCGCAGCGTTCCCGACTGAAGCCAACGAATTGATTCGTCGTCTGAGCGGCGAGCTGCCAGCCGACTTCTCGGAAAAAGCCTCGGCCTACATCGCCGAAGTCGCGGCCAAGGGCGAAACCATCGCCAGCCGTAAAGCCAGCCAGAACACCTTGAACGCGTTCGGCCCGCTGCTGCCGGAACTGCTCGGCGGTTCGGCTGACCTGGCCGGTTCCAACCTGACTCTGTGGAAAGGCTGCAAGGGCGTCAACGCTGAAGATGCCAGCGGCAACTACATGTACTACGGCGTGCGCGAATTCGGCATGACCGCGATCATGAACGGCGTGACCCTGCACGGCGGCCTGGTGCCGTACGGCGCTACCTTCCTGATGTTCATGGAATACGCCCGCAACGCGGTGCGCATGTCGGCGCTGATGAAGAAGCGTGTGATTCACGTCTACACCCACGACTCCATCGGTCTGGGTGAAGACGGCCCGACGCACCAGCCGATCGAGCAACTGACCAGCCTGCGTACCACGCCGAACCTCGACACCTGGCGTCCAGCCGATGCCGTGGAATCGGCAGTGGCCTGGAAAAACGCACTGGAGCGCAAGGACGGCCCATCGGCGCTGATCTTCTCGCGTCAGAACCTGCAACACCAGGAACGCGATGCCGGCCAGATTGCCGATATCAGCCGCGGCGGTTATGTGCTGAAGGACTGCGCCGGCGAGCCTGAGCTGATCCTGATCGCCACCGGTTCGGAAGTCGGTCTGGCCGTTCAGGCCTTCGACAAACTGACCGGGCAGGGCCGCAAGGTTCGCGTGGTTTCCATGCCGTGCACCAGCGTGTTCGATGCACAGGACGCCAGCTACAAGCAATCGGTGCTGCCGTTGCAGGTGGGCGCGCGTATCGCCATCGAAGCGGCCCATGCCGATTTCTGGTTCAAGTATGTCGGTCTGGAAGGTCGCGTGATCGGCATGACCACCTACGGCGAATCGGCTCCGGCTTCGGCACTGTTCGAAGAGTTCGGCTTCACCCTGGAAAACATCCTGGGTCAGGCGGAAGAGCTGCTGGAAGACTAAAGCACAGCGCGGTGGCCTCAAGGTCACCGCAATCCCTGTGGGAGCTGGCTTGCCAGCGATAGAGTCATCAGCTTCAGCATAAAAGTTGTCTGAACGGACGCCATCGCTGGCAAGCCAGCTCCCACAAGGGTTGTGTTGCAACAAACATTGCGTCTGCCTGCGTACTATCGAGAACCCCATGCCTCAACCGCGTCCCTACAAAGTTGCACTCAACGGCTACGGCCGCATTGGTCGTTGCGTGTTGCGTGCGCTGTTTGAGCGAGGCGAGAAAGCCGGGTTTGAAATTGTCGCGATCAATGATCTAGCCGACATGGCCAGCATCGAATACCTGACACGCTTTGACTCCACCCACGGCCGTTTCCCAGGCGAAGTGCGGGTGGAAGGCGATTGTCTGCATATTAATGGCGACTGCGTGAAGGTCCTGCGCAGTGCCACTCCCGAAGGCATCGATTGGGCGTCGCTGGGCGTCGATCTGGTGCTCGAGTGCTCCGGTGCCTATAACACCCGTGAAGACGGCCAGCGCTTTCTCGATGCTGGCGCGCCACGCGTGTTGTTCTCGCAGCCGATGGCCAGCGAGGCGGATGTCGACGCCACCATCGTTTACGGGGTCAATCAGGATTGCCTGACCGGTGACGAACGGCTGGTGTCCAACGCCTCCTGCACCACCAACTGCGGCGTGCCGCTGTTGCGTCTGCTCGACAAGGCGATCGGCCTGGATTACGTGTCGATCACCACCATTCACTCGGCGATGAACGATCAGCCAGTAATCGACGCCTATCACCACGAAGACCTGCGCCGCACCCGTTCGGCGTTCCAGTCGGTGATCCCGGTGTCCACTGGTCTGGCGCGGGGCATCGAGCGCCTGCTGCCGGAACTTGCCGGGCGAATTCAGGCCAAAGCCGTACGCGTGCCGACGGTCAACGTGTCCTGCCTCGATATCACGATGCAGACCGCCACGGCGACCGACGCCAACGAGATCAACCGGATCCTGCGCGACGCCGCCACCAGCGGCCCGCTCAAGGGGCTTCTGGCCTATACCGAGTTGCCGCACGCCAGTTGTGATTTCAACCATGACCCACATTCGGCCATTGTCGATGCCAGTCAGACCCGTGTTTCCGGCCCAAGGCTGGTAAACATCCTGGCCTGGTTCGACAACGAGTGGGGGTTTGCCAACCGAATGCTGGACGTTGCGGATCACTATCTGCAAACAGCAACTTCAAAAAAACCGTAGGAAGTGCGACCCATGACCGTGTTGAAGATGTCCGACCTCGATCTGCAAGGCAAGCGCGTATTGATCCGCGAAGACCTCAACGTCCCAGTCAAGGACGGTGTGGTCACCAGCGACGCGCGAATCCTGGCTTCGCTGCCGACCATCAAGCTGGCCCTGGAAAAAGGCGCGGCCGTAATGGTCTGCTCGCACCTGGGCCGTCCGACCGAAGGCGAGTTCTCTGCCGAAAACAGCCTCAAGCCTGTCGCCGACTACCTGAGCAAGGCCCTGGGCCGCGAAGTGCCGCTGGTGGCTGATTACCTGGGCGGTGTTGACGTCAAGGCCGGCGAAATCGTGCTGTTCGAAAACGTGCGCTTCAACAAGGGCGAGAAAAAGAACGCCGACGAACTGGCCCAGCAATACGCGGCCCTGTGCGACGTGTTCGTGATGGACGCTTTCGGTACTGCTCACCGCGCCGAGGGTTCGACTCACGGCGTGGCCAAGTTCGCCAAAGTTGCAGCCGCTGGCCCACTGCTCGCCGCTGAACTGGACGCACTGGGCAAAGCCCTCGGCGCGCCGGCCAAGCCAATGGCGGCCATCGTTGCCGGCTCCAAGGTTTCGACCAAACTTGACGTGCTCAACAGCCTGAGCCAGATCTGCGATCAACTGATCGTCGGCGGCGGCATCGCCAACACCTTCCTCGCGGCGGCCGGTCACCCGGTAGGCAAATCGCTGTACGAACCGGATCTGCTCGACACCGCGCGCGCCATCGCCGCCAAGGTCAGCGTGCCGCTGCCGGTTGATGTGGTGGTTGCCAAGGAATTCGCCGAAACTGCCGAAGCCACGGTCAAGCTGATCGCTGACGTCGCGGCTGACGACATGATTCTGGACATCGGCCCGCAAACCGCGGCCAACTTCGCCGAACTGCTGAAGTCGTCGAAAACCATTCTGTGGAACGGCCCGGTCGGCGTGTTCGAATTCGACCAGTTCGGCAACGGCACCAAAGTGCTGGCTCACGCCATCGCCGAAAGCTCGGCGTTCTCGATTGCTGGCGGTGGCGACACGTTGGCGGCGATCGATAAATATGGCGTGGCTGAACAGATCTCCTACATTTCTACCGGTGGTGGCGCGTTCCTCGAATTCGTCGAAGGCAAAGTGCTGCCAGCCGTTGAAGTCCTTAAAAGCCGGGCCAAGGCCTGAGGCCGCCCGTTTGGCCAGGCAAAGGAGTGTTCACATGGTCAAGTCGTTAGCGCTGTTGTTGCTGACCGCTACGCTGGCAGCCTGCGGAAGCAATCCCAAGGCCGAAGCCACGCCGGCACCGAGGGAGCCGCAGAAGGGCTGTTACCAGGCCGACTGGCAGGCCGAAACCAACCCGGTGCTGAACAAGCGTTCCGGGCCGGACGGTCTGGAGAAATACGAGACGCAAACCCCGGCCAAGGAACATGGTTGTCCTTGACGGGTCTGACTCTTAACTCAGGGCTGGCGGCGTGCGCCGTCAGTCGAGGAACACGGATGAAAGGCTTGATCGCCATTGCGGCGTTGGCATTGTTGGGCGGTTGCGCGCAGTTGAACCTGTTTCAGTCATCCGCCCCGGCGGACAACTGGACCACCTGGACCTGCGACAGCCAGGCCAAAGTGCTGTGGCGTTACGCCGATGCCGGCCAGAAGGAAGTCGATGTGCGACTGGGCGGCGGCGATCAGGTCTATCGCCTGAAAGAAGAGCCGGGCGCCTCGGGCGCGCTGTACAGCGACGGCATGCTGGCGTTTCACGTCAAGGGTGAAGAAGGCCTGGTGTACTGGGTCGCCACCAATGACCTGATTGGCCGGGGCTGCAAGGCCGAATAATTGCAACACCGCAGGCCCAATGTAGGCCTTCGCCTGCTCGCGATAGCAATTCTGCAGTCAACACTGCAGCGACTGTCAGGCCGCTATCGCGAGCAGGCGAAGGCCTACAAGGGGTCTGCGCAGTTCTGAAGAATTGGCTTTATCGAATCACCCGACCGGGCCTCAACCCCCGATCTGCAATCACTTGAATAGCCGCCGCCGCTCCGGCAGGCTGGCACGATCAACGACCCTCAACCGGGAGAGACACACACAATGGCACTTATCAGCATGCGCCAGATGCTGGACCACGCAGCCGAGTTCGGCTACGGCGTTCCAGCCTTCAACGTCAACAACCTTGAGCAGATGCGCGCCATCATGGAAGCCGCTGACAAGACTGACTCCCCGGTGATCGTTCAGGCTTCGGCCGGCGCCCGCAAATACGCCGGCGCGCCTTTCCTGCGTCACCTGATCCTGGCGGCGATCGAAGAATTCCCGCACATCCCGGTGTGCATGCACCAGGACCACGGCACCAGCCCTGACGTCTGCCAGCGCTCGATTCAACTGGGCTTCAGCTCGGTGATGATGGACGGCTCGCTGGGCGAAGACGGCAAGACCCCGACCGACTACGACTACAACGTCCGCGTCACCCAACAAACCGTCGCCATGGCCCACGCCTGCGGCGTTTCGGTAGAAGGCGAGCTGGGCTGCCTGGGTTCGCTGGAAACCGGCATGGCCGGTGAAGAAGACGGTATCGGCGCCGAAGGCGTTCTCGATCACAGCCAGATGCTGACCGACCCGGAAGAAGCCGCTGACTTCGTCAAGCGCACTCAGGTCGACGCCCTGGCCATCGCCATCGGCACCAGCCACGGCGCCTACAAGTTCACCAAGCCACCCACCGGCGACGTGCTGGCGATCGACCGCATCAAGGAAATCCACAAACGCATCCCGAATACCCACCTGGTGATGCACGGCTCGTCCTCGGTGCCCCAAGAATGGTTGGCGATCATCAACCAGTACGGCGGCGACATCAAAGAAACCTACGGCGTACCGGTTGAAGAAATCGTCGAAGGCATCAAGCACGGCGTGCGCAAGGTCAACATCGACACCGACCTGCGCCTGGCTTCCACCGGTGCGATGCGCCGCCTGATGGCCACCAACCCTAGCGAATTCGACCCACGCAAATTCTTCGGCGCCACTGTGACTGCAATGCGTGACGTGTGTATCGCGCGTTATGAAGCGTTCGGTACCGCGGGTAATGCTTCGAAGATCAAACCTATTTCGCTGGAAGCGATGTATCAGCGTTATCTGAAGGGTGAGTTGAACGCTAAGGTTAACTGAGCCTGAGTGTTAAGCTGATTTAAAAGAAACCCGCCGAGAGGCGGGTTTTTTGTGGGCCGTTATTCCTTCAGTTCAACGTGATCCAGTGCCTGATTCACCGCTAGTTCACCAAGCATGACCACCTGCGCGATGCCTAGCGCGGTCTTGAGGTGTGAGGTGTCGAGCATGGCGGCGAAGTTGTTGAGCATTTCGCTGGCTGAACCCTGGGTTCCGCTGGCGTTGGCCAGCAGGGATTCGGTGTTGTACTTCGGGTTGGCGAGGTACATAGGCTCGGGTTTATGCGTGCTGGCCATGATGAAGGCGGACGGTTTGGGGTAATGGTCGAGGGCGCGCTCGGCGGCGTCGTTGAGTTTTTTCGAGTCGAGGGATTCGTACGGGGAGGCCGGGTCGGTGACCGGCGGGTGGGGCGTTGATTTGATCATTAGCTGAAAAACTCCTGATGGAGCCGCTTCGTCTTCTCTCTAAAAGAAGGGTGGCAGCT
The DNA here is from genome assembly GCF_051132065.1 of Pseudomonas sp. R3-57. Classification (NCBI taxonomy): domain Bacteria; kingdom Pseudomonadati; phylum Pseudomonadota; class Gammaproteobacteria; order Pseudomonadales; family Pseudomonadaceae; genus Pseudomonas; species Pseudomonas sp. R3-57. Next base: position 512,363 of record NZ_CP071655.1, read on the forward strand.
GTGCGCAGGTTAGTAGACCGGGGAGTATTCAGCATTAACCGGCGCGCCGAAGCGCCCTGCACACAGCCACCATGAAGTCGGACAGCAATTACCGACGGATACGCTTTGCACATAACTAAAAAACTCCACGGGCTACTAAACCCGATCACTGGAAATCAGTGACGCGAATCAAGTTGCCGATGGCCCGCCAAGCGCACAAGCCGGCGGATTCTGGCGTAGTGGTAGGCAATGACGCAAGCTGTTGTAGGTATCCGGAAGTAATCGGCAGTCGGTCTAAACAGCGCCGTTTAAAAGATCGCAGCCTTCGGCATTTCCTACAAAAGAACCCGGGTTATTTGTCATGATCGATGTCGAGTTTGGAGAAAGTCTCCTGCTCACCTTCACTGATGTAACCGGTTCCTGCATTAAACCCACAGCCTTGAAGTACAACGGCTTGTCACGCCATGTCGCGCTGATCTGTGAATTCCACTGATATGCTCCGCTCCAGTGGTATTTAGACGTTGAGCTGAATGGAGCGGTTTAGAATCTTCTCCCAAGCAATAAAAATCGTTATAAAGCGGTGTTTTAAAAGCATGGCGCCGACAATATTTTCGAGGAACGAATAACTCGAATTGTACAGTTGTTCAGTGTTTATTTCACTCGGCCTCCATAAACGGAGACAACTATATCAATTATTATATCTACGAAATCTGGCGTCCATGGGTTTCTGGGTATAGGGTTGTAATGGAAACTTACTACGGGGCCTAACATGTCTGCGAGTCTTATATAGTCAGTCAAGACTTGTCGGTTTTTCGGAGCGACTCCAACTGGCGGGTTTTGGCCATGACGTTTCCCATCGAGCACGCTAGACAATATGTTGATGGTCTCGTAACGCACTGGCGTACTTGTCATTATATTTTTGTAGCGATGTACTATCTGATCGCAGTCCCAGTAATCTGTGGATGCCATTGTTTCTATATCTGCGAAGTTAATGCCCATTGAGATTGCTATACTATTTTTAAGATCCATTACTAACGTATTGTTAACGTCGCAGCTGAAGGTTTTTACATTAAAGTTGCCTAAGTCCATAACCTGAGCGACCGCAATTATGCCCTGTTTCTTTGGTCTGATTTCCTCCCTGGCAAGTTGTTCCTCTCGAGGTGGGGGAGGGAGCCCTTTGCCCTTTAAATATTTCTCCCAATACTCTGTAGCTGCTGGACTGCAATACACGTCGAAAATTCTGCTCCAGCCACATTCTACATAGTCAGGTACAAGCTTTGTAAGTATAGGATTTGGAGACAGTTCAGGTGCGTTTCCATAAGGTCCCGCAACGTCATCTAATGGCTCGCTTTCAAAAGTTAAAATTATGGTTTCCTGGTTGGGGTTTATCGGCTGAAGCTGTGCATATTTTGGCATGTTAGTGTTCCCTGTTTTGTTGGTGTTTTGTTGGTGTTGTGTTGTTAGAAGATTTGTTTTCTGGAGTATATTTTATCTGGTGCTTTTGGGTAGTGTGCAGCCAATGTACGATTGATGCACCTGTGATTTCTGACAGGTTTTAATAATCTTTTGCGATATTTTTTATAGCGAGTGATAGTTCTATATGGTTATGAGTCATGAGATAAAAAAGGGGATGGATTTATTAAGTGATGATGGACGGCACGCTGGGCGAAGACGGCAAGACCCCAACAAACCGTGGCCATGGCCCACGCCTGCGGCGTTTCGGTAGAAGGCGAGCTGGGCTGCCTGGGTTCGCTGGAAACCGGCATGGCCGGTGAAGAAGACGGTATCGGCGCCGAAGGCGTTCTCGATCACAGCCAGATGCTGACCGACCCGGAAGAAGCCGCTGACTTCGTCAAGCGCACTCAGGTCGACGCCCTGGCCATCGCCATCGGCACCAGCCACGGCGCCTACAAGTTCACCAAGCCACCCACCGGCGACGTGCTGGCGATCGACCGCATCAAGGAAATCCACAAACGCATCCCGAATACCCACCTGGTGATGCACGGCTCGTCCTCGGTGCCCCAAGAATGGTTGGCGATCATCAACCAGTACGGCGGCGACATCAAAGAAACCTACGGCGTACCGGTTGAAGAAATCGTCGAAGGCATCAAGCACGGCGTGCGCAAGGTCAACATCGACACCGACCTGCGCCTGGCTTCCACCGGTGCGATGCGCCGCCTGATGGCCACCAACCCTAGCGAATTCGACCCACGTAAATTCTTCGGCGCGACTGTGACTGCTATGCGTGATGTTTGTATCGCTCGTTATGAAGCGTTTGGTACTGCCGGTAATGCTTCGAAGATCAAACCGATCTCGCTGGAAGCGATGTACCAGCGGTATCTGAAGGGTGAGTTGAACGCCAAGGTTAACTAAACCTGAGCGTTAATTTGCTGATACAAGAAACCCGCCGAAAGGCGGGTTTTTTGTGCTCTGGGTTACCCTTTTGTGAAGTTCATATTGTAAGTTTTACCCACGTTTGGCCCGCCTGCGAGAACTTTAACAGTACCGCCCAACTGATTGTCGTTGCCATCGGACGATTTTAGGTTGATGGTGAGTGAACTGTCTCCATGGCCATATTCATCTCCATCTGAAGCTTTTGCTTTCGCCTGGAGATTAAAAGTTCTGGAAGTCTTAGCGGTATAGCTCCCGGTGACGGTGAAGTTAAGTCCGTAATATTTCATTTTTCCATTATTTAACTTGCCACCCTGTGGGCTTAGATCATCAAATGTAAGTGTGGCGGGATTGCTTTCGCCTGTATCAGAGACGGTTCCTTGAAAAGTAAGCATTATTTTATTAACCTTTTGCTCGCGATATTTAAGGCTCGGGCTACATTTGAGTCCGAAGTTTGTTTTCCGGTATCACGCTGATGAGGTTAGGTTGAAGTCTGTATCTTGTAACCTGATAAAATTGACAGTTTTTTATAGTTATTCGCGATGTTTTGTTCAGGTGGTTCATATATTCGGTATAAGAAGTTGTAATTAAGCGGTTCTTTCCCCTTTATTTCCATACGGCGTATCGGTTGAAGAAATCGTCGAAGGCATCAAGCACGGCGTGCGCAAGGTCAACATCGACACCGACCTGCGCGATGCGTCGCCTGATGGCCACCAACCCGAGCGAGTTCGACCCACGTAAATTCTTCGGCGCCACCGTGACTGCGATGCGTGACGTGTGTATCGCTCGTTATGAAGCGTTCGGTACTGCCGGTAATGCTTCGAAGATCAAACCGATCTCGCTGGAAGCGATGTATCAGCGTTATCTGAAGGGTGAGTTGAACGCCAAGGTTAACGGAGCCCGAGTGTTGAGCTGATTTAAAAGAAACCCGCCGAGAGGCGGGTTTTTTGTGGGCGGGATTCTCTTGCGCTTAATGGAACTACCTAAAAGTCAGAGCAAATGGCGCTGCCGCGTGCTCGATGGCGTTGAACACATGGGGCGCCTGTTCGCGATACTGGGGATAGCGCTTGAGCACGACTTCAACCGAGGCAAGGAGATGCTGAATGCGCTCCTTGGGTTGGTCGATTTCACAGGTGTGAGCAAATTCCAGGAGCCCTTGTCGTGAGGCAAACATTGACTTGTTGCCCGCCAGATCCAATGCCAGTACATCTTCTGGAATATAGGCCGTGGTGTTGACGATGTCGTAAGCCGGCGCCAGATGCGCATCGCGTTGCGTGGGTTCTGAATAGAGCAATCCGAAATTTTTCAAATGAGCGTCGCCGTTTCCGACGATGCAGCTTAGGGCGACGCTATCGAAGAGTTGATCAAGCGACGTACGCAAGTGTGTTACCGGGCAAAAAACCCGGACAGCCTTAGCGATTGCCGCATAACTCTTGCTGTACTTCTGATTAGCCGACAGCCCCATCAGCACCGCCATGTCTTCAAACCCAATGGGCTTGAGTTGGTCGTCGCGGTCAAACCGACGCATGACAAACAGCTTGGCGTTGTCGGAAAGATAAAACGGTGGAACGGGAATCCCCGCCTCTTTCGCCATGGACATGCAAAGGAATTCGTTGATCGCCAGACCCGGGAATTCGTCTCTTCCACTCTTGATGATCAGATCCGAGGTTTTGGATGTCACTCTCGGCAACGCTATTTCTTGCCGCTCCGGCACCAGCAACTTGGGTTGAACACCTGAAATGCCTGCCCGCAGGATGTAGCGATCAAGCATGTTGGCGAAGATATCTTCCGTGCCGTCCCAAGTCAGAATCTCGTCGAGTTTTTCTCCCGGAAATTCTTTCGCCTGCAACAATGCATCAACGGCTTCAGAGCGTACGTGAACCCTGCCAATGGGCGATGTACTTCCGGAAAGCGCCAGTAGCAGCATTGGGTCAACCTTCACAGTCTTTGCCAAGCGGTTGCGCAACTGCTCCAGTACGTAGCCTTCTGGCAGGTTCATTTGAAAAACAGGGTGCAGCTCGCGCTGGCGAAACTCGCCAAGCCGCACAGGCATCGAGAGGCTGATTGCCATTGGTGGCGATGCATCTCCGTGATAACGAAAAGTGAAATCCTTGGCGTCGCTGAAAAGCCTGCCACTTTTGCCTTGTGGGGTACTGATTTGAAGAGAGGTCATTTTCACTCGAATAAATCTCCAAGCTCTTCAAGGGTTGGCATCGTTGCTGGAACCACCGCAAGTTCGCAATCGAGAGCAGCCAAAACCCGCGCATAAGCGATCATGCCGACAGAAAGGGTACCTTTCTCCACTGCGATAACCTTATATCGCGTCAGTCCCGCCAGCTCGGCAAGCTGCGCCTGTGTCAGGCCTCGATTCAGACGTTTCTCGCGCAATTGCACGCCGAGGCGGCTTATCAAAAAAGAATAGTCCATGTTGCGCTACCGTCACATTTTGGTCTCAATGTAGCGTATACGGAACATTAAAGCCATTTGCGAAAGAAGCCCGCCGTGAGGCGGGGTTTTGTGCGGTTTTTACTCTTTAAGCTCAACATGATCCAGCGCCTGATTTACAGCCAACTCACCCAGCATCACGACCTGCGCGATGCCCAGCGCAGTCTTGCGGTGTGAGTTGTCGAGCGTCGCGGCGAAGTTATGCAGCATTTCGCTGGCCGAACCCAGGGTTTCGCTGGCGTTGGCGAGTAGGGATTCGGTGTTGTACTTCGGGTTGGCGAGGTACATTGCCTCGGGTTCGTGGGCGCACGTCATGATGTGTGCGGCGGGGCTGAGGTAGTGGTCGAGGGCGCGTTCGGCGGCGTCGTTGAGTTTTTTTGGGTCGAGGGATTCATACGGGGATACGGGATCTGTTTCTGGCGGGTGCGGCGTTGATCTGAGCATGTTTCGTCTCCGGTAAAAGGAGCCGACACCGGATCGCTACTAAACGATGAGGGTGGCAGCTGAACGCAGGTTAGTAGACCGGGGAGACGCGACCGGCGCACCCGAAGGCGCCCTGCGTACAGCTACCATCAAGCGCAGGCGTAGAAATACCTGACTGAAGGGATGCACGTACGCTTCGCGTAACCCCGGGCTACTATATGGGTGACATTTTGATTTTGAGCAACCCAGCCATCTTCGCCGAGCGGGTGCGTCAAGTGCGCAAAGCCAAGGGATACAGCCAAGCCATTTTGGCGCAGAGGGCCAAGTGCAGCCGCAAAACCATCATTGATCTTGAGGCCGGTGAAAACGTCGCGTTCTATACCGTGTTTCGAGTGATTACTGCGTTGGGCATGGCGTTGGAAATCGTCGATAACCGCATCGATCTCAAATCGTTAGCCGATCTGGTAGAGCGTGATGAATAAGGTCAAGCCCCAAGGCCGGGCAGGCGAACCGTGCAAAGGTTAGCTGTTGTTTGCCTGTAAATGCAGGTGCAGCCCCGTCTGACTGCGTAGCCTTTTAAACTTTGCAAAACCTCAGGGCTCTCAGCTCATTTATCATGATCAATATCCAGCTTCGAAAACGTCACCTGCCCACCCTCACTCGTATACCCCGTGTTGTCCTGCACATAAACCCCAGCCTTGAAGTACAACGGCTTGTCCCGCCACGTCGCGCTGATCTGTGAGTCCCACTGATAACCCGCCGCGCTCACGCCCAGGGCGCCGCCGGGGCTGAGGTGGATGAGGTAGTTGAATTCGCGGTCGAGCTTGATCCCGGTGGCCAGTGTGATAACGCGGCTTTCGGCGTCGTCGGGGCGCATGCGCACTTTGATTACCAGGTTGCCGGTTTCGGTTTTGGTCTTGTACTGGTATTCGAGTTTGACCATTGGCCGCTGGCTTTCATAAGCGTGGATCTGGCCAATGACGATTTTGCCGGAGCTCGGCACCTTGTTCACGGTGAGGGTTGCGCGCAGCAGGTTGTCGGCGTCCGGGTAGTACCAGTTGCGCAGGGTGCCGTTGCTGAAGGTTTCACGCAGTTCGGTGCGCGGGTAGATGGCGTTTTCGGTTTTCGAGCCGGTCACCGGCGACCAGAAGAACAAGGTGCCGGTGTCGGAATGGAAGTACTGATCCTTGAAGCCATCCACCAGTTTCGAGGTTTCGACGGTGTACGGCGGGCTGCCAACGGGAACGCTGAGGTTCCAGGTTGCGAGATCGATCATGACGGTTCTTCCACTCAATTCATCCGGAACGTCGGTGCCAGAAGCTCTAGCCCGCGCGTTTTCGGGCGTCTTTATAAGCGTAGCGGCGATTTTTGTTAATGCCCGCCCGGCGGTTACTTGACGTCAAAGTCCTGTCGAAATGCCATCCCGCCCGGTTTTCGGGGGCTGTAGCGGTGACCGTTAGTCGGCTGAGTTGAGCATTGTCTGGATGATGGCGGGATGACAGCTTCTGCTTTCACCGATCCGCGTCTAGAGTGAAGGCTCAGTACGTCTACGTTTTTGCCGGCAACGGTCCCGAAAAGAGAAGCAGCATGGAATGCGCGCAACCCCAGCCAGGTGAAGGCAGCTCTGTCCTTTTGATCGTTGATGATTACCCTGAAAACCTGATCAGCATGCGCGCGTTGCTGCAGCGTCAGGATTGGCATGTGATCACCGCCTCCTCCGGTTTCGAGGCGCTGAATATCCTGCTCGAACAAGACGTCGACCTCGTGCTGCTGGATGTGCAGATGCCCGGTATGGACGGTTTTGAAGTGGCGCGGTTGATGCGCGGCAGCCAGCGCACACGGCTGACGCCGATCATTTTCCTCACCGCCAACGAACAATCCCAGGACGCCGTGATCAAGGGCTACGCCAGTGGCGCGGTGGATTACCTGTTCAAACCCTTTGACCCGCAAATTCTCAAACCCAAAGTGCAGGCATTGCTGGAACGCCAGCGCAACCGCCGCGCATTGCAACGTTTGAGTCATGACCTGGAAGTGGCGCGAGCCTTTAACGCCTCGGTGCTGGACAACGCGGCCGAGGGCATTCTGGTGCTCGGCGAGGACGGTTTGATCCGCTTTGCCAACCCGGCGATTTCGCGCTTGCTCAACGCGCCGGTGAAGGAACTGCAGGGCAAGGAATTTCTCGATTATTTGCAGAAACCGCACATTGCGCTGTGGGCCGATTCCGAGTTCTATGCCGGCTATAAACGTGGCGAAACCTTGCGGCTGCACGATGCCTTGCTGCGCACGGCGCCGGGCCAGCAAGTGCCGGTTGCGTTGTCCTGCGCGGCGTTGCCGACCGAGCAGCATGCGATGGTGGTGACCGTGCTCGACATGTCGGTGGTGCGTCATCTGCATCAGCAGCTGGAATTTCAGGCCGTGACTGATCCGCTGACCGGTCTGCTCAACCGTCGCGGTTTCTACCAGACCGTGGAAAACCTGCTGTTGCGCGGCGAGCGCAGTGACAGCAGTTGGGTGCTGCTGTACCTGGACCTCGACGGCTTCAAACGGGTCAACGACTCCCTTGGGCACGATGCCGGCGACCGGGTGCTGCGCTGGGTTTCCGAACAACTGAAGGCCTGCCTGCGACCGTTCGACATTCTGGCGCGTATGGGCGGCGACGAATTCACCGCACTGCTCGATCTGGAATTTCCGGAACAGGCGGCGAAGATTGCGGAAAAACTCATCGAACGCGTATCCATCTGTCAGCAGATCGAAGGGTTGGACATCGTGCTGGGCGCCAGCATCGGCATTGCTACTTACCCCGACTGCGGGGCGAATCTCGACGGCTTGCTGCGCGCTTCCGATATTGCGATGTACGAAGCCAAGCGCGCCGGGCGTCAGCAATATCGCTTCTACGATCATGAAATGAACGGCCGCGCGCGTTCGCGGCTGATGCTTGAGGAAAGCGTGCGCGCCGCCATCGAAAACCGTGATTTTAATCTGGTCTACCAGCCACAAGTGGCGATTGGCAGTGGTCAGATTCGCGGTTTCGAGGCGTTGCTGCGCTGGCAGCACCCAAGCGTAGGCGATGTACCTCCGGGGCTGTTTCTGCCACTGCTGGAAGAGGCGCGGCTGATCAGTCGCCTTGGTAGCTGGATTTATCATCGCGGCGCCGGGCAGCGCAAAGCCTGGGAAAGCCTGTTTGCCGATGATCTGGTGTTGGGCGTCAGTTTGAGCAACACCCAGTTCAGCCTGCCGAATCTGGTTACCGAATTGCGTCAGGTCATGGAGCGCCACGCCTTGCAGCCGCGGCAGCTGGAGGTCGAGGTCACCGAAGAAGCGTTGATGCAGAACCCCGATGAAACCCGAAAGCAGTTGCGCTTGTTGCGTAATCTTGGCGTGCGCGTGGCGCTCGATGACTTTGGTTCCGGGCCGTGCTCGTTGGCGCATTTGCGCGATCTGGAGCTGGATACGCTCAAGCTTGATCGCCATTTGATCGATCGTTTGCCTGATTCGCCCCGCGACGCCTCGCTGGTCAGTACGGTGATCAGTCTGTGCAAGCAATACGGTTTGCTGGTGATCGCCGAAGGGGTGGAAACCGTCGAGCAATACCAGTGGCTGCAAGCCCATGGCTGCGAGTATGTGCAGGGTTTCCTGGTGGCGCGGCCGTTGATCGCCGAGGACGCGGCCAGCTTCGCCGAGCCGTTTGACTGGGGCGCGCTGGCCGGTTGAATTCGCTACACTGGCGCACCTTTTTGCCAACCGTGCTGCCCGTTCATGACTGCGTTGAAATACCTCCAGGCCTACCCCGAACGTTTGCAGGATCAGGTGCGCCAGTTGATCGCCGAAGGACGGCTGGGCGAATACCTCGATCAACGCTATTCGGGCCGGCACGACGTGCAGAGCGACAAGGCGTTGTACAGCTATGCGCTGGACCTCAAGCAGGAATACCTGCGCAACGCGCCGGCAATCGACAAAGTGCTGTTCGACAACCGCCTCGACCTCACCCACCGCGCGCTCGGCCTGCATAGCACGGTGTCGCGGGTGCAGGGCGGCAAACTCAAGGCCAAGAAAGAGATTCGCATCGCCTCGTTGTTCAAGGACGCCGCGCCGGACTTTCTGAAAATGATCGTCGTGCACGAACTGGCGCACTTCAAGGAGTCGGACCATAACAAGGCGTTTTATAAATTGTGCGAGCACATGCTGCCCGGGTATCACCAGGTCGAGTTCGATCTGCGCGTTTACCTGACCTGGCGCGACATGCAGGCTTGATCAGCTATCAGGAAGATGTGGATGGACGTCAGCAAGACCAAAAGCAGTTTCTACCGCCGCCTGTTCGTGGCGTACCTGATCGACAGCGGTCTGGCGCCGAGCGTGCCGGCACTGACCGAAGTCACCGGCATGCCCCGCCGCACAGCGCAGGACACGATCGCGGCGCTGGCGGATCTGGATATCGTCTGCGAGTTCGAGCAGGAAGAGGGCGCGCGCAATCACGCCGGGCGCTATCGGATTCGCGATTGGGGGGCGATTGATCGTGGCTGGATCGAGCGCAATTTGCGGCAGATCAAGGTTGTGCTGGAGTATCCCTGAGTCCTGAGTCCTGAGTCCTGAGTCCTGAGTCCTGAGTGGATTGGGCTGACGCCATCGCTGGCAAGCCAGCTCCCACAGGTTTTTCTGGTGTTCACACAAGTCATGAACGACGCAATTCCTTGTGGGAGCTGGCTTGCCAGCGATGGGGAATTCAGGCGCGACGCATACCGATATGTGGAATGTCATCCTCGAGATATTCCTCACCCGCCACGACAAACCCGTACCGGCCGTAATATTTCTGCAGGTGCGCCTGCGCCGACAAATAGATCGGCACCTGCGGCCAGTGCTTCTCGGCCTGTTTCAACGCCTGTTCCATCATCGCGTGCCCCAGCCCTTTGCCGCGACCGGCCGGTGCGGTCACGACGCGGCCGATCACCACGTCACCGCCCTGAGACTGCGGATCCAGCAGGCGCAGGTACGCGACCAGGTGGTCGTTCTCCCAGCCCATCAAGTGATGGGTGTCGCCGTCGAGGTCCTGGCCGTCGAGATCGGGGTAGGCGCACTTCTGTTCGACCACGAAGACGTCCGAGCGCAGTTTCAGAAGCGCGTACAGCTGTTCCTTGCCCAGATCGCTGTGATGTTTGCAGATCCACTCGATTGTCATTTGCCGATTCCTTGTTCGTGTCGCCCGATACTAAGCGCACGCGGCACAGATGTCTTTATGGCGTAAGCGTCTGTGACAAAGGTCAAAATGCCATCATTCCTTTCGCGCAGTCGTGCCGACTTTGTGTAATCTGCTGGAGAGCGCCGTGCACTGGCTGTAATGAGCTAATGTTAGTGCCTGGGTTTTTGCCGGTAAGGGGTCTTGGTTTTTTGCCGTGAGACGCGTCGGGCCGCTGCCCGTTGAGGATGTACAAGCATGCCGCGATTGCTTCAAGCCGTTGCTTTGATCGGACTGCTGTTGCTGGGCCAGGATGCGACAGCGCAGAAGCTGCGACTGGTCTTCGATCATTGGCCACCGTTTACCGATGACACGCTGGTCAACGGCGGGCTGGCCACGGATATCGTCAGCACTGCGCTGGCCCGGGCCGGTTACGCCAGCAGTTATGAACAGGTGCCATGGGCGCGCGCCCTGCTCGGCATCGACGAGGGCCGTTACGACGTGCTGGTCAACGCTTGGTACAACGAAGATCGCACCCGCTACGGGCAATTCTCCGGCGAATACCTGACCAACCGGATTCGCTTCCTCAAGCGCAAAGACGCGCCGATCGATTACAGCAATCTGCAGGAACTGCACACCTATCCGATTGCGGTGGTGCGCGGCTACGCCTATTCGTCGGTATTCGATGCCGACACGGCGATGCAGAAAGTCCCGGTGCATAACTTCGCCATGGGTGTGCGCATGCTCGCGGCGGATCGGGTCAAGTTGACCCTCGAAGACGAATACGTGGCCAAGTATTACCTGGCGCGCGAGTCAGCCAAGGTGCGTAACTCTGTGGAGTTTCTGCCTAAGCCATTGAGCGAGAACAGCCTGCACATACTGGTCAGCCTGAAGAACCCGCAGCATGAACAGATTATCGCGGGGTTCGACAAGGCGATTGCAGCGATGAAGGCTGATGGCAGTTATGAAAAGCTGCTGCGTCAGCATGGGATGTAAGGACTGATCGCTGATTTGCTGTGTGGCTGATGGAGCTATCGCGAGCAAGCTCACTCCTACAATTGGAATGCGGTCCCCTGTAGGAGTGAGCCTGCTCGCGATGACGCCCTGTCAGTCGCCGCTGATCTCTGAGGTGTCCTTGATAAGGTGTGCCGCTAACGTACGCAACGGCCCCAACTGCCGGCAGATCAACGCCAGTTGCGTCTGCACCAGACGCTGGCCTTCATCAATCTCATCGGCCATCTGCTCCAGCTCATTGGCCAGCGCTTCTTCCTCATCGCTCTGAATTGCAATCGGCTGTTTGCTCGCCAGCCCCCGGGCGATTTCGTCGATACTCGCGGCCAGCTTCACCCCGGCGCCGTCGATCAGATGTTCACGCACATCGGCTGGCAATTGCGTCTCGCGATGCGCGCCCAGCCCTGAGAGATAACTCAGCAGGGTGTGTGAGAGCACCAGAAAGCGGAAGCCGACATCCGCTTCCTTACGGAAATGCCCCGGCTCCATGAGCATGTTCGCCAGCGTCGTCGACAGCGCCGCGTCGGCGTTGTGTGCGTTGCGGCGGGCCAGGCGATAGGCGAGGTCGTCGCTCTTGCCGGCGGCGTATTGCTGCATGATCTGGCGCAGATAGATGCTGTTGCAGGTCAGCGTGTTGGCCAGCACTTTGTTCAGGCGTCGGCCCTGCCAGTCCGGCAGGAACAGGAACACCGCCAGCCCGGCGATCAGGCTGCCGAGCAAGGTATCGAACAGGCGCGGCAGGAACAGTCCGTAGCCATCGCCGACCTGATTGAAGCAGAACAGCACCATGATGGTGATGGCCGCTGTCGCCAGGGTGTAGCGCGTGGTGCGGTTGGTAAAGAACACCACCCCGGCCGCGATGGCGAAGCACGACTGCACCAGCGGGTTGGGGAACAGGTCGAACAGCGCCCACGCCACCGTCAGGCCGATCGCTGTGCCGAGGATCCGCTGACCGAGTTTGCGCCGCGTCGCGCCGTAGTTCGGCTGGCAGACGAACAGCGTGGTGAGGATGATCCAGTAACCTTGCGACGGGTGAATCAGGTGCACCATGCCGTAACCGATACTCAGCGCCAACGGCAGGCGCAGCGCATGGCGGAACAGCAACGACGTCGGCGTCAGCTGTGTACGCAGGCGAATCCATACGTCTTTGAGATTGCGCGGTGAGCGGTCGAGCAGGCTGCTGTCAGTCGCATCGGCCAGGGCATCAGGATTGCTCGCATCGCTGAGCAAACGGTCGAGGGTGCCGAGGTTGGCCGCCAGTGCGCGCAGCGAACGGAGCAAACCGCGCCACGCGGGATTGCTCTGGATGCGCAGGTGTTCGAGGGAGGCGTGCAGGTCGCTCAGGGCTTCGGCGAAACTCGCGTCGTAAACGAATGGCTGGCGCATCTGGATCGATTCGGCCAGGGCGCGGCAGGCCTTGCCTTGCTGGCGCAACAGACGCTGGCAGCGGAACAGCACGTCGCTGTGAAAAAACGCCTCGGCGAGGGCGTTGTACGGATAGTGCGAAGAGCTGGCGCGCTCGTGGATATCCTGCGCCAGGAAGTACAGCTTCAGGTAACGGCTGACCTTCGACCCGGGGCGACCGTTGCCGACCCGGTGCAAAATGATTTCCTTGGCAGTATTGAGCGCGGCGACCACGCGGCCATTCTGCTGCGCCAGTTCCAGACGCCGGGCTTCGACGTCCATCTGCCGGATCGGCTCGAACAACGACGACTTCAGTTTCAGATAAAAACCCAGCTCACGAAACAACCGCGCCAGACTCTGCTGCACTGGCTGGTTGGAAAACAGCGCCTGCCACAGCACCGAGAGCAAACCGTACCACGCTGCACCGGCGACCAGCAGCATCGGCTCATGCCAGAAATCGGTGACCGCGCCGCCGCGCTGATCGACGCCGATCATCGTGTACACGGAAAGAATCAAGGTTGCCGAGGCAATCGCCCCATAGCGCTCGCCGAGTGCACCGAGCATGGTCAGGCCGAAACTGGCCAGCGCTAGGGCAACGGCGAAAATGATCGGGTAGGGGAACAGCAATTCCACCGACAACGCGGCGATGCTGAAACACACCAGCGTCACCGCGAGGGCATTGAGGCGGCCCTGCCAACTGTCGTCGGTTTCGGCCAGGGCGCTGGCGATGATGCCGAGGAACAACGGGATCAGCAGGCCCATTTCATCCTGATACCAGCACAGCGCCATGCTGCCGGTCAGGGCGATGAACACCCGCACGCTATAGCTGAATTTATCCAGCGCCCACAGGCGCCGCAAAGACTGACGAAACGAGGTCGAGGACATGAAGTGCGAAGGCCTTCCGAGGCGATGCCGCTAAATTGAGCCAGTAATGACGCCGACGCAATGGCGCCGAGCACATCTGACAGCAAAAAGTGTTCCTTACTGCATTACATATAACAACTGTAGGAGTGAGCCTGCTCGCGATAGCGGTGTGTCAGCCAATGCATTCACCGACTGATTCACCGCCATCGCGAGCAGGCTCACTCCTACAGGGTTTTGCGTTAGGCATACTGTGCTGCGGCGTACCCGGAGGCCCACGCCCATTGAAAGTTGAAGCCGCCCAGATGCCCGGTGACGTCGAGCACTTCACCAATGAAATAGAGGCCGGGGCTTTTCAGCGATTCCATGGTTTTCGACGAGACCTCGCGGGTATCCACGCCGCCCAGCGTCACCTCGGCCGTGCGATAGCCTTCGGTGCCTGCCGGCACGACTTTCCAGCTGCCCAGCTTGTCGGCGATCTCGGCCAGTTCGGCGTGGGTGTACTGCTTCATCGGTTTGGAGACGAACCAGTTGTCCGCCAGCAGATTGGCCATTTTCTTGGTGAAGATCTCACCAAGCAGGGTTTTCAATTCGCTGTTCGGGCGTTCGGCCACTTGCTGTTGCAGCCAGCTCGCGGCGTCGTGATCCGGCAGCAGGTTGATCTCCACCGTGTCGCCGGATTCCCAGAACGAGGAAATCTGCAGAATCGCCGGGCCGCTGAGGCCTCGGTGAGTGAACAGGATGTTTTCGCGAAAGCTCTGCTCGTTGCAGCTGACCAGACAATCCACCGAAGTGCCGGACAGCTCGGTGCACAGTTCCTTGAGCTGATCGGTGATGGTGAACGGCACCAGCCCGGCGCGGGTCGGCAGCAGTTCATGGCCGAACTGTTTCGCCACCTGATAGCCGAAGCCAGTGGCGCCCAGCGTCGGGATCGACAGGCCGCCGGTGGCGATGACCAGCGATTGGCATTGGACCTGACCGAGCGTGGTGTCGAGCAGGTAACCGCTGTCGAGCTTCTCGATGGTCTGGATCGAGGTGTCCAGACGCAGCTCGACGCCGGCCTGATCGCATTCATCGAGCAGCAGGCCGAGGATGTCGCTGGATTTGTTATCGCAGAACAGCTGACCGAGTTTCTTCTCGTGGTACGGCACGCCGTGCTTGCCGACCAGACCGATGAAATCCCACTGGGTGTAACGCGCCAGTGCGGATTTGCAGAAATGCGGATTCTGCGAAAGGAAATTGCCCGGCTCGGTGTACATGTTGGTGAAATTGCAGCGGCCACCGCCGGACATGAGGATTTTCTTGCCGGCCTTGTTCGCGTGATCGAGCAGCAACACCTGACGCCCGCGCCCGGCGGCGGTCAGTGCACACATCAACCCAGCGGCGCCAGCGCCAATGATCACGACTTCGGTAGAGCGCAAAACGGTGTCCTCACACAAATGATCGTTCCCACGCTCTGCGTGGGAATGCCGCCATGGACGCTCTGCGTCCGCTTTCAAGACGTGACGCGGAGCGTCACAGGATGCATTCCCACGCGGAGCGTGGGAACGATCAAGATGTTGTCTGTCAGTCCGTCATCGCGGGCAAGCCCGCTCCCACAGGGGATCTTCTTTGGATGGAAGATCGATTACAAAATGCGTACGCGCAGCGAACGGCCCTTGATCTTGCCGTCATTCAAGCGCTGCAAGGCCTGCATGGCCACGGTGCGTTCCACGGCGACGTAGGCCTGAAAATCGAAGATCGCGATCTTGCCCACCTGCGCACCGGGAATCCCGGCTTCGCCCGTCAGCGCGCCAAGAATGTCGCCCGGGCGCACTTTGTCTTTGCGCCCGGCGCCGATGCACAGGGTAGTCATCGGCGGTTGCAGCGGTGCCAGGCCCTGGGACTTGAGGTTATCGATCTGGTCCCAGTTCAGCGGTGATTTCTGCAGTTGTTCGATGGCTTGCGCGCGGTGCGCTTCGCCCGGAGCGACCAGGCTGATGGCGATGCCTTTTTCGCCCGCACGACCGGTACGGCCAACCCGGTGAATGTGGATTTCCGAATCGCGGGCCAGCTCGACGTTGATCACCATGTCCAGCGCATCGATGTCCAGACCACGGGCGGCGACGTCGGTGGCAACCAGCACCGAGGTGCTGCGGTTGGCGAACATCGCCAGCACCTGATCGCGGTCACGCTGTTCCAGATCGCCATGCAGGCCTACTGCGGAAATGCCTTTGGCGGTCAGGTGATCGACGGTTTCCTGCACCTGCTGCTTGGTGAAGCAGAACGCCACGCACGAGGCCGGGCGGAAGTGATGGAGGACCTTGGTCACTGCGCTCATGCGATCTTCCGGGGAAATCTCATAGAAGCGCTGCTCGATCTGGGTGTCATCGTGGAACGCCTCGGCTTTCACCGTTTGCGGGTCACGCATGAACTTCGAGGCCAGTTGCTTTATGCCCACCGGGTACGTGGCCGAGAACAGCAGGGTCTGACGGCGCTCCGGGGTCTTGACGATGATGTCTTCGATGGCGTCGTAGAAGCCCATGTCGAGCATGCGGTCGGCTTCGTCGAGGATCAGCGTGTTCAGGCCATCGAGCACCAGAGAACCCTTGCGCAGGTGCTGCTGAATGCGCCCCGGCGTACCGACGATGATGTGCGCGCCGTGCTCCAGCGAAGCGATCTGCGGGCCGAACGACACGCCGCCGCACAAAGTCAGGACCTTGATGTTGTCCTCGGCGCGGGCCAGACGACGGACTTCCTTGGCGACCTGGTCAGCCAGCTCACGGGTCGGGCAAATCACTAGTGCCTGGCAACCGAAGTAGCGCGGGTTGATCGGGTTGAGCAGACCGATGCCGAACGCGGCGGTCTTGCCACTGCCGGTCTTGGCCTGGGCGATCAGGTCCATCCCCTTGAGGATCACCGGCAAGCTCTGCGCCTGGATCGGCGTCATCTGGGCATAACCGAGCGATTCGAGGTTAGCCAGCATGGCGGCGGACAGGGGCAGAGTATTAAAAGCGGTGGCGATGGTGGTCACGGGACGGGCCTGCAAAACAAAATGTCGCGCAGTGTAGCAGCCCCGTGCCACTTTCTTCGAAAGTTCTGGACGAACAGCGATCAATGTTCGATGTGTTGTTCCGGGCGTTTGGGCCGGCGCCCGTCTTCCTTCGACAGCTGCGAGAAAATCGTCGCCGCGAGCATCGCCATCACGCCCACGGTGACGAAGGTCAGCTGGAACGCGCCGAGCACGGTGTCCACGCCGTCGTTGCCGATCTGCGCGGTAAAGCCGCCGAGCAGCGCACCGGCGCAGGCCACGCCGAGACTCAGCGACAACTGCGCGACCACCGACAACAGGCTGTTGCCGCTGCTGGCGCTGGCGTCATCGAGGTCGATCAGCGTCACCGTGTTCATCGCCGTGAACTGCAACGAGTTGATCGCGCCGAGCACCGCCAGCAGGCACAGCAGCAGCCAGTACGGCGTCTGCTCGCTGACCAGCGCCATGCTCGCCAGCATGATCCCCAGCGCCAGGGTGTTGCCGGTCAGGACGATGCGATAACCGAGGCGTTCGATCAGCGGCCGCGCCACCCATTTGGCGACCATCGCCGCCGCGGCCAGCGGCAGCATGCTCATCCCCGCTTGCGACGGTGAATAACCCAGCGCCACTTGCAGCAGCAACGGCACCAGAAACGGCAGGGCGCCGCTGCCCAGACGGGCAAACAGATTGCCGAGAATGCCGACGGCAAAGGTGCGGGTCTTGAACAGCGACGGTGCGAACAAGGGATTGTCGATGTGCCCGGCGCGCAACCAGTACGCCGCCAGACAGGCCATGCCAGCGAACAGCAGCAACATCACTCGCAGGTGCGGCAGGTGCAATTCACCAAGACCTTCCATGGCAATGGTGATGAGGATCATCGCCGCGCCGAACAGCAAAAAGCCCAGGCTATCGAAGCGCGTGCGTTCGCTGCCGCGCAGATCGGGGATGAACTTCCATACCGCGTAGCAACCGATCAACCCGACCGGCAGGTTGATCAGGAAGATCCAGTGCCATGTCAGGTACTCGACCATCCAGCCGCCCATGGTCGGGCCGATCAACGGGCCGAGCAATCCGGGAATGGTGATGAAGCCCATGATCCGCACCAGCTCCGAGCGCGGGTAGGCGCGCAGCACCACCAGCCGCCCGACCGGGAGCATCAGCGCACCGCCAAGGCCTTGAATCACCCGTGCGCCGATCAGCATGCTCAGGCTGCTGGACAAGGCACAGAGCAGCGAGCCGAAGCTGAACAGCAGGATCGCGCCGAAGAAGATTTTCTTCGTGCCGAAACGGTCGGCGATCCATCCCGAGGCCGGGATCAGCAAGGCCACGGTGAGCATGTAGGCAATGATCACGCCCTGCATGCGCAACGGGTCCTCGGCCAGGTCGCGGGCCATTGCCGGCAGGGCGGTGTTGAGAATGGTCCCGTCGAGGGACTGCATGAAAAAAGCAATGGCGACGACCCACGGCAACCAGCGGGCGGTGATGGCGTCGAGAGGCGGGCGGTTGGGCATGGAACCTCGTGTGGTCAGTGCATATTCAAGGTCGAGCGCGGTCAGTGTGGGAGCTGGCTTGCCAGCGATGGCGGATCTCCAGACAAACAGATGTTGAATCTGATGTCCTCATCGCTGGCAAGCCAGCTCCCACAGGTGTTGCGGTGTTGAGGTGTCAGAGGGTCAGGGTCAGTCGGCTGACCAAAGCCCCCGGCAGCAGCGATGACGAGGTATTGCGCTGGCTATAAGTGCTCGCCGACAGCAGCAACTCCCTTTCGGAGGTCAACGCTTCCAGCTGCGAACCGAGCAGGTTGTAGGCGCTGTCGTCGAAACGCATGGTGCTGACCGGTGCCTGGATCTCGCCGTTCTCGACCCAGAAGGTCGCGAAACGGGTCATGCCGGTCATGCGCGCGGCGGGTTGATCCGAGTAGTTCAGGTACCACAGGTTGCTGATGTACAGCCCGGTGCCCAACTGCTGGAGGATCTGTTCCTGCGACAGGTCGCCGGCGGCCATGTTCAACGCACTGGGCATTTCACCGCCGCCCGCGCCGTTCGCTGCCAGGCCATATTCGGCGGCACTGCGCGAGCCGACCAGTTGGTCGCCAGCCTTGCCCTCGACGATCAGGCGCAAATCGCTGCGCGGATAACCTTCACCGGAAAACGCCGGACTCAGCGAAGTGCTGACTTTCTCGTCCAGCGACACCAGCGGGCTGAATGCCTGATCGCCGACGTAGAGCTTTTGCAGCGGGCTGCTTTTGCTGGCAATCGACTGTGCCGAAAACCCGCCCCAACTGAGCATGCCCATGATTTCTTCCAGCGCCGCCGGTGCCAGGTAGGCGCGGTACTGTCCCGGTGCCAACGTGCGTAACGGTCGACCGAGAAACTCAAGCTGCTCGCGCGCCTGAGCGAAGCGTTTGGCGAAACCTTCGCTGCTCCAGTCGTGCCCGGCGTAGCTGGCCTTGACCGCCTCGCCGTTGTCGTGGAACAGGCTGAAATCGAAGTTGAAGCTGTTGGCCTGATGCCAGCCGAACGCCCCCGACGAACTGGCGAAACCCCGGCTGATCGGCCCGGCGGCGTAAAACCCGACCAGGTCCAGACCTTCAGCAGCAGCGCAGATTTCATCCACCACCTGCTCGGTATCCGGCAGCGGATGCTCCTGCACGTTCTCGCTCTGCCAGCCGTTGTGGTTGAGCAGCAGGTACGGGTCCTGCGGCAGCAGTGGCAGGGTTTCGCGCAGTTGTTGCAGACCTTCGCCGAGCCTGCGCAGATCGCCTTCCTGATCGCCGGACAGGGTCACTTGCAAGTCGGCGTGGCGACCGTCATTGATCAGCTTCAGAATGACGTTGGCCTGTTGCACTTGCCCGGCCTGACGCACTCTGGCGTGATTGAAGCGCACGAACGCCGAGGCTTCGGCGGCGTAGCTGAGGGTGAACTGTTCCGGCTCGCGTACGCTGTCGCGCAGCCAATCGACCATGACCTTGAAGGCGTCGCACGGATTCTTCGAAATGCTCATCAGGCGTCTCCCCCAAACACATCAATATTGCTGAACACGCAGGCCGGCGAAGCGTGGCCGACGCGGATCACCTGGTTCGGTTCGCCCTTGCCGCAGTTCGGCGTACCGAGCACCTTGACGGTGTCGGCGTTGCCCACGGCGCGCAGGCTTTTCCAGAAGTGCGCGGAAATGGCCCGGTAGTTGGGATTTTTCACCACGCCTTTAAGTTCACCGTTCTCGATCAACTGGCCCCATTCACAGCCGAACTGGAATTTGTTGCGCGCATCGTCAATCGACCACGAACGGTTGGTGCTCATCAGAATGCCGTGTTCGATTCCTTCAATGAGCTGGCTTAGCGGCTGGTCGCCCGGTTCGATATTGAGGTTGGCCATGCGGTCGATCGGCGCGCGGTTCCAGCTGCAGGCGCGGCTGTTGGCGACGCCGTCGAGACCGGCGCGGTATTGCGACAACGCCCCGCCCAAGGGGCGCAGCAACAGGCCATCGCGGATCAGGAATTGTTTGCTCGCCTGGCTGCCATCGTCGTCATGCCCATAGCTGGCGAGCTCTTCGGGAATGCCCGGATCGAATGTCACGTTGAGCAGTTCGGAGCCGTATTGCAGGTTGCCGAAGTCGCTGGTCTTGACGAAACTGGTGCCGGCGTAATTGCGCTCGTCGCCGAGGATCCGGTCGAGTTCCAGCGGGTGGCCGATCGATTCGTGGATTTGCAGCATCATTTGATCGGGCATCAACAGTAGATCGCGCGGGCCTTGCGGGGTGTTCGGCGCGAGCAGCAGTTGCAGCGCCTGATCGGCGACTTGCGGGCCGGCGCCGACCAGGCCGCAACGGCTGATCACATCGGCGCCGCCCTGCTGGCCGAAGTTCTCGCGGCCGAGGCTGCGGGTCTGGCTGTCGTTGCCGTCGTAAGCGGTGACGTCGAGGCTCGGGTAGACGAAGCGCTGAGCCTGGCGCAATTCGGCGCCGGCGCTGCTCAGGTAGATCTGCTCGACGTGGGTAATGCCGATGCTCACTTGCCAATTCACCAGGCGCTCATCCTTGGGCACCGAGGCGGATTCCGCGCCGAGCAATTCATAGCATTCGCTCAGCGACGGAAAGGGTTGTTCGAGGTTGGGCGAAAAATAATCAGCCCGATCGCTGCTCAGCGGCTGATCGCGCAGGTCGAGCAAGGCATGCGGCTTGAGCCGGCGGGCTTGCTGTTCGGCGCGCTCGAGCGCGGTTTGCAGGCCTTGCTGCGAGAGGTCGTTGGTCGCCGCGTAGGCTTCGACACCGTTGACGCGCACGGTGAGCATCGCCCCCTCATCGCGGCTCAGGCTCGGCGGTTCGGCGACGTTCTTGCGCACCGACAGGTACTGCCCGGACTCGCGGACATAGCGCAGGGAAAAAAACTCGGCGCCCGTGCGCAAGGCAGCGAAGCGCTGCTTGAGCTGGGGGTGGAAATCGAACATTCGGAAACCTCCTTGTAGGGGCAAGCGGCACAGCGACGGCGGGGAGGGATGAAACGGTTGCGCGAGGTCTAGAGTAGGCCTGCGTGGGGGTAGGATCAAGTGAAGAGGGGGTGTAGGAGGTTTTACTGTGCAGTAGGGGAATTTGTGCTGGTTGTGAGGGCCTCATCGCTGGCAAGCCAGGCTCCCACAGGTTTTTTGCTGAACACAATATGTGTGAACGACGCAAAACCCTGTGGGAGCTGGCTTGCCAGCGATTAGCCGTGACGCGGTGTCATGTCTTACTGAGTAACGGGGGTGATATCACGCATCGGCTTGCCCTTCACCGGTGCGCCATTCGCCACGTAGTAAGCGGCATTGCTGCGCGGCAGCGGTTTGCGGCCACGGATCTTGTCGGCGATTTTCTCGGCCATCATGATCGTCGGTGCGTTGAGGTTGCCGGTGGTGATGATCGGCATGATCGAGGCATCGACCACGCGCAGGCTCTGCATGCCGTGCACACGACCTTCGCCATCGACCACGGCCATCTCGTCGGTGCCCATCTTGCATGAGCAGGACGGGTGGAACGCGGTTTCGGCGTGCTCGCGAATGAACTGGTCCAGTTGCTCATCGGTTTGCACGTCGATGCCCGGGCTGATTTCCCGACCACGGAAGGCGTCCAGCGCCGGCTGCTGCATGATTTCCCGGGTCAGGCGGATGCCGTCGCGGAATTCCTGCCAGTCCTGCTCGGTGGCCATGTAGTTGAACAGGATGCTCGGGTGCTGGCGCGGATCCTTGGATTTGACCTGGATGCGGCCACGGCTCGGCGAACGCATGGAACCCATGTGCGCCTGGAAACCGTGCTCTTTCACACCGTTACTGCCGTTGTAGTTAATCGCTACCGGCAGGAAGTGGTACTGAATGTTCGGCCATTCGAATTCCGGACGCGAACGGATGAAACCGCCGGCCTCGAACTGGTTGCTGGCGCCGATACCGGTGCCGTTGAACAGCCACTCGGCACCGATGGCCGGCTGGTTGTACCAGAGCAGCGACGGGTACAGGGAGACCGGTTGGGTGCAGGCGTATTGCAGGTAAAGCTCGAGGTGATCCTGAAGGTTTTCACCGACGCCCGGCAGATCGTGGACCACCGGAATGTCGAGGCTTTCCAGCAATTTCGCCGGGCCAACGCCGGAGCGCTGCAGAATCTGCGGCGACGCGATGGCGCCGGAGCACAGCAGGACTTCCTTGCGCGCCTTGGCCTCCACGCGCTCTTCAGCATCACCAATCAAGTAACGCACGCCGACTGCACGCTTGCCTTCAAACAGAATCTTGTCGGTCAGCGCGTGGGTGACGATGGTCAGGGTCGAGCGCTTTTTGGCGACGTCGAGATAACCACGGGCGGTGGAAGCACGACGGCCGTTGGGCGTCACGGTGCGGTCCATCGGGCCGAAGCCTTCCTGCTGGTAACCGTTCAAGTCTTCGGTGCGCGGATAACCGGCCTGTACGCCGGCTTCAACCATGGCGTGGAACAGCGGGTTGTTGCCGGCTTTCGGCGTGGTCACGCTGACTGGACCGTCGCCACCGTGGTAATCGTTCGGGCCGATGTCACGGGTTTCCGCCTTGCGGAAGTACGGCAGGCAATCGAGGTACGACCAGTTTTCCAGGCCCGGCAGTTTCGCCCAGCCGTCGTAGTCCATGGCGTTGCCGCGGATGTAGCACATGCCGTTGATCAGCGACGAACCACCGAGGCCTTTGCCGCGACCGCATTCCATCCGGCGGCCGTCCATGTGTGGCTCTGGATCGGTTTCGTAGGCCCAGTTGTAGCGGCGGCCCTGCAGCGGGAACGCCAACGCGGCCGGCATTTGCGTGCGGAAGTCGTAACGGTAATCCGGACCGCCGGCTTCGAGCAGCAGAACGGTGACGCCTGCGTCTTCAGTCAGACGGGTCGCAAGTGTGTTACCTGCAGAACCGGCGCCTATGATGATGTAGTCGTATTCTTTAGTCATAAATTCTCCTGCGGGAGCTACAAGCCACTAGCTTCTAGCTGCAAGGAAAAGCAGCGAGCAGTGGCTTCGAAATCGGGGAGGGCGGCAAGCCCAAACTGCTTTTACTTGCAGCTTGAAACTTGCCGCTTGCAGCTGATCAGCTCATCAGAAAACTGAAACGTACTCACCCAGTTCGACTTGCACGGACTTGATGCGCGTGAAGTTATTGAGAGAGCTGATCCCGTTCTCACGGCCCACACCCGACTGCTTGTAACCGCCCACCGGCATTTTCGCGTCGGACTCGCCCCAGGCGTTGATCCAGCAGATACCGGCTTCCAGCTGATGAATCACGCGGTGGGCGCGGTTCAGGTCGCGGGTGACGATACCGGCGGCGAGGCCGAAGTCGGTGTCGTTGGCGCGGCGGATCACTTCTTCTTCGGTTTCGTAGGAGAGGATCGCCATGACCGGGCCGAAGATTTCTTCGCGAACGATGGTCATGTCGTCGGTGCAATCGGTGAACACGGTTGGTGCCACGAATGCGCCTTTGGCGAACTCGCCGTCGGTCAGACGACCACCGCCGCACAGCACGCGTGCGCCTTGTTCTTTACCTTTTTCGATGTAGGCCAGCACGCTTTCCATGTGGGCGAAGCTGACCAGCGGACCGAAGTTGGTGTTTTCGTCTTCCGGGTTGCCGACGCGGATGCGCGCAACACGCTCGACGATCTTGGCTTCGAAAGCCGCTTTCAGGTGCGCCGGTACGAACACGCGGGTGCCGTTGGTGCAAACCTGACCGGAGCTGTAGAAGTTGGCCATCATCGCGGTGTCGGCGGCGCGATCCAGGTCAGCGTCGTCGCAGATGATCAGCGGCGACTTGCCGCCCAGTTCCATGGTCACGTCTTTGAGCGACGAAGCCGAAGCGCTGGCCATGACTTTCTTGCCAGTGTCGGTGCCGCCGGTGAAGGAGATTTTCTCGATACGCGGGTGCTCGGTCAGCCAGGTGCCGACTTCACGGCCGCTGCCGGTCAGTACGTTGAACACGCCGTTCGGCACGCCGGCTTCCGTGTAGATCTCGGCCAGTTTCAGGGTGGTCAACGAGGTGACTTCGCTTGGCTTGAAGATCATCGCGTTACCGGCCGCCAGGGCTGGCGCGGATTTCCACAGGGCGATCTGGATCGGGTAGTTCCACGCGCCGATACCGGCGACCACGCCCAGTGGCTCGCGACGGGTATAAACGAAAGAAGTGTCACGCAGCGGGATCTGCTCACCTTCGATGGCGGGCACCAGGCCTGCGTAGTATTCCAGCACGTCGGCGCCGGTGACGATGTCGACGTACTTGGTTTCGGAGAAGGATTTACCGGTGTCCAGGGTTTCCAGTGCGGCCAGCTCATCGTTGCGCTCGCGCAGGATGTCGACTGCGCGACGCAGGATGCGCGAACGCTCCATGGCGGTCATCGCGGCCCAGATCTTCTGGCCCTTTTCGGCGCTGACCACAGCGCGCTCGACGTCTTCCTTGGTGGCGCGTTGCACTTGGGCGAGGACTTCACCGTTCGCCGGGTTGATGGCTTCGAAGGTGGCATCGCTGCCAGCGTCGGTGTACGCGCCATCGATGTAGAGTTTTTGCAGTTCGAAACGGGCCATAGTGTCCTCGCAAGTGCATTGGTTGTTGGCCTTGGCCACCGCGATGACGCTACGGTGGGGTTCAGGCGTCGAGCGGTTTCTGTGTGCTCTGACCTGCCTGCTTGGCCAATTGGAAATCCATGTATTCGTAAGCGATCCGTTGCGCCTGCGCCGTGTCGAAAGCGTCTCCCGACAGCGCGCCGCGCAACCACAAGCCGTCAATCAACGCTGCCAGGCCTCGCGCGGCATTGCGCGCTTCTTCGAGCGGCAACACCCGGCGGAACTCGCAGCACAGGTTGGAATACAGACGGTGATCGTTGATCCGCTGCAACCTGTGCAAAGACGGCTGGTGCATGCTGGTGGCCCAGAAGGCCAGCCAGGTTTTCATTGCCGGGCCATTGACCTGGCTGGCGTCGAAGTTGCCTTCGA
The DNA here is from genome assembly GCF_051132065.1 of Pseudomonas sp. R3-57. Lineage (NCBI taxonomy): Bacteria > Pseudomonadati > Pseudomonadota > Gammaproteobacteria > Pseudomonadales > Pseudomonadaceae > Pseudomonas > Pseudomonas sp. R3-57. The sequence goes on from NZ_CP071655.1 coordinate 537,509, forward strand.
TGATCACCTGCAGATGCGCCCGTGGGCTGTCATCTGTCAGCGCCTGACGGCGCGCGGTGACGTTCTCGCTGAGGACGCTCATCAGGTACCGCATCGTGGCGGCGATCAGGCCGTTCTTGTCCTGAAAGTAATGACTGATGATGCCATTCGAGACACCGGCCAAACGGGCGATCAGCGCAATGCTGGCGTCCCCCATTCCGACCTGATCGACCGCTTGCAACGTGGCTTCGATCAGTTGTTGACGGCGGATGGGTTGCATACCGACCTTGGGCATCTTGCACATCTCCTTAGGCCTTCCGAGGGGCGAATGACGCCGATCGGATTGAGGGCCAGTCTATTTTGTTTTGATTGAACGTTCAATCAACAAAGAATAAGATCTGCGACAATTCGTCGCTGCCTACAGCTTTTTCCTACGTGTAATGACGATAAAAACCGACACCTGAAACGGCTCGAAACCTGCGTGGGGCATGGCGCGGTTCGCGATTCGATGGACGTGTTGAAAGGGCAAGACGCTCGGGGCCAGGTTTCGGATGAACGTCCGCACACCGGGGCCACGAAAGCGATCAGTGCGCCATTTCGGCAGGTTCGGGCTTTTTTCGGAGTGTCTTTATATCACCCGCCGGTCGGCTGCCAACTAACCGATTGGTCGGGTTCCGTGATGCCTTGTGTTCTTCTCTCGCACTGCCTGGAGCATTTGTGCCATGAGTTCTGCCTCGCTAATAAAGACCCCGCCCGAGAAGGTGACGGTCAACGGTTGGGTGTTCTACACCTCGACCGCGTTGATTCTGTTGTTGACCGCCATTCTGATCATCGCCCCGCAAGAGGCCGGCAGAGTGTTGGGTATCGCTCAGGCCTGGTTGTCGCGCAGCTTCGGCTGGTACTACATGGTGGTGATCGCCGCGTACCTGGTGTTCGTGGTCGGTCTGGCGTTTTCCTCGTACGGCAAACTCAAACTGGGCAGCAAGGACGACACCCCGGATTTCAGTTACGGCGCCTGGGCGGGGATGCTGTTCTCGTCGGGTATCGGCATTTCGCTGTTGTACTTCGGCGCATCCGAACCGCTGGATCACTACTTCAATCCGCCGGAAGGAACGTCGGCCAGCAATCTGGCGGCGCGTCAGGCGGTGCAGCTGACGTTCCTGCATTGGGGCCTGCATGGCTGGGCGATCTACGCACTGGTCGGCCTGGCGGTTGCTTACTTTGCTTATCGGCATAACCAGCCGTTGGCGCTGCGTTCGGCGCTGTATCCGCTGGTTGGCGAGCGCTGGGTCAAAGGCGCGGCCGGGCATGCGGTGGACGGCTTCGGCATGTTCGTGACGCTGCTGGGTCTGGTGACCAACCTGGGCATTGGTTCGCTGCAAGTGTCGTCGGGACTGGAAAACCTGTTCGGCATGGAACACAGCAACACCAACCTGCTGATCGTGATCATCGTCATGAGCACCGTGGCGACCATCGCTGCCGTGTCCGGTGTGGAAAACGGCATTCGACGTCTGTCCAACCTTAACATCGTGCTGTTCAGCGGCTTGCTGATCTTCGTGCTGCTGTTCGGCCCGACCCTGCACCTGCTCAACGGCTTCGTGCAGAACATCGGTGATTACCTGAACGGCGTGGTGCTGAAGACGTTCGACCTGTACGTCTATGAAGGCGACAACGCCAAGTCCGATCGCTGGCTGGGCCTATGGACGCTGTTCTACTGGGCGTGGTGGATTTCCTGGGCGCCATTCGTGGGCATGTTCATCGCGCGGATTTCCCGTGGTCGCACCGTGCGTGAACTGGTCGCCGGCGTGCTGCTGATTCCGCTGGGTTTCACCCTGGCGTGGCTGTCGATCTTCGGCAACTCGGCACTGGATCTGGTGATGAACCACGGCGCGGTGGAACTGGGCAAGACGGCGCTGGAACAGCCGTCGATGGCGATCTATCAATTGCTTGAGCATTACCCGGCGTCGAAAGTCGTCATCGGTGTGTCGATCTTCGTCGGCTTCGTGCTGTTCCTGACCCCGGCCGATTCCGGCGCGGTGATGATGGCGAATCTTTCCTGCAAGGGTGGCAACGTCGACGAAGACGCGCCGCACTGGCTGCGGATTTTCTGGTCGGTGGTGATCACGCTGGTGACCATCGGCCTGCTGTTCGCCGGTAACTTCGAGGCCATGCAGACCATGGTGGTGCTGGCTGGTTTGCCGTTCTCGGTGGTGCTGGTGTGCTTCATGTTCGGACTGCACAAGGCGATGCGCCAAGACGTGCAGATCGAACAGGAGCAGGCGCAACTGGCCGAGCGTGGGCGCCGCGGTTTCAGCGAGCGGCTGACCCAGCTGGACCTGCAACCGAGCCAATCGGTGGTGCAGCGTTTCATGGACAAGCACGTCACCCCGGCGCTGGAAGACGCCGCCGCGCAATTGCGCAATCAGGGTATTGAAGTGCAGACGCTGCTGGGCAAGGCCAAGCGTTGCATGGGCGTGCGGGTCGAGATGGAGGAGGGAAATCCGTTCGTTTACGAGGTGAGCCTGGAGGGTTATCTGGCGACTCCGACTGAATCAGCGCAATCGGATGAGGCACGACAGCGTTATTACCGGGCTGAGGTGTATCTGCACAACGGCAGCCAGGATTACGACTTGATGGGCTTTACGCCGGAGCAGATTACGCGGGATGTGCTGGATCAGTTTGAGAGTCATCGGCAGTTGCTGGGGCGGGTGTACAGCTAAACCGCTATAACAAAAGGGGCTCTATTGAGCCCCTTTTGCATGATCGTTCCCACGCTCTGCGTGGGAATGCATCAATGGACGCTCTGCGTCCGCTGTCGTGGGACGCGGAGCGTCCCGGGCTGCATTCCCACGCGGAGCGTGGGAACGATCATTTCAGGTTGATGCAGCTTGACCGTCCAACTCGGTCGGTCCCCTCTCCCTCTGGGAGAGGGCTAGGGTGAGCGGCTTTCGCTGACCCAACAAAAAGGGATCGCTCACCGCGATCCCTTTTTTATCCCACTTGGCGCATTACCCCAGATTCTTGCTCAACAACGCGTGATACAACTCGCTGTCGCCCAGAATCCCCACCACATGATTGTCATCATGCAGCACCAGCTTGTTGCCGGTCTGATAACGGATCTGCAGCGCGTCGCGCATGCCGATGTTGGAGTCCACCAGCGTTGGCTTGCGCTCGAGACCTTCCACCGCTTGCCCCGGTGCCCAGTTCTGCAGGTTCAGCACTGAACCGTTCTGCCGCGCGCCTTTGATGGTGTTGCCTTCGGCCAGGTCCAGCCACGAATCGCCGCCCGGGTCGAGGCACACCGAGCCGTTGATGCGTTTGCACTTGTCCAGCGTGCGCATCAGGCTGCGGCCGCAGAGCACGTTGAGCGGGTTGGTGTGGGCGACGAAGGTGCGCACATAGTCGTCCGCCGGGTTGAGGACGATTTCTTCCGGCACGCTGTACTGAATGATCCGCCCGTCTTTCATGATCGCGATGCGGCTACCCAATTTGAGTGCCTCGTCGAGGTCGTGGCTCACAAACACAATGGTCTTGCTCAGCTTGCGTTGCAGTTCCAGCAATTCATCCTGCAGACCCTGACGGATCAGCGGATCGAGGGCCGAGAACGGTTCGTCCATCAGCAGAATATCCGCATCCATGGCCAGCGCGCGGGCGAGGCCGACGCGCTGTTGCATGCCGCCGGAAAGTTCGTCCGGTTTCTTGTTGCGCCATTGGGTCAGGCCGACCAGTTCGAGTTTTTCATCGACCAGTTTCTTGCGTTCCTTTTCCGGTCGACCCTGCATTTCCAGACCGAAGCTGATGTTTTCGCGCACCGTCAGCCACGGCATCAGGGCGAACTTCTGGAAGACCATGGCGATGCGTTTGGTGCGCATCATTTTCAGCTCGGCCGGGGTGCACGAGGCGATGTCGATCTGGCGGTCTTCATGCTCGACGAACAGCTTGCCGCGGCTCACGGTGTTGAGGCCGTTGATGCAGCGCAGCAGGCTCGACTTGCCCGAGCCCGACAGGCCCATCAGCACGCAGATTTCGCCCTTGTTGATGTCCAGCGTGGCTTTTTCCACGCCGACGATTTGCCCGGTCTTCTTTAGGATCTCGTTGCGGGTCATGCCCTGATCGAGCAGCTTGAGTGCCTCGCGCGGGTCCTTGGCGAAGATTACGTCGACGTCTTCGAAGCGAATAATGCTCATGCGTCACCCCCTACTTTGGCGTCGGGTTGTTTGCAGATACGGTCGAGCATGATCGCCAGCAGTACGATCGCCAGGCCCGCTTCGAAGCCCAGCGCAATATCAGCAGTGTTCAGTGCGTTGACCACCGGTTTGCCGAGTCCGTCGGCGCCGACCAGTGCCGCGATCACCACCATCGACAGCGACAGCATGATGCACTGGGTGATGCCGGCGGCGATGCTCGGCATGGCGTGGGGCAGTTCGATCCGTGAGAGCAGTTGGCGACGCGAGCAGCCGAAGGCCTTGCCGGCGTCCATCAGTTCTTGCGGGACATCGCGGATGCCCAGGTAGGTCAGGCGGATCGGCGCGGCGATGGCGAAGACCACCGTGGAGATCAGGCCCGGTACCACACCCAGCCCGAAGAGGGTCAGGGTAGGAATGAGGTAAACGAAGGTCGGTACGGTCTGCATCAGATCGAGCACCGGCCGCATCATGGTGTAGAACATCGGTTTGTGCGCAGCGACGATGCCCAGCGGCACGCCGATCAATACGCAGACCAGGGTGGCGAACAGCACCTGGGCAAGGGTTTCCATGGTTTCCTGCCAGTACCCCAGGTTGAGGATCAGCAGGAACGAGGCGACCACGAACGCGGTCAGGCCCCACTTGCGTTGAATCAGATGGGCGATGATTGCAATCAGGCCAATCAAGACCAGTGGGTTGAACCAGGTCAGCGCAAACGTCACGCCGTGGATCATCGTTTCCAGGGTCACGGCGATTGCGTCGAAGGTGTTGGCGCCGTGTTGCGTCAACCATTCGACGAAGCCCGCGATGTACTGGCCTAAAGGTATTTTCTGATCAATCAGCATGGTAGTGAACGTCCGCATGCAAGGAAATTAACAGCCCGGGCAGGCACGCCTGCCCGGCATAAGCGATGCCCCTCGGATCAAGGCGCGAGCTTGGCTTTCACGGCCTCCAGGCCTGGTTTTCCGTCAATGGTGGTCACGCCAGCGAGCCAGGTATCGAGCACCTGTGGATTCTTTTTCAGCCAGGCCTTGGCGGCCGCGTCAGGCTTCATCTTGTCGTCGAGGATGTTGCCCATCAGTTCACTTTCCATGTCGACGGTGAACTCCAGGTTCTTCAGCAACTGACCGACGTTGCTGCATTCTTCGGCGTAACCCTTGCGGGTGTTGGTGGCCACGGTGGCGGCACCAAAGTCGGGGCCGAAGAAGTCATCGCCGCCGGTCAGGTATTGAATCTTGAAACGCTTGTTCATCGGGTGCGGCGCCCAGCCGAGGAAGACCACCGCGGTGTCGCGCTTCTGCGCACGATCAACCTGCGAGAGCATGCCGGCTTCCGATGACTCGACCATTTTGAAACCGGCGGTTTTCAAACCGAAGGCGTCCTTGTCGATCATGCTCTGGATCAGCCGGTTGCCGTCGTTGCCCGGCTCGATGCCGTAGATCTTGCCGTCGAGCTCTTTCTTGAATTTGGCGATGTCGGCGAAATCGTGCAGGCCTTTGTCATACAGGGCTTGCGGTACGGCGAGGGTGTACTTGGCGCCCTTGAGGTTGGTGCGCACGGTGTCCACGGTGCCGGCATCGCGATACGGCTTGATGTCGTTTTCCATGGTCGGCATCCAGTTGCCGAGGAACACGTCCATGTTCTTGCCGTCGGCCAGCGACTTGTAGGTCACGGGCACGGAGATCATGGTGGTTTTGGTCTTGTAGCCGAGGGCGTTGAGGACAACGGAAGTGGTGGCGGTGGTCGCGGTGATGTCGGTCCAGCCGACATCGGAGAAGTTAACGAGGCTGCATTGCGCCGGTTCTGCGGCTTGCGCCAGTAACGGCAGACTCAGCATGGCGGCCAACAACAACGACGGGGAACCTTTCATGGATGGACTCCTTGGTGTTTTTTTTGGCAGTGTTCCGACTGTGGACCACCGCACTTATGGGTTGCGGTTGGGTGGCGTTCTGAAGACAGCTCTACCGCAGCGCCTGGCAATCGAGTCATCCCGATCATGTACCAGTGAAAATCTGACGCCTACAGGGAGGGTCGTATCCAGTACAGGGATGGTCGCTTCCAGCGTCGGTGACGTCGCTTACAGCTTTTTTCCGCCCTCGATGACCTTCTGATCTGTATAAAAACGGCGCATTTGCGGGGCGAAAACGTAACGGCGCTGCTGGACATGAGTGCGTCGGTGTCAGACGCCGTGCGCGCCGACAAAAGCCCGATGATGCCGGCATTCGGCGGATCGCAGCTTGAGCGTAGCAGCTCCGCCAGCGGGCGCTTTTGCCGTCCGGACCGGTATTCTCAGGAGCTCTGCAGCAATGGCTATCAGCGTTTTCGACCTGTTCAAAATCGGCATCGGCCCTTCCAGTTCCCATACCGTGGGGCCGATGCGCGCCGCGGCCCTGTTTGTCGAGGCGCTGCGCGACCAGCATCAGCTGGAGCAGGTGCGCCGGATCGAGGTGCAGCTGTTCGGCTCGCTGTCGGCCACCGGCGTCGGTCACGGCAGCGATAACGCGGTGATCATGGGCCTGATGAGCGAATGGCCGGACGCCATTGACCCAGCGCAGATAGGCCCGCGCATTCAGGCGCTGCGTGAAACCGACACGCTTCTATTGGATGGCCGCCTGACTGTGCCGTTTGTCTGGGCACGCGACATGCGCCTGATCGATGAAAACCTGCCGTTCCATCCCAATGCCATGACTATCGTTGCCGAGGGGGATCACGGTGAGTTGCATCGCGATACCTACTATTCGGTCGGCGGCGGTTTTGTCGTTGATGAGGCACAGGCCAGCAGCGGGGTGGTCGATCTCGATCGCACCGAATTGCCTTATGACTTTTCCAGCGCGGTCGAACTGCTCGAACTGTGCAAGAAGCACAACCTGCGCGTCGCCGAACTGATGATGGCCAACGAAAAGGTCTGGCGCAGTGAAGAAGAAATCCGCGCCGGGCTGATGAAGCTGTGGCGGGCGATGCAGGATTGCGTCGAGCAAGGCCTGAAGCACGAGGGCATTCTGCCCGGCGGCTTGAATGTGCGCCGGCGTGCGGCGAAGTTGCACCGCAGTCTGCAAGAACTGAACAAGCCCAATGTCATCGGCTCGACGCTGAGCGCGATGGAATGGGTGAATCTGTTCGCCCTGGCGGTCAACGAAGAGAACGCCGCCGGCGGGCGCATGGTCACGGCGCCGACCAACGGCGCGGCGGGGATCATCCCGGCGGTGTTGCACTACTTTATGAAATTCAGCGAGGCGGTGACGGACGCCAACGTCGTCGACTACTTCCTTGGTGCGGCGGCGGTGGGAATTTTGTGCAAGAAGAACGCTTCGATCTCCGGCGCCGAAGTCGGCTGTCAGGGCGAGGTCGGTTCAGCTTGCGCGATGGCAGCGGCGGGGCTGGCGGAGATTCTTGGCGCGACGCCGGAGCAGCTATGCAACGCGGCGGAGATTGGCCTGGAACACAACCTCGGCCTGACCTGCGACCCGGTGGGTGGCCTGGTGCAAGTGCCGTGCATCGAGCGCAATGCGATTGCCGCGGTGAAGGCGATCAACGCCGCGCAGATGGCCTTGCGTGGCGATGGTCAGCACTTTATTTCGCTGGACCGGGTGATCCGCACCATGCGCGATACCGGCGCGGATATGCATGACAAATATAAAGAGACCTCGCGCGGTGGCCTGGCGGTCAGTGCGGTTGAGTGTTGAGACCGAGTTGCCCTTATCGCTGGCAAGCCAGCTCCCACAGGTTCTTCAGTGTTGATGCTATTTGGTTAACACCACGAATCCCTGTGGGAGCTGGCTTGCCAGCGATGGGGCCAGACCAGTCAAAACTGCTCGCCAAACGAACACCACATTTCAACTGCGCCACCTTTTGGCGCGTCGCAATCAGATAAGAGTGGTTGTCAGTCGTGACCGATGAGTCGCTACCCGACCGTCCATCGCCCGTGCTTGCGGTGACACTCTGTGCAAAGCCCCTGCAGGCCAGTTCCCACAAGTGCTACCGATCTGCTCACAGGCAGCGGGGCAGGGCGCTGTCGTCGCTTGATGGCACTTCGAAATTCCCGGTTCGCAGGTCTCGAATAGACACGTTGGCAGGTCGTTTTCAGGAGTTATTGAACACACATTCAATTTAGGCATGGCATTTGCTCTGTCATAACAAAGCCCGTCTCTCACGCGAGAACGCTGGCAATAACAAGAGCCTCCGCCTGAGGCCCATCACCCGCTTTGTGTGAGGAGATACCGCGATGACGTCGTTCAACTCCGGGGCCCAACCCCAGAACCGTGCGCCTCAATCCATCGGCTTTCTGCTGCTGGACAATTTCACGCTGATTTCTCTGGCGTCCGCAGTTGAACCGCTGCGCATGGCCAACCAATTGTCCGGTCGCGAGCTGTATCGCTGGAGCACCCTCACCGTCGATGGTGGCCAGGTCTGGGCCAGTGACGGGCTGCAAATCACCCCCGACGCCTCCATGCACAAAGCCCCGCCACTGGACACTGTGATCGTCTGCGGCGGCATCGGCATTCAACGCACCGTGACCCGCGAACATGTGTCCTGGCTGCAAAGCCAGGCGCGTCAGTCCAAGCGTCTTGGCGCGGTGTGCACCGGCAGTTGGGCGCTGGCCTGCGCCGGCCTGCTCGACGGTTTCGATTGCAGCGTGCACTGGGAATGTCTGGCGGCGATGCAGGAAGCGTTTCCGCGAGTGGCGATGAGCACACGCCTGTTCACCCTCGACCGTAACCGTTTCACCAGCTCTGGCGGCACCGCGCCGCTGGACATGATGCTGCACCTGATCAGCCGTGATCACGGCCGTGAGCTGTCGGCGGCGATCTCGGAAATGTTCGTCTACGAGCGCATCCGCAACGAGCAGGATCACCAGCGCGTGCCGCTCAAGCACATGCTTGGCACCAACCAGCCGAAGCTGCAGGAAATCGTCGCGCTGATGGAGGCCAATCTTGAGGAGCCGATCGATCTGGATGAACTGGCGGTGTATGTCGCGGTGTCGCGTCGGCAGCTGGAGCGGCTGTTCCAGAAATACCTGCACTGCTCACCATCGCGCTACTACCTCAAGCTGCGGCTGATCCGCGCCCGGCAATTGCTCAAGCAGACGCCGATGTCGATCATCGAAGTGGCGTCGGTGTGTGGTTTCGTCTCGACCCCGCACTTCTCCAAGTGCTACCGCGAGTACTTCGGCATTCCGCCGCGTGACGAGCGTGTCGGCTCCAACACCACCCAGCAAGTGGCGATGCTGCCGCTGCCGCAGGCGATTGTGATGTCGCCGCTGTCGGGGCCGATGTCGGCGTTGAGTCAGGCGCGCAATGAATCGACGTTTGCCAGCGTAAGGCTGTAGACCGAGTCAGCTTCATCGCTGGCAAGCCAGCTCCCACAGGGTCAATGCAGTACACAAATTTTGTGTCGGCCGGATCATTGTGGGAGCTGGCTTGCCAGCGATAGCGGCCTGTCAGGCGCTGTGAGACTGTTGGTAATCAGAGAGGGCGGGCAGCAACTGTTTGTCGATCGCCTGGCGCACGGCCGGCTGAATGCTCGCGCCGCTGGTGTACATGTCCTTGACCATCTTGCGCAGTTCAAACGCGCGCACGTTGTCCAGCCCGCGTACCGCACACTCGCAGGCCTGTTCGGCGGTGGTGCCGCTCGGCACTTGAATGCCCAACGCCTTGAGCTGGCCCAACAGGTCTTCCTGATCAATCAAATCGGCGTACATCATCACGCAAATCCTTCTGTGGCATCGGAGGTCTGGCTCGATTCTGGTAGCCATGGCCAGGCACGGCAAGGGCGTTTTGTCGCAGTGGCTATGACGACTATGAACAGGTCGTTTTCGGCTAACTGACCCACTCGGCAGGTGGGCACACTGGCTGCAGCTCGCTTCACGAAGGTTTGGTCACCCTCGCTCGGCAGCTCCTCGACAGTACCCTCCTCAGCTCCGATCCTGTCACGGCTTGATCGGGGTTTTTTTTGCCTGTGAATCAGAAATGTCCAGGTGGTCTGTGCTGACGCCATCGCTGGCAAGCCAGCTCCCACAGGTCTAGCGTTGCAACACCAGAATCCGCGACAACAACTCATCCCGGTCGATATAGCAGCCCTGAAAATGCCGCGCCCCGCTGGCCGGGTCGAACGCATTGCGCGCATGCAACGTGCGGCGGTTATCGAAGCACCACAATTCGCCCGGTTTGAGCCGCTGCATCAGGCGAAAGCGCGGCTCGCGGGTCATGGCGATAAACCGACAATAAGCGCGATACAACAACGGCATCTGCTCCACCGAGGTCTCGAATGCTCCGCGCAGAAAGTTTGCCATGCGAACCTCTGCGACCCGCCCCAGCGCATCCAGCGCAATGATCGGCGCGAGGCAGCGATAGTCGCTTTGACGGTCCTTGTTGCGAAACTCCACGGGGATATCGCACAGCGCCTGAAACAGCGGCGGATCTTCCTGGCGCAAGGCGTCGGCAATCGCAAAGCCGTCGACGAAAACACTCTCGCCACCCTCGGCGTCGTTCACCAGACAGTGCAGAAACTGCAGCCCCGGTTGCAGCTCGCGGGTGGGCAGGTCGGTGTGTAGCGGCAAGTTGAAAGCGGTGTAGGCGTTGCTGTCGGCGTCCGCTTTGGATTGCACGTTGAACAGCACACCGAAATTGCTCTCGCGAATGAAGGAAATCCGCTGGGCGATGAGTTGCAGCGAACCGGGCTCGGTGGGCACGCCGCGCACCTGAGTCAGGCCAATGTCACGCACGGCGAGCAACCACTGCAGCAGGGCGGCGTTGTCGTTCATCAGCGCGGCGTAATCGAACACCGGCAACTGCAGATCGCTGCGCCACAAATAGCTCTTGGGTTTTGCGGCCAGACGTTCGGTGCGGGACTCGTCGTCGTAGGCATGGGCACGCAACCAGCCCGGATCGAAACGGCTGAGGTGGCCGTCCTGCCAATCGATGCGCAGGCAGCCTTCGGTATCAACGTAGGCGGCGCTTGGTTGCAGTTCGTCAGGCGCATCGACGATCTCGAAAACCTGCTCGCGAGTCACGCTGTAGACGCACTGCTGGCAGGGGCAGTTATCCCTCAGCCAGACATGGTGAAACGGGCTGACGCGGCCATCAGCCCATTTGATGACAACGCGATCCGCCAGACCCTGCACGCCACTCAGCGCGCAGATCAACGGATAAGTACGGAAATCGGCAACAGCGGCAGCGGTGTGCATGGCGGCTCCTGATGATCGGTGGGATTACCGGGCGGGTGGCAGCGCGATCACGCGGCCGATATAAGCGGGAGCGGGTAGGTCCCGCTGCTCGGCGGCGATGCTTTGCAAATGACTCAAGGTCTCGGCACTGAACGGCGCCGAACGCGGCCCGGCGAGGTCGACGTGCAGCAGCATCTGTTCGTTGCCGGCCAGTTCCTGCGCATCGCCGACCTTGTGCAGGCTGTGATAGAGGTACAGGCGTTTGTTGTCGTGGCCGATGATCTGCGTACGCACTTCGACCTCGGTATCAAGCTTCACTTCGTGCAGGTAATTGAGGTGCAGTTCGAGGGTGAACAGCGAATGGCCGCTGGCTTCGCGATTGTTGCTGTCCATGCCGAGACGATCCATCAGCGCGTCGGTGGCGTAGCTGAAGATCAGCAGGTAGAAGGCATCGCGCAGGTGGCCGTTGTAGTCGACCCAGTCGGGGATGATTCTGGTTTGGTAGGTGGTGAGGTGGGGCATGGTTTCTCCTGGCGGTGATCGTTCCCACGCTCTGCGTGGGAACGCCTCCTGTGACGCTCCGCGTCACGCTTCTGGGACGCGGAGCGTCCCGGGCTGCATTCCCACGCAGAGCGTGGGAACGATCAGGTAGCGGATTATTCGCTGAAACTCATACCGTGCTTCTCTTTGGTGGTTTTCACCGCCTCAAGCACCGCCAGCAAACAATCATCACGATAGCGCTCCAGCGCCGAAATGCTGTGCCGGCCAAGCTGTTCGCTGGTGCCATTGACCACATCATCGATCAGCTTGTCAGTCAGCTCCGGCGCCGGCAGATAGGTCCACGGCAGCTGCAATCCCGGGCCGAACTGCGACATGAAGTGGCGCATGCCGGCATCACCCCCGGCCAGGGTGTAAGTCAGAAACGTACCCATGAACGACCAGCGCAACCCGGCGCCAAAGCGGATCGCATCGTCGATCTCGCCGGTGGTCGCCACGCCGTCGTTGACCAGATGCAATGCTTCGCGCCACAGCGCTTCAAGCAAGCGGTCGGCGATGAATCCCGGCACTTCCTTGCGCACATGCAACGGACGCATACCGAGGGATTCGTAGACTTGCATCGCCGCCTGAACGGCCTCGGGCGCGGTGTTCCTGCCGCCCACTACTTCTACCAGCGGCAGCAGATACACCGGGTTGAACGGATGCCCGACCACGCAACGCTCAGGGTGCGTCGAACTCTCGTAGAACTCGCTCGGCAGCAGGCCCGACGTACTCGAACCAATCAGCGCATTGGGCTTGGCCGCTGCGCTGATTTTGCTGTGCAAATCGAGTTTCAGTTCCAGCCGCTCGGGAGCGCTTTCCTGGATGAAGTCGGCGTCGCGCACGCATTCTTCGATGGTCGCGACAAAGCGCAGGCGATCCTGTGAAGCGCCCGGCGCCAGGCCGTTTTTCTCCAGTGCCCCCCAGGCATTGGCCACGCGTTTGCGCAGTGCGGCTTCGGCGCCCGGTGCCGGGTCCCAGGCCACCACGTCGAGGCCGTGGGCGAGGGCGCGCGCGACCCAGCCGCTGCCGATGACGCCGCTGCCGAGGGCGGCGAAGGTTTTGATTTCGGTGATAAAGCGCATGGTGGATTTCCTGAAATTGGCTCGAAATCTGTAGGAGTGAGCCTGCTCGCGATAGCGGTTGTTCTACCGCTGGAGATGCTTCGGATGTACCGACGCCATCGCGAGCAGGCTCACTCCTACAAGGGAAATGGGTGTTCATTAGCCGCGCTGGGTCAGGCCCATTTTCTTGCGACCTTCAGCCGGCGTAAGCACGCGGGCGCCGAGGCGGCTGAGGATTTCGCTGGCGCGTTCGACCAGTTGGCCGTTGGTCGCCAGCACGCCCTTGTCCAGCCACAGGTTGTCTTCGAGGCCGACCCGCACGTTGCCGCCCAGCAGCACCGCTTGCGCGGCCATCGGCATCTGCATGCGGCCGATGCCGAACCCGGCCCAGACCGCGTCGGCGGGCAGGTTGTCGACCATGGCTTTCATGGTGGTGGTGTCGGCCGGCGCGCCCCACGGGATGCCCAGGCACAGCTGGAACAACGGGTTGTCGAGCAAGCCTTCCTTGATCAGTTGTTTGGCGAACCACAGGTGACCGGTGTCGAAAATCTCCAGCTCGGCCTTCACACCCAATTCAGTGATGCGCTTGGCGCCGGCGCGCAGTTGCGCCGGCGTGGACACGTAAATGGTGTCGCCGTCGCCGAAGTTCAGCGTGCCGCAATCGAGGGTGCAGATCTCCGGCAGCAGCGCTTCGACGTGAGCCAGACGGGTCAGCGGGCCGACCAGATCGGTGTTCGGACCGAACTCCATCGGGTTCTCGCCAGCGCCGATTTCCAGGTCACCGCCCATGCCGGCAGTGAGGTTGACGATGATGTCGACGTCCGCCTCACGGATGCGCTCCATCACTTCGCGGTACAGCGCGACGTCACGGCTGAACTTGCCGGTCTGCGGATCGCGCACATGGCAGTGCACGACGGTGGCGCCGGCCTTGGCAGCTTCGACGGCGGCGGCAGCGATCTGTTTCGGGGTGACCGGCACGTGCGGGCTTTTGGCGGTCGTGTCGCCAGCACCGGTGAGTGCGCAGGTGATGATGACGTCGTGGTTCATGGTGCGGTTTCCTTCAGGCGTGATGGGTCTGTCCGCAGCCCTTTTCGGGGCTGCGAAGCGTCGTCCGGTTCCCTCTCCCTCTGGGAGAGGGTCAGGGTGAGGGGCTTTTCAAAATGAGGGTTATTTGCTGGTCAGCTGGAGGTTTTCAGCGGCCGGTTTGCCGTCGAATGTGGTCACACCTTCGAGCCAGCGCTGCTTGTCTTCCGGGTGATCCTTAAGCCATTGCTTCGCCGATTCGAAGGCGTCTTTATGATCGAGCAGCGGTTGCATCATCCGGCTCTCGTCTTCGGCGGTGAAGGTCAGGTTGGTCAGCAGGCGGCCGATATTCGGGCACTGCTCGGCGTATTTCGGCGCGGTGACTGTCCAGACCGTGGCCATGCCTTCGTTGGGGCCGAGGGCGTCGTCACTGCCAGTGAGATAGGTCATCTGGATGTTGACGTTCATCGGGTGCGGTGCCCAGCCGAAGAACACCACGGCTTCCTTGCGACGCACCGCGCGATCGACGGCGGCGAGCATGCCGGCCTCGCTCGATTCCACCAGCTGGAACTTGCCGAGGCCGAACTGGTTCTTGGCGATCATCGCCTTGATCTGCGTATTGGCGCCCGAGCCTGGCTCGATGCCGTAGATCTTGCCGCCCAGTTCCTTGTGGAATTTGGCGATGTCGGCAAAGGTTTTCAGACCCTTGTCAGCCAGATAGGTCGGCACGGCGAGGGTCGCGCGGGCATCTTTCAGGCTTGGCGCCTCTAGCACCTTGACCTGATTGGCCTCGACGAACGGGGTGATGGTCTGGGTCATCAGCGGGTTCCAGTAACCGAGGAACAGGTCCAGGCGCTGATCGCGAATCCCGGCGAAGATAATCTGCTGGGAGGCGCTGGTCTGTTTGGTGCTGTAGCCGAGGCCGTCGAGCAGGACCTGGGTCATGGCACTGGTGGCGATCACATCGGTCCAGTTGACCACGCCCATGCGCACATTCTTGCAGGAGGCCGGTTCGGCCGCCATCACGCCGGTGCTGAAGAAAGCGGTACCGCTGAGTGCAAGAACGCAGCTGCTGATCAGTCGTTTCATGTCAGGTTCCTCGGCAGTTCGATTATTGGGTTTCCGGCATCTGGCGCGCCGGTGGTGCCAAGTTACGCAGCAACGGCCCGGTGAAAGCGCACTGCGGCGACTGGCAATTGCACTGTAGCGACCTGCACGCTTGAATGCCGCCGGCAAACGGCGTATCAACGTTGCACGCGACCCGCCAACCGAGTGCGCCCATGTCCCAGGATTTCTACTTTTTGCTGATGCCGGGGTTCTCCGCCATTGGCTTTATCTCCGCGATCGAACCGTTGCGCGTGGCCAACCGCTTTCGTGGCGAGCTGTATCGCTGGCATGTGCTCAGCGCCGACGGCGGGCCGGTACTGGCGAGCAATGGCATGTCGGTCAACGCCGATGCCGCGTTGGAGCCGCTGAAGAAGGGCGCGACGTTGCTGGTGGTGGCCGGGTTCGAGCCGCTAAAGTTCATCACGCCGACGCTGGAACACTGGTTGCGCCGCCTGGACAACGACGGTGTGACGCTCGGTGGTATCGACACCGGCAGTTTCGTCCTCGCCGAAGCGGGCCTGCTCGACGGCCATCGCCTGACCCTGCATTGGGAGGCGATCGATGCGTTCAAGGAATCTTATCCACAGCTCAGCGTGACCCAGGAACTGTTCGAGATCGACCGGCGACGGATCACTTCGGCGGGTGGCACGGCCTCGATTGATCTGATGCTCGACCTGATTGCCCAGGCCCACGGCCCGCAACTGGCGATTCAGGTCAGCGAGCAATTCGTGCTCGGGCGCATTCGCCCGCGCAAGGACCACCAACGCATGGAAGTCGCCACGCGCTACGGCATCAGCAACAAGAAACTGGTGCAGGTGATCGGTGAGATGGAGCAGCACAGCGAACCGCCGCTGACCACGCTGCAACTGGCGGAATCGATCAAGGTCACCCGGCGGCAGTTGGAGCGCTTGTTCCGGCTGCATCTGAACGATACGCCGAGCAATTTTTATCTGCGCCTGCGCCTGGAAAAGGCCCGACAACTGTTGCGCCAGACCGACATGAGCGTGCTCGAAGTGAGTATTGCCTGCGGTTTTGAATCACCGTCGTACTTCACTCGTAGCTATCGAGCAAAATTCGCTCGCTGCCCCCGCGTAGACCGGCGTACTGCCCAGGCCTGAATGGCTTCCGCAACGCCATAGAATCCTGTGGGAGCGGGCTTGCCCGCGATGAGGCCAGCACACCCAACATTGTTATTGCCTGACACACCGCCATCGCGGGCAAGCCCGCTCCCACAGGTTCCCATGTGATTTCGGCAATCGGGTTACTTCTTCAGCAATGCCGAACAAGCGGCTTTGTAAGCCTCATGCTGATACTTGTTCAACGTCCCCGGCAGTTCGAAATTGTGCTTCTTGGCCTGCGCATTGATCGTCTGCGGCGACAATAGCGTCACTTCACACCCGTCCAGCAGCTGCAAAATCCCCTCAATCTTGAACGTCGTCGGCCCACCGGCAAATTCACCTTTCTTGCTGCGCTTCTTGATCGCAATCCGGTCCACAGAGTTCTCCCGCACAAACGACGCCACCTGCGCCGCGAACAGCTTCACGTTGGCCGCTTCGTCATCGTCGTCGAGGGCGATCTTCTTGGTGGCAAGAGGAATGTGGCTCAAGGACGAACCGTCGAGAGCGGCTACGGCGATGATCGCTTCGCTGCCTTTGATTTCGATGCCGCAGATGTTCATGTGAATTCCTTTGAATGAAGAGGGCAGCCTACAGTTCGAGCTGACTGGCTGTGATACCGAACGCGGCGGCAATTTTCTCGCGGGTGGCCTTGCGTGGCTTGGCGACTGTTTCCTGTTGAGCAAATGCCGGTTGCGAAATACCCATGCGCTTCGCCACCTCTTCCTGAGTCAGATTGAGATGTTCGCGCCAGGCGCGGATGGGTGTTGCCCCGTCAACGATCCGGCTGACAACCTCATGGGGAATCAGATCGGGCTGTATTTTCTGCGCGACATATTGAGCGTAGGGGATAACCACGAACGCAGGGTTACCCTCGGCGTCATTGATTATTTGAACGTCAGTAGGTGCGTTCATCACGTTTTTTGACCTCTTGAATACCGACCACTTTAATTTCGCCATCCCAGTCGAACATGACTCGATAATTGCCGACACGCAGCGGGTAAGCGTAATCATGACCAATCAATGATTTTACGTTGCCAACATCGGGCATGTCGGCAAGCGCCGTCACGGCGTCGCGAACCTTCCCTTGGTGCACGGAATGCAATTTCAAAAGCTGCTTAACAGCTTTGCGAGTCCAGTGGATGCTGTCATAGAAGAATATAAGTCTTTTATAAGATTCGCGAATCTATACTTATATTTTTCCAATGACCAATAAACAAGGCGTGTCGGCAGTTGCGCGGTCGCGTCACTCTTGGCTATCAAAGCGAAGCGTGACGGCCCGATCGCAATGGTGAGGAAGGAGTTCGGTCGATAAGCCCGCGGTAGCCTTCTAAAAATCCGATCACTCCTGCCCGATCGACTCCAAAAACTCCGACCGTTCATCACTCATCCGCGCCACACAATCATTCTGCGCAATGGTGAACGCCTTGCTCCCCGCCGTTGCCGGGAACGCTTCCACTGCGCAATCGGCGTCCCGCGTCTTCAACCATTGCTGCTGGGCGGTTTTCAACTTGGCGGTGATGTCGGCCAGTTGCGTCGGGCTCTTGCTGTACGCGGTCTGCATGCGTTCGTTGAGGCTGGCGTAGTTGTCCTTGAGCAGGTCTTCGGCAGTGGTGCGGCTGTAGGCCGAGCATTCCAGAGTCTGGATGTCTTTTTCCACCGCATCGCACGGGTTGTTGTCGGATTCTTCGGCGGCGTGGGCGCCGGTCGCAATCAGTGCCAGGGCGAGGAAGATCGATTTCATTGGGGTCGCTCTAATCCGTTGGTATGTGCAGGCTGCGGCAGATTCTGGCGCAAGCGCGCGGGCTTGAACAGGTAGCTGATCGGAGCGGCGCACGACCCTTTGTCGCGGATTGACGCTTTCGGCAATTCCCCTGTCGTTTTTGCACCCGGTCGCCCCGACACCTAGGCATATGCTGGCCCCAAAGCGCCGGCAGACGATTCGGCGCATGGATCGCCAATAAGGGGACGCCTGATGAGCCCAGCCGAATTACACGCCGACAGCATCGTTATCGACGGTCTGATCATTGCCAAATGGAACCGCGAGCTGTTCGAAGACATGCGCAAGGGCGGTCTGACGGCAGCCAACTGCACTGTGTCGGTGTGGGAAGGCTTTCAGGCGACCGTGAACAACATTGCTGCCAGCCAGAAACTGATCCGTGAGAACAGCGATCTGGTGATGCCGGTGCGCACCACCGCCGACATCCGTCGTGCCAAGGAACAGGGCAAGACCGGCATTCTCTTCGGCTTTCAGAACGCGCACGCTTTCGAAGACCAGATCGGCTACGTCGAGGTGTTCAAGCAGCTCGGCGTCGGCATCGTGCAGATGTGCTACAACACCCAGAATCTGGTCGGTACCGGTTGCTACGAGCGTGACGGCGGGCTGTCGGGCTTCGGTCGCGAGATCGTCGCCGAGATGAACCGCGTCGGCGTCATGTGCGACCTGTCCCACGTCGGTTCCAAGACATCTGAAGAAGTCATTCTCGAATCGAAAAAACCGGTCTGCTACTCGCACTGCCTGCCGTCGGGTCTCAAAGAGCACCCGCGCAACAAGTCCGATGCCGAGCTGAAGTTCATTGCCGACCACGGCGGTTTTGTCGGCGTGACCATGTTTGCGCCGTTCCTCGCCAAGGGCATCGATTCGACCATCGACGACTACGCCGAAGCGATCGAATACACCATGAACATCGTCGGCGAAGACGCCATCGGCATCGGCACCGATTTCACTCAGGGCCACGGCCAGGATTTCTTCGAATACCTGACCCACGACAAGGGCTACGCCCGCCGCCTGACCAGCTTCGGCAAGATCATCAACCCGCTGGGCATCCGCACCGTCGGCGAATTCCCCAACCTCACCGAAACCCTGCTCAAGCGCGGCCATTCCGAACGCGTGGTGCGCAAGATCATGGGCGAGAACTGGGTCAACGTCCTCAAGAATGTCTGGGGCGAATAACGCTTTCTCAAGACCGCCGCCGATCTGCCCCCTCTCCTGAGGGAGAGGGCTGGGGTGAGGGCCGCGGCCAACACTGAACCATCATTTTTCTGGAGTTAAGTTTCCATGGCCAAGATCGCCCCGCAATTGCCAATCGAAGTCGACAGCGAGACCGGTGTCTGGACCTCTGACGCCCTGCCGATGCTCTACGTGCCACGACACTTTTTCGTCAATAACCACATGGGCATTGAAGAAGTATTGGGCGCTGACGCCTACGCCGAGATCCTCTACAAGGCCGGCTACAAGTCCGCCTGGCACTGGTGCGAAAAAGAAGCCGAATGCCACGGTCTGGAAGGCGTCGCGGTGTTCGAACACTACATGAAACGCCTGTCGCAACGCGGCTGGGGTCTGTTCAAGATCCAGGACATCGACCTCGATAAAGGCACCGCCAGCGTCAAGCTCGAGCACTCGGCGTTCGTCTATGTGTACGGCAAGGTCGGGCGCAAGGTCGATTACATGTTCACCGGCTGGTTTGCCGGCGCCATGGACCAGATCCTCGAAGCGCGTGGCAGCAAGATTCGCACTGTGGCCGAACAAGTCTACGGAGGCTCCGAAGAGGGCCACGATGACGGCCTGTTCACCGTCAAGCCGTTGTAAGCCGAGGACCGTGAAATGGCTTTCGAAGCAATGTTCCAGCCGATCCAGATCGGCAAACTGACCATCCGCAACCGCGTGCTCAGCACCGCGCACGCCGAGGTCTACGCGACTGACGGCGGCATGACCACCGACCGCTACGTCAAATACTACGAAGAGAAAGCCAAGGGCGGCATCGGCCTGGCCATCTGTGGCGGTTCGTCCGTCGTGGCGATCGACAGCCCGCAGGAATGGTGGAGTTCGGTCAACCTGTCCACCGACCGGATCATTCCGCATTTCCAGAATCTGGCCGACGCCATGCACAAGCATGGCGCCAAGATCATGATTCAGATTACCCACATGGGCCGCCGCTCGCGCTGGGACGGTTTCAACTGGCCGACGTTGATGTCGCCGTCGGGCATCCGTGAACCGGTGCACCGCGCCACCTGCAAGACCATTGAGCCGGAAGAAATCTGGCGGGTGATCGGCAATTACGCCCAGGCCGCGCGCCGGGCCAAGGCCGGTGGCCTCGATGGCGTCGAACTGTCAGCCGTGCACCAGCACATGATCGACCAATTCTGGAGCCCGCGCGTCAACAAGCGCACCGACGAGTGGGGCGGCAGCTTCGAAGGGCGGATGAAGTTTGGTCTGGAAGTTCTCAAAGCCGTGCGCGCCGAGGTCGGTGACGATTTCTGCGTGGGCATGCGCCTGTGCGGTGACGAGTTCCACCCGGACGGCTTGTCCCACGAGGACATGAAGCAGATCGCCAAGTATTACGACGACACCGGCATGCTCGATTTCATCGGCGTGGTCGGCTCGGGTTGCGACACGCACAACACCCTGGCCAACGTCATTCCGAACATGAGTTATCCACCGGAGCCATTCCTGCACCTGGCTGCCGGGATCAAGGAAGTGGTCAAGGTGCCGGTGCTGCACGCGCAGAACATCAAGGATCCGAACCAGGCCACGCGCATTCTTGAGGGCGGTTACGTCGACATGGTCGGCATGACCCGCGCGCACATCGCTGATCCGCACCTGATCGCCAAGATCAAGATGGGCCAGATCGACCAGATCAAGCAGTGCGTCGGCGCCAACTATTGCATCGACCGTCAGTATCAAGGTCTGGACGTGCTGTGCATCCAGAACGCCGCGACTTCCCGTGAATACATGGGCGTGCCGCACATCATCGAAAAATCCACCGGGCCGAAACGCAAAGTGGTGATTGTCGGTGCCGGCCCGGCCGGGATGGAAGCCGCACGCGTGGCTGCCGAGCGTGGCCACGACGTGACCCTGTTCGAGAAAAAAGAATTCATCGGCGGGCAGATCACGACCGCGTCGAAAGCGCCGCAGCGCGACCAGATCGCCGGTATCACCCGCTGGTTCCAGCTGGAGCTGGCGCGCTTGAAAGTCGATCTGCGTCTCGGCACTGCGGCCGACGCCGACACCATCATGGACCTGCGTCCGGACGTGGTGGTGCTAGCGGTCGGCGGGCATCCGTATCTTGAGCAGAACGAGCACTGGGGCGCCGCCGAAGGGCTGGTGGTCAGCAGCTGGGACGTGCTCGACGGCAAAGTCGCGCCGGGCAAGAACGTGCTGGTCTACGACACCATTTGCGAGTTCACCGGGATGTCGGTCGCCGACTTCCTCGCCGACAAGGGCAGCCAGGTCGAGATCGTCACCGACGACATCAAACCGGGCGTGGCCATTGGCGGTACGTCGTTCCCGACCTACTACCGCAGCATGTACCCGAAAGAAGTGATCATGACCGGCGACATGATGCTGGAGAAGGTCTACCGCGAAGGCGACAAGCTGATCGCGGTGCTGGAGAACGAATACACCGGCGCGAAAGAGGAGCGGGTGGTCGATCAGGTAGTCGTCGAAAACGGCGTGCGCCCGGACGAGGAAATCTACTACGCCCTCAAGGACGGCTCGCGCAACAAGGGCCAGATCGACGTCGAAGCGCTGTTCGCGATCCAGCCCCAGCCTTCGCTGAGCGAAGCGGGCGACGGCTACTTGCTGTTCCGCATCGGCGACTGCGTGGCGCAGCGTAATACCCACGCCGCCATTTACGACGCACTTCGGCTCTGTAAGGATTTTTGACGGCTCAGCTGCGAGCCACAAGCTGCAAGCTGCAAGTAGAAACCCAGCCGATTCATGCTGCTTTTTCTTGCCGCTTGTAGCTTGCAGCTCGCACCTCGCCAGAGGTGACTCAGATGTTGAACACCCTTCTTCCAATCCTGTTGTTCGCAGCCCTGGGCCTTGCGCTCCTCGGCGCGCTGCGGCGGATGAACATGTGGCGTCGCGGCCGGGCGGCGAAGGTCGATCTACTCGGCGGTCTGCTGGCCATGCCCAAGCGCTACATGGTCGACCTGCACCACGTCGTCGCGCGGGACAAATACATCGCCAACACCCACGTTGCCACGGCGGGCGGTGCCGTGGCGTCGATTGTGCTGGCGATTCTGGTGCACGGTTTCGGCCTGCATAACCGCATCCTCGGCTACGCCTTGCTGCTGATGTCGGCGGTGATGTTCGTCGGCGCGATCTTCATGTACCTGCGTCGGCGCAACCCGCCGGCGCGGCTGTCGAAAGGCCCGTGGATGCGCCTGCCGAAAAGCCTGCTGGCATTTTCCGCGTCGTTCTTTCTGGTGACCTTGCCGGTGGCGGGGATCCTGCCGGAGAACTTCGGCGGCTGGGTGCTCGCGGCCATTCTCGGTGTCGGTGTGCTGTGGGGCGTGTCGGAATTGTTCTTCGGCATGACCTGGGGCGGGCCGATGAAACATGCCTTCGCCGGCGCGCTGCACCTGGCCTGGCACCGTCGCCCCGAACGTTTTGGCGGCGGCCGCTCGACCGGTTTGAAAGCGCTGGACCTGAGCAATCCAGACGCACCACTGGGCGTGGAAAAACCCAAGGATTTCACCTGGAACCAGTTGCTCGGTTTTGATGCGTGCGTGCAGTGCGGCAAATGCGAAGCGGCGTGCCCGGCCTTTGCTGCCGGCCAACCGTTGAATCCGAAAAAACTGATTCAGGACATGGTCGTCGGTCTCGCCGGTGGCACTGACGCGAAGTTCGCGGGCAGTCCGTACCCTGGCAAACCGGTGGGCGAACACGGCGGCAATCCGCATCAACCGATCGTCAACGGACTGGTCGATGCCGAAACCCTGTGGTCGTGCACCACCTGCCGCGCCTGCGTCGAGGAATGCCCGATGATGATCGAGCACGTCGATGCGATCGTCGACATGCGCCGCCATCTGACCCTGGAAAAAGGTGCGACGCCGAACAAGGGCGCCGAAGTCCTCGAAAACCTCATCGCCACCGACAACCCCGGCGGTTTTGCACCGGGCGGGCGGATGAACTGGGCAGCGGACCTGAACCTCAATCTGCTCAGCGAGAAGCAATCCACCGACGTGCTGTTCTGGGTCGGCGACGGCGCTTTCGACATGCGCAATCAGCGCACCTTGCGCGCCTTCGTCAAAGTGTTGAAAGCGGCGAAAATCGACTTCGCCGTGCTTGGCCTCGAAGAACGCGACAGCGGCGACGTGGCGCGGCGGCTCGGTGACGAAGCGACCTTCCAGTTGCTCGCCAAGCGCAATATCCAGACCCTGGGCAAATACAGCTTCAACCGCATCGTCACCTGCGATCCGCACAGTTTTCACGTGCTGAAAAACGAGTACGGCGCCTTCGACGGCCATTATCTGGTGCAGCACCACAGCAACTATATGGCCGAGATCATCCAGGCTGGCGCGCTCAACCTCGGTCAGCACAAAGGCGACAGCGTGACCTATCACGACCCGTGCTATCTGGGGCGCTATAACGGCGAATACGAAGCACCGCGCGAAGTGCTGCGTGCGCTCGGCATCGAAGTCAAAGAAATGCAGCGTTCCGGTTTCCGCTCGCGTTGCTGCGGTGGTGGCGGTGGCGCGCCGATCACGGACATTCCGGGCAAGCAGCGCATCCCCGACATGCGCATGGACGACATCCGCGAGACCGGCGCCGAACTGGTGGCCGTGGGTTGTCCACAGTGCACGGCGATGCTCGAAGGCGTGGTCGAACCGCGTCCGCTGATCAAGGACATTGCCGAACTGGTAGCCGACGCGCTGCTCGAAGACGCCGCGCCGAGCAAACCGGCGGCGCCGGCCAAACGTGAACCTGCGGAGGTGCATTGATGAGCGACATTATCCGCCGCGACCCGCGCGCCGAATGGATCGCGCGCAACCGTCTGCATCCGCTGCACGCGGCGATGCAACCGGCGCAACACAGCTGGATGGGACCTAACGGCGTCATCCGCAAGAATCTGCACGGCATTGGTTTTATCGGCCCCAACGGCCTCAAACGCATTGACCGCAGCGGCGCGCAGCAGGGCGGGGCGGTCAAGCGTTCGGCCACGGTTGAAGTGCAATTGCCGTTGCATCAGGTGCCCGCGCCGGCGTTCTACATCTGCGTGGTGCCGGACATGGTTGGCGGCCGCTTGAGCAGCCACGACCGCGACTTGCTCGGCCTCGCGAATCAACTGGCGGGTACGGACGGTGCGGTGTTGGCAGTGGTGTTTGGCGAGCACAAGGAAAGCGCTTTCGCCACGGCGGGCGTTGATCGCTTGCTGATGCTCGAAGGCGACGAGTTCAGCGGTTATGCACCGGAACAACGGGTGCAAGGCCTGCGGGCTGTGGATAACCAATTCAATCCGCGCCACTGGCTGCTGCCGGACAGTCGCAGCGGTGGCGGCGAACTCGGCCGACGCTTTGCTGCCGCACTGGGCGAACGCCCGGCAACGCGGGTCTGGCAAGTGAAGGACCAGGAATGCATCGGCCGCGCTGGCGCCGGGTTGCAGGACTTGGCCCGTCCGGTAGCGCGGTTGATTCTGGCGGCGGCCGAATGCGCCGAGCCAGTCAGCGAAACCCGTCATGAAGCGTTGCCGGCGGAGTTATCCACAAGCGTGGCGCGCAGCCTGTCGCGGATCGAAGATCTCGGTGCGGTAGCGGTGGACGCGGGCGCGATTCCGATGGCTGAAGCCGAATTCATTTTCTCCGGTGGTAACGGGGTGAAGGACTGGGCGCTGTTCCACGAAACAGCCGCTGCACTCGGCGCCACCGAAGGCGCCTCCCGTGTTGCCGTGGACGATGGCTTTATGGCTCGCGATCGCCAGGTCGGCGCGTCGGGCACCTGGGTCACGGCGCGGGTGTATGTCGCCGTGGGTATTTCCGGGGCGATCCAGCACCTGCAAGGCATTGGCGCCTGCGACAAGGTGGTGGCGATCAACCTCGATCCGGGCTGCGACATGATCAAGCGTGCCGACCTTTCGGTAATCGGCGACAGCGCAGAGATTCTGCAAGCGTTGATCGAAGCGGTCGCGGCTTACCGCAACGACGCCAAGCGCGATGCGGCTTAAGGAAACCCTATGAACACGAACGTTATCAGTCTGGTCTCGATTGGCGCCCACCCGACCTCTGGCCGGCCACGACGCGCCGAACAGGACGCCCGCGCGGTCGAGCTGGGCTTGCAACTGGCGGGGGATGACCTGCAAGTGCTGCACGCCGGTGATATCGCCGAACCGGCCCTGCGCGCCTATCTGGGCATGGGCCTTGAGCAGATGCACGTGCTGGAACAACCGGCTGGCGCCGATGCGCTGCCGGCGCTGACCGCGTACCTGCGTGACGCAGGCGCGCAGGTGGTGTTGACCGGCAGCCAGGCGGAAACCGGCGAAGGTTCGGGGATGTTGCCGTTTCTGCTGGCTGAAGGGCTGGGCTGGCCACTGGTGGTCGGGCTGGCACAGGTGGAGTCGATCAACGAAGGCTCGGCGCTGGTGCTGCAAGCGTTGCCGCGGGGGCAGCGGCGACGCCTGAAGGTCAAGCTGCCGTTTCTGGCGACTGTGGATAACGCTGCACCGAAGCCTCGGCAGAGTGCCTATGGGCCAGCGCGACGGGGCGAGTTGCAGGCCAATGAAGTCGAGGTGGTGGACGACCAGCTCCTGGCCGTCGCCACGCTGCAACCGGCCAAGCCACGGCCCAAGCGTTTGAAAGTGATCAAGGCCAAGAGCGGGGCTGACCGCATGAAGGCTGCCACGGCGAAGGCCAGTGGTGGCGGTGGGCAGGTTCTGAAAGGTGTGACTGCGCAGGCGGGTGCCGAAGCCATCCTTAAATTGCTGATCGAAGAGGGTGTGGTCCGCTGAAAACCCCTCACCCTAGCCCTCTCCCGGAGGGAAAGGGGACCTACGGTGGCGCTCTCAGGTTTTACGTCGACCTGAACGATCAGGTTGAACTCAGGTTCGGCCAAACCAAGGTCACCGCATGGGGTGCAGGTCTGTACATTTCTCCATTCCACCTCGGTCGGCTCCCTCTCCCTCCGGGAGAGGGCTGGGCAGGCGGCGTTCCGATGAGGGTAGCGGTTTACCCACAATCCCTGTTGGCGGATCTGTGGATAACGTGTTCGCCCCTCCCTACATCCCGCGCCAATCAAGCCCTGCAGCCATCCGGTCAAAAAACAACCAGCCTAAGTCGCGGTTTTTTCTCGGTTTTTCCGCTGAATAACGCGGCAAGTTGCCCCCAATCTCTGTTGGCGCTTCTGTGGACAACATGTTCGCTATCCGCTGCAAGCCATATAAAACAGGGCTTGCAAGCGGGTGATCAGATTTTGATCAAATGAAGCCTTTGTGCAGTAAAAGCTTCAACGGAAAGGGGGTTTTCCCCGATTTTTACGCTTTTCCACAGACAGGGCGAAGTTACCCCCGATCTCTGTTGGCGCTTCTGTGGATAACGTGTTCGCTACCCGCTACAGCCCTTTAGATTCAAGACCTGTAGAGGATTGATCAAAAAAAGATCAATCGTTTCCAGAAACCATGGTTTTGAATAAGTCACGGTTTTTCTTTGCAAATCAGCGGGATATTTGATGATTCATCCACAGTTACCCCCAGTTGCTGTGGGTGGGTATGTGGATAACTTGTTTGCGGAAGGCTGGGGGGCTTGCTGGGTATGGCTGGCGGGGTGGTTGATCAGAAATTGTGCAATCAAGGCTGGGGTTTTGGTGAATGTTAGATAGCTATCGCGAGCAGGCTCACTCCTACAGGGGGACGCATTCCAAACTGTAGGAGTGAGCCTGCTCGCGATGCTTTTGCTTTTTAGCCCTGAACCGGTACACCTTTGAGATAAGGCGCTGGCTCGGCGCCGAGGTTGTTCAACATCCGCTCGCTGTACCAGTCCACAAAGTTGACCACGCCAAACTCATAAGTCTTCGAGTACGGCCCTGGCTGGTAAGCCGTCGAATTGATCCCGCGCTGGTTCTCTTCCGCCAGACGACGGTCCTGATCGTTGGTTGCGTCCCACACCTGGCGCATACGTTCGACATCGTAATCGACGCCTTCAACGGCATCCTTGTGCACCAGCCATTTGGTGGTGACCATGGTTTCCTGAGCGCTGATCGGCCACACGGTGAAGACGATGATGTGGTCGCCCATGCAGTGGTTCCACGAATGCGGCAAGTGCAGGATGCGCATTGAGCCCAGATCCGGGTTCTTGATCCGGCCCATCAGTTTCGCGCAGCCCTGTTTGCCATCGAGGGTCATCGACACGGTGCCCTTGAGCAGCGGCATGCGCACGATGCGGTTGCGCAGGCCGAAGCTGGCGTGGGCGTAAGGAATCTTCTCGGCTTCCCAGGCAGCGGCGGAGGCGGCAACGTGGTCCTTGAACGCCTGATCGGCGCGTGGGTCGGTGACGTCGTCCCATTCCAGCAGGGTTTTCAGCAGTTCCGGGTGCGACGCGTTGCAGTGGTAGCACTCGCGGTTGTTTTCCAGGACGAGTTTCCAGTTGGCCTTTTCCATCAAGGTGGTGGTGATCGCCACCTTGGTGTTCTCCATGTCGTACGGTTCCATGTAATGGTTGAGCGTCGACAGGAAGTCATCAATAGCCGGCGGGTTTTCCGCCAGGCTGATGAAGATGTAGCCACCGGCAGTTTTCACATTCACCGGTTTGAGGCCGTACTGCTTCATGTCGAAGTCGGCGCCCATCTCGGTGCCGGCGAACAGCAGGCGGCCGTCCAGTTCGTACGTCCACTGGTGGTAATGGCAGACCAGTTTGGCGACCTTGCCTTTTTCACTGGTGCACAGGCGCGAGCCACGGTGCCGGCAAACGTTATGGAATGCGTGCACCACGCCTTCGGCGCCACGAATGACGATGATCGGGTTCTTGCCGACCTGCAGGGTCAGGTAGTTGCCCTTGGCCGGGATTTCGCAGGTCATGCCGGCGATCAACCACTCTTTCTGAAAGATCTCCTGCATGTCGATATCGAACAGGCGCTCGTCGCTGTAGAACGGCTGCGGCAGGGAGAAGGTCCGCTCGCGTTCCTGGAGCATTTGTGCGGTGGCCTTGCGTGCGGGTTCCAGCGGATCGCCCAGGCTGATTTTTGCGGTGACGTCCATCGATGTAATCCTCATGGCCCTCTGCGTGGCCGGCGAAAGTGGCTGATCAGGTGTGCTGCAAAACAGTTGCTACGCAAGGTGTAAAGAAGTCGTCTTGTGTTGGGGCGAGTGTGGGGCCGGCGCTGCCCCGAACCTTATCCATGGGCGACATGGTGCAATCTGTTCCCGACGCGCAAGCCCCGGTGTTCAAGGGCTGGTCGCGATAAGTATGTCAATGTCGCGGATAGGTAAACGGACGGTCCGCGCTATACGCAGAATCGCCGACATGAGGCCGACAGTCGGCCGTGGAGAACAGCATGTCCAACAGCTTCCTGAATCCGGTCACCACCCAGACCTGGGCCAATGGCCGACACATTGTCCGTTGCGTCAAAGTCATCCAGGAAACCTGGGATGTGCGCACGTTCTGCTTTATGGCCGACCAGCCGATCATGTTCTTTTTCAAGCCGGGTCAGTTCGTCACCCTGGAGCTGGAAATCGAAGGCCAGCCGGTCATGCGCTCGTACACCATTTCCAGCTCGCCATCGGTGCCGTACAGCTTCTCGGTAACCATCAAGCGCGTGCCGGGTGGCAAGGTCTCGAACTGGTTGCACGACACGCTGCATGAAGGACAGGAGCTGGCGGTGCATGGCCCGGTCGGGTTGTTCAATGCCATCGACTTCCCGAGCCCGAAAGTTTTGTACCTGAGCGGCGGCGTCGGTATCACGCCGTGCATGTCGATGGCGCGCTGGTTCTACGACACCAACGCCAATGTCGACATGACCTTTATCCACAGCGCGCGCTCGCCGAAGGACATCATCTATCACCGCGAGCTGGAACACATGGCGTCGCGGATCGACAACTTCAGCCTGCACCTGATCTGCGAGAAACATGGCCTCGGTGAGCCGTGGGCCGGCTATCGCGGCTACCTCAACCACAAGATGCTTGAGCTGATGGTGCCGGACTTCCTCGAACGCGAAGTGTTCTGCTGCGGCCCGACGCCGTACATGACCGCGGTCAAGCGCTTGCTGGAAAACGCCGGCTACGACATGTCGCGTTATCACGAGGAATCCTTCGGCGCCACGCCACCGGAAGCGCGTGCCGACGCGGTGGAACAGGCCGAGCAGGCAGCCGATGCGCCGGAAATCGACGCGGCGGATCTGCATCAAGTCGAATTCACCGCCTCCGGCAAGAGCATCCGCGTGGCACCGGGCGAAACCGTGCACGCGGCGGCGGCCAAGCTGGGCCTGATGATTCCGAAAGCCTGCGGCATGGGCATTTGCGGGACGTGCAAGGTGATGAAACTGGGCGGCGAAGTGGAGATGGAGCACAACGGCGGGATTACCGAGGATGACGAGGCGGAAGGATTTATCCTGTCTTGCTGCAGTGTGCCTAAAGGTGACGTGCGGATTGAGTTCTGATAGGCAGCTTATGATCGTTCCCACGCTCCGCGTGGGAACGCAGCCCGGGACGCTCCGCGTCCCATTTCAATACCAGCGCTGAACCTCGATCAGTCCCTCAATTCCTGCGTAGTCCCTGGCACTCGAATACCGCCAATGCTCTGGTAAATCCACGTAACCGCGTTTCACCGGGTTGTTGTGGATGTATTCAAGTTTCTGGCGCATCACTGATTCGCTGTAGACCATCTCTGCGTGCGCGCCTTCTTGCCACAGTTGATAAACCCGATCCTGCTTATGCGCGCGTTTGCTGAAGCGCAGACGCTGCAGGGCTTTGTCAGCGCCTTTGGTTTGCAAATCTTTGATGATCTGTCGCGCGGTGAAGGATTTGAACTGGCTGAGGCATTTGCTCAGATCGGGTGCTTGAGCGACGAAATGTAGGTGGTTTTCCAGGATCACGTAGCCATACAGCTTCAAGTCGTGATGAGTTTGTTGATAGCGCCAGCAATGGAGCAGGTGCTCAACGATGTATGGGCGAATGAATAACGGCAACCATTCCATAACGGTACAGGTCAGGAAGTGCGGCTTGTCGGCTTCGGTAATCGTGTAGCGGCTGCGGCCCATGGGATTCGATCCTTGAATCTTGCGGTGCGAAGGAGATGGAACGCGGAGCGTCCCGAGAGGCGTTACCACGCGGAGCGTGGGAACGATCAGAGTGGGGCGTGCGGATTTATCGCGCTAGAGGAAGAAGTCACTGGTGTGCGTGGGAAACGTCGTTTTGACGCGGGATCGTTCCCACGCTTTGCGTGGGAATGCAGCCACTGAAGCTCTGCGTCATAGCGGTGTTTAGTGTGGCGAAGGTGGTGGGGCTGGAACGCGGAGCGTCCCGGGAGGCATTCCCACGCGGAGCGTGGGAACGATCAGAGTGGGGTGTGCGGGATGTTCGCGATAGAGGGGAAGTAGGGTATTGCGGTGGGAAAAGTCAGTCCCGACCCAAGATCGTTCCCACGCTCTGCGTGGGAATGCAGCCACTGACGCTCCGCGTCATAGCGATGTTCAATGTGGCGATGGTGGTGGGGCTGGAACGCGGAGCGTCCCGGGAGGCGTTCCCACGCGGAGCGTGGGAACGATCAGTGTGGCGGGGGGATCAGGCCGACATCACTTCGCGAATATCCCGCGCCAGTTCGCGCACGCGCTCTTCTTCGGTGTCCCAAGAGCACATGAAGCGTGCCCCGCCCTTGCCGATGAAGGTGTAGAAGCGCCAGTTCTTTGCGGTCAGGGCGGCGATGGCCGGTTCTGACAGTTGCAGGAACACGCCGTTGGCCTGCACCGGGAACATCAGTTCGACGCCGGGTATGTCGCTGACCAGTTCGGCCAGCAGTTGCGCGCAGTGGTTGGCGTGGCGCGCGTATTTGAGCCAGGCGCCGTTTTCCAGAATGCCGACCCAGGGCGCCGACAGGAAGCGCATTTTCGACGCCAGTTGCCCGGCCTGTTTGCAGCGGTAATCGAAGTCTTCGGCCAGTTTGTGATTGAAGAACAGGATCGCCTCGCCCACGGCCATACCGTTTTTCGTGCCGCCGAAGCACAGCACATCGACGCCGGCCTTCCAGGTCAGATCCGCCGGCGAGCAGCCGAGGAACGCGCACGCGTTGGAAAACCGCGCGCCGTCCATGTGCAGGTGCAGGCCCAGCTCCTTGCAGGTGGCGCTGATCGCGCGGACTTCTTCCGGGGTGTAGACGCTGCCGACTTCAGTGGCCTGGGTCAGGGTCACCACGCGCGGTTTCGGGTAGTGAATGTCCTGGCGCTTGAGCGCGACTTCGCGGATCGACTGCGGGGTGATCTTGCCGTTTTCGGTGCCGGCGATCAGCAGTTTCGAACCATTGGAGAAAAATTCCGGGGCGCCGCATTCGTCGGTTTCGACGTGGGCGGTTTCCGAGCAGATCACGCTGTGGTAACTCTGGCACAGCGACGACAGGGCCAGAGAGTTGGCGGCGGTGCCGTTGAAGGCGAAGAACACTTCGCAGTCGGTTTCGAACAAGTTGCGGAAATGATCGGCCGCGCGGGCGGTCCATTCATCGTCGCCATAGGCGCGCTGGTGGCCGTGGTTGGCCTGTTCCATGGCAGCCCAGGCTTCCGGGCAGATACCGGAATAGTTGTCGCTGGCGAATTGTTGGCTCTTGTCGGTCATGGCCGGCTTCCGTAATCGAGACTCTTGTGAAGGCTCGTGGTCAATGAAGATGCGCACTTTACCGAAGATCTTCCGGGGAGCACATGCGATGTCGGGTGCAGGAAATTACCAGTTTATGGGCCGATTATGCACCTGAGCCGACGCGACGGCGCGCTGGATCTGCTCAAGTGGCTGGCGCTATTGAGTATGGTCCTCGATCACCTGCGGTATGTCGGCTTTTCCGCCGATTGGCTGTACGTGCCGGGGCGACTGGCCTATCCGTGGTTTTGCCTGGCGATGGCGGCGAATCTGGCCCGGGACGGTTCTCGGAAAATGGAGTGGCGCTATCTGGGCTGGCTGTTGCTGTTCAGCGCCGTCAGTGAAATTCCGTATCGCTTGTACATTGCTGATCCCGATACTTTGAACGTAATGCCGACGCTGGCGTTGGGTTTGTTGGTGGCGCGCGGTTGGCAGGACTCATCATCGGTATCGCGACTGCTGGCAACCGCTGCGCTGCTGGCCGCGGCGGTTTTTTCAGAGCGACTGATGTTTGGTTTTTTTGGCGTTCTGCTGCCTTTGGCGATGCTCGTGGTGTTTCGTCACCCCTGGTATCTCGGTCTGCTGCCGGGCCTGATCTGTGTCGCCGCGAATCAATGGCAGGTATTGCTCGAATCGGCGCGGTTCGGCAATCGCGTGGCGATTGTCGGTCTGGCGACTTGTCTGTTTGCGCCGATACTGGGGATGTTCCTGTTGCGACATGGGCGACATCTTCAGCCGCCACCGATGCGCCGTTGGGCGTATGCGCTGTATCCAGCGCATTTCCTCCTGCTACTACTGATCCGCCAGCTCGCCGCTTAACCCTGTGGGAGCTGGCAAGCCAGCTCCCACAGGGTTCTCCAGTGTTTTCCAGATCGAGTCTGGAGAACGCATTTCCAGCCATGTCGTAAACGCACCTTTGCGTGGCGCGCGCAGGCATTTGAGCTGTCTGTGCCGGTCATACCATCGCATCAAAGGGCACCGCTGCGATTGCCGGTGCCTTACCGAGACGAATGGCGCACAGATGCCGCTGGGAGAGACGCGATGTTCAGCAAGCAAGACCAGATCCAGGGTTACGACGATGCACTGCTGGCGGCGATGAATGCCGAGGAGCAACGTCAGGAAGATCACATCGAGCTGATCGCGTCGGAGAACTACACCAGCAAGCGCGTCATGCAGGCGCAAGGCAGTGGCCTGACCAACAAGTACGCCGAAGGCTATCCGGGCAAGCGCTACTACGGCGGTTGCGAGCATGTGGACAAAGTCGAAGCGCTGGCGATCGAACGCGCCAAGCAACTGTTCGGCGCCGATTACGCCAACGTCCAGCCGCACTCCGGTTCTTCGGCCAACAGCGCGGTGTACCTGGCGCTGATCCAGCCGGGCGACACCATCCTGGGCATGAGCCTGGCCCACGGCGGTCATCTGACCCACGGCGCGAAAGTGTCGTCCTCGGGCAAGCTCTACAACGCCGTGCAGTACGGCATCAACACCGACACCGGGTTGATCGATTACGACGAAGTCGAGCGTCTGGCCGTTGAGTGCAAGCCGAAAATGATCGTTGCCGGTTTCTCGGCTTATTCGAAAACCCTGGATTTCCCACGCTTCCGCCAGATCGCCGACAAGGTCGGTGCGCTGCTGTTCGTCGACATGGCCCACGTCGCCGGTCTGGTCGCCGCTGGCCTGTACCCGAATCCGCTGCCGTACGCTGACGTCGTCACCACCACGACCCACAAGACGCTGCGCGGTCCACGCGGCGGGCTGATCCTGGCCAAGTCCAACGAAGAGATCGAAAAGAAGCTCAACGCTGCCGTGTTCCCCGGCGCCCAGGGTGGCCCGCTGATGCACGTCATCGCCGGTAAAGCGGTGTGCTTCAAGGAGGCGCTGGAGCCGGGTTTCAAGGCCTATCAGCAACAAGTGATCGACAACGCTCAGGCGATGGCCAGCGTGTTCATCAAACGTGGCTACGATGTGGTGTCCGGCGGCACCGATAACCATTTGTTCCTGGTCAGCCTGATCCGTCAGGGCCTGACCGGCAAGGACGCTGACGCCGCCCTCGGCCGCGCCCACATCACTGTGAACAAGAACGCCGTGCCGAACGACCCGCAGTCGCCGTTCGTGACCTCGGGCCTGCGCATTGGCACCCCGGCGGTGACCACCCGTGGCTTCAAGGTCAGCCAGTGCGAAACCCTCGCCGGCTGGATCTGCGACATCCTCGACAACCTCGGTGACGCCGATGTCGAGGCCAATGTCGCGCAACAGGTTTCGGCGCTGTGCGCAGACTTCCCGGTTTATCGCTGAGCGTTCTGGAGTAAATGACTATGCAACGCTATTCGGGCTTCGGCCTCTTCAAACACTCGCTCAGCCACCACGAAAACTGGCAGCGCATGTGGCGCACGCCGACGCCGAAAAAAGTCTACGACGTGGTCATCGTCGGCGGTGGCGGTCACGGTCTGGCGACCGCCTATTACCTGGCGAAAGAACATGGCATCACCAACGTCGCGGTGGTCGAGAAGGGCTGGCTGGGCGGCGGTAACACCGCGCGCAACACCACCATCGTCCGCTCCAACTACCTGTGGGACGAGTCGGCGCACCTCTACGAGCATGCGATGAAATTGTGGGAAGGCCTGTCGCAGGACCTCAACTACAACGTGATGTTCTCCCAGCGTGGCGTCTACAACCTGTGCCACACCCTGCAGGACATCCGTGACTCCGAGCGTCGGGTCAGCGCCAACCGCCTCAACGGCGTGGATGGTGAACTGCTCAACGCCAAGCAAGTGGCAGACGAAATTCCGTACCTCGATTGCTCAAAAAATACCCGCTACCCGGTAATGGGCGCCACCGTGCAGCGTCGCGGCGGCGTCGCCCGTCACGATGCCGTGGCCTGGGGCTTTGCCCGTGCCGCCGATGCCTTGGGCGTGGACCTGATCCAGCAGACCGAAGTGATCGGTTTCCGCAAGGAAAACGGCGTGTGCATCGGCGTCGAAACCAACAAGGGTTTCATCGGCGCCAAGCGCGTCGGCGTGGTCACTGCCGGTAACTCCGGGCACATGGCCAAGCTGGCCGGTTTCCGTCTGCCGATCGAATCCCACCCGCTGCAAGCGCTGGTGTCCGAGCCGATCAAGCCAATCATCGACAGCGTGATCATGTCCAACGCCGTGCACGGTTACATCAGCCAATCCGACAAGGGCGACCTGGTGATCGGAGCCGGTATCGACGGCTACAACGGCTACGGCCAGCGTGGTTCTTACCCGGTGATCGAGCACACCGTGCAAGCGATCGTCGAGATGTTCCCGGTGTTGTCCCGCGTGCGCATGAACCGCCAGTGGGGCGGCATCGTCGACACCACCCCGGACGCCTGCCCGATCATTTCGAAAACCCCGGTACCGAACATGTTCTTCAACTGCGGTTGGGGCACCGGTGGCTTCAAGGCCACGCCTGGCTCAGGCAACGTGTTTGCTGCGAGTCTGGCCAAGGGTGAAATGCACCCGTTGGCCGCTCCGTTTTCCATCGACCGTTTCCACAACGGCGCCCTCATCGATGAACACGGCGCTGCTGCCGTCGCCCACTAACAGGAGAAATCCCCATGTTGCATATCTTCTGTCCTCACTGCGGCGAACTGCGCTCCGAAGAGGAATTCCACGCATCCGGCCAGGCGCACATTCCGCGCCCGCTGGATCCGAACGCCTGCACCGACGAGGAGTGGGGCGACTACATGTTCTTCCGCGATAACCCGCGCGGTCTGCACCACGAGCTGTGGGATCACGTCGCCGGTTGCCGGCAGTACTTCAACGTCACCCGCGACACCGTGACCTACGAGATTCTCGAGAGCTACAAGATCGGCCAGAAGCCACAATTCACCGACAAGGCTGGCACGGCAAAAACCGCCACGACGGCGCTGGGAGAGAAGGTATGAGCCAGACCAATCGCCTGTCCAACGGTGGACGGATCGACCGCAACAAAGTGCTGAGCTTCACCTTCAACGGCCAGACCTACAAAGGTTTCGAGGGTGACACCCTGGCCGCTGCGCTGATTGCCAACGGCGTCGACATCATCGGCCGCAGCTTCAAGTACTCGCGTCCACGCGGCATCTTCGCCGCCGGTGCCGAAGAGCCGAACGCGATCCTGCAGATCGGCGCTACCGAAGCCACGCAGATTCCCAACGTGCGCGCCACGCAACAGGCGTTGTACCAAGGCTTGGTCGCGACCAGCACCAACGGCTGGCCGAGCGTCAACAACGACATGATGGGGATTCTCGGCAAGGTCGGCGGCAAGCTGATGCCGCCGGGCTTCTACTACAAAACCTTCATGTACCCGCAATCGTTCTGGATGACTTACGAGAAGTACATCCGCAAGGCTGCCGGGCTCGGCCGTTCGCCGACCGAGAACGATCCGGACACCTACGACTACATGAACCAGCACTGCGACGTGCTGATCGTTGGCGCCGGCCCGGCCGGTCTCGCCGCTGCCCTGGCCGCTGCGCGCAGCGGTGCCCGGGTGATTCTGGCCGATGAGCAGGAAGAGTTCGGCGGCAGCCTGCTCGACTCGCGCGAAAGCCTCGACGGCAAACCGGCGATGGAGTGGGTCGCCAGCGTTCTCGCTGAATTGAAGAACACCCCGGACGTGCTGCTGTTGCCGCGCGCCACGGTCAACGGTTACCACGACCACAACTTCCTGACCATTCACGAACGCCTCACCGATCACCTCGGTGACCGTGCGCCGATCGGCCAGGTGCGTCAGCGCATCCACCGTGTCCGTGCCAAGCGTGTGGTGCTGGCGACCGGTGCGCATGAGCGTCCGCTGGTCTACGGCAACAACGACGTGCCGGGCAACATGCTCGCCGGTGCGGTGTCGACTTACGTGCGTCGCTACGGCGTGGCGCCGGGCAAAAAACTGGTCCTCAGCACTAACAACGATCACGCCTATCGCGTCGCGCTCGATTGGCTCGATGCCAGTCTGCAAGTGGTGGCGATCGCCGATGCGCGCAGCAATCCGCGCGGGGCACTGGTGGAAGAAGCGCGCGCCAAAGGCATTCGCATTCTCACCGGCAGTGCAGTGATCGAAGCCCGTGGCAGCAAACGCGTGACCGCTGCCCGCGTTGCCGCGATCGATGTAAAAGCACACGCCGTGACCAGCCCGGGCGAATGGCTCGACTGCGATCTGGTCGCCAGTTCCGGCGGCTACAGCCCGGTCGTGCACCTGGCTTCGCACTTGGGCGGCAAGCCGGTCTGGCGTGAAGACATCCTCGGTTTCGTACCGGGCGAGGCACCGCAGAAACGCGTCTGCGTCGGTGGCGTCAATGGCGTTTATGCGCTCGGCGATTCTCTGGCTGACGGGTTCGAAGGTGGCGTGCGCGCTGCCGCTGAAGCCGGCTTTCAGACCGTCGAAGGCGTATTGCCGAAAGCCTTGAGCCGCGTCGAAGAACCGACCCTGGCGCTGTTCCAGGTGCCGCACGAGAAGAACTCGGCACGCGCGCCGAAGCAATTCGTCGACCTGCAGAACGACGTCACCGCCGGTGGCATCGAACTGGCGACCCGTGAAGGTTTCGAGTCGGTCGAGCACGTCAAGCGCTATACCGCGCTGGGCTTCGGCACCGATCAGGGCAAGCTCGGCAACGTCAACGGTCTGGCGATTGCCGCCCGATCCTTGAACGTGAGCATCCCGCAGATGGGCACCACCATGTTCCGCCCGAACTACACGCCGGTGACTTTCGGCGCCGTGGCCGGTCGCCACTGTGGGCACATTTTCGAACCGGTGCGCTACACCGCGCTGCATGCCTGGCATGTGAAAAGCGGCGCCGAGTTTGAAGACGTCGGGCAGTGGAAGCGTCCATGGTACTTCCCGAAAAACGGCGAAGACCTGCACGCCGCGGTCAAGCGCGAATGCAAAGCCGTGCGCGACAGCGTCGGCCTGCTCGATGCCTCGACCCTCGGCAAGATCGACATTCAAGGCCCGGATGCCCGCGAATTCCTCAACCGCGTGTACACCAACGCCTGGACCAAGCTCGACGTGGGCAAGGCGCGTTACGGTTTGATGTGCAAGGAAGACGGGATGGTCTTCGACGACGGTGTCACGGCGTGTCTGGCCGACAACCATTTCGTCATGACCACCACCACCGGCGGCGCTGCCCGCGTACTGCAATGGCTGGAGCTGTACCACCAGACCGAATGGCCGCAGATGAAGGTCTACTTCACCTCGGTCACCGACCACTGGGCGACCATGACCCTGTCCGGGCCGAACAGCCGCAAGCTGCTCAGCGCCGTGACCGACATTGATCTGAGCAACGAAGCGTTCCCGTTCATGACCTGGAAAGAAGGTCTGGTGGGTGACGTGCCGGCGCGGGTGTTCCGCATCTCGTTCACTGGTGAGCTGTCGTACGAAGTCAACGTCCAGGCCGACTATGCGATGGGCGTGCTGGAGAAAATCGTCGAGGCCGGCAAGCAGTACAACCTGACCCCGTACGGCACCGAAACCATGCACGTGCTGCGTGCGGAAAAGGGTTTCATCATCGTCGGCCAGGACACCGACGGCTCGATGACCCCGGACGACCTGAACATGGGCTGGTGTGTCGGCCGCACCAAACCATTCTCGTGGATCGGCCAGCGTGGGATGAACCGTGAAGATTGCGTGCGTGATCAGCGCAAACAGTTGGTCGGCCTGAAGCCGATCGATCCGACCAAATGGCTGCCGGAAGGTGCGCAGCTGGTGTTCAACACCAAGCAGACGATCCCGATGAGCATGGTCGGCCACGTGACTTCCAGCTACGCGCACAACTCCCTCGGTTATTCGTTTGCCATGGGTGTGGTCAAGGGCGGTCTCAAGCGCATGGGCGAGCGGGTGTTTGCACCGCTGGCCGACGGCAGCGTGATCGAGGCGGAAATCGTCTCTTCGGTATTCTTCGATCCGAAGGGCGAGCGGCAGAACATCTGACACTGATCGTTCCCACGCTCCGCGTGGGAATGCATCCCGGGACGCTCCGCGTCCCAAGAGCGGACGCAGAGCGTCCATGGCGGCATTCCCACGCAGAGCGTGGGAACGATCAATACAAGAAGGTGCTTTATGACCACAGCCAATGTGTACCAGCAACGCCCGACCACCGGCGCCCGCGCCGAGTCGTCGCTGCACCATGCCGACCTCGCCAGCCTGGTCGGCAAGGGCCGCAAGAACGCCGGCGTGATCGTGCGTGAGAAAAAACTCCTCGGCCACCTGACCCTTCGTGGCGATGGCCACGATGCCGCCTTCGCGGCCGGCGTGCACAAGGCGCTGGGCATTGAATTGCCTGGCGCCCTCAGCTTCATCGTCAAAGGTGAAACCAGCCTGCAATGGATGGGCCCGGACGAGTGGCTGCTGATCGTGCCCAGCGGTGAAGAATTCACCGCCGAACAGCAACTGCGCGCAGCGCTGGGCGATCTGCATATCGCGATCGTCAACGTCAGCGGTGGCCAGCAGCTGCTGGAATTGAGCGGGCCGAACGTGCGTCAGGTGCTGATGAAGTCGACCAGCTACGACGTACACCCCAACAACTTTCCGGTCGGCAAAGCGGTCGGCACGGTGTTCGCCAAATCGCAGCTGATGATTCGCCACACGGCGGAAGACACTTGGGAGTTGCTGATTCGTCGCAGCTTCTCGGATTACTGGTGGTTGTGGTTGCAGGATGCTTCGGCCGAGTACGGCCTCAGCGTTCAGGCCTGATGATGATCGTTCCCACGCTCCGCGTGGGAATGCATCCCGGGACGCTCCGCGTCCCAAGAGCGGACGCAGAGCGTCCATGGCGGCATTCCACGCAGAGCGTGGGAACGATCAGAGGAAAAAATATGAGCCGCGCCCCAGACACATGGATTCTGACCGCCGACTGCCCCAGCGTCCTCGGCACCGTGGACGCGGTCACGCGTTTTCTGTTCGAGCAGGGCTGCTACGTCACTGAGCACCATTCGTTTGACGATCGCCTTTCCGGGCGCTTTTTCATTCGTGTGGAATTCCGCCAGCCCGACGGCTTCGACGAGCAATCCTTCCGCGCCGGCCTGGCCGAGCGCGGACATGCCTTTGGCATGCTGTTCGAGCTGACCGCGCCGAACTACCGGCCGAAAGTAGTGATCATGGTGTCCAAAGCCGATCACTGCCTCAACGATCTGCTCTACCGGCAGCGCATCGGCCAGTTGTCGATGGACGTCGCCGCGGTGGTTTCCAATCATCCGGATCTCAAGCCGTTGGCCGACTGGCACCAGATTCCCTACTACCATTTTCCCCTCGACCCCAACGACAAGCCGGCGCAGGAGCGTCAGGTCTGGCAGGTGATCGAAGAGTCCGGTGCCGAACTGGTGATCCTCGCCCGCTACATGCAGGTGCTGTCGCCGGAGCTGTGTCGCAAGCTCGATGGCAAGGCGATCAACATTCACCACTCGCTGCTGCCCGGCTTCAAGGGCGCCAAGCCGTATCACCAGGCCTACAACAAAGGCGTGAAATTGGTCGGCGCGACGGCGCATTACATCAACAACGATCTGGACGAAGGACCGATCATTGCCCAAGGCGTCGAGGCGGTGGATCACAGTCATTACCCCGAGGATCTGATTGCCAAGGGGCGCGATATCGAAGGCCTGACACTGGCGCGGGCTGTCGGTTATCACATCGAAAGAAGAGTTTTTTTGAACGCGAACAGAACCGTCGTTCTCTAGATCGCTTTCGCGAGCAGGCTCACTCCTACAAGGGGTACGCATTCCAAATGTAGGAGTGAGCCTGCTCGCGATAGGGCCATAACTAACAACGCAAAACCAACAAGCAATAACCCGAGCACTCAACGCGCGGCCCTGCCTGGGGCAACGTGGTTCCATAAAAACAACAGTGAGGTGAAAGCATGTCTGGCAATCGTGGTGTGGTGTATCTCGGCGCTGGCAAGGTCGAAGTACAGAAAATCGACTATCCGAAAATGCAGGACCCGCGCGGCAGGAAGATCGAACACGGTGTGATCCTGCGTGTGGTTTCCACCAACATCTGCGGCTCCGACCAGCACATGGTGCGCGGCCGTACCACGGCGCAGACCGGTCTGGTGCTGGGTCACGAAATCACCGGCGAGGTCATCGAAAAAGGCTCCGACGTCGAGAACCTGAAGATCGGCGACCTGGTCTCCGTTCCCTTCAACGTGGCTTGCGGGCGCTGCCGTTCCTGCAAGGAGCAACACACCGGCGTCTGCCTGACCGTCAACCCGGCCCGTGCCGGTGGCGCTTACGGTTACGTCGACATGGGCGACTGGACCGGCGGCCAGGCCGAATACGTACTGGTGCCATACGCCGACTTCAACCTGCTGAAACTGCCGGACCGCGACAAGGCCATGGAGAAAATCCGCGACCTGACCTGCCTCTCCGACATCCTGCCGACCGGTTACCACGGCGCGGTCACTGCCGGCGTCGGTCCGGGCAGCACCGTGTACATTGCCGGCGCCGGCCCGGTCGGTCTGGCCGCTGCCGCTTCGGCACGTCTGCTGGGTGCGGCGGTGGTGATCATCGGCGACGTCAACACCATCCGCCTGGCCCACGCCAAGGCGCAGGGTTTTGAAATCGTCGACCTGTCCAAAGACACCCCGCTGCACGAGCAGATCGCCGCGCTGCTCGGCGAGCCGGAAGTCGACTGCGCAGTCGACTGCGTCGGCTTCGAAGCCCGCGGCCACGGCCACGACGGCGTCAAGGCCGAAGCCCCGGCCACCGTCCTCAACTCACTGATGGGCGTGGTCCGCGTTGCCGGCAAGATCGGTATCCCGGGCCTGTACGTCACCGAAGATCCGGGCGCCGTCGACGCCGCCGCGAAAATGGGCAGTCTGAGCATTCGCTTCGGTCTGGGCTGGGCCAAGTCGCACAGCTTCCACACCGGCCAGACGCCGGTGATGAAGTACAACCGCCAGTTGATGCAGGCGATCATGTGGGATCGCATCAATATTGCCGAAGTGGTGGGCG
The DNA here is from genome assembly GCF_051132065.1 of Pseudomonas sp. R3-57. Classification (NCBI taxonomy): domain Bacteria; kingdom Pseudomonadati; phylum Pseudomonadota; class Gammaproteobacteria; order Pseudomonadales; family Pseudomonadaceae; genus Pseudomonas; species Pseudomonas sp. R3-57. Next base: position 579,166 of record NZ_CP071655.1, read on the forward strand.
TACAGGTCATCAGCCTCGACCAGGCGCCGGAAGGCTATGGCGAGTTCGATGCGGGTGTACCGAAGAAGTTTGTGATTGATCCGCATAAGTTGTTTAGTGCGGCGTGAGGTTTTACGCGGTACAAAAAAACGGCGCCATTCAGGCGCCGTTTTTAATGGTTTTTCTTATACAACCTGAACTTCTTCTGCTTGCATTCCCTTCTGTCCTTTCGCTGCAACGTAGGTCACAGTCTGTCCTTCCTTCAAGCTTTTGAATCCATCCGATTGGATGGCTTTGAAATGGACGAAAAGATCATCACCGCCATTTTTTGGAGTGATGAAACCAAAGCCTTTGTCATCGTTAAACCATTTAACGGTACCGGTTTCTCTGTTTGACATGTTCGTGCTTCCTGACTTTATGGAATGGCTAAAACAATACAAAACCAAGGTTGAGGGCTATCAAGCGTGTCCTCGTCCTAAGCCAATTTAAGATCTACAGCGTAATAACGACCGTTGTCCCCGCGCACAAGGTCATAAGTCACCTTCTGCCCCGCTTTGATGTGTTTGATGATCGGATCGTCCGGGCTGATGCAAAAGATGATCGGCGGGACATCTGATTTGAGCAGTTGATCGCGCGTATGGCATAGCTTTTCCATCTCTGTATCTCCCGTTGAATAACCGTTGTTAGCACCTCGCTTTCATTTAACTTTTGATTCATCAACAGCGTATTCAAGTCCAAGCATCAGCACACCTGTCAGATCTGACAGGTGTTTAGTTTTTTTGGGAATAGCTTCGTCTAAGGTAAGTAATAAAGCGCATAAAGAATCAAAGCGCGGCTAGCGAACCTTGATAAAGAACCGGTCCGGTTGGTTTGCCAGCCGGCGACCCACCTTTTGGCTCAAGCGTTACCGCCAACGTAATCGGCTTGCCGATCAACTCTTTCTGCGCCTCGCTCAACTCGACCTTCCCCTTGCCCCCCACTGGAACCACACCCAGCGAGATCGGCTTGCCACCGTCGGGAATTGCCCACAATTCGAGGCTGCGATCCGCCTCGACCGCCGCCAGTGTCAGCGGTTCGACCTGCAGATAATCCGCATGCGCTTCGACCTTCAGCGCCGGTTTTGCATCGGCGCTTGACAGGGTGGCGCTGTAACGGGCGTCGTCACGGTTGTACAGCGCGCCAATGAACACCAGTGCGACGATGGAGCACGCCGCCACCGTGAGCCGTAGCCAATTCCAGAACGGCCGTTTCTCGGGTACGTGCAGCACTTGCGGCTCAATGCGCGCGGTGATGCCGTGCCAGACGCGGTCTGGCACGGGGCGTTCCGGCAGTGCTTCGGTGAGCGCGGCGAGGGTTTCCTGCCAGTGCGCCAGCTCGCGGCGCAGTGCCGCGTCATCCACCAGCAACTGTTCAAAGCGCCGCCGCGCCGGCGCAGGCATCAAGCCGATTGCATAATCGGCAGCGAGGGCGCGGCGCAGGGCTGGGGTCTGGTAGTTCATGATTCAAGGCACCGGCGCAGGCGTTCCAGGCCTCGGCGAATCCACGATTTGACGGTTCCAAGGGGCGTGGCCAGATGTTCGGCAAGTTCGCTACAGGACAATCCCTGAAAGTACGCCACAGTGATCGATTGACGCTGCATGCCGTCGAGGGTTTCCAGGCAGCGTTTCAAGGCGTGCGCTTCACGGGCGCTGTTCAACTGTTCGTGCGCCGAGGGGCTTTCATCCGATAGCGCGTCTTGCTCAACCTCGCTCAGCGGCCGCTCGCGCTGCTTGCGCAATTGATCGATGGCTTGATTGCGGGTGATGTTGATCATCCAGGTCAGCGGCGCCGACAAGTGCGCCTCGTAGCGCGAGGCGTTGTGCCAGATGCGCACGAAGCTTTCCTGCAGCACCTCTTCGGCCAGATCGGCACGGCCCATGAAACGCAGCGCTACACCATGCAGGCGCGGGCCGACGCTGCGGTACAGCGTTTCAAAAGCACGCCGATCCCCTAGTGAGCACTGGGCGAGGAGCTGGCGCAACTGATCGGTGTCGGCGATGGAAATGACCACTCTCCAGGCAAGCGTGAGCGCACGACGGCGAGGCTCGAACTGTTCACAGGCTAGTTCAGTGACAGGGCTTGTGCCATTCATCGTGTTGGCGTCCGGGTTTCACGTTTTATATACGCAGGCCAGATGAAAATGGATGCGCCGCGCCGGAACATGCGCCTGGATACCCGGTCAAACCGGCAGTTTTACTGCCCGTCGAAAGGGTGGTTTTCACAGCTCGAGAGGATGTCTGAATGAAGATTTCACGCGGTTTTGCCCTGGCATCGCTCCTGACCCTGGCCGCCGGCCCGGTGTTTGCCGGTTTCAGCCTGAATGATGTGGCCGGTGCGGTCTCGGGCATGCAGGGTGGCGACAAGGCGGCTGCGGCGGCGCCGACCTCGGAAACCGCCGGTTTGCTCAGTGCCCTGAGTGCGCTGGACGTGACGCCGGAGCAAGCGGTGGGCGGCACCAGTGCGATGCTGGGCCTGGCGAAGAACCAGCTGAGCAGCACCGACTATTCGCAACTGGCCAAGGAAGTGCCGGGGATCGACAAGTTGTCCGGTGGCAGCGGCAATCTGGCGGCGCTGGGCGCGTTGCTCGGTTCGTCGGGCAAATCCGCCGGTCTGGAAAATGCGTTGGGCAACGTCAAGGACAGCAACGACCTGAACAATGCGTTCAGCGCGCTGGGCATGGACAGCGGCATGATCGGCCAGTTTGCCCCGGTGCTCCTGCAATACCTCGGTCAGCAGGGTGTCGGCGGTTCGTTGCTGAGCAGCCTGGGCAATATCTGGGGCGCTGGCACCGGCAGCTGAGTCAACGATGCTGGTTGCGCAGTTCGGCGATGCGCTGATCTTTCTCGGTCCAGAGCTGGTTGACCCAGTTCTGGACGCGCTCGCGAAACACCGGGTCCTTCTCGTAATCGCCCTGCCACAGCGCGGGCTCAAGTTCACGGGTCTTGATGTCGATGATCACCCGCGGCACGTTACCGCTGATCAAATCCCAAAACCCCGGAATCTTCTCCTGCGGGTACACCACCGTCACATCGAGCATTGCATCGAGCTGTTCGCCCATTGCCGCCAGCACGAACGCCACGCCACCGGCCTTGGGCTTTAGAAGGTGATTGAAGGGCGACGTCTGCTGCGCGCTTTTCGCTGCGGTGTAACGGGTGCCTTCCAGATAATTCACCACGGTTACCGGCTGACGTTTGAACAGCTCGCACGCCGCTTTGGTGATCTCCAGATCCTTGCCTGCCAGTTCCGGGTTCTTCGCTAGAAAGGCCTTGGTGTAGCGCTTCATGAACGGGTAATCCAGCGCCCACCACGCCAGCCCAAGGAACGGCACCCAGATCAATTCTTTCTTGAGGAAGAACTTGAAGAACGGCGTGCGTCGATTGAGGGTCTGGATCAGCGCGGGAATGTCGACCCACGATTGATGATTGCTGACCACCAGATACGAAGTGTCGCGACGCAAATCGTCGCCGCCGCGAATGTCCCACTGCGTCGGAATGCATAGCTGAAAGATCAGCTTGTCGATCTCGGCCCAGGTCTCGGCAATCCACATCACCGCTGCGGACGCATAATCGCGCCAGCGCCCCGGTGCGATCAGTTTGAGCAGGGCAAACACCAGCAAGGGCCCGATCAGGATCAGGGTGTTGAGCAACAGCAGCAGGGTGACGAAACAGCCGGTGAGCAGGCGGCGCATAGGCAACTCTACGAAGTGTCAGGGGCGGGCCATGATAAGCAGCTTCGCGCGACAGGCCAAATCGGTGGTGACGAATGTTTCACTTTAGTCGCGTTAACCTGATCGTTCCCACGCTCTGCGTGGTAACGCCGCCCGGGACGCTCCGCGTCCCTGTGACGCAGAGCGTCACTGGATGCATTGCCCACGCAGAGCGTGGGAACGATCAAGCGCGTAACGGTCTAAAATCCCGTTGCCCAACCTCTCCCAAGGAAGCCCCCTACGTGAAATCCCTCCTTGCACTGTTTGCCCTCGTCGCCCTGCCGGTCATGGCCGCTGAGCCGACCCTGTACGGGCGCTACGAATACATCGCGCTGCCGGAAATCGGCGGTGAAGTGCTCAAGGCCAAGATGGACACCGGTGCGCTGACCGCCTCGCTGTCGGCCAAGGACATCGAGACCTTCACCCGCGATGGCGATGACTGGGTGCGTTTCCGCCTGGCCACCAAGGACGCCAGCAACAAGGTCTACGAACACAAGGTCGCGCGGATCAGCAAGATCAAGAGCCGTTCGGACGAAGAAGACGAGGGCGAAAGCACCGACGTCGCCAAGCGTCCGGTGGTCGATCTGGAGCTGTGCCTGGGTAACGTCAAGCGCACCGTCGAGGTCAACCTGACCGACCGCAGCCACTTCAACTATCCGCTGTTGATCGGTGCCAAGGCGTTGCGCGAGTTTGGCGCTGCAGTGAATCCGGCGCGGCGTTTCACCGCCGACAAGCCGGACTGCTAAGTGCTCTCATTGACGTAACCTCAGGCTTGGGGCACCGTTCGCGCACTTAACCCACAGGCTCGGACGCCATGCCCCATATCCTGATTGTCGAAGACGAAGCGGCGATTGCCGATACGCTGATTTTCGCCCTGCAGGGCGAAGGCTTCAGCACCACATGGCTGAGCCTCGGCGCGGCGGCGCTGGAGCATCAGCGGCAGACCCCGGCCGATCTGCTCATTCTTGATATCGGTCTGCCGGACATCAGCGGCTTCGAGACCTGCAAACAGCTTCGGCGTTTCAGCGAAGTGCCGGTGCTGTTTCTCAGCGCGCGGGATGCCGAGATCGATCGCGTGGTCGGCCTGGAGATCGGCGCCGACGATTACGTGGTCAAGCCGTTCAGCCCGCGTGAAGTTGCCGCTCGGGTGAAGGCAATCCTCAAACGCATGGCGCCGCGCCCGGTGATTGAAGCCGGTTCAGCGCTGTTTCGCATCGATGCCGATCGGGTGCAGATCATCTATCGCGGCCAGACCTTGAGCCTGACCCGTCACGAATTCCGCCTGTTGCAATGCCTGCTCGAACAACCCGAGCGGGTGTTCAGCCGTGAGCAACTGCTCGACGCCCTGGGCGTGGCCGCCGACGCTGGTTACGAGCGCAGCATCGACAGCCATATCAAAAGCGTGCGCGCCAAACTGCGCCTGGTGCGCGCCGACGCCGAGCCGATCCAGACCCATCGCGGCCTCGGCTACAGCTACAGTCCGGGGCACAGCTGATGTCGCTGGGGCTGCGAATTTTTCTGGTGTATGTGCTGTTCGTCGGCCTGACCGGGTATTTCGTGCTCAACACGGTGATGGAGGAAATCCGCCCCGGCGTGCGCCAGTCCACCGAGGAAACCCTGGTCGACACCGCCAACCTGATGGCGGAGATTCTTCGCGATGACTTCAAGGCCGGCACCCTCAGTGAAAACCGCTGGCCGCAATTGCTGCGCGCTTATGGCGAGCGCCAGCCGCAGGCGACGATCTGGGGCTTGCCGAAGAATCAGGTCAACCACCGTATCTACGTGACCGACGCCAAGGGCATGGTCGTGCTCGACTCCAGCGGCGTCGCGGTCGGCCAGGATTACTCGCGCTGGAATGACGTCTACCTGACCTTGCGCGGCGAATACGGCGCGCGGTCGAGCCGCAGCGATCCAGACGATCCGAAGTCCTCGGTGATGCACGTTGGCGCGCCGATCCGCGATAACGGCAAGATCATCGGCGTGGTCACCGTGGCCAAACCGAACAGCTCGTTGCAGCCTTACGTCGATCGCACTGAGCGGCGCTTGCTGGTTTACGGCGCCGCGCTGATCGGCCTCGGCCTGTTGTTCGGCGCGTTGTTGTCGTGGTGGCTGAGCCGCGCGCTGCACCGGTTGACCGGTTATGCCCAAGCGGTGAGCGAAGGCCGGCGTGTGGAAGTGCCGCATTATCGCGGCGGCGAACTGCAACAGCTCGCCACCGCGGTGGAGCAGATGCGCACGCAGCTGGAAGGCAAAGCCTACGTCGAGCGCTATGTGCACACGCTGACCCACGAACTGAAAAGTCCGTTGGCGGCGATTCGGGGTGCGGCGGAATTGCTGCAAGGCGAGATGGCGGCGGTTCAGCGCCTGCGCTTTGTCAGCAACATCGACAGCGAAAGTGCGCGGATGCAGCAGTTGATCGAGCGCTTGCTCAATCTGGCGCAGGTCGAACAACGTCAAGGCCTGGAGGAGCGTGTGGCAGTGCCGCTGGCGCTGTTGGTTGCAGAGTTGCTGAAGGGGCAGGCTGCGCGGATCGAGCGCAAGCAGTTGCGTGTCGAGCAAGCGATTGGCGCGAATCTGTTGCTGATTGGCGAGCCGTTTCTGCTGCGTCAGGCGTTGGGCAATCTGCTGGAGAATGCTCTGGATTTTACTCCGGCGCAGGGGCTGTTGCGCTTGAATGCCGAGCGGGTTGGCGAGCAGATCGAGGTGCGACTGTTCAACGAAACTGCGCCGATTCCTGATTACGCCTTGCCGCGCCTGACCGAGCGGTTTTACTCATTGCCGCGCCCGGACAGTGGGCGCAAGAGCACCGGGCTTGGGCTTAACTTCGTTGAAGAAGTGGCCAAGTTGCATGGTGGGGCACTGCGCATTGGCAATGTCGAAAATGGCGTTGAGGTGACGTTGCGCTTGCCTTGAGACCGAGGCGTGGCCATCGCGAGCAGGCTCACTCCTACAAATTGAAATGCGATCACCTGTAGGAGTGAGCCTGCTCGCGATAGGGCCGGTACATTCTCCACACAGTCTCCATAATTTCCCCATAAACCCCCCACACCATCTCAGCAGACTTTCCCCATCCAAACAGGGAGAGTCCCATGAACCGAAATCTGACCATCAAGCTCGGCGCCATCGCCTTGCTGATCCTGCTGTTGCTGATACCGCTGCTGATGATCGACGGCGTCATCGACGAGCGCCAACAGTTGCGCGACGGTGTGCTCGATGACATCGCCCGCAGCTCCAGCTACAGCCAGCAGATGAGCGGGCCGGTGATGGTGGTGCCGTATCGCAAGGTGGTGCGCACCTGGAAAACCAACGAGAAAACCAATCAGCGCTACGAGGAAGTCGGCGAAGAACGTGGGCGTTTGTATTTCCTGCCGGAGCGTTTCGAACTCGACGGACAGGTGGAAACCGAGCTGCGCAAGCGCGGCATTTACGAAGCGCGCCTGTTCCACGCCGATAACCGCATCAACGGCCATTTCGCCTTGCCGGCGCAATTGGGCATTAAAGAGAATTTCACCGATTACCAGTTCGACGCGCCGTTCCTGGCGGTGGGTATCAGCGACATTCGCGGCATCGAAAATGCCCTCAAACTGGAAGTCGATGGCCAGCGCCTGGACTTTGTCCCGGGGTCGGAAGTGGGCTGGATCGGTGAAGGCGTGCATGTAACGCTGCCAGTGCTGGACACCGGCAAAGCCACCCAACTGAGCTTTGCCTTCGACCTGCGCCTGCAAGGCACCGGCTCGCTAAAAGTGTTGCCGGTGGGCAAGACCAGCAGCGTCAGCCTCAAGGCCAACTGGCCGCACCCAAGCTTCGTTGGCAACTTCCTGCCGGCCAAGCGTGAAATCAACGATGAGGGTTTTAGCGCGGATTGGCAGACCTCGTTTTTCTCCACCAACCTGCAAGAGGCGATGGACCGCTGCATCGTCGGCGACTGCGATGGGCTGAACGGCCGCAGCTTTGGCGTCAGCTTCATCGACCCGGTCGACCAGTATCTGAAAAGCGACCGAGCGATCAAATACGCCTTGCTGTTCATCGTCCTGACCTTCGCCGGTTTCTTCCTCTTCGAAGTACTGAAGAGCCTCGCGGTGCACCCGGTGCAATACGCATTGGTCGGTGTGGCGCTGGCGTTCTTTTACCTGTTGCTGTTGTCGCTGTCCGAGCACATCGGTTTTGCCCTGGCGTATCTGCTGTCGGCCAGTGGTTGCGTGTTGCTGATCGGCTTTTACGTCTGCCATGTGCTGCGCAGCGTGCGTCACGGCTTGAGTTTTTCCGCCGGGCTGGCAGCGTTGTATGGCCTGCTTTATGGATTGCTGAGCGCTGAGGATTACGCGCTGCTGATGGGCTCGTTGCTGCTGTTCGGACTGCTCGGTGTATTCATGGTGCTGACGCGCCGGCTGGATTGGTATGCGATCGCGCAGAAACCGGCCAAGCCGCTGGAGTTCGATCTGGGGGTGGTGGAATGAGCGGGGTGGGCTTGCGCGAAGAGCAGCGCTGGAAGGACGAGTTGGTGACGCGGATTGTTGGATTTCTGCCAGTGGAATCGAGGTGGTGCCATCGCTGGCAAGCCAGCTCCCACAGGATATGTGCCGACACGCAGGTCAGCGATCTGTCCCGATCCAATGTGGGAGCTGGCTTGCCAGCGATGGGGGCCGAACAGGCGCCGCCAATTTAAGGCTTGGGCATTGTCGCGACCATGGAAGGTCGCTGACTGACCTCAAAAAACCAGTTGCCCAGTTGTGGATTGGCCGCGCGCCAGTCCAGGTCCGGGAAGCGCAGATCCAGATAACCCAGCGCACAGGCGACGCTGATCGCGGCCACGTCGAAGTGGCTGGTCAGTTCGGCAATCGCCTCGCTCTCCAGCACGGCGAGGGCGCGGCGGATCTTGTCGCGCTGCGCATCGAGCCACTGCTCCCAGTGTTTTTCCACCGGGCGCAGCACGGTTTCGTAACGCACCATCACCGAGGCGTCCATGATCCCGTCGGCCATCGACGCCAGCGTCAGCCGCCGCCAGCGCGCCGCACCTTCACGCGGGATCAGCGGATTGCCGACGTGCTGCTGATCGAGGTATTCAAGGATCACGCGGCTGTCATGGATGACATTGCCATCGGCCAGACGCAGGGCGGGGATCTTGCTCAACGGGTTGTCGGCGATCAGCGCCGGGTCCGGGCTGACCGGGCTGAGCACACAGTCTTGCAGCGCCACGCGATCCTGCTGCCCGGTTTCGTGGAGCAACACCATCACTTTGCGCACGAACGGGGAGAGGGTGTTGTGGTAAAGGGTCATGCTGGGGGCGGACATGGGCGAACCTCGGTGATCGTCGAAGAGCAGGAGGTTAGCCTAGCCACAACCTCTGTGGCTGGCGAGGGAAATGATGGTGCCTTGGCGACCGCCATCGCTGGCAAGCCAGCTCCCACAGTGTTTTGCAGTGAACACAAATTTCAGATTCAGCGTAAACCCCTGTGGGAGCTGGCTTGCCAGCGATGAGGTCATCACCGACAACACAAAAATCACCCGCGCTGCAGCAATCCCTTGAGCGCCAGGAATGCCGGCACACCCAGCCCGACCCAGCTCAACGCATCCCAGATGCCATCTCCCAGCAACGCCGCAAACAACCCCGCCGCACTGAGCAGGGCGATCACGATCGGTGTGCTGAAGACTTTCCAGAAACTCGACTGACGCGGCTTCATGCCGTGGCCTCCGCGGTTTGCGCCACCCGGTTCGCCGCTTTGCGCCGCACGACCCACAGGTACACGCCGCTGGCCAATACGATGATGGTCAACACATCGAGGGTGGCCCAGAGGATTTTCATCGGCATGCCGCCGTAGTCACCGAAATGCAAAGGCTGGGACATGCCCATGGCGTCCATGTACCACGGGCGCTCGGCCACGGCAGTGACTTGCAGAGTGGTAGCGTCGATCAGCACCGGCGTCAGCAAATGTGAAGTCAGGTGCGTGCCGCCCTTCATGAACACCGCGTAATGGTGTTCGCTGGAAAAACGTGTGCCGGGGAAAGCGATGAAATCCGGCTTCATGCCCGGTGCGACTTCCGCGGCGATGTCGAGCAGGCGCGTGGCCGGCGCCAATTGCGTCAGCGGCGGCGCGTCGCGGTACGGCGCAATCAGCGTGGTCAGCGCATCGTTGCGCCACGCGGCGATCAGCAGGTCGGCGCAGGCGCTGATCACCCCGGTCACGCCCACCACCAGACACCACGTCAGCGTCACGACGCCGATCAGGTTATGCAGGTCGAGCCAGCGCAGCCGCGTGGATTTGTCCTGACGCACAGTGCCGAATTTCAAGCGACGCATGAACGGCAGGTACAGCACCGTCCCGGACACGATCGCCACGACAAACAACAACCCCATGAACGCCAGCAGCAGTTTGCCCGGCAACCCGGCGAACATGTCGACGTGCAGGCGCAGGATGAACAGCATCAAGCCGCCGTTGGCCGAGGGCGTTTCCAGCGCCTCGCCGGTGCGCGCATCGAGCATGAAGGTGTGCGACGAGTTCGGTTCGGTGTCGGCGGTTTTCGCCATGATCGCGAAGGCGGCGTTCGGGTCTTCGTCGTCATAGCCGAAGTACTGCATGACTTCGCCGGGTCGATGCTGCTGCGCGGCATCGACCAGTTGCTGCAAATTCAGCTGCGGCGTGTCGGCCTGCATCTCGCGCAACTCGGGAGCGTTGCCCAGCAGATGATCGATCTCGTGGCTGAAAATCAGCGGCAGACCGGTCAGTGCCAGCATCAGCAGAAACACCGTGCAGATCAGGCTGGTCCAGGTGTGAATGAACGACCAGCGGCGGATGGTTTTACTTTTCATTGCATGACCTTCAAAAACACCGAAGCCGTCCCCTGGGGACGGCCTGGTAATGGGGCCTGTTTCAGCTCACGCGCTTACCACTTGTAAGTGGCACTGGCGACGACGCTGCGCTGGTCGCCGTAGTAGCAATAGAAGCTGTCGCAGGTGGAAATGTATTCCTTGTCGAACAGGTTGGTCGCGTTGACCGCCAGCGACGCGCCTTTGAGGCTGTTGTCGAGGCGGCCGAGGTCGTAATGCACCGAAGCGTCGAACACCGTGTAGGCGTCGGCCTTGCCCAGCCAGGTGTTGGCCTTGTCGCCATAGGTATTGCCGGTGTAACGCACGCCGCCGCCAATGCCGAAGCCGTCGAGCACACCGCTGTGCCAGGTGTAATCGGTCCACAGCGAAGCTTGCTGGTTGGGCATCAGTTGCAGGCGATTGCCCTTGTCGACGCCGTTTTGCACTTCCGACTTGGCCAAGGTGTAGGCAGCGATGACTTTGAGGTTGTCGGTCACGTCGGACACCGCTTCCAGCTCCAGGCCTTTGACTTTGACTTCGCCGGTCTGGCTGGTGATCGAGACGTTGTTGACGAAGGTGTTGACCGAGACGTTCTTCTGGGTGAGGTCATACACGGCAGCGGTCAGCAGGGTCTTGCTGCCCGGCGGCTGGTACTTGATGCCCAATTCCCATTGCTTGCCTTCGGTGGGTTTCAACGAACCGGTGGACGTGGCGTCGGCGCCGGTGGTTGGCTGGAACGACTCGGCGTACGACAGGTACGGCACGAAACCGTTGTCGAACACGTAGCTGAGCGCTGCGTTGCCGCTGAATTTCTTGTCGCGCTGGGTGTTGGTGGTGTCGCCCTGGTTGATGAACTTTGTGCTGGTGTGCACCCAGTCTTCGCGACCACCGAGGGTCAGGCGCCACTGATCGAGGGCCATCTGGTCCTGCACGTACAGGCCGGTCTGGTAGGTCTTCTGGTCGTAGTCGTAAAACGCCGTGGAACGCGCCGGACGGACGATTGGCTGGCCGTAGATCGGGGTGATCACGTTGGTGGTCAGGCCATCGCCGAAAATTGAGGTGTAATTGGTATTGCTACGCTGGTGATCCAGACCCAGCAGCAGGGTGTGGCGGATATCACCGGTGGCGAAGTCGGCCTGGAAATTGTTGTCCACGGCGAACTGGCTGATGTCTTCTTCGACGCTGGTGCTGGTGCGGCCGACGTTGCCTTGCGCATCCACCGTGGTGAATGGGTAGGAGCCGGGCGTCAGCGACTGGAACGACAGATCCGACTTGGTGTAGCGCAGGTTCTGCTTGAACTGCCAGACATCGTTCAGCCGATGTTCGAAGGCGTAGCCCAGCGCGTAGTAGGTGCGGTCGTAATATTCCCAGTCCGGATCGCCGAGGTTCTTGTGGTGAGAGATATCACCGAACGGCGAATTGATCTTCGTGCCCTGGATCGGCAGAAACTGGCTGGTGATACCGGTGTCGTCGCGGGTGAACTGGCTCAGCAGGGTGAATTTGGTGTCGTCGTCGATGTTCCAGGTCAGGCTCGGCGCGATGTTGTAGCGCTTGTTGTCGACGTGATCGACCTGCGTGCCGCTGTCGCGCACCACACCGCTGATGCCGTAAAGAAACTGCCCGGCGTCATCGATCTTGCCGGTGCTGGCGAAGTTGATCTGGCGGTGGTTGTCGCTGCCGTATTGCAGCTGGATTTCGTTGCTCGCTTCAGCACTCGGGCGGCGGCTGACCATGTCGAGCAGACCGCCCGGCGGAGTCTGGCCGTAAACCGATGATGCCGGGCCGCGCAGCAGGGCGAGACGGTCGAGGTTCCAGGTTTCCTGTTTCGGGTTGGCGTACACGCCTTTGGGCAGCGGCAGGCCGTCGAGGAACTGCGTCGGTTCGAAACCGCGCACGCGCAGCCAGTCGGCACGGGTGTCGCTGCCGTAGCTGCTGGCGGTGATGCCCGGCATGTAGCGCACGGCATCGTCGAGACTGTGCACGCTGCGGTCGTCCATTTGCTGACGGGTCGCCACCGAGATCGAGCGCGGCGCTTCGACCAGTGCGGTGTCGGTCTTGGTGCCGGCCGCGGTGCGGGTGGCGGTGTAGCCCTCGACCGGGCCCCAGGCGGTTTCCAGATTTTCCACGCCTATGACCGCCGTTTCCGGCAGGGCCAGCGTACCTTCAGGCACCGCGACCAGGGTGTAGGTGCCGGCGCTACTTTGTTCCAGTTGCAGACCGGTGCCACGCAGGGCGGCGCGCAGGGCGCCGGCGGCATCGTACTGGCCGCTGACTGGCGCCGAGGTCTTGCCTGCCGCCAGCGACGGGTTCAACGACAAAGCGAGGCCGCCCTGACTGGCGATCTGGTTCAGCGTGGTCGACAGCGGCGCCGCCGGCAGGTTGTAGGCGCGCACGCTGGACGCTTGCTCGGCGGCGAGCAACGGGCTGCTGATCAGCGGGGCGCTGAGCGCAATGGCGACAGCCAGCAGACTGGGGCGCAACAAGGTGTCTAGCGAACGGGACATACGGCGGCTCCTGAATGGAAATATTTCTCAATTGCCTGTGTGCCGGACGAGATTGGAAAAGTGATAGGGCTGGGTGGAAATAATTTTGATTAACTGAAAGTGGAGGCTGTAGGGGCCTCATCGCTGGCAAGCCAGCTCCCACAGGTTTCAGTGCTGTTCAGAAAATTGATGCTCACCGCAGATCCCTGTGGGAGCTGGCTTGCCAGCGATGGCGGACGCTCAGACACCGCATTACTCAGGCCTGGCATCGGCCTTCGCGATAGTGACCCAATAAGGCGTATGCCGCTCGATCTGCACCGGCAGGGTCGGCAGCAGTGCGCTCAAGGCTTTATCGGTATCGTGCAGCGGGAAACTGCCGGTAATGCGCAAGTCCGCCACCTCCGGCGCCACACCGAGGTATCCGCGACGATAGCGCCCGAGTTCGTGCAGCAGATCGCCGAGGCGCGCGTTATCCACCACCAGCATGCCGCGGGTCCAGGCATCGGCGCCGGGATTGAGCGCGGCGATTTGGCCGAGGCCATCGCGGCGCAGCAGCACTTGCTGGCCTTCGCGCAGAATCCGTTCCTGCGGATTGGCTTGCCCATGGGCGGCCACTGCCGACTGCAACACGCTCAACCGCGTGCCGTCTTCTTCACGCTTGACCAGAAACCGCGTGCCCAGGGCACGCATGCTGCCTTCGCGGGTTTCGACAATGAACGGCCGCGCATCGCCATGCCCTGTTTCAACGAGGATTTCGCCTTCCTGCAAGACGATCAACCGGCGCTGGTCATCGAAACGTACATCCACCGCGCTGTGGGTATTGAGATTGAGCACGGTGCCGTCCGCCAGGCGCACGATGCGCTGTTCGCCGGTGGCGGTACGCTGGTCGGCCAGCCAGTAATCCAGCGGCAGAAAGCGTTCACTGGCGAACAGCCCCAGACCAACGATCAACGCCACACTGGCCAGACCGCTGCCGAGTTTGCGCACGCGCCGGCGTATGCCCTCGCGCGATTGCAGCAAGGCACTGCGCGCCGGACCTTTGGCCACGCTGAAACGCTGATCGAGCATGCCCAACTGGCGCCAGGCGCGGGCGTGTTCCTCATTCGCCGCGTGCCATTTGGCGAACTCCTCGCGCTCCAGCGGGCTGCTCGAATCAAGGATCAGTTGCCAGGCAATCGCTGCATCCAGCACATGCGCCGGCACCGGTCGGGAACTGGCCGGGTTCATGTCGGCTCACCGTACAGGGCGATGTAGCACTGGCGAATCCCTTGCGCCAGATACTGACGCACACGCGGCACCGAGACGCCGAGGCGGGTGGCGATCTCGGCATGGCTGAGGCCATCGAGGCGGTTGTACAGGAACGCGGCGCGGGCCTTGGTCGAGAGTTTGCCGAGCAAGCGGTCGATGGCCTTGAGGTCGTCGAGGATCATTTGCTGTTCTTCCACCGACGGTTGTTCGGCTTCGGGGATCAGCATCAATTCAGTGAGGTAGGCCTGTTCCAGCGCGGCGCGGCGGAAGTAGTCGAACAGCAGGCCTTTGGCGATCGCCACCAGAAAGGCGCGCGGCTCGCGTGGGGTCAGCAACTCATCGCGACCGAGCAGGCGCACGAAAGTGTCCTGGCTCAGGTCTTCGGCACGCTGCGGGCACGCCACATTGCGCCGCAGCCACGCCAGCAGCCAACCACGATGGTCGCGATACAGCGCACCGACAAGCTGACTGTGGGGGCTTGGGACTGACGACACCGGACATCACCGATTGGGAAAGACTAACGCGAATTGTTCGCGATTCTGGCAGAGGTGGGAATGGTTAGCAATTGGCCACTGGTCAGGTGAGCGTTTAAAGGCAGACCCTCACCCTAGCCCTCCCGAAGCGTCGGACCGCCCGGAGGGAGAGGGGACTGATCGGGGGATAATCGGGAGGTACGCCAACCTGAGCGTTTTGCATTAAATCCATAATCGACTCGATTTTTCAGGTCGATGTATGACAAAAGACCCCTCGGTCGGCCCCCTCTCCCTCTGGGATAGGGCTGGGCGGGCGGCGTTCCGATGAGGGTTTTTGGTCTGACTGAATTCTAAAAAGAGGGCACCTGCTGCCGTCGCTTCCACTGACTCAAGCGCTGCTGCAAATTGCGCGGACTGTGAATCTGCTGCGTCCGCGCGCGGCTGAACAGGATCAACGCCAGTTCCGCTGTCGCCAACGCATCGGCACTGGCGTTGTGTCGTTCGAACACCTCAAGCTTGAACCACTCGATCCAGTCATCCAGCCCGGCCTCGCGAATCTGTGCCTGCGGGCAAAGCAGCGGGGCAATATCGGCCACGTCGAGAAACACATGCTGGAGTTTGTGCCCCAGATGCTCCTTCAAGGCGCGCCCGAGCATGTGCTGATCGAACGGCGCATGAAACGCCAGCACCGGGCTGTCGCCGATAAATTCCATCAGTTCCAGCAACGCCTCGGCCGGATCGCTGCCGGCGGCAATAGCGCTCGGCGCCAGTCCGTGGATCAACACGCTCGGGCTAATTTTCAGTTCGCGACATTGCAGTGTGCGCTCGAACTGCTGGGCGAAATCGATCGCGCCGTCTTCGATCACCACGGCACCAATGGATAACACGCGATCCTTGTTCAGATTGAGCCCGGTGGTTTCCAGATCCAGCACCACCCAGCGCTGCTCGCGCAGCGTGCATTCGCTCAGCTCAGTGACCACCGGCAACTGCGCCAGGCGTTGTTGCACTTGCGCCGACACCGGCGGGCTCGGCGGACGCAGCCACGAGAACAGGCTCATAGCTGATACCGCAGGGTCAGGCTGCTTTGCAGGCGCTGAGCCTGACGCAGGGATTCACGCAGGATGCGCCGGTCGAGATGGTTGAGGCTGTCCGGGTCGACGCGGTTGGAGTACGGCAGATTCTCGCGCGTCTGCAGTTGGTGCTGCTGCATGCGCGTTTGCTGAATGAAGTGATAGGCCTCTTCATACGCCGCGCCGTCGAGGGGTTCGATGACTTCCTTGGCCACCAACTGGCGAAAGCGTTCGAGGGTGTTGTTGGCGTCGATGCCGTTGGCCAGTGCCAGCAGACGCGCGCCATCGACGAATGGCGTCAGGCCCTGGATCTTCAGGTCCAGCGTGGCTTTTTCGCCATTCTTGCGCGCCAGCACGAACTCGCGGAAGCGCCCGACCGGTGGCCGATTGCGCAGGGCGTTCTCGGCCATCATGCGCTGGAACAAACGGTTGTCGCCGACCTGCTCGAGAATTGCGCGACGCAATTGCTCGCAGCTTTTCTCATCGCCCCAGACCACGCGCAGATCGAAATAAATGCTCGAGCCGAGCAGGTTTTCCGGCGTCGCCTCACGAATGAACGCCGCGAAACGCCGCGCCCACTCCGCCCGCGACAGACACAGCTCGGGATTGCCGGCCATAACGTTGCCTTTGCACAGAGTGAATCCGCATTGCGCCAGGCTGTGGTTGATCTGCTGGGCGATCGGCAGCAGCTTGCCGCGAATCTCTGCGGCATGCGCAGCGTCGCGGGCGTCGAACAGAATGCCGTTGTCCTGATCGGTGTGCAGCGTCTGTTCGCGGCGGCCTTCGCTGCCGAAACACAACCAGCTGAACGGCACGCCAGGGTCGCCTTTTTCCGCGAGCGTCAATTCGATCACCCGGCACACGGTGTGGTCGTTGAGCAGGGTGATGATGTGGGTGATCTGCGTCGAGGAGGCGCCGTGAGCGAGCATACGCTCGACCAGCTGGCCGATCTCACCGCGCAGGCTGACCAGTTGTTCGACACGCTGGGCACTGCGGATGGTCCGCGCCAGATGCACCAGATCGACTCGTTGCAGCGAGAACAGATCGCGCTCGGAGACCACGCCGCACAAGCGCTGATCCTTGACCAGACAGACGTGCGCGATGTGCCGTTCGGTCATGGCAATCGCCGCATCGAATGCACTGTGATCCGGCGACAGATAAAACGGTGCGCGGGTCATGTGGCGCTCGATGGCCTCATTGAAATCAGCAATGCCTTCGGCCACCACATGACGCAAATCGCGCAGGGTGAAAATCCCCAGCGGCGCCTTGTGTTCATCTACCACGACGATGCTGCCGACCTGCTGCTCGTGCATCAGCTTCACCGCTTCGCGCAGTGGCGCGTCGGGCGCGCACGTCACCGGATGCCGCATCGCCAGTTCGCCCAGACGCGTGTTCAGCGAATACTGGGTGCCGAGGGTTTCCACGGCTTTCTGCTGCACTTGCTGATTGACCTGATCGAGCAGGCTACTGACACCGCGCAAGGCGAAATCGCGAAACGGGTTGGAGAGGGCGAACAGTTTGATGAACGCCAGTTTGTTCAATTGCAGGCAGAAGGTGTCTTCGCCGGCGAGGTGCTCGGTGCGCGTGGCCCGTTCGCCCAACAGTGCCGCCAGCGGAAAACATTCGCCGGTGGTGATCTCGAAAGTGGTTTCGGTGCCGCCCTTGGCGGTGTGCGGGCGCTCGCCGACCACCCGTCCCTGTTTGACGATGTGGAAATGTTCGACCGGGCCGTCGGCGGGTTTGATGATGCTCTCGCCCTGGGCGTAAAACCGCAGCTGACATTGCTCGACCAGATAGGCGAGGTGGGCGTGTTCCATCTGATTGAAGGGCGGGAAGCGCTGGAGGAATTGCAGGGTGCCCTGAATGTTCTGCAAAACCGCGGTTTTCCCTGCCTGGGTGAAGGCGTCCGCTTTACTCATAACCATTACCGCAGTCTTTTTCGAATTGTTGTTGTCGGATCGTTGCGGCCATGGTCGACCCCTGCGCTCGGGGTGCCCATTGGACGTAAGTCTAGGTTTTGCCATCATCGGCGCGGTTTCGGAGATGCCCTACGCAAACCGTCGGAATTTCCGCTGTTCAGCCCCTTGGAAAAAAATCCGACGAAGTGCACATTGAAGCGCTGCCGGGCGATGTCAGACGACTGTGCCAGGTGATTGATTCGAATACTTAGAGAGCGCCATGTCCGACCACGATATTTTGAGCGATGCCGAGCGCGAAGCGCTCAGCGCAGTCATGCTCGAGCCCGATCTGCCACCGCAGCGCGTCCTGATCGTCGATGACGACAAGGATGCCCGCGAGTTGCTCTCGGAAATTCTTGCGCTCGACGGCATCCGCTGCCTGACCGCAGCCAGTGGCGAAACCGCGCTGAAAATGCTCGAAGAAAAGCCTTCGATCGGACTGGTGATTACTGACCTGCGCATGGGCAATGTCGATGGCCTGGAGCTGATTCGCCAGGTGCGCGAGTCGGTGCGGGCGGCGATGCCGATCATCATTGTTTCCGGCGATGCCGACGTGAAGGACGCGATCGAGGCGATGCATTTGAGCGTGGTGGATTTTCTGCTCAAGCCGATTGATACGGGGAAGTTGCTGGGGTTGGTGAAACACGAATTGGGTATCGAACCCTAGGACCTGCCGCTCTTTCGCTGATCGTTCCCACGCTCTGCGTGGGAACGCTTCCACGGACGCTCCGCGTTCGGCTTTTGAAGGGACGCAGAGCGTCCCGGGCTGCATTCCCACGCGGAGCGTGGGAACGATCAACAAACCCAATCCCAGCGCACAAACAAAAAGGCCCTGATCTCTCGATCAGGGCCTTTTTAATTTCCAGCATCAACGCCAGTTACAGACCATTCGCAGCCTTGAACTCACGACGACGACGGTGCAGCACCGGCTCGGTATAACCGTTCGGTTGCCTGGTGCCCTCGATCACCAGTTCGACCGCCGCCTGGAAGGCGATGTTGCTGTCGAAGTCCGGTGCCAGCGGGCGATACAGCGGGTCGTTGGCGTTCTGCCGGTCGACCACTGGCGCCATGCGCTTGAGGCTTTCCATGACTTGCGCTTCGGTGACGATACCGTGGCGCAGCCAGTTGGCGATGTGCTGGCTGGAGATACGCAGCGTCGCACGGTCTTCCATCAGGCCGACATCATTGATGTCCGGCACTTTCGAGCAGCCGACGCCCTGGTCGATCCAGCGCACCACGTAGCCGAGAATGCCCTGGGCGTTGTTGTCCAGTTCGTTCTTGATCTGCTCCGGCGTCCAGTTCGGCTTGACCGCCAGCGGGATGGTCAGGATGTCGTCCACCGAGGCGCGGGCACGTTTGGCCAGTTCGGCCTGGCGGGCGAACACGTCAACCTTGTGGTAGTGCAACGCATGCAGCGCAGCAGCAGTCGGCGATGGCACCCAGGCAGTGTTGGCGCCGGCCAGCGGATGGGCGATTTTCTGTTCGAGCATCGCCGCCATCAGGTCGGGCATGGCCCACATGCCTTTGCCGATCTGCGCACGACCTTGCAGGCCGGTGCTCAGACCGATATCGACGTTCCAGTTTTCGTAGGCGCCGATCCACTTCTCAGCTTTCATGTCAGCCTTGCGCACGACCGGGCCGGCTTCCATGGAGGTGTGGATTTCGTCGCCGGTGCGGTCGAGGAAACCGGTGTTGATGAACACCACGCGCTCGCTGGCGGCCTTGATACAGGCTTTGAGGTTGACCGTGGTGCGGCGCTCCTCGTCCATGATCCCGACTTTCAGCGTGTTGCGTTGCAGGCCCAACACGTCTTCGATGCGACCGAACAGCTCGTTGGTGAACGCCGCTTCTTCCGGGCCGTGCATCTTCGGTTTGACGATGTACACCGAACCGGTACGCGTGTTGCGGCGCGACGTATTGCCGTTGAGGTTGTGCATCGCTGCCAGGCAAGTGACCAGACCGTCGAGAATGCCTTCCGGCACTTCGTTGCCCTGCTTGTCGAGGATCGCGTCGATGGTCATCAGGTGACCGACGTTGCGCACGAACAGCAGCGAACGGCCGTGCAACGTCACTTCACCGCCGTTCGGCGCGGTGTAGGTGCGGTCCGGGTTCATGGTGCGGGTGAAGGTCTGGCCGCCCTTGGACACCGATTCCGCCAGGTCGCCCTTCATCAGGCCGAGCCAGTTGCGGTAGATCAGCACTTTGTCGTCGGCATCAACGGCAGCCACGGAATCTTCGCAGTCCATGATGGTGGTCAGGGCTGCTTCCATCAGGATGTCTTTGACGCCGGCGGCATCGGTCTGGCCGACCGGGGTGCTGGCGTCGATCTGGATTTCGAAGTGCAGACCGTTGTGTTTCAGCAGGATGGCGATTGGCGCATTGGCGTCGCCCTGGAAACCGATCAGTTGAGTGTCGTCGCGCAGGCCACTGTCGCTGCCGCCGTTCAAGGTAACGACGAGTTTGCCGTCAGTGATCTTATAGCCGGTCGAGTCGACGTGGGAGCCTGCAGCCAGTGGCGCGGCTTCGTCGAGGAACGCGCGGGCGAAGGCGATGACTTTGTCGCCACGCACCTTGTTGTAGCCTTTGCCTTTTTCCGCGCCACCTTCTTCGCTGATCGCATCGGTGCCGTAGAGGGCGTCGTACAGCGAACCCCAGCGGGCGTTCGAGGCATTGAGCGCGAAGCGCGCATTCATCACCGGCACCACCAGTTGCGGGCCGGCGGTACGGGCGATTTCGTCATCGACGTTTTGTGTCGTGGCCTGGAAATCAGCCGCTTCTGGCAGCAGATAACCGATCTCTTGCAGGAAAGCTTTGTAGGCCACGGCGTCGTGCGCCTGACCTGCATGCTGCTGATGCCAGGCGTCGATGCGCGCCTGGAAGTCATCGCGTTTGGCGAGTAGGGCTTTGTTCTTCGGCGCCAGGTCGTGAATGACCTTGTCGGCACCTTCCCAGAATTGCTCGGCGGTGAGGCCGGTACCGGGAATGGCTTCGTTGTTCACGAAGTCGAACAGGACTTTGGCGACCTGCAGGCCACCGACTTGAACGTGTTCAGTCATTGCTTGCCTCACTCTGCTCAGCTATTTCGCTTTTCAGCTCTTCAATTTAAACAATGAAGCCTCGGGCCATTTAAACCACAAACCTGCCGACCAGTACATGCCATTGCTGGCGGCTGGGCTAGGACCAATCAACGGCTTGAGGGCCTTGCTGACGGGGCTTTCAGGGTTGCGAACAGGCCTGGGCGGACATCGATCCGGCGTTATGTAGTGCGCGCTGCGGCATACTACATGATGAGTTGCGCTTGTGAAAATCAGACTAATTACGTCGTTCTGCGACCTCATGACGCATTGCGGTCACGTCGCGGAACGGGATGTTCTCAAAAAAGCATTGGATTGTTCCAGTTAAATATCGAAAGTTGTACACGATTTCTTTGCTCAGATATCTCGCTGGTGCGGCTATTCGCGAGCAGGCTCGCTCCCACGGGGATCGCATTGCCAATGTGGGAGCGAGCCTGCTCGCGAAAGCGTCGGTCCACCCAACGCAAAACAAGCCCTTGCCTATACTTGCCCTTCGATAACAAAAGTCATGCACAGAGGGCTGCGCCATGGACCATCTCGTACTCACCGTTTTCGCCCCGGACAAACCCGGGCAGGTCGAGCGCATCGCCCAATGCATCGCCGAGCACGGCGGCAACTGGCTGGAAAGCCGCATGTCGCGGATGGCCGGGCAGTTCGCCGGGATCCTGCGCGTGGGCGTACCGGCAGAGGCTTACGATGAATTAGTCGATGCCTTACAAGCACTGACGGCGCACGGTATCCGTGTACTGGTCGCCGAAAGCGGCATCGAGCAGTCCTGCACCTGGAAGCCGATCGCCATGGAGCTGGTCGGCAATGACCGCCCCGGCATCGTCCGCGACATTACTCGGCTGTTGAGCGAGCAGGGCGTCAATCTTGAAAGGCTGGTCACCGAAGTGCGCCCGGCGCCGATGAGCAGCGAGCCGCTGTTTCACGCCGAAGCGATTCTGGCTGTGCCACTGACGTTGTCGCTAGACGTGTTGCAGGCGCGCCTGGAAACCCTGGCCGATGATCTGATGGTCGAGTTGGTGTTACGCACAGAGGTTTGAGCCGTGCGGGTTATCCAGTTTAAACGTGCACCTGCCTGTGGATAACCTGTAGAGACCGAGCGCCACGCCACGCCCGCCGTGGCTTTGCGGCGTTTGATCAAAAAACCGCCAGTATTCAGTGACTTGCACACAAACGGCGGGGATCACGCTGTGGATAACCTTGGGAAGGAACGATACAGGCCACGAGAACCGTGGCCTGTGGAGGTTTGTGCGTTTTTTGATCAGCTGCGACGACGCAAACTTATCCACGCATCGACGCTGTATACCGCCAGGCCCGCCCAGATAAAGATGAACGCAACCAGCGTGCTCGACGACAAATGCTCGCCAAACAACAGCACTGCCTGCAACAGCACCAGGGTCGGCGCGATGTATTGCAGGAAGCCGATGGTGGTGTAAGGCAGATGCCGGGTCGCTGCGTTGAAACACACCAGTGGCACCAGCGTCACCGGGCCGGCGGCTACCAGCCACCAGGCTTGGGAGGTGCTCCAGAATTCAGGCTGCACGCTGGTCGCGGTCTGGTTGAACAACAACCACGCAATCGCAATCGGCACCAGCATCCAGGTTTCCACCACCAGCCCCGGCAAGGCCTTGACCGGTGCCTGTTTGCGAATCAGCCCATAGAAACCGAAGGTCAGCGCCAGCGCCAGCGATACCCACGGCAGACTGCCGACCTGCCACACCTGCTGCGCCACCCCAACGGCGGCGAGCCCCACCGCCAGCCACTGCATGCGCCGCAGTCGCTCACCGAGAATCACCATGCCCAGCAGCACGTTGATCAACGGGTTGATGTAATAACCGAGGCTCGCTTCGAGCATGCGGCCGTTGTTCACCGACCACACATAAGTCAGCCAGTTGGCCGCGATCAGCGTGCCGCTCAAGGCCAGGATCGCCAGACGCTTGGGGTTGTCGAGCAATTCGCGCAGCCAGCCCGGGTGCTTCCACACCATCAACAACAGCGCGCCGAACAACGCCGACCACAGCACACGATGGATGATGATCTCGACCGCCGGCACTTCGGCGATGGCTTTGAAATAGATCGGGAACAGACCCCAGATGATGTAGGCACTCAGGCCCAGAATGTACCCGCGACGCGGGTTGGCGGCTTGCATGCAGAATCCTTGCTTTGGCAGCTGACAAAGGAGGGATTGTAAGGAGATTTGTCCGCAGATGCCTTAGCGGATAGGTCGGGAAATTGTGAACACCGAACAAATGTAGGAGTGAGCCTGCTCGCGATAGCGCTCTGACATTCAACATTTTCGTTGCCTGATAAAACGCTATCGCGAGCAGGCTCACTCCTACAGAGGATGGAGGTGAATCAGAAGAGCTTCAGCGGTTCTTCATTCAGCGCCGCCAGTTGCTCGCGCAGCGCCAATACCTGATCGCCCCAATAACGCTCGGTGCCGAACCACGGAAAGCTGTGCGGGAACGCCGGGTCGTCCCAGCGTCGCGCCAGCCAGGCGCTGTAATGCATCAACCGCAGGGCGCGCAGCGGCTCGATCAGTGCCAGTTCACGCGGATCGAAATCGTGGAATTCGTTGTAGCCATCCATCAGTTCCGACAACTGCCCCAGACAGTCCTGACGATCACCGGCGAGCATCATCCAGATGTCCTGCACCGCCGGGCCCATGCGGCAGTCATCCAGATCGACGATGTGGAACATTTCGTCGCGGCACATCATGTTGCCGGGGTGGCAATCACCGTGCATGCGGATGTTCTGGTGCGGGGTATTGGCGTAGGCATCTTCGACGCGCTTGAGCAGGTCGCGGGCGACGGACTCATACGCGGGCAGCAGGCTTTTCGGAATGAAATTGCCTTCCAGCAGGGTATTCAGCGAAGCGTGGCCGAAATTCTGCACGGCGAGGGCTTCGCGGTGTTCGAACGGTTTGGTCGCGCCCACCGCGTGGATGCGCCCGAGCAACTGGCCGAGGCGATACAACTGATCGAGGTTGCCCGGCTCCGGCGCGCGCCCGCCGCGGCGCGGAAACAGGGTGAAGCGGAAACCGGCATGCTCGTGCAGGGTTTCGCCGTTGTGGATCAGCGGCGCCACCACCGGGATGTCCACATTAGCCAATTCAAAGGTGAACTGGTGCTCTTCGAGGATGGCTTCGTTGGTCCAGCGCTGCGGACGGTAGAACTTGGCGATCAGCGGTTCGGAGTCTTCGATGCCGACCTGATAGACACGGTTTTCATAGCTGTTGAGCGCCAGAATGCGCGCATCACTGAGGAAGCCGATACTTTCAACGGCATCGAGGACGAGGTCGGGTGTGAGGGTTTCAAACGGGTGGGCCATGCTGACTCCTGCGCGCAGCAGGCTGCCGCGTCCGGCCCGGCATGTTAGCGCAGATGACGGCGGGGAAGTTGGTTGTTGTCCTTGCTGATGCCATCGCTGGCAAGCCAGCTCCCACAGGTTTTGCGCAAGACCTTGTGGGAGCTGGCTTGCCAGCGATGAGGGTTTATCAGGCGCCGACGATCCCGCCATCCTCTCGGGTAATCGCCATCACCGACGACCGTGGCTTGCCGTTAGGCAGATGCTCGGGGAAGGTCGAACCACCGTTTTCGCCCGGATGCTGGATCCCGACAAACAGGGTTTTCTGATCCGGCGAGAAGCTGATCCCCGTCACCTCGCAACCCACTGGCCCGACCATGAACCGGCGAATCTCACCGGTCTTGGGGTCGGCGCAGAGCATCTGGTTGTTGCCCATCCCGGCGAAGTCGCCGGCATTGCTCGAGTCGCCGTCGGTGAGAATCCACAGGCGGCCGGCCTTGTCGAAACCCAGGCCATCCGGGCTGTTGAACATGTTCTGCGGGGTGATGTTGGACGAGCCGCCCTTCGGCGTACCGGCATGTACGCCGGGGTTGCCGGCGACCACGAACAGATCCCAGGCAAAAGTTTTCGAGGCGTGATCGTCGCGGTCGGTGCGCCAGCGCAAAATCTGTCCGTAGACGTTCTTCTCGCGCGGGTTCGGGCCGCCCACCGGTTGGCCGTCCTCGCCACGTTTGGCGTTGTTGGTCAGGGTGCAATAGACCTGGCCATCCTTGGGGCTGACGACGATCCATTCCGGGCGATCCATGCGCGTCGCGCCGACGACACTGGCGGCGAGGCGTGCATGAATCAGTACTTCGGCCTGGTCGGCAAAACCGCTGCTGGCGTCGATGCCGTTTTTGCCGTGGGTCAGTTCGATCCACTGGCCCTGGCCTTTCGGGTGATCGGGATTGCCGTCACCGGCATCGAATTTCGCCACATACAATGTGCCGTGATCGAGGATATTGCGGTTGGCTTTGGCATTGCGGTGATTGATGCGGTCGCGGCTGACGAATTTGTAGATGAACTCGCCACGTTCGTCGTCGCCCATGTACACCACGGCACGGCCGTCGTCGGTCTCGGCGAGGGCGGCGTTTTCGTGCTTGAAGCGGCCCAGCGCGGTGCGTTTGACCGGGGTCGATTGCGGATCGAAAGGATCGATCTCGACCACCCAGCCGTGACGGTTCAGCTCATTCGGGTTCTTGGCCATGTCGAAGCGCGGATCGTACGGGTGCCAGTTGATCTCGCGGCTGGCGGCCGTTACGCCGTAGCGTTTTTGCGCAGCGTCAAATTGCTGCTGGGCATTGCTGCTGCCGAAGCAATCGGTGAAGTTCTCTTCGCAGGTCAGGTACGTGCCCCACGGGGTTTTGCCGTTGGCGCAGTTCTGGAACGTGCCGAGGACTCTTTTGCCGTGCTTGTCGGCGGTGGTCTTCATCAAATCGTGACCGGCGGCCGGGCCGCTGATGCGCAGCGGCGAGTTACCGTGAATCCGCCGGTTGTAGCGCGAGCCCTGAACGAACTGCCATTGGCCGTTCTTGCGCTGCACCTCGATCACCGATACGCCTTCACAGGCCAGCGCCTTGCGCACGTCTTCGGCCGACTGCGGCATGCCGCCGTGCGGATAGAGGTAGCGATAGTTGGTGTATTCGTTGTTGATCGCCATCAGCGCGCGGTTGCGGTCATCCGGGAAGGCGAACAGGCTCATGCCGTCGTTGTTGTCGCCAAACTGCACTTCCTGTGCGGCCGCGGTGCCATTGCCGCTCGGGTCGAAGGCCGGGCCGTTCTTGTGCAGCGGCTGGCCCCAGCTGATCAGCACCGAAGACTTGTAGCCCTTGGGCAGGCTGATCGCGTCGCTGGTCGCGGCGGGAATGCTGTCGAAACCGAGCAGACGGCTGTTGCCGGCGCTGACACTGGCCGCCATCACGCTGCGGCTCAGCAGGTTGCCGCCCAGAAACATCGCGGCACCGCACAACGCACCGGCGCTGATGAAACCGCGACGGCTGAGGCCGACCATTTTTTCCAGATCGGTGGATTGGTTTTCTTCTAACAGGCTCATCTCAGGCTCCCTGCATGGTTTTGGCAGCCACCTTAATGAGCAACGATGACGCTTTCGTTGCAGCGCCCGCTCAGAGCGGGGTGCCGATCAGCACATTGCTCGGCGAAAACTGCACACGCACCGGCTGACCGACCCCCAAGCCGCGTTCGCGCAGCTCCGGCGGTTCGGCCAGCGCGCAGAGGGTGTGGCCGTTGGGCAAAGAAATTCGCACTTCGCTGGGGCCGTCTTCGGCATCGAGAATCGCCTCGATGAGGCCGTCGAGAATATTGTGTCCCGACGTTGCGACTTGCTCGCCGCCAAGCAATTCCAGCCAGCCGGCCTTGATCAGCGCAACCACTGGCGTGCCGATCTGCAGCTCGAGGTGCAGGGTGCTGTCGTGAGTGATTTGCGCATCCAGGCACAGGCCTTCGGCCAGTTCGAGGCGGATCAGGTCGTTGCGGCCCTGACTGCCG
Organism: Pseudomonas sp. R3-57; assembly: GCF_051132065.1. Classification (NCBI taxonomy): domain Bacteria; kingdom Pseudomonadati; phylum Pseudomonadota; class Gammaproteobacteria; order Pseudomonadales; family Pseudomonadaceae; genus Pseudomonas; species Pseudomonas sp. R3-57. The sequence goes on from NZ_CP071655.1 coordinate 605,857, forward strand.
ATCGCTACGACCTTGCCGTGCAACTGATTGCGCGCGCTGGTTCTGAGCATTAGTCGCCCGAGCAGGTCCAGGTCACTGGCATCTTCGGCGGCTTCGAGCACTTGGGCCTGCAGGGCTTGCAACTTTTGATAGAGGCGCAGCACACGTTCGCCTTCGCTGGACAGTTTGGCACCACCACCTCCCTTACCGCCGATTACCCGTTCGACCAGCGGTTTGTGTGCGAGGTTGTTCAACTCATCGATGGCGTCCCACGCCGCTTTGTAACTCAGGCCCGCGCTTTTCGCCGCGCGGGTGATCGAGCCCTGCTCGGCGATGTGTTGCAACAGGGCGATGCGCTGCGGACGGCGCACGATGTGTTGGGAGAGGAGCGTGGGTAGGGACATATCAGAACGCTTCTGGCGCGGGCGACGAGATGGACGTTGGCCATTTGCAACGCACGAGTCAAGCCGAACACAAAACCTGTAGGAGTGAGCCTGCTCGCGATGGCGCCATCAAAGGCGACATCTATGCTGGCTGATCTACCGCTATCGCGAGCAGGCTCACTCCTACAGGGAATTGTGAGCAGCTCAGCTTCCGGGTTTTGGCGTGCGCGCCAGGCAATACACATCGACCCGCGCGGCCCCGGCATTCATCAGTACTCGGGCCAGCGCCTGAGCCGTGGCGCCAGTGGTCAGCACGTCATCGATCAGCGCGAAATGCCGACCGCTTACCGCTGCGTTTGGCACCAGATCGAAGGCGTTGCGCAAATTACGTTTACGCGCATTGGCGTCGAGATCCTGCTGCGCATCGGTCTCCTTGATACGGCGCAAGACCTGTTCTTCGCAATGCAGATCCAGCGATTTGCTCAGCCAGCGCGCGAGCATTGCCGCCTGGTTGAAGCCGCGTTGACGCAAGCGTTTACGCGCCAATGGCACCGGCACCAACGCATCGGGCATGGGCAAATCTTCGTCGAAGCGATGTTGCAGGTATTGCCCGAGAACATCGGCGAGCAGGTGACCAAACGGCCATTTTGCGTTGTGTTTAAAGCGCGTAATCAGACTGTCCACTGGGAAGCCATACAGCCAAGGCGCGGCGACCTGCGTAAACGCAGGAGGCTCTAGCAGGCATGCTCCGCAGGTCAGGCCATCGGCAATCAATGGCAAAGCGCAGCGCTGGCAGTGGCTGCCGAGCCAGGGCAACTCGGTTTCGCAGGCCACGCAGATTGGCATTTCTGCTTCTGCGGGCTCATCACACAACAAGCAGGTCTGTACGTTTTTTAAACAGATGTAAACCGGTCCTTCGTATCGTGGTTGACAGCGCATGACACTTCCTTAAATATGCCGAACATCCGTGTAGCGCCTGTGGGTATTCCGTTTCCCCGGCGCCAGCCAAGCATAACCAAGGAATTGCCCATGAGCGCGAGCACCACCGCCACCCTGCGTCACGATTGGTCTCTGGCCGAAGTCAAAGCACTCTTCGTACAGCCATTCAACGACTTGCTGTTCCAGGCGCAAACGGTGCACCGCGCGCACTTCAACGCCAACCGCGTTCAAGTCTCGACGCTGCTGTCGATCAAGACCGGCGCCTGCCCGGAAGACTGCAAGTACTGCCCGCAGTCCGGTCACTACAACACCGGTCTGGAAAAAGAAAAGCTGATGGAAGTGCAGAAAGTCCTCGAAGAGGCGGCGCGCGCCAAAGCCATCGGCTCGACACGCTTCTGCATGGGCGCCGCGTGGAAACATCCATCGGCGAAAGACATGCCCTACGTGCTGAAAATGGTCGAAGGCGTGAAAGCCATGGGCCTCGAAACCTGCATGACCCTCGGCCGACTGGACCAGGAGCAGACCGAGGCGCTGGCCAAGGCTGGCCTCGACTACTACAACCACAACCTCGACACCTCGCCGGAGTTCTACGGCAGCATCATCACCACGCGCACTTACAGCGAGCGCCTGCAGACGCTGGCTTACGTGCGTGAGTCGGGCATGAAAATCTGCTCCGGCGGCATTCTCGGCATGGGCGAGTCGCTGGATGACCGCGCCAATCTGCTGATTCAACTGGCCAACCTGCCAGAGCATCCGGAATCGGTGCCGATCAACATGCTGGTCAAGGTCGCCGGCACCCCGCTGGAAAATGCCGAAGACATCGATCCGTTCGATTTCATCCGCATGCTCGCCGTGGCGCGCATCCTCATGCCGCAATCCCACGTACGCCTGTCGGCCGGTCGCGAAGCGATGAACGAGCAGATGCAGGCGCTGGCGTTTTTCGCCGGCGCCAACTCGATTTTCTACGGCGACAAGCTGCTCACCACCGCCAACCCGCAGGCGGACAAGGACATGCAGCTGTTCGCCCGCCTGGGCATCCAGCCGGAAGCGCGCGAAGAACATGCCGATGAAGTCCATCAGGCGGCGATCGAGCAGGCATTGGTGGAGCAGAAGAGCAGCGAGCAGTTCTATAACGCTGCCGTCTGATTTTGAAGCGATGCAAGCACCTGTGGGAGCTGGCTTGCCAGCGATAGCGGACTGACTGTCGACATGGATGCTGAATGCGCAGCCCTCATCGCTGGCAAGCCCGCTCCCACAGGTGCCGTGTCTATCTGGATTCATGTGTTCTGATTTTTTCGAGGCCTGCATGTCTTTCGATCTCGCCGCACGCCTTGCCGCCCGTCGTGCCGAAAACCTCTACCGCCAGCGCCCGCTGCTTGAATCCCCGCAGGGGCCGCAAGTGGTGGTCGACGGTAAACCGTTGCTGGCCTTCTGCAACAACGATTACCTGGGCCTGGCCAATCACCCGCAAGTGATCGAAGCCTGGCGCGCCGGGGCCGAGCGTTGGGGCGTCGGCGGTGGCGCCTCGCACCTGGTGATCGGCCACAGCGGCCCGCATCACGCACTCGAAGAAGCGCTGGCGGACCTGACCGGCCGGCCGCGTGCGCTGTTGTTCACCACCGGTTACATGGCCAATCTTGGCGCAGTCACAGCGCTGGTCGGGCAGGGCGATACAGTGCTCGAGGACCGGCTCAATCATGCTTCGCTGCTGGATGCCGGTCTGTTGTCGGGTGCGCGCTTCAATCGCTATCTGCATAACGACGCGCAAAGCCTGGCCAATCGTCTGGAGAAAGCTACCGGCAATACCCTGGTGGTCACCGATGGCGTGTTCAGCATGGACGGCGATATCGCCGATCTGCCGGCATTGGCCCGAGAAGCCAAGGCCAAGGGTGCCTGGTTGATGGTCGATGACGCCCACGGTTTCGGCCCGCTCGGCGCGACGGGCGCAGGCATCGTCGAGCATTTCGGCCTCAGCCAGGAAGACGTGCCGGTACTGGTCGGCACCCTCGGCAAAGCCTTCGGTACGGCAGGCGCCTTTGTCGCCGGCAGCGAAGAACTGATCGAAACGCTGATCCAGTTCGCCCGCCCGTACATCTACACCACCAGCCAGCCACCGGCGTTGGCCTGCGCGACGCTGAAAAGCCTCGAGCTGTTGCGCAGCGAACACTGGCGTCGCGAACATCTGCAGACGTTGATCCGCCAGTTCCGCCACGGCGCCGAGCAGATCGGTCTGCAATTGATGGACAGCTTCACGCCGATTCAGCCGATCCTGATTGGCGATGCCGGGCGTGCAGTGCGCCTGTCGCAGATGCTGCGCGAGCGCGGGTTGATGGTCACGGCAATCCGCCCGCCGACCGTGCCCGCCGGCAGCGCGCGGCTGCGCGTGACCCTGACCGCCGCCCACAGCGAGGCGCAGGTACAGCTATTGTTAGAAGGACTGGCCGACTGCTTCGCCCGGCTATCGTCGGAGTCCAGCCATGCGTGATCGTCTGATTTTGCTACCCGGTTGGGGGCTTGGCATTTCGCCAATGGAACCTTTAGCGGCGGCATTGCAAGGGCTGGACGAGCATCTGACGGTCAGCATCGAGCCGTTGCCGGAGCTGGATTCCAGTGACCCGCAGGACTGGCTCGATGAACTCGATGAACGTATTCCTCAAAACGTGTGGCTTGGCGGCTGGTCGCTGGGCGGCATGCTGGCGGCCGAGCTGGCAGCGCGCCGTGGCGAGCATTGCTGCGGCGTGCTGACGCTGGCGAGCAACCCTAGTTTTGTCGCCCATGAGCAGTGGCCGAGTGCGATGCCGGGCGAAACGTTCGATGCGTTTCTGGCCGGGTGCCAGGCCGACCCGCGCGCGACTCTCAAACGCTTTTCGCTGCTGTGCGCCCAGGGTGCGCAAGATCCGCGTGGACTGTCGCGCCTGTTGCTCGGCGCGGCGCCAAACACCTCGCCTGCCGCATTGATGGCCGGGCTGGAATTGCTCGCGCAGATGGATATTCGCGAGGCGCTGCAAGCGTTTCGCGGTCCGCAGTTGCACGTGTTCGCCGGCCAGGACGGTCTGGTGCCTGCGGAAGCCGCCGGGGCCTTGTTTGCGTTGTTGCCGGATATCGAAATTGGCCTGATCGAACAGGCCAGCCATGCGTTTCTTCTGGAAGACCCCCACGGACTGGCGGGCGCAATCCAGGCTTTTCTACACGAGTGCGCCGATGACTGATTTGTCCCTTGTGCTGCCTGGCGGCTTGCCCGACAAGCGTCAGGTTGCCGCATCTTTTTCACGTGCAGCGGCCAGTTATGACAGCGTCGCCGAGTTGCAGCGTGATGTCGGTACAGAGTTGCTCGCGCGTCTACCGCTGGATTTCGTCCCCGCACGTTGGCTGGATCTGGGCTGTGGCACCGGCTATTTCACCCGCGCGCTGGCCGCGCGTTTTGCCGAAGGCCAGGGGCTGGCGCTGGATATTGCTCAAGGCATGCTCAACCACGCGCGGCCGCTGGGCGGCGCCGAGCACTTCATTGCCGGCGATGCGGAGCGCCTGCCGTTGCAGGATTCGACCTGTGATCTGATCTTCTCCAGCCTCGCGGTGCAGTGGTGCGCGGATTTCGAGGCGGTGCTCAGCGAGGCGTTGCGCGTACTGAAACCGGGCGGAATTTTTGCATTTGCTAGTCTTTGCACAGGGACGTTGTTCGAGCTGCGCGAGAGCTGGCGGCAAGTCGACGGGCTGGTGCATGTCAACCGCTTCCGCGAATTTGCTCGATATGAGCGGGCGTGCGCAGCCAGTGGCCTGCGTACGTTGAGTTTGGCGAATCAGCCGCACGTGCTGCATTACCCGGATGTGCGCAGCCTGACCCATGAGTTGAAAGCGCTGGGCGCGCACAATCTTAATCCCGGGCGGCCAGGTGGTTTGACCGGGCGCGCGCGGATTCTCGGGCTGGTCGAGGCTTACGAGCGGTTCCGCAAGGCGTCGGGATTGCCGGCGACTTATCAGGTGGTCTACGCCGTGTTGGAGAAACCCGTATGAGCGCAGCCTATTTCATCACCGGCACCGACACCGATGTCGGCAAAACCACCGTCGCCACCGGTTTGCTGCACGCGGCGCGCTCGGTGGGGTTGAGTACAGCGGCGGGCAAACCGGTGGCGTCCGGGTGCGAAGTCACGCCCAAGGGTTTGCGCAACGCCGATGCGCTGGCGCTGCTGGCCGAATGTTCGTTGCCGCTGACGTATCAACAGGTCAATCCGCTGGCCTTCGAACCGGCGATCGCCCCGCATCTGGCGGCGCGCGAAGCGGGGGTGGCGTTGACCGTGCAATCGTTGTTGGCACCGATGCGCGGGATTATTGCCATGAATGCCGATTTCACCTTGATCGAAGGTGCCGGCGGCTGGCGAGTGCCGTTGGCCGATCAGGATAATCTGTCGGATCTGGCGATCGCGCTGAAGCTGCCGGTGATTCTGGTGGTCGGCGTGCGGTTGGGTTGCATCAGCCATGCCTTGCTCACGGCCGAGGCAATTGCTCGGGATGGCCTGCAATTGGCCGGATGGGTGGCGAATATCATCGACCCGAAAACCTCGCGGCTTGAAGAGAACCTGGCGACACTGGCTGAGCGAATTCCGGCGCCGTGCCTGGGCCGCGTGCCGAAACTCAAGGCGCCGAGCGCCGAAGCCGTGGCCGAGCATTTGCAACTGGATCTGCTCGACTAAGCTTTTTTCTATGGGCAGGCACTGTGCCATTAGTGTTTTTGACGGGTGTTTTTCTGGCGGCTCTGCTTCAATGGCGCCTGTTGATCCTTTCCAGGGATGAGAGCTGTTATGGAAATCTCCGGTAGTACCGCTTTTTACGCAGGTCTGAGCTCGATTCAGAGCGGACAAAACCGCGTCGATCAGGCTGCCAGCCAGATCGCCAACAACACCATCGAACGTTCGGTGACCAGCCAGTCGTCCGAAGTGCAGGTCGACCGTCTGCGCGGAGTGGATCGCGCTCAGCAATCGGATCTGGCCAGCAATATCGTCGAGATGGCCCAAGGCAAGGTCCAGGCAGAGCTGGGCGTGAAGGTGGCCAAGGCTTCCGACGAAATGCTCGGGACAATCATCGACACCTTCGCTTGATCCGTTTCTCGTTTCGCTAGTGAACGCCGCGCCTTGTCGCGGCGTTTTCGTTGTAAGTCCTTCTCTCTCAACTAATCTTTTCCAGGGCACCCGCGACTCATTCGAGTCTGTGGCGATTTGCCGCGCGCGCCTTTGAAAAAAACCGAAGACAAATGGCAAAAGAACGCCGCTTGACAAGATTTCGGCGTAAACGTATGTTTCAAACAACTGTTTGACCGTCACAACAAATCAACGCGGTCGTTCATTCCCGGTTACATCAGCAGAGGTTTATCGCTATGCCTGACTACAAGGCCCCCTTGCGTGATATTCGCTTCGTTCGTGACGAACTGCTCGGCTACGAAGCGCACTATCAGAGCCTTCCGGCTTGCGCAGACGCAACTCCGGACATGGTTGACGCCATTCTCGAAGAAGGCGCCAAGTTTTGTGAGCAGGTACTGGCACCGCTGAACCGCGTGGGCGACCTCGAAGGTTGCACGTGGAGCGAATCCGGGGTGAAAACCCCGACCGGCTTCAAAGAGGCGTACAAGCAATTCGTCGAAGGTGGCTGGCCAAGCCTGGCGCACGACGTAGCGCATGGCGGTCAAGGCCTGCCGGAGTCGTTGGGTCTGGCGGTGAGCGAAATGGTTGGCGAGGCCAACTGGTCGTGGGGCATGTACCCAGGCCTGTCGCACGGCGCAATGAACACCATCTCCGAGCACGGCACCCCTGAACAGCAGGAAGCCTATCTGACCAAACTGGTCTCCGGCGAATGGACCGGCACCATGTGCCTGACCGAACCGCATTGCGGTACCGACCTGGGCATGCTGCGCACCAAGGCCGAACCACAGGCTGACGGTTCCTACAAAGTCTCCGGCACCAAGATCTTCATCTCGGCCGGCGAACACGACATGGCCGATAACATCGTCCACATCGTACTGGCCCGCCTGCCGGACGCACCGGCTGGCACCAAAGGCATCTCGCTGTTCATCGTTCCCAAGTTCATGCCGAATGCTGATGGCACCGTCGGTGCACGCAACGCAGTGACCTGCGGTTCGCTGGAACACAAGATGGGCATCCACGGCAACGCCACGTGCGTGATGAACTTCGACGGCGCCACCGGTTACCTGATCGGCCCGGCGAACAAAGGCCTGAACTGCATGTTCACCTTTATGAACACCGCACGTCTGGGCACCGCGCTGCAAGGTCTGGCCCACGCCGAGATCGGTTTCCAGGGTGGCCTGAAATACGCTCGCGATCGCTTGCAAATGCGTTCGCTGACTGGCCCGAAAGCGCCGGACAAAGCCGCAGACCCGATCATCGTCCACCCTGACGTACGCCGCATGCTGTTGACCATGAAAGCCTTCGCCGAAGGCAACCGTGCAATGGTGTACTTCACCGCGAAACAGGTCGACATCGTCAAATACGGCGTCGACGAAGAAGAGAAAAAGAAAGCCGACGCACTGCTGGCGTTCATGACGCCGATTGCCAAAGCCTTCATGACCGAAGTTGGTTTCGAAGCCGCCAACCACGGCGTGCAAATCTACGGCGGCCACGGTTTTATCGCTGAGTGGGGCATGGAGCAAAACGTTCGCGACAGCCGCATTTCGATGCTGTACGAAGGCACCACCGGTATCCAGGCCCTCGACCTGCTGGGCCGTAAAGTGCTAATGACCCAAGGCGAAGCCCTCAAGGGTTTCACCAAGATCGTGCACAAGTTCTGCCAGAACAACGAAGGCAACGAAGCCGTCAAGGAATTCGTCGCACCGTTGGCTGCACTGAACAAGGAATGGGGCGAGCTGACCATGAAGGTCGGTATGGCCGCCATGAAAGATCGCGAAGAAGTCGGCGCGGCCTCCGTGGATTACCTGATGTACTCCGGTTATGCCTGCCTGGCGTACTTCTGGGCCGACATGGCACGTCTGGCTGCCGAGAAGCTGGCAGAAGGCACTGGCGATGCGGCGTTCTACACCGCCAAGCTGCAGACCGCGCGCTTCTATTTCCAGCGCATCCTGCCGCGTACCCGCACCCACGTGGCCACTATGCTGTCGGGCGCCAACAACCTGATGGACATGAAAGAAGAAGACTTCGCGCTGGGCTACTAAGTCCTGCCGCTGTCCGCTGAAACCGCTGCCCTGTGAGGGGCAGCGGTTTTTTTTATTGCCGATTCGCTCAGATAGTCAGGGCTTCTGCCGTTACAGAGGCAGCATGTGATCTGGATCACATTGTGAGTGCTCAAACGAGCACATTGCAGGCACAATGCTATCTCTTTGCCATGACGGGTCGGAGCTTTACCCTTGCCGCGTTCTTCCGCTGTACGTTTCAGTCATTTCCTCCCCTCACTGCTGCTGTTACTGGCGGGGTTGGCGGCTGCGTACGTCAAAGACCTCAGTGTGTTCTTCACTTCGCTGTTCAACGTGCTGCCAACTCTGGTGTTGCTGCTGGGCGGTGCGTATTGCGCGGTTTACCGACGCCAGCGTGAGCTGTTTCTGATGCTCACCGTGTACATCGCCTACTTTTTGCTCGACACCCAGACCGATTATTACCGCGACAACGGCAAGGTCCGTGAAGACGCTGCGGTGGTGTTTCATCTGGTGTGTCTGCTCCTGCCGCTGTTGTTCGGCCTGTTTGCGGCGTGGCAGGAACGCACGCACCTGTTTCAGGACATGGTCGCGCGCTTTGCCGTGCTGCTGGCCTTCGGCAGCGTGGCGCTGGGGCTGGAGCAAAGTTATCCCCAGGCGCTGCTGATGTGGCTGTCGGAAATCCGCTGGCCAGCGCTGCACGGGGCGTGGATGAGCCTGATCCAGCTGTCCTATCCGGTGTTCATCTCGTCGTTCCTGCTGCTGGCCTGGCAGTACTGGCGCCACCCGCGACCGCTGCACGCGGCGCAACTGGTCGGCTTGCTCGGCGTGTTCTGGATGCTACCGAAAACCTTCATTCTGCCGTTTACGCTGAACATCATGTGCAGTCAGGTGATGTTGATGATTGCCGCTGCCGTTGCGCATGAGGCTTATCAAATGGCCTTTCGCGATGAGCTCACCGGTCTGCCGGGCCGTCGTGCGCTCAACGAACGCATGCAGCGCCTGGGGCGCAATTATGTGTTGGCGATGAGTGACGTCGACCATTTCAAGAAATTCAACGACACCCACGGCCACGACGTCGGTGACCAGGTCCTGCGTCTGGTCGCCAGCAAACTGTCAAAAATCAGCGGTGGCGGTAGGGCATATCGCTATGGCGGGGAGGAATTTGCCCTGGTGTTCGCAGGCAAGACCCTCGAGGAATGCATGCCGCACCTGGAGGTGATCCGCGAGTCGATTGCGTCCTACAGCATTCAATTGCGCAACCAGGAAAACCGCCCGCAGGATGACCTGCAAGGTCGTCAGCGCCGCGCAGGGTCAGGAGCGTCCGCAGTGTCGGTCACTGTGAGTATCGGCGTCGCCGAACGGCTGGAACAACGCACGCCGGAAGAAGTGCTCAAGTCCGCCGACCAGGCGCTGTACAGCGCCAAGGGCGCCGGGCGTAACTGCGTGATGGCATTCGGGCAGAATCGCCGCGGCGCGGTGCGCATGGACACCGCTGCGGGTTGAGTGATGACGGCGCATTCAGCGCCTGCACAATGATTGTCGGGTGCGGTGGCCGGCAGTAGGTTGAATCGATCTGCTGACGGAGAAGCCACCATGCCTGAGTACAAAGCTCCCCTGCGCGACATGCGCTTTCTGATCGACCACGTCTTCGACTTTCACAGCAATTACGCCACCCTCGGCGCCCATGACGCCAGTCCGGACATGATCAACGCGATCCTTGAGGAGGGCGCGAAGTTCTGTGAGAACGTGCTCGCGCCGCTCAATCGCAGCGGTGACGAAGAGGGCTGCCATTTCGACAACGGTGTGGTGACAACGCCTACAGGCTTCAAGCAAGCCTTCGCACAATACGTGGAGGGTGGCTGGCACGGTCTGGCTGCAGATCCGACCTATGGCGGCCAGGGCCTGCCGAGTTCGCTGGGGCTGGTGATCAGCGAGATGGTCGGCTCCAGCAACACATCCTGGGGCATGTACCCGGGCCTGACCCACGGCGCCATGTCGGCGATCCATGCCCATGGCAGCAGCGAACAGAAAAACACCTACCTGAGCAAACTCACCGCCGGGCAATGGACCGGCACCATGTGTCTGACCGAAGCGCATTGCGGCACCGATCTGGGCATCATCAAGACCCGCGCCGTGCCGCAGGTCGACGGTAGCTACGCGATCACCGGCAGCAAGATTTTCATTTCTGCCGGCGAGCACGACATGAGCGACAACATCATTCATCTGGTCCTGGCCAAACTGCCGGACGCGCCGGCCGGGACCAAGGGCATCTCGCTGTTCATCGTGCCCAAGTTCCTGCCCGATGCGGCGGGCGAAGCGGGCGAGCGCAACGGTGTTTCCTGTGGTTCGATCGAACACAAGATGGGCATCAAGGCCTCGGCCACCTGCGTGTTGAATTTCGATGGCGCCAAAGGCTTTCTGATCGGCGAGCCGAACAAGGGCCTGAACTGCATGTTCACCATGATGAACCACGCACGCCTCGGCACCGGCATGCAGGGCTTGTGTCTGGGCGAGGCGAGCTTTCAAGGCGCGATCAAGTACGCCAACGACCGCTTGCAGATGCGCTCGCTGACCGGCGCGAAAGCGCCGCACAAAGCCGCCGATCCGATCATCGTCCACCCGGACGTACGGCGCATGCTGCTGACCATGAAAGCCTTCAACGAAGGCAATCGGGCACTGACTTATTTCACCGCCCAGCTCCTCGATAGCGCGCATCTGAGCAGCGACGCCGAGGCGCGTCAGGACGCCGAAGATCTGTTGGCATTCCTCACCCCGATCTGTAAAGCGTTCATGACCGACACCGGGCTGGAGGTGACCAACCACGGCATGCAGGTGTTTGGTGGCCATGGTTTCATTCGCGAATGGGGCATGGAGCAACTGGTGCGTGACTGCCGCATCGCGCCTATCTATGAAGGCACCAATGGCATTCAAGCGCTGGACCTGCTCGGGCGCAAGGTGCTCGGCAGCCAGGGCAAGTTGCTGCGCGGCTTTACCAAAATCGTCCACAAGTTCTGCGCCGCCAACGCCGAGCATGCGCAACTGGGCGCTTTTGTTGCTCAGCTCAACGAGTTGAATCAGCAGTGGGGCGATCTGACCCTGAAGGTCGGCATGGCGGCGATGAAAAATCCCGACGAAGTCGGCGCCGCGTCTGTCGATTACCTCATGTACAGCGGCTACATCATTCTCGGCTATCTGTGGTTGCGCATGGCCCTGGTGGCGCAGGCGCAACTGGAAGCGGGCACAGGCGAGGCGGATTTTCTGCGTGGCAAACTGGCGACGGCCGAGTTTTACTTCAAGCGCCTGCTGCCACGCACCGCTGCACACCGCGCGGCGATCGAGGCGGGCAGCGATTGCCTGATGCAATTGCCGGCGGAGCTGTTCGCGCTCTAAGGGTTTGCGGCACAAAGAGCCCGCTGATTGCGGGCTTCTTTTTTGGACATCTGTCGATGACTAAAAATAACAAATCAGTCATGGCCTGACCCTATGTGTCGCAAAAGTTGTTGAGGTACACTCCGGCTCACAGAAAACATCATTCCACGAATCACCTATTCCAGATCCTGCGAGGTTTGCCATGGCCGACTACAAAGCGCCGCTGCGCGATATGCGCTTCGTCCTCAATGAAGTGTTCGAAGTCGCCAAACTCTGGGCCGAACTGCCGGCGCTGGCCGAGACCGTCGACGCCGAAACCGTTGAAGCGATTCTCGAAGAAGCCGGCAAGGTCACCAGCAAAAGCATCGCCCCGCTGAGCCGCGCCGCTGACGAAGAAGGCTGCCACTGGGCCGACGGTGCCGTGACTACGCCGGCCGGTTTCCCCGAGGCGTATCAGACCTATGCCGAAGGCGGTTGGGTCGGCGTCGGCGGTGATCCGGCCTACGGCGGCATGGGCATGCCCAAGGCCGTGTCGGCTCAGGTCGAAGAAATGGTCAACTCCGCCAGCCTGGCGTTCGGTCTGTATCCGATGCTGACAGCCGGCGCCTGCCTGTCGATCAACGCCCACGCCAGCGAAGAGCTGAAAGCCGCGTACCTGCCGAACATGTACGCGGGGATCTGGGCCGGTTCCATGTGCCTGACCGAGCCGCACGCCGGCACCGACCTGGGGATTATTCGCACCAAGGCCGAGCCACAGGCTGACGGTTCCTACAAGGTCAGCGGTACCAAGATCTTCATCACTGGCGGCGAACACGACCTCACCGAGAACATCATCCACCTGGTGCTGGCCAAGCTGCCGGACGCCCCGGCGGGTCCGAAGGGCATTTCGCTGTTCCTGGTGCCGAAGTTCATGGTCAATGCCGATGGCAGCCTCGGCGCGCGCAACCCGGCCAACTGCGGTTCGATCGAACACAAGATGGGCATCCAGGCGTCCGCGACCTGTGTGATGAACTTCGACGAAGCCGTGGGCTATCTGGTCGGCGAGCCGAACAAAGGCCTCGCCGCGATGTTCACGATGATGAACTACGAGCGTCTGGGCGTGGGTATTCAGGGCCTGGCGACCGGCGAGCGTTCCTACCAGAACGCGGTTGAATATGCCCGCGACCGCCTGCAAAGCCGTTCGCCGACCGGCGCGCAGAACAAGGACAAGGTCGCTGATCCGATCATCGTTCACCCGGACGTGCGACGCATGCTGCTGACCATGAAAGCCTCGAACGAAGGCGGCCGGGCGTTCTCCACGTACGTGGCGATGCAACTCGACACCGCCAAGTTCAGCGAAGACCCGGCGACGCGCAAGCGTGCGGAAGATCTGGTCGCACTGCTGACGCCGGTGGCCAAGGCGTTCCTCACTGACCTGGGCCTGGAAACCACGGTGCACGGCCAGCAGATCTTCGGCGGCCATGGCTACATTCGCGAGTGGGGCCAGGAGCAACTGGTGCGTGACGTGCGCATCACGCAGATCTACGAAGGCACCAACGGCATTCAGGCGCTGGACCTGGTCGGGCGCAAGATCGTCGGCAGCGGCGGTGCGTTCTATCAATTGTTCGCCGATGAGATCCGCCATTTCACTGCTACCGCGAGCGCCGATCTGGGCGAATTCACCAAGCCTTTGAACGACGCAGTCGATACCCTGGACGAGCTGACTTCATGGTTGCTGGACCGAGCGAAAAATAATCCGAACGAAATCGGCGCGGCCTCTGTCGAATATTTGCAAGCATTCGGTTACACGGCGTACGCCTACATGTGGGCACTGATGGCCAAGGCCGCGCTGGGCAAAGAAGCGCAGGAAGATTTCTACGCGAGCAAGCTGGGCACCGCACGCTTCTATTTCGCCCGTCTACTGCCGCGCATCCACTCGTTGAGCGCCTCAGTGAAGGCCGGCAGCGAGTCGTTGTTCCTGCTGGATGCCGCGCAATTCTGATGCGATAGCGTCATGTAAGCATTCGCTTACATGACGTGCTGCTGTTCTCCCATAGTCGCCAATTGGATCCACGGCTAATCTACATTTCATGGACGTCGCGCAGGAAGCGCAAAGCAACAACACGGACACGTAGGATTCTGCCAGGGTGGCGGAGTGAAATGGATGTCAGGGAAACAGTCTGCAAAGCCCCGCTTCGGCGGGGTTTTCTTTTGCCTGAAGAAAAGATTCAGGCCAGCGGATCCAGCGCCGGTTTCACTTCGCGCTCCAGCACCTCTTCGAGTAAACCGCGAAGCAACGTGAGTGACGCCTGCTGGCGTTGCACATCGCGACACACCAGGCCGACCTTCAGCGGCACCCGTGGCTCGCTCAGCGGTTTCCACAGCAGATCCTCATCGTCGTACTGCCGCTGGGATTGCCCCGGCAGCACCGTCGCCAATCGGGTGTGCGGCAGGCTGTCGAGAATCCCCACCATATTGTTCAGTTCCGCCTGTACCTGCGGGCGCCGACCGAGGCTGGCCAGTTGCGCCTGCCAGATCTGGCGGATCTGAAACTCCTCACCCAGCAGCAACATCGGCAACTCGGCTGCCTGGCGCATCGAGACTTTCTTGAACTCACGCAACGGATGGTCCGCCGGAATCACCAAGGTCAGTTCGTCTTCATAGAGCATCACACCGTGCAGACCCGGTTGGCGCGGGGGCAGATAGCTGATGCCAATGTCCAGCGAACCGTTGAGCAGACGCCGCTCGATTTCCAGTCCCGTCAGCTCGTAGATCTGCACCACCAGATGCGGTTGCGCCTTGCGCACCCGTTCAAGCATCTGCGGCACCAGGCTGGTGTGCACTGTCTGCAATACGCCGATCGCCAGGGTGCGCAACGCCTGGCCCTTGAAGTTGCCCAGCGCCTCGCGCGCCCGTTGCAAACCGTCGAGCAGCGGCAACGCGTGGTTGTACAAGGTGTGCGCGGCAAGCGTCGGCAGCAGGCGCTTGCTGCTGCGCTCGAACAAGGTGACGTCGAGGTTCTGTTCGAGGTGGCGGATCTGTTGCGACAGCGCCGGTTGCGAGATCGACAGGCGCTCGGCGGCACGGCCGACATGGCCCTCTTCGTAGACCGCGACGAAATAACGCAGTTGTTTGAAATCCATAAGTAATGCTTATCGAAATGGCTGATAAATCGAAATGGCCCGGAGCCTTCGGTGAGCCTAGTCTAACCGCATTCATAAGGCTTACAGGGTCAGAAAGCGCGATGATCAGCGTTCGCTTCGACAGGGTTTGCATAGGCAGTTCAAAACACCTCGAGCGAGGTGTTTTTCGATGAATCTGTTCAGTTTGCGGCGCCAGGCGCCGAATCTCGATGACCTCGTGATGGACAACAGCGCAACCGAGGCTGACGGTGACCTCAGCGCTGAGCGCCTGATGCCTAGCGTCCAGCGTCCACAGCAAGTGTTCGTCCGCGGGCAGGGTTCATGGCTGTGGGACAGCCAGGACCGTGCCTACCTCGACTTTTCCCAGGCCGGCGGGGCCAACAGTCTCGGGCACAGTCCGTCGGCGCTGGTCAAAGCCATTGCCAACCAGGCGCAGGCGCTGATCAACCCCGGTTTCAATCTGCACAATCGCGGCATGCTCAGCCTCGCCGAGCGTCTGTGTGCCAGCACCGGCAGCGATCAGGCCTATCTGCTCAACAGCGGCAGCGAGGCCTGTGAAGCGGCGATCAAACTGGCGCGCAAATGGGGACAACTGCATCGCGGCGGTGCTTCGCGGATCATCGTCGCCAAACAGGGCTGTCATGGCCGGAGTCTGGCGACGATCTCCGCCTCGGACAGCTGCAACCTGGCGAACCGTTTCGCGCCGTTGCTGCCGGGTTTCGATCAGGTGCCGTTCAACGATTTGCCGGCGCTGCATGCGGCCGTCGATGCGCAGACCGTGGCGATCATGCTCGAACCGATCCAGAGCGATGCCGGGGTGATTGCGGCTAGCGAGCATTACCTCAAAGGTGTCGAACGCCTGTGCCGTGACTTGGGCATTCTGCTGATCCTCGACGAAGTGCAAACCGGCATTGGCCGCTGCGGCAACTTGCTTGCCGAACAGTCCTACGGCGTGCGCGCCGATATCGTCGTGCTCGGCAAAGGTCTCGGCGGCGGTGTCCCCTTGGCGGCGCTGCTGGCGCGGGGCAAGGCTTGTTGTTTTGACACGGGTGAGTTGGGCGGCACGCATCACGGCAATGCGTTGATGACGGCGGCGGGCCTGGTCGTACTTGATAGCGTGCAGGACCGCAGCTTTCTCGCCCAGGTCAGAGAAAACGGCCAGCACCTGCGCGAAGGCCTGGCCCGATTGGCACACCGCTACGAGCACGGCGACCTGCGCGGCCAAGGCTTGTTTTACGGACTGACCCTGTCAGACGACTGCGCCAACGCCGTAGTCCACGCCGCCCTGCACGAAGGCCTGCTGCTCAACGCCCCGCAAGCCAACTGCCTGCGCTTCACCCCGGCCCTCACCGTGAGCAAAACCAACATCGACGAAATGCTCCTGCGCCTGGGCCGCGCATTCTCCCGAGTGCGCACCGCACAGTTGCAATGCCGCAACGGGATTGCTGTTTGAGCTGACATTTCCTACCCGATTTTCCAGAACCGTCTCGCGGTATAACGCACGCCCCACGCCTGATTGCTTTTGGCGTGGGGCGTTTTTTTGGGGAGGGTGGCGATGAAATGGCAGACGCACTGAACCCTGACGAACGGCGCAGGTCGATTAGCTTGTATGGCTCAAGTGAGCCAACCCCCATTCAGGAGCTGCCCCATGGACTTTATTCGCATCATCATCGCTATTCTGTTGCCGCCACTGGGTGTGTTTCTGCAGGTCGGGTTTGGCGGGGCGTTCTGGTTGAACATTCTGCTGACGCTGTGCGGGTACATTCCGGGGATCGTGCATGCGGTGTATATCATCGCCAAGCGCTGAGTTCAGCGTCAGCCGATAGGCCGCCATCGCTAGCAGGCTAGCTGTGTAAACCCACCACGTTGTTCACGGATGCTATTCGGCTAATCGGTGGTAAATAACTCAAACTGGCATGCGGGCGATGCCAGTTGTACCTGTGCAACCAAGGCATCAGATACGTCGCGCGTTGATCTGAGCTTTCATAACTTCTGGCGTAGGCCCATTCGCGCAGAGCGGTCTGTATAAATCGCTCTGCCTTGCCATTCGTGCGCGGGGTGTAAGGCTTGGTAAAGATGTGCTTAAGCCGCAGCCGCCGGCACAGGCGCTTGAAGCTCCTGGATTTGTAGCAAGGGCCGTTATCGGTCATTACCCGCTCGAATTTCACGCCGAGCGTTTTGTAGTAACGCAGGGCCCGGATCAGCGCGAGGCAGGCGCTACGAGCGGTTTGGTCTGGGTATAAACCACAGTGCGCCACTCGACTATGGTCGTCGATGGCAACATGTCCAAACTCCCAACCCACATGGTAAGAACGGCCTTTCAGACGGTCTTTTGTCACTCGATGACCAGGTTTGTTAAAGCGCCCCAGCCTCTTGATATCCAAGTGCAGCAAGCCTCCCGGCTGAGAGTATTCGTAGCGAATAACCGCAACTGGCGGTTCCAGATAAGCCAGGCGATTGAGTCCGTTGCGGCTCAATATCCTGCCTACCGTGCTATGCCCCACCTTCAAAGACTTACTGATTTCGCCATAGGTTTTTCGCTCACGGCGAAGCTTGATGATTTTCTCCAGACACTCTGGGGCAGTAGCGTGCGGACAGGAAGCCGGGCGGGATGAGCGATCCTGGAGACCTTTTTCGCCTTCGGTTCGATAGCGGTTTATCCACTTGTAGGCAGTGCGAACGCTGACCCCCTGGGCCTTGGCCACCTCTTCAACTCTCAAACCCTCTGTGAGGACTCTTTGAACAAGAAGGGCTCGACCAGAAACAGTTAATCGGGCATTTTTATGAGTGTTCACTCGGGGCCTCCGGGGGCTTGGTTTGGTTCGCACCTCCAATTTCCCGGAAAAGCCCCGAGTGAACAACCTACAGAGAGATCACAGCTAGCCTGCTAGCGATTCGGGCAACCCCGGATTTCAGTCTGCAAACCCCATCACCCGCCGATAAAACTGCCACTCCTGGTCCAGCGCATGCGCCTGATTGGTGGCGCGGCGGAAGCCGTGGCGTTCATCGGCATAGTAATGGGCTTCGACCGGAATGCCGTTGCGCTCAAGCGCTGCGACCATGTCGCGGGTCTGCTGCGGCACGACCACCGCATCCAGTTCACCCTGAAAGAAAATCACTGGCACGCTGATATTGTCTGCGTGAAGCAATGGCGTGCGGGCGGCATAGCGTTCGGCGTCCCGCTCGGGATCGCCGATCAGCCAGTCGAGATAGTCACCTTCGAACTTGTGCGTTGCCCGGCCCAATGCAACCGGGTCGCTGACACCGTACAGACTCGCCCCGGCGCGGAATACTTGCTGGAACGCCAGCGCACACAATGTGGTGTAGCCGCCCGCGCTGCCGCCCCGGATGAACGCGCGCTGCCCGTCGATCAAGCCTTGGTCGGCGAGATACGCGACGACGTTGCACGCATCCTCGACATCCACTTCACCCCATCGCCAATGCAAAGCCTGGCGATATTGCCGGCCATAACCGCTGCTGCCGCGATAGTTGAGATCGGCGACGGCAAAACCGCGCTGCGTCCAGTACTGGATGCGCGGGTCGAGCATCGGATAGCAGGCCGATGTCGGGCCGCCGTGGATGAACACCACCAGTGGCGGAGTCTTCTCGGCGGCCACGGCCGGGTAAAAGAAACCGTGCGCCTCACCCGAGCCGCTTGGATAACGCAGGGTTTGCGGACGGCTGATGTGTTCGGCGGGCAACGGCGCTATGCTGCCGGCCAACACGATAACTTCGTGCGTCTTTCGATCGATGGTAATGATCGCCGAGGGGCTGATCGGCGAGGCAGCAATGCAGTAGATGTTTTGCTGATCCGCAGCCAGATGACGGAAGCGGCTGTAGTCGCCAGTGAAATCTACATCACCAAGAGTCAGGCGACCGAATCCGCCTTCGCTCCAACTGGCCAGGAAAACATCGCCAAGCGGCAGCCAGGTGCAGCCACCGAGTTGCCACGGTGCCGGCGCATGGTCAGCCGGGGCGGCAAGCAATGGTTTCAATCCGTCGGGCGTTTCCACCCAGGGTTGCCAAAAACCGCCACGGTCGGTCAGGCAATACAGGCGACCTTCGGTGTCAAAGCGCGGTTGTTGAATGGATTCTTCAATCTCGCCGCCGGCAATGCACTGGGCCGAGCCAAAAGCGCCATCAGTTGAACGCTCGGCCACCATCAACCGAGTCGACGTCCAAGGCTGATGCGGTCTGCTCCACTCGATCCAAGCCAGGCGTTGGCCGTCCGGGCTCAACAGGGGCGACGCATAAAAGTCTGCGCCCTCAGCCAATACGTGCCGAACACCATCAGCCAGATCAACCGCCACCAATCGATGTTGATCGCGCTGCTCCTCAACCGCCAGGATCTGGCCGAACGCATACTGCAAATCACCAAAGCGGCAATCGCCGGAGGTCAGTGCTTCAGGCGCACCATTGAGGTTTTGCCGATACACCTGCTGGTCCGCCTCGTTGACGAAAACCACCCCGTCAGGCGTCAGACAAAACGCACCACCGCCATATTCGTACACGCGGCTGCGCACGCTGAAGCCATCCGGCGTCAGACATTGCGCCACGCCATCGCGCCAGTGCCAGATCCGGCATGCCGCATCCTGTGGGCGATATTCATTCCAGAATAAGCCGTTGGCGCCGAGCTGCAATTCGGCGAAATCGACGCCGGCGGCGACGGCTTGCGCGGCGCTGAAGGGCTCAGCCCTTGGCGATGAGGCGTGAGTTTCGTTCATTGCGAAAGGCCAGTTGTTCGATGGTCTGCGTGGCGCTCTCGGCTTCTTCGCGGGCCTTGAGGATTACGCCGTGATGGTCGGACTTGCTGCACACCGGGTCGGCGTTGCTCGCATCGCCGGTGAGCATGAACGCCTGGCAGCGGCAGCCGCCGAAGTCCTTTTCCTTCTCGTCGCACGAGCGGCACGGCTCGGGCATCCAGTCGTAACCGCGAAAACGGTTGAAGCCGAACGAGTCGTACCAGATGTGCTGCATGCTGTGATTGCGCACATTGGGGAACTGTACCGGCAACTGACGCGCGCCGTGGCAGGGCAGCGCGGTGCCGTCAGGTGTCACTGTCAAAAAGATACTGCCCCAGCCGTTCATGCAGGCTTTCGGGCGTTCTTCGTAGTAATCCGGGGTGACGAAAATCAGCTTGCACGGGTGCCCTTCGGCTTCCAGCTTCGCCCGGTATTCGTTGGTGATGCGTTCGGCGCGCACCAGTTGCTCTTGGGTTGGCAACAGGCCTACGCGATTGAGCTGCGCCCAGCCATAGAACTGGCAGGTGGCGAGCTCGACAAAGTCGGCCTCCAGCGCAATGCACAGCTCAATGATGCGGTCGATCTTGTCGATGTTGTGCCGATGAGTAACGAAGTTCAGCACCATCGGGTAACCATGGGCTTTCACCGCGCGAGCCATTTCCAGCTTCTGTGCGAAAGCTTTTTTCGAGCCGGCGAGCAGGTTGTTCACTTGCTCGTCGCTGGCCTGGAAACTGATCTGGATGTGATCGAGCCCGGCCTTCTTGAAGTCGCTGATTTTCTGCTCGGTCAGGCCGATGCCGGAGGTGATCAGGTTGGTGTAGAAACCCAGCAGCCGCGCTTCGTGAATCAGCTCGGCCAGATCCTGACGCACCAGCGGCTCACCACCGGAAAAGCCCAGTTGCGCCGCGCCCATCTCCCGCGCTTCGCGGAAGACCTTGATCCACTGTTCGGTCGTCAGCTCTTTGCCCTGCTCGGCGAAATCCAGCGGATTGGAGCAGTAAGGGCATTGCAGCGGGCAGCGGTAGGTCAGCTCGGCGAGCAGCCACAGCGGCAGGCCGACTTCAGGTTTGGCCGGCAGATCAGCCGAGGGTGAGCCAGTGTTGCTCACGGGCAACCTCCATGAATTGCTCGATGTCGCCACCGAGTTCGGGGACGCCGGGGAACTGCTCGTCGAGTTTGGCAATAATTGCCGCAACGTCTCGTTCGCCGTCGATCAAACCACCGATCAGCGCGGCGGTGTCGTTGAGCTTGATCATGCCTTCCGGGTACAGCAGCACGTGGCCTTTTTGTGCCGGTTCGTACTGGAAGCGGTAGCCGGGACGCCAGCTCGGGACTTTGCTGCGGTCGAAACTCATAAGCTGATTCCTTTATGCCAGACCCGTTGATCAGTAACGCTGTGATACGGCGGACGGTTCAGTTCGTAGGCCATGCTCATGGCATCGAGCATGCTCCAAAGAATGTCCAGTTTGAACTGGAGAATTTCCAGCATGCGTTCCTGGCCTTCGCGGGTCTTGTAATGTTCGAGCGTGATCGCCAGACCGTGTTCGACATCCCGCCGCGCCTGACCGAGGCGGGTGCGGAAGTATTCATAACCGGCCGGGTCGATCCACGGGTAATGTTGCGGCCAGCTGTCGAGGCGCGACTGGTGGATCTGCGGTGCGAACAGTTCGGTCAGCGAACTGCTGGCGGCTTCCTGCCAACTGGCGCGGCGGGCGAAGTTGACGTACGCATCGACGGCGAAACGCACGCCGGGCAGCACCAGTTCCTGCGAGCGCAATTGATCCGGGTCGAGGCCGACCGCTTGGCCTAGACGCAGCCAGGCTTCGATGCCGCCATCTTCGCCGGGAGCGCCGTCGTGGTCGAGCAGGCGCTGAATCCACTCGCGACGGATTTCCCGATCCGGGCAATTGGCGAGAATCGCCGCGTCCTTCAGGGGAATGTTCACCTGATAGTAGAAGCGGTTGGCGACCCAGCCCTGAATCTGCTCGCGCGTGGCGCGGCCTTCGTACATCGCCACATGGTAGGGGTGGTAGATGTGGTAATAGGCGCCTTTGGCGCGCAGGGCCGCTTCGAATTCGGCGGGGGACAGCGGGGTGTCGGTCATTGCGGTTCTCCGGAAACAACCGTTGAAATTTAAGTGACTGTTCGGGCCTCATCGCCAGCAGGCTGGCTCCCACAGAGATTCGCATGCGCCACAAATCCAATGTGGGAGCTGGCTTGCCAGCGATGGGGCCATCAGCTACAGCACAATACTCATGCCATCAAACGCCACTTCAACATTGCGCCGCGCGAGTTCTGCGCGCTCGGCCGAATCCTCGTCGAGAATCGGGTTGGTGTTGTTGATATGAATAAGGACTTTGCGTTGCTCGGGAAGCTGTTCCAGCACTTCGAGCATGCCGCCAGGGCCGTTCTGCGCCAGATGGCCCATCTCGCGACCGGTGCGGGTGCCGACGCCACGACGCTGCATTTCGTCGTCGTCCCACAGCGTACCGTCAAGCAGCAGGCAGTCGCTGCCGGCCATGATCTCCAGCAATGGCGCGTCCACTTTGCCCAGGCCCGGCGCGTAGAACAATTTGCCGCCGGTGTTGAGGTCTTCGACGATCAGGCCGATGTTGTCGCCCGGATGCGGGTCGAAGCGGTGCGGCGAGTACGGTGGTGCCGCACTGCGCAAAGGCAGGGGAGTGAAGCGCAGGTTCGGGCACGCCGCCACCGTGAAGTTCTGATCGAGGTCGATGCGGTTCCAGTCCAGCCCGCCGTTCCAGTGGGTGAGCATTTTGAACAGCGGGAAACCGGTGCTCAGGTCTTCGTGAACCATGTCCGTGCACCAGACCTGATGCGGGCAGCCTTCGCGCAGGCTGAGCAGGCCGGTGGTGTGGTCAATCTGGCTGTCCATCAGAATGATCGCGCTGATGCCGGTGTCGCGCAGGGCGCGGCCCGGTTGCATCGGGGCAAAGCTTTGCAATTGCGCGCGGATGTCCGGCGAGGCGTTGCACAACACCCAGTTCACGCCATCATCGGAAATCGCGATGGACGATTGGGTGCGGGCCTTGGCGTTCAGGCTGCCGTCGCGAAAGCCTGCGCAATTGACGCAGTTGCAGTTCCACTGCGGAAAACCGCCACCGGCGGCCGAACCCAGAATCTGGACGAACATGAACGCTCCATCATTTCAACGCGGAAAATAAAACGCCCCGGCGAGCCGAGGCGTTGCACTGCGATTATGCGTAAGCAGAACTCAGCGGCTGGCGAAGTACATGGTGACTTCGAAGCCGATACGCAGGTCGGTGTAAGCAGGTTTGGTCCAGGCCATGAGATGTCTCCTTCTGTGGGTTGGGATAGCGCTATCCATAGGTATAGTCCACGGCAGCGCGGTGATGTTCCAATTAGTTAGGCGGCTATGTTACTCAAAATTTCAACGCGATGACCCGTGAATCTTTGAGAAAGCTCCTTGCAGCCTCGGTAATGATCATTTCGTCGCTTGCCAGGGAGCGGCGGGAGCCGGAGCGCTGGCGAGACAGAGCCAGCCGCCTTCGGCGTCGAGCAGACGCTGCGCGGCGCTGAGGAGTGTCGAACGGTCCAGCGCGGCAATGGTGGCGACTAACCGCTCAAGGTAATCCGACGAATGGCCGGCGAGCCGGGCCTGCCAGAGCAGCTCGGCCGCTTCTTTGAAGTCGATTTCAGCCGCATCGAATTGATCGGCGAGGCTTTGCCGATGCTGGCTGAGGCTGGCTTCATCCAATTGCTCAATCAGCGCTGGAAGGCCGTTGAGGAACGGCTGGATGTGCTCAAGCAGTGTGTCAGGCTTCACGTTGGGCGACTGCACGCCAAACACCAGCGCGACGCGGCCATGGATCTGACGCAAGGCGCTGAACACCGCGTAGCCCAGTTGCAACTCGACGCGCAGACGCTGATAGAACGGCGTCTGCAGCAATTGAGCGAGCAAGCGCCAGGCGGCTTCATCGGCCACGTTCTGGCTGGCGCTTGGGCAAAACAGTAGCACGGCGTGTTCGCTGGATGCCGTGTCGATGTGCTGCCAAAGGCGCCGACCGTTGATGGCGCAAGGCGCAGACAGCTGATGGTCCGGTTGGCCGGGGATGCGGCTCAAGGCCAGGCCCATCGCAGATTGACTTTGCGGGTTGAACCCCAGCGCGAGGCCGTCCCACCGTGCCGTTGTCCACAGATGCGCAGCGTCATCAGATGCGCCGACAGGCTCCAGGCAACTTTCCGGCAAGGCCTTGAGCAATTGGCGGATCGGCATCAGCGGCGTTTCCTGCTCGCCACGCGGGGAATCGGCTGAGACTGATGTCAGACATTTCAGCGCATGTTCCAGCACGCTGGACATGGGCTCTTGCAGGCCGGTTAGTTTCAGCAGCCATTGGTTGCCCGTTGCGCTGAACGACACCTCGACGCCGGCCTCGCTGGCATCTTGCCGGATCTGCTGAAGGCTGCGCTGCAGTCGCGCTTGCAGGTCAACGCTGGCGGCGGCGTCGACCTGCCAACGCAGATAAATCGCGCCTTCATCACCGTTACCCGGCACCGCCTGGCTGAACTGCATCGGCGAGCGTTCGCGGCGGCCGCGTGAGCGATCCTGAGCGAACGTGCGCAGGCCGCGGTGCGCGCTGGTCTGGCCGCGAATCAGTCCAGCGTTGGCCAGCGGCTCGTTGGCACGCAGGAAGGGGTTGGCGGCTGGCAAGCTCCAGTGCGTGCCGAAGTTATCCACAGCTCCGAGTTCGCGCAGAATGTTTTTCAGGGCTTCAACGGTGCAATCAGGCAGGCCGTTTTGCAATTGTTCACTGTCCAGCCGCGCCAGTTGCAGCGCACCGCCGATTTGCTGCTGCCGTTGCTGCACGGCTGCATATTCCTCACGCAGCGGCGCCCAGTCCTGTTGTGCGAAGAAGCTCAACCAGTCCAGCAATTGCGGGTGAACGACGTTCAACGTTTCGGCGCCCGCGTTGAATTGCAGATGCAGCAGCGCCTGCCCGTCGAAGTGATAAAGCGGCAGCGCCTTCAATCCCTCTGCGAGGTTGTGCTGCTGTAAATACGCCAGCAACCCACCGGGCTTGGCGCTATTGAGCCAATGGCAGAGAAATGCCAGCGCTTCGACAGATGAATCCGGCAATGCGTCGAACGCAAATAGCAAATTGCCATGCGGCCCATCGACCTGTTGATAACTGTTCACCGCCAACGGCACAGGCGCTGCCTGCGCAACTTTATCCCCAGCCGGTAGCGCTGCGGCAAAGTGTTCGGCCAGCGCACGCAACTGTTCCAGGCTTTGCGGCCCGGCCAGGCTCAATGTCATCTGCCCGGTGCGATAAAAGCGCTGATGGAAATCCTTCAACGCCTGTTGAAAGGCCGGTAGTTCGACTTTGAGGCTGTCGCGATTGCCCGCATGAAAACCCCGCAGCGGGTGTACTGCCGGTAAACCTTGGTACAGAGCAAACTGCTTTTGCGCTGCCGGATCTTGCGACCAGGCGACATATTCCGCCTGCAGCACTTCACGTTCGCGCAATTGATCGTCCAGATTCAGACGCGGTTGCGCGAGCATGTCTGACAGACGCTCCAGCCCACCGCTGAGGGCGCGCACAGGCAGCTCGAAGAAAAAGTCGGTGGTGCGTTCGCGGGTGCTGGCGTTCACTTGGCCGCCGTGGCCCTGCACATAGGCCATCAACCCTTCGTTTGCCGGGAAACGCTCGGTCCCGAGAAACAGCAAATGCTCGAGAAAGTGCGCCAGCCCCGGCCACGCCAACGGCACGTCGTGGCTACCGGCGGCCACGCGCAATGCGGCAGCGCTGCGCTTGAGGCCGGGCACATGACGCAGGGTCACGCGCAGGCCATTGGCCAGAGTTTCAGTGTGGGGGCGGGGGTGAGTCGGCGCAGGCATGGGCACTTCCAGAACAGTGAAGTGCCAATGCTAGCGGATTAGCGCTGGTTCAGCGCGGCGTAAAGCTCGGGGCGGCGATCGCTGAGGTAGCGATTGGCGGCTCGCGAGTCGTTCATCAACTGACGATCCAGCTCACCGACTATCAGCGCTTCGTCGAGACCGGCCAGCGCAGTGCGGCTGCCGTCCGGTGCGGCAATGCTGCTTTGCCCACAATACTGGATATCGCCTTCGTGACCGCAGTAATTGGCGTAAGCCACGTAACACTGGTTTTCGAAGGCGCGTGACCGCACGGTGACATCGGCAACGAAATCGAACGGAATCATGTTGGCTGTCGGCGCCACGATCAGCTCGGCGCCGGCGAGCGCCAGACGGCGGGCGTTTTCCGGAAACTCCAGGTCGTAGCAGATAAGAAAGCCGAGCTTCCAGCCGTTCAGCTCGACCACCGGCAAATCCGCCTCTCCTGGACTGAACATCGTCCGGTCGAGATCGCCGAACAGATGCGACTTGCGGTAGTTGGCCAGGCGCTCGCCCGTCGAATCGATCAACTGCACGGCGTTGTAAATCTGCCCGTCCGCGGTGCGCTCGGGATAACCGTAAACGATCGCCATGCCCGCAGCCTTGGCAATCCGTCCGATCTGCTGCGCCCATTCTCCGTTGTAGACCTCAGCCAGCGTGCTGACCGCTTCGGCACCAATGTTGTAGCCGGTCATGAACATTTCCGGCAGCACCAGCAGGTCCGACCCCTTGGCTTCCATCGCCACCCGGTGCAAGCGGTGCAGGTTGGCGGCGGGTTCCAGTGGCCGCGGCGGACATTGGTAAAGGGCTACACGCATCGAAGAATCCTCTTACTCGGGCAGGGCGATAGGGCCGATGTCTTTGAACACATCACCCGGGCCCGGGTTCGCTTTATGTGTCGAACCGCCGAAATGCTTCATGATCCCCCACACCGCGTTGAGCGAAGTCTGCACCGCCCCTTCGACCCAGGCCGGCGTCCACGACACGTCGTCACCGGCAATGAAGATCCCGCGCTGTTCGGCCGGCATCTCGTCCTGCATGAAGTGCGCGTACATGCGCTGGTTGTAGCGATAGTGGCCGGGCAGGGCGCCTTTGAAGGCACCGAGGAAATACGGATCGGCTTCCCACGATACGGTGATCGGGTCGCCGATGATCCGGGCGGCGATGTCGACTTTCGGGTAGATCTTCTTCAACGCGTTCAACGCCAGCTCAACACGCTTTTCCACCGGGTGTGGAAGCATTTTCAACGCGTCGCTCATCCACGAATACGACAGGCAAATCACCCCGGGTTTGTCGTCGCCGTTGTCGAACAGGTAGGTGCCACGGGTCAGGCGATCGGTGAGGGTCATGCTCATCAGGTCGCGACCGGTCTCCGGGTCCTTGTCCTTCCAGAACGGCCGGTCGACCATCACGAAGGTTTTCGACGATTGCATGTAGCGCGTGCGGTCCAGCGCCATCCACATCTTCTGCGAAAACAGGGTTTCGTCGCACTCGATCTGCGTGGTCAGCAGCCAGCTCTGGCAAGTGGTGAGCACCGCGGCGTATTCACGGGTGTCGCCGTTGTTGTCGGTGACCGCGAAACGGCCTTGCGGTGCATGGGCAATCTTCTTCACGCCGGAACGCGGCGCGCCACGGTGCAAGGACTTCAGGCTGGTGCCCGCGGGCCAGTGTGCGCAACGCTCCGGCACATGCCGCCAGATGCCTTGCGGCACTTGTTCGACACCGCCAACCACCAAGTGCTGGTGATCGTCACAATTGGTCATCACTACGCGGAAGATTTCCAGCATCGAATTGGGGAAATCCGAGTCCCAGCCACCGGTACCGAAACCGACCTGACCGAACACCTCGCGGTGCTGGAACGACAGTTTGGCGAAGGCTTTCGAGGTGGCGACGAAATCGTAAAAGGTTCGGTCATCCCATAGCGGCACAAGCTTGTTCCACAGCTCTTTGAGGCGCGGCACATCGCGGTCGCGGATGGCTTGCTGGATATCGGAGAACTGCGAACCGGCCTCCAGCGCATCCGCCCAGGCGTCAGCCACCTCCTGAAACAATGGAGGAAGATCCTTCAGGCTTTCTGCGTAATAGGTTTCGCCTTCCAGGTCGATCACGGTGCTGCCAGAGGCGCCGGTCAACGGGTTGGGGAAAGGCTTGGTTTCAAGGCCGAGTTTGTCGACGTAGTGATAGAACGCCGTGGACGACACCGGGAAGCGCATGCCGCCGAGTTCCGCAACAATCGCGTCGGCACCATTGAAGGCTTGCGAACGCAGACGGCCGCCCAGCTTCGAAGCCTCATAAACCACCGGTTTAAGGCCAAGCTTCATCAACTCGTAAGCGGCCACCAGGCCGGCAATGCCCGCGCCGACAATCGCCACTTCGGCACCGTGGTGGTGCTCGGGAATACTGCCCAGACCTGCCGGATGTTCGATCCAGTCGTCAAAGGCGAACGGAAAGTCCGGGCCGAAAATGGTGACTGGTTTCTTACCGTCTGCAGGATGGCGATTGTTCTTGTTCATGGCTGACCTTGCTGGCGACCCGACGCGGAATGCGCGTCTGAGTATAGGAAAAGATGCCGGCCATTCTAGGGAGCATGGAACACGTTAATAAGACGCAATGTGTCGTCGTTTTGCCAGCAAACTGAGCATAATGACGATGCTCAGTGACACATAGTCCACTGTGGGAGCCAGCCTGCTGGCGATGAGGCCGGCAGGTACCGAGATCAAACCGGCTGCCCCCGATCAATCTTGCTACTTAAAATGATCGAAGTCGTAGTCTTCTCGACCCCGTCGACACTGCCGATCTGATCCAGCAACTGATCCAGTTGCTCCGGTGAATCGGTCCGCAACCACGCCACATAATCAAACTCGCCACTCACCGCACATAACTGCTGCACTTGCGCCATCGCGCTCAGCCGGCGCAACACATCCTTGCCGGACCGCGGCTGCACCTTGATCCCGACATACGCCTGCAGCCCACCATCGACGACTCGCTGGCCGAGGCGCACGCCATAACCGGTGATGACTTTGGATTTTTCCAGACGCGCCAACCGTGAGGTCACGGTGGTGCGGGCGATGCCCAACTGCCGGGCGAGCATGGCCACGCTTTCGCGGGCGTTGATTTGCAGGGCGGCGATCAGCTGGCGGTCGATTTCGTCGAGGGTGGGGCGGGTGTCGGGCAAAGGGGGCTCCGTGGTTAGCAGGTAGGAATTGCGCATGTTACAGACACTGTCAGCGACATGCTGCGGGCTGTGGTTGAACAGTCAGCCGAGAGGTGGGCGTTACCCCTGCGCTGAAACAAAACATCGCATAATTGATTTGACTTGCCCCGCCTGTTTGTCAAGAATGCCTTCAAGAGCGCGAAATCTGCTGCCTTGCAGGGTATTAGCGGACGTAGGTACCTCAGCGATGCTGCAACGTCGGTGTAAGGTGAGACCTCTTGATCCCATTTCCTGAGGATGCCAATATCAGGATTCAAATATCAAGGGCAGCCAAATGGCTGCCCTTTTCTTTGTCTCCAATAATGTATCGCTTGAACAAAAGGTCACCCTGGCGGTGCTTGTTCATGGCTCTGGCCGGAGCATGCATAAAATTCCAGAGAATTTGTCCTTCTCGCACGTCGACAACTACAAGCATGTCGTTCTTTGCTTCGTAGGCGTTGATGAAGGCCATTCGGTATCGACCGTTATCGTAAAGGACTTTCCATACTTCGAAAGGTCCCTTCAACGTATCGATGGCATGTCGAACATAGCGCTCTCTAGAGTCTGAACGTTTTTCGACTATATGAGCCAGTTTGTCTCTCATGACCGCGACGTTTCCGATCGGCGTGATGATAGTCACGGCCAGTACGGACTCATCGACGAACCCGAAATGATCCAACAATATTTCGAGGGCGCTTTCTGCGTCGTCAGCCCTTTTTATTTCTTCTATTGCGGCCGACCGGAGTTCTCGAGATAACGTTCTAAGGTCGGGTAGCGCAAGATTGATCCATGTTTGTTGGTTGGCGGCTTCCTTTATCGGAGGCGCAATATTCACGAGCATGAAAA
Organism: Pseudomonas sp. R3-57; assembly: GCF_051132065.1. Lineage (NCBI taxonomy): Bacteria > Pseudomonadati > Pseudomonadota > Gammaproteobacteria > Pseudomonadales > Pseudomonadaceae > Pseudomonas > Pseudomonas sp. R3-57. The sequence goes on from NZ_CP071655.1 coordinate 635,476, forward strand.
ATCCTGTGCGGGCGGAGGCGTCTGGACATTACTCGTCTGATGAAATGGTCAACAAGAGAGTGGGAGGAGACAAAACATATCTTCAGAATTTGCCTACAGTCCTGGGGAAGTCTTCTGAGCATGCGTTTGCGAGGTAGCAGCCTGATCACCCGCCCACAAAAAAGCCGCGCATATAGCGCGGCTTTCAATTTGGTGGGCCCACACGGACTTGAACCGTGGACCAAAGGATTATGAGTCCTCTGCTCTAACCAACTGAGCTATAGGCCCTCAGTAGGTCGCGGATTATAGCGACGGTTTCTCGGCTGTGCTATCCGAAAAATCCGATACGGTTACACGCAGAAACGTTGCGGCGAATTCTTCCGGTGGCAGCGGCAGGCTGACGATGTAGCCCTGGATCTGTTCGCAGCCTTCGGCGGCCAGGAATTGTTGTTGTGCCTGGGTCTCGACACCTTCGGCGATGACAGTGAATTGCATGCTCCGGCCCAGTGCGATGATGGCCCGGACAATCGCCGCGTCGTGCGGGTCGTCGGGCAGGCCGCGGACGAATGACTGGTCGATCTTGAGGATGTCCAGCGGCAAGCGTTTGAGGTAGCTGAGCGAGGAATAACCCGTGCCGAAGTCGTCGATCGCCAGTTGCACGCCGAGGTGTTTGAGCTGGTGCAGCACGGCCAGTGCCTCTTCGGCCTGACTCATGATGAAATTCTCGGTAATTTCAAGTTGCAGTAAATCCGGCTGGAGGCGGTTGTCCTTGAGCAGTTGCTCGATGCGTCCGAGCAGGTTTGGCTGGCGCAGTTGCGCGCCGGCGAGGTTGACCGACAGCGGGCCGAGGCTGTCGTAGACCTGGTTCCACTCGAACATTTGCCGGCAGGCGGTTTCGAGCACCCAGTCGCCGATCTGCAGGATCATGCCGTTTTCTTCGGCCAGTGGAATGAAATGTTCGGGCGGTACGTCGCCGAACGTCGGGTGACGCCAGCGGATCAGTGCTTCGGCGCCAACCAGGCGATGGTCGTCGAGGCTGATTTTTGGTTGGTAATAGAGGAACAGTTCGTCGCGCTCGATGGCGCGGCGCAGCTCATGCTCCAGCGCAATGCGCTCGCTGGCCTGGGCGGTGAGATCTCGGGTGTAACTTTCGACGCGGTTGCGGCCCTTGGCCTTGGAGCGGTACATCGCTGCATCGGCGTTTTTGACCAGCGTGGCGACGTCGCTGCCATCGCGCGGATACAGGCTGGTGCCGATGCTGGCGCTGATGAAGAACTCATGTTCACCCGCCTGGAACGGTGCGCCAAAGCAGTTGAGCAGTTTGCTGGCGATGTTGTCGGCATCACTGGCCTGTTGCAGGCCGGGCAGCAGAATAATGAATTCATCCCCGCCCAGGCGCGCAACGGTATCGATGTCGCGCAGTTGCTCTTTCAAGCGGATGGCGATGCCCTTGAGCAGCAGATCGCCGACCGGGTGACCGAGACTGTCGTTGATGTGTTTGAAGCGGTCGAGATCGAGAAACAGCACGGCGCCTTGACTGCCGTTTTCTTGCTGACCATTCAGCGCCATCTGCAAACGACTTTCAAACAAGGTGCGGTTTGGCAGGCCGGTCAGAGGGTCGTGATGCGCCTGATAATCGAGCTTGGCCTGGGCGTGCTTGAGGCTGGAAATGTCGGCAAACACCGCGACAAAGTGGGTAATGAACTTGTCCCGATTGCGCACCGCACTGATGGTCAGCCAGCTCGGGTACAGCTCGCCGTTTTTGCGGCGGTTGGAGATCTCGCCTTGCCAGTGGCCTTCGGCGGTCAGCTGGTGCCACATTGCCGCGTAAAAAGCGCTGTCATGCAGGCCGGACGCGAGCAGACGCGGGGTATGGCCGAGGGCTTCGCTTTCGTTGTAACCGGTGATCTCGGTGAAGGCGCGGTTGACGGCGCTGATGTGCTGTTGGGTGTCGGTGATCAGCACGCCCTCGGCGGTGCTTTCGAATACGGTGGCGGCCTGCTGCAGTTTTTCCTGCATCAGATGGCGCTCGGTGATGTCGCGGGCGATGGTCAACATGCAGTCTTCTTCGCCGATCGGCAGCGGCCGACTGGACACTTCGCAAAGGCGAATCTGCCCGTCACTGCGGCGGATATGGCAGGTGAAGTCGCGCACGAAGCCGTCGCGCTGCAGCAAGTCGAGCATCTGTTTGCGCTCATTGAGATTGACCCAGATGCCCAGATCAAGCGTCGAGCGGTCCACCGACATGGCGCTGTTGAAGCCGGTAATGCGGCTGAAGCCCTCATTGACTTCCAGCAGCAAACCATCGCTTTGGCGCGACAGCAGCAAGCCGTCCGGTGAGGCGTGGAAAGCCTTGGCGAATTTCTCTTCGGATGTTTGTAGCTGCTGCTGGGTTTCCTTGAGCTGAGTAATGTCGCGTACGACGACGACCAGTGCCGCGGTGGCATCCAGATCGAATGGCTCGGCGGAAATCAGACCCGTGAACACTTGGCCGTTGTTGCGGCGAAAAGGCATCTCCAGGTTGCGGATACTGCCTGCCTGCAACCGCTGGAGCAGTCCCGGGCCGACGCCGGGAATACCCCAGATATTCAGATCGGTCGCGGTCTGCCCGAGGACGTCCCTGGCTTTCAGTCCGATCTGCTCTTCAAACGCTTCGTTGACTTCCAGCAGGCAGCCATCAGACAGCCGGGCGATCACCAGAATATCCGGACACTGTTGGAAGACGGAGGCGAATTTCTGCTCCGAGAGACGTAGCGCTTCTTCAGTGCGCTTGATCTCGCTGATGTCGATCATCAAACCGCGCATCACCGGTTCGTGACCATGTTCAATCAGGCTGACGATGTCGCGTACCCACAGACAACGGCCGTCGGCAGTGATGACCCGGTAGTCGACAATGTGATCGCGACCCTCACGCAGGGCCTCTTTGCAGTAGTTCTGCGTGCGGGTCAGATCCGCCGGGTGAATGATGTTGTGCCAGAAACCCGGTATCAGCCAATGGGATTGCGGATAGCCGAGCAAGTCCTCGGCATGGGGCGAGACATAGCTGTAGGTGAAGTCGCTCATTCGCGCTTCCCAAGCGATGGCCGAAAGGCTCTCCACCAGACCGCGATAGTGGTACTCACTGCTGCGCAGTTCCTGTTCGAGATCGATGCGCCGGGCGATCTCCGAGCTCAAACGGCGATTGATGCGAATTACCACGGCAAGGATCGTCACCAACAACAACAGCCCCGGCAAACCGTAAATCAACAGATCTGACCAGAATGTCCGGTGATCGAGGACGTTGCCGACCCACTGTTCCTGAATGCTGCTGATTTCATCCGGGCTCATGTCGGCCAGAACTTTATCGAGAATCCCCACCAGTACTTTGTTGTCGCGCGGCACGGCCATCGCCAATTGGTAGCGATAAGGAGTTTCACCACTGACGTACAGGCCGTCGAGCTTGAGTTGGCGCAGGCTCCAGACACTGGACGCGAGATCGCCAACGACGGCGTCGACTTCATCGGTGGCGAGTGCCTGCAACGCCGAGCTGACGTTGGGCATGGCCACCAGGTTCAAATCCGGATGGTGGGTGCGCAGCAATTCGTGTGGAGCGTAATTTTCCACCACAGCGATTTTCAAACCGTACAGATCACCAATCTTGCGCGGCTGCGCACCGCCGATGTGGGCGAGGATGACGATCGGGAAGTCCAGATAGGGACGGGTGAACGACAGGTAGGTCTGGCGCTCAGGGGTCGACATGATGCCGGGCAGCAGATCGATCTTGCCGCTTTTGACCTGTTCCAGCACCACCGTCCAGCTCACCGGTTCGATCGGCGTCAATTTGATCGACAAACGTTGGCGAATCACTTCGATATAGTCGGCCGCCAGACCCTGATAGCGGCTCTGATCGTCGCGAAACTCGAAAGGTGGCCACGACGCATCGACACCCAGGCGTAAATCCGGGTGAGCCGCGAGCCAGCTGCGTTCTTCTTCGGTCAGAGTCAGCGCGTCAGCCGTTGCGGTCCAGATCATCAGTGACAGCAAAAAAAGCACGGGCGCCAATCTGTGCATAACGCTCTCGTTATGGCTCGGGGATGATTGGTTCGAGTGTAGACGCGGTAGGCGGGGGAGGGGCGGTGCGAAGAATTTAATCTGCCATATAAACAAAACCCCCGGCCTGGGCCGGGGGTTCTGGTATCACTCGTCGAGGAAGGAGCGCAGATGCTCGCTTCGCGTCGGGTGGCGCAACTTGCGCAGCGCCTTGGCTTCGATCTGACGGATCCGCTCACGCGTTACGTCAAACTGTTTGCCCACCTCTTCGAGCGTGTGGTCGGTGTTCATGTCGATACCGAAACGCATGCGCAGGACCTTGGCTTCACGGGCAGTGAGGCCGGACAGTACTTCGCGAGTCGCTTCTTTCAGGCTCTCAACGGTGGCAACATCGATTGGCGACTGCATGGTCGAGTCTTCGATGAAGTCGCCCAGATGGGAGTCTTCGTCATCACCGATCGGGGTTTCCATGGAGATCGGCTCTTTAGCGATCTTCAATACCTTGCGGATCTTGTCCTCAGGCATTTCCATGCGTTCGCCCAGCTCTTCCGGGGTCGGTTCACGACCCATTTCCTGCAACATCTGCCGGGAAATGCGGTTGAGCTTGTTGATCGTCTCGATCATGTGCACCGGAATACGGATGGTGCGGGCCTGGTCGGCGATCGAGCGAGTGATCGCCTGACGGATCCACCAGGTGGCATAAGTCGAGAACTTGTAACCACGACGGTATTCGAACTTGTCCACCGCTTTCATCAGGCCGATGTTGCCTTCCTGGATCAGATCGAGGAATTGCAGGCCGCGGTTGGTGTACTTCTTGGCGATCGAGATCACCAGACGCAGGTTGGCTTCAACCATCTCTTTCTTCGCGCGGCGGGCCTTGGCCTCACCGATCGACATGCGACGGTTGATATCCTTGATTTCCGCGATGGTCAGACCGGTTTCGGTTTCCAGCGCGATCAGCTTCTGCTGGCAACGAATGATGTCCGGCTGTACGCGACCGATGGCTTCGGCGTACTTGCTCTTGCCTTTGGCCAGGGCGTCGGACCAGCTTTCGTCGACTTCGTTGCCCGGGAACTGACGCAGAAAATCGGCGCGCGGCATACGTGCATCACGTACGCACAGTTGCATGATCGCGCGCTCTTGCTGACGCAGACGATCCAGGGCGCTGCGAACACGCTCGACCAGGCCTTCGAATTGCTTCGGCACCAGTTTGATCGGCATGAACAGCTCGGCCAGTGCGAGCAACTCGGCAATCGCTGCCTTGTTGTTGCGACCGTGCTTTTTCAGGGCCTTGCGGGTGACTTCCATCTGGTCGGCGACGGCGCCAAAGCGCTGCGCAGCGATGACCGGATCCGGACCGCTTTCGGCTTCTTCTTCGTCATCGGAAGCTTCGGCATCATCGTCGTCGGTATCGTCGTCGGCCTTGACGGCTTTCGGGTCAACCGGCGGCGGCACTTCTGCCGCTGGCGGCGCAATGCCGTCGTCCGGGTCGATGTAACCGCTCAGAACGTCGGACAGGCGACCACCTTCGGTGGTGACACGCGTGTACTCGGAGAGAATGTGGTCAACCGTGCCAGGGAAGTGCGCGATAGCGCTCATCACTTCACGAATGCCTTCTTCGATCCGCTTGGCGATTTCGATTTCGCCTTCACGAGTCAGAAGCTCTACCGTACCCATTTCACGCATATACATGCGCACAGGGTCAGTGGTGCGACCGATATCGGTCTCCACTGCTGCCAACGCAGCGGCTGCTTCTTCCGCAGCGGCCTCGTCGGTATCGGCGTCGGCCAACATAAGGGCGTCCGCATCCGGAGCACTCTCGTGTACGGGGATCCCCATGTCGTTGATCATGCGGATGATGTCTTCCACCTGCTCCGGATCTGAAATATCCTCGGGCAGGTGGTCGTTGACCTCGGCGTAAGTCAGATACTTCTGCTCACGACCCAGTTTGATCAACTCAATAATACGAGACTGCTGTTGCGCTTTTCCGGACATAACACCCTATCCACTGAAGGTCTTGGCGGGCAAAAAACAAGCCGAGGATTATACCTGAGCTATGACCTCACGCGCCAGTTGAGGTCGGGTTTGATGCGGAAACATTGCGACTTAAAAGGTCGCGCAGTTGATTTTTCTCTTCGACGCTCAGTTCGCTTTGCCGCGCTTTCCTGAGTAACTGTTCGAGATTTCGCTCGCGTTGGCGGGCTGACAAGCTAGTAATGGTGTCGAAAAACTGTTGTTCAAGGTTTTCTCCGTCAATCAGCCACTCCTTTTCTGCCAGTGCCTTGAGCAAGCGTCCCTGTTCAGTGCCGTGCCATCGCGCGATCAACTGAAATGAGTTTAGCTGGGGATTCTTCTGTACGGCTTCGAGCAGTGCCACAAGTAACTGGGCATTGGTCTGATTTTCGTCGGCAATATGCCCGGCGTCTTCGACGCGCTTGGCCAATTGCGGGTGATGAAGCAGTGTGCGCAGGGCGGTCAGGGTCGGCGACTCGACACCGATCGGCGTGCGCGGACGCTGCTGATCACGATCGCCGCCACGCTTGCCGTTCTTGTCCCAGGGCTTCTTGTCCCACTTCTTGCCGCCGGCGCCGGGTTTCTTGGGCGTCCACTCCTGCTGCGGCACATACATGTCCTGTGCCTGCGGCTGATGGTAGTCGCCGTAGTCTGGCATGGCGTCGTAATCGATACCGGGGTCGTACGCCGGTGGCGCTTCCTGCGGCGCGCTCTGCGCGAGCTGGCTGACGGTTTCGCTGCTCAGGCCGGTGATTTCGCTCAGGCGCTGACGCATCAAAATACGCAAATTCGCACCCGGTACTTTATCGATCAGCGGCGCGGCAAGGGTGGCCATATGCGCCTTGCCTTCAAGCGAGCGTGGGTCGGCTTCTTCGGTCAGTTGCTGGAAGAAATAATCGGCCAGCGGCTGCGCATGCTGATTGATCCGCGCCTTGAAGGCATCGGTGCCCTCGGCGCGGACCAGGGTGTCCGGGTCTTCGCCTTCGGGCAGAAACAGGAAACGCGCACGCCGCCCGTCCTGCAGGCAGGGCAAGGTGGCTTCCAGCGCCCGCCACGCGGCGTTGCGGCCAGCCTGATCGCCGTCGAAGCAGAACAGCACGTTCGGCACGACACGAAAAAGCCGCTTCAAATGTTCTTCGCTGGTGGCGGTGCCCAGCGTCGCGACGGCATTGCGCAAGCCCTGTTGGGCGAGGGCGATGACGTCCATGTAGCCTTCGACGACGATAATCTCGTCGAGGTTGCGATTGTTCTTGCGGGCTTCATACAGGCCGTAGAGTTCCTGGCCTTTATGGAACACCGGGGTTTCTGGGGAGTTCAGGTACTTGGGCTTGTCGTCACCCAGCACGCGGCCGCCGAATGCGATGATCCGGCCGCGGGTGTCGCGGATCGGGAACATCACCCGATCGCGGAAGCGGTCATAGCGTTTGCCGGTTTCGGCATTCTCGATCAGCAGGCCGGCGTCGATCATGGCTTTCTGTTGCAGGGTATCGCTGCTCAAATGCTTGAACAGGTTGTCCCAGCCAGGCGGTGCAAAGCCGAGGCCGAAATCACGGGCGATCTCGCCGGTCAGTCCGCGGCCCTTGAGGTAATCGACCGCCGCTTTACGCGCGGGATGGCTCTTGAGCGCCTGCCGATAAAAATCGGCGGCTGCGGTCAGTAGCGGGTACAGCGGCGAATCGGTCGGTTGCCGGGGTTTGCGCTCGCGGCCGCTTTCTTCGCGGGGTATTTCCATGCCGGCGGCTTTGGCCAGATCTTCGACGGCCTGGGGGAAATCCAGGTTGTCGTGATCCATGAGGAAGCCGAGGGCATTGCCGCCGGCGCCACAGCCGAAGCAATAGTAGAACTGCTTGTCGGGGCTGACGCTGAAAGACGGTGTTTTCTCTTTGTGGAACGGGCAGCAGGCGGTGTAGTTCTTGCCGGCCTTCTTCAATTGCACGCGCGAGCTGACCACGTCGACGATGTCGGTGCGGTTCAGCAGGTCGTCAATGAAGCTCTGGGGTATCAGCCCGGCCATGGCGTTCTCGTCGTCTGCGCTGCAAAAAGTCCGTTGCGACAGGCTGTCGAACGCGGGTCTATGTTGGAAGCGCGCAAAATGTGCGGCTCGACCGGTGTCGTCTGCATGATCGCTGTCGGGAAGTGTATCTGCCGAAAATCCACTGACGTTAGTACCTATCAGTCTTCGACTATTTGAAAGTGTTGCGCTGAGTCCGCTGACGGCCGGTAAAGGGCCTCGGATAGCTCAATAAAGCGGGCACGCATGAGGTGCCTTGGGCTGATCGTCGTAAGAGGAATCAGTGGGTGTGCTCGTCAGTAGCCTTGAAAGGCTCGTCAGAAAAGACGTGCACCGCTGGCAAAAAAGCCAGGCCTGACGCGGTGAGGCGGATTTGTCTCGGTCGCATCTGCGGCGTCGACGGTGAAGCATCAAGCGTTTTACGCAAATGCCATTAGCCCGGCAGTGAGCCGGGCTTAGGCAAGAAGCTTGCTACGAACGTCTGTGTATTAGTACAGACGAACGGCGCGGCGCTGTTCGCGCTGAACTTTCTTGGCGTGGCGTTTAACAGCAGCTGCTGCCTTGCGCTTACGCTCAGAAGTTGGCTTCTCGTAAAATTCGCGGCTACGAACTTCAGCCAGTACACCGGCTTTTTCGCAGGAGCGCTTGAAACGACGCAGAGCTACGTCGAAGGGTTCGTTCTCTTTTACTTTGACGGCTGGCATCCAGAGCTACCTTCATTCATTACCGGGGTCAACATCCTCGCGGCAAAAGAGCACTTGAAGACGTCGGTTTTTAAGGGTTGCGGATGTTAACCCCTCATCGCTCGGAATGCAAAGCCTCTGATCGAAAACCGCTGGTCGGGGCATCCCGCGGCGACTATTATGCGCGCCTTCGAATTCAGCCTAAACAAGGCGCAAACCCATGCTAGTACTGGGATTAGAAACCTCCTGCGACGAAACCGGCGTCGCCTTATATGACAGTGAACGCGGTCTGCTGGCCGACGCGCTGTTCAGCCAGATCGACCTGCACCGCGCTTACGGCGGAGTAGTGCCCGAGCTGGCCTCGCGTGACCACGTCAAACGCATGCTGCCCTTGATCCGTCAGGTGTTGGCCGAGGCCGACTGCGTGCCCACCGAGATCGATGCGATCGCCTATACCGCCGGTCCCGGCCTGGTTGGCGCGCTTCTGGTCGGTGCGTCCTGCGCTCAGGCGCTGGCGTTTGCCTGGGGCATTCCGGCGCTCGGTGTGCACCACATGGAAGGCCATCTGCTGGCGCCGATGCTGGAGCCGAAACCGCCGCAATTCCCGTTCGTCGCTTTGTTGGTGTCGGGCGGGCATACGCAATTGGTTCAGGTCGATGGCATCGGCCAATACAGCCTGCTCGGCGAGACGCTCGACGATGCCGCCGGCGAAGCGTTCGACAAAACCGCGAAAATGATGGGCCTCAATTATCCCGGCGGTCCGGAAATCGCCAAGTTGGCTGAGAAGGGCACTGCAGGACGTTTCACTTTCCCGCGTCCGATGTGTGATCGCCCGGGTCTGGATTTCAGCTTCAGCGGCCTCAAGACCTTTGCCCTCAACACCTGGCAGCAATGCGTCAGCGCCGGGGACGACGGCGAGCAAGTCCGCAGCGACATTGCGCTGGCGTTCCAGCAGGCCGTGGTGGAGACTTTGACCATCAAGTGCAAGCGCGCGCTGAAACAGGCGGGCATGAAGCGTCTGGTGATCGCGGGCGGCGTCAGTGCCAACAAGGCTTTGCGGGTTTCCCTGGAGAAGATGCTCGGCGACATGCAAGGCGAGGTGTTTTATGCCCGCCCCGAGTTCTGCACCGACAATGGCGCAATGATCGCCTTTGCCGGCTGCCAGCGCTTGAAGGCCGGCCAGCAGGAAACGCTGGCGATCAGCGTGCAGGCGCGCTGGCCGATGGAGCAGTTGTCGGCGTTGTGATGCTTGCAGTCGGCGGGGTTATTTAGAAATGCCGTTCGCGCCCGGCAAACAGGTCGCGTAGATTGCCGCGGTGGCGCCAGACGATCAGCACTGTCAGTGCGCTCATCGGCAGCAGCGCGGCCGGTTCCTGCCAGGCCAGTAGCGGCAGGGTCAGTGGCGTGGCAATCAGCGCCGCCAACGAGCTGGTACGGGTCAGGTAGAACGTCAGCAGCCAGGCGCAAACGGCCAGCAACGCGGCGGGCGGATACAGGCCCAGCAGCATGCCGGCAGCGGTGGCGACGCCCTTGCCTCCACGGAAGCGGAAATACAGCGGGAACAGGTGACCGATTACGGCGCAAACGCCGATCCACGCCTGATCCTGCACCGACAGGCCCACAGCCGCTGCGATCAGTACCGGCAGCAGGCCTTTGCACAGATCACCCAGCAGGGTCAGGATCGCCAGTTTGCGACCGGCCAGGCGCAGCATGTTGGTGGCGCCGGCATTGCCCGAGCCACTCATTCGCGGATCCGGATTTCCGGTCAGGCGGCTGAGCAAAATGGCGAAGGACAGCGAGCCGAGCAGGTAGGCGAGAATCGCCAGTAACCAAAACATGCTAACTATTCCGGGCGAGGACGCCCTGATTCTAACGGCGCATTGCGCCCTTGTCGTGCAGCGGAGAGAAGTGCTTGGACAGAGTGTTTATCGAGGGCCTGGAAGTCGACACCGTCATCGGTGCCTATGACTGGGAGCGCGGCATCCGCCAGTGCCTGCGACTTGATCTGAGCTTCGCCTGGGACAACCGCCCGGCCGCCGCTGGTGACGACCTGACCCTGGCGCTCGACTATGCCAGCGTTTCCGCGCGCATTCAGGCGTTTGCCGAGCGGGCGCAGTTTCAACTGGTCGAGACCTTCGCCGAGCGTCTGGTCGAAGTGCTGATGAGCGAATTCAACATCACTTGGGTGCGCCTGAAACTGACCAAGCCCGGCGCGGTGCCGGCGGCCAAGGGCGGCGTGGGTGTGGAGATCGAGCGCGGATGTCGCTGACTCAGGTCTACCTCGGGCTCGGTAGCAATATCGACCGGGAAACTCATTTGCGCGCCGGGCTCGACGCTTTGGCGATGTTTCTGGTGGATATCCGCTGTTCGGCGGTGTTCGAAAGCCAGCCGGTGGGCATCAAGAGCGGTCCGTTTTTCAATTTCGTGGTGTCGGCGCAGACTGACTTGCCGCTGATAGAGCTGGATCGGCGATTGAAATTCATCGAGGCGGACAACGGCCGCTACGCTCCGGATCGCAAAGGCTTGCCGCTGGATATCGACGTGCTGTTGTACGGCGATCTGGCCGGCAATTTCGACGGTCTGGTGTTGCCACGGGCGGAAATTCTGAAAAATGCCTTTGTGCTGTGGCCGTTGTCGCTGATTGCGCCGGATCGGGTGCATCCCGGTGTGGGAAAAAGCTTTGCGACGTTATGGGCCGAGGCGCAGATAGATCAGGTATTGGCACCGGTTGCATTCGAATGGCGCGGGGAGCAGCTCACGCCTGCGCATTTGCGTTGATATCAAAGGCGCCTTCGCGAGCAGGCTCGCTCCCACATTGGATTGAGGTCTCCTGTGGAGCGAGCCTGCTCCGGGCGGCGATCCGACGAAGCTTTATCCTGACGCCGCTTCTTTGTAAGCCTTCAGAGCTTTAAGCCGTTCGCGTTTCAGTGCCTCGCCTAGCGCCGGCCCCTTGAAACCCTGTTCCAGCAATGGCTGCACCGCCACCCCGCGCGCTGCAGTTGCGGCTCCGCGCAGATAATCCGCCTGTGGATAACTCCGCTGCTCCAGGCCTTTGCGTCCACGAGCGTCCATTTCACAGGCAGCAATAAACTCTTCGAAACGCTGCGGGCGGCGATACACGTCGAAACTCTGCAGCAACTCCAGCAGTGTCGAAGCCTTCAACTCCAGCGCCCGGTGACCATGGGTGTGGTACTGGCCGACCAGCAGCGCCAATTCCTGGCAATCCTTCGGCGCCTTGAAGCGTTCGTTGACCGCTTTGATCAGCTTCAATCCGGTGTGCTCATGGGCAATGTGCCGTGGCCACTCCGTTTGCGGCGTCAGTCCTTTGCCGAGATCGTGCAGCAGGCAAGCCCAGCGTACCGTTAGCGGTTGATTATGCAGCGCCGCCTGTTGCAGCACGCTGAGGGTGTGCAGGCCGGTGTCAATCTCCGGGTGGTGTGCTTCCGGTTGCGGCACGCCGAACAGCGCGTCGACTTCCGGCATCAGCACCTCCAGCGCGCCGCAATCACGCAGCACCTGAATGAACACTTGTGGCTGATCTTCCATCAAGGCCCGGGAGATTTCCTTCCAGCTGCGTTCAGCGGTCAATGCCTGCAGTTCACCGGAGTCGCTGAGCTGGCGCATCAGCTCCAGGGTTTCTGGCGCAACGGTAAAGCCGAGGCCGGTATAACGCGCAGCGAAACGGGCAACGCGCAATACCCGCAGAGGATCTTCGGCGAATGCCGGGGAAACGTGGCGCAGGATTCGCGCTTCCAGGTCGCGCTGGCCGTGATACGGATCGGTCAGATTGTGCTGATCGTCTTCGGCCATGGCATTGATGGTCAGGTCGCGGCGGATCAGGTCTTCTTCAAGGGTGACTTCGGGGCTGGCGTAAAACGTGAAGCCGCCATAACCGCGGCCACTCTTGCGTTCCGTACGGGCGAGGGCGTATTCCTCGCCGGTTTTCGGGTGCAAAAACACTGGAAAGTCGGCACCAACCGGGCGAAATCCCTGGGCGAGCATCTCTTCGGTCGTTGCGCCGACCACGACCCGGTCGATATCGGTGACCGGCAACCCCAACAGGCGATCGCGCACCGCGCCGCCAACCTTGTAAACCTGCATAAAAAGCCTCCGTTAGCCCGACAGGATAACCCTTGCGTCAGACTTTCGGAGGCCGAACCGGCTCAAAGATGAATCACGGCCAGATCAAGTCGACCGTAATCCCCTTCACTGTGTTCGCTACGTGGCGGAACGTGATGGGTTTTCATGATCTGATCGCCTTGCAGGGTTTCCAGGTGAATGTCGAAACCCCAAAGTCGATGCAGGTGCTTGAGCACCTCGTCAGTGGAGTCGCCCAGCGGTTTGCGGTCATGCTGCTGATGGCGCAGGGTCAGCGAACGGTCGCCGCGTCGATCAATGCTGTAGATCTGCACGTTCGGCTCACGATTGCCGAGGTTGTACTGCGCAGCCAGAGTTTCACGGATGATCCGATAGCCGCTTTCGTCGTGAATGGCTGGCACCAGCAGATCGTCTTTCTGGTCATCGTCGAGAATGCTGAACAGTTTCAGGTCGCGAATCACCTTCGGCGACAGGTACTGCAGGATGAAACTCTCATCCTTGAAGCTGCTCATGGCGAACTTGATGGTCGACAGCCAATCGGTACCGGCAATTTCCGGGAACCAGCGCCGATCCTCTTCGGTAGGCTCTTCACACATGCGGCGAATGTCGCGATACATGGCAAAACCCAGTGCGTACGGGTTGATGCCGCTGTAGTAGGGGCTGTCGAAACCCGGCTGGAATACCACGCTGGTATGCGAGGTGAGGAACTCCATCATGAAACCGTCGGTGACCAGCCCTTCGTCGTACAGGTCGTTCATCAACGTGTAATGCCAGAACGTGGCCCAGCCTTCGTTCATCACTTGGGTCTGACGCTGTGGATAAAAATACTGGGCGATCTTGCGCACAATCCGCACGATCTCGCGCTGCCAAGGCTCCAGCAGCGGCGCGTGCTTCTCAATGAAGTAGAGGATGTTTTCCTGCGGCTCGGCCGGGAAGCGTGCGTTGTCCTTGTCGCTGTACTTGTCCGCGCCTTTGGGAATGGTGCGCCACAGATCGTTGATCTGCTTCTGCATGTGCTCTTCGCGATCCTTCTGCCGGCGCCGCTCTTCTTCGGCAGAAATCGGATAGGGACGCTTGTAACGGTCAACCCCATAATTCATCAATGCATGGCAGGAATCGAGCAGGTCTTCCACCGCATCGATGCCGTGGCGCTCCTCGCATTGCATGATGTACTGCTTGGCAAACACCAGGTAATCGATGATCGAACTGGCGTCGGTCCAGGTGCGGAACAGGTAGTTGCCCTTGAAGAAACTGTTGTGACCATAGCAAGCGTGCGCCACTACCAATGCCTGCATGCAGATGGTGTTCTCTTCCATCAGGTAGGCAATGCACGGATCGGAGTTGATCACAATCTCGTAGGCCAGGCCCATTTGCCCGCGGCTGTAGGATTTCTCGGTGCTGAGGAAGTGCTTGCCGTAGGACCAGTGGTGATAACCCAGCGGCATGCCCACCGAAGCATAGGCGTCCATCATCTGTTCGGCGGTGATTACTTCGATCTGGTTGGGATAGGTATCCAGCGCATAGCGGGCCGCAATACGAGCGATTTCGCGGTCGTAGGTCTGGATCAGCTCGAACGTCCATTCCGAGCCGGTGGAAATGGGTTGGCGCTTCTGCTCTTTGGCGGTCATGTCACTAACCTGCGCTGGAAGAGTTCACGGAAGACCGGATAGATATCTCCGGCCGAGACCAGCTGCTGCTGGGCAAACGTGTCAGAAAAGGCTTCGGCAATGCGTTCGTATTCGTACCATAAGGCCTGATGTTCGCGCGGGGTAATCTCCACGTAAGTGTAGTACTGCACAAACGGCATGATCTGGTTGATCAGGATGTCGCGGCAGATCGGCGAGTCATCGTTCCAGTTGTCGCCGTCGGAGGCCTGAGCGGCATAGATGTTCCACTCGTTGCTCGGATAACGCTCAGCCATGATCTCCTGCATCAATTTCAACGCGCTGGAAACGATAGTGCCCCCGGTTTCCCGCGAGTAGAAGAACTCTTCCTCATCGACTTCCCGGGCGCTGGTGTGATGGCGGATGAACACCACGTCGATTTTGTCGTAGTTGCGCTTGAGGAACAGGTACAAAAGGATGAAGAAGCGCTTGGCGATGTCCTTGGTCGCCTGGGTCATCGAACCGGAAACGTCCATCAGGCAGAACATCACGGCTTTCGAGCTGGGATTTGGCTGTTTGATCAGCAAGTTGTATTTCAAGTCGAAGGTATCGAGAAACGGCACGCGATGGATGCGCGCGCTGAGTTTTTCGATTTCTGCCTCCAGTTCCTGAATATCGCCGAAGTTGTCCGGTTCTTCGCGTCTCAGTCGTTCCAGCTCTGCCTTGACCTCGCGCAGCTTCGCGCGGCTGCTGCCGGACAGGGCGATGCGCCGTGCGTGTGCCGAACGCAGGGTGCGGATGATATTGATCCGTGACGGGTTGCCTTCGTTGCTGATCCCGGCGCGCACGGTTTTGAAGGTGTCGGTGCCACTGAGGTTGCGCTTGACCAGGTTCGGCAGTTCGAGGTCTTCGAACATGAATTCGAGGAACTCTTCCTGGGTGATCTGAAAGACAAACTCGTCCATGCCCTCGCCGGAGTTACCGGCCTTGCCCGGACCGCGTCCGCCACCGCCGCCCGGTGGACGGGCGATGTGTTCGCCGGCGGTGAATTCCTTGTTGCCGGGATGAACCACGGTCTGTTTGCCGCCGCGGCCATGGTGAAGCACCGGTTCGTCGATGTCGCGACCGGGAATGCTGATCTGTTCGCCGTGTTCCATATCAGTGATGGAGCGCCGGCTGACCGCCTCTTCGACGGCCTTCTTGATGTGGTCACGGTAACGCCGCAGGAAACGCTGACGGTTCACCGTGCTCTTGTTCTTGCCATTGAGGCGTCGGTCGATCACATAGCTCATAGGCCCCTCCGGGGAGCTTCAAGTTTTGAGCTGCAAGCTGCAAGCGAGACGAATAGCCCAGAATTCAGGGGGTACGCGCTCTTTCTTGCAGCTTGTGGCTTGTAGCTTGCAGCTGCCTCACTGCGACTTGCGGACCCGCAGGTACCATTCGGACAGCAGTCGTACCTGTTTATCGGTGTAGCCACGTTCAACCATACGTGTAACGAAATCGTTGTGTTTTTGCTGGTCCTCTTTGCTGGCCTTGGCGTTGAAGCTGATGACGGGCAGCAGGTCTTCGGTGTTGGAGAACATTTTCTTCTCGATGACCACCCGCAATTTTTCGTAGCTGAGCCAGGTCGGGTTCTTGCCGTTGTTGTTGGCCCGGGCGCGCAGGACGAAGTTGACGATCTCGTTGCGGAAATCCTTCGGATTGCTGATGCCGGCCGGTTTTTCGATTTTCTCCAGTTCTTCGTTCAGCGCGACGCGATTGAGGATCTCGCCGGTTTCCGGATCGCGGTATTCCTGATCCTGAATCCAGAAGTCCGCGTAGAGCACGTAGCGGTCGAAGATGTTCTGACCGTATTCGCTGTAGGACTCGAGGTAGGCGGTCTGGATTTCCTTGCCGATGAACTCGATGTAGCGCGGCGCGAGGTATTCCTTCAGATAACGCAAATAGCGCTCGCGGGTCTCGGCCTGGAACTGTTCCTGTTCGATCTGCTGTTCCAGCACATAGAGCAGGTGCACCGGGTTGGCGGCGATTTCATGAGGATCGAAGTTGAATACCTTGGACAGGATCTTGAAGGCGAAGCGGGTCGACAGACCGTTCATGCCCTCGTCGACGCCGGCCGAGTCGCGGTATTCCTGAATCGACTTGGCCTTCGGATCGGTGTCCTTGAGGTTTTCGCCGTCGTAGACGCGCATCTTCGAATAGATATTGGAGTTTTCCGGCTCCTTGAGACGCGACAGCACGGTGAACTGCGCCAGCATTTTCAGGGTATCCGGCGCGCAGTGCGCCTTGGCCAGTGAACTGTTGAACAGCAGTTTGTCGTAGATCTTCACTTCGTCACTGACGCGCAGGCAGTACGGCACTTTGACGATGTAGATCCGGTCGATGAAGGCTTCGTTGTTCTTGTTGTTGCGGAAGGTGTGCCACTCCGATTCGTTGGAGTGAGCGAGCAGGATCCCGGTGAACGGAATCGCGCCGAGGCCTTCGGTACTGTTGTAGTTGCCTTCCTGAGTCGCTGTCAGGAGTGGGTGCAGCACCTTGATCGGTGCCTTGAACATTTCGACGAATTCCATCAGGCCCTGGTTGGCCCGGCACAGCGCACCGGAATAGCTGTAGGCGTCAGCGTCGTTCTGTGGGTACTCCTCGAGTTTGCGGATATCGACCTTGCCGACCAGTGCAGAAATGTCCTGGTTGTTCTCGTCACCCGGTTCGGTCTTGGCCACGGCGATCTGATTGAGGATCGACGGGTACAGTTTGACCACGCGGAACTGGCTAATATCGCCGCCAAATTCGGCCAGGCGTTTGGTTGCCCACGGCGACATGATGGTATTGAGATAGCGCCGCGGGATACCGAAGTCTTCTTCGAGGATCGCGCCATCTTCGGTGGCGTTGAACAGACCCAGTGGCGATTCGAATACCGGTGAGCCCTTGATTGCGTAGAAGGGCACTTTTTCAATCAGCTGTTTCAGCTTCTCGGCCAGGGACGATTTACCGCCGCCGACGGGGCCGAGCAGATAAAGGATCTGTTTCTTCTCTTCCAGGCCCTGAGCGGCGTGGCGGAAATACGAGACGATCTGGTCGATGCATTCTTCCATCCCGTGGAAGTCTTCAAAGGCCGGATAACGGCGGATCACCTTGTTGGAGAAGATGCGCGACAGCCTCGAGTTTGTCGAAGTGTCGAGCAGTTCCGGTTCACCGATCGCCAGCAGCAGGCGTTCGGCGGCGGATACGTAGGCGCTGCGATCCTTTTTGCACAGTTCCAGGTATTCCTGCAGAGAGAATTCTTCCTGGCGTGTGGATTCGAAGCGTTGTTGGAAGTGGCTAAAGATACTCATGACGTCACCTCGCTCGATACGTGGAGCCGACGCCGGATCACTCAGTCGATGCTGGCAACAGCCACAGTGGCAGCCGTTGTTTACCCCCCAGAACTCTCCCGCAGTGGACAACCGCGGAAGCTACTCCCGATGACCCGTGCGCCGGTGTACCGGCTCTCCCCTGTTTTGGATGGCCTGCGCTTAAGGATAGTTGGGAATTCGAGAGGTAAAGGCGAGATACGTAATTAGTTGTGGCAGACCGTTCGTCTGCCTCGCGCAGGCCCGCGGGAGCCGGGGGCTGCGCGTGACAAAAAAATTATTCGGCGGTGCCTTGCGCGGTTTCCTCAGGATAAGTCGTACGCCAGAGTTCAAAGCCGCCGTCCATGCTGTAGACGTCGGAGAAGCCCTGGCCCACCAGATAGGCGGCTGCGCCCTGACTGGAATTGCCGTGGTAGCAGACCACGACAGTCGGCGCATCGAGGTCGGCGCCCTGGATGAAGGCGTGCAGCGAATGATTGTCCAGATGCTTCGAACCGCTGATGTGCAGCGCGGCAAAGGTTGCCGGATCGCGCACGTCGACTACAACTGCGCCTTGTTCACGCAAGGCCTGGGCCTGCTCCGGGGGGATTCGTTTGAATTCGGTCATGGCTGTGTTCCTGTTGCTCAACTGATAACGCAGTCTAACGCGGTGCGCCGACTGGTGAAGTTTCGGGAATGGATGGCGCGACTGAAGGTGCAAGTCCGCCATGTTCATCGCATTTGCACGACAGGCGTTCACCGCTGTCGACGTTCATCAGGGTCAGGCTGCCGCCCCAGACACAACCGGTGTCCAGTGCCGAGATACCCGGCTCGTGGATATTGCCTTCCAGCGCCGCCCAATGGCCGAAGATGATGCGCAGGCCACGGGTCTTGCGCTCCTTGTGCTGGAACCACGGTTTATAGCCGGGTGGAGCAGCCTCGAGACCTTCCTTGCTTTTGAGGTCGAGTTTGCCTTCGGCGGTGCAAAAACGCATGCGTGTGAAATAGTTGGTGATGACCCGCAAACGCTCGACGCCTTTGAGATCGCTGTCCCACTTCTCCGGATCGTTGCCGTACATGCCATCGAGAAAGGCCGGCAACATGTTGTCATCGCGCAACGCCGTCTCGACCTCGGCGGCGCACTTCAAGGCGCGGCGCAGTGACCATTGCGGCGGGATGCCGGCATGAACCATGGCGACATCACGTTGCTCGTCGTAGTGCATGACTTTTTGCTGGCGTACCCATTCGAGCAATTCGGCGCAGTCCGGCGCTTCGATGATCTCGCGCAGGGTGTCGGATTTTTTCAGGCGTTCGATGTTTTTTGCGGCGGCGAGCAGATGCAGATCGTGGTTGCCGAGTACGCACACCAGCGACTCGCGCATGCCGTACAGAAAACGCAGGGTTTCCAGCGATTGCGGGCCACGGTTGACCAGATCACCCACCAGCCAGAGTCGATCGAGTTGCGGATCGAACGCCACTTGCTTGAGCAGGCATTTGAGCGGCTGGAGGCAGCCTTGCAGATCGCCGACGGCATACGTCGTCATCAGTGCAGCGCTCCGGGCACGGCGAGGCGAAACGGCTTGATCGTCGCGTTGAAACGTTTGCCATCGTCGGCGAGCATTTGATAAGTGCCCTGCATGGTGCCGACCTTGGTGGTCATCACCGTACCGCTCGTATATTTGTGGCTCTCGCCAGCGGCGATCAGTGGCTGCAGGCCGACAACGCCTTCACCGCGGACTTCTTCGACATGGCCGTCACCGTCAGTAATCACCCAATGCCGGGACAGAAGCTTGGCCGGCATCTGACCATTGTTCTGCACGGTGATGGTGTAGGCGAAAGCGAAGCGGTCATTTTCGGGTTGCGATTGTTCTGCCAGATAGCGGGTGACGACGCTGACATCAACCTTATAACGGGAATCGGACATGCAAAAAGGCCTTAACGAAGCGGAACGCGGGGCGTAGCTGATGGGGAATCAGTCTAGGCAAGTATCGGGCAGTAAACCAGAGTGGTGTGCTGCCCGATAGCGTTCATCGCCGGTCAGTCGGCGACAGGGGCGGCCGGGACTTGTACGGCGAGCTGGTCTGCCAGACGCACGAATGCGGCCAGATCCAGTTGCTCGGGACGCAGGCTGCCATCGACGCCGGCGGCTTCGATTTCGGCATTGCTGAGCAGTTGCTTGAGCGTGTTGCGCAAGGTCTTGCGGCGCTGGTTGAACGCTTCGCGCACCACGCGTTCGAGCAGGCGATGATCCTTGGCCGGGTGCGGCAGTACGGCATGCGGTACCAGACGAACGATCGCCGAATCGACTTTCGGCGGCGGATTGAACGCACCGGGGCCGACGTTGAACAGGTGTTCGACGCGGCAATGGTACTGAACCATGATCGACAGACGACCCCAATCACCACCGCCAGGACCCGCGGCCAGACGCTCGACCACTTCTTTTTGCAGCATGAAGTGCATGTCGCGAATGATGCCGGCGTTATTCAGCAGGTGAAAAATCAGCGGCGTGGAAATGTTGTACGGCAGGTTGCCGACCACGCGCAGGCTGCTTGGCGCGGCGTTGAGCGTGTTGAAGTCGAACTTCAGTGCATCGCCCTGGTGCAGGTTGAAATTATTCTTGCCGGCAAACTGCTGGTTGAGGATCGGGATCAGGTCCTTGTCCAGTTCCACCACGTCGAGCTGGGCGCCGGAAGACAGCAGGCCGGCGGTCAGTGCGCCCTGGCCCGGGCCGATTTCCAGCAGACGGTCGTCAGCCTTGGCATGGATGGAACGCAGGATGCGGTCGATAACGCCGGCATCGTGGAGGAAGTTCTGGCCAAAGCGTTTGCGCGCCTTGTGTTGGTATTGCTCGTTCATAAACGGGTCTCGGCCATCTGGTAGGCGGTTTCCAGGGCGACTTGCAGGCTGCCGGTGTCGATCTTGCCGCTGCCGGCCAGATCAAGCGCGGTGCCGTGATCGACCGATGTGCGGATGATCGGCAGGCCCAGCGTCACGTTGACGGCTGCGCCAAAGCCTTTGTACTTCAACACGGGCAGGCCCTGGTCGTGGTACATCGCCAGCACTGCGTCGCAGTGCTCCAGATATTTGGGGGTAAACAGAGTGTCGGCAGGCAGCGGGCCACGGAGGTCCATGCCCTCGCCGCGCAGGCGTTCCAATGTCGGTTCGATGATGTCGATTTCTTCACGGCCCAGATGACCACCTTCGCCGGCGTGCGGGTTGAGTCCGCACACCAGAATCCGTGGCTGGGCGATGCCGAATTTGTTCTGCAGGTCGGCATGCAGGATGCGCGTAACCCGCTCCAGCCGCTCAGGCGTGATGGCATCGGCAATCTCGCGCAGGGGCAGGTGAGTGGTGACCAGTGCCACGCGCAGACCGCGAGTGGCGAGCATCATCACCACTTGCGCGGTTTGCGTCAGGTCAGCGAGAAATTCGGTGTGCCCGGAGAACGCAATGCCCGACTCGTTGATCACGCCCTTGTGCACGGGCGCGGTGATCATCCCGGCGAAGTCGCCGTTCAGGCAGCCGTTGCCAGCGCGGGTCAGGGTGTCGAGGACGAACGCCGCGTTGGCCTTGTCCAGTTGCCCGGCCACCACGGGTGCGCTCAGCGGCGTATCCCAGACATACAGGCTGTTGGCGGGCGCCGGAGCGTCCGGCCAGTGATCAGGGCCGACATCCAGCAGATCGACAGCCAGCCCCAGTTGCGCGGCCCGCTCAAGGAGCAGGTCGCGGCTGGTGATGGCAATCAGGGGATGTGGCTGGGCTTGCGATGCGAGCAGCAGGCACAGGTCGGGACCGATGCCGGCTGGCTCGCCGGGTGTCAGCGCGAAACGCGGGGGTTTCACTGCGCTGCCTGGTCTGCACCAGGAAGTTTGATTTCGACGTACGCTTCGTCACGGATCTGACGCAGCCAGGTTTGCAGCTCTTCGTCGTATTTGCGGTTACGCAGGACGGTCAGGGCTTGCTGCTCACGGGCCTGTTCGGTGCTGTCGGTGGCGCGACGGCCAAGGACTTCCAGAACATGCCAGCCGTATTGGGTCTGGAACGGCTTGGACAGCTGACCTTGCGGGGTCGTGGCCATCACTTCGCGGAATTCCGGTACCAGTGCGTTCGGATCGATCCAGTTCAGGTCACCGCCGTTGAGCGCCGAACCCGGGTCTTCGGAGTAGTTTTTCGCCAGCTCAGCGAAATCTTCACCGGCAGTGATGCGGTCATACAACGATTGCACCAGCGCCTTGGTCTTGGCTTCGTCGCGAATCGGACTCGGTTTAACCAAAATGTGGCGAACATGCACTTCGTCGCGCATCTGCGCTTCGCCGCCACGTTTGCCCAGCAGTTTCAGGATGATGAAACCACCCGGCGTGCGGGCAGGCTGAGTGATATCGCCAACGGCCATGCTGCTCAGTTCGCGATCAAACGGAGGTGGCAGTTGTGCGGCTTTACGCCAGCCCATGTCGCCGCCTTCCAGTGCGTTGTCGCTACCGGATTTGGCCACGGCCATCTGACCGAAGTCGGCGCCTTGCTTGAGCTGCTGGTAAACTTCCATGGCCTGACGCGCGGCGCTCTGAATCGCTTCGGAGTTGGCGCTTTCCGGCGTCGGAATCAGGATATTGGCCAAGTGCAGTTCTTCGGACAGTTGCATCTTGCCCAGGTCAGAGGCGAGGAAGTTCTTCACTTCCTGCTCGGAGACCTGAATGCGTTCTGCCACACGACGCTGACGCACGCGGCTGATGATCATCTCGCGTTTGATCTGGTCGCGGGCATCGTCGTAAGACAGGCCGTCGCGCGCCAGAGCAGCACGGAATTGATCAATACTCATGTTGTTGCGCTGGGCGATGGTACCGACCGCCTGGTTCAGCTCTTCGTCAGTGATGCGAATGCCGGAGCGTTCGCCGATCTGCAACTGCAGGTTTTCGACGATCAGACGTTCGAGCACCTGTTGATCCAGCACACCCGGAGGCGGCAAGCCGCCGCCACGCTTGGCGATAGTCTGCTGCACTTCGTGGACGCGCTGGTCCAGTTGGCTCTGCATGACCACGTCGTTGTCGACGATCGCTACCACTTTGTCGATGGATTGTACGGCGGCGTTGGCCGCCGTACCCAGGAACAGCGCGCCCAGCATCAGCGGGCGCAGACAATCAGAAAGCTTGGTCTTCACGTTCACGATAACCTTGAATGCCTTTGTCGAGGAAGCTCTCTACCTTGGCGCCGGTGAGGCCGCCGAGTCCCTTCAGAACAATTTGGAGGAAGACGCCATGGTCGCCTTTTTCGTTTTGCGGAGCTTCCTGGCTGAACTCGTCGTAGGAAACCCAGTAACGGTTGATCAGGCGCAGTTTCCAGCAGCAGTTGTCGTACTCGAAACCGCCGAAGGCTTCCAGCGTGCGGTTGCGGTTGTAGTCGTACTGCCAGCGGCTGATCGCGCTCCACTGCGGAACGATCGGCCAGATGACCGAGAAGTCATGCTGCTGGATCTTGTAGTAATCCTTCACGTAGCCAGGGGTGCCCGGCGTGCCGTAATCACCGCCGCCCACCGACCATTTACCGGTGTTCTGGTCGAAGCGCACCTGGTCGTTGCGATAGCGGTAGCCAAGGTTGACGACCTTGTTCGGGTTGTCTTCAGGCTGATAATGGAACATCGCACTGCCGGAACGCGGACTGTGGCTGTCCGGATCCCAGTTGTAGTCGGCCGTGGTGCGCCAGTCGCGGTTCCAGCGGTACTCGTATTCAAGCGCGTAAGGCGAGACGTTGGATCTTGCGTCATCGCGATCCTTGAATGCGATACCGGGCAATTGAACCTCGCGGTCCTTGAAGTACAAGGCTTGACCGACACTGATGCGCTGTCGTTCGAAGCCATCGTCTTCGATCCAGCGGCTGGTTACACCCAGCGACAGCTTGTTCTCGTCGCCGACGCGGTCAGCACCGGAGAAGCGGTTGTCGCGGAACAGCGAGGCATAGTTGAAGGTGTATTCACTGGTGTCGAATACCGGAATGTCCTCCTGATCTACCTCAGGTACATAGAGGTAGAACAGACGTGGTTCCAGGGTCTGGCGGTAGTTCTTGCCGAAGTACGAAGTGTTGCGGTCGAAGTACAGGCCGCCATCGATGCTGGCGATTGGTACGCCGCGGTTCTGGTTGCTGTCGAATTCGCCGTTGAGCTTCTTCTGCTCGGCGGTCATCACATCGATCTGCGATTTGCCTGTGTTGTCCAGATCAAGCTGGTACTGAGTGTACTGATACTTCAGCGATGGCTTGAGGAAGCCATACGTCCAGTTCATCGGCAAGCTGACGCCTGGCTTCAGATTCAAGCGGTCGCCGTTGGCGCGGGCCAGACCCTGAATATTGTTGTCCAGGCGCGACTCGGTGGTGATGCCGTCTTCCTGAACAAACGTGCCGCTGCGCAAGTCACGATCGAAACGAACCAGCTCGGTTTCGTAATCGAAGTTCAAGCCTTCCGGGTGATACGGCAGTTGACCGTTGAAGGTGATCTGCGGCAAACGACCGTAAGGCGTGATGTTCGAAACAGTCGCCAGTTGGTACTGCTGGGCATTCAGGCGCGCAGTGTAGCTGTCGCCACGATAGGTGACGGAACCCTGCTGGTTGACGTAATCGTCGCTCTTGACGCCGATCTGATCGGTCTGCAGATCCTGGAAATAATACGGATCGCTGATCTTGGTGTAGTCAACCTGGGTGAGCACACGGGAGTCGAGACCGCCCTTGTGCTGCCAGTTGTACATGTAGCGCGTCTCGTTGTAATCGGACTGGCGCTTGCGATCGTCGTTCTCGTCGTTGAGATACGACGCACCGAACTGACCTTCACTCGACTTGGTCAGGTAACGGAACTCGCCTTCCACCAGCATGCCGCGCTTGCTCATGTAGCGCGGGTACAACGTGGCATCGTAGTTCGGTGCCAGGTTGAAGTAGTACGGCGTGACCAGCATGAAGCCGGTATCACTGCCGCTGCCGATGGTCGGTGGCAGGAAGCCCGACTGACGACGGTCGTCGATCGGGAAGTAAATGTACGGCGTGTAAAGGATGGGAATGTCCTTGACGCGCAACGTCACGTTGGTCGCGGTACCAAAACCGGTGGCCGGGTTCAGCGTGATGTTGTTGCCCTTGAGCTGCCACGCGTTGCTGTTCGGTTCGCACGTGGTGTACGTGCCGTCCTTCAAGCGAATGATCGCGTTCTCGGCACGCTTGGCGTAAAGCGCGTTACCGCGGATGCGTGATTTGTGCATCACGTATTCGGCGTTGTCGACCTTGGCTTCGCCGGTGTCGAGCTGCACATCGGCGTGATCGCCAACGATCAGCGCGCCGTTGTCGCGAATGCGTACATCGCCATTGAGTTCGGCGCGGCTCTCGGCCTGGTAGAGGCTGGCTTCGTCGGACTCGACCTGCATGCTGCCCTGACGCAGGACGACATCACCGGCCAGCGTACCGACTTGATCATCGGTGTTATAGCGCGAGGCTTTCGCGCCGATAAAGGTCGGAGCGTCGCTTTTGTTCGTCTTGTCGTTCATGCCAGGACGAGTCGGCTCGATGTAGGCACCGGAGCAGTAAGGCCCGGTCTCGGCCAGTTGCGCGGCGGTAAGCTTCTCGCGCGGAACCCAGTCGAGGTGACTGTAGTCTTCGCTACGGGATTTCAGACCGCGGCCCTTGGCTTCGGTGACGAGTGCGGTTTTCGGGCCGGTGTCGGCCGTCGAACCGTTCTCGCTTGGCGCATCGCCGGTGGCGCTGACGGCACTGCCGTCATGCACCGGGCGCGGCGGCAACGCAGCGGCCGGTGATTTGGGCGCACAGTCCCAACCACCCGTAGCCGAGACGGAGCAGTCATACTGCTCGGCGGCAACAACGAATTGACTGGCCAGAGGTTGCATAGCCAGCAGACTGCCGGTTACCAACAACGGAAATTTTTTACGAAACGCGGGGGATTTCAATGCCATCTTATTAGTCCGGGCTTCCTGCGTGCCATCTGCCCGCGGTGTGGGCCGCACGCCTCTCGATGGTCTGAAAAAGATGCTGGATAATAAAGCATGACCCGCTTGACGGCTAGCGCCGTCGGAGACCCTTGCAATGCCTGACCAAGATGTACGCTTGCAACACCTGAAAGTTTGGCTCGATGAGCAGTTGGCGAATCTGTTTGCACAACAAGGCTGGGGCACCGTGCCCCCGGCCACGTTGACCGCGGCCAGCAGCGACGCGAGTTTTCGCCGTTACTTCCGCTGGGAAGGTGAGGGTCGCAGCTTTGTCGTGATGGACGCGCCGCCGCCTCAGGAAAACTGCAAACCGTTCGTGGATATCGCCTTTTTGCTGGCGAAATCCGCAATCAACGTGCCGAAAATTTATGCCGAAGACCTCGAACGCGGCTTTCTTTTGCTCAATGACCTGGGCAATCAGACCTATCTCGACGTGATCAATGGCGAAAATGCCGACGCTTTGTTCGACGATGCGCTGCAAGCCTTGCTGGCCTTTCAGCAATTGCCGATGGTTGCGCCGCTGCCCAGCTACGACGTGGCGTTGCTGCGCCGTGAGCTGGAATTGTTCCCTGAGTGGTATGTGAAGCGCGAACTGGGTGTTGAGTTCGATGCGGCTCAACAACGGCAATGGCAGCACATCAGCGATCTGCTGATCGACAGCGCCCTGGCCCAGCCGAAGGTGCTGGTGCACCGCGACTACATGCCGCGCAACCTGATGCTCAGCGAACCCAACCCTGGCGTGCTGGATTTCCAGGATGCGGTCTACGGCCCGGTGACCTACGACGTCACTTGCCTGTTCAAGGACGCGTTCCTCAGCTGGCCTGAAGAGCGTGTGCGCGGCTGGCTGGAGAAATACTGGCAGCAAGCGCTGGCGCTGAATATTCCGGTGCAGGCCGATTTTGACGATTTCCTGCGCGCCAGCGACCTGATGGGCGTGCAGCGTCATCTGAAAGTCATCGGTATTTTCGCGCGCATCTGCCACCGCGACGGCAAGCCACGCTATCTGGCGGACGTGCCGCGCTTCTTCTCTTATATAGAAGCGGTGATTGCCCGTCGTCCTGAACTGGCGGAACTGCAAGCGCTGTTCAGCAGCTTGCGTGCTGGAGCGACGGCATGAAGGCAATGATTCTGGCGGCAGGCAGAGGCGAGCGCATGCGCCCGCTGACCCTGACCACCCCTAAACCGCTGGTGCGTGCCGGCGGCGTGCCGTTGATCGAATATCATCTGCGCGCCCTCGCAGCGGCTGGCTTCAACGAGATCGTGATCAACCACGCCTGGCTCGGACAGCAGATCGAAGACCATTTGGGCGATGGCTCGCAGTTCGGCCTGAGCATCCAGTACTCGCCAGAAGGTGAGCCGCTGGAAACCGGCGGCGGGATTTTCCGTGCGCTGCCGCTGCTCGGTGACGATGCGTTTCTGGTGGTCAACGGCGACATCTGGACCGACTACGACTTCAGCGTCCTGCATCAACCGATCAGCGGACTGGCGCATCTGGTTCTGGCGGACAATCCGGCGCATCACCCCAACGGCGATTTCTCCCTGGTCGACGGCCAGGTGCAGGACGGCCAGCCGAATACACAGACCCTGACTTACAGCGGCATCGCCGTGCTTCATCCGCAATTGTTCGACGGCTGCAGCGACGGCGCCTTCAAGCTTGCGCCGCTACTGCGCAAAGCCATGGCGGCCGGCGAGGTCAGCGGCGAGCGCTTGAAAGGGCACTGGGTGGATGTCGGCACACACGAGCGTCTGGCCGAAGCTGAAACCTTGATAAAAGCGAGTCGCTGATATGTTGTGGCCAGGGACTCTGATTGGAGCCGGAGCGGGTTTTGCGATTGCCAGCATTCCGGGGGCCATGCTTGGGGCATTGTTGGGGCAGGCGCTGGATCGGCGCCTGAATCTGCAGAGCTGGGGGCATTTGCGGGAAAAGCTTGGCGGCCGGCCGATGTTGCGCAACGACGAACTGTTGTTTGTGCTGCTCGGGCGGCTGGCAAAAAGCGACGGTCGCGTAACGGACGGGCATATCCAGCAAGCGCGCAATGAAATGCGCGCGCTGGAAATGAGCGAACCGGCCACGCGTCGAGCCATTGCTGCGTTCAACCGTGGCAAGTCGGGCAACGACAATCTGCGCGGTTATCTGCGCCGTCTGAGTGCGCAGCCGCATGCCGCCGAAGGCGTGTTGCGTGCCTGTTGGCGGATGGTCTGGGCCGACGGTCGCGCTGGCGTCAGTGAGCGAGAGCTGCTGGCGCAGTGGGGCAAGTGGCTGGGCTGGACGCCGCAGCAGATACAGGCGCTGGCCAGTGATTACGAGCCGGGCAAGCGGCCGATCGTCAGTGCAGCGGTGAGTTATCAGGAAGCGATGAAGTTGCTTGGCGTCTCGGCGAGCAGCGAACCGGCGCAGATCAAGCGCGCTTATCGGCGCCTGCTCAGTCGCCATCATCCGGACAAGATCGCCGGCTCCGGGGCGTCAGCGGCGCAGGTGCGCGAGGCGACCGAGCGTACTCGCGAACTGCACAATGCCTATACGCTGATTCGCGAGCGGCGGGATTTTCGCTAATCGTTGAATGTTTGTTGTCTGAACTGGCCCCTTCGCGAGCAGGCTCGCTCCCACAGGTTATTGCATTCCAACTGAAGGAACTCAATCAACTGTAGGAGTGAGCCTGCTCGCGATGGGCGCTACTCGGTCTACTGTTCAGTCCGTGCTCTGCGGATTCAGCCAACCCCGCACCCGGCGCAACAGTTGCTCTCCCTCAGCCTTTTTGTCCGGCAGTGCCTTGAGCGCGACCTGGCTGAACGCCGACGTCTTCAGGCGCTTGCTCGCTTGCATGCGCTCCAGCGCTGCGTTGCGATCCAGCGGCTTGTCCATGTAGAAAATATCCGCCGTCGGTAGCTTCAGCGTCGGCGTCAGCTCGGCCAGTGGCGGCTTCGCCTTGGCTGGTGCCTGCGCATCAACCATGACGAACTTCTCGACCTGCGCCGTTTGTTTCTCGCTCAGATAGCGCGCCGCCCAGTAAGCGCCGGTGCCGTGGCCGAGCACGACGATGCTGCGCGCGCTTTGCTGTTCGGCGTAGGCAATCGCCGCGTCAATGCGCGCGAAGATCCGTTCGGCGTCAGCCCGGGATTGTTCCTCGGTGGTTTCGGCGACGACCTGATCGGCGACTTCGGCTTCGCCACCGGCGGCCTGCTCGATCGGCTGCGCGGTGGTTGAATCCTTGCTGCCGGACTCAGGCGCTTTCGGCGCTGCGGCGGGCTCAATGACCCGCGGTGCGATGGCATCGCTTTGCAGGTCGGGCAGGGTGATACTCAGGCTGCTCCACTGCGCGTCCGGCAGTTTGCGCCGCAACGGGCCGATTGCCTGCGGCCAGTCTGCGGTTTCGCCGGCGCCAGGAATGATGATCACCGCGCCTTTGGGCTCGGCCGCGTTGGCCGGTTTCCACAGTGCCAGGAAAGTTTCGCTGCCGGCCTGCAGTTGTTGTTGCTCTTGCGCCGGCAGAAGACGTTCCAGTGCAGCGGCTTCTTCCTGACTACGCTCAAGCAAGGGCTGGCGTTCGACCGGTTTCTCTTCGGCGGGTTTTTCTGCCGTGGCGGCAGGCGCCGGATCGGCGGCTTCGACGGAAAACGCACAAGGCAGGATCAGCGACAGGCACAATGCTGGCATTGCCAGGCGATAAACAAAGGGCATCGGTTATTCCAGGCCAGAAAGTATCCCGGCAGCCTAATGGGTTGGTCAGAATTTGTCAGTGTATGAGACGTCAATGAAGCGATTTTGCTGCCTGTGGGTTATCGGCTGTTTGTGGTTTCCCTTGATGGGCTGGGCCGCGCCTGCGCCACCGCCGCACCTTGCGCAATTGTCGGCGGGCCAGCAGCAATGGCTGGCGCAGCACAATGAGCTGCGCGTCGGACTGGTCTTGCAGGCGCCGTACGCAACGTACGATCGGCGTTTGCAGCGACTGTCGGGGGCCAATGTCGAGCTGATGAAGCTGTTGGCCAAAGCGCTGAATGTCGAATTGAGCTGGCGCAACTTTCAGGACCTCGGTCAGTTGGAAAACGCCTTGCGCGACGGCGAAATCGATATCGCCCCAGGTCTCAGCCAGACACCGAGCGCGCTGCGCCTGTGGCAATTTTCCGACCCGTATATGCGCGTACCGCAACTGGTTGTCAGTGACCAGAAAGGCGCCGGCGTGGTCGATCTGGAAAAAATCGACAGCCAGACCCGCGTCGCGGTGCGCATGCCGAGCACTACCGCCGATTATCTGCGCAGCAACTATCCGCACCTGAACCTGCAAGGCGTGCCGCTCGAGCGTCAGGCGTTGCAGTTGTTGTTGAGCCAGCAAGCCGCCTACGCCGTAGTCGATGAAGCCCAACTGGGGCGCCTGTCGGTCGAGCCGGAGTTTGCCGAGCTGGTGGTGGTTGGCGATATCGGCCTGCCGCAACTGCTGCGAGTAGCGTCGCGCCGCGATTGGCCGGAACTGGCCGGCATCGTCCAGAGTGCTTTGCGCGCGATTCCGGCCAAGGACCTGGAGCAGCTGCACAACCAGTGGCTGCAGCCGAAATATCCACGATTGTCGGAATCGCCGGGGTTCTGGCAGAACCTCAGCCTGCTGTTTGCGGTGATGCTGCTCAGCTGTGTCGCCATCGTGTTCTGGCAGCGGCGCCAGCAGCACAGTCTGGAACAGCGCCTGCTCGCTGCGCGTGAAGACATCGCCCTGCGTGCGGCGAGCGAAGAGGCCTTGCGTCTGACGCAGTTTTCCATTGATCAAAGCACCGTCGGCATCCTCTGGGTCAACTGGGACAGCCATGTGCGCTACGCCAACCGTGCGGCAGAAAGCATGCTCGGCTATCCCGCCGGTGGCCTGATCGAACGCCCGCTGATCGACGTTGAGCCGGGCCTGCACATGGACCGCTGGCTCAACCTGTGGAAGCGCGCGCGGACCAGTGAAGAGGGGCCGCTGAGTTTCGAAACCAGTTGCGTGCGCGCCGACGGCAGTGTTCTGCCGGCGGACGTGTCGCTGAGTTTTCTGCGTTTCCGCGACAGTGAATATCTGGTGGTCTACCTCACCGACGTGACTGAACGGCGTCGCGCCCTGGCGGCGTTGCAGGAAAGTGAAGCGCGCCTGCAGGGCATCGCTGCCAACGTGCCAGGGCTGGTGTTCCGTCTGGAGCGGGCGCCGGTCACCGGGCAGATCGATTTCGCCTACATCAGCGAAGGCAGTGAAAGTCTGGTCGGGTACGCCCCGGCCGCCATCGCCCATCGCGACATGGGCCTGCGCGGTCTGGTCCACCCGGATGACAAGGGCAGCTATCACCGCACCCAGGATCAGGCCCTCGACAGTGACAGCGACTGGTCGTGGCAGGGACGCATCCTCACGCGTCAGGGCGAGCAGCGCTGGGCCGAGATCAAGGCAATCACCCGGCAACTGGAGGACGGCGCGTATGTCTGGGACGGCATCGTCTGGGACATCAGCGAGAGCAAGCGCATCGAGCTGGAACTGGCCGCCTCGCGCGAACAGCTGCGTGAATTGTCCGCGCACCTTGAAAGCGTGCGCGAAGAAGAGAAGGCGCGGATCGCCCGCGAAGTCCATGATGAGCTGGGGCAGATGCTCACGGTGCTGAAACTGGAAACCTCGATGTGCGAATTGGCGTATGCGCAACTCGATCCCGGTCTGCATGAGCGACTCAACAGCATGAAGCGCCTGATCGCCCAGTTGTTTCAGTTGGTGCGGGATGTCGCAACGGCGCTGCGGCCACCGATTCTCGATGCCGGGATTGCTTCGGCGATCGAATGGCAGGCGCGGCGGTTCGAGGCGCGTACGCAGATTCCATGTCTGGTGCAGGTGCCGGACAATCTGCCGGCGCTCAGCGATGCCAAAGCGGTGGGGCTGTTCCGGATTTTGCAGGAGGCCCTGACCAACGTCATGCGCCATGCCCAGGCGCACACGGTGGAACTGACGCTGGCGCTGGAGGGCGATGAATTGTGTCTGACGGTCAGCGATGATGGCGTAGGATTTGTCGCCGCTACCGGTCGGCCGACTTCGTTTGGTCTGGTCGGCATGCGCGAGCGGGTGCTGATCATGGGTGGGCGTTTGCTGCTGGAGAGTGAGCCGGGGGAGGGCACCAGTCTGGTGGTGCGCGTGCCGGTGGGTGAGGTTTGAAGATTGGCAGTGTCTGGGCTGACGCTATCGCGAGCGGGCTCGTTCCCACAGGGATTGGTGTGTACCTGAAATCTGGAGAATCGATGTGATCCGTGTACTGGTAGCCGAAGACCACACCATCGTCCGTGAGGGCATCAAGCAGTTGATTGGCCTGGCCAAGGACCTGCAAGTGGTCGGCGAGGCGAGCAATGGTGAGCAATTGCTGGAAACCCTGCGCCATGTGCCGTGCGAAGTGGTGCTGCTGGATATCTCCATGCCCGGGGTCAATGGTCTTGAGGCGATTCCGCGTATTCGCGCGTTGAACAATCCGCCGGCGATACTGGTGCTGTCGATGCACGACGAAGCGCAGATGGCCGCCCGCGCATTGAAAGTCGGCGCGGCCGGGTATGCGACCAAGGACAGTGATCCGGCGCTGTTGCTGACGGCCATTCGCAAGATTGCCGCAGGCGGACGTTACATCGACCCCGAGCTGGCCGACCGCATGGTCTTCGAAGTCGGCCTGACCGATGCGCGGCCGCTGCATTCGCTGCTGTCCGAGCGTGAGTTCTCGGTGTTCGAACGCTTGGCCCAGGGCGCCAACGTCAACGACATCGCCCAGCAACTGGCGCTCAGCAGCAAGACCATCAGCACGCACAAGGCGCGCCTGATGCAAAAGCTCAACATCACCTCGCTGGCCGAACTGGTCAAATACGCGATGGAGCACAGGCTTCTCTGAACCCACCACAAATTCCTGTGGGAGCTGGCTTGCCAGCGATGAGGCAATGTCAGTCACATCAATGTCGGCTGACCCACCGCTATCGCTGGCAAGCCAGCTCCCACAGGATTCTTTGTTCAACTCGCGATTCCGGGCATATCCGTTAACGACAAACGCTTTCGCCCGTTCTTGCAGCTCGCAGCCAGCCGCTTGCCGCTGCGTTTGCCAAAACGCGCCATCCTTGTAGGGCAATCCCTACCCCGAACCTTCCATCCGGCTTAAGCCATTCTCTCCTGCGCCCCGATTTGCGTGGCTGTCAGCAGCCACTAGGCTTGACTCACAAGCAGTCATCAACAACAAAGGTGCGGGTATGAGCCAGGTCGATTCAAACGCAGGGGCCAGTGATGTGCTGGTCAGCTTTCGTGGTGTGCAGAAGAGCTACGACGGCGAGAACCTGATCGTCAAAGACCTCAACCTGGACATTCGCAAAGGCGAATTCCTCACCCTGCTCGGGCCGTCCGGTTCCGGCAAGACCACCAGCCTGATGATGCTCGCCGGTTTTGAAACGCCGACTGCCGGCGAAATCCTCTTGGCCGGGCGCTCGATCAACAACGTGCCGCCGCACAAGCGCGACATCGGCATGGTGTTCCAGAACTATGCGCTGTTCCCGCACATGACCGTCGCGGAAAACCTCGCCTTCCCGCTGACCGTGCGTGGCTTGAACAAAAGCGACGTCAGTGAGCGGGTGAAGAAAGTCCTCAGCATGGTCCAGCTCGACGCGTTCGCTTCACGCTATCCGGCGCAGTTGTCCGGTGGTCAGCAACAGCGTGTGGCATTGGCCCGCGCCTTGGTGTTCGAACCGCAACTGGTGCTGATGGACGAACCGTTGGGCGCCCTCGACAAGCAGTTGCGCGAACACATGCAGATGGAAATCAAACACCTGCACCAGCGCCTCGGCGTGACCGTGGTCTACGTGACCCACGATCAGGGCGAAGCGCTGACCATGTCTGACCGTGTCGCCGTGTTCCATCAGGGCGAAATCCAGCAGATCGCCCCACCGCGCACACTTTATGAAGAACCGAAAAACACCTTCGTCGCCAACTTCATCGGCGAGAACAACCGCCTCAACGGTCGTCTGCTCAGCCAGAGCGGCGAGCGCTGCGTGGTCGAACTGGGCCGTGGCGAGAAGGTCGAGGCGCTGGCGGTCAACGTCGGCCAGACCGGCGAGCCGGTGACCCTGTCGATCCGTCCGGAGCGGGTCAGCCTCAACGGTTCCAGTGATCAATGCGTCAACCGCTTCTCAGGGAGGGTGGCGGAATTCATCTATCTGGGCGACCACGTCCGGGTGCGCCTGGAAGTCTGCGGCAAGACCGACTTCTTCGTGAAACAACCGATTGCCGAGCTCGATCCAGCGCTCAGCGTCGGCGACGTGGTTCCGCTTGGCTGGCAGGTCGAGCACGTACGCGCGCTCGATCCTCTTTCAGAGGCGCATTAAGCGCCCCGGCAATACCAACACCAACCCTGCACGTGGAGAGAACAATAAATGTTGAGATCCCTGAAGTTCACCGCCCTGACCCTGGGCCTGATGGGTGCGACCGGCGCAATGGCCGCCGGCCCGGATTTGACCGTGGTGTCGTTTGGCGGGGCGAACAAGGCGGCGCAAGTCAAAGCCTTCTATGCACCGTGGGAAGCGGCGGGCAACGGCAAGATCGTCGCTGGTGAGTACAACGGCGAAATGGCCAAGGTCAAAGCCATGGTCGACACCAAGAGCGTGTCGTGGGACCTGGTCGAAGTGGAGTCGCCAGAGCTGTCCCGTGGTTGCGATGAAGACATGTTCGAGCAACTCGATCCGGCGCTGTTCGGCAAGACCGAAGACTACGTCAAAGGCGCGATCCAGCCATGCGGCGTGGGCTTCTTCGTTTGGTCAACCGTCCTGGCATACAACGCTGACAAGCTGAAAACCGCACCCACCAGCTGGGCGGATTTCTGGGACACGAAGAAATTCCCCGGCAAGCGTGGCCTGCGCAAAGGCGCCAAGTACACCCTCGAATTCGCCTTGATGGCCGACGGCGTGGCGCCGAAAGACGTCTACAAAGAGCTGGCGAGCAAGGGCGGTCAGGATCGCGCCTTCAAAAAGCTTGATGAGCTGAAACCAAGCATTCAGTGGTGGGAAGCCGGCGCGCAACCGCCGCAGTACCTCGCCTCCGGTGACGTGGTGATGAGCTCGGCCTACAACGGTCGCATCGCTGCGGTGCAGAAAGAATCCAACCTGAAAGTGGTGTGGAACGGCGGCATCTACGACTTCGACGCGTGGGCCATCCCGAAAGGCCTGGACGCCAAGCGTGCCGAAGCGGCGAAGAAATTCATCGCCTACTCGGTGCAGCCGCAGCAGCAGAAGACCTACTCGGAAAACATCGCCTACGGCCCGGCCAACACTCAAGCCGTACCGCTGCTGGCCAAGGATGTTCTGAAGGACATGCCGACCACCCCGGAAAACATCGCCAACCAGGTGCAGATCGACGTCAGCTTCTGGGCTGACAACGGCGAGCAACTGGAACAGCGCTTCAATTCCTGGGCGGCCAAATAACCGCACATAGGGACCGATGGCTTTCCGGATGATCGTTCCCACGCTCTGCGTGGGAATGCCGCCCGGGATGCTCCGCGTCCCTGTGTGACGCAGAGCGTCACTGGATTCATTCCCACGCAGAGCGTGGGAACGATCACTGGCAAAAGTTCGAGGTGGCTCGCCACCTCTGTAACGATCAAAGATTTGCGGAGTACGTCATGGCCATCGCCGTTCCCCTGAACGAGGGCGCCAGCCCCACCTTGAAGCAGAAGCTCAAGCGCGCCGAGCGGGTCAACCGCTGGAAAGCCCAGGCGCTGATTGCGCCGCTGGTGCTGTTTCTGTTGCTGGTGTTTCTGGTGCCGATCGTGGCGCTGCTCTACAAAAGCGTCGGCAACCCTGAAGTGGTCGGCGGCATGCCGCGCACCGTAACGGCCATCGCCGCCTGGGACGGCCGCGGCCTGCCCGCCGAACCGGTGTACAAAGCCGCCAGCGAAGACCTCGCCGAGGCGCGCAAAAACCAGACGCTGGGCGATCTGTCCAAGCGCTTGAACATGGAGTTGGCCGGCTATCGCAGCCTGCTGACCAAAACCGCCCGGGCGCTGCCATTCGCCAGCGAACCGGCCTCGTATAAAGAAGCCCTCGAAGGCCTCGATGAGCGTTGGGGCGATCCGGCCTACTGGCAAGCGGTCAAACGCAACACCAGTAGCATCACCCCGTATTACTTGCTGGCGGCAGTCGACCACCGTATCGACGACCTCGGCGAACTGGCCCCGGCGACCCCGGATCAGGCGATCTACCTCGATATTTTTGCTCGCACCTTCTGGATGGGGCTGGTCATCACGGTGATCTGCCTGCTGCTCGCTTATCCATTGGCCTACCTGCTGGCGAATCTGCCTTCGCGGCAAAGCAACCTGCTGATGATTCTGGTGTTGCTGCCGTTCTGGACCTCGATTCTGGTGCGTGTCGCGGCGTGGATCGTGCTCCTGCAATCGGGCGGCCTGATCAACAGTGCGCTGCTGGCCATGGGCATCATCGACAAGCCGCTGGAACTGGTGTTCAACCGCACCGGCGTATACATCTCGATGGTGCACATTCTGCTGCCGTTCATGATTTTGCCGATCTACAGCGTGATGAAAGGCATCTCGCCGACTTACATGCGCGCGGCGATTTCCCTCGGCTGTCACCCGTTCGCCAGTTTCTGGCGGGTGTACTTCCCGCAGACCTACGCCGGTGTCGGCGCCGGCTGCCTGTTGGTGTTCATTCTCGCCATCGGCTACTACATCACCCCGGCGCTGCTCGGCAGCCCGAACGATCAAATGGTCAGTTACTTCGTCGCGTTCTACACCAACACCAGCATCAACTGGGGCATGGCCACCGCGCTCGGCGGGCTGCTCTTGCTGGCGACCGTGGTGCTTTATCTGATCTACAGCTGGCTGGTCGGCGCCAGTCGCCTGCGCTTGAGCTAAGGGGAATTCGAAATGCTCAGTCCTTACATGTCGCCCATCGAACGGGTGTGGTTCTACAGCCTGCGGATTCTCTGCGGCCTGATCCTGCTGTTCCTGATCCTGCCGGTGCTGGTGATCGTGCCGCTGTCGTTCAACTCGGGCAGTTTCCTGGTCTACCCGCTGCAAGGCTTCTCACTGCAGTGGTACCACGACTTTTTCGCTTCGGCGGAATGGATGCGCGCACTGAAGAACAGCATCATCGTCGCCCCGGCCGCGACGGTGCTGGCGATGATCTTCGGTACGCTGGCGGCGATCGGCCTGACGCGCGGCGATTTCCCTGGCAAGTCGCTGGTGATGGCCTTGGTGATTTCGCCGATGGTGGTGCCGGTGGTGATCATCGGTGTCGCGAGTTACCTGTTTTTCGCACCGCTGGGGCTGGGCAACAGCTTCTTCTCGCTGATCGTCGTGCACGCGGTGCTCGGTGTGCCGTTCGTGATCATCACGGTGTCGGCGACCTTGCAGGGTTTCAATCACAATCTGGTGCGCGCCGCCGCGAGCCTCGGTGCTTCGCCACTGACTGCATTCCGCCGGGTGACCTTGCCGCTAATTGCGCCGGGGGTGATTTCCGGGGCGCTGTTCGCCTTCGCGACATCGTTTGACGAGGTGGTGGTGACGCTGTTTCTCGCCGGGCCCGAGCAGGCAACGTTGCCGCGGCAGATGTTCAGCGGGATTCGCGAGAACCTGAGTCCGACGATTGCGGCGGCGGCGACGTTGCTGATTGCGTTCTCGGTGATCTTGCTGCTGACGCTGGAATGGCTACGGGGCCGCGGCGAGAAGCTGCGTACCGCCCAGGTTTAACGACCAGATCAAAAGCTACCCCCTCACCCCAGCCCTCTCCCCAAGGGGGCGAGGGGGAAAGGGAGCCGATCTCTTGAAAATCCGAGTTCGACTCGGTATCGCAAGTCGGCGTACCTCCAACATCCACCGCGGTCAGTCCCCTCTCCCTCGGGGCGGTCCGACGTTTCGGGAGGGCTAGGGTGAGGGGCTCTTGATCTTTTAACCGATCAACCATTCACCACCTGAATCACAGACAACCCCAAATCCCCAGCTAATCTTGTGCCCAGCTCCCCTATCCATAAGAGGCTGCGCCCAATGAATCTTTCCCAGTTCAAAATCGCTCACAAACTGATCACCGGTGCCGCAGCCATCGAACAACTGGCCGCCGAACTCGCCCGCCTCGATGTCGATAATCCACTGATCGTGACCGATGCCGCGCTGGTCCAGTCCGGTACCGTCGAGCTGGCGTTGGCGCAACTTGGCGGGCGTGACTACGAGATCTTCGACCGCGTTCTGCCCGACCCTGAAATCGCCATCGTCGAAGACTGCATGCGCGCCTACCGCGAGGGCGGGCATGACGGCTTGATCGGGCTCGGTGGCGGCAGTGCCATCGACATCGCCAAGAGTGTTGCCGCCTATGCCGGTTACCACGGCGCGCTGGAAGATCTGTTCGGCGTCGACCAAGTGCCGCGCAAAGGCCCGCCGCTGATCGCCATCCCGACCACCGCCGGCACCGGTTCCGAGGTGACTAACGTGGCGATTCTGTCCGACAAGGTCGCGCAACTGAAGAAAGGTATCGTCAGCGACTATCTATTACCGGACGTAGCGCTGGTCAGCCCGCAGATGACCCTGACCTGTCCACGCAGCGTCACCGCCGCCAGCGGTGTCGATGCGCTGGTGCACGCCATCGAATCCTATCTGTCGGTGCATGCCTCGCCGATCACCGATTCCCTGGCCATCGGCGCCATCAAGCTGATCGCCAGCGCTTTGCCCAAGGCCTACGCCAACGGCGCCAACCTGCAAGCCCGCGAAGACATGGCCACCGCCAGCCTCATGGCCGGCATGGCGTTCGGCAATGCCGGCGTCGGCGCAGTGCATGCGCTGGCGTATCCGCTGGGCGGGCGCTTCAACATCGCCCATGGCGTGAGCAACGCCTTGCTGCTGCCCTATGTGATGACCTGGAACAAGATGGCCTGCGTCGAACGGATGCAGGATATCGCTGAAGCCATGGGGCTGAATACCACGCATCTGAGCGCGGCCGAAGCGGCGGACAAAGCCGTGCAGGCGATGGCCGACTTGTGCGCGGCGGTGGAAATTCCGGCCGGGTTGCGCAGTTTCGGCGTGCCGGAAGCGGCGATCCCGGCGATGGCCGTGGAGGCCGCGGGCATCGAACGGCTGATGCGTAACAACCCGCGCGAGCTCAGCGCCGCGGACATCGAGAAGATCTACCGCGCGGCCTACTGAGGCGCTGCCGAACCGGCGTCATGGCACAACCCAATCATCGCGGTCACGGTGCGTGCGCACAAACTTGAGGTATACAATGCGCGCCATCGTGATTTAGCTCAGCACAGGTGCGTCATGCAGCCCTTCGTAATTGCTCCGTCGATCCTCTCCGCCGACTTCGCCCGCCTCGGCGAGGAAGTGGACAACGTTCTCGCCGCTGGCGCCGACTTCGTCCACTTCGACGTCATGGACAACCATTACGTGCCGAACCTGACCATCGGCCCGATGGTCTGCGCGGCTCTGCGCAAGTACGGCGTGACCGCGCCGATTGACGCACACTTGATGGTCAGCCCGGTGGATCGCATCGTTGGCGACTTCATCGAAGCCGGCGCCACCTACATCACTTTCCACCCGGAAGCCACGTTGCACGTCGATCGCTCGCTGCAACTGATCCGCGAAGGCGGCTGCAAATCCGGTCTGGTGTTCAACCCGGCGACCCCACTGGACGTGCTCAAGTACGTGATCGACAAGGTCGACATGGTCTTGCTGATGAGCGTCAACCCAGGCTTCGGCGGGCAGAAGTTCATTCCCGGCACCCTCGACAAACTGCGCGAAGCGCGGGCGATCATCGATGCCTCGGGGCGTGATATCCGTCTGGAAATCGACGGCGGCGTCAACGTCAACAACATCCGTGAAATCGCCGCGGCTGGCGCCGATACCTTCGTTGCCGGCTCGGCGATCTTCAATGCACCGAACTATCAGGAAGTCATCGACAAGATGCGCTCCGAACTGGCGCTGGCCCGCCCATGAGCGGGTTCGAGCAGCTGTTTCCGGGGAAACTGCCACGGCTGGTGATGTTCGATCTGGATGGCACGCTGATCGACTCGGTTCCCGACCTGGCGGCGGCGGTGGACAACATGCTGCTCACCCTCGGTCGCGAGCCTGCGGGGATCGACGCGGTGCGCCAGTGGGTCGGCAACGGCGCGCCGGTGCTGGTGCGTCGCGCGCTGGCCGGCGGTATCGATCATTCGGCGGTGGATAATGCCGAGGCCGAACGCGCGCTGGAAATTTTCATGCAGGCCTACGGCGCCAGCCATGAGCTGACCGTGGTCTATCCCGGTGTGCGCGACACCTTGAAGTGGCTGGACAAGCAAGGCGTGGCCATGGCGCTGATCACCAACAAGCCGGAGCGCTTCGTCGCGCCGCTGCTGGATCAGATGAAGATCGGTCGCTACTTCAAATGGATCATTGGCGGCGATACCTTGCCGCAGCAGAAGCCCGATCCGGCGGCGCTGTTCTTTGTGATGAAGATGGCCAATATTCCCGCTTCGCAATCGTTGTTCGTCGGCGACTCGCGCAGCGACGTGCTGGCGGCGAAAGCGGCGGGGGTCAAGTGTGTCGCGCTGAGTTACGGCTACAACCATGGCCGGCCGATCGCCGAGGAATCGCCGGCGCTGGTGATCGACAATCTGCGCGAGCTAATTCCCGGTTGCCTCGGTACGGCCGCTGAGATAACGTTGCCCGACGCTGCTCAATCCCGTTCTGGAAACGCCATCGTGGTGGTCACTCGCAAACTCTGGATGAAAGTCATCAAGGCCCTGGCCCGCTGGCGTTGGCGCGCCTGACTTGTTCCTGGCCGGCCTGCCGGCGCGTTTGCATACCTGACCGATTGCCCCTCACACCACGAGGCACCTCATGATCCGCGAAGAATTCCTGCGCTTGGCCGCTGACGGCTACAACCGCATTCCGCTGGCCTGCGAAACCCTGGCCGACTTCGACACCCCGCTGTCGATCTACCTGAAACTGGCCGACCAGCCCAATACCTACCTGCTCGAATCGGTACAGGGCGGCGAGAAATGGGGCCGTTATTCAATGATCGGCCTGCCGTGCCGCACCGTTCTGCGCGTGCATGAGCATCATGTCAGCATCACCGTTGACGGCGTCGAAACCGAAAGCCACGACGTTGAAGATCCATTGGCCTTCGTCGAAACCTTCAAGGCGCGCTACAACGTGCCGAGCATTGCCGGCCTGCCGCGTTTCAACGGTGGTCTGGTCGGTTACTTCGGTTACGACTGCGTGCGTTATGTCGAAAAACGTCTGGGCAAATGCCCGAATCCCGATCCGCTGGGCGTGCCGGACATTCTGTTGATGGTTTCCGATGCCGTTGTGGTGTTCGACAACCTCGCCAGCAAGATGCATGCGATCGTGCTGGCCGACCCGGCGCAGGCCGATGCCTTCGAACAGGGTCAGGCGCGTTTGCAGGAGTTGCTCGAGCAACTGCGCCAGCCGATCACGCCGCGTCGTGGCCTGGATTTCAGCAAACAGCAGTCGGCAGATCCGCTATTCCGCTCGAGCTTCACCCAGAACGATTACGAAAAAGCCGTCGACACCATCAAGGAATACATCCTTGCCGGCGACTGCATGCAGGTGGTGCCGTCGCAGCGCATGTCGATCGATTTCAAGGCTGCGCCGATCGATCTGTACCGCGCCCTGCGTTGCTTCAACCCGACGCCGTACATGTACTTCTTCAACTTCGGCGACTTCCATGTCGTCGGCAGTTCGCCGGAAGTGCTGGTGCGCGTTGAAGACAACCTGATCACCGTGCGCCCGATCGCCGGCACGCGCCCACGCGGCGCCACGGAAGAAGCCGATGTGGCACTGGAGCAGGATCTGCTCTCCGACGACAAGGAAATCGCCGAGCACCTGATGCTGATCGACCTGGGCCGCAACGATACCGGGCGAGTCTCCGAGATCGGCTCGGTGAAACTCACCGAGAAAATGGTCATCGAGCGTTATTCGAACGTGATGCACATCGTCTCCAACGTCACCGGCCAGTTGAAAGCCGGGCTGACCGCGATGGACGCACTGCGGGCGATTCTGCCGGCGGGCACCTTGTCGGGCGCGCCGAAGATCCGCGCGATGGAAATCATCGACGAACTTGAGCCGGTCAAGCGTGGCGTGTACGGCGGTGCAGTCGGCTACTTCGCCTGGAACGGCAACATGGACACCGCGATCGCCATCCGCACCGCGGTGATCAAGAACGGCGAACTGCACGTACAGGCGGGTGGCGGCATCGTCGCCGACTCGGTGCCGGCGCTGGAATGGGAAGAAACCCTGAACAAACGCCGCGCGATGTTCCGCGCCGTGGCGCTGGCCGAACAGACCCCGGATTGAGATAGCTCCCCTGTAGGCCTTCGCCTGCTCGCGATAGCGCAATAACATTCAACCATCAGTTGGCTGAACCACCTCAATCGCGAGCAGGCTCACTCCTACAATTGTTTTGTGTTGAGGCATTAAAAAAGCGGCGCCTGTGAGGGCGCCGCTTTTTTTGTATCTGCAAATCAGAAGTCCAGCACCACCCCGACATTCAACCCCTGCTGCTTGAAGTCATCATCCTTGCGGAACGTGTACCCGCCGCGCAGCGCCAGATCCGCGGTGAGCTTGTGGCTGACGCCCAGGCTCAAACGGTTCAAGTGGCTGGCCGGCGTGTAGCCTTCCAGGGTGAAGTCATTCGCCGGCAGGGTGTTGAGCGCGATATTGACTTTCTGCACGTCATCTTCGTACTCGCGCTCGTGGGCGTACTCGCCGAATACCTGAGTCTGCGCGGTGATGTTGTATTTGCCCTGCAAGCCGAGCCCGAGGCGTTTCGAATCGCGGCTCTGATCGTCGAAGGTCAGCGCCGTGGCACGGTTGCTTTTCTCTGAGTAGCCGTCGACATCGACGCTGGCGTAGTCGGCGCTGACGAAGGGCGACAAGTGCCATTCGCTGCCCGGCTGGGCAATGTCGTAACCGACGCGGGTGCTGAACGCCCACAGGCTGCCATCGGTATCGCCTTTCTCGGCGCCTTCGCTGACGCCCAGGTCGAACTTGCGCTTGAGGTTGTCGTAGTCAAGTTTGCCGCCGGTCAACGCCGCGTCGGCCCACCAGCGATTCTGCTGGAACTGGGCAAATGCCGTGGCCATGTAGCTGTTGAGTTTGTAGTCCGAATCGTTATGCCCGGCCTCCAGGTTCTGTCGATACAAACCCGCCGCCACGCCAACGCGCCAGGCGTCATTCAAGCGATAGCTGCCACCGACGTTGAGGTTGTAGCCGCTGCCATCGGCGCTGGCGCCGCTGCTTTGGCTGTCGACGTCCAGATGTTGCCCGCCCGCCGAGACAATCGCCCGCCATTGGCCTACCGCTTGCCAGTTTTCCCAATCGGCCTGCCATTGGCTGCGCAGTTCATCCTGATGCGCGCGTACGGTGGAGTGGGCCATTTCCGGCAGCAGGGTCAGCTCCCAGGGCGCGGCCAACAGCGAGTAGGCGTAGTCGGCGATCAGTTTCTGCCCGGACTCGGTCGGGTGTACGCCGTCGTTGTAGATCAGTTTGGTTGGATCTGGCGTAGCGCTGTTGATGCCGTAACGGGCGTTCTCAGGGCAGCCGCCGCCGCTGAAACAGGTGGCGGTCAGGTTCTGGTCAGTCGCCAGACCGAAGCGCCCCGGATCGGCGAAGACTTCCGAGAGCAGTACCGGAATGTTCAGCGGAATGACTTCGGCGTTGATGCCTTGCAGGCGTGTCACCAACTGGCTGTTGAACTGGTTGGCGAGGGTGCTGCTGAACGCTTGTAGCGGTGTACCGTTGAGTGCCGGCGTCAGGCCGACGTCGGGCAGGAGCCAGACCATCACGTATTTGGCGCCGGCGGTTTGCAGGGTTTGCACACTATCGGCCAGCCGATCAGCGGCGGCGTTGGCCTGGGGCAGGCTGAGAACGCGGCCCTGCAAAAAGTCGTTACCGCCACCGGAAACGTAATAGAGCGCATTCGGGTCGGCGCGAAAGCCGTTCGATGGCAGATAACCGGGGCGCGTGCGTTCGCCGGTGGCCGACTGGCCGGTGATCGAATCGAGAATCTGGTCGGTGCGATAACCGCCGACCGCCCAGTTGTTGCCGTCCGCCTGACCATTTTCAGCACGTACGGCCGAGCTGGAAGACGCTGTCTGGTCGGCACTGAAGCCCAGGCGTGCGCCGAGCAGTTGGGTGGAATTCAGTGAATACACTTCACCGCTGCCGTCCTGATAGACCGGCCCGGTGCGGTTGGTATAACGCTCGGTCGAGCCTGCCGGGCCGCCAGCGTCGGCGAAGGTACCGGCATCGTTGAGGCTGTCGCCAAATACGATGAAGCTGGAATAAGGGTTTGGCGCTGCATTCGCCTGAGCACAGGCCAGTGCAAGCAGGCATCCGGCCAGCGGTACAAACAACGTCTGTCTGATCATGAGCAAGTCCGTTTATTTATTGTTTTAGGTGAACGAAACGACAGTACCAAAAACTCCCGGCGTTTTGCCATCGGTCGCGAATCGTCTCCCCGTTTTAACTCCCGCAGGCCCCGCCATATTGCACGCTCTGCCCAGCTAAGTTACTGTGCCGGAACGCATGAACGAGACCTTCCCCGTGTTGATCACCAGCAAACTTCTGGATCAAGTCATCAAGGCACACGCCCGCTGGCGTTGGCGCGCCTGAATCTTTTCTGCCGGCCCCGCCGGATCTGTATCGCTTTGCCTTCCTTGCCTGTCTGAAATGCCGCTGTGCCGACGCACCTGATTGCGTCCGACATAGTGCAGCGCCCTGCGGGCAAGTGTTCTGAAGGCTGTTTTCAAATCAGAATTCAAGAGGTTCGACACGCCATGTTGCTGATGATCGACAACTACGACTCCTTTACTTACAACGTTGTGCAATACCTCGGCGAGCTGGGTGCCGAGGTCAAAGTGGTGCGCAACGACGAACTGACCATCGCCGAAATCGAAGCGCTCAA
This sequence comes from Pseudomonas sp. R3-57, assembly GCF_051132065.1. Lineage (NCBI taxonomy): Bacteria > Pseudomonadati > Pseudomonadota > Gammaproteobacteria > Pseudomonadales > Pseudomonadaceae > Pseudomonas > Pseudomonas sp. R3-57. The sequence continues at coordinate 680,111 of NZ_CP071655.1, forward strand.
CCCTGAGCGCATCGTGGTGTCCCCCGGCCCCTGCACGCCGACCGAAGCCGGCATTTCCATCGATGCGATCAAGCACTTCGCCGGCAAGCTGCCGATTCTCGGGGTCTGCCTTGGCCACCAGTCCATCGGTCAAGCGTTCGGCGGCGATGTGGTGCGGGCACGGCAAGTGATGCACGGTAAGACTAGCCCGGTATTCCACGAGGACAAGGGCGTATTCAACGGTCTCAACCATCCGCTGACCGTCACCCGCTACCATTCGCTGATCGTCAAGCACGAAAGCCTGCCCGATTGTCTGGAGCTGACCGCGTGGACACAACACGATGACGGTTCGGTCGACGAAATCATGGGCCTGCGTCACAAGACCCTGAACATCGAAGGCGTACAGTTTCACCCCGAGTCGATCCTCACCGAACAGGGCCATGAACTGTTCGCCAACTTCCTCAAACAAACCGGCGGCATGCGCTAAGGACTTTGCATGAATATCAAGACAGCCCTGAGCCGTATCGTCGATCACCTCGACCTCAGCACCGATGAAATGCGCGATGTGATGCGCGAAATCATGACCGGCCAATGCAGCGATGCGCAGATCGGCGCATTCATGATGGCCATGCGCATGAAAAGCGAGAGCATCGACGAGATCGTCGGCGCCGTGTCGGTCATGCGCGAGCTTGCCGATCAGGTTGAACTCAAGACCCTCGACGGCGTGGTCGATGTGGTCGGCACCGGTGGTGACGGCGCGAACATCTTCAACGTGTCGACCGCGTCTTCCTTCGTTGTCGCGGCAGCCGGTTGCACCGTGGCCAAGCACGGCAACCGCGCCGTCTCGGGCAAGAGCGGCAGCGCCGACCTGCTCGAAGCCGCCGGCATCTATCTGAACCTGACGCCGGTACAAGTGGCGCGCTGCATCGACAATGTCGGCATCGGTTTCATGTTTGCCCAGACCCACCACAAAGCGATGAAATACGCCGCCGGCCCGCGCCGCGATCTCGGCCTGCGCACGCTGTTCAACATGCTCGGCCCGCTTACGAATCCGGCCGGTGTGAAACATCAGGTGGTGGGCGTGTTCACCCAGGCACTGTGCCGGCCATTGGCTGAAGTCTTGCAGCGTCTGGGCAGCAAGCACGTGCTGGTGGTGCACTCGAAGGATGGGCTGGACGAGTTCAGTCTCGCCGCGCCGACGTTTGTCGCCGAACTGAAGAACAACGAAATCACTGAATACTGGGTCGAGCCGGAAGATCTCGGCATGAAGAGCCAGAGCCTGCACGGCCTGTCGGTCGAAGGCCCGGAAGCATCGCTGGCGCTGATCCGTGATGCCCTCGGCAAGCGCAAAACCGAAAACGGCCAGAAAGCCGCCGAGATGATCGTGCTCAATGCCGGTGCTGCGTTGTACGCCGCCGACCTGGCCAACAGTTTGAAACAGGGCGTGGAGCTTGCGCACGACGCTTTGCACACCGGCCTCGCTCGGGAGAAACTCGAGGAGCTGGGTGCCTTTACCGCGGTATTCAAAGTGGAGAATGAAGGATGAGTGTACCGACGGTTCTGGAAAAGATTCTCGCCCGTAAGGTCGAGGAAGTGGCCGAGCGTAGCGCCCGCGTCAGCCTCGGCGAGCTGGAAAATCTGGCCAAGGCGGCCGATGCACCCCGTGGTTTCGCTCACGCGTTGCTGACGCAGGCGAAGAAAAAGCAGCCGGCGGTGATTGCCGAGATCAAAAAGGCTTCGCCGAGCAAAGGCGTGATCCGCGAAGACTTCGTTCCCGCCGACATCGCCAGAAGCTACGAGAAGGGCGGCGCGACCTGCCTGTCGGTGCTGACCGACATCGACTATTTCCAGGGCGCCGATGCCTATCTGCAACAGGCCCGTGCCGCGTGCAAACTGCCTGTGATCCGCAAGGATTTCATGATCGACCCGTATCAGATCGTCGAAGCCCGCGCACTGGGCGCGGACTGCGTGCTGCTGATCGTCTCCGCACTGGATGACGTGAAGATGGCCGAACTGGCTGCGGTGGCTAAAAGCGTCGGCCTCGATGTGCTGGTAGAAGTGCACGACGGCGATGAGCTCGAACGCGCCTTGAAGACACTCGATACGCCGCTGATCGGGGTCAACAACCGCAATCTGCACACCTTCGATGTCAGCCTGGAAACCACGCTGGATCTGCTGCCGCGCATTCCCCGTGATCGCCTGGTGATCACCGAGAGCGGCATCCTCAACCGTGCTGATGTCGAGCTGATGGAAATCAGCGACGTGTACGCGTTTCTGGTTGGCGAAGCGTTCATGCGTGCGGAAAGTCCGGGCACCGAGCTGCAGCGGCTGTTCTTCCCGGAGCGTGGCGGTCCGGTAGTCAGCGGTTCGACCCTCGACTGATTCGACGCCATCGCGAGCAGGCTCACTCCTACATTTGAAACGCGTTCCCCTGTAGGAGTGAGCCTGCTCGCGATGAGGCCTTAAAATCCGCTAAAGATGTCTAATCTGCCGGAGTCCTGCATGCTGCCAACCCCCCTGACCATCGAAGCCGGCCTGCAAGCCGAGCAGGATCTGTTGGCCTCGGTCTGCGCCGGCGATGCGGAGTTTGGTCTGCTGTTCTGGCAACCCAGCGACCGTGCACTGGTCATGCCGCGCCGCCTCAACCGCTTACCGGGTTTCGACCACGCTTGCGAAGTTTCCGCTGTGGCCGGTTGGCCGGTGCTGCTGCGCGAAACCGGCGGCGAGCCGGTCCCGCAATCTGCCGCGACGATCAACATCGCGCTGGTTTACGCGCCGCCGCGCAGCGAGGGCGATCTCAATCGTATCGAAACCGGTTACCGACGTTTGTGCGATCCGATCTGTCAGTTGCTCGATGAGTTGGGCGGCACGTCCTCGCTGGGCGAGATTGACGGTGCGTTCTGCGACGGACGCTTCAACGTCAATCTGGACGGACGCAAAATGGTCGGCACCGCGCAGCGCTGGCGCCAGAGTCAGGGCGGCCAGCGTCCGGTCGGGCTGGTGCACGGTGCGATGTTGATGGATGACGAACGTGAATCGATGGTTGCAGCGGTCAATCGCTTCAACGAGGCCTGCGGCCTGGAGCAACGGGTACGAGCGCAAAGCCACATCGCCCTGCATGAGAAATTCAACGCGCCACAGGCTTTGGCGCGTCTCGATGAACTGTTTCGTCTGATGCTGGCGCAGATCTACAGCACCTGATTTTCAGGATTCAGCGCGTACCGAAGACCACCATGGTCTTGCCTTTCACATCGACCAGGTTGCGTTCTTCCAGGTCCTTGAGCACGCGGCCGACCATCTCCCGCGAACAACCGACAATCCGCCCGATTTCCTGACGCGTCACCTTGATCTGCATGCCGTCCGGGTGGGTCATGGCGTCCGGTTGCTTGCACAGCTCGAGCAGGCAGCGGGCCACGCGACCGGTGACGTCGAAGAACGCCAGATCGCCGACCTTGCGCGTGGTATTGCGCAGGCGTTGTGCGATTTGTCCGCTGAGTACGTAAAGAATGTCCGGGTCCTGCTGGGACAACTCGCGAAACTTGGCGTAGCTGATTTCCGCTGTTTCGCATTCGACCTTGGCCCGTACCCAGGCGCTGCGCTCCTGCTCCTGGCCGGCCTGTTCGAACAGACCCAGCTCACCAAAGAAATCCCCGGCGTTGAGGTACGCGATGATCATTTCGCGGCCGTCATCATCCTCGATCAGAATCGTCACCGAGCCCTTGATGATGAAATACAGCGTGTCCGAGCGGTCGCCGGCACAGATGATATTGCTCTTGGCTGCATGGCGACGGCGCTGACAATGCATCAACAACTTGTCGAGATTCTTGATTCTGGATGTGGGGGTAATAGCAACCATGGTTGTATCCCGAAAAGACTGCACGGTGATGTTTGGTTTTTTTATGAGGCGCTGAAGAGGGTCGCTGCAACAGCTGACGACACGGGCTGACATGGGCGCCAGCGAATTGGCGCCAGCTTAACAGACACTTCGTCGCAAATTCGAGAAATTACCTACAGTCCCGAGGTACACGTCCTAGGACGTCGTTCCTGTCGGGGTAAATCGCTGTGCTAAGCTGGCGACCCTTTTTTTACAGTGGAGTCTGGGCGATGAAGGCACGCATCCAATGGGCTGGCGAAGCCATGTTCCTCGGTGAATCCGGCAGCGGTCATGTCGTGGTGATGGACGGTCCGCCGGACGCCGGTGGCCGTAATCTGGGTGTTCGGCCAATGGAAATGCTCCTGCTGGGCGTCGGCGGTTGCAGCAACTTCGACGTGGTCAGCATCCTCAAGAAATCGCGGCAGGCGGTTGAAAGCTGCGAAGCGTTCCTGGAAGCCGAGCGCGCCACCGAAGATCCCAAGGTCTTCACCAGGATCCACATGCATTTCGTCGTCAAGGGACGTGGCCTGAAAGAAGCCCAGGTCAAACGTGCCATCGAGCTGTCCGCCGAGAAGTATTGCTCGGCCTCGATCATGCTCGGCGCGGCTGGCGTGGCGATTACCCACGATTACGAAATCGTCGAACTCGGCTGAACCGACATTCAACTATCATAAAAGCAGTGCAGACTCTGGCGATCCCCCGCTGACGTCTGCATAATGCGCCACTTTTTTCAGGGCAGTGATCGGTCAGCCGACGGATCATCCGCCTGAACAGACAACCAAAATCGCCATCGCGAAGAGGTGTTAACCGTCCTACGCAGGTGCGTCGTTCGCACTTGACGGGCATGCTTGATCACGCGGCCGGGCCGCATACATAGAGAGTTTTTAACGGTGAAAAGCAAACTCAAGCTCCACGGGTTCAATAACCTGACAAAGACCTTGAGCTTCAACATCTATGACATCTGCTACGCGGAGACCCCGCAAGACCAGCAGGCGTACGTCGAGTACATCAATCAAGAGTACAACGCGAAACGCCTGACGCAGATTCTCACAGAAGTTGTCGAGATCATTGGTGCCAACATCCTGAACATTGCCAGTCAGGACTACGAACCTCAGGGCGCCAGCGTCACGATTCTGATTTCTGAAGAGCCGGTGACCCCGACTGACAGTCAGATCGAAGAATCGCCGGGCCCGTTGCCCGAAATTATCCTGGCCCACCTCGACAAGAGTCACATCACGGTGCACACCTATCCGGAGATTCATCCGGACGACGGTATTGCAACTTTCCGTGTGGACATCGACGTGTCGACCTGTGGTGTCATTTCACCGCTTAAAGCGCTCAATTTCCTCATTCACCAGTTCGATTCGGACATCGTGACCGTGGATTACCGTGTGCGCGGTTTCACCCGTGACGTTGAAGGCAACAAGCACTTCATCGATCACGAGATCAACTCGATCCAGAACTACTTGTCCGAAGACACTCGCGACGCGTACCAGATGACCGACGTGAACGTGTATCAGGAAAACCTGTTCCACACCAAGATGCTGCTGAAGAACTTCGAACTGGACAACTACCTGTTCGGCGACGCCACCAGCAATCTGTCCCCCGAGCAGCGTGCTCAAGTGACCGACCGGGTGAAACACGAAATGCTCGAGATCTTCTACGCACGCAACATGCCTGCGTAAGATTCCGGGCACAAAAAAGGCGACTCCCTCACGGCAGTCGCCTTTTTTATTGCCGGGATGCAGAACCCTGTGGGAGCTGGCTCGCCAGCGATGAGGACCTTCCAGTCACCACAACGATCAAATCCGATAAGTACTCTTGGTCATCACCTTGGCCAAAATACTCATCCCGAACTTCACCGGCGCCGGAAAGCGAAAACCACCTGCATCCAGTGCACTCTCCGCATGATGTTCTTCGTCGATGCGCATCTGCTCCAGAATCGCCCGGGATTTCTCATCCTCGGCCGGCAGTTGCTCGAGGTGTTCATTCAGATGCTTGCACACCTGATGCTCGGTCGCCGCGACAAAACCGAGGCTGACCTTGTCGCTGATCAGCCCGGCCACTGCACCGATCCCGAACGACATGCCATAGAACAACGGATTCAGCACGCTGGTATGGCTGCCCAACTGATGAATGCGCTGTTCGCACCAGACCAGATGATCGATCTCTTCTTCGGCCGCATGCTCCATGGCCTCGCGCACCTGTGGCAGTTTGGCGGTGAGCGCCTGCCCTTGGTACAACGCCTGAGCGCAGACTTCGCCGGTATGGTTGATGCGCATCAGGCCGGCGACGTGGCGGGTGTCTTCGTCGCTCATTTGCGTGTCCGGCTGCAGGATGGCGGGTGACGGACGGTATGGCTGACCGCTGAAGGGCAGCAAAGTCCGCATCGCGGCATCGGCTTGCAGCAGAAGACGGTCAATCGGCGAGTAGTGACGTTGGGTAGTCATGCTGACCTCCGGGAAAAATCTCGACGGCCAGTTTAACCGAATCAGCCGGCGAAGGTTTGCGTTGGGTCATTGGTCGCGCGAGCAGGCTTATGTGGGAGCGAGCCTGCTTGCGAATGTGTTGGGTCAGGCACTGTTGTGCTGGATATGCCGACGTCTTCGCGAGCAGGTTTTGCCGTGGATCAGCCCGGCGGCCAGTTCATCTGGCGCTGACCGAGTACATGCATATGAATGTGATAGACAGTCTGCCCACCGAGTTCATTGCAGTTCATCACTACGCGGAAACCTTCCTCGCAGCCCAGCTCCAGCGCCAGGCGTTGCGCGGTGAACAGAATGTGCCCGGCCAGTGCCTTGTCGTCTTCGGTCAGGTCGTTGAGGGTGCGCACCGGTTTCTTCGGGATCACCAGGAAATGCACAGGTGCCTGCGGGGCGATGTCGTGGAACGCCAGAACCTGGTCGTCCTCGTAAATGATCTTCGCCGGAATCTCCCGGTTGATGATCTTGGTGAACAGAGTATCCACTGCTGTTTCTCCGTTATAGGGGCTGAGTCGAGTGTACCGCGTTGAATTCGGAATTTTCAGCGCGGGCAATAGGCTTTGTTGACCATGCCGACGATGGTCCGGTTGAGCCAGCGCGAGCCGAACCTGGGCAAAAAGGCCAGCCAGCGGTTACGCCGTCCCGGAATGATGATCGCGCGGTTCTTTTCCAGGGCGCGCACGGTGTACAGCGCAACTTCCTCGGGGCTCATCAGCTTTGCGCGTTCATCGAGTTTTTCGCTGTTGAGCTGTGCCGTCCGGAAAAATGCCGTGCGTGTCGGGCCAGGGCAGAGCACCGAAACCTTCACCGCGCTTTGTTTGAGTTCAACGCGCAAGGCTTCGGAGAAGTTCAGGACGTAAGCCTTGCTTGCGTAGTAAGTGCTCATCCACGGACCGGGGCTGAAAGCCGCCACCGAGGCTACATTGAGGATCTGCCCGCCACCCTGCAGCGCCATGCTGTTGCCGATGGCGTGGCAGAGGCGGGTGAGGGCGAGGATGTTCACCTCGATCAGATCCTGCTCAGTCATCCAGTCCTGCGCGAGAAACGGGCCGCAGGTGCCGATGCCGGCGCAGTTCACCAGCAAATCGATCTGTCGGTCGCCTTCTTCCAGTTCCAGCAGGAAACCGGACAGGCGCAGCGGTTCGCCCAGGTCGCAGGCGCGAAACAGCACTTCGACGCCGAAGCGTTGGGTCAGTTCCAGGGCAATACTTTCCAGCTGATCACGCTGTCGAGCCACCAGAATCAGGCTGCGGCCGCGGCGGGCCAGTGCTTCGGCCATGGCCAGGCCGATGCCGCTGGACGCGCCAGTGATCAGAGCGTAACGGGTCATGCAATTCTCCATCGCAACAGCTCCGCGCCAGCGACGCGGGTGTCACGGCGGGGAGCGCTGTTCATTCTTGCGCAGAGTCTACAGGGGGCTGCGCCGCTTCGGCTGCATCGTCGCTGGAAATCACGGGCGGTTCGACCTCCACGTCTATTTCATCGGTGGTCACCGAACCACTGTCATAACTGCTTTCGACGTTGCTTTCGTATTCCTGCTGAATGGCCGAAATGCCACCCAGCATCCCGCCGACGAAAATCAGTGCGAAGAACACGATCCACAGCGAACACAGGACTTTGACGGCGGTGCTGTTGGGCGGCGGCGGTGGACCGTAACGGTTGGCACCGGCGTTGCCCGGCACGACCATGATCACCAGCGGAAAGAAGCTGCCCACGAACGGAACGAGATTCAGCAGCCAGAGCCAGCCCGACCAGCCGATGTCATGCAGACGCTGGACGCTGAACAGGATACTGACGATCAGGAATGCGACGAACAGGAAGAAAGCGAGGATCCCGCCAATGATCAGGCCGGTGGTGGAGTCGCCAGTGACCAGCCCCAGAGCCATCAGGGCAAACACGCCGACAATCGGCAGCGTCACCAGGCTCAGGACCATCGTCCAGGCCAGAAAACGCAGGCGGCCTATTCGTCCTTCGACGCTGAACGGCTTGAGCGTGGCGAACGCCGGCATATTTTCGCCGACGCTGGCGCGCGGCGGTGCGTAAGGGGAGTCGGGTTCCGCCATGGCTGCGGATTGCTCGTGGACATCAGAAAGGTTCAGGTCGATGACGGTTTCGCTTTCGATTCGCGCATCGATGCCGGTCTTGTTCAGCGGCTGCAGATAGGTCTGCGCATCACTGTGCGACAGATCCCGCTTGAGGGTGACGGTGCGGCCATTGAACAGACGCTCAATGCCGGCAACATCGCTTTTGAACAGGTCCGCCAGATTGAGTTTGGCGGTGGTGAGATCGACACCGGGCTGCAGAGCGCCGTCGAAGACGATCTTGTAACGGGGTTCGCTCATGGTCGAGGCATCCTTGTCGCGAGTTGTTGGAAAGGTCAGCAGTGTAAGGCCAGTCCATCGGCGCTGGCCGGTTTTTTCCTCAACGTGGCCAGCGGCTCGGTAGCTGTGCTGCGCGAATTTGCGCCTGGCGGTACTCGGCGTCCAGTCGTGCGATCAATTGATCGACTGTCGGCAAGTCATCGATTTGTCCCACACCCTGACCGGCCGACCACACGGTTTTCCAGGCTTTGGCTTCGTCGCTGATCGGCTTGAGCTTGTCGCCGAAATTCACCTCGCCTTTACCTTGCAGGGCGGCCATATCGAAACCGGCGGCTTCCAGGCTTTGGCGTATGAAACTGGCCGGTACTCCTGACACCGCTGGAGTATGGATGATGTCCGCGGCCTTGGCTGTCAGCAGCATCTGCTTGTATGCGTCAGGCGCATGACTTTCGCTGGTGCCGATAAATCGCGTACCGAAGTAGGCCAAATCCGCACCGAGCAACTGAGCAGCGAGAATCTCATGGCCGTGGTTCAAACATCCTGCAAGCAGCAGCGTCTTGTCGAAGAACTGGCGGATCTCGGCGATCAGCGCAAACGGGCTCCAGGTCCCGGCATGCCCGCCAGCGCCAGCTGCGACCGCAATCAAACCATCGACCCCGGCTTCGGCGGCTTTCTCGGCATGCCGGCGTGTCGTCACGTCGTGGAATACCAGGCCGCCATAGCTATGCACTGCGTCGACCAACTCCTTCACCGCACCGAGGCTGGTGATCACGATCGGCACTTTGTGCTCGACGCAGATCTCCAGGTCAGCCTGCAAGCGTGGGTTGCTGTTGTGCACGATCAGGTTCACCGCATACGGCGCGGGGTTTTCCAGTGCGGCCAGTCCTGCCTCGATCTCTTCCAGCCAGGCCTTGAAACCACTGCTTTCGCGCTGGTTCAACGCGGGAAAGCTACCCACAACGCCATTGCGACAGCAGGCGAGTACCAGTTGCGGGTTGGATATCAGGAACATCGGCGCAGCCACCACAGGCAGACGCAGACGTTGTTCGAGCAAAACGGGCAGCGACATTGGAGTACCCCGAAATGATGTAGTTATCGAAACTAGAACGGCCGGACCACGACCAGAATGACGATAGCCAGCAATAACAGAACCGGCACTTCATTGAACCAGCGATAAAAGACATGACTGCGGGTGTTTTCGCCACGGGCGAAGCGTTTGACCTGCGCGCCACACATGTGGTGGTAACCGATCAGCAACACGACCAGGGTCAGCTTGGCGTGGATCCAGCCGCCCTGAGTGAAGATCGTCGGGTTGAGGTAAATCAGCCAGCCGCCAAAGATCAGGGTGGCGATCATCGCCGGGCCCATGATGCCGCGATACAACTTGCGCTCCATGACGCTGAAGCGCTCCTTGCTGATCGTGTCTTCGCTTTGCGCGTGATAAACGAACAATCGCGGCAGGTAGAACAGCCCGGCGAACCAGCAGACGACACTGACGATATGCAACGCTTTGATCCACAGATAGAGCATTTTGGTTATTCCCTCATTCACGGTAAGCCAGATAGTAGAGGCTTGAGCGTCCGCACGTCACCTTGACGGTTGTCGCAGGGGCGTGCGGCCCCTATCATCGACGGCTTTCCAGTGGTTTCGTTGAGGGCAGGTTTATGGTCAAGGTCGGTATCGTCGGCGGCACGGGTTACACCGGTGTCGAACTGCTGCGTCTGTTGGCACAGCATCCGCAGGCAGAAGTGGTCGTCATCACTTCCCGATCCGAGGCCGGTCTGGCCGTGGCTGACATGTACCCGAACCTGCGCGGTCATTACGATGGCCTGGCGTTCAGCGTGCCGGACGTGAAAACCCTCGGTGCTTGCGATGTGGTGTTCTTCGCCACCCCGCACGGTGTTGCGCACGCGTTGGCAGGTGAGTTGCTGGCAGCGGGCACCAAAGTCATCGACCTGTCGGCGGACTTCCGCCTGCAGGACGCCGACGAATGGGCGAAGTGGTACGGCCATCCTCACGGCGCACCGGAACTGCTGGATGAAGCGGTCTACGGTCTGCCGGAAGTCAATCGCGAGCAGATCAAAAAGGCACGTCTGATTGCAGTGCCGGGTTGCTATCCAACCGCGACGCAACTGGGTTTCCTGCCATTGCTGGAGGCCGGGCTGGCTGATGCTTCCCGCCTGATCGCCGACTGCAAATCCGGTGTCAGCGGTGCCGGCCGGGGTGCAGCTGTAGGCTCGCTGTACTCCGAAACGTCGGAAAGCATGAAGGCGTATGCGGTGAAAGGTCACCGCCACCTGCCGGAAATTCGCCAGGGCCTGCGTCGTGCGGCGGGCAAGGACGTCGGTCTGACATTCGTCCCGCACCTGACTCCGATGATCCGTGGCATTCACTCCACGCTTTACGCGACCGTGGTCGATCGTTCAGTGGATCTGCAAGCGCTGTTTGAAAAACGCTATGCCAGCGAACCGTTCGTCGACGTGATGCCGGCCGGCAGCCATCCCGAAACCCGTAGCGTGCGTGGCGCCAACGTCTGCCGCATCGCGGTGCACCGTCCTCAGGATGGCGACCTGGTGGTAGTGCTGTCGGTCATCGACAACCTGGTCAAAGGCGCGTCGGGGCAGGCAGTGCAGAACATGAACATCCTGTTTGGCCTGGACGAACGCTTCGGTTTGTCTCACGCCGGCATGCTGCCTTAAAAAGCAGCTGCGAGCTTCAAGCGTCAAGCTACAAGTCGTCAGCCGCAAGCTTGAAGCTCAGTGCTTGAAGCTTGCCGCTGCTCCTCTAATAGTTGACCAATTTTCTAGGACAAGCGGATAATGCGCGTCATCACGCATTATGGCGGCGTAACGCCGGGAGATAGTCAGCATGAGCGTCGAATCCTTCACCCCCACGGCTTTGCAATTCACTCAAGGTGCTGCGCACAAGGTGAAGAGCCTGGTCGATGAAGAGGGGAATGATCGCTTGAAGCTGCGCGTATTCGTTACGGGCGGCGGTTGTTCAGGGTTTCAATACGGTTTCACCTTCGATGAAGATGTGGCCGATGATGACACCATTGTCGAGCGCGAAGGCGTGAGTCTGGTGGTCGATCCGATGAGCTTCCAGTACCTGGCCGGTGCGGAAGTGGATTATCAGGAAGGTCTGGAAGGTTCGCGGTTCGTGATCAAGAACCCGAACGCCACCACCACGTGTGGTTGCGGGTCGTCGTTCTCGATCTGATAGCAGCGTCTTTACAGCGTTTTCGCTTCGCATACAGAAACGCCGCAGAGCCTCACGGTTTTGCGGCGTTTTTTGTTGTCTCGCGATTCACTCAGGCCGGATAGATCGCGCCAAGCACTCGGAGGCCGCGGGCACCGGTGACGCTCGGACGATTGGCGGCGATACCTTCGAGGCAGCAATGAGCCAGCCAGGCGAAGGCCATCGCTTCGACCCAGTCAGGATCAACGCCGTGGCTGGCGGTACTGGCGACGGTGGTGTCGGGTAGCAGCGCTGCCAATCGTGTCATTAAAGCCGAGTTATGTGCACCGCCGCCGCAGACCAGCAATTGTCGAGTGTCGGTTTGCGCGCTTTGCAGCGCAGTGACGATGGTCAGTGCGGTCAGTTCGAGCAATGTGGCTTGCACGTTCTCCGCAGCAAGCGCGGGAAAACGCGAAAGATGTTGTTCCAGCCAGGGCAGGTTGAACACTTCGCGCCCGGTACTTTTCGGCCCTTGCGTGATGAAGAACGGATCGCTGAGCAGTGTTTCGAGCAGATCAGGCTCAACAGTGCCGGTCTTCGCCCAATCGCCATTACGGTCGTAGTTCTCGCCGCGTTGCTGCTGAATCCAGGCGTCCATCAGAACATTCCCCGGGCCGCAGTCGAAACCGGCTACAGGCTTTGTCGGCTCGATCAGACTTAAATTGCTGAAGCCGCCGACATTCAAGACTGCCTGGTTGCCAGTTCGCTCTTCGAACAAAGCCTCATGGAAGGCCGGCACCAGCGGTGCACCCTGGCCGCCGGCCGCGACGTCGCGGCTACGGAAGTCACTGACGACCGTAATGCCGGTCAGTTCGGTGAGCAGGGCCGGGTTGCCGATCTGCACGGTAAAACCGCGCGCCGGTTCATGGCGAATGGTCTGGCCGTGACTGCCGATCGCACGAATAGCTTCAGGTTTGAGGTGCTGGTTGCTCAGTAGCGCGTGTACACCCTGCGCGGCGAGCTTCACCCAGTGTTGCTGGGCGATGGCCGAGCGGGCAATTTCGTCAGGGCCGCTGGCGCACAAGCCAAGCAGCTCGGCGCGCAGGGAATCAGGCATGGGAATGTAATGGGTGGCGACCAGTCTGATCGCCGAGGTCTGCTCGATCAGGGCAATGTCCAGCCCGTCGAGGCTGGTTCCGGACATTACCCCGATATACAAGGCCATGACTTAACGCTTGCTCGAGGCCAGCATGGTGGCCTTTTCCTGGTCCATACGCGCCATCAATGGCTGACTCTGAGCCAGGAAGCGCGCTCGTTCCGACTTGGCAATCGGGTCCGCCATTGGCAGTTTCTGGCCCAGTGGATCGACGTGCACTCCGTTGACCTGGAACTCGTAGTGCAAGTGCGGGCCGGTCGACAGGCCTGTGGTGCCGATGTAGCCAATCACCTGGCCTTGCTTGACGGTACCGCCGGTTTTCACGCCCTTGGCAAAACCTTGCATGTGACCGTACAGCGTACGGTAGGTGTTGCCGTGCTGAATGATCACGGTGTTGCCGTAACCGCCGCGGCGGCCGGCGAGCAGCACTTTACCGTCACCGGCAGCCTTGATTGGCGTACCGCGTGGTGCAGCGTAGTCAACGCCTTTGTGGGCGCGGATCTTGTTGAGGATCGGGTGCTTGCGGCCCATCGAAAACTTCGAGCTGATACGAGCGAAGTCCACCGGCGTGCGGATAAAGGCCTTGCGCATGCTGTTGCCATCGGCGGTGTAATAGCTGCTGTTGCCTTGCTTGTTCGTATAACGCACGGCGGTGTAGGTCTTGCCGCGGTTAGTGAAGCGCGCCGAGAGAATCGGACCGTTTCCGACTGCTTTGCCGTTGACCACTTTCTGCTCGTAGATCACATCGAATTCGTCGCCCTGACGGATGTCCTGGGCGAAGTCGACGTCATAGCCGAAAACACTGGCCATATCCATGGTCAGGCTGTGCGACAGGCCCGCGCGAGCTGCGGATTGCGACAGCGAGCTGTTGATCACGCCGTGAACATAAGCGGTGCGAACGGTCGGCTTTGCGGTGACGCGATTGAACGCATAGCCCTTGTCATTGCGGGTCAGGGTAATGGTTTCGACGTCGCTGACCTTGCTGTGCAGGCTGGTCAACTGGCCTTCCGGGCTCAATTCGAATTCAAGCTTCTGGCCGCGCTTGAGCTGGGTGAATTGTTTGGCTTGTTTGTCGCTGGCCAATACTTCATGTACAGAAGTGCCTGGCAAACCGACCTTTTCGAACAGTGTGGACAGCGTGTCGCCCTTGGCTACAACGACTTCGCGATGGCCTGGGGCCTTGGTTTTTTCTTCAACTGGAGGTGCAGGAGCAGGGGCGACATCCGCGGTTTGTGCGGTGCTGTCGTCGGTGTTTTCGATTTGCGCAAACGGCGATGCGACGGGTTCATTTGTGGCTTGAGCCGCGTCAGCAGCGTCTTGATCTTGTGTCAGTTGTTCAGCAGGACTTTCCAGTTCAAGGCTCAGGGTCGTCTTTTTGGCTTCTACATCACTGGAAGGGAATACCAGGAGCGCCAGGCTGAGAAGGGCGGCGATTCCACTTGCGGCAAGCAGGTGGGTCTTCGGGTAAAGCGGGGGCGCTTTAGACGGTTCTGTGGTCATAGGTAATTTTGACTTTGAAAAAATGATGAATTGGAAAAGATGAATGACATGATGAAGATGAAATAACTGTATAAAATATAACCAAATCATCTCTGAAGCAAGTCTACAGACAGTGAGTCTGTGGATTGGTGTTCGTGCGCCGGGCAAAACTTGTAATTGGTGCGCGATATTGTATGGTTGGTTCCCTTTGAATCTGAGCCTTGCGGGTCTGTTATGAAGTCGGTTGAAGAGCAGCTAGCGCTGATAAAACGTGGTGCGGAAGAACTACTGGTCGAGTCCGAGCTGATCGAGAAGCTCAAGCGCGGCCAGCCGCTGCGTATCAAGGCTGGTTTCGATCCGACCGCGCCGGATCTGCATCTGGGCCACACCGTGCTTATTAATAAGCTGCGCCAGTTCCAGGAGCTGGGGCATCAGGTGATCTTCCTTATCGGTGATTTCACCGGGATGATCGGTGATCCGAGTGGCAAGAGCGCTACGCGCCCACCGTTGACTCGCGAGCAGGTTCTGGAAAATGCCGAGACTTACAAGACTCAGGTGTTCAAGATTCTCGATCCGGCGAAAACCGAAGTCGCGTTCAACTCCACCTGGATGGATCAGATGGGGCCGGCGGACTTCATTCGTCTGACTTCGCAGTACACGGTAGCTCGCATGCTCGAGCGCGACGACTTCGACAAGCGCTACACCACCAATCAGCCCATCGCCATTCACGAATTCCTTTATCCGCTGGTTCAAGGGTACGACTCGGTGGCTCTGCGTGCGGATGTCGAGTTGGGCGGTACCGATCAGAAATTCAATCTGCTGATGGGGCGCGAGCTGCAACGTGGTTATGGTCAGGAAGCCCAGTGCATTCTGACTATGCCGTTGCTCGAAGGTCTGGATGGCGTGAAGAAGATGTCCAAATCGTTGGGCAACTATGTCGGTATCCAGGAAGCGCCGGGTGTCATGTACGGCAAGCTGGTTTCGATTCCGGATGCGCTGATGTGGCGCTACTTCGAGCTGCTCAGCTTCCGTTCGATGGATGAAATCAATGCATTGCGAGCTGATGTCGAGGCGGGTGCCAATCCGCGTGACGTCAAAATCAAGCTGGCTGAAGAAATCGTCGCGCGTTTCCATGGTGAAGAGGCTGCGGCCAATGCTCACCGTGCAGCAGGTAACCGCATGAAGGATGGCGAGCTGCCGGATGATCTGCCGGAGATCGAATTGGCTTCCGCTGAGGATATGCCGATTGCCGCTGTCCTTAATAAGGCAGGGCTGGTGAAGAACTCGGCGGCTGCGCGTGACCTGCTGGCGTCTGGCGGTGTTCGTGTTGATGGTGAAGTGGTTGATCGCTCCTTTATATATGTACTGGGTGCGACCCACGTTTGCCAGGCCGGAAAAAAGGCATTTGCCCGGATCACATTGAAATCCGAGTAATCTTTCAAATAAGTGTTGACGGCGAATTTCAGATGTCTATAATTCGCCCACTTCCGGCGCAGTCGAAACGGAAAACTCCTTGAGATTCAACGAGTTAAGTAGGTTTCGGCGGCAAGCGGCTTCAGTTAATCGAAGCCCGAAAGGAAGTTGAAAAAGAGGTGTTGACAGCAGCGTGTAACGCTGTAGAATTCGCCTCCCGCTGACGAGAGATCGGAAGCGCAAGTGGTTGAAGTTGTTGAAGAAATCTTCGAAAGCTTCTGAAAATAATCACTTGACAGTAAATGAGGCTGCTGTAGAATGCGCGCCTCGGTTGAGACGAAAGATCTTAACCAATCGCTCTTTAACAACTGAATCAAGCAATTCGTGTGGGTGCTTGTGGAGTCAGACTGATAGTCAACAAGATTATCAGCATCACAAGTTACTCCGCGAGAAATCAAAGATGTAACCAACGATTGCTGAGCCAAGTTTAGGGTTTCTTAAAAACCCAAAGATGTTTGAACTGAAGAGTTTGATCATGGCTCAGATTGAACGCTGGCGGCAGGCCTAACACATGCAAGTCAAGCGGATGAAAGGAGCTTGCTCCTGGATTCAGCGGCGGACGGGTGAGTAATGCCTAGGAATCTGCCTGGTAGTGGGGGACAACGTTTCGAAAGGAACGCTAATACCGCATACGTCCTACGGGAGAAAGCAGGGGACCTTCGGGCCTTGCGCTATCAGATGAGCCTAGGTCGGATTAGCTAGTTGGTGAGGTAATGGCTCACCAAGGCGACGATCCGTAACTGGTCTGAGAGGATGATCAGTCACACTGGAACTGAGACACGGTCCAGACTCCTACGGGAGGCAGCAGTGGGGAATATTGGACAATGGGCGAAAGCCTGATCCAGCCATGCCGCGTGTGTGAAGAAGGTCTTCGGATTGTAAAGCACTTTAAGTTGGGAGGAAGGGTTGTAGATTAATACTCTGCAATTTTGACGTTACCGACAGAATAAGCACCGGCTAACTCTGTGCCAGCAGCCGCGGTAATACAGAGGGTGCAAGCGTTAATCGGAATTACTGGGCGTAAAGCGCGCGTAGGTGGTTCGTTAAGTTGGATGTGAAATCCCCGGGCTCAACCTGGGAACTGCATTCAAAACTGTCGAGCTAGAGTATGGTAGAGGGTGGTGGAATTTCCTGTGTAGCGGTGAAATGCGTAGATATAGGAAGGAACACCAGTGGCGAAGGCGACCACCTGGACTGATACTGACACTGAGGTGCGAAAGCGTGGGGAGCAAACAGGATTAGATACCCTGGTAGTCCACGCCGTAAACGATGTCAACTAGCCGTTGGGAGCCTTGAGCTCTTAGTGGCGCAGCTAACGCATTAAGTTGACCGCCTGGGGAGTACGGCCGCAAGGTTAAAACTCAAATGAATTGACGGGGGCCCGCACAAGCGGTGGAGCATGTGGTTTAATTCGAAGCAACGCGAAGAACCTTACCAGGCCTTGACATCCAATGAACTTTCCAGAGATGGATGGGTGCCTTCGGGAACATTGAGACAGGTGCTGCATGGCTGTCGTCAGCTCGTGTCGTGAGATGTTGGGTTAAGTCCCGTAACGAGCGCAACCCTTGTCCTTAGTTACCAGCACGTTATGGTGGGCACTCTAAGGAGACTGCCGGTGACAAACCGGAGGAAGGTGGGGATGACGTCAAGTCATCATGGCCCTTACGGCCTGGGCTACACACGTGCTACAATGGTCGGTACAAAGGGTTGCCAAGCCGCGAGGTGGAGCTAATCCCATAAAACCGATCGTAGTCCGGATCGCAGTCTGCAACTCGACTGCGTGAAGTCGGAATCGCTAGTAATCGTGAATCAGAATGTCACGGTGAATACGTTCCCGGGCCTTGTACACACCGCCCGTCACACCATGGGAGTGGGTTGCACCAGAAGTAGCTAGTCTAACCTTCGGGAGGACGGTTACCACGGTGTGATTCATGACTGGGGTGAAGTCGTAACAAGGTAGCCGTAGGGGAACCTGCGGCTGGATCACCTCCTTAATCGACGACATCAGCTGCTCCATGAGCTCCCACACGAATTGCTTGATTCATTGAAGAAGACGATAGAAGCAGCTTTAAGCTCCAAGCTGATAGCTCCAGGCTAACAGTTACGCGCTCGAAATTGGGTCTGTAGCTCAGTTGGTTAGAGCGCACCCCTGATAAGGGTGAGGTCGGCAGTTCGAATCTGCCCAGACCCACCAATTTTGTTATGGGGCCATAGCTCAGCTGGGAGAGCGCCTGCCTTGCACGCAGGAGGTCAGCGGTTCGATCCCGCTTGGCTCCACCATATAAACTGCTTCTGAAAGCTTAGAAATGAATATTCGGTGCGAATATTGATTTCTAGTCTTTTGATTAGATCGTTCTTTAAAAATTTGGGTATGTGATAGAAAGATAGGCTGGACGTTACTTTCACTGGTAACGGATCAGGCTAAGGTAAAATTTGTGAGTTCTCTTAGTTGAGAAATTCGAATTTTCGGCGAATGTCGTCTTCACAGTATAACCAGATTGCTTGGGGTTATATGGTCAAGTGAAGAAGCGCATACGGTGGATGCCTTGGCAGTCAGAGGCGATGAAAGACGTGGTAGCCTGCGAAAAGCTTCGGGGAGTCGGCAAACAGACTTTGATCCGGAGATGTCTGAATGGGGGAACCCAGCCATCACAAGATGGTTATCTTGTACTGAATACATAGGTGCAAGAGGCGAACCAGGGGAACTGAAACATCTAAGTACCCTGAGGAAAAGAAATCAACCGAGATTCCCTTAGTAGTGGCGAGCGAACGGGGACTAGCCCTTAAGTGGCTTTGAGATTAGCGGAACGCTCTGGAAAGTGCGGCCATAGTGGGTGATAGCCCTGTACGCGAAAATCTCTTGGTCATGAAATCGAGTAGGACGGAGCACGAGAAACTTTGTCTGAATATGGGGGGACCATCCTCCAAGGCTAAATACTACTGACTGACCGATAGTGAACTAGTACCGTGAGGGAAAGGCGAAAAGAACCCCGGAGAGGGGAGTGAAATAGATCCTGAAACCGTATGCGTACAAGCAGTGGGAGCCCACTTTGTTGGGTGACTGCGTACCTTTTGTATAATGGGTCAGCGACTTATTTTCAGTGGCGAGCTTAACCGAATAGGGGAGGCGTAGCGAAAGCGAGTCTTAATAGGGCGTCTAGTCGCTGGGAATAGACCCGAAACCGGGCGATCTATCCATGGGCAGGTTGAAGGTTAGGTAACACTGACTGGAGGACCGAACCGACTACCGTTGAAAAGTTAGCGGATGACCTGTGGATCGGAGTGAAAGGCTAATCAAGCTCGGAGATAGCTGGTTCTCCTCGAAAGCTATTTAGGTAGCGCCTCATGTATCACTGTAGGGGGTAGAGCACTGTTTCGGCTAGGGGGTCATCCCGACTTACCAAACCGATGCAAACTCCGAATACCTACAAGTGCCGAGCATGGGAGACACACGGCGGGTGCTAACGTCCGTCGTGAAAAGGGAAACAACCCAGACCGTCAGCTAAGGTCCCAAAGTTATGGTTAAGTGGGAAACGATGTGGGAAGGCTTAGACAGCTAGGAGGTTGGCTTAGAAGCAGCCACCCTTTAAAGAAAGCGTAATAGCTCACTAGTCGAGTCGGCCTGCGCGGAAGATGTAACGGGGCTCAAACCATACACCGAAGCTACGGGTATCACCTTCGGGTGATGCGGTAGAGGAGCGTTCTGTAAGCCTGTGAAGGTGAGTTGAGAAGCTTGCTGGAGGTATCAGAAGTGCGAATGCTGACATGAGTAACGACAATGGGTGTGAAAAACACCCACGCCGAAAGACCAAGGTTTCCTGCGCAACGTTAATCGACGCAGGGTTAGTCGGTCCCTAAGGCGAGGCTGAAAAGCGTAGTCGATGGAAAACAGGTTAATATTCCTGTACTTCTGGTTATTGCGATGGAGGGACGGAGAAGGCTAGGCCAGCTTGGCGTTGGTTGTCCAAGTTTAAGGTGGTAGGCTGAGATCTTAGGTAAATCCGGGATCTCAAGGCCGAGAGCTGATGACGAGTTACCCTTTGGGTGACAAAGTGGTTGATGCCATGCTTCCAAGAAAAGCTTCTAAGCTTCAGGTAACCAGGAACCGTACCCCAAACCGACACAGGTGGTTGGGTAGAGAATACCAAGGCGCTTGAGAGAACTCGGGTGAAGGAACTAGGCAAAATGGCACCGTAACTTCGGGAGAAGGTGCGCCGGTGAGGGTGAAGGACTTGCTCCGTAAGCTCATGCCGGTCGAAGATACCAGGCCGCTGCGACTGTTTATTAAAAACACAGCACTCTGCAAACACGAAAGTGGACGTATAGGGTGTGACGCCTGCCCGGTGCCGGAAGGTTAATTGATGGGGTTAGCTAACGCGAAGCTCTTGATCGAAGCCCCGGTAAACGGCGGCCGTAACTATAACGGTCCTAAGGTAGCGAAATTCCTTGTCGGGTAAGTTCCGACCTGCACGAATGGCGTAACGATGGCGGCGCTGTCTCCACCCGAGACTCAGTGAAATTGAAATCGCTGTGAAGATGCAGTGTATCCGCGGCTAGACGGAAAGACCCCGTGAACCTTTACTATAGCTTTGCACTGGACTTTGAATTTGCTTGTGTAGGATAGGTGGGAGGCTTTGAAGCGTGGACGCCAGTTCGCGTGGAGCCATCCTTGAAATACCACCCTGGCAACTTTGAGGTTCTAACTCAGGTCCGTTATCCGGATCGAGGACAGTGTATGGTGGGTAGTTTGACTGGGGCGGTCTCCTCCTAAAGAGTAACGGAGGAGTACGAAGGTGCGCTCAGACCGGTCGGAAATCGGTCGTAGAGTATAAAGGCAAAAGCGCGCTTGACTGCGAGACAGACACGTCGAGCAGGTACGAAAGTAGGTCTTAGTGATCCGGTGGTTCTGTATGGAAGGGCCATCGCTCAACGGATAAAAGGTACTCCGGGGATAACAGGCTGATACCGCCCAAGAGTTCATATCGACGGCGGTGTTTGGCACCTCGATGTCGGCTCATCACATCCTGGGGCTGAAGCCGGTCCCAAGGGTATGGCTGTTCGCCATTTAAAGTGGTACGCGAGCTGGGTTTAGAACGTCGTGAGACAGTTCGGTCCCTATCTGCCGTGGACGTTTGAGATTTGAGAGGGGCTGCTCCTAGTACGAGAGGACCGGAGTGGACGAACCTCTGGTGTTCCGGTTGTCACGCCAGTGGCATTGCCGGGTAGCTATGTTCGGGAAAGATAACCGCTGAAAGCATCTAAGCGGGAAACTTGCCTCAAGATGAGATCTCACTGGAACCTTGAGTTCCCTGAAGGGCCGTCGAAGACTACGACGTTGATAGGTTGGGTGTGTAAGCGCTGTGAGGCGTTGAGCTAACCAATACTAATTGCCCGTGAGGCTTGACCATATAACACCCAAGCAATTTGCGAACTCGAAAGAGACCAGATTGCGGTGTGTGAAGACGAAACGAACCGAAAGTTCGAAACGCACAAACACCGACAGCTGTCACATACCCGATTTGCTGAAGCGAGGCCATCTGGTCACGACTCAGTACCCGAATTTCTTGACGACCATAGAGCGTTGGAACCACCTGATCCCATCCCGAACTCAGCAGTGAAACGATGCATCGCCGATGGTAGTGTGGGGTTTCCCCATGTGAGAGTAGGTCATCGTCAAGATTAAATTCCGAAACCCCAATTGCGAAAGCAGTTGGGGTTTTGTTTTGCCTGCGAGAAATCTATGCGCTTGATTTCTATGCAATGGCCCGGTGCATGGCTATTATTCGGGCCTCATTGTGAGGCGAGACCTGCATGCTGACGTTGTTAAATCTCTTGAAGGATGGTCGATTCCATTCTGGTCAGGATCTGGGCGCTGCTCTGGGAATAAGTCGGAGCGCAGTATGGAAGCAGCTTCAGCACCTTGAGGCTGAACTTGGATTGTCCATCCATAAGGTTCGAGGGCGGGGCTATCAATTGGCTGCGCCATTGACTCTGCTCGATGCGGTGGAAATCTCGGCAACAGTGCCGAAGTGGCCGGTGACTGTGCTGGACTCAGTCGACTCGACAAACGCTGAAGCGTTGCGCGCCATTGGCCAAGGTGCTTCTGCACCGTTTTTGGTTCTCGCTGAGCGGCAGGTCTCTGGCCGTGGGCGTAGAGGTCGTAAATGGGTCAGTCCGTTTGCAGAAAATCTTTATTACAGCCTCGTCCTGCGTATAGATGGTGGGATGCGCCAGCTTGAGGGCTTGAGTCTCGTCGTGGGTTTGGCTGTTATGCAGGCTCTGCGAAATTTCGGTGTCTCGTCTGCCGGGTTGAAGTGGCCCAACGATGTTCTGGTCGCAAACAAGAAAGTCGCGGGCATCCTCCTTGAGCTCGTCGGCGATCCAGCGGATGTTTGTCATGTTGTGTTGGGCATTGGCATCAACGTGAACATGCAAAAGGCTGACGAAGTCGACCAGCAATGGACTTCGATACGGCTCGAATCCGGCAATAGTATTGATCGTAATGCTTTGGTGGGTGAGTTGAGCGCACAGTTGAATTCCTATATCCAGCGCCATCAGTTGAAAGGCTTTTCTACGCTTCGGGTGGAATGGGAAGCCAATCATTTGTGGCAGGATCGTTCGGTATCATTGATTGCAGGTTCAAGCCAGATAGACGGCGTGGTAGTTGGAATCGATAGCCAGGGTGCGCTGCGGCTGAAGGTGGATGGGGTGGAAAAAGTCTTTAGTGGTGGTGAGCTCAGCCTGAGGTTGCGTGATGATTCTTGAGCTCGATTGTGGAAACAGTTTCATCAAGTGGCGAGTATTGAAATCTGCGTCGGGAGTCTTGTTTGCCGAGGGTGTTGTCGACTCTGATCTGGCATTGCTGGAGAGTTTGAAGGCTCTGGATGGGCTTGCCCTGCGCAGATGTCGCGTGGTCAGTGTCAGGACAGCAGAGGAAACAGATTCTCTGGTTGATGTTCTTGAGCGCGCGTTCGCTATTTCGGTAGTGCGCGCCACGTCCGCTCGGCAAATGTCCGGCGTCAGGAACGGTTACGAAGATTATCAGCGCCTGGGGCTCGATCGCTGGCTGGCCATGCTGGGCGGTTTTCACTTGGCATCGGGCAAGGCGTGCCTGGTACTCGATTTTGGTACAGCGGTAACGGCTGATTTCGTAGCTGCTGACGGGGAGCATCTGGGAGGCTTCATTTGTCCTGGAATGCCATTGATGCGAGATCAGTTGCGCACGCATACCCGAAAGATCCGCTATGGAGACTTGGCGGCTGAGCGCGCGCTGTCCAGTACAGCTCCAGGGCGGACAACCGTAGAGGCGGTGGAGCGCGGGTGTTCTTTGATGTTGCGAGGATTTGTGTTGACCCAGCTAGAAATGGCGCGCGCGTATTGGGGTGAGAATTTCGCAGTTTTCATCACTGGCGGTGACGCTCAACTGGTAGCAGATGTTGCGCCTGAAGCTCGGGTCGTCCCGGATTTGGTGTTTGTAGGATTGGCTATGGCGTGTCCTTTTTCCTGAGGTTTGTATGCGTTGGTTGTTTCTCCTGCTTGTCGTTCTGAACGTTTTTTACTATGTCTGGCATCAGCAGGAGGCGCCTTTGCGCGCGAAGGATGTTACGCCTCTGAGTTTGTATCGCGGTTCCCAGCAAGACATTCGTTTGCTTAGTGAAACGAATGGTGATCGGCGGGGCGGGCAGGACGGGGGGAGGCACGACTGCCTGTTCCTCGGCGGCCTTGCCCGGCAGGAGTCGATTGCACGCCTTCAACAACGTTTAGCAGGAATGGGTGTGGAGGTACGGTCTTCGTCAAAAGATGTTTCGGAAGAGGGGTATTGGTTGTCTGTCGCGCCTCAGAGCCAGCGTTTGCTGGGCGATGTCCAGCTGCAAAACCTTTCCAATGAATTCAATGAGTTAAAACATAAAATAATGCTGTGCGAGGGGGTTGCACCTGCTCAATAGTTTGCATAGAATGGCGCCCGCTCCACAGCGAAGACCTGAAGAGGTAGTTGAAGTGGGGTGATGTCAATGCAGCTAACCTCAGGTTTTTAAATGAGAAAATGCTTGACAGGGGTTTGGCATAGTATAGAATGCCGGCCTGATTAGGAGGGGTTCCCGAGCGGCCAAAGGGATCAGACTGTAAATCTGACGTCTACGACTTCGAAGGTTCGAATCCTTCTCCCTCCACCAGATTTAAGCGTGAGCTGCAGGCTCCGCGGGTATAGTTTAGTGGTAGAACCTCAGCCTTCCAAGCTGATGATGCGGGTTCGATTCCCGCTACCCGCTCCAAGTTTGCAGGTTGTGCAAAGTGTTTCGCTCTTGTAGCTCAGTTGGTAGAGCACACCCTTGGTAAGGGTGAGGTCAGCGGTTCAAATCCGCTCAAGAGCTCCATCTAACAAGGCAGATATGAAAATATCTGCCTTTGTTTTAATGGTTGATATTGTTTTTCTAATTCTTCTGTTTGAGGGTGATATCGATGGCTAAGGAAAAATTTGATCGTTCCCTGCCCCACGTCAACGTTGGGACCATTGGTCACGTTGACCACGGTAAAACCACTCTGACCGCTGCTCTGACTCGCGTCTGCTCCGAAGTTTTCGGTTCGGCCGTCGTTGAGTTCGACAAGATCGACAGCGCTCCAGAAGAAAAAGCTCGCGGTATCACCATCAACACCGCTCACGTTGAGTACAACTCGACTATTCGTCACTACGCTCACGTTGACTGCCCAGGTCACGCTGACTACGTGAAGAACATGATCACTGGTGCTGCCCAGATGGACGGCGCGATCCTGGTTTGCTCGGCCGCTGATGGTCCGATGCCACAAACCCGTGAGCACATCCTGTTGTCCCGTCAGGTAGGCGTTCCGTACATCGTGGTTTTCCTGAACAAGGCTGACCTGGTAGACGACGCTGAGCTGCTGGAACTGGTTGAGATGGAAGTTCGTGACCTGCTGTCGACCTACGACTTCCCAGGCGACGACACTCCGATCATCATCGGTTCTGCTCGTATGGCGCTGGAAGGCAAAGACGACAACGAAATGGGCACCACTGCCGTTCGTAAGCTGGTTGAGACTCTGGATACTTACATCCCAGAACCAGTTCGTATGATCGACAAGCCATTCCTGATGCCAATCGAAGACGTATTCTCGATCTCGGGTCGCGGTACTGTTGTGACTGGTCGTATCGAGCGCGGTATCGTTCGCGTTCAGGATCCACTGGAAATCGTTGGTCTGCGTGACACCACCGTTACTACTTGCACCGGTGTTGAAATGTTCCGCAAACTGCTCGATGAAGGTCGTGCTGGCGAGAACTGCGGCGTTCTGCTGCGTGGTACCAAGCGTGACGACGTTGAGCGTGGCCAGGTTCTGGTCAAGCCAGGTTCGGTCAAGCCGCACACCAAGTTCACCGCAGAAGTTTACGTTCTGAGCAAGGAAGAAGGCGGTCGTCACACTCCGTTCTTCAAAGGCTACCGTCCACAGTTCTACTTCCGTACTACTGACGTGACTGGTAACTGCGAGCTGCCAGAAGGCGTTGAAATGGTAATGCCAGGTGACAACATTCAGATGACTGTTACCCTGATCAAAACCATCGCGATGGAAGACGGTCTGCGTTTCGCTATCCGTGAAGGCGGTCGTACCGTCGGCGCCGGCGTCGTAGCCAAAATCATCGAGTAAGTGGTTGTAATGTATTTTTCGGGCCGGCATAATGGTCGGCCTGATTTTGTTTTAGGTCAGTAGCTCAATTGGCAGAGCGACGGTCTCCAAAACCGTAGGTTGGGGGTTCGATTCCCTCCTGACCTGCCAGATTCACTCAGTGTGTCTGGCTTTCTTTTCACAGGATCTTGATAGATGACTCCTAAAGCTGAAGCTCAAGGCTCTCGCTTCGATCTGCTCAAGTGGCTTGTAGTTGTCGCTTTGGTGGTTGTTGGCGTTGTTGGCAATCAGTATTACTCTGCTTCGCCGATCCTGTACCGTGTACTCGCTTTGCTTGTCATTGCTGCTGTAGCTGCCTTTGTAGGCCTGCAGACTGCGAAGGGCAAGTCTTTCTTTGTACTGGTTAAGGAAGCTCGCACTGAGATTCGTAAAGTCGTGTGGCCAACTCGCCAAGAAACCACGCAGACCACCCTCATTGTGGTGGCTGTTGTTCTGGTTATGGCGTTGCTGTTGTGGGGTCTTGATTCCCTGCTCGGCTGGCTTGTTTCCTTGATTGTCGGCTAAGGGTGTCCCGTGGCTAAGCGTTGGTATGTTGTGCATGCTTACTCGGGTTACGAGAAGCATGTGATGCGCTCGCTGATCGAGCGCGTAAAGCTGGCTGGCATGGAAGATGGCTTCGGCGAGATTCTGGTTCCCACTGAAGAAGTGGTTGAAATGCGTAATGGCCAGAAGCGCAAAAGCGAACGCAAGTTCTTCCCTGGCTATGTGCTGGTCCAGATGGATATGAACGAGGGGACTTGGCACTTGGTCAAGGATACTCCTCGAGTGATGGGTTTTATCGGCGGTACTGCTGACAAGCCTGCACCAATCACCGATAAAGAGGCGGAAGCAATTCTGCGTCGTGTCGCTGATGGTAGCGACAAGCCGAAGCCGAAGACTCTGTTTGAGCCGGGTGAGACGGTACGCGTCAATGACGGTCCATTTGCTGATTTCAATGGCGTCGTCGAAGAAGTTAACTACGAAAAGAGCCGGATCCAGGTCGCGGTACTCATTTTCGGTCGCTCTACTCCGGTGGAGCTCGAGTTCAGTCAGGTCGAAAAGGTCTAACTGGACAAGCAATCCCAACCCCGCAGCCCTAGGCTGTGGGGTTTTGTCGTCACTGGGATAAACGCGCAAGTAACCGGGGAGCCTTTCGAGGCGTTCGAACCCGTAATTGGAGTGCCTCATGGCCAAGAAGATTACCGCTTACATCAAGCTGCAAGTGAAGGCCGCTCAGGCTAACCCAAGCCCACCTGTTGGTCCTGCTCTGGGTCAGCACGGCGTGAACATCATGGAATTCTGCAAGGCCTTCAACGCCCGTACTCAGGGTCTTGAGCCAGGTCTGCCGACTCCAGTGATCATCACTGTCTACAGCGACCGTAGCTTCACTTTCGAAACCAAATCCACCCCTGCTTCGGTTCTGCTGAAGAAGGCGGCCGGTCTGACCAGCGGTTCCGCTCGTCCGAACACCGTTAAGGTTGGCACTGTTACCCGTGCTCAGCTGGAAGAAATCGCGAAAACCAAAAACGCGGATCTGACTGCAGCTGATATGGATGCAGCCGTGCGTACTATCGCCGGTTCTGCTCGTAGCATGGGCCTTAATGTGGAGGGTGTGTAATGGCTAAGCTGACCAAGCGTCAAAAGGCTATCGCCGGCAAAATCGAAGCAGGCAAGGCCTACAACATTGTAGACGCCGCTGCTCTGCTGGCTGAGCTGTCGACTGTCAAGTTCAGCGAGTCGTTCGACGTTGCTGTAAACCTGGGTGTAGACCCGCGTAAATCCGACCAGGTTGTTCGTAGCGCTACCGTGCTGCCACACGGCACTGGCAAGACTGTTCGCGTTGCTGTGTTCACCCAGGGTCCAGCTGCTGAGGCCGCTCTGGCTGCCGGCGCTGACCGTGTAGGTATGGACGACCTGGCTGCCGAAATGAAAGGCGGCGACCTGAACTACGACGTAGTGATCGCATCCCCGGATGCCATGCGCGTCGTTGGTCAGTTGGGTCAGATCCTCGGTCCACGTGGTCTGATGCCTAACCCTAAGGTTGGTACCGTGACTCCGGACGTAGCTACTGCGGTTAAAAACGCCAAGGCTGGTCAGGTTCGTTATCGCACCGACAAAAACGGCATCATCCACACCTCCGTTGGCAAGATCGGTTTCGACGCCGTCAAGCTGAAGGAAAACGTTGAAGCCCTGATCGCTGATCTGAAGCGTATCAAGCCAGCTTCTTCGAAAGGTATCTACGTCAAGCGCGTTACCCTGAGCACCACTATGGGCCCAGGTCTGGTTATCGACCAGAGCTCGCTGGACGCGTAAGACACAGATTGGCGAGAGATCGCGTCAATTGAAAAATTGGGGTCCCTGCCTGGCGGGGGCTATCCAAGACCGTAGGCGACGCAAGTCTTAAACCATCAGCCTACGCAGATGGTGCTCCCGGTTCCTTACCGAATCAGACACCAAAACGACATTCGGTTTCGATCGAATGAAACGGTAACAAGCAGGAGTTAAACCCGTGGCAATTAATCTCGAAGACAAGAAGGCCATCGTCGCTGAAGTCAACGAGGCTGCCAAAGTCGCTCTGTCCGCTGTCGTGGTTGATGCACGTGGCGTAACAGTAGGCGCAATGACCGGACTCCGTAAAGAGGCTCGTGAAGCTGGCGTTTACGTACGTGTTGTACGTAACACCCTGCTCAAGCGCGCAGTTGCTGACACTCAATACAGTGTCCTCAACGACGTGTTCACCGGCCCGACCCTGATTGCATTCTCCAACGAACATCCGGGCGCTGCTGCCCGTATCTTCAAAGAGTTTGCCAAGGGTCAGGACAAGTTCGAGATCAAGGCAGCTGCGTTCGAGGGCAAGTTCCTCGCAGCTAATCAGATCGACGTACTGGCAACTCTGCCGACCCGTGACGAAGCAATTTCTCAGCTGATGAGCGTGATTCAAGGCGCTACCAGCAAATTGGCTCGTACTCTGGCGGCAATTCGCGACCAGAAAGAAGCTGCCGCAGCCTAAGGCTCGTCAACTTCTCGCGTTTTTTGTTTATTTCGATGGTCGCGTAGGCCGTCCCCCAATTCAGGAATTGAGTCATGTCTCTGACTAACGAACAAATCATCGAAGCAATCGGCCAGAAATCCGTAGTGGAAATCGTTGAGCTGATCAAAGCGATGGAAGAAACCTTCGGTGTTACCGCTGCTGCCGCTTCGGCTGGCCCAGCTGCTGCTGCCGCTGTTGTTGAAGAGCAAACCGAGTTCAACGTTGTTCTGCTGGAAGCTGGCGAGAAGAAGGTTAACGTGATCAAGGCAGTTCGTGAACTGACTGGTCTGGGCCTGAAAGAAGCCAAAGAGAAAGTAGACGGCGCTCCTCAGGTTGTAGCTGAAGGCGTTTCGAAAGAAGCGGCTGAAGACGCCAAGAAGAAGCTGGAAGAAGCAGGCGCTAAAGTCGAGCTGAAGTAAGCATCGACTTTGCTCCTCCAGCCCGAGCGTCAAGCGACAGGCTGATGGCTGGTGGCTCTTGCCACCGGCCTTTTTCCGTTATTGGCAGCCGACTGGGTCGGTGCTGATAAAGGCGCTGTAACCACCCGATGCGGTGGCGCAAACCATGGGGTTTGCACGATTTTCTGGCTGCTCCCGTCGGGAGGGGCCAAACAAGCAGGTGACCAAGCTGGGGAACGCTGATGGCTTACTCATATACTGAGAAAAAACGTATCCGCAAGGACTTTAGCAAGTTGCCGGACGTCATGGATGTGCCTTACCTCCTGGCCATCCAGCTGGATTCGTATCGTGAATTCTTGCAAGCGGGAGCGACTAAAGATCAGTTCCGCGACGTGGGCCTGCATGCGGCCTTCAAATCCGTTTTCCCGATCATCAGCTACTCCGGCAATGCTGCGCTGGAGTACGTCGGTTATCGTCTGGGCGAACCGGCATTTGATGTCAAAGAATGCGTATTGCGCGGTGTAACTTTCGCCGTACCTTTGCGGGTAAAAGTGCGCCTGATCATTTTCGACAAAGAATCGTCGAACAAAGCGATCAAGGACATCAAAGAGCAAGAAGTCTACATGGGTGAAATCCCCCTGATGACTGAGAACGGTACCTTCGTAATCAACGGTACCGAGCGTGTAATCGTTTCCCAGCTGCACCGTTCCCCGGGCGTGTTCTTCGACCACGACCGCGGCAAGACGCATAGCTCCGGCAAACTGCTGTACTCCGCGCGCATCATTCCTTACCGCGGTTCGTGGCTGGACTTCGAGTTCGACCCGAAAGACTGCGTGTTCGTGCGTATCGACCGTCGTCGCAAACTGCCGGCATCCGTGCTGCTGCGCGCGCTCGGCTATACCACTGAAGAAGTGCTCGACGCGTTCTACACCACCAACGTTTTCCACCTGAGCGGCGAAACCCTCAGCCTGGAACTGGTGCCGTCGCGCCTGCGTGGCGAGATCGCAGTTCTGGACATCCAGGACGAAAAGGGCAAGGTCATCGTTGAAGCAGGCCGCCGTATTACCGCGCGCCACATCAACCAGATCGAAAAAGCCGGCATCAAGACACTGGAAGTGCCTCTGGACTACGTCCTGGGTCGCACCACCGCCAAGGTCATCGTGCACCCGGCTACCGGCGAAATCCTGGCTGAGTGCAACACCGAGCTGAACACCGAAGTCCTGGCAAAAATTGCCAAGGCCGGCGTTGTACGCATCGAGACTCTGTACACCAACGATATCGACTGCGGTCCGTTCGTCTCCGACACGCTTAAGATCGACTCCACCAGCAACCAATTGGAAGCGCTGGTCGAGATCTATCGCATGATGCGTCCAGGCGAGCCGCCAACCAAAGACGCTGCCGAGACCCTGTTCAACAACCTGTTCTTCAGCCCTGAGCGCTATGACCTGTCTGCGGTCGGCCGGATGAAGTTCAACCGTCGTATCGGTCGTACCGAGATCGAAGGTTCGGGCGTGCTGTGCAAGGAAGACATCGTCGCGGTACTGAAGACTCTGGTCGACATCCGTAACGGTAAAGGCATCGTCGATGACATCGACCACCTGGGTAACCGTCGTGTTCGCTGCGTAGGCGAAATGGCCGAGAACCAGTTCCGCGTTGGCCTGGTGCGTGTTGAGCGTGCGGTCAAAGAGCGTCTGTCGATGGCTGAAAGCGAAGGCCTGATGCCGCAAGACCTGATCAATGCCAAGCCAGTGGCTGCGGCGGTGAAAGAGTTCTTCGGTTCCAGCCAGCTCTCGCAGTTCATGGACCAGAACAACCCGCTGTCCGAGATCACCCACAAGCGTCGTGTCTCTGCACTCGGCCCTGGCGGTCTGACTCGTGAGCGCGCTGGCTTTGAAGTCCGTGACGTACACCCGACTCACTACGGTCGTGTCTGCCCGATTGAAACACCGGAAGGTCCGAACATCGGTCTGATCAACTCCCTGGCTGCGTACGCTCGCACCAACCAGTACGGCTTCCTGGAAAGCCCGTACCGCGTGGTGAAAGAGGGTGTGGTCACCGACGAGATCGTGTTCCTGTCCGCCATTGAAGAAGCCGATCACGTGATCGCGCAGGCTTCGGCGACCATGAACGAGCAGAAAGTCCTGATCGACGAACTGGTTGCCGTACGTCACCTGAACGAATTCACCGTCAAGGCGCCTGAAGAAGTCACCCTGATGGACGTTTCGCCGAAACAGGTAGTTTCGGTTGCAGCGTCGCTGATTCCGTTCCTCGAGCACGACGACGCCAACCGTGCGTTGATGGGTTCGAACATGCAGCGTCAAGCTGTACCAACCCTGCGCGCCGACAAGCCGCTGGTAGGTACCGGCATGGAGCGTAACGTAGCTCGTGACTCCGGCGTTTGCGTCGTGGCTCGTCGTGGCGGCGTGATCGATTCCGTTGATGCCAGCCGTATCGTGGTTCGTGTTGCTGATGACGAAGTTGAAACCGGCGAAGCGGGTGTCGACATCTACAACCTGACCAAATACACCCGCTCGAACCAGAACACCTGCATCAATCAGCGTCCGCTGGTGAGCAAGGGCGATCGCGTTCAGCGTAGCGACATCATGGCCGACGGCCCGTCCACCGACATGGGTGAACTGGCTCTGGGTCAGAACATGCGCATCGCGTTCATGGCATGGAACGGCTTCAACTTCGAAGACTCCATCTGCCTGTCCGAGCGTGTGGTTCAGGAAGACCGCTTCACCACGATCCACATTCAGGAACTGACCTGTGTGGCCCGTGACACCAAGCTTGGCCCAGAGGAAATCACTGCGGACATCCCGAACGTGGGTGAAGCTGCACTGAACAAGCTGGACGAAGCCGGTATCGTTTACGTAGGTGCTGAAGTAGGCGCAGGCGACATCCTGGTTGGTAAGGTCACTCCGAAAGGCGAGACCCAGCTGACTCCGGAAGAAAAACTGCTGCGTGCAATCTTTGGTGAAAAAGCCAGTGACGTTAAAGACACCTCCCTGCGCGTGCCAACCGGCACCAAAGGTACTGTCATTGACGTACAGGTCTTCACCCGCGACGGCGTTGAGCGTGATGCTCGTGCACTGTCGATCGAGAAGTCCCAGCTGGACGAGATTCGCAAGGATCTGAACGAAGAGTTCCGCATCGTTGAAGGCGCGACTTTCGAACGTCTGCGTTCCGCTCTGGTAGGCCACAAGGCTGAAGGCGGCGCCGGTCTGAAGAAAGGTCAGGACATCACCGACGAAGTACTCGACGGTCTTGAGCACGGCCAGTGGTTCAAACTGCGCATGGCTGAAGATGCTCTGAACGAGCAGCTCGAGAAGGCTCAGGCCTACATCGTTGATCGTCGCCGTCTGCTGGACGACAAGTTCGAAGACAAGAAGCGCAAACTGCAGCAGGGCGATGACCTGGCTCCAGGCGTGCTGAAAATCGTCAAGGTTTACCTGGCAATCCGTCGTCGCATCCAGCCGGGCGACAAGATGGCCGGTCGTCACGGTAACAAGGGTGTGGTCTCCGTGATCATGCCGGTTGAAGACATGCCGCACGATGCCAATGGCACCCCGGTCGACGTGGTCCTCAACCCGCTGGGCGTACCTTCGCGTATGAACGTTGGTCAGATCCTTGAAACCCACCTGGGCCTCGCGGCCAAAGGTCTGGGCGAGAAGATCAACCGGATGGTCGAAGAGCAGCGTAAAGTCGCTGAACTGCGTACCTTCCTGGACGAGATCTACAACCAGATCGGCGGTCGTAACGAAGATCTGGACAGCTTCTCCGATCAGGAAATCCTGGATCTGGCGAAGAACCTGCGTGGCGGCGTTCCAATGGCCACTCCAGTGTTCGACGGCGCCAAGGAAAGCGAAATCAAGGCCATGCTGAAACTGGCAGACCTGCCGGAAAGCGGCCAGATGCAGCTGACCGACGGCCGTACCGGCAACAAGTTCGAGCGTCCAGTTACCGTTGGCTACATGTACATGCTGAAGCTGAACCACTTGGTAGACGACAAGATGCACGCGCGTTCTACCGGTTCGTACAGCCTGGTTACCCAGCAGCCGCTGGGTGGTAAGGCGCAGTTCGGTGGTCAGCGTTTCGGGGAGATGGAGGTCTGGGCACTGGAAGCATACGGTGCTGCATACACTCTGCAAGAAATGCTCACAGTGAAGTCGGACGATGTGAACGGCCGTACCAAGATGTACAAAAACATCGTGGATGGCGATCACCGTATGGAGCCGGGCATGCCCGAGTCCTTCAACGTGTTGATCAAGGAAATTCGTTCCCTCGGCATCGATATCGATCTGGAAACCGAATAACACGTGACGCGAATCGAGAGCGGGGCAGGATTGCCCGCTCTCTGCTCCGCCAGGAGGAAAGGCCTTGAAAGACCTACTGAATTTGCTGAAAAACCAGGGTCAAGTCGAAGAGTTCGACGCCATCCGTATCGGATTGGCATCGCCTGAGATGATCCGTTCGTGGTCGTTCGGTGAAGTTAAAAAGCCGGAAACCATCAACTACCGTACGTTCAAACCTGAGCGTGACGGCCTGTTCTGCGCCAAGATCTTTGGCCCGGTAAAGGATTACGAGTGCCTGTGCGGTAAGTACAAGCGCTTGAAGCACCGTGGTGTGATCTGCGAGAAGTGCGGCGTTGAAGTTGCGCTGGCCAAGGTTCGTCGTGAGCGCATGGCGCACATCGAACTGGCTTCGCCGGTTGCCCACATCTGGTTCCTGAAATCGCTGCCGTCGCGTATCGGCTTGCTGATGGACATGACCCTGCGTGATATCGAACGCGTTCTCTACTTCGAGAGCTATGTCGTTATCGATCCAGGCATGACCACTCTTGAAAAAGGTCAGCTGCTGAACGACGAGCAGTACTTCGAAGCGCTGGAAGAGTTCGGTGACGACTTCGACGCCCGCATGGGTGCTGAAGCTGTCCGCGAACTGCTGCACGCTATCGACCTGGAACACGAGATTGGCCGTCTGCGCGAAGAAATTCCGCAAACCAACTCCGAAACCAAGATCAAAAAGCTGTCCAAGCGTCTGAAGTTGATGGAAGCCTTCCAGGGTTCCGGCAACCTGCCAGAGTGGATGGTGCTGACCGTTCTGCCGGTACTGCCGCCAGATCTGCGTCCACTGGTCCCGCTGGATGGCGGTCGTTTCGCCACTTCCGACCTCAACGATCTGTATCGTCGAGTGATCAACCGTAACAACCGTTTGAAGCGCCTGCTGGATCTGTCCGCTCCGGACATCATCGTGCGCAACGAAAAGCGTATGTTGCAGGAAGCTGTCGATGCACTGCTCGACAACGGTCGTCGTGGCCGCGCTATCACCGGTTCGAACAAGCGTCCTCTGAAATCCCTGGCTGACATGATCAAGGGTAAGCAGGGTCGTTTCCGTCAGAACCTGCTCGGTAAGCGTGTTGACTACTCTGGTCGTTCGGTAATTACCGTAGGCCCGACCCTGCGTCTGCACCAGTGCGGTCTGCCGAAGAAAATGGCTCTCGAGCTGTTCAAACCGTTCATTTTCGGCAAGCTGGAAATGCGCGGTCTCGCGACCACCATCAAAGCGGCCAAGAAAATGGTCGAGCGCGAGCTGCCAGAGGTTTGGGACGTTCTCGCTGAAGTGATTCGCGAACACCCGGTCCTGCTCAACCGTGCACCGACCCTTCACCGTCTGGGTATCCAGGCGTTTGAACCGGTACTGATCGAAGGTAAGGCTATCCAGCTGCACCCGCTGGTCTGCGCCGCGTACAACGCCGACTTCGACGGCGACCAAATGGCCGTGCACGTACCGCTGACGCTGGAAGCCCAGCTCGAAGCGCGCGCGTTGATGATGTCGACCAACAACATTCTGTCGCCAGCCAACGGTGAGCCAATCATCGTTCCGTCGCAGGACGTTGTATTGGGTCTCTACTACATGACCCGTGAAGCGATCAACGCCAAGGGCGAAGGTCGTGTGTTCGCGGATCTGCAGGAAGTTGACCGTGTGTTCCGTGCCGGCGAAGCCGCACTGCACGCCAAGGTCAAGGTTCGTATCAACGAAACCGTCAACGACCGTGACGGCAACAGCGTGAGCGGTACCCGTATCGTCGACACCACTGTCGGCCGTGCGCTGCTGTTCCAGGTTGTGCCAAAAGGTCTGTCGTACGACGTCGTCAACCTGCCGATGAAGAAAAAGGCGATCTCCAAGCTGATCAACCAGTGCTACCGCGTGGTTGGTTTGAAAGAGACCGTGATCTTCGCTGACCAGTTGATGTACACCGGTTTCGCTTACTCGACCATTTCCGGCGTTTCCATCGGTGTTAACGACTTCGTTATCCCGGATGAAAAAGCCCGCATCATCGGTGCAGCCACCGACGAAGTGAAAGAGATCGAGAGCCAGTACGCCTCCGGCCTGGTAACCCAGGGCGAGAAGTACAACAAAGTGATCGACCTTTGGTCGAAGGCGAACGACGAAGTTTCCAAGGCGATGATGGCCAACCTCTCGAAAGAGAAGGTTATCGACCGTCACGGCGAAGAAGTCGACCAAGAGTCCTTCAACTCGATGTACATGATGGCCGACTCGGGTGCGCGGGGTTCCGCAGCACAGATTCGTCAGCTGGCCGGTATGCGTGGTCTGATGGCCAAGCCGGACGGTTCCATCATCGAAACGCCGATTACCGCGAACTTCCGTGAAGGTCTGAGCGTACTTCAGTACTTCATCTCCACTCACGGTGCTCGTAAAGGTCTGGCGGACACCGCGTTGAAAACTGCGAACTCCGGTTACCTGACTCGTCGTCTGGTAGACGTGGCGCAGGATCTGGTTGTAACCGAGATCGATTGCGGCACCGAACACGGTCTGCTGATGACTCCGCACATTGAAGGCGGTGACGTTGTAGAGCCGTTGGGTGAGCGCGTATTGGGTCGTGTTATTGCCCGTGACGTATTCAAGCCAGGTACCGAGGACGTTATCGTTCCTGCCGGCACCCTGGTAGATGAGAAGTGGGTCGAGTTCATCGAGCTGAACAGCATCGACGAAGTGATCGTGCGTTCGCCGATCAGCTGCGAAACCCGCTATGGCATTTGCGCCAAGTGCTACGGCCGTGATCTGGCGCGTGGTCACCAGGTGAACATCGGTGAAGCGGTCGGCGTTATCGCTGCCCAGTCCATCGGTGAGCCGGGTACCCAGCTGACCATGCGTACGTTCCACATCGGTGGTGCGGCAAGCCGTACTTCCGCAGCCGACAGCGTTCAGGTGAAGAATGGCGGTACCGTCCGTCTGCACAACCTGAAGCACGTTGAGCGTGTTGACGGTCACCTGGTAGCTGTGTCCCGTTCCGGTGAGCTGGCGATCGCTGACGACTTCGGTCGTGAGCGCGAGCGTTACAAGCTGCCGTACGGTGCCGTGATTTCGGTTAAAGAAGGTGACAAGGTCGACGCTGGCGCAATCGTGGCCAAGTGGGATCCGCACACTCACCCGATCGTTACCGAAATGAAAGGTACCGTGACCTACGTGGGCATGGAAGAAGGCATCACGATCAAGCGTCAGACTGACGAATTGACCGGTATGACCAACATTGAAGTACTCGACGCGAAAGATCGTCCAGCTGCCGGTAAGGAAATCCGTCCTGCAGTGAAGATGGTCGACGACAACGGCAAGGATCTGTTGCTGCCAGGCACTGACGTTATCGCTCAGTACTTCCTGCCAGCCAACGCCCTGGTCGGTGTAGCGGACGGTGCGAAGATTGCGATCGGTGATGTTATCGCTCGTATTCCGCAGGAAACTTCGAAGACCCGTGACATCACCGGTGGTCTGCCGCGTGTTGCCGACTTGTTCGAAGCTCGTCGCCCGAAAGAAGCGTCGATCCTGGCTGAAGTCAGCGGCACCATCGCGTTCGGTAAAGAGACCAAGGGCAAGCGCCGTCTGGTCATCACCCCGAACGACGGTAGCGATCCGTACGAAGAGCTGATTCCGAAGTGGCGTCACCTGAACGTGTTCGAAGGCGAACAGGTCAACCGCGGCGAAGTTATCTCCGACGGCCCGAGCGATCCACACGACATTCTGCGTCTGCTGGGTGTAAGTGCGCTGGCCAAGTACATCGTCAACGAGATCCAGGACGTTTACCGTCTGCAGGGCGTGAAGATCAACGACAAGCACATCGAGACCATCCTGCGTCAGATGCTGCGTAAAGTTGAGATCTCCGAGTCCGGCGACTCCAGCTTCATCAAGGGTGACCAGATGGAACTGACTCACGTTCTGGTAGAGAACGAGCGTCTGAGCACGGAAGACAAGTTTGTCTCCAAGTTCACTCGCGTTCTGCTGGGTATCACCAAGGCGTCGTTGTCCACCGAATCGTTCATCTCGGCGGCTTCCTTCCAGGAAACCACCCGCGTGCTGACCGAAGCGGCAGTCACCGGCAAGCGCGATTACCTGCGCGGCCTGAAAGAAAACGTTGTCGTGGGTCGTCTGATCCCGGCGGGTACCGGTCTGGCTTATCACAGCGAGCGTAAGCGTCGCCGTGATGCAGACAAGCCGTTGCGCGTTAGCGCCAGTGAAGTGGAAGCTGCACTGACCGAAGCGCTGAACTCGAGCGGTAACTGAGTTCTGCGGTAAATGAGCGTAAGGCCCTGATCGCTCCGTTCGTCGAATCGAGACATTTAGTCGAGGTTCGAAGGGCGGGGAGGTCGGGGCCTTGCCTTGACTGGGGCCAAGATCCTCTTTAGACTCTTGATCCCCTAAATTTGGCGGGAATTCGTTCCTGCCATTTTGCTTTTCTTGCAAGACAATAGCGTCGCAAGACAACAGTGGAGCTAGTAGATGGCAACTATCAACCAGCTGGTACGTCAGCCGCGTAAGCGTATCGTCGAGAAATCCGACGTACCTGCGCTGCAGAACTGCCCGCAACGTCGTGGCGTGTGCACCCGTGTGTACACCACCACGCCGAAAAAACCTAACTCGGCACTGCGTAAAGTATGCCGTGTGCGCCTGACCAACGGTTTCGAGGTTTCCTCGTACATCGGTGGTGAAGGTCACAACCTGCAAGAGCACAGCGTGGTACTGATCCGCGGCGGTCGTGTAAAAGACTTGCCGGGTGTTCGTTACCACACCGTTCGCGGCTCCTTGGATACTTCCGGCGTTAAAGGCCGTAACCAGGGTCGTTCGAAGTACGGTACCAAGCGTCCGAAGTAATCGGCCGTTTTGCAGTTTTTCAATTTTATTGAGTCGATAAGAGTAAGGTCGGGCACGCATCCTCTGGATCTGTCCCGAGCTAACCTGAAGACCGCTTGAGGGCTTATCATGCCAAGACGTCGCGTAGCAGCAAAGCGTGAGATTCTGGACGATCCGAAATACGGAAGCCAGATCCTCGCCAAATTCATGAACCACGTTATGGAAAGCGGCAAGAAAGCCGTTGCCGAGCGTATCGTTTATGGTGCCCTGGAAACCGTTGCGGCCCGTAAGGCTGGCACCGATCCCCTGGAACTCTTCGAAAAAGCACTCGACGCCATCGCTCCGCTGGTCGAAGTGAAGTCGCGCCGCGTTGGTGGTGCTACTTACCAGGTTCCGGTCGAGGTTCGTCCTTCCCGTCGTAACGCTCTGGCAATGCGCTGGTTGGTAGACTTCGCCCGTAAGCGTGGCGAGAAGTCTATGGCTCTGCGTTTGGCTGGCGAACTGCTGGATGCTGCTGAAGGTAAAGGTGCTGCTGTTAAGAAGCGTGAAGACGTGCACCGTATGGCCGAAGCCAACAAAGCTTTCTCGCACTACCGCTTCTAATTTTAGCTTCACTAATTTTGCGAGGGCTTTATGGCTCGTACTACTCCGATTAGCCGCTACCGTAACATCGGTATCGTCGCTCACGTGGATGCTGGTAAAACCACCACCACCGAGCGCGTACTGTTTTACACCGGCAAAAGTCACAAAATGGGCGAGGTGCATGATGGCGCCGCGACCACAGACTGGATGGTTCAGGAGCAGGAGCGTGGTATTACCATTACTTCTGCTGCCATTACCGCCTTCTGGAAAGGTTCCGAGAAGCAGTACCCGCACGAACACCGCTTCAACGTAATCGATACCCCGGGCCACGTAGACTTCACCATTGAAGTTGAACGTTCCCTGCGCGTACTCGACGGCGCTGTCGTTGTATTCTGCGGTACTTCGGGTGTTGAGCCGCAGTCGGAAACCGTATGGCGTCAAGCCAACAAATACGGCGTTCCACGTCTTGTTTACGTAAACAAGATGGACCGTGCCGGTGCCAACTTCCTGCGCGTGATCGGTCAGATCAAGCAGCGTCTGGGTCACACTCCGGTGCCGATTCAGCTGGCTATCGGTTCCGAAGACAACTTCCAGGGTCAGATCGATCTGATCAACATGCAAGCTGTCTACTGGAACGACTCTGACAAAGGTATGGTTCCTGTTCGCAAGGACATTCCTGCCGAGCTCCAAGAGCTGGCTGAAGAGTGGCGCAACAACATGGTTGAAGCTGCCGCCGAAGCCAACGAAGAGCTGATGAACAAGTACCTGGAAGGCGAAGAGCTGTCGATCGAAGAGATCAAGGCTGCTTTGCGTCAGCGTACTATCGCCGGCGAAATCGTTCTGGCCGTTTGCGGTTCTTCGTTCAAGAACAAGGGTGTTCCCCTGGTTCTCGACGCCGTTATCGACTTCCTGCCTGCTCCTACCGACATTCCTGCGATCAAGGGTTCCAACCCTGATAACGAGGAAGAGGAAATGGAGCGTCACGCAAGCGACGACGAGCCGTTTGCTGCTCTGGCGTTCAAGATTGCTACCGACCCATTCGTGGGTACTCTGACCTTCGTCCGCGTTTACTCGGGCGTGTTGAACTCCGGCGACGGCGTGATCAACTCGGTCAAGGGCAAGAAAGAGCGCGTGGGTCGTATGGTGCAAATGCACGCAAACGCCCGCGAAGAGATCAAGGAAGTGCGCGCTGGCGACATCGCGGCCCTGATCGGCATGAAGGACGTCACCACTGGTGAAACCCTCTGCAACGCTGACAAGCCAATCATCCTGGTTCGCATGGACTTCCCGGAGCCGGTTATTTCGGTTGCCGTAGAGCCTAAGACCAAGGACGACCAGGAAAAAATGGGTATTGCTCTGGGCAAACTTGCTCAGGAAGACCCGTCTTTCCGCGTTAAAACTGATGAAGAGACTGGTCAGACGATCATCTCCGGCATGGGCGAGCTGCACCTGGACATCCTGGTTGACCGGATGCGCCGTGAGTTCAACGTCGAAGCCAACATCGGCAAGCCTCAGGTTTCGTATCGTGAGCGCATCACGAAGAACTGTGAAATCGAAGGCAAGTTCGTTCGTCAGTCCGGTGGTCGCGGCCAGTTCGGTCACTGCTGGATCCGTTTTGCTCCTGCTGACGAAGGTCAGGAAGGTCTGCAATTCGTGAACGAAGTTGTAGGTGGTGTGGTTCCTAAGGAATACATCCCGGCTATCCAGAAGGGTATCGAAGAGCAGATGAAGAACGGCGTAGTTGCCGGCTATCCGCTGATCGGCCTGAAGGCTACCGTGTTCGATGGTTCTTACCACGACGTCGACTCGAACGAGATGGCGTTTAAAGTGGCTGCTTCCATGGCGACCAAGCAACTGGCCCAGAAGGGCGGTGGTGAGTTGCTCGAGCCGATCATGGCTGTAGAAGTTGTTACGCCTGAAGACTATATGGGTGATGTGATGGGCGACCTCAACCGTCGTCGCGGCATGATCCAGGGTATGGAAGACACAGTGTCCGGCAAGGTTATCCGTGCTGAGGTTCCACTGGGTGAGATGTTCGGTTATGCGACCGACGTTCGTTCCATGTCCCAGGGTCGCGCAAGCTACTCTATGGAATTCAAAAAATACGATACGGCTCCGTCGCACATCGTCGAATCCGTAACCAAAAAACAAGGCTGATTCAGCCCCTTTAGGCTAGGAGTTAATTGTCGTGGCTAAAGAAAAATTTGATCGTTCCCTACCGCACGTCAACGTTGGCACCATCGGTCACGTTGACCACGGTAAAACCACTCTGACCGCTGCTCTGACTCGCGTCTGCTCCGAAGTTTTCGGTTCGGCCGTCGTTGAATTCGACAAGATCGACAGCGCTCCAGAAGAAAAAGCTCGCGGTATCACCATCAACACCGCTCACGTTGAGTACAACTCGACTATTCGTCACTACGCTCACGTTGACTGCCCAGGTCACGCTGACTACGTGAAGAACATGATCACCGGTGCTGCCCAGATGGACGGCGCGATCCTGGTTTGCTCGGCCGCTGATGGTCCGATGCCACAAACCCGTGAGCACATCCTGCTGTCCCGTCAGGTAGGCGTTCCGTACATCGTGGTTTTCCTGAACAAGGCTGACCTGGTAGACGACGCTGAGCTGCTGGAACTGGTTGAGATGGAAGTTCGTGACCTGCTGTCGACCTACGACTTCCCGGGCGACGACACTCCGATCATCATCGGTTCGGCTCGTATGGCGCTGGAAGGCAAAGACGACAACGAAATGGGCACCACTGCCGTTCGTAAGCTGGTTGAGACTCTGGATACTTACATCCCAGAACCAGTTCGTATGATCGACAAGCCATTCCTGATGCCAATCGAAGACGTATTCTCGATCTCGGGTCGCGGTACTGTTGTGACTGGTCGTATCGAGCGCGGTATCGTTCGCGTTCAGGATCCACTGGAAATCGTTGGTCTGCGTGACACCACCGTTACTACTTGCACTGGTGTTGAAATGTTCCGCAAACTGCTCGACGAAGGTCGTGCTGGCGAGAACTGCGGCGTTCTGCTGCGTGGTACCAAGCGTGACGACGTTGAGCGTGGCCAGGTTCTGGTCAAGCCAGGTTCGGTCAAG
This sequence comes from Pseudomonas sp. R3-57, assembly GCF_051132065.1. NCBI lineage: Bacteria > Pseudomonadati > Pseudomonadota > Gammaproteobacteria > Pseudomonadales > Pseudomonadaceae > Pseudomonas > Pseudomonas sp. R3-57. The sequence continues at coordinate 721,980 of NZ_CP071655.1, forward strand.
CCGCACACCAAGTTCACCGCAGAAGTTTACGTTCTGAGCAAGGAAGAGGGCGGTCGTCACACTCCGTTCTTCAAAGGCTACCGTCCACAGTTCTACTTCCGTACTACTGACGTGACTGGTAACTGCGAGCTGCCAGAAGGCGTTGAAATGGTAATGCCAGGTGATAACATTCAGATGACTGTTACCCTGATCAAAACCATCGCGATGGAAGACGGTCTGCGTTTCGCTATCCGTGAAGGCGGTCGTACCGTCGGCGCTGGCGTCGTAGCCAAAATCATCGAGTAAGACTTTTTTAAAGTCAGCTTGATGGATTGAAAAAGCCCCCGCTCAGCGGGGGCTTTTTTATTGGGTTGACACCTATCGGGGGCGTCTATAGAATTGCGCCTCCTTTTAACGGGCGTATTGCGCCCGGTGGGAATAGCAGCCGGAGTCTGAAATCCAATGCAAAATCAGCAAATCCGTATCAGGTTGAAGGCTTTTGACCATCGCCTGATCGACCAATCAACCCAGGAAATCGTGGAAACCGCGAAACGTACTGGTGCTCAAGTGCGTGGTCCAATTCCACTGCCTACCCGTAAAGAGCGGTTCACCGTTCTGGTTTCCCCGCACGTCAACAAAGACGCGCGTGACCAGTACGAGATCCGCACTCATAAGCGCGTTCTGGACATCGTCCAGCCAACGGATAAAACCGTTGATGCTCTTATGAAGCTTGATCTTGCGGCCGGTGTGGAAGTGCAGATCAGCCTCGGCTAAGACTCGGTCTTAGTCGTGTAACGCTCTGAAATGGGCGGCCATAGCGGGTGAAAGCCCCGTACACTCATGAGGTTTACAACATGACTATTGGTGTAGTCGGTCGTAAATGCGGTATGACCCGTATTTTCACCGAAGAAGGTGTCTCCATTCCGGTCACGGTCATTGAGATCGAGCCGAATCGCGTCACCCAGTTCAAAACTGAAGAGACCGATGGCTATCGTGCAGTGCAAGTCACTGTCGGCGAGCGTCGTGCTTCGCGTGTAACAGCAGCTCAGGCTGGCCACTTCGCTAAGGCGAACGTTGCCGCTGGTCGCACCACCATGGAATTCCGTCTTGAAGAAGGCGAGTACCAGGCAGGCGATCTGATCAACGCTGAAATCTTCGCCGCTGGTCAACTGGTTGATGTAACCGGTCAGTCCAAGGGTAAAGGCTTCCAGGGTACGATCAAGCGTTGGAATTTCCGCGGGCAAGATAACACCCACGGTAACTCCGTATCCCACCGCGTCCCAGGCTCTATCGGCCAGTGCCAGACTCCTGGTCGTGTATTCAAGGGCAAAAAAATGTCCGGTCATATGGGCGCTGAGCGCGTGACCGTGCAGTCCCTGGAAGTAGTGCGCGTGGACGCTGAACGCAATCTGTTGTTGGTCAAGGGTGCTGTTCCTGGCGCTACTGGCGGCAACCTGGTTGTACGTCCAGCAGCCAAGGCTCGCGGTTAAGGGGAAGCTGACATGCAATTAAATGTAAATGACGCTCAAGCGATCGAAGTTTCCGAACTGACATTTGGCGGCGAATTCAACGAGACGCTGGTTCACCAAGCAGTCGTGGCCTACATGGCCGGCGGCCGTCAAGGTAGCAAGCAGCAGAAGACCCGTTCCGACGTTCGTGGTGGCGGCAAGCGCCCATGGCGTCAGAAAGGTACTGGCCGTGCTCGTGCCGGTACTATCCGTAGCCCAATCTGGCGTGGCGGCGGTACCACTTTCGCAGCTCGTCCACAGGATCACTCCCAGAAGCTGAACAAGAAGATGTATCGCGCAGCAATGCGTTCCATCCTTGCTGAGCTGGTGCGTACTGATCGTCTGGTCGTGGTTCAGGATTTCGCTGTTGAAACTCCGAAAACCAAAGATCTGCTGGGCAAGCTGAACAACATGAGCCTGACTGATGTTCTCATCGTGTCGGACGCTGTTGATCAGAACCTGTACCTGGCTGCTCGCAACCTGCCTCACGTCGATGTACGTGACGTGCAAGGTTCCGATCCAGTTAGTCTGATCGCATACGACAAGGTGTTGATCACCGTGTCGGCCGTGAAGAAATTCGAGGAGCTGCTGGGATGAACCAGGAACGCGTATTTAAAGTTCTGCTTGGCCCGCACGTTTCCGAGAAGGCTACGGTTCTGGCAGACAAGAAAGGCCAGTTCGTTTTCAAGGTTGCTACTGACGCAACCAAGCTGGAAATCAAGAAGGCCGTCGAAAGCCTGTTCAGCGTGAAAGTAGAGCGCGTCACTACCCTGAATGTTCTGGGTAAGAGCAAGCGCACTGCTCGCGGTCTGGGCAAGCGTAATGACTGGAAGAAGGCAGTTATCTCCCTTCAGCCAGGCCAAGATCTCGATTTCAGCAGCAGTGCTGAGTAAGGAAGGGGTGCATCATGGCAATCGTTAAATGCAAACCGACTTCCCCTGGCCGCCGTTTTGTGGTCAAGGTGGTCAACCAGGAGCTGCATAAAGGCGCTCCTCACGCACCGCTGCTCGAGAAAAAATCGAAGACTGGTGGTCGTAACAACAATGGCCGTATTACCACTCGTCACATCGGTGGTGGTCATAAGCAGCATTACCGTATGGTCGATTTCCGTCGCAACGACAAAGATGGCATCGTCGCCACTGTCGAGCGTATCGAATACGATCCAAACCGTACTGCTCACATCGCACTGCTGTGCTACGCAGACGGCGAGCGCCGCTACATCATTGCCCCTAAAGGCGTGAGTGCTGGCGACCAGCTGATCGCAGGCGCTCTGGCTCCAATCAAGCCAGGCAACGCTCTGCAACTGCGCAACATTCCAGTCGGTTCTACCGTACACGGCATCGAATTGAAGCCAGGTAAAGGCGCGCAGATCGCTCGTTCCGCTGGTGCTTCGGCTCAGCTGATCGCTCGTGAAGGTGTGTACGTTACCCTGCGTCTGCGTTCCGGTGAGATGCGTAAAGTCCTGGCTGAATGCCGTGCGACCCTGGGCGAAGTCTCGAACTCCGAGCACAGCCTGCGTTCGCTGGGTAAAGCCGGTGCCAAACGCTGGCGTGGCGTTCGCCCAACCGTTCGTGGTGTTGCCATGAACCCGGTTGACCACCCACATGGTGGTGGTGAAGGTCGTACCTCTGGTGGTCGTCATCCGGTATCGCCATGGGGCTTCCCGACTAAGGGCGCGAAGACTCGTGGTAATAAGCGTACCGACAAAATGATCGTCCGTCGTCGCAAGTAAATAGAGGGATACGACAGTGCCACGTTCTCTGAAAAAAGGTCCTTTTATTGATCTTCACCTACTGAAGAAGATCGAAGTGGCGGCGGAAAAGAACGATCGCAAACCAATTAAAACCTGGTCGCGTCGTTCCATGATCCTGCCACAAATGGTCGGTCTGACCATCGCAGTACACAACGGTCGTCAGCACGTCCCGGTTCTCGTTAACGAAGACATGGTCGGCCACAAACTGGGCGAGTTCGCCGGTACCCGCAACTATCGCGGGCACGTGGCTGACAAGAAAGCCAAGCGTTAAGGGGTAAGGAAATGGAAGTAGCCGCTAAGTTGTCGGGCGCTCGAATCTCCGCCCAGAAAGCCCGCTTGGTCGCCGACCAGATCCGCGGGAAGAAGGTGGGCGAAGCGCTCAACCTGTTGGCTTTCAGCAGTAAGAAAGCCGCCGAGATCATGAAAAAAGTGCTGGAGTCGGCCGTAGCCAACGCCGAGCATAACGAAGGCGCAGACGTTGATGACCTGAAAGTCAGCACCGTTTTCGTCAACGAAGGGCGTTCGCTGAAGCGCATCATGCCACGTGCCAAAGGCCGTGCTGATCGCATCGTCAAGCGGTCTTGCCATATCACTGTCAAGGTTGCTGACAAGTAACGGAGTCGAAGAGATGGGTCAGAAAGTACATCCCATTGGCATTCGCCTGGGAATCGTCAAGGAGCACACCTCCGTCTGGTACGCAGACGGTCGGACTTATGCGGACTACTTGTTCGCAGATCTGAAAGTGCGTGAGTATCTCCAAGACAAACTAAAAAGCGCGTCCGTAAGCCGTATCGATATCCATCGTCCGGCCCAAACTGCACGCATCACCATCCACACCGCTCGTCCAGGTATTGTTATCGGGAAGAAAGGTGAAGATGTTGAGAAACTGCGTCAGGACCTGACCAAGCAAATGGGTGTGCCTGTGCACATCAATATCGAAGAGATCCGTAAGCCGGAGCTCGACGGTATGCTGGTTGCGCAGAGCGTAGCTCAGCAGCTGGAGCGTCGCGTAATGTTCCGTCGCGCTATGAAGCGCGCCGTACAGAACGCCATGCGCATTGGTGCCAAAGGCATCAAAATCCAAGTGAGCGGTCGTCTCGGCGGTGCTGAAATCGCACGTACTGAATGGTATCGCGAAGGTCGTGTGCCATTGCACACCCTGCGTGCCGACATCGACTATGCCAACTACGAAGCTCACACCACTTACGGTGTGATCGGTGTAAAGGTTTGGATCTTCAAAGGCGAAGTTATTGGTGGTCGCCAAGAAGAACTGAAACCACAAGCACCAGCGCCTCGTAAAAAAGCTGCTAAGTAAGGGGTACGCCAAATGTTGCAACCAAAGCGTACGAAGTTCCGCAAGCAGATGACCGGCCACAACCGTGGTCTGGCACTGCGCGGTAGCAAAGTCAGCTTCGGCGAGTTCGCGCTGAAGTCTGTTGCTCGTGGTCGTCTCACCGCTCGTCAGATCGAGTCAGCGCGTCGTGCTCTGACCCGTCACGTAAAACGTGGCGGCAAGATCTGGATCCGTGTATTCCCGGACAAGCCGATCTCCAAAAAACCTCTCGAGGTTCGTATGGGTAAAGGTAAGGGTAACGTGGAGTACTGGGTTGCCCAGATTCAGCCAGGCAAAGTCCTGTATGAAATCGAGGGTGTTTCTGAAGAGCTGGCGCGTGAGGCTTTCGCCCTGGCTGCTGCAAAGCTGCCGCTCGCCACCTCCTTTGTTAAACGGACGGTGATGTGATGAAAGCGAATGAACTTCGTGAAAAATCCGCACAGCAGCTGAACGAGCAACTGCTCGGCCTGCTGCGCGACCAGTTCAATCTGCGCATGCAGAAAGCAACTGGCCAGTTGGGGCAGTCTCATCTGCTCTCGCAAGTTAAGCGTGACATCGCTCGCGTGAAGACTGTGCTCAACCAGCAGGCAGGTAAGTGATCATGGCTGAAGCCGAAAAAACTGTCCGTACGCTGACTGGCCGTGTTGTCAGCGACAAGATGGACAAAACCATCACCGTTCTGATCGAGCGTCGCGTTAAGCACCCGATCTACGGTAAATACGTTAAGCGTTCGACTAAGCTGCACGCGCACGACGAAACCAATCAGTGCCACATCGGCGACAAAGTCACTATTCGTGAAACTCGTCCGATGGCCAAGACCAAGTCTTGGGCGCTGGTTGATGTTCTCGAACGCGCTGTGGAAGTCTAAGGGCTAGGGGTCGGAGAAATTATATGATTCAGACTCAATCCATGCTCGATGTGGCCGATAACAGCGGCGCTCGCCGTGTTATGTGCATCAAGGTGCTGGGTGGCTCCCATCGTCGTTACGCTGGTATCGGTGATATCATCAAAGTTACCGTGAAGGAAGCAATTCCTCGCGGTAAAGTGAAAAAAGGCCAAGTGATGACTGCTGTTGTAGTCCGCACTCGTCACGGCGTACGTCGTGCTGATGGCTCCATTATCCGCTTTGATGGCAACGCTGCTGTTCTTCTGAACAACAAGCAAGAGCCGATCGGCACCCGTATCTTTGGGCCAGTGACCCGTGAACTTCGTACTGAGAAGTTCATGAAGATCGTCTCGCTCGCCCCAGAAGTGCTGTAAGGAGATCCGACATGCAAAAGATTCGTCGTGACGACGAGATCATCGTGATCGCCGGCAAAGACAAAGGTAAGCGCGGTAAGGTGCTGAAGGTTCTTGCTGACAACCGTCTGGTTGTTGGTGGTCTGAACCTGGTCAAGCGTCATACCAAGCCTAACCCGATGTCGGGCGTACAGGGCGGTATCGTCGAGAAAGAAGCGCCACTGCACGCTTCCAACGTCGCCATCTTCAACGGCGAAACCAACAAGGCTGACCGCGTTGGTTTCAAAGTAGAAGACGGTAAGAAAATTCGTGTCTTCAAGTCGACCCAAAAAGCGGTTGATGCTTGAACACTGCTAGGTAGAAGACCATGGCACGACTAAAAGAGATTTACCGGAAGGAAATCGCTCCGAAACTTAAGGAAGAACTTAAGCTTTCGAACGTGATGGAAGTTCCGCGCGTTACCAAAATCACCCTGAACATGGGTCTGGGCGAAGCGATCGGCGACAAGAAAGTCATCGAGCACGCTGTTGCTGACCTGGAAAAGATCACCGGCCAGAAAGTCGTTGTGACCTACGCTCGTAAATCCATCGCTGGCTTCAAAGTCCGCGAAGGATGGCCGATCGGCGTCAAAGTGACCCTGCGCCGTGAGCGTATGTACGAGTTCCTGGATCGTCTGCTGTCGATCTCCCTGCCTCGGGTTCGCGACTTCCGCGGCCTGAATGCCAAGTCCTTCGATGGTCGTGGCAACTACAGCATGGGCGTGAAAGAGCAGATCATTTTCCCGGAAATCGACTACGACAAGATCGATGCTCTCCGCGGTCTGGACATTACCCTGACCACCACTGCCAAGAACGATGATGAAGGCCGCGCTCTGCTGCGTGCTTTCAAATTCCCGTTCCGCAACTGATTGGAGTAGGAAAATGGCCAAGAAGAGCATGAAGAACCGTGAGCTGAAGCGTCAGCTCACCGTTGCCAAGTACGCCACCAAGCGTGCAGCGCTGAAAGCTATCATCGTCGATCTGAACGCAAGTCCAGAAGCGCGTTGGGAAGCTACCGTAGCTCTGCAGAAGCAACCACGTGACGCAAGCGCTTCGCGCATGCGTAACCGTTGCCGCCTGACTGGTCGTCCGCACGGCGTTTACCGCAAGTTCGGCCTCGGCCGTAACAAGCTGCGTGAAGCTGCAATGCGTGGTGACGTTCCAGGTCTGGTTAAAGCCAGCTGGTAATAGTCGTCAAAGCCTCGATGGCCGGGTTTGCAAAAACCTGACCATCGGTGCCTTGAATGTGAATCAAGCCCCTTTTGGGGCTTGATTCATTTCTGGGGTGTGTCTAGAATGACCGGCTCGCCTGAGCCCGTGTTTTTTCATGCCCGGAAGTTCTCGGCGACAAGTAGTAGCCGCAAGGCTAATTTTTCTGTATTAGGAGCGTCTAGCCCATGAGTATGCAGGACCCGTTAGCGGACATGCTAACTCGAATCCGTAATGCCCAGATGGCTGAAAAGTCTGTCGTAAGCATGCCGTCTTCCACGTTGAAGGCTGCTGTAGCAAAAGTCCTGAAGGACGAAGGTTACATCGCGGATTTTCAGATCACCACCGACGCCAAGCCGTCGTTGTCCATCTCGCTGAAGTACTTCGAAGGCCGTCCGGTTATCGAAGAAGTTAAGCGCGTTAGTCGTCCAGGCCTGCGTCAGTACAAGTCCGTTGAAGATCTGCCGAAAGTTCGTGGCGGTCTTGGCGTGTCTATCGTCTCCACCAACAAAGGTGTGATGACGGATCGTGCTGCGCGCGCTGCCGGTGTCGGCGGCGAAGTTCTTTGCACTGTGTTCTAAGGGGGGATAAGCATGTCTCGCGTCGCTAAGAACCCCGTTAAGCTGCCAGCCGGTGTCGAAGTCAAATTCGCAGGCCAACAGCTTTCGGTGAAGGGTGCCAAGGGTACTCTTGAACTGAACATCCATTCGTCCGTTGAGATCGTTGAAGAGGCCGGTGAGCTGCGTTTTGCTGCTCGCAATGGCGATCAACAGACTCGCGCAATGGCCGGTACCACGCGTGCGTTGGTAAACAACATGGTCCAGGGCGTAAGCCAAGGCTTCGAGCGCAAGCTCCAGCTGGTCGGTGTTGGTTACAAAGCGCAAGCAAAAGGTCAGGTTCTGAACCTGGCTCTTGGCTTCTCGCACCCAGTGGATTACGAACTGCCGCAAGGCATCACCGCTGAGACTCCTAGCCAGACCGATATCCTGATCAAGGGCATCGACAAGCAGCTGGTAGGTCAAGTGGCCGCTGAGATCCGCGACTTCCGTCCACCAGAGCCGTACAAAGGCAAAGGTGTGCGCTACGCGGACGAAGTCGTCCGTCGTAAAGAAGCCAAGAAGAAGTAGGGCATAGCAAATGACCGACAAAAAAGTTACTCGACTGCGTCGCGCTCGCAAAGCACGCCTGAAAATGCACGAACTCGAAGTCGTGCGTCTCTGCGTGTTCCGCTCGTCGCAGCACATCTACGCCCAGGTCATCTCGGCCGACGGCAACAAAGTCCTGGCAAGTGCCTCGACTTTGGATAAAGAACTGCGTGATGGTGCCACTGGCAACATCGACGCGGCCACAAAGGTTGGCCAGCTGGTCGCTACGCGTGCTAAGGCCGCTGGCGTATCGCAAGTGGCTTTCGACCGCTCTGGCTTCAAGTATCACGGCCGCGTTAAAGCGCTGGCTGATGCTGCTCGTGAAGCTGGGCTGGAGTTCTAAGTTATGTCAAATAACGACCAAAAGCGCGACGAAGGCTACATCGAGAAGCTGGTTCAAGTTAACCGCGTAGCCAAAACCGTTAAAGGCGGCCGTATCTTCACTTTCACCGCGTTGACCGTGGTTGGTGATGGTAAAGGGCGCGTTGGCTTCGGCCGTGGCAAGTCGCGTGAAGTGCCTGCTGCGATCCAGAAGGCAATGGAAGCTGCTCGCCGCAACATGATTCAAGTTGACCTGAACGGCACCACTCTGCAGTACGCAATGAAGTCCGCTCACGGCGCTTCGAAGGTGTACATGCAGCCTGCTTCTGAAGGTACCGGTATCATCGCTGGCGGCGCTATGCGTGCTGTCCTCGAAGTTGCTGGCGTTCAGAACGTTCTGGCCAAGTGCTACGGCTCGACCAACCCGGTAAACGTGGTTCACGCCACTTTCAAGGGTCTGAAGGCTATGCAATCTCCTGAGTCCATCGCTGCCAAGCGTGGCCTGCGTGTTGAGGAGATCAAGTAATCATGGCTACCGTTAAAGTAACGCTGATCAAAAGCATGACCGGCCGCATCCCTAACCACAAACTGTGCGTTAAGGGTCTGGGTCTGCGTCGCATCGGTCACACTGTAGAAGTCCAGGATACTCCCGAGAATCGCGGGATGATCAACAAGGCTTACTACATGCTGCGTGTCGAGGGTTAATCGATGAAACTCAATGATCTGAGTCCAGCGCCGGGTTCCCGTCGCGAAAAGCATCGTCCGGGCCGTGGTATCGGTAGTGGTTTGGGCAAGACTGGTGGCCGTGGTCACAAAGGTCAGACTTCCCGCTCCGGTGGCACTATCGCTCCAGGCTTTGAAGGCGGTCAACAGCCGCTGCATCGTCGCCTGCCTAAGTTCGGTTTCGTTTCCCTGAAAGCCATGGATCGCGCAGAAGTGCGTCTTTCCGAGCTGGCCAAAGTGGAAGGCGACATCGTTACTGTGCAGTCCCTGAAAGATGCCAACGTGATCAACGTCAACGTACAGCGTGTGAAAATCATGCTGTCCGGTGAAGTGACTCGCGCTGTCACTATCGGCAAGGGAATCGGCGCCACCAAAGGTGCGCGTGCGGCTATCGAAGCAGCTGGCGGCAAGTTCGAGGAATAAATGGCTAAGCAAGGTGCTCTCTCTGCGCTCGGCAAAGGCGGTATGTCTGAACTCTGGGCTCGTCTGCGTTTTCTGTTCCTGGCGATTATCGTCTACCGAATAGGCGCACACATCCCGGTTCCAGGTATCAACCCGGACCGACTCGCAGACCTGTTTCGACAGAATGAGGGGACCATTCTTAGCTTGTTCAACATGTTCTCCGGCGGTGCGCTGGAACGGATGAGCATCTTTGCACTGGGGATCATGCCGTACATTTCGGCATCGATCATCATGCAGTTGATGACCGCCGTCAGCCCACAGCTGGAGCAGTTGAAGAAGGAAGGTGAAGCTGGCCGTCGCAAGATCAGCCAGTACACCCGCTACCTCACCGTCGCTCTCGCTCTCGTTCAGGCCATTGGCATGTCCATTGGTCTGGCGGGGCAGGGCGTGGCGTTCACTGGTGACCTGGGCTTCCATTTCGTCGCGGTAACCACATTTGTGGCTGGTGCGATGTTCATGATGTGGCTGGGTGAGCAGATTACTGAGCGTGGTGTTGGCAACGGTATCTCGATGTTGATTTTTTCGGGTATCGTCGCCGGTCTTCCGAGAGCAATCGGGCAGTCTTTCGAGTCTGCGCGTCAGGGTGATATCAACATCTTCGCCCTGGTTGCCATCGGTTTGCTGGCAGTAGCGATTATCGGTTTCGTGGTGTTCATTGAGCGTGGTCAGCGTCGTATTGCTGTTCACTACGCCAAGCGTCAGCAGGGCCGCAAGGTTTTTGCTGCGCAGACCAGCCACTTGCCGCTGAAGGTGAACATGGCCGGTGTTATTCCGGCTATTTTCGCGAGCAGCATTTTGCTGTTCCCGGCTTCGCTGGGTGCCTGGTTCGGTCAGTCTGAAGGTATGGGCTGGTTGCAGGACATCTCGCAGTCGATCGCTCCTGGTCAGCCGTTGAATATTCTGCTGTTTAGTGCAGGGATTATTTTCTTCTGCTTCTTCTATACGGCGTTGATGTTCAATCCGAAAGACGTAGCGGAAAACCTGAAGAAGTCCGGTGCCTTTATTCCGGGTATCCGTCCAGGTGAGCAGTCTGCGCGCTACATTGATGGCGTTCTGACTCGTTTGACCCTGTTCGGTGCTCTTTACATGACGGCCGTGTGTCTGTTGCCCCAGTTCCTGGTGGTTGCGGCAAACGTACCGTTCTACCTTGGCGGGACCTCGTTGCTGATCGTGGTCGTGGTTGTGATGGACTTCATGTCCCAAGTACAATCGCACCTCGTTTCGCACCAGTACGAATCCCTGATGAAGAAAGCCAACCTGAAGGGTTACGGCAGCGGCATGTTGCGCTGAGTACCCATAAGGTTCGAGGAGTTGGTGATGAAAGTTCGTGCATCGGTGAAAAAGCTGTGCCGTAACTGCAAGATTATTCGCCGCGAAGGTGTTGTTCGAGTAATTTGCAGCGCGGAACCGCGTCACAAACAGCGCCAAGGCTGAGTGTGATTGTGCTTCAAGCCCGGTAGCTAGTGCGCTACCGGGTTGATTATTTGTTATTACAGCGATATTATCTCGCGCCCTATTTCTTGGCTTCCGGGGCGTAGGTAGCTGTCAATTGGAGTCCCACTGAATGGCCCGTATTGCAGGCGTTAACATTCCAGATAACAAGCATACTGTTATCTCGCTGACCTACATCTATGGTGTTGGTCGCACTACTGCGCAGAAGATCTGTGCAGTGACTGGGGTAAACCCAGCAGCAAAGATCAAAGATCTGAGCGACGAGCAAATTGAACAGCTGCGTGGCGAAGTGGCGAAGTTCACCACTGAAGGTGACCTGCGTCGCGAAATCAACATGAAAATCAAGCGCTTGATGGACCTCGGTTGCTATCGCGGTCTGCGTCATCGTCGTGGTCTGCCAGTACGCGGTCAGCGTACCAAGACCAACGCGCGTACCCGTAAAGGTCCGCGTAAGCCGATCCGCAAGTAATCGCCCCAGCGAATCGACAGGAATTTAATCATGGCAAAACCTGCTGCTCGTCCTCGTAAAAAAGTTAAAAAGACAGTGGTTGATGGCATCGCCCACATCCATGCATCTTTTAACAACACCATCGTGACCATTACCGACCGTCAAGGTAACGCTCTTTCCTGGGCTACCTCCGGTGGTTCGGGTTTCCGCGGTTCCCGCAAGTCCACCCCGTTCGCTGCTCAGGTAGCTGCTGAACGTGCTGGTCAAGCTGCGCTGGAATACGGCCTGAAAAACCTCGACGTCAACGTCAAGGGTCCAGGTCCAGGTCGTGAATCCGCAGTCCGCGCTTTGAACGGCTGTGGCTACAAGATCGCCAGCATCACCGACGTGACGCCAATCCCGCACAACGGGTGCCGTCCGCCGAAGAAGCGCCGCGTGTAATCCAGGAGATTGTAAAGAATGGCTCGTTACATTGGTCCAAAATGCAAACTCGCTCGTCGCGAAGGCACCGATCTCTTCCTGAAGAGCGGCGTGCGCGCGATCGAATCGAAGTGCAACATTGAAGCAGCACCTGGTATCCACGGCCAGCGCCGCGGTCGCCAGTCCGATTACGGCACCCAACTGCGTGAAAAGCAGAAGGTCCGTCGTATCTACGGCGTTCTCGAGCGTCAGTTCAGCGGCTACTACAAAGAAGCTGCTGGCAAGAAAGGTGCAACCGGTGAAAACCTGCTGCAACTGCTCGAATGCCGTCTGGACAACGTCGTATACCGTATGGGCTTTGGTTCGACTCGTGCCGAATCCCGTCAGCTGGTATCGCACAAGTCGATCAGCGTTAACGGTCAGACCGTAAACGTTCCGTCGTATCAGGTTCGTGCTGGTGACGTGGTTGCAGTTCGCGAGAAAGCAAAAAACCAGCTTCGCATTGTCCAAGCTCTCGATCTGTGTGCCCAACGTGGCCGCGTAGAATGGGTAGAAGTAGACACTGAGAAGAAGTCGGGCGTTTTCAAGAACGTTCCTGCTCGCAGTGATCTGTCCGCCGACATCAACGAAAGCCTGATTGTCGAGCTCTACTCCAAGTAAGGGCTAGAAAATAGGTGCATCCATGCAGATTTCGGTAAATGAGTTCCTGACACCCCGCCACATTGATGTGCAGGTTGTCAGTCCAACCCGCGCCAAGATCACTCTCGAGCCTCTCGAGCGTGGTTTTGGCCACACCCTGGGCAACGCGCTGCGCCGCATCCTGTTGTCCTCAATGCCCGGCTGCGCAGTAGTCGAGGCCGAGATTGACGGTGTGCTCCACGAGTACAGCGCCATCGAAGGTGTACAGGAAGACGTAATTGAAATCCTGTTGAACCTTAAAGGTCTGGCCATCAAGCTGCACGGTCGTGACGAAGTTACGCTGACCTTGTCGAAGAAGGGTTCGGGGGTGGTTACCGCTGCCGATATTCAGCTGGATCATGATGTCGAGATCGTTAATCCCGATCACGTAATCGCTAACCTGGCGTCTAACGGCGCCCTGAACATGAAGCTCACCGTAGCTCGTGGTCGTGGTTATGAACCAGCCGACTCGCGTCAGAGCGATGAAGACGAAAGCCGCAGCATCGGTCGCTTGCAGCTCGATTCTTCGTTCAGCCCGGTTCGCCGTATCGCTTACGTGGTGGAAAACGCCCGTGTCGAGCAGCGTACCAACCTGGACAAGCTGGTTATTGATCTGGAAACCAACGGTACTCTGGACCCTGAAGAGGCTATCCGCCGCGCTGCAACCATTCTGCAACAGCAGTTGGCTGCGTTCGTCGACCTCAAAGGTGACAGTGAGCCAGTGGTTGTCGAGCAGGAAGACGAGATCGATCCGATCCTGCTTCGCCCGGTTGACGATCTGGAACTGACTGTACGTTCGGCTAACTGCCTTAAGGCGGAAAACATCTACTACATCGGTGACCTGATTCAGCGTACCGAAGTAGAGCTGTTGAAGACTCCGAACCTGGGCAAGAAATCCTTGACTGAAATCAAGGACGTTCTGGCCTCCCGCGGTCTGTCCCTCGGCATGCGCCTCGACAACTGGCCGCCTGCAAGTCTTAAGAAGGACGACAAGGCGACTGCCTGATCGTCGTAATCACCGAACGTAGTGTTTGGTAAGGAATGAACCATGCGTCATCGTAAAAGTGGTCGTCACCTGAGCCGCACCAGCTCGCACCGCAAGGCCATGTTCCAAAACATGGCGGTGTCGCTGTTCGAGCACGAGCTGATCAAAACTACTCTGCCAAAAGCCAAAGAACTGCGCCGGGTTGCCGAGCCGCTGATCACTCTGGCCAAGACAGACAGCCTGGCTAACCGCCGTCTGGCTTTCGACCGTACCCGTTCGAAAGCTATCGTTGGTAAGCTCTTCAACGACCTGGGCAAGCGTTACGCTACCCGTGAGGGTGGCTACCTGCGCATCCTCAAGTGCGGTTTCCGCGCTGGCGACAACGCGCCTATGGCGTACGTCGAGTTGGTTGATCGTGCTACTGCTGGCGAAGCTGTATCCGCCGAGTAAGACGTCAGTCTGAAACAAAGAACCGGGCCTAGTGCCCGGTTTTTTGTGCCTCCAGGAAATGCGCGGTTCGTACAAGTATCTGACACAGTCGTAATGCCACTATGTGGTGGGAACATGATTAGTAATTATCTATCGACTTCTGCAAGTTAATGAATTTGTGGCTGTCGCTTCGATGATCAATACTTCCCACCAAGCCATTAGCCGGCAGTTCAAGACTGACAGAGGAAGAAGACCGCATGAGCCAGACCAAAACGCTTACAACCGCCAGTGGCGCACCTGTCGCCGATAACCAGAATTCTCGCTCCGCCGGCCCGCGCGGTCCGTTGCTGCTCGACGACTTTCATCTGATCGAGAAGCTCGCCCACTTCAATCGCGAAAACATCCCTGAGCGCCGCGTACATGCGAAAGGCTCGGGGGCTTACGGCACTTTTACCGTCACCCGCGATATCACCGAATACACCAGCGCCAAATTGTTCGAAGCGATCGGCAAGCAAACCCCGACGTTCCTGCGCTTCTCCACTGTGGGTGGCGAACGCGGCTCAGCCGACACCGAGCGCGACCCACGCGGTTTCGCGTTGAAGTTCTACACTGAGGAAGGCAACTGGGATATCGTCGGCAACAATACGCCGGTGTTCTTCATTCGTGATCCGCTGAAATTCCCTGACTTTATCCACACGCAAAAGCGTCTGCCGCAAAGCAATCTGAAAAGCGCGCAGATGATGTGGGATTTCTGGTCGCATTCGCCCGAGGCGCTGCACCAGGTGACGATTCTGTTCTCGGATCGCGGCATTCCTGACGGCTACCGCCACATGCACGGCTTTGGCAGCCACACCTACAGCCTGATCAGCGCCAAAGGCGAGCGTCACTGGGTGAAGTGGCATTACAAGACGCTGCAAGGCATCAAGAACCTTGCGCCAGCCGATGCTGCGCGTCTGGCCGGTACTGATCCTGACTACGCTCAGCGCGACCTGTTCGAAGCGATCGAGCGAGGTGATTTCCCTAAATGGCGCGTGTGCATCCAGATCATGACTGAAGCGCAAGCGGCGGCGCATTACGAGAACCCGTTCGACGTGACCAAAACCTGGTCGCAGAAGGAATTCCCGTTGATTGAAGTCGGTGAGCTGGAGCTGAACCGCAACCCGCTCAACTACTTCGCAGAAGTCGAGCAGGCCGCGTTTGGCCCGAGCAACATGGTCCCTGGTGTTGGTCTGTCGCCAGATCGCATGCTGCAAGGTCGTGTCTTCGCTTACGCCGACGCACACCGCTACCGCGTCGGCACCAATCACCAGCAACTGCCGGTGAATGCCCCGCGCAGCCCCGTCAACACCTATCAGCGTGACGGCTCGATGGCGTTTGGCAGCAACGGTGGCGCAGCGCCTAACTACGAGCCGAACAGCTACATCGAATCGCCAAAGCAAGCTCCGCACTATGCCGAGCCTGCGCTGGCCTTGAGCGGTGCGGCCGATCGCTACGATCACCGCGAAGACACCGATTACTACAGCCACGCCGGTGCGTTGTACCGTTTGATGAGCGAAGAGCAGAAGGCGCTGTTGGTCAGCAACATTGCCGGTGCGATGGCCGGGGTTTCGCCTGATGTCGTAGACCGCCAACTGCAGCATTTCTACAAAGCCGATCCGGCGTATGGAGAAGCAATCGCAAAGCTGCTCAACGTACAGCTTAACGAAGTCTAAACGAGAAGCAGAACCGCCCTCATTTGGGCGGTTTTTGCGTTATTTAGCCTGCTTTTCTCGGATATTCTTCACTTTTATTGCGCTCGGCGGGTGACCTTCCGGTCAGGTTGGTTCAAACTACAGACTTTCAAGCAGGGAGATGTAGGGCGATGCAAGGCCACCCAGACGTTATCGATTACCTCAACACGTTGCTGACCGGCGAACTGGCCGCGCGTGACCAATATTTTGTTCATTCGCGGATGTATGAGGACTGGGGGTTCACCAAGCTCTACGAGCGAATCAACCACGAGATGGAAGAAGAAGCCGGCCACGCCGACGCGTTGATGCGGCGGATTCTGATGCTCGAAGGCACGCCGCGCATGCGTCCGGATGATCTGGATGTGGGCACCACGGTGCCGACCATGCTCGAAGCGGATCTGCGCCTTGAATACAAAGTTCGCGCTGCCCTGTGCAAAGGCATCGAGCTGTGCGAGCAACACAAGGATTACGTCACTCGCGAGATCCTGCGGGTTCAGCTCAACGACACCGAAGAAGATCACACCTACTGGCTGGAAAAGCAGTTGGGGCTGATCAAGCTCATCGGTCTCGAGAACTACCTGCAATCCCACGCGTCCTGATTGCTACCGATGTAAAAAAGCCCCTGTCGCTTCAACAGTGACAGGGGCTTTTTCATGCCTGGCGTTTACGCCCGGTCGCGGATCAACAACGGCTTGAGGTAATGGCCAGTGTGAGATTGCTTCATCTCTGCCACTTCCTCCGGCGTACCGGTGGCAATGATCTGCCCACCCTTGGAACCGCCTTCCGGCCCGAGGTCGACCAGCCAGTCGGCAGTCTTGATCACATCGAGGTTGTGCTCGATCACCACCACCGTGTTGCCGTGATCGCGCAGGCGGTGCAGCACGTCGAGCAATTGCTGGATATCCGCGAAGTGCAGACCGGTGGTCGGCTCGTCGAGGATATACAGGGTTTTGCCGGTATCACGCTTGGACAGCTCGCGAGACAACTTGACCCGCTGCGCTTCACCGCCCGATAGCGTGGTCGCCGACTGCCCGAGCTTGATGTAAGACAGGCCCACATCCATCAGCGTTTGCAGCTTGCGCGCCAGCGCCGGCACCGCGTCGAAGAATTCGCGGGCTTCCTCGATAGTCATCTCGAGGGTTTCGTGAATGCTCTTGCCCTTGTATTTGATCTCAAGGGTTTCGCGGTTATAGCGCTTGCTCTTGCACACGTCGCACGGCACATAGATGTCCGGGAGGAAGTGCATCTCCACCTTGATCAGGCCATCGCCCTGGCAGGCTTCGCAACGACCGCCCTTGACGTTGAACGAGAAACGCCCCGGTCCGTAGCCGCGTGAACGCGACTCCGGCACGCCGGCGAACAGTTCGCGAATGGGCGTGAACAAACCGGTGTAGGTCGCCGGGTTGGAACGCGGTGTACGGCCGATCGGGCTCTGGTCGATGTCAACGACCTTATCCAGATGCTCGAGGCCTTTGATGCTGTCGTGTGCGGCCGCTTCCAGCGTGGTCGCACCGTTGAGCGCGGTGGCGCTCAGCGGGAACAGCGTGTTGTTGATCAGCGTCGACTTGCCCGAGCCGGACACGCCGGTCACGCACGTCAGCAGGCCGATCGGAATGTCCAGATCGACATTGCGCAGGTTGTTGCCGCGCGCGCCTCTGAGCGACAGGTTGAGCTTCTTGTTGCGCGGTGTGCGCTTGGCCGGCACTTCGATCTTCACCCGGCCCGACAGGTATTTGCCGGTCAGCGAGTCCGGGTGGGCCATGACTTCGTCCGGCGTACCTTCGGCAACGATTTGCCCGCCGTGTACACCGGCGCCCGGGCCGATATCCACGACATAGTCAGCCAGACGAATCGCGTCTTCGTCGTGCTCGACCACAATCACCGTGTTGCCGATATCACGCAGGTGTTTGAGGGTACCGAGCAAACGGTCGTTATCGCGTTGATGCAGGCCAATGGACGGTTCATCGAGGATGTACAAGACGCCCACGAGACCGGCACCGATCTGACTGGCCAGACGAATCCGCTGCGCCTCGCCGCCGGACAGGGTGTCGGCACTGCGATCCAGCGACAGGTAATCGAGCCCGACGTTGACCAGAAACTGCAGACGCTCGCGGATTTCCTTGAGGATCTTGTCGGCGATCTCGCCACGGCGGCCGGTCATCTTCAGGTCGGCGAAATATTCGCAGGCATCGCCGATTGGCAGGTTGGTCACGGCCGGCAGGGTTTTCTCGCCTACCCACACGTGCCGCGCTTCACGACGCAGGCGGGTGCCGCGGCAGTCCGGGCAAGCCTGGTGGCTGAGGAACTTGGCCAGCTCTTCCCTTACGCTTGCCGACTCCGTCTCGCGGTAGCGGCGTTCGAGATTCGGCACGATGCCTTCGAACGGGTGCGAACGCTTGACGATGTCGCCGCGGTCGTTGAGGTATTTGAAGTCGACATTCTGCGAGCCACTGCCGTGCAGGATGTTTTTCTGCTGTTCGGCGCTCAGTTCGTTGAAGGGCTTGTCGAGACTGAACTTGTAATGCGAAGCCAGCGAACCGAGCATCTGGAAGTAATAGACGTTGCGCCGGTCCCAGCCGCGGATCGCACCTTCGGCCAGGGTCAGCTCACCGTTTACCAGGCGCTTGATGTCGAAGAATTGCTTAACCCCCAGGCCATCGCAGGTCGGGCAGGCGCCGGCCGGGTTGTTGAAGGAGAACAGCTTGGGTTCCAGCTCGCTGATTGCATGGCCGCAGATCGGGCAGGCGAAGCGCGCGGAGAAGATCATTTCTTCGCCGGGCTCGTCGTCCATCGGTGCCACCAGGGCAATGCCGTCGGCCAGTTTCAGCGCGGTTTCGAACGACTCGGCCAGGCGCTGTTGCAGATCGGCGCGGACCTTGAAGCGGTCGACGATCACATCGATCGAGTGCTTCTTCTGTTTATCCAGTTTCGGCAGTTCGTCGAGCTCGCAGATGCGGCCATTGACCCGGGCGCGGACAAAGCCCTGCGCGCGCAGCTCTTCGAAGACCGACAGGTGCTCCCCTTTACGCTCGCGGATCACCGGCGCCAGCAGCATCAGCTTGCTGCCTTCCGGCTGGGCCAGCACCAGGTCGACCATCTGGCTGACGGTCTGTGCTTCCAGCGGAATGTCGTGATCGGGGCAGCGCGGCGTACCGACGCGGGCGTAGAGCAGGCGCAGGTAGTCGTAGATTTCGGTGATGGTGCCGACCGTGGAACGCGGGTTGTGCGAGGTCGACTTCTGTTCGATGGAGATTGCTGGCGACAGGCCTTCGATGGTGTCGACGTCGGGTTTTTCCATCATCGACAGGAACTGGCGGGCGTAAGCCGACAGCGATTCGACATAGCGGCGCTGACCTTCGGCATACAGCGTGTCGAACGCCAGGGACGACTTGCCGGATCCGGACAGGCCGGTGATGACAATCAGTTTGTCCCGTGGCAGGGTCAGGTCGATGTTCTTCAGGTTGTGGGTACGGGCCCCACGTATCAGGATCTTGTCCAAAGTGGCCTCGCTCGGCGGGCGTCGAAAACGTAGGAGTATACGGCCAAATACTGGATGGATGCACACTATCAAACGAAGGGCGTTTCACCGTTCATGAAGAGAGTTTCATCTATACGCGTCATAGCGTCGCGATATACCCCGTCTTCCGATGGGACTGGTAGAATCGCCGCCGGTTCACACGAGGTTTTTCCATGCACGATCCCCACAGCGAACGCATGAGTGGCAGCGAGACCCGCGCGGCGAGCGGTCTGGCCCTGGTGTTCGCCTTCCGTATGCTGGGCATGTTCATGGTGTTGCCGGTACTGGCGACCTATGGCATGGATCTGGCGGGCGCGACCCCGGCCCTGATCGGCCTGGCGATCGGCGCTTACGGCCTGACCCAGGCGATTTTCCAGATTCCGTTCGGGATCATTTCCGACCGCATCGGCCGCCGTCCGGTGATTTATCTGGGGCTGATCGTCTTCGCCCTCGGCAGTGTCCTGGCCTCGCAGGCCGATTCGATCTGGGGCGTGATCGCCGGGCGGATCCTGCAAGGCGCCGGGGCGATTTCCGCAGCGGTGATGGCGCTGCTGTCCGACCTGACCCGCGAACAACACCGCACCAAAGCCATGGCGATGATCGGCATGACCATCGGCCTGTCGTTCGCCGTGGCCATGGTGGTCGGGCCGTTGCTGACCCGTGCGTTCGGACTGTCCGGTCTGTTCCTTGCCACTGGCGGCATGGCGCTGGTCGGCATTCTGATCATCATGTTCATGGTGCCGCGTTCCACCGGGCCGCTGCAGCATCGTGAATCCGGGGTGGCGCGGCAGGCATTGCTGCCGACGCTCAAGCATCCGGACCTGCTGCGCCTCGACCTGGGCATCTTTGTGTTACATGCCATGTTGATGTCGAGCTTCGTCGCCTTGCCGCTGGCGCTGGTGGAAAAAGCCGGTCTGCCCAAGGAGCAGCACTGGTGGGTCTACCTCACCGCGCTGGTGATTTCTTTCTTCGCCATGATCCCTTTCATCATCTATGGCGAGAAGCGACGCAAAATGAAACGAGTTTTGCTCGGTGCCGTCATGACACTGATGCTGACTGAACTATTCTTCTGGCAGTTCGGCGACAGCCTGCGCGCTCTGGTGATCGGGACGGTGGTGTTCTTCACCGCGTTCAATCTGCTGGAGGCTTCGTTGCCATCGCTGATCAGCAAGGTTTCACCGGCAGGCGGCAAGGGCACGGCCATGGGCGTGTACTCCACCAGCCAGTTCCTCGGTTCGGCACTCGGCGGGATACTCGGCGGCTGGCTGTTTCAGCATGGCGGTCTGTCGGTTGTGTTCCTTGGATGTGCCGGGCTGGCTGCACTTTGGCTGGCCTTTGCTGTTACCATGCGCGAACCTCCCTACGTGACGAGCCTGCGCTTGCCGTTGTCGCCCGAAGCGATCCGCGAAGCGGGTCTGGTCGAGCGTCTCAAGGCCCTCGTAGGGGTAACGGATGCAGTGATAGTCGCTGACGAGGCGGCTGTTTACATCAAACTGGACAAAGAATTAGTGGATCGCGACACCCTCGAACGCCTGGTGAACAACCCGGCCGGGGCTGCGTGCTAAACCTAGGAGAACGTTATGGCCCGTGGGGTTAACAAAGTCATATTGGTCGGCACTTGCGGCCAGGATCCCGAAGTTCGCTACCTGCCTAACGGTAACGCCGTGACCAACCTGAGTCTGGCCACCAGCGAACAATGGACCGACAAGCAAACCGGTCAGAAGGTCGAGAAGACCGAGTGGCACCGCGTTTCGATGTTCGGCAAGGTTGCCGAAATCGCCGGCGAATACCTGCGCAAGGGTTCGCAGGTGTACATCGAAGGCAAGCTGCAGACCCGTGAATGGGAAAAAGACGGTATCAAGCGTTACACCACTGAAATCGTGGTCGACATGCAAGGCACCATGCAACTGCTCGGCGGCCGTCCACAACAGGGCGACCAGCAAGGCGGCGGCAACAACTACCAGCAGCAGGCGCCACGTCAGCAGGCTCCACGCCCGCAGCAGTCGGCACCGCAGCAGCGTTCGGCGCCGCCAGCGCCACAGCAGGCCGCACCGCAACCGGCTCCGGATTTCGACAGCTTCGATGACGATATTCCGTTCTGATTTGCCGCTGCATCCGCTGAAAATGAAAAAGGCCCGTCGCATTGCGCGACGGGCCTTTTTTGTGCCGCAAATCCAAGGTTGCCTTCGATCCCCTGTGGGAGCGAGCCTGCTCGCGAAAGCAGTCTGTCAGTCACCCTTTGCATTGACTGACCTGACGCCTTCGCGAGCAGGCTCGCTCCTACACGGGATTGGTGTTTTAGCCGAGGATCAGGTGGGGCAGGAAGCGACTGGAGTCTTTTGTGATCAGGCTATTGTCCTCTCGCACGCCAATCCCCGCCGCCTCATCACCAATCACCCACGAGCCGATCAGCGTGTAGCTGTCGCCAAACTTCGGCAACGGCGCAAACTCCTGCAGGATAAATGGCGCATCGGTGTAGGGGCCGTCCTCTTTGACGATTATTCCTTCAGCGGTTTGCAGCTCGATGTTGGCGCCTTCGCGGGAAAAGTACGGCTTGCGCACCCAGCCTTTCGGCACTGCATTTTGCGGATTCGGATCGAGGTGCGCCGCCAGCAGATTCGGGTGGCCCTTGTGCATCTCCCATAACAAGGGCAATACGCCTTTGTTGGACAGAATCGCTTTCCACGCCGGTTCGAAGAACTGCGTATCGCATTCGGCAATCGCTGCGCCGAACGGTTCGTGGAAAATGAATTCCCAGGCATGCAGTTTGAACAGGTGCGGGATCCAGCGATCCTCGAGGTCGACAAAGCGACCCTGGGCCGTCAGGCCGATGTCTTCGATATCGATGTGGCGCGACTCGATGCCGACCTTTTCCGCGATCAGCCGCAGGTAATCGGTGGTGCCCTTGTCTTCGACCGAATCTTTCATCGAGGCGAAATAGAACGGACGCTTGAGTTGCAGTTCGGCGAAAGCCTGGTGCAGTTTGGTGTCGATGCTGTTGAACTGGTCGGCATGGCGCGGCAGCGTGCCGCGCTCGATGCACTGTTCCAGCCAGCCCCACTGAAACGCGGCGGCTTCGTAGAGGCTGGTCGGCGTGTCGTAATTGAGTTCAAGCAGTTTCGCCGGGCCGTTACCGCTGTAGGAAAAGTCCATACGCCCGTACAGATGCGGGTGACCTTCCAGCCAGGATGTGCGGATCATGTCGTAGTACGAGGGCGGAATGCTCAGGCGGTCCAGCAGTTCTTCGCTGTGCACAACGCGGTCGACCAGGTCCATGCACATCTCGTGCAATTCGGTGGTCGGGTCCTCGAGATCGTTTTCGATCTGCGCCAGGGTGAACTGGTAATACGCACTTTCGTCCCAGTACGGCTCGTCGTCGATGGTATGGAACATAAAGCCGAGGCTCTCGGCGGTGCGCTTCCAGTCGGGCCGCTCGGCGCAGGCAATTTTCTTCATGATCAGCTGCTCGAGCGCCCGGAACTGCTGCTCCAGCCACCCCAGCCGCTGCGGGCGCTGGACTGACTGCCGAAGCCACCGCGGGAGGTCGAGGAAGCCACGTTGACCGGTTTGCTCTTGCTGCTTTCGTAGTCCGCTTGGCTGCGCGCGGTCGTTTCGGCGCGGCGGTACTGCGTCGAGGTGTTGTAGGTCTGGCGGGTTTCGCGATCGCGATAAACCGTACGGTCGGCGTTGTTGCTCATGGCATTGCCGATCAGCCAGCCGGTCAGCCAGCCATTGCCGCCGCCACCACCGCCACCGGAATAGTGCGAGGTGGCTTGCGCATTCTGTGCGGTGCTGTCACCGGCAGGCATCTGCGCGTTGGCGATGGCATCGAGGTTCTGTGCGGCTTCACCGTTCTGCGGGACCTTGAAGCCACCGAGTTTCGGCACGAAGCGGCCATCGGAATTCTTCTGACACCAGTCAGCGGCGAAATCCGCATCGCACTTGGCCTTGTTGTCGTACGCCGGCGCGATGCGTCGGTGTTCGGTCAATGCCGCGACGTAGGCGTTGGAACAGACATCGGCGGCCACTTCGGCATCGACGCATTGCTCGACGCTTTGAAAATTGCGCGGTTGATCGGCGGCGCTCACCTGGCCGGAAATGGCCATGGCCACCGAGGCGGCGAGGGACAACTGGACGTATTTGCTGCGTTTCATCGAAGGCTTCCTGCCGATCAGTTGGACGGGGTCATGCAGGCGGCATTGAGCATGCCGACGCTGATCGCCACCGCAGCCACATAAATGCCGGCAGCTACTTCGCCATTGGCGATGCGCTGAGAGGTGCCTTTGAGCACTAGCCCTGTCGCGACGAACGCCAGCAATTGCACGACGGCGGCAATGACTGCCCAGAGTATGAAGTCGAGCACGTTGACCGAATAAGCAATCACGTTACTGGCGGGAATCGC
The DNA here is from genome assembly GCF_051132065.1 of Pseudomonas sp. R3-57. Lineage (NCBI taxonomy): Bacteria > Pseudomonadati > Pseudomonadota > Gammaproteobacteria > Pseudomonadales > Pseudomonadaceae > Pseudomonas > Pseudomonas sp. R3-57. Next base: position 745,751 of record NZ_CP071655.1, read on the forward strand.
GAAACCGATGATCGCGCCGGACAGTGCGATAGCGGCGGCGATATTGCCGGCGCGGATCAGCTCGAATTCCTTGTGCGCAGTGATGCGCGTATAGACGAATTGAAACAGCATGAACAGCAGTACGGCGCCAATCAGATAGACGACGAAACCGACCAGCGCGGTCTTGTTCAGGGAAACGGCCAACACTTCTAGCATGAAAAACTTCCTTTTTAGATGGCGCTCAAATCAGTCGTGTACAGCGAGATGCCCAGCGAAGTGCTCAGGCTGACGGTGCCTTCTTCGTCCTGTTCGACGGAGAACAGCAGCAATTCGCGGCGATCGGTCAGGCCGGTTTCGCGCGCGTAAAGCATTGAATGGTGGTTGATGGTGTAGCTCTCGTCCGGATTGACCACGTGTTCGGTCATCGGTACCAGCTCGGTCTGGCCCTGTTCGGTGCCCCATTCGCGGATATAGGCGATGCCTTCGTGGGTGTAGTTCGGCAAACCGATCTGGCTGTTCGGGCCGGCCAGACGCTGCAGTTCGGCGTCACTGTTGACGGTCACGTAACTGAGGTAATTGAACAGCGTGACGGATTCGATCTGGTCTTCACCGGTGACGTGAATCTGCACCCAGAAATCTTCGTCGTTCATGTAATAGCGGTGCAGTTTGTTGGACTGGCCGAGGTCGACCCAGCCTGCGCTCCAGACTGCCTGATCGAAGGGCACCCGCACCGAAGTCGAGCCCTCGAGCAGCAAGGCCAGGGTCGTATCGAAGCGCACGCCTTTGCCCTGCGCCATCCCGAGCGGGCCGCCGGCCACGTGTGCAGTCGGCGCAGGCGCCTGCCAAGTGCTGGTGCCCAGCAAATCTTTAAACCATCCCATGGGTACGTTCCTTGAAGCGGGTGGACGTGTTCGTTGGCGAAAAAGTGGCGCTAGTGTACCGGGCGCAGCGGTGAACGAGCAGAGGCATTTTCACGCCGAAAAACATGTAGGAGTGAGCCTGCTCGCGATGGCGGCGGTTCAGACAACATTGATGTTGAATGTACCGGCCTCATCGCGAGCAGGCTCACTCCTGCAAGGGTTTTACGCAGGTGTTACTGGGCGGATTTTTGCTTCAGACGCTCAAGAATCGCATTGGCGCTGCCTTCGTTCGGCGTGATGCCGGCGTCGCGCAGTTTGCGTTCCAGGTCGTTGCCGGTCGAAGCGTCGGCCAGTTCGTCGGCAGCGCTCAGTTCAGCGGCGCGTTGCTGCTGCTTGGCTTGCAGACGGTTCAGGGTGCCGACGGCGGTTTCCAGTTTGCCGTTGGCGCCACCGCTGGCGATGGACGCGCTGACCTGCGCTTTCTGTACGCTGTCGCGGGCCTTGGCCATGTCCACTTGCTGGCGCAGGCTCTTGATCCGAGACTCGGCCTTGCTGATGTCCTTGCGCATGTTGTCGGCGTAGGCGCCGAATTCATCGCTGAGTTTTTTCTCGGCATTCAGGTCGTTGGTCAGGGTCGAGATCGCTTCGGCGACTTCCAGCGCCAGGTCTTCGCGACCGGCGTTCAGCGCCGAGACAGCCTTGGCTTCGAGGTCCTTGATCTTGGCGTCGTACTCGCTGACGCGGTCGGCGGCCAGTTTGTGCTTGGCCATGATGGTGACCAGTTCGCGACGGGCATTGGACAGCGCGGTGTCGGCGTCGCGGATTTCCTGATCGAGGATGCGCAGGGCCTGCTGGTCGGCGATGGCTTCGCCGACTTCATTGGCGCCGCCGCGCAGTGCGGTGAACAACTTGCTCCAGATGGACTGAGTCATTGGATATTCCCTGTTGATTACTTGAAGAAGTGTTCGAAGGCTTCGCTGGCGCGCTGCACGTTGTCGACCAGGGTTTTCACCTCGGTGACAATATTGGTCAGGCTCGAGTCGGCGCTGAGCGCGCCAAACATGTTGTAAACGGTCTGCCCGTTGGGCATCGACTCGATGCCGATCGACGACAGCGGGAACATTTCCCGGCTGCGCAGCACGGCGTCGTTGAAGGCTTGGACATTGCTGATCGAATCGACATCCACCAACACGGTGTCGACGATGATCTGCTGGCCAGCCAGGGCGATGTGAATCGGCAGACCGCCGAATTCGTTCATTTCCAGCTTGATGCTCGGCTCGGAGCTCTGGATCAGCGACAGCGTGATTTCTTGCGAAGCCACCTCGTCCAGGGCCTTGAGGGCGTTGAAGAGGCTATCGATGGTCCAGTTGTTGCCTGCGCTCATGTAATTCTCCGACATGAATGAGCCAGCCAGAATCGGTTGGCGTAGCTGTTGCTCCATTTGCTTGAGCAAGCTTCGGTTTTCCGGAAGCACCCAAGTCTCGTGTTTCACATAACCGGCAGCCGCCAGACCCGCGCGCATCTGCTTCATGTAAAAGCTCGATGGTTTCTTTGCGGAGGTTTTGGCGCGCTCGCCTTTCGAGCTTGCTGCGGCGTGCGCCTTCGTGCGGCTTGTCATGGCTGAAATCCGGTTATGAATGTCTCACGCGTGGGCCACACTACAACCAATCCAAAGTGCCATCAATGACTCACGCGTGAGATTTTCATGACAGCTGCAAAAAGGCCCGCGACGCGGCGGGCCAGTGGACATTGCAGTTGTTGCTAGGCGTTGCTGTGCAGGAATTTGTCAGTCGAGACCACGCTGGCGTAAGCGAAACCCAGCGCCGACATGAACGCGGCATGCACATGCGCGGCTGGCACGGTCAGGCCGTTGAACTGCAGATCACGGCTGGCGCAGGCGTCATGAATGACCGTGACGCTGTAGCCCATGTCTGCCGCTGCGCGGGTGATGCCATCGACGCACATGTGGCTCATGCTGCCGACCACGATCAGGTCAGTGATGCCTTTTTCGTCGAGGAGCGCTTTCAGCTCGGTTTCGCGGAACGAGTTGACGAAGTGCTTGAGCACCACCGGTTCGTCGGCACGGTTGAGCACTTTCGGATGCAGCTTGGCGCCGTCCGAGTCGGGAGTGAAAAACGGTGCGTCTGGCGAAGTGAATTCGTGGCGAATGTGCACCACCGAATCGCCCGCCTCGCGGAAGGCTCCGATCAGTCGGGCGGCATTGTCGGCAGCGGCGTCGGCACCGGCCAGCGGCCACTTGCCTTGAGGGAAGTAGTCATTCTGGATATCGACTACGATGAGCGCTTGCTTGGCCATGAGTGTGTCCTCGATGTGTTGGCTGGAAGTGACTTAAGTATTGGCGCTGATGAGCGATTCGAGGATTGGCCGCACCGACAATAGACAGGGGAAAACTGACAATGGGCGCAGAAAACGCCGCCATCGCTGAACTCGGTGTGCTGATTTATCCCGGCGCGCAGATGGCGGCCGTGCATGGGCTGACGGACCTGTTTGCAGTGGCCAACCGGATTGCTGCCGAGCAGCAGGCGGCGCAATTGCCAAGGCTGCGGGTCAGCCACTGGCAGGTCGAAGGCAATCTGCCGCCGACGCGGATCTACGCCAGTCTTGCAGGCGATGAATCCAGTTTGCAGGCCGTGCTGATTCCGCCGTCGATCAGTGGCTTTTCGGCGGCGCAAACGCCGACTCGGCTGATGCAATGGCTACGTGATCAGCACGCAAGCGGGGCGACGCTGGGCGGGGTTTGTGTGGGTTCGCTGATGCTCGCCGAAAGCGGCTTGCTCGATGGCCGCAGCGCCACGGTGCACTGGACCGCGGCGCAGGGCTTCAGCGAACGCTACCCGAAGATCCAGCTCAAGGCCGACACGCCGATTGTCGACGATGGTGACTTGATCACCACCGCTGGATTGATGGCGTGGTCGGAACTGGGCCTGCGCCTGGTCAACCGCTTGCTCGGGCCGAGCATCGCCACCCGCACCGCACATTTTCTGGTGATGGAACACAGCGACAGTGCCAGCGCCTGCGGCAGCAATTTCGCGCCGATACTCAGCCATGGCGACGCGGCGATTCTCAAGGTCCAACACTGGCTGCAAAGCACCGGCGCGACGGATGTTTCGTTAGCCGCGATGGCCGAACGTGCGGTGTTGGAGGAACGCACGTTTCTGCGCCGGTTTCGTGCCGCGACCGGGTTGAAGCCGACTGAGTATTGCCAGCATTTGCGGGTGGGCAAAGCGCGGGAGATGTTGGAGTTCAGCAATGGCACGATCGATCACATTGCGTGGACGGTGGGCTATCAGGATCCCGGCGCGTTTCGCGCGATTTTCAAGAAGATTACCGGGCTGACGCCGAGTGATTACCGGGGGCGGTTTGGTCTGTCCCGTTAGTCAAACCAACGACCATCCATTGTAGGAGTGAGCCTGCTCGCGATAGCGGTGGGTCATTCCATACGGTTGCGACTGATAGACCGCTATCGCGAGCAGGCTCACTCCTACAGGGGGTGGTGCGATATTCGAGATCGTGCAATTTGCCAGAATTTTCTGCGCCGTCGTGCAGTTTGAAACAGGCGTGGTGCCAGCATCTTTTTCTTAACTGATTGATTCCAAGAAGCTTTTCTACGCGATGCCGTTGGCCTGATCTCTGCACCTCTCAACTGGAAACCATTGAACCAGCAAAAGGGGAACGCATGACCCCGACACCGCGCAAGAAAATCGTTGTCGCTCACTCGGTGCGTCCCGACGCGCCGCAACATGAAGTACAAACCAACAAAGCCCTGGCGCGCTGGCTGGCGCAGATTCTCGGGTGCAAATTCGGCGGCAGTTTCGATGCGCAAAAGCACCGCGGCCGCGACCTGTATCTATTACCCACGCAAACCATCGTCGGCGCCGCCCACGCCGAGGAACTCGGCATCAGCGGCCCGGACGATCTGTGGGGCGGCTTTGTCGAACATGAGTTCATCTGCACCAAAGCCATCAGCCACGGTTTGCGCAGCCACCTGGCCCACGCGCCGCCGGGCTGGTCGCCGCTGTTTTCCGAACGGGTGCGCAATGTCGTGCTCGATGGGCTCAGCGTTTTCGCCCTGGAAGATGCACGGCCAGCCGCCGAACATCTGCTGTATGCCGGGCCGATCCGCATCAAGCCGATTCATGCGTGCGCCGGTCGCGGCCAGGAAGTCATCAAAAGCCTCGACGCCTTCGATGACATCCTCGCCCGGCCCGATGCCGAAAAGCTGTTCAGCGAGGGCGTAGTGCTCGAGCAGGACCTGAGCAAAGTAGTGACCCACAGCGTCGGGCAGTCATTCATCGGCGGCAAAGTGCTGAGTTACTGCGGCGATCAATACCTGACCGAGGATGGCCAGGGCGAGGAGGTCTACGGCGGTTCCAATCTGCTGGTGGTGCAGGGTGGTTACGAAGCTCTGCTGGCGCTGGATCTGCCCGACGACGTACGTCTGGCCATCGAACAGGCCCAAGTGTTCGACAGCGCCGCTGATGAAGCCTACCCGCGCTTCTTCGCCTCCCGACGCAATTATGACATTGCCCAAGGCCTCGACAGCAGCGGCAATCCGCGTAGCGGCGTGCTTGAGCAATCCTGGCGCATGGGCGGGGCGAGCAGCGCCGAGGTCGCGGCGTTGCAGAGTTTCGTCAACGATCCGGGGATGCGCGCGATTTGTGTGTCTTCGGTGGAAACCTACATCGATCAGGCTCTGCCGGCGGACGCCATCGAGGTCTATCGCGGCCCCGCCGAGAGCAGCGAATTTCTTCTCAAATATGTAACGGTCAAATCTTATGACGGCTAGAAGCGAAAGCATTCAAATCGACATCGACGATGAACAGATGAGCGGGACTTTCCTCAGCCCGAAATCGAAGGTGCCGGGCGTGCTGTTCGTGCACGGTTGGGGCGGCAGTCAGGAGCGTGATCTTGAACGCGCCAAGGGTATCGCCGGTCTGGGTTGCGTGTGCCTCACCTTCGATTTGCGCGGGCATACCGGCGGTACCGGTATCCCGCTGAGCCGCGTGACCCGCGAGGACAATCTGCGCGATTTGCTCGCAGCCTATGACCGCCTGCTGGCGCATCCGGCACTCGATACCTCGGCCATTGCCGTAGTCGGCACCAGTTACGGCGGCTATCTGGCTTCGATCCTCACGTCATTGCGCCCGGTGCGCTGGCTGGCGTTGCGGGTGCCGGCGCTGTACCGCGATGAGCAATGGCACACGCCCAAGCGCGATCTGGACAAGGCAGATCTGCGTGACTATCGCGGCACGCTGGTGCGCGCGGACAGCAACCGCGCCCTGCATGCCTGTTCGCAATTTACCGGGGACGTGTTGCTGGTGGAATCCGAAACCGATGACTTCGTCCCACACGCGACGATCATGAGTTATCGCGCGGCGTGCCAGCAGACCCATTCATTGACGCACCGGATCATTGATGGTGCCGATCATGCGCTGAGCGATCCGGTGTCGCAGCAGGCGTATACCTCGATTCTGGTGGACTGGATAACCGAGATGGTGGTCGGGGAGCGGTTGAGTATCATTCAATCCAGATGATCTGCGTCGTTTTGCAGGACGCCATCGCGAGCAGGCGAAGGCCTACAAGGGAACGCATTCCAAATTGTAGGCCTTCGCCTGCTCGCGATAGCGGTATCCCATCCAACATAACTTTCAGGAAGGTTTCTTCTCGATCCGCAACGCCTTCGCCTTCGCTTCCACAACCAGATACATCACCAGCGTGATCAGCAGCGGCAACAGAAAGTAAATCGCCCGATACGCCAGCAATCCCGCCACCAGACTGCCGCGCGATACCTCATGTTGCAGCAGCGCGACGAACACCGCCTCGAGCACGCCAAGCCCGGCCGGGATATGCGTGATGACCCCGGCAATCGCACTGATCAGCAACACGCCCAGCACCAACGGATAATCGAGTTTGCTTGGCAGCAAGGTGAAAATCACTGCCGCCATCAGCGACCAGTTCAACGCGCCGAGCAGCAGTTGCAAGACCGCCATGCGCAGCGACGGCAGGTTGATTTCGACGTTGCGAATCGACCATTCACGGCGTTTGGAAAAGCGGCACGCGGCCAGATAGCCAGCGCTCACCAGCAACAGCAAAACGCCGATGCCCTGCAACGCGGTGCTGCTGATTTTCCAGCCCGGCGGCATGCTCACCAGGCCGCTGGTGAAAACCACGCCAGCGATGGTCATGTAGCCGAACCAGTTGGTGGCCAGGCTCAGGCCGAGGATCTTGGCAATGTTGCTTTTGCTCACTCCCAGTCGTGAATACAGGCGATAGCGCATGGCGATCCCGCCGACCCAAGCGCTGAGATTGAGGTTGAATGCGTAGCTGATGATTCCCACCGGCAGGATCTGTTTCCAGGTCAGATCCTGACGAATGTAAGTGCGGCCGATCAGGTCGAAACTGGCGTAGACGAGGAAACTCAGCAGCGTCAGGCTGGCAGCGATGATCAGCGTGCGCACTTTGAAGTCGGCAAGAGTCTGCAGGACCTCGGCCCATTCGATGCGCATGGCGAACATGGTCAGCAAGACGATCAGGGCGAGAAAGAACAGCAGCGTCAGCGGACGCTTCCAGCGGCTCCATTTCGAATGTTGCGCCGGCGCCGACTGCTCGGCCGAATGCGTTTCGGTATGGCTCATGTCAGGTTCCCTCGAAATGGCTTGAGCCTTGGTTTATGTGCCGGCAGCCATCCGGCCATTGCCGGGAAGTGCCTCAGGAAGTGGAACACCAGAAACCCCACGGTCATGTGCCAGATGCGCCCGCGCGGCAACTTCGCCGGGTCCATGGCTTTGCAGTGGTTGCGGCTGAGGTCTTCGAGGCGCTCGTACAGATGTTGATTGAATGCGCGATCGCGGATCAGCACATTGGCTTCAAGGTTCAGTGACAGGCTCAGTGGATCGAGATTGCTCGAACCGACGGTGCTCCATTCTTCGTCCATCAGTGCGACTTTGCCGTGCAGCGGACGCTGGCAATATTCGTGAATCTGCACGCCGGCCTTGAGCAGATAATCGTAGGTCATGCGCGCGGCGATCTTGGCCACCAGCATGTCCGGCTGACCTTGCAGAATCAGGCGTACCTCGACGCCCCGGCGTGCGGCATTACGGATCTCGCGCAGCAAGCGATAGCCGGGGAAAAAGTAGGCGTTAGCAATCACCACACGGTGCTTGGCGTGGCGCAGCGCCTGCAAATACACATCTTCGATGTCGGTGTGGTGCTGATCGTTATCGCGAAACACCAGACGCACCTGACCGTCGTGGTCGTTGAAAGCCATTTCGGCACGCCGTTGGCGCCGGCGTTGCCACCAGAATTTCGCCCGTCCCGGACGACCGCTCTGCAGCAAGGCGAAGTGGTGAATATCAGCCACCGCCGGGCCCTGGATTTCCACCGAGTAATCCTGCTTGGCTTCGGGGCCGAAATCGGCCAGGTGATCGCCGGAGAAATTGATCCCGCCGATGAACGCGATCGTGCCGTCGACCACCACGATCTTTCGGTGCAGACGGCGGAACCAGTTGGTGCGAATGCCCAAGTGCTTGGGGGCGGGGTCGAAGATCTGCAAATGCACGCCGGCGTCGCTGAGTGCCGTGAGGTAGCTGGTGCTCAGCTCGCCACAGCCAAAGCCGTCAAGGCTGACCGTGGTGCGCACGCCACGCCGGGCGGCGTCGATGAGAATTTCTTGCAGCTCGGCGCCGACCTTGTCTTCGAAAACGATAAACGTCTCGAGGAGAATTTCACTTTTCGCCGCACGCATTGCCGCGAACACCCGCGGGAAATATTCCTCGCCGTTCTCCAGCAGTTCGATGCGGTTGCCGCCGTGCCAGCGGTACTGCACGTCAACGTGGCCGGGCTCGCGCACCGGCGGGGTGATGGTCATCGGCTCCACGGCGGATTTCTCCAGTGGCGAGCTGCTCATAGTTGGATCTCCACCGACAACGGGACATGATCGGAAAGGTGTGACCAGGGCCGGTTCGCCAAAACTTTCGGCTGACTGGCCTTGAGGTTGCGCACGTAGATGCGGTCCAGGCGCAGGGCCGGCAGGCGCGCCGGAAAGCTGCGTGCCGGTTTGCCCTGATGCTCGGCGAACACTTCGCGCAAGCCGCACGGCTTGAGCTGCGCATCGGCACGCTGGCGCCAGTCATTGAAATCGCCGGCAACGATCACCGGCGCGTCCTGCGGCAACTCGGCCAGGCGTTGCATCAGCAGATCCAGTTGCGCGTTGCGATGACTCTCACGCAAGCCCAGATGCACGCAGATCGCATGCACCTCGGCGCCGTCGCCGGGCAAGCGCAGCACGCAATGCAGCAGGCCGCGGTTTTCGTGGCCGCTGATCGACACGTCGAGATTTTCGTGACGGATGATCTGGAATTTCGACAGCAGCGCATTGCCGTGGTCGCCATCCGGGTACACCGCATTGCGCCCGTAGGCAAACTGCGGCCAGAGACTGTCGGCGAGAAATTCGTACTGCGGCATCGTTGGCCAATTGTCGAAGCGCTTGTGGTGATGTTCGTGGGTGCCGTGGACCTCCTGCAAAAACACCACATCGGCGGCGACGCTGCGCACTGCTTCGCGCAACTCCGGCAGGATGAAGCGCCGGTTGAGCGCAGTGAATCCCTTGTGTGTGTTGACCGTCAGCACGGTGAAGGTGCGTACCGCAGGTGCGACCACCGAGCCTTCGTCGGTAAAGCCGACCGGTTCTGGAATGCTCATGCCAACACTCCTTCGCCAGCGGGTTCGCCAGGCGCGGTGGCGAGGTCCTTGTCGAGATCGAAACGCTGCAACAGGTTGCGCGCGTCATAGGGCGCACGGACTTTGATGTCGTTATCGAAATAGCAGAACACTTCGCGGGATTTGCGCGGTCGCGGTTTCAGGCGCGGGGCGATCAGCTGCGCATCTTGCGGCTGTCCGCCGTGGTGCCAGGCATCGATGCGCTCGGCCCAGCGTTCAAGGGCTTGGGCGCTATAGCCGCTAGCGTAGAGCTCTTCGGCACCGTGCAAACGCAGGTAGACAAAATCGCTGGTGACGTCTTCGCGGTACGGCCATTTATTCGCGGTGTCGGCGATCACCAGCGCGGTGTTATGGCGCTTGAGCAGGCGTACGAATTCGGGATCGATGAAGCTGTCGTTGCGGATTTCCACCGCATGGCGCAGGGGCTTTTTACGCCAGGCTTTGACGCTGACCGAGCCACGCAGGTGCTCATCATGCTGACGGGCGAGCGCGGCGGCGGCTTCGGTGTCGCGTGGCAACTGAGCGAGGAAGTTTTCGAAGCGCTCGGGCTCGAACTTGAAGTTGGGCGGGAACTGCCAGAGGATCGGCCCGAGCTTTTCCTTGAGTTCCAGCACGCCTGAAGCGAAGAAATTCGCCAGCGGTTTTTCGATCTCGCGCAAGCGCCGCACATGGGTAATGAAGCGCGGTGCCTTGACGCTGAAGACGAAGTTGTCCGGGGTTTCGGCGTACCACTGGGCGTAGCGTTCCGGCCGTTGCAGGGCGTAGAACGATCCATTGATTTCGATGCTGTTGACGGCGCGCGAGGCGAATTGCAATTCGCGCTTCTGCGCCAGCCCCTTCGGGTAGAAGTCCCCGCGCCACGGGGTGTAACGCCAGCCTGAAATACCGATGTGAATCGCCGCCATCCCATCCTCCCGTAGAAAGTCCTCGTGTTGCCGGTGTTTTGTGATGACTGCGGCGGGGGCGGGAAAGTTTCGGCGGTGTTACGGGCGGTCGGCGTGGGGGATTGTTCAGAAGCGAAGATCAAAAGCTTACCCCCTCACCCCAACCCTCTCCCCCAAGGGGGCGCGGGGGAAAGGGAGCAGATCTTCATGGTCTTCAGGACTTGAGTTCGACTCAAGACTTGCAGTTGGTGAGTTTGGTCATGCAACGCGGTCGGCTCCCTCTCCTGGGGGAGAGGGCTGGGCGGGCGGCGTTCCGATGAGGGACGCTCTTGAACTTGCCGCGCAATTACCGATCAGTTCCTTACAGGTTCACCCACAGGAGCTCCGCGTGTTGACCAGGTTCAGGATCGCCATTGTGCTGGGAGCGCTGCTGTTTCTCGGCGCCAGTGAAGTCGAGGCTGCCGCGTTGCCGGGGGTTCCTGCCAGCGCCGAAACCAGCGAAAAAGCCGCCGAGCCCGAGCCGCTGGTGCAAGGCGGGCTGCTCGGTGCGATCAGTACCAGCATCGATGACGTGCAGGAAAAACTCGACCTCAACGAAGATCTGGTCGACGCTTGGCGCCTGCGCGCCGACCGCGCCGCCGATGAGGTCGACAAACTGGTCAAGCAACCCTCCAACCGCTCAGGCTGGAGCGTTGCCGGCGATTTTCTCACCTTGTCCGGCGTGTGGCTGGGCAGCTTTGCCGTGCTGACCGTCCTCGGCAGCCTGTTGACCAAACGCCTGCGCGAAGGCCGCTGGCTGCGTACGCGCCAGCGCGGTCAGGATTTGCTCGGTTATCTGCTGCCGTACACCGTGCCAGCGTTGATCTGCCTGCCGCTGACCCTGTACGTCAGCCACTTTTTGCAAGCCTCGGTTGGCCGCGCGCTGGCGCTGTGTCTGGCGTACGCGACCAGTAGCGGCATCTTTTCCACCTCGATGCTGCTGTGCGTGGTCGTGGTGTTCAATGTCGGGCACAAACGCACCGCCGCGCGAATCATCCGCCAATATTGCCCGCGACCGCTGTTCCTGATCGGCTTTCTCGCCGCGCTCAGCGATGCCTTGACCAGTCCGCAGATCGCCCGGCAACTGGGCGGCAACATCACCAGCAGCATCGCCGTGTTCACTGGCCTGATCGCCTCGATCATCTTCGGCTTGCTGGTGATCCGCCTGCGTCGTCCGGTGGCGCATCTGATCCGTAACCGCTCGCTGAGCCAGCGCCTGAAACAGCCGTCGCTGCAAGAGTCGCTGCGGATTTTTTCCGGGCTGTGGTATTGGCCGATCGTGCTGATGGTGCTGGTCTCGGCGGTGAGCCTGATCGGCATCGGCGAGGACAATCAGAAAGCCCTGCGCTGCGCCTTGCTCACCACGGTGTTGCTGATCGGCACGGTGTTTCTCAGCACCGTGCTGCAGCACCTGTTCAAGTCGCGCAAGGCCGAAGCGATCCAGCGCAGCAGCGCCTACAAGGAACGTTTTCTCAGCCTGTTGCATGCGTTGTTGCGGATCGTCATCGCGATTGCCTTTCTCGATATTCTCGGGCGGATCTGGGGCGTGTCGCTGCTTGATTTTGCCCAGAGCAGCGCGGTGGGCCGGGCGATCAGCGAGGCGTTGAGCAGCATCGGTCTGATCTTTCTGGTGACGTGGCTGCTGTGGGTGGTGCTGGACACGGCGATTCAGGAAGCGCTGAAACCGCCGCTGAGCAAACGCGCGGCGCGCCAGCCGAGCACGCGGGTGAAAACCATCCTGCCGCTGCTGCGCAACGCGATCAAAATCATCCTGGTGGTAATCTGCGCGATTACCACCATGGCCAATCTTGGGATCAACGTTGCGCCATTGCTGGCGGGTGCCGGGGTGGTCGGTCTGGCGATCGGTTTCGGTTCGCAGCAACTCGTTCAGGACGTGATCACCGGGTTGTTCATCATCATCGAAGACACCCTGTCGATCGGCGATTGGGTGGTGCTCGATTCCGGGCATGCCGGTACGGTCGAAGGGCTGACCATCCGCACCCTGCGCCTGCGCGACGGCAAGGGCTTCGTGCACTCGGTGCCGTTCGGCCAGATCAAAGCGGTCACCAACCAGTCGCGGCAGTTCGCCTTCGCATTTTTCTCGGTGCAGTTCACCTATGACACCGATGTGGACAGGGCCATCGAACTGATCCGCGAGACCGGCGATTCGATCCGTGAAGATCCGTTCCTCAAGTACAACCTGCAGGGGCCACTGGATGTGTTCGGGGTCGACAGGATGGACCTCAACGGTGTGGTGCTGACCGCGCAATTCCGCACGGTGTCGGGCGGACAATATGCGGTGAGCCGGGCGTTCAACCAGCGTTTGAAGAAGCTTGTGGATAACACCGCGAATGTGCATTTCGCCCAGACTTATCCACAGCAGGTGGTGTTGCCCAAGCGTCAGGCGGTGGAGGAGGTGCCAAGGGTGGAGGCGCCGCAGGAATCGCGGACCTGATCTGAATGATGCGTTGCATGTCCCGGCCTCATCGCGGGCAAGCCCGCTCCCACATTGGTTTTGTGTAAACCGCAGAACTCTGTGGGAGCGGGCTTGCCCGCGATGAGGCCAGAACAGACACCCTCAATGTCGGATCAGCTTGCTGTGCAACTGCTCCGCCGAAGCCTGATCCAGCTCCACCCAGATCTGCTGTTTGCCGGCAATCATTGCCGCCGCCGCAACCCCATCGCGATACACCAGCCGATTACTCGCCAGCGCCGGCACTTTCACTCCCGGCAACAAGGTCCCGGCGAGGTTCAGCGGGTCGACCCCGCAGACCATCACCAGACTGCCATCGTGCGGACGGCGGCGCACTTCGCGCAACAAGGGAATCGCCTCGGGCAGGGCAAACTGCTCACCCGCCAGACCACTGACAAAGCGCCCGCCACGAATTTCCCCGCGTGCCTCCAGCCGATGGAACGTGCGCAATAGCTCGCGCCAGCTCGGCAACCAGTCCGCCTCACGTTCAAGCAAGCGCCAGAACACCACGCCGTAGCGGCGCAGCAACGTCATGGCGACATGCTCTAGCGTTTGGCTGTTATCCACAACCGCACCGCGCCGCAACAAAGCCCAGCGTCCGGCATCGTCCATGCCGCCGACAAACGCACCGCGCCCGCGCCGACTGCTGCGCTGCTGGCGCTTGCTCGGTGGGGTGATCAGTGCGCGCAGGCCGGCGAAGCTGTCGGCATTCACCAGCCCGGCGCCGACCAGTTCCTGCAAGGCGATTTCCAGTTCGCTGCGCAATAGATGCGCTTCGTGAATCAGCTCGTCGAAAAACAACGCGCCGTGCTGGCTCAGCGCGTCAAACACCTTGCGGGTTTTCGGCGACAGTTCGTCCACCGGCGTCTGTGCGCCCAGCGCGCTCCACAAGCCGACCTGACTGCGCGGCAGCAACACGATCGGTGTGCTGCGCAACGCCGTGCCGCTGACCTTTTGCCGGGCGCTGAGGCGCGTCCATACCAGTTTGCCGTTGCGGCACAGATCGTCCAGCCAGCTCGGTGAATAGTCCTTGAGCCGAGCCGGCAGAATGTCGCTGTCCCACGCCGAAGCCGCCGCTGCGTAGCCTTCGAACTGGCCGACAATCGCCGGCAACACCGCGCTGCCCTGACCACGCGTCGAGGCCGACAGGTGCTGCCAGTCGAACAGAAAGCGCATGAAATCCTGCAACGCCACCGGTTCGATTTCCCGACGCAGGCGCTTGACCGTGTAGCGATGAATGCGCGCGAGCAGATGCCGTTCGCACCATTCCTCTTGATCAAGGTTCGGCGTGAATTGGCCGCGCAGCACATAACCTTCGCGCTCCAGTCGGGCGAGGGCTTGAGCGACTTGCGCAGTCGGCAACGCCAGCGGTTGGGCGATGGCGAGTAACGGCAGCGGGCCGAACCCGGCGAGGCGCGCGCGGACCACTTCGAGCAGGGCGTCATCGAAACTCCACGCCGCGTCGAAGCCCGGTAATGCGTCCAGCTCGGGATGCGGCGTGGCCTGTGGATAAAGCGCCTGCAGGCAGGTCAGGCGTTCGCGGGCCAGCCACAAAGAATGCTCGGCATCGACCTGCAGACAACACGCGCGGCCACTGCTGGCCAGGGTCTGCAGCCACTCGCGCCAGCCGTCATTCGCGGCAACTTCCGCTGCGCTGATGCAGGCCAGGCTCATCAGCGCTTCGTGCATTTCATCCGCCGAATTCGCCGTTGGCCAAGCTTCTTCGCGTACGGCTGTAATGGCGTCGGCATCCAGCGCACCGAGGTCATCGGTCGATTGCGGATCGCTCCAGCGTCGGTTGATCACTGCTTGTGTGCGGCGCTCTTCCAGCGGCGCGTCATCGAGAAAGGTGTACGGCCGCGCGCTGAGAATTTCTGCGGCGAGCGGCGAGGGCGCCGGCAGGTCGCGGCTGATCAGGCGCACCTCGCCGCGCTCCATGCGGCGCAACAGCGTCAGCCAGCCTTCGCTGTCCATCGCTTCGTGCAGGCAATCGTCGAGGGTTTGTTCGATCAGAGGGTGTTCGGGAATCTCTCGCTCGCCGGCAAGGTTTTCCAGGCAGGCGATCTGATCGGGGAACACGCTGGCGATCAGGTCTTCGCTTTTCATGCGCTGCAACTGCGGCGCGACTTTGCGCCCGCCGGTAAACCGCGGCAGCGCCAGCGCGACCCCGGCGTTCCAGCGCCAGCGCACGCCGAACAGCGGCGCGTCGAGCACCGCCTGGATCAGGACATGTTCGGCACTGTTGCTGTGCAGGTATCGCCAGACCTCGTCGAGTTCAAAGCTGTGACTGGTCGACAGCGACAGCACGATCGCGTCTTCGCTGGCGGCGGCCTGCAATTCGAAATTGAAGGTGCGGCAAAAGCGCTTGCGCAGGGCCAGGCCCCAGGCGCGGTTGATGCGGCTGCCGAACGGCGTGTGGATGATCAGTTGCGTACCGCCGGATTCGTCGAAAAACCGCTCCATCAGCAGCGTGTCCTGCGAGGGCAGGGCGCCGAGGGTCTGCCGTGCGCGGGCCAGATACTCGACCAGTTGTTCGGCGCTGGCGAGGTTGAGGCCCAGGGTCTGGGTCAGCCAGTCGAGCGCCGGTTGCAGATCGCCGGGGCTGGCGCCGAGCAATTCGTCGAGCTGTGCTTGCAGGCGTGCCACCGCGGCGGACAGCTCATCGCTGCGCCCCGGGGCTTCGCCGAGCCAGAACGGGATGGTCGGCGGCTGGCCGTGGGCATCCTCGACGCGCACCTTGCCGGCCTCCACACGCAGGATGCGGTACGACGTATTGCCGAGCTGGAACACGTCGCCGGCAATGCTCTCGACGGCGAAATCTTCGTTGACGCTGCCGATGTTCAGGCCTTGCGGTTCGAGCAGTACGCTGTAATCGGCATTGTCCGGAATCGTCCCGCCGCTGGTCACCGCGGTCAGTTGCGCGCCGCGCCGGCCGCGCAAGGTGCGGCTGACGGCGTCGCGGTGCAGATACGCGCTGCGGATGCCCTGGCGGCCGTTGTAGCCTTCGGCGAGCATGCTCAGCAGCGCCTGATAGTGTTTTTCGTCGAGATCGCGATAGGGCGCGGCGCGGCGAAACATGGCCAGCAAGGCGTCTTCCGGCCATTCCTGACAGCTGACCTCGGCAATGATCTGCTGCGCCAGCACATCAAGCGGCGCCTGGGGAATATGCAAAGTGTCGAGTTCACCACGACGCACGCAATCGAGCAGGGCGGCGCATTCGATCAGATCGTCACGGGTGGTGGCGAACAACCGTCCCTTCGGCGTGCCGCCGACCTGGTGGCCCGAACGGCCGACCCGTTGCAGGAAACCGGCAATCGAGCGCGGCGAACTGATCTGGCAGACCAGATCGACTTCGCCGATATCGATGCCCAGTTCCAGCGACGCGGTGGCGATCAGCACCTGCAGTTCGCCGCGCTTGAGCCGCTGCTCGGCATCGAGGCGAAATTCCTTGGCGAGACTGCCGTGGTGCGCCGCAACGGCGGATTTGCCGAGGCGTTCGCTGAGGTGTCGACTTAGGCGTTCGGCCAGGCGCCGCGTGTTAACGAAAATCAGCGTGGTGCGATGTTCCCGGGCCAGTTCGGCGAGGCGGTTGTAGACCAGCTCCCAGACGTCGTTGGCCATCACCGCCGACAACGGCACCGGCGGTACTTCAATGCCCAGATCCCGTGGGCGGGCATGACCGATGTCGACGATTTCGCAAGGCCGTTCATGGCCGACGAGAAACTGCGCCACGGCTTCGACCGGTTTCTGCGTGGCGGACAGGCCGATGCGCGTCAGTGGTTCGCTGCACAAGGCTTGCAGGCGTTCCAGACTCAAGGCCAGATGACTGCCGCGCTTGCCGGCAGCCATCGCGTGAATTTCGTCGATGATCACCGTGCGCGTGGTGCCGAGCATCTTGCGGCCTGACTCGGAGCCGAGCAGTACGTAGAGCGATTCCGGCGTGGTCACCAGAATATGCGGTGCGGTCTTGCGCATGGCCGCGCGGTCTTTCTGCGGGGTGTCGCCGGTGCGCACGGCGGTGGTGATCTGCAGCTCGGGCAGGCCCAGTTGGCGCAGTTGTTCGGTGATGCCGGCCAGCGGATTCTGCAGGTTGATCTGGATGTCGTTGGACAACGCTTTGAGCGGCGAGACGTAGATCACCAGGGTTTCATCGGGCAGGCCGTCGGAGTTTTCCAGGCCGCGATGAACCAGATCGTCGAGTACGGCGAGAAACGCGGTCAGGGTTTTGCCGGAACCGGTCGGCGCGGCGATCAGCGTCGAGCGGCGCTGACGGATCAACGGCCATGCACGGGCCTGGGCAGCGGTGACCGCCGGGAACGTGTGGCTGAACCAGGCGCTGACGGCAGGGTGGAAACCGGCCAGGGCGCTGTCGGCGGGTAGGGGCAGATTCATGAATAAAGTTATGCGGGCGGGGGAGGGAAGATGCAAGTACCGCTGGGGATCTTCAGAGACAGTCGAGCCCTTATCGTCGGCAAGCCAACTCCCACAGGATTCATGTCTGGCACAGAACCTGTGGGAGCTGGCTTGCCAGCGATGAGGCCGGTTGCCTCAACACAAATTGCGGGATGTGCACATTACGGATGACGGTTGCGCACTAAACCCGCAAAATGCAACGATTCCGGCAATTATCGACGACGGTTCCACGAGATCCGTCGCCAAAGCCATCGTTCCAATCAGACTGGGCCTGCTGACTCTATGCGAATGCGCCTTATGTTACTGGGCGGCGGAAATGCCCTTGGGCAGGCGCTGATTCGCCTCGGTGCGGAGGAAGACATCGGTTTCCTCGCCCCCCGCCCGCCCGAAAACGGCTGGGATGCCGCGAGCCTGACGCAACTGCTGGACGACACCCGTCCCGATGCGTTGATCAACCTCGCCTACTATTTCGACTGGTTCCAGGCCGAGACCGTCAGCGAAGCCCGCATGGCCGGGCAGGAACGCGCGATCGAACGTCTGGCCGAACTGTGCCAGCACCACAACATCGTCCTCGTGCAGCCGTCGAGTTACCGGGTGTTCGACGGTTCGCGCGCCACCGCCTACAGCGAAAAAGACGAACCGGTGCCGCTGGGCCTGCGCGGGCAAGCCTTGTGGCGTATCGAACAGAGCGTGCGCGCCACCTGCCCGCAGCACGTGTTGCTGCGTTTCGGCTGGCTGCTCGATGACAGCCCGGACGGCACCCTCGGGCGTTTCCTTGCCCGCGCCGAGCAACCGGAAGAGTTGCTGCTGGCCGATGACCGCCGCGGCAACCCGACCCCGGTCGACGACGCTGCACGGGTGATCATTTCGGTGCTCAAGCAACTCGATTGCGCGGCGCCGCTGTGGGGCACGTATCACTACGCCGGCCATGAAGCGACCACGCCGCTGGCGCTGGGCCAGGCGATTCTCACCGAAGCACGCAGCCTGCACGCACTGGCCATCGAAGCGCCGACCGCCCAGGCACACGCCGCACGGCCCGACGCTGCCGAAGAGCCGCAACACGCGGTGCTGGCCTGCAAGAAAATTCTGCACACTTTCGGGATCAAGCCACGCGCCTGGCGTGCCGCACTCCCGGGCTTACTGGACAGGTTCTACCGTCATGGCTGAAGGTATCGTTCTAATCACCGGCGGAGCCGGTTTCATCGGCTCGCACCTGACCGACGCGTTGCTCGCCAAGGGTCACTCGGTGCGGGTGCTCGACGACCTGTCGACCGGCAAACGCAGCAACCTGCCGCTGGATAATCCCAAGGTTGAACTGATCGTCGGCGATGTCGCCGATGCGGCACTGGTGGCGCAAGCCATGCACGGCTGCAGCGCAGTCGCCCACCTGGCGGCGGTGGCGTCGGTGCAGGCGTCGGTGGACGATCCGGTGAAGACTCACCAGAGCAATTTCATCGGCACGCTGAATGTCTGCGAAGCCATGCGTCTGGCCGGCGTCAAGCGGGTTTTGTACGCCTCCAGTGCAGCAGTCTACGGCAACAACGGCGAGGGCGAGTCGATCAACGAAGACACGCCGAAAGCCCCGCTGACCCCGTACGCCTCGGACAAACTGGCCGGCGAGCAATATTTCGATTTCTATCGCCGCCAGCATGGCCTGGAGCCGGTGATCTTCCGCTTCTTCAACATCTTCGGCCCGCGCCAGGATCCGTCCTCGCCGTACTCCGGGGTCATCAGCATTTTCAGCGAACGCGCGCAGCAAGGTTTGCCGATCACCGTGTTTGGCGATGGCGAGCAGACGCGCGATTTTCTCTATGTCGAAGATCTGGTCAGCCTGCTGGTGCAGGGGATTGAAAAGCCTGAGGTGCAAGTGGGCGCGGTGAACGTTGGCTGGAATCAGTCGATGAGTCTCAAGCAGATGTTGGAAGCATTGAAAGTGGTGGTCGGTGAACTGCCACCGATCAGTTATGGCCCGGCGCGGGCGGGTGACATTCGCCATTCGCGGGCGGATAACCGGCGTTTGCTGGAGCGGTTTGAGATGCCGCGGCAGACGCCGATGAGTGTGGGGTTGGCGCGGTTGTTGGGGCGTGGCTGAAAAAGCCCTCATCGGAACGCCGCCCGCCTAACCCTCTCCCAGAGGGAGAGGGAACTGACCGAGGTGTTTGTGGGAAATACGGCGACCTGAAAACACCGAGCCGAATTCAGGTTTTGAAGAGCCCCCCTATCGGCTCCCTCTCCCTCGGGAGAGGGCTGGGCGGGCGGCGTTCCGATGAGGGGCGAGGATTTCGAACGCACCCAAAATCCCCACCAATGAAAAAGGCGCCCTTTGACAGGCGCCTTTTTCACGGCCGGAATAAACAATCCATCCCAATGGCAAGGGAATATTGTCCCCCGATCAACGGCGTACCGTCGTCGTCAGTTCCACGCCTGCCTGCCACGAAGCCTCATTCACCACCACGTGAACGTTCGGTCAATCGACTTAGAACTTATAGCCCAAACCGACCATGTAGATGAACGGATCGACATCGACGTTGACCCGAGCGCGAGTGCCCGGCGCGACGGCGTTGTTTTCGACGGTGGCGCGGGTGTCGATGTCGATGTAGCGCACCTGGGCGTTGAGCATGATGTTGTCGGTCAGCATGTAGTCGGCACCGACCTGCCAGGCCAGGCCCCAGGAGTTTTTCGCCTTGAAGTTGCTGAACCCGTTGGCGCTGGCTTCACTGCCGACGTGCTCGTCATAGATCCAGGTGTAGTTGATGCCACCGCCGACGTAGGGCTGGAACGCCGATTTCGAATCCAGCGGGTAGTACACGACGCTGAGGGTCGGTGGCAGGTGTTTCAGGGTGCCGAGCTTGCCGTTGGCGGCCGGCAGGGCGGTGCCCTTGAGCTTGACGTCGTGCTCGAATGGCGTGGCGGCGAGCAGTTCGAGGCCGACATGGTCGGTGAGCATGTAAGCGAAGTTCAGACCCAGTTGGGTGTCGCTGCTCATGGTCGCCTTGCCGCCCAGATTCGCGCCGCTCAACGGACCCTGATCGACCTTGACGCTGGAGCTGTCGGCCTTCGGGTTGACGGTGATCGCACCGGCGCGGATCAGAATATCGCCGGCCTCGTGGGCGTGGGCGAGCGGGGCTGCGAGCGCAAGGGCAAACAGCGAGGCGCTGAGCAAGGACTTGTTCATGGGGGCTCCGAAAGGACATAAGAAAAATCTGATGCCCTATGGTACGAAGCCAGCTGATCCGGTCTTTTGACTCAGCTCAATGAAACTGTGATGGGAAAGTTTTGCAGAGCCTTTGATGGCCCTATCGCGAGCAGGCTCACTCCTACATTTGGAACGCGTTTCCCTGTAGGAGTGAGCCTGCTCGCGATAGCAATTGATCATACGATACAAAACTGCCGGACTTACTCCGGCAGCTCATACGCATAAATCTTCTGCGCCTCCATCTGATATCCGGCGTCCGCCAGTTCGCTGCTCGATGCCTTGACCTGCAACGGCCCCTCGACCCAGTACGGCTGATACAGCTCATCGAGCTTCACGCCGAGTTCGCTTTTCACATGCACGATCTGGTTCGACGGCGGTGGCGGCACGTGGATGCAGGCGCCGAAATACGGCACCAGCAGGAAATCCGTGGTGCGGCCTTCTTCGCTGACTTCCAGCGGCACGATGTAGCCCGGCAAACGAATGTTCTGTCCGTCGAGACTTTTCACCACCGGCGCATTCGGCAGGTCCTGCTTGGCCGCCGGGGCGGACTCGGCCGACAGCGCATCGCCCATCTTCGACAGGTCATGCAGCGGGGTCATGTTCGGCACTTCCGGTGCGGCGTCCGGCGGAATCATTTCCGACCACGTCAGGTCCTTCGGCGCTGCCGCCCAAACGGGCAGCGCGATCAGCAACAGCAGCGCGAGCACGGCGCGGGGCATGGTGAACTTCCTCATAAACGGATCGACAGGCCATCGGCCAAGGATTGGCGGTAAGCACGCCAGGCCGGCACGCTGCCCATCAGCAGCGCGGCCGCCAGAATGCCACCGAGCAGCGTCCATTCATACTCGCTCGGCCACGCCAGCGGCAGATACAAACCGTAATTGGCTTGCACGTATCCTTGCGCGGTGGCGATGCCGATGTACAGCAGCGCCAGCCCAGCGATCACCCCGGTCAGCGCCAGGGCAAATGCCTCCAGCACCAGCAGGCTTGCGATGTGCCATGGCCGCGCACCTACCGAACGCAGAATCGCCATCTCGCGGCGCCGCTCGTTGAGGCTGGTGAGAATCGCCGTGAGCATGCCGATCAACCCGGTCAGCACCACAAACAACGAGACCACGAACAACGCTTTTTCCGCGGTGCTCATCAGGCTCCACAATTCCTGCAAGGCCACGCCCGGCAGGATCGCCAGCATTGGCTCACCGCGGAATTCATTGATCTCGCGCTGCAAGGCGAAGGTGGAAATCTTGCTGTTAAGGCCGAGCATGAACGCGGTGATCGCTTGCGGCGTCAGGTCCATGTTGCGCGCCTGATCCGCGGTGATCCGGCCGTTACCGCGCGCCGGCACACCGTTGTGCCAGTCGATGTGGATCGCTTCCATGCCGCCGAGGCTGATGTGCAGCGTGCGATCGACCGGGGTACCGGTGCGCTGCAAAATGCCGACCACGGTGAACGGTTTGTCGTCGTGCTTGACCAGACTGATCGCCGCCACGCCGTGGGCCAGCACCAGTTTGTCGCCGAGCTTGTAGTGCAAGGCTTCGGCGACTTCTGCGCCGAGCACCACTTCGAACGGATCTGTCGCAAACGCGCGTCCGTCGGCCAGCGCCAAGTGCTGCTGACGGCCGTACTGGTAATGCTCGAAATAGGCTTCGGTGGTGCCCATCACGCGGTAGCCACGATGGGAGTCGCCGAGAGACATCGGGATCGCCCACTTCACTTTCGGGTTGTTGGCGAAGTGCTCGAAGCTGTCCCAGCGAATGTTGTTGGTGGCATTGCCGATGCGGAACACCGAGTACAACAGCAGGTTCACCGAGCCGGAGCGCGCGCCGACAATCAGGTCGGTGCCGCTGATGGTGCTGGCGAAACTGGCTTTGGCTTCGGTGCGCACGCGCTCGACCGCCAGCAGCAAGCACACTGATAAAGCGATGGCGAACGCGGTGAGCAAAGCGGTGAAACGGCGGTTGGCCAGGCTGGCCATGGCCAGACGAAACAGATACATCTCAGACCTCGGCAGACGTGGCGGCGCGATTGAGCTCGGCCAGGGACAGGTGACGATCGAACAGCGGCGCCAGGCTCTGGTCGTGGCTGACGAACAGCAGACTGGAGCCCGCCTCGCGGCATTCGGCGAACAACAGGCGAATGAAGTTCTCGCGGGCGTCGTAATCCAGTGCTGAAGTCGGCTCGTCAGCGATCACCAGTTCCGGCTGGCCGATCAGAGCGCGCGCAGCGGCGACCCGTTGTTGCTGGCCGATCGACAAGGAATCGGCGCGGCGGCTGAGGAGGCTTTCGTCCTTCAACCCCAAGTGAGCGAGCAGGGTCGCGGCGGCTTGATCGACGCTGCCATGGCGCTGTTTCGCTCGCTGGGCGCGCAGTTTCGAAAAATGGCAGGGCAGTTCAACGTTCTCGCGCACCGAGAGAAACGGCAGCAGGTTGAACTGCTGGAAAATGTAGCCGGTATGGTCGACACGAAAGGTGTCACGGGCACCGGCGGAAAGCTCGGTCAGTTCCTGGCCGAGCAGGCGAATGCTGCCACGGCCCGGCTTCTGCACACCGCCGAGCAAACCGAGCAGGGTGGTCTTGCCGCTGCCGCTCGGGCCTTTGAGGAACAGGGTCTCGCCGGCTTCCAGACGAAACGCCGGAATGTCCAGCAACGGCGGGTGACCGGGCCAGTTGAAGCCCAGGTCGGACAGTTCGATGAGTGCTTGGGTCATGTGCAACCGGTCAGGTAATTGAGTGACGCTTTTGTAGGAGTGAGCCTGCTCGCGATAGCGTCGTGTCAGTTGATATCAAGTTGTCTGACATACCGCTATCGCGAGCAGGCTCACTCCTACAGGGGATCTTCATACAGCTCAGAATTTCAGCGACGCCGCCTTGGCCGTCACTTCCGTACCTTGCTGGCCGCTGGCGCTGATCAGTTGTACCTGAATCTTCTGCGTGGCTGGGAAGGTCTTGAACAGATTCGTCAGATCCAGCGTCTTCAACGCGCCTGGCGCAGTGCAGGTGAACTGATAGTGCGCATGGATTTCGCTGTGTTCATGGTGTTGCTCGTGGCCGTCCTTGTCCGCTTCATCTTCGTCGTGATCGTCGGCATCCGGCTTGTCGCCGAACAGCGGACTTTCCAGTTCCTGACTGGCCACCTTGCAACCGGCTGCAGCAGGCAGGCTGAACAGCGCCAACGGTTTTTCCAGCTGCGCACGAGCGGCAGCGACCTTGGCCTTGTCAGCGTCCGAAGTGGCCGCATGCTCGAAACCCACCAGGTTCATCGCCGGGCTTTCCAGCTCAAGCTCCAGAGTCTGGCCGTCGAGCGCGGCATTCAGTCGACCCACGCCATGCTCATGCGCACCGAGGCTGCCGTGCTCATGATCGTGATCGTGGTCATGCTCGTCAGCGGCGTAGGCAACGGCCAGCGGTAACAGGGCAAACGGCAAAGCGAGCAACAAACGACGCATGGCGAACTCCGGGGCGTAAAGTGAAAAGTTTGTTATGTAATCTTATAACGAAAGTGCGCAGAGTTTGCCCGTGTGCTTGGCGTTACACAAGTCCCGTGGGAGCATGCAGGTCGGAAAAAGGCAGGAGCGAATTCAATGTTGCGGATACGCGGAACCGTCGGCGCGGTGCCGGTGGATTTGACGGTGGAGCTGGATGACAGTGACTGGGCCAGGCTTGGTTTGGTGCTGAGTGCTCAGGCGCCGCTTGCTGAATCTGAAGTGGCTGCATCGGTGCCGGCGGCGAAACCGCAGGGGCAGGACGATGCGTTGTGGCAAGTGGCGAAGGATCTGTTGCGCCAGGCCGGGCAGCTCAGCGGGCCGGACCTGCTTGATCAGTTGGAAGGGCTGACCGGCAGTGCGGCGGCCGGCAAGCGTTTGCTGGTGCGCTTGCGCCACAGTTCGCAGGTGAAAGTGCAGAGCGGCGCCGACACGCCGCTCTATAGCTGGATCGAGTGAACGCTTAGTACAGCGCGGCGAAGACCTTGCGGCGGTAAGCGGTCACCAGCGGGTGATCGTTGCCGAGCAGTTCGAACACTTGCAGCAGGGTCTTGTGCGGCAGGCCTTCGCCGTAGCTGCGGTTGCGGATGAACAGTTTGAGCAGGGCTTCCAGCGCCGCCTCGTATTGCTGACGCGCCAGTTGCTGGATCGCCAGTTGATACGCCGCTTCGTCGTCCTGCGGGTTTTGCGCCAGACGGCTTTTCAGCTCGGCGGCGTCCGGCAGGTCACGGGCCAGCCCGAGGAACTGGATCTGCGCCTTGGCGCCGGCCAGTGCCGCTTTGTGCTCGTCACTCTTGACCGCGTCGAGCACGGTCTGCGCTTCGCTCAGCTCACCGCGCTCGGTCAGGCAGCGTGCATACAGAATCAGCGCCTTGGCATTGCTGTTGTCCTCCTGGAGCATAACTACCAGCGCCGCTTCGGCGTCGGCGTACCGCCCATCATCGAACAGCGCCTGAGCCTGTTCGAACGGGTCAGCAGCTGCCGGAGGCGGCATTTTTACATGCGGTTCCAGCAGGGCGCGCACCGCGGACTCCGGTTGCGCACCGGCAAAACCGTCGACCGGTTGACCGTCCTTGAACAGCACCACGGTCGGCAGGCTGCGTATGCCGAAGCGGGCAACGATGTCCTGTTCGACGTCGCAATTGACCTTGGCCAGCAGCAACTCGCCCTGATAGCTCTCGGCGATGCCTTGCAACATCGGCATCAGCGCCTTGCACGGCGCGCACCATTCGGCCCAGAAATCCACCAGCACCGGTTTGTTGAAAGAAGCCTCGATCACCGACTGGTCGAAATCGGCCGTCGTGGCGTCGAAGATGTACGGCGTTTGCTCACTCATGGGGGATCTCGTCAAAGCGTGGATGGGGCAACTATAAGGCTTGGTGGGGTGTGGCCGGAAGCAGGGCAGATTTGAGAGGTGTACCGCTAAGCAAGACGCCATCGCTGGCAAACCAGCTCCCACAGGGTTCTGTGTCGTATACCAAATGTTGGTTCGACTCGGTCACTGTGGGAGCGGGCTTGCCCGCGATGCTTTTAGCTAGCGCCGCGCATGGTAGAGGCTGACATGTCTGAATTCTTCGGGCTCGGCCAGATCGGGGAGGGTCATCGCCTCAAGCATTTCAATTCGCTCATACAGCGGATGGCGAAAGTCCCGCACCCGCGAATCCGCCACCAGCGCCTCGCGGCCACGGCTGAGAAAGGCATCGAGCAGCGGCAGATTCGCCCGGTCGTACAGCACGTCCGCAACCAGGATCAGATCGAAGCGATCGGCCTCGGCGAAGAAGTCGGTCGAATAACTCATCTCGACATCATTCAACACAGCATTCGCCCGGCACGCAGCAATCGCCAACGGATCGAGATCGCAGGCCACCACTTCCAGCGCGCCGGCTTTCACCGCCGCGATCCCGGCAATTCCGGAACCGGCGCCGAAATCCAGTACGCGCTTGCCGCGCACCCACTCGGGAAACGCCGCCAGATAGCGCGCCACCGCCAGCCCGCTGGCCCAGCAGAAACTCCAGTAGGGCGGCTCGTGCAGGATGCGCTGGGTCTCTTCCTGGCTGAATTCGCGGGCCATGTTGTCGCCGTCGATCAGCCACAGCTGCAAATCGGTGTCCGGCAACGCGCAGGCTTTCAGTCTGGCGTCGCCGAGCAATTCGCCCAAGGCCTTTTGCAGGTCGAGCGGTGCCGTCATGGGGCTTTGACAAATTGCAGTTGGCCCAGCGCCTGGGTGGTCGGCTGGGTGATGGTCTGCGACGGCAGGTGCAGAATCAACTGGCCGGACTGGCTGGCGCGCCCGCGCAGCTCAACCCGCGCACCGGCCGGGAAGGCTTCCGGATTGAAGCGCAGGCGGAAAGGCAGGAGCTGATTGGTGCCGATCAGACTGGAGCTGGCGAGCAGTTGTTGCGGGCGATCCTTTTCATCGATCACCAGCAGCGCCAGCTCGACTTCGGCTCCGGCGGGTACGCCTTGCAGGGTGCCGCTCAGCTCACGTTGATAGGCCGGCAGCGGGCCGAGTTCGGCGGCCTCTTTGGCTTTTTTCTGTGCTTGTTGCGGCGCAGGGCCAGGTGTCGGCGGTTGCGGCTTGGGTGCGTCGCTGCCACAGGCCACCAGCAGGCTGAAAATACTGAGCAATACGAGCGGACGTAACGGCATTGGAGGCTCCGGCAGAATGAATTCCATGGATCAAACGATCATGCCGTTCTGTATACCGCAAAGGCTATGGCTTGTCTTGCCACCGGGATGCGCTACCATGGCCCTCCCTTTTTTTGTTGCCAGCCACCATGCACTGTCCCTTCTGCGGTGCCAACGACACCAAGGTCATCGACTCGCGTCTGGTCGCCGAGGGCGAACAGGTGCGCCGCCGGCGTGAATGCCTGGCCTGCGGCGAACGTTTCACGACGTTCGAGACGGCCGAACTGGTGTTGCCGCGCCTGATCAAAACCGACGGTAGCCGTCAGCCGTTCGACGAAGAAAAACTCCGTGCCGGCATGCAGCGCGCGCTGGAGAAACGTCCGGTGAGCGTCGAGCGCCTCGAATCCTCTCTGGTCCACATCAAGCACAAGTTGCGCGCCACCGGCGAGCGCGAGGTCAAATCCCTCGTCGTCGGCGAACTGGTGATGGCCGAACTGCAAAAGCTCGATGAAGTCGCCTACATCCGTTTCGCCTCGGTGTACAAACGCTTCCAGGACCTCAACGAATTCCGCGAAGAGATCGACCGCCTCGCCCGCGAACCGGTGCAAGAATGACCGCCGCCGAGCAGGCCATTCTCGACGCGCATTTCATGGCGCGCGCGCTGGAACTGGCGCGCAAAGGTCACTACACCACCCATCCCAACCCGCGGGTCGGTTGCGTGGTGGTGCGCGACGGGCAGATTGTCGGCGAAGGCTGGCATGAACGCGCCGGCGAACCGCACGCTGAAGTTCACGCGTTGCGCGCTGCCGGTGAGCAGGCGCGCGGCGCCACCGCTTACGTCACCCTCGAACCGTGCAGTCACCATGGCCGCACGCCGCCGTGCGCCGATGCGCTGGTGAATGCCGGCATGGCGCGGGTAGTGGCAGCGATGCGTGACCCCAATCCGCAAGTTGCCGGACGCGGTTTGCAGCGCCTGGCCGATGCCGGCATCGCCACCGAAAGCGGCGTGCTGGAGGCCGAAGCGCGCGCACTCAATCAAGGCTTTCTGAAACGCATGGAGCACGGCTTGCCGTTTGTGCGGGTCAAACTGGCGATGAGCCTCGATGGCCGCACGGCGATGGAGAGCGGCGAGAGCCAATGGATCACCGGCCCTGCGGCGCGTTCGGCGGTCCAGCGCTTGCGCGCCGAGGCAGCGGTGGTGCTGACCGGCGCCGATACCGTGCTGGCCGATGGCGCGCGCTTGACCGTACGTGCTGACGAGTTGGGTCTGGACGCCGAGCAAACCGCGCAAGTCATGAGTCGCCCGCCGTTGCGCGTGCTGATCGACGGCCGCCTGCGGGTGCCGCTGGATGCGCCGTTCTTCAAGGCCGGCCCGGCGCTGGTCGCCACCTGCGTGGCCGTCGAAGAACAGTATGCCAACGGCCCGGAATGTCTGATCGTGCCGGGCGATGACGGCCAGGTCGATCTGCATCAACTGCTGCTGGAACTGGCCCACCGCGGCGTCAACGAGGTGCTGGTCGAGGCAGGCCCGCGTCTGGCCGGGGCTTTCGCGCAGCTTGGTCTGGTCGACGAGTTCGTGATCTTTATGGCCGGCAAGTTTCTCGGCTCCACGGCGCGTCCGCTGCTCGACTGGCCGTTGGCTCAAATGAAGGATGCGCCTGAGCTGGAAATCACTGAAATCCGTGCGGTCGGCGATGACTGGCGAGTCACTGCCCGCCCTGTCCCTGCGGCGCGCGTATAATTCCCGGCCATCGCCTTAGCGCTGGCCCCGTTCTCAAGGAGAACCCCATGTTTACCGGCATCATCGAATCCATCGGCAGCATCCGTGCACTGACCCCCAAGGGCGGCGATGTGCGTGTGCATGTCGACACCGGCAAGCTCGACCTGAGCGACGTCAAACTCGGCGACAGCATCGCCGTCAACGGGGTCTGCCTGACCGCCGTTGAGCTGCCGGGCAACGGTTTTGCCGCCGATGTCAGCCGTGAAACCCTCGATTGCACCGCCATGAACGACCTGAAAAGCGGCAGCCCGGTCAATCTGGAAAAAGCCCTGACCCCGACCACCCGTCTCGGCGGGCATCTGGTCAGCGGCCACGTCGACGGTGTCGGCGAAGTGGTATCGCGCAGCGACAATGCCCGCGCCGTGGAATTCTGCATTCGCGCGCCGAAGGAGCTGGCCAAGTACATCGCCCATAAAGGCTCGATCACTGTCGACGGCACCAGCCTGACCGTGAACGCGGTCGATGGCGCCGAATTCATGTTGACGATCATCCCGCACACCCTCAGCGAAACCATTATGGCGTCGTACCAGCCAGGTCGCCGGGTGAACCTTGAGGTCGACCTGCTGGCGCGTTATCTGGAGCGCCTGCTGCTGGGTGACAAGGCCGCCGAGAAGACCGCCGGCAGCACGATCACCGAAAGCTTTCTGGCCCAGAACGGCTACCTTAAATAATTCAAAAGAAGGGGGTGCCTTGTGGCGCTCAATAGCATCGAAGAACTGGTTGAAGACATCCGCCAAGGCAAGATGGTCATTCTCATGGATGACGAAGACCGCGAGAACGAAGGCGACCTGATCATGGCGGCCGAATGCTGCACGGCTGCGCACATCAACTTCATGGCCAAGCACGCCCGTGGCCTGATCTGCATGCCGTTGAGCCGCGAGCGCTGCGAGCTGTTGAAGCTGCCGTTGATGGCGCCGCGCAACGGTTCCGGCTTCGGCACCAAATTCACCGTCTCGATCGAAGCCGCCGAAGGCGTGACCACCGGCATCTCCGCTGCTGACCGCGCGCGCACCGTGCAGGCGGCTGCCGCCAAAGACGCCAAGGCTGAAGACATCGTCAGCCCGGGCCACATCTTTCCGCTGATGGCCCAGGCCGGCGGCACCCTCGCGCGCGCCGGCCACACCGAAGCGGCGTGCGATCTGGCGCGCATGGCGGGTTACGAGCCAAGCGGGGTGATCTGCGAAGTGATGAACGACGACGGCACCATGTCCCGTCGCGCCGAACTCGAAGCCTTCGCCGCTGAGCACAACATCAAGATCGGCACCATCGCCGACCTGATCCACTACCGGATGATCCACGAACGTACCGTTCAGCGGATTGCCGAGCAGCCGCTGGACAGCGAACTGGGCCAATTCAACCTGGTGACCTATCGTGATTCGGTGGAAGGCGACGTGCACATGGCACTGACCTTGGGCACTGTTTGCGCCGAAGAGCCGACGCTGGTACGCGTGCACAACATGGACCCGCTGCGCGACCTGTTGATGGTCAAGCAACCGGGCCGCTGGAGCCTGCGCGCCGCCATGGCTGCGGTCGCCGAGGCGGGCAGCGGCGTGGTGTTGTTGCTCGGCCATCCGCTCGATGGTGATGTATTGCTGGCGCACATCCGCGAAACCGGCGATCAGCCAGCGCCGAAAAAACCGACCACCTACAGCATCGTCGGTGCCGGTTCGCAGATCCTGCGCGACCTCGGCGTGCGCAAAATGCGTTTGATGAGCGCACCGATGAAGTTCAATGCGATATCCGGTTTCGATCTGGAAGTTGTAGAATACGTGCCCTCCGAATAATGACCGGCTGTTTGCGGACTGCAATTCGCGGCAAATAATCACTGAGGGGCGCGTAGCAGACGCGTCCCGGCTCTTTAAGAGAACTGACGAATGACCCTGAAGACCATCGAAGGTACCTTCATCGCCCCCAAAGGCCGCTACGCTCTGGTAGTGGGCCGCTTCAACAGCTTCGTGGTTGAAAGCCTGGTCAGCGGTGCCGTTGATGCCCTGGTTCGCCACGGCGTGAGCGAAAGCGACATCACCATCATCCGCGCACCGGGCGCCTTCGAAATCCCGCTGGTTGCGCAGAAAGTCGCGCAGAAAGGCGAGTTCGCCGCAATCATCGCCCTCGGCGCGGTCATTCGTGGCGGCACCCCGCACTTCGAATACGTGGCGGGCGAATGCACCAAGGGTCTGGCTCAGGTGTCCATGGAGTTCGGCGTGCCGGTCGCTTTCGGCGTCCTGACCGTTGATTCCATCGAGCAAGCCATCGAACGTTCCGGCACCAAGGCCGGTAACAAAGGTGCCGAAGCTGCCCTGTCCGCTCTGGAAATGGTCAGCCTGCTGGCGCAGTTGGAGGCCAAGTGATTAGCGACGAAAGCGATCGTTTCAACCCGCGCGATCCGAAACCTGCGGATGCCGGCAAGCCCTCGAAAAGCGTCAAGCGTCGCGAAGCCCGTCAGCTCGCGACTCAGGCGCTGTACCAGTGGCACATGGCCAAGCAATCGCTGAACGAGATCGAAGCGCAGTTTCGCGTTGATAACGATTTCACCGATGTCGATGGCGCCTACTTCCGCGAGATCCTGCACGGGGTTCCGCAGTTCAAGAGCGAAATCGACACTGCCCTGACGCCTTGCCTGGATCTGGCGATCGAAGAGCTGGACCCGGTTGAACTGGCGGTTCTGCGCCTGTCCACCTGGGAACTGCTCAAGCGCGTCGACGTACCGTACCGCGTGGTGATCAACGAAGGTATCGAGCTGGCGAAAGTCTTCGGTTCGACCGACGGCCACAAGTTCGTCAACGGCGTGCTCGACAAGCTGGCCCCGCGCCTGCGTGAAGCTGAAGTGAAGGCGTTCAAGCGCTGATTGGCGCTTGAGCACTTTGTCTCAGTCATGGGCGAGTTTGAGCTGATCCGCAATTTCTTCGCCGCCGCGCCTTGTGCGCAGGGCGGCGAAGGCGTTGCTCTCGGGATTGGCGATGACTGTGCCTTGCTGACGGTTCCCGTTGGGGAGCAGTTGGCCATTTCTACCGATACGCTGGTGGCCGGTGTGCATTTCGCCGACCCGTGCGATCCGTTTCTGCTCGGTCAGCGCTCGCTGGCCGTCGCGGTCAGCGACCTGGCCGCCATGGGCGCCACGCCCGTTGCCTTTACCCTTGCCCTGACTGTGCCGACGGTGACCGCCGATTGGCTGCAAGCCTATGCCCGCGGTTTGAACCGCATGGCGCAGAGTTGCGGCGTAACGCTGGTTGGCGGCGACACCACACGTGGCCCGTTGAGCCTGACGGTCACGGTGTTCGGTCGCGTACCCATGGGCCAAGCCTTGACCCGCAGCGGTGCGCAACCCGGCGACCTGCTCTGTGTCGGCGGTGAGTTGGGCAATGCCGCCGGGGCGTTGCCGCTGGTGCTGGGGCAGCGTGACGCCGCGGCCGAAATCGCCCTGCCACTGCTTGATCATTACTGGTCGCCACAGCCGCAACTGGCCCTCGGTCAGGCCTTGCGGGGAAAAGCTACAGCGGCGCTGGACATCTCTGACGGCCTGCTCGCCGACTGCGGCCATATCGCGCTGGCGTCGAAGGTGCGACTTGAGATTGAACGCGAGCGTGTACCGTTGTCGGATGCCTTAGTGGCGTTTCTCGGTCAGCGCGGTGCCGAGCGTGCAGCGCTGAGCGGTGGCGATGATTACGTACTGGCCTTTACGCTGCCGTCCGTCGAACTCCCGGCACTGCTGGCTGCCGGTTGGCCGATCCATGTGATCGGCCGCGTCAGCGACGGCCAGGGCGTGGTGCTGCTGGATCGTGACGGTCGCGATATCACCCCGCATACCCGCGGTTATCAACATTTTCAGGAGACACCGTGACAGATCACCCGAAACAGGTTCCGGCTGACTTCGTGCCGCCGTCGGTCTGGCGCAACCCCTGGCATTTCCTCGCGTTCGGCTTCGGTTCCGGCACGCTGCCCAAAGCCCCGGGCACCTGGGGCTCGCTGGTGGCGCTGCCGTTCATTCCGTTGTGGCAGATGCTGCCCGACTGGGGTTACTGGCTGATGCTGGGCATCACCATGCTGTTCGGCTTCTGGCTGTGCGGCAAAGTCGCCGATGATCTGCGCGTGCACGACCACGAAGGCATCGTCTGGGACGAAATGGTCGGCATGTGGATCACCTTGTGGCTGGTGCCGGAAGGCTGGTACTGGCTGCTCGCGGGATTTCTGGTGTTTCGCTTTTTCGATATTCTCAAGCCGTGGCCGATCCGTTGGATCGACAAACACGTGCATGGCGGCGTCGGCATCATGCTCGACGACGTGCTCGCCGGGGTGTTTGCCTGGCTGGCGATGCAGGGGCTGGTATGGCTGTTCGCCTGATCAGGGTCAGGGGCAAGTGAGGGGCAGGTAAATGCTGCGACGCGGGTTGGCGATGCTGGTTTTGGCTCTGTTGGGCGCGTTCGCCCATGCGCACGAAGCGCCGACGCCTGCGGTGATCCATCTGGCCAGCGAAGACTGGGAAGACTATAGCGCCGCCGACGGCCATGGCCTGGCGTGGGACTTACTGCGCAAGGTGTTCGAGCCGGCCGGTGTGAAGCTTGATATCCGCACGGTACCGTACACCCGCTCGATCGGGCTGGTGCAGTTGAAAGAGGTCGATGCCATGGTCGGCTCCTATCGCGATGAAGCCGAGCAGGTTGTTTACCCGCACTGGAATTTCGATACCGACCATATCCATGCCCTGGGCCTTTCGAGCAATCCGGCGCCAACGCTGACGACCCTCAGCAAATATCGCCTGGCGTGGGTGCGCGGTTATCGCTACGAAAACTACCTGCCGAACATCAAGCGCTTCAACCAGATCCAGCGGCGCAGCGGCATCCTGTCGATGCTCAAGCAGGGGCGGGCCGATTTCTATATCGATGCGCTGTCCGAGATAGAAGTCGTGATGCGAACAGCGCCCGATCCGCTTCAATATCGCGCTACACATCTGGCTGAATTGCCGGTGTTCCTCGGCTTCGCCGACACTCCGCAAGCCAGGTCGTTGATGGCCCTGTTTGACCGGCGCATGGCGCAATTGGTCAAGAGTGGCGAGCTGAGGCCGATTTTCGAGAAGTGGAAGCAGCCGTATCCGTTTGACGCAAACTGAAGCCCAACACACATCCCCTGTAGGAGTGAGCCTGCTCGCGATAGCGGTAGATCAGTCGACATCAATGTTGAATGTCAGTCCGCTATCGCGAGCAGGCTCACTCCTACAAGGGACCGATGCAAGGCGGTCTGTCATCAAACTTTTTGATCGTTATCGCTGATAATTCAGCCTAAGCGTCTGTAGGAACCTGCTGTTACAATGCCGGCCTGCGAATTTCAGACTCTTCAGATCAGGAGCACAACGGTGCCTGTCGTCTTTGTTGCCGCTTGCAAGCTGCCAACGCCTTATGCGCAATTCACCATGCACGGGTTTCTCGATGAAACCACCGGCCGCGAGCACGTCGTGCTGAGCCTGGGTGAAATTGCCGACGGCGCTCCGGTACTCGGCCGTTTGCACTCCGAATGCCTGACCGGCGATGCCTTGTTCAGCCAGCGTTGCGACTGTGGCTCGCAACTGGACGCCGCCCTGCAGGCGATCGCCCGCGAAGGTCGTGGCGTTCTGCTGTATCTGCGTCAGGAGGGCCGCGGCATCGGTCTGTTGAACAAGATCCGCGCCTACGAATTGCAGGACGGCGGCGCCGACACCGTAGAAGCCAATGAACGTCTGGGCTTTGCCGCCGATCAGCGCGACTACGCCATGTGCCTGCCGATGCTCGAACATTTGGGAGTCAAATCCCTGCGTCTGATGACCAACAATCCACGCAAGGTCAAAGCCTTGACCGAGATGGGCATCGTCGTCGCCGAGCGTGTGCCGCTGCACACCGGCCACAACCCGCACAACAAGCTCTACCTGGCGACCAAGGCCAGCAAGCTCGACCACATGATGGGCAACGAGCACCAGGGCGAGGTCGACCGCGCGTGACGCGCGGACAGGTGCGGCGCCGATTGTCGGTGGCCTGGTGGCAGTACCTGGCGCTGGCGCTGGTACCGCTGTTCGTCATCAATGCGTTGTTCGGCGCGGGTGAGGGGCTGCTGCCCGTCTTGGCGATGCCGTTGTTCATCGCCGGCGTCGCGTCGATGTTCGTCAGCCTGAAGTTTTTCGGCCGCTACAAACATGCGCTGATCGCCACGCAAAAAGCCCTCGATACGCCCGATGAACCGGCCGCGTGGATTGCGCTTGCGGCGCGCCGTCGCGCGGCGTTCCTGGTCGCATCCCTGCCGGCGTGGATCGGTGCGCTGGCGGTGTTCGTCGGCCTCGAAGCCGTGCCGCTGATGTTGCTGGCGCTGTCGACGGCGGTGCTGTTTTATCTCTACCGTATTCCGCGTCAACTCGGCTGATGCGCCGGCTCTGGCTGGCGGTTCTGCTGCTGATCGGTGCTGGGCCGGTGTTAGCGGATCTGCGCGTGGTCAGCCTCGCCCCGTCGTTGTCGGAAATTGTCGTTGAACTGGATTCAGCCGATCTGCTGGTCGGCGTGCTCGATGCCGGGGAGCGCCCCGCGCCGATTGCGCATGTCGCCTCGGTTGGACGTTACGGCCAGCTCGACATCGAGCGTTTGCTCAGCCTCAAACCTGACCTGTTATTGCTCTGGCCCGGCAGTGTCGGCGCAGCGCAGCGTGATCAGCTCAAGCGCCTCGGTATCGCGACTTTCGTCGTCGAGCCGCATTCCCTCGAACAACTGATAAACCAGATCGAAGCGATTGCCACGCGCCTGGGACGACCGGAGCGCGGACTGAAGCGCGCGGACTATTTGCGCCAACAGCTTGCCGACCTGCGCCAGCGCTATCGCCGCGAGGTGCCGTTGCGAGTGTTCTATCAGGTCTGGGACAAGCCGCTGTACACCATTGGCGGCGGGCAAATCATCAGCGATGCGCTTGAGGTCTGCGGGGCGCGCAATGTCTTCGCCGACCTCAATCTGCCAGCGCCGCAAGTGAGTGTCGAGGCGGTGTTGCAGCGTGATCCCGAGGTGATACTGGCGGGGGATCAGGCGCAGTTGGAGGCGTGGAAGAGCTGGTCGCAGGCGGCGGCGGTGAAGCAGGGGCGGTTATTGTTGGTTGCTGACAAAGGGCTTGAAAGACCTAGCGGGCAGATGATTGAGGCAACTGCAAAGCTTTGCCGGTTGATTGCGCCCGACCGTTGAGACCGCAGCGCCTGCATTCGCGAGCAGGCTCGCTCCCACCTTTGATTGGGTTTTAACCCGGGATCTGAGCGCAACAGAGATCCACTGTGGGAGCGAGCCTGCTCGCGAAGAGGCCCGCAAATCACCAAAAAAGGATCAGAGCTCCGGCGTCCAGCTCACCCCAAACATCCACACCCGACCTTCCTCGCGATACCCATACGAATTGCCGTCATAGCTGTAATTGGCCCGGCTGTAACCCTTGTCGAAAATGTTATCGACCTTCAGATCCAGCTTGATCTCGCGATTCAAAGCCCAACTGCTGCGCAAGCCGAACAGCGCATAGCCACCCAATGATTGCTGGTTGTCGCGATCGTCATAACTGCTGCTTACCGTCTGCCAGCTCGCGCCCAGGCTCATGCGGTCGAACTGCCGATCCAGATCCCAACTCAGTGTCCGCCGCGCACGGCGTGCCAGGGTGTGCCCGCTGTCGCGGTCGCGCGGGTCGATGATCGAGACGCCCAAGTTGCTCTGCCAACCGAACAGCTCCTGTTTCAGTGCCGCTTCAAAACCATTAATCCGCGCTGAAGCGACGTTTTCCGGGCGTGAATTGCTGCCGAAGATGATCGCGTCTTCCAGATCGGTGCGATAAATCGACGCCTCGAGGCGACTGCGGTCGCTCAACTGGCTGCGCCATTGCAGCTCGTAGCTTTTCGAGGTTTCCGGTTTCAGGTCGGGGTTACTGAAATCCGGGTAGTACAGGTCATTGAAGGTCGGCGCACGGAAGCCTTCGCTGTAGCTCAGCAACAGGTCGTTGTCCGGGTTAAGCGGCAGGCTGAACGTGCCGCTCCAGGTGTTCTGACTGCCGAATTGCTGATTGTCGTCGTGACGCAGACCCAGCTCGGTGGAAAAACTGTCGCCCTGGTAGCGATGCTGGATGAATGCGGCGCGGTTCCAGCGGCTGTCCTCGTCGAACGCGGTGCTGCTGTTGATGCGGTCTTCGTACCAGTCGCCGCCGAGAATCAGGCTGTTGCGCGGATCAAGGGTCAGGTCGTTCTGCCAGTTCACCGAATCACGGTAAGTATTGAACACTGAGCGCTCTTCGCTGAGCTTGTCGAAGGTTTTTTCGCGGTTCTCTGTGTGGCCAAACTCGAGGCGGGTTTTCCAGCGTTCATTGACCCGCGCGTCGACGTAGCTGTTGAGGCTGCTGACGTTGAAATCGCTGTAGGGCTGTTGCTGCAGCGACTCGAACGTAACCGGGTCGAAGCGGCCGAACGGATTGTCGAATTCACTTTTACCACGGTTATCCAGCAGATTGGCGCCGACTTCGATGTCGTCGGTCAGCGCATGGCTGAGGCTCAGGCTGACGGATTTGTTGCGGTAGGCATCGTGATCGCCGTCGCTCGGGTAGGAGTCGTGAGTGCGGTCGATGCCGGCGCTTTCATCGAGGCTGGCGCCAAGGTTGAAGCGGGTTTTGTCGTCGCCCCCGGACAAGCCGAGGCTGCGCTCCCAGCTCTGGTTGCTGCCCAAGCCCATGTGCAGGCGTGGCTGCAAGCCTTGGCCGTTGCCGCGGCGGGTGAAGATCTGGATGACGCCGCCAATCGCATCGCTGCCGTAAATCACCGAGCGTGAACCACGCAGCACTTCGACGCGTTCGATCTGCTCGATATTCAAATGCTGCAGGTTGCTGTCACCGGACGTTGAGTTGCCGATGCGTTGGCCATCGACCAGCACCAGACTCTGCGCCGACTGTGTGCCGCGGATGTAAATCCCCGGCAGACTGCCGCGCCCGCCGGTCTGTGCCACTTGTACGCCCGGCACGCGGCGCAGCAAGTCCGGTACGTCGCTCGGTTGCAGGCGGTCGATGTCTTCGCGGGTGAACACGGTATTGGCGGCGCTGCTGTCGTTGCGGGCTTCGACCTGGCGGTTGGCGCTGATCAGTGTGTCGGGCAGCTTCAGGGCCTGATCGCGTTCGAAGGTATCGGCGACAGCGCTGGCGGTCGGCAGCAGGAAGAGAGGCAGGGCGAGGCGCGAGAGGTTCATCGGTGGTCCGTGAGAAATTGCAGATGTACACAAACTTTATGCTTCCACAAAACACTGTGGGAGCGGGCTTGCCCGCGAAGAGGCCGGTACATTCAACATCGAGGTTGACTGTGCCGACGCCTTCGCGGGCAAGCCCGCTCCCACAGGTATTGTGTGTTCAGCGAGTTAGCGGTCGAGCAATGCCAGCCGCTGACGAATCGACGCTTCGATCCCGGCTTCATCCAGACCGCATTCGGCCAACATCTGCGCAGGCTTTGCGTGCTCGACGTAGATATCCGGCAAGCCCAGGTGCAGCATCGACTTGAGGATGTTCTCGCGCGCGAGGAATTCGCTGACCGCGCCACCGGCACCGCCCATGATCGCGTTTTCCTCGATGGTCACCAGCAGCTCGTGGCTGGCGGCGATTTCGCGAACCAAGGCTTCGTCCAAAGGTTTGACGAAGCGCATGTCGACCACCGTGGCATCAAGCTTCTCGGCGACTTTCAACGCTTCGGCCAGTTGCACGCCGAACACCAGCAGGGCGACTTTGCTGCCCTGACGGCGGACGATGCCTTTGCCGATTTCAATCGGTTCAAGGTCTTTCTCGATGTTCGCATTCGGGCCGCTGCCGCGCGGGTAACGCACTGCCGCCGGGCCGTTGAACAGGTGACCGGTGGTGAGCATCTTGCGCAGTTCGTTTTCATCGCTCGGCGTCATGATGAGCATGCCCGGGATGCAGCGCAGGTACGACAGGTCGAAGCTGCCGGCGTGGGTCGGGCCGTCTTCGCCCACCAGACCGGCGCGGTCGATGGCGAACAGCACGTCGAGGTTCTGTACGGCGACGTCATGCACCAGCTGGTCGTAACCGCGCTGCAGGAACGTCGAGTAAATCGCCACCACCGGTTTCGCGCCTTCGCAGGCCATGCCCGCGGCGAACGTCACCGCGTGTTGCTCGGCAATCGCCACGTCGAAGTAGCGCAGCGGGAAGCGTTCGCTGAACGCCACCAGATCCGAGCCTTCCTTCATCGCCGGGGTAATCCCGACCAGACGTGGGTCGCTGGCGGCCATGTCGCACAGCCACTCGCCGAACACCGCCGAGTACTTCGGCCCGCTGGCGGCTTTCGGCGCAGCAGCCGGCGCGTCCAGCGGCTCGAGTTTGGTGATGGCGTGGTAACCGATCGGGTCGACTTCCGCCGGGGCGAAGCCTTTGCCTTTCTTGGTGACGATGTGCAGGAACTGCGGGCCTTTGAGGTCGCGCATGTTGCGCAGCGTGGCGATCAGGGTCGGCAAATCGTGGCCGTCGATCGGGCCGATGTAGTTCCAGCCCAGCTCTTCGAACAGCGTGCCGGGGACCAGCATGCCTTTGGCGTATTCTTCGGTGCGACGGGCGATTTCCCAGGCGCCCGGCAGGCGCGAGAGGACTTTCTTGCTGCCTTCGCGCATGCTCGCGTAGGTGCGGCTGGAAAGGATCTTCGCCAGATAATTCGACAACCCGCCGACGTTGCGCGATATCGACATGTCGTTGTCGTTGAGGATCACCAGCATGTTGGCGTTGACTTCCGGCGCGTGGTTCAGCGCCTCGAAGGCCATGCCGGCAGTCAACGCGCCATCGCCGATCACCGCGATGGCCTTGCGATCGCTGTCCTGCAGGCGCGCGGCAATCGCCATGCCCAGCGCGGCGCTGATCGAAGTGCTGGAGTGGCCGACGCCAAAGGTGTCGTACTCGCTCTCGGAGCGGCGCGGGAACGCGGCAATGCCGTCCTTCTGGCGCAGGCTGGCCATGCGCTCGCGACGGCCGGTGAGGATCTTGTGCGGATACGCCTGATGGCCGACGTCCCACAGCAAACGGTCGTCCGGCGTGTCGAAGACGTAATGCAGCGCGATGGTCAGCTCGATCACGCCCAGGCCGGCACCGAAATGCCCACCGGTCTGGCCGACCGTGTAGAGCAGTTCCAGGCGCAACTCATCGGCCAGGGTTTCCAGCTCGGCTTCGCCTAACCGGCGCAGGCCGTCCGGCGTGTTCGCGCGGTCGAGCAGGGGCGTGGTCGGGCGCTTGCGGGGAATCTCATGAAACGTCGTGGGCATCAGGCGAATCGTTATAGGTATAGAAGATGCGGCAGTTTACCTGATGCATCGGCCCCTGCCCACGCGTTGGTCTTTTTTGGCCGATTCGCCGTCAGTTGCGCCGCTCGACGATATACCGGGCCAGCTCACGCAACGGCTCGGCCGCCGCGTCAAACGGTCGCAGGGCGTGCAGCGCCTGATCACGCAGCTCCAGCGCATAGGCTTTGGCCGCGTCGAGGCCGAGCAGCGCAGGGTAGGTCGGCTTGTCGCGGGCGATGTCGGCGCCCTGGCGTTTGCCGAGGGTCGCGGTATCGCTTTCGACGTCGAGAATGTCGTCCTGAACCTGAAACGCCAGACCTATGGCCTGTGCATAAGTCTGCAGGGACTTCAGTTCGTCCGCCTCGGCCCGGCCGCTGGCGAGGGCGCCCAGGCGCACGCTGACTTCGATCAGCGCACCGGTCTTGTGCCGGTGCATCTGTTCGAGGGCTTTCTGATCGAGTTTCAAGCCCACCGAGCCGAGATCGATGGCCTGGCCGCCGACCATGCCCGCCGGGCCTGCGGCCTGGGCCAGCGCGGTGACCATTTGCAGGCGAGTGTCGCTGCTGCAGTTGCTCAGGCGCGGGTCGAGCAGGGCGCTGAACGCCAGACTCTGCAAGCCGTCACCGGCGAGAATCGCGCAAGCTTCATCGAATTTCTTGTGGGTGGTGGGTTGGCCGCGACGCAAATCATCGTCGTCCATCGCCGGCAAATCGTCGTGCACCAGCGAATACGCGTGGATCAGCTCCACCGCGCAGGCCGCGCCGTTGGCTTGCTCGGCTTCGCCACCGAGCGCTTCGCACGCGGCGTAAGCCAGCAACGGGCGTACGCGTTTGCCGCCGTTCATCACGCTGTAGCGCATGGCTTCGTAGAGCCGCGCCAACTCCGGCAACGGTGCAGTGAACAGGCTCTCCAGCGCCGCGTTGACTCGGGCCTGGCTGGTCGCCGAATACGCTGCAATCATTCTGGCTGTTCCGCGTCGAAGGGTTCCTCGGCGAGTTCGCCATCGCGCTCCAGCAGCACTTGCACCTTCTGCTCGGCCTGCGCCAGCGCTGCCTGGCAATCACGGGTCAGACCGATGCCCTGCTCGAAAGCGGTCAGCGAGTCTTCCAGCGACAATTCCCCGTTCTCCAGACGCTCGACCAGTGTTTGCAGGTCGGCGAGGGACTGTTCGAAATCCAGTGCAGCTTTTTTGCGGGCCATGGCGGCAATTTCCGGTAGACGTTAAACCGGCGCGACACTAGCAGATAGGGGGGGTATGGGCAAATGAGCGGAGCTGGCGCCGGGCGCAGACTCAATGATTCAGCGATCAGTCCGGATAGTTGATCCGATAGCGCGTACTGCGGCCCCCTCCGGGCAAGCGCTGCAGGCAACCCTTGTCCAGTAGCTCGGCAAGATGCCGGGTCGCGGTGGCTTTCGACACCTTCGCCACCGCCTGGTATTGCCCGGCACTGATGCCCTGTTCGAAGCCGCGTTCGCCGCCGTCTAGCAATCGATTGAGCACCTTTACCTGTTCGACGGACAGCTCCGATTCGCGGTGCGCCTGCCAGAAGCGCGTCTTGCCGAGGACGCTGTCGATGCGCGCAATCGCCTGGCGCAGACTGCGCAGCAAGGTTTGCAGGAACCAGTCGAGCCACTCAGTGATGTCGAGGGTGGCTTTCTGGCTCGACTCCAGAATCCGGTAATAGCCCGAGCGATCATCAAGGATGCTTGCCGACATGGCGTAGAAACGGATCGCCTGCGCCTCACCCTGCGCCAGCGCCAGATCGGTGATGGTGCGGGTCAGACGGCCATTGCCATCATCGAAAGGGTGCAAGGTCACGAACCAGAAATGCGCGATGCCGGCGCGCAGCAGAGGGTCCAGTGCAGTTTGATTCCGGCTCGCTTCGAACCAGTCGAGAAACTGCTCCAGTTGCCGTTCAAGACCTTTGCGCGGCGGCGCCTCGAAATGCACGGTCGGGCGATCAATGCGACCGGACACTACCCGCATAGGCTCTTCACCGCGCAGCGCGCCAACGTGCATCGCTCTCGCGTTAAGGTCGTTGTTTTGATCGGGGAACAACCATCGGTGCCACTCAAGCAAGCGCGCGCAGGTCAGCGGTTCGGCAAAGCGCCGGGTCGCATCGAGCATCAGTTGTGCCAGCCCCTCACTGCGCGGACTGACGCTATTCCCGTCAACCAGTTCCAGGCCCAGACGCCTGGCCAATGATGAGCGTACCGAGCCGACGTTGAGTTGTTCACCCTCGATGGCCGAAGAGGTCACGATGTTCTGCAGCAGGGCGTCGAGTTCGGTCTGCGCCCCGAGGGCATGACTGACCGACCCCGCCATGCCCATCAGCTGACCTTGCGCCTGCACGCATTCGCGCAACAGACCCGCCAGGCGTTCTGCTTGCCATTTGAAGTCCGGCCAATCGGGTTGCTGCCAGATCCATTGAGTTGCCATTTGAATGCCTGCGTCGGTTCGTGAGCCGAATGGAAAAGCTATTCGGCTCATTTAGTGAGCCGAATATGACGGCTATTCGGCTCATCGTCCACTGGGTTGGCGCAATTCCTACAGCAAAAGCACATGTATCCGATTGTTAAAAAACTGCCGAATCGCTAATCTTCGCGCCTTCGACGACCCGCATCCGCGGGTTCATCAGACGAAACGCAGTTCATCGCTGTGAAGCGCCGAGGATCGGGTGCAAGGTTTCGTTGGGGCATGGCAGGAGGCATCACATGCGTTCATTTCTGTTGCTGCTGATCGGCCTGGCCTGTGCGCCGGGGCTGTGGGCGGCCGCGCCGAGCGCCGAATTGTCGGAGCCGGTGGGTGGCTGGCGCTATCACGGCTTGCTCGATCGCACGGAAAACCCCCAGGTCGCCTATCCGACGCCGCCGATCGATCGCGGCGTGCAGCGCAATCGCGCGATGATCCAGGGTCAGCTCAAGGCTCTCGGCCCTATGCGCCCGCCGCACAGCCTCGCGGTGAATGGCAATCCACTCAATCTGTACACCGACGATCAGGGCCGCTTCGCCCGGCCGTATGCGTTCGGCGCCGGTTCCAACAGTGTCGAGGTGATCAGCGCCGAGGGCCAGTCGCTCAAGCGTGTGCAATTTTATGAAGCCAATAATCTGCGCACGCCGGCGCGGATTCGTCTTGTCCTGGGATGGGACGACCCGAAAGCCGAACTCGATCTGCATATTGTCACCCCCGACGGTCAGCATGCGTTCTGGGCGCGGCCGGCGCTGAGCAATGGCGGCGGTCTCGACCCGGATGGCGTCGACGGGCCGGGTCCGGAAATGTTCACCATGACGGCGCCGCTGCACGGCACCTATCTGGTTTACGTCAACTATTGGGGCAACTACGGCGCCGGCGGCTATAACTTCGAGGAGACCAGCAACCAGAACGAGGTGATCACCTCGCAAATCACGCTGGTGCTCAACGAAA
Source organism: Pseudomonas sp. R3-57 (assembly GCF_051132065.1). Classification (NCBI taxonomy): domain Bacteria; kingdom Pseudomonadati; phylum Pseudomonadota; class Gammaproteobacteria; order Pseudomonadales; family Pseudomonadaceae; genus Pseudomonas; species Pseudomonas sp. R3-57. The sequence goes on from NZ_CP071655.1 coordinate 788,933, forward strand.
ACACCGTCGACGAAAAACGCGAAACCTTCATCGTGCCCCTGCGCGCGATCGGTGATCTGCTGCTGGTCAAGACTTTCAACTATTAAGCATCCCGCCACGGATGAACTCGGATGTTGTGCACATGAGCGATAACACTGCTACCCCGGCTGCCACTACGCCACCGGCCAAACCTCCGCGGCGCTGGCCGTTGCTGTTGCTCGGGCTGTGCCTGATCGCCGGCGTGGCGGGCGGTTTCGGCTGGCTGCTGCTCAAGCCCAAGGCGCCGCCGGCCGAGCTGGCCAGTGACAAGCTCGGTCTTAGCCGCCCGGACGCGTTACTGGAAACCCGCTCGCTGAGCCAGTTGCCCAAAGACCTGCTGACGGTGCCGTTCCTCAAGGCCACGCTCACCGAGGATTTCGTCTTCTATTACGAAACCCACGCCGACCGCCTCGGCCTGATTGGCAGCCTGCGGCGGATCGTCTACGAGCATGACCTGAAGTTGCAGGACAGCCTGATCGAGCAGCTTTTTGATCAACCGGCCGATGTCGCGCTGTGGCGGGGCGCTGATGGTCGCTTGAAGGATTTTTTGTTGGTGATGGATCGTGGCGGGCTGGCGAAACTGCTCGAGCCGCTGGCGAAAGTCGCGCTGGATGACAGCCAGCTCAGCGCCATCGGCAACCTCAAGGTTGGCAGCGACGAAGTCCCGCTCTATCAGCTCAGCTACAACGCCAGCAAATCGCTGTTGTTCGCCTCGCGCGGCGACAAACTGGTGGTGTTGTCCAACCCGGCCAAATACTACGACCCGGAAAACGGCGCGTCTGAAGAATCCGGCCACGTTTCCTCGCAAGCGCTGGCGGCATTGCTCAACGGCGAAAAACTCTTTCCCGAAGCGTTCGGTCTGCCGGCGAAGAGCCCTGAAACCAAGCAGCGGCTGTCGGTCAATTCCAGCGTGCTTGCCATGGGCTATCAGCGCTTTATCCCGAATTTCGCTGGGCTGCGCTTCGACATGGACGACAAGGGCTGGCACAGCTACCTGGCCATGGACGAACTGCAGAACCAGCCGGATTTCGATTTCAAACCGGTGTGGCAGGCGATGCCGCTGGGCGCCAGCGCCTGCGTGACTTTGCCGGTAGCAGCCGAACCGCAGAAACCGCTGCTGATCAAGCTCGGCGCCGATGACGCCGTGGCGCAGACGTTGACCGGGCACGTCGCCGGTGCGGCGGGTCTGTGCTGGTACGCCGACTCACGGTTGTACACGCCGCTGCTGGTCGCCGGTTTGAAAGACGAAGACAGCAGCAAGCTCGATGGCGATCTGGGCAAGCTGTTCGGCTCGATGGTCGGCGCGTTCGAGCCCAACGTCGCGGACAACGTGTTCCCGGTGGTCGAGAAGCAGGAAGGCCAAAGCCACGTCTGGCAGCGCCAGGTCAGCTCCAGTTTCGGTCCGTATGCGGCGAAGACTGCGCAGAACCCGGAGGCGATATCCGGCAAGGCGTTCATGAAAGTCAGCCTCGCCCGACACGGCTCGACGTTGCTGTTTTCGCTCGACGACAAACTCATCGACAAGGCCCTCGGCACTCTCGACAAGCGCTTCCCGCCGATGGCCGACGTGCTGCCTGAAGATGTGCTGATGCCGATCTATTTCGGTCCGGATTCGATGGCCCGGCTGATGCAGCAGGAAACCCTCGACAGCCTGCCGCAGGACATGGAGCCGGTGTTCTACAACGCCGCGCAAACCTATCTGCTGCCGAAACTGCGCACCCTCGGTGGCTATGGCAAATATGCCCTGACCTTGCCCGAAGGCAGTGAGCCGGACGGCCACTGGCAGTGGCTGCCGCTGGAATGGAAAGCGCTGTGAACGCACTGATCCGCAGCCTCGGCCTGCTCGCGCTGCTGCTCAGTGCGGGCGCCCGCGCCGTCGACTCGCTACCTATAAAAACCCCGGCGCTGGATCCTGCGCAATCGCAGGTGTTCCGCGCCTGGTTCGTGCGTATCGCACAAGAGCAACTGAGCCAGGGCCCGAGCCCGCGCTGGTATCAGCAGGACTGCGCCGGGCTGGTGCGCTTTGCCGCCAATGAAGCGCTGAAAGTCCACGATGACAAATGGCTGCGCAGCAACGGCCTGTCCAATCGCTACCTGCCGCCAGAGCTGGTGCTCAGCGACGAGCAACGCAAGCTCGCGCAACAGTGGCAGCAGGGCGGCGGCAAGGTCGGGCCTTACGTCAACGCGATCAAACTGATTCAGTTCAACAGCCATCTGGTCAGCCGTGATGTGTCGCAGGCGCGCCCCGGTGACCTGATGTTTTTCGATCAGGGCGACGACCAGCACCTGATGATCTGGATGGGCCGCTACATCGCCTATCACACCGGCACCACCACCCCCACAGACAACGGCATGCGTTCGGCAAGCCTGCAGCAACTCATGACATGGAAGGACACCCGATGGATACCCGACGCAGCCAACCCCAACTTCATCGGCGTCTATCGACTGAATTTTCTCTCCCAATGACCGGTGCCCGCATGCTGCGTATCTGCTCCCGAATTCCTCTGCTGCTGGCGCTGTTGCTGCCACTGGCAAGCGTGAATGCCGACGATTCGGTCGAGCCCAGCGGCTATACGCCGGTGTCCGGCGAAAGCTTCTTTCTGCTCGCCGACAGCAGTTTCGCAGCGGACGAACAGGCCATGGTGCGTCTTGAGGCGCCCGGTCGTGATTACCGGCGTTTCCGCATGGAACCGTATGGCGGCGCCGACATTCGGGTGTACCGCATCGACAAGCCGCTGGATTTTCTCAAGCGTCAGAAGAACCTGCACCGGGTGGTCAGCGACGGCCAGTTCAAGGGCGAAGGGCTGTCCAACACCCTCGCGTACCTGTGGGACAACTGGTACCGCAAATCCCGTCGGGTGATGCAGCGTGCGTTCTCCTACGAGTCGCGCAAACAGGTCACCGAAGAAGTGCCGGAACTGAAAATGGGCGACGCCATGGCCGCGCCGACGCCGTACGACGCGCAACCCCAATTTGCGCTGATTCCGGGCCTGCCGGTGGTCAGTCAGTTCCGTTATCCACTGTGGCAGGCCAAGCCGATCCAGCCGCCGGCCGGGGTCGATCTGGCCGGCTCTTCAAGTGATTTCGTCAGCGTCGCGCCAGGCAACGTCTACATTCCGTTGGGTCAGCTGAAACCGGGTCTGTACCTGGTCGAAGCGCTGATCGGCAAGTACCGCGCGACGACCATGGTCTTTGTGTCCAACACCGTGGCGGTGAGCAAGATTGCCGGTGACGAACTGCTGGTCTGGGCCGCACGCAAACATGAAGGCAGCTCGGTGGCGAAGGTCAATGTGCTGTGGACCGACGGCCTCGGTGTAATGAGCAGCGGCGCCACCGACAGCGATGGTTTGCTGCGCCTGAAACACGTAAGCCCCGAGCGTTCATTCGTCATCGGCGAAGACGAAGAAGGCGGCGTGTTCGTTTCGGAAAACTTCTATTACGACAGCGAAATCTACGACACCAAACTGTATGCCTTCACCGATCGGCCGCTGTATCGGCCGGGGGATTGGGTGTCGCTGAAAATCGTCGGTCGCGAATTCAAGAATGCCCGCGACTCGGTATTGCCGGGCGCTGCGGACGTCACCGTTAGCGTGCTCGACGCGACCGGCACCGAGCTGCAACACCTCGATCTCAAACTCGATTCCAAAGCCGGGACTCAGGGCCGTTTCCAATTGCCGGACAATGCCGTGGCCGGCGGTTACGAGATCCGTTTCAGCTACAAGGATCAGGCCTACAGCAGTGCCTTCCGCGTCGCCGAATACATCAAGCCGCACTTCGAGATTTCCCTGAATCTGGCCAAGCAGGACTACCGCACCGGCGAGCCGGTCAAAGGCAATCTGGTACTGCTCTACCCGGACGGCAAGCCAGTGGCCAATGCCAAACTGAGCCTGAGCCTGCGCGCCCAGCAATTGTCGATGGTCGACAATGAGCTGCAATATCTGGGTCAATTCCCGGTGGAATTGACCAGCACCGAACTGACCACCGACAGCAAAGGCAATGCGACCCTCGACCTGCCAGCCGCCGACAAACCGAGCCGCTACATGCTCACCGTGTTCGCCAGTGATGGTGCGGCGTATCGGGTCAAGACCACCAAGGAAATCCTTATCGACCGTGGCGCCGCCAGCTTCCGGTTGAGCGCGCCGCAGCGCTTCAGCGCGGCCGGCGACAAGGTTGCGTTCAGCTACGCCAACGAGGGCGGCAGCGAGCCGAGCAAAGCGGTGACGCCAAGCAGCTATGGCTGGGTGCGTCTCGAAGATCAGAGCACTGGTGAAGGCAAACTCGCCGCCACCGACAAAGGCTTCAGCCTCGCGTTCGAACGTCCGGGCACCTACAACCTGACGCTGAAGGATCAGCACGGTCGCGTCCTCGGCGCCACCGGCCATTCGGTGACAGGCGATGGCGTCAAAGCCGTGCCGGGTACCGTCGAGATCGTCCTCGACAAGCCTGAATACCAGGCCGGCGATGAAGCGCTGGCGCTGATCACTTTCCCTGAGCCGGTCAGCGATGCGCTGCTGTCGCTGGAACGCGACAAGGTCGAAGCCACCGCGCTGCTGGCCAAGGGCGCTGACTGGCTGAAACTGGAAAAACTCAGCGACACCCAATACCGCGCGCGCATCCCGGTGAAAGACAATTTCGCGCCGAACCTGACCTTCTCCGTGCTCTACACCAAGGGCGGTCAGTACAGCTTCCAGAACGCCGGGATCAAAGTGGTCGCGCCACAGATCGACGTGGCGATCAGCACCGACAAAGCGGTGTACCTGCCGGGCGATACGGTCACGGTTGACCTGACCACGCAATTCGCCGGCAAGGCAGTGCCGGCGCACCTGACCGTCAGCGTTGTCGACGAAATGGTCTACGCGCTGCAACCGGAAGTCGCGCCGACCATCGACCAGTTCTTCTATCACCCGCGCCGCAACAACGTGCGTACCAGTGCCAGCCTGTCGTTCATCAGCTATGACGTGGCGTTGCCGGGCAGCCCCGGCGCTCCGGGCAAGGCCAACCGCAGCGAACGCGGGGTGAAAGTGCTGGAGCGGCCGCGTCGCGAAGACGTCGACACCGCCGCCTGGCAGCCGGAACTGCTGACCGGCACCGACGGCAAAACCCGTTTCACCTTCAAGATGCCGGACTCGCTGACCCGCTGGCGCATCACTGCGCGCGCGATCGCCGATGACGGTCAGGTCGGGCAGAAGAAGCAGTTTGTTCGTTCGGAGAAACCGCTGTACCTGAAGTGGAGCGGGCCGAGCAAATTCCGCCAGGGCGATCAGCCGCAACTGGGCGTGTTCGCGTTCAGTCAGGCCGAGAAACCGCTGAAGGCTGAACTGGTCACTCGTTATGCCGGCGCTGAGCAGCGCCTGCCGGTGACCTTGAACAACGGCATCAACTACCTGCCGATCCCGGCGTTCGCCCTGGCTTCCGGTGAGTGGACGGCGGAGCTGGTGCAGGACGGCAAAACCGCTGACGCCTTGGCGGTGCGCCTGAGTGCAACCGGCGATGGCTGGCAAGTGACACAAACGCAAAGTCTCGAGGTTGCCAGCGGTGATACGCCGTTGAGTCTGCCGGCTGATGCCACGGATATTCGCCTGCGTCTGGATGACAGTCCGCAAGCGCTGTTCCGTTCTGCCCTTGATGATCTGCTCAGCTACCCGTACGGCGGCGTCGAGCAGACCGCCAGCCGTTTGCTGCCGCTGAGCATTGCTTATCCCTCGCTGGCGTCGAACCCGCAGATTCGCGATCGCTTGCGCCTGATCATGCAAAACAGCCGCTTGCGGCTGGTGCAAATGGCCGGACCGTCGGCGAACTTCACCTGGTGGGGCTATGACGGCGAGCCGGATGCATTCCTCACGGCCTACGCTTACTACGCTGACTGGAACGCCAGTCAGGTGCTCGAACTGACCTTGCCGCCGGAGCATTGGCAGCGGGTGCTGGAGGTCTACGCCAAGCAAGCGCCGAACACGCCGCTGCTGCAACGGGCGCTGATTCTGTCGTTCGCCAAACAGATGCACCTGCCGGTGAACACGCTGCTCAGCGGTTTGATCGACGATCTGGCCAAGGCCGGTGAGGGCAGTGCCGAAACCGTGCTGGATGATGGCGAAGACAGTCTGGTGATGAACGATCCGGATTCGGCGCTCGGTCTGGCGGCGGCGCGGGTATTGGCTGCCTCGCTGGCCACGCAAGCGAAAGTGACTTTGCCGCAAGCGTTCAATGGTCAAGTGTCTGCGGCACAACAGCGTCTGGCGGTCAGCTCGCAGCCATTCGTCGAGGCGCTGAACCTGTCGCTGCAACCGTTCGATCAGAGCCGTGCGACAGCGCTGCTGCAACGTCTGCTGCCACAGCAATCGGCCCTCGAACGCGCGCTCGCGCTGACCTGGCTGCAACGCAGCATCGCCCAGGCGTCGCCGACCATTGCCCTCGCACCGGGTGAAGGCTGGAAGAAACACTATGGCGCGAGCGGCGAGATGTACTGGATCTGGCAGGGCCCGACGCCGGTGCCAAGTGTGTTGAGCGTGTCCGGCACACAAGAGCGTCCGCTGCGCGCGGCGCTGAGCTTCCAGACCCAACAGCCGGCGGTCGATCCGATGGCCGTGACCATCACCCGTCGTCTGTTGCGACTGGTGCCGGGCGACGAAGCGTTCACCTTCAAACTCGAGCCGGTCGGCAGCAAACCGCTCTCCAGCGACAGTCTGTATCTGGACGAAGTGATCCTCACCAGCAAAGCGCCGAAACCGCTGCGCTACGGCATGCTCGAAGTGCCGCTGCCGCCGGGCGCCGATGTCGAGCGCACTACCTGGGGCATCAAGTTGCAAGGCAAGGACGGCAGCGAGCCGACCGCGCTGGAGAAGGCCCGCTTCGAGCCGGGACAACTGGCCTACGCAGTGCCGGTGGATGCGCTGAGTGGTGAATTGCGCCTGCGCCATCTGGTGCGTTTCTCGCAAAAAGGCCAGTTCAACCTGCCGCCGGTGCGGTTCAAGCAGGTCTATGCGCCGCAGCATCAGGCTCAGGAAACCAAAGCCGCGCTCGGCCAGGTCACGGTCAACTGACATGATCCGGCCGCTGCTGTGGCTGTTGATCGGGATCATGCCTGCGCTGGCAACGGCGCAGGACGAGCCCTTACGCCTGGCTTATCAGGGCGAACTGTTGTCGCTGAGCCAGACGCAACTGATCGCGCGCGAGCCGTTGCCTCCCTCGCTGGAGGCGCCGCTGGGTAGTTTGTGGAAATTGTTTGTCTACGCCTGGCTGGTCGATACCGGCGCGCGTGAGCCGGCTTATGAATGTCGCGGGCAGTCGAAAGAAGAAGTCTATTGCTGCACCGCGGGCGGCAAGATCGAGCGCGATCAGGCGTTGGTGAAATCCTGCGGCTTGTATTTTGAACCGGCACGGTTGGGCATTTCTGCTGCCGATTGGCGCAGCTATTGGCAGGCGCGGCAGGCACCGACGTGGTTGCTCGATCTGCCCTCGGTGCAGCCAGCGCAGCGGGTTTCCGTTGTGGAGTTGCTGAAGGTGCTGGCCTCGCTGCCGGCGCAGGATCAGGCGCGGCGGGTGTTGCTCGACGTGGTGCTGAACGCGGCTGACGGCAATGTCGTCGGCGAACTGGGCGGGCGCTTGCGGGTGAAAACCTGGAGCTGGTTCGGCGACCAGGATCCACAGTCGCGTCAGGGTGGCTTTGCCGGTTGGACGGCGGACGGTGCGCCGGTCTGGGCCGGCGGGCGTGGCACCAGTCAGATGGTGTTGCGGCATTACGGTCAGGCACTGGCGACGGCTTTGCCAGCGGCATGGCCGGCCGAGGCGGGGCGTTGTGTCGAAGTCGGGCTGTTTTCGAAGTACCCGCTTGCGAAGGTTTCGACGGGCGAACGAACAGTGACGTCCGGTCCGTTACAGGGTGACTACCGCGTCGAATTCGCCAACGGCAACGCGCTGGATATCCACAGTGACGGCGAACTGTTTTTGCTCAACGACAAACTGGTCGCCCGGCTTGATCGTGAGGAGTATGTCGCCCGCGTGCTTGAGCGCGAAGCCAAGGCGCAACCCGCCGAAGCCGCCAAAGCCCTCGCTGTGGCGATCCGCACCTACCTGTTGCAAAACGCCACGCGCCACGGCGACTGCCTGAGCATCGACGACAGCAGCAACCGCCAACGTGTCGCGCCACGCCCAGCCTCTGCCGAGTCACGCAACATCGCCGCCTGGACTGCGGATCTGGTCCTTGCCGGCAGCACCGTCACCTATCACTCCGACCAACCGGGCCCGGACAAACTCGCCTGGCAACAAGCCGTCGAGCAGGCCAACGCCGGCCAGCGCTACGACGCGATTCTGCTGCACGCCTACCCGCGCGCCAGCCTCAGCCGCTGGGACAACCCAGTCGCCTCCTGCGAAGCGCTGCCCGCCGCGCAGGACTGGCTACAAAAACAGCGACGCGGCTGGCGGCCGAAGCTTGCCAGCGAAACCGGCTACAACGACGTCAGCACTTTCGCCGTATGCAAACTTGCCTTCGGCCGGCCCTTCGTCGACCGCGAACGCCAGCGCATCTACGTGCGCGGCGTCCTGACGCTGCAGGACCGTCTCGACCTGACTCACGAATACCTGCACCTGGCCTTTGAAGCGCACCCCAACGGCCAGGACGAAACTTACATCGAAGGGCTCGCCCGTCACCTTTTGCTGGAATAGACCATGACACTCCGTTATCCACAGGTCTTGCTGCTGCTCTGCACGCTGACCGCGCTGGCGCCGATCTACGCCGCCGACAGCGTCAAACTTGACACCCCGATCAGCGGCTGGCGCAGCGGCGCACCGGAAGGTGAGGGCGAGAGCTTTCGCCAGACCGTCAACTACCCGGCTTCGTCGGTGAACACCCCGATTGGCCAGGCCAATACCGCGCGCATCAGCGGCGAAATCAAAGCCAGCGCGAAAAACAACCAGCCCGGCCGCCTGATCGTCAACGGCGTCAGCATGCCGCTGAAAATCGACGCCAGCGGTCGCTTCGACCGTCCGTTTTCGTTCCCGAACGGCAGCAACAGCGTCGAAGTGCGCAGCCCCGACGGCCAACAACGCCACCGTACCCAATTCCTCAACACTCGCGGCGGCGCCACCCCGGCCAAACTGCGCGTACTGCTGGCCTGGGACAGCGACGGCACCGACCTCGACCTGCACCTGATCACCCCCGACGGTGCGCACATCTGGTACGGCAACCGCGTCGCACCCAACGGCGCCGCCCTCGACGTCGACGTCACCACCGGCTACGGCCCAGAAATCGCAGCCATGCCCGCGCCGATCAAAGGCCAATATCTGGTGTATGTGAATTATTACGGCGGTGGCTATCGCGAGGATGACGAGGGCGAGGGCGAGGCGGTGCAGGCGTTGACCACGGCGCAGGTGACGGTGATCACCGAAGAGGGCACGCCGAGTGAGAAAATGGAGACGTTTCTGGTGCCGATGCGGGCGGTGGGTGAGCTGACGTTGGTGAAATCGTTTAGTTATCCGTGAGGGAATTGGTCCACAGGTTGGAGCAATGCGCTCGGCAGTATCTGGTTACTTAATTCGTGTTCGACGCTCGACTTACAGCTCAGCCAGTATGACCTTTTCCCGTTCAGGAGCGGCGAGGCGATCTTTAACGGTGGCGGTAAGTTGTTCATCTTCATCACTGCTGCGCTTTCCGTCGCACGGGGGCTCGCCAAGTTCGGCAATATGCTTCAGCGCGTCTTCAACGTGAAGCGAGACTATTGGCATTTGTCTACTTCCTGCGAGATTTGGCCCAACGGTAGCCAATGCATTACGCGATGTACAAGCGAGAAATACGTTTCAGCCAGTAAATGTGATTTCTTTCAGGCATTAAAAAGCCGGCTTGTGGCCGGCTTCTCGGGGACTGGCTTGGCTTATTTTTGGTAAGCCGCGCCAGCCTTCAAAACGTACATCCGGATCTTGCGTCCGGCTGTGGGACTTGGTCAGACGTTGGTCTGCCGCGTCGGGCGTCATCTGAGCCGCGGGAGCGGGTCGATGCGCAAATGTGGGGCGCAGGATACTGAGTTTTGCCTGGGATGCCCAGCCCAGAGTGCGGATTAGAGCGATTTCCGGGGCGCAAAAGCGGATCTGGACCGCCATGAAGGGCCTCATCGCCAGCAGGCTGGCTCCCACAGGGTTCGGTGCAGGAGCCATAAGCTGCGTCAGTTCAAAGAAACGGCACCACCGGCCGGCGCTTGCTCACCGTCGACCACCAGAACACCCAGCCCAAGATGTGAATCCTTTGCTCCTCGATCTGTGCCGGGCGGAAGACCTCGTCCGGGTACTCGGCGCTGTTGTGGCTGCGCAGGCGCAGGCCGTTGCCGGGCATGCGGTGCAGGTATTTGATGCGCAGCATGCCGTCGTGTTCGATGGCGTAGATTTCGCCGTCGACGACCTGGGTGAGGCTGCGGTCGATGGCGACGATGGAGCCGTCTTCGATGCGGTCGGCCATGCTGTTGCCGATCATGTGGGCGCAGATGGCGTCGCCGGGGCGCACTTCGAGCTGGTCGAGGTGGGCGCGCAGCAGGCGGATCGAGAGGTCCGGATCCTGGATGACGTGGGTCTTGTCGGAGCTGTCGAGCGGCGTTTCCTTGAAAAAGGCCAGTTCGACGTCGTTGGGGTGGATGAATCGGTAGCTGCCTTGCGGGTCGTTGGCGTCGAAATGGTCGCCATTGCTCGCCGGTGGGCTGAGGCTTGGGGATTCCTTGGTGCCTTCGCCGGTTTTCAGCCATTCGCTGTTGACGGACAGCAGGCGTGAGACTTCTTCCATGCGATACGCCGGGACGCCCCGGGTGTACCAGTTGTGGACATTTTGGGCTTCCGTGCCCCAGAACTTTGCGAAACCCGTCGTCGAGATGTTCGCAGCTTCCAGGAGTGCCTTGAATCTTGGACCGCTAGTGTTCTTTCTCATAAACACGGAGTCTACGGCCGTGCCAGAGCGGTTTGAATAAACCGCGCGTTCAAAATCGGGCTGAATTTTGCGACGGGATGTAAGCCGCACTTGTGGGAAATTACACGGCTTAAAACTTTTCTGTAGTCCGCTCTAAACAGCTTGTTTAAGCGAGCTTAGGCCGGACATAAAAAACCCCGGGTCAACCGGGGTTTTCTCAAGCATCACGCAGCGAGCCGTCGCTTAGCCTTTGTAGGCGGCAACCGACTTGGTGATCGCTTCGCGGGCGGCGTCTGCACCGGCCCAGCCTTCGATCTTGACCCATTTGCCTTTTTCGAGATCCTTGTAGTTCGCAAAGAAGTGCTCGATCTGCTGGATCAGCAGTGGCGGCAGGTCGGTGTATTCCTTCACGTCGACGTACAGCTGCGACAGCTTGTCGTGTGGCACTGCGATGACTTTGGCATCGCCGCCGCCGTCGTCGGTCATGTTCAGGATGCCGACCGGACGTGCGCGGATCACCGAACCTGGGGCAACCGGGTAAGGGGTCACGACCAGCACGTCGAGGGGATCACCGTCGTCAGCCAGAGTGTTCGGGATGTAACCGTAGTTGGCCGGGTAGAACATTGGGGTGGCCATGAAACGGTCAACGAACAGGCAATCGCTGTCTTTGTCGATTTCGTATTTGATCGGCGCGTGGTTGGCCGGGATCTCGATCGCGACGTAGATGTCGTTCGGCAGGTCTTTGCCAGCCGGAATCTTGCTGTAGCTCATTGGGCGTTGCCCCCGTAGTTGACCAAAAACACTTGGCCGGATTGACCAAAAAGTGGCGGCGATTATAGGCATATTCTGCCGTCGACGCCATGGACCGAAAGTCGTGTGCAGCTTAGTCGTGCGCCTGATAGACCGGGTCTGTGGCCTGAAGTTGCCGCAACCTGCCCAACGGGTCCTGGCGGTAGAAAAGCTGCAACTGCGCGTACACCTGCGGATAGGCCTCGTGCAGCAGATCCGGGGCGCTGAAAAAGTATTCACTGGTGACTGCGAAGAACTCCGCCGGGTTCTCCGCGGCGTACGGATCGATGGCGGTTTCGGCATCGGGATCATGGTCTAGCTGGCGGTTGAGATCGTCGTAGGCCGCCTGCATCACCTCAGCCCAGTCGCTGACGCGCATGGCGGCGTGCAGCGGCGGCAGGCCATTGGCGTCGCCGTTGAGCATGTCGAGTTTGTGCGCCAGTTCGTGGATGACCAGGTTGTAGCCTTCCCAGCCACCGCTGGCCATGACGCCCGGCCAGGCGAGAATCACCGGCCCCTGTTGCCAGGCTTCGCCGCTGTGTTCGCCGTCCCACTCGTGCTCGATGCCGCTGGCGTCGCGATGGCGTTGCGGGCTGAGGAAGTCGTCGGGGTAAAGGACGATCTCATGAAAGCCCTGATACCAGTTCAAATCACCGAGGTTGAGCAGCGGCAACTGCGCCTGGGCGGCGAGCAGCAGGCGTTGTTCCTGATGCAGTTCGACGCCGGGCAGGGCACTCAGGTGTTTGTCTTCAAGGAACAGCACACAGGCGTCGCGCAGCCACTGGTCTTGCGCGGCGCTGAGGCCATCAAGAAAGCTCAGATGATGGCGCACCCGCTGCCAGACATCATCGGCAATCGGATGCCTGGCCAGAATGCGCCGGCGACGCCAGGCGCTCAGCGACCACATCGCTTAGTGCGATTGCGCTTTGGTGCCGCCAAAACGGCTGCGCACCACACCGATGATCATCGGCACCAGCGACAGCAGGATAATGGCCACCACCAGCAGCGACAGGTTCTTCTTGATGAACGGCACATTGCCGAAGAAGTAGCCGAGCGTCACCAGGCCACCGACCCAGAGGATTGTGCCCAGTACGCTGAAACCGAAAAAGCGCGGATACGGCATGCGCGCGATGCCGGCGACGAATGGCGCAAACGTACGGATGATCGGCAGGAAGCGCGCCATGGTCACGGTCTTGCCGCCGTGCTTGTCGTAGAAATCGTGAGTTTTTTGCAGGTAGTCGCGGCGGAATATTTTCGAATTGGGATTGCTGAACAGCTTTTCCCCGGCGGTGCGCCCGATCACGTAGTTGGTGCTGTCGCCAAGGATCGCCGCGAGCATCAGCAGACCACCCAGCAATACCGGGTCCATGCCACCACCCGCCGCCACGGCGCCGGCAATGAACAGCAGCGAGTCGCCCGGCAGGAACGGCATCACCACCAGACCGGTTTCGCAGAAGATCACCAGAAACAGGATGGCGTAGATCCATGGCCCATAGTTGTTCACCAGCAAATCGAGGTAGACGTCGAGATGCAGGATAAGGTCGAGCGGGTTGAAATCCATGGAGGCACCTGTATGGCGGCCCGACTCGGCAGGCCTGTGCGGATGACTTCGTGTAAGCCTACAGCGAGGTGTAGTTTTTCTTACAAGCCGGAAAGCTCGCGATTATACGGTCTGGCAGGAGGAATGCGTGTCGGTTTTGTCGCGAGGAATGTCGCCTGTGATCAATTGTCAGGCAGACCCGACGTGTGGCGAGGGAGCGTGCTCCCTCAGCACCCGGCTGATGGCGATCAGAGCTCGTCGCTGATCGGCAACACGTAGTTCTTGAACTCGGTGTCTTCCTTGAATCCGATGGATTCGTAGGTTTTCTGCGCCACTTCGTTGTCGGCGCTGGTGGAGACGCGCATGCGCACGGCCTGGGTTTCCTTGGCCATTTTTTTCGCGGTGCGGATCAGGTTGTCGGCCACCAATTGCCGGCGCGCGTCTTCGGCGACATAGATGTCGTTGAGGATCCACACGCGCTTGAGCGACAGCGAGGAAAAGCTTGGATAGAGCTGACAGAAACCCATGAGTTTCTTGTCGTCGTCATCGGCCAGGGCCAGGTAGATCACCGATTCCTTGCGGCGCAGGCGCTTTTCGAGAAAGGCGCGGGAGGAATCCGGGTAAGGCAGGGAACCGTAGAACTCGCGATATTTGACGAACAACGGGGTCAGCAAATCCAGATGTTCGAGGGTCGCTTGAATAATCCGCATGATAGGTCTCGTCTTCAAGTGGCTGTCTTCAACTGCTCTGACGGCGATGGGAAACCCTGGCGGCCGTGCTTCGATCCTGCCTGAAACCGGCGCAGAAAGGCAATGCGGAAACGGTTCAGGCGGGCGGCGGATCAAGCAGGAAATTGCCCTTCATGTTCACCTCATCGTCCGACTCCAGCGTCTGCAGTTGGGCTTCGTCCTTCAGATTGACCCCCGACAGCTGCCGTCGACAGGCTTCACGCATCAGATACAGCAGGCGATGCGCCGCCATGCCATAGCTCAATCCCTCCAGGCGGACATTGGAGATGCAATTGCGGTAAGCGTCGGTCAGGCCGACCTTGGGCGCATAGGTGAAATACAGGCCGAGGCTGTCCGGCGAACTCAGGCCCGGCCGCTCGCCGATCAGCATCACCAGCATTTTCGCCCCGAGCAATTGGCCGATTTCGTCGCCGATGGCAACGCGGCCCTGTTCCACCAGCAGCACGGGTGCGAGCGACCAGCCGTCGGCGCTCATCTGATCTTCCAGGCGCTTGATAAACGGCAAGGTATGTCGATGCACGGCCAAGGCCGACAAGCCGTCCGCGACGACAATCGCCAGATCGACGCCGCCCGGATGGGCGCTGGCGTAATCGCGCAAAGATTGCGCCGACTCGTCGCTGAGCTTGCGGCCCAGGTCCGGGCGTTGCAGATAGGTGTTGCGATCCGGCGCCGCGCTGTGCAGCAGCAGGCTTTCGCGTCCTTCCTCCTGCAACTGTGCGCTGAGCCCGGCATGATCGAACGGCAGGTGCACCGCATCGCGCGCCTGCGCATGGGCGAGCTGGAAATCCAGCTGAGCGCCGGTCGGCAGGCTCGTGCCGGTACGGCCCAGAGCAATACGCGCCGGAGTCAGGCGACGCAGTTGCAGCCACGGGTTTTGCGGGTCTACAGGCGGTTTTTCCATGCCACTCATCCCAATTGCGCCAGCGCCTGGCGGAAGGCCGGCGGCAGATTGTTGCCAAAGCGCACCTTGCCATCGGCTTGCGTGAAGATGCCCATGTTGGCCAGCCACTGCTCGAACTCCGGCGCCGGTTTCAGGCCCAGGGTCTGCCGGGCGTAGAGGGCGTCGTGGAATGAGGTGGTCTGGTAATTGAGCATGATGTCATCGGAGCCGGGGATGCCCATGATGAAGTTGATCCCGGCGACACCGAGGAGCGTCAGCAGGGTGTCCATGTCGTCCTGATCGGCTTCGGCGTGGTTGGTGTAGCAGATGTCACAGCCCATCGGCACGCCAAGCAACTTGCCGCAGAAGTGATCTTCGAGGCCGGCGCGGATGATCTGTTTGCCGTTGTAGAGGTATTCCGGGCCGATAAATCCCACAACCGTGTTCACCAGAAACGGCTTGAAATGCCGCGCCACGGCATAGGCTCGCGTCTCGCAGGTCTGTTGATCGACGCCGTGGTGGGCATTGGCCGACAGCGCGCTGCCCTGACCGGTTTCGAAATACATCAGGTTCTGCCCGAGGGTGCCGCGGTTCAGGCTCAACCCGGCGTCATAGCCTTCCTGCAACACATTCAGATTGATACCGAAACTGGCGTTGGCCGCTTCGGTGCCAGCGATCGACTGGAACACCAGATCCAGCGGCACGCCACGGTTGATCGCCTCGATGGAGGTGGTGACGTGGGTGAGTACGCAGGCCTGGGTCGGAATGTCGTAGCGCTGGATGATCGCGTCGAGCATTTCCAGCATGGCGCAGATCGAGGCAATGCTGTCGGTGGCGGGATTGATGCCGATCATCGCGTCGCCATTGCCGTAGAGCAGGCCGTCGAGAATGCTCGCGGCGATCCCGGACGGCTCATCGGTCGGGTGGTTGGGCTGCAGGCGGGTCGACAGGCGACCTTTCAAGCCGAGGGTGCCGCGGAATTTCGTCACCACGCGAATCTTTTGCGCCACCAGCACCAGATCCTGTACGCGCATGATCTTTGACACGGCTGCGACCATTTCCGGCGTCAGGCCGGGGGCCAGCAGGCGCAGACTGGTTTCGTCGGCGGCGTCGCTGAGCAGCCAGTCGCGAAAGCCACCGACGGTGAGATGGCTGACGACTGCAAAGGCCTGCTTGTCGTGGGTATCGATGATCAGTCGGGTGACTTCATCGGCTTCGTAGGGAACCAGCGCTTCCTGCAGAAAATGCGTGAGTGGGGTGTTAGCCAGGGCCATTTGTGCGGCGACGCGCTCGCCGTCATTGAGCGCGGCGATTTCCGCGAGAAAATCCCCCGAACGTGCCGGACTGGCCTTGGCCATGAGGTCTTTGAGGCTGTCGAAGCGGTAGGTCTGCGCGCCGACCGTGTGAGCAAAACTGGCCATTCAGCGTTCTCCGTGACGGCGCAGAACACTCTGCGCCGTGGTTTTCGACAATCAGTGCAAGGCTTGTTCAGCTTTCTGAATCGCTGCGAATTCTTCTTCCGGCGTGCCCGCTACCAAGTGATGCCGACTGTAGAAGGCAAAGTAAGCAATTAACACTCCATAGATGATGGCGGCGCCGATCACCACCCGTGGATCGACGAGGAACCCCGCCACCACGGCGATGCACGCCAGCACCAGCGCCACGCCCGAAGTGAAAATCCCGCCCGGCGTGCGATACGGCCGATCCATTTTGGGGCGGCGGATGCGCAGCGTGATGTGCGCGGCCATCATCAGCACGTAGGAAATGGTTGCGCCGAACACCGCCACCAGAATCAGCAGGTCGCCCTGACCGGTCAATGACAGCCCGAAGCCGATAATCCCGGGAATTACTAGCGCCAGCACCGGCGCCTTGCTCTTGTTGGTCTGCGACAATTTGCGCGGCAGGTAACCGGCCCGCGACAACGCAAAGATCTGCCGCGAGTAGGCGTAGATGATCGAGAAGAAACTGGCGATCAGCCCGGCCAGGCCAACGAGGTTGACGAAGCTGCCCATCCAGGTCGAGCCGCCATAGGCTTTGCTCAAGGCTTCGACCAGCGGATTGCCGGAGGTCAGCAGCGAATTTGCGCCGGCGCCACCGGGGCCGACGATCAGAATCAGCAAGGCGAACATCAACAGCACCAGCATCGCGCCGATCAGGCCACGCGGCAGGTCGCGTTTGGGATTCTTGGTTTCTTCCGCTGCCAGCGGCACGCCTTCGACGGCGAGGAAGAACCAGATCGCATAGGGAATCGCCGCCCACACGCCAACATAGCCGAATGGCAGGAACGGGCTGGCGCCGGCAGCGGCGGTGACCGGAATGTCGAGCAGGTTGGCGACATCGAAGTGCGGCACCATCGCCACCAGAAACACTCCCAGCGCCAACGCGGCGACAGCGGTGATGATGAACATCAGCTTGAGCGCTTCGCCTACGCCGAAAATATGGATGGCGATAAAGATGATGTAGAAGGCCAGATAGATCACCCAGCCGCCGATGCCGAACAGCGACTCGCAGTAAGCACCGATGAACACCGCGATGGCGGCGGGCGCAATTGCATATTCGATGAGGATTGCGGTGCCAGTGAGAAATCCGCCCCACGGTCCGAACGCGCTGCGGGCAAAGCCGTAACCACCGCCGGCGGTGGGGATCATCGAGGACAGTTCGGCGAGGGAGAAGCACATGCACAGGTACATGGTCGCCATCAGCAGCGTGGCGAGAAACATGCCGCCCCAGCCACCCTGGGCGAGGCCGAAGTTCCAGCCGGCGTAGTCGCCGGAAATCACGTAAGCAACGCCCAGGCCCACCAGCAGGACCCAGCCGGCGGCGCCTTTTTTCAATTCGCGTTGCTGGAAGTAGTCGGTGCCGACTTTTTCGAAGTCGACAGAGGAGCCGGTCGCCGGAGCGCCAGCCGGGGATTCGCTTGGCATAGGGTGCACCTTTCTTATTGTTTTATTGGCCCGGCGGTATCGCCAGGAACCTGATCGTCCCTACGCGCAGCGAAGGAATGCCTCAACGGACGCTCCGCGTTCGGCTTTTATTGTCCCCGCTACAGCCGGGAACCTGATCGTTCCCACGCTCTGCGTGGGAATGCAGCCCGGGACGCTCCGCGTCCCTTCGAAACCGAACGCGGAGCGTCCGTTGAGGCATTCCCACGCGGAGCGTGGGAACGATCAACAAAGGGCGATGCGGTAATCACTGCTTCGCCCCATCCGCTTAGAAGAAGCCCAACGGATTGATGTCGTAGCTCACCAGCAGGTTCTTGGTCTGCTGATAGTGGTCGAGCATCATCTTGTGGGTTTCACGGCCGACACCGGACTTCTTGTAACCACCGAACGCGGCATGCGCCGGGTACAGGTGGTAGCAGTTGGTCCACACGCGGCCGGCCTTGATCGCCCGGCCCATGCGGTAGGCGCGATTGATGTCGCGGGTCCACAGACCGGCGCCGAGGCCGAACTCGGTGTCGTTGGCGATCGCCAGGGCTTCGGCTTCGTCCTTGAAGGTGGTGATGCTCACCACCGGGCCGAAGATTTCTTCCTGGAACACGCGCATCTTGTTGGTGCCCTTGAGCAGGGTCGGCTGGATGTAATAACCGGTGGCCAGGCTGCCTTCGAGTTTTTCCACTTTGCCGCCCGTCAGCAGCTCGGCGCCTTCGCCCTTGGCGATTTCCAGGTAGGACAAAATCTTGTCGAATTGCTGCTCGGATGCCTGGGCACCGACCATGGTGTCGGTGTCGAGCGGGTCGCCGCGTTTGATCTGGCTGACTTTCTTCATCACTGCCTGCATGAATTCGTCGTAGATCGATTCCTGTACCAGCGCGCGGGACGGGCAGGTGCACACTTCGCCCTGGTTGAAGAACGCCAGCACCAGGCCTTCAGCGGCTTTTTCGATGAAGCTCGGTTCGGCTTGCATGATGTCTTCGAAGAAGATGTTCGGTGATTTGCCGCCCAGTTCCACGGTGGACGGAATGATGTTTTCCGCCGCGCATTTCATGATGTGCGAACCGACCGGGGTCGAGCCGGTGAAGGCGATCTTGGCGATGCGCTTGCTGGTCGCCAGCGCTTCGCCGGCCTCTTTGCCGAAGCCTTGCACGACGTTGAGCACGCCCGGCGGCAGCAAGTCACCGATCAACTCCATCAGCACGCAGATGCCCAGCGGCGTTTGCTCGGCGGGCTTGAGGACCACGCAGTTACCGGCGGCCAGCGCCGGGGCGAGTTTCCACGCGGCCATCAGCAGCGGGAAGTTCCACGGGATGATCTGGCCGACCACGCCCAGCGGTTCATGAATGTGATAGGCCACGGTGTTGCCGTCAATTTCCGCGGCGCTACCTTCCTGCGCGCGCAGGCAACCGGCGAAGTAGCGGAAGTGGTCGGCGGCCAGCGGGATGTCGGCGTTGAGGGTTTCGCGAATGGCCTTGCCGTTGTCCCAGGTTTCGGTGATCGCCAGCAATTCGAGGTTGGCTTCGATGCGGTCGGCGATTTTCAGCAGGATCAGCGAGCGCGCCTGCACCGAAGTCGCACCCCAGGCATCGGCGGCGGCATGGGCGGCGTCCAGCGCCTTGTCGATGTCTTCGGCGGTGGAACGGGGGAATTCGGCAATCGGCTGGCCATTCACTGGCGAGGTGTTGGTGAAGTACTGACCTTTGACCGGCGCGACGAACTCGCCGCCGATGTAGTTACCGTACTTGCTCTTGAACGAGACCTTGGCGCCGTCAGTACCGGGGTGAGCGTAACGCATGATGATGTTCTCCTTGGCTTTGTACTTATTAGAGAAACGCGCAAGTGCGCTTGCTATAAGCGTAGAGCAAGGGCCGGGCCATTGCCGCGCAGGTCAGGCAAATCAAGGCGTTGCACGGTTTGTCTCGGACGAGCGGGGTGATGCTGTGAGGGGTTCGGTACAGCTGCGGTGACGATTTGTACCGTTTCTGGCACAGCCCGTGACCGGGCGGTCTTGCCAGCATTGCAATGCGCCGGTGCCTGGAGGATGCTGGGCGTCACCTCAGCATTGGGCCGCCGCGCCTCGGGGAGAACAATAAGAAATGCACGACAACCATTTGAGTCGCCATGCCCGCCAGGTCCTCACCGCCACCCAGGGCAAGCCGCATTTGCACGGCCCCGGTGCCGACCCGTCGATCGCCCGCTCCTGGCGGCGGTGTCTGCAGGACTATCACCTCGACCCGGCCCTGAGCATGGCCCCGACCGTGCTCGAACACGGGCGTGTGCTGGAAAGCCGCGAACGTCTGCAGCAAGTGCTGCAAATTGCCGGGACGGAAATGAGCAGCCTGCATCAACAGCTTTCCGGCGCCGGCCACGCGGTGTTGCTGACCGATGCGCGGGGGGTGATCCTCAATTGCGTCACCGCGCCGGCCGAACGCAAGATTTTCGAACGCGCCGGGCTCTGGCTCGGCGCCGACTGGAGTGAAGCCTGCGAAGGCACCAACGGCATCGGCACTTGCCTGGTCGAGCGCCAGGCGCTGACCATTCATCAGGACGAACACTTTCGCGGCCGCCACACCGGCCTGACCTGCTCGGCGAGCCCGGTGTTCGACCCGCACGGCGAATTGCTCGCTGTGCTCGACGTGTCTTCGGCGCGCCACGAGGTTTCGCGCCAGAGCCAGTTCCACACCATGGCGCTGGTCAATCTGTCGGCGAAGATGATCGAGAGTTGCTACTTCCTGCGCTGCTTCGATAACCAATGGTTGCTGCGTTTTCATCTGCAGGCCGAGTCGGTCGGGCTATTCAGCGAAGGCTTGCTGGCGTTTGACGGGGAAGGACGGATCAGCGCAGTCAACCAGAGTGCGTTGAACCTGCTTGGGCATATGCGCGGCGGCTTGCTGGGCAAACCGGTGGAAGCGTTTTTCGATTGTTCTCTCGATGACTTGCTCGCTCGCGCCAGTGCCAATGCCAGCGCCAGTTGGCCGCTGCGCACCCGCGACGGCCGGCATCTGTTTGCGGTACTGCGCGGCGAATCGCGCAAACCGCTGCCCATCCCGGCCCCGGCGAAAATCATCGAAGCGCCGCGCCTGCCCGGCATCTGCCTCGGTGACGAGGCGCTGCAAGCCAGTTTCCGAAAAGCCCTGCGCGTGTTCGAACGCGATGTGCCGCTACTGATCAACGGCGAAACCGGCACCGGCAAGGAAGCCTTCGCCAAGGCTGTGCATCAGGCCAGTCAGCGCTCGGGCAAGACCTTCGTCGCGCTCAATTGCGCGGCGATCCCGGAGAGCCTGATCGAGAGCGAACTGTTCGGTTATCGCGGCGGCAGCTTCACCGGCGCACGCAAGGACGGCATGCGCGGCAAGTTGCAGCAGGCCGATGGCGGCACCCTGTTTCTCGATGAAATCGGCGACATGCCGCTGGCTCTGCAAACCCGTTTGCTGCGGGTGCTGGAAGATCGCCAGGTGGTGCCGCTCGGCGGCGAACCGGAGACGGTCAATGTGCGGATCATCAGCGCCACCCACCGCAATCTGCTCGAACGGGTCGAGGACGGCAGTTTTCGCGAGGATTTGTATTACCGCTTGAA
The DNA here is from genome assembly GCF_051132065.1 of Pseudomonas sp. R3-57. NCBI lineage: Bacteria > Pseudomonadati > Pseudomonadota > Gammaproteobacteria > Pseudomonadales > Pseudomonadaceae > Pseudomonas > Pseudomonas sp. R3-57. Next base: position 810,301 of record NZ_CP071655.1, read on the forward strand.
TGGGCTCGAAGTTGCGCTGCCGGCGTTACGCGAGCGCAGTGACAAGGCGCAGTTGCTGGATTTTCTGCTCGCCGAGGAGGCGGGCGGTGAGGCGATTGTGATTGAAGAGACGGCGCGTCAGGCGTTGCTGGCGTTCGACTGGCCGGGCAATGTGCGGCAGTTGCGCAATGTGCTGCGGACGTTAGCGGCGTTGTGTGATGAGGGGCGGGTCGGGGTGGAGGATTTGCCGGGGATGATTCGGCAGGTGCGGCCGGTGGTTGTGGCGGTGGAGTCTTGCGAGCGACCGCTGGAAGATGCTGAACGTTCTGCGTTGCTTAATGCGTTGGAGCAAGCGCATTGGCATATGACTCGCACTGCTGAGCAACTGGGCATCAGCCGCAATACGCTTTACAGGAAGCTGCGCAAGCACGGGATTGAGCGGCGTGTCAGCTAGAAGGCCCTCACCCTGGCCCTCTCCCAGAGGGAGAAGGAACCGACCGCGTTGTTTGCGAAATTTTCGCCAACTTGCGATATCGAGCCGAACTCAGGATCTGAAAGTGACCGAGATCGGCTCCCTCTCCCTCGGGAGAGGGCTGGGGTGAGGGGCTACAGTCGAAAACCGAACCCGAGATCTAGCGGCGTACCCGTGCGCAGACTTCACCTAAAGAGTGCCATTTCCCCCTCCCTACGCTAACCTGCGGCCATGTTTTACGAGGTCGACTATGCACATTCATATTCTGGGTATCTGCGGGACTTTCATGGGCTCGATGGCGGTGTTGGCCAAAGAGCTGGGCCATCATGTGACCGGCTCCGACGCCAACGTCTATCCACCGATGAGCACACAGCTCGAAGCCCAGGGCATTCAACTGACTCAGGGCTACGACCCGGCGCAGCTCGATCCGGCGCCGGATCTGGTGGTGATTGGCAATGCCATGTCCCGTGGCAACCCGGCCGTGGAATACGTGCTGAACAAAGGCCTGCCGTACGTCTCCGGCCCGCAGTGGCTGGCTGATCATGTGCTGCAAGGTCGTTGGGTGCTGGCAGTTGCCGGCACCCACGGCAAGACCACCACCAGCAGCATGCTCGCCTGGGTGCTGGAACACGCTGGCATGAGCCCGGGCTTCCTGATCGGCGGTGTGCCGCAGAATTTCTCGGTGTCGGCGCGGCTGGGCGGTACGCCGTTCTTCGTGATCGAGGCCGATGAATACGACAGCGCGTTCTTCGACAAACGTTCGAAGTTCGTCCATTACCGCCCGCGCACGGCCATTCTCAACAATCTGGAATTCGATCACGCCGATATCTTCCCGGATCTGCCAGCGATCGAGCGGCAATTCCATCACTTGGTCCGCACCATCCCGAGCGAAGGTCTGGTTATTCACCCGACCACCGAGCCGGCGTTGCAGCGGGTGATCGAGATGGGTTGCTGGACCCCGGTGCAAACCACCGGTGCCGGCGGTCAGTGGCAGGTCAAACTGCTCAGCGAAGACGGTTCGGCGTTCGAAGTGATGTTCGAAGGCGCGTCGCAAGGCACCGTTGAATGGGAGCTGACCGGCCAGCACAACGTCGCCAACGCCCTGGCGGCGCTGGCAGCAGCGCGGCATGTCGGCGTGGTGCCGTCAATGGGCATTGCCGGTCTCAGCGCATTCAAGAACGTCAAACGCCGCATGGAAAAAGTCGCGGAAGTGCGCGGCATCACCATTTACGACGACTTTGCCCACCACCCGACTGCCATCGCCACCACCCTTGATGGCCTGCGCAAGCGCATTGGCGACGCGCCGCTGATCGCGATCATCGAGCCGCGCTCCAATTCGATGAAGCTCGGCGCGCACCGTGACGGTTTGCCGGACAGCGTGGTCGATGCCGATCAGGTGATCTGGTACGCCCCGGCCAATCTTGGCTGGGACCTGGCCGCGACTGCCGCGCTGTGCACGGTGCCGTCGATTGTCAGCGATTCGCTGGAAGGCATCATTGAACGCGTGAAGAGCCAGGCCCAGCCGGGCACGCATGTGGTGATCATGAGCAACGGTGGCTTCGGTGGTCTGCACGGCAAACTCGCCGAGGCGCTGCAATGAACGGTTACTCGCAGGCCGGTGGCCCGGAACGCATCACGCTGGCGATGACCGGCGCGTCCGGCGCGCAGTACGGTTTGCGTCTGCTCGATTGTCTGGTGCGTGAAGATCGCGAAGTGCACTTTCTGATTTCCAAGGCTGCGCAACTGGTGATGGCCACCGAAACCGACGTGTCGTTGCCGGCCAAGCCACAGATGATGCAGGCGTTTCTCACCGAATACACCGGCGCAGCCGCCGGGCAGATTCGCGTGTACGGCAAGGAAGACTGGATGTCGCCGGTGGCCTCGGGCTCCGGTGCGCCGGCGGCAATGGTCGTGGTGCCGTGCTCGACCGGCACGTTGTCGGCCATTGCGACCGGCGCCTGCAACAACCTGATCGAGCGCGCCGCTGACGTCACGTTGAAAGAGCGCCGCCAGTTGATTCTGGTGCCGCGCGAGGCGCCGTATTCGAGCATTCATCTGGAGCACATGCTCAAGCTGTCGAACATGGGCGTGACGATTCTGCCGGCATCGCCGGGGTTTTATCACCAGCCGCAGACCATCGATGATCTGATCGATTTTGTCGTGGCGCGCATTCTCAATCTGCTCGGCATCCCGCAAGACATGCTGCCGCGGTGGGGCGAGCATCATCTGAGCAGCGATGAATAAGCTGCTGGCGCTGGTGCTGGCCGTGCAATTGACCGGCTGCGCCACAGCGCGGACGCTGGACGCGGCGAAACCCGGCGCGCCGGTGGTGTATTCCGGTACGCGACTGGATTGGTATGCGCTCAATGGTGGCTGTTGTGCGAAAGACCGCTTCGGCGCCGAGGCGCCGAGCTATCCCGGGGTGGACCTGCCGGCCAGTGCGCTGCTCGATACACTGTTGTTGCCGTTGTCACTGCTGACTGTGATTGGCGTGGGTTTTCAGGCGACGGGCGGATTGTAGGGAGTGCTGCGCACTCCATCGCCAGCAGGCTGGCTCCCTCAGTTGCTCTGCGACTGATCGTTCCCACGCTCCGCGTGGGAATGCAGCCTGGGACGCTCCGCGTCCCTTCCAGAGCCGAACGCGGAGCGTCCGAAGAGGCATTCCCACGCAGAGCGTGGGAACGATCAACCCAGAGACGGTTATTTGCCGAGCTTGCGCAACTCATCCGACTCGATCACCCGCACCCCATCCTGCTCTTCCAGCGCCAGCCGCCACATCGCCCGCGCCAAGTGGCAGGCTTCGATGCCGCGGTACTTTCCCGGAATCAGCTTCGACAACGGCCCGGCCAGTTGCTCGGCCAGACGCGGTTCAACCCGCTCGCCCAGCAGCAATGAAGGCCGGCAGATGGTCAGCTGCGGCCAGTCCTGCGCGCGCAGTGCCTGTTCCATTTCGCCTTTGACCCGGTTGTAGAACACCGAGGATTTCGGATCGGCGCCAATCGCACTGATCACGATCAGATGCCGCGCGCCCATTTCCCGCGCGCGCTTGGCGAACGCCACGACCATGTCCAGATCCACCGCGCGAAAGGCTTCTTCCGAACCCGCCTGCTTGATCGTGGTGCCGAGGCAGCAATAAGCGATATCGACGCGACCGCTCAGCTGCGGCAGAAATACCTGCGGATCGCCGACCGGGTTTTCCAGGTGTGGATGTTCCGCCAGGGGGCGACGCGAAGGGGCGAGCACGCGCGAAATCGTCGGTTCGTTGAGCAGGCGATCGAGTAGATGTTCACCGGTCAGTCCGGTGGCTCCGGCAAGCAATACGTGCTGAGGCGTCAAGTACATAGTGTCTCTCCCTTGATACTGTTCAGCTTAGTTGCCTTTTGTCGCCACGTCGTTCAACGCAGCACTTTGCAACGCTTTACGGGCCTGCTGTTTGCGCAGCAGTTGCCAGTGCGACAACACGGTTTTCGGCGCCCAGATTTGCGGCTCCGAGGCTTCGAATCCGTCCGCCAGTTCACGCTCGGCGACGGTGGCCTTGGCCAGTTTGAACGCTTGCTCAAGATCGTCGGTCTGGTTCAGCGCCTGGGCGAACAGTGCGTCGCCGAAGTAGGTGAAATTGGCCTCTTCTGAACAGCCGAACGACACCCGGTCGGCGCGCGAGGCGGTCATGATCAGAGTGCGTTCGTCTTTCAGCGCTGGAATGAAACCGCCGGAATAGCACGACGAAATAACGATGATCTTGTCACGGTGTTTCAACGGCGCCAGCACCGCAGCGAGTTCGTCGGCGGGCAGGTCGGCCAGTTCCATGCGCGGCTGATCGAGCACCAGTTCATGCTCGGCGGTGCCGTGGCTGGTCAGGTAGATGAACAGCAAGTCTTCCGGGCCACTGCGTTCGGCCAGGGCTTGCGCGGCGCGGCGCAGGTTTTCGCGGGTGGCCATCGGCCGGTCGCCGAGGTGGTCGCGATGATTGACCAGACGAATCTGGCCGAAGGCACCGAAACGCGTGTTGAGCATGTTGGCGACAAAGTCCGACTCGCGCAGAAACACGCTTTGCTTGCCGTCGCCGCCGAGGGTCAGGGTGTACAGCTCCACGGCCGGGGTCGAGGCCGGTATCGCGCTCAGCGCGTCTTCGAGCAAACGGCCCTGCGCGAGCAGACCGAGTTCAAGGGTGTCGGGCAGCAATTTGCCGTCGGCGTCACGCACGCGCTGGCCATTGATCCAGGTGCCGCTGAGCACGCTGCCATCGGTCAGCACCAGGGTGCCGCGCCCGGAATAGCTGTCGTTGTCGAAACCGCCGATGTAGAAGCTGCCGTCAGACAGGTTCAAGCGGCCCTGGCCGGTGAAGCGCCAATCATTGAATACGCCGATGTAATGGCTGCCGTCGGCGCCGATCAGTTCGCCCTTGCCGGTCAGCGCGCCTTCCTTGAACTGGCCGAGCCAGACGTCGCCATCGGCGTTCTCGTAGCGGCCCTTGCCGTGCAATTGGTTGTTCTTGAAGCCGCCCACGTAAATGTCGCCGTCGGCGCTGTTGAACGTGCCGTTGCCTTCGAGCTGGCCGTTGACGAAATGGCCGGTGAAGGAGTTGCCGCTGGCGTCGCCGCGCTGGCCTTCACCGTTGGGTTTGCCGTGGGCGAACTGGCCCTGATAGGAGCTGCCGTCTTCCATTTCCAGACGGCCGAGCCCGGAATACTGGTCGGCACGGAATTCGCCACGGTACGTCATGCCGTTTTCTTTCAGCGTGCCTTCGCCGTCGCGCCGGCCCTGTTTGAAGCCGCCGGTGTAGCTGCTGGCGTTGGTGGTCAGGCTACCCTGACCGTCGAACAGACCCTGTGCGAACTGGCCGCGATAGACCTCGCCGTTGCTGCCGTGCCATTCGCCCTGACCGTGCCACTGGCCCTTGTCGAACTGCCCGGCGTACCAGCTGCCGTTGGGGTAGTCGACACGGCCCTGGCCTTGCAGCAAGCCATCGACCAGTTCGCCGCGATAGCGTCCGCCGTCCGGCAGGCGTGCATCCGGCGGCAACAGCGATTCGCCGTTGCCGCAAGCGGTGAGCATCAGGGTCAAGGCAAGGGGTGCAAGACAAGCAAGTGAGCGCATAGCGGGATCCGGGCAATTAGGCGACCGAGTATGCCGCAGCTATGCGTCGCATATATAGAGAGGTGACGCGAAACAGCGTGCGCTGCTTCGCATCCGGAACGATCAGACGAAGCAGAGCGACAAGGGTTCGGCAATATAGGCCGGTTTCTCCGAGCCCTCTATCTCGAGGGTTGCGATAGCCTTGAGCAACCACTGGCCGGGTTTTTTCTCGGTCACTTCAACCAGATCGACCTTCAATCGGACTTTCGAGTCGACCTTCACCGGCTGAATGAAACGCACGCTGTCCAGGCCATAGTTGACCACCATCTTCACGCCTTCCGGCAATACCAGAATGTCTTCCATCAGTTTCGGCATCAGCGACAGCGACAGGAAACCGTGGGCGATAGTGCTGCCAAAGGGCGTTTGCGCGGCTTTGACCGGGTCGACGTGAATGAACTGATAATCACCGGTGGCTTCGGCAAACAGGTTGATGCGTTCCTGATCGATGGTGAGCCATTCGGAACGTCCGAGTTCCTTGCCGACATGATCTTTGAGCTCTGCAACGGGAACATAGGGCATTGAGACTCTCCTTGGGTTCATCGGTTTTATAGTTTTTCAGGTGGGGGATTTGACCGCCCTGCGAACCACTGTAGATCATCACGGCGATTTGCTGCGGTCAACCGACCATGCTTTTGGCGAATGCCGATCCATAGCGCAGGCGTGCTTATAATGCAGGCGACTTGCGCGGAGAGATGTCTGATGTTGCTACGTGGCCTGACCCTGCTGGTGCTGTTTCAATTGCTCGGCACCGCCCTCAATCATTTGCTGTTGCCGGTATTGCCGGGGCCGATCATCGGTCTGCTGCTGTTGCTGGGGTTCCTGATCATTCGCGGTGAAGTCGGTGAGCCGCTGAACCTGGCGGCGGGCAGTCTGCTGCGTTATCTGCCGTTGCTGCTGGTGCCGCCAGCCGTTGGCGTGATGGTCTATGCAGCGGCGATTGCCGCGGATTTCTGGGCGATTGTCGGCGCGCTGGTGCTGTCGCTGATCCTGTCGATGGCCTTTGCCGGTGTGCTGATGCAGCGCCTGGTCAAGCGCCACGCGCCGCCGACGGAGGAATCCTGATGCTGTTCGATTGGCAAGGGGCCTGGGCGTCGGTCATTCATCATCCGCTGTTCGGCATCGGCATCACACTCGGTGCCTATCAACTGGTGCTGGCGGCGTTCGAGAAAACCCGCTGGATCTTTTTGCAGCCGGTGCTGGTCTCCATGTTGCTGGTGATCGGTGTGCTGGTCGGTTGTGGCGTGACGTACGCCGAGTACCGCAAGAGCACCGAAATCCTCAGCATCCTGCTCGGCCCGGCGACGGTGGCGCTGGCGGTGCCGCTGTATCTGAATTTGCGGCGCATTCGGCAATTGTTCTGGCCGATATTTACTACGCTGGTGATAGGCGGGGTGGTGGCGACCGGCATGGGCGTGGCGCTGGGCTGGTGGTTCGGCGCCGAGCACATGATTCTGATGACCATGGCGCCGAAGTCGGTGACTTCGCCGATTGCCATGCTGGTGGCCGAGCAGATCGGTGGCGTCGCGGCGCTGGCGGCGGTGTTCGTACTGATCACCGGGGTGATCGGGGCGATCTTCGGCCCGGCGCTGCTGACCCGTCTCGGCGTGCACAGCCCGGAGGCGCGCGGCATGGCGCTGGGCATGACCGCCCACGCGGTCGGCACGTCCGTGGCGTTGCAGGAGAGTGATGAGTGCGGCGCCTTCGCGGCGCTGGCGATGAGTCTGATGGGCGTGGCCACGGCGGTGTTCCTGCCGTTGGCGGTGTCGATGGTGGTGTAAGGAAATGTCTATGAGCCTGCCGCTTTTCCCGCTGAACACAGTGCTGTTCCCCGGCTGCAACCTCGATTTGCAGATCTTCGAGGCGCGCTACCTCGACATGATCGGCCGCTGCATGAAACAGGGCGTGGGCTTCGGCGTGGTGTGCATCCTGGAAGGCAGCGAAGTCGGCGTCGCACCGCAAGGTTTTGCCCTGGTTGGCTGCGAGGCACGCATCACCGATTTTCAGCAGCAGGACAACGGCCTGCTCGGTATTCGCGTGCAGGGCGGTCGCCGCTTCACGGTATTGCGCACCGAAGTCCAACGCGATCAGTTGATCCTGGCCGACGTCGAATGGCTCGACGACGAACCCGAACAACCGCTGCAGGACGAAGACGCCGATCTGGTCGCGCTGCTCAAGGCGCTGGCCGAACACCCGATGGTCGAAGCGCTCGACATGGGCACCGACGCTGCCGGTCAGCAATCGCTGGCCAATCAACTGGCCTATCTGTTGCCGTTCGCTGAAGAAGACAAGATCGACCTGCTGCAACTCGATGATCCCCAGCAGCGGCTGGACGCAATCCAGGCCTTGCTCGATGAGTTGCAAGGCGAGTTGTTCGCCTAGTCATTCATCTGGTTGTACTTTGAATCAACTGATCGCGTTTGCCAGCATTGTCGCACTGATGACTTTGTCTTACTTTCAAGTAGCCCGCAGGACGCGGGTAATTTGAATAAGAACAAGGAAGAAGTCATGACTGTATATGAAGATGAATGGGCATTCTGGGACGATATTGCCGGCAAGTATATTTTGAAACATGCCGAGACCGACCATAACGTCAATAATGTGATTGAAGCTGCATCGACGTATGCCGATCGCATGGTGATTGCCCGACGTAAACGAAAATCGGCAAAAGTCCCGACCGGGGATGTCCCTCGGATGTCTGCATCCGCCTCGACCATAGTGGCGTCCGCCGCTGTTTGAAGACTTTTCCTTTTTCGAGATTGCCTGTCGTGGGTATAGCCGACGGCAGGATGCTTACAGGTGCAAACCATGTCCATAACCAAAGTAAACAGCAAAACATTCAATGCGCATCTTTATCTGAACGGCCGGCCGGTGGTGCTCAATCAACAGCGTCTGCAAAAGGCCCTTGGCCAACTGCGCATTACCAAACGCGAGCAACTGGAAGCCGAGGTGGGGCTGGCGGATACGCGTGTCGCCAGTTTCATTACGCTGGCCGATCATGAAGACGACGAACCGCTGTTACTGAAGTTCGTCCCGCAGGGTGACAACTATGAGATCTCACTGGTGCATACCGGAGCGTTTGCCAATGCGCGCCTTTACATAGAGGCCCTGACCCATAATCTTTTAGCCAGCACCAGTGCCGCCGCGCAGCACTTTTCCATCAGTACGTACGGCGTACCCAAAGCTTCGCTGGGCGACTTCGAGGCGGGCCCGGCCCATCTTGAGTTGAGCAGCAAAGCGGTCGACAGTAAATCCACGAGCAAGCCTTTTTACCACCACGTAAGCAGCGGCCTGGATACCTTTGCGGATGAAGATCCCAACCTCACCGGGCACAACGCTTTCAATAACAAACCGGCGACATTTGTGATCAAAGTGGTTCGATAGTTACAGGCTTCACGCCAGTAAAAAAAACGCGCCATTCATCCTGGAATGAATGGCGCTTTATCTTACGTTCGGTAATGTTCGGCCACTGGCCAGGTTACATCGTTGGAGCTCGTCTCACGACCTTTGGGCAACTTCATCACCACGCCGCCGGAACGGGCTATTTCATCAATCAGACCGTCATAGGCATTGTTGCCATATCGATCGTAATCGTTGGTTCCTGCCCACGTGGCTTTCTCGATGGCCTCGGCCCTGTCACCGGCCTGCAGAAAAACATCCTCTACTCTCGCCGCCCGGCTCAGGTCTGAACTCACCAGCCAGATCCGCTCGGCACTGATACCACGCGTCGGCATCGATATCCGGCCCTCAAGGGTATCCCCGTCAAAATCCCTGTTGTTCAGGTATATGTTCTCTACTCGCGGGACCACTTCGATGTTGCGAGTGTCGATGACATAAAGAAAGCCAAGGTGCTGGTCACGCCGTAACAAGGGATAATCGCGGGTCTCGTCCATCTTGAAGGATGTGTCGGAGTCTTCGCCTGAACTGTGTCGGAATCCACTTGAAGAATCGCTATCGGAGAAATGTCCCGGGTAACGGTTGGCCTGGCTGTTGTAGTGCCGAGGGTTGGAGTAATAATCGAAGCCCATGTAGGACAAGGCGTTGGCCACACCGAAGGTTGAACTGAATGCCCGTTTGGTCGTTGAGTCAGAGGGATTGCCGCGCAATTTCACCAGGCGTTTGTCTCGCGCCAGTTCAAAAGGCGTGCGCAAATCGGCGCGGAACATTGCCGGAATGTCCGTTCGGTAGAGGTAATCATGCTGGTTGCGCTTGTATCCTGCGTATTCAAGATAATCGTTAAGGAACTTTTGCTCATAGCGTTGGGGAAGGGGAGGCAAATCGTACTCGTGGTTCTCGCCTTCCTCCCTCAGTCTCAGGCTGAAGGGTTCAAGCTCTTCTGCAATATGTGCAAACCTTGTTTCGTCCGACGTGCTCTGGGTTAAGCGCTTGTGCTGTTTGGCCCACTCGGGAAACGTTCCATGCTCCATTTCCAGGCGCAGCCGATTTTGTTGAGCGATGCTCAAGTTGTAGCTGCGCAGAATCTCCGTTCGTTCTTTTTGGGATTTGTCCGGAAAGGACCATCTCAGTGAGTCGGTCAGGAATTTATGGGCGCTCGGTTCATTGAAGCGGGTAGCCCAGTCGGGGGCTTTTCCGGCGGCTTCTGCTTCGCTGCGCAACACCAGCGCCCGCGCGCCCTCCAGACGGTAAGTGCTCCATATTTCGCCATCGCTCCAATGCGCCAGCTTCACGGGTACCGAGATGTCTCCCCGTGCTTCATCGGGATCGACTCGTATCAGACCGCCGTTTTCGTCGACAAACGCGTGACCTGCATTTTTTTCCACAATCTGCCGTTCATACCATTTGCCGTGCTCGCCCGAGTATTCGATCAGCCTGATTTTATCCACTGAATAATATCCGCGGCTGTCGGCGATATGAGACTGCGTGTATTGCCGGGAATCATAGTATCCAAGCGGTTTGTTCAAGCTCCAGTGATTGCTCTCACCAATTCGATAGAGCGGTGGCCCCGAAGCCGTTCGCTCGGTCGGCAGCTTGGCGCGGTAGGCTTTCATCGTTTCGTGATACACGACCATCACTGTCTGTATGGCGGTTGTTGCGTCGTCGCTGACATCAGCGAACTTTCTGCCTTTGTAACTCCGCAGCCCTTCTACATCGTGAGCGGAGAGCCCGGTCAAAGCGTTTTGTCGATAAGGCTCCAGTGGCGAGGAGCGCACGGGTGCCAGCGGCTCGTCAATTTCGCTCATTCGTGTGACCGAGACCGCAGTCTCTCCCCTCAGTGCTTCGTCACTCGTCCCGTCGGCGCTACGCCGCGTCGAGTCATCCATAGCGTCGGAGCGGGTCCGGCCAGAGAAGTGAAAATCCACGTCAACGGGACGCTCGACAGCGGGACGAGGCGTTGACGGGACAGGTGCGTCAGGCGTTGGCGAGGGGCGCAGAGTGCCAGTGTTCTTGCGCATATAAGGTTCATTCCTTTGTGTAGGTCAGCCATCCATTGGCTGAGTGGGGTTATGGATACAACAGATACAAATGTTCCCGGAATTCGGAAATTAGGGTTTCATCCATGACATACATATTGAGTATTTCTTCATCTGACCATTGGAATAGCTCGATACTCCGCCCGATGTCGGCCCCGCTGGGTTTGTGTCTGCACCGTCTCGTGGAGACTGCGCAGGGCTGGCGGTCTCGATGGGAGGTGTTTTCGGGCGCGTGCCCGTTTTTGGCCGCATGGTTCAATCTCCTTTTTGGAAGAAGCAGCCTTTCCGTTGGCTGAGTGTCAGAGCGCCGGCGCAGCAGTCAGAGCCACATCGGCGCCCATTGGGTGTTGGATGGATGATCAGATTTTCTGGTCTGACGTGATGAACAAATCTTCAGGACTGATCGGGTTCTGTGGATCGCTGTCGAGGCTCCAGTGCTGCTTCGTCGAGCGGTAAACCAGCGAGCCGGTTTTGCCCTTGGCGCTAAGGTGGGTGACATGCACGCTGGCGGCCAGTTCGTTGCGCTGGCGTTGCGCGTCGATCTCGGCCATGAGCGCTTCGACGCTGGTGTAAGCGCTCGCATCGATGGCATACAACTGAAGAACTTCGAACAGCAACGACACTTCGTAAATATGCCCCGCGGACGTCACCACGCTGACTGACTCGACCGGTGCGTCGTCGTCGACAGTCGGCAGTTCGATCACGGCGCTGCCGATACGCAGGCGGGTGGTATCGAGCTGAATGTCATCGCGCTTGATCGTCTCCGTCATGGCGCTGGTGAAGATGTTCCAGACCGATGCGTTGGCGGTTTTCGCTGCCGCGCCCGGTGTTGACAGACGCACGATCGAGTTGCTGGTCAGGTACACGTCGTACGTCGAGCTTTGCCCATGGAGCACATGGATGCCGGTGTGCGGCCCGGCGGGAATCACAACTTTGCTCGGGTGCGCGGGCAGTGCCAGTTTTTCCCCCGCCAGCGGCCGGGTGAACAGGTAATTGCCGGTACGCCGCTTCAGGCAACTGCGGGTGCTCTGGCTGCGGAGGCCAGGGTTAAGCGCATCGTCCTGGTAGTTCAGCTCCGGCACTTGCAGGCGATATGAAACCTCATCCTGCAAAATAAGGACGATGTCCTGAGCAAGCAGCGGCGTGGTGACTTTCAGGCTGTTTCTGCCGCTGTAGCCGGTGGCGGCGGCGATAGGCTGAACTACCCCTTTGAAGGTCACGACTTTCTCCGGCAGGTGCAGCGCCAGGTCGATGTCTTTGTAAGTCAGGTGGGTATTGCCGGAGACACCCTTGCGGATTTCGACTTCATAACTGACCACGACATCTTCTATTTCAGTGCTCTTGAAGTCGACGTGAACCGTACGTGAAGTGCGCGTCGCATGACGTTTGGCGACGAATTCGATATCGCCAGGCAGGCGCGACACATAATGCCGTTTGCGCCCCAGGTCATTGATGTCCAGCGTACCGCTACTGATGATCTCTGCCACAGGGCTCGGTTTGCCGATGACGGTCACCGCCACATCGACCCGCTCGACCGAGGCCGCGCCCGGTTTACTCGGCAGCAGCGCCAGCAGCTCATATTCGTCCTGCGTCTTGAACACCAGCTGGGTGTTTTTCAACTGGCGCTCGCCGTCGATCCGTTGGTAGACATTTTCGATGGTGAGGACATGCTCGGGATCGTTGCCGTCGACGCCGCGCAGAGAGCGGACCACCAGGGCGGTGTCGTTGATTTCCCAGCGCTGGATGACTTCCCGCGGCCAGCCGAACTCGATCAGGCTGGCGTGTTCGCCGTCTTCGATGATTGTCGTGCGCAAGCAGGTATCGGCGATGTAGTAGCGGTCCCTGCCGCTGCCGCCATCGACCCGGCAATCGACGCCGCCGATGGCGATGGTGTCGTCGCCAGCGCCGGCATTGACCCGGTCGTAACCATTGGCGGCGATCCGGTTGGCTTCGTCGCTGCCGGTCACGCGACTGGTGCCTTTGCGCAGTGTCGAGACGTTCTCGATCGATGTCAGCTGGGCGACGTGTACGGCGCCGACATCGGCATCCAGCCCGCGCAGGCTGACCTTGCCGGTCTGCAGGTTGATGTCGTGGCCTATATGGGTGGTGTCATCGAGTGGGCGGCTGCCTTCGAACGCCAGCGTGTCGGAACCGGCGCCGCCATCGAACACGCTCAGATGAGCCGGTTTGCTCGCCCGGTTGAGTTCGTCATGGGTCACTTCGTGGTAAAACGCGTCGCTCTGGGCGCCGCCCGTGAGGGCCTTGTGACCGGCGCGGAAAGAAAACAGGTTCGGTTGATCGTTTACCCCGACTACTCGATCATTGCCATCGCCGAGGCGCCAGAACACACCTTTGCCATCGCCCGCCGTGCCGGAAACCTTACCTGCAAGGTCCGCTGGCAAGCCTTTGCCGGCGTCGATCTCATCGTCACCGTCGACGACCGCCGCCTGGCTATCGAGCTTGAACGGCTGTTCGCCGGCTCGCTCGTTCCATTGGTAGCGCCAGAGTTCGACCGATTTGAGCTCGACCCGAAATGCGCCGTTTATCACATGTTCCAGAGAGTGTTTGTACGCGCCTTCGAGCATTTGTCGGGCAGACAATTGCAGTTGGTCCTGATGGTCGCGATAACCCTTGGAGACCTTGAAGCGGTCCATGACCTCCTTGTCCAGTTCCTTGCCGGTGAAGGCGAACCAGCCTGAGCGCAAGCGTTCGTGGGCGGTCAGCTCGATGTAGTCGTCGATGTCATCGACCACGCGCGCGGCCTGATAAATCATCGAGCCGGCGATCAACAGTGCGGCGGCGGCCAGGCCTAGAGGGCCGGCGACGCTGCCGAAACCCGCCAGGGCCGCCACGCCCAGTGCGAGGCTGATACCCGCGCCGGCGACACTCAGGCCGGCGCTGACGTAGTGGTCCTGCGCCACCTTGCCGGAGGTCACCGCTGCGGCTTTGAACGATTTCACCGCATCATTGATGTCGAAGGGCAGCGTGAGGATGCTGGCGAACATGCCGGCGCCGCGGCTCAGGAATTTGCCGACAGAAGTCCGCGGGAAATAACGGAAGATCATCCCGCCGTTTCTGATCATCGCCTGGCCACCTTTGCTGAAGCCCTGCTCAACGATCAGTGAACCCAGTTCGGCGGCTATCGAGCCGCCCTGAATCCAGGCTTCCCCGGTTTCACCGTGCTTGATTGCATCCGTCATCGCCATGTAGCCGCTGTAGATGCCGAACGCTTGCATGCCGACGCCGGCGCCGCTCATCAAATAGCTTTTGCCTCGATTGACCCAGCCAGGTGAGTTTTCAAAGGCGTCAACGCGCTGGATATCGAGTTTTTGCGCGGACTGACCCAAGCGGTTGAGGCGCTCGAAAGAACTGCCTGGATCGATACCGGTAGCGCGAACGAACAGGTCCCCGGCGACGGGCGAACGCTTGCAGCAGATCTCGAAAAACAGCATGGCAGGGGCACCACTGTCGGCGATGTCGGCGGAGCGCAAGCGTGCATGGACCTTGTCGGCATCGAAATTCAGACCGTCGAGAAAGGCTTGATCGGCGCTCTGCATGCCGGCGTTCGCCGGGCTGATGGGTTGGCCGTGGATGGTTGCGCCGAGGGCTTGCAATTCGACCCGACTGGTCATGACTTCGCCAATGCGTAACGGGCCGAAATGTTTGTCGAGGGTGGCCAGCGTACGTCGGTAGGGCGCGTCCGGGTCCGCCGCAGTGACCGAGGGTGGCGGTATCAACCGAGCGGGCTGGCGCCCGTACGGGTTGGCTGATGCGCTAATTTGCTCCATCCCGAGGGCGCGGGCTTCGAGGGCGGCGAGGCTGGGTGTGATGAGTTTTGACACGGTATCAGTCCTTTAATGATGTGTTTGACCGGCTTCCATGCCGGGTGCTTCAGTGCAGGCCGTTGCGTACTCACGGCCAGGTAATGTCGTAGGCGAATTCGTTGCGGTTGCCGGAAAGCCTGACGATCGGTTTGGCTGCCGCTTCGGCACTGTCGATCAAGCGGTCGTATTCCCAGGCATTGGCATGGCCGGCGCGCGTGGCGGCTTCGATGAGTTCGGCGCGGTCGCCGGCCTGCGCGGCGATGTCATCGATGCGGGCAGCTTTGGTCTGCGCTGAATTGAGCAGCCAGATGCGCTCGGCCGCCAAACCGCTGCGGGTGACTGAAATCAGCCCTTCGAAATCATCGGAAGGGAACCAGGTCGGCGGCGTGTCGCGGGCCGCCGAGTTGAACAGCATGTTTTCTTCATGCGGGACCACTTCCAGGCCGCGCGTGTCGAGGACGTAGAGAAACATTTCCTGTTGTTTAGAGCGGCTGCTGCGGTAGTGGCGATCGTTGTCCCACGGAATCGGACTGGCCGGATCCGACCAGTCGGAGGACGTCGCGCTGTCACTGTCACTCGCATCACTGACATCGCTGTCCGAGGACGATTCATCGGCGTCGCGCCCTGGATATTTGTTGGTCTGGCGCTCGTAACGCAGATACTCCGGGTCGGGGCTGCTTGCGTACATCTGGCCTTCCTTGAGGTTGAAGGTTGCGCTCAACGGCTTGTGCGTTGTCGCCCCCGGTTCGTGGTGATAGCGCGGCAACAGGGTGCGGTCAGTAGCCAGCTCGAACGGCGTACGTTCATCGCCTCGAAACAGCGCCGGGATGTCGGTGCGGTACAGGCAGTTGTTCTTGTTGCGCTGGTAGCCGAGCTTGCTCAGCAGTGCTTCACGGACCTCATGGGTCAGGCTGCTTTCCGGGGAGTACCAGTCATGCCGGGCGTCGCGTTTGAGGTTGAGTTCGGTGGTGGCGTCGCGGCTCAATTGTTCGAGACGCTGCGGATTGTCGACGTCCTCGGTCAAGCGCTTGTGCGCCTCGGCCCATTCCGGCATCGCCAGTGTGCTTTTGAGTTCCTGGCGCAGGCGGGTCAACTGGCTTGGCAGCAGGCTGTAGGACTGCAGAAGGGTTTCGCTTTGCGCGCGGGTCTTGTCCGGGTGCAGCCAGCGCAGGGCGTTGTCGAGCAGATCGCTGTGAGGATTAGCCGTCTCTCGAGCGTCGACCCAGTCCGGTGGCTTGCCGCTGGATTGGGCTTGGGCGCGAAACCGCGTGATCTGCTGACCTTCGATGCCGTACAGCATCCAGATTTCACGATCAGTCCAGGATGTCAGCTGCGCAGGCTCTGCACCGAAGCCAGCCGCTGGCGCAGTGACGCGGACGGGGTTGCCGTATCTGTCCATGAAAGCGAACTGAGCCTCGGCGGCGTTGGTGCTCGAGAACGGCACGAACTCGTGATAGCCCTGAGCATCCGGCGAGCGCATCGTCCGTCGGTAATGCAGCTGATCGATGTGCACTGGAGCGGGCAGCGGTCGCGGCTGCTTGGCGGCGCTCGCCTCGGTGCCTGGCATCGCGGGGCGCTTGTGCATCGTCGGATCGATTGCCCCTCGTTCAGCGCCGACTGCGGCGGGCTGTTCGCTCAGGCGCCAGGTCGAACGGTCGGCGTTTTTGTACAGCCTGGGGCCGGAGGGGCTGCGCTCGGTCAGCAGTTTGCTGCGCCAGATGCCGTCATCATCGAGCCCGACATGGGTGGTTTCGACGCCGTCGGCATATTCGACGTCGACAAAGCGCCGACCGACGATCCAGCGAAAACCATCGTCGTCGGCCGCTTGCATGCCGCGTAGAAAGTCCGGTTGCAACCAGTATTGATCCACCGCGCCGGTTTGGCGGGGCGGCGCAGGAGTTTGCGTCGAAAGGGCACTGATGGTGACGGCCGGCGCGGGTTCGATATCGGTGCGGGCATCAACGTTTCGCGGCGTGCTGACGGGGTCGGCAAAACCGGGTAGCCGCCAGGTTGCAGAAGTACCGGGGGAGGGCGCCGGAATCGGCGGGTCGGGTTGTCGAACGGTGGTGGTGGGTTTGCGTGGCAGCTTTGGGCTCATGAGTGACTCGAATCAATGGATCAGCAATATAGCTACAACTTCAAAGTCTGATTGGTTGAAGTGTTTTGATGATCGAAGTTATTGAATTTGACGAGTCAATCTAATGCTTTTTATGGAGTGCGGAATTGCTTATCGCGGTGCGCAGGGTTGAATTGTGTAACCCGGTTTTTTCAAATATTTACAGGTGGGAAAGTTTCCGTGTTGTCGCGCGAAAACTTACGAGCAATGAGAAAGTTTGAATAAGTTAATCGCGCTGCCCTTGTCGGAACTTTCCGAAAAGAGCAGGGCGAGAAAACAACGCTTGTGCAGTTCAATCAATAAGCGTAACGCAGCAGCGTATGTGGAAGATGGCGCAGCACGAAGAAACCGAACATCGCCAGCATCGCCGGCAGGACCAGCCACCAGACTTTGAAAGGCATCGCATTGAGCGAGGTCGAACGCTGGCTCAGCCACAGGCTCGCCGCGCACACGCAACTGGCGAGCATGGCGCCGGCCAGCACATCGGTCGGCCAGTGCGCGCCCAGATACACTCGCGACAGGGCAATGGCCAGCGCCGGTATGCAACCGATCAGCAACCAGGTCAGGCGCATGCGCGGTGGCTGGCCGCGACCGGCCAATACCGCGAGGCTCAGAAACAGGGCGAACGCGCCGGAGGCGTGGCCGCTGGGCATGCTGTAAGTGGTCAGCGGATCGCTCAGCACTTCCGGGCGTACCCGGGCGAAGAAGTATTTGGTGCCGGTGTTGGCCAGCGCCGTCACCAGCAGCGTAGCGCCGGTAAACATTGCGTGGCGCCATTGCTTGCACACCAGCAGCAGGATCACCAGCAAGGCGCTGAACATCAGCATGTTGCGGAATTCGCCGATCAGAGTCAGCGTCACCGCGATCTCGTCGAGCGCCGGCTGGCGATGTTCCTGGACCAGGGTCATCACGCCCTGGTCGAGCGCCGTGAGGTAGGGATAGCCGATGAACAGACCGATCAGGATCAGCAGGCTCATGCTGCCGATCCACAGCGTGGCGCGGCGATGGCGGCGCAAGCTGCTGTTGACGCTCATCCCCACCATGACGGCAATGCTGGCGGCGACGATCCCGGCTTCGAGCCAGAAGCCCTCGGGCAGGGGCAAGCGGAACGCCGCGCCGGTGGCCCAGCCCGGCAGCAGGTAGGCGAGGCTCCAGCCGGCCGCAGCGAGCAGGCTGACAGCGATAAAACGTGGGAACGGCATGTCGCACATGCCCGCCACCATCGGCAGCATCGGTCGTAGCGGGCCGATGAAGCGCCCGACCAGCAGGCTGGCGATGCCGTATCGATGAAAATACGACTCGGCGCCGGCCATCCACTCCGGATGGCTGCGCAGCCCCGGCAGGCGACGAATGTTCTGGTGAAAATGCCGACCGAGAAAATACGAAATCAGATCGCCGAGAATGCCGCCGAGAAAGCCCAGGAGCAGGGTTTCGCTCAACGACAGCGCGCCGCTGCCGGCCAGAACCGCGACAGCAAACAGCAGAACGGTGCCTGGCACGATCAGTCCGGCGATCGCCAGGCATTCCACCAGCGCCACAAGGAACACCGCCGCCGCCAGCCACTGTGGATTGGCCGCCAGCCAACCGGTCACGCTATCGAGCCATGGGCCCATACAGAAAAACTCCATTGATTCTTAATTGATATTCGGGGCTGACTACTCACCTGTGGGCGCGAGCCTGCTCGCGAATGCGCTGTATCAAGCGATGAAAATGCTTTTTTAGAGCCCCCTTCGCGAGCAGGCTCGCTCCCACAGAGGTAAATCATTGAGTTGCGGGTTCGGTGTCGGCTCCAGGCAGCAGAAAATAATCCCGGCCTTCGACCTGACCCCGGCGCAGCGGGTTCCGCGTGCACCATTGGGCGTAGGCCGCATCGACGAAGCGGTACATCAGGTGCTCGTCCCGTCCCAGCGGAATGCCCAGACGAGTCGTTTGAATAATGTGTGAGGGCGCGGGACCGGTGTCTTCCACCAATAACAGTTGATGGTCGAAACGCTTGGCATCCCACATCGGTACTTTCAGCCCGAGGGCCTTGCACAGCAATGTCTGCCCGGCGCAAAGCTTCTGCGCTGGGCGCGCGCGACCCTGAGCGTCGGGGTTGTTCAGGAGCATTTGTGCCATGCTCGCCGGACCGCTGATTTCATCGACCCATGGATACGCCGATTTGATCAGCACGGCGTTGCCCGGGCCCTGCGCGCTGAAGTTCAGCGAATCGCCGCCACGGGCGTAGTACATATAGATGTGCCCGCCATCCAGAAACAAAGCCTTACGCTTTTCCGTGTAACCGAGTGAGGCATGGCTGCCTTTTTCGGCGCAGTAATAGGCTTCGGTTTCGATGATCCGCGCGCTCAGCCACAGATCGCCGACGCGATGGCGGATGACTTTGCCGAGCAGATCCTGCGCCAGCACCTGGGCGTCACGCTCGAAAAAACTGTCCGGCAGGCCCACCGGCAGGCGTGTGGGCTGAGAGTGTAGAGGCTCGTTGCTCATGGTGGGCACGGTTGATCCAGGCTCAAGAGGCCGTGATGATAACAACGCGGAGCTTAATTACGTCTGAACGATGGCCATTCGCAGCTCATTTTGACCATCCGCCCGTCACCGCTGTTAGTCGGGGGACGTGACAGCTATAATCTGCCGCTTTCCTCTTTGCCAAGACCCCAGCAGACCATGACTGAGTCCGTTCTTGACTACATGACCCGATTGGGTCGCGCCGCCCGCAGCGCTTCCCGGGTCATCGGCCGTGCCAGCACCGCGCAGAAAAACCGCGCCCTGCAGGCTACCGCCAATGCCCTGGACGCTGCGCGTGCCGAGCTGGCAGCAGCCAACGAACAGGATCTGGTCGCCGGCCGCGCCAACGGTCTGGAGCCGGCCTTGCTGGAACGTCTGGAACTGACCCCGGCGCGCATCGACGGGATGATCGTCGGTTTGCGTCAGGTCGCTGCGCTGCCGGACCCGGTCGGCGCGATCCGTGACATGAGCTTCCGTCCGTCGGGGATTCAGGTCGGCAAAATGCGCGTGCCGCTGGGCGTGATCGGGATCATCTACGAATCCCGGCCCAACGTGACCATCGACGCCGCCAGCCTGTGCCTGAAGTCCGGCAACGCGACGATCCTGCGCGGCGGCTCCGAAGCGATCCATTCCAACCGGGCGATTGCTGCGTGCATTCAGCGCGGTCTGGCCGAGGCCGAGCTGCCCGCTGCCGTGGTGCAAGTGGTGGAAACCACCGACCGTGCCGCCGTCGGCGCGATGATCAGCATGCCCGAGCATGTCGATGTGATCGTACCGCGCGGCGGCCGCGGCCTGATCGAGCGCATCAGCCGCGATGCCCGCGTACCGGTGATCAAGCATCTGGACGGCATCTGCCACGTTTATGTCAGCGAACACGCTGATCTGGGCAAAGCCCAGCGCATTGCCTTCAACGCCAAGACTTATCGTTATGGCATCTGCGGGGCGATGGAAACGTTGCTGGTCGACCAGACCGTTGCGCAGGCTTTCCTGCCGGCAATGGCCGCGCAGTTCCGCGAAAAAGGCGTCGAGCTGCGTGGTTGCGAGCGCACTCGAGCGATCATCGAAGCCGTCGTGGCCATCGAGAACGACTGGAGCAGCGAGTATCTGGCGCCGATTCTGTCGATCCGCGTGGTCGACGGGCTGGATCAGGCCATCGAACACATCAACCATTACGGCTCCCACCACACCGACTCGATCGTCAGCGAAAACCTCGCCGACACCCGGCGTTTCGTGGCGGAAGTCGACTCGGCCTCGGTGATGATCAACACGCCGACCTGCTTTGCCGATGGATTTGAATACGGATTGGGTGCCGAGATCGGCATTTCTACTGATAAGCTGCACGCCCGCGGCCCGGTGGGCCTCGAAGGTCTGACCTGCGAGAAGTACATTGTGGTCGGTGATGGCCAGTTGCGCGGCCAGGCGACGGTCTGACTTGACCGACCTCGACCTGACAGCGCCGCACACCGGCAGCGAGTCGCGCCCACGACGCATCGGCGTTCTGGGCGGTACGTTCGACCCGGTGCACATTGGCCATTTGCGCGGCGGGCTGGAAGTCGCCGAGGCGCTGGCGCTCGATGAGCTGCGCATGCTGCCCAGCGCGCGCCCACCGCATCGCGGTACGCCGCAGGTGTCGGCGCAGGATCGGCTGGCCATGGTCGAGTGTGCGGTGGCCGGTTTGCCGCCGCTGATGGTGGACGCCCGCGAATTGCAGCGGGACAAGCCGTCATGGACCATCGATACCCTGGAGTCGCTGCGCGCCGAAATGCCCGCCGAGACCCAGGTTTTTCTGCTTTTGGGCTGGGACGCATTTTGCGGCCTGCCCACTTGGCACCGCTGGGAAGAGTTGCTCCAGCATTGCCACATCCTGGTGCTACAGCGCCCGGACGCCGACAGCGAACCGCCGGATGCCTTGCGCAACCTGCTGGCAGCGCGTTCGGTGAGCGACCCGCTGGCCCTGAACGGGCCGAGCGGACAGATTGCATTCGTCTGGCAGACACCGCTCGCGGTTTCCGCCACCCAGATCCGTCAACTGCTGGCCAGCGGTAAGTCGGTACGTTTCCTGGTGCCCGACGCGGTCCTGGCCTACATCGATGCGCACGGTCTGTACCGTGCGTCGAACTGAACAAGGCGTGCTTCACGGATACGAATCACCGTATCGCCAAGCCGCCGAATACATGAGCAAAACGAGTTTTATATGACTGACAAAGATCTACCGAAAGTAAAGCGCAAAGGCACGTTCAAGAGCGCGCCGCTGCCGGAAGTCGCCAGCACCAACGAACCGCTCAAGGGCGATGAACTGGTCAAGCTTGCCGTCGCCGCACTGGAAGACGTCAAGGCCCAGGACATTCAGGTCATCGATGTTCGCGACAAGCAGAGCATCACTGACTACATGATCATCGCCACCGGTACCTCCAACCGTCAGATCAACGCGATGCTCGACAAGGTTCGCGAAGAAGTCAAAAAGCAGGGCGCCAAGCCGCTGGGCGAAGAAGGCAAGGGCGACAGCGACTGGGTTCTGCTCGATCTCGACCTGGTCATCGTGCACATGATGACGGCCTCGGCGCGTCAGTTCTACGACCTGGAGCGCCTGTGGGCCGGTGCCGAGCAGAGCCGTGCGGCCGATGCCAGGCACCACAGCCCGGAAAACACCCACGAGCATTTCACCAAGCTCAACAAAGACCAGCTGTAAGGGATTGCTGTGCGACTGCGCCTGATCGCCGTCGGTTCACGCATGCCCAAGTGGGTGGAAGAAGGCTGGCATGAATATGCCAAGCGTCTTCCGTCCGAGCTGGCGCTGGAACTGGTGGAAATACCGCTCAATACCCGTGGCAAGAATGCCGACGTGGCCCGATTCATCCGCCAGGAAGGCGAAGCCATGCTGGCCAAGGTCGGGCAGAACGAGCGGATCGTCACGCTGGAAGTCCACGGCAAACCCTGGAGCACCGAGCAACTGGCGGTCGAACTCGATCGCTGGCGGCTGGATTCGCGCACGGTCAATTTCATGGTCGGTGGTCCCGAGGGGCTGGCGCCGGAAGTCTGCGCCCGTGCCGATCAGCGCTGGTCCTTGTCGCCGCTGACATTGCCGCATCCGTTGGTGCGCATCCTCATCGGCGAACAGTTGTATCGTGCCTGGACCGTGTTGTCCGGTCACCCTTACCACAAGTAAGCCTGCCCTCATGTCTCAGCCGATCCGCATCAAGGACCACGAAAAGGACGCCCGCCTGGTGCGCAGCCGCGTCGTGTTCGGGGCCATCACGGTCATGTTGCTGATCGTTGTGCTGATAGCGCGGTTGTATTACTTGCAGGTGATCCAGTACGAATATCACTCGACCTTGTCGGAAAACAACCGCGTCCATGTGCAGCCGATACCTCCCACGCGTGGGCTGATTTTCGACCGCAACGGCGTGGTGGTCGCGGACAACCGCCCAAGCTTCAGCCTGAGCATGACCCGCGAGCGTTCCGGCGACTGGCAGCAGGTGCTCGACGTCATCGTCGAAGTGCTGGAGCTGACGCCCGAGGACCGGGTGATCTTCGAGAAGCGCATGCGGCAGGGGCGCCGGCCCTTCGAGCCGGTGCCGATCCTGTTCGAGCTGAGCGAAGAGCAGATTGCCCGCATCGCGGTAAACCAGTTCCGCCTGCCGGGCGTCGAGGTGGTCGCGCAACTGGTCCGTCACTATCCGCAGGGCGCGCATTTTGCGCATTCGGTGGGCTACATGGGACGGATCAACGAGAAAGAGCTGAAGAGCCTCGATCCGGTCAACTACAGCGGCACCCACCACATCGGCAAAACCGGCATCGAGCGTTTCTACGAGCCGGAATTGCACGGGCAGGTCGGTTACGAGGAAGTCGAGACCAACGCCCGGGGCCGCGTTTTGCGCGTGCTCAAACGCACCGATCCGATTCCCGGCAAGGACATCGTCCTGAGTCTGGACATCAAGTTGCAGGAAGCCGCCGAGGCCGCGCTGGGCGGGCGGCGGGGCGCCGTGGTAGCGCTCGATCCGAAGACCGGTGAAGTGCTGGCGATGGTCAGTCAGCCGAGTTTCGACCCCAACCTGTTCGTCACCGGGATCAGCTTCAAGGCTTACGCCGAATTACGCGATTCCATCGACCGGCCGCTGTTCAACCGCGTGCTGCGCGGCCTGTATCCGCCGGGCTCGACGATCAAACCGGCGGTGGCGATTGCCGGCCTCGATGCCGGCGTCGTCACGGCGTCGAGCCGGGTGTTCGACCCGGGCTATTACATGCTGCCCAACTACGACCACAAGTATCGCAACTGGAACCGCACCGGGGACGGCTTCGTCGACCTCGACACGGCGATCATGCGGTCCAACGACACCTACTTCTATGACTTGGCACACAAGCTCGGCATCGATCGGCTGTCGGCGTACATGAACAAGTTCGGCATCGGCCAGAAAGTCTCGCTGGACATGTTCGAAGAATCCCCCGGCCTGATGCCGTCGCGTGAATGGAAGCGGGCGACCCGCAAACAGGCATGGTTCCCCGGCGAAACCCTGATTCTCGGGATCGGCCAGGGCTACATGCAATCGACACCGCTGCAACTGGCCCAGGCCACGGCACTGGTGGCCAACAAAGGCATCTGGAACCGTCCGCACCTGGCCAAGTCGCTTGACGGGGTCAAGCCTGTGGATGACAACCCGATGCCGAACATCGTGCTGCGCGATCCGTCCGACTGGAACAAGGTCAACCACGGCATGCAGCAGGTGATGCACGGCGCCCGCGGCACCGCGCGTAAAGCGGCGATCGGTGCGCAATACCGCATCGCCGGCAAGTCGGGTACCGCCCAGGTCGTGGCGATCAAGCAGGGCGAGAAGTACGACCGCTCCAAGGTCCAGGAACGCCACCGCGACCACGCCTTGTTCGTCGGCTTCGCCCCGGCCGAGGATCCGAAAATCGTCGTGTCGGTGATGGTCGAAAACGGTGAGTCCGGTTCCGGCGTCGCTGCGCCAGTGGTGCGTCAGGTCATGGATGCCTGGCTGCTCGATCAGGACGGACATTTGAAGGCCGAGTACGCCAGCCCAATCACTGCGGAGGCCACGGCCCGTGATGAATAACTTCGATCGCATGCTCTCCAGTGAGGATGTGATGCGTCGCCGTGCGACGTTGCTGCAAAGACTTCACATTGATGGCCCGCTGCTGATCCTGCTGCTGATCCTCGCCGCCGGCAGCCTGTTCGTGCTGTATTCGGCCAGCGGCAAGAGCTGGGATCTGCTGGGCAAACAGGCGACCTCGTTCGGCATCGGCCTGGTGGCGATGATTGTCATTGCCCAGTTCGAGCCGCGCTTCATGGCCCGCTGGGTGCCGCTCGGTTATGTCATTGGCGTGGTGTTGCTGCTGGTGGTGGACATCATGGGCCACAACGCCATGGGCGCCACGCGCTGGATCAACATCCCCGGGGTGATCCGCTTCCAGCCTTCGGAATTCATGAAAATCCTCATGCCGGCGACCATCGCCTGGTACTTGTCCAAGCGCACCTTGCCGCCGCAACTCAAGCATGTCGGGATCAGCCTGATGCTGATCGGCGTGCCGTTCGCGCTGATCGTGCGTCAGCCCGACCTCGGCACTTCGCTGTTGATTCTGGCCGGCGGCGCTTTTGTGCTGTTCATGGGCGGGTTGCGCTGGCGCTGGATCCTCAGCGTGCTGGCGGCGGCGGTGCCGGTGTCGGTGGCAATGTGGTTTTTCGTCATGCACGACTACCAGAAGCAGCGCGTGCTGACCTTCCTCGATCCGGAAAGCGATCCGCTGGGCACCGGCTGGAACATCATCCAGTCGAAAGCCGCGATCGGTTCCGGCGGTGTTTTCGGCAAAGGTTGGTTGCTCGGCACCCAGTCACACCTGGACTTCCTGCCGGAAAGCCATACCGACTTCATCATTGCCGTACTCGGTGAAGAGTTCGGGCTGGTCGGCATTTGCGCACTGTTGCTGATCTATTTGCTGCTGATCGGTCGCGGGCTGGTGATCACCGCTCAGGCGCAGACCCTGTTCGGCAAATTGCTCGCCGGGGCGTTGACCATGACATTTTTTGTTTACGTTTTCGTCAACATCGGTATGGTCAGTGGCCTGTTGCCGGTCGTAGGGGTGCCGTTGCCGTTCATTAGCTACGGAGGAACTTCGCTGGTGACACTGCTGTCAGCGTTTGGGGTTTTGATGTCGATCCATACCCATCGCAAGTGGATCGCACAGGTTTGAATAAGGTGAACAGTTCAATGCAAGTCATGCGTGGCTGGGCGACTCGATGCGCGCCGCTGGTTGGCCTGATGGGCCTGCTGGGCAGCGTCCAGGAAGCGCTGGCCGGCGAATACGAAGGCTCGCCGCAGGTGGCCGAATTCGTCGGTGAAATGACCCGCGACTACGGTTTCGCCGGTGAGCAATTGATGGCGGTGTTCCGTGAGGCGCAGCGCAAGCAGGCGATTCTCGATGCCATTTCCAGGCCTGCCGAGCGGGTCAAGCAGTGGAACGAATACCGCCCGATGTTCATCACCGACGCGCGCATCGCCCGTGGTGTCGACTTCTGGCGTCAGCACGAGGCAACCCTGGCGCGTGCCGAGCAGGAATACGGCGTGCCGGCACAAGTCATCGTATCGATCATCGGCGTTGAGACCTTTTTCGGACGTAATACCGGTAATTACCGGGTAATCGATGCGTTGTCGACGCTCGGTTTCGACTATCCTCCCCGTGCCGAGTTTTTCCGCAAGGAGTTGCGCGAGTTTCTGCTGCTGGCGCGTGAAGAGCAGGTTGATCCATTAACCCTCAAAGGCTCCTACGCCGGGGCCATGGGCCTGCCGCAATTCATGCCGAGCAGCTTTCGCGCCTATGCGGTGGATTTTGACGGTGACGGCCACATCAATATCTGGAACAACC
The DNA here is from genome assembly GCF_051132065.1 of Pseudomonas sp. R3-57. Lineage (NCBI taxonomy): Bacteria > Pseudomonadati > Pseudomonadota > Gammaproteobacteria > Pseudomonadales > Pseudomonadaceae > Pseudomonas > Pseudomonas sp. R3-57. The sequence continues at coordinate 836,641 of NZ_CP071655.1, forward strand.
CGGACGATGCGATCGGCAGCGTTGCCAGCTATTTCAAGCGTCACGGCTGGGTTGCCGGCGAGCCGGTGGTCAGCCGCGCCGATGTTGACGGCGAGCACGTCGATGAAGGCTTGACGAGCGGTATCGAGCCGACGAAAACGGTCGCAGAGTTGCGGGCGCTGGGCTGGTCAAGTCATGATGCGCTGCGCGATGATATGCCGGTTACCGCATTTCGCCTCGAAGGCGACAATGGCCCGGAATACTGGATGGGCCTGAAGAATTTCTACGCAATTACGCGTTATAACCGCAGCGTGATGTACGCCATGGCCGTACATCAACTGTCTGAACAGCTGGTACAAGCACGGGGCGTCAAGTAATGCAGGCATTGCCTAACCATAAACCCCTGAAGCTGGTGGCTTTCGCTGCGTTGGCAGTTCTGGTCGCCAGTTGCACGACCAGCCATACCCCGACGCAGAAAGCTCCGTCCACCGCTGTCCGCGCCCAACCGGGCCTGGACATCAACCGCGCGCACAAAGACGGCGCGCCATGGTGGGACGTCGATGTTTCGCGTATCCCGGATGCGACGCCGACCCTGCACACCGGGCCATACAAGGCCAACCCTTACACCGTGCTGGGCAAAACCTACTTTCCGCTGCAGGAATCCAAGACCTACGTCGCTTCCGGCACGGCGTCCTGGTACGGCACCAAGTTTCACGGGCAGAACACCGCCAATGGCGAGGTCTATGACCTGTACGGCATGAGTGCCGCACACAAGACCCTACCGCTGCCAAGTTACGTTCGGGTGACCAACCTGGACAACAACAAGACCGTGATCCTGCGCGTCAACGACCGCGGGCCGTTCTATTCCGATCGCATCATCGATCTGTCCTACGCGGCGGCGAAGAAACTCGGTTATGCCGAAACCGGCACCGCGCGGGTCAAGGTCGAAGGCATCGATCCGCAGCAATGGTGGGCCGCCAAGGGTCGTCCGGCGCCGCTGATGCTTAACGAGCCGCAAGTGGCGCAGACCAGCGCTCCGGTGATCACGGCCTCGGCCGGCACCGTCGAGCAATGGACCCCGCCGCCGCAGCAGCACGCCGCGGCCGTAGTGCCGGTGCAGATCGACGCAAAAAAAAACGCTTCTGCAACAGCGTCTGGCCAGTATCTGCAGGTGGGCGCGTTCGCCAACCCGGACGCTGCCGAACTGCTGAGGTCGAAGCTCAGCGGGATGGTGAGCGCTCCGGTGTTCATCAGCTCGATCGTGCGCAATCAGCAGACCCTGCATCGGGTTCGCCTGGGGCCGATCGGCTCGCCGGGTGAAATCGCCCAGGTGCAGAACAGCGTGCGTCTGGCCAACCTGGGTTCGCCCAGCGTGGTCACCGAGTAATACGTAGACCTTGATTGACGGTTCACTTGCGGTATTCGGGGGGTGGACCAGGTTGTTGGCTCGTCGAAGAACAAAAGCCCGGCAAGGGTACTGGAGTGAGCAACTGAACACGCGATGGCCCGTTAGAAGGCTGTCTGAACAAGTTTTGCCCTCGGGCAAGTTTCCATTAGCGATTTCGAGAGACGGATGAACATCACCACCTTTGCCAAACGCCTGTGTCTGCTAGTCCCGCTGCTCCTCTCGCCAGCCGCTTTTGCGGTCGAGATGATGCCGTCGCCACCGCAACTGGCCGCCAAGGCCTACGTTCTGATGGATGCCAGCAGCGGCAACGTGCTGGTCGAGAACAATGGCGACCAGCGTCTGCCACCGGCCAGCCTGACCAAGCTGATGACCGCGTACATCGCGACCCTGGAAATCCGTCGCGGCCAGATCGGTGAAAACGATCCGGTGACCGTCAGCGAAAACGCCTGGCGTACCGGCGGTTCGCGGATGTTCATCAAGGTCGGCTCGCAGGTGACCGTCAGCGACCTGCTGCACGGCATCATCATCCAGTCCGGCAACGACGCCAGCGTCGCGCTGGCCGAGCACATCGCCGGTAGCGAAGATGCCTTCGCCGACCTGATGAACAAGACGGTTACCGAACTGGGCATGACCAATACCCACTTCATGAACCCGACCGGTCTGCCGAACCCTGAGCACTACTCCTCGGCGCACGACATGGCGACTCTGGCTCGCGCGATCATTCACGAAGACCCGGCTCACTACGCGATCTACTCGCAGAAAGAGTTCTTCTGGAACGGCATCAAGCAGCCTAACCGCAACCTGCTGCTGTGGCGCGACAAGACCGTCGACGGTCTGAAAACCGGTCATACCGACGAAGCCGGCTACTGCATGGTGTCTTCGGCGGTACGTGATGGCCAGCGTCTGATCGCCGTGGTATTCGGTACCAACAGCGAAGTGGCCCGTGCGGCTGAAACCCAGAAGCTGCTGACTTACGGCTTCCGCTTCTTCGAAACCCAGACCTTCTATCAGAAGGGCACCGAACTGGCGCAAGCGCCGGTGTGGAAAGGCACCACCAATCAGGTCAAGGCCGGCCTGGCGCAAGACCTGACCATGACCTTGCCAAAAGGCCAGCTGAAAAAGCTCGCTGCCAGCATGACCATGAACCCGCAACTGACCGCGCCTATCGCCAAGGGCGACGTGATCGGTAAAGTCGAAGTCAAACTGGAAGACAAGGTCGTGCACAGCGCTGACCTGATCGCTCTGGATGGCGTCGAAGAGGGTGGTATCTTCCGCCGCATGTGGGATAGCATCCGCCTATTCTTCTACGGCTTGTTCAACTGATTTTGTGTTGACCTGCATGGCCCCGCCCCGATCCGGAGCGGGGCCATGTGCGTTACCACGGCTTGCGCTCAAGAGGCCGTTACGCCATGACCGATACCGAAGTAAAGGCGCCAAAGATCGAATTCCCTGTTACGGATTATCCCGTCAAGGTGATCAGCGATACGGGCGTCGGTCGCAAAGACCAGATCATTGAAATCGTCAAGAAACACGCGACCATCAACGATGAGCGCATCGACGAGCGTCAAAGCAGCACTGGCAAGTACACCACCATTCAGCTGCACATTGTCGCCACCGATCAGGATCAGCTGTACAACATCAACAGCGAACTGCGGGCGACCGGCTTCGTGCACATGGTGTTGTGATGCCCGGCACGCTGGGCTTTCGCGAACTTGGCCGGATGGCTTACGAGCCGGTCTGGCATGCCATGCAGCGCTTCACCAACGAACGCGGCAGCGCTGCCGCCGACGAAATCTGGCTCGTCGAGCACCCGCCGGTGTTCACCCAGGGCCAGGCCGGCAAGGCCGAACACCTGCTGCTGCCGGGAGATATCCCGGTGGTGCAGGTCGATCGCGGCGGGCAAGTGACTTATCATGGTCCCGGCCAACTGGTGGCGTATCTGCTGCTGGATGTACGCAAGCTGGGTTTCGGCGTACGTGATCTGGTCTCGCGCATGGAACAGTGCCTGATCGACCTGTTGGCCAGCTACGGCGTGACCGCAGCGGCCAAGCCGGATGCTCCCGGCGTTTACGTCGAGGGCGCAAAAATCGCGTCTCTGGGTTTGCGCATTCGCCACGGTTGTTCCTTTCATGGCCTGGCCCTTAACGTGGATATGGACCTGGAACCGTTTCGACGGATTAATCCCTGCGGCTATGCCGGGCTGGCGATGACCCAGCTGAGCGATCACGCAGGATCGATTGAATTTGCCGAGGTAAGTGCCCGGCTGCGTGCGCAGCTCGTCAAACACCTCGACTATGCTGAGCAGACGACCCTCACGGGCGGAATCGACTGATATGACTACTGATGCAGTGCAAACCATGATCCCGACGCTCGACGTGACCGAGCGCCCGGCCCCGCGTCCCAAGGTCGAAGCCGGCGTCAAGCTGCGCGGCGCCGAGAAGGTTGCACGCATCCCGGTGAAGATCATTCCGACCACCGAACTGCCGAAGAAGCCCGACTGGATTCGTGTGCGCATTCCGGTGTCGCCGGAAGTCGACCGGATCAAGAGCCTGCTGCGCAAGCACAAGCTGCACAGCGTCTGCGAAGAAGCCTCCTGCCCGAACCTCGGTGAATGCTTCTCCGGCGGCACTGCCACGTTCATGATCATGGGCGACATCTGCACCCGTCGCTGCCCGTTCTGCGACGTCGGCCACGGTCGTCCGAAGCCACTAGACGTCAACGAGCCGGAAAGCCTGGCGATCGCCATCGCCGATCTCAAGCTCAAGTACGTGGTGATCACCTCGGTTGACCGTGACGACCTGCGTGACGGCGGTGCGCAGCACTTCGCCGACTGCATTCGCGAAATCCGCAAGCTGTCGCCGAACGTGCAGCTGGAGACGCTGGTACCGGACTACCGTGGCCGCATGGACATCGCCCTGGAAATCACCGCCGCCGAGCCGCCGGATGTGTTCAACCACAACCTGGAAACCGTACCGCGTCTGTACAAGGCCGCGCGTCCGGGTTCGGATTACCAGTGGTCGCTGACCCTGCTGCAGCGCTTCAAGCAGATGATGCCGCACATTCCGACCAAGTCCGGGCTGATGCTGGGTCTTGGCGAAACCGACGAAGAAGTCATCGAAGTGATGAAGCGCATGCGCGAACACGACATCGACATGCTGACCCTCGGTCAGTACCTGCAACCGTCGCGCAGCCACTTGCCCGTGCAGCGTTTCGTGCACCCGGACACCTTCGCCTGGTTCGCCGAGGAAGGTTACAAGATGGGCTTCAAAAACGTCGCCTCGGGCCCGCTGGTGCGTTCTTCGTACCATGCCGATGAGCAAGCGAAGCTGGTCAAGGCCGAGCTGCTGGGTTCCTGATCCTGGGCTGAATGAAAATTGCCCGCCGAGGTTTTAACGCCCGGCGGGCATTTTTTTGCCCGTCTCACATCCGATGCTGACTTTTCCTGCAACTTGCGGCGGGGTCGACCCTCTTCTGTTTGCCCGCGTTCCTGACTACTGTGTGTGCATGAATTCATAGAGAGATCCAAGGATGACCATTCGACCGACTCACACGCTTTGCCCGCACCGAGCCGTGCCCGCACTGCCGGCAGAAGGGCTTATCGGCGTCATTGCGCCCGCCGGGCCTGGCGCTCTGGACACGGAAAAGGCGCTGCAATGGATGCGCGCCCGTGGCTATGGGCTGAAGGTGTTTCCTGGTGTTTACGAGAAGGACGGCTATCTGGCCGGTAGCGATGACGTGCGCCTGCGTGATCTGCACGCGGCATTCGCAGATCCCGAAGTCGACGCGATCATTTGTCTGCGCGGCGGTTACGGCACGCCGCGGTTGCTTGACCGGATCGACTACGACTTGCTCAGTCGCCACGCCAAGCCCTTCGTCGGCTACAGCGACATCACCGCGTTGCACCTGGCGATCAGTCGCTATGCCGGCTTCGTGACCTTTCACGGGCCGTTGCTCAATGCTGATTTGCTGGGCGAAAAGGAACCGCCGACCGTCACTTCGTTCTTCGCCATGTTGCGCGGGCAGTCGAAGGCGGGAAATGTGCTCAGCCACCCAGTGGCGTATCCGTTGACCACTGTCGAGCCGGGCGTCGCTCACGGGCGTCTGCTGGGCGGCAATCTGGCAATGATCGCCGCAACGTTGGGCACGCCTTATGAAATCGATGTCGAAGGGGTGATCCTGCTGATCGAGGATATCAACGAGCCGCTGTATCGCATCGACCGCTTGCTGACGCAGATGCGTCTGGCGGGCAAGTTGGCGAAATTGCGTGGGGTGTTGGTGGGAGATGTCGCGGGGGTCGATATTCAGGCCCTGAACCGCTTGCTCAAGCAGACCTTCGAACCGTTGCGGATTCCGGTTTTGTCAGGCTGGCGCAGCGGGCATTGCGACCCGAACCTGACGCTGCCGATGGGCGCGCTGGTGCGCCTGGATGCTGGGAAGCAGGAGTTGATGCTGGAGCAGGATGTGGTGATCAAGGCTTAGACATTAGTCGCCTGACAGTAGGTCTTCGCGAGCAGGCTCGCTCCCACAGTGACCGCGTTTCAACTGGAGAATGCGGTCGAATGTGGGAGAGCGAGCCTGCTCGCGATGGCGGCATCAGCCATACAACCTGGCCACTATTGAGCGCGCAGGCTTTCCAGCAACTTGTGCGTCGGATAACCATCCGCCGGCCAGCCCAGTGACTGCTGCGCGCTGCGAATCGCTTTGCGCGTGTTGGCGCCGATGATCCCGTCCGCCGTGCCGGCGTCGAAGTTGCGCGCACTCATCAACGTCTGCAGTTCCATCCGCTCGGTGCGGCTCAACGGCAGGTCGTCTTTCGGCCAGGTTCCGTTGATCAAGCCACCCCCATTGAAGCGCTCCGACAGCAGGCTCACCGCCAAGGCGTAGGACGATGAGTTGTTGTACTTGAGGATCGCCCGGAAGTTGTCGAGGATCAGGAACGCCGGACCGCGATAACCGGCCGGCAGCAGCAGGGCGGCGGACAGTTGCTCAGAGCCGACAGGCACTTGCGCACCGTTCGGCAGGCTCACGCCCAACTGACGCCATTCGGCGACGCTTTTGCGAATCGCACCGTCGGCCAGGGTGTAATCGAAGGCGCTTGGCAATAGCACTTCGAAGCCCCACGGTTGGCCACGCTGCCAGCCCGAACTCTGCAAATAATGCGCAGTCGAAGCCAGCGCATCGGCGGGGCTGCCCCAGATGTCGCGGCGGCCATCACCGTCAAAATCCACGGCGTGGGTGTTGTAGGTGGTCGGAATGAACTGGGTCTGGCCCATGGCGCCAGCCCAGGAGCCGAGCATTTTATCCGGCGTGATATCGCCCTGTTGCAGGATTTGCAGCGCGGCAATCAGTTGCGCGTGGGCAAAGCCCGGGCGGCGGCCTTCGTAGGCGAGGGTGGCCAGTGAGTTGATCACCGACTTGCTGCCCTGGAACTGGCCGAAGTTGCTTTCCATGCCCCATACCGACACCAGCGCCTGGCGATCAACGCCATAGCGTTGTTCGATGTCGCGCAGGATGTCGGCGTATTGATTGACCAGCGTCTGGCCTTTGCGCACGCGCAGCGGCGACAGTGCGCCGTCGAGGTATTCCCACACCGGGCGGGAGAATTCCGGCTGACTGCGGTCGGCACGAATCACGCTGGCATCGAAGCTGACATCGGCAAACGCACGATCGAACAACTCAGGGCGAATCCCGGCGGCCAGGGCATCCTTGCGGAATCCCGCTTGCCATTCGGCAAAAGTCTGGGTGGGTTGCAGATCGAGAGGGTCGGCGGACGGCACTACCGGCGGGATGATCGCTGGGGCCGTGGCGACAGGTGCGGCTTGCAGGGGTTGTGCATCGGCGGCGGTGGGTTTTTCCGCGCAGGCGACAAGCAGAATGAAGCTGGAGGCAGCGATCAGTTGGCGAACAGGCCAACGATTGGAAAGACTGAAGGGCATGCACGGTTCCAGGGAATACGAATCAGGTGCAGACCTTAACATGACCGAGGGGTACTGCGCTTCAGGCAGCCAGAAAGTAAGAAGCCTCCCAGCTGTCAGACTGGAAGGCTTCGCGGCGGTAGCTGCCTTTGCCCTTGGAGGGTCGTTCCTGACGACTGCGGAACAAGGGCTGGGCGACGATGGATTTGGCCTTGTTGGGGCCATGCTTTGCTGGCTTTTTGCTCATGAGGATCTCTCGGTGAGGTGGGTTTTGCGGGGGAAATAATCTGCCGATGTTGTGCGTCTGTCCAGTACCGCTTGTATGCAAATGTTAAGGCGCTTTCGCGAGCAGGCTCGCTCCCACAGTAGACCGGGTTCCACTGAGAGAGCGCGGCCAAATGTGGGAGCGAGCCTGCTCGCGAATGGGGGCTATGCGGTTGAAGGTCTTACTCGGCGGGGAGTGTCAGCCGCTGTCCGGCCATCAACAACGCCAGTCGACTCAGGCTCATCCACGGCGAACCCGCAGCCTGGCCTTTGATCTGCGCATCGATACGCTGAGCTTCGAGCAACAGCTGCGCCCAGCGTTGCGCCGAGTAGCGTTGCAGGGCTTTGCTGACCAACGGCTTGCGCTTGTCCCAGACCGGCGGTTTTGACTGGCTGAAGCACTTGTCCAGCGGCGTGCCCTGGCTGTATTGCAAGGCGATGTTGGCCAACAGCCGCAACTCACGGGCCAGCGCCCAGAGAATCACCGGCGGTTCGACCCCTTCGCCACGCAAGCCCTCAAGCATGCGCAGCGCATGGGCCGGCTCGCCATTGAGCACCGCGTCGGTCAGGCCGAATACATCGAAGCGGGCACTGTCCGCCACGGCGGCCTGCACGGTTTCGACGGTGATCTGGCCTCCTTCGGCCATCAGCTTGAGCTTTTCGATTTCCTGCGCGGCGGCGAGCAGGTTACCCTCCACGCGCGCGGCGATCAGTTCGACAGCGTCCTGACTGGCCGACAAGCCGGCCTGGGACAGACGCTGGCGAATCCAGCTCGGCAACTGATTGGCATCCACCGGCCAGATCTGAATGAACTGGGTCTGCTGGCCTTCAACCAGGGCCTTGCCCCATTTGGTCTTCTGCGCACTGCCGTCCAGCTTGGGCAGGCTGATCAGCAGCACGGTGTCTTCAGCCGGGCGTGAGCAATATTCGATGAGCGCGGCAGCGCCCTTGTCACCGGGCTTGCCCGAAGGCAGGCGCAGTTCCAGCAGGCGCTTTTCGGCGAACAGCGACATGCTCGCGCCAGCCAGCAGCAACGTGCCCCAATCGAAATTGGCGTCGGCGGCGAACACCTGGCGCTCGTCGAAACCTTGCTGGCGCGCAGCACTGCGAATGGCGTCGGCGGCCTCCTGGCACAGCAGCGGGTCATCGCCGCTGATGATATAAACAGGCGCGAGTGCGCCTTGCAGGTGTTTGCCGAGTTGAGCGGGAGCGAGCTTCATAAGAAAAGTCGATCGGGGCGCCTGAGCGCCCCGAACAGCTTACTGCTGCGGTATTTCGAGCGGCGACTGACGCGGGGTTTCCGCTTCAGCCTTTTGCGCCGCTTCCAGCGCATCGGCTTCAGCCTTGGCGCGGTCGTTGGCGGCTTGCTGCAGTTGCTGCAACTGGCCCGGCGTCAATTGCTGCAGACGCAGCATCATGCGTTGCACCAGCTCGCGGCGGGTTTCGCGACGGGCGTCGTTGGCTTCCTGATCGGAACCGACGAGGTTGTTGCCGTCGTGAATGAACACCTTTTGTACTTCCAGCTTGTCGCTCAGCAATTGCAGGTTCTTATCGCCACGGATTTCGTAGCTCAGGATCGTGCTGACCTGATATTCCCCGGTCCGGCCTGCGCCGGCATAGCTGAGAATGCGCTGGCTTTCCTGCTCGTCAGCCAGGAACAGCTTGTACGGCGCACCGCTGTAAACCTTGACGCCGCTCGACTCGAGCAACTGACGCAGTTGCGTCACGGTTTCGCCGTAGCTGTTGCGAGCGCTCAGATCGAGTTCCTTGATCGACAGTTCGTTGGTGCCGGTACCGCGCAGCTGGAAGCCACAGGCGCTCAACAGAACGGCGAGGCCTATCACCAGCAGATTGCGTTTGATCATTGTGTTGCTCCCCTTGAAACCAGGTGGGCCGACCGTGCGGCCCGAAAGGTTTTATCCGGCGTCAGGCGAACCTGACACTCGATCCAATTAGCTGGCGACGATATTGACCAGTTTCCCCGGCACCACGATCACTTTGCGAATCGTCAGGCCATCGACGAAGCGCAGCACGTTTTCGTTGGCACGCGCGGCCGCTTCGACTTCTTCGCGGGTCGCGCTGGCCGGCATTTCAATCTGCCCGCGCAGTTTGCCGTTGACCTGAATCACCAGGGTCAGGCTGTCCTGCACCAGCGCGGATTCATCCACGGCCGGCCAGCCGGCGTCGATCACCGCACCCGCGTGACCGAGCTGACTCCACAGCTCGTGGCTGATGTGCGGAGTGATCGGTGCCAGCAGCAACGTGACGGCTTCGAGGCCTTCGTGGATCAGTGCGCGATCCTGTTCGGTGGCTTGTGCGGCTTTTTCCAGCACGTTCATCAGCGTCATTACCTGAGCGATGGCGGTGTTGAATTTGTGGTTCTGGCCGACGTCGTGGCTGGCCTGCTTGATCGCGAGGTGAATCGCGCGGCGCACGGCTTTCTGCTCGTCGTTCAGGCTGGCGATGTCCAGTTTGCCCGGCAGGCCCTGAGTGACATGAGCCTGCGCCAGGCGCCAGACGCGCTTGAGGAAACGGTGCGAGCCTTCCACGCCGGAGTCCGACCATTCCGCGCTCATGTCAGGCGGCGAGGCGAACATCATGAACAGGCGGCAGGTGTCGGCGCCGAACTGGTCGATCATCGACTGTGGGTCGACGCCGTTGTTCTTCGACTTGGCCATTTTCTCGGTGCCACCGATTTCCACCGGCAAGCCGTCGGATTTCAGTTTGGCGCTGATGACCTTGGCTTTGCTGTCGCGTTCCAGTTCCACGTCCGCCGGGTTGAACCAGGTGTAGGCACCGTTGGCTTCGCGACGATAGTAGGTTTCGGCGATCACCATGCCTTGGGTCAGCAGGTTCTTGAACGGCTCGTTGGAGCTGACCAGGCCTTCGTCACGCATCAGCTTGTGGAAGAAACGCGCATAGAGCAGGTGCAGAATCGCGTGTTCGATGCCGCCGATGTACTGATCGACCGGCAGCCAGTGATCGGCCGCGGATTTTTCCACCAGCCCACCGGTGAAGTGTGGCGAGGCGTAGCGGGCGTAGTACCACGACGACTCGACGAAGGTGTCCATGGTGTCGGTTTCACGCTTGGCAGGCTGGCCGCATTTCGGGCAGCTGCACTCGTAGAACTCGGGCATGCGCGCCAGCGGCGAACCGGCGCCGTCCGGCACCACGTCTTCTGGCAGGACCACCGGCAGTCGATCTTCCGGCACCGGCACGTCACCGCAGGTCTCGCAGTGGATGATCGGAATCGGGCAGCCCCAGTAGCGCTGGCGGCTGATGCCCCAGTCGCGCAGGCGGAACTGGGTGCGCGAGGCGCCCAGTTGTTTCTTGATCAGGGCGACTTCCATGGCGTCGAACGCGCCGGCGAAATCGAGGCCGTCGAACTCACCGGAATTGATCAGCGTGCCGTGCTCGCCGTAGGCATCTTGCCACGGGGCCGGGTTGCTTTCGCCGGAACTGGTACGCACCACCGATTTCACCGGCAGGTTGTACTTGTGGGCAAATTCGAAATCGCGCTCGTCGTGCGCCGGTACCGCCATGACCGCGCCGTCGCCGTAGTGCATCAGCACATAGTTGGCGACCCACACCGAGAGTTTTTCGCCGGTCAGCGGGTGCTCGACGAACAGGCCGGTCGGCAGGCCTTTTTTCTCCTGCGTGGCGACGTCGGCTTCGGCGACGCTGCCGCCCTTGCACTCAGCGATGAACGCTTGCAGCTCAGGGTTGTTTTTTGCCGCCAGAGTGGCCAGCGGGTGTTCGGCCGCCACGGCGACGTAGGTCGCGCCCATCAGGGTGTCCGGACGGGTGGTGAAGACTTTGAGGGTGCCGGCTTCGCCGATCGAATCGACGTTGTACGGGAACTGCACTTCCATCCCGCGCGACTTGCCGATCCAGTTGCGCTGCATGGTCTTGACCTGTTCCGGCCAGCCATCCAGTTCGTCGAGGCTTTCAAGCAGCTCATCGGCGTAGGCGGTGATCTTGAAGTAGTACATCGGGATTTCGCGCTTTTCGATCAGCGCGCCGGAACGCCAGCCGCGACCGTCGATCACCTGCTCGTTGGCGAGAACAGTCTGGTCGATCGGGTCCCAGTTGACGGTCCCGTTCTTGCGGTAGATCACGCCTTTTTCGAACAGGCGCGTGAACAGCCATTGTTCCCAGCGATAGTAGTCAGGCTTGCAGGTGGTGACTTCGCGCGACCAGTCGACCGCCAGACCCAGGCTGCGCAGCTGGGTCTTCATGTAGGCGATGTTTTCGTAGGTCCACTTGGCCGGCGCGACGTTGTTTTTCATCGCCGCGTTTTCCGCCGGCATGCCGAACGCGTCCCAGCCCATCGGTTGCAGGACGTTCTTGCCAAGCATGCGCTGGTAGCGGGAAATCACGTCGCCGATGGTGTAGTTGCGCACGTGCCCCATGTGTAGCTTGCCGCTGGGGTAAGGGAACATCGACAGGCAGTAGTAGGTTTCCTTGCCTGGCTGTTCACTGACTTCAAAGGACTTTTGCTCGTCCCAGAACGACTGGGCGGCGGCTTCGATCTCACGGGGTTGATATTGTTCGTGCATGGCTACTTTTGTACTGGATAGGGGTGGCCTAATCCTCTTCGACGGCGGCAGACGGGGTGGCCCGGATGCGCTGGAAGTGGAATGACAGGAAGCGCCGTAGCATACATGACCGCGCTTGGCCTAGGGAAACCCTGATTCAGCAGTTTGGCCCGGCCGGTTCGGGGCGAGGGCCGTTTGTCGCGGCGCGCAGCCGGTTTGTGCAGTGAAGCTAAGCTCTAGGTGGGGAGTGAGTCTTATCTTCAATGAGGTGAGGGATGGTGGAGCAACGGCAGAAAAACGTGACGAAACCCGAGTTGTACGAAAGGTTGATCGACCGTCTGGGCATGGCCCTGGACGCTGTAAAAACTGCTGACCGGCTGCGCGATGAGCGCCCCCTGGAACTGGAATTGCGTGGCTTGAGTCCCGCCGAGTTCAAACTGGTCAAGGCTTATCTGGATCGCAGCGAGCGGGAAATGCAGGGTTGTCTGTCACAGGCAGTCAAGCAGCTCGATGCAGCACATTCGGCCAAGGTCATCTGGCTCAAGGACCGGGCACCCGGCAAAGACGCCGTCAAGGTTCGCTCGTCGCGGGCCAGGTAAACGCATGGCAGGTCAGGACACGGATCTTTTTCAACGGGATCCAGCCTATTGGTTGTAACGCATCAGCAACACTCTTAGGCTTCGGGCATCTGTGGAGATGCCCGATGCCATTTCGTTATCTGATCAAACAATTACTGTTGCCGCCCGGCATTCTCTTGCTGCTGTTGCTGGCCGCCTGGTGGCTGCGCCGTTCGCGGCCGCGGCTCGCTGGCGTGTGTTTCGCGCTCGGCCTTGGCGGCCTGTGGCTGATGAGCCTGCCGGTGGTCGTGCAATGGGGCGCCAAGGCGCTGGAACGCGAGCCGCCGCTGGCCCGCGAGGCGTGGACGACGCTGGCGCAGCGGGCCGATGCGATTGTCGTACTCGGTTCCGGTCGCGAGCGGGGCGATCTGGCGTGGGGTGAAGACCAGCCGACCGGTGTCGGGCTCGAGCGCCAGCGCTATGCGGCGCGTCTTGCCAAAGCCTCTGGGTTGCCGATCCTGACCAGCGGTGGCTTGCATTACGGTACGCCGCCGACCGAGGCGAAGTTGATGGCGGATTCACTGCGCGACGATTTCGCGGTGACGGTGCGTTGGCAGGAAGGTGAAAGCCGCACCACTTGGGAAAACGCCAGATTCGGCGCCGATATACTGCTGCCCCAGGGCATCAAACGCGTGGCTGTAGTCACGCAGGCCTGGCACATGCCGCGGGCGGTGTGGAGCTTCGAGCAGGCTGGATTCGAGGTGGTGCCGGCGCCGGTCGGCTTTCTCGGCACCGACAACGCCCGACCGTTTGGCGGCTGGTTGCCGGAGTTCAAATCGATCTGGCAGAGCGGGCAGTTGCTGAACGAGGCGGTGGGGCAGGTGGGGTATTCGGTGTTTTACCGAGGTGATGCCAGTCCCGATTGATCGGCTGCTGCTGATGTCCTCTTCGCGAGCAGGCTCGCTCCCACCTTGAAATGCATTTCATCTGTGGGAGCGAGCCTGCTCGCGAAGCTTTTAAAGCGTGTTCGACATCCGGTTAGCCATCAGCGCCCAGCCGAACAACAGCAGGCACAGCACGATCAACGGCCATGAGCGCCATTGCAGATACGGCGTCAGGTCGTGCATCGGCACCACATCACCGTACAGCACACCCTGTTCGAACTGCGGGATCTGCGCGGTGATCTGGCCGAACGGGTTGATCAGGCCCGTCACGCCGTTGTTGGTGGCGCGAATCATCCAGCGCCCCGCCTCAAGTGCGCGCATCTGCGCCATCTGCAAATGTTGCAGCGGGCCAATCGAAGTGCCGAACCAGGTGTCGTTGCTGATCGTCAGCAGCAGATCGCTGCGCGCCGACAGCCCGGCAGCAAACTCCGGGTAGACCACTTCGTAACAGATGAAAGGCGCGATCTGGTAACCCTTGGCTTGCAGCAACGCCTGATCGGACGGGCCACGGGCAAAGTCGGACATCGGCAGGTCGAAGAATGCGATCAGCCCGCGCAGGATGTCCTGCAACGGCACGTATTCGCCGAACGGCACCAGTTTCTGCTTCAGGTAAGTGCCATCGCCTTCGCCGACCACGGTGATGCCGTTGAAGAAACGTCTTTCCTTGTGCACGATCTGGCGGATCGGCACGCCGGTAATCAGCGCAGATTTACGCTCGGCGGCAAAGTTACCCATCATGTTCAGGTAACCCTCGGCAGATTCCTTGAGCACCGGCACCGCAGTTTCCGGCCAGATCAACAGATCGACCGGTTTCGAGCGAAAGCTCAAGTCCCGGTACAGCGCCAGTTGCGCGTTGAGTTCGGCCGGGTCCCATTTCATGCTCTGTGCAACGTTGCCCTGAATCGCCGCGACGCTCAGCGGCGCGCCCGACGGACTGGTCCAGGCATGACCCTTGAGCGCGATCCCGGCCACCCATGGCCCGACCAGCAACAACAATCCAGCGGCCATAAAAGCTTTGCGACGAGTTTGCAGCAAACGCCGCGCGTTGTAGATCAGCGCGGCGGTCAGCGCCAGAACGAACGACACCAGCCACATGCCGCCGACCGGTGCGAGCCCGGCCAAGGGCCCATCGAGCTGGCTGTAACCGGAGTACAACCACGGGAAACCGGTGAGGAACCAGCCACGAAACGCTTCTTGCCCGACCCACAGCGCGGCGAACGCCAGAGCATCGGCCACCGGCGCTTCATTGCGGCGCAACCAGCGCGCCCACAACCAGGCGGGCAGGGCGAAAAACCAGGCGATCGCTGCGGTGAACATCAGCATGAGGAATCCGGCGAGCAACACTGAAGCGCCGCCAAAATGGTGAATGCTGTAATAGATCCAGCTGGTGCCGGCACCGAACAGACCGAAGCCGAAGCACCAGCCACGACCCAGCGCCTGACGGGGGCTCAGCTCGCGCAACCCGGCATAAAACAAGCCGACCGCCAGCAAAGCCAGCGGCCAGATGTTGAACGGCGCAAGCGCGAAGGTGGTGATTGCACCGGCCGCCACGGCCAGCAGGTTACCGGGCCAGCCGGGGCGGGTAGTCCAGCGCAGGGGGTATGTCATCAGCTATTTCCTGTATCGCGCCGGGCCTGCTGTTACGTAGGGCAAGGCACGAGGAGTGTGGTTTGGTTTTTCAAATGAGCGACGAGTAACGCAGCCCTACGTAACAGCAGGCCCGGCCCTTCGGGTTGTGCCTGAAAGCGGGCCATGCTGCGTTGCAGCCTTGGAAAGGGAATGCCATTCCCTACGGACTGCGCCTTGCCTGGCACGCTTTCAGGCGCAACGCGATGCAGGAAAATAGCTGATGACATACCCCAATCCTTAGATTTCTTACCGGGCGATAGGGGTCAGACGCAGCAAATGAATCCGACGGCTGTCGGCGTTCAGGATGCGGAAACGATAGGCGCCGATTTCAGTGATTTCGTTGCGTTTGGGCAAGTGGCCGAACGCGCTCATCACCAGACCGCCGACCGTGTCGAACTCGTCATCGGAGAACTCGCTGTCGAAGAACTCGTTGAAGTTCTCGATCGGCGTCAGCGCCTTGATCAGGAAGTCACCGCTGGGCAGCGGCTTGATGTAGCTGTCTTCTTCGACGTCGTGTTCGTCTTCGATGTCGCCGACGATCTGTTCCAGCACGTCTTCGATCGTCACCAGGCCGGCCACACCACCGTATTCGTCGATGACGATGGCCATGTGGTTGTGGTTGGCACGGAATTCACGAAGCAACACGTTCAGACGCTTGGACTCCGGCACGAAGGTGGCCGGGCGCAGCAGGTCCTTGATGTTGAAGCTGTCGCCGTTCTCCTTGAGGATCAGCGGCAGCAGATCCTTGGCCAGCAGCACGCCCATCACGTCGTCATGGCTTTCGCCGATGACCGGATAGCGCGAGTGGGCCGAGTCGACCACGGCAGGGAGGAATTCGCGGGGTGTCTGCGTCGCCTTGATGCTGATCATCTGCGAGCGCGGGACCATGATGTCGCGTACTTGCAGGTCAGCCACCTGAATGGCGCCTTCGACGATGGCCAGCGCTTCGCTGTCCAGGAGTTTGTTCTGATGTGCATCACGCAGCAGCTCGAGGAGCTCCTGACGGTTCTTCGGCTCGTGGGCAAAAGCCTGGGTGAGCTTACCCAGCCATGACTTCTGCCCGTTGCTCGATCGATCTTCGCTCATAGCGATTACTCTGAATCCTTTGTTGTAACAGTAGGAGATGGTTCGGTTTCGTCGTCCGCGTACGGATCGGGAAAGCCGAGTTCAGCAAGCAACTCGCGTTCCAGTGCTTCCATTTCTTCGGCTTCGTCATCTTCTATATGGTCGTAACCGAGCAGATGCAAGCAGCCGTGAATGACCAGATGTGCCCAGTGGGCGTTAAGTTCCTTGCCCTGTTCGGCGGCTTCGCGTTCAACCACGGCGACGCAGATCACCAGATCGCCGAGCAGCGGGATATCCAGCAGCTCGTCCGGGACATCGGCGGGGAACGACAGGACATTGGTTGCGTAGTCCTTGTGCCGCCAGGTGTGGTTGAGCTCGCGACCTTCGTCTTCGTCGACCAGACGAATGGTCATTTCCGAATCAGCGGTGCGCTGGCGCAGGGCCAATTCGCACCACTGACGGAATTGCGCTTCACTCGGCGCCGACGCTTCGGTGGCAATTTGCAGATCAAGCTCAAGCATCGCGCGCGGCTTCCTTGGGTGCGTCGGCGCGGCTTTCGAAGCGCTCGTAGGCTTCGACGATCCGCTGCACCAGAGGATGGCGCACCACGTCCTTGGGCTGGAAGTGCGTGAAACTGATGCCCGGCACGTCTTTGAGCACTTCGATCACATGATGCAGGCCGGACTTGGTGCCACGCGGCAGGTCGACCTGGGTGATGTCACCGGTGATCACTGCGGTGGAACCGAAACCGATGCGCGTCAGGAACATCTTCATCTGTTCGACGGTGGTGTTCTGGCTTTCGTCGAGAATGATGAAGCTGTTGTTCAGCGTGCGACCGCGCATGTAAGCCAGCGGTGCCACTTCGATCACCTGACGTTCGATCAGCTTGGCGACGTATTCGAATCCGAGCATTTCGTACAGCGCGTCATAGAGCGGGCGCAGGTACGGGTCGATCTTCTGCGACAGGTCGCCGGGCAGGAAGCCGAGTTTTTCACCCGCTTCAACCGCCGGACGCACCAGCAAAATGCGGCGGATCTGCTCACGTTCCAGTGCATCGACGGCGCAGGCCACGGCCAGATAGGTCTTGCCGGTACCGGCCGGGCCGATGCCAAAGTTGATGTCGTTGCCGAGGATTTCCTTCACGTAACGCTGCTGATTCAAGCCGCGAGGGCGAATCATGCCTTTTTTCGTGCGCAGGGCGACGGACGGTTCGGCAGGGGCGTGGTTGTCCAGTTGCTCGGCAGCCGATTCCTGCAGGAACAGGTGGACCATGTCCGGCGACAACTCGGTCGCCTTGGTTTCCCGGTACAGACGGCGCAGCAGGTTTTCCGCAGACGTGGTGAGCTTGGGGTCGCCGATCAGTTCGAATTGATTGCCGCGGTTGCGGATCTCGATGGCCAGGCGCTGTTCGATCAAGCGCAGATGCTCGTCGAATTGCCCGCACAGATTGGCGAAGCGGCGAGCCTCAAAGGGCTCGAGAAGGAAGCGATGTGGTTCGATGGGTGCGTTCAAGGTCGTATTTAGCCGCCCTGGGGCAATTGAGGTGAAATCAAGGATAACGCCAGAGGCGTGGGGGCGAAAGCTCTTAAATATCTCAGCTTCAATCAACATCCCTGTGGGAGCTGGCTTGCCAGCGATAGCGGTTCAGCAGGCGAATTGACTTTCCGACTGATGGCCCCATCGCTGGCAAGCCAGCTCCCACAGGCTCTCCAGTGCCGCTGATCTTGTTACTGGATTAGTGAGCCGCGCAACGAGTGCGGTTGCGCCGCGTCGATGTGCACGTCGGCGAACTGGCCGATCAGGGTTGGATTGTCGCAGCGGAAGTTGACGATACGGTTATTCTCGGTGCGCCCCTGCAGCTCGCCGGGGTCTTTCTTCGAATAATCGGTCACCAGGATGCGCTGGATCGAACCGACCATCTGTCGGCTGATTTCGAACCCTTGCTGGTTCAAGCGATGTTGCAGCGCATTCAGGCGCTCTTTCTTCAATTCTTCCGGAGTGTCGTCAGCCAGATCTGCCGCCGGGGTGCCGGGGCGCTGGCTGTAGACGAACGAGTAGGAAAAGTCGAAGCCGACATCGGCGATCAGCTTCATGGTCTGCTCGAAATCTTTCTCGGTCTCGCCGGGGAAACCCACGATAAAGTCCGAGCTGATGCAGATCCCCGGCACCGCCGCGCGCAGTTTGCGCAGTTTGGATTTGTATTCCAGCGCGGTGTGGTTGCGCTTCATTGCCGCGAGAATCCGGTCGGAACCCGACTGCACCGGCAAATGCAGGTGCTTGACCAGCTCCGGCACCTCGGCGTGGGCCTGGATCAGGCTGTCGGAAAACTCCAGCGGGTGCGACGTGGTGTAGCGGATGCGGTCGATGCCATCGACGGCCGCGACCACGCGGATCAGCTCGGCCAGATCGGCCATGCGCCCGTCATGCGTAGCGCCGCGGTAGCCGTTGACGTTCTGGCCCAGCAGGGTCACTTCACGCACGCCGTGTTCGGCCAGGTGAATGATCTCGGCGATCACGTCGTCGAACGGCCGGCTGACTTCTTCGCCACGGGTGTAAGGCACCACGCAGAACGTGCAGTACTTGCTGCAACCTTCCATTACCGACACATAAGCGCTCGGGCCGTCGATGCGCGGCTCGGGCAAGTGGTCGAATTTTTCGATTTCCGGGAATGACACATCGACCTGCGGCAGCTTGCTGCTGCGCGCGGCGTCGATCATTTCCGGCAGGCGGTGCAGGGTCTGCGGTCCGAACACAACGTCGACGTATGGGGCGCGATCGCGGATCGCCGCGCCTTCCTGACTGGCGACGCAACCGCCGACCGCAATGACCATGTCCGGGTTGGCCAGCTTCAGTTCGCGCCAGCGCCCGAGCTGCGAGTACACCCGATCCTGGGCGCGCTCGCGGATCGAGCAGGTGTTGAGCAGAATCACGTCGGCGTCTTCCGCGCGAGCGGTGACTTCCAGGGCCTGATGTTCGCCCAGCAGATCGACCATGCGCGAGCTGTCGTACTCGTTCATCTGGCAACCGTGGGTTTCGATGTAAAGCTTCTTGGCCATGGATTAGTGTCGTCACGTGATTCGAAGAACCGCGCATTATAGGGAACAAGCCGTCAGGTTCCTACCGCTGTGCGTCCGGTGGCTATGCTATAGTTCGCGCCCCCATTTTTACCCCGATGTTATCCGCCCGCCATGACCAAACGCGAAGCTCCAATCTACAAGGTGATTTTCCTCAACCAGGGCCAGGTGTTCGAAATGTACGCCAAGCAGATCTATCAAAGTGATCTGTGGGGTTTTCTGGAAGTTGAAGAGTTCGTCTTTGGCGAGCGCACGCAAGTGGTCGTCGACCCGAGCGAAGAAAAGCTCAAGGCGCAATTCGAAGGCGTGGTGCGCAGCTTTGTGCCGATGCATTCGATCGTGCGTATCGACGAAGTAGAGCGTCTGGGTACACCGAAAATCAGCGAAGCCCGCGGCGCGGTCGGCAATGTCATGCCGTTCCCGATGCCGATGCCCGAGAAGTAAGACTCAGAGCACGTCGCCTCCTTCGCGAGCAGCGCTACAAGAATCAGGGAAGCGGCGAGAACGGCGTACGCCCATCGGCGCTCTGCAATTCCATCAGGTATTTGCGGAAGATCTGCCCGAGCACCTGAGTCGCGGTTTCGAGGTCTTCGCGGGACATGTTCTCGGAGACTTCATCGGCCGTGTCCAGCGCCTCTTCGGCACCGTTGACCGCCGCCATCTTCAGCACAATGTACGCCTGGATATTGTTGGCCTGCACGCCTTCGCCGTGGAAGAACATGGTGCCGAGCTTGAACTGTGCCTGAGCGTGGCCTTGCAGCGAGGCCTTTTCGAAATAGCTCAGGGCTTGATTGAGGTCGCGCGGCGCGTTCTTGCCGTCGTAGTAGAACTCACCCAACTCGTATTGTGCTTGTGCATCCCCTTCGTCCGCCGCTTTCTGGCAGGCGGCCAGTGCCTGCGTGACGTCTTGCGGCTGAGTATTGAGGGTGCAACGACCCATCGCCGGGATCAACAACGAGTTGCCGCCTGCTTGTGCATGCGCGAGCAGGGGCTGAAGGAGCAACAGGCAGCCCAATGCAAGGGTGCGGCCGGTGCGGTTCATGGGAATCGACTTACCTCTGAAGGGCGCGCGGACCCGTCGGGGGATCCAATAAGCGCGCATTATGAAATAAGCAGGGCCAACCTTACAAAGTCTTTACTCGTTTTTCTGCTGCGTGGGGGATATATCGCCCACTTTCTACAAGATTTTTAGCAGCGGCGTGGGAAAAACGGCAGGGGTGTAGGTGAAAGCTGACGCTGGCGATAGCCAACGTCAGCGGTACGGCGATTATTTCAGTGCGGCGAAGGCACGCTCGGCGGCGTCCAGCGTCAGTTGCAACTCGGCTTCGCCGTGGGCGATCGAGGTGAAACCGGCTTCGAAGGCGCTCGGCGCGAGGTACACGCCACCTTCGAGCATCAGGTGGAAGAAGCGCCCGAACAGTGCAGCGTCGCTGGCCATCACGTCGTCAAAGGTGACGATGTCGTCAGCGCCGCTGAAATACAGACCGAACATGCCGCCGGCCTGTGTCGTCACGAACGGAATGCCGGCAGCATCGGCGCGTTGTTGCAGACCGTCGAGCAGGCGCGTGGTGTAGTCGGTCAGTTCGGCATGGAAGCCCGGACGGCTGATCAGGCGCAGGGTGGTCAGGCCAGCGGCCATCGCCAGCGGGTTACCCGACAGCGTACCGGCCTGGTACACCGGGCCCAGCGGCGCGATGCGTTCCATGATTGCGCGTTTGCCGCCGAAGCAGCCGACCGGCATGCCGCCGCCGATGATCTTGCCGAAGGTGGTCAGGTCCGGGGTGACGCCGTAGTACGCCTGCGCACCGCCGAGGGCGACGCGGAAACCGGTCATCACTTCGTCGAAAATCAGCACCACGCCGTGCTTGTCGCACAGCGAACGCAGACCTTCGAGGAAACCTGGAGCCGGTGGCACGCAGTTCATGTTGCCGGCAACCGGCTCGACGATGATGCAGGCGACGTCCTCACCGACTTCGGCAAGCATCTGCTCCACCGCTGCGATGTCGTTGAACGGCAGGGTCAGGGTGTGTTTGGCGAACGCCGCCGGTACACCGGCCGAACTCGGTACGCCCTGGGTCAGCGCGCCGGAACCGGCCTTGACCAGCAGGCTGTCGGAGTGGCCGTGGTAGCAGCCTTCGAATTTGATGATGCTGTCGCGGCCGGTGTAACCACGGGCCAGACGGATCGCGCTCATGGTCGCTTCGGTGCCGGAGCTGACCATGCGCACCATGTCCATCGACGGCACCAACGAGCAGACCAGATCGGCCATCTCGGTTTCCATCGCGGTCGGCGCGCCATAGGACAGACCGTGTTGCAGTTGATTGCGCACAGCATCAAGTACGTCCGGGTGGCTGTGGCCGAGGATCATCGGCCCCCACGAACCGACGTAATCGACATAACGCTTGTCGTCTTCGTCGGTAACGTAAGCGCCTTCCGCGTGTTTGAAGAACAGCGGCGTACCACCGACGCTTTTGAACGCGCGCACCGGCGAGTTGACGCCACCGGGAATGTGTTTCTGGGCATTGGCAAACAGGGTTTCGGAACGAGACATGATCGGGCTCTCAATCTTCAGGCTTTGAACAATTCATTGAACGCGCGGGCGCGGCGAGTCACTTCGGCGGTGTTTTCAGCACCGAACAGGCCGTGGACCACCGCCAGCAGGTCGACCCCATGGGCCACCAGTGGCGCGGCGTTATCGAGGGTGATGCCGCCAATCGCGCAGACCGGCAGATGCAGCGTGCGTTTGGCTTGGTCGAGCAAATCTAGGCCGCAACTCGGCGCACCGGGCTTGGTGCTGGAGTTGAAGAAGCGGCCGAAGGCGACGTAGCTCGCGCCTTCTTTGGCGGCTTGCCCGGCGAGGCCGAGCTGGTCGTGACAGGTCGAACCGATGATCGCTTTCGAGCCGAGCAGGGCGCGGGTCGGCGACAGCGGGCCGTCGGTCTGGCCCAGATGCACGCCGACATTCAGGCGCGCGGCCAGCTCGGCGTCATCGTTGATGATCAACTGGGTCTTGTAGCGCTCGCACAAATCACGCAGCGCTTCGGCCTCGCGCAAGCGGCGGGCCTCATCGCTGCTTTTGTCGCGGTATTGCAGCAGGGTGACGCCGCCTTCCAGCGCCGCCTCCACGTAAGACAGAAACTTGCCGGCCAGCAGTGTGCTGTCGGTAATGGCATACAGGCCACGTAGTTTCATCGGGCAGACCTCACGACGTTACGAGCAGAAATCCAGCGGCAGGCGACGCGGGACGAACTGGCCTTTGCCCAGTTGTTCGGCATCGCGCAGGGTGCGCCAGGTGTAATCCAGTGCGCTGCGCACAGCGCTGGCCAGGTGTTCGCCCTGGGCCAGGCGACCGGCGAGGGCGCTGGCCAGGGTGCAACCAGAACCGTGATAGCTGCCCGGCAGACGCTGACAAATGAAAGTTTCACGCAGACCGTCGCGGCTGTACACGCGGTTGTGGATTTCAGTTTCGTCGCCATGGCCGCCAGTGATCAGCAGGTTTTTGACGAATGGCAGGAGTTTTTCAGCGCACTCATCCGCGGTGCCATCAGGCAGTTCGGCGAGGATGCGCGCTTCGGGAAGGTTGGGCGTGGCAATGATCGACAGCGGCAGCAGACGCTCGCGCATCGCATAACCGACTTCGTCCTTGCCCAGGCGTCCGCCGCCGCCGGCGCGCAGCACCGGGTCGCAGACCACCGGCAAATGCGGGTGCGCCGAGAGCAGTTCGACAACGGTGTCGACCATCGCCAGCGAACCAAGCATGCCCAGCTTCACCGCCGCGACTTCAGAATCGTTGAGCACGGCATTGGCCTGGGCCAGTACCCACTCACGGTCGAGGACGCGAAAGTCAGTGACATTGACCGTGTCTTGCACGGTCAGGGCGGTGACGGCCGGAGCCGCATGGCAGCCCTGCGCGAGCAGGGCTTCGATATCTGCCTGCAGGCCGGCGCCACCACTGGGGTCGTGGCCGGAGAGACAGAGGACAACGGGGCGGGAGCTGTAGATATTCATGGTGCGCGAGCTTACCACCAAAGCTGATTTTCGGGTTCAGTGCCGTTGCCCCTGGCCGATATCGCGGACAGAGAAACCAGGCCTATTCTGACAAGTTGACCGACTCAACAGCTCTAGTCCGCAGCTTTGCTCTGAAACGCCCGTTCTAGAGCCTTTGTAGGAAAAGTTTCGATGGTGCTTAATGGCCATCAACGGCTATGCTAGGCTGGATCCAAACCAATAACAGGTAATACCGGTTTTACGTCTACTCAAAGGGAATGGGGGGCTTCCTGACACAACCGGACGAGCCACGCTGGGGCTTCAATGCGCTATTTGCTGATGTTGCTGTTCTGCTTGCCCCTCATGGCGAGCGCTGTCGAGTTCGACGAATTCACCCAAAGCCTGCCACTGGGCCGATCGCTGCAAGTGTTCGAAGACCCGAGCGGTCAGGCGAGCCTTGCTGACGTCCGCGCACAGGCTGCCGCCGGCCAGTTCAAGGCGCACGACAAGGCCACGCTCAACGCCGGTTACTCGCGTTCGGCGTTCTGGCTGAAGATCGACCTGCATTATCGTCCGCGCAACCCCGCCGCCCAGCGCACCTGGTTGCTGGAGCTGGCCTACCCACCGCTCGATCACCTCGACTTGTACTTGCCCGACGCGGCTGGCGACTATCGACTGGTGCGCCAGACCGGCGATGCCTTGGCGTTCGCCAGCCGCGAGATCCGCCAGAACAATTACCTGTTCGACCTGCCGTTCAAGCCCGATCAGCAACAGACGCTGTACCTGCGACTGGCCAGCGAAGGCTCGATCCAGGCGCCGGTGACGTTGTGGTCGAGCACCGCTTACCTCGAAGATCAGCCCGTGCGCCTGTACGTGCTCGGCATCATTTATGGCGTGTTGCTGGGGATGCTGGTCTACAACCTGTTCATCTACCTGAGCGTGCGCGACACCAGTTACCTCTATTACATCTTCTATATCGGCTCGTTCGGCCTCTATCAGTTGTCGGTGAACGGCGCGGCGGTCGAGTATTTCTGGCCGGACAACCCATGGTGGGCGAACGCTGCCACGCCATTTTTCATCGGCTGCGCCGGCCTGTTCGGCAGCCAGTTCGCCCGCAGCTTCCTGCAAACCCACACCCACAGCCGCTGGCTCGATCGCTTGCTGATCGGACTGATTGCCTTCAGTGCCGTGGTGATCGGCCTGTCGCTGATGACCAGCTATGCGCTGGCCTTGCGTCTGGCGACGACACTCGCGCTGACCTTCACCGTGGTGATTTTCGCCGCAGGGATTCTCGCCTGGTGGCGCGGTCTGCGCGTGGCGCGCTATTTCATCATTGCCTGGTCGGCGTTCCTGCTCGGCGGCATCGTCAATACGTTGATGGTGCTGGGTCTGCTGCCGAACGTGTTCCTGACCATGTACGCCAGCCAGATCGGTTCGGCCATCGAAGTGGCGCTGCTGTCACTGGCGCTGGCCGACCGCATCAACGCCATGCGTGAGCAGCAGGCGCAGACGCTGTACGACGCCGGGCAGAAGCTTGAAGTGCTCAACCAGCAACTGGCGCACAGCAACAAGCTCAAGGACGAATTCCTCGCCACCCTGACCCATGAATTGCGCACGCCCATGAACGGTGTGATCGGCTCGCTGGAATTGATGCAGACCGTCGAGATGGACCCGGAACTCGAGCAATATCAGCAGACGGCCGCCGGTTCTGCGCGCGACATGATGCGCATGGTCAACGGCATCCTCACGCTGACCGAATTGCAGGCGGGCAAGCTCAAGGCGTCCTCGGGCACTTTCAGCCTGCGCGCGGTGATCGAGGCACTGCGCGTGCAATTCGAGGGCAACGCGGCGAGCAAGTCGCTGGACTTCAAGGTCGATGTGCTGCCAACGCTGCCCGATCGCCTGCACGGCGACAGTGCCAAGCTTGCGCAGTGCCTGGAATGCCTGCTGGACAATGCGATCAAGTTCACTCGCGTCGGTGGTCTGGCGCTGCGCGTGACCGGCAAACCCTCGACGGACAATCGTCTGGCGCTGTCGTTTGCGGTCATCGACACCGGCATCGGCTTTACCGATCTGGGCGAGGCGACGATGTATCAGCGCTTCTTCCAGCTCGACGGCTCGATGACCCGTGAATACGGCGGCCTCGGTGTCGGCCTGGCGATCTGCCGACAACTGGTCGAACTGCTCGGCGGCAAGCTGACCCACCGCTCCGAGCCGGGGCGTGGCAGCCGTTTTCAACTGGACGTCGAGTTTGAACTGCCGATGATCGAACCGGCGCCGGAATTCTCGTCCACGCAGGAGCGAATTCGTTTGCCGCAGGACTGCACGGTGTTGCTGGTGGACGACAACAGCGTCAACCAGTTGGTGATGCGCGGCATGCTGCTCAAGCTCGGCTTTCGCGTGCGCACCGCCGACAACGCTGCGGCAGCACTGGCCTGCTTGCAGCGCGAAAGCTTCGACGCCGTGCTGATCGACTGCCAGTTGCCGGCCCACGACGGCGCCTCGTTGTGCTGCCAGATTCATGCGTTGCCTGGCTGCGCGCACCTGCCGGTGTTCCTGCTCGCCCTGCAGGCCGAGCGCGACCTGTGCGTCACCGGCGTGGCCATCGATTACCTGAACAAACCGGTAAAATTCGAAGATTTGCAGTCGGCGCTGGAGCGTCGCGTGCTGTGCTGATAGCAGGGTAAAAGCGCCGCAAATTCGGCGTATATGCCACTTTGATCGGTGTGAGGGCGGTGCTTAACTGACCCTCTGCCGAATCAAGGAGCCGCCGCGATGAACCTGCATCAGTTCGCCGAAACCCACGAAGTCACCAACCAGCCACCTTCGCTGGACGGCACCAATCTGTACCGCATCGACCTGCCATTGCAGGAGTGGTCGCGGCGGTTTGGCGCCGGCTGGGCAGAGTCGCGGATCGATGCCTACGGTGCGCTCGCCGGTGGCCCGCTGATGGAGGCCGGTTTCCTCGCCAACCAGAACAAGCCGGTGTTCGCCAGCCACGACCGCTACGGTCATCGCATCGATCTGGTGGAGTTTCACCCGGCGTATCACCAGTTGATGCGCAGCGCGATCGAACACGGTCTGACCTCGCTGCCGTGGGCTCAGCCGCAGGACGGCGCGCATGTCGCCCGCGCCTCGATGACCTATCTGCACAGCCAGGCCGAGGCCGGCAGCGGTTGCCCGTTGACCATGACCTTCGCCAGCGTGCCAGCCCTGCGTTTGCAGGCGGATCTGGCCGAGCAATGGCTGCCGAAAGTCCTCTCCAGCGAATACGACCCGCGCAATGTTGGCATGGCACACAAGGCCGGCGTGACCATCGGCATGGCGATGACCGAGAAGCAGGGCGGCACCGACGTGCGCGCCAACACCACCAAAGCTTATCCGGTCGGCGCCAGTGGCCCGGGCCAGGCGTATGAACTGGTCGGGCACAAGTGGTTCTGCTCGGCGCCGATGTGCGATGCCTTCCTCACGCTGGCGCAGACCGACAAGGGCTTGAGCTGCTTTCTGCTGCCGCGCCATCGCCCGGACGACACGCGCAATCAGTTCTACATCCAGCGTCTGAAAAACAAACTCGGCAACCAGTCCAACGCCTCCAGCGAAGTGGAATTTCGCGGTGCGCTGGCGTGGATGATCGGCGAAGAAGGCCGCGGCGTGCCGACCATCATCGAAATGGTGGCGATGACCCGTTTCGATTGCATGGTCGGCTCCAGCTCGCTGATGCGCCAGGCGCTGACCCAGGCCAGCCATCACTGCGCGCACCGCAAGGTCGGCGGCAAGCTGCTCAGCGAGCAACCGTTGATGCAGAATGTGCTGGCCGATCTGGCGCTGGAAAGTGAAGCCGCGCTGGCGCTCAGTTTGCGCATGGGCAAGGCGCTCGATCATCTGGATGATCGCCACGAAGCGCAGTTTGCGCGGCTGGTGACAGCGGTGGGCAAATACTGGATCTGCAAACGGGCGCCGGGAATGATCAACGAAGCCGCCGAATGCATGGGCGGTGCCGGTTATGTCGAGGACAGCATCCTGCCGCGGCTGTACCGCGAAGCGCCGGTGAATTCGACGTGGGAAGGTTCGGGCAACGTGCAGTGCCTCGACGTGCTGCGCGCGTTGTCGAAAGAGCCGGGTGTGCTGGATGTGTTGTTCAGTGAACTCGGCGATGGCCATGGCGACAAGCGTCTGGCCGCGCATATCCAGCAATTGCAGGCGCAGTTCAAGGACACCAGTGACATTCAGTATCGGGCGCGGCAGTTGACCGAAGATATAGCCCTCGGTTTGCAGGCCAAACTGTTGCTCGAGGCCGGTAACGCGGCGGTCAGCGATGCGTTCATTGCCAGCCGCTTGAGTTGCGGCGGCCGGGTCTACGGCGCGTTGCCGCGGGGGCTGGATGTCGAAGCGATCGTCGCGCGCTCGACCCCGCAGCTTTTCTGACCTCAATTTTGCCGACACCACAAAACCCTGTGGGAGCTGGCTTGCCAGCGATGGCGGTCTGTCAGTCAACATCGATGTTGAATGTAACGGCCGCATCGCTGGCAAGCCAGCTCCCACCGGGATTCTCTTCGCCTGAAAGAATTGCCTGCACCCACAACGCCACTGTTCCCGTGACGCGACGATGCAGGCAAGATGAAGCTCTGCAAGTCAGAACACAGGAAGCTGATCGTGACCGAAGCGTTTATTGTCGTTCAAACCGCCGAACAAGCCGTGGATCGTCTGGCCGAGCTGCATGAGCGGGCCACCACTGCGTTGAATTCGGCGCTCAAGCGTTATCTCAAGGACCGCGTCGAACCCGACGCCGAACAGCGTGCCCTGTTTCGTTATCCCGAACTGCGTCTGACCTATCACTGCCAGGGCGAAGTCCCGCAGACCACTCGCGCCTACGCCAAGGTGCAGTTGCCCGGCACCTACAGCGTCACCGTCACTCACCCGGCGGCATTTCGCAAATACCTGCTCGAACAACTGACGCCGTTGATGCACGACTTCACCGTGACCGTCGAAGTCGGCGTCAGCCAGCAGAACATTCCGTACCCGTACGTGGTCGAGCAGGGCGATGAGCTGGCCGGTTCTGGCGTCACCGCTGCGGTCCTGGCGCGAGTGTTTCCGAGTACCGACCTGTCCGCGGCCACCGATGGCATCGCCGACGGTCTCTACGATTGGGAAAACACCGATCCGCTGCCGCTGGCGCTGTTCGACGCCGCGCGTGTGGATTTCTCGCTGCGCCGTCTGGTGCATTACACCGGCAGTGACTGGCGCCATGTGCAGCCGTGGATCCTGCTGACCAACTATCACCGCTACGTCGACCAGTTCATCGTTCATGGCCTGGAGCAACTGCGCAGCGACCCGCGTTTCGTGCGCATGGTCTTGCCGGGCAACGTGATCATCGAGAAGGGCATGGACCACGGCGAAGCCTCGGCCATTGCCGCCGGTGTGGTCTGGCACCGTTACCAGATGCCGGCCTATCACCTGATCGCCAACGATGGCCACGGCGTGACGCTGGTCAACATCGGCGTCGGCCCGTCCAACGCCAAGAACATCACCGACCACCTAGCCGTGCTGCGTCCGCACTGCTGGCTGATGATCGGCCACTGTGGCGGCCTGCGTCAGTCGCAGACCATCGGCGACTATGTGCTGGCCCACGCGTATATGCGCCGCGACGGCATTCTCGATCGCGTGGTGCCGCCGAATATCCCGATCCCGGCGCTGGCCGAAGTGCAGTTGGCACTGCAGCAGGCGGCGGCGAACGTCACCGGTGAGAAGGGCGACGACCTGAAAAAACGCCTGCGCACCGGCACCGTGCTGACCTACGACGACCGCAACTGGGAACTGCGCTGGGCGCAGGAACGGCCGTTGATCAACCTGTCCCGTGCTGTCGCTGTGGACATGGAAAGCGGCACGATTGCGGCGCAGGGGTATCGCTTGCGGGTGCCGTACGGCACGTTGCTTTGCGTCTCGGACAAACCGCTGCACAGCGAAATCAAGCTGCCGGGTTCGGCCAACGCCTTCTACGAACGCGCGGTCAGCCAGCACTTGAAAATCGGCATCGAAGCGGTGGATCTGCTGCGCACCGAACTCAACTCACTGCACTCGCGCAAACTGCGCAGCTTCGACGAGCCGCCGTTCCGTTAACGGTTAGTCGTGGTCATTTGGCGGTCGGGGCACTAGCATTGTCAGCCCTGATCGCTGAATGTTTTTCTCTTCTTATGTCCCGTCCTACTCGTCCACCTTCCCGCCGCCCTGGCCCGAAGCCTCAGTCGTCCTCGCCGCGCCGTGTTGCCAAGGCACCACCGGCCGAGTCGAAACTGATCCTGTTCAACAAGCCGTTCGATGTGCTGACGCAGTTCAGCGACGGTGAGGGGCGGGCGACGCTCAAGGATTACATCGATGTGCCCGGCATTTACCCGGCCGGACGCCTGGATCGCGACAGCGAAGGCTTGTTGCTGCTGACCAATGACGGCCAGTTGCAGGCGCGCATTGCCGATCCGAAACACAAACTGGCGAAGACTTATTGGGTGCAGGTCGAAGGCGTGCCGACTGCCGAGCAGTTGCAGCGTTTGCGTGACGGTGTCGAGTTGAACGACGGCATGACCCTGCCCGCCGAAGCGCGGCAACTGGACGAGCCTGACTTGTGGCCGCGCAATCCACCGGTACGCTTTCGCGCGACCATACCGACTTCATGGCTGGAACTGGTGATTCGCGAGGGGCGCAACCGCCAGGTGCGGCGCATGACTGCTGCGGTTGGGCTGCCGACGTTGCGTCTGGTGCGGGTCAGGATTGGCGACTGGACGATCGATGGGCTCGATCAGGGCCAGTGGAAGGAAGTGCCGGCGCGCTTATAACGCGCCGGATTCGATCAGGCCGATCACCACACTCTTGATGATGAACGCGGCCACGCCCAGGCCCAGTACGAAAAACAGAATGAACGAGCCAAAGCGCCCGGCCTTGGACTTCTTTGCCAGATCCCAGACGATGAAACCCATGAAAATGATCAGGATGCTGACCAGACCGGTCATCATCCATTCTTCGAGCAGTGCTGGATCCATTGGCAATCTCCGGCGCGCGGCAGGCTGAAAGGGCGGCGGGGAGTATACGGCATGGTGGGTGGGGTGGCATTGATCTGGGTCTGATCCGCAATGGTTGGCCTCACCCTGGCCCTCTCCCGGAGGGAGAGGGGACCGACTGAGGTGTCTGGCATCATGCATCGACCTGAAATATCGAGTCGATTATGGATTCACAGCAGAACCCTCAGGTCGGCGTACTTCTTCAGCATCTCACGGTCGGCTCCCTCTCCCTCCGGGAGAGGGCTGGGGTGAGGGGCTTTTGATCAGTTGCGCAGGTGGGTCAGCGGCAGTTCCGTGCTGTTCAACACCTGATTCAGCACAAAACTCGAGCGCACACTGGTCACGCCTTCAATCCGGGTCAGGTGTCCCAGCAACAACTTCTGATAGTGATCCATATCCGGCACCACCACCTTCAACTGGTAATCCGCATCCACGCCCGTCACCAGACTGCACTCCAGTACCTGCGGCAACGTCCGGATCGCCGCTTCGAAATTCTCGAAACGCTCCGGTGTGTGGCGGTCCATGCCGATCAGCACATAGGCCGTCAGGCTCAGCCCGAGCATCTTGCGGTCGAGCAACGCGACCTGGCGCGAAATGTAGCCGTCGTCTTCCAGTTGCTTGACCCGACGCGAGCAAGGCGAAGGGGACAGACCGATGCGCTCGGCCAACTCCTGGTTGGAGATGCGGGCGTCGCGTTGCAATTCCGCCAAAATACTCAGGTCGTAACGGTCGAGTTTGCTCATCAATCTGTCCTTGGCTGTAACTATTGCGGCAGATTATCTATCCAGGGTTAAAAATTGCGCAAGTGGTGTTTATTTGAGCAATCTTCGCAATCATCTGTCGCGGCGTCCGGCCTATTCTTATCACCAGAATCACTGCTCGGTAACACAGTCCACGCGGCCCGCCCAATCCGGCCCGCCGCGGCCGCCACCCCCACCGGGGTTGTGCCGGCCCCCGAGCTGCACACTGTCCAGAAGACGGCGTGAGGTGAGCCGACGTCAAAAGCGTCGAGCCAGGACGCAATTCTCTAAAAGGGAGGCCGACGGGTCTCCCTTTTTTCTTGCCGGCGATTTCATCTTGCCGCCTCAATAAATAAGTCGCGCGACTGATAACCTGTCGCAGAACCCGGTGGGCCTGTTGCGAGTCTTAGCAACAGGCCCACCCAATGACAGGCTCCCCCGCAGTGAGGAACAACATGAATTCGCGCATCTGGCGTCTGGCCGGTGTTGGTTTGCTGTGTGTGAGTGTCGGTGCGCAAGCGCTGGCCGACGAGCCGCAGAATCGTGGACCCGATGGCGACGGGCGTGGCCAGCAGCATCAGGGCAACGATCAGGGCCGTGGCGCTGATCAGCCGCAACGCGGGCCGGGCAATGGGCCGCAGTATCAACCGCGGCCGCAGAACAACGAAATCATTCGTGGCGACAATAGCCGCCAGTTCGAGCACAACGGCCAGTCGCACAACAATGACGGTCAATGGCAGAACCGCAACCGCCCCGATGATCGGCCAGAACCGCCGCGGCAACCGGGCAATAACCTGCCGATCCAGCCACGTCCCGACACTGTGCGCCAGACCCAGGAACCACGCCAGGGTTACTACCGCGACGAACGCCCGCAAAACGCTTACCACAATCAGCAATGGCAGACCCAGAACCGTCCTGATGACAACCGCTGGCCGGGGCGTCCGAACGGTCATGGCAATGGCTGGGGCCCGGGCCCGCAATACCGTCCGGGCCATGTGATCGATCGTTTCCCGGATCGCGACTACCGCGTGCCGTATCGGGGTCAGGATTATTTCTGTTCCGGTGGTTACTGGTATCGCCCGCAAGGCCCGCGCTACATCGTCGTGCAGCCGCCGCGCGGGATCCGCATCCAGTATTTGCCTGATTACGCCCGCGAAGTATGGATCGGCGGCTCGCTGCTGTTCCTCGCCGCTGGCTCTTATTACGCCTATCAGCAAGCGACGCAGGATTACGTCGTGGTCGAGCCGCCGGTGCAGCAACCGCCGCAATCACAGGCTCAAGGTTATGACGTCGAAGCTTATCCTGCGAATGGCCAATCGCCGGAGCAGGTCCAGCAGGATGGCTATCAGTGCTACCAATATGCGGTGCAGCAAAGCGGTTTTGATCCGCGCACCGCGACCTACCAACCGGCGCCCGAAGTGGTTCAAGCGTATCGCCAGGCCCAGGGCAACTGCCTGAGCAGTCGCGGTTACCAAGTCAGATGAAGCAGCTGCAAGCTTCGAGTTTTCAGCTGCAAGCTTGAAGCTAATAGCTTGTAGCTGCCTTTATCGGATCTGCGTGCACCAGCACTTCGGCCCGTGGGTAGGCTTTGTGAATGGCGTCGGCGGCTTGATCGCTGATGCCGTGAGCGACTGACAGTGTCAACTCTCCCGGCAACTCCAGATGCAACTGCACGAACCAGTGGTTGCCGGAGATGCGCGTGCGCAAGTCATGCGCGCCCAGTACACCCGGCACGCTGCACGCCAGTTCAAGCATGTGCTGGCTGACGTCGGTCGGCAGTTCCTCATCCATCAACACCGAAAAACTTTCGCGGGCGATCTGAATCGCGCTCCACAAAATGTAGGCGGCAATGCCCAGGCCGAACCACGCATCCAGTTGCTCGAAGCCAAACCCGGCCAACACCAGCGCCAGCAGGATGCTGCCGTTGAGCAGCATGTCCGAGCGATAGTGCAGCGAGTCGGCGCGCACGGCGTTGGAGCCGGTCTGCTTGATCACTCGGTGCTGCAACACCAGCAACGCCGCGGTCAGCAGCAATGAAAACACGATCACGCCGATGCTCAGCCATGGCGCGCCCAGAGGCTGCGGCGTCTGCAAGCGCTCGTAGGCCTGAAACGCGATCAGCAGCGCGCTGCCGCCGATGAACAATGCCTGCGCCATCCCTGCCAGGGACTCCGCTTTGCCGTGGCCATAACGGTGATCGTCATCCGCCGGGCGCAGCGCGTAATGCACCGCGAGCAGATTGAGCATCGAAGTAACGCCGTCCAGCGCCGAGTCGGTGAGGCCGGCGAGCATGCTCACCGAACCGCTGAGCCACCAGGCGATGGCTTTGGCAACGATCAGCGTGCACGCCACCGCCACCGAGGCGCGGGTCGCCAGGCGCAGCAGGCGGGCGTGTTCGGGACTGGAGGTCATCGATCTTCCTTGTTATGCCGCAGGTTGCAGGCCGAACATCGCCAGTTGCTGGGTGCTGCCCTTGTGCTGGATCAGGCGCGGGTCGTCGAGCGGAAAGTCTCGCCCCAACTCGCTTTCGAGAATCGCCTGCAACTTTTGCTTGTCGACCTGACCGTCCGCGCCGATGGCTGGCTTGAGCTTGGCCGGGTCGATCTGCGCAGTGTGGCCCGGTTCGAAATAGATCGCGCCGGTGGCGAAGTCGACAGCAAACGCGATCAGCCCGGGAATGATGTAGAACAACAGGCCGACAGCATCGAGCGCGGCAATCGCCGGGTCGATCTTGCCGTCGATCTGGCCGCGACGGTCCGGGTAGAAAATCGACCCGCACGCAGTGATCTGCGTGAGCAGGCTGGCGACCAGAACACCGCCGATCAGGCGAAAAGGTAAGCGCATGGGGAAATCTCCTGATTCATCTAAGAACGAAGCTTCGTCGAGTGAAGTTAAGACCCTGACGAACGCCTTGCAGTTCGCCGTTATACTCGCGCCTCTGTTTGGGAGCCAGCATGATTTCTTTGCCGATCGACGATGTTTTACCCGCCCTGCGTGAAGCCCTAGCGTCACGCCACGAAGCCGTGCTCGAAGCGCCGCCCGGTGCCGGTAAAACCACCCGCGTGCCGCTGGCCCTGCTTGATCAAGCATGGCTCGCCGGGCAGACCATTCTGATGCTTGAACCGCGCCGACTGGCCGCGCGTGCCGCTGCAGAACGTCTGGCCAGTGAGCTGGGCGAGCAGGTCGGGGAAACCGTTGGTTATCGCATTCGTCTGGACAGCAAGGTCGGCCCGAAGACGCGCATCGAAGTGGTCACCGAAGGCATTCTCACCCGTCGTCTGCAGGATGACCCGGCGCTGGAAGGCGTGGGTCTGCTGATTTTCGATGAGTTTCACGAACGCAGCCTCGACGCCGATCTGGCGTTGGCCCTGAGTCTGAACGGTCGCGAGCTGTTTCGGGCTGAACAGCCGCTGAAGATTCTGCTCATGTCGGCCACGCTCGAAGGCGAGCGTCTGGCCGGGTTGCTGAATGACGCGCCGATCCTGCGCAGCGAAGGGCGGATGTATCCGGTAACGATGCGCTGGTGCCGACCGTTTCAGCCCGGTGAGTACATCGATCAGCGCGTCACGCAAACCGTACTCGAAGCCCTCAACGATGAATCCGGCAGCCTGCTGGTGTTCCTGCCGGGGCAGGCGGAAATCCGTCGTGTGTATCAACAATTGGCCGACGCCATCGGCGCGCGCAGCGATGTCTTGCTCTGCCCGCTGCACGGCGAGCTTGACCTCACTGCCCAGCGCGCGGCGATCGACCCGGCGCCGGCCGGTCAGCGCAAAGTGGTGCTGGCGACCAACATCGCCGAGACCAGCCTGACCATCAACGGCGTGCGCGTGGTGATCGATGCCGGGCTGGCGCGAGTACCGCGTTTCGATCCGGGCAGCGGCATGACCCGCCTCGACACCCAGCGCATTTCCAGGGCCAGCGCCACCCAGCGTGCCGGCCGTGCCGGGCGACTCGAACCGGGCGTTTGCTACCGCTTGTGGTCGCAGGATCAGCACGAACAACTGGCGGCTTACGGCAGTGCGGAAATTCTCTCGGCGGACCTCGCCAGCCTCGCCCTGCAACTGGGGCGCTGGGGCGTAACGCCAAATGAACTGGTGTGGCTGGATGTGCCGCCTGCGGCGGCATATGCACAAGCGCAGGATTTGTTGCAGCGCCTCGGTGCGCTCGACGGCGAGGTGCTGACCCCGCATGGTCAGTCGATGGCCGAACTGCCGGCGCATCCACGGATCGGCCATTTGCTGTTGCGCGGTCAGGCCTTGGGCCTGGCGAACATGGCTTGTGACGTCGCGGCGCTGCTCGGCGAGCGCGATATCTTGCGCGGCGCCGGCGCGGACTTGCACAGTCGTCTGGCCCTGCTATCGGGTGAAGAGCGTGCAGCGCGTGGCGCCCAGGGCGGGGTGCAACGC
This sequence comes from Pseudomonas sp. R3-57, assembly GCF_051132065.1. NCBI lineage: Bacteria > Pseudomonadati > Pseudomonadota > Gammaproteobacteria > Pseudomonadales > Pseudomonadaceae > Pseudomonas > Pseudomonas sp. R3-57. The sequence goes on from NZ_CP071655.1 coordinate 872,196, forward strand.
GCTCGGCAACTGGCGCGGCAATATCGCGGCTACCTGCGCGGCAAGGCCAGCGCGCCGGTCAGCGATCCCGAGCATCCGCGCTGGCTCGGCGCGTTGCTGGCGTTGGCCTACCCGGATCGCGTCGCACAACAACGGCGTGCCGGTGGCGCGGAATATCGTCTGGCCAACGGTCGTGCCGCACTGTTCGCTGAAGCCGACAGCCTGATGAAAGAGCCGTGGATCGTCATCGCTGACCTCGGCAGCCGTCAGGGCCAGCGCGAGGAGCGGATTTATCTGGCGGCGGATTTTGATCCGGCGCTGTTCGACTCGGTACTGGCCGAACAGGTGCACAGCGTCGATCAACTGGATTGGGACGAACGCGAAGGCGTGCTGCGCGCCGAGCGTCAGCGCAAGGTCGGCGAGCTGATTCTCAGCCGCGAACCGTTGACCGGTCTGGATGAAACTGCACGCAGTCAGGCACTGGTCAATCTGGTCCGGCGCAAAGGTCTCGAGCTGTTGCCATGGACCCCGGAACTGCGCCAGTGGCAGGCACGGGTGGCGTTGTTGCGTCAGCTCGATCTGAACAGTCAGGACGACAGCCAGTGGCCGGATGTCAGTGACGCAACGCTGCTCGACACTCTGGAAAACTGGCTGATGCCGTATCTGGGCAAAGTCTCGCGACTCAGCCATTTTGCCAACCTCGACCTGTGGAGCATCGTGCGCAATCTGCTGCCATGGCCGCTGCCGCAAAAGCTCGACGAACTGGCACCGCACCATTTGAGCGTGCCGTCGGGCTCTTCGATTCGCCTGGATTACAGCGAGTCGCCGCCGATTCTCGCGGTGCGCTTGCAAGAGCTGTTCGGGCTCGCCGATACACCGCGAATTGCCGGCGGGCGGCAAGTGGTCAAATTGCATCTGCTGTCGCCGGCGAGGCGGCCGGTGCAGGTGACGCAGGACCTGGCCAACTTCTGGCGCAGTACCTATGCCGAAGTGAAGAAGGATCTGAAGGGGCGCTATCCGAAGCATTACTGGCCGGATGATCCGCTAGTGGCCGAAGCCACTGCGCGGGCAAAACCGCGCGGTACCTGAGGCCGATGGCAGCGCGCCATTAGCCCATCCGTGCTAATTGCCCTTGTTTGTACAGGCTCGCAAAATCGCGGCCTGAACAATAACAAGTGTTGCTGCCCGCAACTTGTGCCCAAGGAACGGAACTGCCCATGACCTCTTTCTTCAAGTTCAAGAAGTTGTTCTTCTTGTCGGCTGCGCTGCTGGCCGCCTCCAGTTCGGCAATCGCCGAAGAGCCCAATCCGATTGGCGACTGGTGGATTATCTACGGCAACGGCGTTGCCCAAAAAAACATCATGTACGTGGCGGATGCAACGTCGGTGGTGCCCTCGGAAAAAACCAAAGGCGCGACCATGGTTGCGGTGACCCTGGTGTATGAAGAACCGGGCAAACCGATGATCGACGTCTACAACATTGAAGCCCAGTGCTCTACGGGCAAGGTACGTTTTATTAACGGCCAGTCCATCGAACGTCTCGCTTACACCCTGCGTCATTTGAAAGTTGCCAATCAATGGCAGACCCCGAAAGAGTTCTGGGTTCAGCAGGCGCTGAAGTTTGCCTGCGCGCCGGGCAGTCGCGCTAAAAACGACATGGCCGCGGTGGGCAAGATGGAATACCTGCAGATGATCGAAATGCTCCAGCAGATGTTCTTCAAGCTCGCGCCGATTCAGCAAAAGAGCCAGATGATGGACAACATCGACAGTCTGCTCGAACTTAAAAAATAAGCCGGGAATTCACATGACTTGCACACGCTTATTGCTGACAACCCTGTTGGCGGGATTGCTCTTGGCCGGCTGTTCCACCATCGCGCAGAGCCGTTGGGAAGGCCGCGACCTTCAGGAAGCACTGAACCTGTTCGGTACGCCCGATTCGATGCAAAAGGAAACCGGCCCGAACGGCGAACCCTTGGCCGTGCTCACCTGGTTCAAGTCCGCAAGCTGGACCACCACCGAAGCGGCCGGCACGTCGATGAACCATACCGGTAATGGCATGGTTTACACCGAGCACTACCAACAGGTGGGGCACAGCTCAACCTGCAAATTGCAGGCAAAGGTCAATCAACAGAAAAAGATCGCCCAGTTCCTGATCGAGGACGGGCGGATACTGCACGGCAAGTGCGCCAATGTGCGGTATGTGCCCGGTTATGTCCCTCCGGGCCTCTGAAGCTAACCATGATTATGGTGATGTGAAAACCGTCTCGACCCAACCTTGCAAGGTGTACTGGCGATAGATCTGTTCGGGCACATCGACGTATGGCGTGGAAACGAATGCTGGCGGAATCACCGGATCGGCCTCGTCGATCACCAGAATGTTCGCGGGGTTGTAGAAGTCATAATCGACCACGCTCGGGTTGGTGGTAATGACTTTCTTACGTGCGGCCATGGCTTCGAAAAAACGGAAGCTCAACCCGGCCTGACCGGGTTTGGCGATGTCGAGAATGATCCGCGAGCGTTTGACCAGCGCGCCGACGGTGTCCAGTGGCAGGCGTTGCTCGAAAAACGTGATCCCGGGATGCGCGCCCGGGATCGGTTTGCACTGCACCAGAAACTTGTAGTCGCTGATGCCAAGTCGATCGAATGCCCTTGCCAGACCTTCGAGCGCCGGGACGCGGTCCTTGCCAGCCATGACCACCAAGGCGCTGTAGTCGCCTTCGTCAGCGTTCGCGTCGTAGTCGTCGTAAATGAAGTTGTGCAGTTTCTTCAGGCCGTATTGCTGCGCATTCTGCGGATCGAACGAGAACACCTCGTCGTACCCGGCAAGTTGTTCCCGGGTCATCGGCCAGCGGCTGAAACTGTCATAGAGGTAGGCGATCTTGCGCGAGGATGCGTCCAGGCCGATAGCCAAATGCTCTGGGTCTATTTGTGCCGGGTTGATAACGAGGGCAACGTCAAACGGCCCGTGTGCCTCTACTGCCTTTTTGAACTGGCGTAATTTCGCCCAGCGTCTGAGCGGGCGGCGCAGAATTTTCGGCGCCCGGTTGAACGCATCGGCCATCAACGCCGTATCGATGAAGCACACAGCGTTCTCGGCCCGTAAATGATCTGCCAGCTTGCGCGCATAACCGCCAATATCCTTGCACACCAATAATATTTTCATGGCTTTCCATGTCGTGAATCGGGGGCCGTCGACTACACCGGTCGTTCGCCGTGCAGCTAAGGCGCGGCGGGTAACAGGAAGCGCGCAATCACCGGCAGGTGATCGGAAATGCGCAACGTATCATCCTGGCGCACTCGTGCTTCGATGCGTTTGATCTTCGGGCTGTAAAACAAGTAGTCGACGGTACGATCCGGGCCGTTCAGGCCGGGATCGTTGGGATAATGAGTCAGCCACCTGGCGCGGTCGATGCCGCTGGCTTCATTGTTGGTCGGGATCATCGGGTACTTGTCCCACAGCAGGTGCAGCTCGCTGTCGGCCGAGTAGGGCCTGCGCTGATCGGTCGAAAGGCGCCGGTACTGACCTAGCGGCAGCAGGTTGAAGTCGCCGCCGGTCAGCCATGGCAAGCCCTGGCTTTCATATTTGTCGAGCACCTTGGCCACCGCGCTCACTTGCGCCTGCAAGGTCGCGTCCGGACGGCTGGTGTGTTCCAGATGAGTGTTGAAAAGGGTCAATTGCCCGCCATCGCTCAGCGGCAGTTTGCTGACCAGCAGTGCATCTTTGGGCTGGAACTGGCGGCTGATGATATTGGCTGAAGCCACTGGCAGTTGCAGGCGCTCGGCGTGTTCGATGCGATAGCGGCTGAGGGTTGCCAACTGCCGGCCAACGCTGCCGAACACCTGCGACTCGGGGACGAAGTCGGCTTTCCAGTCAAACGCGCTGACGCTGCACGGATACAGATCGGCGACCCGTTCCTGCAACAGTTTGAGCTGGTTCTGGTAGTCGCTGGCCTTGGCGCCGTCGTCAAGTTCCTGCAACAGCACCACGTCGGGCTGTTCGTCGCGAATTACCCGCGCCACTTCGTCGAGGCTGAACGCCATGTCTTCGGCGGTCGGTGCTTCATCGTTGCCCTGGGCCAGGTCATTCCAGAATACGTAACGCTTGCCGGCGAGGTATTGCACGTTCCAGGTCATGACTTTCAGCGCCTGGCCCGGCACCAGCGTCGGCGCTGTGGCGGTGCAACTGACCGGCAGGGTTTCGCGGGCGTCGGGGCGCCAGGTCAGGCTGAAGATCAGCGTGCCGATCACGACGATGGCCAGTACAACCAACAACAACGAGTAGCGCAGTAGACGGGTCATGGCTCGGCTTATAGCGTTACAGAAAGTGGCCCCGAGCATACCTGACGGGCGGCGCGATGCCCAAGCGCTGCGCGGTCAGATCGTTCTGTCACGCTTGTCAGGCAATTCGCTGATCAGCATGAACAGGCGGAACAGGACGACGCAGGTGAACAGTTGCAGGAAGCTGTGCGCACTGTCGATCAGCATTGCAATCAACGGATTCTGCGGCTCGGGATACACCGCCAGCGTCGCGCCTTTGAGCAGCCACAGCGGCGTCATCACACAGAGAATGCACAGCAGGATCCGCCAGAAATGCCCACGGGTCAGGCGCAGGCTTTCCTTCATCGCCTGCAACGGGCCCATGCCGCGCAGCACCAGCAGGTACTCGCCGAACGCGAGCATGACCATCAGCATCAGGCCCGGCAGGAAGTACAGCGACAGGCCGAGCAGAATCAGCAGGGTATTGAGCGCCGTCAGCAGGGCGAAGCGCGGCCACAACATCGCGGCCATCGCCAGCAGGTCGCGGTTGCGCGGCGACTCGCCACGGCTGCGGGCATCGAGAAACAGGATCAGTGCAGCGGTGTACAACGGATACACCAGCAGACCGACAACGATGCTGATCGCGGAAAAGCCTTCGGGGCCGCTGGCGTGATCGACCACCTGCTGCAAAAACGCCTCGAAAATCACCAGCGGCAGGCACAGCTGCACGATGCTGCCCAGATGGCGTTTGAAAAAATACAAAGAGTCGCGCAGTACTTCGAGGGCATTCATCAGTCGGTATCGCAGGTCAAAAACAGTGGCTCACTTTAACCGATGCAACACGGGGCGACACAAACGTAAACATTCGGTAAAGGTCATTGAAACGTTTTGTCACTGTCTCCATTACAGGAGAGCACCACGCCCAGAGTGGGCGAGGGCACGTTATTACCGGCAATCTACGAGGTCGCCATGAACAGCGAAGAGCAAACCCTGATCGATGGACTGTTTTCCCGGCTGCAACAGGCCGAAACGGAGGCAGCCCCGCGTGACGTCCAGGCCGAGGCGCGGATCAAGGAACACCTGACGCGCCAGCCGGCGGCAGGCTATTTCATGACCCAGGCGATTCTGGTGCAAGAGGCGGCGCTCAAGAGCCTCAATGAACAGAACCAGCAATTGACTCAGCAAGTGCAGTGTCTGCAGGCCGAGTTGCAGTCGGCCAAGGCGCAGAGTGCCGCACCAGCCACGAACGCGGGCGGTGGGTTCCTGTCGAGCATTTTTGGCGGTGGCAGTTCGCGCCCGGCGCAGACGCAAAATCCCGCCCCGGCATCCACGGGTGGCTGGCGTGAACCGGCGCCGCAGCAGAATTACGCGGCCCCGGCGCCACAAGCGAACTTCGGCGCAGCGCCGACCAATTACGCACAACAAGCCGCGCCAGCAGCGGGCAACAGCTTCCTCGGCGGTGCGTTGAAAACCGCGGCCGGCGTCGCTGGCGGCGTGATGCTCGCGCAAGGCATCAGCAGCCTGTTTCATCACAACCAGCAGCCGCAGGAAATCGTCGAGGTGATCAAGGAAGAGCCCGCCCAGGTCGCCGACCAGAGCAATAACGGCTGGGGCGATGACCAGCGCGTGGCGGACAGCGGTTTCACCGACACCGATTACAGCAACGACAGCTCGTCGTTCTTCGATGACGACGATTCCTTCGTCTGACTCCACCATTCGTCCGGAGCCCCTCGGGGCTTCGGGCCGATTATTCGCGGAATCTTCCCTCGGGCTGGCATACTGAGCGCCTTTTTCAGGCCCTGGGCCTGATCCCGCTTCGTGCGCGTGCGCACCCACAGGAACTCCGGTGAAAAAAATCGCAGTGTTCGCCGACGTGCAGAACCTCTACTACACCGTGCGTCAGGCCTATGGTTGCCATTTCAACTACGCCGCGTTGTGGGCCGACATCAGCAAGGACGGGCAGATCGTCGAGGCCTACGCCTACGCGATCGACCGCGGCGACAGCAAGCAGCAGCAGTTCCAGCAGATCCTGCGCAACCTCGGTTTCACCGTGAAGCTCAAGCCCTACATCCAGCGCAGCGACGGCTCGGCCAAGGGCGACTGGGACGTAGGCATCACCCTGGACATCATGGACGCCGCCGACCACGTCGACGAAATCGTCCTCGCTTCCGGTGACGGCGATTTCGACATGCTGCTCGAACGCATTATCAGCAAACACGGCGTGCAAGCGGTGGCCTACGGCGTACCCGGGCTGACCGCCAACTCGCTGATCCGCGCCGCCAGCCGCTACGTGCCGATCGAAGGCGCGCTGTTGCTGAAGAATTAAGCTCAAAGATTGATTTGAACGGAGTTGAACCCGGTTTGGAACGCATTGCAGTCATCGACTTTGAAACCACTGGCCTGGCGCCGAACAGCAATTGCCGCGCCACGGAAATCGCCGTGGTCATGCTGGAAAACGGCCGCATCGTCGAGCGTTACCAAAGCCTGATGAACGCCGGTGTGCGCGTCCCGGCGTTCATCGAACAACTGACCGGCATCAGCAACACCATGCTGCGCAGCGCGCCGCCGGCCGAGCGGGTGATGGAAGAGGTCAACGAATTCGTCGGCTGCACGCCATTGCTGGCGCACAACGCCTCGTTCGACCAGAAGTTCTGGGATTTCGAACTGGGGCGTATCAAGCGCACCCGCTTGCAGAACTTTGCCTGCTCGTTGCTGCTGGCACGGCGCTTGATGCCGGCGGCACCCAATCACAAACTCGGCACCCTTACGACCTTCGCCAGCCTCCCACACACTGGCCAGGCTCACCGGGCCATGGCCGACGCCGAAATGGCGGCCAACCTGATGGCGCATCTGGCCGACGAGTTGCGGCACAAGCACGGCGTGCGCGAGCTGAACCATGACCTGCTGTGCAAATTGCAGAAAGTCCCCGCTGCCAAGGTCAACGAACACCTGCTGCGCTATCGCTGATCCCGAGACCGACAGCGACAACGAACCCCTGTGGGAGCCAGCCTGCTGGCGATGGCGGTGTGTCATTCAACCTTTCTTTCGGCTGAACGAACGTCATCGCCAGCAGGCTGGCTCCCACATTGGGAACTGCGTGTATACCCAAATAGTCCATGCGCGGGCTTCCGGATAAGTCTTACTTTCGAAACTGGATAAACCCGACGACCTCTGTGTTTTCAAAAGTGTACCGGCGCGATAAACAGGTTTTGTAACTTAATTTTGCTCGCGCGCCTTTCTAGAATACTTAATTTCCTGACACTGACTGTCGAGCTGCCCATGCCTGCCTTGCGCCGTTTTTCCTTGCCGCTGATCGCCGCGTTTTTTGCGCTGTATGTGATTTGGGGATCGACTTATCTGGTGATCCGCATCGGCGTTGAATACTGGCCGCCGCTGATGCTGGGCGGGGTGCGCTTTGTGATTGCTGGCACGTTGATGTACGCCTTTCTGCGCTGGCGCGGGGCACCAGCGCCGACCTGGGCGCAGTGGAAAGCGGCGGGGCTGATCGGGATTTTGCTGCTCAGTTTTGGTAACGGCGCGGTGAGCGTGGCCGAGCACACCGGTGTGGCTTCCGGGGTGGCGGCGCTGGCGGTGGCGACGGTGCCGCTGTTCACTTTGCTGTTCGGTTATTTCTGGGGCGCGCGTAATACCCGTCTCGAGTGGGCCGGGGTGGCGCTGGGGATTATCGGCATCGCCATGCTCAACATGGGTTCAAACCTGCAATCGAGCCCGCTCGGCGCCGCATTGCTGATTTTCGCTGCGGCGACCTGGGCGTTCGGTTCGGTGTGGAGCAAGTATCTGCCGTTGCCACAGGGGGCCATGGCCAGCGCGGTGGAAATGCTGGTCGGCGGTGTGGTGCTGCTGATCGGCAGCGCAGTGAGCGGTGAACACCTGCAAGCGCTGCCGCCGGTCGAAGGCTGGCTGGCGCTGGCCTACCTGATTTTCTTCGGCTCGATCATCGCCTTCAACTCCTACATGTACCTGCTCAAGCATGTGCGCCCGGCGGCGGCAACCAGTTATGCCTACGTCAACCCGGCCGTCGCCGTACTGCTGGGGATCGTGTTTGTGGGCGAGACCATCGGCATCGAAGAAGCGCTGGCGATGCTGGTGATCATCAGCGCCGTATTGCTGATCAGCCTGCCGCAGTGGCGCCGGCCGAAGCAAGTGCCGGTCGAGGAAGCGCAAGCCGATCCGACGGAAGCGCGGACGAATTAGGGTAAACTGCGCGGCATTGCATCCCCGCGTGATTTTTTCCTACGGTACTCCCATGACTTTCGCCTCCCTTGGCCTGATCGAACCCTTGCTGCGCTCCCTCGAGACGCTCGGCTACCAGACCCCGACGCCGGTGCAGGCGCAAGCTATTCCGGCGGTGCTGGCCGGTCGCGACCTGATGGCGGCGGCGCAGACCGGGACCGGCAAGACCGCCGGCTTCGCCTTGCCGCTGTTGCAGCTGCTGGCCATGGAAGGGCCGAAAGTCACCGCCAACTCGGCGCGTGCGCTGATCCTGGTGCCGACCCGCGAACTGGCCGAGCAGGTCCACGAGGCCGTGCGCCAGTACGCGGAAAATCTGCCGCTGCGCACTTATGCGGTGTACGGCGGTGTCAGCATCAACCCGCAGATGATGAAGCTGCGCGGCGGCGTCGATGTGCTGGTCGCCACGCCCGGTCGCTTGATCGACCTGTTCCGCCAGAACGCGCTGAAACTCAATCAGTTGCAAACGCTGGTGCTGGATGAAGCTGACCGTATGCTCGACCTGGGCTTCTCCGAAGAACTGGCGAACATTTATCGCATGTTGCCGAAAAAGCGCCAGACCTTGCTGTTCTCGGCGACGTTCTCCGATGACATTCGTCTGCTGGCCGGGCAGATGCTTAACGATCCGCTAACCGTCGAAGTCAGCCCACGCAACGTGGCGGCCAACACGGTCAAGCAGTGGATCGTGACCGTGGACAAGAAACGCAAGGCCGAGCTGTTCGTGCACCTGATGCGCAAGAACAAGTGGAAGCAAGTGCTGGTGTTCGCCAAGACCCGCAACGGTGTCGATGCGCTGGTGGAAAAACTCCAGGGCCTGGGCGTCAACGCCGACGGTATTCACGGCGACAAACCGCAGGCGACCCGCCAGCGTGCGCTGGACCGCTTCAAACTCAGTGAAGTGCAGATTCTGGTGGCGACCGATGTGGCCGCCCGTGGTCTGGACATCGAGGATTTGCCGCTGGTGGTGAACTTCGACCTGCCGATCGTGGCTGAGGATTACATTCACCGCATCGGTCGTACCGGGCGCGCGGGCGCGACCGGTGAGGCGATCTCGCTGGTGTGTGCCGACGAAGTGAACATGCTCTCGGCGATTGAAATGCTCACGCGCCAGACCTTGAAGCGTCAGAACGAGCCGGACTTTGAACCTGAGCACCGCGTGCCGGATACCGATGCCAGCGGACAGGTGATCAAGAAGCCGAAGAAACCGAAGAAGCCGAAAGTGTCCGGCGGTGGCGGCAAGCGCAATCTGGGCAAATGGGTGGACAGTGGTGATACGCAGGCGCCGGAGCCGTCGATCAAGCCTGTGCGCAAGGTGCCGGTGTTCAATACCGGACCGCGCAAGCGTAAGCCTTGAAAGCAGCTTCGAGTGGCAAGCTGCAAGCTGCAAGTTAGAAGCGCTTTGCTTTGGCTTGCAGCTTGAAGCTCAAAGCTTGCCGCTGCTTTTAAGCCATTGCAGCATTCCCAGCCCAGCCGCCCGTCCACTGGCAAAACACGCGGTCAGCAAATACCCTCCGGTCGGCGCTTCCCAATCAAGCATTTCGCCGGCGCAAAACACCCCCGGCAGCGCCTTGAGCATCAAGCGCTCGTCCATCGCCTCGAAGGTCACGCCGCCGGCGCTGCTGATCGCTTCGTCCAGCGGACGGGTTTTCACCAAGGTCAGCGGCAGCGCTTTGATCGCCCGAGCCAACAGCGCCGGGTCGGCGAACGTTTCGGCATCGGTCAATTCACGCAACAGCGCCGCTTTCACCCCATCAATCCCGACCTGACTGTGCAGATGCTTGGCCATCGAACGCGAGCCGCGGGGTTTGCTCAACGCCGCGTGCAATTTATCCACAGGGCGGCCGGGCAGCAGATCAATGTGGATAACCGCCGCGCCATAACGATTGATCGCCTCGCGGATCGGCGCCGACAGGGCATAGATCAGGCTGCCTTCGATCCCGGTCGCGGTGATCACGCATTCGCCCAAGCGCGGAACATCGTCGTCCAGGCCAATGGCGATGTTTTTCAGGGGCGCACCGGCGAATTTGTTCACCAGCAATTCGCTCCAGGCCTGCACCTCGAAGCCGCAATTACTCGGCTGCAACGGCGCCAGGGCCACGCCACGCTGCTCCAGCGGCAACATCCACGCGCCGTCCGAACCGAGGCGCGACCAACTGCCGCCGCCGAGGGCCAGCAAAACAGCGTCGGGGCTGACGCGGATTTCGCCGTCCGGGCTGTCGATGCGCAAGGCACCGTGCTCATCCCAGCCGAGCCAGCGGTGGCGGGTGTGGATAACCACGCCGCTGTCGCGCAGGCGTTTAAGCCAGGCGCGCAGCAGCGGGGCGGCTTTCATGTCGGTGGGAAATACGCGGCCGGAGCTGCCGACAAAGGTTTCGATGCCCAGCTCATGAATCCACTGGCACAACGCATCAGCGTCAAAACCGCGCAGCAGCGGGGCGATGTGCGGTGCGCGTTCGGCGTAGCGCGAGAGGAAGGCCGGGTAAGGTTCGGAGTGGGTAATGTTCATGCCGCCGACCCCGGCCAGCAGAAACTTGCGCCCCACCGAGGGCATGCCGTCGTACAGATCGACGCGGACTCCGGCCTGGCTCAGCACTTCGGCGGCCATCAGGCCGGCGGGGCCACCGCCGATGATGGCGACGTGAGCAGTAATGGGGGCGGAGTTCTCGGTCATGGGCTGTGCGCTGCGGTATGGCGGGATAAGGTGCGCATTCTAACAGCGCCGCCCCTTGTAGGAGTGAGCCTGCTCGCGATAGCGGTTGATCAGCCGGCATCAATGTTGAATGTCAGTCCGCCATCGTGAGCAGGCTCACTCCTACAGGGTTTTGCGGGCTGGCTAATTATTAACCAGTCTCCTCACCGCCACGGTCCATATGGCCTGCAACCCCTTTCACTCAGGTTATCCACAGGCAGTTCCACAGCGATTGTGGGTAACGCAGCACACCTCAGTGACAACCGTGTGAATCCCACACCCGTTGCGCGCTGTGATGGAGGATGCCGTGGCGGCGGGCGAGGGCGTGGCGGTCCTTGCTGTAGCCGCCGCCGATCACCCCGACCACAGGTATGTCGCGGCCCAGACAATGGCGCATCACACTTTCATCGCGGGCAGCCACGCCTTCGTCGGTCAATTGCAGATAGCCGAGGGCATCGTCCTTGTGTACATCGACGCCGGCGTCGTACAGCACCAGATCTGGTTGATACAGCGGCAACAGGTAGTTGAGCGTGTCATCGACGACCTGCAGATAATCGGCATTACCCATGCCTTTGGGCAGCGGAATGTCCCAGTCGCTGTCGGCCTTGCGTGCAGGAAAATTCTTCTCGCAGTGCAAGGAAACGGTAATTGCCTCCGGTGTGTCGTGAAGAATCCGCGCGGTGCCGTCGCCCTGATGCACGTCGCAATCGAAAATCAGCACGCGATTGACCCGGCCGCTTTGCAGCAGGTACTGGCTGATGATCGCCAGGTCATTAAAGATGCAGAAACCGGCCGGATAATCGTAATGCGCGTGATGGGTGCCGCCCGCGAGGTGGCAGGCCAGGCCATGCTCCAACGCTTTCTCCGCCGCCAGGATCGAACCACCGACCGCGCGCACCGTGCGCCGCGCCAAGGCTTCGTTCCAGGGCAGGCCGAGACGCCGTTGGTCTTCGCGGGACAACTCGCCGCTCATGTAGCGTTCGATATAGCTGCGGTCATGAGCGAGGGCGAGGATGCCGTTGGGGCAGATCTGCGGCCGCAGCAGATCGGCATCGCGGGTCAGGCCCGTGTTGATCAGGTGATCGCGCAGCAGGCGGAACTTGTCCATCGGGAAGCGGTGATCCGCCGGGAACTCGGGGCTGTAGTCTTCGTGGTAGATCAGCGGCAAAGGCATGGTGATGTCTGGTATCGGCGGGTCATTGGAATTCGGCGCAGCGCTGACGATCCTACCAGCGATGTAGACTGGCGGCATGGAAATGGAGAAGACGATGGAGCCAATACTGGAACTGCAAAGCGCACGCTTGCTGATGCGACAGTGGCAGGACGAGGATTTGCCGGCCTTCGCGGCGATGTGTGCCGATCCGCAGGTGATGCGCTACTTTCCGGCACCCTTGACCCGGCTGGAAAGCGCGGCGGTGATCGGGCGCATACGCGGGCATTTTTCCGAGCACGGCTTTGGCCTGTGGGCGCTGGAGCGCAAGGACACCGGCGAATTCATCGGTTTCACCGGGCTCGGCGTGGTCGGTTTCGATGCGCCGTTCACCCCGGCCGTGGAAATCGGCTGGCGCCTGGCCAAGGAACACTGGGGCCTGGGCTATGCCAGTGAAGCGGCGTGGACCGCGTTGCGCGCCGGTTTCGACCAACTGAAGCTGGAGGAAATCGTCTCGTTCACCGCGCAAAGCAACCTGCCCTCGGAGAAGGTCATGCAGGCAATCGGCATGCACCACGATCCGCAGGATGACTTCGACCATCCCAAGCTTGCCGCCGACCATCCGTTGCGTCGGCATGTGCTGTACCGCATCAGCCGCGAACAATGGTTGCAAACCTTGCATGAATAAGCCGACACGGACGTTTACAATGGCCACCAAATCATTGGCCCGCGCCAGAATCTGAATCGGCCGCCGCAGCCAAGACTGCGCGGCACTGCTTTGTGTGAGGAGAGTCTGAATGAGCCAAGTGTTGGAAGATCTGGTCGACTTGCTGACCCTGGAACCGATCGAAGAAAACCTTTTCCGTGGCCGCAGCCAGGATCTGGGTTTCCGTCAGTTGTTCGGTGGTCAGGTGCTCGGCCAGTCGCTGTCGGCGGCCAGTCAGACCGTTGAAGAAGCGCGGCATGTGCATTCGATGCACGGCTATTTCCTGCGCCCCGGCGACGCCAAGTTGCCGGTGGTGTACTCGGTGGATCGCGTGCGCGATGGCGGCAGTTTCAGCACGCGTCGCGTCACGGCGATCCAGAAGGGCCACCCGATCTTCACTTGCAGCGCTTCGTTCCAGTACGACGAAAAAGGCTTCGAGCACCAGAGCCAGATGCCGGTGGTGGTCGGCCCGGAAAACCTGCCGTCCGAGCTGGAATTGACCCAGCAACGCGCGCACCTGATCCCCGAGCACATGCGCGAAAAACTGCTCTGCCCGAAACCGATCGAAGTCCGCCCGGTCACCGAAAAAGATCCGTACAACCCGCAACCGGCCGATCCGGTCAAGTACGTCTGGTTCCGCGCCGATGGCGCCCTGGCCGACATTCCCGCGTTGCACAAATACCTGCTGGCCTACGCCTCGGACTTCGGTCTGCTGACCACCTCGATGCTGCCGCACGGCAAATCGGTCTGGCAGAAAGACATGCAGGTCGCCAGCCTCGATCACGCGCTGTGGTTCCACAACGATCTGCGCGCCGATGACTGGTTGCTCTACGCCATGGACAGCCCATGGGCCGGTAATTCCCGCGGGTTCTCCCGTGGCAGCGTGTACAACCGCGCCGGGCAACTGGTCGCCTCAGTGACGCAGGAAGGCCTGATCCGCCATCGCCAGGATTGGGCATGAGCCTGGCCGAGGTGCGTCATTGGGTGTTCGACATGGACGGCACCCTGACGGTGGCCGTGCACGATTTCGCCGCGATTCGCGTGGCGCTGGCGATCCCGCCGGAAGACGACATCCTCACCCACCTCGCCGCGCTGCCGGCCGCTGAAGCGGCGGCGAAACATGCGTGGCTGCTCGAGCATGAACGCGATCTGGCGCTGGGTTCGACCCCGGCGACTGGCGCGGTGGAGCTGGTGCGTGAGCTGCACGCACGCGGTTATCGCCTCGGTATCCTCACCCGCAATGCACGGGAACTGGCGCATGTGACGCTGGAGGCGATCGGTCTGGCCGACTGCTTCAAGGTCGAGGACGTACTGGGCCGCGATGAAGCGCCGCCGAAACCACACCCCGGTGGCTTGCTGAAACTGGCGCAGGCCTGGGAGGTGCCGGCCAGCGAGATGGTCATGGTCGGTGATTACCGCTTCGATCTCGATTGCGGGCGAGCGGCGGGGGCGCGGACGGTGTTGGTGAATTTGCCGGACAACCCGTGGCCGGAATTGACCGATTGGCATGCACGCGATTGTGTGGAGTTGCGGCGGATGCTTCAGGCTTAAGGAATATTTTGTTTGTGATGGCCTCATCGCGAGCAGGCTCACTCCTACAATTTGAAATGCGTCCCCCTGTAGGAGTGAGCCTGCTCGCGATAGCGTCGGCACATCCAATAAAAACTCACTGATCGAACAACGCCTTCTGCCCCTCCGCCGAGGTCAGCATCTCATCGCCGTTATGCCCGACCCCAGGCACTTCGATCAGCCGCTGGTTGACGCCTTCCGGATGCCGGCGCAGCAAATACCCGAAATACAGCTTGCCGCGCATCAACCGATAAGCGCCTTGCGCCTCGGCAGCGCAGCTCTTGTCCAGCGCCGGGTGCTCGGGGTCGGTGTCCTGCTGGCCGAGCAGATATATAACTTCGCGTTTGACGTAGCGGCTTTCCACCTGCAGCGGCGTTTGCCCACCGGCGTACACCGGCATGTCGGCGAGGCCATACTTCCAGCGATTGAAGCCCGGACAGGCAGCATGATCGAACGCCACCGGCCGCTGCTCGTTGAAATAGGCGTAGGAGGACGGATTGGCGACGACGTAGCGCAAGCGGATGCCGTTGATTTTCAGCGCTGGCTGGTCCTTGGCGAGCAGGGCATAGCGTTGCACAACCTGAGCGCCGCCGGAGTGGCCGAAGATCACCACCTGCTTCACATCGGGGAACTGCTTGCGATCACTGACGCGCGCGACGATCTCATCGAGGGCTGCGTAGGAGCTCAACGGATTCGGCCCGATCGACAAGCCGCCGCCCATCCAATCGTTGCCCTGCCAACGCAGCACTGTCGCGGGCAGCGAATACAGGGCGACGTCGCTTTCATTGAGAAACTGCGGCGCGATCACCAGTGTGTGGCTGCTTTGCCCGGCCAGTTCAGTGGCGCTTTCCGCGCTCTTGCGGTAAGTCTCGGCGTTGCGCAAGCGGCCATGAACCACGATCACTACGCGCTCGATTTTCTCTGGCGCCGGGCCGATGCCCACCGCCATTTCTCCGGCCTTGAGTTGCAAGCGACCGGGGCTGACCGCATCGACACCCGCAGCTTGCGCTGTGCCAGCAACGATCATTAACGCCAAAAGCCATTTATGCATTTACAGGTTTTTCGCCGCGAAGGTGTCGCACTGGCCGACCTGGCCTTGCGCGAATCCGGTTTTGAACCAGCGCACCCTTTGCGCCGACGTGCCGTGGGTAAACGAGTCTGGCACGACTCGGCCCTGACCCTGTTGTTGCAGGCGATCATCACCGATGGCGTTGGCGGCGTTCAAGGCTTCTTCGATATCGCCGGGCTCAAGCCAGTTGAGACGCTTCTGCGCGCTGTAAGCCCAGACGCCGGCGAGGCAGTCGGCTTGCAGTTCCTGCCGCACCAACAGACCGCCGTCGCCTTCCATCTGCCGACCTTGCTGGCGCGCGGTCTGCATTTTCGCCGAGACGCCGAGCAGCGTCTGCACGTGGTGGCCGACTTCGTGCGCGATCACGTAGGCCTGGGCGAAGTCGCCGGCGGCTTTGAAACGTTGCGACATTTCCTGGAAGAACGCCATGTCCAGATAGACTTTCTGGTCGGCCGGGCAATAGAACGGGCCGCTGGCCGAAGTTGCCATGCCGCAGGCGGAATTGACCCGATTGCTGAACAGCACCAGGGTCGGCTCTTTGTATTGCCGCCCGGCCTGCTGGAAAATCGCGCCCCAGGTGTCTTCGGTATCGCCGAGGATCGAACGGACGAATTCGGCTTGCTCATCGTTGGCCGGCGGTGCCTGACGGGTTTGCGAGGTCGGCGCCGGTTGCTCCATTTGCCCGGTCAACTGACCGAGAATCTGCAACGGGTCCTGGCCGGTGATCCAGCCAATGCCGACAATCAGCAGGATCGCCCCCAGGCTCAGGCCCTTGCCACCGCCAAAACGCATACCGCCGCCACCGCCTGAGTCATCACCCCGGGCGTCGACGACGTTGTCACTGCGTCGGCCTTTTTTCCATAGCATGTGGGAATCCTCTTTTATTGCCGGTGATGAATCAGATGGTGATGAGTGTTGCCGCTGTGTGAGTGTGGCGCCAGTCCGGTCGTCCGTCCATTCACCAGTGCCCGCGTCGGGCGGGCTTGTTATTGACGGTCGGCAGGTCCGCAAATTCAATCCACAGCAGAATTTCTCCGGGCATTTGCGTGAACTGGCACTTTAGACAGCAGTCTGTGATGGGGCAGGCTGCGCGCCGACATGGCCGGAATCTTGCCTTGCTCTTTTGCTCAACGGCGGTTTCCCGGCGAAGATGTTTCAGGTCGGTTCGGCTTGCTGAAAGCTCGGCCAGCTATGCTTGCCGCAGCCGATCGCCATCGTATTGTTCTCAGAGATTGCCAATGACCGTCAGCACTCCGCTCTCCGGCGTCAACCAGCCCTTCAAGGGGATTCTGCTGATTGTCGTGGCGACGTTTCTGTTTTCCAGCCACGACGCGTTGTCGAAATACCTTTCCGGTTTCTATCCCATCGTAATGGTGGTGTGGGCGCGTTATGTGGTGCACACCTTGTTGATGGCGGGGATCTTTCTGCCGCAATCCGGGTTGCGCGTGCTGCGCACCAAAAAACCGTTGTGGCAACTGGCCCGCGCGCTGTGCCTGCTCGGCACCAGTCTGTTTTTCACCACGGCGCTGCTGTACATCCCGCTGGCCGAAGCTACGGCGGTCAACTTTCTTGCCCCGGTATTGGTCACGGCGTTGTCGGTGCCGCTGCTCAAAGAACGGGTCACGCGCGGGCAGTGGATTGCGGTGATCTGCGGTTTTATTGGTGTGCTGATCATCGTCCATCCCGGCGGTGAATTGTTCACCCCGGCGATCCTGCTGCCGTTCTGTTCGGCGCTGTTCTTCTGCTTCTATCAATTGCTGACGCGCAAGCTCGCTGAAGTCGACAGTCCGACCACCAGCAACTTTTTCGCCGGGTTGTGCAACACCTTGGTGATGAGTGCGCTGGTGCCGTTCTTCTGGCAGGTGCCAACGCTGACTCACGCCGCGCTGATGCTGGCGCTGGGCAGTTGCGGGATGACTGCGCACCTGTTTCTGACCCAGGCGTTCAGGCATGCCGCGCCGGCGCTGCTGGCGCCGTTCGGTTATTGCCAGATCGTGTTTGCCGGGTTGCTGGGCTGGTTGCTGTTCAGTCACACGCCGAGTTTGCTGACGGTGGTCGGCATCGCAGTGATCTGTTGCAGCGGGCTGGCGGCGGCGTGGCAGCAGAGCCGCCGCTGAAGAAACGCAACCCCATGTTGGAGTGAGCCTGCTCGCGATGGCGGCGGATCAGGCGACATTTTCATCGACTGACGCACCGCTATCGCGAGCAGGCTCACTCCTACAGGGGATGGTTGCGAGGCAGGGTTATTCGCTGACAGTCGGGATCTTGCGCGGTGCCATGAAGTACATCCACGTCAGCGCAAGGAAATACATCGCCGGAATCAGGGTGAACAACACGGTGTAGTTATTGTTGGTGACGGTGAGGATATGGCCGACGATCTGGGTCATGAACATCCCGCCGATGGCCGCGCACATGCCGCCGAAACCGAACACCGTGCTCATCATGTGCTTGGGCGTATAGTCCATTACCAGGCTCCAGATGTTCGCGGTCCAGGCCTGGTGCGCACCGATCGCCAGCGAGATCGCCGCCACCGCTACCCACAGATTCGCCGTACCGGCCGCCATGACCACGCCGATGATGCAGCAGGCGAACAGCAACATCGACAGCAGCCGCGCCTTGATCGAGTTCATCCCGCGACCGATCAGGAACGACGAGAGAATGCCGCCGCCGACACTGCCGAAGTCGGCCGTGACGTAGATGATGATCAGCGGAATACCCATCTGCGTGACGTTGATGCCCAGGTTGTATTGCTGATTAAGAAACGGCGGCAGCCAGTACAGATAGAACCAGAACACCGGCGCGGTCAGCGAGTAGGCGAGGGCGAAGGCCCAGGTGCCGCGCATCCGCAGGATTTTCGAGAACGGCACGCGGGCCTGCTCCGGTTCGACTTCTTGCTGAATGTAGTCCAGCTCCGACTGTTTCACGCTCGGGTGATCTTCCGGGTTGAAATACTTCAAACCCCAGAACAGCAGCCAGATCCCGCCCAGTGCCGCCATGCACAGGAACGCCGCCTGCCAGCCCCAGACATGCAGCACCAGCGGCAGCAGCATCGGCGTGAACATCGCGCCGACGTTGGTACCGGCGTTGAAGATGCCGGTGGCGACTGCGCGCTCGCCGGCCGGGAACCACAGGCGGGTGGTTTTTACGCAGGCCGGGTAGTTGGCCGCTTCGGTGAGGCCGAGGATGAACCGGCAGACCATGAAGCCGACCGCCGACGTCGCCAGACCGTGGGCACCGGTGGCCAGGCTCCACAGCAGTACCGCGCAGAAAAACACGCGCTTGACGCCAACACGGTCGATCAAGCGACCTTGCAGGACGAAACCGATCGCGTAGCCAACCTGAAACCAGAAGTTGATGTTGGCGTAATCCATCGCCGTCCAGCTCATCTCCTTTGCAAGGATCGGCTGCATGACGCCGAGGGCGGCGCGGTCGATGTAGTTCAGGGTGGTGGCGAAGAATACCAGCGCCAGCATGCCCCAACGGGTCTTGCCGACGGCCATGGCGCCGCGGATCTTGTCGCCGATGCCACCCGTGGCAGTGCTCATGGCCGGAGCCATGCGGGAAGTCTGTGAAGGAATCATGTGTTCCACCCGTTTTTGGATTTGTTATTTGGTGTGCTTTTGCTTGCACGCTGCGACCGGTGGTTCAGATCCGGACTCAATGTGCGGTCGATGTTGGGCAGTGGACGAAAAATCGTCAATTCGCCAAACCGCCATTGTGTTCGATAATCGCACGCAAAACTAACCGGGTAGTACACTTTAAATTGCTGCCGGAAACGATGCAGCCAATAATTTGCTCATCCTATAAAAGCGGCGCGGCTCACGCAGCCGCCGTCTCCAGCGGGAGTTCAAACATGCAGCGTTCCATTGCCACCGTTTCCTTGAGCGGCACCCTGCCGGAAAAACTCGAAGCTATCGCCGCCGCCGGGTTCGACGGCGTGGAGATTTTCGAAAACGACCTGCTGTATTACGACGGTAGCCCGCGCGAAATCAAGCAGATGTGCGCCGACCTCGGCATCGCCATCACGTTGTTTCAGCCGTTCCGGGATTTCGAAGGCTGCCGCCGTGATCGGCTGGCGCGCAATCTGGAACGCGCCGAGCGCAAGTTCGACCTGATGCAGGAACTCGGCACCGACCTGGTGCTGGTGTGCAGCAACGCCGCGGCCGACAGCGTCGGTGATCAGCAGATTCTCGTCGATGACCTGCGCCTGCTGGCCGAACGCGCCGGCGCCCGCGGTTTGCGCATCGGTTACGAGGCGCTGGCCTGGGGCCGCCACGTCAACACTTATCAACAGGTCTGGGACATCGTGCGTCAGGCCGATCATCCAAGCCTTGGCGTGCTGCTCGACAGCTTCCACACCTTGTCGCTCAAGGGCGATCCCGCGGCGATTGCCGAGATTCCCGGCGACAAGATCTTCTTCGTGCAAATGGCCGACGCGCCGATCCTGCAAATGGATGTGCTGGAGTGGAGCCGGCATTTCCGTTGCTTCCCGGGGCAGGGCGAATTCGATCTGCCGGGCTTTCTCGCACCGATCATTCAGAGCGGCTACAGCGGGCCGTTGTCGCTGGAGATCTTCAATGACGGCTTCCGCGCCGCGCCGCCGCGGGCCAATGCTGCCGATGGTCTGCGCTCGCTGCTGTATCTGGAAGAGAAGACCCGCCAGCATCTCGAGCAGCAAGCCGAACTGGTGTCCAATCGCGAGATTCTGTTCGAAACGCCGAAGGCCAGCGAATACAACGGCATCGAATTTCTCGAGTTCGCCGTCGACGAGGCGCTGGGCGCCAAGCTCAGCCATTGGCTGGAGCGCCTCGGTTTCGTCAAGGCCGGGCAGCATCGTTCCAAGAGCGTCAGCCTGCTGCGTCAGGGCGATATCAACCTGATCCTCAACTCCGAGCCGTATTCCTTCGCGCACAGTTTCTTTGAAGCCCATGGCCCGTCGTTGTGCGCCACGGCGGTACGGGTCAGGGACAGCGCCAGTGCGCTGGCCCGGGCCGTTGCCTATAAAGGTCAGCCTTATCGTGGACTGGTCGGCCCCAACGAACTGGAACTGGCGGCGGTCCGTGCGCCGGACGGCAGCCTGATTTATCTGGTGGATGAAGAGGCGGACGTCTACGGCACCGATTTCAATCTGCTCGCGGACGCGCAGGCCCGTGGCGGCCTCAAGCGCATCGATCACATGGCCATGGCGCTTCCGGCAGACAGCCTCGACAGCTGGGTGCTGTTCTATAAAAGCCTGCTGGACTTCGAGGCCGATGACGAAGTGGTGCTGCCTGACCCGTACGGCCTGGTGAAGAGCCGCGCCTTGCGCAGCCGCGACAGTTCGATCCGCTTGCCGCTGAACATCTCCGAGAACCGTAACACCGCGATTTCCCACGCGCTGTCGAGTTATCGCGGTTCTGGCGTGCATCACATTGCCTTCGATTGTGATGACATCTTCGCCGAAGTCAGTCGCGCCAAAGAGGCGGGCGTGCCGTTGCTGGACATTCCACTCAATTATTACGACGACCTCGCGGCGCGTTTCGATTTCGATGACGAGTTTCTCAGCGAACTGGCGTATTTCAACGTGCTGTACGACCGCGATGCCCAGGGCGGTGAACTGTTTCACGTCTACACCGAACCATTCGAAGGACGGTTCTTCTTCGAGATCATCCAGCGCAAGAACGGCTATGCCGGTTACGGCGCGGCCAACGTTGCCGTACGTCTGGCGGCGATGGCCAAATCGCGCAGCGGTGCGGTGCGCCAGGCGAAGTTGTAGGAAATTCGTAAACGCGGTGTTAAACGCAGGCTGCGCGGCTTCCTTCACTGTGTCGCGCGGCCCATAATCGGCGCTTGTGCAGTGATGGCCGTGAGCCCGCAATGACCGTGAATTCAGAACTGTCCGTCGCCCCGGACGCAGCCGCCACAGAGCCGCGCAAGGGCCGCAAGAACAACCCGGAAAAGACCCGCGAAAACATTTTGCAGGAGGCGATCGTCGAGTTCGTCCAGCAAGGCTTGTCCGGTGCGCGTGTCGACGCGATCGCCGAGCGCATCCACACTTCCAAGCGCATGATCTATTACTACTTCGGCAGCAAGGAGCAGTTGTATGTCGAGGTGCTGGAAAAGCTCTACGGCGACATCCGCAGCACCGAAAACCGTCTGCACCTGGACGAGCTGCCACCGGAAATGGCGATCCGCCGATTGGTGGAATTCACCTTCGATCACCACGACCACAACGTCGATTTCGTGCGCATCGTCAGCATCGAAAATATCCACAACGCCGAATACGTGAAACGCTCCGATGCGATCAAGGCGCTGAACAACACGATCCTCGATACCCTCGGCGCGATCTTGCACAGAGGTGCTGACGAAGGGCTGTTCCGTCGCGGGATCAATGCGCTCGACGTGCATCTGCTGATCAGTTCGTTCTGCTTCTATCGCGTCTCGAATCGCCATACGCTGGGCGAGATCTTCCAGATCGATCTGCCCGATCCGCAGATCAAACAGCGCCACCGCGAGATGATTTGCGAGTCGGTGTTGCGTTACCTGCAGGCCTGACGCGATTCCCCTGTAGGAGTGAGCCTGCTCGCGATAGCGGTATATCAGTCAATACACTTTTAGCTGACATACCGCTATCGCGAGCAGGCTCACTCCTACAAGGGGGGCAGGGTTCAGTCATTCATGCTCTGAAAATGCGCCAGCATGCGTTGCGCATCCGCCGCCACGCCGCTGAACAGTTCAAAGGCTTTCACCGCCTGAAATACCGCCATGTTGCCGCCGTCCAGCGTGCGGCAACCGAGCGCGCGGGCGTTGCGCAGCAGTTCGGTTTCCAGGGGGAAATACACAATCTCCGCCACCCACAGGTCCGTGCGCAGCAATTCGACCGGCACCGGCATGCCCGGCAGTTTCGCCATGCCCATCGGCGTGGTGTTGACCAGGCCGTCGGCCAGATTCATTGCGCTCGGCAGATCGCACCCGGCGATGGCGCGATCGGCGCCGAAATGCTGATTGAGGTTGTATGCCAGACTCTCGGCGCGCTCACTGTCGACGTCGAAAATGTCCAGTTGCTGTACGCCTTCGCTCAATAACGCGTGGGCTACGGCCGCACCAGCGCCGCCAGCGCCCATCTGCACCACACGCTCGCGCGGCGCGTCCTTCAGGCCCCGGCGAAAGCCTTCGGCAAAACCGAGGCAGTCGGTGTTGTGACCGATACGTTTGCCGTCCTTCAACACCACCGTATTTACCGCGCCGATCCCGCGCGCTTCCGGCGACAGTTCATCGAGCAGCGGGATGATCGCCTGCTTGCACGGGAAGGTGATGTTCAGGCCGGTGTAGTTCATGCGCTCGGCGGCCAGCAGCAGGTCGGGCAGGGCGTTGCTGTCGAGGTGCAATTGATCGAGATCGATCAACCGGTACAGGTAACGCAGACCCTGCGCATCACCTTCGTGTTCATGCAACACCGGTGTACGCGAAGCCTGAATACCGGCGCCGATCAGCCCGGCGAGTACCGCATTAGCGCGCGCCATGTTTCGCCCCCTGCAACCGCTGGCTGAAATGCTCCAGCGCCAAGCGGTAACCATGGCTGCCAAAACCGCAGAGTACCGCTGTGGCAATCGCCGAGACGAACGAATGATGGCGGAACGGCTCGCGAGCATGCACGTTGGACAGGTGCACTTCGATTACCGGCAACTCACTGGCCACCAGCGCATCGCGAATCGCCACCGACGTGTGCGTCCACGCCGCCGGGTTGATCACAATTCCGGCGCAACGGCCGCGGGCAGCGTGAATCCAGTCGAGCAATTCGCCTTCATGATTGGTCTGGCGAAACTCCACCGTCAGGCCGAATTCCTCAGCGGCACGCCCGCATAACGCAGAAATGTCAGCCAGGGTTTCATGGCCATAAGTCGCCGGCTCACGGGTGCCGAGCAGGTTCAGGTTCGGGCCGTTGAGCACCAGAACGATAGGGGACATGGGGGCAAACTCCACTTTTTGTTTTTGGCATTGGCCGAGGGTTTCAGCCTGTGGAGATAAAATGTACTAGATGGTTACCATGGTCAATTGAACAAAAAATACCCTTGGCGTTATGTGTTCGGTGATCGCACAAAAGTATTTTCAGTCAAAGTGCTGACCAGGATGTCATGACAGCTTTGCTTACGTTTTTAACTGAATATTTTTCAATTCTTGATACGCGTCGACGCTATCTTAGGGCGCGCTGAGGCGGCTCTTAACGGTGATTCGTTGTACTGCGCAATTAGATGGTCACCGATACGACCCATAGGATCGTTTCGGCGCGCTATTAGTCTGGCAAGCACAAGGTGGTTGCCGATATTGGTTGGCAACCGTAAAGAGTGGAAAATCCAATTATGAAAATCATCAAGGCGAAGCCTTCGGCACATCGCCCGCTGACGGAAGAAATGCTCGATGCGGCCATCAAACTGGGAGAGGAACGACGCGCTGGCAGCTTTCACGCGGTGTCTGTCACCTTTGAGAAGCCCCTCTGATCATTCGTTTTGAAGACGGTAGCGGCGTGTTGCTGCCGGTGGATCGTTATCCTGAGTTCGACGGCTTCGATGCGCAGGATTACGAGGACCTGACGATTGGTTTCGCCGGCACTGCGCTTTGCCATGCAGGCAAGGACCTCGACGTCTCCATCGCCGGCATGATTTCAGCAAGTCCATCGCTGATGCACATGGCCGCCTCGGTAGTGGCGTCGCGTAACGGTCGTCAAAGCAGTGCGGCAAAGTCGGCGGCGGCACGAGCCAACGGGAAAAAGGGCGGGCGTCCCCGCAAGGCCGATCCTGCGGTGTAAGCGAGCACAAAAAAGCCGTCAATCACGACGGCTTTTTCGTATCCGGCATTGGCCTCAACGGCGGGTCAGCAACACACCCGATTCCATGTGATGGGTCCACGGGAACTGGTCGAACAGTGCGCAGCGGGTGATGCGGTGCGTGTCGTGCAACTGGGCGATGTTGGCGGCCAGGGTTTCCGGGTTGCAGGAGATGTACAGGATGTTGTCGAAGCGCCGGGTCAGCTCGCAGGTGTCCGGGTCCATGCCGGCGCGTGGCGGGTCGACGAAGACGCTGCCGAACTCGTAGCTTTTCAGGTCGATGCCGTGCAGGCGGCGGAACGGGCGCACTTCGTTGAGGGCTTCGGTCAACTCCTCGGCGGACAAGCGCACCAGAGTGACGTTATCCACAGCGTTTTCGCTGAGGTTGCTCAACGCGGCGTTGACCGAAGTCTTGCTGATTTCGGTGGCTAGTACTTTGCGCACGCGAGTGGCGAGCGGCAGGGTGAAGTTGCCGTTGCCGCAGTACAACTCCAGCAGATCGTCAGGCCGATCGCCCAGCGCTTCGTACGCCCAGTTGAGCATCTTCTGGTTCACCGTGCCGTTGGGCTGAGTGAACGCGCCTTCCGGCTGGCGATAGCTGAAGGTGCGGCCGCCGACGTCGAGTTTCTCGACCACATAATCGAGGCCCAGGACTTCGCGTTTGCCCTTCGAACGGCCGATGATGCTGACGCCCAGATCCGCCGACAACTGCGTTGCAGCGGCATGCCAGTGTTCATCCAGCGGGCGGTGATAACACAGGGTGATCATCGCGTCGCCGGACAGCGTGGTGAGAAATTCCACCTGAAACAGCTTGTGGCTCAGCGCCGAACTGGCCTGCCACGCAGCCTTCAGTTGCGGCATCAACAGGTTGATGCGCAGGCTGGCGATCGGAAACGCTTCGATGAGGATCGGTGTGCGTTTGTCGTCCTGGGAAAACATCGCGTAGTGCCGCTCACCGGCCTCGCGCCACAGACGGAATTCGGCGCGCAGACGGAAGTTCTGCAGCGGCGAATCGAACACCGACGGCTCGGGAGCATCGAACGGCGCCAGCAGGTCACGCAAACGCGTGACCTTGGCTTGAAGTTGTTCGGCGTAGGCCTGGGAATCGAAAGTCATGCGTTGAACCAACCCAGCTTGATCACGAACAGAATCGACAGGATCACCAGCGCCGGGTTCAGCTCGCGAGCGCGGCCCGACAGCAGCTTGATCACGGTCCAGGAAATGAAGCCGAATGCGATGCCGTTGGCGATCGAGTAAGTGAACGGCATGGCCAGCGCGGTGACCACGACCGGCGCGGCGACGGTGATGTCGTCCCAGTCTATTTCCGCCAGGCCAGAAGTCATCAGCACGGCGACGAACAGCAGTGCCGGTGCGGTGGCGAATGCCGGAACGCTGGCCGCCAGTGGCGAGAAGAACAGCGCCAGCAGGAACAGAATCGCCACCACGATGGCGGTCAGGCCTGTGCGGCCACCGGCACTCACGCCAGCGGCGGATTCGATGTAGCTGGTGGTGGTCGAGGTGCCCAGCAGCGAGCCGGCCATGGCCGCGGTGCTGTCGGCGATCAGCGCACGCCCCATTTTCGGCATGTGGCCGTCCTTGCCCATCAGGCCGGCGCGCTTGGCGACGCCGATCAGGGTACCTGAATTGTCGAACAGGTCGACGAACAGGAAGGCGAAGATCACGCTGACCAGACCGATGTTCAGTGCGCCGTTGATATCCAGCTGCAGGAACGTCGGGGCCAGCGAGGGTGGCATCGAGGTGACGCCGCCGAACGGCGTGAAGCCCATGACGATCGACACGATCGTCACCGCGAGAATGCCGATCAGCACCGCGCCGCGCACTTTCAGTGCTTCAAGCCCGACGATCAGGGCGAAGCCGAGGGTAGCGAGGATCGGTGCCGGTGCTTTGAGGTCACCGAGGCCGACCATGGTCGCCGGGTTGCTGACGACGATGCCGGCGTTGTGCAGGGCGATCAACGCGAGGAACAGGCCGATACCGGCCGCAATCGCCGAACGCAGCGGCAGCGGGATGCTGTTGATGATCCACTCACGGATGCGGAAGATCGACAGCAGGAAAAACAGCACGGCGGAGATGAACACCGCACCCAGCGCCACTTGCCAGGTGTGGCCCATGTGCAGGACCACGGTGTAGGTGAAGAAGGCGTTCAGGCCCATGCCCGGTGCGAGGGCGATCGGGTAGTTGGCGATCAGTCCCATGACCGTCGAGCCGATGGCGGCCGCCAGACAGGTGGCAACGAACACCGCACCCTTGTCCATGCCGGTCTCGCCGAGAATGCTCGGGTTGACGAACAGAATGTAGGCCATGGCCAGAAACGTGGTGATGCCCGCGAGAATCTCGGTGCGCACGTTGGTGTTGTGTGCCTTGAGTTGAAACAGCCTTTCCAGCATGTCTGCTCCCCGTGGCGCGCATGGCGCCGTGAATGTATCGACCTCAACAGCAAAGCACAGACCATCGCAAGCGCCTGGAAAATTGTGCTGGGCCGGAAAAAGCCGCGCATCATACCAGCAGCGTGAGCAATATGGCGGTTGTCGGTGTCGATCGTCGGCGAAGTTTTGCGCAGCGGACAACTGCGCCATACTGCGCGCTGAATTTTTCCGGGTGAGCGACGCATGAGCAAGGGCGCGGTGGCAGGTTTGGGCTTGATGGCGGTGCTGATGGCTGCAGCTCCGATGACGTGGGCCGCTCCGGCGGCAGCGTTGACGCAGGTGAAAGTCATCAAGGTGCAATCGCCGAGCTGTGGTCTGGAAGACATCGCCGATAACCAGCCGCAGACCCAATGCAATCACAGCGGGCCGAGCATCAAGGTCTATGTGCTGGAAGTCGGTTACGGCCAGAACCAGCCACAGGCCACGCTGAATGGTTTCGAAGTCAACGGCTACCGTTCCCCGGTGTGTGCGTACGACAATGGCAATCTGACCGAATGCACGCCCGGGCGCAAAACTGTCGGTTCGCTGTATACCTTCGATCTGGCTGGGAAACAGGACGGCACCTTCAGCTTCAGCAACACCTCGATCAACGCCCCGCGCAATACGATGTCGACCCAGCTTTACATCAAGTAACGGCTGGCGCTGCGCGATCCGGGGGAAGCTGACTACGCTTGAAGGATCACCCTGTGGATAACGCCCATGACTTCAAGAGTGCTGATTACCCTCGCCGAGGGCATCGATGATCTGCAAAGCGTGACATTGATCGACGTGCTGCGTCGCGCCGAAATCGAAGTGGTCGCCGCCAGCATCGAAGGCCGACGCATGCTCACCTGCGCCCGCGGTACGCGCCTGACCGCCGACGGCATGCTGGTCGATGTGTTGGCGCAAAGCTTCGATCTGATTGTCCTGCCCGGCGGCGCCGTCGGCTCACAGCACCTGGCGGCGCATCAACCCTTGCAACAATTGCTCAAGGATCAGGCCAGCGCCGGACGCCTGTTCGCCGCCATCGGCGAATCCCCGGCCGTCGCCCTGCAAGCCTTCGGCGTGCTGCGCCAACGCCGCATGACCTGTTTGCCCGGCGCCAGTCATCAACTGGCGGGTTGTACGTTTGTTGACCAACCGGTGGTGGTCGATGGCAACTGCGTCACTGCACAGGGTTCCGGCGCCGCATTGGAGTTCGCCCTGACGCTGGTCGAGCAGCTTGGTGGCAAGGGGTTGCGGGCGAAAGTGGCCAGTGATTTGCGGGCTTGAAGTCGTCAGGCGTGTACCGCGAGGCGCTCAATGGCCGGCTGCTCCCGATGCTCTGCTTGCCACAGATCATAGTCAGTTTGAACGCCTAGCCACATGCGCGCCTTGCCAATGCCTGCACGCTCAAGTCGCACGGCCAGATCCGGGCTGATCGGCGCATGTCCGTGCAATACACGCGAAAGATGTGGGCGCGCAAAGCCCAGATGCCGCGCCAATTCGGTAACGCTGATCCCTAGTTCGGGTAAAACATCCATCAACAATGTTTCACCAGGGTGTGGCGGGTTGTGCATGGGCATGAGGTGATTTGGCCGAGGTTCGAGTGTAATGCGATACATTACACTCAGTGCGGTAAATATGTACCGCACTCTGTCGACTTGTTTGTGCTTGCTGCTGAGGTTGTCGGTGAAATCAGACCTTCGTCTCTTCCACCGGCACATGCATCCGGTCCCGGTTGGCCAGGGTCGGAAACAGTTTGATCCATGTACCTGTCACCACCAGCGTGCCGATCCCGCCCATGACCACCGCCGGGACGGTGCCGAACCAGTGGGCGGTGAGGCCGGATTCGAATTCGCCCAGCTGGTTCGAGGCGCCGATGAACAGGCCGTTGACCGCGCTGACCCGGCCGCGCATTTCGTCGGGGGTTTCCAGCTGGACGAAGGAGGCGCGGATGACCATGCTGATCATGTCCGCCGCGCCGAGCACCACCAGCACCGCCAATGAGAACCAGAACGAGGTCGACAGGCCGAAGGCAATGGTCGCGACGCCGAACACGCCAACTGCGGTGAACATCACGCGGCCGACGTTGCGTTCCACGGCAAACCGCGCGAGGAACAGCGACATCGCCAGTGCGCCGACCGCCGGTGCCGAGCGCAGCAGGCCGAGGCCCCACGGGCCAGTCAGGAGAATGTCCTTGGCGAATACCGGCAACAGCGCCGTGGCGCCGCCGAGCAACACCGCAAACAGGTCCAGCGAAATCGCCCCGAGAATGTCCTGGCGGCTGCGAATGAAGCGGATCCCTGCGAGCAACGAATCCAGGGTGGCTTTGCCTTTGTTCAGCGGTGTTTGCCGCGCGGGCAAGTTCAGCATCAGGGTGCAGGCAATCACATAGAGCAGCACGGTCGGACCGTAGACCCAGACGCTGCCGAACGCGTAGAGCAAGCCACCGAGGGCTGGCGCGATGATCGTCGCCGACTGTTGCGCCGACTGCGCTGCCGCCACTGCCCGTGGGAACAGCGCGCTGGGCACGATGCTCGGCAGCAATGCCTGGGTGGTCGGCATCTCGAACGAACGCGCCGCACCGAGGAGGAACGCGAGGATGAAGATCATTTCGCGGGTGACGTGATCGGTGGCGCTGCCGATCGCCAGTGCAAGGGCGATCATCGCCTGCAGCGACTGGCAAAGCGCTGCAACCTTGCGCCGGTCATAGCGGTCGGCGACATGCCCGGTGTGCAGCATGAACAGCACCCGCGGGGCAAACTCGACCAGACCGACCAGACCCAGGTCGAGAACGTTGCCGGTCAGTTGATAAAGGTTCCAGCCAATCGCTACGGTGAGCATCTGGAAACCGCTGGCGGTGAAAATCCGCGCGAACCAAAAAGCGAGAAACGGACGATGGTGACGTAACAGCAGGGGCTCTTGGCTGGGCATCTGAAGGCAGGTCTGGCTCGAGGGAATCGCGAGATTATCACCAGTCTGTAACAGGAAGTTGCTATGAGTGAAAAATTTACTTAGCCAGACATCGAATTGTCCCCGTCAGCTTGCGAAGCCACCGGCAAATGCCCTGCCAGGACGATGAGGCAACTTGTCACGCGGCAAACGACCACGCCGTTCAACGGCAAAAATGGGACTACTCTTTTAACGTTGCTTGATCCAGATCAACACCTCACGAGGGTTTGATCTGACGGCCAGTTGGCCAGACTCCCTGCGTTGCGATGGCTGTAAAAAAAGAACGAATCCGAATTCGCCGCACTCCATATCCGTGGGGGCAGTGGTGCAGGCCTCCGGGTCTGCCACCCGTATTACCTGACAGAGGAAGCCATATGTTCGGTTTAGAGGCTCTCGATCTCGCCCGAATTCAGTTCGCGTTCACCATCTCGTTCCACATTCTGTTCCCGGCCATCACCATTGGCCTGGCGAGCTACCTGGCGGTGCTCGAAGGTCTGTGGCTGAAGACTCGAAACGACACCTACCGTGACCTTTACCACTTCTGGTCGAAGATTTTTGCCGTCAACTTCGGCATGGGCGTGGTCTCCGGCCTGGTCATGGCCTACCAGTTCGGCACCAACTGGAGTCGCTTCTCGGACTTCGCCGGTGCCGTCACTGGGCCACTGCTGACTTATGAAGTTCTCACGGCGTTCTTCCTCGAAGCCGGTTTCCTCGGCGTCATGCTGTTCGGCTGGAACAAGGTCGGGCGCGGGCTGCACTTTTTCTCCACGGTCATGGTGGCGATCGGCACGCTGATCTCGACGTTCTGGATTCTCGCTTCCAACAGCTGGATGCAAACTCCGCAGGGCTTCGAGATCGTCAACGGTCAGGTTATCCCGACCGACTGGCTGGCCATCGTCTTCAACCCTTCGTTCCCGTATCGCCTGCTGCACATGGCGACGGCGGCGTTCATCGCTACGGCTTTCTTTGTCGGCTCGTCAGCGGCCTGGCATTTGCTGCGCGGCCGGGACAATCCGGCGATTCGCACCATGCTCTCGATGGCCATGTGGATGGCGCTGATCGTTGCGCCGATCCAGGCGGTCATCGGCGACTTCCATGGACTCAATACCCTCAAGCATCAACCGGCGAAAATTGCTGCCATTGAAGGTCACTGGGAAAACCACGGTGACGAAGCAACGCCGCTGATTCTGTTCGGCTGGCCGGACATGAAAGAAGAACGCACTAAATTTGCCGTAGAGATTCCCTACCTCGGCAGCCTGATCCTGACCCACTCGCTGGACAAACAAGTACCGGCGCTGAAGGAATTTCCGCCAGAAGACCGGCCGAATTCGACCATCGTGTTCTGGTCGTTCCGGGTCATGGTCGGCCTCGGTTTCCTGATGATCTTCACCGGTCTGTGGAGTTTGTGGCTGCGCAAACGTGACTCGCTGTATACCTCGCGGCCGTTCCTGCATCTGGCGCTGTGGATGGGCCCGTCCGGCCTGATCGCGATTCTGGCGGGCTGGTTCACTACCGAGATCGGCCGTCAGCCGTGGGTGGTCTACGGCCTGATGCGCACCGCGGACGCCTCGTCCAATCACAGCTTCCTGCAGATGAGCATCACCCTGATCATGTTCGTCGTAGTGTATTTCGCCCTGTTTGGCGCCGGCCTCGGCTACATGATGCGCCTGGTGCGCAAAGGTCCGAAGCTCAGCGAGGGCACCGGTACGCCGGACGGTGGTCCGGGCAAGAAGCGCACCCCGGCGCGTCCGTTGTCCGCTGCCGATGATCCGGCCGATGGCGAACACGAAGACAACACTCGCTTGACCAAGGAGATTTGAGCCATGGGTATTGATCTTCCGCTGATCTGGGCCGTGATCATCATCTTCGGCATCATGATGTACGTGGTCATGGACGGTTTCGACCTGGGCATCGGGATTCTCTTCCCGTTCGTTCCGGGCAAGACCGACCGTGACGTGATGATGAACACCGTCGCCCCGGTCTGGGACGGCAACGAAACCTGGCTGGTACTCGGCGGCGCCGCATTATTCGGCGCGTTTCCGCTGGCGTATTCGGTGGTGTTGTCAGCGCTGTACCTGCCGCTGATCTTCATGCTGATGGGGCTGATCTTTCGCGGCGTGGCATTCGAGTTCCGCTTCAAGGCCAAGGATGAAAAACGTCATCTGTGGGACAAGGCGTTCATCGGCGGCTCAATCGCGGCGACGTTCTTCCAGGGCGTGGCGCTGGGGGCGTTCATCGACGGCTTGCCGGTGGTCAACCGCCAGTTCGCCGGGGGCTCGATGGACTGGTTAACCCCGTTCACGCTGTTCTGCGGCGCCGCCCTGGTGGTCGCCTATGCCTTGCTCGGCTGCACCTGGCTGATCATGAAGACCGAAGGCAAGCTGCAAGAGCAGATGCACGATCTGGCGCGGCCACTGGCATTCGTGCTGCTGGCGGTGATCGGGATTGTCAGTCTGTGGACGCCGTTGTCGCATCCGGAAATCGCCTCGCGCTGGTTCAGCATGCCCAATCTGTTCTGGTTCATGCCAGTACCAATTCTGGTGCTGATCACTTTGTACGGCTTGATCCGTGCCGTGGCGCGTAACGCCAACTACACGCCGTTTCTGCTGACGCTGGTGCTGATCTTCCTTGGCTACAGCGGTCTGGGCATCAGCCTGTGGCCGAACATCGTGCCGCCATCGATCTCGATCTGGGACGCCGCGGCACCGCCGCAAAGTCAGGGCTTCATGTTGGTGGGCACGCTGTTCATCATTCCGTTCATCCTGGGTTACACCTTCTGGAGCTACTACGTGTTCCGCGGCAAGGTGACCCATGAAGACGGTTATCACTAGTCTGCTGCTGGGCTTCTCTTGTGGGAGCGAGCCTGCTCGCGAGGGCGTCCTCAGTGACGCCTTGACTTAACGGAGATCGATGCAATGACCGGCAAACATTCCCTGCACGACATTGAACAAGCCGAAAAGAAACCGCTGTGGCAGCGGCTCGGCTGGCTGGCCCTGATCTGGGTCGGTAGCGTGGGTGTGCTGTTTATCGCCGCCAGCCTGATGCGCATGTTCATGAACGCAGCAGGCCTGACCACGCACTGAAATCATCCTGCCCCGGCGCCTTCGGGTACGGATTTGCCAACCCTCCTTGCGGAGGGTTTTTTTCGTCTGCGGGTTTATTTGCGCGCTTTGAGGATGACGAACTTTGGCGTCGCCGCCACTTGCTCGACGCCACGGAACAGCCGCGCCAGTTTGCTGTGGTAACCCAGATGGCGGTTGCCGACGATGTACAGTGCACCGCCGACCACCAGCGCTTCGCGCGCCTGCTGGAACATGCGCCAGGCGAGGAAGTCGCCGACCACCTGCTGTTGATGGAACGGCGGGTTGCACAGCACCACATCCAGCGATTGCGCTTCTTGTCCGGCCAGGCCATCGGCGGCACGCACGATTACCTCGCGATCGCCCAGTGCGGCCCGCCAGTTTTCCAGGGCCGATTGCACCGCCATGAATGACTCGTCGACCAGCGTGTAATGCGCATCCGGATTTTGCAAAGCACTGGCGATGGCCAATACACCGTTGCCACAGCCGAGATCGGCGACTCGGGCCTGGCCGAGGTTTTTCGGCAAATGCGGGAGGAAGGCCCGGGTGCCGATGTCCAGCCCTTCGCGGCAGAACACGTTGGCGTGGTTGAGCAGTTCGATCGGCGGCTCGTCGAGGCGATAGCGCGTAGGGTAGGGCGAGACGACGGCAGCCTTGGCTTCAGGCGCGGCAATCAGCAGGCGGGCCTTCTTCACCGCCAGCGAGGCCTGCACCGGACCAATGTAACGTTCGAGCAGGTCACCGGCGGCGCGCGGCAGGTGCTTGACCATCGCAGCGGCGATCACTTCGGCGCCGGGCGCGAGTTGCCCTTGCAGGCGGATCAATTGTTCTTCCAGCAGCGCGAGGGTTTTCGGCACCCGGATCAGGACCCGGTCGAACGGCCCGACCAAAGGCTCGCTCGCCGGGATACCGCGCACCGCATCGAACGCCTGGCCGTTGCGCAGCAGGTTTTTCTCCAGCCCTTGAAAGCCGAGAAACGAGTCGCTGCTGCTGCTGACCTTGACCTTGCCGAGCAGGCTGGCGGCCAGTGCGCCGAAGCTGTCGTTGAGCACCAGCACACGGGTGTCGGCCGTCGGTTGCTGCGCCGCGAGATGATTGAGCAGGTACTCGTCGGCGGCATCGAAGGCTTGCAGCGGTTCGTTCTGCTGCTCAGGCTGGCGGATCAGGTCGAGTTGGGCGAAGGGCGTTTCAAGCAAAGGCATGGGGCGGGACTCAGGGATGATCAACGGATATTCCGCAGCCCTGGCGTGTGCGGCGGAACCGACCGAGTGTAAGGCAACGCATTCTGCTGGCGTCATCACTCAGGAAGGTTACGAATGTTACGTTTATTTCTTTGGCATTACCCGTGTGATTACAAGGAAAGCGCGGCTGGCCGATCAGATGATGCCGGCTCTGGCGGCTGCGATAACGGCGGAAATCTTGTTGCAGACGTTGAGCTTTATGATCAGGTTCTGCACGTGGTAATTCACCGTGCGTTCGCTGAGGCTGAGGATTTTCGAGATTTCATAGGCGGTCTTGCCAACGGCTGACAGTTTCAAAACCTGCAGTTCTCGCGTAGAGAGCTGAGGGTTGCGGGGCCTGAGCGCTTCTGCCGGCAGGGTCCGGGCGAACAGTTCACTCAAGTGGCTGCTGGCATAAAACATATAGCCAAAATGCTCATACAGCTCCAATGGGCTGATGGAACAGTGTCTGCGCGCCAGGCTGATAATACTGCACAAACCACTTGGTTCATGATGAAAGGACTGCGACCAGCCATTCTGCAATCCATGTTTTTGCAAGCCCAGCCATATGTCGTGGGATTCTGTAAACAACGATTCAGTCCAGACTATGGGTGACATGGAGTGATTGCAGTGTGATATCAAGGGGTCTGTTTTTATGTAACTGTTCTGTTCATATTGACTGTTCCACTCTTCTGGATAGTTATTGATTTGCAAGGGCTTGAGCTGCATGTCGCGGTGTAATGGAACAACTGAAATCGCACAAAAATTGAACCCGAGATTTTCGGCAAATCGCAGCAGTATCGGATAAGCAGCATCGATGCCCTTGGCAAACGTCAGTTGTTTCAGCTGTGATTCCTTCCATGTTTCCATAATGAAACGCTCCATGACGTTACCGGGGGCGCCTGATGGATCCAAAAGATCCGGCACGCAGCGAAGTGTAGGACGTTTCATACACTGAGCTATAAATTTTTTCGGTATTGAGCGGTAATATATTTGGATAAAGGGTTCTTAATGCTTTTTTGTATTACATTGAAGTTGTCATCTGAAGTAGTTACTCGAATTCTGACCGGCATGACCACTTTCAACTGAATCTCCGGTTCGGCACGGGCTCAATACCATTATCAATCGTCGGTGTTTAACCGCGTCTTTTTGCGCGAGACTGGCAGCAACCGTTCAATGGAGTCCCCCATGACCGCCAGCGCTGAGAAGTACACCACGCAAACTTTGCTCGACGTCAGACCTGTGACCCCGAACCTGTTTACCCTGCGCACCACTCGTGATGCCGGTTTTCGTTTCCGCGCCGGGCAGTTCGCCCGGCTTGGTGTGGCCAAGGCCGATGGCAGCACCGTCTGGCGCGCCTATTCGATGGTGTCGTCGCCGTTTGACGAGTTTCTCGAGTTCTTCTCCATCGTCGTCCCGGGCGGTGAGTTCACCAGCGAACTGAGCCGGCTGCAGGTGGGCGATACGTTGCTGGTCGATCGCCAGGCATTCGGCTACCTGACCCTTGATCGTTTCGTTGATGGCCGTGATCTCTGGCTGTTATCGACGGGTACGGGGGTGGCACCGTTTCTGTCGATTCTGCAGGACTTCGAAGTCTGGGAAAAATTCGAGCGCATCATTCTGGTGTACAGCGTGCGCGAGGCCCGCGAGCTGGCGTATCAGGAACTGATTGCCGGCCTTACTCAACGCGACTACCTCAGCGAATACGCGCACAAGTTGAGGTTCATCGCGACGGTGACGCGCGAGGCGCACCCGGGAACGCTGCACGGGCGCATTACCACGCTGATCGAAAGCGGTGAACTGGAGCGTGCGGCGGGCGTGGAGCTGTCGGCGGAGCATTCACGGGTCATGTTGTGCGGCAATCCGCAGATGATCGACGAGACCCGCGCGCTGCTTAAACAGAGGGACATGCGCCTGAGCCTGACGCGCCGGCCCGGCCAGGTCGCCGTGGAAAATTACTGGTAACGAAAACGGCACCCACAGGTGCCGTTTCTTGTTGAGGCCAATGACTCAGGGCCGCTCGTTCTGCGCCTTGAGCAGGTCGCGGATTTCCCCCAGCAGTTGCTCTTCCTTGCTCGGGATCGGCGGTGCGGTCGGGGCCACGGCCTCTTCGCGCTTGAGGCGGTTGATGGCTTTGACGCCCATGAAGATAGCGAAAGCGACAATGATGAAGTCCAGTACCGTCTGGATGAATTTGCCGTAAGCCAGCATCACTGCAGGAGTGTTGCCCTCGGCGGCTTTGAGCGTGATGGCCAGATCACTGAAGTCCACCCCGCCGATCAACAGGCCGATTGGCGGCATGATCACGTCGCCGACAAACGACGAAACAATCTTGCCAAACGCCGCACCGATGATGATACCGACGGCCATGTCGACCACATTGCCTTTGACCGCGAAGGCCTTGAACTCGCTAAGCACGCCCATAGTTATTTCCTTGTTACAGATGAGTTTGGTGAAGGCAGTGTAAATCAGCGAAACGCGTCCTGCGCGAAACACCTTCTTACAATCCCCGCTTTTATCGACACATCATTAGACGATTAGTTTGCAAAGTGCCAGCAATCGCGCGCGAAATAGCGCGTAAATCGCTGACCGGGAAGCCATTTTTCTCAATCATGGCGTTACGTTCTTTCTATTTATGTTCATCGCCGCAGGCCTCTAGCCTTGGCTTGGCGCACCTGGATGCGCCGCCAAAAACAACCAGAGGATCCTGATATGACTTCCTTACCTGGACTGGGGGCTTTTCCCCGTCGCCGCACGCTCGGTGTACTGACCGCCGGCCTGCTGAGTTTCTCCGTGCATGCAGCGCCCCTGACCCGCGATAACGGCGCTGCCGTCGGTGATAATCAGAATTCGCAGACGGCCGGCGCCACCGGCCCGGTACTGCTGCAGGACGTGCAACTGATCCAGAAACTGCAGCGTTTTGATCGCGAGCGCATTCCCGAGCGTGTGGTTCACGCCCGCGGTACCGGTGCTCACGGTACGTTCACGGTGACCAACGACCTCGGTGACCTGAGCAAGGCCAAAGTGTTTGCTGCGGGCCAGACCACACCGGTCTTCGTGCGCTTCTCGGCAGTGGTTCACGGCAATCACTCGCCGGAAACCTTGCGTGACCCACGCGGTTTCGCCACCAAGTTCTACACCGCCGACGGTAACTGGGACCTGGTGGGCAACAACTTCCCGACCTTCTTCATTCGCGACGCGATCAAGTTTCCCGACATGGTTCACGCGTTCAAGCCTGATCCGCGGACCAACCTGGACGACGATTCGCGCCGCTTCGACTTTTTCTCCCACGTACCGGAAGCCACCCGTACGCTGACCGAGTTGTATTCGAACGCGGGCACACCGGCCAGTTATCGGGAGATGGATGGCAACGGTGTTCATGCCTATAAATTGGTCAACGCCAAAGGCGAAGTTCATTACGTCAAGTTTCACTGGAAGAGTTTGCAAGGGCTTAATAACCTGACGCCAGATCAAGTCGCCAAAGTTCAGGGTCAGGATTACAGTCATATGACCAATGACTTGGTCAGCAATATCAACAAAGGCAACTTCCCGAAGTGGGACTTGTACGTTCAAGTTCTGAAACCGCAGGATTTGTCCAAGTTTGATTTTGATCCATTGGACGCGACGAAGATCTGGCCGGGCATCCCCGAGCGAAAAGTTGGACAAATGGTTTTGAACCGTAATCCGGCGAATGTCTTCCAGGAAACCGAACAAGTTGCGATGGCCCCGGCTAATGTGGTTCCGGGTATTGAACCGTCCGAAGACCGTTTATTGCAGGGCCGAGTGTTCTCCTACGCCGATACACAAATGTATCGCTTGGGCGCCAATGCTCTGCAATTGCCAATCAACGCGCCGAAAGTTGCGGTGAACAATGGCAATCAGGACGGTGCGATGAACTTTGGCGCCAGCAGCAGCGGTGTGAACTATCAGCCAAGCCGTCTGCAACCGCGTGAAGAGACCTCAAGCGCGCGTTACAGCCAACTGGCGCTGTCGGGCAGCACTCAGCAGGCGAAGATCCAGCGTGAGCAGAATTTCAAGCAGGCCGGCGATCTGTATCGCTCGTTCAGCAAGAAAGAGCGCCGCGACCTGATCGACAGCTTCGGCGGCTCGCTGGCCACCACCGATGACGAGAGCAAGCACATCATCCTGTCCTTCCTGTACAAGGCCGATCCGGAATACGGCACCGGCGTGACGCAAGTGGCCAAGGGCGACCTGAGCCGGGTCAAGGCCCTGGCGGCGAAATTGGTCGACTGATAGTGCGGTAACACCTGCGGGGCCTGCATCAGGCCCCGTTCCGTTCAAGGAGACTGCTGATGCGAACCTGTCTTTTCCTATTGGCCGCGTGCCTGTCGCTCACCGCTTGGGCGGCACCGATCAACC
Organism: Pseudomonas sp. R3-57; assembly: GCF_051132065.1. Taxonomy (NCBI): domain Bacteria; kingdom Pseudomonadati; phylum Pseudomonadota; class Gammaproteobacteria; order Pseudomonadales; family Pseudomonadaceae; genus Pseudomonas; species Pseudomonas sp. R3-57. The sequence continues at coordinate 910,708 of NZ_CP071655.1, forward strand.
AGAGTCCCGAGGCGATCCAGGCGCAATTGCGCGACTACTACTTCGACGCGGCGCGGCGCGGGGATGTACCGATGCTCGAGACGTTCATCGAATCGGGCTATTCCCTCGACACCCGCGACAGCAAGGGCTACACCGCGCTGATCCTCGCCGCTTATCACGGTCAGGCGCCCGCGGTGGAACGCTTGCTTGCTGCCGGCGCCGACGCCTGCGCTCAGGATCAACGCGGCAACACGGCGTTGATGGGCGCGATCTTCAAGGGCGAAGTCCAGATCGCCCGGCGCTTGATGGCCACCGATTGCAGCCCCGATCAACGTAACGGCGCCGGGCAGACGGCGGCGATGTATGCCGGCTTGTTCAAGCGTCTGGAACTGCTCGATGCGCTGAAAGCCAAGGGCGCCGACCTGAACGCCGAAGACCCGTTGGGCAACAGCGCCGCACGTCTGGCCAGCGGTGAAATCCGTACGCCGGCGCCGCGCTGATTTCGGGCCTGTGGGTTATCATCGCGGTTTTTGTCGGGGGTTCTGATGGCCAAGGCCAAGCGCATGTACGGCTGCACCGAGTGCGGCGCAACCTTTCCCAAGTGGGCCGGCCAGTGCGGTGAATGCGGCGCCTGGAACACGCTGACCGAAACCATGATCGAAAGCGGCGGCGCCACGGCACCCACCGGGCGCACCGGTTGGGCCGGGCAACAAGCGCAGATCAAGACCCTGGCCGAAGTCAGCATCGAAGAAATCCCGCGTTTTTCCACCGCCTCCGGTGAACTTGACCGTGTGCTCGGCGGCGGTCTGGTCGACGGTTCGGTGGTGCTGATCGGCGGTGATCCGGGCATCGGCAAGTCGACGATTCTGCTGCAGACCCTGTGCAACCTCGCCAAGAGCATGCCGGCGCTGTACGTCACTGGTGAAGAGTCCCAGCAGCAAGTGGCCATGCGCGCACGCCGCCTCGGCTTGCCGCAGGACCAGCTACGCGTGATGACCGAAACCTGCATCGAAACCATCATCGCCACCGCTCGCCAGGAAAAACCCAAGGTGATGGTGATCGACTCGATCCAGACGATTTTCACCGAACAACTTCAATCGGCACCCGGCGGCGTTTCCCAAGTGCGCGAAAGTGCGGCGCTGCTGGTGCGTTACGCCAAGCAGAGCGGTACGGCGATTTTCCTCGTCGGCCACGTCACCAAGGAAGGCGCGCTGGCCGGCCCGCGCGTGCTTGAGCACATGGTCGACACCGTGCTGTATTTCGAAGGCGAGTCCGATGGGCGCCTGCGCTTGTTGCGTGCGGTGAAGAACCGTTTCGGCGCGGTCAACGAGCTGGGCGTGTTCGGCATGACTGACAAGGGTTTGAAAGAAGTCTCCAACCCTTCGGCGATCTTTCTCACACGCGCCCAGGAAGAAGTCCCGGGCAGCGTGGTCATGGCGACGTGGGAAGGCACCCGGCCAATGCTGGTGGAAGTGCAGGCGCTGGTCGATGACAGCCATCTGGCCAATCCGCGCCGGGTGACGCTGGGTCTGGACCAGAACCGCTTGGCCATGCTGCTTGCGGTTCTGCACCGCCACGGCGGTATTCCGACCCACGATCAGGATGTGTTCCTCAACGTGGTCGGCGGGGTCAAGGTGCTGGAAACCGCTTCCGATCTGGCGCTGATGGCGGCAGTGATGTCGAGTCTGCGCAACCGGCCGTTGCCGCATGATCTGCTGGTGTTCGGCGAGGTCGGTCTGTCCGGCGAAGTGCGCCCGGTGCCGAGCGGGCAGGAGCGCTTGAAGGAAGCGGCCAAGCATGGTTTCAAACGCGCGATCGTGCCCAAGGGCAACGCGCCGAAGGAATCGCCGGCAGGCTTGCAGATCATTGCCGTCACTCGCCTTGAACAAGCCCTCGACGCACTCTTCGAATAACCACAATCCCCTGTAGGAGTGAGCCTGCTCGCGATAGCGGTGTGTCAGCCAACTGATTTGTTGAATGACACACCGCTATCGCGAGCAGGCTCACTCCTACATTAATCGGTGGTGGACGCTAGATTTCGATCAGGGCGCCCAATTCGCGCTCGAGCTCGGCCTCATCCGCCAGGTTCAGCTCGATCAGCCGCCGCAAGCGCTGGATCGACTCCAGGCTGATATGTCGGCAGATGAACCCCAAATGGCCGTTTTCCTCGTGGGCCAGTTGCACGTCCATCTCGATATCGACGTCATCGCTCAGATGAATGTCGACGAAAAAATCCTTTTCCCGATCGCCGAGCCACGGCTCCGGCCGTTCGACCAGCAAACCCTTGAGTGACAGGTCGATCAGTTTGACCTGCCAGATGTACTCGCCCTGACTCAGCTCGGTTCTGGCATCGAACGCAATACGTTTGAAGCGACGACGGTTGTCTGAAGGCTCGTTCATGGCGCAATCCTCCGAAGGTTCGCTGACTATAGACCCGCCTTGTCCGAGCGTGCCAGCGCGGAAGGGCTCAGATAGACCTATGTCGGGGTATGGCCTTTGGCACCGTTAGCGCTAAACTCGGGGTGGCTGTCTTTCTTGTCCACCCTGGCTGGAATAAAAAAATGAAAAATAATAATAGCCTGCTACGCCACTTACCCTGGCTAGTGCTGGCAATCGTAGGAGCGTGCGCCCTGGGCGTAGTGGCATTGCGCCGCGGCGAGGCGATCAACGCCTTGTGGATCGTGGTCGCTGCCGTGGCCATTTATCTGGTTGCGTACCGTTACTACAGTCTGTTCATCGCCAACAACGTGATGCAACTGGATCCGCGTCGGGCCACCCCCGCCGTGCTCAACAACGATGGTCTGGACTATGTGCCGACCAACAAACACATTCTTTTCGGTCACCACTTCGCGGCCATCGCTGGCGCGGGGCCGCTGGTCGGCCCGGTATTGGCGGCGCAGATGGGCTATCTGCCCGGTACGCTCTGGCTGATTGCCGGTGTGGTGCTGGCGGGCGCGGTGCAGGACTTCATGGTCCTGTTCATGTCGACCCGACGCAACGGCCGTTCCCTGGGCGATATGGTGCGTGAAGAAATGGGCCGGATTCCCGGGACCATCGCGCTGTTCGGCTGCTTCCTGATCATGATCATCATCCTTGCGGTGCTGGCGCTGATCGTGGTCAAGGCCCTGGCGGAAAGCCCGTGGGGTATCTTCACCGTGATGGCGACCATCCCGATCGCGATGTTCATGGGCATCTACATGCGCTACATCCGTCCGGGCCGCATCGGCGAGATCTCCGTAGTCGGCGTATTGCTGCTGCTCGGTTCGATCTGGCTGGGCGGGCAGATTGCTGCCGATCCGGTCTGGGCCAAAGCCTTCACCTTCACCGGTGTGCAGATTACCTGGATGCTCGTCGGTTACGGTTTTGTCGCCGCGTCGCTGCCGGTCTGGCTGATTCTGGCGCCGCGTGACTATCTATCGACCTTCCTCAAGATCGGTACCATCGTCGCCTTGGCGATCGGCATTCTGGTGACCATGCCCGAGCTGAAAATGCCGGCGCTGACACAGTTTGTCGACGGCACCGGGCCGGTGTGGAAGGGCGGTCTGTTCCCGTTCCTGTTCATCACCATTGCCTGCGGTGCGGTATCGGGTTTCCATGCGCTGATTTCCTCGGGCACAACGCCCAAGCTGCTGGATAACGAAACCAACGCCCGCTACATCGGCTACGGCGGCATGCTGATGGAATCGTTCGTGGCAATCATGGCCATGGTTGCCGCTTCGGTGATCGAGCCGGGCGTGTACTTCGCCATGAACAGCCCGGCCGCCGTGGTTGGCAGTGACGCCGCGTCAGTGGCGCAGATGGTCACCAGCTGGGGCTTCGCAATCACGCCGGAAGCGCTGCAAGCGGTTGCCCATGACATCGGTGAAACCACCATTCTGGCTCGCGCCGGCGGTGCGCCGACCCTGGCGGTGGGTATTGCGCAGATCCTGCACAGTGTCCTGCCGGGTGAAAACACCATGGCGTTCTGGTACCACTTCGCGATCCTGTTCGAAGCGCTGTTCATCCTGACCGCAGTCGACGCCGGTACCCGTGCCGGGCGTTTCATGCTGCAGGATCTGCTCGGCTCGTTCGTTCCGGCGCTGAAACGTACTGAATCGTGGACCGCCAACCTGATCGCCACCGCCGGTTGTGTGGCGATGTGGGGCTGGTTGCTGTACCAGGGCGTGATCGATCCACTGGGCGGCATCAACACCCTGTGGCCACTGTTCGGCATTTCCAACCAGATGCTCGCCGGTATCGCGCTGATGCTCGGCACCGTGGTCCTGATCAAGATGAAGCGCCAGCGCTACATCTGGGTCACCCTGCTGCCAGCGACATGGCTGTTGATCTGCACCACGACCGCAGGCTTCATCAAGCTGTTCGACGCTAACCCGGCGATCGGCTTCCTGTCGCTGGCCAAGAAGTACAGCGATGCGCTGGCCAACGGTCAGGTGCTGGCACCGGCGAAAAGCGTCGAGCAGATGCAGCATGTGATCTTCAACGCCTATACCAACGCCACACTCACCGCGCTGTTCCTGTTCGTGGTGTTCAGCATCCTGTTCTATGCGCTCAAGGTCGGCATCGCCGCCTGGGGCAAAAAAGAACGTACGGATAAAGAGTCGCCATTCCAGGCCCTGCCGGATGCGTAACCAGAGGATTGCAGCATGTTCAATGACCTGAGTCGCCTCGGTAAATACCTCGGTCAGGCCGCGCGCCTGATGGTCGGCATGCCCGACTACGACACCTACGTCGAGCATATGCAAACCAAACACCCGGACAAACCGGTGATGAGCTACGAGATGTTCTTTCGCGAACGTCAGGAGGCGCGTTACGGTGGCAAGGGTGGGCCGAAGTGCTGTTGAGCTGACAGTATCAGGTTGAGGTAATCCCCTGTGGGAGCTGGCCTGCCAGCGATGGCGGAGTGTCAGTCGACGGAAATTTCGACTGACACACCCTCATCGCCAGCAGGCTGGCTCCCACATTTGTTTTGTGTTCTTTTCAGGAGATCGAGTTTTGTCCTCTCCCATCCCGGTCACGGTACTCAGCGGTTTCCTCGGCGCCGGCAAGACCACGCTGTTGCGCCATCTGCTCAAAGCCGAGCACGGCCTGAAAATCGCCGTGATCGAAAACGAATTCAGCGATGCCGGCATCGACACCCAGTTGCTGGGTGACGAGCCGGTGCAAGTCATGACCCTGGCCAACGGCTGCGTCTGCTGCACCATTCACACCGACCTGACCAAGGCGCTGTACTTGCTGCTCGAACGGCTGGACAGCGGCGAGATCGCGTTTGATCGTCTAGTAATCGAGTGCACAGGCCTTGCCGATCCAGCCCCGGTGGCGCAGACGTTTTTCATCGATGAAGAATTGCGCGAGCGTTACCTGCTCGACGGCATCATCACGCTGGTCGATGCCGCGCATGCCGACGTGCATCTGAGCCAGACCATCGCCCAGGCGCAGATCGGTTTCGCCGACCGCCTGTTGGTGAGCAAGACCGATCTGGTTGACCAGGCCACTTTCACCGCGTTGAGCGAGCGGCTGACGCGGATCAACCGTCGTGCGCCGATCCGTGTGGTCGAGCACGGCAACATTGATCTGGCGGAACTGCTGGATGTACGCGGCTTCAATCTCAATGCCGATCTTGGCGGCGGCTTGAGCCTGCGTCCGGTGGGCCAGGCGCCGTCGATCGATCGTATTTCCAGCCTGGTGCTGCGCACCGATCAGCCGCTGGATATCGATCAGCTCAGCGAGTTCATGAACGAACTGCTGGAAGAACACGGCAAGCAATTGCTGCGTTACAAAGGTGTGTTGAACATCGCCGGTGAGGATCGGCGGCTGGTGTTTCAGGGCGTACTGAAACTTTATGGTTTCGATTGGGACACAGAATGGGCCGAGGGTGAGAAGCGTGAAAGTGTGATGGTGTTTATTGCCGATGATTTGCCCGAGGAGAAGATTCGGGCGGGGTTTGCGCGGGTGGCGGCAGCCTGACGGATTTTCTGAGCCTGTGCTGCAGCTATCGCGAGCAGGCTCACTCCTACAGGGGAACGCGTTTCAAATGTAGGAGTGAGCCTGCTCGCGATGGCCATCTAACCAGCAACATATTGCCCAAGGTCTGTGCCCAACAGTGTCTGCTCAAGCTGATCCAGATGCTGATTCATCAACATCATGGCTTCAGCGACTCTGCCGGATTCCACCGCCTCGACCAGCGCCAGATGCTCCTGCCACGCGCAACAGCTATGCGAAGAACCCTCGCATCGCGCAATCGCCAGCGATGTCAGCGGCACCAGACTGCTCAGAAAATGCGCCAACGGCGCATTCCCCGCCATTGCCGCCAACTGCAAATGAAACTCCCCGGCCAAGCGGATCGCCGCACCGCTTCGATCCTGCTCGACCGCCAAACGCTCACGTTCGATCAACCCGCGCAGACGTTTGATCCCGTCAGCCTGTGGACGCTGGCACGCCAGCCGCACCAATGTGCCTTCAGCCAGCCGTCGCGCATGCAAGGTCTGCCGGGTCTGCTCCGCATCAGGCGCGGCAATACGTGGTCGATGATTGGCCCGTAGCACCACGATGTGTTCATGAGAAAGCTGCGTCAGCACCCGTCGTACATCGGCGCGGCCGGCGCTGAACATCGCCTGCAGGCTGTCCTCGGTAAATGGCTGGCCGGGGTGATTCGCTGCTCCAGAATCGCCTCGAGCAGGCGCGGATACAGATCGTCCACCGCGGCGCGCAGGCGTGTGAAGGGCAGGGGCGCGCCTGTAGAGTGAGCGGGCGGCGTTGCGGCGACACTGTTCATGGCCGGTCTCCATAAAGAAAATTCAGTTAGGCAGGTTGTCTTCCGGGATATTCAGCTCGACGCCCATGCGCTGGCCTTCTCGCAGAATGTGCCGACGCATTTCGGCGCTGGCCTGCGCGCTGTTCTTGCTGCGGATCGCGCGGACTACCGCTTCGTTTTCTTCCAGACGTTCGGCCAGATGCTCGGGAGAATTGCGCAGCACTTCGGCGCTTTGCTTGAGCGCGTTGCTGGTCTGCTGCACGACACTTTGGAAAATCGGGTTCGAGGTCAGCGTGAACAGCTCTTCGTGAAAAGCGATGTAAGCGCTGACGCCGGCGTCGCTGTCGCCCGCTTCGAGGGCTTCGCGCATGTCCATCAGGGTCAGGCGCAACTGCCCGACTTCCTTGCTGCTGATCGATTGCGCGACCAGACCGACAATGAATGGCTCGAGGGTATAGCGCAGTTGCAGCACGTCTTCGAGGCTGGCGCCGGCGACTGCACTGTCCTGGTTCGGGTTGTCGCTCAGTTGTGCGTCGAGTACGACCACGCCTTTGCCCGGCATCGAACGCACCAGACCAAGGGTTTCCAGAACGATCACCGCCTCGCGCAGGCTCGGCCGGCTGATGCCCAATTGTTCGGCCAGTTCACGCTGGCCCGGCAGCATTTCACCGCTGCGCCACTGACCACGGGCCAGCGCCGCGCGGAGCTTTTCCACCACTGAGTTGACGACGGTTGAAGTTGTGATCACGTATTGGCTCCTGCGCCGTGCCTGCCTGTCAGCAGGCACGGCGATCAATCAAAATTCTTTGGCCGCCGCCTGGGCGACGGTTTTTCTCGGCTGGAAGTTATAGCCCTGTTCGCCGTTGAGCACCTTGTTGGCCCGTTGTACGTCGATGTCCTTTTCCCAGCGGGCGATAGCGACGGTGGCGACGCAGTTGCCGATCAGGTTGGTCAGCGCGCGGCCGATGCCCATGAACCAGTCCACCGCGAGCACCAGCACCAGACCGACCACCGGAATCGCCGGAATCGCGGTCAGCGTTGCCGCCAGAATCACCAGCGCCGAGCCGGGAATGCCGTGGGCGCCTTTGGAAGTGATCAGCGACACCAGCAGAATCGTCAGCAGGTCGGTCATCGCCAGCGGTGTCCCCGTGGCGTTGGCGATGAACACGATGGCCAGGGTCAGGTAGATCGAAAAACCGTCGAGGTTGAACGAGTACCCGGTCGGAATCACCAGCCCGACGGTCGAACTGCCGATGCCCAGGTGTTCCAGCTTGCGCATGATTTGCGGCAGCACGGCGTCCGAGGAGGCGGTGCCCATGACGATCAGCAGTTCTTCGCGCAGGTACTTGAGCAGCGGCCACATGCGCAGGCCGGAAGCACGCATCACCACTCCGAGAATCACGCTGACAAACGCGATGCAGGTCAGATAGAACAGGCCGACCAGACTGCCCAGATGTTGCAGCGAATCCAGGCCATATTTGCTGGTAGTGAAGGCGATGGCGCCGAACACGCCGATCGGCGCCAGACGCACGATCATGCCCATGATGCGAAAGATCACGTGGCTCAGTTCGTTGATCAGCCGCGAGATCCCCGACGCCGCTTCGCCGACCAGATTCAGCGCGCTGCCGAACAGCACCGAGAACAGCAGCACCTGCAGAATGTTGTTGTCGGCGAAGGCACCGATCACCGAGGTCGGGATCAGGTCCATCAGGAACTGCGTGGTGGTGTGCATGTGCTGGCCGCGCTCGGCGAGGTCGCCCATGTCGGCGCTGGACAGTTGCTCCAGATGAATATTCGCGCCGCTGCCGATGCCGGTGCTGAAGGCGAACACCAGGCCGATCACCAGAGCGATGGTGGTCAGCACTTCGAAGTAGATCACCGACTTGAGGCCGATGCGCCCGACCTTCTTCAGGTCGCCCGCGCCACTGATGCCGCTGACTACCACGCAAAACACGATCAGGCCGATGAGCATCTTGATCAGTTTGATGAAACCGTCGCCGAGCGGTTTGAGCTGGGCCGAGTATTCAGGGAGAGTAAGCCCGCAGACGATGCCGAGCATCAGTCCGAGAACCACTTGGAGGAAGATTGAACGCGAGCACCATCTGAGCATGGGAGGAATCCTGGGTCGGTGTCCTGGCTGCCGCACGCGTGGCGTTTCGGATTCAGGACTTAATTATTGTGGTCTTACCGGTATGTCCAGTGCAGGCGCAGTCTAGGCGCGGTTTTTTGTTGATCGCAAGTGAAAAGTGACGAATTGGCATGACCGGTCTGACCAGTTGTGCGGCGAGTCCCATCCTTGAGCGGTTCAGGCGTTTGAAAAAATATCGGCGAAAAAAAACCGGCCAATCACTTGGCCGGTTTTTCATGCTGCGGGTTTAACGTCGCGATTTACGCGCCGTATACCGGCAGTTTCTTGCAGATGGCTTTGACTTTCTCACGAACGGCGTCGATCACCGCTTCGTTGTTCAGGTCTGCCAGGATGTCGCAGATCCAGCCGGCCAGCTCTTTGCACTCAGCTTCCTTGAAGCCGCGAGTGGTCACAGCCGGGGTACCGAAACGCAGGCCAGAGGTGACGAACGGCGAGCGTGGATCGTTAGGCACGGAGTTCTTGTTCACGGTGATGAACGCTTTGCCCAGAGCGGCGTCGGCGTCTTTACCGGAGATTTCCTGCTTGATCAGCGACAGCAGGAACAGGTGGTTTTCAGTACCGCCCGAAACCACGTCGAAACCGCGCTCGATGAATACGCTGGCCATGGCCTGGGCGTTTTTCACCACTTGTTGCTGGTAGACCTTGAACTCAGGCTGCAGCGCTTCCTTAAAGCAGATCGCCTTGGCAGCGATCACGTGCTCCAGCGGGCCACCCTGGGCGCCAGGGAATACTGCGGAGTTGAGCTTCTTCTCGATGTCGGCGTTGGCGCGCGCCAGGATCAGACCGCCACGTGGGCCGCGCAGGGTCTTGTGCGTGGTGGTGGTGACGACATCAGCGAACGGCACCGGGTTCGGATAGACGCCAGCGGCGACCAGACCGGCCACGTGGGCCATGTCGACGAACAGGTAGGCACCGACTTTGTCAGCGATGGCGCGGAAGCGTGGGAAATCGAGGATCTGCGAGTAGGCAGAGAAACCGGCCACGATCATTTTCGGCTTGTGCTCGATTGCCAGGCGCTCGACTTCGTCGTAGTCGATCAGGCCGTTGGCGTCGATGCCGTACTGCACGGCGTTGTACAGCTTGCCCGATGAGGAAACGCTGGCGCCGTGGGTCAGGTGACCGCCGTGGGCCAGGCTCATGCCCAGAATGGTGTCACCGGCCGAGAGCAGGGCCAGATACACAGCGGCGTTGGCTTGCGAACCGGCGTGCGGCTGAACGTTGGCGTAATCGGCACCGAACAGTTCCTTGGCACGGTCGATGGCCAGTTGCTCGACCACGTCGACGTACTCGCAACCACCGTAGTAGCGCTTGCCCGGGTAGCCTTCGGCGTATTTGTTGGTCAGGACCGAGCCTTGAGCTTCCATCACCGCTGGGCTGGTGTAGTTTTCCGAAGCGATCAGCTCAATGTGTTCTTCCTGACGCTGAGCTTCTTGCTCCATGGCGGCAAAAAGGTCGGCGTCGTACTTGGCAATAGTCAAATCACGGCTGAACATGGCGGTCCTCAAGGATCGGGGGGGCAGAAAAGGGGGGCATTCTAACCTAACGGGTTTTGGATGGCATATGAAACGGCATCATGTCGCAGACAAGTGGCGTTCATGACAGATATGCGGTGCTTTTGCCGGCCCCATCGCTGGCAAGCCAGCTCCCACAATGACTGCGTTCCAAGCTGAGGATACTGATCCATTGCAAATCCCTGTGGGAGCTGGCTTGCCAGCGATGGCCGCGCCGCGGGACTTCAGTCGAACATGAACAGTGCATCATTGCTGAACTGCGCCTCGAACCGTCCCGCCGGCATCGGCCGGCCGAACAGGTAGCCCTGCACCTCGTCGCAACCGTGCTCACGCAGGAAGTCCAGTTGCTCGTGGGTTTCCACGCCCTCGGCGATCACCGCCAGGTTCAGGCTGTGGGCCATGGCGATGATCGCCCGGGCGATTTGCGCGTCCTGTTCGCCCGAGGGCAAGCCATCGACGAAGGTGCGGTCGATTTTCAGCACGTCGATCGGGAATTGCTTGAGGTAGTTGAGCGATGAATAACCGGTGCCGAAGTCGTCGACTGCGATGCTCAGGCCAAGATTTTTCAGGCCAGCGAGAATCTGCATCGCCTCGCTGACTTCGCGCATCAGGATACTTTCGGTCAGTTCCAGCTCCAGGCACGCCGGCGGCAGGCCGGTTTCGCGCAGGATCGTGGCGATGCGCGTGCCGAGCTGGCCGTCGGAGAACTGCCGCGCCGAGATGTTCACCGAAACCTTTGGCACGCGCACGCGTTGCTGGTGCCAGGTTTTCAACTGGCGGCAGGCTTCGCTGATCACCCAGTCGCCCACATCGACCACCAGCCCGAGTTCTTCCAGCACCGGAATGAAATCCCCCGGCGGCACCAATCCGCGCCGCGGATGGCGCCAGCGCAGCAGCGCTTCGGCGCCGGTCAGGCGTTTGCCGTCGCCGCTGAACTGCGGCTGGTAATACAGGACGAATTCGTTCTGCTCCAGAGCGTGGCGCAAGTCGCTTTCCAACTCCAGACGCTCCAGCGCACTGGCGTTCATGTCGGCCTGATAGAACTGGAAGTTGTTCTTGCCGCGCTCCTTGGCGTGGTACATCGCGGTGTCGGCGTTCTTCATCAACTGGCTGAGTTCGTTGCCGTCCTGCGGACTGAGGGCGATGCCGATACTCGCGGTGACAAAGAACTCACGGCCTTCGAGGACGAACGGCCGCACCAGACTGCCAAGGATCTGCTCGGCGACGTGAATCGCCCGGTTCAAGGCCAGCTCGCGACTGGAACGATGTTGCAGCAGCAGGGTGAATTCGTCGCCGCCCATGCGCGCCACGGTGTCGTCTTCACCGACGCAGGCCAGCAGGCGCGTGGCCATGTCCTTGAGCATGCGATCGCCAGCGGCGTGGCCGAGGGAGTCGTTGATTGGCTTGAACCGGTCGAGATCGAGGAACATCAGCACCACCCACGACTTCTGCCGTTCAGCCGCTTGCAGCGCGGTGTGCAGGCGATCCTGGAACAGCGTGCGGTTGGGCAGATGGGTCAGGGCGTCGTAGTAGGCGAGGCGGTGGATGCGCTGTTCGCTGGCCTTGCGCTCGCTGATGTCGCTGAAGAAACACACGTAACTGGCCAGATCGCCCTCGTCGTCGAGCACCGCCGTAATCCCGACCCACGCCGGGTAGTGCTCGCCGTTACGACGTTTCATCCAGACTTCGCCTTCCCAGGTGCTGTGCTCGTGCAATTGCTTGAGCACGTAGCGCAGGTGCGCGTCCTGCTGCTCGTCGACGGTGAGCATGTTGGGCAACTGGTCGAGCACTTCGCCCACTGCGTAGCCACTGACGCGGCTGAACGCTTCGTTGGCCTGGACGATGTAACCAGCCGGGTCGGTGATCAGGATGGCCGAGGTCGAATGCTCGAATACCGTCGCGGCCATGCGCAGGTCTTTTTCGGCGCGGCGTTGCTGGCTGATGTCGCGGCCGACGCCGAGCACGCCTTCGAAGGCGCCATGTTCGTCCCAGACCAGCACCAGGCGCAGTTCGATCGGGATCTTGCGGCCATCGGCGCGCAGGCAGTCGAACAGGAACAGTTGCGTCTGCACCTGACTGCGCAGCAGGGTCAGTTGTTCGGGCTTGTCCAGGGCTTTGCTGACGCGGTCCATCAGGGCGTAGATGCCGTTCAGTTGCCCGGGATTGGCGATGGTCGATTGCCAGCCGTTGTGGAAAATCCACTCGGCGTTGTAACCCAGCACCGCTTGCACCGACGGGCTGACGTAGTTCAGCGAGAGTTTGCTGTCGGTGGAGAAAATCACGTCGCTGATGCTTTCCGCGAGCATCCGGTAACGCTGCTCGCTGTCGCGCAGGGATTCGCTGGCCTCGATCTGCTCGGTGATGTCCTTGGCCACGCCGATGATTCGCGTGACCTGATCGTGTTTGTCCCGCGCCAATGCCTGTTCGCGGATGTCGAAACGCCGCCACTTGCCGTCCCGATGACGGAAACGCAACTGGCATTGCAGCAACTGGCTGTAACCGGCGTGGCGCTGCAGCTGCCGCGAGCGATGGTAGTGGTCGGCATCTTCCGGGTGCAGGAGGATTTCCCAGAAGTATTCGCCCATCTGGTGCAGTTCGCTGCGGTTGTAGCCCAGCGTCTGGCCGAGGTGATGGTTGCTGAAAATCATCCGCTGGCTGATCACGTCCTGCACATACAGATGGTCCGGCACGGTGCGCACCACATCCGACCAGAAACCCTCGCGCTCCAGCAACGACAGTTCGATCAGCTTGCGGCTGGTGATGTCGTTGATGCTGAGGATCACCGCTTTGTAATCGTCTTGCTCGTTGGGCAGGCGCAGCACCATCCACAGGTGTTGGTCGCGACCGTTGCCGTCCGGCAGTTTGATTTCCAGCTCCAGTTGATCCTGGTGCAGCAAAACCGCCTCGAGAATTTGCTGGCCGATGACGCAGTGCTGATGCGGTTGGCCGGCGATCAGCAGTTGCCAGGCGTGCTCGCAGGAATTGACGTTGAGCAGTTGCAGCGCGACCTGATTGACCTCGGTGACGCGCAATTCCTGAAGCAACTGTTTGCATTGCTGCGGCTGGTCGAGCCAGGCCTTGAGCTGGTCGCTGCTCTGGATCTGCGCCTTGGCGAACGCCTGCTTGAGGCCCGACAGATCGAGCACGCAGAGGGCCACGCCGGTGCCTTCGAAAATGTCCTGATAACGTCGTCGCCCTTCATGCAGCTGGCGCTGACGCCGACGCATGTTCAGCAGCGCGATCACCGGCAACATCGAAAACGCCAGGCCCAGCAGGCATTTGCCGATGAACGCCGGCAACAACTCTTCGAGCACCCGCTGGCGGTCGAACAGGCCGCGCAACTGCCAGTCGCTGCTGCTCAGCGGCACGGTCAGCACGGTATTGGCCAGGTCGTCCGCGGTTAGTACGCCGGGTTTCGCCGAAGGCTGGGCTTTGTCGCGGCTGATGATTTGATGGTTGACGCGGTTTTCCACCAGCCACAGCGGACGCAGGCCGGCTTCACCCTGTTTGGTCAATGAATCGAAAAACGTCGGCGTCAGGCGCAGCGCCCAATAACCACGCGTGCTGCCGCTGGCCTGATGCAGCAACAGGTGCACCACCGAGCCATCGTCGGCGTTGCTGAAATAATGGGCCTGGGCACGGCTGCGCCGGACCAGTTCGGTGAGGTAGTCGGCGTCGTCGCTGTTTGCGGCGCTGTCGCTGATGATCCGCCCGGATGGGCTGAGCAAGGCCATACTGCGCAGGTCGGGTAGCGATTGCTGGAGCTTGCGCAACAGCGCCTGCTGTTCGTCGGCTGATTGCGGCTGTTCGACGATCGGTAGCAGATTGAGGGCGATTTGCGCGTTCAGCGCCATGTTCAGGCTGACCTGGGCGGCGAGGTCGGCGGTGTAGTCGATGGTGTACTGGCGCTGGTTTTTCTGGGTTTCGCGCAGTTGATCGAGCAGTTGCCAGAACAGCAGCGCCAGCAATAGAAGCACGAGCGTCGCCAGCGCACCCTTTAATGTGCCGCGCAGGGACGAGCCGGGCGCCGCTGGGGTGCTGCTCACAGAAGCTGGCGGAGTGACGTTGGACAAGCTGTGATCCTGCGGATTGGCTGGACTGGCGCGACGTGCACTATAAGCTGGACGCCCAAAGGGCGGCTAGCATGCCTTGACTCGTGGCGAAGTGCCAGCCCCTCGCGGCTGGACTGCCTGTGAGCATTCAGGTAGCTTTGCCGGTTAGACCGGGGGCGTTCCAGCCCCTACAATCAGACTTTTTCCTGCGCGCACGCATTGATCGTGATCACGTGAACGACGCGCACCGGTCTGGCCAGGCCTCGCCTGCGCTCCAATCATTCATCTGTCACTGACCCAAGGTTCTCCATGGCTCAATACGTCTTCACCATGCATCGGCTGGGCAAAGTTGTTCCGCCGAAGCGGGAAATCCTCAAAAACATTTCGTTGTCTTTCTTCCCCGGCGCCAAGATCGGCGTGCTCGGCCTCAACGGTTCGGGTAAGTCCACGCTGCTGAAAATCATGGCCGGCGTTGACACCGAGTTCGAAGGTGAAGCGCGTCCGATGCCGGACCTGAACATCGGTTACCTGCCGCAAGAGCCGCAACTCGATTCGACCAAGACCGTGCGTGAAGTGGTCGAAGAAGCGGTGAGCGTGATCAAGGATGCACAAGCGCGTCTGGACGAGGTCTACGCTGCCTACGCCGACCCGGATGCCGACTTCGACAAACTGGCCGCCGAACAGGCCAAGCTCGAAGCGATCCTGCAGGCCAGCGACGGTCATAACCTGGAGCGTCAACTGGAAGTCGCCGCCGATGCGCTGCGTCTGCCAGCCTGGGACGCGAAAGTCGAACACCTGTCCGGTGGTGAAAAGCGTCGTGTGGCCCTGTGCCGTCTGCTGCTGTCCGCCCCGGACATGCTGCTGCTCGACGAACCAACCAACCACCTGGATGCCGACTCCGTGGCCTGGCTGGAGCATTTCCTCCACGACTTCCCGGGCACTGTGGTGGCGATCACGCACGACCGTTACTTCCTCGACAACGTCGCCGGCTGGATTCTCGAACTCGACCGCGGCGCGGGCATTCCGTACGAGGGCAACTATTCGGGTTGGCTCGAAGCCAAGTCCGACCGTCTGGCCGCTGAATCCAAGCAGCAGTCGGCCCACGAAAAAGCCATGAAGGAAGAACTGGAGTGGGTGCGCAAAGGCGCCAAGGCCCGCCAGTCGAAATCCAAGGCCCGTCTGCAACGCTTCGAAGAAATGCAATCGCAGGAATTCCAGAAGCGCAGCGAAACCAACGAGATCTACATCCCGGCCGGTCCGCGTCTGGGCGACAAGGTCATCGAATTCAAGAACGTCTCCAAGGGCTACGGCGATCGCGTCCTGATCGACAACCTGTCGTTCTCGATGCCAAAGGGCGCCATTGTCGGCGTGATCGGTGGTAACGGTGCCGGTAAGTCGACCTTGTTCCGCATGCTGATGGGCAAGGAAACCCCGGATTCCGGCTCCATCGAAGTCGGCGAAACCGTGCAACTGGCCTGCGTTGACCAGAGCCGCGAAGACCTCGACGGCAGCAAGACCGTGTTCCAGCAGATCTCCGACGGTTCCGATCAGATCCGCATCGGCAACTACGAGATTCCGTCGCGCACCTACGTCGGTCGCTTCAACTTCAAGGGCGGCGATCAGCAGAAGTTCGTCAAGGACCTGTCCGGTGGTGAGCGCGGTCGTCTGCACCTGGCGCTGACCCTGAAGGAGGGCGGCAACGTCCTGCTGCTCGACGAACCGTCCAACGACCTCGACGTGGAAACCCTGCGTTCGCTGGAAGAAGCGCTGCTGGACTTCCCGGGCGCCGCCATTGTGATCTCTCACGATCGCTGGTTCCTTGACCGTGTCGCCACGCACATGCTGGCGTACGAAGACGACTCGCAAGCGGTGTTCTTCGAAGGCAACTACACCGAGTACGAAGCCGACCGCAAAAAGCGCCTCGGCGAAGCAGCGGCCCAGCCACATCGGGTACGCCACAAGAAACTGGCCTGATTCGGCTGGTTGCATGACAAAGCGGAGCCTTCGGGCTCCGTTTTTTTTGCCTGGGTTTTTTCAACGGGACCGAGGTGGATTCATCGCTGGCAAGCCAGCTCCCACAGGGATTGTGTTATGCCCGGATTGTGTGTCCGCCGCTAAAACTGTGGGAGCTGGCTTGCCAGCGATGGCGGTGTAACAATTGGTGCATGACCTGAATGTGTTCTCACCATTGAGGTGCAAAACAGGCCGAAAACCATGCTTATTTATATCCTGTGCACCATTTAATTTCATAACTGCGACATTTTGCTCTGTTCCTGTGCGCAATCGGTTTGTTACAGTCCGGCCCAATCTCTTCCAACGACAATAAATTTGCCGAGACTTTCACCCATGACCGAATCCGTCGAATCCTTCCTCGCGCGCCTGAAAAAACGCGACCCCGATCAACCCGAATTTCATCAGGCCGTCGAAGAAGTGCTGCGCAGTCTGTGGCCATTTCTCGAAGCCAACCCGCGCTACCTGACCTCGGGGATTCTGGAGCGCATCTGCGAGCCGGAGCGCGCGGTGGTGTTTCGTGTGTCGTGGGTCGACGATCAGGGCAAGGTTCAGGTCAATCGTGGTTTCCGCATCCAGATGAACAGCGCCATCGGCCCGTACAAGGGCGGTCTGCGTTTCCATCCGTCGGTGAACATGGGCGTGCTGAAATTCCTCGCCTTCGAACAGACCTTCAAGAACTCGCTGACGTCGTTGCCGATGGGCGGCGGCAAGGGCGGTTCGGACTTTGATCCAAAGGGCAAAAGCGACGCCGAGGTCATGCGTTTCTGCCAGGCGTTCATGAGCGAGCTGTATCGCCACATCGGTGCGGACGTGGACGTACCGGCCGGTGACATTGGCGTGGGGGCGCGGGAGATCGGTTTCCTGTTCGGTCAGTACAAGCGCCTGAGCAATCAGTTCACCAGCGTCCTGACCGGCAAAGGCATGACGTATGGCGGCAGCCTGATTCGCCCGGAGGCCACCGGTTTCGGTTGCGTGTACTTCGCCGAGGAAATGCTCAAGCGCCGCGGGCAGGGCGTTGAAGGCAAGCGGGTGGCGATTTCCGGTTCCGGCAACGTTGCTCAGTACGCGGCGCGCAAAGTGATGGATCTGGGTGGCAAGGTGATTTCCCTGTCCGATTCCGAAGGCACGCTGTTCTGCGAAGCCGGCTTGAGCGAAGAACAGTGGCTGGCGCTGCTGGAGCTGAAGAACGTCAAACGCGGGCGCATCAGCGAACTGGCCGCCGCGTTCGGCCTGGAGTTCCGCGCCGGGCAGTTGCCATGGTCGCTGCCGTGCGACATCGCGCTGCCGTGCGCCACGCAGAACGAACTCGACGCCGAAGCGGCGCGCACGCTGCTGCGTAATGGCTGTGTCTGCGTGGCCGAAGGCGCGAACATGCCGACCACGCTGGAGGCTGTGGATATCTTTATCGAGGCGGGCATTCTGTTCGCCCCGGGCAAGGCGTCCAACGCGGGCGGCGTCGCGGTGAGTGGTCTGGAAATGTCGCAGAACGCCATGCGCCTGCTGTGGACGGCCGGCGAGGTCGACAGCAAGCTGCACGCGATCATGCAATCGATCCACCACGCTTGCGTGCATTACGGCGAGGAGAACGGCCAGGTCAATTACGTCAAAGGCGCGAACATCGCCGGCTTCGTCAAAGTCGCCGATGCGATGTTGGCCCAAGGCGTGGTTTAAGCCGGTTCGATGCGGATCACTTCAATGATCTGATCGCCGGCGGGGCGCTGCCACAGCATCTCATCGTTGAGCCGCGCGCCGAGTAGCGCCCGGCCCAGCGGTGAGGCCCAATTGATCAGTCCCTGACTCGCGTCGGCCTGATCCTCGCCGACCAGTTGCACGCAAAATTCATTGTCGTGTTCATCGGCGTAGGTCACCCGACTGCCGATCTGTACCGTGTCGGTGGACGTCGCGGCGACAGCCACTTGCGCGGTACTCAGGCGCTGGTTGAAGTAACGCAGATCCCTTTGCAGATCCGCCAGTCGCTGTTTGTCGGCCTGCTCACCTTTGGCCGATTGTTCGGCATGCAGGGCTTGCAGCTCGGCGACTTTCGCCTGCAACTGCGCCAGACCTTGCGGCGTCACGTAATTGGGCTGCGTGCTGACCTGTCGCTCGACCGGTTGATCGGCCTGTGCGGCGGCGCTGTCTTCGTTGACGAATGCGCGACTCATGGTGTCCTCCTCTAAAGGATTTGGGCCATGTTCGCCGGCATTTGGTTTCACTGGATGTCCGAGAACGACTATTGCGAGCGATAGGCCCGTCCGGCGTCCTGGTCTTTCTGTTGCTGCCAGGCGCGCTCGCGTTCGTCCCAATGTTCGTTGCGATAGTCCTCGCGGCTCTTGTTTTCCAGCATTGCCTGGCACTGGCGGAAACCGTCGGTCCAGCCATCGGCGTACTGCCTGTCCTTGAGATAGCGCGGCACGTTCTTGCGAAACTCGCCGCTGATCGAACCGGCGGCTTGCCGGCCGCTGACGCAACCGTCGTCGAACCCGTCGGCGAAGGCTGGTGGATAACCCTTGGCAATCAGATCCTCATGGGTCGACTGACAACCGCCCAGCACCAGCAACACGCCCAGCACACCCGCACACCGCCACATTGCACTCTCCCGCGCCGATACCCAGCTCATAGGGAAAGTCTAGAAGGGGATTAATGAGGCGGCTGTCGAAGGTCTGTGAAAAATCCATTCACACCACAATCCCCCTTGCAGGAGTGAGCCTGCTCGCGATAGCGGTATGTCAGTCACAGCAGCACTGACTGAAGAATTGCTATCGCGAGCAGGCTCACTCCTACCAGGGGATATGTTCGAAGTCAGTAGTGATACCACTTCACTTCGAGCATGACTTCGGTCTCGGGTGTAGCGAGATGGCTGAATTCACGCTGTGCACTCAAGCGCAAGCCGAGGTTGCGCGACAATTCCCACTGCTGATTGAGGCTCAGACTGCGGCGCACTTCACCGTTGAAGAAGTAATCGCCCTTGGCCTCCAGACTCAGGTTGCCCAGCGGATTTTTCCACAGCACGCCGGTATTGAACCCGCCGGCGGGGGAGACGAACTCGGCGAAGTCATTGTTGTGCTCCACGCGCACGGTGCCGAGTGCAAAGCCGAGCACATCCTCGCCCAGCTGCCATGTACCACCGCCACCGCCGTTGACGTGGCTGACCAGCGTCTCGTCATCATGCTTGCCCGGCACCCGCTCAAGGCCACCGGTGACTTGCCATGACAATGGCTGCAGCAGCTCATTGCGCGGTGTCAGCGAACGAATCGTTGCCAGATCCAGTTGCTGCAACTGCCAGTCATTGCCTTCGTACTGGCGCAGCTTGAGTTGCAGGATCTCGATCTGTGCGCCGAGCGGGAAGCTTTCGGCGTTGTCATTGAGATCGTGATAGGCCATGCGCAAACCGTATTCGCCGAACGCACGATCGCCGCGCGTGCCGAGGCCGGCCTGCCAGGTGCGCGACTCGTGCCCGTCTTCCGGCAGCCCCGGCTGCGGAATGTTCAATTCCGGAGCCGGATTCTTGTTGATTGCCCGCAGCAGTTCGAAACTGCGCTGCGCCCGTTGCGGATCGCGTTCCTGGCCGTTGGCGCGGTAGCGCTCCAGGCGATAGGCCGCATCGACGATCAACGCCTGACGCGCGCGCGGCAGCGCCTTGAACGTCGAATCCTGCAAAACCTGTTGATCGGCGCTGACCTTGAGCACCCACTGTTGTTCGTCATCGCTCAACGGCTCGGCACGGCTAAGCAATTCGCGCTCGCGGGACGGACGATATTCGATGTGCTCGACCAGCCCGGCCTCTTTCACCGCTTTGACGGTGTCGGTGGGGATCGCGGTCAGCGGGAATTGTTCGGTCAGGCGCAGGCTCGGCCGCGCCACTTGCAGCAACTCGAGCAAGCGATAGGAGCAGTTTTCGTCGAAGAAGAAATAGTCGAACTGGATCTGCTTGAGCTCCCAGACATGCGCGACCATACGCGCGGTTTCTTCCTGCGTCAGGTTCAACCGGTATTCCCACAGGTCGCGGTTTTCCAGGCTGCGGTATTCGGAGAGTTTTTCCTGATAGGGCACCAGCGCGAACAGCCCCGGATAGCCGCCCATCAAGCCTTTCCAGGCGTAGAGAATGCTGTTGTCGGAGCCTTCGATGTAGGCGCCGAAGTTAATCGCGTAGCTGAGCAGCGAGGTTTTGTCGGCCTGTACATCGGCCTGATCGATGCGCAACAGGGTGTGGCCGAACATCGACGAAGGACTGTTGAGGTAGGCGGCCGGGAAAATCATCACCGCGCTGTGCGGCGAGACGTCCTTGAACCACTGCTTGTACTCGGCGCACTCCGGCGTCGGCAGATCGTTGAGGTTGAGCTGCGCTTTCAGCCAGCGCGTGCGCGCCGGGTAAACGCATTGTGCGTGCTGTTCGCCAAGGCTGACTGGCGCATACAGCGCCTGCACGGTCGCGGCCAGTTCACGGTCGGGATGTTCGTTGCCATCGGGCGCGAGAAAGAACTTCTTGTCGCTGACATAGCTGCGCCAGCCACCGAGCTTGGCGGTCTCATAGTGACCGAGGGAAATCCAGAAGCGGTCGTTGGCCAGTTGCTGCAAACGTTGAGGGTCGATGTGAGGCGCGGCGGACAGCGGGGCGCAGACACAGAGCGCCAGCCAGGCAAGGCGTTTGAGCATAGTCGGCAACTTGAACAGGAAAGAAATAAAAGACCCAAAGAGGGACGGGCCAAAAAAACAAAACCCGCTTCCCGAAGGAAGCGGGTGGGGTCGAGCTTAAGCCTGAGTCGCGTACTTGGCCAGACGTGGGTCCGATTTCAGTACCGCCAGGGTGTTGGTATGCACGTCTTCTGCGGTCACGTCAGCCTTGCTGAAGATCTGCTGGAAGTGCTCGTGAGTGACAGCGGCAAAGTGCGCGCGATCTTCTGGTGCCACGCCCAGTACCACAGCGTAAGTCGTCAGCGCTTCGCCGTTGCCTTTGGCCATGTCTTCGGACAGCTCGTTCATCATGCCATTCATGGCGAACCAGGATTTGCCGCCGTAGGTCAGCGACGCGTTGGTCGAGCAACCGTTGGTACCGGAAGTCATACCGAAGGTAGCGTTACCGGAAGTGCCGTTGGTGGTGGAAGCGAGGAAGTGAGCCGGGGTGCCACGCTGACCTTCGAACAGCATGTTGCCCCAACCGCAATCCGGGCCGCCTGGAGCTTGAGCCATTGCGTTGATGGATACAGCGGTGAAGAGAGTACCGAGAAGAATCCGTTTCATAGCTTTTTTCTCTTTATGTGCATACCAATGGACAGGGTTCTGACTTTCCGGTGCTGCGTGAAACAGAGCCGAATATAGCCAGTGGGCCAGTATTAGTTCCAGCCGCGCAGTTTGGAGTTTAGGCACGTTCCGGGGGTTCCGTGGTTTTTTACAAAATATTTGGAATAAACCCCGGTTTTACGGGACGCGCCACCGGGCTGGTCGGTTGTCTATGCTTTGTCATGTGGCGCGCCTTGCCAGTGGGGCACGGGCAGCGCCAGAATGCCGCTATCTGCCCCGCCCGATTGTTAAGGAAGCCCGATGCCTGATTCTGTTGCTGCCAGCTTGCGTCTTGCGCCTGAAGCGCTGACCCGTCCGTTTTCCGCTGAACAGTTCAGCTTCACTACCACCAATGATCTGGAGCCCTTTCGCGGTGTGCTCGGCCAGGAACGCGCGGTCGAAGCCTTGCAGTTCGGTGTGGCCATGCCACGCCCCGGTTACAACGTATTCGTCATGGGCGAACCCGGCACCGGCCGTTTCTCGTTCGTCAAACGCTACCTGAAAGCCGAAGGCAAACGCCTGCAGACCCCGGCGGACTGGGTCTACGTCAACAATTTCGACGAGCCGCGCGAGCCGCGTGCGCTGGAATTGCCATCGGGCACCGCCGGCGCCTTCATCGGTGACATCAATGGCTTGATCGACAACCTGCTGGCGACTTTTCCGGCCGTGTTCGAACACCCGTCCTACCAGCAGAAGAAAAGCGCCATCGACCGCGCCTTCAATCAGCGCTACGACAAGGCCCTCGACATCATTGAGCGACTGGCCCTGGAAAAGGACGTCGCGTTGTATCGCGACAGCAGCAACATCGCCTTCACGCCGATGCTGGACGGCAAAGCGCTGGACGAAGCCGAATTCGCCCAGTTGCCGGAAGCCGAGCGTGAGCGCTTTCATGATGATATTTCCGGCCTCGAAGAACGCCTGAACGAAGAACTCGCCAGCCTGCCGCAGTGGAAGCGCGAATCGAATAATCAACTGCGCCAGCTCAACGAAGAAACCATCACCCTGGCTTTGCAGCCATTGCTGGCGCCGTTGTCGGAGAAGTACGCGGAAAACGCCGCGGTCTGCGGTTATCTGCAAGCGATGCAGGTGTACCTGCTGAAAACCGTGGTCGAGCAACTGGTCGACGACAGCAAGACCGACGCCGTCGCGCGCAAGCTGCTCGAAGAGCAATACGCGCCGAGCCTGGTGGTCGGCCATCCGGCCAGCGGCGGTGCGCCAGTGGTGTTCGAGCCGCACCCGACTTACGAAAACCTGTTCGGCCGTATCGAATACACCACCGATCAGGGCGCGCTGTACACCACTTATCGGCAGTTGCGCTCGGGCGCTTTGCACCGCGCCAACGGCGGTTTCCTGATTCTTGAAGCGGAAAAAATGCTCAGCGAGCCGTTCGTGTGGGATGCGCTCAAACGCGCGCTGCAATCGCGCAAACTGAAAATGGAATCACCGCTGGGCGAGATGGGCCGTTTCGCCACGGTGACCCTGAACCCGCAGCACATTCCGCTGCAGGTCAAAGTCATCATCATTGGCGCGCGGCAGCTGTACTACACGCTGCAAGACCTCGATCCGGACTTCCAGGAAATGTTCCGCGTGCTGGTCGACTTCGACGAAGACATCCCGATGGTCGACGAGAGCCTCGAGCAGTTCGCCCAACTGCTGAAAACCCGCACTTCGGAAGAAGGCATGGCGCCGCTCACTGCCGATGCGGTGGCGCGTCTGGCGACCTACAGTGCGCGGCTGGCCGAACACCAGGGGCGCTTGTCGGCGCGTATCGGCGATCTGTTTCAACTGGTCAGCGAGGCGGATTTCATTCGTCATCTGGCTGGTGATGAAATGACCGATGCCGGGCACATCGAGCGAGCCCTGAAAGCCAAGGCCACCCGCACCGGTCGGGTGTCGGCGCGGATTCTCGACGACATGCTCGCCGGGATCATCCTGATCGACACCGATGGCGCGGCAGTCGGCAAGTGCAACGGGCTGACCGTGCTTGAAGTCGGCGACTCGGCGTTCGGCGTGCCGGCGCGAATTTCCGCCACGGTGTACCCGGGCGGCAGCGGCATTGTCGACATCGAGCGTGAGGTCAACCTCGGCCAGCCGATCCACTCCAAGGGCGTGATGATTCTCACCGGTTATCTGGGCAGCCGTTACGCGCAGGAATTCCCGCTGGCGATTTCCGCTAGCATCGCGCTGGAGCAATCCTACGGTTACGTCGATGGCGACAGTGCGTCGCTGGGCGAGGCGTGCACGCTGATTTCGGCATTGTCGAAAACTCCACTCAAGCAGTGCTTTGCGATCACCGGTTCGATCAACCAGTTCGGCGAAGTGCAGGCGGTCGGCGGGGTCAACGAGAAGATCGAAGGCTTCTTCCGCCTGTGCGAAGCACGCGGACTGACCGGCGAGCAGGGCGCGATCATTCCGCAGGCCAACGTCGCCACGCTGATGCTCGACGAAAAAGTGCTCGCGGCGGTACGGGCCGGGCAGTTCCATGTTTACGCGGTGCGTCAGGCCGATGAAGCGCTGAGCCTGCTGGTCGGCGAACCGGCCGGTGAGCCGAATGAGGATGGGCAATTCCCGGAAGGCAGCATCAACGCGCGAGTGGTGGAGCGTCTGCGTGATATTGCCGAGATGATCAGCGAAGAGGATCTGAAAGAAGCCGAGAAGGAACTGGCGCAGGAGGCTCTCGCCGAAGCCAAACCGGCTTAAGCCAAGCGCGGTCAAACTGTAGGAGTGAGCCTGCTCGCGATGGCGCAGTGTCAGTCGGCAAAGATGTTGCCTGACCCGCCGCCATCGCGAGCAGGCTCACTCCTACATTTGTTTTCAAGATTAGGATTTGCATCGATCTTCGGCAAATGTGTCACGACTCTGACGTCAATATTCACACAATGACCATTCGGCGCCTTCTGGTTCCATTCGGCTTGCGAGGGACACTTTTCTTCTATTCTCAGGTCAAGGATATCGACAGTATCACTGGATCGAGCCAGTCCTCCCGTGGGGGCTGAATACCGGCTTTACCGAGGGTCGCCGCCATGTCGCGCAACCTCTGCCTCACCCGTCAATGCCTGGGTCTCGTGACCCGGATCGAATGCGCCGTCAAGCCGCTGGCCGGCGATAACGGCATGTGGACATTGCTCTTCGCCGCCGGCATGGCGGGCGAACAACCTTCTGCGATCAAGGCCCAGGGCCCTTTCCATGGCCCGGTGGCGGCCGAGTCGATTCTCGACACGATCGTCGAAAGCCTGACCTTGCATGGTTATGAACTGGCCGACGATCCGCAGATCTGGAGCCTGCATTTGCAGGCCCAGTTGCGCCAGATCAACGGCGGGCGTGGGCGCAGTCTCAACAGCTAAGGCGCGGTTGGCGGCAATGGCGCCTTGTCGAGCTTGACCTCGAAACCGTACTGCACGGTGCTGAGGTCGGTTCGCTGATAGGTCTCCACGTGTGTCGGGCGGCCATAGAAATAATGCACGCCTAGCAGCGCCGGGCCCTCTGCACTGGCGTCATGGCTGACCGAGAGAATCTGCTTCAGGTAATGACCGCTGTCGTCCTTGACGTAAAAGCGCCATTCATTCTGGGCGAACAGTTTCTGATCGACCACTAGCGTGTTGTCTTTGATCGCCAGGCCTTTGGGCAAAGACTTGGCGTCGTAACTCTGCTTGTTCACCGTGGCGAGAAACAGCGGCATCGAGCCGACCGCAATCGCCGGTGTCTCCGGGAACAGATTGAGGTCGTAGGTGATGGTCGCTTGCAACGGGTCGACCTGATACGCCTCGGGCGGCAGTTCGATCGGTTCGTCGAGTTTGCCGCCACGCTTTTCAGTAAAGAACGTGACCGGGCTGACGCCAGGATTGAGTTCGTCGCCGAGCAATTCATCATTGAAGCTGCGGCGGTGCGAGAACTCGATGCGCGCGCCACTCGGCTCCTCCACCGATTGATGAATACGCACGCCAGCCTTCAGTTGCTCCTCGGTCAGCGTCGCGCCTTTGAGCCAGTTGGCGGCGAGATCGTCGTAAACCACGACCGGCAGGTCCAGCGGCTGCACGGCTTTGGCCGTGGTATGCGGAGTGAAGGTGCGAACTGGCAGGTTCAGGTCTTTGCGCGTGACCGTTGCTGAAGAAAAGTCCAGCACACTGACTTCCAGCGTTTCGATCGGGCCGTGGAAATACACCTTGTTGTAGCGACGTGGATGCTCCTTCTCGAACGCTTGCTGGTCGTCGCTGAGCTGTTTTTCCAGGCTGTCGCTCCAGGTCTTCTGCTGCTGCAATTGCGCCAGTTGTTTTTGGTAAAACGCCACCTGTTCCGGGCTTTCGTTGATCGAGCCGGCGCGCACCAGATATTGCCCGCTGGCGTCGCGGGCCTGGACGATCAGCGGATTGAGGCGAGTCTCGGCCACTTCCGCGGCCAGCGGCAGGTTGTTGCTGACTTCGACCTCGGCGTAGTTGTTTTCAAGCTTCAGCAATTTGACGCTGAGGTTGTCGTTGCTGCGGGTCTGGCCGACGTCTTTCTGCGTCAGGTCGAAACTGTACAGGCGCCGCGGCGCGATGACTTCGACCTGGCCTTGCAGGCTGACCGGTTGCGGCAGGGTTTTCTTGTCGACATTCAGGCCGTCGATGAACGGGTAGGTCACGGTCAGGTCGTCGGGGTTGGTGACGTTGGAGCTGGACGGGCTGAGCTGAATGCCGGGATCGGTTTCCGACCATTCCGGCTGAAAGGCGATTACGCGTTTGTTGCTGAGCGTCACCGAGCGCCATTCGATGGCATGCGGAAACAGGAAGCCGCCGGGAATGTTCAGGTTGAAGGGGAACACCGGCTGCAGGTCGGTGAGGTAATCGGAACTGGCATCCTTGTGCAGCACGAACAGGCCGTTGATGAACGTATCGACCAGTGCCTGCGGGGTAGGGTAGTGCTTGAGCACGGCGAGAGCGTCTTCGCCGTATTCGGTGTGCGGCGCAAGGTCGTCGAGCTTGAGTCGGGCGCGATCGAGCAACAGCAGCGAGCCGCCGAGTTCAGTGATGGCATCCTTGAGCTTCGGATCGCTGATCGCGTCCAGCGACTGTTCGAAGGTGGCGGTCTTTTCGTCAAGGTTGACGACGCGTTTTTCATCGCCGGGCGAGCAACCGCTGATCAGCAAGGCAAGGCAAATTTCGGCGGTCGTTAGCGGCAATCGCACATCCATTTCCACGCGTCCTGTCTACGGTCACTGGGCTGTCAATGCTTTGGACACTAGCAGAAAACAAATGACACACACACGCAGGTGGCGGATTTACGGGCGGTTTCTGGCTGTCACAGGTGGCTGCTATACTCGCCGCCACTTCCAGCCCCCCTTGTGTGAGATTCAATGGAACGCTTTATCGAAAATGCAATGTACGCCACGCGCTGGCTGCTGGCGCCGATCTACATCGGCCTGTCCCTTGGCTTGCTGGCGCTGGCATTGAAGTTCTTCCAGGAAATCGTGCATATCCTGCCCAACGTCTTCGCCATGGCCGAGTCGGAACTGATTCTGGTGCTGCTGTCGCTGATCGACATGGCGCTGGTCGGCGGCCTGCTGGTAATGGTGATGATTTCCGGCTACGAGAACTTCGTCTCGCAACTGGACATCGACGAAGGCAAGGAAAAGCTCAGCTGGCTTGGCACCATGGACTCTTCGTCGCTGAAGATGAAAGTCGCGGCGTCGATCGTGGCGATCTCCTCGATCCATTTGCTGCGCATCTTCATGGATGCCAAGAACGTCGATCCCGAGCACCTGATGTGGTACGTGATCATTCACATGACCTTCGTGATCTCGGCGTTCGCCATGGGTTACCTGGACAAGGTCACCAAGCACTGATCAACCGTGGATCAAGGCAAAAAAGCCGCCCGTCTGTTGTGAAACAGACGGGCGGCTTCGCTTATACCTTGTGCTTTGTTCTGTACAAGCCTATCCCTGTAGATTCTGGCTCGCCACTGCTTGAGGTGTTCGATGAACCTGCAAGAGCTGAACGCGTTCGCCATCGCCGGCAAGGTCGATGAGTTGAATCTGATTTCCATGGAGGGCGGGATCTATCTGCTGGAAGCGCGCATGCACGGGGCGGCGCATCCGCTTCGTGACGGGCACGGTAAAACATTGAGTCTGCGCTCGATCGAGCATGCGCGAGACATGTTGCAGACCTTTCCGGTGCTGCCGTTCAATCTGGTGCACACCTCGGTGCATGATGAAATGTGCGGCCTGGGCGGTGGCATCAATGAAAGCCTGAAGGTGCCGCTCGCCTTTCGCTCGGCCCTGTAGGCCTGGCGCCCCACGTCCGGGGCATCTGTGCTAGTCTGCTCGCCCTTTTGGTTCCGGGCGCGCCGGGACGCGCTGTGCTCGCACGGCACGTCTTGTGGCCGTCCGCACAGCGGAGCAGTGTCATGTCCGAAGTAAATCTGTCCACCGACGAAACCCGCGTCAGCTACGGCATTGGCCGTCAGCTGGGTGACCAGCTGCGTGACAACCCGCCACCGGGCGTCAGCCTGGACGCGATTCTGGCTGGCCTGACCGACGCCTTCGCTGGCAAGGAAAGCCGCGTGGGTCAGGAAGAGATGTCCGCCAGCTTCAAGGTGATCCGCGAAATCATGCAGGCCGAAGCGGCTGCCAAGGCTGAAGCCGCGGCTGGCGAAGGCTTGGCCTTCCTGGCAGAAAACGCCAAGCGTGACGGCATCACCACTCTGGCTTCCGGCCTGCAGTTCGAAGTGCTGACCCAGGGCGACGGCGCCAAGCCGACCCGTGAAGACCAGGTGCGTACGCACTACCACGGCACGCTGATCGACGGCACTGTGTTCGACAGCTCCTACGAGCGCGGCCAGCCTGCAGAATTCCCGGTCGGCGGCGTGATCGCCGGCTGGACCGAAGCCCTGCAACTGATGAATGCCGGCAGCAAATGGCGCCTGTACGTGCCAAGCGAACTGGCTTACGGCGCTCAAGGCGTTGGCAGCATCCCGCCGCACAGCGTTCTGGTGTTCGACGTCGAGCTGCTGGACGTTCTGTAATTCCGGGCCTGCCTTGATGGCGGGCTTACCGCTGTAGGAGTGAGCCTGCTCGCGAAAGCGGTGTGTCAGTCAACACGATTGTCGACTGGAAATCCGTCATCGCGAGCAGGCTCACTCCTACAGTTTTTACCGCGTTTCATAGTTCGATCTTGTTGTGCAGTTCACTGCTGGGGCGCAAGGCCCGGGCATAGCAGAACAGGAACAGGTTGCGCACCAGCTCCTTGAGCACCAGCGGCTCGCTGGAATTGAGGCTGCTGACGTCCAGATCGCCTTGATCCTGCAGCTCATGCAACGCTTCTTCTTCAAGCACCGCACAGACTTCGCCGGTTTCCCGATGGAGGATTCTGAGATAGGGGTGCGGGCGATCCAGCCAGGCGTCGATCAAATAAGTCATGGGTCGTTTCTCCTTGAAAGGTTTCAATGAGAATAATTCTTATTCGTCAAATAGCAAGTGCCTATTGGCGGATGATGACCTTTGTGTGGGAGTGAGCCTGCTCGCGAAGGGGCGAAACTGATGTTTCTTTGAGGCGCAGCGCAGAGGGTGAAGCTCCATCCCACGGCTGGCGCGGGATGGATGACGCAAGGCTCAGACTTTTCTGACGAACTCGGATTTGAGCTTCATCGGGCCGATGCCGTCGATCTTGCAATCGATGTCGTGGTCGCCATCGCACAGGCGGATGTTCTTGACCTTGGTGCCGACCTTAACGACCAGGGAGGTGCCCTTGACCTTGAGGTCCTTGATCACGGTGATGGTGTCGCCGTCCTGCAGGACGTTGCCGACCGAATCTTTCTTCACGTCATCCGTGGACGCCACTTCGGCTTCGCCGCCGGCAGACCACTCGTGGGCGCACTCAGGGCAGACCAGTTGCGTACCGTCTTCGTAGGTGTATTCGGAATTGCATTTCGGGCAGGGTGGCAACGTGCTCACTAAGGTTCCTTGGGTATCAGGAGGATAAAAGGGCGCACATTGTATAGGGTTTTACGCTCGGCAGGGCATAAGCCAGAAACAACTGTGGGAGCGACGGTGCGACGATTCGACCTGCTCGCGAAGGCGGCTTTTCAGACAACATTGTCATCTGACAGACCGCTTTTGCGAGCAGGTCGAATCGTCGCACCGTCGCTCCCACAGGGGATCAATCAGTGCGTGCGGGCGACCGCAAACTCGCTCAGTTCCACCAGCGCATCGCGGTATTCGCTGGCTGGCAGCGCCTCGAGGCAGGTGATCGCACGGGCCACGTAATCGCGGGCCAGTTGCGCGGTGTACTCCAGCGAACCGGAAGCTTCCACGGCGATGCGGATGCTTTCCAGGTCTTCGATCCCGCCTTTCTGGATCGCCTGGCGCACCAGTGCAGCCTGTTCCGGCGTGCCTTCGCGCATCGTGTAGATCAACGGCAGGGTCGGTTTGCCTTCGGCCAGATCATCACCAACGTTCTTGCCTAGAGTCTCGGCGTCGCCCTTGTAATCCAGCAGGTCATCGACCAGCTGGAAGGCCACACCCAGATGATCGCCGAAGGTGCGCAGGGCTTCGCTCTGCTCGGCGGTGGCACCGGCCAGTGCGGCGGCGCTGTGAGTCGAGGCTTCGAAGAGCATCGCGGTCTTGCCGCGGATGACTTCCATGTAGGTTTCTTCGGTGGTGCTGGCGTCACGCACCTTGGACAGTTGCAACACTTCGCCCTCGGCGATGATGCGCGTGGCCTGGGACAGGATCTTCATCACCGGCATCGAGCCCAGTTCGACCATCATTTCGAACGAGCGCGAGTACAGGAAATCGCCGACCAGCACGCTCGGGGCGTTGCCCCACATGGCGTTGGCGGTCGAACGGCCACGACGCATGCCGGACATGTCGACCACGTCGTCATGCAGCAGGGTCGCGGTGTGCAGGAATTCGATGGTGGCGGCCAGCAGACGCATGTCGTCGCCTTCGCGACCCAGGGCCTTGCCACACAGCAACACTAATAAAGGACGCAGACGCTTGCCGCCAGCCGAGGTGATGTAATCGCCGATTTTCGATACCAGCGGTACTCGGGAAGTCAGCTGCTTCTTGATGATGCCGTCGACGGCGCTAAAATCGTCCGCCACCGCGCGGTAGAAAGCTTGGGGTTGCATCAGCGAGAGTCGCTCCAGAAGGGTTGCGCGGCATGCTAGGACCCCCACCCAGACCTGTCAAGGCGCGATAGACGGCTACTTGCAAGCCTGGTGCGGCTTGCGTACAATCGCGCACCCTGAACTTCCTGGGCAGCACCTGCCTTACGCAATTGCACTTGGGCCGTTCCAGCCCCATGCAGCCATGCCAGCCAATACCTCTTCTTATAAAGAGCTGGGTGAGCAGGATTATCGGAGAAATACCATGTACGCAGTAATCGTTACCGGCGGTAAGCAATACAAGGTCGCTGAAGGTGAATACCTGAAGATCGAAAAACTGGAAATCGCTACTGGCGAATCCGTGACTTTTGATCGCGTTCTGCTGGTCGCCAATGGCGACGACGTGAACATCGGCGCACCAGTTGTTGCTGGCGCAACCGTCAAGGCTGAAGTGATCTCCCAAGGTCGTCACGATAAAGTCCGCATCATCAAGTTCCGTCGTCGTAAGCACCACATGAAGCGTATGGGCCACCGCCAGTGGTTCACCGAGATCAAAATCACCGGTATTCAGGCTTAATTACAGCCTAATTCCTCACTAGGAGAATTGAACTCATGGCACACAAAAAAGCTGGTGGTAGTACCCGTAACGGTCGCGACTCAGAAGCCAAACGCCTTGGCGTGAAGATGTATGGCGGCCAGGTCATCAAGGCCGGCAACATCATCGTGCGTCAGCGCGGCACCCAATTCCACGCTGGCTACGGCGTTGGCATGGGTAAGGATCACACTCTCTTCGCTAAAATCGAAGGCGTGATCAAGTTCGAAGTAAAGGGCGCCTTCGGTCGTCGTTACGTGAGCGTAATCGCGGCTTAATCGCGAGATCGCTGGAGAAGCCCTGTCTTGCGACGGGGCTTTTTCGTTTGTGGGGTGAGTCTCTTGCAAAGCTGTTTGTATGGGCTGTCGGCGTGCGATGCAGGTCGTGTCTTGGGGTCGCTGCGCTCATTTTTGCAAGAGTCTTATGTCTTGATTGTTTTTCGGCTCGTCCGTACGGCGAGAGGCGTTGGTTATGAAGTTTGTTGATGAAGTATCGATTCGCGTAAAGGCTGGTGATGGCGGCAATGGCGCCATGAGTTTCCGTCGGGAAAAATTCATTGAAAACGGTGGCCCGAACGGTGGTGATGGCGGTGATGGCGGTTCCATCTACATGATGGCCGACGAAAACCTCAACACCCTGGTCGACTACCGTTACACCCGGCACTTCGATGCCGAGCGTGGCTCCAACGGCGGCAGCACCGACTGCACCGGCAAGAAGGGCGAGGACCTGATCCTGCGCGTGCCGGTCGGCACCACGGTGATCGACTCCGCTACTCAGGAAGTCATTGGCGACCTGACCAAGGCCGGTCAGAAACTGATGGTGGTGCAGGGCGGCTGGCACGGTCTGGGCAACACCCGTTTCAAATCCAGTACCAACCGTGCGCCGCGCCAGACCACACCGGGCAAGCCGGGCGAGCAGCGCGACCTGAAACTGGAAATGAAAGTGCTGGCCGACGTCGGTCTGCTGGGTTTGCCGAACGCCGGTAAAAGTACCTTTATCCGTTCGGTCTCGGCCGCCAAGCCGAAAGTCGCCGATTACCCGTTCACCACGCTGGTGCCGAACCTGGGTGTGGTCAGCGTCGACCGCTGGAAAAGCTTCGTCGTTGCCGACATTCCGGGTCTGATCGAAGGCGCTTCCGACGGCGCCGGTCTGGGCATTCGCTTCCTCAAGCACCTGGCGCGTACGCGTCTGCTGCTGCACCTCGTCGACATGGCGCCGCTGGATGACTCCAGTGCTCCGGACGCGGCTGAAGTGATCGTCAACGAGCTGATCAAGTTCAGCCCGTCGCTGGCCGAGCGTGATCGCTGGCTGGTGCTGAACAAGTGCGACCAGATCCTTGAAGAAGAGCACGACGCTCGGGTCAAGGAAATCGTCGACCGCCTCGAGTGGACTGGTCCGGTGTACGTGATTTCGGCCATCGCCAAGATCGGTACCGAGCGTCTGTGCCACGACATCATGCGTTACATGGAAGATCGTGCCGATCGCCTGGCCAATGACCCGGCCTACAAGGAAGAGCTGGCCGATCTCGATCAGCGCATCGAAGACGAAGCGCGTGCGCAACTGCAGGCGCTGGATGACAAGCGTGCGCTGCGTCGCAGCGGCGTGAAATCGGTCCATGACATCGGCGACGATGACTGGGACGAAGAAGATGTGGATGACGAAGACGGTCCGGAAATCATTTACGTGCGTGACTGATTCGTTGCAGTAAACTTAAGCGCCGCTCAATCGAGCGGCGTTTTAGTGTCTGGAAATCGATCGTTGGTCAGCAATAGCCACGATTAACGTCATGGGTGGTGCCAGGTCGTGCTGCCCTCAAGCTAAGGTTGAAGATGATGCGGAGCAAGGTGACAGGTGCGCAGCGTTGGGTCGTGAAGATCGGCAGCGCTTTGCTGACGGCGGATGGCAAAGGGCTCGATCGCGCGGCAATGAGTGTCTGGGTCGAGCAGATGGTGGCCTTGCATGAGGCTGGCGTCGAGTTGGTGCTGGTGTCCTCCGGGGCGGTAGCGGCCGGCATGAGTCGTTTGGGCTGGACTGCGCGACCCAGTGCGATGCACGAGCTTCAGGCGGCCGCGGCAATCGGTCAGATGGGCTTGGTGCAGGCGTGGGAGTCAAGCTTTGCCGAGCATGACCGGCACACCGCGCAGATCCTCCTGACTCACGATGACCTGTCTGATCGCAAGCGCTACCTGAATGCCCGCAGCACGTTGCGCGCGTTGGTCGAGCTGAAAGTCATCCCGGTGATCAACGAAAACGACACCGTGGTCACTGACGAAATCCGTTTTGGCGACAACGACACGCTGGCGGCGCTGGTGGCCAATCTGGTCGAAGCGGATCTGCTGGTGATCCTCACCGATCGCGATGGCATGTTCGACGCCGATCCGCGCAACAACCCTGATGCGCAGATGATCTTCGAGGCGCGCGCCGATGATCCGAGCCTCGACGCGGTCGCGGGCGGCACCGGTGGTGCGCTGGGGCGTGGCGGCATGCAGACCAAGCTGCGCGCGGCGCGGCTGGCGGCGCGTTCCGGTGCGCACACGATCATTGTCGGTGGGCGCCTGGAGCGAGTGCTCGATCGCCTGAAGGCCGGCGAGCGCATCGGCACCTTGCTGTCGCCTGAGCGCGGCATGCTCGCGGCACGCAAGCAGTGGCTGGCCGGGCACCTGCAAACCCGCGGCACGCTGGTGCTGGATGATGGTGCAGTATCGGCGCTGTCACAAGGCAACAAGAGTCTGCTGCCGGTGGGCGTCAAGCTGGTGCAGGGCAGCTTTCGTCGCGGTGAGATGGTGGTCTGCGTGGCGCCGGACGGTCGTGAGATCGCCCGCGGCCTGGCCAACTACAGCGCGCTGGAGGCACAAAAAATCATCGGTCAGTCGTCGGATGCGATTGTCGGTTTGCTTGGTTACATGGCGGAGCCTGAGCTGGTTCACCGTGACAACCTGATTCTGGTTTAAGGAAAACTCGATGCGCGTAGCGAAAGGATTGTTGGGTCTGCTGATGGCGCTGCCATTGCTGGCATCGGCCGAAGAAATCGGTCAGGTATCGACGGTGTTCAAGTTCGTCGGTCCGAACGACCGCATTGTGGTCGAAGCCTTTGATGATCCCAAGGTCGAAGGCGTGACCTGCTACCTGTCGCGCGCCAAGACTGGTGGTGTGAAGGGCGGTCTAGGCCTGGCCGAAGATCGCGCGGAAGCGTCGATCGCTTGCCGGCAGGTGGGGCCAATCAAGTTCAAGGGTGAACTGAAGGATGGCGACGAGGTGTTCAAGGAGCGCACTTCGCTGGTGTTCAAGACCATGCAGGTGGTGCGCTTCCTCGACAAGAAGCGCAACACGCTGGTGTACCTGGTCTACAGCGATCGCTTGATCGAGGGCAGTCCGCAGAATGCCGTGACCGCGATTCCGATCCTGCCGTGGGTGCCGGTCCAGCAGTAAGCGCTGCAAACCCAAACGGTGTGCGAGCCGGTCCGGCAATCTTTTGCGGACCGGCTCGCTGCATTCTGGCATTTGGATTTGAGCAATTGCAGCCTGAAGCGCTCAGCGCTGATCGCGGCGCATCTCTGCCCATTCGATCAACGCCTGGATCGACGGCCCAAGCGCCTGGCCGATGGGCGTGAGCTGATATTCCACCTTGGGTGGCACCTGCGGGTACACCGTGCGCAGCACAATGCCGTCCTTTTCCAGTTGCTTGAGTTGCTGGATCAGCATCTTCTGGTTGATCCCTTCGATCAGTTTTTCCAGGTCCGAGAAGCGCAGCGCACCCTTTGCCGCGAACAGCTGGCAGAGGATGATGATTTTCCATTTTCCCTCCAGTACGCGCAGCGTCTCAGTCGTTGCCTCGGCCCAGTTCTTTCGATTTTGCGGGTCTTCGCAGTTCCATTCTCGGTCCATTTCTTCCTCGCAGGTGAGTTACCCCCCTTTTGGTCGGTACTTACCATTATCTCACCAGCCCCCTAACATCGGTGCAGCTAATCATTGAAGAGGGGTTGAGTCATGAAAATCGGCATCATCGGCACCGGCAATATCGGCGGTGTTCTCGCGCGCAAGCTTAAAGCTGCTGGTCATGAGATTCGTGTGGCGAACTCTAGAGGCGTTGACGGCGTGCGTGCGTTCGCTGAAGAGATCGGCGTCGAGCCTGTGGATATTCGGGGTGCGGTAGACGGCGCGGATGTGATCGTATTGTCGATACCGCTGCCGGCGTTAAGCGCATTGCCTGCCGATCTGTTTGCTTCTGTGCCTGCTGGCGTCCCGATCGTCGATACCAGTAATTACTACCCCGGTTTGCGCGATCCGAAGATTGAGGCAATCGATCAGGGAATGACGGAAAGCATCTGGGTCACCCGGCAAATCGGCCGTCCTGTGATCAAGGCTTTTAACAACCTGCTGGCCTATACCTTGGCTGAGCTGGGGCGTGCGCAAGGTGTTGAGGGTCGCTTGGCGGCGGCCGTAGCGGGGGATGATCCAAAGGCCAAAGAGACGGTGATGTCCCTGGTTGATCAGGTCGGTTTTGATCCAGTTGATGGCGGTACGCTTGACGAGTCCTGGCGGCAGCAGCCGTGCACGCCGTGCTATTGCTGTGACTATGACGCGCAAGCCATGCGCAGGGCTCTGGCGTTGGCGGTGAAAGGGCAGGCGCCGGCCTTGCGAGATGAATTGCCCCGGCACTTCCAGTTGCTCGGTCCGAACCCGAGCCATGACGACGTCGTGGCGATGAATCGTTCTTTCAATCCGCTGGATTGACGCTAGTCGGGTGCGTAGTGGCGCCTGGCTCTTTGAGGGCTCGGCGCTGCCTCGCTCGCGAAGCTGGTCAAATCACAGGCAATAAAAAACCGACCCTGAGGTCGGTTTTTTAATGACTACGTCGATTAAGCAGCTTCTTTCAGCGCTTTGACGTGGCCATTCAGACGGCTCTTATGACGAGCAGCCTTGTTCTTGTGGATGATGCCTTTATCGGCCATGCGGTCGATAACTGGCACAGCCAGAACGTATGCAGCTTGAGCTTTTTCAGCGTCTTTTGCGTCGATGGCTTTAACTACATTCTTGATGTAGGTGCGAACCATGGAACGCAGGCTGGCGTTGTGGCTGCGACGCTTCTCAGCCTGTTTTGCACGTTTTTTGGCGGAAGGTGAGTTGGCCACCGTCGAGCTCCTCGAAAGACTTTTTAGGAAATAGCAAACAAAATAGGCCGCGAATCATGCCGATGAAGACTTGTCTTGTCAAGGGCACTTGAATCGTTCCGCTAAGTGGTAGGTATAAAGAGGCGGGATATTTATTTCCGGCGCTTGACCTGTAAACTCGCGAGCTTTGGCTCTGTGCTGTTGCGGCGCGGAGTATCGCACAAGTAGGCGCATTGTTCGCCTGCTGTTTATCGACAGGCACCCATTCTCTCAATGAATCTGCTCAAATCGCTGGCCGCGGTCAGCTCTATCACCATGCTTTCCCGGGTTCTGGGTTTTGTACGGGACACGTTGATCGCGCGCATATTCGGCGCCGGAATGGCCACGGACGCCTTTTTTATTGCGTTCAAACTGCCCAACCTGTTGCGGCGGATCTTTGCCGAGGGCGCATTTTCCCAGGCTTTCGTGCCGATTCTCGCCGAATACAAAAGTCAGAAGGGCGAAGAGGCGACGCGGACGTTCATTGCCTACGTGACCGGCCTGCTGACCCTGGTGCTGGCGCTGGTCACGGCGTTAGGTATGCTCGCTGCGCCTTGGGTGATCTGGGCGACGGCGCCGGGTTTTACCGATACGCCGGAAAAATTCCAGCTCACCTCCGATCTGCTGCGGGTGACCTTTCCTTATATATTGCTGATCTCGTTGTCCTCGCTGGCCGGCGCCATCCTCAATACGTGGAACCGTTTTTCCGTGCCGGCGTTCGTGCCGACGCTGCTCAACGTCAGCATGATCGTGTTTGCGTTGTTTCTGACGCCGTACTTCGATCCGCCGGTCATGGCCCTTGGCTGGGCGGTGCTGGTCGGCGGTCTGGCGCAGTTGCTCTATCAACTGCCGCACCTGAAAAAGATCGGCATGCTCGTGCTGCCGCGCCTGAACCTGCGCGATACCGGCGTGTGGCGGGTAATGAAGCAGATGCTGCCGGCGATTCTCGGGGTTTCGGTCAGCCAGATTTCGCTGATCATCAACACGATTTTCGCCTCGTTTCTGGTCGCTGGCTCCGTGTCGTGGATGTATTACGCCGACCGTTTGATGGAATTGCCTTCCGGTGTGCTCGGCGTGGCGCTCGGTACGATCCTGTTGCCGACGCTGGCAAAGACCTACGCCAACAAGGATCGCCACGAATATTCACGGATCCTCGACTGGGGCCTGCGCTTATGCTTCGTGCTGGTGCTGCCGTGCGCGCTGGCACTGGGGATTCTCGCCGAGCCGCTGACGGTTTCGCTGTTCCAGTACGGCCAGTTCAGCGGCTTCGACGCTGAAATGACCCAGCGTGCATTGATTGCCTATTCGGTCGGCTTGCTGGGGATCATCGTGATCAAAGTGCTGGCGCCGGGCTTTTATGCGCAACAGAACATTCGCACGCCGGTGAAAATCGCCATCTTCACCCTGGTCTGTACGCAGTTGTTCAACCTGGTATTGATCGGTCCGTTGGCCCATGCCGGTCTGGCGCTGGCGATCAGTGCCGGGGCCTGCCTGAATGCCGGGCTGCTGTTCTATCAATTGCGCAAGCAGAAGATGTATCAGCCGCAGCCGGGCTGGGGCAAGTTCGGTTTCAAGCTGGTTGTGGCGGTCACGGTCATGTCGGCGGTATTGCTGGCGGGCATGCATTTCATGCCGGCATGGGATGAGGGGCACATGCTAGAGCGCTTCCTGCGTCTTGGCGCTCTGGTGGTTGCTGGCGTGGTGGCCTATTTCGGCATCTTGCTGCTGCTCGGTTTCCGTCTGCGTGACTTCAATCGCAAGGCCTTGAGCTGAGGTTTCAGCCTTTATCCACAGGCGTGGGCCGGCAGTTTTGTCGGCTCGATCACTTTGCGTTACGGTGTTGCCTGTCGTCGGCCGTCGGGTGTGGTTATAATCGACCACTTTATGAGCAAGAAGCGCGTTATGCAGCTGGTTCGAGGCCTCCACAACTTGCGCCCCCAGCATCGGGGCTGCGTCGCCACTATTGGCAACTTTGACGGTGTTCACCGTGGTCACCAGGCTATCCTGGCCCGGCTGCGTGAGCGTGCGCTCGAGTTGGGCGTACCCAGCTGCGTGGTGATTTTCGAGCCGCAGCCACGGGAGTTCTTTGCCCCCGAGACTGCGCCGGCGCGTCTGGCCCGCTTGCGTGACAAGCTGCAATTGCTGGCTGCCGAAGGCGTCGACCGGGTGTTGTGCCTGGCGTTCAACCAGCGCTTGAGCAAGCTCAGTGCCAGCGAGTTCGTCGATACCATTCTGGTTGATGGTCTCGGCGTGCAGCATCTGGAGGTCGGTGACGATTTCCGTTTCGGTTGTGATCGCCTCGGTGATTTCGATTTTCTGCTGCAGGCCGGGCAGATGCACGGTTTCAGCGTCGAAGCCGCGCAAACCGTCGAGCTGGACGGCATTCGCGTCAGCAGCACGCAAGTGCGCAACGCCCTCGCCGCGGCCGATTTCGCTTTGGCCGAACGCTTGCTCGGCCGCCCGTACCGGATCGCCGGTCGTGTGCTGCATGGCCAGAAACTGGCCCGGCAACTGGGTACGCCCACTGCCAATGTGCAACTCAAGCGTCGTCGCGTGCCGTTCACCGGGGCGTATCTGGTGAATGTCGATATCGACGGCAAGACCTGGCCCGGTGTCGCCAATATTGGCGTGCGGCCCACGGTACAAGGTGATGGCAAGGCCCACCTCGAAGTCCATCTTTTAGATTTTGCCGGCGATCTGTATGACCGGCGTTTGACGGTGGTTTTCCACCAGAAGCTGCGTGAAGAGCAGCGTTTCGCCTCCCTGGAGGCACTGAAAACGGCGATCAACGCGGATGTCGCCGCCGCCCGTGCACTAGCCGCACCTAGCGCCCATCGCTAATGAAGAGCCTTAAATGACCGACTATAAAGCCACGCTAAACCTTCCGGACACCGCCTTCCCAATGAAGGCCGGCCTGCCACAGCGCGAACCGCAGATCCTGCAGCGCTGGGACAGTATTGGCCTGTACGGAAAGTTGCGCGAGATTGGCAAGGATCGTCCGAAGTTCGTTCTGCATGACGGCCCTCCGTATGCCAACGGCACGATTCACATCGGTCACGCACTGAACAAGATTCTCAAGGACATGATCATCCGCTCGAAGACCCTGTCGGGCTTCGATGCGCCGTACGTTCCGGGCTGGGACTGCCACGGCCTGCCGATCGAACACAAGGTTGAAGTGACCCACGGCAAGAACCTGGGCGCGGACAAGACCCGCGAACTGTGCCGTGCCTACGCCACCGAGCAGATCGAAGGGCAGAAGTCCGAATTCATCCGGCTTGGCGTGCTGGGCGATTGGGCCAACCCGTACAAGACCATGGATTTCAAGAACGAGGCCGGTGAAATCCGCGCCCTCGCCGAAATCGTCAAGGGCGGTTTCGTCTTCAAGGGCCTCAAGCCGGTGAACTGGTGCTTCGATTGCGGCTCGGCGCTGGCTGAAGCGGAAGTCGAGTACGAGAACAAGAAGTCCTCGACCATCGACGTCGCGTTCCCGATCGCTGACGAAGCCAAGCTGGCTGCCGCGTTCGGTCTGTCGT
The DNA here is from genome assembly GCF_051132065.1 of Pseudomonas sp. R3-57. NCBI lineage: Bacteria > Pseudomonadati > Pseudomonadota > Gammaproteobacteria > Pseudomonadales > Pseudomonadaceae > Pseudomonas > Pseudomonas sp. R3-57. The sequence continues at coordinate 950,796 of NZ_CP071655.1, forward strand.
CGCTGAGCAAGCCTGCCGCGATCGTGATCTGGACCACTACCCCGTGGACCATCCCGGCCAACCAGGCGCTGAACGTACACCCGGAATTCAACTACGCGCTGGTGGATATCGGCGACAAGCTGCTGGTACTGGCTGAGGAACTGGTTGAAGCCTGCCTGACCCGTTATGGCGTCGAAGGCTCGGTCATCGCCACCACCACCGGTAAACAACTGGAGCTGATCAACTTCCGTCACCCGTTTTACGACCGTCTGTCGCCGGTGTATCTGGCTGACTACGTCGAACTGGGCGCCGGCACCGGCGTGGTTCACTCCGCCCCGGCCTACGGCGTGGACGACTTCGTGACCTGCAAGAAATACGGCATGGTCAACGACGACATCCTCAATCCGGTGCAGAGCAACGGCGTGTACGTGCCGTCGCTGGAATTCTTCGGCGGCCAGTTCATCTGGAAGGCCAACCCGGCGATCGTCGACAAGCTGACCGAAGTCGGTGCGCTGATGCACACCACGGTCATCGAGCACAGCTACATGCACTGCTGGCGCCACAAGACCCCGCTGATCTACCGCGCTACCGCGCAGTGGTTCATCGGCATGGACAAAGAGCCCACCAGCGGTGACACCCTGCGCGTGCGTTCGCTCAAGGCCATCGAAGACACCACATTCGTGCCGGCCTGGGGCCAGGCGCGTCTGCACTCGATGATCGCCAACCGTCCGGACTGGTGCATCTCGCGTCAGCGCAACTGGGGTGTGCCGATCCCGTTCTTCCTCAACAAGGAAAGCGGCGAGCTGCACCCGCGCACCGTCGAGCTGATGGAAGAAGTGGCCAAGCGCGTCGAAGTCGAAGGCATCGAAGCCTGGTTCAAGATGGACGCGGCCGAACTGCTTGGCGATGAAGCGCCGCTGTACGACAAGATCAGCGACACCCTCGACGTCTGGTTCGATTCGGGCACCACGCACTGGCACGTCCTGCGCGGCTCGCACCCGATGGGCCACGAAAGCGGCCCGCGCGCCGACCTGTACCTGGAAGGCTCCGACCAGCACCGCGGCTGGTTCCACTCGTCGCTGCTGACCGGCTGCGCCATCGACAACCACGCGCCGTACCGCGAGCTGCTGACTCACGGTTTCACCGTCGACGAAGCCGGGCGCAAGATGTCCAAGTCGCTGGGCAACGTGATCGCGCCGCAGAAAGTCAACGACACCCTGGGCGCCGACATCATGCGTCTGTGGGTCGCTTCGACCGATTACTCCGGCGAAATGGCAGTGTCCGACCAGATCCTGCAACGCAGCGCCGACGCCTATCGTCGTATCCGTAACACTGCGCGCTTCCTGCTTTCCAACCTGAGCGGCTTCAACCCGGCCACCGACATCCTGCCGGCTGAAGAAATGCTCGCGCTGGATCGTTGGGCGGTCGACCGCACCTTGCTGCTGCAACGCGAGCTGCAAGAGCACTACGGCGAATACCGTTTCTGGAACGTCTACTCGAAGATCCACAACTTCTGCGTGCAGGAGCTGGGCGGTTTCTACCTCGACATCATCAAGGATCGTCAGTACACCACTGGCGCCAACAGCAAGGCCCGCCGTTCGGCGCAAACCGCGCTGTTCCACATCTCCGAAGCGCTGGTGCGCTGGATCGCGCCGATCCTCGCCTTCACCGCTGACGAGCTGTGGGAGTACCTGCCGGGCGAGCGTAACGAATCGGTGATGCTCAATACCTGGTACGAAGGCCTGACGGAACTGCCGGACAACGTCGAGCTGGGCCGCGAATACTGGGACCGTGTGATGGCGGTCAAGGCAGCGGTCAACAAGGAAATGGAAATCCAGCGCGCGGCCAAAGCCGTCGGTGGCAACCTGCAGGCCGAAGTGACGCTGTACGCCGAAGACGCGCTGAGCGCCGATCTGGAAAAACTCAGCAACGAACTGCGCTTCGTGTTGATCACGTCGACCGCCAGCGTTGCGCCGTTTGTTCAGGCACCGGCGGACGCGGTCGCCACCGAAGTCAGCGGTCTGAAACTGAAGATCGTCAAATCGGCCTTCCCGAAGTGCGCCCGTTGCTGGCACTGCCGCGAAGACGTCGGCGTGGACCCGGAGCATCCGGAAATCTGCGGTCGTTGCGTCGACAACATCAGCGGCACTGGCGAGGTTCGTCACTATGCCTGATGCCATTGGCCGTTTCGGACGGTTGAGCTGGCTGTGGTTGAGCCTGCTGGTACTGGTAATCGACCAGGCCAGCAAGTTCTACTTCGAAGGCAAGCTCGAGATGTTCCAGCAGATCGTGATCATTCCCGATCTGTTCAGCTGGACTTTGGCCTACAACACCGGCGCGGCATTCAGCTTCCTGGCCGACAGTTCCGGCTGGCAGCGCTGGCTGTTCGCCCTGATCGCCATCGTGGTCAGCTGTGTGCTGGTGGTCTGGCTCAAGCGCCTGGGCCGCAACGACACCTGGCTGGCCATCGCGCTGGCGCTGGTGTTGGGCGGCGCGCTGGGCAATCTGTACGACCGCATCGCCCTGGGCCATGTGATCGACTTCATTCTGGTGCACTGGCAGAACCGCTGGTACTTCCCGGCGTTCAACTTCGCCGACAGCGCGATCACTGTTGGTGCGATCATGCTGGCGCTGGACATGTTCAAACCGAAGAAAACCGAAGAGACCGCTCATGACTGAACAGGTATCGGCTGAGCAACGCATCGGCCAGAACACGGAAGTCACTTTGCATTTCGCACTGCGTCTGGAAAACGGCGACACCGTCGACAGCACGTTCGACAAAGCCCCGGCGACCTTCAAGGTCGGCGATGGCAACCTGCTGCCGGGATTCGAAGCGGCGCTGTTCGGCTTCAAGGCCGGCGACAAGCGCACGCTGACCGTCGAGCCGGAAAACGCCTTCGGCCAGCCGAACCCGCAAAACGTCCAGGTCATCCCGCGTTCGCAGTTCGCCGACATGGAACTGTCGCCGGGCCTGTTGGTGATCTTCAACGATGCGGCCAATACTGAACTGCCGGGCGTGGTAAAAGAGTTCGACGACGCGCAAGTGACCGTCGACTTCAACCACCCGCTGTCCGGCAAGACATTGACCTTTGACGTGGAAATCATTTCCGTCAAAGCGATCTGAAAATGTAGGAGTGAGCCTGCTCGCGATGGGTGCCTGACATTCAACGTTGGTGTTGACTGACATACCGCCATCGCGAGCAGGCTCACTCCTAGAATGGTTTCTCATAGCTTTTGCGCGCAAGACACGAGGCACAGCATGCAAATCAAACTCGCCAACCCCCGTGGCTTCTGCGCCGGCGTGGACCGGGCGATCGAAATCGTCAACCGCGCACTCGAGGTTTTCGGGCCGCCGATCTACGTGCGTCATGAAGTGGTGCACAACAAGTTCGTCGTCGAGGACCTGCGCAGCCGTGGCGCGATTTTCGTCGAGGAACTCGATCAAGTGCCGGACGACGTAATCGTGATCTTCAGTGCTCACGGGGTTTCCCAGGCCGTGCGCAATGAAGCCGCCGGCCGTGGCCTGAAAGTTTTCGACGCCACCTGTCCGCTGGTGACCAAGGTGCATATCGAAGTCGCCAAATACAGTCGCGATGGCCGTGAGTGCATCCTGATCGGCCACGCCGGGCATCCGGAGGTCGAAGGCACCATGGGCCAGTACGACGGCAGCAATGGCGGCGCGATCTACCTCGTCGAAGACGAGCAAGACGTGGCCGAACTGCAGGTGCGCAACCCGGAAAAACTCGCGTTCGTCACCCAGACGACCCTGTCGATGGACGACACCAGTCGCGTTATCGACGCCTTGCGCACACGTTTTCCGGCAATTGGCGGTCCGCGCAAGGACGACATCTGCTACGCCACGCAGAACCGTCAGGACGCGGTCAAGCAATTGGCTGACGAATGCGACGTGGTGCTGGTGGTCGGCAGCCCGAACAGCTCCAACTCCAATCGTCTGCGCGAACTCGCCGAACGCATGGCCACCCCGGCCTACCTGATCGACGGCGCCGAAGACCTGCAAAAGAGCTGGTTCGATGGCGTCGGGCGTATCGGCATCACCGCCGGTGCCTCTGCCCCGGAAGTGCTGGTGCGCGGCGTGATCCAGCAATTGCAGGCCTGGGGCGCCACCGGCTCCGATGAACTGGCCGGGCGCGAAGAGAACATCACCTTCTCGATGCCTAAAGAGCTGCGCGTGCGTTCGATCTGACCCGCTCGGCTTTTTGACACAGCGCCTGTTCCGCCTTCGCGCGGCTCAGGCGCACGCGACCGGTCGCGGCCAACACAATCTGCTGCTGGCTGACCGGCTCGTGCATCGAGCAGACGTGTAATGTCCCTGCCTGAAACGCCCGCCCGGGCATCAGCGGTTGCCCCAGACTGCTGAAACGCACATAACACCTTACCGCCCAATTGCCGACAATCGGCACCCGTGCTTCACTCGCCTGTTCCGCCAGCAGCGGATTACGGCTGTCCACCGGCCCTTTGCCGCTGATATCGAGAATGATCCGCCAGCCCTGACTCCAGTCGCCGTTGATGCCATGAATCACCACGCTTTGATTGCGCGTGATGGCCAGACTGCGGGCGTGACGGATGCCCTCGAATAATGACTGCGCCGCCTGATCGCGGCGATTGGATTCTTTGAGACTGGCAAGCGCGGGGCTGACCAGCAGCAGAACAATTGCGCCGATCGCCAGTCCCATAAGCAATTCGATCAGGCTGAAACCGTGTTGTGACATGAAGACTCCCTCCGTGGAACGTGATGGATGGCGCGCTCCGTGCGCCGGGCAGGGCAAATCAACCGACACAGGTCGGCTGAATGTTCTAGCGTGTAGAAGCAGGTATAGCCGACGGCAACGGAGGGCATCGATGGATCTTCGTACAAAAGGTTTCACGCTGATCGAGTTGCTGGTAGCGATCGCCGTGTTTCTGGTTTTGATCACGTTGGCGGTCCCGGCTTTTACCCGTTCGATACAGGGCAGCAAGGCCGATACCGAGATGGGCGATCTGCAACGGGCGATCAACTTTGCCCGCCTTGAGGCGATCAACCGTGGGGTCACCACACGCTTGCGCCCGACGGCTGGCGGCAGCGCCTGGACCGGTGAACTGGCGGTCTACGACAGTACTGGCAATCCGGCCAATGTATTACGGGTTGTTCCAGCGATGAGCAGCGGCGCGACTCTGACGCTACCCTCAGGAGTGACTGCGCTGGATTTCAATAATCTCGGCGGTCTGGCGGCACCGTCGACGGCGGTGGTCATCGGTTACACGCTGGGTACGCAAAGCAGGACGCTGAACGTGTGTCTGAATGGAAGAATTCAACTGGGTGGAAATTGCGGATGAGGGCAGGGAGTCAACGGACGCAGCGAGGGATGACGCTGATCGAGGTGCTGGTCGCGTTGTTGATTCTGACGGTCGGCTTGCTGGGCGCAGCGGCAGTGCAACTGAATGCGCTGAAGTACACCGACAGCTCGCGGATGACCAGCCAGGCCAGTTTCATCGCCTACGACATGATGGACCGCATCCGCGCCAATTCCGCCGCCGATTACACCGCCACGCCGCCGACATCGGGCAATCTGTCGGTGGCGCGGGATCAGGATCTCTACGATTTCACCACCAACATTGCCAGCTTCGGCGGCCCGACCGCCACGGGCAGCATCACCCGCAATCAACGCGTGTACACCATCACCATCACCTGGAACGACGCGCGCGCCGCCAACACTGCTAGCGCTGCGCGTAGCTTCGTCCTCAGCAGCCGCGCCGCGGTCGATCCGGTGGTGTCGCCATGAAGCGTCGGCAACTGGGTTTCGGCCTGATCGAATTGCTGGTCGCCCTGGCGTTGGGCCTGATCGTGGTACTCGGCGTGGTGCAGATTTTCATCGCCGCAAAAAACACTTACGTCAGCCAGAACAGCGCCGCCGCGATGCAGGAAGACGCGCGCTTCGTGTTGAGCAAGATGATTCAGGAAATCCGCATGGTCGGCATGTTCGGTTGTCTCGGCACCATCACCGACTCCAGCAGCACCGGCGATTTCAACGGGGCGCAACTCGCGCCGATCAGTTGGGACAATGCCAACCTGAAACTGACCCTGGTCACCGCCGACGTCGGCAACGCCGGCGGTACACCGACCTGGACGGTGCTTTCCGATTGCCGCAACAGCGCCGTCGCCTACACCGGATTACGAACCGCAGCCAGCGGGCAGATCGCGTTCCCGATTCGGCGGTTGATCTATAGCTTCAGCAATAATCAGATCCTGATGGGCACCGGTAGTGGCAACCCGACGCAACAGGTACTGGTGAATAACGTCAGCGCATTCAATGTGATGTTCGGGCTGGCCAGTTCAGCCACGGATATCGCGGCGTCGACTTACAGTGCCAACCCCAGCGATGCCGCGCGGATCCGCAGTGTGCGCCTTAGCCTGACCCTCACCGATCCGAACAATAGGGTCGCCAGTCAAACCTTCAACGTGGTTGCCGCCTTGCGCAACCGCTTGCAGTGAGGGGGTGATCATGAGTATTTCTCTGCATCAACGGCAAGCGCAACGCGGCATGGTCTTGCTGGTAAGTCTGGTGTTCCTGTTGCTGCTGACCTTGATTGGCCTGTCGTCGATGCAGAGCGCCAACCTGCAGGAAAAAATGGCTGGCAGCGTCAGCCTGCGCAACCAGTCGTTTCAGGCTGCCGAAGCCGCGTTGCGCATCGGCGAAAGCGCAGTGCAACTGGACAGTTATTCGCTGGCGGTGTGCAGCGGCACTCAATGTGCGCCACCGGCAGAGTCGACGGTGGTCAGCGCGGCGGGGCTCAACTCGACGTCCGGGGTGACCTGGATCGCTGCCGGTAACGGCTTTTATGGGGTGCAGAACATCGGCACGACATTGACCGCGGTCAACGTGCCGAGCAACACCTCGGCGACCCTGTACCGAGTCACCGCTGTCGGTATCGCCGGTAGCTCGCGCAGTGTGTTGGAGAGCGTGTATGCGAAGTTTTGAGCGCTGCAGGACGCTGTTGCTCGGCATGCTCCTGAGTTTCTATCTGAGCTCGTCGGCCTACGCCTTCACGCCGTCCGACTCGCCTTTGCTGAGCGCAGCAGCCGTGCCGCCAAACGTGATGCTGCTGATCGACGATTCGGGGAGCATGAACAGCATCATTTATGCCGCCGGGTTTGATCAGAACGTCAACCGCACACCGGCGCGGCAGTGCAATGCCTTTCTTGGATTGTGCTCTGCGCTGAATGCCCCGCAGATCACCGGCGACCTGGTGTTTCTCTCGAGCTTGCCGAACTCGGGTTGCTCCGGCGGCGCCTATGCGTTTTACAACAATAGCCCAGCACCGTTGTGCCTGAAACTGCCCGACCCGGTGGGCAACGAGAACACCCGCTATTCCGCCGATTACATTGCCTACATCGTCAGTCTGGCGATCAGCAACGGCACCCGCGATTTCACCACCGGAGCGATTCCCAACGATTACCGGATGAACGTGGCACGCAACGTGTCCACCGCGCTGGTCAGCAGCAACCGTACCTTGCGCATGGGGCTGGCGACGTTCAACCCGGCCACCAGCGCCAACCCCGGTAACGGAGGTTTCATCCCTCGCGCGATTACCGATCTGTCGCCGGTAACGGGCAGCGTGACCCAGGCGCAGGCCGATACCAACTACAACGCGCTGATTTCTTCGATCAATGGTCTGAACGCGGTGGCCAACACACCTTTGGCGGAAAGCTATTACGAGATCACCCGCTACATGCGCGGCATCGCCCCTTTCTACAACGGCACGCCGAGCAGCTACACCAGCCCAATTCAATATCGCTGCCAGAAAAACTACGGCGTGGTGATTACCGACGGCTTGCCGACCTACGACCGAACCTTCCCGACCAACGATCCATTGGGCGGCAATCGGTTGCCGAACTGGGATGGCGTCAACAATGACGGCGATAACCTCAACGGCGATGGTGAGGGCGATACGCTGTACCTGGATGACATCGCCAAGTTTGCCTTCGACATCGACATGCGCTCGACCGGCACCGATGCGGCGGGCAAAAGCTGGAACGCGGTGGATTTTCCCAAGCAGAACATGAACACCTACACCGTCGGTTTCGCGGCGGATAACGACATGCTGTCCGACGCCGCCAGTTATGGGCAGGGCCGGTATTACCAGGCTACCGACAGCTCCGGACTCAACGCGGCCTTATCGTCGGCATTGAGCGACATTACCTCCAAGGCCGGCTCCGGCGGAGCCGGTGTCGCCAGCAGCAGCTCGTTGAGCAGCGGCAGCAGTTTTTATCAGACCACTTACGATCCAAAGGATTGGCGCGGCACGATCCGCTCGTTCGGCTTTACCTCGGCCGGTACGGTGAATACCTCGAGCGCACAATGGTCCACCGACACGACCATTGTGCCTTCCGCCACGGCGCCGATTTACCAATCGTGGAACACCGTGAGCAATGCGCCGATCCCCCTGGTCTTCGGCAACTTTTCCCCGGCGCAGCAGACCACGCTCAGTCAGGGCTTGCCCACCGGCATCACCGGCAGTGATCTGGTGGAGTGGAGCAAAGGCACCAACAAGGCCGGGCTCAAAGTGCGCAGCGTGTTGCTCGGCGACATCATCAATTCGCCGCTGGTGCTTGCGTCGCCTTCGGACAAGACTGCGTCCGATCTGTCCGCCGACACCAGTTACACCACCTACCTGGCGGCCAAAGCGGCCAACATGAACAGCAGTCTGGTGGTCAACGCCAACGATGGTTTCGTCCATGTGATCAATCCGGCGAACGGCACTCGTCGTTATGCCTACATGCCATCCAGTGTGCTGCCGTCGCTGCGCCTGATCGCCGACACCAACTACGTCAACGGCGTCAGCCACAAGTTTCTCGTGGATGGTCAGGTCGGGGTGTTTGATGTGCAGTCCGGCACTACCTGGAAAACCCTGGCCATTGGCGGCACCGGTGCCGGCGGTAAAACCTTCTACGGGCTGCAACTGTTCGATGCCTCGGCAGGCAATGTGATTCGTGCCCTGTGGGAAGTCAGCGCGCCGGTCACAGCCAACACGGCCAACGCTTTCAATGATCTGGGTTACGCCTACGCCCGTCCGGAAGTGGCACGCTTGGCCGATGGTCGCTGGGCCGCGTTCATTGCCAACGGTTACGGCAGCAATTCCGGCGTAGCGGCGTTGTACGTGCTGGATGTGCGCGATGGCTCGTTGATCAGGAAAATAGTTATCGACAGCACGGAAACCACCAATGGCCTGTCCTCGGTGGAGCTCAGGGTCAATTCGTCGAACGTGGTGCAGGCGGCTTACGGCGGTGACTTGAAAGGGCGGATGTGGAAATTCGACTTGAGTGCGACGGCCCCGGAAAGCTGGGGCGTGGCGTTTGCCGGCAAACCGTTGTTCACCGCACCGGGCGGGGCGACGCAGCCGATCACCGCGCAACCGCTGCTGGCGGATAACCCGCAGGGTGGCAAGCAGGTGTTCTTCGGCACCGGCAAATTCAACGAAACTGCCGACAAGAGCAACAAGGATCTGCAAGCGTTCTATTCGGTATGGGACGCCGATGGCGGCTCGGGACAAATTACCGTCAGCAGCTTGCAGGCGCAGGCGATTACCGGGTCGTTCTCCGGCAGCACCGGCCAGTTCGTGACCACTACGCAAAATGACACGACGTATCCGGGCGAGAAGGGCTGGTACTTGCCGCTGGTGTATAACAACGTGCTGACCGGCGAGCGGGTGATCAATCAGGCGAGCATTGTGCTGGGGCGCATCCTGTTTACCACTGCCAGCGTGGATACCACCGATCCCTGTGCAAGTTTCGGCACGGGCAAACTGGTCGAACTAGAAGCGTTCAGCGGTAAGATGCTCAACTACGCCGTGATCGACACCAATGCTGATCGTTTGGTCGACGGCAATGACACGATATCCAGCGGCGTGGTCTTCACCGGCGGCATCCCGAGCCTTAACGTGGTTTCCGCCGATGCCAAGACCAAGCTCCTGACCGACTCCAGTGGCGCAATCACTACCGTTGTGGAAAAGGGCGGTGGCGGCAGCCGTCGTATCATGTGGCGACAAATCCAGTAAGCGAGAGTTTGAGGCATGCGCAGAACCAACCGAGGTTTCACCCTGATCGAAATCATGATCGTGATTGCGATCATCGGGATCGTCATTACCATCGCCGCACCGAGCTATACCGAGTACCTGAAAAAGGGCCGTCGCGCCGAAGTGGTATCGCTGCTCTCGGAACAGGCGCAGATCCTCGAACGGTTCTACACCCGCAACAATGTCTACACCGGCGTCACCGGGCTGAGTGCCGGCAATGACTTCTACACCCTCACGCCGACGATCACTGACCAGACCTTTGTGCTGACCGCAACACGCAAGAGCGGCACGTCGATGGCCACTGACAAATGCGGCGATTTCACCCTGACCAACACCGGTGTCAGGGGCATGAACAACGCGACCACCGGGCTGACCACCAAGGATTGCTGGGGCCGCTGAGGCGCTTTCTTTCGGGCGCCTTTTGCGCCCACTGTCTTTTTTACGGTTGGATCAAACATGACCAGGCAACAGCAAGTGGTGATTGTCGGTGGCGGGGTGATAGGCCTGCTGACCGCCTACAATATCGCCTCCGAAGTGCGCAGCGTGGTGCTGCTGGACCGTTCGAACCTGGGCCAGGAATCGTCCTGGGCGGGCGGCGGTATTGTTTCTCCGCTGTACCCTTGGCGCTATAGCCCGGCGGTCACCGCGCTGGCGCACTGGTCGCAGAATTTTTATCCACAGCTCGGCGCGCGGCTGTTCGCCGACACCGGGGTTGATCCAGAAGTGCACACTACCGGCCTGTACTGGCTGGACCTGGATGACGAAGCCGAGGCACTGGCGTGGGCCGAGCGCGAAAACCGCCCGCTGCGCTCTGTGGATATCTCGGCGGCGCATGACGCGGTGCCGGTGCTGGGCGGCGGATTTTCGCGCGCGATCTACATGGCTGATGTTGCCAACGTGCGCAATCCGCGGCTGGTGAAATCCTTGAAAGCAGCGTTGCAGGCGTTGTCCAACGTGACCATTCACGAGCAGTGCGAAGTCAGCGGTTTCGCTCGCGACGGAGAACGTGTGATTGGGGTGGAAACGGCCGGTGGTGTCATCGCTGGCGATCAGGTGGTACTGACCGCTGGGGCGTGGAGCGGCGACTTGCTCAAGACCCTGGACCTGACACTGCCGGTGGAACCGGTCAAAGGGCAGATGATTCTTTATAAATGCGCTGCGGACTTCCTGCCGAGCATGGTGCTGGCCAAGGGGCGTTATGCGATTCCGCGTCGCGACGGGCATATTCTGGTCGGCAGTACGCTGGAGCACGCAGGCTACGACAAGACGCCAACCGACGTCGCCCTTGAAAGCCTCAAGGCATCGGCGGTAGAGCTGCTGCCAGCGCTGGCCGATGCCGAAGTGGTCGGGCACTGGGCCGGGCTGCGTCCGGGCTCGCCGGAGGGGATTCCTTATATCGGGCGAGTGCCGGGGTTCGACGGCTTATGGCTCAATTGCGGGCATTACCGCAACGGGCTGGTGCTGGCGCCGGCGTCGTGTCAGTTGTTTGCCGATGTGATGTTGGGCAGGGCGCCGATTATTGATCCGGCGCCGTATGCGCCTGAGGGTCGTATTTGATCTGATAAGTCTTCGGTGTCTGATAAGCCGTCATCGCGAGCAGGCTCACTCCTACAATTGTCCTTTGGTGTACACAAGAAGTGGTTACACCAAAAACCCATGTAGGAGCGAGCCTGCTCGCGAAGGGGCCCTCAATCCAGACCGAGTTTCTTCAGCCGGTAACGCATCGAACGAAACGAAAGACTCAAGCGCTGCGCTGCCGCCGTACGGTTCCAGCGCGTCTCTTCCAGTGCCTGCAAGATCAGCTTGCGCTCGACGTTCTCCAGATAATCTTCAAGATTGTCGATCTGCGTCAGATCGGCAATCGCGCCGTCTGCCGCACAGTTGCCCTCGCTGAGGCGCAAATCACCGGCCTCGATCGTACGGTTCTCGCACAGGGTATGGGCTCGCTCGAGGACGTTTTCCAGTTCGCGCACATTGCCGGGGAAGCGGTAATTCTTCAGTGTTTCCAGCGCCTGCGGGTGTAGACGTGCGGCTGGCTGGCCGGTGTCCTTGGCCAAGCGCTTGAGCACGTGCGTCGCCAGTACCTCGATGTCATCGCGCCGCTCGCGCAAAGACGGCACGCGTAGCTCGATCACGTTCAAGCGGTAGTACAAATCCTGACGAAAACGCTCGGCGGCGACCTCGGCATCGAGGTCCTTGTGCGTGGCGCAAAGAATCCGCACGTCGACCACGGTTTCCTGCTGGCCGCCGACGCTACGCACGGCTTTTTCCTGAATCGCCCGCAGCAGTTTGACCTGCATCGACAACGGCAAGTCCGCCACTTCATCAAGGAACAACGTGCCGCCATGCGCCGCCTGAAAAAGCCCCGGTTTGTCTTCGACCGCGCCGGTGAAACTGCCTTTGCGATGACCGAAAAATTCGCTTTCCATCAACTCCGAGGGAATCGCCCCGCAGTTCACCGGCACGAACGGCTGGCTGGCGCGCGGCCCTTGTTCATGGATCAGCCGCGCGACCAGTTCTTTGCCGCTGCCTGATTCACCGCTGATGTACACCGGCGCCTGGCTGCGCGCGAGTTTGTCGATCTGCTTGCGCAGGCTGCGCATTGGCGGCGAATCGCCGAGCAAGTGCCGATCGATCGGTGTGCAATGGCCACCCGCAGCGGGCATGCGCAAGGCACTGCTGACCAGTTCGCGCAGGCGCGTGAGATCGACCGGTTTGGTCAGAAAATCGAACGCCCCGGCCTTTAGCGCATTAATTGCGGTTTCCAGGCTGCCATACGCGGTGATCATCGCCACTGGCACCTGTGGATAACGCTGCTGGATGTGCTGCACCAGCTCCAGCCCCGTGCCGTCGGGCAGGCGCATATCGGTCAGGCACAGATCGAACGCTTCGCGTTGCAAAAGTGCTTGTGCCTCGGCCAGATTGCGCGCGCTGTAAGTGTCGAGTTTCATCCGGCCCAGGGTGATTTCGAGGAGTTCGCGGATGTCCGGTTCGTCGTCAACAATGAGGATTTTTTGCCGTGGGCTTGTATTCAACTTTGTTTCCGTCCGTGAGCAAAAGTGATGCGAAAGCAGCCGCCGCCTTGGCGTGATTGAAAGTCTAGGCGCGCTTGGTTGCTTTCGCACAGCTCACGGGACAGATACAGGCCCAGGCCGGTGCCCTGGCTGCTGGTGGTGAAGAACGGTTCGAACAGATGCGCCTGTTCTTCGGCCGGTACGCCGGGGCCGTTGTCCTGCACTTCGAGTACCGCCAACTGGCTGTCCGGGTCAGTGAACAGCGCCAGCCAGACCTCGGCCTGATCGTGCAGCAGGGCGCTGTGACGCCAGCCGTTGCGCAACAGATTGTCGAGGATCTGCCGCAGCTGGTTCGGGTCCATCAATGTGGTGAAGTCCCCGGAGTTGATCCGCAGATGGATCTGCTGACGCTCGCCGGCCTGCTCGCGGCTTTCGGCAACGAAGTTCTCCAGCCACGGTTTGAGATCGAGCCGCTGCGGGGCGCTTTGCTGGCGGCGGGACAGTTGCAGGACATTTTCGATGACTCGGTTCATGCGTTGAGAGTGGTCTTGAATAATCTGCGTCAGACGCCGATCGGCACTATCGAGTTCCTCGGACTCGGCCAACAGTTGCGCGGCGTGGCTGATCGCCCCCAACGGATTGCGGATTTCATGGGAGATGCCGGCGGTCAATCGCCCGAGCGCGGCTAGCTTCAATTGCTGCGCCTGTTGAGCGATTTGCGCGAGGTCTTCGAGAAACACCAGGGTGCGCGGATTCGGGCTCTGTTCGAGGGCGATGAAACTCGGTTGCAGTTCTATGCCATTGCCGGCGACTTTCAGGCTTTGCGGGCGCAGGGTCGGGTTGTTCATCCACAGTTGCAGGCGCTCGACCAGCATTGGCGAATATTCGTCGATCAGGTGGCCCTGCAACTGCGACTGAGCGAGCAGGATTTGCGCGCTGTGGTTGGCCAGTAAAACTCGACGCTCACGATCTAGGACGAGGATGCCGGTGCGCATGCGTTGCAGAATCAGAGCATTGAGGGCTTCAAGGCCCACCACTTCGCTGGCGCGCTGCTCGGCCAGGGTTTCGCTGACCTCGAGGCGACGGATAAGCCCCTGCACCAATAGCGAAGCGGCAAAGCACAGCGCGCCGAGCGTACCGGCCTGCAGGTATTCATTGGCGCTCAGGGGATGGCTCAAACCGAGCAGGAAACTCGAGCCGACGATGCCCAGCGCGGCGATGGCCGCAATCAACAGACCGATGCGCCGGCGCAGCAGGGTGTTGCTGATCGCTACGGACACAATCAACAAGTTGCCCAGTGCACTGCCAACGCCGCCTGCTGCGAAGAACAAACCGCACAGAAGCAGCACGTCGACCAGTGCCAGGCTGAACAATTGCCCGGGCCGGCGGGTGTTTTCGAGAAACACCACCAGCAGAATATTCAGGACCAGATACAGCCAACTGCCGCCGCGCAGCAAATCGTCGTTGGCCGACGTCAGCAGGCGGTTGTCCATGTTGCTCGAGATCAGCAACACCAAGGTGATGCCGACGCTCAGACGGTACAGGTGATAAAGACGCAGCAGACGCTGCGCCTGTTTGCTGTCGGTGTGGGCAGCCTCAGCGACCACTGGCGCCCGGGCCTTGCTCGAGATGAGCCTGGCTGCAATACCACTGTTGCTGATTGCCCAGCGCGCGATCGCGGGGCAGGTGCACGCCGCAATGGGCGCAGCGCACCATGGGCGCGGCGTCTTGCTCGCGAGAATTGCGCTGGGACTGATTGGAGGTGGCGGGTGCCTTGAATTTACGCCAGAGCCAGATGGCGGCGAAGATCACGGCGATCCAGAACAATAAACGAAGCATGATGAGCGGCTTTTCGACTGATGATCCGGCAGTTTAGCCAAGGAGCCGAGCAGCGCACAGCGGATTAAAGCGCCGCAATAAAAAAGGGAGATCCGCAGATCTCCCTTTTTGTTACCGCCGGTGTGCTCAGTCGAACACGCCGAAGGTCATGTAGCTGAACCACGAGCGGTCGGTGTCGGTGGACTCCGGCTCCGGCTCTTCGATCACGTCGCCGTTTTCGTCTTTCGGCTTGAGCTCGTTCGGGATCGCGTCTTTCGCGTCCTGGAATTGCTTCTGCACGTCCTGGTTGGCGCGGGTTTCGCCCGGCGGCAGCGGTGGACGCGACTCGATCAGGCCCAAAGTCGCCTTGCTCAGGAACGAGCGGTTGTCGGCTTCGGCAACGCGTGGCACGAACTGGCCGTCCTGCAGGCTCGGGTGATCCGGGTAGTTGAGCTTCAAGGTTTCCAGACTGGTGGCCGCCAGATCGTCGAGGTGCAGACGCTGGTAGGCTTCGGTCATCACCGCCAGGCCGTCGCCGACCGATGGGGTTTCCTGGAAGTTCTCCACCACGTACTTGCCACGGTTGGCAGCGGCTACATAAGCCTGGCGGGTCAGGTAGTAGTCGGCCACGTGGATTTCGTAGGCGGCCAGCAGGTTGCGCAGGTAGATCATGCGCTGCTTGGCGTCCGGCGCGTAGCGGCTGTTCGGGTAGCGACTGGTGAGCTGCGCGAACTCGTTGTACGAGTCGCGGGCGGCGCCCGGGTCACGCTTGGTCATGTCCAGCGGCAGGAAGCGCGCCAGCAGGCCGACGTCCTGGTCGAACGAGGTCAGACCCTTGAGGTAATAGGCGTAATCCACGTTCGGGTGCTGCGGATGCAAACGAATGAAACGCTCGGCGGCGGACTTTGCAGCCTCCGGCTCGGCGTTCTTGTAGTTGGCGTAGATCAACTCCAGTTGAGCCTGATCGGCGTAGCGACCGAACGGATAACGCGACTCCAGAGCCTTCAGCTTGGCTGTGGCGCTGGTGTAGCTGTTGTTGTCCAGATCAGTCTGAGCCTGCTGGTACAGCTCGGCTTCGCTGAGGTTTTCGTCTACGACTTCCTTCGATGAGCAAGCAGCGGTCAATGCGAGGATGGCGATCAGCAGCAGGTGTTTCACTTGCATGGCGGCTTGCGTCCCTATGACGGCCGCTGTCTTGGGCGGGGCCGTCCTGTTATGATGAGCGCCCCGTTGAAAAGCCTCGGGGCAAAAGACGCCGTATTTAACCACAAGCGCGCAGCCGAAACCAAAGGCTGTGCCGACGCCCAGTCCGAGCATGTCCGATAAAATAGAACTTAGCGCAGAGGTGCCGTCCGAATTGGGCGGCCAACGCCTCGATCAAGTCGCCGCCCAACTCTTCGCTGAGCACTCGCGCTCGCGCCTTTCCGCCTGGATCAAAGAAGGTCGCCTGACTGTGGACGGGGCGGTGATCCGCCCGCGCGACATCGTGCATGGCGGTGCCGTCCTCGAACTGACGGCCGAGCAGGAAGCCCAGGGCGAGTGGATCGCCCAGGACATCGAGCTCGACATCGTCTATGAAGATGACGACATTCTGGTGATCAACAAGCCTGCGGGCCTGGTGGTGCACCCGGCTGCCGGTCACGCCGATGGCACCCTGCTCAACGCCTTGTTGCACCACGTGCCGGACATCATCAATGTCCCACGGGCCGGCATCGTCCATCGTCTGGACAAGGACACCACCGGTCTGATGGTGGTGGCCAAGACCATTCAGGCGCAGACCAAACTGGTCGCGCAGTTGCAGAGCCGCAGTGTCAGCCGCATCTATGAATGCATCGTCATCGGTGTAGTCACCGCCGGGGGCAAGATCAACGCGCCGATCGGTCGTCACGGCCAGCAGCGCCAGCGCATGGCGGTGATGGAGGGCGGCAAGCCTGCGGTCAGCCACTATCGCGTGCTGGAGCGTTTCCGTTCGCACACCCATGTACGGGTGAAGCTGGAAACCGGTCGTACGCACCAGATCCGCGTGCACATGGCGCACATCAACTTCCCGTTGGTCGGCGACCCGGCGTACGGCGGGCGTTTCCGCATTCCGCCCGCGGCGAACCCGACCATGGTCGAGTCGCTCAAGCACTTCCCGCGTCAGGCCTTGCACGCGCGCTTCCTCGAACTCGATCACCCGACGAGCGGTGAACGGATGAGCTGGGAATCGCCGCTGCCGGAAGATTTCGTCTGGCTGTTGACCCTGCTCAAGCAGGATCGCGAGGCATTCGTCGGATGAACTGGCTGACGCCGGACTGGCCTGCGCCGGCCAGCGTCAGAGCCTGCGTCACCACCCGCGAGGGTGGCGTCAGCGAAGTGCCATTCGACAGGCTGAATCTGGGCGATCATGTTGATGATCGTCCTGAGGCTGTTGCCGAGAACCGTCGTCGTCTGACTGAGCACTTCTCCATACAGCCTGCCTGGTTGCAGCAAGTGCACGGGATTACCGTGGCGCAAGCTGATCCGCATGTGGTCGCGACCGCCGATGCCAGTTGGACAGACAAGCCCGGTATCGCCTGCACGGCCATGACCGCCGATTGTCTGCCCGCACTGTTCTGCAATCGCGCCGGCACCCGTGTCGCGGCAGCACATGCCGGTTGGCGTGGCTTGGCGGCGGGTGTGCTTGAAGCTACCCTCGACAGCCTCGATGTTGCACCTGAAGACGTGCTGGTCTGGCTCGGTCCGGCCATCGGTCCGCAAGCCTTTGAAGTCGGCGCGGAAGTTCGCGAAGTCTTCGTCAGTCAATTGCCGGAAGCGGCGACGGCTTTTGTGCCGAGCCACAACCCTGGCAAGTTCATGGCTGACATCTATGAATTGGCGCGCCTGCGTCTGGCAGCCCGTGGTGTAACAGCGGTTTACGGCGGCGGTTTCTGCACCGTGACCGACCCGCGCTTCTTCTCCTATCGCCGTGCGTCGCGCACCGGTCGCTTTGCCTCCCTCGTTTGGCTTGAGGCGCCCAGCCTCACAAATACGATTCCTTTTTGACGGCGTCTGTTTCCGTCATGCGGCGTTGCCGCTCCTCGCCATAGCGGGCTATGACTCGTCGCGGCGCCTTGCCTGACGAAAACAGCCACTCGTCAAAAGAGGATCGTATTTGCGAAGCTGGGCGCCAGCTAGACTCTCTGATCTGTATCAACCCTTTGACGCTTGAATCTTGCAGAATCGACCGCATCTATAGCGGTATCTGGCAGGTTTCTTTATTCAGGATGGTTTCTTAGGTCCGGCCTGCTCAAAAGGAAGGTGACCCATGCGTATAGACCGTTTAACCAGCAAATTACAGTTGGCCTTGTCCGACGCCCAGTCGTTGGCTGTCGGCCATGATCATCCGGCGATCGAGCCGGCGCACTTGATGCAGGCCATGCTTGAACAGCAGGGCGGTTCGATCAAGCCGCTGCTGATGCAGGTAGGCTTCGACGTCAACAGCTTGCGTAAAGAGCTGACCAAAGAGCTCGACCAATTACCGAAAATTCAGAACCCGACCGGCGATGTGAACATGTCGCAGGATCTGGCGCGTCTGCTCAATCAGGCCGATCGCCTGGCCCAGCAGAAGGGCGATCAGTTCATTTCCAGCGAACTGGTGCTGCTCGCCGCGATGGACGAGAACAGCAAGCTCGGCAAGTTGCTGCTCGGCCAGGGCGTGAGCAAGAAAGCTCTGGAAAACGCGATCAACAACCTGCGTGGCGGCGAAGCCGTCAACGACGCCAATCACGAGGAGTCGCGGCAGGCGCTGGATAAATACACCGTCGACCTGACCAAGCGTGCCGAAGACGGCAAGCTCGATCCGGTGATCGGCCGTGACGACGAAATCCGCCGTACCATTCAGGTTCTGCAACGTCGCACCAAGAACAACCCGGTGCTGATCGGTGAGCCTGGTGTGGGTAAGACCGCCATCGCGGAAGGTCTGGCCCAGCGCATCATCAACGGCGAAGTGCCGGACGGCCTCAAGGGCAAGCGTCTGCTGTCGCTGGACATGGGCGCGCTGATTGCCGGTGCCAAGTATCGCGGTGAGTTCGAAGAACGCCTGAAAGGCCTGCTCAATGAGCTGTCGAAACAGGAAGGGCAGATCATTCTGTTCATCGACGAACTGCACACCATGGTCGGCGCCGGTAAAGGCGAAGGCTCGATGGATGCCGGCAACATGCTCAAGCCTGCATTGGCCCGTGGCGAGCTGCACTGCGTCGGCGCGACCACGCTCAACGAGTACCGCCAATATATAGAGAAGGATGCGGCGCTTGAGCGACGTTTCCAGAAAGTGCTGGTGGATGAGCCGAGCGAAGAAGACACCATTGCGATTCTGCGTGGCCTCAAAGAGCGTTATGAGGTGCACCACAAAGTCGCGATCACCGACGGCGCGATCATCGCCGCAGCCAAGCTCAGTCATCGCTACATCACGGATCGGCAATTGCCGGACAAGGCGATCGACCTGATCGACGAGGCCGCCAGCCGCATCCGCATGGAGATCGACTCCAAGCCGGAAGTGCTGGATCGTCTGGAGCGGCGCCTGATTCAACTGAAAGTCGAATCCCAGGCGCTGAAGAAAGAAAGCGACGACGCGGCGAAGAAACGTCTGGAAAAGCTCCAGGAAGAAATCGAGCGTCATGAGCGTGAGTATTCCGATCTGGAAGAAATCTGGAACTCGGAAAAAGCCGAGGTGCAGGGTTCTGCGCAGATCCAGCAGAAGATCGAGCAATCGCGTCAGGAACTGGAAGCGGCCCGGCGCAAAGGCGATCTGAACCGCATGGCCGAGTTGCAGTACGGGGTGATCCCGGATCTGGAGCGCAGCCTGCAAATGGTCGACCAGCACGGCAAGAGCGAAAACCAGTTGCTGCGTAGCAAGGTCACCGAGGAAGAGATCGCCGAAGTCGTGTCGAAATGGACCGGCATCCCGGTGTCGAAAATGCTCGAAGGCGAGCGCGACAAGCTGATGAAGATGGAAAGCCTGTTGCACAAACGCGTGATTGGCCAGGAAGAAGCAGTCGTGGCCGTGGCCAACGCGGTACGCCGTTCGCGCGCCGGCTTGTCCGACCCGAATCGTCCGAGCGGTTCGTTCATGTTCCTCGGCCCGACCGGTGTCGGTAAAACCGAGCTGTGCAAGGCGCTGGCCGAATTCCTCTTCGATACCGAAGAGGCAATGGTGCGCATCGACATGTCCGAGTTCATGGAGAAACACTCCGTGGCTCGTCTGATCGGCGCACCACCGGGCTATGTCGGCTATGAAGAGGGCGGTTATCTGACCGAAGCGGTACGGCGCAAGCCTTACTCGGTGATCCTCATGGACGAAGTCGAGAAGGCGCACCCGGATGTGTTCAACATCCTCTTGCAAGTGCTCGAGGACGGGCGCCTGACCGACAGCCATGGCCGTACGGTGGATTTCCGCAACACGGTGATCGTGATGACCTCGAACCTTGGCTCGATGCAGATCCAGGAACTGGTCGGTGATCGTGAAGCGCAGCGTGCAGCAGTCATGGACGCGCTGACGTCGCACTTCCGTCCGGAGTTCATCAACCGCGTCGACGAAGTGGTGATCTTCGAGCCGCTGGCACGTGATCAGATCGCGGGCATTACCGAGATCCAGCTGGGCCGTCTGCGCAGCCGTCTGGCCGAGCGCGAGCTGAAGCTGGAATTGAGCCCGGAGGCGATGGACAAGCTGATTGCCGTCGGTTACGACCCGGTGTATGGCGCACGGCCGTTAAAGCGTGCGATTCAGCGCTGGATCGAAAACCCGCTGGCGCAGTTGATCCTTTCCGGTCACTTCATGCCAGGCGACACCGCAACCGGCACCGTCGAGAACGAGGAAATCGTTTTCAACTGATGCCATGTGGCAAGGAAAAAACCGAGGCCCCACATTGTGGGGCCTTTTTTTTCGTTAGGCTGTTGAACTCAAAGGAAAAGGCTTGTAAAGTGCGCCCCGCAGTCAGTCACCGGCAGCGTTTCAACTCACTGGGTTGAAAACTGAAATAAGTTGCAAATCATTAACTTGAAAGCAATTTAGGGGGTTGACAGAGGTGTTCTAGGTTGTAGAATAGCGCGCCTCAGACACACGAACGCAGCGATGCGAAAACGGTGTCGAGAAGCTTCAGGTTTCACCGTTGTAAATTGAAATATGTAGTTCCGTGATAGCTCAGTCGGTAGAGCAAATGACTGTTAATCATTGGGTCCCAGGTTCGAGTCCTGGTCACGGAGCCAATTTCAAACCGGGGTATAGCGCAGTCCGGTAGCGCGCCTGCTTTGGGAGCAGGATGTCAGGAGTTCGAATCCCCTTACCCCGACCATTTTTGGGTCGTTAGCTCAGTTGGTAGAGCAGTTGGCTTTTAACCAATTGGTCGTAGGTTCGAATCCCACACGACCCACCATTTTTGAAACCAGTTAGCGCTGGGATCGAATCTTAAGATCAGAGGCCAAAAGCGCTGATCGAAGAAGGCGATCTTTGAAAGGTCGCCTTTTTTTTACCGGGGTATAGCGCAGTCCGGTAGCGCGCCTGCTTTGGGAGCAGGATGTCAGGAGTTCGAATCCCCTTACCCCGACCATATTGAAAATCCTCGTATCGAAAGATACGGGGATTTTTTTTGTCTGCTGAAAAGACAAATCCCTTCAAGTCGTCATACAACTGGCCGATAGCCCGCTAACACGAGGGGACTGCCATGGCTTCGCCCCTCGAATCTGGCCAATACAAGAATAAGGGCGTTCGTCATGTTGCTTCGTCAGTTGAATATTGCTCCACGGGCTGCCCTGGGCTTTGCCCTGATCGCGGTATTGGTGGCCTTGCTGGGCGTGTTCGCCCTTAGTCAGATGTCGAGCATTCGCGACAGTGAGGTCGCCGTGGAGACTCAGTGGCTGCCCAGTATTCGCGGCGGCGATGAGATCCGCGAGCTGATGCTGCGTATCCGCACGATCTCCTTGCGCATGGCGCTGGACGAAGACCCGAAGAACATCCCGACGTACCGCGGGCAGATGGATACCCGCGACAAAGAGCTCAGCGAAAAAATCACTGCCTACGACAATCTGGTCACCACGCCCGAGGGCCAGCAGCTCTATGACCAGTTCAAGCAGACCTTTGCCGCCTATCGCACCGGGATTGCCCAATCGTTCACCCTGGCCGAGCAGGGCAAGCGTGACGAGTTGACCAAATTGCTGCTTGTCGACATGAAAACCGTGGTCGACGGCTCCGGCAAGCAACTCAATGACCTGGCGGATCTGTTCGCCAAACAGGTCGCGCTGGAAAGCCAGAAGTCAGCTGCCCATTACGCCACGTCGCGGACCATCGTCAGCGTGTTCATCGCCCTGGCGGCGCTCGCTACCGTGGCGCTTGCCATGCTGCTGACACGCAGCATCGTGCGACCGCTGAGCAGCGCAGTCAGCGCCGCTGAAAGCGTGGCACAGGGCGATCTGACCCGACCTATCGAGACCCAGGGCAATGACGAAGTCAGCCGTCTGCTAAAAGCGCTGGCGACCATGCAGCAGAATCTGCGCGAGACCATGCAGGGCATCAGCGGCTCAGCCACTCAATTGGCCTCCGCTGCCGACGAACTCAACGCAGTGACGCTCGACAGCTCCCAAGGCCTGCAACAGCAGAACAATGAAATCGAGCAGGCGGCCACCGCAGTCAATGAGATGACCACCGCAGTAGAGGAGGTCGCGCGCAACGCCGTTTCGACCAGCGACGCCACTCGCCAATCCAGCGATTCGGCGCAACTGGGGCAGGAGCGGGTCAGCGAGACTGCCAGTGCCATCAGTGCCCTGGCCGCTGATGTGCAGCACACCGGTGAGTTGGTGCAATCGTTGGCCAATCAATCCCAGGACATCGGCAAGGTGCTCGACGTGATTCGGGCGATTGCCGAGCAGACCAACCTGTTGGCGCTCAACGCGGCGATTGAAGCGGCGCGGGCGGGCGAAAGCGGGCGCGGTTTTGCCGTGGTCGCCGATGAGGTGCGCGCGCTGGCCCATCGCACCCAGCAATCGACCCAGGAAATCGAGCAGATGGTGCAGGGCATGCGCAACGGTTCGAGTCTGGCGCTGGAGTCGATGCAGGCCAGTGCCGCGCGTGCCAGCACCACACTGAGCATGGCGGCGCGTGCCGGTGAGGCGTTACAGACGATTACCGCGTCGGTGCACGAGATTCACGAGCGCAATCTGGTCATCGCCAGCGCCGCCGAGGAGCAGGCGCAGGTGGCGCGTGAAGTGGACCGCAATCTGGTCAACATTCGTGATCTGTCGGTGCGCTCGGCCGCGGGCGCCGACCAGACCAGCGCCTCCAGCCATGAACTGTCGAAACTGGCCAATGCCCTGCAAGGCATGGTGCGGCGCTTCCAGTTGTAAACGGCCGGCATGAAAAAGCCGCGCTTGTGGTTAAAAAGCGCGGCTTGATTACCTGCTGAATCAGGCGCCGTCTTGATCCTTCAGATGCTCGAACAGGCCTTTGGGCATCTTCTTGCCATTGGCTTCGAAGTTGGCCTTCACGTTGTTGTACGCCTCTTGCTCGTCGATGAAGCCGTCGTGGTTGGTGTCGATCTTGTCGAAGTCGGACTTCGGCGCGACCTTGATGAACTCCGCGCGAGATACCTTGCCGTCACCGTCGCTGTCGGTCTTGGCCATCGAAGCATCACCGCATTTACCTTCACCGCATTTGCCTTCCGGCGCTTTCACCGAAGTTTCCGCCGAGGCGACCATGTAGCCCTGCGCTAAAGGCTGGGCGGCAAACACCGAACCGGACAGCATCAGCCCACCGGCGAGTGCGGCGCCGAACAGGCCAATGGATTTTTTACCGAGGGTCGAAGTACGCGACATTGACATTCTCCTGGCTGCACAGCGCAGCCACACATTAAGGACGAAGCCCTGAGCGGGTGTGCTCGGGTGTGGCCATTAGGCGGGCGCGGTGTATCGCGACTGTGTCGTGGGGCGCGGGGTTTGTAATACAAGGTGCCGATGAATGACGCAGATACAGTGCGAAACATATCTGCCATTCAATACAAAACCCTGTGGAAGCGAGCTTGCTCGCGAAAGCGTCAGATCAGTCGGCAACATTATTGACTGACAGAATGCATTCGCGAGCAAGCTCGCTCCCACAGGGATAGTGGTTAGCTTTAATTCCGAGCCCGGCACAAAACAGTGTGGGAGCCAGCCTGCTGGCGATGAGGGCGTGTCGGGCAATACATCAGCCGGATGACACTCCGCAATCGCCAGCAGGCTGGCTCCCACAGGGGGTGGTGTGTTGGTCAAAACTCTCGATAGGCCTTGATCAATGCAACTTCAAACGCGGCTCGGTGCCGCGGCCGATCTTGCTGCCCAGCATCAGCATCGCCGTGCGAAACGGTCCGTACAACGCCATCTGGTGCATGCGGTACAACGATACGTAAAACATCCGCGCCAGCCAGCCTTCGAGCATCACGCTGCCCGTCAGGTTGCCCATCAGGTTACCCACCGCCGAAAAACGCGACAGCGAGATCAGCGAGCCGTAGTCGGTGTATTTGTACTCCGGCAGGGTCTTGCCTTCGATGCGCAGCTTCAGCGACTTCGCCAGCAGCGAGGCCTGCTGGTGTGCCGCTTGGGCCCGTGGCGGTACGTTGCGATCGCTGCCCGGTTGCGGGCATGCCGCGCAATCACCGAAGGCGAAGATGTTTTCGTCGCGGGTGGTCTGCAGGGTCGGCAGCACTTGCAGCTGATTGATGCGGTTGGTTTCCAGGCCGTCGATGTCCTTGAGGAAACCCGGTGCGCGAATCCCCGCCGCCCAGACTTTCAGGCTGGCCTTGATCTGGTTGCCATCGGCAGTGATCAGGCTGTCGGCGGTCACTTCGCTGACCGAGGCGTTGGTCAGAACATTGACCCCGAGCTTTTCCAGGGTCTTGTGCACCGGCCCGCTGATGCGTTCCGGCAGCGCAGGCAACACCCGTGGGCCAGCCTCGATCAAGGTGATGTGCATGTTTTCCGGTTTGATTCGGTCCAGACCGTAAGCGGCCAGTTCATGCGCCGCGTTGTGCAGCTCGGCCGCCAGTTCGACGCCGGTAGCGCCGGCACCGACGATGGCCACGCTGATCTGTTCGACCACATCGGTCTGCCCGGCGTGGGCGCGCAGATAGTGATTGAGCAGTTGCTGGTGAAAGCGCTCGGCCTGCTTGCGGGTGTCGAGGAACAGGCAATGCTGCGCAGCACCCTGGGTGCCGAAATCGTTGGTGGTGCTGCCGACGCTGATTACCAGCGAGTCGTACGGCACTTCACGCGCCGGGACCAGTTCGATGCCGTTTTCGTCGTAGGTGGCCGCCAGCTGGATTTTCTTCTGCGCCCGATCAAGCCCGCTCATGCGCCCGAGCTGAAACTCGAAGTGGTTCCATTTTGCCTGGGCAACATAGTTGAGTTCGTCTTCGGAAGAGTTCAGCGACCCGGCGGCCACTTCGTGCAGCAGCGGTTTCCAGATGTGCGTGAGGTTGGCGTCGACCAGCATCACGCTGGCGGTGCCGCGCTTGCCCAGGGTCTTACCCAGACGGGTGGCCAACTCCAGACCGCCGGCGCCGCCGCCGACAATGACAATACGATGGGACATAGGGATAACTCGCAAGGTTTTTAAAGGAAATCGGTGCGGTTACCCAAGCGAGCGCGAAGCTGCTCATAGCGTCAGGTAACTGATGAATCGGCTCAACAGGCCGAGGCCAATGGTCACTGCCAGCACCAGCACCAGGAGCATCCACGGCCGGAAGGGCCGGCGCTCGACTCGGTGTTGGGACAGTTGCAGGTACTCTTCGACATGCTTTTGGTCTTCGGGTTTCAGGCGGCTGGTCATATTGGCCTCGTCAGGTAGACGTTGCTGAATGGGCACACGCTACAGCGGTTTTTTATCCGGGGTTGAACGCAGCATAGCCGCTGTCCGGCACCGGTTCGACGCTGACCCGGTCGTCGAGGCGAATGATCCCGCTTTGTAACACCCGCGCGGTGATTCCGCCATGTCCACGCACCGCTTGAAAGGTGCCCGGGCCGAGGTTGTTCTGCAGACGTGCACAGGGCTGACACCAGCCGGTGGTTTCGAATATTGCCTGACCGATGCGAAAACGCCGACCCTTCAGACTAAACAGATTGATACCGCTGATGACCAGATTACGCCGCAGGTCTTCAGGCCTGATCGGGTTGTCGTCGGTGCGGCCCATCAAGGCGTTGATCACCGCCAGATGTTCCCACTGAATCAGTGTCACCTGGCGCGCGTTGCGCACACCGGGGCGGGCGTGATCGCCGGTCAAGCCCGCCTCCAGACGAGCCTCCACGGCATCGAGCTCAAGCATCGGCCCGCGTGATTCGGGACGCACGCCGATCCAGCGTACGCGTCCGGTTTGCGGCACATCGGCGATCAATTGTTGAAGTGGCGTCACAGGCTGATTCCGACATCAAACACGATGCTGCGCCCCAGGTTGCTGCGCAGAAAATCCGGTGCGTCCGGGTGTGCGAACAACACGCGGGCGAACGTCGGGCCGACCAGCGACAGCGAACGCCAGCCCTGACGCAAATATTCGGTCGGTGGCGGGAAGTGACTGTTCAGGTCGAGCACTTCGCGTTTAAGGCTGGCGAAAGCAATGATGTCCAGTTCGCCCAGATCCATGCCGCGTTCCTTG
Organism: Pseudomonas sp. R3-57; assembly: GCF_051132065.1. Lineage (NCBI taxonomy): Bacteria > Pseudomonadati > Pseudomonadota > Gammaproteobacteria > Pseudomonadales > Pseudomonadaceae > Pseudomonas > Pseudomonas sp. R3-57. The sequence continues at coordinate 977,308 of NZ_CP071655.1, forward strand.
TAGTTGTGGGCTTTCTTGCGCAGGGTCGGGGCCAGCCGCAGGAGAAATTCATTGGCCGGAATCCGTTTGGGTTTGGCTTCGCGGCGCACCAGTTGGCTGAGGGAAAATGCACTGCGGCGCCGCTGCAGTTCATCGCGCCATTCATCGTTGAGCCGGCGTCCTTCGTCGAGCACGAAGAACACTTCGAAGTTGGCATCACGAAACAGCACATCCGGCGGTTCACCGGCCGGCGCGAATTCGTCGGCGCGGTAGGGGATGTTGAGACCTTGCAGCAGGCGTTGGCAAACCCAACGCTCACGCTCCCATTTGCGGGCATTGGACAGAAAAGCGTTGGCTTGCTCGGCCGCGATGGTCAGCAGGCGTAAATAATCTGAGTCATCCATAAGCCCAAGCTTAGCGTTCAAATGCGACAAGCAGATAGCTTTGCATCGGCTGGTGCGCATCCGGTGTCGGTGTAGACTGCGATGAGGCGGTATGTCCATGGAGAAGGTGAGGGAATCATGATCGGTGCCGAACTGCTGTCCTCGGCGAGTCTGACGCTCGGCTGGCTGATCTATCTGCCAGTGCTCCTGTGGGCGGTCATGCGCGCGCCGTGGGTCGAGCTGTTCAGTGACAGTCGGCGTCAGCATTTGCTGTGCGCAACGGTGTTCGCCTTGTTTCTGCTTTGGCTGATGCGCCGGGATTTCGATACGGGCGTGTCTTATCACTTCCTCGGCATGACTGCGGTGACCTTGCTGCTGGACTGGCCGCTGGCGATCATTGGCGGGCTGGTGGCGCAAATCGGCCTGGTGCTGCTCGGGCGGCAGGATCTTGCGGCACTCGGGGTCAATGGTGCCTTGTTTATTTTGCTGCCGGTGCTGGTCACCGAATGCGTAGCCATCCTTGTCGAGCGTGCGCAGCCGCGCAATCCGTTCGTGTACATCTTCTGTTCCGGCTTCTTCGCTGCGGCTTTGTCGGCGCTGTTGTGTCTGATTTTCAGCCTGACGCTGCTGTGGTTCGACGGCCTGTTCGCCATGCCGGAATGGCTGGAAGATTTCATCGGTTACGTGTGGCTGATCATTTTCCCCGAAGCTTTCATCAACGGCATGATCGTCAGCGCGCTGGTGGTGTTCAGCCCGGAATGGCTGGAGACCTTCAACCGTACACGCTACCTCTCGGCGCCTTGGAATGACGACGATCGCAAGCCTTGATCCACGTCAAATCCGCCATCGGCTGAAAATTTCATGCTCACGCAAATCCCTTCAGGAGCAGCGGCATGAGTGTGTACGAGTGGGCGAGGCAGGAAACCCGGCAGAGTCTGGAGATGGCACAGGAGGTTGGTTTTGATCCGGGGTTGAGCTTGCGCGCCTTGCTCAGTGCCGTGGTGCAACAGAGCAAGGCTGTGCGCAACCCCGAAGACCTGGCGGACGAGTTGCGTTTTCTGGCGGAAAACCTCGACGACCAACAGGACTACGGCTTCATGCGGCCCTGATCGGGCTCAGTGACGCGGATCGAAATCGCCGGAAAACAGCTCGTCTTCGGCATCCGGGGCGACCGGAATCTTGTGTTCTTCCGAGGCCCACGCGCCAAGGTCGATCAGCTTGCAGCGGTCGGAACAGAACGGGCGAAACTTGTTCGCCGGGGTGAATTCCACGGGGGCGCCACAGGTCGGGCATTCAACGGTTGGAATCTGGCTCATGCTTGGCCTCCGGATAAAGTCAGGTAAAAGTGATGCAGACGCTCGATCTCGCTGTGCAGCCAGGCGAGGTCGCGGTCGTTGACCACTACGTCATCGGCGCGGCTCACGCGGTCCTCGCGGCTCAGTTGCGCCTTGAGGATCGCCTGGACCTGCTCGGCGCTGGTCTGGTCACGTTGCAAGGTGCGTTCGATCTGCAATGGTTGCGGAGCGTCGATCACCAGGATGCGCTGGGTCATGCTGTATTGCCCGGACTCGATCAACAGCGGCGAAACCAGAATCGCATAAGGTGATTTTGCCAGCGCCAGGTGATGGGCGATTTCCTTGGCGATCAACGGATGCAGCAGCGCTTCCAGCCAGCGCCGTTGCTCCGGCACTTCGAAGATCAGCTTGCGCAGGGCCGCCCGGTTGAGCGTGCCGTCGCTTTGCAGAACATCAGGGCCGAAGTGATCGGCAATTTGCGCCAGCGCCGGGCGCCCGGGTTCGACCACCCACCGCGCCGCATGATCAGCATCGACGACATGCACGCCGAGGTCGATGAAATGCTGCGCCGCCGCGCTTTTGCCGCTGCCGATGCCGCCGGTGAGGCCGAGAATCCAGGGTTTTTCCACAGGGGTATTCATTTCAAACCGACGAACTGCCAATAGAAGTCGGTTATTTGACCACCCCAGAGCAAGGCAATCCAGCCGGCAATGGCCAGATAAGGACCGAAAGGAATCGGCGTCGAGGTTTTCTGCTCGCGCAGGCGCAACAGAATCACGCCAATCACGGCGCCGACCAGCGATGCCAGCAGGATGGTCAGCGGCAGAATCTGCCAGCCGCCCCACGCGCCCAGCAGCGACAATAACTTAAAGTCACCGTGGCCGATGCCGTCCTTGCCGGTCAGCAACTTGAACAGCCAGAACACCGACCACAGCGCCAGGTATCCGGCCACCGCACCCCACAAAGCATCATGCAAAGGTACGAACAATCCGAAGCTGTTGACGATCAGCCCCAGCCACAACAACGGCAGCACCAGCACATCGGGCAGCAGTTGATGCTCGGTGTCGATCAGACTCATCGCCAGCAATCCCCAGGTGAGGAACATCAGCAAACCCGCCTGCCAGCCGAAACCGAAATGCCAGGCGATGAACGCCGACAGCGCACCGCAGGCCAACTCGGTCAGCGGGTAACGCTTGCTGATCGGTGCAGCGCACGCCGAGCAGCGTCCGCGCAGGCACAGGTAGCTCAGCACCGGAATGTTTTCCCAGGCGCGAATCCGATGCGCGCAATGCGGGCATTCGGAGTGCGGCAGCATCAGGTTGTAAGTGCGTTGCGGCGTTTCGATCGGCAGGCCGAGCACATCGTGTGCCTGCTGGCGCCAGTCGCGCTCGAGCATTTTCGGCAGGCGCCAGACCAGCACATTGAGAAAGCTGCCGACCACCAGCCCGAGCAGCAGCGCGGTGCCGACAAAGGCCAGCGGATAGAGGGCGAACAATTCGTCGAGGGGCATATCAGACCGCTGAGCCGAGCTGGAAGATCGGCAGATACATGGCCACCACCAGACCGCCGACGACGACCCCGAGCACGACCATGATGAACGGCTCCATCAGGCTGGTGAGGTTGTCGACCATGTTATCCACTTCCTCTTCGTAAAAGCCGGCGACCTTGTCGAGCATATCGTCCAGCGCCCCGGACTCTTCACCAATCGCGGTCATCTGCACGGCCATGGTCGGGAAGACCCCGGTGCTGCGCATGGAAAAATTCAGCTGCATGCCGGTGGAGACGTCCTGGCGGATCCGCAGGATGGCACGTTTGAACACGACATTGCCCGCAGCGCCCGCTACCGAATCGAGGGCTTCCACCAGCGGTACACCGGCAGCGAAGGTGGTCGACAAAGTGCGGGCAAATCGCGCCACGGCGGACTTGTACATCAGCGTGCCCACCAACGGCAGTTTCAGCAGCCAGGCGTCGCGGCGATCGCGTAACGCTTGAGACCTTTTCAGTGCATGGCGGGTGCCGAAAAACGCCGCGATCAGCGCACCAAGAATCGCCCACCACCAGGCCTGCATGAATTCAGACAGGCTGATCACCATCAAGGTGAACCCTGGCAACTCCGCGCCAAACCCGGAAAAAACCGACTGAAACTGAGGCACCACTTTTACCAGCAAAATGCCGGTCACCACGGCCGCCACCAGGAGGACGGCGCTCGGGTAGGTCATGGCTTTCTTGATCTTGGCCTTGAGCGCTTCGCTTTTTTCCTTATAGGTGGCGACGCGTTCGAGCAGGGTGTCGAGTGCCCCGGACTGTTCGCCGGCATCGACGAGGTTGCAATACAACTCGTCGAAGTATTGCGGCTTCTTGCGCAGCGCCGCGGCGAAGCTGTTACCGGCGGCCACCTCTTGTTTAACCTCGTCAATGACTTTGCGCATCGCCGGGTTTTCGAAGCCTTCGCCAATGATGTCGAACGACTGCAACAGCGGCACGCCGGCCTTCATCATCGTTGCCATTTGCCGGGTGAACAGGGCGATGTCCTGAGCCTTGATGCGTTTGCCGAGACTCAGCAACGAGGCCGACTTCTTGCGCACCTTGCCTGGAGTGATCCCCTGTTTGCGCAACTGCGCCTTGATCAATGCGGCATTCTGCCCGCTCAGCTCACCGGTGACTTTGCTGCCTTTGCGGTCCGTACCTTCCCAGGCGTACGTGCTGGTTTTTGCTGCCTTGACCGCCATGTTCAATCCTTGGTGACCCGGTTGATTTCTTCCAGGCTGGTAGTGCCTTGCATGGCCTTGTGCAGACCTGCGGTGCGCAGATCGTCGAAGCCGTCGCGGCGCATCTGCATATCGATTTCCAGCGAGTTCCCCTCGGCCATGATCAGGCGTTGCAGCTCAGGCGTGTTCTTCACCACTTCATAAATCCCTACGCGTCCCTTGTAACCGCTGTTGCAATGATCGCAACCGACCGGCTCGTAGATCGTGAAACTGCCGATGCGTTCCTTGGGGAAGCCTTCCTTGATCAGGGTTTCGCGGGGCACTTCGATTGGTTTCTTGCAGTGATTGCACAGCTTGCGCGCCAGGCGCTGAGCGATGATCAGACTGACCGAGGTGGCAATGTTGAAACCGGGAATGCCCATGTTGTGCAAACGGGTGAGGGTTTCCGCGGCGCTGTTGGTGTGCAGGGTCGAGAGCACGAGGTGACCGGTCTGCGCGGCTTTGATGGCGATCTCGGCGGTTTCCAGGTCGCGGATCTCGCCGACCATGATCACGTCCGGGTCCTGACGCAGAAACGAACGCAGGGCCTGAGCAAAATCCAGCCCCTGGCGCGGATTGACGTTGACCTGATTGATGCCCTCCATGTTGATCTCCACCGGGTCTTCGGCGGTGGAAATATTGATGTCGACGGTGTTGAGGATATTCAGCCCGGTGTACAGCGACACGGTTTTCCCCGAACCGGTAGGGCCGGTGACCAGAATCATGCCCTGCGGCTGTTTCAGCGCGGCCATGTACAAGTCTTTCTGTTCCGGTTCATAACCGAGGGCATCGATACCCATCTGCGCGCTGGACGGGTCGAGAATCCGGATCACCACTTTTTCGCCCCACAGCGTCGGCAGCGTATTGACCCGGAAGTCGATCGACTTGCTTTTCGACAGGCGCATCTTGATCCGCCCGTCCTGCGGTTTGCGCCGCTCTGAAATATCGAGACTGGCCATGACCTTCAGGCGCGCGGCGATGCGCCCGGCCAGTTGAATCGGCGGTTTGGCGACTTCACGCAGCATGCCGTCGGTGCGCACCCGCACCCGGTAGTTCTTTTCATAAGGCTCGAAGTGCAGGTCGGAGGAACCGCTTTTGATCGCGTCGAGCAGCATCTTGTGGACAAAGCGCACCACCGGCGCATCGTCGGCGTCGAGCCCGCCGATGGCGTCCTGTTTGCTGTCGCTGACGGATTCGACGTCAAGGCCATCGAGGTCGACGTCGGCCATTTCTTCCAGGCCGGTGGCATGACTGTCGAAGAACTTGTCGATGGCATCGCTGAGCTTGTCATCCTCGACCAGAATCGCTTCGGTACTCAGGCCTGTACTGAACTGAATATCACTGATTGCCTGCTGGTTGCTCGGGTCGGAGAGGCCGACGAACAGTTTGTTGCCGCGTCGCCACAATGGTAGAGCGCAGTGCTGGCGTATCAGTTTTTCGCTGACCAGGCCCTTGGGCTGGGTTTCCTTATCGAGGCAACTGAGGTCGAGCAGGGCCATGCCAAAGTGTTCCGAGGCAATCTCGGCGATCTGCCGGCTCTTCACCAGTTTGTTGTGCACCAGGTAGTTCACCAGCGACACGCGATTGCGCTGCGCTTGTTGCCAGGCTTGCTGGGCACTTTGTTCCGTCAGCAGTTCGGCCTGCACCAATTGCTTGGCCAGACCGCTCAGAGCGATGTCATTCATGGGGATTCCGCACGCTTGCCGTTCATGACTTATAGCCTAGTCAAGTGACAGCGCCAAACATGGCCGGTGCAGGTGACAAAAAGTGTCAGATAGTGCGGTTGCAGGTTGTAGGAAACGGCGCAGTGCGCAGTTCGCGTCCATCAGGCAGGGCTCCGGGGCATTGGCATGGCCTATGCTGGGTCTTTTTCAGATCATGAGATTTCCCCTCATGCATGGAGCGTGTCTATGAAAAAACAACAAGGTTTTACCCTGATCGAATTGCTGATCGTGGTGGCGATCATCGGCATTCTGGCGACCATTGCCTTGCCGCAGTATTCGAAATATCAGGCGCGGTCGAAGGTGACGGCGGGGCTGGCGGAGATCAGTGCGATGAAGGTGCCATTTGAGGACGTCATTAACCAAGGAACCGATCCATCACTGACTAACGTCGCGGGCAGTGCGACGGTCACCACTTCCAATTGCTCGGTATCCGCCTCCGGCACAGCTTCTTCTGGCGCAGGGTCGATTGTCTGCACGATCAAAAATGCTCCGGGTCCGGTTCTCGATAAAACCATTACGCTGACGCGGTCTTCCGGGACGGGCGCAGGAGTCTGGACGTGTGCTACCACCGTTGCCCCCGACTATTCGCCAAAAGGCTGCACTGCCAGCGGTACGTAAGCTGCTGCGGCAGAACCTGATGCCCCGCCTTTGCGGGGCATTTTTCATGGCGCTGCGCTTGAAAAAAGCTTCAACAATTTCAGCAGCTTATGAACTTTCCAAAAAACCGCAACTTGCATGCGAAATACGCCCGAGTCATGCAAATTGCATGAAAATGAAAATTTGTAATTTCGTTAACGTATTGTTTTGTAAGGGTTTTATCGAATCAAAAAAGTTGGCACAGCGTTCGCAACTACCTTGGTAACCCTGCTGAAGACATATCCCAGCAGACTTTCCAGAAAAACAGGAGTTACTCGTATGAAGAAGTTCGCTATCACTGCCGCTGCTACCGCTCTGACCCTGACCATGGCTGGCGGCGCTTTCGCCCAGACCACTCAGGCTACCCAGTCGCCAATGGTTCTGGCTGCCGGTGAAGTTACCGAGATGAAGCAGGACACTTCCGATACCTGGATCACCACCAAGGTCAAAGCTGATCTGGTCACCGAAAAAGGCATTCCAGGCACCGATATCAAGGTAGAAACCAACAAAGGTGTGGTATCCCTGTCGTCGACCACCCCAGTGACTGAATCGCAAAAAGACGTAGCCGTATCGATCGCCAAAAAAATCAAAGGCGTTAAAGCGGTCTCCGCTGACGGCCTGAAAGCCGAGTAAGGCAAGGCTTCTCGCCTGGACCGGGAGAAGACGCGACAGACGGGCCGAGCCATACGTCTGCCGCACCTTTAGAGTTCATGCGAACGGTCACACGGAGGTGACCATTACAGGCCCCGGCACTTGTGTCGGGGCCTGTTCTATTTCAGGGGCGACCCGATCAAAGGTAGGAGTGAGCCTGCTCGCGATAGCGTTCTGTCAGTTGATCAATCGTTGACTGACAATCAGCTATCGCGAGCAGGCTCACTCTTACAGGAGATGGGGTTGGATCAGGGGCCGCGCTTGCTGTTGATCTGCCGCAAGCGGTTGCCCTCGAAGCGCAGGTATTGATACATGCCGTTGCTCGGGCCGTAAGTCCATTCCTCGACCTGAAACTCCTCGCGGCGGTTGGCGCTGCGCTTGTAGCCGAGCACATCACGACTGACCGGCTCACCGCACTTCTGCAGGACTTCGCTGCTGCGATCGCCAAGGCTGATCAACTGGCTGCCGCAACGCAGCGTATCGGACGCGGCGGCATGGCTGGCGGCGAATACCAGCGCGGCGGCGGCCAGCCATTTGCAATTCATCACTCTGCATCCAGGTGCATTTGCGTCACCACCCGGCCATCGCTTTCGGCCTCGCCGAGACTGGCGTCGATGAAATACACGCGGTCGTCCTCAAGCTTGCCCTTGTCGACCAGATAATCCTTGATGGTGCTGGCGCGGTCCTGGCCCAACTGACGCAGCAACACATCGCTGCCACTCCAGAACTTGATCACGCCTTCGCGCATTTTTGCTGTGCGTTCTTCCTTGCCCAGATCCTTCCATTCGGCCGGTGGCTGGGTTTTCAAACGGGTGCGATAGATGCCCTCCAGCAACGGGGCTTTTTCGCCGTCGGGTACTTGCAGGAGCGAGGCCTGCGCCGGGACTTTATCGCCACGGCGCTGGAGCATCTTGTAGTAGTTGTACTGATATTCACGTTCCAGTCGCTGCTCGGCGAGTAGCGGGCCATCGCTGCTTTTTGCGGCGGTGCCTTCGATCTCCAGACGCAAGGCCGGACGTTCCTTGAGCGCCTGAGACAGTTTCACCAGCGCGGCTTCAGCGTCCTTGCTCAGATCGCTGGAGCCCGGTGCGAAGGACACGGTGCCCAGGTCCTCGGAGCCACCACCACTGACCAGCCCGCCAATCATCTTGAACGGCGCCGCGGCGGCTTTGACGATCAGGTTGCGCAGGGTCTGCCAGACAATCGGCATGACACTGAACTGCGGGTTGTTCAAGTCACCGGTCACCGGCAGTTCGATGGAGATCTTGCCGTCGACGTCCTTGAGCAGGGCAATTGCCAGTTTCAGCGGCAGGCTCACGGCATCCGGGCTGTCGACCTTTTCACCGAGCTGCAATTGCTCGACCACCACTTTGTTCTCGGCTTTGAGCTGGCCCTTGGTGATCAGGTAATGCAGGTCGAGATTGAGCCGGCCCTTGCGAATTCGATAACCGGCGAACTTGCCGGAGTAGGGCGTCAGTGTGGTCAGCTCGACGCGCTTGAAACTGGTGGCGATGTCGAGGCTGGCCATCGGGTCAAACGGATTGACCGCGCCTTTGATGGTGACCGGCGCGTAACGGTCGACTTTGCCTTTGATATCGACGCTGGCCGGTTTCGCCTGACGGCTGTCGATGGTGCCGATCTGACCGTTGAGTTGCTGCACGGCGGTGGCGAAGTTCGGCGTCAGGCTGAAGTCGGCGAAGTTGGCCGAGCCATCGTTGATCGCGATGCCGCCGATGTGAATGCCCAAAGGTTTTTCATTGCTGGCAGGTTTGGCGCCTGCGCTTTTTGCGCCGCTATCGGCCGGTTGCGGGATCAGCAGGTCGTCGATGTTGGTGCTGCGGTCATCGTTGATCATGAACCGCGCATAGGGCTGGAACAGGTTGACCTTGTCGATCGACAGGCTGTCACCGTGCTGGTAATTCAGGCCTTCGACGACCACTTGCTGCCACTTGAGGAAGTCGCGGGTTTTCAGGGTGTCGAGGGTGTGCAGCTGATCGATCTGCGCGCGCCCGGTCACGTTGAGAGCCAGCGGTTCGGTACTCTTGAGATTGATCTTCAGATCGCTGCCGAGCATGCCGCTGCGCAGTTCCAGGCGAATGAACGGATTGATGTACGACTGGGCGACGCGCAGGTCGATGTCCTGAGTCTTGACGTTGAGTTGCGCGTTGACCGGGGCGAGGTTGAGCGTGCCGTCGGCGAAAATCCTGCCTTGCTTGCCGACGCCGCTGTCGAGCTTGAGCTTGAAGGGCGAACCATTGAGGCTGTCGAAATCCTGCAGATCGACGTTCAGCGGCGTCAGGTCCAGCGTCACCGGCGGTTGCGCCGAGCGATCGGCGAGGTGCACGGTGTAGTTGCGCAACTGCACATCTTTGAGCAGCACTTGCCACGGTTTGCTCGGCGCGGCCGGCTCAGGTTTCGGTGAATCGGCAGCGGCCGGTGTACTGGCCGGTTCGGCAGCGGCTTTAGCCGCCGGTTTCGACGGTTGGCTGGCAAACAGTTTCTGCCAGTCCAGTTGCTTGTCGGCTTCGAGGGCGGCCCAGGTTTCCAGTTTCTGGCTGCGGATCTTGCCGACCACGACTTGCTGTTTGGCGAGGTCGACGCTGGTTTCGCTGACATCGAGGCGTTCAAGCCTGGCCAGTGGGCGGCCGTCCGGGGCCTTGATGGCGAATGGCGCGATGCTCACCGCGACGTTGTTAAGCAGCAGTTCGGTTTGTTTCGACAGGTTGAGTTTGTAGTCGGTGCTGAGGCTGACGACGCCGTTTTCGAGAACCAGCGGCACCGCATCGCGTACATAAGGCCAGAAAGCTTTCATCTGGCCGTCGGTGACTTTCAAAGTGCCTTCGGAAGTGAACGGAATCAGGCTGAAGTTACCGCTCCAGTCGATTCGCCCACCGGCCGGGCCGATGGCGACCAGGGTCATGTCGGCACTGTCTTCGGGCAGGGTGCTGAGGTTTTTCAGCTCGAAACTGAGGTCGTCGTAGAGAAATTCGATCGGCTCGCTCGGGCGCACATCCTCAAAATGCACCACGCCACTGGCCAGTTTGATGCTGTCGATTCGCAGCGGAAACGGCTTGGCGTCGGGGTCGGCGGGTGTCGGTTCGCTCGCCGGCACATTGAACAGGCCGAGCAGATTGAGCTTGCCGTCCTTGGCGAAGAGGATCTCGGTCTTTGGCTTGTCCAGTTCGATGCTCGACAGATGCAGGGCCTTGCTCCACAGGCTGTCGATCTGCAGGTCGGCGTACAGACGTTCGAAGCCGACCTGCTCCTTGCCCGGCTCGCCGATGACCAGCCCCCACAGTGTGAGTTCAAGGCTGAACGGGTTGAGCTCGATACGCTGGATATGCGCAGGTACGGTCGCGTAATTGGCGAGTTGCTGATTGGCTATCCGCAGCGCAATGCCCGGCAAAATCAGAAACCCCAGCAAGCTGTAGAGCGCCATAGCGGTTAGCAAGGCGCCAATCGCGCGAATCAATCCTTTGTGCATGTGCGGCTTCATCTGTCTGAATCGGAGTGCCTTGGAGTATGGCACGCGAATCTGGTTCCGAAGCGCTTGATGTGGGGCAGGATTGTTCAGAAATTTCTGTAGGAGAAAATCTCTATTGTAGGAGTGAGCCTGCTCGCGATAGCGGTGTGTCAGTATCAGTATGGCTGACTGAAACACCGCTATCGCGAGCAGGCTCACTCCTACAGGGGAGGGGGCTTATCTAGAGGAATGTATTAGAGCTGCAGAATCAGCGTCTTCAACGGCGGTTGCTGATCCATCGAGGGGAAATCGGCGCCAGGGGTCATCACGCTCCATTCGCGCACCGGCCTACCGGACTTCTCGGCGCAGCGCAAAACCTGTTCACGCCAGTCGTCCATGCTGACCTTCGCCAGGTTGTTGCAGCAGATCAGCACGCCGTTGTCGGCGGTGGTCAGCAGGGCGGGTTTGAGCAGGCTTTGATAGTCGCGCAGCAGGTCGACGGTGCCGAACGCGCTTTTCGCCCAGGCCGGTGGGTCGAGCAGCACCAGATCGTATTGACGTTGTTCGAGACGCTGATAGCTCGGCAGTTTCTGCCCGCGCCGCTGGCTGATCGGCAGCCCAGCGAGTTGGCGAATCGCCGGAAAGTAATCGGACTGGATGAATTGCATTTCAGGCAGATGCGGGTTGAGCAGGCCGTTTTCGCGACCGACCGCCAGATTGCCTTCGGCGAAATCCAGATTGCACACCTCGCGCGCACCACCGGCCGCAGCGCTCAGCCCCACGCCGCAGGTGTAGGCGAACAGATTAAGCACCGATTTGCCCTTGGCGTGCTCCTTGACCCAGCCGCGGGTGTTGCGCAGATCGAGAAACAGCAGCGGATCCTGCCCGGCATGGCGCCCGCGCACGCGGTAGTTGAGGCCCCATTCGTGACCGACCAGATCTGCCAGCGCGGCTTCGTCGGCTTTATAGACGTGGTCTTCGCGATCGATGCGCGAGTTGCCCCGGGAACGGTCGTTGTAGACCAGCAGGGATTCAAAACCCAGGGTCTGGTTGACCATGGTGTGCAGTTGCAGCAGGTCGTCGCGCTCCAGCGTCTGGTGGAAACTCTGCACCAGCAGTTGCGGGCCGTAGCGGTCGATGGTCAGGCCGCCGGCGCCTTCCTGGCTGCCATGGAACAAGCGATAGCAATCGGTGCCCTGGCTGTGCAGCGCAGCGAGCAGGTCCTGGCGTTGATCGAGGGCGGCGCGCAGCGCCTGATTCAAGGAAGACATGCGGGCGCCTTGCTGAAAAAACGCGGAGTCTATCAGTTGGGAGCTTCAAGCGGCGAGCTGCAAGCTACAAGTCAATGCGGACCGCTTCAGCTTGCAGCTTGCAGCTCGAAACTTGCAGCTTTTATTGGTTGAGCCGTTTATCGACCAACGTCTGCACCACACTCGGGTCTGCCAATGTCGAGGTGTCACCCAGGCTGTCGAGCTCATTGCAGGCAATCTTGCGCAGGATCCGCCGCATGATTTTGCCCGAACGGGTTTTCGGCAGGGCTGGCGCCCACTGGATCAGGTCCGGTTTGGCGAAGCTGCCGATTTCCTTGCTGACGTGCGCCAGCAGGTCCTTTTTCAACTCGTCGTTCGCTTCGGTGCTGTCCATGGGGGTGACAAAGGCGTAGATGCCCTGGCCTTTGACGTCGTGCGGGTAACCGACCACTGCCGCTTCGGCGATGCTGTCGTGCAGCACCAGTGCGCTTTCGATTTCAGCGGTGCCGATGCGATGCCCGGAAACGTTGATCACGTCGTCAATGCGCCCGGTAATCCAGTAATCGCCATCCTCATCGCGGCGAGCGCCGTCGCCGCTGAAGTAGTAGCCGGGATAGGGTTTGAAGTAAGTGTCGACCATGCGTTGCGGGTCGCCGTAGACGCTGCGGATCTGCGCTGGCCAACTGGATTTGATCGCCAGCACGCCGCTGCCGGCGCCGGCGATTTCCTTGCCGTGTTCATCGAGCAATACCGGCTGCACGCCGAACATCGGCTGCGTGGCGCAACCCGGTTTGATCCGCTGGGCGCTGACCAGCGGGCTGAGCATGATGCCGCCGGTTTCGGTCTGCCACCAGGTGTCGACGATAGGGCAACGTTGTTCGCCGACCACGTTGAAATACCATTCCCACGCTTCCGGGTTGATTGGCTCACCGACGCTGCCGAGTAATCTGAGGCTCTGCCGCGAAGTTTCCTTCAGCGGCCCGGCACCTTCGCGCATCAACGCGCGCAGTGCGGTCGGCGCGGTGTAGAAAATGTTGACGTTGTGTTTATCGATGACCTGCCAGAATCGCGAACTGCTCGGGTAACTTGGCACGCCTTCGAACATCAGCGTGGTTGCGCCGTTGGCCAGCGGGCCGTAGACAATGTAACTGTGGCCGGTGACCCAGCCGACGTCGGCGGTACACCAGAACACTTCGCCGTCACGGTAGTCGAGTACGTATTTGAAGGTCATCGCCGCTTGCAGCAGGTAGCCGCCGGTGGTGTGCAGCACGCCCTTGGGTTTGCCGGTACTGCCGGAGGTGTAGAGGATGAACAGCGGGTCTTCGGCGTCCATCGGTTCTGGAGGGCAATCGTCGCTGACTTCGCGCACGGCCTGGTGATACCAGACGTCACGGCCCTCGGCCCAGTCGACCTTGCCCTGGGTGCGCTCGACCACCACCACGGTGCTGACGTCGGGGCAATTTTGCAGGGCTTTATCGACATTGTGTTTCAACGGCACGAACTTGCCGCCGCGCACGCCTTCGTCGGCGGTGATCACCGTGCGGCAATCAGCATCGAGAATACGGTCACGCAATGAGTCGGGGGAGAAACCGCCAAACACCACCGAATGGATGGCACCGATCCGCGCGCAAGCGAGCATGGCGTAGGCAGCTTCCGGGATCATCGGCATGTAGATGCACACCCGGTCGCCTTTTTTCACCCCACGGCTTTTCAGCACATTGGCCAGTCGGCAAACGTGGTGATGAAGTTTTTTGTAAGTGATCTGCGCCGATTCTGCAGGGTCGTCGCCTTCCCAGAGCAGCGCGGTCTGTTCACCGCGTTTTGCGAGGTGGCGGTCGATGCAGTTGTAGCTGACGTTGAGTTTGCCGCCGGCAAACCAGGCGGCTTCACCGGTTTGCAGATCGCAGCGCTGCACGGCTTGCCACGGCGTGCTCCAGTCGAGGAAGCGTGTGGCCTGTTCGGCCCAGAAGGTGTCGGGGTGTTCAATGGATTCGCGGTACAGACGCCGATAATCGTCCTGACTCAACTGAGCAGCCCGGCGCACGGCATCGGCTTTGGGGAACGTACTGATATCGAACATGACGGTTCCTTATTCTTGTGGTGCGACAAGGATAAAGATGCGCCGAGAGACGCAAGGGTTCAAGCCGGATCAGGAAACTGATGGCTGGACCTGACTTTGAAGGCGCCCCAAAACAACTGTAGGAGTGAGCCTGCTCGCGATAGCGATGAATCATTCAACATCAATGCTGACTGATACACCGCTATCGCGATCAGGCTCACTCCTACAAGGGATCACTGTGCCCACAGGATTTGGGTTGAGCCAAACCTTGTGGGCCAGGCCATCAAATCAACCGCGGTGACGCCCGCGGAAATAGTTGATCAGGCCTTGAGTCGAGGCATCGTCAGCAACGGTTTCGTCGCTGCCGACCAGGCGGTTGTAGACGCCTTTGCCCAGTTCCTTGCCCAGCTCCACGCCCCACTGATCGAAGGCGTTGATACCCCAGACCACGCTTTGCACGAACACCTTGTGTTCATACATCGCCACCAGTGCGCCGAGACGACGCGGGCTGATGCGCTCAACCACCAGGGTGTTGCTAGGACGGTTGCCCGGAATCACCTTGTGCGGCGCGAGTTTGCGCACGTCTTCTTCGCTCATGCCTTTGTCGCGCAGCTCGGCTTCGGCTTCCGGCTGGGTCTTGCCGAGCATCAGCGCCTGGCTCTGCGACAGGCAGTTGGCGTACAGCCACTGGTGGTGATCGGCGACCGGGTTGAAGCTGACGATCGGCACAATGAAGTCGGCCGGAATCAACTGGGTGCCCTGGTGCAGCAACTGGTGGTAGGCGTGCTGACCGTTGCAGCCGACGCCGCCCCAGATCACCGGACCGGTATCGGTCGACACCGAGGTGCCGTCCTGGCGCACGCTCTTGCCGTTGGATTCCATGTCCAGCTGTTGCAAGTGCTTGGTAATGTTGCGCAGGTAATGGTCGTACGGCAGGATCGCGTGGCTTTGCGCGCCCCAGAAGTTGCCATACCACACGCCGAGCAGGGCCAGCAGCACCGGCATGTTCTGTTCGAACGGCGCGGTCTGGAAATGCTGGTCCATGGTGTAGGCACCGGACAGCAGTTCCTTGAAGTTGGACATGCCGATGGCCAAGGCGATTGGCAGACCGATCGCCGACCACAGCGAGTAACGGCCGCCGACCCAGTCCCACATCGGGAAGATGTTTTCTTCGCGGATACCGAACGCAACGGCAGCAGCGTTGTTGCTCGAAACGGCAATGAAGTGACGATACAGCTCGGCTTCCGAACCGCCCTGCGCCAGGTACCAGGCACGCGCGGCCTGGGCGTTCTTCAGGGTTTCGAGGGTGTTGAAGGATTTCGACGAAACAATGAACAGCGTGGTCTCGGCACGCAGTTTTTGCGTCAGCTCGTGGAACTCACTGCCGTCGATGTTCGCCAGATAGTGGCAGCGCACGCCTTTCTGCGCGTACGACAGCAGCGCTTCAGAAACCAGCTCCGGACCGAGGAACGAGCCACCGATGCCGATGTTGACCACGTCGGTGATCGGCTTTTCGGTGTAACCGCGCCACAGACCGTCGTGGATGCGGCCGACCAGATCGGTGATCTGGTTGAGCACCTTGTGGACGTCCGGCATCACGTTGACGCCATTGACCGACAGCTTGTCGCCGACCGGACGGCGCAAAGCGGTATGCAGCGCCGGGCGGCCTTCGGAGGCGTTGACGATCTCGCCGTCGAACAGCGCTTTGATCGCGCCCTTGAGGTCGACTTCATTGGCCAGACCCACCAGCAAATTGCGGGTCTCGGCGTTGATCAAATTCTTCGAATAATCGAGAAACAGTCCGCAGCTGCTGAGAGTGAACTGATTGAAGCGCTGCGGATCGGCGTTGAAGGCTTCGCGCATGCTGAAATCCTGCATGGCTTGGCGGTGATCTTTCAACGCTTGCCAGGCAGGCAGAGCGGTAACGTCATGAGGAGTGCGGTAGTACGCCATCGCTGCGGTTTTCCTTTTTACTTGAACGGCCTTTTGAACACTGAACAGACCCGGCACGCCGCTGTTAAGGCGCGGGATCGACTGCATCGACACGATTTGCGGACGCAGGGCGAATACAGTAAACCTCGCGCTGCGATCTGTCTTGACTTTGTCTGACCAGATCCCTGTACTTTTTTAACATCCGAACAGGGATTTGGCCGACAAACGGAGGGGGAGCGGGCGCTGCGGCGGTTCAGGCGAGCTGAACGGGGATGGCATTGCTGGTGTGGCTCAGCTCGTTGCCGGGCGCCATGTAGAGCATGCGCGGCTTGAAGTTGACCAGCTCGGCTTCGCTGTAATGGGCGTAAGCGCAGATGATCACACGATGACCGACGCTGGCCTTGTGCGCCGCAGCACCGTTGACCGAGATCATCCGCGAACCTTCTTCGCCACGAATCGCGTAGGTGGTGAAACGCTCGCCGTTGTCGACGTTGTAAATCTGGATCTGCTCGTATTCACGAATGCCGGACAGGTCCAGCCATTCGCCATCGATGGCGCACGAACCTTCGTAATCGAGCACCGCATGGGTGACTTCGGCGCGGTGCAGTTTGGCCTTGAGCATGATCGCGTGCATTGGGGTTTTCCCGGTTTGGAATCGAACGGCGGGCAGTGTGCCCGAAGGCTATGAGAGCGGCAATCCAGCTGGAATGAGATCTTCATTTACACTCAAAACCATTGTGGGAGCGAGCCTGCTCGCGAAGGCGTTGTGTCAGTCAACCCATGTGCTGAATGACACTCCGCTTTCGCGAGCAGGCTCCCCACAGGGGGATTGCGGTGAGGCTTAAACGGCGCTATCCAGATTCAAATGCAGGTTATCGATCAACCGCGTGGTGCCCAGAAACGCCGCCACCAGAATCACCAGATCGCGATCCTCAGCCGTTGCCGGACGCAGGGTCAAACCGTGGCGGATCTCCAGATAATCCGGGCGCAGGCCGGCCGCTTCAAGCGCTTGCAACTGCGCACTGATCAGCGCCGGGAAATCCCGTTCACCTTGCTTGATCGATTCGGCAATGTTGCTCAGCGAGCGATACACCGCCGGTGCCACCGCACGTTGTTCCTCGCTGAGGAAGCCGTTGCGCGAGGACAGCGCCAGGCCATCGGCGGCGCGTACGGTCGGCTCGCCGATGATCTGGATCGGCATGTTCAGGTCATGCACCAGCGCGCGGATCACCGCCAGTTGCTGATAATCCTTCTGGCCGAAAATCGCCAGGTCCGGCTGGACCATGTTGAACAGTTTGCTGACAACGGTCGCCACGCCTTCGAAGTGCCCGGGACGGCTGGCGCCACACAGGCCTTCGGACAATTGCGGGACGCTGACGCGGGTCTGCCCGGCCATGCCGTCGGGGTACATTTCCTCGACGGTCGGGGCGAACAGCAGCGAGCAGCCAGCCGCGAGCAGTTTTTCCTGATCGGCTGCCAGCGTGCGCGGGTATTTGTCGAGGTCTTCGCCGGCGCCGAATTGCAGCGGGTTGACGAAAATGCTCGCGACGACGAAATCCACTCGTTGCGTGGCTTTGGTCACCAGCGCGACGTGACCGCTGTGCAGGTTGCCCATGGTCGGCACGAAGCCGATGCGCTTGCCTTCGCTGCGCGCGCGGGCGACGGCGGCGCGCAGTTCGCGTACGGTTTTGACGGTGTTCATGCGGAGAATCCGTGTTCGATGCCAGGGAACGTGGTGGCTTTGACTTCGCTGACGTAAGCCTTCAGCGCCGACTGGATGCTGTCCTGGCCGTGCATGAAGTTCTTGACGAATTTCGGCACGCGCCCGGTGATCGACAGGCCGAGCATGTCGTGCAGTACCAGAACCTGGCCGTCGGTAGCGTTACCGGCGCCGATACCAATCACCGGAATCTTCACCGCCTGGCTGATCTCTGCGGCCAATTCGCTGGGCACGCATTCAAGCAGCAGCATCGCTGCACCGGCCTGTTCCAGCGAGATCGCATCGGCGCGCATCTGCCGCGCCTGGTTCTCGTTGCGACCCTGCACTTTATAGCCACCGAGAATGTTCACCGCTTGCGGGGTCAGCCCCATGTGCGCGCAGACCGGCACACCGCGTTCGGCGAGCAGGCGGATCGACTCGGCCAGCCACAACGCGCCTTCGACCTTGACCATGTGCGCACCGGCCTGCATCAGCGTGGCGCTGTTGCTCAGGGTCTGTTCGAGGGTGGCGTTGGCCATGAAAGGCAGATCGGCGAGGATCAGCGCGTCGCTGTTGCCGCGTTTGACGCAGGCGGTGTGATAGGCCATTTCTGCGGTGGTCACCGGCAAAGTACTGTCGTGACCTTGCAAGACCATGCCGAGGGAGTCGCCCACCAGCAGCACTTCGACACCGGCCTGGTTGCAGGCGTGGGCGAAGGTCGCGTCATAGCAGGTCAGCATGGTGATCTTTTCACCTTTCTGCTTGAGGCTCTGGAGCGTGGTCAGGGTAATGGCTGGCATGTAAAAAATCCTCGTTCAGGCGCTCTGGAAACTACAGCGAGTAACGCGCGTGATTCGTCATCTACTCAGGCGCACGCTCTTTTGTCGTGCTTATAAGGCCTGGATTGCGCCCGTATGTGCCGGGTTGGCGGCAGCGGGACGCCTATAGTCGTGAGGAGCCAAGCGGAAGTCAATTGCGTGTGTTACCGCATTGTTACGCGCGCGGTGTTACCGGCGTTACTGATGCGATTCAGCGGCGCGGCGGGGCTGATTCGAGGCTTTTTTGTCGGACAATAATCGTGAATATGATGCGATCAGCTATAGGAGTGAGCCTGCTCGCGATAGCGGTGGGTCAATCAACATTTCTCTGACTGACCCACCGCTATCGCGAGCAGGCTCACTCCTACAATCTGGATTTTTATCAGCCTTGGGAGATGCGTTCCAGGCCGACGAACGGGCACGCCGCCAGCAGGTCGACAAGACTGCGGCCATCGGCCAGGCGCAGATCCTGCGGCGCCAGTTCAGCCAGGGGATACAACACAAACGCACGCTCCTGCATCTGATAATGCGGAACCTTCAATCGTGGCTCGTTGATCAGGCGATCGCCAAACAAAAGGATATCCAGATCCAGCGTGCGCGGGCCCCAGCGTTCCAGACGTTCGCGGCCCTGATCGTTTTCGATCGCCTGCAATGCGTCGAGCAGCGTCAACGGCGCGAGGTCGGTGTCGAGCGCGGCGACCGCGTTGGTGTAACGCGGTTGGCCCGGCAGCAGCGAGTCGCTTTGATAGAAGGCAGAAACGCCGATAAAACGGGTTCGCGGCAATCGCCCCAGCGCGGCGATGGCGCTGCGCAACTGTTCGGCCGGGTCAGCCAGATTGCTGCCCATGCCGATGTAGATGCGTTCCATGCCTTTACTCGCCTGTAGCGCTCGGTGCGCCGGCGCGTTTGCGCTTGGCGCCGCTGCTGCGACGACGCTTGCGTGGTGCGCCGCTGGCGTCGTCACCCTTGCCGCCGAGGTCGCGGATCATGTCGCGACGTTCGCTGTCGTTGGCGTCCTGATAGTCGGTCCACCATTCGCCAAGACCGTCGGTTTCCTCACCAGCGCTTTCACGCAGCAGCAGGAAATCGTAACCGGCACGGAAACGCGGGTTGTCCAGTAGCAGGTCGGCACGCTTGCCGCTGCGCCGTGGCAGGCGCTCCTGCATGTCCCAGATCTCACGGATCGGCATGGTGAAGCGTTTCGGAATCGCGATGCGCTGGCACTGCTCGGCGATCAGCTCATGGGCGGCTTCCTGCATTGCCGGGATCGGCGGCATGCCACGTTCCTGCAAGCGCAACACGCGCGCCGGCAGGGCCGGCCAGAGCAGGGCGGCAAACAGGAACGCCGGGGTCACCGGTTTGTTCTGCTTGATGCGCAGGTCGGTGTTGGTCAGGGCTTCGCTGATCAGCGTGTGGGTGTATTCCGGGTTGTATTCCAGCGCCTCGGCACTGGCCGGGAACAGCGGGGCGAACAGTTGCAGATCGACGAGCATTTCGAAGGTGATCGCGCCGTGGCCCGAGAGGAACAGCTTGAGCACTTCTTCGAACAGCCGCGCCGAAGGAATCTCGCGCAGCATCGGCGCCAGTTCGCGGATCGGCTGCACCGTGTGCTTTTCGATGCCGAAGTTGAGCTTGGCGGCGAAGCGCACGGCCCGCAGCATACGCACCGGGTCTTCCTGGTAACGCTGCTTCGGGTCACCGATCAGCCGGATCAGGTGATTGCGGATGTCGTGTACGCCGTTGGCGTAGTCGAGGATGCGCTCGCTGACCGGATCGTAGTACAGGGCGTTGATGGTGAAGTCGCGGCGTTGCGCGTCTTCTTCCAGGGTGCCGTAAACGTTGTCACGCAGAATCCGCCCGCTCTCGTTGCGCGAAGACTGGTTGCTGTCTTCGTCGTCTTCGTTGACCGGGTGATTGGCGCGGAAGGTCGCGACTTCAATGATTTCGCGACCGAAATGGATGTGCACCAGCTTGAAACGCCGGCCGATGATCCGCGCATTGCGAAATTCGGCACGCACTTGCTCGGGCGTGGCGCTGGTGGCGACGTCGAAATCCTTGGGCGTGATGCCCAGCAGCATGTCGCGCACGCAACCGCCGACCAGATACGCCTGGTAACCGGCACCTTGCAGGCGTTCGACGATATTCACCGCATAGCGGCTGAATTGCGTTTTCTGCAGCGAATGTTGACCGCTGTTGAGCACTTCAGGGGTGCTGCGGATGTGTTGCGTACGACGCACGGGAGTTCGGAATGACTGGAACAGCTTCTTCAGCATGGGATGCACTGTTTGAAGGAATGTTCGGCCATACCAAAGAATGACCGCATGATGGGCGCAGATTCTAGCATTTAGTCGAGGGATGGTGTAGGACACCGCAGATATGAGCTGTAAGCCGCAAGCTGCAAGGGTCGAGCGAGGCAAAGCAGGGGGATTTCATCGGGGGGAGAAACTACAAGGGGAGCCGAAGCTCCCCAAGAAGTAGTTGCGTGCTCTTTTTATTATTGATTCGGGCTTCTTGTTTTTGTTGAGTGCCCTCGCCACGAAGTGTTTCCTTCGTGACCCTCCCAATCGGGAGCCAAGAGCAAACGGATTGCTTTGGTCGCTGAATTGCAGTGATCTGTCGATCCAACCAGTACAGGCTCTGTCTTAGGACAGTTTTTGTTGTTCTCGGCCTGGTCGTGGGGCAAGCCCCAAATACAACGCCTCTCCAAAAGAATCAGTTAGCTGCGCCTCTCGCCGTCTTGTTTTTATTGTGCGTGAGTCGATTCGTCTTATTTTTATTGTCTTGTGCATTGCTTGTTATTGTTCTTGTACCAAACATATAGCAGGGTGCGTGCCAACTTTTTCGAACCCCAGCAAAACAAGGGGTTAGGTCGTTATAACCGTTTTGCAGGGGCGAAAAAAAGCCGGGGTTTCGTTACCGATAACCCCGGCTTCTGTTACGTGAATCGACGGCGGTAACAGTTTTTTCACAATCTCATGCGTTACCCGCGCAGGCGACAGGTAACGTTCAGCTCTCGCTCGCTACCCCGGTCTTGCGCCGTGGAATGCCCAGGCGCTGACGGCGTTCCCACAGGCATTTGCGACTCACGCCCAGTTTGCGCGCCAGTTCGGTCTCGGTCATGTGGTCCTGATGCTCGAGGACGAAGTGCTGGAAGTAGTCTTCCAGTGACAGGTCTTCAGTCGGCTCATGACTGTTGTTGCTGGTGTTACCTGCCGTTTGTGGCGGCAGGCCGATGAACTCGTCGTCGTCCAGATCACTCAGCTCGATGTCGATACCCAGCAGGTCGGCGGAGATTTCCGCGCTCTCGCTCAGAATCACTGCACGCTCGACTGCGTTTTCCAGCTCACGCACGTTACCCGGCCAGGAATAATGCCGGATGGCCTGTTCGGCATCGGCGGCAAACTTCAGGTCGGTACGGTTGATGCGCGCGCTCTGGCGGGCAAGGAAAGCATTGGCGATTTCGTTGACGTCGGCGCCACGCTCACGCAGGGCCGGTAACTTCAGGGCGATCACGTGCAGACGGTAATAAAGATCTTCACGGAACTGACCGATTTTCGCCAGGCTCTTGAGGTCGCGATGGGTCGCGGCAATCAGGCGCACGTCGACTTTCTGCGACTGCACCGAGCCGACCCGGCGAATTTCGCCTTCCTGCAATACCCGCAGCAGGCGAGCCTGGGCTTCCAGCGGCAGTTCGCCGATCTCGTCGAGGAACAGCGTGCCGCCGTCCGCCGCTTCGACCAGACCGGCACGCCCGGCGCTGGCGCCGGTGAACGCGCCTTTCTCGTGGCCGAACAGTTCGGACTCGATCAGGCTTTCCGGAATGGCCGCGCAGTTCACCGAGATCATCGGCGCCTTGGCGCGCTTTGACAGGTTGTGCAGGGCGCGGGCGACCAGTTCCTTGCCGGTACCGGACTCGCCCTGGATCAGCACATTGGAATCGGTCGGCGCGACTTTGCGGATCTTGCTGTACAGATCCTGCATCGGCGGGCACGAACCGATGATGCCGATTTCACCGTTGCTGTTATCCACAGAGGCTTTGCCGTTGCCAGTGGCAGGCTTGCTCGAGGCGGTTTCAGCGGCAGCCGGTGCCGACTGACGATCGCGCAGGATGCGCGCCACGGCTTGGAGCATTTCATCGTGGTCGAAAGGCTTGGCGATGTAATCGACCGCGCCCATCTTCATCGAGTCGACCGCCGAGCGCAGGCTGGCGTAGCTGGTCATGATCAGCACCGGCGTGCCCTGGCCGAGCTTGATCAGCTCGGTACCCGGCGCACCGGGCAGGCGCAGATCGCTGACGATCAGATCGAACGTAGGAATGGTGAAGCGTTCTTGTGCTTCCTGCACTGAACCGGCTTCGCTGACCTGGTACTGGTTGCGTTCCAGCAGGCGGCGCAAGGCGGAGCGGATAATTGTTTCGTCTTCGACGATCAAAATGTGCGGCATTGATTCGATACTCTCGACGGTCTCAGTTCACAGCGGACGTCGCTTCGACATGACGCGGCAATGTCACCCGGATACGGGTGCCGCGCTGGCTGGTTACATCAGCCGGGCTGTCGATGGTGATTTGTCCATAATGCTCTTCAACGATGGAATAGACCAGTGCAAGGCCCAGACCGGTGCCTTCACCCGGATCCTTGGTGGTGAAAAAAGGTTCGAACAATCGGTCCATGATGTTCTTCGGAATACCGCTGCCTTCGTCTTCGACGATCAGATCGACCGTGTGTTCGCCGGCTTCGCTCTTGACCCGTACCGCACTGTGCGGCGGCGAGGCGTCGCGGGCGTTGGAGAGCAGGTTGATCAGGACCTGGGCGAGCCGCTGCGGATCGCCTTCGACCCAATGATCGGGATCGCACAGGTTATAGAACTGCACTTCGAAATTGCGTCGGTTCAGCGCCAGCAGGCCAATCGCATCCTGCGCCACTTCGGCCAGGCAAACCGGCTCGTCGCTGTGCTGATGGCTGCCAGCATGGGCGAAGCTCATCAGCGACTGAACGATGCGCGAGACGCGTTTGGTCTGTTCGAGAATCTGCCCGCTGATTTCCGTCAGTTCGCCGTCTTCTTCGCGTTCTTCGCGCAGGTTTTGCGCCAGACAGGCGATGCCGGTGATCGGGTTGCCGATTTCGTGGGCCACGCCCGCTGCCAACCGACCGATGCTGGCCAGACGTTCGGAGTGCACCAGTTTGTCTTCGAGCATCTGTGTTTCGGTCAGGTCTTCCACCAGCAACACCAGACCACTGTTACCCGGCGCCAGCGGTTCATCGATCGCCGCTTTGTGCAGGTTCAGCCAACGGGTCTGGCCATCGAGGGTCAGGTGCTGTTTGTGCAAATGCTCATCGGGCAGATCGATGAAGCCCTGCAACAGATCTTTCCACGGCTCGCCAATGGTACTCAAGCGCGAGCCGACGACACGCTGCGCGGCAATCCCGGTGAGTTCTTCCATGGCCTTGTTCCACATCAGGATCTCCTGATCCTTGGCCAGCGAGCAGACGCCCATCGGCAGTTCCTGCAAGGTCTGGCGGTGATAGCGGCGCAGCGCATCGAGTTCGGCGGCAAGCCCGGTGAGGCGCGAGTGGTAATCCTCAAGGCGACTTTCGATGAAGTGGATGTCTTCGGTGACGTAGTTTTCGCCGCCGGCCTTGTACGGCAGGAAGGTTTCGACCATGTCCTGCGCGACGCTCGGGCCCATCAGCCCGGACAGGTTGGCCTCGATGCGGTCGCGCAAACGGCGCAAGGCGTACGGGCGGCGCTCGTCGAATGGCAGATACAGATCACGCAGCGCTTGCTCGACTTCTTTCTGCGCAGCCTTGGCACCCAGCGGTTTCGCCAGTTGCGTAGCGAATTCCTGCGGCGAGGCGGCGTGCAGCTCGCGGCGTTGCGGACGACGCACGTTATCCACCGCACAGGCTTCGGCGGCGCTGGCCTCTTCAGGGCTGGCGTTGGTGAACAGTGAGATCAAGGTGAACATCAACACGTTGGCCGCCAGCGAGGCGATGGCCGCCATGTGCCAACTGGTGTCGTCGAGCACGTAGATCATGTTCAACAGAGGGATGTAGAAACCCTGCAGATTGCCGACCAGCGGCAACAGCATGGTCACCACCCACACCAGAATCCCCGCCAGCAGACCGGCGATAAACCCGCGACGATTGGCGGTCGGCCAGTACAGCACCGACAGTACTCCCGGCAAGAATTGCAGGGTCGCGACAAACGCGACGATGCCGAGGTTGGCCAGATCCTGCTCGGCGCCGAGCATCAGGTAGAAGCCGAAACCGGCCATGATGATCGCCACGATCAGCGCCCGGCGAGTCCACTTCAGCCAGCGGTAGATATTGCCTTCGGCCGGCGGCTGGTAGAGCGGCAGCACCAGATGGTTCAGCGCCATGCCTGACAGTGCCAGCGTGGTGACGATGATCAGCCCGCTGGCCGCCGACAGCCCGCCGACGTAAGCCAGCAACGCCAGCGGTTTGCTGTTGGCGGCGATACCGATGCCGAGGGTGAAGTATTCCGGGTTGGTGGTGGCGCCAAGTTTCAGCCCGGCCCAGAGGATCAGCGGCACCGCCAGGCTCATCAGCAGCAGAAACAGCGGCAGACCCCAACTGGCGCTGACCAGCGAGCGCGGGTTGAGGTTTTCGGTAAAGGTCATGTGGTACATGTGCGGCATCACAATCGCCGAAGCGAAGAACACCAGCAGCAGCGTGCGCCACGGCCCTTCCTGCAACGGCGTGTGCAGCGCGGCGAGGGCGGTCTGGTTTTGCAACAGCCACAGTTCAAGCTGTTGCGGGCCATCGAACACACCGTACAGCGCGTACAGGCCAACGCCGCCGAGGGCGACCAGTTTGATCACCGATTCGAAGGCAATCGCAAATACCAGCCCTTCGTGTTTCTCGCGAGTAGCGATGTGGCGCGAGCCGAAGAAAATCGTGAACAGAATGATCAGCGCGCAAAATGCCAGGGCGACGCGGCTCTGGATCGGCTCGCCGGTGAGGATGCCGATCGAATCGGCCACGGCCTGAATCTGCAGGGCCAGCAGCGGCAGCACGCCAATCAGCATGAAAATCGTCGTCAGCGCGCCGGCCCAGGTGCTGCGAAAACGAAACGCGAACAGGTCCGCCAGCGACGACAGTTGATAGGTGCGGGTGATTTTCAGGATCGGATAAAGCAGCACCGGCGCCAGCAGAAACGCACCGGACACGCCGAGGTAACTCGAAAGAAAGCCGTAGCCATATTGATAGGCGAGGCCGACCGTGCCGTAGAACGCCCAGGCACTGGCGTAGACGCCCAACGACAAAGTGTAGGTCAGCGGGTGGCGAATGATCGCGCGCGGGATCATGCCCCGTTCGCTGACCCATGCAACGCCAAACAGCGCCGCCAGGTACGCGGCGCTGACCAGGATCATCTGGGTCAGGCTAAAGCTCATCGGCATCTTTTTGGCTCTGCAGGATGAAGGTCACGACAATCAGGATCAGCCAGAGCAGATAGGGGCGATACCAGGCGCCCGTAGCGTCGATCCACCAATCCATGATGGCGGGGGAAAACAGGTAGATCCCCACGACTAAAAGCAGGACCAAGCGATAGATGTACATCCCGGCCTCTCTTTTTTATGCGCGTGCCCGAAAACGTGCGGCGATGGTAACGGATGGGCGCGTGACTGCAAGGGGTGTCATTGCAGTTGCGCCTCGGGCAGGGTCAGTGTGCGCGGGATCCGCGTGGCATCCCAGTGCGCGCTGCCCCATGCGAGCAGTTCCCGCGGCGAAGCGTGGGCGAGTTCGGTGCCGGGTTTTTGCCCTAATGCGCGCAGGGCTCGCAGCAGTAACGGTGTGGCCTGATCGGCCGCAAGCGGCGGTGAGCGGTAGGACTTGCCGAGCTTGTTGCCGTCCGGCTGGGTGATCAGCGGCAAATGCAGGTAGCGCGGCTGACGCAAGCCGAGCAATTCCTGCAGATACAACTGGCGCGGCGTCGAGTCGAGCAGATCGGCGCCGCGCACGATGTCGGTGATGCCTTGCCAGGCGTCATCGAGCACCACCGCCAGTTGATAGGCGTAGAGCCCGTCGCGACGACGAATCACGAAATCGCCGACATCCCGGCCCAGGTGCTGGCGGTATTCCCCCTGCACGCGGTCGATGAAGTGATATTCCAGTTCCGGCACGCGCAGGCGGATCGCCGCGTCCTGTTGATCATGACCGGCATTGCGACAAAAGCCCGGATAAATGCCGTTGTAAGGCTCGAGCTGTTTGCGCGAACAGGTGCAGGCGTACGCCAGACCATGATTGAACAGGCTGTTGAGCACTTCAGCGTAGGCGTCGTAGCGATCGCTCTGGCGCACCATCTCGCCGTCCCATTCGAAACCGTAACTCTCCAGCGCCTTGAGAATCGCCGCTTGCGCGCCGGGCTCCTCGCGCGGCGGATCGAGATCTTCCATGCGCACCAGCCAGCGCCCGCCGACCGAACGGGCGTCGAGGTAAGAGGCGAGCGCGGCGACCAGTGAACCGAAGTGCAAATGGCCACTGGGGGTCGGGGCGAAGCGGCCGATATAGGCCGGGGTTTTGGCAGTCATGAAAGCGAAGCTACTTTTCAGGGAGTACGCAGGTCAACTTGTAGGAGTGAGCCTGCTCGCGATGACGGTGGGTCATACAACATTGATGTTGCTGGTTACACCGCCATCGCGAGCAGGCTCACTCCTACACAGAAGTGAAGGCAAAAGGCAGAAACAAAAACGGAGCGTTCGCACGCTCCGTTTTTCGTTCAGGTCAAAATCACTTGCCGACCTGTTTTTCCTTGATTTCCGCCAGGGTCTTGCAGTCGATGCACAGATCCGCCGTCGGGCGGGCTTCGAGGCGCTTGACGCCGATCTCGATGCCGCAGGATTCGCACCAGCCGTATTCTTCGTCTTCGATCAGTTGCAGGGTCTTGTCGATTTTCTTGATCAACTTGCGCTCGCGGTCGCGGGCGCGCAGTTCGAGGGCGAACTCTTCTTCCTGGCTGGCACGGTCGGCCGGGTCAGGGAAGTTGGCCGCTTCGTCTTTCATGTGATCAACCGTACGGTCGACTTCCTGCATCAAGTCCAGTTTCCACTTGTTCAGGATCTTGGTGAAGTGCGCGCGCATCGGAGCGCCCATGTACTCTTCACCCGCCTTCGGAACGTAAGGTTCGAAGCCGCTGATCGTCGCTTGCTGCTGTTGCTTTGCTTGGGTGGACATGAAATAGACCGCCTCTACTCTTGTAATCCATTGCGCAGGATTGCTCCATCACCGACACCTGCCGGCCCTGCGGCTGCAAGCGGGCGAACTTACCAGATCAAATCAGCCTGCGCTACTCCCGGATGTCGAGCCCCCGGCGGGTGGCGCTTGCAGATGTTTGGCAAGCCGTGTCTGTGGGAAAGGAGACCTGTTCAATCACTGATTTTAGTCAATCCTGGAGCGTACGTTCAGATCGTTACAGTCCAGCGTTCTTGAGGCTGTGACCTTCACGGGTTCTCGCTCGTTCCGGCAGACAGGTAGAATCGTCTCTTTTTTCCCGTCGAAGGCATTTCAATGGCCCCCTACAGTGCGCGCAGTCGTGCGATCGAACCGTTCCATGTGATGGCGCTGCTGGCGCGGGCCAATGAATTGCAGGCCGCCGGGCATGACGTGATCCACCTGGAAATCGGCGAGCCGGACTTCACCACCGCCGAACCGATCATTCGCGCCGGGCAAGCGGCGCTGACGGCGGGCAAGACCCGCTACACCGCGGCGCGCGGGATTCCTGAGTTGCGTGAGGCAATCGCCGGGTTCTATCAGTCGCGGTATGGGCTGAACATCGATCCGCGACGGATTCTGATCACCCCGGGCGGCTCCGGTGCGCTGCTGCTGGCCAGTGCGTTGCTGGTCGATCCGGGCAAACACTGGCTGCTGGCTGACCCCGGCTACCCGTGTAACCGACACTTCCTGCGGCTGGTCGAAGGCGCGGCGCAACTGGTCCCGGTCGGGCCGGACGTGCGTTATCAACTGACCCCCGATCTGGTCGAGCGGCATTGGGATCGCGACAGCGTCGGCGCCTTGGTCGCGTCGCCGGCCAACCCGACCGGGACGATTCTGACTCGCGATGAACTGGCAGGGTTATCCACGGCCATCAAGGCGCATCACGGTCATCTGGTGGTGGACGAGATCTATCACGGCCTGACGTACGGCACCGATGCCGCCAGTGTTCTGCAAGTGGATGACGGTGCGTTTGTGCTCAACAGCTTTTCCAAGTATTTCGGCATGACCGGTTGGCGCCTCGGCTGGCTGGTCGCGCCGGACGCAGCGGTCAGTGAGCTGGAAAAACTTGCGCAAAACCTTTACATCAGCGCGCCGAGCATGGCGCAGCACGCGGCCCTGGCCTGTTTCGAGCCGGCGACGATCGCCATTTTCGAGGAGCGCCGCGCCGAATTCGGCCGTCGCCGCGATTACCTTTTGCCAGCGTTGCGTGAGCTGGGCTTCAACATCGCCGTCGAGCCTGAAGGCGCGTTTTATCTGTATGCCGATATCAGCCAGTTCGGCGGCGATGCCTTCGCGTTCTGCCAGCATTTCCTCGAAACCGAGCACGTTGCCTTCACGCCGGGTCTGGATTTTGGCCGTCACCAAGCCAGCCACCACGTGCGTTTTGCCTACACGCAAAACCTTGATCGCTTACAGGAAGCGGTGGAGCGTATTGCCCGTGGCCTGAAGAGCTGGCAACGCTGATGCGCTTTTATCCACAGCTTGAAGAAGCGCGCCTGATTCGCCGGTACAAACGTTTCCTCGCCGACATCGAAACCGTTAGCGGCGAGTTGCTGACCATTCACTGCCCGAACACCGGGTCGATGCTTAATTGTCAGGTCGAGGGCGGACAGGTCTGGTTCAGCCGCTCGAACGACCCGAAGCGCAAGCTGCCCGGCACCTGGGAGATCGGCGAAACCCCGCAGGGGCGCTTGTTCTGTGTGAATACCGCACGGGCGAACGGGCTGGTCGAAGAAGCCTTGCAGGCCGGGATCATCACCGAGTTGAACGGCTTTACCGCGTTGAAGCGCGAAGTCGCTTACGGGCAGGAAAAAAGCCGCATCGACTTTCGCCTCGAATACCCGAGCGGCCCGGCTTATGTCGAAGTGAAGAGCGTCACCCTGGGTTTCGACGGAACGGCGGTGGCAGCGTTTCCCGATGCCGTGACCCAGCGTGGTGCCAAGCACCTGCGCGAGCTGGCGCATCTGGCGCGCGACGGCATACGCGCGGTGCAGCTGTATTGCGTGAACCTGACCGGCATCGAAGCCGTGCGCCCGGCTGAGGAAATCGATTCGGGCTACGCCGAGGCGCTGCGCGCAGCAGTCGCCTGCGGCGTGGAGGTGCTGGCTTACGGCGTGCGCCTTGATCATGAGGAAATGGTTATCGACCGCCGACTCGAGGTTCGGCTCAACGGTTAAACATTTATCCACAGACCTTGTGCGTTTTCCTGGCATTCAATCGCCGTGAGCGATTGCCCGGCACACGGGCCGGCGACACATTCCCCGTCCTCGATCAAAAACAGTGCGCCATGGGTGGCGCACTGGATCAGGCTGTTGCTCGGGTCGAGAAACCGGTCAGGTTGCCATTCCAGCCCGACGCCACGGTGCGGGCAGCGATTGAGATAGACATACACCTGCCCGCCACGGCGCACGGCAAGCAGTTTGTTGCCGTCAATTTCGAAGCCGCGACTGCTGGCTTCGGCCAGCTCAGCGCCGGCGCAGAGAAACTTCATGGCTATCCTCAAGAGTCTGCTCGTGTCTGGATATGTCCGAGCTTGACGTTTAAATGCAAACAATTATCAAATGGCGGCCTTCTCCCGCAGGGAGTCTGACAGCTGTCGAGGATACTTGGCTCGCTGTGCGGATGCCCGGGAAACCTTGTTCAAGGAAGCTGTGTATGCGCTTGAGTATCCGCGTTGCTGCGCTGTGTGTCGGCTGGCTGTTCAGCCATCACGCTGTCGCGGCTGATTTGCCGCAACGCTGGGTCAGCGCCGGCGGTGCACTGTCGGAGTGGGTCAGTGCGCTGGGCGGCGAGGCGAAACTGGTCGGCGTCGATACCACCAGCCAGCATCCGCAATCGCTCAAAGCGCTGCCGAGCATCGGTTACCAGCGCAGCCTGTCCGCCGAGGGCATTCTCAGCCTGCGCCCGGACGTCCTGATCGGCACCGAAGAAATGGGCCCGCCGCCGGTGCTGGCTCAGGTCAAGGTAGCGAGGGTCCGCGTGGAGCTATTCTCGGCGCAAGCGGATCTGCCGACGCTGACGCAAAACCTCACTCACCTAGGCCAACTGCTGGGCGCCGAGGCGCAGGCGAAGCAACTGCTGCAAACTTATCAACAGCAACTCGATGCGCAACAGGCGCGGGTGGCTCAGGCGCAAACCGCGCAAAAAGCCCCGGGCGTGCTGCTGTTGCTCGGGCACGCCGGAGGCAAACCGCTGATAGCCGGCAAGGACACCGCCGCCGATTGGCTGCTGCAACAGGCAGGCGGACGTAACCTCGCGACTCACAGCGGTTACAAACCGTTTTCGGTGGAATCGCTGGCCGGCCTCGATCCCGAAGTGTTGGTATTCGCCGACCGTGCGCTGAGCGGCGAGGCGGCGAAAACCGCGCTGTTCAAGGAAAATCCGATTCTCAACTCGAGCCGAGCGGCCAAGGCCGGGCGGGTGATGGAGCTGGATCCGACGCTGCTGGTCGGCGGACTCGGGCCGCGCTTGCCGGCTGCGCTGAAAACCCTGTCTGACGGTTTTTATCCAGCCAAGGG
Source organism: Pseudomonas sp. R3-57 (assembly GCF_051132065.1). Taxonomy (NCBI): domain Bacteria; kingdom Pseudomonadati; phylum Pseudomonadota; class Gammaproteobacteria; order Pseudomonadales; family Pseudomonadaceae; genus Pseudomonas; species Pseudomonas sp. R3-57. The sequence continues at coordinate 1,008,695 of NZ_CP071655.1, forward strand.
CGGCCAATGACCACACTGGTCAAACCGCGCGGCCTGTTCATCGGCCTGACGCTGCTGTGTCTGCTGGCGACCTGGTTGTCGTTGGCGCTTGGACCGGTCAGCTTGCCGCTGTTCGACACGTTGCGCGCAGCGTTGCGTCTGTCAGGTGTGCCGCTGGCGCCGGACGGCCTGGAGCAGGCTGAACTGATCCTCGGCCAGATTCGTCTTCCGCGCACCTTGCTCGGTCTGGCGGTGGGCGGTGTGCTGGCGCTCTCCGGCGTGGCGATGCAGGGCCTGTTTCGCAATCCGCTGGCCGATCCGGGGCTGGTTGGTGTTTCCAGTGGCGCGGCGCTGGGGGCGGCGATTGCGATTGTCGGCGGCACGGTGTTTGGCGATGTGCCGGAAGGGTTTGCGCCTTATCTGTTGTCGGTGTGCGCGTTTCTCGGCGGACTCGGCGTAACGGCGCTGGTCTACCGACTCGGCCGGCGCAACGGGCAGACCCACGTCGCAACGATGTTACTGGCGGGCATCGCGCTGACGGCGCTGGCCGGCTCGGCCGTCGGCCTGTTCACCTATCTGGCGGATGACGCGACCCTGCGCACGCTGACCTTCTGGAATCTCGGCAGCCTCAATGGCGCCAGTTACGCGCGGCTGTGGCCCTTGTTGATCATCAGCGCCGGAGTCGCGTTATGGCTGCCGCGGCGGGCCAAGGCCTTGAATGCGTTGTTGCTCGGCGAGTCGGAGGCCGGGCATTTGGGGATCGACGTCGAGCGGCTCAAGCGTGAACTGGTGTTCTGCACCGCGCTGGGTGTCGGCGCGGCGGTGGCGGCGGCGGGCATGATCGGTTTCGTCGGGCTGGTGGTGCCGCATCTTGTGCGACTGCTCGCCGGGCCAGACCACCGCGTGCTGTTGCCGGCCTCGGTGCTGGCCGGTGGCAGCCTGTTGTTGCTCGCCGATCTGGTGGCGCGTCTGGCTCTGGCGCCGGCGGAATTGCCGATCGGTATCGTCACGGCGTTTATCGGCGCGCCGTTCTTTCTGTATCTGCTGCTGCGAGGGCGGGCCTGATGCTGCGTGCGCACAATCTGCAGATTCAACGCGGGCGCAAAACCGTGCTCGACGAAGTCACTTTGCAACTCGAAGCGGGCGAAGTGCTCGGCGTACTCGGCCCGAACGGTGCGGGCAAAAGCACTTTGCTCGGCGCGTTGTGCGGCGAGTTGGTCGCCAGCGCGGGCGAGGTGTCGCTTGACGGCAAGCCATTGCACGACTGGGCGCGAAGCCAGCGTGCGCAACGCTTGGCAGTCTTGCCGCAGGTTTCGACGCTGGACTTTGCCTTCCGTGTCGAAGAAGTGGTGGGCATGGGCCGCTTGCCGTATCAAAGCGGCCGCGTGCGTGACGAGGAAATCATCGCTGCAGCTTTGGCGGCCGCCGATGCCGGGCATCTGAGCGGGCGCAGTTATCTGGCGTTGTCCGGCGGCGAGCGCCAACGCGTGCATCTGGCGCGGGTGCTTGCGCAGCTATGGCCGGGGCAGGCCGGGCAAACGCTGTTGCTCGACGAGCCGACATCGATGCTCGATCCGCTGCACCAACACACCACCTTGCAGGCGGTGCGTGAATTCGCCGATCGCGGCGCGGCAGTGCTGGTGATCCTGCATGATCTGAACCTCGCCGCGCGTTACTGTGACCGCATCCTGCTGCTGGAAAATGGCCGACCAGTGGCCCTGGATACGCCGGAGCAGGTGCTGCGCCCGGATACACTGCAAGCGGTGTTCGGACTGGAAGTGCTGGTGCAGCCGCACCCGGAGCGCGGCCATCCGCTAATCATCGCCCGCTGACTGGATCGTCGAGGTGTGTACATGCGAGGACTGTGGTTGTTGATGCTGATGTTGCTTGCAGGGTGTCAGCATGCTGTTGCGCCAGCACCGGTCGGTGGCGAGATTCGCGACCTGCACAGCGGTGAAATGCTGACCCCAGAGCAACTGGTGACGCGTCTTGCGCAATCCGAGCGACTGATCATTGGCGAGCAGCATGACAGTGCCGATCACCACGCTGCGCAGTTATGGCTGCTGCAAGCGCTCGGCGAGCAGCGCCAGCAAGGCAGTCTGCTGCTGGAAATGTTCACAGCGGATCAACAGTCGAAAGTGCCTGCCGCGCGCCAGATGCCGGCATCCGCCGATGTTGCCAAGGCACTGGACTGGCAGGACGGCTGGGACTGGGCGCTTTATGGGCCGATCGTGCGCTTCGGGCTTTCGCAACCGTATCCGCTGCTGGCGGCCAATCTCGACAACGACGAAATCCGCGCGGTTTATCGTGAGCCTCCGCCACTGAGCGGTGCGCGCAGCAATGCGGCATCAGTGAGGGACAAACTGCTGCGACAGATCAGCGATTCCCACTGCGGCTTGCTGCCCGAATCGCAAATGCCGGCGATGCTGGCGGTTCAGCAGCAACGCGATCGGCGCATGGCTGAACGTCTGCTCGCAGCGCCTGCGCCCTCGATGCTGCTGGCCGGGGCGTGGCATGCGCGCAAGGATGCCGGCGTGCCGCTGCATGTTGTCGATTTGGGCGTGGCCAAGGCGCCCACGGTGTTGATTCTGGCGGAGGAGGGCGACGCGGTGACGGCTGCGATGGCCGATTATGTCTGGTACGCGCCCGCCACGACCAAGCCGGACTACTGCGAACAGATGCGTCAACAGTTCAGCAAATGACTTTTTCGCAGGCAAAAAAAGACCCGGTAAAGAACCGGGTCAAATAACCGTGATTAGCCTGATGAGGAGATAATCTGAGAGTCCGAACCAAGGGCTTTTCAGAATATCGACTGATCTCGCGACCAGTTGTGATAATCATAGCGATTCTCATTACCGCGTCAACCATTGATTTACCGTTTTTACCATTTAGTCAGGGAAATGGCTGGAATGCCGCGTAAGTAAAGGGCTTCAGCGCTGGCCTTCAGTGACCTTTGTGGGTGCGATCTGCCGGTTCAATTGGCCGATGCGCCGCGCCATGCTCTCGATCAGGCTGTGCGCAATCTTCGGGTTGGTGCGGGTCATGCTCAAAAACTGATCACCGGGAATCATCATCACTGTGCTCGGTACGCGCGCGATCACTGTGGCGTTGCGCGGCTCGCCAGTGAAGATCGCCATGGCCCCAAAGATCTCGTCCTTGGGCACGTCGCCGACCTTGTGTCCGTCGACAAACGCTTCGGCATGCCCGTCGATGATCACAAACACATGATCGGCAACGTCACCCTGCCTGATCAGGGTGGTACCGGCCTCGACCCGTTTGAAACCGTTGCTGCTGCGAAACTCGCGCGGTTTCAGTTGCGCCACGGCGTGGGCGAGAATCGCCAGGTGGCCCTGCAGGTATTCGACGAACTGTTGCGCCCGACCTGCGTCAGCGAACAGATGCCGGAACACCTCCTCGCGGCGGTAAGGCTGCAAACGCAGCGGCGCATCGCAGCACCAACGACAATCAGCCCAGGCATCACCTTGCTGCAGACCAATCAAATCGCCTTCCTGCCAGTAAAACAGCGGTCGCGCACCGATGCAGCCGTTGATTACGCCGTCGCTCAGCAGAAACACCTGTTCGGTGGGCAGCAGGGGCAGCAAGTCATCCGTCGCATCGACCTGCAAAACCGGCCCGCTAGGTGCGAGATCTCGCAACCACTGCGCGGGGAGGCTTTGCAAGCGGTTGATCAATGCATCGGTATACGCCGATTGTTCGCCGAGTAAATACATGACGGTCGCAGCCCGTTCAGTTCTTGTGGCGCGCGGAAATGGCTTCGAGCTGCTTGTTCAGGGCGTCCTTGCGCTCGGCGGGGATGTCGTTCCAGTGCACATCCATCAGCGCGCCTTCGATCGCATACAACAACACCTTCGATGCACGAAACCCGCGGGTACGCACGGCCCGGTAGGCGTCCACTGCGCCGAGCCGACGCAAGTCCGAGGCGCTGTGGATGCCCACGGCATGCAGCCATTGCGCCGACGTCTTGCCAAGATTTTTCAGGTGTTGCAGTTCATCATTCATCAAGCCTCCTTGCGACGGCCGAATGGTGCGTGGGCGAGCTTCTCAGGAGTGTAGCCATCAGTAGGAAAAGCGTGGTTGTTTGGTCGGATTCGACGCAAATGCTTCTAAGAAAGGCGATGAACGCTCTGCGAATGCAGAAAGGAGGGGGAACACAAATCAATGTAGGAGTGAGCCTGCTCGCGATAGCGGACAGGCAGGCAATCTATTTGTTGAATGTTAAACCGCTATCGCGAGCAGGCTCACTCCTACAGGGGATGGCGCGGTGTCAGCAAGCAGATGGGGCTATCAGCGTGTGCGATAGCGCAGCCGCGTGCCGAAATTCATCGACATCAGAATCTCGTCGGCACTCAGCTCCGGTGGGAAATACGCGCCGGAAATCTGTGCGTGGGCCAGGCTTGCGCCTTCCAGCTGTGCGTTACGGAAGTCGATACCACGCAAATCGGCGGAACGGAAATACGCGTCGCGGAAATCCACGCCATCGGCATTCAACTCGCGCAGATCGAGACCGCGGAAATCGCCGCCGACCATGTCGATCGGACCGTCCAGCGGACGCTCTTTGTTGAAACCAGTGATGTCGTCTTTGTGCAGCAAGGCATACAGCGGGGTATCGAGAAGTTTTGGCTGGCTCATGTCAGATCACCTGTTGGTTTTATGGCGCCAGTATAGTGCCACTATTTGGCGGCCGTGAAGCGAGCGAGGGCTTCACGGCCGAAATAGTTTCTTACAGGCCTGGCAGGCGCTGACGAATCTGCGCGACCACGGTGTCGAGCGTGCCGGATTCATTGGTCTGCACGCGTTTGCTGCGCAGAATCTCTTCCGGCGTCAGCGCTTCGCGGTTGGCCTGTTGCGCTTCGATCACCGCCAGGGTGGCGTCGGAGGGGTCCTTCTGATCGGCCTGACGCACCGCCAGCCAGCTCTCGATCACCGCTTGCGGCGCGTTGCAATCGAGGATCAGGAACGGCGTGCCGGTGGCCTCAGCGATTTTCGCCGCGTTGTCGCGTTGTTCGCGCTTGAGGTAGGTGGCGTCGATCACCACCGGGAAACCGGCATGCAGGATCACTTCGGCGATTTCGTGCAGGCGCGCGTAGGTCGCGGCGCTGGCATCGGCGCTGTAAATCCCGGCCTGTACGTCATTGGTGACGCTCTGCTCACCAAACAGGCGCTTGCGCTCGACATCCGAACGCAGACGGATCGCACCCAGAGCCTCGACCAGGCGCATGGCAACGTGGCTTTTGCCGACCGCGGACACACCATGGGTGATCGCCATGAATCGCGACGGAATGGTGCTGTAGCTTTCCGCCAGGTTGGCGTAGTTGCGGTACTGGCGCAGGGTGGTGGCGCGCTGCACGGCGGTTGCGTCCGCCGGCATGCTGAACAGCGCAACCTTGGCGCGGACCAGCGCACGGTAGGCTTTATAGAAGTTCAGCACTTCCAGGCCCTGGTAATCGCCGGTGAATTCCAGATACTGGCTGATGAACCGTCGCGCCAGGGATTTCAGACCGCGGTCTTCCAGGTCCATTGCGAGGAAACCGGTGTCGGCCCAGACGTCAGTGAAACGGAAGGGCTCGTTGAACTCGATGCAGTCGAAGATCACCACGTTGCCATCGATGACCGTGGCGTTGCCCAAGTGGATGTCACCATGGCATTCACGGGTAAAACCCGCGGCCTTGCGCTCGGCGAACAGTGGCTTCAGACGCTCGAAGCTGCTTTCGGCCCAGGCTTTCAGCGCCTCGAGTTGCAGCAGGTCGTTTTTGTCGCTGAGAAACGGCAGGATCTGCTCGAAGTTCTGTGCGACTGGCGCCATCACACTGTCCGGGGTGCCGGCGTCGTGCTCGGCCGGTACCTTTGGCGCACTGAGGTGGAAGCGAGCAATCTGCGCGGCCATTGCATCGATGTGCTGGGTGGTCAGCTCGCCGTTGGCTTGCAGGGTGCTGAGCAGGCCGGTTTGCGGGAACTGACGCATTTTCAGCACGTATTCGATCGGTGCACCGTCGCCACCCAGCTGTGGCGCTTCAACGCTGCCAGTGACTGGCAACACTTCCAGATACAAATCTTCAGTCAGGCGCTGGTTGAGACGCAGCTCTTCGGCGCAGAAATGCGCGCGGGATTCGAGGCTGGTGAAGTCGAGGAAGCCGAAATTCACCGGCTTCTTCACTTTATAGGCAAAGGGACCGGTGAGGATCACCCACGAAATGTGGGTTTCGATGACCTGGAACCCTTCGACGGGGTGCGGGTAGAGGGCCGGGTTTTGCAGGGCAGCGATCAGGGACTGGCTCACGGGCGATCCTTCAGAGACGGGAAATTCGAGGCCGCCATTATGGCCGCTTGCCCGCCGGACGCAAACCTCTGAGGGTGCCTGTTGAGGATCGATAAAGTGCGTATAATCCGCCGCCATGACTCGATCCCGATCCCCCCGTACCAAGAAAAAACCACCGTCCAAGGGCCTGAGCCCGTGGCTGAGCTGGACCATTAAACTCAGTCTGGTCGGCCTTGTCGTGCTGGCCGGCTTCGCCGTTTACCTCGATGCCGTGGTGCAGGAGAAGTTCTCCGGCAAGCGCTGGACCATCCCGGCCAAGGTATACGCGCGCCCGCTCGAGCTGTTCGTCGGACAGAAGCTCAGCAAGGACGATTTCCTTACCGAACTCGATGCCCTCGGTTATCGCCGCGAAGCCGTGAGCAACGGCCCCGGCGCTGCTGCCGTCAGCGGCAACACGGTCGACTTGAATACCCGTGGCTTCCAGTTCTACGAAGGCCTGGAAAAACCGCAACCGGTGCGCGTGCGTTTCTCCGGCGATTACGTCGCCGAGCTGTCGGCGACCAACGGCTCCAAACTGTCGGTGGTGCGTCTGGAACCGCTGCTGATTGGCGGCATTTATCCCAAGAATCTCGAAGACCGCATTCTGATCAAACTCGATCAGGTGCCGCCGTATCTGCTCGAAACCCTGGTCGCTGTCGAAGACCGCGATTTCTATAGCCACTGGGGCGTGTCGCCGAAATCGATCGCCCGTGCGGTCTGGGTCAACACCTCTGGCGGCAAGATGACCCAGGGCGGCAGTACCCTGACCCAGCAGTTGGTGAAGAATTTCTATCTGACCAGCGAACGCAGCCTGACCCGCAAGCTCACCGAAGCGATGATGGCGATGTTGCTGGAGCTGCATTACGACAAGAAGGAAATCCTTGAGGCCTACCTCAACGAAGTCTTCGTCGGGCAGGACGGCCAACGTGCGGTGCATGGTTTCGGTCTGGCCAGTCAGTTCTTCTTCGGCCAGCCATTGTCCGAGCTGAAGCTGCATCAAGTGGCGTTGCTGGTCGGCATGGTCAAAGGCCCGTCCTACTACAACCCGCGGCGCAACCCGGAGCGTGCGCTGGAACGCCGTAACCTGGTGCTCGACGTGCTTGCGCAACAGGGCGTAGCCACGCCGGAACAAGTCGAAGCGGCGAAGAAAATGCCGCTGGGCGTGACCACTCGCGGCAAGCTGGCCGACAGCTCGTACCCAGGCTTCATCGATCTGGTCAAACGTCAGTTGCGTGAGGATTACCGCGACGAAGACTTGACCGAAGAAGGCCTGCGCATCTTCACCAGCTTCGACCCGATCCTGCAAATGAAGGCCGAAGCCTCGGTCAACGACACCTTCAAACGCCTGTCCGGGCGCAAAGGCTCCGATGACGTTGAAGCGGCGATGGTCGTGACCAACCCGGAAACCGGCGAAGTCCAGGCGATGATCGGCAGCCGTCAGGCCAGTTACGCCGGTTTCAACCGTGCGCTGGATGCGGTGCGGCCGATTGGCTCGTTGATCAAACCCGCTGTTTATCTGACCGCGCTGGAAAAACCGAGTCAGTACACCCTGACCAGTTGGCTGTCGGATGAACCACTGTCGGTCAAAGGCGCGAACGGCCAGGTGTGGAAGCCACAGAACTACGATCGTCGCTCCCACGGCACGGTTTTCCTCTACCAGGGGCTGGCACATTCCTACAACCTGTCGACCTCGCGTCTGGGCCTGGAAGTCGGTGTACCGAACGTGCTCAAAACCCTCGGTCGCCTCGGTGTAACCCGCGAGTTTCCGGCGTTCCCGTCGATGCTTCTGGGTGCCGGCGGCATGACCCCGATCGAAGTGGCGACCATGTACCAGACGCTGGCCAACGGTGGTTTTAACACGCCGATGCGCGGGATTCGCAGCGTACTGACAGCCGAAGGCGAGCCGCTCAAGCGTTATCCGTTCCAGATTCAACAGCGTTTCGACCCGGCCTCCATCTATCTGATCCAGAACGCCATGCAGCGCGTGATGCGCGAAGGTACTGGCAGTTCGGTTTATAACGTGCTGCCCAAGACCCTGACGCTGGCCGGCAAGACCGGTACCAGTAACGATTCGCGCGACAGCTGGTTCGCCGGTTTCAGTCAAGACCTGCTGGCGGTGGTCTGGCTGGGCCGCGACGACAACGGCAAGACGCCGTTCACCGGGGCGACCGGTGCGTTGCAGGTCTGGACCAGTTTCATGCGCAAGGCCGATCCGCTGCCGCTGGACATGCCGCAGCCGGACAACGTCGTCCAGGCCTGGGTCGATTCGCGCACCGGGCAGGGCTCCGATGCCAACTGCCCCGGCGCGGTGCAGATGCCGTATATTCGCGGCAGCGAACCGCCACCCGGCGCCGCGTGCGCAAGCGAAACGCCTGCCTCGCCGGAGTCGGTGATGGATTGGGTCAAGGGCTGGATGAATTAAGCAAAGAGGGTTTCAAGTGAACAAGTGGTTGATTCCAGCGGTGACCGCCGTGGCTTTGCTCAGCGGCTGCTCTACCGTACAGCGTGGTTCGATTCCCGTCGTCGACTCCGGCACAGCGGTGTCCAACAGCGAGCGCATCGGTGCCAACGGCGGTTTTCGTCAGACGACGGTCAAGCGCCCGGTGCAGGGCCAGACTCAGGCCATTCCGCAGGGCGATACCGGCGTGGTGGTGATGGTGCCGGGCGGCGGCGCGGCCGTGTCGACACCGATCAGCTCTTCGCCGATCGTTCCGGGCCCGGCCTCCGGCGGCATCACGTCGGGGTCTTACAACCCGTCGGCGGTCGAATCGGCGCCGGCCAACTCCGGCAGCTACAGCATGCCGTCGACGCCGAGTGGCATTCCGTCGGCGAGCAGCGGCGGTGGCCTGTCGGCCGATGAACAACTGGACGGCCCGGTGCTGGCCTTGCTGACCACGGCACAACAGCAGCAGGCCGGTGGCGACCTCAACGGTGCATCGTCGAGTCTGGAGCGCGCCCAGCGCGTTGCGCCGCGTGAGCCGCAAGTGCTTTATCGCCTCGCGCAGGTGCGCATGGCTCAGGGCGATGCGCCGCAAGCCGAGCAATTTGCCCGCCGTGCGTTGACCCTGGCCAACGGCCGTCCGGACCTGCAAGCCAGCCTGTGGGAATTGATCGCTCAGGCCCGTGAGAAACAAGGTGATTCCGCTGGCGCCACGTTGGCCCGGCAGAAGGCCAAGGTCTCGCTGTGATGGATGCCCGTTTCCCGCAGATCGCCGATCAGTTGCTGCTGATCGAGCGTGAGCTGCGCGCCCAGGGCTGGTGGGATGAGGTTAAGCCTTCGGCCGAAGCCCTGAGCAGTGTCGAGCCGTTTTCCGTCGATACGCTGGACTTTGAGCAGTGGCTTCAGTGGATCTTCTTGCCGCGCATGAAGATGATTCTGGAGCAGGATCTGCCGTTGCCGAATGCCTCGGGGATTCAGGAAATGGCCGAGATGGTCTTCGCCCAGCGCAACCTTGGGGGCAAGGATCGCCAGTTGCAGGTGCTGCTCAAAGAGTTCGACCTGCTGATCACCGCCTCACGCTGACCCGCAGAACTGCCAGTGATCACTGGCAGTTCTGCTCAATCTGCTTCTGCGCTTCGGCGATGCGCTCCTGACGCTGCGCATCGTCAAGCCGCTTCAACTGTCCTTCGACCTCTTCTCGTAAACGCGGATTGTTTTGCAGCTGCGCAAGGTTGGTCCGTGCCTGCTCACAAAACGCGTGGAGCTGCGCCTGTTGCTCGGCTACCTGCTTTTTGACCTTGTCGTTGATCGCTTTCTGATCGCCGAGTACCCCGCTGCCCGGCATGGCCGAAGGTTTTGCCGGTGGCGAGGAGGGCGTTTGCACGGTGGTCGATGGCTGGCCCGCAGGCGGCTGCGCATCGAAGTGGGTCACACCCTGGGCATCGACCCATTTGTAGATTTGAGCGGCCGAGCACCACGGGCTGAGGCCGATCAGCAGAGTCAGGAGGAGCGTTCGCATGCTGATTCCTTGGCAAAATTGCGCAATTGACGCTAACAGAGTAGCGCTTTTCAGGTTTTTTCTTGCGTTCTCATGTGCTTACCCACAATTAACCACACAGACGACTTGACTTGCAGAGGGCGAAACAGAAGAATCCAAAGTCCGCTGTAGAGGGACTGCCAGAAGCAGACCCACTCGGTAGATCATGAGGCGCACATCCGCGCCGACCTGTTACACCCGCAACGCGTTACCTCGCGCTGGGTGGGAAAGGCCCGCAACACTTGGGACGATCCCAATACTTGCTCAGTCAGTGCTGACGTAGTCGGCGACCACCGTCGCTCATGCTCTGCCGAGAAGTAAACCTATTAAGACCCGCCCCTTTTTTGTGGCCGGTATTCTGGCGTTTTAGAGGTGAACAACGTGGAGCTTTTATCTGGCGGTGAGATGCTCGTCCGCTTTTTGCGTGACGAAGGCGTCAAATATATCTACGGGTACCCGGGTGGTGCTCTCCTGCATGTTTACGATGCCCTGTTCAAAGAACCGGAAGTGACTCACATCCTGGTTCGTCACGAGCAAGCGGCGACCCATATGGCTGACGGCTACGCCCGTGCCACCGGTAAAGCCGGCGTGGTACTGGTGACTTCCGGTCCAGGCGCCACAAACGCCATCACCGGTATCGCCACCGCCTATATGGACTCGATTCCAATGGTGATCATTTCCGGTCAGGTGCCCAGCACCATGGTCGGCACCGACGCGTTCCAGGAAACCGACATGATCGGTATCTCCCGGCCAATCGTGAAGCACAGCTTCATGATCAAGCACGCTTCGGAAATCCCGGAAGTCATGAAGAAAGCGTTCTACCTGGCGCAATCCGGTCGTCCGGGCCCGGTCGTGGTCGATATCCCGAAAGACATGACCAACCCGGCCGAGAAGTTCGAATACATCTTCCCGAAAAAAGCCAAGCTGCGTTCCTACAGCCCGGCCGTTCGCGGTCACTCCGGGCAAATCCGCAAGGCAGCCGAAATGCTCCTGGCGGCCAAGCGTCCGGTGCTGTACTCCGGCGGCGGGGTGATTCTCGGCAATGGTTCCGCACCGCTGACCGAGCTGGCAAAAATGCTTAACCTGCCGGTAACCAACACGCTGATGGGCCTGGGCGGCTTCCCCGGCACCGATCGCCAGTTCATCGGCATGCTCGGCATGCACGGCAGCTACACCGCTAACCTGGCGATGCACCACGCTGACGTGATCCTCGCCGTCGGTGCACGTTTCGACGATCGCGTGATCAACGGCCCGGCGAAATTCTGCCCGAACGCCAAGATCATTCACATCGACATCGACCCGGCATCGATCTCCAAGACCATCAAGGCTGATGTGCCAATCGTTGGCCCGGTCGAGAGCGTCCTGACCGAGATGGTCGCGATCCTCAAGGAAATCGGCGAGACCCCGAACAAGGAGTCCGTGGCCAGTTGGTGGAAACAGGTCGATGAATGGCGCGGCGATCGCGGCCTGTTCCCTTACGAGAAGGGTGATGGCAGCAAGATCAAGCCGCAGACCGTGATCGAAACCCTGTGCGAAGTGACCAAGGGCGATGCCTTTGTGACCTCCGACGTCGGTCAGCACCAGATGTTCGCGGCGCAGTACTACACGTTCAACAAGCCGAACCGCTGGATCAACTCCGGCGGCCTGGGCACGATGGGCTTCGGCCTGCCGGCGGCGATGGGCATCAAACTGAGCTTCCCGGACGACGACGTTGCCTGCGTCACCGGCGAAGGCAGTATCCAGATGAACATCCAGGAACTGTCGACCTGCCTGCAGTACGGCTTGCCGGTGAAAATCGTCATCCTCAACAACGGTGTGCTGGGCATGGTTCGCCAGTGGCAGGACATGAGCTACGGCAGCCGTCACTCGCACTCCTACATGGAATCGCTGCCGGACTTCATCAAACTGGCTGAAGCCTACGGCCACGTTGGCGTACGCATCACCGAATCGAAAGATTTGAAGTCGAAGATGGCAGAAGCGTTCGCCATGAAGGATCGCCTGGTGATCATCGACGTTGCGGTCGACACCAGCGAGCACGTCTATCCGATGCAGATCAAAGACGGCTCGATGCGCGATATGTGGTTGAGCAAGACGGAGCGTACTTAATCATGCGGCACATTATTTCCTTGCTTCTGGAAAACGAACCTGGCGCTCTGTCTCGCGTAGTCGGCCTGTTTTCGCAGCGCAACTACAACATCGAAAGCCTGACCGTGGCCCCGACCGAAGACCCGACCTTGTCGCGTCTGACGTTGACCACCGTGGGCCACGATGAAGTCATCGAGCAGATCACCAAAAACCTGAACAAGCTGATCGAAGTGGTCAAGCTGGTGGACCTGTCGGAAAGTGCTCACATCGAGCGCGAGCTGATGCTGGTCAAGGTCAAGGCCACTGGCGCCCAGCGCGCCGAGATCAAACGCACCACCGATATTTACCGTGGACAGATCGTCGATGTCAGCGCCAGCGTGTATACCGTTCAATTGACCGGTACCAGCGACAAGCTCGACAGCTTCATTCAGTCCATCGGCACCGCATCGATTCTGGAAACCGTCCGCAGCGGCGTGACCGGTATCGCCCGCGGCGACAAAGTACTCAGCATCTAAACCAAATTAGCGCATGGCCTGAATGGCCGGATATAAGGGGAAATTCATGAAAGTTTTCTACGATAAAGACTGCGACCTGTCGATCATCCAGGGCAAGAAAGTTGCCATCATCGGTTACGGTTCCCAGGGCCACGCCCAGGCGTGCAACCTGAAAGACTCCGGTGTCGACGTTACCGTTGGTCTGCGTAAAGGTTCGGCTACCGTTGCCAAAGCTGAAGCCCACGGCCTGAAAGTGACCGACGTGGCTTCCGCTGTCGCAGCGGCCGACCTGGTCATGATCCTGACCCCGGACGAGTTCCAGTCCTCGCTGTACAAGAACGAAATCGAGCCAAACATCAAGAAAGGCGCCACTCTGGCCTTCTCCCACGGCTTCGCGATTCATTACAACCAGGTTGTGCCACGCGCTGACCTCGACGTGATCATGATCGCGCCGAAGGCTCCGGGCCACACCGTACGTTCCGAGTTCGTCAAGGGCGGCGGTATCCCTGACCTGATCGCGATCTACCAGGACGCCTCGGGCAATGCCAAAAACGTTGCACTGTCCTACGCTGCCGGCGTTGGCGGCGGTCGTACCGGCATCATCGAAACCACCTTCAAGGACGAGACTGAAACCGACCTGTTCGGCGAACAAGCCGTTCTGTGCGGCGGTACCGTTGAGCTGGTCAAAGCCGGTTTCGAAACCCTGGTTGAAGCTGGCTACGCGCCGGAAATGGCCTATTTCGAGTGCCTGCACGAACTGAAACTGATCGTTGACCTCATGTACGAAGGCGGTATCGCCAACATGAACTACTCGATCTCCAACAACGCTGAATACGGCGAGTACGTGACCGGTCCGGAAGTGATCAACGCCGAATCCCGTCAGGCCATGCGCAACGCCCTGAAACGTATTCAGGACGGCGAATACGCCAAAATGTTCATCAGCGAAGGCGCAACCGGCTACCCTTCGATGACCGCCAAGCGTCGTAACAACGCCGCTCACGGTATCGAAATCATCGGCGAGCAACTGCGCTCCATGATGCCGTGGATCGGTGCCAACAAGATCGTCGACAAAGCCAAAAACTAAGTCGTCGTTGCTTGTACGAAAAACGCGGCCTCGGCCGCGTTTTTTCGTTTGAGGCGGTGGTTCTGGTATAAAGCTGCATCGTTTGTGGCCGAACTGTCGTCCTCAAGCCTCTGTCGAATTTTCTCCAAACCGTTGCAAGGTAATGTCCATGAGCGAACGTCCCGAAGAGCCGAACAAGGCTTCTGACGCCGAAAGCCTGCTGCCCGTCGATGAACACATCGAAGAAGGGCACGACGCGGAAGGTCGTAAAGTCCGGCATCGTGGTATCTATCTGCTGCCGAACCTGTTCACCACTGCGAACCTGTTCGCAGGCTTTTATTCCATCATCAATTCGATGAGTGCCCAGGCTGCGTTGAGCGCCGGTGATTCGGCGAACGCGAGCAAGTATTTTGCTTTTGCCGCGATTGCGATTTTCGTCGCCATGGTGCTCGACGGCCTCGACGGTCGTGTTGCGCGCATGACCAATACGCAAAGTGCCTTCGGCGCCGAGTACGACTCGCTGTCGGACATGGTTGCGTTCGGTGTCGCCCCGGCATTGCTGGCGTTCGGCTGGGCGCTGGGTGATATGGGCAAGGTCGGCTGGATGGTCGCCTTCATCTATGTGGCGGGTGCGGCATTGCGTCTGGCGCGCTTCAACACTCAGGTCGGAACGGCTGACAAGCGCTATTTCATCGGTTTGGCGAGTCCGGCGGCTGCGGGCGTTGTGGCCGGTATCGTCTGGGCATTCAGTGATTACGGCATCCAGGGTTCGAAGATGTCGTTCCTGGTCGCGCTGATGGTCGCGGCGGCCGGCATGCTGATGGTCAGCAACATCAAGTACAACAGCTTCAAGGAGCTGGACTTGAAAGGACGTGTGCCGTTCGTAGCGATCCTGGCGGTGGTATTGGTGTTTGCCGTTGTGTTCAGCGATCCGCCGCGAATCCTGCTGCTGGTGTTCCTCGCCTATGCCGCTTCCGGGCCGGTGCAGTACCTGTTGCGTCTTCGTCGTCACAAAAACGCCGAGTGATGTAATTTCCCGCATACTCCGCAGTCAATGGGTGCATCAGTCCTCCAAAGCTGCGGAGTTGCCATGTTGATCAAAGTCCCTAAAGCATCCGACTGCCATGAGTCGGATGTCACCCCTGAATCCATTTATCTCTCTCGTCGCCAATTGCTCGGTGCCACAGCGGCCGGTATTGCGATGAGCAGCCTGCCACGTTGGGCCAGCGCCGATGATGCCGCACGGTACGCCGATGTCGAGCTAGGCAAAGCGCCTGCCTGGTTTACCGAAAAGCTTCCCTCCACCCAATGGGGCGCGGTCACCGTCAAGGATGAGGCGATCACGCCTTACAAAGACGCTACCCACTACAACAACTTCTATGAGTTCGGTACCGACAAGGGCGACCCGGCAGCGAACGCTGGTTCACTGAAAACTGAACCGTGGAGCGTTATGGTGGACGGGGAGGTGGGCAAGCCGGGACGATACGCGCTGGAAGATTTCATGAAGCCGTATCAACTCGAGGAGCGCATCTATCGTCTGCGCTGCGTCGAGGCGTGGTCGATGGTCATTCCGTGGATCGGCTTTCCGATCTCGGCATTGCTCAAGCAGGTCGAACCGACCTCCAAAGCCAAGTACATCCGCTTCGAAACCCTGCAGGATCCGAAGAGCATGCCGGGGCAGCGCTCGGGTTTCGCTCTGATCGACTGGCCTTATGTAGAAGGCTTGCGCCTGGATGAGGCGATGAACCCTTTGGCGATTCTTGCAGTGGGCATGTATGGCCGCGAGTTGCCGAACCAGAATGGAGCGCCATTGCGGCTGGTGGTGCCATGGAAATATGGCTTCAAGAGCGTGAAGTCCATCGTGCGCATCAGTCTGGTCAGCGAGCAGCCAAAGACCACCTGGCAAAGCATCGCCGCGGATGAGTACGGCTTCTATGCCAACGTGAACCCGACCGTTGATCACCCGCGCTGGACGCAAGCGCGTGAACGGCGTCTGCCGAACAGTCTGTTCAAGCCGAACGTGCGTGATACGCAGATGTTCAACGGCTACGCGGATGAAGTTGCTTCTTTATATACAGGGCTCGATCTGCGGAAGAATTACTGATGCGATTCCCGTACTGGCGTATAGGGGTGTTCATTTCAGCAGCCATCTGGCCGTTGCTGTGGTTGTATCAAGCTCTGGAAGATTCGCTGGGGCCTGATCCCGGCAAAATCCTCGTTGATCGTTTGGGGCTGGGGACGTTGATCCTGCTGCTGATCACCCTGAGCATGACGCCTCTGCAGAAACTGACTGGGTGGGCGGGGTGGATTGCGGTCCGCCGGCAGTTGGGGCTTTGGTGTTTTGCCTATGTGGTTCTGCATCTGGGCAGCTATCTGGCGTTTATCCTCGGTT
>NZ_CP071655.1:1027500-5327500 GCF_051132065.1 Pseudomonas sp. R3-57
TAGAGCGCACCCCTGATAAGGGTGAGGTCGGCAGTTCGAATCTGCCCAGACCCACCAATTTTGTTATGGGGCCATAGCTCAGCTGGGAGAGCGCCTGCCTTGCACGCAGGAGGTCAGCGGTTCGATCCCGCTTGGCTCCACCATATAAACTGCTTCTGAAAGCTTAGAAATGAATATTCGGTGCGAATATTGATTTCTAGTCTTTTGATTAGATCGTTCTTTAAAAATTTGGGTATGTGATAGAAAGATAGACTGAACGTTACTTTCACTGGTAACGGATCAGGCTAAGGTAAAATTTGTGAGTTCTCTTAGTTGAGAAATTCGAATTTTCGGCGAATGTCGTCTTCACAGTATAACCAGATTGCTTGGGGTTATATGGTCAAGTGAAGAAGCGCATACGGTGGATGCCTTGGCAGTCAGAGGCGATGAAAGACGTTGTAGCCTGCGAAAAGCTTCGGGGAGTCGGCAAACAGACTTTGATCCGGAGATGTCTGAATGGGGGAACCCAGCCATCACAAGATGGTTATCTTGTACTGAATACATAGGTGCAAGAGGCGAACCAGGGGAACTGAAACATCTAAGTACCCTGAGGAAAAGAAATCAACCGAGATTCCCTTAGTAGTGGCGAGCGAACGGGGACTAGCCCTTAAGTTGATTTGAGATTAGCGGAACGCTCTGGAAAGTGCGGCCATAGTGGGTGATAGCCCTGTACGCGAAAATCTCTTATCAATGAAATCGAGTAGGACGGAGCACGAGAAACTTTGTCTGAATATGGGGGGACCATCCTCCAAGGCTAAATACTACTGACTGACCGATAGTGAACTAGTACCGTGAGGGAAAGGCGAAAAGAACCCCGGAGAGGGGAGTGAAATAGATCCTGAAACCGTATGCGTACAAGCAGTGGGAGCCCACTTTGTTGGGTGACTGCGTACCTTTTGTATAATGGGTCAGCGACTTATTTTCAGTGGCGAGCTTAACCGAATAGGGGAGGCGTAGCGAAAGCGAGTCTTAATAGGGCGTCTAGTCGCTGGGAATAGACCCGAAACCGGGCGATCTATCCATGGGCAGGTTGAAGGTTAGGTAACACTGACTGGAGGACCGAACCGACTACCGTTGAAAAGTTAGCGGATGACCTGTGGATCGGAGTGAAAGGCTAATCAAGCTCGGAGATAGCTGGTTCTCCTCGAAAGCTATTTAGGTAGCGCCTCATGTATCACTGTAGGGGGTAGAGCACTGTTTCGGCTAGGGGGTCATCCCGACTTACCAAACCGATGCAAACTCCGAATACCTACAAGTGCCGAGCATGGGAGACACACGGCGGGTGCTAACGTCCGTCGTGAAAAGGGAAACAACCCAGACCGTCAGCTAAGGTCCCAAAGTTATGGTTAAGTGGGAAACGATGTGGGAAGGCTTAGACAGCTAGGAGGTTGGCTTAGAAGCAGCCACCCTTTAAAGAAAGCGTAATAGCTCACTAGTCGAGTCGGCCTGCGCGGAAGATGTAACGGGGCTCAAACCATACACCGAAGCTACGGGTATCACCCTCGGGTGATGCGGTAGAGGAGCGTTCTGTAAGCCTGTGAAGGTGAGTTGAGAAGCTTGCTGGAGGTATCAGAAGTGCGAATGCTGACATGAGTAACGACAATGGGTGTGAAAAACACCCACGCCGAAAGACCAAGGTTTCCTGCGCAACGTTAATCGACGCAGGGTTAGTCGGTCCCTAAGGCGAGGCTGAAAAGCGTAGTCGATGGAAAACAGGTTAATATTCCTGTACTTCTGGTTATTGCGATGGAGGGACGGAGAAGGCTAGGCCAGCTTGGCGTTGGTTGTCCAAGTTTAAGGTGGTAGGCTGAGATCTTAGGTAAATCCGGGATCTTAAGGCCGAGAGCTGATGACGAGTTACCCTTTGGGTGACGAAGTGGTTGATGCCATGCTTCCAAGAAAAGCTTCTAAGCTTCAGGTAACCAGGAACCGTACCCCAAACCGACACAGGTGGTTGGGTAGAGAATACCAAGGCGCTTGAGAGAACTCGGGTGAAGGAACTAGGCAAAATGGCACCGTAACTTCGGGAGAAGGTGCGCCGGTGAGGGTGAAGGACTTGCTCCGTAAGCTCATGCCGGTCGAAGATACCAGGCCGCTGCGACTGTTTATTAAAAACACAGCACTCTGCAAACACGAAAGTGGACGTATAGGGTGTGACGCCTGCCCGGTGCCGGAAGGTTAATTGATGGGGTTAGCTAACGCGAAGCTCTTGATCGAAGCCCCGGTAAACGGCGGCCGTAACTATAACGGTCCTAAGGTAGCGAAATTCCTTGTCGGGTAAGTTCCGACCTGCACGAATGGCGTAACGATGGCGGCGCTGTCTCCACCCGAGACTCAGTGAAATTGAAATCGCTGTGAAGATGCAGTGTATCCGCGGCTAGACGGAAAGACCCCGTGAACCTTTACTATAGCTTTGCACTGGACTTTGAATTTGCTTGTGTAGGATAGGTGGGAGGCTTTGAAGCGTGGACGCCAGTTCGCGTGGAGCCATCCTTGAAATACCACCCTGGCAACTTTGAGGTTCTAACTCAGGTCCGTTATCCGGATCGAGGACAGTGTATGGTGGGTAGTTTGACTGGGGCGGTCTCCTCCTAAAGAGTAACGGAGGAGTACGAAGGTGCGCTCAGACCGGTCGGAAATCGGTCGTAGAGTATAAAGGCAAAAGCGCGCTTGACTGCGAGACAGACACGTCGAGCAGGTACGAAAGTAGGTCTTAGTGATCCGGTGGTTCTGTATGGAAGGGCCATCGCTCAACGGATAAAAGGTACTCCGGGGATAACAGGCTGATACCGCCCAAGAGTTCATATCGACGGCGGTGTTTGGCACCTCGATGTCGGCTCATCACATCCTGGGGCTGAAGCCGGTCCCAAGGGTATGGCTGTTCGCCATTTAAAGTGGTACGCGAGCTGGGTTTAGAACGTCGTGAGACAGTTCGGTCCCTATCTGCCGTGGACGTTTGAGATTTGAGAGGGGCTGCTCCTAGTACGAGAGGACCGGAGTGGACGAACCTCTGGTGTTCCGGTTGTCACGCCAGTGGCATTGCCGGGTAGCTATGTTCGGGAAAGATAACCGCTGAAAGCATCTAAGCGGGAAACTTGCCTCAAGATGAGATCTCACTGGAACCTTGAGTTCCCTGAAGGGCCGTCGAAGACTACGACGTTGATAGGTTGGGTGTGTAAGCGCTGTGAGGCGTTGAGCTAACCAATACTAATTGCCCGTGAGGCTTGACCATATAACACCCAAGCAATTTGCATGCTTCAAGCTGAAAAGCGAAAGAGCACCAGATTGCGGTGTGTGAAGACGAAACGAACCGAAAGTTCGAAACGCACAAACACCGACAGCTGTCACATACCCGATTTGCTGAAGCGAGGCCATCTGGTCACGACTCAGTACCCGAATTTCTTGACGACCATAGAGCGTTGGAACCACCTGATCCCATCCCGAACTCAGCAGTGAAACGATGCATCGCCGATGGTAGTGTGGGGTTTCCCCATGTGAGAGTAGGTCATCGTCAAGATTAAATTCCGAAACCCCAATTGCGAAAGCAGTTGGGGTTTTGTTTTGCCTGCGAGAAAGTTATTTGCGCGCAGTAACGAACAAATTTGCACAGTTATTTTCCAATCACAGCACTAGAATAGCCCCACCTTTTTCGGAGCCAGAGCCTGTATGTCAGAGTCGGTTGACGCCCCCGGGCTGTCAGAATTACCGCTGGAAGACCTGGTCGCCTGTCACGAGTGCGACCTGCTGATGCGCAAGCCTCAACTCGCTCACGGCGAGAAAGCCGTCTGCCCGCGTTGTGGTTACGAGTTGTACGCCCACCGCCATAACGTGGTGCAGCGCAGCCTTGCCTTGGTGATCGCGGCGCTGCTGTTGTATATCCCGGCAAACTTTTTACCCATCATGCAGCTCAATATCCTCGGCCAGTCTTCGCAAGACACCGTTTGGAGCGGTGTTGTGGGCCTGTTCAACACGGGCATGCAGGGCGTTTCGATTGTCGTTTTCCTGTGCAGCATGGCCATACCGCTGCTGAAGCTGCTGTGCCAGTTATTTGTTTTACTGACGATCCAATTCAATTTCGGTCGCAGTTACGGCTTGCTGCTTTACCGCATTTACCACCACCTCAGAGACTGGGGAATGCTTGAGGTTTACCTCATGGGCGTGCTGGTGGCGATCGTCAAGTTGGCGGATATGGCAGCGATCACGGTCGGCCTCGGCTTGGCGTGTTTCATCGGCTTGTTGCTCGTACAGGTCTGGCTGGAAGTGGTGATGTCACCGCATCAGATCTGGCAGGCGTTATCAGGAGAGGATGCCCATGCGGGCGATTGATGCAGGCATTCTGGTGTGCACCGAATGCCACGAGCTGAACAAGCAGGAAGCCGACACCGATGAGCAGACGTGCACCCGTTGCGGTGCGCTGGTACATGCCCGGCGTCCGAATAGCCTGACCCGAACCTGGGCGCTGCTGATCACCGCTGCGATCATTTACATCCCGGCCAATGTCCTGCCGATCATGACGGTCAGTTCTCTGGGGCAGGGTGATCCAAGCACGATCATGTCCGGGGTGGTCCAGTTGGTGCAGCACGGCATGATTCCGATTGCAGCCGTGGTATTCATCGCCAGCATTCTGGTGCCAACCTTCAAACTGGTCGGCATCGCGCTGCTGCTGTTTTCGGTGCAGCGACGCCAGCCGTTATCCGCGCGCCAGCGCATCTGGATGTACCGCTTTATCGAATTCATCGGTCGCTGGTCGATGCTCGATATTTTTGTGATCGCCATTCTGGTGGCGGTCGTCAACTTCGGCCGACTCGCCAGTGTCGAAGCCAATCTTGGTGCCATCGCCTTCGCCACTGTGGTGATTCTGACGATGCTCGCCGCAGTAACTTTTGATCCCCGGCTGATCTGGGATAACACGGAGTCGGACGCCGACCATGACTGATTTGCCTGTAGCGAAAACCCGACCGGCCTCGAACTGGTCTGCCATCTGGGTGTTGCCTCTGATCGCGCTGATCATCGGCGGCTGGCTTGGCTGGCGTGCCTACTCCGAAACCGGTATCGAAATCCAGGTTCGCTTTGAAAGCGGCGAGGGCATTCAGGCCAACAAGACTGAAGTGGTCTACAAAGGCATGTCGGTCGGTAAGGTCAAGGCGCTCAAGCTCGACGATGAAGGCAACTCGAAGGGCGTGATCGCCACCGTTGAGATGAACAAGGACGTCGAGCAGTACCTGAAGACCAGCACGCGGTTCTGGCTGGTCAAGCCGAGCGTGACCCTGGCCGGCATCACCGGTCTGGAAACGTTGGTGTCGGGTAACTACGTCGCTATCAGTCCGGGCGAAGGCGAGCCGACGCGCAAGTTCAAGGCGCTGGCCGAAGAGCCTCCGCTGTCTGACGCCAAGCCCGGCCTGCACCTGACCATCAAGGCTGACCGTCTCGGCTCGCTGAATCGCGGCAGCCCGGTGTTCTACAAACAGATTCAGGTGGGTCAGGTTAAAAGCTATCTGCTGTCGGAGGACCAGAGCACCGTTGAACTCAAGGTTTTCATCGAGCCGACCTACGCCAAACTGGTGCGCAAACACACGCGTTTCTGGAACGCCAGTGGCATCAGCATCGACGCCAACCTGTCCGGGGTGAAAGTGCGCAGCGAGTCGCTGGCCAGTATCGTCGCCGGCGGTATCGCCTTCGCCACACCCGAGAACCGCAAGGACAGCCCGCCGACCGATCCAAGCCTGCCGTTCCGTCTCTACGAAGACTTCGATGCGGCCGCAGCGGGGATCCGCGTCAAGGTCAAACTCAGCGATTTCGAAGGCCTGCAGGCCGGTCGCACACCGGTGATGTACAAAGGCATTCAGGTCGGCAACCTGAAAGCCCTCAAGGTCGATCCGGATCTGAACAGCGCCACTGCCGAGCTGACCCTCGATCCTCTGGCCGAAGATTATCTGGTCGACGGCACTCAGTTCTGGGTGGTCAAACCGTCGATTTCTCTGGCCGGTATTACCGGGCTGGAGGCGCTGGTCAAAGGTAACTACATCGCCGTGCGTCCGGGCGACAAAGGCGCGGCGCCGAAGCGTGAATTCGAAGCGCGACCGAAAGCGCCGCCACTCGACCTGCGCTCGCCGGGCCTGCACCTTGTACTGTTTACCGACACCCTCGGTTCGATTGATGTCGGCAGTCCGATTCTGTACAAGCAGGTCAAGGTCGGTTCGGTGCAGAGCTACCAGTTTTCCAAGACCCGCAAGCAACTGATCATCGGTGTGCACATCGAGAAGGAGTACGAAAATCTGGTCAACGCCTCGACGCGCTTCTGGAATGTCAGCGGCGTTACGCTGACCGGCGGTTTGACCGGCGGGATTCAGGTCAAGAGTGAGTCGCTGCAGACGCTGATGGCTGGCGGCATCGCCTTCGAAACGCCGCAAGCCAAGGCTCCGTTGCAGAAGCGTATTCCGCGTTTCCGCCTGTTCGCCAGTCACGACGAGGCCAACCAGAAGGGCGCCGTGGTCACCATCAAGGTCGATCGCGCGGATGGTCTGCGCAGCGGCACGCCGGTGCGCTTCAAGGGACTGGACGTCGGCAAGATCGAAAGCGTCGACCTGACCGACGATCTGCAATCGGTCATCCTCACCGCACGCATTACCGAAGTGCCGGATAGGATCGCCCGGGTCGGCAGTCAGTTCTGGGTGGTCAAACCGGAGCTGGGCCTGATCAAGACCGAAAATCTGGAAACCCTGGTCACCGGTAAGTACATCGAGGTGCAGCCAGCGGCGAAGAACCTTGGCCCGCAGAAAAACTTTGTCGCCCTGGCTGAGGCTCCGGAAGTGACGAAGCAGGAAGCAGGTTTGAGTCTGGTATTGAGCGCGGCGCGCCGTGGCTCGCTGAAGCCGGGTGTGCCGGTCACCTATCGCGAAATCACCGTGGGCAAAGTCACCGGTTATGAGCTGGGCCAGACTGCTGACCGGGTACTGGTGCATATTCTGATCGAGCCGAAATACGCGCCGTTGGTGCGCAGTGGCAGCCGCTTCTGGAACACCAGTGGGGTCGGTTTTGATTACGGCTTGTTCAAAGGCGTGACGGTGCGCACTGAATCGCTGGAAACGCTGATTCAGGGCGGTATTGCTTTCGCCACGCCGGATGGAGAGCGCATGGGTAACCCGGCGCGGGCTGAGCAGACGTTCCCGTTGTTCGACAAGTTCGAGGATGAGTGGCTGACGTGGGCGCCGAAGATTTCGCTCGGCAAGTAATTCAGCGGTGTTTCGGCTGGCCTCATCGCCAGCAGGCTGGCTCCCACAGGGGATCGTGTTCACAACACAAATTCCTGTGGGAGCTGGCTTGCCAGCGATGAGGCCCTAAAAGACAGCACACATCCCAGCCATAAAAAAGGGCCGCGATCTCATCGGATCGCGGCCCTTTTTTGTTTTCAGTCAAAGCAGATCAAACCGCATCCAGCTCCGGCTCGTCTGCCTGAACATTCAACGTGGCCTTTACCACATCATGGCGACGGATGTATTTCCAGTCCGCCTCATCGATGTAGATACCCGCCGGGCCGCTACCGCCCTCGAGGTCGATAGCAACACTGGCGCAGACCTGCGGCTTCACACTCGCCAGGATCGGCACGAAGCCCAGTTGCAGACTGGTTTCCAGCAATGCGGCCTGGTTCTTCTCGTCGATGTCCGCTGCCTCGTCGAGGTAGTACGGCAGGCGCACGCGGCCGGCCAGGTCGCGGTCCATCAAGTGCAGCAACAAGTACATGTTGGTCAGCGCCTTGATGGTCATGGTCGTCCCGTTTGACGCCGCGCCATCGATGTCGGTGTGGATCACCGGCTGACCGTTGACCTTGGTGATCTCGAAGGCCAGTTCGAACAAGTCCTTTAGGCCGAGCTGGTTGTGGTTTGCCGCCACCAGCCGCGCCAGATATTCCTTGGCCTCTTCGTTCTTGTTGTCCTGCTCGGCGCTCTGGCTCAGATCGAACACCGACAGGGTTTCGCCTTCTTCGTACTGCCCGGCACTGTGGATGATCTGATCGATGTGCTTGAGCGCTTCCTTGTTCGGCGCGAGGACGATACGGAAGCTTTGCAGGTTGGAAACCTGACGCTTGTTGATCTCGCGGTTGAACAGCGCCAGTTGATGTTCGAGGCTGTCGTAGTCGCTGCGGATGTTGCGCAGGGTGCGCGCGATGTCGGTGACCGCCGCGCGGCGCGCCTTGCCCAGCGTAAGGGCTTCATCGGTGCGGTGCGCGTAAGCGTTGATCAGCAGCGAGAGGCGGCGCTCCATGTCGTCTTCACTGTCGAACTTGGCCACGCCTTTGAGGCGCACCTGCGCATACAGCGCTTCGATCTGACCGTCAGCGCGCAGCAAGCCCTGCCAGCTGTCCTGGTAGTCGTTGAGCAACGGCAGCAGGTTGTCCATCGAGTCGTCGACCGGGTCCATGAACGGCGTGCCGAACGGTAGATCCGCCGGCAGCAACTGACGGCGGCGCAGGGCGTCGTCGAGCGTGCGTTGCTTGGCTTCCATGTCGGCGATCTGCCGGCCAACCAGTTGCAGCTTGGCCGACAGTTGCTGGACGCGTTCGGTGAAGGCATCGCTGGAGCGCTTGAGTTCGTCCTGCGCGGCTTCCATCTGCGCCAGTTGTTCGAGCTTGTCGCTTTCTTCGGCGCTGAGGGTTTGCGTGCGACGGAAATCTTCCAGCGCCTTTTGCGCGTCCAGTACCTGCTGGTACAGCGCTTCGGTCTGGGTTTTGCTCGCGGCGCGGTCGGCAGCCACGGCTTGTTGGGTTTTCAGCTGCTTGAGTTCTTTTTCCAGACGCTCTTTCTGATCGCGCAACGCGGCGCGGTCGGCCAGCGCTTGCAGGGCCGGTGGCTCGATGTGCGAGATGTCGATCGCCAGGCCCGGCACTTCGAAGCGCTCGCCCTTGAAACCATCAAGAATCAGCTCGACCGATTTGACCCACTCGCCATTCTCGTCGAGGGTGATGCCGTGTTCGCCCAGCGGCAGGCTGAACAGCGCGCTGTTGAACAGACGCATCAGGCGTTCGACGTCCTGTTGCGAGAACTCTTCGCGCAGACGGGCGTAGCTGTTGTTGTCGGCGTTATCGAGTTGCTGCTTCACCGACTTCAGACGTTTTTCCAGATCGCGCAGACGCTCTTCGAGGTCTTCGGCGCTGAACTGCCGCGACTGTGCCAGCGCACCGGCCAGTTCGTCGTGCGCGTCTTTGGCGGCGAGCAATTGTTGCTCGAGCACTTTGACGTCATCGATCAGCGCGAAGCGGTTCTTCAGCACCGACAGCTCGCCAAGCCAGCGCTGGATCCCGGAAATCTCCCGTTCCAGGCGCATCAGCTCCTGAGTGCCGCCGCGCTGATCGTTTTGCAGATCGTCCTGCTCGCGGCGGTAGTGTTCGGCCTGCAGGGTCAGCTCTTCCTTGCGTGCGGTAGCATAGTCGGACCAGGTGCCAAGCAGCGAATCGAGCAGCGGCGACAGGCGATGCAATTTGCCACGCAATACGTCGCGCTGCTTCACGCCGTTGGCCAGCGCTTCAACCAACGGGCCGGCGGCCACCAGCGAGTTGTAGTCCTGTTCCATGCGGCGCACATCGCGGAAGGCTTCTTCGCACGCGGCAATGTAATCGACGCTGCCGGAGCGCAGGCTGTGCTCGAAGGCATCGAGGAACAGCTGCTTGAGCTTGGCCGCAGTGATTTCGCGCATGTGCAGCAGATTGATGAACAGCGCACGGAAGGTCTTCAGGCTTTGCTCGCTGGTCGAGCGCAGCGGAATCAGCGTCAGGTCAAGCGGGATCGACGTGTGACCGCCGACCAGCAAACGACGCAGTTCGTCAGGCTTGAGTTCGTAGGCTTTCAGGCCTTCTTTTTCGAGGTTGCTGAACAGCTCTTTCTGGCGCAGGCAGGTGTCGTTTTTCTGATAATGGGCCAGATCGAGTTTGCCGGCGTAGGCGAAGAACTGGTGACCGAAACCACCGCCCGGGCCACGACCGACCACACCAATCACGTGCGGGCCGTGAGGCAGATTGACTTCGACGAGGATGTAGCTGGTGTCGGAGGCGAAGTAGAAGCGCCGCGATTGCTCGAGGCTGTACTTGCCGAAACTCATGTCCGACATGCGCGCCAGGATCGGGAACTGCAAAGCGTTGATCGATGCCGACTTGCCGAGGTTGTTCGCGCCGTAAACCGACAACGGTTCTTCCAGCGGGAACAGACCGAGGCTGTAACCGGCGGTGTTCAAAAGGGCAAAGCGGCGGATGCCGTAGCGTTCCTGGCTCATGCATCGGACTCCTGTTCTTCGGCAATGGCGCGGGCCAGTGCGTCTTCTTCGCTTTCTTCTTCAAATTCGGAAAGATCGAGCGGATCGTCGGTTTCGAGGAATTTCGCTTCGGCTTCTTCGTCAATCAGCACCGGCGCCGGCAGCGGCAGAACGCTGTGGACGCTGGCTGCCAGGTCGCGGTCCTGTTGTACTGACAGGCACACGTCGAGGAAGCGGTGCATCGGCGGCAGGAAGCGGTAGACACCGTTTTCTTCGCCGGCGAAACCGAGCTGAGTCATGCGGCGCATGATTTTTTCTTCGAGCTCTTCGACGGTCTGCACTTCGGCCTGAATGAACAGATCGCGGTATTTATCCAGCAGCGACGGCAGTTCTTCGCGGCCGAGGCTGCCGCCGTCGAGCACGGCGATCGGGTCGCGGCCCTGATCGGCCAGATGCTCGACGAGAATGAAGGTGAACAGCGCCAGGCGCTGGGCGGTCTTGTTCACCGCTGCGGCGGCCATGTCTGGCACGAAGTAATAGAAACCACGGGTGTCGCAGACCAGTTCAAAGCCCAACGCCTTGAACAGCGTGCGGTACTGGTCCTGGAAATTCGACAATTGTGCGTACAGCTCGGGATCGCGGCGGCTGACGTGGTATCCCTTGAACAACTCGCGGAAGATCGGCGCCAGTTGCGACAGTTCGGAAAGATCAAGATGCATTTGGGATGCTCGCAGAATCCTCGGCGGCGGTGTCGCTGGCCGAGAGCAGGGCGAAGGAGCGCAGGCTGACCTGATGCTCGTGAGTGTGGTATTCGCGGCGTTCCAGACGCTCGCGCTTGAAGCGTTTTTCCCGCGACAGGCGCGAGAACCAGTAAAGCAATTCGTCGGTGGCGCCGTCCGGTTCCTGCTCCAGCAGCCAGGTCATCAGGTCCGGCATTGGCAGGGCTTCTTCGCAGCGGTCGACCATCTCGCGCACGGTGCGCGGCGCACGTGGGGCTTCGCCTTTCTGGGTCTTGTGCGCCTTGGGGAACCGCGCCGGTTTCGGCTCGAAACGCGCCAACGCATAGACGTAGGCTTCGACCTGACTGGCGCTGCCGAGGAAGGTGCTTTGCGGACGGGTGAACAATGGCATCGCCGCTTGCGGCACGGCGTCGATGCCTTTACGGCGGATCGCCGCCAGTGCCAGTGCCGCACCACGGGTCACGGCGTTGTGCCGGCGCGCTTCTTCACGCAACGGCAGCAGCAGTTCGCGGGCGTGACGCAGAGTGAGCTGGGCGCTGGTCTGCATTTCGAGGATGCGCGCGTGGGTGCGCAGGAGCATGTCGTCATCGACCAGATGGCCGAGGCGCTGCTGTTCGCTGAGCATTTTCAGCAACACCGTTTCGACCTTGCGCACGCCTTGTTCAAAGGCGCCGTCGGCGTTGACCAGATCGATCATCGGCTCGACGTATTCGTCCCACGTCGCCAGCACTTCGGCGTAGCGCTGACGCAACGGAATCTGCCGGTCGCTGGTCTTGGCGCGTTCGGCCACGGCGACCAGCGCCTGTTCGTCGTTATCGAGTTTCTTCAGCACGTCGCGCACGCGCATGTCGAGCAGGCGCAACTGGCGGGCGAGGTCGTTGCCGTCGCGTACTTCGAAGGCATCCTGGATGTAACCGGCCAGCCGTTCGAGGTGACGCAGGTAGGCTTCGATTTCCAGGCACAGGCCCAGCCGGTGTTCGCGGCGCAGGTAGGCAAGGAAGTCGTGGATTTGCGCGTTCAGCTCGAAACGGTTCGGGCTTTTCGCCACGGGCACCAGAATGTCGAGGCGAATCCACACGTCGAGCAGGCTGGTGATGTCCTGCGGCGTGCTGTCGAGTTGTTGGGCGGCCAGTTGCGTGCGCAGTTCGTTGAGGCTCAAGGTGCCTTGGTCGAAGTGCTCGCACAGTGGCTCCAGAAGTGCCCAGTGTTCAGCGAGGGCGCGCAAGACGCGCTTGGGTTCGATCATCGGAATGGCCGGCTGGTTGGCGGTTAAAAGCCGCGATTGTACTGCATCGAAGCCGATGCGATTCACTCTCGGGACGGACTGCTGCCTTTCTTTTCAATCAAGTGCATCGATCAACAGCAGGCGATCTTGAGCGAAGGGCGGTAGAATCAGCGCACTTTCAGTTATCCACAAGTGGCCGACCCTTGCTTATCGAGTCCCGCCGCCGCGCCTATTTGAACGCCATGCAGGTGGTCAACTGGCTGCCGCGCACCGAATTGCCCTTTGCCGCGCCGTCCCGTCCCGAGTTGCTGGACATGCCCGAGCCTGAGCCTGAAATGCTCGTCGCGCCTGCGCCTCAGGCCCAGGCATCGGTGCAGGCGGCAGTCGCGCGGCCGAGCGAACGGCCGAAAATCGAAGTGCCGCGACCGTCGCTGGCCAGCACCCGCAATGGTGCCAAACCGGTGGAAGAGACCGACACCACGCCAGTTGTCGCCAAACCCGCCCCGGTGCCGCCGCCACGTTTTGCCCTGCAATTGCTGCGCGCCGGGCGCTGCCTGCTGCTGGTCGAGTTACCCACAGGCGAGGCGTTCCAGAGCCGCGACCCGGCTTATCTTCTGCTCAAGGACATGCTGCGCGCCGCTGGTCTGCCGGATGCGCCGCAAATCGTCGGTGAGCCGGTGCGCTGGCCGTGGCTCAATCGCGGCACGTTGGATCAGGGCCCGGAAGCGGCGCGCGACTTCGTCCAGGGTTTCCTCTCGGTACAAATGGAAGCGGCACCCTGTGCCTGCCTGTGGCTGATCGGCTTGCCGGCCGTGCGTTTTGCCGGCGAAGCGGACGCCGAGGCGTTCAATCGTGAATTGCAGATCGAAGGTCTGGGCCCGGCCTGGGCGATTCCCGGTCTGGAATTGTTAATGGAAGAGCCGCAGCGCAAAGCCGCTGTGTGGCAAGCCATGCGTCGGCTGATGGCGCGCTGGAAAGAATCGAATGAGTGACGCGGTAACCTTCCGCCCGATGACCGAGGCGGATCTCGAGGCAGTGCTGAAAATCGAGTACGCCGCCTACAGCCATCCGTGGACCCGCGGGATTTTTCTCGACGGTCTCGGCAAATACCAGATCTGGCTGATGTTCGAAGGGCAGCAGCAGGTCGGGCATGGTGTGGTGCAGATCATTCTCGACGAGGCGCACCTGCTCAACATCACCGTCAAGCCTGAGAATCAGGGGCGTGGGCTGGGGCTGACGTTGCTGGAGCATCTGATGTCGCGGGCGTATGCGGCTGAAGCTCGGGAGTGTTTTCTGGAGGTGCGCGACAGCAATACTGCGGCGTTCAAGCTCTACGAACGGTATGGCTTCAACGAGATTGGCCGGCGTCGGGATTATTATCCGGCGGTGGGTGGGCGTGAAGATGCGGTGGTCATGGCCTGCACATTAGTGGATTAGGCCGAAAAGCATCGCCAGCAGGCTGGCTCCCACAGTTGATCAGGGCGATGCACCTACAGCGGTCAACCCAAACCCGTGTGGGAGCCAGCCTGCTGGCGATAGCGATGCATCGAGCGACTACGATCCGCGCTTGCCATCCAGCGGATCCAGGTCCGCCAGTTCAGCCTCGTCCAGTCCGTCTCCGCCGCCGATGTCATTTTCACCGACCACGCTCAAATCCCAATCTGCCTGATTGCCCTCACCAATTTCTTCGGCATCGCGAGCGCCATCGTCGCGAATCAGCGTTTCCGGGCTCAAGTCGTCGTCAGTCGGCTGATGATCATCGACCGAGCCGCCGGTCAGACCTGCCTCACGCACGCGTTCACCGGGCATCAACTGCTCGCGTTCACGTTCAGGAATCTCATCACCGATCTTCGCGCTGGGCTCTTCGTCGTCGAAATCCAGCTCATGCACCGAACCCATGCGGTCTTCGTTATCATCGATGGGCTCCGGTTGCGCCGCATCGTAGGGGCGTCGTGAATCAGTCATGGCAAATCCTCATACTGTGGGCCTTACTTGGAGTGGACTCATCCGGCGCACGAGAATTCCAACGAAAACACTTTGCCCAACCGGCGTGACTTCGACAGGCGGTCGTCTATCAAACCAGCGCATCTTTCTTGAGGCCTTATCCATGCACGACTTACAAGACCTGATTGATAACAACGAGCGTTGGGCTGACGCGATCACCAAGGAAGACCCGGATTTCTTCGCCAAACTGGCGCGCCAGCAAACCCCCGAATACTTATGGATCGGCTGTTCCGACGCACGGGTGCCGGCCAACGAAATCGTTGGCATGTTGCCTGGCGATCTGTTCGTGCACCGCAACGTCGCCAACGTGGTGCTGCACACCGACCTTAACTGTCTGTCGGTGATCCAGTACGCGGTGGACGTGCTCAAGGTCAAACACATCCTCGTCACTGGTCACTACGGTTGCGGCGGTGTGCGCGCGTCGATGCAGGACCGGCAGTTCGGTCTGATCGATGGCTGGCTGCGTTCGATCCGCGATCTGTACTACGAGAAACGCGAAGAACTTGCGAAGCTGGCGACTGAAGAAGAGCAGGTAGACCGCATGTGCGAACTCAACGTGATCCAGCAAGTGGCGAACGTCGCGCACACCAGCATCATCCAGAACGCCTGGCATCGCGGGCAGAGCCTGTCGATTCACGGCTGCATCTACGGCATCAAGGATGGCCGCTGGAAAAGTCTCAACACCACCATCAGTGGTTTCGAGCAACTGCCGCCGCAGTATCGCTTGCGCCCGATTGGCCCGGCGTAAAGCCGCTCAGCGCTGGCCCGATTGCCGCCAGCGCTGGAGAAAATGCTGACCCTCCAGGCTTGGCGGTTGATCGTAACCGGTGATCCAGCCACGACAAAGCGATGAGCCGCAACCGCAGGCAAACTGGCGCAACAGTTTGTCTTCGGTGGCGGCGTAATCGATGCTCAGATGCTCGCCGCGCTGAATGTCCTTGAGCGACCACAGCCACAACTCAGTCATGTCGAGGAACGCGTTCGGGTCGCAGGCGTGTCCGAGCAGTCCGCAAAAGCGTGGGTCGTACAGGTGAATGCCGCTGAGCAATTGCCGGGTCTGTCGGCAGCGATAGGGCAGCAATTGCCCGGAAACCCTGCACATTCGGTGCGTACCGAGAAAATCCCGGCGTGCGGCGATTGCCACCGGGTTAGCGTAGCGGTCATGAATGATTTCAAAGTCGGCGCTGGACGGAAACCCGAGGCGCACGGGCAGGCCGGAGAAGGGGTAGATGCCTTCGGTATCGTGCGGGGCAGAGCCTGCCACGGCGTGGGTATTCATAACCATCCTTTGTCGCGCGATATGCGACTTTGCCGGGACGACGTCCTGTCGGCCCTCCTGTTAAACATGGATCCAATCTAGTGCTTACAGGTATAGCCGGTCTACTGTCATATCTGACAGGCGAGAATCGCGTATTCCCGCGTCAGCCAAGGCTGACACGGGAATCTGATCGGTGTTTTTACAGGTGCGGGGCGGGGATGGCGGTAGCCGGAAGGGGCGCTTTCAACTGTTGCAGTTGGGCTTTGACAGGCGGGGTTGCGCACTGCATTGCTGCCTGCTCAGGTGTCAGGTTGCGGATCGAGGTATAGAACAGTTCGCAGGTTTTGACTTTCTGCGTGACCTGCCAGGTCTGTGTGCAAGTGTTCAGCGTGGTTTGCGCGTTGCTGCCCGGTTTGCTGCCCATGCCGGCCTGCCAGCAGGCGGCGCTCAAATCCTGACCCATGACTTTCAGGCCCGCGGCATCGGCCTTGGCCTGCGCATCGTCGCCGGTGTAGCTCTTTGGATCAGCGGCATACCAGATGTAACTCGGATGGTTGGAGCCGAGCACGGGCACCTGCACGCCTTCGCTCGGGCTGATGGTCGCCAGGCCCAATACGCTGACGGTCGGCCCGTATTGCTGCTTGATCCAGTTACGCACCGGCGCACCGAACGCGACCATCGGCAGCGTCGTGCCGCTGGTGGTCTGGCTGAACTGTTTGACCAGCGTGGTCTGATAGTCCTTGAAATAGTCGTACACGCCTTCCAGGTCGCTGCCGGCATTGGACGGCGCGGCAATCGGGGCGATGTCGATGATGGTCTGATAAGCCGGCGTCTGCTCGGCCGGAATGCCATTGTCAGCGAGCAACGTCGCCCAGCGATCGGTGGTGTTCGAGCGCAAGTAATCCTGCGCCTGCGTCAACGAATAATCTGGCGGGAAGTGCAGCAACTCGACGCTTTTGCGGTTTTCCAGGGCCATGCCCAAGGGCAGGAACAGATACCAGCTGTAAGCCCATTTGCCATCGGCATTGAGCTTGCTGGCGCCGCTGTAGGCCAGATCCCCCGCATCAAGCAGCGCGGTCAGCGGTTTGTCGTAACCCAGCGGGACACCCGTGATTTCGGCGTAGAGCTGATTGTTATCGGTCTTAACCAGCACTTTGGCGTCGGCATAGCCATCGCGTTGCACGCTCTGGCTCAGGTAATGCGCAACGGTCTGCTCCAGCGTCCAGTTGCGGTAACAGATGACGTGACAATTATTGGGATAAGCGAAGAGGCGCGTGACGCGTTCGGTGCTGCCCAGTTTCAGGTCGACATCGGCGTGGGCGGCGGCGCTCAGCGTCAATGCGGTGAGGGCCAGTGCGGCGGGGGAAAGTCCAGTGAACTTGAACATGCTCAGATCCTTTTCAGCGTGGGGTTCCCCGCGAGTGTTGGGGGGCGCTTCATAGTGGATCAGCCGTGTGGCACAAAAAAGCTGGTCGGTACGATTTTTTCAGCAAGCAGCGCAATAAATGTGGGAGCCAGCCTGCTGGCGATAGCGGTATGTCAGGCAACACTGAAGTCGACTGATAGTTTGCTATCGCCAGCGGGCTGGCTCCCACAGTTGCAGCAGGCAGCTTCTTGATGGCTACGGCATCACCGGCGGCGTATACGCCAGCGTCGTCCCCAGCGCCCACAGCAGCACCAGCACCAGTGGCGTGTGCACCAGCAGTTGCACGAACGAGAAGCCGATCAGATCTCGCGCCTTCAAGCCGAGTACGCCGAGCAGCGGCAGCATGTAGAACGGGTTGATCAGGTTCGGCAGTGCTTCGGCGGCGTTGTAGATCTGCACGGCCCAGCCGAGGTGGTATTGCAAGTCGTTGGCGACCTGCATCACGTACGGTGCTTCGATGATCCACTTTCCGCCGCCCGACGGAATGAAGAAACCAAGAATCGCCGAGTAGACGCCCATCAGCAGCGCATAGGTGTCATGTGAGGCGATGCTGACGAAGAACGTCGAGATGTGATGCGCCAGGGTCTGCGCATCCGCGCCCTTGACCGTCGTCATCAGCGCGGCGATCGAGCCGTACAGCGGGAACTGGATCAGCACGCCAGTGGTGGTCGGCACCGCACGGGCCACCGCATCGAGGAAGCTGCGCGGGCGCCAGTGCAGCAGGGCGCCGAGCATGATGAACAGGAAGTTGTAGGTATTGAGCCCGGAAATCGCGGTGATCGCCGGTTTGCTGGAAAATTCATGGAACAGCCATCCCGCCGCCAGCAGCACCAGCACGATGATCAACAGCGGGCTGTGCTCCAGCCATTCACCCGGTCGCGTACGCGGTTGCAGCGGTGGCAGGTTGAAGGCCGGGTCGATGCCGCAGGCCTTGGCGTCGCGCGCCGAGTTCGGGCCGGGCGCGGTGGCGTAAGCGATGATGATCGAGATCACGATCAGCGCCAGCAGCATCACGCCCGACTGCCACAGAAAAATCGTTTCGGTGAACGGAATCACCCCGGTGATCGACAGAATCGACGGCGGCAGACTGGCAGGGTTGGCCTGCAGTTGCGCGGCGGACGACGACAAACCCAGTGCCCACACCGCGCCAAGGCCCAGATACGCCGCGGCGCCGGCGGCGCGGTAGTCCATTTTCAGGTCGGTCCGGCGGGCGAGGGCGCGTACCAGCAAACCGCCGAACACCAGCGACAGGCCCCAGTTGAGCAAGGACGCGACCATCGAGATCAATGCCACCCAGGCCACGGCGGAGCGGCCATTTTTCGGGATCCGCGCCAGCCGGTCGATCAGTTTGACCGCAGGCGGCGAGCTGGCGACCACGTAGCCGCCGATCACCACGAAGGCCATTTGCATGGTGAACGGAATCAGGCTCCAGAAACCGTCGCCGAAGGCCATCGCTGCCGCGGTGGGTTTGGCGCCCATCGCCAGTGTGGCGAGGGCAACGATAATGACAGCCAGCGCGGCGAATACCCAAGAATCGGGAAACCAGCGTTCGGCAAAGTTTGAACAGCGCAGGGCAAAGCGCGCAGAGCGGCTATCTTCGATATCAACGGCCACGGGGAGTACCTCGGGATTTTTATGGTTATTTTGATCCGACAGGCGAAACACAAATCACTTGTAGGAGTGAGCCTGCTCGCGATAGCGCAATCACATTCAACATATTCAGTGACTGGGCGCACGCTATCGCGAGCAGGCTCACTCCTACAGGGCAGCGGTATCCATCCTGCAGACAGGCATTTACAGTAAATCAAGCGCCGTCCATTTTGTGATCAGCTTTTGCAAAACCATGACTATGGTCTAACGGGTTGTCCCCCCGTCCATTTGCGTAGACCATGGGCGCCTTGGTTTCCTGCCTGATCCAGAGTTCTTTGCGATGACTGCCCAAACCCCGGCCAGACCTGCGCCGTTCAGCCGCTCCGATTACAAGACCCTTGGCCTTGCGGCCCTCGGCGGGGCGCTGGAAATCTACGACTTCATCATTTTCGTATTTTTCGCCCTGACCCTCAGTCAGTTGTTCTTTCCGCCGGAAATGCCCGAGTGGCTGCGCCTGCTGCAGAGCTTCGGCATCTTCGTCACCGGCTATCTGGCACGGCCGCTGGGCGGCATCCTGATGGCGCATTTCGCCGACCGTCTGGGCCGCAAGAAGGTGTTCAGCCTGAGCATCCTGATGATGGCGCTGCCATGCCTGCTGATCGGGATCATGCCGACTTATGCGCAGATCGGTTATTTCGCACCGCTGCTGTTGCTGGCGCTGCGCATCCTTCAGGGCGCCGCCGTGGGGGGCGAAGTGCCGAGCGCCTGGGTATTCGTTGCCGAACACGCACCGTCCGGTCACCGCGGTTACGCCCTGGGCTTTTTGCAGGCCGGGCTGACCTTCGGCTATCTGATCGGCGCACTGACCGCGACCTTCCTCGCTCAGGTCTTCACTCCAGCGGAAATTCTCGATTACGCCTGGCGTTATCCATTCCTGCTCGGCGGAGTGTTCGGGGTGATCGGCGTTTATCTGCGCCGCTGGCTCAGCGAAACACCGGTATTCATCGCAATGGAAGCGCAGCGTGAAGCGCGGGTCGAGTTACCGCTGCGCACCGTGCTGCGCGAGCATCGACTGGCGATGTTGCCGGCGATGCTGCTGACCTGCGTGCTGACCTCGGCGGTGGTGGTGTTCGTGGTGATCACGCCGACGATGATGCAAAAAACGTTTGGCATGACCGCCAGCCTCACCTTCGGCCTCAGTGCGCTGGGCATCGTTTTTCTCAACATCGGATGTGTGCTCGCCGGTCTGCTGGTCGATCGCATCGGCGCGTGGCGCACGGTCATGCTCTACAGCCTGTTGCTGCCGTTGGGCATCGGCGTGCTGTATGCCTGCCTGATTGCGGGCGGACAGTGGGTCGGACTGGCTTATGCCGTGGCCGGGCTCGGTTGCGGAGTCGTTGGCGCGGTGCCTTCGGTAATGGTCGGGCTGTTTCCCGCGCGTATTCGCGTGTCGGGCATTTCCTTTACCTACAACATTGCCTACGCCGCGTGGGCGAGTATTACGCCATTGTTGCTGATCGGGCTGATGCCCTGGAGCCCGTGGATTTGCGTAATGTTCTGTGCAGTGATGGGCGTGGTGGGCATTCTTACGGCAGGTTATTTCGGCGCTCGCATGTCTCGCACGGGACCGTGCCAGGCTGCCGGCGCTGCGTGAGCCAGAACCGCTGAACTATTTTCGACTGACGGGTCTCGCAGCCGCTTCAGAAAAGCTCCGCAAGGCCGATGGCTAGGTTGTACGCCGCGTTCAACCCTGTCATTGGTGCTTTCCCATGTTCAATAAACGCTTGAAGCAAGAGCTGGCCGCTCTCCGTGAAGAACTCTCCAGCCTTGTGCAAGTGAAGGAAAGCCTGGAAAGCGAAATGCTGGCCCTGACCCTTGAGCCCGACGGGCGGATTCGTTCGGTCAACCAGAACTTCCTGGGCGAGATGCTTTACAAGAGCCAGGACCTGATCGGCCGGGCGCTCGAGGACATCGTCCCGGCCCACGTCAAAAACAACGAATTCCATCTGCGCTTCAAAAACGCAATGACCCGTGGCGAGCATTTTGCCGGTGCCGTGCGCCTGGTGCGCGGCAATGGCGAGGAGGCGTGGCTGCGCTCGATCGTCCAGCCGGTACGTTCCTCCGATGGCCGGATCAGGCATATTTCGTTCTACGCCAGCGACCTGACCCGCACCATCGAAGCCTCCCGCGAGCATGAAAACCTGATCGGCGCGCTGGTGCGCTCTACCGCCGTGATCGAATTCGATCTCAATGGCAACGTACTCACCGCCAACGATCGCTTTCTCAACGGCATGGGTTACAGCCTGACGCAGATCAAGGGTAAACATCACCGCACGTTCTGCGCGCCGGAGGAATACAACAGCGGCGAGTATCAGAACTTCTGGCGGCGCTTGAACAATGGCGAATTCGTCGCGGGTCGTTTCAAGCGTATCGACAGCCATGGCCGTGATGTCTGGCTGGAAGCGTCCTACAACCCGGTGGTCGATGCCAACGACAAACTGTACAAAGTGGTGAAGTTCGCCACGGTCATCACCGATCAGGTCAACCGCGAACAAGCCGTTGCCGACGCGGCCAGCATCGCTTACAGCACTTCGCAACAAACCGACAGCACTGCGCAACGTGGCACGACGGTGGTCACCGAAGCGGTCAACGTGATGCGCGACTTGTCGCGGCACATGCAAGCCGCCGGGGAGGGCATCGAAGCGCTCAACGAGCAGTCGCAGGTGATCGGCACCATCGTCAAAACCATCAGCGGCATTGCCGAACAGACCAACCTGCTGGCGCTCAACGCCGCGATCGAAGCTGCCCGTGCCGGTGAGCAGGGCCGGGGTTTTGCCGTGGTCGCCGACGAGGTGCGTCAACTGGCCTCGCGCACCAGCCAGGCGACCGAAGAGATCGTCACCGTGGTGCGGCAGAACCAGGAAATGGCCCGCAGTGCGGTGGCGCTGATGACCGACGGCAAGCTCCAGGCCGAGCAAGGCCTGGCGCTGGCGGCAGAGGCGGGGACGGTGATTGTCGAGATTCAGGACGGAGCACAGAAAGTCGTGGACGCGGTGGGGCAGTTTGCCAATCAGCTGTCTCGCTGACACCCTGCTGATCGTTCCCACGCTCTGCGTGGGAACGCCTCCGGGGACGCTCCGCGTTCCTTCGCCGGCGTGACGCAGAGCGTCACAGGATGCATTCCCACGCAGAGCGTGGGAACGATCACCGAAGTGCCACAGGTTCGGTGTTTCTTTAGTCGCAGCGCTACAATCGGCTCCTTTACCCGCGGAGCAGACCCCATGAGCGATTCCCACCGCCGCCCGGTACCCTTGAACAAAGCCTACCGCTTGCTCAATCACGGCCCGACCGTGCTGGTCAGCGCGGCCCACGACGGCCAGCGCAACATCATGGCTGCCGCCTGGGCCATGCCCCTTGATTTCGAACCGCCGAAAGTCGCCGTGGTGCTGGATAAGTCCACCTGGACCCGCCAGTTGCTCGAAGCCTCGGGCACCTTCGTACTTAACGTTCCTTGCGCCGATCAGGCCGACATCGTGCAAACCGTCGGCAACACCTCGGGGCTGGAAATTACCCAGAGCCAGGGGCGGGACAAATTTCAGGCCTGCGGTCTGCAAACCTTCATCGGCGAACAGGTCGCAGCGCCGCTGCTCGACGGCTGCGTCGCCTGGCTCGAATGCCGCCTGCTGCCGGAACCACGCAACCACCAGCAATACGACCTGTTCCTCGGCGAAGTCATCGCCGCCCATGCCGACGAACGCGTGTTCAGCGACGGGCGCTGGCATTTCGAAGGGCATGACGGTTTGCGCACGCTGCACCATGTTGCCGGGGGGCATTTTTTGAAGATTGGTGATGCGGTGGATGGCAAGACGCTAGAGGTTTAAGCAGCGTTGATGGAAATCCGTCAGCGGATGTAGCAAGGTATAAGACTCACCTTATTTCAGGCGCCTGAATCATGGACTTTTCCGCTGCCGGTTATCTCGCCCCGCTGTTGTCGCTGGCGCTGTTGTGGACTGTTGCCGTGGTCACGCCCGGCCCGAATTTTTTCAACATCGCTCAGTTGGCGGCGAGTCAGTCGCGTCGGCATGGTGTGGTGGCGGCGCTGGGCGTGGCGACCGGCACGGTGCTGTGGGGGCTCGCGGGTGGCTTGGGAATCAAAACACTGTTCAGCGTTGCGCCGGCGCTTTATCTCGGCTTCAAGATCGCCGGCGGTTGCTACCTGATTTATCTGGGATTAAAGCAATTCAAGCGCAAGGCAGCGATTGCTCCCGGTGAGCCCGCGGCAACCCACCAGACCTATCTCAGCGTTTACGCTCGCGGTTTGCTCGGCAATATGACCAACCCGAAATCGGCACTGTTCGTCACCACCATCTTCGCCACCGCCATGCCGGCTCACGTATCGCCGCTCTTGCTGGCGCTGGCCGTGCTGACCATGGCCACATTGTCCTTCAGTTGGTATTGCTGCGTTGCACTGTTCTTCGCCAGCCGCCGGGTTGCCGGTGTTTACGAGCGGTCACGGCAGTGGCTGGATCGGTTGGCGGGTGGGTGCTATTTGTTGTTTGGGGCGCATTTAGTGGCGAATCGTTGAAGGCGATTGAGGGACACGCGGATAAAAAAGGCCAACCACCCGCTAAGCCTTTTCTTTTTGCATCGTAGCCTCAGTCACCCAACGCTTCGCCTTCACGCCGTGGATCGGCACCACCCTCCAACAACACTATCCCTTTGGCATCCTTGATCCGCACGATGGCCTGAGTACCGCTGGTCATGTCGATTTCGCTCACGGTATGCCCTTTGTCTTTCAGTGCCTGTACCAGCGCCGGGCTGAATTGGCCTTGTTCCAGTTCGGTCGGGCCGTTGCGGCTGCCGAAGTTGGGCAGGCTGATCGCGCGTTGTGCGTCGAGGTTCCAGTCGAGCAGGCCGAGGGTGGTCTTGGCCACGTATTCGATGATTTGCGAACCGCCAGGCGAGCCGACCGTGGCGACGAATTCGCCGCTCTGGCGATCAAAGATCAGGGTCGGCGCCATCGACGAGCGCGGGCGTTTGCCGGGTTCGACGCGGTTGGCGACTTTCTGACCGTTCTCTTCGGGGATGAACGAGAAATCGGTCATCTGGTTATTGAGCAGAAAGCCCTGAACCATCAGGTGTGAGCCGAATGCGGCTTCGATGGTGGTGGTCATCGACACCGCGCCGCCGAGGTCATCCACCGCGACCACTTGCGAGGTGGAGATGCGCAACGGCGAACGATCCGGCGCGTAGGCCACCTGTACGCCCGGCGGTGTGCCCGGTTTGGCAGTGCCCATGCTGCGTTCGCCGATCAGGCTGGCGCGGCTGGCCAGATAATTCGGGTCGACCAGACCTTTGACCGGCACCGGTACGAAGTCGGTGTCCGCGACATATTGCGCGCGGTCGGCGTAGGCCAGCCGTCCGGCTTCGGCGATCAAATGCACGGCTTGCGGATCCGGTTCAATGCCGGCCGGTTTGTTGCTCTTGACCGGTTTGAGCGGTGTCAGCGAAAGGCGCGGATCACGGGTTTCCAGCGCCTGCAACGTGCCGAGGATCTGCGCCACGGCAATCCCGCCCGACGACGGTGGCGGCATGCCGCACACCTGCCAGCGCTTGTAGTCCGTGCACAGCGGCGCACGCTCCTTGGCCTGATAGCGTCGCAGATCGGTCAGCGACAGGCTGCCCGGGTTGGCGTGACGCTGGACCTTGGCGACGATTTCCTCAGCGATCGGACCCTTGTAAAACGCGTCTGCACCTTCATTGGCGATGCGCTTGAGCACTGCGGCCAATGCCGGATTTTGCAGGCGCGTGCCGACGGCTTTGACGCTGCCATCGCTGTTCAAAAAGTAGGCGGCCATGTCGGGCGACTGACCCAGCGCCGAATCGGCGGCAAGCAGCGAATACAGGCGTGGCGAAATCGTGAAACCCTGTTCGGCCAGTTTGATCGCCGGCTCGAACAACCTGGCCCACGGCAGGTGGCCGTGTTGTTTGTGAGCCAGCTCTAGCGCACGCAACACACCCGGCGTGCCGACCGACCGGCCGCCAATCTGCGCCTGAGCGAAGGCCATTGGCTTGCCGTCCGCTTGCAGAAACAGCTTCTCGGTAGCGCCGGCCGGCGCCGTTTCGCGACCGTCATAGGTGCGCACCTGTTTACCGTCCCACAACACGATCATCGCCCCGCCGCCAATCCCGGACGACTGCGGCTCGACCAGCGTCAGCACCGCCTGCATCGCAATCGCTGCATCGATCGCCGAACCACCCTGACGCAGCATCTCGCGACCGGCTTCAGCAGCCAGAGGGTTGGCGGCAGCGGCCATGTGCTTGCTGGCGTGGCGAGTTTGCAGATCGTTGCGGTAACCGGAAGCCGCTTCTGGTGCCAGCGGCAACATCGAGGAGGGCGGGGCGTTGCACGCGGTGAGGGTCAGGGCACTGATAAGCAGCGTCAGAACTGGCAGGCGAAAGCGGCTCAAGGGCAGGGTTGCAAACACGCGGGCTCTCCGTCCGTGGGATAGAAGTGTTGAGGGACTTTATCGACCGCTCGGTCGCGACGCAAACCGGGTGAGGATCTGATCCTTGGTCAAAGTGTTTCGGAATCACTCGGGCTTCTCGTAATGGGCTCAGTCAAATCAAAGGTTTTGTACTTGTAGTACTCCGCTCTGGGTTGGTATTGGCCATTCATTTCTCCTACAGACTTTTCAGGTCGACAACCTACGCACCCTTGCCTGAGGATGTTTTCTATTGAATTCCCCAGGATGGATTTCAGGTAGAGGGACAAGTCCGTTGTTATTCAACTCCATTTCCAGTCGGCGATTGTCATGAGTGTTTCCAATGAGGAGGACCGCGCTTTTCTGGTGGCGATGGGCAGTCGCATTGCTCACTTACGCACAGTGCACGAGATCACACAGACTCGGTTTGCACGGGCGTTAGGTCTTTCCCGGCAGACCTTTCAGGGTTACGAAGAGGGCACGCGCAGCATGCCGGTCACGACACTGGTGAAGATGGCATTTGCGCTTCGCGTTCCTGTTGAAGAGCTGCTCGGGGTTCCCTCGTACACGGAAACGCCCAGACGCAGCTTGACCTCGACCTGGTATCGACGGCTGCAGTCCATCAATGAGCTGCCGAAAGTCCAGCAGAAGGTCGTAGCGCAGATGCTCGATGCGCTGATCGCACAAGCAACGAGCAAGACAAGCAACGGAGAAGGAGAAGGAGAAGGAGAAGGAGAAGTTTGAAGTAACTCAAAGAACGCGGAACCAAGGTGCTACCAACACTTTGGCCCCGCTAACCACAAGCAGCTAAGAAGGAGCTAATTATGGCTAAGGCCGATCATACGTCATCAACCCCTATCACTGAACGCCGGTTGAAAATCGCCGCAGACTTTTACCCGGTCCACATAAAGGATCAACCTCACAGCCCCGCCAAACCGGTGCCCTGGATCAGGCTACGCGGACTGTGGTTAAGACAGGCAGGATTCGAGGTGAACGAGAACGTGAAAGTCCGTGTGATGAAAGGTTGTCTGGTGATTACTGCGGAATAGCAAACAACCAAAGAATGCACCAACGCCGCTCGCATAAGAAAAGCGCCGCTACCCTTTATTGAATAGCGGCGCTTTGAACAGCGGTTTTTCGCTTACTTCTGTATCGATGTGCGAACTGTCAGCCTAAAGCAGTTGGTCACCGATCCATCCTATGGACTGACGGCTCACAGGTTCAAGGCGTTTCCAAGGGGGCAGGTATGAAGCCTTGCTCCCTGAGTGATTTGATGACTCCCCGAATCAGGTAATTGTTGGAAAACCCGATCGTGTACTGGCGCGCTCCGGTGGTCAGAGGTAACAGCATTCCCTGATCCACCAATTTCTTGATCAGATAGGTTCTCTGATTACTCGAGTGTTTGGTTAGTACTGCTGCCACATCAGCCGATTTTACTACCTTGTGTTTAATGGCTGCGGAGAGCACTAACTCCTCTGTTTCAGTGATCCATTCTCGCTCCCGAGCGAAGGCAATGGCAGGGAAGAGGATCGCTTTGGTGAGGTAGGCATAATTTGTAAGGCGGTCGACTTTTTCGAGTTCGTCACGAATCCCGACCAGTACGTAGGTACACCATTGCTCCAACCCTTCCTTTGTTCCTTTGTCAGCTGCTGCAAGCATCGTGTAATAGCGTTCACGGTCATTGCAAAACACAGCGGTAGGATTCAGTACGCGACCACCTGCATTGACGTTAAAGCCGTACTTCATTAGCAAGGCGTAAGTGAGCAGCCTGACCACCCGGCCATTGCCGTTGCCGAACGGGTGTATCCAGCCAAACCTGTGATGTGCTAGCGCGACCTTCATGAGGTCATATTTGGGAGAATCCTTTCGATTTACGAATTCGACGAGTTCCTCCATATATGCCTGCACCTGGATGAAGTCGGGTAGCAGGTGATCGGATTGCGAAATACTGACGCCGCCACTGCGATACGCGCCTGGTGTTTTGTCCCCTTCGCGCTGGAGGTCGTCGACTGTCATCGCATGCAGCTCTCGAATCGTATGTTCGGTCAGCTCGGCGCCCGGCTCCATGACTTGCTCGATGTAATCCATCGCTTTCTCAATATTGGCGACCTCCCGCAACTGATCCGTGTCGCGGGCCTTACCCTCTACTTTGCTGTCGATGTAATCCGCGAGGGTGGTGTGGTTGCCCTCAATGCGCGCCGAGCCAAGGCTTTCCAAGGCGTGGAACAGCGATTTGAGCTGGTAGAACACCTGTGGCGGGGTATCTCCTTCGAGCCTTAAGCGACGCAAGTGCTCCAGCTCACTCAAGACATCAACCAAATCAGAGTCAAAGGATGGATTGAGCAGCGCCAGATCGTGATGGTTGAATTCGGCCATGATAATAACTATCTCAAAAATCGGCTTTGGTTATCTAAAATTATCCTGCGGAAAAGCCAGTATTTATCGGATTTAAACCGGTTGGTGAGATTAGCACTATCTTGAATTGGGGATTTGTCTATATGGGAAAGGGCGAGGTGAAAATTGGAAAACGATGTTTCACGACTATTGCGAGCCCTTTCGATCCGGGCAGATTGGCTGCTTTTTGCCAAGCGTCGATTGCTAGCCATTACTGAGCCACGATCGAAACCCATAATTCTGTGAGGACACAAGCTGGCTGGTTTATTTCAGCCATAAAAAAACGGCCTACCTTTCGGTAAGCCGTTTTTAGTACTTGGTGGCTACACAGGGACTTGAACCCCGGACCCCAGCATTATGAATGCTATGCTCTAACCAACTGAGCTATGTAGCCAAGTGGCGCGCATTATTCCCCTGAAATGGAAAAGCGTCAAGCGTAAATCCAAAATATTTCTTCTTATTTTCAACCGCTTAACCTCCGGCCCCGAAAATCGGGGCCGGGGAGGGTGTCAGCGCAGGCGGAATCTGGCGGTATTGGCGCTCAAGGCTTCGCTGCCCTGGCTCAAGGTGTCCGCCGCAATGTTCACCGCCCGCGCGCCTTCGAGCAAACGCACCGCCGCTTGATCGACCTGCTGGATGTTGCCGCTGACCTCATCGGCCGTGCTCGCCTGCTCCTCAACCGCCGTGGCGATCTGCGCCAGGGTGTCAGTGACGCTCTGCACGGCGCTGGCAATTTCGCCCAGGCGTTCACCGAGGCCGGTGACGGCGGCGGCATCCGATTGCGCCTGGCCGCAGGCGGCCTCCATCAGGCTGACTGCTTCGTTGACCGTGGCGCGCAGGCTATCGACGGTGCCGGCGATCTGTGCGGTGGACGACTGGGTGCGTTGTGACAGGCTGCGCACTTCGTCAGCGACCACGGCAAAGCCGCGGCCCTGTTCACCGGCACGTGCGGCTTCGATCGCCGCGTTGAGTGCGAGCAGGTTGGTTTGCTCGGCGACGCCGCGAATGGTGTCGACGACCATTTGGATCTGCTGGCCTTGTTCGCTGACCCGGCCCAATGCTGCGGCGGTGTCGTTCAAGCGCTGATTGAGTTGCTGAATGCTCGCCGTGGTGCGCTGGCTGTCGCGGCTGCTGTCG
This sequence comes from Pseudomonas sp. R3-57, assembly GCF_051132065.1. Classification (NCBI taxonomy): domain Bacteria; kingdom Pseudomonadati; phylum Pseudomonadota; class Gammaproteobacteria; order Pseudomonadales; family Pseudomonadaceae; genus Pseudomonas; species Pseudomonas sp. R3-57. Next base: position 1,056,041 of record NZ_CP071655.1, read on the forward strand.
GCGGCGATGCGCCGGGTGTGCTGGGCGCTGCCGGAGGCTTGCTCGCAGCTCTGCGCCACACCTTGCGAAGTCGCGGCCAGTTGCGTGGCCGCTGCGGCGATCTGGCTGATCTGCAATTGCTGCGCCTCGACTTCGCTGAGCGCACCGCTGGAATGGTCGTTGAGGCTGCGCACGGCGTTGCTCAGTTGCGAGGTCTCGTGATCGACACCGAGCATGCTGCTGCGCAATTGCACCACGGCCACGTTGAGCGCGGTGCTGATGGCCGCCAACTCATCACGGCCGACCACCGGCACTTGCAGGCTCAGGTTGCCGTCCCGTAGGGCTTCGGCGAGCAGGGTGATGCCGCTGGCGCTGCGCCGGATCGAGGCTTGCAGGCAGATGAACAGATACAGCGCGGCCAGCAGCAAGCAACCGAAAATCGCCGCGACCAGGATGAACTGACGGATCGCCGAGCTGTGATAAGCGTCGAGCCGTTGATCCAGCGACACCAGCGATTGCTGGCGCAAGGACGCGAGGTCGGTCAGCAGGGCGTCGAGGCTGCGCTCGAAGTCTTCCGGTTTCAGATTGATGCTGCCGCCGAACACGCCGTCGTCGAGCACCTTCAAGCCGCTGTCGAGGTGTTTGAGGCTGTCGTGGTACTGACTGGCCCAGCTCTGCTGGTCCTTCGGCAGGCGTGCTTCGAGCAGCGTGGCGGTTTTGACCAGTTGCTCGCGGGCGTCGCCGATGCGGCTGCGCAGATCGCGCAGTTGCAAGCGACTCTGCAGGGTGAACTGGCCGGAGACCACCGAGGCCTGGCCGACGGCGGCGAGGCGTCCGACCCGCTCGATCAGGTCGGGCGCGTGCTGGGTGGAAATCTGCGTGAGCAAGTAGGTTTCCAGCCACGGAGCGAGGGTCAGGCGATTGTCCATGACGATCTGCTCGCGTAGCGCTTGCAGGGCGCTGAGGGCGTTGGTGAATCGATCGTAGCCGTCTGGCCACCAGCCGACGCTGCTGAGGCTTTTCGAATCCAGACCATTGAGTGCGGTTTGCAGCGCTTGATAGCGGGTGAGGGTTTCGCCTTGTGCGCCTTCGTTTTTCAGGGCGTTTCCCAAATCCGTCGTGGCTTGCTGTACGGCCGGTTGTACGGCGTCAAACGCGCCCATCGCGGCGAGAGTGGCCGGCGTCGGTTGGCGATTGGTTTCCGTGGCGCGCCAGCGGGCCGCGCGGTCGCGTTGCGCGGCGAGCAGGTTGTCGAGCGCATCCAGCGCCAGCAATTGGCGCACGCCGGCGCGTTCGCCGGCAATCAGATTGAGCTTTTCGCGATAGTCCTGGCCGATCATCAACAGGCTACCGGCCAACGGCAGAATGAACAGCAGAAACAACAGTTGGAATTTACGTGCGAAGCCAAATCGCCCTAGCAATTTGATCCCCGGCGAAAGAAAAGCCTGCATGCCCCATGACTCCCCCGGACACCACGCACCATTGGCGTGCATCGCAGTCGTTCGACTTTGATGTTGTGCCCTGCTAAAAGGCCTCGAAAGTTCACTGTTGCCCGCTCTGTAGGCCGGCTCTGTAGCGAAACTTCCCATTGTCGGTCGTCTTTGTAAGGCGGCCGCGTTCAAGCAGAGAAGCAAGGCAAGATTCAGACCATGGCGTTGCGCTATCACCTTGCAGTCGACGATCCGTCAGTTAGTTAGCTGGCTAAGGGGATAGCGCAGATGCACCGAAAAATGGCACATTGACGCACCTGCCTGCGGGCACCCCTCTGCTGTCCGGAAACTTCCATGGCTATCAGCAACGCTCAGACCGCCGCTGCCTCGGCGACCGCTGCTCCACAGAGCAGCCCTTTGGTGATGCGCATCATCGGCGCGGTGGCGCTGGCGCATTTGATCAACGACCTGATTCAGTCAGTGCTGCCGTCGATCTATCCGATGCTTAAGGCCAGTTACGGCCTGACGTTTACCCAGGTCGGCCTGATCACTTTGACTTTCCAATTGACGGCGTCGCTGTTGCAGCCGTGGGTGGGTTATCACACGGATCGACACCCGAAACCCTGGCTGCTGCCGGCCGGTTCGATCTGCACGCTGATTGGCATCGTGATGATGTCGATGGTCGGCAGCTTTCCTTTGATTCTGCTGGCGGCGGCGCTGATCGGTATCGGTTCGTCAACGTTCCACCCCGAAGCCTCGCGGATTGCGCGACTGGCTTCGGGTGGGCGTTACGGTCTGGCGCAATCGACCTTTCAGGTCGGCGGCAACGCCGGTTCCGCGTTCGGGCCGTTGCTGGCGGCGGCGATCATCATTCCGTTCGGTCAGGGCAACGTCGCGTGGTTCGGCCTGTTCGCGGTGTTTGCGCTGTTCGTGCTGTACCGCATCAGCCGCTGGTACGCCCATCACTTGAACCTGTTCAAGCTCAAGGCCGGCCAGGCGCCGACTCACGGCTTGTCGAAAGGCAGGGTGATCAGCGCGCTGGTGGTGCTGGGGCTGTTGGTGTTTTCCAAGTATTTCTACATGGCCAGCCTAACCAGCTATTTCACCTTTTACCTGATCGAGAAATTCGACTTGTCGGTGGCCAGTTCGCAATTGCACCTGTTCCTGTTTCTCGGTGCAGTAGCGGCGGGGACGTTCTTCGGCGGGCCGATCGGCGACAAGATCGGCCGAAAGGCAGTCATCTGGTTCTCGATCCTCGGCGTGGCGCCGTTCACTCTGCTGATGCCGCACGTCGACCTGTTCTGGACCAGCGTGCTCAGCGTGGTGATCGGTTTCATTCTGGCTTCGGCGTTCTCGGCTATCGTCGTGTACGCGCAGGAACTGGTGCCGGGCAATGTCGGGATGATCGCCGGGGTGTTCTTCGGTTTGATGTTTGGTTTCGGCGGTATTGGTGCGGCGTTGCTCGGGCATCTGGCGGATATACACGGGATTGAGTACGTGTATTTCCTGTGTTCGTTTTTGCCCTTGTTCGGGGTGCTGGCGATTTTCCTGCCGCGCACGAAAAAGGCGTGATTCCCACATAGATCCAATTGTAGGAGTGAGCCTGCTCGCGATAGCGTTCTCTCAGCTACAGATGTGCTGACTGACATACCGCTATCGCGAGCAGGCTCACTCCTACAGGGAAATGTGTTGGGCTATGAATTTCAGGCACAAAAAAGCCGCGTATCAAACGCGGCTTTTTCTTGTGCCGGTGCTGCTTAGACGTTGAAGCGGAAGTGCATCACGTCGCCGTCCTTGACGATGTATTCCTTGCCTTCCAGACGCCATTTGCCGGCCTCTTTGGCACCGGCTTCGCCCTTGTACTGGATGAAGTCGTTGTAGGCGATGACTTCGGCGCGGATGAAGCCTTTTTCGAAGTCGGTGTGAATCACGCCAGCGGCTTGCGGGGCGGTGGCACCGACCTTGACGGTCCAGGCGCGGACTTCTTCGACACCGGCGGTGAAGTAGGTCTGCAGGTGCAGCATTTCGTAGCCGGCGCGGATCACACGATTCAGGCCCGGCTCTTCCAGGCCCAGGGCCTCAAGGAACATGTCCTTTTCTTCGCCGTCGTCGAGTTCGGCGATTTCCGCTTCGATCTTGTTGCAGACCGGCACGACCATGGCGCCTTCTTCTTCGGCGATGGCGCGAACCACGTCCAGGTGCGGGTTGTTGTCGAAGCCGTCTTCAGCGACGTTGGCGATGTACATGACCGGCTTGGTGGTCAGCAGGTGGAAGCCCTTGATCACTGCCTTTTCGTCAGTGCTCATGTTCTTCATCAGGCTGCGCGCCGGTTTGGCTTCGGTGAAGTGCGCGATCAGTTGCTCCAGCAGCGCCTTCTGAACCACGGCGTCCTTGTCACCGCCCTTGGCGTTGCGCGCGACTTTCTGCAGTTGCTTCTCGCAGCTGTCGAGGTCGGCGAAGATCAGTTCCAGGTCGATGATTTCGATGTCGCGCTTGGGGTCGACGCTGTTGGAAACGTGGATCACGTTTTCGTCTTCGAAGCAGCGCACGACGTGAGCGATCGCGTCGGTTTCGCGGATGTTGGCGAGGAACTTGTTGCCCAGGCCTTCACCTTTCGAGGCGCCGGCCACCAGGCCTGCGATGTCGACGAATTCCATGGTGGTCGGCAGGATGCGCTTCGGATTGACGATTTCCGCCAGTGCTTGCAGGCGCGGATCCGGCATTGCCACGATGCCACTGTTCGGCTCGATGGTGCAGAAGGGGAAGTTTTCGGCCGCGATACCGGACTTGGTCAGGGCGTTGAACAGGGTGGACTTGCCGACGTTAGGCAGGCCGACGATGCCGCAATTGAATCCCATGGTGTTTCCCCTCGGGTAAAAGTCAGGCCTTCTGGCTGTGCAGGTTTTTCATCGCGCGGTTCCATTCCCCGGCGAGGATATCCGGCAGCACGCCGAGGGCAAAGTCGATGCTGGCATCGAGTTTTTCCTGTTCGGCGCGTGGCGCACGACCCAGGACGAAATTTGAAACCATACTGGCAACGCCCGGGTGGCCAATGCCAAGCCGCAGGCGGTAGAACGTATTCTGATTGCCCAGTTGCGCAATGATGTCGCGCAACCCGTTGTGACCGCCATGGCCGCCGCCCTGCTTGAGCTTGGCAACGCCCGGAGGCAAGTCGAGTTCGTCGTGCGCCACGAGGATTTCTTCAGGCTTGATGCGAAAGAAACCGGCGAGTGCCGCTACGGCCTGGCCGCTGCGGTTCATGTAGGTCGTGGGAATCAGCAGACGAACATCCTGACCCTGATGCGAATAGCGCCCGGTCAGGCCGAAATATTTGCGATCGGCCACCAGATTCACGTTCTGGGCGTGGGCGATGCGCTCAACAAAAAGGGCCCCTGCGTTATGCCGGGTCTGGTCGTATTCAGCGCCTGGATTTCCCAGGCCAACGATCAGTTTGATGGCAGTCACGATAGGGGCCCTTCCTTTGAGTGGTGAATAACATCGCCGCAATCTGTGACAGCGGCGAAAGTGGACGAAAGATGCTCATTTACCATGAATGTAAACTCCGCGTTCTCGCCCGCTTTCTCGCTACGTTCCAGTCCGCGATGTTACTTGCTCACTCAGGCTGAACAGAGTGAATTACTCTGCTGCGCCTTCTTCGGTAGGTTCTGCAGCAACACGTGGAGCGTGGACGTTGGCAACAGCCTTGTCATCGCCGTGTGCCAGAGCAACGAACTCAACACCTTTAGGAGCTTTGAGGTCCGACAGGTGAATGATGGTGCCGATTTCTGCTTTCGACAGGTCGACTTCGATGAACTCAGGCAGGTCTTTCGGCAGGCAGGTCACTTCGATTTCAGCAACAACGTGCGAAACTTCGCCGCCTTTCTTCACTGGCGCTTCTTCGCCAACAAAGTGTACAGGCACGATGGCGGTCAGTTTCTGGCCGGCAACAACGCGTACGAAGTCAGCGTGCATCACGTGGCCTTTGGCCGGGTGACGCTGCAGAGCCTTGATGATGACGTTTTGCTTGGTGCCACCAACGTTCAGCTCGATGATGTGGCTGTAAGCCGCTTCGTTTTCGAGCAGTTTGGCAACTTCTTTGGCCAGCATGCTGATGGATTCAGGGGCTTTGTCGCCACCGTAAACTACAGCAGGAACCAGGCTTGCGAGACGACGCAGGCGGCGGCTCGCACCTTTCCCCAGGTCGGAACGCACTTCAGCATTCAGAGTAAAATCGTTCATTTTGTATCTCCAAAATAGCCATGACCGCGTGGCGTTTGCGACCAGCGCCGAGCACGGTATGGGCAAAAAAGCCCCGCCCCGGCAGAGATGCCGGGGCGGGGCGCTTTTCGTCAACGAAACATTTCGCGAAGGGCTGAGCCCTTAACGGAACATCGCGCTGATCGATTCTTCGTTGCTGATGCGGCGAACCGCCTCGGCAACAACCGGTGCGATATCCAGTTGACGGATACGCGCACAGGCTTGTGCTGCAGCGGACAGCGGGATGGTGTTGGTCACCACCAGCTCGTCCAGCACGGAATTTTCGATATTCTCGATGGCCCGACCCGACAGCACAGGGTGTGTGCAATAGGCAAAGACCTTGGCTGCGCCATGCTCTTTCAGGGCCTTGGCCGCGTGGCACAGGGTGCCGGCGGTATCGACCATGTCATCAACCAGAATACAGGTACGCCCCTGGACATCACCGATGATATGCATCACTTCAGAGTGATTGGCTTTCTCACGGCGTTTGTCGATGATCCCGAGATCGACACCCAGCGACTTGGCAACAGCCCGTGCACGCACGACGCCACCAATGTCCGGGGACACGATCATCAGGTTTTCGAAGCGCTGATCTTCAATGTCATCCACCAGAACCGGGGAGCCGTAGATGTTATCTACCGGAATATCGAAGAAGCCCTGAATCTGGTCAGCATGCAGATCAACCGTGAGAACACGGTCGATGCCGACTACGGTAAGCATGTCAGCGACGACTTTCGCGCTGATGGCCACACGTGCGGAACGCGGACGGCGATCCTGACGGGCATAACCAAAATAAGGAATAACAGCAGTGATACGAGTAGCCGAGGAGCGGCGGAAGGCATCAGCCATCACTACCAGTTCCATCAGGTTATCGTTGGTCGGAGCGCAAGTCGGCTGAATAATGAAGACGTCTTTACCACGAACGTTTTCATTGATCTCGGCTGTGATTTCGCCGTCGGAAAACTTGCCGACAGAGATGTCACCGAGAGGGATATGCAGCTGACGTACGACACGCCGAGCCAGATCGGGGTTAGCGTTCCCCGTAAAGACCATCATCTTGGACACGCGCAGTACCTAGAGGCTGAGGGTAACCTGGATGAGTAGAGAAAATGGCAGGGGCGGCTGGATTCGAACCAACGCATGGCAGGATCAAAACCTGCTGCCTTACCGCTTGGCGACGCCCCTGTATCTGTTGCATCAAGTGCCGAGCACCTGGTTCCTTTAGAGCAGACTTTGCAGCTTGCGGTGCAACATCGAAACGTTGCTGCCTTTGGCTACAAACCCTGTAAGGGTCTCTGTCAGAAGGGCCGAGACTTTATCAGCTTCAGCTTTGCTTGGGAAGCCCCCAAACACACAACTTCCAGTTCCGGTGAGTTTTGCTTCGGTAAATTTACCTAACAAATTCAATGCGTTACGTACTTCTGGATAACGCCTTGCAACCACCGGCAAGCAGTCATTTCGACTGTTTCCCTCGGGAACGGGGCGCACTTTAATGGGCGGTGTGTTACGTGTCAACAAAGGATCGGAAAAAATTTCTGCCGTACTAACAGAGACTTGCGGCACGAGTACCAGATACCACGGTTCTTCGGGGTCGACCGGGGTGAGTTTCTCGCCCACGCCCTCGGCGAACGCCGCGTGGCCACGCACGAAAACCGGCACGTCGGCGCCGAGTGTCAGGCCCAGCGCGGCCAGTCGGTCTTCATCCCAGCCCAACTGCCACAGGTGATTGAGGCCGAGCAATGTTGTCGCCGCATTCGAACTGCCGCCACCGATGCCGCCACCCATGGGCAGCACCTTGTCGATCCAGATGTCGATACCGAGCGTGCAACCGGAGTGTTGCTGAAGCATTTTCGCTGCGCGCACGATCAGGTTGCTGTCGTGGGGCACGCCGGCGAACTCGGTGTGCAGTCGAATCACGCCGTCATCGCGCACGGCGTAAGTGATTTCATCGCCGTAATCGACAAACTGAAACAGCGTCTGCAATTCGTGATAACCGTCGGCGCGGCGCCCGAGAATGTGCAGCATCAGGTTGAGTTTGGCCGGCGAGGGCAGGGTCAGGCGTGCAGCGGTCATCGATTACTGCCCCAGCTTGCGCGGTTGCCAGGTCTTGATCACCAGCGTGACGTCGAGGTCGGTGCCGTGCAGCTTGATGCGCTCGGGCAACCAGTAACCATTCTGTTCGGTGTAGGCGAGGTATTCGACCTTCCAGCCATCCTGCTCAAGGCTGGCCAGACGGCTGTTTGCGTCCAGATTCAGGCGGCTTTTGCTTTCAGGGGCTGGCAGGCCACGCACCCACCACGCAAGGTTCGACACCGGCAACTTCCACCCAAGCTGTTCTTCGAGCAGCGCTTCCGGCGATTGCGCTTCGTAGCGGCCCTGATTGGCGACTTCCAGCGAGACTTTGCCCGGGCGCCCGGTCAGGCGTGCCGCGCCACGACCGAGCGGGCCGGACAGGCGAATGTCGTAATAGTCCTGACGCTGCAGCCAGAACAGCGTGCCGCTGCCGGAATCCTTCGGGGCGCGGATGCCGATCTTGCCGTCGATCTGCCAGCCATCGAGGCCGGTCAGTTGCTGTTTGTTGGCGGCCCATTGCGCCGGGCTGCCGTGACCCTCGACCGATTCGCGAGTACCAAAACCCGAGCAACCGGCGAGCAGGGCGATGAAGCTGAAAACGATAACGTGGCGCAAAAACATGGGTTAAAGAGTCTCGGATCCGGTCAGGCGCTTGATGGTGCTGCGCAGAATGGTGCTGTCGGGCTGGTCCTTGAGGAATTTGCCCCACACTTGTTTGGCTTCGCGTTGATTACCCTTGGCCCACAGCACTTCACCCAGATGCGCGGCGACTTCGTGGTCGGGGAAGCGCTCCAGCGCCTGACGCAGGTATTTCTCCGCGTCGTCCAGATTGCCCAGGCGGTAATTCACCCAGCCGAGGCTGTCGAGGACCGCCGGATCTTCCGGGTTGATCTGGTGTGCCTGCTCGATCAGGGTTTTTGCTTCAGCGTAGCGGGTGGTGCGGTCGGACAGGGTGTAGCCCAGCGCGTTGAGCGCCATGGCGTTGTCCGGGTCACGCTTAATGATCAGGCGCAGGTCTTTTTCCATCTGCGCCAGATCATTGCGTTTTTCCGCGAGCATCGCTCGGGTGTAAAGCAGATTCAGGTCGTCCGGGTATTGCACCAGCGCTTGCTGCAGAACCGTCCAGGCCTTGTCGTCGTGTTTGTTGGCCGACAGGGTTTCCGATTCGATCAGGAACAACTGGATCGCGTAATCCGGTTGTTCGTCACGCTCAGCGCCGAGTTTTCGCTGTGCTTCGGCGGTCTTGCCGTTGCTCATCAGAATGTCGGCCTGACGTAATTGCGCCGGCAGATAGTCGTTGCCCGGGCCGACCTGGGCGTACTCGATGAGCGCGCCTTGCGGATCGTTGCGTTCCTCGGCGATACGACCCAGGTTCAAGTGCGCCGAATCGACATGGCTTTCACGGGCGATCAGGTCTTCCAGATAGCCCTTGGCCTCGTCCCAGGCCTTGGCTTCCAGGCACACCAGCGCCAGCGAATAACGCAGTTCGTCGTCTTCCGGGTATTGCTGGACGAGGCTGGAGAACTCGGCCTTGGCGTCGTCCATGCGGTCCTGTTCAACCAGCATGCGCGCGTAGGTCAGGCGCAGGCGTTTGTCGTCCGGGTATTTCTTGATGCTTTTCTGCAACAGCGGCAGCGCTTCGTCGCCACGGTTGAGGATCTGCAGCAAGCGTGCACGCAGCAGAATCGGCGCGATCTCGCCGTCTTCCGGAGGATTGTCTTCGAGCAGGGCCAGCGCACCCTTGTTGTCGCCGTCCTGTTGCAGCAGCAAGGCCTTGCCGAAAATCAGCTGGCTGTTGTTCGGATGGCGCTGCAGCAAACGGTCGAAACTTTTCATCAGGCCGTTGCGGGTTTCCTGATCGGTGTCAGCGGCGGACAGCGCGAGGAAATCGAAATGGGTGTCGCCCTTGCCCTGCAGGACTTTCTCCATGTACACCATGGAGTCGTCATAACGTCCGGCGCGTGCCAGTTGCACGGCGGCGGCGCGTTGCGCTTCGAGATCGTCCGGAGCGTTTCGCGCCCAGATCAGCGCGGTATCGAGGGCCGGTTGATCGGCGCCCAGGTACTCGGCGATGCGGAAGGCGCGCTCGGAAATGCCCGGATCCTGCGTGTTGATGGCCTGGGTCACGTAGTTGTCCAAGGCAATGTCGAAGCGATTGCGCTGGCCGGCGAGTTCGGCGCTCAACAGGCTGAAAACGGTTTCCTCGCTGAACGAGCCGTAAACCTTGGGCTTTTCAGGTGCGGGCGTGGTGTCTTCGACCGACGGCGTGCCGCTCGGCGAAACGGGAGCCAAGGCCTGGCAGCCGCTGAGGAAGACAAAAGCGAGGAGCAACGCGGAAGATCTATTCATATAGGAAGAGGACGGCTAAACCTGCGGTCGGATCATCATGACACAAGCCTTCGGCCAAACATAACCGAGTCTCGATTGTGGCCATTATAGGGGCCGACAATTGGGACAATAGTCAGCGGTAGTTGTTCTGAATCTTTCGAAGTAGGACAATTGCCGGCTTCACGTCACCACCAGCGACCTTGAATGGCCTTCCTTGCACTCGGTATCAACCACAAGACTGCTTCCGTAGACGTCCGCGAGCGCGTGGCCTTTACGCCAGAACAGCTGGTGGAGGCCTTGCAGCAGCTCTGCCGACTGACCGACAGCCGCGAAGCCGCGATCCTCTCCACCTGCAATCGCAGTGAGCTTTATATAGAACAGGATCAGCTGTCGGCGGATATCGTGCTGCGCTGGCTGGCCGATTATCACAAGCTCAGTCTCGACGAGCTGCGCGCCAGTGCTTATGTGCATGAAGACGATGCGGCAGTTCGTCACATGATGCGCGTGGCTTCCGGGCTCGATTCGCTGGTTTTGGGCGAGCCGCAGATTCTCGGCCAGATGAAGTCCGCCTACGCCGTGGCCCGCGAGGCCGGCACCATCGGCCCGCTGCTGGGGCGGCTTTTTCAAGCTACCTTCAATGCCGCCAAGCAAGTGCGCACCGACACCGCGATCGGCGAAAACCCGGTGTCGGTAGCGTTTGCCGCGGTCAGCCTGGCCAAACAGATTTTCAGCGACTTGCAGCGCAGCCAGGCCTTGCTGATCGGTGCCGGCGAGACCATCACCCTGGTCGCCCGTCATTTGCATGAACTGGGAGTCAAGCGCATCGTCGTCGCCAACCGCACGCTGGAACGTGCCAGCCTGTTGGCTGAACAGTTCGGTGCCCACGCCGTGCTGCTGTCGGATATTCCGGCGGAGCTGGTGCGCAGCGATATCGTCATCAGCTCGACCGCCAGTCAGTTGCCAATCCTCGGCAAAGGCGCAGTCGAAAGTGCGCTGAAGCTGCGCAAGCACAAACCGATTTTCATGGTTGATATCGCGGTTCCCCGCGATATCGAACCTGAAGTCGGCGAGTTGGACGACGTTTACCTGTACAGCGTCGATGACCTGCACGAAGTGGTCGCCGAAAACCTCAAGAGCCGCCAGGGCGCAGCGCAGGCGGCGGAAGAGATGGTGTCGGTCGGCGCCGACGATTTCATGGTGCGCCTGCGCGAATTGGCGGCAGTCGACGTGCTCAAGGCCTATCGTCAACAGAGCGAACGCCTGCGCGACGAAGAGCTGCAAAAGGCCCTGCGCCTGCTGGCCAACGGCGGCAACGCTGAAGATGTGCTCGGGCAACTGGCCCGTGGCCTGACCAACAAATTGCTGCATGCGCCCAGCGTGCAGCTGAAAAAGCTTTCTGCCGAAGGCCGCCTCGATGCGCTGGCCATGGCTCAGGAACTCTTTGCCCTTGAGGGCTCACCGGATAGTTTTTCGGATAAAAAACCGCAATGAAAGCGTCACTGCTCAACAAGCTGGACATCCTCCAGGACCGTTTCGAGGAACTGACCGCGCTGCTCGGCGACGCCGAAGTCATTTCCGATCAGGTGAAATTTCGCGCCTATTCCAAGGAATATGCCGAACTCGAGCCGGTCGTGCAGGCTTATAAAAAGCTGCTCAGCGTACAAAGCGACCTTGAAGGCGCACAGGCGCTGCTCAAGGACAGCGACCCGGACATGCGCGAAATGGCCGTGGAAGAAGTCCGCGAAGCCAAGGAATTGCTGATTACTCTGGAATCCGACCTGCAGCGCATGTTGCTGCCCAAGGATCCCAACGATGGCCGCAACGTGTTCCTCGAAATTCGCGCCGGCACCGGTGGCGACGAGGCGGCGATTTTCTCCGGCGACCTGTTCCGCATGTACTCGCGTTACGCCGAGCGCCGTGGCTGGCGCGTGGAGATCCTCTCGGAAAACGAAGGCGAACACGGCGGCTATAAAGAAGTCATCGCGCGCATTGAAGGCGACAACGTTTACGGCAAGCTGAAATTCGAGTCCGGCGCGCACCGCGTACAGCGCGTACCGGCCACCGAATCCCAGGGCCGGATTCACACTTCGGCGTGCACCGTGGCGGTGTTGCCAGAGCCGGACGAGCGCGAAGCCATCGAGATCAACCCGGCGGATTTGCGTGTCGACACCTACCGCTCCTCCGGCGCCGGTGGTCAGCACGTCAACACCACCGACTCGGCGATTCGCATCACCCACATACCGACCGGCACCGTGGTCGAGTGCCAGGAAGAACGTTCCCAGCACAAGAACCGTGCGCGGGCGATGGCGTGGCTGTCGGCCAAACTCAATGATCAGCAAAACGCCGCGGCGGCCAACGCGATCGCCAGCGAGCGCAAATTGCTGGTCGGTTCCGGCGATCGTTCCGAGCGCATCCGCACCTACAACTACGCGCAGGGCCGGGTCACCGACCATCGCGTCAACCTGACCCTGTATTCGCTGGATGAAATTCTCGCCGGTGGCGTGGAAGCGGTCATCGAGCCGTTGCTGGCCGAATATCAGGCAGATCAGCTCGCGGCGATAGGTGAATAAATGACCATCATCGCCAGCCTGTTGCGCGCCGCCGAACTGCCGGATTCGCCGACGGCGCGTCTGGACGCCGAATTGCTCCTCGCCGCAGCGTTGGGCAAATCGCGCAGCTTTCTGCACACCTGGCCCGAGCGCATCGTCCCGAGCGAGGCGGCGCTGACCTTTGCCGAGTACCTGCAACGACGCCGTGGCGGTGAGCCGGTGGCCTACATTCTCGGCCAGCAGGGCTTCTGGAAACTCGATCTGGAAGTGGCGCCGCACACGCTGATCCCGCGTCCCGACACAGAACTGTTGGTGGAAGCGGCGCTGGAACTGCTGCCCGCGACTCCGGCGAAAGTGCTCGACCTCGGCACCGGCAGCGGTGCCATCGCCCTGGCCCTGGCCAGCGAGCGTCCGGCGTGGCAAGTGACGGCGGTGGATCGCGTGCTCGAAGCCGTCGCGTTGGCCGAACGCAATCGCCAGCGCCTGCACTTGAACAACGCCACGGTGCTGACCAGCCACTGGTTCAGCGCGCTGGCTGGTCAGCGCTTTCAACTCATCATCAGCAACCCGCCATACATCGCGGCGGCCGATCCGCATCTGGTCGAAGGCGATGTGCGCTTCGAGCCGGCCAGTGCACTGGTCGCCGGTGAAGACGGTCTCGACGATCTGCGTTTGATCGTCGCCCAGGCGCCGGATCATCTCGAAGCCGGTGGCTGGCTGATGCTCGAACATGGCTATGATCAGGCCGAAGCCGTGCGCGATCTGCTGCTGACCCGTGGTTTTACCGAAGTTCACAGCCGCACCGATCTCGGTGGTCATCAACGCATCAGTCTGGGGCGCCTGCCGTGCTGAATGATCAGGAATTGCTGCGCTACAGCCGGCAGATTCTGCTGCAACACATCGACATCGACGGGCAGATGAAGCTCAAGGACAGCCGCGTGCTGATTGTCGGCCTCGGTGGTCTTGGTGCGCCGGTTGCGTTGTATCTGGCCGCTGCCGGTGTCGGTGCATTGCATCTGGCGGATTTCGACACCGTCGACCTGACCAACCTGCAGCGGCAGATCATTCATGACACCGACAGTGTCGGCATGAGCAAGGTCGACTCGGCGCTCAAGCGCTTGGGCGCGATCAATCCCGAGATTCAGCTGATTGCCCACCGTCAGGCGCTCGACGAAGATTCACTGGCAGCTGCGGTGACGGCGGTGGATCTGGTCCTCGACTGTTCGGATAACTTTTCCACCCGCGAGGCGGTCAATGCGGCGTGCGTGGCGGCGGGTAAACCGCTGGTCAGCGGCGCGGCGATTCGCCTGGAAGGGCAGTTGTCGGTGTTCGACCCGCGGCGTGCCGAGAGCCCGTGTTATCACTGCCTGTACGGGCATGGCAGCGAGGCCGAACTGACTTGCAGCGAGGCGGGCGTAGTCGGGCCTTTGGTCGGTCTGGTTGGCAGCCTGCAAGCACTTGAAGCGTTGAAGATGCTGGTCGGTTTCGGCGAGCCGCTGGTAGGGCGCCTGCTGCTGATCGATGCCCTCGGTTCGCGTTTCCGCGAATTGCGCGTCAAGCGTGACCCAGGCTGCAGCGTCTGTGGTTCGCACCATGCGTGAAGCGCCGGTCGGCGTGTTCGATTCCGGTGTCGGCGGCTTGTCGGTACTGGCTGAAATCCAGCGCTTGCTGCCCAATGAATCGCTACTCTATGTCGGCGATTGCGGGCACATTCCCTACGGTGAAAAAACGCCGGAATTCATCCGTCAGCGCTGCAGTGCGATGGCCGGTTTTTTTCGCGAGCAGGGCGCCAAGGCCCTGGTGCTGGCCTGTAATACCGCGACCGTGGCCGGTGTGGCCGATCTGCGCCGGGATTTTCCCGAGTGGCCGATTGTCGGCATGGAACCGGCGGTCAAACCTGCTGCCGCCGCAACCCGTAGCGGTGTGGTCGGCGTGCTGGCCACCACGGGCACCCTGCAGAGCGCCAAGTTCGCCGCGCTGCTTGATCGCTTCGCGGCTGACGTGAAGGTCATCACTCAGCCGTGCCCGGGGCTGGTCGAGCTGATTGAAAACGGTGAACTACACAGCCCGCAGTTGCGCATGTTGCTGCAAGGTTACGTCGCGCCATTACTGGCTCAGGGCTGCGACACAATCATTCTTGGCTGCACGCACTATCCCTTCCTCAAGCCGCTACTTAAAACGATGATCGGCGACGATATCAGCCTGATCGATACTGGTGCTGCAGTGGCCCGGCAACTGCAACGGTTGCTCGGTGAACGTGATCTGCTTGCCGCAGGCCCAAGCCAGCCTGTGAAGTTCTGGACCAGCGCCGATCCGGTGTCCTTCAGAAAAATCCTGCCGATGCTGGGCCAACCCGCCGCGGATGTGCAAAACTTCGACTTGTAAAAAAAATGTGAAATAAGTCGAAATAAGCTGAACTTCTGTTCGAGCGCAGATTTCTATAGCGACAGCAGCAACTAAAAACCAAACGATCGTTCCGGAAAAGGAAGTTTCAAAGTGAAGCGACTATTCTGCTTGGCCGCGATTGCGGCCGCACTGATGGGGCAAAGCATTTCTGCACAAGCCGCTGGCGTTGAATTCGCCGTTGGCGGTACCAGCGATTCGACCATGACTTATCGCCTGGGCATGAATTTCGACTGGGACAAGAGCTGGCTGCAGAGCGATGTTGGTCGCCTGACCGGCTACTGGAGCGGGGCTTACACCTATTGGGAAGGTGACAAAACCTCCAGCAACAACAGCCTGTCGTTCTCGCCTGTTTTCGTTTACGAATTTGCCGGCCAGTCGGTCAAGCCGTACGTTGAAGCGGGGATCGGTGTGGCGTTGTTCTCCAACACCGAATACGAAGACAACAAACTCGGCGGCTCCTTCCAGTTCGAAGACCGCATCGGTTTCGGCCTGCGTTTCAATGGCGGGCATGAAGTCGGGATTCGCGCGACGCACTATTCCAACGCCGGTTTGTCCAGCGATAACGATGGTGTAGAGAGTTACGCGCTGCATTACACGATGCCGCTGTAAGCACTACGCAGCTCCCCTTGTAGGAGTGAGCCTGCTCGCGATAGCGGAGTGTCAGCCAAGCAATTTTTGACTGACACACCGCTATCGCGAGCAGGCTCACTCCTACATTGGTTTGTGGTGTTTGAAAAGTCAGCGGTAGGCAGTGCTGATGCCTTTGCGTTCCTCAAGGCACTCCGGTGCACCCATTTCGAATTCGCGGCAGATCAGCGGGCGTTTTTCGTAGATCGTGCACATCATGCTGTCGCGATCCAGCGCTGCGCACCAGCCGTCGTCCAGACGCAGCATCACTTCGCCGCCCCATTCATCGGTATCGATAAAACGCTCAGGCACACCGGTGTCGGTGATCAGCATCACTTCGAGCTGGCAACAGCAGGCTGCGCAGGTCGAGCAAGTGACAGCCGGTTCGGCGATTTGTTGGTGAGGGATGGTTTTCATGGCGCCAGTGTAAGGCAGCGGCCGCTGTGCGTGTGAAAGCGCTGACAGACGCTCACTGCGCCAGGCGCCGGGCCATCGCGTGCAGCAACGGAAACACCAGCGCCCACAGCACACCGATGCCGATCAGCGTTGGCCACTCGCCGTAGGGAAATTGCACTCCGGCCAGGCGCCCTCCTGCGTAGTACGACAGTGCACCGCCGACGGCCCCCAGCGCGCTGGCCAGCCACCACGGCCGAGCACTCCATTGCAGACAATGGCGCAACGTTGTCGCGAGCAATGCCCAGAGCAACATCAGCCACAGCGGAATCAGCGGCGATTCGTCGCTGAACTCGAACACGCCCAACGCGCGCAAAACACTGTCCAGCGCCGTGCCGACAATCACCACGCTGAGCACCAGGCGCCCCTCGGCCGCCCAACTGCTGAGCCAGCGCAGATGAATCACCAGCACCGCCAATGCCAGCAGCAACCACAGACTGTTGCCGCCGATCACGCAGGTCAGCCAGCCGAACTGGAACAGCACGGCGTTGGCGACATTTTTAAGCATCGAAGCGCCCAAGCAGCGGCGCGGTGATCGCCGCCGGTTTCGCCAGCAGCAGTTGCGCAGTGCCAATCGCGCGCTCGAGGAAACCACCCTCGCAGTAGCACAGATAGAACTCCCACAAACGCAGGAAATAATCGTCGTAGCCCAGCTCGGTCAAACGCCCATGGGCGTGGCGAAAGTTCTCGTGCCACAGACGCAGGGTGCGCGCGTAATGCAGGCCGAAATCTTCCATGTGCAACAGGTTCATGTCGGTGTCGCGGCTGACCACATCGAGCATCTTCTGCACGCTGGGCAAGGCGCCGCCAGGGAAGATGTAGCGCTGGATGAAATCGACATTGCGGCACGCCTGTTCGTAGCGCTGTTCACGAATGGTGATGGCCTGGATCAGCATCAGCCCGTTGCTCTTGAGCAACTGCGCGCACTGCTTGAAGTAGGTCGGCAGGAAGCGATGGCCGACCGCTTCGATCATCTCGATCGACACCAGTTTGTCGTATTGCCCGGTGAGGTCGCGATAGTCCTGCAACAGCAGCGTGACGCGGTCTTGCAGGCCCAGTTGTTCGATGCGTTGCGCGGTGAATGCGTACTGCTCTTTCGACAGGGTCGTGGTGGTCACGCGGCAGCCGTAATGCTGCGCGGCGTAAAGCGCCATGCTGCCCCAACCGGTGCCGATCTCCAGCAAGTGATCGCCGGGTTGCAGGGCAAGCTTCTGGCAGATGCGCTGCAGTTTGTTCAGTTGCGCCTGTTCGAGGCTGTCCTCGGCACTCAGGAATTGCCCGGCCGAGTACATCATGGTCGGGTCGAGAAATTGTTCGAACAGGTCATTACCCAGGTCGTAGTGCGCGGCGATGTTTTTCTGCGAACCCTTGCGCGTGTTGCGGTTGAGCCAGTGCAAACCTTGCACCAACGGCCGACTGATACGCGCCAGGCCCCCTTCCATTGCATCGAGCACGTCGAGGTTGCTGACGAACACGCGCACCACCGCGGTCAGATCCGGCGAACTCCAGTAGCCGTGAATGAATGCCTCGCCCGCGCCAATCGAACCGTTGCCGGCGACCATGCCCCAGAGTGCTGGATCGTTGACGTGGATTTCCCCCAGCAGCGTGCTGCCCGGAGTGCCGAACAACAGGCGTTCGCCATCCTCGACCACCAGCAGCTGTCCGTGTTTAAGCAAGCTCAATTGGCGCAAGACGCCACGGCGCAACAGCGACCCGGTCAAACCGTTGGTGCTGAGCCAACCGGCCGACAGACTAGAGGATTTCATGGCGGTGCTCCTTGGGAGACACAGTGGCGGTTTGAAAGCTGCCGTCGGCAGTCTGGTGGGAGAAAATCGGCGCACGCTTGAGCAACAGGCGCAGCGCCTGCCAATAAATGGCCAAAGCGGTTTTTGCGGTCATCCACGGAAAGCGCCGCAGGTAGCGGTGCAGGCTGTGGCGATCGAGGCGTTCGCGTTGCAGATTGAGCGTGGCGTCGAACAGTTTCTGCTCACCCTGCCAGTCGGCCATGTGCACGCCGAGGTTTTGCGCGGCGGGGCTGAAGCTCATGCGGTATTCGAGATCGCGCGGCAAAAACGGCGACACATGAAAAGCCTTGGCCACGGCGAAGTGCTGATGAAAATCGCCCAGACTCAGCGGTGCGCGCGCCGGCAGCACGTAGTGATAGCGCTCGCGCCACGGTGTGTTGGTAACTTCGCAGACAATCGCCGCCAGTTGCCCGTCCGCCTCATGGCAGTAAAAGAAACTCACCGGGTTGAACGACAACCCCCAGCTGCGCACTTGGGTCAGCAGGCAGATCGAACCCTGCGGCTCATGGCCGATGGCCGCGCCGACCTGTTGGCGCACCGCATCGATCAGGCGCATGCCCTGGCCGGTGAAGGCCTTGAGGTAGTCGGTCTCGCGGAAGGAAAACGGCGCAAAGCGACTGCGCCCGGCCAGCGGCGACAGGGCTAGAACGGCGTCCTGCTCGCTCAGGTCGAGATACAGCAAGCCGATGCGATAGCGGAATTCATGGCGGCGCGGCGAGAAACGCCGGTGGCCGATCCAGCCGCTGTACAGGGCGCTGTTCATAGGGTTTCCCCGAACGCGGCGGCCACGCGCAACCCGCTGACCACGCCGTCCTCGTGAAAACCGTTGGCCCAATAGGCGCCGCAATAATGCGTGTGCTGCGCGCCGTCAAGTTCGCCCCAGCGTTCCTGTGCTGCCACAGCCGCCAGGCTGAACTGAGGGTGCGCGTAGGTGTAGCGCGCAAGCACCTTGTCCGGGCTGATGCCGGCGCTCTGGTTGAGGCTCACGCAAAACGTGGTGTCGCTTTGTATGCCCTGGAGAATGTTCATGTCGTAGGTGACGGCGGCGTGGGTGTGGCCGGCGCCGCTGAGCCGATAGTTCCAGCTCGCCCACGCCAGTTTGCGTGTCGGCAGCAGGCGCGTGTCGGTGTGCAGCACCACTTCGTTCTCGGCGTAGGGCAGGGCGCCGAGGATTGCCCGTTCGGCATCGCTGGGTGTCGCCAGCAGTTTCAGTGCCTGATCGCTGTGGCAGGCAAACACCACGCGGTCGAAGTGTTCGATGCCGGCCGGGCTGTGAGTGACCACGCCGTGGGTGTCGCGATCGACGCGGGTCACCGCGCAGTTGGTGCGAATGCGTTCCTTGAACGAGGCGGTCAGCGGCGCGATGTAGGCGCTCGAACCGCCCTCGACGACCTGCCATTGCGGACGGTCGCTGACCGACAGCAGTCCATGATTCTTGAAAAAGCGCACAAAGAACTGCAGCGGGAAATTGAGCATTTCCGCCATCGACATCGACCAGATCGCCGAGCCCATCGGCACGATGTAATGCAGGATGAAACGCTCTCCGTAGCCGCCGGCCTTGAGGTATTCGTCCAGCGTGGTATCGGCGGCGATGCGCAGTTCGAGCAGGTCGCGCTGGGCTTCTTTGTTGAAGCGCAGAATGTCGCGCAACATGCCCCAGAACCCCGGCGACAACAGGTTGCTGCGCTGGGCAAAAAGACTGTTGAGATTGTTGCCGTTGTATTCCAGACCGGTATCGGGGTCGTTCACCGAGAAGCTCATCTCGGTCGGTTTGAACGCCACCCCGAGTTGCCCGAGCAAGCGGATGAAGTTCGGGTAGGTCCAGTCGTTGAACACGATGAAACCGGTGTCCACCGCATAGTCACGCCCGTCGACCGTGACCGGCACGGTATGCGTGTGGCCGCCGACCCAGTCGCTGGCCTCGAACACCGTGATGTCGTGGCGGCGATTGAGCAGGTAGGCGCAGGTCAGCCCGGCGATGCCGCTGCCGATAATGGCGATTTTCATGTCGGGTCCGTCAATGGCGGGGATTTGCGCACCATGCGTTTGCCGATCGCCAGTTGCACACGCGACGGCAGCTTCGACAGCGGCCACAGCGCCGCCATGAACAGCGCCGGAAAAGCGATCTCCAGTGGCCGGTCCTTGAGCTTGGCGAAGATGTGCCGCGCGGCTTTATCCACAGGCCAGCTCAGCGGCATGGGGAAATCGTTTTTCGCGGTCAGCGGCGTTTCGACGAAGCCGGGGCTGACCACGGTGACCTCGATGCCCTCGTCGGCCAGATCAATGCGCAATGATTCAAACAGGTAGCGCAGGCCAGCCTTCGACGCGCCATAGGCTTCGGCCCGTGGCAGCGGCAGGTAAGTCACCGAACTGGCGACGCCGACCAGATGCGGCGCGGTGCCTTTGCGCAGCAGGGGCAGGGCGGCTTCGATGCAGTAGCTGCTGGCGAGCAGATTGGTGCGCACCACGTGCTCGATGATCGATGAGTCGAACTGTTTCGCGTCGACATACTCACAGGTTCCGGCGTTGAGGATCACCGAATCCAGCGAGCCCCAGTCTTCGGCGATCTGCTCGCCGATCTCGCGCACGGTCTGGCTGTTGGTCAGGTCGCCAGGCACCACCAGCACTTGACCCGGATAGCGTTGCGACAAGACTTTCAGCGGCGCGGTCTGCCGCGAGCTCACCGCCAGGTGCGCGCCGGTTTTCAGAATTTCCTCAGCCAGTGCCGCGCCGATGCCACTGCTGGCACCGGTCAGCCAATAACGCCGTGGAGGTGTACGACTCATCCCATTCTCCTTTTTAGCCAGGCGATGACCCGGCCCAATACGGGTAAATGCTCATACAGCAGCGCCCCGGCATCGAAATAATCCCGATGGCGATAAACCTTGTCGTGCCACAGCAAATGCGAGCAGCCGCTGACGCGAATCACTTGCCCGCTCGCCAGACGCGGGTGGCGATAACTCATGACCCAACGCAAGTAGCCTTCGCCCTCAGCGATCTGGTCGTAACCGTGAAAATCGAAGCGCAGTTCGCTGACATTGGCGTACAGCTCGTTGAAGTAATCGCGCAATTGCTGCAAACCCTGCACTTCGTGCAATGGGTCGGTGAAATGAATGTCATGGCTGTACAGCTCGCCGAGGCGCTCCAGGTTGTCTTTGTTCAAGGTGGAAAATTGCCCGGCGAAGCGGTACAGGAATTCACTCATCACGGCCTCCGGCTGGCTGGCGCGACGGCAGGTTCTTGAACGCGGCCAAGGCACGCTCGCGCGAGGTGCTGAGGTTGACGATCGGCGCCGGGTAATCCGCCACGCCGAACAAGCCGCCGAGTTTGGCCGGGTTGTGCACGTCTTTTTTGTTCAGACCGGCCAGCTCCGGCAGCCAGTGCTTGATGAACAAGCCTTCGCTGTCGAATTTTTCCGACTGGCTCAGCGGATTGAAAATGCGGAAGTACGGTGCCGAATCGGTGCCGGTCGATGAACTCCACTGCCAGCCACCGTTGTTCGCCGCCAGATCGCCATCGATCAGATGACGCATGAAAAAGCGCTCGCCTTCGCGCCAGTCGATCAGCAGGTTCTTGGTCAGGAACATCGCCACGACCATGCGCAGACGATTGTGCATCCAGCCGGTTTCAAGCAATTGGCGCATCGCCGCGTCGATGATCGGCAGGCCGGTGCGCGCCTCTTGCCAGGCGGCCAGTTCGGCCGGCGCGTCACGCCAGGCCAGTGCTTCGGTTTCCGGGCGAAACGCGCGATGGCGCGAGACCCGCGGATAACCAACCAGAATGTGTTTGTAGAATTCGCGCCAGAGCAGCTCATTGATCCAGGTGACCGCGCCGACCTTGCCGCTTTCGAATTCGCCCTGATTGCTGTGCAGCGCGGCATGCAGGCACTGACGCGGGGAGATCACCCCGGCCGCCAGATAAGCTGAGAGCTGGCTGGTGCCGGGTTTCGCCGGGAAGTCACGCTCGCTCTGGTAATAGTCGATTTGCGCGTCGGCGAAGCTGTCGAGACGGCGGCGGGCTTCGTCTTCACCGGCCGGCCACAGCGCTTGCAGGGTTTGGCTCGGGGTGGCGAAACCGTTGATCGATGCGGGAATCGGATCGCTGCTGATGTGCAGCGCGGCTTGTTTGCCGGGTGCCTTGACCAGCGCCGGCAACGAGTGGTGCAGGCGTTCGTAACAGACCTTGCGAAACTGGCTGAACACCTGAAAGTACGTCTCGGTCTTGGTCAGCACGGTGCCGGGTTTGAACAGCAACTGATCGAGGTAGCTATGGAATTCGATGCCCGCGGCTTGCAGCGTTTGGTTCACGGCGGCATCGCGGCGACTTTCATGGACGCCGTATTCCTCGTTGACGTGGACTGCCTGAATTCCTAGCTCCTTGCACAGTTTCAGCAGTTGCGCGGGTGCCTGATCCCAATGCGTCGCGGTGCGAATCAGCAGAGGAATGTTCAGCGCGGCGAGGCTTTGGCTCAGGACGGTGAGGTTGCGCAACCAGAAATCGACCTTGCACGGCGCATCGTCATGTTCCTGCCATTGCTGCGGGCTCAGCAGGTACACGGCCACCGTCGGCCCGCGCGCAGCGGCGGCGGCCAGGGCGGTGTTGTCATGTAGGCGCAAGTCGCAGCGCAGCCAGATCAATTGCATGTCGGAACTCACCGCGTCCATTTAGATCAATCCACGCTGAACCAGTGCCTGGTGGGCCAGAAGCACATCTTCTGCCAGGAGCACATCAGCCATCTCGGAGGCTTTTACGGATAACTCTGTGTGGTGGATGCATACCGTTGGTCCGGCGATCATTTTCGGGCAGTTGATGCCATTGAGCAGCTTCGGTAACTGCCCAAGGTTCATGGCTTTGCTGGAATACAGCAGCACGCCGCGCGCCTGCAGATGTTCCACCGCCAGCGCCAACTCGGCGGCGGGCAGTGGCCAGTCGAACACTTGCACCGGGCAATCGGCACTGCTGATCAGCCACGCGCACAGCCACAGATGCGGTTCCAGTGGCAGGTCGGAATGGTTGATCAACAGCAACGGCGCGCCGTGGAACTGGCGGTTGTTGTGGTAGATGCGGGTGCCGAACTTGCTGCGCAGCCAGGAATAGAAGAACACCCGCTCCATCTGCGCGCCGAACTGGCCCTGCCAGCGCTGCTCCAGTTCTGTCAGCAGCGGCATCAGCAACTGCTCGCACAGGGTGCGTGGCGGGTACAGCGCCATGGCTTGATTGACGCTGTCGTCGAGCAAGCGCTCGTTGAGTTGGGTGACTGCGGTCATCAGCGTCTGGTGCAATCGCTGCCAGTCGTTCTCCACCGTTTCGCTGAACGCCTGCGGCGTGTCCAGCAACGGCTTGACCTGACTGACCGCGACGCCGCGGTTGAGCCAGGTGAGGATCGCCAGAATTCGCTGCACATGTTCAGCTGAATACAGGCGATGGCCCTTGGGCGTGCGCTGCGGCACGACCAGCCCGTAACGACGCTCCCAGGCACGCAGGGTGATCGCGTTGACGCCGGTCTGCCGTGCGACTTCGCGAATCGGCAACCAGCCCTCGTCGAGGGCCTTTTTGAAGTCGGCGCCGAGATCTTCCTGGGCGCTGCTGTCGGTTTTATCGTTCATTAGATAGCGTTTCGCAGACTGAGGTTTTCCGGGTGCGGTTGCAGGTAAACCTGCTGCGCAATGTACGGATCCGGATGGAGGCGAAAGTGATGCTTGAGCAGGGTCAGCGGCACCACCAGCGGCACGATGCCCTGGCGGTACTGGCCAATGACGTGCTGCATTTCTTTTTTGTCTTCGGCGCTCAGCGATTGTTTCAAATAACCGCTGATGTGCAGCAAGACGTTGCAATGGGTGCCACGGGTTGCGCATTTCTTCAGGGCGGCCATCAGCTCGCTGAAATAGCGCGGGCCGAGTTCGGCCGGATCGCTGTCGGCCATGTTGCCCAGCAGTTTGCCGAGGGCTTTGTATTGCAGCGGGTTGTGCGCCATCAGCAGGTATTTGTAACGCGAGTGGAATTCGGTCAGGACGCGGCGGCTCAGGCCTTGTGCAAGCACTTGCTGCCAGGCGCTGTAGGCGAGTACGCGGGTGATGAAGTTTTCGCGCAGGACCGGGTCGTTCAGGCGTCCGGCTTCTTCTACAGGCAGGTCGGGATGCTCTGCGCAGAAGGCCTGGGCGTAAATGCCGCGACCGCCGCCGTTCACCGGGGCGCCGTTGGCGTGGTAGACCTTGACGCGCTCGAGGCCGCAGGAGGGTGATTGCTGCATGAAAATGTAGCCGCAGAGGTCGTTGAGTTCGGCGGCCATCTGCTTGCCGTATTCAGCCAGCGGGGCGGTGACGTTGATCGCCGGGTTTACCGTGCCGACGGCTTGTGGGTGGTCGGGGTCGCCGACCAGGCGGATCGGTTCGCGGGGGATGCCCATGCCGATGGCGACTTCGGGGCACAGCGGGGTGAAGTCGAAATACTCGGTGAGGGTGCGGCTGCACAGGCGCGATTCCTTGTGTCCGCCGTTGTAGCGCACTTCGGCGCCGAGCAGGCAGGCGCTGATGGCGATTTTTGGCTTGGACGTGGGGGTAGCGGACATGGGCACCTCGCGATCTATACCTGTACAGTGGGTTTTGTCTGTACAACTTTTTGTCAGCATAGATAGGTTGGTGTACAAGTCAAATACTTTGTACAAGATTTTTGCGGTTGAAACGGTGGTGGTGGTGGTGGTGGTGGTGGTGGTGGTGGTGGTGGCTTTTCTGTGGGAGCTTGCCTGCAAGCGATGGCTTTCTTTCAGGCGGTGAGTTTTGGGTACATATCCGTTGCTGCGGTAACGGCGGCTTAGGGTTCCGCCCTGACGGCGGGTCACCTTTTTCAAACGCCAAAAAGGTAACCCAAAACGCTTGCTCCTACGTACGGCCCTCGCAGGCTCGGGTCCCTTCGCTCCGGGATCGATCCGGGCGCAGCGGCTACGGTTTGCTGCGCTGCACCTACTTCCGCTGTGTACGACTTCGTCGTACGGTCGCTGCGCTCCCACGCCCGGATCAATCCCTGCGCTCAGCCTTCCGACGTCGCCGGTGTGTCAAAAGCAAGATCAAAAGCACGCGAGCTTGCGCTCATTGTTGAGTGGTGAAGAGCAGAGCGGTTCGCTTGGGATTTGTGGTGGCTTTACCCCTCACCCCAGCCCTCTCCCGAGGGAGAGGGAGCCGATTTGTGGGCATTTCAAAGTCTGAGTTCAACTTGATATTTCATGTCGGCGTATTTCTCCCATCCACCACGGTCAGTCCCCTCCCCTACGGGCGGTCCGACGTTTCGGGAGGGCTAGGGTGAGGGTTGGCTTTTGCTTTGCCCCGGGAGAATGGCCAGGCCTGATCTGAAGGACCTCTAGTTCATCGCGAGCGGACTGTCTTGCGCAGGTCGAGCGCGTTCGAACTGAAAGAATGCGATCAGATGTGGGAGCTTGCCTGCAAGCGATGGCTTTCTTTCAGGCGGTGAGTTTTGGGTACATATCCGTTGCTGCGGTAACGGCGGCTTAGGGTTCCGCCCTGACGGCGGGTCACCTTTTTCAAACGCCAAAAAGGTAACCCAAAACGCTTGCTCCTGCGTGCGGCCCTCGCAGGCTCGGGTCCCTTCGCTCCGGGATCGATCCGGGCGCAGCGGCTACGGTTTGCTGCGCTGCACCTACTTCCGCTGTGTACGACTTCGTCGTACGGTCGCTGCGCTCCCACGCCCGGATCAATCCCTGCGCTCAGCCTTCCGACGTCGCCGGTGACGCAAGATCAAAAGCACGCGAGCTAACGCTCATTGTTGAGTGGTTAGAGGCGGGTGGTTGGCTTGGGATTTGCGTTGGATTCGCCCCTCACCCCAGCCCTCTCCCGAGGGAGAGGGAGCCGATTTGTGGGCCGTTCAGAATCTGCATTCGACTTGGTACCCGAGGCGGGCGTACCTCAGCCAAATACCACGATCTGTTCCCTCTCCCTCCGGGAGAGGGCTAGGGTGAGGGTTGGCTTTTGGCTGTGTCCGTGAAAGTGGCTACCGGGCTGATTTGCGGGACGAGCGGGTTATCGTCCATCGCCCGCGAGCTCGCACAGGTTTATTTCCAGCCGAGAATCCACCGTTCGGCATTCTTCAGCACTTGCCATTCCATCCGCTCACTGCGCTTGGTCAGCACGGCCTGCAGTTCGATTTCCAGTACGGTGCCTTCTTCGTCGCGGAACAGTTCGGTGACGAGGAAGTGTTTTTCGCGGTGTTGTGGCTGTGCTGCTGTCCATTTCGACAGCAGCAGTTTGCTGGGGTTGAGGCGGTTCATTGCAGGTGTTCGTGCAGGCGGCGGGCGGCTTCCTGGCCGCTGAGCCAGGCGCCTTCGACGCGGCCGGACAGGCACCAGTCGCCGCAGGCGTACAGGCCGAGGTCGGCGTCGGCGAGGGTGCCCCATTCGTGGCCGGTGGCGGGGCGGGCGTAGAGCCAGCGGTGGGCGAGGCTGAAGGTGGGCGCGGGCATGGCGCTGTGCAGGAGTTCGGCGAAGGCGCCGTGCAGGTGTTCGATCACCGCTTCCTTGGACAGGTCGATGTGTTGCCGGCTCCAGGCGCTGGTGGCGTGCAGCACCCAGGTGTCGAGGGTGGTATCGCGTCCGGGTTTGCTGCGGTTGCGGGCCAGCCAGTCGAGTGGGCTGTCTTGCACGAAGCAGCCTTCGATCGGGGTGTCCAGTGGGGTCTCGAAGGCCAGGGCGACGGCCCAGGTCGGGTCCATTTTTACCCCGGCGGCGGCTGCGGCGAGTTTCGGTGCGGCAGCAAGCAGGGCGGTGGCTTGCGGTGCCGGTGTGGCGATCACGACGTGGCTGAACGGACCGTGGGTGAAGCCCTCGGCGTCCTGTAAATGCCAATGTTGTTCGCCACGAAACACTTCGGTGATGCGGCAGGCGAACTGCGCGTTCAGGCCGTCGAGCAGGCCACGGGTGATGGCGCTCATGCGGGGTGCGCCGACCCAGCGGGTCTGCTCGTCCGGGGACATGTTCAGTTGCCCGCCCTGATACGAGTAGAGCTGCGGCGCCCACTCGGCGACCCAGCCCTGGCTCTGCCAGCGCTGCACTTCGGTGACGAAGCGACGGTCGCGGGCGGTGAAGTACTGCGCGCCGAGATCCAGCGAACCGGCGTCGCTGCGTTTGCTCGACATGCGTCCACCGCTGCCGCGGCTTTTGTCGAAGAGTTGCACGGTGTGCCCGGCCTCTGTCAGAGCCTGGGCGGCGGAGAGTCCGGCGATGCCGGTGCCGATGATTGCGATAGGTACAGTCATAGGGGCCTCGTTTACCTTTCTGTACAGACTACGCCGTCGATGAAACCTGTACAATTATGTTTTTTGGTATAACTTCTGCCATTCTCGTTTCGTTAGCTTGGCCTATGGTTAAACAATAGAGCCCGCCCGATGGAAAAGATCCCTGCTTATAAAAATAGACTAGTGATCCGGGTTAAATGCCATGCGAGGAAGATGTCATGCACATATTGCTGACCGGCGGTACTGGTTTGATCGGACGTCAGCTCTGCCGCCATTGGCTGGAGCAGGGCCATCGCCTGACGGTATGGAGTCGCAAGCCCGAAACGGTGGCGAAGATCTGTGGCGCGTCGGTGCGCGGCATCGCTCGCCTGGAAGACCTCGGCGAGGAGCCGCTGGACGCGATCGTCAATCTGGCCGGCGCGCCGATTGCCGATCGGCCCTGGACGCATCGGCGCAAGGCGTTGCTGTGGAGCAGCCGGATCAAGCTCACCGAAAGCCTGTTGACCTGGCTTGAGACGCGCACGCAAAAACCAGCGGTTCTGATTTCCGGCTCGGCGATCGGCTGGTACGGCGACGGCGGGGAGCGCGAGCTGACGGAAGAGTCGCCGCCGGTGATTGACGATTTCGCCAGTCAGTTGTGCATCGCCTGGGAAGAAACGGCCCTGCGTGCGGAGAATCTGGGTATGCGCGTGGTGCTGGTGCGAACCGGTCTGGTGCTGTCGGCCGAGGGCGGCTTTTTGTCGCGCCTGCTGTTGCCGTTCAAGCTGTGTCTGGGCGGGCCATTGGGCAACGGGCGGCAGTGGATGCCGTGGATTCATATCAACGACCAAATCGCCCTGATTGATTTTCTTCTGCACCGCGAGCAGACCAGTGGTCCTTATAATGCCTGCGCACCGAAACCGGTGCGCAATCGCGAATTCGCGCAGACGCTGGGCAGCGTGTTACACCGCCCGGCGTTCATGCCAATGCCGACGCTGGCGCTGAAAGTCGGCCTCGGCGAGATGTCATTATTGTTGCTCGGCGGTCAAAAGGCCATGCCGGTACGCTTGCTGGAAGCGGGCTTCACTTTCCAGTTCACGGATTTACGCGCGGCTCTGGACGATCTCTCCAGCCGCCTCTGAAATAGGACGTTGCATGACCGATCACGCCTTGCTTCTGGTCAACCTGGGTTCCCCGGCCTCGACCTCGGTGGCCGATGTGCGCCGCTACCTCAATCAATTTCTGATGGACCCGTACGTCATCGAC
Organism: Pseudomonas sp. R3-57; assembly: GCF_051132065.1. NCBI lineage: Bacteria > Pseudomonadati > Pseudomonadota > Gammaproteobacteria > Pseudomonadales > Pseudomonadaceae > Pseudomonas > Pseudomonas sp. R3-57. The sequence continues at coordinate 1,084,433 of NZ_CP071655.1, forward strand.
CTGCCATGGCCGGTGCGGCGGCTGCTGGTGTCGCTGATCCTGATCAAGCGCCCGGAGCAATCGGCGCATGCCTATGCTTCGATCTGGTGGGAGGAGGGTTCGCCGCTGGTGGTGCTCAGCCAGCGTCTGCAACAACAAATGACCCAAACCTGGAAGCATGGCCCGGTCGATCTGGCGATGCGTTATGGCGAGCCGTCGATTGAAACCTGCCTGCTGCGTCTGGTGAAGGCCGGGCACAAGAAGATCACCCTGGCGCCGCTGTATCCGCAGTTCGCCGACAGCACCACCACCACGGTGATCGAAGAAGCCCGACGCGTTTTGCGCGAGCACAAGCTCGATGTGCAGCTGTCGATCCTGCAGCCGTTTTACGACCAGCCGGAATACATCGATGCGCTGGTAGCCAGCGCTCGCCCGCATTTGCAGCAGGATTTCGATCACTTGCTGCTGAGCTTCCACGGCTTGCCGGAGCGGCATCTGACCAAGCTCGATCCGAGCGGCAATCATTGCTTGAAAGGCGCCGATTGCTGCCAGACCGCGTCGCCGGCGGTGCTGGCGACCTGTTACCGCGCGCAGTGTTTCCGCACCGCCGCCGAGTTCGCCAAAAGCATGGGCCTGGCGGACGGCAAGTGGTCGGTGTCGTTTCAGTCGCGCCTGGGGCGGGCAAAGTGGATCGAGCCGTACACCGAAGCGCGGCTGGACGAACTGGCAAAAAGCGGCGCGAAAAAGATTTTGGTGATGTGCCCGGCGTTCGTTGCCGACTGCATAGAAACGTTGGAAGAGATCGGCGATCGCGGCAAGGAGCAGTTCCGCGAAGCGGGGGGCGAGGAGCTGGTGCTGGTGCCCTGCCTGAATGATGACCCGCAATGGGCCAAGGCCTTGGCAACGCTCTGCGAACGCGCGCCGCTGGCCCTCTGATAATCGAGCCCGGCTGACCGGATGATCGTTCCCACGCTCCGCGTGGGAACGCAGCCCGTGACGCTCCGCGTCACTGGACGCGGAGCGTCCCTAGAGGCATTCCCACGCAGAGCGTGGGAACGATCATGGGACAGGTTTAGATCAGCGGCTCATCCGCTTTCTTCTGCTTCCAGCCGTCATTGCCCGGCAGGATCAGGTTCAGCGCAATCGCCACCACCGCGCACAGCGCGATGCCTTTGAGACCGAAGTCGTCAGGGCCGGTGCCGGTGCCGACCAGCACACCGCCAATGCCAAACACCAGCGTCACCGAGACGATCACCAGATTGCGTGCTTCGCCCAGGTCGATCTTGTGGCGGATCAGGGTGTTCATCCCCACCGCAGCGATCGAACCGAACAACAGGCACAGAATCCCGCCCATCACCGGCACCGGAATGCTCTGCAGCAACGCGCCGAACTTGCCGATGAACGCCAGGGTGATGGCGAAGATCGCCGCCCAGGTCATGATTTTCGGGTTGTAGTTCTTCGTCAGCATCACCGCGCCGGTCACTTCGGCGTAGGTGGTGTTCGGCGGACCGCCAAACAGCCCGGCAGCGGTGGTGGCGATGCCGTCACCGAGCAGGGTGCGATGCAGGCCAGGCTTTTTCAGATAATCGCGACCGGTCACGCTGCCGACCGCAATCACCCCGCCGATGTGCTCGATCGCGGGCGCCAGGGCCACCGGAACGATGAACAGGATCGCCTGCCAGTTGAACTCCGGCGCGGTGAAGTGTGGCAGGGCAAACCAGGGCGCCGCCGCAATCTTCGCGGTGTCGACCACGCCGAAATAGAACGCCATGGCAAAACCGACGAGTACGCCGGAAATGATCGGCACCAGACGGAAGATGCCTTTGCCGAACACCGCCACGATCAATGTGGTCAGCAGCGCCGGCATCGAAATCAGCATCGCGGTCTGGTAGTCAATCAGTTCAGAACCATCGCCAGCCTTGCCCATCGCCATGTTCGCGGCAATCGGCGCCATGGCCAGGCCGATGGAGATGATCACCGGACCGATCACCACCGGCGGCAGCAGACGGTCAATGAACCCGGTGCCTTTGATCTTCACGGCCAGGCCGAGGAAGGTGTAGACGAAACCGGCCGCCATCACCCCGCCCATGGTCGCGGCGAGGCCGAACTGGCCCTTGGCGAGAATGATCGGGGTAATGAAGGCGAAGCTCGACGCGAGAAACACCGGCACCTGACGCCCGGTGACGATCTGGAACAGGATCGTGCCCAGACCGGCGGTAAACAGTGCCACGTTCGGGTCCAGGCCCGTGATCAGCGGCATCAGCACCAGCGCGCCGAACGCCACGAACAGCATCTGCGCGCCGGACAGCACCGTGCGCCAGAGCGGATCGTTGAACTCTTGCTGCATGCTTACGCGTCCTTCTGCTTGGTGCCGAAAATCTTGTCACCGGCGTCGCCAAGCCCAGGAATGATGTAGCCATGCTCGTTCAAGCGTTCATCGATGGACGCGGTGTAGATGGTCACGTCCGGGTGCGCCTTTTCGACGGCGGCGATGCCTTCTGGCGCGGCGACCAGCACCATGGCGCGAATGTCGCGGCAACCGGCCTTCTTCAGCAGGTCGATGGTCGCGACCATGGAACTGCCGGTGGCGAGCATCGGGTCAATGATCATCGCCAGACGTTCGTCGATTTCCGGCACCAGTTTTTCCAGGTAGGTGTGCGCTTGCAGGGTTTCTTCGTTGCGGGCAACGCCCACGGCGGACACCTTGGCACCCGGAATCAGGCTGAGCACGCCTTCGAGCATGCCGATGCCGGCGCGCAGGATCGGCACCACGGTGATCTTCTTGCCGGCGATCTTTTCCACCGACACGGTGCCGCACCAGCCGGCGATGTCGTAGGATTCGAGCGGCAAATCTTTGGTAGCTTCGTAGGTCAACAGGGCGCCGACTTCCTGAGCGAGCTCACGGAAATTCTTGGTGCTGATGTCAGCGCGGCGCATCAGGCCGAGTTTATGGCGGATCAGCGGATGGCGGATCTCGAGAATGGGCATGGAAAAACTCCGGCGGCGGGCAAAAAAACCGGCCTAGATTAATCTATCCGAGGGTGATGTCCTATAGGACATACAGTACGTTAGTCCATAAAGGCTTGATTCAGCCGTTGCGGATGCGTACCTTTGCCCGCTTTTCCGAATCCGAAGCCCCCCTGGAGAGCGCCATGTCCGCTGATCTCGAGCATATCCGTCAAGTCATGCGAGAGGCTGACTGCCTGTACACCGAAGCTGAAGTCGAGGCGGCCATCGCCCGTGTCGGTGCACAAATCAACGAACAACTGGCGGACACCAACCCGGTGGTGTTCTGCGTGATGAACGGCGGCCTGATCTTCTCCGGCAAACTGCTGACGCATCTGCAGTTCCCGCTGGAAGCGTCCTACCTGCATGCGACCCGTTATCGCAATGAAACCAGCGGCGGCGACCTGTTCTGGAAAGCCAAGCCGGAAGTCTCGTTCATCGACCGCGACGTGCTGATCATCGACGACATCCTCGACGAAGGTCACACCCTGGGCGCGATCATCGACTTCTGCAAACACGCCGGCGCGCGCAAAGTGCACACCGCCGTGCTGATCGACAAGGACCACGACCGCAAGGCGCGTCCTGACCTGAAAGCCGATTTCGTCGGCCTGCCGTGCATCGACCGCTACATCTTCGGTTACGGCATGGACTACAAGGGTTACTGGCGCAACGCCAACGGGATCTACGCCGTTAAAGGCATGTAATCCCTAGCATCCCCCAATCCCTGTGGGAGCGGGCTTGCCCGCGATGGCGGAATGTCTGACACATTGATGTTGGATGTGCTGACGCTATCGCGGGCAAGCCACGCTCCCACAGGGATTTTTGTATGCTGATTCTATTTCGTACACCCATGCTAGAGTGCTCGGCCCCGCCCCTCCGGAGCCTGTCATGCGCCTCTTGTCCCGCAGCCTTGCCGCGCTGTTGCTGTCCCTCAGCCTGCCGTTGTCCGCCGCGCCGATGCACAGTCAATTCCTGCCGCCCGACGATCTGACCGTGCGCGATGCCGAGCCCGAGCAGCAACAGCTGATGCAGGTCAGCGAGTACTCGGTGGTGGTCGGTGCACAGCGCCAATCCAACCAGCAGCCGATTCCGGTCACCTCCTCGTTGTTGATCCGCCTCAAGGGCAAGTCGCTGAACAAGGGCGCAACCATCAATCAGGTATTGGTGAGTTTTGACGGCGAAAGCAAAAGCCTGAAAAAACCCGCTTACGACGACAAGAGCAAAACCCTGACGCTGTTTTATCCGCTCGCTCAATACCGCGTGGTGATGGATTTGCTGCGCAACGACACCGTGTATGTGCAGTTCCTCAGTTACGCCAACGGCCACATCTGGGCCGATTTGCACACCGGTGCAGTGCGATCGCGTTGAGCAGGGCGGCCGGGCAGGGGTAAACTGCCCGCCCCGTGTCATGTCTGCGAGCTGGAGTCGGCAATGCGTAAAGATAAGAAACAAGTGATTGGTGACGAGATCGGCGATGAGCAGATCAAGCTGTTCCTCGATTTTGAGCCGGTCGACGCCACTTCGCCGTCGCTGCACAAACTGATCAAGGCGTATCGCGGTCTGCGCATCGATGACTTCGAGCGCTTTCTGGGCTTCTTCGTCGCGGCCGGTTACGACGTTGATGGCAAGGACGCGCAGGGCAAGACCTTCGTTGAGCTGATCGCCGATCAGCGCAACGCCCCGGACTACATCGAGTTGATCGACAAGGCTCGCGGCTGAGGCATTCGATACATTTGCCAAGGCATAAAAAAACGCCCCGCACTCATTGAGTACGGGGCGCTTTTTTTATGCCGCGAGATCAAGCGTAGCTTGGCGTCTCGCTGTTTTCTTCTACCAGTTCCAGCGCGATGTTGTTCTGCGTGTTGATCTTGCGATACAGCGCAGCATCGGTTTCCAGGACTTTCTCACGGGCCGGGAAAATCTCGGCCAGTTTGCCGGCCCATTCGCCCTTGGCTTTGTCCGCGAAGCACTTCTCGATCAGTTCCAGCATGATCGAAACGGTCACCGACGCGCCTGGCGAAGCGCCGAGCAGGGCGGCGAGCGAGCCGTCCTTCGCGGCGACCAGCTCGGTACCAAACTGCAGGATGCCGCCCTTTTTCGGGTCTTTCTTGATGATCTGCACCCGTTGGCCGGCCACTTCCAGGCGCCAGTCTTCGGCTTTTGCCTGCGGGTAGAAACGGCGCAGGGAATCCAGGCGCTGCTCCATCGATTGCATCACTTCGCTGACCAGGTACTTGGTCAGGTCCATGTTGTTTTTCGCCACCGCCAGCATCGGCCCGATGTTGCCGGCACGCACCGACAGCGGCAGGTCCATGAAGGAGCCGTGCTTGAGGAATTTGGTGGTGAAACCGGCGTATGGCCCGAACAGCAGGGATTTCTTGCCGTCGACGACGCGGGTGTCCAGATGCGGCACCGACATCGGTGGCGAACCCACAGCTGCCTGGCTGTAGACCTTGGCCTGATGCTGCTTGACCACTTCCGGGTTGTCGCAACGCAGCCACTGGCCGCTGATCGGGAAGCCGCCGAAGCCTTTGCTTTCTTCGATGCCCGAGGCTTGCAGCAATGGCAACGCCGCACCGCCAGCACCGAGGAAGACGAACCTGGCGTCGACTTCGCGGGTGTTGCCGTTGTTGACGTCCTTGATGCTTACGGTCCAGCCGTTGCCGTTACGCTTCAGGCCGGTGACGCGCTTGCAGTATTTGACCTGGGTGTCCGGGGCGCTGGTCAGGTGCTTGAGCAACTGATTGGTCAGGGCGCCGAAGTTGACGTCGGTGCCGTTCATCACGCGGGTCGCGGCGAGGACTTCGTCCGGCGAACGGCCCGGCATCATCAGCGGCATCCATTCGGCCATCTTGCCTTTGTCTTCGGTGTATTCCATGTCGGCAAAGGCGTGATGCTTGCTCAGGACATTGAAACGTTCCTTGAGGAACGACACACCACTGTCGCCCTGAACGAAGCTCAGGTGCGGCACCGGGCTGATGAAGGATTTGCACGAGCCGAAGGTGCCTTTCTTGGTCAGGTACGACCAGAACTGCTTCGACACCTCGAACTGGGTGTTGATGTGCACGGCTTTCTTGATGTCGACGCTGCCATCGGCAGCCTGCGGCGTGTAATTGAGTTCACACAGACCCGCGTGGCCGGTACCGGCGTTGTTCCAGGGGTTGGAACTCTCGGCGGCACCGGAATCCATCAGCTCGACGACTTCCAGCTTGATCGCGGGGTCGAGCTCTTTGAGCAGTACGGCCAGGGTGGCGCTCATGATGCCGGCCCCTACCAGAACTACGTCGACTGCTTCGTTATGCGCCATTTAACGCGTCTCCAAAATCTGCAGCACCAAATTGTCGGCATGGCTGCCAGGCGTTCCGGGACAGGTCAGTGGTGTCCGGGCTATCCGTGGTCAGGTTTGCCATGTCCGAATCTTCGCAATTTTTCGCAACTTCGACGGATGCGTGCGGCCTGGCTTCAAGGGTTCCATGAACTCATTTGTGCGCAAGGCTGGCAATTCGACTTATGGTCGAGACATCCGTTTTGTGCAACCAAATCCGTAGCGGACAGGCTTCAGGCTCCGGTATTCGAGGTATACCCGGTCCTGTGTCGTTGGGCTGTTTCAGACGCTAATGGTGCATGTTCAGACGCAAAACTATTCATTTGCTCGCCACACTCTTGTGAAGTTGTGAAAACCCGTTTTTTTCACGCTCTTTTGAAGACGTGAACCTCAAAAAAGGGCTGCCTTGGCCTGGCACCTGCCCGCAAGGGCAAAAACACGTGGTGGCCGAGCGTCATGACAGCTCTGCAGATTCGCGAAAAGCGGGCTTTTGCCGGAAGAACAGGCAAGCGCGCCAACTTCACTCGATCTGTGTGGGCGGCTCTCTGTGGGCGATTTTTGGTGTCGATGCACGTGCATTGACGCTGTTGCGGGGCCCGATCAGGAGACGTCCTTATAATCGGGGGGAGATTGTAGCGAAGAAATGCGCGCAGTTGCTCGTGTTTAATGACTTTTATTAGGCATCCGGTCAGATGCTCAACATCGCCTGTACTCGTGTGCGAGGCTGCGACGCTATGACGCGGGCGCTGGCCGGCAGTGGCTGGTGCAACCAGTTGAGGCGGATTTCTTCGATTTCCACCCAACCGTCGCCCATCGGTTGCAAGCTGCACTGCTTGAAGGCCTGGCAGTGGCCGTTGCGGTCGAGCAGGGCAAAGCAGCGATGCAGCGGGCGAGGGGCGAACAATGAGATCAGATAACGCATGGCTGAGTACCTTGTTGGGGGACTGAGGTGAAGCTTGGCCTCAAGCCGTGACGTCGTGGTGTATGGACGGTGAAGAATCTGTGACAGGAACCGCTTTCGACGGGGTTTGTCAGACATTTCAGTATTCACTGTGCGGCGCTGGTTACCCGCAGTGGCCCACCGCTATACTGCCGGCCTGTTTGTGCCTGATTCTGGAGAGAAGAGCATGTTGCAACGCCTGTTGTTCGGTTTGATCACTGTGGCCGGTTTGACCCTGGCCGGTTGCGCCCACAGCCCGCAACAACTGAACCCGGAGCCGAAGCTGACCACGCAACTGCCAGCGGTCGGCCGTGGCCAGCCGGTTGTCGTGCGCGTGGTCGACGGTCGTCCGTCGCCAACCCTCGGCACCCGTGGCGGCCTGTACCCGGAAACCAGCGCCATCACCGTGCAGCGCGAGCAGATCCTGCCCAAGTTGCAGGCTCAGGCTGAGGCCGCCGTGCGTCTGCTCGGCTTCACCCCGACCAACAACGCGCCGAACGCACCCCAGCTGACCGTGACCCTGGCCGAGCTGAAATATCAGTCGCCGAAGGAAGGCATGTACGTCACCGAAGCGACCATCGGCGCGACCTTCCGCTCCGACGTGCAAAACGCCAACCGCCGCTACAGCGGTCGCTACGGCGCTTCGCTGGACCAGCGCTTCGGTATGGCGCCGAACCAGGAAACCAATACCAAACTGGTCAGCGATGTGTTGAGTGATGCGTTGACGCGTCTGTTCAAGGATCCGACGGTGGGGCAGGTACTCGCCGAGTAAATTTCCAGCGATGTGAAAAAGCCCGGGGCCAGTGATGGTTTCCGGGCTTTATTTATGGATGTCGATAATTCTGACGCAACACCATCCCTTGTAGGAGTGAGCCTGCTCGCGATCGCGGTCTGTCGGCAACATTGATGCTGGCTGACAAGACGCTTCGCGAGCAGGCTCACTCCTACAGGGGATCTGCGGTGTTTCAGGCAGCCTGCGAATAAAAGTCGAGCACGCTCACTCCAGTCAGCAAGTCAGTCTCGGGCAAATCCGCATGCTGGTGCCCGCCCAGTGCGCAATACACCAGCCAATGCCGATCCTGCACGTTGAACGCGAGGCTGCCGACCAGACTTTGCTGTTCGTCGTAAGGCGTGATGAGGTACAGGCGATCCTGGTTTTCCGCGTGCAGCATGGTGCAATCCATTGAGGTTTTGAGGCACGCAGGGTGCAGCATCCACATGACGAAGCCGTGACACAGGACAGCCATCGGTCGATTGTCAGGTTATTTGTCGCAAAGGCTGGGGCAGGGCGCTCGGGTTTGGGTAGAATCCGCGCCGCGGTCGTCGGTCTGGCGTCTGCCGAACCGGTCTAGATTGAGGTCTGTGATGTCGCTGCACTTGATGACACTGTTTACCGCCCATCCCGCCAAATTGATCAATTTGCTGGCGCTGCTGCTGGCGTTTCCCGGCAGTTGGTTGCTGCACGCCACTCGCCGTCGTGAACAACGCGCGCAGGCCAGCCTCGCCGCCCAGCGTCAGGCGCAGCCGAATGCCGAGCCGCTGCTCGATTGGGCGACCTTGCGCATGAACCGCTTTTTCTATCGTTTCGGTTTTGCCTGCCTGGGCCTGGCCTTGCTGGTGTCGTGGATCAGCACGCGTTTCTGACTCGTTCAGGCATGAAAAACGGCGCCCGCAGGCGCCGTTTTTGTGTCTGGCTCAGACTGCTTACAACGGCAATCCAGCTTTGACCCGGTACTGATTGCGCACCGGCGTCGCGTATTGCAGCACCAGATACGGACGATGCTCCGCGGGGCAGGCGTCCAGCCGGCTCTGCCATTCTTCCTGCGCCTTGGCCAGTTCGTCGGCCGGGAACACCTCGGAAGCCTTCGGCACATTCAGTTGCGGATCAGCGTCAGCCCACTGCGCGTACGCCAGGTAATGCACCGGGAACAAGCGGTAACCGCCGAGAATCTGCTTGTCCATCTCGGTCGCCAATTGCTTGGTGTCTTCGTAGACCTCGGTGATCGGCGCGGCGAAGTTGATGTGCACGCGGCCCTTGTAGCCGGTGATGCCCTTGGCGATGCTCACGTCATCCTCGCCCGGCGCTTTGCAGTAAGTGCCGGTGGTGGCGCGGATGTACAGCTCGCGGGCCTTGGCCTGATCGCACGGGTCGTATTCATAGCTGATCGACACCGGCGTGACATTGAGCGAGCGGATCACTTCGCCGAACGGTTCGTCCTTGCGGCTCATGTGGAACATCTTGAGGATCGCCGACTCGGTGCGGTCGTCGCCGTCCTTCGCCCGACCTTCCGCTTGGGCGATCCAGATCGAGGCGCAATCGTTGCGGATCGAGTGGTTGATGTACGCCGACAGCAGCTGATACGCGGCCATTTTCTCGCGTCGACCGGTGATCGAACGATGCACGATAAAGCTCTTGTTCAAGCGCATCAGGTCGCTGACGAAGGGCTTCTGCAGCAGGTTGTCGCCAATCGCGATACGCGGCGTCGGCAGGCCAGCGTGGTACACCGCGTAGTTGACGAAGGCCGGGTCCATGACGATGTCGCGGTGGTTGGCGATGAACAGGTAAGCGCTGCCGGACTTGAATTGCTCGACCCCGGTGTAGGTCACGCCGTCGGTGGCGCGCTCGATGGTGTGATCGACGTAAGACTCGATCTTGTCCTGCAAAGTCGCCACCGAAACCACGTCGGCGAACTCACGACGCAGCCGATGCGCTATAAGAGGTTTGAGCATCCAGCCGAAGGCACCGGCAAAACGCGGGAAGCGGAAGTGGGTGAGGATATCTAGAAACGCCTTGTCGCCGAGCAGTCTTGCCAGTACCACGGGTACTTCGCTGTCGTCGTAAGGTCGGATGGCATCGAATTCGCCCATCATGCTCTCTTGTTGGAAACGGCTAGGGTAAGTAAAGGGTTTGATCGAAAACCCGCGGGGCACGGTCTGAAAAATAGCCAGACACCAATAGCCCTGCCAATAGACCGGCGATTATACGCACAAGTCACTTGGGAGACCGCGATGCTGGAAGATGCAGTGTACGAATGTCCGTATTGCGGTGAAGAAGTCGAAACGACGCTGGATCTGTCCGCTGGCGATCAGACTTACATAGAAGACTGTCAGGTGTGCTGCCGGCCGATCACCTTTGTTTTGCAGGTGCATGAAGATGAATGGCACCTGGAAGTCTTCAGCGAAAATGAATGAGGGGCGCCCATGCAGCGAATCTACGAACCGGCCAGCCTGATGGAAGGCGAAATGCTCAAGGGCATGCTCGCCAGCGAAGGCATCGAGGCGCACCTGAGCGGCCGCGATCTGCTCGGTGGCACGGGCGAGCTGCCGATTTTCGGGCTGTTGGGGCTGTCGGTGGATAACGATCAGGCCGAATACGCCCGTGAGTTGATCACCGCGTACAATGCCGCGCTACCGCTGCCCGGCGATGAACCGGAGAGCTATCCCGGTACGCTGGTCTGTTAGGCTGGCGTCGGTTTTCTTTCAGAGTCGTGTTGCCCCATGTGTGGACGTTATGCCCTGTTTCGCTGGAATCGCGACTTCGCGGCCCTGCCAGGTTTTCCCGCCGATCAGCAGGCGCAGTGGAACATTTCCCCCAATGATTCAGTGCTGATGCTGCGCGCCGGTGAAGACGGCGGGCGCACCCTGGCCCGCGCGCGTTGGGGGCTGACGCCGCGGTGGCTGACCGATTTGTCGAAAACCCCGGCCCATGCCCGCGCCGAAACCGTGGCCGAGCAACCGATGTTCCGCGAAGCGCTGCGCTTGCGCCGTTGCCTGCTGCCGGCCAACGGTTTTTACGAATGGCGCGGTACCCAGCGCAAACGTCCGTTCTGGCTGACGCCGGGCGAGGGCTCATCGCTGTTTTTTGCGGCGATCTGGGAGGCGTATCCGGTGCAGGAGCAGGTCTGGCTGAGTACTGCAGTCATTACCCAGCCGGCGGCCAGTCAGCGCCGGCCGTTGATTCTCGATGAGGCGGGGCAGGGGGCATGGCTTGATCCGGAAACACCGCTGCACGTGTTGCAGGGCTTGCTCGCCAGTGAGCCGGCGGCGTTGCGCGAGCGGGTGTTGGCGAATCTGGTGAATGATCCGAAGTTGAATGGGCCGGAGTGTTTGACGCCCGGCTGAAGCGTGTAGATCAAGAGCCCCTCACCCCAGCCCTCTCCCAGAGGGAGAGGGAGCTGACCGAGGTGTCTTGCGGCTTGAGTCGACCTGAAAAGTCGTGGCGATTATGGATTCGGTGAAATGCATACAAGTCGGCGTATATCGTCAATATCCCCCGATCAGTCCCCTCTCCCTCCGGGAGAGGGCTAGGGTGAGGGGGCTCTCGCCGCTGCTGCTCCGCCAGTTTGGTCAACTCCGCACTCGCCGAACTCGATTCATCTCCGCGCCGCCCGCCCTTCATTGGCCACCGCGCTCTGCGTGTTCATGGCGTTGAGCACCGACTCCGCGTGGGTGATCATCTCCGGCAGTGGCCGTTATTTTTTTTCGCGACATTACGCTTCGGGAAATGTCTGAAAGTCGCTTCAACCTATCCTTTGTATCTGGCATCGATACAATTACCCGCCTAGGATACGCCACAGGTTTTCAGGGAGCTTTTCAATGAACAAGACATTGGTTGTTGGTGCACTGAGCGCAGCGCTGTTGCTGGCCGGTTGTCAGTCGGTCAACACCACCAGCGGCGGCGCCGTCGGGGTGGAGCGCAAGCAGTACATGTTCAGCATGCTGTCGGCACAAGAGGTCGACCAGATGTACGCCCAGTCCTATCAGAAGACTGTCGGCGAGGCATCCAGCAAAGGTGTGCTGGACAAGACCAGCCCCGAGGCCAAGCGAGTGCAAGCGATTGCCAACCGCTTGATCGCCCAGGCGCCGAACTTCCGTCCGGATGCGGCGCAGTGGCAGTGGGAAGTCAACCTGATCAAGAGCGACGAGCTCAACGCCAACTGCGGTCCCGGCGGCAAGATCATTTTCTACACCGGGCTGATCGACAGCCTGAAGCTGACCGATGACGAAATCGCCGCAGTCATGGGCCATGAAATCGCCCACGCCCTGCGCGAGCACGGTCGTGAAGCGATGTCCAAGGCTTATGGCATCGAGATGGCCAAGCAGGGCGCCGGTGCGTTGTTCGGTCTGGGTCAGGACAGCCTGGCGCTGGCCGACACTGTGGCCAACTACGGCATGACCCTGCCCAACAGCCGCGCCAATGAAAACGAAGCCGACCTGATCGGCCTGGAACTGGCCGCCCGCGCCGGTTACAACCCGAATGCCGCGATCACCCTGTGGGACAAGATGAGCAAGGCTTCGGAAGGTTCGCCGCCGGAGTTCATGAGCACCCACCCAGCCTCGACCAGCCGGATCGCCGCGTTGCAGGCAGCGATTCCGAAGGTCATGCCACTCTACGAAAAAGCTCCCAAATCCTGATAAAGCAGCGGCAAGCTTCGAGCGGCAAGCTACAAGTCAAAGCAGATCGCTTGGCTTGCAGCTTTCTCTTGAAGCTTGCAGCTGAGAGCTTGTAGCTGCCTCAAACCCATCCGCTGCTCTGCATCGCTTTGTACACCGCGACAATCGCCAGAATGAAAAACGCCGAAGCCGCCAGGCGACGGATCAAGGTCAGTGGCAGTTTGTCCGCTGCAAAATTACCCGCCAGTACCACCGGCACGTTGGCAATCAGCATGCCCACGGTGGTGCCGATGATCACCAGCCACAATTCCGGATACTGCGCGGCGAGCATCACCGTGGCGATCTGGGTCTTGTCGCCGATTTCGGCGAGGAAGAACGCAATCAACGTGGTCAGGAACGGGCCGAACTTGCGCGCGGTGCTGGCTTCATCGTCATCGAGCTTGTCCGGCACCAGCGTCCACAATGCCGTGGCGGCGAAGCTGGCGGCGAGAATCCAGTGCAGGACGCTGTCAGAGAAGAAACTGCCGAACCAGGCACCCACCGCACCGGCAGCCGCGTGGTTGGCCAGCGTCGCGGCGACAATCCCGGCAATGATCGGCCAGGGTTTGCGGAAGCGAGCGGCAAGTATCAGCGCGAGCAGTTGCGTCTTGTCGCCGATTTCGGCCAAGGCAACGATTGCGGTGGGAACGAGTAACGAGTCCAGCATCAGGGATTTCCTAAGGGGCGGGTCGACACGGCTATGACACGTACAGCCTTCCCGCCCCGGGTAAGGTGTGCGTGTCATAGGTCTTGTCAAACCCTGCGATCCGTCTGTTGCGGACGCTTGGGTCGCATACGCCATGATCTGAGGATCAAGTATGTTGACGTATGCCGGACGAGCTTGGCGCTCGTGGGAGACTACTCCCCTAGGACGGAGCGGATTCTGCCTAGGCAAATCCGATTGGGCAAGCGACTTTTTTTCAGAGCGGCTTTAGCTGCGCTTGGCCCGATAGATCCGAAAACCATTGCCTTCGGCCTTGATTGCACAGACGCCCAAGTGCTCTTCGATCAACGGCTGGTACTTCAGGAAGCTGTTCGCCACCAAGCGTAGTTCGCCGCCGTTTTTCAGATGTTTCGCCGCTTTTCGCAGCAAGTTCTCGGTAGCGAAATAATCCGTGTGCACGCCGACATGGAACGGCGGGTTGCTCAGAATCGCGCTCAAACCCATCGGCGCAGCATCGATGCCGTCACCGGTCAGCACCTCGGCTTCGAGGCCATTGGCGGCGAGGGTCAGACGGCTGCTGGCGGCGGCGAACGCATCGACATCGAGCAACGTCACCTGATTGTGCGGATAGCGACGTTTGACCGCCGCGCCGAGCACGCCGGCGCCGCAACCGAAGTCGAGCAAATGGCCGCTTGGCAGCTTGTCCAGATGCTCCAGCAACAGGGCGCTGCCGCGATCGAGACGACCGTGGCTGAACACCCCCGGCAGGCTGATGACCTTCAACGGTCCTTCGGCCAACGGCAGTTCGTAGGTCTGCGCCAGGCTTTCCAGTGATTTGGTTTCAGGCGCGTTGGCCACGGTGACCTGCCAGAGCTGGCAATGCCGCGCGCTGTCGAGCTTGCGTGGTTTGCCGAACGGGTTGAGCTGTTTCGCCGCACCTTCGATGCCGCTGCGTTTTTCCCCGACCAGAAACACCTCCCGACCCGCCAGGCGCGAGGCGACGGCGTTGAGAATGTAATCGGTCAAATCCTTGGACTTGGGTAGAAACACCACGGCGCTGTCGAATTCGCGCTCGGGGACGTTCACGCCAAAATCGCTGCGGCCCTCAAAACGGGCGTCCAGCGCGGCTTGATCGCCGGCGTGCCAGCACCAGCCAAAGGCATTCGGCAGGCGCCCGAGCAAATCGTCGGCGGGCAAACCGGCGAGCAACAGCGAACCTTGAAACCATTCGGGCTGACGAAGCAGTACTTCACTGCGCGGATCCATAACTGCTCCTCGAAAAAAAAGTGCCGCAGTTTATCAACTGACGACCCGCAGCGCCTTAGCGCTGAAGAACGCCTGTGCGTTTTCACTGAGTTGGCCAACGATGCGCTGGCGTGCTTCGCGGCTGCCCCAGGCGTTGTGCGGGGTGACGATCAAGCGTGGAGTGTCGTTCGCCAGCAGCGGATTCCCCTGAGCTGGCGGCTCGACACTCAGCACATCCGTCGCCGCGCCGCCGAGGTGCCCGTTGCGCAGGGCGTCGGCCAGCGCCTGCTCATCGATCAGGCCGCCGCGTGCAGTGTTGACCACGAACGCACCGGGTTTCATCAAGCTCAATTCACGCGCACCGATGAAGTGGCGCGTGTGTTCATTGAGCGGGCAGTGCAGGGTCAGGGCGTCGATTTGCGGCAGCAGTTCATCCAGCGGCAAGCGATCCGGGCGGGCAGGGCGCCCGGGAATCTGCCCGAGCAGCACGCGCATGCCGAACGCGTCGGCCAGCCGCGCAACCGCGCTACCGAGTTCACCGTGACCGAGCAGGCCGAGGGTTTTGCCTTGCAGTTCGACGATCGGATAGTCGAGCAGGCAGAACTGCTTCGCCTGCTGCCAACGACCCTCGCCGACGGCTTTCTGATAGTCGGCCAGACGTGTGGCGAGGTTGAGCAACAGCATGATCGTGTGCTGCGCCACCGACGGCGTGCCGTAACCCTGGCAGTTGCACACCGTGATGCCTTGCGCGCGGGCGGCGGCGAGATCGACATTATTGGTGCCGGTGGCGCTGATCAGGATCAATCTCAATTGTGGATTGGCCGCCATGGCCGCCGCGTCGATCACGACTTTGTTGGTGATCGCCACGCTGGCGCCCTGCAGGCGTTCGGCAACCTGCTGCGGCGTGGTCTGGGCGAACAGCTGCAGATCGCTGAAGCAGTCGCGCAGTGGATTGAGGTCGAGGTCGCCGAGATCCAGCGACGGGTGATCGAGGAATACCGCGCGGTGCGTGTTCGTCATCAACTGTACCTTTTGTGCGAAGAGCGTAGGGCGTACTCTGCCGAGCCTACCAGATGAAACAAATTGATACGCCTGGCCGAAAGGAGCCCCCATGTACTGGACCGAGTTCTTGACCGTTGCACTGATCCACCTGCTGGCCGTCGCCAGCCCCGGCCCGGACTTTGCCGTGGTGGTGCGCGAGAGCGTGACCCACGGTCGTCGCGCCGGTACGTGGACGGCACTGGGTGTCGGCACGGCGATTTTCCTGCACGTCGGTTATTCGCTGCTGGGCATCGGCCTGATCGTGTCGCAATCGATCGTGCTGTTCAACGCCTTGAAATGGGCGGCAGCGGCGTATCTGCTGTACATCGGCTTCAAGGCGTTGCGGGCGCAACCGGCGAAAACAGTGACGGATGATCTGCACAAGGAAGCGGGTTTGCGCACCGCGCGTGGAGCCTTTACTTCGGGGTTCGTGACTAACGGCCTGAACCCGAAAGCCACGCTGTTTTTCCTGTCGCTGTTTACCGTAGTGATCAACCCGCACACACCTTTGGCGGTGCAGGCCGGTTACGGCGTTTACCTGGCTGTGGCCACCGCAATCTGGTTTTGCCTGGTGGCGATGCTTTTCAGCCAGCACCGCGTGCGTGCCGGTTTCGCCCGCATGGGCCACTGGTTCGACCGCACCATGGGCGCGGTGCTGATTGCTCTCGGCGTGAAAATCGCGTTGACCGAGATGCACTGAGTGGCGGGTGATTGATTCGAGATTCAAGGCGCCAGGCAGACGGTAGCCCCTCACCCTGGCCCTCTCCCGAGGGAGAGGGGACCGATTGGGGGAAGTTGGAGAAATACGCCGACGTGAACGACTTTTTCCGAACCCACAATCGCCTCGGTCCTTCAGGTCGGCGTTTGGCCCAGCACAACTCGGTCAGTTCCCTCTCCCTCTGGGAGAGGGCTAGGGTGAGGGGCTTTTGGAGCGGTTCAGATTTTCGTCAGGCGAAGCAACCTTTTGCTGCCGCTCTCACAGTCTTGCCCACCGCTCGGTTCGCATGGCCTCTGATTCAGTCACCGGATGCTGGCGCAAAGCTAGTATTTGTACGGCTGTGCAAATCATTCCTTTGGCTGATTTGACTGTCATGCAGGCGCACTAGAGTACAAAGCTCTCCGCCAACACCGTGCAGTCAGAAAAGGGATTCTTATGTTGCAGACTCGCGTCATTCCCCCGGCCGACGGGGCCTACCAGTATCCATTGCTGATCAAACGGCTGCTGATGTCCGGCGCCCGGTACGAGAAGACCCGCGAGATCGTCTACCGTGACCAGTTGCGCTACAGCTACCCGACGCTGATCGAGCGCGTCGCACGGCTGGCCAACGTGCTGACGGCGGCGGGTGTGAAGGCCGGTGACACGGTGGCGGTGATGGACTGGGACAGCCATCGTTATCTGGAATGCATGTTCGCGATCCCGATGATCGGCGCGGTGATCCACACCATCAACGTGCGCCTGTCGCCGGAGCAGATTCTCTACACGATGAACCACGCCGAAGACCGCTTCGTGCTGGTCAACAGCGAGTTCGTCGGCTTGTACCAGGCGATCGCGCCGCAACTGACCACGGTCGAGAAAACCCTGCTGTTGACCGATCTGCCGGAAAAAACCGCCGAGCTGCCAAACCTGGTCGGCGAATACGAGCAATTGCTGGCTGCTGCGAGTCCGCAATACGACTTTCAGGACTTCGACGAAAACTCCGTCGCGACCACGTTCTACACCACCGGCACTACCGGTAATCCCAAGGGCGTGTATTTCACCCATCGGCAACTGGTCCTGCACACCATCGGCGTGTCGACGATCATGGGCTCGATCGACAGCGTGCGTCTGCTCGGTACCAGCGATGTGTACATGCCGATCACCCCAATGTTTCACGTACATGCCTGGGGCTTGCCATACGTGGCAACCATGCTCGGGCTTAAACAGGTTTATCCGGGGCGTTACGACCCGGAGTTTCTGGTCGAATTGTGGCGCAAGGAGAAAGTGACTTTCTCGCACTGCGTGCCGACCATCCTGCAAATGCTGCTCAATGCCAAAGGCGCACAAAACACCGATTTCGGCGGCTGGAAGATTGTCATCGGCGGCAGTGCGCTCAATCGCTCCCTGTACGAAAACGCCAAGGCCCGGGGCATCCAGCTGACGGCAGCGTACGGCATGTCGGAAACCGGGCCGCTGGTGTCGTGCGCGCACCTCAACGATGAGCTGATGGCCGGCACTGAAGACGAACGCACCACTTACCGGATCAAGGCCGGTGTGCCGGGGCCGTTGGTGGAAGCGGCGATTGTCGATGGCGAGGGCAACTTTCTCCCGGCCGACGGCGAAACCCAGGGCGAACTGGTGCTGCGGGCGCCATGGCTCACCGAGGGTTATTTCAACGAGCCACAGAAGGGCGCCGAACTCTGGAGCGGCGGCTGGCTGCACACCGGTGACGTCGCCACACTCGACAGCATGGGCGTGATCGACATTCGCGACCGCATCAAGGACGTGATCAAGACCGGCGGCGAGTGGATCTCGTCACTCGACCTCGAAGACCTGATCAGCCGTCATGTCGCGGTACGCGAAGTAGCAGTGGTGGGGATTGCCGATCCGCAGTGGGGCGAGCGCCCGTTTGCCCTGCTGGTGATTCGCGAAGGCCATGAGATTGGCGCGCGCGAGCTCAAGGAACACCTCAAGCCATTTGTCGAACTGGGGCACCTGAGCAAGTGGGCGATCCCGAGTCAGATTGCCCTTGTTACCGAAATTCCCAAGACCAGTGTCGGCAAGCTCGACAAGAAGCGCATCCGCCTCGACATCAGCGAATGGCAAGCCAGCAACAGCACCTTCCTTTCGACACTTTGAGTGTCCGCTGGCGCGCCGAAACCGGCGCGCCAGACCCACCGAGCAAGCGCTTGGCTTGTGAAATCGAAAAAATCAGCCATCCTTGCCGTGCCGACTTGTGTCGGACTGGCGAAAGGACTGTTCCAGAGTGGTTGGCGACTGCAAATCACACTTTAGAGGGATCAAGCAGTACCCCCTGCTGGCTATAGTCCGCTCAAGGACTTTTTGAAAACGGAGCACACGCACTGATTGGGGCGAGCAACTTTGAAGCGGTTTCGGGCAGCCTTGGCTTCCGGCCCTTCACAGCGTTTTTGAAAGTACTCACTGCCATAACAATAATGCACATGGAGTAGCGTCGATGACCTCAGTAAACCAGTTCTGGCGCCGGGCGAAACTGCCTCTGGCAGTCAGTCTTGCCTCCTCGCTCGCCGGGCCCGCATTCGGCGTCAGTTTCAACGTCGGTGAAATCGAAGGCCAGTTCGACTCGTCCCTGTCGATCGGTGCCAGTTGGTCTACTCAGAGCCCGAACAAGAACCTCATCGGCGTCAACAACGGTGGCCGCGGCCTGTCGCAAACCTCCGATGACGGCCACGCCAACTTCAAGAGCGGCGAAACCTTCTCGAAAATCTTCAAGGGTATCCATGACCTTGAACTGAAGTACGGCGACACCGGCGTGTTCGTCCGTGGCAAATACTGGTACGACTTCGAACTCAAGGATGAAAGCCGCGAGTTCAAGGACATCAGCGACAGCAATCGCAAAGAGGGCGCCAAGTCCTCCGGCGGGCAGATTCTCGACGCCTTCGTCTACCACAACTATGCGATTGCCGATCAGCCGGGCTCCGTGCGTCTGGGCAAGCAAGTGGTCAGCTGGGGTGAAAGCACCTTCATCGGCGGCGGCATCAACTCGATCAACCCGATCGACGTTTCCGCATTCCGTCGTCCCGGCGCCGAGATCAAGGAAGGCCTGATTCCGGTCAACATGTTCTACGTCTCGCAGAGCCTGACCGACAACCTTTCCGCCGAAGCTTTCTATCAGTTGGAATGGGACCAGACCGTCGTCGACAACTGCGGCACGTTCTTCTCGCAGCCGGATATCGTGGCCGACGGTTGCGACAGCAACCTGCGCGTGCTGAACAAGCGTTCGCAGATTCCAGCCATTGCCCTTGGGCCTTTGGCGGGCGCAGGCGTCGATGTCAACCAGGAAGGCGTGCTGGTGCGCCGTGGCCCGGATCGCGATGCCCGCGACAGCGGTCAGTGGGGGGCATCCCTTAAGTACATGTTCGAGCCACTCGACACCGAGTTCGGCGCCTACTTCATGAACTACCACAGCCGTGCGCCGATCTTCAGCGCCACCGGTGCACCGCAATCGGTCTACAACACCGCTGCCGGCTTGCCGGGCCCGTTTGCCGCACTCGCACCACTGCTGGTAGCCGGCAACTCGCAATACTTCATTGAATACCCTGAAGACATTCGCCTCTACGGCCTGAGCTTCTCCACCACCCTGCCTACCGGTACGGCGTGGAGCGGTGAGATCAGCTACCGTCCGAACGCACCGGTGCAGCTGAACTCCACCGACATTCTGTTTGCTGGTGTACGTCCACTGGGCGGCGCGCTGACCAACGCTTCGCTGCTCACCGGCGTACCGGGTCAGGATCTGCACGGTTACGAGCGCAAGGAAATCACCCAGATCCAGACGACCTTCACGCACTTCTTCGATCAGGTCATGGGCGCCAGCCGTCTGACCCTCGTCGGTGAAGTCGGTGCGACCTACGTCGGCGGGCTGGAGAGCCGTTCCGACATGCGTTATGGCCGCGACCCGGTCTACGGTCCGGGTGAATTGCCAGCCACTGGCACTGCCAACACCTGCGCCAACATCCTCAACGCCAGCACCATCAACGGTGCAGGCCCGGGGTCGCCGCAGAACAACCGCAGCCGCAACTGTGACAACGATGGTTTCACCACGTCGATGTCGTGGGGCTACCGCGGTCGCGCCATCTGGGAATACAACGACGTGTTCGCCGGTGTGAACCTCAAGCCGAACGTGGCCTGGTCCCACGACGTCAGCGGTTACTCGCCAGGCCCTGGCGGCAACTTCGAGGAAGGTCGCAAGGCGGTCAGCCTGGGCGTCGATGCCGAGTACCAGAACACCTACACCGCGAGCCTGGCTTACACCAACTTCTTCGACGGCAAGTACACCACCGTGGATGACCGCGACTTCGTTGCGCTCAGCTTCGGCGTGAACTTCTAAGCACTGCATTTCAGGACGAACGAATTTATGAAAATAACAAAGAGTCTGTTCCACGCCGGTGTTCTGGGTCTGTCGCTGCTGGCAACCAGCGTCATGGCCGCCGTGCCTGCCGCTGAAGCCGACAAGCTGGGTAAAAGTCTGACGCCGATGGGCGCGGAAATGGCCGGTAACGCCGACGGTTCGATCCCGGCCTGGAAGCCACTGCCGAAGAATGCCGGCAGTGTCGACAGCAAGGGCTTCCTGTCCAACCCTTACGCCAGCGAGCAGCCGCTGTTCACCATCACCGCCAAGGATGCCGACAAGTACAAGGACAAGCTTGCACCGGGCCAGTACGCGATGTTCAAGCGTTACCCGGAAACCTTCAAGATGCCGGTCTACCCGTCCCATCGCGGCGCCACCGTGCCGGATAATGTGTTCGCGGCCATCAAGAAGAACGCCACCAGCACCAATCTGGTGTCCGGCGGCAACGGTCTGGAAAACTTCGATACCGCCGTGCCGTTCCCGATTCCGAAAACCGGCGTGGAAGTGATCTGGAACCACATCACCCGCTATCGCGGCGGCAGCGTGACCCGTCTGGTGACCCAGGCCACGCCGCAGCCGAACGGCTCGTACAGCCTGGTGTACTTCCAGGACCAGTTCGTGTTCCGCGACAAGATGAAGGATTACGATCCGGCGAACCCGGGCAACATCCTGTTCTACTTCAAGCAGAAAGTGACCGCGCCGGCACGTCTGGCCGGTGGCGTACTGCTGGTGCACGAAACCCTCGACCAGGTTAAAGAGCCACGTTCGGCGTGGGTCTACAACGCCGGCCAGCGTCGTGTGCGCCGCGCACCGCAAGTGTCCTATGACGGTCCGGGTACCGCAGCGGACGGCCTGCGTACGTCCGACAACCTCGACATGTACAACGGTGCCCCGGATCGCTACGACTGGAAGCTCGAAGGCAAGAAGGAGATGTACATCGCCTCCGACAGCTACAAGCTCGACGATCCGAAACTGAAGTACTCGGACATCATCAAGGCCGGCCACATCAACCAGGACCTGGCGCGTTACGAGCTGCGCCGCGTCTGGCATGTGACTGCGACGCTGAAGGAAGGCCAGCGCCACATCTACGCCAAACGTGACTTCTACATTGACGAAGACACCTGGCAGGCAGCGGTGATCGACCACTACGACGGTCGTGGCCAACTGTGGCGCGTCGCCGAGGCGCATGCCGAGAACTACTACGACAAGCAAGTGCCGTGGTATGCCCTGGAAACCCTCTACGACCTGCAGTCCGGCCGCTATCTGGCACTGGGCATGAAGAACGAAGAGAAGAGTGCGTATGACTTCGGCTTCACCGCTACCACCAGCGACTTTACTCCGGCCGCTCTGCGTCAGGACGGTGTCCGCTAAACCGCGGTAAACCCGAGGCCGCATCCTCGTGAAAACGCCCCGACCGGTTCGGGGCGTTTTTTTGTCTGTAGTCTTTTTGTAGCCATTTGTAGCAGCAACCTTCATAACCGGTTCGATTAAGGCTAGGCTGCGGACATCTGCAACGCCGCCAACCGCCATTCGAACAAGAGCCGGCCATGACTGATCTGTCCCCGCTTCCGGGTCCTGCAAAGGTTGCCATCACGGCATTGGACGGGCGTTTTTTCCGCCCTCCACTGCCCGACGGCTATGTGTTGCGACCGCGTCTGTGCGAGCGCCTGCAAGCCGGGCTCGGCGGGCGCCTGCTGCTGGTCAGTGCTCCGGCGGGGTTCGGCAAGAGTTCGCTGGCGGTGGAGTTCTGTCAGAGTCTGCCGGCGCACTGGCAAAGCCTGTGGCTCGGATTGAGCGCGCGCGACAGTGATCCCGGGCGCTTTCTCGAGCGTCTGCTCGAAGGTTTGCAAGATTACTTTCCAGCGTTGGGTGCCGGTGCCCTCGGGCTGCTGAAAATGCGTCAGCGCCATCAGCCGTTCGCCTTCGAAGAATGGCTCGACGGCCTGCTCGATGAGCTGGCGCTGCACCTTGATCCCGTCGCGCCGTTATTGCTGGTGCTCGATGATTATCATCTCGCCCAAGGCCCGGTGCTCGACCGTTGCTTGCAGTTTTTCCTCAATCATCTGCCCGATGGTCTGCTGGTCATGGTCACCAGCCGCCAGCGCCCGGACTGGCATCTGGCGCGGCTGCGCCTGTCGCGGCAGCTGCTCGAATTGCATGAACAGGATCTGCGCCTGACCCACGACGAAGCGTTGGCGCTGCTCGATCGCCACAGCACTTCACTGCGCGGCGAAGCGTTGGAAAACCTGATCCAGCGCAGCGAAGGCTGGGTCGCCGGTTTACGTTTCTGGTTGCTGGCGGTGTCCGAGGCGGGCAGCGAGGCGGCATTGCCGCAAGCGTTGAACGGCGGGGAAGGGCTGATCCGCGATTATCTGTTGGAAGAAGTCATCGATTGCCTGCCGGCCGAGGTGCAGGCATTCCTGTATGACACCGCACCGCAAGAGCGCTTTTGCAGCGAGTTGTGCGACGCGGTGCGCGAAGCCCATGACAGCGCCGAGATCTTGCGTTTCCTGCTGGCTCATCAGGTGTTTCTGGTACCGCTCGATGAGCATGGTCACTGGTACCGTTATCACCATTTATTTTCGGACCTATTGCGCAGCCGTCCTCCCACGCAAGCCTTGGTACCGACAGCGACACTGCACTTGCGCGCCTGTCGCTGGTTCAATGCGCAGGGCCTGCTCGATGAGGCGGTTGAACAGGCACTGCGCGCCGGTCACCTCGATGTGGCGGCGAATCTGGTGCAAAACCTGTCCGAGGAACAACTGCTCGCCGAGCAGAACGTCGGCATGCTGCTGCGCTGGAAAATGGACTTGCCCGACAGCCTGCTGATCAGCACGCCGCGGCTGATTGTTCTGTACAGCTGGGCACTGGGGCTCGCCTGTCAGCTCGATGCCGCCGAAGAGCTGTCCAGTCATCTGAGCCGCTTTTTGCCGGCGCCTTCGGCCACTGCGCAGAAGTCGATGCTGGCGCAATGGCTGGCGTTGAGCGGGATCATTGCCCGTGGGCGCGGCCATCGGGAGCTGACGATCAGATACTGCACCGAGGCCCTGGAAAGCTTGCCGGCCAAACGTTACGGGCAACGGCTGATGTGTTTGTCGACCCTGTCCAATCTGGCGATTGCCGACGGTGACCTGTGGCGCGCCCGCGGCCTCAACCGTGAGTCTCTGGAACTGGCGCAGCGTGTTGGCAATCCGCTGTTCGAAGCGCTCGCGCATTACGACCGGGCGCGGGTATTGCAGTCGCGGGGCGAGATCCTGCGCGCGCTGGATGAAGTGCATCAGGGCCTGGAACGCTTGCGCGGTCTGTCGCCGCAACGCTTGTATGCGGTGCGCGCGCGGCTGACGTTGTACGAAGGTTTTCTGCTGGCGATGCGCATGCAGCCCGACGCGGCGCGAGTGCACCTGCTGGCGGGCCTTGGCGAAGCGCGCGCCTGTCGCGATATCAGCGTGTTGATCGGCCATTGCGTGATTGCGCGTCTGGACGGCAGTCGTGGCGAATTCGCCAAGGCATTTGCCGAACTCGCCGAAGCCGAACGCCTGATGCACATCTGGGACGTACCGCCGATCTACTATCTGGCAATGATCACGTTGGTCAAATGCGAGTTGTGGCTGGCGCAGGGGCGTACCGATCTGGCCGAAGCCTGGCTCGCTCGGCTGGGGCAGACCTATACCGGCGAGCGTGCGGCGGCACCGCCGGAGTTTCATCCGCAGTTGCCGTTGCATGTTGAGTTGCAACAGGCGCTGCTGGACCTCATTAAAGGAAAGCCGACGCTCGCCGAAGGGCGGTTGAACATGCTGCATGAGAACGGACAGCAAACCGGGCGGCAGTTGCTCAGTGTTATGGCGTTGACGCAGAAAGTGGCGTTGTCGCTGGCGGTGGGCCGTGAGCCGGAAGCCCGCAAAGCGCTGTGGCAAGCCTTGGAAGCGGCGAGTGGAGGCGTGCTTCAGCCGTTCGATGCACTGATCGAACATCATCCGGACTGGGTTCGCGGTCAATTAATGGCGGTCGCTTCGCCCTCCGTCGCTCAGCATTTGCTCAGCCACATGCCGGTTGGTGTTGTGCGGCCCGGGCCTGAAAATTCGACCGCCGAGCAGCTCAGTAGCCGTGAACTGGCCGTACTGCGCCTCATCGCCCAGGGCTGCTCCAATCAGGAAATCAGCGATCAACTGTTCATTTCGCTGCATACCGTGAAAACCCATGCCAGCCATATCAACAGCAAACTGGGTGTCGAGCGGCGCACGCAGGCGGTGGCGCGAGCGAAAGAGCTGGGGCTGCTGATTTAGGCAGCGGAGAATGCAAACAAAAACACCCTGTCTTGGCAGGGTGTTTTTATTGATCGGTCTGGATTGTCCCGGACAGCCTGGGGGTCAGACGATTACGTCGTTCGCATTGAGCGAATTGACACCTAGCAGCTGTACTTCGAAATAACCTCCATTGTTTGCGCTCAAGTTCCCCGACAAAACGCTATCGACGAAACGCAATTGCCCGAAGCCGGTGAATTCGTCGGCGCCAATGAACGTCATGTGCTGCAGACCGAGCGTCATCGGGTCACTATCAAAGCTGGAGAAGTCGATCTTGTCTCCTTCCAGTGCGTTGAAGTCGGCAATGATGTTGTGCGACGGGCCTGAGCCGAACTCCAGGCCCAGGTTGATGATGTTGGTGAATGCGAAGGAGTCGGCTCCTGCCCCACCGTTCAACGTGGCGTTACCCCAACCGCCATAGAGTGTGTCATTGCCCTCAGCGCCGAACAGCTTGTCGCTACCTCCCAAGCCCATGAGTACGTTGTTTGCGGAGTTTCCGGTCAGAACGTTATCAAGGTTGTTGCCGGTCAGGCTCAGGTCGGCATTGCCGAGCAACTGGCCGTCTTCGACGTTTTCAGCCAGTGAGTAATTGACGAAGCTCTGGACGAGATCATGACCGCCATTGAAGGGGGATTCGAACACGCTGTCATTGACGTTATCCACGATGTAGATATCGTCGCCACCCTCACCAATCATGTGGTCAGCGCCAAGCCCGCCCGAGAGGATGTTGTTGCCGTCGTTGCCATGCAAGTTGTTATCCAGATCGTTACCGGTCAGGCTCAGGTTGGCGTTACCCATCATCTGGCCATATTCGACGTTGTCTGCCAGCGTGTAGTCGATACTGCTAAAGACGGTGTCCTCACCCTCGTTGGCGAGCTCAACAACGACATCATTGACGTTGTCGACGTAGTAGATGTCATAGCTATCGCCGCCGATCATCGTGTCGGCACCGAGTCCGCCGTCGATATAGTTAATGCCCGAATTACCCCTGATCACGTTGTCCAGGGCGTTTCCGGTCAGCGTCGAATTGTCATCGCCTGTCATCGTCAAGTCTTCGACGTTGGCGCTAAGGGTATAACTGAAACTGGTTCGGACCAGGTCGTGGCCTTCACCCACCTGTTCGGTCACCACGTCGTTGATGTTATCTACGACATAGATGTCATCGCCGGCACCACCGATCATCGTGTCAACACCCAGGCCACCGTCGAGAATGTTACTGCCGATGTTGCCGGTGATGCGGTTGTTGACTGCGTTGCCAGTACCGTTGAGGTTGGCGCTGCCGATCAGGATCAGGTTCTCCACGTTGGCACCGAGGGTGTAGTCGATGGAAGAGAACACGCGATCGAGAGCTGTCAGCGAGGCGTCGGTTTCAATTACCACATCAGCGACGTTGTCGACATAGAAAGTGTCGACCCCATCGCCACCGATCATGGTGTCAGCACCGAGGCCTCCATCAAGGGTATCGTTACCGGCTCCGCCATTCAGGGTGTTGTTGGCGCTATTACCCGTAAGTACATTGTTCAGGCTGTTGCCGGTGCCATTGATGGCGCTGCCAGTCAGCACCAGGTTTTCCAGGTTGGTGCCCAGAGTCCAGTCAACCGAGGCCCGAACAGTGTCGATTTCGGTGGCAAGAGTGCTGGTCTCGGTGATGATGTCAGCCGCGTTGTCGACGACATAGGTGTCGTTGCCGAGGGCACCGATCAGAGTGTCGATACCTGCGCCGCCGTCAAGGACGTTGTCGCCGTCGTTGCCGGTCATACGGTTGCTGACGGCGTTACCGGTGCCGTTGAGGTTGGCAATACCGGTGAGAATCAGATTCTCCACGTTGCTGGTCAGAGCGTAGTCGATCGACGAAAACACACGGTCAAGTGCAGTGAGCGATGCGTCGGTTTCGATGACCACGTCACCGACGTTGTCGACGTAATAGGTATCAACGCCATCGCCACCGATCATGGTGTCAGCGCCTGCGCCGCCATCCAGGGTGTTGGCCGCCGCATTACCGGTCAGGGTGTTGTTCAGCGCGTTGCCGTTGCCGTTGACCGCGTTGCCGGTCAGCACGAGGTTTTCAACATTGGCGCTCAGCGTCCAGTCCAGCGACGAACGCACAGTGTCGATTTCAGTGATCAGCGTGCTGGTTTCCGTCACGGTGTCGCCGATGTTGTCGACGATGTAAGTGTCATTGCCCAGGCCGCCGATCAGCGTGTCGGCACCCAGACCACCATCAAGGGTGTTGTCGCCGTCGTTGCCGGTCATACGGTTGCTGACGGCGTTGCCGGTGCCGTTGAGGTTGGCATTGCCGGTCAGGATCAGGTTCTCGACGTTGGCGCCGAGGGTGTAATCGATGGACGAGAACACCCGGTCGAGGGCAGTCAGTGAGGCGTCGGTTTCGATGACCTGGTCGCCGACGTTATCGACGTAGTAGGTATCGACACCGTCGCCACCGATCATGGTATCGGCACCGAGGCCACCATTCAGGGTGTTGGCCAGTGCGTTGCCGGTGATGCGGTTATCGCGCTCGTTGCCCGTGCCGTTGACGGCGTTGCCAATCAGGATCAGGTTCTCGACATTGGTGCCGAGGGTGTAATCAATGGAGGTGAACACGCGGTCGAGTGCGGTCAGCGAAGCGTCGGCCTCAATGACGACATCGCCGATATTGTCGACGTAATAGGTATCAACGCCATCGCCACCAATCATGGTGTCAGCGCCTGCGCCGCCATCCAGGGTGTTGGCAGCCGCATTACCGGTCAGGGTGTTGTTCAGCGCGTTGCCGTTGCCGTTGACCGCGTTGCCGGTCAGCACGAGGTTTTCAACATTGGCGCTCAGCGTCCAGTCCAGCGACGAACGCACAGTGTCGATTTCAGTGATCAGCGTGCTGGTTTCCGTCACGGTGTCGCCGATGTTGTCGACGATGTAAGTGTCATTGCCCAGGCCGCCGATCAGCGTGTCGGCACCCAGACCACCATCAAGGGTGTTGTCGCCGTCGTTGCCGGTCATACGGTTGCTGACGGCGTTGCCGGTGCCGTTGAGGTTGGCATTGCCGGTCAGGATCAGGTTCTCGACGTTGGCGCCGAGGGTGTAATCGATGGACGAGAACACTCGGTCGAGGGCAGTCAGTGAGGCGTCGGTTTCGATGACCTGGTCGCCGACGTTATCGACGTAGTAGGTATCGACACCGTCGCCACCGATCATGGTATCGGCACCGAGGCCACCATTCAGGGTGTTGGCCAGTGCGTTGCCGGTGATGCGGTTATCGCGCTCGTTGCCCGTGCCGTTGACGGCGTTGCCAATCAGGATCAGGTTCTCGACATTGGTGCCGAGGGTGTAATCGATGGAGGTGAACACGCGGTCGAGTGCGGTCAGCGAAGCGTCGGCCTCAATGACGACATCGCCGATATTGTCGACGTAATAGGTATCAACGCCATCGCCACCAATCATGGTGTCAGCGCCTGCGCCGCCATCCAGGGTGTTGGCAGCCGCATTACCGGTCAGGGTGTTGTTCAGCGCGTTGCCGTTGCCGTTGACCGCGTTGCCGGTCAGCACGAGGTTTTCAACATTGGCGCTCAGCGTCCAGTCCAGCGACGAACGCACAGTGTCGATTTCAGTGATCAGCGTGCTGGTTTCCGTCACGGTGTCGCCGATGTTGTCGACGATGTAAGTGTCATTGCCCAGGCCGCCGATCAGCGTGTCGGCACCCAGACCACCATCAAGGGTGTTGTCGCCGTCGTTGCCGGTCATACGGTTGCTGACGGCGTTGCCGGTGCCGTTGAGGTTGGCATTGCCGGTCAGGATCAGGTTCTCGACGTTGGCGCCGAGGGTGTAATCGATGGACGAGAACACTCGGTCGAGGGCAGTCAGTGAGGCGTCGGTTTCGATGACCTGGTCGCCGACGTTATCGACGTAGTAGGTATCGACACCGTCGCCACCGATCATGGTATCGGCACCGAGGCCACCATTCAGGGTGTTGGCCAGTGCGTTGCCGGTGATGCGGTTATCGCGCTCGTTGCCCGTGCCGTTGACGGCGTTGCCAATCAGGATCAGGTTCTCGACATTGGTGCCGAGGGTGTAATCGATGGAGGTGAACACGCGGTCGAGTGCGGTCAGCGAAGCGTCGGCCTCAATGACGACATCGCCGATATTGTCGACGTAATAGGTATCAACGCCATCGCCACCAATCATGGTGTCAGCGCCTGCGCCGCCATCCAGGGTGTTGGCAGCCGCATTACCGGTCAGGGTGTTGTTCAGCGCGTTGCCGTTGCCGTTGACCGCGTTGCCGGTCAGCACGAGGTTTTCAACATTGGCGCTCAGCGTCCAGTCCAGCGACGAACGCACAGTGTCGATTTCAGTGATCAGCGTGCTGGTTTCCGTCACGGTGTCGCCGATGTTGTCGACGATGTAAGTGTCATTGCCCAGGCCGCCGATCAGCGTGTCGGCACCCAGGCCACCATCAAGGGTGTTGTCGCCGTCGTTGCCGGTCATACGGTTGCTGACGGCGTTGCCGGTGCCGTTGAGGTTGGCATTGCCGGTCAGGATCAGGTTCTCGACGTTGGCGCCGAGGGTGTAATCGATGGACGAGAACACCCGGTCGAGGGCAGTCAGTGAGGCGTCGGTTTCGATGACCTGGTCGCCGACGTTATCGACGTAGTAGGTGTCCACACCATCACCACCGGACATGGTGTCAGCGCCTGCGCCGCCATCAAGAGTGTTATTCAGCGCGTTACCGGTCAGGATGTCATTGAACGCAGAGCCTGTGGCGTTCTCGATCTTTGCGCCATAAGCGATTGCCAACCCGTCATTGATAGCCGTCAGGTTGTTGTAATCGACGAACGCCTTGCCAATCTGACTGTAGGCGCCTTCATTGAGGTTAATGCTGACGGCCGCAAGCTGATTGCTGCCATCGATGGTGTCGTTGCCACCGCCATCCCAGATGGTTTCGAAAATCGACTGGTTGGCCGCCCACTTGTAAACGGTGTCGCCCGCCTGCCACGCCATGTTAGCGCCATACAGACTCTGGATCGCAATGATGTCCAGGACCATCGGTGTGGTTGGCTGGTACGAATAGTTGCTGTTGTAACTCATCACTGTGAAGTGAACATCGTCCAGCGTCGGGTCCAACAGAGTGTTGTTGGTTGAGCTGGTGTCGAAAGGGTGTTTTAGACCCAGCGCGTGGCCGATCTCATGCACGAACGTCAGGTAGTCGTAGCTTCCCTTGCCAGGATTCGCATCATTGGTTTGCGGGCCGATCCAGACGTCCCCGGCTACCGGAGTATTCGAGGGAAAGTAAGCCCAGGCAGCGGTTTTGTCGTCCATCAGTCGATAGCCGCCAAACCGCATGTCACCCACGTTGCTGATAGTGTCGGTGGTCAGGGTGAAATTGATGTTGGCAACAGCGCTCCACGCACCCAAGGCACTGGTAACAGCGTTTTTTTGGCCGGTTGTGAGTTCATACAAGGCGTTGTATTCGTTATCGGGGCTGTAGTCGATAACAAAGTAAGAGGTGCCTGGAGCCATGAAGCTATAGCTCAGATTGGTCGGTCCGGTTGGAGTCCAGTTAGCGCCCACCCAATACGTACCGGAAATGAGGCTGTCGACGATGGCGTTACCGGTCAGCGTGGATGGCAGGCTGAAGGAATAAGTCTTGGGCGTAGGCATGTGGGTTCCTGATGACTATGCGGCCCTTCCTGAATGCGACCGCTACAAAAAGAAATCGATTTTGCACCAGAATTCATCTCTTTGACATCATTGAGCCACTACTTTCTGATGTATGACGTCAAATTTCTGGCCAGCAACGTTTTTATCGGCTTGTAAAGTAGAATGCTGAGTAAACTTGTCCAGCCGCACGTCGAGAATTCAATGTCTGCTCCGGCACCCGCGCTCATCCGCGAAACCTTCCCCGTCGGCCCGCTCCAGTGCAATTGCACGATCATCGGCGACCCGATCAGCAAAAAAGCCATCGTCGTCGACCCCGGCGGCAACCCGGACCTGATCATGGCGCGCCTTGATGCCCATGGTCTGAAAGTCGTCAGCATCGTCCACACCCACGCACATCTCGATCACTTTCTCGCTTCCGGGCAGATGAAAGAAAAAACCGGCGCGACCCTGCATCTGCACAAGGAAGACCAGTTCCTCTGGGACAACCTCGAAATGCAATGCCAGATGTTCGGCGTGCCGTACACCCCGGTGCCGTCGCCGGATCGCTGGTTGAGCGATGACGAAGAACTGGCTTGCGGTTGCGGTGTGGCACTGCACACGCCGGGACATACGCCCGGCTCCATGAGCTTTTGGTTTTCCGAGGCTAAGCTGTTGATAGCCGGCGACACGCTGTTTCGTCGCGGGGTAGGGCGCACGGATTTGTGGGGCGGCGATCAGGCGACCATCGTGCGTTCGATCAAGCAGCGGCTGTATACGCTGGACGAGGACGCAACCGTGGTGACCGGCCATGGGCCGGACACTCGCCTGGGCGACGAGATGCGTGAGAACCCGTTTGTGCGTGCCTGAATTTTTTGTCACGGGTGCCGGGCGGAATTTTTAGGCATTGTCATGATCCAACGCCCGCACGGGTCCATTCATCGATGGCCGCTGCACCATAGAATGCAAAAAATGTAGGAGCTCTCCATGTTCACCACGCGTCGTTTGATTATTGTCGCTACTGCCGTGGCCTTGCTGTCCGGCTGCGCCTCGCCCAATCCGTATGACAATCAGGGGCAGGCCGACGGTGGCTCGCAAGGCATGAGCAAAACCGCCAAATACGGTGGCCTCGGTGCCTTGGCCGGCGCGCTCGCCGGTGCCGCGATCGGTCACGATAACCGTGGTAAGGGCGCGTTGATCGGCGCCGCCGTCGTCGGTGCCTCGGCTGCCGGTTACGGTTACTACGCCGACCAGCAGGAAAAGAAGCTGCGCGCGAGCATGGCCAACACCGGTGTCGAAGTGCAGCGTCAGGGCGATCAGATCAAGCTGATCATGCCGGGCAACATTACCTTCGCGACCGATTCGGCGAACATCGCTTCGAGCTTCTACCAGCCGTTGAACAACCTGGCCAATTCGTTGAAAGAGTTCAACCAGAACCAGATCGAAATCGTTGGCTACACCGACAGCACCGGCAGCCGCCAGCACAACATGGACCTGTCCCAACGTCGTGCGCAGAGCGTGGCGACCTACCTGACGTCGCAAGGTGTCAGCGGTGCCAACCTGTCGGCCCGTGGCGCCGGTCCGGATAATCCGATTGCCAGCAACGGTGACGTCAATGGCCGCGCGCAGAACCGCCGGGTTGAGGTCAACCTGAAGGCGATTCCGGGTCAGCAGTATGGTGGTCAGCAGCAGCCGGGTACGGTGCAGCAGTATCCGTAAGCGAATGCCTGAATGAAGAAATGCCCGGTCTTGTGACCGGGCATTTTTTTGTGTTGGCAATTATGGCCCCATCGCGAGCAGGCTCACTCCTACAGGGGCATGCATTTCAAAATGTAGGAGTGAGCCTGCTCGCGATGGCTATTAAATGGGCACCACAAAATCATCGGATACAAAAAAGCCCCCGGACAATACACTTTTCCGGGGGCTTTTTTATCAGCGAAGGCTGATTACTTCTTCAAACCGTAATGCTCGTCGAGCATGCCCGGCGAGTTTGGGCTCTTCGGCGCATAATCACGCGGCGGTTCCTGATCGCGCGGTGGCGTCAGGCGTTCGCGCGGTGCTTGCGCGGCGTCGGCATGCAGGGCGGCGATCAGGCGCTGGCGGGTCTGTTCGTCGAGGGCCAGACGATTGGCGCCCTCGGCAAGATGATCCTGCACTTCCTGATAGCTCTGAGTGAGCTTCTTGACCAGCATCGCGGTGCTGTTGAAGTGGGTGACCACCTCGTTTTGATAACTGTCGAAACGCTCCTGGATATCATCCAGTTGACGCTGCGTACGGCTCGGTGCGGCGTTCGGCGCAACGCGCGCGATCAGGAATCCAATGGCGACACCCACAACCAGGGCAAGAGTCGGTAACAACCAAACTAAGAGCGAGTGTTCCACGAGTCCTTCCTCTATAAACGGCTTTGCTTTACGTTAACGGCTCGAACCTGCGCTGTATACCGCGATTCACTCGCAATAGATCGGCACAGACAATTTGCTAGACGAGTCGACCCGATTCGAGGTCACGGAGTTCCTCCCTTGCTGATGCGTGAAACCCCTGTAGTAATTGCCGGCCCGGTGGGTCAACTGGAAAGTCTTTACCTGGACAACGAGCAGCCGCGCGGCATCGCGCTGATCTGCCATCCGAACCCGGTGCAGGGTGGCACCATGCTCAACAAGGTCGTCTCGACGCTGCAGCGTACCGCGCGCGATGCGGGTCTGATCACCTTGCGCTTCAACTATCGCGGCGTTGGCGCCAGCGAAGGCACGCACGACATGGGTACCGGTGAAGTCGATGACGCCCAGGCCGCCGCTGCCTGGCTGCGGGAAAAACACCCGGACTTGCCACTGACCCTGTTCGGTTTTTCCTTCGGCGGATTTGTTGCAGCAAGTCTCGGTGGCCGTCTCGAAGCCGATGGCGTGCAGCTCAAGCATCTGTTCATGGTCGCTCCAGCGGTGATGCGCCTCGGCGAGCAGGATCAACTGCCGCAGCGCGGCGAACTGACCGTGATCCAGCCGGAAACCGATGAGGTCATCGATCCGCAGCTGGTTTACCAATGGTCGGAACAACTCCAGCGCCCCCATGAGCTGCTGAAAGTGGCAGAATGCGGGCACTTTTTTCACGGCAAGCTGACCGATCTCAAGGATCTGATCCTGCCGCGTCTCTCGAATTGATTGCAGTCTGACAAGCGATTACCCATGACCAACCGTACCCGCATCCTCACTGGCATCACCACCACCGGCACGCCGCATCTGGGCAACTACGCCGGTGCGATCCGCCCGGCGATCCTCGCCAGCCGCGACAGCAATGCCGATTCGTTCTACTTCCTGGCTGACTACCACGCCCTGATCAAATGCGATGACCCGCTGCGCATCCAGCGCTCGCGTCTGGAAATCGCCGCGACCTGGCTGGCCGGTGGCCTGGATGTCGACCGCGTGACCTTTTACCGTCAGTCCGACATCCCGGAAATCCCCGAGCTGACCTGGCTGCTGACTTGCGTTGCCGCCAAGGGCCTGCTCAACCGTGCGCACGCCTACAAGGCCTCGGTGGACAAGAACGTCGAGACCGGTGAAGACCCGGATGCCGGTATCACCATGGGCCTCTACAGCTACCCGGTGCTGATGGCCGCAGACATTCTGATGTTCAACGCGCACAAGGTGCCGGTCGGTCGCGACCAGATCCAGCACGTGGAAATGGCCCGGGATATCGGCCAGCGTTTCAACCATCTGTTCGGCCAGGGCAAAGAGTTCTTCACCATGCCTGAAGCGCTGATCGAAGAAAGCGTGGCGACCCTGCCAGGCCTCGACGGTCGCAAAATGTCGAAGAGCTACGACAACACCATCCCGTTGTTCTCCAGCGCCAAGGAAATGAAGGACGCGATCTCGCGGATCGTCACCGATTCCAAGGCCCCGGGCGAAGCCAAGGATCCGGACAACTCGCACCTGTTCACCCTGTACACGGCGTTCGCTACACCGGCACAGGCTGACGAATTCCGCAGCGAACTGCTTGGCGGTCTGGGTTGGGGCGAGGCGAAGAACCGTCTGTTCCAGTTGCTCGACAACCAACTCGGCGAAGCGCGCGACAAGTATCACCAGTTGATCGAACGCCCGGCGGATCTGGAAGACATCCTGCAGATCGGCGCGAAAAAGGCCCGTGCCGTGGCCACGCCGTTCCTCAATGAACTGCGTGAAGCGGTGGGCCTGCGTTCGTTCGTCAACCAGGTGCAGGTCGCCGCCACCACCAAGAAGAAAGCCGCCAAAGCCGCGCGCTTCGTCAGCTTCCGCGAAGACGACGGCAGCTTCCGTTTCCGTCTGCTGGCGGCCGATGGTGAGCAATTGCTGTTGTCGCGCAACTTCGCCGATGGCAAAACCGCCGGGCAGGTGACCAAGCAGTTGCAGTCCGGCGAGCCGCTGGACGTGCGCAACGATGACTTGAGCTTCAGCGTCTGGCTGCAAGGCGAATGCGTCGGCGACAGCCCGGCGTTCGCCGACGCGGCTGCGCGGGACGCGGCCATCGAAGCTTTGCGCGTCGCGCTGACTCCGGCTCAGGACTGATCGGCGGCACGGCCCGACCAAGGGCCGATTGCCATTCCTGCGGGCCGTCGCTACAGTGACGGCCCGTTTTTGTTGCCTTGCTAACGAATTATGACGCCCCTAGAACGATATCAAGCAGATCTGAAACGCCCGGACTTCTTCCATGACGCTGCGCAGGAAACGGCTGTGCGTCATTTGCAGCGTCTGTACGACGACTTGATTGCCGCTGACCAGAACAAGCCGGGCTTTCTCGGCAAGCTGTTTGGCAAAAAGGATCAAACGCCGGTCAAGGGCCTGTACTTCTGGGGCGGCGTAGGTCGCGGCAAGACTTACCTGGTCGACACCTTCTTCGAAGCGCTGCCGTTCAAGGAAAAGACCCGCACCCACTTCCACCGTTTCATGAAGCGCGTGCACGAAGAAATGAAAACCCTCGGCGGCGAGAAAAACCCGCTGACCATCATCGCCAAGCGCTTCGCGACCGAGTCGCGGGTGATCTGCTTCGATGAGTTCTTCGTCTCCGATATTACCGACGCGATGATCCTCGGCACGCTGATGGAAGAGTTGTTCAAGAATGGCGTGACCCTGGTTGCGACCTCGAACATCGTCCCGGACGGTCTGTACAAAGACGGTCTGCAACGTGCGCGTTTTCTGCCGGCGATTGCGCTGATCAAGCAGAACACCGAGATCGTCAACGTCGACAGCGGAGTCGACTACCGTCTGCGTCACCTCGAACAAGCCGAGCTGTTCCACTATCCGCTCGACGAGGCCGCTCACGAAAGCCTGCGCAAGAGCTTCAAGGCGCTGACGCCGGAGTGCACCGCCGCGGTGGAGAACGATGTGCTGATCATCGAAAACCGCGAAATCCGTGCCTTGCGCACTTGCGACGACGTGGCCTGGTTCGACTTCCGCGAACTGTGCGACGGCCCGCGCAGCCAGAACGATTACATTGAGCTGGGCAAGATCTTCCACGCTGTGTTGCTCAGCGGTGTCGAGCAGATGAGCGTCACCACCGACGACATCGCCCGACGCTTCATCAACATGGTCGACGAGTTCTACGACCGGAACGTGAAGCTGATCATTTCGGCCGAAGTCGAGCTGAAGGATCTGTATACCGGCGGCCGCCTGACCTTCGAATTCCAGCGTACGCTGAGCCGTCTGCTCGAGATGCAATCCCACGAGTTTCTGTCGCGGGCGCACAAGCCTTAAGCGGAGTCTCGGCAACGAAAAAGGGCCTGCGATTGCAGGCCCTTTTTGATGCGCTGAAGAAAAACCCGAACGCACTTCAATCCCTGTGGGAGCTGGCTTGCCAGCGATGGCGTCGTGTCAGGTGATATTTCTTTCTCTGACAAGCCGCTATCGCTGGCAAGCCAGCTCCCACAGGTTTTGTATTTGCTTCGGGGGCTTATGCAGCCTGCTGAAATTGCTGCCGATACTGGTTCGGCGACAATTCGGTGTGCTGGCGGAACAGCCGCGCAAAGAAGCTCGCGTCGTCGTAACCGACCTCATAGCTGATGGTCTTGATGCTCTTGCGGCTGCCTGACAGCAAGCCCTTGGCGGTTTCGATACGCAGGCGTTGCAGGTAGTGCAGCGGCTTGTCGCCGGTGGCGGTCTGGAAGCGGCGCATGAAGTTGCGGATGCTCATGCCGTGCTCGCGCGCCACATCCTCGAAGCGGAACTTGTCGGCGAAATGCTCTTCGAGCCAGTGCTGGATCTGCAGAATGATCACGTCCTGATGCAGCTTCTGCCCGCCGAAACCGATGCGTCCCGGCGAATAGCTGCGCTGCACTTCGTAAAGAATGTCGCGGGCCACGGCTTGCGCCACGTTGGCGCCGCAAAAGCGCTCGATCAGATAAATGTACAAGTCGCAGGCTGACGTAGTGCCGCCGGCGCAATACAGGTTGTCGGCATCGGTCAGATGCTTGTCCTGATTCAGATAGACCTTGGGAAACCGCTCGGCGAAGGCATTGAAAAAGCGCCAGTAGGTGGTTGCTTCCTTGCCGTTGAGCAAGCCCGCTTCTGCCAGCCAGAACACCCCGGTCGCTTCGCCGCATAACACTGCGCCACGGGCGTGTTGCTCACGCAGCCACGGCAGGACTTGCGGGTAACGGCTGCACAGCGTGTCGAAGTCATCCCAGAACGCCGGAAGGATAATCACATCGGCGTTTTCCAGGCCGCCATCGACCGGCATCACCACGTCACTGAAACTGTTCACCGGTTTGCCGTCGGGGCTGACCAGACGCGTTTCGAACGCCGGTGTCAGGCCCTGGCCCAGTTGTTTGCCATACCGCAGGCTGGCCAGATGGAAGAAATCCTTGGCTTGCATGAGGGTGGAAGCGAAAACCCGGTCGATTGCCAGGATGCTGACGCGCCGCAAGGGCGTGGAGACGTGCTTGGACATAATTCAACTTTTGTTTTGTTTTTATAAGGGAAAGTGGTCACCAGACGGCTGGATCGTCTTATTTTTTGTCGGATGTGTCCAGTGTCCCGTGACGCTGGCGGCGCATAGTCTCTGAAGGACGTATCCCTCCAACAAGAAAGACAGGTGCCGCATGATCCCCAGAACCTTGTTCAGCGCAGAGCACGAATTGTTCCGCGACAGCGTACGAACCTTCCTCGAAAAAGAAGCCGTACCGTTCCACGCGCAATGGGAAAAACAAGGCCACATCGATCGCCAGCTGTGGAACAAGGCAGGGGAGGCGGGGATGCTCTGCTCGCACCTGCCGGAGGAATACGGCGGGTTGGGCGCGGACTTTCTCTACAGCGCGGTAGTCATCGAAGAGGTCGGGCGACTGGGTTTGACCGGAATTGGTTTTTCCCTGCATTCGGACATCGTCGCGCCCTATATCCTGCATTACGGCAGTGAAGCGCTGAAGCACAAATACCTGCCGAAACTGGTTTCTGGCGAGATGGTTACGGCGATCGCCATGACCGAGCCGGGTGCAGGCTCCGATCTGCAAGGGGTGAAAACCACGGCGGTGCTGGACGGCGACGAGTACGTGATCAACGGCTCGAAAACCTTCATCACCAACGGCTTTCTCGCGGACCTGGTGATTGTGGTTGCCAAGACCGATCCCAAGGCCGGCGCCAAGGGCACCAGTCTGTTTCTGGTGGAGGCGAACACCCCGGGCTTCGAGAAGGGCAAGCGTCTGGAAAAGGTTGGCATGAAGGCGCAGGACACGTCGGAGTTGTTCTTCCAGGACGTACGCGTGCCGAAGGAAAATCTGCTGGGGCAGGCCGGGGCAGGGTTCGCTTATCTGATGCAGGAATTGCCGCAGGAGCGTCTGACCGTGGCGATTGGAGGCCTCGCCTCGGCCGAAGCGGCGTTGCAGTGGACACTCGACTACACCCGCGATCGCAAGGCGTTCGGCAAGGCGATTGCCGATTTCCAGAATACCCGCTTCAAGCTGGCCGAGATGGCCACGGAAATCCAGATCGGCCGAGTGTTTGTTGACCGCTGTCTGGAGTTGCATCTGCAGGGCCAGCTCGACGTGCCGACGGCGGCGATGGCCAAATACTGGGGCACCGATCTGCAGTGCAAGGTGCTCGACGAATGCGTGCAGTTACACGGAGGATACGGTTTCATGTGGGAATACCCGGTGGCCCGGGCCTGGGCGGATGCGCGAGTGCAGCGGATCTATGCCGGCACCAATGAAATCATGAAAGAGATCATTGCGCGGTCGCTCTGACCCTCGCGCGACTGACAGACCGCTATCGCGAGCAGGCTCACTCCTACATTTTGGAATGCGTTCCCCCTGTAGGAGTGAGCCTGCTCGCGATTGGGTCTATGAATCAGTCAAGGGGCAGGATTCGGATGATCCTTGTGAATCGCCTCGATCCCGGCCAGCACTTCATCGGAAAGTTTCAGATCGAAACTGGCAATGTTGCTGTCCAGTTGCTCGAGCGTTGTCGCGCCAATGATGTTGCTGGTGACGAATGTTTGCTGATTGACGAACGCCAGGGCCATCTGCGCCGGATCCAGGCCGTGCTCACGGGCCAGGGCGACGTAACGGCTGCACGCTGCCTCTGACTGCGGGTTGAAATAGCGGCTGAAGCGGCTGTAGAGGCTCAGGCGACCTTTCGCCGGACGGGCGCCGCCCTCGTACTTGCCCGAGAGGAAGCCGAACGCCAGCGGCGAATAGGCGAGCAGGCCGCATTGTTCGCGGATGGCGATTTCCGCCAGACCCACTTCAAAGCTGCGGTTGAGCAGGTTGTACGGGTTCTGGATCGACACCGCACGCGGCCAGCCACGGGCTTCGGCCAAGGCCAGAAAGCGCATGGTGCCCCATGGCGTTTCGTTGGACAGGCCGATGTGGCGGATCTTGCCGGCTTTCACTTGCTCATCGAGGGCTTCGAGGGTGTCTTCCAGCGGCGTCAGGTTGGCTTCGGTCTTGTGCTTGTAGCCCAGCTGTCCGAAAAAGTTGGTGCTGCGTTCCGGCCAGTGCAGTTGATACAGATCGATGTAGTCGGTCTGCAGGCGCTTGAGGCTGCCGTCCAGCGCTTCAGTGATGTGCTGGCGGTTGTGGCGCAGGTTTTTGTCGCGAATGTAGTCGATGGTGTTGCCCGGGCCGGCGATCTTGCTGGCGAGGATCCAGTCGGCGCGGTCGCCGCGACTCTTGAAGTAATTGCCGATGTAGCGCTCGGTGGTGGCGTAGGTTTCGGCTTTCGGCGGCACCGGGTACATCTCGGCGGTGTCGAGGAAATTGATCCCGGCCTCTTTGGCGCGTTCGATCTGGGCGAAGGCTTCAGCTTCAGTGTTCTGCTCGCCCCAGGTCATGGTGCCGAGGCAGATTGCACTCACGTTCAGGTCGGTACGGCCTAGCTGGCGATAGTCCATCGGGTGCTCCTTGGGCAAAACAATCATAAAAGCAGGTTGAAATATTTTTCGCAATCTGCATAATTGCCGACCTCTTTCTGCAGTGGAAGTGATGCGCCGCCGCCGAAGAATCTTGCCGTTGAACGGACGCGCCGACCCGAGCCCCCGAAAGCGTCTGTATCCGGCTGCCTTTGACTTGTCAAAGTACGCACTATTCAGTAAGATCCGCCGTCTTATTTACAGGCGGCCCCTGAGGCTATAAAGAATGAAAACTTTTACTGCTAAACCGGAAACAGTAAAGCGCGACTGGTTTGTCGTCGACGCTGCTGGTCAGACCCTGGGTCGTCTGGCCACCGAAATCGCGAGCCGTCTGCGTGGCAAGCACAAGCCTGAGTACACTCCTCACGTTGACACCGGCGACTACATCGTCGTCATCAACGCCGAGCAGATCCGTGTTACCGGCGCTAAAACCACTGACAAAATGTACTACTCCCACTCCGGTTTCCCGGGCGGCATCAAGTCGATCAACTTTGAAAAGCTGATCGCCAAAGCCCCTGAGCGCGTGATCGAGACCGCGGTTAAAGGCATGCTGCCTAAAAACCCACTGGGTCGCGACATGTACCGTAAGCTGAAAGTCTATGCGGGCGCTGCACACCCTCATACTGCTCAGCAGCCCCAAGAACTGAAGATTTAACGGAATAGTTCATTATGTCGGCGACTCAAAATTACGGCACTGGCCGTCGCAAGACCGCAACCGCACGCGTTTTCCTGCGTCCGGGTACTGGTAACATCTCCATCAACAACCGTTCGCTGGATAACTTCTTCGGCCGCGAAACTGCCCGCATGGTAGTTCGTCAGCCGCTGGAGCTGACCGAGACTGTCGAGAAGTTCGACATCTACGTCACCGTGATCGGCGGTGGTGTAAGTGGTCAGGCTGGCGCAATCCGCCACGGCATCACTCGCGCTCTGATGGACTACGATGAAACCCTGCGTAGCGCACTGCGCAAAGCTGGCTTCGTTACCCGCGACGCCCGTGAAGTTGAACGTAAGAAAGTGGGTCTGCGTAAAGCGCGTAAGCGTCCGCAGTACTCGAAGCGTTAATACCGCTTCCACGTTCAAAAAAGAACGCCCGATTCCTCACGGAATCGGGCGTTTTTTTATGCCTGCATTTTTTCCAGAAAGAATTGCGCTGTGACAACTTGCCTCATTCGCAGACCCCCTATACTGCAAGGCTTAGGGGGTGAGAGCTCCGGGTAATTCCCTTGTCAGAATTGGGGGTTTTCATTACCATTCGGCAAAATTTTTATAAGTAGCACGCGGTTTATTTAGTAGACGCCTGATTTAACAGGCCAAAAAAGCTGATGGGAGAGGACTGAATGAGCAATGACGGCGTGAATGCAGGCCGGCGTCGCTTCCTGGTAGCAGCCACATCCGTGGTGGGTGCTGCAGGAGCGGTGGGGGCTGCGGTCCCGTTCGTAGGGTCATGGTTTCCCAGTGCCAAGGCGAAAGCCGCCGGCGCACCGGTGAAAGTGAATGTCAGCAAAATCGAGCCAGGCCAGCAAATGATTGCTGAATGGCGCGGCCAGCCGGTATTCATTGTCCGCCGTACCGAGGAAATCCTGGGGAATCTGAAAAAGATCGAGGGCCAGCTCTCCGATCCGACCTCGAAAAACTCTACGCAACCTACCTATGTCGACCCTGAAGTGCGCTCGATCAAGCCGGAAATTCTGCTGCTGATCGGGATCTGCACGCACCTGGGTTGCTCACCGACTTTCCGTCCCGAAGTGGCACCTGCGGATCTGGGCAAAGACTGGGTAGGCGGTTATTTCTGTCCTTGCCACGGTTCCCACTACGATCTGGCTGGCCGCGTCTACAAGTCGCAACCCGCGCCTTTGAACCTGCCGGTTCCCCCGCATTCCTATGAGACCGATGACCTGATTGTCATTGGCGTCGATACGGAGAAAGCGTGATGAGCAAATTCATGGATTGGGTTGATGCGCGCTTTCCGGCAACCAAGATGTGGGAAGACCATCTCAGCAAGTATTACGCTCCGAAAAACTTCAACTTCTTCTATTTCTTCGGCTCCCTGGCGCTGCTGGTGCTGGTCAACCAGATCGTCACCGGTGTCTGGCTGACCATGAGCTACACGCCGTCGGCAGAAGAAGCGTTCGCTTCCGTCGAATACATCATGCGCGACGTCGAGTACGGCTCGATCCTGCGTTTGCTGCACTCGACCGGCGCTTCGGCGTTCTTCATCGTGGTGTACCTGCACATGTTCCGTGGCTTGCTTTACGGTTCGTACCAGAAACCGCGC
The DNA here is from genome assembly GCF_051132065.1 of Pseudomonas sp. R3-57. NCBI lineage: Bacteria > Pseudomonadati > Pseudomonadota > Gammaproteobacteria > Pseudomonadales > Pseudomonadaceae > Pseudomonas > Pseudomonas sp. R3-57. Next base: position 1,126,717 of record NZ_CP071655.1, read on the forward strand.
GAGCTGGTCTGGGTGTTCGGCATGCTGATCTACCTGGCGCTGATGGCCGAAGCGTTCATGGGTTATCTGCTGCCATGGGGCCAGATGTCGTACTGGGGCGCTCAGGTGATCATCTCGCTGTTCGGTGCGATTCCGCTGATTGGCGACGACCTGACCCAGTGGATTCGTGGTGACTACCTGATCTCCGGCATCACCTTGAACCGCTTCTTCGCACTGCACGTTGTGGCGCTGCCGATCGTGATTCTCGGTCTGGTGGTGTTGCACATTCTGGCGCTGCACGAAGTCGGTTCAAACAACCCTGACGGCGTCGATATCAAGAAGCACAAAGACGAAAACGGCATCCCGCTGGATGGCATTGCGTTCCACCCGTACTACACGGTGAAGGACATTGTCGGTGTCGTGGTGTTCCTGTTCATCTTCTGTTTCATTGTGTTCTTCTTCCCGGAAATGGGCGGCTACTTCCTCGAAAAGCCTAACTTCGAGCCGGCCAACCCGTTCAAGACGCCTGAGCATATTGCACCGGTCTGGTACTTCACGCCGTTCTACGCAATCTTGCGCGCGGTGCCGGACAAACTCCTCGGCGTTATCGCCATGGGAGCAGCGATTGCAGTGCTGTTCGTGCTGCCGTGGCTGGACCGCAGTCCGGTCAAGTCGATGCGCTACAAAGGCTGGCTAAGCAAGATCTGGCTGGTGGTGTTCTGTATTTCGTTCGTGATTCTCGGCATTCTCGGTGTGCTTGCGCCGACGCCGGGCCGGACGTTGCTGTCGCAGGTCTGCACCTTCCTGTACTTCGCCTACTTCATTCTGATGCCGTTCTACACCCGGCTCGAGAAGACCAAACCGGTACCGGAAAGGGTGACTGGCTGATGAAAAAGTTATTGCTTGCTCTGATTTTTGCTGCACTGCCTTCCCTGACTTTTGCAGCCGAGGGCCATGGTCCGGAACTGGAAAAAGTCGACATCGATGTTTCCGACAAGGCGGCTTTGCAGGATGGCGCACGGACCTTTGCCAACTATTGCATGGGCTGCCACAGCGCCAAATTCCAGCGTTACGAGCGGGTCGCCGATGACCTTGGTATTCCCCACGAATTGATGCTGGAGAAACTGGTGTTCACCGGTGCCAAGATTGGCGACCACATGAACATCGGCATGCAGCCGGCTGATGCCAAGACCTGGTTCGGTGCAGCACCGCCGGACCTGACTCTGGTAGCCCGTGTGCGGGGCACTGACTGGTTGTACGGTTACTTGAAGTCTTTTTACGAAGATCCTGCGCGTCCTTGGGGTGTGAACAACAAGGTCTTCCCGAACGTCGGCATGCCTAACGTACTGGTCGGCCTGCAAGGTCGCCAGGTGGTGGGCTGCAAGCAGGTGCAGATCGTCGAAGACGGCAAGAAGCAATATGATCCGTTGACCGGCACGGCTTTGACCCATGAAGCCTGCGATCAGCTGACCATCGTGCCCAAATCCGGTGCTCTGAACGAAGAGCAGTTCGATGAGAAGGTCAAGAATCTGGTAACCTTCCTGGCTTACTCGGCTAACCCGGTTAAGCTGCAACATCAGCGCATCGGTACTTATGTCTTGCTGTACCTGGCGTTCTTCTTTGTGTTCGCCTACCTGCTCAAGCGTGAATACTGGAAAGACGTGCACTGATACGCTTCAAGCATTGCTGTTAATCGCGCGCGCCCAAGGGCGCCTCCGATAAAGCAGGGTCTGCTCGGTCAGACTCTGTGGGGGCGCCCTCTGGGCGCGCGCGTTTTTCCGGTTCCGACAATTTCAACAAGCGAGGAGGATCGCCATGGGCGTGACCAATCGGTTGGCCTGTTACTCCGACCCCGCCGACCACTATTCCCACCGAGTGCGCATCGTGCTTGCAGAGAAGGGTGTCAGCGCCGAAATCATTTACGTGGAAGCTGGCCGCCAGCCGCCTAAACTGATTGAGGTGAACCCTTACGGCAGCCTGCCGACGCTGGTCGATCGCGACCTGGCGTTGTGGGAGTCGACCGTGGTCATGGAGTATCTGGACGAGCGTTACCCGCACCCGCCGTTGATGCCGGTTTATCCGGTGGCGCGTGCCAACAGCCGTCTGCTGATTCATCGCATTCAGCGTGACTGGTGCGGTCTGGTGGATCTGATTCTTGATCCCAAGGCCAAGGAAGCCGCGCGAGTGGTGGCGCGCAAGGAATTGCGCGAAAGCCTGACGGGCGTGTCGCCGCTGTTTGCCGACAAGCCGTTTTTCCTCAGTGAGGAACAAAGTCTGGTTGATTGCTGCCTATTACCCATACTCTGGCGTTTGCCGATCCTGGGTATCGAACTGCCGCGGCCGGCCAAGCCGCTGCTTGATTATATGGAGCGCCAGTTTGCGCGTGAGGCTTTCCAGGCGAGTTTGTCTGGTGTCGAACGCGACATGCGCTAAGGCTTAAGGAGCCGCTATGAACTCCAGTCGACCTTATCTGGTCCGCGCGCTCTACGAGTGGATTGTGGATAACGATTGCACCCCGCACATGCTGGTCAACGCCGAATACCCGGCAGTGCAGGTGCCGCAGGGTTTCGCCAGCGACGGGCAGATCGTGCTGAACATCTCGCCAAGCGCTGTGCGTCATCTGCACATGGACAACGACGTGGTGACATTCGAAGGTCGCTTCGGTGGTGTGCCGCACAGCCTGTATGTGCCGATCAGCGCCATTCTGGGCATCTACGCCCGGGAGAACGGTCAGGGCATGGTGTTCGATCTCGAGTCGCCGCTGGATGACGAAGACGATATCGAGCAGGATGACGACCAGCCGCCACCGGACAGCGAGCCGCCGCGTCCCAGCGGCCGGCCAAGCCTGAAAGTGGTGAAGTAATAAAAAAGGCGATCCGGATGGATCGCCTTTTTTGTGTCTGTCGTTCAGCGGTCAGTCGATGTACTCGAACAGCTTCACGATCTTCTGCACGCCGGAAACACCCTGAACCAGATTGGTTGCCTGTGTGGCTTCCTGTTTGGTCAGCAGGCCCAGCAGGTAGACGATGCCGTTCTCGGTAATGACTTTGATGCGCGAGCCCGGAATGCTGGCGTCGGTGAGCATCTGCGTTTTGATCTTGGTGGTCAGCCATGCGTCATTCTGGCGGGCCAGCAGGGACGAAGGCTGCAGCACTTGCAGCTCGTTGTGGACTTTCTTCACCCGTTGCACGTTGGCGGCAGCCTGTTCGGCCTTGGCCTTGAGGTCTTCGCGCGGGGTCTGGCCGGCGAGCAGTACCACGCCGTTGAAACTGGTGACGACGATGTGCGAATCGTTGTCCAGCGCCGGGTCGGCTTTGGCCACGTTCACGCCGACCTTGGTCTCGATCAACGAATCGTCGATCTTGCTGCCGAAGGTGCGCGTGCCGCGGTCGTCTTCAATCGGCGCTTCCCGGCTGGCATTCACCACCGAGGTGCAGCCGCTGATGCCGAGACACAGAGTCAAGGCCAGAAGGCCAAGGCGATTAGGGGTCATTCTTCACTCCCGAACAGTTGGCTGTCGATCAGATCGCAAAGGCAATGGATCGCCAGCAAGTGGACTTCTTGAATACGTGCAGTGACATTGGCCGGTACGCGAATCTCGACGTCCTCGGGCAACAGCAGCGACGCCATGCCGCCGCCATCGCGTCCGGTCAAAGCTACGACAATCATTTCGCGATCATGTGCGGCCTGGATCGCTTGAATAATGTTCGCCGAGTTACCGCTGGTCGAAATCGCCAGCAACACATCACCTGGCTGACCCAGCGCGCGGATCTGTTTGGAGAACACTTCGTTGTAGCTGTAGTCGTTGGCGATCGAGGTGATTGTCGAGGTGTCGGTGGTCAGCGCGATCGCCGGCAGGCTCGGGCGCTCGCGCTCGAAGCGGTTGAGCAACTCCGAGGAAAAGTGCTGCGCGTCACCGGCGGAGCCGCCGTTGCCGCACGAGAGCATCTTGCCCTCGTTGAGCAGGGCGTTGACCATGACCTGGCTGGCTTGCTCGATGTGCGGTGCAAGTACGTCCATCGCCTGTTGCTTGGTGTCGATACTGGCCTGGAAAAGCTGGCGAATTCGGGATTGCATGTCCATCTGTGTGACCTTAAGTAGCGCGGCTGTCCGGCACATGAATGTGCAGCCCGCAAAGCAAAGAGCAAAATGTGTCGGTGGGATTGTCCGGGTCGCAACGTCGGCGATCAACTGTCGAAAGCATTCTGCAACCAGTTCAGCTGATCCGGGTGGCTGTCGATGGCCACCACGTCGAAGCGGCAGGGGGAATTGGCCCAGCGCGGTTCACGCTGAAGAAAATACTGCGCGGCGAAAATCAGTTTCTGCTGCTTGCGCGCATCGATGCTGGCAAGCGCGCCACCCCATTGAGTGTTCTTTCTATAGCGAACTTCGACGAATACTACTGTATCGCCATCAAGCATGACCAGATCAAGCTCGCCGCGTTTGCATAACCAGTTCTGCGCCAGCAGGCGCAGACCCTGGTTTTGCAGATGCTCCAGCGCTTGGCGCTCGGCATCCTTGCCGCTTTGCGAGCGCGACCTGTCGGGCATCAGCGCGGGGTGTCCGGCAGACGCTGCACCTGACCGCTGACGAATTGTGCCCAAGGCAACTGACGGACGACGCGTTGGGTCTGGGTCATGCCGAGGCTGCCCGACTCACCGTCGATGCGGCTGTCCGGCAGTGCTTTGAGCTGGCCCAGACGCGGTGCCAGGCGATAGGCGTCCACGCCCATTGCGTACAGACGGCCGAGGCTGCCGGCGGCTTGCGGCCACTGGGCAACCACTTGCTGGCGCAGCGGATCACTGGTGTCCAGCAACCATGGGGTTTCGCAGAAGCGAATGCCGTTCATGTCGTTGTACTGGTTGACGTCACCGCTGGCGCTGTAGACGTGCGAAGTCGCGTAGACCGGAACGTCACCGGCGTACTGGAAGTTCAGGGTCGGCTTGATCTGCTGCGCCTGCTGTGGCGTGGCGGCGAGGAAGATGAATTCGATGTCCTGGCGACGCGAAGGCTGCGCGGCGACGTTGGTGCCGGCAGCATTCTGCAGGCTCTTGGCGCGGGCTTCACTCTGACGTAGCTGGAACATGTCGGCGATCTGCTGGGCCAGTTGCACCGGTTGATCAACGCGCTCGGTGGCGACGATGCTGCCACCGTTGGCCTGCCAGTCCTGGCTGAACGCACGCAATACGCGGTCGCCCCATTCGCCTTTCGGCACCATGATTGCGGCGCGGTGCAGGCCATCGGCACGGGCACGGCGCGAGACTTCGCGGGCTTCGTCTTCAGCGGCCAGACCGAACTGGAACAGCTGCGCCGGGCCTTGATCGCCTTCGCTGTAGTTCAGCGCAAGGGTAGTGATCGGCAGTTGCGGGCGGGTGCTCAGTTGCTTGACCAGCGGTTTTTCCAGCGGACCGACCACCAGCTGCACGCCGTCAGCCTGGGCCTTGCGGTAGAACTCGTCCATCGAGGTCAGTTTCGAGCTGTCGTAGAACTCGATGGCGGGCGGTTTTTGCCCGGCTTGTTGTGCCTGGTAGTGCGCCGCCATGAAGCCTTCACGCAAGGCTTTGCCGACTGCGGCCAGTTGGCCATCCTGAGGCAGCAGCAGGGCGATCTTGCTCAGTGGCTGGCTGGCCAGTTCCTTGAGTTTGGTCAGCGGCAGCGGCAGGTTGATCGCGGCCGGGTGCTTGGAGTTCTGCGCGCGCCAGTTGTCGATCGCCGCTTGCTGCTGCTCCAGCGTGCCAGCGGTTTTTACCGCCAGGGCCAGAGCCATCCAGCCGCCGAGGTCGTCGGTGCTGTTGGCTTGCAGTTGGTCGGCCGGCAGCGAGCCGATCAGGGTCCAGATCGCCTCGTGGTTCTTGCTTGCGGCTTCGCCTTCGAGCATTGGTGCGATGAACACGCGTTCGCGGGCCGCGGCCAAGGTCTGGCCATCGGCTTCCAGAGCGCGGGCATGCACGGTGCCGGTGCGCACTTGCTGCTCTTCCGGCATCTCGCCGAGTTTCTGCAGGCTTGGATGACTCAGGGCCGTCAGCGCGGCTTTCGGCTGATTGCGGGTCATGGCCAGTTCGGCGGAAAGCGTGTTGGCGAAAATCTGCTGGCCCGGCTTGAGTTGCTCGACAGGCACTTGTTGCAGGATTTGCGCGGACTGGCCGGCATTGCCCTGACGATAGGCCAGGTCGGCGGCGCTCAAGCGCAACAGAGCGGCTTTTTCCGGGGTCTTGGCCTGGGTCGCCTGTTCGAGCAGTTGCTCGATGCTGGCATCCGGAGTCCGTGGAAGTTCGCCAAGGCTGGAGGAAGGGGAGCTGGCGCAAGCCGCCAACAGGGCAGCGAGGCAGAGGGCAGTGAACAGCCGCAGGCAAGCGATCATGTAAGTGTTCCTGATACTCGATCAAATTAGCGTGGAATTGTACCCAAGCACTGGCCGGGGCGCGATGTTACTGGCGTGAAACGGGCAATTTAGCTGGAGTAAATGTTGCGGCGGACCACAACTGTGCGAAAAACCGCGCTCGGCGCGAGCACGTCGCAAGCCTCGTGACGCGCTACAATGGCCGCTTTTACCGATCACGAGGTGTGCGCTTTGACTGCTCCAGGTTCCCTGAATTCCGCTGCTGGCTCGCTTTATGTGGTGGCGACGCCCATCGGCAACCTGGACGACATCAGCGCCCGGGCCCTGAAAATCCTCCGCGAAGTGGCGTTGATTGCCGCCGAAGACACGCGGCACTCGGCGCGGCTGATGCAGCACTTCGGCATCACCACGCCATTGGCAGCCTGCCACGAACACAACGAACGGGATGAAGGTAGCCGCTTTATTACGCGTCTGCTGGCTGGTGACAATGTCGCACTGATCTCCGATGCCGGCACGCCGCTGATCTCCGATCCGGGTTATCACCTGGTGCGTCAGGCGCGAGCGGCGGGTATCAATGTGGTGCCGGTGCCAGGCGCCTGTGCATTGATCGCGGCGCTGTCGGCGGCCGGTCTGCCGTCCGACCGGTTTATCTTCGAAGGCTTTCTGCCGGCCAAGTCGGTGGGGCGCAAGGCGCGTCTCGAAGCCGTCATGGAAGAACCGCGCACCTTGATCTTCTATGAAGCGCCGCACCGCATTCTTGAATGCCTGCAGGACATGGAAGAAGTGTTCGGCGGCGAGCGTCAGGCGTTGCTGGCCCGGGAAATCACCAAGACCTTCGAAACGCTCAAGGGCTTGCCGCTGGCCGAGCTGCGCGCATTCGTCGAAGCCGACAGCAATCAGCAGCGCGGTGAATGTGTGGTGCTGGTGGCGGGCTGGACGGCGCCGGAATCCGAAGACGCGGTCAGCAGCGAGGCGATGCGTATCCTCGATCTGCTGCTTGAGGAAATGCCGCTCAAGCGCGCCGCTGCGCTTGCCGCACAGATCACCGGTGAGCGCAAAAACGTGCTTTATCAGGTTGCACTGGATAAGCAGAAGGGCGTGTAAGCCGTCGCCCATAGCGGTCTTGCGGGTTTTAGCGCTTGTTCTTCCGCCGCTCTGCCGTTAACCTTCGCGGCGGAGAGTCGATCGGACAGTCGCTGCCCTCTATGAAAATTAGGGGGGGGAGGAAAGTCCGGGCTCCATAGGGCGAAGTGCCAGGTAATGCCTGGGAGGCGTGAGCCTACGGAAAGTGCCACAGAAAATAACCGCCTAAGCGCGCAAGCGCCGGTAAGGGTGAAAAGGTGCGGTAAGAGCGCACCGCACGTCTGGCAACAGTTCGTGGCTAGGTAAACCCCACTTGGAGCAAGACCAAATAGGGTCCCAAGGCGTGGCCCGCGCTGGGACCGGGTAGGTTGCTAAAGATGTCCAGTGATGGCCATCGTAGACGAATGACTGTTCAAGACAGAACCCGGCTTACAGATCGACTCTCCACCTTTTCTTTCCCTGCTTGAATCAATGGCAACAGGGCTGTGTAATATCAGCAGGCCTGGGCTGAAAGTCCGGCAGCGGCAAACGCGGTAATAGCCATTTCCCACCTCGCTTCAATCAACAGCAGAAGCGCATTTGTAATACCGAAAAAATCTTACTCTTAACAAACTACTTTAACTTTCGAGCGCAGCTTTCAGTGCTGCATCAGGTTATTGGTCAAAAGCCTCCGTCAGATTCTCGTTGTGCCTCCTTTTAAGCTGCTAAATCTCCGTTCTGTAAGGGTTTTCCTTTAATCCGCGCCTTGACGGTGTGGTGGGCGCATTCCTATAGTGTGCGCAAGTGGCGGAAAGTGGCATGAAGTGGGTTTTTTGAGCTCAAAACGATAAAAATTGGAGAAACGCAGACGTGTTTCGCGGAGCTAACGCTATCAGTCTCGATGCAAAGGGCCGTCTCGCCATGCCGAGCCGGTACCGTGACGAGCTCGATTCGCGCAGTTCCGGCCAATTGATCGTGACCATTGATGCCGTAGATCCATGTTTATGTGTCTATCCGCTCGACGAGTGGGAAATCATTGAAACCAAGTTGCGCGCGCTCCCTTCGCTTCGCGAAGAGAACCGTCGCCTGCAACGTTTGCTGATTGGTAATGCCGTCGACCTCGAACTCGATGGCAGTGGTCGTTTTCTGGTTCCACCGCGTCTGCGCGAGTACGCCAAGCTCGATAAGCGGGCAATGCTGGTGGGCCAACTGAACAAGTTCCAACTGTGGGACGAGGATGCATGGAACGCGGTGTCTGCCGCTGACCTTGCTGCTATTCAACAACCGGGCGCGATGCCTGATGAACTGCGTGATTTGATCCTGTGACTATTGATAGCGGCTTTAACCACATCACCGTACTGCTTGACGAAGCCGTCGAGGCTCTCGCCGTACGTCCTGATGGCTGCTATCTGGACGGCACGTTCGGGCGCGGCGGGCACAGCCGGTTGATCCTGAGCCAGCTCGGCACGGACGGTCGGCTCATCGGATTCGACAAGGACCCTCAAGCGATTGCCACCGGGCAAACGCTAGCGGCCGAAGACGGCCGCTTTGTCGTTGTGCAGCGCAGCTTTGCCGAGCTCGGTTCGGTGGTTGCCGAGCAGGGTCTGGCCGGCAAGGTCAGCGGCATTCTGCTCGACCTCGGCGTATCGTCGCCGCAGCTGGACGATGCCGAGCGCGGTTTCAGTTTCCTCAACGACGGCCCGCTGGACATGCGCATGGACCCGTCCCGTGGCATCAGCGCGGCCGAGTTCGTCAACACCGCGCCGGCTGAAGAAATCGCCCGGGTGTTCAAGGAATACGGCGAAGAACGTTTTTCCGGGCGCATGGCCCGTGCCGTGGTCGAGCGTCGCGATATCAAGCCATTCGAGCGTACCGCCGATCTGGCTGAAGTGCTGAAAGTTGCCAACCCGGCGTGGGAAAAGGGCAAGAATCCGGCCACCCGCGCTTTCCAGGGTTTGCGCATTCACGTCAACAACGAACTCGGTGATCTGGAAGCCGGCCTCGAAGCCGCTCTGGATGCGCTGGAAGTCGGCGGTCGTCTGGTGGTGATCAGCTTCCATTCGCTGGAAGACCGCATCGTCAAACTGTTCATGCGCAAACTGGTCAAGGGCGAGGCCGATAACCTGCCGCGCAACCTGCCAGTGCGCCACGTTGCCTTCGAACCGAAAATCAAAATTCACGGCAAAGCGCAGACGGCCTCCGACGCCGAACTCAAAGCCAACCCACGTTCCCGTAGTGCGGTCATGCGTGTCGCGGAGAAGTTGCGGTGAGCAAGCTTTTCGCCAAGCCATTGCCTGGCGGCAGCTTTCTGATGCTGCTGCTGTTTATCGGCGTGCTTTTTTCGGCGATCGCCGTGTCGTACAGCGCGCACTGGAACCGTCAGTTGCTCAACACCCTTTATAACGAACTCAGTGTGCGCGACAAGGCGCAGGCCGAGTGGGGCCGGCTGATTCTCGAGCAGAGCACCTGGACCGCGCACAGCCGCATCGAAGTGCTGGCCACCGAACAACTGAAAATGCACATTCCCGGCGCGGCTGACGTGAAGATGGTGGCGCCATGATGAAACTCGAAGGCGCACTGTTCCCATGGCGCTTCCGCCTGATGGTGGCGCTGCTGGGCCTGATGGTTGCGGCGATCTGCTGGCGGATCATCGACCTGCAAGTGGTCGACCGTGACTTCCTCAAGGGGCAGGGCGACGCGCGCAGTCTGCGGCACATCCCGATTCCGGCGCACCGTGGTCTGATCACCGACCGTAATGGCGAGCCTCTGGCCGTGAGTACTCCGGTGACTACGCTGTGGGCCAACGCCAAGGAAATGCAGTCGGCCAAAGAGAAGTGGCCGGCACTCGCTGCCGCGCTGGGTCAGGACCCGAAAGCCCTGGCTGAACGTCTCGAAGCCCAGGCCAACAAAGAATTCATTTATCTGGTGCGCGGCTTGACCCCCGAGCAAGGCCAGGCTGTGCTTGACCTGAAAGTGCCGGGCGTTTACGGCATCGAAGAATTCCGCCGGTTCTACCCGGCCGGCGAAGTCACCGCGCACATGGTTGGCTTTACCGATATCGACGATCACGGTCGCGAAGGTGTCGAGTTGGCCTATGACGAATGGCTGGCCGGGGTCCCGGGCAAACGACAAGTGATCAAGGATCGCCGCGGGCGGCTGATCAAGGATGTCCAGGTCACCAAAAACGCCAAGGCCGGCAAGCCCTTGGCGTTGTCGATTGACCTGCGTCTGCAATACCTGGCCAACCGCGAGTTGCGCAACGCGATCATCGAGAACGGCGCCAAGGCCGGCAGTCTGGTGATCATGGATGTGAAGACCGGCGAGATTCTCGCCATGGTCAACCAGCCGACCTACAACCCGAACAACCGTCGAAACCTGCAACCGGCGATGATGCGCAACCGCGCGATGATCGACGTGTTCGAACCGGGTTCGACCATGAAAGCCATCTCGATGAGTGCGGCGATCGAAACCGGTCGCTGGAAACCGAGCGACACCGTCGAGGTGTATCCGGGCTCGTTGCAGATCGGCAAATACACCATTAAAGACGTGTCCAAGAGCGAAGGTCCGGTGCTCGACCTGACCGGGATTCTGATCAATTCCAGTAACGTCGGCATGAGCAAGGTCGCCTTCGATATCGGCGGCGAAACGATTTTCCGCCTCGCGCAAAAAGTCGGCCTCGGCCAGGACACCGGCCTGGGCTTCCCCGGCGAACGTGTCGGCAATCTGCCGAATTACCGCGAATGGCGCAAGGCCGAAACTGCAACCTTGTCTTACGGCTACGGTATTTCCGTGACCGCTATCCAGTTGGTGCACGCGTTCTCGGCGCTGGCCAACAACGGTCGTCTGGCGCCGCTGACCCTGATCAAAACCGACAAGATGCCGCAGACCACGCAAGTGCTGCCCGAAGCCGTGGCAAAAACCATGCAGGGCATGTTGCAGCAAGTGATCGAAGCGCCGCGCGGCGTGTTCCGTGCACAAGTGCCGGCTTATCACGTCGGCGGCAAGTCGGGTACGGCGCGTAAGACCTCGGTCGGCACCAAAGGCTACGCCGAAAACTCCTACCGCTCGCTGTTCGCCGGCTTCGGCCCGATGAGCGATCCGCGTTATGCAATCGTGGTGGTGATCGACGAGCCGACCAAGGCCGGCTACTTCGGTGGTCTGGTCTCGGCGCCGGTGTTCAGCCGTGTGATGTCCGGCACCCTGCGCCTGATGAACGTGACCCCGGATAACCTGCCGACCACGCAACAGGCCAACGCCACCCCGGTCATTCCGCTGAAAGCCAATGGAGGGCGCGGCTGATGTCATTGAGTCTGAACAAGATATTCCCCCACGCCGGCCACGATCTGTTGATCCGTGAATTGGCGCTGGACAGCCGCAACGTGCGCGCCGGCGATCTGTTTCTCGCCGTGCCCGGCGGCAAATTCGACGGCCGTGCGCACATCGCCGATGCCCTGCAACGCGGCGCCGCAGCCGTGGCGTATGAAGTGGAAGGCGCCACCGTGCTGCCGATCACCGATGTGCCGCTGATTCCGGTCAAAGGTCTGGCGGCGCAGCTGTCGGACATCGCCGGGCGCTTTTATGGCGAGCCGAGCCATCACCTGAATCTGATTGGCGTGACCGGCACCAACGGCAAGACCAGCGTGACCCAGCTGGTTGCGCAGGCACTGGATCTGCTCGGCCAGCATTGTGGCATCGTCGGCACCTTGGGTTCCGGCTTCTATGGCGCGCTGGAAAGCGGTCTGCACACCACGCCGAATCCGATCGCCGTGCAGGCAACCCTGGGCGATCTGAAAAAGTCCGGTGCCAAAGCCGTGGCCATGGAAGTGTCCTCCCATGGTCTGGATCAGGGCCGGGTGACCGCGCTGGCGTTTGACGTGGCGGTGATGACCAATCTGTCCCGCGATCATCTGGATTATCACGGCACCATGCAGGCGTACGCCGAGGCCAAGGCCAGGCTGTTTGCCTGGAATGACCTGAAATGCCGCGTGGTCAACCTCGATGATGATTTCGGCCGGCAACTGGCTGCTGAAAAACGCGAGTCGCGCCTGATCACTTACAGCCTGCTCGACAGCAGCGCTTACCTGTTTTGCCGCGAAGCGCAATTCGACGATCACGGCGTGCGCGCCACGCTGGTCACGCCGCAGGGCGAACATCACCTGCGCAGCACACTACTCGGGCGTTTCAACCTGAGCAACGTACTGGCGGCCGTCGGCGCCTTGCTCGGTCTGGATTACGCCCTCGACGAAATTCTCAAAGTGCTGCCGAAGCTCGAAGGCCCGGCCGGGCGCATGCAGCGTCTGGGTGGCGGCACACAACCGCTGGTGGTGGTCGATTACGCCCACACCCCGGATGCGCTGGAAAAAGTTCTGAGCGCCCTGCGCCCGCACGTCAAAGGTCAGTTGCTGTGCCTGTTCGGCTGCGGCGGTGATCGCGATCGCGGCAAGCGTCCGTTGATGGCCGAAGTGGTCGAGCGCTTGGCGGACAAAGTATTGGTCACAGACGACAACCCGCGCACCGAAGACCCGGCGGTGATCTTTGATGACATCCGCGCCGGGTTCACTGCTGTGGATAAAGTCACCTTCGTCGCCGGCCGTGGTCAGGCGATTGCGCAATTGATTGCCGGTGCGACGGCTGACGACGTGATTGTCCTGGCTGGTAAAGGCCACGAGGACTATCAGGAAATCAACGGCGTGCGCCATGCCTTCTCCGATCTGGTCGAGGCCGATCATGCCCTGACCGCGTGGGAGGTGGCCCATGCTTAAGGCCCTGACACTCAGCGAACTGACCAACGCCCTCGACGCCCGTCTGATTGGCAGCGATGCCAGCTTCAATGGCGTCAGCATCGACAGCCGCGCGATCCAGCCGGGTCAGCTTTTTGTCGCGCTGACCGGACCGCGTTTCGACGGTCATGATTATCTGAACGATGTCGCTGGCAAAGGCGCCGTTGCTGCACTGGTCGAGCGTGAAGTCGCCGACAGCGCGCTGCCGCAATTGCTGGTCAAGGACAGCCGTCAGGCGCTGGGCCAGTTGGGCGCCTTGAACCGTGCCGCTTTTACGCAGCCAGTGGCAGCGGTGACCGGTTCCAGCGGCAAGACCACGGTCAAGGAAATGCTCGCGAGCATCCTGCGCACTCGCGGTCCGGTGCTGGCCACTCGTGGCAATCTGAACAATGACCTCGGCGCGCCGCTGACCTTGCTCGAACTGGCCCCGGAGCACACTTCGGCGGTGATCGAACTGGGTGCCTCGCGTCTCGGCGAAATCGCCTACACCGTGGGCCTGACCAAGCCGCACGTCGCGATCCTCAATAACGCCGGTACCGCCCACGTTGGCGAGTTTGGCGGGCCGGAAAAAATCGTCGAAGCCAAAGGCGAAATCATCGACGGCCTCGCCGCTGATGGCATCGCCGTGCTCAACCTCGATGACAAGGCCTTCGGTATCTGGCAGACCCGTGCAGGCGCTCGCAAAGTGTTGACCTTCGCTCTGAGCAATATTCAGGCGGATTTCTACGCCAGCGACTTGAGCACCGATGCCCGCGGTTGCCCGGCGTTCAATCTGCACACGCCGCAAGGTAGCGAGCGAGTGCAGCTGAACCTGCTCGGCACCCATAACGTCGCCAATGCCATGGCCGCCGCCGCTGCCGCTCACGCCCTGGGCGTGTCGCTGTTCGGCATCGCCACCGGACTTGGCGCGGTGCAACCGGTCAAGGGCCGCACCGTCGCGCAACTGGCGAAAAACGGCATGCGCGTGATCGACGACACTTACAACGCAAACCCCACCTCGATGTGCGCCGCCGTTGATATACTCGCCGGCTTTTCCGGCCGCACCGTCCTGGTGCTCGGGGATATCGGCGAGTTGGGCGAGTGGGCGGAGCAGGGGCACCGCGACGTGGGCGAGTACGCCCGAGGCAAGGTTTCCGCGCTTTACGCTGTCGGGCCGAACATGGTCCACGCCGTGAACGCTTTCGGTGAACAGGCGCATCACTTCGGCACGCAGGCCGAACTGATCCAGGCCCTCGACGCCGAGCAGGACACAAACACCACCATTTTGATCAAGGGTTCGCGCAGTGCAGCGATGGAAAACATCGTTGCGGCTTTGTGCGGGTCCAGTCTGGAGAAACATTAATGCTGCTGCTGCTAGCGGAGTATCTGCAACAGTTCTACAAAGGCTTCGCGGTCTTTCAGTACCTGACCCTGCGCGGGATTCTCGGTGTGCTGACCGCGCTGGTCTTGTCGCTGTGCTATGGCCCGTGGATGATCCGTACCCTGCAGAACCGTCAGATCGGCCAGTCCGTGCGCAACGACGGCCCGCAATCGCACCTGTCCAAATCCGGTACGCCGACCATGGGCGGCGCGTTGATCCTGTCTTCGATTGGCGTCAGCACCTTGCTCTGGGCCGACCTCAGCAACCGTTATGTCTGGGTGGTGTTGCTGGTGACCCTGCTGTTCGGCGCCATCGGCTGGGTCGACGATTACCGCAAGGTCATCGAGAAGAACTCGCGTGGCCTGCCGAGCCGCTGGAAATATTTCTGGCAATCGGTGTTCGGTCTCGGTGCGGCGATCTTCCTTTATATGACCGCGTCCACCCCGGTGGAAACCACGCTGATCCTGCCGATGCTCAAGGACTACAGCATTCCGCTGGGCGCAGGTTTCATCGTGCTGACCTATTTCGTGATCGTCGGCTCGAGCAACGCGGTCAACCTGACTGACGGCCTCGACGGTCTGGCGATCATGCCGACGGTGATGGTCGGCGGCGGTCTGGGGATTTTCTGCTACCTGTCGGGTAACGTGAAATTCGCTGAATACCTGCTGATCCCTTACGTGCCGGGCGCGGGCGAACTGATCGTGTTCTGCGGTGCGCTGATCGGCGCCGGCCTCGGCTTCCTGTGGTTCAACACCTATCCGGCGCAAGTGTTCATGGGCGACGTTGGCGCCCTGGCACTCGGCGCGGCACTGGGCACCATTGCGGTAATCGTCCGTCAGGAAATCGTCCTGTTCATCATGGGCGGCGTGTTCGTGATGGAAACCCTGTCAGTGGTCATTCAGGTTGCGTCCTTTAAGCTCACCGGTCGCCGTGTGTTCCGCATGGCACCGATCCATCACCATTTTGAACTCAAGGGCTGGCCCGAGCCGCGCGTGATCGTCCGTTTCTGGATCATCACCGTGATTCTCGTGCTGATTGGCCTTGCCACCCTGAAGCTGAGGTAGAACGAGTGTCTCTGATCGCTTCTGACCACTTCCGCATCGTTGTCGGCCTCGGCAAGAGCGGCATGTCCCTGGTTCGCTTCCTGGCGAACCGGG
Organism: Pseudomonas sp. R3-57; assembly: GCF_051132065.1. Taxonomy (NCBI): domain Bacteria; kingdom Pseudomonadati; phylum Pseudomonadota; class Gammaproteobacteria; order Pseudomonadales; family Pseudomonadaceae; genus Pseudomonas; species Pseudomonas sp. R3-57. The sequence continues at coordinate 1,142,395 of NZ_CP071655.1, forward strand.
GCGTGGCGTTTGCCGTCGCCGACACGCGGGACAATCCACCGGAACTGGCCACGCTCAAGCGTGACTATCCGCACGTGGAAGTGCGTTGTGGCGAGCTGGACGTGGAATTCCTCTGCCGTGCCGACGAGCTCTACGTGAGCCCCGGCCTGGCGCTGGCGACTCCGGCCCTGCAAGCCGCTGCGGCGCGTGGCGTGAAAATGTCCGGCGACATCGAGTTGTTCGCGCGTAACGCGCGTTCGCCGATCGTCGCGATCACCGGTTCCAATGCGAAAAGCACCGTCACCACACTGGTCGGCGAGATGGCCGCTGCGGCCGGCAAACGCGTCGCCGTCGGGGGCAACCTCGGCACGCCGGCGCTGGATCTGCTCAGCGACGACATCGAGCTGTACGTGATGGAGCTGTCGAGTTTCCAACTCGAAACCACCGACCAGCTCAACGCTGAAGTCGCCACCGTACTGAACATCAGCGAAGACCACATGGATCGCTACAGCGGTCTGCCGGCGTATCACCTGGCCAAGCACCGGATCTTCCGGGGCGCGAAGCAGTTCGTGGTCAACCGTCAGGATGCGCTGAGCCGTCCGTTGATCGGCGAGGGCCAGCCGTGCTGGACCTTCGGTCTGAACAAGCCGGACTTCAAGGCGTTCGGTCTGCGGGAAGAGGGCGGGGAGAAATACCTGGCGTTCGAATTCCAGAATCTGCTGCCGGTGCGTGAACTGAAAGTGCGCGGCGCGCATAACCAGTCCAACGCCCTTGCGGCGCTGGCGCTCGGTCATGCGGTCGGTCTGCCGTTCGACGCCATGCTGTCGGCCCTGCGCAACTTCACCGGCCTCGAACATCGTTGCCAGTGGGTGCGTGACCTGGATGGCGTTGCCTACTACAACGATTCCAAAGCCACCAACGTCGGCGCCGCACTGGCCGCGATTGAAGGTCTGGGCGCGGACATCGAAGGCAAGGTCATCCTGATCGCTGGCGGCGATGGCAAGGGTGCCGAGTTCAATGACCTGCGTGATCCGGTGGCGGCCAACTGCCGCGCCGTGGTCCTGATGGGCCGCGACTCGGACAAGATCGGCGAAGCGCTCGGCGATGCCGTGCCCTTGATCCGCGCGACCTCGCTGGTCGATGCCGTCGCGCAATGCCGCGCCGCCGCGCAACCGGGCGATGTGGTGCTGCTGTCGCCAGCCTGCGCCAGTTTCGACATGTTCAAAAATTACGAAGACCGTGGTCACCAGTTCGTCCGCGCTGTGGAGGAACTGGCATGAACCTGAGAAATATCATCAAACCGTACCCATCGCCGTTGATCACCGGGCGTGGCATCGACCTCGATTTCCCGATGCTCGCCGGGTGCCTGGCGCTGCTCGGGCTCGGTTTGATCATGATTGCTTCGGCGTCCACCGAAGTGGCGGCGGCGCAGTCGGGCAGTCCGCTGTATTACATGATTCGCCACCTTATTTATGTGGTGCTGGGCCTGGGCGCGTGCATCGTCACCATGATGATCCCGATCGCCACCTGGCAACGCCTCGGCTGGATGATGCTGATCGGCGCGTTCGGTTTGCTGGTGATGGTGATCATCCCCGGCATCGGCCGCGAAGTGAACGGTTCGATGCGCTGGATCGGTTTCAGCTTCTTCAACGTGCAGCCCTCGGAAATCGCCAAGGTGTTTGTGGTGATCTACCTCGCCGGTTATCTGGTGCGTCGCCAGAAAGAAGTGCGCGAGAGCTGGATGGGCTTTTTCAAGCCGTTCATCGTGCTGCTGCCGATGGCCGGTCTGCTGCTGATGGAACCGGACTTCGGCGCCACCGTAGTGATGATGGGCGCGGCGGCGGCGATGCTGTTTTTGGGCGGGGTCGGGTTGTTCCGCTTCTCGCTGATGGTGGTGCTGGCAGTCGGGGCCGTGGTCTTGCTGATTCAGATGCAGCCCTACCGGATGGCGCGTCTGACCAACTTCGCCGACCCGTGGGCTGACCAGTTCGGCGCCGGTTATCAGCTCTCGCAAGCATTGATCGCATTCGGTCGCGGTGAGTGGCTGGGCGTAGGCCTGGGCAACAGCGTGCAGAAACAGTTCTACCTGCCGGAAGCACACACCGACTTCGTGTTCTCGGTACTCGCCGAAGAACTCGGCGCGGTCGGTTCGCTGTGCACCGTCGCGCTGTTCGTATTCGTGTGTGTTCGCGGCATGTACATCGGCTTGTGGGCCGAGAAGGCCAAGCAGTTCTTCGCCGCTTATGTGGCTTACGGTCTGTCGTTCCTGTGGATTGGTCAGTTCCTTATCAACATCGGTGTGAACGTCGGCCTGCTGCCGACCAAGGGTCTGACCTTGCCGTTCCTCAGCTATGGCGGCAGTTCGCTGGTGATCTGCTGCGCCTGTCTGGGCTTGTTGCTGCGCATCGAATGGGAGAGTCGAACCCACCTGGGCAGCGAAGAGATGGAATTCCATGAAAGCGACTTCGCCGAGGAGCCGACTCATGGGCGCTAACGTATTGATCATGGCCGGCGGTACCGGCGGCCACGTGTTCCCGGCGCTGGCCTGTGCCCGCGAGTTTCAGGCGCGCGGCTACACCGTGCACTGGCTCGGCACGCCACGCGGCATCGAAAACGAACTGGTCCCGGCGGCCGGTCTTGAGTTGCACCGGATCAACGCCAGCGGCCTGCGCGGCAAGGGCAAGCTGTCGCTGCTCAAGGCACCGTTGATGTTGCTGAAATCGGTGTGGCAGGCGCGGGCGATCATGCGTCGCCTGAAGCCGGTGTGTGTGGTCGGCTTCGGTGGTTATGTGACCGGCCCCGGCGGCCTCGCCGCGAAACTGGCCGGGGTGCCGGTGATCGTTCACGAGCAGAACGCCGTGGCCGGCACCGCCAATCGGTTGCTGGTGCCGTTCGCCGCCCGAGTGTGTGAAGCGTTCCCCGACACCTTTACTCTGTCGGACAGCCGCCGTACCACCGGTAATCCGGTGCGCAGCGAGCTATTCCTCGATACCTCGCGTCCGGCGCTGGCCGGACGCAAAGCGCGTTTGCTGATCCTCGGCGGAAGCCTGGGCGCAGAACCGTTGAACAAATTGCTGCCTGAAGCCCTGGCCCAAGTCGCTGCCGACCTGCGCCCGGAAGTGTTTCATCAGGCCGGCAAGAATCACGATGCAGTGACTGCCGAGCGTTACCACGCCGTGGGTGTGGAAGCGCAGGTGCAGCCGTTCATCAAAGACATGGCTCAAGCCTATGGCTGGGCTGACCTGGTGGTATGCCGCGCAGGCGCGTTGACCATCAGTGAGCTGGCTGCCGCCGGTCTGCCCTCGATGCTGGTGCCTTTGCCCCACGCGATCGACGATCACCAGACCCGCAACGCCGATTATTTGGCCCGCGAAGGCGCTGCCTTCCTGATGCCGCAAAGAACGACTGGCGCCGCGGATCTTGCCGCGCGCCTGACAGAGGTCTTGATGCAACCGCAACGACTCGAAGCAATGGCCCAAGCGGCCCGCCGTCTGGCCAAACCCGATGCCACCCGTAGCGTGGTCGATACCTGTCTGGAGGTGGCCCATGGTTGAGAATCAGAAAGCCATGCCACAACCGGAAATGCGCCGCATCCGCCGTATCCACTTCGTCGGTATCGGCGGCGTGGGCATGTGCGGTATCGCCGAAGTGTTGTTGAACCTGGGCTATCAAGTCTCCGGTTCCGACCTGAAAGCCTCACCGGTCACCGAGCGCCTGGAATCCTTCGGCGCGCAGATTTTCATTGGTCACCGTGCCGAGAACGCTGCGGCCGCTGATGTGCTGGTAGTGTCGAGCGCGGTGAACACCTCCAACCCGGAAGTGGCGACTGCGCTTGAGCGTCGTATCCCGGTGGTGCCGCGTGCGGAAATGCTCGCCGAGCTGATGCGCTATCGCCACGGCATCGCCGTCGCCGGTACCCACGGCAAAACCACGACGACCAGCCTGATCGCTTCGGTGTTTGCTGCCGGTGGCCTCGATCCGACCTTCGTGATCGGTGGTCGTCTGAACGCGGCGGGCACCAATGCCCAGCTCGGCACCAGCCGTTACCTGATCGCCGAAGCCGACGAGAGCGATGCGAGCTTCCTGCATCTGCAACCGCTGGTGGCCGTGGTCACCAACATCGACGCCGACCATATGGCGACCTATGACGGCGACTTCAACAAACTGAAGAAAACCTTCGTCGAGTTCCTCCACAACCTGCCGTTCTATGGGCTGGCGGTGATGTGCCTGGACGATCCGGTGGTGCGCGAAATCCTGCCGCTGGTCAAACGTCCGACCGTGACCTACGGCTTCAGCGAAGACGCCGACGTGCGCGCGATCAATGTGCGCCAGCAAGGCATGCAGACCTTCTTCACCGTGCTGCGCCCGGATCGCGAGCCGCTGGAGGTGTCGGTGAACATGCCCGGCAACCACAACGTGCTCAACTCGCTGGCGACCATCTGCATCGCCACCGACGAGGGCGTCAGCGATGAAGCCATCGTTCAGGGCCTCTCGGGTTTCCAGGGCGTGGGTCGACGTTTCCAGGTCTACGGCGAACTGCCGGTCGACGGCGGCAACGTGATGCTGGTCGATGACTACGGCCATCACCCGACCGAAGTCGCGGCGGTGATCAAAGCCGTGCGCGGTGGCTGGCCGGAGCGCCGTCTGGTGATGGTCTACCAGCCACACCGTTACAGCCGCACCCGCGATCTGTACGACGACTTCGTCAATGTACTGGCCGACGCCAACGTGCTGCTGCTGATGGAAGTCTATCCGGCCGGCGAAGAGCCGATCCCCGGTGCCGACAGCCGCAAGCTGTGCAACAGCATCCGTCAGCGCGGCCAGCTCGACCCGATCTACATCGAGCGTGGCGTCGATCTGGCGCCGCTGGTCAAGCCGCTGCTGCGTGCCGGCGACATCCTGCTGTGCCAGGGCGCGGGTGATATCGGCGGTCTCGCGCCGAAGCTGTTGAAAAGTGAATTGTTCGCTGGCGCCGTGGCGGCGTCGGTCGAGGGGAAGTTGAAATGACTGCTGCCTACGCCAAGCTGTTTTCCACCATCGCGCCGAAAGACTTCGGCCGCGTCGCCGTGCTCTTCGGCGGCCTGAGTGCCGAGCGTGAGGTTTCGTTGAAATCCGGTAACGCCGTGCTCGAAGCGCTGCGAAGCGCCGGCGTGGACGCGTTCGGCATCGATGTCGGCGAAGACTTCCTGCAGCGTCTGCTCAACGAAAAGATCGACCGTGCGTTCATCATTCTCCACGGTCGTGGCGGTGAAGACGGCAGCATGCAGGGTTTGCTCGAGTGCGCGGGCATTCCCTACACCGGCAGTGGCATTCTGGCCTCGGCACTGGCCATGGACAAACTGCGCACCAAGCAGGTCTGGCACAGCCTCGGCATTCCGACGCCGCGTCACGCCGTGCTGTGCAGCGAAGCCGATTGTATTTCGGCGGCGACGGAACTGGGCTTCCCTTTGATCGTCAAACCGGCGCATGAAGGTTCAAGTATCGGGATGGCCAAAGTGAGTTCTGCGTCCGAGTTGATCGACGCATGGAAAGCGGCCAGTACCTACGATTCACAAGTGTTGGTCGAGCATTGGATTCAAGGTCCGGAGTTCACCATCGCCACTCTGCGTGACCAGGTGTTGCCTCCTATCGCCCTGGGTACACCGCACTCGTTCTACGACTACGACGCCAAGTACATCGCCAACGATACCCAGTACCGCATTCCGTGCGGGCTGGATGCCGCCAAGGAGCAGGAACTCATGGATCTCACGGCCAAGGCCTGTGAGGCGCTGGGTATTGCCGGTTGGGGCCGGGCGGATGTGATGCAGGATGCCGACGGGCAGTTCTGGTTCCTCGAAGTGAATACCGCACCGGGCATGACCGATCACAGTCTGGTGCCGATGGCGGCGCGTGCCGCCGGTCTGGATTTCCAGCAACTGGTACTGGCCATTCTGGCGGCCAGCGTTGAAGACGCCGGCAATAAAGAGGCGCGAGGTTAAGACCATGCAAGGCGCTCATCTGCGACATCAGCCCCCCGCACCCGGCCGCAAGCCGGTGCCGCGTGGCGCCAGCCGAATGGTGGCGAAAGAGCCGATGTCCGCGCGCCTGCCGAAAGCCAATTTCGGCTTTCTGAAAAGCCTGTTCTGGCCGGTGCTGCTGGTGGCGCTGGGCTTCGGTACGTACGAAGGCGCGCAGCGTCTGCTGCCGTACGCCGACCGGCCGATCAGCAAGATCGCGGTGCAGGGCGACCTGAGCTACATCAGCCAGCAGGCGGTGCAGCAGCGCATCGCGCCATTCGTGGCGTCGAGCTTCTTCACCATCGACCTGGCCGGGATGCGCACCGAGCTTGAGCAGATGCCGTGGATCGCCCACGCCGAAGTGCGCCGCGTGTGGCCGGATCAAGTGGTGATCCGCCTCGAAGAGCAACTGCCGGTCGCGCGTTGGGGCGACGAATCGTTACTGAACAACCAGGGCCAGGCGTTCACGCCCAAGGAGCTGGCGAACTACGAACACCTGCCGCAACTGTTCGGCCCACAACGGGCGCAGCAGCAAGTGATGCAGCAGTACCAGGTATTGAGCCAGATGTTGCGCCCGCTGGGTTTTTCGATTGCACGCCTGGAATTGCGTGAACGCGGCAGCTGGTTCCTGACCACCGGTGCCGGCAGTTCCGGCCCCGGCATCGAGTTGCTGCTGGGACGCGGCAATCTGGTGGAAAAGATGCGCCGCTTCATCGCCATCTATGACAAGACGCTGAAAGAGCAGATTACGAACATTGCGCGCATCGATCTGCGCTACGCCAACGGCCTCGCTGTTGGCTGGCGGGAACCCGTAGCGCCGACGACAGCCCAACCCGCTGTCGCAAAGAATTAAGAAGAGGCAGGACCCATGGCAAACGTGCAAAGCGGCAAAATGATCGTCGGTCTCGATATCGGCACCTCCAAGGTGGTGGCGCTGGTCGGCGAGGTTTCCGATGACGGCTCGCTGGAAATCGTCGGGATCGGTACCCATCCGTCCCGTGGCCTGAAGAAAGGCGTGGTGGTCAACATCGAGTCCACCGTGCAGTCGATTCAGCGCGCGATCGAAGAAGCCCAGCTGATGGCCGGCTGCCGCATTCACTCGGCATTTGTCGGCGTGGCCGGCAATCACATCCGCAGCCTGAATTCCCACGGCATCGTCGCGATCCGTGATCGCGAAGTCAGCTCGGCGGACCTCGAGCGTGTACTGGATGCCGCTCAGGCCGTGGCGATCCCGGCTGACCAGCGCGTGCTGCACACCCTGCCGCAGGATTACGTGATCGATAACCAGGAAGGCGTGCGCGAGCCACTGGGCATGTCCGGCGTGCGTCTGGAGGCCAAGGTTCATGTGGTCACTTGCGCCGTCAACGCCGCGCAGAACATTGAAAAATGCGTGCGTCGCTGCGGTCTGGAAATCGACGACATCATCCTCGAGCAACTGGCCTCGGCCTACTCGGTATTGACCGACGACGAGAAAGAACTGGGCGTGTGCCTGGTCGACATCGGCGGCGGCACCACTGACATTGCGATCTTCACCGAAGGCGCGATCCGGCATACCGCGGTGATCCCGATTGCCGGTGATCAGGTGACCAACGACATCGCCATGGCGTTGCGCACCCCGACCCAGTACGCCGAAGAGATCAAGATCCGTTACGCCTGCGCCCTGGCCAAACTGGCCGGTGCCGGCGAAACCATCAAGGTGCCAAGCGTAGGCGACCGTCCACCGCGCGAACTGTCGCGTCAGGCCCTGGCCGAAGTGGTCGAGCCGCGTTACGACGAACTGTTCACGCTGATCCAGGCCGAGCTGCGCCGCAGCGGCTACGAAGACCTGATCCCGGCCGGCATCGTCCTGACTGGCGGCACCTCGAAGATGGAAGGCGCCACTGAACTGGCCGAGGAAATCTTCCACATGCCGGTACGCCTCGGTGTACCACATGGCGTCAAAGGCCTGGATGACGTGGTGCGCAACCCGATCTATTCCACTGGCGTTGGTTTGTTGATGTACGGCCTGCAAAAGCAGTCCGACGGGGTTTCGTTCTCGGGTATCGGCAGCCGCGACAGCTACAGCAACGAAGAGCCGCAGGCGCCGTTGCTGGACCGCTTGAAGAAGTGGGTTCAGGGCAACTTTTAAAAGCAGCTTGAAGCGACAAGCTTCAAGCGGCAAGCAACTGCAGTAGATACACCGCAACAAACAGCAGTAGGCGAAAAAACTAGAGAATGTAAGGAGAGGGAAAATGTTCGAACTCGTAGACAACATCCCCGCAAGCCCGGTAATCAAGGTTATCGGTGTCGGCGGTGGCGGCGGCAACGCTGTCAATCACATGGTCAAGAGCAACATCGAAGGCGTTGAGTTCATCTGCGCCAACACCGATGCTCAGGCGCTGAAAAACATCGGCGCGCGGACCATTCTGCAACTGGGCACCGGCGTGACCAAAGGTCTGGGCGCGGGCGCCAACCCTGAAGTCGGTCGTCAGGCCGCTCTGGAAGACCGTGAGCGCATTGCCGAAGTGCTGCAGGGCACCAACATGGTGTTCATCACCACTGGCATGGGCGGCGGTACCGGTACCGGTGCAGCGCCGATCATTGCCGAAGTGGCCAAGGAAATGGGCATCCTGACCGTTGCGGTCGTGACCCGTCCGTTCCCGTTCGAAGGTCGCAAGCGTATGCAGATCGCCGATGAAGGCATCCGCATGCTCTCGGAAAGCGTTGACTCGCTGATCACCATTCCGAACGAAAAACTGCTGACCATCCTCGGTAAAGACGCAAGCCTCTTGTCGGCTTTCGCCAAGGCAGACGATGTACTGGCCGGTGCCGTTCGCGGTATCTCCGACATCATCAAGCGTCCGGGCATGATCAACGTCGACTTCGCCGACGTACGTACCGTGATGAGCGAAATGGGCATGGCGATGATGGGCACTGGCTGCGCCAGCGGTCCGAACCGTGCACGTGAAGCGACTGAAGCGGCAATCCGCAACCCGCTGCTCGAAGACGTCAACCTGCAGGGCGCACGCGGCATCCTGGTGAACATCACCGCCGGTCCTGACCTGTCGCTGGGTGAGTACTCCGACGTGGGTAGCATCATCGAAGCCTTCGCTTCCGAGCACGCGATGGTCAAGGTCGGTACCGTTATCGATCCGGACATGCGCGACGAGCTGCACGTCACCGTGGTTGCCACCGGTCTGGGCGCGAAAATCGAGAAACCTGTGAAGGTCATCGACAACACTGTGCACACCTCGATGGCTTCGGCGCAGGTGCAACAACCGGCTCCGGCCCGTCAGGAAGCGCCAGCGGTGAACTACCGTGATCTGGACCGTCCAACCGTCATGCGCAACCAGGCTCAGGCCGGTGCTGCGGCTGCCGCGAAGATGAATCCGCAAGATGACCTGGACTACCTGGACATCCCGGCATTCCTGCGTCGTCAGGCCGATTGATGGAATGTATCAGGCCTATGAAGGTGATTGGTGTTCAGCAAAGGCATGGTCTGCTATCATCGCCAGCCTTTGTTGATACCAGTTCGCAATTTGCGCTGAAGCGGCCCAAGCCATGATTAAACAACGCACACTGAAAAATATTATCCGTGCCACAGGTGTAGGCCTGCACTCCGGTGAGAAGGTCTATCTGACCCTCAAGCCTGCGCCTGTCGACACTGGCATTGTGTTTTGTCGCGCTGACCTCGACCCTGTGGTGCAGATTCCTGCCCGCGCGGAAAACGTCGGTGAAACCACTATGTCGACGACGCTGATCAATGGCGACGTCAAAGTGGACACGGTAGAGCACTTGCTCTCGGCCATGGCTGGCCTGGGCATCGATAACGCCTACGTCGAGCTCTCCGCGTCCGAAGTCCCGATCATGGATGGCAGCGCTGGACCCTTCGTATTCCTGATTCAATCGGCAGGCCTGGAAGAACAGGACGCCGCCAAGAAATTCATCCGCATCCTGCGTGAAGTGACAGTGGAAGACGGCGACAAGCGCGCCACTTTCGTGCCTTTCGAAGGGTTCAAGGTGAGCTTCGAGATCGATTTCGATCACCCGGTTTTCCGGGACCGCACCCAGAGTGCAAGCGTGGACTTTTCCAGCACTTCGTTCGTAAAAGAAGTCAGCCGCGCGCGTACCTTTGGTTTCATGAGTGACATCGAGTACCTGCGCAAGCACAACCTCGCACTCGGCGGCAGCGTTGAAAACGCAATCGTGGTCGACGCCGATGGCGTGTTGAACGAAGACGGTCTTCGCTATGAAGACGAATTCGTCAAACACAAGATCCTCGATGCAATTGGCGACCTGTACCTGCTGGGCAACAGCCTGATTGGTGAGTTCAAAGGCTTCAAGTCCGGTCATGCACTGAACAACCAGCTGCTGCGCAAGTTGATTGAGCAGACAGACGCTTGGGAAGTGGTGACGTTCGAAGACGCCAGCACCGCACCGATCTCTTACATGCGCCCGGTTGCGGCCGTGTAAGTAAAAAACCTCTCTAGTTTTTTGAAGGCCATCCCTGGATGGCCTTTTTTTATGCCCTTGGTTTTTGTGTTGCCAGCACTGGCCTCATCGCTGGCAAGCCAGCTCCCACAGGTTTACGGGTGAGGCAAAAATTTGCAGCACACCTCAAATCCTTGTGGGAGCTGGCTTGCCAGCGATGGGGCCATCACCTCCACCGCACGGCTTCAGGTTGATACCACCACCCGATTACGCCCCCCTTCCTTGGCCTGATACAACGCCTTGTCCGCCGCAAACAGCAACTGCTCCAGCGTCATCTCGCTGGCCGTCGTCCAGGTCGCGATACCGATGCTCACCGTCATCGCCCGCTCAGCCCCGTCCACCAGCGGTAATTGCTCAACTGCCTGGCGAATTTTCTCGGCAATCCGTTGCGCGCCCTGGCTGTCGGTCTCGGCCAGAATTACGGAAAACTCCTCGCCGCCATAACGCGCCACCAGATCCGCCGGGCGGCGCACGTTTTCGCCAATCACCTGCGCCAGGGTTTTCAGTGCCTGATCCCCGGCCTGATGCCCATGGCGGTCATTGAACGCCTTGAAGTGATCGGCATCGATCATCATCACCGACAGCGGCTGGCCTGAACGCTGGGCGCGAAACCATTCATGACGCAAGGTCTGATCGAGCATGCGTCGGTTGGCCACGCCGGTCAGGTCGTCAGTGGCCGCCAGTTGCGCCAGCTCGCGTTCGGCACGCTGGCGCAAGCGCAGCTCGCGGGCGAGCAGCCAGGTCAGCCAGAGCAACCCCACGCACAAAATCCCCGTCGCGCCACTGATCAGCAGCGCGGTGCGCCGCCAGGTGCCGAACACTTCGTCGCTGGACAGCGCGACCATCACCGTCAGCGGCAGATTGCCGACCCGAGAATAGGTATACAGACGTTGCTGCTGATCCATGCTCGAGGTGCTGGTGAAACTGCCGTTACCGTCCTTGTCGCTGAGGATTTTCACCACATTGGGACGGTTGCCGAAGCTTTTGCCGATCGAGTCGCTTTGCAGATAGGGCTTCTGCGCGAGCAGCACGCCGTCACTGTTGATGATGTTCAACGTGCTGTCTTTGCCAATGTCGAGGCTGTTAAACAACTGATCGAAGTAATCGAGCTTCAGCGACGCCACGGCCACGCCGGCAAACTCGCCGGTTTGCGTGGAAATCCGGCGGCTGAAACTGATCGTCCACTGATTGGCTTCATCGCAGTCGCAACGGGTCTGAAACGGTCGGCTGATGAACATGCCGATGTCGCGGTTGAGGGCGTGGGCGAGGAAATAATCGCGGTCGGCAAAATTGCCCGGCTTCGGCTCGACCCGCGAAGAGTCAGCGACGACATTGCCAAGCGTGTCGAGCAGCAGGATATCGCCCTTGTAACGCGCCGTGGTCGAGCGGTCGAACAGCGCCAGATGCCGGATCTGCGGCGAGACGTTCTGCAGGTCGTCCCGTTGCGCGGCGGCGATCAGGCCTTGCAGCGTGAGGTCATACAGTTCGACCGTGCGCAGCACATCGGCGTCGATCAGTTGCGCAATGGTCGTGGCGCTGCGGGTAGCGGATTCCTGGGCGCTGGCGTGCTCGCGGATGAGCAGGAACGTGACGATGCACACGATCGCGATCACGCTGAGCAGACTGCCGCAGATCAGCAGCCGCTCGGGGCGTTTGGATTTGCCCGCAATGGAGGGAGTATGGCTCACGATCATGGTGGACTGTCGGTTGGGATGATCTTCTTAGCGTAGTTAAACACACACCACAAAACCCTGTGGAGAGAGCAATCCAAAACGAAAAAAGGCCGCTGAAAATCAGCGGCCTGCAATGACGACGGTTGAACGGGAAGAGCCAAACAACCGCGTCGAGGGAAACGGTGGCGCGGTGCGCGACTCAACTGTCGCCTTCGCCCACTGGCGTCGGCGAGGTGGCAGCTTGCGTGGCTTGCGTGGCGTCTTGGGTCTTGGCCATCACTTCGGCCTGATGCTGATCGAATGCTTGCGCGCGGGCGATATTATGCGCCACGAATGTTTGCGATTCTTCAGCCATCGCCATCGGCGACAGGAACAATGAGGACAGAACGAACGCGCTGGCAATACCCATACTGTTGGACATCTTGAAAACCTTCTCGCTTGGCGAGTGCTGTTTGGTGCGGGCACGATAAGGTTGCCGAGTGATGGGAAACAGCGTGGTTTTCATAAATGACTGTTGCGTAGGAGGTAAAAGTCCAGGATTGCGGTGTAGCCAAGAGCAACCCCCTCACCCCAGCCCTCTCCCCCAAGGGGGCGAAGGGAAAGGGAGCCGATCGGGGGCTTTTCAGAACTTTAGTTCGACTCAGGAATTTCAAGTAGACGTATCCTCAACATCAAACTCGGTCAGTCCCCTCTCCCTCCGGGAGAGGGCTAGGCGGGCGGCGTTCCGATGAGGGGCTTTTAGATCGGCAGATGCATTCCAAAGGTATTAACCCCCCGATCACTGCGCACAAACACATCCCCACCATGCATCAACGCAATCGCCTTGACGATCGCCAGCCCCAAGCCATGGTTATTGCCACTGTTACGGCGCGACGCATCGACCCGGTAAAATCGCTCAAACAGACGTGGCAGATGTTCACTGGCAATCGGCAATCCGGGATTCGCCACACCGATGCTTACCTGATGTTCCTCGACCTCGATGCACACCTCGATCACCTCACCCGGTTCGGTATGCTGCACCGCGTTGCTCAGCAGATTGATCAATGCCCGACGTAAATGCGCGACTTCGATCTGCACCTGCGCGTCGCCGCTGACCCGCACTTGCACCTGCGCGTCTTCGAGAATGAAATCCAGATAGTCCAGCGTCGTTGCCACTTCATCGGCCAACGACGTAGAGGTGAGTCGGGTCGCCTTGTTGCCCTGATCGGCACTGGCCAGAAACAGCATGTCGTTGATGATCGAGCGCAGTCGTTCGAGTTCTTCCAGATTCGATTGCAGCACTTCGAAGTAATGCTCTGCAGAGCGCCCGCGGGTCAACGCCACTTGCGTCTGGCCGATCAGGTTGGTCAGGGGTGAACGCAGTTCATGGGCGACGTCGGCGTTGAATGATTCCAGGCGCGAATAGGCCAGTTCGACGCGCTCCAGCGTCGAGTTGAACGACTCGACAAACTGCGCAAGCTCCGGCGGCAGTGGCGACAGGCGCAGGCGTCCGGCGCGCAGTGGCGGCGCCAGACGCTGGGCTTCCTGAGACAGCTTGATCAGCGGCTGCAAGCCAATCCGCGCTACCCAATAACCCAGCGCCGACGCCAGCAGCACGCCGACGATCGCCAGGCTGACCAAGGCAATCAGCAACTGGTGTTGGGTCTGGTGGAACGTCTCGGTGTCGATGCCAATCATGAAGCGCAGCGGCGGGCGCTGGTCCTTGGCCGGGAACTGGCTGACCAGCACTTTCAGCGGCGCGGGCTGATCGGGCAATTGCAGGTCACGCATGCCCAGCGGGCCGTTGGCGACCGCGCGGATCTGTGGCGTGAGGTTGCCGTATTCGTATTGCGGGTTGCCGCTGCTGATCCAGAAACTGATGCGCTTGTCTTCCTCGCCGAGCAGCTTGAGCTTGTTGTTGATCTTCACCCAGTGCTCCGGCGTGCCGTAACGCCCGACGGTGGATTCGAGCACGCTGTAACGCGCATCGAGTTCGGCTTCGGGAAGCAGGCCAAGGCCTTTGTCGACCTGCTGATACAGCGCGCCGCCGATCAACACAAACACCACCAGCGCCACCAGCGTGAACATCCCGCTGAGGCGCAGTGCGATGGAGTTACTGGACACCACGGCTCTCCAGCACATAACCCATGCCACGGATGGTGTGCAGCAGTTTTTCTTCGAACGGCCCGTCAAGTTTGGCGCGCAGACGTTTGATCGCGACTTCGACGACGTTGGCGTCACTGTCGAAATTGATGTCCCAGACCATCTCGGCAATTGCGGTTTTCGAGAGGATTTCACCCTGGCGGCGGGCGAGCACGCTGAGCAGCGAGAACTCCTTGGCCGTCAGGTCCAGACGGGTGCCGGCGCGGGTGGCTTTGCGGCTGATCAGATCGATCCACAGGTCGGCGATGCTCACTTGCACCGGTTCGTGGCCGCCACTGCGGCGGGTCAGCGCTTGCAGACGCGCGACCAGCTCAAGGAAGGAAAACGGTTTGCCGAGGTAGTCGTCGGCACCGTCGCGCAGGCCTTTGATACGATCCTCGACGCGCTCGCGGGCGGTGAGCATGATCACCGGGGTCTGCTTGCGCGCACGCAAGGCACGCAGCACGCCGAAGCCATCGAGGCCCGGCAACATCACGTCGAGGACGATCACCGCATAATCGCTTTCCAGCGCCAGGTGCAGGCCTTCGATGCCGTCGCGGGCCAGGTCCACGGTATAGCCTTGTTCAGTGAGGCCGCGATGCAGATAGTCCGCGGTTTTTTCCTCGTCTTCGATAATCAGAACGCGCATGACCGCCTCAGTCTGTGGTCGCCAATGCCGTTGCCGGCACAGGTCGGGGCCGGTGAAACAGCCGCTCGAGCCATAAGTATATGACCGGTGTAGTGAACAGCGTCAGCATCTGGCTGACCAGCAAACCGCCGACCACTGCGATACCCAGCGGCTGGCGCAGCTCGGCGCCGGTGCCGTAGCCGAGCATCAGCGGCAGGGCGCCGAGCAGGGCGGCGAGGGTAGTCATGATGATCGGCCGGAACCGCGTGATGCACGCCTCGAAAATCGCCTCTTGCGGCGACAGGCCGCGCTGGCGTTGCGCTTCGAGCGCGAAGTCAATCATCAGGATGCCGTTTTTCTTGACGATACCGATCAGCAACACCAGCCCGATCAACGCCATGATCGAAAAGTCCTGGCCGCAGATCCACAGCATGATCACCGCGCCCAGACCCGCCGCCGGCAATGTCGAAATGATCGTCAGCGGATGCACGAAGCTCTCGTAAAGCACGCCGAGAATGATGTACACCGCCACCAGCGCCGCAAGAATCAGCCACGGCTGACTGGCCAGCGAACTCTGGAACGCCTGCGCCGCGCCCTGGAAATTGCCGCTGATCGCGGTGGGCATGCCGATTTCGGCTTTGGCCTGATTGAGCAGAATCACCGCATCACCTAGCGCCACACCGGGCGCGAGGTTGAACGACAGATTTGCCGCCGGGAACATGCCGTCGTGGGCAATCGACAGCGGGCCAATGGTCGGCGCATCGAAGCGGGCCAGCGCCGACAGCGGCACCATCTCGCCACTCAGCGGCGAACGCAGGTAGAAATAATTCAGGCTTTCGGCTTTGCCGCGCTGTTTGGTGTCCAGCTCGAGGATCACGTTGTACTGGTTGACCTGGGTCTGGAATTCATTGATCTGCCGTTGGCCGAAGGCGTCGTACAGCGCTTCGTCGACGTCGCTGGCGGTCAGGCCGAAACGCGCGGCGGCGCTGCGGTGGATGCTGATATGGGTGATGCTGCCGCCCAGTTGCAGGTCATTGGAAATGTCGCGGAACGCCGGGTTGCTGCGCAGTTTTTCGGTCAGGCGATGCGTCCACGTCGCGAGGGTCGCGCCGTCGTTGCTCTTGAGCACGTATTGGTACTGCGCACGGCTCGGGCCGGAGCTGAGGTTGATGTCCTGGCCGGCGCGCAGATACAGAACGATGCCAGGGACTTTCATCAATTGCGGGCGGATGCGGTCGATGAACTGGCTGGCGCTGACGTCGCGATCGCCGCGTTTCTTCAGGGCGATCCAGAAGCGCCCGTTGGCGATGGTCTGGTTGCTGCCGGAAACCCCGACCGAATGGGAAAATGCTTGCACCGCTGGGTCGGCGGCAACGATTTCCGCCATCGCCAAGTGTTTTTTCACCATGTCACCGTAGGAGATATCTGCAGCCGCTTCGGTGGTGCCGAGGACGAAACCGGTGTCCTGCACCGGAAAGAAACCTTTCGGGATAAAGATGTAACCGCCGATCGCCAGTGCCAGCGACAGAGCGAACACGCCGATCATCAACTTCTGATGGTCGAGGGCGCGGCGCAGGCCGCGTTCATACCAGCCGAGCAAGCGTTCGCTGAACCCCGGTTTATCGTGGGCATGGTGCGTCGGTTTGCGCATGAACAGCGCCGCCAGCGTCGGCGCCAGCGTCAGCGACACCACCACGGAAATCATGATGGTCGAGGTCGCGGTCAGGGCGAATTCCTTGAACAACCGTCCGACCACACCGCCCATGAACAGCAGCGGAATGAACGCCGCCACCAGCGAAAAACTGATCGAGACTACGGTGAAACCGATCTCGCCCGCACCTTTGATCGCCGCTTCGCGCATGTCGTCGCCGGCCTCCAGATGCCGGTGGATGTTTTCCACCACCACAATCGCATCGTCGACCACGAAGCCGACTGCGACGACGATCGCCACCAATGTCAGGTTGTTCAGGCTGAAACCGAGCAGGTACATCAGGGCGAAACTCGCCACCAGCGAAACGCCGAGCACCGCCGAGACGATCAGCGTCGCCGACAACTGGCGCAGGAACAACGCCATCACCGCGACCACCAGCAGGATCGCGATCAACAAGGTGATCTCGACTTCGTGCAGCGAGGCGCGGATGGTCTGGGTGCGGTCGATCAGGGTTTTCACCTGCACCGAGGCCGGCAGCATGGCTTCGAGGCCGGGCAGGGCGGCTTGAATGCGGTCGACGGTCTCGACGATGTTGGCGCCGGGCTGGCGCGAGATCACCAGATTCACCCCCGGCCTGTCACCCGCCCAGGCCTGCACGTAGGCATCTTCGGCACCGTTGACCACTTTGGCGACATCGCGCAGGTGCACCGGCGCGCCGTCCTTGTAGGAAACGATGAGCTGGCTGTAGTCCTCAGGATGGAACAACTGGTCGTTGGTCGACAACGTCGAGATGCTCGATTCGCCGTACAGCGCACCCTTGGCGAGGTTGAGGCTGGTCTGCTGGATTGCCAGACGAATGTCGGCGAGGGTCAGGCCAATCGCCGCCAGTTTGTCCGCCGAAGCCTGCACGCGAATCGCCGGGCGTTGCTGACCGGTAATGTTGATTTGGCCTACGCCATCGATCTGACTGATCTGACGCGCCAGCAGGGTTTCCACCAGGTCGCTGAGTTCGGTGCCGGGCATTTGCGTCGAGCTGACGCTGAGAATCAGCACCGGGCTGTCGGCCGGGTTGACCTTCTTCCAGGTCGGCAGCGTCGGCATGTCCTTGGGCAACTTGCCGGCGGCGGTGTTGATCGCCGCTTGCACTTCCTGAGCAGCGGTGTCGATGCTTTTGTCGAGGGTGAATTGCAGGGTCAGCAGGGTCGAGCCCAGCGCACTGCTTGAGGTCATCTGGGTCATGCCGGGGATGGCGCTGAATTGCACCTCCAGCGGCGTGGCCACTGATGACGCCATGGTGTCGGGGCTGGCGCCGGGCAACTGCGCCGACACCTGGATGGTCGGAAATTCCGCCTCCGGCAGTGGCGCAATCGGCAAGCGCGGGAAGGCAATCACGCCCACCAGTACCAGCGCGATGGTCAGCAGAATGGTCGCGACCGGGTGATCGATGCACCAGGTCGAAACGCCTTTGTGCGCCTTCATCGGCCCGGCTCCGCTTGCACCACTTGCGGCGGCTCGCTCATGACTTGCACGGTCGAGCCGGGCTTGAGCCGCGACTGGCCATCGGTGACCAGCACATCGCCGGCGTTCACGCCTTTGATGATGTCCTGGCCGCTGCCCTGATAAACCATCTGCACCTGCACGGCTTCAACCTTGTCGCCGTTGACCCGGTAAACGAAGTGTTGATCGAGGCCGCGCTGTACGACCGTGGGCGGAACCACCAGCGCAGCCTTGTCGAGGGCGGTCTGAATTTTCACCGTGACCAGCAGGCCGGGCCAGAGCTTCTGGCTGGCGTTGGCGAATTCGGCCTTGGCGCGGATGGTGCCGGTGTTGGCGTTGATCTGGTTGTCGATCAGGGTCAGGAGACCTTCGCCGAGCAGGTTAGCGGTTTCGCCATCGGTGTCGGCGCCGATGTAGGCCTTGACCGGCGCGCGCTGCGGATCGTTGATCAGGCTTTGCAGGGTCGGCAGCATTTGCTGGGGCAGGGAAAACTCGACAGCGATCGGGTCGATCTGGGTCACGGTAAACAGGCCGGCGGTGTCGGTCATGCGCAGGAAGTTGCCTTCATCGACCGTACGAATGCCGACGCGGCCGGTGACCGGGGAGCGGATCAGCGTGTAGGAAAGTTGTACCTGCGCCGCGTCGATCGAGGCCTGATTGCCTTGGGCGGTGGCCTTGAGCTGATTGACCAGTGCTTGCTGCTGGTCGTAGGTCTGTTTCGACACGCCGTCATCGACGCTGAGCAGTTTGTAGCGTTTGAGGTTGACCAGGGCGACTTGCAGTTGCGCCTGGCTTTCGCCCAGTTGCGCGCGGGCCTGATCGAGGCTGGCGCGGATCGAGCGGTCGTCGATGGTCGCCAGCGGGTCGCCTGCTTTGACCAACTGGCCCTCCTTGACGAGGATTTTGGTGAGGATGCCGTCGATCTGTGGGCGCACCACTACGCTGTGCAGGGAGAGGACCGAGCCGATGCCGCTGGTGTAGCGGGGGACGTCTTTGGCGCTGACCGTTACCACTCGCACCGGGATGGCGGTGGGGGCGGCGAGTTTGGCCGGGGCGGGTTTGAGTGCAAACCAGAGGCCTGTGGCTGCCAGCAGGATCAGCAGGGTGGCGAGCAGGGCTTTGTTTTTTTCGATTCGCATGCGGTGTGGCGCCGAGGGGTTTGGAGTTTGGGCAGGTTGGAGCTTTATATACGGGTTTGGGGGTCAGGAGGGTGACGGCTGGCTGACAGCGCTGTCAGTTTCGTTTGGGTGTTTATCCGTTGCTGCGGTAGCGGCCGCTGGCGGTTTCGCCTGACGGCGACTTACTTTTTTACAAGCGCCAAAAAAAGTAAGCAAAAAACGCTAGCTCCTACGTTCGGCCCTCGCAGGCTCGGGTCCCTTCGCTCCGGGATCGATCCGGGCGCAGCGGCTACGGTTTGCTGCGCTGCACCTACGTCCGCTGTGTCTGGCTGCGCCAGACGGTCGCTGCGCTCCCACGCCCGGATCAATCCCTCCACTCAGCCTTCCGATGTCGCTGGTTAGGCAAGATCAAGATCAAAGGCACTCGAGCTAACGCTCATTGTTGAGTGGTTAGAAGCGGGTGGTTGGTTTGGGATTGGTGGTGGATTCGCCCCTCATCGGAACGCCGCCCGCCCAGCCCTCTCCCCCAGGAGAGGGAGCCGACCTGCTTTGGCTTTGAAAATCTCATACGACTCGGTATCGCGAGTCGGCGTAGTTCTCGCATCCCCCACGATCAGTCCCCTCTCCCTCCGGGAGAGGGCTAGGGTGAGGGGGGTGTTACGAAGCGCTGAAGACCTTCAGCGGCAAAGGCATCGTCACGTATCGGCAAACCGTTCGGCGTTTGACGCAATTCTCCAGGTGCCGAGTCAGGGCGTGCAGGTATACTGCGCGCCTTCGCGGCTCACTGATCGGGCCCGACTTGCTGCTTTGCGGAGCTTTTATGACTTCCCCGACCCTGCCGCCGGTTGACGACGCTGTGAGCGCTGTCCCGGTTGAATTGGCCGACGCCAACGACACCAAAGCCGAAATCCCGGCGTTCAAATTCCCGTTCAAACCGGGTGACCTGGCCGCTGCCAAAGGCTCTAATCAGCCTTGGTACAAGAACGGCGCCAAGAACGGCCACACCAAAACCCCGGGCATGGCGCCGCCGGGTACGCGTCGGTCGATGGGCAAGCGCTGAGGTTTATTCACGCCTTGCTTCATGAATTCGGCGGCAGCGGCAGGTTGGCGATTGAAGGTGCTTGCTCTGCCGTCATCGCCAGCAGGCTGGCTCCCACATGGGGGCCGCGTCGTTACGCAAATCCCCTGTGGGAGCTAGCCTGGTAGCGATTGGGCCATTGGCCTCAGTGCAAAATCCGGATCAAGCCGCCCGCAGCGATATAAACGCATAGGTCTGCGCCGGCTCAGCCACCACGCGTGCCCCGGCCGCGGCGACTTGCCCGGCAACATCCTCTCCTGACAGATGAAATAGCCACTCACTCGGCGCGGCCGTCGAGGTCTGCTCGCTGACCTGATCGATCATCGCTGCAAACGCACTCATATTCGGCAGATACGCAGTAAACCCGTCGCCCTTCAGCGCCGTGGTGCGAATCCCGAGCATTGCGCAGATTGCATCCTTGCTTTGGATGTCATCGCGATCGGCCTGACGCGAGCGCTGGATCAACTCGATCAATTCCTGATCGACCAATTCGCCCCCGGCAATCAACAACGGTCCCTGCTCCCAGGATTCTGGTGGGCAGTCCTTGGCCGCCGGATTCAGGGGGATGTGCGGATTGATTTCCGCCGGATAGATGCGGCACACCAACGGCCGCCGCTCATAGATTCGGCAGAGCTTGTCTTCGTCAAGATTCCGGCAGGGACCGACGTTGTAGGCGGCGAAGGTTATCGCCACATGGGCATCGGTGCTGCCGCTGCGGACCCGCACTGAACGGCGTTCGGCGTGCTCACGTTGCTGCATTGGCAGCCCGAGGCCGTTGCCAAGGAAGGCTTCGACCAGCACGATCACCTGACCGCCGTCCGCCGCCCACATACGGGCTTCGGCGAGGGTCAGCGGGACATGGTGGTCGGTGCAGCATTTACCGCAGCCTACGCAGGAAAACGTCGTATTCATTGTGCGATCTGTCTTCAATCAGGGTGTGAACCGGCGGCGGAAAACCACCGTACAGGCCTGCGTCGAAGCAAGTTGTGCGCCACTCAGCGGCTTTTGGCGGTCGGGCGGATCGAGTCCCACTCGGTGACGAACGCGGTTTTCGCGGATTTGCTGTACAGGCACAGCTCGGTGCCTTGCTGGCCTTTCATGTGTTTTTGCGGGTACTGGCCCTGCAGTAGCACGGCGGTGTAGCCGACGCGGTCGTCGAATTGCGCCGGAGTGCCGACCGGTTTGGCGTTTTTCAGGCCGCTGGCCTTGGTGCAAATGGCGAGCACGGTTTTGTCGTAGGCAGCCCAGGCGTCTGGGCTGGAGGCGTGGGCCTGGGAAGCGAGGGCGGTGAGGCAGAGCAGGCTGGCGGTGACGGCTTTCATGGGAGGCATCCTTGTTATTGGCCAAGGTTGGAGTATGCCTGAGGGTTAGAAGTTGCCAGTGCCGGCTTCATCGCGAGCAGGCTCACCCCTACAGTCTGGAATGCATTCCGAAATTGGGAGCGAGCCTGCTCGCGAAGGCGGTGGGTCAGTCCGGCACCAATTCCCGGCGAACCACATACATCCCGGCACTCTCATACAGCCGCTGCGCCCGCAGATTGTCTTCCAGCACTTTGAGGTCAACAAACCTTTCGCGTCGCTGCTGAAACACCGTGAACGCATTAAGCAGCAGCGCCCGACCCAATCCACGCCCCTGTAAGCGCGGATGCACTACCAGATTCTTGATGTACGAACTGGTCCAGCACTGCGCCACACCCACCACGCCGTCGGCATCGCTGGCGACAAAGCACAGCGCCGGATCGTATTCGGGGTCGCGTTCGAACCGTTGCTGCCAAACCTCAAGCGCCGGCACCCGGCCACCGCCCTCGCGGTAACCGAGCTGCATCAGCGCGTGCACGGCGGCTGCGGATTGCGGTTGGTAAGTGCTGACCTCAACACCGTCCGGCCAGCGGATGTCCGGCAGATCTGCGCGCAGATCGCGGCGCATCAGAAAGCAGAATGTTTCAGTCAAAACTCAATGACCTTGCGCCGCAACGTGTTTGGCCGCTTCGATCAGGCAATGGGTCAGCTCCGGCGAGGAGAATTTGGTCAGCACGCCGTTGGCCCCGGCCAGTCGCGCTTTCTCGCTGTTCATCGCGCTGTCGAGCGAGGTGTGCAGCAGCACATACAAATGCGCAAAGTCAGGTGTTTCCCGCAGCGTGCGGGTGAAGGCGTAGCCGTCCATCTCGGACATTTCGATGTCGGAGACAATCAGGTTGATCTGTTGCGCGGTGCCTTGCAGGTCGAGCAGGCAGTCGATGGCCTCCTTGGCGCTGCGTGCGGTGTGGCATTGCAGGCCGAGGTTGCGCAGGGTGTGCACCGATTGCTGCAGCGCCACCTGACTGTCGTCGACCACCAGAATCCGCGCGTTGCCGAGCACTTCGGCGTCTTCCATGGTCAGGTCGGTCGGGGCCATTTCGATCTGCGCCGGGGCGATGCTGTGGATAACTTTTTCGATATCCAGCACCTGCACCAAAGTGCCGTCGACCGAGGTCACCCCGGTGATGTAAGCGCGCGAACCGCCGGAGCCGAACGGCGGCGGTTTGATGTCGGTGGTCAGGCAATGAACGATCTTGCTCACCGCCTGAACGTGCAGACCCTGCTTCGAACGGCTGACATCGGTGACGATCAGGCAGCCACCGTTCGGGTCTTCCAGCGGTCGCTCACCGATGGCCCGGCTCAGATCGATCACTGACAGCGAGGCGCCGCGCAGGGTGGCGATGCCTTTGACGTGCGGGTGCGACTCCGGCAGTTTGGTCAGCGGCGGGCAGGGAATGATTTCGCTGACTTTCAGCAGGTTGATCGCCATCAGCTTGCCGCTGCGCAAGGTAAACAGAAGAAGCGAAAGTGAATCTGCGCGGGCTTTTGTCGAGGACATTTGGACCTTCTGTGGAAAAAGGTGATGGGCGAGGGTGGAATCGCCAGAAACCATTGATGCCGGGTTATCGGCTTGAATGGGGTGGGCTTTAGATTTGTCGTCACAGATCAAAAGCCCCTCATCGGAACGCCGCCCGCAAGCCCTCTCCCGGAGGGAGAGGGAGCCGACCGTGGGATTTAGAATAATTACGTCGACCTGATCCTGCTGCACTGAATCCATAATCGACGCGGTTTTTCAGGTCGATGTATAACGCAAGACACCTCGGTCAGTTCCCTCTCCCTCCGGGAGAGGGCTGGGGTGAGGGTGTGCTTTTAGCTCTTCATCCCCAACCGCTTGGCCATCCGCCCAAGGTTCGCCCGATCAACCCCCAACTCCCGCGCCGCACTCGCCCAATTATCCTGATTACGCGCCAGCGCCGCGCTGATCAACTGGCGCTGAAACTGCTCGGTCGCACGGCGCAGATCGCCGCTGATCAAAGGCAATTCCCGCACACTGGCCTCCCTCTCAATCGGGTTATCCACAACCTCGCGCGGCAAATCCAGATCCGCCGCACTCAGGCTGAGAATCTTCGGCCGCACCTTGCAGTTGCCCAGCGCCTTCAGCGCGCTGCGGCCGATCAGATGTTCGAGCTCGCGGACATTGCCCGGCCAGGTGTAGGCGAGCAGCGCTTCCTGGGCGTCGCTGTTCAGGCGCAGGCTGTTGAGGCCCATGCGCGAGCGGTTCTGCTCAAGGAAGAAACCGCTGAGCAGCAGCACGTCGCGCCCGCGATCGCGCAGCGCCGGGACCTTCAGCGGGTAGACGCTAAGACGATGATAGAAGTCGGCACGGTAGCGGCCGCTGCGTACTTCTTCGGCGAGGTCGCGGTTGGTTGCGGCGATCAGGCGCACGTCGACCTGATGCTCCTTGTCCGACCCCAGGCGCTGCAACTGCCCGCTCTGCAACACGCGCAGCAATTTCGCCTGCACGGTCAGTGACAGCTCACCGACCTCATCGAGAAACAGCGTGCCGCCATTGGCCAGTTCGAACTTGCCGCGACGGTCGCTGGTGGCGCCGGTGAAGGCGCCGCGGACGTGGCCGAACAGCTCGCTTTCGACCAGCGTGTCCGGCAGCGCGGCGCAGTTGAGGCTGATGACCGGTTTGTCGGCACGCGCCGAGGCGGCGTGAATCGCTTGGGCAACCAGCTCTTTGCCGACCCCGGTTTCGCCAGTGATCAACACGGTCAGGTCGCTGCCGCCGACCAGATTGATTTCCTCGACCAGGCGTTTATGCGCTTTGCTTTGGCCGATCATTTCTCGCTGCTGTTGGCCGCTGGCCTGACGATAGACCTCGGCGCGCTGATGCTCGTCTTCGGCGCGATTGGCCAGTCGTTCGATGCGTTCGGCGGCGTTGACCGTGGCCGCGGCGAGGCTGGCGAAGGCTTGCAGAGCGTCCAGTTCGATCGGCTCGAAACGTTCAGGATCGAGCGCGTCGAGGGTGATCAGGCCCCAGAGCTTTTCATCGACGAATAAAGGGCAGCCGAGACAGTCGTGAACTTCCAGATGATCGTCGAGGCCGTCGACCAGACCGTCATAGGGGTCGGGCAGTTCGCTGTCGGCAGCGAAACGCGTCGGCCCGGCGCCGGCCAGCAGAATTTCGAAGCGCGGATGTTCGCTGACCTTGAAGCGGCGCCCGAGGGTGTCGGTGCTCAAGCCGTCGACGGCCAGCGGCACCAGCGATTCACCGTCCAGCCGCAAAAGCGCGGCGGCGTCGCAGGGCAACAGGGCGCGCATGGCTTCAAGCAGGCGCCGATAGCGCTCACCCTCGGGCAGTTCGCGCGACAGATCGGCAACCAGAGGGAGCAGGGCGGTGAGCAGAGATTTGGCAGTCATTAGTCAAATAGACCTCATGTAGTCACTAAGACTATAAGGCGTCATAGGTCTTTGTGACCACATTAAAAATAACCAATTGATTTATATGAATAAATTAATTGGCACGAAAGCTGATACTCCACCAGCAATCTTTTAAATAAAGCTCAGGAGTCACCCTCATGCTTAGTGCCCAGGACCGTGCCATCGTCAAATCCACCGTACCCCTGCTGGAAAGCGGTGGTGAAGCGCTGATCACTCACTTCTACCGCATGATGCTGTCCGAGTACCCCGAGGTGCGCCCGTTGTTCAATCAGGCCCACCAGGCCAGCGGCGACCAGCCGCGGGCATTGGCCAACGGTGTATTGATGTACGCCCGCCACATCGATCAGCTCGATCAACTGGGCGATCTGGTGGCGAAAATCATCAACAAGCATGTCGCTCTGCAGATTCTCCCGGAGCACTACCCAATCGTCGGCACCTGCCTGCTGCGTGCGATTTCCGAAGTGCTCGGCGATGAAATCGCCACGCCAGAAGTGATGAGTGCCTGGGGCGCAGCGTACGGCCAGTTGGCTGACATTCTGATCGGCGCTGAAACCGCCATCTACGACCAGAAGGAACAAGCCGTCGGCGGCTGGCGCGGGGCGCGTGAGTTCATCGTTGCGGCCAAGGTCGAGGAGAGCGCCGAGATCACCTCGTTCTATTTCGAACCCGCCGATAAAGGCCCGATTCTCGCCGCAGAACCCGGTCAGTACATCGGCATGAAGCTGATCCTCGACGGTGAAGAAATCCGCCGCAATTACTCGCTGTCGGCGCTGGCGAACAACGGCCAGTACCGCATCAGCGTCAAACGCGAGCCGGGCGGGCGTGCTTCCAATCACTTGCACGATCAGTTGCAGGTCGGGGCGAGCATTCAGCTGTTCCCGCCATCGGGTGAGTTCACCTTGTCGGCCAGCGACAAACCGCTGGTGCTGATCAGCGGCGGTGTCGGCATCACCCCGACGCTGGCGATGCTCGAAGCGGCGCTGCAAACCGAACGGCCGGTGCATTTCATCCACTGCGCGCGCAATGGCAGCGTGCACGCGTTCCGCAACTGGATCGACGAGCTCGCCGCGCGCCATCCGCAGCTCAAGCGGTTTTACTGCTACGCGGAGGATGACGGCATCAGCCCGGCGGCGGACAAGGTCGGGATGTTGAGTCAGGAACAGCTTGGCGAGTGGTTGCCTGCGCAACGTGACGTCGACGCTTACTTCTTGGGGCCGAAAGGTTTCATGGGGGCGATCAAGCGTCATCTGAAAGCGCTGGGTGTGCCGGAGAAGCAGAGCCGTTATGAGTTCTTCGGGCCGGCTTCTGCTCTGGAATGATCTGAAACCGGGTCGCCCCCATCGCCAGCAGGCTGGCTCCCACAGGTTATGCGTTCGGCGCAGGCCAATGTGGGAGCCAGCCTGCTGGCGATTCGCTTCTGCAGCAGCCGAAATCCTTGAGGTTAATGGTTCCTTAACCGCTCTATCGTTTATTGCCCCGGTGTAGACTTGCGGCGACCTTCAGCCGCAAGCCAGCTGAACCATGGACAAACAAGGGAAAGGCAATGAGCGAGGAAACGATTCGATTGGGCCGTGAGCGGCGCTTTCTGGTGCTGTTGGGCGTTATCTGCCTGGCGCTGATCGGTGGTGCCCTGTACATGCAGGTCGTGCTCGGCGAAGCGCCGTGCCCGCTGTGCATTCTGCAGCGTTATGCGTTGCTGCTGATCGCGCTGTTCGCGTTCATCGGCGCGGCCATGCGCAGCCGTCGCAGCATCACCGTGTTCGAAGCGCTGGTGGTGCTTTGCGCGCTTGCCGGCGCCGCGGTCGCCGGGCATCACGTGTACACGCAGTTCTACCCGGCCGTCAGCTGTGGCGTCGATGTGCTGCAACCGATTGTCGATGATCTGCCGCTGGCGAAGATCTTTCCGCTGGGCTTCCAGGTTGACGGCTTCTGCTCCACTCCATATCCGCCAATCCTCGGCCTGTCGCTGGCGCAGTGGGCGCTGGTGGCGTTCGTGCTGGTGGTGATTCTGGTGCCGTTGCTGACTTCGCGTAATCGAAAAGCACTGCGCTGAGTCAACTTTTCGCAAGCGTGGCCGATACACAAAACGCCCCGATTGGCGGTTCAGCCAATCGGGGCGTTGCACGTTTCAGAGTGGGGCTGAACTCATCCTGACGGGCGGCAATCGTGGGTGTGACAAGTGTGCGACATGTTGTCACACAGGGGGTGTCATAGAGGTGCCCGCAGGCTCCGATTGTCGCGTTGTTACAAAAAAGGATTGGTCGGTCTGACGGTTTTTTTGCTTTAGGACGTGAGTGCCAGAGCAGGCAGTTTTAACAGCTTCAGGCAGATGGCCAGAAGCCTTGGGTTATCGGGCTTTGCGTCGTTCTGCTGTATGGAAAAAACCTTCGGAGCTGTCTGAACTGACGCGGGTGTGCTTACCGGTTTTGCGCTGTTTGTTGAGAATGTCTTTCAACAACAAGCGGCACTTTTGCAAAAATGGCGAGTGATTGTTGCTGTAAAAGATAAAAATTATTTCGGGATAAGACATGGTGTATAGGGCGCTACCTATCTACAATCGCCCGCACTGAATTCCCGGCGCTGTTCAGCCTTTATTAAGGAACTGATCAGAAGGTCGGGTGTCGAGCGAGCCGCGAGGCTTTCGAGACACCCAGGTGTCGGTGCCTTTCCAACTTTCCGCACCAAATGGAATTGGTCTGTAACAAGGCCTTTGACCACGAATTCGAATAAGAACTGAACGCTGTCCCAAGGTTTTGTCGAGCGTCTGACGCGCGACGGGCGGCCCTTATTCAATCCAAAGAAAATGCCAACCCTTGGCAGGGTGAAGTGTTGGCGATCAAAACCCAACTGCATTGCGCAAGCTGCTTTAGAGGTCGTGAGATGAGTAAAAACAGGTACCCCAGATTACTAGGCCTAGTGCCGCTGCTCGGCACGTTGCTGCTGGGAGGCTGCAACATGACCTTGCTCAATCCAACGGGCCAGGTTGGCCTGGAACAGCGAAACCTGATCATCACCGCGACCTTGCTGATGCTGTTGGTCGTGGTGCCGGTTATCGTCATGACCTTCCTGTTCGCCTGGAAATACCGCGCGTCGAACAAGAACGCGGTCTACACCCCGAAATGGTCGCACTCGACCAAGATCGAAGTGGCGGTCTGGACCATTCCGGTCCTGATCATCATCGCTCTGGGTTACATCACCTACATTTCCACCCACGAACTGGACCCGTATCGTCCGATCCAGTCCGACGTCAAGCCTGTGACCATCGAAGTGGTCGCACTGGACTGGAAGTGGCTGTTCATCTACCCGGAACAAGGCATCGCCACGGTCAACAAGATCGTGTTCCCGGCGCACACGCCAATCAACTTCAAGATCACCTCTGACGCTGTGATGAACTCGTTCTTCATCCCGGGTCTGGGCGGCCAGATCTACGCGATGGCGGGCATGCAGACCAAGCTGCACCTGATCGCCGACCGCAACGCTGAAATGGACGGGATCTCCGCCAACTACAGCGGCGCCGGTTTCACCGGTATGAAATTCAAGGCTATCTCCACCACTCAGGAAGATTTCGACGCCTGGGTAAGTGAAGTCAAGAAGTCACCTAAACAGCTTGATCAAGCTGAGTACGCGGCCCTTGCCAAACCGAGCCAGAACAACCCAGTCGAGCTCTACTCGTCGGTCACGCCGAACCAGTTCCAGATCATCGTCGACAAGTACGAAGGTATGAAGCCGGGCAAGCCGCTGAAGCACGAGAAGAAAGAGAAAGAAGTGGCGGCCACGGATATTGACGCGGGTTCGCATTCAGCTGCCGGGGCAGAGGAGTAAACGATGTTTGGTAAATTAAGTTGGGAAGCAGTCCCATTCCACGAGCCGATCGTGATGGTGACCATCGCCATGATCGCCCTCGGTGGTCTGGCGCTGTTCGCTGCGATCACTTACTTCAAGAAGTGGACGTACCTGTGGACCGAGTGGCTGACTTCGGTCGACCACAAGAAAATCGGCGTGATGTACATCATCGTCGCCATGGTCATGCTGCTGCGCGGTTTTGCCGACGCGATCATGATGCGTACCCAGTTGGCCATGGCCACCGAGGGTTCGCCTGGCTACCTGCCACCTGAACACTATGACCAGATCTTCACCGCTCACGGTGTGATCATGATCATCTTCATGGCGATGCCATTCTTCACCGGCCTGATGAACCTTGCAGTGCCGCTGCAGATCGGCGCGCGTGACGTGGCGTTCCCGTTCCTGAACTCCCTGAGCTTCTGGCTGCTGGTGTCCGGCGTTGTGCTGATCAACCTGTCGCTGGGCGTCGGCGAATTCGCCAAGACCGGTTGGGTTGCCTATCCACCGCTGTCGGGTCTGCAATACAGCCCAGGCGTGGGGATGGACTATTACATCTGGGCGCTACAGCTATCCGGATTGGGTACGACGCTAACGGGGGTCAACTTCCTCGCGACCGTACTGAAAATGCGTACCCCAGGCATGAAGCTGATGGACATGCCGATCTTCACCTGGACCTGCACCTGGGCCAACGTTCTGATCGTGGCTTCGTTCCCGATCCTGACCGCGACCCTGGCACTGCTGACGCTTGACCGTTACATGGATTTCCACATTTTCACCAATGAACTTGGTGGCAATCCAATGATGTACGTCAACCTGTTCTGGGCGTGGGGCCACCCTGAGGTTTACATCCTGATCCTGCCGGCCTTCGGCATCTTCTCGGAAGTGATCTCGGCCTTCACCGGCAAGAAGCTGTTCGGCCACCACTCGATGATCTACGCCTCGGGCGCGATCTCGGTACTGGGCTTCATGGTTTGGCTGCACCACTTCTTCACCATGGGTTCGGGTGCCAGCGTCAACGCCTTCTTCGGTCTGGCGACGATGCTGATTTCCATCCCGACGGGTGTGAAACTGTTCAACTGGCTGTTCACCATCTACCAGGGCCGTCTGCGTTTCACCAGCCAGGTGATGTGGACTCTGGGTTTCATGGTGACCTTCGCCATCGGCGGCATGACCGGCGTACTGCTGGCCATCCCGGGTGCTGACTTCGTGCTGCACAACAGCCTGTTCGTGATCGCGCACTTCCACAACGTGATCATCGGCGGTGCGGTATTCGGTTACATCGCTGGCTTCGCGTTCTACTTCCCGAAAGCGTTCGGCTTCAAGCTGCACGAAGGCTGGGGTAAAGCAGCGTTCTGGTTCTGGATCTCGGGCTTCTTCGTCGCGTTCATGCCGCTCTATGCACTGGGCTTCATGGGCATGACCCGTCGTCTGAACGCCACCACCAACCCTGAGTGGGTACCGTACCTGTACGTGGCCATGTTCGGTGCGGTGATGATCGCTGTCGGTATCGCCTGCCAGCTGATCCAGCTCTATGTGAGCGTGCGTGACCGCAACAAGCCAGAGAACGTTTGCGATCACGGTGACCCGTGGAATGCGCACACGCTGGAATGGTCGACCTCGTCGCCACCACCGTTCTACAACTTTGCTGTGCTGCCTAAGGCTGACTGCATCGACCCGTTCACTGAAGCCAAGGAAAACGGTACTGCGTACCAGCGTCCGGCCAGGTACGAGCCGATCCACATGCCGAACAACACCGCCACTGGCGTGGTGATGGGCGCACTGTTGACCGTCTTCGGTTTCGCGATGATCTGGCACATCTGGTGGTTGGCGATCGCCAGCCTGGTGGGCACCGTCGTTTACTTCGTGATCCACGCTGCGCGTGACGACCAGGGCTATATGGTTCCGGTTGAAACGATCGAGCGTATCGAAGCCGAGCAGCACAAGCGTCTGGTCGCGGCAGGGAAAATCCCGGCCGGTGCCACCCGTGTTGAAACCTCGTTGGAACAGGCTTAAACCATGTCGAACTTAGTGACCAATGTTGGACACGCCCATGGTGACCATGGGCACGATGACCATCACCACGACTCGGGCGAGATGACCGTATACGGTTTCTGGCTCTACCTGATGACCGACTGCATTCTGTTTGCGTCGATCTTCGCGGTGTACGCAGTACTGGTAAACAACGTTGCCGGTGGCCCGTCGGGCCACGACATCTTCGAACTGCCTTACGTGCTGGGCGAAACCGCTCTGCTGTTGTTCAGTTCGATCACCTACGGCTTCGCCATGCTGGCGTTGTACAAAGGCAAGAAGCAGGCGGTCCTGGGCTGGTTGTTCATGACCTTCCTGCTCGGCGCAGGCTTCATCGCCATGGAGATCAACGAGTTCCACCTGCTGATCTCCGAGGGCTTCGGTCCTAGCCGTTCGGGCTTCCTGTCGGCGTTCTTCACCCTGGTCGGTACTCACGGTCTGCACGTTTCGGCCGGTCTGATCTGGATGGGCGTCATGATGTACCAGGTCAACAAGCACGGCCTGACGGCGACCAACAAGACCCGTCTGAGCTGCCTGAGCCTGTTCTGGCACTTCCTGGACGTGGTGTGGATCTGCGTATTCACCGTTGTTTACCTGATGGGGACTCTGTAATGGCTAATGCACACTCCCATGACAGCCATGATGCTGGCCACGGCAGCGTAAAGTCTTACGCCATCGGCTTCATCCTGTCGGTGATCCTGACTGTCATCCCGTTCGGCCTGGTGATGTACCCGAGCCTGCCGAAGGCGACGACGCTGGCAATCGTTCTGTTGTTCGCAGTGATCCAGGTGATCGTTCACCTGTATTACTTCCTGCACCTGGACCGTTCCATTGCTCAGCGCAACAACGTGATCGCCTTCGTCTTTACGGCGATCGTAATCGTGCTGCTGGTTGGCCTGTCGCTGTGGATCATGTTCAGCATCCACACGTACATGATGGCGAAGTGAGGTAGACCCGATGTCGCTCAAGCACTTTATCCAAATCACCAAACCGGGGATCATTTTCGGTAACGTGCTTTCTGTGGCAGGCGGGTTCTTCCTGGCCTCGAAAGGGCATGTCGATCTGGCGGTGTTTCTGGCCGCCATGATCGGTACTTCCCTGGTCGTGGCCTCCGGTTGCGTGTTCAACAACTGTATCGACCGCGACATCGACCTGAAGATGGAACGCACCAAGAACCGTGTGCTGGTCCAGGGCTTGATCTCCCTGAAACTGGCACTGGTTTACGCGACCATTCTGGGTGTTCTCGGCGTTGCCTTGTTGTACAAGGTGGCCAACCCGTTGGCTGCCTTGTTCGCAGTAATCGGCTTCATCATCTACGTCGGCTTCTACAGCCTGTACCTCAAGCGCAAGTCGGTTCACGGCACGCTGGTGGGCAGTCTGTCGGGCGCCATGCCGCCAGTGATCGGTTACGTCGCCGTGACCAACAGCTTCGACATGGCCGCGCTGACCCTGCTGGTGATGTTCAGCCTGTGGCAGATGCCGCATTCCTACGCCATCGCGATTTTCCGCTTCAACGATTACCTGGCTGCCTCGATTCCGGTGCTGCCAGTGAAGCGCGGCATTCAAGTGGCGAAGAAGCACATCCTGCTCTACATCCTGGCGTTCCTCGTAGCGACCCTGATGCTGACCTTCAGCGGCTACGCCGGCATGAGCTACCTCGCCGTCGCCGCGGCCATGGGCATGTACTGGCTGTACATGGCCTGGACCGGCTACAAGGCAGTGGATGACACGGTCTGGGCACGCAAGCTGTTCGTGTTCTCGATCTTCACCATCACCGCGCTGAGCGTCATGATGTCCCTGGACTTCAAGGTGCCAAGCGAGCTGCTGCTGACGTACGCGCCGTAAGGTTTGCAGGCTTCACGAAAAACCCCGCACATTGAGAGATGTGCGGGGTTTTTTGTTGGCTGAAATATGCTCGTTCAGGGTGCTGCCATTCGCGAGCAGGCTCGCTCCCACAGTTTGCGGTTGCGGCCATTCGGTAAAAGACCTAGATTCGGATCCAACCTCGACAGTAGTAGCTCCAAGCCATCCTCCGGTGCTCGACTGTTTCAACCCGTGCATTGATCAAAAGGCTGGGCGCAATGACCGAACGGATGACCTGCGATGAGCGCTTTATCGCCCTGGCCGAAGAACTGAACTACGACATTTATGGCGAGAACACCGCCGGTGGCAATTACGCGCCGCTGATTCGGCATCACGATGAGTTGTACATCAGCGGGATGGTGCCGCGGGTCAATGGCAAGATTCTGTATCCGGGCCGGGTCGGGCTGGAATTGACCCTCAAGGACGCGCAAGCCGCCGCGAGCATCAGCGCCATGCGTTGCCTGGCGCTGATCGTCGATGCGGTGGGGTCGCTGGACAAGATTCGCGCGTTGCTGCGGGTGACGGTGTATGTGAAGTCGACGGCTGATTTCGTTGACCTCAGCGAAGTGGCCAACGGCGCTTCGGATGTGTTCAGCCATGTGCTGGGCGATGCCGGGCGGCATACGCGCACGACTATTGGCGTGTATCAGTTGCCGAAGAATGCGGCGATTGAAGTGGACATGATTGCGGCGGTGCATGCTTCGGCTTGAGATCTGCGGTGGCTGTTTCCCTCACCCTAGCCCTCTCCCAAAGGGAGAGGGGACTGACCTAGTCGTTTTCTGAAACTACGGCGACCTGAATATTGAGTGAACCGCAATCTTGAAAACAGCCCGCCCAGCCCTCTCCTGGGGGAGAGGGCTGGGCGGGCGGCGTTCCGATGAGGGGCTACAATCCAAGTAACACCACCAAATCCCCAGCCGAAAAAAAAGCCCCGCCTGATCACTCAGCACGGGGCTTCTTCACAAGCACTCAGCAGCTTACTGCGCCGCGATGCTGTACCCATCAAACGCCGTCTTCTGCTGCAGCGCAGTAATGATGTTCTTACGGTTCACAGCCTGTTCCGTCCCGGCATTATCCAGGAAGGTTTCGCTTTCCAGCTCCGCCTCATCGCCTTCACCGACGAAGCTGAAACCAAGGAATTCCAGCGCTTCACGATCCACATTCAGACGCGAACGCGGCGTGCGCAGCGGCAGGGTCACGCTGGCGCCGTCCTTGCTGATGGTGAAGATTTCGACTTCTTTCTTCTTCGCAGCCTTGCCCTTGCCGCCGCCCGGATTGCTGATCGCCTGATGGGTCTGGTTCAGCACTTTCAGCGCGAGGCCGTAGACGATTTCCTGAAACGCCGGGTCGTCCTTGAAACTGGACAGAATGCGCCCGATCGAGAACTTGCTGCTCAGGTCTTCCAGCGCGGCGAGGTCCGCGGCCTCGGCGTCTTTCAGCGCTTTGAGTTCGCCCATCAGTTCGTAAGCCTTGTCGTCATCGAAGCTATCGTGAGCCTGACGAATGGCGGCGCGAAGTTCGCGGATCTGGTCACTCTCGCGGGTCGACTGAAACGCGTCGAGGACCATCTCGCTGATGATTTTGGCTTGTGGCAGGTGTTGTGAAAGATTGATGGAGTTTTCGTATTCCGCTTTGGACGACTGGGTGACTACGGATTCAGCGGTGTTGAAATCGGACATTGAAATTTCACTACTTTTAACTTGAATGGAGACGAACAAGCCCAGGGCTTTTTCAGGCCGACTAATTTAGGGGAGCGGGGCGGCGTTGTCACGGAGCAACGGGCTGGTGGTCGGGTTTTTTCCCTGCGTCGCTATTTACCGTCGAACGCATCCACGGGTTTACCCCACGTGCGCATCGCAAATTCGACGAACCTTCTCAGTTTCGGCAAACGATAACGATCCGGCGCGTACAGCAAATGCATCGGCCGACTCGGTGGCGGGTAATCGGCGACGACCTTGACCAGTCTGCCTTCACGCAGATCCTGTTCGACCAGTGCATCGGGCAGCATCATGATCCCCATGCCATTGCGCGCGGCCTGGTGCAAACCGGCGGAGCTGTTGATCAGCAGCGGGCCGCTGACGTCGACCAGGACTTCGCCCTCCGGGCCGCTGAGGCGCCAGCGCTTTTCCACCGATTGCCAGTCATCCCCGGCAGGGTAGGCGAAGGACAGGCAGTCGTGTTGCTGCAAATCCTGAGGGGTGTGCGGCATGCCGCGTCTCGCGATGTAATCGGGCGAGGCGCAGACCGTCAGGGTGTAGTCGATCAAGGGGCGGGCGATCAGGTTGGAAGACTCATCGAAACTGCCTAGGCGGAATGCGACATCGAGGCCATTCTCCAGCAGGTCCGGGCGGCCGTTGGTCAGCACCACGTCGAGTTTCACTTGCGGATACAGCAGGGCGTATTCGCTGAGCGCCGGGGTCAGGCGTTCGACGCCAAAGGTCAGCGGCGCGGCAATGCGCAGCAAGCCGCGTGGCTCGTCGAGGGCCTGCTCGGCCAAGCGTTCAGAGTCGGCGACCAGACCGAGCACGTCCAGGCATCGTTGGTAATAAACGCTGCCGAACTCGGTGAGCCGCTGGCGGCGGGTGGTGCGCTGCAGCAATTGCACGCCGAGCCGTTGCTCCAGCGCGCGCAGGTGGTTGCCGACCATGGTGGTCGACATGTCGCACTGCAAAGCGGCCGCGGTCATGCTGCCGCCCTCGACAACTTTGACGTACACGCTCATCGACTGGAACAAATCCATTATCAAGCCCGGCTTTCAAATGATTGAAGTTTTGCCGAGTTTATCCAGTTTCGCTGGCTAACCATACTGCCAGCACACCGACCCGAACTGGAGTTTCATGTCATGACCGCCGCGCTGATGAACACCTACCAACCACTGGCCCTCAGCTTCACCAAGGGCCTGGGTACACGACTGTGGGATCAGGCCGGTCGTGAATATCTGGATGCGGTGGCCGGGGTGGCGGTGACCAACGTCGGCCACTCGCATCCGCGCATCGTCGCGGCGATCAGCGAACAGGCGGGATTGCTGCTGCACACCTCCAACCTGTACAGCATCGACTGGCAGCAACAGTTGGCCAGACGGCTGACCCGATTGGCGGGCATGGAGCGCGCGTTCTTCAACAACTCTGGTGCCGAGGCCAATGAAACGGCGCTGAAACTCGCGCGTTTGTATGGCTGGCGCAAGGGTGTCGAACAGCCGCTGGTGGTGGTCATGGCCAACGCGTTTCATGGCCGCACCCTCGGCACTTTGTCGGCCAGCGATGGCCCGGCGGTGCGCCTGGGCTTCAACGAACTGCCGGGGGATTTCGTCAAAGTGCCGTTCGGCGATCTCGCCGCGCTGGAGCAGGTGCAGCGCCTACACGGCGAGCGCATCGTGGCGATTCTGGTCGAGCCGATTCAGGGCGAAAGCGGCGTGCAGGTCGCGCCGCCCGGTTACCTCAAAGCCCTGCGCGAACAATGCAATCGCCACGCGTGGCTGCTGATGCTCGACGAAATCCAGACCGGCATGGGCCGCACCGGGCAGTGGTTCGCCTTTCAACACGAAGGCATCGTTCCCGACGTCATGACCCTGGCCAAAGGCCTCGGCAATGGCGTGCCGATCGGCGCTTGCCTGGCACGCGGCCGCGCGGCCGACCTGTTCACCCCGGGCAGCCACGGCAGCACCTTCGGCGGCAACCCACTGGCCTGCCGGGTCGCCTGCACTGTGCTGGACATCATCGAAGAGCAAGGTTTGCTGGACAACGCGCGGGTACAAGGCGAGCGCCTGTTGAACTGGTTACGCGCAGAACTGGCCGATAACCCCAATGTGC
Organism: Pseudomonas sp. R3-57; assembly: GCF_051132065.1. NCBI lineage: Bacteria > Pseudomonadati > Pseudomonadota > Gammaproteobacteria > Pseudomonadales > Pseudomonadaceae > Pseudomonas > Pseudomonas sp. R3-57. Next base: position 1,178,894 of record NZ_CP071655.1, read on the forward strand.
TGGCGATTCGCGGACAGGGACTGATGATCGGCATAGAGCTGAAACAACCGGTGCGCGACCTGACCCTGATTGCCGCACGGGATCACGGCTTGTTGATCAACGTCACCCGCGGCAAGACGATACGGCTGCTGCCACCGTTGACGATTGATGAGCGGGAGGTGGGGATGGTTGTCAGAGGGGTGGGGCGAGCACTGGCCTCTAGCCAATCTTCGTAATCACGGCATCGCAACAGCTGGAGCACTTACTGCTTCAGCTGTTTTCATCATTGCGCAGTAATCTGCCAAGGAAATCATTACCACAGGATCGGCACTTCGCCTGATAACGAGCAGGGGAGCGCGGTTGTTGATGACCTGATCCATGGATTTTGCAAGGCACGTTCGGACTTTGCTGTAGGCGATGATTTGCATCAGACAGACCTTTGGTGGGTAGAGCACAATTCGGCAGGATTCATGGTGCTCAGTATCACCCAGGTATTCAGGAGACGTTTCCGAGAGGTTTGTAATCCTGATCGCCAGTACTTGTCAGCAACTGAGCTGCTGTCGAATGGAACCTCACCGGCCATCCCTTAATCCGGCTCATCCCCCAACTCCGGCGCCAACATCCGCGTCTTCACCGCCCCATTCGAGTTGTGCTGAATGATCTCTCGCGGCTGCCCCTGTTCATTGAAAAACACCTGTCCGATCCCCGCCGAATTCCACAGCCGTTCCCCGGCCTCGGCATGCTCCGGCGTGTACGGCACGATGCGCATCTGTCGACGTTTGGTGAACCAGTTCAACGGTGAGCGCGGTGAGTAGAGCCAGCGGTTGAGGCGGTCGAACCATTCCAGCAGGGTCGGTGGGAATTCGTTTTTGATGCCGCTGCTGGTGATCTGCCAGATACGCGGGCCGGCCTTGCGATGGCGGATCAGCACTTCGTAGACGAAGGAATAATGCACGTCGCCGGACAGCACCACGTAGTTACCCGGTGTGCGCGAGTGGCGGAAAATGTTCAGGATCACCTGCGCGGCGCCGCGATGGGCCATCCAGTTTTCCGCATCGACCAACAGCGGATAACCGCACCAGCTGAAGACTTTTTGCACAGTCTCGATCAGCTTGACGCCAAAGATCGGCGCTGGGGAAACGATGATCGCCGACGGATGATCGAGCAGTTCCTGCTGCAGTTCGCTGAGCGCTTCCCAATCGAGCAAACCCGAAGGTTGCTTGAGCGCCATTTCACTGCGCCAGCGTCGCGTGCGCGTGTCGATCACCACCAGCGCCGGGCTGCTCGGCAGGACGAAATGCCACTGCTGAAAGCGCAGCAACTGATCGATCAAATCATCCTGCACCGGTTGGTCCAGGTAACCGTCATCACCGCTGGCGCTCAACTGTCGGGTCTTGACCAATACGTCTTTGAACACATCGGGATTGTTGCCCCAGCCTTGGCACAACAGGTAAGCGATCAGCGCATTGCCGATGATGCGTTTGGAAAACGGATGGCCGTAGGCGGTTTCCTCCCACTGCGCGGACAGGTTCCAGTCATCGGTGATGTCGTGGTCGTCGAAAATCATCAGGCTCGGCAGATGCGCCAGTGCCCGGGCGACGTTGCCCAGGCCAGCCTTGAAGGCATCGATGCGCGTTTGTTCGAGGCGGTAGCGCTTCAGGCGCGGCGGCGTCAGCGTCGGTGCCTGCGGGTTGATCAGCGACCACGGCGTCGACGACCACACCAGCAGATACATCGCCATGACTTCGGCGAAAGTCACCAAGTGATTGTCAGCGCTGCTGCTGGTGAAAATCGGCTTACGCGCACCGCCGAAAAATCGCTCGCGCAACGTCTCGTTGCTCTCCAGCGCCGGTAACAAATCCGCACGGTGATAGTAGCTGGCCGGGTGTTCGTAGAGCTTGGCGCTGTCACTGACCACCGCGCCTTCGAGGTGTTCGTCGAACAGGCCGAGCCGTTCGATCAACGCATGAATCGCCCGCAGCATCGGCCCGGCGACATCATCGGCGTAGACCTGATCGCCGCTCATCATAAGCAGCGCCGGGCGTTGTTGCGGATCGGCTTCCTCAGCCAGCAACTGGTCAACGCAAAGCAGGCCATCGATTGCCGGATGATGCGGCTTGCGACAGGAACCATGCAGCAACTGATCGATCCGCGAGCGCAGAACGAAGTTCGGACTCGTCGCCTCGCCATACAGCAGATGCGGCGCCCAGTCGGCAACACCTGAGGCGTTATCAATCAGCAGGTCATAGTCGATACGCGTATCGCAGGGCAGGGCGCTGTCGAGCGCAACATCAATGAGGTGAACAAACGCATGACGGCCTACGGGAATAACCGTGCATTTCCCGCCATCGAGGGGAATGTCTCCTACACCTTGCAGGCGCAAGGTCAGCGTGAGTTCACGACTGCCGACCAGCCACATGACCAGCCGCGTGGGCTGCAGACGGCGCAACAGCGGACCGGCCAGAACCGGCGGCAGCAAAGAGGGATCAGTCAGGTGTCGAGACATCGAAGGGCAAAGCTCAGGGCGCACAGGCTGGCGATGATAACGCAGCCGGCGCCTTGAGCGCTTAAGCGAGGCTTAAGAGTCGGCTTTTTGCACCTTCAACGCCAGCAAGCGCCATTCCCCAGCCGTCGCGTCAACCCGTGGCTGCTCTTGCACAGAGCAATCGAAACGGTAGGTGACATCGTCGCCATTCATGTTGCGCGCGGTGACGCTGTTGCTGAAGGTGTAGACCTGATTCTTGAAGCGATGGCTGACCAGCGCTTTGCTGTCGGCAAAACGCGCCGAAGCGGGATAGCGCAGGGTGCTGGTCACGAACGGGCTGCACATCACATAGGCGATCATCGACTTGTCGGCCTGTTCGTCGCCGCGCAATTTCTTGTTCAGCGCGGCCAGGGCCATGCGACCTTCATAGTCGCTTTGATTGAGCACGGTCTGCACCGCCATGGTTTTTGGTGCCCGGCTGGCGTAGTTCGGCAACAACGCCGAGTCGGCAGGGGACGGCGCGTCGTCCGGCTCGATGGCCGCAAAAGCCGGCGCATCTTTCAGCTCGGTGGCGGGCGTGACTGCCTCGGCTTCAGGCAACACAGAGGTCGGCTCGACGTTTTGCGCCACGACACTCTCGGGCTGCTGGTCTTTATACGCAGAAGGAAACAGCGACAGCGTGATCGACAACACCACCAACCCGACAATGAAACCGCCCGCCGCGCCAACAATGTTGCTGTAGAAAATATTCCAGCTACCGCGGTTCTTCACCACCCAGCGCCACATCAAACCCCAGACCGCGACAAACGCCAGAAAACGCAGAAACTCCATTTGATCCTTTCCCTTGAACCTTCATAACCTGAAAACGGCACTCATCGACGGTGTGTGCCAAAGATGGCCGGCAAGATAACAAAATAGACGCGCCGTCCGGTTACGCTTGCGGAAAATAATTAGCCGCCAGAAACACCAGCGTGACCATCCCCGCAGCGAAGCCACAAACGCCTGCAAGCAGTTGTCGGGCAACCGGATGCTGTGGCTGCCGCCGCTTGGCCATCCACAACCAAACCCCCGCCAGGACGCCTGCGCTGGTCATGAAAGTCACCAGGCTGCCATGCAGTCCGGGCGTTGCCATGGTCGTGCCGAACAGCCCGTCATAAATCAGCGTGAAGACGATGCCTGCCACTACAGCGCTGCCAGCCCCGGCAAGGTTGGCCAACAGCAGATTCCAGTTCCCACGCTGGCGCACGACCCAAAACCACATGGCAGCCATGACCCCTGCACACAACAAAGCATCCATCGAATTTTCCTTCTTTCCACGAGACCGAGACGACGACTGGAAGCGTCAGTAGAGAGTGGACGGCAAGATAGCAAAATAGTAGCGTCGCGCCATGCCTTCTCTGTCATGGACTGCGCATCGCTGACCAGAAGAAATACCGGGATGTTTTCTTAAGCAATGCCCGCGCGGCATTCAAAGAATGTCGCGCAAATACCCCTTGATCGCGAGCAGCGGCTGCCCCAACTGCTCCAGCGACTGCGCCTGACTCAACTGCGCCGACAACTTGCTCAACTCTCGCCCCAACGGCTTCTCGACACCGCCCAACGCATCCATCGCCAGGCTCAGGCATTCGTTCATCTTGAACTGAATCGCCTGCACATCGCCGCGCTTGACCAACAGCTCGAAAATGTCTTTCTGGTAATCGCCCATGACCATGTCATCACGCAAAATCGGGCTCAGGCCTTCCTCCTCGTAGGCGAGTTTGAGGGAGAAGAGGGCGATGGTTTCCAGCGAGGTTTCCATGGGGTCGACCTTTTGAGTATCTCGTCGGCAGGCGAGCGGCACTTTCCGCCAGACGAAAAAAAAGGCCTTGCAAAGCAAGACCTTTCTTAATTTTGGTGCCCCGAGGGAGACTCGAACTCCCACTCCTTTCGAAAACGGATTTTGAATCCGCCGCGTCTACCAATTCCGCCATCAGGGCTCAATGGCGGCGAAGTATAGAGAGGTCATTACCGTTGGTCAATCACGTTTCATGGTCAATTTTTGATATTTCCGCTAGACTTTCCGGCCCTGCTAGACGAACCCCATCATGCGCGTTGCTGACTTTACTTTCGAGCTTCCTGATTCGCTGATCGCCCGCCATCCTTTGGCCGAGCGTCGCGGTAGTCGCCTGCTGACCCTCGATGGGCCGAGCGGCGCCCTGGCACACCGTCAATTCACTGATTTGCTTGAGCATTTACGCCCGGGCGATTTGATGGTGTTCAACAATACCCGGGTGATTCCGGCGCGGCTGTTCGGGCAGAAAGCGTCCGGCGGCAAGCTGGAAATTCTGGTTGAGCGCGTGCTCGACAGCCACCGCGTGCTGGCGCATGTGCGCTCGAGCAAGTCGCCGAAGCCGGGTTCGAAGATCCTTATCGACGGCGGTGGCGAAGCCGAGATGCTGGCGCGCCACGATGCGTTGTTCGAGCTGGGCTTCGCTGAAGAAGTGCTGCCGCTGCTCGATCGTGTCGGGCACATGCCGTTGCCTCCTTATATAGACCGCCCGGATGAGGGCTCGGATCGCGAGCGTTATCAGACCGTGTACGCCGAGCGTCTGGGCGCGGTGGCGGCGCCGACGGCGGGGCTGCATTTCGATCGGCCGTTGTTGGAAGCGATTGCGGCCAAGGGCGTCGAGACGGCGTTCGTCACACTGCACGTCGGTGCGGGGACGTTCCAGCCAGTGCGCGTCGACAAGATCGAAGATCACCACATGCATACTGAATGGCTGGAAGTCGGCCAGGACGTGGTCGATGCCGTAGCGGCATGCCGTGCGCGCGGTGGTCGAGTGGTGGCGGTCGGCACGACCAGTGTGCGTTCGCTGGAGAGTGCGGCGCGTGATGGTGTACTCAAGCCGTTCAGTGGCGACACCGACATCTTTATCTACCCGGGCCGGCCGTTTCATGTGGTCGATGCCCTGGTGACCAATTTCCATTTGCCGGAATCCACGCTGTTGATGCTGGTTTCGGCATTTGCCGGTTACCCGGAAACCATGGCTGCCTACAAAGCCGCGGTCGACAACGGTTACCGCTTTTTCAGCTACGGTGATGCGATGTTCATCACCCGCAATCCCGCTCCAACTGCCCCTGAACAATCAGGCCCAGAGGAAACAGAATGAGTCGCGAATGTCGAATGTCCTTTGAGCTGCTGGCCACCGATGGCAAGGCTCGCCGTGGTCGCCTGACCTTCCCCCGTGGCACCGTCGAGACCCCGGCGTTCATGCCGGTCGGCACCTACGGCACGGTCAAGGGCATGTTGCCGCGTGACATCGTCGCCACGGGCGCGGAGATCATTCTGGGCAACACTTTCCACCTGTGGCTGCGTCCCGGCACGCAGGTGATCAAGGAGCACGGCGACCTGCATGATTTCATGCAATGGAAAGGCCCGATCCTGACGGACTCCGGCGGCTTCCAGGTGTTCAGCCTCGGTGCGATGCGCAAGATCAAGGAGGAGGGCGTGACCTTCGCCTCGCCGGTCGATGGCGCGAAAGTGTTCATGGGCCCGGAAGAGTCGATGCAGGTGCAGCGCGATCTCGGCTCCGACATCGTGATGATCTTCGACGAATGCACGCCGTACCCGGCCGATGAAGATGTCGCGCGGGTGTCGATGGAACTGTCGTTGCGCTGGGCGCAGCGTTCGAAGAATGCCCATGGCGACAACACGGCGGCGCTGTTCGGCATCGTCCAGGGCGGCATGCATGAAAACCTGCGCATGCGCTCGCTCGAAGGCCTCGACAAGATCGGCTTCGACGGCCTCGCCATTGGCGGCCTGTCGGTGGGTGAACCGAAGCACGAAATGATCAAGGTGCTCGATTACCTGCCGGGCCAGATGCCCGCTGACAAACCTCGTTACCTTATGGGCGTTGGCAAACCGGAAGATCTGGTTGAGGGTGTGCGCCGCGGTGTGGACATGTTCGATTGCGTGATGCCAACCCGTAATGCCCGCAATGGGCATCTGTTCATTGATACTGGCGTGCTGAAGATCCGTAACGCGTTCCATCGCCATGATGAATCGCCGCTGGATCCGACCTGCGATTGCTATACCTGCCAGAACTTCTCGCGCGCTTATCTGCATCACCTGGACAAGTGCGGCGAAATGCTCGGCAGCATGCTCAATACCATCCATAACTTGCGCCATTATCAGGTGCTGATGGCTGGTTTGCGCGAGGCTATTCAACAGGGTACATTGGCCGCCTTTGTCGATGCCTTCTACGCCAAACGCGGGCTTCCCGTTCCGCCTTTGGACTGAGTTTTCTGACCCCAAGATTCAACATTTGCAACTGGAGTGCTAAATGAGCTTTTTTATCTCTAACGCCATGGCTGACGCAGCTGCACCGGCTGCTGCAAGCCCAATGGGCGGCGGCTTCGAGTGGATTTTCCTGGTCGGCTTCCTGGTCATCTTCTACCTGATGATCTGGCGTCCACAGGCCAAGCGCGCCAAAGAGCAGAAGAACCTGCTGAGCAGCCTGCAGAAAGGCGACGAAGTCGTGACCACTGGCGGCATCGCCGGCAAGATCACCAAGGTTGCCGATGACTTCGTGGTTCTGGAAGTCTCCGACACCGTTGAAATGAAGTTCCAGAAAGGCGCCATCGCCGCCACGCTGCCAAAAGGCACGCTGAAAGCGATCTAAGAGCAACAACTTCTACTCAATCGACGGGGCGCGCAAGGCGCCCCGCGTTCATAACGGGCGGCGTGATGCTGAACAAATACCCTCTGTGGAAATACATTCTGATCCTGGCGGTGCTGGCGATCGGTCTGATTTATTCCGCTCCCAATCTTTACCCCGATGACCCGGCCATTCAGATCAGCGGCGCCAGCACGGCCCTGCAGGTCAATCAGGCCGATCTGGATCGCGTCAGCACGGCGCTGAAAGAATCCGGCATCAACGTCAAGGCAGCCACGCTGACCTCGGGCGGCAAGGGCGGTCTGATCCGTCTGGGCAAGGCTGAAGATCAGCTGCCGGCCAAGGACGTTGTGCGCAAGGCATTGGGTGATGACTACGTCGTTGCGCTGAACCTGGCACAGACCACTCCGCAATGGCTGCGCAATCTGGGCGCGCACCCGATGAAGCTGGGTCTGGACTTGTCCGGTGGTGTGCACTTCCTGCTTGAAGTGGACATGGACAAAGCCCTCGATGCACGCCTGAAAGTCTACGAAGGCGACGTCAAGAGCCTGCTGCGCAAAGAGAAGCTGCGCTATCGCAGCCTGCCGCAACTGGGCGGTGCCATTCAGCTGGGCTTCGCTGACGAAGACAGCCGCGAACAGGCTCGCAGCCTGATCCGCAAGAACTTCAACGATTTCGACATTGTTCCGGCCGACCTCAACGGTCAACCGGTGCTGCGTCTGGCGATGACCCCGGCCAAGCTGGCGGAAATCCGTGAATACTCCATCAAGCAGAACCTGACCACGGTACGTAACCGAGTCAACGAGCTGGGTGTTGCCGAACCGATCGTTCAGCGTCAGGGCGCCAACCGCATCGTGGTTGAGCTGCCAGGCGTGCAGGACACTGCCGAAGCCAAGCGTATTCTCGGCAAGACGGCCAACCTCGAGTTCCGTCTGGCCGCTGAGCCGGGCGCTTCAAAAGCCACTTCCGAGTCGTTTGAATTCCGTGAAGGCAATCGTCCGCCGGCGCAGATCGAACGCGGCCTGATCATCACCGGTGACCAGGTCACCGACGCCAAGGCCGGTTTCGGCGAGCACGGCACGCCAGAAGTGAACATCCGTCTGGATGGCCACGGTGGCGAGCTGATGAGCCGCGCGACCCGTTCTAACGTGGGTCGCAGCATGGCGGTGATCTTCATCGAGCAGCGCCCGGTGACGACTTACACCAAGCAGGTCGTCAACGGCGTCGAGAAAGACGTGCCGGTGCAGACCTTCAAGGAAGAGAAGAAGATCATCAGCCTGGCGACCATTCAGTCGCCGCTGGGTGCGCAGTTCCGTATCACCGGCCTGAACGGCCAGGGCGAATCGTCCGAGCTGGCGCTGCTGCTGCGTGCCGGTGGTCTGGCGGCGCCGATGTACTTCGCCGAAGAGCGCACAATCGGTCCGAGCCTGGGTGCTGACAACATCACCAAAGGTATCGACGCGTCGCTGTGGGGCATGCTGTTCGTGTCGCTGTTCATCATCGCCATCTACCGCTTCTTCGGCGTTATCGCCACCGTCGCGCTGGCGGTGAACATGGTGTTGTTGCTGGCGCTGATGTCGCTGCTGGGTGCCACGCTGACCCTGCCGGGCATCGCCGGTATCGTGTTGACCATGGGTATGGCGGTCGACGCCAACGTGCTGATCTTCTCGCGGATCCGTGAAGAGATCGCCGCCGGCATGACCGTGCAGCGCGCAATCAACGAAGGCTTCGGCCGGGCATTCACCGCGATTCTCGACGCCAACCTGACCACCTTGCTGGTCGGCGGCATTCTCTTCGCTATGGGCACCGGCCCGGTGAAGGGTTTCGCAGTGACCATGTCCCTCGGGATCTTTACCTCGATGTTCACGGCCATCATGGTGACCCGCGCAATGGTCAACCTGATCTTTGGCGGGCGTGACTTCAAGAAGTTGTGGATTTAAGGGGCTGCCATGTTACGTACTATCAACTTCATGGGCGTTCGCAACTTCGCGTTCGGCGTCACGGTTTTTCTGACCCTGCTGGCGGTATTCAGCGTTGTCACCAAAGGCATGAACTGGGGCCTGGACTTCACCGGCGGTACGCTCATCGAGCTGACCTACGAGCGTCCGGCCGATGTCACCAAGGTCCGCGAGCAGTTGGCGACTTCGGGTTACCACGAAGCCGTCGTGCAGAACTTCGGCGCCACGACTGACCTGTTGGTGCGCATGCCGGGTGAAGACCCGCAGCTCGGCCATCAGGTCGCGGAAGCGCTGCAGAAAGTCGGCGGCGACAACCCGGCGACGGTCAAGCGTGTCGAGTTCGTCGGCCCGCAGGTCGGTGAAGAACTGCGCGACCAGGGCGGCCTCGGCATGCTCCTGGCGCTCGGCGGCATCCTGATCTACCTGGCTTTCCGCTTTCAGTGGAAGTTCGCGGTCGGCGCCATCGTGTCGCTGATCCACGACGTGATCGTCACCATCGGTATCCTGTCGTTCTTCCAGATCACCTTCGACCTGACGGTGCTGGCGGCGGTACTGGCGATCATCGGTTACTCGCTAAACGACACCATCGTCGTGTTCGACCGGGTGCGCGAGAACTTCCGTGTCCTGCGCAAGGCGTCGCTGATCGAGAACATCAACATCTCGACCACCCAGACCCTGCTGCGCACCATGGCGACGTCGATCTCGACCTTGCTGGCGATCGCGGCGCTGCTGATCTTCGGCGGCGACAACCTGTTCGGCTTCTCCATCGCGCTGTTCATCGGCGTGCTGGCAGGTACGTACTCGTCGATCTACATCGCCAACGTGGTGCTGATCTGGCTGAACCTGACCACCGAGGATCTGATTCCTCCGGCCAATACCGAGCAGGAAGTCGACGACCGTCCATAACGGCCCTCGAAATCCCGGCTGTCAGGCCACGAAAGGCGCGAGTTGAACTCGCGCCTTTTTTTGTGCTCCAAGGCTGGGAGAAGCGCGGGCGCGTCCCGCATGTGATGGTCAGGAGGTTCATGTGAACAAGTCGTTGCTGGTTGGTGCGGTATTGGGTGCTGTCGGTGTTACAGCCGGGGGTGCTGTTGCCACCTACAGCCTGGTTAAAAGCGGCCCTGAGTATGCGCAAGTGCTAGCCGTTGAGCCGGTCAAGACACAGATCAAGACTCCACGTGAAGTATGCAAGGATGTAACGGTGACCCGTCAGGCGCCGGTAAAAGATCAACACCAGATCGCTGGGACCGTGGTCGGCGCGCTGGCCGGTGGTTTGCTGGGTAACCAGATTGGCGGCGGCACCGGCAAGAAAATTGCCACGGTGGCCGGTGCGGTCGGTGGCGGTTACGCGGGCAACAAGGTGCAGGAGGGCATGCAGGAGCGTGACACCTACACCACCACGCAAACCCGCTGCAACACGGTCAATGACATCAGCGACAAGGTCGTCGGTTACGACGTGCGTTACTCGCTCGATGGTAAGGAAGGCAAAGTGCGGATGGACCGCGATCCGGGCAATCAGATTCCGGTCGACAAGGAAGGCAAGCTGATCCTGTCGCAGAACGAGCCGGGTCAGTAAGGTTTTACGGTTTTAAAAGAAGCACCCTGCGGGGTGCTTTTTTTGTGCCTGGGATTTAAGCATCACCACAATCCCTTGTAGGAGTGAGCCTGCTCGCGATAGCTATTTATCGTTCAAAACAGGTGGTGGCTGAAACACCGCTATCGCGAGCAGGCTCGCTCCTACATTGGGTTTGTGGTGTGTCAGGCAATTTGTGGGCATAAAAAAAGCACCCCGAAGGGTGCTTTTTGCGTTTCGCCGTCAGCTTAGCGCTTCAGCGAAGCCGGCAGGTGCGGCTGGATCGCCGTCAGGACTGCCTTGAAGCATTTAGTGTTGCCGGCAACGATGTGGCCTTTCTCAAGGAAGTCGTGACCGCCGGTGAAGTCGCTCACCAGGCCGCCGGCTTCTTGAATCAGCAGGGCGCCTGCTGCCATGTCCCACTCGGACAGACCCGACTCCCAGAACGCATCGAAACGACCGGCAGCCACGTAGGCCAGGTCCAGGCTCGCTGCGCCAGCGCGGCGGATGCCGGCAGTCTGGCCGACCAGGGAGCGGAACATGCCCAGGTAGTTGTCGAGGTTGTCCATCTGGTCGTTGCGGAACGGGAAGCCGGTACCCAGCAGGGCGCCGTCGAGGCTGGTGCGGCCGCTGACGCGCAGGCGACGACCGTTCAGTTGTGCGCCGCGACCACGGCTGGCGGTGAATTCTTCCTGGCGCACCGGGTCCAGAACCACGGCGTGTTCCAGGCGACCACGGTATTTGCAGGCGATGCTGACCGCGAAGTGCGGAATGCCACGCAGGAAGTTGGTGGTGCCGTCCAGCGGATCGATGATCCACAGGTACTCTTCGCCTTCGATGCCGGTGCCGGCGTGCAGGCCCGTCTCTTCACCCTGGATCGAGTGATTCGGGTAAGCCTTGCGCAGGGCATCGATGATTTTCTGTTCAGCGGCGCGATCAACCTCGGATACATAATCCTTGGCGTCTTTTTCGTCGACCTTGATGGTATCCAGGCGCTCGATGGAGCGGAAGATCAGTTCACTGGCGCTGCGGGCGGCGCGCAGCGCGATATTCAGCATGGGCTGCATGGATGTGTCACCTAAGGTTGTTAAAGAAAGCCGCGCATTCTATCAGAACTTTTCTTCAGGTGAAGGACGCTGTTCGCTTTCATAGCTTAACGGTAGGCTGTTCTGTAAGATTTGCCCCCCTTTCCAATGTCCGAGAGCGCCTCCCTTGCTGCAGAACATTCGTGTCGTCCTGGTCAATACCAGTCACCCCGGCAACATCGGCGGGGCCGCGCGCGCCATGAAAAACATGGGTCTGTCGCGTCTGGTGCTGGTCGAGCCACGCCAGTTTCCGCACCATGAAGCCGATGCCCGCGCATCCGGTGCCGGAGACATCCTTGAAAACGCGCAAGTCGTCGCCACTTTGGAAGACGCCTTGGTCGGCTGCAATCTGGTCCTCGGGACCAGTGCGCGGGATCGGCGTATCCCATGGCCGCTGCTCGATCCGCGTGAATGCGGAACCAAGGTTATCGAAGAAGCCGGGCAGGGCGCCGAAATCGCTTTGGTGTTCGGTCGTGAAGATTCCGGCCTGACCAACGAAGAGCTGCAGCGATGTCACTTCCACGTGCACATCCCTTCCGACCCGACGTTCAGTTCGCTGAACCTCGGGGCGGCGGTGCAGGTGTTGAGCTACGAAGTGCGCATGGCCTGGCTGGCCTCGCAGGGTCAGCCGAGCAAGGTCGAGAAAGAAGAAGTCGCGTCGGTGAAAAGCGCCGAACTGGCGACCATGGATGAGCTGGAGCGCTTTTATGAGCACCTGGAGCAGACGCTGGTCGCGATCGAATTTCTCGATCCGGAAAAGCCTCGGCACTTGATGGCGCGCCTGCGCCGGTTGTACGGACGCAGCTCGGTCAGCCGGGCGGAAATGAATATTTTGCGGGGCATTCTCACGGAAACCCAGAAAGCGGCCCGTGGTGAGCTTCTTAAGCGGAAGGACTGAATGATGTTTGAGCGTTTGCGTGAAGATATCCAGAGCGTATTCCATCGAGACCCGGCGGCGCGTAACGCTTTTGAAGTCCTGACCTGCTACCCCGGCATGCATGCGATCTGGATTCATCGTCTGGCCGGCATGCTCTGGCGCAACGATCTGAAGTGGCTGGCGCGACTGGTGTCGAACTTTGGCCGCTGGCTGACCGGCATCGAGATTCATCCGGGCGCGAAGGTCGGGCGGCGTTTCTTCATCGATCACGGCATGGGCATCGTTATCGGTGAGACCGCCGAGATCGGCGACGACGTGACCATTTATCAGGGCGTGACCCTCGGCGGCACCAGCTGGAACAAGGGCAAGCGCCATCCGACGCTGGGTGATGGTGTGGTGGTCGGTGCGGGCGCCAAAGTGCTGGGTCCTTTTACGGTCGGTGCTGGCGCCAAGGTCGGTTCCAATGCAGTGGTGACCAAGGAGGTACCGCCGGGTGCCACTGTGGTGGGGATTCCAGGGCGCATCATCGTCAAGTCCGATGAAGAGCAGGACGCCAAGCGCAAGGCCATGGCCGAGAAGATCGGTTTCGATGCTTATGGCGTCAGCGAAGACATGCCCGACCCGGTGGCGCGCGCCATTGGCCAGTTGCTCGATCACCTGCAAGCGGTCGACGGGCGTCTGGAAGGCATGTGCGGCGCGTTGAAGGATCTGGGTAGCAATTACTGTGCGAAAGATCTGCCTGAGCTGCGTGAAGAAGACTTCGCCTGTGTGAAGGGCAAGGATCAGAGTCAAGTCAGTTAAATCGCGGTGCTGCTATCGCGAGCAGGCTCACTCCTACATTTTGAAATGCGTTCCCCTGTAGGAGTGAGCCTGCTCGCGATGAACGATTACACGGTTGCGCTGGCTGTACGCCGCGGGCCTTTGCTATAGTGCGCGCGCTCTTTTGCGGGTAAACCCGACTAAAGCACTAGGTCTTATAGTTGACTTAAATGCTCGGGAATCGCATACTCCCGCCCATTCTGAACTCCGTGGTAACTGTCCATGCGACTGACTACAAAAGGCCGATACGCCGTGACCGCCATGCTTGACCTGGCGTTGCACGCGCAGCACGGGCCGGTGTCCCTGGCCGATATCTCCGAGCGCCAAGGCATCTCCCTGTCCTACCTCGAACAGCTGTTCGCCAAACTGCGTCGCAGCAACCTGGTTTCCAGTGTTCGCGGTCCGGGTGGTGGCTACCAGTTGTCCCGCGACATGCAGGGCATCCAGGTCGCCCAGGTGATCGATGCGGTGAACGAATCGGTTGACGCCACAAAGTGCCAGGGCCAGGGCGATTGCCATTCCGGCGACACCTGCCTGACCCACCATCTGTGGTGCGACCTGAGCCTGCAGATTCACGAATTTCTAAGTGGTATCAGCTTGGCTGATCTTGTGACTCGCCGTGAGGTGCAAGAAGTAGCCCAGCGTCAGGACCAGCGCCGTTGCAACAGCAAGGCGCCACGCCTGGACAAGATTGAAGCGTCCGCCGTCGAATGACCGCCAGAGAGCCAACGGCACGCCAGCCCTGATTTAGGAGATAGTCCATGAAATTGCCGATTTACCTTGATTACTCTGCGACCACCCCGGTTGATCCGCGTGTTGCGCAAAAAATGAGTGAATGCCTGCTGGTTGACGGAAACTTCGGCAACCCGGCGTCGCGCTCTCACGTATTCGGCTGGAAGGCTGAAGAGTCGGTCGAAAACGCCCGTCGTCAGGTGGCCGATCTGGTCAATGCCGATCCGCGCGAAATCGTCTGGACCTCCGGTGCTACCGAGTCCGACAACCTGGCAATCAAGGGTGCGGCACATTTCTACGCCTCCAAGGGCAAGCACCTGATCACCAGCAAGATCGAACACAAGGCCGTACTCGACACCATGCGCCAACTGGAGCGTGAAGGTTTCGAAGTGACCTACCTGGAGCCGACCGAAGACGGTCTGATCACTCCGGCGATGATCGATGCGGCACTGCGCGAAGACACGATTCTGGTGTCGGTGATGCACGTGAACAACGAAATCGGCACTGTGAACGACATCGCTGCAATCGGCGAACTGCTGCGCTCCAAGGGCGTGCTGTTCCACGTCGACGCCGCTCAGTCCACTGGCAAGGTCGACATCGACCTGCAGAAACTGAAAGTCGACATGATGTCGTTCTCCGCCCACAAGACCTATGGTCCTAAAGGCATCGGCGCGCTGTACGTCAGCCGCAAGCCACGTGTGCGCATCGAAGCGACCATGCACGGCGGCGGTCACGAGCGTGGCATGCGTTCCGGCACCCTGGCGACCCACCAGATCGTCGGCATGGGCGAAGCGTTCCGTGTGGCAAAAGAAGACATGGCCGCTGAAAACGTACGCATCAAAGCCTTGAGCGACCGTTTCTACAAGCAGGTCGAGCATCTGGAAGAGTTGTACGTCAACGGCAGCCTGAGCGCGCGCGTTCCGCACAACCTGAACCTGAGCTTCAACTACGTTGAAGGCGAGTCGCTGATCATGGCACTCAAGGATCTGGCGGTTTCGTCCGGTTCGGCGTGCACCTCGGCGTCGCTGGAGCCTTCGTACGTATTGCGCGCCCTGGGCCGCAACGACGAACTGGCACACAGCTCGATCCGCTTTACCTTCGGCCGCTTCACCACCGAAGAAGAAATCGACTACGCCGCGCAGAAAGTCTGCGAGGCCGTTACCAAGCTGCGCGCTCTGTCGCCGCTGTGGGACATGTACAAAGATGGCGTCGATATCTCGAAAATCGAGTGGGCGGCACACTAACCAAAGAAGCCGCCGGATACAGGTCCTGTAGCGACGCGGCGGTTCACGCAGCGCAGTTGCAGGGGCTCAAGAGCGGCCCTGATGAGTGAGGATTGAGAATCATGGCTTACAGCGAAAAGGTCATCGACCACTACGAAAACCCGCGCAACGTCGGCAAGATGAACGCGGAAGACCCTGATGTCGGCACCGGCATGGTCGGCGCACCGGCGTGCGGCGACGTGATGCGTCTGCAAATCAAGGTCAACGACCAGGGCGTTATCGAAGACGCCAAGTTCAAGACCTACGGCTGCGGTTCGGCTATCGCTTCCAGCTCCCTCGCCACCGAGTGGATGAAGGGCAAGACCCTGGACGAAGCCGAAACCATCAAGAACACTCAGCTGGCCGAAGAACTGGCCTTGCCGCCAGTGAAAATCCACTGCTCGGTACTGGCTGAAGACGCTATCAAAGCGGCTGTTCGCGATTACAAGCAGAAGAAAGGCTTGATCTGATCCGCGTTACGGTAAGGAGTTTTCATGGCAATCCAGATGACAGAAGCGGCAGCTAAGCATGTGCAGCGTTCCCTTGCGGGGCGCGGCAAGGGCGAGGGTATCCGCCTGGGTGTGCGCACCACGGGCTGTTCCGGCCTCGCCTATGTACTGGAATTCGTCGACGAAGTCGGTGAAGACGATCAGGTTTTCGAAAGTCATGGTCAGAAAGTGATCATCGACCCGAAAAGCCTGACCTACCTGGACGGCACCGAGCTCGATTTCGTCAAGGAAGGGTTGAACGAAGGCTTCAAGTTCAACAACCCCAACGTACGCGGTGAATGTGGCTGCGGCGAAAGCTTCAACATCTGAGGCTTGTCGTGGGTATTCCTTGTCATTTCGCTTTATTCGAGCTGCAACCGAGCTTCCGCCTGGATCTCGAGCAGTTGGCCACGCGCTATCGCGAGCTGGCGCGCGGGGTTCACCCTGACCGCTTTGCCGACGCTTCCGAGCGCGAGCAGCGTTCGGCGCTCGAGCAGTCGGCACGGCTCAACGACGCCTACCAGACGCTCAAGAGCCCGGCCCAGCGTGCGCGCTACCTGCTGAAGATCAGCGGGAATGAAGTGCCGATGGAAGTCACCGTCCACGATCCCGAGTTTCTTTTGCAGCAGATGCAATGGCGCGAAGAGCTCGAAGACCTGCAGGACAGTGCCGATCTCGATGGTGTCGCGGTATTCAAGCGTCGCCTCAAGGCCGCTCAGGAACAGCTCAATGAAAGCTTCGCAGCCTGTTGGGATGACGCAGCGCAACGCGAACAGGCCGAACGCCTGATGCGGCGCATGCAGTTCCTCGACAAGCTCACCTACGAAGTGCGCCAGCTAGAAGAGCGCCTCGACGATTAACCCAGTGCTGCCCTGATTGCACGCCTGATAGACAGACAAGACCTGATTACCATGGCTCTACTGCAGATCGCCGAACCCGGCCAAAGTCCTCAACCGCACCAGCGTCGTCTGGCTGTCGGCATCGACCTGGGCACTACCAATTCGCTCGTCGCTGCGCTGCGCAGCGGTGTCTCCGAACCGCTGGCCGACGCCAACGGGCAGGTCATCCTGCCTTCCGCCGTGCGTTATCACGCCGATCGCGTCGAAGTCGGCGAATCGGCCAAGCTGGCCGCAGCCGCGGATCCTTTGAATACCGTGCTGTCGGTCAAGCGCTTGATGGGTCGTGGTCTGTCCGACGTCAAGCAATTGGGCGAGCAACTGCCGTACCGCTTCGTCGGCGGCGAGTCGCACATGCCGTTTATCGACACCGTGCAGGGCCCGAAAAGCCCGGTCGAAGTTTCTGCCGATATCCTCAAGGTCCTGCGTCAGCGCGCTGAAGCGACCTTGGGCGGTGAGCTGGTGGGCGCGGTGATAACCGTTCCTGCCTACTTCGATGATGCTCAGCGCCAGGCTACCAAGGACGCGGCAAAACTCGCCGGTCTGAACGTGCTGCGTCTGCTCAACGAGCCGACCGCCGCTGCTGTCGCGTACGGTCTCGACCAGCACGCCGAAGGTCTGGTCGCTATCTACGACCTGGGCGGCGGTACCTTCGATATTTCAATTCTGCGCCTGACCGGCGGTGTGTTCGAGGTTCTGGCCACTGGCGGCGACAGCGCGCTGGGCGGCGATGACTTCGATCACGCCATTGCCGGCTGGATCATCGAGAGCGCCGGCCTGTCCGCCGATCTCGATCCGGGTGCACAACGCAATCTGCTGCAAACCGCTTGTGCGGCCAAAGAAGCCCTGACCGATGCGGCCAGTGTGGAAGTGGCCTATGGCGACTGGAAAGCCCAGCTGACTCGCCAGGCCTTCGATGCGTTGATCGAGCCGATGGTCGCGCGCAGCCTGAAGGCCTGCCGCCGCGCCGTTCGCGATTCCGGTATCGAGCTGGAAGACGTGCATGCCGTGGTCATGGTGGGCGGTTCGACCCGTGTGCCGCGTGTTCGCGAAGCGGTCGCCGAAGCCTTTGGTCGCCAGCCGCTGACCGAAATCGACCCGGATCAAGTGGTGGCCATCGGGGCTGCGATCCAGGCTGACACCTTGGCCGGCAACAAGCGCGATGGCGGCGAACTGCTGCTGCTCGATGTGATTCCGTTGTCCCTGGGCCTGGAAACCATGGGCGGCCTGATGGAGAAGGTGATTCCGCGCAACACCACCATCCCCGTCGCTCGCGCGCAAGATTTCACCACCTACAAAGACGGCCAGTCGGCCATGGCGATCCACGTGCTGCAGGGTGAGCGCGAGCTGATCAGCGACTGCCGTTCGCTGGCGCGCTTCGAATTGCGTGGCATTCCAGCGATGGTCGCCGGTGCAGCGAAGATTCGTGTGACCTTCCAGGTCGATGCTGACGGTCTGCTCAGCGTCTCCGCCCGTGAGCTGGGTTCGGGCGTCGAGGCGAGCATTCAGGTCAAGCCGTCCTACGGTCTGACCGACGGCGAAATCGCCAAAATGCTCAAGGATTCGTTCCAGTACGCCAGTGACGACAAGGTTGCTCGCGTTCTGCGTGAACAGCAAGTCGATGCCCAGCGCCTGCTCGAAGCGGTGCAGGGCGCTCTGGAGACGGATGGCGAGCGTTTGCTCGACGCCGAAGAGCGCATGGTCATCGACCTGCAGATGCAGGAACTGGCCGAACTGATGAAAGGCACCGATGGCTATGCCATCGAGCAGCAGACCAAGCGTCTGTCGCAAGTGACCGATGCTTTTGCTGCCCGCCGCATGGATCAGACGGTCAAAGCCGCTCTGTCGGGGCGCAACCTGAATGAAATCGAGGATATCTGATGCCGCAGGTCATTTTTCTGCCCCACGAGAAGTTCTGCCCTGAAGGCATGGTGGTCGAGGCTGAGCCCGGCACGTCGATTCTCGAACTGGCCCACGAGCACCACATCGAGATGGAAAGTGCCTGTGGCGGCGTCTGCGCCTGCACCACTTGCCACTGCATCATCCGCGAGGGTTTCGACTCGCTGGAAGAAGCCGATGAGCTGGAAGAAGACTTCCTCGATCGTGCCTGGGGTCTGGAGGCGCAATCGCGTCTGGCCTGTCAGGCTATCGTTGGTGAGGAAGACCTCACCGTCGAGATTCCGAAATATTCGCTTAACCATGCGGCCGAAGCGCCGCACTGACTGGTAAGACTGTCATGAGCTACGGTTGGAATGATGTTCAACGCATTGCCGAAGAGCTGGCCGAGGCCCACGAAGGGCTCGATCCGTACTCGGTAGGTTTCGTCCGTCTGCAGCAAATGATCCTTGAGCTGCCTGACTTCGACAGCACTTCCGGCCGGGTCGGCGAGAAGGTGCTGGAAGCGGTTCAGGAGCTTTGGGCCGCAGAATTGGACTGATCGTCTCGCAGGTTAGGCAATACCCAAGAACCCGCGTATAATTCGCGGGTTTAATTTTTCGCAAATTACCGTTTCTGGAGTTACACCATGGCTGTTCAACGTACTTTCTCCATCATCAAGCCTGACGCCGTTGCTAAAAACGTGATCGGCAAGATCACCACTCGCTTCGAAGACGCTGGCCTGCGCGTTGTAGCTTCGAAACTGAAGCAACTGTCCAAAGCTGAAGCCGAAGGCTTCTACGCTGAGCACAGCGAGCGCGGTTTCTTCGGTGACCTGGTTGCATTCATGACTTCGGGCCCGGTCGTCGTTCAGGTTCTGGAAGGCGAAAACGCCATCGCTCGCAACCGTGAGCTGATGGGCGCTACCAACCCTAAAGAAGCGGCTGCCGGCACCATCCGTGCTGACTTCGCCGAGTCGATCGACGCCAACGCCGTTCACGGTTCGGACTCCGAAGCCGCTGCTGCTCGCGAAATCGCTTACTTCTTCGCAGCTACTGAAGTAACCACTCGCTAAGCATTGGCTTAAGAGTGAAGGTGAATCCATGACGACATCGACTGTGAAAACCAACCTGCTGGGTCTGACCCAGCCGGAAATGGAAAAATTCTTCGACTCAATCGGGGAGAAGCGTTTCCGTGCCGGTCAGGTAATGAAATGGATTCACCACTTTGGCGTCGATGATTTCGACGCCATGACGAACGTCAGCAAGGCCTTGCGCGACAAGCTCAAGGCCATTGCCGAAGTGCGTGGTCCGGAAGTGGTCAGCGAGGACATCTCCAGCGACGGCACCCGTAAATGGGTGGTGCGCGTGGCGTCCGGCAGCTGTGTCGAGACCGTGTACATTCCCCAGGGCAAGCGCGGCACTCTGTGCGTTTCGTCCCAGGCAGGCTGTGCCCTGGATTGCAGTTTCTGCTCCACCGGCAAGCAAGGCTTCAACAGCAACCTCACCGCCGCCGAAGTCATCGGTCAGGTGTGGATTGCCAATAAATCTTTCGGCAGCGTCCCGGCCACCGTCGACCGCGCCATCACCAACGTGGTGATGATGGGCATGGGCGAGCCGTTGCTGAACTTCGACAACGTCGTCGCCGCCATGCATCTGATGATGGATGACCTCGGCTACGGGATCTCCAAGCGCCGCGTGACCCTGTCCACTTCGGGTGTGGTGCCGATGATCGATGAGCTGGCCAAGCACATCGACGTGTCCCTGGCGTTGTCCCTGCACGCACCGAATGACGCATTGCGTAACCAATTGGTGCCGATCAACAAGAAATATCCGCTTAAGATGCTGCTCGAGTCGTGCCAGCGCTACATGTCCGCCCTCGGCGAGAAACGTGTGCTGACCATCGAGTACACCTTGCTCAAGGACGTCAACGACAAGCTTGAGCACGCGGTGGAAATGATCGAGTTGCTCAAGGATATCCCGTGCAAGATCAACCTGATCCCGTTCAACCCGTTCCCGCATTCCGGGTACGAGCGGCCAAGCAACAACGCGATTCGCCGCTTCCAGGATCAGTTGCATCAGGCCGGTTTCAACGTCACCGTGCGCACCACCCGTGGTGAGGACATCGACGCTGCATGTGGTCAATTGGTAGGGCAGGTGCTGGATCGCACCCGTCGCAGTGAACGTTACATCGCTGTGCGTGAGTTGAGCGCCGACAGCGATCTGGCTCAGAACGCCACGAACACTCACTAAGAGAGGATCTCTATGTCCCTGCGCTTTGCGCTGCTGTTGCTGTTGGCCAGCCTGTGTGCTGGTTGTGTCCTGTCGGGTGACTACAACCCGATGAAGACCAGCAAGGGCCGCGATGAAGCGCGGGCTGCCTACGTGCAGTTGGGCCTGGGTTACCTGCAGCAGGGCATGACCGAACGGGCCAAGGTGCCATTGAAAAAGGCGCTGGAACTCGACGATTCCGATCCTGACGCCAATGCGGCGCTCGGTCTGGTGTTTCAGTCCGAGATGGAACCCCAACTGGCCGACGAGCACTTTCGCAAGGCCTTGTCCTCGCGTCCCGCCGATGCGCGCATCCTCAACAACTACGGCAGTTTTCTCTACGAAGAACAGCGCTATAAAGAAGCCTACGAGCGATTTGAACAGGCTGCCGCCGATACCCTGTATCCTGAGCGTTCGCGGGTGTTCGAAAACCTCGGCATGACTGCAGCGAAGCTTGGGCAGCGCGATCTGGCGCAGCAGCAACTGGAAAAAGCCCTGCGTTTGAACCGTCAACAACCGCGCGCGCTGCTGGAAATGGCTGAGTTGTCCTTCGAAGACAGGCATTATGTGCTCGCGCGTGACTTTTACGACCGTTTCAGCCAGTTGACCGAACAGAATGCACGTAGTCTATTGCTCGGCGTTCGGCTGGCAAAAGTGTTTGAAGATCGCGACAAGGCCGCCAGTTACGGCCTGCAATTAAAACGACTCTATCCCGGTACGCCGGAATATCAGCAATACCTGTCGGAGCAATGATGAAAGCGGCGCATCCCGAAGTTGTAGCAGCGAATCGCGTAAACCCCGGTGAGACCCTGCGCCAGGCCCGCGAAAGCAATGGCTGGTCGCTGGCCGAAGTGGCCCTCAAGCTCAACCTCACCGTGACTTCCCTGAGCAATCTTGAAGCCGGCGCGTTCGACAAGTTGCCGGGGCATACCTTCGCCCGCGGTTACATTCGCGCCTATGCCAAATTGCTCGGCATGGACCAGAGCGTACTGGTCCAGCAATTCGACCAGTCCACCGGCACCGATTCCCAGGGCAGCAACGTTCACGCCCTCGGTCGTATCGAAGAGCCGGTGCGGGTTTCACATACCATTTTGCGTATTGTCAGCCTGCTGTTGCTGATCGCGGTCATCGGCGGCGGCTTCGTCTGGTGGCAGGATCAGACCTCGCTGCGCACCAAGGATCTGGCCGCTCTGACGCCGGAACACGTTGAAGTCGAAGGCGCGGACGGCACCACGCAGATTCATCCGATCGACGAGCCGGAAGATCAGGCTGTCGAAGAGAATCAGGCCGACAGCTCGACCGCACTGGCGTTGCCACAATCCGAAACCAGCGCCGAATCGACCGGTGCCGAAGCTACTGCGCCGGCCACCGCGCCAGCGGCACCGGTGGCTCCGAGCGTCGCGCCGACCGCCCCGGCTCATACCCCAGCGCCAACCGTTGCCGCGCCCGCCGCTCCGGTGCCAAATGTCGCAACGCCGGCGCCAACCGTCGCCGCTCCAACCGCGCCCGTTGCACCCGCGGCCAGCCCTGAAGCGGCAGCGCCGGTTGCCGGCGAAGGTCAGGTCCAGCTGCAATTCAGCGCCGATTGCTGGGCGCAGGTGACCGACGGCCGTGGCAAGGTGATTTTCAGCGGTCTGAAACACAAAGGCGACAGCGTGACCGTGGCCGGCAAGCCGCCACTCAACGTCCGCCTGGGTGTCGCTCGCGCCGCACAGGTCAGCTACAACGGCCAGCCGGTCGATATCGCTCCGTTCACCAGTGGCGAGACTGCTCGCCTGAAGTTGGGTCAATAAGTCATGCACGGCGAATCTCCAATCAAACGTCGCGTTTCGCGCAAGATCTGGGTCGGCAACGTACCGGTGGGCGGCGATGCGCCGATCGCGGTGCAGAGCATGACCAACAGCGACACCAATGACGTCGCCGCCACCGTTGCGCAGATCAACCGTCTGGAAGCTGCCGGCGTCGATATTGTCCGCGTTTCGGTGCCGGACATGGACGCCGCCGAGGCGTTCGGCAAGATCAAGCAGTTGGTCAAGGTGCCATTGGTTGCCGACATTCACTTCGATTACCGCATTGCCTTGCGCGTTGCCGAACTGGGTGTGGACTGCCTGCGCATCAACCCGGGCAACATCGGTCGCGAAGACCGTGTGCGTGCGGTGGTCGATGCAGCGCGTGATCGCGGGATTCCGATCCGCATCGGTGTCAACGCCGGCTCGCTGGAAAAAGACCTGCAAAAGAAATACGGCGAGCCGACCCCGGCGGCGCTGGTTGAATCCGCCTTGCGTCACGTTGAACACCTCGAACGCCTGAATTTCCAGGACTTCAAGGTCAGCGTGAAGGCCTCCGACGTCTTCATGGCCGTCGAAGCCTACCGCCTGCTGGCGAAAGAAATTGTCCAGCCGCTGCACCTGGGTATCACCGAAGCCGGCGGATTGCGTTCGGGCACAGTGAAATCCGCCGTCGGCCTAGGTATGCTGCTCGCCGAAGGGATTGGCGATACTATCCGCATCTCGCTGGCGGCCGACCCGGTCGAGGAAGTGAAGGTCGGTTACGACATTCTCAAGTCTTTGCATCTGCGTTCCCGTGGCATCAACTTCATCGCCTGCCCGAGTTGCTCGCGGCAGAACTTCGATGTGGTGAAAACCATGAACGAGCTGGAAGGGCGCCTTGAAGACCTGCTGGTGCCGCTGGATGTCGCGGTGATCGGTTGTGTGGTCAACGGCCCCGGCGAAGCCAAGGAAGCCCATATCGGCTTGACCGGCGGCACGCCAAACCTGATTTACATCGATGGCAAGCCGTCGCAGAAACTGACGAATGACAATCTGGTGGATGAGCTGGAACGGCTGATCCGCGAGAAAGCGGCCGAGAAGGTCGAAGCTGACGCTGCGGTCATCGCGCGCGGCTGATCGAACGAATTAAGGAATTTTTGTGAGCAAGTCTCTGCAAGCCATTCGTGGCATGAACGACATCCTGCCCGAACAGACCCCACTGTGGCGTTATTTCGAGGGCACTGTTGCGCGTCTGCTGGACAACTATGGTTACAAGCAGATCCGCATGCCGATCGTCGAGTTCACCGAGCTGTTCAAGCGCTCGATCGGTGAAGTGACCGATATCGTCGAAAAAGAGATGTACACCTTCGAAGACCGCAACGGCGATTCGCTGACCCTGCGTCCGGAAGGTACTGCCGCATGCGTGCGCGCAGTCCTCGAACACGGCATCACCGGCGGCGGTCAGGTGCAGAAACTCTGGTACATCGGCCCGATGTTCCGCCACGAGCGTCCACAGAAAGGCCGGTATCGTCAGTTCCACCAGATCGGTCTGGAGGTGTTCAACCTCGACGGTCCGGACATCGACGCCGAACTGATCATCATGACCTGGCGCCTGTGGGGCGAGCTGGGCATTCGTGATGCGGTCAAGCTCGAACTCAACAGCCTCGGCACCAGCGAGTCCCGCGGGCGTTATCGTGAAGCGCTGGTCGAGTATCTCTCGGCGCACCACGACAAGCTCGACGAAGACAGCCAGCGCCGTCTGAAAACCAACCCGCTGCGCGTGCTCGACACCAAGAATGCCGACACTCAGGCGGTACTGGTCGATGCGCCGAAAATGGCCGATTACCTCGATGACGAGTCCCGTGCTCACTTCGAAGGGCTGAAGGCGCGGCTGGACGCGGTGGGCATTCCGTACGTGCTCAACCCGAAACTGGTACGCGGCCTCGATTACTACAGCAAAACCGTTTTCGAATGGGTCACCGACAAGCTCGGCGCCCAGGGCACCGTCTGCGCGGGCGGCCGTTACGACGGTCTGGTCGAGCAGATGGGCGGCAAGCCGACCACCGGCGTCGGTTTCGCCATGGGCATCGAGCGTCTGGTGCTGATGCTCGAAACCCTCGAACAGATCCCGGCAGAAATTTCCCGTCAGGTCGACGTCTACCTGTGCGCCTTCGGTGAGCAGGCTGAACTGGCCGGCCTGGCCCTGGCCGAGCGGGTTCGCGATCAGCTTCCAAACCTGCGCCTGCAAGTCAATGCCGGCGCCGGCAGCTTCAAGAGCCAGTTCAAGAAAGCCGACAAGAGCGGTGCGCTGTACGCACTGATCCTCGGTGACGACGAGATGGCCCAGCAAGTGGTAGGTTTCAAACCCCTGCGTGGCCAGGGCGAACAACAAAGCATTGCCTGGGATGCGCTCGCCGCTCACCTGGCCACCTGCGTCGTGCAGGGTTGAAGCTGTCTTAACAGCCGATTTAGCGATTAAGGAGTATTGGGGTGTCGAGTACCGAAGACGAACAGTTGGCGGATTTGAAGGACTGGTGGACACGCAACGGCAAACCTCTGGTCACCGGCGGCCTGTTGGCGCTGGTCATCGTGTTCGGCTGGCAGGCTTATCACAAGTATCAGAGCAACCAGTCGCAAGGCGCTTCGGTGCTCTATCAGCAATTGCTGGAAACCACCCTGACGCCTGACGGCAAGCCAGACGCCGCACGCGTTGCCGATCTGGCCGGCAAGCTCAACAGCGAATTCGGCGGTTCTGCCTACGCGCAGTACGGCAGCCTGTTCGTCGCCAAGGTCGCGGTCGACAGCGGCAAGCTGGACGATGCGGCCAACGAGCTGAAAGCCATCGTCGACAAACCGGCCAACCCGGCGCTGGGCGAGATCGCCCGTCAGCGTCTGGCGCAGGTGCTGGGCGCGCAGGACAAGACCGAAGACGCCCTGAAGCTGCTCGACGGCGATGCCGACAAAGCGTTCCTGGCCACTCGCGAAGAACTCAAGGGCGACCTGCTGGTGAAGCTGGGCCGTACCGATGACGCGAACAAGGCGTATCAAAAAGCCAAGGCAGCACTGTCGGATGAAGCGGCAGTCGGCGGCCTTCAAATCAAGCTCGACGACCTGGCCAAAGGGGATGCGTGACGTGATCCGTTGGAAGCATGCAGCATTGCTGGCTCTGGCCCTTCTGGCCGCGGGTTGCAGCAGCAACAGCAAGAAAGAATTGCCACCGGCTGAACTGACCGACTTCAAAGAAGAAGTGGTTCTGCACAAGCAGTGGAGTCGTTCGATCGGTGACGGTCAGGGCGAAACCTACAACATGCTGGTGCCGGCGATCGATGGTGACACCATCTACGCCGCCGATGTCACCGGCGTGGTCATGGCCATGGATCGCAGCAATGGCGACGTGAAATGGGAACAGGATCTTGAACTGCCTGTGTCCGGCGCCGTTGGCGTTGGTTACGGTCTGGTGTTGATCGGTACCCTGCGTGGCGAAGTCGTCGCTCTGGACACCAGCAACGGTGAAGAGAAGTGGCGTGCTCGCGTCAACAGTGAAGTCCTCGCGCCGCCGGCCAATAACGGTGACGTGGTGGTGGTGCAGACCCAGGACGATCGTCTGATCGGTCTGGATGCCTCCACCGGTAATCAGCGCTGGGTCTATGACAGCACGCCGGCGGTACTGACCCTGCGGGGCACCAGTGCACCGCTGGTGACCAACCGCCTGGCGCTGGCTGGCCTGTCGACCGGTAAAGTGGTCGCCCTGGATATTTCCAACGGCGTGCCGGTGTGGGAACAGCGCATCGCCATTCCACAGGGTCGTTCGGAACTGGAGCGCGTAGTCGACATCGACGGCGGTCTGCTGCTGTCCGGCGGTACGCTGTACGTGGCCAGCTATCAGGGTCGCGTCGCGGCGCTGGACGTGGAAAGCGGTCGTCAACTCTGGCAGCGCGATGCCTCGAGCTACGCCGGTATCGCTCAGGGTTTCGGCAGCGTCTACGTGAGCCTGTCCTCGGGCACCGTTGAAGGCGTCGATGAGCGTTCTACCACCGCATTGTGGAGCAACGATGCGCTGGCTCGCCGTCAGC
The DNA here is from genome assembly GCF_051132065.1 of Pseudomonas sp. R3-57. Taxonomy (NCBI): domain Bacteria; kingdom Pseudomonadati; phylum Pseudomonadota; class Gammaproteobacteria; order Pseudomonadales; family Pseudomonadaceae; genus Pseudomonas; species Pseudomonas sp. R3-57. Next base: position 1,205,690 of record NZ_CP071655.1, read on the forward strand.
TGTCGGCTCCGGAAGTGTTCTCCAGCTATGTTGCAGTGGGTGACCTGGAAGGTTATCTGCACCTGCTGAGTCAGGTTGACGGTCGTTTCGTCGGCCGTGAGCGCATCGACAGCGACGGCCTGCGTGCCCGTCCGCTGGTGGTGGGTGACATGATTTATGTGTATGGCAACAGCGGCAAACTGGAAGCCCTGACCATCAAGTAACACCTATGCTTGGGGTTGACACCCCAGGCAGCTTCACTTGTGGAAGTGAACCTGTTCACTCCCACAGTGTTGCCCCGAGCACCAGCCGCTGCCTCGCAGCGGCTTTTGTATTTTCTGAAATAACGAAGTGGAGAGCCGCATGGTTCCCGTAATCGCCCTGGTGGGCCGACCGAACGTCGGCAAGTCCACCTTGTTCAACCGCCTGACTCGGACTCGCGACGCCATCGTCGGCGACCTGTCCGGTCTGACCCGTGATCGCCAGTACGGTGAGGCCAAGTGGCAAGGGCGTTCCTACATTCTGATCGACACCGGCGGTATCTCCGGTGACGAACATGGTATGGACGAAAAAATGGCCGAGCAGTCGCTGCTGGCTATTGAAGAAGCAGACGTTGTGCTGTTCCTGGTAGATGCCAAGGCCGGTTTCACCGCCGCTGACCAGATGATCGCCGAACACCTGCGCAAGCGTAACAAGCGTTCCCACGTGGTCGCCAACAAGGTCGACAACATCGACCCGGAAATGGCCCGCGCCGAATTCGCCCCGCTGGGCATGGGCCACGCGATCCCGATCGCCGGTGCTCATGGCCGTGGCATCACGCAATTGCTCGAAGCCGCCCTGAGCGACTTCCCGCGAGACGATGACGAGCCGGCTGAAGGTGAAGAGGAAGAAATCGTCGCCGAAGGCGAGGAAGCCAAGCGCATTCCTGGCCCGAGCGAAAAAGACGGGATCAAGATCGCCATCATCGGCCGTCCGAACGTCGGCAAGTCGACCCTGGTCAACCGTATGCTCGGTGAAGACCGGGTGATTGTGTATGACCAGCCCGGCACCACCCGCGACAGCATCTACATCCCGTTCGAACGCAACGAGGAAAAGTACACGCTGATCGACACCGCCGGTGTGCGCAAGCGCGGCAAGATCCACGAAGAAGTCGAAAAGTTCTCCGTGGTCAAAACCCTGCAAGCGATCAAAGACGCCAACGTGGTGATCTTCGTGATGGACGCCCGCGAGGGTGTGGTCGATCACGACCTCAACCTGCTGGGCTTCGCCATCGAGTCGGGCCGTGCGCTGGTCATCGCGATCAACAAGTGGGACGGCATGACGCCGAGCGAGCGCGACTTCGTCAAGGTCGAGCTGCAACGTCGACTGTTCTTCGTTGACTACGCCGACATCCACTTCATCTCGGCACTGCACGGCACGGGCGTGGGCAACCTCTACGCTTCCGTACAAAACTCGTTCAAGTCGGCGGTCACCCGTTGGCCGACCAACCGTCTGACCCAGATCCTGGAAGATGCGGTTGGCGAGCACGCGCCACCGATGGTCAACAACCGCCGGATCAAACTGCGTTATGCGCACTTGGGCGGTGCCAACCCGCCAATCATCGTGATCCACGGTAACCAGATCGAGAAAGTGCCGAAGTCGTACGTGCGCTATCTGGAGAACACTTACCGCCGTGTGCTGAAGCTGGTCGGTACGCCGATCCGCATCGAGTTCAAGGGCGGCGAGAACCCGTACGAAGGCAACAAGAACACGCTGACCGACCGCCAGGTCAACAAGAAGCGTCGCTTGATGTCGCACAACAAGAAAGCCAGCAAGAAACGCCGCGACAAGAAATAAGGTCGCTTGCAGGATCGTTCCCTCGCTCCGCGTGGGAATGCCGCCAGGGACGCTCCGCGTTCCGCCGTTGTTGTGACGCAGAGCGTCACCGGATGCATTCCCACGCAGAGCGTGGGAACGATCAGTAATAGAGAAGGGTGCCGGTTGGCGCCCTTTTTTTATGGGCGCCGGATGGGCTATCCTCGGGCTCTCCCGCGCCGTCGTCAGAGCCGGGTGCTGCCCAGGAATCCCCCGATGATCACCAGCAAGCTGCCGAATGTCGGCATCACCATTTTCACGCAGATGTCTCAGCTCGCGGCGCAGACCGGGGCGATCAACCTGTCTCAGGGCTTTCCGGATTTCGACGGCCCGCAGTCGCTGCGTGACGCGGTGGGTCGGCATATCGCCAGCGGCCATAACCAGTATTCGCCGATGACCGGCCTGCCGGCGCTGCGTCAGCAGATTGCCGCGAAAATCGCGCGCAGCTACGGCGCCACTGTCGATGCCGATCACGAAGTGACCGTCACGCCCGGTGCCACGCAAGCGATCTTCTGCGCCATTCAAGCAATTATCCACAGCGGCGACGAAGTCATCGTCTTCGACCCGGCTTACGACAGTTACGAGCCTGCGGTAGAACTGGCCGGCGGCCGCTGCGTGCATGTGCAGCTGGGCTTGAAGGATTTCTCCATCGATTTCGATCAGCTCAGTGCAGCCCTGACCCCGCGCACGCGGATGATCATTCTCAACACCCCGCACAACCCGAGCGGCGCGCTGATCAGTCGTGCCGAACTGGATCAGCTGGCCGCGTTGATTCGTGATCGCGACATCTACGTAATCAGCGACGAAGTCTACGAACACCTGGTATTCGACGGTGTGCCGCATGTCAGCGTGCTGGCTCATGAGGAGCTGTATCAGCGCGCATTCGTGGTCAGTTCGTTCGGCAAGACCTACCACGTCACCGGCTGGAAAACCGGCTACGTCGTCGCACCGCCAGCGCTTACTGCCGAACTGCGTAAAGTGCATCAGTACGTGAGTTTCTGCGGTGTCACGCCGCTGCAATACGCACTGGCCGATTACATGGCCGAGCACCCTGAACACGTCGAAGAGCTGCCGGGCTTCTATCAGGCCAAGCGCGACCTGTTCTGCGACCTGCTGGCGCCGTCGCGCTTCAGTTTCACTCGGGTCACCGGCACCTATTTCCAACTGGTCGACTATTCGCAGATTCGCCCCGACCTGAATGACGTCGAGATGGCCCTGTGGATGACCCGTGAGCATGGCGTGGCGAGTATTCCGGTGTCGGTGTTCTACCAAAAACCACCGCAAGGCCAGCGTCTGGTGCGCTTGTGCTTTGCCAAACGCGAGGAGACGCTGCGTGAAGCGGCGGCAAAACTATGCGTGATCTGAGTGCATTGCCCGACCTTAACCTGGCGCTGATCCAGACCAGCCTGGCCTGGCATGACCGCCAGGCCAACCTTGAGCATTTCGAGGGGCTGCTCGAGCAGGCGCGGGGTGCCGATCTGATTATCTTGCCGGAAATGTTCACCACCGGTTTTTCCATGGAGTCGCAAACCCTCGCCGAAGCCGAGAACGGCCCGACCAGCAAGTGGCTACGGATACAGGCAGCGAAACTTGACGCAGTGGTCACCGGTAGCGTGATCATCCAGGCCGCCGACGGCAGCCATCGCAACCGCCTGCTGTGGGCGCGACCGGACGGCGAAGTGCTGCATTACGATAAGCGTCACCTGTTCCGCATGGCCGGCGAACACAACCATTACACCCCCGGCGAGCGTCAGGTGCAGTTCGAATTGAAAGGCTGGCGCATTCGCCCGCTGATTTGCTACGACCTGCGTTTCCCGGTGTGGAGCCGCGACGCCCAGGACACTGACCTGCTGCTGTACACCGCCAACTGGCCCGGTGCGCGACGCCTGCACTGGAATCGCCTGTTGCCGGCCCGAGCCATCGAAAACCTCTGCTATGTGGCAGCGGTGAATCGGGTTGGCACCGATGGCAAGGGCTTCGCCTACACCGGCGACAGTCAGGTGCTGGATTTCCAGGGCGAGACGTTGCTGGCGGCGGGGGAGGCGGACGGGGTGTTCAAGGTGGTGCTGGAGGCGGCGCCGTTGGCGGCTTACCGCGAACGGTTTCCGGCGAATCTGGATGCCGACACCTTCGAGTTCACTTAAGCCTTTTTGTTGCCTGAGCTGACCCTATCGCGAGCAGGCTCACTCCTACAATTGGAATGCATTCCCCTTGTAGGAGTGAGCCTGCTCGCGATAGGGCCAGTGAAGGCGGCACAAAAAACTCAGATATGAAAAAGGCACCGGGGCTTTCACTCCGGGGCCTTTTGCATTTCAGCGCTCGATCAAGCCGCTTTCGCCTCTGGCTGGCTCAGCGAGCGATTGAGTGCGCTGAACAGTGCCTTGAAGCTGGCGGTGGTGATGTTCTCATCGATCCCCACGCCGTGCACCGCACGTTCGCCGTTCACGCGCAGCTCGATGTAGGCCGCTGCCTTGGCGTTGGTACCGGCGCCGATCGCGTGTTCGTTGTAGTCCATGATTTCCACTGGAACCGGCAGGCCGGCGACCAGTGCTTCCAGCGCACCGTTGCCCATGCCGCGCCAGTGCAGGTTGGTTTCGCCCTGACCCTTGCTCGCCACTTCCACTTCGACGGCGCTGTTGCCGTTTTCTTCCTGCAGGCGATGGCTGACCAGTGCGTACGGGGTGTTGGCTTGCAGGTATTCACTGATCAACAGCGAGTGAATCTGCTTGGCTGTCATTTCCAGGCCGAGACGGTCGGTTTCACGCTGCACCACCTGGCTGAACTCGATCTGCATGCGACGCGGCAGGCTGATGCCGTATTCCTGCTCCAGCAAGTAGGCGATGCCGCCCTTGCCCGACTGGCTGTTGACGCGGATCACCGCCTCGTAGCTGCGGCCGATGTCGGCCGGGTCGATCGGCAGGTACGGGACTTCCCAAAGGGCGTCCGGTTTCTGCTGGGAGAAGCCTTTGCGGATCGCATCCTGGTGCGAGCCGGAGAACGCGGTGTGGACCAGGTCGCCAACATACGGGTGACGTGGGTGAACCTGAATCTGGTTGCACTCCTCGACCACTTTGCGCACGCCATCGATGTCGGAGAAATCCAGCTGCGGATCGAGGCCCTGGGTGTACATGTTCAGCGCGACAGTGACGAGATCGACGTTACCGGTGCGTTCGCCGTTGCCGAACAGGCAGCCTTCGACGCGGTCGGCGCCGGCCATCAGGCCCAGCTCGGTCGCCGCAACGCCGGTGCCACGGTCGTTGTGGGTGTGCAGGCTGATGATCACGCTGTCACGACGGTTGATGTTGCGGCCGAACCACTCGATCTGGTCGGCGTAGACGTTTGGCGTCGCGCATTCAACGGTGGCCGGCAGGTTGAGGATCATCTTGTGCTCAGGCGTCGGGTTCCACACCTCGATCACCGCGTCACAGACTTCCTTGGCGAACTCCAGCTCGGTGGCGCTGAAGGTTTCCGGGGAGTATTCGAAGGTCCACTCGGTGTCCGGCTGCATCGCTGCGTATTTGACGAACAGCTTGGCCGCGTTGACCGCGATGGCCTTGATGCCGTCCTTGTCCTGGTTGAACACGATGCGACGGAACGACGGCGATGTAGCGTTATAGAGGTGAACGATGGCTTTCTTCGCCCCGCGCAGGGATTCGAAGGTGCGCTCGATGAGGTCCTCACGGCCCTGGGTCAGCACCTGAATGGTGGTGTCGTCCGGGATGTGGCCTTCTTCGATCAGGGTGCGCACGAAGTCGAAGTCGGTTTGCGAAGCCGCCGGGAACGATGCTTCGATTTCTTTCACGCCGACCTGCACCAGGGTTTTCCAGAAGCGCAGCTTCTTCGCCGCGTCCATCGGTTCGATCAGCGACTGGTTGCCGTCACGCAGGTCGGAGCTGCACCAGATCGGCGCGGTGTCGATGGTCTTCGACGGCCAGGTGCGGTCCGGCAGATTGATGACGGGAAACGCGCGGTATTTCGAAGACGGGTCTTTGAGCATGCTCATCGGGAAATTCCTTGTTGTCTGGGCCGAAAAGAGGCGGCCTGCCGGTTGAACGAATGTTCTTGGAAAAGCGTAGGACGAGGCGCAGCGATTCAGCCTGGCAGTCGTGCGCTGACGAGGCACAGGCTGCGGTGCTGGCGAAGCTGAATGAGGGTGTGAGAGGTTTTCATGCCCTCAACCCTAACCGCGAGGGGGAAGGATGGCAAGCAGTCGAAAAAAATTGAGAGGAATCCTCGGCAGGCGAGATTATGCGAGATTTTATTGCGCTGGAGTTCGCTGATCGTTGTGATTTTTGCGCGAGGTTTGATTGGGGCGCAATTGAGGTCGATCGGGTGTCAGGGGTGTTTGAGTACAGCATAAGCCGCCATCGCGAGCAGGCTCACTCCTACAGTTGATCGTGTTCACAACACCAGTCCAATGTAGGAGTGAGCCTGCTCGCGATGAGGCCATCAGCTTCGCTCTATTTTTTAAGGTTGGAAGGCACCAATGAAAATCGCCGGATCCACCCGCGCATCATTCAGGCTGACATTCCAGTGCATGTGCGGCCCGGTCGCCCGGCCGGTCGCGCCGACTTTGCCGACCACCGCGCCACGGGCCAATTGCTGGCCGTTCTTCACATCGATTTTCGACATGTGACAGAACATGCTGATAAAGCCCTGCCCATGGTCAACAAACACCGTGTTGCCGTTGAAAAAGTAGTTACCGATCAGAATCACCTTGCCCGCCGCCGGCGTCTTGATCGGCGTACCGGCCGGGACGGCGAAGTCGAGACCGGCGTGGGGGTTGCGTTCTTCGCCATTGAAGAACCGCCGCACACCGAACTTGCTCGACAGCGGCCCGTTGACCGGTTTGTCCAGCAGCAGGTTGCTCGGCGTGTTCGGGCTGAAGCTGCGGTAGGCCTTGATCTGCTCGGCCAGTTCGCCCTCGATGCGCTTGAGGTTCGACTGATCCGGATTGACCTGCTGCTTGTTCTTCAGGGTGATGCGCTGCTCCGGGTATTGCTTGCTGCCCACGGTGAACGGCAGAGCCCGGCCGCCGCTGCTGATCTGCTGCGCACCAGGTTTGACGGTCAGCGGCACGCCGACAATCGCCAGCCAGTTGTTCTGTTCTTTCACCACCAGCACCGGTTTGCCCTGATACGTGGCTTTCGGCGCTTGTGCTGCCGCGCCCAGATCCACCACCGCGACGCCGCCCGGCACTGGTTTGTTCAGCAGGCGAGTGATGTAACTGTCGGCGTGGGCGTTGAAGGTCAGGCACAGCAAAAGCAGCGGAGCGAGAAAGCGCGGCATGGATCAGTCCAGTAAAGAAAGGGTGACGGGCGTCAGGTGGTTATCCTCGACGCGCACTTGCAGCTCGCCTTCGCCCAGTTTGGCTTTGAGGCGCTGGCCGGTGTGGGTCTGCGCGGCGTCGCGGATCGCGTGACCGCGCTCATCGAGCAGAATGCTGTAGCCGCGACCGAGGGTTGCCAGCGGGCTGACCACATGCAGCGTCTGCATCTGGCTGTGCAGTTGCAAGCGACGGTTTTTCAGCCCTTCGCGCATGGCCCGGGGCAAGCGGTCGGCGAGGCTGTCGAGGCGTTGACGCAGCATCGCCAACTGACGACCCGGATGTTGCCCGGCGAGGCGGGTTTCCAGGCGGATCAGGCGTTCGCGGCGGGTGTTGAGATGACGCTCGAACGCCCGGCGCATGCGCATGTCCAGATCATCCAGACGCTGCGCCTGCTGGCGCAAACGCTCGCCTGGATGGCGCAGCCGTCGAGCCATGCCTTCCAAACGCAGGCGATCGCGCATCAAGCGATCGCGCATACGCATCACCAGGCGGCGATGCAGGCTTTCGACCTGACGGATCAGATGGCTCGAATCCGGCGCAAGCAGTTCGGCCGCGGCGGATGGCGTCGGTGCGCGCACGTCGGCAACAAAGTCGCTGATCGATACGTCGGTTTCATGGCCGACTGCGCTGACGATCGGCGTCACGCAGGCATCGACGGCGCGCGCCACGGCTTCTTCGTTGAAGCACCAGAGGTCTTCCAGCGAACCACCGCCACGGGCGAGGATCAACGCGTCGAAACCGCGGGCATCGGCCATTTTCAGCGCGCGGACGATTTGCGCGGTGGCTTCGCGGCCCTGTACGGCGGTGGGGATCAATGTCAGTTGAATCTGCGGCGCACGGCGGCGGAACACGCTGATGATGTCGCGGATCACCGCGCCGGTCGGTGAACTGATGATGCCGATGCGCTGCGGATGCGCCGGCAGCGGTACTTTACGTTCGGCACTGAACAGACCTTCGGCGCTGAGTTTTTCCTTCAGTGCATCGAAGGCCAGACGCAGCGCGCCGTCACCGGCCGGCTCCACGGTGTCGAGAATCAACTGATAGTCGCCACGGCCTTCGAACAGCGAGACCTTGCCGCGCACTTTCACCGCCAAGCCGTCCTTCAACGCCTGACGCACCCGCGCGGCGTTTTGCCGGAACAACGCGCAACGCACTTGGGCGCCGCTGTCCTTGAGAGTGAAATACACATGCCCCGACGCCGGGCGGGCGAGGTTGGAAATTTCACCTTCGACCCAGATGTTGCTGAACACGTCTTCCAGCAACACCCGCGCGCGGCCGTTGAGCTGGCTGACGGTCAGGACTTCACGGTCCAGGCCAAGTCTTGCAAAGGGATCTTTAATCATGGGGCGCAGTTTAAAGGCATTTGCTCGTCAATCACCACCGATCCAATGTGGGAGTTAGCCTGCTCGCGATAGCGGTGTGTCAGCATATATTGATGTGTCTGACCCACCGCTATCGCGAGCAGGCGAAGGCCTACAGGGGGATGGTACAGTCAGCGGCCTTATAAAGGATGCGGGCCGATGGACGTTATGGAGCTGTTGGGGGCGTGGTCGTGGGGCGCGGGCGGTTGGGCGGCGATCGGGCTGGGCATTGCGCTGGCCTACATCGTCTTCGGCATCGCCGGGTTCGGTACGGCGCTGGTCGCGGGGCCGATTCTGATCGTGTTCATGCCACTGTCGAAAATCGTGCCGCTGCTGGTGCTGCTGGATTTCGTCGCGGCGTTTGGCAACCTGCTGCCGTCGCGGCGCGACGTGGCCCGGCCCGAGTTGTTGCGGCTGCTGCCGTGCATGGCGATCGGTTGCACGCTGGGGGTGATCTTTCTGCTCAACCTCAAGTCCGATGTGCTGCTGTTATTGATGGGCCTGTTTATCAGCGCCTATGCGGTCTATAGCCTGTGGGTAAAAGCGCGGCCGGCGCAGTTGTCGACGGCATGGGCCGTGCCGATGGGCACGGTGGGCGGATTGTTCGGTGCGTTGTTTGGCAGTGGCGGGTTTCTCTACGCGATCTATCTCAACAGCCGCTTATCCAAGGAAGCCGCGCGGGCCACGCAGAGTGCGCTGATCAGTTGCAGCACCGTGGTGCGTCTGAGTCTTTTCGTCATCGCTGGGGTGTATGCCGAGCTACCCTTGTTGATATTGGCGCTGTGCCTGTTGCCGGCGATGGCGCTGGGCTTGTGGATCGGCCGGCGGCTGAGCATGAAGTTGTCGCGCGAAGCGTTTGTGCGGCTGGTGACGTGGCTGGTGCTGGCCAGCGGGATTGCCCTGATCGGGCGCTATTTCAGCACTTGACCGGATTTTGTCAGGGATTAAGCTGCCGGCCGCATTTCCCTTGTAGGAGAGAGCCTGCTCGCGATAGCGGTGTATCAGTTTGCATTGAACTCACTGACAGACCGCTATCGCGAGCAGGCTCACTCCTACAGAGGGTGTCCCGGTATTTTCAGCAGGCTCGACCATGAACACGCAAAGCATCATCGTCCCGAAAATCTCCACCCTGCCGGTGCACGAACCCCGGGCGCGGGCGATCGTGCGTTGGCTGGTGCGCAAGAACATCGTCGAAGAACAACTGACGACCTGCGGGCGCACCGGCAACCGCATGGCCCACGCCATCGCTGACGGCGCCCGCGCGGTGGTGCTGCACCCCGAGGCGCTGCCGTTCGGTGAACCGATCAATGGTCTGGAAATCGTCACCAAGCGTTGCATCTATACCCCGGCCAAGGGCTTCCTCGAAGAAGCCGGCTGTGCCGAATGCCGCCGCGAAGTCGGCGAAGCACTGTTCGAAAGTCTGGAAGACTGGTTTCCCGGCCGCACCGACAATTTCACCTGCCCCGAATGCGGGCATGAAGATGACATCAACGGGTTCCTGTTCTTGCAGGAATGCGCGTTTTCCAACCTCGGTTTCATTTTCAACAACTGGCTCGAGGCCGGGTTCAAGCAGAGCTTCATCGACGAGTTCGCCGACTGGCTCGATCAACCTGTCTCTTGGGTCAAGGTAGAGCTGTAGGGCCGGGCTTTTCCTTCTATCAATTAGGCTGAGTTTTACATTGAACAGCAGGGGGTGTCTGACTATAATGGCGCGCTTCCATTTTCCCGCTCGGGAGCCCCCGCGATGCTGCGTATCAGCCAAGAAGCTCTGACATTCGACGACATTCTCCTAGTGCCCGGTTATTCCGAGGTACTTCCCAACGAAGTCAGTCTCAAGACCCGTCTTACCCGTGGCATCGAACTGAATATTCCTCTGGTTTCTGCCGCCATGGACACCGTTACTGAAGCCCGTCTGGCAATCGCCATGGCTCAGGAAGGTGGCATCGGCATTATCCACAAGAACATGACCATCGAGCAGCAAGCTGCCGAAGTGCGCAAGGTCAAGAAGTTCGAAGCCGGTGTGGTCAAGGATCCCATCACCATCGAGGCCGACGCCACGGTGCGTGATCTGTTCGAACTGACCCGTCTGCACAATATTTCCGGCGTTCCGGTACTGCACGATGGCGACCTGGTCGGCATCGTCACTTCCCGTGACGTACGTTTCGAAAACCGTCTGGAAGCCACTGTCCGCGAAGTGATGACGCCTAAAGAGCGTCTGGTCACGGTCAAGGAAGGCGCCGACAAGAACGACGTCCGTGAGCTGCTGCACAAGCACCGCATCGAGCGCGTGCTGATCGTCGACGACAAATTCGCCCTCAAAGGCATGATGACCGTCAACGACATCGAAAAAGCCAAAGCCTACCCGCTTGCCAGCAAGGATGACCAAGGTCGTCTGCGCGTTGGCGCTGCGGTCGGCACCGGCAAAGACACCGGTGATCGCGTGACCGCATTGGTCAACGCTGGCGTGGACGTGGTGGTGGTCGACACCGCGCACGGTCACTCCAAAGGCGTGATCGATCGCGTGCGCTGGGTCAAAGAGAATTTCCCTGAAGTGCAGGTGATCGGCGGCAACATCGCCACTGGCGCCGCCGCCAAGGCCTTGGCCGAAGCGGGCGCCGACGCAGTGAAGGTCGGTATCGGCCCTGGCTCTATCTGCACCACCCGTATCGTCGCCGGTGTCGGCGTGCCGCAAATCAGCGCGATCGCCAACGTCGCCGCCGCCCTTGAAGGCACCGGCGTGCCGTTGATCGCCGACGGCGGTATCCGCTTCTCCGGTGACCTGTCCAAGGCCATCGTCGCCGGTGCGTCCTGCGTGATGATGGGTTCGATGTTCGCCGGTACTGAAGAAGCCCCGGGCGAGATCGAACTGTTCCAGGGTCGTTCGTACAAGGCTTATCGCGGCATGGGTTCGCTGGGCGCCATGTCCCAGGCCCAGGGGTCTTCCGATCGCTACTTCCAGGATTCCTCGGCCGGCGCCGAGAAGCTGGTACCGGAAGGCATCGAAGGCCGCGTGCCGTACAAAGGCACCCTGAGCGCGATCATTCACCAGTTGATGGGCGGTCTGCGTTCTTCGATGGGTTACACCGGCAGCGCCAACATCGAAGAAATGCGCACCAAGCCTGAGTTCGTGCGGATCACCGGTGCAGGCATGGCCGAATCCCACGTTCACGACGTGCAGATCACCAAGGAAGCGCCAAACTATCGGGTCGGCTGACGCCGACAGCTCTAAGCCACAAGTTACAAGCTGCAAGCGGTGCTGCATCAGTGCAGGGCCGCTCGGCTTCCGATTACTTGCAGCTTGCAGCTTGAAGCTTGCAACTGCTTTTCAGAGTTTCTTTCATGGCCCTCGACATTCACGCTCACCGCATCCTGATCCTCGACTTCGGTTCGCAATACACCCAGCTGATTGCCCGCCGCGTGCGCGAGATCGGTGTGTACTGCGAACTGCACCCGTTCGACATGGACGAAGATGCGATCCGCGAATTCGCCCCTAAAGGCGTCATCCTCGCCGGCGGCCCCGAGTCCGTGCACGAAGCCAACAGCCCGCGCTGCCCGCAGGCCGTGTTCGATCTGGGCGTGCCGGTTTTCGGTATCTGCTACGGCATGCAGACCATGGCCGAGCAACTGGGCGGCAAGGTTGAAGGTTCCGAGCTGCGTGAGTTCGGCTACGCCCGCGTTGACGTGGTCGGCAAGAGCCGTCTGCTCGACGGCATCGAAGACCACATCGACGCCGATGGCCTGTTCGGCCTCGACGTGTGGATGAGCCACGGTGACAAAGTCACGAAGATGCCGGAAGACTTCCACATCCTCGCCAGCACCCCGAGCTGCCCGATCGCCGGTATGTTCAACGACGATCGCGCTTACTACGGCGTGCAGTTCCACCCCGAAGTGACCCACACCAAGCAGGGCGGCCGCATCCTCTCGCGTTTCGTGCTCGACATCTGCGGCTGCGAAGCCCTGTGGACGCCGTCGAAAATCGCTGAAGACGCGATCGCCAACATCCGCGCCCAGGTCGGCACCGACAACGTCCTGCTGGGCCTGTCCGGCGGCGTCGACTCCTCGGTCGTTGCCGCGCTGCTGCACAAAGCCATCGGCGATCAACTGACCTGCGTGTTCGTCGACAACGGCCTGCTGCGTCTGCACGAAGGCGAGCAAGTAATGGCCATGTTCGCCGAGAACATGGGTGTCAAGGTGATCCGCGCCAACGCCGAGGAGCAGTTCCTCAACAACCTGGCCGGCGAAGCCGACCCGGAGAAGAAGCGCAAGATCATCGGTCGCACCTTCATCGATGTGTTCGATGCCCAGTCCAACAAACTGGAAAACATCAAGTACCTCGCTCAGGGCACCATCTACCCGGACGTGATCGAGTCGGCTGGCGCGAAAAGCGGCAAGGCCCACGTGATCAAGTCGCACCACAACGTGGGCGGCCTGCCGGAAGAGATGAACCTGAAACTGGTCGAGCCACTGCGCGAACTGTTCAAGGACGAAGTCCGTCGTCTGGGCCTGGAACTCGGCCTGCCGTACGACATGGTCTACCGCCACCCGTTCCCGGGCCCGGGCCTGGGCGTGCGCATCCTCGGCGAAGTGAAAAAGGAATACGCCGACCTGCTGCGTCGTGCCGACCACATCTTCATCGAAGAACTGCGCAAGGCCGACTGGTACCACAAGGTCAGCCAGGCCTTCGTGGTGTTTCAGCCAGTGAAATCGGTGGGCGTGGTCGGCGACGGCCGTCGTTACGCCTGGGTCGTGGCCCTGCGTGCCGTAGAAACCATCGACTTCATGACCGCACGTTGGGCACACCTGCCTTACGAACTGCTGGAAACCGTCTCCGGCCGCATCATCAATGAAATCGAAGGCATCTCGCGCGTCACCTACGACGTGTCGAGCAAGCCGCCAGCGACGATTGAGTGGGAGTGATCCTGCGCATGCCAAAAAGTCTGTAATCAAGAAAGCCCGCTGAATTGCGGGCTTTCGCATTTTTGCGTTTCGTACTTTCCGAAAAACATTTCATTACAACCGGACGAGCGCGACGCTACCGGTGGCTCGGTGTGTCTTGCCTCTTGGTGTGCTACCTTGTGTAGCATAATGATCAAGCCGTTTGGGGTATCCAATCCATGAACAACAAGCTGAATACCTATGGTGTATCCATAGTGGAGAGGCCTAAAATCAAAGCCACCAAAAAGCTGGACTTGGGTGGTGACCAAGGTAAGCAGATCGTTTACTCAGAAACGAAGCTCGTTCTCAGAACTCACCAGAAGACTTTCAAGAAGCTGGCTGACATGTAATGGAATTGATCTTCTTTCCATTTGAGCGGGTCGTTGAAATAAACACTCAGATTTTGACTACCGAGCCCGGCATGAGAGGGCGGATAAATATTCCAATCCTGCAAGGTGCGCTGGCCAGAATCGACAACGCGATTGCTTATAATGGCCTCGATGATGTATTCGAAATTGCCGCCAAATACACTGCCAGCATCGCGCAGGGCCACGCATTGCCCGATGCCAACAAGCGCACCGGGCTTGCAGTCGGCCTCGAATACCTTTCTCTAAATGATTATGAAATTACCTTGGACAATGATCTGCTAGCGGATGCCGTTAGAGACTTGGTTACTGGGGATATTAACGAGCAAGACTTTGCTGATATTCTTTACTCCAGCTTCAGGGCCTCTCAAAGTCAGACTTAGTATCTGGAGTTCTTGTCATGGTTACTGGCTTGATTAGCTGTAGTTTTGATAAGCAATAATATTGGCTTGATGGATTTTCATCTTCTGTTGTTAATTTTGTAGAACTATTCCCTCAGCAGTTCGATTAACAAAAAACCCTTGGCCTCAAGCCAAGGGTTTTTTCGTTTCATCAGCCTGCAAGCGATTCAGGTGGGCAGGCGGCTTTGCAGGGTCAGGCCGATCTCTATCAGCCGTTCGGATAGCGCGGCGAGGTCGCGGAACATGATGCCGCTGATTCGAGGCATCGACTGGGCCCAAATGTAGACCTGGCCGTCCCTTCGGCTATTCACCGCTGTTCGCACCAGATTGCCTGAGCTGTCGCGGCGTACCAGTGTGTAGGCATTCTGGTTTTTTTCGATCAGAAACATGCCATTGCGATGCAGCAGCTTTTCCTGCGCGGCAGGCGTCCATTGCGGTACAGGTGATTCGACCTGCAAACGCAGGTCAGCATAGAGCACGTCTGAGGAGGCACGGGTCGTTGCGCCGTTATCAAACGGGCCGCGCGCGACTTTCAGGCCGGAATCGATACTGACGCCTGCTTCCTCCGCGGACGAAACCTCCTCGATGCGTAAACCGATGCCGCCCATGTGTTCGCTGATTCCCGGCAGGTTTCTGAAATTGTTGGTAGTCGTTGCTTCGCTCAAGACAACCCATTTGCCCGGTTTGTTGAGAATTTCGTCACCCCACATGATTCGGGTGGTCAGGCGAGTGCGCATCATCTGTTCTTCAATCGAGGTGAGCGGTACCTTCGGCTTGTAGTTCTGCGCAACGTCAAGGCCATGAACCCGGATGCCATTGGCCTGCGCGGTGCTGACCAGTTCGAGGACGTTGGACCTTTCATTCGGGTCGGTGCCAAGACTCGACAAATAGGTACGCAGATCCTGCGACATCTCTCCCGACAGATGAAAGTCGTTGAGATCAACCTGAGCAAAATCACTGAGCAGTCCACGCACGTAAAGGGTGTCGATATGTCGTGCGAATGCCGACATGTTTTCGATCATGAAGCCCATGCTGGTGATGCGATCCAGTGTCTCGCCAATCACCAGTCCATTGCTGTTGGCAAAAATACTGTCAATCAGCTCGCCTGCCGGCATCGCAAAAGTGACAGGCGGGATGACCGGCCGGGCGGGCAGGTTGGTCCAGCTCAACTCCGAATAGAACTCCTTGGCCTCGTTGAGCAGAATGGCTCGTCTTTCGCCGAAGTAGGCGGCAAACACCTCAGCAATCGGTCGATTGCCGTGGGCGGCGCTGGGCAGCGTAGCGAAGGTTTCAGGCAGGTTCATCGCCCATCTTCTCAGCGCTGGCATGTCCATTCCCATCACTTCATGAATGGGCGTCACCAGGCGCAACGGGCGGGCAGATGGGGGAACCGGTTCGACCAGCGGCAACTCCGCCGAGTGCGTTGTGGACGACGGCATGGAGGTTGTCGTTTCAATGTCTGGCACACACGCCTTGCCCACGCATTGACCGCCGCCCCTGAGCCGCAACGCAGGGATGCGTTCCCACTTGCCGCCAGCACCGAAGCGTACGGGCAGCGAATACGCGAACTGATTGGGGCGCTCGGGATTGACGATCGCCCAGTGTCCGCTCTCCTCGGAATCGTCAAAGTAGCGCACGTAATACGCGTCGTCGCCGATTTTGATCGCGTAGCGTGGCTCCTTGTCGAGACGATAGATGCCTTCAAATTTCCCTGGGTCCGCCTGGACGGCGTCCGGTACCAGCACCTCGTTGCATCGGTAGCGCGCAGGAATGCCTGGCACGGGGGCAGCGGCAGTCGTTGAGGTCTGGGATGTGGCAGGGGACGTTTCGGCGGGAAGGTCGTTTGCCAACTCATCGCCGGCTTCTTCAATCACCGTGGCTGGCGGCGGCTCCACGGGGGGCAGGAGAGGCGTGTTCGCCGAAGTGAACTCGATCAACCCGGCCATTTCTTCGGCTTCGGCAAACTCGACCTGCGGGCCGACTTCCAGCTGCGCGCCCGTGCCGATCAGAAACGGCACATCCAACACAATTTCGATACCGTTGAGCACTGCATTGGCAAGACCCGTTTTACGTTCGGCGGCTGTGGTGCCGTTGACGGCCTGATCAATGTTCAGCCCCATGTTGGCGATGCTCGCGCCGATCAACGGCAACGCCGCCGGCCAGCCCACCGCCGCCATCGGGCCGAATACTTTCAGACCGGCGCTCAGATAGCCTATCCAGAGTTTTTTGCGCAGGTCACTGTTGGAGGTCAGCACCAGCCGTGCCTCGGCGACCATGGCGCTGCGTGTCGATTCGCTTAACCAGGTGAACGCGTCCCCGGTGACGGCGACGTTGCTGCGATTGATCATCTGGTGATCGCTATGGCCCCAGGTACTTACCAGGCGGTTCATCAGATCGGTGAGATTTTCGCTGATGCGGTGACTCTCGGCGAGCGGGAAATGCTTGAGGAATGCGCTGCGTTTGTCCTCGGCATTCATCTGCTCAAGCAGCCACCAGTGCAGATCCGCCTCACTGTCCATCAGGCGAAAAGCCGGGGCTTCGCCTGGCAGGTAAAGGGTTTGCCGGCCGCTGTCTTCGACCAGACGCAGCACATCGGTGGCGACGTGGCCATCGAGATCCAACGCGCGTACTTGTGCGCCGACCGGGTAGGTCGCCCGCAGCATTTGCAGAGTGACGGGCCAGGTAATCGGCCCGATGACCGAGGCGATGATGCGCTGAAAATCATTGCCCCCAAGGTCGTTCTGTTGCAGCGCCTGCACCGCCTGACTGAGGAAGTTGCACTTGCTCAGAACACGAAAATCATCCGCCGAGGTTTGCCAGAACTTACTCAATTGCTCGCTGTAGCGCGTGCTGAAGTCGACTTCCCAGAACACTTTCAGAACATCGCTGCCAAGCAAGCGCACTTCGTTGCTTTGATTGAAGTTCTCGGCAGTCGGACCCTCCGAATAAAAGCCACCGTAGAGGCCGAGGAGGTCGGCGTTGTCTTGATCGGTCGCGCGAAAGCGATGAATGACCAGTTGGGTGAGGGTCAGCGTTTCGTAGGGCTTTTCCAGCAAATGTTCCCAACCGGTAAAGGTCAGCGCGCTGCTCTGCGCGGTTTTGAAACGGTGGAAATACACCCGGTCGGGATCGAGGCCGGACAGACCTTTGGCCACCAGCAGTTCGCTGGCAACCTGACGCGCGGCGTCAAACAGACCCGGGCAGGTCTGCACGAGGGTCGTGGCGAGGGCTTTCAGGACGGTTTTGTCTGCGGCGTTGGGCAGCAGACGGCGTTCGGGAGCGGTCATGAGTTTTTCATCCTTGAGAAAACAAGGATGGAGCATGACCGAATGGCTCAAGCCAAGTGCGTTACCCGGCTATGGCCCGATGCCTTGTTGGCGGCGAGGGAAGGTTGTCACACGCATCAAAGAAATTGCGACCGAATCAGATCCGTATCGAACGGCGTCAGCCCTTGATCTGGCGAGAAGACCGTTTGCGCCTGCTGTGCAGAGGCCACTCGTACGCCTCGTGCCCGCACATGTAAATCGAAAAGCGTGTGCAGATCCGGCCGCGGTGTATGCACCAAGGCGCGCAGCATCAGCGAAACTCCGCTGAGGTTGTTGTCGACGTTGTTCCAGCGGGGCGATGAAGTCAGCCCCAGGTCGGCCCAGATCATGCGTCTCTCGTGTAAGTCCATTACGAAGGGCAGACAGATACCTGTGTCGGAGGCGATATCGATGCGATCGACCACGGAAAGCGGCTCGAACACTTCACCCGATGCCGTATCGGCGCGAGCCATCCAGCCTGCGAAGCATTCAGGAAGGTCACAATATGGCTGCCGGGTAAACGAGTTGAGGGAGGACACGACATAGCGGATACCTTTCTCGACGAGAACATCAAGGTCTAGGTCGATGAACTCGGAAGCCCCCTCGGGCGCGTCGACGATGTCGCCGCTGTGGTAACCGCCGTAACCTTTGAGGTTGTAGTACGCGACCGCGTCCTTGAAGACGAAGTCGGCGTCGTAGAAGACAGCGGACAAATCGATATCCGTGCGCTCACGGCCATTCTTCCACCACAGAAACAGGCGAATGAATCGCGTATCGGGCATCGGCAATCGACTGCCGCGTACCAGCGTGCGCAGGGATTTCGCTGCGGCCCGCTGTGCCAGTGGCACTCGGTATTCGCGCAATGCAGGATCGATGAAGCAGCGGCCCAGCGGTGGAAGCGATGCGAAACGCGTTATCAGGGCGTGTTCGCAGATCTGTGCGGCACGCGCCAATACTGGTGGTGCGATTGGATCGCGACGATCTTTGGTGCCGAAGACTTTGGCCAGCGCTCCTTTCGGTGTGAACGCCCGCAAGGGCAGGGGACGCGGGGCTTGTACCTGAGCCAGCAACTGCAGCAGAACAGGCGAGGACACTTTCGCTGCAACAGTTTCAAAAGCGTCGAGTACCGCGTCTGGATCGGTGGCACGCCGCAATGTTACATCCAGACGTCGGGCGAATTCTCCAGGACGATCTTGCAGCACGGGTGTCAGCGCGGCGATCTGGCGTTGGGCAAGCATGGTTTCGACAAGGGACCCAAACGAAGCCGGCGCATCGTTGCGTCGCGCTGCGGTGATGGCGGCGAAAGCTTGCGGATACTTGTCAGCGTAATCGCCCGGATGCAGGACTTCGGCCAGGCGTTTCCAGCGTTCAGCCTGGCGCATCACATCTTCCGTAGCGTTGGGTGCGCGGTCGAGCAGGCGCAACAGCCGGCGACGCATCGAACGCTTCATTTTGCGGAAGCGCGTCAGCGCGGTCGCCAGCGACAAGTCCCCACCATGCAAGGCGATCGCCACGCGCAGCACGTCGGTTGCTGTTTCGACGTTTTGTTCCAGAAATGCTTCCACCCCGGCATTGTCACCAATATGCAGAATTAATGCTCCGGCGATCAGTGCACGAATTTCGCGGAACGGGATGGTCTCAGGCAACAGACGGAACACGTCGTTTTTATACGTTCGGACAAACCAGATGACATCGGCGGCTTCCTCGTCGGACAGCGAGGTGCGCGATGAGACGAGCGGTTCGAGCAGTGACTCGAATTCGCTGACGCTTCCCGGTTCGATCACCCAATGGATGAAGTTGCCTTCAAGCAGGGCCGGCCGAACCTGTTCACTGGGCGGCAAGCGTCGCAGGGTGTGATAGTGCAGGACGGCGTTGAGATACAACTCCGCCTCTGAAGCCTCAAGGACCTGATTGGGAAAATCGGGATAAAACGGTCGGTGATGGACGTGAGCGCCGCTGCGTCGCCGCAGTACTCGGATAACCTCACGCATCCAACTCCTGAGTTCTTCCGCAGAGAGCATGCCAATTTGCTCAATCAGCGGCTCGGAGAACACGCATCTGAACGCCGTGACTTCTTTGACAGCCGATGCGACCTGCGCACGCGTGGCTCCGCCGGTACCCGCAGGGACGTGAAATTTAGTACGGCGCCGCAGGAACAGCTCCTGATTGATCATGATTTCTTCCTTGGTCGCCGTTTCCAGTGAGCGGAGGCTCACCTGTGCAATTGATACGAAAACGCCTGCAATAAGCAGGCGCAGTGTGGAGAGCGGAACCCCTAGTTCATAGGGGATAGAAGGAAGGTGTTCCATAGCCACGGCGGCATACTAACGGAGGTCATCGGGTTTGTCAGCGAACCACATATTTTGAAACCAGCTCGCTTGTCAGCGGCTGTCAACGCCGCGCCACATCCGAAAAATAGAACTTGTCCAGCGTATGCCGTGACTCGGTGTATTCGAACTGCCGGCCGTCCTGCAGGAAGGTCTGGTTGCTGACCACGATGACGTGGCTCTGGCCGTCGAGGTCCAGATGCAGCTGATCGTCCTTGCTGCGCGGCACGGCTTCGATGGTGCGCTGGGCATAGGCGATCTGTAATTGCAGGGTCTGCTCGATGTGGGCGTAGATCGACTGTTGTGCGATGTCCAGAGACAGGCCAGGAATCACATCGCTGACGAAGTGGTTGATGTCGAGGATCACCCGTTTGCCGTCGATCCGCCGCACGCGCTTGATCCGCGTGATCAGGCTGCCGGGTTCGGCATGGATGTGTTCGAGCAAGGGGCCTTCGAGGGCGAACTGGCTCAGTTCGACCACTTCGGTGCTGACGTCGTTGCCCAGGCGCGGGTAGGTTTCTTGAAAGCTGACGATGCCGCCGAGCTGAAACTCGATCGGGTTGGTCGAAAGTACGAAGGTGCCTTTGCCGTGAACCTTTTGCGCGAAGCCGCGTTCCTGCAGCAGTTCGATCGCCTTGCGCACCGTGCCACGGCTGGCCTGGTAGCTGTCCATGAGTTCGGTTTCGGACGGCAGCCGGGCACCGCGCTCCAGGCGTTCAGTGGTGATACTGGCCAGCAGATCGTTGTAGATCTGGTTGTATTTGCTCATGGATGGGCTCGGTGCCGAGGCTGCTCAAAGCTTCGAACCTTAAGGCCAGGGTAGGGCTTTGTCCATGTGGACGATAGAAATCGGCCTAGGGCCAAGTAGGAAAATTCGCCATTGGTCTGGCGGGAATATGCACAAACAAACTCGTCTGTACGAGTTGTTGCATTAACTCGTCTGTACGAGTATTTTTCGCTTCGGCGTGCTGCCAATAACAACAACCCACAGCGGAAGAACAAGCATGAGCCACGACTACCCGAACATCGCCAGGGACTTGCTGCAAAGCCTCGGTGGCGCCGACAACCTCGAGCAGGCCGCGCATTGCGTCACGCGTTTGCGTCTGGCTCTGAAAGATCCGAGCCTGGTCGACACCGCCACGCTCAATCAGATCGATCTGGTCAAAGGCTCGTTCTTCACCGGTGGTCTCTATCAGGTGGTGATCGGTCCGGGGGAAGTGGAAAAGGTCTATGCCGAACTGCGCAAACAGACCGGTCTAGCCGCGTCGACCATTGCTGACGTTAAACAAAAGAGCGCGGAAAAGATCAACGCCATGCAACGGCTGGTGCGGGTGTTCTCTGACGTGTTCATGCCGATCCTGCCGGCGCTGATCATTGCCGGCCTGCTGATGGGCATCAACAACCTGCTTGGCGCCAAGGGCATGTTCATCGACGGGCAGACGCTGCTCGATGCCTACCCGAAACTTGACGGGCTGTGGAGCCTGGTCAACCTGATGGCCAACACTTCGTTCGTATTTCTGCCGGCGCTGGTGGGCTGGTCGGCGGCCAAGCGTTTCGGCGGCAGCGAAATTCTCGGCATCGTGCTCGGCCTGATGCTCGTCCATCCGGACCTGCTCAACGCCTGGAACTACGGCAAAGCGGTGGCCGGGCTGGACGGGCAGCAACTGCCGTACTTCGACATTCTTGGTTTGTTTCAGGTGGAAAAGGTCGGTTACCAAGGGCAAATCCTGCCGATCCTGCTCGCTGCCTACGTAATGAGCGTGATCGAAAAGTGGCTGCGCGCCCGGGTGCCCAACGCGATCCAGTTACTGGTGGTGCCGATCACCACCATCGTCGTCACTGGCGTGCTGGCGCTGGCGATCATCGGTCCCGTGACGCGGCATATCGGCATCTACATTACCGAAGGTCTGGTGATGCTGTTTGACCTGGCGCCGTTGGTGGGTGGACTGATTTTCGGGCTGCTGTATGCGCCGCTGGTGATCACCGGCATGCACCACATGTTTCTTGCCGTGGACCTGCAATTGATCTCGAGCCAGGGCGGCACCTTCATCTGGCCGATGATCGTCATGTCCAACCTCGCTCAGGGCAGTGCGGCGCTGGCGGTGTTCTGGATGACGCGCAATGCGCGGGACAAGAGCATGGCCTCGACCTCGGCGATTTCTGCTTATTTCGGTATCACCGAGCCGGCGATGTTCGGCGTCAACCTGCGCTACAAGTTTCCGTTCTACGCCGCGCTGGTCGGCTCTGCGCTCGGCTGCATATTCCTTTCGCTGAACCGCATCCAGGCCTCGGCGATTGGCGTCGGCGGGTTGCCGGGGTTCATTTCGATCATTCCACAGTACATCCCGATGTTCGTGATCGGGATGCTGATTGCCATACTCGTGCCGTTCGTCCTGACCTGCGCACTGAGCATGAAGATTGTCCGTCCCGGTTTTCGGGTTGCCTGAGATATCTGAAGGAGTTGTGCCATGCAGGACTGGCAGCGTTCGGTGATCTACCAGATCTACCCGAAGAGTTTTCATAGCCACGCCGGCAACCCGACCGGGGATCTGCTGGGGATTGTCGCCAAGCTCGACTATCTGCACTGGCTGGGTGTCGACTGTCTGTGGGTCACGCCGTTCCTGCGTTCGCCGCAGCGCGACAACGGCTACGACATCAGCGATTACTACGCCATCGATCCGAGCTACGGCAGCATGGCCGACTGCGAATTGCTGATTGCCGAAGCGGGCAAGCGCGGGATCAAGCTGATGCTCGACATCGTGGTCAACCATACTTCGATCGAACACATCTGGTTTCAGCAAGCGCGCAGCAGCCTCGACAATCCTTATCGCGATTTCTATATCTGGCGCGATCAGCCGAACAACTGGGAGTCGAAGTTCGGCGGCTCTGCCTGGGAGTACGAGGCGCAGACCGGTCAGTATTACCTGCACCTGTTCGATCACACACAGGCCGACCTGAACTGGGACAATCCGCAGGTGCGCGCCGAAGTCTTCAAAATGATGCAGTTCTGGCGCGACAAAGGCGTGGGTGGTTTCCGCCTGGACGTGATCAACCTGATCTCCAAGCCCGAAGACTTTGCCGAAGACGACAGCGATGGCCGGCGCTTCTATACCGATGGGCCGAACGTGCATGCGTACTTGCAGCAGATGCACCGCGAAGTCTTCGAAGGCTACGACCTGATCAACGTCGGCGAGATGTCATCGACCAGCCTCGAACACTGCATTCGCTATTCGAATCCGCAGTCGAAAGAGCTGTCGATGACCTTCAACTTTCATCACCTGAAAGTCGATTATCCGAACCTGCAGAAGTGGGTTCGCGCCGACTTCGATTTCCTCCAGCTCAAGCGAATCCTCTCTGACTGGCAGACCGGCATGCAGGCCGGCGGCGGCTGGAATGCGCTGTTCTGGTGTAACCACGATCAACCGCGGGTGGTCTCGCGTTTTGGCCACGACGGCGAGTTTCGCGAGCTGTCGGCGAAGATGCTCGGCACCGCGCTGCACTTTCTGCAGGGCACGCCATTCGTGTATCAGGGCGAAGAGCTGGGCATGACCAATCCGGGCTTCGAGTCGATCGAGCATTATCGCGACGTGGAGACCCTGAACATCTTTCGCCTCAAGCGCGAGGCGGGTAGCAGCGATGCCGACAACATGGCGGCGATCATGCAGAAGTCCCGCGATAACGGGCGCACGCCGATGCACTGGGACGCGACGCCGAACGCCGGTTTCAGCGTTGCCGAACCGTGGATCGGTGTGCCGGCCAATGCCGCGCAGATCAACGTTGCTCAGCAGTTCGATGACCCGGACTCGGTGCTGCACCACTACCGCACGCTGATCGCACTGCGGCGCAGCGAACCATTGATCACCGACGGGCTGTACCGGCAGTTATTGCCCGAGCATCCGCAAGTCTGGGCGTATCTGCGTGAGGGCGACGCCGAGCGCTTGCTGGTGGTGAACAACTTCTACGCCGCGCCGTGTGCAATCGAATTGCCCGCAAGCGTTATCAGCGAATCGATGCGCCAGCGAACCTTGATCAGTAACTATCCGGACGCCACGCCGCGCACTCGCCAGTTGATCTTGCGACCTTACGAGTCGTTCGTTGTGCACCTGATCGATCCCTGATTTCTAACCCGTAAAACCATGTTTGAAAAAACACGCAGAACCCTGCGCGGGGGAGCTTTGCGCGCTGAATTTCTGCAAACACACAATAAAAATAATGGGATGGCTCATGAAAACAACAATAAAGCGCAGCCTTGCAATGACAGGTGTTTGCCTGGCGTTACCCGCCTCGACACACGCGCTGGAGTTCGGCGGTTACTTGCGCAGCGGTGTCGGTACGTCGGTCAACAGCAGCAGCCAGTCGTGCTTTCAGTTGCCCGGCGCGCAAACCAAATATCGCTTGGGCAACGAATGCGAACAATACGGCGAACTGGAGCTGCGTCAGGATCTGTACACGCTGGAGGACGGTTCGGTGCTGAGCGTCGACGGCATGGCTTCGCTGTACAACCGCTACGACCGCAAACCTACATTCAAAGACCACACCGGTTCGATCCGTTTGCCCCAGGCCTACGCGCAATGGTCGGCGATGCCCGCGCTCAACGGTGGTTCGTTGTGGGCCGGGCGCCGTTACTACAAGCGTAACGACATTCACATTTCCGACTTCTATTACTGGAATCAGAGCGCTACCGGCGGCGGCATCGAAGACGTATTGATCGGTGATCTGAAATACAGCTACGCGTTTTCGCGCAAGGACAATCTCTACCAGAAGGACTACATCAATCGCCACGATTTCAACGTGGGCGGGTTCAAAAGCAACCCCGGCGGTGAGCTGGAATTCGGGCTGAGCTACATCGACAAACCCGACAGCCGCGACGCCCATCGCGGCTGGGCGCTCACCACCCAACATGTGCAGGACGGATTCCTCGGCGGCAAGAACAAACTGGCCCTGCAATACGGCGAAGGGCCCGGCACCGGGTTGGGCTATACCGGCGACGTCGGACTCGACGACAGCAATAAAAGCTATCGCATTGTCGAGTTCTTCGACTGGCAATTGACGCCGCGTTTCGGCGGACAAATCGCAGCGGTGTATCAGAAGGATATTCGTGCGCAGGGAGCCGATCAGAGCTGGCTATCGTTGGGCGTGCGCCCGGCCTATGCGCTCACCGAGCAGTTCAAACTGGTCACCGAACTGGGCCACGATCAGGTCGATGCGCCAGGCGGTACGCGCAAACTGAGCAAATTCACCGTGGCCCCAACCTGGTCGCCGAAAGGTCCGGCCTTCTGGGCGCGGCCCGAGGTGCGGTTGTATTACACCTATGCGACGTGGAACGAGGCGGCGAAACGCGCGGCCAATCAACTGGCGAAAGGCTCGGCACTGTCCGACAGCGGCGCCTTCGGCAATGCCCGGCACGGTGCGAATGTCGGATTGCAGGTCGAATACTGGTGGAAATAAGCGATGCTGACGGGAGCATCGCGCCCCGTCGGTACTTCAATACGAACATTGCAGGTGACGTCATGGCCACACCCCAACCCTTACAACTGCTGGCGCCGCTGTCCGGCGTGCTGATGGCGCTGGATCGGGTGCCCGATCCGGTGTTTTCCGGGCGCGTGATCGGCGACGGTCTGTGCATCGACCCGACCTCGTCGACCCTGTGCGCGCCGCTGGCCGGTGTGGTCAGCAACGTGCAGGCCAGCGGGCATGCGGTGAGCATCACCGATGAGCACGGCGTGCAGGTCTTGATGCACATCGGCCTGGATACGGTGAACCTCGCCGGCCAGGGTTTCACTCGTCTGGTCGAAGAAGGGCAGCAGGTGGCTGCCGGACAGGCGCTGATCGAGTTCGATGCCGACTACATCGCCCGCCACGCCCGCAGCCTGCTGACCTTGATGCTGGTGGTCAGCGGCGAGCCGTTCACCTGGCTGGTCGAGCCGAGTGGCCGGGTTGACAGCGGTCAGCCATTGCTTGAAATCAGCGCTGTCCAAGGACTGAGCGAGGACGCTGGCGCGACACCAGGCCAGACACTTTTTTCGCCAATGCTGACCTTGCCCAACCGCAACGGCTTACACGCGAGACCGGCAGCGGTGTTCGCCCAGGCCGCCAAGGCGTTTACCGCAACGATTCATCTGCATAAGCAGCAAGCGCAGGCCAACGGCAAATCGCTGGTGGCGCTTATGGCGCTGCAGACTGCGTTTGGCGACAGCGTGCAGGTCAGTGCGGTGGGCGACGATGCGCAGGCGGCCATCGACACGCTGGCCCGCTTGTTGGCTGAGGGCTGCGGAGAACCGGTGACGGCGCAGGAGCCCGTCGCGGTCGCCATCAATGAGCCGCTGACGCTGTTGCGCGGGGTGTGCGCGTCTCCCGGCTCGGCGTTGGGCAATGTGGTCCAGATCAGCGAGCCGAGTTTCGACGTCAACGAATTCGGCGGCGACGTCGATGCCGAACGCGAAGCACTCGCCACCGCCCTGATCGAAGCAGATCTGGCCTTGCAGCATCTGCGCGATACCGCCGTGGGCGAGGCCGAAGCGGAGATCTTCAAGGCCCATCAGGAACTGCTCGAAGACCCTGGCCTGCTCGATCAGGCCGCAGCGTTGATCGACACCGGCAAAAGCGCGGCATTCGCCTGGCGTACGGCAACCGAAACCACCGCAGCGATGTTCCGCCAGCTCGGCAATGCGCTGCTGGCAGAGCGGGCGGCGGACCTGAGCGATGTCGGCCAACGTGTGCTCAAGCGCCTGCTGGGCATTGACGAGCAGACATTGGATTTACCGGAAGGCAGCATTCTGATCGCCGACCAACTGACCCCGTCGCAAACCGCCCGCATCGATACCCGCAAAGTGCTCGGTTTCGCCACGGTTGGTGGCGGCGCGACCAGCCATGTGGCGATTCTCGCCCGGGCGTGCGGCTTGCCATCGATCTGCGGCGTGCCGGTGCAAATGCTTGCTTTGAGCAACGGCACCGAAGTTTTGCTCGATGCCGACAAGGGCGAACTGCAGGTGCAGCCGGACGCGGCGACGATCGAGCAATGGCAGGCGCGCCATGCGCAACAGCGACAGCGCCATGCCCTTGACCTGGAGCACGCTGCGCTGGCGGCCTGCACTCGCGACGGGCAGCACGTCGAGGTGTCGGCCAACGTCGCCTCGCTGGCGGAAACCGAGCAGGCCATGGCCATGGGCGGCGCCGGAGTAGGGCTGCTGCGTTCGGAGTTTTTGTATCTGGGCCGCAACCATGCGCCGAGCCATGCCGAGCAGGTCGCCACCTACAGCGCCATCGCTCGTTGTGTCGGGCTTGAACACAATCTGGTGGTGCGTACCCTCGATGTCGGCGGCGACAAACCGCTGGCCTATGTGCCGATGGAGAGTGAGAGCAATCCGTTTCTCGGCCTGCGCGGTATTCGTCTGTGCCTGGAACGTCCGCAATTATTGCGTGAGCAGTTGCGCGCCATGCTCGGCTGCTGCGCACTGACGCGCCTGCACATCATGCTGCCGATGGTCACGCAACTGGCGGAGCTGCGTCTGGCCCGGCAGATGCTTGAAGAAGAAGCGCTGGCGCTGGGCCTCACTGAAAGGCCGAAGCTGGGGATCATGATCGAAGTGCCGGCGGCGGCGCTGATGGCCGACCTGTTCGCGCCGTTGGTGGACTTCTTCTCGATCGGTACCAACGACCTGACCCAGTACACCCTGGCCATGGATCGTGATCATCCGCGTCTGGCCAGTCAGGCGGACAGTTTTCATCCCTCGGTGCTGCGCCTGATTGCCACGACGGTCAAGGCTGCGCACGCCCACGGCAAATGGGTCGGTGTGTGTGGCGCGATGGCGTCCGAGCGCTTGGCGGTGCCGCTGTTGTTGGGCCTGGGTGTGGATGAACTATCGGTGAGCGTGCCGATGATCGCTCCGATCAAGGCTACCGTGCGCGAACTGGCGCTGGCCGATTGTCAGATCATCGCCAAACAGGTGCTTGGCCTGGAAAGCGCCGGACAGGTGCGCGAGGCATTGCAGCTGTTTCACGAAGCGAGCTTCGAAGCCGCGCACGTTATGGAGAATTGAAGATGTTCGATCAATTGCAAAAAGCCTTTTGGAAAGCCCTGACCCCGGACCTGGTGCCGGACGCACCGAGCGTGCAAGCCACGCCGAACGACGGGTTGAGCGCTGCCATCGTTGCCGCCCTGGGCGGTGTGGATAACCTGCAATCGCAGCAGCCGGTGGCATTGACGCGGGTGCGGGTGACGTTGCGCGAAGTGTCGCGGCTGGATGAACAGGCCTTGAGCGATGCCGGCGTTGCGGGCGTCATGCCTCTGGAGAACGGCGTGGTGCACCTGATTACCGGGCTGCGTGCTTAGCCTGCAACTGATGTGCGGCGGCGGGTCGCCCTTACTGTTTCTCAACCGCAGGTGTATCGTATTCGCCTTTTGCGGGCCCTAGGGCCTGTCGCTGATACGTGAGGTAGTTGAGTTCATGTCCTTTACCCGTCGCCAAATCCTCGGTGGCCTGGCCGGTCTTGTTGTCGTTGGCATGGGGGCGGGGGGCGCGTCGCGTTACTGGCTCGGCAAAATGGCCGACGCCGAGGCGGGCCACGACTATGAACTGATCGCCGCGCCGCTGGACGTCGAACTGGTGCCGGGGCACAAGACCGAGGCGTGGGCGTTCGGGCCGTCGGCGCCGGGCACCGAGCTGCGCGTACGTCAGGGTGAATGGCTGCGAGTGCGCTTCATCAACCACTTGCCGGTGGCGACAACCATTCACTGGCACGGCATTCGTCTGCCGCTGGAAATGGACGGCGTACCCTATGTGTCGCAATTGCCGGTGCTGCCGGGCGAATACTTCGATTACAAATTCCGCGTACCGGATGCTGGCAGTTATTGGTATCACCCGCACGTCAGCAGCAGCGAAGAACTCGGTCGCGGGCTGGTCGGGCCGCTGATCGTCGAAGAACGCGAGCCGACCGGTTTCCAATACGAAAAGACTTTGAGCCTGAAAAACTGGCACATCGACGATCAAGGCAACTTCGTCGACTTCAGCATTCCTCGCGAAGCCGCGCGGGGCGGTACAGCGGGGCGTTTATCGACGATCAATAGCGTGCCGTTGCCGGTGATCGATTTGCCGGCCGGGCAGATCACCCGCGTGCGCTTGCTTAACCTCGACAACACCCTGACTTATCGCATCAACATTCCCGGCGTCGAAGCGAAAATCTATGCGCTGGATGGCAACCCGGTCGAGCCACGGCCGCTGGGCAAGGAGTACTGGCTCGGCCCGGGCATGCGCATTTGCCTGGCGATCAGGGCGCCGGCGGCGGGCGAAGAACTGTCGCTGCGCAACGGCCCGGTGCGCTTGGGCACATTGCGTTCGGTGGCCAATACTGATGCGCCGACGGACTGGCCCAAAGCCCTGCCGGCCAACCCGGTGGCCGAGCCAGACCTGGCCAATGCCGAGAAACTCAACTTCAATTTCGAATGGGTCGGTTCGGTGTCGGTGAATGTCGACAACGGCAAACCGCCGAGCCTGTGGCAGATCAACGGCAAGGCCTGGGACATCACCGACAAGACCTGCGCTGATCGACCGATTGCCAGCCTCAAGATGGGCCAGAGCTACATCTTCGAATTGAAGAACATGACCCAGTATCAGCACCCGATCCACCTGCACGGCATGAGTTTCAAGGTCATTGCGTCGAACCGGCACAAGGTCATTCCGTATTTCACCGACACCTACCTGCTGGGCAAGAACGAGCGCGCGCAAGTGGCGCTGGTGGCCGATAATCCGGGGGTGTGGATGTTCCACTGCCATGTGATCGACCACATGGAAACCGGCCTGATGGCCGCCATCGAGGTGAAGTGATGCGCCAGATTCGCCCAGCGGCGATTATCGACCGCAGCCGCGACCGCGACTTCATGCGCGAAGCCCTGACGCTAGCCGCGCAAGGCGCAGCGCTGGGCGAAGTGCCGGTGGGCGCGGTGCTGGTGCAAAACGGTGAGATCATCGGTCGCGGCTACAACTGCCCGATCAGCGCCAGCGACCCGAGCGCCCATGCGGAAATGGTCGCGATTCGCGCCGCTGCCCAGACTGTGGATAACTATCGTCTACCGGGCAGCACCCTGTATGTAACGCTTGAGCCTTGCAGCATGTGCGCCGGGCTGATCGTGCATTCGCGGGTGGCGCGGGTGGTGTATGGCGCGCTGGAGCCGAAAGCCGGGATTGTGCAGAGTCAGGGGCAGTTTTTTACCCAGGGTTTTTTGAATCACCGGGTGTTGTATGAGGGCGGGGTGTTGGCGGAGGATTGTGGGGCGGTGTTGACCGAGTTCTTTCGCGCCAGACGCAACCGTTAACCACATTGATCAACCAATGTACCCGGTGTTTTTCAAGTGAATTTCCGCATGCCTACCCAAGTTATCGCGAATAGCTGAGAAAAATGCAGGCCAGTGGTTATTACCGTCTTTTACCAAGAAGGTCGAAGCCAAATAACGACGTGCTTCTTCAAGGGACCTGCCGTTTTCCACCAATGCCGTCAATTGGTCGCTTAGCTTATCGAGAGCCGGTTTTCTGAGCTTGCGCAGGCGTGGACTATCCAGTTGTAAGTTGTCTATGGTTGCCTGTGCTTTGATGTCGCAGACCGCTGCCAGGATGCAGCTTTCCTTATTCACCCGTATTTCACCCGTGCTACGGTCGAATTTGAAAAAGCAAAGATCACTTGTGAGACCTAGAGGGTTCAGAATTACTGCGTCCCAGTTGTTTTCGCCCTTTGGGACGTCACAACTATGCAAAGCGGTGAAGCGGGTCGTCGCTTCGACTACGTCTGCTCTGGAACCGCCGTGACAAACAGCCAGAAGATTTTGCCAGTCCAGATGCCAGTTCTTTGGAGTGGAGTTATCAGATTTCGGATGAAAATGTTCCACGCGAAAGTCGGCGACCCCCGTGCTGTCTGCCGCTTTCAAGTTGATTTCGCAGTAAGCACATATACCGCTTTGATCAATTGTGAGCTGACGCTGAACTGCTTTGCGCCTTGCTACGTTTCTCCTGAATTTTTCCCAAGTCTGTGTGGGGTTGGCGGCTGCGTAGACCTGTAATTCATTGGGCTCTTGGCCCTTCAAAGTACTTTTCATGAGCGGCGATCCATTTCCTTAAGACGAACATCCATATCCAGCCGTATCAGTTCCGGTTCGTGGCCGGCGCCCCAAGCATCGAGTTTTCTCTTCAATACCAGCCCGTCCTTTGAATCCCACTGATCGTCGGCCACCAACTGTTGATATTTTTTTAGATCACGGACTATCGCTATTTTTTCCGAGCGGGATTCTGTTCCAAGAACGTCAGTCAGCATCTGTTGTGCTTCTGCGCCCTCGGAAAAATCGACTAGATCTACATGAGCTTTCCCGTCTTGCCAGTCAATTATGCGTAATGATTTTGGAGGAACGGTGCTTATTACCTGCGGGCTATGGGTAGTAACAATGAACTGTACATCCGGAAAGGTACGCATCAGGTCAGGAAGTATTTTTTGCTGCCACCCCGGATGCAAGTGCAGGTCTACCTCGTCTATAAGAATCACTCCTTCAGTTGCTAAAGGATCCGCGGCTTGCGGGTTGGCTTCCGCCATTCGTGCAGCAATATCCATAACCATCGCAATCGTGGTTCGGTAACCATCACTCAACTGTTCTATACGCAACTGTTTGGTTACGCCCTCTACGTTCCAGTCGAGCATTAGTCCAGCTGGGTATGCTCCGCGAGGGTTACTGAAGTCTGGCATTAGCCTACCGATTGCCATGCGTATTGCACGTAGTTCAGGTTGCTCAAATTCGAATGAGCGTCGAGCCTTATGCTCTCGGCTCTCGCAGTCCTCCAAGTGATAAAAGTACTCTATAAATCTTTTGAAGTTTGTTCGACTTTGTAGCGCGCCATCGAATGCGTCAAATCGATTGAAACTGTTCTTGAATCCTTTTTTACGTTGAGGAATATCGAAGACCCCTCGTCCGGTACCATAGTAAATGAATATAGGAAGTTTATAAGATTGCTTCTCGTTGGAGGCATCGACGAAACTGTCTGCATATTCCGTCAGAGCTTTACTTCCAATCGCAGGTGGTATCTGAGCAGCAGTTTTTTTTGTCTGATCCCTTTTTTCTGTGCGGTCCCATTGCAGTCCTTCCGTACTCTCGCAAAGGATTCTCATGTAAGCGGGTTTGGTGCCGTCAGGATTTATTTGGAAGTCAGCGTCGCGTGGACTTATGCCGGAAACGCCAGGAAGTCTTGAAACAAATAGGCCAAAAGCGGTAGCCAGCGCATCCAGTACGCTTGATTTACCCGCGCCATTTCGTGCCACTAAAACAGTTATCTTTTCGTCGAATTCAATTCTGAAATCAGTGAAGCGACGATAGTTTTTCAAGGTTAGTTGTCTGATTTTCACAGTGCATGTCCTTTCTGTGATGGCTTCTCTGAACGGCTCATTTCCCTTCGCTTGCCAATCCGCGTGAAATTAGCAGATTTCAAAAAAACAGGCTTACTTTGAAAACCTATTTCGTCGCAACAATAACCGCCCGCATCGGCGCCGGCAGCCCCTCAACCGTTTTGCTGTGGTCCTCAGGATCAAGAAAATCGCTCAAGGACTGATACTTCATCCACTCCGTCCCGCGCTGTTCTTCGACCGTGGTGGTGCTGACATCCACGCAACGAATATCGGTGAAGCCCGCGCGGCGCAGCCACAATTCCAGCGCTGGTACTGACGGCAGGAACCACACATTACGCATCTGCGCATAGCGATCTTCGGGCACCAGCACCTGATGCTTGTCGCCTTCGACCACCAGCGTTTCCAGCACCAGTTCGCCGCCCTTGACCAAGCAATCCTTCAGCGCCAGCAAGTGCTCGATCGGCGAGCGACGGTGGTAGAACACGCCCATGGAAAACACCGTGTCGAAGCCTTCGAGGTTCGTCGGCAGGTCTTCGAACGGAAACGGCAGGTGCCAGGCGTTCGGCTCGGACAGATAACGCTGCACCGCCTGGAACTGGCAGAAGAACAGCCAGTTCGGGTCGACGCCGATCACGCTGTCCGCGCCGGCGCCGAGCATGCGCCACATGTAATAACCATTGCCGCAGCCGACATCGAGAATGCGTTTGCCCTTGAGGTCCAGGTGCGGGGCGACGCGCGACCATTTCCAGTCCGAGCGCCACTCGGTATCGACGTGCACGCCAAACAGGTCGAACGGGCCTTTGCGCCACGGCGACAGGCCCATCAGCGCGGTGCGCATCTGCGCGCGGGTTGCGTCGTCACAATCGGTGTCGATCTTCAGACCGTCGAGCAAATCAACTTCGCTTGGCTGGATCTTCGGCAGGGCGTCCAGCGCACTTTGCCAGCGCTCCAGATCGCCGTGACCTTTCTCCATTTTCTTGTCGAGTTGCGCTTGCAAGGTATTGGCCCATTCGGCCAGCGGTGTACCGGCCAGACGGCGGGCGAGGGGGGACAGATCAATCATGGCAAGGCAATCAACGAGGCAAAGTTAAGACACTGGAACCACGGCACGACTTTCGAGAACCCGGCGGCCAGCAGGCGTTCGCGGTGTTCTTCGAGGCTGTCGGGCTTCATGACGTTTTCGATGGCGCTGCGCTTCTGGGCGATTTCCAGTTCGCTGTAGCCGTTGGCGCGTTTGAAGGCCACGTGCAGATCGGTGAGCAGCGCGTGTTCTTCGGCATCGTTGAAGCGCAGCTTCTCCGACAGGATCAACGCGCCGCCCGGCAGCAACGACTGACGAATGCGCGAAAGCAACGCGGTGCGCTGATCCGGGGCGATAAATTGCAGGGTGAAGTTCAGCGCCACCACCGAAGCGGGTTGGAAGTCGAGAGCGAGAATGTCGCCTTCGATGACTTCGACCGGCAGCAACTCCTGGAACATCGAGTCCTGACCGTTGAGGTATTCGCGGCAGCGCTCGACCATCGCCGCTGAGTTATCCACAGCGATGACACGGCAACCGTCGGTGCGCACATGTCGGCGCAGGGCTTGAGTCACGGCACCCAGTGACGAGCCGAGATCGTAAAGCACGCTGTTGGGCTGAGCGAATTGCGCGGCGAGCACGCCGAGGTTTTCGACGATGGTCGGGTAACCCGGCACCGAGCGCTTGATCATGTCCGGGAACACCCGCACCACGTCTTCGTTGAAGGCGAAGTCAGGCACCTGGGCCAAAGGCTGGGCGAAAAGGCGATCGGGTTCTTTGCTCACGGCGGTTTCCGGCGGTGTCGATGGAAAAGGCCGGCATTTTAGCCAAAGTGGCGCGGGGATGCTTGGGTTGCTGATAAAGCACAGTACGGGCGGTTAAAGTTCGCCGTCAGGGATATCGCTATCGCGAGCAGGCTCGCTCCCACAGGGGATCGCGGTGTCCTGTGGGAGCGGACCTGCTCGCGAAGAAATCAACGCGGTTTCGCGAGTCAGTTCACAGAGATGGCGCAGTCAAAGGTTTCCACTGGCAGCACTTCCGGTGCCCACGGTTGTTGCGAAGTCAGGCGAAGACGGCCGGTGCCGGGCGCGAAGGCCTGGAAGCGCCAGGTAGAAACGCCCGCCGCGCCAACCACGCCGGCATCTTCCGGATTGCTGTAAACCTCCGGGCTGAGCGCACGCAATACGCCGCCGGCCGAATCCTGGATGGCCCAGCGATAGCCGGTGGTTGGGTTGCTTGGCAGCATGAGGATGAGGTTTTGTCCGTTGGTCAGCCGCACCGGGCATTCGCTTTGTTTTTCCACGGTCACGTTGTGTTTTGGCTGCGTGGCACAGGCGGCCAGCAGAGAGAGAGCGAGGGGGAGAAACAGGCGAGTGGGGGACATGGGATCAGTGGCTCCGGCGGTTACGACGACGAACGGCGAGCATAACTGAAGATGGGACAAAGTGTGACAGGCGGGTATTGCATTGACCCGGCCGACGCCATCGCGAGCAGGCTCACTCCTACAGGGGGAACGCATTCCAAATGTAGGAGTGAGCCTGCTCGCGATAGCGGTATATCAGGCGCTAAAAACTGTCAGAACAGCACCTTCGCCACATCGGCAAACCGCTTGGCAAAATGCACGGTTATTCCTTCCTTCAGATAATCCGGCAGTTCCTCGAAGTTGCCGCGGTTGGCTTCCGGCAGGATCAATTCGAAGAGCTTCTGCCGCCGCGCCGCAATCACCTTCTCGCGCACCCCGCCAATCGGCAGCACATGCCCGGTCAGCGTCAGTTCACCGGTCATCGCCACGCCCTTTTTCGGCGGTTGATTGCGTGCCAGCGAAAGCAACGCACTGGCCATGGTCACGCCGGCGCTCGGGCCGTCCTTCGGCGTGGCGCCCTCCGGTACATGCAGGTGAACGAAGGCTTCGTCGAAGAACTTCGCGTCACCGCCGAATTGCTTCAGGTGCGAGCTGACGTAGCTGTAAGCGATTTCCGCCGACTCTTTCATCACATCGCCCAGCTGCCCGGTGAGCTTGAAGCCGCGGTTGAGCGTGTGGATCCGCGTGGCTTCGATCGGCAAGGTGGCGCCGCCCATGCTGGTCCAGGCCAGACCGGTGATCACGCCGGTGCCGGACAACACTTGTTCGTTGCGGAACACCGGATGGCCCAGCGACGCTTCGAGGTCTTTGGGGCCGAGTTTGATCACTGCCTTGGGATCGTCGATCAGCTTCATCACCGCTTTACGCACCAGTTTGCCCATCTGCTTTTCCAGCTGGCGCACCCCGGCTTCACGGGCGTAACCGTCGATCAAGGCCTTGAGGGCGCTGTCGCTGATGCTCAGGCTGCCCTTGGACACGCCGGCCTTTTCCAACAGTTTCGGCCACAGGTGACGCTTGGCGATGGCGACTTTTTCTTCGGTGATGTAGCCCGACAGGCGAATCACTTCCATCCGGTCCAGCAGCGGGCCGGGGATCGAATCCAGGGTGTTGGCGGTGCAGACGAACAGGACTTTCGACAGGTCCATGCGCAGGTCGAGGTAATGGTCGAGGAATTCGACGTTCTGCTCCGGGTCGAGGGTTTCCAGCAGCGCCGAAGCCGGGTCGCCCTGGTAGCTCTGGCCCATCTTGTCGATCTCGTCGAGCATGATCACTGGGTTCATCACTTCGACGTCTTTCAGCGCCTGCACCAGTTTGCCCGGCTGGGCGCCGATGTAGGTGCGGCGGTGGCCCTTGATCTCGGCTTCGTCGCGCATGCCGCCGAGGCTGAAGCGATAGAACGGCCGGCCGAGGGATTCGGCGATCGACTTGCCGACGCTGGTCTTGCCCACGCCCGGCGGGCCGACCAGCAGCACGATGGAGCCGCTGATCTCGCCTTTGTAGGCACCGACGGCAAGGAATTCGAGGATGCGGTCCTTGATGTCGTCCAGCCCGGCGTGGTGCTTGTCGAGAATTTTGCGCGCGTGCTTGAGGTCGAGTTTGTCTTCGCCGTACACGCCCCACGGCACCGAAGTGGCCCAGTCGAGGTAGTTGCGGGTGACCGCATATTCCGGCGAGCCGGTTTCCAGGATCGACAGTTTGTGGGTTTCTTCTTCCAGACGCTTTTGCACCTGCGCCGGCAGGACTTTGCCTTCCAGGCGTTGTTCGAACTGTTCGAGGTCGGCGCTGCGGTCGTCCTTGGTCAGGCCGAGTTCCTGCTGGATGACCTTGAGCTGCTCCTTGAGGAAAAACTGGCGCTGGTGTTCGCCGATCTTGCGATTAACCTCCGCGGAAATCTCTTTTTGCAGGCGCGCGACTTCGACTTCCTTGCGCA
Source organism: Pseudomonas sp. R3-57 (assembly GCF_051132065.1). Lineage (NCBI taxonomy): Bacteria > Pseudomonadati > Pseudomonadota > Gammaproteobacteria > Pseudomonadales > Pseudomonadaceae > Pseudomonas > Pseudomonas sp. R3-57. The sequence goes on from NZ_CP071655.1 coordinate 1,242,235, forward strand.
ACATCGGCAGGACTTTTTCCATGCGCTTGAGCATCGGCACACAGTCGAGCACGCCTTGCAGCTCGGAGCCGGTGGCCGAAGTCAGGGCCGCGGCGAAGTCGGTCAGTGGCGACGGATCGTTGGGGCTGAAGCGGTTGAGGTAGTTCTTCAGCTCTTCGCTGTACAGCGGGTTGAGCGGCAGCAGTTCCTTGATCGCATTGATCAGCGCCATGCCGTAGGCCTTGACCTCATCGGTCGGCTCGGTCGGCTGGTGCGGGTATTCGACCTCCACCAGATACGGTGGGCGATGGTGTTTGAGCCAGGTCTTGATGCGCACGCGGCTCAGGCCCTGGGCGACGAACTGCAGTTTGCCGTTCTCGCGGCTGGCGTGGTGGACTTTGACCAACGTGCCGTATTCGGGCAGGGCGCCGGTGTCGAAGTGGCGTGGGTCTTCCTGGGGTGTGTCCATGAAGAACAGGGCCAGCGAGTGGTGTTCGGATTTGCTGACCAGTTCGAGGGTTTCGGCCCAAGGCTCTTCGTTGACGATGACCGGCAGGACCTGTGCCGGGAAGAACGGGCGGTTGTGGATCGGGATGATGTAGACCTTGTCCGGCAGGTTCTGGCCGGGCAGGGCGAGGCCGGTGCCGGAGCTGGTGTGTTCGATGTGCTCGGCTTCGCTGTAGTCGTCGGGGTTGTCCGGGAGTTCCTGCTGGTCGGTCATGGGGCACCTGCGCAATGGGGTATGGGGTCTTAGATGGGGCAGGGGTGGGGTGGTTTCAATGGGGCGGGTGTGTTTCTGGTTGTGTGTTTGGGTTTGGAAAGCTTTTGGCCTTGTTAATCTTGGCGGCCTTGGGCCAGTGGCGAGATCCTTCAGGTCGGGGTGGGTAGGCTGTTGGAATCTAACAATAACTGTGTATAGCTAGCAAAAAACGCTATTATTGGTTAGCTTTAACTATTAAATGGAGTTTTAATGGATCCCTATCGTAATCCGTTCGCCCCCGGGGCTGGTTTTCCTCCACCGGAGCTTGCTGGCCGAGATCCTGTTCTCGAAATGGCTCGGATTTCTTGCGGCCGAGCAGTGAGGGGCAAGCCAGCACGGTCGCTGATGCTCCTTGGCCTTCGTGGAGTAGGCAAGACGGTACTCCTGAATGAAATCGGCAATATCGCAAGACAAGAGGGGATGCTCGTTTCCCAGCTCGAAGCTCCAGAGAAAAATACACTTTCCACTCTTCTTTACCCCGAACTGCGACGCGTAATGCGTTCACTTTCGGGATTCGAAGGAGCAAAGCAAATTGCCAGCCGGGGTATGAGCGCCCTGCGCAATTTTGCCTCGATATTCAAAATCGACATCGGTGGCGTTGAGGTAGGTGTTGAGGGTGAAGAGCCTGGGCTCGCTGATAGCGGCGATCTGCAACATGATCTTCCAGACCTGTTCGGTGTGATTGGTGAGGGCGCTAAAGCTGCTGGCAAGGGATGGGTGCTGCTCATCGACGAAGTTCAGTACCTCTCGGAAGGCGATCTGTCGGCACTTATCGTTGCGATGCATCGAATGGCCCAGCGCGGGTTGCCTGTGGTTTTGGTTGGGGCAGGACTGCCGCAGGTTGCCAAATTGGCTGGTGAGGCGAAGTCCTATGCGGAGCGGCTATTCCTCTACCCGCCTGTAGGCGCGCTGGACGAAGAAGCAGCAAAACTTGCTGTTCGAAAACCCGTCGAGGAGGAGGAGCAGACGATCGAGGACGCTGCCCTTCAAGCTATTGTCGCGCGAACGAAGGGCTACCCGTTTTTTTTGCAGGAATGGGGTTCAACTTCATGGGATGTTGCTGCCGGCCCCATGATCACGCTCGCTGATGTCGAGCGCGCTTATCCAGAGACTATCGCCGGACTCGATGCAGGCTTCTTCAAGGTTCGGTATGACCGGCTTACCAGAGCCGAGATCCAGTTCGTGATGGCGATGGCCGCCCTTGGTGATGGCCCCTACCCTATGGCAGGTATCGCCAAGGTGATGGATCGTGATCAATCATCGTTAGGCCCGGCTCGGGCCAATATCATTTCCAAAGGTATGATCTACAGCACTGACCATGGTTACCTTGATTTCACCGTTCCTCTTTTCGCGGAATACCTTCGTCGTCGTGGCGAATGAATCAGCAGTAGCGTTTGATGTGTTAGCCACCTGATCTACCCAGACAAGTTCCCCGACTTGGCCTGGCGCGGCGGGAAGATCAGGATCAAGATCGGTACCCGAGCTTGCGCTCATTGTGTGGAGGAGCTGCCGAAGGCCCGGGCCGCGATCGGACGACCTTCTGATTTGGCTTTCCGTGTGAGTGAGCCTGCTACCACGATTTTTCCGGTGCTCGCCAAATTGCATGCACAAAAAAGGCGATGTCCTATAGGGGACATCGCCTTTTTATTACCGCCGGCTAACGCTTATTCCGGCAGTTTGTACGCAATGATGTAGTCACCCATCTTCGTACCCAGCGAGCCGTGACCGCCGACAACCAGCAGCACGTATTGCTTGCCGTCCTTGCCGGTGTAGGTCATCGGGGTCGCTTGACCACCGGCTGGCAGACGCGATTTCCACAACTCTTTACCGGAGTTGACGTCATACGCGCGCAGGTACTGGTCGAGGGTGCCGCTGAGGAAGCCGACGCCGCCGGCGGTGACGATCGAGCCGCCCATGCTTGGCACGCCGAGGGTGAAGCCGATCGGGATCGGCGAGCTGTCGCGGCTGGTGCCGTTCTTGCGTTTCCACACGACTTTGCCGGTGGTCAGGTCGATACCGGCGACGTAGCCCCAGGCCGGGGCCTGGCACGGTACGCCGAGTGGCGACATGAACGGGTGCATGATCACCGCGTATGGTGCGCCAGTGTTTGGCTGCACACCCGAGGTTTCGCTTTCGCGTTTGCTGCCCGCTTCAACTTGCTCGCGTGGCACCATTTTCGACACGAAGGCCATGTAGTTCGGGCTGGTGAACAGCATCTGGCGAACCGGGTCGACCGAGACGCCGCCCCAGTTGAACACGCCGACGTTACCCGGATAGATCAGGCTGCCCTGTTCCGATGGCGGGGTGTACTGGCCTTCGTAACGCAGTTCCTTGAACTGGATGCGGCACAGCATCTGGTCGAACGGGGTCGCGCCCCACATGGCTTTTTCGTTCAGTTCCGGGGCCAGCAGGTTGAGGTCCGAACGGGCCTGGGTCGGTGCGGTGTGGTCGCCTTTGACAGCGCCTTGCGGTACCGGGATTTCCTGGATCGGGATGATCGGTGTGCCGTCACGACGGTCGAGGACGTACAGGCTGCCCTGTTTGGTCGGGGCGATCAGCGCCGGTTTCACGCCTTCGGCGGTTTTCATGTCGAGCAGGGTTGGCTGGCTGCCCACGTCCATGTCCCACAGGTCGTGGTGGGTGAACTGGTAGTTCCAGCGCACTTTACCGGTGGCCAGATCCAGCGCAACGACGCCAGCGCTGAACTTCTCGGCGCCCGGGGTGCGGTTGCCGCCCCATTGGTCCGGGGTCTGGTTGCCCAGTGGCAGGTAAACCATGCCGAGTTTTTCGTCGACACTGGCCAGCGACCACATGTTCGCCGAGTTGCGGCTGTAGGTTTCGCCCGGGGCCAGAGGCTCGGTGGCGTCTGGCTTGTCGCTGTCCCAGTTCCATACGAGGTGACCGTCGCGCACGTCAAAGGCGCGGATCACGCCGGATGGCTCGTTGGTCGACTCGTTGTCAGTAACGTGACCGCCCATGATCACCAGATCACGGGTAATTGCCGCCGGCGAGGTGGAGTAGTAGCCACCGGCGGTGAACGGGCCGATGCCTTGGGTCAGGTCGACCACGCCGTTGATGCCGAAGCCTTCGCAGATCTTGCCAGTGTCGGCGTTCAGTGCGATCAGGCGGGCATCCGCGGTTGGCAGGTAGAGGCGACGCGGGCAGGCCTGGGCAACGGCCTGGCCGGCGGCGGAGATGACCGCGGAGCTGGCGTTTTCCGACTTGGCGTAAGCGGCTTCGTCGTAGTACGACACGCCACGGCAGGTCATGTGCGCAAAGCCTTTGAAGCCGACCGGGCTCTTGATCTGCGGGTCGAAGCGCCACAGTTCTTTACCGGTGTCCGGATCCAGCGCCAGCACTTTGCTGTGCGCGGTGCACGCATAGATCATGCCGTTGGCTTTGAGCGGGGTATTTTCGTTGGTCAGCTCGACCGGGTCATCCTTGGTTGGCAGATCGCCGGTCTGGATGCGCCAGGCTTCCTGCAACTTGCCGACGTTGGCCGGAGTGATCTGCTTGAGCGGCGAGTAACGGTCACCGAATTCGGTGCGACCGTAGGCCTGCCAGTCGCCGTCCGGCATGGCCGGTGCGGTGCTGGTCGTACCGGCGGTTTCGCGGCCCAGTTCGCCAAAGGTTTCGCCCGGATGGGTGAACAGGCTGGCCAAAGCGGTAACGCCGGCCAGGATCACCGCGACGGTCAGACCGCCGGTGCCCATTTTCGCCGGGCCGTTGAGCAGCAGCGGACGGCGGAACCACGGCAGCAACATCACGAAACCGAGGACAAACCACAGCGCCAGACGCGGCACCAGTTGCCACCAGTCCAGACCGACTTCCCACAGCGCCCAGACGGTGCTGGCGAACAGGACGATGGCGTACAGGCCCAGCGCCGCACGACGACGCATCAGCAGCAGAATGCCGCTCAAGGCGATGCCGATACCGGCCAGCAGGTAGTACAGCGAGCCGCCAAGCGTGCTCAGCTTGATTCCCCCGGCCAGCATGGCCAGGCCCATCAGTAGAAGCAGGATGCCGAGCAGGGCGGGTAGCAACCGACCCCGGCTCGAAGCACTTTCGGTGCTCATAATGTGATTCTCCGTGACGTTTATGTAGTCCCGCGCTGTAGTCACTTTAGATGACGATTTGGCGCAGGCATGGTTCAGATAAAAACTTGTTCGGCTAACGAAATGCATTTGTGTAGGAGTGAGCCTGCTCGCGATAGCGGTTTTTCAGTCACTGGAGAGGTCGCCTTGAACACCGCTATCGCGAGCAGGCTCACTCCTACAGGAGGTTGCGTATTCTTTAGAACGACGACTGGATCTTGATCCCGCCGATCAGGGCGTCGTCGACGTCGTTCACGCCACCGGGGTGGCGGATGTATTGCAGGTTCGGGCGTACGGTCAGCCAGTTCGTCACGTGCACGCCGTAGTACAGCTCGGCGCTGTATTCGGTGTCCTGTGGCGGCAGAAAGGACGGATCGTCGTAGTCATACACGGCGTTGGCGCGGTTGCTCGCTTCGGCGTTCTTGCGATAGGCCGGGTTGACGTGCACACGGGCCAGGGCGAAACCGATATCGTCCCTGGCGCGCGCGTCGAATGGGCCTTTATAGGTGAGGCCGGCCTGCACGTAGTTGTCGATCGCATTGGTTTTCTTGTCGTGCATTGTTGCGTTGGCGAACACGCTCAGGCCACGGCTGTTATCGCTGGCCACGCTGGTGATCTGCTGCTGAAGGCCCAGCCACACGCCGTGTTTGCTCGACGCGCTGCGGTAGGCTGCGCCGCTGAGGGCGGCAGGCCGGTCGTTCTGGTCTTTGTAAACGTCCGAAGCCTTGGCGTTGCTGTAGTAGTAACCGGCACGATATTCACCGGGCAGACCGTTGAGCTTCGGCGTCCACACCAGTTCGATCGGCAGGATCGCCCCTTGGGTACCGCTGCCGCTGAGCTTGAAGCCATTGCCGCGATCGAGGTTCGACGGGTTCTGCTCGTAGGCGCCGACCTGGGCGTACAGCTCCGGCGTCAGGTGATATTTGACCCGCAGCGCCCACTGGCTGACCGGCCAGTTGTACCAGATGCCGCCGACCCAGTTGCCGACCTGCGAGCCGCAGAACGCCAGGTTCTGGAAGTCGCAGGGGAAGCTGTTGAAGTCTTCGCCTTCGCCGAAACGGCCGACCTTGATGTCGAGCTTCTGGTCGAAGAATTTCTGCTGATACCACATCTGTGTCAGCCGGGTGGTCTGGCCGCGGCCCCAGACTTCCTGGGCAGAGGTGAAACCACCGACCCGTGGATCGTTGATGCGGTCGTTGCTGATGTTGTTGCCGCTGCGCTTGGTGATGGTCAGCTGAAACTCGGCGTCGTCCCAACCGAGGATCTTCTGCAGGTCCAGGTGCGTGCCGAGGCCGAACTGGTCGCTGTAACGCGCGGTACGGTCATGGTCATAGCCGCCGTGCAGGTTGCTGCCCATTTCGCCGGTGTAATCGAGTTTGAAGTCGTAGCCTTTTTCCGCGAGTTCAGTCCGCGTGCCGTTCCAGTCACCGAGCATGTACGGTGAGTCACTGTCGAACGCGGGCGCCGCCTGGGCGCACGTGGCGAGGCCCAGCGCAGTGCAGCCGCCAAGGATGCGCAGGGTGGAGATAGCGCTGTCTCGGGAGAAGGAAAAATCAGCCATGGATAAGTCTTTTTTTGATGTTTTGAGAGTGCAATTTCGGCGCTTCAATATGACGCAGGCAGTGAAGCGATTCAGCGGAAGGGCGGCAGGATAATGATCTGTAACAAATTGAGAAAGGGCTTTTGCAGACATGCAGCGTTTCGGATTCGGTAACAGTGCGGCAAACGGGCGCATTGTCGCTCGCTTGCCGGCCTGCGATGTTCTCGGGTTGACCTACATTTACAGTCAGGCCTTTCACCCGATCCCCCCCCTCGGCTAAGGTGCGCGGCTTTACGCATTTTCACTTCGCTCGAAGGCCTGGCATGAACGAACCAACCCCTGATCCGCTGCACGGCGTGACCCTTGAACAGATCCTCAATGCACTGGTGACCCACTATGAATGGTCGGGGCTGGCCGAGCGCATCGATATCCGTTGCTTCAAGAGCGATCCGAGCATCAAGTCGAGCCTGACCTTCCTGCGCAAGACGCCGTGGGCGCGGGAGAAAGTCGAGCGGCTTTACATCAAGCTGATGCGCACCAAGCGACCGCTTTGAGATGGACGCAATCTGGCGCCAGCGCCTGATCACCTGCGCCGCCGTTTTGGGCTGGGCCGGATTGGCCATTCAGTTGTACCTGATTTTCTTTGCGCGCTTGAGCGTAGGCGCCGGCCTGCTCGGCGGGCTGGTGAGCTTCTTCAGCTACTTCACGGTATTGACCAACACGCTGGTGGCTACGGTGCTGACTTGCGCTGTCGCTCAGCGCGAATCGGCAGTGCGGCGCTGGTTCCTGCAGCCGTGGGTGAGCAGCGGGGTGGCGGTGAGCATCACCGTGGTCGGCCTTGCTTACAGCATTCTGCTGCGGCATTTGTGGCACCCCGAAGGCTGGCAATTCATTGCGGACGAATTGCTCCACGACGTGATGCCGCTGCTGTTTCTCGGCTATTGGTGGTGCTGCGTCCCCAAAGGCACGTTACGCCTGTGGCATCTGCCGCTGTGGCTGATCTATCCGTTGGTGTATTTCGTCTACGCCTTGCTGCGCGGGCATCTGCTTGGCGCGTATGCGTATCCGTTCATCGATGTCGCGGTGCTGGGTTATCCACAGGTGTTTATCAATGCCGGGGGGATCTTGGTGGGGTTTGTGGTGGTGGGCCTGCTGGTGATTGGTCTGGATCGACGACGTTCAATGTCGGAGTGAGCCTGCTCGCGATGGCGGTGTGTCAGTCAACATAAATACTCAATGTCAGACCGCTATCGCGAGCAGGCTCACTCCTACAAGGGGATGCGGGTCAGGGGAATATCATTCCTCGTCAGAGCCCTCGGCGCGCCAGTAGCCTGCAGCCTTGATGAACTCCTCATCGAGCCCGTGCTCATCGATCAGCACCCGGCGAATCTGCCGTGAGACTTTCGTTTCGGTCGCGACCCACGCATACAGATTGCCCTTGGGCACCTGCAGTTGTTTGACGGTGGTCAGCAGGTTGTCCTTGCCGCCCTCGCGCAAGACCCAGATCACATTGACCTGCGCGGCGCTTTCCAGCCGTTGCTGCTCGGCGCCGTTTTCCACTTCGACCACCACCAGGGCCTTGCGATTGGCCGCCAGGCCTTCGAGGCGGCGCGCGATGGCGGGCAGGGCGGTTTCGTCGCCGATCAGCAGGTAGCTATCGAATATGTCCGGGACGATCATCGAGCCACGCGGGCCGCCGATGTGCAGATACTGGCCGGGTTGCGCCTGCTCGGCCCAGGTCGACGCAGGGCCGTCGCCGTGCAGGACGAAATCGATGTCCAGCTCCATTTTGTCCAGGTCGTAGCGGCGCGGAGTGTAGTCGCGCATTTCAGGCTTTGGACCTTCATCCTTACCGGCGCCGAGCACCATGGTTTCCAGTGCAGCAGCCTGTTCGGCGTTCTGCGGGAACAGCAATTTGACGTGATCGTCCGTGCCCAGGCTGATGAATCCGGCCAGCTCCGGCCCGCCGAGGGTGATGCGGCGCATGCGCGGCGTCAGGTCGACCACGCGCAACACTTGCAGTTTGCGACGTTTGATTTCATGCATGACGCGGTGGATGGTCTGGGTATCGACGGCGGTCATTCGGCAGTCTCCGGGGCAGGTCGAGCGGCGGGGCCGTCGACGATGGCTTTGGCAGTGTTGTTAAGCAGGTCGCGCACACGCAGGATTTCTTCCGCGCTCCAGCGTCCGTGGTGCATTTGCAGAGCGTGGCGCAGGTTGTGCACCGCCTCGTGGATTTCCGGCGGCCGGTCGTGACCGCGCAGCGAGCGTTTGCTGACCTCGATGCGCATGCGCACGCCGTCCAGCGCCACCGCTTGTTCCTCAAGCGAGACACGACCGGCGTCGGTGACGCTGTAGCGTTTCTTGCCGCCCTCGGCGTCGCCGCTGATCAGTTCGCTTTCTTCGAGAAAGGTCAGGGTCGGGTAGATCACTCCGGGGCTCGGGCTGTAGGCGCCGTCGAACATGCTTTCGATCTGGCGGATCAGGTCATAGCCGTGACACGGCTGTTCGGCGACCAGCGCCAGCAGCAGCAATTTCAGGTCACCGGGGGCGAATACCCGCGGGCCGCGACCACCGCGTTCGCGGCCGGGGCGGCGGTCGAAGCCGTCGCGGGGGTCACCGTGTTCGCGGTGAGGGGAATGATGGTCTTTCATTTCTGTCTTCTCTCGTCGTGTTTAGATACAACTTAAGATATATCTTAAGCGCCACGCAAGACGTTTTTTTCGCTCGGTGTGCGCGGCTGACGAGCGGCAGGGGCCAGGGAAATGCAAGCCCGGGAATGCTCATGACGAATCCACAAGCAATGACCTCAAGGTTAAAGTCATCGCTCTAGTTGCTGTAGAGTATAAGTTCTAAAGTTGCGAAGTTACTGCCGGGGCGGGGCGAAGTTGCTGTATGTTTTTTTAACTAAAACTGTCTGTAGGGCATCGCTTACAGTTACTGTTTCGAATATCGCTATTTAGCTGTTTTTTCTTGCAGGTCATAGGGTTGTTTAACTACGAGGTTGTCGGAAGTTGCCTGCTTACATTCCAGAGCTAACAGCCGATGATGGCCGCACATTGAAAGTTCAAGTTGATCTGGCTTAACTCGGGCGACGACTCGGGCAGTGTCTGCTTGAACTTTCAATGTTCATCCCCCTATCAAGCAAACAGGTACATAACGATGTTCAAGAAACTCGCAATCGCCGCTCCACTGGCTCTTCTGGCAATGACTTCTACCGGTGCATTCGCTGCCGGCGAAGCGTCGCACTCGATCAGCCTTGTCGCGCATGTGCCGACCAACGGTTTCTACGTCGTGCCAACCGACCCGGATCTGGTCAACAAGGACCAGGACATGAGCTACCAGCCGACCACCGGCAAAATGGCCGACGTCAATGGTTTCTTCGACGTACGTAACAACAACGGTTCGGTACACGCCAGCCTCGAAAGTGCACCAAAACTGGTGTCCGGCAGTACCTCGATCGACCTGCAGGTCATGCTTAACAACAAGGAACTGACCCTGACCCCGCAAATGGTCGTTGGTGAAGCCGAGTCTGACGTCAACTACCGTGCACCGCTGAAAATTTCTGCCAAGGGCAGCAACTTCCAGCCGGGCGATTACACAGGTTCCGTGGCAATGATCTTCGACGCTGTGCCACCGGTCGGCGGCAACTGATCGACTGATCAGGTTCATAGCGCTCGCTTTCACGCGTGGCGTCAACCGACGGGGCAGGCAGCGATGTGTGCCCCGCCGGACTTTCATTGTCAGTAAACCAGAGTACGAGTTCATGTTCCCGATGACCCCCATCGCGGCTGCGCTTGCGCTGTTGTTTTGTGCCAGCGCAGCCGTCGCATCCAACACCGCCGGTACCACGCCACGCAGTCTGCTGGCGCAGGCCAAAGGCTTGCCAGCGGATTTCGAGGAGCATTTCTTTGATGTGCCGCTGGCGGTGCGGGTAGAAGTCGACCAGCAGCCGTTGGGCGAAGCCATGGTGGTGTTGTCCCGCGATGATCGCATCACCCTTCTCGAATTCACCGACACCAGTGAAAACCGTTTCGGCCCGTCCGAGCGGGAAAAGTGGGCCAGTTATCTCAAGCCCGGCGTGCCCTTGGGTGGGTGCAGCGGTTCCTGCCCGGATCAGTTTCTGGCGGTGCACTACAACCTGGAAAATTCGCTGGTTTCGATCGTCACCGAAAATGCCGAACGCGACGTTGAGGCCAAGCGCTATTACGAGCAACCCAGCGGCGGCAGCAGCGGCCTGATGGTGCGTAACCAGCTCAACCTCAACGGTGGTCAGGATCAGGACCTCGGTGGGCGTTTCGGCCTTGAGGCCAGCGCCAGCCTGGGCAACTGGAGCCAGACCCTCAACCTGCAAATGGCCCGTCTCGGTGGCCCGGACGACAAGCTCTATCACGCCGTCCACGAGTTGCACACCCAACGCGAACTGCAAGGCAGTTTTGTCCGTCTGGGCTATTTCACCCCCAATTCCGAAGGGCTGACGCGCCAACCGCGCACGTTCGGCACCAGCCCCGACACCGCTGTCGGCGTCATGTACGGCAGCTCCGACAGCCTGGCCATCAACAGCCCGATGCCCAGCGTGTACCCAATCTATGTCACCGCCAATCGTCAGGGCTCGGTAGAGATCTGGCGCGACGGCTTGCTGATCAATACGCAATCGGTGCCAGCCGGGTTGCAGACCCTTGATACCCGGCCATTGCCCGGCGGGATTTACGAAGTGGAAGTGCGCCTGATCGAAGACGGCCAGATCACCTCCACCACTCAGGAGCTGGTGTACAAGCCGAGCAACTGGCGCAACCTCGACGAGCGCTGGCGCTACAACCTGTTCGCCGGTGAAGAAAGCAAACTGCTGAGCAACTGGGACACGCAATCGAGCGGCAGCCCGACCGCCGGCGCGGCAGTGAACTACTTGCTGCATCCGCGAGTGATTGTCGGCGCATCGGCGCGGCAGATCCGCGAAAAGCTGCAGTACGGCACGTCCATTGACTGGACGCTGGCCAATCACGTCAGCCTCTACGCCAACGTCTACAAGACAGAGGATTACGGCACCGGACTCGATCTGCAGAGCCTGTACAACTACGGCGCCGGCAGCATTGTCGTCAGCCACAACCGCAGCTGGCTCGACACCACCAACACCTACGACACCTTGCCAGATGGCACGCGTATCCGCCCGCGCAATGTGTTCGTCGGCCAGACCAGCAATTCCTCGCTGGCGCTCAACCATCGCGTCAGCAGCAAGAGCTCGGTGAATGCCCGAGTCGCGCACAGCGAGGGTAACGTCGAAGGCTTCGGTGTCGACCTCGGCTGGACCCAGCGCACCACGCTGCTGGGCAGTGACGCCAGTTGGCGCTTGTCGATCTTCGATCGACCGGGCAGCTACAGCAGTGGCGATGCGCGCAATCGTGGCGTCGACCTGAGCATCAACCTCGCGCTCGGTGCGCCCGGCCAGCAGATTACCGGCAGTATCGGCTCGCGCACCGCCCGCGATGGTCAGCGCGACAACCACGCCTCGCTCGGCTGGCGCCGGGACTTCAAGGATCACGTCCTGCAAAACGTGTCGCTCACCGCGCTCACCGACACCTATGGCCTGGGCATGTCCGGCCTGACCAACTTCCGCACCGATGCGGTCAACGGCGACGCGTTTGTCCAGCGCTCCTCGTACAACGGCAATTTCACCGGCGGCCTCAACCTCGACAGCACGCTGGTCGTCGGTGGCGAGCAGATGCTCATGACCAATCACAGCGAAGTGCGCGGCGCCGGGATGATCGTCGATGTCGAATCGGACATCGACGACATCGTCCTGCGTGCCGACGACTATAGCGGGAGCAGCGCTGCCTTGAAGCCGGGGCGCAATTTCATCCCGATCACGGCCTATCAGAACAGCTCCGTGAGCTTCGACTTCGAGGGCAATAACGTGCCCGCAGCGACGATCGAGCCGGCGCGCACTCGCTATCACCTGAACAAGGGCGGGGTGGAGTACCGCAAGATCCGTGTGATGAAAACCCTGACGGTGCTCGGTCGCCTGATCGATGAAGCAGGGCGGCCGCTCAAGGGCCATCATGTGATCAACCATGCCAGCCGTGGCGTCACCGAGGTCGACGGGTTCTTTTCAATGGAGATGAACGCCGGTTCGCCGACCCTCGAAATCCGTCGCGATAATCGCTTGCTGTGTCAGTTCCGCCTCGATGCCAACCAGTACCGCAGTGAAAACAACGTCCTGATGATAGGCGATCTGCGCTGCACGCCAGACACCGTGGCCGACGTCGGTGTCACCGCGCAGAAGGCGGGCTGAACCGATGACCAGGTCCACATTTGGGCGACACGCGCAGCAGCAATATCAGCGTTATCCGGGAAGCCGACATGAACGTGCGCGCCGGCGCCTTGTTCCTTTTTTTCATGGAGTTAAGTGATGAACCGTGGTTTTTTGCTGGGCGTGCTCAGCGTGTTTTGCCTGACGGCGCACGCCGGGCCGCAGATCAATGTCGGTACGGTGTACGACTATATGGATGGCGACAAGAGCACCTATCTGAAACGGGTGTTCAACAGCGGCGATGCCACCGCGTTCGTCAAGGTAAACGTTCTGGAGATTGTCTACGATGCCGACGGCACGCCGAAGGAAATCCCGGTTGAGAACGCTGCCGACGGCGCTTCGCGCAACGGCCTGATGGCCAGCCCGGCGCGGCTGATCGTCCCGGCCGAGGGCATGCAGGGCACCCGCTTGCTGTACATGGGCGAACGCGATCGCGAGCGTTACTTCCGCGTGCGCTTCGTGCCGGTGGTGCCGGAAATGGAAGACGAGTTCGCTGTCAGCCAGGAAGAACGGGAAGACTACAAAAAAGCACTGACGGCCGGGGTCAATGTGATGACCGGTTTCGGCACGGTGTTCTTCGTACGGCCCAGGGAAACACGGTTTGCCACGACGATCAATGAAACCGACAGCCGCTACGAACTGCGCAACGACGGCAACACCGTGGTGATTGTCGACGAGTTCAGAGACTGCTCGTTGAGCGACGAAACCGACTGCGGTGTGACCACCAAACACCATGTGCTGGCGGGCAAGACGTTCGCTTTCGACAAGGAGAAGGGCCGTGGGTACCGCTTCTTCCTGATCGAAGGCAGCGAGAAGAAGAACCTGACGGTCAGCAGCCGCTAGGTCTGCTTTTCATTGACGCAACGGGTAACCAACATGATCAAGCAATGCACCGTCGTCGCGCTGATAGCCGCGGCGGCCCTGGCCAGCGATGCGGCCTGGGCGGCTCGGGAAGCACACACGTTCGAAGTGACAGTGGAAGTGCCAAACCGTTCGTTCTACATCATTCCCGCGGTGCCGGACTGGATTCACCGACCGCAGCGGCTCGACTGGAATCACTCGACCTCAAGCCTGAGCAGTGTGCGCAAGTACTTTGATGTGCGTCACGACACCAGTGCGATTGAAGCGCGGCTGGAATCCGCACCCTACCTTTCGAACGGTCGGCCGGCGGACGATATCAGTCTGCGCGTGACCTTTAACAAGGTGGAGCTGAGCGCCGAGATGGCGTCGCGCGAGGTGGTGTCGCAGGCCGAGGCCGCTGCGGGGACACGGGTGCTGTTGCAGATCGACCCGATCAGCCCGGAGGGCGGCTACCGCCCCGGGGATTACGCCGGCAACGTGCTGTTGCTGTTCAGTGCCCGAGCGCCTGGCGAGTGAGATGGCTCGCGCAATGCTGGTATCGAAGTATTTTCTGGAGACCACCCATGATTTTTTCTAGCGCCCCGGGCATCCGCCCATGGATCGGATTGCTGTTGACGTTGTTCAGCGCTGCGGCAGTGGCCGAAGTGCACAACATTGATGCCACCTTCGAGCCGGACTTTGCCAATCCGCAAAAAAATCAGTTCAAGAATCAGACCCCATCCCAGGGGTTCTGCCGTCAGGTACCGGCAACGTGCGAGTCTTTGGGGCTGTTCAGCCTGATCGCGCAAATTCCGTTCGCCGCCAATGCACCGATTCAGGCCAACCACGCCGATCCGCGCCAGGGTGGCATGGCCAAAGTGCCGTCCGACTGGAGGACTGTTTCGGTGACCAACGCTGCCGGTGATAGCCACGTTGTCGAGGTGAGAATCGCCGGTGTTGGTCACGAGGCGGGCTTCCCGTTGTCGGTCGTCGAGCTGACCGGAGGCGGCTGGTGGGATGACTTGTGGGAGGGCGGCGCCTGGTTCTACGCTCCGTCACCGTGTCTGGGTGTCGGTACCGTTACAGCGGGACATCATGGTTACAACAGCTTCTGGAGAGTTCCGGAAGGGGCGGGGGTCTGCGCCAAGAAAGCTCTGTTCGATATCCCGCTTGGCATGAACTATCAATATTTCGTCTTTGCCTACGAACTGCGCACGCCGGATCCGCTGAAAATGGATGCTGGCGACTACACCGGTGCCATTACCTACACCGTCGGTCCGAACATGGATTTCGACATGGGCGATGTGATGATCCCGAACGACTCGATTCTGACCCTCAATTTCAATTTGAGGGTCACGCACACCATGAAGGTCGATATTCCTCCCGGCGGCAACCGCGTGGTGCTGGAGCCCGTGGGCGGCTGGCAGTCGTGGCTGAACGAGGGCCGCAAGCCAACCCGGCTGATGCGTGACCAGACGTTCAATATCTCGGCCTCGAGCCGCTTCAAGATGAACCTGCAATGCCAGTACCACAGTGGCAACAACTGTGGGCTGTGGGAGCCGAATGCCGGCCACACGGTTGCGCTGGAAACCAGCGTCACACTGCCCAACGGACTGACGGATGGCGCCGGGCAGCCGGTCAATCGTCGCCGCTTGTTGCGCGACGGCAGTGGCACCGAGTTACTTCAGCCAGGGTTCTACCTGGATCGCAAAGTCGGCACCCTGCATTTTGAAGTGGCCCGCGATGATGTGGATGAAATGATCAAACCCGGCACTGCCCGAAGTTATTCGGGCAATGTCACGGTGATCTGGGATTCAGAGGTTGGCTAGCGTCCACGGCCCCTCAATGGGGCCGCTTCCGTGCGAGGCTCAGAGGCCGGCTCGCACCAGAGCTTCACGGGTCAGTTGCCGCGACAAATCGTTGTGCGCGTAACCGATGTCGTCACGGTATTTGTCGTAACGGGCCTTGCTCATGGCTTCACCGCTGAAGACGTCACGCTGATCAATCCCCAGTTGATCGGCCAGTGTCGTCAATGTCTTTCCAAGCGGCGTCAACTTCTTCACATCGGTCTCGGCGGCCCATCGGTTCTGCGTCGTGCGCAGCTCATCGAGCAGGTCGAATTTTTCCAGGGTGAGTGCGTCTTTGTCTGCGTAGCGTTGCGGCCAGGCGTTGCGCAGATGACGCTCCCAGAATGCATCGCTGCCCGGATTGACCATCTTGCTCAGCAACCCGTCGCCTTTTTCAAAGTTGAGGATGCGCTCGTAGGCCGCGTCGATTTTCCTTTGGTCCACGCCTGAGCGCGTTTGGTAGAGCATGCCTTCGGATTGCCAGGGCAGATCCAGTCGCCCGGCAAGTCCGGTCTCGTACGCCAGATGGATTTCCACTTCATCGGGCGGCGGGGTAGCCGGATCGTTCGGGGTAATCAGGTTCTGCTGTTCCTGCCGGCTGTATTCTTCTTTGGCAATATCGTTCAGCCGTTCCAGTCGGGCCGCACTGCGCGCCAGACGCACCAGGCGCGGTTCCAGCTCCTCGGGGGTGACCGACTCGGCATAGGCCTTGGACACCAGCACTTTCATGCCCAGCGAATTGAACAGCTGCGCGCCAAGATCGCCGCAGTCCTGGGGCGTGACGATCTGCTGGAACAGCGTCTCGCGAAGCTTCGCGTCCAGCGCCACGGCATCGACCATTTCCCAGACGCGTTGGGTCAATCGCTTGCGGCCATCGTCTGTATGGTAATCGGCGCTTTCTCTAAGCTTGCGAATCACGCTGAAAAAACCGGCGCTGCCCGGTTCTGCCATCAGGTCGTGCCAGGACTCTTCGCGGTACTTGTTAAAGGATGCTGACGGGCTGAACGTGTCGGATTGTTGGGGAAACGATTGCCAGTGGCGAATCTCGTCATCGGCTGCGGGGAAATAATCCTGCACAAACCCCAGGCCGACAGATTCGCGATAGCCGCCAAGGCGAACGCGGTCCTCAACGGACAGCCGCGAAGTATCGAACCGCGCCCGACTGAGGATGCGCGCCTGCGTCGAGCCGGACGTGACTTCGGGCAATGTCTTGATCGGCGCGGCGCGCATATCCAGCATGAAGCTTTGCGGTCGTTGCTTGTCTACCGCACCAACCCTGAACAGACCTTCGGGCCAGCTCTCGATACGGGTGTTGGCCAGGCTCAGTTCGGTCAAGTGGTTCATCGCGCCGACATCCGGTGGCAGGTCCAGCGGATTGCCGTTCAGATTCAGCGTGCGCAGCTGTTCCAGCTTGCCAAGCTGTTGCCGCGATTCGGGCGTCAGTTTGATTCTGTTATCGGCCAGATCCAGGTCCTGCAAAGGACGCATCAGCCCGATGATGTCCGGGAGCGCCTGCAACTCACACTGCCGAGCGCTCAGTTGGCGCAGATTGGGCAAGCTGCTCAGCATCGCACTCGGATCGGGCGGAAGACGCGCTCTGTCCAGTTTCAGTGCGGTGATGCGATCGAAGTACGCCTTCATTTTCGGCCGCTTGAGCAAGGCCCACCACCAGCGCTCCAGATCATGGCGCATCAGGTCGGAAGACAAATCCAGGGTGAAGCCTTGATCGGGATGGGCGCTGCGCTCGCCGAACATTTCACTGCGCCGCTCGAAGCACTCGATCAGGCGCTTCTCGATGAAATCGCCGCCCTTGTGCAGGTAGTCCGAGGACAAGCCCGGATAACCGGTTTCCGGATCGACCTCTGTATAACTGCTGCGCCAGTCTGTTAACTCGTTTTGCAGATCCTTGCGTTCCTGCTCGAGCCGCGCTATGGCGTCTTTCGGCTCGCCCTTGCGCGTCAGTGCTTCAAGAAATGTGCTGGCTTCTCTTTCCGTCATCGCTGGATACAGATTGCGGATCCTTTCCTCGGCGGTCGCGCGGCGCAGAAACCTCGGCAAGCCCAGCAGTGTTTCGGTTTCGACGCTCGCCACCGGGCGAATCGGCGGTTCTGCGAGAACAGTGCGGCGCTCGGCGGGGGCTGCTGCGAGCTCCATCAGCCAGACCTTCAGCGCAGCGCCCTGGCCGCGCCGATAGCCGATGTTGGTGAGTGTTTCGTCAGGCAGGGCACGCAAGATCGCATCATGAAACTCGGCGGCGGGATGCAGCGAACGGGCGTTGGCGTCGAACACTTCGTAGCGGCCGTGTTCGGTTCTGATCAGGCGTCTGAGCGTTTTCGCGTTGTCCGGTCCGCTGCTGCAACGCAAGGGGCCGTCGAAGGTGCCGTCGCGCACCTCGATGCGCAGGTCGGCGAAGGTGTCGGTGTGCAGGCGCAAGGCTCCCAGCGCGAGGCGTTCGCTGTCGGCGCTCAGTTGATGGTCGCGATAGAAACCCTCGTAGGCACGGCTGCTTCTGGCTTCGAAATTCAGCTCTCGCGCCTGATTTTTCAGACGCAACGGCAAGCGCTGTTCGTTCAGGGTGCGTTGCATTTCAGCGGCGCTGGCCTGGCCGAGCAGTTTTTCACCCAGCGGCAACGGCAGTTCGGGGAAGGTCTTGCGCACCACCTGCAGGTCAGCCTTGCTGGTGCGATCGGCCGCTTGATAAAGACGCTGCGACACGTCCTCGCGGCGTTTGTCGACGGCATCGGCGAGCTTGTTGCGCAGTGCTTGCAGCCGTTCGGCGGCGGGCACGTCACGGCCCAATAGCGTGCGCATTTGCCCCTCGTCAAGAAAGGTCAGCAGGCGCTCCGGCAACTGTCCGGCGTTGAGCTCTGCCTGGGTAGTAGTCAGCGTGTCGGCAGCGCTGGCCATCGGGTTACCGTACTGGCGGGAATAACCGTCGAGATGGTCATACTCAACCTTCAACGCGCGTTCATATGGCCAGCCCGGCAGGCTGGTGGCGATCGGTTCGAACCAGTCCGACTCGGCTGCAATCGGCTTGCCGGCGCGGATGTTGGCGCTGGCGAGCTGCGCATCATCGTAGGCTGCAAAACGGGTCAGACTGTCGGTCAGCAACGGCGGCGGCGGGCTGCTGTCGCTGTGCATCCGGCGCAGGTGATGGTGGCCGGTGCCGCTGCTGATGCGGATCTGCTCCAGTTGCGTGGGCGAGAAGCGCTCGGCCCGATGACCCAGGCGCGGCATCAGTGCGTGGTCATCCCAGTCTGCCGGGTTCTCCGCCTCATGCCGCCACGCACCGTGCTCGTTGTGTTCCAGCACTGGCTTGTAGGCATTGGCACGCTCGGGATGCTTGGCCCGCCAGGTTTTCACCTCGGGACGCGACGAGGCCTTCTCCACGCTGTAGAGCTTGCCATCGAGCGGCAGCAGGCGTTCGCGGCCGTTATCGTGCAGGCCATGGGCGTCGGGTTTGGAGGCGATATCGAGTTGCAGGTTCTTTTGTTCATAGGGGCCAAGATCGGGGTGCCACAGCGATGCTTTGCCATCCGGCAATCGCACCGGCTTCATGCCCTCCACCAATGGCGACAACTTGACCTTGAACGCCCCGGCGATTTCCGCACCCGCGCCGAACGCGGCCAGTTCAATCAGGTTGGTGACCACACTGATGACATGCTCTCCAGCTTCCTGCCACAGACCTTCAGCCAGATCGACAATGCCTTCGATGACGTCGGTGGTCAGTTGATAAGCGGTATAGACCATCATCAGCTCACCCAGCCCCGGCACGAACGGTGCGGCGATCAACAGGGCGACATTGAAAATGTCGGAGAGGATCTTCTTGAAGTTGTCCCACCAGGCCCAGCGCGCCTTGCCGTCGGTGTCGGCGGTGGAGACGGCGATTTCCCGAGCGTCATTGAGAATCTTGTTGAGCTTTTGCTGATAGGCATGGCGCCAGTATTCGCCGGGCACTCTCAGCCGCTTGAATCGCAGGTCGGGGTTGTCTACGGCATCTTTGCGCCACGCCGGGCGCTGGTCGGTCGCATCGGCAGGCGGGTGATAGCGGGTGATGAACAGGCGCTGTTCGAGTTCGGCGAAAAAATGCCCGCGTTGCTGCTGATCGACGAACTGGCTGAAGAACTGCCGGTAGGTCTGTTGCGTTGCCTCGCTGAAGCGGTCCTCGCGAAGTTGCCGGGTCAGTTCCACGCGAAAGGCTTTCAGCGAGGTGTATTCCTTGAGCGGGTGATCGGGGTCATGCGGGACGTAGACGATCAGACGACGAACGCCGCGGCTGTCCGATTGTGCGTGTGTCAGCAGCAGGATCCCGGTCAGTGCGGTGTCGAGCAGCGACAGGTCGGCGCACACCAGCGAGCGGCCATTGAGCATCAGCAGCGGTTTGTTTTCGCTCAGGCTGAGAACCATCTTGTACGCGTCGTAGGCGATGTCCTCCTTTATCAGCGCCAGATGCGCGGCGACGACGAGGGCATCTTTCTGACTTTGGCTGACCTTGTATTGCAGCACGCTCTCGGCCAGCGGTTCACCGGGCAGCAGATAGCTCTCCAGGTGCTTCTTGTACTGCGCGCCGATGTCCAGTTCGCGGCATAGCTTTTGGAAATCGTTGATCGGCATGGCGCCTTTGATCGGCACGATATCGAACAGACCGCGCTCGTCGGGCTTGCTGATGTAGTCCGAGTCGCGATCGACCGTTTCACTGCTGGCAAAGTTGTGCAGCGCGGCATCCAGCAGCGACACCGTTCGGGTAACAATGCCCTCCGACACATTGATCGCGTACCAAGGCGTTTCGGCGGGCAGATAAAGGCGCAGATACGTGCTTTTGACGTCCGGTTCGATGCCATGATGCGCTTTGATTTTTGCCTTTAGCAACGGTTCGGCGAAGGCATACAGGTCGGTTTTCGCCAGCAGATGATCGACCTTGTTCTGAGAATTCCACGCCTTGAGGTTGGCCGCAGCGAGTTTTTTCAGCCAGGCAGCGGGCGCCGAGGAGAACCAGGCCTGGGGCTTGAGGGACACGTCGGCCAAGGTGCGGGCGCGGCTGACGGTCGCGTTCTTGAAACTGTTGTCAACGGCAGACTTGATGAATTCGTAATGCCGGCCTTTTTCTGGTTGTTCGGCAGGCAGGGGAGCGGGAGACATGGCCAATCATCCTTGATTGTTGGGGAGTGATCAGCCTACTCACGGCGGGGCAAAACAAAAGTTCAAAGATTGGGTGGCAAGCGGTGGTGCGGGTGACTGACCCGACGAAAATTCGAATGTGAAAAATATCCGGGTACCACCCGCCGCCGGGGAAAAACTCACCCTGATGCCGAGCCTTCCGACACGATTTCTTTACATCGCAGCAGGACGAGACGTGTCGTTGAGGGCGACGCTCGCGGTCTGCGTCGGCTGGCATTGCGAGTCGCTGCCCGGTTGCAGATACGGCGTCAGAATCGGCGCCATGCCCTTGAGCACCTGCGTAGGCAGGGCCGAAGTGAACTTGAAGTTCTCCGCCGAGCGCCCCGGAACGAACGCGGTCAGGGTGCCGAAATGGTGGTCGCCGATGTAGAACACGAAGGTCGCGGTGCGGTTGATCGACTTTGAACTGATGATGCGCCCGCCCGAGCCGATGGCCGCGATGCGGTTGTCGCCGGTACCGGTCTTGCCACCCATGGCCAGCGGCGTGCCATCGGCCAGTTTGAAACTGCCGGAAACACGTTTTGCCGTACCGGCATCGACCACCTGCGACAGCGCCTCGCGCATGGCTCTGGCAACCTCAACGGGCATCACCCGTTTACCGACATGCGGGTCGTTGACCACTTTGGTCTCGTAAGGCGTGCCGGCAGCGAAATGCAGGCTGTCGATGCGCAGCGTCGGCATGCGCACACCGTCATTGAGGATGGTGCCGATCAATTCAGCGAGGGCGGCGGGGCGGTCGCCGGAACTGCCGATGGCAGTGGCCAGTGACGGCACCAGGTGGTCGAACGGATAGCCGACTTTTTGCCAGCGCTGGTGAATATCCAGAAACGCTTCGATTTCCAGCATGGTGCGGATGCGGCTGTCGCGGGCGCCCTTGTGCCGGCTCTTGAACAGCCAGCTGTAGACTTCCTGGCGCTCGAAATGGCTGGCCTTGACGATCTCGCTGAACGTCGCGTCCGGGTGGTGCAGCAGATAGCCGATCATCCACAGATCCAACGGGTGAACCTTGGCGATGAAGCCTTGGTCGGGCAGGTCGTAACTGCCGGGTCCATAGGCATCGTAGAGGCGGATCAAGCGGTCGTCGGTCAATTTTTCATTGAGCTTGGTGCCCTTGAGGTGCGAGCGCACGAAGCGGTTGAAATCTTCCTGACTGGCTTCGGGCAGCAGATAGCGATGCACAGCGGCCATGCGGATCGGCGTCGGGCGCATGCTGTCGAGGAAGGTGTCGAGACGCGCCTGGGTGTCTTTGTTCCGGTATTTCTTCCAGAACTTGAGCAGGAATGAAGTGCCTTCACGATCAGCGAAACTGGCCAGGTATTCCTGGCGACGCGGGTCGCGGTCATCCTTGAGCAGTTCGGCGTTCGGCCCGGAATAGGTGGTGTAACGGACGATGTCGCGCATCAGCCGAATGAACGGTAGGTTGATCGATTCGCGAAGTGAATCGCGCAGGGTCGGCAGGCGGCCGTTGTCCTCTTTGCGAAAGTTGTGGAACGTATGTAAACCCCCGCCGGTGAAAAACGCCTCACCGGGGCTGGCCGAATATTTGCGATCCAGCGCGGCGCCGAGCAGTTTCGACAGGTCGTGGTCCTTGTTCTGCAGCAGGTAATCGATGACCCACTGACTCAGGCGATCCTGATCGGCAACCTCGACCTTCTTCAGCTCGGCTGCGCTCATCGCGGCGTACTTGTCGTGCAGCTCGGCGATGATTTGTAGGTAAGTAGTGAGCACGCGCATTTTAGCCGTCGAGCCGAGTTCCAGTTTGCTGCCTTCGTTGATGTCGAACGGCTGGTCGGTGCTGTCGGTCTGCACCCGTACGCGGGAACCGTCCGCAGTCAGTTCGAACAGGGTGAAGCTGTAGCGCACCTGAGTGGTGCTGGTCGGCGTCAGCAGGCGTTCGCCGAGCAAGCCGATTTCGGCGGCATAGGCCGGGTCGGCGAGTTTTTTCAGGTACGCCGTGGCCTGGGTTTGCAGGTCGCCCTGCAAGGTGCTGGTGGCGGACAGGTCGAGGCGGTCAAGGTCGTACAACGGCCGGTTGAGCATGCTCGCCAGCCGACTGCGGGCGGCACTGATGCCCTTGTTGGTTTCGATCGGCTGAATCGTCGGTTGGGTCTGCCAGTCGCGGTACGACACGATGCTCGCCAGCGCGGCATCGGCGAGTGCGCTGTCGATCACGCCGTTCTGTTTGAGCAGGCGCAGGTGGCTGTCGGTCAGGCTGGCGAGATCCTCGCGGCCCTTGGTCAGGTAATACGAAGGGCGGCGCTGGGCGATCATCAACGAGAGCATTTCACGCAGGGCCAGGCCTTTGGCAGCCATGGTCTGCGGGTCGGTGGCCGGGCTGTTCAGTTGCTCGTTGGCTTTGGCAAAATCACTGCCGTACCAGACCCGCAAGCCTTCAGCCATGCCATGCACTTCACCGTGCCCCGGCACCGCCGACAGCGGCACACTGTTGAGGTAATCACGCACGATGTTCTGCCGTGCCCCCAGGGTCTGCGGCCCGTCTTGATAAGCGCGCACGCTGGCGGAAAACATCTGCCGGAGTTTCTCGGCGCCTGACGCGGTAAGGCCTTCAGGCGAGTGCCGGTACTTTTCCAGTTGCGTCGCCAATGTGCTGCCACCGGCCGATTGCCCCGGCAGGCGCAACAGCTTCGCCACCTGCGACCACGCGGCCATGCCGAAACGCGGCCAGTCCACGGCCGGGTTGGCCAGCGGTTGTTTCGGGTCGAGCAGAAAACGGTTTTCGATGAACAGCAGGCTGTTGACCACCACCGGCGGGATCGCCGCGAAATCGGCATAGAGCTGTTGTGGATAGTTGTAGCGGTACAGCGGCGCGGCGCGGCAATCGGTGATCGACAAGCCGGCCTGAATCTTTTCCGAATAGGGCACGAACAGGCCTTTGTCGGTGTAGCTGAGCAGCGCCGGGGAAAACCGCGTCTGTTCGGTAATCACGTAATTGCGCTTGAGCAAACGCGGCAGGAATTCATCCAGCGAGCTGTACCCCAGGCGCAGGTCGAACGGCCCGTTGCCCGGATAACGGATCGCCTCGCTCGGCCCTGGTTCCAATTTGTAAGTCAGCGAGGCGGCGTATTGGCTGAGTTCGCGCGACTGAAAGCGCGAGGTGCGCATTTCTTTGGACGCGGCCAGCCCCACCACGATCGCGATGATCAGCAGCAACAACCAGAAAGCCTTCCACCCATGCCGATTGCGACGGGGTTTTTCAGGTACAGGCGCTTCATCCATACGTTCAGTCGGAACCACGGTTTTACTCGAATCGGTTTGCCATAAAGCGCCCATAGTCGATTGATCCATACACGCAGATTGATCGGACTTGTCTGAAGCTTAGACGGTGGTTGGCGCTGGCGAAGAAAATGTCGCGGGTGGTGGTGGGCGCCGATTTCTCTATAAAGCGCTGTCGCCTTTTGACTGCCATGGCGCGCAAGTTTGCCCGCGGCTTGCCTGCGTCACGGGGCGATGCAGCGGCGGCGTCGCCGTAGAAGCAAGAGCACCGCAATAGAGCGGTCAGCGCACACCTGACGACGACATTCGGGCATGACGATGCACCATTGCCGTGCAATACTCGGCGCCGTTAGAGATTGGTGAGTTTTCCTACACGGCCAGTTGATCGGACCGGCCTGGCGGCTTAACGCGACAATTCTCGCTGAATCCCATGTTTTTAAGAGTGAAAAGACCTGCAGCAAGGTTTTTATACTGACGTCCCGCTGATCTTTCAGGTTGCCCTGCAAGACGCGTCTGCCCACGAAGCCGACGCGGTTTCCTGCCCAGCCTAGGCCTATCGGCCGACGCTTCGAAACCCGGTGGTCTTATCCAATAACAAGACGAGGTTGTACCCCTATGCCAGTTGGCAATCCTCTGCCGCACGGCGATACCGCTCAGGGCGGTCCGCTCAAACGTGAACTCGGCGAACGGCATATCCGCCTGATGGCGCTCGGTGCCTGTATCGGCGTCGGCCTGTTCCTCGGTTCGGCCAAGGCCATTGAAATGGCCGGCCCGGCGATCATGCTTTCCTACATTCTTGGCGGTCTGGCGATTCTGGTGATCATGCGCGCCCTCGGTGAGATGGCGGTGCATAACCCGGTGGCCGGTTCGTTCAGCCGTTACGCACAGGACTACCTCGGCCCGCTGGCCGGTTTCCTCACTGGCTGGAACTACTGGTTCCTGTGGCTGGTGACCTGCGTGGCGGAAATCACCGCGGTGGCGGTGTACATGGGCATCTGGTTCCCCGATGTGCCGCGCTGGATCTGGGCGCTGGCGGCGCTGATCAGCATGGGCTCGATCAACCTGATTGCAGTCAAGGCTTTCGGCGAGTTCGAATTCTGGTTTGCACTGATCAAGATCGTCACGATCATTGCGATGGTCATTGGCGGCGTCGGCATCATCGCGTTCGGCTTTGGTAACGATGGCGTGGCACTGGGGATTTCCAATCTTTGGGCCCATGGCGGTTTCATGCCCAACGGCGTGACAGGTGTGCTGATGTCGTTGCAAATGGTCATGTTCGCCTACCTCGGTGTGGAGATGATCGGCCTCACCGCCGGCGAAGCGAAGAACCCGCAGAAAACCATTCCCGATGCGATCGGCTCGGTGTTCTGGCGGATTCTGCTGTTCTATGTCGGCGCGCTGTTCGTGATTCTGTCGATCTATCCGTGGAACGAAATCGGCACTCAAGGCAGCCCGTTCGTGATGACGTTTGAGCGTCTGGGCATCAAGACCGCCGCGGGCATCATCAACTTCGTGGTGATCACCGCCGCGCTGTCATCGTGCAACGGCGGCATCTTCAGCACCGGGCGCATGCTCTACAGCCTGGCGCAGAACGGCCAGGCCCCGGCCGGTTTCGCCAGGACATCGAACAATGGCGTACCACGCCGTGCGCTGCTGCTGTCGATTGCGGTGTTGCTGCTGGGCGTGATGCTCAACTATCTGGTGCCGGAGAAAGTCTTCGTCTGGGTCACTTCGATTGCCACCTTCGGTGCGATCTGGACTTGGGTAATGATCCTGCTGGCCCAGCTGAAATTCCGCAAAGGCCTGAGCGCCAGCGAACGTGCCGGCCTCAAGTACAGGATGTGGCTGTACCCGGTCAGCTCTTACTTTGCGCTGGCGTTCCTGGTGCTGGTAGTCGGCCTGATGGCGTACTTCCCGGATACGCGCGTGGCGCTGTATGTGGGGCCAGCGTTTTTGGTGTTGCTGACGGTGTTGTTTTACGTGTTCAAGTTGCAGCCGACCGAGGTAGCGCGGGGCTCGGCGCGTTCGGCTTCTTGAATCGATAGTCAGTCGCAAAGCGGGCGTACATTTCTGTACGCCCGCTGTGTTTCAGGCAGCCACCACTTCCTGCGGCTCAAAACTGTCCGCCCGTGCCATCTGCCACATCCGCGAATAAAACTCGCCGTTCACTTCGCCGGTGAGCAATTCCCCCGGTTTCAAAAACACATGCAACTGCGAGAACAGCTTGATCTCGGTCGCCGACATGCGTCGCACCAAGTGCTTGGCCGACAGTTGCGACGGGTGTTCAAGCCCTGCGGCGGCGAGCATTTCTGCCAGCGCCTTGAGCGTGTTGCGGTGGAAGTTGAATACGCGCTGGGCCTTGTCCGGCACCACCAGTGCGCGTTGGCGCAGCGCGTCCTGCGTGGCAACGCCGGTCGGGCATTTGTTGGTGTGGCAGCTTTGCGACTGGATGCAGCCGATGGCGAACATGAAGCCGCGCGCGGAGTTGGCCCAGTCGGCGCCGATGGCCAGCACGCTGGCAATGTCGAAGGCGCTGACAATCTTGCCGCTGGCGCCGAGTTTGATCTTGTCGCGCAGGTTCAGGCCGACCAGGGTGTTGTGGACGAACAGCAGGCCTTCGCGCATCGGCACGCCGATGTGGTCGGTGAATTCCACGGGCGCGGCGCCGGTGCCGCCTTCCTTGCCGTCAACGACGATAAAATCCGGAAGAATCCCGGTTTCCAGCATGGCTTTGGCAATGCCCATGAATTCCCACGGGTGGCCGAGGCAGAACTTGAAGCCCACCGGTTTGCCGCCGGACAGTTCACGCAGTTGCTGGATGAAATGCATCATTTCCAGCGGCGTGGAAAACGCGCTGTGGCGAGACGGCGAGACACAGTCTTCGCCCATCAGGATGCCGCGGGTCTCAGCGATTTCCCGAGTGACCTTGTGCTTGGGCAGGATGCCGCCGTGGCCGGGTTTGGCGCCCTGGCTCATCTTGATTTCGATCATCCGCACTTGCGGGTTCTGCGCCTGCACGGCAAAGCGCTCCGGGTCGAAACGGCCGTCGCTGGTGCGGCAGCCGAAGTAGCCGCTGCCCAATTCCCAGGTCAGATCGCCGCCGTGTTCGCGGTGATATGGGCTGATGCTGCCTTCACCGGTGTCATGGGCGAAGTTGCCGAGTTTCGCGCCCTGGTTCAGCGCGCGAATGGCGTTGGCGCTGAGTGAGCCGAAACTCATTGCCGAGATATTGAACACCGAGGCCGAATACGGCTGGCTGCATTGCGGGCCGCCGACGATGACGCGGAAACCGCTCGGGTCGCTCAGTGGCGCCGGACGCATCGAATGGCCAATGAACTCGAAACCCGATTGGTAGACGTCGATCAGCGTGCCGAACGGTTTGTCGGCAGTTTCGTTTTTCGCCCGCGAATACACCAGCGAACGCTGGGCGCGGGAAAAGGGCAGGGCATCGCTGTCGGATTCCAGCAGGTACTGGCGAATCTCCGGGCGGATGCCTTCGACCAGATAACGGATGTTGCCCAGAATCGGATAATTGCGCCGCACCGCGTGAGGGCTCTGCAGCAGATCGAACAGACCGATCAGACTCAAAACGCCGGTGACGGCGGTGATCGGCCACAGCCAGTCATGCTGCAGAAAGGGCAGGCTGGCGAGGGTGAACACCACGCAGACGGCAAAGAAGGCGTAGCGGCTCAGCAGTGACAGGCTCATACGGTTTCCTTGGGTTCGGACTCAAAATAATCAGCGCTGCAATCTCTTGTGGGAGCGAGCCTGCTCGCGAAGACGGTGGATCGGCCAACATGAATGTTGAATGTGATGGCCTCTTCGCGAGCAGGCTCGCTCCCACAAAAAAGCGTAAATCGCGCCGTTTCAGGCGTTCTGTGCTTGCAGAAAAATCGAAAACAGCTCGGACTGGGATTTGATCCCGAGCTTGCTGTACATGTGTTTCTTATGGACTTTCACGGTTTCCACGGAGATTTCCAGCTTGCGGGCGATTTCTTTACTGGAGCAACCGCTGAGCATCAAGCGCCCGACATCCAGTTCACGCGCCGTCAGTTGCGCGCCTTTGAGTTGTTGCACCGAGGCGTCCAGTTGCACCCGCCAGTCGGCTGGCGCTGGCGCGGCAGCGAGGGCGACGGTTTCGTTGATCTCGTACGGCAGGCGCTGGCGCAACAGACCCAACACCCATGGCTGAATCAAAGACAGCAAGGCGATCTGTTGCCCAGTGAAAGGTTTTTCACTGCCCAGCGACAGGCACAGCGTGCGCTCGCCTTCAAGCTGGCAATTGAACTGGATTTCATCGGCGACCACATTCAGACGAAAGTATCGCTGGTAGTACTCGGTCAGTTCGAAATGCTCCGGCGCTACTTCCGAGAGGCGATAAAGGCCAGTGCGCGATTGCTCGCGGCAGGCGATGTAGAACGGATCGAGCAGGTACAGGCCGCGCAGATAATCCTGAAACAACGGGTCGGGGCTGCCGTCTTCGCCGGGGCTCTCAGCAAAGACTTGCGGGTGTTGATCGGCACTGAACAGCAGCACCACCCAGCTATCGAACGGTACGTACTGTTCAAGCAAACGCAGCAGTTGCGCCCAGAAATTCGGCTTGTCGAGCGCATCGATCAGTTGCCCGACAGCGCGGTGCCAAGTGATGTCATCCAGCGAAAGTGTCATCGATCTACCCCTATCGGGTTACCCCGGCCGCGTAATTCCCTGGCCGGTTGCTTGCTGCGCATACTGGCCCACAGACAGAGGCCGGGCAATCTTTCCGCACCCGGTGCGATAACAAGGAACATTCATGAAAGTCGAACTCGCCCAACTGGCGGGCCGTGACAACGACACGGCGTACAACCTGCAACGTGCCTTGGCAGCCATCGCCGCCTGTGCCGCCGACACGCAATTGCTGGTGTTTCCAGAGACCCATCTGATGGGCTTCCCGAACCGCGAGACCGTGGCGCAGATCGCCGAACCCGTCGACGGCCCGAGCATCAGCGCCGTGCTGGCGGCGGCGCGCGAACGCAATATCGCCGTGGTAATCGGCATGGCCGAAAACGACAACGGTCGCTTCTACAACACCACGCTGCTGCTCACCCCTGAAGGCATCGCCCTGAAATACCGCAAAACCCATCTGTGGGCGTCGGATCGCGGCGTGTTCGAACCCGGCGACCGTTACGCGACCTGCGTGTGGAACGGCGTGCGCGTCGGTCTGTTGATCTGCTACGACATCGAATTCCCGGAGTCTGCCCGAGCCCTGGCGCAACTGGGCGCCGACCTGTTGATCGTGACCAACGGCAACATGGACCCGTACGGCCCGACTCACCGCACCGCGATCATGGCCCGCGCTCAGGAGAATCAGGCGTTTGCGCTGATGGTCAATCGCGTCGAGGCCGGGGATGACGGTCTGGTGTTTGCCGGCGGCAGCGCGCTGGTCGATCCGCTGGGGACACTGTTGTTCGAGGCTGGGCGTGAGCAAGGGCAGTTCAGTGTGGAGCTGGATTTTGCGCAGTTGCAGATTGCGCGCAGGGATTACCGCTATCTGGATGATCAGCGTTTGAAGTTGCCGGGGGAGGTGCTGGAGCAGGCTTCTGGCATGCGCGAACTGCTGATCCCTTGACCTGTTACTCCCGATCGTCCCCACGCTCTGCGTGGGCATGCAGCCCGGGACGCTCGGCGTCCCAGGAGCGGACGCGGAGCGTCCATTGAGGCATTCCCACGCAGAGCGTGGGAACGATCAGCAACACAAAACCCACGTAACACCACAACAAAAAAACACCCCCGAAAAAACTTTGCCGCACCCGGCTCTGCCATAAAACCAATAATTCGGAGTAAGTCGCCCATGGCTCGTTTGCAACGCACCCTTTCACTGGGGTCGGTGGTGCTGTTCGGCATCGCCTATATGACACCGATCATCGTCCTCGGCACCTTCGGCATCCTCGCCCAGACCACCGCAGGACTGGTCCCTGCGGCCTATCTGGCCGCGCTGGTGGCAATGTTTTTCACCGCGATGAGTTACGGCCGCATGGCCGCCGCGTTCCCGGTCGCCGGTTCCGCCTACAGCTATGTGCGCAAGGCGATCAGCCCCAAGCTCGGTTTCATTGCCGGTTGGGCGGTGTTGCTCGATTACCTGTTTCTGCCGATGGCGATCTGGTTGATCGGCGCGGCGTATCTGGCCTCGGCGTTCCCATCGATCCCGCAATGGCTGTGGGTGCTGGCCTTTATCGGCATCACCAGTGCGATCAACATCATCGGCCTGAAACTGGCCAACAGCATCAACGCTTTGCTGATGCTGGTGCAGTTTCTGGTGTTGATCGCGTTCGTCGCGCTGTGCGTGCACTACATTGGCGGCGATGCCAGCACGCCGTTGTGGTCGATCGAGCCGTTCTTCAATGGCGACCTGCAGATGCCGTTGATCATGAGCGGTGCAGCGATCGCCTGTTATTCGTTTCTCGGTTTCGATGCGGTCAGCACCCTGACCGAAGAAACCCGCGACCCGCGCCGCACCATTCCGCGGGCAATTATGTTGATTACCTTGATTGGCGGGCTGATCTTTGTCGGCGTCTCGTACTTCGTGCAAATGGCACATCCGTCATTCCAGTTCGACAGCGTCGACTCGGCGGCCTATGAGATTGCGCGCAACATCGGTGGCGACCTGTTCGTGTCGATCTTCCTCATCGGTCTGATCGTCGGCCAGTTCGCGTCGGGGCTGGCGGCGCAAGCCAGCGGCTCGCGCCTGCTGTTTGCCATGGGCCGCGACGGGGTGCTGCCGAAATCCTTCTTCGGCACGCTGCACGTGCGCTTCGGTACACCGGTCAACAGCATTCTGCTGTGCGCCGCGGTGGCGTTGCTGGCGCTGAAGCTCGACGTCACCACCTCGACCTCGTTCATCAACTTCGGCGCGTTTTTGGCGTTCAGTCTGGTCAACCTGTCGGTGATTTTTCATTACTGGATCGGCGGCGAGAAAAAGGGGCTGCGTGAATTCGTGTTTTTCCTGTTCTTCCCGTTTATCGGACTGGTTGCCGATGTCTGGCTGATGGTCAGCCTCGATCATCTCGCGGTGTACCTGGGCCTGAGCTGGCTGGCGATTGGCGTGGTGTACCTGGCCGTGCTTACCGGCGGTTTCCGACGCCAGCCGCCGGAGCTGGATTTTCAGGAAGCGAACTGACTCTGCCTCAAGCGGCCGGGCGGTTCTGGCGCATGGGCAGCTCGACACGGAATGTCGTGCCCACGCCCAGTTCGCTGCGCACCTGTATGTCGCCGCCATGTTTTTTGACGATGCCGTAAGACAGCGACAAGCCAAGCCCGGTGCCCTGACCGACCGGTTTGGTGGTGAAGAACGGATCGAAGATTTTCTGCAGCGTGTCCGGCGAGATGCCCGACCCGGTGTCGGCGACCTCGACCCAGGCCATGTCTTGCTGCAGGCCGGTGCGCAAGGTGATGGTGCCGCGCTCCGGCCCCATGGCCTGAGCCGCGTTGACCACCAGGTTCATGATCACCTGATTGATCTGCGACGGCAGGCATTCGATGTCCGGTAGCGGCTGGTAATCCTTGATCACGTCGGCCTTGTACTTCAGTTCACTGGCGACGATGTTCAGGGTCGACTCG
This sequence comes from Pseudomonas sp. R3-57, assembly GCF_051132065.1. Lineage (NCBI taxonomy): Bacteria > Pseudomonadati > Pseudomonadota > Gammaproteobacteria > Pseudomonadales > Pseudomonadaceae > Pseudomonas > Pseudomonas sp. R3-57. Next base: position 1,273,610 of record NZ_CP071655.1, read on the forward strand.
ATGCCTTGCTGCAAATTGGCCCACTGCCACTGCTGATTGTTGTCGACGCGGGAAAAGTCTTTCAGGTCTTTGACGATCTGGCCCACCCGGCCGATGCCTTCCTTGGACTCGCGAATCAGCAGCGGGATGTCCTCAAGGAGAAAATCCAGCTCAGCCTCTTCACGCAGGCGTTGCAGTCTGGCGGCGGATTCGCTGTCGAGGTGTGGCGCACAGCTCTGGTAGGCCTCAAGCAGGGAGAGCAACTGTTTGAAGTAGCCGTCGAGGGAGCCAAGATTGGAGGAAATGAAACCGATCGGGTTGTTGATTTCGTGGGCGACACCCGCCGCCAGTTGCCCCAGCGAGGCGAGTTTTTCCGACTGCACCAGTTGGCCTTCGAGTTGTTTGCGCTCATCCATTTCCCGTTGCAGGGCTTCGCTGGCCTGTTTGAACTGCACGGTACGCTGGTCGACCAGATGCTCCAGATGGTGCATTTGCAATGAAGCCTTTTCAGTCATCTGCCATTTGGTCAGCAGGGTATTGGCCATCTGCTGCACTTCGATATTGTCGAACGGCTTTTTCAGAATCAGCAATCGGTCGTGCGCCTGCAGACGGTCAAGCAATTCGTCCCAGGAGTAATCCGAATAGGCGGTACAGACCACAACCTGCAACTGCGGATCGTGCTGCCAGAGGTGTTCGATGGTTTTCGCCCCGTCCCAGCCGTCAGGCATGCGCATGTCGACAAAGGCCAATGCGTACGGGCGCTGCTCTTGCAGCGCCTTGATCAGCTTGCCCAGCCCTTCCTCGCCACCGTAGGCCGAATCCAGCTCCAGCAACGGCCGCTGGGGACGAGCCTGGGCGCCGAACAGGGCGGCTTCCATCTCGTCCAGCTCCGCTGACTGCGCCGTCGCGGGGGTGAGAATCTTGCGAAAGTCTTCATGAATCGACGGCATGTCGTCGATCAACAGAATGCGGCGGTTCGACAGTTCGCTCATGCGTGCTCCGTTACGGTAATCAGCGGTATCTGCAAGGTGAACAGCGCGCCTTTGCCCGGCCCGTCGCTATGCGCGCTGAGATGGCCATTCATCTCGATCGCGGCCAGAGCGCAGCTGTGCAGGCCGAAGCCGTGGCCTTCCTTGCGGGTGGTAAAGCCGTGGGCAAAGATCCGCGTCATGTTTTCCGCGGCGATGCCCTCGCCATCGTCCTTGACACTGATCTGCAAAAAGCTGTCATCGACGGTCTTCACTGCCAGAGTCATGGTGCGCGGACGATTGCTCAGGTCCGACATTGCGTACTTGGCGTTACTGATGAGGTTGACCAGGATCAGCAGCAGCCGGTGTTTGTCGCCCATCACTTGCGGCACGTCGCCGTAATCCCTGACCACCGTGACGTGATGGCGGGTCAGGGCGCCAGCGTTCATGCGCAAGGCGTCTTCGAGCAGCTCATCGATAAACAGCGGCTCGGTCATGCTGCTGGCGCCGGCGTAGGATTGCTGGGTGGCGACGATGTCTTTGATGTGATCAACGCTTTTGCTCATTTGCGTCAACTCTTCGGTCATTTCCTGCTGTTCCTGGGCAATGGCGCCGACCAGTTGGTTGAGGTAGCCGGGGAGCAATTTGCCTTTGGCATCTTCTTGCAGGAATACGCCGAGATCGTCGGGGTGTTCGTTGATCAGTTGCATGGCTTTGCCCAGGCCCTGAGTCTTGCTGTTGCGTAACTTGCGCGCGATCAGGTCGGCAGAAATGTTGACGCTGTTGAGCACGTTACCCACGTTGTGCAAAACGTTGGTGGCGATTTCCGCCATGCCGGCCTGACGTGCGGCGTCGAGCAGTTCGCTTTGCGCATTCTTCAGTTCACGGGTGCGTTCCTCGACCCGTTGCTCCAGCACATCGTTGGCGGTTTGCAGCGCCGCATTGACCCGGTTGATTTCGGAAAAACTGCCGATCAGGCGAATGGCCAGGACCACCAGCGACAACACCAGCAGCACGGAAAACAGCAGCATGTAGAAATGGTATTGCCGATCGATTTTCTCGGCTCGCTGCTGGTCGCGATCGAGCAGGGTGGTGATAGTGTCCAGGCGTTCGGCCACGGGGATGGCTTCGATGCTTTCGAGCAACTGATTGACCACCGGCTGTTCTCGCCCGATCAGCGCGATGTGATTACTGAGTATCCTGATAGGTGCCTGGAATTCCTGCGGCAACCGTTGCGCGTTCACCGCCAGTTTGTTCAGCCCCAGATCGATTTCTGCGGCGCGCTCGGCACTGGTGACCTGGGCGTATTCCAGTGCACTGAGCAGCAGGTCGTAGGTGTCGGTGGTGATGTTCTGCAACTGCAGTTTGTCGAAGTCGGGCAGGTTGGCCAGTTGCTGCTGGATATCGTCCTCGGCGGTGGGCAGGAACGCCAGGGAGTTGCGTAACAGGGCGTTGTGCGATTTGAACTGCTCGACCAGGCGGGTTTTCTCTTTGATGGCCTGCAGAAAATCACTGTGCGCCTGATCCCATTGCGCTCCATGGTTGCGTCCGAAACCGGACTCGATAGCGTCGAAGCGTTCCCAGAGCCGGTTAATGGCATTGAGCGGTGAGACCAGTGGGTCGTAGTTGTGAGAAATCGCCACCCTGGCCTTGAGGATTTCGTTTTCCCACAGCGAATCCTGTTGTTTGATCTGCCGGATCAGATCCCGCGATTCGGTATACATCACGGTCTGGTCGGAACTGGACTTGATGTACAGAAACAGCAATACCGAGGCCAGCACCGAGGCGATCAGCGTCAGCATCAGCAGGCTGCGGCGCCGCGAAACGTCCATCATGGCTTGGCCTCCCATTGGCCGCTCAGGGTTTTGAGAAACAGCACGATCAGGCTTTTATCTTCGGCGCTCGGCATGCGACCCAATTGGTACTGAAACATGACGTCCACCGCCCGCTCGAGGGTCGGCGCGGAGCCGTCGTGGAAGTACGGCGCAGTGAGTGCGACGTTGCGCAGGCTGGGCACCTTGAACACCGAACGATCAGCCTCGTCGCCGGTGACGTTGAAGCGCCCCTGATCGGCCTCGGTTACCCGGCCGCGATCGGCAAGGTAATCGCCGAACACACCGAATTTCTGGAACATGTTGCCGCCGATGTTGGCCCCCTGATGACAGGCAATGCAGCCGTATTCCTTGAAGCGCTGATAACCTTGTTTTTCCTCGTAGCTGATGGCAGCGGTGTCGCCCAGCAGGTATTGATCGAAGCGCGAACCGGGGGTCAACAAGGTGCGTTCGAAGGCTGCAAGTGACCGCTGGATATTGGTCTTGGTGACGCCGTCCGGGTAGATCGCGGCAAACTTGTGACGATAATCGGCGTCCGCGCCGATGCGTTTTACAACGCTGGCCCAGTCGCTGCCCATTTCATGCGGGCTGGTGATGACCACGTCAGTCTGCTCTTCGAGCGTCTCGACGCGACCGTCCCAGAACTGCCGAAAGTTGAGGCTGGCGTTGAACACCGTGGGTGTATTGACCGCCACCGGCAAGCCGTCGAAACCCAGGGAGCGCGCGCGGTCATCGGCGCCGCTCTTTTCCAGTTGGTGGCAACTGGCGCAGGACAGGGTGTTATTGACCGATAGCCGGGGATCATGGAACAGCTGCCGGCCGAGGGCCACGCGCTCCGGGCTCTGGCGGGTCGCGGTGGGCAAGGGTTTGAGCGGCTCGTTCAACGGTTCGGCCGTAGCGCTGCCAGCGCACAGGCACAGCAGCAGTGCCCAAACGCACCGCCACAGGCCTTTCGACAGGCGGCTCAGTGACTGCATGGGGCGCTTTTTCCCTGAGCGAGCCAGTGGGCGAATGCCGCCGCCGGCAGTGCCTGGCTGAAATAATAACCCTGGCCTTCTTCGCATTGGTGATCCTTGAGAAAGGCCAGTTGCTCGGCCGTCTCGATGCCTTCGGCAATGACCTTGAGACCCAGACTCCTGCCCAGGCTGATGATCGCATCGACAAGGGCGGCATCGTTGCTGTCGCAGCTCAAGCCGCGAATGAATGACTGATCGATCTTCAGCACATCGATGGGAAACCGACGCAGGTAACTCAGACTCGAATAGCCGGTGCCGAAATCATCGATGGCCAGCCGCACGCCCAGCGCTTTCAAACGATTGAGCGAGGTCATCGTCGCCTCGACGTTCTGCATCAATACGCCTTCGGTTATTTCCAGTTCGAGAATTTGCGCGGCCAGCCCGGACTGCTCCAGTACTCGCTCGATGCTGTCGACGAATCCAGGCTGACGAAAATCAATCGGCGAGATATTCACCGACAGGCTGATCGGTGGCAGCCCGGCCCGTTGCCATTCGCGCGCCTGACGGCAGGCTTCGGCGAGCACCCACTGACTCAGTGGCACGATCAGTCCGCTGTCTTCGGCCACGGCAATGAAGTCGCCCGGATAGATCAGCGTCTGCCCGGGTTTTTGCCAGCGCACCAGCGCTTCGGCGCCGACCACGGCAGTACTGCGCAGATCGATTTTCGGTTGGTAGTGGAGGACGAATTCGTGCTGCTGCAGGGCGCGGCGCAGACCGGATTCGATGCTGTGCTGTTCACGGGCACGCTGGTTCATGGCTTCGATGAAGAAGGCGCTGGAACCGGGGCCGTGCTCCTTGACGTTGTGCATCGCGGTTTCGGCTTTCTTGATCAGTTCGATGGCCTCCAGCCCGTCCTCAGGATAAAGGCTCATGCCCAGGCTGGCGGTCACGCTGATCTCGTGGCCGGCAATGGTCTGCGGTTGGCGAATGGCCGCGAGCAGTTTCTCGGCGATGCCGTGGATTTGCTGGGGATGATGGATGTCGCCGAGGAGCACCACGAACTCATCGGCGCCGTAGCGAAACACCGAGTCCGAGTCGCGTACGCACGCGCACAGCTGCTGGCCGGTGCGCTTGAGCATTTCGTCGCCGGCCGGGTGTCCCAGCGCATTGTTGATGCGCTTGACGCGGTCCAGACCGAGAAACATCACCACCAGTTGTTGGTCATGCCGACGGCAGTTCGCCAGTGCCTGGGTCAAACGATCGCCGAGCAGGGTGCTGTTGGGCAGCCCGGTGAGCGAATCGTATTGCAACAGATGCGAAACCTTGAGCAGTTCGTGAACCCGGGCCTCGATCGTGCGCTCCAGGCTGAGCATCTTCAGCGCCGCATCCTGAGCGAGCTGCCACTTCCAGGTCAGGGCATTGGCCATCTGGCGGATTTCCAGGCTGTCGAAGGGCTTTTTCAGGATCAGCAATTGATCGCCGAATTCCAGCCGCTCGGCCATCGCTTCCCAGCTGTAATCGCTGAAGGCCGTGCACAAGGCGATTTGCAGGTTCGGATCGACCCGCCACAATTGTTCGATGGTTTCCAGGCCATCCCAGCCAGGCGGCATGCGCATGTCGATGAAGGCCAGCGCATACGGGTTGCCTGCGTGCAGCGCGCGCTCGACCAGGGTGAGGGCGTCTTGGCCCTGATAGGCCGAATCGAGCTCGAAAGTCAGATGCGGCGCTTGCGCATCGCCAAACAGCGTTTGCTCCAGCTGCTGCAACTCGACTTCGTCCTGAGCGCGTGGCGCGAGGATCTTGCGAAAGTCATCGTGAATCGCCGGTGTGTCATCGATGATCAGGATGCGTCGATTGGTTTGTGCGAAGGGTGTCTTCATCTCCTGTGCCCCCCGACATCGGACAGATGAGCCCGGGCCCTGAGCGTTGGGGTTGCTCGCGATACACACGCTGTTGTCATCGGGAACATCCTTGCCCTCGTCCTGGACCTGTTCGACGACCGCAGTCGTTTACTCGATTGAGCGTAGTTGGCGCCTCGCCATTTTGCCTGCGAGCGCCGGCAGAAGTTTTGCGTGAAAGTGTAAAAAATCATCTAGCCTTGAAGCAGGCGCCGCGACACCGGGGGGTGTGCTGCGCATCGTTCATGTCCACTGTTTTGCTTGAGGCCCAGCCATGGAAGAGCCAACCACGCCCACGCCGAGTCAGCGACCGAAGGTGCTGCTGGTCGACGACGAAGAATCCATTCTCAACAGTCTGCGCCGCTTGTTACGCGGTCAGCCCTATGATGTTCTGCTGGCCACCAGCGGTGCCCAGGCGCTGGACCTGCTGGCGCAGCAACCGGTGGATATGGTGATGAGCGATGCGCGCATGCCCGGCATGGACGGCGCGACGTTGCTGGCGCAGGTGCGCGAACGTCATCCGGGGGCTCTGCGCATCATGCTGACCGGTTATGCCGACCCGAGCGCCATTATCAAGGCGATCAATGACGGGCAGATCCACCGTTACATCAGCAAGCCGTGGAACGATGAAGAGTTGCTGCTGATCCTGCGCCAGGCGCTGGAGCATCAACATTCGGAGCGTGAGCGGCAGCGCCTGGAGCGTCTGGCCCGGGCGCAGAATGCTCAGCTCAAACAGCTCAATACTTCGCTGGAAAAACACGTCGCGTCGCGCACCGCCGAGTTGCAGCAGACCGCCGACATGCTCGATCTGGCGTACGAAGAACTCAAACGCAGCTATGTCACCGGCACCGAGGTGTTTTCACTGCTGGCAAACCTGCGTTTGCCGCCCGCCAAACAGACCAACCGGCAGATCATCGAGCTGGTGCGCGGCTACAGCAAGGTCCATGGCCTCGACGAAGCGTCGAGTCGCGACCTGACCATGGCCGCAGCGTTGTACAACATCGGCAAACTGAGCTGGCCGGATTCGATGATGGTCACGCCGTCGGACCTGCTGCATTCGGCAGAGCGCGAACGCTATCGCGGCTATCCGAAGCAGAGCGAATCGCTGCTGATGACCCTCGATCCGATGAAAGATGCCGCCCGGCTGATCCTGCATCATCAGGAACACTGGGACGGCAGTGGTTTTCCCGACCGGCTCAAGGGTGAGGCGATTCCGTTCGGCTCGCGGTTGCTGAAACTGGCGGTGGACTTCGTCGAACTGCAACGCGGCTTGATTCTCGAACGGCAGATGAACAACGACGAAGCGCTGCTGTACCTGCGTCAGTACAGTGGCCGCCTGTACGATCCGGAGCTGGTTGAGGCGTTCATCGAGGTCTGTATGACATTGCTCAACGATGTCGCCCTGATCGACCCGCAAGTCAAGGTACTCAACACCCGCGAGCTGGCCGCCGGCATGATTCTGGCGCGTAACCTCAATGCCGATAACGGCATGCTCCTGCTCAACACTGGCAAGGTGCTCAGCGGCCCGTTGATCGAGAAGCTGATTGCCTTCGAAGCCATGGAGGGTGGCAAGTACCGGGTCTTCGTCAAAGAACCCGAGGAGCCAGAGGCGGCGCTTGAGGCACAGGGCTGAGGTGCATGACGACGGACGGTCGGGCATGGGATCCTTGGTTTTTTGCCCCAGGGATTTTCCGCCTCATGCCGCTGACTTCTGACGCTTCGCCCCGCACCCTCCATATCGCTGCTGCGCTGCTGCTCAACCCGCAAGGGCAGACCTTGCTGGTGCGCAAGCGCGGTACCACGGCGTTCATGCAACCGGGGGGCAAGATTGAAGCCGGCGAAGAACCGGTGCATGCCCTCGCGCGCGAGCTGGAAGAAGAACTCGGGCTGCACATCGATCCTGCGCAAGCGCAATTCCTTGGCGAGTTTTCCGCACCAGCAGCCAACGAGCCGGGGTTTGTCGTGTATGCACAGATTTTCCAGCTGACCATCGCAGTTGACGTCTGCCCGGCGGCGGAAATCGAGGAAGTCATCTGGGTCGATCCGGCCACAGATCCCGCCGTTGAACTGGCGCCATTGACACGCGAACACATCCTGCCGTTTTATCGCCGTTCACTGAGCGCACTCGCCTGATCATTCACGCAAGGGACTTTGCCATGATCCCGCTTGAAGACCTGCTGATTTTTGCCGCCGCTGCGTTGCTGATGGTGCTGACACCGGGGCCGAACATGATTTATCTGATCTCGCGTTCGATCTGTCAGGGTCGCCGGGCCGGTGTGACGTCGTTGCTGGGCGTGGTCGGTGGATTTTTCGTGCATATGTTCGCGGCGGCGGCGGGTTTGACTGCGGTGTTTCTGGCCGTGCCAATGGCCTATGAAGTGTTGAAGTGGGCGGGTGCGCTGTACCTGCTGTGGCTGGCCTGGCAAGCGGTAAAACCGGGGGCTCGTTCGCCGTTCGAGGCGCAGCAACTGCCAGCGGATTCATCGCGCAAACTGATCACCATGGGCTTTCTCACCAGTGCACTGAACCCGAAGATTGCGGTGTTCTATCTGTCGGTGTTTCCGCAGTTCATCAGCCCTGAACATGGCTCCGTATTCTCGCAAAGCATCGTTCTGGGCCTTACCCAGATCAGCGTCAGTTTCAGCGTCAATCTGCTGATCGCGTTGTTTGCCGCGGGCATTGCTGCGTGGTTTGTGCGCAATCCGACGTGGCTGTCGCTGCAACGTTATGTGATGGGGTTTGTGCTCGGCGGTCTGGCCGTGCGCCTGATGCTCGAACAGCGCAAGACGGCCTGAACATGTGGGTCGAACGGCTGGACGCCAGTCATGCGCTGGCTTATCGCGAACTGATGCTTGAAGCCTACGACCGCCATCCGCAGGCGTTTACCTCAAGCGTGCGCGAGCGCGCGGTGATGCCGTTGAGCTGGTGGGAAGGGCGCCTGACCAGCAAGTTCGACGTGGTATTGGGCGCGTTCGAAGGCGGAGCGCTGGCCGGGATCGTCGGCCTCGCCTTCGAACCGCGGGAAAAAGCCCGGCACAAAGCGACACTGTTCGGCATGTACGTGTCGGCCGACTTTCGTCTGCACGGCCTGGGTTTCGCATTGGTGCAAGCGGCGGTTGGCGAGGCGCAAGAACACCCCGCGCTGAAGCTCCTGCAACTCACGGTGACCGCCGGCAACGATGCGGCCTTCAACCTCTACCAGCGCTGCGGCTTTATCCAGTTCGGCCTAGAACCGCTGGCCGTACGGGTGGGCGAAGAGTATTTCGACAAGATTCATATGTGGCGTGAAATCTGAGCCGCGCAGATGATCGTTCCCATGCTCTGCGTGGGAATGTCTCTACGGACGCTCTGCGTTCGGCTTCAGAAGGGACGCGGAGCGTCCCGGGCTGCATTCCCACGCGGAGCGTGGGAACGATCGAATACGGGCCCCCATGTAGGAGGGGCCTACTGCTCAGGCGGTTTAGCGCACGGCACTGACGCCATCCAGCGTCGAGAACGAGGTGTCTTTCGCCGTCAGCAGGAAATCGCGCATGTACGGCGCATCGAGCATGTCGGTGCGAATCGCTGCATACAACGTCGCAAACAAACCTTTCTCGCCGAGCCGCTTGCCCTTCACATACCCGCGCGAACTGTATTCATGCAGCGCCCAGTGCGGCATGCCGCAGACACCGCGGCCGCTGGCGACCAGTTGCATCATCATCACTGTCAGCTCCGAGGTGCGCACCTGCGCCGGTTCGATATCGGCCGGTTCGAGAAAACGCGTGAAGATATCGAGGCGGTCACGCTCCACCGGATAGGTGATCAAGGTTTCGCTGAGCAAGTCTTCCGGGACGATGTACGGCTTGCTCGCCAGCGCATGCTGATTGGCCACCGCGAGCATGGCCTCGTAGGTGAACAGCGGCACATACGTGATGCCGGCGATGTCCAGCGGATCGGACGTTACCACCAGATCCAGATCGCCACGGGCCAGTGCCGGCAGCGGCGCGAAGGAGAAGCCTGAAGCGAGGTCGAGTTCAACCTCAGGCCAGGCGTCACGGAACTGGTCGATGGTTGGCATCAGCCATTGAAAGCAACTGTGGCATTCGATCGCCATGTGCAGGCGCCCGGCAGTGCCACCGGCCAGACGGCCGATGTCGCGCTCGGCGGCGCGCAGCAGTGGCAGGGTCGCATCGGCCAGTTGCAGCAGGCGCAAACCGGCGCTGGTGAAACGCACCGGTTTGGTCTTGCGCACGAAGAGCGCCATGCCCAGGCGCTCTTCGAGTTCCTTGAACTGATGCGATAACGCCGACTGCGTCAGGTGCAGGCGGTCGGCAGCATCGACGAGGCTGTCGGCATCGCGCAGGGCGTGAAGAGTCTTCAAGTGGCGGATTTCAAGCACCCGTGTGGCTCCATGAGAAAAACTTGTGATAACTAGATAGTTGTTGAGTTTGTCTCATGATAATCCGGTTGTCGACAACGGAGCACTTCGAAGTCAGCGCCAGTCGATCTTGCTCATGGTCATTACTGACTGTAAGCAAGATCGGGCGTTGGCTTCAAACCCGCTCGAAATGCCTAAGCACAACCGATTGTTTGCCGATTTTCGCATAGGGCAGCGTCGCATCATCGGCGTGGGTCAAAAAACGGTGCTGGGGCAATTTCAAATGCGCGGTTTCGAAGCGGTCGAATACCGGTGTCGCGTTGCGGTAGTGAAAGTGCGCGTACCACAGCAACTGTTCGGGTTCGCGCGAAATGTTCCAGATCTCGTATTCCTGCAGGTAGTCCGGATGGCCGCCATGCCTGCCGAGCAATTTGATCGGCTGCGTTCGGCGTATGTCCACGGCGCCTTGACCGATCAGGTCATCGAGCATGCCATCGGTAGGCTTCAGGCTGGTCAATGAGCGTTCGGTGCGCAGGGTGCGCCCGGCAACACCAAGCTCGGCGGCTTCATCACGCAATTGCTGGATCAGCGGATGCTGTGCAGATCTGCCGGCGATGCGGTCGGCGCGGGTGTTCAGCTCACTGGCCTGGGAGTCCATCATGTGTTGCAGATCGACCGGCAGCATGCCCCGGTCGGCATTGCTGTTCACGCTGGCCCGGTAAGCAGGAATTCTGTCCAGACGCTGCCGGGCATCGCTGACCAGAGCCGCGAGGGTGACGGGTGGTGCCTCGGGTGATCGAGCCTGAGGGCCGATCTGACGCGAGCGACCGTCGGCGCCTTGCTCCCAGATCTGCACTTCACCGTCTCTGAGTTTGCGTTCATAAATCCGCCGCTGCGACTTCGTGTCGAAGCGTTCCGTGCCGTACAGCAAGTTGCCGTCCTCGGTGGTGAAAACCCGCTGGGCAGGCTGGCCGGGTGTTTTCGGCGCCGGTGGATCAATGACGCCTCGGCGGGCACGACCGGCCATCTGCTCCAGGCCGTCAAGCAGTGGTTTGAGGGTGTCCTGATGAAAATGCTCGGGATAGGCCGTGCTCCAGATGGTCATCTGCCGCCGGAAGCGGGTGTAGACATCCAGACACTCCTCAAGCATGCGGCTGCGATTCTGCGCAGTGGTCAGAATGTTCGGCAGGTCGTACTGGGTGGTCGCGGCCTGTCTGGTCTGCTTCCAGAGTTCGTCTGTGCGCTCGCGGAAGTACATCCAGGAAACGTCATTGTCATAGCTGTAATTCTTGACCAGATCCAGGCGAATGTAGGTTTTGTGATAGAGCAGATGGGCGTCGCTGTGTTGGCTGTTGATGAGCTCGACAATGCTGAACTGAGTGGCCTTGTCGGATTTCAAGGTGATGCGTTCATTCCAATGATTGACTTTGGTCCTGAGGTCCTCCAGTACCTCAAATTTTTTCACGTAGTCCAGCTGCAACTCGCGAATCTGAGCAAACATTGCCATTCGCCGCGTCCGTGCGCCTGGAGGCAAAGCGTTCACTGTCCTGCTCAGCCGCATGATGTCGTCCAATACCATAACAGACGCTGCGGACACTTGACCCGAGCGCATGGCGTAGCGCGAAGTCAGTCGTTGAGCAATAGAGCTTTGCACTCGGTTGACGGAGGCTTGCTTATTGCCGCTGGTGAGCGGTTTCAACTCAGCCAGGGCCTCGTAACGCTGAACAGACAGGCGGATATCTTCAAGGCACGCCGTTTCGGCTGCCGGCAGCAGCGCGCGCTGGTTGCTCGGGCTGGCGTCCTGGAACGCCAGTATCGCGGTCTTGTGCGCCTCGACCTTGCTGTCGATGACATTGGCCAGGCGTTCAGTCTCGAATTCCAGCTGCTGATGCCGTCGAAACGTGCGCTCTGCCCACCAGCGTGGCAAGCGCTGGCGGATCACCGGCGGCCAGTAGGGGTCCAGCGCATCGGCCAGATGCCCGGCAACGTTGCCGCCCCCGCGCAAGCCATCCGCGCTGGCGGTGCCGTAGACACCGTACCAAGTGTCCCATTGGCCGCTTTCATCCAGCGTGATCGGTTGTTTGTAGGACTTGCGCGAATTACCGAACAGGCGCCAGTGGCGTGAGCCCGTGCCCAGTTCCACTTGGTAGATACGCCCCTGACGCTCGATGAAGTCGCCGTCGACATGTCGATAAATACCCCGGTACAGTCCGTGGCTGCCTGGCTTGACTCCGGCCAGCGATAGCGGTTGTTCGTAGTCGTAATCGCGGAAACGGGCGAGCACATGCCGGGCCTGCCGCTGCGTTTTGCCATGCAAAGCCGCGACGTTGCCCAGCAGCGTATGCAACTGGCGTGTACGTGTCAGAGCGCGGGTGGTGCGCGAGAGGGCCGAGGCCACCGCTTCGCCCGGCAGCAGATCCATGAGCGCGTCGATCAACGAAAGAAACATTGTCTCGATTTCCGCCAGGCCATCCGCCACGTCGCCGCGCAAAAATGCTGCTACGGCCTGATTGGCGGCAGTCCAGGCGTCGTACAGCGCCAGGACGGAGCCAACGAAAGGCACCATGCCCAGCGCCATTTTTATGTAGTTGAACGCGCGTGGCCCCTTCAGTGCGTAGCGCTCGAAGAACAGTTCATCGTTGGAGCGCGAGCTGCCGCGATGAGCTTCGAGCAAACGCCCCTTGTGCGCGTCGAGCAGGTGCGCGGCCAGCGAAGTGCTCGCGGGCCAGCGCGGGCCAATGTCGATAATGGCTTCGAAGTTTTTTTCCACCGCCTGGCCGATACGGCTGATGTGCGCGCGAACATCGCCGTGCAACGCCTTGCCCGCCAGATATGCACTCCAACGGTCAGTTGCGCACAGTCTGAACAGCCCTTTGCGCGCCGCTTCGAGGCTGTCGTAACAGCGAAAGAATTGCTCATCCGGACTGTCCGGCAGGTACAGCACAGTGGTGCCGCTGATCTGCTCTTCGATGAAGGTCACGCCGGACAAGGTCACCGGGCCTTCACGCGGGGTGTCTTTGCCGCCGGTTTTAAGCGAAACCGGCAACAGCACGATGCGCTTGCCCTTGGCGAGCCAGGCGTCTGCGGTGTTGGCGTCGATCGCGATGTCCACCACTTCAGCTTCATCTCGGTTGAGGTGTTTCTGTGCCTGCGCATTGGCACGCTGGATTTTCAACAGCAGGCGCCAGGGTTCGATCAGGCTTTCGCGTCGATGCTCGCGGACGTACAGCGGCTCGTCGGGCGCGCCATGGAAGGCTTCATGGATCCTGCGCTCATAGGCCTTGGGCAGGTCCAGCTGCGGCAGGACTTTACGCAGATAGCTCAGGTTGATGCCGTAGAGCAGACGATTGCGATCTTGTCGGCGCGCGGCATTGACGTCCAGGCGCATGAAAACCAGGCGCTGCGACAGGGCGTCATTGAGCACTGATTGAACGTTGTCGATATTCAGTTGGGCAAGGTCTTCCAGTGACATCCTGCTGTGCGTGGCGCCAGGCACGATCACGGTTTTACGGCGCGGGCCGGCGGGGCTGGACTCCACCACCGTTTCGGTTCTGGTCGAATCGGGCAATTCGACCTGCACGGAAAAATAGCCCTCGGTGGCAAAATCCTTGCGCAGGCGCGCGTGCAGATGTTTGCGAGTGAAGTCGTCGCGCGGTTCCAGTGCCAGGGTCATCAGGGCATGACTTTTACGCATCGCCTCGATGTACGCCTGGATGAGTTGTTTGAGCGCGATCCGCTCGCTTTTCTGCAGGTGCACCAGCCAGCCCGGCAGATGAGTGGCCAGCACGCCGCTGCGTTCCTGCTCCTGCACATGCGCGAACATCAGACCTCTGGCCGCGCTGACCGGTACCTGCATGGCGGCTGTGCAATCCTGGCGGAGAATTTCCAGTGCATCGGCGTGCCCGGATTGGTCGCGCAACCTGGCGGCCTGCATTTGGCAATCGGCGATGAGCGCGTTGAGACAATGACGCAGCGGGTCCGAAGTCATAGCGTTGAGTTGCAAAGCGGATTCGCTGTCCTGATCGTCAATTTTGAACAGTGCAAGCGCCAATGCCCGGCGATCGCTGAAGCGCTGCAGGCCACCGCCGTTGCCGGGGCAGTACAGCAGCAGACTCGTGTCGGACGCGCTGTCCGTCAGTGCGGCTTGCCGGGTAAATACCAATGCGCCCTTGAGCGTTTCGCGCTGTACCGTGGTGGCTGCATCGCGGGGTTCGCTCAGCGACAGGGTCAGGCTGGCCGCGACCAGATCTGCATCGCGTGTCCCCGCCACAGGGTTGTCCAGCACGGCTTTGAGCAGGTCATGTTCAGCGCTGTCGATTTGCCCCAGCAGCGCTTGCAGCTTCGCCTCGGCATACAAGCCATTTTTGTGAGCCTGATAAATCGCAGCGAACGTCGTGTCGGAGATCGGGTCGTTGTCGAGCAACGAGGTGCAGGCGCTTTCGCAAGTCTGCTCGGCGGTTTCCAGCGCTTTCAGTGCGTCCCGGCATTGTTGAAGACGCACGCCGTCGCGGTCGTTGGCCAACAGACGTTCGAGGGCCTCGCGCTCGCGCTTGAGCGCGGCATGCCTGAGGGTGAGCGGAATGCCTGCGGACAGGCTGCCGAATAACGGCTGGTCGTCACTCGCCGTGATCTCCGGTGCGGTGCGCGCCTGGGCCGGCGCGGCGACGATGATCGCAGTGCTGCGTTGATGGTCAATCAGCTCGACATGCAGCAGCGCCTGCGCACCGTGTTCGCGCAAGCCGGGGTTGCCCCGGTTGGTATGGCGCAAGGCATTGATTTGCGCGTGATGGCGGTCGGCGAACAGATCGCTGGCGCCGGTGATCATCGGATCTGTCGCTGCGCTGTAATCGAAGCGCAGGATCTGACGTGGCAGACCGGTGGGAATCTGCACCTGGCCGGCCAGCCACGTTTGCATCTCCGCTCGAGTGTCGAACGCCTGGATACACAGAGGGCGGCAGGGCAGGTAGAGCAGCGTTCGCGATGTTGCCGGGGCACCCGCGCTGATGACCCAAGCCCCCGGGAGTTTGACTTTGCTGTGGTTGCTCAACACCAGAGCCGGTTTTTCCAGATGCACCGACTGACCTTTGAAAGTCACTGGGGTGGAACCTGAGTCAACGATGTGCTGCAGTAGCTCGAGCTGTTCGGCGTTGATGATTTTATTGGCGTAGGCGGCGTCAGCGCTTGCTTCGAAATGCGCTCGGTACAAGGCGGTGGCGCGTGTGCGCCGCGAAACCGGTGTGCCAGGTGCCCGTGCTTCCCAGAATTCGGCCCAACGTGTGGCGTGGGCGCTCTGCGGGTCGAGCGGCTTGAGCTTTTCCAGCAGTTGCGACGGCCTCAGCGCGTACAGAGGATGACCGGGCGTCAGGCCGACGACGTGGCAGCGCTGGTCGAGCGAGGGTTCCAGCGTTGGATGTTGTACGACAAAAGCGCAGGCATCGGTAAGGCTGACGAAATGCTCTGGCTGCGTTTGGCTGGCTATGAAGTTGAATCCGGTTTTTTCGCCGTCCAGTTGCAGTTGTCGCCGCAGCGACGCGTTGATCGTATCGCGCAGTGCGGGACTGCTCGCAAACAATTCGCGCAAGCCATTGCTGCTGTCGCGCCAGCGCTGATTGGCCTGTAGCAGCAAACTTTCGTCGATGGTTTCAGGCAGTGCCAGGGTCGCCGCGAACGACTCCGGGGGTGCGGGCGGCAAATCGAGGGTAAGGGATTCGAGCATGGTGGATGACTCGCAAGGGGGAGCGGGGTATCCGCTCCTGTGCGGTTCATTCAAAACAGTTCGCTTCGGACCATGGCGGTACATGGATATTGTTTGCAGTGGCGCAATGACCACTCGGCACTCTTCATCAAACTGTCATCGAACTGTGGCAGCGCGCTTGAACAAACATCATCAGACTCGCGGCTTACTGGGGTTCTGCGTTTCGGTGTTTTTCATGGGTAAGCATTTTCTTTCTATCGCGGCCGTATTGGCCGCGCTTTTGTTCGGTTCGACGGCAGGGGCGGCGGCGCGTTGCGACGTCAATGTGCCGACCGAGCGGGCCGATCTGGCGCAGGTGAGCATCGCCTATCAAAGCATTGGCCGCGCCTCGGACCCGGCGCTGCTGCTAGTGATGGGCCTCGGTGGACAGTTGATTCACTGGCCGGATGAAGTGGTGGTTGCGCTGTGTCAGCAGGGCTTTCGGGTGATTCGCTATGACAATCGCGATGTCGGCCTGTCGACCTGGCGTCAGGCGCCGGTTGAGGCCAACCTGACCTTTGAAGTGCTGCGCTACAAGCTCGGTCTGCCGGTGGCGGCGCCGTACAGCCTGACCGACATGGCGGGTGATGCGCTGGGTCTGATGGACGCCTTGCATGTGGAGCAATTTCACGTACTCGGCGCGAGCATGGGCGGGATGATCGCTCAGCATGTGGCAGCGATGGCGCCGCAGCGCGTCGAGAGCCTGACGCTGATCATGAGCACTTCCGGCGCCGAAGGCTTGCCGGCCCCGAGTGCGGCGCTGGTGCAGTTACTGTCGCGCCGCGGCGCACCGAATCGTCAGATGGCGCTGGAACAGCAAGCCGATCTGCTCGCGGCGCTGGGCAGCCCCAACGTTACCGATGATCGCCAGGCGCTGCTGCAACAGGCCGCGGCGTCCTATGACCGAGCGTTCAACCCCGAAGGTGTGAAGCGGCAGATCATGGCCATTCTTGCCGAACCGAGCCGGGTGGCCCTGCTCAACCAGTTGCGCGTGCCGACGCTGGTGGTACACGGCACGGCGGATCCGCTGCTGCCGGTGATGCATGGCGTGCATCTGGCGGCGCACATTCAGGGCAGTCAGTTGAAGTTGATTCCGGGATTGGCGCATCGGTTTCAGGAGGCGTTCAAGGAACCGCTGCTGGCGGCGGTGTTGCCGTATTTGCAGGCGCATCGTGAGGATACGTCGCATTGGGCGCGGGTTGAGCCGGTGGCGGGTGGGGATGTGCTTTAGAGCGGCGAAGATCAAGAGCCCCTCACCCTGGCCCTCTCCCGGAGGGAGAGGGGACTGACCGAGGTATCTTGCGCTATCCGCCGACCTGAGCGATTGAGTCGATTATGGTTTCGGTGAGTGTTATCAAGTTGGTGCAACCATAGTCGACTCGGCTTTTCAGCTCGACGAAACCCGCAAGAACCCTGCGGTCGGCCCCCTCTCCCTTTTGGAGAGGGTTGGGGAGAGGGGCTTTTGATCTTAGCTGTGCAGCCGCACCCAAACGCTCACCAGCACCGTCGCCGCCATCAACCACGCCACCGCCGCCACCGCCAGCGAAGCCTCCAGCCGCATCCGGTCCACCATCACATACAAGGTCGCAAGATAAACAAAGTACGGAATGATCGACCACATCCCGAACACGATGGTGGTTTTCAGATCCTCAACCGAGCGCCCTTTGCCAACGATGTAGTGCGCAATCAGCGCGAAGGTCGGAAACAGCGGCACCAGACCTGCGATGTAATAATTTCTGGTTTTCGACAGCGCCGCGAGGATCAGCACCACGGCGGCGCCGATCGCGGCTTTGAGAATCAGATCCATCAGTGGCTCAGCCCGTACTTTTTCACTTTGTCGAACAGCGTGGTCTTGGCCATGCCCAGCTCCAGGCTCGCCTGGGTCAGGTTGCCGCCGCTGCGTTGCAGGGCGTCGCTGAGCAGGTTGCGTTCGAAGGCTTCCACCGCTTCGGCAAACGCCAGGCCTTGGCCGCCGCTGGCGCCGGATTTCTTGAACGCCGGCAAGCCGAGGGCGAAGCGTTCGGCGACGTTGCGCAGTTCGCGCACGTTGCCCGGCCAGTCGTGGCTCATCAGGTTCGACAGCGTCTGGTTGTCCAGCTCCGGCAAGGCACGGTCGAAGCGCAGCGCCGATTGCTGGGTGAAGTGTTCGAACAGTTGCAGGATGTCTTCGCGGCGTTCGCGCAGCGGCGGCAGTTCCAGGGTCACGACGTTGAGGCGGTAATACAAGTCGCTGCGAAACTCGCCGGCCTTGCTCGAGGCGTCGAGGTCGGATTTGGTCGCTGCGATCACCCGGCAATCCACCGCCACGCTCTGGTTCGAGCCGAGGCGTTCGAGGGTGCGTTCCTGCAATACGCGCAGCAGCTTGATTTGCAACGGCAGCGGCATGCTTTCCACTTCGTCGAGGAACAGCGTGCCGCCGTCGGCGTGTTCGATCTTGCCGATGCGGCGCTTGCCGGCTCCGGTAAAAGCGTTGGCCTCGTGGCCGAAGATCTCGCTTTCAAAGAGGTTTTCCGGCAGGCCGCCGCAGTTCAGCGCGACGAATTGTTTGCTGTGGCGGCGGCTGAAGTCGTGCAGGCAGCGTGCGACCAGTTCCTTGCCGGTACCGGTCTCGCCCTCGATCAACACGTTGGCCGAGGTGTCGGCAACGTTGGCGATCAATTCGCGCAGATTCTGCATGGCGGGCGAACGGCCAATGATGCGGCCTTCCAGCGAATCGCGTTCGGCCAGTTGCCGGCGCAGCGACGACACTTCGCGGGCGAGGCTGCGTTGTTCCAGCGCTCGCCGCGCGACATCGACCAGCCGTTCCGGCGAAAAGGGTTTTTCCATGAAGTCATAGGCGCCTTTCTGCATCGCGCCAACCGCCATGGAAATGTCGCCATGACCGGTGATCAACACCACCGGCAGGCTGCGATCGCGGGCCTTGAGGCGGGTCAGCAGTTCCAGGCCATCGATGCCCGGCAGGCGAATGTCGCTGATGACGATGCCGGCAAAGTTGTCGCCAACCTGCTCCAGCGCTTCTTCGGCACTGCCGACGCCGATGCAGGGAATGTCTTCCAGGGTCAGCGCCTGTTGGCAGCCGAGCAGCACATGGGGGTCGTCTTCGACGATCAGCACACTGAGATCGTTATTCATATGGGCTCGGCAGGTGTAGGGCTTACCAACGGTAAACTGAGTACGAAAGTGGTGCCACCGCTGGCCGGGTGTTCGACACCCAGATGCCCGCCGGTGGCGGCTGCGAGGCTGGCGGAAAGGGTCAGGCCCAGACCCAGACCTTGCGCGCCGGGCTTGGTAGTGAAAAACGGTTCGAACAGATGCTTGCGCGCTTCGGCGTCAATGCCGTGGCCGTTATCGCGCACACGCAGGCGATATTTGCCGTCGAATTCTTCGCCTTCCAGCCACAACTCGGGTTGCGTTTGTGCGTGCATGGCGTCGAGGGCGTTGCCGATCAGGTTGACCAGAATCTGTTCAAGACGGGTCTGGTCGATGTGCAACTGCACGTCGGCGAACTGTCGATGAATCTGCAGCGTTGAATTTTCCAGGCGTGCGCCGAGCAATTGCAGCGCCGCCTCGACAGCTTTGCCGAGGCTGGCCTGGCCGTGGTTGTCGCCGCGCCGGGCGAACGAGCGCAGGCTGGCGGTGATGCGGCCCATGCGGTCGATCAAGTCGTTGATGGTTTTCAGGTTGGTGCTGGCGACGTCCAGTTGCCCACGCTCAAGGAAGCGCACGGTGTTGCCGGACAGCGTGCGCATCGCCGCCAGCGGCTGGTTCAGTTCGTGTGCAATGCTGGTCGACATCTGGCCGATGGCGGCGAGTTTGCCGGCCTGCACCAGTTCATCCTGGGCGCGGCGCAAGGTCTCTTCGGCCTGACGGCGTTCGCGGATCTGGCTCTTCAACCGTTCGTTGCTGGCGCGCAGGTCGGTGGTGCGTTCGGTAATCCGACGCTCGAGTTGGCTGTTGGCTTCTTGCAGGGCTTCGCGGGCGGCCAGGCGGGTGGCGATGACTTTGCGCCGCTCGTTCCAGGCGATCAGCAGGAAGGCGAGGAAGGCGAACGCCACGGCGACCAGAATGCCTTGATTGATTGCTTCGCGGCGCAGGTCCTGCAGTGGGGTGAGCAGGGTGAAATTCCACGGCGTGTCGCTCAGCGGCCGGGTCTGCGCCAAGTAACTGATGTCGTCTTCGTCGGACTGCACTTCGCTGTTGGCCGGGAAGGTGAGTTTTTCCACGCCTTCGTCCAGCGTTTCGCGGGCCAGCGGTTGCAGTTCATTGAGCGGGAACCAGTAGTACTGCAGGCTGCGCGCCAGTTTTTCCTTGACCTCGTCGCTCAGCGGAATCACCGACTTGAGGCGTCGGGCCGGATCGCTGGAGAGAATGATGATGCCGTTCTCGTCGCTGACAAACGCTTCCAGGCGCGCGCGCTGCCAGCGTTCTTCCATGGCTTCCAGGCGCACTTTGACCACCGCGACGCCGATGATCTTGCCGTGCTCTTCGAGGCCGTGGGCGAGGTAATAACCGGGCTCGCCGCTGGTGCTGCCGATGCCGTAGAAGCGTCCGGGTTCGCCGCGTACGGCTTTCTGGAAGTAGGCGCGAAAGGACAGGTCTTCACCGAGGTAGCTGTCGACATCGCGCCAGTTGCTGGTGGCCATGACCCGGCCGGTGGTGTCCATGACGTAGATGGCCCGGCTACGGCTGCGCCGGTTCAGGCCTTCAAGATAATCGTTGACCGTGCGCCGGGTTTCCGGGGTCGGGTCGGCCAGCAGCTGCGAAACACTGGTTTCGAGCTCGAGCAGGCTGGGCAGGTAGGTGTATTTGCTGATCTCGCTTTCGACCGCGCGGGCGTGCAGTTCCAGCTGACGCTGGCCGTTCTCGCCGAGGCTGCGGATACCGAAATGCTCACTGGTCCAGAAGCCGATGAAACCCAGACCGATCATCAGCGCGATGACCAGCGGCGGCAGGAACAGATGACGAATCAGACGGGGCTTCACGGCAAGTGATGGCGGCGCTGCGCGATAAAGATTGGGGTCGCATTTCATCACAGTTGCCTTGGGTCAACCACCACACTTACTGAAAGCTGTCACCGTCCCTGTGGGAGCTGGCTTGCCAGCGATAGCGGTCTGTCAGTCACAGCAGTAGCGACTGACACGACCCCATCGCGGGCGAGCCCGCTCCCACAGGGATAGCGGTGTTTACTCAATGCTGCAGGATTTTCTCGAGGAAGTGCTGCGCGCGTTCGGAGCGGGCGCTGATGTCGCCGAAGAATTCCTCTTTCGGGCAGTCTTCGATGATCTTGCCGGCGTCCATGAAAATCACGCGGTCGGCCACTTTACGGGCGAAGCCCATTTCGTGGGTCACGCACATCATGGTCATGCCTTCGTGGGCCAGTTGCACCATGACGTCGAGC
Organism: Pseudomonas sp. R3-57; assembly: GCF_051132065.1. Classification (NCBI taxonomy): domain Bacteria; kingdom Pseudomonadati; phylum Pseudomonadota; class Gammaproteobacteria; order Pseudomonadales; family Pseudomonadaceae; genus Pseudomonas; species Pseudomonas sp. R3-57. Next base: position 1,294,732 of record NZ_CP071655.1, read on the forward strand.
ACTTCGTTGACCATTTCCGGGTCGAGCGCCGAGGTCGGTTCGTCGAACAGCATGACGATCGGGTCCATCGCCAGCGCACGGGCAATCGCCACACGCTGTTGCTGACCGCCGGACAGTTGCCCCGGATGCTTGTGGGCATGCGCCGACAGACCGACGCGCTCGAGCAGTTGCAGACCTTTTTTGGTCGCCTCTTCCTTGCTGCGGCCCAGCACCTTGATCTGCGCGATGGTCAGGTTTTCGGTGATGGTCAGGTGCGGGAACAGCTCGAAATGCTGGAACACCATGCCGACGCGCGAGCGCAGTTTCGGCAGGTTGGTCTTCGGGTCGGCAATCGATGTGCCGTCGACGACGATGTCGCCTTTCTGGAACGGCTCCAGCGCGTTGACGCACTTGATCAGCGTCGATTTGCCCGAGCCCGACGGGCCGCAGACCACGATCACTTCGCCTTTCTTGACCTCGGTGCTGCAATCAGTCAGCACCTGGAAGTCCCCATACCACTTGTTGATGTTCTTGATAGAGATCATACGGCGAACCTTTTTTGCAGACGCTTGACCAGCAGCGAGGCGGAAAAGCTGATGATGAAGTAGACGACACCGGCGAAGATCAGGAACTCGTTGGAACGGCCGATGATGTCGCCGTTCGAGCGCGCGGAGTTGAGGAAGTCGACCAGGCCCACGGTGTAGACGAGCGAGGTGTCCTGGAACAGGATGATGCTCTGTTGCAGCAGCAACGGCGTCATCTTGCGGAACGCCTGGGGCAGGATGATCAGGCGCATGGTCTGGCCATAGGTCATGCCCATCGCTTGCGCGGCAGCCATCTGGCCTTTGGGAATCGACTGCACCCCGGCCCGCACGATTTCACAGAAATACGCCGCTTCGAACATCATGAATGCCACGACGCACGAGGTGAATGCACCGATCGGCGTGTCTTCGCCGGTGATCCAGCGCAGCACGAACGGCACCGCCAGGTAGAACCAGGTGATCACCAGCAGCAGCGGGATCGAGCGGAAATAGTTGACGTATGCGCCGGCAATGTTCGACAGCAGTCTGCTCGACGACAGGCGCATCAGCGCCAGGATCGTGCCGAGCACGATACCGCCGATCACGCCCATGACCATCAACTGCAAGGTCATGACCATGCCGTTCCACAGGCCCGGGATCGCGGGGATGATGCCGCTGAAATCGAAGTCCATTATTTACCCCCCACGGAGATCAGACCGGGCACGGCGACTTTCTTCTCGACCATGCGCATCAGCAACATCAGGCTCATGTTCAGGGTGAAGTAGATCAGCGTGGCCAGGGTGAAGGCTTCAAACAGGTTGGCGGAAAACTCGGCGGTCTGTTTGGTTTGCGCCAGCAGTTCCATCAGGCCGATCAAGGACGCCACGGAGGAGTTCTTGAAGACGTTGAGGAATTCCGAGGTGAGCGGCGGAATGATGATCCGGTACGCCTGCGGCAGCAGCACGTTCCAGTAGATCTGCGGCAGCTTGAAACCCATGGCGCGGGCAGCAGATTCCTGACCGCGTGGCAGCGCCTGGATACCGGTGCGCACCTGCTCGCAGACACGGGCAGCGGTGAACAGACCCAGGCACACGACAACGCTCAGGTAAGCCGAGGTGGTCGGGTTGAGGTCTTGTTTGTACCAGTCCTGCAGGTTCTGCGGCAGCAGGTCGGGTACCAGGAAGTACCAGATGAACAGCTGAACCAGCAGCGGCACGTTGCGAAACAGTTCCACGTAGCAGGTTGCGATGCCCGCTACGATGCGGTTTGGCACAGTGCGCATGACCCCCAGAATGGAGCCCAGCAGCAAAGCGATGATCCACGCCACGACAGCGATGCCAATGGTCCAGCCCAGGCCGGCGATGTACCAGTCGAGATAAGTCTCGCTGCCAACGCCGGTGGACTTGAAGAACACGCCCCAGTCCCAGTTGTAATTCATTAGGGTCTCCCCTCGAAATCGATCGATGTACAAGCACCCGCTTGGGGAAGTTCCTTTCCCGTCCGACGAGGAACGTCGGACACACGCGATCGGCTCGAAAACCGCCAGGTCGAGTGTTCCACAGCAAAGCCAGCAGGCAGTAACAGACGTCTGAGGGAGGTCGCTCCCTCAGACGATAAGGTTAGTCAGGAATCAGATTTTCACGTCAGGCGCAGGCTTGTCGCTCGGATTGGCGATCAGTTCCTTCACCTTGTCGCTCATCGGGAAGTTCAGGTTCAGGCCTTTTGGCGGGATCGGGCTTTCGAACCACTTGCTGTAGATCTTGTTGATCTCGCCCGACTTGTACAGGCCGACAATGGCGTCATCGACAGCTTTCTTGAACGGCGCGTCGCCTTTGCGAACCATGCAGGCATAGGCTTCGAAGGATTGCGGGGTACCGGTGATGACCCAGTCAGCCGGCTTCTTGGCCTTGGCTTCTTCACCGGCCAGCAGGGCGTCGTCCATCATGAAGGCAACGGCGCGGCCGCTTTCGAGCATGTTGAAGGATTCGCCGTGGTCTTTGGCGGAGATGATGTTCATGCCCATCTGCTTGTCAGCGTTCATCGCTTTGATGATGCGCTCGGACGTGGTGCCAGCGGTGGTCACGACGTTTTTGCCTTTGAGGTCGGCGAAGTCGTTATAGGACGGCTTGCCTTCCTTGTCTTTCTTGACCAGCAGACGGGTGCCGATTTCGAAGATGTTGACGGTGAAGTCGACCTGCTGGGCGCGTTCGGTGTTGTTGGTGGTCGAACCACACTCGATATCCGCGGTGCCGTTCTGGATCAGCGGGATACGGGTCTGCGAGGTTACCAGGTTGTACTTGACCTGCAGGTCTGGCTTGTTCAGGTCTTTTTTCAGGGCTTCAACGATTGCCATCTGAATGTCGTGGGAGTAACCCACTGGTTTGCCGGAGGCATCCGCGATGTAGGAAAACGGGATGGAGCTGTCGCGGTGAGCGAGGGTGACGGTACCGGAATCGTTGATTTTCTTCAGGGTGCCGGTGAGTTCGGCGGCGAAAACTGGCGTGCTGATCAGAGCGGCAGCAATGGCTGCGCCCAGGATATGGGGAACGATGCGCATCAAATTTTCCTCGACATTGTTTTTTTTATGGAGCCAGTTTGTCGGCCCTTTTGTGCTTCGAATGCCTGACGGCTCCTGAAGTGTTGGCTCAGCGGGCATTCGTCGAGAGAGTGTAGAGCATGAGTCGTGCCAGAGCCGTTGGAGATGGTTAACTCACTGTTTTATAAGGTTATTAAATTTCTTTGATGATGTTTTTGTGGATGGCTGATCCGGTTTACCGAATTGACTGAAGAGTCTCGTTCGGAAAACCGAACGGTCAAAAGCCCCTCGCCCTAGCCCTCTCCCGGAGGGAGAGGGGACTGACCGAGTGGTTCTTGCGGGCTTCGCCGACCTAATTGTCGAGCCGAACTCAGGTCATGAAAAGCATAAAGATCTGCCCCCTTTCCCTTCGCCCCCGTGGGGGAGAGGGCTGGGGTGAGGGGGAAGAGATCTAACTGACCCAATCAAATTTTGCAGAGCCCACAAAACAAAAAAGCCCCTGAATCTCTCAATTCAGGGGCTTTCGTTTAAGCGTTGCTCACGTCACGCCGCTTCGATCTTGCGGTTCTGCTCAACCTTGCCCAGATACGCCGCCAGCTTCTGCTGCTCGTCCGCCGTAGTGAACAACCCCAGCTTGGTGCGACGCCACAGAATGTCATGCGCGGTGGTGGCCCACTCTTCGCTGCACAGATAATCGACTTCACGGGTGTAGAGACCGCCGCCGATGTGTTCGCCCATGTCGGCCAGGCTTTCTACGCCTTCGAGCATGCGCCAGGTGCGGCTGCCGTAGGTCACCGACCAGCGACGGGCGATTTCCGTCGGGACGAAGTCGAACTTGTCGCGGATCAGTGCGCTGAGTAACTGCGGGGTGGTCATGTCTTCGCCGCCGGGCAGGGTCGCCGTGGCGGTCCAGCTTGGGCGCATCTGGGTGAAGAACGGCATCAACTGCGCCATCGCCGACTCGGCGAGTTTGCGGTAGGTGGTCAACTTGCCGCCGAACACCGACAGCAATGGCGCCTCTTGCGCGTTGCCGGACAGCGCCAGTGTGTAGTCGCGGGTCACGGCCGATGGGTTATCCGATTCGTCGTTGCACAACGGACGTACACCCGAGTAGCTGTGCTGGATGTCGTCGCGGCTGAGCTGCTTCTTGAAGTGTTCGTTGACCACTTTCAGCAGGTAGTCGGTTTCAGCCTCGGTGATCGCCACTTTTGCCGGGTCGCCAGTGTATTCGCGGTCGGTGGTGCCGATCAGCGTGAAGTGGTTCAGGTACGGAATGGTGAAGACGATGCGCTGATCTTCGTTTTGCAGAATGTGCGCATGCTCGCCTTCGTACAGCTTCGGCACGATGATGTGGCTGCCCTGAATCAGGCGGATGCCGTACGGCGATTCCATCTTCAGATCGTCGCGGATGAACTTGGCGACCCACGGGCCGGCTGCGTTGACCAGGGCTTTGGCAGTGATCGAAAACAGGCTGCCGTCAGCGCGTTCCAGGTGCAGATGCCACAAGCCTTTGGCGCGACGTGCGCTGACGCAGCAGGTCTGGGTGTGCACATGAGCGCCTTTTTCGCGCGCGGCCATGGCGTTTAGCACCACGAGGCGGGCGTCATCGACCCAGCAATCGGAGTATTCGAAACCTTTCTTGATCTCGCTTTTCAGCGCGCTGTCGGCGCCGAACTTCAGGCTTTTCGAGCCTGGCAGTTTTTCGCGCTTGCCGAGGTTGTCATACAGGAACAGGCCTGCACGGATCATCCACGCCGGGCGCAGGTGCGGGCGGTGCGGCAGCACGAAGCGCATCGGTTTGACGATGTGCGGGGCCTTGGCCAGCAGTACTTCGCGTTCGGCCAATGCTTCACGCACCAGACGGAATTCGTAATGTTCGAGATAGCGCAAGCCTCCGTGGATCAGCTTGCTGCTGGCCGACGAGGTGTGGCTGGCCAGGTCGTCCTTTTCGCAAAGGAACACCGAGAGCCCGCGACCGGCGGCATCCGCAGCGATCCCGACGCCATTGATCCCGCCACCAATGACGGCGATATCGTAGATCTCGAAGACAGGGGGCGTTCGCAAGGTAGAGGTGGACATTGGCTGGCCTCGGGTTTTTTGATTTTCTATATTTGAAATCGAACATAAATGTTCATTTGCGAAAATGGTAGCCCATAAACACGCGCACAGCCAGTCGCCTTCGATTGAAAAAACTCATCGAAGGGCGGGGAAAGGAAAATTATCGAACATGGGGTGCGCGCAAAAGCGCCAGAGGTGTGCTGCTTGTAGGCGCCTATTCGCGAGCAGGCTCGCACACAATTTGAAATGCATTCCAAAGGTGGGAGCGAGCCTGCTCGCGAAGGCGTCAGTACCGCCAGCGAGGAAGCGGGATCAGACGACTTCCAGGCGAATCTTGTGCTGACTCAGCAACTGCGCCAGAGCCGGCACCGGTTGCTGATCGGTCACCAGGCAATCGATCAGGCTGATCGGCCCCAGCCGGATCATCGCGTTACGCCCGAACTTGCTTGAGTCTGCCGCCAGAATCACCTGGCGCGCGTTGGCAATGATCGCCTGGGATACCCGCACTTCCTGATAATCGAAGTCGAGCAGGCTGCCATCCTCGTCGATGCCGCTGATCCCGACCAGGGCGAAATCGACCTTGAACTGATTGATGAAATCCACGCTCGCCTGACCGACCACGCCGCCGTCGCGCCGTACATTGCCGCCGGTCAACAGTACGTCGAAATCGTCCTTGGCACTGAGCATCGACGCGACGTTGAGGTTGTTGGTGATGATTTTCAGATGGCTGTGGTTGAGCAGGGCGCGGGCAATCGATTCGGTGGTGGTGCCGATGTTGATGAACAGCGAGGCGTGATCGGGGATCTGCGCGGCGATGGCTTCGCCGATGCGTTGTTTTTCGTCGCGCATCTGATCGGCGCGCATCGCATAGGCGGTGTTTTCGACACTGGAATCGTACGCCGCGCCGCCGTGGTAGCGACGCAGCAGATTGGCTTCCGCGAGCTGATTGATATCGCGGCGAATGGTTTGCGGGGTAACAACGAACAGCGTGGCCATTTCCTCGATGCTGACATAGCCGCGTTCGCGGACCAGCTCGAGGATTTGCTGCTGACGGGGAGGCAGATTCATGGGGCTTCCTTTGGGCTGCCAAGCAAAATTTGCCCATGATGACGCAGGAATCCGCTCCCGACCAGTTTGATGCCTGTCTGTAACTGAACCTTGGCTTATTCAGCGTCCTCGCGCGCCCAGTCACGGGTGCGGCTGACGGCTTTTTTCCAGCCTTTGTACAGTTTCTCTTTCGCCGCTTCGTCGAGGCTCGGTTCGAACTCGCGCTCGATCACCGCTTTGCCGCGCAGTTCTTCCAGGCTGCCCCAGAAACCGCACGCCAGACCGGCCAGATACGCCGCGCCGAGGGCGGTGGTTTCGCGCATTTGCGGGCGCTCGACCTGCGTGCCGAGGATGTCGGCCTGGAACTGCATGAGGAAGTTGTTCGCCACCGCGCCGCCGTCCACACGCAGCGCCTTGAGGCGTTCGCCGGAGTCCTGTTGCATGGCGTCGAGCACATCGCGGGTCTGGTAGGCGATCGATTCCAGCGCGGCGCGGATGATGTGATCCACACGCACACCACGCGTCAGGCCGAACAGCGCGCCACGGGCATACGGGTCCCAGTACGGCGCGCCGAGACCGGTGAAGGCCGGTACCAGATAGACGCCGTTGCTGTCCTTGACCTTGTTGGCAAAGTACTCGGTGTCGTGGGCGTCGTTGACGATTTTCAGTTCGTCACGCAGCCACTGCACGGTCGAACCGCCGTTGAACACCGCGCCTTCCAGTGCGTAAGCCACTTCGCCGCGTGGGCCGCAAGCGATGGTGGTGAGCATGCCGTGCTGCGATTTCACTGCTTTGTCGCCGGTGTTCATCAGCAGGAAGCAGCCGGTGCCGTAGGTGTTTTTCGCCTGGCCCGGTTCGACGCACATCTGGCCGAACAGTGCTGCCTGCTGGTCGCCGGCGATACCGCCAATGGCAATGCCGCTCTTGGTGCGACCGTAGATTTCCGACGAGGCTTTGACTTCCGGGAGCATTTCGCGCGGGATATCGAGGATCTCCAGCATCTTCGAATCCCATTCCAGCGAATGGATATTGAAAAGCATGGTGCGCGAGGCGTTGGTGTAGTCGGTGACGTGCACCTTGCCGCCGGTGAATTTCCAGATCAGCCAGCTATCGACGGTGCCGAACAGCAGTTCGCCGTTACGCGCACGTTCGCGGCTGCCTTCGATGTTGTCGAGAATCCACTTCAGCTTGGTGCCGGAGAAGTACGGGTCGGTGACCAGGCCGGTGGTGTCGCGGATGTAGTCTTCATGGCCATCACGCTTGAGCTGCTGGCAAATCTCGGTGCTGCGGCGGCACTGCCAGACGATCGCGTTATAGACGGGACGGCCGGTGGTCTTGTCCCACACAACGGTGGTTTCACGCTGGTTGGTGATGCCGATGGCGGCCACCTGATCGTGATGCAGGCCCGCCTGGGCCAGCGCTTCGACCATCACCGCGCTCTGAGTGGCGAAGATTTCCATCGGATCGTGTTCGACCCAACCGGCCTGCGGGTAGTGCTGGACGAACTCGCGCTGCGCGGTGCAGACCACGTTGGCATCGCGGTCGAAAATGATCGCGCGCGAACTGGTCGTACCCTGATCGAGGGCAATGATGTAGTTCTTGTTCTGAATGTCGGTCATGTCGATTGCCTTGGACGAAATAAGGGAGAGTGGGCCGTGGCGCAGGCTCGGACGGGCAGGAGCCGGCGCCGACTGTTTCAGGACGTTCTGGGTTTGCCGTCAATGGCCGGTTCTGCATCCTTTGTAGCAGGTGTGGCGCCGGTCAGGTGACGGGCGATGAGCCCGCGGTACCCGGCAGCGCCGAGGCAGGCACCGACAATCGGTGCAAAAATCGGAATCAGGAAGTACGGAATGTCACGGCCGCCAGTGAGGGAAATTTCACCCCAGCCGGTGAAGAAAGTCATCAGTTTCGGACCGAAATCGCGCGCCGGGTTCATCGCAAAACCGGTCAGCGGGCCCATCGAGCTGCCGATCACGGCGATCAGCAAGCCGATCAGCAGCGGCGCCATCGGGCCGCGCGGCAAGCCATTGTTGTCGTCGGTCAGGGCCATGATCACGCCCATCAGGATGGCGGTGATGATCATCTCGACCAGAAAGGCCTGAGCGGTCGACAGCGCGGGATTCGGGAACGTCGAGAACACCGACGCCAATTCAAGGCTGGCGGCCGAGCCACGAACCATTTGGTGAGTTTGTTCGAAATCGAAGAACAGATTGCTGTACAGCGTATAGACCAGCAGCGCGCCACAGAAGGCGCCGGCAATCTGCGAAAGAATGTAGAACGGCAGTTTGCGCTTTTCGAAATCGGCGAAAACCGCCAGAGCGATGCTCACGGCCGGGTTCAAGTGCGCGCCGGAGACCCCGGCGGTCAGGTAGATCGCCATGCTCACGCCGACGCCCCAGATGATGCTGATTTCCCACAGGCCGAAGCTGGCGCCCGCGACTTTGAGCGCGGCGACACAACCGGTGCCGAAGAAGATCAGCAGGGCGGTGCCGAGAAATTCGGCCAGGCATTGGCCCCAAAGCGATGGTTGCGGTAAAGCAGTGGTCATTGAAAACCTCGGTTTTTGTTGTTGTCTGGCGCGCTGCTGACAGGGCAAGGCGCGATTTTCACCGGTTGGGAATCCCCATTCCGTTCCCGGTTTACTGCTGGGTACTGCGATATCGATAATTCTTACATTATTCAGTTTCGAAAAAATATAGACAAGAAACAAACCTGTCAAAGGTCGAAAGTGAACTGTCGGTCACAATAAAACTATTCGTAGCGTGAATGATCCCTCGTCGAAGGTGCCGTCTGGTTGGCCTGAAATCGCTGCAGGTCCCGGGAATCGTGGCATGCACTAGAGCCTTTTGTACGGTGATCGCCTAGAATCCGCCGCAGGTTATTTCTGTCACTGCCGAGCCCGGAGCTGCCATGACCCCCGCGTTGGACTTGTTGAAAAAAGTTCGTGCCGAACATCGCGTGCACAGTTACGAACATGACCCCAAAGCCGCTTCATACGGACTCGAGGCTGCAGAGAAATTGGCGCTTGAGCCGGCGCAGGTGTTCAAGACGCTGCTGGCGGCGAGCGAAAAAGGCGAATTGCTGGTGGCGGTGGTGCCGGTCGTCGGAAGCCTTGATCTGAAAGGTCTGGCGCATGCGGCAGGGGTGAAGAAAGTTGAAATGGCTGACCCGGCAGCGGCGCAGCGTTCCACCGGTTATCTGTTGGGCGGCATCAGTCCGCTGGGGCAGAAGAAGCGCCTGCGTACGTTCATTGATAACTCAGCGCAAGGCTTCGCCACTGTCTATGTCAGCGCCGGGCGCCGTGGTTTGGAAGTCGAGTTGGCGCCAGCAGTGCTTGCCGAGCACACCCAGGCGACATTCGCCGACATCGGCCGGCCATGAACTGCCTCGGCACTGTATGAAAGAAAATCGCCGGTTCTGTCACTGGCGCCGCCCGCCGCGTGGTCGCATGCTGTGTCGATTGACTTAAAGGAGAAGGTTATGCAGCTTGCGTTTCATCAGGTCGACGCGTTCAGTGACCGGCCGTTCAGCGGCAATCCGGCGATGGTATATCGGCTCGATGCGTGGCTCGCCGACGAGTTGATGCAGAAGATTGCCGCTGAGCACAATCTGGCGGAAACCGCGTTCCTGGTGCGCGAAGGCCAGGCCTGGCATATCCGCTGGTTCACCCCGACCACCGAAGTGCCGCTGTGCGGGCACGCGACGCTGGCCAGCGCTTATGTGCTGTTCGAGATCTACGGGGAAACCGCTGAGCGTATCGACTTCATCTGCAAATCCGGGCCGCTGAGCGTCAGCCGTGAGGGCGAGGGGTTGTGGCTGGACTTCCCGACAATCGTGCCGACCGAGATCGGCGTGACACTCGACGTGGAGCGCGCGTTGGGTGTCGAAGCGGTGGATGTGCTCGGCTCCAACGAGCTGTTCGTGGTGCTCGAGTCAGAACAGGCGGTGCTCGATTGCACGCCGGACATGGCGGCGCTGGCGAAGCTGCCGTGGCTGGGCGCGATCGTTACCGCTCGCGGCAACCAGCATGATTTCGTCTCACGCTATTTCGCCCCGGCGATTGGCATCAATGAAGATCCGGTCACCGGATCGACCCACTGCAGCCTGATTCCGTATTGGTCGAAGCGTCTGGGCAAATCGAGCCTGACCGCGTGCCAGCGCTCGGCGCGAGGTGGGGAGTTGTTCTGTCGACTGGAAGGTGAGCGGGTGAAGATCGGCGGCAATGCGACATTGGTGGCGAGCGGAACATTGCTCCTTAACTAATCGCAAAACTCACTGTGGGAGCTAGCCTGCTAGCGATTGCGATGTGTCAGTCACCTCAGTAGTGACAGATCAATCGAATCGCTAGCAGGCTAGCTCCCACAGGGTATCAATGTGTCGCTTAAAGGGCTGTGCTATGCCGGCGAACGCCATTTTCCACTGCCGGAATCTGCGCCGCCGTGCTGCCGGATGCCTGGAACAGCACCAGATGCTCGGCCACTACCCGAATCCCCACATCGGCACCGACCTGATGGTCCGCATGGCTGGGGAAAATCGATTCCAGTTGCGCACCGGTCGGTAGCTGCAAGCGATACAGCGTCGAAGCGCCGAGGAACGTCTTGCCGACAATCTGCGCCTTCAGTGAGCTATCCGGCGCATAGACAATGTCGTCCGGACGCAGCAACACATCGACCGCACCGCCAATTGGCCAGGTGTAAGCACGGTTGCCGCGCAGTTCACCGAGTTCGGTCTGCACCGACTCCGGGCTGGCGAGTTGCCCGCGAATGAAATAGCCCTGACCGATGAAACTGGCCACATAAGGCGTCGCGGGCTCGTGGTAGAGATTGTACGGGGTGTCCCATTGTTCCAGCCGCCCTTCCTTGAACACCCCGACGTGGTCGCTGACGGCGAAGGCTTCTTCCTGATCGTGGGTCACCAGAATCGCGCTGGTGCCACGTGCCTTGAGAATGTCGCGCACCTCATGGCTGAGCTTGCGTCGCAGTTCGCCATCAAGGTTGGAAAACGGCTCATCGAGCAGCAGCAATTGCGGCTCTGGCGCCAGGGCGCGGGCGAGGGCGACGCGCTGTTGCTGGCCGCCGGACAATTCGTGCGGGAAGCGCTTGCCGAGGTTCTTCAGGTTGACCAGTTCCAGCAGCTCTTCGGTGACGCGTTGCTTGTTCGGGTGCTTGCGAATGCCGAAGGCGATGTTGTCGGCGACGCTCAGGTGCGGGAACAGCGCGTAGTCCTGGAACACCATGCCGATCCGGCGTTTCTCCGGAGCCAGGGTGAACCCGGCGCTGGACAGGGTTTCGCCCCCCAAGGTGATTTCGCCTTCATGCACCGGCTCGAAACCGGCGATGGCGCGCAGCGTGGTGGTCTTGCCGCAGCCCGACGAGCCGAGCAGGCAACCGATGTCGCCGGCGTTGAGGTGCAGATTGAGGTTCTGCACCACACGTTGATCTTGATAGCCGCAAGCGAGGTTGCGCAGGTTCAGCAGTAATTCATGACTCATGCGTGGTGATATGCCGGTTCGACGAGGAACTCGAGCAGGGCCTTCTGTGCGTGGAGACGGTTTTCTGCCTGATCCCAGGCGACGGAGCGCGGGTCATCAAGCAGGTCGAGACTGATTTCTTCGCCGCGGTGCGCCGGCAGGCAATGCATGAACAACACGTCCTCGACGGCGAGGTCGAGCAGGGCACGGTTGACCTGAAACGGCGCGAACAACTTGAGGCGCTTGGCAGTTTCCTCTTCCTGACCCATCGAAGTCCAGACATCGGTGCTCACCAGATGCGCGCCACGCACGGCATCCTGCGGATCACGGACGATGGTGACACGGTCACCGGCACGGGCGACGAACTCGGGGTTCGGCTCATAGCCTTGCGGGCAGGCAACGCGCAACTGGAAGTCGAACTGGATCGCCGCTTCTATATAGCTGTTGCACATGTTGTTGCCATCGCCGATCCACGCCACGGTCTTGCCCTGGATCGAGCCGCGATGTTCGAGGAAGGTTTGCATGTCCGCCAGCAACTGGCACGGATGCAGGTCATCGGACAGGCCGTTGATCACCGGCACGCGCGAGTTGGCGGCGAATTCGGTCAGGGTGCTGTGGGCGAAGGTACGGATCATCACCGCATCGAGCATGCTCGACATGACGATGGCGCAGTCGCCGATCGGCTCGCCACGGCCCAGTTGGGTGTCGCGCGGCGAGAGGAAGATCGCCTGGCCGCCGAGCTGAATCATCCCGGCCTCGAAGGAAATGCGGGTGCGCGTCGAGGACTTTTCGAAGATCATCCCCAGCACGCGGTTTTTCAGAGGCTCGAACAGTACGCCGCGCTTACGCAGGTCCTTGAGCTCAACGCCTCGACGGATCACGCTGACCAGCTCTTCGGGCGTGCAATCCATCAGGGAGAGAAAGTGCCTTGCGCTCATCATTGACTACCTTTTTGCTACCAACCGCAGATGCTCAAAGCCTTGTTTAACGGAACAACGGGCGAGACCTGCGGCGTAAGCCGCACGGGGCGACGGAATAGGGGAAGGCGCGATATTGACATTAAATGTCGCGTTACGCCAATAGGCTACGGTTTACGCGGGAATCGAAGGGCGCGCTGCGCGTTGCAGTCGCGCATTTGCAGCCGGGTTCAGGGCAGCAGCGAGCCTCTTTGTACACTGGCCCCGCCGCGCTTGGCAATGCGCGGCGCCGCACACGGCATGGCTTTGGTCGGTTTGGCGCGGGGTGGCGGTGGATTCGCTTGGTCGGATGGCCGGGTTGAAACATTTGCTAAAGCAAAGTGCCGGGTTATAAATAACATTCGAGCGACGCAGGAAGCCTCCGCATGGAATCGAAAGAACAACTGTTAATGGAACTGCTGGGCCACACGGCTCGCTCCTTGACCCACCTCACCGCGTCGGTCACCTCGATGTCGTTCGAACTGCTGCGCAGTGAAGACGAAGTGGTGAAGACGGCCGGCCGGCACATGATCGACCGCATGGCCACGATCAGCGCCGGGCTCGACGAGCACTGGCGCCTGATTGGCGAACTGACCGGCGTGCACGTCGCTCACGAGCAGATCGAAACCATTCAGGAAATCCAGCTGGCGCCGCCACCCCAGTTGCCGTCGAACTGACGGCTGCAGCGGTATCGGCTCGCCTGATAAGCCCCGATTCACAAGACGAACGTCGCTGGCGCCGTGGTGCTGGCGGGGCCATAGTTTTGTTCCCGTGGGCGCGATCGCCCGCCCCGAACAAGACAGAGACTGGCCATGACCAAGATTCTCCATCATCGTGCCTGCCACCTGTGTGAGGCCATCTGTGGCCTGACCATCGAGACCACTGAAACCGATGGCCATGTCGCAATCACTTCGATCAAGGGCGATGCCCTCGACAGCTTTAGTCGCGGGCACATCTGCCCCAAAGCGGTGGCGCTGCAAGATATCCAGAATGACCCGGATCGCCTGCGCCAACCGATGCGGCGGGTGGGTAGCGAATGGCTGCCGATCGGCTGGGACGAGGCGTTTGCCCTGGTGGCGTCGAAGCTGGCGGCAATTCAGGAGCGTCACGGGCAAAACGCCGTGGCGGTCTATCAGGGCAACCCGAGTGTGCATAACTATGGGCTGATGACCCACAGCAACTACTTTCTCGGCTTGCTGAAAACCCGTAATCGCTACTCGGCGACGTCGGTTGACCAGTTGCCGCATCACCTGAGCAGTTACCTGATGTACGGCCACGGCTTGCTACTGCCGATTCCGGACATCGATCACACCGATTTCATGTTGATCCTTGGCGGTAATCCGCTGGCGTCCAATGGCAGCATCATGACCGTGCCGGATGTCGAGAAACGCCTCAGAGCGATTCAGGCGCGCGGCGGCAAAGTGGTGGTGGTCGATCCGCGCCGCAGCGAAACGGCGGCGATGGCCGATCAGCATCTGTTCGTGCGTCCGGGCGGCGATGCTGCGCTGTTGTTTGGCGTGCTGAACACATTGTTCAGCGAAGGTTTGACTTGCGACAGCCATCTGCCGGTCGATGGCCTCGACGAGGTGCGCGCTGCGGTGGCGACGTTCACGGCGGAGGCGATGAGCCCGTTGTGCGCCGTCCCAGCGGAGCAGATCCGCCAACTGGCGCGCGACTTCGCTGCCGCGCCGAGTGCGGTGTGCTACGGACGCATGGGCGTTTCGACTCAGGCGTTCGGCACGCTGTGTCATTGGCTCGTGCAGTTGATCAACCTGGTCACCGGCAACCTCGACCGCGTCGGCGGTGCTTTATGCACCGAGCCCGCTGTCGATCTGGTGGCTTCGACTTCGGGCGGGCATTTCAATAAATGGCAGAGTCGCGTCTCCGGCCGTCCCGAATACGGTGGCGAGTTGCCGGTGTCGGCGCTGGCCGAGGAAATGCTCACCGGAGGCGACGGGCAGATCCGCGCATTGATCACCGTGGCCGGCAATCCGGTGCTGTCGACACCGAACGGGCGGCAACTGGAGCAGGCGCTGGACGGGCTGGAGTTCATGCTCAGCATCGACCTGTACATCAACGAAACCACGCGCTACGCCGACCTGATCCTGCCATCGACCTCGGCACTGGAAAACGATCACTACGACACCACGTTCAATCTGTTTGCGGTGCGCAATGTCAGTCGCTTCAATCGCGCAATCCTCGCCAAACCTGAAGGTGCGCTGCACGACTGGGAAATCTTCGTCGGCCTCGCCAAAGCGTTTGCGGCGCAGACCGGCAAGGAACTGAAACCGACCATGCCGCCGTCGAAGATGATCGACATGGGCCTGCGCATGGGCCTTTATGGCGACGCGTCCGAACACAAACTGTCGCTGGCGACGTTGTTCGATCATCCGCACGGGATTGATCTGGGCGCTCTGCGGCCCAATCTGGCCGCGCGTCTGAAAACCTCGAATCAGCGAGTCCAGGCCGCACCACCGCAAATACTCGCCGATCTTCAACGCTTCGCCGCATTGCAGGCACCCGCTATCGATCAACTGCTGATGATCGGCCGCCGCCACGTGCGCAGCAACAACTCGTGGATGCACAACTACCATCGTCTGGTGAAAGGCAAACCGCGTCATCAGTTGCTCATGCATCCGGCCGATCTCGCCAGTCGAGGTCTCAGTGACGGCCAGCGAGTACGCGTCAGTTCGCGGGTCGGCCAGATCGAAGTGGAAGTGCTCGGCAGCGAGGACATGATGCAAGGAGTGGTCAGCCTGCCGCACGGTTGGGGCCATGCGCGACCGGGCGTGCAAATGGCAATTGCCAGCGGCCAGCCGGGCTCGAGT
The DNA here is from genome assembly GCF_051132065.1 of Pseudomonas sp. R3-57. NCBI lineage: Bacteria > Pseudomonadati > Pseudomonadota > Gammaproteobacteria > Pseudomonadales > Pseudomonadaceae > Pseudomonas > Pseudomonas sp. R3-57. The sequence continues at coordinate 1,310,127 of NZ_CP071655.1, forward strand.
GCCAACGACCTGACCGATGAATGCCAACTCGATGAGTTGTCCGGCAACGCGGCGCTCAATGGTGTGCCGGTGACGGTGGTGGCGGCCTGAGCATGTGTCTGTCGGGGAGACCGAGCAGCGCGCTCGGGATTCCGTTACAATGCGCCACCGTGCCGACCCATGAGTCGGAAAGTTCAGCCGAGGTGCTCCATGGATATCATCGAAACGATTAAAGAGCAGATTGCCAACAACACCATTCTGCTTTACATGAAAGGCTCGCCGAATGCCCCGCAGTGCGGCTTCTCCGCAAAAGCTGCGCAGGCTGTCATGGCCTGTGGCGAAAAGTTTGCGTACGTGGACATCCTGCAGAACCCGGAAATCCGCGCCAACCTGCCGAAGTACGCCAACTGGCCGACTTTCCCGCAACTGTGGGTCGGCGGTGAGCTGATCGGCGGCAGCGACATCATGACCGAGATGGCAGCAGACGGTTCGCTGCAAAGCACCATCAAGTCGGCTGTCGAAGCCGCTGCGGCGAACAAGTCCGAAGCTTGATCGCTTTTCTGTAGGAGCGAGCCTGCTCGCGATAGCGTTCTGTCAGTTGGTTGAAATGTTGACTGACCCACCGCCATCGCGAGCAGGCTCACTCCTACAACGCGCCAGGCAATAAAAAGCCCCGCACCTCCAAAGAGGGCGGGGCTTTTTAGTGTCTGGCGTTCAGTGGGCGCTGACTTACTCTTCGCCCATCTGCGATTGCAAATAGTTTTCGATACCGATTTTATCGATCAGGCCCAGTTGGGTTTCCAGCCAGTCGATGTGTTCTTCTTCGGACTCGAGAATGTCTTCGAGCAGTTCACGGCTGCCAAAATCGGCAACGGTTTCGCACTGGGCGATGGCGGCCTTCAGATCGGCGTGGCCGGTCTTCTCGATACGCAGATCGCACTCGAGCATTTCGCGGGTGTGCTCGCCGATGTGCAGCTTGCCCAGGTCCTGTACGTTCGGCAGGCCTTCCAGGAACAGGATGCGCTTGATCAGCTTGTCCGCGTGTTTCATCTCATCGATGGATTCTTTGTATTCGTGCTTGCCGAGCTTGTTCAGACCCCAATCTTCGTACATGCGCGCATGCAGAAAGTACTGATTGATCGCGACCAGCTCATTGGCGAGGATCTTGTTGAGATGCTGGATGACGGTAATGTCGCCTTTCATGATCGGAGTCCTGCCCTGTAATCGCGGTATATAAGGCGGAGTTTGAGCTTCACACTTATAAGTGTCAAACCTAAGTTATTGAATAATATATGAAAATTAATCGGAATAAGAATGTTTGTGTTCCGCGTCTTGACGCTAAGCGATTGATTTTCAGGCATAAAAAAACCGGACATAAGTCCGGTTCTTTGAAATTGGGCTGATCAGGCGGCAGTAAATTCTGCAGGATAAGGAATCGCGGCCTGAGCGGTTTGCAGCTTGGTCAGGGTTTCGCGGACCACTTCCTTGGCCAGGCACGCGCATTTGCCGCACTGGCTGGCGACGCCGGTCGCCTGGCGAACTTCTTTATAGCTGCAGCAACCTTCATAGATCGCTTCGCGGATCTGTCCGTCGGTGACGCCAGTGCAGAGGCAAACATACATAAGTAAGAACCGTCGCTGGTTGTGACTCAATTGCGATGGATCTTAATGTTAACGAGAATGATTGTCAAAGTGCTTTACGGCAGCTTTTGGCCTTATTTGGCTCATGACTGACGAACGGTGTTTGAGCGCCGTTTGACTGTCCCTATAAATGCCAAACGGACAGCCGACCTGGAAAATCCGTTGAGGACAGGCGAAAAACGCAGTGTATGATGGTCGTCCCTTGCGAAGAGGGTTTGTGTCACAGGGCTGTCGCCTGAGGGTGGCAGGCTGGCCCGGACCCTGAACTTCAAGTCTTTACACCAGGAGATATCAATGAGCGTACTCGTAGGCAAACAAGCCCCTGACTTCACCGTCCCGGCCGTACTCGGCAATGGCGAGATCGTTGACAGCTTCACCCTGTCCTCGGCCATCAAAGGCAAATACGGCCTGGTGTTCTTCTACCCGCTGGACTTCACCTTCGTCTGCCCGTCCGAGCTGATCGCTCTGGACAACCGCATGGCCGACTTCAAGGCACGCAACGTTGAAGTGATCGCTGTGTCGATCGACTCGCACTTCACCCACAACGCGTGGCGCAACACCCCGGTCAACAATGGCGGTATCGGCCAGGTGAAATACACCATGGCAGCCGACATGAAGCACGACATCGCCAAGGCCTACGACGTTGAGTCCGAAGGCGGCGTGGCGTTCCGTGGCGCGTTCCTGATCGACGACAAGGGCGTTGTCCGCTCGCAGATCATCAACGACCTGCCGCTGGGCCGTAACATGGAAGAGCTGATCCGCCTGGTCGACGCGCTGCAATTCCACGAAGAGCACGGCGAAGTCTGCCCTGCCAACTGGAAGAAAGGCGACAAAGGCATGAACGCTTCGCCAGAAGGCGTTGCGGCTTACCTGACCGAGAACGCTGCTGCCCTCTAAAGCGCAACGTCGAGGTATAAAAAACCGGCCCAAGTGGCCGGTTTTTTTGTGCTCGGGTTTTATTCGGCGAGGATCAATCGTCGAAATCTTCCCAGCCGCCCATCTGCTTCCAGCGGTTGACGATGCCGCAGAACAGCTCAGCGGTTTTCTCGGTGTCGTAACGCGCCGAGTGCGCCTCGCGGCCATCAAAATCGATGCCGGCGGCCTGGCAGGCTTTGGCCAGCACGGTTTGACCGTAGGCCAGACCGGCCAGCGTCGCGGTGTCGAAGCTGGAGAAGGGGTGGAACGGGTTGCGCTTCATGTCCAGACGCGCAACTGCCGCGTTGAGGAAGCCCAGATCGAAGCTGCTGTTATGCCCAACGAGAATCGCCCGCTTGCAGCCGTTGGCCTTCAGCGCCTTGCGAATGCCGCGGAAGATGTCGGTCAGCGCGGTTTCTTCGCTGACCGCCATGCGCAACGGATGATCGAGTTTGATCCCGGTGAACTCCAGCGCCGCCGCTTCGACGTTGGCGCCTTCGAACGGCTCGACGCGGAAGAAGTAGGTGTGATCCGGGTACACAAAACCCTTTTCATCCATGGCGATGGTGGTCGCGGCGATCTCCAGCAAGGCATCGGTGGCCGCGTTGAAGCCACCGGTTTCTACGTCGACGACAACCGGCAGGTAGCCGCGAAAACGTGCTGCCATTGGATGGCGGGAACCGCCGCCGCCATTTTGACCGTCCAGTTCGTCGTCGAAATGCTCTTCACTCACGCGTGTTCCTCCAGCAGGCGCCAGCGCAGTTTTTCACCGGCGCGCAGCGGGATAACGGTCAGCTCGCCGAAAGGCAGACTGGTCGGGGCGGTCCATTCTTCACGAACCAGGGTGATGCGGTCGGTGTTTACCGGCAAACCGTAGAAGCGCGGGCCGTTGAGGCTGGCGAAGGCTTCGAGCTTGTCCAGTGCGTTACGCTGTTCGAACGCTTCGGCGTACATCTCGATCGCGGCGTACGCGGTGTAGCAGCCGGCGCAGCCGCAGGCGGCTTCCTTGGCGTGCTGGGCGTGCGGGGCCGAGTCGGTGCCGAGGAAGAACTTCGCGCTGCCGCTGGTGGCGGCGTCGAGCAAGGCTTCCTGATGCGTATTGCGCTTGAGGATCGGCAGGCAATAGAAGTGCGGCCGAATCCCGCCCACCAGCATGTGGTTGCGGTTGTACAGCAGGTGATGCGCGGTGATGGTCGCGCCGACGTTGACCGAAGCCTCGTTGACGAACTGCACGGCGTCACCGGTGGTGATGTGTTCGAACACCACTTTCAGCGTCGGGAACCGCTCGACGACACGGCGCATGTGTTCGTCGATGAAAATCTTTTCGCGGTCGAACACATCGACGTCGCCACGGGTGACTTCACCATGGATCAACAGCGGCATGCCGACTTCGGCCATGGCTTCCAGTGCCGGGAAAATCTTGTCGATGCTGGTGACACCGGAATCGGAGTTGGTGGTCGCACCGGCCGGGTACAGCTTGGCGGCATGCACGAAACCGCTGGCCTTGGCTTCACGAATTTCTTCGGGCTGGGTGCGGTCGGTGAGGTACAGCACCATCAGCGGCTCAAAGCGACTGCCGGCCGGGCGGGCAGCGAGGATCCGCTGGCGATAGCCGTGGGCTTCAGCGGCGTTGCGCACCGGTGGTACCAGGTTGGGCATGATGATCGCGCGCCCGAAGGTGCGAGCCACATCGGCAACGGTATTGGTCAACACGGCACCATCGCGAAGATGAATGTGCCAGTCGTCGGGACGCAGCAGGGTCAGGCGGTCGGACATGGGGGGCTTCCAGGCGGGTCAAACTGAGGCGAATGCTACCGGAAAAGACTCTTGCAGGCACTCGCTATCAAGTTTTGCGGCAAGCGTCCGATATCCCGAAGGTATGCCGTAAACATTGTGTGAATCGGTGTTTGTGTTTCACAAGCCAATGGAGCCTCCCGTGCGCCAGCGTTATCTAGCCTTGCTCAGTGTGTTTGCCAGCCTCCCTGCGATGGCGCTCACCTACCAGACCCGTCTGGAGAACATTGAGTGGACGGTCGCCGGCGACAAATTCGAGTGCCGTCTGACCCAGCCGATCACCGATTTCGGTTCGGGCGAGTTCGTGCGCAAGGCCGGCGAGCAGGCGATCTTCCGCCTCAACGCCTACAACGCCATGCTCGGCGGCGGTTCGGCGACCTTGCTGGCGGCCGCTGCACCCTGGCAGCCGGGGCGTGGCGACATCAATCTGGGCAGCGTGCGGCTGGGCAGCGGCAATGTCCTGTTCAACAGTTCGCAGTCGCAGGCCGGTGGGCTGATCAGCGGCCTGCTGGACGGTCGCAGTCCGGTCGTGCGCCGTGCATCGGGCGATGGCCGGGTCTCGGAAGTGCGTCTGCTGCCGGTCAAGTTCAGCAAGGCCTTCAACGATTATCAGACTTGTGTGGCGAAGTTGTTGCCGCAGAATTTTGACCAGATCAAGCAATCGCAGATCGGCTTTCCCGGCGAAGGCGTTGATCTCGACCCGGCTGCCAAAGCCAAACTGCAAGTGATGCTCGAATACATGAAGGCTGACCCGTCGGTGAACCACATCGAACTCGACGGCCACTCGGACAACAGCGGCAATCGCCTGACCAACCGTGAACTGTCACGCCGCCGAGCGCTGGCGGTGGTCGACTTCTTCAAGGCCAATGGCATTCAGGAGTCGCAGATCACTGTGCGTTTCCATGGCGAGCAGTATCCGATCGTGCCGAACACCAACAAAGCCAACCGGGCGAAGAATCGTCGCGTCAATGTGAAACTGGCGCGCGTCGCACCGACGACAGCCCCGGCCCCGACGCCACAAGCGGGTACGCCCGCCACTGCTGCAGCGACTTCCTGACTCGTCGGTCATCGTCGCGCTCTCGACAGATTCTGTCGCTTTGTCGTCTTAAGCTGTCGCGCCTCTGTAAATTATCGCGTTGGAGCGGTAGACTCCCCGGCTTTCCGTAGAACCCCGTGGAGTGATGGCATGGCGGACGTAAACAAGGTCGTTCTGGCGTATTCCGGCGGCCTGGACACTTCGGTGATCCTCAAGTGGCTGCAGGATACTTATAACTGTGAAGTGGTGACCTTCACCGCCGATCTCGGTCAAGGCGAAGAGGTCGAGCCGGCCCGCGCCAAGGCCCAGGCCATGGGCGTCAAAGAAATCTACATCGACGACCTGCGCGAAGAGTTTGTGCGTGATTTCGTCTTCCCGATGTTCCGCGCCAACACCGTTTACGAAGGCGAGTACCTGCTGGGTACTTCCATCGCACGTCCGCTGATCGCCAAGCGTCTGATCGAAATCGCCAACGAAACCGGCGCCGACGCCATTTCCCATGGCGCCACCGGCAAGGGCAACGACCAGGTGCGTTTCGAGCTGGGTGCTTACGCGCTCAAGCCAGGTGTGAAAGTGATTGCCCCTTGGCGTGAGTGGGACTTGCTGTCCCGCGAGAAGCTGATGGACTACGCCGAGAAGCACGCGATCCCGATCGAACGTCACGGCAAAAAGAAATCGCCGTACTCGATGGACGCCAACCTGCTGCACATCTCCTATGAAGGCGGCGTGCTGGAAGACACCTGGACCGAGCACGAAGAAGACATGTGGAAATGGACCGTCTCCCCGGAGAACGCTCCTGACAAAGCGCAATACCTGGAATTGACCTACCGTAACGGCGACATCGTTGCGCTGGACGGCGTTGAAATGACTCCGGCCACCGTGCTGGCGACGCTGAACAAGATCGGTGGTGCTCACGGTATCGGCCGTCTCGACATTGTCGAAAACCGTTATGTCGGCATGAAGTCCCGTGGCTGCTACGAAACCCCGGGCGGCACCATCATGCTGCGCGCGCACCGCGCCATCGAGTCAATCACCCTGGACCGCGAAGTCGCTCACCTCAAAGACGAGTTGATGCCGAAATACGCCAGCCTGATCTACACCGGCTACTGGTGGAGCCCGGAGCGTCTGATGCTGCAACAGATGATCGACGCATCGCAGGTCAACGTGAACGGTGTCGTGCGCCTGAAGCTGTACAAGGGCAACGTCATCGTCACCGGCCGCAAGTCCGACGATTCGCTGTTCGACTCCAACATCGCGACCTTCGAAGAAGACGGCGGCGCTTACAACCAGGCCGACGCGGCGGGCTTCATCAAGCTCAACGCGCTGCGCATGCGCATTGCTGCCAACAAGGGCCGCAAGCTGTTCTAGGCATCAAACGCTGACGCACAACAAAAAGGGCGGCCTTGTCTTCGAGACAGGGTCGCCCTTTTTGCATCAATGGGTGGCTGCTCCGACCGAGCATTTTTCCAGGCACCGGCGCGTGGCAGTGGCTCATTTTCAGACTGTTCCCAGACGCGTCACCGCTTGTGAGCAGAGGTTATAGACGATGCACAGCGTTTTACCGGAGCCTTTCTTGATCTGCCTGGCTTGCAACAGCGCATGTTGGGTAAGCAAGACATCCGATACATGATTGGAAAGAAATACAATCACTCGCGCCGTTTTGCGATCAAGGTTGCGGATGTTGTCCAGAATCGTCGCCAGTTCCTTTGCCGCATCGACATCCCGGGCATCGATCAGATGCAAATGACTGACCCACGCCGGCAATTGAATATTGTGCTGAACGATCTGACTGGATTTCGCATTGCTATTCGTCGGCGGATCGGCCGCATTGTGGACTTTGCACGAATCTTTGCGCTCGACACTGCCGGACTCGCTGGGGACGATGCAACTCGATAGCCCGAATGTACCTTGATCGCAGGGCTCCGAGGATGGTGCGTTTCGCTTGCTGTCGCGTTCATTGTTATCTATCACTTTGAGAAAGTTCTTGTCTTTATCAAAGTCTGACGGAGAATACAGAGAGCGATAGTTGAAGTTCAGGGTGATAAAGAAAAGAAACAGCAAGTAGAAAGGAAAGCTTATAAGGAACCACACATATATCTCCCTGTCCTTATTGTCCAGAAAAGGCAGGGAAACCGCCGCGGATGTTTCCGAGATGGCTGCAAATATGGCAATTACCGTCATTGGATTGGCGATCTTGTTTTTTAGTTTGATCATCTTTGTGCTCTTTGTTTTGATCTTTCTCATGGTCAATGTTTGTGTTGGTTGAGTTGTTTTAGTTGGGCTTTGTGCGTTCATATTTATAGAAAAAATATTGCCTTGGGTATAAATATCTTGTTTCAAGTGTTTATGTATCGAGGGGTTTTTCGCTAGCCGTATAAGCGACGGCTTCTGCATGTGTGCAATTGTTAAGGCATATGTTTCACAGTTCGGATCAGGCGGCTTCAAGCGGCGTTGGAACGCAGGTAGAGATCGCGATCAATCCTGCTGCCGATGCTGTCAGACGCACCCTGAAACAAAAGTAAAGGCGAAATCTTGCCGTAGGCCAAACAGCCAAAAGCGTCAGATGTTTAGGAAGTTAGCGATTTTTTGTAGGATTAATCCGCGATCGCTGTAGGGTATGTCTCTCGATGCAAGTGCGTGTCAACCCTGGCATGCCATGGAGCAAGTGACTGGGCTATTGTGCGTGTTCTAAAAATTCGAACAGCGAAACTGGACTTGCCCATGAATAAAGTGCTGATCGTGGATGATCACCCTGTCATTCGTCTTGCGGTGCGTATGCTAATGGAGCGTCATGGCTACGAAGTCATCGCAGAGACGGATAACGGTGTGGATGCGTTACAACTTGCTCGAGAACAAATGCCGGATATTGTCATTCTGGATATTGGCATTCCGAAACTTGACGGCCTGGAAGTTATCGCACGGCTGAGCTCGACGGCTATGCCTATAAAAGTACTGGTGCTGACTTCGCAGGCGCCCGGGCACTTTTCGATGCGTTGCATGCAATCGGGGGCCGCCGGCTATGTGTGCAAACAGCAGGACCTCACCGAATTGCTCAGTGCGATCAAGGCGGTGTTGTCCGGTTACAGCTATTTTCCCAACCAGGCCTTGCACACCGTGCGCACCAGTCTGGGCAATGCCAGCGAAGCGGACATGGTGGATCGTCTGTCCGGTCGGGAGATGATGGTTTTGCAGCAACTGGCGCGAGGCAAGACCAACAAGGAAATTGCCGACGGCATGTTTTTGAGCAACAAGACCGTGAGCACCTACAAGACGCGCTTGTTATTAAAGCTCAACGCGCGTTCGCTGGTCGATCTGATCGAGCTGGCACAGCGAAACGGTCTGGTCTGAATATACTGAAAGCTGACAGGTCATGGGCCGGCCGGAGCCAGTGTATTGCAGAAAGTAAAAAGCCTCCGGTTCGGGAGGCTTTCAAGTATCAAAGATCAAAATCGTAATCAGCCAATTGCCTTTGCAGTCGGCGCTCCTCAAGCAGGTTATCGATGGTGCGGCGCTTGCTCAGGTTGGTCTTTGCAACTTCTACGACGGGCTCTACCTCGTCGGCCTCAACGGCGACAAAATCGTCTTCTACGTCCAATTGCTCTTTGTCGGCACTCATAAGGTTAGCTCCCGGCCAAGTTTGCCTTTGGCGCTCCTTATATCGACATTCGGTTGGCGGGTAAAAAAGTTTTTTTCAATCGGCTTATCAGTTATTCCAATAGCCGCTCAATCGTCAGAAGTTTTTGCTTTGTACTCGCACAGGTCTTCTATCCGGCAACTGCCACAGCGCGGCTTGCGCGCCAGGCACACATAACGTCCGTGCAGGATCAGCCAGTGGTGGGAGTCGAGCAGGAATTCCCTGGGCACAAATTTCATCAGTTTCATTTCCACTTCAACCACATTTTTGCCCGGCGCAATGCCGGTGCGGTTGCTGACCCGAAAGATGTGGGTATCGACGGCCATGGTCAGTTGCCGGAACGCGGTATTAAGCACCACGTTGGCGGTCTTGCGGCCCACACCGGGCAAGGCTTCCAGTTCTTCACGGGTTTGCGGCACTTCACCACCGTGGCGTTCGACCAGCAGGCGGCAGGTTTCAATGACGTTTTTCGCCTTGCTGTTGTAGAGGCCGATGGTCTTGATGTATTCGGACAGCCCTTCAACGCCCAAGGCATGGATCGCGGCCGGCGTATTCGCCACCGGGAACAGCTTCGCCGTGGCCTTGTTGACGCCCACGTCCGTCGACTGGGCCGACAGAATCACCGCGATCAACAGCTCGAATGGCGACGAATACGCCAGTTCGGTTTTCGGCTCTGGGTTGTCTTCGTGCAGACGGCGGAAAATCTCCAGACGTTTTGCGGCATTCATGGGCGATGCGTTTCCTTTGAATTCAATTTCGGGCGAACCAGCGCCTGACGCGCTGCCAGCAGCAGCGCCAATACAATAAAAGCGCCGGGGATCAGACTGATCAGTGGCAGTCCGTCGCTGAACAGGACGATGCCTTGCCAGCTGTCGAAGGGGCTACGGCCAAGACTGCCACTCCCCGCGAGTTCGCGCACAGCCCCTAGCAGCAACAGCAATGCACCGAACACAGCGCAGAGTTTGCCGCGCTCAGCCAGTGCCTGGCGCCAAAAGCCATTGTATTCAAGCACCACACATTGCAAGGCGATCAAACTGGCATACAGGCCGAAGGCTTGCTGCCAGGGCAGAAACCAGCGTTGCGCCAACACATCTGCGCAACTGCTGAGCGCGGCGGCGAGCAAGACGCTGACCAGCAATCGGCCTGTTTCCGTCAATCGCGGGCGTAACGAGCGCATGCACAGACCGTACAGGCCCACGACAACGCTGAATACCAACAACGTGCCGATTGCGCTGACCAGTGAACCACTGCTGCCCAGCAGCAACGGCAGCATCAGACAGTGGGCCAGACCCGGCGACGGCTTCATGTTCCGCTCCCCAGCAGCGCGGCGCGATGGTCATCAAAATAGCGCAGGGCGTCATGCACCGCATTGATGACTGCGCGAGAAGTGACGGTCGCTCCGGCGATCTGATCGAACTGTCCTTCATCCTTCTTCAGCGCCCAGCCTGCTGCCGTCGGCGTATCACTCGACTTGCCGGCAAACGCCTGCAGCCAGGTACTCGGTCGGTCCGCCAGGTGCCCGCCAAGCGCTGGTGTTTCTTGCTGTTCTAACGTTTTCACCGCGAGCAACCTGCCATTCGGCTCGATGGCGATCAACAATTCGATGACGCCCACATAGCCCTGGGTCTGACTGTGCAACAGTATTGCAACGGGCTTGCCGGTCAGGGTCGCGCGATAGCCTGCGCTCAACTGGCTGTGGTCCAGTCGGGTATCGGTCAAACTCAGTGGTTGTTGCAGCGGCTGGTTGTCGTAGCTCTCCGGCGGCAGCATGTCGAGCCATTTACGGTTGTCGAGCAGTTGCTGCGCGGCGGCGATTTGTGGCGTGCTCCCACGCTGTACAAGGTAAGTCGCGGCGATACCGCTGATAGCCACCAGCAGCACGATCACCGTGCTGGCCCGGCGCTTCACGGGGTCACCTTGATCTGGCGATTGGCGACGAATCGCTCCAGCGCCGGCACGCAGAGATTCATCAGCAACACCGCAAACGCCAGCCCGTCCGGGTAGCCGCCCCACGTGCGGATCACGTATGTCAGCAACCCGACCCCGACGCCAAAGAGCAGGCGCGCCAGCGCGGTTTTCGCGCCGCAGACCGGTTCAGTGACAATGAAGAACGCGCCGAGCATGGTCGCGCCGCTGAGTAGATGAAACAGTGGCGAGCCATGCGAATCCGACCCCGAGCCATTCCAGCACAGCAGGCTGATCACCAACAGACTGGCGAGCATGCCCAGCGGTGCGTGCCAGCTGAACACCCGACGCTGCAACAAGAACACGCCACCGGCCAAAAAGGCCAGATTCACCCACTCGGCAGCGCGTCCGCCAAAATGCCCGAACGCCGGATGGCTGGCGAACAGTTCGTCGATGGTCAGGCTGGCGTTGACGCGCAGCGTGTCCAGCGCGGTCGCCTGCGCCCAAGCGTCCGGCGCCTGACTCCAGCCAAATATCGGCTGCAAGCTTGCCGCCAGATCCAGACCATGGGCCGGCCACAGGGTCATCGCTCTCGGGAACATGACCATCACCAACGCAAAACCGAGCATCGCCGGATTGAACGGGTTTTTCCCCGTGCCGCCGTACACGTGCTTGCCAAACAGCAGGCCCCCGGCGGTTGCCGTCACCGTCAGCCACCATGGGCAATAGGCCGGCAGTGCGGCCGCCAGCAATGTTGCACTGACCAGCGCACTGCCGTCGCGAAGCGTCGGCTGCACAGGCTGTCGGCGCAGTTGCGCAACGCCCGCTTCGACGATCAGGGCGGTGGTGATCGCCAGTATCAGGTTGATCAACACGCCCCAACCGTAAGACCACAACAGCGTCAGCAGCCCTGGCACCGTAGCCAGCAGCAAGGTTTTCATCGCCTGTTGCAGGCGATCGTCCGCTGCCTCAAGGGGCGGCATGTTCGCTTACCTGACGCTCGGCGGCTTGCAGTCGCGCGCGGGCCTCTTGAAGAATTTCGACGGGAGTGTCGGCGTTACGTTCGAGCTTGCCGTATTCGGCGCGACACATCGCCAGCTGGATCTTGGCGCGCTTCAAGTCGGCGTCTATGGCGGGCGGTGGTGCTGCGGCTGTGGGGGCGGCGCTGTTTTCCAGTTGCGCCAGCGCCTCTTCGGCCGCTTCGAACTGGCGCTGCAGGACAATCAATTGCGCCTGCTGCTCAAAGGTCGGTGGATGGCCGAAGGCTTTCAGCGATTTGTGCAGTTGCGCGCGGCTCATCGCAACCTCGACTTTGGCTTTTTTCACCGCCGCATCCGCGTTCGTCGCTTTTTGCGCGCGCACCCGTTCGAGTGCCGCTTGCACCGGGTCGGTGGTGCTCACTTGCGCTTGCGCCGGTCGCTTTGCCCGCGCCTCACGCTCAGCCTGTTTCTGTTGCTCTTCACGATGCAGGCGCTCGTTGCGCCGCTCGAAACGTTGCCGTGCGTGATCACGTTTGGCGGCGCGCGCGCGTTGCTCGTCGAGGCTGAACGCCAGCCCGCCCACCACCGGCAACGTCTCGGGTGGCAGCGGATGCATTTCGATGCAGTCCACCGGGCACGGCGCCACGCACAGGTCACAACCGGTGCATTCGTCGATCAGGACGGTGTGCATCAGTTTCGCCGCGCCGACAATCGCGTCGACCGGGCAAGCCTGAATGCACTTGGTGCAGCCGATGCACTCGGCTTCGCGAATGAACGCCACCTGGGCCGGCGCCGGGCCGCGGCTGACGTCCAGTTCCAGCACCGGCACTTTCAACAGCTCGGCCAGCGCAGCGATGGTTTCTTCGCCACCGGGCGGACACTTGTTGATCGGCTCGCCGGCGGCAATGCCTTGCGCGTAGGGTTTGCATCCGGGATGGCCGCACTTGCCGCACTGGGTCTGCGGCAGAAGAGCATCGATGCGTTGAATCAGACTCATGTTTTGATCAGTCCACTGAATCCGAGAAAAATCACTGCCATCAGTCCTGCGCCGAGCAGATCGATCGGCAAGCCGCGAAAGGGCAGAGGGATATCGTTACCCGCCGTACGTTCGCGCAAATCGCTGAACAGGCCCAATACCAACCAGAACCCCAACCCGGCACCCAGGCTCAGCGCCATTGTGTGAAGCAGGCCTTGATCGTTTTGCGCATTGATCAATGCCAGGCCGAGTACGCCGGCATTGCCCAGCAACAGCGGCCATAAGCCGTCGAAGGGCAGTTTCGGCAACCCGCGCCCCAGGCCTTTGAGCAGCGGTGCGATCAGCAAAACGCTCAACGGCAAAAACACGAACAGGCGCAGGGCTTGCAGTTGCAGCGGCACCAGCAGCCAGTGCCAGATCGCGTAGCCCACCACGCCGACGACAACCATCAGACACAAGGTCGCCAGCCCCAACGCGTGCACCTGGCGCCGGCTGCCCGCCAACAGCGGATCGACGCCCAGCGGCCAGTGCAACACGAAGTTGTTGAGCAGCGCGGCACTGATCAGCGTTAGGACGAATTCGGTCATGGTTCTGCCAGCGAAACGGGCGGGTGTCTCTCAAGGTTAGGCCTTATCCAGCCGCCTATGAAAAATCCCACCGGCATGCAGGGCACGCCGGTGGGATCGAGTTGCCGCAGGGTCTTACTTGATACGTTGACCCGGCTTGGCACCGCTGTCCGGGCTCAGCAGGTAGATCTCTTCACCGCCAGGGCCAGCCGCCATCACCATGCCTTCGGAGATGCCGAACTTCATTTTCCGCGGCTTCAGGTTGGCGATCATCATGGTCAGACGACCGTCGAGCTTCGACGGATCCGGGTAAGCACTCTTGATGCCGGAGAACACGTTGCGTTGCTCGTCGCCGATATCGAGGGTCAGGCGCAGCAGCTTGTCGGCGCCCTCGACGTGCTCAGCCTTGACGATCAGCGCGACGCGCAGGTCGATGGCGGCGAACGCGTCGAAGTCGATTTCCGGCGACAGCGGATCCTTGGCCAGTTCGCCATTGCCGGCCGGGGCGGCAGCGCCGGTGTCGGTCTGGCTGGCGCTGAGGTCTTCTTTCGAGGCGTCGGTCATGGCTTGCACTTTCACCGGGTCGATACGGGTCATCAACGGCTTGAATTCGTTGAGCTGATGGTTGGCCAGCAGCGTGGTGTGGTCGTTCCAGGTCAGCGGCGCGACGTTGAGGAACGCCTCGGCATCGGCGGCCAGCAGCGGCAGCACCGGTTTGAGGAAGATCACCAGCTGGCGGAACAGGTTGATGCCGGTGGCGCAGATCGCCTGGACTTCGTCCTGCTTGCCTTCCTGCTTGTTCAGCGACCACGGCGCCTTGTCGGCGATCCACGCGTTGGCGCGGTCGGCCAGGGCCATGGTCTCGCGCATGGCACGGGCAAAGTCGCGTGCTTCATAGGCGTCGGCAATGCTTGGCGCGGCGGCGAGGAAGGCCTCGGTCAGCTCCGGTGCGGCGTTGTTGTCGACCAGCAGACCGGCGTTGCCCTTGTGGATGAAACCGGCGCAACGGCTGGCGATGTTGACCACTTTGCCGACCAGATCGGAGTTGACCTTCTGCACGAAGTCTTCGAGGTTCAGGTCGAGGTCATCGACGCCACGGCCCAGTTTCGCCGCGTAGTAATAACGCAGGTATTCCGGCGACAGGTGATCCAGATACGTGCGGGCCTTGATGAAGGTGCCGCGCGATTTCGACATCTTCTGGCCGTTGACGGTCAGGTAGCCGTGCACATTGATCGCGGTCGGCTTGCGGAAGCCCGCACCTTCGAGCATCGCTGGCCAGAACAGCGCGTGGAAGTTGACGATGTCCTTGCCGATGAAGTGGTACAGCTCGGCGGTGGAATCCTTGCCCCAGAACGCGTCGAAGTCAAGCGCAGGCGTGCGGTTGCAGAGGTTCTTGAAGCTGGCCATGTAGCCGATCGGCGCATCCAGCCACACGTAGAAATACTTGCCCGGCTCGCCCGGAATCTCGAAGCCGAAGTACGGCGCATCGCGGGAGATGTCCCACTGTTGCAGGCCGGCGTCGAGCCATTCGGAAAGCTTGTTGGCGACGGCGTCCTGCAGGGTGCCGCTGCGGGTCCAGGCCTGCAGCATGTCCTGGAAGTCCGGCAGCTTGAAGAAGAAGTGCTGGGAATCCTTGAGCACCGGGGTAGCACCGGAGATCGCCGACTTCGGATCCTTCAGGTCGGTCGGGGCGTAGGTCGCGCCGCATTTTTCGCAGTTGTCGCCGTACTGGTCTTCGGTGCCGCATTTGGGGCAGGTGCCCTTGATGAAGCGGTCGGCCAGGAACATTTTCTTTTCCGGGTCGAAATACTGGGTGATCGAGCGTTGGGCAATGTGCCCGGCGTCACGCAGCTTGAGGTAGATCTGGCTCGACAGCTCACGGTTTTCTTCGGCGTGAGTGGAGTGGAAATTGTCGAAATCAACCAGGAAGTCGGCAAAGTCGGCGCTGTGTTCAGCCTGCACGTTGGCGATCAGTTGTTCCGGGGTGATGCCTTCCTTTTCCGCGCGCAGCATGATCGCCGAACCGTGGGCGTCGTCGGCGCAGACATAGATGCATTGGTTGCCGCGATGCTTCTGGAAGCGCACCCACATATCGGTCTGGATGTATTCCAGCATGTGGCCAAGGTGGATCGAACCATTGGCGTAGGGCAGGGCGCTGGTGACGAGGATCTTGCGTGGCTCGGACATGTAGGGCTTCGCTACTTGATGAAACGGAGGTCGGCCACTATAAAGCGCCGGACAAGATATTTCACCCCTGCAAATCGTTGCCGGGCATGCCGTCCGGAGGATAGAAGGGGTAGGATAGCCGCCATCTTTTCCAGTTTTGTTATCGGAGTTGCCCATGAGCGCCGTCACTCGCGCAGCGGTGGAAGCCGTCCTCAGCCAATACACCGACCCTTACCTGAACCAGGACCCGGTCAGCGCCGGTTGCGTGAAAAACATCGAGATCGTCGGTGACCGCGTCAATGTGCAGCTGGAAATCGGCTACGCCGCCGGTCTGTTCAAGAGCGGTTGGGCGCAATTGCTGCAACTGGCCATCGAAAACATCGACGGCGTGGTCATCGCCCGGGTTGAGGTCAACAGCGTGATCGCCGCGCACAAGGCCCAGGCGCAGATTCCGGGGCTGGCCAACGTCAAGAACGTGGTCGCCGTAGCCTCGGGAAAGGGCGGCGTGGGCAAGTCGACCACCGCCGCCAACCTCGCCCTGGCGCTGGCCCGCGAAGGCGCCAAAGTGGGGATTCTCGACGCCGATATCTACGGCCCGAGCCAGGGCATCATGTTCGGTATTCCCGAGCGCACCCGCCCGGAGGTCAAGGACCAGAAGTGGTTTGTGCCGCTCAAGGCCCACGGTGTTGAAGTCATGTCGATGGCGTTTCTGACCGATGACAACACGCCGATGGTCTGGCGCGGGCCGATGGTTTCCGGCGCGCTGCTGCAACTGGTCACGCAAACCGCGTGGGGCGATCTGGATTATCTGGTCATCGACATGCCGCCTGGCACCGGCGACATTCAACTGACCCTGGCGCAGAAAGTCCCGGTGGCGGGCGCAGTGATCGTCACCACGCCACAGGACCTGGCCCTGCTCGACGCACGCAAAGGCGTGGAAATGTTCCGCAAGGTCAACATTCCGGTATTGGGCGTGGTGGAAAACATGGCCGTGCACATCTGCTCGAACTGCGGGCATGCCGAGCATCTGTTCGGTGAGGGCGGTGGCGAGAAGCTTGCCACCCAGTACGGCGTGGAACTGCTGGCCTCGCTGCCGTTGTCGATGCTGATCCGCGAACAGGCCGATGGCGGCAAGCCGACGGTGATCGCCGAGCCGGACAGCCAGATCGCCATGGTCTACCAGGAGCTGGCCCGCCACGTCGGCGCGCGGATCGTCTTGCAGGAAGCGGCGACGCCGGCGATGCCGAATATCACCATCAGCGACGATTGATCTATCAGCAACGCTGAGATCCCTTGTAGGAGTGAGCCTGCTCGCGATCGCGGTTTAACATTCTCCAGCGATGGTGAATTGATTACCGCTATCGCGAGCAGGCTCACTCCTACATTTGTTTTTGTGTTGGCAGTCAGATACGCAAGCCGCCATCCATCTCCAGAATCCGCCCGGTGTAGTAGTCGTTCTCGAAGATATACGCCGCCGAATGGGCGATCTCTTGCGGCTTGCCCATGCGCTTGAGCGGGATGCCCGAGGTCATTTTCTCCAGCGCTTCGGGTTTCATGCCCAGGGTCATTTCGGTTTCGATGAAGCCCGGTGCAATGCCGGCCACGCGAATCCCGTAGCGCGCCAGTTCCTTGGCCCATGTCACGGTCACCGCGGCGACACCGGCCTTGGCCGCGGAATAGTTGGTCTGGCCGACATTGCCGGCGCGGGAGATCGACGAGATGTTGATGATCGCGCCGCTGTTCTTCAGCTCGACCATTTTCGCTGCCACCTCACGGGTGCAGAGGAACACGCCGGTCAGGTTGACATCGATCACCGCCTGCCACTGGGCAAGGCTCATCTTGCTCATTTCGCCGTCCTTGACCTTCAGCAGCAGGCCGTCACGCAGAATCCCGGCGTTGTTGATCAGGCCGTGAATCGCGCCAAAGTCAGCGGCAACCTGGGCGACCATGTGCTCGACCTGTTCTTCATTGGCGACGTTGCACAGGTAGCTGCGCGCTTCGACACCCTTGGCTTTGCACGCGGCGACGGCGTCGTCGAGCTTTTCCTGATTGAGATCGACCAGCGCGAGCTTCGCGCCTTTGCCGGCGAGATACTCGGCCATGGAGCGGCCCAAACCCTGGCAACCGCCAGTGATAATGATTACTTTGTCGTTGAGTTGCATGCGCGTGCCCCGATTGCTGGTCTGATGGTTTTTATTCTTGGCGGCTCCCGTTCGCCCCGGCCGTGGCCGGGTTGCGCAGGAGCATTGCCCGATGGCGTGGCCGAAACCTGTTTTCGCGCGCCTGTCCGTTTTTTCGACGGATTCTATCTAAGGAGTCATAAATTGAGCGTTGAAGTGGCGAAGAATGCCCGAGAATTGCTTCTCAAGGAATACCGTGGAGTGCTCTCGACCCACTCGAAATCGATGCCCGGATTTCCGTTCGGCTCCGTGGTCCCGTATTGCCTGGACGAGCAGGGCCGGCCGCTGATTCTGATCAGCCGCATCGCCCAGCACACCCACAATCTGCAAAAGGACCCGAAGTGCTCGATGCTGGTCGGTGAGCGCGAGGCCGATGATGTACAAGCGGTGGGGCGCCTGACGTATCTCGCGGAAGCGCAGAAACTCGAAGACCCTGCCGCCATCGAAGCCGCCGCCGAGCGCTACTACCGCTACTTCCCTGATTCGCAGAATTATCACAAGGCTCACGATTTCGATTTCTGGGTACTGAACCCGGTGCGTCACCGCTATATCGGCGGTTTCGGGGCGATTCACTGGATCGATCAGTTGACTCTGGCCAATCCGTTCGCCGGCAAGGCTGAAGTCAGCATGGTCGAGCACATGAACAGCGACCACGCCAAGGCCATCGCCCATTACGTTGAGCTCGCCGGTCTGCCGAACAGCGTGCCGGCGCAACTGGCCGGGATCGACAGCGAAGGCATGCACTTGCGCATCGGTCAGGCGCTGTACTGGCTAGGCTTCCCAAGCCCTTGCAATACGCCGACACAAGTGCGCGAAGCCTTGGTTTCATTGGCTCACGCCGAGGCCTGGCCAAAAAAAGCGGATTCTTAAGGTTGAATTCACGCAAGGGCGGCGTCATCTAAGGCTTACTGCAAGGCATTTCTTGCGTTGAGGACAATTTGATGCGCCCTTTTCTGTTGCTCTTTCTGCTGTTTCCAGTGCTGGAGCTGTTCGTATTCGTCAAAGTGGCAGGGGCGATCGGGTTCTTCCCGGCCCTGCTGCTGATTATCGTCGGCTCGATGTTCGGCGTGTTCGTGCTGCGCATCGCCGGCCTCGCCACGGCGCTGCGTGCCCGTGAAAGCCTGAACCGCGGCGAACTGCCGGCACAGACCATGCTTGAAGGTTTGATGCTGGCGCTGGCCGGCGGTCTGCTGATCATCCCGGGTTTCATCAGCGATGTGGTTGGTCTGGTCATGCTGCTGCCGTTCACCCGACGCTTGCTGGCGAATAAAATGCGCCAGCGTGCCGAAGACCAGGCCATGCGCCAGCGCGCTTTTGCCGATGACCTGCGACCCCGTGGCGGTCCGGCACCACGCGAGCCGTTGGGCCGTGAGCCGAATGTGATCGAAGGCGAGTACGAACATCGCGACAACAAGTAACGTCAACATCGACACGGCACCTTCGGGTGCCGTGCTCGTTTATGCGGCCTACTCGTCGGACGGCGTCAAAATTTTTTTTACCCCAGCCCTTGTAATCAGCTTGTACGCCCCTATGTATCGGTCACCGAAAGGTTTCCGGTGATTACACCGGACAGACTTGCGCGGTTCGCTCGACGAGCCGCACCCGGCACAGGCCGGATTTGTTAAACCCGCCGGGACTACACCGGCCGATGAAAACCACAATTAGGAGAGATCGACAATGAAGCTTCGTCCTCTGCATGACCGCGTCGTCATCCGTCGCAGCGAAGAAGAAAAGAAAACCGCTGGCGGTATCGTCCTGCCAGGTTCGGCTGCTGAAAAGGCCAACCACGGTGTGATTCTCGCTGTAGGCCCGGGCAAAGCTCTGGAAAACGGCGAAGTGCGTGCACTGTCCGTGAAGGAAGGCGACAAGGTTGTGTTCGGTCCTTACTCCGGCAGCAACACTGTGAAAGTCGATGGTGAAGACCTGCTGGTAATGAGCGAGAACGAAATCCTCGCTGTTATCGAAGGCTGATACTCCCGTTCATTTTCCCGTTACTACAAAGTATTTAAGGAATATCGATCATGGCTGCTAAAGAAGTTAAGTTCGGCGATGCCGCCCGCTCCAAGATGCTCAAAGGCGTCAACGTTCTGGCTGACGCGGTAAAAGCGACCCTGGGCCCGAAAGGCCGTAACGTGATCCTCGAGAAGAGCTTCGGCGCTCCGACCATCACCAAGGACGGCGTTTCCGTCGCCAAAGAAATCGAACTCGAAGATCGCTTCGAAAACATGGGCGCGCAGCTGGTCAAAGACGTTGCCTCCCGTGCCAACGATGACGCCGGTGACGGTACTACCACTGCCACCGTTCTGGCTCAGTCGATCGTCAACGAAGGCCTGAAAGCCGTCGCTGCCGGCATGAACCCGATGGACCTGAAACGCGGTATCGACAAGGCGACCATCGCCATCGTCAAAGAGCTCAAAGCCCTGTCCAAGCCATGCGCTGATTTCAAAGCCATCGCTCAGGTCGGCACCATCTCGGCCAACTCCGACAACTCCATCGGCGACATCATTGCCGAAGCCATGGAAAAAGTCGGTAAAGAAGGCGTGATCACCGTTGAAGAAGGCTCGGGCCTGGAAAACGAACTGTCGGTTGTAGAAGGCATGCAGTTCGACCGTGGCTACCTGTCGCCGTACTTCGTCAACAAGCCGGACACCATGGTTGCCGAGCTCGACGGCCCGCTGATCCTGCTGGTCGACAAGAAGATCTCGAACATCCGCGAAATGCTGCCAGTCCTGGAAGCCGTTGCCAAAGCCGGCCGTCCGCTGCTGATCGTTGCCGAAGACGTTGAAGGCGAAGCCCTGGCGACTCTGGTGGTGAACAACATGCGCGGTATCGTTAAAGTCGCTGCCGTCAAGGCACCAGGCTTCGGCGATCGTCGCAAGGCCATGCTGCAGGACATCGCTGTTCTGACCGGCGGCACCGTGATCTCCGAAGAGATCGGTCTGAGCCTGGAAAGCACCACCCTGGAGCACCTGGGTAACGCCAAGCGCGTGACCCTGTCCAAGGAAAACACCATCATCGTTGACGGTGCTGGCGTGCAGGCAGACATCGAAGGCCGTATCGCTCAGATCCGTGCCCAGGTTGCCGAAACTTCCTCGGACTACGACCGTGAAAAACTGCAAGAGCGTCTGGCCAAGCTGTCCGGCGGCGTTGCAGTGATCAAGGTTGGCGCGGGTTCCGAAGTTGAAATGAAAGAGAAGAAGGCCCGCGTTGAAGACGCCCTGCACGCAACCCGTGCAGCCGTTGAAGAAGGCGTGGTACCTGGCGGTGGCGTTGCGCTGATCCGCGCTCTGGAAGCCCTGACCGAACTGACCGGCGACAACGCTGACCAGAACGTCGGTATCGCTGTGCTGCGTCGCGCTGTTGAAGCGCCGCTGCGTCAGATCGCTGCCAACTCCGGTGACGAGCCAAGCGTAGTCGTCAACGAAGTGAAGAACGGCAAAGGTAACTTCGGTTACAACGCTGCTTCCGGCGAATACGGCGACATGATCGAAATGGGCATCCTGGATCCAACCAAGGTAACCCGTTCGGCTCTGCAAGCCGCAGCCTCGATCGGCGGTCTGATCCTGACCACCGAAGCGGCCGTTGCCGACGCGCCGAAGAAGGAAGGCTCGGCTGGCGGCGGTATGCCAGAAATGGGCGGCATGGGTGGCATGGGCGGCATGATGTAAGCCAGCCTTACCCCCGTAACGAAAAACCCCGCCGGCGCAAGCAGCGGGGTTTTTTATCGCCCGAATTCTAGGGTGGGCTACAGACCGAGGTGTGGCCATCGCTGGCAAGCCAGCTCCCACAGGAGTCCTAGGTCAGGCACATAGTGTGTGAACACTCTCAGTCCCTGTGGGAGCTGGCTTGCCAGCGATGGCGTCCGCTCAAGCGCTGACGGGGCGTGCTTTGACAACCGTTGCAGTCTTGCCCGCCGGGCGATACAGCACCCAGTAATAAGCCCCCAGACAAATCAGCCAGCAGAAGATCGCCGTCCATACGTTATGCGAGAAGAAGTGCGCGCCCTGCATCATCCGGCTGATCGAAAACACCGAGCCCAGCGCAAAGGCGAAGATGAATGCCTGCCGCGCCAGTCGTGGGCGACGATCGCGCAGAACGAAGAACAGCGCAAACAAGGTGAAACCCGTCGCCGCATGACCGCCAGGCCAGCAACGCCCCGGCTTGTCGGTTGGCGGGCGATGGTCCATCAACTTGCTGTATTTTTCGTGCCCGCCGAATTGCTCAAGGCTCCACGGGCATTGCACTGCCGTCACGGCTTTGACCGGGGTGACGAACGAAGTGGCCAGGCCCAGCGACAGCACCAGGCAGCCCAGCTCACGCTTGAAGGGTTTGAGTCGGGCGAGGAAAAACGAGCCGATGAAACCGAGGATCGCGAACACCGAGAAGGCGATAACCACTTCTTTGGCGCGGTCATGCAGGATGTCTTCGAGAAAATAGCTGTGCCGTCCGATGAAGTCGCCGGCGACCGGGTCATAGAACAGTCGGGCCAGGTCCATGTCCAGATCGGTCAGTTCGAGCAACACCAGAATGATCGCCGCAACAGCGGGTATGCCCAGGCAGAGCCAGAGGTTCAGCGGTCGGGAAACGGGATGGGCAGAGGTCAACGCCATGGGCAATTCCTTGGTGGCAAGAATGTTCGAGGGAGCGCAATCGCGCGGAGTCTGTGCGCACGGGCGTTGCCGATTCGTTAATCGAAAGTGAAAAAAACGTTGGCGGTCGCCGTGAGCATTTTTATCGGCAAACAACCCGACACATGCCTAGCCGTGAGCCACACTTGGCCGTAAGCTGCGCGGGCCAAGACGGCCGTAACCCCGTTCGGAGAAGGTGCCCATGCGTATTCTGCTGGTCGAAGACAACCGCGACATCCTGGCCAATCTGGCCGATTACCTGGGCCTCAAGGGCTACACCGTCGATTGCGCGCAGGACGGTCTGTCCGGCCTGCATCTGGCCGCCACCGAGCATTACGACCTGATCGTCCTCGATATCATGTTGCCGGGGATCGACGGCTATACCCTGTGCAAACGCCTGCGCGAAGATGCACGCCGCGACACACCGGTGATCATGCTTACCGCGCGCGACCAACTGGACGACCGCTTGCAGGGCTTCAAGTCGGGTGCCGACGATTACCTGATCAAACCGTTTGCCTTGTCCGAACTCGCGGCGCGGGTCGAAGCCGTGATGCGTCGCGCTCAGGGCGGTGGCCGGCGCGCCTTGCAGGTCGCCGACCTGAGCTATGACCTCGACACCCTGGAAGTGACGCGCGACGGCAAACTGCTCAAGCTCAACCCGGTCGGCCTGAAGCTGCTGGCCGTGCTGATGCAGAAGAGCCCGCATGTGTTGCGCCGGGAAATTCTCGAAGAAGCCCTGTGGGGCGATGACTGCCCGGACAGCGACAGCCTGCGCAGCCACGTGCACCAGTTGCGCCAGGTGATCGACAAACCTTTCGCCAAGCCACTGCTGCACACTGTGCACGGGGTGGGCTACCGCTTGGCCGACGTGTAATGGAGTTCAAGCAAAGCCTTTCGCAACGGATCATTATCGCCTTCGCCTTGATGAGCGCTCTGGTGGCTGGCGCGTTTGCCATGGGCATCGTTGCGACCGTGCATCTGGTCGAGGAAAAACTGATTTCGGCGGGGCTGGGCGGCGACTTGCAGCGCTTGTTGCTGATGGACAATGTTTCCGACTGGAGCCACCGCCCCGAACCGGATCAGCTGTTCTATTTCAGCGGCGGGCCGGGCGATTTCGATCTGCCCAAGGACCTGCGCCATCTCGATGCCGGTTTTCATGAAGTGTTCCGCGAGCAGCTGTCGTATCACGCGATGGTCGAGATCGTCGATGGCCGCCGGTACGTTCTGTTGCAGGATCAAAGCGATTTCGAAGAGCGCGAACGCGTTCTGTTTGCCGTGGTGCTGGTGGGTTTCGTGCTCAGCCTGGCACTGGCGGTGTTCCTCGGCTGGGTGCTGGCGCGCAAGGTGATGGCGCCGGTCGTACGGCTGGCGCGGCAGGTCCGTCATCGCGATCAGTTGCTCGGGCTGGCACCGCCGCTGGCGCCGGATTATGCGGCGGATGAAGTCGGTGAACTGGCGGTGGCGTTCGACGCGACATTGGGGCGCCTGCGTCAGGCGCTGACCCGCGAGCGCTTGTTCACCAGCGACGTCAGTCATGAATTGCGTACGCCGCTGATGGTGCTGGCCAGCTCCTGCGAGCTGCTGCTGGAGAATCCGGGCATCGATCAGCGCGGTCGCTCGCAGGTCGAGCGTATCGCTCGTGCCAGTGAGGAGATGCGCGAATTGGTGCAGACGTTCCTGATGCTGGCGCGCGCGCAAAACGAAGAGCCCGGAGCGGCGCCGCAACACAACCTTACGCAAGTGGCGCAAAGCCTGCTGTGCCTGTGGCGCGAGCCGATCGAGCGCAAGGGCCTGAGGCTGGTGTTCGAGCCGGGCAGCCCATCGGACGCCCGCTACAACGCGACGTTACTCAACGCGGTGATGGGCAACCTGCTGCGCAACGCGCTGCATTACACCGAGGAGGGTTTCATTCGCCTGACCCTGACGGCCCACGGCTTTATCGTCGAGGATTCCGGTGTCGGGATTCCCGAGGAAAAGCGCGAAGCGATGTTCGAACCGTTTGTGCGCGGCAGTGAGAAACGCGGTGACGGCCTCGGGCTTGGCTTATCGCTGGTGCAGCGTATCTG
Source organism: Pseudomonas sp. R3-57 (assembly GCF_051132065.1). Lineage (NCBI taxonomy): Bacteria > Pseudomonadati > Pseudomonadota > Gammaproteobacteria > Pseudomonadales > Pseudomonadaceae > Pseudomonas > Pseudomonas sp. R3-57. The sequence goes on from NZ_CP071655.1 coordinate 1,334,592, forward strand.
CGAAAACCAGGGCTGGACCGTCAGCTTGAGCACGATGGAACCCAATGGCTGCCGATTCGAGGTAGATCTTGGCGTGAATGCAGGCAAATAGTCGTACGAGGCTACTCCCGCCAACCTGTCGGATTCCTGTATAACGTTGTAATACTTTGCCGGTTTACCTGACATTTTTTTCACAATTGGATGACCTGACGCTGACACGCCGCTGACTAAGGTGGCGTCATCAGACATTCAGGAGTCCAGATCATGGCCGACCCGATCAAGCTCGATTTTTCCGAGAAGTATGACGACCAGCACGCGCAGCGATATCTGCGCAAGCACAAGGAGAGTCTGGGCCGTCGCCTGTCGCATTGGCGCGATGAACAGTTGGCACGCAAGGCCTTGTCACTGGCGGGTGATCCCGGTCTGGTGCTGGACCTGCCCTGCGGTGCCGGGCGTTTCTGGCCGATGCTCGCGGAGAAACCCAACCGGGTGATCATCGGCGCGGACAATTCCGAGTCGATGATCAAGACGGCACTCGAGGGACAACCGGCCGACGTGGTCAAGCGGGTACAGCCGCTGCATACCTCGGCGTTCGACATTGCCTTGCCGGACAACTCGGTCGACAGCATCTTCTGCATGCGTCTGCTGCACCACATCGGTGAGTCCGAGCATCGTCAGGTGATCCTGCGCGAATTCGAACGCGTGAGCCGCGACAGCGTGATTGTTTCATTGTGGGTAGACGGCAACTTCAAGGCCTGGAAGCGCAAGCGCGCCGAGCTGGACCGGCCGAATCGTGATTACCAGAATCGTTTTCTGATTCCGGCGGCGACGATCGAGAAAGAATTTGAACAGGCCGGGTTCCGCATTCAGGAACAACTGGACTTTATACCGCTCTATGCGATGTGGCGGGTTTACGTATTACGCAAGAGGTAGAGAATGGCAGTGCAAGCAGCGGTTGAAGCGGATGTCGCTCCACAGGATCGTTTCGATTACTACTGGGCCCAGCGCGGCGAATGGGTTGAAGAACCCAATGTGCGCCGCGGCGGCGAAAGCGGGGTACAGCGCATCGTCGGTCGCGACGGTCAGTTGCTGTACGCCAAGCGCCAGACCGGACACATCTATCGCAGCTGGTTGCACCCGTTCGGTCGTCCTACCGTATTGCGTGAACTCGATGCGCTGACCGGCGTAAGCAAACTCGGTGTACGCGTGCCGCAAATCGTTTTCTGTGGCGCTCAGCCTGATCCACAGCACAAATGGCGCGCACTGCTGGTGACCAGATCCCTGGACGGTTTCCAGGAACTGGAACACTGGCTGGCCGCTGCCGGCGGGCGTGATCAATGTGGCGACGTGGTCTACGAGCGCGTGCTCAAGGACCTGGCGGAAAACCTCGCGCGCATGCACAAGGGCCGCTGGCAGCACAGCTGCATCTACATCAAGCACGTATTCGTGCGGGTGACCGGCGAGGGCGAGTCGGCCAAGGTTGAAGTAGCATTGATCGATCTGGAAAAATGCCGCCAGCGCTTGACCGCCTATCGCGCCGCACAGCACGACATGAAGCAACTGCGTCGCCATTCGTCGTTCCGCGATGCCGACTGGAAAAAACTCGTCTATTTTTATGAGACGGCGTTTGGCAGCGCTATCAAAGGTTTATAGCGATGAAACTAGAAATTGCACGAGGTTTGTTTCTGGTCGGAGCCTTGGCAGTCGCTTCATTGGCGGTGGCTGCCTGGGAGCAGCCCCGCATGCAGGTCATCGGAGCGTCCACGACGGACGCTCATTGCACACTGCCACGGGTGGCGAAAGCCTCCGTGGCGACCAAACCCGATCATGATCTGCTGTTGTTCATGTTCGGGCTATCTCAAGGGATGAGGCCAGCCAGTTGAAATTGATGCCCACGTAAAAGGCCTCGCAGATGCGAGGCCTTTTTTTTACACACCGCTCCCCCCTGTAGGAGTGAGCCTGCTCGCGATAGCGGTGTGTCAGTCAACATTATGGCAACTGACATACCGCTATCGCGAGCAGGCTCACTCCTAACAAGGGGCTATGTCGAGGGTTTGGGATCGGGTTTCGCCAGCAGGGTATATACGCACGGCAACACGAACAGCGTAAACAGCGTGCCGATCGACATGCCCGTCGCAATCACCATACCGATATCAAAGCGGCTGACCGCCCCCGCGCCCGTTGCGAGAATCAGCGGCACCATGCCGAACACCATCGCCGCGGTGGTCATCAGCACCGGGCGCAAGCGAATCGCTGCCGCTTCCTCAACCGCTTCACGGGCTGTCAGGCCTTTGTCCTTGCGCAACTGGTTGGCGAACTCGACGATCAGGATCCCGTGTTTGCTGATCAGCCCGATCAGCGTCACCAACCCGACCTGGGTGTAGATGTTCATGCTCGACCAGCCGAGAAACAGCGGAATCAACGCCCCGCAGATCGACAACGGCACCGTGACCAGGATCACCAGCGGATCGCGGAAGCTTTCAAATTGCGCCGCCAGCACCAGAAAGATGATCGCCAGCGCCAGAGCGAAGGTGACCCACAAGGCGCTGCCTTCCTGAACGAATTGCCGGGATGCGCCGCCATAGTCAAAGGCAAACCCGGCAGGTGCTTCTTCGCGGGCGATCTGCAACACGGTGTCGATGGCTTCACCCATGCTCACCAGCGGGAAACCGGAAATCTTCGCCGCATTGAGTTGCTGGAACTGGTTGAGCTGACGCGGCCGCGCACGGTCGCTGACCTTGATCAGCGTCGATAGCGGCAACAGTTCGCCCTGGGTGTTCTTCACGTAGTAGTTGTTCAGCCAGTCCGGGTTGTCGCGGTAAGGCCGTTCGACCTGCGCGATCACCTTGTAGCTGCGTCCCTCAATGGTGAAACGGTTGATCTCGGCCTCGCCCAACAAGGTCGCCAGAGTGCCGCCGAGGTCGAGCATCGACACGCCCATCTGCGCGGCCTTGGCGCGATCGATATCGACCACCACTTCCGGTTTGTCGAACGCCAGATCAAGGTCGACGAAGGCGAACTTGCCCGACTCCATCGCACGTTTCTTGATCCGATCAGCGACTTGCAGCAGCAGCTCGTAATCGTTGGCCGTGTTGACCACGAATTCGAACGGCAACCCTTCGCCGGTGCCGGGCAGGGAGGGCAGGTTGAAGCCGAAGATCTGCAAGCCCGGAATGCTTTCGAGTTTGCCTTGCACTTCCGGGAGGATTTCCATCTGCGTGCGGCTGCGCTCGTTCCATGGTTTCAGCAGGAAGCCGCCAATCCCCGCCTGCACACCGTTGTAGCCGTTGATCTGGAACGAGGAATAGTACTCGGGGAATTCCTTGAAGATCTTGATGAATTCGTCGGTGTAGGTACTCAGGTAATCGAGGTTGGTCGGCTGCGGCGCACTGGCCATCATGAAAATGATGCCCTGATCTTCGTCCGGCGCCAGTTCCGACTTGGTGAACTTGAGGAACACTGGAATCAGGCACAGCACGATCAGCGCAAACACCAGCACCACCGGCCGTGTATTGAGCGTGCCATGCAGCATGCTCTGATAGCGGCGTTTAAGGCTGTCGAAGATCCGGTCGAGACGATGGGCCAGGCCGCTGGGGTTCTGGTCATGCCGCAGCAGGAACGCGCACATCATCGGTGACAGGGTCAGGGCCACGACGCCGGAAATCACCACCGCACCGGCCAGAGTCAGGGCGAACTCCTTGAACAGCGCCCCGGTCAGGCCGGTGAGAAAGCCGATCGGCGCATACACCGCCGCCAGGGTGATGGTCATCGACACCACCGGCATGGCGATTTCACGGGCACCTTCCAGCGCTGCGTCGAACGGTGTCTTGCCTTCCTCGATGTGGCGGTGAATGTTCTCCACCACGACAATCGCATCGTCGACCACCAGCCCGATGGCGAGCACCATCGCCAGCAGCGTCAGCAGGTTCATCGAGTAACCCATCATCTGCATGAAGAACATCACGCCGATCATCGACAACGGAATGGTCACCACCGGGATCACCACCGAGCGCAGCGCACCGAGGAACAGGAACACCACGACGATGACGATCAGCACCGCTTCGAACAGGGTTTTCACCACTTCGTCGATCGAGGCCTGAATGAACAGCGTGGCATCGTAGGCGATTTCGCTTTTCAGGTTCGGCGGCAACTGCGCTTCCAGTTCCGGCATCAGCTTGCGCACTTCCTTGATCACATCCAGAGGGTTGGCCCCCGGAGTGGCCTTGATGCCGATGTACACCGATGGCGTGCCGCCGAACGAGCTGATCGAGTCGTAGTTTTCCGCGCCCATCTCGACCCGTGCGACATCGCTGAGCAATACGCGGCTGTCGCCATCGACCTTGAGCGGAATCGCCGCGAAGGCTTCGGCGGACTTCAGTTCGGTATTGGCGTTGATGCTGGTCACGGTGTATTCGCCTTTCACTTCGCCGGCGGCGGAGAGAAAGTTGTACTGGCGCACCGCGTTGGTCACGTCAGCGGCGCTGAGACCGAAACCGGCGAGTTTCACCGGGTCGAGCCACAGGCGCATGGCAAACACCTGATTGCCGAGAATCTCTGCTTCGGCCATGCCCGGCAGGGTCGCCAGTTTTGGCTGGATTACCCGTGACAGGTAATCGGTGATCTGCGGGTTGCTCAGGTCCTCGCTGAAGAAACTGATGTACATCAGGGCCGAGGCGTCGGCGGATTCCTTGCTCAGCACCGGATCTTCGGCGTCCTGCGGCAGCTTGTTTTTTACCTCGTTGGCCTTGGCCAGCAGTTCGGTGAAAAGGCGATCGGTGTTGGCGCCGATTCGCGCATAGATCGAAATCACCGAGAAGTTCTGCCGGCTGACCGAGGTCATGTAGTCGATGCCCTCGGCACTCGCCAGACTTTGCTGCATCGGCTGGGTGATGTAGCCCTGAATGGTTTCGGCATTGGCCCCGGGGTAGGCGGTGGTGACCGTGATCAGCGCGTTTTCCATTTGCGGGTACTGGCGCAGCGGCAACTTGCTCCAGGCCTGGAAGCCGAGCAGCACAATCAACAGGCTGACCACGGTGGCGAGCACCGGGCGACGGATGAACGGGTCGGTGAAAGCCATGGGGATTCCTTGATCAGTCGGCGCGGGGCGGACTGTTCTGCTCGCCGAGGGTCTTGTCGTCGCTGATGGCGATGTGTGCGCCGTTGTCCAGTTTGATCTGGCCGGCCGTCACCACTTGCTCGCCGCTCTGCACGCCCTTGTTGATCATCACCAGGCCATCGCGGCGCTCACCGGTTTCGATGAAACGGCGTTCGGCGATCAGCACCAGTTGGCCCTTGTCGTCTTTTTCGACGCTGCCGTCCTCGGCTTTCTTCTGCCCGACCACGTACACCGAGTTGCCGTAGAGGGTGTAGGTGATCGCGCTCTCCGGCACCACGATGTGTTTCTGCGGCTCCGGCAGCAGCACTTCGAGACTGGCGAACATGCCCGGCAGCAGCTTGCCATCGGGATTGGCCAGGGTCGCGCGGACCAGAATGTTGCGCGTAGAGCTTTCGACGATCGGGTTGATCGCGCTGATCTTGCCAGCGAAGTTCTGCTGCGGATAAGCGGCGACTGCGATCCGTACCGGTTGACCGATGGCCAGTTTCGGCACCGATTGTTCAGGCAGGTAGAAGTCGGCGTAGAGGCTGCTCAAATCCTGCAGCGTGGCGATTCTGGTACCGCTGGCGAGATAATCGCCTACGTCGACCTGACGGATGCCGATGGTGCCGCTGAACGGCGCGAGAATGCGTTTTTTCGCCAGCGATGCGTTGAGCTGATTGACCGTGGCCTTGTTCTTTTGCAGCACAGCGGAGAGGCGGTCGTACTCGCCTTTGGAGATGGCGCGGCTGTCGACCAGTTGGCTGCCGCGGCCGAAATCCAGTTGTGCCAGGCCGAGATCAGCCTTGGCGGTTTCCAGCAGCGCGGTTTCGACGGCGCTGTCGAGTTGCAGCAGCGGCTGCCCGGCCTTGACCTTCTGCCCCGATTCGAACTTGAGTTCGGTCACCGTGCCGGCGACTTCCAGGCTCAGTTCGACACCTTGCAGCGCCTTGAGCGTGCCGACTGTCGGCAGGCGCATCTGCCATGGCTGTTCGCTGGCCCTGGCCACGGCGACGCTGATCGGCGGTTTCGGTTTGGCAAAGCCCTGGATCATCGTGTAGATCGAAAAGGCTTTGTACCCGCCCAGCACCAGGACGATCAGCAACACAACACCCAACATGATCAGCATGCGGCGACGCAGCATATTTCCAGTTCCTTGGATAAATCAGGTGAGACAGGCGGGCACATTACTCCGAGTACAAGGGGTATTCCAACTGGCAGTTATTACAGGCGATGAAAAGGGCGAGGGCCATGAAATGACGCTCGCCCTCGAGATGCTGTCAGCCGCTGCCGCGCGCGGCTTATGCCATCAGATGCAGATGGTTGTCCCAGAGCCCTGCGGGCAATTCCAGCGGCTTGGCCAGCAACTGCGCCTGACGGCAATCGTAATAACGGCAACGGCCTTGACCTGAGGTCACGACAAAACCGTCCTGCACCGCACCGACCCCGGCGCAATCGGGCAACGGCGCGTCGAGGCGCACTTCGCCGCTGTCCAGATCCCAGATGAAAAAACGGTTGCCCCGCGGCGCGGTCAGCGCGACCAGCCGTAACTCGCTGTGCACCGCGACGCTGGCGGTGTAATGCCCCATCGCTTGCAGCTGATGTTCCGGCACCGGGAATGCGACGAATGGCTGCCCCGGGCGCTTGATCGCCAACAGCTCCGAGCGCTCATGAGAGGCGCCCATGAACTGCTGACCGGCGACGATGGTGCCGTCACTGGCGATGCCCAGGTGGCGCACGCTGTTCATCTGCTGGGCGAGGGTTTCCTTGCTCAGCAAAGTCCCGTCGCGCTGCATCAGCACCAGGCTCGGCTCCATGGCGTTGAGGTTCATGTCGACGCGGCTTTCCGCTTCGGTTCGAATCCCGCCGTTGGCTACCACCAGCGTCTCGCCGTCGGGCATCCAGGACACCTGATGCGGGCCGAGACCGTGGGTGGAAATCTCGCCGCTGTGCACCAGCCGCGCGCCGTCGAACTTGTACACGCCGAGCAAGCCACGACCCGGATCGGTGGTGTCGTTCTCGGTGGCGTACAGGTATTCGCCGTCCTTGTGCACCACGGCATGCCCGTAGAAATGCCGGTTCGGTTGTGAGGTCACGGTTTGGAGCAGGGTCCCGTCGCGCAGGTCGATCAAGTAGCTTTCGGTGCCCGGACGACGGGCCACGAACAGTGCGATCGGCTGCGTCGGGTGGTTGATGATGTCGTGGCAGCGCTGGCCGACCTGCGTGGCAAACACCCGCGTACCGTCGAGCCGATAACCGACGGCGTAATGCCTGCCGTCGGTGTCGTCGCGCGCCGACAGCAGCAGCGGGCTCTGATCCTTGCGTTTGAACAGCGTCCAGCCGCCCAGCGTCACTGCTCCCAGCAGCACACTACCTAAAGTCAGAGCCTGGCGTCGCAGCATGGCACTTGCCCTCATCAGTCACCGTCGTTGGCGTTGAAGCCCAGTTGAATGCCCAGCGCCTTGGCCAGTTCGCCTTCGTGCAGGCGATGGACGACGTTGAGGCTGTCGTAGATGTCGTTCAGTTGCTGACGACCGGCGTCGTCTTCAAGCATTTCGCCGAGCGAGCGCTGGGTGCTGTCGAACAGTTTCAGCGAGGCAGCATAGGCGGCGTCGATCTTGTCGGCCAACGGCTTCTGCTCGGCTGGCAACAGACCGCGCAGGCCTTTGTTGTCGACGCCTTCCCAGACGGTTTTGGCCGCTGCAAGACTGGCTTGCAGTGCGGTCAGCGACGACTGGCTGCGCCACGCATCAGCCTGGAACGGCTGTGGCACGCCCTTGCTCTGGCGGCCCATCGGCGTGCCGAGCTTTTTCTTCAGGGTGTCCAGGGCGGTGACCTGCACGCGCAGCAGATCGGCGATCGCTTCGTGAGAGTCGGCATAACGCTGATTCGGGAATTTGCTCATCTGCGCGAGCATGCCGTCGGTGTTGTTCCAGCCCTGCAGAATCTCTTCGGCCAATTGCTTCTGGCGTTCGCCGATGGCGATCAGCAGCGGGCAGTATTTGGCTTTCTGCTCGGCGTTGGCGACATCAGGCTTGGCATCGAAGAGGATGTATTCGTAGGCCGACAGGCCCTGAACCACCACGCTCGACTTGGCCAGTGCCGCAGCATCGATCTGCGGCTGGGCTACAACCAGTTGTTCGACCTGACGGCCCACGAGGTTCTTCTTGTCCGGCCAGAACTGCACCTGCCACGAACGATTGCCCTCGGCCAGCGGGCCGATCAGCAGCGGTTGCAGCTCAGCCCAGGCTTTCTGCGCGTGAAGGAAATCAGCGCGCGCGGTTTCCAGGGTTTCCTTGCCCTGGCAGTAGGCGAGGGCGCTGACGGCCAGTTGCTTATCGGCTTCAACCCAGCGGGTATAGGTCGGCAGAATCACCGATTTGGCGATGGCTGCCGAGGTGACCGCTTGCGGGTCCTGCGGCGAGCAGGCGCCGAGGGCGAGCGCGGCAAGGCTGGTGAACAGTAGCTTGGGACGGAACATGTCGGGCTCCCGATTCTTTTTTCAGTATTTAAAGTGAGTTCAAAAATGCCAGCAACGCAGCACGCTGCTCGGCATTGAAAGACAAAACCTGTTGCTGCGCGGCTTGCGCTTCGCCGCCATGCCAGAGCACGGCTTCAAGCAGATTGCGCGCGCGGCCGTCATGCAAGAACTGGGTGTGGCCGCTGACCGCTTGCGTCAGGCCGATGCCCCACAACGGCGGGGTGCGCCAGTCGCGGCCGGAGGCCTGGAATTCTGTGCGATTGTCCGCCAGACCGTCGCCCATGTCGTGCAGCAGCAGATCGCTGTATGGCCGGATCAGTTGATTGGCCAGTTCCGGTTCGGCGGCGTTGGCGGCGGTGGTGTATTTCGGCGTATGGCACGACTGGCAGCCAGCCTGGAAAAACAGATTCTTGCCGGCTAGCACCTCGGCATCGTTGACGCCACGTCGCGCCGGCACCGCGAGGTTGCGGCTGTAGAACAGCACCAGCCGCAGAATGTTATCGCTGACTTCCGGTTCGCCGTTCGGCCCGTTGCCGTTCGGTGCCTGCTTGCAGGCGGTTTGCACGTCGGAGCAGTCATCGAAGGGGCGCAGGCTGGTGGTCAGGCCCATGTCACCAGAAAAGGCGTGAACGTTTTGTTGATTGAGGTTCGGTTGCCCGGCTTTCCAGCCGAAACGGCCGATCACGGTTTTCTGCAACTCATCGTCCCAGACCCGGTTCGGCCGGCCGTTGATGCCCTGGTTGTCTTTGGCTTGTGCGGCTGCGTTGGCAAGAATCGCTTCTTCCGGGATCGCTTCAAGCAGACCCAGACCGATCATCGGCGGGGCGACGCGCGCGGAAAACCGCGTGTCCGGGTGCATCGGACCGTAGCCCAGTTGCGTGATCTGCAGCACCGGTTTGCGCAGCTCGACCTCCGTGCCATCGGCGAACCGCACCGGCACCGGCGTGTAGTCGACGCGCACCTTGCCTTCCGGGGCGACGCCGGGCACGGCCATGTCCTGGAGTTGGCCGCCGTAGACCGGTTCCGGCACCACGCCAAGCTGTTCGATGACTTTGGCATATTGCGGCGCATCGGCAATCGACAGCCTGACCAGCATCGACACCGCATTGCTTGCGTTCGGCGCCGGTGGATGACCGCGACCGTCCTTGATGTGGCAGTTCTGGCAAGCGTTGGTATTGAACAGCGGGCCGAGGCCGTCGCGCGCAGTGGTGGTCGACGGCGCGATCACCCACGGGCTGCGAAAGAAGCTGTTGCCGACACTGAAATCCACCCGTCGCGACGGTGGCAGGTTGGCTGACGGCAGGGAAAATGCGTTCTGATCGCTCTTGCGCACCGTCGCCGCGCCACCCGAACGCGCTTCACCGGGCTCGGCCTGGGTGAAACGCGGGGCGTCATCGCAGGCACTCAGGCCCAGGGCCAGCAACAGTGCGGACAAGCGAAGAGGCAGCGAGGGCATCAGACATCCTGCAGACGGGCGAAAACAAAGGCGCAAAGTCTAACAGGGCCGGGGAGTTTGAATAAGAGGAATTATCGTTTGCTTGATTTGCGGCAGAGTTTCATTTGAGGCCGTGCGGCCTCTATCGCTGGCAAGCCAGCTCCCACAGGTTTTGCAGTGTTTGAAAAATCTGTGTACGCCACCCTTCCCTGTGGGAGCTGGCTTGCCAGCGATGGGGTCACCAGCATCAACACAAAAGGCAGAGATCAAAAAGGCGACCCGAAGGTCGCCTTTTTTTGAAGCACACGCGTTGATCAGAACTCGTGATCGGCGTTGTCCGGGTTCAGGTCGCTGATGCCCAGTTTGCCGGCAGCGGCTTCGATCGAACCGGTCTGCTTGACCAGCGCGGCGATCGCGTCACGAACGATCTGGTTGCCCGCGGTGTTGCCAGCCGCGATCAACTGGTCGTAGTGCTCGCCCTTGTTGGCGTGATCGACCATGACCTGGATCTTCGCTTCGGTTGCGGCCAGATCGGCTTTCAGTGCGGTGTCGGCAGCCGGATCAGCCTTGGCCACCAGCGACGACAGGCTGGCGCCGGTCAGCTTGGTGCCGTCGACGCGGGTGTACTCGCCCAGGTAAACGTTACGCACGCCTTTGGCATCGTAGAAATGCGAGTAGTGGGTGTTGTCGCTGAAGCAATCCTGCTCGTCTTCCGGGGAGTTGGCTTCCAGGGAAACTTTCATGCGCTCGCCCGCCAGTTCGCCGAGGGACAGGCTGCCCATACCGAACAACATTTTGCGCAGACCGGATTCACCCGGCTCGGCTTCCAACGTGGCGCGGTAGTTGTCGGCCACGTTTGGCTTCCAGTTGCCGACCATTTCTTCCAGATCGCTGACCAGCAGCTCGGTCACGGCTTTGAGGTAGGCACGGCGACGATCGTTGTGACCGCCGGTGGCGCCGGCGCCTTCCAGGTAATCGGAGGCCGGACGGTTGCCAGCGCCCGGGCCGGTGCCGTTGAGGTCCTGGCCCCACAGCAGGAATTCGATGGCGTGGTAGCCGGTAGCGACGTTCGCCTCGGAACCGCCCAGCTCGTTGAGGCTGGCGAGTTTCTCGGCGGTGATGTCCTTGACGTCGACCTTGTCTTCGCCAACCTGAACTTCGGTGTTGGCGATGATGTTGGCGGTGGCGCCCGGGTTACCCAGCGCGTGCGCGTAGGATTTGTCGACGTAGTCGATCAGACCTTCGTCCAGCGGCCAGGCGTTAACCTGACCTTCCCAATCGTCGATGATGGTGTTGCCGAAGCGGAACACTTCACTTTGCAGGTACGGAACACGTGCGGCGACCCAGGCAGCCTTGGCGGCTTTCAGGGTGTCGGCGTTCGGCTTGGCGAGGAACGCGTCGATCGCGCTCTGTAAGGTTTTCGCGGTGGATTCGGCATCGCTGTAGACGGCGAAGACCATGTCGGCGTAGTGCGCGACCACAGCCTTGGCGGCAGCATCGTCGACTTTACCGGCAGCAGGCGCAGGCGTAGCGACAGGGGCTGGAGCAGCGCTGCTGGAAGCCGGCGTCATTTCGGAGGCTTTTTCTTTGTCCTTGCCTTCGCCGCAACCGGCGAGGGAAATAGCGATGGCCAGCAGACTGGCGGTAGCCAGAGGCATACGAATCATGGCGAACATCCTGCTTCGGTAGTTGAGTGGACTGGCGCCGAGGGCGCGCAAAACTGCGACATAATGCAAATCTTTCGCATTATGTGTAAAGGGTTGTGGCTGGAAATATTTCTTGTTTACGACATGGGTGCGCTGGATCAAGCGCACGATCCCGATCGGCGAGAGGCGCCGCATTCACGGCGTTTCACAGAATGACGGCGTTGCTGCGTTGCGCCTGCTTGAGATAAGCGCTCAACTCGCGGGCCGGCAGCGGTTTGCTGTAGTGATAACCCTGACCCTCGTGGCAGCCTTCAGAGATGATGTAGGTCTCCTGCTCGGCGGTTTCCACGCCCTCGGCAATCACCTGCATGCCAAGGCTCTTGCCCAACTGGATGATCGCGCGAACGATGGTCGCATCGTCGTCGTCATCGAGCAGGTCCTGGACGAAGCTCTTGTCGATCTTGATCTTGTCCAGCGGCAGGCTTTTCAGATAACTGAGCGATGAATAACCGGTGCCGAAGTCGTCAATGGCGATCAACGCTCCGGAGCGGCGCAGGCTCAGTAGATGCTGGGCGGCGGTGCTGATGTCTTCCATCAGGCCGGTTTCGGTCACTTCCAGCTCCAGACTGCGCGGCGGCAAGCGGTACATCTGCAACAGGTTGTTGACCACTCGCGGCAGCTCGGCGTGGTGCAGTTGCACCGTCGACAGATTGACCGCCATGCGCAGATCGGCAAAACCCTGATCGTGCCAGTCGCGTAGCTGCTTGCAGGCTTGATCGAGCACCCATTCGCCGATGGCGATGATCGTGCCGTTCTGCTCGGCCAGCGGAATGAACAGGTCCGGCGGCACCAGGCCGTGTTCGGGATGCTGCCAGCGAATCAACGCTTCGACACCGACTACACGGTGATCGCGATAGCTGATCTGTGGCTGGTAGACGAGATAGAACTGATCGCGGATCAGCGCATCGCGCAGGTCTTTTTCCAGCTCGCGACGACGACGCATCTCGCTGTCGACGCTGGCGATGTAGAACTGATAACGGTTGCGTGAGCGAGTCTTGGCCAGGGTCATGGTCTGCTCGGCTTTCTGCAACAGCTTCTCGGTGCTGTCGCCATCCTCCGGGAACAAAGTGATGCCGATGGTCGCGCGCAGGCGGATCTCCTGATGATCAAGGGCGAATGGCGCTTCCAGATCGTCGAGGATGCTTTGCGCCAGTTCCGCCGCTTCGTAGGGCTGTTCGATATCGGCCTGGACCAGCGCGAACTGATCGCCGCCAAGACGGGCGAGGGCGCCGAGGCGACCGCTGTGGGCGCGCAAACGGTCGGCCAGGGCCAGCAGCAACTGGTCGCCGGTCTGGTAGCTGAACTGCTCGTTGATGCCTTTGAAATCATCCAGCCCTACGCACAATACCGCGACGCGGCGTTGCAGCTTCCCGGCGTCGACCAGAATCTTGTCCAGTTGCTGCTGCAACTGCTGGCGGTTCGGCAGGCCAGTGAGGAAATCGTACTGGGCCATGCGCAGCAGGCTGTTTTCCGCTTCGTGACGCAGATGGGTGTTGCGTTCGATCGATTCCAGCAACTGATTGGCGGTGTTGATCCATACGCCCAACTCGTTTTTCTCGTGGCCCTTGAGCTGCGGAATCTTGTGTTCGCTGGGGCGATCCGGGTTGATCTCGGTGAGGTGCTCGATGATCCGCGACAGCGGCTTGGTCAGCAGCCAGTGATAAACCAGGTACAGCACCAGGCCCATGGCCAGGGCTCGCAGGACGCCGGAAATGAAGATGATCACCGAACTGACAAGAAAACCTTCGCCATAAGTGGCGGTGTCGAGGGTAATGCTCAGGTCGCCGTAATACTCGCTATAAGGCCCGCGCCCGACCAGTTGGGTGGTGAAGGTGCGTTCCTGCCCGAGGATCAGGTCGGTCAGCCAGCGGCTGTTGGAGTGCTGCAGCTCGCGGGATTTCTGCGCGAGCATGGCTTCGTTGGGATGGCCGATGGATGCCTGACGCACGGCATCGTCCTGGAACAGGCCTTCGATCACCTGCATGCCCATTTCCCGATCCAGGCTGTACACGGCCTGAGTCGACGGGTCGCGGAACATGTCGAGGATCCGCTCGGCATCGCCGGCCACCGCCTGACGGGTCTTGTAGGCATCGAAGACAATTTGCGCGCAGCTCAAGACCACACCGACGATCAATGCCGACAGGAGCACGACCCGGAGCAACTTCACCGACAAGCTGTTCTTGAGTTCCAGCTTCAAAGAGGTATTCCTTGTTCCGTGCGGGTAGCGTCAAGTTGCCATGAGTATTGGCAATCCCGGGGTGGCAGTCAAAGGGACAATCGGGCTCAGGGATATTCCCCCAAGCCTTGGTCAGAATGCTGCCAATTGGAGTATTAGCTCTGAATTAACTGTGTCGGTAGTGGCGGCCCTCAACTTGAGCCTGCACATGATATTTTTTGCGCTCTGTGATGGTAGCTTCACGTGCGCTCCCGACAAACGGCACGAAGCTGTTTTCAGCGTGAGAAAAACGCCATCCGCGAGCATAAAAAAACCCGGCAAAAGCCGGGTTTCTTGTCTGGCGTGCAGCTTAAGCAGTGAAGGCTTTACCTTCGAACTGCTCGGCCACGAACTTCCAGTTGACCAGGTTCCAGAACGCTTCTACGTACTTCGGACGCACGTTGCGGTAGTCGATGTAGTAAGCGTGTTCCCAGACGTCGCAGGTCAGCAGCGGGGTGTCGCCGCTGGTGATCGGGTTGCCGGCGCCGATGGTGCTGGCCAGCGCCAGGGAACCGTCAGCCTTTTTCACCAGCCAGCCCCAGCCGGAACCGAAGGTGCCGATCGAGGTTTTGCTGAACTCTTCCTTGAACTTGTCGAACGAACCGAAGGCTGCGTTGATCGCTTCAGCCAGCGCGCCGGTTGGTTGACCGCCGGCGTTTGGCGCCAGGCAGTTCCAGTAGAAGGTGTGGTTCCAGACCTGAGCGGCGTTGTTGAAGATACCGCCCGAGGAAGTCTTGACGATTTCTTCCAGGGTCTTGCCTTCGAACTCGGTGCCTGGCACCAGGTTGTTCAGGTTCACGACATAGGTGTTGTGGTGCTTGTCGTGGTGGTATTCCAGGGTTTCCTTGGAAATGTGCGGCTGCAGGGCATCGTGTGGGTAAGGCAGCGGCGGCAATTCGAAAGCCATGATGATTCTCCTAATCAGGTCTGTTGCGGTGAGCGCAAGGCCGATCACGGGCGGCCAGAAATGCACCGGCGAGTTTTTACTCTTTGCGGCGCAGGGTCTGGATCATAGCACCGGGGTTGCGGCATAACCACGCAACAACTGTGTGGGATAGAGGTTCCAGAGCTGTTTGGAATAAATCAACTCGAGATAATCAACTGCCCGGCCACCGCGAACATCATCAACGCCACCACCAGATCGAGAATCCGCCAGGTACTCGGTCTAGCGAGCCACGGTGCCAGCCACGCCGCGCCCAGCGCCAGGGTGAAAAACCACAGCAGCGAAGCGCTCGCCGCGCCGACCACATAAGCCCCCGGCACCGATTGTTGCGCACCGAGCGAGCCAATCAGCAACACGGTATCCAGATAAACGTGCGGATTGAGCAGCGTCACCGCCAGCGCGCTGAGCATCACGGCACGCAATGAACGTACGGTCTGGTTTGCGCCTTGATCCAGGCTTTGCTTAGAACAGGCCCGGCGCAACGCCTGGCTGCCATACCAGATCAGAAAGGTCGCGCCGCCCCAACGAGCGATCGCCAACAGCGTCGGGTTCTGCGCGAGGACCGTCGCCAGGCCGAACACCCCGGCCGCCACCAGCAGCGCATCGCACGCCACGCACAGTGCGGCGACCGGTAAATGATGTTCACGGCGCAGGCTCTGCGCCAATACGAAAGCGTTCTGGGTGCCGATCGCCATGATCAGCCCGAGGGCCACCAGCAGGCCGTTCACATAGCTTTGCCACATGACGTTTACTCCGCGTTGGCTGCGAGATCGCGCAGCACTTGCATGGCGCGTTCGGCGTCGGCCTGGCCGACGAACAAATGGTCGTGGTAGTAGCCGGCAATCACGTTGCAACTGATCCCGGCCTGGCCCAACGCCGTGGCGAACGCGGCGGTGAGACCGACCGCTTCCAGCGCGGAGTGCACGTTGAGAGTGATCCACGCCGCCACATAGTCGAAGTGCAAACCGGCCTGTTCGGCATGGGCACGCTGCACGATCAGCGTCAGGCCTTCCTGCTCGCGGAAGCTGCCGACAATCTCCAGATCGCGCGGCAGCACGCCATCGGGCAGGGTGCAGAACACGTATTCGCCGGCGTTGAGTTGCGGGCTCATGCTGCGTAATAAAGTGTTGAGTGAAGTTTCGCCGGCCATGAACGTGATCCTTGAGAATGAGTGCTTACTGGCTATTCTCCGGTCGAGCGTTGTATAAGAAAAACCAATATTGCTGATCGCTCATTAGGAAAACTGATGTTCGACTATAAATTGCTGTCTGCATTGGCCGCTGTGGTGGAACAGGCCGGCTTCGAACGGGCCGCGCAGGTACTGGGTTTGTCGCAATCGGCGATCTCGCAGCGGATCAAACTGCTCGAAGCGCGAGTCGGTCAGCCGGTGCTGATTCGTGGCACACCGCCGGCGCCAACCGAGATCGGCCGGCGCTTGCTCAACCATGTGCAGCAGGTGCGTTTGCTGGAGCGTGACCTGCAAAGCGTTGTCCCGGCGCTGGACGAAGAGGGGGTGCCGGATCGTCTGCGTATCGCACTGAACGCCGACAGTCTCGCCACCTGGTGGGGGCAAGCGGTGGGGGATTTCTGCGCTGCCCAGCATCTACTGCTGGACCTGATCGTTGAAGACCAGACGGTCGGCCTCAAACGCATGCGCGCCGGTGAAGTGGCGGCCTGTCTTTGCGCCAGCGAGCGACCGGTGGCCGGCGCGCGCAGTGTGTTGCTCGGGGCGATGCGTTATCGCGCGTTGGCCAGCCCGGCCTTCATCGAACGGCATTTCCCCCAGGGTGTGCGCGCCGAACAACTGCCGCGCACGCCGGCACTGGTGTTCGGCCCGGACGATTTTCTGCAGCATCGCTATCTCGCATCGCTGGGCGTCGATGGTGGTTTCGAACACCATTTGTGTCCGTCGTCGGAAGGTTTCATTCGCTTGGCCGAGGCCGGAATCGGCTGGGGACTGGTGCCAGAGTTGCAGGTGCGCGAACAGTTGCGCAGCGGCGTATTGCGCGAGTTGTTGCCAGATAAACCGATCGATGTGCCGCTGTACTGGCATCATTGGCGCAACGGCGGGCAATTGCTCAACCTGCTCACCGAGCAATTACTGCGCTCGTCAACGCAATGGCTAGTGGCTTAGAAGCAGCTGCGAGCGTCAAGCTGCAAGCGGCAAGCGCAGCGTTTTAACTTGCAGCTGATGGCTTGTGGCTTGCAGCTGTATCTGTGGAGTTTTTGATGA
The DNA here is from genome assembly GCF_051132065.1 of Pseudomonas sp. R3-57. Classification (NCBI taxonomy): domain Bacteria; kingdom Pseudomonadati; phylum Pseudomonadota; class Gammaproteobacteria; order Pseudomonadales; family Pseudomonadaceae; genus Pseudomonas; species Pseudomonas sp. R3-57. The sequence goes on from NZ_CP071655.1 coordinate 1,351,679, forward strand.
AGATTTTGGTTACCGGCGCGAGCGGCTTCATTGGCGGGCGCTTTGCGCGTTTCGCCCTGGAGCAGGGCCTTGAGGTGCGCGTCAACGGGCGCCGGGCCGAGAGCGTCGAGCATCTGGTGCGCCGTGGCGCCGAGTTTGTGCCCGGCGATCTGACCGATGCCGAACTGGCCCGCGAGCTGTGCGCGGATGTCGAAGCGGTGGTGCATTGCGCCGGTGCGGTCGGTGTGTGGGGGCGTTATCAGGATTTCCATCAGGGCAACGTGCAGGTCACCGAGAACATCGTCGAGGCCTGCCTCAAACAGCGAGTCCGGCGTTTGGTGCACCTGTCGTCACCGTCGATCTATTTCGATGGCCGCGACCATCTCGGTCTGACCGAAGAACAAGTGCCCAAGCGCTTTCGGCATCCGTACGCGGCGACCAAGTATCTGGCCGAGCAGAAGGTCTTCGGTGCTCAGGAATTCGGCTTGGAAACCATCGCGTTGCGCCCGCGCTTCGTCACCGGGGCCGGCGACATGAGCATCTTTCCGCGCCTGCTCAACATGCAGCGCAAGGGCCGTCTGGCGATCATCGGCAATGGCCTGAACAAGGTCGATTTCACCAGCGTGCACAACCTTAACGAAGCCATGCTCAGCAGTTTGCTGGCGGCGGGTTCGGCGCTGGGCAAGGCCTACAACATCAGCAACGGTGCGCCAGTGCCGCTGTGGGACGTGGTCAATTATGTGATGCGCAACATGGACGTGCCGCAGGTGCGCAAGTATCGCTCCTACGCGCTGGCCTACAGCGTTGCCGCGCTCAACGAAGGTGCCTGCAAACTTTGGCCGGGGCGCCCGGAGCCGACGCTGTCGCGGCTGGGCATGCAAGTGATGAACAAAAATTTCACCCTCGACATCAGCCGCGCCCGGCATTATCTGGACTACGATCCGAAAGTCAGCCTGTGGTCGGCCCTCGACGAGTTCTGCGCCTGGTGGAAGGCTCAGGACATTCGTTGAAACCATTCGGTCGGCCAGCAATGAACCGCGCCCCCGGATGGGGGTCAATGCCTGCGGCTGCGGCGGTTATACTTCGCAGCATTTAGCCATCACCGCGTTTCTCAAAGGTTGCCTCAATGTCCATGCGTAACGATGCTCACGACGACGATTTCGATAACGTGCCCAGCCTGCGCGCCGACCCCTTCGACGACGATGACATTCCCACCACTGCCCGCACCTCCGTGCACTCGCGCACGCCGTCGGTGGTCAAGGTCAAGGCGGCCAGCACCGGGCCTTTGTGGGCGTTGGTCGGCGCATTGTTCTTTGCCTTTATCGGTCTGGCCTGGTGGAGTTTCCAGCAAATCTCGCTGATGGAGCAGCAACTGGTCGCAACCCAGGAAAGCTTTGCGCGAATCAGCGAAGAAGCGGCAGGGCGCCTGCAGGACATTTCCGGCAAGGTCGTAGCCAGCCAGTCCAACGTCAGCAGCGACAGCGAAGCGTTGAAATTGCAGATCAAGCAACTGGAAGGCAAGTTGCTCGATCAGAGCAAACAGCAGCAAGGCGTTGCCGGGCAGGCCAGCGACCTGGACAAGCGTCTGGCGCAGATGACCGCGCAGACCAGCGAACTGCAAAACGCCAACAACCAGCTGCAGGCGCAGGTGAAAACCTTGAGCACCGAACTGGCGACGCTGAAAAGCACACCGGCTGACACCAGCAAGCTCGACGCGGAATTGAAAGCGTTCGATGCGCAGTTCAAGAGCCTCGGCGCCGATATCGTCGCGCTGAAGAAACAGGGCAACCCGAGCGCAGCCATCGATCGGCTGGAGCAGGAAATCGTCGTGCTCAAAAGCGAACAGGACAACCGCCCGGCAACGCCGCAGGGTGGCGGCAACACCGCTGAGTTCGACGCCTTCCGTGCGCAGATGACCCGCAACCTCAACACGCTGCAGGCGCAGATCCAGAACCTGCAACAGCAGATCAACGCGCGACCTTGATGTCGAACGACTGTGGCGGGGCTTGCCCGCCGCAGCCACCGCGTAACGTTCAGAAACCCTCTGAATGTCCATGCATCAGCCCAAGCCGTCTACGCTCTTGAAACACCAACAAGAACGAGGGATGCGCTATGGGGTTTTTGCATAAAGTGGCCTGGCTCGGCGTGATGCTACTGGCCGGTTTCGGCCAGGCCAGCGCCGCGACCGATGGCAAGGATGACAGCCAGGCCGCCGTCGCCCTGCTGGAAAAAGCCCTGGCTTACTACCACGACAACGGCGACAAGGCGTTCGCCGCGTTCAGCCGGCAGGGGGAGTTCGTCGATAAGGATCGCTACGTATTTGTGGTCGATACCAAGGGTGTGATGCTGGCCAGCGGCGGGCCTTCAGCGGCATTGATCGGCCGCGATGTCAGCGAGGTACTTGGCCCGGATTTGCAAAAAGCCTTCAAGAACGCCCTGAAAGTCCCGGAGGGCAATGGCGTCCAGCAGGCCGAGTACCGTTGGCAGAACTGGGCTGACGGCAAGGTCGAGCGCAAGCACGTGTTTTATCAGCGCGTCGGGCAGCGGATTCTGGCGGTGGGTTATTACTTGCCGCGCGCTTCGGCCGAGCAGGCCAAAGCGCTGCTGGATAAAGCCGCGACGGACCTCGGCAAGGACGAAAAGGGCACGCTGACCGCGGTCAACTCGCTCAAGGGCGGTTATCTGCAGGATGACCTTTATGTGTTCGTGGTCGACCTCAACGCCCGCCGCTACGTGGCGCATGGCACCAACCTGCGGCTGATCAACACCGATTTCACCAAGGTCAAGGATCCGGAAGGCAAACCGGTGGGCGAACCGATTCTGGCGCTGATCGGCAAGCAGGATGAAGGCGAATACGAATACCGCTGGAAAAACCCGGTGACCGGCAAGGTCGAGGACAAACACGCCTACCTGAAAAAGGTCGGGCATTTCCTCGTCGCGGTGGGTTACTACAGTCCTTGACCGAAACACCGGCCCCCCCTTGTGGGAGCGAGCAGGCTCGCTCCCACAAGGGGTCTGTAGTGTTGCGGTTATTTCGCGCCGTGCTCGCGCCCGCGCAGCAGGTTGTTCGGCATGGCAATCGCTGCCGCGAGTCCGAGCAACGATACCGCTGCACTCACCCACAGCAAGTGCCGGAACGTCACCAGCAACTCCGCCCGCAGCGCATTCTGTGCATCGCCGGGCGCTGCGTTGAGGCCATCGAGCAGGACATTGCCCGAATGCCCCTCGCTGAGCAGTGAACTGCTTGCCAGGTGGGCGAAACTCGAATGTTGCAGCAGTGCCAGCAACAGTGCCGACATCAACGCCACACCGACCGCACCGCCAAGGGAGCGAAACAGGTTGGTGGTGCTGGTGGCCACGCCAATGTCGCGTTGTTCGACCGAATTCTGCGTGCCGACCAGCGAGGTCGGGAACTGCATGCCGCCGGCAACGCCGCTGAGCAACATGAACACGCCGCTGAGCAGCGTCGCTTCCGGTGGGCTGAACGCCATGCCGAGAATCGAGATCGGCATCAATATCGCGCCGGCGAGAATTTGCGGTTTGTAGCGCCCGGTGATCGAGGTGCGGCGACCGGCGAAATACGCGCCGATCGGCAGACCCATGGCCAGCGGCAACAAGTGCAGCGCGGCGCTGTCGGCCCCGGCCCCGGTGACGCTCTGAAAACGTAGCGGCATCAGCACGATCAGCGAAATCGCCTGGAAACTGGTGAAGAAAATCGTGCACCAGCACAGCAGGGCGCTGCGGTTGGCGAACAGGTGCATCGGCAGCAACGGCTCGCGTGCGCGCCGTTCATGCCAGACGAACGCCGCCAGCACCAACACCGCACAAGCGAGCAGACCGAGCACTTCGCTGCTGCGCCACGAATGCCCCTGACCGACCTCGGTGATCCCGAGCAGCAGGGCGGTCAGACCGATGATCATCAACACCGTACCGAGGTAGTCGATCACCGGTTTGCGCTGCGGTATCGGCAAACCGCGCAGGTTGCGCCGGGCCACCCACCAGGCACCGAGGCCCAGCGGCAGGTTGATCAGAAATACCCAGCGCCACGACAGGTATTCGGTCATGTAGCCGCCGAGCACCGGGCCGGCAACACTCGCCACCGCGTACATGCTGCTGAAATAGCCCTGATAACGGCCCCGTTCACGCGGCGGCACGATGTCGCCGATGATCGCCTGACTCACCGAAATCATTCCGCCGGCACCGATGCCCTGAAGAATACGCGCCAGCACCAGTTGCTCCATGCTCTGGGCCATGCCGCAGAACAGCGAAGCCAACGTGAACAGGCCCATGCCGAACAGCATCAGTTTGCGCCGCCCGTACAGGTCGCCGAGCTTGCCGTAGATCGGCACCGCCACAGTCATCGCCACCATGTAACCGGAAATCACCCAGGCCAGCAGGCTGACGTCCTTGAATTGCGCAGAGATGGCCGGCATCGACACGGCGACAATGGTCTGGTCGAGCGCGCCGAGAAAGATCGCCATCATCAGGGCGACCAGCACGCTGCGAATGGCCGGTTTGGGTATTTCAGGCGGGTTCAGAGTGGTCACGGTAAACCTGCGGGCAGTGATTGACCCGCAAAGACATGGCGAGCGGGGATGCTCGCCAGTGTAAGTCGATAGCAGGCTATTCGATAGCCTCGTACGCAAGCCCGACGTAATTTTCTGCAATGGTTTTGCGCCCGGCCTCCGAGTCGACGAAATAGTCCAGTTCTGCGGCGCAGATGCGCTGGTTGAACGCGTCGTGATCGTCGAAGCGGTGCAGCATCGAGGTCATCCACCAGGAAAAGCGCTCGGCTTTCCACACGCGGCGCAGGCAGACTTCTGAGTACTTCTCCAGCAAGTCGGTGCGCCCGTCGCGGTAAACCTTGAGCAGAATATTGAACAGCGTACTGACATCGCTGGCCGCCAGGTTCAAGCCTTTGGCGCCGGTGGGCGGGACGATGTGCGCGGCGTCGCCGACCAGGAACATCCGCCCGTATTGCATCGGCTCGACGACAAAGCTGCGCAGCGGCGCGATGCTTTTTTCGATCGACGGACCGGTGACCAGTTTCTCCGCCAGTGCGCTCGGCAAGCGGCTTTTCAATTCGTCCCAGAAGCGCTCGTCGCTCCAGTCCTCCACGTTGTCATCAGCCGGCACCTGCACGTAATAGCGCGTGCGCGTCTGCGAACGCATGCTGCACAAGGCAAAACCACGTTCGTGACGGGCATAGACCAGCTCGTCGTGTACCGGCGGGGTGTCGGCGAGAATGCCCAGCCAGCCAAATGGATAAACCCGTTCGAAGACCTTCAGGCAATCGGCCGGAATCGATTGCCGGGCGACCCCGTGGAAACCGTCGCAGCCGGCGATGTAATCGCAATCGACGCGCCAGGTTTCGCCATCCTTTTCAAAAGTGACGAAGGCTTCGTCGCTTTTCATGCCGTGCGGAACGACATTGCTCGCTTGATAAATCGTCGGCGCGCCGGCCTCCCGACGAGCGGCCATCAGGTCGCGGGTGACTTCGGTCTGGCCGTAGATCATCACGCTCTTGCCGCCGGTCAAAGCGTGCAGGTCGATGTGCACCTGGCGTCCGTCGAGGGCCAGTTCGAAACCGCCATGGACCAGCCCTTCGGCGTCCATGCGCTGGCTTACCCCGGCCTGACGCAACAGCTCTACCATGCCTTGTTCAAGCACGCCGGCGCGGATGCGCCCGAGCACATAGTCGGGCGTTTGCCGTTCGAGGATAAGGGTGTCGATGCCAGCGTTGTGCAACAACTGGCCGAGGAGCAAACCGGACGGGCCGGCGCCGATGATCGCGATTTGGGTTTTCAGCGTTTTCATTGTTTTTATGACTCGCAAGCGTCACACGGCAAACGCCGGTGAGGGTTTTTTATGGATCGAGTGCTTGCATTTTTCCCTTGCGGGTCTGTCAATTGAAGGTGAAAACTGAGCCGATACCTGTACATTCTGCCAATCGGTGCGATTATCGCCCACAACCCCGAGGCCTGGATTGAAGTGATGAACAAGCCTGAGCTGCCTTCGATTCCCGTGTTCAAGCTCTACGGTGAAAGCCTGGACTGGCCGACCCCTGACTTGCTGCACTGTGAAACCATTTCTTCCCGCAGTCGCGAACATGAATGGGAAATCAAACCCCATCGCCACGCCGATCTGTGCCAGTTGCTGTTCGTTTTCAAAGGTCAGGCAGAGCTTGAAATCGAAGGCCAGCGCACGCAATTGCAAACCCCGGCGATCCAGGTCCTGCCACCGCTGTCGGTGCACGGCTTTCGGTTTTCCGAGGACGTCGAGGGCTTCATCGTTACCCTCGCCACACCGCTGATCAACCATCTGCAGGCACAACTGGGCGATGCGGTACACGCGCTGGCCAGCGCCGAGCATTACCCGGCGGGCGCGGACGGCGACTACCTCAACAGTCTGTTCAGCGCCTTGCAGGCCGAGTACAACGGCCATCAACCAGCGCGGGAAATGCTCATGCATTCGCTGGTCAGCGTGATCATGGTCTGGGTCAGTCGCCAGGCGATCGTGCGCCACAAAGCCAGTCAACGACCGCAGCGTCAGCGCGAATATCTGAATGGTTTTATTCAGTTGGTGGAAGAAACCTATCGCCAGCACGTGAAGGTCGAGGACCTGGCCCATCGCCTGGGCATTTCCGTCTCGCACCTCAACGGCACCTGCCGCGAACTGGCCGGGCAACCGGCGTTGCAGATCATGCACGAGCGCCAGCTACTCGAAGCCAAGCGCTTGCTGACCTACACCAGCATGACCATTTACGAGATGTCGGAGCTGCTGGGGTTTTCCGACCCGACCAACTTCACACGCCTGTTCCGGCGTCGGGTGGGGATATCGCCGAAAGCGTTCCGTGATCGCCTGAAGAGCGAGCAGCAATCCTGACAACACCGCCAAACCCTGTGGGAGCTGGCTTGCCAGCGATAGGGGCGGATCAGGCGCCTGCAATGCTGAATGTCTGTCTGCAATCGCTGGCAAGCCAGCTCCCACGGGGCTCAATTCAAGCCCGACCCATCAGCGCAACGCATTGAGCGTCGCATTGTGCGGAATACAGCGCTCGTAATTGCAGCTCGCGTACTCGCGCGGCAGCTGACGCAACTGCTCGACCCGCCAGGCTGCGGTGCCGTACAGCGCCAGCGAGGCGGCGCAGGTGATGAAAATTGCGAAATACCTTCTTGTTTTGATGTTCATGGCGATGACCTCTGAACGACATACCCTGCGGTACTACTTTCAGCATAGGTCAGTAGGGGGCAGCTGCAAGCTTCGAGTTGTAAGCTGCAAGTTGAGTCATGACGGCGCTAGCTTGTGGCTTGTGGCTTGCCGCTTGCAGCTTCGTCCCATTGCGGATTTTCGGGAAAGCGTTCCACCAGAAAATCCAACAGGCTGCGCAGTGCCGCAGGCATGTGCTTGCGTGAGGCATACACGGCATAGATGTTCATTTGCCGTGGTTCGGCGTGGGGCAGCAGGCGCAGCAGTTCGCCGCTGCTGATATGCACGCCGGCCTGATAGGTCGGCAGCATCGCCACCCCGGCGCCGGCCAGTGTCGCGCGCAGCAGGGTGCTGGCCTCGTTGGCGCTGATGTTGCCCTGCACCGGCACCGAAACCGCTTCGCCATCTTCTTCGAAATGCCACAGGCTTTTGCCGAAATACGAATGGGTCAGGCAGTTGTGTCGAGTCAACTCCTCGACCCGCACAGGCGCCGGTTGTTCTTGCAGATAGGCCGGCGCCGCGCAGACCACCGAACGGCACACGGTCAGGCGCCGGGCGATCAGGTTGGGATCGAGATCGTTGCTGGTGCGAATCGCCAGGTCGATGCGCTCGTCCACCAGGTTCACCGTACGATCGAGCATCTGCAGGTCGATGCTTACACCCGGATAACGTTTGACGTAGACCGCCATCGCATCGGCCAGCTGCGCCTGACCAAACGAGGTGCTGACGCTGATGCGCAGCAGCCCGCGCGGCGCGGCGTCGGGTTCGCTGACGGCGGCCTGCATGTCGCTCGACAGTTCGAGCATTTGCCGGCAGCGCGGCAGGATCTCGTTGCCGGCGGCGGTCAGGCTCAATTTTCGTGTGGTGCGGTGCATCAAGCGCGCGCCGACCCAGTCTTCCAGCTCCGCCAGATAACGCGAGACCACTGGCCGTGAGAGGTCCAGATGGTCGGCCGCCGCCGACTGGCTGCCCAGATCGACCACACTGACGAACACGCGCATTGCTTGTAGCCGATCCATGATTTGCCCGCTTTCAGAAACAAACTATGTTCAAGCATCGCATTTTTTGTACCGAGTCAGGCAACTAAGCTCTGTGCCATCGCCAGCAACGGCATTCGCACAGCGGAGCAACAGATGATCGGCTTCACCACACTCAAACGCGTTGTACTCGCCACGGCAGCCCTCGGTTTCGCCGCACACGCAGCGGCGGCCAACCTGACCCTCGACGTCTACAACCCGGGCACCGAGGCGATTTTTCCGGTGACCTCGGTGCTGGTCAGCGGCGAAAAAGAAGCCATTCTCGTCGACGCACAGTTCGGCAATTCCCAGGCGCAACAGGTGGTGGAAAAGATCCGCGCCAGTGGCAAGCAACTGACCACGATCTACATCAGCCATGGCGACCCGGATTACTACTTCGGCCTCGACACCCTGACTCAGGCCTTCCCGAAGGCCAAGGTGCTGGCCTCGCAGCCGACCGTAGATCACATCAACCAGACCGTCGCCGGCAAACTGGCGTTCTGGGGCCCGAAAATGGGCGCCGACGTTCCGGCGAAAACCGTCGTGCCCGGCGTGCTCAAGGGCGATAGTCTGGTGCTCGAAGGGCAAAAATTGCAGGTCATCGGCCTGCAAGGCAAACAACCGGATCGCAGCTTCGTGTGGATTCCTTCGCTCAAGGCCGTGGTCGGTGGTGTGGTGATCGCCGAGAACATTCACGTATGGATGGCCGACACCCAGACCGCGCAATCCCACGCTGATTGGCTGGAGACGCTGGATTCGATCGAATCCCTGAAACCGACCACAGTGATACCGGGCCATTACCTCGGCGACAGCAGCCGTTCGCTGGCCAGCGTCAAGTTCACCGCTGACTACATCAAGGCGTTCGACACCGAAACCGCCAAGGCCAAGGATTCCGCGGCATTGATCGCCGCGATGAAGAGACGCTACCCGTCGCTCGGCGAAGAAAGCTCGCTGGAGCTGAGCGCCAAAGTCGCCAAGGGCGAAATGGCCTGGTAAGCCGATTCCATACGCAGCACTCTCAAGCCAACTGGAGAACGTCATGAGCAAGATCGCAATCATCGGTGCCACCGGCCGTGCCGGCAGCCAATTGCTGGAAGAAGCCCTGCGTCGGGGGCACAGCGTTACCGCCATCGCCCGTGACACGTCGAAGATCGGCAGCCGTGCCGGTGTGGTCAGCAAGAATGTCGATGTGCTCGATGCGGCGGCGCTGCAGGACGCAGTGGCCGGTCACGATGCTGTGATCACTGCGGCGCACTTCGCCACCGTGGCAGCGGCTGCGATTGTCGGGCCGGTAAAGCGTGCTGAAGTAAAGCGCTTGCTGGTGGTCGGCGGTGCCGGTTCGCTGTTATTGCCCGATGACACGCGGGTGATCGACAGCGCGGGGTTTCCGGCCGAGTACAAGACCGAAGCCAGCGCCGGGGCGGCGTTTCTTGAAGCGTTGCGTCAGGAGAGCGATCTGGACTGGACGTTCCTGTCGCCATCGGCGGAGTTTGTTGAAGGTGAGCGCACAGGCACGTTTCGTGTCGGCAAGGATCATTTGCTGGTGAGCAGCGAAGGGCGCAGCTGGATCAGCTTTGCCGATTATGCGATTGCGTTGATCGATGAAGTGGAAACGCCGAAGCATGTGCGTCAGCGGTTTACAGTCGGCTATTGAGTGAACCCTTTCCCCTCACCCCAGCCCTCTCCCAAGGGAGAGGGAGCCGACCGGGTTGTCTGGCGTTGTACATCGACCTGAATGAGCGAGTCGATTATGGATTCAACACAGTAATTTCACGTCGGCGTATTTTTAGAGCATCCCCCAATCAGTCTCCTCTCCCTCAGGGAGAGGGTTAGGGTGAGGGAAAAACGCTTCAGCGCAAATGCGCCTGCTCAACCAGCCAAAGCATCAACTCTTCCAATTGCGGCGACGGCTGCGCTCTGTCAGGCAGCACCACGTAATACGCCAGCCCCGTCTTGACCTTCAGCTCGAACGGCATCACCAGTCGCCCGGCACGCAAGTCATCGCCGATCAGCGACCAGTCCCCGATCGCCACGCCCGTGCCATGCGAGGCCATCGACATCGCTTGGTCCAGCGTCTCGAAATGCTGGCCGTTGCCGAGATTGCTCAACTGCAAGCCCGCCGCATCGAGCCACACCGACCAGTCCTGAATGTCGTGGGTCGGGTGCAGCAACAGATGCTTCTGCAGATCCGACGGTGAATTCAGCGCGGCTGAACCGTTGAGCAGCTGCGGCGAGCAGACCGGTGTCAGTTGTTCGTCGAACAAGTGCAAGGCGCCTGGCGAATGGTCCGGTGGCGGGCCATAGATCACGGCGGCATCGAACTGCTCGCGCTGAAAGTCCACACCGTGTTGCAGCGAGGCCGTCAGCTTCACCGGCACGTCCGGACGTTCTTTTTGCCACTGCAGCAGGCGCGGCAGCAGCCAGCGCATCACACAGCTCGGTGCCTTGAGTTGCAAAGTCTGATGCTTGAGCCCGATCTGCTCGGTCGCTTCGCTGATGAGCCCGAAGACTTTCTCCACCTGCGGCAGCCATTCACGTCCTTCGGCCGTCAGCGTCAGCCCACGGGCCAGACGGATGAACAGCGGATAGCCGAGCTGTTCTTCCAGCCCGGCGATCTGCCGGCTCACCGCACCCTGAGTAATGTGCAGCTGCTCGGCGGCGCGGGTGAAGTTGCAGCACTGCGCGGTGACCAGAAACGTGTGCAGGGCGGGCAGGGGAGGCAGTCGCTTCATGTGGATCCAAGGTATGACGTGAGGACATGGCTAGTATGACTTTTAATCGATTGTTGCCGCTAGCGGCCGCCCGTTCAATGAGCCCCAGTGAACGGCTTTCTGTAGGAGTGAGCCTGCTCGCGATAGCGGTGTGTCAGGCAACAACCATGTGACTGACACACCGCTATCGCGAGCAGGCTCACTCCTACAAGAGACCGTGTATTCAGCGAACAACAAGGGCAATCGACATGGCGACGTGTGGCGAAGTACTGGTCAAGTTACTCGAAGGTTACGGGGTCGAGCAGGTGTTCGGCATTCCCGGTGTGCATACCGTGGAGCTGTATCGCGGGCTGGCTCGTTCGAGCATCAACCATGTCACGCCTCGGCATGAGCAGGGCGCCGGTTTCATGGCCGACGGTTATGCGCGCACCAGCGGCAAACCGGGCGTGTGCTTCATCATCACCGGCCCGGGCATGACCAACATCACCACGGCGATGGGCCAGGCCTACGCCGACTCGATTCCGATGCTGGTGATCTCCAGCGTGCAGAGCCGCAGTCAGTTGGGCGGCGGGCGCGGCAAGCTGCACGAATTGCCGAACCAGAGCGCGCTGATCGGCGGCGTCGCGGCGTTCTCGCACACCTTGATGTCGGCCGCGGAACTGCCAGGTGTGCTGGCTCGCGCATTTGCCTTGTTCCAGGCTGGCCGCCCGCGCCCGGTGCACATCGAAATTCCATTGGACGTGCTGGTCGAAGACGCCGACGAACTGCTCGCCAGCCTGCCGGTGCATATCGACCGCGCCGGTGCCGCGCCGGCTGCCATCAGCCGTATGACCGAATTGTTGGCCGGCGCGCAACGGCCGCTGATCCTTGCGGGTGGCGGTGCCATCGACGCCGCTGCCGAACTCAGCGAGCTGGCGGAACTGCTCGACGCGCCGGTCGCGCTGACCATCAACGCCAAAGGCCTGCTGCCTTCGACGCATCCACTGTTGATCGGTTCGACGCAAAGCCTGGTCGCCACCCGCGCGCTGGTCGCCGATGCCGATGTGGTGCTGGCGATCGGCACCGAGCTGGCCGAGACCGATTACGACGTGACCTTCGCTGGCGGTTTCGAGATTCCTGGCAAGTTGCTGCGTATCGACATTGATGCCGATCAGACCGTGCGCAACTATCCGCCACACGTCGCGTTGGTTGCCGACTCGCGCAACGCCGCGCAGGCCTTGCTCAGCGCCTTGTCGCACAAACCGCTAGCCGAGCGCCGCAACGATTGGGGGCAAGTACGCGCAGCTCGTCTGCGTGATGACCTGGCCGCGAGCTGGGACACCGCGACCCTGGCGCAGACGCGTTTCCTTGAAACCGTGCTGCAGGAATTGCCTGACGCGGTATTCGTCGGCGATTCGACGCAACCGGTGTACACCGGCAACCTCACCTTCAATCCCGAGCGCCCGCGACGCTGGTTCAACTCGTCGACCGGTTACGGCACCCTCGGTTATGCCTTGCCGGCGGCCATTGGCGCCTGGCTCGGTGGGCCGTTAGAGAAAGGCGTCCGCCCGCCAGTGGTCTGCCTGATCGGCGACGGCGGTCTGCAATTCACCCTGCCGGAACTGGCCAGCGCCGTCGAAGCACGTACGCCGGTGATCGTCCTGCTGTGGAATAACCAGGGCTATGAAGAGATCAAGAAATACATGGTCAACCGCGCCATCGAGCCGGTCGGTGTCGACATCTACACCCCGGACTTTATCGGCGTCGCCAAGGCCCTCGGCTGCGCCGCCGAAGCGATCGGCTCTGTAGCGCAATTGCGCAGTGCGCTGCGTGCCGCTACTGATCGCCAAGGCCCGACCGTGATCGAAATCGACCAGAACCAGTGGATGCAGGCGGTGGCCCAATGATCAATTTTCCAACCACACTCGACGGCCTCTACATCGACGGCCAATGGTCTGCCGGCCGCGAGCATCTGCGGGTGATCAACCCGGCCACCGAAGCGCTGCTGACCACGGTCAATGGCGGTGACGAACTTGCGGTCGATCACGCCATTACCGCAGCAGTCGCCGCATTCAAAGACTGGTCGCAAACCAGCGGCGCCGAGCGCGCGGCAATCCTGCGCAACATCGCCAACGGCGTGCGCAACGGTCGCGAGCACTTGATGAATCTGCAATCGAGCAACAACGGCAAACCGCTGTTCGAAGCGGCGATCGACGTCGACGATGTCATCGCGACCTTCGAGTATTACGCCGAGCTCGCCGAAGGCCTCGACGCGCAGCGAGACATGAATGTGCCGCTGCCCAGCGACGACTTCAGTGCACGTCTGCGCCGCGAGCCGTGCGGTGTGGTCGGGCTGATCGTGCCGTGGAATTTCCCGATGGTCACCACGGCCTGGAAACTCGCCCCGGCGCTGGCGGCCGGCTGCTGCGTGGTGCTCAAACCCTCGGAAGTCACGCCGTTGCCGGAGCTGGAACTGGCGGCGATCATCGCTGAGTCCGGTCTGCCGGAAGGCGTATTCAATCTGGTCTGCGGCACCGGCCTGGCCGTGGGCGCGCCGCTGTCGGCGGACCCGTGCATTGCCAAGATCTCCTTCACCGGCAGCAACGCCGTTGGCGTGCAGGTAATGCAACGCGCGGCGGAAACGGTGAAGGGCGTAAGTCTGGAGCTGGGCGGAAAATCTTCGCTGCTGGTGCTCGAAGACGCTGATCTGGAGCTGGCGGTGGAGCTGGCCTGTGGTGGCGGGTTCTTCAATGCCGGGCAGATGTGCTCGGCGACCAGCCGCGTGCTGGTCGCCGATGAACTGGCGGATGAATTTCTCGAGCGTTTGCAGCAGCGTGCGCAAGCGATTCGCGTGGCCGACCCGTTCGAGGCGGACGTAGAAATGGGCGCACTGGTCAATCAGGCGCAATACCAGCGCGTGCTCGGGCACATCGATCACGGCCTCAGCGCCGGAGCGAAGCTGGTCTGCGGCGGCAATCGTCCGGCGCACCTGCCGCGCGGCTTTTTTTTGCAGCCGACGGTGTTCACCGAAGTGCCTCTCGACAGTGCGCTGTGGTGCGAAGAGATTTTCGGCCCGGTACTGTGCGTGCGCAGTTTTAGCAGCGAAGAAGAAGCGATTGCGCTGGCCAACGACAGCCCGTTCGGCCTGGTTGCCAGTGTGGTGACGCGTAACGCCGAGGCCGCCGAACGTGTCGCCAATGCCTTGCAGGCCGGGTTGGTGTGGCTCAACGCGCCGCAAGTGATTTTTCCGCAGACGGCGTGGGGCGGTTACAAACAGAGCAGCATCGGCCGCGAACTGGGGCCGTGGGGCCTGCAGGCGTTTCAGGAAATCAAGCATGTGATCCGGGCGCGCTGAGCGCCCGTAAAAGGGCAGCGCATGCCTCGCAACGAGGCATGCGCAAGCGTCATGGCATCAATGAGTTTTTATCGATAGTCAGGTGTTTTGCACGACCTCAGGATGAACCCGTCGGCAGCGCTCAAGCCCTTGTAACACGGGGCCTGGCGCGGATCCGGCCGCGCGGATGCAACGGTTGCGACCAATCTCATACTTAAAAGAACAAAGGGAGTCCGTCATGGGCGAGCACGATCTGAACAGGCGTCAATTCATCAAAACCGTCGGCGTCGCCTCGGTGGCTGCGGCCGCCCTGAGCATGCCCTTCATCCGGGCAAGTGCCAGCGACACGCGTTTCGCCGGCAAGACCCTGCGCTTGCTGACCTGGTCGGATGACACCGGCCTGGCTGCACTGCGTAACATCGCCGCAACGTTTGAGGCCAAAACCGGCGCCAAGGTCATCGCCGACCGCACCGGCAGCACCTCGGAAATGGTCGCCAAACTCAAGGCCGGCGGCGATCGTCCGCAGTACGACATCATCACCCTGGCGGGCGTCGGCGCCGAAGGTCTGGCCGCCGCCGGGCTGCTGGAAAAACCCGACCTCAACCGCATTCCCAACCTGATCGACGTGCCGGAGCAATACCGCACCGGCGCCAATGGCCACGGCATCGGTTATCTGCTGTGGTGCAACAGTCTGGTCTACAGCACTCGTACGCAGAAAGAAGCACCGACCAGTTACGCCGCCCTTTGGGACGCCGATCTGGCGCCGAACATTTTCCTGCCGCCGCCGAACTGGACCGAGGCCATGGACCTGATCATCATCGCCGCGAAACTGGCCGGCGGTGACGAACACAACATCGAACCGGGCTTCAAGAAACTCGCTGAACTGAAGGACCGCGTGGTGACGCTCGGCGAAAACCCCAATCAGATTGCCGAGCTGTTCCGCACCGGTTCGCTGGACATGGGCGGCTTGTACGCGCCGGCATTTTTCCCCAAGCAGATTCGTGATCCGAACTACGGCCTCGGTGCCACGTTCGGCATGAAGGAAGGTTTCTACACCGACCTGATGCTTTCGGTGATGCCGAAGAACCGTCCCGGCGACACCGACCTGGCCTACGCCTTCATCAATCACTCTCTGGACCCGCTGGTGCAGGGCAAAATGGCCGAAGACATCTTCAACGGCCCGGTAAACGCCAAGGCGATCATTTCCGCCGAAGCGCGCAAGAGCCCGTTCATCCTCACCCCGGAGCAGATCGCCGAAAAGGCGATCATGCACGACAACGCCTTCCTGGCGACCGTGCATGATCAATGGATTCGTCGCTATACGGAAATTTTTTCTTCCTGAGCCGAACACCAGTCTTCAGAACACCGCAACCCCCTGTAGGAGTGAGCCTGCTCGCGATAGCGTCATACCCGTCAACCTATCAAGGTGACTGACACACCGCTATCGCGAGCAGGCTCACTCCTACAAGGGATCGGGGGTGGTTTGAAGAGTCGTGTTCGTCAGTTGTTTTTCCATTGACGAGATCATTGCTATGGAACATCAATCCCTGACCCAAGCGGTCGGCGCCGCTGCCGGGCGCCCGGCGCGCGCTGTTTCACCGACCGCGCGGGCGTGGCTTTTCCTTTCACCGTCGATGCTGTTTCTCGGCGTGCTGATCGCCGCCAGCCTGCTGGTGCTGCGCATGAGCGTTGGCACCAAAGGCGCGGAATGGAGCGGTTTCAGCCTCGCCAGTTACGCGCAGTTGCTCGAACCCTATTACCTGAAATCCTTGCTGCTGACGTTGCGTCTGGCGCTGATCAGCGCGGTGATCGCCGTGCTGCTGGCGATCCCGGTGGCGTACACCATGTCGCGGCTGACCTCGCCGTTCGTGCGGCGGATTTTTCTCGCTGCGGTGCTGTTGCCGTTGCTGGTCAATCTGCTGCTGCAAAGCTACGGCTGGCTGGTGATCCTGGGCCCCGCCGGCATGCTCAACCAGGCGCTGATGGGCCTGGGCCTGATCAAGCGGCCGATCATGTTGCTGTACAACCAGAACGGCGTGCTCATGGGCCTGGTGCAGACCGCGTTCCCGCTGGCCGTGCTACCGATCGCCAGCGCCATGCGCGGTGTCGCGCGCAGTTACGAGGAAGCGGCGGCAACCCTCGGCGCCAGTCGTTTTCAAGTGTTCCGTCAGGTGGTGTTACCGATGAGTCTGCCGGGGATCATTACCGGTGCGACGCTGGTGTTCGCCTACAACGCCAGCAGTTTCGTCGTGCCGCTACTGCTCGGCGGCCGGCGCGTGCCGATGCTGGCGGTGATGGTGCATGACCAGATCGCCCCGCTGATGAACTGGCCCGCCGCGTCAGCAGCCGGGGTGGTGTTGATCGTCACCACGCTGCTGATCATGACGTTATCCGAATACATCACCGGCCGTCGTCGGCGTCTGCTGGAGGCTTCGCAATGAGTGTTCTGAGCAAAAAGCGCATGGCGTTGCTGCCCGGCGATACCGGCAAGTTCGCCGGCATTCTTTCCGGGTGCATTCTGCTGTTGGCGGTGTTGCCGATCCTGACCATGATCGTGATGTCGTTCAGCGGCGCGTCGAACCTCGATTTCCCGCCGAGCAGCTACAGCCTGCAGTGGTACAAGGCGGCCTGGCACACTTTTGTGTCGCCGGACGCCAGCGACGTACTGAGCCTCGGCCAGGCCATGGCCACCAGCCTGGTGGTGGCATGCCTGACCATGATCTTCGCTACGTTGATTGCGGTACCGGCGGCCTATGCGCTGACCCGCTGCGAGTTTCGCGGCAAGGCCGTAGCCCTGCAGCTGATGTCGCTGCCGCTGGTGTTTCCGATGGTAGTGCTGGGGCTTGCGTTGCTGCTGGTGTTCGACAGCCTGCCGTTCCATATGACCACTTCGCGGCTGGTGATCGCCCATGTGATTCTGGCGTTGCCGTTCGTGGTGAAAAATTGCACTGCAGCGATGCTTTCCATTGGCAGCGAAGTCGAAGAGGCGGCGCGGATGCTCGGTGCCTCGCCACTGCGGGCGATCATCGATGTGGTGGTGCCGTTGATGAAATCGGGGATTCTGGCGGGCATGCTGCTGGCGTTCATCGTCTCGTTCAACGAATTCACCGTGACCTATTTCCTCTACACCATCGACGTCATGACCGTGCCGATCTGGATGTACAGCCGCACCGTGTCATCGCTCGACCCTACCGTGTTCTCGTTTGCCGTGCTGATCGTGCTGATCGACTTCGTCCTGATCTGGGCGCTGGAGAAGCTGGTGGGCGAGGGCGGCGTTTCCTTTTGATTTGAGGTGCAACATGACTGGTCTGATTTTGGAAAACGTCGAAAAATTCTACGGTTCGGCGTGCGCGGTACAAGACGTCAACCTGCATTTGCCGGAAGGCAAGCTGGTGTGTTTTCTCGGCCCTTCCGGCTGCGGCAAAACCACTTTGCTGCGGATGATCGCCGGCCTGGAAACCCTTAGCGGCGGCGAGATTCGCCTCGATGGCGAAGACATCGGCCACACCCCGGCGCACCTGCGCAACTTCGGCATGGTGTTCCAGTCGCTGGCGTTGTTCCCGCACATGACGGTGGGCGAGAACATTGCCTATCCGCTGAAACTGCGCGGCGTGAGCAAGGCTGACCAGCAAAAACGCGTGGTGGAGTTGCTCGAGCTGATCCAGTTGCAGGCCATGATCGATCGCCCGGTGGCGAAGCTTTCCGGCGGGCAACGCCAGCGCGTGGCGATTGCCCGGGCGATCGCCTCGCATCCGAAGATTCTGTTGCTCGACGAGCCTTTGTCGGCGCTCGACGCCAAACTG
This sequence comes from Pseudomonas sp. R3-57, assembly GCF_051132065.1. NCBI lineage: Bacteria > Pseudomonadati > Pseudomonadota > Gammaproteobacteria > Pseudomonadales > Pseudomonadaceae > Pseudomonas > Pseudomonas sp. R3-57. The sequence continues at coordinate 1,369,710 of NZ_CP071655.1, forward strand.
CGCGAATCGATGCAGGTGGAAATCCGCCAACTGCAGCAACGCCTTAACATCACCACGATCATGGTCACCCACGATCAGCGCGAGGCGATGACCATGGCCGATATCGTCGTGGTGCTGGGCGAGCAAAAGGTCCAGCAGGTAGGGACGCCGATCGAAATCTATCGCCATCCGGCCAACGAGTTTGTCGCTGACTTCATTGGCTCGGGCAATATTTTTGCGGCCACGGCACTGGGCGACGGCAAGGTCAGCCTGCCGGGCGGTGATGCGCTGCAGGTACCGATCTGCAGCAGTATCGTCGTCGGGCAAAAAGTGAAAATGCTGATCCGCCCGGAGGACCTGCAACTGTCTGCCGCGCAGGCAACGGCGGGGAATCGTTTGCTGGGCAAGGTGACGTTCGTGCGCGATATCGGCGCGACCATCGAAACCACGGTGGAATGTTCGGGGGTGACGTTTACTGCGCTGAGCACGCCGTGTCAGGGGATCGGACTGGGGGTTGGGCATCCGGTGTCGGTGACCTTGCCGGCTGAGGCGTGCCGGGTGCTCGGTGCCTGATTTTGGATTGAGGTTGTCTTGACTGACCCCATCGCTGGCAAGCCAGCTCCCACAGGTTTTTCGGGGTGTGCACAAATTCTCTGTTCAGCATAAAACCCTGTGGGAGCTGGCTTGCCAGCGATGGCGTCAGTCGACACAGCGCAATGTCGGTATCAGACCGTCAGCCGCAACCGCGCCAGATCTCTAAGCGGCGGCGCGCCAAACAGGCGGCTGTACTCGCGGCTGAATTGCGACGGGCTTTCATAGCCCACGCGGTACCCCGCGGCCGACGCTTCCAGCCCTTCGGTCAGCATCAGGCGCCGCGCCTCTTGCAAGCGCAATTGCTTCTGATACTGCAACGGACTCATCGCCGTCATCGCCTTGAAGCGGTGATGCAGGGTCGAGACGCTGAGGTTCACTTCTTTGGCCAGATCATCGATGCGCAGCGGCTGCTCGAAGTTGCCGTTGAGCCATTTGATCGCCTGGCTGATGCGATGGCTCTGGCTGTTGGCAATCGCGATTTCGTACAAGCGATGGCCCTGCGGACTGCGCAGCAGGCGATAGAGAATCTCGCGGCGAATCAGCGGCGCGAGCATGGCGATGTCTTTCGGTGCATCGAGCAGTCGGGCCAGACGCAGCACCGCGTCGAGCATCGAACTGTCGATGCGCTCCACGTACAGGCCACGCCCGGTCGGCCGGGTCGGTACGCCCATCGGGCCGGCGTCGGCGATCAGCGCGGTGATTTCGGTCGGGTCGATATCCAGGCGCACGGCGAGGATCGGTTCGTCCGGCGAGACATTGACCACGCGCCCGCTCAGCGGCATCGAAACCGATACCACCAGGTAATTCAGCGGGTCGTAATTGAAGAATTCGTCGGCCAGCCGCACCTCTTTGCGCCCCTGCGCCATGATGCACAGCGCCGGTTGCGCAAGCACCGGGGCGAAGTCGTGGGATTTGGTGTGACGCGACATGAACAGCGAGCCAATGGCGGTCTGGTAGCTGCCATCGTCGCTGGTGTTGCGGCGAATGATTGCCGCCAGCTCCGCGCGCTGTTTTTCCATGTCAGCAGTGGGTTCGGCTTGAAAACGATCGAATGACGTCATGCACGGCATCCTCGGCAGGTGAGGTGGAATGCAGCAGAGCATAAGTTTGTGCAAGCGCGAGCGGTAGACACATTCTGTCAAATGCTTGCCTGATTCTGCCGGCGCTTGCCTGGCTGCCGAGCCACAGCAGGACGCAGCCCGGCAAACTTGCTTGATACACCGTATGACAAGCCTGTGACACGGATTTACAGCTTGTTACAGGTGCAGCGCGCAGCCACGCAGGATTGGGCAACTCGTCGACAGGAATCGACTAACGGCGCAAACGGCTCGGCGCTTAATCTTTGCTTCAGTCGCAGCCCGTCCCTGGCTGCCACGCGATTTCATGGAGGGTTGATCATGTCCAAGCAGATGCCTGTCAGTCACATGGCCTTCGTTCGTGCCCAAGCCGGGCGTTCGGCGGAACTCGGTGTGCGCCTGAGCGCGTTGATCGAAGTTTCACGATCGGCACCCGGTTGCCTGAGTTTTTCCTTGCAACAATCGCAGTGCGATCCAGAGCTGTGGCTGGTGTCCGGGTTCTGGAGCAGTCAGCCGATGATGACCGCCTATTTCAATAGTCCATCGATGGAAGTTTTCGCCGAGCTGGTGCAGGACCTGGTGGTCAACAGCCTCGATTTTCACACCTTCCGCGACGTCTCGGCTGCACAAGCCCTGCGCCAGTGCCCGGCGCCGGTACACAAACTCGTCGGTTGAGGGTTTAATGGCCGGCTTATTTGTCTGAGCCGGGATGTGTGACATGGCACGTAAAGAGTTCGAACGCTTCGAAGCGGTTTCCGCAGTGGTCCCCGTCGAGTTGGGCGGCAACAAGGGTTATTACGCGGCAATCGCGGTCAAGGCCCTGGTCGATGGCGGTGCGCCACGCTTTCACAAACTGCTCGATGAGCAAGTGTTCCCCGGTGCGATTGCCGCCGACGACGCCGCGATCAATGAGCTGGACAAACTCAAGGGCGTCACTGATGACGCCGAGTTGATCTGGTAAGCGTTTACTTGCCTGCGCCCGGACGCCACATCTTGAACAGCGCCTCCGGCCCCAACTGGAAATAATCCGCCGGCCCGCCGCCGCGCAAAATCGGTTGGGCCGCGGCGGTGTCGTAGATGCCGTCTTTCAGCAACCACTTGGCGATGTGCACGGCGACCACTTCGCCGAGGATCAGCCAGCTCGGCACCGTTTCGCCATCGGCGCGCTGCAACTGAATGATCTGCGTGACCTTGCACTCGAAGGACACCGGGCTTTGCGCCACGCGCGGCACGGCGATCACCTTCGACGCTACGGTCGTCAATCCCGCCAGTTCGAACTCGTTCACCTCAGGCGCGACCATCGCGCAGCTCTGGTTCATCTGCTCGGCCAGTGGCCGCGTGGCGAGGTTCCAGGCGAATTCGCCGGTCTGCTCGATGTTGTTCAGGCTGTCTTTGCGACCGACGCTGGAAAAGCCAATGATCGGCGGAATGTAGTTGAACGCGTTGAAAAAACTGTAAGGCGCCAGGTTGAGCTGACCTTCGGCACTCTGCGAGGAAATCCAGCCGATGGGCCGCGGGCCGACGATGGCGTTGAACGGATCGTGTGGCAGGCCGTGGCCGTTGGCGGGTTCGTAGAAGTGGATGTCATCGGGCATGGCGGGTGGTCCTGCGAAATGTTTTTCGAGCGCTACATAGTGCAAGCCCACGTCGCAGATTTCCAGCCAGATGCAAATCCCCTGTGGGAGCCAGCCTGCTGGCGATAGCGGTGTATCAGTTACAACTGCATTGACTGATATGGCGCTATCGCGAGCAGGCTCGCTCCCACAGGTATGTTTGCAATGCCCGAAAATGAGCAAGCCCGGACTGAGCCGGGCTGTGTGAGGACTGCGGTGACTCAGCTGATTGCGTCGGCCGTACCGGTTTTGTCGAAACCATCGGCGGCGACGGTTTTGCCAATGTGGGTCTTGTCGAAACCGTCCGCGGCATAAGTGCTCGAATGGCTGGTTTCGATGGCAGCAGTGGCGCCGGAAATGAAGTCGGCGGATTTGGTTCGGTCCGAGCCATCGGCAGCGAAGGTGTTGGCAGCCAGTACGGACAGGGTCAGGGCAAGCATCAGTCGGGTTTTCATGGCGGCTACTCCGGATGAGTTGGCGTGTGTGTCTTGCATGGGTTAGATGCTACGCCAATTAAAGTGATTGAAAATCGCAAATTAATGCTAAAAACTATCGATTAACTTGATATTAAGGGCGGCGCATGTTTTTCGCTTTCTTCGCAGGAGCGAGCGTCGCGCAGGTCATCGATCAGGTAGGGGCAGGATGCGGTGGCGGGATTAATTAGCGATTAATCGATTTCAGGGGGAGGTTGATTCTTAAGCCTGTAGACCGTGGAGCCCTATCGCGAGCAGGCTCACTCTTACAAGGGATTGGTGCAACCACCGATCCAGTGTAGGAGCGAGCCTGCTCGCGAAGGGCCAGCAAAGCCACCGTTGCAGTGGCGTTGTGAACCCGATCAGTCAGTCACAATGCGCGAATGCTTCTGGGTGTCCTTCATGGTGATGTACACCAGTAACGACACGGCGATGCACGCGGTCACGTACCAGTAGTAACCGGTTTCCATGCCGATGCTCTTGAACCACAGCGCGATGTATTCGGCGGTGCCGCCGAAGATCGACACGGTCAGTGCGTACGGCAGGCCGACGCCCAGGGCACGGATTTCGGTCGGGAACAGTTCGGCTTTGACCACCGCGTTGATCGAGGTGTAGCCACTGACGATGATCAGCGCCGCCATGATCAGGAAGAACGCGCCCCACCAGGTCTGGATGGTGTGCAGGGTCATCAGGATCGGCACGGTGAAGATCGTCCCCAGGACACCAAACGCGATCAGGATCGGGCGACGACCGATCTTGTCCGACAGGCCGCCGATGATCGGTTGCAGACACATGAACAGGAACAGCGTGGCGGCGGAAATGGTGGTCGAATCGGAAATGCTCATGCCCACCGTGTTGACCAGATATTTCTGCATGTAGGTGGTGTAGGTATAGAACGCCAGCGTGCCGCCCATGGTCAGGCCGACCACGGTCAACAGCTCTTTGGGGTGACGCATCAAGGTGCGCATCGCGCTTTCCTTGGACTTTTCTTTCTTGGTGAACGACTCGGTTTCTTCCATGCCGCGACGCAGGTAGAGCGCAACCACGGCACACAGCGCGCCGATGGCGAACGGAATGCGCCAGCCCCACGCGTACAGTTGCTCAGTGGTCAGCGTGTTCTGCAGCACGATCAATACGCCCAGCGCGATGAGCTGGCCAGAGATCAGGGTCACGTACTGGAAACTGGAGAAGAAGCCACGACGTTCCTTGGTCGCCATCTCCGAGAGGTAAGTGGCCGAGGTGCCGTATTCGCCACCGACCGACAGGCCTTGCAGCAGACGGGCGAACACCAGCAGGATCGGCGCGCCGATGCCGATGGTTTCGTAGTTCGGGCTCAGCGCGATCAGCAGCGAGCCGAAGCACATCAGGTAGACCGAGGCCATCAGGGCTTTCTTGCGGCCGACCTTGTCGGCGTACATGCCCATCAGCCAACCGCCGATCGGACGCATCAGAAAGCCGACGGCGAAGATCGCCGCAGTATTCATCAACTGCGCAGTGGTGGAACCGGCGGGAAAGAAGGTTTTTGCGAAGTACAGCGAGAAGGCGGCATACACGTACCAGTCGTACCACTCGACCATGTTGCCGACGGAACCGCTGAAGATCGATTTGATCCGGCTGGCGGTGGTTCTTGCTTTGATCGGCGCAGCCGCCGACCCAAGTGGCAGGGCGTTGGAGTTATCCATCGAAGGATCCTTCGTTTAATTGTTTTTGTGAAGCGCGTCGAAACGCAGCCTGCCGGGGCTATAGCAGGAGCTGTGCCAACGGGGGGGAGGGCCGGTTTAGAGGGGGTGGCAGGAAAGCGTGAGCGGATTTGTGCCGACCAATTTGGCTGCGTGAGCGGATTTCCGCTTATCGGCGTAAAGATCAACAGCCCTCACCCTAGCCCTCTCCCAAGGGGAGAGGGGACTGATTGAGTGGATTGTTCGAGGTGCACCGACCTGAGCTATCGAGTCGAACTCAGGTTTTGAAAAGCGTGAAGATCAGCTCCCTTTACCCCTCGCCCCTTGGGGGAGAGGGTTGGGGTGAGGGGGATGGTTCAGCCCACACAAAATCATTCGGCCAGAAACATCTCCCGACTCAACCCATGCCGCTGCATTTTTTCATTGAACGTGCGGCGCGGCAGTTGCAGCTCCTCAAGCACCGCTTTCACATCACCTTTGTGCCGGGTCAGCGCCGCACGTAGACATTGCGCCTCAAACGCTTCCTGCTGTGCGGCTAGCGATTGCCCGGGATCGATCCCCGGCACCGGTTCATCCAGCCCCAGTATCTGGCGTTCGGCAACGTTCGCCAGTTCGCGCACGTTACCCGGCCAGTCATGGCTGAGCAGGTGACTCAGCTGCGCGCCGCTCAACGGCGCAAAGGTGCGACCGAGGCGCTCGGCGGCCTGGCGGGCGAAGGTGTCGAAGAGCAACGGAATGTCTTCGCGGCGCTCGCGCAGCGGCGGCAAGCGCAGCTCGGCGACATTCAGGCGATAGGCCAGATCTTCGCGAAAGCGTCCGGCGCGCGCTTCGTCGAGCAGGTCAGGCTTGGTCGCCGCGACAATCCGCAGATCGACGCGGATGCTCTGGTTCGAGCCCAGCCGTTCCAGCTTTTGCTCCTGCAACACCCGCAGCAGTTTCACTTGCTGGGCCAGGGGCATGCTTTCGATCTCGTCGAGAAACAGCGTGCCGCCATCGGCATATTCGAGTTTGCCGATGCGCTTGCCCGAGGCACCGGTGAACGCGCCGCTCTCGTGGCCGAACAACTCGGCTTCGAACAGTTGCTCGGGGATCGCCGCGCAGTTCAGCGCCACAAACGGCTTGTCTGCGCGCGGGCCGAAATCATGCAGGCAGCGCGCGACCAGTTCTTTGCCGCTGCCGGTTTCGCCGCGAATCAGCACGTTGACCGGCAACGCGGCCAGATCCAGCACTTGCCGGCGCAGGGTCTGCAAGCCACGGGAAACGCCGAGCAGGGTCGCATCGAGTCTGGCGCGGTGGTCGGCCTGTTCGTGCAGCGCGCGGTTCTCCAGAACCAGGCGACGTTTGTCCAGCGCCCGGCGCAAGCTGCCCAGCAGGCTCTCCGGGCTGAACGGTTTTTCCAGGAAGTCGTAGGCGCCGTCGCGCATCGCTTCGACCGCCATCGGCACATCGCCGTGGCCGGTAAGCAGAATCACCGGCAGATCGGCATCGCGTTTCTGCACATCGGCCAATAACGCCAGCCCGCCCATGCCGGGCATGCGCACGTCGCTGAGGATTACCCCGGCAAAGTGCGCGGGCAGGGCGGCGAGGCATTCTTCGGCACGGCTGAACAGTTGCACCTCGAACCCCGACAGGTTCAGCCACTGTTCGACGGCGCTGCGAATGCTGCTTTCGTCATCGACCACCATCACCGAATTGAGCATCAGATGTGTGCCTCCAGATCGATCGGCAAGGTCAGGCTGAACACCGCGCCAGCGTCGCCATTCTCGGCGCTCAGGCGGCCGCCGGATTCATGCACGATGGCGAACGATACCGCCAGGCCAAGGCCCAGACCATCACCCACCGGTTTGGTGGTGAAGAACGGGTCGAACACCTGGGCCAGATGTTCTTCGGCAATCCCGCCGCCATTGTCGCTGACGCTCAGGTGCCACAGTTGCTCATCGGCCTGCAGGCGGATTTCCAGACGCTTGCAGGGTTTGCCGTGCATCGCATCCAGTGCGTTGCGCAGCAGGTTGATCAATACCTGTTCGAGGCGAATTGCATCACCGCGCACCCATGCCGGGCGGGTCAGGTGCAGCACCAGGCTGACCTGTTCGTCACGCAGCCGTGCATCGAGCAGTTGCAAGGCCTGATCGACCACGGTCGCCAAGTCCAGGCGTTCACGCAAACCGCTGGGGCTCTTGCGCGCGAAGGTCTTGAGATGGCCGGTGAGGGCGGCCATGCGCGTGAGCATGTCGTCCACCGGTTTCAGCGCTTTGTAGGCATCGTCGACGCGGCCGTGTTCGAGCAGCAAGCGCAGCGTCGCCAGTTGCATGCGCTGAGCGGTCAGCGGTTGATTGATTTCATGGGCCAGCGCGGCGGACATTTGCCCGAGCGCGGCCAGTTTGGCCGATTGCACCAGACCTTCTTGCGCGGTGCGCAGGTCGCGGGTGCGTTCCTCCACCAGCCGTTCCAGCTCTTCGCGGTTGCGCTGGCGGATCTTCGACAGGCGCCAGCGCTGATTGAGAAGCAGCAACAGAAACACCACTGCCAGCCACACCCCGGCGGCGGCCAGCCCGGCATTGCGCAGGTCTTCGAACGCCACCTGCGGACGGCGCAGCAGATGCAGGGTCCAGCCTTCGGCGGCCAGCGGCAGCGATTCCCACAAATAATCGGCGGTGCCGTCCGGGCCTTCGACGCGGCGCAGGTCGCTGTTGTCATCGAAACGGCGCAGCGCCAGATGCGTCAACGGCAGCAATGTCTGTTTGTCGTACTGCCGCGTGGCCTTGATTTCGGCCATGTCGCTGGCACTCAACGGCCGCAGCGCGCGATAGCGCCAGCCCGGCTGATTGGCGATGAAAATGATCCCGCGTGCGTCGCTGACCAGCAGCGTGTCGCTGCCCTGGCGCCACTCGCGCTCAAGCTCCGGGAACTCCAGCTTGACTACCATTGCGCCGAGAAACTCGTCGTTGTCGCTGAGTACTGCACTGGAAAGGAAATAGCCGGGAATCCCGCTGGTCACGCCCACCGCATAAAACCGCCCGCTGCCTTGGGTGCGGGTCTGGCTGAAGTACGGGCGAAAACCGTAGTTGTGGCCAACGTAACTGCTCGGCAACCGCCAGTTGCTCGCCGCCACGGCCAGACCGCTACGATCAAGCAATTCCAGGGTCGAGGACTGTGCCGCGCCGTTGATCTTTTCCAGTTTCAGGTTCAGCGCCGCTTGTTCTTCGGCATCCACCGGACCTGTCAGCGCAGTACGCAGTTGCGGGTCCAGCGCCAGCACGGCGGGCAGGGCGCGGTAGCGGTCGATCAGGGTGTGCAGCGAGTTGGCATACAGCGCCAGTTGCTGATTGGCGCGGGCGGCGTCTTCTTCCAGTGCCTGACGTTCGGCGTGACGGATCGCCAGCGTCGCGGCCAGTGCGGTACCGGCGATGATCAGCAGGGTATACAACGACAGACGCAGGGTACGGGAAGTCGGCAGCATGCTGGGCGAAGGGTCGGCAGGACGGGCGGGCACGATAGCATGCGCCGAGGTGGCCCGGCGTGCTGTCCGCGCGGGCCACGTGGGTCATACGGCCGTTTCCTGCACCGAACGTCTTCGCTGTAGATTCAGCCGTGGTTTCGGCACGGGTCTGGGACGTGGCTCGTCAGCAATTGACTGTTCCAGTTGTTTCAGGCGTTCAGTCACATCCTCTGCTTCGCTGAGGTTATCAAGTACGTCTCGAGTCGTTTCCAGTGCGTCCCGGGTGTTGTTGATAAGCGCAGTGGTTTTAGCCGTTATCGTGCGGTAAGCGTCAGCGACGGAAAGGCCCTCGTCCACTAGTTTTGCGAAATCAAGCTGATCGAGTGGGGCCATCTTTTGGACCTTTTGCAGAATGGCCTCTGTGGCTGTTTGCCGGAGCTGGTTGATCCCTTCCTGAATGGACTGTGGCAGCGTGCCATTGGCCAAATCATTTGCACCCTGCGCAATGGTTTGTGTGGCGTCGCGCACTTCAGCCGTGTGCAGCGCTTCGGTTACGCGAATGCCGCGCTTGAAAAACCGGTAACGAATAAAGGCTGCTCCCAATCCGCCGAGCAGACCACCGACAAAACCGCCAATCGTGTTGCCAATGACCGGTGCGAACGAACCGGCCGCTCCGCCGACGGCGGCACCGACAGTGAAACCCAGACCGAAAGCCCCCAATCCGTTTTTGCTGAAGAGGTAGCGGCGGAAGGTCATCCCGGCCCGGGTTTCCTGGCTGACATCGGCTTCGTCATCGGGACCATCAAATTCAGTTGCTGCATCATGAGCCTGGCTCGCGACGTTGGCTGTGGTGCGAAACACACCGACGATTTGGGAAAAGTCGAACTGTCTGCGGCCATCGGTATCGACATTGACCATCGGGTTGTTCGACACCATCGCATACAGATTCAACCCGTCCACATCCCCCGCAGGGTCTGCACTGACCCAACGCTGCAACCACGGCGCGTAATAACGGGCGCCGTAGTAATACAACCCGCTGACATCCATTTCCTTGCCCGAATAACGGACAAACCTGTAGCTCACTTCAAGCGCTGAGCGCGCGACCATCCATGCGGTCTCGCCAAACGGGTAATAACCTTCGTGGCTGATCAGTTGTGCGTGTTGATCAAGTTCGATCACGCAGGAACCGAGATGATCCTCAAGGCTGTAGCGCAATTGATCAGCATCGATGCCATCGGGTTTGTTCGCCACCCAGTGCAGGCAGCGCGCGCTGCCGACGCTGATGATGTGCAGTTCTTCGCCGTTGTCTTTGGTACGGATTTCCAGGCCTGGCAAATAGCGCACCTGATGAAAATGTTCGGCGTTGGCGGCCAGGTATTCGTGGCGTTTGAAAACGCGCATCCCCTGGCTGTATTCGTATCGCTCGATATCGCAAATCTGATTTTCGCGGCCGACCAGCGTCACCTGTTGCACTTCGTCACGAACAGTCCAGAGCAGAGGTTTGCCGGGGTGCACGGCCTGTTGATTGCCGTGGCGGTCGAACAGCGTGTCGAAGTCCGGATCGACGCCTTCTGCCCAGCGCACCGCGCGATTGCTGCGCGAATCAATGTGCATTCGCCGGGTGTAATTGTTGCCGGCGCGCACATGCCGCAACTCGATCAGGTTGCCGCCGTGGTCGTATTGGTAGGTCTGGGTGTAATTGAGACGGTTGTTCGGGTCGGTCGGTTGCGGCAGGCCGGGAATATCGCTTGGTGGCGCGTCGTCGTAACCCGTGGCGTGGATCAATCGGTAAAGCGAGTCGTAGCTGAATTCGCGGTGGCCGTCGACGCGCTGGTTGGCAAAATAATGCGGCTCGAACGCATGATCTTCGATGCGCAGGATGTTGCCGACGCGGTCGTAAAAGTATTCGAAATCCTGCAAGACACTGCCGTCGCTCTTGCGGCTGGACTGGGTGTGCAGACGGCCGTCCGCCGGGTCGTAGGTCCAGCGACTGCGCACATCGTTGCCGGCCAGTTGCTCAATGATCTGGTTGGCGGCGTTGTAGCTGATGACTTGCAACACCGTCTGCCAATCGGTTTTGCCATTGATCAGCAGATGCATTTGTTTGAGTTGTCCGGCCAGACCGTAGCGCGATTGCTGCCAATGGCCGCCAGCGTCGGTCTGCTCAAGCACTGCACCCAGCGGGCTGAACACATATCGGCTGGTGAACGCTGCACCCTCGTGGAAAGTGCGGGTTTCGCTCAGCGTGTGGTCGACAAGGGCGAAGCTGTCGGTGCGCAGGGAGCCCGAGCGATCCTTCTGTTCCAGCAACTTGCCGCGCTGGTTATATCCTGCATCAGCCGTGGCGCCAGCGTAGGTGAAGATGTCGACACCGGCCTCGTTGTTTTCATCGACCGCCACTTTGCGCAGTTGCTCATCGAAGGTCGTCCGCCAATGGTTGCCGCGCGCATCCCAGCGCTGCAACGGCTCGCCCGCCAGGCCTGGCAGACTCAAGCGCCAGCCGGCATCGACACTGCCGGTTTTCAACCGTTCGCCGTTCAGTGCATGAATGGCAGTGAGGTTGGCCTCGGGCAGGCGTGGGTCCCGCTGGGCTATCAGTCTGCCTGCCGGGTCGTGCTGTTGGCGCGTGACCAGAGCGATGACGACGCCGTTCGCTGTTTCGCGAAGGTACTCGATCCGCCGTACCGGCAACTGGCGAGGGTCTGTCACGGCAAGCATCGGCGTACGCCAATGGACTGCTCCGGCTTTCATCCTTGGGTGTACCAGTTATACAACCGCCCGTGCGGTTTTTTGCTTGCCTGATGAGCTTGCCTTAACAGGTGCTGATTGTCCGTTGAGCCCGTTTCCTTGTAGTAGGCGAGCATGTTTTGCGCGCGGCTGATGTGGCCCAAGGTGGTTTTGGTTTGCTGGCGCAGTCCTGAGCGAGTGATCGGTGCCAGGGCTTCGGGGGACGTCATATGAGTGACGTTGGTCAGTACGTTTGCAGGGTCGATGGCGTCCGTGCCCAAGGCATCGAATGCGTTTTCTGCCCAGGCAGCGCGTTGCCCGACGGCAGCTTTCCATTCATCGAGCATTTTTTCGATTTTTTCGATTTTCACTGGATCGAGCCGATTCTTGATGTCCTCGTTCTCCACGGCCCTGGTGAACAGCGTCAGAAAATGGGGAATGATCGAGAATACTGAGCCAACCACTCTATTCATGATGAAGTCGGGATTGAGGACAGAATCGAGCGCCGGGTTGAGCAGTTCGTCCGTCATGTCTGACCAGGAATTGATTTCGCTGACGGCGCCACTGACGCCCAATCGTTCGTCAATGGCACTGACAGACATTTTCGACGTCTGCGGAATAAGCGGACCAAACCCCAGCCCGGCACTCTCTGCTACCGGAGCGATCATGCCTGCGGTGACATCGCCGGCGATGTTGCCGCCGATAAGCCCGGCGGGTGTGGGAAATATGTTGGCGTCAGGCATGGGAAGAACGGGTTCGACAAGGCCGCTACCCAGATTGCCTCCGTGGTACGTCGAGGCAAGCCAATAGCCACCTTCTACGGCAAAATTCATAAGCATGTTCGCGGCAGCGGGCTGCGGATAGAGGATGTTATGTAGCTGGGCGACCACCTGTTGGGAATGTTCGTTGACTGCAGAAACAAACTGCGATGCCAGCATGATGACGCCTTCCGCTCTTTTGTTTCCGTCTGGATCTACATAGCGCATCGGGTTATTGCCCACAAACGCATACAGATTCAAACCATCCGCCTGCTCCGCATCCGTGCTGATCCAGCGCTGCAACCACGGCGCGTAATACCGGGCGCCGTAGTAATACAACCCGCTGACATCCATTTCCTTGCCCGAATAACGGACAAACCTGTAGCTCACTTCAAGCGCTGAGCGCGCGACCATCCATGCGGTCTCGCCAAACGGGTAATAACCTTCCTGGCTGATCAGTCGCGCCTGTTGATCGAGTTCGATCACGCAGGAACCGAGATGATCCTCAAGGCTGTAGCGCAATTGATCAGCATCGATGCCATCGGGTTTGTTCGCCACCCAGTGCAGGCAGCGCGCGCTGCCGACGCTGATGATGTGCAGTTCTTCGCCGTTGTCTTTGGTACGGATTTCCAGGCCTGGCAAATAGCGCACCTGATGAAAATGTTCGGCGTTGGCGGCCAGGTATTCGTGGCGTTTGAAAACGCGCATCCCCTGGCTGTATTCGTATCGCTCGATATCGCAAATCTGATTTTCGCGGCCGACCAGCGTCACCTGTTGCACTTCGTCACGAACAGTCCAGAGCAGAGGTTTGCCGGGGTGCACGGCCTGTTGATTGCCGTGGCGGTCGAACAGCGTGTCGAAGTCCGGATCGACGCCTTCTGCCCAGCGCACCCCGCGATTGCTGCGCGAATCAATGTGCATTCGCCGGGTGTAATTGTTGCCGGCGCGCACATGCCGCAACTCGATCAGGTTGCCGCCGTGGTCGTATTGGTAGGTCTGGGTGTAGTTGAGGCGGTTGTTCGGGTCGGTCGGTTGCGGCAGGCCGGGAATATCGCTTGGTGGCGCGTCGTCGTAACCCGTGGCGTGGATCAATCGGTAAAGCGAGTCGTAGCTGAATTCGCGGTGGCCGTCGACGCGCTGGTTGGCAAAATAATGCGGCTCGAACGCATGATCTTCGATGCGCAGGATGTTGCCGACGCGGTCGTAAAAGTATTCGAGATCCTGCAAGACACTGCCGTCGCTCTTGCGGCTGGACTGGGTGTGCAGACGGCCGTCGGCGGGGTCGTAGCTCCAGCGACCGCGCACCTGGTTGCCAGCCTGTTGTTCGACGATCTGGTCAGTGGCGTTGTACTGCGCATCCTGCAACACCGTTTGCCATTCGGTGTGGCCGTTGATCAGCAGATGCAATTGTCTGGGTTGCCCGGCCAGACCGTAGCGTGACAGTTGCCGGTGGCCGCCGGCGTCGGTCTGCTCCAGCACTGCGCCCAGTGGACTGAACCGCCGCTGACTGCTGAACGCCAGGGCGTCGGCAAAAGTGCGGGTTTCTTTCAGCGCTTGGCCGGCAAGAGAAAAGCTGTCCACTGTCAATGTGCCCGAACGATCGTTCTGTTCCAGCAATTGGCCACGCTGATTGCGTCCGGCATCAGCCAACGCATCGGCATAGGTGAACCTGTCGGTTACCTCGGCGTTTTCGGCAAGCGTCAGCACGCGCAGTTGTGCATCGAAGGTCGAGTTCCAGCGCGTGTGGCGCTGGTCCCAACGCTGCAAGGGCTCCCCGGCCGGCCCCGGCAAGTGCAGGCGCCAGCCGGAATCGACGCTGGCCGACCGCAGTAGCGCGCCGTCGAGGCGGTGTACCGCGATCAGCGCCGGCACCGCAAGACGCGAATCCCACTGCTCGACCACTCGGCCCGCGTGGTCATGCTGCTGTCGGGTCACCAGGACAACGGGCGGCTCATCGGCGACAGTGCGCAGATATGCGATCTGCCGCACTGGCAAACCGCGCGCATCGCTCACCGCCAGCGCCGGCGTACGCCGATGCAGGCTGGCGATCATGACCGCTGCACCCTTACAGGCAGCGGTGACTCGGCGGTGTCATTGAAGTCCTCGCTGGCGTGATACCACGGGTGATACGACTCGCGAGAAAAATCACCCTTGGCGTTGATCAGTCTGATCTGTCGGCCCAAGGCGTCATAAAACACCTGATCGAAATAGCCCGACTCGCGCAGCGACTGGTCGTTGACATAGCGGTGAGTGTTGGCAAAAAAACCCCGGAACTGACGCACCGGCAGGCCCTTGTTGTTGTACTCGACGCGTTCGCTGATGCGCCAGCGCGGGTCGGCATCGACTTCCTTGATCTGGCCGTTTTCCACGATCAGCGAGCCGTCTGCGCCCACCGCCCAGGCCTTGCCCGGATCTACCAGCTGCTGGGTCTGCAGCGCCCGACCAAACCCGTCAACGCAGGCTTTGATGATCTGGATCTGCGCCGGCACCGGATCGTCGGGGTAGCGGTCGGCACTGAGCATCACGCTGTGTACCGGTTCGCGATGCGCCGTCGTAATTGCTTCGAACAAGGACTGTTCATCGGGCGGCAGGGCGGTCCGGCGCCGTTCGAGTTGCCAACGGGCACTGGCTCTGACATGGCCGCTGGGCAGAAGGTAGCCGCGGGCGACCCATGGGTCGATATCGCCCGGCACACGCCCCATCCAGCTGAACAGATCCTTGTGCAAGGTGCTGGCGGCTTTTTGCAACGTCCCGGCGGGGTCGGCAATGGCAGCTTCCGGGCTGGTCCTGCACCGGTTCGTAGGCGTCCAGGGGCGCAAAGCCTGCGGGCAAGCCGTTTTCGGTACCGTAAAAACTGGTCGCCAGCGGCTGGCCGGAAGGCTCGTAAATTGCCTCGTGAATATTGTCGTTGGCATCAATGATGCGCAGTGGTTGCAGCGCGTGGTAATCGTACGTGATGCGCGTGGTGCAGCCATCCGGCAGCTCGACGAGCGTGACGGCCAGTCCATGGACGTCATACTCGCCGCGGGTGTAGCCGTGGCTGAGCGTTTCGCGGTAGCGACGGACTTTGTAGAAACCTTCAAGACCGGCATATTCGGCGTAGCCGTAACAGGCGGACCAGAGGTTCTGCTCGTCATTAGGCGGCGACTCCTGGAACCGAAACGGCATGGGCTCGTAACCGATTTTTGCCAGTTCCACCCGTATGTCGATGCCCAGGGCCGGATCGCTGTAGGCATCCAGCGCAGTTTTGTCCAGTTGCGCCAGTTCCAGGCTCCCGGACAACGCTTCGAACCCGGCAACGCCATCGGGTAGCGGGCGACCGCTCGTATCGACGTAGCGCTGCACCGACTGGCTGGTCAGCACACGTTCGCTGTTCCAGTGCGTGGAATCCTCATGAGCGATAAGGGATTCATAGGTAATCTGCGCCGGTTCCAGTCCTGCGGGCAGCGTGCCCTTGGGCAGCACCAACGCATTGCCACGCTGTTGATACGGCAACCCCAGGCGCCAGTGATCAGGCTCCAGCAGATCAATGAACCGCGCGCGCATTTCATTCACGTAATAACACTGCTGGCACGGGTCATGGGCGTCCTGCCACCAGCGCTGTTCATCGGGATCGCCGAACGGAGGCTCATCCTTTTCGGTCAGTCGCCGGGCGTAACTGACGGTCATGGAATGGGTCGGCTGACCATGGGCGTTGAAGCGCAGGTTGAGCTCTTTGCGGCACAGCGGATCGTCAACGAAACGGTCGTACTGGTAATCGATTTTTTCCAGCAGCAGCGGCAGCAGCACCGCAGCGCCATACACACCTTGCGGGCGTACCTCGCGTACCCGGTAGCGCAGCTCTTGCACCGTGTGAGGAACAGCGAGGCCAGGCACGTCCAGATCGGCTGCAGCCCAGGTTTCGCTGCGCAACACCGAGCCGACCAGTGCTCGGGCCATCTGGTAGCGGGTGTCGTCATTCGGCGGATCGATTGTTTCGTCCTCGTCATCGTTGGCGTGATAGCGGCTGAACAAGGTATCGCCCAGCGCCACCGCGCCCCGGTCCCGATTGAAACAGTCATCGCGCGGCAGATCCAGCGATTGCCCGGTGTGGAACCAAGTGCAGACGCGCACGGCTTCACTGAAACCGGCATCCTCGTCACCCGAGGCGCTTTCGCTGTCGGACTGCAGCAATTTGCCGAAACCGCGGAATTCGCGCTCGCGGCTGTCGTACATACCCTGGCACCAGCTAAATTGCTGAGTCAGGCAGTTGCCGGTGATTTCATCGAGTTGCCGCTGTTTCTTTACCACCGGCACCGGAAACGGCAAATGGCAGACCGGCAAGCGCTTGAGGGTCAGCAAGCGGTGTTTTTCATCCAGCCATTCCTGCGCCGAACTGCGGTAGATCACCTCGGCGCTGCAACCCATATTGTTGTTGCTGGTGGTCAGCAGATACGGTTTGGCCGCAACGAAATCGTAGCGCCAGTGCTGCGGCTGCATGTGCGGCACCGTCAGGATCAAACTCGCGCATCCGAGGCCTTGCAGGTCGGCGAAACTGACTTGCGTGAAGCGGTCATAGCGCACGCCGGCAGGCCATGGCACGCTGATCGGTATCTGCTCCAGACCATTGCCGCCGCGGTTCAGGTAGATATCGAAGGCCTCCGAGCGCAGGTAGATCAAGGCTGTCGCGCCCGATCCGTCGAGGTCGGCCAGACGCACTCGGGAGGCATCGAATTGCTCGTAGGTAAACGGCAGATCGCTGATCTTGCGACCCTTGCCGAAGCGGCCATGACCGAGGTTCGGCCAGCAACGGATTTCGTCGTGGCGAATCCGGCACAGCTCGGGCATGTCGCTGCCCAACAGATTGCCCAGCAGCACCCGCTCCGTGGGCGAATCGCCGAACACCGGCAAGCGGTCATCGTCGGGTTTGTGCACCACTTCTTGCGCCGCGGCGAAGCCGTGTTCGCGCTGGTTGGCGTAAACCTTGACGGAGTGCGGGTTGATCAAACCTATCGAGATCAGGCCGTCGCCGCTGAAGTCACCGCGTACTGCGTACGGGTTGAAAAAATCCAGCGGGAAGGCCTTGAACGGCACGAAGTCGGCGAACACCTGTTGCGCGGTCAGGGTGCGAAAGCCGCTGCTGCCCGGTTGTGCCGTGACCCATTCCAGCCGCCCGTCACCGGTCAGGTCCGTGAGCAGTTGTTGCACCGCGCGATTGCGGTTGGCCGCGGGAATCCGCTCCAGCGCGGTCCACGGCCCGTAGGTGATCTTGTCCGTTCCCACCCCGTCGCGCAGCGGTTCGCGGTAATACCAGCTCTGGTCATATCGACACAAAAAACCGGGTACGCCTTCGCCGTGAAGATCGACGCACTGGTAGAACCCACCGTCTTCAATCCCAGGCTGAACCTGGTGTTCGAACAGTCGCGTCGACGTTTTATCGAGTTCGAAAGGGCTGTAGTCGAATTCTATCGGCGGTGTGTTTTCGACAAGGCCACGGGCATCGAACGCCTGATAATGCGCTGCACAGATCTGGCTGTAAGCCCATTGTCCGATATTCTGTGGCTGGCGATATTCCAGCAGCAGACGGCGCACGAGTTTTTTGCTTCGGCTTTCTCCAACAGGGATGTCATGAAACATCAGTACTTGCCGGCAGAGGCGGCGGGTGCCCAGTTCGAAGCCCTGACCATGGGTGAAAAAGCGGTCCGCTCGCAGCGTCCACGGTTGAAGTGTTTCACCCTCATACACCGGGATATCGGTCAACGAGGTGCTGCGCTCGCCATAGTCAAACACCAGATGGAAGTACCAGTCGAGTTCGGCGGGGTTGGTTGTTCCCCAGCTATCCAGCTGGCTGCTGGCGGTGCAGTTGCCGTAGTAAACCCGATGCAGATAGCGCTGCGCGCGGTAGTCATGCAGCGGGTCGGCTTCCTGATCGTCGGCCTTGTATTCGTAATAGATGTGATGACCGCGAGCGTTCATGCTTTCGCACAGCAGCCAGGCGCTGATTCGCTGCGGGGCGTCGGGATCGGCGCGACGTGAAGCGGCCGTTTTGCCGTAAAGGTGCAGCGAGCCGTCGGCGCCGTGGATCAGCCAGAAGTCGGATGGGCTGGCTTCTTTGGATTGCCGCTGCCAGCGTTCGCGCAAAGCGAAATCGCTTTCGATCGCCGGCCAGTAACGCACCACGCGGTGCGGGCCGATGTCGACGCCGTTGTAGCTCGACTCCAGTCGTGCCTTGATTGACCCGTCGGTTTCGAGCTCTGGCATCCACACTTCGCCATCGTGACCGATGATTTCATCGTGATCGGTGTAGCGCGGCACACCCTTGTTGGTGCGACGGCTGACCTGACCGACGCCGAGCAGATTCCAGCCGATGCCAAAGCTACCGTTGCCGCTCTGGCTGCTGTAGCTCAGCGCCAGGGTGGGGCTCAAGACATCCGCAGTCGAAAGGGGAATCGGCAGCTCAAACGATGCAGCGCCGGTCGGTCCGACACTGCCCCAGCTCTTACCGATGGTGGCGATCGACGTGCTGGTAGCGATGGAGGGCGTGGTGAT
This sequence comes from Pseudomonas sp. R3-57, assembly GCF_051132065.1. Lineage (NCBI taxonomy): Bacteria > Pseudomonadati > Pseudomonadota > Gammaproteobacteria > Pseudomonadales > Pseudomonadaceae > Pseudomonas > Pseudomonas sp. R3-57. Next base: position 1,388,576 of record NZ_CP071655.1, read on the forward strand.
GCTCAGGTCTTGTGGCTCAGCCATGGTCGAATCCATTGCGCGCAGGTCGGGCTTGAATGGATTGACGCTAACAAGAATCGCCGAGAAATGGACCTGTCAGATCTGACAGGTGCGCAAGACTGTTTTGTGTGCTTGGCCAACGTTTTTATCGCCAAATGCACGCATAAACAAAAACGGCCGGGTCATCGCTGTGGATGAACCGGCCGTTTTCATTCAGGCAAAGCGCTTATTGCACTTCGACCGCCAGGCTTTCGCTGATCTTCTGTTGCCAGATCGCAGGACCGGTGATGTGCACCGACTCACCCTTGCTGTCCACCGCCACGGTGACCGGCATGTCCTTGACCTCGAACTCGTAGATCGCTTCCATGCCCAGTTCGGCGAATGCCAATACCCTGGACTTCTTGATCGCCTGGGCGACCAGGTAAGCGGCGCCGCCCACGGCCATCAAGTACACGGCCTTGTTGTCCTTGATCGCCTCGATTGCGGTCGGGCCGCGCTCGGATTTGCCGATCATGCCCAACAGGCCGGTCTGCTCGAGGATCTGCCGGGTGAACTTGTCCATCCGCGTCGCGGTGGTCGGGCCAGCCGGGCCCACCACTTCGTCACCGACCGGATCGACCGGACCGACGTAGTAGATAAAGCGACCTTTCAGATCCACCGGCAGGGTTTCACCCTTGTTGAGCATCTCGACCATGCGCTTGTGCGCAGCGTCACGACCGGTGAGCATCTTGCCGTTGAGCAGCACGGTTTCGCCCGGTTTCCAGCTCTGCACGTCTTCCGGGGTCAGGGTATCGAGGTTGACGCGACGGGCTGACGGGCCGGCTTCCCAGACGATTTCCGGGTAGGCGTCGAGCGGCGGCGCTTCCAGCGAGGCCGGGCCGGAACCGTCGAGCACGAAATGCGCGTGACGGGTGGCGGCGCAGTTGGGGATCATGCACACCGGCAAGGAGGCGGCGTGGGTCGGGTAGTCCATGATCTTCACGTCGAGCACGGTGGTCAGGCCACCGAGGCCCTGGGCGCCGATGCCCAACTGGTTGACCTTCTCGAACAGCTCCAGACGCATTTCTTCGATGCGGTTCTGCGGGCCACGGGCCTTCAGTTCGTGAATGTCGATGGACTCCATCAGCACTTCCTTGGCCATCACCGCGGCTTTCTCGGCGGTGCCGCCGATGCCGATGCCGAGCATGCCCGGCGGGCACCAGCCGGCGCCCATGGTCGGGACGGTCTTGAGCACCCAGTCGACGATCGAGTCGGACGGGTTGAGCATGGCCATTTTCGACTTGTTCTCGGAACCGCCGCCCTTGGCCGCCACGTCCACTTCCACGGTGTTACCCGGAACGATGGAGTAGTGAATGACCGCCGGGGTGTTGTCCTTGGTGTTCTTGCGAGCACCCGCCGGGTCGGCGAGGATCGAAGCCCGCAGGACGTTTTCCGGCAGGTTGTAGGCGCGACGCACGCCTTCGTTGATCATGTCGTCCAGGCCCATGGTGGCGCCATCCCAGCGCACGTCCATGCCGACACGCACGAACACGGTGACGATACCGGTGTCCTGGCAGATCGGGCGGTGGCCGGTGGCGCACATGCGGGAGTTGATCAGGATCTGCGCCATCGAGTCACGGGCCGCTGGCGATTCTTCGCGCAGGTAGGCTTCGTGCATCGCCTGGATGAAATCCACGGGGTGGTAATAGGAAATGAACTGCAGGGCGTCGGCAACGCTCTGAATCAGGTCGTCTTGCTTGATCACGGTCATGAGTCGCGCTCCTCTAAAACACGATGGGGCAGCTACAAGCTTCTAGCTTCGAGCGGCAAGTTAAGCATTACGCGGACAGCTTGAGCTTGCCGCTTCAGGCTTGCGGCTTGTAGCTGTCCCTTTGTGGCGCGACGCTAAAAAGGCGCGGCAGTATACCGCGCATCAAAGGGGCATACACGCATTGGCGGTCATTCTCGGCGGCAGCTTCAAGCTTCAAGCGTCGAGCGGCAAGTTCAAGCAGTACGCGTAATGCTTTAACTTGCCGCTTGAAGCTCGCGACTTGTAGCTGCCCGTCTGGGCCAGGCGGGCCACACTTTTGACGCCATTTTCCCGGCCCGAAAATCGGTGGTCATTTAGCGACCGGGCCTCTAAAGTGGCAACCGGTCTGTAGAGTAGGACACTCGGTCAGCTTCTTATCGCACGGTGAGTCAACGATTGACCCATAACGCCATTCAACGTCTTTTGCTCAAACGCTTCGCCCTCGCTGCCGCCACCTACGGATTGGCTTTGCTGCTGCTGTGGCTGGCGTTTTTTACCGGTCATTACGAGCAATCCCTTAGCGCCGTGAGCATCGGCAGCGCGTTGGTGGTCATCAGCCAGGCGGTGCTGTTTGCGTTGTTCTGGAGCGGGCGCAACCTGCGTTTCGCCGACCCCAGCCTGACCGAAGCGCAAGTGCTGCTCGGGCTCGGCTGGCAGACCTGGCTGATCGCCCATCTGGATGAGGCGCGCGGCGTCTTTCTGGTGTTTTACGTGATGATCCTGTTGTTCGGGCTGTTCCATCTCAGTCGGCGAGCGTTCGTCCGTTGTGCCTTGCTGGTGTTCTTCAGTTTCAGTGCGATCACCTTGTGGGACGGTTACCAGTTGCGCCTGCGCGAACCGGCGCTCGCGGCGTTGCAGGTGTGCGTACTGGCGCTGGTGCTGGCGTGGCTGGTGCTGTATGCGCGCTTCGTCCAGGTTTCGCGGCAACGCCAGCGCCAGCGCCGGTTTGCCTTGCAGGCGCATCAGGACACCTTGCGCGGGATGATGCGCCAACTCGAGGATCTGGTCGCCACCGATGAACTGACCGGGTTGTTCAACCGTCGGCACTTCCTGCGCCTGGCCTCACGCGAGCTCAATGCGATGGACAGCGATGTCGTGCATGGCCTGGCCTTGATCGACCTCGACCATTTCAAACGCATCAACGACCTGCACGGTCATGCGGCGGGTGATCAGGTATTGCAAGCCTTCGCCGGGGTCGCCCAGGCATGCCTGCGCGAGGGCGATGTGCTGGCGCGTTATGGTGGCGAGGAATTCGTCGTGCTGCTGCCCGATTGCGACGCCGAACGGCTGACCGCGTGCTGCGAGCGCCTGCGTATCGCCTTTACCGATGTGGAACTGGTGGGCTTGAATGTGCGCAACCTCAGTTTGTCGGCTGGCATGACCCTGCTGGGGCTGGGTGATGATCTGGACGACGCCTTGCAGCGCGCCGATCAGGCGCTGTACCGGGCCAAGCGCGACGGGCGCAATCGCTGCGCGGCAGCGTGGGAGAACGTCGATGCCTGAACTGCGTGTCGGTGAGCGGCACTGGTCGGTGGCGGCGGGCAGCAACCTGCTCGATGCGCTCAATCAGAACGGCGTCGCCGTACCTTACAGTTGCCGCGCAGGCAGTTGCCATGCGTGTCTGGTGCAGTGCGTGCAAGGCCTGCCCGCCGATAATCGCCCGGACGCCTTGAGCGTTGAGCAGCGTCAGGACGGCTGGCGCCTGGCCTGCCAGTGTCAGATAACCGAAGATTTGCAGATACACACCTTCGACCCGGTTACCGACGGTCGCCCGGCCGTGGTCGAGGCTCTGGACTGGCTCAGCGACAACGTCCTGCGGCTGCGCCTGACAGCACAACAGCCACTGCGCTACAGCGCCGGGCAACATCTGGTGCTGTGGCTCGGGCAGATTGCGCGTCCCTATTCGCTGGCGAGCCTGCCGCAGGAAGACCGTTTTCTCGAATTCCACCTCGATTGCCGTCAGCCTGGTGAGTTCAGCGACGCGGCGCGCCGCTTGCAGATCGGCGACCCGCTGCGCCTCGGCGAATTGCGTGGCGGCGCCTTGCACTACGACCCTGACTGGCACGACCGGCCCTTGTGGCTGCTGGCCGCTGGAACGGGGCTGGGCCCGCTGTTCGGTGTGCTGCGCGAAGCCTTGCGCCAGGATCACCAAGGCGCCATCCGCGTCATTCATCTGGCCCATGACGAGCGCGAACACTATCTGGCCAAACCCCTGGCGGCACTGGCGGCGCAGCGCGAAAACCTCAGTGTCGAGTTATGGACGGCGGCCGAGTCGGCCGTCGCTTTGGCGCAACTGCGCCTTGTTTCCCGGCAAACCCTGGCTTTAGTCTGCGGCTCGACCGCCAGTGTCGACGCCTTCGCCCGGCGCCTGTATCTGGCCGGATTGCCGCGCAACCAACTGCTGGCCGACGTGTTCCTGAGCCGTGGTTGAGCGCTGAATTCAGACGCGAGACACGCCATGACCGAAGCCATCCTGTTGCACCGCGAATGCGGTTTACTGACCCTGCGCCTCAATCGCCCGCACAAGAAAAACGCCCTGACCCGCGCCATGTACAGCCGCCTCGCCGAGGCATTGCAACAGGCCGACAGCGATCCCGACATCAATGCCGTGCTGATCAGCGGCAGCGCCGAATGCTTCACCGCCGGCAACGACATTGCCGACTTCATCCAGCAACCGCCGAGCGACCTCGACAGCCCGGTGTTCCACTTCATGCTCAATCTGCTCGAATGCCGCAAACCGGTGATCGCCGCCGTGGCCGGTGCCGCAGTGGGTATCGGCACGACCATGCTGCTGCATTGCGATCTGGTCTATGTCAGCCGCGATGCACGCTTGCGCATGCCGTTCGTCAATCTGGGGCTGTGCCCGGAATTCGGCTCCAGCCTGATCCTGCCGCGGCTGCTCGGGCAGGCCAGAGCAGCAGAGCTGTTGTTGCTCGGCGAAGGCTTCAGCGGTGAACAAGCCGCAGCCTGGGGCATTGCCACCGAGGCGCTGGGCAGTGGCGACGCGGCGTTGAGCAAGGCCCGGGAAGTGGCGCTGCGCTTCGACGAACTGCCAGCCGAGGCGGTGCGCATTAGTAAGCAATTGATGAAGGCGCCGGATCGTCAATTGTTGCGCAAGGTGATTGAGGAGGAGGGCGCGTTGTTTACCCAGCGGCTGCGATCGCCGGAGGCGTTGGCGGCTTTGAGCGGATTTATCAAACGGCATTGAAAAGCCAACCCTCACCCCAGCCCTCCCGAAACGTCGGACCGCCCCGAGGGAGAGGGCGCCAACCGAGGTGTGATGCGTTTTACATCGACCTGGAAGAACCGGTCGGATTCAACGCAGAGCTATCAGGTCGGTGCAATTCTGCAATATCCCTCGATCGGTTCCCTCTCCCTCGGGGCGGTCCGACGTTTCGGGAGGGCTAGGGTGAGGGCTTTCGATTCAACGTAGACAACAAAAAGCCCCGGCATTCACATGCCGGGGCTCTTGTTTTTCAGCGCGTCACTCAGACCTGCGGATCACCGACATGCAGAATCTTCATGCCGTTGGTGCCGCCGGTGGTGTGGTAGCTGTCGCCCTTGGTCAGGATGACCCAGTCGCCTTTTTCCACGACGCCGCGTTTGGTCAGTTCGTCGATGGCTTTCTGGCTGACTTCGTGCGGTTCCAGCGAGGCTGGATCGAACGGGATGGTGTAGACGCCGCGGAACATCGCCGCGCGAGCCTGGGCTTCGCGGTGCGGGGTAAAGGCGTAGATCGGCACCGAGGAGCGGATACGCGACATGATCAGCGGGGTGAAGCCACTTTCGGTCAGGGCGATGATCGCCTTGACGCCCGGGAAGTGGTTGGCGGTGTACATGGTTGCCAGCGCGATGCTTTCGTCGCAGCGGGTGAATTCCTTGCCGATGCGGTGGCTGGAGGTTTTACCGGTCGGGTGCTTTTCCGCGCCGACGCAGATCCGCGCCATCGCCTGCACGGCTTCCAGCGGGTACAAGCCAGCGGCGGATTCGGCGGACAACATCACGGCGTCGGTGTAATCGAGCACGGCGTTGGCCACGTCGGAGACTTCGGCGCGGGTCGGCATCGGGTTCTGGATCATCGACTCCATCATCTGGGTCGCAACGATCACCGCCTTGTTGTGGCGGCGTGCGTGCAGAATGATCTTCTTCTGAATGCCTACCAGCTCAGCGTCGCCGATTTCCACACCGAGGTCACCACGGGCAACCATCACTGCGTCGGAAGCCTTGATCAGGCCGTCGAGGGTTTCGTCGTCCGCTACGGCTTCGGCGCGTTCGATCTTCGCCACCAGCCAGGCAGTGCCGCCGGCTTCGTCGCGCAGTTGACGGGCGTATTCCATGTCGGCAGCGTCACGCGGGAACGACACGGCGAGGTAGTCGACTTCCATTTCCGCGGCGAGCTTGATGTCGGCCTTGTCTTTTTCAGTCAGGGCCGGTGCGGTCAGGCCGCCACCGCGACGGTTGATGCCTTTGTGATCGGACAGCGGGCCGCCGATGGTCACGGTGCAATGCAAGGCATCGTCGGTTTGGGTATCAACGCGCATCACCACACGGCCGTCGTCGAGCAGCAGCTCGTCGCCCACGCCGCAGTCCTTGACCAGATCCGGGTAGTCGATGCCGACCACTTGCTGATTGCCTTCGGTCAACGGATGGCTGGTGGAGAAGGTGAACTTGTCGCCGATCTTCAGCTCGATCTTCTTGTTGGCGAATTTGGCGATACGGATTTTCGGGCCTTGCAGGTCACCGAGCAGGGCGACGAAGCGGCCGTGCTTGGCAGCCAGGTCACGCACCAGCTTCGCGCGAGCCTTGTGCTCGTCGGGGGTGCCGTGGGAGAAGTTCAGACGGGCGACGTCCAGACCAGCCAGAATCAGCTGTTCGAGAACTTCCGGCGAGTTACTGGCCGGGCCAAGGGTAGCGACGATTTTGGTACGACGGACGGACATGCAAAGACTCCTGAGTTCAAGCGCCAGCGAAGGCTACTATGCTCGAAGGGTGTAGTCATTGTTCGTTTGCACTACTTATCGTTTTCTTTATTGAACGCAGCAACTTCGGGACAAACGCGCCTGAAGATTTCCGACGATGGGTCGATACAGAGCACAAGACAGGAGAACCCCCATGCGATTGTTGCCCATTGCCGCCCTTGCCCTCAGCGTCCTCGCCGTCACGGGCTGCACCCGTTGGTCGATGAACCATCATTTGAATAACGCCTACAGCGCCTACGACCGTGGCAACTGTGAGCAGGTCATGCTCGAGCTGTCCAAGGTCGAACGCGCCAGCCGTGCCCGCCCGTACGTGTGGCCGGAAGTGTCAATGATGCGCGGCCAGTGCCTGGAACGGCAGAAGCTCTACATCGACGCGGTGCAGACCTACCAGTTCATCATCGCCTCGTACCCGAACAGCGAATACGCCTACCGCGCCCGCGCGCGTCTGGAAACCTTGCAGAGCCTGGGCCACTACCCGACCCGCAGCGCGGCAGCCGTGGTCCGTCCGACGCGTTTCTGATCCCAGCGTTGCGGTACAAAATCTGGCCGTGTGTACAAGCTCAGCTATAGTCAGATAACCCGGATCCAGCGCACACGCAGAAATCCGGAACAACACCTGCAACTGGTCAGCGGTAAGGTGACGGCGACTTGGCGACCGGCACACCGGAAGCGGGGAGAGCGGCCCCAGTACGGGCACGTTCCGAAGCAAAGGTGCGGCTCCGTGATGGAGCCTTGCATGGCGAACTGCGCATGTTTACCGACCGCCGGATCCAGCGGCATCAGCTGCCGTATTTCCTCAGGGTGTTCAACACCGTCACCGACAAACCGATCGGCTTTCTGGGCGACGTCTCCGAAGACGGGCTGATGCTCATCAGTCAATTGCCGATGATGGTCGGCGTCGACTTTCAACTACGTTTGAAAATCCCTTCCAGCGATGGCTGCCAGCAGACCATCGACTTCAGCGCCTGCTGCGTGTGGTGCCATGAAGATGCCACGCCACTGCATTACGACGCCGGGTTCATTCTTCTGCAACCGCCAGTGGAATTTGGCCTGTTGGTGCAAGCGCTGCGGCAGTATTTCAGTTTTCAGCCGTTGCCGGCTTCGGCTTGATTCGATTGCGCGAAAATCCTTCGTGTCACTCACAGGCCACTAAATCGACCACTGATTGGCGACGCTACGGCTCACGTTGCGAGCATCTTCAACATGCCGGCGAGTTCCCGGCGATGTAGACGCAACAGCGCCCGCTGCTGTTGTTCACGTCTAAAGGTCATCAGCCTATTGGAAAGATTACCGCTCGTCGGGACTGTCAGAATTTACAGGTGTCGTATTTTAAGGCAGTCGATTTAATTGCAGCGGCAGCTCTTGCATCCATTCATTGAGGCACCGTGTCATGGAAAATGAACTGAACGACGACGATAAAGCGGCCGGTGAACAACTTGAAAATGGAAAAAAAGAGCTCGCAAAGCCTGGGCGGGAAGAAACTCCAAGTATTCTTGTTCCCATCAAGGAATTTCGCAAACCTATATCAAGACATGTACTTGACATTAAGGAAGATTTTATTGCGCCAGCAATTGGCGATGTACACGAAATAGAGGCGCATATTTACGATGATGCTACTGGTAATTACTATGGTAAATATCATCGTTGGGCGATGCCTGGGCAAGTAATTAGAGATCCGATACATTTATGGTATGAATTAGGGCCTCGAAAAGTTGGGGCCAACTATCTTCACTACCAGTACAGAGTCAACGATTGGTGGAGCGGTTGGTTCGATTCTGGTTCGTTTTTCTTAATGGAACCTCCGGTTATTAGTTCAGAGAAATTCAACGTTTATACATCGAGTGTTGTAATAATTGAAGGCTCTGCCGCTCCAGGCGCGGAGGTGCAGTTGTTTCTTTCTACAGGCGAGCCTTGTAGTTCCAGAATAGCGGTTTCCGATAAAGGTTTATTCAAGATCGTGACCAGTTTTACTGAAGGTATTAAACTTGTTTATGCTAAGTGTACAGTGAACGGTTATGTCAATGGTATAGACTCGATTTTCCATCCTTTCGCGGTGATGTGGTCTGGTCCGGTAATTACTTCAGTCGATAGTGGGCGGCATCCACGTATCAGTGGTGAAAAGGCAATATATGGTGCAATAGTTGAGGTATATATAAAGAATACGAATACGAAAGTGCTTGAGGTATCCGATGATGACTTGGATGGCAGATGGAGTGATACTAGTGACTATGTTTTTGAGGCATCTGGCAGGTATACACTTGTTGCTCGTCAGCGTGTGTACGATATCCTTTCTGTAGAAGGCCCAAACTACGATTTTGTTTTCCTGGGCCCGCCCAATATCCTGAAACCACTACCGTCTTCAATACACGATCAGTCTTTCCTGTTGGAAGGTAACAACGGTGCGCCCGGCGCCCGGCTGGAGGTTCTGCCCCCCGTAGGTAACACTCCGCTTTATGGCTCGGGCACCGTGCCTGCGGGCAATGGTGCCTGGAGTATTCCGCTCACTGGAGTACCGTCGGGTAAGCTCAGTCTCGTCGTCGAACAGACTTTGAATAACGTCCCCTCCGGCCGTAGCCAACCGCTGACGCTGCATATCCGGCCTCCCGCGCTGCTGATCGCTGGGCCTCCTGCAGCTAGCCTGCAAGACACATCGTTCACCCTTACCGGGAATGGCGCGGTGGCAAACGCGACCATCAAGATTTTCAAGGATCTGGCCGGCAATCCGCCGTTGATCAGTATTCCCGGCGCGGCGGCCGGAGATTGGAGCGCAGCACTGACGGGCCTGGACCCAGGAGTACTGTCACTCGTAGCGGTGCAGGAAGGGGATGGCATTCCATCCACGCCCAGCGCTGCCCGCGCCTTCAAAATCCGCCCGCCCAAGCTGACCGCCCCTGTCGTCACCTATCCCACTGACACCACCGTGAAATTCGCTGGAGCGGGGCATGACCGCGCCACAGTGCAAATCACTGTCGACAGTGGCCCGAGTGCAACACCCCCGCCCTCTGTTGTCGTGGCGAACGGCAAATGGGAAACCATCGCGACGAACTGGCCGGTGGGTACATACGCACTGACCATTGTGCAGAGGCTGTCCGATGGCGCCGGCGGCTGGATCGACTCACTGCCCCTGCAATTCACCCTGAACAAAGCGCTGCCTGATGTCAGTGATTTAAAGCACACCGTGGAATACCGACCCACCTTCAGTGGCAAGGGTTTCAACGGTGCCACGGTGCACGTTCGGCATCCCAACAGCGCCAACCTCGCGGCGCCAACGACAGTCGTTTCCGGTAATGAATGGTCAACAACAGCATCTGCAATCTGGGGGCCCTCAAACAATCGGGAAGTCCATGTCAAACAAATTCTGGATGGTCAGTGGTCGCCCACCTGGTGCGTCCTCAAAGTCACTGTCCCCCCCCTGGCGCCCGGGCTGAACGTACCTTCCGAAGAAGGTCTTTCTCCGGTATTCAGCGGAACCGGTTGGTCGGGAGCCGAAGTGCATATCAACTTCAACGGTGATTCACAGACCTATAAAGCGCCTGTCGTTGCAGAGGTCTGGACGTTTCAGCGAGCCACACCCTTCATCGCTGATACTCCCCACACGATTGAGGTGAAGCAAGTTGCCGCGGAGCTGGAATCGCCGAAAGCGGCGAAGACTTTCACGGTTTATCCGGTAGTGGAACAGCCGGTTATCACTTATCCGCTGGAAGGCAGTGAAGTACCCCGCGACCTGTCCGTCACCGGCTCGGGCGGCATGGCAGGTGCCACTATGCGATTGTGGGATGATCGATACGGGAAGTATCTGACTCCACCACAACTCTTGGCCAATGATGGCGAATGGGTGATCGCCCTGACGGAGCTGGCGTTTGATGAGCATGTCATCCGGGCGGAGCAAACGATTTACTCGCGGCCTTTCAAGCGAAGTGAGCAACGCAAGTTCAAGGCGGTCGTCCCCCCTCCGGAGATTACCTGCCCGAACGACGGACAACGGTTGCCACGTACTTCGAAGCTCACCGGCAAGGGGATGCCACACGCAAGGGTTGAAGTGTGGATGCTCGGCGAAACTTCTGCGCCGATCACCGAAGCGAATGTTGATGGCGAGGGCAACTGGAGTGCCGAGGTGACCTTGCCGGTGGGCGATAAGACTATCTGGGCGCTGCAAATTTACGACGATAACGGTGTCCCTCAAACATCGCGAGACAGCGATCAAGTTACCTATCAGGTAGTCCCGAAAGCACCCGATATCGAGTCTCCGACGACAGACGAACATGCCGGGCGGGTATTGGTGGTCTCCGGGTTCGGTGTGGCTGGCGACACGGTGACCGTCAAGGTTGGCACTGAGCAACAAAGCGCGCCAGTGAAGGCTGATCGCACCTGGTCGGTGAGGCTGGAACTCGGCCAGCCTGGCGGCGATTCTCTGCTGGAGGTGGTCTCGGCGCTCGACGAATTCGAATCTGAACCGGCAATCCGCCCGATTGTGCTGAGCACTTACGCGCCCACCATTGAGTTACCGGCACCCGGTAGTTGGGTAGCTAACCCGGTATCCCTGTCAGGCAGCGGTCGCCAGGGTATCGGAGAAGTCGTGAGCTGGTTCGATCCGGATCTGGTGATGACCGCGAACATTCCTGTCGACCCCTTGGTTGGCTGGCGAGCGCAGGCCGGATCGTCGCTAATGACAGGAGGGCAGTGGTCTCGGTTCAGACAGAGCCTCAACGATGTCGAGAAAAGGTCTGACTGGGTCGATAGCGAGCGCTTTGAAGTTGAACCTGGTTCTTCAAAGCTGACGTAAGCCGATTTCCCGATAAACGGTCGTAAATACTGTCAGATCTGACAGTAGGCGAATCTCAGTCAAAAGCGCTAAATCTTACACACCGACCGACAATCTGATGATGACGTCAGATTGTCGGGACCCGCTATCGTCTCAAGGATATTGACCATGACTGTTGCGTCCCGCCCCGTTATGCAGATGTTCGAGCAAATATTTGGCGAAGCACAAATCGCCGACAACGCCGGGCTGGGGAAACTGAAATCCTATCTGGAACAGGACGGTTCGATTTTTCCGCTGGTGGAAAAGGGCGTTCAGGGCCTGGTCAGTGAGCAACAACTCAGTGTGGACGAGGCTCGACAATTCATTCGGCGGGCCAACAGTCTGGCCACCTATATCCGGCGCGAGTTTATCGAACACACTTTAAAAGGCGATGAAATCAGGGAGGCCGATCAATCGAGCGGGTTGCTGTCGATGGTTGAAGGTCCGAAATACGAGATCCTCTTTTCCACCCGATTCGATAGCATGTGTCCCCCCGAGGCGTTGGAATCATGCCTCTCCCCCGTGGCATACCTGATCGATCTGTTGCGCTGGATTCTCCTGCGTATCGAGCCTTTTGGAGACGCTACGCTAAAGCTCCCGCTGCATGACAGACGTACCGACTTGAAGTTGCTGTCCGTTGACTGGCCAGCGGTGCATCAGGCGGTGTCGTCGGTCGACATCATCATCGCGGTGCTGGAGAAATTCATCACGGCATATCAGTCGGATTCGATTGAAGATGCGTTGATCAACGCGCGCTACCCCAACGGCCTGCCTTACTATCAGGACTGGGTCACCATTGACGGCGTGGCGCGCTCCAAAGGGCTTTCGGTGGGGGATTTCAACCGCAGCATCGATCTGTCCTATCCTTATTTTCTACCCTCTTTTGACAGTGTTTCGCGTAACACCCGGGCTTTGGCGCATGCCTCGCGGCTAGGCCCGTACCAGCGGAATCTGCTGACTGAACCTATGTACGATATTTTGGATGCCGGGGAGTTTTATCGGGACAATTTCGATGTTTACGAGCCTGTCTGGGGGAACCTCAACCAGGTCAGATATTTTGGTGAAGCAACCCAACTCGGGACAGTGGCGATCGAGCGGTTGTTATCGGTGGGTGAATTTGCACCGGTTCGTTCGGCGAATATTGAGTATGCCGACGAAACGGATAAGTCTGCAGAAAGTGCACGTTCCGGTTCCGTTTATATCAACGCCAATGTGCACCCCGGTATCGGAATCAGTTACTCAGCGCAGGAATTCTTGAGCAAGCTGACAATTGATCCCGCAACCCAGGTAGGCCTGACTGCAATCGACCGGATGAACCGCAAATTGCGCCTGGACAGCTGGCTGGAGTTGCCAAGCGAAGAGGTGGATGCGCTGTTGACTGCGGCAATCAGAGCTGAAGCCCGCGGCAAGACGAAGGCGCCGACATGGGAGATATCTGACGACGTCGTGCATGCCTTGGGGTTGTTCCAGCATTTGCGCGAACGCTATCGCTGCACGGCGGCGGATTTCGCTGTCATCATTGATCAGTTTTCGATTTATGGTCGTGGCGAAACCCTTTCGCAATTCGATCAGATCTTCAATGGTCAGGGGGCATATCGCGAACCCTTGAAGCTTGGTGATGGACTGTTCCCGGTAACGCCAGTACCCGGTGAGGCCGACCTGACGATCAGCCAGCTGTGCAATGGCCTGGGAATCGATCTGCAGACCTATCATTATCTGGCGCTGGCGGTTGCCGGCGCTTACAAGCGAGAAACTTTACAACTCACCCCGGCGATCGTTTCCAGTTTATGTCGCCTGGTCATACTGCCGCGGCTGTTCAACATGACACCGGTCGAAGGTGTATTGATGCTGACGTTGCTGGGCGGGCAGCAATGGCTTGATGGCCTGGCGGGCGAGCCGTTGATCAACGCCTCGGCGAGCAGCACACCGGATGTGCTGAGTCTGGTCGAAGCCATGGATACCTGTGTGCAGTGGTGCGAGCACAGTAATCTGTCGGTGCTGTGGATGTTGCAACACGTTGCCGTACCGCAGCGTGTCAGCGTAGCGAGCGAGTCCGACCTGCAATTTTTCGATCAGGTCACTAACCTGCTGCCTGCTGCGCGGTTATCCAACAATGCCTTTTTGACCGCAGGCGTTCCTTCTGTTGGCGCGTTCGACTGGTTGGATTTCCTGTCGACCAGCCGGGGCGGGGGAGCTCTGGTCGATCATTACGGACTGGTGTTGCCCTACGCCGGAACGCTAGAGGAATACGAGGCTGTCGCGCGCACGAAACTGCTGTGGGTTGTGGAAAATGCTGTTGGTGGGCTCGATGAGTCTTTGCATGGCGTTATCGTTGACACAATGCTCACAGTGCTTTTGCAGACCCGGGATGCTCAGATAGCGCTAGTGAAGGAGACGATGGCCGTCTATGCCGCAATCCCGGCGGAGCACGTCATACCGATATTGGGCTGGGCGAATTCGACCACTCACTTCTTGCTGGATCAGGTGGTTGCGCATACTGCGCAAGAACGACGTGACGCGGGCGGTCCATTGTTTGATTTGCTGGCCGAGGTGCGGCGGCGCAGTGAAGTGGCCATGACACTGAACCTCAGTGTCGAGTTATTGCAGGGCTACCTGGATTACGGCCACAAGGTCTGGTTTGGCAAGGCTCCGAACGCCGAGCCTGAACTCTCGGTGCGCACTCTGTACTACTTGAGCACGCTGACACGCGCCTTCGATCTTGGCCGGCAACCGCCACATAAGCTGCTGGATTACCTGCGTGAGGTCAATGCCCTGCCAGAGGTCACAGGCAATGCATTGCGGCTGGCGCAACAGGCCTCAGCCATCAGGCTGGCCGAGTTTTTCGGCTGGAGCGCGCAGGAGGTGCGCGACTGTCTGGCACACATCGACCCGTCTGCAAGTCTGGTGCTCGGAAGTCTCGTCGAACTCGATCTGTTGATGCGTGTACGCGTGCTGTCAAGCGAAACCGGCATGGACGCATCGACAATTTTCCAGATCGGCAATCTGCCTGAGACGGTGGACAAGGAGGCCTACGCCAAGGGCGCCGAGCTTGCCTTGCTGAACGAGTCCCGGCGGCAGGTACCGCTGGTGCATGCGCCGGGCGACCTCAAGGCATTGGTCAAAACCAGGTATGAAATCCTCGATAGCAACTATCTGATCGCTAACAAACCTGATGAAAAAGCTACCTACAGAGTGACCGTTACAGATGCAGCAAACGTTCCGCTTTCGGGTGTCAACGTTTACTGGCACACCGCGCTAGGGACCATGAGCAACAAAGCGACCGATATAAACGGCCAGGTCGAGGTTGAATACTGGCCTGGCAAGGTCATGGGAACAGACCAGGTTCTGTACCGGCTGGACTTGTTCGATCCCGAGCCTGTCGACCCCATTGTTATCAACTTCGATGGAAGCAGCATGGGCTTTCCAAGTGACTTCAAATCCCCGATACCGCTGGAGATCGTTCCCCGCGGGCAGGAAGTCGAGCTTTACGCAACGGCGGAAGACAGATACGCCAACCTCGGGAAAGACGTGCTTGTGAAGTGGTTCGTGCAAAGCGTGCCGGCATCGCGGATCAATGAAGCGATCATCCGACCGGCGGATGGATTCACCAATCAGGAAGGGGTGACACGTGTGGTCGTTTCCAGCCGCACCGGCGGGACATTCGTATTCAGCGTGCGTACCGATGGTGGCGAAGTAGAAACCTATTTCGAACCCATCACCTTTGCCGGCGATGAGGCCGAGCAATGAGCGGTTTGGCCTGACGGCCATTTGACTCAGCATCTTGTCCCGGGAGCACGCATCATGGATTTGAATACCACTGCTGGTTTGCTGGAAAAACGTCGTTCGGCTTTGCTCGATTACTGCGTTGGAAAGATCAACCGGGAAAAGTATCCGTTCCTCAAGAGCCCGGAAGATCTCTTCGAATTGCTGCGCATGGATCCGCTGGACAGTTATGCCAGGCAAAGCTCATGGGTCGCTGAAGCGATCAGTTGCGTGCAGCAGTATATAAATGCGGTGCATCGCAAACTGGAACCGGGCTTCACCGATTACCAGGTGCCTGCAGAACATCTGGCGCAGTGGGACCTCTACAGCAACTATTCCGATTGGGCAGCCGTTCAACTCATCAGCCTCTATCCGGAAAACTATATCAACCCGTTTGTTCGCCTGCGCAAGACCAGCCTGTTCAAGAGCCTTGAAAACGACCTCAACCAGACGCGTCTGAGCGTTGATTCGGTTCAGGCAGCGATGCGCGGATATTTGCAAACGTTCGAGCAGACTTGCGATCTGGATGTCCTCAGTTGCTACATGGACGGAGATAGACCTGAACGTGCCGATTACTACTTCATTGGGCGCCAGCGTGTGCAACCGTGCCAGTACTTCTGGCGCAGGGCGCAGATCGAACTGACGTCGACCTGCACGGCGGTCAACCCGGCGGCGTGGAGCGAATGGCAAGCCGTGGACGTTCAACCAGCCAATCGGGTCGTGGACATACGCCCGGTATTCTGGAATGGCCGTTTGTGTCTGGTCTGGGCGGAATGGCGCGACCCGGTTGCCGGTAAAAACGAAGGCGAGTCCATCGACGGCAAACTGGATATCAACCTGGCGTTCATGACGCAGAACGGGCAATGGTCGGCACCGCTGATCGTCCACAGTCGCGCCTATCCGAGGACGAAGGATGCCGGGTTTTCCTTGACCGCGATGGTGGTGACGGTGCGCACCGATTCTGTGGAGCCCAAAGGGACGCTGGGCATTTTGTTCGAAGGTTTATATGGCGCTCAGGAAGTGTCAGCGCGAACGGTTCACGACGTACTGATGCGCCCCGTTACGTATGACGATGGCGCGTGGCTGGACATGGCATGGGAAAAACGCTTCAAGACCCCCGAGACCGTTCAGCATCCGCTGCCCAGCCAGGTTGAGATCGTCAGCCGGCTCGAAACAGGCGGCACGATGGTCCCCTATCTGGGGTTGCGAGTCACGGCACGTCGTGAAGGTGAACAGGATGTTCTGGTGGTGCAGGGATTTTGCACGCCAACGGGCGAATCGGGTAGCACTAAGGTGCTCGTCAAATTAGCGTTGTTGAACAGAACCAATGATGACCCGACAGACGTTTCGGCGACTCTTCCGATCACAGGCAACTGGTACATGAACGCTGATGGGGAGTTCATTCGAGCGAAAGGTACCTGGCCGAAGGAAACCACCTTCTCTCTTGATGCTGGTACGCACGGAGTCAAGCATTTCACGCTTGATGTCATCAACCTGCTGGATTTCGACCCGCCAACCCTGGTGAAGAACACCGTCGATGCCGCTCAGTTTCTTTCCTTCAACCAGGATTCGCTAACGCTGCGTTATACCCGTCTGAATTCGCTGTTTGGCCCGGAACTGGTCTGGCGGGCCAATATCTCAGTCGACGCCGTGCTGCACTGGGACACGCAGTTCATGAAGGAGCCGCCGCCGACAGGCTGTGAATTCGTCGAACCGAACGGTGCTTTTGATGGTGCCAACGGGCTGTTTTTCTGGGAGTTGTTTGTTCATTTGGTGCACCTTGTGGCGGTACGCCTGCGCGATGAGGAGCGTTATCTCGAGGCGCAACAGTGGCTGCATTACATTTTTGACCCGCAAGCCATCAAAGACGACGCCTCGCTGCCTCCAAAACCGAGCTACTGGCGCAGCCGACCGCTGGCGATGAATCAAGGTAATCCCGGCTGTGAAGCGCTGGCTCCAGCCGACCCGGATGCAATCGGTTATTCCAAGCCTGTGCATTTCAAAATACTGATATTCACCGAGTACGTTGAAAACCTGATGGCGTGGGGCGACTGGTATTACCGCCAGCTGACGCGAGACAGCCTGGTGGCGGCCAAACTATGTTATGTGCAGGCCGGCTTTCTGATGGGCAAGGCTCCCACTGCTCGCGCGGTGAGCAATTGGCAAACCGATACGGTCGGCAACCTGCTGTTGCAAAGTTGCACGCGTCCGGCTCTGGAAGCATTCGAAAAGACACTCGATTTCACTCTGGCGGATGTCCCGCCCGGTTCCGATACGGCGCCCATGCTCGGGCTCTTGGCTTGCAAGCCTTTCAAGACTCCCATCAATCAATCGCTGCTTGATCTGTTTGCCGCGCCGCAGCAGCGCATTCATAACCTGCGTAACAACCTCACGCTGGACGGCAAGCCTCTGGACATTCCCTTGTTCAGCCCACCGACGGATCCGAACCAATTGCTGCGCGATCTCGCGGCGGGCGGTGTCGCCGGTCCGCGGCCTTTGGGGGGGCGGTTGGTGGTCAACGCGTTTCGTTGGCGCGTGACATTCGAGGTCGCCTTGCGGGCCGTACAAGCGCTGCAGGATTACGGCAATCAGGTGCTCAATCTGCTTGAGCGTCGCGACCGTGCCGAGCAGGAAGAACTGCAACAGAACCATCTGGTGGAACTGGGCAGCTACGCACAAACAGTACAAGAGCAATCCATTGCCCAACTGGAGGCGAGCGTAACGGCGCTCGAGCAGAGTCGGGCAGTGGCACAGCAGCGCGCTGATGCGTATGCACGGCGTTATGACGAAAACATATCGGCCGTTGAATATGAGGTCATGGCTAGCCTGGACAAGTCAAAGGTGTTTGCGCTGACCGCAAAGGTCGTCAAGCCGGTAGGGGCCGTTCTGGCTTCGTTTCCAAACGTTTTTGGCTTGGCCAACGGCGGCCACCGTGTTGAAAAAGTCACCGATGCCGTGTGTTTCGGTTTAGAGATTGCCTCGTCACTGTTGCAAATTGATGCCGATAAGCAGTCCACCACCGAAGGCTACCGTCGCCGCCGCAATGAATGGGGGCTGCAACGCGATCAGGCATTGGCGGAGGTCGGTGCGATCAATGCACAAATCGAGGCGCAACGGCATGCGGTGACCGCTGCCCGCTCCAGCCTGGCACAAACGCTGCGGGCCAATGGCCAGGCATTGGCGGTGTACGACTATCTGCAAAAGCGTGCGACCAATGCTGAACTGTATGGCTGGATGATCGGCCAGCTCAAAGCGCTGCATTATCAGGCCTACGATGCGGTGCTCAGTTTGTGCCTGAGTGCCCAAGCGTCGTTGAATGCCGAAACCGGCGATTACGACACACAGTGGCCGTTGCTGCAGTTCTGGCTGGATCAGCGTCATGGGTTGACGGCCGGCGAGCATTTGCGTGCCCACCTCCTGCGTATGGAAAGAGAGTATCTGCAACGCAACGAGCGACGGCTCGAAATCGTCAAGACCGTTTCGTTACGACAATTGTTCGATGACGCAATAGACCCTCAGCCAGGTATAGATAGCTGGGCGGATGCGTTGACGGAACTGCAAACCCATGGCTCGCTGGAATTCAGATTCACGCAGTTGGGGTTCGACCGCGATCATCCTGGACATTACTGCCGACAGATCAGTGCGGTGGAAGTTGATCTGCCGGTTCTCACCGGGCCTCATGAGGATGTGCGCGCCACGCTGGTTCAGCTCGGCAGCATGACGGCCACCAAGGCAACGCCGCAATCGGTCAAGTATTTGCATGACGTCGAGGGCGGTGTGGCACCGATCGATGTGCAATTCAACCTGCGCAGCGGTCAACAGATCGCCATTTCCAAAGGCATTGCCGACAAGGGGTTGACGGCAATGAAACCTGATGAGGGCTTGCTCTATCCGTTCGAAAATACCGGAGCGATCTCCAGTTGGAGATTGAGTTTTCCCTGGTCTGCGCAAGATTCGCAGGCGGCAGTGCTGCGTTCTCTGACGGAGATCGTGATACGCATCCACTACATGGCCAGGGCAGGTGATGCTGCTTTCGGGCGGCACGTGGAAGACATGGTCACCACGGCTAAAACAGCGGGTGCAAAGCGTCGACGCCAAGGAGCGAGCCGCCATGAGTGAAACGGAGATTTACGCCAACGAAAGTCTGATTCGCAACGGTGAGTTTCTTCAAGGGCTGACTCATTGGAATACCACGGGGTCGGCTGCTAAAGAGGCAGAGTTATGGAACGGGTTCCTGACGCCCTTCCTGGCCATCAAGAATGGTGGTCGGGCGAGTCAGGCCTTGCAGGTACCGCAGAACCCCGGTGATGACGCGCGCTATACGTTGAGCTTTTGCTGCGAAACGAGACACGAAGAATCGGGTTGGATGTTCATCTACAAGGGTGAGGAAAAATTGCATGAGATCGAACTCAAACCGCACAGCCCGCTTGGTCACGCACAACACCAAGCCCATCGCGAAGCCGGGCAACCGCTGGCTCTGGACCTCAAGGAATACGTTTTACCCCTGGGAGAAGCGTTCGCTCGCGACGACACGCTGCGTATCGAGATCCACAGCCCGTTGAATAACGAAAATGACCGTTACTCGAAAATCTGCATTACCTATCTGGACATCCAGTTGCAACTGGACGAATTGAAGCTGCAAGCGGTGCATGTGGATCGAGAACGCCTGACGCCAGGGCAAAAAATTTATTTGTGCGTAGGGGCTTCGTTGGGCGGTGAACAGAACCCGTCGCCGATGGTCACGCCTCACCAGTTGTCGTTTGAACTCGAACCGGGCAGTTCATGGGCAGGCACCAAGGCTGCCTTGATCAGCGCTGACAACCCGCAGGAGGCGGTCGTCATAGAGCCCGACTGGGGCGTCGATCAACTTTTAACGTCAGCGTGGTCGATCGATGTTCCGATGATCAATGAACCACTGCCCTACGAATTTTCACTGAGTTTGCAAAACCAGTACCGCGCCGAAGCCTATCCGATCTGCATATCACTGGGGCATCACCGTCTGGCCTTCAGAGACCGACTCGAAGCGGCGTATTACCCGGTACTGGAATATGGCCAGAAAGTGCAACTGGGTGTGCAAGTTATATCCTTTTACACGTCCCAACCCATAGAAGGCTGCACGGTGAACTGGTCGGTGGCGGGGGGCAGCGTGAAAGCTGCATCCAATACCGATGCACGGGGCTGGGCTTACTACGACTTCGAACCGAAGGTAGCGGGAGAGGCTGTTATTCAAGCCGCGGTCGAGAGCCTTTATTACGCCAGTGGAATATGGGCTGAAAATTTCCATGTGCCGGTATTGGCCCAGGACCCGTGGGCAGACCTGCGGGCTGTAGTCGAAGGTGTTGAAACTGACTGGGACGCGCAAGGTTATCCGAATCGTGGGAGTAACCATGACCTGCAGGTGCGCCTGCCGCTACCGCTCGGCAGTCCATTGCTGGGAGCCGGGTTTTCTTTGTACTGGAGCGGCGAAAGCCCTGAGCAACTGGGTGTCGACGTCAGCCCTGCGCTTGAAACGCCGGTAGAAGGCACCGGAGACGATATGGTCTGGATCCTGAGCAGTGAGGATAAGCGCGACGGCTCCTTCAAACTGACGCTGGTCTGTTCGAAACTGTTATTGCCGTCGCTGCCCAAACCGATGTCACTGGCGCGTAATCGGGTCAAGGTGGGCGAGGTGCGCGAGGCCAACAGATTCCCGATCGTGGACGAGGCCGAAAGTGTGTTGCTGCGCTTGCAGGCTGTACACGACACGATTAGCGGTGACGGTGATCCAGTCATTGGCGCGTTGGTCGAATGGATTGTTCCCGATGGTGAACCGGTCAGCGATGTGACCGGAGCCGGTGGCTGGGCGAGTCTGCTGTATACGCCAAAAAACGCCGGCGAACTGACCGTCAAAGCTGTTCTCAGGGCGCATGAAGAGGCGGTACCGACCGGGCAAGACTTCAGCGTCAAGGCCATCGCCACGAGCCCGTGGAAAAGCCAGGCCAGAATCTGGCTCGACGATATCGATGTTCAAGGCAATCCGCTGGGTGTGCTTTGTTTACGTGGCAAGATCCACACACTGAAAGTCGTACCCATTGCCGGCAGTGAATGGTTGGGACGGAACATCAGCCTGCACTGGCGCGGTGACAGAGATCCAGGCATCGGCTTGAAACCCGCAGACCTGACAATCCCCAAACCGTTGATTGCGGGTGGGGTGCAGTGGGAACTGGTTTCCGACGAGACTGACAGCCACAGCAGTTTGTTTGAGCTTGAACTGCGCCTTGCAGACCTGCCCAGCGTACGCGAATTGTCGGGGCGGCTGCTCGCTGAGGATCTGCAGAAGGAAGTCGCTCTGATGCTCGATCAGGTGCAGTCTTCGCTAGATGAACGCAGTTTTTATCCCTGCCTCAAGGCTATTCACCGCTTCAAGGTTTTACCCCATGCGCTGAGTCCGTTGATCGGGCTCGATGCGTCATTGATCTGGACGGGCACACCTGCAGATGCGTTAGGAGCACATGTTGAGCCACCCCTGGATGAGCCACAGACGTTGAGCGACGGCGGTGCGACCTGGGTACTGAACTTTGAAGGGAGCGAGGAGCCGGACGAATTTGCCCTGACGCTTGCCTTGCCGCAACTGCAATTCGAAGCGGTTGCCAAGCCGATGGTACTTGACCACAACAAACTCAGAATCGAGGCGTGGCGTGAGTCGGCGGTGGATCCGGTCATGAACCAGGATGCGGCGTGGATGTGGGTACAGGTTTACTCGTACCACACAGAAAAGCCTGTGGATCAGGCACCCGTGAGCTGGATCATCGATGCGGAACCGCGAGAAATCCGTACGACAGTGGATGGCTGGAGCGGTTTCGAATTCAAACCGCAGAAAGCCGGCAAGCAGGCGGTGATCGCGACCGTACTCAGTCGCTTTGACGACTTTGAAGAGCGTCGTCCGATGACGGTCAATTCGTTGCCAAGCAACCCCTGGGATGAGTTGATGGTGGGTTTCGACACTCGTGACCCGGAGGACTATCAGCCGGTGGGTACGCAAACGTTCTTCCCCAGGCACCATCTCCAGCATGTGTTGAACGTCATCGCGCCGAGCGACAGTGCCTTGGTGGGCAAGGAGATGACGTTGGGAATGACCGGCACTGGACCGGCGGCACTGGGCTTGCAGTTTGAGGAACCAAGGCTGGGGGATCCCCGATTTTTTTCAGAGCTCGGACAGACTTATGCGTTCAAGGCGATTGGCGCCATGGATGGAAGTTTTGGCTTGCGCTTTGCGTCCACTCGGCTGGCCCGTTTGTCTCCGATCATTGCAATGTCGCTGGGGCCGGGTGAACGCGTATTGAAAATCGCTGAGCGTCAGCGCGTCAACCAGACATTGCTCTGGGGGGAAGAGCTGTCGGAGCAGATCAAAGTGGTCTCGGTGATCAGCGGCAGGCCGATGGCGGGGATGGTAGTTGTCTGGCGCAGTGCGGATCTTGGCGAGGTGGCGACGACCACCAACTTCTACGGCGAAGCGCGGATCCGCTTTGTGCCCAAGACTCACGGAGCGGCGCAACTGACCGCGACGGTGGGGGGCGCGCAGTATTCGGAATCGGTTTCGTTGTCGTATTTCCTGCATGAGCCTCGACAGATCAAGGAACTGTTCAGCGATGATTTGACCGGTTATCCGGGGCAAGAAATTTCAGCTCAGGCTTTGGTGGTTTCAGCCAATACAGGGGAGCCTTTGGCCAATGTTGAAGTGATGTGGGAGTACGACAACAAATCTTTACCGGCAACACTGACGGATACCGATGGCATGGCAACGGTGCGCTTTGTCTTGGGCTCTGCAGGTGAGGCAGCATTGTGGGCGTCGGTAAAGGGCGGCTTGGCTGGCTGGGATGTGGAAACGCTGCGGTTGACTGTCACGGAACGTTCTGCAGTTGTGAAGTCCGTCATCGCTGCGCCGAATCCGGCTTTCGTGAACGACTGGGTAACCATGACTGCGTTGATCGTAGACAAGGCTTCTGGAGAACCGATGCCGAAAAGGACAATTCTTGTCTCCATTAACGGCAGGCTATTCATTGATTCCAGTACAAATGGCAACGGTGAATACGCAACCTCTTGGAGGGTGATGGATCTGTCGGAAACCGTTTCCCTTGACGTCAAAGTCGAGAATCCTGACGGTACCTCGAGCAACGGATCTGTGCACGTGCGGATCGAGAGATGATCAAAGCGCCGCACTTCTCTTCCAACTGAGATACCGCGTCACCAGTTCGGCCCCCAACTCGGCAGGCCGAACATCCACCACCGGAACCCCATGAGCGCTCAACCGCTCATGGAGTTCTGCCCGTTCATTCATGTAGTTCACCGTGCCGCAGTAAGCCAACGCCTCGGGCAATATTTGCACCTTGGTCTGACGTAACGTATCCAGCATTTCTTCGCGCAGACTGGCGACCAGCACCCGATGTTGTGCGCTCAGGCGCTTGACCGCGCTCAGCAACTCCTCATCGTCCTCATCGCGCAGGTTGGTTACCAGCACCACCAATGCCCGGCGCTTCTGGCGACTCAGCAGTTGATTGGCGGCGGCCTGATAATCGGCAGGACGTTGCGTGCTGTCGAGGTCATAAACCGTGTTGAGCAGCACATTCAACTGTCCGCTGCCTTTTACCGGCGCGAGATGGCGTGGGTGTTCGCTAGCGAAGGTACTCAAACCCACCGCATCGCCCTGACGCAAGGCTACATAACTGAGCAACAGGCAGGCATTGAGCGCATGGTCGAAGTGCGACAGTTCATCGTCCTGGCTGCGCATGCGTCGGCCGCAGTCGAGCAGGAAGATGATTTGCTGGTCGCGCTCGTCCTGATACTCACGGGCAATCGGCGTGCGTTGGCGCGCGGTGGCTTTCCAGTCGATCTGATGCAGGCTGTCGCCTTCACGGAATTCGCGCAGTTGGTGAAATTCCAAGCCCTGACCGCGGCGTTGCCGTTGGCGTACACCGAGCTGGCTGAGCCAGTTGTCCACGGCCAGCAGTTCACCGCCGTAGAGCCGGGCGAAGTCTGGGTAGACGCGGGTCTGGTCGCTGACATCGAGCAGGCGCTTGCCTGTCCATAATCCCAAAGGACTCGGCAGATTGATTTCGCAGTGTTCAAAAATGAAATGCCCGCGCTTCAACGGACGCAGGCGATAGCCGATCTGGCTGGACTGACCGGGTTGCAGCTCGATGGCCAGCGGCAAATTGTCGAAGCTCAGGCCATCCGGGACATGGTCGAAGAGGTGAATGCTCAGCGGCGCGCCGAAGTCATGTTCAACCTTGAGCGGTACTTCGGCCCAGCGCCCGAGGGCGTGACTCCCCGGCATCTGCCTGCTGATCCGTACCTGCGGCAGGCGCTTGAGGCGCAGCGCATCCAGCAGCGCCAGAGCCAACAGCGCCAGCAGCAGGCCCCAGTTGATCGATATCAGGCTGGCCGGGATTGTCAATTCCAGAGCCTGCAAAGTGCCCAGCGCGATGCCAATGACCAGCAGCGCTGCGACCCAGCCCAGCAACAGTCGTGAGGGTTTCACAGACGCGGCGCCGGTACTTGATCGAGCAATTGCGTCAGCACCTGATCGACCTGCAGGCCTTCGATATCCAGCTCCGGCGCAAGGCGCACGCGATGGCGCAGCACCGCCAGGGCACAACCTTTGATGTCGTCGGGAATCACAAACTCACCACCGCGCAATAACGCGCGGGCGCGGGCGCAACGTACCAGCGCAATCGACGCGCGCGGTCCGGCACCGAGGGTCAATCCCGGCCAGGTGCGCGTGCTGCGCGCCAGGCGCACGGCGTAATCGAGGACCTGATCGTCCATCGGCAAATCACTGGCAATGCGCTGCAAGGCTTGCACATCCTTGGCCTGCAACAGGGTGCGCAGCGGTTGCACGTCGAGCATGTCGGCGCGGGTCGAGCGGCTGACCTGACGCACCATGTCCAGCTCCTGATCGGCGTCGGGATAGTCCATGCGCACCTTGAGCATAAAGCGGTCCAATTCGGCTTCCGGCAGGGGATAGGTGCCTTCCTGCTCGATCGGGTTTTGCGTGGCCAGCACCATGAACGGTTGCGCGATCGGCAGGGCGCGGCCTTCGAGGGTGACCTGACGCTCCTGCATCGCTTCGAGCAACGCCGCCTGGGTTTTCGCCGGGGCACGGTTGATCTCGTCGGCCAGCAACAGGTTGGTAAACAGCGGGCCTTTGCGCAGCTTGAATTGCTCGGTTTGCAGGTCGTACACCGCGTGGCCGGTAACGTCGCTGGGCATCAGGTCGGGGGTGAACTGAATCCGCGCGAATTCGCCGCCGAAGCAGCGGGCGAGGGCGCGCACCAACAATGTTTTACCCAGCCCCGGCACGCCTTCGAGCAATACATGGCCGCCGGCGATCAGTGCGGTCAGCACATCATCGATCACCGCATGCTGACCGATCAGTGCTTTGCGCAATTCGCCGCGCACCGCTTGTGCCAACTGGCTGGCACGCTGGCGTTGCTGCGCGGCGTGGCTGGCGCTGCCGGGCTCGATCTGTTCAGTCATAGCGTGTTCCTCAAGGTTTGCAGGTGGGCGACCTGGCGGCAGAAGTCAGCGCTGGACAGCCGCCGGTTCGACACCGGGCTCAGGGCCTGGCTGATGGCGCGGGTGGGTTGCCGGGTCAGGCGCGACAACGCCAGCCATTGTTCGGCAACGTTCAATTGGTCGAAGCCGGGATGACGGCGGCGCGCGCGGCGCAGCACGTCTTGTTGCAAGGCTTGCAGCAGCGCTTGCTGGCCGTTATGGCGCAGCAGGAAATCGGTACTGGCCCGCAGATGTTCCTGCAACTGTCGACGCCCGCTCGAGGCGGGCGCCTGAACCGGGCCATGACGCATGCCGACATGCCATAACCACAGGCCGATCAAGGCGAGCAGGGCGACGAGTGCTTGCGGGAAGTAGCGCCGAAGCAAGGTCAGCAAGCCGTCGTGTTCGCTGTTGTAGATCAGCGTGACGTCGGTGTCGGCGCTCAGATACCACAGCAGCCAGGCGTTGTCGTACTCGGCGATCGCAGCGGTTTTCCACAGCTCGGCGTCGGTCACCACCGTGATCGAGCCGAGTCCGTGAGGCAGTTGCATCATGTGCGTAGCCTTGGCGCTGTTGGCCCAGGCCTGGGCGAGATTTTTCGGATCGTCGAGGTGGAAGTCGGTATCGAAGCCGGCGTAGGCCGGTGCGTCTTCGTCTTCAAGATAGAGTTTGGTCAGCTTTGGAAAAGGCTCGGGTTCTGCGTCTGCGGGGACGTCTTTCAGATCCTTGCTCAGGGATTGATGCAGTTGCACCCGATCGAGCAGCAGGTCGTTGCTCTGTTTGCTCTGCTCGTCCCACAGCGATTCGGCGACGAATATCAGTCGCCCGCCGGCACGGGTCCAGTTCAATACCTGATCGACCTGACGTGGCGTCATTCGCGAGCGATCTTTGAACAACAGCAGCGTATGCTGGTGCGGGTCGATGTCTGGAAGTACCGCGAGGCTTTCGGCATGGCTGATGTTGAGGCCACGTTCACGCAAAAACAGTTCGGCCGCGAGATACGGATTGGCCTGGGCGGCGGGCGAGGGGCCGTGATCGATTTGTTCCTGATACGGCGTGGCCTTCATAAACAGAAAAACGCCCAGCGCGCCGAGCAACGCGACCAGCAATGCGCCGATCCACGCCGATGTGCGGCGACTCAACGGGCCGTCTCCTTGCCGAACAGAACGCGCCAGCCATCGCACAATTCCTGCCGCGCAGACGCTGTCGGTACTCGATGCCCGTAAGCCATGTTCTGCCAGTGAGCAGTCAGGCTGCGGCTGAAGGCGAGCAGTTGCGGACGCTGCAATTGCTCGACCCGCGCCAGCACCTGATTTTCGGTGTCGGCGGCTTTCAGTTGCAGATCAAAGTCGTGCAGCAAATGACTGAGCAAGCCGCGATAAAGCAGGCTCAACGCCGCGCGCGGTTGGCTGTGCCAGAGTTGTTCGGCGCTGGCGGCGATATCGTCGGGCAGACTGTCGCGGTGCACATCCAGACCGAAGGCCTGCTGCGGTACTGCGCGTTTGGGTTTTACCGGCAGCTTCGGGCGACGGCTGACGAAGGCTTTTACAAAGTCGCGATAACGCCAGACCAGCCAGCCGATCACGGCAATCACCGCAGTCCACAACAACACCTCAATGAGTTTTGCCAAACCATTAAGGTGCTGCCCGTCGAGCCAGCCCAGCAGGGTTTTCAGCCACTGCGGTGCCTCGCCAGATTCAGAGCCCTTGGCCGGCGCCGCCGGGTCGTCGCCGAAGCGATAGCGGGTGACGGATTCCTTGTGCTTGAACGGTGGCTGCTCGAGCAATGCCTTGATACTTTCTCGGGATGCCTGACTGGTCAGCGGCTGATTCAGCAGGCGTGGAGCCTGCGGACCGTCATCGGCAGCGGCAGCCCAGACTGTCGGCACATTCGGCAACACCAGACACACCGCCAGCAGCAGCCCCGACACCGAATGGTTCAGCCGCTGGCGCAGGCGGCGGAATACCAGTTCGATATCCCATGCCTCCAGTTGCGTGCGCCGGTTCAGGTACAGGCTGAAGCCGCACGCGACATACACCGGCCCCCAAACCACCAATACCAGCGCATAGAAGGCATTGGTCAGGTGTTCCAGCCAACGCCACTGATGATCCGTCGCGAGGATCAGTGACTGCCAGTCCCAATCGGTTTCGATCTGCTGCGGCAACAACAGGTAGAACAGCACCATCAGACCGATCCACAGCGCGGTTTCCAGGTGCACGCCAATGATCGTCAGCCACTGCGCGGCGCCGGCGTTGCGTTGCAACAGCACTTGCAAGCGCTGCTGACGGACGTGGCCATCAAGACCTTCGAGTTGCACTACCGGCAGCAGGAAGCTGCGGCTCAGGCTCAGTCGGCGCCAGGTCAGGCTGGCAAGCAGTTGCGGTTTGAGCAGCCGCGGCCATTCACGCAAGGCCTGGCGCAGCGTCGGCGTTTCGCCGAACAACGCCTTGGAAAGGATGTACAACGGCAATCTTTCGTAGGCCGGCTTCAGCCACCAGAAGATGAACACTGCCAGCGAGGGCGAATCCCACAGCAACAGGCTGAGCAGAGCGAACAGGGGCAGGGTGACAATCGCCCAACTGGTTATCAACAGACGCCGATGCTGCTGACTCATGAGCACGCCCAGGTCCATGGCTTCCCAGGTCGTGCGCGGGCGAATTTCCACCGTGGCGTCACTCAGGCGCATGGCGCGTCCTTCCGGCAAACAACAGGTAGACCGCAACCAACAGCCACAGACCGGCGCCGACCAGATATTTGGTCAACGGCGTGACGCTGGTTTTCGACGACCAATAGGCTTCGATGAAGGCCGCGATCAACAGGAACAGCATCACCCCGCAGACCAGCAACACGCTTTTGCGCGCCGCACATTGCAGCGCTTCGCCGCGACTCACGCGCCCAGGGGCGATCAAGGCCCAGCCGAGTTGCAGGCCCGCCGCGCCAGCCAGGGCAATGGCGGTGAGTTCGAAGGCACCGTGGGCGATAACGAACGACCAGAAGGTCTGGCCGTAACCGATGTCGCTCAGGTGCCCGGCCACCGCCCCGATGACCATGCCGTTATAGAAGAGGAAAAACGCACTGCCCACGCCGAGCAACAGCCCGCTGGCGAAAGTCTGAAAGGCAATGCCGATGTTGTGCATCACGTAATAACCGAACATCACCCAGTCTTCGCTGGCCGCGCGTTCCACGGGGCGGCCGAGGTGACCGGCGACCGGATCGTACATGCCTTGCATTTCGCGCACCTGATCGGCGGGGATCAGGTTGTAGATCAACTCCGGAAACGCATAAACCAGCACACCGACGCCGATCAGACTGCCGAAAAACAGCAGGCCGGCGGCCAGCACGAAGCGCCATTCGGCACGCACCAGTCGCGGGAAGTCCGCCAGGACAAAGCTCAGCAGGTTGGCGCCGAGGTGGCTGCGATGACGGTAGAGCTGTTGATGCCCGCGCAGCACTTGCTGCCGCAACGAGTCAATGAGAAAGCTGCTGTAGCCGCGCTCTTGCGCCAGCGCCAGATGCTGGCAAAGCCTGCGGTAGGCTTTGGGGAAATCGGCCACTTGCGTGGTGTCCTTGCCGTGCTCGAGGCGTTCGAGGGCCAGGGCGAAACGCTCCCATTCGACCTTGTGGCGGCTTTCGAAAAGGCTTTGTTTCATGTCGGGCCCAACAAGCCGCGGGCGATGCCGTTGAGTTCGGCAACGGCTTTGGGGGCGGAAATATGCAGCGGCTGGGCCAATAGCGCCGCGAGTTCATTGATGCGCGCCGGCGACAGTTCGTTCTGGCGCTCGGCAAAGGACAGCACTGCGCGTTGTTCCTTGAGGGTCAGCGTGACCGGCGTGCGCCGCGGTTCGGCGTCAGGCAGTTGCGGCCGGGTCAGCGGGCGCTCGCTGTAGACCACCAGCGTGCCAGCAGCGATATCACCCAGGCGTTTGAACGTCGGGTGATGCAGGCAGCTCAACGAGCCAAGGAAATAGCCGAACGGCAACAGGTCGACAAAGCGCAGCAGATTGCGCAGCAGCGAGGCCGACCAGCCCACCGGCGTGCCGTCGTCGTGCACCACACGCAAGCCCATCCACTGTTTGCCGGGAGAGCGACCCTGGCGCAGCACTTCGAACAGCACCATGTACCACCAACTGATCACAAACAGCAGCAGCGAACCGAGGCCCATGCCGAGCTTGCCGAGAAATGCCAGAACCGTGAACAGCACGCCCATGATTACCCCGCGCAACGCCAGATCAATGGCGAAGGCCACCGCGCGTACCGGCAACCCGGCGGGGCGCAAGGGCAGGTCGATGCCTTCCGGTGTTTCGACCTGATGCCGCGTATCCAGCGGTGGGGCCAGCGGTGCTTTCCTTGGCGGTGCTGTGGGCTCGAGCATGGGCTACCTGATGTTCGCCGGTTCGGAGGCAAGTGCGGTCGATGCTAGCAGCCTCTCGGGGGGAAACGACATAACTATGTATTGCACTGCATGTAAAAGCAGCCGGTTGAAAATCCCGCAAGGGAAATGCATGTGCAGCTGTAGGAATCTGGAGAAATGACTGTTGGAGGGCTTCAAGGCTGGCCGTGGCAACCCGGTAGCGCCTAGACTTCGGCGATCTTCAGCTCAGGAACCGCCCGTGACTTCAATCTTCTGGTACGACTACGAAACCACTGGCATCAATCCGCGCAACGATCGCCCGTTGCAGGTGGCCGGCATTCGCACCGACCACGCACTCAACGAAATCGACGAGCCGGTCAACCTCTATTGCCAGCCGAGCGAAGACATCCTGCCGCATCCGGCGGCGTGCGCGATCACTGGCATCACACCCGCCCAGCTCGCCGAACACGGCTTGAGCGAAGCCGATTTCATGACCCGCGTGCACGCGCAACTCGCGGCACCGGGCACCTGCGGCGCAGGCTACAACACGCTGCGTTTCGATGACGAAATGACCCGCTACAGCCTGTACCGCAATTTCTTCGACCCGTACGCCCGAGAATGGCAGGGCGGTAACAGTCGCTGGGACCTGATCGATGTGGTGCGCGCCGCTTACGCGCTGCGCCCCGATGGCCTGGTCTGGCCGACCGACGAGGAAGGCCGGGTGACGCTCAAGCTCGAACGCCTGACCGCTGCCAACCAGATCGACCATGGCCATGCTCATGAAGCGTTGTCGGACGTGCGCGCGACCATTGCGCTGGCCAGGCTCGTTCGCGAAAAACAACCGAAACTCTACGACTGGCTGTTCCAGTTGCGCAGCAAGCAGAAAGTCATGGACCAGATCCGTCTGCTGCAACCGTTGGTGCATGTGTCCGGACGATTCTCGGCGGCGCGCAGTTATGTCGGTGTAGTCCTGCCACTGGCTTGGCACCCGAAAAACCGCAACGCCCTGATCGTCTGCGATTTGCATCTCGACCCGCAGGGATTGTTGGACCTTGATGCGCAAACCCTGCGTCAGCGTTTGTACACGCGTCGTGACGAGCTGGCGGAAGGCGAGTTGCCGGTGCCGCTCAAGCTTATCCATATCAATCGTTGCCCGGTGGTGGCCCCGCTTGCAGTGTTGCGTGCAGAGGATCAGCAGCGTCTGGGCCTGGACATGGCGTTGTATCAACAGCGCGCACTGCGGCTAACTGACGCACAACAAGTCTGGAAAGATAAAGTTGCCGAGATTTATGTCGCTGAAGATTTCACTCCCAGCGAAGATCCGGAACAACAGTTGTACGACGGATTTATCGGTGATCGCGATCGGCGCCTGTGCGAGCAAGTGCGCAACGCCGACCCGGCTCAACTGGCACAAGAGCAATGGCCGTTCGATGATGAACGTTTACCCGAATTGCTCTTTCGATATCGCGCACGCAACTTTGCCCAGACCCTGACGGGCGAAGAGCAACAACGCTGGCGAATATTTTGCCAGCAGCGTTTGACTCAGCCTGAATACGGCGCACCGAATACCTTGCAATCTTTTACCGAGGCCGCCGAGCAATGGGCAGTTAATGCCACACCGTTGCAGAGAGAGGTGCTCAATGACTGGCAAAATTATGTCCAGGCATTGCGCAAACGTTTGGATCTTTGAATTCGAACATGCCCGGGCTTAAATGCCGGGCATAAAAAAACGCCAGCGTTCGCTGGCGTTTGTTTTTTCACCGATTGCTCAGCGAAAGGCGTACGGCTTAGCCCAGCAGGGTAGCCCAGCCTTCAACCACGTCACCGCCCCACTTGGCTTTCCACTCTTTCAGAGTCTTGTGGTTGCCACCTTTGGTTTCGATGACTTCGCCGTTGTGCGGGTTTTTGTATTGTTTAACTTTGCGTGCACGCTTGGTGCCGGTAGTTTTCACTGCGCCGCCACGTGGCGCCTTGGTTTTTGCTTCTGGATCCAGCAGCGCGATGATGTCGCGCAGGGATTTGGAGTATTCGCCCATCAGGGTGCGCAGTTTGCCTTCGAATTCCAGCTCGGCTTGCAGTTTGTCGTCTTGCGACAGGTTCTTCAAACGAGCTTGCAGCTCTTTGATGGCTTCTTCGGTGGCGCGATATTCGTTGATCAGGGACATGGTTACTACCTTGGTGAAGTGTTGAATGGCAGGGGGACAGTGTCGCAATAATAGTCAGGGTGTTTCATCAAGTAAACATTTAACCGGGGTTTTTATTTGAATTAGTTACGAGAAACTGCCGACTTTTGAATATTCCGTTAAATAATGTGATCGGCTCGTCACAGATATTCACAGTTGCCTGATCGAATGCCGCCTCCAGCGTCTGAGCGGTTGACGTTGAGTACCAACTAAAGGCGTAGCGCCCGCCGTGGCGAGGCCTGGTGCCGATCAATACTGCAGTTTTCCCGCGCAGTCGCTAGAATGGCGGCCTTTGCGAAGTTCTGGAGTTCCCCCTCATGCGCACTTTTCGTCTGGTGATCTCTTGCCCGGACCGCGTTGGCATCGTTGCCAAAGTCAGTAATTTTCTGGCCTCTCATAACGGCTGGATCACCGAAGCGAGCCACCACTCCGACAATCAAGTGGGCTGGTTCTTCATGCGTCACGAAATTCGTGCCGACTCGCTGCCGTTCGGTATTGAAGAGTTGCGCGAGAAGTTTGCGCCGATCGCCGAAGAGTTCGCGATGGACTGGCGCATCACCGACACCGAGCAGAAAAAGCGCGTGGTGTTGATGGCCAGCCGTGAATCCCACTGTCTGGCGGACTTGCTGCACCGCTGGCACAGCGATGAACTGGACTGCGAAATCGCCTGCGTGATTTCCAACCACGACGACCTGCGCAGCATGGTCGAGTGGCATGGCATTCCTTATTACCACGTCCCGGTCAATCCGCAGGACAAGCAGCCGGCGTTCGCCGAAGTGTCGCGGCTGGTCAAGCAGCACGACGCCGAAGTGGTGGTGCTGGCGCGCTACATGCAGATTCTGCCGCCCGAGTTGTGCCGCGAATACGCGCACAAGGTCATCAACATCCACCACAGCTTCCTGCCGTCGTTCGTCGGCGCCAAGCCGTATCACCAGGCCTCGCTGCGTGGTGTGAAACTGATCGGTGCGACCTGCCACTACGTTACTGAAGAGCTCGACGCCGGTCCGATCATCGAGCAGGACGTGGTGCGCGTCAGCCACAGCGACAGCATCGAAGACATGGTGCGTTTCGGCCGTGACGTCGAGAAGATGGTCCTGGCCCGCGGCCTGCGCTATCACCTCGAAGACCGCGTGCTGGTGCACGGCAACAAGACTGTGGTGTTCTGATCGAACCCACGGGCTTGAAAAAAACCGGGTCTGGGCGTTGAATCGCTCAGGCCCTTTTTTATTCCAGCCACTCGGAGCAAGCCGATGAGCGATCCACTCGACAAAGCCACCTCCAAAGCCCCGGCGACCTTGGGCGAAGGCTGTTTGAGCCGCTACGACCCGGAGGACCTGAGCCCTGACGACGGTACGGAGTTTCCCGGAGCCGCCGAGTTGTGGGAACAGCTTCAGGATCAGCAGGACGACGTCAGGAAGCCTGCCTGACATTCATCAGCTTCTTCAGCAGCGGCCGGCCCAGCATCAACACGAATACCGGGCCACCGACCAGCAGATAGAAGTAATACGTCACTACCCGCCAGATCAGGATCGCTGCCGCTGCGGTGGATTTGCCTACCATCGGTGCGAGCAACGCCGCCGAGGTCAATTCCGCGGCCCCGGCGCCACCCGGCAGCAGGCTGAACTGCCCGGCGCCCAGCGAAAGCATCTGTATCAGGAAGCTCCACGCCCACTGCAAGTCCGCGCCCAGCCCGCGCAGCGCCAGATACAGCACGCTGTAACGCAGCAACCAATGCACGCAGGTCAGGGCGAAGACCTTGATCAGGGTTTGCCAAGGCAACTTCAGGGTGTCGGTGAACGCGGCGAGAAAATGCAATAACTTGCGCGCCCAGCGCCGCCGCGTGCGCGCCGTGACGTTCATGCCGGCCAGCAATCGCCCGCTGAGGCGAATCAATGCGCGGTGATAACGCGCAATCAGCACACAACTGAACAACCCGCCAAACAGCGACACTGCACTGAGCATCAACAGCCACTCAAGACGATCGCTCAGATGCTGGAACAACGCGTAAATCAGAATGCCGCTCAGGGCGCAGAGAAAGAACAGCAGATCGCTGAGCTGATCCATGGCAAACACCGCACTGCTGCGCGCCGGGCGTACACCGAAGCGGGCCAGCAAGGCCATGATGGTCAGCGGCCCACCGCTGCCGCCGGGGGTGGCGCAATAGGCGAATTCAGCGGCCATGACCACGCCGAGGCTTTTGATCGGCGGCACCTGCCCACGCTGGTCGCCCAGCAACAGGCGCAAACGCAGAGTGTTGATGCCCCAGCAGAGCAGAATCATGCCGAACATCAGCAGCAACCAGCGCAGCGGGAAGCTTTGCAGGCGCGCCCAGGTTTCGCCACCGCCCAGCACGACTGGAATCAGCACCGCGACGAGCAGGCCGATCAGCAACAACAGGCTGCGCTTCATGCCGCACGTTCCATTTGCATGGATTGTCGAGCGAGCCAGTTGACCTTGGTCAGCGGTTCGCGGCCATCGGCCAGCAGGCGTTCAAGAGTTTGCAGCCAATAATGGCGCGAGAAAGGGTGGCGCATGTCCACCGGGTGCAGGCCCAGGCGAATCACTGGCGCCTGACGCCAGCGCTGTTCGCGCTGATCGCTGAGCACTTTAGACAAACCACGCCGCCAGGCACTGCGCGCGCTCCACACCAGTCCCGGTGCGTCGATGGCGGTGAAGTCCGGCAACCGATAAATGTGCTGCGGATCGCTGGTGTACTGCAGCGGCAATTCGCGCAATGCCTGGCGCGTGCCATCGCTCATCAGCCACGCCGGGGCGACGAAACCGTGCACAGGCCAGTCGTGGCGTTGAAAGATCTCAAGACCGGCATGCAAACGGGAGAGGGCGGTTTCGCGGGACAAGCGATAGAACTCGCCTTCGTGGGTGTAGACCCGACGCATGAACCAGTCACGCGGTGTTCTAGGGGCTGGCTCCTGGTCGTCGTGATAGTAACCGTGCAGGGCCAGTTCATCGCCCCGCACCAGCCGCTCGTCAAGCAAGCGGCGGAACGCCGGATGCGCATCAAGGGCATTACGCCGGTGAAAATCCGGCACGACCAGCCACGTCATCGGCACTGCACCCATGGCATCGACCGCTTCGACAAACGGCTGATAATCGGCCCAGGTTTCCGGCGCCACGTCATGCAAGACCAGCAGTACGGCGCCGCGATTGTTCGATTCAGCCATTGGCCACCTTGGGAGTCGCGTGGCCGAGTACGGCGTGATAGTGACTGAGCAGACTGTCGACCACATTGTCCCAGGCGTAATGCTGCTCGACGTGCTGGCGCGCTTGTCGGCCAAGTTTTGCGCAGCCGCGACTGAACAGTTCGCGCACGGCATTGGCCATCGCCTGCGGATTGTTCGGCGCGCACAACAGGCCGCAGGACTCGTCGACGATTTCTTCGAAGGCTCCCGCTGCCACGGCAACCACCGGAATGCCGCAGGCCATGGCTTCGAGAATCACCAGACCGAAGGTTTCCTGGTCACCGGCATGCACGAGGGCATCGGCGCTGGCCATCAATTGCGCGACCCGCGCCGGTGGGCAGAACTCGTCGATGACGCTAACGTTGTCCGGAACGATGGCCGGCATCGACGAGCCAACCAGCAGCAGGTGATAACGCGGGCCGAGGCGCTTCATGCACTTGAGCAGTACCGGCAGATTTTTTTCCTTCGAACCGCGCCCGGCGAAAATCAGCAGACGCGTGTCCTCGGCGATGCCCAGTTCGGCGCGCAGATTGCGCTCGCACGCGCCCGGATGGAAGGTCTGCAGATCGACGCCCAGAGGCTGCACGTAGACGTTGCGCACGCCCAGCCCGGTGAGCTTGTCGGCCATCACTTGGCTGGGGGCCAGCACGCGGTCAAAGTTGCCGTAGAGTTTGGTCACGTAGGCCTCGACATTCGGCGTGACCCAATGGCCCATGCGGTTGCCGACCAGTAGCGGCAGGTCCGAGTGATAGAAGCCGATCACCGGCACATCGAGTTGCCGCCGCGCATCCAGCGCCGCCCAAGCGGTCAGGTAGGGATCGCCGACTTCGATCAGATCAGGCTGCAAGTCCTGCAAAACATTGCGCCATGGCGCCAGGCGCAGCGGGAAGCGATAACCCTTGCCAAAAGGCAGGGCAGGGGCCGGTACGCTGTAAACGCCGTCGTTTTCGCCATAACGGGCGCCGGGAATCAACAGGCTGTGGCGAATGCCGGGTCTGCCCGTCAACCGACGGTGCTTGGCATCCAGATAAGTCCGCACGCCGCCACTGGCCGGGGCGTAGAACATGGTGATGTCGGCGATATGCACGGTGATCATCCCTCCGCTGCTGGGTTCTCCCTTGTTGACCTTTATCGAGAATGGATGTTCGGTCGGGATTGCGCGGTGGGGTGTCAGACAGGTGGTTCGAGGCATAGAGGCCGCCATCGCCAGCAGGCTGGCTCCCACATGGATCTGTGTGGCTCACAAACCCCCTGTGGGAGCCAGCCTGCTGGCGATGGCGGTAGATCAGACGCTATATGCGAAAACTGCCCACCAGTTGCTTCAACCGTGCAGCCTGCTGTTCCAGATCCGAACAGGCACGCAAGGTCGCGTGGAGGTTCTCCACGCCTTCCTGGTTCAGCGTATTGATCTCGGTAATGTCGACGTTGATCGACTCGACCACCGCGGTCTGTTCCTCGGTCGCAGTCGCCACCGACTGGTTCATGCCGTCGATTTCACCGATGCGCTGGGTCACGCTGTTCAAGCGCTCGCCGGCGAGGTTGGCGATCTCGACGCTGTCCTGGCTGTGGCGCTGGCTGTCGCTCATGGTGCTCACCGACTCACGAGCGCCGACTTGCAGTTCCTCGATCATGGTCTGCACCTGCTGCGCCGATTCCTGGGTGCGGTGGGCAAGATTGCGCACTTCATCGGCGACCACGGCAAAGCCACGGCCAGCCTCGCCGGCGCGCGCCGCTTCAATTGCCGCGTTGAGCGCCAGCAGGTTGGTCTGCTGGGAAATGCTGGTGATCACTTCGAGAATCTGCCCGATGTTCACGGTTTTGCT
Organism: Pseudomonas sp. R3-57; assembly: GCF_051132065.1. Classification (NCBI taxonomy): domain Bacteria; kingdom Pseudomonadati; phylum Pseudomonadota; class Gammaproteobacteria; order Pseudomonadales; family Pseudomonadaceae; genus Pseudomonas; species Pseudomonas sp. R3-57. The sequence goes on from NZ_CP071655.1 coordinate 1,425,997, forward strand.
GTTCAGCGACTCGATGTTGCTGCTCGATGCACTGAGCATGCTCGACAACCGGTTCATTGCTTGAATGCTACGTTCGACCACTTGCTGGCCATCTTCGGCGAGACCGCGCGCATCGCTGGCCTGATTCGACGCCTGCGCCGCATTGCGGGCGATTTCCTGCGCGGCGGCGCCGAGCTGGTTGATCGCTGCCGCCACGCTGCTGGTGCGCGAGGCTTGCTGGTCGGAGTTGTACATCGACGAGTTCGAGGCCGCGACCACGCGCAGGGCGACTTCGTTGACTTGTCCGGTGGCCGACGAGACTTCGCGGATCGAGCCGTGAATACGCTCGACGAAACGGTTGAATGCAGTACCCAGCACGCCAAACTCGTCATTGTTGATGATAGTCAGGCGCTTGGTCAGATCGCCTTCGCCATCGGCGATGTCTTCCATGGCGCGGGTCATGACGTGCAGCGGCTGAATCAGGATGCGGATCAGCATGCCCAGCAGCGCCAGAATGATCGCCACGGCAATCACCGTCGCAATCACCGCCGAAGTGCGGAATTCGCTGAGCATCGCGAACGCCTGATCCTTGTCCACCGACAAGCCGATGTACCAGTTCACTGACGGCAGACCCTTGATCGGCGCGAAGGTGAGGATGCGGGTCTTGCCATCGACGCTGACTTCGCTGAAGTCGCTGCTGATGCGCGGGGTATCCTGCGGATAGGCTTCTTTGAGTGACTTCATCACCAGGGCCTTGTCCGGGTGCACGAGGATCTTGCCGTCGGCGCTGACCAGGAACACATAACCCATGCCGTCGAAATCCCGTGCGGCGAGGGTGTCGACCAGCGATTGCAGGCTCAGATCACCGCCGACCACGCCGACGCTCTGGCCGGCCTTTTTCGAGGCGGTGGCGATGGAAATGATCAACTGCCCGGTTGCCGCATCGATGTACGGCTCGGTCAGGGTCGAGGTGCTGCTGCTCTCGGCGCCTTTGTACCAAGGGCGCACGCGCGGGTCGAAACCGTCCGGCATTTTCGTGTCGGGGCGGATGGTGAAATGGCCGGTGGCATCACCCAGGTAGGTGGCCATGAACGTCGAGGTCAGGGTTTTCTGCTCGAGCAGGCTGGCGACGTTGGCAGGTTCCGGATTGGCGGCGATGTTCTGGGCGGCGTTTTCGATCAGCAGAATGCGACCGGTCAGCCAGGTCTGGATATTGCCGGCAGTGACCTCGCCCATTTCTTCGAGGTAACTGTTCAAGTCATCGCGGATCGCGTTGCGTTGCAACCAATCGTTATACAGGGTGAACGAGGCGAAGGCGGCGATGACGACGAGGGCGGCGGCAAGCAGGATTTTATGGCTGAAGCGCAGATTTTTGTTCATGGCTTGGGGTTCCGCTAAGGTCTTAATGTCCCGGGCGTGCTTTTATAGAGGCACGTGAAACGGGCAAGGGTCAAAACAAGCTGATATTTCCGTCTCTCCTTAGGGAAATGTCCGGCCTGACTCGGGTCGGGTCTCTCCACCTTTCTATCGGCCATGCAGCATCAAAGATTAACCATTGGGTGACAAAATGCCTGACTCCTCGCAACTCGTAATCGGCGCCGATCCGGCTGGCCAGCAGACTGCTCAGGCGATGCGCCTGGCGAACCGCCACGGCCTGATCGCCGGCGCCACCGGCACCGGTAAGACCGTCACCTTGCAGCGTCTGGCCGAAGCCTTCAGCGACGCCGGTGTCGCGGTGTTCGCCGCCGACATCAAGGGTGACCTGTGCGGCCTCGGTGCCGCCGGCAATCCACAGGGCAAGGTCGCCGAGCGCATCGCCGGGATGCCGTGGCTCGACCACACTCCACAGGCGTACCCGGTGACCCTGTGGGATATACATGGCGAATCCGGGCACCCGCTGCGTACCACGTTGAGCGAAATGGGCCCGCTACTGATCGGCAGTCTGCTGGAGCTCACCGACAGTCAGCAGTCGGCGCTGTATGCGGCGTTCAAGGTTGCCGATCGTGAAGGTCTGTTGCTGCTCGATCTGAAAGATCTGAAAGCGCTGCTCAATCACCTCAAGGATAATCCGCAACTGCTCGGCGAAGACGCCGCGCTGATGACCACCGGTTCCAGTCAGGCGCTGCTACGGCGGTTGGCAACCCTGGAGCAGCAGGGCGCAGAAGCCTTGTTCGGCGAGCCGGCGTTACAACTGGAAGATATTCTGCAACCGACGGCCGACGGTCGCGGACGTATTCATCTGCTCGACGCCAGCCGCCTGGTGCACGAAGCGCCGAAGGTCTATGCGACGTTCCTGTTGTGGCTGCTGGCCGAACTGTTCGAGCAATTGCCGGAGCGTGGCGATGCCGACAAACCGCTGCTGGCGCTGTTCTTCGATGAGGCGCATTTGCTGTTTGGCGACACACCAAAGGCGTTGCAGGAGCGTCTGGAACAAGTGGTGCGGTTGATTCGCTCCAAGGGCGTTGGCGTGTATTTCGTCACCCAGTCGCCCGCCGATCTGCCCGATGACGTGCTGGCCCAACTCGGTTTGCGTATCCAGCACGGCTTGCGCGCGTTCACCGCCAAAGAACAGAAATCCCTGCGCGCGGTAGCTGACGGTTTCCGCCCGAATCCGGCGTTCGACAGCTTGTCGGTACTGACCGAGCTGGGGATTGGCGAGGCTCTGGTCGGCACCCTGACCGAGAAGGGCACGCCGGAAATGGTTCAGCGGGTGCTGGTGGCGCCGCCGCAATCGCGCATCGGGCCGCTGAGCGCAACCGAACGCACCGTGCTGATTGCCGGTTCGCCGCTCAAAGGCCGTTATGACAAGCCGATCGACCGCGAGTCGGCGTATGAAATCCTCATGGGGCGAAAGGGGCTGGCGCCGGACGCTGATGCGCCCGCAGGCAAAGCGGCTGCCGAAGAACCAAGCCTGGCCGATCGGGCGGGAGAGTTTCTCGGAACCGCTGCGGGGCAGGCGCTTAAATCGGCCATGCGCCAGGCGGCCAATAATCTTGGCAAGCAACTGGTGCGCGGTTTGATGGGGTCTTTATTAGGCGGCAGCAAACGCCGCTGAACCCATGTAAGAGTGAGCCTGCTCGCGATGGCGAGGCATCGGTCGACACTTGAAGTGACTGGTCTACCGCCATCGCGAGCAGGCTCACTCTTACAGGTTTGCTGATTTTCAGGTTTTGGCCTTGGCATGCGCCGCCAGTCTTTCCAGCGCCGCACGCAACCCCGGATCGCTGATCCCGTCGGCCGTTTCCTGAATCGTCGCGGCAGCATCGGTCGACAGATCCATGGTGTGTCCGGTCGCGCCGCGCTGCACTGTCGGCGGCTGCACCTTGAACAGAATCCGCGTCAGGCTGGCGAACTCGTCGAACATCTGCAATTGCCGCTGCAAGCGTTTCTGCTGATAACGCAGGCGTGTGGCCCAATGGCCGTCGGTAACAATCAGCAGCAGACTGCCCTCGCGCCACGACGCCACATGGCAGTGTTCGCGGGCGGCGGGTTGCAGCTGGCTTTCGAGCAGACGTTGCAAATGCCCCAGCCGTTGGGCATGGCCGAGGATGGCTTTGAGCGGCTTGGCTTCGCGTAACAGAACGGCGGGTGCTCTGGCCGTGAGGGGGCGAAATGCCATGATTGAACACCTGAAGTAACAGAGGCGCCATGGTAGCAGAAAGCTGCGGAACCACTCGCCCATTGCTTTTGTCCCTGCTTTGCTCATTAAATCAACGACTAACTTCTTGCCCCTGTGGGTTGAAGTTGAGCAAAACGCCCTTATTTCAAGTGAGCCCCGTCAAAGCGCAGTGCCAGCATCGTGGAACATCGCCACTTTCCTCACCACCGTTTCCGGGTAGAATGCTCGTTCGCATGCGGCCATGAGGGCTGCACGGGCGACTCACGGGGCCGCCCTCCATCCCTTTAGTGTGGAAGATCCTGCCGATATGTTTGCGCCTTTGTTAAAGAAACTTTTTGGAAGCAAGAACGAGCGTGAAGTCAAACGCATGCTCAAGACGGTGCAGCTCGTCAATGCCTTCGAAGAGCAAATGGTGGCCCTTTCGGACGATCAATTGCGCGCCAAGACTCAAGAGTTCAAGGACCGCATCGCCAAAGGGGAAACCCTCGACAAGCTGTTGCCGGAAGCCTTTGCCGTGGCCCGCGAGGCCGGCAAGCGCGTGATGGGCATGCGCCACTTCGACGTGCAACTCGTCGGCGGCATGACCCTGCACGAAGGCAAGATCGCCGAAATGCGCACAGGTGAAGGTAAAACCCTGGTGGCAACCCTCGGCGTTTACCTCAATGCACTGTCCGGAAAGGGCGTGCATGTGGTGACGGTGAACGACTACCTGGCCCGTCGTGACGCCAACTGGATGCGTCCGCTGTACGAATTCCTCGGCCTGACCGTCGGCGTCGTGACGCCGTTCCAGCCGCCGGAAGAGAAGCGTCTGGCCTACGCCGCCGATATTACCTACGGCACCAACAACGAATTCGGTTTCGACTACCTGCGCGACAACATGGCGTTCAGCATGGAAGAAAAATTCCAGCGCGAACTCAACTTTGCCGTGATCGACGAAGTCGACTCCATCCTCATCGACGAAGCGCGTACCCCGCTGATCATTTCCGGTCAGGCCGAGGACAGCTCCAAGCTGTACATGGAGATCAACAAACTGATCCCGCAGCTGGAACTGCACGTCGAGGAAGTCGAAGGTCAGGTCACCAAGGCCGGCCACTACACCGTTGACGAGAAGACCCGTCAGGTCGAACTCAACGAAGCCGGTCACCAGTTCATCGAAGACATGCTCACCCGCGTCGGCCTGCTGGCCGAAGGCGAGAGCCTGTACTCGGCGCACAACCTCGGTCTGCTGACCCACGTTTACGCCGGTCTGCGTGCGCACAAGCTGTTCAACCGCAACGTTGAATACATCGTGCAGGACGGTCAGGTCGTGCTGGTCGACGAGCACACCGGTCGTACCATGCCGGGTCGTCGTCTGTCCGAAGGCCTGCACCAGGCCATCGAAGCCAAGGAAGGTCTGAACATTCAGGCCGAGAGCCAGACCCTGGCCTCGACCACGTTCCAGAACTACTTCCGTCTGTACGAAAAGCTGTCCGGCATGACCGGTACCGCTGACACCGAAGCGTTCGAATTCCACCAGATCTACAACCTGCCGGTCGTGGTCATTCCGCCGAACAAGCCGTTGGCGCGTAAAGACTACAACGACCTGGTGTTCCTGACCGCCGAAGAGAAATACGCGGCGATCATCAACGACATCAAGGAAGGCATGGCCCAGGGCCGGCCGATCCTCGTCGGTACGGCGACCATCGAGACTTCCGAGCACGTGTCCAGCCTGCTCGCCAAGGAAGGCATCGAACACAAGGTCCTGAACGCCAAGTTCCACGAAAAAGAAGCTGAAATCATCGCTCAGGCCGGTCGTCCGGGCGCCCTGACCATCGCCACCAACATGGCCGGTCGCGGTACCGACATTCTGTTGGGCGGCAACTGGGAAGTGGAAGTCGCGGCGCTGGAAAACCCGAGCCCTGAACAGATCGCCCAGATCAAGGCCGACTGGCAGAAGCGTCATCAGCAAGTGCTGGAATCCGGCGGCTTGCAGGTGATCGCTTCCGAGCGTCACGAATCGCGTCGTATCGACAACCAGTTGCGTGGCCGTGCCGGCCGTCAGGGCGATGCCGGTTCGAGCCGCTTCTACCTGTCGCTGGAAGACAGCCTGATGCGCATCTTTGCCTCTGACCGGGTGAAGAACTTCATGAAAGCCCTGGGCATGCAGCCGGGCGAAGCGATCGAGCACCGCATGGTGACCAACGCGATCGAGAAGGCGCAGCGCAAGGTTGAAGGCCGCAACTTCGATATCCGCAAGCAATTGCTCGAGTTCGACGACGTCAACAACGAACAGCGTAAAGTGATCTATCACATGCGTAACACGTTGCTGGCCGCTGACAACATCGGTGAGACCATCGCTGACTTCCGTCAGGACGTACTCAACGCTACCGTCAGCGCGCACATTCCGCCGCAATCGCTGCCTGAGCAGTGGGACGTCGCCGGTCTGGAAGCGACGATTGCCAGCGATTTCGGAGTGAAACTGCCGATCCAGCAATGGCTTGACGAAGACGATCACCTCTACGAAGAAACCCTGCGCGAGAAGCTGATGGCCGAGCTGATCGCCGCGTACAACGAAAAAGAAGATCAGGCCGGTGCCGAAGCACTGCGCTCGTTCGAGAAACAAATCGTGCTCCGCGTACTGGACGACCTGTGGAAAGACCACCTGTCGACCATGGATCACCTGCGTCACGGCATCCACCTGCGTGGCTACGCACAGAAGAACCCGAAGCAGGAATACAAGCGCGAGTCGTTCACGCTGTTCTCCGAGCTGCTCGATTCGATCAAGCGCGACTCGATCCGTGTGCTGTCGCACGTTCAGGTTCGCCGCGAAGATCCGGAAGCCGAAGAGCAACGGCTGCGTCAGGAAGCCGAAGCGCTGGCCGCCCGCATGCAGTTCGAACACGCCGAAGCGCCGGGGCTGGATCAGCCCGAAGCGCTGGGTGAAGAGGTCGATGTCGCCCTCGCCACCGCGCCGGTACGTAACGAGCAGAAGCTGGGCCGCAACGAGCTGTGCTATTGCGGTTCGGGCAAGAAATACAAGCATTGCCACGGGCAGATCCAGTAAAACCCGTCGCACCCGCTGAACTACCCGCGCCGCGACCGGCTCCTGCCGTCGCGGCGTTTTGCCATTCACACCATCGTCGCTGCGAGCGGCGGTGCTGACATCATTGAGTAAGGAGCGCATTCATGGCTGTTGGTCTTGGTCCGTTGCCAACGTTGCACCCGGTTGCCGGTTTTGAACTCGGTATCGCCTCGGCCGGCATCAAGCGCCCCGGGCGCAAGGATGTGGTGGTGATGCGCTGTGCCGAAGGCTCGACCGTGGCGGGCGTGTTCACCTTGAACGCCTTCTGTGCAGCGCCGGTGATTCTGGCGAAAAAACGCGTGCAGAATGCCGTGCGCTACCTGTTGACCAACACCGGTAACGCCAATGCCGGCACTGGCGAACCAGGCCTGGCGGCTGCCGAGCGCACCACCGCGAAACTGGCTGAGCTGACCGGCGTCGATGCCAGCCAGATCCTGCCGTACTCCACCGGGGTGATCGGTGAGCCGCTGCCCGTCGAGAAGATCGAAGGCGCGCTGCAAGCGGCGCTCGACGATCTGTCGGAAAACAACTGGGAAGCCGCCGCCACCGGGATCATGACCACCGACACCTTGCCGAAGGGCGCCAGCCGCCAGTTCGAGCATGATGGAGTGACCATCACCGTCACCGGTATCAGCAAAGGCGCGGGCATGATCCGCCCGAACATGGCGACCATGCTCGGCTACATCGCCACCGATGCCAAAGTCTCGCGCGATGTGCTGCACAAACTGATGCTCGATGGCGCCAACAAGTCGTTCAACCGCATCACCATCGACGGCGACACCTCGACCAACGACTGCTGCATGCTGATCGCTACCGGCAAGGCTGCGCTGCCGGAGATCACCCGTGCTGAAGGCGAGCTGTTCGCCAAGCTCAAGCAAGCGGTGTTCGAAGTGTGCATGGACGTGGCCCAGGCCATCGTGCGTGACGGCGAAGGCGCGACCAAGTTCGTCACCGTTGAGGTCAACGGCGGCGGCAATCATCAGGAATGCCTGGACGTCGGCTACACCGTGGCCCACTCGCCGTTGATCAAGACCGCGCTGTTCGCTTCCGACCCGAACTGGGGCCGTATTCTTGCTGCGGTCGGCCGTGCCGGTGTGCCGGACCTGGACGTGAGCAAGATCGACGTATTCCTTGGCGAGGTGTGCATCGCCAGCCGCGGCGCGCGTGCGGCGACCTACACTGAAGCGCAAGGTTCGGCGGTCATGCAGCAGGAAGAGATCACCATCCGTATCGAGCTGCGGCGCGGCGATTGCAGCGAAACCATCTGGACCACCGACCTGTCGCACGAGTATGTGAAGATCAACGCTGAGTACCGTACGTGATTCAAAGTGTGGGAGTGGGCTGCCGGCCTCTTCGCGGGCAAGCCCGCTCCCACAGTGATTGCGGTCGTTCACAAATGCCGTGTACACCACCGAAACCTGTGGGAGCGGGCTTGCCCGCGATGACGGACGACCAGACGCCAGACATTCTGGATTGTTTCCCTGACGAAAAGGCGCCACCACCATGTCCTTGCACCTGATCATCGGCGACAAACTGCTTTCCTCCTGGTCCCTGCGCGCCGCCCTGGCGCTGGAGCTGACCGGTGCACCGTACAGCGAAGAACTGATCAGACTCGGCAAGCCCGACACTCGCGCGCTACTGCTCAAGCATTCGCCAACCGCGAAGGTGCCGCTGCTGAAAACCACCCGCGGTACCATCGCCGATTCGCTGGCGATCGCCGAATACCTCGCCGAGCAATTCCCCTCCGAGCAGCTCTGGCCGAGTGATCTGTTCGCTCGCGCTCAGGCCCGCTCTGCCTGTGCGCAAATGCACAGTGGCTTCTTCGCCATGCGCAATCACATGCCGTTCAACCTCAACCATGACGCGCCGCTCGATCCGGTGCCGCCAGAAGTGAAGGTCGACATCGAGCGCATGCTTGCCTTGTGGGCGGAGTGTCGTGCAGCAGCGACCGAAGAAGGGCCATACCTGTTCGGCCGGGTCAGTCTGGCCGATGCCTTCTTCGCACCAATTGCCGTACGCCTGCGTACCTATCAAGTGCAACTGCCGGCCGCCGACGAAGCCTATGTTGAAACCGTCTACCAGTGGCCTGCATTCAAAGCGTGGCAGAAGGCCGGGCTGGAGGAATTGAAGCCGTGAAACGCGTTCATGTCGCCGCTGCGGTCATTCGTGACGCCAGCGGCAAAATCCTCATCGCGCGCCGCGCCGACACCCAGCATCAGGGTGGTCTGTGGGAATTTCCCGGCGGCAAGGTCGAGGCTGACGAGTCGGTAGAAAGCGCCCTGGCGCGGGAATTGAACGAGGAGCTGGGCATCGTCGTCGGCGCCGCCCGGCCGCTGATCAAGGTGCGCCATGATTATCCAGACAAACAAGTGTTGCTGGATGTCTGGGAAGTCTCGGCCTTCACGGGTGAACCGCATGGCGCCGAAGGCCAGCCATTGGCCTGGGTGACGGCGAAGGAACTGGTGAATTATGAATTCCCGGCGGCCAACCAGCCAATCGTTGCCGCGGCGCGTTTGCCCGCCGAATACCTGATCACCCCCGAAGATCTGGAAACCCCAGCGCTGCTGCGCGGCATCCAGAAGGCGATTGCGGGTGGCATCAAGCTGATTCAGTTGCGTGCGCCGAATGGCTACGACCCCAAGTATCGCGATCTGGCGGTGGATGCGGTCGGCCTGTGTGCTGGCAAGGCGCAGTTGATGATCAAAGGGCCGTTCGAATGGCTCGGCGATTTTCCTTCGGCCGGCTGGCACATCACCTCGGCGCAACTGCGCAAATACGCGGCGGCGGGGCGGCCGTTGCCGGCAGAGCGCTGGTTGGCCGCGTCGTGCCATAACGCCGAAGAGCTGGCGCTGGCCGAGCAGATGGGGGTGGATTTTGTCACCCTGTCGCCGGTGCAGCCGACGCTGACTCACCCGGATGCGCAGCCGTTGGGCTGGGAGCAGGCCGAGACTTTAGTCGAGGGTTTCAGCAAACCGGTGTTTTTGCTCGGTGGGGTCGGGCCGGCGGAGCGGGACAAGGCCTGGAGCGTCGGGGCGCAGGGTGTGGCGGGAATTCGCGCATTCTGGCCTGCGTCTCTATAAAGGCTGATGGCCTCATCGCTGGCAAGCCAGCTCCCACAGGGTTTTGTGTCGTTCACAAATTTTGCGTAAGCCACTTAACCTGTGGGAGCTGGCTTGCCAGCGATGGCGGCTAAACAGGCGCTACATTTCTGTTGGCTTTGGGGCCGCCTGCCACAAAATCTCCGCCACCCCCTGCCGCCGCGCAATCAACCTTGCCGCCACAAACAACAGATCCGACAACCGATTGATATACGCCAGGCCAACCCCGGCCAGCGGTTCCAGCGCATTCAGGTGCTGACAACGCCGCTCGGCACTGCGCGCCAGGCTGCGGCAGACATGTGCTTGAGCGATAAGCATTGAGCCACCGGGCAAAATGAAATTCTCCAGCGGCCCCAACTCTTCATTCCACACGTCGATCGCGGCTTCCAGCCGTTCGATTTCTGCTGCGTTCAACGCCTGATATTCCGGCATTGCCAGTTCACCACCCAAATCAAACAGGCGATGCTGACAAGGCGCCAGCACCTCGATCAGCTCGTTCAGCCCCGGGCAGCTTTCGCGTTCGGCGATCAGTACGGCCAGCAGCACGCCGACCTGACTGTTGAGCGTATCGACTTCGCCGATCGCCTCGATCCGTGGATGATCCTTGGGCACGCGACGGCCATCGCCGAGGCCGGTTTCGCCGGTGTCGCCGGTGCGGGTGTAGATTTTCGACAGGCGAAAGCCCATGGGTTACCTCGGTAGTTGATGGTTTTCGGCGGCGATGGGTGTTGGCTGGGTCAGTGGCAGGCGCAAGGTGAAGCAGGTGCCCTGGCCCGGCGCGGACTGCACTTCCATCTGCCCCTTGTGATTGTTGGTAATGATGAAGTACGACACCGACAGGCCCAGCCCGGTGCCCTGGCCGATCTCCTTGGTGGTGAAGAACGGCTCGAAGGTGCGTTTGCGCACGCTCTCGCTCATGCCGATGCCGTTGTCTTCGACCTGAATTTCGGCCCAGGGCGGATTGAGTCTGGTGCGCAAGATGATGCGCCCCGGCTCGCGGTCGTCTTCGCGCTGGTGAATCGCCTGCGCGGCGTTTTTCAACAGATTGAGCAGTACCTGCTCGAGCTCGTTGGCGGTGCCCGGTACCGGGCCGAGCGCCGGGTCGAACTGGCGGATGATCGCCTGGCCCTTGAAATCGAAACCGATGGCCAGATCGAAGTCGTTGCCAGCGATTTCCACGGCTTGGTCGATCAGTGCCGGCAAATCGCACGGGGCCATTTGCCGAGTGCTGCGGCGGCTGAAACTGAGCATGTGTGTAACGATTTTCGCCGCTCGCGCACCGGCCTGTTGGATGCCGTCGAGCAGTTGCGGCACTTCGCGCCCTTGCAGGTAGCGGTTGACCGTGTCCAGTTCGATGCCCAGTTGTTCGGCGGTTTCCAGGTTCTTCGGCAGATCCGCGGACAGGCGTCGGCGGATGTTTTGCACGTTGTGCAGGATCGCGCCCAGCGGGTTGTTGATTTCGTGGGCCATGCCGGCGGCGAGGCCACCGACCGAGAGCATTTTTTCCGACTGCACCATCATCTCTTCCAGCGACAGGCGCTGGGTGATGTCGTCAATGCGGATCACCACGCCGCGCCCGGCACCGCCCATCAGCGGATAAAAGGTCAGCGCGTAGTGCTTCGGCTCTTCGTCCTTGAACCAGGTGACCCGCTCGATTTTCGCCACGGTGTGCTGCTCGACGGTCTGCTTGAGTTGCGGCAAAAAGGGCTTGAGCGGTTCGAAGGCAAGGAAGATCGGCTGGTTCAGCGCTTCATCCAGACGCGTGCCGGAGAGGGCGCTGGCTTCCTGGTTCCATTGGGTGACGTAGAGCTGCTCATCGAGGGCGATCAGCGCCGAGGGCATCGAGTCGATGATGCTGTTGAGGTAGTTCTGGAAACCGGTGAGTTTCTTCTCGATCTTGCTGCGCACCTGGACTTCCAGTTCCAGTTTGCGATTGGTGTGGCGGGTTTCCTCGGCCAGCCCCTGGGCCTGATCGTAAGCCGCCTGCGAATCATCACGGGCGCGCTTGAGCTGCTGCTCGCGTGCTTCGATGCGCGAGAGCATGGTGTTGAACGCCTCGGCCAGACTGCCAATTTCATCGTGGTTACCGCGCGCGGCACGCAGGGCGTAGTTTTCTTCGCGGGTGACCTGCCGAGACAGCTCTTCGAGCTGATGGATTGGCCGGGTGATCAGGCGTTTGATCTGCCGGGCAATCACCAGCCACAGCAGCACGCTGAAAATCAGAATGCCAAGGCTTGCGGTCAACGTGCCGGTGTAGAACGCCATCGGCAATTCGCTGCTGGCGACCAGCAACAGATGGCCCGGCGAAGTGCCGGGACGGGGCAGGGTGATCAGTTGGTTGCTGCGAAACTCGGTCAATTGCCACGCCTCGACGTGGCGATAATGCTCCGGCAGGCTGAGCTTGTCGCCGCGCTGCACTTGCGCCAGGCGTTGCCCTTTGCCGTCGTAGAGGGCCGCGGCGCGCAGCGGTGAATAGCTGTCGAGCTCCTTGAGCAGGCGCTCGGCGCTCTGCGGTGATTGCAGGGCTTCGCTGACCAGGCTCGGGTTGGAGATCAGCCGGCCGATGGTCTGCAAGGCCTGCGGGGCCATGCTCTCCTGGGAGATGTAATAGGCGGCGCTGATGAAGGTCAGGTTGGCGACCAGCAGAACCGTGGTCAACAACACCAGCAGGGCGGCCAGTAATTTCTGGCCGACCGGCAGGTTTTCGAGGCGCTGGCGCAATGGCATCAGGTTTTTCGCAACAAAGGAACAAGTCGCCAGCGTAGCCGCTGCTCAGTCGCTGGGCAATCCGAGGCTGCGCAGATGGCCGATCAGACGTTGTTGCAATTGTTGCAGGTGCGGCAGGTTCACCTGATGGCGCTCGGCAACTTTGCAGGCGTGGCCCAACAGGTAACTGATTTCGGTACGGCGTTGGTTGGCGACGTCCTGGTACATCGAGGAGTAATTGGCCGCGGTGGCCTGAATCACCCGCTCGACTTCCGCTTGCAGATTGCCCGCCGCTGCCGGTTGGCCGCAGCGTTCAAGCAATTCGGCCAGTTCGCCACACAGCGTGGCAACTTCGCAGTGATGCTCGGTCAATCCGCCGTTACGGCAGTCGTGCAACACCGTCAGCGGGTTGATCGCGCAGTTGAGCGCCAGTTTGCGCCACAGGCGGGTGAGGATGTCGGCGGTCCATTCATGAGGAATGTTCGCCGCTTGCAGATCGTCCAGCCAGATCGGCGCCAATGGATTTGCCGCATCGCCGAGCCAGGTGAAACCATGACCGGCAAACACCACGCGCCAGTCGCCATCACGAAACGCGCCTTCGGTGCTCGAGGCGCTGATGCAACGTGCATGCGGGACCTGGGCGGCGACCGCGTCCTGACTGCCGAGGCCGTTCTGCAGCAGGATCAGCTCGGCATCCGCCGCCAGGCGCGGGGCGATGCGGGCGACGGCGCTTTCGGCGTCGTAGGCCTTGCACGCCACCAGCAGACGGTGAATCGGCGCGGGGTGGTCTGCGGTTTCAGCGGGAACTGCATGGGTACTGGCTTGTCCGTTTTCTACCAGAGTCAGTCCACCGGCGGCCTCGTAGCTGCGCAAACGCGTTTCGTCGCGCACGATCAACCGCACCGGCAGACCCGCGCGGGCCAGGCGGGTCGCCCATAACGTGCCGAGACTGCCGGCGCCCAGTACATGCCAGGGAGTCGACATCAGTTTTTTGCTCGATTGCTTGCAGGCATGTGCGGCGCGCCGTATCGGTGGGAAAAGACCCGTTATAATGAGCCCGATTTTAACCGCAAGCCAAGCGCGCTCCATCACCATCGAGCGCGCCTTTTTATTGGAGAGATTACATGCCGTCGTTCGACGTGGTATCCGAACTGGACAAACACGAGCTCACCAACGCGGTCGAGAATGCCGTGAAGGAACTCGACCGTCGTTATGACCTGAAAGGCAAAGGCAGCTTCGAGTTCAAGGAAAAGGACCTGACCGTCAGCCTGACCGCCGAGGCCGAATTCCAGCTCGAAGCGATGATCGAAATCCTCAAGCTGGCGCTGGTCAAGCGCAAGATCGACGTGCAATGCCTTGAGGTCAAGGACGCCTATGCCTCGGGCAAGCTGATGAAGCAGGACGCCGTGCTCAAGGAAGGCATCGACAAGGAGCTGGCGAAGAAGATTGTCGGCCACATCAAGGAAGCCAAATTGAAAGTGCAGGCCGCCATTCAGGGCGAGCAAGTGCGTGTGACCGGCAAGAAGCGCGACGACCTGCAGGAAGCCATCGCGGCACTGCGCGCCAAGGAATTCGGCATGCCGCTGCAGTTCAACAATTTCCGCGACTAAACTCTGTCGGATGGCCTGTGGGAGCGAGCCTGCTCGCGAATGCGATGTTTCATTCAGCGAAAAGTTGACTGACACACCGTATTCGCGAGCAGGCTCGCTCCCACATTATTTTGTGTACACCCCGGGAAGCCGGAAATCAGGAGATGGAACATGGATTTGAATGCTGAGGTGGACAACCTGGTCAAAGCGTCCCAGGCGTGGATTCCGATGATCATGGAATACGGCAGCCGTGTGCTGCTGGCGGTGATTACCCTGGCCATCGGCTGGTGGCTGATCAACAAGGTCACGCAAAAGCTCGGCGGCCTGCTGGCCCTGCGCAATGCCGACCTGGCGCTGCAAGGCTTTATCAGCAGCCTGGCGAACATCATTCTCAAGGTACTGCTGATCGTCAGCGTCGCGTCGATGATCGGCGTGGAAACCACCTCGTTCGTCGCAGCGATTGGTGCGGCCGGTCTGGCCATTGGTCTGGCGTTGCAGGGCAGCCTGGCGAACTTCGCCGGTGGCGTGCTGATTCTGCTGTTCCGGCCGTTCCGCATCGGTGACTGGATCGAAGCCCAAGGCGTGGCGGGCACTGTCGACAGCATCCAGATTTTCCACACCGTACTGCGTACGGGCGACAACAAGACGATCATCCTGCCCAACGGCAATCTGTCCAACGGCATCATCACCAACACCAACCGTCAGCCGACCCGCAAGGTTGTGTTCGATGTCGGTGTCGATTATGAAGCAGACCTGCAAAAAGCCCGTCAAGTGTTGCTGGACCTGGCCAAGGATGAGCGCGTATTGCAGGACCCTGAGCCACAAGCGGTGATTTCGACACTGGGTGACAGTTCGATCACGGTTTCCCTGCGGGTGTGGGTTAAAACTGCCGATTACTGGGATGTGATGTTCATGTTCAATGAACTGTCGCGCGATCACTTGAAAGCTGCCGGGATTGATATTCCTTTTCCGCAGCGGGTTATTCGGGTAATGCAGGAACCGCTGGCTAAATGATAGGTTGCTAATTAATTGTCTGACTTGTTAGTCAATGCAGTTGAACGCAGCAGTAATAAAAAAGGCCCATCCTGAGATGGGCCTTTTTATGTGTTATCGCAAACTAACTGGATGCGATTACAACAGCGACAGCGGGTAGTCAACGATCAGACGGAACTCTTTGATATCGCCTTCGCCCTGGTCAGCGTTAGCTTGGTGCCATGCTTGACGAATGCGGAAGGAGAGATCTTTTGCCGGGCCAGACTGAACAACGTACTTGGCTTCCAGGTTGGTCTCGTTGTGCTTGCCATCTTCACCGTACAGGCCAGCGTAAGCGCTGCCAGTTGGGGTGTTGGTGCCATCGATGTCCCAGCCTTTAACGTAACGGGTCATGAAGCTCAGACCTGGAACGCCGTACTCGGCCATTTTGATGTCATAACGGATCTGAGCGGATTTCTCGTTCGGACCGTTGAAGTCAGAGTACTGAATGGAGTTGGCGAGGAAGATCGAGTCGCCACCACGGTTGTTCTTGCCAACGCCGATGTAATCGAAAGGCGTGTCACCATTGACCTTCTGGAAGGCCACGGTAATGGTGTGCGCTTTCAGGAACGAAAGAGCGGTCGCCAGGGAGAACGTGGTGTTGCTGATATCGCCGGCTTTCGCGTCACCGGTGTCGGTGGTGCGGTAGATGTTGAAGTCGGTGTTCAGCGAGGTGTCACCACTGAAAGGCGTGGTGAGGTTCACGTTGGCGTAGTACTGGTTCCAGATGTCTTCCAGCTTGGCGCCGTAGAGCGATGCGCTCAGGTTTTCGGTGATGCCGTACTTGCCGCCGAAGTAGTCGATGGTGTTGGCTTCTTCGCCAGCGTAGTTGGCGTACAGACCGCCTTCGCGGGAGTTACGGTCCTGGCTGGTACCCGAGTAGAAGTGGCCGGCTTCGAGATCAAGGTCTTTGATTTCGCTGCTCTGCAGCTGGAAGCCGCTGGCAGTTTGCGGAAGGATACGGGAACCACCGACTGCGAACACTGGAGAGGTGCTCGGCTGCATGTCGCCCACTTTCAGCTCGGTTTTCGATACGCGGAACTTGACCGCAGCACCGGCTTTGCCCTGGCTGTCGTTGACTTCGCCATCGGCATCGCGGCTCATGTTGCCGGTGCCACCAGTGCCGTCACCACCATCGAGTTTGATGGCCAGATAACCGAAGGCATCAATGCCCACGCCTACGGTGCCTTGGGTGTAACCAGAGCTGAAGTTGCCCCAGATACCCTGGGTCCAGTCTTTCTGGTCGTTGCCGCCATTCTTGTTATTGCGGTTGAAGTAATAGTTACGAATCAGCAAGTCAGCTTTGGCGTCTTCAACGAAGCCCTTGGCCTCTGCCTGGTCACTAACGAACGGTGCGGCCGTAGCCAACTGAGAACCGGCAGCTGCTGCAACTGCCAGTGCGATCATGCTCCACTTCATCACGCGCATCGTGATTTGCTCCTTTGGTTTTAGAAGAGTACTGCCGTCCCACCTGTTTTATTATCTGGGCGGCTCTTTCTTTTTGTGTCGGCGCAAACTTATATCACGCCGACAATGTTGGCGATACTTGCGAATTCAACCTTTCAGCTTCTTTACGACGTTGTCGCGAATGACTGGATGGATGTCGCAAATTCACAGTACCGACGCAGCCGGACTGACAACTTTCGCGCTGTTTACGGGCCTTTTTGCATCGGTAAAAAAGAGTCCCTGGCAAAACACTTGAATCTCCATCGGGCAACCCTGCCACTGTTTTTATGGGGCTTAGGCATCCACTTCCGGTGGTGCGCTTATAGTCCATATGGGGACGAATGCAACAAGCGTGCTCAAACCGTGTTTTCCATGCGGTTATTTTCTCCGGTGCCTCTCTGCATTTGTGAAAACCTTGTGAAACGGGGGCTTCAAGCCTGTTTTTTTCTGCGCTTGACGTCAGCCCTGCCATGGTGTTGACACGCTGGTTCGCGCGCATGACAACCAAAAACGTTACCCGTTCACCCCGCCAGTGAGTATTCGGCGGATGCCCGACGCACTGAGCGTAGACGTGTTGTGCGTTTTTGGTGCAAATAATTTTCTGCCTGGACTAGACTCCCGGCGGCTTTGAGCGCTTGAGAGGCTGAGCATAGGGCGTGTTTCGGTCAATTCATCGGTATGTCGGTGGGTATGGGGTCCGTGTTGGTGCGTAGCGCTTGCAAATGTCCCATGTCGGGGCGCAAGCGCGACAAGACAGGCGCGCTGCCGTGAAGGCTCGCGCGATCAGAGGTATGCTGCACGCCTGTCGCTTGGCGGGCCGTCCACAATGATCGCCGCTAAGCTGAATATGTCGATCAGCCGGGAGTGCGCGCAGTGTTTGCTTTAGATTCACGACTTCAACAGGACACGCTGGTCATCGGTGACTTTCCGCTCTGCCGCTTGCTGCTGTCCAACGACAGCCAGTACCCGTGGTTCATCCTGGTGCCGCGTCGCGAGGATATCAGCGAGTTGTTTCAGTTGGATGTCGCTGACCAGCAGCAGCTCTGGCAGGAAACCACCACGCTGGCCGAGCTGCTCAAGGATTCGTTCGATGCCGACAAACTGAACGTCGCCACCTTGGGCAACGTGGTCAGCCAGTTGCACATGCATGTCATCGTGCGCAAACGCGATGACGCCGCGTGGCCGGCGCCGGTTTGGGGCAAGCACCCGGCCCAGCCTTATAGCGCAGAGCAGGTCGCCGCCATCCGCGAGCGCTTGCGCCTGGTGCTGACCGATGATTTCACTTTTGTGGAGGGCTGAGTCATGACTCTGGAGCAACGCGTTACCGATCTGGAGAGCCGGTTGGCCTTTCAGGACGATACGATTCAGGCGTTGAATGATGTGCTGGTTGCGCAGCAGCGCGTGGTCGAGCGCCTGCAGCTGCAGATGGCGGCACTGCTCAAGCGCCAGGAAGAAATGGTCGGGCAGTTCGGTTCTTTCGAAGAAGACGCACCGCCGCCGCATTATTGAGTTCATGCAGGCATAAAAAAACCGCGAGCAGCCAGGCTGTTCGCGGTTTTTTTGCTTTGGCTCAGCGACGCGGCAGCGCGGCGATGACGTCCTCGGCTTGCAGGCCCTTGTCGCGGTTCATCACCGAGAACTCCACGCGCTGGCCTTCGACCAGAACGCGGTGACCTTCGCCACGGATCGCACGGAAGTGCACGAAAATATCATCGCCGGAATCGCGCGAGATAAAGCCGAAGCCTTTGGAGGTGTTGAACCACTTGACGGTGCCGGTATCACGGTTGGTCATGTCGTAGCTGGTCGGCGTGGCGGCCGGTGAAGAATGATAGAAGCTAACCGCCAGGTGCACGACCACCGCAACCAGTGCGATCACCAGGCTGAACAGTACGGCTGGCTGGCCGGCAATGACCGGCATCGGTGCGATCAGGGTCAGGGTTTGCAGGACGACGGTCAGTACCAGAAGAGCGCTGACCAGGTTTTGCAGATGCTGACGCGGACCTTTGTTCCAATAGGGAATTACTGGCGCAAGGATCAGGTTCAACAGGCCGAAAAAGGCCAGGTAAAGTGCATCGGGTTGTTGCAGGTAGGGAACGGCTTCGGATTTCAAGCTGGGTATGAACGACAGCAGCAAGGCCGCTGCGCCCATCAGCAGGTGGACGATTTTCAACATTTTGATTGGCTCACGTTTATGACGGCTCACAAGGAAGAGCTGAAGGCGAACGGTTCGCTTCGGAATAAAAAAAGAGGCGGTGGACACGTTCACGGCATCAGCCTATGCGCGAACACCCCGAAAAACGGGGCATGGCGACACATCGCCTATTTAACAGCAAAGCCTGCGGCGACTCAAATCAGCCCGGCCAGTGGCAGTGCGTCGGTCGTTTTGTCGCAGTGCAAGCGTTTGATCGGGGCTGCGAGGTGGCGACAGCCTTGCTAGAGTGGGCCTGCATCTTTTGGATGAAATCAATCGCCCTCAGGAGGTCACCATGGCAATCGATATCGGTATCAGTGAAGAAGACCGCAAGTCCATCGTCGAAGGACTGTCGCGTCTGTTGTCGGACACCTACGTGCTGTATCTGAAAACCCATAACTTCCACTGGAACGTCACCGGCCCGATGTTCCGTACCCTGCATCTGATGTTCGAAGAGCAGTACAACGAACTGGCGCTGGCGGTGGACTCGATCGCCGAGCGTATCCGCGCCCTGGGTTTTCCGGCGCCGGGTGCCTATGCCACCTACGCACGTCTGTCTTCCATCAAGGAAGAGGAGGGCGTGCCGAGCGCCGAAGACATGATCAAACAACTGGTCGAAGGCCAGGAAGCGGTGACCCGCACGGCACGCGGGATTTTCCCGCTGCTCGACAAGGTCAGCGATGAGCCGACTGCCGACCTGCTGACCCAGCGCATGCAGGTGCACGAGAAGACCGCGTGGATGCTGCGCGCACTGCTCGAAGCCTGATTGCCGCACGCAGGCCTTGCCTCTCAAGGCCTGCGTACCTGAGCAAAGTCTTACTTGTATCGTTGGCTTATCCTACGGCGACGGTCAACAAGTCGTCTGGCTATAACTTTGTGTCTGCGCTTTTATGAAAGCCACAGGATGTGACTTTTCACACAAGCAGAGATGGCAAAGGAGTGTCAGCGATATGGTAGAAGGAGACAGGCGCGGCGACCGCAGGGGCGGCGCGCCACATGATTTGAAGGTCGATCCGTTCGTCAGCGGATTCGACATGGCGCTGATCAGGCCATTGTCGAGGTCCGTACGCCTGAACGGTTACGCCACCTGCCTGCGTCTGGAGCAGGTTTACTGGAACATCCTCGGCTCGATGGCGGCAGACAACTGCTGTTCGATCAGCTCGCTGTTGTCTCACGTCGACCGTGAGGTACATCTGCGTCACGGCGGGGTGAAGAATTTCAGCGCGCTGGTGCGGGTCGTGTGTGTCATGAACGGAATCGGTCAGGCGGCGCGGTCCGATTCGCTCTGAGACGGCGCTTGCAAACGAGGTCGCGGCCTGTGCAGCTTAGCGGCTGCACAGGCCGCATTTAATCGATATAATCCCGCTCTTTCGCCGCAAAGCCCTGCGCGCGGCAGCAATCTGATCGCCGAGACACCTCCATGCCGATGTACGATTACCAATGTGCTTCCTGTGGTCATCAGTTGGAAGCCATTCAGAAGATCAGCGATGCACCGCTGGTCGACTGCCCTGCCTGCCAGGCACCCGAACTGAAAAAACAGCTGTCGATGCCGGGTTTTCGCCTCAGCGGCAGCGGTTGGTACGAGACCGATTTCAAGACCGGCGCGAAGAAGAATCTGGCCGGTGGCGACAAAGCTGACTAGGGTTCAAGCCCTGAACGAACGACACGCGTGAGTTTCCGCATTGCTTGAGCAACGGGATCTCCACCGAATATCGAATGACGAGAAGCGAACCATTATCATGATGCGCAGCCACTATTGCGGCCAACTGAACGAAAGCCTGGAAGGTCAGGAAATTACCCTTTGCGGATGGGTTCACCGTCGTCGCGACCACGGCGGGGTGATTTTCCTCGATATCCGTGATCGTGACGGTCTGGCCCAGGTGGTCTTCGATCCGGATCGCGCCGAGAGCTTCGCCGCCGCCGATCGCGTGCGCAGCGAATACGTGGTGAAGATCACCGGCAAGGTGCGTCTGCGTCCTGCTGGCGCAACCAACGCCAACATGGCTTCGGGCATGATCGAAGTGCTGGGCTACGAACTGGAAGTGCTGAACGAGTCGGAAACCCCGCCGTTCCCGCTCAACGAGTTCTCCGACGTCGGTGAAGAAACCCGTCTGCGCTACCGCTTCCTCGACCTGCGTCGTCCGGAAATGGCCGAGAAGCTGCGTCTGCGTTCGCGCATGACCACCAGCATCCGTCGCTTCCTCGACGAAAACGGCTTCCTCGACGTCGAAACCCCGATCCTGACCCGTGCCACCCCTGAAGGTGCGCGTGACTATCTGGTGCCAAGCCGTACCCACGCCGGTTCGTTCTTCGCCCTGCCGCAATCGCCGCAGCTGTTCAAGCAACTGCTGATGGTGGCCGGCTTCGACCGTTATTACCAGATCGCCAAGTGCTTCCGCGACGAAGACCTGCGCGCCGACCGTCAACCGGAATTCACCCAGATCGACATCGAGACCAGCTTCCTCGATGAAAAAGAGATCATGGGCCTGACCGAACAAATGATCCGCAACCTGTTCAAGGAAGTGCTGGATCTGGAATTCGGCGAATTCCCGCACATGACCTTTGAAGAGGCCATGCGCCGCTACGGTTCCGACAAGCCGGACCTGCGTATTCCGCTGGAACTGGTGGACGTTGCCGACCAGCTCAAGGAAGTCGACTTCAAGGTGTTCAGCGGTCCGGCCAACGATCCGAAGTGCCGCATTGCCGCACTGCGCGTTCCAGGCGGGGCGAGCATGCCGCGCAAGCAGATCGACGACTACACCAAGTTCGTCGGCATCTACGGCGCCAAGGGCCTGGCCTACATCAAGGTCAACGAGCGCGCGGCCGGTGTTGACGGTCTGCAATCGCCGATCGTCAAGAACATCCCTGAAGACAAGCTCAACGTGATCCTTGATCGCGTCGGCGCGGTCGATGGCGACATCGTGTTCTTCGGTGCCGACAAGGCCAAGATCGTCAGCGAAGCTCTGGGCGCGCTGCGCATCAAGCTCGGTCACGACCTCAAGTTGCTGACCTGCGAGTGGGCGCCAATGTGGGTCGTCGATTTCCCGATGTTCGAAGAAAACGACGACGGCAGCTTCTCGGCGCTGCACCACCCGTTCACCGCACCGAAGTGCACCCCGCAGGAGCTCGAAGCCAACCCGGCCGGCGCACTGTCGCGTGCCTACGACATGGTATTGAACGGCACCGAGCTGGGTGGCGGTTCGATCCGTATTCACCGCAAGGAAATGCAGCAGGCGGTATTCCGTCTGCTGGGCATCAACGAAGCGGAACAGGAAGAGAAGTTCGGCTTCCTGCTCGACGCGCTGAAGTACGGTGCACCGCCGCACGGTGGTCTGGCCTTCGGTCTTGACCGTCTGGTAATGCTGATGACCGGCGCCCAGTCGATCCGTGAAGTGATCGCCTTCCCGAAAACCCAGAGTGCTGCCGACGTGATGACGCAGGCTCCGGGCGTGGTGGATGCCAAGGCCTTGCGCGAGCTGCACATTCGTTTGCGCGAAACGCCAAAGGCTGAGTAAGACGGGCCTGAAGGCGCATCTTCGGATGCGCCTTTTTTCTTTCTATAAAGAGCAGGTCGAGATTTTTGTGTTTGCTGGCCGCTGCACACGCAGGGCGGGCCACGTTTCAAAGAGAATTCGGAGCGAGTTATGGCAGGTCATTCCAAGTGGGCGAACATCAAGCACCGCAAAGAACGTCAGGATGCCAAGAGGGGCAAGATCTTCACCAAGTGGATCCGCGAACTGACTGTTGCGGCCCGTCAGGGCGGCGGTGATCCGGGTTCCAACCCGCGTCTGCGTCTGGCCCTGGACAAGGCCCTGAGCGCCAACATGAGCCGCGACATCATCGACCGCGCCGTTGCGCGCGGCGCCGGTGCGACCGAGGCGGACAACGTTGAAGAGCTGACCTACGAAGGCTACGGCCCGGGCGGCGTGGCGGTGATGGTCGAGTGCATGACCGACAACCGCAATCGTACCGCTGCGGCGGTGCGCCACGCGTTCAGCAAATGCGGCGGTAACCTCGGCACCGACGGTTCGGTGGCGTATCTGTTCGAACGCAAGGGCCAGATCAGCTTCGCGCCGGGCGTTGACGAAGACGCGCTGACCGAAGCGGCGCTTGAGGCTGACGCCGATGACGTCATCACGCACGAGGACGGCTCGATCGACGTGTTCACCTCGTTCACCAGCTTCTACGCAGTGCGTAACGCGCTGGAAGCGGCCGGATTCAAGGGCGACGACGCGGAAATTGTCATGCAGCCGACCACCAGCGCCGAGCTGGATCTGGAGGGTGCGGAGAAGGTGCTCAAGCTGATCGACATGCTGGAAGACCTGGATGACGTGCAGAACGTCTATTCCAATGCGGACATTCCGGAAGACGTCGCCGCTCAGCTCGGTTAAGAGCGACTAGGCTTCAATGTGGGAGCTGGCTTGCCAGCGATGGCGTCGGCGCATCAGCATTGATGGCGCCTGACACTCCGTCATCGCTGGCAAGCCAGCTCCCACATTTGTTTTTGTGTTATTTCGAACCAGCAGGCCTATGACTTTAATTCTTGGTATCGACCCCGGCTCGCGCATTACCGGTTACGGGATTGTTCGCGATACCGGACGGGGTGGCTGCATTTATGTGGCGTCTGGCTGCATCCGTACCGGTGCGGGCGAGCTGCACGAGCGTTTGCAGATTGTTTATCGCGGCGTGCGCGAAATCATCCAGACTTACGGCCCTGTCACCATGGGTATTGAAAAGGTCTTCATGGCGAAGAATGCCGACTCGGCGCTGAAGCTCGGGCAAGCCCGTGGAGCGGCTATCGTTGCGGGCGCCGAAGAGTGCCTGGAAATTGCCGAGTACACAGCCACTCAGGTCAAGCAGGCCGTGGTGGGTACCGGCGCCGCCAATAAAGAACAAGTGCAAATGATGGTCATGCACATGCTGAAACTGACCAGCAAACCGCAGATCGACGCTTCCGATGCCCTCGCAATCGCCATCTGCCATGCGCACACGCGTTCCAGTCTGCTACCGCACGGCCTGGGGACCGCACGCAGTCGTGGCGGGCGCCTGCGTCTCTGATAGCATCAGCAGCAATTTTCCTGAAAGCGGATTTATGCGCCTGTGTCGTCGGCGCGATTTCGCCTTTCGACAGTCGCCAGCCCACGGCTGGCCAACGCTCAAGGATCTGAAACGTGATTGGACGCTTGCGCGGCACCCTGGTTGAGAAACAGCCGCCGCACCTGATTCTGGATGTAAACGGCCTCGGGTATGAGCTGGAAGTGCCCATGACCACCCTCTATCGCCTGCCGTCTGTCGGTGAACCGCTGACCCTGCATACCCATCTGGTCGTACGCGAAGATGCGCAGTTGCTCTATGGTTTCGCCGGCAAGCGTGAACGAGACTTTTTCCGCGAGTTGATAAGGCTCAATGGTGTCGGGCCGAAGTTGGCGCTGGCACTGATGTCGAGCCTCGAGGTCGACGAGCTGATCCGTTGCGTACAGTCGCAGGACACCTCGGCGCTGACCAAGGTGCCAGGTGTCGGCAAGAAGACCGCCGAACGCCTGCTGGTCGAATTGAAGGATCGCTTCAAGGCCTGGGAAACCTCGCCGGCCATGTTTGCCCTGGTGCCGAATCAGCCGGACGGCCCGGCGCCGGTCAATACCGCCGAAAACGATGCGGTCAGCGCGCTGATTTCCCTGGGCTACAAGCCGCAGGAAGCGAGCAAGGCGATTTCCGCCATCAAGGACAAGAATTTGAGCAGTGAAGACATGATCCGCCGCGCCCTGAAGGGAATGATTTAAGTGATTGAAGCTGATCGTCTGATCGCCGCCGCGCACAGCCCGCGCGAGCGCGAAGAAGTCCAGGACCGCGCCATTCGCCCGGTCAGCCTGGCCGACTACATCGGCCAGCCGACCGTGCGCGAGCAGATGGAGTTGTTCATCCAGGCCGCGCGTGGGCGCAGCGAGTCGCTCGACCACACGCTGATTTTCGGCCCGCCGGGGCTGGGTAAAACCACGCTGGCCAATATCATCGCCGAAGAAATGGGCGTATCGATCAAGAGCACCTCCGGCCCGGTGCTGGAACGTCCGGGCGATCTGGCGGCGCTGCTGACCAATCTCGAGCCGCACGACGTGTTGTTCATCGACGAAATCCATCGCCTGTCGCCAATTGTCGAAGAAGTGCTGTACCCGGCCATGGAAGATTTTCAGCTCGACATCATGATCGGCGAAGGGCCGGCGGCGCGTTCGATCAAGCTCGACCTGCCGCCGTTCACCCTGGTTGGCGCCACCACGCGTGCCGGCATGCTGACCAATCCGCTGCGTGACCGCTTCGGTATCGTTCAGCGCCTGGAGTTCTACAGCACGGCGGATCTGGCGACGATCGTCAGCCGTTCGGCGAGCATTCTTGGCTTGCCGCTGGATCCGGAAGGCGCCTTTGAGGTGGCTCGCCGCGCTCGAGGCACGCCGCGAATTGCCAACCGTTTGCTGCGTCGGGTGCGCGACTTCGCTGAAGTCCGCGCCAAGGGGCACATCACCAAGTCGGTGGCGGACCTGGCGTTGAACCTGCTGGATGTCGACGAACATGGTTTCGATCATCAGGACCGGCGTCTGCTGCTGACGATGATCGAGAAGTTCGATGGCGGCCCGGTCGGTATCGACAGCCTGGCGGCGGCCATCAGCGAAGAACGCCATACCATCGAGGACGTGCTCGAGCCGTATCTGATTCAGCAGGGCTACATCATGCGCACGCCGCGGGGCAGGGTAGTGACTCGACATGCGTATCTGCATTTCGGTTTGAACATCCCGTCACGCATGGGCGAGATGCCCGTGGCAGACGAGTTTCTCGATGCTGCGGACGATTGATACACATTTGTTGGCGATTTATTCAGGGTTTGTACTGTCAGAGCACGGTACTTTTGCGTTAAAGCTCTGAAACCACGAAAAACAGTTGTCTCGCCGGATTGGCAACCTGAGGAGTAAGCACTAGAGTATGCGCGCGCAAAACGGGCTTGGGCCGTTCGCACATCGTTGTCGCGTTTATTACGAGGACACCGATGCGGGCGGCATCGTGTATTACGTTAATTACCTCAAGTTTATGGAACGGGCTCGAACCGAGCGGCTCCGCGAGCTGGGCTTTGCCCAGTCTGCGCTTGCCGGGGAGGACCTGTTGTTTGTCGTGCATTCCAGCGAAGCGCGCTACCACGCGCCGGCGCGACTGGACGACGAATTGCTGGTAAGCGCTGATGTAACCGAATTGAACCGTGCCAGCCTGCGCTTCAAGCAGCAGGTCAGGCGGGCGACGGATAATGTGCTGCTCTGCGAAGGGCAGTTTCTGGTGGCCTGTGTGCGCACCGACAGTTTGAAACCCCGGGCCCTTCCCGAAGACTTGCGGGCGGCCTTCGCCGACGCGGTCGGTCCGGGTACACACTCAAAGCAGGAGATAAAGCGTGGAAGCTAACGTCGTCGACCATTCCTCCATGTGGAGCCTGGTCAGCAATGCCAGCATCGTGGTGCAGTTGGTAATGTTGACCCTGGTGGCCGCATCGGTGACCTCATGGATCATGATCTTTCAGCGCAGCAATCTGCTGCGTGCCGGTCGACGCGCCCTGGAGAGCTTTGAAGAGCGCTTCTGGTCGGGGATCGATCTGTCCAAGCTGTACCGTCAGGCCGGTAGCAACCCGGATCCGGATTCGGGCGTCGAGCAGATCTTCCGTGCCGGCTTCAAGGAATTCTCCCGTCTGCGTCAGCAGCCAGGTGTCGATCCTGAAGCGGTGATGGAAGGTGTGGCCCGTGCCATGCGCGTCGCCATCTCGCGTGAAGAAGAGAAACTCGAGCAGAGCCTGCCGTTTCTCGCCACTGTCGGTTCGGTCAGCCCGTACATCGGTCTGTTCGGTACCGTGTGGGGCATCATGAACTCGTTCCGCGGTCTGGCCAGCGCCCAGCAGGCGACCCTCGCCACCGTGGCACCGGGTATTGCCGAAGCACTGATCGCCACCGCGATCGGTCTGTTCGCCGCGATTCCGGCCGTTATCGCTTACAACCGTTTCGCTGCCCGCAGCGAAACCTTGCTGGGCCGCTACTACACCTTCGCCGATGAATTCCAGGCGATCCTGCACCGCAAAGTGCACACCAGCGAAGAATAAGCAGGTATTTCCCGATGGCTTTAATCGCTCGAGCTCGCAAAAAGCGCAAGCCGGTCGCCGAGATGAACGTAGTGCCCTACATCGACGTGATGTTGGTGCTGCTGGTCATTTTCATGGTGACCGCGCCGATGCTCAATCAGGGCGTGAAAGTTGATCTGCCCAAGGTTTCCAGCGAAGCCTTGCCGCAGGACAACAACACCCAGGTCCTGACCATTTCGATCAAGGCTGACAAGACCTACTACTGGAACCTTGGCAGCGAAGTCGACACCGAGAAACAGCAGGATCGCGCCATGACCCTGCCGCAGATGACCGACGCTGTGACCAAGATCATTCGTGCCGGCACCGAGGGCGGCAAACGCACCCAGGTGTTCATTCGTGGCGACAAGACTGTCGACTACGGCGCCGTCATGGGCGCCATGGGCGGGTTGCAGAAGGCCGGGGTCGGTAACGTTGGTCTGATTACCGAGGCCCCCTGATGCAGCAACAGCGAGAGCCGTCCGCCTCGGAAAGCTACTTCTGGCCCAGCGTTCTGGCGATTGTCCTGCACGTGCTGGTGTTCGGCATGCTGTTCGTCAGTTTTGCCTTCACGCCTGAACTGCCGCCGGCCAAGCCGATCGTCCAGGCGACCCTGTACCAGCTGAAATCGAAAAGTCAGGCAACCACCCAGACCAATCAGAAGATTGCGGGTGAGGCGAAGAAATCCGCCGCGCGCCAGACCGAAGTCGAGCAGATGGAACAGAAAAAGATCGAGCAGGAAGCGGTAAAGGCGGCGGAACAAAAGAAAGAGGAAGCGGCTCAAAAGGCCGAGGAAGCCAAGAAGGCCGACGAGGCGAAGAAAGCGGACGAAGCGAAAAAGGCTGATGAAGCCAAGAAAGCCGACGACGCGAAAAAAGCCGAAGCGAAAAAGGCCGAAGAGAAACAATTGGCTGATATAGCCAAGAAGAAAGCCGAAGACGAAGCCAAGAAGGCCGCTGAAGAAGAGGCCAAGAAAGCCGCTGCGGAAGAAGCCAAGAAGAAAATCGTCGAAGACGCGAAAAAGAAAGCCGCCGAAGACGCCAAGAAGAAAGCTGAAGCTGAAGAGGCGAAGAAGAAAGTCGCCGAAGACGCGAAGAAGAAAGCTGCTGCCGATGCTGCGAAGAAGAAAGCGCAGGAAGCGGCACGCAAATCTGCCGAAGACAAAAAGGCTCAGGCCCTGGCAGATCTGCTTTCCGACACGCCGCAGCGCCAGCAGGCCTTGGCCGATGAGCAGGGTGACGAAGTCGCGGGCAGTTTCGATGACCTGATTCGTGCACGAGCAGCAGAAGGCTGGGCACGTCCGCCTTCGGCACGCAAAGGCATGACGGTGGTGCTGCAGATCGGCATGTTGCCGGACGGTACGGTGACTTCGGTCAGCGTGGCCAAGTCCAGTGGCGATGGTCCGTTCGATGCTTCGGCAGTCGCGGCAGTGAAGAATATTGGACGTTTGACAGAAATGCAGGGAATGAAGCCGAGCGATTTCGCTCCGTATCGTTCATTCAAGATGACATTCACACCTGAGGATCTAGCCTTGTGAGAAACCTTCTTCGAGGAATGCTGGTCGTGATCTGCTGCATGGCAGGGATCGCGATGGCAGAGGAAAAGAACATTCTGGTCACCAGCGGCAGCGATCGGGCAACGCCGATCGCGGTTGTACCGTTCGGCATGCAGGGCGGCGCGGTGCTGCCGGATGACATGGCTGAAATCATTGGCAACGATTTGCGCAACTCGGGCTATTACTCGCCGATTCCAAAAGCCAACATGATCAGCCAGCCAAGCCAGCCGAGCGAAATCATCTTCCGTGACTGGAAGGCGGTGGGCGCTCAGTACATGATGGTCGGCAGCATTGCTCCAGCGGGCGGTCGCCTGCAAGTGCAGTGGGCACTGTTCAACGTTGCCACCGAACAGAAAGTAGCGGACGGCAGTGTCTCCGGAACCACCGAGCAACTGCGTGACATGGCGCACTTCATCTCCGACCAGTCGTTCCAGAAACTGACCGGTATCGACGGTGCGTTCTCGACGCGTCTGCTGTACGTGACCGCCGAGCGCTTCTCCGAGAAAAACACTCGCTACACCCTGCAGCGTTCCGACTATGACGGCGCCCGTGCAGTGACCCTGCTGCAATCGCGCGAGCCGATCCTGTCGCCGCGTTTCGCACCGGATGGCAAGCGCATCGCCTACGTGTCGTTCGAGCAGAAGCGTCCGCGCATCTTCATGCAGAACATCGACACCGGCCGCCGCGAGCAGATCACCAACTTCGAAGGCCTGAACGGCGCGCCAGCCTGGTCGCCGGATGGCACGCGCCTGGCGTTCGTACTGTCGAAAGACGGTAACCCGGACATCTACGTCATGAACCTCGGTTCGCGTCAGATCACCCGCGTGACCTCGGGACCTGGCATCAACACCGAACCGTACTGGGGCAAGGATGGCTCGACCATCTACTTCACCTCGGACCGTGGCGGCAAGCCGCAGATCTATAAAACCAGCGCCAGTGGCGGTGGTGCCGAGCGTGTGACGTTCGTAGGCAACTACAACGCCAACCCGAAACTTTCGGCTGATGAAAAGACTTTGGTGATGATCCATCGTCAGGATGGCTTCACCAATTTCAAGGTGGCAGCTCAGGATCTGCAGCGAGGTAGTGTAAAGATCCTCACTGATAGCACTCTGGACGAGTCGCCTACTGTTGCGCCCAACGGCACCATGGTAATCTACGCCACCCGCCAACAGGGCCGGGGAGTCTTGATGCTCGTGTCCATTAATGGACGCGTGAGGCTCCCGCTTCCTACCGCTCAAGGCGAAGTCAGAGAACCGTCCTGGTCCCCTTACCTGAAGTGAGCGGGCGCTACACGTTTTACTTAACACACTGGGGTTCATTAGGAGTTTCACGATGGAAATGCTGAAGTTTGGTAAATTTGCTGCGCTGGCTCTGGCCATGGCTGTAGCTGTAGGTTGCTCGTCCAAAGGCGGCGACAACGCCGGTGAAGGCGCTGTTGATCCAAACGCTGGTTACGGCGCAAACACTGGTGCCGTTGACGGTTCCCTGAGCGAAGAAGCTGCTCTGCGCGCAATCACCACCTTCTACTTCGAATACGACAGCTCGGACCTGAAGCCAGAAGCCATGCGCGCTCTGGACGTTCACGCCAAAGACCTGAAAGCAAACGGCGCTCGCGTTGTTCTGGAAGGCAACACCGACGAACGTGGTACTCGTGAGTACAACATGGCACTGGGCGAGCGTCGTGCGAAAGCCGTTCAGCGCTACCTGGTACTGCAAGGTGTTTCCCCAGCTCAGCTGGAACTGGTTTCCTACGGCGAAGAGCGTCCAGTTGCTACCGGCAACGACGAGCAGTCCTGGGCCCAGAACCGTCGCGTCGAACTGCGTAAGTAATTCGATATGCGAACGTGCCGTCGTGCTGTAACTGTTCTGGCTCTCAGCCTCGCGCCGCTTGCGGCGTGGGCTGCGGTTCCTGTGGTCGATGACAACTCCGGTTATAACAATAGCGGGAGCAGTTATCCGCCTGCGGGTTACGGTACGAACGGCGCCTATGCCGGGGGAGCGGCTTCGGCCCCTGCCTCGGCACAAGGCATGCTGTTCAACCAATTGCAACAGATGCAGGATCAGATCTCGCGCCAGCAAGGCGTGATCGAAGAACTGCAGAATCAGGTTGCGCGCATGAAGCAGGAATCCCTGGAGCGATACCAGGATCTTGATCGGCGCATAGGATCCGGCGTTGCACCAGCCGCGACTCCCGAGAATTCTTCTGCCGGTGGCGATGCAAGTGCTGCTGCCGGTGCTGCCGCGGGTGCGGGGGCTGCCACGGCTGCCCAAGCGCCTGCCGCAGGTAGCGAACCGGCTGATCCGGCCAAGGAAAAGCTGTATTACGATGCCGCTTTCGACCTGATCAAAGCCAAGGATTTCGACAAGGCCAGCCAGGCATTTGCCGCTTTCCTGCGTAAATACCCGAACAGCCAGTACGCGGGCAACGCCCAGTACTGGCTGGGCGAAGTGAACCTGGCCAAAGGCGATCTGCAAGGTGCAGGTCAGGCGTTTGCCAAGGTTTCGCAGCTATATCCCAAGCACAACAAGGTGCCGGATTCGCTGTACAAGCTGGCTGACGTAGAGCGCCGCCTCGGTCACACCGACAAGGTCAAAGGCATTTTGCAGCAGGTGGTTTCCCAGTATCCGGGGACTTCCGCCGCGCAACTGGCCCAGCGCGATCTGCAACGCATGTAAGCAGGCTTGACCCGTTTGGAAGAAACCCGCGCTTGTCGCGGGTTTTTTCGTTAGAATTCACGCCCTTTTTCTGAAACACGCTTCTTGCGGTCCACGCGTTGGCGGGATTGCCTGAAGTGCCTGACGGAGGCGGACAGCCTGTTTAGCTGTTACGCCCGTGGCGACTATGCAAGACACATTGAGAATCACCGAAGTTTTCTACTCGTTGCAGGGGGAAACGCGGACTGCCGGGCTGCCCACGGTTTTCGTGCGCCTGACCGGTTGCCCCTTGCGTTGCCAGTACTGCGACAGCGCCTATGCATTCAGCGGCGGCACCGTGCGCACCCTTGACGACATCCTCGAGCAGGTCGCCGGGTTTCGCCCGCGCTACGTCTGCGTCACCGGCGGTGAGCCGCTGGCCCAGCCGAACGCCATTCCTTTGCTCAAGCAGTTGTGTGATGCCGGCTATGAGGTCTCGCTGGAAACCAGCGGCGCCCTCGACGTCTCGGCGGTCGATCCGCGCGTCAGTCGCGTTGTGGATCTGAAAACGCCGGATTCGAAAGAAGCCCATCGCAACCGCTACGAAAATATCGAATTGCTCACGCCCAACGATCAGGTGAAGTTCGTCATCTGCTCGCGCGATGACTACGACTGGGCGGTATCGAAACTGATTCAGTACGGTCTCGACCGCCGCGCCGGGGAAGTACTGTTTTCCCCCAGTCACCATGACTTGAATGCGCGCGAGCTGGCGGACTGGGTGGTGGCGGACAATCTGCCGGTGCGCCTGCAATTGCAGTTGCACAAATATCTTTGGAATGACGAGCCGGGGCGCTGAGATGACTGAACAACTGAACACTACCGAAAAACGTGCGGTCATCCTGCTGTCCGGCGGCCTCGATTCGGCCACCGTGGTGGCCATGGCCCGTGCCGAAGGTTATGCCTGCTACACCATGAGCTTCGATTACGGCCAGCGCTCGCACGCCGAATTGCACGCCGCTGCGCGCGTGGCTCGCGATCTGGGCGTGGTCGAGCACAAGGTCATCGGTCTCAATCTGAATGGCATGGGCGGCTCCGCATTGACCGACACCAGCATCGACATTCCAGAAGAGCTGGGCGAGGGCATTCCGGTCACTTACGTGCCGGCACGCAACACGGTGTTCCTGTCGCTGGCACTGGGCTGGGCAGAAGTGCTCGGCGCTCGTGACATCTTCATCGGCGTCAATGCGGTGGATTATTCCGGTTACCCGGATTGCCGCCCGGAGTTCATCGAGTCGTTCGAGCGCATGGCCAATCTGGCGACCAAGGCTGGCGTTGAAGGCAATGGCTTCCGCATCCAGGCGCCGCTGCAGAACCTGAGCAAGGCGCAGATCGTCCAGGCCGGTGTGAAGCTAGGCGTCGATTATGGCCTGACCGTTTCCTGCTATCAGGCCGATGATAACGGCCGTGCGTGCGGCAAATGCGACAGCTGCCGACTGCGCGCAGAAGGCTTCGCGGCAGCGGGTGTGGACGATCCAACCCCTTATTTTTGATTTTTTTCAAAAAGGTGTTGAATAGTCCTTAAAAATCAGTATTATACGCGCCACCACACAGCGGGTCGTTAGCTCAGTTGGTAGAGCAGTTGGCTTTTAACCAATTGGTCGTAGGTTCGAATCCCACACGACCCACCATATTTGGCGGTTTAGAAAATCCGGAAGGCCCACGAAAGTGAGGATTTCCGGGTTTTTTTTTGCCTGCAATCCGGCCATTGCCTGTTTCGCCGATGCCTGCGCTGACACAGGTCAGAATCATCTTTTGTATCAACGGGATATTCTGTAGCCTTGCGCAGCTTCAACGCTGTCCGTGCCTGATATTACTCACTCTCCCGGCGGTACCCTCTAGCGGTCCGGAGCCGGGTGTATACTCGACTTTCGCGCGAATGCGCCTGCAGGTCTTGCGAACATGACGCAAATTTCCGAACGCCTTCTGGTTCAAGCCCACCTCGATGCCAAACAGCCCAAACCGCTGACGGCCGAGCAGGAGGCCTATTACCGTGCCGCCATTGCCGCCGAGCTCAAGGCTCAGGACGCGGTGCTCGTGGCTCACTTCTATTGCGATCCGGTGATTCAGGCCTTGGCCGAGGAAACCGGTGGTTGCGTGTCCGACTCGCTGGAGATGGCGCGCTTTGGCAATGCCCACCCGGCCAAGACCGTGGTGGTCGCTGGCGTCAAGTTCATGGGCGAGACGGCGAAGATTCTCAACCCGGAAAAACGCGTGCTGATGCCAACCCTGGAGGCGACCTGCTCGCTGGACCTCGGTTGCCCGGTCGATGAGTTCTCGGCGTTCTGCGATCAGCACCCGGAACGTACCGTCGTGGTCTACGCCAACACCTCGGCAGCGGTAAAGGCGCGTGCCGACTGGGTGGTGACTTCGAGTTGCGCGCTGGAAATCGTCGAAAGCCTGATGGACAACGGCGAGACGATCATCTGGGGCCCGGACAAGCACCTCGGCACCTACATTCAGCGCAAGACCGGCGCCGACATGCTGCTCTGGGACGGTGCCTGCATCGTTCACGAAGAGTTCAAGTCCAAGCAGCTCGAAGACATGAAAGCGCTGTACCCGGACGCGGCGATTCTGGTGCACCCGGAGTCGCCGACTTCGGTGATCGAGCTGGCCGATGCCGTCGGCTCGACCAGTCAGTTGATTGCCGCAGCACAAAGCCTGCCGAACAAGACCCTGATCGTGGCGACCGACCGTGGCATCTTCTACAAGATGCAGCAGCTGTGCCCGGACAAGGTCTTCATCGAGGCGCCCACCGCCGGTAACGGCGCCGCGTGCCGCAGTTGTGCACATTGCCCGTGGATGGCCATGAACACCCTTGAGCGCACGCTGAAGAGCTTGAAGGAAGGCACGAACGAGATTTTTGTTGATCCGGCATTGGTCCCACAGGCGATCCGGCCGCTCAAGCGCATGCTGGACTTTACCCAGGCGGCACGGATGAAGCTGGCCGGTAACGCCTAGATCTTTCAGGCAACAAACAAACCTGTAGGAGTGAGCCTGCTCGCGATAGCGGTGTGTCAAACAACGAATATATTGACTGACACACCGCTATCGCGAGCAGGCTCACTCCTACATTGGTTTTGGGTGTTCGGAAATTATCTGGTCTTCTTCGGGATCCGCACAACATGGCTATCCGAGTAGATGTCATGCCAGGTGCGCTTCTGCTTGTCGTACAGCGACCAGAAGAATCCCAGCCCAACGCATAGCCACGACGCAATCGATACCATGAAGCGCAGCAGCGCCTGCCACAGGCTGATTGCCGTGCCATTGGCGTTCTGCACGCGAATGCCCCACACCTGCATGCCCAGCGTCTGCCCGCCATGGGTCCAGAACTTGGCGAAAAAGCCGAACAGCACCAGCAGCAGCACCGTCGAGTAGAGTGGATCGCCATCGAGTTGCCCGGCATCGGTCATCACTCGCAGGCGTTCTTCGCCAATAATTGCGGCCTGAATCAGCTTGTATACGAAGCCGGTGACGATCAGCAGGGCGGTGCACAGCAGAAAGTCATAAAACATTGCGGCCAGACGCCGACCAAGATCGACGGCAGGAAAGTCGCCCTGTGGGGTGAGCAGGTTTTTCGACATGGCAGCCTCTGGACGCGAAGGGAAACGGCATTTTACGGATTCGCGCGCACAAAAAAGCCCCTGATATCAATATCAGGGGCTTTTTCGTAGCAGAAATCAGGCTTCGGCTTGTACTTCGTCAGCCTGCATGCCTTTCTGGCCCTGCACAGCAACGAAAGTCACTTTCTGGCCTTCTTTCAGGCTCTTGAAGCCGTTGCCCTGAATGGCACGGAAATGCACGAACAGATCCGGACCGCTTTCAGGAGTGATAAAACCAAAACCTTTCTCGTCGTTGAACCACTTGACGGTACCGCTCTGACGTGTGGACATTTCTTATTTCCTTTGACGCATTAAATTAATGACAGTCTCTTTCTCATGAAAGAGTACTGGGGCTGGTTGCAGGAGAGTAAGAAGACGTCGAGCGGGATGTAGCTAACTTGTAGGCTACTGCCCAGGTCACGATTCCAAGCTGACCCATGCAAACACAGTGAACGAACTCTACGCCAACTACGGGAGAAAAAACAAGCCCCGTGAAGCGCCCGGTTTTACGGCACTTGCTGGCATTTTGGCAGTTTGTTAGTGCAGCCTTACAAGGTTGGCTTGTTCGCTTGTTTTCAAAGGTTATAAGTAAAGTTCATATTCGAATCAAACGTCGGGTAATGCACTTTTTTGTGGCGATTGCGTTACACATCAGTGCACGCATAACGCAATCGCGTTACTTATAGAAACAGTCAATCAACCACGGTAGTAGCGTTGCGGAACAAATGGCATTTTGCTTACAAGCATTTGCACCTTTTTCCCACGCACGATGGCCCACACCGGTGTCTCAAGCGCGGCATATGCGCTGTCGAGATAACCCATCGCCAACGGCCCACCTAACGTCGGGCCGAAACCGCCGCTGCACACGCTGCCGATGATTTCCCCGGCTTCGTTGACGATCTCTGCGCCTTCACGCACTGGCGTACGTTCCTGCGGCAGCAGGCCGACGCGTTTGCGGGCGATGCCGTTCTGCTGTTGCGCGAAAATCTGCTCCGCGCCGGGGAAACCGCCGGCCCGCGCGCCATCCGCGCGACGCGCCTTGGAGATTGCCCAGAGCAAGCTGGCTTCGATCGGCGTGGTCTCGGTGTTCATGTCGTGGCCGTACAGGCACAAGCCGGCTTCCAGACGCAGCGAGTCGCGGGCACCGAGGCCAATGGCCTGGACCTCCGGTTCGGCGAGCAGGGCGCGTGCGAGTTTTTCCGCGTCAGCGGCGGGTACGGAGATTTCGAAACCGTCTTCACCGGTGTAGCCCGAACGGCTGACAAAGCAGTCGATACCCAGCAGATTGACGCGGGCGAATTGCATGAAGGTCATCTTCGCCACGTCCGGAGCCAGTCGTGCCAGCACGGTAACGGCTGCCGGACCTTGCAGCGCCAGAAGCGCGCGCTCTTCAAACAGCGCTGTAATGGTGCACTGATCGCCGATATGTTGTTGCAGATGCGCCAGGTCCTGATCCTTGCACGCGGCGTTGACTACCAGAAACAGTTCGCCGTTGCCGAGGTTGGCGACCATCAGGTCATCGAGGATGCCGCCGGTCTCGTTGGTGAACATCGCGTAACGCTGCATGCCCACTGGCAGGTCAATGATGTCTACCGGAACCAGGGTTTCCAGGGCTTGGGCGGCGTTGGCGCCGGTCAGGCGGATCTGGCCCATGTGCGAGACGTCGAACAGGCCGGCCTGTTCGCGGGTGTGCTGGTGCTCTTTCATCACGCCGAGCGGGTATTGCACGGGCATGTCGTAGCCGGCGAAGGGCACCATGCGCGCGCCGAGTTCGAGGTGCAGCGCGTGCAGCGGGGTTTTCGAGAGATGTTGTTCGGTGGACATGCGTGGCTCCTATGAAATTCGGTTCAGGTGAAAGGCAAGATCAAAAGCCCCTCACCCCAGCCCTCTCCCGGAGGGAGAGGGAGTTAACTGTGTAGTCTCCCGGAGGGAGAGGGAGTTGATTGCGTTGCCTCCCGGAGGGAGAGGGCGCTAGTACGTTTGGCTGAGTTCGTAATCAGCATTCGATAATGTTGACCGCCAGGCCGCCGCGGGCGGTTTCCTTGTATTTGCTTTTCATGTCGGCGCCGGTCTGGCGCATGGTGCGGATGACTTTGTCGAGGGAGACGAAATGCTGGCCGTCGCCGCGCATCGCCATGCGCACCGCGTTGATCGCTTTCACCGAGCCCATCGCGTTGCGCTCGATGCACGGCACTTGCACCAGTCCGCCAATCGGGTCGCAGGTCAGGCCGAGGTTGTGTTCCATGCCGATTTCTGCGGCGTTCTCGACTTGCTGCACGCTGCCGCCGAGCACTTCGCACAGCGCGCCGGCCGCCATCGAACAGGCGACGCCGACTTCACCCTGACAACCGACTTCAGCGCCGGAGATCGAAGCGTTTTCCTTGTAGAGAATGCCAATCGCCGCAGCGGTCAGCAGAAAACGCACGACGCCGTCGTCATTCGCGCCGGGGATAAAACGCATGTAGTAATGCAGCACGGCCGGAATGATCCCCGCCGCGCCGTTGGTTGGCGCCGTGACCACGCGCCCGCCGTTGGCGTTTTCTTCGTTGACCGCCAGCGCATACAGATTGACCCAGTCGAGCACTGACAGCGGATCGCGCAATGCCGATTCCGGATTTTTGCACAACTGCCGATGCAGCGCCGCCGCCCGGCGTTTGACCTTCAAACCACCCGGCAGAATGCCTTCGTTGCGGCATCCTGCAGCGACGCAGTCCTGCATGACCTGCCAGATTTTCAGTAGTCCGGTGCGGGTCTCTGCTTCCGGGCGCCAGGCGCTTTCGTTGGTCAGCATCACCTGGCTGATCGACAGACCGTAGGTGCTGCAATGCCCGAGCAAGTCCTTGGCACTTTTGAACGGGAACGTCAGCGGTGTGGCGTCCTCGACGATGCGGTCGGCACCGGCCGCATCCTCATCGACGACAAAACCACCGCCCACCGAGTAGTACTCACGGCTGCGAACCTGCAGCCCCG
This sequence comes from Pseudomonas sp. R3-57, assembly GCF_051132065.1. NCBI lineage: Bacteria > Pseudomonadati > Pseudomonadota > Gammaproteobacteria > Pseudomonadales > Pseudomonadaceae > Pseudomonas > Pseudomonas sp. R3-57. The sequence continues at coordinate 1,463,673 of NZ_CP071655.1, forward strand.
CCGCATCGAAGGCGCGGAAAATCATGCCGTTGGGGTGATAGGCCAGCGGTTTGCGAATCATCGCCAGATGTTCTTTCTCGTTGAAGGCAATGCTCTGTTCGCCGAGCAGATTCAGTTGGCCGCTGCCACGAATCTCTTGCAGACGCGCGGCGACGGTTTCGGTGTCGACGGTGTCCGGGTGCTCGCCTTCGAGGCCGAGCAACACGGCTTTATCGCTGCCGTGACCTTTACCGGTGGCGCCGAGCGAACCGTACAGCTCGACGCGAACGCTGGCGGTGGCCGCCAGCAGGTTTTCACGCCGCAGACCTTCGGCGAAACGCACCGCCGCGCGCATCGGCCCGACGGTGTGTGAACTGGAGGGACCGATGCCAATCTTGAACAGGTCGAACACGCTTAACGACATGGGGGGCTCCTGCGGAGCAGTTGGGAGCTTTTAGCTGCAAGCTGCAAGTGAAAGGCGGATCGGGTATTCCTTGCAGCTTGTGTTCACACTGCAATTGCTGCTGCAAAACAACAGCCGCAAGTCAGAACCCGATCTGCCCTGACTTGCAGCTTGTAGCTCAAAGCTTGCAGCTGCTTTTTTTAAGCATAGCTTTCGATCGACGGGCAGGCGCACACCAGGTTGCGATCGCCGAAGACGTTGTCGACGCGACCGACGGGTGGCCAGTATTTGCCTTCAACCAGCGACGCCACCGGGTACACCGCTTGCTCGCGGCTGTACGGGTGGGTCCACTCGCCCACCAGTTCCGCTGCGGTGTGCGGGGCGTTTTTCAGTGGGTTGTCGTCCTTGTCCAGGGTGCCGTTTTCCACTGCGCGGATTTCTTCGCGGATGCGGATCATGGCGTCGCAAAAGCGATCCAGTTCTTCTTTGGATTCGCTTTCGGTCGGCTCGATCATCAGCGTGCCGGCGACCGGGAACGACATGGTCGGGGCGTGGAAACCGAAGTCGATCAGGCGCTTGGCGACGTCATCGACGCTGATGCCGCTGCTGTCTTTCAATGGGCGCAGATCGAGAATGCACTCGTGCGCGACCAGGCCGTTGCTGCCGGTGTACAGCACGGGGTAATGCTCTTCGAGGCGACGGGAAATGTAGTTGGCATTGAGGATCGCCAGTTGCGAAGCGCGTTTCAGACCGGCGCCGCCCATCATGCGGATGTACATCCAGGTAATCGGCAGAATGCTCGCGCTGCCGAACGGTGCTGCGCAGACCGCGCCTTCCTTGCGTTCCATCTGGCCGTGGCCCGGCAGGAACGGCGTCAGGTGCGACTTAACGCCAATCGGGCCGACGCCAGGGCCGCCACCGCCGTGAGGAATGCAGAAGGTCTTGTGCAGGTTCAGGTGCGAGACGTCGCCGCCGAACTTGCCCGGTGCGCAGAGGCCGACCATCGCATTCATGTTGGCACCGTCGATGTACACCTGGCCGCCGTTGTCATGAATGATCGCGCAGATTTCGCGGATGCCTTCTTCGAACACGCCGTGGGTCGAGGGGTAAGTGATCATCAACGCGGCGAGGTGTTCGCGGTGCTCGATGGCTTTGGCGCGCAGGTCTTCGATGTCGACGTTGCCACGCGCATCGCACGCGGTGACGACGACGCGCATGCCGGCCATGTTGGCGGTGGCCGGGTTGGTGCCGTGGGCCGACGACGGAATCAGGCAGATGTCGCGGCGCTCATCGCCACGGCTCTGGTGGTAGGCGCGGATCGCCAGCAGGCCGGCGTACTCGCCTTGCGAACCGGCGTTCGGTTGCAGCGAGATCGAGTCGTAACCGGTGGCGGCGCAGAGCATCGCTTCCAGTTCATCGGTCAGTTGCTGGTAACCGGCGCTTTGTGCGGCCGGGGCGAACGGGTGCAGGGCGCCGAACTCGGCCCAGGTCACCGGGATCATTTCACTCGCGGCGTTGAGTTTCATGGTGCACGAGCCCAGCGGGATCATGGTGCGATCCAGTGCCAGGTCCTTGTCCGCCAGTTTGCGCAGGTAGCGCATCAGCTCGGTTTCCGAGTGGTAACGATTGAACACCGGGTGGCTGAGGATCGGCGACTGGCGAACCAGCGAGGCCGGAATGCTGCTCTGCACCGACGCGGCCAGCGCAGCGAAGTCCGGCAGGGTCTTGCCATCAGCGAACAGGCCCCACAGGGTTTCGATATCCGCCTGAGTGGTGGTTTCGTCGACCGACAGGCCCAGACGTTCGGCATCGATCACGCGCAGGTTGATCTGCGCCGCGTGCGCCTTGTCGTGCAGCGCGGCGGTTTGCGCGCCGGTGGCTACGGTCAGGGTGTCGAAGAAGCTGGCTTGTTCGACTTTGGCGCCCAGCGCGGCCAGGCCCTTGGCCAGAATCGCGGTCAGGTGATGCACGCGGTTGGCGATCTGGGTCAGGCCTTTCGGGCCGTGGTAGACGGCGTACATGCTGGCGATGTTGGCCAGCAGCACCTGCGCGGTGCAGATGTTCGAAGTGGCTTTCTCGCGACGGATATGTTGCTCGCGGGTCTGCATGGCCAGACGCAGGGCCGGCTTGCCGAAGCGGTCAACCGAAACCCCGACCAGACGGCCCGGCATGTCGCGCTTGAACGCATCTTTGGTAGAGAAGTACGCGGCGTGCGGGCCACCGAAGCCCAGCGGTACGCCGAAGCGTTGCGCCGAACCGATGGCGACGTCAGCGCCGAACTCGCCCGGCGCGGTCAGCAGGGTCAGAGCCAGCAGGTCAGCGGCCACGGCAACCAAAGCGTTGGCAGCGTGGAAGCGTTCGGTCAGTTCGCGGTAGTCGAACACGTCACCGTTGCTGGCCGGGTATTGCAGCAGTGCGCCGAAGAACGGCGTCACGTCGGTCAGTTCGCGCTCATCGCCCACGACCACGTCGATGCCCAGCGGCTCGGCACGGGTGCGCAGCACGTCGAGAGTTTGCGGGTGGCTGTGGATCGAGGCGAAGAACTGGTGGCTGCCCTTGTTCTTGCTCAGGCGTTTGCAGAAAGTCATGGCTTCGGCAGCGGCGGTAGCTTCGTCGAGCAGGGAAGCGTTGGCGATCGGCAGGCCGGTGAGGTCGCTGATCAGCGTCTGGAAGTTCAGCAGGGCTTCGAGACGGCCTTGGGAAATCTCTGGCTGGTACGGCGTATACGCGGTGTACCAGGCCGGGTTTTCCAGCAGGTTGCGCAGGATCGGCGACGGCGTGTGGCAGTTGTAGTAGCCCTGGCCGATGTAGGTTTTGAACAGTTGGTTTTTGCCGGCGATCGATTTGATCATCGCCAGCGCGTCGGCTTCGCTGAGGCCGTCGTCCATGCCGAGCACGCTGGTGCCCTTGATGCTTTCCGGGATGACGCTGGCGCTCAAGGCTTCGAGGGAATCGAAGCCGAGGCTGTTGAGCATGGCTTGCTCGTCGCCGGCGCGCGGGCCGATGTGACGGGCGATGAATTCGTTGGCAGTGCCGAGGTTTACTTGGGTCATGACGTTATTCCTCAGGCTTCGGCTTGGGCTTTGATCAGACGGTCGTAAGCGTCCTGGTCGAGCAGTTTGGCTACTGCCGACGCGTCGCTTGGCTGAAAGCGGAAGAACCAGCCTTGGCCGAGCGGATCTTCGTTGACCAGTTCCGGAGCATCTTCCAGCGCCGGGTTGACTGCCAGTACGTCGCCATCGAGCGGCATGTACACGCCGCTGGCAGCTTTTACCGATTCCACGGTGGCGGCTTCGGCGCCTTTTTCGTAGGCCTGCAGCTCAGGCAGTTGCACGAACACCACGTCGCCCAAGGCGTTCTGCGCGAAAGCGGTAATGCCGACAGTAACGCTGCCGTCAGCTTCGGTGCGCAGCCATTCGTGATCTTCAGTAAAACGCAACTCGCTCATGGAAACTCCTCAGGGGCCAGACTCGTCTGGTGGACGCGGTGGAAAGCGTGGGCAGTGATGCCCTTATTGATGAGGGAATGAGTAGCAAGAATGCGGCCAATAAGGTTTTTGCGTTTTTAATCAATGAGTTAGCGATTAATGAATGCGGGGATAAGGCGATAGGTGTAGCGAAATCGCTACAGTGGTAGGCGAAGAAAAAAGCTGAGCGGGATCAAAGCCTTGCACAGCGGTGATCGAGGAAGGCTGTATTGGTATCGTTCCACTGTAGCGGTTTCAGTACAGATGGAGGGCGTTTTTGAGCGGATTTCGAATCCGCCCCTTTCCTTGTGGGAGCTGGCTTGCCAGCGATAGCGGTGGACCAGTCACCATCAATGGTGCCTGTGCCGCCGTCATCGCTGGCAAGCCAGCTCCCACAGGTTTTTGCGTTGTGTTCAGGGCTTGTTGGGAATGCCGTACTTGCGCAGCCGATGGGCGATCGCCGTATGCGAGGTCTGCAAACGGCTGGCAAGTTGCCGGGTCGAGGGATAGCTGACGTAGAGCTTTTCCAGCAGCTCGCGTTCGAACCCTTCGACTGCCTGTTCGAGGCTGTCGACATCAGTGTCGGTCTGCCGCGCAACCGAGGTGCCGGCGATGTCGAGGTCGCCGATATCCACCAGGCTGCTTTCACAAATCGCCGCCGCGCGGAAGATCACGTTCTGTAGCTGGCGCACATTGCCCGGCCAGCGGTTGCCGAGCAGCGCCGGGTAAGTCCCCGGCGCGAGGCGGCAGACCGGGCGCTGAATCTGCGCGCAGGCCTGCTGCATGAAATAGCGCGCGAGCAGCAGAATGTCCTGGCCGCGTTCGCGCAGCGGCGGCACTTCGACGTTGAGCACGTTGAGGCGATAGAACAGGTCTTCGCGGAACAGGCCTTCGCTGACCATTTTTTCCAGATCGCGATGGGTGGCGCTGAGGATGCGCACATCGACGTTCACTTCGCGATCACCGCCCACCCGACGAAAGCTGCCGTCGTTCAAGAAACGCAGCAGCTTGGCCTGCAAATACGGCGACATCTCGCCGATCTCATCGAGAAATACCGTGCCCTGGTTGGCCAGCTCCATCAGCCCTGGTTTGCCACCGCGCGCCGCGCCAGTAAAGGCGCCGGGGGCGTAGCCGAACAGTTCGCTCTCGGCGAGGTTTTCCGGCAGGGCTGCGCAGTTCAGTGCAAGAAACGGCGCACTGTGGCGCGCACTGATCGCATGGCAGGCGCGGGCGACCAGTTCTTTACCGGTGCCGGTTTCGCCCTGGATCAGCAGCGGCGCATCCAGCGCGGCAACCCGTTGCGCGCGGGCCTTGAGGGTGCGGATCGCCGGGGATTCGCCGAGCAGCGCATCGAAGCCTTCGGCGTGGTCATGGTGCAACGCCGAGAGTTGTTCGCCGATGCGGTTCGGTTGATACAGGGTGAGCAGGGCGCCGGCGTCGGTGATCGGCGTGGCGTCGAGCAGCAAGGTCTGGCCATTGACGGTGATCTCGCGCAGCGGCAGGCGGAAGCCCTGTTCGAGCAGGGTGTCGAGCAGCGCCGGATCGTTGAACAGTTCCGCGACACTTTCCCCGGCCGGTTCGCGACCGTACAACGCGATCAACGCCGGGTTGGCCAGCAGCACCTTGCCGGCGCTGTCGAGGGCCAGCACCGGGTCGGTCATCGCCGCCAGCAGGGCATCGAGTTGCAGGTGTCGACGTTGGCCGGGAAGGATGTCGACCACCGTCACCGCCTCGACGCCACGCACCCGAAACAGCGCATCCTTGAGCTCTTCGAGCACTTGCGCGCTCAGGGTCGGCGCGTCGATGTAGACGTTCGGCGGGATCATCTCCACCGCATCCAGATTGAGATTGCGCCCACCGAGGATAGCCAGGACTTCCTGGGTAATGCCGACGCGGTCGATAAAGCTGACGTGGATACGCATGGGGCGGTTCAGTGATCTGCAGGGCGGGGAGGGCGCAAGTATGCCTTGGGGCGGGGGATTGGTGAAATCTGTGTCCTGCGCCGATCGTTCCCATGCTCCGCGTGGGGATGCATCCCGTGACGCTCTGCGTCACAGCGGACGCGGAGCGTCCGTGGCGGCATTCCCACGCAGAGCGTGGGAACGATCACGGGAAGGGGGTTATTCGAAGTGCTCGGGATTGACCGGATCCCCCGAGTGCATATTCAGCTTCTGCCGAATATCCTCGAACATCAGATCGTAATGCTTGTGCACCGAACCGATCTGGCTGTGGGTCTTGGGGATTCCGTACTTCTCGGCGATCCGTGTGACATCGCGGGCGAAGTTGTAAGCCTCTTCCTTGGGCAGGAAAAACACCTCCTTCACGTCCTTGCCTTGCATGCTGCCATGCAGGGTGAACTGAATGCCTTTGCCTTTCTGCGGATCGGTGAACACTTCGTAGTCCAGGCAGACGTTGTAATTGACGTCATCGTCAGTCAACGCATGCCGTTCGATGTGCAGATGACCAGGTTCGAATTGGGCCATTGAGTTACTCCTTTCAAGGCATGGGAGAAGGGCAGACCTCGGCCTGCCCTTGGCGTTTTTTGTTATCGGTAACTGATGCCCGGCTTGGCCGTGGTCACGCGGGTACCGGCGGTGCCCTGCACGATCGCTTCGATATCGGCCAGCGAGCCGATCACCGCGACCTTGCCAGTATGGCGCGCGAATTCGCAGGCTGCCTGCACCTTCGGTCCCATGGAGCCAGCGGCGAAACCGAGGCGTTCGAGTTCATCCGGGTGCGCTTCGGCGATGGCTTTCTGCGTCGGTTTGCCGTAGTCGATGAACGCCGCGTTGACGTCCGTGGCGATCACCAGCAGATCGGCTTCCAGTTGTTCAGCGAGCAGCGCCGAGCACAGGTCCTTGTCGATCACCGCCTCGATGCCCTTGAGGTTGCGCTGCTCGTCGTACATGGTCGGAATCCCGCCACCCCCGGCGCAGATCACGATGCTGCCTTTGTCGAGCAGCCATTTGATCGGGCGGATTTCGAAGATGCGTTTCGGCCGCGGACTGGCGACCACGCGACGGTATTTGTCGCCGTCCGGGGCAATCGCCCAGCCTTTCTCGGCGGCGAGTTTTTCCGCTTCGGCCTTGTCGTAGACCGGGCCGATCGGTTTGGTCGGGTTCTTGAAAGCCGGGTCGTTGGCGTCTACTTCGACCTGGGTCAGCAGGGTGGCGAACGGTACTTCGAAGTCGAGCAGGTTGCCCAGTTCCTGTTCGATGATGTAGCCGATCATACCCTCGGTTTCAGCACCGAGGACGTCCAGCGGGTAAGGGCTGACCGAGGTGTAGGCCGCCGCTTGCAGCGACAGCAGCCCGACTTGCGGGCCATTGCCGTGGGCGATGACCAGTTGGTTGCCGGGATGGATCTTGGCGATTTGCTCGGTGGCGATGCGGATGTTGGCGCGCTGGTTGTCAGCGGTCATCGGCTCGCCACGGCGGAGCAGGGCGTTACCGCCCAGAGCTACGACGATACGCATGGTGCATGTCCTTCTAGAAAACAGTGAGTTCGTGCAGGACGAATGCGATCCCTGTGGGAGCCGGGCTTGCCCGCGATGGCGGTGTATCAGTCAGTGTCTATGTCGGCTGACACACCGCAATCGCTGGCAAGCCAGCTCCCACAGGGACCGGGTCGATCAGTTACAGATCAGCCAGGGTCGAGACCAGAATCGCCTTGATCGTGTGCATGCGGTTTTCCGCTTGCTCGAAGGCGATGCAGGCGGGCGACTCGAACACGTCGTCGGTCACTTCGATGCCGTTTTTCAAGTGCGGATACTGCTCGGCAATCTGCTTGCCGACCTTGGTATCGCTGTTGTGAAAGGCCGGCAGGCAGTGCATGAACTTGGTGCGCGGGTTACCGCTGGCTTTCATCAGTTCGGCGTTGACCTGGTACGGCAGCAGTTGCTGGATGCGCTCGGCCCAGGCTTCCACCGGCTCGCCCATCGACACCCAGACGTCGGTGTGAATGAAGTCGACGCCTTTGACCGCCTCTTTGGGATCTTCGGTCAGAGTGATACGTGCGCCACTTTCTTCCGCATATTTACGGCAACGCTCAACCAGATCATCCAGCGGCCACAGGGCTTTCGGCGCGCAGATGCGCACGTCCATGCCCAGTTTGGCGCCGATCAGCAGCAGCGAATTGCCCATGTTGTTGCGCGCATCGCCGAGGTAGGCGTAGCTGATTTCATGGATCGGCTTGTCGGCGTGCTCACGCATGGTCAGCACGTCGGCGATCATCTGGGTCGGGTGATACTCATCGGTCAGGCCGTTGAACACCGGCACCCCGGCGAACTTCGCCAGCTCCTCGACGATTTCCTGTTTGAAGCCACGGTATTCGATTGCGTCGTACATGCGCCCGAGCACGCGGGCGGTGTCCCTCATGCTTTCCTTGTGGCCGATCTGCGAGGAATTCGGGTCGATGTAGGTGACGTTGGCGCCCTGGTCGTAGGCCGCGACTTCGAATGCGCAACGGGTGCGGGTCGAGGTCTTTTCGAAGATCAGGGCGATGTTGTTGCCCTTCAGGTGTTGTTGCTCGGTGCCGGTGTATTTCGCGCGTTTCAGATCGCGGGACAGGTCGAGCAGGTAGCGCAATTCGCGAGGGGTGTGGTGTTCGAGGCTCAGCAAATTACGGTTGTGAATATTAAAAGCCATGATGGATCTCCTTCGGTGTCGGTTATCCCCCTGGCTGCACTCGGTAAGCGCCAGCCAGGGCTCAGAGGTTTAGTAATCGATCGGGTCGCGGATGATCGGGCAGGTCATGCAGTGGCCGCCGCCGCGGCCGCGGCCGAGTTCGCCGGCGCTGATGGTGATGACTTCCACACCGGCCTTGCGCAGCAGGGTGTTGGTGTAGGTGTTGCGGTCGTAGCCGATGACCACGCCCGGTTCCACCGCGACCACGTTGTTGCCGTCGTCCCATTGCTCGCGTTCGGCGGCGAAGCTGTTGCCGCCGGTTTCCACCACGCGCAGCTTGGCCAGGTTGAGCGCCGCGGCGACGGTGTCGAGGAAGCTGCCTTCTTCGCGGCGGATGTCGATGCCGCCCTGTTTGCTGTCGTCAGGGCGCAGGGTGAAGGCGACGATCTGGTTGACCACTTCCGGGAAGATCGTCACCAGGTCGCGGTCGCAGAAGCTGAACACGGTGTCCAGGTGCATCGCCGCGCGGGATTTCGGCAGGCCGGCGACGATGACTTTTTCCACGGCTTTGTTTTTGAACAGGTTCAGCGCCAGTTGGCCGATGGCCTGACGCGACGAACGTTCGCCCATGCCGATCAGCACCACGCCATTGCCGATCGGCATGACGTCGCCGCCCTCAAGGGTGGAGCTGCCATGATCCTTGTCCGGGTCGCCGTACCAGATCTCGAATTCGGCGTTGGTGAACTGCGGATGGAATTTGTAGATGGCGGTGGTCAGCAAGGTTTCCTGACGGCGCGCCGGCCAGTACATCGGGTTGAGCGTCACGCCGCCGTAGATCCAGCAAGTGGTGTCGCGGGTGAACTGGGTGTTCGGCAGCGGCGGCAGAATGAAGCTGGAATGGCCGAGGAAGTCGCGGAACATCTGGATGGTCTTGCCACCGAAGCTGTCCGGCAGGTCATCGGCGGAAACACCGCCAATCAGAAACTCGGCAATGTGCCGTGGCTCGAGGCTTTTCAGCCAGGATTTGACTTCGTTGATCAGGCCCAGGCCCACCGAGTCGGCGGTGACCTTGCGCTCGAGAATCCAGTCCAGTGCCTCGGGGATGGCGACGATGTCGGTGAGCAGGTTGTGCATTTCCAGCACATCGATGCCGCGCTCGCGCATCTTGGTGACGAAGTCGAAGTGATCGCGCTTGGCCTGCGCCACCCACAGCACGTCGTCGAACAGCAGTTCATCGCAGTTGTTCGGGGTCAGCCGCTGATGGGCCAGACCTGGGGAGCAGACCATGACTTTACGCAGTTTCCCGGCTTCGGAGTGGACGCCGTACTTCACTTTTTCCGTGGTCATTTCAGTGTTCCTCCAGATGACAATTCAATCAGGGGTTACAGCGTCAGGAAGCCGTCGTAGAGACCGTAGGCCGCCACCACGGCGCCTATGACCACTGCGGCGAAAATCAGCTTCTCGACGTTGGTGAAAACCGGTTGCTTGAGTTCCAGTTTGGCTTTGGCAAAGAGAATCGCGCCGGGCGCATACAGCAGCGCCGACAGCAGCAGGTACTTGACCCCGCCGGCGTACAGCAGCCACACCGCATAGATCAGGGCGATGCCGCCGATGATCAGGTCCTTGCGCCGCTCGGCGGCGAAGCCTTCGTAACTCTCGCCACGCACTGCCAGCAGCAGGGCGTAAGCCGCCGACCACAGGTACGGCACCAGAATCATCGACGTGGCGAGGTAGATCAGCGACAGGTAAGTACTCGCCGAAAACAGCGTGATGATCAGGAACACCTGCACCATCGCGTTGGTCAGCCACAGGGCGTTGACCGGTACGTGGTTGGCGTTTTCCTTGCGCAGAAACTCCGGCATGGTGTGGTCTTTGGCGGCGGCGAACATGATCTCCGCGCACAGCAGCACCCACGACAGCAGCGCCCCCAACAGCGAGATGATCAGGCCGACGCTGATCAGCACCGCGCCCCAGTGCCCGACCACATGCTCAAGCACGGCGGCCATCGACGGGTTCTGCAGTTTCGCCAGTTCCGGCTGGGTCATGATGCCCAGCGACAGCACGTTGACCAGCACCAGAAACAGCAACACGGTGATGAAACCGATCACCGTGGCCTTGCCGACGTCCGAACGTTTTTCCGCCCGGGCCGAGAAGATGCTCGCGCCTTCGATGCCGATGAACACCCACACGGTGACCAGCATCATGTTGCGCACCTGGTTCATCACACTGCCCAGGTCAGGGTTTTTCACGCCCCAGATGTCGGCGGTGAAGATGTCCAGTCTGAACGCGAAGACCGCGATCAGCACGAACAGCAGCAGCGGCACGACCTTGGCAACCGTGGTCACCAGGTTGATGAACGCCGCTTCCTTGATTCCGCGCAGCACCAGAAAGTGCACGCCCCACAGCAACACCGAGGCGCCGATCACCGCCGCCGGGGTATTGCCTTCGCCGAATATCGGAAAGAAGTAACCCAGGGTGCTGAACAGCAACACGAAGTAACCGACGTTGCCCAGCCAGGCACTGATCCAGTAGCCCCAGGCGGACGAGAAACCCATGTAATCGCCAAATCCGGCCTTGGCGTAGGCGTAGACACCGCCGTCCAGATCCGGCTTGCGATTGGCGAGGGTCTGAAAAACAAAAGCGAGGGTGAGCATGCCGACTGCGGTGATGGCCCAGCCGATCAGCACTGCACCGACGTCGGCGCTGGCGGCCATGTTTTGTGGCAACGAAAATATCCCGCCACCGATCATTGAACCGACTACCAGTGCAACCAGTGCACCGAGTCTTAGTTTTCCGGGCGCTTCAGACATTTGCATGACTCCATTGCAGGAGAGAAGAGATCACAGCGTAAATCTGTTGTCTGTTCAAACAGCTGACGTAGATCAGTTCATGGTCACATTCCATTGTTAATGAATGACTTAGGCAACCACTGGTGGCATAAGGCTTTCGTCTGCGAGGCCCGTTCTAGAGGCTTTGTGGCTATGTGGTTGGGAATGGCTATTATTACTTTCGAATTATCACGCTAGTTCTTTTCTGGCGTTTGGCAAATTTTCCGCTGCTGTTTTCAGTACAGAATTGATTAATCAGGATCAGCGCACAGAATTGTCTCGACGTGCTATGCGTTATCGTTGTCGGCTATATATAAAGGGGTAAGCTGAACCTTTATCTGATAAGCATCATCTACCATTAAGATTTTTAGCCGGTCCTTGTTACAAATAAACTTCGCCACTGTTTTTCAAGGAGACTTGCATGTCGCAACCGACACAGAAGCTGCGACTGGGCGCGCTGATTGCGCTGGTGGTGGGGTCGATGATCGGCGGGGGAATTTTCTCGCTGCCGCAGAACATGGCCGCGCGCGCTGATGCCGGAGCGATCCTGATCGGGTGGGGCATCACTGCCGTCGGCATGCTGACGCTGGCTTTCGTGTTCCAGATTTTGGCCAATCGCAAACCGGAACTGGACTCCGGCGTGTACGCCTACGCCAAGGCCGGGTTCGGCGATTACATGGGCTTTTCCTCGGCGTGGGGTTACTGGATCAGCGCCTGGCTGGGCAATGTCGGTTACTTCGTGTTGCTGTTCAGCACCCTCGGCTATTTCTTTCCGGTGTTCGGTCAGGGCAACACGCCGATCGCCATCGGCTGTGCTTCGGTGCTGCTGTGGGCGGTGCATTTTCTGGTGATGCGCGGGATCAAGGAGGCGGCGCTGATCAACCAGTTGACCACCGTCGCCAAGGTTGTGCCGCTGATCATGTTCATCGTCATCGCCGCTGTGGCGTTCCAGGCGGATATTTTCACCCGCGACATCTGGGGCACCAGTAACCCGAATTTCGGCGGGGTGATGGATCAGGTGCGCAACATGATGCTGGTCACCGTGTTCGTGTTCATCGGCATCGAAGGCGCCAGCGTGTACTCGGCGCGGGCGGAGAAACGCAGCGATGTCGGTCGCGCCACGGTGATCGGTTTTATCGGCGTGCTGGCGCTGCTGGTGCTGGTCAACGTGCTGTCGCTGGGCATCATGACCCAACCGGAACTGGCCAATCTGCAGAACCCGTCACTGGCGGCGGTGCTTGAGCACATCGTCGGGCCGTGGGGCGCGCTGCTGATCAGCATCGGCCTGGCGATCTCGCTGCTCGGGGCGTTGTTGTCATGGGCCTTGCTCTGCGCGGAGATTCTCTTCGCCACCGCCAGGGACAAGACCATGCCGGCGTTCCTGACCAAGGAAAACAAAAACCACGTGCCGGTCAACGCGCTGTGGCTGACCAACGCGATGATCCAGATTTTCCTGCTGATCACGCTGTTTTCGGCGGGCACTTATACCAGTCTGATTTACTTGGCCTCATCGATGATTCTGGTGCCCTACCTGTGGTCGGCGGCCTACGCGGTGCTGCTCAGCGGCCGCGGCGAAACCTACGAACACGCCTCGGCCGAGCGCACCAAGGACCTGCTGATCGGCGGCATCGCCTTGGTTTACGCGGTGTGGTTGTTGTACGCCGGCGGGGTCAAATACCTGCTGCTGTCGGCGCTGCTTTATGCGCCGGGGGTGATTCTGTTTGCCAAGGCCAAGCGTGAGGCGGGGGAGCCGTTGTTTACCACGGTGGAGAAGGGGATTTTTGCTTGTGTGGTGATTGGCGCGGGGTTGGCGGCGTATGGGTTGTACAGCGGGGTGTTGAGTTTGTAGGGTGGTTTGCTTTGGCAGGTCAGGCCTCATCGCGAGCAGGCTCACTCCTACATTTGGAATGCGTTCCCCTGTAGGAGTGAGCCTGCTCGCGATAGCGGTTTCAAATTCACCACCGTGGGCAATGCGAACCCAGATCAGCTGCGGGCAAATCCCATTGGACCGGCGTCCCGCCTATCTCTACCGGCACGCGCAACCGCCGCGCCGCCCCCCATGCCGTCTGTTCAATCGCCGGATCCTGATCCAGCGCTTCTTCGGCACGCAACGGCTCATTCGTCCCCGGCCCATGCTCGATCAACAACTTCGCCGTACGCGCCAGCGACAATCGCGCCGAACCCCCGCGTCCGTTGGCCAGGCGTTCAGTCAGCAACCTCAGCGCACTCGCCGCCATCAGATACCCGGTCGCATGGTCCAGCGCCTGCACCGGCAAGGGCGTCGGTTTATCCGCCTGCTTCCAGCGTTGCCCGGCCTCGGCAATGCCGCTGCTCATCTGCACCAGGCTGTCGAAGCCGCGCCGGTTGCGCCACGGGCCGCTCCAGCCGTAGGCGTTCAGGCTGACGTCGATCAACCCCGGCGCCAGTTGCTGCCGACGTTCAAGCCCGAAACCGAGATGTTCCAGGGCATCGGCGCGATAGCCATGCAGCAAGAGGTCGGCATCTTTCAACAAGCTTTCGAACACCGCACGATCCGCCGCGTCATGCAGATCCAGGCGCGCGCAGCGTTTGCCCAAGGTCATTTCCGGGACGACGCCAGGTTCGTTCCATGTCGGCGAATCGATGCGCAGCACATCCGCGCCCAGTCCGGCGAGAAAACGGCTGGCCGTGGGGCCGGCCAACACGCGGGTCAGGTCCAGCACCTTGATCCCGGCCAGCGGTCGTGCGGCCGAGCCTTGCCACGCCAAGGCTCTGCCATCCGCTTGTTCTGCGAAATGCACCAGCGGTTCGGCATTCACCGCACGCCCTTGCGGGTGCTGCTGCCACTGCGCCCAGCTGCGCATTTCGGCGGCGCAACCGTTGGCTTCGACCACCGCTTGCTCCAGTGCCGTGCTGGTCCACTTTGCGACTTGCGCCGCCATCGCCGCACGGTCGGCGCAGGCACCGAGCACCCGTTCCGCGGCGGCGCGGTGATGCGGGGCGTTGGTGTGCAGGCGGATCCAGCCGTCGGCGGTGGCATAGTCACCGGCGACCGGGTCCCACAGCGGCGGGACTTGCCAGCCGATCGGCCGGATTGAGGAGCTGAACCAGAACGACGCCAGACGTCGGTCGACGGAAACTGGCGGCAACTTGCCTGTCTGCTGGCGGAGCAATTCGCTGACCGCCTGACCAGCGGTGGCGAGGCTGGCGCAGGCGAGATCGGTAGCGGCGAACGCCGAGGGCAGGGCGCCACGCCCATTGAAGGCGATTGGCGTGGGCGGCAAGCCGAGCGCGGCTTGCAGGGAGGTGAGCAAGTCAGTCATCGAAAACCCTCCGGAGCGAGAGGGCGATGATAGTGCAAAAGATTCGCGGTTTAGATAAAACCGCAGGATAACACTCACTCCTGTGGGAGCTGGCTTGCCAGCGATAGCGGTGTGTCAGCCACAGAATGGTCAACTGACCTGCCGCCATCGCTGGCAAGCCAGCTCCCACAGGGATTTGTGGTGTTCCTGCTCTGGCGATCAGACGCGGAACTGATCCATCAATTTCATCTGCTGGCTCGCCAGGCTGTTGAGCTGGCTGCTGATCGCGGCCGATTCAGTGGCCTGCCCGGTCAGGGTTTCGGTCACGGTGCGGATCGCCGAGACGTTGCGGTTGACCTCTTCGGCCACGGCGCTCTGCTGTTCGGCGGCGCTGGCGATCTGCAGGTTCATGTCGCTGATCACCGTCACGGCGTCGCTGATCTTGCCCAGCGCATCGACCGCGTGACGAATCTGCCCGGCGTTGTTGTGCGCCTGGGTCTGGCTCGAATGCATGGTCGCGACCACGCCACGGGTGCCGGTCTGGATGCGCTCGATCACCAGGCGGATTTCCTCGACCGAGTCCTGGGTGCGCTTGGCGAGGTTGCGCACTTCGTCGGCGACCACGGCAAAACCGCGCCCGCTCTCACCGGCGCGGGCGGCTTCGATGGCAGCGTTGAGGGCGAGCAGGTTGGTTTGCTCGGCGATGCTGCGGATCACTTCCAGCACCGAGCCGATCTGCTCGCTGTTGACCGCCAGCGCTTCGACTTCAGTCACCGCTTTGCTGACTTCGTCGGCCAACTGATTGATGTCGCGGGTGCTGCGCTCGATGATCGCCATACCGTCCTTGGCCGACTGATCGGCGCCCTTGGCGGCATTGGCGGCGTTCGAAGCGCTGTTGGCGACGTCGTGGGCAGTGGCGCTCATTTCGTTCGACGCGGTGGCGACCTGGTCGATCTCGCGGAACTGTACCTGCATGCCTTCGCTGGTCTGCCGGGCGATTTCCGAAGACTGGTCGGCGGTGCCGCGGGCTTCGGTGATGCTTTGCTTGATCTGGGCGATGGTCGGTTGCAGCTTGTCGAGGAAGCGGTTGAACCAGTTCACCAGTTCGCCCAATTCATCTTTTTTGCTGTAGTTCAGACGCTGGGTCAGATCGCCTTCGCCGCTGGCGATATTCTTCAGCATTTCGGCGACGCTGTTGATCGGACGGGTAACGCCGGAAGCGGTGAGCCAGATCAGCAGCAGGCCGACCAAACCGGCCACCACGGCGACCAGCAGCGCGGTGATCACGCCGGTTTCTTGGGCGTCGTCGAGCACCGCTTGCAGCTTCACCGAGTCGGCCAGCAGCACGTGTTTCGGCAAATCGATGACCACGCCCCAGGCGCGCGAATTGCCGATCGGGTCGACCGGATACACCGCGCGGATCAAATCGCCCTGTTCGAGGATCTTCGGCGTGCCGGCGGTCAGCAGTTGCAGTATTTCCTTGCTGTCGACCCCGGGCGTGTCGCCGATCTTTTTGCCGACCTTGCTTGCATCGGCACTGTCCGCCGCGAGCACGCCGCTGCCGGAGACGATGAGCATGTGCCCGGCGTTGTTGAACAGGTTGCGCTGCGATTCGACGGCGGCGGCTTGCAGGGCATCGAGGGCGATGTCGATACCGACCACGCCGAGGGCTTTGCCGTCGACCATCAAGGGTACGGAAATGGTCGTCATGAGCATTTCCTTGGTCCCGACGGTGTCGGCGTACGGGTCGAGCAGGCAGGTGCGCTTGTTGTCGCGAGGGCAGGTGTACCAGCTGTTGTAGGGCGTGCCGCTGACGCTGAGGGTGGTTTTGGTCAGGTCTTCTTCGACCATGATCGTGTTCAGCGCAGCACCGCCAGCGCGGCTCCAGTAAGTGGCGAAGCGCCCGGCTTCGTTGGACTGGCGCGCGGCGTCATCGACGAATTCGCTGTCCTTGCCGTCGAGGCCGTTGGGTTCGAAGGCCAGCCAGATGCCCAGCACCTTGTCGTTGCGCTCGAACGCGGTTTTCAGGCTCTGGTTCAACTCTTCCCGCAGGGCACCGGCGTCGAGCGAGCGCTTGGTGGCCATGACGCGCAAATCCTTGATCTGGTCGGCCAGCGCGGTGATCACCAGCAGGCTTTCGCCGAAGGTTTTCTGCACGCGCACCGCTTGTTCGGCAGCTTTGGCCTGCAGCAGGTTCTGCACGCTGGCAGTGAGCAGCTGGTTGCTGGAGGTGCTGACCAGTTCATCGTTCTGATTGGTCTGGTACATGTTCATGCCGACAATCAGCGCGACCACACCGAGCAGGCACAGGCCGGAGAGCAGGACGATTTTCAGGCGAATGGAGAGAGAGTCGAACATCGGGCGTCTCGTAAATGGATAAGTAAAGTGACTGTCGGGTAAATGAACTACCCGGTTCGCCAAATCCATTCAGCGCCATGTCTGCTCATCGGCGAGCAACGAAATGGCATGAGGCGGCTGCCGACGAACGGTCAGCGCTAAACGTTTGCGCAGGAGATTGTGCCGAAAACAAGAATAATTACAGGGATGTTTCAGTGTGCAGCAGGGAGGTTTTCCGGGCGCGACCAGATCCACAGATTGCCCAGCGCCATGCCGGCGATGGCCAGATAGACCGGCCAGCCATGCTCGAGCAGCACCAGCATCAGCGTTGCGCACAGCAGCATGCTGACGGTGGCACTGACCTTGGCCTTGCGCGCGATGATCTTGCCGTTGCGCCAGTTGCCGAGGATCGGCCCGAACAGGCGATGGTTTTCCAGCCACGCACTCAAGCGTGGCGAACTGCGCGTCGCCGCCCACGCGGCAAGGAGGATGAACTCGGTGGTCGGCAGACCGGGCACGACAATCGCGACCAGCCCGATGCCAAGGCTGATATAAGCGAGCAGGCCGAACAGCAGGCGGGCGAGTTTTGAGGGGGCGGGCGTGGGCATGGGCTCGGGATTGCAGTGAGGCGAAACGGGGATTCTACAGGCTTGCAGAGATCCCTGTGGGAGCTGGCTTGCCAGCGATAACGGTGGAACAGTCGACATCGTATTGACTGATCCATCGCCATCGCTGGCAAGCCAGCTCCCACAGGGTCTTGTGTTGTATCAGTCAGGCAGGTTCGGCTTCTGTCGCGTAAGCCTGCTCCAGCAGCACGGTGAAGCGATTGAACGCATCGAGCGCGCCTTGCTCGGCTTCGGCTTCCTCTTCAGCCGTGAATGGCAGTGCATCGAGGGTGCGCACGAAACTCTTCCAGCCTTCGGCACGGCCACCGGCAGGTTCGCCGAGATGACGCGCGCCGAAGCTTTCGCTCAGCTCCAGCGCCACCGCACGTTTGATCAAAAACGCCGCGCCGAGCTTCGAGCCCTCGGAGACGAACAGCCAGCCCAGCGCGCGGGCCTTGCCCGGGTTGTTCACGGCACCGGCGACCGGCGCCGGGATTTCGGTGTCGAGGTCGGCGAGGTCTGCCCTGGCGGCTTCGGCGCGACAACGGGCCGGCAGGTCAGGGATGATCGCGGTGAGTTCGGCATCGTTGTACAGCGCGACCAGTTCCGACTGGAACAAGTACTGCGCAACGACAAAACGGGCAAAGCTGGCGCGCGTCTCGAACGGTGCATGGGCTTTCACTAGCGCATCGAGCTTGCTGTGCGGCTCATGGGTGATCTGGTTCAGGCGTTGCGAACGCAGGGCTTTTTCCGAGGCAGTCATGGGGTGTCCTTGATAAATGAGGCGCTTGATAACAAGACGTACGGGCGGGCGCTGGAGCGTAAAAAAAACCTCACTGCGGCGCAGCACACGCGCAGTGAGGTCGGCCGGATCAGATGTCCCAGATCAGGTTGATCGCAAAGTTGCGGCCCGGCTGGGTCAGGCGATCGAGGTTGGCTGGCTGGGTGACCGAGGCTTCGCCGACGCTGTCGTAACCGCGCACGTCATCCCACAGCCAGTACTGCTTGTCGGTGAGGTTGTAGATGCCGCCGCTGACGGTGACGTCGTCGCTGACCTTGTAATACCCGGCCAGATCGAGAATGCCGAAGCCCGGCGTCTTGAACTGGCTGCTGACGCCGTCCGGCGACTTGAAATTGCTGTCGTCGACGCGGTCCTTTTTCTTCACCACGGTCCAGCTCAGCAAGCCGCCGTAATTGTCCTGGTCGTAACCGAGGCCGAACACGCCGGTCAGCGGGTTGACGCTGTTGATCGGCTCGCCGCTGTCGTTGTTGCGACCGTAGGCGTAGGCGATCGAGCCCTGGGTGTACAGGCCTTGCGGCGCGCCGAACGCATCCAGATTCAAGCGGCCTTTGACTTCTGCGCCCTTGATGGTGGCGCGCTTGATGTTGTTGCTCTGGAAGGTCAGTTGATCGTCGCCCGGCTTGACCGCGTCTTCGTTGATGAAATCGCGGTACTTGTTATAGAACACCGCCACGTCGAACGAGCCGTGCTCGAAATGGCCGCGCAGACCGGTTTCGAAGCTTTTGCTTTTCTCCGGCTCAAGATCGGCATTCGGTGCGACGGTGTAACCGGTGGTGCTGTTCTCGAAGCGCCCATACAGCGATTTTGCCGTCGGGGTGCGGAAGCCTTCGGCGTACTGGCCGTACCAGGTGTAGTTCTCGGTCAGGGCATAGGTCAGGCCGAATTTCGGCGAGACTTTGTGCCAGGTCTTGTTCTTGTCGCTGACGGTGCCCTGGCCGTCGGCGGCCACGGTGTTGAGGAATTCCTGGGTGATGTGTGGCTTGAGCTGGGTGTAGTCGTAGCGCAGGCCCGGCAGGAAGGTCCAGTCGTTCCAGCTGATCTGGTCCTGCGCGAACAGGCTGTAGGTGTTGATGGTCGGGTCGGGGAAATCGCTGGCCTTGGCCAGCACGTCTGCCGCACTGGTCGCGCCAATCGCCGTGCAGCCACGGCCGACGGCCAGACAGGTGCCGTCGCCGCTGCGCGAGCCGGTGACTTTCTGCTGCTTGATCGTAGTGCCGTAGGTCAGCACATGATCAATGGCGCCGATGGCAAAGGCCTTGTCCAGTTGTGCATCGAAGACCCACTGTTTTTCTTCGTAGATCGTGTCGCGGGTGCGCAGCACTTTGCGGGTGATCGGGTAGTAATACTCTTCGGTGCTCTGGTCGGTCTTGGCGATCTGATAATTGAGGCTCCACTTCACGTTATCGACCAGCAGGCTGTCGAGGGCGAACGTGTGCTCGAGGCCAAAGCGCTCACGGCTGATGGTGTCGTTGCCGGTGCGCCACTGGTACATGCCCCCGGGCAACACGCTGTCAGGGATGGTCGGCGCACCATTGAAGTAGGGGCCGCCGTAAGCGCTTTTCTGATCGGTGTCGCGGTCGTCCTTGTACTTTTCGTAGGTAAGGCCCAGACGCGAATCTTCGTTGTAGTTCCAGCCGAGCTTGGCCAGCACGTTGCTCGCGCGCACGTTTTCCGGGTTGGCGGCGGTGCGCGCAAGGCCGGTGCCGTTGTTGCCGCCGTAGGATTCGGTTTCGTGGCCGTCGCGCTGGCTGTAGTGCAGCAAACCGTCGAAGTCACCGGAGCGCCCGGCGACCGTGGCGGATTTCAGCCAGCTGTCATCGGCCGAGCTGTAACCGGTTTTCAAGCGCGCGCCGAGGTCTTTGCCGGGCTTGATGATGTCGTCGGCATCCAGCGTGTAATAGCTGACCGCGCCGCCGATGGCGTTGCTGCCGTACAGCACCGAGGCCGGGCCACGCAGGATCTCCACGCGTTTGACGATTTCCGGGTCAACGTAATTGCGCTGGCTCTTGGCGTACGGGCCGTTGAAGAAACCGTTGGGGATTTCCACGCCATCGACCTGCGTGAGGATGCGGTCGCCGTCGATACCACGGATGTTGTAGCCGCTGATGCCGCCACGCTGGCCGGCGCCACCGACGGAAACACCCGGCTCGTAGCGCACCAGTTCCTTGATGGTGTTGACGTTGTGACGATCAAGGTCTTCGCGGGTCTGCACGCTGACGGTGGCCGGCACGCTGTTGACCGACTGCTCCTGGCGGGTGGCGCTGATGGTCACCTGATCCAGGTTCAGCGTGCCGCTGTTGTTGCGCTTTTCCAGCACGACGTTGTTGTTGCTCAGCTTGCGGAAGCTCAGGTTGGTCCCCACCAACAGCCGCTCGAGGGCTTTTTCCGGCGGCAGCGAACCGCGCACACCCGGCGATGCCACGCCCTGGCCCAGTTCCGCCGGCAGGCCGACCTGCCAACCGGTCACGGCAGTAAAAGCGTTCAACGCCGAAACCAAAGGCTGTTGGCCAATGGCAAACGCATAATCGCCCATGTTGCGCGCCGGTTGCTCAGGGGCAGCCAGCAACGGTGCGGTGCCGGCCATGAGGATGGCCGCGGTCAGCAGCGACAGTACGCGGGAAGGGGAAGCAGTCTGGCGGGTAAGGCGTGAGGACATCGATAGCGCTCCGTGTCGCACGAATCTTTATAGGTGCTGATTGGCATCGCTTGATGCGAATCAATTGCATTGGCTATAACGAGACGTACTGACGCGGGCTATCGAGTAAAAATAATTCTCATTTAGTTCAGGATGACCAAAGCGGGGAATTCTTGCAGCCGCGCCGAAGTGATGTGCGCGAGGGAACGGACCACGTCGAGCGGCTGATCGAGGCGGTAATTACCGGTCACGGCGACGTCGGCCAACTGCTCGTTGGTGTTGATGATCCAGCCCGGATAGTAGCGGCGTAGTTCGGCCAGCACCTGGTTCAGCGGGCAGTTCTCGAACACCAGGCGGCCCTGCACCCAGGCCAGATCGGTATTGGCGTCGAGTCTGGCCGGGCGATCGAAACCGTTGGGGCCAATGCGGATACTTTCGCCGGCGCTCAGGCGTACCCGCGCATCGTTGTGGGTGGCGCGCAGGTCGACATCGCCACGCTGCACATTGACCTGCGCGACCCCGTCGAGATAACGCACGGCAAATGCGGTGTCGCGCACGCTGGCGCGGACCGGCCCGGCATCGATTTCCAGCGCCTGACCGCGGCCACTGGCGACCTCGAAAAACGCCTCGCCCTGAAACAGCCGGGCCACGCGCTGCTGATCGTTGATCGTGCTGGAAAACGCCGAGTTGGTGTTGAGCAGGACTTTCGAGCCGTCCTCCAGTTGCAAGCGCTGGCGCTCGCCCACCACGGTCAGGTGATCGGCTTGCAGGCGCATTGGCAGGTTGCTGAAACTGAACAGACCGAGGACCAGCACCGCCGCCGTGGCCAGCGGTTTCCAGTGCGGGCGCAAGCGCTGCAGAAAGGTGACTTTCGCTGGTTTTGCCGCCAGGGCTTGTGCGCACAATGCCACTTGCGGACCGTCCCAGATCGCCTGGGCCTTGGCGAACGCTTCGGCATTCAACGGATCGGCCGCCAGCCAGGCGTGGAACTGCCGGGTCTGCTCCTCGTCCGGGCTGCCGAGCACGATGAGCCAGTCCAGTGCCTGGTCCATTGCGTTGGCAGCGTCCTGCGCCGAATCCGGCGAAGGCGAGCGGTGGGTGTCCGTCACGGTGTTTCCTCAGGCTTCTGGCGAAGCAGTTTCCAGCTTCAAGCGTCAAGCTGCAAGCCAAAGCCGGATGCCTTGTGTTGCTGTTCGTTTTTACTTGCCGCTTGAAGCTTATAGCTTGCCGCTGCCGTCGAGGCGCTCAGCAACGCCGATGCAGATCGACATGATCAGTTTCAGTTCTTTTTGTACGGTGCTGAGGGAGACGTTCAGTTCGTCAGCAATCTCCTGATAACTGTTCCCGTGCAAACGGCTGAGGATGAAAATCTGCTGCTGGCGCGGGCTGAGTTGACCGAGGCTCACGTTCAGGCGCTCCAGCATCTGTTCGGCATGGGCGGCGTCTTCGGCGCTGCTGGCGGGGGCGGCGATGCTGTGCACTATGTCCGGCGGCACGTCATCGACCATGGTTCGCGCGTGGATTTTGCGCGCACGCAGATGATCCAGCGCCAGATTGCGCGCGGTCTGAAACACAAACGGTTCGAGGTGGTCAATGGCCCGCTCGCTCAAGGCGCGCGTGACGCGCAGGTAGGTTTCCTGCAGCAGGTCTTCAGCGGTACTGTGATTGTTGACCATGCGCTGCAGCGTGCGCAGCAGGGACGTGCGCTGGGCAAGGAAGACATGATTGAAGCGCGATTGACTCACGGGAGGACCTGATCCATTTCAAGCGAATGATAATGCTTATCATCTGGCCGAATGGTCAAGCAATGATTTCAAATGCCTCACAAGAGCCCTGTAGGAGTGAGCCTGCTCGCGATTGCGGTATCACATTCACCATTTTAGCTGGCTGACAGATAGCTATCGCGAGCAGGCTCACTCCTACAGAAGAGCGGCCGCTTACTCGGCGTTACACAACGCCAGGCAGTTATCCAGCATGCGGTTGGAGAAGCCCCATTCGTTGTCATACCAGGCCAGCACTTTCAGCAGTTTGCCGCTGGATTTGGTGTGGTTGGCGTCGAAGATCGACGACAGCGGGTTGTGGTTGAAGTCGCTGGAGACCAGCGGCAGCGTGTTGTAACCGAGAATTTTTGAATGCTGACTGGCGGCTTTGAGCAGGGCGTTGACTTCGTCGGCGCTGGCTTCTTTCTTCAACTGCACGGTCAGGTCCACCAGCGACACGTTGATCACCGGCACACGTACGGCCATGCCGGTCAGTTTGCCGGCCAGTTCCGGCAGCACCAGGCCTACCGCTTCGGCGGCGCCGGTCTTGCTCGGGATCATGTTCTGCGTGGCCGAGCGCGCGCGGTACGGATCGGTGTGATAGACGTCGGTGAGGTTCTGGTCGTTGGTGTAGGCGTGAATGGTGGTCATCAGACCGCTTTCGATGCCCAGCTCGCGGTGCAGCACCTGCGCGACCGGCGCCAGGCAGTTGGTGGTGCACGATGCATTGGAAATGATCTGGTGCGACTGGCGCAGAATGTCGTGGTTGACGCCGTAAACCACGGTGGCGTCGGCGCCTTTGGCCGGGGCCGAGATGATCACTTTGCGTGCGCCGGCGCTAATATGCGCGGCGGCTTTGGCGCGGTCGGTAAACAGACCGGTGCATTCGAACACCACGTCGATCTTTTCCGCCGCCCAGGGCAGTTCGGCCGGGTTGCGAATCGCGCTGACCGCGATGCGGTCGCCGTTGACCGTCAGGCTCTCGTTATCGTGCGCCACTTCGGCGTCGAAGGTGCCGTGAACGGTGTCGTATTTGAGTAGATGGGCATTGATCGAACTGTCGCCCAGATCGTTGATGGCGACGATCTGCAGATCCTGTCGATAGCCTTGGGTATACAGTGCGCGCAGGACATTACGGCCGATGCGGCCAAAACCATTGATTGCAATTCGAAGAGTCATGGAACAGCGCCGCCGTCGTTTTGTTGTTGGAATTACAAGATTATTCGCATAAAAATAGAAAACAAGCCTTTTTAGTGGCAATATTTTGTTTTATCTACAACGAGTGACCTGAATCAACTGGTCCGAATGGTCAAAAAAGCCGTCTGTCATTCCACCGACACCGGCCTTTGATCAGCATAGACAATCAGGTCGCCACATCCGTTAGCCTGGAGTTCTACACATGCATCCCCGCGTTCTTGAGGTCACCGAACGGCTTATCGCCCGCAGCCGCGCCACGCGTCAGGCTTACCTTGCACTGATTCGCGGCGCCGCCACTGACGGGCCGATGCGCGGCAAGCTGCAATGCGCCAACTTCGCCCATGGCGTGGCCGGCTGCGGCAGCGAAGACAAGCACAGCCTGCGGATGATGAACTCGGCGAACATCGCGATTGTGTCTTCGTATAACGACATGCTTTCGGCGCACCAGCCGTACGAAGTGTTCCCCCAGCAAATCAAGAACGCCCTGCGCGAAATCGGCTCGGTCGGCCAGTTCGCTGGCGGCACCCCTGCCATGTGCGACGGCGTGACCCAGGGCGAGCCGGGCATGGAACTGAGCCTGCCGAGCCGCGAAGTGATTGCCATGTCCACCGCCGTGGCGCTGTCGCACAACATGTTCGACGGTGCGCTGATGCTCGGCATCTGCGACAAGATCGTGCCGGGGCTGATGATGGGCTCGCTGCGCTTCGGTCATCTTCCAACCATTTTCGTGCCGGGCGGGCCGATGGTTTCGGGGATTTCCAACAAGGAAAAAGCCGACGTGCGGCAGAAGTACGCTGAGGGCAAGGCGACCCGCGAAGAGCTGCTGGAATCGGAGATGAAGTCCTACCACAGCCCGGGCACCTGCACCTTCTACGGCACCGCCAATACCAACCAGTTGCTGATGGAAGTCATGGGCCTGCACTTGCCGGGCGCGTCTTTCGTCAACCCGAACACGCCGCTGCGTGACGCGCTGACCCGCGAAGCCGCGCATCAGGTCACGCGCCTGACCAAGCAGAACGGCAACTTCATGCCGATCGGTGAAATCGTCGACGAGAAGGCGCTGGTCAACTCGATTGTTGCCCTGCACGCCACCGGCGGTTCAACCAACCACACCCTGCACATGCCAGCGATCGCCATGGCCGCGGGCATTCAGTTGACCTGGCAGGACATGGCCGATCTCTCCGAAGTCGTGCCGACCCTGAGCCACGTCTACCCGAACGGCAAAGCCGACATCAACCACTTCCAGGCCGCGGGCGGCATGTCGTTCCTGATCCGCGAACTGCTTGGCGCCGGCCTGCTGCACGAAGACGTCAACACCGTGCTTGGCCACGGTTTGAGCCAATACACCAAAGAACCATTCCTTGATAACGGTGAGCTGGTCTGGCGCGAAGGTCCGACCGACAGCCTCGACGAAAACATTCTGCGCCCGGTCGCCCGTGCGTTCTCGGCGGAGGGTGGTTTGCGCGTGATGGAGGGCAACCTCGGTCGCGGCGTGATGAAGGTCTCGGCGGTGGCGCTGGAAAACCAGATCGTCGAAGCGCCGGCGATGGTGTTCCAGGATCAGCAGGATCTGGCCGACGCGTTCAAGGCCGGTCTGCTGGAGAAGGATTTTGTTGCGGTGATGCGCTTCCAGGGCCCACGCTCCAACGGCATGCCCGAGCTGCACAAAATGACGCCGTTCCTCGGCGTGCTACAGGATCGCGGCTTCAAAGTCGCGCTGGTGACGGACGGGCGCATGTCCGGCGCGTCGGGGAAAATCCCGGCGGCGATTCACGTCAGCCCCGAAGCTTATGTCGGTGGCGCTTTGGCGCGGGTGCAAGAGGGCGATATCATCCGCGTCGATGGCGTCAAAGGCACCTTGGAACTGAAGGTCGACGCCGACGAATTTGCCGCGCGCGAACCTGCCAAAGGCCTGTTGGGCAACAACATCGGCAGCGGTCGCGAACTGTTCGGCTTCATGCGCATGGCCTTCAGCTCGGCGGAGCAGGGCGCCAGCGCCTTCACTTCTGCCCTGGAGACGCTTAATTGAAACTGGCTTTGGTCGGTGACATCGGAGGCACCAACGCACGTTTCGCGTTGTGGCAAAACCAGCAACTGCAATCGGTTCAGGTGCTGGCCACGGCCGACTTTGCCAGCCCGGAAGAGGCGATCAGCCTGTATCTGAGCGGGCTCGGTCTGGCGCCGGGGGCGATCGGCTCGGTGTGCCTGTCGGTGGCAGGTCCCGTCAGCGGCGATGAATTCAAGTTCACCAACAATCACTGGCGCCTGAGCCGCAGCGCGTTCTGCAAAACCTTGCAGGTCGAGCAGTTGTTGCTGACCAACGATTTTTCGGCGATGGCGCTGGGCATGACCCGCTTGCAGCCGGGCGAGTTCCGGGTGATCTGCGAGGGCACGCCGGAGCCGTTGCGACCGGCGGTGGTGATCGGCCCGGGCACCGGGCTGGGCGTCGGCACCTTGCTGGACCTCGGCGAAGGCCGCTTCGCGGCATTGCCGGGCGAGGGTGGTCATGTCGACCTGCCGCTGAGCAGCCCGCGGGAAACGCAACTGTGGCAGCACATCTACAACGAGATCGGCCATGTCAGCGCCGAGACTGCGTTGAGCGGCGGCGGCTTGCCGCGACTGTACCGGGCGATCTGCGCAGTCGACGGGCATGAGCCGACCCTCGACACGCCGGAAGCGATTACCGCGGCTGGTCTGGCGGGCGATCCGATTGCCCTCGAAGTCCTTGAGCAGTTCTGCTGCTGGCTCGGCCGCGTCGCCGGCAACAACGTGCTGACCACTGGCGCGCGCGGTGGGGTGTACATCGTTGGCGGGGTGATTCCACGCTTTGCTGACTTCTTCGCCAGCAGTGGTTTCGCCCGCTGCTTCGCCGACAAGGGCTGCATGAGCGATTACTTCAAAGGCATCCCGGTGTGGCTGGTGACGGCGCCGTATTCGGGCCTGGTCGGCGCCGGCGTGGCCCTCGACCAGGC
Organism: Pseudomonas sp. R3-57; assembly: GCF_051132065.1. Classification (NCBI taxonomy): domain Bacteria; kingdom Pseudomonadati; phylum Pseudomonadota; class Gammaproteobacteria; order Pseudomonadales; family Pseudomonadaceae; genus Pseudomonas; species Pseudomonas sp. R3-57. The sequence continues at coordinate 1,490,563 of NZ_CP071655.1, forward strand.
TTGATACCGAGTCGCCTGCATCGCTGGCAAGCCAGCTCCCACAGATTTGTGAACGACACAGATCCTTGTGGGAGCTGGCTTGCCAGCGATGAGGCCAGAACAGACAACAAATTTCCAAGGTTCATCAGGCATAATCCGCCCCAATTCCAACAACAAGGATGCCTTCGAAGTGAGCTCAGTCAACAAGTCGATATTGTTGGTCGATGACGATCAGGAGATACGCGAGTTGCTGGAAACCTACCTGACCCGCGCCGGGTTTCAGGTACGCGCCACCGCCGACGGGGCCGGTTTCCGTCAGGCGCTCAACGAGGCGCCGAGCGATCTGGTGATTCTCGACGTCATGCTGCCCGACGAAGACGGCTTCAGCCTGTGCCGTTGGGTGCGCCAGCATCCGCGTCAGGCGCAGGTGCCGATCATCATGCTGACCGCCAGTTCCGACGAAGCCGACCGCGTGATCGGTCTGGAGCTCGGCGCTGACGATTACCTCGGCAAACCGTTCAGCCCGCGCGAGCTGCAAGCGCGGATCAAGGCCCTGCTGCGCCGCGCGCAATTCGCCCACGAACGCAGCGGCAGTGAAGTGCTGGCCTTCGACGAGTGGCGGCTGGACATGGTCAGTCATCGGCTGTTTCACACCGACGGCGAGGAAGTGATTCTCTCCGGTGCCGATTTCGCACTGCTCAAACTGTTCCTCGATCACCCGCAGGAAATCCTCGACCGCGACACCATTGGCAATGCCACCCGTGGCCGCGACCTGATGCCGCTCGATCGGATCGTCGACATGGCCGTCAGCCGCTTGCGCCAGCGTCTGCGCGACACCGAAAAACCGCCGCGGCTGATCCGCACCGTGCGCGGCAGCGGCTATCAACTGGCAGCCAACGTGGTTGCCGGCAATGCTCACTGAGTCGCTGCGCAGACTCGTCGCGAAAGTCCCAGTGCCACGCTCGTTGCTCGGGCGCATGTTGCTGTTGACCCTGCTCGCGGTGCTGTTTGCGCAAACCCTGTCGAGCGTGATCTGGGTTTCGCAGCTGCGCGCGACGCAGCTCGAAGGGCTGGTCACCAGCGCTCGCAGCCTGGCCCATTCGATGACCGCCAGCGTCAGCTATTTTCGCTCGCTGCCGGTGGCCTACCGGCCGCTGGTGCTCGACCAGTTGCGCAGCATGGGCGGTACGCGTTTTGTCGTGACCCTGAATGACAAACCGCTGGGCATGGACGTGCTGCCAGTCACCCCGCGCAAAGCGGCGGTGATGCAAGCGGTGGATGAAGTGCTGCGCCAGACCCTCGGGCATGACACCGATATCTCGGTGACCTTCGTCAGCCCCGAGGACCTGCGCATCTTCAATGCCGGCTTGAAGCTCGATGAGCTGCCGCGCTCGTGGGCGCATTACGCGCTGACGCTCGAGCCGGTCAATCCGCCGGTGCTGGTCACGCAAATTCAAATGGCCCCTGGCGAATGGCTGTACATCGCCTCGCTGTTGCCCGAGCCCTACACCAGTCTCGAAGAGCAAGGTCTGCCGTCGCAGCAGGTCTGGTTCATCGTGCTCACCAGCGGTTTTCTGCTGTTGTTCATTGGCCTGCTGGTGCACTGGCAGAGCCGCCCGCTCAAGCGTCTGGCGCGCTCGGCGCGGGATTTGTCGCTGGGCGCCGACGTCGAACCGGTGGCCGAGGGCGGCGGCAGCGAAGTGGTAGAAGTGGGCCGCGCGTTCAACACCATGCGCGAGCGCATCAGCCGTTACCTGACCGAACGCAGCCAGTTGTTCAGCGCGATTTCCCATGACCTGCGCACGCCAATCACCCGTTTGCGCTTGCGCGTCGAACTGCTCGAAGACGAAAAACTGCAAGCCAAGTTCGGCCGTGATCTGGATGAGCTGGAGCTGTTGGTCAAAGGCGCGCTGCAATGCGTCAAGGACACTGATATCCACGAGAACATCGAACCGGTGGATCTCAATCATGTGCTCGATTGTCTGGTCGAGCCGTACCTGGCACCGAACGGCAACGGCCGCGTGACCCAGCACGGCCGTGCGCTGACGGCGTATCCGGGCAAGCCATTGGCGTTGAAACGCTGCATCGGCAACCTGATCGATAACGCGCTCAAGTACGGGCAGAACGCGCATCTGCACATCGATGATGATGAAAGCGCGTTCGTGCTGCACGTCGACGACGAAGGCCCGGGCGTGCCGGAGCAGCGTTTGGAGCAGGTGTTCGAACCGCATTTCCGCTTGGCCGGGCAGCAGCAGGGTTATGGGCTGGGGCTGGGTATTGCGCGCAATATTGCTCACAGTCATGGTGGGGAAGTGACGTTGCAGAATCTGCGTGAAGGGGGGTTGCGGGTGACGTTGCAGTTGCCGCGCAGTGTGGATTAGTCAGACCGCGTTATCGTTCTTCGCGAGCAGGCTCGCTCCCACAGGTGATTGCGTTCCAACTGAAGGAATGCGGTGGAGTGTGGGAGCGAGCCTGCTCGCGAAGACGTCAGATGCATCAATACAAATGTCACAGGGCGGTGACAAACCCCGTCCCCTTCGTTACAAGCCCACCCCGGCCCGTTGTTTAGACTGCCCGCAGTCCTAACAACAAAAAGGGTCACTCCATGGACACCTTTCACCCAGGCTTCAGCAGTTGGCTGAACGCACCTGCCCACCAGCAATGGCTCGCCGCCGAAGGCTTGCGCCTGCTGGATTTCGCCAAGGCAGCACGACTTCCCGAAGGTTTCGGCAATCTCGACGAACGCGGCCGTTTGCCGGCAAACGCGCAAGCCGAAACCATGAACACCGCACGCATGACCCACAGCTTCGCCATGGCCCACATTCAGGGCCTGCCGGGGTTTGCCGAACTGGTCGACCACGGCATCGCCGCGTTGCGCGGGCCGTTGCGTGATGCGCTGCACGGTGGCTGGTTCGCGGTCGCCGAACACCGCGACGACAACACCGGCAAAAATGCCTACCTGCACGCCTTTGTCGCGTTGGCCGCCAGTTCCGCCGTGGTTGCACAGCGCCCCGGCGCCCAGGCTTTGCTGGATGACGCGATCGACATCATCGACACGTATTTCTGGAGCGAAGAAGAGGGCGCCATGCGCGAATTCTTCAACCGCGACTGGAGCGAAGAGGAGGCCTATCGCGGCGCCAACAGCAACATGCACGCCACCGAAGCGTTCCTCGCGCTCGCCGATGTCACCGAAGACCCGCGCTGGCTGGTGCGCGCCCAGCGCATCGTCGAACGCGTGATCCATGGTCACGCTGCGGCCAACGATTACAGGGTCATCGAACACTTCGATCGCGACTGGCAACCGCTGCGCGAATACAACCACGACAATCCCGCCGACGGCTTCCGTCCCTACGGCACCACGCCGGGCCACGGTTTCGAGTGGGCGCGGCTGTTGTTGCACCTCGAAGCGGCGCGGGTTCGGGCCGGCATGCTCACGCCGGGGTGGCTCGCCACTGACGCGCAAAAACTCTTCGACAACAACTGCCGCCACGGCTGGAACGTCGACGGTGCGCCGGGCATCGTTTACACCCTCGATTGGGCCAACAAAGCGGTGGTCCGCCATCGTTTGCACTGGACCCACGCCGAAGCCAGCGCCGCCGCGAGTGCCTTGCTCAAGCGCACCGGCGAGGCGCAATACGAGAACTGGTACCGACTGTTCTGGGAATTCTGCGATCTGCATTTCATCGACCGCTGCAACGGCAGCTGGCACCACGAACTCGATCCGCAGAACCGGCCAAGTGCCGATATCTGGCCGGGCAAGCCTGATCTGTATCACGCCTGGCAGGCCGTTTTGATTCCGCGATTGCCGCTGGCACCGAGCATGGCCATGGCTTTGGCGCAGTTATCCCAAGGCAGTCCTGTGTAACCATGTCGTGACATTTGCGCGTCCCTTCGTTACCTGCGAGGGGAAACGCTCTGTTTAAACTCCGTGCAGCGCAAGCACCAGACTTGCAATGCATAACAACAAGAAAGGTACATTTCGAATGAATGCGATTTCTCGCCTCGCTACTGTCATTTCTGTCGCCTCCCTGTTCCCGCTCGCAATCCTGCCGCTCAGTGTTTCCGCTGCCGAATCCAAAGGTTCGGTCGAAGTCGTGCACTGGTGGACCTCCGGTGGCGAAAAAGCCGCCGTCGATGTGCTCAAGGCTCAAGTCGAAAAAGACGGTTTCACCTGGAAGGATGGCGCTGTCGCCGGTGGTGGCGGTGCGACTGCCATGACCGTGCTGAAAAGCCGTGCCGTTGCCGGCAACCCGCCGGGCGTTGCGCAGATCAAAGGTCCGGACATCCAGGAATGGGCGTCAACCGGCCTGCTCGACACCGACGTTTTGAAAGACGTCGCCAAGTCGGAAAAGTGGGACAGCCTGCTCGACAAGAAAGTCTCCGACACCGTCAAGTACGACGGTGATTACGTGGCCGTGCCGGTGAACATTCACCGCGTCAACTGGCTGTGGATCAACCCGGAAGTGTTCAAGAAAGCCGGGATCACCAAGAACCCGACCACTCTTGAAGAGTTCTATGCCGCTGGCGACAAGCTGAAAGCCGCAGGCTTCATTCCGCTCGCCCACGGCGGTCAGCCTTGGCAGGACAGCACCGTGTTCGAAGCCGTGGTGCTCTCGGTCATGGGGGTCGACGGTTACAAGAAAGCCCTGGTCGATCTCGACAACAAAGCGCTGACCGGCCCGGAAATGGTCAAGGCGCTGACCGAGTTGAAGAAAGTCGCGACCTACATGGACGCTGACGGCAAAGGTCAGGACTGGAACCTCGAAGCGGCCAAGGTCATCAACGGCAAGGCTGGCATGCAAATCATGGGTGACTGGGCCAAGTCCGAATGGACCGCGGCCAGGAAAGTCGCCGGCAAGGACTACGAGTGCGTAGCGTTCCCGGGCACCGACAAAGCGTTCACCTACAACATCGACTCGCTCGCCGTGTTCAAGCAGAAGGACGCAGGTACTGCGGCCGGTCAGCAGGACATCGCTAAAGTCGTGCTGGGTGAAAACTTCCAGAAAGTCTTCAGCATCAACAAAGGCTCGATCCCGGTACGCAACGACATGTTGAACAACATGGACAAGCTCGGCTTCGACTCCTGCGCACAGACCGCTGCCAAAGACTTCCTCGCGGACGCCAAGTCCGGCGGCCTGCAACCGAGCATGGCGCACAACATGGCGACCACGCTGGCGGTGCAGGGCGCGTTCTTTGACGTAGTCACCAACTACATCAACGACCCGAAAGCCGACCCGGCCGATGCGGCGAAGAAACTCGGCGCGGCGGTTCAGTCAGCCAAATAGGCGCCTTGGCGGCGAGCTGCAAGCTACGAGCTTCAAGCTGCAAGTTAAAAGCTTGCGCGATGTCGGTCTTGCAGCTTGCAGCTTGTAGCTGTTCTTCTCTTTTTTTATGGATTTGCTCATGAGTTCTGTTGCTGTGTTCAGCAAGGCCTCGCCGTTCGATGCATTGCAGCGCTGGCTACCGAAACTGGTGCTGGCGCCGAGCATGTTCATCGTGCTGGTGGGCTTCTATGGCTACATCCTGTGGACGTTCATTCTGTCGTTCACTACCTCGACTTTTCTGCCCAACTACAAGTGGGCCGGTCTGGCGCAATACGCACGGTTGTTCGACAACGACCGCTGGTGGGTCGCGAGCAAGAACCTTGCGGTGTTCGGCGGCATGTTCATCGGCATCACCCTGGTGATCGGTGTGCTGCTGGCGGTGTTCCTCGACCAGCGCATCCGTCGCGAAGGCTTTATCCGCACCATTTACCTGTACCCGATGGCGCTCTCGATGATCGTTACCGGTACCGCCTGGAAATGGCTGCTCAACCCGGGCATGGGCCTGGACAAATTGTTGCGTGACTGGGGCTGGGAAGGCTTCCGTCTCGACTGGCTGATCGACCCTGATCGCGTGGTCTACTGCCTGGTGATCGCCGCTGTATGGCAGGCCTCGGGCTTCATCATGGCGATGTTCCTCGCCGGCCTGCGTGGCGTCGATCAATCGATCATCCGTGCCGCGCAAATCGACGGCGCGAGCATGCCGCGCATCTACTGGAAAGTGGTGCTGCCCAGCCTGCGTCCGGTGTTCTTCAGTGCGGTGATGATTCTGGCGCACATTGCGATCAAGAGCTTCGACCTCGTCGCCGCGATGACCGCGGGCGGTCCGGGTTATTCCTCCGACCTGCCAGCGATGTTCATGTATTCCTTCACCTTCAGTCGCGGCCAGATGGGCATGGGCTCGGCCAGTGCGATTCTGATGCTCGGTGCGATCCTCGCGATCATCGTGCCTTACCTGTATTCCGAGCTGAGGACCAAGCGCAATGACTAGTCTCGCTGCCAAACCTGCGATCAGCTTCAGCCGCATCGCGATCTACGCGGTGCTGATCCTCGCGGTATTCCTCTATCTGGTGCCGCTGGTGGTCATGTTGCTCACCAGCTTCAAGACCCCGGAAGACATCAGCACCGGCAACCTGTTGAGCTGGCCGACCGTGGTCAGCGGCATCGGCTGGGTCAAGGCCTGGGCTACCGTTGACGGCTACTTCTGGAACTCGATCAAGATCACCGTGCCGGCCGTGATCATCTCCACCGCCATCGGTGCGTTGAACGGTTACGTACTGTCGATGTGGCGCTTCCGTGGTTCGCAGCTGTTCTTCGGTCTGCTGCTGTTCGGCTGCTTCCTGCCGTTCCAGACCGTGCTGCTGCCGGCCTCGTTCACCCTCGGCAAGATGGGTCTGGCGAGCACCACCACTGGCCTGGTTTTCGTGCACGTGGTTTACGGCCTGGCGTTCACCACGCTGTTCTTCCGTAACTACTACGTGAGCATCCCCGATGCGCTGGTCAAGGCGGCGCGTCTGGACGGTGCCGGTTTCTTCACGATTTTCCGCCGGATCATTCTGCCGATGTCGACGCCGATCATCATGGTCTGCCTGATCTGGCAGTTCACCCAGATCTGGAACGACTTCCTCTTCGGTGTGGTGTTCTCCAGCGGCGATTCGCAGCCGATCACCGTGGCGCTGAACAACCTGGTCAATACCAGCACCGGCGCCAAGGAATATAACGTGGACATGGCAGCGGCGATGATCGCCGGCCTGCCGACCCTGCTGGTCTATGTGGTCGCAGGCAAGTATTTCGTGCGCGGGCTGACGGCCGGCGCGGTCAAGGGGTAATCATGGCAACGCTCGAACTTCGCAACGTCAACAAGACTTACGGTGCCGGCCTGCCGGACACCCTGAAGAACATCGAACTGTCGATCAAGGACGGCGAATTCCTGATCCTCGTCGGCCCGTCGGGCTGCGGCAAATCGACCTTGATGAACTGCATCGCCGGTCTGGAAACCATTACCGGCGGCGCGATCATGATCGGCGATCAGGACGTCAGCGGCATGAGCCCCAAGGATCGTGACATCGCCATGGTGTTCCAGTCCTACGCGCTGTACCCGACCATGAGCGTGCGCGAGAACATCGAGTTCGGCCTGAAGATCCGCAAGATGCCGCAGGCAGCGATCGACGAAGAAGTCGCGCGCGTGGCCAAGCTGCTGCAGATCGAACACTTGCTCAACCGCAAGCCGGGTCAGCTCTCCGGCGGGCAGCAACAGCGCGTGGCGATGGGCCGTGCGCTGGCACGTCGACCGAAGATCTACCTGTTCGACGAACCGCTGTCCAACCTCGACGCCAAGCTGCGCGTCGAGATGCGCACCGAAATGAAACTGATGCACCAGCGTCTGAAAACCACCACCGTTTACGTGACCCACGACCAGATCGAAGCGATGACCCTGGGCGATAAAGTCGCGGTGATGAAAGACGGAATCATTCAGCAGTTCGGTACCCCTAAGGATATCTACAACGATCCGGCCAACCTGTTCGTCGCCAGCTTCATCGGCTCGCCGCCGATGAACTTCATTCCGCTGCGCTTGCAGCGCAAGGACGGGCGTTTGCTGGCGCTGCTTGACAGCGGCCAGGCGCGTTGCGAGTTGCCGATGAGCATGCAGGACGCCGGGCTTGAAGACCGCGAAGTGATCCTCGGCCTGCGCCCTGAGCAGATCTGTCTGGCAAGCGGCGAGGGCAATGGCCTGCCGAGCATTCGTGCTGAAGTGCAAGTCACTGAACCGACCGGTCCGGACACCCTGGTGTTCGTCAATTTGAATGACACCAAAGTCTGCTGCCGACTGGCGCCAGACGTGGCACCGCAGGTGGGCGAGAGCCTGACGCTGCAGTTCGATCCGTCGAAAGTGTTGTTGTTTGATGCCAAAACCGGTGAGCGCCTCGGCACTGCCGGCCAACCGCAGACCGATGCGCGGCCTGCGAACGTGGCGCAATTCAAAGGCCGCTGAAAAACATGGTTGGAATGCTGTCCTGTGGGAGCTGGCCTGCCAGCGATGCGGGCAACTCGGTCGGTCGTCGAACCGGGTCGATGCCATCGCTGGCAGGCCAGCTCCCACAAGGATCGGTTCCACAAAAAGGAGCACGCGGTGGATTGCCTGTAATCCATCGCACTTTATGTAAACCGCGTTAGATAAAAACAGTTAATAACAATAAAGACGAGGATGTAGGGATGAAAAAGAAACACGTCAATGCCCGGTTGATCTGCCAGGTTTCTGCGGCGGCAGCACTGGTGCTGGCCGGTAACGCGATGGCGGCGGATGCGTTCAGCTCCGACTCCAAATGGATGACCGGTGACTGGGGCGGTGAGCGGACCAAGCTGATCGAGCAGGGTATCGACATCAAGGCTGACTACGTTGGGGAAGTCGGTGGCAACCTGAACGGTGGGTACAACGACGACAAGACCGCGCGTTACGCTGACCAGTTCGGTCTGGGCGTGGCACTCGACCTGCAAAAGCTGTGGGGCTGGGACAACACCCAGGCGAAGATCCAGCTGACCAACCGTAACGGTTACAACATCTCCAACGACCGCGTTGGCGATCCGCGTGCCGGCACCCTCAGCTCCTCGCAGGAAGTCTACGGTCGTGGGCACATGGTGCGTCTGACCCAGTTGTGGATTCAGCACCAGTTCTTCGACAACAAACTCGACGTCAAGGCCGGTTACTTCGGTGAAGGCGAAGACTTCAACACCTTCCCGTGCGACTTCCAGAACCTCGCGTTCTGCGGTTCGCAAGTGGGTAACTGGGCAACCAACATCTGGTACAACTGGCCCGTCAGCCAGGCTGCGATTCGTGTGAAGTACAACATCAACGACGAGCTCTACGCGCAGATCGGTGCGTACAACCAGAACCCGTCGCAGCTGGAACACGGCAACGGCTTCAAACTCAGCGGCAGCGGCACCAAGGGTACTGTTCTGCCGGTCGAACTGGTCTGGTCGCCGAAGGTCAACAGCCTGCCGGGCGAATACCGCGTCGGTTACTACAAGAGCACGGCTGATGCCGACGACGTTCGCGAAGACGTCAACGGTTTCGACGCAGCGACCACGGGCGACGCCTACAAGTCGCACAACAGCAAGAGCGGTTACTGGTTCGTCGCGCAACAGCAACTCACCAGCCACAACGGTGACGCCACTCGCGGCCTGAACATCGCGGCCAACGCGACCTTCCACGACAAGGACACCAACTTCATCGATAACTACCAGTCGGTGATGTTTGTCTACAAAGGTCCGTTCGATGCCCGTCCGAAAGATGACATCGGTATCGGTGCGGCGCGTATCCACGTCAACGATGACGTGAAGAAAAACGCCGAGCTGCTGAACGCTTCCAACGGTGTGTCGGACTACGACAATCCAGTGTTCTCGCCGATTCGTGAAACCGAATACAACTACGAGCTCAACTACGGCTTCCACGTCACCAACTGGCTGACCGTGCGTCCCAACCTGCAATACATCACTCATCCGGGCGGTGTGGATGAAGTGGACAACGCTTTGGTCGCTGGCCTGAAAATTCAGTCAACGTTCTAACGCGTCTGCGATAAGCTCCTCTCTATGTGCGCATATTTGCGGACAGCCCAGGCTGTCCGCTTTTTTTTGAGGGGCGGTAATCCCCGTAACACGTGAATTCGGAACCGTGGCCAATGCATGAGCATCCGCTGCAACGCTTCTTCAAATCCCTGCGCGAGCGACCGGTGTTCGCCTGGGAACGCTATCAGCTGCGCGATGTGCTGGTGATCGATCATCCGTTATGTCAGGCGGTGTTCAGTCGGCAGGGCGCGCAATTACTGCACTTTCAGCCGCGCGGGCAAAAACCGTGGTTGTGGTGCGCGGCGAAGTGGCCGCATGTCGGCGCGATCCGCGGCGGTGTGCCGGTGTGCTGGCCGTGGTATGGCCGTCATCCCAGCGAAAATGCGTGGCCGTCGCATGGCTGGGCGCGCCTGCTCGACTGGAAACTGCTCGACAGCAGCAGCGCCGAGGACGGCGTGCGCCTGCACTGGCAATTGCAACTGTGCGACTGGCAGGTCGACCTGCACGCGCACCTGGGCGAACGCATGGAATTGCGCTTGAGCACCGAGCATCAGGACGACATGCCGTGCCAGTTGAGCCAGGCTTTGCATGCTTACTGGCGTATTGGCGATGTTGGTGAGATAGCGCTGTCTGGGCTCGAAGGTGCGCAGGGTTATGATCAGTTGAATCGTCAGGTTTGCCAGCAGGAAGGCGAATTGCGCGTGGAGGGCGGCTGCCAGCGGGTGTTTCAGCATGACGGCGAATTGCAGCTCAAGGATCACGCCTGGCAGCGCGAGTTGTGCATCGATACCGGCGACAGCGGCGACACCGTGGTCTGGCATCCGGGCGCGCGGCCGTTGCTCGGGGTGAGCTGGGATGAGATATCCGAGTTTGTCTGTGTGGAAGCGGCGGCGGGCGGGACGGACAGCCTGCATCTGGCGCCGGGGGAAAAGGCGCATTTGAGTTTGCAGGCGTGGGCGGCGGCCTGATCGTTCCCACGCTCCGCGTGGGAATGCAGCCCGGGACGCTCTGCGTCCCCTTCGGAGCTGGAACGCGGAGCGTCCCTTGAGGCATTCCCACGCAGAGCGTGGGAACGATCAGCCGTCAGAGATCAGTTGAACTCATCCCCAACCGGATACCGGCTGGCATTCAAACTCTCTTTGATCTTGCGCAGATGCGGCTGGAAATCCACGCCACGGCGCAAGGTCATCCCCGTCGCCAACACATCCAGCACGGTCAACTGAATGATCCGCGAGGTCATCGGCATATAGATGTCGGTGTCTTCCGGCAGCGGAATGTTCAGGCTCAGGGTGCTGGCCTTGGCCAGCGGCGAATTCTCTGCGGTCAGGCCCAATACCGACGCGCCATTCTCGCGTGCGATACGTGCCACTTCCACCAGTTCACGGGTGCGCCCGGTGTAGGAAATAATCACGAACAGCTCGCCGGTGTGCGCCACCGAAGCGATCATTCGCTGCATCAGCACATCGGCGTGCGCGGTCACCGCCAGGTTGAAGCGGAAGAACTTGTGCTGCGCATCCAGCGCCACCGGGGCCGAAGCGCCGAGGCCGAAGAAGTGGATTTGCCGGGCCTGGATCAACAGGTCGACGGCGCGGCTGATCAGGTTCGGGTCGAGTGCCTGACACGCGCTGTCCAGCGAGGCGATGGCGCTGCCGAAGATCTTCTGCGTGTAGGCTTCGGGATTGTCGTCGGCCTCGACCGCGCGGCTGACGTACGCCGCGCCGCTGGCCAGGCTCTGCGCCAGTTGCAGCTTGAGTTCGGGGTAGCCGCTGACACCGAACGAGCGGCAGAAACGGTTGACCGTCGGCTCGCTCACCGATGCCGCCTGGGCGAGGGCGGCGATGCTGAAGCGGGTGGCCTGCTGCGGGTTGAGCAGAATCACCTCGGCGACCTTACGTTCGGCCTTGTTCAGCTCTTCAAGGCGACTCTGGATCTGTTCCAGTAAATTTCGCACGCGGTCCATATGGAATTCCTGATTCACCGACGCAAAGGTGCGCCGGGCTATGCAAATTGGGCCTTTGATATGGCCCGTAACGGTGGCCTATCCTACTGATGCGTCCGAGCGTCCACCACTCGGAATCTGTATTTTGCGAAAATGTTGTGGTTATTACTACATTTTCCCTTGAGTGATGCCTTGAAAAAAGGTATTTGTAGCTTAACTTGATAAAAGAACAAACATCATGCCTTCGATTACGGTTGAACCGTGCACCTTTGCCTTGTTCGGCGCCCTTGGCGATCTCGCCCTGCGCAAGCTGTTTCCTGCCCTTTATCACCTCGATGGCGCTGACCTGTTGCACGAGGACACGCGCATCATCGCGCTGGCCCGTGAAGCCGGCAGCGAGCAGCAACACATGGCGTTCATCGCCGCCGAACTGCGCCGCTACGTCGGCAAAGAGCTGAACGAAACCGTGGCCGAGCGTTTTCTCGCGCGCCTGACTTACCTGCACGTCGATTTCCTCAAGGCTGAAGACTATGTTGCGCTGGCGGAACTGGCCGGCAGCAGCCAACGCATGATTGCCTACTTCGCCACGCCGGCAGCCGTATACGGCGCGATCTGCGAGAACCTGGAGAAAGTCGGTCTGGCCGCGAACACCCGCGTGGTGCTGGAAAAGCCGATCGGCTCCGACCTCGAATCTTCGCGCAAGGTCAATGACGCCGTGGCGCAGTTCTTCCCGGAAGACCGCACCTACCGTATCGACCACTACCTGGGCAAAGAAACCGTTCAGAACCTGATCGCCCTGCGTTTCGCCAACAGCCTGTTCGAAACCCAGTGGAACCAGAATTACATCTCCCACGTGGAAATCACCGTGGCTGAGAAGGTCGGCATCGAAGGCCGTTGGGGCTATTTCGACAAGGCCGGCCAGTTGCGCGACATGATCCAGAATCACCTGTTGCAGCTGCTCTGCCTGATCGCCATGGACCCGCCGGCCGACCTGTCCGCCGACAGCATCCGTGACGAGAAAGTGAAAGTGCTCAAGGCGCTGGCGCCGATCAGCCCGGAAGGCCTGACCACGCAAGTGGTGCGCGGCCAGTACATCGCCGGCTACAGCGAAGGCAAATCCGTTCCGGGTTACCTCGAAGAACCGAATTCCAATACCCAGAGCGACACCGAAACCTTCGTCGCCCTGCGTGCCGACATCCGCAACTGGCGCTGGGCCGGCGTGCCGTTCTATTTGCGCACCGGCAAGCGCATGCCGCAGAAGCTGTCGCAGATCGTCATCCACTTCAAGGAACCGTCGCACTACATTTTCGCCCCGGAGCAGCGCCTGCAAATCAGCAACAAACTGATCATCCGCCTGCAACCGGACGAAGGCATTTCCTTGCGTGTGATGACCAAGGAGCAGGGCCTGGACAAAGGCATGCAGCTGCGCAGCGGGCCGCTGCAACTGAATTTCTCCGACACCTGGCGTAGCGCGCGGATCCCCGATGCCTACGAGCGGTTGTTGCTGGAAGTGATGAACGGCAATCAGAACCTGTTTGTCCGTAAAGATGAAATCGAAGCCGCGTGGAAGTGGTGTGACCAGCTGATCGCCGGGTGGAAAAAATCCGGTGACGCGCCCAAGCCGTACGCGGCCGGGTCGTGGGGGCCGATGAGCTCCATCGCACTGATCACGCGGGACGGGAGGTCGTGGTATGGCGATATCTGATGTGCAACTGCCTGCGGGCGTCAATGCCCATGAATTCAACAGCCCGATGTCGTTGGCCGAAGGCCTGGCGCTGAACGTGGCGGCGCAATTGCGCGAAGCCATTGGCGCACGTGGCAACGCGGTATTGGTGGTGTCCGGCGGTCGTAGCCCGGTGGCGTTTTTCCAGCACCTGGCGAAAGCGGATCTGGACTGGTCGAAGGTCATCGTGACCCTCGCCGACGAGCGCTGGGTGCCGGTCGAACACGCCGACAGCAATGCCGGCCTGCTCAAGCAATACCTGCTCAAAGGGCCGGCGGCCAAGGCGCAATTTCTCAGTCTCTACAGCGCGGCAGCCAACGTTGAGCAGGCCGCCGAACAGGCTGACCGTTTGCTCGCCGAGCTGCCGCCGATCGACGTGCTGGTGCTGGGCATGGGCGACGACGGCCACACCGCGTCGCTGTTCCCCGACAGCCCCAATCTGACCGAAGCCTTGCAGGCCGACGGCACGCGCCGTTGCTGGCCGATGCTGGCGCCAAGCGTGCCGCGTCAACGCCTGACCATGAGCCGGGCACTGCTGGCCTCGGCGAAACACAAGATCCTGTCGATTTCCGGTCAGTCGAAACTGACCACCCTGAATGCCGCGCTGGCATCCGATGACGTCGCGGCCATGCCGGTGCGCGCATTCCTGCAACCTACGTTAGAGATTTACTGGTGCCCATGAGCCAAGGAACAGCCGCTATGACAATTGCATCCCCAACCGTTTCCATGGCGGACAAAGTTGCCCTGATCGACAGCCTCTGCGCCAAGGCGCGGATCCTGCCGGTGATCACCATCGCCCGCGAACAGGACGTGCTGCCACTGGCCGACGCCCTCGCCGCCGGTGGCTTGACCGCGCTGGAAGTGACCCTGCGTTCGCAGTTCGGCCTCAAGGCCATCCAGATCCTGCGCGAACAGCGTCCGGAACTGATGACCGGTGCCGGCACCGTGCTCGATCGCAACATGCTCGCGGCGGCGGAAGCGGCCGGTTCGCAATTCATCGTCACTCCAGGCATCACCCGTGACCTGCTCGAAGCCAGCGTCGACAGCCCGATTCCGCTGTTGCCGGGGATCAGCAACGCCTCCGGCATCATGGAAGGCTACGGTCTGGGTTATCGCCGCTTCAAGCTGTTCCCGGCGGAAGTCAGCGGCGGCGTGGCGGCGATCAAGGCCCTTGGCGGCCCGTTCGGCGAAGTGAAATTCTGCCCGACCGGCGGCGTCGGCCCGGCCAACATCAAGAGCTACATGGCGCTGAAAAACGTCATGTGCGTGGGCGGTAGCTGGATGCTCGATCCGGAGTGGATCAAGAACGGCGACTGGGCACGTATTCAGGAGTGCACCGCTGAAGCCTTGGCGCTGCTGGACTGATACCGCCGGATTCAATTGTTACCTGACACTTCGTTGTGTGTTCTACGGCTTTACGGTGCGCTTGGTCGGTGCACCGTTTTTTTTGCCTGAAAAAAGCGCCAGGAAATCATGCGATACACAGTTACCGCACGGCCGTTTTGGCGTGGCGCTAATCTGCGTTCATCTTACGGAAGAGAGAACGCCTCATGGACGACCATCAATCTGTAGCTCTATCAATCGAATCTCTGCCCCCGCGACAGTTGCCCGTTGCTCGCAGCTTCCATCAACACGAAGCCTCGCCAAGCGTGCGCAACATCAGCCGGGGTCTCGAAGGCCCGCCGCTGCTGTTGCGGCTGGTATTGGTCGACGCCATGACTGGCGCGCCGGTCGTTGGCGCACTTGTGCGGATCGAGCAGCACATCGGCGCCGAGACGTTGTGCGGTAGCCAGTCGACCGACAATCAGGGCATCGTGCGTTTCACCAGTCTCTACCCGGATCGGCACAGCGCCTTGCCTTGCCTCGCTCTGAGCGTCGCCATCGCCAGCGACGATCAACAACCGCAGCTTTATCAGGAGGCCTGGGCAGGCCGCGTGCATCTGCCCGGCGTCTGTAATTGCGCAGTTGCAGATGACGATGCGCCGTGGCTGGCGCTACGACCGATCACAGACCATGGCCTGGATGACGGCCACTACGGTAGCGTGACGATTGGCGTAGACACCTTCGCCCTGTCATCGCAAATCGGTCTGGCGGGCTACGACAAGCAGCCCGTCACGCCGTTCTAGCGCAGTTCGTGCAGCGCGCGTACCAGCCGCTGCATGTCTGCCGCTGTGGTGGTCAGCCCCGGTGTGACGCGGATGCTCGGTCCGCTGGCAGCGCCGTGGCGGACCACGGTGAACAGGTTGTAATCGTTGAGCAATCGCTCGGCCATCGCCTGTTGATCATCGTGGTGGGTGAAGCGCAGCGAAGTGATGCCGCAATACAGGCGCGGATCGTCCGGGGTCATCACTTCGATGCCCGGCAAATGCCGTACCGCGCTGACCCAGAGGTTGCGCAGGTAATTGAGGCGCGCACCCTTGGCGGCGGCGCCACCGAGTGAGGCGTGTTCCTCGAACACCAGCGGCAAGGTCATCAGCGCCGGTATGTTCGGCGTGCTGTAGGAGGTGCGGGCACGTACGTCGTTCGCCGGGAAATGCATCTCGCCCATGTCCGGATCGATGTCGGCCAGACGCTGCGGCGCGATGTAGAGGAAGCCGAGGGTCAGCGGGGCGCCAATCCACTTGTGCAGGTTGTAGCCGGCGAACGCAATGCCGAGCGCGTCGAGATCGAAATCGATCTGGCCAAGGGCGTGGGCGCCGTCGAGGATGATGTCGACGCCATGTTCTTTCGCCAGCGCAGCAATGGCCGCTACCGGCATGACCAGGCCGGTGCGGTGGGTGACGTGAGTCAGCGCCATCAATTTCAGTTTTGGCTGGCGAGTGAACGCTTCGCGGTAGGTCTCCAGCAGGCTGTCGAAACTGGCCGGGTGCGCATGGGCAATTTCGATCACCTCGGCGCCGCGCTGCCGGGCGAGCCAGCGCATGGCGCCTTTGACCGTGTCGTATTCCAGATCGCTTATGAGTACCTGATCGCCGGGCTGCAAACAGTTGTAGTTGCGGATCAGCGATTGCAGGCCGTCGGTGGCGTTGCGGGTGAAGGCCAGGCTCTGCGCATGCACACCGATCAATTCAGCCAGCTGTGCACGAATATCGAGGTTGTCGTGCTGCTCGAAACGCTGGCGCACGTACACCGAATTGCTGGTATTGATCAGCTCGATATTGCGCTGGTATTCCTCGATCACCGTGCGCGACATGCGCCCGAAATAACCGTTTTCCAGGTTCACGGGGCCGGGTTGAACATCGTAACGGTCGGCGAACGTTCGCCAGAAGGCTTCGTCACGGGCGCGGCGGGTGTTATCGGGCATGATCAACGAGCTCAGAGAAGAGGAGGGCGCATCAATGGCGCGGGGCAGGTTTGCCGTGTTTGGCGCGCAGCGGCTCGAGCAGATCGGAGAGGCCGTTATGGTCGATCTCGTGCATCAGCGCGAGCAAACCACCCAGCTCGCCGTGCGGAAAACCTTCGCGGGCGAACCAGTTCAGGTAAGGGCCCGGCAGGTCGGCGATGATCCGCCCCTTGTATTTGCCGAAGGGCATTTCGCGGGTGATCAGCAATTCGAGTTTTTCAGGATTCATCGGTTTTCGTCTGACTTCAAAGCAATCTGCAAAATACAGGCATTCTGCATGCAGGCCAAATGACAGATCATGCAAAACACCAGCATACAGATGGTTCAATGTTTTATAACTTATTGAAATTAAACGATTTATTTTTGAAAGCGAAGCTGGCACGCACACTGCAATATTCCTTGCATCTTCAACCAACCGCAAGGAATTGGAAAATGACTGACGTAAACAAAGAAGCCATTTCTGTACTCAACGACCTGATTGAAACCTGCAAGGACGGTCAGGAAGGGTTCAAGACTTGCGCCGAAGACATCAAGCACCCAGAACTGAAAACCCTGTTCGTACAGCGCTCCGCCGACTGCGCCACTGCCGCTGCCGAGCTGCAGGCGCAAGTGCGTTCGCTGGGTGGCGATCCGGAAACTTCCACCAGCGTCAGCGGTGACCTGCACCGTCGTTGGGTCGACGTCAAAGCCATGTTCACCGGCAAGGACGAAGAGGCTGTGCTGAACGAAGCTGAGCGCGGTGAAGACCATGCGCTGAAGGCTTATCGTGAAGCGATCGAGAAGATCAACAAGCACAACCTGGTAGGCATTAAGGATCTGGTTGAACGTCAGTACCACGGCGTCCAACGCAACCACGACCAGGTGAAAGCCCTGCGTAATCAGGCTCGCGCTAACTCTTAAGGGTTAGGCGCCTGATAAAAAACGCCAGCGTGTCTGGCGTTTTTTTGTGCCTGGCTGAAAGGCCCCTCACCCTAGCCCTCCCGAAACGTCGGACCGCCCGGAGGGAGAGGGGACTGATCGAGGTAGATGACAGAAGTCAGCCGACTTGGGCGATCTGAGGTGAATTCAGATTTTGAAAGCCACAAAGATCAGCTCCCTTTCCCCCTCGCCCCCTGGGGGAGAGGGCTGGGGTGAGGGGGAAGCAATCTGCCTGACACCCCCCATCCATCAGCCAATACTGATCGCCGGCAACGTCGGCAACGTCACCGTCTGCTGTTTGCGTGGTGCGAGAATTTCGGCCTCGCCATCCACCACCAACTCATCCCGCTGGTTGAACACGCGAGTGGCAATGCGCACACGAAACTTCGGCAGCTTCTCGAGGATTTCCAGGCGCACGGTCAAGGTGTCGCCAATCTTCACCGGCTTCTGAAAGCTCATCTGCTGGCCGATATAAATAGTCCCCGGCCCAGGCAGTTCGCACGCTACTGCCGCGCTGATCAGCGCACCGCTGAACATGCCGTGGGCGATACGCTCCTTGAACATGCTCGCCGCGGCAAACTCGGCATCCAGGTGCACCGGGTTGTGGTCGCCCGACATCGCGGCGAACAGTTGAATGTCGCGCTCTTCGACGGTCTTGCTGTAGCTGGCGGTCTGGCCGACTTCGAGGGCTTCGTAAGGGATGTTGGTAACCTGGGTCATCGGTCTCGATTCCTGTGGCGGACTCAGTCAATCCGCAAAAAATTATTCGCTGCGTTGCGGGCGCGGATGGCTCAGGGCCTGATCGATCCAGGCCAGCACATCGGCGATCACTTCGCCGCGGTTGATTTCGTTGAACAATTCGTGCCGGGCCTGCGGGTAGATCTTCAGTTGCAGGTGCTGGCTGCCGGCCGCGCGCAAGGCGTTGGCCAGATCTGTCAGACGCTTGCCTTCACTCACCGGATCACATTCGCCGCCGATGACCAGCAGCGGCAGGCCCGGATCGATCTGCGCGAGATTGGACGCTTTGCTGATCTGCTGCAAGCCGCCGAGCAGGTCGATCCACAATTGATTGGTGCAGCGAAAGCCGCACAGCGGGTCGTTGATGTAACGGTCGACTTCGGCCGGGTCACGGCTGAGCCAGTCGAACGGCGTGCGCACCGGTTTGAATTTTTTATTGAACGAGCCGAATGACAGCCACTCGATCAGCGCGCTGCGGCCCTTGCCGCCCTGACGCAGTTTTTCCAGGCGGGCGATCTGCCGCGCGGCACGGTACAGGGCGACTGGTTGAAAATTCGAGCCACTGAGAATCGCCCCATGCAGGCTGGCGCTGTGGTGCAGCAGATAACCCTGGGCGAGATAGCTGCCCATGCTGTGCCCAAGCAGAATGATCGGCACGCCGGGGTGCTGCTGGCCGATGTGTTGGTTGAGGCTGGCCAGATCGCCGAGGACTTTGCACCAACCGTCAGCATCGGCGTAATGGCCGAGAGTGCCTTGGCTGGCGGTTCTGCCATGGCCACGCAAATCCGGTGCGTATACGCCATAACCTTTGTCGCAAAAGGTTTCAGCGAGGCGTGCATAGCGGCCGCTGTGTTCCGCCATGCCATGGGCCACGAGAATCAGCGCTTTCAACGGCCCCGCGGGCAGCCATTGATTGACGAAGAGCCGGCTGCGGTCACTCGCGTCCAGCCAGAAGGTGTCGTGAATCATGGCGCTTCCTTTGCTCAAAGTCCGCACATTGTATAGCGCGTCTGATCAGCCCACGCCACGGCAGGAAGATTCACACGATCAATGACGGCTTTGCTCATATTTGCCTGAATGGCCATAGCTGCTAGTGTCCGTGAAGCTCCGCTTGTTCAGAAATGACAGAAGCGGCTCCCGGATCGGCTCAGGTAAAGAGGACAAGAACAATGCGACCTGATTTCTGGAACGACAAGCGCCCGGCCGGCGTACCGCTGGACATCGACATGACTGAGTTCAAGTCGGTGATCGAAGTGTTCGAGCGTTCCTGCAAGAAATTCGCTGATCGCCCGGCGTTCAGCAACATGGGCATCACGCTGACCTACGCCGAGCTTGAACGCCAGAGCGCCGCGTTCGCCGGTTATCTGCAGGCGCATACCGATCTGGTTCCGGGCGATCGCATCGCCGTGCAGATGCCCAACGTCCTGCATTATCCGATTGCCGTGTTCGGTGCGCTGCGCGCCGGGCTGATCGTGGTCAACACCAACCCGCTGTACACCGCGCGGGAAATGCGCCACCAGTTCAAGGACTCCGGTGCTCGCGCGCTGGTGTACCTGAACGTGTTCGGGCAGAAAGTCCAGGAAGTACTGCCGGACACCGACATTCAATACCTGATCGAAGCGAAGATGGGCGACCTGATGCCCATCGCCAAGGGCTGGCTGGTCAACACCGTGGTCAGCAAAGTGAAGAAAATGGTCCCGGCCTACTCACTGCCGCAGGCGATCTCCTTCAAAAGCGCACTGCGCCTGGGCCGCGGCCTGGGGATCAAACCGCTGAAGGTCACGCTCGACGATATCGCCGTGCTGCAATACACCGGCGGCACCACCGGTTTGGCCAAGGGCGCAATGCTTACTCATGGCAACCTCGTCGCCAACATGCAGCAAGTGCGCGCCTGCCTCGCCCAACTCGGTCCGGATGGCCAGCCGCTGTTGCGTGAAGGCCAGGAGGTGATGGTGGCGCCGCTGCCGCTGTACCACATCTATGCGTTCACCGCGAACTGCATGTGCATGATGGTCTCGGGCAACCACAACGTTCTGATTACCAATCCGCGGGACATTGCCGGCTTCATCAAGGAGCTGAAAAACTGGCGTTTTTCGGCGTTGCTGGGTCTGAACACTTTGTTCGTCGCGCTGATGGAGCACCCGGATTTCAAGACGCTGGATTTCTCCAGCCTGAAACTGACCAACTCCGGCGGCACCGCGCTGGTCAAGGCCACGGCCGAGCGCTGGGAGCAGGTCACCGGTTGCCGCATCACCGAAGGTTACGGCCTCACCGAAACCTCGCCGGTGGCCTGCACCAATCCCTACGGCGATCAATCCCGCCTGGGCACGGTCGGCCTGCCAGTGCCGGGCACACTGTTGAAAGTGATCAGCGATGACGGCGCCGAGCAGCCGTTGGGCGAGCGCGGCGAGCTGTGCATCAAGGGCCCGCAAATCATGAAGGGCTACTGGAACAAGCCCGAAGCCACCGCCGAAGTGCTGGATGCCGAAGGCTGGTTCAAGTCTGGCGACATTGCCGTGATCGACCCCGATGGTTTTGTGCGTATCGTCGATCGCAAGAAAGACATGATCATCGTTTCCGGCTTCAACGTGTATCCAAACGAAATCGAAGACGTGGTCATGGCCCACCCGAAAGTCGCCAATTGCGCGGTGATCGGCGTGCCGGACGAGCGCTCGGGCGAGGCGGTGAAGCTGTTTGTGGTGGCGCGTGAAAGCGGCGTCAGCCTCGAAGAGCTGAAGGCCTACTGCAAAGAGAATTTCACCGCCTACAAGGTGCCGAAACACATCGTCTTGCGTGAGTCATTGCCGATGACGCCTGTCGGCAAGATTCTGCGGCGGGAGTTGCGGGATATTGCCTGACCGGTGAATGGCCGCGCTTGGCGCGGACCGCGAGCAGGCTTACTCCTACAGGGGTTGTATGTAATCTCTGTAGGAGTGTTCCTCCTCGCGATTTGTTTGGCACCCATGAAAACCGGGGCTTTCAAGGGGTTCTAGGATTTTTGCTCTAAAATGACTGCTAGATAGTCTTGAGTCATCAATATGACTGTAGGGGCCGCTTTTGGCTCTAGTCGACCCTCGGCAAAGCTGCTACTCTCGGCGCGCTTTGTGACTTCTCGGCCTGTGTAAAAGCCAGATTCACCAATACAAAACACACACCAATAATAATCGCATCAAATGCGGTGAAGAATTCGCGTTGCTGAGGAGTGGGCTTCCATGATCGAAGACTTTTGGAAGGATAAATACCCGGCTGGAATCGCTGCCGACATCAATCCGGACGAGTATCCGAACATTCAGGCAGTGTTGAAGCAATCCTGCCAGCGCTTCGCCAACAAACCGGCTTTCAGCAACCTCGGCAAGACGATCACCTACGGTGAATTGTACGAATTGTCCGGGGCGTTTGCCGCGTATCTGCAACAGCATACCGATTTGCAGCCCGGCGATCGAATCGCCGTGCAACTGCCCAACGTGCTGCAATACCCGGTCGCCGTTTTCGGTGCGATTCGCGCCGGGCTGATCGTGGTCAACACCAACCCGCTGTACACCGCGCGGGAAATGGAACACCAATTCAACGACTCCGGTGCCAAGGCGCTGGTGTGCCTGGCGAACATGGCGCACCTGGCCGAAGCCGTGGTGCCGAAAACCGGCGTCAAGCACGTCATCGTCACCGAAGTCGCCGACCTGTTGCCGCCGCTCAAGCGCCTGCTGATCAACAGCGTCATCAAGTACGTGAAGAAAATGGTGCCGGCCTATCACCTGCCCAAAGCCGTCAAGTTCAACGACGTGCTGAGCAAGGGGCACGGTCAACCCGTGGCCGAAGCCAATCCGCACAGCGGTGATGTCGCGGTGCTGCAATACACCGGCGGCACCACCGGCGTGGCTAAGGGCGCGATGCTGACCCACCGCAACCTCGTCGCCAACATGCTGCAGTGCAAGGCGCTGATGGGTTCCAACCTCAATGAAGGTTGCGAGATCCTGATCACGCCGCTGCCGCTGTACCACATCTATGCGTTCACCTTTCATTGCATGGCGATGATGCTGATCGGCAACCACAACATCCTGATCAGCAACCCGCGCGACCTGCCGGCGATGGTCAAGGAACTGTCGAAGTGGAAGTTCAGCGGCTTTGTCGGCCTCAACACGCTGTTCGTCGCGCTGTGCAACAACGAAGCGTTCCGCAAGCTGGATTTCTCCGCGCTGAAAGTCACCCTGTCCGGCGGCATGGCCCTGCAACTGGCCGCTGCCGAACGCTGGAAAGCCGTAACCGGCTGCGCCATCTGCGAAGGTTACGGCATGACCGAAACCAGCCCGGTGGCCACGGTCAACCCGATCCAGCACATCCAGATCGGCACCATCGGCATTCCCGTGCCATCGACCCTGTGCAAAGTCATCGACGACGCCGGTGTCGAGCAGCCGCTGGGTGAGATCGGTGAGCTGTGCGTCAAAGGCCCGCAAGTGATGAAGGGTTACTGGCAGCGTCAGGAAGCCACCGATGAAATGCTCGACAGCGATGGCTGGCTGAAGACCGGCGACATCGCGCTGATCCAGCCGGACGGCTACATGCGCATCGTCGATCGCAAGAAAGACATGATTCTGGTCTCCGGTTTCAACGTCTATCCGAACGAGCTGGAAGACGTGCTGGCGACCTTGCCGGGCGTGCTGCAATGCGCGGCCATCGGCGTGCCGGACGACAAGTCGGGTGAAGCGATCAAGATTTTCATCGTCGCCAAACCGGGCGTGACCCTGACCAAGGAACAGGTCATGGACCACATGCGCGCCAACGTCACCGGCTACAAGGTGCCGCGTTCGGTGGAGTTCCGCGATGCGCTGCCGACCACCAACGTCGGCAAGATCCTGCGCCGCGAATTGCGCGATGAAGAGCTGAAGAAGATCAAGGCCAAGTCCGCCGCGTAAACAAAAAGCCCCGCAAATGCGGGGCTTTTTGTTGGTGAGTCGATCGTTCCCACGCTCTGCGTGGGAATGCCGCCCCGGACGCTCTGCGTCCAGCACTGCAGGGACGCGGAGCGTCCCGAGATGCATTCCCACGCGGAGCGTGGGAACGATCAGTCCTACTGACGAAACGGCGCAAAATTCACATTGGTCCCCGCCGGCCGCATGTCCTGCAGATACGAATCCTTGTCCGCACTCAGCTCCAGGCTCAACGCCGCCTTGCGCTTGCCTTCGTTGCGAATCACCAGACCTTCGAGCTTTTCGCGCAGAAACACGGTCGGCACTTTCAGGTGCAGCAGTTCGTCGGTCGCCGGGGTGTGCATCAGCAGGTGAATCCACTCGTACTGACCGATCGCCAGGCGCGACACCGGCAGGTCGAACCACCAGATATTGCGGTTGCGGTTCAGTTCGGCAAAGTGGCAGTTGTTGGTGCCAAGCACGGCGCCGCCCAGTTCCTTGTTGCGACGGGCGATGGCTTGCGTTTTATCGAGTTTCATAACATTCCTGCGGTATCGGTCTTTGGCGCCTGGCGCCCATAGCTGCGCATTCTCAAGGCAACGCCGACAAACATAAAGCGCAACCTGCGCGCCGCGACGAAATGAGGGGCAAATAATTGAAACTTGCAGCGAAACGCGCCAGTCAATCGTTACGTACTGACTTTTCTTCCCCTTATGCGTCACGGAGAAACACCATGAGTAGCACAGGCGATAAAGTAAAAGGCATGGCCAACGAAGCCGTCGGTAACGTCAAGCAAGGCGTCGGCAAGGCTACCGATAACTCCAGACTGCAAGCCGAAGGCAAGGTCCAGGAGAGAAAAGGCGAAGCCCAGCAGGCAGTTGGCAACACCAAGGACGCAGTGAAGAAAGGCGTCGACAAGGCGTAATCCAGCCTTGAACGAATCACACGAGCGGCCATCCAAGGATGGCCGTTTTTGTATCAAAAAACCTGCGGATGCCGACGAAGATCGCCAAACAGGCTAACGTGATGTAAAAAACGGCCCCTGAGTCGCCACGACTTCAACCTGTACTGCGGCGAAAGGAGACGCGAATGATTTTCCCGAACATGAAAGGTCTGCCCCTGCACCGGGTGATGGTGCGCACGGTCACTGAATTCGTCGACGACGAAATGTCGACCTATGCCTCGGCACTGGCCTACCAGATGCTGTTCTCGCTGTTCCCGTTCATTCTGTTCCTGATCGCGCTGATCGGTTTCCTGCACTTGCCGGATTTCTTTTCCTGGCTGCGCCTGCAGTCGGAACTGGTCTTGCCGCCGCAGGCGCTCGAGCAGGTCAACCCGGTGATCGACCAGTTGCAGCAATCCAAGGGCGGCCTGCTTTCAATCGGTATCGTCATCGCGCTGTACACCGCCTCGGCTGGCGTGCGCCTGATGATGAGCGCGATGAACGCTGCATACGACGTGGTCGAGGGGCGGCCGATCTGGAAGCGCTTCCCGCTGTCGATCGTCTACACCGTCGGCATTGCCGGCATGCTGTTGATTGCCGCCGCATTGATGGTGCTCGGGCCGCAGGTGATGGGTTGGATCGCCGCGCAGGTCGGTCTGGAAGAAGTCATCGTGACTATCTGGACCATCGCGCGCTGGCCGGTAATCGTGGTGCTGATGATGATTGCCGTGGCCCTGATCTACTACGTCATGCCCGACGTCAAACAGGAATTCCGCTTCATCACCCCAGGTTCGGTGCTGGCCGTAGTGGTGTGGATCCTGGCGTCGTTGGGGTTCGCCTTCTACGTTAAAACCTTCGCCAACTACAACGCGATGTATGGCAGCATCGGGGCGATCATCGTGCTGTTGCTGTATTTCTATATCTCCGCCGCCGTGCTGCTGCTCGGCGCGGAAATGAACGCGGTGATCGAGCACATGTCCAGCGAAGGCAAGGAGAAGGGCGAGAAAGACCCGGGCGAGCCAGAAGAACATCCCAAACAACATGTCTCAGGCCTGGGCCGCGATCATTCGCTCAAGCCGGACACTGACGAAGTCTGACCATGATCCGTGAAATTCTCAAAATGGGCGACGAGCGCCTGCTGCGCATCGCCCCGCCGGTACCGCCGGAAATGTTCAACAGCGCCGAGCTGTGGCAACTGATCGACGACATGTTCCAGACCATGGAAAGCGTCGGCGGCGTCGGCCTGGCCGCGCCGCAGATCGGCGTCGATCTGCAACTGGTGATCTTTGGTTTCGAGCACAGCGAGCGCTATCCGGATGCTGAAGCGGTGCCGCAGACGATCCTGATCAACCCGCTGATCACACCGTTGAATCCGTATACGGAAGAGGGCTTCGAAGGTTGTCTGTCGGTGCCGGGTTTGCGCGGGGCGGTGGATCGCTATCAGCAGATTCGCTATGAAGGTTTCGATCCGAAGGGCGAGCCGATTGTGCGTGTAGCCTCAGGCTTTCATGCGCGGGTGGTGCAACATGAGTGCGACCATCTGATCGGCCGGCTGTACCCGTCGCGCATCACCGATTTCAGCAAGTTCGGTTTTACCGAAGTGATGTTTCCGGACCTTGATCCCAACGCGGACGACTAGCTCAGGATCAACACATTCCCCTTGTAGGAGTGAGCCTGCTCGCGATAGCGGTATATCAGTGACATTTTCACCGAATGACACACCGCTATCGCGAGCAGGCTCACTCCTACAGGGGATTGTGGTCAGGCTGGAGAATTGAGCCCCATCGCAATCATCGGCTTGCTGCGCGCATACCGGCTCAACCGTTCCGCCATCGCCTGCGGCAGCGCCGGGTCAAACCTGAAGCCACGCCGCTCATAGAACCCGCGCAAATCCGGATGACAGAACAGCCACACCGGCTCGCTCACCGCTTGAGTGGCCGCCGCGATCAACTGCGCGGCAATCCCTTGCTCGCGGCACTGAGGATCGACGAACAAGCCGGTCAACCAATGCCCACCCGCCACCGGGCGCAGGCACAGCGCCGCGACGATGTCCCCACGCCGGGCCACCCACAACTGCGCATCGCGCACGGCTTTCATCGAGGACTGGTGGCTGCGGTAGAACTTGTTCATCAACGGCCAGAGCGACGCGTCGAGCAAGGTGTAATGGGTATCGGGCATGGGCAGGGCTGTACTGGGCAAAGCGGCGATTATAAAAGAGCGTGGGCAAACCGGCCAAATGATCACCGGCACCGATCATCCATGCGCCGAAAAATAATCTGCAAGATTGCACGCTGTCGTTGCACAGAAGGGAACAGATCCCAGCCGAGCAACGCCATGCCGAATTACTTTGACGCCAGCCATCGCACGCAAATCGAAACCCTGCGCCAGCGTTTTACCGCCCGCAGCGAATGGCCGACCTGGCTGTTATTGATCGGCGTGTACGGCGCCTGGTTCGCCGTGTTGTGCAACAGCGCATGGCTCGGCGTGGCCGGCAGCACGCTGCTGCTGATTCCACTGCTGGTGTTGTGGCTGTCGTTGCAACACGAATTGCTGCACGGGCATCCGACGCGCTGGGTGCGCTTGAACAAGCTACTCGGCTATGCGCCGTTTGCCGTTTGGTACCCGTACACGCTGTATCGCGACAGCCATTTGCGTCATCACTGCGACGAGGACCTGACCGTACCGGGCCTCGACCCGGAGAGCCGTTACCTGACTCATGGCGACTGGCAGGCCAGCTCCTTGTTCGAACGCGGTGTGCACTGGCTGAACAAAACCGTGTTCGGGCGCTTGCTGATCGGTGCGCCGCTGGCGTTGCTGGCGCTGGCCAAAGAGCAGGGGCAACGCTTGATGGCGGGCGATCGACAAGCCTGGCGGATGTGGCTGACCCACGGGTTCTTCACCGCGCTGATGCTCACCTTCATTGCCCGTTTCAGCGTGCTGCCGGTGTGGCATTACCTGCTGCTCATCAGCGTGCCGGCGCTGGCGATCGCGATGATTCGCTCCTACCACGAACACCGCCCGCATGCGCAACCGCAGCAGCGCACGGTACTCAACGAAGCCGCCTGGCCGTGGCGCTGGCTGTTCCTAAATCTCAACTTTCATCTGGTGCATCACGATTTACCGGGGCTGGCGTGGTATGACCTGCCCAAGGCGTATTACGCGCAGCGCGAGCGTTGGGTCGCGCGTAGTGGCGGATTTGTCGTGCACGGTTACGGCCAGTTGTGGCGGCAGAATGGTCTCAGGCCGATCGACAGCCCGCAGCATCCTTTTCACTGACTTCAAAAACGCCGGATAACCCCTGTGGGAGCTAGCCTGCTAGCGATAGCGGAGCTACAGCCACCGCTGATGGTGACTGACAGATTGCAATCGCTAGCAGGCTAGCTGCCACAGGTTTTCTCTCTGTATGGATAAATGTCTATGGCCCACCACGCCGAACTGCGCATGTACGCCGCCCCCGAGGCGATCCACGCCGCCAATGAACGCTGGCTCACACGCATCCTCGAACATCTGGGGCACTCGCGCCGCGCTGCGCATGACCTCTCTTTAGCCGAACTCTGGTTATCTGCGAATCTGCTGCTTACGCAAACCTGCGGCTATCCGCTGATGACTGCACTGCGTGGACAGGTGCGCGTGGTCGGTCGGCCGCGCTACGAATTGCCCGACGCCACGGCTGGCAATCATTGCAGCCTGATTGTCTGCCGCGCCGACGAGCCGCGTCAGACGCTGGCGGAGTTTCGCGGCAGTCGCGGGGTGATCAATAGCGAAGGCTCCAACAGCGGCATGAATCTGTTTCGCCAGCGGCTGGCGTCGTTGCATCAACAAGGACGATTCTTTGCTTCGGTGAGTATCAGTGGCGGGCATCGCGACAGTCTGCGCGAAGTGCGTGAGGGCCGCGCTGATCTGGCGGCGATCGACAGCGTCACCTTTGCCTGCCTCGCTCGATATTCGCCTGAAGAAGTCCGCGGGTTGCGTGTGCTGACGCGCAGTGCCGACAGTCCGACGTTGCCGTTCATCACTGTGCGCAGTGCCTCGCTCGAGCGCATTGAACAATTGCGTGAAGTCATGAATCAAGCGCTGCGCGAACTGCCCGAGGTGGTGCAGACACTCGGGTTGCCTGAGGTCCTGCCGGCCAGCGAAAGCGACTACCAAATCCTGCTCGACTACCAGCGAGAGGCCGAGGCGTTGGGTTACGCTCAGCTGCGCTAACTCAAAAGGGAATATAAAAATTCGTTTTAAGTCTTTTTAACGAATAAGGCGCCTTGCTACGATCGCGCCACCGGAACACCGGACATTCAGCGACCCCTCATCCAGGAGCCCCTATGTCCGGCGCCGATAATGCCCACCGCCAAACCGTCGAACTTCTGTTTCGCGCTCACTATGGCTGGCTCTGCAGCTATGTGCGCCGGCAATCGCCTGACGCCGCCGGCAGCGAAGACCTCGCTGCGGAAACCTTCGCGCAGTTGCTCCAAACCCCTGCGCTGAAGGCGATTCGCGAACCGCGCGCCTTGCTTGCGACCATCGCGCAGCGCCTGCTGTATCAGCGCTGGCGGCGTGCGCAACTTGAGCGCCGCTATCAGCAGCAGTGCGACAGCGCCTGCGTCGCGTCGCCGGAAGACCTGGCCCAACTGACGCAAGCCCTCGCTCGTCTCGATCACAGCTTGCAACGCTTGCCGGCCAAAGTGCGCACGACCTTTCTGCTCGCGCGCGTTGATGGCCTGACCTACCCACAAATTGCTGCCGAACTGGGCGTCTCCCAGCGTTCGGTGAGTGTCTACGTGAGCCGTTCCCAAGCGCTGTGCGATCGCCACAGCGCCAATCAATCACTATCAGACTTGAGGTCCGCATGAGATCGATCAAAACCCTGCTCGGCCGTTTAATGCTGGCGCTGAGCCTGAGTGTCGGCACGCTGGCGGCGGCGGAGAAAACCGCGCCGATCCACTTTGGCGACATCACCTGGGAGAGCGGCAGTTTCATCACCGAAGTGCTGCGCCTGATCGTCGAGAAAGGCTACGGCTACCCGACCGACACGCTGCCCGGCAGCACCGTCAGCCTTGAAGCTGCGCTGGCGAAAAACGATATCCAGGTGATCGGCGAAGAATGGGCCGGGCGCAGTCCGGCGTGGGTCAAGGCTGCCGCCGAAGGCAAGGTGTTCGGCCTTGGCGATACGGTCAAAGGTGCCACTGAAGGCTGGTGGGTGCCGGAGTATGTGATCAAGGGCGATCCGCAGCGCGGGATCAAAGCGCTGGCACCGGATTTGAAATCGGTGGCGGATCTGCCGCGTTACAAGGATGTATTCCGTGACCCGGAAGATCCGTCGCGCGGGCGCTTCCTCAACAGCCCGACCGGCTGGACCTCGGAAATCGTCAACAGCCAGAAACTCAAGGCCTACGCCTTGAACGACAGCTTCGTCAATTTCCGCACCGGTTCCGGTGCGGCGCTGGATGCCGAAGTGGCGTCTTCGGTGAAGCGCGGCAAACCCGTGCTGTTCTACTACTGGTCGCCGACGCCGCTGCTCGGCCGCTTCAAACTGGTCAAACTGGAAGAGCCGCCATTCGACGCCGAAGCCTGGAAGACCCTGGCTGACGCGAACAACCCCAATCCCAAGGGCACGCGTTCGATGCCCGCACGTTTGGCCATCGGCGTCTCGGCGCCGTTCAAGCAACAGTACCCGCAACTGGTGACGTTCTTTGAAAAGGTCGACCTGCCGATTGATCTGCTCAACCAGACACTGGCAGGCATGAGCGAAAAACGCTTGCAGCCGCGCGCGGTGGCCGAGGCGTTCCTGCGCGATCAACCGCAGGTCTGGCAGCCGTGGGTACCTGCCGATGTGGCGACCAAGGTGACTGGAAGTCTGTAAGTCGTTTCTGTTGTTTTTTGTAGCGTTTTCGCGAGCAGGCTCGCTCTCACAGGCGAGACGCATTCTGATTTGGCGGCGCGCTTGCTCGCGAAAGCGTCAGTCCCGACGAGATTTCTCCGCGCGCTGAACCGATTCTTGTGCAAAAAATGCCAGATACTGGCCGACTAGTGGCCTTGCGCACGGCGGCGGTCTGGCTATGCTTGTCGTAACTAACTATGTCGATCGTCATGTCAAAACCCGACTGACAGACATCGTTGGCTCGTGATTCATGCTGCCAGAGTGCGCAACCCAAGGCACCGACACTGAACCAACAAGGAGCGTCGCCGACATGGAAGTTCTTCAATGCGTTAGGGCTGGCCCGCGTGCGGGCTATCAAGAGAAGGATGTCTTGATTAGAACGTCGCTGCATGGACGCTCCGATTGATCATCATTTATCACCTGACAACTTCCTCCCGTGGAGGAAGGCGTGTGCCTGTTCCACGGAACGTAGTGGTGGATCTTGAAAGACCAGAACTTTCATCAAATCGAAAGACCGCGCGGAAGGTGATACAACCATGTTCAACCTACATCACAAGGCTGACCTGCAGGAAATCGAGCGCTTCAGTTGCGCGCTGACCGAGACCAACGCCAAGTTGGCCGCGATCAGCCGCTCGATGGCGATGATCGAGTTCAGCCCTGACGGCATCGTCCTCGATGCCAACGACAACTTCTGCAAGACCATGGGCTACAGCGCCGCGGAAGTACGCGGCAAACACCATCGGATCTTTTGTGAAGAGAGCTATTACCGCAGCGAGGACTACGCCAGGTTGTGGCGCGATCTGGCCCGTGGCGAACCGCTGAGCGGGACATTCCTGCGCTTGAACAAGAGCGGTCGGGAGATCTGGCTCGAGGCCAGTTACATGCCGGTGTTTGGCCCAGACAAAGAAGTCAGAAGCGTGATCAAAGTTGCTGCCGATATCACCGCGCGTATCAACAAGGAACATGAAGAAGAAGCGATGCTGGCGGCAATCAGCCGCTCGATGGCGGTGATCGAGTTCACTCCCGAAGGCAATGTCATCGCCGCCAACGATAACTTTCTGCAGACCATGCAGTATTCGCTCAACGAGATTATCGGTCAGCATCACAGCCTGTTCTGTCACCGCAGCGAATCCGAGTCGGCGCAATACAAGGCGTTCTGGGCGTCGCTCAATCGCGGCGAATATCACTCGCACCGCTTCGAGCGCAAGAACAAGTCCGGGCACATGGTTTATCTGGAAGCCTCGTACAACCCGCTGTTCGATGCCAAGGGCCGCTTGTACAAAGTGGTCAAGTTCGCCAGCGACATCACCCGCCAGATGACCACCTTGCAGCGCGCCGCCGAATCGGCCCACAGCACGTCGGTACAGAACGACGCCTGCGCGCAAAAAGGCTCGCAGGTCGTGCAGCAGACCGTGAAAATCATTCAGGACATCTCCCGCGACCTCAACGAAGCCGCCGTCAGTATCGATGCGGTGAGTAAACAGTCGGACATCATCGGCACCATCGTCCAGACCATTCGCGGCATTGCCGACCAGACCAACTTGCTGGCGCTTAATGCTGCAATCGAGGCCGCACGCGCCGGCGAACATGGCCGCGGCTTCGCGGTAGTCGCGGACGAAGTGCGCAGCCTCGCGGCGCGGACCAGTCAGGCGACCCTGGAAATTGTCGATGTGGTGCGCAGGAACTATGACCTGTCGCTGAGCGCAGTGTCGAGCATGCAATCGAGCCTGAGCCGAACCGGGCTGGGAGTGGAATTGGCGAACGAGGCGGGGGAGGTGATCCTGGAGATTCAGCAGGGCTCGCGGCACGTGGTGGATGCGATCAGCCAGTTCAATGAAACCCTGCAACTGAACTGAATTGCTACAGTCCCCCTGTAGGAGTGAGCCTGCTCGCGATAGCGGTGTGTCAGCGACAAGTTTGCTGGCTGACACTCCGCTATCGCGAGCAGGCTCACTCCTACATTGTTTTTTATGTAGCCTTTCGATCAAAGCGCAGCAAGAAACGTGTTCGCCGCGTTGCTCATCTCCTGCAGGATGCCGTCGTGCAGGCACCGCTCAGCGATGGGCAATATTCTCCAGCGCCAGATTACGCGTGCGCGGTCCAAATCCCCCGATGGTCAACATCACGATCAGCATGCTGCAAACAATGAAAGCCAGCACGCCCGGCGTACCGAAGTTGTCGAGAAACAAGCCGATCAACAAACTGCTGAACACTGTCGACAAGCGACTGAACGAATAGCAGAAGCCGACCGCGCGGGCGCGGATGTTGGTCGGGAACAGTTCGCTCTGGTACGAGTGATAGCTGAAGCTCAGCCAGGCGTTGCAGAAGGTAATCATCACCCCGCAGAAGATCAGCCCGACGGCGCTGGTCTGCAGGGCGAACAGGGTGCCGAAGGTCATTGCGCCAAGGGCCGAGCCGACGATCTGCCATTTGTTCTCGAAGCGGTTGGCGAACTTCACGAACAACAACGGCCCGAGCGGGTAGGCGAGGGTGATGATGAAGGCGTACAGCAAACTGTGGGTGACGCTGACGCCTTGGCCCGAGAGCAGCGCCGGCAGCCAGTTGCCGAAACCGAAGAAGCCGATCGCCTGAAAAATATGGAACACGATCAGCATCAACGCGCGGCGGCGATACGGCGGTTGCCAGATATCAGCGAAACGGCCCTTGCCTTCAACGTCGACCGGCACCGCTTCCGGCGCGTCCAGAGCTTTGCCGTGATCTTTTGCGCAGCGCGCTTCGAGGTTATCGAGAATCCGATTGGCTTCGTCGAAACGGCCATGCTGCGCCAGCCAGCGCGGCGATTCTGGCAGGCGTTTGCGCAGCCACCAGATGAACAGCGCAAACACAGCGCTGGCCAGCACCACCCAACGCCAGCCGGAAACACCGAACGGCGCCTGCGGCACCAGCCACCACGACATCAATGCCACCGCCGGCACCGATAGGAACTGCACAAAAAACGCAAAGGCAAACGCCGAGCTGCGCATGCGTTTGGGCACCAGTTCCGACAAGTAGGCGTCGATGGTCACCAGTTCGATGCCCAGGCCGATCCCCACCAGAAAGCGCATGCCGATAATGCCCAGCGCTGAGGTCTGGATGCCCATCAAAACCGTTGCCACCGTGTACCAGATCAGCGCGAAGGTGAAGATCGCCCGGCGACCGAAGCGATCCGCCAAGGGACTGAGCAGGCTGGCGCCGAGGAACAGGCCAAGGAACGTCGCCGAGGCGAATGCTGCCTGATCGGAAAAACCGAACACGCCCTGATTGCCGGTGGCAAACAGGCCGTCGCGGATCAGGCCGGGGCTGATGTAGGCAGTCTGGAACAGATCGTAGAGTTCGAAGAAACCCCCGATCGACAACAGCGCCACCAGCCGCCAGATCGTCGCCACGGCGGGGAGGCGATCGATGCGGGCGGAAATCTCGGCGGCGCGGACCGGGTCGATGCCGTCGCTGTGTGCGGCGGCGAAGGCGTGAGCAGTCATGGGCAGATCCATTTTTTTATTTGATGGAAAAGCTTAGCCTGCTATCGGAGTTCACGGATTGTGAATATCCGCGTTTAACAACGCGCCACAACACTTTTCTTGCAATATTCGCTTACGAATTAACGATTTATGCTGCAGCGGCCGAATCCGGCAGTGCCGAGGCGGGCAAACCGAACACCCGATCGAACAGCCAGTTGAAGGCAAAGGTGTAGCACGGGATGAAAATGATCAGCGCCAGATCCAGCAGAAACGCCTGCACCAGGCTGATGTTCATCCACCATGCGATCAACGGAATCAGAAACACGATCAACGTCAGTTGAAAGCCAACCGCATGGGCAATGCGCCGTTTAACCGTGCGGGTGCGCGAGACCTGACGGCTTTCCCAGCGTTCGAACAGCGAGGTGTAGATGAAATTCCAGGTCACGGCGATGCTGGTGATGATCACCGCCAGCGGCCCGGTGCTGCCCGGCGATGTGCCCGACAACAAGGCCAGACCGAGGGCCGAGAAGGTCATGCCGATCACTTCGTAGAGCGACACGTAGACCAGTTTGCGTTTGACGCCTTGCATTGGGAATTTGCCTCTTTGTTGCCGAATGACAGCCAGCGGGGCTGGCGAAGGCGACGAAAGATAGCTTCAATATAGATGACAGAAAAAGTCAGCTCTTTTCAGTTTTATTGATAGGTGTGCCGGTTGAACTTCAATAGCGACAGCATCGAATTGTTTCTCGCAGTGATCGAGCGCGGCTCGTTCTCCTCCGCCGCACGGGCGCTGGGCAAAGTCCCCTCGGCAGTGAGCATGGGCATCGGCAACCTTGAAGCCGAGCTTGGCTATCTGCTGTTCGATCGCAGCCATCGTGAACCGCAACCGACCGCCATGGCCCTGTCCCTGGTACCGCACGCACGGCTGATCGCCGAGCAGCTCAAACAGTTGCAAGTGCACGCGGTCGAGCTGTCGCTGGGGCTGGAGAGCAAGTTATCGATTGGCGTGGTGGCGGATATTGACCGGCGCCGTTTGCTCGGGGCGATCAAGGTGATTGCCGAGCGCTATCCGCTGCTCGACATCGAAGTGCTGACGGCGCCGCAGGATGACGTATTGGCGATGCTGCACAGCGGTCGAGTCGGTCTGTGCCTGGCGTTCGCCGGGTTGCGCATGAACGTGCTGGAGCGGTTTCATTTTGTCGGCAATGAGCGACTGGTCGCCACGCTGGCGGCGGACAGTCCGTTGTTGCAGGGGCGTGATGTGTTTCTCGAAGATCTGGTACAGGTGCGGCAGATCATCGTTGCTAGCCGGGATCTGCCGATCAGCGAAACGCGGCCGCTGGTGGCGCAATCGTACTGGCGCACCGACAGCCTGGAAGCGGCAATGGACATGGTCGAGGCGGGGTTGGGCTGGGGTAATTTTCCGCTGTCGGTGGTGCAGCCGCGACTGGACGCGGGGCGCTTGCAGCGGCTGAATTTCCGCAATATTGAGAACGGCCTGGTGATGCCGGTGCATGCGGTGTGGCTCAAGAGCCAGCCGTTGCAGAAGGGCGCGCTGGCCTTGGTCGACCTGCTCAGCCATTGAATTTGGTAGAGATCCTTTGTCGATCGTTCCCACGCTCCGCGTGGGAATGCCGCAACGGACGCTCCGCGTTCGGCTCTGGAGGGACGCAGAGCGTCCCGGGCTGCATTCCCACGCAGAGCGTGGGAACGATCGGTAACTCTGCATTTTTTGCGGGGTTATGTACTTTCGCGAACCTTCAGCTCAAACCCCATGTCCTCCACCGGGCGCGGCACTTTATTGCCCGCCATCAGCGTCAGCATCTGCTCCGCCGCGCGTCGGCCGATCGCCTCGCGCGGGGTGTTGATGCTGCTCAGGCGCGGCACCATGTGCTCGGACATCGGCAGGTCATTGAAACCGAGAATCGCCACCTGCTCGGGGATCTTGATGCCATTGCGCAGCGCTTCGAGCAAGGCGCCCTGGGCGAGGTCGTCGTTGCCAAAGAAAATCGCATCGACATCCGGATGCGCCGCCAGTAATTGCAGAAACAACTCGCCGCCCAAGCCCACCGATGAAGATCGCGGCGTCAGCACTTCCAGATCCGGGTCGTAGCGGCCGGCCTTCTGCAACGCCCGGCGAAAGCCCTCACCGCGCAGCAGCGTGCGCTGATCGAGTTGTGCGCCGATGTAGGCCAGGCGTTTGCGTCCGCGAGACAGAAGATGTTCGGCGGCGGTTTCCCCAGCGCTCAACTGTGAAAAGCCCACGCAGTTCAAACCGACGCTGCTGTCCAGCTCCATCATGTACACGCAGGGAATATTGCTCGCCTCGATCATCCGTCGCGAGCTCTCGGTGCGATCAAAACCAGTCAGCAGAAAGCCGCGCGGCTGGTAGGCCATGTAGTTGCGCAGCAGGTTTTCTTCTTCATCGCGCGAGTAGTGGAAGTTGCCGATCAGCACTTCGAAGCCCTTCGGCGTCAGCACCCGATGAATGGCTTCCAGCGTGTCGATGAACAGCAGGTTGGACAGCGACGGCACCAGCACGACGACCGAATGGCTCTGCGCCGAGGCCAGCGCGCGGGCGGCCGGGTTGACCACGTAGTTGAGTTCGAGCGCGGCTTTCTGCACTTTTTCCACCAGTTCGGTGGCCACAGTACTGACGCCGCGCAGGGCACGGGAGGCGGTAATCGGGCTGACGCCGGCCAGGCGGGCAACTTCATTAAGGGTAGGACGGCCGGTGGTGCGGGTATTTTTATCGTTCTTGGGGGAGGTCATCGGGCGGCTTGCCAAACAAAAATCAAGGCACTAAGGTAGCGCTGTCCTGATGCAGCTGCAAATGCGTGAGCGAGGTCCTGCCTGATCTTGGCTCTTTGGCGTTGGGAACGAACCTGCTGCAACCCAAAAAAACGACAAGAAGGCGTCGGCAACTTCTGCCTGTGCACTAGAGTCATAGCTAGCAAAGGTAGCGCTGTCTGCGCGCTGAGGTGTTATATGAGTCATCCCATCACCGCCCTGGTCATCATGGGCGTTGCCGGTTGCGGCAAGACGTGCGTCAGCGAGGCCCTGTGCCATTTGAGCGGCGCCACTGCCATTGAAGGCGATACTTTTCATCCGGCCGCGAACATCGAAAAGATGAGCGCGGGGATCCCCCTGAACGACGACGACCGTGCCGGCTGGCTCGACAGCCTGTGCGATGAACTGCGTCGCGTCGATGCGTCGGGCAAACGCCCGGTGCTGACCTGCTCGGCCCTCAAACATATCTATCGCGAACGCCTGCGCAGCGCCTTGCCGGGCCTGGGCTTCGTGTTCCTGGAACTGACCCCTGAAGTCGCCGCCGAACGTGTCTCGCACCGTCCGGGCCATTTCATGCCGGCCACGCTGATCGAAAGCCAGTTCGCCACCCTCGAATCGCCCAAGGGCGAGCCGCTGACCCTGGCACTCAACGCCTCGGTACACAGCGTCGAAGAGCTGGCACTGCAGGCTCACGTCTGGTGGCAGGCCCACGGTCTGAAACAGGCGGTATGAGTATGTTGAAAAAGACAGCGCTGTCCTCCCGACTTCTGTTCAACCCGCTTTAATAACAACAACAATCCAGGAGACACCCCCAATGTTCGGCATGTCCCACGAGACGTTCCTGCTGCTCGATGCAGTGGTCACGGTAATCGGTCTGATTATCCTGATCACCAAATTCAAGATTCACCCCTTTATCGCTCTGACCATTGCGGCCGCGTTCCTCGGCCTGACCTCGGGCATGCCGATCGGCACCATCATCAAGGCGTTCCAGGACGGCTTCGGTGGCGTGCTCGGTTTCGTCGGCATCATTCTGGCGCTGGGCACCATGCTCGGCAAAATGATGGCCGAATCGGGCGGGGCGGATCAGATTGCCCAGACCCTGATTCGTGCGTTCGGCAAGGACAAGGTCCAGTGGGCGATGATGTTCGCCGCATTTCTGGTCGGCATCCCGCTGTTCTTCGAAATCGGCTTCGTATTGCTGATTCCGCTGGTGTTCATCGTGGCGCGTCGTACCGGTGTGTCGATCATCAAGATCGGCATCCCGCTGCTCGCCGGCCTGTCCGCTGTACACGGTCTGGTGCCACCGCACCCGGGCCCGCTGCTGGCCATCGGCGTGTTCGGCGCTGACATCGGCAAGACCATTCTCTACGGTCTGATCGTTGCGCTGCCGACCGCGATCATCGCCGGTCCGATCTTCGGTACGTTCATCGCCAAGCACATTCCCGGTCACCCGAATCAGGAACTGGTCGATCAACTGGCCCGCGAAAACGACTCGACCGATCTGCCAAGCTTCGGCATCACCCTGGTCACCGTGCTGCTGCCGGTGTTCCTGATGCTGCTGAAAACCTTCGCTGACGTGGCGCTGCCGGACGGCAACTTCTTCCGCACCTGGATGGACATGATCGGCCACCCGATCTCGGCACTGCTGCTGGCATTGCTGCTGTCGCTGTACACCTTCGGCTACAAGCAGGGCATCGGTTCCAACCAGATGCTCAAGTGGCTGGATGCGAGCCTGGCGCCAACCGCTGCGATCATTCTGATCATCGGTGCCGGCGGCGGCTTCAAGCAGATGCTGGTGACCAGCGGCGTGGGCGACGTGATCGGTCACATGGCGGTCAGCGCACAGATCTCGCCGATCCTGCTGGCGTGGCTGGTGGCCGCGGTGATCCGTATCGCGACCGGTTCGGCCACCGTGGCGACCATCACTGGTGCCGGCATTGTAGTGCCGGTGGTGGGGATGATTCCTGGCGTCAACCGTGAGCTGCTGGTACTCGCGACCGGCGCCGGTTCGCTGATCCTGTCGCACGTTAACGACGCTGGTTTCTGGCTGGTCAAGCAGTACTTCAACATGACCGTGGCCGAAACCTTCAAGACCTGGACGGCGATGGAAACCATCCTGTCGGTGGTCGGTCTGGGCTTTATCCTGCTGTTGTCGCTGTTCGTTTAAACAGCTTCTTGCAGGCACAAAAAAACCGCAGCGATGCGGTTTTTTTGTGGATGAAATTTCAGGACTTTACACCGCTGATCGTTCCCACGCTCCGCGTGGGAATACAGCCCGGGACGCTCCGCGTCCCAAAGCGGACGCAGAGCGTCCATTGATGCATTCCCACGCGGAGCGTGGGAACGATCGAAGGTGTGTCAGTTATTTCGGGGCCAGGCCATCCGCGCGGAACATCCCGCGAATCCCGCGCACCGCCTGGCGGATGCGGTCCTGGTTTTCAATCAGCGCGAAGCGCACGTGATCATCGCCATACTCGCCAAACCCCACCCCCGGCGAGACGCAGACCTTGGCCTCGGCGAGCAGTTTCTTGGCGAATTCCAGCGAACCCAGGTGCGCATACGCCTGGGGAATCTTCGCCCAGACATACATCGATGCCTTCGGATTCTCGACCATCCAGCCCAGCTCATGCAGGCCCTTGACCAGCACGTTGCGGCGCTGGCGATACTGCTCGGCGATGTCGCGCACGCACTGCTGATCGCCTTCCAGCGCAGCAATCGCCGCGACTTGCAGCGGGGTGAACGTGCCGTAGTCGTGGTAGCTCTTGATCCGTGCCAGAGCGTTGACCAGTTCCGGGTTGCCGACCATGAAACCGATGCGCCAACCGGCCATGTTGTAACTCTTGGACAGGGTGAAGAACTCCACCGCAATGTCCTTGGCGCCCGGTACCTGCATGATCGACGGGGCTTTCCAGCCGTCGTAGACGATGTCGGCGTAGGCCAGATCGTGGATCACCAGCACGTCGTACTGCTTGGCGAGGGCGATCACCCGTTCGAAGAAATCCAGCTCCACGCACTGCGCGGTCGGGTTCGACGGGAAGCCCAGAATCATCATTTTCGGCTTGGGGATCGAGCCGCGAATCGCCCGTTCCAGTTCGTCGAAGAAGTCCACGCCCGGCACCAGCGGCACCGAACGCACCTGGGCGCCGGCAATCACCGCGCCGTAGATATGAATCGGATAGCTCGGGTTCGGCACCAGCACCGTGTCGCCCTGATCCAGGGTCGCCAGCATCAAATGCGCCAGGCCTTCCTTGGAACCGATGGTGACAATGGCTTCGCTTTCCGGATCGATATCGACCTCGTAGCGTTGCTTGTACCAGTTGGAAATCGCCCGGCGCAGGCGCGGAATGCCTTTGGAGGTCGAGTAACCGTGGGTGTCTTCGCGTTGGGCGACTTGCACGAGTTTTTCGACGATGTGCGGCGGCGTGGCGCCGTCGGGGTTGCCCATGCTCAAGTCGATGATGTCTTCACCACGACGCCTGGCGGCCATCTTCAGCTCGGCGGTGATGTTGAAAACGTACGGGGGGAGTCGATCTATGCGCGCAAAGCGGCGCGGCGAACCTTGTTCGGCCATTGTTGCCTCGGATAACGTAAGCGCCCGGAACCGTCCGAGCGACGCTGGTCACTGCGGTGACCTGTGGCGGAAGATAAGGGCGCTGATGGCATACTGTCCAGCCTGTTTGTAAACATTTTCTCCGAAGGAAATCGGTCAATGGAATTCACCAGCGGCTTCTTGCTGAGCCTTTCGCTGTGCCTGGATATCGGCGTAGCCAACATCGCGATGATTACCCTGGCCATGCAGCGCGGTTACTTTCAGGGCTTTGCGCTGGGTTTGGGCACCTGCGTCGGTGACTTGATTTACGCGGTGCTGGCGCTGGCCGGGATGACCGTGTTGTTGCAGTACGAAACCGTGCGCTGGGTGCTGTGGATCGGTGGTTCGGCGCTGCTGATCTACTTTGCCGGGAAGATGATTTACTCGGCGATTCATCATGAGGCGTTGCTTCCCGAGACGGCAGAAGTGGGGCAGAGCTCCCATCGCAAGGAGTTTTTCCGCGGGATCTTTCTCGCCATGTCGTCGCCGAGTGCGATTCTCTGGTTTGCGGCGGTCGGCGGCACATTGATCGCCCGATCCGGTGGCGGTGGCGCGATTAGCTCGGCGTTGTTTCTCGGCGGTTTCCTCTGCGCCGGGCTGCTGTGGTCGGCCGGTCTGTGCTTCGCCGCCAGCCACGGCGGCAAGCTGTTGGGCGACAAGCTGTTGCGCTATTCGTACATGGCATCGGCGGCGATCTTCTGCTATTTCGCGGTCTATGTGATCCTTTCCGGCTATAACGAGTTTGTCGGTTCGGGCGCCGCCGAGCAGTTGCATACGCTGTAAGCGTGCGAAACGGTTCGGGCTTTCTATACTCCCAGCCCAACCCACTTTTGTGTACCAAGGAGTCGTGTCATGGATGAGCAAACATGCGTCGAAGTGGCAGAACCTCGCTTCGAACACGGGGCGTTTCTGCTGATCGCTGGATTCGGCGGACGGTTTACCCAGGATTCCACCGAAGACATCCCGGCGTTGTGGGAAAAACTCATCCCGCACCTCGGGAAAATTCCCGCGCAAGTCGGTGAAGTGACCTATGGCGTTTGCTGCAACGCGGACGGCGAGGGCGGCTTCGAGTACATCGCCGGCGTGCAGATCGACAAGCTTGATGATCTGCCGGAGAAGTACCGCTGGGTTGAAATCCTCCCGCAGCATTACGCGGTCTTCGAGCACAAGGGGCCATTGGAGCAACTGCCGGAAACCTTTCAGTACATCTGGAACACCTGGCTGCCGCAGTCCGGCCGTGAAACAGCGGACGCCCCGGAGTTCGAGCGCTACAGCGAGGATTTCAATCCGAAACTGCTCACCGGCACGCTGGAAATCTGGTTGCCGCTCAAAGCCTGAGAGCTACCCATCGAGGCGGATCATGTCCGCCCCGGATGATCTGCTTTATGCTTGGCGACCTCAATTCCAATGATTTCCGAGTTGCCATGAACACCGTCATCCGTAACGTCACCGCCGCCGATCTGGACCGCTGCTACGCCATCGAAACCGTTGCCTACGAAGGCGACGAAGCCGCGACCCGCGAAAAGATCGCCAAGCGCATCGCCACCTGGCCGGAAGGTTTTATCGTCGCCGAGGTGGATGGCGAGGTGGCCGGTTTCGTCAATTCCGGCGCGGCGTTCGATGTGCAGATGTCCGACGAAGCGTTCAAGGAACTGATCGGCCACGACCCGAAAGGGCCGAACGTGGTGATCATGTCGGTGGTCGTGCATCCGGATTATCAGGGCCAGGGTCTGGCGAAGCGTTTGATGGCCGAGTTCATCGAACGCATGCGCGGGATGGATAAAGCGACGATTCACCTGATGTGCAAAGAGCAGCACATCCCGCTGTATGCCGGGTTTGGGTTTGCCTATATCAAACCCTCGGAGTCCGACCACGGCGGCATGGCGTGGCACGAGATGATCCTGACCCTCTGACGAGCACCGAACCTGATCGTTCCCACGCTCCGCGTGGGAATGCCTCTTGTGACGCTCTGCGTCACGCTTTTGGGACGCGGAGCGTCCCTTGCTGCATTCCCACGCGGAGCGTGGGAACGATCATCGACGGGGGGGTCAATAGAGGGTGTCGCGCACCCGCTTCGGGGCTTCAGCGTCGTAGGTTTCGGCATCGAACTGGCCGTCATTCAGGCGCTTGTGAAACGCGCCGGCACTTGGCAACGCCGAGCGTGGAAGATGGGTTTGCGGGTTCCAGGCGTCGGAACGGACGAACGCTTTCGAACAATGAAAAAACGCCGCCTCCACCGTCACCAGCAACACCGTTTTCGCCGCTTTGCCATTCACCGCAAAACTCTCCAGCATCTCAGGCACCGCGCTGATCTGCGCGGTGCCGTTGACCCGCAGCGTTTCGCCAATCCCCGGAATGATGAACAGCAGCGACACCCGCGGATCATGCAGCACATTGCGCAACGTATCGATGCGGTTGTTGCCCGGGCGATCGGGCAGGGCCAGGGTGCGTTCGTCGATGATCCGCACGAACCCGGGCTTGTCGCCGCGCGGTGAGTTGTCGAGGCCATCGGCGCCTGTTGAGCTGACGATCACCAGCGGTGACAGGCGCACCATCGCCTGGTAATCGTCGTTGAGAAAGCCGATCTGCTTGCGCACCGCGCGTTCGTGCGGCTGGCCGTATATCGCCTCGAGTGCTGCGATTGAATCAATCATCGTGCCTCCCTCTACGACTCAGAAAAACAGCCCCATGCGCCGCTCGTAACCGATCCGGCCCTTGTACGCCTCGCCGCTGTCGACGTAGCCGTGTTTGGCGTACAGCGCGATGGCCGCTTGGTTGTCGGCGTCCACCGACAGTTCCAGTCCCCGGATTTCCGGCCAGGCTTCACGCGCGACGGCGGGCAGAGCTTGTAGGCATGCCTTGCCGTAACCTTTGCCTTGCGCACGGTGATCGACCTGCAACGCATGCAATGTGGCGCTGTGTTCGTTGGCCCAGTCGGGCAGTACCGGCGGACGCTTGAGCAGCAGGAACGCTACCGGCACCTCGTCTGCCAACAGGGCAAAACCTTTCACCCCGGGGCCGGGTTTCGACAGCAGCGTGTGCAACGCGCCGTGAATGTCGCCGGAGAACTTGATCTGTTCGGCATGGATTTCAATCGCCTCGACTTGCTGACGCTGCAAGGCGTTCAGGTTGTCGTACGGCACGAGTCTGGCTGACACGGGAATTTCCTTTT
Organism: Pseudomonas sp. R3-57; assembly: GCF_051132065.1. NCBI lineage: Bacteria > Pseudomonadati > Pseudomonadota > Gammaproteobacteria > Pseudomonadales > Pseudomonadaceae > Pseudomonas > Pseudomonas sp. R3-57. The sequence goes on from NZ_CP071655.1 coordinate 1,533,818, forward strand.
TCCTACAAAGTGAGCCTCGGATTCTAGCGATATTGGCGTCGTGAAATATTTTTGTTTGGCCTGTCGATCTGCAAAAAGCACAAACGACTAAGGGTGTCTTCCCACAAAAACCACGGAGAACACCATGAACGCACACAGCGAAATCCAGACCCTGATCAATACCTATCGCGAAGCGGTGATGACCAAGGACGTCGAAAAAGTCATGGCCTTGTACGCCGACGACATCGTCTCGTTCGATGCGATCAAGGCCCTGCAATTCAAGGGTAAAGCGGCGTACCGCGCGCATTGGGTCGAGTGCATGGAAATGTGCCCCGGCCCGCACGTTTTCGAGTTTCAGGAAATCGCCATCGAAAGCGCCGACACCATCGCCTTCGCTCACTGGGTTGCCAATTGCGGCGGGACCAACGAGAAAGGCGAAACCCAGAGCTGCTGGATGCGCGTCACTGCCTGTTATCGGCAGGTTGGTGGAGCGTGGAAAATCGTCCATGAGCATTGGTCGGCGCCGTTCGATCCGATGAGCGGCGCGACCCTGTTCGATGTGCAGCCCTGATCTTCAGCCATAGTTGAACCGTTCGAATCAGGAGAACGCCATGAAGTATTTATGCCTGGTCTACAGCGACGAGCGCCTGCTGCATTCGTCGCCCGACAGCCCCGAAGACGCCGAATGCTGGGCCTACGCCGAGTCGATCCAGGGCAGCGGACGCATGGTCGCCGCCGAAGCGCTGGAGTCGGTGCAGACCGCCACTACGGTCAGAATGCGCAACGGCAAGCTGTCGATCACCGATGGGCCGTTTGCCGAAACCAAGGAGCAACTGGCCGGGTTCTACCTGATCGATGCCAAGGACCTCAACGAAGCGATCCAGGTTGCCGGCAACATTCCGGCAGCGCGGGTCGGCAGCGTTGAGGTGCGACCGGTGCGGCAGTTGAATGTCTGACGTACGGGCGCGGGTCGAGCAGGTTTACCGTCAGGATTCACGACGGATTCTGGCGACGCTGATCCGCCTGCTCGGTGATTTCGACCTCGCCGAAGAAGCCTTGCACGAGGCGTTCTTCGTCGCGGTGGAACGTTGGGAGCGCGACGGCGTGCCGGACAACCCGCGCACCTGGCTGGTCTCGACCGGGCGCTTCAAGGCGATTGATGTGTTGCGTCGGCGCGCACGGTTCAAGGCTTCGCAACCGTTGTTGCTGGCGCAACTGGAAGAACTCGAACAGGCCGACTGGAGTGGCGAGGACGTGGAAGACGATCGCCTGCGCCTGATCTTCACCTGCTGTCACCCGGCGCTGGCGGCGGATGCGCAAGTGCCGCTGACCTTGCGCGAAGTCTGCGACCTGACCACCGAGGAGATCGCCCGCGCCTTTCTTTCTGCGCCGGCGGCAATCGCCCAGCGCATCGTGCGCGCGAAAGCCAAAATCCGCGACGCGAAAATCCCCTATCAGGTGCCGAGCCTGAAAGAGTTGCCCGAACGACTCGACAGTGTGTTGCGGGTGATTTATCTGGTGTTCAACGAAGGTTATTCGGCATCGATCGGCCTTGAGCTAACCCGCGAAGATCTCACGCGCGAGGCAATTCGCCTCGGGCGCCTATTGATGGAGTTATTGCCGGAGCCGGAAGTGATCGGGCTGCTGGCGCTGATGCTGCTGCACGAATCGCGGCGACCGGCACGCACCTCGCCGAGCGGCGAACTGGTGCTGCTGGATGATCAGGATCGCGCGTTGTGGGACGCAGGGTTGATCGCCGAAGGCTGTGCACTGGTTGAGCGCGCGCTGAGTACTCGGCGGTTCGGCCCGTATTGTTTGCAGGCGGCGATTGCCGCGGTACACGCCGAGGCGCCGGACGCAGCGCAAACCGATTGGGTGCAGATCGTCGGGCTGTATGACGTGTTGCTGCGGGTGCTGCCATCGCCGGTGATCGAGCTGAATCGCGCGGTGGCGGTGGCCAAACGCGATGGGCCGGGGGCCGGGCTGAGTCTGATTGAAGGGATTTTGCAGCGCGGCGACTTGCAGGGTTACCACCTGGCACATTCGGCGCGGGCGGAGTTTTGTCGACAGTTGGGCCGGGTGGATGAGGCGCGCATAGCCTATTTGCGTGCTCTTGAGCTGACTCGACAAGAACCTGAGCGGCGTTTTATTGAAGGGCGTCTGAGCGAATTGGACTGACCTGAGATCTCACCGACCGTGCCGGCCTCATCGCTAGCAGGCTAGCTCCCACAGGTGTCGAGGATGTCCATGAGTATCGTGCACGACTCGGGCATTGTGGGAGCTAGCCTGCTAGCGATTGGCAGCGCCACTATTCCAGCATCTTCCCCAACAACCAGCTCCCCGCCGGCCCCGGTGGATACAGGCGTGACCACAGCGCATCGACAAACACCGGTTTCGGCCAGCCGCGCACGTTCAGTTCCACCAGCAGCTCATTGCCATAGCGCTGCGCCAGCCAGCGCGGCAGCGGTGCCCAGCCAAACCCTTTCTCGGCCATTTCCATCAGCATCAGATAACTCGGCGCCGACCACACCCGGCCTTTGCCACGGCTGTCATACGGATTGACGATGGTCGCCAGGCGCAACTCGCGATGCTCCTCGAGCAGTTGCTGATCCACCTGTTCAAGCTTCGCCAGCGCATGCTCGCGATTGACGAACAGGGCAATCTCCGTGCGTTCGGCCACGGTCGAGGTCACCAGGTCGGGTGGATAACTTTCCTGCATTTCCGCGAAGGCCAAGTGCGCGCGGCCGCGCTGGACCAGTTCGATCAAGTCCTCGCATTCAGCGATCAGACATTCCAGTTGCAGGTCCGGATAGCGCTGCTCGAACTCCACCAACGCCGCCTCGAAGCGATAGGACTGATAGGTGTCGGAAATCGCCACCGTCAGCTTCGGCTCGACGCCTTGCGACAATTGCCGTGCGGTCATTTCCAGACGATTGCTCGCCGCAAGAATCGCCTCGGCCCGTTGCAGCAGCACGTGCCCGGCCGGGGTTAGCGTCGGTTTGCGGCTGCTGCGGTCGAACAGCACAACGTCCAGATCAATCTCAAGACTCGCCACCGCCGCGCTGATGGTCGATTGACTGCGCCCCAGCTTGCGCGCCGCCGCGGAAAACGAACCTTGCGTCGCCGCTTGCACGAACGCCAGCAGCACTTCCTGCGAGATCATCAACTATCGCCTTGATCGATGGTTATTGGTTATGAAGTATCGGTGCGAGGGTCGATCATGGCAACCATCTTTACTCAAGGAGCCCGGCCATGACTGCCGACAAATCCATCACTGAACGTATTTTGCAGGCCATTGGTTTCGAGCTGTTGGCGATCCTGATCTGCACGCCGTTGCTGGCGAGGCTGTTGCAAAAGCCGCTGCTCGACATGGGCGCGGTCACTGTCCTGATTGCGCTGCTGGCGCTGGGCTGGAACGTGGTGTTCAACCGGTTCTTTGATCGGGTGTTGGTGCGTCTGAATGTTGCCCATAACGCCTGGGTGCGGGTGGCGCATGCGCTGCTGTTTGAAGGCGGTTTGATCGTGATGGGCGTGCCGTTGATCGCCTGGTGGCTGTCGGTCAGCCTGTGGCAGGCGCTGCTGCTCGATATCGGTGTGCTGCTGTTTTTCCTGCCGTACACCTATGTTTATCACTGGGGTTACGACGTACTGCGCGAGCGCTTCGTATCGCGCAACGTCTGTCAGGGTTAAACGCAAAAATCGCAGCCACTGAAGGCTGCGATTTTTTTCGTTTCAAATCAGAGAAACATGCCGCCGGAAGCCTCGACACGCTGGCCGTTGATCCACCGACCACCCTCGGACAGCAACAGCGCCAACGCGCCGCCAATATCGTCCGGTTGCCCGGCACGGCCCAGCGCGGTGTTGCTGGCGACCATCGCATTCAACGCTGAATTGTCGCGCACGGCACCGCCACCAAAATCAGTCTCGATGGCGCCCGGCGCAAGAACGTTCACGCCGATCTGCCGTGCGCCCAGCTCCTTGGCCTGATAACGCGTCAGCACTTCCATCGCGCCTTTCATCGCCGCATAAGCGCCGTAACCGGGCAGGCTGAAGCGGGTCAGGCCGCTGGAAACATTGATGATGCGCCCGCCATCGTTGATCAGCGGCAGCAACTGTTGAGTCAGAAAAAACGGCCCCTTCAACTGCACATTCATCAGCAGATCGAACTGCTCTTCGGTGGTGTCGGCGAACAAGGCATGTACGCCAATTCCGGCATTGTTGACCAGAAAATCGAAGCGCTGACGGTCGAAGGTGTGCTGCAAGGCCTGCTCAACCCGCGCGCCGAACTCGGCAAAGCTTTCGCTGCGGCCGACGTCCAGTTGCAGCATGACCGCATTGGCGCCGAGCGCTCGCAGTTCGCTGACCAGCGCCTGCGCCTCGTCAGCGCGGCTGTGGTAAGTGCCGATGATGTCGATGCCTTGCGCGGCGAGGTGCAGTGCAGCGTTCTTGCCGAGGCCACGGCTGGCGCCGGTGATCAATGCGATTTTACGGTTCATGGGGCTTGCTCCGATTGCGTTGAGTGGGGATGGATCAAAGTTTATTTATCCGCCCCAAGCTGATAAACAGGCTGAAAGCGGAATCACTGATCGGATCAGCCGAACAATCGCGGGGCGCCAAAATGAACAAACTGGAACTGCTGCGCACCTTCGTGCGGGTCAGCGAACTGTCGAGTTTCACCCTCGCCGGCGAGAGCCTGGGTCTGCCGCGCTCAACCGTGTCCGAACATGTGCAAGCGCTGGAAGCCCTGCTCGGTACACGCCTGTTGCAGCGCACCACGCGCAAAGTGCAAGCGACCCAGGACGGCATGGTCTTGTACGAGCGCAGCAAGGATCTGCTGTCGCACATGGACGAGATTGAAGGCTTGTTCCGCCAGGACGAGGCCTCGCTGACCGGGCGCATCCGTGTCGACATGCCGAACATTCTCGCCCGGCGTCTGGTCATGCCGCGCCTGCCGCAGTTCATGCAGCAGCACCCGAATCTACAACTGGAAATCAGCAGCACCGACCGCCGTGTCGATCTGCTCAGCGAAGGCTTCGATTGCGTGCTGCGGGTCGGCGCGCAACCGGATCAATCGGTGGTGGCGCGGCACCTCGGCGATTTTTCGATGATCAACTGCGCCAGCCCCGCGTACCTCGAACGCTACGGCGTGCCGCAAACCCTGGAGGACCTCGCGCAGCATCGGCTGGTGCATTACGTCGGGGTGCTGGGGTCGCGTTCGGAAGGTTTTGTCTACGAGGAGGGCGGCGAGGTGCGGCGATTGCCGATGGCCGGCAGCATCACGGTCAACAGCACCGATGCTTACGAGGCGGCGTGCCTCGGTGGCTTTGGCCTGACTCAGGTACCGCGCACCGGCATGCAGCCGCATCTGGAAAACGGCGAACTGGTTACCGTGCTGCCGCAATACACCGCACCGTCGATGGCGATTTCATTGCTGTATGCGCGGCAACGGCATTTGCCGCTGCGGGTGCGGGTGTTCATGGATTGGCTGGGGGAGGTGGTTCAATCGACGCTTTGACGGGGTCACCACAATCCCCTGTAGGAGTGAGCCTGCTCGCGATAGCGGTGTGTCAGATAAATCAGCGTTGACTGACACACCGCTATCGCGAGCAGGCTCACTCCTACAGGGGGATTCTCATTTGCTCAGAAAATCTGGGTGAACAGCCAATACAGGCTGCCCGACAGCAGGATCGCCGCCGGCAAGGTCAGCACCCACGCCATCAGCAAATTGCGGATGGTCTTCATCTGCAACCCGCCACCATTGGCGACCATGGTCCCGGCCACGCCGGATGACAGTACATGGGTGGTCGAGACCGGCAGGCCGAACATGTCCGCTGCGCCGATGGTCAGCATCGCCACGGTTTCCGCCGAGGCACCTTGCGCATAAGTCAGGTGGGTCTTGCCGATTTTCTCGCCGACGGTCACCACGATGCGTTTCCAGCCGACCATGGTGCCGAGCCCCAGCGCGATGGCCACGGCGATCTTCACCCATAGCGGAATGAAGCGTGTGGCGTTATCGATCTGCTGTTTGAACAATTGCAGTTTGCTGCTGGTGTCGGCGTCGAAGTTGCCAACCTTGTTCTTGTCCATCAGGCGAATGCTTTCGCTGGCCAGGTACATGTCGTTGCGCACGTTGCCCATGGCTTCGGCGGGCACTTTGGCCAGCGAACCGTAGCCTCTGACTTGCTCGCCGATGTGTCCGGTCAACGCGGCAAGGGCCGGAATCAGTTGCGGTGTGGCTTCCTTGCTGCGCACGTAATCGGAAAGGATCGGACGCGGATCGGCCGGTGCCGGCAGCGGTGAGCTTTTCACCAGCGCCTGCTGGGTGACTTGCGCCACCGCGGCGAACTGCAGCGATTGTTCTTCCGGCATGGTGCGGTTCAAGGCGTAGGCCATCGGCAAGGTGCCGACCAGAATCAGCATGATCAGGCCCATGCCTTTCTGCCCGTCGTTGGAGCCATGGGCGAATGACACGCCGGTGCAGGTGGCGATCAGCAAACCGCGAATCCACAGCGGCGGCGGGGTGTTGCCCTCGGGTGCCTTGTACAGCGAGCGATTCTTGACGAAGGCGCGCAGGGCCAGCAGCAACAGCGCCGCGCAACCGAAACCCACCAGCGGCGACAGCAGCAAGGCGTAACCGATCTTGGTCGCCTGCGCCCAGTCGACACCACTGGTGCCGTCGCGGCCGTGCATCAGCGCATTGGCCACACCGACGCCGATGATCGAGCCGATCAGCGTGTGCGAAGACGACGCCGGCAAGCCCAGCCACCAGGTGCCGAGGTTCCACAGAATGGCGGCGATCAGCAAAGCGAAAATCATCGCGAACCCAGCCGACGAACCGACCTGCAGAATCAACTCCACCGGCAACAGGGCGATGATGCCGAACGCCACCGCGCCGCTGGAAAGCAGCACGCCAAGGAAATTGAAAAAGCCCGACCAGACCACTGCCACATTCGGCGGCAGCGAGTGGGTGTAGATCACCGTCGCCACCGCGTTGGCCGTGTCGTGGAAGCCGTTGACGAACTCGAAGCCCAGCGCAATCAGCAGCGCTACGCCGAGCAGCAGAAACGGCGTCCAGGTGGTGACCACCGTGCCGAGTTCGTGCATGTCGTGCATCAGGCTGTAGGCGGTGAACAGCATGCCCATCGCCAGTACCGCGAAAAAGATCACATAGGTGAACGGGCTGGGTTTCTTGTCCAGCGCCGGCCGGCCGCTGGCGGCAGGGGCGGGGCTGGCGGTCAGGGAGGGAGTAGCCATGAGCGGACAATCCTGAGCGAGGGAAGGAATGTCGCCCATGATCGTTGCAGAATGTTACAGAGAGACTGCGGCAGATCAGTGTTTGCCTGATTAGTCTGACCATTGATCTTGAGAACGCCGAAGTCCCCTGTGGGAGCTGGCTTGCCAGCGATGGCGGACTGACATTCAACGTGGATGTTGACTGACCTGACGCTATCGCTGGCAAGCCAGCTCCCACAGGGGGTTGTGGTGTGCGCGGGGTGGGGGCCTCAATAATCTCCACGCTTGCGAAACGCCCAGCGCCCGGCGATCAGGGTGAACGTCGCCACCAGCGCGACCAGTACCCAGAACCCGTGCGGGTCTTGTGATAACGGCACGCCGCCGACATTCATGCCGAAGAAACCGGCGATGATGTTGATCGGCAGCGCCAGCACCGTGACCACGGTGAGGGTGAACAGCGTGCGGTTGCTCTGTTCGTTGAGGTTGGCGGCGATCTCTTCCTGGAGCAATTTGATCCGCTCACCGAGGGCGGTGAGGTCGTTGATGATCAGCGCGAACTCCTCGGTGGACTTGCGCAGCTCCTTCACGTCCTCCTTCTGCAACCACGGCGGCGGACGGTTGAGCAGGCGCAGCAGCGAACCCGGTTCCAGCGCCAGCAAGCGTTGCAGGCGCACCAGCACGCGGCGGTTGGCGCCGAGTTCGGCGCGGTTGGTCGACAACCGCGAGGAGAGCAATTCGTCCTCGATCTGATCGACGCTCAGGCTGGTTTTGCGCACGATCTGCGTCAGCACCTCGCCCTGATCGCGCAGCAGGTGCACGAGCAATTCCGACGGCGAACGAAAGCGCTCGCCGGCCTTCACCGACGAGCGCAATTTGTCCACCGAGTGCAGCGGTTGCAGGCGTGCGCTGACGATCAGTTTGCTGCGCACACAAACCCACAGCGTCGACACGTCCGAGGAGACCATGCTGCTGAGGTTGAACACCACATCGTTGACCACCGCCAGCAACGCTGAGTCGACATGCTCGATGCGCGTCGAACGCGAGCCCTCATGCAGCGCTTCGAAAAATTCTTCCGGCAATTGCAGATGGCTTTTCATCCAGCGCTCACAGGCGGCGTGGGCCAGATTCAGGTGCAGCCAGAGGAATTCACCGCTGTCGCTGTCGTCCTGCAAGCAACGCAGCGCCGTCGCCGAATCGACTTCGCGCCCGCGTTCGCCGGGCAGAAAACGGAAGCCATAGAGCAAACCGAACAGGTCCGGATCGCGATGGCTGATATCGAGGCTGTGATTCATGGCGGCTCGCTGCGAGGAGGGCGGTTGATGCGGGTTTTACAGGTTCACCTGAGCGGCATCATCGCAATGTCACATGACATTTATGTGACAGTAAAACGGCGTCAAATCAATGCCTTACCGGCTGTCGGAAGTTTCTCAAGAAGGGCTCTGGCACGCCGATCTCAGCTGAGTTAGGTTGCGCGCCATTGGCTTTGAGCCAAGGTTCGCCGACAGGGAGGTCCGGCCATTTTTCACGCTCGTTCCGGGCGTGCTCCACCCCTGTCGTGAGTACCTTCGATGCTGCAAAAATCCCTGAGAGCGCAAATGCTCGCCCTGTTGAGTGGCAGTCTGCTGGCGGTGCTATTGATCGCGCTGGCCTGCTTCCATTTCCTGTCCAATGGCGTACAGAGTTACAGCCAGTTGCTCGCCGGGCCGTTGCACACCTCGCAACTGATCGACGAAGCCAACCTGCAATTCAAGGTGCAGGTGCAGGAATGGAAAAACGTCTTGCTGCGCGGCAAGCAGCCGGCGGATCTGGCCAAGTACTGGGGCCAGTTCGAAGAGCGTCAGCGCGACGTACAGAAAATCCTCAGCGAACTGGCCGGCCAGAGCAGCATCGAGCCGAGCCTGAAAAACCGCATCGAACGCCTGCGTGACGAACACCGCCAACTCGGCGCGGCCTACCAGAAGGGCCGCGATGCCTACGTCGCCGCCGGCGGTGATCCGGCGGCGGGCGATGCCGCAGTCAAAGGCGTCGACCGCGCGACCAGCGATCAGATGAGCGAACTGGTGGCTGAACTGCGCCAGCAGGGCACTGAGCAGTCGGCGCTGATCAGTGCCGGCGCCGATCGTACTGTGTGGATCGGCTTGCTGGTGATGCTGGCGTCGGGGCTGCTGATCGGCCTGCTGAGCCTGTGGCTGGTCAATCGCAACCTGGTCGAGCCGATCCGCAAACTCATCGACTATGTGAGCCAATTGAGTCGCGGCCAACTCGCTGCGCGTGTGACCAACGAGCGGCAGGACGAGTTGGGCAACCTCGCCACCGCGGCGAACACCTTGCGCGATTTCCTCGCCGATACCTTCACCCGTCTGCAGCGCAGTGCCAGCGATCTGGACAGCGCCAGCGGCGAGTTGAACGCCATCGCCACAACCATGGCCGGCGGCACCAACGAGCAATTCAACCGCACCGATCAGGTGGCCACGGCGATGAACGAAATGTCCGCCACCGCCCAGGAAGTCGCGCGCCACGCCGCCGACGCCGCACGCGCTGCCGACGATGCCGATCAGTCGGCGCAGCAGGGCGAGAAGGTCATGCAGACCACCATTCATTCGATCACGCAGATGCGCGGCGAAATCGCCAACACCGCCACCGTGATCCGCCGTCTCGAAGCGGACAGCGGGCGCATCGGCAAGGTACTGGAAGTGATTCGCGGCATCGCCGAACAGACCAATCTGCTCGCGCTCAACGCCGCCATCGAAGCGGCACGCGCTGGTGAGGCCGGGCGCGGCTTTGCCGTGGTCGCCGACGAAGTGCGTAACCTCGCGCAGCGCACGGCGGAGTCGATCATCGAGATCAACCAGATCATTCAGAGTGTGCAGACCGGCGCGGTGGACGCTGCGCACGCCATCGATAATGGCCAGGCGCGCAGCGATGAAAGCGTCGAGCAAGTCACCCAGGCGGGTGCGATGCTCGAGCGCATCACTCATGCAGTGGAAGCGATTCGTGATATGAACCGGCAGATCGCTACGGCGGCTGAGGAGCAGACTTCGGTGGCCGAAGACATCTCGCGCAACCTCACCGAGATCACTGCGATTGCCAGCACCAACCTGGATAATGTGCAACGCACCGAGAGTGCCAGCCAGAATCTGCATGGGCTGTCGGGGCAATTGAATGAAGTGACGGCGCGGTTGAGTGCTTGATTGGTTTGGGGCGTGGTACGTCAGTTTTTTCGGCGTGATGGCTTGGCCCTCACCCTAGCCCTCCCGAAACGTCGGACCGCCCAGAGGGAGAGGGGACTGACCGCAGTGTGTGTTAGAGATACGTCGACCTGAAATGTCGAGGTGAACTCAGGTTTGAGCGGCCCGCAAATCGGCTCCCTCTCCCGGGGGAGAGGGCTGGGGTGAGGGGGAATCGATTTCCCAGTCACCCCAAACCTCACGTCAAACGCCAGCCACAAAAAAGCCGCACGATCATTAAATCGTGCGGCTCTTTATCAGCGCTCTATCAAGTATCTTGCTTGTTGCTCAACACCTTGCCGGTAGTTGCATCAAAGTCCACATCGAACTCTTTGCCATCAGCGGTCTTCAGCTCAACTTCATACTCATAACCGTTGAAGTGGTTGTCCAGGTCGGTGTCAGTAATGGTCGCACCCGGATGCAGTTTCAGCGCCTCGGCGTTCATCGATTCCAGCGACTTGATCTTGCCGTCTTTCACCAGTTGCGGGATCTGGTCGATGCGTACGTCGGCCTGAGCCAGGCCAGCGGTGAGGGTCAGGGCAGCGGCGGTAAACAGGGCAGTCAAAGTTTTCATCGGTTCATTCCTTGGTTGTGCGTTGAAGTGGTTGATCTGTGTAAGTGAGTTCAGATTAACCAGCGCAACTTAATTCACCCTTAAATCTCGGCCTCGCGATAAAACTGCTCTTTGTGGGAGCGAGCCTGCTCGCGAAGCAGGCGACTCGATAACGGCTCAGAAACCGTTCTTCTTCAATACTTCATCAACACTGCCAGCCGCCGGGCGCTGGTAAAACTTCAACAGTTCACTGGCGCGGTTGGTAAAGATGCCATCGACTCCGGCCGCCATGACTTTCTCGTAATCCACCGGCTCATCGACGGTGTAGACGTGCACCAGCATGCCCTGATCATGGGTGTACTGATTCATCCACGGCTGCACCAGATCCGAATAGCTCTGGTCACCGCCATGGGTCAGTTTGGCCGATGGACCGGTACCGATAGCGCCCTGGGCCTTGGCGAAGTCGACCCACTGCTTGAATTCAGCTTCGGACTTCGGTTCCTGTTTACCGTAGAAAACGTTCTTGTCCTTTTCACCGGAAGCGGCAAAGGTCACGTTCGATTTCGGCTCGATGCTGCCTTCGCCGACCCACAACAGCAGGATCTTCGGCACTTGCGGCATTTCCTTTTCCAGCAATTGCAGGCTGTTCTTGTCGAACGTCTGCAGGATCACCTTGCCTTTGCCCTGGCCAACGCCGAGCGCGCTTTTCGCCAGTTTCGAACCGGCCGGGCTCAGCCAGCCGCGGTCCTGGAGTTTTTCCTTGAGGTCATGTTCGATGCCGGGAAACAGCTGCGGCTCTTTGGTTTCGATGTACAGGCCCGGCTTGTGCTGCGGATTGGCGCGGGCGATGTCGATGATTTCATCGAGGGTCAGAATCTTCAGCCCGGCATAGGACGGGCGCGCGCGGTCCGGGTACTTGGTGTTGAACCAGCTACCGGCGTCGAGGGTTTTCAGTTCGGCCATGGTGAACGCGGTGGCCGGGCTATCCTTGCGTTCCGGAAATTTGCTCGCAACGTCGGTGGTGCGCTGCAGATTGTCATCGTGCAGGGCGAACAACACGCCGTCCTTGCTGCGCTGCAAATCCAGCTCCAGGTAATCGGCGCCCAGGTCGCGGGCCAGTCGGTAAGCGGCGGCGGTGGATTCCGGCGCATCGAACGACGCGCCACGGTGAGCGATCACCGCCGGGTGCGGAATGCCGTGGGCTGCGGCAATGGCTTCAGGATCGCTGTGGCTGGCGGCCTGCGCCTGACCGAGGCCGAGCAGCAGACTCAGGACCAAAGCGCTTTTGGTAAAAGTAGCGGGCATGTTCGAGTTCCTTTCGCAGGCAATTTCAAAGAGCACTGTTTTAACAACTGAAGCGCTCCGGTGCCAGCGCAGGACCGACATAAACGTATCAAAAGCGAATTTTCCTGCACGTTTGTGGCGCCGTTTGCAGTACGCTTGCTCTCGGCAGACACCCCGGCAGAGGGTGCGCCGCTCAGTGGCCCTGCGTGTAAACCATCGATCATCATTCGCGAGGTTTACCATGCGCATCACCTCCCAACTCATCTGCCAGGCCGCCGACGACCTCAAGGGCTTCGTCGGCCTCAATCGCAAGACCGGTCAATACATCGTCAGATTCAGCGAAGACTCGTTCGGGATGGACGTCGCCGATGACGGCATCATCGCCGCCAACGAATTCGTCTGGGCCCCCGCGACCGAACAGACCATGACCCTTAAACGCGAGTTGATCCAGTTGCTGCTGGATCAACACATCGACGACCGGATCAACATCACCGAACCGCTGCGCGTTTACATGAGCAAGGTGGAAGTGCCGGAGATCATCGCGGTGCGCAGTCTGGTGCGGGGCTGAAGCCTTGCGGTGAACCGGTAGCCGCCATCGCCAGCAGGCTGGCTCCCACAATGGATTCGTGGCGTGCCTAAAACCCTGTGGGGACTAGCAGGGAATTGAGGTATTCACCGATCCCTGTGGGAGCCAGCCTGCTGGCGAAGGGGCCGGTGAATGCACCGCCAACCATTTGTCCAAATCAGAAGCCGAACTCAACACTGCTTACCAGCACAAGCTACAACAAACGCAAGCACCAGCGGCGGCGTCTGCCCCTTGAGCGCCGTACGTTCCGGCTGGAACAGCGTAGCGACAAAGAACGGGAGATCCTTGAGCTCAACGGCACGCAAGTCCCCCGCAGAATCGTGCCCCACAGCGTGTAGCCGATCGCTGAGCAATTGGCGTTCGAACTGCGGATTCACACCATAACGGCAGCGATAACCTTCATGGATTTCAGCCGTTTCGTACGCCTTGGCGATCAACGAGCCGGGCTCCAGGTGAATGCTGTCCACTGCCTCGACCAGCGAACACGTCAGTGGCGTGAGCAATGCGCGCTCGGACTCCGGCGAGGTTTCGCCATGTGCCGCATCGGCCCAGCCCAGCACATTGCGTGAATATTCCAGTACGGCATGCTGAAAACCGCCGCAAGTGCCGAGGAAAGGCCGCTGCTGTTCGCGGGCAAACCGAATCGCGCGCAAGGCGCCATCTTCGCTTTTGTAAGGACTGGCCGGCACGCACCAGAAACCGTCGAAGGAGTCCAGCGGCGTATCGGCGTGGATCTGCTCAGTGGGTAACCAGTCGAATCGCACTGCGCGCTCGAGTTGTTCGGCAACCAGCCCGAGAGCGACGGGGATGGCCTGATGGGCGGTGACTTGCGGGTCGTGATCGCCGATCAGGGCGATGCGGATGGCGCGGCGTTCCATGGGATGTCCCTGCGCTGTTGAGTGTTGGCGGACAATATAATCGGGCGCTCGCGCACTGGATAGCGCGTTTCTCCCTGTCAAAACACACGCTTCGCAATACCGAAGTCCCTGTGGGAGCCAGCCCGCTGGCGATGGCGGCAACGCGGTTCAATGCCAAGCCATGACCCGAATCCCGCCGCGCTCCCGAGCGACCCCGTCTTACCCAGGCGCCCGCTCATTGGCAAACATGCTCACCGCCTCCACCGCTTCACTCGCGCCATCGCGAATCTGCAATATCACCGTGCCCGCCTGATTCGCCAGTTCGACCCCTTCCGCTGCGCGGCCGCGGGTGCCTTCCATGCTCTTGATGGCCTGGCGGGTTTCGCTCTGGATCAGGCCGATCATGTTGGAAATTTCTGCGGTCGAACCGCTGGTACGGCCGGCCAACAGTCGCACCTCGTCGGCAACCACGGCAAAACCACGGCCCTGTTCACCGGCGCGAGCGGCTTCGATGGCAGCGTTGAGCGCGAGCAGATTGGTCTGGTCAGCGATCGCGCGGATGGTGTTGACGATGGCGGTGATCTGTTCGGAGCGTTCGCCCAGTTGCGCAATCAAGGTTGACGACTGGGCGATATCTTCGGCGATCTCGCGCATTTCGCTGGCGGCTTGCTGGATCACTTGGGTGCCTTGCTCGGCAACTTTTCGGGTCGCCACCGAGATGTGATATGCCGCGCTGGCGCTGCGTGCATCCTGCTCATGCTGGACCACGCGGGCGGTAACGTCGGAGGCGAACTTGACCACTTTGCACAAGCGCCCGGCGGCATCGTAGACCGGGTTGTAGTTGGCTTCGAGCCAAACCGTTTGCCCGCGTTTATCGACGCGTTCAAACAAGCCGTGAAAAAGCTCACCCTGATTCAAGCGACGCCAGAAATCCTGATACGCACCGCTGTTGACCAACTCCGAAGTGCAGAACAAACGGTGATGTTTACCCTTCAATTCGGCGAGCGTGTAACCCATGCGCGTCAGAAAATTCTGATTGGCGGTGAGGACATTGCCCTCCAGGTCGAACTCGATCACGGCCATCGCCCGGTCAATCGCCTGCAACTTGGCGTTGGCTTCACTTTCCTGTTGCACCTTGGCGGTTACGTCCATGGCGTACTTGACCACTTTCACCACACGCCCCGAAGCATCCTTGATCGGGTTGTAACTGGCTTCCAGCCAGATCGGCTGGCCCTGGCTGTTGATCCGCTCAAACGTGCCGGACTGAAACTGGCCATTTTTCAGGCGCGACCACAGTTCAGTGTATTGCGCGCTGCGGCCGAATTCCGGCGTGCAGAAACGTCGATGCGGCTGGCCGATGGCTTGTTCAGCCGTGTAGCCCATGGTCTTGAGAAAGTTGTCGTTGGCGCGCATCACCACGCCCTCCAGATCAAATTCGATCACCGCCATCGAGCGATTGATCGCGTCGAGCAGGCCGGATTGTTCAGTGAGGGTGCGCTGAAGGTCGTCAATAATGGGTTTTTGGCGATTGAAGAACATGCTCGCAGTACTCTGGAAATTGGGAAGATCAAGGATTCAGTCCCTATTACCGCGCCGGCAGACCGAATGCGCGGTGCGGCATTCGGCGGTGACTGCTCAATGCCAGCGTTCCTTAGCTGGCAGAGTGCTACTTATACAAAAAATCGTAAACTTGTACAAGTATGTGATTTTTTGTAGTTTTGTATAAGTTTTATGGGGGTGGACCAATCGGTCAGCAATTTGCCGGATGGCGTCTCGAATGGCTACAAGCCTTGCGGAGCGGGATTATAAGCATGTTGTCGGCATGATCCGGAGCTTTACTTGCATTCTTGTACAACATGCGAAGCGGTTTGCACCGATACTCAGGCGCACTGGAACCGGAACAATCTGCGCAAGATTGTTCCTGAAATACGTTTCAGGAATGTGGTGAAGCCCACCGTTCGTCGGCCGCGCTACTTCGCCAGTGCGTTCAAACCTGATAGCGCGCCAGAAACATCTCCAGCGCTGATTCGGCCACGGTCTGCTGCGTCTCGGCATCCAGCGCGGCGCGGCCCATCGAAATCTGCGGCCAGAAACCAAAAGCCTTCAGCATCCCCTGGACCTGATGCGCGGCGAACTCCGGATCGACCGCTTTCAAACGACCATCGGCCTGCGCCGCCCGAATCCACACGGTCAGCGCTTCTTCGCGCTCGCCCATGCGCTCGATCATGTTCTGTGCGCGTTCTGGGGAATGAATGGTGGCCGCAATCGCAACCCGCGCCAGCGTCAGAAAGTTTTCGTCGGCCATCATTTGCACTTTGGCCTGGAGCATCGGCCACAACTGCTCGCGCAACGGTACATCGCGGCGATAGGCGACGGACTGCTCGGCACTGATCCGCGCCCACAATTGATTGAGGATTTCCGCGAACAATTCTTCCTTGCTGGGGAAGTGGTTGTACACCGTGCGCTTCGACACGCCAGCGCTCGCGGCGATCTTGTCCATGCTGGTGATCTCGAACCCGTGTGCACGGAATTCGGCAATCGCCGCCTGAATAATGGCTGCGCGTTTACGCTCGGTGAGGCGCTGGGGAGCTGTCATAAGGTCGCTTAAGCAAAAAAGAGGAAATTACACTTGGCAGTTTACTTGGCGGCAGCTTTGATGCAACCTAGAAACTACACCCGTCAGTGTAATGTTGCGTTAATCCTCGCCGCTTACAAAACCGACAGTTCGGCCTTTGCGTGCAGCTTGGCCATCAACCGTCCCACCGTTGGAAAACCGTGTAATACGCGGCGTTCCGGAGTCATTCAGTCATGGCCAATCCAGTTTCGCTCACGGATAACACTTCCAAGCCTGAAGCCTCGCGCCAGGATCAAGGCCTGTTCCGCAATCACGCACCGGTGCAACGCGAAGGCCTGCGCAAAATGCTGCGGATCCTGTGGAACATGATCTTCCATAAACCGCGCACTACCCGGCCCAGCGCCGCGATCCCGGTGCAAGCACTGACCCGCGAAGATCTGCTGGCCGCACCGAACCACAGCGTTTATCGCCTCGGCCACTCGACCTTGCTGCTGAAAATGCGCGACAAATTCTGGATCACCGACCCGGTCTTCGCCGAGCGCGCATCACCGGTGCAGTGGGCCGGCCCGAAACGCTTTCACCAGCCGCCGATCAGCATCGACCAGTTGCCGCCGATCGAAGCGGTGATCCTGTCCCACAACCATTACGATCACCTCGATTACGCAGCCGTGCTCAGACTGGCGGCGAAAACCAACCTGTTCCTCACGCCGCTGGGCGTCGGCGATACCCTGATCAAATGGGGCATCGACGCCAGCAAAGTCCGCCAGTACGACTGGTGGCAGGGCGCGGAAATCGCCGGCATTCGCTTTATCGCCACACCCTCGCAGCACTTTTCCGGCCGTGGCTTGTTCGATGGCAACAGCACGCTGTGGGCGTCCTGGGTAATGATCGACGGCGACACCCGCATCTTCTTCAGCGGCGACAGCGGTTACTTCGACGGCTTCAAACGCATCGGCGAACAATACGGCCCGTTCGACCTGACCCTGATGGAAACCGGCGCCTACAACGTCGAATGGCCACACGTGCACATGCAGCCAGAAGAAACCCTGCAAGCGCACATCGACCTCAAGGGCCGCTGGCTTTTCCCGATCCACAACGGCACCTTCGACCTGGCCATGCACGCCTGGCACGAACCCTTCGACCGCATCCTCGCCCTGGCCTGGGAACGCAGCGTCGCCATCACCACCCCGCAGATGGGCGAAGCGTTCAACATCGCTCAACCGCAACGGGGCAGTGCGTGGTGGCTGGCGGTTGAAGGGGAGGGTGAGGTGGTTGCGCAGAATGCCTGATGGGTTGAGTCGGTTCGCACCTCTGGCGAACCGACTTATTCAGCCATTGCATATTCCCCACGCTCCAGGCTTTCCGATGCCGCCGCTCGGACACTCGCACTACGCCCCGGCCTGAATCCCGGAAAAAACACCAACCCCAGCGCCTCAAATCGATAAGCCAGCGCCAGCCGCGCTGCGTCCGCCACCTCTTGCTGCGCCTCGAAGCGTTGAATGTCTTCAACCGGCACCTGCGCCTCGCGCGATAGTTGTTCCACGCTCCAGCCCAGCATCGCTCGGGCCTGGACGCAGTGCGTCGGGGTGAACTGGAAAAGGGCAATGCGTTCGAGAATGTGGTTCATCGCAAGAGAGGCCATGGTGTGCTCCGGGCTCAAAAGTGCTGATTGAAAATGTACTGTGTTTTTGTACAGTTGTTTTCGGCCGGGATCAAACGCATTTTTAGATTTGCCCTACTTCGCCGCCTCCAACCAGACGGACGGTGCCTGACCGAGCACCCGCCGGAACATCGTCGAGAACGCCGCCGGGCTTTCATAGCCGAAGTCCAGCGCAATGCGCGTCACCGCCTCGCCCTCGGCCAGTCGCGCCAGCGCCAGCACTACGCAGGCCTGCTGCCGCCATTGACGAAAGCTGAGCCCGGTCTGCTGCCGAAACAATCTGTTAAAGGTGCGTAAGCTTATGTGTATCTGCTCGGCCCAAGACTGCGGGGATTGGTGTGCGTTGGGCTTGTTCAGAAAGGTCTGACACAGACTGAGGAGCTTTCCTTCGGCTGGCATAGGGATATGTAGGGGCAGCGCCTCACTGCGTGTCAGCTCATGCAACAACAAGTCGAATAGCGCGCCGTCACGTCCGTCCAGGTCATACATCAGCGGCGCTGCCACAGCCTCCATCAACAGATGGCGCATCAACGGCGACACGCTGATCACCTGGCAGCGCTGACCCAGATCCACCGCGCCGGGCTCGATATACAAGCTGCGCGTGCTGACGCCGAGCATCAACACCTCATGCGCCACCCCCGGCGGAATCCACACCGCCCGCTGCGGCGGCACCACCCAATCGCCGTCATGGGTACGCACCTGCATCACACCAGTCGCGCCATATAACAACTGCGCGCGCCGATGTGTATGAAAAGGCAGTAGGTGACCGTGGGAATAATCCGTACCGAGCGCCACCACCTTGCGCGGTGTGTCATCCAGTTCGTTGATCGAAACATTGCGCATGTGCGACTTCCGGTGGTTGGCGTAAACGCAAACATTACTGGCTGACATGCTGAAGCGGGCCAAGCGGCGAAACTCTATCGTCGAGCGCTTTCCCATCACGGACGCCTCGACATGTTCTACCTACTGTTGACCTGCTTCGGCTGCCTGACCGGTATCAGCGCCGTGCTGTTCGGTTTCGGCGGCGGCTTCGTCATTGTGCCGCTGCTGTATCGCCTGCTCACCGCCAGCCACGGCGCCGACGACCCAATCAGCCAATCGGCCATGCACATCGCCGTCGCCACTTCGACCTGCGTAATGATCGTCAACGCCCTGATCGCCACCAACCAACACCGCCGCGCCGGCAACCTCATCCGCCATTACCTGTGGCCGTTGGGTGGGTTTATCGCAGTGGGCGCGATCGTAGGTGCAATAGCGGCGGTGTGGGTCAGCGGCGAAGTGATTCGCTATGCATTCATCGCCTACCTCGGCGTAACCATTATCGACTGCCTGCTCAGACGCGGATTTCTTTGCCACACCGAAGGCGTCATCCCACGCCGACTCAGCCGTACAGAAACCTCCACCGGCGGCGTAGGCATCGGCACCATCGCGACCTTTCTCGGTGTAGGAGGAAGCGTCATGACCGTGCCGCTGCTGCGCCGCTGCGGGCTGAGCATGTCGCAAGCGACCTCCATGGCCAATCCACTGAGCGTGCCGGTGGCAGTGGCCGGGACGTTGACGTACATGGCGCTGGCCGGATTCAGCGGGACGGATCTGGGGGAGTGGTTTGTCGGGTATGTGGATTTGCTGGCTTTTGCAGTGCTGACGGTGGGGTCGTTGTTGGGGATCAGAATCGCGACACCGTGGATCGGGCGGATTCCGGACCGGGTGCATGCGTGGGTCTATATTGGCTTGCTGACTATCGTGCTGCTGTGTATCTCGGTGAAATGAACCATTGCCAGGCTACAGCGGAAGAAACCAAAATCGATAACTGAACGCCGTCCTCCAGCAACGACCAGAGAACCAGGATGTTGATCTTTAATTGCACTGAAGCCGCCAGCAAGTTTTTCAGCCGTGTTCACAAAGGCAAAAAGGTCACGCCGGTGGACCCTAATCCGCCGTCCTCAATCATCGAAGATCATGAGTTGAGCGGTGCTGACGAGCAGTGGCTGGCTCACGCCATAACGGTGCAACGCAAGCACGTGCTGCTGGTCATTCACGTCAGAACCCGTTATTGCCTGATTCTGGCCGATTTGAAAAAGGCCAATACCGAAGACTTCGTTGCGCGGTTTATTGATCGCTGGGTCCATGGATTGATGATCAACGCACACCTTCATAAACTCGGACCCTGGCTTGACCCGGAATTGATGGCGGCGCGTCTGCTACAGACCTGTGAACACCAGCGTTTTTATCGACGCAGCCATCGCAGCGCGCAAAAACACATTGATGAGATTGCATGGATGTTCCAGGACAAGGTCGCCCATACCGGGTCTTTGCCACCGGATGAAACCGCAGCGATGGTGTTCGACGCGCAAATGAATGACACACCCAGGAATAGCAAGGGCGCCAAGTCTTACTTCTTTCCGGATGAAGAAATGACACTTCACTGGCTGCGTCATTACTGCTTTCTTGATGACGTCCAGCTTCATGCGGCCAAGGAACGTCGCCAACAAGTGGCTCGGGAACTCACAGCCCTTGAGCACGAAGCCTGGCTTAAAGAGTACGAACGAGAAAACTCGAATAGTTGATCAACTCTCGCCATAATCCGCAGCGTATTTTTCAGCGTCGACCCCGTCGACGCTATCTCCGACGTCTTCAAGGATCGATCCATGTTCAAAGGACTGAAGCGCCTGGCACCATGCGCTGCTGTGCTGTTCTCGTTGATTTGCGTCGCGCATGCCGAAGATGGCCCGCGTGTCTTTACCGGTACGTTGGGCAAATCACCGATCGTGGTTGAGCTCAATACTGCACAACACGACGAAGTGACCGGTCGCTATTTCTACGAGAAGTACCACCGTGACCTGGCGCTCAGCGGCTCGCTGCAGGACAACACGCTAAGCCTCGTCGAAGGCAACAACCGTTACAGTGAAGACAAACCTCTTCCTACCCTGAAGTTAAAATCCACCGCCAACGGTTGGCAGGGCGAATGGCAAAATCCCAAGGGCAAGAAGTTTCCGGTGCAACTGACCGAAGCCCAACTTCCTGCGCCAGCCGCCACAACGTTGCCCTTTATTGCCACGTTGCCAAAGGACGATCCCTTCGAGTATTTGCGCTTACAGGGGCTCAAGCTCAAGCCGGGAAAGAAAGAAAACTTCATGGGCTACGACCTGCAATGGTGGACAGAGCCTGAGTCGAAGATCTCGCTATTCAGCGTCGAGTCTGGATACCCGAAAGAAGAGCAGCAGCGCATCAACAACCACCTGCTCGGACGACTCTGGACTGAAGTCATCGACTATCACCGCTGCATGATGGATGGCGGGGAATACGCCGAGTTCGATCAAGGTGCTGCCCCGGAGTTTCTCTCGGCTGATGTGGTCAGTCTGGACATCTCCACCGGCTACAGCTGCGGCGGCGCCCACCCGGACTTCGGCAGTTCACCGATCAATCTGAATGCACACACCGGTGAATTGTTGAAACTCAAGGATGTGCTGTGGATTGGTGAGCCCGATAGCGCAGCCACCGAATACGATCAACTGAAAGTCATGGCGCCGTGGCTGGTCAAGCAGTTCACCACGCTGTACCCCGAGGAAATGAAAAAGCCCGCCGAAGACGATGGCGACTGCGACTACACCGATGAAAGTGTTTGGGGTTACTCCAACTGGCACTTCACGCCGAAGGGAATTTACCTGGGGGCTTACTTCGCCCGTTACCAGCGCAACTGCGACAACCCCGATTGGCCAGTGCTGCCGTACTCGCTAGTCAACCAACACCGTGGCGAAGCCAAACTGCAACTACCCAAAGGTTAATCGTCACTCCAGGCCCGGCGCTTCACGAATGATGAAGTGATCCAGGTTCTCGATATTGGCATTGAAGACCTCGAAAGGCTTTTCGGGGTTCTTCTTGCCAGGCACCTGCTTCAACTCCGGCGTCACCCCATAGAAGAAACAGAACAACGCCTTGTCGCTGTCCACCGCGTGCTTGATCTCTGCCAGAAACGCCTTGCGCTTGCGGTAGTTGTCGATCAGCTTCTTGTTCAGATAAACGCTGACCGGGTACGGCTTCTTCTTACTGTCCTCGGGCTTCTTGAACCAGACCTTGTCTTCGAAATCGATACGAAAACTGGCGCTGTGGAAGTCCTCGATCTTCTTGATCCGCCCCCAGTAAATCAGCCCCTTATTGTCCGTCAGATACTCGATCTTCTTGAAGAACGAACTGTACGGCGCCGTATGCTCTCCAATCTTCAACGGCATCCGCTTGAGTAGCTCCTTGTCAGCGAAGTTGGAAACAAAACACTCCACCGGATGCGCAAACACACTGGTCTTGTCCGGCGCCGACTCACGACTCGCTGACTCCTTGCCACTGTCCGCCGCCACCCGCACCGGATCATCCCGCAACACATCCGCCGCCCCCGCAGGCGCGACAGGCTTGCGCACATACTCACGCCGCGTCAGCAACAACTCTGATGGGAAATGCTCCTCGCGCCCGTCATCCGCCTCGCCATCCGCCGCCTCAACCCCAGACGCCGACGCCTTCAAACTCACATACGGACAACCCGCCACATGCTGCGTCGTGGGCAGATTCTTGAAGTGCGGCGTGCGCACGTAATTCACATTCTTGGCGTTGAACGTACCTAACTCGTTGGCCGCGGCGAACGCCGAACGACAGGCATCGTTGGGGCACTGGAAGTGTTCCTTCGCCGAGTCAAACGCCACCGTCTCATCGAAATTGAGATCGCGAACGTCATAGATCGACAACTTGTCGTCGAGGCTGAGGCAGTAGGCGAGATCGAATTTCATGGTGGGGCTCGGATCCTTGAGTGGGGGAGGGGTATTAATAGCGGGAGGCGGGGTGGGTTGCACTGATTGTTTTCTGGATGATGCGGATTCGGCGGGAGCCAGCCTACTGGCGATTCTAGGCATCAACCAGATTTCAATCCTTACACCGCCATTGCAGACCACGCATCACCCTGTGGCGAAGGCGCTTGCTACCGCTGGGCTGCGAAGCAGCCCCAACCCCGGCGAATTCGCAGTCGGTTTGTTCTGCGCACCGTTGTTTACACATTGCAGCTGAGCTGGAATTTATAAGCAGGGTTATAGATTTCTTTCCCCAATAGCTTTTCCACGGCTCCAAGTTGTTCGTGCGAAAGATCGTATCCCTCCCATCCCTGCTGTTCCACCGTCCATCCCATGATGGTTTTTATCGCCTGATCTGATCCACTTGGAAGTTCCTCTTCAAAAGCCAGGAAACCGGTCTCTTTATCAAACGCCTCGATCAGATAAATCATGGTTCTACTGTCCTCGTGCCGTCCGCTGGTTTGGTTTGCGCGCCAGTTGCTGGGTCATACTCACCGAGATGGCGACCTCGTTTGTCATACATCTCGACAGTACCGTGTTGCGAGTCCCATTCAAAAATCAGTCCTTTTCTGGTTTTCCATCGCTTTCTAAGCCCGCCGCCTCCTTTCACGGAAGTCTTGCGATCTGCCTTGATCGCATCCGGGAACGCTGCAAGTCCAGGTGGTGCCGGATGATATTTGTGATCAGAAAGACTCACCACAATATAAACCGGTCTTACCCCCGAACTTTCCGGAAATACCAGAATGAAATCCTTGTACTGCGGTGGATAAACCGGATTCACAAGGATGTCGTTCGCCGCTTTCGTTGGCGGGTAAACCCAGATATGCGGTGCCCGCGGGGCGGCTTCGAGAGCAGGAATGCCCAACATATCGGAGCCGTCTGCTGCGGGTGTCCAGATCAGCTCGACGCCTTCACCCAGATTCGCGACGTACTGGCTGTCGCGGGTTTCCAGCTTCACGACGTCGACCATTTCCCAGTCGCGATTCTTGCCGGTGTAGAAGGCATAACCTTTGAGAGCGCCATCGGTTTGTTGCTCGATGCGCAGGCGAACACGGGTACGGGCCTGTTGGAGGGCGCGCAATTGTTCCTCAGTATACAGAGCGCTGTCATCCAGGCTGGGCGTCCAGAGCAAAGCGACCATGCCGGTCATGAGTGCAGCACCGGTAGCGCCGATGGCTGCGCCAAGACTGATTGTCGGCGTGGCGAGTGTCGGGGTTCGAAGAGCAAGGCGTCCAACGCCGAGTGAAACGGTATTGCCGCTGATGGTCTGCAGGTTCAGTAGCCCGGCATCGGCCTCACGCGTACCGAGCAAAGCGAATTCACCGTAATCCCGCAGGCTGTCGGTCGGCACCATCCCGGAGGGATTCGAGTAATCAATAATCGCGTCCGGCAGCTTGCATGACTTCGCGAACACGCATCCGGCCCTGACCGCGTCGTCTTTCTTGGCTGCGACCTGCCGGCTGCGCTCAAACGCATCCTGCCGGGCCAGCATGGCCTCGTAAGCGTTCTGTCTGGCCTCGCGCTCGGCCAGTTCGGTCGTGTTCATGAGCCGGTAGGTGACGTGATGCCCGTCGCCTGAAGGTGGGTTCCTGACCCGGGGAATATCCTTTTTGCCAGCCACTGATCATCCTTTCGTTCATTTGTCGTTCGCACCGGAGAGAAGCCGGGCGACGTTAACGAAGGTGATGAGTTGAGGCTGTAGGATAAGTCTGGGATTTAGTTGGGAATTGTCGCCGTTTGATTTGGGTTTCAGTGCAGAGTCTGCGGGGCTTTGGGATTTCTCGGCACGTGTCTAATGCATTTCCCTATTCAGGCCTCAATCGCTCGACTTTCATGTAAAACGCGGCGGTGAATTCTTTCTTGTCGCTGGAATGATGGCAACGGCGGTGGCAGTTCGGACACAGCGCGACCGTGTTGCAAATACGGTCGGTTCCGCCATCAATTAGGTGTTTAACGTGGTGGACTTCAAGAAAGGGGTGGCCGTTTGCGCTAACGAAGGGTGCAATTTGGCCACAACCTTCGCAGATGCCTTGGGAGTGCTTGAGTACCCATTGTTTTACGCTCTTGGCGCGGGCAAGTCTCACGACAGTGGAGGTCGTCTCTTTAGGGTTTAGAACGCCCACTGGCGCTTCGTTTTGTTCAGGTGCATTGACCTCGACCAACTGAAACGGAGTAAATGTAGTTGCCCCCTGTTCACCTTTTCGTAATGCCTCTACGCCTTTCTTCGCGAGGATTTCCTTGAGCCGTTTACTAACGCCTGAACCAAGGTTCTTTGCCGAAACGTAGCCGGTAATTCGCTGCAGCCCCAACTGCTCCATCACTGCGGAGATATTCTGCATGCGGTATTCGACAGAGGAAGCACTGCGTTTGCTTAGCGGGCCTTCACGCAGTAGACGGTTTTCGTCTGCCTTTTTGAATGGCAGCTTCCGCTGCTCAAGAGCAAACATCTTCAGATAAGCGTCTATCGAAGCTTCTAGCTCTTCATCGCTCCAGCCAGTCTTTTCTTTCGAGGTATCCATACAGTCGCCGAGGGTTGAGATTCCTCGGACGATACTGAGTGGCCATTACTGCTGTCCACGAAAATTCCTACAAAAAAAAGCGATTAATCTCGCGCAGTCCTACGAACCTAACCGGGCATGGATCAGACATATCTATATGTTTTGGATTTTGAGGGAGTCTCACCTAGCGTAGAGCGGACTCAAGAGATCCCAACGAGCGAAGCAGTTGCTAGGACAAATCACATGTCGGTGTTACTGAGCAAATTTACTTCCGTTGGGCGTTACTTGGGCGCCTGCGAGCTTCGCTGTGCCCATAGCATGCTTCAATGGGAGGCGACTGTGAGTGCTGCAGGAGTTGAACCTACGACGTAGGCGTTCAAGGATTAATCACCCATAAAAAAAGCCCCGATCAGATCGGGGCTTTATGCTTTCTCGACTCGCCGACTCAAACCGCAATCGTCAAATCATGTCTAGCGAGACTATTAGTCCCAGCTCAGAGCACCACCAGTCTGATACTCAATAACCCGTGTCTCAAAGAAATTCTTCTCTTTCTTCAAGTCCATAATCTCGCTCATCCAAGGGAACGGGTTGGTCGTCCCTGGATATTCCTCTTTAAGGCCGATCTGCGACAAACGACGGTTAGCAATGAACTTCAAATAGTCCTCCATCATCGCCGCATTCATCCCCAACACACCGCGAGGCATGGTATCCCGCGCATATTCAATCTCTAGCTGCGTACCCTGCAGAATCATCTGGGTCGCTTCTTCCTTCATTTCAGCATCCCACAAATGTGGGTTTTCGATTTTGATCTGGTTGATCACGTCGATGCCGAAGTTCAGGTGCATGGATTCGTCGCGCAGGATGTACTGGAACTGCTCGGCGACGCCGGTCATTTTGTTGCGGCGGCCCATGGAGAGGATTTGGGTGAAGCCGCAGTAGAAGAAGATGCCTTCCAGAACGCAGTAGTAGGCGATCAGGTTGCGCAGCAACTCTTTGTCGGTGTCCGGGGTGCCGGTTTCGAACTTCGGATCGGAGATCGAACGGGTGTACTTGAGGCCCCAGGCCGCTTTCTTCGCGACCGATGGGATCTCGTGGTACATGTTGAAGATTTCGCCTTCATCCATGGCCAGCGATTCGATGCAGTACTGGTAGGCGTGGGTGTGGATCGCCTCTTCGAACGCCTGGCGCAGGATGTACTGGCGGCATTCCGGGTTGGTGATCAGGCGGTACACGGCCAGGACCAGGTTGTTGGCAACCAGGGAGTCGGCGGTGGAGAAGAAGCCGAGGTTGCGCATGACGATGCGGCGCTCGTCGTCGGTCAGGCCTTCCGGGTTTTTCCAGAGGGCGATGTCGGCGGTCATGTTGACTTCTTGCGGCATCCAGTGGTTTGCGCAACCGTCCAGATACTTCTGCCAGGCCCAGTCGTACTTGAATGGCACGAGCTGGTTGAGGTCGGCGCGGCAGTTGATCATGCGCTTTTCGTCGACGGCGACACGGGCGGCGGCGCCTTCGAGTTCGGCGAGGCCTTCGGCGACGTCGAGGGAGTTCAGTGCAGCCTTGGCGCGGGCCACGGCGGCCGAGTCGTCGGCGGTCACGGCGCGCGCTTCGAGGGCGGCGGCACCGCCGGCGTTGTCGAGGCGGTCCATGTTGGCTTCGGAAGCGTGGCCGGCGTTGGCGCCTTTTACCGCTACTTCACTGTCTTCTTTGTCGAATTCGTCCCAGCTCAGCATGACGTGTCGTCTCCTGCGTGAGGGCTTGTGCCCGTGTGAAACCTGATGGGTTGGTTTTTCACACGGCCAAACAAGCCGCGTTGGATGTCGTTTTTTGCAGCGATGCACGCAGGCAAATAAACAGAAATTTTGACGGGTTCCGAGAGCCTCTGATGGGCGCAGCCAGTGTCGAGCACGGTTGCGGGGCTTCAGAATGGCGCTTGCTCCCTGTAAGGGAATATTGCTGACCCGTATGGGGCGGCATTATAGGGAAATTTTTACCGGCGTGGTGCGGCGAATCGGCTCATGAAGAGGCCGAGGAGGGCAGTGATTCAGGTCCGACCGAGGGTTTACAGGGCTTTGCGTCGGATTGCGGTGTGCAGATTTTTTTTCGTTAATTTTTTGGCAGCGGTGTTTTTGGTTGAAAAGTGAGCAAAAAATCGCTCGATTCACTACATCTAGTGTTTTGCAAGCCTTTTTGCCAGCTTCAGACACAACTGAGCCCGACCGAAGTCGGGCTGGAATCGGGCCTCAGATCTGTGCTGAGCGATCCAATTCGGTGCAGTCTGATTCAGTTCGTGCAGCCGTTGCCCATGATGCTGTAACGCAGGATATGGCGTTGGCCTTTGGAGTCGTCGTATTCCATTTTTGCCGGTACCACTTCACAGACATTCGGGACTTCGCTCATCGAGACAACTTTGGCGATGTCCAGGTGAGTGGAGTACGTGTATTCCTCGACCACCGGTTGTTGCTGTGCAACATCAGTCGGGGTCTGGTCGGCCATGGCGGTTGCGCACAGGCTGCTGAGGACCAGGAACATTAAAGCTTTCATTTGCTGTTTACCTTTTTGAGGTCGAAAGGGGTCACGCAACCTTTTTGGGGTTGCGTGTGTAACGTCGGTGTTTTGATCTTTACTGCGAGAGCTGGATTAACGGCCTTCGTGGGGGCTGTAACGTTGTTAATCGCGTTTGCCGTGTTGGCGGAGTGAATTTTAAGGAGATGGGGCGAGGGTAAACAGAGCGGGTTTTGATAAACACTTTTGGCAGATTTGGTAACAATCGGTGGGAGTGGATTGTCTGGCGCACCGAGTTGTTTGCATCGCTTGCAGGCAAGCTCCCACAGGATTTTGCATATGCCCGAGAACTGTAGGAGCCAGCCTGCTGGCGATGGCAATGGTTCAGGCAATGAAGATGTCGGCTGTGCTGGCCGGATCGCTTGCAGGCAAGCTCCTACAGGGATTCGCGGTGTTTGGGCGAGCTGCGTCAGCCTGCGATACGCGGTATCTGGATGTTTTGTAGGGGCTTGTTACTACCATCGTCGAATGGTTCTATGGGGCCCACCCGGCTACAACGGGGGCATACAAAAACAACTATTACACCGAGGTAGGAAAGATGAGTGCGGCTTCTCTGTATCCCGTTCGTCCCGAGGTTCTGGCCAATACGCTGACTGACGAGGCGACCTACAAAGCCATGTACCAACAGTCGGTCGTCAACCCTGACGGCTTCTGGCGCGAGCAAGCCAAGCGTCTTGACTGGATCAAGCCTTTCACCACGGTGAAACAGACGTCGTTCGACGATCACCACGTCGACATCAAGTGGTTTGCCGACGGCACCCTCAACGTTTCCTACAACTGCCTCGATCGTCATCTGGCCGAGCGCGGCGATCAGGTCGCGATCATCTGGGAAGGCGACGATCCTTCCGAAAGCCGCAACATCACCTACCGCGAACTGCACGAGCAAGTGTGCAAACTGGCCAACGCCCTGCGTGGTCAGGACGTGCACCGCGGCGACGTGGTGACCATTTATATGCCGATGATTCCCGAAGCCGTGGTCGCCATGCTGGCCTGCACCCGGATCGGCGCGATTCACTCGGTGGTGTTCGGCGGTTTCTCGCCGGAGGCCCTGGCCGGTCGCATCATCGACTGCCGCTCGAAAGTAGTGATCACCGCCGATGAAGGCATTCGTGCCGGCAAGAAGATTTCCCTCAAGGCCAACGTCGACGACGCGCTGACCAACCCGGAAACCAGCAGCATCCAGAAAGTCATCGTGTGCAAGCGCACCGGTGGCGACATCAAGTGGAACCAGCATCGCGACATCTGGTACGAAGACCTGATGAAAGTGGCGGGCACCGTTTGCGCGCCGAAGGAGATGGGCGCCGAAGAAGCGCTGTTCATCCTTTATACCTCCGGCTCGACCGGCAAGCCGAAGGGCGTGCAACACACCACCGGCGGTTACTTGCTGTATGCGGCAATGACCCACGAGCGTGTATTCGACTACCGCCCGGGCGAGATCTACTGGTGCACCGCCGACGTCGGCTGGGTCACCGGCCACAGCTACATCGTCTACGGCCCGCTGGCCAATGGCGCAACCACGCTGCTGTTCGAAGGCGTGCCGAACTATCCGGACATCACCCGGGTGGCGAAGATCGTCGACAAGCACAAGGTCAACATCCTCTACACCGCGCCGACCGCGATCCGCGCGATGATGGCTTCCGGTCAGGCTGCCGTTGAAGGCGCCGATGGCAGCAGCCTGCGTCTGCTCGGTTCGGTCGGTGAGCCGATCAACCCGGAAGCGTGGGACTGGTACTACAAGAATGTCGGCAAGTCGCGTTGCCCGATCGTCGATACCTGGTGGCAGACCGAAACCGGCGGCAACATGATGAGCCCATTGCCGGGCGCGCATGCGCTGAAGCCTGGTTCGGCGGCACGGCCGTTCTTCGGTGTGGTGCCGGCGCTGGTTGACAATCTCGGTAACATCATCGAGGGCGAGGCCGAGGGCAATCTGGTCATTCTCGATTCCTGGCCGGGTCAGGCGCGCACGCTGTACGGCGATCACGATCGCTTTGTCGATACCTATTTCAAGACCTTCCGTGGTATGTACTTCACCGGTGACGGCGCACGCCGCGATGCCGATGGTTACTACTGGATCACCGGGCGCGTGGATGATGTGCTCAACGTTTCCGGCCACCGCATGGGCACGGCCGAGATCGAGAGCGCGATGGTGGCGCACCCGAAAGTCGCCGAGGCCGCTGTGGTCGGCGTGCCGCATGACATCAAGGGGCAGGGCATTTATGTCTACGTGACCTTGAAGAATGGCGAGGAGCCGACCGAGCAACTGCGTCTGGAGCTGAAGAACTGGGTGCGTAAGGAAATCGGGCCGATTGCTTCGCCGGATGTGATCCAGTGGGCGCCGGGGCTGCCGAAGACCCGCTCGGGCAAGATCATGCGGCGGATTCTGCGCAAGATTGCCACGGCGGAATATGACGGCCTGGGCGATATCTCGACCCTGGCGGATCCGGGTGTGGTGCAGCATTTGATTGATACGCACAAGACCATGAATGTTGCTTAAGTAGCAGGTTGATGTGCTGAAAGCCCTGTTCGATGTATGCCGGACAGGGCTTTTTTTGTGTCTGCAGGTTTTGTGCTGGTAGGGCTGGCCCCATCGCTGGCAAGCCAGCTCCCACAGGTTTTGTGGTGTATTGGAGATTTCGGTTCCAGCACGAATCCCTGTGGGAACTGGCTTGCCAGCGAAGGCAATCTGTCAGGCGCCGCTGTAGTCGTCTGTAGGAAACCCAAGCCGCCCAACCAATAATTATCGACCTGCACCGCAGGACCTTTCCTTCTGTTACCCAACACAACCCAATGTGTAACCGCCCGCCCCGCAACGGGGCGATGGGAAACGCAACGCCCCATTCCAGAGCCTCAAAACCCCCGCTGAAAAATAAGACATAACGCTGCGCTTGCCGGATTAGAAGGGTTTGCGAATAATAGGCCCGCAATTTGCAGCATGGATCGGTTCACTGTCTTTCGCTCTTGCATGAAATTGCAAGGCTGTCAATGCGCTCAAGTCGCTTTCTCTGTGCATCTGTAATTAGTTGTCGCATTGAAGAAATATCGGCTTCGGGCCTGTCGTTAGAATGCCGATCACTCGCTCATCGTGGCTGACGTTGAAATCTTCGCCGGTTTCAACAGGAAATTTCCCACCGATGCAGCAACCGATTTCCTGATTCACCCATTCGCATATTGGGCTGTTGCTCACTCTGCCGTTTTTGCCCTTTACCGATGGAGTCCCAAGATGAAGAAACTTGTGCTGCTTGGCGCCCTGGCACTGTCCGTGCTGTCGCTGAATGCCGTCGCTGACGAAAAACCTGTGAAGATCGGCATCGAAGCGGCTTACCCGCCATTCGCCTCGAAAGCTCCGGACGGCAGCATCGTCGGTTTCGACTACGACATCGGCAATGCGCTGTGCGAAGAAATGAAGGTCAAGTGTGTGTGGGTCGAGCAAGAGTTCGACGGTCTGATCCCGGCGCTGAAAGTGCGCAAGATCGACGCGATCCTGTCGTCCATGTCGATCACTGAAGACCGCAAGAAGTCGGTCGACTTCACCAACAAGTACTACAACACCCCGGCGCGTCTGGTGATGAAGGCCGGCACTCAGGTCAGCGAAGGTCTGGCTGAGCTCAAGGGCAAGAACATCGGCGTACAGCGCGGTTCGATCCATGAGCGTTTCGCTCGCGAAGTTCTCGCGCCACTGGGTGCCGAGATCAAGCCGTACGGTTCGCAGAACGAGATCTACCTCGACGTGGCCGCCGGTCGTCTCGACGGTACCGTGGCTGACGCGACACTGCTCGATGACGGCTTCCTGAAAACCGACGCCGGCAAAGGCTTCGCGTTCGTTGGCCCGGCGTTCACCGACGTCAAATACTTCGGCGACGGCGTAGGCATCGCGGTACGCAAGGGCGACGCCCTGAAAGACAAGATCAACAGCGCCATCGCGGCCATCCGTGAGAACGGCAAATACAAGCAAATCCAGGACAAGTACTTCGCCTTCGATATCTACGGCAAGTAACCCGTCTCTGCGACAAGTCCGAAATGGCGCAAGCAACAGAATCTCTGCGGTTTGCGCCATTTTTTCATCCCAACTTTCGAGGACCTGAATCATGTTGAAAGGCTACGGGGCTGTCATCCTCGATGGCGCATGGCTGACGCTTCAGCTCGCCTTGTCGTCCATGGCTCTGGCCATCGTTCTCGGGCTGATCGGTGTCGCGCTGCGCCTGTCGCCGGTGCGCTGGCTGGCCTGGCTGGGCGATTTGTATTCCACGGTGATCCGCGGGATTCCCGATCTGGTGCTGATCCTGCTGATTTTCTACGGCGGTCAGGACTTGCTCAACCGCGTCGCGCCGATGCTCGGCTATGACGATTACATCGACCTTAACCCGCTGGCCGCCGGTATCGGCACCCTCGGTTTCATCTTCGGTGCGTACCTGTCGGAAACCTTCCGCGGCGCGTTCATGGCGATCCCCAAAGGTCAGGCCGAAGCCGGTATGGCGTATGGCATGAGCAGTTTTCAGGTGTTCTTCCGGGTGATGGTGCCGCAGATGATTCGTCTGGCGATTCCCGGCTTCACCAACAACTGGCTGGTATTGACCAAGGCCACTGCGCTGATTTCCGTGGTCGGTCTGCAAGACATGATGTTCAAGGCCAAGCAGGCGGCGGATGCCACGCGTGAGCCTTTCACCTTCTTCCTCGCAGTGGCGGCGATGTACCTGGTGATCACCAGTGTTTCGTTGCTGATCCTGCGTCAACTTGAGAAGCGCTACTCGGTAGGCGTAAGGGCGGCTGATCTATGATCTTCGACTACAACGTCATTTGGGAGGCGCTGCCGCTGTACTTCGGCGGCCTGCTGACCACCCTCAAACTGCTCGCGCTGTCGCTGTTTTTCGGCTTGCTGGCGGCCCTGCCGCTGGGGCTGATGCGCGTCTCGAAGAACCCGATCGTCAACGGCGCGGCGTGGCTGTACACCTACGTGATCCGTGGCACGCCGATGCTGGTGCAACTGTTCCTGATCTATTACGGTCTGGCGCAGTTCGAAGCAGTACGCGAAAGCTTCCTGTGGCCGTGGCTGTCCAGTGCCACGTTCTGTGCGTGCCTGGCGTTTGCGGTCAACACCAGCGCCTACACCGCCGAGATCATCGCCGGCAGCCTCAAGGCGACGCCGAACGGGGAGATCGAAGCGGCCAAGGCCATGGGCATGTCGCGCTTCAAACTGTACAAGCGCATTTTGCTGCCATCGGCCCTGCGCCGGGCGCTGCCGCAGTACAGCAACGAAGTGATCATGATGCTGCAGACCACCAGTCTGGCGTCCATCGTGACCCTGATCGACATCACTGGCGCGGCACGTACCGTCAACGCGCAGTTCTATCTGCCGTTCGAGGCGTATATCACCGCTGGCGTGTTCTACCTGTGCCTGACCTTCATTCTGGTCAAGCTGTTCAAGCTGGCCGAGCGTCGCTGGTTGAGCTATCTCGCGCCGCGGAAGCATTGATATGGAACGCATCGACCACGTGTTGCCGTGGAGCCACCTGGGCAGCGAGCGCAAGGTTTCGGTTTTTCGCTTTGGCCACGGCGAGCGCAAGGCCTACATCCAGGCCAGCCTGCACGCCGACGAACTGCCGGGCATGCGCACCGCCTGGGAGCTGAAAAAGCGCCTCGGCGAACTCGAAGCCCAAGGCTTGCTCAACGGTGTGATCGAGCTGGTGCCGGTCGCCAATCCGTTGGGCCTCGGGCAGTTGCTGCAAGGCAATCACCAGGGCCGTTTCGAGGCGGGCAGCGGCAAGAATTTCAACCGTGATTTCGTCGAGCTGAGCGCGCCGGTTGCCGCCGCGCTGGCCGACAAGCTCGGTGACGATCCACACGCCAATGTGCGGCTGATCCGTCAGGCGATGGCCGATCATTTGGCCGCGCTGCCAGCCGCGAGCAGCCAGTTGCAAGGCATGCAGCGGGTATTGCTTAGCCATGCCTGCACTGCCGATGTGGTGCTCGATCTGCATTGCGATGCCGAAGCCGCGCTGCACATGTATGCCTTGCCGCAACACTGGCCGCAGTGGCGCTCACTCGCCGCGCACCTGAACGTGAAGGTCGGCTTGCTCGCGGAAGATTCCGGCGGCAGTTCGTTCGACGAAGCCTGCTCGCTACCGTGGCTGCGCCTGTCGCGGCAGTTCCCCGATGCGCAGATTCCGCTGGCGTGCCTGGCCACGACCATCGAACTGGGCGGTCAGGCCGATACCGGCCGCGCTGAAGCAGAGGCTTACGCTGAAGGCATTCTCGCCTTCCTCGCCGAGCAGGGCCTGATCACCGGCGAGTGGCCGAACCCGGCGTTTGATCCGTGCGAAGGCATGCCGTTCGAAGGCACTGAATTGTTGTTCGCGCCGCACCCCGGTGTGGTGAGCTTTTTCCGCAAGCCCGGCGAATGGGTCGAGGCGGGCGATGAGATTTTTGAGGTGATCGACCCTGTGGCCGATCGGGTCAGCACGGTGTGTGCTGGTACGTCCGGGGTGCTGTTTGCCATTGAACGGCTGCGTTATGCCCAACCCGGTTTCTGGCTGGCCAAGGTGGCGGGGCGCGAAGCGCTGCGTCACGGGCGCTTGCTCAACGACTGACTGTTTTTGTGAGAACCGACCGCATGTACAAACTTGAAGTCCAAGACCTGCATAAACGCTATGGCAGTCACGAAGTGCTCAAGGGCGTGTCCCTGAAAGCGGCCGCCGGCGATGTGATCAGCATCATCGGCTCCAGTGGCTCCGGCAAAAGTACTTTTCTGCGTTGCATCAACCTGCTCGAGCAGCCGCACGCGGGCAAGATTCTGCTCAACAACGAAGAGCTGAAACTGGTCGCCAACAAGGACGGCGCGCTGAAAGCCGCTGATCCGAAGCAGCTACAACGCATGCGTTCGCGCCTGTCGATGGTGTTCCAGCATTTCAACCTGTGGTCGCACATGACCGCGATTGAAAACATCATGGAAGCGCCGGTGCACGTGCTTGGCGTGCCCAAGTACGAAGCTCGCGAAAAAGCCGAGTACTACCTGAACAAGGTCGGCGTGGCCCATCGTAAAGACGCATTCCCGGGGCACATGTCCGGTGGCGAGCAGCAGCGCGTGGCAATCGCTCGTGCGCTGGCGATGGAACCGGAAGTGATGCTGTTCGACGAGCCGACCTCGGCCCTCGACCCGGAACTGGTTGGCGACGTGTTGAAAGTCATGCAGGCGCTGGCGCAGGAAGGCCGGACCATGGTCGTGGTCACTCACGAAATGGGTTTTGCCCGCGAAGTGTCGAACCAGTTGGTGTTCCTGCACAAAGGCGTCGTCGAAGAAAGCGGCAACCCGCGCGAAGTGCTGGTCAATCCGCAGTCGGAGCGCTTGCAGCAGTTCCTGTCGGGTAGCCTGAAATAAAACAGGGCTGCCGTTGTGCACCAGATTAGGTCATGCTTCGCAACCTGAAAGCCGGCTCCATACCCTGTGGGAGCTGGCTTGCCAGCGATAGCGGTGAACCAGATTGCAAATCTGGCACAGGCATATCGCCATCGCTGGCAAGCCAGCTCCCACAGTTGATCGATGTTGGTTTCAGGATGTGTGTTCATTTACGGGCTAGCATTGGCCCATGCCTTCATCACCGTTGTTCGTTTCGGATTGCCCGCCCATGACTGCCCATCGAATTGGTTTCCTGATTTGGCCCAGCACTAAAGCGTTGACGCTGGCGCTGGCGGAGGAAGCCTTGCGTGTCGCTCAGCGTGTGCACCCGGACGTGGTCTACGAGTTGTCGTTCCTGCAGGCCGAACCGCCGGCTGAAGGCGCCTGGCAATTGCCCGGTGAAGCGTGGGCCGGCAAGCTCGAAAACTTCCAGAAACTGTTCCTGCTCGCTGACGAGCCGCCGACCACACTGGCGCCGGCGCTGAGCAGCGCGCTCAAACAACTGGTGCGTGCCGGTTGCGTGATTGGCGGTTTGTCGGCCGGTGTCTACCCATTGGCCCAGCTCGGTTTGCTCGACGGCTACCGCGCTGCCGTGCACTGGCGCTGGCAGGACGATTTCGCCGAACGCTTCCCGAAAGTCATTGCCACCAGTCATCTGTTCGATTGGGACCGCGATCGCCTGACCGCCTGCGGTGGCATGTCGGTGCTCGACCTGCTGCTGGCGGTACTGGCGCGTGATCACGGCGCCGAACTGGCCGGTGCGGTGTCCGAAGAACTGGTGGTCGAGCGCATTCGCGAAGGCGGCGAGCGCCAGCGCATTCCGTTGCAGAACCGTCTCGGCTCCAGTCATCCAAAGCTCACCCAGGCGGTGTTGCTGATGGAAGCCAACATCGAAGAGCCGCTGACCACCGACGAAATCGCCCAGCACGTGTGCGTATCGCGGCGCCAGTTGGAGCGGATCTTCAAGCAGTACCTCAACCGTGTGCCGAGCCAGTACTACCTGGAACTGCGCCTGAACAAGGCCCGGCAGATGTTGATGCAGACCAGCAAGTCGATCATCCAGATCGGCCTCTCGTGTGGCTTCTCCTCGGGGCCGCATTTCTCCAGCGCCTACCGCAACTTCTTCGGTGCCACGCCGCGGGAAGATCGCAACCAGCGGCGCAGCAGCAGCCCGTTCGAATTGTCGTCAGTCCCGCCTGAGCGAGGCTGACGGCGGTTTAGCTACGGCCGGTCGGCGGGAGCTCCTCGCCATCGGAAAAATCCGAGTCCACAAAGTCGTCCAGTTCGTGCATGCGGTGAGCACTCGGTATCCGCGCCTCGATATTGCGCTCGGCCAGCGCCGTGTTGTAGCTGTCCAGGCGCTGCTGACTTTCCGCCGTCAATGGATTTACGCTGAAATCGTACTCGGTCATCATGAGGTCCGGACCAGTAGGAAACCCTGAAGGCAATCGCTTGATTCTGTTGTTCGACAGGTCCGCCTTTCTCAACCGAGTGAGCCTGAACAAACCGGCAGGTGTGCGCGTCAGGCCGGTGTTGCGCAGGTTCAGCACCTGAAGGTCGGGAAAGTGATCCATATCGGGCGCCCTCCAAAGTCGACTGTTGTGACTTAGATCCAGAGAACCAAGATTTATAAGGGATGCGAAAGCGTCTGCTGTTTGCGGCGTAATCATGATCTGGCAGCCTGACAGGCTCAGGCTGCTCAGTGTTTCAATACGAAAGATTGCCGACGGAACGCGGTGTAACGGGTAGTCGCGGATCTCCAGCACCCTGAGCCGGGGAAACAGCTCCAGCAAGGCATCGACTGGCGGGGGCGTGCTTGCCGTGGAGGTCAGTCGCAACTGGTCGATGTAGTCGAAGCGCCCGGTCATTGGCGGCAGTTCGCCGGTGAAAGACAGGTCGCAGACAAACTCACCGTCCAGGGCATTGACCGGGTAGTGGCGCAGGCGTTTTTCCAGACTGTCCTTGAAGCGCCGGCGCTGCGTGATTTGCGCGCGCCATCCGTCATTCTCTGGCGCACCGTGGGTAACCGGATCTTCGGGCGCCGCATTCACCCAGGTCTCAAGTTTGTTGAGCAACGTGCTGAGCTCAGTTTGCCGACGCAGCAGCTCGGTGCGCCCGTCCGCCAATGTCCCGGGCAGACTGTAGATCAGATTATTGGCATCGAAACCGGTCAATCGGGGATACAGCGTTTGCGCCAGATCAATGTCGGCCTGTTCGACCCAGACGCCGAAGTTATCGCCTTTCACCCGGTAGCATGCCTTGATCTGTTCGCGTGAGGTCGCCGACAGCGGATTGGAGCCTACATCGATGCCACGGTTGGCATACGCCGCCAATGAGGAGGGCAATTCGATGATGCTGTTGTCGCTCAGCAGCGCCGTTTGCAGGTGCGGAAGTCGGTCCAGCCCGGTGGGTACACGGTCGATCCCTGTACGGATCAGGTCGAGAAACGTCAGATTCAACAGCATCGAGGTATCCGGCGTCTGGCCCAGTGGATTATTGAAAAGGTCCAGCGACGTCAGGCGGCTCAGTGTCGACAAGGTGGATTGCCCGGCCGCATCGAGGGTGATATTGCACCGGCTCATCATCAGCGTTTCAAGCGACGGCATGCGTTCCAGGGCGCGGGGGATTCGGCCCAGTGCGAAGCCAGGCAACTCCAGGCCTTCGAGTCCAGTGAAGCCATCGAGAAAGCCATCGGGAACCGTCAAATGGGGATTGCCCTGAATTTCCAGGTGGGTTATCTGGCTGAAGTCAGCGCTCAGCTTCGGCAGTTCACCGGCGAACGCGGCCTGGGCTTTGAAAATTTCCACGCGCAGGTCCGGCACATCGATGCGACTGCCGCGCCAGAGTTTTTCAAGTTTGTCCCTGAACTGGTATCGGGCCTCAAGTTGTGCTGCTCGTTGCTCGGCATTCCACAATTGACCTGATGTCGGATCATCACTCGGAACGCGCTCCTGCCACGCGGTGAGATCGCTGAGCAGTCGGGTGATTTCGGCCTCCCATTTCAGCAATTGCGAAGTGCCTGCCTGCAAAGTGCCGGGGAGGCGATAAATCATGTCGCTGGCCATGTGGTCGGTCAGGTGCGGGAACACTCTGCGTGCCCTCGCGATATCGTTCGCCGCGGGCGTGATGCCGAAGTTGCGCTGATGTTGGGCGTAGTAAGACTTGATGCGCTCGCGAGCCGCCACAGACAGCGGATTGCCAGCCAGACGCACACCGTCTGCACGATTGGGAGTGAGGCTGAAAAGTGCCTCCGGCAACTCACTGATGTGGTTGTTGTTGAGGTGCACCGTCTGCAGAGCCGGGTGTCCAACGATGCCGTCAGGCACGGCTGTCAGACCGCTATTGAGCAGAAAGACATCCTGCAATGCTGGCAACGTCTGAAGATCGGGGGCCACGGTCAACGGGTTGTTGATCAGATCCAGACGTGTGAGTGTGCGCAGGGACTTCAGCACGTCATAGCCCGCTGAGGTGTGGCTTATCGCGCAGCTGTCCAGGCGCAGCTTCTTGAGACTGCGCAGTTGGCCGATGAAGGCAGGTATTTCACTCAGCGCAAAATCCTTCATTTGCAAGGTGTGGAGTTCGGGAAACAACGCCACGAACTCCCCAATGCCATCGATCGCTGCATTGCCGGTCAGCTTCAGGCTCGAGACATGACTGAAGTCGACGCTCAGGCGAGGCAACTGGCCAACGAATTGCAGGTCTGCGGTAAACGACAGGCTGCGCTGGCCGGTCTCGCTGGATGTCTGGCGCCAGAACGTTTCCAGGTCTTGCTTGAACGCTGATCGTGCCGAGCGCTGTCGCGCGCGTTCATTGTCGGTCAACGCACGGCCCTTGACCGGATCTGTGGACGGGGTTGCCAATACCCAGCGGTCGAGATCGAGCTGCATCTGCGTCAGCTCCGCTTGCCAGCGCAGCAGCTGTGCGCGACCGGTGGCCACGTCGCCCGGCAGGTCGTAGACCAGGT
The DNA here is from genome assembly GCF_051132065.1 of Pseudomonas sp. R3-57. Taxonomy (NCBI): domain Bacteria; kingdom Pseudomonadati; phylum Pseudomonadota; class Gammaproteobacteria; order Pseudomonadales; family Pseudomonadaceae; genus Pseudomonas; species Pseudomonas sp. R3-57. Next base: position 1,573,018 of record NZ_CP071655.1, read on the forward strand.
CGCTGGCCTCTTGCTGATCCAGCTCCGGAAACAATCGCCTGGCCAGGCTGACGTCCTGGTCCGCGGCCCTTACATCAAAATCCTGTTGATGGGTGCGGAAGTAGGCTTTGATTTTTTCACGAGTCGCGGTCGATAGCGGATTGTCGGAAAGATACAGACCGTCACTGCGTTCGGCAGGCAGCTCGAATACCGCGTCGGGTATGTGCGTAAGGCGATTGCCGGTCAATACCGCAGTGTGCAGTTGTGGATGGCTGGCCAGACCTGGCGGAACAACGGTGAGTCCGCTGTTGGACAGGTCGATGAAGGTGAGCGCAGGCAACAGGTTCAGATCGGGGAAAGTCCCCAGTGGATTGCCACTCAGATTCAGCGTCTGCAAAGTGTTCAGCGAAACCAGTTCGGCCTGATGTTCGGACGTCATCACCACGCCGCAGTTTTTCAGCTTCAAGTCGGTCAGCTGAGGCAAATTCCTTCCGGGAAGGGAACCCGTGCTCAGATCAAAGCCGTTGAGGCTCAGCGAGACCAGATTCGGGAAGCAATCCACGAATGGCAAGCTTGCCGAAATATCGGCATTGCCGGTCAGCTTGAGTCGCAGGACATGCTCGAAGTTGGCGCTGAGGACCGGCAAGTCGCCGCTGAACTCGGCCGTCGCTTCAAATTCTCCACTGCGGATAAATTGATCGCGGCTACGCCAGAAGCGCTCGAGTTGCTGCGCAAAGGCGCGTCGGGCATTGAGTTCACGCGTCTGCTCGGCGTGAGGCAGACGTTCACCCGTTTCGGGGTGAGACGTGGCGGCCTGATTGATCCATTGGCTGAGCTCCAGTTTCAACTGATTGACCTCGGTTTCCCAGACTGTCAATTGCGCGCGACCTTCAGCCAGTGTTCCGGGCAAGCGGTACAGCAGGGCGGTGGCCTGGTCCTCGTCGAGCGCTGGAAACAATGTAGTGGTGCGCTGCAGGTCTGCACGCTCCGGGCGGACGCCGAAATGCCTGCCGGTAGCGCCATGGAAGCGTTTCACGCGTTCGCGTGCGGCAGGCGTCAACGGGTTGTCCGCGAAGGTGAAGCCATCGCTCAGCGAGGGCGGCAGCTTGAAAAACGCGTCTGGCACGGTGGTCATTCGATTGCCGTCGAACTGGCCGGAGATCAATCGGGGATGGTGCAGCAGGTCGTCGGGCAGGCTGTGAATGCCGGTGTTGGACAAGTTGACGTAACGCAGCGAAGGCATCGTGTGCAGATCGGGCGGTAAACCCAGGGCGTTGCCCGCCAGATCGAGAATGGTCAGCTGTGGCATGGAGGCCAGCACCGACTGCGTGGTGATCGTCAGGCTGAGCCCGCATTTGCGCATTCGCAGTTCGCGCAGCGATGGCATTGAAGTCAACACCTGGGGCAGCGCCGGCAATTTCAGGTTGCGTGCATCAAGCATCTGCAAGTGGGGAAAGTGCTGAAGAAAGCCTTCCAGAGAGCCCGGCGTGGCGCTGCCATCCAGGGTCAGCGCGGTGATATGGCTGAGGTCGGCCGAGAGCGTCGGCAAGTCGCCGATGATCGGATGTACAAGCTGCAAGGCGTGACCGGTTGCCATGCCGTATTGATTGATCGCGGTCGGGTATTCGCGGCGCCAGCCCTTGAGGATTTCTTCCCTGAGCAAGCGGCGGTTCTGGATTTCGACGCGCTTTTGCAGCGAGGTCAGCGCAGCGCCGGTATCGGGATGCCTGACGGGCGGATCGTTGGCCCAGATGTGCAGATCGTTTTGCAATTGCAGGTAATCATTCTGCAGTCGCTGAATTTCCACATGCGCGCCGGCCGGGCTGGCACGCAGGTTTTCCGCCAGGGCGCGCACGTGCTGTTCGGTCATCCGCGGATAAAGCGCGCGGATATCCTGCTCGTAAGCGCGGGCAGGATTATTCAGGCTTTCAACGCGATCAACCCAAGGATAACCATCGCTGCCCAACAGCCGTAACGTGTCCAGGACGGGTGGCCGAATGGGCGTTTCGTGCAACACCACTCGCAACTCGTCGCGCTCCATCGTGCGCTCGCGAATGGCAGCCTTTAGCGTCTGGCCCTGACCAATGCCAATGTTGAGGCTGGTGCGCTCACTGTCGGGGAGCGCATACAGCAGGCTGGAGTAGAAATCGCTGAGCGAATGCAGCGCCTGGCCTCGATCATCGAAGGCTTGATAGCGGTGGTCATCGCTCCTTACCAGAACCTTTTTTTCGGTCGCATCCGCGCTACCGATGCTGTCGACGACCGGGCTTTCGTAGCGACCTTCGCGGATTTCGATCCGCACATCGCCGCTCCAGCCCGGCAGCAATTTGAGACTGTGCAGCGCCAGCGAATCGGAGTCCGGATTATTCACTGAGCCGAGCTCGAGCCCTTCGTAGGCTCGGGACACGCGCACTTCCTGACTGGCCAGTTGCATCAGTTCCTGCTGACGCGGTGGCAGTTGCCCCTCGTTGATCTGCAGCAATTCGCTGCCGGTGGCGGTGTCGAGCAGTTCGCGGGTGACGCTCGCAGGCAAGCCGGGATGGTGAGCCTTGAGCTGTTGTGCCAGCGGATCATCGATCTGCTGCGACAGTTGATATCGGGATTCGAACAGCGCACTTCGGTGGGTCTTCGCGAGGCCAACCAATTGCTTGCGCAAGGTCTGGGTGCGAATGTCCAGGGGTGGCTTGGCGGTGAAGGGTTCGGCGAGCAGCGCCTTGATTTGCGCTTCGTCGAGAATGGAAAGCAAACTCTTGAGCAGGTCGCCGCCGATCAACTGGTCCCGGCGAAGCTCGGTCAACGGCAGGCTTTCGTCGGTGCTGGACTGCCAGAGCAGCTCACCGTTGCGATCGATCAGGCGCAGGCGTTGATCGCTCGGCCAGCGGCCGTGTTCGCTGAGCAGCTGCAATTGGGTGATCTGATCGGCACGCAAAAATTCTTCGGTAACGTCACTGTCGAGCTGATCGATAAAACGCTGCAATTGTTGATCGATCTTGAAACGCTGGATGCTGTCGGCCACTAGCGGCGGGAGCTTCTCCTGATTGACGTGCATCTTGCGCAACGCCTCTTCGCTGCTGCCGCTGACCTGAAGCATGGTTTCGCGCTCGGCCGGGGTAAAGGCTTCTAGCGCAGGGCCGATGCGCCGCAATGCGGTTTCGCCGTCCCATTCCATCGGGTGTTCGAGCTCGGTGTGCCAGGCACCGTCGCCGTTGTGCCGCACCACAGGCTGGTAAGCGTCGGGGCGGGTCGGGTGTTCGATACGGTATTGCCCGGGCACCTCATGTTCCTTGACCGAGAAGTGCGCCTCTTCGAGGGGCAACAGCTGCTTGCCCTGATGCTGATGCAGGCCCCGTTGATTGGGTTGTGAGTCCGCGGGCGGCTTGGCGGGATGTTGATAGCGCTCCAAATCGGGCTCCCAGTAGCGGGTTGCGCCGTTGGCCAGTTTCACCGGTTTGAAGCGGTCGATAAACGCCACCACGTCCTTGGGCAAGACATTGCGAAACTCGGCCGATGCGATCGCCCCGCCCACGGCAAACATGCCCAGCTGAATCATCGATTCAACGGTGCCCATCAAATGCCCGAACGCTTCGGTGTTACGGCCCTGGCCCCATTCGACGATGCCCTCGAACACTTCGTCGAGCATCTGATAAGCCATGTACGCCATCATCGCTTCGCCCAACACCGGCACAAACGGCGCGACGATCAGTGCAGCGGTCTGGGCGATCGTGGAAATGATTTCGATCACCGAGTCCCAAAACGCCCAGCGCGCCTTTTGGTCGACGACTGCGGTGGGCACGGCGATGGATCGGGCGTCGTTGAAGACCTTGTTCAGTTTCGCCTGATGCAGGTGCTGCCAGATGTCGTCATGGAAGGGTACCAGCGCCGACTGCAGATCGGGCCGGTCTACCGGCGTTTCGCGCCACGCCGGCAGGGAACTGCCGGGTTCATGCGGGTGCCACTTGATTTCGCTGAGGCGGCTGTTGAGGGTGCTGAAGAAAAATCCGCGTTGTTCGTGACTGACGAAACGGCTGAAGAAACGCTGATAGCCCTTCGAGCGCAGCTGGCGCGTCAGCTCGACGATCATTTCCAGCGGCGAGGTGTACTCCTTGAACGGATGTTCGGGGTCATCCGGCACATACGCCACGACCCGCGCATTGTTTTGTGAGAGGTACAGGTCGGGGGCGAACACGACGATGCCGGTCAGCGGTGCGCAGAGCATGCTCATGTCATGACAGAGCAAAGGCGCGCCGTTTACATAGAGGCCTTTCATACCATCAAGCAGGGCCTCGACCAGGCGCACGGCACTTTCCGATACATCGCGGTTCATTCGCGCCCATTGCAAGGCCGCTTTCATAGCGGTTTTCTCGCTAGCGTCGAGTTTGTTGCGCAACACCGTGGCGACCATCGGATCGGAATAGCCGAGGTTGTCTTCCAGGCTGGCTTTGTATTTCGCGCCGATGTCCAGCCGCCGGCACAACTGGGTGAAGGCGGGGATGCTCAATCGGGTTTTGATTGCGGGCAGGGTGTCGAACTGCCCGGTTGGTGTCGGCGCCGTGGTGAATGTCGATTCAGCTTCGAACGCGTTGTCTTGAGTTTCCCGATCTTCGAAGTTATGCAGCGCCGCCTCCAGCAGGGAAACGCTCCAGACCCGCGCGCCGGTCTTGATCGGGAACAGCGGGGCGGTCGCCGGAATGTACAGGCGCACGAAGGTGTTTTTGACATCCAGGTCCAGATCGAAACAGCTTTTGAGCTCGGCCTTAAGCAAGGGCTCGGCGAAGGCGGCGGCGTCCTGCAGATGCTCCAGCGCTTTATCGACCTGGCTCTGCGCATCGATGTGCGCGCCAGTGAGTTGTTTCATTTGCGCGTGCTGTTCGGCGGGTGCCGACTTGAGCGCTTCGGGCAGCAGCGGGACGCTGTTCTTCAACGCTTCGCGCCGGGTGGCTGAGGTGTTGCCCAACCACTGCGGGATCGCCTCTTTGAGCGGTTGATAATGTTCATCCGCATGTTGCGCGTTGTTCGTGTCAGCAGCGGTGACGGATGGGTGTGCTTGCGACAAATGCATGGCCATTCCTTGGCGTCGGTAAGAACCCCCAGCAAACCAGCAGAGCGCGCCCTTCGTGCGGTACATATTTATATCTGTGGCGCGGGGCTGACTTGCTATTCTGCGCGGCCTGCCGCAAATCGGCCGCGCCCGGTAAACTGCGCCTTTGCGACGGTATATGTCGCATTGCCGTAAACCCGGGAAAATCCGGGGTTTGCGCTATAAGAAGTTGTCGCTTGGCGGCAAGGCCGGGCACAAAACTGTCCTTACAATCCCCCCAATCGCTCGCCAGTTTCCGGCGAGTGTTCCTTTTCAGGAGACTCCGATGTCCGTTGAGCACGCTGCGGTACAACGCGCCGATTTCGACCAGGTAATGGTTCCCAACTACGCGCCTGCCGCTTTCATTCCGGTGCGTGGCGCCGGTTCCCGGGTCTGGGATCAGGCCGGCCGCGAGCTGATCGACTTCGCCGGCGGGATTGCCGTCAACGTATTGGGTCACGCGCACCCGGCGCTGGTCGGTGCCTTGACCGAGCAGGCCAACAAGCTGTGGCATGTGTCCAACGTGTTCACCAACGAGCCGGCGCTGCGCCTGGCGCACAAGCTGATCGACGCGACGTTCGCCGAGCGCGCGTTCTTCTGCAACTCCGGCGCCGAAGCCAACGAGGCCGCATTCAAGCTGGCCCGTCGCGTCGCGTTCGACCGCTTCGGCAGCGAGAAGTACGAAATCATCGCCGCGCTGAACAGCTTCCACGGCCGTACCCTGTTCACCGTCAACGTCGGTGGCCAGTCGAAGTACTCCGACGGTTTCGGCCCGAAAATCACCGGTATCACCCACGTTCCCTACAATGATCTGGCGGCGCTGAAAGCAGCGGTGTCCGACAAGACCTGCGCGGTCGTGCTCGAACCGATCCAGGGCGAGGGCGGTGTGCTGCCAGCCGAACTGGCTTACCTGCAAGGCGCCCGCGCACTGTGCGACGCGCACAACGCGCTGCTGGTGTTCGACGAAGTGCAGACCGGCATGGGCCGCAGCGGCAAGCTGTTCGCCTACCAGCATTACGGCGTGACCCCGGACATCCTCACCAGCGCCAAGAGCCTGGGCGGCGGTTTCCCGATCGCGGCGATGCTGACCACCGAAGCGCTGGCCAAGCATTTGGTCGTTGGCACTCACGGCACCACTTACGGCGGCAATCCGCTGGCCTGTGCGGTGGCCGAGGCGGTGATCGATGTGGTCAACACGCCAGAAGTGTTAAACGGTGTGAATGCCAAGCATGACAAGTTCAAGTCGCGCCTGGAGCAGATCGGTGCGAAATACGGTCTGTTCACCCAGGTCCGTGGTCTCGGTTTGCTGATCGGTTGCGTGCTCAACGACGCCTGGAAAGGCAAGGCCAAGGACATCTTCAACGCCGCTGAAAAAGAAGGCCTGATGATCCTCCAGGCTGGCCCGGACGTGATCCGCTTCGCCCCGAGCCTGGTGGTTGAAGACGCCGATATCGATGCCGGTCTCGACCGCTTCGAACGCGCCGCTGCTGCACTGACGCAAGCTTGATGGACCCATCGACGCCCGACGGTTCGGGCGTCGATCAAATTTTTGATACCGGGCACGTTCAACTGTAGGAGTGAGCCTGCTCGCGATAGCGGTCTATCAGGCACATTGATGTCGACTGATACACCGCTATCGCGAGCAGGCTCACTCCTACAAGGTCCGGTGTTCTTTCTGTGATTTTTTTGAAGAGAAAAGGAGTGACACCATGCTGGTGATGCGCCCCGCGCAAATGGCTGATCTGGGCGAGGTACAGCGTCTGGCTGCGGACAGCCCGATTGGTGTCACTTCCTTGCCGGATGACGTGGAACGTCTGAGCGACAAGATCGCCGCGAGCGAAGCGTCGTTTGCTGCCGAAGTGAGCTTCAACGGTGAGGAAAGCTATTTCTTCGTCCTCGAAGATTCCGCCACCGGCAAGCTGGTCGGTTGCTCGGCCATTGTCGCCTCGGCCGGTTATTCGGAGCCGTTCTACAGCTTCCGCAACGAGACCTTCGTCCACGCCTCGCGCGAGCTGAAGATCCACAACAAGATCCATGTGCTCTCGCAGTGCCACGACCTGACCGGCAACAGCTTGCTAACCAGTTTCTACGTGCAACGCGAGCTGGTCGGATCGCCGTGGGCCGAGCTCAATTCCCGCGGTCGTCTGCTGTTCGTCGCCAGCCACCCGGAGCGTTTCGCCGATTCGGTGGTGACCGAGATCGTCGGTTACAGCGATGAAAACGGTGACTCGCCGTTCTGGGATGCCATCGGGCGCAACTTCTTCGACCTCAACTACGCCGAAGCCGAACGCCTGTGCGGGCTGAAAAGCCGCACGTTCCTCGCCGAGCTGATGCCGCATTACCCGATCTACGTGCCGCTGCTGCCGGACTCCGCGCAAGAAGCGATGGGCCAGGTGCACCCGCGGGCGCAGATCACCTTCGACATCCTGATGCGCGAAGGCTTCGAAACCGATCACTACATCGACATTTTCGACGGTGGCCCGACCCTGCACGCCCGGGTTTCCGGGATCCGCTCGATCGCCCAGAGCCGTGTGGTGCCGGTGAAGATCGGCGAGCCGGTCAAAGGTGCCGGGCGCCAGTATCTGGTGGCCAATGCGCAGTTGCAGGATTACCGCGCAGTGTTGCTCGAGCTGGATTACGCGCCGGGCAAACCGGTGACTCTGGATCTGGAAGCGGCCGAAGCCCTGGGCGTCGGTGAAGGTGCCAGCGTGCGCCTGGTGGCGGTTTAACGCCTTAGCGAGTTTCACGGGTGGCGCAAGCGGCCCGTTTGAGGAGATAGCATGATTGTTCGTCCCGTACGCAGCAGCGATTTACCCGCGCTGATCGATCTGGCCCGCAGCACCGGCACCGGCCTCACCACCTTGCCGGCCAACGAAGAACGTCTGGCCCACCGGGTCGGCTGGGCCGAGAAGACCTTCCGCGGCGAAGCCGGCCGTGGCGATGCGGACTACCTGTTCGTGCTCGAAGACGACAACGGCCGTGTGGTGGGGATTTCCGCCATCGCTGGCGCGGTCGGTCTGCGTGAGCCGTGGTACAACTTCCGCGTCGGCCTGACCGTCAGCGCCTCGCAGGAATTGAACATCTATCGCGAGATTCCGACGCTGTTCCTGGCCAACGACCTGACTGGCAACTCGGAGCTGTGCTCGCTGTTCCTGCACGCCGATTACCGCAGCGGTCTGAACGGCCGCATGCTGTCCAAGGCGCGCATGCTGTTCATCGCCGAGTTCCCGGAGCTGTTCGGCAACAAGATCATCGCCGAGATGCGCGGCGTGTCCGACGACGCCGGGCGCTCGCCGTTCTGGGAAAGCCTGGGCCGGCACTTCTTCAAGATGGAATTCAGCCAGGCCGATTACCTGACCGGTGTCGGCAACAAGGCGTTCATTGCCGAACTGATGCCGAAATTCCCGCTGTACACCTGCTTCCTCTCGCCGGATGCGCGCAATGTGATCGGCCAGGTCCACCCGGACACCGAGCCGGCGCTGGCGATGCTCAAGGGCGAAGGTTTCAGCTATCAGGGTTACGTCGATATCTTCGACGCCGGCCCGGCGATCGAATGCGAAACCGGCAAGATCCGCGCGGTGCGCGACAGCGAAGCGTTGGTGCTGGCCGTCGGTACGCCGGGCGACGACGCGACGCCGTTCATCATCCATAACCGCAAACGTGAAGACTGCCGCATCACCGCGGCGCCAGCGCGTCTGGCGGCCGGCACGCTGGTGGTCGATCCGCAGACCGCCAAACGTCTTCAACTCAGCGCCGGCGATCAGGTTCGCGCCGTGGCGTTGTCCGCTGCACGGGAGTCGAAACAATGAATTCGCTATACATCGCAGGTGAGTGGCTGGCCGGTCAGGGCGAAGCCTTTCAATCGCTGAACCCGGTGACCCAGCAAGTGCTGTGGTCGGGCGAGGGCGCCACGACGGCACAGGTCGAGTCCGCCGTGCAGGCCGCGCGCCAGGCATTTCCGGGCTGGGCGCGGCGTTCGCTGGAGGAGCGCATCATTGTGCTCGAAGCGTTTGCCGCCGCGCTGAAAAACCATTCTGACGAGCTGGCCCGCACCATCGGCGAGGAAACCGGCAAACCGTTGTGGGAAGCCGCGACCGAAGTCACCAGCATGGTCAACAAGATTGCCATCTCGGTGCAGAGCTACCGCGAGCGTACCGGCGAGAAAAGTGGCCCGCTGGGCGACGCCACTGCCGTGTTGCGCCACAAACCGCACGGCGTGGTCGCGGTGTTCGGCCCGTACAACTTCCCCGGCCACTTGCCCAACGGGCATATCGTGCCGGCGCTGCTGGCGGGCAACAGCGTGCTGTTCAAGCCGAGCGAGCTGACGCCGAAAGTCGCCGAGCTGACGGTCAAGTGCTGGATCGAAGCCGGTCTGCCGGCCGGTGTGTTGAACCTGCTGCAAGGCGCGCGGGAAACCGGCATCGCCCTGGCGGCGAATCCGGGCATCGACGGTTTGTTCTTCACCGGTTCGAGCCGCACCGGCAACCATTTGCATCAGCAGTTCGCTGGTCGCCCGGACAAGATCCTGGCGCTGGAAATGGGCGGCAACAATCCGTTGGTGGTTGATCAGGTTGCCGATCTGGATGCCGCGGTTTACACGATCATTCAATCGGCGTTCATCTCCGCCGGTCAGCGTTGCACTTGCGCGCGCCGTTTGCTGGTGCCGCAAGGCGCGTGGGGCGACAGCTTGCTCAAACGTCTGGTGGACGTCAGTGCGACCATCGAAGTCGGCGCGTTCGATCAGCAGCCGGCACCGTTCATGGGCTCGGTGGTTTCCCTCGGCGCGGCAAAAGCGCTGATGGATGCTCAGGAGCATTTGCTGGCCAACGGCGCAGTGTCGCTGCTGGAAATGACTCAGCCGCAAGCCCAGTCGGCATTGCTGACGCCGGGCATTGTCGACGTCACCGCAGTCGCCGAGCGCCCCGACGAAGAACTGTTCGGCCCGTTGCTGCAAGTGATTCGCTACGTCGATTTCGAAGCCGCCATCGTCGAAGCCAACAACACCGCCTACGGTCTGGCTGCCGGCCTGTTGTCGGATTCCGAAGCGCGTTACCAGCAGTTCTGGCTGGAAAGCCGCGCCGGCATCGTCAACTGGAACAAGCAGCTGACTGGCGCCGCGAGCAGCGCGCCGTTCGGCGGCGTCGGCGCTTCGGGCAACCATCGCGCCAGCGCCTACTACGCCGCGGATTACTGCGCGTACCCGGTGGCGTCGCTGGAAACCCCGAGCCTGGTGTTGCCTGCCGCCCTGACACCGGGCGTGAAGATGGCGTGATGCCAATCGCTGGCAAGCCAGCTCCCACAGGGGGCGGGTCGTCCACATAATCTGTGAACACCACCCAACCTGTGGGAGCTGGCTTGCCAGCGATGGCCGCACCGCGGTCGCACTGAACAGTTACTGAAGCCTATAACAACAGATTCACGTGGAGCCTCGCTGATGAAATCCTACGAAGTCAATTTTGACGGTCTAGTGGGGCCGACCCATAACTACGGTGGTCTGTCCTACGGCAACGTTGCCTCCCAGAGCAACAGCCAGCAGTCCTCGAGCCCGAAAGAAGCGGCGCTGCAAGGCCTGGCGAAAATGAAAGCGCTGATGGAAATGGGCTTTCAGCAGGGCGTACTGGCGCCGCAGGAACGTCCGGATGTGGCCGCGCTACGCCGTCTGGGTTTCAGCGGCACTGACGCGCAGGTGATCGAGCGCGCCGCCAAAGAAGCCATGCCGCTGCTGGTCGCCAGTTGCTCGGCGTCGAGCATGTGGGTCGCCAACGCCGCCACGGTCAGCCCGAGCGCTGACACCGCTGACGGCCGCGTGCATTTCACCGCCGCCAACCTCAACTGCAAATACCACCGCAGCATCGAACACCCGACCACCAGCCGTGTGCTCGGGGCGATGTTCGCCAATCAGCAGCACTTCGCCCATCACGCGGCATTGCCAGCGGTCGCGCAGTTCGGTGACGAAGGCGCGGCCAACCACACGCGTTTCTGTCGTGAATATGGCGAGGCGGGCGTCGAGTTCTTCGTGTTCGGCCGCAGTGCGTTCGACAACCGTTACCCGGCGCCGCAAAAGTATCCGGCGCGGCAGACCCTCGAAGCCTCGCAAGCCGTGGCGCGCCTGCACGGTCTGCGTGAAGACGGCGTGGTCTATGCCCAGCAGAACCCCAATGTGATCGATCAGGGCGTGTTCCATAACGACGTGATCGCTGTCGGCAACGGTGAGGTGTTGTTCTATCACGAGGACGCGTTCCTTGAGACCGAACAAATGCTCGCTGAGCTGGAAAGCAAACTGGCCAAGGTCGGTGGCAAGTTCCAGTCCGTGTGTGTGCCGCGTTCGGCGGTCACCGTGGATGACGCGGTGCGCTCGTACCTGTTCAACAGCCAGTTGCTGTCGCGCCCTGACGGTTCGATGCTGCTGATCGTGCCGCAAGAATGCCAGGCCAACGAGCGCGTCTGGGCGTATCTGCAAAGCCTGACCAGCGCCGGCGGTCTGATCCGCGAAGTGAAAGTCTTCGATCTCAAGCAGAGCATGCAGAACGGCGGCGGCCCGGCGTGCCTGCGCTTGCGCGTGGCGCTCAACGAAACGGAACTGGCGGCGGTCAACCCAGGGGTTATCATGACGCCACCGTTGTACGGTTCGTTGACCGCATGGGTTGAAAAGCACTACCGCGACCGCCTCAGCGAAAGCGATCTGGCGGACCCGCAGTTGTTGCTTGAATGCCGGACGGCACTGGATGAACTGACGCAAATCCTTAAACTGGGCGCGGTTTATCCCTTCCAGATCAATTGATCGCCGGCGCGCCGCTTGAACGCGGTGCGCGGCGGGTCACCCCAAGAGAGTAAAAACATGAGCGATTCCCTGCAACTGATCCTTGAAGACACCGACGGCACGCAACTGCAAACCTCGTGCACCCGCGTCGCGGTCATGTGGCAAGGCAAAGAGCTGTGGATCCAGCAGGACGGCCGTGGCCAGTTGCTGATCGGCGTCGACGTCGAGGAAGGTGACGAAGAGTACGCCAACCTGCTGTTGCGCCCATTGGCGACTAATCTGGTAAGTCTGCAGCTGGAAATGGAACCGGCTGACCTCGGCGCTGACGAGGATCACGTACACGGCCCGGATTGCAACCACGACCACTAAGGAAACCGCTCTATGCTCGCCCTCGGCAAACTGCTTGAACTGACCCTCGCCGGCCGCGAACCGGCGGAGAAGACTCAACTGACTGTCGAAGGCGTGCGCATGCGCTGGTTGAGCGAAGGGGCGCTGGAAGTCCGGCCACCGGAAGCGCGCGACAATGGCCTGGACCTGTTGCTGTCGGCGGGTATCCACGGCAACGAAACCGCACCGATCGAATTGCTCGACCGGTTGCTGCACGACATCGCTCGCGGCGATCTGAAGCCGCGTGCACGCATTCTGTTCCTGTTCGGTAACCCCGAGGCGATGCGCAAAGGCGAGCGCTTCATCGAGCAGGACGTCAATCGGCTGTTCAACGGCCGGCATGAACAAAGCAGTGGCAGCGAAGCGTTGCGCGCCTGTGAGCTGGAGCGTCTGGCGGCGACTTTCTTCAGCAAACCCGAGCGCCAGCGTTTGCACTACGACCTGCACACGGCGATTCGTGGCTCGAAGATCGAGCAGTTCGCTCTCTATCCTTGGAAAGAAGGGCGCCAGCATTCGCGCCTTGAACTGGCGCGAATGCGCGCCGCCGGGATGGAAGCCGTGCTGCTACAGAACAAACCGTCGATCGTCTTCAGTTCCTATACCTACGACAAACTCGATGCCGAGGCTTTCACCCTGGAACTGGGCAAGGCGCGGCCGTTCGGGCAGAACGACGGCGTCAACGTGTCGCTGCTGGAAACTCGCTTGAAGCAGATCATCGAAGGCACCGAGCCGGAGATGGCGCAAGCGGGGCTGGACGGCTTGCAGTTGTTCAGCGTCGCGCGGGAGATCATCAAGCACAGCGATGCGTTCCGCCTGAATCTGCCAGCGGACATCGAGAATTTTTCCGAGCTGGACATGGGGTATGTGCTGGCCGAGGATCTGGCCAATACCCGCTGGATCATCGAAGAGCCTGGCGCGCGGATCATTTTCCCCAACCCGAAGGTCAAGAACGGCCTGCGCGCCGGCATCCTGATCGTCCCGACCACTGACGAAAATCTCGCCTAAGATTGCCGCCGACCCAATGTAGGAGTGAGCCTGCTCGCGATTGCAATATGTCAGCCACCACAGGTGTCACTGACAGTCCGCTATCGCGAGCAGGCTCACTCCTACAGTTTTTGCGTTTGTGTTTAAACCGCTACCGCATGCGGCTCGGTACGACGCAGTGCGCGAACTTTGCGCAGCGTATCGGCACACGTCCGCGCCGCTTCCTGACCTTTGTGCACAAAGTGCTCAAAGAAGAACTTCTGATGCTCTTCGCCAGAATGGAAGTGATGCGGCGTCAGTGACACCGAGAACACCGGCACTTCGGTTTCCAGCTGCACCTGCATCAGGCCGCTGACCACTGACTGAGCAACGAACTCGTGGCGGTAAATGCCGCCGTCCACGACCAGGGCTGCGGCGACGATGCCGGCATAGCGACCGGTCTTGGCCAGCAGTTTGGCGTGCAGAGGCATTTCAAAGGCGCCGCCGACTTCGAAGAAATCGATGTCCGATTCCTGATACCCCTGCACCAGCATTTCAGCGACGAAGCCTTTGCGGCTCTGGTCGACAATTTCCTTGTGCCAGCAGGCCTGGATAAACGCGACGCGCTCGCCGTGCGGGTGTTTGCTTTTGCTATCGATAGCGGTGGGTTGCATGTTCAGACTCCTGTTTGTGTGAAAAACAGGGCGTTATGAATCGAAAGGGATGCCAGGGTGCGCACACGCACGACAACGCGCGGACGGCCCTGTGCTTTTGCTCCCGTTCTCTCTTCATCCGGACTATGACCGTCGGCCCCGGAATCACACCGGGTCTGCTGACCTTGCCGCCGACCACCGCCATTGCCGTGCTCGCCGCCAAGCGCTCGCGGGCTATGCGCATTGCGCGCAATTACCGCCGGTGGGGAATTGCACCCCGCCCTGAGAACGTTTGTGCCGCCCCTTTGTTGGACGGCGGCAAGTTTGTAACACATATTTTCCAGCCGTGCACAGACCCGGTGGGAGGGTGCTTTTTCAGCAAGGCAGTGATTTTTCCTCGTTGAAGGCTTGATTAATCCGCGCCATGACCGCAGTAATCCCACTTCACAAAGGGATTCCCCCTGCTGACCAGAGGCCAGGTTCATGAGCGTTATCGATCTTCGCAGCGACACCGTCACCCAACCGACTCCCGCCATGCTCGACGCCATGCTGGCGGCGGACACCGGTGACGACGTGTACGGCGAAGACCCTTCGGTCAACCGTCTGGAGGCTGAACTGGCCAGTCGTCTGGGTTTCGCTGCGGCGCTGTTCGTGCCGACCGGGACGATGAGCAACCTGCTCGGGTTGATGGCGCACTGCGAGCGCGGCGACGAATACATCGTCGGCCAGCAGGCGCACACCTACAAGTACGAGGGCGGTGGCGCGGCGGTGCTCGGTTCGATCCAGCCGCAGCCGCTGGAAGTGCAGGCTGATGGTTCGCTCGATCTGGAGCAGGTCGCGGCGGCGATCAAACCGGACGACTTTCACTTCGCCCGTACGCGCCTTCTGGCGCTGGAAAACACCATGCAAGGCAAAGTGCTGCCGTTGGAGTATCTGGCCCGGGCGCGACGCTTCACTCAGCAGCATGGCCTGCAATTGCACCTGGACGGCGCGCGCCTTTACAACGCGGCGGTCAAATTGGGTGTCGATGCGCGGGAAATCACTCAGTACTTCGATTCGGTCTCGGTGTGCCTGTCCAAAGGCCTCGGTGCTCCGGTCGGCTCGGTGCTGTGCGGTTCCGAACAACTGATCGGCAAGGCCCGGCGTTTGCGCAAAATGGTCGGCGGCGGCATGCGCCAGGCCGGCGTGCTGGCAGCGGCGGGGTTGTACGCGCTGGATCATCACGTCGGGCGGCTGGCCGATGATCACGCCAACGCGCAACAGCTGGCCGAGGGTCTGCGTGAGGCCGGTTTCGTCGTCGAACCCGTGCAAACCAACATGGTTTATGTGCAAATGGGCGACAGGGCCGAGCCGCTCAAGGCCTTCGCGGCTGAGCGCGGGATCAAGCTCAGCGCTGCTGCACGTCTGCGCATGGTTACGCACATGGATGTCAGCCGCGCACAAATCGAGCAAGTGATCGCGACATTCGTCGAGTTTTCACGCAAGTGACAGCGTTAGCCGTCCAATTGACCGTTTCTATCGTATAAACACGCTGTACCCCGCGCGCAGGGCCGATATAATGCGGCCCTTTGCCGTCGCTTCGTCTCTGACGTTTCGAACAGGCCTTTGGCCGCAGCCTCCGTGGAAGAACCTAATGAAAAGCGCAGAAATCCGTGAAGCCTTCCTTCGCTTCTTCGAAGAGCAAGGCCACACCCGTGTAGCCTCCAGCTCTTTGATTCCGGGCAACGACCCAACCCTGCTGTTCACCAACGCGGGGATGAACCAGTTCAAGGACTGCTTCCTGGGCCAGGAAAAACGTGCCTACACCCGTGCGACCAGCAGCCAGAAGTGCGTGCGCGCCGGGGGCAAGAACAGTGACCTGGAAAACGTCGGTTATACCGCCCGTCACCACACGTTCTTCGAAATGCTCGGTAACTTCAGCTTCGGCGATTACTTCAAGCACGACGCGATCACCTTTGCCTGGACCTTCCTGACCGGCGTGCTGAAGCTGCCGAAGGAAAAACTCTGGGTCACCGTCTACGCTACCGACGACGAAGCGTATGACATCTGGACGCAAAAAATCGGCGTGCCGGCCGAGCGCATGATCCGCATTGGCGACAACAAAGGCGCGCCGTACGCCTCGGACAACTTCTGGACCATGGGCGACACCGGCCCGTGCGGCCCCTGCACCGAGATTTTCTACGATCACGGCGAGCACATCTGGGGTGGCCCGCCGGGCTCGCCGGAAGAAGATGGCGACCGTTACATCGAAATCTGGAACAACGTGTTCATGCAGTTCAACCGCACCGCCGACGGCGTGTTGCATCCGTTGCCAGCGCCGTCGGTCGACACCGGCATGGGCCTGGAGCGGATCAGTGCGGTGATGCAGCACGTCAACTCCAACTACGACATCGACCTGTTCAAGAACCTGCTGAAGGCTTCGGCTGAAGCGATCGGTTGCGAAAACGGTGATCAGTCTTCGCTCAAAGTGGTGTCCGACCACATCCGTTCGTGCGGCTTCCTGATTGCCGACGGTGTGCTGCCGTCCAACGAAGGCCGTGGATACGTGCTGCGCCGGATCATTCGTCGCGCTTGCCGTCACGGCAACAAGCTCGGCGCCACCGGCAGCTTCTTCTACAAGATCGTCGCGGCGCTGGTGGCCGAGATGGGCGAAGCGTTCCCGGAACTGAAGAAACAGCAGAGCAACATCGAACGCGTGCTCAAGGCTGAAGAAGAACAGTTCTCCAAGACGCTGGAGCACGGCCTGAAAATTCTCGAGCAGGACCTGGCCGAGCTCAAAGGCACCGTGGTCCCGGGCGACGTGGTGTTCAAACTCTACGACACCTACGGTTTCCCGATGGACCTGACCGCTGACATCGCCCGCGAACGCGGCCTGACTGTCGATGAAGTCGGCTTCGAGCGTGAAATGGAAGCCCAGCGCGTGCGTGCGCGTTCCGCCAGCTCGTTCGGTCTGGACTACAACACGCTGGTCAAGGTTGACGTCGCCACCGAGTTCACTGGTTACGCCGCCACCAGCGGTTCGGCGAAAATCGTGGCTATCTATAAGGACGGCCAGTCGGTCGACGTGCTGAGCGAAGGCGAAGAGGCGGTGATCGTCCTCAACCAGACACCGTTCTACGCCGAGTCCGGTGGCCAGATCGGCGACTGCGGTTTCATTCAGGCCGGCAGCAGCCGTTTCGACGTGCGCGACACCACCAAGACTGGCGGCGCGTTCCTGCATCACGGCGTGCTGGCGTCCGGCAGCCTGACCATCGGCGCGCCGGTGGAAACCCACGTCGACGCCGAAGTGCGTCACGCCACCGCGTTGAACCACTCGGCCACCCACTTGCTGCACGCGGCATTGCGTCAGGTTCTGGGTGAGCACGTGCAGCAGAAAGGTTCGTTGGTCGACAGCCAGCGCCTGCGTTTCGACTTCAGCCACTTCGAAGCGATCAAGCCTGCGCAGATCAAGCAGCTGGAAGATATCGTCAACGCCGAGATCCGCAAGAACTCTGCGGTTGAAACCGAAGAGACCGACATCGAAACCGCGAAGAACAAAGGCGCCATGGCGCTGTTCGGCGAAAAATACGGTGACAGCGTGCGCGTGCTGAGCATGGGCGGCGATTTCTCCGTCGAACTGTGCGGCGGGATCCACGCCAACCGCACCGGCGACATCGGCCTGCTGAAGATCATCAGCGAGGGCGGTGTGGCGTCGGGCGTGCGTCGTATCGAAGCCGTTACCGGTGCCGCGGCGCTGGCGTACCTCAACGCTGCCGAAGAACAACTCAAGGAAGCGGCCAGCCTGGTCAAGGGCAGCCGTGACAATTTGATCGACAAGCTGTCGGCTGTGCTCGAGCGCAACCGTCTGCTGGAGAAGCAACTCGAGCAGTTGCAGGCCAAGGCAGCCAGTGCCGCGGGCGACGATCTGTCGGCCTCGGCAGTGGACGTCAAGGACGTGAAGGTTCTGGCCGCACGTCTGGACGGTCAGGACGGCAAGGCGCTGCTGGCGCTGGTCGATCAGCTGAAAAACAAACTCGGCCGCGCAGTGATCCTGCTCGGCGGTGTCCATGAGGAAAAGGTCGTACTGGTTGCAGGTGTAACCAAGGACCTGACTGGCCAACTCAAAGCCGGTGATTTGATGAAACAGGCTGCTGCGGCAGTGGGCGGGAAGGGCGGTGGTCGTCCGGACATGGCGCAGGGCGGCGGTGTCGATGCCGGCGCGCTGGATGGCGCACTGGCGCTGACCGTTCCATTCGTCGAGCAGGGTTTATAAGACGGTTCGCCCGGCCCGCAGTCTAGTGGCGCGCCGGGCGGCTGTTCGATTGATTATTGGGCGCCCTTCATGGGCAGAGGCGGCTTTGAAATGGCTTTGATCGTACAGAAATTTGGAGGCACCTCGGTCGGCACTGTCGAGAGAATCGAGCAGGTCGCCGACAAGGTTAAGAAATTCCGTGATGCCGGCGATGACCTGGTGGTCGTGCTGTCGGCAATGAGCGGCGAAACCAACCGTCTGATCGATCTGGCCAAGCAAATCAGTGGCGAGACGCAACCGGTTCCGCGTGAACTGGACGTGATCGTTTCCACCGGTGAGCAGGTGACGATTGCCCTGTTGGCCATGGCGCTGATCAAGCGCGGTGTGCCAGCGGTGTCGTACACCGGTAATCAGGTGCGGATCCTGACAGACAGTGCGCACAATAAAGCGCGTATCTTGCAGATTGATGACCAGAAGATTCGCGGTGACCTGAAAGCCGGTCGCGTGGTGGTTGTCGCCGGTTTCCAGGGCGTCGACGAGCACGGCAACATCACCACCCTTGGTCGTGGCGGTTCCGACACCACTGGCGTGGCGTTGGCGGCAGCGCTGAAGGCTGACGAGTGCCAGATCTATACCGACGTTGACGGCGTTTACACCACCGACCCGCGTGTTGTCCCGGTTGCACAGCGTCTGGACAAGATCACCTTCGAAGAGATGCTGGAAATGGCCAGCCTTGGTTCCAAGGTGTTGCAGATCCGTGCGGTGGAGTTTGCCGGCAAGTACAACGTTCCGCTGCGCGTACTGCACAGCTTCAAGGAGGGTCCGGGCACCCTCATTACTATTGATGAAGAGGAAACCATGGAACAGCCGATCATTTCCGGCATCGCTTTCAACCGCGATGAAGCCAAGCTGACCATCCGTGGTGTGCCAGACACCCCGGGTGTGGCATTCAAGATTCTCGGCCCGATCAGTGCCGCGAACATCGAAGTCGACATGATCGTGCAAAACGTCGCGCACGATAACACCACCGACTTCACCTTCACCGTGCACCGCAACGACTATCAGGCCGCACAGACCGTGCTGGAAAACACCGCTCGCGAGATCGGTGCCCGTGAAGTGGTTGGCGACACGAAGATTGCCAAGGTCTCGATCGTCGGCGTCGGCATGCGTTCCCACGCGGGCGTTGCCAGCCGCATGTTCGAATCGCTGGCCAAGGAAAGCATCAACATCCAGATGATCTCGACGTCGGAAATCAAGGTTTCCGTGGTGATCGAAGAGAAGTACCTGGAACTGGCCGTGCGCGCCCTGCACACGGCTTTCGAACTGGATGCTCCGGCCCGTCAGGGCGAGTAATTCCGTTTCTTGAAGGGCGCGGTCTGACCGCGCCCTTTATTTTTGAATGGCGCGAGCCCTGAACTGTTCTTTTGCTCGCGCTGGTCAATACTCAGGCATGTAGGGCTACGATCGCTCCGGTTGTAGGTCGGGTGCCTTTTTTTTGCAGACTGTTGTCCCTGAAAGAATTGCGTGAGGAGAAAGGTATGCTGATTCTGACTCGTCGGTGCGCAGAAAGCCTGATTATCGGTGATGGCGAAATCACCGTGACCGTGCTCGGCGTTAAAGGAAACCAGGTGCGCATCGGCGTCAACGCGCCGAAAGAGGTTGCCGTGCACCGTGAGGAAATTTACCTGCGTATAAAGAAAGAGAAGGACGAAGAACCAAGCCATTAATTTTTATCGATTTTTATGTTTGCAAACGGGGAAAAGGTTGGTTAAGATACGCCCCGTGTTGCGGAGAGCTGGCCGAGTGGCCGAAGGCGCTCCCCTGCTAAGGGAGTACACCTCACAAGGGTGTCGGGGGTTCGAATCCCCCGTTCTCCGCCATTATTTGCTTAGTACGTTGTAATCTGGCTTTTTCGGTAAGTGATTGAATTTACTAGAAAAAGTGGTTGGAATAGAGATTAGACGGGCTATAATGCGGCGCAACAAATGCACTCGTAGCTCAGCTGGATAGAGTACTCGGCTACGAACCGAGCGGTCACAGGTTCGAATCCTGTCGAGTGCACCATTTAAGAGTTAGTTGCAGCGATGCAGGTAACTCGGCTTCAACCAGATGTGAGCTGGTCTAAAAACACAAATGCACTCGTAGCTCAGCTGGATAGAGTACTCGGCTACGAACCGAGCGGTCACAGGTTCGAATCCTGTCGAGTGCACCATTTAAGAGTTAGTTGCAGCGATGCGGGTAACTTGGCTTCATCCAGTTGTGGTCTGGGCTAAAAACACAAATTGCACTCGTAGCTCAGCTGGATAGAGTACTCGGCTACGAACCGAGCGGTCACAGGTTCGAATCCTGTCGAGTGCACCATATACCAAAAAGCCCGCGTTTAACGCGGGCTTTTTGCTGTCCGGGATTTGGCTTTTGCCTTCACGCATCCTCGCTCGTCAAAATCGATCTGAGCAGTGCGGCCTCGCTTGAGGTCGTAACTGTAGCGGGTCGTCGACGTTCTGATATTCACCTTGTCCGGCTTGCCTAATGCGCTTTCGACGTCCTGCTGGCTCATGCCGGCGATAACGCGCCGATTAATGATCGCTTCGCGCCGCTGTCGGTTATCGATCAGATTTCCGCAGTTGTCTTCAGCATGAGCAACCACGCCGGGTTCTCGCCTCATGGCCTTCAGTTCGGTCATGCGTTCGTGGTTGTGCTCGGGCATTACGGCAACCGATCCGGGCGAGTAGGGGTGTACTTCTTGTGTCGAGCGCTGCTCTCCTTGCGCACAGCTCATTGAAGTGAACGTGACGCTGCCGTCGCTGGCCTCGCAACGATGAAGCGAAACAGGCGCTGCGCTGGATGGCAGGCAAAGCAGGCAGGCGGGTAGCAGAAAAACATAGGGTTTGAACAGCATTCGATGTCCTCCATGACGATCTGTCTCCAAGCGTAGCCGCTACATTTTCTGCTGCCGGTGTGTTTTCTTTTCAGAATGAGTCGTCGCAGTTGCAGGGTTCAGGACGGCGCTCAGAATTGTTTCGCAAGCGCTTGTTTCGGCCGTGATTTTTTAACGTTTAAAACCGTCAAGCGGTGTATCATTGCGCCCGTCAGCCCCGCCGGGGCTTATGGAAAAATTCCATGGACTTACCCAGTAGTTACTCAGTACCCCGTTTCACCAATCATGAATTGACTGATTGATCCTTCCGGCGTGCCCCGCTGCTGGGAGTGGAGTTCGCCTATGTCTGAAATCGAAGTAAAGAAAACTCAAGAAAGCCTGCAGGATCGCCTGGCTCAGGTGGTCGAGCTGTTGCAGCGCCAGCGTGTCGTCGAGGACCTGACTCATCGTCAGGAAGGTCCGCACCACGACCGCGTCGAAAACCTCGTTCACCGGCAAAATCTCGTCGAGCTGCAACGCAAGCTCGATGATCTGCACTCCGCCGACGTCGCCTACATTCTCGAAGCCCTGCCGCTGGACGATCGTCTGACGCTCTGGCAATTGGTCAAGGCTGACCGCGACGGCGATATTCTGCTCGAAGTATCCGATTCCGTTCGTGAAACGCTGATCGCCGACATGGACGATCACGAACTGCTCGCGGCTGCCAAGGACATGGACGCCGACGAACTCGCTGACCTGGCTTCCGAGCTGCCGCGAGACGTCGTCCATGAGCTGATGGAGAGCCTCGACAATCAGCAGCGTGAACGCGTGCGTTCTGCCCTGTCCTACGATGAGGACCAGGTCGGTGCATTGATGGACTTCGAGATGGTGACCATCCGTGAGGATGTCAGTCTCGAAGTGGTTCTGCGTTATCTGCGCCGCCTGAAAGAGCTCCCCGGCCATACTGATAAACTGTTCGTGGTCGATTACGACGGTGTGCTCAAGGGTGTACTGCCGATCAAGCGTCTGCTGGTCAATGATCCGGAGAAGCAGGTCGCCGAAGTCATGGCCAGCGATCCGGTGAGCTTTCACCCGGACGAAGACGCCTACGATGCTGCGCAGGCCTTTGAACGTTACGACTTGATCTCGGCGCCGGTGGTCGACAAGAACGGCAAGCTGATCGGCCGTCTGACGATTGACGAGATGGTCGACCTGATTCGTGAAGAGAGCGAAAACGAAGTCCTGAATATGGCAGGTCTGCGCGAAGAGGAAGATATCTTCGCGTCCGTCTGGAAGTCGCTGCGCAACCGTTGGGCATGGCTGGCGATCAACCTGATCACGGCGTTTGTCGCATCACGAGTGATCGGTCTGTTCGAGGGGTCGATCGAGAAGCTGGTAGCACTCGCAGCATTGATGCCGATTGTCGCCGGTATCGGCGGCAACTCCGGTAATCAGACAATCACCATGATCGTGCGAGCGATGGCGCTCGATCAGGTCAGCACCGGTAATACCTCGCGGCTGATGCGCAAGGAGCTTGCGGTAGGTCTGATCAATGGCCTGGTCTGGGGTGGGGTAATCGGTGTGGTTGCCTATCTGCTTTACGGCAGTTGGTCGCTAGGCGTGGTGATGACTGCCGCGATGACGCTGAACCTGCTGTTGGCTGCGCTGATGGGGGTATTGATTCCGATGACGCTGGCGAAGATGGGCCGAGATCCGGCAATGGGTGCCAGCGTGATGATCACTGCCATGACCGACAGCGGTGGTTTCTTCATCTTCCTGGGGCTGGCGACGATCTTCTTGCTCTAACTGATCGCGCTGAAACAACCCGCCAATCTGGCGGGTTTTTTTTGCCTGTGAGAACGCAAATTTCGGGCAAAAAAAAGCCAGCTATCAAAGCTGGCTTGAGGTGTTCGTTGTTACTCAGGACGCGTCTGCGGCCATTTCTGCATCATGTGCAATCAGCGAAACCAGTGCGTTCTGCTGACGGTGCGACAACTGACGGAAGCGTTGCAACAGCTCGCGCTCGTGCAACGACAGCTCCGGGCTGTCCAGGCGCATGCTCAGCTCTTCGCCCAGTGCGCCTTCCTGAATAAGACTCTGCTCAAGGCGCGCAATGATCTCGGAGTTCATGCTGCGATGATGATTGCGAGCCACCTCGGCAATGCGTTCACGCATTCCGTCTGGCAGACGTACGACGAACTTGTCAGCCGTACGGCTGGAATAAATTGCCTGTTTCAATGGGCGCATATATTTAACCGGTTAGTTCAGGGGAGCGGTTCTCGGGATTGGCCGCAGGATGTGTGGTAGGACAAGCATCCGCGCCAAATGGTTCAACCTGAATTGTTAAGAGGCCGGCATCATGCCTCAAAATTGCCAGATCATTGGCGCCAATTCTGTGACAAATATTGAGCCGGGTAAAGGCGTAATGCCAGCACCAATCATCAGAAATGCGGACTGGTTGGAAATCTTTGCCTGTCTCCCGTGCTCTGCTTGGGTGTCATTGGCTTACATGGATGCTCGAGAGCGCCATAACGTGCATGCTAAGCAGCTGCGCATCCTTGTTACCTACCTTTACAGGATAGTGGCAAATTGCCGATTTACTAGTGGCGGGCAACCGCAGGGGACGTTTAAAGGATGGATGGCAAGCTTATTTATCTGATGGGCCCATCCGGCTCCGGCAAAGACAGTCTGATCGAGGCTGCCCGTCAATCATTGCGCGCACTCAATTGCGAAGTCATGCGTCGGGTGATTACCCGGTCCGCCGAATCGGTAGGGGAGGATGCCATTGGGGTGACGCCAGATGAGTTCGACCAACGCGAGCGCCGTGGCGATTTTGCCTTGGCTTGGAAGGCCAATGGCCTGTCGTATGGCATTCCCGTGGAGATGGATGATCGCTTGGCCGCTGGTCAGCATGTATTGGTAAATGGTTCGCGAGCCAACCTGCGCCAGGCGATGACGCGTTACCCGACGCTTGTAGCAGTCTTGTTGACGGTGCGGGACGATGTGTTACGCGAGCGGCTGCTCAATCGTGGTCGTGAAACGCTTGAGCAGATCGATCAGAGGCTCGGTCGTAATGCGCAGTTCAGGGATAGGAGGTCAAGTGATGGGCCTGTGCACCTCATCGACAACTCCGGGAGCCTGATGGATGCCGTGAATCAACTTTTGGCTTTGATTGCGCTCAGCGCAAAACCGGATCGAATTTGATTTTGCGTCCGGCAGCTAATGCCAGTAAGAATAGCGCGGCAAAAATCCCGCTGCCAACCAGCGGCAGGCTGATCTCGGTGTCCTCGAACAGCGAAAAATGCGCAACGCCGCTCAATAGGGCAAGGATCAGAAATCCCGCAGCTGACTTGGACATCATTTTGTACTCCTGAAGATATTCAAAAAACCAGTCGTTCGGAGGTCGCCGCAGAAGACCGCTCGGAATCGCTCACTGCTTGTGGCGCGCCCTGGTTGCTTAACACCGCGAATTGAGGCGCCTTTTGCACTTGCAAGTAATGCGGTACGCGTTGAGCCACGGATTCGGGCGCTTTTCGCTCGGGGATAAACTGAGTGCCGACCAAAACCGCCAGAGCAATTGCGTTTGCAAGCAACAGGGTGCTGTTCATGGGCAGGGCTCCGAATGTTTACTTATAGAACAGGCAAAGCACTCGTCGTGCCAACAGCCTGATGGCTGTTAAGTCCTTTAAAAACAGCCATTTGAACGATTTCCCCCGACGGCAGGGATTGCAATCTGCAATGGCGGTGTTTTTTAGGTCGTGCAAAATGCGGGTAATTCTTCCCGCAACCGAGTGAGGCAGCGGCCTACACTTAAAAAGCAGTGGGGATGACATGACAAATCAGGGTTCGGCCGTTAACATGCACGCCGTCCGTCACGCAGCGCCTGCTGCGGCTTACCTGTGTCTCAGTAGCTCAATTGGATAGAGCATCCCCCTCCTAAGGGGAAGGTTGGCAGTTCGAACCTGCCCTGGGACACCATTCATATCTATTCCCTCCCTTTTAGATAGCTGCTCATCCCCATAGGGGTGATATTTGGCTGCCTGTTTGCGGGGGCCGTTGGGCTGGCCTCTGGCGTCGCTTCTATATAAGACGGGATAAGAGGCGTAGTGAAAAGAGAATTCCGGAAAAGCGAAATTACCACTTGACGGTGGATCGTATCTGTCTATAATTCGCCCCACTTCCGGCGCAGTCGAAACGGAAAATTCCTTGAGATTCAACGAGTTAAGTAGGTTTCGGCAGTAAACGGCTTCAGTTCATCGAAGCCCGAAAGGGAGTTGAAAAAGAGGTGTTGACAGCAGCGTGTAACGCTGTAGAATTCGCCTCCCGCTGACGAGAGATCGGAAGCGCAAGTGGTTGAAGTTGTTGAAGAAATCTTCGAAAGCTTCTGAAAATAATCACTTGACAGCAAATGAGGCTGCTGTAGAATGCGCGCCTCGGTTGAGACGAAAGATCTTAACCAACCGCTCTTTAACAACTGAATCAAGCAATTCGTGTGGGTGCTTGTGGAGTCAGGCTGATAGTCAACAAGATTATCAGCATCACAAGTTACTCCGCGAGAAATCAAAGATGTAACCAACGATTGCTGAGCCAAGTTTAGGGTTTCTTAAAAACCCAAAGATGTTTGAACTGAAGAGTTTGATCATGGCTCAGATTGAACGCTGGCGGCAGGCCTAACACATGCAAGTCGAGCGGATGAAAGGAGCTTGCTCCTGGATTCAGCGGCGGACGGGTGAGTAATGCCTAGGAATCTGCCTGGTAGTGGGGGACAACGTTTCGAAAGGAACGCTAATACCGCATACGTCCTACGGGAGAAAGCAGGGGACCTTCGGGCCTTGCGCTATCAGATGAGCCTAGGTCGGATTAGCTAGTTGGTGAGGTAATGGCTCACCAAGGCGACGATCCGTAACTGGTCTGAGAGGATGATCAGTCACACTGGAACTGAGACACGGTCCAGACTCCTACGGGAGGCAGCAGTGGGGAATATTGGACAATGGGCGAAAGCCTGATCCAGCCATGCCGCGTGTGTGAAGAAGGTCTTCGGATTGTAAAGCACTTTAAGTTGGGAGGAAGGGTTGTAGATTAATACTCTGCAATTTTGACGTTACCGACAGAATAAGCACCGGCTAACTCTGTGCCAGCAGCCGCGGTAATACAGAGGGTGCAAGCGTTAATCGGAATTACTGGGCGTAAAGCGCGCGTAGGTGGTTCGTTAAGTTGGATGTGAAATCCCCGGGCTCAACCTGGGAACTGCATTCAAAACTGTCGAGCTAGAGTATGGTAGAGGGTGGTGGAATTTCCTGTGTAGCGGTGAAATGCGTAGATATAGGAAGGAACACCAGTGGCGAAGGCGACCACCTGGACTGATACTGACACTGAGGTGCGAAAGCGTGGGGAGCAAACAGGATTAGATACCCTGGTAGTCCACGCCGTAAACGATGTCAACTAGCCGTTGGGAGCCTTGAGCTCTTAGTGGCGCAGCTAACGCATTAAGTTGACCGCCTGGGGAGTACGGCCGCAAGGTTAAAACTCAAATGAATTGACGGGGGCCCGCACAAGCGGTGGAGCATGTGGTTTAATTCGAAGCAACGCGAAGAACCTTACCAGGCCTTGACATCCAATGAACTTTCCAGAGATGGATTGGTGCCTTCGGGAACATTGAGACAGGTGCTGCATGGCTGTCGTCAGCTCGTGTCGTGAGATGTTGGGTTAAGTCCCGTAACGAGCGCAACCCTTGTCCTTAGTTACCAGCACGTTATGGTGGGCACTCTAAGGAGACTGCCGGTGACAAACCGGAGGAAGGTGGGGATGACGTCAAGTCATCATGGCCCTTACGGCCTGGGCTACACACGTGCTACAATGGTCGGTACAAAGGGTTGCCAAGCCGCGAGGTGGAGCTAATCCCATAAAACCGATCGTAGTCCGGATCGCAGTCTGCAACTCGACTGCGTGAAGTCGGAATCGCTAGTAATCGTGAATCAGAATGTCACGGTGAATACGTTCCCGGGCCTTGTACACACCGCCCGTCACACCATGGGAGTGGGTTGCACCAGAAGTAGCTAGTCTAACCTTCGGGAGGACGGTTACCACGGTGTGATTCATGACTGGGGTGAAGTCGTAACAAGGTAGCCGTAGGGGAACCTGCGGCTGGATCACCTCCTTAATCGACGACATCAGCTGCTCCATGAGCTCCCACACGAATTGCTTGATTCATTGAAGAAGACGATAGAAGCAGCCCGAAATTGGGTCTGTAGCTCAGTTGGTTAGAGCGCACCCCTGATAAGGGTGAGGTCGGCAGTTCGAATCTGCCCAGACCCACCAATTTTGTGTGGGAAACGCCTGTAGAAATACGGGGCCATAGCTCAGCTGGGAGAGCGCCTGCCTTGCACGCAGGAGGTCAGCGGTTCGATCCCGCTTGGCTCCACCACTACTGCTTCTCTTGTATAAAGCTTAGAAATGAGCATTCCATCGTTGTGATGGTGAATGTTGATTTCTAGTCTTTGACTAGTTCGTTCTTTAAAAATTTGGGTATGTGATAGAAAGATAGACTGAACGTTACTTTCACTGGTAACGGATCAGGCTAAGGTAAAATTTGTGAGTTCTCTTAGTTGAGAAATTCGAATTTTCGGCGAATGTCGTCTTCACAGTATAACCAGATTGCTTGGGGTTATATGGTCAAGTGAAGAAGCGCATACGGTGGATGCCTTGGCAGTCAGAGGCGATGAAAGACGTGGTAGCCTGCGAAAAGCTTCGGGGAGTCGGCAAACAGACTTTGATCCGGAGATGTCTGAATGGGGGAACCCAGCCATCACAAGATGGTTATCTTGTACTGAATACATAGGTGCAAGAGGCGAACCAGGGGAACTGAAACATCTAAGTACCCTGAGGAAAAGAAATCAACCGAGATTCCCTTAGTAGTGGCGAGCGAACGGGGACTAGCCCTTAAGTTGATTTGAGATTAGCGGAACGCTCTGGAAAGTGCGGCCATAGTGGGTGATAGCCCTGTACGCGAAAATCTCTTATCAATGAAATCGAGTAGGACGGAGCACGAGAAACTTTGTCTGAATATGGGGGGACCATCCTCCAAGGCTAAATACTACTGACTGACCGATAGTGAACTAGTACCGTGAGGGAAAGGCGAAAAGAACCCCGGAGAGGGGAGTGAAATAGATCCTGAAACCGTATGCGTACAAGCAGTGGGAGCCCACTTTGTTGGGTGACTGCGTACCTTTTGTATAATGGGTCAGCGACTTATTTTCAGTGGCGAGCTTAACCGAATAGGGGAGGCGTAGCGAAAGCGAGTCTTAATAGGGCGTCTAGTCGCTGGGAATAGACCCGAAACCGGGCGATCTATCCATGGGCAGGTTGAAGGTTAGGTAACACTGACTGGAGGACCGAACCGACTACCGTTGAAAAGTTAGCGGATGACCTGTGGATCGGAGTGAAAGGCTAATCAAGCTCGGAGATAGCTGGTTCTCCTCGAAAGCTATTTAGGTAGCGCCTCATGTATCACTGTAGGGGGTAGAGCACTGTTTCGGCTAGGGGGTCATCCCGACTTACCAAACCGATGCAAACTCCGAATACCTACAAGTGCCGAGCATGGGAGACACACGGCGGGTGCTAACGTCCGTCGTGAAAAGGGAAACAACCCAGACCGTCAGCTAAGGTCCCAAAGTTATGGTTAAGTGGGAAACGATGTGGGAAGGCTTAGACAGCTAGGAGGTTGGCTTAGAAGCAGCCACCCTTTAAAGAAAGCGTAATAGCTCACTAGTCGAGTCGGCCTGCGCGGAAGATGTAACGGGGCTCAAACCATACACCGAAGCTACGGGTATCACCTTCGGGTGATGCGGTAGAGGAGCGTTCTGTAAGCCTGTGAAGGTGAGTTGAGAAGCTTGCTGGAGGTATCAGAAGTGCGAATGCTGACATGAGTAACGACAATGGGTGTGAAAAACACCCACGCCGAAAGACCAAGGTTTCCTGCGCAACGTTAATCGACGCAGGGTTAGTCGGTCCCTAAGGCGAGGCTGAAAAGCGTAGTCGATGGAAAACAGGTTAATATTCCTGTACTTCTGGTTATTGCGATGGAGGGACGGAGAAGGCTAGGCCAGCTTGGCGTTGGTTGTCCAAGTTTAAGGTGGTAGGCTGAGATCTTAGGTAAATCCGGGATCTTAAGGCCGAGAGCTGATGACGAGTTACCCTTTGGGTGACGAAGTGGTTGATGCCATGCTTCCAAGAAAAGCTTCTAAGCTTCAGGTAACCAGGAACCGTACCCCAAACCGACACAGGTGGTTGGGTAGAGAATACCAAGGCGCTTGAGAGAACTCGGGTGAAGGAACTAGGCAAAATGGCACCGTAACTTCGGGAGAAGGTGCGCCGGTGAGGGTGAAGGACTTGCTCCGTAAGCTCATGCCGGTCGAAGATACCAGGCCGCTGCGACTGTTTATTAAAAACACAGCACTCTGCAAACACGAAAGTGGACGTATAGGGTGTGACGCCTGCCCGGTGCCGGAAGGTTAATTGATGGGGTTAGCTAACGCGAAGCTCTTGATCGAAGCCCCGGTAAACGGCGGCCGTAACTATAACGGTCCTAAGGTAGCGAAATTCCTTGTCGGGTAAGTTCCGACCTGCACGAATGGCGTAACGATGGCGGCGCTGTCTCCACCCGAGACTCAGTGAAATTGAAATCGCTGTGAAGATGCAGTGTATCCGCGGCTAGACGGAAAGACCCCGTGAACCTTTACTATAGCTTTGCACTGGACTTTGAATTTGCTTGTGTAGGATAGGTGGGAGGCTTTGAAGCGTGGACGCCAGTTCGCGTGGAGCCATCCTTGAAATACCACCCTGGCAACTTTGAGGTTCTAACTCAGGTCCGTTATCCGGATCGAGGACAGTGTATGGTGGGTAGTTTGACTGGGGCGGTCTCCTCCTAAAGAGTAACGGAGGAGTACGAAGGTGCGCTCAGACCGGTCGGAAATCGGTCGTAGAGTATAAAGGCAAAAGCGCGCTTGACTGCGAGACAGACACGTCGAGCAGGTACGAAAGTAGGTCTTAGTGATCCGGTGGTTCTGTATGGAAGGGCCATCGCTCAACGGATAAAAGGTACTCCGGGGATAACAGGCTGATACCGCCCAAGAGTTCATATCGACGGCGGTGTTTGGCACCTCGATGTCGGCTCATCACATCCTGGGGCTGAAGCCGGTCCCAAGGGTATGGCTGTTCGCCATTTAAAGTGGTACGCGAGCTGGGTTTAGAACGTCGTGAGACAGTTCGGTCCCTATCTGCCGTGGACGTTTGAGATTTGAGAGGGGCTGCTCCTAGTACGAGAGGACCGGAGTGGACGAACCTCTGGTGTTCCGGTTGTCACGCCAGTGGCATTGCCGGGTAGCTATGTTCGGGAAAGATAACCGCTGAAAGCATCTAAGCGGGAAACTTGCCTCAAGATGAGATCTCACTGGAACCTTGAGTTCCCTGAAGGGCCGTCGAAGACTACGACGTTGATAGGTTGGGTGTGTAAGCGCTGTGAGGCGTTGAGCTAACCAATACTAATTGCCCGTGAGGCTTGACCATATAACACCCAAGCAATTTGCGTCGAACAGACCAGATTGCGGTGTGTGAAGACGAAACGAACCGAAAGTTCGAAACGCACAAACACCGAAAGCTGTCACATACCCGATTTTCTGAAGCGAGGCCATCTGGTCACGAGTCAGTACCCGAATTTCTTGACGACCATAGAGCGTTGGAACCACCTGATCCCATCCCGAACTCAGCAGTGAAACGATGCATCGCCGATGGTAGTGTGGGGTTTCCCCATGTGAGAGTAGGTCATCGTCAAGATTAAATTCCGAAACCCCAATTGCGAAAGCAGTTGGGGTTTTGTTTTGCCTGCGAGAAAGTTCGAGGCGCCGAGCAAGCCGACGAATCGACATGGCGAACCTTTCGATCCAGTGCCTTAATGTTTGTCTTTCGGGGCGGGGGATGACCATGCGACGTCGTGGAGCCAACTATTGGTTATGGATCAACAGCCGTTTGTCGATGTACGGCCATGACGAGACACTGAGCGACGGCTTACAGATCGAGGTCCAGGCTCGTGTAGGCCTGAGTGGCGACACACAAGTGTTCATCGGCGTGTATACGAAGGAGGGGCGAGCGATCAGTGAAGAGTTTCATGACCGCGGCAGAGACGTTCCCTGCGAGGTTGCGCTGAAATGGGGAAGCGAGCGAGCCCGGGAGATTGTTATCGCTCAGCAGGTCTTCGCCGCCCCGCACCGTACTCAGACAACGCTGAGTGCAGTGGTGACCGACCCATCGATAGTGGCGATCCGGCGGATGGAGATGAGCGAGCACGAGCGCCTTCAACTCAAGGCGTCGGATGCCTGGTCAGAATATCTGGATGCCAAGAATGCCATGCTCGACCTGATGCGCCTGAGGCGCGTCGACCCAGGCATCTGGGCCGAGAGCAAAGCGCGCCTTCAGCAGGCGATCGACCGTCGCGTGTGCATCCAGCGTGCTTATCTGAGCTGAATCGTTTACAGAAGTTGCGAGCGGCGCAGCGCATCGATGGTTTCGATCAAATCGTCATACGCCACTGGCTTACCGAGGTGCTGGTCAAAACCCGCCTCACGGGACTTCTGCATATCGCTTTGTGTGCCATAACCGGTGAGGGCGATGGCTGGCACATTTTTCACCAGCGGCAACTTGCGCAACGCACTCATCAGTTCATAGCCGCTCATGACCGGCATGCCCAGATCGGAAATGATCAAATCAAAGCGTGTGCCTTCAGCTGCTTTCAGTGCCGCTACCGGATGATCGAACGCGGTAACGTCCGCATCCTCCATCTCTAGCAGCATCTTCAGCGTGTCGAGTACTTCCGGTGAGTCATCCACCAGCAGGATACTCAGGCCATCCAGTTTGCCGGACGCTACTTCAACCTCTTGTGTCGAAGTTTCCTCGACCGCATCTATTGCCAATGGCAGGCACACGGTAAAGGCGCAACCAGCGCCCAGGCCGGGCGAGGTCACCAGTACCGAGCCGTGTTGCGCTTCAGTCAGTTGCCTGACCAGTGACAGACCAATCCCCAAACCTTCGCGCTGATGATTGGTGTGCTGTTTTTCCGCTTGCCCGAAAAGATCGAACACATGTTCCAGATTTTCTGCGGCGATGCCGACGCCGTTGTCTTTGATGTCCAGACGGGCCATTTGCGCAGTGCGACTGGCGATCAATTCGATCCGACCGGTCGGCGGTGTGAATTTCAGCGCATTGTTCACCAGATTCCAGATGATCTGTTCCACCCGCGTCGGGTCGGCATGAATGATCAGTGGGTCGGTGGGCAAGTGCAGATCAACCCGCGTCGCATGCTGTTCGTTGATCACCACGGTATGGATATCACGCAGTACCGCGCTGAGATCAACCCGCGTCAGTTGCAGCTTGAGCTTGCCGGTGCGCACCCGCGCCACGTCGAGCAGGTCATCGATGATCCGCGCCTGGCTGTTGACCGCATCGCAGATGGTATTGACCGCTTTGGTCGCTGGCCCGGCGGTGCGGATGACCGGAAGACGCCTCAGCAGTTCGGCGTTGAGCTGAATCAGGTTCAGCGGATGCTTGAGTTCATGGGACATGACCGCGAAGAATTCGTCGCGCAGGGACACCGTGTTGCGCGTCTGCGCCAGTTCCTGGCTCTGCTCGTCCTGCGCGCGTTTGTGGCCGGTCAGGTCGCGGGCGATCTTCACGTAGCCTTGCAGATAATCGCCGCTGAGCAGGGTGACTTCGCCACTGCAGAAGAAGCGGCTGCCGTCCTTGCGCTGGTGCCAGCGTTCGTCTTCGGCGCGGCCGTGCGTACGGGCGGTCGCCAATTCATTCTCGGCCATCCCGGCGGCGCGATCTTCGGCAGTAAAGATGAAATCGTAGAAAGCACCCTCGGCCTCGGCCTTGCTGTAGCCAAAGATCAGTTCGGCGCCTTTGTTCCAGCTGGTGATCGCGCCTTGTTCGTCGAGAATGATGATCGCGTAATCGCGGGTGCTCTCGGCCACCAGACGCATGCGTTCTTCGCCCAGGCGCAGCTCTTCTTCAGCGGCGCGGCGTTTGGTGATGTCGATGAAGGTCAGCACCGTGCCGTCGATATGGTCTTCGCTGGAGCGATACGGCAATAACCGCGCGATGTACCAGCGGTTATCGGTGCTGTTCACTTCACGTTCGATCATGTTCAGCGACTCGAACACTTGCGCTGCGTCCTCGGCGAGGTCGGCATAGTTGAGCCGGTGGGTGATGTCGAGCAGTGAGCGCCCGGTGTCGACCGGCAGCATGCTGAAAATATCGGTGGCGCGCGGGGTGAACCATTTGATACGCATGCTGCGATCGACGAACACCGTGGCGATGTCGGTCGAGGCGATCAGGTTGGTCAGGTAATCGTTGATCTTGTCGGTTTCTTCAACTTTGGTTTTGAGTTCGTAGTTGACCGTCAGCAGCTCTTCATTGATCGATTGCAGCTCTTCCTTGCTGGTTTCCAGCTCTTCGGTGGCCGAGCGCAGCTCCTCGTTGATGGCCTGCATTTCTTCGTTGGAAGCCTTCAGTTCTTCGCTGGAGACTTCCGACTGTTCGATGGTGTCCTGCAGGTGCAGCTTGGTGCGTTGCAGTTCGCGCTCAAGGTTCGACAGCACCTGGCTCTCGGTCTGCAACATGGTGGTGGCTGCGTGTTCGGCGGGATCGATTTCCACTTCCTCGAAGATCACCAGCACGCATTCGCTGTCCGACTCGTCGTCTTTATACGGTTGTGCAATCAGATCGATGCGGAACTGCCGCTCTTCGCGCTTGAGGATCACCTCCCGCGAGCGCACGGTCAGGTTGCTTTGCTGCACCTGGAACAGCGTTGTGCGAATCTCCAGGCGCAGTTCCGGCAGGATCAGCGTCAGCAGGTTGCGCGACAGCTCGCCGCCGACATGCCGCAGAAAGCGCCCGGCGCTTTCGCTCATGTGCAGGATATCGGCGTTGCTGTCGACAATGATGCTCGGCGGCGCCGAACGCTCGATCGCGCGACGATGAATGTCGGCGAATGACAACTTCGGTTGTTCGCTGGTCTTCACTTCAGGACGTGTAACGCTGCTGCGCATATAACCGCCACGCGGCATGGTCGGCGTACGACGGCTGCTCGGCGTGCCGGTCTTGGCGCGGAAGATGCGGTTGCGTTTGTCCACCGGGGTGAACAATTCGTGGCAGGCATCGGCGCTTTCCGAAGTGCCGAGAAACAGGAAGCCACCCGGTCGCAAGGCAAAGTGGAACATCTGCAGGATCTCGCGCTGTACTTCGCGATCCAGATAGATCAGCAAGTTGCGGCAGGTGATCAGATCGATCTGCGAAAACGGCGGATCGGACAGCAGGCTGTGCTTGGCAAACAGGACCTTTTCGCGGATTTCCTTGCGGATGCGGTAGTGCTCGTCGTCTTTAACGAAATAATGGCGCAGGCGATTAGGCGGTACGTCGGTAACGATGGCTTGCGGGTAAGTGCCGGCGCGGCCGACGCTGATCGCACGTTCATCGATATCGGTGGCGAACACTTGCAGGTTGGCCTTGCTGTTTTCGACCTGCAACTGATCGTCGAGCAGGATCGCCAGGCTGTAGGCTTCTTCGCCAGTGGAGCAGCCGGCAGACCAGACGCGCAATTCCTCTTTTTCCGCCGAGCTGGATACCGCCTGCACCAACTGCGGCAGTACTTCGCGCTCCAGCGCTTCGAAGGCTTCGCGGTCGCGGAAAAAGTTGGTCACGCCGATCAGCATGTCGCCCAACAATGCCTTGGCTTCGTCCGGGGTATTTTGCAGGTAGTGGTAATAGGCGCTGAGATCGGACTGGCTGGTGACCTGCATGCGCCGCTCGATGCGGCGCAGTACGGTGGCGCGCTTGTAATGCTTGAAATCGTGGCCCGTGCTGGCGCGCAGATAGATCAGGATGTCATGCAGACGCTGTTCGGCAATCGCCGCTTCCTGGTCGCTGGACGGCGATTGCACTTTGATGTCTGGGTCATTGGCGCTGGGCAGGGTGATGTTCTGCGAGTTGCTCCACAACTCCATCAGCTTCTGCGGCATTTCTACAACCGGGAGCACCAGGTCGACCATCCGCGTTTCGATCGCGGCGCGCGGCATGCCGTCGTATTCGGCATCTTCAGGCACTTGCGCCAGGGTGACGCCGCCCTGTTCCTTGATCCGCGACAAACCCACTGCGCCATCGGAACCGGTGCCCGACAGCACCACGCAAAACGCTCGTTCGCGGTGGACATCGGCGAGATCACGGAAAAACAGATCGATCGCTGAGTGACGGGTGGTTTGTGTGGCGGCGGCGCTCACGCGCAAATAACCATCGTTCATCGACAGCGATTGCGCGGGCGAAATCACGTACACGCAGTTTTTCTCGATCGGCACCGGCTGCGTCACTTGCAGTACCGGCATCCGCGTTGAATCCTGAATGATCTTGTCGGCGACGCTTTGATGGTCCGGCGATAAGTGCAGGATGATCACGAAGGCCATGCCGGTGTCTTGCGGCATGTGCTCGAAAAACAGCTTGATCGCTTGCAGGCCACCGGCAGACGCGCCAATGCCGACCACCGGGAAGTCCAGGTGGCTGGGGCTCAGGCCTTGGCGCTCGGGGGCAGAAGGCGAGGAGGGTGATTTCGAGGTCATGGCTTCGGCCTTGAGAAGGCGACGGGGTGTGGTCGCGGTGGATCAAAAAACGCACGGGTAACTGCGCAGGATAATCCTGTTTCCGACTTTTTTCCTGCCACAGTTCGAATGGCGTGCTGGTTGTTCTGGGTTGACCGCGCTCTTGGCCTAAACGCACCAACTATCTTCAAGAGATTCGAGGGAGCGGCCGATAACCCGTACGGTGACAGCAACGTCGCGCGAAATCGCTTGATAGCATTTGGCCGGCAGCTATCATCTGCGCGCCTGAAATTGCCCCCTCTTCATTTGCCTGGAAATCGTCGATGTCGTCGTATCACCAAAAAAGCTTTCTGATCGTCGATGATTTTTCGGATTTCCGCAGTTCCGTGCGTTCGATGCTGCGTGAGCTGGGCGTCAAGGATGTCGATACCGCCGACACGGGTGAACAGGCGCTGAAAATGTGCTCCCAGAAGTCCTACGATTTCATCCTGCAGGATTTCCATCTGGGCGACGGCAAGAAAAACGGCCAGCAGGTGCTTGAAGACTTGATGTCGGAAAAGCTCATCAGTCACGAAGCGGTGTTCGTCATGGTCACCGCCGAGACCAGTCAGGCGATGGTACTCAGTGCGCTGGAACACGAGCCCGATGCGTACCTGACCAAGCCGTTCAACCGCTCCGGTCTGGCCCAGCGCCTGGAACGTCTGGAGCAGCGCAAAACCCTGCTCAAACCGATTCTGCAAGCCCTAGACCGTGGCAAACCGGTCGAGGTGCTCAACGCCTGCATCGCTCTGTGCAAGCAGGACATCCGCTATTCGCCGCTGTGCCTGCGCTATCGCGCCGATGCGCTGCGCGACATGAATCAGAACGAAGCGCTGGAACGCCTCTATGACGGCATCATCGCCGACCGTCCATTGCCGTGGGCGTTCGCCGGGCTGGGCAAGCTGTTGTTCAAACGCGGACAGGTGACGCAGGCCAAAGAAGTCTATGAGAAAGCCTTGAAGGTTTTCCCGATGATGCCTGCGCTGTACGACGGCATGGCCGACGTGCTGGTGGCCGAGGGCGACAGCAAGGGCGCGCAACGGGTGCTGGAAGAAGCGATTCGCCTGTCACCGTTGGCGGTGCGTCGTCAGGCCTTGCTGGGCAAACTGGCGATGGCCAACGAGGATTTCGAAACCGCCTCGCGCGCCTATCGTCAGGCCGTGTCGCAGGGCGCGCAGTCGCGCTTCAAGGACCCGGAAAGCAATCTGGGTCTGGCGCATGCCTTGATCAGCAAGGGCAGCGACCGCGGCCTCGATACGCGCACGCGACTGGAGATCAACACGACGCTCAGCGCGGTCGCCAAAGAAAACCCGAGTGACCCCGGCCTGCAAATTCGTGCACGGCTGATGAAGGCCACCAGTCTGCTGCTCAACGATGCGGAAACTGCCGACAAGCTCACCGAACAAGCGCTGATGCGCCTCGATGGCATGGAACAGTTCATGAGCCCGGAAGCGGCGTTGCTGGTGGCCAAGCAGTTGCAGATGCTTGGGCAGGCCGAGGCGGGCACCTCGATGCTCAAGAGCTGCGCGGAGATCTACGGCGACGACCCGGCGGTGATGAAAGACATCGCCAAGCTCACCGATGACCCGACCATTCTCAGTTCCAGTAACGCCGCTGCTGACCTCAACCGCCAGGGCGTGCGGGTGTACAAGACCGGCAACCTGGTGGAAGCCCGCGAGGTGTTCCGCAAGGCGTTGAAGATGCAACCGAAGAACCTCAGCATCGCGTTGAACCTGGCCCAGTCGCTGCTGCATGGCACCGACACCAGTGTGCCGTCGGCGGAGCTGGAAGAATGTCGGGCCTGCCTGAAAATGGTTGGCCTGATGCCCGACACCGACGCGCGGTTTGCGCGTTATCAGAAGCTGAAAAGCAAGGCGTTTGGCGAATGAATCACGATGAGCAGGCGCTGGATTTCTCCACGGTGATCGCCTCCACCGTCCACGACATGAAAAACTCCCTGGCCATGCTCATGCAGGCGCACAGCCAATGGCTGGCGCGTTTGCCGCAAGCGCAGCGTGAGGGCGCGGAGCAGGGCGTGATCGACTTCGAGTTCGCTCACCTCAACGGCATGCTCGTGCAGTTGCTCGGGCTGTACAAGCTCGGCGTCAATCAGCTGCCGCTGCAACCGGCCTATCACGAACTCGACGATTTCATCGAGGCGCAACTGGCCGCGCATCAGGAGGTGTTCGCCAGCCGCGGCATTCTCGCCACCTATGAAGTCGACCCGCTAAGCCCGTTGGGTTTCTTTGATCGCGAGCTGATTGCCTCGGTGCTGAGCAACTGCATCAACAACGCCATTCGTTACGCACGCGAATCATTGTTGATCACCGTGAGTGACGAGGCCGGGCAACTGGTCCTGAGCATCAACGATGACGGCGCCGGTTATCCGCGAGAGATGCTCGAGCGTCAGGCCGATTACGTGCAGGGCATCAATCACAGCAGCGGCAGTACCGGGCTCGGCCTGTATTTCGCCAATCGCATCGCGGCGCTGCATCAGCGCAATGGTGTGGAAGGGCGTACGGAAATCAGTAACGGCGGGCCGCTCGGTGGCGGGGTGTTCAGTCTGTATCTGCCGTAACAATGGTTTTTGCTGACGCTGCTTGATATTCCGAACAGCCGGAGCCTATTTTGTACGGGTCGCCGTTCGCGGCTCGCACAATAACAAGGATTGCGTCATGACAACCGATGGCCAGCGCTCACTCGCACAGCGACTGACGGGCATTGATGAGATTGAATGTGTTACGCCGGATCTTAATGGCGTGCCGCGAGGCAAAGTGATGACTGCCGAGGGTTTCCTCGAAGGGCGGCGTCTGCAGTTGGCGCGAGGTGTGCTGCTGCAGTGCATCATGGGCGGTTATCCGCCGGCGCGGTTTTACGGCAGCGATGACGGCGACCTCGCCCTCGTCGCCGAACCGACCCAGATCCATCGCCTGCCCTGGAGTGACGAGCCGCGCGCCCTGGCGATTTGCGACGCCGACGAGCTGAGCGGCGAAAGCTCGCCGCTGTCGACCCGCGGTCTGCTCAAGCGTGTCATCGCTCGGTACGCGGCGCGTGGATTGGCGCCGGTGGTGGCGACCGAGCTGGAGTTTTTTGTTTTCGCGCCCAACCCTGATCCCACCCAAGCATTTCGCCCACCCGTCGGCCTCGACGGTCGTCGCGAGGACGGCCAGTCGGCGTTCAGTGTCAGCTCCAATAACGGACTACGACCGTTCTTCAGCGAAGTCTACAAATGCATGGCGGCGCTGGGCTTGCCCCGCGATACGTTCATGCACGAAATGGGCGTCAGTCAGTTCGAGATCAATCTGCTGCACGGCGATCCGTTGCTGCTGGCCGACCAGACGTTCCTGTTCAAGCACCTGCTCAAAGAAGTTGCGCTCAAGCACGGCCTGACCGTTGTGTGCATGGCCAAGCCGCTGGCGCACACGCCGGGCAGTTCGATGCACATTCACCAGAGCGTGGTCGAGATCGGCAGCGGCAGAAACGTCTTCAGTGATACGAGCGGCGAGGCGACCGCGATGTTCCGCCATTTCATCGGCGGGCAGCAGGCAGCCATGGCGGACTTCACCGCACTGTTTGCGCCCAACGTGAATTCCTATCAGCGCCTGTGCCATCCGTACGCGTCGCCGAACAATGCTTGTTGGTCACACGATAACCGTGCGGCCGGGCTGCGTATTCCGGCCAGTTCGCCGGTCGCTCGTCGGGTCGAAAACCGCTTGCCGGGTGCCGACGCCAATCCCTATCTGGCGCTCGCCGCCAGTCTGGCCGCGGGTTTGCATGGCATCGAGCAGGAACTTGAGCCCAGCGAGGCGATCCAGGGCGAGTTT
The DNA here is from genome assembly GCF_051132065.1 of Pseudomonas sp. R3-57. Lineage (NCBI taxonomy): Bacteria > Pseudomonadati > Pseudomonadota > Gammaproteobacteria > Pseudomonadales > Pseudomonadaceae > Pseudomonas > Pseudomonas sp. R3-57. The sequence goes on from NZ_CP071655.1 coordinate 1,612,427, forward strand.
GTCGTGCCGGACAATCTTGCGTTGCCGTGTACCTTGCATGCTGCTCTGGAACGTCTGAAGCGTAGCCACTTGGCCAGGGAACTGTTCGGACCCGAGTTCATCGAAGGCTACATCGCTTCGAAGACCATGGAGTTGACCAGCTTCTTCGATGAAATCACCCCCTGGGAACGGCGTGTTCTAGCAGCCCAGGCCTGACGTACTGTCGCCACCGGGCTAGCGTTTGGTTAGCCCGGTCTTTACTGCAAGGAGCCGCTCGGAACGCCGATGCGCCAAATCTGGAAATCCTTTCGAGCGCTGTATTTTGCCTCGCTGATGATGTTGATCGGCTCGGGCCTTCTCTCCACCTATCTGGCCTTGCGTCTGGCCGCAGACAATGTCGACGGCCTGTGGGTCGGTGCGCTGATGGCCGCCAACTATTTTGGTCTGGTGCTGGGCGGCAAGATCGGTCACCGACTGATCGCCCGAGTCGGGCACATTCGCGCCTATTCGGCGTGTGCCGGGATCGTCGGTGCGGCGGTGCTGGGCCACGGTCTGGTCGATTGGCTGCCGGCGTGGCTGGTGCTGCGGACCATCGTCGGCCTCGGCATGATGTGCCAGTACATGGTGATCGAGAGCTGGCTCAACGAGCAGGCCGACGCCAATCAGCGCGGTCTGGTGTTCAGCGGTTACATGATCGCTTCGTATCTGGGCCTGGTGCTCGGTCAGTTGATTCTGGTCATGCACCCGGGCCTCGGGCTGGAGCTGCTGATGCTGGTCGCGCTGTGCTTTGCGCTGTGTCTGGTGCCGGTGGCGCTGACCCGACGGATTCACCCGGCGCCTCTGCATCCGGCGCCGATGGAGCCGCGCTTCTTTATCAAGCGCGTGCCGCAATCGTTGAGCACGGTGCTTGGCGCTGGTTTGATCATCGGTTCGTTTTACGGTCTGGCGCCGTTGTATGCCTCGCAGCAAGGGCTGTCGACCGAGCAGGTCGGTCTGTTCATGGGTAGCTGCATCTTTGCCGGTTTGCTGGTGCAGTGGCCGCTCGGCTGGTTGTCCGATCGTTACGACCGGGCGTTGCTGATCCGCTGCTTCGCCGGGTTTCTGGCAGTGGCGGCGCTGCCGTTGGCGGTGCTGCCGCAGGTGCCGCTGGAAGTGCTGTTTGTGGTGGGCTTCCTCTGTTCGCTGGTGCAGTTCTGTCTGTATCCCTTGGCCGTGGCGTTTTCCAACGACCATGTCGAGGGCGATCGACGGGTGTCGCTGACGGCCATGCTGCTGGTGACCTACGGCGTGGGCGCGAGCATCGGGCCGCTGCTGGCCGGCGTGCTGATGAAGTTTCTCGGCAGCCAGAGTCTGTATGCGTTTTTCAGCTTCTTTGCGCTGGTGCTGGTGTGGCGGATTCGGCCGAAAGCCGTGACCAATCTGCATCAGGTCGATGACGCGCCGCTGCATCACGTCGCGATGCCGGACAGCATGTCGAGTTCGCCACTGGTGGCAGCGCTCGACCCGCGCGTCGATGAGCAGGTGGTGCAGGAGCAGATGGTCCAGGACCCGGCGCCGTCCAGTCCAGAACCTGAACCCGAGCCAGCCGAACCGCCGCCAGCCACGGCCGAAGATGATGTGAGCAGCGCAGATGACAAGCCTGCGCCGGATATCAGTGGCGCGCGGCCCTGAATCGAAGATAAACACTCGCGCATGAAAAAGGGCAGTCCTGTGAGGGGCTGCCCTTTTTGTTGGTCGCTACGGCTCAGAGATCGTCTTTGTCAAACCGCCGCGCTTCACGTTGAAGCTGATAAACGAAACGCTCGACGTTGCGCGCGGCCGGGCCGCTGATGTTGTGAAAGCGCAGGCCGGCGAAGGTGATGTTGAGCTTTTCTTCGAAGTGCAGGTAGCGCAGTTCGACGGCGATCGGCTGGTTGCCGAACAGCGGCGGGGCGATCAGGCGGTCGTAGACCTGGCCCAGTTGCAGGCGGTCGGTGATGTCGCCTTCGAAACGAAACTTGCACCCGGTCGCGGAGATATCCAGCAGCTTGCCATGGATCGGCGACTTGAGTTTTTCACCACCCAGTTCAACGCTGACCAGATCGGTCAGTTTCAGCGCGGCGCGAAAGGCGTTGCGGCGCTGGTGGTAAACCACTTCGGTCGGCAGCTCGCCGGTATAGAAACGATCGCCGTCGGATTCTTCGATGTTCAGCGTGCCGTTGCATTCCCAGGCGATGCGTACGCCGTCATGAAAACCTTCAACCTTGAAAGGCTCGCCGGCGAGCAGGAAGCGTTCGCCATCGCGCGGGATCATTTCGTCCAGAGCGATCGAGGCGCTGTCGCGGTCGACTTTGATCAGGTAGCTCTGGAAGCGCTGGCTGCGCTCGTGGAAGGTGATGATCAGCGGATCGTGGCTGTCCTGCAGCTGGCGCAGGTTGCTGGAGATTTCCAGTGGCGTGGTGAGCACCTTAGGGGGCTGCGGAGCATCATCCGCGCTGAGGGCGTTGGACACGGTTTATCAATCTCCAGACAAAATATGACGACTAGCCAGCATTTTGCCAGCATGTTCCGCGGGTTGATAGAGCTGGCGCATCAACAGCTCATGCCTGGCTGAGCGGACGCGGTTTGGCGGGCTTGGCAAAGGTGCCGCTGGCGTCATACAACGCTGGCGGTTCGCCCCCGGTGAGGATTTTCAGCTGATTGGCCGTGGTGGCCTGCTGAATGCGGATCGACTGGCCATTCTTGACGTTGGCTGCCTGGCACTGGGCGATCAGGTCGGTCAGGGCATCGCCCTGGCGCAACAACTGCTCGCCAATGCTCGATTGCGCGGCCAGTTGTTGCAGGCCGTTGCGATCGGTCGGCAGGTTGAGGCTGGCGAGGATTTCGCTGCGCTTGCGGCCATGCTGTTCCAGCAGAATGATCAACGCCTGCTTGCGCGCCAGAATTTCTTCCAGCAGGGGCATGTCACGACCGTGCAACGCGAGGGATTCGGTTTGCAGCAACTCCAGCAATTCTTGCGCTGGAGCAAAGTCGTCGTCGATCAGTTGCAATAAAGTAGTGTCGTGCATGGCTGGCCTTGGGGTTTAAGCGTCCAAAAGCCTGGCGCCGGCAAAAGCCTAGCGCTGGGCTTCGAAGTTGAGCAGTTTGCTGGCTACACGGTTGCTGTCGACTTTATAGCTGCCATCGGCAATCGCGGCTTTCAACTCGGCCACACGGGCTTTGTCGACAGCAGGCTGATCGCGCAGCTTGTCAGTGACCTTCTGCAACTGTTGAGCCTCATTGCTGAGGTGTACCGACTCCCCGCTTTTGGCGGCATTGGCCTGTTCGGCCTGGGTATTCAGCGGCGCGGAGGGGCTGTTTTCAGCGCTTTCCTTGGCGTTGCTGGTACGTGTGCTGCCTGTCAGTGACGAGGAACTGTTCAAACGGCTGAAATCGATGACCATGATAAAAACCTCTGGGAATTTGGACGCTTGCCATGTTTTCGGCTATCCCCTGGAAAACTTTAGGCACATTTTTCCAATGCGCCTGGCTGCATCGCGGCATGTCCTGCTGCGACACAGTTTAGGGAAGCGACGAGGTCGGCGCCAGTTTTCTCACAGGGCTTTCACATGGCCACTTCCACTTGTCCCGGCGCGGTGACCTGCGCCTTGATCACCCGTTGTGAATTGAGGTTTTTTACCCGGATCTGTTCTTTCAGGCCGCCGTTGGCCAGGGCTTCGCCCGGCATGCGCACGGCCAATGTCCCGCTGCGTGCGGTGATGACGACCTGATCGCCCTTGCGAATGACTTCCGCCTGTTCCAGGTGAACCTGGGTGATGACCTGATCGGCGACCGTTGGTCGGGTTAATTTCTGCCCGATCGCTTCGTCCACCGAGGTCAGAAAGCCCTGATTGATCTGGCTGACGTCGCGCTCGCGCAAGGTCACGTCCTGCGGCTCGATAATCCCGGCGCGTTTGAGCGCACGAGTGGTCGTCACAATCTCGCGAAACAGCCGGACTTGAGCGGGTACGAACACCGTCCAGGGCGATGTACCCTCGCAGCGAACCTTCACCGTAACCCGACCCAAAGGGCGTGCCGGACTCTCCAGCGTCGCTGTCAATTCCTTGTCGCACATCGGCATGCGCATGCGCGGGTCGAGCTGGTTGACTTCGATTTCATAACGGCCTTCGGTTTGACTGCTCGTCAGATAGTCTTCTACGGTGAACTCAAGAAAGCCCTGAGTGACGCCGATAAGCATGTCAGGCAAGGTAACCGCATCAGCATGGGCAGGACTGCCAAAGAACAAGCAGCAAATGGCGCACGCACCGGCAAGCGCTCTGCGAAGAGGCGCTGTCAGGTGTCGGGAAAATGTCGTTTGAATGTTCATACGGGTTAAAAAGCAAGCGCCGTGCCGTTTAGCAATGAATGTGCGTCGCAACAACACTTGGCGTTGATGTAGGAGTCTGGGCATGGCGGGTGTAATGGATTCGGTGAACCAGCGCACGCAACTGGTAGGGCAGAATCGCCTGGAGCTGTTGTTGTTCCGTCTCGACGGTCAACAGCTCTATGGCATCAACGTGTTCAAGGTACGGGAAGTGTTGCAATGCCCGTCGCTGACGTTGATGCCCAAGTCCAGTCCTGTGGTGTGCGGGGTGGCAAATATTCGCGGGGCGACCATTCCGATCCTCGATCTGGCAATGGCGACCGGTTCCGGAGCGTTGAAAGACAAGAACAGTCCGTTCGTGATCATCACGGAGTACAACACCAAGACCCAGGGTTTCCTGGTCCGCTCGGTGGAGCGCATCGTCAACATGAACTGGGAAGAGATCCATCCGCCGCCCAAGGGCACCGGTCGCGATCACTACCTGACGGCTGTGACTCGGGTCGACAATCAGTTAGTCGAAATCATCGACGTCGAAAAAGTGCTGGCGGAAGTCGCACCGACGCCGGAAGCGATATCGGTGGGCGTGGTCGATGTCGAGACCCAGACCAAGGCGTTGTCGCTGCGGGTGTTGACGGTCGATGACTCGTCGGTGGCACGCAAGCAGGTCACCCGTTGTCTGCAGACGATCGGCGTCGAAGTGGTGGCGCTGAACGACGGCAAGCAGGCGCTGGATTACCTGCGCAAGCTGGTCGACGAAGGCAAGAAGCCGGAAGAAGAGTTCCTGATGATGATTTCCGACATCGAGATGCCGGAGATGGACGGGTACACCCTGACGGCGGAAATCCGCGGCGACGCGCGCATGCAAAAGCTCCATATCATCCTGCATACTTCGTTGTCGGGGGTATTCAATCAGGCGATGGTCAAAAAAGTCGGCGCCGATGACTTCCTGGCCAAATTCCGTCCTGATGACCTGGCATCCCGGGTAGTCGACCGGATCAAAGCAGCAGATATCAGCTAGGGACCTATTGTCCCTGGTAGTCAACACGATTTAAGAGGCGGCACCATTGTCTACGGGTAATTTGGATTTCGAACAGTTCCGGGTCTTCCTGGAAAAGGCCTGTGGCATTTTGCTCGGTGAAAACAAGCAATATCTGGTCTCCAGCCGTCTCAACAAACTGATGGAGCAGCAAGGCATCAAGTCGCTGGGTGAGCTGGTGCAACGCATCCAGACCCAGCCGCGCAGCGGTTTGCGCGAGCAGGTGGTCGATGCCATGACGACCAACGAAACCCTGTGGTTTCGCGACACCTATCCGTTTGAGGTGTTGAAGAACAAGGTCCTGCCGGAAGCGATCAAGGCCAGCCCCAACCAGCGCTTGCGCATCTGGTCGGCGGCCTGCTCGTCGGGTCAGGAACCGTACTCGCTGTCGATGTCGATCGACGAGTTCGAGCGCAGCAACCTCGGCCAGTTGAAGATGGGCGTACAGATCGTTGCCACTGATCTGTCGGGCCTGATGCTCAATAACTGCAAGACCGGCGAGTACGACAGCCTGGCCATCGGCCGCGGTTTGTCGCCGGAGCGTCTGCAACGCTACTTCGACCCGAAAGGGCCGGGGCGTTGGGTGGTCAAGGCGCCGATCAAGAGCCGGGTGGAGTTCCGCTCGTTCAACCTGCTCGACAGCTATGCCGCGCTGGGCAAGTTCGACATCGTGTTCTGCCGTAACGTGCTGATCTACTTCTCTGCCGAAGTGAAGAAAGACATCCTGTTGCGCATTCACAGCACGTTGAAGCCGGGCGGGTATCTGTTTCTTGGCGCATCCGAAGCGCTGAACGGTCTGCCGGACCATTACCAGATGGTCCAGTGCAGCCCGGGGATCATTTACAAGGCGAAGTGATTGCTGCCGCAATACAACAAAACGGGAGTCCTCATGGGGCTCCCGTTTTTTTATGCCTGCCACTTTTCCCACTTACATCATGTATCCCTGTGGGAGCGGGCTTGCCCGCGATGGCGCCCTGTCAGTCGATATAAATTCACCAGATATACCGTCATCGCGGGCAAGCCCGCTCCCACAGGGTTCATGTAACCGGTGAGAGGCAACCAAGCGGCAGAAAAGCGGCATCTGCCGGAAGCCGGTTGCCGCTTTTCTGGCATTGCCGCGTTGCCGCCCGCCCGCAAAGCCACGGAAACCGGGAGTTTGGCAATCTGGCACGACGCTTGCTAAAGCTCAGTTACGAAAAACCGGTCACCTGAAGGTTCCCGACATGAGCATCAGCTTCGACAAAGCGCTCGGCATTCACGAAAAGGCTTTGGGCTTCCGCGCCCAGCGTGCCGAAGTGCTGGCCAACAACATCGCCAACGCCGATACCCCGAACTACAAGGCGCGGGATCTGGACTTCTCGAAAGTACTCGAAGCCCAGAGCCAGAAAAACGCCAACGGCACCATCGCTCTGAACAAGACCAACAGCCGTCACATCGAAGCTGAAGGTCTGGGCAATGGCGACGAGTCGCTGATGTATCGCACGCCGATGCAGCCTTCGATTGACCAGAACACCGTGGACGCTCAACTGGAACAGTCCAACTACGCGGAAAACGCCGTCGGCTTCCAGGCCAGCTTCACCCTGCTCAACAGCAAATTCAAAGGGCTGGTGTCAGCCCTGCGCGGAGAGTAATCCATGTCCCTGTCCAGCGTTTTCAACATTGCCGGCAGCGGCATGAGCGCCCAGACCACGCGTCTGAACACCGTGGCCTCGAACATCGCCAACGCCGAGACCGTCTCGTCGAGCATCGACCAGACCTACCGCGCCCGTCACCCGGTGTTCGCCACCATGTTCCAGGGCGGCCAGAGCGGCGGCAGCGACTCGCTGTTCCAGAACCAGGACGCGGCCGGTCAAGGCGTGCAGGTACTCGGTGTGGTCGAAGACCAGAGCAACCTCGAAGCGCGTTACGAGCCCAACCACCCCGCGGCCGACGCCAAGGGCTACGTCTACTACCCGAACGTCAACGTGGTGGAAGAGATGGCTGACATGATTTCTGCGAGCCGTTCGTTCCAGACCAACGCCGAAATGATGAACACCGCCAAAACCATGATGCAGAAGGTGCTGACCCTCGGTCAGTAATAAGGGGCGACTGCCATGAGCGTTACCGATACCACCAGCTCCCTGAGCATGAATGACATCCTGTCGAACTCGTCGAAAAAGACCAGTTCGACCACCGATGGCATTGCTTCGGCGACCAACAGCAGCACCGGCGGACAAGCGCTGGGCAAGGATGCGTTCCTGCAGTTGCTGGTGACCCAGCTGAAAAACCAGAACCCGCTCGACCCGCAGGACAACAGTGCATTCGTTGCCCAGTTGGCGCAGTTCAGCAGTCTTGAAGGCATCACCACGCTGAACTCCACCGTGAGTGGCCTGGCCGGCAACTACAACTCGTCGCAGGCGCTGCAAGCGTCGTCGCTGGTTGGCCGTAACGTGATCGTGCAGACCAACACCGCACAGCTCGATGACCCGAGCAAAGGCCTGACCGGTTCGGTCACCGTGCCTTCCTCGATTGCCGGTGGCACCGTGACCATCACCGACAAGGACGGCAAAACCGTTCGCACCATCGATCTGGGCAGCCGCGCCGCTGGCGACGCGAGCTTCACCTGGGATGGCAAGGACACCGCAGGCACCGTGGTGCCGGTCGGTACTTACACCTTCAAGGCCAACGCACCGATCAACGGCACCGCGACGGACCTGGCGACTTACCTGCCAGCGACCGTCAACAGCGTGACGATCAGCCAGACCGGTGGCGAGCTGATGCTCAACCTGGCCGGCAAGGGCACCGTCGCCCTGTCCAAAGTTCAAACCATTGGTATATAGAGCCGACTAACCCGGCATAAAGGAGTGGAATATGTCTTTCAATATCGGCCTTAGCGGTCTCTATGCAGCCAACAAGCAACTGGACGTGACCGGCAACAACATCGCCAACGTCGCCACCGCCGGTTTCAAATCCTCGCGCGCAGAATTCGAAGACGTCTATTCGTCGACTCGTCTGGGCAGCGGCAGCAAAGTCATCGGTAACGGCGTGCGCCTGGCCAACGTTTCCCAGCAGTTCACCCAGGGCGATATCAACAACACCGGCAACGTGTTGGACATGGGTATCAACGGTTCCGGTTTCTTCACCATGAGCAACAACGGCTCGATCTCGTACACCCGTGCCGGTACGTTCAAGGTCGACAACGCCGGTTACATCACCAACACCGACTACACCTCGCGTCTACAAGGTTACGGTGTGGATGCCAACGGCAAGATCATCAATGGCGTGTTGACCGATCTGAAGATCGACACCTCGAACCTGGCGCCAAAGTCGACTTCGGCGGTGACTTCGAGCATCAACCTGAATTCGTCCGCCACTAAAATCATCGACACGGGCGCCACCCCCGTGGTGTTCGACCCGTCCAAGCCTGAGACCTATACCAAATCGTTCAGCACCCCGATCTATGACACGCAGGGCAACTCGCATGTTATGGATCAGTATGTAGTGAAGACTGGTGATAACGTCTGGAAGGTGTACACCTTGGTTGATGGCCGTAACCCGGATGCTACCGGTAGCGATCCAACCAAGACTCCACCAGTGGCTTCGACACTGACGTTCGACAGTTCCGGCAAGTTGCTTCAGGTCAGTACGCCTAATCCGGCAGACCCGACCAATCCAATTATCAGCAGCGACCTGACCCTGAAGAACTGGGTGCCAGGCACCGTGACCAACGGTAATTTCACGCCTAATGGCGCTTCGGCTAACCCGAATGGCGTGACCATTTCGATGGCCAAGACCACTCAGTACAACGCTGATACTTCGCGCACCATTCCGACTCAGGATGGTTACGCCACCGGCCAGATCACCAACCTGACGATCGATGGCACCGGTACGCTGTTCGCCAACTTCAGCAACAATCAGAGCAAGGCGATTGGTCAGGTTGCACTGGCCAGTTTCACCAACGAACAGGGCTTGCAGGCGGTGGGTGGCACTAGCTGGAAAGAGACGTTCGCTTCGGGTATTCCGGGCTACGATGCACCGAAGACCGGTACGTTGGGTGAGGTGGTGTCCAACTCGCTGGAAGAGTCGAACGTTAACCTGACCAATGAGCTGGTTGATCTGATCAAGGGTCAGAGCAACTATCAGGCGAACGCCAAGACCATTTCGACGCAGAGCACGATTATGCAGACCATTATTCAGATGACCTGATTTATCTATTGGCTATGCATCACTAAAAACCGACGTCCTGAGGCGTCGGTTTTTTTGTGCGCGTTAACACGCTGCGCATCAATTTTTTTACCGTTCGTCGTCTGGGATGGTGTGGAAATTGCTGCATCTGCGGACTAAGCGCAGCCACCGTCAAACTTTCGACCGGTGTGGGTCACGGTGTGGCAGTAGGCTGCGCCGATATGGAAGTCATCAAAAGCTCTACGGATGGAGTACCTGTGAACAATCTCAAAGCTGTCCGTGCGCCGATCCAGGTGCTGCAACTGACAAGCCATACCCCCGCCGAGCAGGCAGAGTCGGTGATTCCTCCCTGCGTTATCAGATTTCTTTGCCTATCGGGCTGGTCGCCGGTGTCGCGTGTACGCACCGTTGTTCGCCGCACCGCATCGAAGGCGCTGTCTTGCCTGCTCAACACAACACGTAACAATGCCCAGTGCATGCTCAGAGAGGGACGACCCCGGAGTGCCTGGCGTCTCAGCGCAGTTTCCGACACACACACAAGGAAGATGTAATGGCAGTTATATATGGCACCAACGCTGCGGATACCCTGGTGGGTACCGCTGGTGATGATCAGATTCGGGGCTATGCCGGGGATGACGTGTTGAATGGCGGCGCCGGTAACGATGTATTGATGGGTGGGGAAGGAGCCGACCAGATCAACGGCGGCGCGGGAGTTGATACAGCCAGTTATGAGGATGTGACCAATGTCATTTCGGTAACGCTGAATCTCAAGACAGGTGTGCACACCGGCGCCGCCAAAGGCGATACGTTCACCGATATCGAAGTGTTTCGGGGTACGAATTGGGCGGACACTTTTGTCAGTGGTTCCGGAGCCGACACCTTTGATGGTCTTCAGGGAAATGACACGCTTAGCTACTCAACATCTGACCAGGCTATCAATATTTTTTCCTCTGTCGGGGCTGCCGGCACGGGTACCGGTGGGGACGCCCAAGGCGATTCATTCACTAATGTTGAAACCATTGTCGGTTCGGCATTCAACGATACTTTCACCCTCACCGGCGGTGGGCTGACGCTTAACGGCGGGGCCGGCAACGACGTTTACATAATCAACGGCAATACCAACGCCAGCATTATCGAAGCAGCAGGCGGCGGTGACGATGAAGTTCGCACCACGCAAAACACTGCTTATCTGGCGGCAAACGTCGAGCGTCTGACCTTTACCGGCACGGGTAACTTCAAAGGCGTTGGCAACGCCGGCGACAATTTCATCACCGGAGGGGCGGGTGACGATGTCTTGACTGGTGGCGCAGGTGCCGACCAATTGTCGGGGGGGGGCGGTTTCGATATCGCAAGTTATGAAGAAGTGGTCAATGGCGTTCCCGTGACACTGAACCTCAAGAGCGGGGTCAACGCAGGCATTGCGCTGGGCGACAGTTACTTCGGCATCGAACTCTACAAAGGTACGAATTACGGCGATACCTTTGTCAGTGGCGCGGCAGCCGATAGCTTCGACGGTCTGCAGGGCGCGGATACGCTCAGCTATTCGACGTCGGATCAGGCCATCAACATTCTGTCCTCCGTTGGCGGTGCAGGTACCGGTAGTGGCGGAGATGCACAGGGGGACTCGTTCACCAATGTTGAAACCATTGTCGGTTCAGCGTTCAACGATACCTTCACCCTCACCGGCGGTGGACTGACACTTAACGGCGGAGCGGGTAACGACGTTTACATAATCAGCGGCAACACTAACGCTGGCATCATTGAAGCGGCAGGCGGCGGCGATGATGAGGTGCGCACCACACAAAACACCGCCTATCTGGCGGCAAATGTCGAACGCCTGACTTTTACGGGAGCCGGGAGCTTCAAGGGCACCGGCAACGCTGGTGACAACATCATTACGGGCGGCACGGGTGACGACGTATTGATCGGGGGGGCAGGTGCAGATCAATTGAATGGTGGAGCCGGCTTCGATACCGCCAGTTATGAAGATGTTGTTAATGGCGTCGGTGTGACGCTCAATCTTAAGACCGGCAGTAATACTGGCATTGCCTTGGGAGACAGCTACTCCGGTATCGAACTCTACAAGGGAACGAACTACACAGACACATTTGTCAGCGGCGCGGCTGCCGATGCCTTCGAAGGACTTCAGGGTAGCGACACCCTGGACTATTCGACCTCTACCGAGGCCATCAACATTCTTTCGTCCGTTGCTGGAGCCGGTACCGGCTCTGGCGGTGATGCCCAGGGTGACTCGTTCACCAATGTCGAAACCATCATCGGCACGGTATTCAACGATACGTTCACCCTCACCGGTGGTGGACTGGTGCTCAACGGCGGTGCGGGCGACGATGTTTACGTTTTCAACAACAATGCCAACGGCGCCATCATTGAAACAGTTGGCGGTGGTATCGACCAACTCTTCACCAATAACGTCGACATGACGCTGGCTGCCAACGTTGAACGGCTCACTTACACCGGTACCAGCAACTTCACTGGGCGGGGCAATGCTGGTGATAACGTTATTACCGGCGGCAGCGGCAACGATGTGTTGATCGGCGGAGCAGGGGCAGATCAGCTTGTCGGCGGCGCCGGTATGGACACTGCCAGCTACGAAGATGAGAGGACCGGTGCTGGTGTGACCCTCAATCTGAAGACCGGCGTGCACACGGGCATGGCTCAGGGAGATACTTTCGAGAGCGTCGAGGCAATCCGGGGTTCGGCCTATGGCGATACTTTCTTCGCCGGTACTGGAGCCGACACACTGGATGGCGCGGGCGGTCTGGACAAGCTGGATTACGCGGATTCGTCCCAGGCCATCAGTCTTTCCATTGCCAACGGTGCCGGCACTGGCTCGGGTGGCGACGCGCAAGGCGACCAGTTCAGCAATATGGAGTGGATTGGTGGCTCGGCCTATGCAGACCGGTTCTCAGCGACTGCTGGAACAATTACCGTCAGTGGCGGGGCGGGCGATGACGTTTACGTCGTCGATGCCACCGGGGTGATCAACGCCATCGAAGTTGCGGGAGGGGGGATTGATGAGATACGTACCAGTCAGGCCAGTGGTGTGCTGGGTGCGGAAATCGAACGATTGACCTATACCGGCAGCGGCAACTTCACCGGGCGGGGCAATGCCAGTGACAACGTCATCACCGGCGGTGCGGGTAACGATGTGCTCATGGGGGGAGCGGGCGCTGACCAGTTCATCGGCGGGAGTGGTTTAGACACTGTCAGCTATGAGGATGACCCCACTAAAGCAGGGGTAACCGTCGACCTGAAGAACGGCGTTCATACAGGGATAGCCGCCGGTGATACCTTCTTCGGCATTGAAGCTTTCCGCGGTTCAGCGAATGGCGATACGTTTGTCGCCAGTCTTGCGGTCGATACCCTTGATGGCGCTGGCGGCATCGACAAACTGGATTACTCCAGTTCCGCCCAAGCCATCACCCTGTCCGTTACCAATGGCGGCGGCGTCGGAGTGGGCGGCGATGCTCAGGGTGATGTGTTCAGCAACTTCGAGAACATCATCGGTACAGCTCAGGACGATCAGTTCACCCTCGCGGCGGGCTCGATGACGTTCGCCGGGGGGGCAGGTAACGATGTCTACATCGTTAACGGCACAGGCGCGTTGACTGTCATCGAGACCGTCGACGGTGGCTATGATGAAGTGCGCACCAGCCAGGCCAGCGCTACGTTAAGCGCTGGCGTAGAGCGCCTGACCTATACCGGAACAGGGATAGGCAGCTTCACGGGCCGGGGTAACGCCAGTGATAACGTCATCACTGGCGGTGGCGGCAATGACGTACTCATGGGCGGTGGCGGTGCCGATCAATTGATCGGCGGTGCCGGGAATGACACTGTCAGTTACGAGGACGATTACAGTGGCGCCGGCGTGACGCTGAACTTCAAGACCGGCGTACACACCGGGATTGCCGCCGGGGACACCTTTTCCGCAATCGAGACGTTCAGGGGCTCGTCTTCCAACGACACCTTCGTTGCAAGTATTCAGGCCGACGTGTTTGACGGCGCGGGCGGCACCGCTGACAAGCTGGACTATTCCGGCTCTGCCCAAGCTGTTGTCGTGACGGTCGCCAACAATGCGGGATCAGGGGTTGGCGGTGATGCACAAGGCGATGTGTTCAGCAATTTCGAGAACATTGTCGGGACTGCTCTGGACGATCAGTTCACAGTCACTGCCGGTACGATGACCTTTAGCGGCGGACTGGGCAATGACATCTACTTTGCCACGGGCACCGGTTCGGTTCTGGTTACTGAGCTGGCGGGAGAGGGTGACGATGAGGTACGCACCAATCAAGTCAGTTACACCTTGAACGCCGAAGTGGAACGGCTGAGTTATACGGGAACGAGCAACTTTACCGGTCACGGCAATGCAGGCGACAACATCATCACCGGAGGGGCAGGCAATGACGTCCTGTTTGGTGGGTTAGGGGCGGATCAACTGATTGGCGGTGCAGGCTTCGACATTGCCAGTTATGCCGATGGCGGCATGGCGATTGTCAGCACCAAAACTGGCGTTGCCAATGGAGGCTCGGCAGCAGGGGATACCTACAGCAGTATTGAGCAGATAAACGGCTCCAATGCTGGCGATATTTTCATCGGCGGCGCGGGTGCGGATCGCTTCGATGGCGGTGCCGGTGTCGACTTCCTCAGCTTTGCCTATGAAACCGAAGGTGTCACCTTCAATCTCGGCGCTCCGCCTTTGACGGGTGTGGGAGCAGGTGACGTGTATACCTCAATCGAGGCTTTCCTGGGTTCCAACTATGCGGACACCTTTACCGGCAGCATTGCAGCAGCTGAAAGCTTCGTGGGTGGAGGCGGTGCGGATGTGCTGTTCGGCGTCGGACGCGGCGATGCGGCCTGGTATGTCAACAGTTCGGCAGCCGTGCAGGTCAACCTGTTGACCGGTGCAGGCATTGGAGGTGATGCCGAGGGGGATGTGTTGAGCAACATCGACAACCTGGTCGGTTCTGCATTCAACGATACCCTGACGGGTAACGCGCTAGCTAACATGATCGAAGGCGGAGACGGAAACGACATCATTGACGGTGGTGACGGCAACGACATTCTGTACGGCAATAGCTTCACCATTACGGGGGCGTTAACTGGCCAGCCTGCTACCGACAACCAAGCAGACATCATTCATGGTGGCAACGGTAACGACTACATTGCAGGTTACGTATTTGATGCAGGATCGCTTTACTACGGTGACGGCGGTAATGATCGGATTACTGTCGTGTCCGCGATTGCAGACGGTGGCGACGGCGATGACGAGTTAATAGCAATCGGCAATGGTTATGAACTACATGGCGGTGCAGGAAACGACAAACTCTATCTGAGCGCTTCAGGTGATGGCTATGGTGGTGAAGGTAGCGATCAGTATTTCGTCGCCTCGAAAACCATGGTGGCGATTTTCGATGAAGGGGTTACCGGTACTGACACTGTTACCCTGAGGAATATTCAGACTTTCAATGATGTTGTACTCAAATCGAATGACTTGGGGGTCTACATTTTCAACCGCGCCGATGTCGAAAGTGGCAATCTCAACTCCGGTGTCTTCCTCAAAGACTGGAATGCCGGCGCCAACACCATTGAGAAGTTTTACACCAACAACGGTGAGTCTTTCACTATTCCTGTCGTAGGGCAGGCAATGACGGAGTCATTCGCAGTTTGACGAAGGCGTTGTAACCCAGATAACGGTGAAGCCTGAACTCAGGTTTTGCCGTTTTTTTCGGCTTCGATATTTGCCATGGATAAAGAAAACCCCCGAACCAGAAGTCTGTCGGGGGTTTTCTTTATCTGGAAGCCTCAGGCGCCTCGCAACGCCCGAGTCAGCTCAGCTTATTGGCAAGCTTCGCAATCCGGCTCGTCAATCGCGCAAGCCTTTGGCACTGGTGCCGGACCTGCCGGAGCGGCCAGGACCGAATCATCGCCGTGGTTGCCGCCGCTGGAAACAGCGTTCAGCTTGCCGGTGTTGATGGTCGACTTCTCGGTGCTGGTCGCGGCCAGGGCACGGAGGTAGTAGGTGGTTTTCAGACCACGGTACCAGGCCATGCGGTAGGTCACGTCGAGCTTCTTGCCCGAGGCGCCGGCGATGTACAGGTTCAGCGACTGGGCCTGGTCGATCCACTTCTGACGGCGGCTGGCGGCGTCAACGATCCACTTGGTGTCCACTTCGAACGCGGTCGCGTAGAGCTCTTTGAGTTCTTGCGGGATGCGCTCGATCTGCTGAACCGAACCGTCGTAGTACTTCAGGTCGTTGATCATGACCGAGTCCCACAGGCCGCGCGCTTTCAGGTCACGAACCAGGTACGGGTTGATCACGGTGAATTCGCCCGACAGGTTCGATTTCACATAGAGGTTCTGGTAGGTCGGTTCGATCGACTGCGATACGCCGGTGATGTTGGCGATGGTCGCGGTCGGTGCGATGGCCATGATGTTCGAGTTACGGATGCCTTTCTGTACACGGGCGCGAACCGGTGCCCAGTCGAGGCTTTCGTTCAGGTCGACATCGATGTACTTCTGGCCGCGCTGTTCGATCAGGATCTGTTGCGAATCCAGCGGCAGGATGCCCTTGGACCACAGCGAACCCTGGAACGTCTCGTACGCACCGCGCTCGTCGGCCAGGTCGCAGGAAGCCTGGATTGCGTAGTAGCTGACCGCTTCCATCGACTTGTCGGCGAACTCGACAGCCGCGTCGGAACCGTAAGGGATGTGCTGCAGGTACAACGCGTCCTGGAAGCCCATGATGCCCAGACCGACCGGACGGTGGCGGAAGTTGGAGTTCTTCGCTTGCGGCACCGAGTAGTAGTTGATGTCGATCACGTTGTCGAGCATGCGCACGGCAGTGTTGACGGTGCGTTGCAGCTTGGCGGTATCGAGCTTGCCGTCGATGATGTGGTTCGGCAGGTTGATCGAGCCCAGGTTGCAAACGGCGATCTCGTCCTTGTTGGTGTTCAAGGTGATCTCGGTGCACAGGTTCGAGCTGTGGACCACGCCGACGTGCTGCTGCGGGCTGCGCAGGTTGCACGGGTCTTTGAAGGTCAGCCATGGGTGGCCGGTTTCAAACAGCATGGACAGCATCTTGCGCCACAGGTCTTTGGCCTGGATGGTCTTGAACAGCTTGACCTTGCCCGGGTATTCGGTCAGCGCTTCGTAGTACTCGTAACGCTCTTCAAAGGCTTTACCGGTCAGGTCGTGCAGGTCCGGTACTTCGGATGGCGAGAACAGGGTCCACTTGCCGTCATCGAAGACGCGCTTCATGAACAGGTCAGGGATCCAGTTGGCGGTGTTCATGTCGTGGGTACGACGACGATCGTCACCGGTGTTCTTGCGCAGCTCGATGAACTCTTCGATGTCCATGTGCCAGGTTTCCAGGTAGGCACACACAGCGCCTTTGCGCTTGCCACCCTGGTTCACGGCTACGGCCGTGTCGTTGACGACCTTGAGGAACGGAACGACGCCTTGCGACTTGCCGTTGGTGCCCTTGATGTACGAGCCCAGCGCACGCACAGGGGTCCAGTCGTTGCCCAGGCCACCGGCGAATTTCGACAGCATGGCGTTGTCGTGGATCGCGTGATAGATGCCCGACAGGTCATCCGGCACGGTGGTCAGGTAGCAGCTCGACAGCTGTGGACGCAGGGTGCCGGCGTTGAACAGGGTCGGGGTCGACGCCATGTAGTCGAACGAGGACAGCAGGTTGTAGAACTCGATCGCACGGTCTTCTTTCTGCTTCTCTTCGATTGCCAGGCCCATGGCCACGCGCATGAAGAAGATCTGCGGCAGTTCGAAACGCACGCCATCCTTGTGGATGAAGTAACGGTCGTACAGGGTCTGCAGGCCCAGGTAGGTGAATTGCTGATCGCGCTCGTGGTTGATCGCCTTGCCCAGTTTTTCCAGGTCGAAGGAGGCCAGCACAGGGTTCAGCAGTTCGAACTCGATACCTTTGGCGATGTAGGCCGGCAGTGCCTTGGCGTACAGGTCGGCCATTTCGTGGTGAGTGGCGCTTTCGGCGACACCGAGGAAACCCAGGCCTTCGGCGCGCAGGGTGTCCATCAGCAGGCGGGCGGTGACGAACGAGTAGTTCGGCTCACGCTCGACCAGGGTACGCGCAGTCATGACCAGTGCGGTGTTGACGTCGGTCAGGGCCACGCCGTCGTAGAGGTTTTTCAGGGTTTCGCGCTGGATCAGGTCACCGTCGACTTCTTCCAGGCCTTCGCAGGCTTCGGTGACGATGGTGTTCAGGCGGCCCATGTCCAGCGGCGCCAGGCTACCGTCGGTGCGGGTGATGCGGATCGACGGGTGTGCATTGACGGCGGCTTCGGCCGGCGCATGCGCAGCGCGCTCTTTCGAACGACCGTCGCGGTAGATCACGTAGTCGCGGGCAACTTTCTGCTCGCCGGCACGCATCAGGGCCAGTTCGACCTGGTCCTGGATTTCTTCGATGTGGATGGTGCCGCCCGATGGCATGCGACGCTTGAAGGTCGCGGTGACCTGTTCGGTCAGGCGCGCCACGGTGTCGTGGATTCGCGACGAAGCGGCAGCGGTGCCGCCCTCAACTGCGAGAAACGCTTTGGTGATAGCGACGGTGATCTTGTCATCGGTGTAAGGAACGACAGTGCCATTACGCTTGATCACGCGCAGCTGGCCAGGCGCGGTAGCTGCCAGATCCGAAGTCGAATCGGCGGCCTGCGGCAAGGTGCCCTGCGGGTTCTCGCGAGTTGTGTCGGTTTGCATGGGGGGTGGTCTCCACATTCTCTATGTTTGTTTGGCACCGTCATGGTGCTCACCGTTCTGTACCGAAGCACTGCAACCGACCAGCGTCGGCAATTACCACTTCGGAACAGACGAAAAAGGCTGCAACGCCGCGTCCCTGCCGAAGTTCTGGTTGCGGGCCAATGCCCGAAACCGGATTCCCTCCCGGGTGACAGTAATGACTGCAACACCCATACCGTTTTGTCCGCTTGGGGCTAAAAAAACGGTGCCATCCGCAAGCGCGGTTTGGGCTTCGAAAAACTTGCTTCGTTCCACCGGAAACTCGCAATAAAGCGCTTGAGTTTCAGGTCTGAAATGTGGTTGGGCGCTTAAGGCAAAAACCCTACATGTAGGGTCTCTGTTTTCGCCGTGCTACAAGATAATGCGTTTTGAGGGGGCTTGCAACGTACTGACTGTGGATAAGCCTGTGCGTAAATTGTGTAAGAAACAGGGAAAACGCGTGTAGGCCGCGAACCCGCTGAGCCAGACCGTTTGTCACTGTTTTTTTGCCCGGAAAAAACGCTTCAGCGGTTTTTTAAGGGCGCGAACCCTACCACAGTTTTTCGCCGGGTCCGAACGCATTTACCGACTTGTATTCCGGGTGGTCGGCGTTTATACAATCGCTGCGGGCGTGGGCATTCTTATCCTCCTCGAACATGACAAAAAAACGGGAGGATGGCGAAAATCCTGTAGGAGTGAGCCTGCTCGCGATAGCGCCTTTCCGGTCAGCATCTTCATTGGCTGATCAATCGCTATCGCGAGCAGGCTCACTCCTACAGGTCCCGTGTTGGTCAGCAGATCCTCCATTATCAATAACAACAGCAAGCAGAGGTCACCGGTGGAGCAACAAGCCTTTCAGGTATTGATCGTCGAGGATGACCAGCGTCTGGCCGAGCTGACGCGTGACTACCTGCAAGCCAATGGATTGCGCGTGGAAATCGAAGGCAATGGCGCGCTGGCGGCGGCGCGGATCATCAAGGAACAGCCGGACCTGGTGATCCTTGACCTGATGCTGCCCGGCGAAGACGGTCTGAGCATCTGTCGCAAGGTACGCACTCAGTTCGATGGGCCGATTCTGATGCTCACCGCGCGCACCGACGACGCCGACCAGATTCAGGGACTAGACCTCGGGGCCGACGATTACGTGTGCAAGCCGGTGCGCCCGCGCTTGTTGCTGGCGCGGATCCAGGCATTGCTGCGGCGCAGTGACAGCGCGGAACCGGCCGCGGAAAAATCCCGTCGTCTGCAATTCGGGCCGTTGGTGGTCGATAACGCCTTGCGCGAAGCCTGGCTGAATGACCAGGGCATTGAGTTGACCAGCGCCGAATTCGACCTGCTCTGGCTATTGGTCGCCAACGCCGGGCGCATCTTGTCCCGCGAAGAAATCTTCACCGCACTGCGCGGCATCGGCTACGACGGCCAGGACCGCTCGATCGATGTACGGATTTCGCGGATCCGCCCGAAGATCGGCGACGACCCCGACCATCCACGTCTGATCAAGACCATCCGCAGCAAAGGCTATCTGTTCGTCCCCGAAGCCTGCGTAGACCTTTCGTTGTGAACTCGATCTTCCTGCGCATCTATGGCGGCATGTGCGCCGCGCTGATTCTGGTTGCTGTGCTCGGCGTGCTGGCGCTGCACCTGCTCAATCAAGTGCGCAGTGAGCAATACCGCGAACGGCTGGCCCATGGCACGTTTTCGTTGATGGCGGACAATCTGCAACCGATGAACGAAACCGAGCGTCATCGCGCGTTGCTAGTGTGGGAGCGTTTGCTCGGCATCCCGCTGGCGTTGAAAAAATTTACCGAAACGGACCTCGATCTGACCCAACGCACCCGCGTGCAGCGCGGGCAGGCGCTGGTCGAACAAACCGGCCCGCACGCGGCCAGGGTCTATCGCCTGGTCAGCGACAAGGAACAACTGGTGCTCACCGGTGAAGTGCAGCAGATCAGTGAGCAACTGGCGCGGGCGACGATCTATTTGCTGGCCGACGAACTGGTGCGTGTGCCGGTTGCCGAGCAGCCGAAACGCCTGGCGCAGATAAAGGAAGAAAAAGGCTTTGGGTTCGACTTGCGTCTGGTCACGGTGGACGACGCCGACATGGACGAGGACCAGAGCCGCCGCGTTTCGGAGGGCGACACGGTGATGGCGCTGGGCAAGGGCGGCGACTCGATCCGCGTATTCGCTGGCATGGTCGGCACGCCGTGGGTGCTGGAAATCGGCCCGCTGTATCAAATGAACCCGTACCCGCCGGAATGGCTGGTGCTGATCGCCGCGCTCGGCCTGAGCCTGATCGGGCTGATCGTGTATCTGCTGGTGCGTCAGCTCGAGCGGCGTTTGCGTGGCCTTGAAGCCGCAGCCACGCGCATCGCCAAGGGCAGCCTCGAAACCCGAGTGCCAGCGCGCGGTGCTGATTCGGTCGGGCGGCTGGCCGCGGCGTTCAATGGCATGGCTGAGCATCTGCAGCAGTTGCTGGCGATCCAGCGCGAACTGGTGCGTGCGGTGTCGCACGAATTGCGCACGCCGGTGGCGCGTCTGCGTTTCGGTCTGGAGATGATCGGCTCGGCGACCACGCCGCAAGCCCTGGAAAAGTACCGCGAGGGCATGGACCACGACATCGAGGACCTCGATAAGCTGGTCGATGAAATGCTCACCTATGCACGTCTGGAGCAAGGTTCGCCGGCATTGACGTTCCAGCGCGTCGACCTCGATGCGTTGGTCAATCAAGTGATCGCAGAGCTGGCGCCCCTGCGCGCCGAAGTCACTGTGCAGCGCGGTTTGTGCCTTTCCGCCGCCGATAATGACGATGCCTGGGTTGAAGCTGAGCCGCGCTATCTGCACCGGGCGTTGCAGAATCTGGTGAGCAACGCCATGCGCCATGCCCGTAGCAACGTGACGGTGAGTTATCAGGTCGGGCAATTACGCTGCCGGGTCGATGTCGAGGATGACGGCCCGGGTGTGCCGGAAGTGGCCTGGGAACGGATTTTCACGCCGTTCCTGCGTCTGGATGACAGCCGTACGCGAGCGTCGGGCGGGCATGGTCTGGGGTTGTCGATCGTGCGCCGGATCATTCACTGGCACGACGGTCGGGCGATCATCGGCAAGAGCAAAAGTCTGGGTGGGGCGTGTTTCAGTTTGAGCTGGCCGAGGAATCAGGAGCGCCGGTAGGTTGTGTGGTGGCAGGGCTGGCCCCATCGCTGGCAAGCCAGCTCCCACAGTTTTCGCGGGTGTACATGAATTCTGTGTTCACCGGGAATACTGTGGGAGCTGGCTTGCCAGCGATGAGGACCCTGCAGGCAATGCAAAACTTCAGGCTTGAATGCTCACCAGACTCAACAACTGCCCATCCTGCACGCCGAACTGCGCCTCCAGCTCCGATCCGTTGCGCCATTCGCTGGACAAATCAGTCAACAACCGCAGCCTGACCTGACCCGCCTCAGTCCACTCCAGCACCTCGGCATGCTCGAAGTAAAAGCGCTGCTGCACGATCGGGTAGAGCGCTTTGAACAGGCTTTCCTTGACCGAAAACGTCAGGGTCACCCACAGCGCCCGCAGATCCTGCGAACCGGCGGCCATGCGCTGCATTTCCGCTGGCGTGAGAATTTCTCCGGCCAGACGCTCGGCGCGGTCATCGCTCAGCAGGTTTTCCAGGTCCATGCCCAGGCCGCGCCAGTGCTGGCGGTTGGCGACGATCGCGGCGGCGCGACCGCTGCTGTGAGTGATCGAACCACAGATATGCGCCGGCCACACCGGTGCGCGGTCTTCGCCGATCGCCGGAGCCGCGCCGTTGCCCTGCAATTGTTGCAACGCCGCGCGGGCGCAAATTCGCCCCGCGAGAAACTCGGCCTGACGCTTGGCCACCGAACGTTGGATGCTCGGCGGCGCCACAATCGCGCTGCGCGGAAAATCATCAGCGAGCAATTGTGCCGGGTCGAATTGCGTACTGATCAGTACGGTGTCGGGCAACACGATCGGCAACGGCCAATGGCTGTCGAGCGCGGTGCAGCAGGCGGGAAGGGCGGGGGCTAGGTTCATGGCGGGCATTTTGCCGGTTAGTCGGGGCAAGGTCGAGAACGGCGCTGAAGCGTTCGCGAGCAGGCTCGCTCCCACAGGGACCTTCTGAGCGTTACAGATCCGGGGTGGGAGCGAGCCTGCTCGCGAAGGCCGCGCCTCGGCCATTGCCGGGTCAGCTGAAGATCGACTTGAAAAACGCCTGCATGTCCGCCCAGGATTTTTCATCCGCGGCCTTGTTGTAACCAATATCCGGCCCGCCATGCTCGCCATGGCTCAGGCGATCCGCATCCGGGTTGCTGAAACCATGCTTGGCGCCGTCAAGGTTGACAAATTTATAGTCCGCCCCGGCCTTGTCCATTTCCGCCTTGAACGCGGTGACGTTGTCGGCAGTGACCATGCTGTCCAGCGCGCCGTGCTCGACCAGAATCTTCGCCTTGACGCTGCCGGGCGTAGCCGGAGTCTTGGTGGCCAGCGCGCCATGGAAGCTCACCACACCCGCCAGCGGCACGCCCTGTCGCGCCGCGTTCAACACCACGGCGCCGCCGAAGCAGTAACCGATAGCGGCGATTTTATCCGCGTCGGTCTGTGCTTGTTTCTTCAGTAAATTCAGCCCCGCCTCGAAGCGCTTGCTGGACGCCGCCGCATCCTGAGTCGCCGCCTGCATGAACGCCATCGCGTCTTTCGGGTGTTCGGTGTTTTTGCCGTCGCCGTACATATCGATCGCCATCGCGCTGTAGCCGAGTGCGGCGAGATCACGCGCTCGGCGCTTGGCGTAATCGTTCAGCCCCCACCATTCGTGAACCACAACGACGCCGGGGCGCTTGCCTTTGATGGCGTCGTCGTAGGCGTAGTAACCGATCAGCTTGGTACCGTCGGCGCTCTGGTAGGGGATTTCTTCGGTCTTGATCGCCGCCTGGGTGAGGCTGCTGACGGCCAGCAAAGTGAGGGCAAGGAACAAACGCATGATCGGGTCTCCTTCTCGAAAGTGGTCAAAACAGCCTAGTCGATTTGATTCAGGTCAGGTTCAGAGACGGTTCAGGGCCGGTACAGGGGGCGCTCAGTAATCTTGCGCCATACCCCAACAGCACTGTGCAAGAGGAACTACCCATGACTCGTTTGAACAAACTGTTGCTGGCTTTGAGCGTCATGAGCGCCAGTATCGCGGCCCAGGCCGACACGTCTTCGAACTTCGCCGGCCTGACCTTCGGCCAGACCAGTGACAAGATCGACAAGTCCCGCTCATTGAACAACAACCTCGACCACCCGAACGCCACCGGCGCCATCGACGGTAACAACACCTACGGCGTGCGCCTCGGTCAGCAAAACAGCCAGGGCCGCTACTACGCCACTTACGACAACGTGTCGGGCTCGCACAATGGCATTAAACTGCGCCAGGAAAACTTGCTGGGCAGTTACGATCTGTTCTATCCGGTGGGCGGCAGCACCAAATTGTTCGGCGGCGCCACGGCCGGTTTGACCAAGCTGACTCAGGATTCGCCAGGCTACAGCCGCGACAGTGACATCGGTTACGCCGTCGGTGGTCAGCTCGGTGTGTTGCAGCAAGTCTCGCAGAGCACCTCGGTCGAACTCGGTTACCGTTATCTGCGCAGCAACGCCGGCACCGAGATGAAAGAAAGCGGCGGCAGCAAACAGGGCTCGCTGGACTTGACCAGCAGCGCACAGACTTACCTGTCGGCCAACTATTATTTCTAAGTCGGTCGCCTCGGTACCTGTGGGAGCCAGCCTGCTGGCGATAGCGCCCTGACATTCGACGAGATTTGTCGGCTGCCAAATTGCAATCGCCAGCAGGCTGGCTCCCACAGTGGGTTGTCTGGAGATTTTTGAATTGCCCGGGAGAGCTTTATGAAACTGTTGGTCGTCGAGGATGAAGCGCTGTTGCGCCATCACCTGCAAACCCGCCTCACCGAGAGCGGTCATGTGGTCGAGTCCGTGGCCAATGCCGAGGAGGCGCTGTACCAGACCGGACAGTTCAACTTCGACCTGGCGGTGATCGACCTCGGCCTGCCGGGCATGGGCGGGCTCGACCTGATCCGCCAGTTGCGCTCGGGCGGCAAGACCTTCCCGATCCTGATTCTCACGGCACGCGGCAACTGGCAGGACAAGGTCGAAGGCCTCGCTGCCGGCGCCGATGATTATGTGGTCAAGCCGTTCCAGTTCGAAGAACTCGACGCACGCCTGAATGCCTTGCTGCGCCGCTCCAGCGGTTTCACTCAGTCGACCATTGTTGCCGGGCCGCTGCTGCTCGACCTCAATCGCAAGCAGGCCAGCCTCGACGAACAGCCGCTGGCGCTGACCGCCTACGAATACCGCATTCTCGAATACCTGATGCGCCACCACCAGCAGGTGGTGCCCAAGGATCGCCTGATGGAACAGCTCTACCCGGACGACGACGAGCGCGATCCGAACGTGATCGAAGTATTGGTCGGCCGTCTGCGCCGCAAGCTTGAGGGCCCGGCCGGGTTCAAGCCGATCGACACCGTGCGCGGCCTCGGCTATCTGTTCAATGAGCGCTGCACTTGATCCGTTCCCTACGCGTACGCTTGATGCTCGCCGCCACGACGTTGGCGGTGTTGTTCATGCTCGCCTTGCTCCCGGCGATGCAAGGCGCGTTCAGCCTGGCCTTGCAGGATTCGATCGAACAGCGTCTGGCCTCGGACGTGACCACGCTGATTTCCGCCGCGCGGATAGAAAATGGCCGGCTGGTCATGCCGACGCAGCTGCCGGACGAGCGTTTCAACCTCACGGACTTCCGCTTGCTTGGCTACATCTATGATCGCGAAGGGCATCTGGTCTGGCGTTCGAAGGCCACTCAGGAAGAACAGATCAACTACAAGCCGCGCTATGACGGCCTCGGCAATGAGTTTGCGCGGATTCGCGAAAGCAACGGCCAGGAATTCTTCGTTTACGACGTCGAGGTGAAATTGCTCGGCGGCAAAAGCGCCGCGTTCAGCATTGTCGCCCTGCAACCGGTGCGTGAATACGAAACCACCCTCGAAGGCCTGCGCGAAAATCTTTATCTGGGCTTTGGTGCAGCACTTCTGGTGTTGCTGGCGCTGCTGTGGATCGGCCTGACCTGGGGCCTCAAGGCCTTGCGCCGCCTCAGCCAGGAACTCGACGAAATCGAGGGCGGCACCCGCGAAAGCCTGACCGAAAAACATCCGCGCGAACTGCTGCGCCTGACCGGCTCGCTCAACCGCTTGCTGCTCAGCGAACGTCAGCAGCGCAGCCGCTACCGCGACTCGCTCGACGATCTCGCTCACAGCCTGAAAACCCCGCTGGCGGTATTGCAAGGGGTCAGCGAAGACATGGCCCAGCGCCCGCAAGAGCGCGATCAGGCGTGGGTACTGCAAAGTCAGATCGAACGCATGAGCCAGCAGATCAGCTATCAGCTGCAACGGGCGAGCCTGCGTAAAAGCGGTCTGGTGCGCCATCAGGTCAAGCTGCGACCGGTGCTCAAAAGCCTGTGCGACACGCTGGACAAAGTCTATCGCGACAAGCAGGTGCGCGTGGTTTTCGACCTGCCTGAACATTGTTACGTGCCGATCGAGCAGGGCGCCTTGCTGGAAATGCTCGGCAACCTGCTGGAAAACGCCTACCGCCTGTGCCTGGGCGAAGTGCGCATCAGCGTGCGCGAGTCGCTGGCCGGGGTCGAGCTGTGCGTCGAGGACGACGGCCCCGGTGTGCCGCCGAATCAGCGCGCGCGGATACTCGAACGCGGTGAGCGGCTGGATGCGCAACATCCGGGGCAGGGCATCGGGCTGGCGGTGGTCAAGGACATCATCGAAAGCTACAACGCCCGGCTGGCGCTGGGCGACTCGCCGATGGGCGGGGCGGCGTTCAGGATTCATTTTCCGGCGGTGTGAATGGAGCTTTCCCTCACCCTAACCCTCTCCCAGAGGTAGAGGGGATTGACCAAAGTGTCGGATTCAATCCCCAATCAGTCCCCTCTCCCTCTGGGAGAGGGTTAGGGTGAGGGGCCTTTGATCCTGCTACCTACAACTCCCGCGCCCGATAAGCCCCCGGTGTCAGCCCCGTCCACTTCTTGAACGCCCGGTGAAACGCCGACGGCTCAGAGAATCCCAACTGCTCGGCAATCTGCTGCAACGACAGATCCGCGCGCCCCAGATGATAGATGGCGATATCCCGCCGCAGTTGATCTTTCAACTCCTGGAAACTGTTGCCTTCCTCACGCAAATGCCGACGCAAGGTCTGTGGGCTGATGTGCAGGTGCGCCGCCACCGTTTCCAGGTCCGGCCAGTTATTGCTGTCGCGGCTGAGCAAGCGGCGCAGACGACTGCTCAGGCTGTCGCCGTCGTCCGGGCGTGAGAGCAGGTCTGCCGGTGAGCGTTCGAGGAAATGCTTGAGCGTGCGCTCGTCCTGCAACAACGGCATCGACAGGTAGCGGCTGTGAAACAGCAGGCTGCTGTGCTCGGCTCCGAAGCTCAGCGGGCACGGGAACAGCAAGTCATATTCAGCGCCATGATCGGGGCGCGGGTAGCTGAAGGTCGCCTGTTCGAGGCGAATCCGCTGGCCGATCAGCCAACTGCCGAGGCGATGCCAGATCACCAACAGGCTTTCAGTGAGAAAGTGATCCGGATCCCACAACCGCGCGTCATCGAGACTCAAACGTACCCATTCATATTCGCGGCTCAGCGTCAGCCGTGGCGCCTCGGGGAACAGGCTGTAAAACAGCAGGCCGCGCTGCAGCGCCTTCTCCAGATTGCGGCAGTGGATCGAGGCATGGCACATCATGGCGAAACTGCCGGGCTTGCTCGGTGCGTTGCCAAACCCAAGGTATTCGTCGTCCAGCGCCAGCCACAGGCCCTGGATCAAACGGGCGAATTGTTCCGGTGCGAGGCGCGCACGCGGCTCTTCGAGCAGTTCCGGGCTGATCCCCAACTGCTCGAGCAGGCCTGAATAATCAAAGCCTTGGCGACGCGCGCCGCCGAGGGCGGCACGGGCGAAATGACTGGCGATGGTGCGTTCACGCATGAGCGGCAGATCCTGTTCAGGCGACCGATGGTAGCGGCGAGCCTAATCCGCAACAAGGCGGATTTCCGCCAAATTGCAGGACGAGGGTGGGCCAGTTGGCGGAAATCCGCCATGCACAGGTCTCCGCTCGGTGACATGAAAATCTCCCTGAGCCCTGATATCAAAAGGCTGGCTGCTCATCGCACCAATCTGGCACGGCGTTTGCGATATAAGCGACAGAAGCGTGCATTTATCCCGTAGGAAAACGCCGCTCCAACAACAAATCCCTCCAGTGCAGGAGGGTTCGCAATTAAGGTTTCGTGTCCAACAGATGGATGTTGTCGCGGGACGCTTGAGGAAACTGCAATGACGACTCGTCAGCCACTGTATAAATCCCTGTATTTCCAGGTGATCGTTGCCATCGCCATCGGCATCCTGCTCGGTCACTTCTACCCACAGACCGGTGTGGCGCTCAAGCCGCTGGGTGACGGCTTCATCAAGCTGATCAAAATGGTCATCGCCCCGATCATCTTCTGTACCGTTGTCAGCGGCATCGCCGGCATGCAGAACATGAAATCGGTGGGCAAGACCGGCGGCTACGCGCTGCTGTACTTCGAAATCGTTTCGACCATTGCCCTGCTGATCGGTCTGGTCGTGGTCAACGTCGTGCAGCCGGGCGCCGGCATGCACATCGACGTCACCACCCTCGATGCCTCGAAAATCGCCACCTACGTGACGGCCAGTAAAGACCAGAGCATCGTTGGCTTCCTCCTCAACGTAATCCCGAACACCATCGTCGGCGCGTTCGCCACCGGTGACATCCTGCAAGTGCTGATGTTCTCGGTGATCTTCGGCTACGCCCTGCATCGCCTGGGTTCGTACGGTCGTCCGCTGCTGGACATGATCGATCGCTTCGCCCACGTAATGTTCAACATCATCAACATGATCATGAAACTGGCGCCGCTGGGTGCCTTCGGTGCGATGGCCTTCACCATCGGTGCCTACGGTGTCGGCTCGCTGGTGCAACTGGGCCAGCTGATGATCTGCTTCTACATCACCTGCGTGCTGTTCGTGGTGCTGGTGCTGGGTGCGATCTGCCGTGCTCACGGTTTCAGCGTGTTCAAGCTGGTGCGTTACATCCGTGAAGAGCTGTTGATCGTACTGGGCACGTCCTCGTCGGAATCGGCGCTGCCACGCATGCTGATCAAGATGGAGCGCCTGGGCGCGAAGAAATCGGTTGTCGGTCTGGTGATCCCGACCGGCTACTCGTTCAACCTCGACGGTACTTCGATCTACCTGACCATGGCGGCTGTGTTCATCGCTCAGGCGACCGACACGCACATGGACATCACTCACCAGATCACCCTGCTGCTGGTACTGCTGCTGTCCTCCAAAGGCGCAGCCGGTGTGACCGGTTCGGGCTTCATCGTGCTGGCCGCCACCCTGTCGGCGGTCGGTCACCTGCCGGTGGCCGGTCTGGCGCTGATCCTTGGTATCGACCGCTTCATGTCCGAAGCCCGCGCGCTGACCAACCTGGTCGGTAATGCCGTAGCCACCATCGTGGTTGCCAAGTGGGTCAAGGAGCTGGACACCGATCAACTGCAAGCCGAACTGGCTTCGGGTGGTCGCGGTATCGCCGAAACCCGGCCTGAAGACGACCTGGGTGTGGCTGAAGGCGCAACCCCGAGCAATGTGAAGTAAGCATCGCTTGCCTGGAAAAACCCGCTTCGGCGGGTTTTTTCATGCCTGCGATTCGAGCGTAACGGTCACACCCGCTGACATTTTCGGTGATTGCCGCAGCGCTGATCGCTGCCTAGGCTGAGTGCATCGCCCAAGGAGTTCGCCCATGTCCGCACCGCTGGCCTCACTGAAGGTTCTCGATTTCTCGACGCTGCTGCCGGGGCCGTTCGCCTCGTTATTGCTGGCGGACCTGGGCGCCGAGGTGCTGCGCATCGAATCACCGACGCGCCTGGATCTGCTGCGCGTATTGCCACCGCACGATGGCGGCGTGTCGGCCAGTCATGCCTACCTGAACCGCAACAAGCGCAGCCTCGCGCTGGACCTGAAGCAGCCGGCGGCACTGGCAATCATCCGCGAGTTGCTAAGCGAGTACGACATTGTCCTCGAACAGTTTCGCCCCAGTGTGATGGAGCGTCTGGGCCTGGGTTATGAAGCGCTGAAAGCGATCAATCCGAAATTGATCTACGTGTCGATCAGCGGTTATGGCCAGACCGGGCCGTACAAGGACCGCGCCGGCCACGACATCAATTATCTGGCCTTGGCGGGGCTGGCCAGTTATACCGGCCGCGCCGACAGCGGGCCGCTGCCGTTGGGCATGCAAGTGGCGGACATTGCCGGTGGCTCGCTGCACGGGGTGATCGGCCTGCTCGCCGCCGTCATCGCCCGCCAGCAAACCGGGCAGGGCACGCATGTCGACGTGAGCATGACCGATTGCGCGTTCAGCCTGAACGCCATGGCCGGCGCCGGTTATCTCGCTTGCGAAGATGAGCCGGGGCGCGAAGATCAGATGCTCAATGGCGGCAGCTTTTACGACTATTACCACACGCGGGACGGGCGCTGGATGTCGGTCGGCAGTCTGGAACCGGCGTTCATGCAGACCTTGTGTGCAGCGCTGGGCCGACCGGAGCTGGCGGCGCAGGGGCTGTCAGCCAAACCTGAGCAACAGCAGGCGCTGAAAGAGGCGTTGCGGGTTGAGTTTGAAAAGCATGACTTTGCGCAGTTGTGCGAGTTGTTTGCCGGAGTCGATGCGTGTGTCGAGCCGGTGTTGAGTCTGAGTGAAGCCGTGCACCATCCGCAGTTGCAGGCACGCGAACGGGTGACGCAAGTACCGCGCGGGGATGGCACGGCGCAGGCGCAGATGGCCTGTCCGTTGAAATTTTCCGAGGCGTTGCCAGCGCCCCGGCATGTTGGCGCGGCGCTGGGGCAGCATACGGATGAGGTGTTGGGGGAGTTGGGGTTTAGTGCTTCGAAGATTGCCGAGTTGCGTTCCGCCAAAGTGATTCTCTAGTGCATGTGCCGGCCTCATCGCGAGCAGGCTCACACCTACAGGTTGAACGCATTCCAAATGTAGGAGTGAGCCTGCTCGCGATAGGGCCAGTCCTATCACCGCAGGAACCGCCTATTCCACCCGCATCTCACCACTGAACACCAGTGTCGTGCGGCAGCGCCGGCAGAAATACCGTCGCCCCTGTCGCACCAGGCTGTGGCGCTGCGCGGTAAACGGGAAATCACTCTCCGGACACGGGCATTTATAGATGTAGCGGGTCACGCTGCGGCGTTTGACTGCATAGGTGTGGCAACGATCCGGCGGCAGTTCGTAAACGCCGCGCATGATCAGTTGCCATTCCTCGCCATGGGGCTGGATGCGGTCGCCGAACAATTGATGAGCGATCAGGTGCGCGACTTCGTGGGCCACGGTCTGCTTGAGGAAGTGTTCGGTGTTTTCCCGGTACAACTGCGGATTGAAGCGCAGCTTGTTTTCGTGCAGATGCGCGACACCGGCTTTCTGCCCGCGCAGCTTGAGGCTGACGACGGGGCGTTTGAAGGAGCGTTTGAAAAAGGATTCAGCGAGTTGGTAACAATCTTCGACGCGGGTATTGAGTTGCTCGGGCATGCTTGATGGATCTCCAGAGACGCCGAGTATGCCGCAACCCCGGGCGCTTGCGAATCGCCGAGCTGCCGAATGGTCATCGCCAAAATGACAAGGCCGCCTTGCGGCGGCCTCTCTCACCACGCGGATATCGTCAGTTGGTGTACACCGGGCCCACGCCCAGGCCCCAGACGATCACGGTAAACGCCATGATCGCCACCAGCACCACCAGGCCCACCGCCAGCACCGAGCTGGAAAACAGGAAACCTTCGTCCGGTGGAATGTTCATGAAGGTCGGCAAGCCCACATACAGCAGGTACACCGTGTAGCAGATGGCCGCCGTACCGACGATCATCCCCAGCCACATGTGCGGATACAGCGCCGCCAGGCCACCGACGAACAACGGCGTCGCGGTGTAAGTGGCGAAGGCCACGCAACGGGCCAGACTGGGGTTGGCGTCATACGTGCGTGCCATCCAGTGGACAAAGGCGCCCATCACCGCAACGCCACCGAGCATCGCCAGGTACGACATGATCGTCATCCACAACGCACTTTCAAACGTGAGCATCACCGGCGCGCGGTTGCCGATCACCCAGCCGACCTGGGTGGTGCCGATAAACGCCGAGACGGCGGGGATCGCCGCCAGAATCAGCGTGTGCGTGAGGTACATGTGGCTGATGCTTTCCTCTTGGTCGCCACGGATTTCCTTCCATTCCTGATCGGGGTGGGTAAACAGTCCCACTACGTGATGGATCATGCCATTCACTCCTCTTGATATTGCCATCGCCCCCCAACGGAGCGCCTACGGGCCAGGCGGCCGAGCAAATACAGGTCTTCAGATGTGTGCGACCTTATGTCGCAGTATAGAAAGGACTGAACCGCACCGGTATCGGGGGCTTAGAGCAAATCGCGCTGTAAACCGGGCAGATAATCGCCTCGGGGTCTGTACTGAACGCGGCCATGAGGGCCGACAACCCGTCCCCACAGCGGCGGGGTTTTTGCGTAAAATGCCGGCCTTTCGTCACACCTCACGGATTTCGCGTCATGGGCACTCTTACGGTCAACCAGAACAAACTGCAAAAGCGCCTGCGCCGGCTGGCCGGCGAAGCGGTCGCCGATTTCAACATGATCGAAGACGGCGACAAGGTCATGGTCTGCCTGTCCGGGGGCAAGGACAGCTACACCATGCTCGACGTGCTGCTGCACCTGCAGAAGGTTGCACCGATCAAGTTCGAGATCGTCGCGGTGAACATGGACCAGAAACAGCCGGGCTTTCCCGAGCACGTGCTGCCGGCCTATCTGAAAGAACTCGGCGTCGAGTACCACATCGTCGAGAAAGACACCTACTCGGTGGTCAAGGAACTGATTCCGGAAGGCAAGACCACCTGCTCGCTGTGCTCACGCCTGCGTCGCGGCACGCTGTACACCTTTGCCGATGAAATCGGCGCGACAAAAATGGCCCTCGGTCACCATCGCGACGACATCGTCGAAACGTTCTTTCTCAACATGTTCTTCAACGGCAGCCTCAAGGCTATGCCGCCGAAGCTGCGCGCCGACGACGGGCGCAACGTGGTGATCCGTCCGCTGGCGTACTGCAACGAGAAGGACATTCAGGCCTACTCGGACTTAAAGCAATTCCCGATCATCCCGTGCAACCTCTGCGGTTCGCAGGAAAACCTGCAGCGTCAGGTGGTCAAGGAAATGCTCCAGGACTGGGAGCGCAAGACCCCGGGGCGCACCGAGAGCATTTTCCGCAGCCTGCAGAACGTGATCCCGTCGCAACTGGCCGACCGCAACCTGTTCGACTTCACCAGCCTGAAGATCGACGAGAGCGCGGCGTCGCGCTTCGTCAACGTCGTAAACCTTTAATTAAAACTTGTAGGAGTGAGCCTGCTCGCGATAGCGGTCTGTCAGATATTTGATATCGACTGACACAGCGCTATCGCGAGCAGGCTCACTCCTACAATGGATTTTCTTTCAATTCCCGGGAGAGGGCATGCGCGATTACAAGTGGCTGCACGAATACTGTCTGAACCGTTTCGGTTCGGCGGCTGCACTGGAAGCCCATCTGCCTGTTCCGAAAACCCCTGCACAATTGCGCAAGATCCGCGACGACCGCTACCTCTCGACCATGGCGCTGCGGGTCTTTCGCGCCGGACTCAAGCACAGTCTGGTGGACGCGAAATGGCCGGCCTTCGAAGAAGTGTTCTTCAAGTTCGATCCGGAAAAAGTCGTGCTGATGAGCGCCGAGCACCTTGAGCGCCTGATGCAGGACGCGCGGATCATTCGCCACCTCGGCAAACTGAAAAGCGTGCCACGCAATGCGCAGTTCATTCTCGATGTGGAGCAGGACAAGGGCAGCTTCGGCGCGCTGATCGCCGACTGGCCGGTGACCGACATCGTCGGTCTGTGGACGTACCTGAAAAAGCACGGTCATCAATTGGGCGGGCTGTCAGCTCCGCGCTTTTTGCGCATGGTCGGCAAGGACACGTTTGTGCCGAGCTATGACGTGGTCGCCGCATTGAATGCGCAGAAGATCGTCGACAAGGCGCCGACCAGTCTGCGCGATCTGGCGACGGTGCAGAACGCGTTCAACCAGTGGCACGAACAGAGCGGCGGGCGGCCGATGAGCCAGATTTCGATGATGCTGGCCTACACCGTGAACCACTAAGACCGCGTCTTGCCAATCGCCAGCAGGCTGGCTCCCACACTGGATTTGTGGCGTTCACAGACCCTGTGGGAGCTAGCCTGCTAGCGATAGCGGTCTTTCAGGCGACGGCGATTGCGCCTTCGCCCGCCAGCTTGCGATTGAGCTGATAACGCCAGCGCACATACAGCAGCGCCGAGCAGAACACTGCCAGGCTTGCGGCCATTTCCAGCACACCAAACCACTGCCGGTTCGGGTCATACGCCGCCAGTGCGCCTTTGATGAAATACAGATTCACCACAAAACACATCCATGAATGTCCACGGGCGCTGCCCATGATCATCGCCGGTGCCAGCACCAGCCATGGGATCAGTTCGACCAGCAGAATCACCCACGGGCGCGCGCCATGCAGGTCGGCGAACCACAGGTAATACGCCGCGAGCAGGCCGGCGAG
Organism: Pseudomonas sp. R3-57; assembly: GCF_051132065.1. Lineage (NCBI taxonomy): Bacteria > Pseudomonadati > Pseudomonadota > Gammaproteobacteria > Pseudomonadales > Pseudomonadaceae > Pseudomonas > Pseudomonas sp. R3-57. Next base: position 1,646,434 of record NZ_CP071655.1, read on the forward strand.
GGCGAAGAAGCTCAGCAGGCTGAGCACCCGCATCGCCTTCACCCGCGGCTCCAGCCACTCGATTGAGGGCAGGATCTTCGGCTTCCTGGTCATCTCAGCCCACCAGTTTCTGTGCGGTTTTCGCCAGACGCAGACCGAGGGCGCGGCACAGCGCGACTTCATGCTGATCGAGGCCGCTTTTACCATCGGCGCCGGCATGATGGCTGGCACCGTAAGGCGTACCGCCGCCCTCGGTTTCCAGCAGCGCCGATTCGCTGTACGGCAGGCCGGTGATCAGCATGCCGTGGTGCAACAGCGGCAGCATCATCGACAGCAGGGTGGTTTCCTGACCGCCGTGCAGGCTGGCGGTGGAGGTGAACACACCGGCCGGTTTGCCGACCAGAGCGCCGGTCAGCCAGAGGTTGCTGGTGCCGTCGAGAAAATATTTCAGCGGGGCGGCCATGTTGCCGAATCGCGTCGGGCTGCCCAGTGCCAGACCGGCGCAGTTTTTCAGGTCATCGAGCGTCGCGTAGAGCGCGCCTTCTGCGGGGATGTCCGGAGCGACGGCTTCGCACTCGGTGGAAATCGCCGGCACCGTGCGCAGTCGGGCCTCAAGTCCAGCCTGTTCGACGCCACGGGCGATCTGCCGGGCCATCTCGTTGGTCGAACCGCTGCGGCTGTAATACAGGACCAGAATGTACGGTGCGCTCACGGCAGCAACTCCAGAATTTTTTCCGGTGGACGGCCGATGACCGCTTTGTCGCCGACTTCGAGAATCGGCCGTTCCATCAGTTTCGGATGCGCGGCGATGGCGTCGATCAACTGCGCTTCGCTGAGGCTTTCATTCGCGAGCTGAAGCATTTTGTATTCATCTTCCCCGCTGCGCAGCAACTGCCGTGCGCTGATCCCGAGCTTGCCGAGCAGCGCCTTGATTTGCGTGGCATCCAGCGGGGTTTCGAGGTAGCGCACCACGGTTGGCGTCAGGCCGCGGGCTTCGAGCAGTTCCAGGGCGCCGCGGGATTTCGAGCAGCGCGGATTGTGATAAAGCGTCAGATCGGTCATGGCGGGTCGCTTCTGGCGTAAAGTGGCGGCTATTCTAACTGTGCAGCGCGCAATCCAGAACCGTCAGAGGCGATGGGTCGCAGGCGCCTTCGAATTTTCTCAAGGAACACGACATGACACGGCGATTGGCAGCGGCATTGACGGTAATCGGGGCGTTGATGCTGGGGGGCTGCGGCAATGATTACGGGATTGACCAGAACGGCCAGAAAGTCGCGTCCGAGCGTCTCGACAAACACTGGGTGGTGCTCAACTACTGGGCCGAATGGTGCGGCCCGTGCCGCACGGAGATTCCTGAACTCAATCACCTGGCCGACGAACTGAAGAGCAAGAACGTCGGTGTGTTCGGGGTCAACTTCGACAACGTGCAAGGCGCGGAGCTGAAAGAAGCCAGCGAGAAACTCGGCATCAGGTTCACCGTGCTGGCGCAGGATCCGGCAGAGCTGTTTGAATTGCCGCGCAGCGAGGCGTTGCCGGTGACTTACATCATCGACGACAAGGGCAAGGTGCGCGAGCAGTTGCTCGGTGAGCAGACGGCGGCGGGGGTGATGGCCAGACTCGAGGCGTTGCAGGCGAACAAATAGGCGGTCTTTCGACAGGATCGTTCCCACGCTCTGCGTGGGAATGCCGCCCGGGACGCTCCGCGTCCCTGTGACGCAGAGCGTCACTTGATGCATTCCCACGCAGGAGCGTGGGAACGATCGTTACAGCGATCGCGATCAGCTAATGAGGCTCAACCCTCTTCCAGCCACCAGCGCAACGGCTTGCCCTCGGCCGGCCAGAAACGCATCTGCTCGATCGGCGAGATGTCCCAGCGTTCGACCTTTTCCAGCGCCTGCAAAAACCGTTGTTCCTGCTCCATCAACGCTGGGGCGCAGAGTTTGCGGGTCTTGCCGATCTTGCCGAACGACAGCTTGTCGCCTTCGAGCGTGTACGGCGCGAACCAATGGTTGCAGCCGCCGTTGCCGTAGGCGCGGCCATCGTCGCCGAGGGTCACGGTCAGATGGCTGTAATCCATCAGCGGCCGCTCGCCGATCCATTCCAGAATGTAGCTGCGGTTATGCTGCAGCTGCACAGGCTCGGCGGCGCAGCCCGCGAGACCGACACCGACCAGAGCGGCCAGGGCAAAGCGTTTCATCAAGCGGGCTCCTGGCATTTCGGGCACAGGTGCTTGTCGCCCACGGCTTGCCAGCCCAGCTCGGCGATGCGCGCGGTGGCGGCCGGTTTTTCAGCGGTCTTGCCGAGTTTGGCGTCGACCGCGAATTCAAAACTCAGCTCTTTGCCGCAGCTGTCGCAGTTGACCTGCCAGGTGTGGATCGCCAGTTCACCGAACAGCGGGCCGGTGGTCATCGCGGTCCATTGGCCCGGCGGGTTGATCAGGTGGCGGACGGTGTCGACGGTCAGGCGCATGGATAGATCCTTGCTGCCTTTGAGGGTCACCAGCAGGACATCACCGATGCGGATCGAGCCACCGTTGCCGGTGACCTGATAGCGGCCCGGTACGAGGGCGCGGCATTCGGTGAGGGTGTGTTGCGGGTTCATCAGGGTGTAGCGGAAATCGTGTTCGACCATGGGTCCTCCAAATATGCGCGACATGCTAGCACGGCCCCGATTGCAGAATGATGCGCGCGTGCAACCTTCGATCCGGTTCAAATCGGCCAGCACTCATGGCAAACTGCCGGCCCCGAATCTGAAGGAACGGAACATGGCGCTGATCGAATGTTATGAATGCAAAAAGAGCATCAGCTCCGAAGCGTCGGCCTGCATTCATTGCGGTGCGCCGATCGACGAATACGCCGCAGTGCAAGCGCAGCCTGTAGCCGCGCCGGCCCAGGCGGCGACGATTTCGTTTGGCAGCCTGCCTCGTAACAACAGCGTACCGGAGGCGGCGATTGCCCCCGCGGTGCAACCGCTGCCGAAAGTGATGCCGGCCGCGGCGGGGCGCCGCCGTCGTCAGCAGGCCGAGCAGGCGCTTGAACAGACCGCCAATCCCGACGGCAGCCGCCCGGTGGAGGGCTGGCTGAAGATCATGGTGTTTCTGCTGCCGATGGTCTTCGTCTGGTTTCTGCTGCGCAACGGCCATTCGGCGAAACAGCGGCTGTTCGGTTTCGGCTGGCTGGCTCTGCTGATTCTGGCGTCTTCGCTGTCGCCGAAGTAACGCCTCGGCTCAACCCTCGACCTGGTTCTGTGGCGTGCCTGCCGCCCAGGTCGCGATGTTGTGCAGCGTTGTCGAGGCAATCGCGCCCAGTGCCTCGCGCGTCAAAAAGGCCTGGTGCGCGGTGACGATCACGTTGGGAAACGTCAGCAAGCGTGCCAGCACATCGTCCTGCAAGGGCAGGTCCGAGCGATCCTCGAAAAACAGCTGCGCCTCTTCCTCATACACATCCAGCCCCAGATAACCGAGTTGGCCGTCCTTCAGCGCGTCGATCAGCGCGGGCGTGTCGACCAGACCGCCGCGTCCGGTATTGATCAGCATGGCGCCGGGCTGCATGTGCGCCAGTGAATCGCGGTTGATCAAGTGCTTGCTCTGCTCATTGAGCGGGCAATGCAGGCTGATGATCCGCGACTGCGCGAGCAGTTCCGGCAAGCTCAGATAACGCGCGCCCAAAGCGAGCACATCCGGGTTCGGATACGGGTCATAAGCGAGCAATTCACAGCCGAAGCCGTGCATGATTTTCGCGAAGGTCGCGCCGATCTGCCCGGTGCCGACGATCCCCACGGTTTTGCCGACCAGATCGAAACCGGTCAGGCCATGCAGGCTGAAATCGCCTTCGCGGGTGCGGTTATAGGCGCGGTGCAAGCGTCGATTCAGGGCGAGAATCAGCGCCACCGCGTGTTCGGCGACCGCATGTGGCGAGTACGCCGGCACTCGCACCACGGCCAGTCCGAGGCGTTTGGCGGCGATCAGATCGACATGGTTATAACCCGCCGAACGCAAAGCGATCAGGCGTGTGCCACCGGCGGCCAGACGTTCCAGCACCGCCGCGCTGAGGTCGTCATTGATGAACGCGCAAACCACCTCATGTGCATCGGCCAATGCCACCGTGTCGAGGCTCAGCCGCGCCGGTTGAAAGTGCAGCTCGATGCCTGCCGGGCAGTCGGCGCCAAGGAAACTGTCGCGGTCGTAGGTCTGGCTGCTGAAAACGATGGTGCGCATGCAATCCTCCTTGAACATCGACAGGGTTGAATCATCGACAGCCACTCTAGCGCTGATAGCGCCGCCCGATATTGCCGTGGATCAGGCGCTGATCTTCGCCTGCGCCGCCAATCGGTTGATCGCCCGTTCCAGTTCATCCAGCGCGAGGGTGGCTTTCGGGTCGTCTTGCTTGAGCAGGGTTTCGCTGCGCTGGCAGGCCGCGCGCAATTGCGGGACGCCACAGTAACGGGTGGCGCCGTGCAGGCGATGCACGCGTTCGAGCAGCGCGTTCTGATCGTGGCTGTCGCGAGCGCTGCGGATAGCTTCACGGTCGGCTTCGAGCGAGGCGAGCAACATCGCCAGCATGTCCGCAGCCAGATCGGCCTTGCCGGCGGCCAGACGCAAACCTTCTTCATGATCGAGCACCGGCAGTTCATTGCTGTTCGCCGCGCTGTCGCTGCCGCGCTCCGGCGCTTGATTGCGCAGGGCCAGACCGGTCCATTTCAGCACCACCTGCGCCAGTTGCCGTTCGCTGATCGGCTTGGTCAGGTAATCGTCCATGCCGCTTTGCAGCAGCGCGCGTTTTTCGTTGGCCATGGCGTGGGCGGTGAGGGCGACGATCGGTAGCGGCGTGCTGTGCCGCTCGCTTTCCCATTGGCGGATCGCTTCGGTGCTCTGGCGACCGTCCATACCCGGCATCTGCACATCCATCAGCACCAGATCGAAGGATTCAGTCTGCACCGCTTTGACCGCGGCATAACCGCTTTCCACCGCGAGGACCTTGGCCCCCATGTCCTCAAGCAGCGTTTGCACCAGCAGCAGGTTGGCCGGGTTGTCATCCACGCACAGCACTTTCGGCGCCCGGCTCGACAGCGGTTCGCCCGGCTCATGGCGTGGCTGGCGCGGGTTGACCAGATCGGACAAGGCCCGACGCAACTTGCGCGTGCACGCCGGTTTGGCCTGCAACTGGCTGTGCGGGTTGGGTACCGACAGATGAAACAGCGTCTGCTCGGTGGTCGGGCACAGCACCAGCACTTTGCAGCCGAGGTGTTCGAGGTCCCAGATGTGCTGGTTCAAGCGCTCGGGCAGCATGTCGTTGCTGGTGATGCCGATGACCGCCAGATCGATCGCCTGATCGGTCTGGTGCGCGCCGGTGACGCCGTTGGTCAGGCTCTCGAGGGTATTGAACGGGGTGACATCGAGGCCGCAATCTTCCAGTTGATGCTGCAGGGCCTGACGCGCCAGTTCGTGGTTTTCCAGCACCGCCACGCGGCGCCCGAGCAGCGGCGCGGCGGGCATGTCTTCGGCGTCGTCGCGGGTTTTCGGCAGGCTCAGGCTGATCCAGAATTCCGAGCCTTCGCCCGGCGTGCTGTCGACGCCGATTTCGCCACCCATTTGTTCGATCAGACGCTTGGAGATCACCAGTCCCAAACCGGTCCCGCCGGGCTGGCGCGACAGTGAATTGTCAGCCTGGCTAAAGGCCTGGAACAACGCGCGTACATCCTGATTGGACAGGCCGATCCCGGTGTCCTGAATGCTGATGCGCAGTTGCACGCTGTCTTCGTGTTCGTCTTCCAGCATGGCGCGGGCGACGATGGTGCCTTCGCGGGTGAACTTGATCGCGTTGCTGACCAGGTTGGTGAGGATCTGTTTGAGCCGCAGCGGATCGCCGACCAGCGACAGCGGCGTGTCGCGGTAGACCAGACTGACCAGTTCCAGCTGCTTGGCGTGCGCCGCCGGGGCAAGAATGGTCAGGGTATCCTGGAGCAGGTCGCGCAGGTTGAATGGGATATGATCGAGCACCAGTTTGCCGGCCTCGATTTTCGAAAAATCGAGAATCTCGTTGATGATCCCCAGCAGGCTGTCGGCAGATTTTTCGATGGTGCCCAGATAGTCGAGCTGGCGCGGGGTCAGTTCGCTTTTCTGCAACAAATGCGTGAAGCCGAGAATGCCGTTCAGCGGCGTGCGGATCTCGTGGCTCATGTTGGCGAGAAATTCCGATTTGATCCGGCTCGCCTCCAGCGCCTCTTTGCGCGCCAGGTCCAGTTCGATGTTCTGGATCTCGATGGTTTCCAGATTCTGCCGTACGTCCTCGGTGGCCTGATCGACACTGTGCTGCAATTCTTCGCGGGCGTTCTGCAGGGTCCCGGCCATGCGGTTGATGCCCGAGGCCAGTTCATCCAGCTCCTGACTGCCGAGCGGCGGCAGGCGGGTTTCCAGATGACCATCCTTGAGCTGGGCGACAGCTTGCTTGATCTGCCCGAGCGGGCGGTTGATCGTGCGGCCCATGCGCAACGCCAGCAGCGCCGCGCCGGCCAGCCCGGCGGCAATCAGCAGCAGGCTGGCGAACAGGCTGCGATAGCCGCGCAGCAACATGCCGTTGTGCGACAGCTCCAGCTCGACCCAGCCGAGCAGGCGGTCGGACTCTTCCGGGATCAGCTCGCCGGCGAGGTTGCGGTGCTTGCCGAACACCGGCATCAGATAGCGTGTGGCGTCATTGCCGCTGCGTCGTTGCAATTGCGCGCTGTCGCCGCTTGGCGCCTGATTGAGCATGGTCGGGCCGGCGTGGGCCAGTGGCGAGCGATCCGCGGCGAGAAATGTCACCGCGCGCACGTCGGGTTGTTCCAGCGACTGCGTGGCGATGCGCTCGAGCAGTTCATTGTTGCCGTGGCCCATGGCCGGCGCGACCAGCGGCGCCAGTTGCTCGGCGATCATTTCGCCGCGCTGCATCAATTGGGTCTGCAAGTCGGACTGCTGCGTCCAGGTGAAATACCCGCCCAGCACCAGCGCCATCAGGCTGGTCGGCAACAAGGTCAGCAACAATACCCGACCTTTGATTCCCAGTTTCTTGAGCACGCCTGTCTCCTGCATCCCGCTGATCTGTTGACTCATGCGTGCATCCGGCACGCGACATGGGCGCAGTGTAGCGATTTGCTCGCAGGCAATCTTCGGAAAAATGTGCCAGCGATGGCGAGGCCGGCACAAGCGCGTTGGTCTGATGACCGAACCTGGAGTTGCCGCAAGCCCGGCAATCTTGAATAATCGTGCTCAACTGAGAATTACTTGCAGATACTCATGACTCCTGTTTCCGTTGGCCAGCCACGCATTCTTTCCATCGAAGACGATCCGGTGCTCGGTGCCTACGTGCATGAACATCTGGGCCGCAGCGGCTTTAAGGTGACCTGGTGCCAGAATGGCGAGGAAGGCCTCAACATCGCCAGGGACCAGCCGTTCGACGTGGTGCTGATGGATATCCTCTTGCCGGGCCTGGACGGCTTGAACCTGTTGACGCAATTGCGCCAGAGCCATTCGACCCCGGTGCTGTTGATGTCGGCACTTGGCGCCGAGGCCGATCGCATCAGCGGCTTTCGTCTCGGTGCCGACGACTATTTGCCCAAGCCGTTCAGCATGGCCGAGTTGCATGTGCGTATCGAAGCGATCCTGCGCCGTGTCGCCCTCGATCGCCGTCCGGCGGCGGCTGCGCTGCCGGCAGCAAGCGGGGCGCTGCGCTTCGACGATGAACAGTGCGAGGTGTTTTTCCGCGAGCAAGCCGCCGGGCTGACCCGCAGCGAGTTCCGCTTGCTCGACACCCTCAACCGCAACGAGGAGGAAGTGCTGAGCAAAGCCTTCCTTTATCAGCATGTGCTGCAGCGCGGCTATGCCGCCCATGACCGCAGCCTCGACATGCACATCAGCCAGATCCGCCGCAAACTCAAAGCCATCGGTTACACCGAGCGCGAAGTGCGCACGGTTTGGGGCAAGGGCTACGTATTGAGTGGCGCCGATGAAACGCTCTGAACTGCCAGGGCGGCATTCGCTGTTCTGGAAACTGGCTTTGCTGCTGGTGGCGTTCTGTCTGCTGATGATCTGGCTGAGCTGGTCGTGGGGCCGCTACATGGAAGAGCGTAATCAATTCCTCTCCGACGAGGCGCGCAGCACGCTCAATCGCTATGCCGCCCAAGCGGAGCAGGCGTGGCAGCACGGCGGTCGCCACGGTGTGGATGACTGGCTGCAAAGCATGGAATTGCGCGAGGCCAGTTGGGTCGGCGTGATTGGCGGCAATTTGCAGTCGCTGAGCAGCGAACCGTTGAACGAGGCGGAAGTGCAGCACCTGACCTTTCTGCGCGGCCTCGACTGGCCGATCCACAAAAAGGGCCGGCCGTGGCTGCGTGTGCCGTTTCCCCACGAGCCTGCGGCCGGCATTCTCGTCATCGAATTACCGGAGCGCTTCGTGCCGGGCAAATACCGGGTGTTCTGGCGCGTCATCACCAATGGCGTGATCCCCGGACTGTTCACCTTGTTGCTGTGCGTCGGTCTGTACCGCTTGCTGGTGGTGCCCCTGAACAACCTGCGCGAACAGGCCAACGCCTGGCGCGCCGACCAATTGAATGTGCGCCTGTCGAGCGGCATGACCCAGCGCCCCGACGAACTCGGTGAGCTGGCCCGCGCGTTCGATTCGATGTCCGAACGTCTGCAAACCACCGTCGCCGTGCAACAGCAACTGTTGCGCGATTTATCCCATGAACTGCGCACGCCACTGAGCCGCCTGCGTGTTGCCAGTGAAGGCGAGCAAGGGCTGCCACAGTTGCGCGAACGCATCGGCCGCGAGGTCGACGGCATGCAGCGGCTGGTCGAAGACACTCTGCAACTGGCCTGGCTCGACACCGACCGCACACCGTTACCGGACGAAGCGATCCAGATTCAGGCCCTCTGGGAAATGCTCACCGACAACGCCTGTTACGAAAGCGGCTGGCCGAGCCTGCAGTTGCAATGTTCGGTCGATGCGTCGTGCTGGGTACGCGGCCATCTGAATACCTTGGCGCAAGCGCTGGAGAATATTTTGCGCAATGCCATTCGGCATTCGCCCGAGGGCGGCATCGTCCGGCTCGCTGGCCGGCGTGATGGCGCTTATTGGCATTTGTGGCTGGAAGACCAGGGCGGCGGCGTGGCTGAGGCGGATCTGCAGCGGATCTTTTCGCCGTTCATTCGATTGGACGGCTCGAGACCCGGGGATGGCGGGTTTGGTTTGGGCTTGAGCATCGCGCGCAATGCGGTGCAGCGCCAGGGCGGGTCGCTCTGGGCCGAGAATGCCGGGGCGGGGCTGCGGCTGAATTTGCGCTTGCTGGCGGATGATGATGTCGCCAGTTCTGACGCCTTCGCGAGCAGGCTCGCTCCCACGATGGAGCTGGGTTCGGCGCAGGTTGTGTGAACAACGCGCGTTCCGTGTAGGAGTGAGCCTGCTCGCGATGTAGTCCATCCAGGACCACAATCCTGCTGGGTTGATGGATCGCTCGCCTTTTTCTGTATGACATTTCCCAAGCTGCACCAGCGGTCATTTCAGGCTTCCTGAACGGTTTAGGCTCGTGCTTCACCTAACCTTCAAGGAATTGCGCATGAATGCATCCAGCCTTACCGGCAGCTCAGATGGCGATCGTTTCAATGAAGTGCTCGCGCTGATTCACAGTTCCAGACACAAGGCCATGCAGGCGGTCAATACTCAGCTGATCGAGCTTTATTGGCAGGTGGGGGCGCATATCAGTCTCAAGATCGCGCGGGCGGAGTGGGGGGATTCGGTCATTGCTCAACTGGCCACGCATCTGGCGAAAACCCAGCCGGGGTTACGAGGATTCACCCGCCCAAATCTGTTCCGCATGCGCCAGTTTTATGAAGCGTATCGAGATGATCCAATTGTCTCACCACTGGTGAGACAATTGCCGTGGACTCATAACATGATCATTTTGAGCCAGAGCAAACACCCGGAAGAGCGTGGTTTTTATCTGCGAATGGCCATTCAGCAGAAATGGTCGAAGCGCGAACTGGAGCGCCAGTTCAAAGCAGCGCTGTTTGAGCGAAGCGTCACCGATCCGGCAAAAGCCTCCGCCGCACTTAAACAAGCCCACCCGGCAGCGCTCGAGATCTTCCGCGATTCCTACATGGTCGAATTTCTCGATCTGCCCTCTGCTCATTCTGAAACCGATCTGCACCAAGGGCTGCTGACACGGCTGAAGGATTTCCTCATTGAGCTGGGTCGGGACTTCTGCTTTGTCGGTTCCGAATATCCGCTGCAGGTCGGTGGTCGGGATTTCGCGCTGGACCTTTTGTTTTTCCACCGAGGGCTCAATTGCCTCGTTGCTATAGAGCTGAAGGTCGGGCGTTTCGAACCGGAATACCTCGGCAAGCTGGATTTCTATCTGGAGGCGCTGGATCGCAATGTCCGCAAGCCGCACGAAAACCCAGCGATCGGTGTGCTGCTTAGTGCGAGCAAGGAAGACGAGGTGGTCGAGTACGCTCTCAATCGTAGCCTCTCGCCTGCGCTGATTGCGCAATATCAAACCTGTTTGCCGGATAAGCAGTTGCTGCAAGCCAAGTTGCACGAGTTTTACGCACTGGATACCGCCCACATGGAAAACACTGACTAGCGTGCGCTTATTCCCATAAACCATAAGCACCGCACTTTGCGTGATATGGCCTGCGCGGGTTTGCCGGTATGATAGGCGCCCCCGCACGTCTGGATTGCGAATACGCCATGACCCTGCAGTACCCAACCATCGCCGATTGCGTCGGCAACACTCCGCTGGTGCGTTTGCAGCGCCTGCCCGGAGCCACCAGCAACACCCTATTGCTCAAGCTCGAAGGGAACAACCCGGCGGGTTCGGTCAAGGACCGTCCGGCGCTGTCGATGATCACCCGTGCCGAGTTGCGCGGGCAGATCCACGCCGGCGATACGCTGATCGAGGCGACTTCCGGCAACACCGGGATCGCCCTGGCCATGGCTGCCGCGATCAAGGGTTACAAGATGATCCTGATCATGCCGGACAATTCCAGCGCCGAGCGTAAGGCGGCGATGACCGCTTATGGCGCCGAGTTGATTCTGGTCAGTCAGGAAGAAGGCATGGAAGGCGCGCGCGATCTGGCGCAGCGTATGGAAGCCGAAGGCCGTGGCAAGGTGCTCGATCAGTTCGCCAATGGCGACAACCCCGAAGCGCACTACACCACCACCGGTCCGGAGATCTGGCGCCAGACCCAAGGCAGCATTACCCATTTCGTCAGCTCCATGGGCACCACCGGCACCATCATGGGCGTTTCGCGCTACTTGAAAGAGCAGAGCGACAGCGTGCAGATCGTCGGCCTGCAACCGATGGAAGGCTCGGCCATTCCCGGCATCCGCCGCTGGCCGCAGGAATACCTGCCGAAGATCTATCAGGCCGACCGCGTCGACCGCATCGTCGACATGGCGCAAAGCGAAGCTGAAGACGTCACCCGTCGCCTGGCCCGCGAAGAAGGCATCTTCTGCGGCGTGTCCTCGGGCGGTGCGGTGGCAGCGATGCTGCGCTTGTCCAGAGAAGTTGAAAACGCGGTGATCGTCGCGATCATCTGCGACCGTGGCGACCGTTACCTGTCGACCGGCATTTTCGACGCGCCCAACTGATGGCCAAACACGAGAGAGGCCTGCGCTTCCAGCCCATCGGCGGCAGCAAGGCCACGCAAATCCCGACCGGCAAAAAGCAGCGTTTGAACATTGAGCGCCTGGCCAATGACGGTCGCGGTATCGCCTTTTTCGAAGGCAAGACCTGGTTCGTCCTCGGCGCCCTCGCTGGCGAAGAGGTCGAGGCGCGGGTGCTTGGCGCCCACGGTAAAGTCGTCGAAGCGCGCACCGAGCGTGTGTTCAAGGCCAGCGACTTGCGTCGCCCGGCGCCGTGCCCGCATGCCGGTCGTTGCGGCGGTTGCAGCGTGCAGCACTTGCCCCACGACGAACAGCTCGCCCTGAAACAGCGCATGCTCGCCGAGCAATTGTCGCGGGTTGCCGCCGCTGAACCCGAAGAATGGGCCGCGCCGTTGACCGGCCCGGAGTTCGGCTATCGCCGTCGCGCCCGAATTGCGGTGCGCTGGGACATGAAAGCAAAGAAACTTGAGGTGGGTTTCCGCGCCGCTGGCAGTCAGGACATTGTCGCGATCAGCGAATGCCCGGTGCTGGTACAGCCCTTGCAACCGATCATGACCCGTTTGCCGGAGATGCTGCGGCGCTTGAGCAAGCCGCAAGCGCTGGGGCATGTCGAACTGTTCAGCGGCTCGTCACTGGCCGTGTTGCTGCGGCATATGGCGCCGCTGTCCGAAGCGGACCTGACGGTACTCAAGGATTTCTGCCAGTTCCATGAGGCGCAATTGTGGCTGCATGGCGACGGCGAGCCGCAACCGGTCGACGCCAGCCAGGCGCTGGGCTATCGCCTGGAACAATGGAACCTCGACTTGGCCTACCGCCCCGGCGACTTCGTTCAGGTCAATGCCGGCGTCAACGAAGCGATGGTCGCGCAGGCGCTGGACTGGCTGCAGCCGAGGGCAGAGGAACGCGTGCTGGATCTGTTTTGCGGTCTCGGCAACTTTGCGCTGCCCTTGGCCCAAAGCGTGCGTGAGGTGGTAGCGGTCGAAGGCGTACAGACCATGGTCGAGCGCGCCGAAGCCAACGCCGCCAGTAACAATTTGCATAACACAAAGTTTTTTCAAGCCGATTTATCCCAGCCTTTGACCGATGCCCAGTGGATCGGAAACGGCTTTTCTGCGGTACTCTTGGACCCACCCCGTGACGGTGCTTTCGAGGTGGTGCGCAAGCTGGCGAGCCTGGGTGCCAAACGGCTGGTGTATGTGTCGTGCAACCCTGCAACTCTGGCGCGCGACACGGTCGAATTGATCAAGCAGGGCTACCGGTTAAAACGTGCCGGGATTCTCGATATGTTTCCTCAGACGGCACATGTCGAGGCCATGGCGTTATTTGAAGCGAGCCAGGACGGCTCGTCTGAATCCGTCTGATCTGTCCGTGCCGCGCTCGCCTGAGCCCCGCGAGCGCAACCGGACGATGAGGATCAGCGATTTGACGCATTGAATCTGCGTCGTAGGGAAGGTAAAGCGACATGGTACAGGTGAGAGCACACCAGCCGATCAACACCGACGGCAGTATCAATCTCGAGGCTTGGCTCGATCACGCGGTCAGTGTCGATCTGGCACTGGATCGCGAAGCCTTGAAAGAAGCCTGCGAGTTCGCTCGCGAGGCCGAGCAGCAATCCAACGCGAAGAAGAATCTGTGGGCCGAGGGCTCCGGCAGTTTCAGCACCGGGCTTGAAATCGCCGAGATCCTCGCCGACCTCAAGCTCGATCAGGATTCGCTGGTTGCAGCGGTGCTGTATCGCGGCGTGCGCGAGGGCCAGATCGAACTCGCCGCCGTCGGTCAGCGTTTCGGCCCGGTGGTGGCCAAACTGATCGACGGCGTGCAGCGCATGGCCGCCATCAGCGCCAGCCTCAGCCCGCGCCAGTCGATGGTCATGGGCACCCAGGGGCAGGTAGAAAACCTGCGCAAGATGCTCGTGGCGATGGTCGATGACGTGCGTGTCGCGCTGATCAAACTGGCCGAACGCACCTGCGCGATCCGCGCGGTGAAGACCGCCGACGACGAAAAGCGTAACCGCGTCGCCCGCGAAGTCTTCGACATCTATGCGCCGCTCGCGCACCGCCTCGGCATCGGCCATATCAAATGGGAACTGGAGGACTTGTCCTTCCGTTACCTCGAGCCCGATCAATACAAGCAGATCGCCAAGTTGCTCCACGAGCGACGGCTGGACCGCGAGCGTTTCATCGCTGACGTGATGACCCAGCTCAAGGACGAATTGCAGGCCACCGGTGTCGAAGCCGACATCAGCGGGCGGGCCAAACACATCTATTCGATCTGGCGCAAAATGCAGCGCAAGGGTCTGGAGTTCAGCCAGATCTACGACGTGCGTGCGGTGCGCGTGCTGGTTCCGGAAATGCGCGACTGCTACACCGCGCTGGGTATCGTCCACACCTTGTGGCGGCACATCCCGAAAGAATTCGACGACTACATCGCCAACCCGAAAGAGAACGGCTATCGCTCGCTGCACACCGCGGTGATCGGCCCGGAAGGCAAGGTCCTCGAGGTACAGATCCGTACGCACTCGATGCACGAAGAGGCCGAACTCGGCGTCTGCGCGCACTGGCGCTACAAGGGCACCGACGTCAAATCCGGTTCCAACCACTACGAAGAGAAAATCTCCTGGCTGCGTCAGGTGCTCGAGTGGCATGAAGAATTGGGCGATATCGGTGGGCTGGCCGAACAACTGCGTGTCGATATCGAGCCGGACCGGGTCTACATCTTTACCCCCGACGGTCACGCCATCGACTTGCCCAAAGGCGCGACGCCGCTGGACTTCGCCTACCGCGTACACACCGAGATCGGCCACAACTGCCGTGGCGCGAAGATCAACGGGCGCATCGTCCCGCTCAACTACAGCCTGCAGACCGGTGAGCAGGTCGAGATCATCACCAGCAAGCACGGCACGCCGAGCCGCGACTGGTTGAACTCGAACCTCGGTTACGTCACCACGTCGCGGGCGCGGGCGAAGATCGTGCACTGGTTCAAATTGCAGGCGCGCGACCAGAACGTCGCGGCCGGCAAGACCCTGATCGAGCGCGAACTGACGCGCCTCGGCCTGCCGGCCGTGGACTTCGACAAGCTGGCCGACAAGGCCAACATGAAAACCGCCGAAGACATGTTCGCCGCCCTCGGCGCCGGCGACTTGCGCCTGGCGCAACTGGTCAACCTCGCGCAGCAACTGGTCGAGCCGGAACGCGGCAACGAACAGCTGGAACTGATTCCGCGCAAGGCCACCGGCTACAAACCGGGCAAGCGTGGCGACATTCAGATCCAGGGTGTCGGCAACCTGATGACGCAGATGGCCGGTTGCTGCCAGCCGCTGCCGGGCGATGCGATCGTCGGCTACATCACTCAAGGGCGTGGCGTGAGCATTCACCGTCAGGACTGCGCCTCGGTGCTGCAACTGGGCGGACGCGAGCCGGAGCGGATCATCCAGGTCAGTTGGGGTCCGGTACCGGTGCTCACTTATCCGGTGGACATCGTCATCCGCGCCTACGACCGTTCCGGTCTGCTGCGTGACGTCTCGCAGGTGCTGCTCAACGAGCGCATCAACGTGCTGGCGGTCAACACCCGCTCGAACAAGGAAGACAACACCGCGCTGATGTCGCTGACCATCGAGATTCCCGGTCTGGACGCGCTGGGACGCTTGCTGGGGCGGATTTCGCAGTTGCCGAACATCATCGAAACGCGGCGTAACCGTACCCCTTGAAGACCGACGCCGATCAACTGTAGGAGTGAGCCTGCTCGCGATGAGGCCGTGTTAACCAGCATTGATGGTGACTGACACACCGCAATCGCGAGCAGGCTCACTCCTACAGGGGGTTGTGGTGAGAGAGAAATATGATGTACAGCCTTGAAGACCTGCTCCACCTGATGTCCCGCCTGCGCGATCCGCAGTTCGGTTGCCCATGGGACATCAAGCAGACTTACGCGACCATCGTTGCGCACACCCTCGAAGAAGCCTACGAAGTGGCCGACGCCATCGAACGCGGTGACTTCGACCACTTGCAGGGCGAACTCGGCGATCTGCTGTTTCAGGTGGTGTATTACAGCCAGTTGGCCAAGGAAGAAGGGCGTTTCGAATTCGCCGGGGTGATCGACAGCATCACCCGCAAGCTGATCCGCCGTCATCCGCACGTATTCCCCACCGGCGATCTGTACGCGCCGCTCGACGTACCGCGCCTGAGCGAAGAACAGGTCAAGCAGCGCTGGGAAGAAATCAAGGCTGAGGAGCGCGCCGAGAAATCGGCAGCGCCCGAGCAGCTGTCACTGCTCGACGATGTGCCGGCCGCGCTGCCGGCATTGTCGCGTTCGGCGAAGTTGCAAAAGCGCGCCGCGCAAGTCGGTTTCGACTGGCCGGACGCCTTGCCGGTGCTCGACAAGGTGCGTGAAGAGCTCGACGAAGTGCTCGAAGCCATGTCCGAAAACGATCCCGTGGCGGTGGCTGACGAGGTCGGCGACCTGCTGTTTTCCGTGGTCAATCTGGCCCGGCATCTGAAGGTCGATCCGGAAACCGCATTACGTGGCGCCAACGGCAAGTTTGAAAGACGTTTCCGTTTTATCGAACAGGCATTGCGCGACACCCACCGTCCCATGGAAGATTGCACCCTCGAAGAGTTGGACGCCCTCTGGGGCGAAGCCAAACGTCAGGAAAAGAATGTGCCCGGCTGCGGCTGAGCCACTGCCCAAGTGAGTAAGCACCATGAGTATTTCCCTTCGCGACCAGTTGCTCAAAGCAGGCCTGGTCAATCAAAAGCAGGCCAAGCAGGTCAGCAAGGACAAGCAGAAGCAGCAGCGCCTGGCTCACAAGGGTCAGATCGAACTGGACGACTCGCAGCAGCGCGCAGCCCAGGAAGCCATGGCCGAGAAGGTCAAGCGCGACCAGGAGCTGAACCGTCAGGCGAAAGAGAAGGCCGAAGCCAAGGCGCGTGCCGCGCAGGTCAAGCAGTTGATTGAAGTCTCGCGTCTGCCGAAGCTGACCACCGAGGACTACTACAACTTCGTCGACGACAAGAAGGTCAAGCGCATCTCGGTCAACACGCTGATGCGCAACAAGCTCAGCAATGGTTCACTGGCGATCGTCCATCATAACGGCGGTTACGAAGTGATCCCGCGTGAAGCCGCGCTGAAGATCCAGGAGCGCGACCCACAGCGCATCGTCCAGCTCAATGTGAAGACCGAAGAGGTCAGCACCGAGGACGATCCGTACGCGGCGTACCAGATCCCGGATGACCTGATGTGGTAATCCGCTGAAGGCCACAACGACAAACCCCGCTCATGGCGGGGTTTGTCGTTTTCAATGCTGTGGTTGTTTCAGGAGGAGCGGGCGTCGCGTTGTTGCTCCTGGACTTCGAGTTCGGCCTTGTAGTTATGGGCATCGACTTCGCTGTGGAACATGCCGACCAGCAAGTCTTGTTGATGCACATCCCAGATGCGGATACCGGCGGCTACGCCTTCGTGGGACATGTGTGAATCGTCGCGTTCAGTTACTTTTACAGTCATCTGCTAGCTCCAAATCTCAGGTTGTCTGCAGCAAGGCCTGTGCAGGACTGTGTTATAGGTTTTGTTAGCCAGCTAAGTAAACGCCCGATTCGCGCAAGGTGTTGTTGCGTATTTTGCAACAGTGCTGCAGCCCGCGTAATCCGCGACATTCGGTCGCAGGGGGCAAAGTTTCATGACAAACGTTTCATCTCCAGACACCCCGGATTGATCGTTCCCACGCTCTGCGTGGGAATGCCTCAAGGGACGCTCCGCGTCCAGTGACGCGGAGCGTCACGGGCTGCATTCCCACGCAGAGCGTGGGAACGATCAGTAACGGTGTTCCGGCTATTTTCTGCAGGCCAAAAAAAACGCCCCGAACCAGTCGGGGCGTTTTCATGTGCGGCTCAGCGGCGGGGAATTACTTGCCTTCCCAACGCTTCAGCACCAGCGTGGCGTTGGTGCCGCCGAAGCCGAAGCTGTTGCTCATCACAGTGTTGATGGTGGCGTTTTCGCGGGTTTTGGTCAGTACCGGCAGATCGGCCACTTCCGGGTCCAGCTCGTCGATGTTGGCGGAGCCGGCAATGAAGTTGCCTTCCATCATCAGCATGCAGTAGATCGCTTCGTGAACGCCGGCGGCGCCCAGGGAGTGACCGGACAGGCTCTTGGTCGAACTGATCGCCGGAGCCTTGTCGCCGAACACTTCACGCACACCTTTCATTTCCGCAACGTCACCGACCGGAGTCGAGGTGCCATGGGTGTTCAGGTAGTCGATCGGGGTGTCGACGGTGGACAGCGCCTGCTGCATGCAGCGGATCGCGCCTTCGCCACTTGGGGCAACCATGTCGTAGCCGTCGGAGGTCGCGCCGTAGCCGACGATTTCCGCGTAGATTTTCGCGCCGCGGGCCAGAGCATGTTCCAGCTCTTCGACCACGACCATACCGCCACCGCCAGCGATGACGAAACCGTCACGGTCGGCGTCGTAGGCACGGGAAGCCTGTTCAGGCGTTTCGTTACGCTTGCTGGACAGCGCGCCCATGGCGTCGAACAGGAACGACTGGCTCCAGTGTTCTTCTTCACCGCCGCCGGCGAAGACGATGTCCTGCTTGCCCATCTGGATCTGTTCCATGGCGGTACCGATGCAGTGAGCACTGGTGGCGCAGGCAGATGCGATGGAGTAGTTCAGGCCTTTGATCTTGAACGGGGTGGCCAGGCAAGCGGAAACGGTGCTGCTCATGGTCCGCGTTACGCGGTACGGGCCGACGCGCTTCACGCCTTTCTCACGCAGGATGTCCAGCGCTTCCATCTGGTTCAGCGTGGAGGCGCCACCGGAACCGGCGATCAGGCCAGTGCGCGGGTTGGACACTTGCTCTTCGGTCAGGCCGGAGTCAGCAATGGCGTCTTTCATGGCCAGGTAGGCGTAAGCCGCTGCGTGACCGACGAAGCGATAGATCTTGCGATCGATCAGTTCTTCAAGGTTGAGGTCGATGGAGCCGGAAACCTGGCTACGCAGACCCATTTCGGCGTATTCCGGGTTGAACCGGATGCCAGGGCGGCTTGCACGCAGGTTAGCGGAGACGGTCTCTTTGTCATTGCCCAGGCACGAAACGATGCCCAGACCAGTGATAACGACGCGGCGCATGCGAATAACCCTTAGAAGTTGTCAGTGGAGGTGAACACGCCGACGCGAAGGCCTTCGGCGGTGTAGATTTCGCGACCGTCGACAGTCACCGAACCATCGGCGATGGCCAGGTTCAGCTTGCCCTTGAGGACGCGTTTGATATGAATGTTGTAAGTGACTTTCTTGGCGGTCGGCAGGACCTGGCCGAAGAATTTCACTTCGCCCGAACCCAGCGCACGGCCGCGGCCCGGCAGGCCTTGCCAGCCCAGGAAGAAGCCGACCAGTTGCCACATGGCATCCAGACCCAGGCAGCCCGGCATTACCGGATCGCCTTCGAAGTGGCACGCGAAGAACCACAGGTCAGGGTTGATATCCAGCTCGGCGACCAATTCACCTTTGCCGTACTTGCCACCTTCTTCGCTGATCAGGGTGATGCGATCCACCATCAGCATGTTCGGGGCGGGCAGTTGCGCGTTACCTGGGCCGAACAGCTCACCGCGACTGCAGCGCAGCAGATCTTCCCGAGTAAAGGCGTTTTGTTTGGTCATGCGAGCTCCTCAATAATCCCATGCGGCAGGTGGGGCAAATCTTCCCGACCGTTCGAAGCGTTCATGCCTCGAACCGGCAGCCTACTCATAGACTATTGCGTTGTGGTGAAAGTCACAGCACCAAGGACATGAATGTACACTTGTGCACTGAAATTTTTATTCAAGCCCCTTTTGGGGCTCGTTCGGGTGCCTAAGACTGCCGCACTTTCGCTTTTCACGCCAGTCGCAGATGGTCGAAAGGCCCACGTTACGACACCCAGCGCTGCAGAATCTGCTGCAGATCATTACGTTTGAACGGCTTCGCAAGATAATCGTTCATCCCCGCCGACAGGCAGGTTTCGCGGTCGCCCTGCAAGGCATTGGCGGTCAGGGCGATGATCGGCACCTCGCTGCGTCCGGGCAGGCGGCGGATCTGCCGCGTGGCCTCGTAGCCGTCGATGATCGGCAAGCGGCAATCCATCAAAATCGCTTCGAAAGCGCCGCTCTCGGCACTGCGCACGGCTTGCGCGCCATCGGTGGCGACGCTGACCGCAAAGCCCAGACTGCGCAGCATCGCTTCGATCACGGTCTGATTCACCGGGTTGTCTTCGACCAGCAGCACATGGCGGCCTTCGCCGTGTTCCCTGGCGTTGAGCGCTCGCGGCGCGGCCAGCGGCAGCAAGGCCTGTTTGTACAGCGCCAAGGGGATTTCCAGGGTGAACACCGAGCCGCGACCTTCCTCGCTTTGCGCGCGCAACGTGCCGCCCATGCGCTCGGCCAAAGTGCGGGCGATCGGCAAGCCGAGCCCGGTGCCGCCGTAACGCCGCGAGATCGAGCTGTCGGCCTGCTGAAAGGCGTTGAACATCAGTTCCAGGCTTTCGGAGGAAATACCGATGCCGCTGTCGCGCACCGAGCAGGTGAACCACAGCAGTTCGTGATCCAGCGATTGCCACTGCGCCTCGATACTGACACGGCCCTGCTCGGTGAACTTCAGCGCGTTGCCGACCAGATTGACCAGAATCTGCCGGATCCGCGTCGGATCGCCCTGCACCTGCAAGCCGCGCAGGTCATCGGGGATGCGCAGGTTCAAGGCCAGACCACGTTGCGCCGCGCTGTGCTGGAACGACTGCGCGCAGGCGCCGATCAGTTCGGCGAGGTTGAACGGAATGTGCTCCAGCTCCAGTTCCGAACGTTCGATGCGCGAGAAATCGAGAATATCGTTGATGACCTTCAGCAGGTGTTCGGTGGACTCCGAGGCGAGGGCGGCGTATTCGACCTGCTCGTCGGTCATCTCGGTGGTTTCGAGCAATTGCAGCATGCCCAGCACGCCGTTCATGGGCGTGCGCAGTTCATGGCTCATCATTGCCAGAAAGTCGGATTTGGCGTTGTTGGCCTTTTCTGCCTCTTCACGGGTCTGGATCAGTTGCGCCATCGCCTGATGCTGCTCGCGGCTGGCTTGTTCCAGCGCCTGGGCGAGGTTGTTGATGTGTTGCGACAGGGCGCCGAGTTCGGTGTCGTCGACAATCGGCAGCGGAGCCTTGTAATCGCCGTCCTGAATCGCCTTGACCGCATCACCGATTTCGCGGATCGGCTGCGACAGACTGCCGGCCAGACGCCGCGCCAGCACAAAGGTAAAAAGCAGGGCGAACAGCGCGAGAATGGCAGCCTTGAGGAGGATTTCCTGCTGGCGCTGACTGAACGCATCGTTGGACAGACCGACGATCACCCGCCCCAGATAATCCTCGCCAGTCCCGCCATTGCTGACTTTGCCCTCCTGGAAAAAATCATTGTGCAGAGCGATGCGTTGCAGGCGCACCGGTGCCTGGAACACTTCGACCTGATGCGGCCGCCGGTGCGCATCGGCCGGTTGTTCGACGTAGACCAGAATCCGGTTGGCGCTGTCCTGGACCTCAAGAAAACGCACATTGGGCGTAGCGAGTGTGGCTTTGAGCAGGCTTTCCAGCACTTCGTTATTGCCGGAAATCACCCCGTATTCCGTGGCGGGCGCCAGTTGGTTGGCAATCAGCTGCCCGGTGTGAGTCAGCTCCTGACGCAGATCCTGAATCCGCACAAAGGTGAAGAAGCTGATCAACAGCAAGGTCAGCAGCAGTGCCGGGCCCAGACTGATCAACTGGGTGCGGGTGTTGATGTCCCAACGGCGACGGAAATTCATGGGCGGCGCTCTCCTTCGGCCAGCAGGCTGGCGACAGACACATCATCGGGCGGTTCGATACCCAGAGAACGAGCCACCTGCGCATTACTTGAGACTTTGAAGCGTGCGGGGTAGAGCGCTCGCGGCCAACTGGCCGGTGGCTGGTCGAGCAATTGGTCGAGCAGGCTCAGCCAGTCGTGCTGATCGCTGTAGGTGCTGGCGAGGCTGCCGGCACGGACGAAGGCGATATTGGGGCCCACCAGTGCCGTCTGCCGCGAATAGCTGCTGAGCAACAGGTTTTTCGCGGTCTTCGGGCTGTACAGGTCGGGATCGTCGAGGCCGAGCAGCACATCGCTGTTCTTCAGCACCGCTTGCAACGGGCGGCTGTCGTGGATGTTGTCCCAGCGCTGACTGAACACATGCAGGCCCAACGGTTCGGCGGCGAGGTTGAGTTCCTTGAGGAGAAATTCGCTGTGCTCGCCGAACAGCACCCCTACGCGTCGCGCCTGGGGCAGAATTTGCCGGATCAATTGCAATTGCCGGCTCAACGGCGGATCACTCCAGAGCAGACTCAAGCGCGCCGGCTGGCTGCCGCCCAAGCGTTGCCGCGCCTGCAAGCGGCTGATGCGCAACACCAGCGTCGCCGGGCCCTGAGGTTCTTGCAGGCGCCAGTCCAGACTCGGCAGATCCAGCAGAATCAAGCGCAGGCTGGCCGGTAATTTGCCCGGCGCCGGCAGACTGGCCAATGGCTGGAAACGCACGCTGTCGGTCGGGCGCAACTCGCTCAGCGCCTGGACGAAGGCTTGCACGCCGGGGCTGTCCTCGGCGCCGGTCAGCAGGATGTCGGCGGCCTGCACCGCGACCCCGTGCAGCCACGCACTGACGAACAGAAACAGCCCGGCCAGCCAGTGGCTCAGGGTCGGTGTCTTCCGTGACCGGCCGTAGCGCATCCTAGAACTCCAGCTCGGCGCTGACATACATGACCCGGCGCTCGTCGTAGTTATTGTCGACGAAGGTGTTCGGTTCATGATCGAGGCGCTGCTGCAACACGCCGGCGAGCTGCAACTGCGCCTTGCCAAGTGCAATGCGTTTGGCAATGCGCGTGTCGACTCGCTCGAAGCGGTAGCCGTTGAGTGCGTTGTCGCCGTAATAGAAGAGGGCGCTGTTCCAGCCGTGACCCCAATCGCGCAGCCAGCCGGCCGAGCCGCTATTGCGCGAGGTGAATTGCTGATCGAGTGGATTGCTCGCTTCGGCATCGACGAAGGCGTAGGTGAAGCGCAAACGGTCGGCGCGGCTCAGGCGCCAGTCGAGCTGGGTCTCGGTGCCGCGGAAGTGTGAGCTGTTGGCATTGCTGGCAATATATTGGTTATTGCGCAGCGGCTCGCTGATCATTCCGGTGATTTCGTCATAGAACAGCTTCACGTCGAGCGCCAGGCCAAGCTCGGCGAAATAGCCGTTGTAGCCCAGTTCCCGCGAACGCATATGTTCCTGATCGAGATCGCCCGGACCACGGGTTTTGACAAAGTAGCGTGCCGAGGATTGACCGTAAGCCGAGGGCCGCAGGTTGCTGACCTGATAGCTCCAGTTGACATTGTTCTCGAACATGTCCGGCGAGCGGATCGCCTCCGAGTACACCGCGCGCAGACTGTGGCGCGGGTTGATCAGGTAATTCACGGCGAAGCGCGGGGTCAGCGAATTGCCGACCAGTCGGGTGTCTTCGAACATTGCGCCGCCCTGCAACAGCCAGTGTTCGGTCGCGCGCCATTCCAGTTGGCCGAACGCGCGCCAGGTGGTGTCGTCGAGCGTGCCGTTGAAATAGGTTTCGGAGTCGGCGCGGTCGTAACGGTAGTTCAGGCCGCTGACCAGGCGCAGGCTGTCGGACAGGCTGAGGGTGTCCTGCAGTTCAAGGTCATAGCGCGATTCGCGCGCGCTCTGGTCGATGTCACCGCACAGGGTTCGGCTCGCGCCGTTGCGCCATTGGTCGAGCACCTGATTGGCCAGGGCCATTTCCTGTGGTGTGCCGGGTGCCGCGCCGGGGCCGGTGAAACGGGTGATGTTGCGCGCCAGCCGCTCGGTGTAATTGGGGTTGAGTTGCCACAATTGCGTCAGCTCGGGGCTGAACGATACCTCGGCATCGCAGGCGCGCCAGGTTTGCTGACGGTCCCAATGTTGCGCCGAGCCTTGAACATACAGGCTGTGCTGCGGGTTGATGTCGAGGTTCCAGCGCACCGAGCCGGCGTAATCCTTGGCCACTACGTCCGAATTGTTCCCGGCGGCGGTAATCCCAGAGAACACCGGTTGGTAGGTATATGGCCTTTGGTTGGTGCCGTTCTTGGCGTTGATCTGCCAATCGAGGCTCTGATCATCGCTGAGGGTGTGACTGACGGCGAGGCTCAGGCGATTCAAGCGGCGGCTGTCGCGGTAATCGGCGCCGCTGCGATCGCTGTCGAAGCCATCATCTTCCTGACCTGACAACGACAGGCGCAAGTCGCCGCCAATCCAGCTGCTGCCCTGGCTGGCATAAAAGTCATTGATGCCGCGCTGACCGCGGGTGTACTTCAGCCGGGTGCCGTGGCTGTCTGCCGGGTGGCGGGTGATGATGTTGACCACCGCCATCAGCGCATTGGCGCCATAGCTGACGGTATTCGGGCCGCGAAAGACTTCGACGCGCTCGATATCTTCCATGGCCACCGGAATGTCGCTCCAGTCCACCGTCGCCAGTCCGGCGCGGTACACCGAACGGCCATCGATCAGTACTTGCATGCGCCGGGCTTCGCTGGCGTTGGTCCCGTGATAGTTGACCGCGGCCTGATTGCCGCTGATGTTGCCGACCATCATGCCCGGCACCAGGCGCAGCAATTCGCTGATGTCGCGGGCGCCGCTGGCGTTGATCAATTCGTTGTCGAGTACGGTCATGCTGCCGGGCACTTCTGCGGGCGTTTGCTTCAGGCGCGTGGCCGTCAGCACTTGCGGCAGTGCTTCGCTGTCGACGAACAGGTCATCCGCCTGCGCGGCCGGGCAGACCAGCAGCGCCAGCAACAGGGATGAACGCGAAGGAAGAGAAGCGGCGGACACGACACAGCCTTGAAAGCAAAGAATTGGCGCGCATGTTAACCGAGGGCAGCGACTTTTCCAGTTACGTTGCAGGCATTTTCCTAGGTTTTATTGGTCTTCTTCCTACAAGTGTCGGTAATTGTTGCTGGGGCTGGCCGCGACCGGGTCGCCCCGTATAATGCCGCCATCGCCACTGGTATGGATAAACGGATTGCATATGACTGAACAGCGCCCGATTGCGGTCCTGGGAGGCGGAAGTTTTGGTACCGCCGTGGCCAATCTGCTGGCCGAAAACGGCCATCAAGTCCGGCAGTGGATGCGTGACCCCGAACAGGCCGAAGCCATCCGGGTCAATCGCGAAAACCCGCGTTACCTCAAAGGCATCAAGATTCTTCCTGGGGTGACTGCGGTTACCGACCTGCAGGCAACCCTCGACGCCTGTGATCTGTGCTTTGTCGCGCTGCCGTCCAGTGCGCTGCGCACGGTGCTTGCCGCCCACGCCGAGCGGTTGAGCGGCAAGATGCTGGTCAGCCTGACCAAAGGCATCGAAGCGCAGACCTTCAAGCTGATGAGCCAGATTCTCGAAGAAATCGCTCCGCAAGCGCGCATCGGCGTGTTGTCCGGGCCGAACCTGGCACGGGAAATCGCCGAACATGCGCTGACCGCCACGGTGGTCGCCAGCGAAGACGAAGAACTGTGCAAAGCGGTGCAGGCTGCCCTGCACGGCCGGACTTTTCGCGTGTACGCCAGCGCCGACCGGTTCGGTGTCGAACTGGGCGGGGCGTTGAAAAACGTTTACGCGATCATTGCCGGCATGGCCGTGGCCCTGGAAATGGGCGAAAACACCAAGAGCATGCTGATTACCCGCGCGCTGGCGGAAATGACTCGCTTTGCTGTGAATCAGGGTGCCAACCCGATGACATTCCTCGGGCTTGCCGGGGTCGGCGATCTGATCGTCACCTGTTCGTCACCCAAGAGCCGCAACTACCAGGTCGGTTTTGCCCTCGGTCAGGGCTTGAGCCTTGATGAAGCGGTGTCGCGTCTGGGTGAAGTCGCCGAAGGGGTCAACACCCTCAAAGTGCTCAAGGCCAAGTCGCAGGAAGTCGGCGTCTATATGCCGCTGGTCGCCGGGCTTCACGCAATCCTGTTCGAAGGTCGCACGCTGGAGCAGGTGATCGGTCTACTGATGCGCGCCGAGCCGAAAACCGACGTCGACTTCATCTCCACCAGCGGTTTCAACTGACTCAGCCGTCACACGCACAGGAAGCAAGCCATGCACGATCCGAAAACCGAAGCCCAGTACGAATCCATCCTCCTGCGGGTGTTATGGATGATCGTTTACCTGCTGGTCTGGCAAGTGGCGCAGTTCATCCTCGGCGCCGTGGTCCTGGTGCAACTGATCTACCGTTTGATCTACGGCGCACCGAGCGCGAGCCTGATGAATTTCGGCGACAGCCTGAGCCAGTTTCTCGCGCAGATCGGCCGCTTCGGCACGTTCCACAGCGACCAGAAGCCCTGGCCGTTCGCCGACTGGCCGGCGCCGCGCACCCCGGAAGGCGAAGCGCCGCATGCCGTGGCGCCAGCCGCGCATCCGGTTCGAGATGAGGAACCCAAGCTATGAAACTCTGGGTATTGCGTCACGGTGAGGCGGTGCCTCATGGCTCGAAAGTCGACCCCGAGCGCGAATTGACCGAACACGGTCGCAAGGAAGTCTTGCGTAGCGCGGCGCATTTGATCGGCCAGCCGCTGACGGCGATCTATGCCAGCCCATATCTGCGCGCGCAGCAAACCGCGCAGATCGTGCGCAAGGCGCTGGGATTCAAGCCGAAGATTCGCACAGTCGAGTGGCTGACGCCGGAGTCCGATCCGGACAAGGTCGCCGAGCAACTGGTGTCGGTGAGCAATGTCTTGCTGGTCAGCCATAACCCGTTGGTGGGCAATCTGCTCAGCTATCTGCAGCATGGCGCCGGGCATCCGCCGGAGCGGGTCAGCACGGCTGGCCTGGCCGAGCTTGAGCACAGCGAACTGTTGATCGGCTCCATGACCCTCAACAGCCTGAAACATCCTTAAGCTGTAAACACCGACCCCTGTAGGAGTGAGCCTGCTCGCGATAGCGGTGTGTCAGTCACCGCTGATATTTAATGACACACCGCCATCGCGAGCAGGCTCACTCCTACAGGTGAGCGCATTCATCTGAAATTATTTGTTTGAAAAATCCAACCAAGCACTTGCTTGGTTGACTACGCTTGCTCCAGACCAAAAAAAGGAGCGAGTCGCATGTCTGCCGCCTTCCGTTTGCCGCTGGACGTGTTCTACGAACGGGAAGCCCGGCACCCGCGCCAGCGCTTTCTGGTGCAGCCGATCGGCGGCGGGCAGGTCGAGACCCTGACCTGGGCCGATGTCGGCCATCAGGCCCGCTGCGCCGCGCACTGGCTGCGCTCGCGCGAACTGCCACCTGGCAGCCACATCGCCCTGATCTCGAAAAACTGCGCGCACTGGATCATCGCCGATCTGGCCATCTGGATGGCCGGGCACGTCTCGGTGCCGTTATATCCCAATCTCACCGCCGATTCCGTGGCGCAGGTGCTGACGCACTCCGAAAGCATGCTGGCGTTTATCGGCAAGCTCGATGACTGGCCGGGCATGTCCAAGGGCATACCGGCCGGTCTGCCGACCATCAGCTTGCCGCTGCATCCGCCCGGCGAATTCGATTCCAGTTGGGCCGATCTGCAACAAAGCTCACCGATCCAGGACGACCCGCGCCCGCCCGCCGAGCAACTGGCGACGATCATCTACACCTCCGGCACCACTGGCCTGCCAAAAGGTGTGATGCACAGTTTCGCCAATCTCGGTTTCGCCACAACGCATGGCACGCAATTGTTCGGGCTCAACGAGAACGACCGGCTGCTGTCGTACCTGCCGCTGTGCCACGTCGCCGAGCGTATGTTCGTCGAGCTGGCGTCGATTTATACCGGGCAGACCGTGTTCTTTGCCGAGAGCCTCGAGACCTTTATCACCGATCTGAAGCGTGCACGGCCGACCGCGATGTTCGGCGTGCCGCGGATCTGGACCAAGTTCCAGATGGGCGTGTATAGCAAGATGCCGGCAAAGCGTCTGGATTTTCTGCTCGGCCTACCGTTCATTGGCAAACGGGTCGGGCGCAAAGTCCTTGCCGGACTAGGCCTGGATGCCCTGCGCGTGGCGTTGTCCGGCGCGGCGCCGGTGCCGCAGACCTTGCTCGCCTGGTATCAGAAACTCGGCCTCGACGTGCTGGAGGTGTACGGCATGACCGAGGGCTGCGGCTATTCGCACATCTGCCTGCCGGGGCAATACCGGCAGGGCTGGATCGGCAAGCCGTGCCCGCAGGTCGAGGTGCGCATCGATGAGTCGGGCGAAGTGCAGGTGCGCAGTCAGGCGACCATGCTCGGCTATTTCAAGGAGCCGCAGAAAACCGCCGAAACCATCACCGAGGACGGGTTCCTGCGCACCGGCGACAAGGGCGAACAGGACGGCGAAGGGCGCCTGCGCCTGACCGGGCGACTGAAGGAAATCTTCAAGACCAGCAAAGGCAAATATGTTGCTCCTGCGCCGATCGAAAATCGTCTGGCGGTGCATTCGCGCATCGAGCAGGTCTGTGTCGTCGGTGACGGATTGAGCGCGCCGTTGGGGTTGTGTGTGTTGTCGACCGTCAATCAGGAAGAAGGGCGGGCGAGTTTGCATTCGAGTCTGGAAAAGCTGCTGGAAGAGGTCAACGCCGCCCTCGACAAGCATGAACGCCTGCGCCGGCTGGTGGTGGTCAAAGACAGTTGGGCGGTGGAAAACGGATTCCTCACGCCAACCCTGAAGATCAAGCGCAATGTCATCGAAGACACCTATGGCAGCCGCTTCGAAGAATGGAGCGAGCGCAACGAGGCGGTGCTGTGGCAGGATTGAGCGACGACCAGAACAACAAAAGGAAGTCTGCGATGAGCGTGTGGCGTACCACTCCGAATATCGAGCAGTTGAACGCGATTCAGAAAAATACCATTGGCGAACTGCTCGATATTCGTTTCGAGGCGTTCGATGACGACTCGCTGACGGCGAGCATGGTCATCGACCATCGCACCCATCAGCCATACGGCTTGCTGCACGGCGGCGCCTCGGTGGTGCTGGCGGAGACCGTCGGTTCGATGGCCAGTTATCTGTGCATCGATGCGAGCAAATTCTATTGCGTTGGGCTTGAGATCAACGCCAACCACTTGCGCGGCTTGCGCAGTGGCCGGGTGACGGCGGTGGCCAGGCCGATTCATATTGGTCGCACCACGCATGTCTGGGACATCCGCCTGACCAGCGATGAGGGCAAGGCCAGTTGTGTGTCGCGTCTGACCATGGCGGTGGTGCCGTTGGGGCAGACGCCGCCTTCACAGTGATTTACACGCTGTTTCGTCGTCCCAGTACGTTCATCGGCAGATCGATCTCGCTGCGCATCTGCGGGTGGTAGCTGTCAGGCGTCGAACTTCGCCACACACTGTTGGCGGCGGTGTATTGATCGAGGGTGAAGTCGCCGTCATCGGCCCAACCCAGTAGCTCGTATATTCCGAGCTGGACATGTTGGCCGAGGTAGATCCGTGCCTCCCCGAATGCACCGAGGCTCGCGACGACCCCTGTGCGAACTGGATCGTCGGCAAGATTTGTGTAGAAGGCGGTTAGCGATGTCAGTGAGGCCGTCAGCATTGCCCCGGCGGTGCGCGTCGTTGCGCTGAACAGCCATTCTCTGACGTCAGGGATCGACGGCGAATCGTTTTGGCGCGTGTATTGTCCGCCCCACCCTGAGTGGATCGCAGTAATGGACACACCATTGAGCCCTTCCACGGCAGCACTGACGGCGACTCCCGCGCCAGCTGCCATTGCCGTTCTAGCTGTGCCACCCGCGAAAAGCAATGCTGTATACGGCACCATGCGCAGGGCGGCGGCAGTGCCAGATGGAGCCAGCGTGACATTGGGGCCGATCTGGGCGATTGCGCGTTGGCCCGCCTCCCTGAGCATGTTCCCGGGCACACTGGCAAGAATGCTGATGGCAGTGACATTCAGGGCTTGTCTGTCGGCCAGATAAGCATAAAGAGGGGCCGCCGCGCCTGCAGCAGCACCGGCAAGGGCAAAAATTCCTGCTGTCAGGGTCTGTACGGCACGGCTCTGATTGCGGCTGCTTGCAATGCGGCTGCCCGCGCCAGCGCCCATTGCACCACCGACGAACGCGCCGACGACGCTGCCCGCGATAGTTATACCCAGATTGACGCCGGGATCGGGCGCAGCATCCGCATCCTCCGAGGCCCATTGCCGCATACCTTGGTCGGCGAAGTATCGAGCCGCGCCGCCGGCCAGGGCACTGAGTCCATCCCGGGCAAAAGTGGCGAGCGCTGCGCCAGTGCCTTCCCTGACCGTGACCAGACCCTGCAAATCCACATGCCCGATCGGGTTGCCGTGGACCATGGCGAACAGGTTCAAGCCGTCCTGCACGCCAAGCGGGTCGGCATTGAGCCAGCGCTGAAGCCACGGCGCGTAGTAGCGAAAACCGTAGTAATACAATCCGGTGGCATCACGTTCCTTGCCTGAATAACGCAGGGTTTTGTAGTTCGCCTCCACCAGACTGCGCCCGGCCCACCAGCAAGTTGAACCGAAGGGGTAATAGCTTTCCTGCGAGATGAGCCGAGCCTGTGCATCGAGCTCCAGTGTGCTCGAATTCAAATGATCGCTGAAGCTGTAGCGCTGCTGATCCTGCGGCATACCGTGCGTACTGGCGGTTGCGAAATGCAGCACTTGCACTGTCGCACGACCAGCCTTGATGGAGATGACATGGACGGTCTGTTCCGCAGTGCTGCGAATCTCCAGACCCGGTAAATAACGGGTCTCATCGATTCGTTGCAGCGATCCGGTGAGCATTCGCCGAATCTTGCGCTGGCGTTGGCCGCTGCTGTCATACACGTAGCGCTCGATGTCATCGGTTTCATCGTCTGCGGAACCTGTGCGGGTTACCAGGTTCGCCTGATGCAATTGGTTGCGTCGATTCCAGTGCAGTGTCTGGCCGTCCTGCAATGTCAGGCGATTGCCATTGGCATCATAAGCCGCGGCGATGTCCTGCTCGTCGGGCAACTGGCCGAGGGATTTTTCCGCCAGGCTGCGATTGCTCGAACCAGCCACAACCGTGCGTTCGGTGCGACTGCCACTGGCGGCACGGTGCTCCATCAACACCAGGTTCGCGGCCGCATCATAGGTGTAGGTGCGCGTGTAATTTTCCAGTTGCTGCGGGTCGGCGGGTGATACGAATGGTGGCAGAAGCGGCCCGCCGGGGGCATTGCGAATCTGTCGCCCGGTGGCTTCGATCAACCGCGACAGACTGTCGTAGCGGTAGCGACAGATCGCTTCGGTCCGCTGGTTGCGATGATGCCCAACCCTCACGGAGCCATCGATGAGGCAGGTGATATTGCCGACTGCGTCATGGTCATAGGTCAGATCCTGCACGACGGAGCCATCACTGGTCCGGCTGACCAGACGGTGCAGGCGGCCGTCCTCAAGGCTGAAGGTCGCAATGGAAACTACGCCATTGCCGGCGCGCTGGCTTTCCACATGGCCGAACGCGTTGTAGCGGATGTCGCCGACCAGCGCCTGACTGGCGGATTCGGAGGCCAGCATCAGGCAGGTTTCTTTCAATTGGCCGGCGCGGTCCTGCACCAGAATCTGGTAGTTGCCCATGGCATCGGTCTGGGCGATCAATTCGCCCATTGAGTTATAGCCCAAGCGGGTTGTAGCGGGGAGATCCTCCAGATACAACTCGCGATCGGCTTCGACTTCCGGCCAATCCACTGCCCAATCGGGGTCGGCTATGAAGGTGCGATGCAGATAAACGGGCAGGCCGCTGATCGTGAAACCGTCGGTCTGTAAAGTGCCTGCCGTATCGTCATGACGAATCAAGCGGCCGCAACGGTTGTTCGGATCTTCGGCGGCGCCTGGGAAGTAGGTGAAGCGTTCCGTGCACTGCTCAGACTCACCCTCGCCCTGTTCGTACACAGCGCCGGGGCGTCGCAGGCTGTCGTAACGGGTGCGCAGGTGGTTGCGCTTCTGATCCCAGCCATCGAGCATGGCCCCGTCTTCGGCGTATAGATTCAGGCGCCAGCCTGCATCGGTGTTGTCGCTCAAAAGCGTCGCGTTCGACAAACTGTACACATTGCTTTGGTTGGCGGGCTTGTTCTCGATGAACAGTCTCGGGTCGCGACTGAATGCTGGGCGACCGGCGGCGTCATGCACGTGTTGCGTGACATATCGTTCAGGTGCCGAAACGCTGTCCCGCCGGTGATACGCCACGCCGCGCAATACCAGTCCGCGCGGGTCGAACGCCTGAACGGCGGGGGTATGAGCATGGGTCATTAGGGCCGGCGATCATGTCAGTGGTAACCCGTCTCTTATCTGTCCGGGCGCCACCGCTGTCAACTGACAGAGCTGACAGTTGACAGGCCCGTATTCATGGCGGTCGATGGGGTATGGCTGTGGCATGCCTGTCATCATTCGTGGCCGTTACGGTCATTGCCGCAAGGCGCAGTCTTGCGGACAATCAACGCCACGTTTTCCATCCATGGATTTGCCCAGCATGTCGCAACCGATCTTTTTCGCCCACGCCAACGGTTTTCCTTCGGGCACCTATGGCAAGTTGTTCGCGGCGCTGGCGCCCGAATACCGGGTTGCGCATCTGGAGCAGCATGCCCATGACCCGCGTTTTCCCGCAGACGACAACTGGTACAACCTCGTCGACGAATTGATCCACCATTTGCAGCAGCAGGATCAGCCGGTGTGGGGTGTCGGTCATTCGTTTGGCGGCGTGCTGCACCTGCACGCGGCGCTGCGTTGCCCCGAGTTGTATCGCGGCGTGGTGATGCTCGATTCGCCGGTGCTGACCCGCACCGATCAATGGGTGATCCGTGCGGCCAAGCGTTTTGGTTTTATCGACCGCTTGACGCCGGCCGGGCGCACATTGGGCCGGCGCGAAGAGTTCGCCGATCTCGACAGCGCGCGCAGTTATTTTGCCGGCAAGACGCTGTTTCGCGGTTTCGACCCGGAATGCTTTGACGCTTACCTGCACCACGGTTTACACAAGGTCGGCGACAAATTGCGCCTGCGTTTCGATCCGGCCACCGAAATCAGCATCTATCGCGGCGTGCCGCACACCAGTCCCGCTCATACGCGACATTTGCAGGTGCCGCTGGCGGTGGTGCGCGGGCACAAGAGCCGCGTGGTGATGCGTCATCACACCCGCTTCGTTTCGCGCCTGGCCCAGGGCGAGGCGCTGAGCATGCCCGGCGGGCACATGTTCCCGCTCGAACGCCCGCAGGATACGGCGCGCTTGTTGAAGACGCTGTTCAGCCGCTGGCAAAGCCGTCAGGACAAGGATTGCGCATGAGCCCTATCTTCGAAGAAGTGCGCCTGAGCCTGCCGCATATCGAGCTGGCCGCGCATTTGTTCGGTCCCGAAGACGGCTTGCCGGTTATTGCCCTGCATGGCTGGCTCGACAACGCCAACAGCTTTGCGCGTCTAGCACCCAGGCTCAAAGGGTTGCGCATCATCGCGCTGGACATGGCCGGGCACGGTCACTCCGGGCACCGGCCGCACGGTGCCGGTTATGCGCTGTGGGATTACGCCCACGATGTGCTGCAGGTCGCCGAGCAACTGGGCTGGAAGCGTTTCGGCCTGCTCGGACATTCGATGGGCGCCATCGTCTCGCTGGTGTTGGCCGGCTCATTACCGGAGCGCATCAGCCATCTGGCGCTGATCGATGGCGTAATTCCTCCTACAGACAAAGGCGAAAACGCTGCCGAACGCATGGGCATGGCCCTGCAAGCGCAACTGGATTTGCGTGACAAGCGCAAACCGGTCTATCCGACCCTCGACCGCGCCATCGAAGCGCGCATGAAAGGGCTGGTAGCGGTCAGTCGGGAAGCGGCTGAGCTTCTGGCCCAGCGCGGCCTGATGCCGGTGCCCGGTGGTTACACCTGGCGCACCGACAATCGCCTGACCCTGCCCTCGCCATTACGCCTGACCCAAGAGCAGGCGCTGGCATTTGTCGCGCGCATCGCTTGTCCGACGCAACTGGTCGTGGCGGCCGAGGGCATGCTGGCCAAGCATCCCGAGCTGCTGGAACGTCTACCCTTTGGCCGGGAACAGTTGGCGGGCGGGCACCATTTGCACCTCAACGACGAGGCCGGAGCAGATCTTGTCGCAGACTGTTTCAATCGCTTCTTCGCCATGCCTTGACTTGCAGCGGGCAACTGTCGAGGCTGGTCGGGTTGAAACGGGAGACGACAACAATGGATTTCTACACCGCTGCGACCTCGAATCACCCAGTCATGCCGATCCGATGAGCCTGACGATGCGCTCAATCAGCCTGTGGGCACTGTGCTGTTTCAGCACCGTTTCGTTCGCCGCCGACGTGCCGGGCAGTCAGGATTTGCCGATCGTGCCGCGTCTGGCCGACGCGCAGATCGTCGACTACCGCCCGCCAGTCGAGCTTGAGCGGATCTATCCGCTGGGCTCGATCCGCAAGATCAGCGGCCAGTTACGCTTCGACGGCCAGGTCACGGCACGCGGCCAGACCACAGCGGTCACCTACGAGTTGCCGCCCGAACATTCCGCCACCGAAGCCTTCACCGAGGCGCGCAAGGCCCTGCAGAAACAGGACGCCGAGTTGCTGTTCTGGTGCCAGGCGCGTGACTGCGGTGAAAGCAGCCTGTGGGCCAACGAGGTATTCGGCAACGCCAAACTGTATGGCGCCGACGAGCAGCAGGCGTATCTGCTGTTGCGCCTGGCCGCACCGCGGGACAACACACTGGTGGCGCTATACAGCATCACTCGCGGCAATCGCAAAGCCTATCTGCATGTCGAGCAGTTCGAGGCGCTGGCGCCATTAGGTGAGTTGCTGCCGACCTCGGCGACCCTGCTGCGCCAACTCAAAAGCACCGGCGAGCTGGATTTTCCCGACCGCGTCGATGCCCCGGATGACACCTGGCTACGGCTGATCTCCCGTGGCCTCAATCTCGACACCACGTTGCGCGTAACGCTGTCCGGGCCCAAGGCTGAGGCGTGGCGTCAGGCGCTGATCAGTCAGGGAGTGCGAGCGGCGCGCATGGAAACCGGCACTGTCGAAGGTAAAGGTCTGCGCATCGACCTGTTGCGATAAGCTACCGGGCGAACATGCACGGCGTGTTCGCCTACTCTTTGCCTGACTGAATTTTTCGAGATCTCACATGCTCAATAACGATCGCCTGCTGGTGCAGATCCTTCTGCTGGTGCTGTTTGGCGCCAGCCTGTGGGTGATGGCGCCGTTCTGGTCGGCGCTGTTCTGGGGCGCGGTGCTGGCGTTCGCCAGCTGGCCACTGATGCGCCTGTTGACGCGCTGGCTCAATGGCCGAGAGTCGCTGGCTGCGGCGATTCTGACCCTGGGCTGGATGCTGCTGGTGGCGGCGCCGCTGGTCTGGCTGGGCTTCAACCTTGCTGATCATGTGCGCGATGCGACGGCATTCATCAAGGATGTTCAGGTCGACGGTCTGCCGGAAGCGCCGGACTGGCTCGGGACTTTGCCGTTTGTGGGGGAACGGCTGGTGGGGTTGTGGAATAGCATCGATCAGCAGGGCGCGGCACTGATGGTGTCGATAAAGCCTTATCTGGGCCAGGTCGGTAACTGGCTGCTGGCGCGCAGTGCGCAGATTGGCGGCGGTATTCTCGAGCTGACGTTGAGTATTGTCTTCGTGTTCTTTTTCTACCGTGACGGGCCGCGATTGGCGGCGTTCGTGCACAGTCTGCTGGAGCGTTTGATCGGTGAGCGTGCCGGCTATTACATCGAGCTGGTGGCGGGTACGGTGCAGCGGGTGGTCAACGGGGTGATTGGCACAGCGGCGGCGCAGGCAGTTCTGGCGTTGATCGGATTTCTGATTGCCGGGGTACCGGGCGCGCTGGTGCTGGGGATCGTGACTTTTCTGCTCAGTCTGATTCCGATGGGGCCACCGCTGGTGTGGGTGCCGGCCACGGCCTGGCTGGCCTGGAAGGGTGAGTACGGGATGGCGGTGTTTCTGGGGATCTGGGGGACATTCATCATCAGTGGCGTGGACAATGTGCTCAAGCCGTATCTGATCAGTCGCGGGGGGAATTTGCCGCTGGTGATTGTGTTGCTTGGGGTGTTTGGCGGGTTGATTGCTTTTGGGTTTATCGGGTTGTTTATCGGGCCTACGTTGTTGGCGGTGGCTTATAGTTTATTGACGGACTGGAGCAAGAGTCAGGGGCGGGTTGAGGAACGGCGGTAGCGATTTGGGATTTTTTCTTGGGTGTATATCCGTTGCTGTGGTAACGGCTGCTTAGGGTTTCGCCCTTACGGCCATCCCTTTCAAGGTCTTCTGTAAAATCCCCTGAAATTCATTTAGGGATACCCGAACGATGTGGGCCGATGTTCTAGCGCGTTTCGAGAAAAAAGCACCTGCCAGTGTCATGGCCAAATTGGCGCTGGAGCAGGCTATTGCCCCTGAGTGGATCGATCAGGTTTTCGAAGAGCATCGGCAACGGCAGTACTCTCGCGAACTGCTGTTTTCGACCATTATCAAGCTGATGTCCCTTGTTTCATTGGGCTTGAAGCCATCCCTTCACGCCGCCGCGCGGCAGCTTGAAGATCTTCCTGTGAGCTTGGCGGCTCTTTACGACAAGATCAGTCGTACCGAGCCTGCTCTGTTGCGCGCGTTGGTTACGGGCTGTGCACAGCGCCTGACTCCAACCATCAGGGAGTTGGGCTGCACGGCGATGTTGCCGGGCTGGCAGATTCGGGTGGTGGATGGCAACCACTTGGCGTCCACTGAGAAGCGTCTAGGGGCTTTACGTAATGAGCGCGGCGCTGCTCGTCCCGGTTTTTCGGTGGTTGCCTACGACCCCGATCTGGACCAGGTCATCGACCTTCAGGCGTGTGAGGATGCGTACGCAAGTGAGCGTGTTTGTGTGCTGCCTCTATTGGCCAATGCCGAGCCGGGCCAAGTCTGGCTGGCTGATCGGCTCTACTGCACGCTGCCGGTTATGGAGGCCTGTGAGCAGGTTCAAACCTCGTTTGTCATTCGTC
This sequence comes from Pseudomonas sp. R3-57, assembly GCF_051132065.1. Classification (NCBI taxonomy): domain Bacteria; kingdom Pseudomonadati; phylum Pseudomonadota; class Gammaproteobacteria; order Pseudomonadales; family Pseudomonadaceae; genus Pseudomonas; species Pseudomonas sp. R3-57. The sequence continues at coordinate 1,682,999 of NZ_CP071655.1, forward strand.
AGCAAGCCAAACATCCACGCTTGATTCAAGAGGGTGAATGGCAAGAGCCGGTACCTGTGGAAACAGGCACTGTGCGAGAGCAGATCATCCAGGTCAGAGGCGGTTACCAATGCCGGCGTGTCGAGCTGACGCTTCATTCGCCAACGGACTCCGGTGACAGCAGTTTGATGTTCTGGAGCAACCTGCCTGAGAGCGTCACTGCACCACAGATCGCGGAACTCTATCGCCGCCGCTGGAGCATTGAAGGCATGTTCCAGCGACTGGAAGCGATTCTGGAAAGTGAGATTGAAACTCTTGGTAGCCCAAAGGCTGCCTTGCTCGGGTTCGCTACGGCGGTACTGGCCTATAACGTTCTGGCCGTCCTCAAACGAAGTGTTGAGCAAGCTCATCGCGATACCCAGCCGAAAGGATGGGAGGCCTCTATCTATCACTTGGCGGTTCAAGTCAGGAGTGGATATGAGGGAATGCAAATTGCGTTGCCCGCGGAACATCTTCCCGTTATCCCGCTAGAAAAACTGGCCCAGCGCTTATTGGAACTGGCCAGAAATATCCAGCCCAAACAAGTCGCGAAAAGCCCTCGCGGTCCCAAAGTGCCCAAGCCTAAAACATGGGTCCAGGGCACCGCAGTACATGCGCATGTTTCAACGGACCGGTTAATCAAGGCTAAAAAAACGAAAAGACCTTGAAAGGGATGGCCCTTACGGCGAGTCACCTTTTCCAGACGCCGAAAAGGTAACCGAAAAGGCTTGCTCCTGCGTTCGGCCCTCGCAGGCTCGGGTCCCTTCGCTCCGGGATCGATCCGGGCGCAGCGGCTACGGTTTGCTTCGCTGCACCTACGTCCGCTGTGTCTGGCTGCGCCAGACGGTCGCTGCGCTCCCACGCCCGGATCAATCCCTGCGCTCAGCCTTCCGATGTCGCTGGTTAGGCAAGATCAAGAGCACTCGAGCTGGCGCTCATTGTTGAGTGGTTAGAAGCGGCGCTTGGCTTGGCATTTGTGTTGTGGCTGCCCCTCACCCCAGCCCTCTCCCGAGGGAGAGGGAGCCGATCGGTGTGCTTTTCAAGTGCTGGATTCAACTCGATATCCCGGTTCAGCGTATCTCTCACATTCACCTCGGTCAGTTCCCTCTCCCTCTGGGAGAGGGCTAGGGTGAGGGGCTTTTCATTGACTGACCGCGTCAGCCGGCTCAACTCTATTCGCCGCATCCCGATACTTGCCCACCGACGCGTTTTCTCCTATAGGGCTGCGGTGTTTTCAGGTCCGCGGCAGGCGAATCACCGCAGTCAGGCCGCCCCCCGGGGTTTCTTCCAGTTTCAAGTGTCCCCCCAGACGCTGTGCCGCTTCGCGCGCAATGGTCATGCCCAGGCCGACACCGCCGGAGTTGCGATTGCGCGAGCCTTCCAGTCGGTAAAAGGGTTCAAAAACCGCTTCACGCTGGTCTTCAGCGATCCCTGGGCCGTGGTCGATTACGCGAATAAGCAGTTGTTCGCGTTGATCGTGCAGTTCGATGCGCGCCTCTCCGGCATATCGCAGGGCGTTGTCGAGCAGGTTGTTGAGGCATGAACGCAGCGCCATCGGCTGTACCGGCAGCGGGGCGCAATGGCCGCTGACCTGTGCGTCGGCACCCTGATCCTGGGCGTTTTCGCACAGCGATTCGACCAGCGCCTGCACGTCCATCAGTTGCACGGCTTCGCTGGTGCGCTGTTCGTGCAGGTAGGTGAGGGTGGCGTCGAGCATGCTGATCATGTCATCCAGATCCTGACGCATCTGGCCCTGAAGCTTTTCGTCGCTGATGTTTTCCAGGCGCAGTTTCAGTCGTGACAGTGGTGTGCGCAAATCGTGGGACACGGCGCCAAGCATGCGGGCGCGTTGCTGGACCTGTTCGCGGATACGCCGTTGCATCAGGTTGAAGGTGGAGGCCGCTTGGCGCGCTTCGCGTGGGCCGGACTCGTCGAGGGGCGGGCTGTCGAGGTCCTCGCTGAGGCGTTCGGCGGCATCGCTCAGACGCTGGATCGGGCGGCTGAGCAATTTGGCGCCGTACCATGCCGCGATCATCAAGGTGATGAACTGAAAGGTCAGCGGCACCACCGGGCCACCGAACCATGGACGCGGTGGGCGGTGCGGGTAACGCGGGTCGGGCGGCGGCTGTTGTCCCTCGGCACCTTGGGAAAACTCCGGCGGTGGTGGTGGCGGGGGAGGGCCGTACAGGCGGAACCAGGTGAACGCCAGCAGGTGCGCGAGGACGATCGCCACGAACAGCACGCCAAACAGGCGTCCGAACAGCGTGTCGAAGCGCGCCCGCATCAGCCGATGTCCCGTGCGTCGAACAGATATCCCTCACCGCGCACGGTTTTGATCAGATGTGGCGCTTTCGGGTCGTCGCCGAGTTTTTGCCGCAGGCGCGACACCAGCAAATCGATACTGCGGTCGAACGCTTCGATCGAGCGACCGCGGGCGGCGTCGAGCAATTGCTCGCGGCTGAGCACCCGGCGCGGACGTTCGATAAATACCCAGAGCAGGCGGAACTCAGCGTTGGACAGCGGCACCACCAGGCCATTGTCGGCAATCAACTGGCGCATGACGCTGTTCAGGCGCCAGTTGTCGAAACGGATATTGGCCCGCTGTTCGCTGCGGTCGTCGCGCACGCGGCGCAGAATTGTCTGGATGCGCGCCACCAGTTCGCGCGGCTCGAACGGTTTGGCCATGTAATCGTCGGCGCCGAGTTCGAGGCCGATGATGCGGTCGGTCGGTTCGCAGCGGGCGGTGAGCATCAGGATCGGAATGTCCGATTCGGCGCGTAGCCAGCGGCACAGCGACAAGCCGTCTTCACCGGGCAGCATCAGGTCCAGTACCACGACATCGAAATGTTCGGCCTGCATCGCCTGGCGCATGGCTGCACCGTCGGTGACACCGCTGGCGTGGATGTTGAAGCGGGCGAGGTAATCGATCATCAGCTCGCGGATCGGCACGTCATCGTCAACGATCAGTGCGCGAATGCTCCAGCGCTTGTCGTCTTTGGGCTCATCCGTCGGGGGCGTTTGGGTGTTGTGCATGGGGCTGTTCGTCTGCCAGTGGGCCGCCAACCACGAAAGATGGGCTGCGAGGTGGTGGTTTTCAGCATAGGCGTCCGGCCGTGAGGCGGGAAGTGCTGTTGTAAGGACGTGTTGCGGCTGCGAGGCTAATGCGGTTGCATGTTGGCGGCATGTCGGCTGTGTATCGAAGTCGACACAATAGCAGCGAGCGCTATGCTGATCAGCGCCGGCGCGACGATTTACCGATCATCGGGTGCCGCGCCGCCGCCGGTTCCGCTACAATGCGCGCCGATTTCGACCTGCCTGAGAGCCCATTCATGTCCGCCTGCCAGACTCCTATCATCGTCGCCCTGGATTTCCCTACCCGTGACGCCGCACTGAAGCTGGCCGACCAGTTGGACCCGAAACTGTGCCGGGTCAAAGTGGGCAAGGAACTGTTCACCAGTTGCGCCGCGGAAATCGTCGGCACCCTGCGAGACAAGGGTTTCGAAGTGTTCCTCGATTTGAAATTTCACGACATTCCCAACACCACCGCGATGGCCGTGAAAGCTGCCGCCGAGATGGGTGTGTGGATGGTCAACGTGCATTGTTCCGGTGGCCTGCGCATGATGGCGGCCTGTCGTGAAGAGCTGGACAAGCGCAGCGGCCCGCAGCCGTTGCTGATCGGCGTGACTGTGCTGACCAGCATGGAGCGTGAGGACCTGGCCGGCATCGGTCTGGACATCGAGCCGCAGGAGCAGGTGCTGCGTCTGGCTGCTTTGGCCGACAAGGCCGGGATGGACGGCCTGGTCTGCTCGGCACTGGAAGCCACCGCGCTGAAAACCGCGCATCCGTCGTTGCAACTGGTGACTCCGGGGATCCGTCCGGCCGGCAGTGCGCAGGACGACCAGCGGCGCATTCTGACCCCGCGTCAGGCGCTGGATGCCGGTTCCGATTATCTGGTGATTGGCCGTCCGATCAGCCAGGCGGCCGATCCGGCACAGGCGCTGGCTTCGGTTGTCTCCGAGATCGCCTAAACTCACGTATCCCCTTGTAGGAGTGAGCCTGCTCGCGATAGCGGTGTGTCAGTCACAATAAACGTAACTGTCAGACCGCTATCGCGAGCAGGCTCACTCCTACAGTTGTTTTTGGGGTGCGTTAGACTTTCAATACCAACTTGCCGAAATTCCCGCCGTTGAACAATTTCATCAAGGTCTCCGGGAACGTCTCCAGGCCTTCAACGATATCTTCCTTGCTCTTCAGTTGCCCCTTGGCCATCCACCCGGCCATTTCTTGCGCGGCACTGGCGTATTGCGCGGCGTAGTCCATCACCACGAAGCCTTCCATCCGCGCGCGATTGACCAGCAGCGACAGATAATTGGCCGGGCCTTTGACCGCTTCTTTGTTGTTGTACTGGCTGATCGCGCCGCAGATCACCACGCGCGCCTTCATGTTCAAGCGGCTCAGCACCGCATCGAGGATGTCACCGCCGACGTTGTCGAAATACACGTCGACGCCCTTCGGGCATTCGCGTTTAAGACCGGCAATAACGTCTTCGCTCTTGTAATCGATGGCACCGTCAAAGCCCAGCTCATCAATGAGGAACTTGCACTTGTCGGCGCCACCGGCAATGCCAACCACCCGGCAACCCTTGAGCTTGGCAATCTGCCCGGCAACGCTGCCCACCGCGCCGGCCGCACCGGACAACACAACGGTGTCGCCAGCCTTTGGCGCGCCGACATCGAGCAGGGCGAAGTAGGCGGTCATGCCAGTCATGCCCAGCGCGGACAGATACACCGGCAGCGGGGCCAGTTTCGGATCGACCTTGTAGAAACCTTTTGGCTCGCCGAGGAAATAATCCTGCACGCCGATGGCGCCGTTGACGTAGTCGCCAACGGCAAAGCCTGGGTTGTTCGAAGCCATGACTTTTCCTACGCCCAGCGCGCGCATCACCTCACCGATACCGACCGGCGGGATGTAGGACTTGCCCTCGTTCATCCAACCGCGCATGGCCGGGTCCAGGGACAGGTATTCGTTCTTCACCAGAATCTGCCCCTCAGCCGGTTCGCCGACCGGCACTTCCTGATAGGTAAAGGTCTCGCGGCTGGCCGCACCCACCGGGCGTTTGGCGAGCAGGAACTGGCGATTGGTCTGGTTGGTCATGGCAGGCACTCGAACGGAATGAAGCCTTGTTGATAGACGCTCGGCGGCGATGGCGCAAGGTTGGCTGACGCGGCGAATGCACTTCGATCCAGTACGGTGATAGTTCAGATCATGGATTAATCACTGCGGTTCATGGGGGCATAACCGCTGTGTGGATAGTGCTGACGTGCAGCCGAGCACGATGGCTATGCTGCCACTCAGCACATTCCAGCCGTTTCGGCATATCCAGCGTTCGAGGACACCCGCATGAGCATGACGTTTTCCGGTCAAGTCGTTGTCGTTACCGGAGCGGCCAACGGCATCGGCCGAGCGACCGCTCAGGCGTTTGCTGCCGAAGGCCTGAAAGTGGTGGTCGCCGACTTCGATGCGGCAGGCGGTGAGGGCACGGTGGCGCTGATTCGTACCGCCGGTGGCGAAGCGTCCTTCGTGCGTTGCGACGTCACCGTCGAGAGCGACGTGAAAAATCTGATGGACGAAGTCATCAATACCTACGGCCGTCTCGATTACGCCTTCAACAACGCTGGCATCGAGATCGAGAAGGGCAAACTGGCTGACGGTTCGATGGATGAGTTCGATGCGATCATGGGGGTCAACGTCAAAGGCGTCTGGCTGTGCATGAAGTATCAGTTGCCGTTGCTGCTGGCGCAGGGCGGCGGGGCGATCGTCAATACGGCGTCGGTGGCGGGGTTGGGGGCGGCGCCGAAGATGAGTATTTATGCGGCCTCCAAGCATGCGGTGATCGGGCTGACCAAGTCGGCGGCGATCGAATATGCGAAGAAGAAAATCCGCGTCAATGCGGTGTGTCCGGCGGTGATCGATACCGATATGTTCCGTCGTGCTTACGAGGCGGATCCGAAGAAGGGCGAGTTTGCCAATGCCATGCATCCGGTCGGGCGCATTGGCACGGTCGGGGAGATTGCCAGCGCGGTGTTGTATTTGTGCAGTGATGGGGCGGCGTTTACGACGGGGCATTCGTTGGCCGTGGATGGGGGGGTTACGGCGTTCTGATTTTTTTGTGGGCGTGGCGGCTTATGGGCCGGCCTTGCTCTTGGGGTTTGGGTGAATATCCGTTGCTTCGGGTGGTGCGGCTGGCGGTTTCGCCCTTACGGCGAGTCCCTTTTTCAGACGCCAAAAAGGAACCAAAAGGCTTTGCTCCTGCGTCCGGCCCTCGCAAGCTCGGGTCCCTTCGCTCCGGGATCGATCCCGGCGCAGCGGCTACGGTTTGCTGCGCTGCACCTCCTTCCGCTGTGTCTGGCTGCGCCAGACGGTCGCTGCGCTCCCACGCCCGGATCGATCCCTCCACTCAGCCTTCCGATGTCGCTGGTGACGCAAAATCAAAAGCACTCGAGCTAACGCTCATTGTTGAGTGGTGAAGAGCACAAAAGCACTCGAGCTGGCGCTTATTGTTGAGTGGTGTGAAGCGACGCATGGCTTGGGATTTGCGGTGGATTCGCCCCTCACCCCACCCCTCTCCCGAGGTAGGGGGGGCCGAGTTGTGGGACGTTCAAAACCTGAGTATGACTCGGTATCGCACGTCGGTGCATCTCTCACATCCCCCCACGGTCAGTTCCCTCTCCCTCGGGGAGAGGGCTAGGGTGAGGGGCTTTTGATTTTTGGCTTTTCGTTGATGCCCGCTCAATTCCGTGTATCCCTTTAAACAATGTGTATCAAGCCGTTAGATCGGTCGCTTTTGGCGGCGTTGTCGCACAGGCTGTGCGGCGTGGCTGTGATTTACTGCGGTCAGCAAAACGGACAGGAGTTTGCTTGCTCATGGAATTGAGAATTGATCGACAGGCAATGGTGCCGGTCGTGCAGCAGATTGTTGATGGGCTGACGGATTGGATTCTGCAAAGTGGTGTACCACCCACCACTCGTTTGCCCTCTGCCCGGCAGATTGCCCGGGGCAATCTGCTGAGTCATTCGTGTGTTGTCGAGGCATGTGAGCGGTTGGTGTCGCAGGGTGTTCTGAGCACATCCCAGGGGACCGGGTTCGTGGTTGCTGCTTCGCCGTTGATGCGTGGTGTCGATACTGATCCTGACTTGTTTGGCGGGCGCTATGGCGGGTGCGATTCGGTTTGCGATGTCGGCGGTGGCTTGAAGTTGGGTTGCGGTGGTTTGCCACAGAGCTGGCGTGAGCCGGACGATCTCGGTTACGCGCTGCGTGAGGTGGCGCGTACGGACATGGCCAGTCTGTTCAATTACAGCACGCCGCTGGGGCTGCCGGCGTTGCGTGAGCAGATTGTCAGGCGCTTGAAGCGGCTGGATATCGACGCTGGCAGTGCGCAGTTGTTGAGTACCGGCGGCGCCAGTCATGCTCTGGATCTGATCGTGCGCACGTTATTCAAGGCCGGCGACTGTGTGGTGGTTGAGACGCCGGGGTATGCGCCTTTATTTGATCTGCTGCGCCTGCATGGCGTGCGTATGCTGGAGGTGCGTCGTACGCCGCACGGGCCGGATGTCGATGCGCTGGAAGCTTTGCTGCAGCAGTTCCGGCCGGCGGCGATGTTCATCAACAGTCATCACCACAATCCTACCGGCAGTTGCCTGTCGCCGGGCGTGGCGCAACGTATTCTGCAACTGAGCAGGATTCATGATCTGCGCTTGATCGAGGACGATGTCTACGCGGACTTGCACACCGGTCACGGTACGCGCCTGGCTGCGCTGGACGATGATAATCGAGTCATTTATGTGGGCAGTTTTTCCAAGACGCTGAGCAGTTCCTTGCGGGTCGGGTTTGTCCTCGCAGACAGTGAGCTGGTCAGGCGCCTGGCCCAGGTCAAAATGGTCAGTGGACTTGGGGTATCGCGGTTTTCCGAGGCGGTGCTGGCAACGCTGTTGGCCAGTGGTGCTTACCGCAAGCTGGTACAGCGCCAGCGGCAGCGCTTGAACGCTGATCGCGCCGCGGCTTTGCAGGCGCTGGAAGACGCCGACTGGGAGGTGTTCGGCCGACCGGCGGGCGGGTTGTTCATCTGGACGCGTGCGCGGATGGCCGATCAGGGCTCGGTTCGCGGCCAGGCCCAGCGCTGTGGGGTGATGCTGGCGGATGCGGATGCGTTCAGTCCCAGTGGCGAAGCGGGAGACTGGCATCGCATCAACGTAGCGTATGCCTGCGACCCACGGGCTCGGCAGTTTTTCCGCAACACCCGTTCGGATCGACCTCCAGTGTTCTGAAAACGACGCGGCTGTAGCTTTTTGCCATTATTGCGGCGACAGAGACTTGTGCTGGTTGTTGGCCGTTGCGACTCTTCGCTTTACTGAAAATGGCAGGGGACTCGCGCAATGATTTCGGCCATGCAAGGACGTTTCGCCAACCTCGGTATGGCGAAGAAACTGGGGATCGGGTTTGTGCTGGTCTTGCTTTTGACCGCACTGGTGGCGGCGATTGGCGTCTGGTCCCTGCAGACCATCAGCCTGCGCTTCGACGGCTTGAAACAGATGTCCTCGCTCAATAGCAGTCTGCTCAAGGTTCGCCTGCTCGAACAGGATTATGCCTTGCACGGCAACCCGAAGACGGCCGATGCCCTGCGCGAAGGCGTGGACGGTCTGCTTGCCCTGGCTAACGAGCTCAAGGCGCGCACGCCGGCTAATGTGCTAGTGATGAACGATGTCGAGCAGTCGTTGGGCGCCTATCGCAAGGCGTTCGATGAGTTCGTATCGCTGAGCCAGGCCAAGGACCTTGCGCTGGAAATGGCCAGTTGGTCTGTATCCAGCGTGGCCAACAACCTTGATGTGCTGCAGGCCGGGCTGGCCGACGACGGCGCGTATACCTTGAAGGACACCGAGGGCAAGGACGGTGCCCAGTTCATCGAACAGGCCAGTCAGGTCAGCCAGGTATCGCGTCTGATGCTGCAGGCGATGAATGAGGCCCGGGTTCGTCTCGATCAAAGTCGCAAGGGCGACGCCGACAGCGCCGGCAAGGGCAACATCGAACAGGCGGCGCAAGCACAGACGCAGGCCGAAGAACTGAAAACCAAGGTCAAGGACGAGGGCTATCTCACCGTTCTCAACGAAGTGTCCGGGCATATCGCCGGTTTCAACGACAAGCTCGCTGAATACACTGGTTTGCTCGACCAGGAAAAAACCGTCTACGGGCAACTGCATCAGCGTGCTGATCAGGTGGTCGAGCGGGTGAATCAGGCCTACGTCGCCGAGGATGCCGCGATGCAGGCTGAGCTGAAGAAAAATTCGCTGCTGATCATTGGCTCCTCGGCCCTGGCGTTGCTGGTCGGTGTGCTTGCTGCATGGTTCATTACCCGGCTGATCGTCGCGCCGTTGCGCAGCGTGATTGAGGTGGCGCAGCAAATTGCTGCCGGCGACTTGACTGCCAGCGTGCAAGTGACCCGACGCGACGAGATCGGCCAGTTGATGCTCGCGATGCAGCAGATGGGCGCAGGGCTGAGCACGATCGTCAGTGGTTTGCAGGCGGGTATCGAACAACTCGCCAGTTCGGCGCAATCGTTGTCGGCGGTCACCGAGCAGACCAACCTCGAGGTAAGTAGCCAGAAGGAAGAGACCGAGCAGGTCGCCACGGCGATGAACCAGATGACCGCCACGGTGCATGACGTGGCACGCAATGCCGAGGAAGCGGCACTGGCCGCGCAGACTGCCGATGACAAGGTCGAGAGTGGCCAGCAGGTGGTGCGCCAGAGCATGGCGCGGATCGAGCAGTTGGCTGATTCGGCCACTTCCGCCAGTTCGAGTATCGAAAGTCTCAGTGCTGAAATTCAGAATATCGGCACGGTGCTGGAGGTGATCAAGAGCGTCGCCGAGCAGACCAATCTATTGGCATTGAATGCCGCGATCGAGGCGGCGCGGGCCGGGGAGCAGGGCAGGGGCTTCGCGGTGGTGGCCGATGAAGTGCGTGCATTGGCGCGGCGTACGCAGCAATCGACTGAGGAGATTGAGCGGCTGGTCAGTGCGTTGCGCTCGGCGGCGCAGTCGTCGGTGCAGCAGATTCAGAGCAGCGGCGAACTGGTGAAGCTGGCGGTCAGTGATGCGTTGCAGACCGAGAGTGCGCTGGGGAGTATTGCGGTGGCGGTGTCGTTGATTCAACAGATGAATCAGCAGATTGCTGCGGCGGCCGAGGAGCAGAGTTCGGTGGCGGAGGAGATCAATCGCAGTGTGACGAGTATTCGTGCCAGTGCCGATCAGTCGTCGATTGCGATGCGCGGGAATGCGGCTTCGAGTGTTGAGCTGGCGCAGTTGGGGGGGGAGTTGCGGTCCATGGTTGGGCATTTTCGGCTTTGATTGAGCCTTGGCGGCCTCTGGGTCGACCAGGCTTTGGGGTTTTTGGGTGAATATCCGTTTTTTGGGTGATGTGGCTGGCGGTTTCGCCCTTACGGCCATCCCTTTCAAGGTCTTTTCGTTTTTTTAGCCTTGATTAACCGGTCCGTTGAAACATGCGCATGTACTGCGGTGCCCTGGACCCATGTTTTAGGCTTGGGCACTTTGGGACCGCGAGGGCTTTTCGCGACTTGTTTGGGCTGGATATTTCTGGCCAGTTCCAATAAGCGCTGGGCCAGTTTTTCTAGCGGGATAACGGGAAGATGTTCCGCGGGCAACGCAATTTGCATTCCCTCATACCCACTCCTGACTTGAACCGCCAAGTGATAGATAGAGGCCTCCCATCCTTTAGGCTGGGTATCGCGATGAGCTTGCTCAACGCTTCGTTTGAGGACGGCCAGAACGTTATAGGCCAGTACCGCCGTAGCGAACCCGAGCAAGGCAGCCTTTGGGCTACCAAGAGTTTCAATCTCACTTTCCAGAATCGCTTCCAGTCGCTGGAACATACCTTCAATGCTCCAGCGGCGGCGATACAGTTCCGCGATCTGTGGCGCACTGACGCTCTCAGGCAGGTTGCTCCAGAACATCAAACTGCTGTCACCGGAGTCCGTTGGCGAATGAAGCGTCAGCTCGACACGCCGGCATTGGTAACCGCCTCTGACCTGGATGATCTGCTCTCGCACAGTGCCTGTTTCCACAGGTACCGGCTCTTGCCATTCACCCTCTTGAATCAAGCGTGGATGTTTGGCTTGCTGACGAATGACAAACGAGGTTTGAACCTGCTCACAGGCCTCCATAACCGGCAGCGTGCAGTAGAGCCGATCAGCCAGCCAGACTTGGCCCGGCTCGGCATTGGCCAATAGAGGCAGCACACAAACACGCTCACTTGCGTACGCATCCTCACACGCCTGAAGGTCGATGACCTGGTCCAGATCGGGGTCGTAGGCAACCACCGAAAAACCGGGGCGAGCGGCGCCGCGTTCATTACGTAAAGCCCCTAGACGCTTCTCAGTGGACGCCAAGTGGTTGCCATCCACCACCCGAATCTGCCAGCCCGGCAACATCGCCGTGCAGCCCAACTCCCTGATGGTTGGAGTCAGGCGCTGTGCACAGCCCGTAACCAACGCGCGCAACAGAGCAGGCTCGGTACGACTGATCTTGTCGTAAAGAGCCGCCAAGCTCACAGGAAGATCTTCAAGCTGCCGCGCGGCGGCGTGAAGGGATGGCTTCAAGCCCAATGAAACTAGGGACATCAGCTTGATAATGGTCGAAAACAGCAGTTCGCGAGAGTACTGCCGTTGCCGATGCTCTTCGAAAACCTGATCGATCCACTCAGGGGCAATAGCCTGCTCCAGCGCCAATTTGGCCATGACACTGGCAGGTGCTTTTTTCTCGAAACGCGCTAGAACATCGGCCCACATCGTTCGGGTATCCCTAAATGAATTTCAGGGGATTTTACAGAAGACCTTGAAAGGGATGGCCCTTACGGCGAGGCACTTTTTCCAGACGCCGAAAAAGTACCCAAAAAGGCTTGCTCCTGCGTTCGGCCCTCGCAGGCTCGGGTCCCTTCGCTGCGGGACCGATCCGGGCGCAGCGGCTACGGTTTGCTTCGCTGCACCTACTTCCGCTGTGTCTGGCTGCGCCAGACGGTCGCTGCGCTCCCACGCCCGGATCGATCCCTCCGCTCAGCCTTCCGATGTCGCTGGTTAGGCAAGATCAAGATCAAGAGCACTCGAGCTTGCGCTCATTGTTGAGTGGTTAGAAGCGGCGCTTGGCTTGAGATTTGCGGTGGATTCGCCCCTCACCCCAGCCCTCTCCCCCTGGAGAGGGAGCTGATCTGTGTTGGCTTTGAAATCGTGTACGACTCGGTATTTCAGGTTGGCGCAGCTCTCGCATCCACCCCGGTCAGTCCCCTCTCCCTCCGGGAGAGGGCTAGGGTGAGGGGCTTTCGATTTTTCAGACTGATTTCCAGCATTAAGGCAAGATCAAAAGCACTCGAGCTACCGCTCATCGTAGGAGTGATGAGCAGCGACGCGTTTGCGTGAGCCCGCTCGCAAAAGCGGTCTCACCTTCAGCGAAATTTTGTCAGGCTCTCTGCCGTGATCGCACAAAAAAGCCACCTCTCGGTGGCTTCTCTTCAAATTACTGAAATCAGTCGTAAATGACTTTCTTCTTCCAGTCCGCATCAGCCTCGACGTCTTTGAGGCCGGCGGTCAGTTGGTTCTCTTCGCCTTCGACCGGTGCGATCTTGTCCATGACTTGAGCGTTGGCGCGGGCCAGGAGTTTCTCCAGGTATTGCAGTTGTTCGGCGTAGATCTGCGGGTCTTGCTGCTTGCGCAGGTATTGCACGCCGCGTTCGAAGGCGAGGCGGGCCTGGCCGGGCTGGTTTTGTTGCAGGGATTGCTGGCCGAGGTTGTTGAAGAATTCGATGTGCAGCAGGACGAGGATATGGCGCACTTCGCGAACCCAGTGTTTGGCTTCGTTCGGTGGCAGGAAGCCGTCGTGGGCGGCGCGGGTGATCTGGCCGTGGAGGGCTTCGAGGAGGAAGCGTACGTCTTTGGCCTTGGCTTCGGTGAGGATCGGCGATGGTGGGTTGTTGACCGGGATCGATTCGCCTTGGGCCACCAGGGCGCTCAGCTCGGTGATGCGCGCTTTGGTGGTGGCGCTGGTTTTTTCCAGGTTCAGCAGGCGCTGGCAGACGTTCAGTTCCAGGCGGGTCAATAGCAGCTTGAGTGCCGGGCTCATGAACTGGCCGGGGAAGGTCTCGGTCAATTCGCCGCAGCGGCGCAGGCGGTCGTTGAGTTCGACCTTGGTGCGGGCCTTCTCCAGTTTGTTGTTTTCCACCACATGGTTCATGTAGCCAATGGCGATCAGAATTGCGATCCCGGCTATGACAAGCAGGGTGATCATGAGTGGTGTCACCGGTAAGACCTCTTTATAGGGTTCGCATGAGTGTAGTGGCTGGGCATAGGGCCGCCTAGCGCCACTCGACGATTCGGTTCGGCAGTTCAATCTGTATCGGCCGCACATTGTTTATATGAATGCTGGCCCTTGATGTACAGATTGCCATCACTGTGCGGACTATAACGTCTTGGCGGGTGGCAGAATATAGGCGTCAAACATCGGACGACGGAAAAGCCCGCCTGCTGCCCTAAAGCAGGGCGAAGTCATTGATTTCAATAAATTTATATCTGGGGGTTGACGACCCCTCAATCCATCCATAGAATGCGCGCCACTTGCAGCGTAAAGCACACAGCGAAGCGCGGCAGGGAGTGAATGTTGTAGTGTGTCCCCTTCGTCTAGTGGCCTAGGACACCGCCCTTTCACGGCGGTAACAGGGGTTCGAGTCCCCTAGGGGACGCCAATGCGGGAATAGCTCAGTTGGTAGAGCACGACCTTGCCAAGGTCGGGGTCGCGAGTTCGAGTCTCGTTTCCCGCTCCAGTTTTAAACGGCAGTGCTTTCGGGCGGTGCTGAGTGAAACCAGAGCCAAGTCTTTTGACGTGGATCTGGACACCGAAACACACACCATGTGTTCCGGGTAGCGTGTCCCCTTCGTCTAGTGGCCTAGGACACCGCCCTTTCACGGCGGTAACAGGGGTTCGAGTCCCCTAGGGGACGCCATTTGCGGGAATAGCTCAGTTGGTAGAGCACGACCTTGCCAAGGTCGGGGTCGCGAGTTCGAGTCTCGTTTCCCGCTCCAAATTCTAGAAACGCCGCTCAGTGAGCGGCGTTTTTATTAGTGAAAGTTGTAGCCTGCGTCCCCTTCGTCTAGTGGCCTAGGACACCGCCCTTTCACGGCGGTAACAGGGGTTCGAGTCCCCTAGGGGACGCCATTGCGGGAATAGCTCAGTTGGTAGAGCACGACCTTGCCAAGGTCGGGGTCGCGAGTTCGAGTCTCGTTTCCCGCTCCATATTCACAAAAACGCCGATCAGCAATGATCGGCGTTTTTGTTTGCGCGGCATTTGTACCTGCCGTTCATGTAAATCCTCAAAAAGGCCTGCTGAAGCAATTTCGGCGGGCCTTTGTGCGTTGTGTCCCTTTACCAGGACAACATCAATCGACCGGCGAACAGAATCAGTACCACGCCCATGGTGCGTTCGAACCAGTGCCCCATGCGCATGAACAGCAATCTCACTCGATTGCTTGAGAAGAACAGCGCAACCAGCACGAACCACGATGCATTGACAACGCACATCCACAATCCATAGAGCGCCTGAATTCGCAGCGGCGTGCTGGCACTGATGATCGTGGTGAAGATCGCCAGAAAAAACAGCGTGGCTTTCGGATTGGTGGCGTTGGTCAGAAAACCGGTAGTAAAGGCTTTGAACAAGGTCTGTTCGACCATCGGTTCGTCGCTGGGTTTTTCACCTTCGACGGCCGATTTCGGTTTGCTGCGCAGCAGGCTGATACCGAGATACAGGATGTAGGCACCGCCGATCACCTTGGCGACGGTCAGCAACCACGGCGTGGTGTGCATCAAGGCGCCGACACCGAGCAGGGTATAAAGCACATGCACGGAAATCCCCGCGCCGATGCCCAGCGCCGTGCAAATACCCACCAGCCGGCCGAAGCGCACACTTTGCCGAATGGTCACGGCAAAGTCGGGGCCGGGCGCTACCACGGCCAGAAAGTGGATGGTCGCCAGCGCAAGAAATTCGCCCAGATAATTCGAATACATTTCAGCTCCAGTAAGTCAGGGGTGATGCATTGCCGCGATAACCGACAAAGAACGACAGGCTCAAGCGCGGATCAGCCACGCCCGGGGTGACCGAGTGCATGCGGCGCGAATTGAACATGATGAAATCGCCCGGTTGCGGCCGGACCTCGAGGGCAGGTTGGCCGAGCAGGGCGGGGTCGATGCCGTAACTGTCGCCACGCATTTCGTCGAATTGGTCAGGGGTGATGTGGTCGTCCCACATCTGCAACGCACCGCCTTCGGTGGGCATGTTCAGGTAGACGTTGCAGGCGAACTGCGCTTCCAGACTGCGCGCCTGAAAACTGTCCGGGGCGTCCTTGGCGAAGATGTCGTGGTGGGCGAGAAAGCACACGCCCGGCTTCACCACTCGCGACAAACCGACATACATCTTGCGGCCGTAGAGGTTTTCCAGGTGCGCACCGGCCGGCCAGGATTCGTCGAGCATGCAGCGCAAGGTGTCGATCGGTGAGGAGTAGGGTGCGCAGCGATTGCGCAATTCAGCGATATTGCTGGCCGCGCGCTCGAAGTAATCCTCGATCAGCAGCGGCTGATTCTCCGCCTCGTAAAATGCCATGCCGATGCGACCGATGCTCGGCGCGTTGATGTAGCCTTCGAATCCCGGAGCAAGGATCTTGTTGCCAATCTCGATCGCCAGCGGCTCGGCCAGAAAGCTTTTGACGCGGATGGCGAGGACTTCTTCGCTGGCCAGTTTTTTTATGCACGTCTCATCGAGACGCTCGACGTCTAGCATCATGTCTTAGGTCCATCTATCGATAGTCAACGGAACCGGCGAATGCGGTCCCCCGGCGTCGAACGCTGCGTGCGGCAGCGTTCGAAATGCTCAATCCACGTTGTAGTGGACGGATAACATGCCTTTCTTCTGCGAAAGGGACGTGATCGTGACTGTGCCCAGTTCCTTCAGGCGGCGTACATGGGTACCGCCGCAGCCATAGGCGGGCAGGTCACCGAAACTGATTTCCCGCGCCCCTTCGCGCAGTGAGGTCAGGCGTGGCAGATCGTCGGCGATCCATTGATCGAGCGCTTGTTGCACGGTGGCTACGTCAACTTTTTGGGCGGCATCGCCGGGTTTGAATTGCACACGACCTTCATCCGGCCAGTGGTGAGCCTTGATTGGCGTCCAGCCCTGCGCCTGAATGAAATGCCCGATGAGATGGCCAGCCGAATGCATGCGCGTGTTGAAGCGGCGGCGCTGTTCGTCGATGCGGATTACTGTCATACCCAGCGGTACCGGGCGATCGACAAAATGGATGATCCGCTCCGGTTCCTGTACCACCCGCGATACCTGGCTTTCGCCAATCCAGCCGGTATCGCTGGGCTGGCCGCCGCCCTGCGGATGAAACAGAGTTGCGCGCAACACGACAGCAAATTCATTTTCCTGGGGCGTGCAGTCGAGGACTTCCACATTGGCCTTGAGGTCATCACTATGGAAAAAGAGGCGAAGCGTCATATTCCATGCCCTTATTAAAGTTTCTTTTTTTATTATATGAATCGGGTAATAGCGTGATAATCCGTTCAAACATCAAAGGACTTGTGCGCTGTGAGCATAAATTTGCCGCTACCGTTACTCGGAGAAATGGCGATTTTCGTCAGGGTCGTGGAGACCGGCAGCTTCTCTGAAGCCGCTCGGCAGCTGGGTTCGTCACCCTCAGCGGTGAGTCGCAGCATTTCCCGCCTGGAGAAGGCACTGGCCACGCGCTTGTTGCAGCGCACCACGCGCAAGCTGCGCTTGAGTGATGGTGGTGAAGAGGTCTTCAAGCGCTGTCAGGAGATGGTCAGCGCCGCCCGCTCGGTGATGGAAATCAGCGGCCAGTTCACCCATGACGCCGAAGGGCTGGTGCGCGTCAGTGTGCCGAAAGCCGTAGGGCGCTTCGTGATTCATCCGCACATGCCGGAGTTTTTGCGGCGTTATCCGAAGGTCGATGTCGAACTGCTGCTGGAAGATCGCCAGGTGGATCTGATCGATGATCACGTCGACCTGGCGATTCGCATCACCGATCGGCCGCCGGCGGGGCTGGTCGGGCGACAGTTGCTGACCATCGATCATTTGCTCTGTGCCACGCCGCAGTATTTGGCCGAACATGGCACGCCGACGCATCCACATGATTTGCTCAATCATAGCTGTATTTATCTGGGCGAAACCCCGAGTGATGCCCGCTGGAAATTCAAGAAAGGCAGCAAAGCGGTGACGGTCGGGGTGCGTGGGCGCTATGCCGCCAACCATACGGGTGTGCGGTTGGGGGCGGTGTTGCAGCATATTGGCATTGGCAGTCTGCCGTACTTCACGGCGCGTTATGCGTTGGAGCAGGGGTTGGTGGTGCAGGTGTTGCCGCAGTGGACGTTTCTGGCGTCGTATCACGGTGGGTTGTGGTTGTTGCATTCGCCGACGCGGTATTTGCCGCCCAAGCTGCGGGTGTTTATCGATTATCTGGTGGAGTGTCTGCAGAAAGAGCCGACTTTGGGGCGACCGGGCCGGTCGGGGGCTGGGGGGAATGTGGCGATGGCTTATGAGTTGCCGGAGGGGGAGGGGTTGCTCTGATTTTTCTGTCTGGTTTTGTTTGGTCTTGGCGGCCTTTGGGCCGACCAGGCTCTTGGGTTTGGGTGAATATCCGTTTTTTTGGGTGATGCGGCTGGCGGTTTCGCCCTTACGGCGAGGCACTTTTTCCAGACGCCGAAAAAGTACCCAAAAAGGCTTTGCTCCTGCGTTCGGCCCTCGCAGGCTCGGGTTCCTTCGCTGCGGGATCGATCCGGGCGCAGCGGCTACGGTTTGCTTCGCTGCACCTACTTCCGCTGTGTACGACTTCGTCGTACGGTCGCTGCGCTCCCACGCCCGGATCAATCCCTTCGCTCAGCCTTCCGATGTCGCTGGTTACGCAAGATCAAGGGCACTCGAGCTGGCGCTCATTGTTGAGTGGTGAGAAGCGCCGTATGGCTTGAGATCTTCGGTGAATTCGCCCCTCACCCCAGCCCTCTCCCGGAGGGAGAGGGAGCCGATCTTTGTTGGCTTCGAAGTTCGCGTACGACTCGGTATTTCACGTCGGCGAAGCTCTCGCATTCTCCTCGGTCAGTTCCCTCTCCCTCCGGGAGAGGGCTAGGGTGAGGGGCTTTTGATTTTTATCGATGAATCCGCATTGGCCGAAAGCCAGCGTTATGTTCCCCTGTAAAACCACCAAAAAAAAGCCCGCATGGCATCACCATTGCGGGCATTTTCATGATCGGGACAATCTCAGTGCTTGCTGTCCTGTGCGGACATCGCCAACAGCTGTTTTTCCTGGTTCCAGTCGAAGGGTTCGTCGTTCTGTTCGGCTTCGTAGCGACGCTCTTCCAGTGCCTGGTACAGGTCGATTTCTTCGTCGGACAGGTAGTGCAGGCAGTCGCCGGCGAAGTACCACAGCAGGTCGCGCGGGATGAGGTGGGCGATTTGTGGGTAGCGGGCGATGACCTGGGTCAGGATGTCCTGGCCCAGGTATTGGCTTTCGATAGGATCGATCGGCAAGGACGCCAGCAGGTCGTCGAAGCGTTCGAGGAACAGCGCATGGCTTTCTTCGGGCACCTGTTCGGCCTCACCTACGGCGACCAGGATACTGCGAAGGTGGTCGAGCAATACAAGATGATCGGCAACGACGTTGGACACGAGATAAGTCCTCAAGAGCAAAACGGGCGCGGGAGTATAAAGCCCCCGCACCCGTTTTTCACAGGTTAAAAGCTATACGGCAGGAGGGGTCAGCGGACTTTGCCCTCGGCCAGCGTCAGTTCTTCTTTGTCGAAATCATCGACATCGATCACCTTGCGTCGCGCCGCTTCGGCATCGCGCAGGTTTTGCGCTTCGACCGGCTGTAGTACGCCGGCCTCCAGTGCTGCATCGATGGCGTGTTCGCCGGCGGCCGGTTTGACCTGACCGCTTTTCAGCGAGGTGTGCAGCTTTTTGTGCAGTGGCTGCGCGGCATGCAGCAGGTCGCTGGTGTGTTGCAGCGCGCCGACCGCGTCGTCTGGCGATTGCGGGCGGTAGCAGCCGGCGAGGAGTTGTTCCAGCGCCGGATCGCCCTTGGCGCGACCGATGACGCCCGCCACTTCGGCGCCGAGCTTGTCCGACGGGCCTTTGTGGCGACGACCGAACGGGAAGACGATGACCCGCAACAGACAGCCGAACACCTTGTTGGGGAAGTTGCGCAGCAGTTCATCGAGTGCTCGTTCCGACTGGCCAAGACTTTCTTCCATGGCCCAGCGCAGCAGCGGCTCCATATAGGCCGGCGAGTCGAGGTCGTGATAACGCTTGAGCGCGGCGGAGGCCAGGTACAGGTTGCTCAGCACGTCGCCAAGGCGCGCCGACAGACGTTCGCGGCGTTTCAGTTCGCCGCCCAGCAGCATCATGCTGAAGTCCGCGAGCATGGCGAACGCCGCGGCCTGACGGTTGAGCGCGCGGAAGTAGCCTTGGCTGATCTTGTCGCCCGGTGCGTGTTCGAAGTGACCGAAGCCGAGGTTGAGCACCAAGGTACTGGCGGCATTGCTGACGGCGAAACCGATGTGTTTGAGCAGCAGGCCGTCGAACTCTTTCAGCGCCTGGTCCTTGTCCTCGCGGCCGGCCAGGGCCATTTCCTTCAGCACGAACGGATGGCAGCGGATCGCGCCCTGACCGAAGATCATCAGATTACGCGAGAGGATGTTCGCGCCTTCGACGGTAATGAAGATCGGCGCGCCGTTCCAGCTGCGCCCCAGGTAGTTGCTCGGGCCCATGATGATCGCCTTGCCGCCATGCACATCCATGGCGTGGCTGATGCACTCGCGTCCGCGTTCGGTGAGGTGATACTTGAGGATCGCCGACAGCACCGAAGGTTTCTCGCCCAGATCCACAGCATTGGCTGTGAGCATGCGCGCGGCATCCATCATCCATGCGTTGCCGCCGATACGGGCCATTGCCTCCTGAATACCTTCGAAGGCCGACAGCGGTACGTTGAACTGTTCACGAATCTGCGCGTATTGGCCGGTGACCAGGCTGGTGAACTTGGCCGCACCGGTGCCGACTGCTGGCAACGAGATCGAGCGGCCGACCGACAGGCAGTTCATCAGCATCATCCAGCCCTTGCCGAGCATTTCCTGGCCGCCAATCAGGTAGTCCAGCGGGATGAATACGTCTTTGCCGGAGTTCGGCCCGTTCATGAATGCCGCGCCCAGCGGCAGGTGACGACGGCCGATTTCCACGCCGGGGGTGTCGGTCGGGATCAGTGCCAGGCTGATGCCGAGGTCTTCCTTTTCGCCGAGCAGATGCTCAGGGTCATAAGCCTTGAAGGCCAGGCCGAGAAGAGTCGCGACCGGGCCCAGGGTGATGTAGCGCTTTTCCCAGTTCAGGCGCAGGCCGATGACTTCCTCGCCGTGCCATTGGCCTTTGCAGATGATGCCAGTGTCAGGCATGGCACCGGCATCGGAGCCAGCAAGCGGGCCGGTGAGGGCGAAGCACGGGATGTCATCGCCACGGGCCAGTCGTGGCAGGTAGTGATTGCGTTGTTCGTCAGTGCCGTAATGCAGCAGCAGTTCGGCCGGGCCGAGGGAGTTGGGCACCATTACCGTGGAGGCGAGGTCGCCGCTGCGGGTGGCCAGTTTCATCGCCACTTGCGAGTGAGCGTACGCAGAGAAACCTTTGCCGCCGAATTCCTTGGGAATGATCAGGGCAAAAAAGCCGTGTTCCTTGATGTGGGCCCAGGCTTCAGGCGGCAGGTCCATCGACTGGCCGATCTGCCAGTCGCTGACCATCGCACAGAGTTCTTCGGTCGGGCCGTCGATGAACGCTTGCTCTTCTTCGCTCAATTGCGCCTTGGGGTAGGCCAGCAATTTGTCCCAGTCCGGACGGCCGCTGAACAGTTCGCCATCCCACCACACGGTGCCGGCGTCGATGGCATCGCGCTCGGTCTGCGACATTGGCGGCAAGGTTTTCTGGAACCAGTTGAACAATGGCGCGGTGAAATGCCGGCGGCGCAGGTCAGGCAGCAGCAAGGGTGCGGCGATCAGCGCCAGCACGACCCAGAACAAGGCCAGCAACCAGCCCGGCGCGTGACTGAAAATGCCCATCGCCACCAGGTACACGGCAACGATGCCCAAGGCAGGCAAAGGGGCGATGCGCCGGTGAGCGAGATACGCCACACCAACGATCAAAACCAGTATCCACAACAACAGCATATTCAGTCCTCCGTGAACCAAGGCAAATCGACCCTCCAGAGCTTAGACGGCATCTGTGAAAGCGGGTGGTCAGACCAAGGTGATTGAAATCGTGGGAAACCCCGGATGGTTTTCGTAGGTTCGGTGGGCAACACGTGTGGGAAATCGTTCGCCGATCCCGCGGCTTTGCTTTCAGGTTTGGCCGAAACGTCGTTATCTCTGTGCTCAAGCTGTCGCTAGACTCGTGACTCAACCAGGAGATTGCCGTCATGCACGAGTATCTGAGCCCCGGCCGCTTCATCGATAGTGACCACCCGGCAGTGGTGGAGTTCGCCGAGCAGCATCGCGGCGCCAGCCAAGATCCGCGTGAGCAGGCAATCGGTCTTTATTACGCCGTGCGCGAAGCGGTGCGCTACAACCCCTACACGTTCAGCCGCGACCCGCAGACCTTGCGCGGCAGCCATGCATTGGCAACAGGCGAAAGCTATTGCGTGCCCAAAGCCACGCTGCTGGCGGGCTGCGCGAGACACTGCGGTATCCCCGCGCGCATCGGTCTGGCCGATGTGCGCAATCATCTGTCGACGCCGCGCCTGCTTGAGTTGCTGCGAAGCGACCGATTCGCCATGCACGGCTACACCGAGTTCTTTATTGATGGCCGCTGGGTCAAGGCGACGCCGGCGTTCAATCAGCAACTGTGTGAACTGTTCAACGTCGCGCCATTGGAATTCGATGGCATCAACGACAGCGTTTTTCACCCGTTCAACCGGGACGGCGCGCTGCTGATGGAGTACCTGGTCGATCACGGCCAGTTCAGCGATGTGCCGGAAGCGTTCTTCTTCGAGCATTTGCAAAAATGCTATCCGCACCTGTTTACCGATCAGCAACCGGCGTTGCTGGGTGACATGCTCAGTGATGTGAGCGCTCGCTGATCCGGCGTATGCTGGCCGTCCACGCATTTGCAAAGAGGCGGTCATGCTGAAGATCTGGGGACGGAAAAACTCATCGAATGTCAGGAAGGCATTGTGGGCGGCCGAGGAGCTGGGCCTGGCTTACCAGGCGATCGATGCCGGTGGCGCGTTCGGTGTGGTCGACACGCCTGAGTACCGCGCGATGAATCCGAATGGCCGGGTTCCGGTGATCGAAGACGACGGGCTGGTGCTCTGGGAATCCAACGCCATCGTCCGCTACCTGCTGGCCAGGCACGCGCCCGACAGCGCTTGGTATCCGGCGGATCCGCGCGCGCGCGCCACCGCTGACAAATGGATGGACTGGACCAGCTCGAGTTTTGCCGGGCCGTTTCGCACAGTGTTCTGGGGCGTCTTGCGCACGCCCGCCGAGAATCAGGACTGGGCGGCGATCAATGCCGCGATCAAAGAGTGCGACGAGTTGCTAAACATGGCTGACCATGCCCTGATCAGCCAGCCTTACCTTTCCGGCAATGACATCGGCATGGGCGATATCCCGCTCGGCAGCTTCATTTATGCCTGGTTCGAAATGCCCATCGAGCGCGCACCACATCCCCATCTGCAAGCCTGGTACGAGCGCCTGAAGCAGCGTCCGGCCTATCAGAAAGCGGTCATGACCGCGTTGACTTGATAATTACTATCGACACACTTGACTGTACTTGTGCGGCGGCGGCAAGCACCATTGCGAACTTGCGCCGCGGTTGTTTCCCTCGCCGCTCGCCCTTATTTATTCTTTTCTTCCCTTCATGGTGCGTAAATCCGATATGAGTTCCGCTCTGTCCATCCGGCAGCTAACCAAAACCTACGGCAACGGGTTCCAGGCCTTGAGTGGTATCGATCTGGACGTCGCCGAAGGTGACTTCTTCGCCTTGCTCGGCCCCAACGGCGCGGGCAAATCCACCACGATTGGCATTCTCTCGACCCTGGTCAACAAGACCAGCGGTACGGTGAACATCTTTGGCCATGACCTGGACAAGAACCCGGCCGCGCTCAAGCGCTCGATCGGTGTGGTGCCTCAGGAATTCAATTTCAACCAGTTCGAAAAGACGTTCGATATCGTCGTGACCCAGGCCGGTTATTACGGCATCCCGGCGAAAATCGCCAAGGAACGCGCCGAGCAGTACCTGACGCAACTGGGCCTGTGGGACAAGCGCGATGTGCCGTCGCGTTCGCTGTCCGGCGGTATGAAGCGGCGCTTGATGATCGCTCGCGCACTGGTACACGAGCCGCGCCTGCTGATCCTCGACGAGCCGACTGCCGGTGTCGACATCGAGTTGCGCCGGTCGATGTGGACCTTCCTCACCGAACTGAATCAGAAAGGCATCACCATCATCCTTACCACGCATTATCTGGAGGAGGCTGAGCAGTTGTGCCGCAACATCGGCATCATCGATCACGGCACGATTGTCGAGAACACCAGCATGCGCCAACTGCTCGGTCAGCTGCATGTGGAAACCTTCCTGCTCGATCTCAAGGGCGATCTGGCGGCCGCGCCGCAACTGGTCGGTTACCCGTCGCGACTGATCGATGCGCACACGCTGGAAGTGCAGGTCGACAAATCGATGGGCATTACTGCGCTGTTCGGCCAATTGGCTTTGCAGAACATCGAAGTGCTGAGCCTGCGTAACAAAACCAATCGCCTCGAGGAGCTGTTCGTGTCGCTGGTAGAAAAAAATCTGTCGAAGGTGGCGGTATGAGTTCTGAGTTCGGTCCCAACCTCGTCGCCCTGCAGACCATCGTTTACCGCGAGGTCAAACGCTTCATGCGGATCTGGCCGCAGACGCTGCTCCCGCCGGCGATCACCATGGTTCTGTACTTCGTGATCTTCGGTAACCTGATCGGTCGACAGATCGGTGACATGGGTGGCTTCACGTACATGGAGTACATCGTGCCGGGGCTGATCATGATGTCGGTGATCACCAACTCCTACGGCAACGTGGTTTCGAGTTTCTTCGGCAGCAAGTTCCAGCGCTCGATCGAAGAACTGATGGTCTCGCCGGTGTCACCGCACACCATTCTGATCGGCTTCACCATTGGTGGTGTATTGCGTGGTCTGGCGGTGGGTTTGATCGTGACGATTCTGTCGCTGTTCTTTACCGATCTGCAGGTGCATCACTTGGGTGTGACCATTTTGGTGGTGGTGCTGACGGCGACGATATTCTCGCTTTTGGGCTTCATCAATGCGGTGTTTGCGCGCAACTTCGATGATATTTCGATTATTCCGACGTTCGTGTTAACGCCGCTGACTTACCTGGGCGGGGTGTTTTATTCGATCACGCTGTTACCGCCGTTCTGGCAAACGGTGTCGCTGGCCAATCCGGTTTTGCACATGGTTAACGCCTTCCGCTACGGTATTTTGGGGGTGTCGGATATCCGGATCGGGATTGCGATCACGTTCATGCTGGTGGCGACGGTGGTGCTGTATCTGGGTTGTGCGCGGTTGCTGGTGAGTGGGCGGGGGATGCGAACTTGATCTGAGATTGGCTCCCACAGGGGCGGTGTCGCTCACAATTCCTGAGTACATCCGCTGTTAATGTGGGAGCTTGCCTGCAAGCGATGGCTGTCTTTCAGGCGGTGAGTTTCTGATTGTTGGGTGCATATCTGTTGCTGCGGTAACGGCTGCTTATGGTTTCGCCTGACGGCGACTCACTTTTTTTACAAACGCCTAAAAAAAGTAAGCAAAAAAACGCCTGCTCCTACGTTCGGCCCTCGCAAGCTCGGGTCCCTTCGCTGCGGGATCGATCCAGGCGCAGCGGCTACGGTTTGCTGCGCTGCACCTACTTCCGCTGTGTCTGGCTGCGCCAGACGGTCGCTGCGCTCCCACGCCCGGATCGATCCCTCCGCTCAGCCTTCCGACGTCGCCGGTGACGCAAGATCAAGAGCACTCGAGCTGGCGCTCATTGTTGAGTGGTTAGAAGCGCCGCATGGCTTGGGATTTTCGATGGATTTGCCCCTCATCGGAACGCCGCCCGCCCAGCC
This sequence comes from Pseudomonas sp. R3-57, assembly GCF_051132065.1. Lineage (NCBI taxonomy): Bacteria > Pseudomonadati > Pseudomonadota > Gammaproteobacteria > Pseudomonadales > Pseudomonadaceae > Pseudomonas > Pseudomonas sp. R3-57. The sequence goes on from NZ_CP071655.1 coordinate 1,708,264, forward strand.
CTCTACCGAGGGAGAGGGAGCCGATTTTGGTTGGCTTCGAGACTTGCATTCAACTCGTTATTTCCTGTTGACGTAGCTTTCACATTCAACACGGTCAGTCCCCTCTCCCTCCGGGAGAGGGCTAGGCGGGCGGCGTTCCGATGAGGGGCTTTTGATTTGCAGCCTGAGTCAAGCATTTGCCTGTACCACCGCCATCGCCAGCAAGCTCCCACGGGTCGACCGCATCCCAACTAAAAGAATGCGATCAAAATGAGCGGACCTTGCCTGCAAGCGATGGCACCACCCCAAACACTGCAATAAAAAACGGCCTCCCACTGCGGAGGCCGTTTTGCGTTCATTTCTGCCGGCTTTTCTTGCGCCGTGCCCATTGCCGGGCGACCCACCAACGCCAATACATCATCACAACGCAGTAGGCGAGGGCGCCAAGCACCAGCCCGACCACCACCGATCCGAGCAGAAACGGTTGCCACAAGGTCGACAGTTCGCCGCTGATCCATTCCCAGGACAGCTCGTCGGGCAGATGCCGTGCGGGTACGTCCATCAACCATGCTCCGGCCTGATAGGTGCAGAAGAACACCGCGGGCATGGTGATCGGGTTGGTCAACCAGACCAGGCTGACGGCGATCGGCATGTTGCCGCGTACGCTGATCGCCAGGGCGGCGGCCACCAGCATTTGCGCCGGAATGGGCAGGAATGCGGCGAACAGGCCAACCGCCATCGCTCGGGCCACCGAGTGGCGGTTGAGGTGCCAGAGGTTCGGGTCATGCAGCAACTTGCCGAGAAAGCGTAAGGATTTGTGTTCCCTGATGCTCGTCGGGTCGGGCATGTAACGTTTGAATAAGCGCCGGGGCATAAGGCTTCTCGGTCGGTTAAGGCGGCAAGTATGTCTGGATTCTACGAACCGCCCATTCAGACTTTGTGACAATTATTGACGGCGCGGGTGCCCGACACCCGCTATGCCTAAGTACGGGACTCTCAAGGACGGGCTTATGCGCACAGGGATGATGGCGCTGGCAGTCGGTCTGCTGGCCGCGGTTTTTATGCCGGCGTTACCGCCGGTCTGGTTGATGCTGTTGCTGCCAGTGGTGGCGTTGATGCTGCTGCCGTTTCGCAGTTATCCGCTGGCGTTTGTGCTGTTCGGGTTCGCCTGGGCCTGCATCGCTGCGCAATGGGCACTGGATGATCGTCTGGCGCCGAAGCTCGATGGCGAAACCCGTTGGCTCGAAGGGCACGTGGTGGGTCTGCCGCAAAACAGCGAGGGCGTGGTGCGCTTCGAGTTGGCTGAGGCGCGGTCGCGGCACGAAAAACTGCCGGCGCGGATGCGTCTGGCCTGGTACGCCGGGCCAGCGGTCAGCAGCGGCGAACGATGGCGTCTGGCGGTGAAGCTCAAGCGCCCGGGTGGCTTGCGCAATCCCGATGCCTTCGATTTCGAGGCCTGGCTGCTGGCGCAACGCATCGGCGCGACTGGCACGATCAAGGATGGTCAACGCCTGAGCGAGGCGCGCTGGGCCTGGCGTGACAGCATTCGGCAGCGCTTGCTGGCGGTGGATGCGCAAGGCCGCAACGGCGCGTTGGCCGCGCTGGTGCTGGGCGACGGTTCCGGGCTGAGTCGCGAGGATTGGCAGATCCTGCAGGACACCGGCACCGTGCACTTACTGGTGATTTCCGGCCAGCATATTGGTCTGCTGGCGGCGGTGATGTACCTGCTCGTCGCCGGGCTGGCGCGGTATGGGTTGTGGCCGCTGCGCTGGCCCTGGCTGCCATGGGCTTGTGGCCTGGCCTTTGCGGCGGCGCTGGGTTATGGCCTGCTCGCCGGGTTCGATGTGCCGGTGCAGCGGGCCTGTGTGATGGTCGGGCTGGTGCTGTTATGGCGTCTGCGCTTTCGCCATCTCGGGGCGTGGTGGCCGCTGTTGCTCGCGTTCAACGGGGTGTTGTTGCTCGACCCGCTGGCGAGTTTGCGTCCGGGGTTCTGGCTGTCGTTCGCGGCAGTGGCGGTGTTGATCTTTACCTTCGGTGGTCGTCTCGGTGCCTGGCGCTGGTGGCAGACCTGGACGCGGGCGCAATGGTTGATCGCGATCGGCCTGTGCCCGGCGCTGCTGGCGCTGAATCTGCCGATCAGCGTGAGCGGGCCGTTGGCCAATCTGCTCGCTGTGCCCTGGGTCAGTTTGGTGGTGCTGCCGCCAGCGTTGCTCGGGACGTTATTGTTGCCGGTGCCGTATGTCGGCGAAGGCTTGCTGTGGCTGGCGGGTGGCTTGATCGATTGGCTGTTTCGCGGGCTCGCGATAATTGCCGGGCAATGGCCGGCGTGGATTCCCGCCTCGCTACCCGTCGGGGTCTGGCTGCTCGGCAGCCTCGGCGCGGTGCTGCTGTTGTTGCCGCGCGGGGTGCCGCTGCGTCCGCTGGGCTGGCCGCTGCTGTTATTGCTGGCACTGCCGCCGCGCGAGCGACTGACGGAAGGCATCGCCGATGTCTGGCAGCTGGACGTGGGTCAAGGTCTGGCGATCCTGATCCGCACGCGGCATCACACGCTGCTGTACGACGCCGGACCGCGCTTTGGTGAGTTTGATATTGGCGAACGGGTGGTAGTGCCCGCGTTGCGCAAGCTGCGCGTGGAAAAACTCGACATCATGTTGCTGAGCCACGCCGACGCCGATCACGCCGGGGGGGCGCTGGCAGTCTCCCGTGGTTTGCCGATCGATCGCGTGATCAGTGGTGACCCCGAGGGGCTACCGCAACAGTTGAACGCCGCGGCCTGTGAATCCGGTCGACAATGGCAGTGGGACGGGGTCATTTTTCAGCTCTGGCAATGGACGGACGCCCGCGACAGCAATCAGCGCTCTTGCGTGTTGCAGATCGAGGCCAACGGCGAGCGTCTGTTGTTGACCGGTGATATCGACAGCCACGCCGAACGGGTCTTGCTCGACGGGCCGCTGGCGGTGCCGACGCCATGGCTGCAAGCGCCCCATCACGGCAGCCGCAGCTCATCGTCGATGGCGCTGCTCAAGGCACTGCAACCGCACTCGGTACTGATCTCTCGCGGCCACGGCAATTCTTTCGGTCATCCGCATCCGACGGTACTGGCGCGTTACCGCAAACAGCGGCTGCGTATCTACGACAGCGCCGAACACGGCGCCATTCATTTGCAATTGGGCACCTTCCAGCCTGCGCAAATCCTGCGTCACCAGCGACGCTTCTGGCGGGATCCGCCGGCACTGTCCCGCTGATCGGCGCGTGGGCGGCTGTGGCATTACGGTCGTCGGGGCGGCGGGTCTTAATCGGCAATCGGTATGGTAAAGTGGCGCACTTTTTCGAGGGGACTGTCACTGTGTGGGAATTGGTCAAATCCGGCGGCTGGATGATGTTGCCGATCATTCTGAGTTCCATCGCGGCCATGGCGATTGTCGCCGAGCGCCTGTGGACCCTGCGCGCCAGCCGCGTTACCCCCGAGCATCTGCTGGGCCAGGTCTGGGTCTGGATCAAGGACAAACAGCTCAACAAGGAAAAACTCAAGGAGTTGCGCGCCAACTCGCCGCTGGGTGAAATCCTCGCTGCTGGCCTGGCCAATTCCAAGCATGGTCGCGAGATCATGAAAGAGTGCATCGAAGAGGCTGCCGCTCGCGTTATTCATGAGCTGGAGCGCTACATAAATGCACTCGGCACCATCGCCGCGATGGCGCCGCTGCTCGGTCTGCTCGGCACCGTGCTGGGCATGATCGACATTTTCAGCGCATTCACCGGTACCGGCATGACCACCAATGCCTCGGTCCTCGCCGGCGGTATTTCCAAAGCGCTGATCACCACGGCGGCGGGCCTGATGGTCGGTATTCCGGCGGTGTTCTTCCACCGTTTCCTGCAACGCCGCATCGATGAACTGGTGGTTGGCATGGAGCAGGAAGCAATCAAACTGGTGGAAGTGGTGCAGGGCGACCGTGACGTCGACCTGGCCGAGGGCAAAGCGTGAAATTCCGTCGCAAGCCCCGGGAAACCGTGGACATCAACCTCGCGTCGCTGATCGACGTGGTGTTCATCCTGTTGCTGTTTTTTGTGGTGACCACCACGTTCACCCGCGAAACCCAGCTGCGCGTCGACCTGCCGGAAGCGGTCAGCGGATCGCCGGCCGAGGACCAGCAGGTCAAGCAACTGGATATCGCGATCAGCGCCGAGGGTGTGTTTTCGGTGAACAACAAGGTCCTGCCGAAAAACGATCTGGCGACCCTGATGGACGCCATGCAGAAAGAAGCCAACGGCGACACCAGCATGCCGTTGTCGATCAGTGCTGACGGCAAGGCCCAGCACCAATCCGTGATCACCGCTATGGACGCGGCCGGCAAGCTCGGTTTCAGCCATCTGCGCATGACCACGGTCGAGGCGGCGCCCAAATCCTGATGAGCCTGTCCGATCGCTTGCTTGCTGCGTGGTATGCGGGGCACCCGGCCCTGACGCTGTTGCGGCCGCTGGAAATGCTCTACCGCCGGGTGGTGGTCAACAAGCGTCAGCGCTTTCTCGACGGTGAGGGCGAGATCTACCAGCCGCCGGTGCCGCTGATTGTGGTCGGCAATATCACCGTGGGGGGGACCGGCAAGACGCCGATGATTCTCTGGCTTATAGAACACTGCCGCCAGCGCGGTTTGCGCGTCGGTGTGGTGAGTCGTGGTTACGGGGCCAAGCCGGCGCAACTGCCGTGGCGCGTCGAGGCCGACCAAACGGCTGATATTGCCGGCGATGAACCGCTGCTGATCGTCCAGCGCACCGGCGTGCCGCTGATGATCGATCCCGATCGCAGCGCCGCCGTCAAAGCCTTGCTCGCCAGCGAACCGCTGGACCTGATCCTCTCCGACGACGGCATGCAGCATTACCGCTTGGGTCGCGATCTGGAGCTGGTGCTGATTGACGCGGCACGTGGCCTTGGCAATAAACGCTGCCTGCCGGCGGGCCCCTTGCGCGAGCCGGTCGAGCGCCTGCAAAGCGTCGACGGCGTGCTGTTCAACGGCGCCAGCGAGGATCGCCAAGACGGTTTCGCCTTTCGCTTGCAGCCCACCGCACTGATCAACCTGCGCAGCGGCGAGCGCCAGCCGCTCGAACATTTTGCGCCCGGTCAGGCGCTGCATGCGGTGGCCGGGATCGGCAATCCGCAACGTTTCTTCAATACGCTCGAAGCGCTAGACTGGCGCGCAATCCCCCATGCATTTGCCGACCACGCCGAGTACAGCGTGCAGGCCTTGAATTTCACCCCGTCATTGCCGTTGGTAATGACCGAAAAGGACGCGGTGAAGTGCCGCGCCTTTGCTGCTGCCGACTGGTGGTATCTGGCAGTCGATGCGTTGCCGTCACCGGCCTTCGTGGCCTGGTTCGACACGCAACTGATGCGCCTGCTGCCCGATCGGCTATTGCCTTGACTGTTTATTTATCTGGGAATGCTCATGGACACCAAATTGCTCGACATCCTCGCCTGCCCTGTGTGCAAAGGTCCGCTCAAGCTCAGCGCTGACAAGACCGAACTGATCAGCAAGGGCGCTGGCCTCGCGTACCCGATCCGCGACGGCATCCCGGTGATGCTGGAAAGCGAAGCCCGCACCCTGACCACCGACGAGCGTCTGGATAAATGAGCACTGCCTTCACCGTTGTGATTCCCTCGCGCTATGCCTCGACGCGTCTGCCGGGTAAACCGCTGCTGGATATTGCCGGCAAGCCGATGATCCAGCACGTCTGGGAGCAGGCGAGCAAAAGCAGCGCGACCCGGGTGGTGGTGGCGACTGACGATGCGCGCATCGTCGAGGCCTGCAAAGGCTTTGGCGCCGAAGTGGTGCTGACCCGTGAGGATCACAACTCCGGCACTGATCGTCTGGCCGAAGTCGCCGCGAAGCTGGGCCTTGAGCCCGATGCGATCGTGGTCAACGTGCAGGGCGACGAGCCGCTGATTCCGCCCAGCGTGATTGATCAGGTCGCGGCCAACCTTGCCGCCCACACCGAAGCGCGCATGGCCACTCTGGCCGAGCCGATCGAAGACGTGGAAACCCTGTTCAACCCGAACGTGGTCAAGGTCGCCAGCGACATCAACGGCCTGGCGCTGACCTTCAGTCGCGCCACCTTGCCGTGGGCCCGCGATGCGTTCGCCAAAAGCCGCGAGCAACTGCCTGAAGGCGTGCCGTACCGTCGCCACATCGGCATCTACGCCTACCGCGCCGGGTTCCTCCAGGACTTCGTCCACTGGGGCCCGTGCTGGCTGGAAAACACCGAATCCCTCGAGCAATTGCGTGCCCTTTGGCATGGCGTGCGCATTCACGTCGCCGACGCGCTGATTGCGCCGCCAACCGGTGTCGACACCGTCGAAGACCTTGAGCGCGTTCGTCGCCTGCTGGGGGCCTGATGCGGGTTCTGTTCGTGTGCCTGGGCAATATTTGTCGTTCGCCCACCGCTGAAGGAGTCTTGCGTCACAAACTGCGTGCAGCGGGGCTGGCGGATCAGGTCGAAGTGGCCTCTGCCGGCACCGGTGACTGGCACGTTGGCAACCCGCCAGACAAGCGCAGCCAGGCCGCGGCGAAAGTGCGCGGCTACGACTTGTCGCTGCAACGCGCGCAGCAAGTCAGCCGCGCCGACTTCGCCAGTTACGACCTGATTCTGGCCATGGACAACAGCAACCTGCGCAACCTCAAGGCGTTGCAGCCGGCCACCGGCAAGGCCGAGCTGGATCTGTTCCTGCGCCGCTATGCCGGGCTGGTCGACGAAGTGCCCGATCCGTATTACGACGGCGATCAGGGCTTCGAGCAGGTGCTGGATCTGATCGAAGCAGCCTGTGACCAACTGCTGATCGAAGTGAAGGGGCGCTTATGAGTTTGCCGGTGCAAGCGCAGGTTTCCCTGAAACCGTTCAACAGTTTTGGCGTCGACGTGCGCGCGCAACTGTTCGCCGAAGCCCACAGCGACGACGATGTCCGTCAAGCGCTGGCCTTTGCCACGGCGCACGATGTGCCGTTGCTGGTGATCGGCGGTGGCAGCAACTTGCTGCTGACCGCGGATATTGCGGCGCTGGTCCTGCGCATGGCAACGCGTGGAATCCGCGTGCTCAGCGATGACGGCAGCCGCGTGGTCATCGAGGCTGAGGCGGGCGAGCCGTGGCATCACTTTGTACTGCATACGCTGGCGCTGGGTTTTTCCGGTCTGGAAAACCTCAGCCTGATTCCCGGCACGGTCGGCGCGGCGCCGATGCAAAACATCGGTGCCTACGGCGTTGAAATCAAGGACGTGTTCGCCGGCCTCACTGCGCTGGATCGGCAGACCGGCGAGCTACGCGATTTCAGCCTCGAAGAATGCAACTTCGCTTATCGCGACAGCCTGTTCAAGCAGCAGCCGGGACGCTGGCTGATTCTGCGCGTGCGCTTCAAGCTTGAGCGCGGCGCGCAGCTGCATCTGGAATACGGCCCGGTGCGCCAGCGCCTGTCCGAGCAGGGCATCGAGCAGCCAACACCGAGCGATGTCAGTCGGGCTATCTGCAGCATCCGCAGCGAAAAACTGCCTGATCCTGCGGTGCTCGGCAATGCTGGCAGCTTCTTCAAGAATCCGCTGGTATCCGCTGCGCAAGTCGCGCAGATCAAGCAGCAACATCCGGACGTCGTGGCGTATGCGCAGGCAGACGGGCAGATGAAGCTTGCCGCTGGCTGGCTGATCGAACGCGCCGGCTGGAAAGGCTTTCGCGACGGGGATGCCGGCGTGCACACCTTGCAGGCGCTGGTGCTGGTCAACCATGGCTCGGCCACCGGCCAGCAGCTTTACGCGCTGGCGCAACGCATTCAGAAAGACATTGCCGAGCGGTTCAATGTCGAGCTGGAAATGGAGCCCAATCGGTATTGAGGCTACGCTTGTCGAAGTACCTTCCGAAGCCCTGCACCGGTTAAAAAGTGCAGGGCTTTTTTGTTAATGCTGGGTTAACTTAGTCAGCTAACGATACCAACCATTTGCTCCACCAAAGGCCCGGTGCAGACGTTCTGCTCAGCACAAGAGAGCCTGATTAGCCTGAGTCGATCTGCGCGAACCCACCGCTGATTTTCCGGCGGCAGATTGCTCGACCCGATAACCACGAAAAATATGCGGGCGTGCCCATGATTACCCTGAAACTCAACGGTCAAGACCATTCCCTCGACGTCACCGAAGACATGCCGCTGCTCTGGGCGATTCGCGATGTCGCCGGTTACAACGGCACCAAGTTCGGCTGCGGCATGGGCCTGTGCGGCGCGTGTACCATTCACATCGACGGCGCCCCCGCGCGCAGTTGCATCACCCCGATCGGCTCGGTGATCGGGCAGAACGTCACCACCATCGATAACCTGCACGCCGACCCGATCGGCAAAGTCGTCCAGCAAGCCTGGCTCGACAGCGCAGTGGCGCAATGTGGTTACTGCCAGGGCGGGCAGATCATGTCGGCGACGGCATTGCTCAAGACCAATCCGAACCCGAGCGATGCGCAAATCGAAGAAGCCATGGTTGGCAATATTTGCCGCTGCGGCACGTACAACCGGATCAAGACTGCGATCCGCCAGGCCTCCACTCACCTGAAGGAGGCCAAGGCATGAGCCGCCTGCCGAACGATTTCGCCCTGAGCAACCTCAGTCGCCGTGGTTTTCTCAAAGGTGTCGGCGCCACCGGTGCGCTGGTGCTGGCCGCGAGTTGGGGCTGGCAGGACGCGCTGGCCGAAGACAAGCCCAAGCAGTTTGGCGCCGACGGCATGCCCAACGGCTGGATCGACGATCCGAAAGTCTATGTGAGCATTGCCGCCGACGGCACCGTCACCGTGGTCTGCAACCGTTCTGAAATGGGCCAGGGCGTGCGCACCAGTCTGACGATGGTCGTCGCCGATGAACTGGACGCCGACTGGGCGCGGGTCAAGGTGCAGCAGGCGCCAGGTGATGAAGTGCGTTTCGGCAACCAGGACACCGACGGCTCACGCAGCATGCGTCATTGGTACGAGCCGATGCGCCGTTGCGGCGCGGCCGCGCGGACCATGCTCGAGCAGGCCGCGGCGGCGCAGTGGAAAGTGCCGGTCGGTGAATGCCACGCGCAACTGCACAAAGTCATCCACAAACCGTCCGGCCGTGAACTGGGCTATGGCGAACTGGCCGCAGCTGCCAGTGCGTTGGCCGTACCAGCGCGCGACAGCCTGCGCCTCAAGCAGCCGGCGGAATTTCGCTATATCGGCAAGGAAGGCAATAAAGCCATCGACGGTGACGACATCGTCAACGGGCGTGCGGTCTACGGTGCCGACGTGCACTTCGACGGCATGCTCTACGCCACCATTGCGCGCCCGGCGGTGTACGGCGGCAAGGTCAAGTCGCTGGATGGCAGCGCCGCGCTGAAGGTGCCGGGCGTACTCAAAGTGATCCAGATCGAACCTCGCCCGTTGCCATCGGAATTTCAGCCATTGGGTGGCGTGGCTGTGGTCGCCAGCAATACCTGGGCGGCGATCAAGGGTCGCGAAGCGCTGAAGATCGAGTGGGACGACGGCCCGAACGCCAGTTATGACTCGATCGCCTATCGCAAGGAACTGGAAGCGGCGTCGCTGAAGCCCGGCAAAGTGGTGCGCAACACCGGCGATATCGACAAGGCGTTGAGCGGCGCGGCCAGCACCCTGGAAGCGTCTTATTACCTGCCGCATCTGGCGCAGGCACCGATGGAACCGATGGTCGCCATTGCGCGTTTCGACAAGGGCGTCTGCGAAGCCTGGGCGCCGAGTCAGGCGCCGCAAGTGACCCGCGAGCGCATCGCCGAACGTCTTGGCGTGCCGTTCGACAACGTTACCTTCAATGTCACTTTGCTCGGCGGCGGTTTCGGTCGCAAGTCGAAGCCGGACTTCGTCGTTGAAGCGGCGATCCTCGCCAAGGAGTTTCCGGGCAAGGCTGTGCGCGTGCAGTGGACGCGCGAAGACGACATCCACAACTCGTATTTCCATACCGTGTCGGCCGAATACCTCAAGGCCGGCGTTGGCAAGGATGGCATGCCCTCTGGCTGGTTGCACCGCACCGTGGCGCCGAGCATCACCGCATTGTTCGCCCCGGACATGAACCATGAAGCCGCTTTCGAGTTGGGCATGGGCTTCACCAACATGGCTTACGCGATTCCCAACGTGCGTCTGGAAAACCCCGAAGCCAAGGTGCACACGCGGGTGGGCTGGTATCGCTCGGTGTCGAACATTCCCCATGGTTTCGCGATTCAGAGTTTCGTCGGCGAGCTGGCGCACAAGGCCGGCGAAGATCCGCTTGAATATCAGATCAAACTGCTCGGCGCCGATCGCCAGATCGACCCGCGCACCTTGAGCGAAGAGTGGAACTACGGCGAGTCCCCCGAGCGCTATCCGATCGACACCGGGCGCATGCGCACCGTGCTGGAAACCGCAGCGAAGGCAGCCGGTTGGGGACGCAAGTTGCCCAAGGGCCGCGGTCTCGGCCTGGCGGTGCACTACAGCTTCGTCACTTATGTGGCGGCGGTGATCGAAGTCGAGGTCAAGGACGACGGCACGCTGATCGTGCACAAGGCCGACATTGCGGTGGATTGCGGACCGCAGATCAACCCCGAGCGCATCCGCTCGCAGTTCGAAGGCGCCTGCGTGATGGGCCTGGGCAACGCGGTGCTGGGTGAAATCAGCTTCAAGGACGGCAAGGTCCAGCAGGACAACTTTCATATGTATGAAGTGGCGCGCATGTCGCTGGCGCCGAAAGAAGTCGCCGTGCATCTGGTCACGCCGCCGGGCGATGTGCCGTTGGGCGGCGTCGGCGAGCCAGGCGTGCCGCCGATTGCGCCGGCCTTGTGCAATGCGATCTTCGCCGCCACCGGCAAACGCATCCGCAACTTGCCAGTGCGTTATCAGTTGCAGGATTGGCAGAAGGCGCAGGCGTAATGGACAGCGTCGATCTGAATGTCCTGCGCAGCGTCCTTGAATGGCGCCGCGCCGGGCAGCGGGTAGTGTTGTTCAGCGTGGTGCAGACCTGGGGCACCGCGCCCCGGTCGCCCGGTGCCATGCTCGCCTTGCGCGAGGATGGCGTGGTGATCGGTTCGGTGTCGGGCGGTTGCGTCGAGGACGACCTGATTGCCCGCCTGCACGACGGCCGCATCGCCAGCGCTGGCCCGCCGGTGCAATTAATTACCTACGGCGTGACGCGCGAGGAGGCGGCGCGTTTCGGTTTGCCCTGTGGCGGCACCCTGCGCCTGACCGAGGAGCGCGTTGGCGATCCGGCGTGGGTCGAAGAACTGCTCGCCCGTTGCGAAGATCACCAGATCGTCGCCCGTGAACTGAACATCGAAACCGGCGAAGTGGCGCTGGCGCCCGCCAGTAAAAGCGACTCGCTGGTGTTCGATGGCAAGACCTTGCGCGCCATTTACGGCCCGCGCTGGCGTCTGCTGCTGATCGGCGCCGGGCAGTTGTCACGTTACGTAGCGGACATGGCGCGGCTGCTGGATTTCGAGGTGTTGATTTGCGATCCGCGCACCGAGTTTGTCTATGGCTGGGAAGAGCAGCACGGGCGGTTTGTGCCTGGCATGCCGGACGACGCGGTGTTGAGCATTCAAACCGATGAACGCACCGCGATTGTTGCGCTGACCCATGATCCGCGTCTGGATGACATGGCGCTGCTGACGGCGCTGGATTCGCCGGCGTTTTACGTCGGCGCGCTGGGCTCGCGGGTCAACAGTCAGAAACGCCGCGAGAATCTGGCTCAGCTAGGCTTGTCGCGAGCGGCCATTGATCGTTTGCACGGGCCGATCGGTCTGCACATCGGCAGTCACTCGCCGGCCGAGATTGCGTTGTCGCTGCTTGCCGAGATCGTCGCGATCAAGAATGGCGTGGAGTTGAAGCAGAAGAAACCGCTGGAGGGTGCATGAGCCGATCCATCGCAGTGATTGTGTTGGCAGCAGGCGAGGGCAGCCGCTTTCGTCAGGCGGCGGGGGCTGACAAGGATAAATTGCTGGCTGACTGCACCGGGCGCGATGGTGCGGTGCGCTCGGTGATCGAGCAGGTACTGGTGAACTTGCCGGCCGGTCTTGATAAGCGTGTGCTGGTAACCACTGAAGCGCGACCGCAGGCGATGCGCATGGCGCAGGCTTACGGCTGTGACGTTGTATCGATCGAGTCGACGGGAATGGGCAACAGCATTGCCGCGGGTGTCGCTGCGAGTGCCGATGCGGATGGCTGGTTGATCGTACTTGGGGATATGCCGTTTATCCTGCCGTCGAGTATCGAGCGAGTGGTGGCGGCGATGGCTGATGACGCGGTGAGCGTGCCGGTGCTGGGTGGCGAGTTTGGCCATCCGGTGGGGTTTGGGCGTGCGTTGGGTCCGGCGCTGTCCGGTTTGTCCGGTGATCGGGGCGCAAGGCCGGTGTTTGGGCAGGGCAGGGTGGTTGAGGTGGTGGTGGATGACCCTGGCGTGCTGTGGGATGTCGACGTGCCTGAGGCGCTGGTCTTCACACATTCCTGATTCATGCATGGATCCCTTGTAGAGTGAGCTTGCTCGCGATAGCGGTGGTTCAGCTAAATGTTTGTTGACTGACACTCCGCTATCGCGAGCAGGCTCACTCCTACAGGGAACGGGTACAGGCATAAATCAAAGGCATAAAAAAGCCCCGCCAGGCTTACACCAGGCGGGGCTTTTTAACGGCTTGGAGAATTACACGAGAGGTTTCGGCTCGTGCTCTTTTTCCTCGGCCTCTTCGCGTTGCTCGACCGCGTCCTGTACGGAACGCGGTGCCTCGGCGATCACCGCTTCAACCGATGCTTCTTCGGCAACCGGGGCAGGGGCTGCCTCGGTCACTTCGGTAGCAGCGGCGGGCTCGGCAACCACAGGCGCTGCAGCGGCGGCCAACTCGGCTTCCTTCTGCAGACGCTCGGCTTCACGCTTGCGACGACGTACTTCACGCGGATCGTTCGGTGCGCGACCGTTTGGTGTCAGGGCGCTGACCGGAGCCGGTGCTTCAACCACCGGGGCTGGCGCTTCGACGACGGCAGGGGCCTCGACAACCGGCGCTTCAACCACTGGCGCCGGGGCCGGCTCGGCGGCCGCGACGACTGGCTCGGAAACCATCGCCTCTGCAACTTCTGCTTCAGCGATTGGCGCTGGCGCTTCGGTTTTCGCAGGCTCGGCAGTCCAGTTGAAGGCAGTCTGCTCTTCGCGCACTTCACGCACGCTTTCGGTCACGGATTCAGCGACGGTTTCAGCAACCGGCTCTGCAACCACCTGCGGCGCTTCAGCGACAACGGCTGGCTCGGCAACCACTTCTTCAGCCTGCGGCTGAGATTCCTGAACCGGTGCCACTTCGATTTCCGGAGCAGCAGTCACTTCCACCGGGGTGTTGGCTTCGACAACCGGCGCTTCGACTGGAGCAGTTTCCAGTGTGGCAGCGGTGGCGCGTTCGGCTTGCTCGTGCGCCTGTGCTTCGGCCGGAGCGCTGATCGCGCTGCTGGCAACGACAGCGGTGACGGCCAGGCCGGCAGCCAGATCGGCAGTGCTCGGGGCTTCAGCGTTTTCGCCGGATTCGGACTCTTCCGAACCTTCGATCACGTTGCCGTTGGCATCACGCTGACGCTCACGACGGTTGCTGCGACGACGCTGACCGCGCGAGCGACGACGTGGACGATCGCCTTCGGCGCCATCCTGACCGTCTTCCGGCAGTTGCTCTTCGTTGCTGATCACTTCTTCTTCCGCGACGGCAGCAGCGGCCTGTTCGGCGCGCGGCTGACGCTCTTCACGCGGCGGACGCGGGGCGCGTTCTTCACGTGGCTGGCGGGCCGGACGCTCTTCAGCGGTGACGGCGGCGGCAGCGGCTACCGCTGGAGCGGCGTCCAGTGGCTCACGCAGTTCACGTACGCGTTCTTCACGCTCGCCGCGAGGCTTGCGGTCTTCACGCGGCGCACGCGGAGCACGTTCTTCACGCGGTGCACGTGGCGCGCGCTCTTCTCGGGCGGCCGGCGCTTCGCTGCGGGCTTCGCGAGGCTCGCGTACTTCACGGGCTTCACGTGGCTGACGCTCTTCACGCGGCTCGCGTGGGGCGCGTTCTTCACGCGGAGCACGTTCTTCGCGCGGCTTGCGTTCTTCATCGCGACGACCGTTACGGTTGCGGCTCTGCTGACGACCGTTGCGACGCTCTTCGTTGCGCGCCGGACGTTCGGCAGCCGGTTTTTCCACGGCGACCGGAGCGGCAGGCTCTTCCTTGGTAGCGAACAGGCTGACCAGCGATTTCACCAGACCCTTGAACAGGCTTGGCTCTGGCGCGGCAACCGGGGCCGGAGCAGGGGCAGCTGGAGCGACTTCGGTCGGCACCGGCGCATTGGCGCGGGCCGGGGCAGTCTTGACCGCGGCTTCCTGGCGAACCAGGGTACGGGTCGCAGCGGCTGGCTGGACTTCTTCGACTTCGGCAGCGGCGGCAGCGATTTCGTAGCTGGACTGGTTGGTCGCGGCTTCCGGGCTGTCGTCACGCAGACGCTGGACTTCGAAGTGCGGCGTTTCCAGGTGATCGTTCGGCAGAATGACGATACGGGCACGGGTGCGCAGTTCGATCTTGGTGATCGAGTTGCGTTTTTCGTTGAGCAGGAACGCAGCGACCGGGATCGGCACCTGGGCGCGAACTTCGGCGGTGCGGTCTTTCAGGGCTTCTTCTTCGATCAGGCGCAGGATCGCCAGCGACAGCGATTCAACGTCACGGATGATGCCGGTGCCGTTGCAACGCGGGCAGACGATGCCGCTGCTTTCGCCCAACGATGGACGCAGGCGCTGACGGGACATTTCCAGCAGGCCGAAGCGCGAGATGCGGCCGATCTGCACGCGGGCACGGTCGGCTTCCAGGCATTCGCGGACTTTCTCTTCCACGGCGCGCTGGTTCTTGGCCGGGGTCATGTCGATGAAGTCGATGACGATCAGGCCGCCGATGTCGCGCAGGCGCAACTGACGGGCGATTTCTTCGGCGGCTTCAAGGTTGGTCTGCAGCGCGGTTTCTTCGATGTCGCTGCCTTTGGTGGCGCGTGCCGAGTTGATGTCGATGGACACCAGGGCTTCGGTCGGATCGATGACGATGGAGCCGCCGGAAGGCAGTTCGACGACGCGCTGGAAGGCGGTCTCGATCTGGCTTTCGATCTGGAAACGGTTGAACAGCGGGACGCTGTCCTCGTACAGCTTGATCTTGCTGGCGTACTGCGGCATCACCTGGCGGATGAAGGTCAGGGCTTCGTCCTGGGCTTCAACGCTGTCGATCAGCACTTCGCCGATGTCCTGGCGCAGGTAGTCGCGGATGGCGCGGATGATCACGTTGCTTTCCTGATAGATCAGGAACGGCGCGGAGCGATCCAGCGAGGCTTCTTTGATGGCGGTCCACAGTTGCAGCAGGTAATCGAGGTCCCACTGCATTTCTTCGCTGCTGCGGCCAAGGCCTGCAGTGCGCACGATCAGACCCATGTCGGCCGGAGCAACCAGGCCGTTCAGCGCTTCACGCAGTTCGTTGCGCTCTTCGCCTTCGATTCGACGGGAGATGCCGCCGGCACGTGGATTGTTCGGCATCAGCACGAGGTAACGGCCGGCCAGGCTGATGAAAGTGGTCAGGGCTGCGCCCTTGTTGCCACGTTCTTCTTTTTCGACCTGAACGATGACTTCCTGGCCTTCGCTCAGGACGTCCTTGATGTTGACGCGGCCTTCGGGGGCTTTCTTGAAGTATTCGCGGGAGATTTCTTTGAGGGGCAGGAAGCCGTGGCGCTCGGAGCCGAAATCGACAAAGGCAGCCTCAAGGCTCGGTTCGATGCGAGTGATGCGGCCTTTATAGATATTGGCCTTCTTCTGCTCGCGTGCACCGGATTCGATGTCCAGGTCGTAGAGGCGCTGGCCATCTACCAGTGCAACACGCAACTCTTCGGGTTGAGTTGCGTTAATCAGCATTCTTTTCATGTAGTACCGTCGGTTTCCGGGCTGCCGGAAACGGCGTTCGGCACACACGACTTCTCACGGTCGGTGTCAGGTGCGTCGGGAGTGGTTGGCCATTCCCGTGTCCAGCGATGTCAGGCCAATTGGGCCGATACCGCGACGTACGCGTCCTGCTTGCTGTGGCTACTTAAGCACTCAGTCAGGAGGAGGAATCAACCAGCGGCTGTGGACGAGATGAAGCGTCTTGATAAAAGCTTGTTGCTACACAGTCCGGCGGTTGTGCATCTCCACCCTACACGTATCCCTGATAATTCGGGTGCTGCCGCGCGCAGAATCCGCAGCGGGTTGGCATTTACCGTGAGCTCCGAAAGGGGAGGTCACGCATCATGGCTAATTCAGGCGATGTTTCCGAAGCGCTCGCTCGGGGTCATTCGCAGCTGACTGCACTTTGTGAACTGGCCTCGAATATTTGCCTGCCGGGCGATTGGAAACGCTGCTCGGCGGTGTGATTCAGGCCTCATGTCACCTGCGCTTGTTACAACTGCAAACTCCACCGTTACGTAGCGAAAGCCCCGTAGGACGGCCTCGCGCCCTGGTGAATTGCGTTGGTCAGGGCCGGTTTTAGACCGTGATTCCTCTGTCCAGGCCGCTTTTGGCGGCGTTCGCGACTATAGCAGCAATGATTAAGTGCTTCAATTCCATAAAAATTGTTATCATCCGCGGCATGACAACTACTGCCCCTTCGACTCCAGGCGTTCAACTGCTTGAAGTCTCGCCGGAGTATGCCGGCCAACGAATCGACAATTTCCTCCTCGCCCGGCTCAAAGGCGTGCCCAAGACCTTGATTTACCGCATTTTGCGCAAAGGCGAAGTGCGTGTGAACAAAGGCCGGATCAAGCCCGAATACAAGCTGCAGGCCGGCGATATCGTGCGCGTGCCGCCGGTGCGCGTGCCTGAGCGCGACGAGCCGGTGCCGCTGGCCCAGGGGCTGCTGCAGCGTCTCGAGGCTTCGATCGTATACGAAGACAAGGCGCTGATCGTGATCAACAAGCCCGCAGGCATTGCCGTTCACGGTGGCAGCGGCTTGAATTTCGGCGTGATCGAAGCCTTTCGTCAGTTGCGTCCCGACGCGAAAGAGCTGGAGCTGGTTCACCGTCTCGACCGCGACACGTCCGGCCTGCTGATGATTGCCAAGAAGCGCAGCATGCTGCGTCACCTGCATGAAAAGCTGCGCGGCGACGGCGTCGACAAGCGCTACATGGCGCTGGTTCGCGGTAACTGGGCCACTTCGATCAAGCAGGTCAGCGCGCCGTTGCTCAAGAGCAATCTGCGTTCCGGCGAGCGCATGGTCGAAGTCAACGACGAAGGCAAAGAAGCCCTGACCGTGTTCAAGGTGCTGCGCCGCTTCGGTGATTTCGCAACCATGGTCGAGGCCAAGCCGGTCACCGGTCGTACGCACCAGATTCGCGTGCATACCTTGCACGCCGGGCATTGCATTGCCGGCGACAGCAAGTACGGCGACGACGACTTCACCAGGGAAATTCGCGATCTGGGCGGCAAACGCCTGTTCCTGCACGCCTACATGCTGACCGTGCCGCTGCCCGATGGCGGCAAGCTGACCTTGCAGGCCCCGGTCGATGAAATGTGGGCCAAGACTGTGGAGCGCCTGAGTGCAGCACCCTGATTACAAACTGTTGATTTTCGACTGGGACGGCACGCTGGCCGATTCGATTCACCGGATTGTCGAGGCCATGCATTCGGCATCCGGGCGTTCCGGCTTCGAGCTGCGCGATGATTTCGCGGTCAAGGGCATTATCGGTCTGGGTTTGCCAGAGGCGATTCGCACCTTGTACCCGGAAATCAGCGATGCCGAAATGACCGCGTTTCGCGAGTACTACGCCGATCACTACATCGCTGCCGAAGCCGTGCCTTCGCCGCTGTTCGAAGGTGTCATCGAATCGATGGCGTCGTTTCGCGAGCAGGGTTATCACCTGGCGGTAGCGACCGGCAAGAACCGCCGCGGGCTCGATCGCGTGCTCAAGGCCAATGGCTGGGAAGATTATTTCGATATCACCCGCGCTGCCGATGAAACCGCCAGCAAACCGCACCCTCTGATGTTGGAGCAGATCCTCGCTCATTGCGGTGTGCGGGCTGAGCAGGCGCTGATGGTGGGGGATTCGTCCTTCGATCTGTTGATGGCGCGCAACGCGGGGATGGGCTCGGTTGCGGTCAGTTATGGCGCGCAGTCGATCGAATCGCTGCAACAGTTCGAGCCGTTGCTGTCGATCGACCGTTTTTCTGAATTGCATGCCTGGCTGGGTCAGCAGGCCTAATACGTTTTTTGCTGGGGTAGATGGCATGACCGATGAATGGAAAGCACCGGCCAAGGCAAGTGCCGACGACGGTGACGCAAAAAGCTGGAAGCTGTTGGAAAAAACCTTGCTGGCCGGCGTTCAGGAGCAGCGTCGCTCACGGCGCTGGGGGATCTTCTTCAAGCTGCTGACGTTTGTTTATCTGTTTGTTGCGCTGCTGCTGTTCACGCCGCTGATGGACATGGAAAAAAGCGCCACGCGGGGCCCGAACTACACTGCGCTGATCGAAATTGACGGGGTGATTGCGGACAAAGAGCCGGCAAGTGCCGACAACATCGTCGGCAGCCTGCGTGCGGCGTTCGAAGACAAGAAGGTCAAAGGCGTCATCCTGCGCATCAACAGTCCTGGCGGCAGTCCGGTGCAGTCGGGTTATGTCTATGACGAAATCAAGCGCCTGCGTGGTCTTCATCCTGAGATCAAGTTGTATGCGGTGATTTCCGATCTCGGTGCGTCCGGTGCCTACTACATCGCCAGCGCGGCCGATCAGATCTACGCCGACAAGGCCAGTCTGGTCGGTTCGATTGGTGTGACGGCCGCCGGTTACGGTTTTGTCGGCACCATGGAAAAGCTCGGCGTCGAACGTCGCACCTACACCTCGGGCGAGCACAAGGCGTTTCTTGATCCGTTCCAGCCGCAGAAGCCTGAAGAAACAGCGTTCTGGCAGAGTGTGCTGGACACCACGCACAAGCAGTTCATCAACAGCGTCAAGCAAGGTCGCGGCGATCGTTTGAAGGATAAAGAGCATCCAGAGCTGTTCTCCGGACTGGTCTGGTCAGGCGAGCAGGCGTTGCCGCTGGGTCTGATCGATGGTCTGGGCAGTGCCAGTTCGGTGGCACGAGACGTGATTGGCGAGAAGGAGTTGGTGGACTTCACGGTCCAGGAATCGCCGTTCGACCGCTTCTCGAAAAAGCTCGGCGCCAGTGTGGCCGAGCAGTTGGCGATGTGGATGGGTTTCCACGGGCCGTCGTTGCGATAAGCCTTCGCTGTATAAAAAAACCGGCCTTTGAATGGCCGGTTTTTTTCTGGGTCAGGGAATCTGTACGCCTTCGGCCAGCAGCATGTCGATCAGGCGAATCAGCGGCAGGCCGATCAGGCTGGTGGCGTCCGGGCCTTCGGTGGACTGGAACAAGCTGACGCCGAGACCTTCGGCCTTGAAGCTGCCGGCGCAGTCGTAAGGCTGCTCGATGCGCAGATAGCGCTCGATGCGCGCCGGGTCGAGTTGGCGCATGTGTACGGTAAATGGCACGCAGTCGACCTGGCAGTGGCCGGTCTGGCTGTTGAGCAGGGCCAGGCCGGTCAGGAAGGTCACGCTCGCGCCGCTGGCCACCATCAATTGCTCGCGGGCCTTTTCGAAGGTGTGGGGTTTGCCGATGATCTGCTCGCCAAGGACGGCCACCTGGTCCGAGCCGATAATCAGATGGTCCGTATGGCTGTCGGCCAGTGCTCGGGCTTTTTCCTCGGCGAGGCGTTTGACCAGTTCGATGGCTCGCTCGCCCGGGCGGTGACTTTCGTCGATATCCGGCGAGCTGCAGACGAACGGCAAGTGCAGGCGAGCGAGCAATTCGCGTCGATAGGGCGAGCTTGAAGCAAGTAATAAAGGCAGCATGGGCGTCTCCTCAGGCAGGTGCGGATTCTAGCGGAGGCACGCAAGTGACGGACAGGGCACAATTTCCTTTGACATGGGTGGGGGCATCCCTATAATGCTGCGCCTATGTTGAATGACCCGATTCCACCTCACGTTGACCCGCGCAAATTGGCTGACCGTGGCACCACCCTTCAAGGTGAACTGCTGCTGGCCGATTTGAAGAGACTCTGCGACCCGCTTTCCGACGATGTCGGTACGGTGCAGGCCAAATTCGTTTTTGAACGAGATGAACGTAAATCTGTGGTGATCCACAGCTTTATCGACACCGAAGTCAAAATGGTTTGCCAGCGTTGTCTTGAGCTGGTCACCCTGCCGATCCACAGCGAATGCAGTTACGCCGTGGTGAAGGAGGGTGCGAATACCCAGTCGTTGCCGAAAGGTTATGACGTGCTGGAACTGGGCGAAGATCCATTGGATCTGCAGTCACTGATCGAGGAGGAGCTTCTGCTCGCCTTGCCCATTGTGCCTGCTCATCATCCGGAAGAATGCCAGCAGCCGGCGGGAGCAGATGAGCCCGAACCGAGCGAGGACGAGGTAACGCGGTCCAACCCGTTCAGTGTATTGGCGCAGTTAAAGCGTGACCCAAACGTTTAGGAGTTAATCAATTATGGCTGTTCAGCAGAACAAAAAATCCCGCTCTGCCCGTGACATGCGCCGTTCGCACGACGCTCTCGAGGCTAGCACCCTGTCTGTAGAAAAAACCACTGGTGAAGTTCACCTGCGTCACCACGTATCGCCAGAAGGCGTATACCGTGGTCGTAAAGTGATCGACAAGGGCGCTGACGAGTAATCACTTGTCCGCTCAAGTCATCGCGATTGACGCAATGGGCGGGGACTTCGGTCCCCGCAGCATTGTTCAGGCCAGCCTTGCTTGCCTGTCTGCTACGCCCTCGCTGCACCTGACCCTCGTCGGTCAACCTTCCCTTCTTGAAGAACTGATCAACGGCCAATCGGCTGCCGATCGCGCGCGCCTGACGATTGTACCGGCCAGCGAAGTCATCACCATGGATGAAAAGCCGACCCAGGCCCTGCGTGGCAAGCCGGACTCGTCAATGCGTGTTGCCCTTGAGTTGTTGCGCGATGGCAAGGTTCAGGCCTGTGTCAGCGCCGGCAATACCGGTGCGTTGATGGCGTTGTCGCGGTTCGTGCTGAAGACCTTGCCGGGCATTGATCGCCCAGCGATGGTCGCCGCGATCCCGACGCAGACCGGCTATTGTCAGTTGCTCGATCTGGGCGCCAACGTCGATTGCAGCGCCGAACATCTGTTGCAGTTCGCCGTAATGGGCTCGGTGGCGGCGCAAACGCTGGGCATTCATCGCCCGCGCGTCGCTCTGCTGAACATCGGTACCGAAGACATCAAGGGCAATCAACAGGTCAAGCTGGCGGCAACGCTGTTGCAGGCGGCGCGTGGCATCAACTACATCGGTTTCATCGAAGGCGACGGTTTGTACCGTGGCGAGGCTGATGTGGTGGTGTGCGACGGTTTCGTCGGCAACATTCTGCTCAAATCCAGCGAAGGCCTGGCGACGATGATCGCTGGGCGCATCGAAGCGTTGTTCAAGAAGAATCTTGCCTCGCGGGCGGTGGGAGCGCTGGCGCTGCCACTGATGAAGCGCTTGCAGGCTGATCTGGCGCCGGCGCGACATAACGGCGCAAGCTTTCTCGGCTTGCAGGGCATTGTGGTGAAAAGTCATGGATCGGCCGGCGTTCAGGGTTTTCAGAGCGCGATTTCCCGTGCGCTGATCGAGATCCAGGAGAACTTGCCGGAGCGCCTCCACGGTCGTCTGGAGGACCTGTTGTCTTAGGCGTTTTCGTCGGACAATGCTTAAATGTGACCGCCCGGTTCAAAGGGCCATCCAAACTGTCAGTTTCTGGCGTCCCGAGCGGGGCGTTATTTTCCGACGACAAGATCATTAGGGGCTTGTTACATGTCTGCTTCCCTCGCATTCGTCTTTCCAGGACAGGGTTCGCAGTCCCTCGGCATGCTGGCCGAGCTGGGCGCGCAACATCCGCTGATCCTCGAAACCTTTCAAGAAGCCTCTGCTGCGCTGGGCTATGACCTCTGGGCGTTGACCCAGCAGGGCCCGGAAGAGCTGCTCAATCAAACCGACAAGACCCAACCGGCCATTCTGACCGCCTCGATCGCCCTGTGGCGTCTGTGGCTGGCGGAAGGTGGCGAGCGTCCGGCATTCGTTGCCGGCCACAGCCTGGGTGAATACAGCGCGCTGGTCGCCGCCGGTAGCCTGACCCTGGCGGATGCGGTCAAGCTCGTCGAGCGCCGCGGTCAGCTGATGCAGGAAGCGGTGCCGGCCGGGCAGGGCGGCATGGCTGCCATTCTCGGTCTGGAAGATGCTGATGTGCTGGCAGCTTGCGCTGAATCGGCACAAGGTGAGGTGGTCAGCGCAGTCAACTTCAACTCGCCAGGCCAAGTGGTGATCGCTGGGGCCAAGGCTGCCGTCGAGCGTGCCATCGAAGGCTGCAAGGCCCGTGGTGCCAAGCGCGCCATGCCGCTGCCGGTGAGCGTGCCGTCGCACTGCGAACTGATGCGTCCGGCTGCCGAGCGCTTTGCCGAGTCCATCGCTGCCATCGACTGGCAGGCACCGCAGATCCCGGTGGTACAGAACGTCAGCGCACAAGTGCCGGCTGATCTGGAAACCCTCAAGCGTGATCTGCTCGAACAACTCTACAAGCCAGTGCGCTGGGTCGAGTCGGTGCAGACGCTGGCCGCCAAAGGCGCGACCAATCTGGTCGAATGCGGTCCGGGCAAAGTCCTGGCCGGTCTGAACAAGCGCTGCGCCGAAGGCGTTGCGACTTCCAACCTCAATACCCCAGATGCCTTCGCTGCCGCTCGCGCAGCGCAGGCCTGAATCAGGAGAAACTTGCATGAGTCTGCAAGGTAAAGTTGCACTGGTCACCGGTGCAAGCCGCGGTATCGGCCAGGCCATCGCGCTGGAACTGGGTCGCCAGGGCGCTATCGTTGTCGGCACCGCGACCTCCGCGTCGGGCGCCGAGCGCATCGCCGCGACCCTGAAGGAAAACGGTATCCAGGGCGCAGGTTTCGAACTCAACGTCACCAGTGACGAATCGGTCAGCGCAGTGCTGGCGGGCATTCAGGAGCAGTTCGGTGCGCCAGTGGCGATTCTGGTCAATAATGCCGGCATTACCCGCGATAACCTGATGATGCGCATGAAAGACGATGAATGGTACGACGTGATCGATACCAACCTGAACAGTCTGTATCGCCTGTCCAAGGGCGTTCTGCGCGGCATGACCAAGGCGCGTTGGGGGCGAATTATCAGTATTGGCTCGGTGGTGGGTGCCATGGGCAACGCCGGCCAAGTAAACTATGCAGCCGCCAAGGCCGGTCTGGAAGGTTTCAGCCGGGCGATGGCGCGTGAAGTCGGTTCGCGTTCGATTACGGTCAACTCGGTGACCCCAGGGTTCATCGACACCGATATGACCCGCGAGCTGCCTGAAGCACAGCGTGAAGCCTTGCAGACGCAGATTCCGCTGGGTCGTCTGGGGCAAGCTCAAGAGATCGCGTCCGTGGTCGCTTTTCTTGCATCCGACGGTGCGGCATACGTTACCGGGGCTACAATCCCGGTGAACGGTGGGATGTACATGTAAGTAAAATGTGACGGATTGCTTCAAAAAAATGTCATACGAGCTGTCTAAAATCCGTTATAAAGCTGCAATCTATTTATAGGCAGAGGGTCGCAGGGTTTGAGGAGTGAAGCTTTCAGTTGAAAAACTGAAAAGTCTTTCTATACACTTACCCACTGGCCAGCTGCCTGAATTTGTCCATTAGGAGTGAAAACAAGGTATGAGCACCATCGAAGAGCGCGTCAAGAAAATCGTTGCCGAGCAACTGGGTGTCAAATCGGAAGAAGTAGTCAACACCGCTTCCTTCGTTGAAGACCTGGGTGCCGACTCCCTTGACACCGTTGAGCTGGTGATGGCTCTGGAAGAGGAATTCGAGACCGAAATCCCTGACGAAGAAGCTGAAAAGATCACTACTGTACAAGCTGCAATCGACTACGTTACTGCCCACCAGGCGTAATCGTTTTTAGTCGTCGCTAGCTGTCATGGAAAAACCGCACTGCCATTACGGCGTGCGGTTTTTTCTTTAGGCCTGATGCAAAGTCGTCATTCGAAAAAGGAGAGTGCTGTGTCGCGTAGACGCGTCGTAGTCACCGGTATGGGTATGTTGTCGCCACTGGGCACGGATGTGCCGAGCAGTTGGCAGGGCATTCTGGCTGGCCGCAGTGGCATTGGTCTGATCGAACACACCGACCTTTCTGCCTATTCCACCCGTTTCGGCGGCTCGGTCAAGGGCTTCAATGTCGAGGAATACCTGTCGGTCAAGGAAGCGCGCAAGCTCGACCTGTTCATTCAGTACGGCCTCGCCGCAGGCTTTCAAGCCGTGCGCAACGCCGGGCTGGAAGTCACTGACGCCAACCGTGAGCGCATCGGCGTTGCCATGGGTTCGGGGATCGGCGGTCTGACCAATATCGAAGAAACCAGCCGTACGCTGCATGAGACCGGCCCACGACGGATTTCGCCGTTCTTCGTGCCAGGCTCGATCATCAATATGATTTCCGGTTTCCTGTCCATCCATCTGGGTGCACAGGGACCTAACTACGCCATCGCCACTGCCTGTACTACGGGTACGCACTGCATTGGCATGGCGGCGCGCAACATCATGTACGACGAAGCCGACGTGATGATTGCCGGCGGTGCCGAAATGGCCGCGTGCGGTCTGGGCATGGGTGGCTTCGGCGCATCCCGTGCGCTGTCGACCCGTAACGACGAACCGACCCGTGCCAGCCGTCCGTGGGACAAGGGCCGTGATGGTTTCGTGCTGTCCGACGGTGCCGGTGCGTTGGTGCTCGAAGAACTCGAGCATGCCAAGGCGCGCGGCGCGACCATCTATGCCGAGCTGATCGGGTTCGGTACCAGCGGCGATGCCTTCCACATGACTTCGCCACCGGCCGATGGCGCCGGTGCCGCACGCTGCATCACCAATGCGCTGCGCGACGCGAAGATC
This sequence comes from Pseudomonas sp. R3-57, assembly GCF_051132065.1. Taxonomy (NCBI): domain Bacteria; kingdom Pseudomonadati; phylum Pseudomonadota; class Gammaproteobacteria; order Pseudomonadales; family Pseudomonadaceae; genus Pseudomonas; species Pseudomonas sp. R3-57. Next base: position 1,733,211 of record NZ_CP071655.1, read on the forward strand.
AATGCCGATCAAGTGCAATACATCAACGCCCACGGCACCTCGACCCCGGCCGGCGACCTTGCCGAAGCCAATGCGATCAAGTCGGTATTCGGCGATCACGCCTACAAACTGGCGGTCAGCTCGACCAAGTCGATGACCGGTCACTTGTTGGGTGCAGCGGGCGCGGTCGAGGCGATCTTCAGCGTGCTGGCGATCAACAGCCAGGTGGCGCCGCCGACCATCAACCTCGATGAGCCGGACGAAGGCTGCGACCTCGATTTCGTGCCGCACACTGCGCGCAACATGGACATCGATGTCGTGCTGTCGAACTCCTTCGGTTTTGGCGGCACCAACGGCACCCTGGCGTTCCGCCGGTTCGCAGGCTGATGGACTGCTGGGTCGACGGTCAACCGGCTGACAGTCTGTCGCTGAAAGATCGCGGCCTGGCTTACGGCGATGGTCTGTTCGAGACCATTGCCGTGCGTGGCGGCCAGCCGATCCTGCTGGATCGGCATCTGGCGCGTCTGGCCGAGGGCTGTGCGCGGCTGGCCATCGCCGCCGATATCGAACTGATCGGCGACGAGCTGCTGCGCTATGCGGCAGCGCTGGGCGAGGGCGTGCTCAAACTCATCCTCACCCGTGGTGACGGTCAACGCGGTTATGCGCCTGATCCCGCAGCGCCGGGCCGACGCATTCTGCAAGGCAATCCTCCTGCCGCTTATCCCGCTGGCCATGCCGAGCACGGTATACGCCTGTTTCCGTGCACCACGCGGTTATCCCGGCAGCCGTTGCTGGCCGGGCTCAAACACCTCAATCGACTGGAACAGGTACTCGCCCGCGCCGAATGGCAGGACAGCGAGCACGCCGAGGGCTTGATGCTCGACCGCACCGGACGCGTCATTGAAGGTGTATTCAGCAACCTGTTCATCGTCCGCGACGGCGTATTGATCACTGCGGATTTGCAGCGCTGCGGCGTGGCCGGTGTGATGCGCGCAGAAATTTTGTTTCAGGCCGAGTCATTGGCCATCCCCAGCCAAATCACTGATATCCGCCTGGAACAGCTGCAGTGGGCCGATGAAGTGTTTGTCTGCAACAGCGTGTATGGCGTGTGGCCGGTACGCGCCTACGCTGCACTGAGCTGGCCGGTTGGTCCGCTCACCCGTAAACTGCAAACCCTTGCCCGCGCCCTATTGGATGCCTGATTTGTGAGACGTAAACTTTTGCTGCTGCTGGAAACCGGACTGGTTCTGGCAGGGCTGCTGTTGGGCGCCAGCGCCTGGAAGATTCACAGCGCGCTGGAACAGCCTCTGACCATCACGCAGGAACAACTGCTGGATGTGCCGAAAGGCTCGACGCCGACCCGTACTTTCCTTTCTCTCGAAACCGATGGCGTCATCAAGGACGCGTTCTGGCTGCGCGTGTATTGGCGCTTCAACCTCGCCGGCACGCCCATCCACAGCGGCGAATACCGCATGCAGCCGGGCATGACCGTCAACGGTCTGATCGACTCGTGGAAGCGCGGCGATGTGGTGCAATACAGCCTGACGCTGGTCGAGGGCTGGAATTTCCATCAAGTGCGCGCTGCATTGGCCAAGGACGAAAAGCTCGAACAGACCCTGAACGGTTTGAGCGACAGCGACGTCATGGCGAGGATCGGCCATAAAGGCTTGTTCCCGGAAGGACGCTTCTTCCCTGACACCTACCGCTTCGTGCGCGGCATGTCCGATGCCGAGCTGCTGAAAAAGGCCTTTGATCGTCTCGACGAAGTGCTGGCCAAGGAGTGGGAAAAACGTTCCGCCGATGTGCCTTACAAAGAGCCGTATCAGGCGCTGATCATGGCGTCGCTGGTCGAGAAGGAAACCGGCGTACCGCAGGAGCGCGGGCAGATTGCCGGGGTCTTCGTGCGCCGCCTGGCGCTGGGCATGCAACTGCAAACCGACCCGACGGTGATCTACGGCCTCGGTGAGCGCTACACCGGCAAGCTGACCCGTGCGCACCTGAAAGAACCGACGCCGTACAACACCTACGTGATTCCTGGCCTGCCGCCAACACCGATCGCGATGGTCGGGCGTGAAGCGATTCATGCTGCGCTGAATCCGGTGGAAGGCACCAGCCTGTATTTTGTCGCCCGTGGTGACGGCAGCCACGTGTTTTCCGATGATCTGGATGCGCACAACAATGCGGTGCGCGAGTATCAACTCAAGCGCCGTGCCGATTACCGCTCCAGCCCGGCGCCGGCAACAGCGCCGGAAACCCCGGCAAGCGATGAAGCGATTCCGCCAGCCTCGCCCAATCCCGCGCCGGAGACACTGCCGCAGGTCGCGCCGCAGGAGCCTGCGCCGGCACCGGATGCCGCTGCCCCCGAAAATGCGCAATGACTTTGATTAAGGACTGCCTGTGACTGGCTTGTTTATTACCCTCGAAGGCCCGGAAGGCGCCGGCAAAAGCACCAATCGCGAATACCTCGCCGAGCGCCTGCGCGCCGCCGGTATCGAGGTCGTGCTGACCCGTGAGCCGGGTGGCACGCCACTGGCGGAGCGGATTCGCGATGTGCTGCTGGCCCCGGCCGACGAGGTCATGAACCCCGATACCGAACTGTTGCTGGTCTTCGCCGCGCGCGCGCAGCATCTGGCCGAGGTGATTCGTCCGGCGTTGGTCCGTGGCGCCGTGGTGCTGTGTGACCGTTTTACCGACTCGACATACGCCTATCAGGGCGGCGGTCGCGGCTTGTCGCTGGAACGCATCGCCACGCTGGAAAGCTTCGTGCAGGGTGATCTGCGCCCGGACCTGACGTTGATTTTCGACCTGCCAGTGGAAATCGGCCTGGCGCGTGCCAGCGCTCGCGGCCGGCTGGATCGTTTCGAGCTGGAAGGGCGGGCCTTTTTCGAAGCGGTGCGCAGTGCCTTTCTTAAACGTGCCGAAGCCGATCCTGCGCGCTATGTGCGGATCGACGCCGGTCAGCCGCTGAGCAAGGTGCAACAATCGCTGGATACGCTGATTCCGAACCTGGTGGAGCTGAGCCGTGGCTGAGGCCTATCCGTGGCAGGACAGCCTCTGGCAGCAACTGGCCGGGCGTAGCCAGCACGCTCACGCGTATCTGCTGCACGGCCCGGCCGGGATCGGCAAGCGGGCCCTGGCCGAGCGTCTGATGGCGAGTTTGCTGTGTCAGCGTCCGACCCCGGAAGCCTGCGGCGACTGCAAATCCTGCCTGCTGCTCAAGGCTGGCAGCCACCCGGACAACTTCATTCTCGAGCCCGAAGAAGCCGACAAGGCCATCAAGGTCGACCAGGTTCGCGATCTGGTCAGTTTCGTGGTGCAGACCGCGCAACTGGGCGGACGCAAAGTGGTGCTGATCGAGCCGGTCGAGTCGATGAATATCAACGCCGCCAACGCCTTGCTCAAGAGTCTTGAAGAGCCGTCCGGCGATACCGTGTTGCTGCTGGTCAGCCACCAGACCAGTCGTTTGCTGCCGACGATCAAGAGCCGCTGCGTGCAGCAGGCTTGTCCATTGCCGGGTGAGGCGATGAGTCTGCAGTGGCTTGCGCAAGCGTTGCCGGAATGTTCCGAAGACGAGCGGGTCGAACTGCTGACGCTGGCGGCCGGCTCGCCGTTGATGGCGGTCAGCCTGCAAGCCCAAGGCGTACGCGAGCAGCGCGCGCAGGTGGTCGAAGGCGTGAAAAAGTTGCTCAAGGGCCAGCAGTCGCCAACGCAATTGGCCGAGGAATGGAAAAACATTCCGATGCTGCGCCTGTTCGACTGGTTCTGCGACTGGTCGAGCCTGATCCTGCGTTATCAGCTGACTCAGGACGAGGCAGGTCTCGGTCTGCCTGACATGCGCAAGGTCGTGCAGTACCTGGCACAGAAAAGTGCACAAGGCAAAGTCCTCGATATTCACGACTGGATTCTCGCCCAGCGCCAGAAGGTGCTGAGCAAGGCCAACCTCAATCCTGCGTTGCTGCTGGAAGCATTGTTGGTGCAATGGGCGGGATTGCCTGGTCAAAGATAGAAATGTGTACCTAGACTCTGAGCATCAGCAGTGGAGGTGAACATGCTTGAACCGATCAGCCCCGGCCCGCGCAACGGCATCCTGTCCCTGACGATCAAGGACAAATCCGTGCTGTATGCCGCCTACATGCCATTCATCAAGAACGGTGGCTTGTTCATCCCGACCAACAAGAATTACCGGTTGGGCGACGAGGTATTCATGCTGCTCAATCTGATGGACGAGGCGGAGAAGATCCCGGTTGCCGGCAAGGTCGCCTGGATCACGCCCAAAGGGGCGCAAGGCAATCGTGCCGCCGGTGTCGGCGTGCAGTTCAACGATGGCGACAACACCGCGCGCAGTCGCATCGAAACTCATCTGGCCGGAGCGTTGAAGTCCGACCGTCCCACTCACACGATGTAAGTTGCCGTTTTTATGCTCGTAGATTCCCATTGTCACCTCGATCGCCTTGACCTCGCCGCCCATGACGGCTCGCTGGATGCTGCGCTCGATGCAGCTCGCGGACGCGGTGTCGGGCACTTTCTGTGCATTGGTGTCAGCGCCAACAACGCCGCCGACGTCAAAGCCCTCGCCGAGCGCTACAGCGATGTCGATTGCTCGGTCGGCGTGCACCCGCTCGACGTCCAGCCCGGCGCGGCGCCAGCGCTCGACTGGCTGCTGCACGAACTCGATCACCCGAAAGTGGTGGCAATCGGCGAAACCGGTCTCGACTACCACTACGAACCGGAAGCCGCCGAGCTGCAGCAGGCGTCCTTCCGCCTGCACTTGCAAGCCGCGCAACAGACCGGCAAGCCAGTGATCATTCACACTCGCGGTGCCCGTGCCGACACGCTTGAGCTGCTGCGCGAAGCGGCATTGCCCCAGGCCGGTGTGCTGCACTGTTTCACTGAAGACTGGGACATGGCCAAAGCCGCGCTGGACATGGGTTACTACATTTCCCTGTCGGGCATCGTCACCTTCCGCAATGCCGAGGCCTTGCGCGATGTCGCCAGCAAAGTGCCGGCCGATCGCTTGCTGGTGGAGACCGATTCGCCGTATCTGGCGCCGATCCCTTATCGCGGCAAGCCCAACCTGCCGCAGTATGTGCGCGAGGTGGCGGAGTTTCTGGCGATGCTGCGCGGCGAGAACTACGAGCGCTTTGCCGAGCAGACCACCGAGAACTTCAAGCGTCTGTTCCCTTTGGCTAGTGTCAGATCTGCCCTGTAGCGGCTGGCCAAATCGCAGGCAAAAAAAACCCGGGTTCTGGGGGGTGAATCCGGGTTAAGACCATTAGGAGTAAAACAAAGGCACGCGGTCCGTTGGTACCTTTATCGGCGCGACACTTGGGGGAGATGTCGCCCGACAGTTCAAGTATTGATCAGTCTGGCGTGCAGTCCAGTAAGCCGGTCGGGGTTTTTAAACAAATTTGGAATACGTTTGCTTCAGTTGAGTTCTCATTGCCCCTGAAACGTTCGCAAAATGAACGGCAAACACAGATATGGTCGATGATCCGTGCATTTTTGCGCAAGTTAGGCATAATACGCGGCTTCGTATTTTGACCCTTCAGACCTTTTCTTATGCACAAAGAACCTCGTAAGGTCCGTGAGTTTCGTCGCCGCGAGCAGGAAATTCTCGATACCGCGCTCAAGCTGTTCCTCGAACAAGGTGAAGACAGTGTCACCGTCGAGATGATTGCGGATGCCGTGGGTATCGGCAAAGGCACGATCTACAAGCATTTCAAATCCAAGGCGGAGATTTATCTGCGCCTGATGCTCGATTACGAGCGCGATTTGAACGAGCTGCTGCATTCGGCTGACGTCGACAAGGACAAGGAAGCGCTGTCCCGCGCCTACTTCGAATTCCGCATGCGTGACCCGCAGCGCTATCGCCTGTTCGACCGTCTCGAAGAGAAAGTCGTCAAAGGCAATCAGGTTCCGGAAATGGTCGAGGAGCTGCACAAGATCCGTGCCTCGAACTTCGAACGCCTGACCCTGCTGATCAAGGGGCGCATCAGCGAAGGCAAGCTTGAAGACGTGCCACCGTACTTCCATTACTGCGCCGCCTGGGCGCTGGTGCACGGCGCTGTTGCGCTGTACCACTCGCCGTTCTGGAGCAATGTGCTGGAAGATCAGGAAGGCTTCTTCCAGTTCCTGATGGATATCGGCGTGCGCATGGGCAACAAGCGCAAGCGCGACCCGGAAACGCCAAGCAGCTGAGCCATTCAGCAGCCTTATTGCGCCGTGAATTCGTTACATGTCGCAATACCGCAGGAATATACTCAGGCATAGGGCTTGCTAAAACTTGAATTCTGAGTCAAGTTTTGGCCGCTCGATTTTCCATCGCCGGAGTGATCATGATCGTTGACCGTCAAGGCAGGCGTTTTCGCAATTTGCGCATCAGCCTGACTTCCGCCTGCAATTACGCCTGTACCTACTGCGTGCCCAACGGCAAGCGGCTGGTGGCGGCGCAGGATGAGCTGTCGGCTGAGGCCATGGCCCGCGGCGTGGCGTATCTGATCGAAGCGGCCGGCATCGAGCGCTTGCGCATCACTGGCGGCGAGCCGCTGGTCAGCCCCAAGCTTGAATCGTTCATGAGCGCCGTCGGCAAGATGGGCCTGGACGACATCAGCCTGACCACCAACGGCCAGCTCCTGACGAAAAAACTGCCCTTGCTGGTCGATGCTGGTTTGCGCCGCATCAACGTCTCCCTCGATACCCTTGATCCGGCAGCGTTCCGCAGCATCGCCCGTGGCGGTGATCTGGCCAGCGTGCTCGACGGTATGCAACAGGCCGCAGCGGCGGGCATGAAGATCAAGGTCAACATGGTGCCGTTGCGCGGGCAAAACCTCGATCAGGTGATGCCGTTGCTTGATTACTGCCTGGAACGCGGATTCGAATTGCGTTTCATCGAGCTGATGCGCATGGGCCATCTGGCCAAGGACTCCAATGCGTTCCTGCAGCAGTTCGTCAGTCTCGAGCAATTGCTCGGCCTGATCGGCGAGCGCTACGAATATGCGCAGACCGACGCGCCGATCGACGCCACGGCGGTTCGTTATGCGATTCCCGGTTTGGGTAACTTTGGCGTGATCGCCAACGAAAGCGTGCCGTTCTGCCGCACCTGCTCGCGCCTGCGCCTGTCCTCGACCGGTTGGCTGCATGGCTGCCTGTCGTCGAGCAACCGCCACTATGTCGGTGATCTGCTCGACAAGCCGCGCCATGAGGCACTGCCGGCATTGCAACGCTTGCTGATCAAGGCGTTGGGGGACAAGCAGGAGGTGGCGTTTTCCGGTGGTGCGACGGTCATGAAGATTATCGGCGGCTGACTATCGTCATCGCCAGCAGGCTGGCTCCCACAGTGTTTTGCGCAATCCTGTGGGAGCCAGCCTGCTGGCGATGCGATCTACAAGTCAGCAATTTCCAGAGCTGGCGCAAAAGCTGCATTCAACGGCCATTCGCCGGTTTTCCGTCACCGGCTTCTGGAGGAATAGGATGCGTAGCCTGGTTTTGCTGCTGGCCGTTTTGGCGCTTGGCGGCTGTATGACTGTCAGCGATATGGCCGAAGGCACTCGCTACCAGATGAGCGATGCCGGTTTGCTGGATCACAGCGACAGCCGTCGCGTGAACAATTTCCGCATTCAGCCGGACTCGTTCATCTACATCGCTCAGGGCGCTTTTGCACCGCCGGGCGGTTCCTATCCGCGGCCTAACGTGGTCGCCGAAGAAGCCTTCAAGGGCTTCGTCGAATACTTCCCGATGGTCCGCCGCGCCCGCGCTCCCGAAGGCCTTGATCAAGCCATGGGCGAAGCTCGCGACGCCGGCGCGCATTACTTGCTGTACACGCGTTTCGCCAAGGCTGATGACCGCATCGGCAACTCCGATGAGTGGCTCGATCAGGAAGCGGTCGACCGCCTCGGTATCGACGGCGGGGTGATTCAGATCATGTTGATCGAGACCAGCACCCAGTATTTGATTGATACTGCACGGATCAAAAGCCGTGGCGGTTTACTGACGTTCCACGACAACAAGCCTGAAGACCTGATCGGCCCGCCACTGGCGCAATACGCGCGCAGCTTGCTGGGGATCGGCAACCAATAACCGAAGGAGGACGCCATGAGTGGCCCGCAAAAAGCCAATGACCTGTTGGGACAGATCCCCAAAACCAAAGGCCTGCCGCCGGTGCACTTGTGGAACCCGGACTTCTGCGGCGACATCGACATGCGCATCGCCCGCGACGGCACCTGGTATTACCTGGGCACGCCGATCGGGCGCAAGCCGATGGTCAAGCTGTTCTCGACGATCATCCGCCGCGACGGCGATGACTATTTCCTGATCACGCCGGTCGAGAAGGTCGGCATCAAGGTCGACGACGCGCCGTTCGTGGCGATCGCCGTTGAGGTGGAAGGTGAGGGCGAGGCGCAAGTGCTGCGCTTCACGACCAACGTCGATGAAACCACCGAGGCCGGACCTGAGCATCCGCTGCGTGTCGAGACTGATCCGACGACGCAGGAGCCAGCGCCCTACGTACATGTGCGCACTAATCTTGAAGCGCTGATCCACCGCAACGTGTTCTACGAGTTGGTCGAGTTGGCCGTCAGCCGCGAGATCGACGGCCAGCGCTGGCTGGGTGTCTGGAGCAGCGGCGAGTTCTTCCGCATCGGTCTCGAACCCTAGAACACATACCCCTTGTAGGAGTGAGCCTGCTCGCGATAGCGGTGTATCAGTCAAGGCACTGTCGACTGTCACACCGCAATCGCGAGCAGGCTCACTCCTACATGGGTTTTATATTCCAGCTGAAAAATCCCGTTGACTGTTATTCGTATGATGATTAGCGTAAGCACCCATCGCGAACCGCTTTGAGGTGTTCATGTCCAGCAGCTTTCATGCGTCAACCGTTGACTGGCTGGGCAGCTGGATCGCCGCGGGCCAGGTGCGGGCGGGGCAGACCATCAAGGTCGAGGCGGATCTGGGCGAACAGCTCGGGGTCAGCCGCACGGTGATTCGCGAAGCGATAAAAACCCTCGTCGCCAAAGGCATGCTCGAAGTCGGGCCGAAAGTCGGCACGCGGGTCTTGCCGGTGCGGCGCTGGAACCTGTTCGACCCGCAAGTGGTCGGCTGGCTGTCGCGCAACGGTTTGCCAGAGAACTTCGTCGACGACCTGCTCGACTTGCGTCGTACCATCGAGCCGATGGCGGTGCGTTGGGCCTGTGAACGCGCAACCCCGGAGCAGATCGAAGCAGTGAAACTGGCCTATCACGCGCTCGAACGTGCGGTGGACAGCGGCATCGATTACAACCGCGCCGATCAGGCCTTTCACGAATGCATTCTCGCCGCCAGCCACAATCAGTTTATTGAACAGATGGTCCCGGCCCTCGGCGCGCTGCTCGCGGTGTCGTTCGAGGTGTCGGCCGCCGACCCGGATGAACTGCGTCGCACGTTACCGATCCACAAGGACATGGCCGATGCCATCGCCGCCCGCGACTCAACGCGCGGCGTGTGGGCCTGCATGACCTTGATCGACAACGCCGATCTGGCGATAAAACGGTTTTACCCGAAAGTCATGGCCGACAAAAAAGCCAGCTGAACACACAGATCCCCTGTAGGAGTGAGCCTGCTCGCGATGAGGCCAGTCAGTTGATATCAACGTCACTGATACACAGCGATCGCGAGCAGGCTCACTCCTACAGAAAACAACAATAATGGAGCCCTCAAATGCAGTGGACCGCCCTGACCGAACACCGCGCCCAGCTCGGTGAAGGTCCTTTCTGGGACGCGCCGACCCAGGCGCTGTACTGGGTCGATATTGCCGGCAAACAGGCGCTGCGTCTGATTGGCCAGAACGTGCAGATCTGGCAGATGCCCGAGCATGTGTCCGCGTTCATTCCGTGCAGCAGCGGCGATGCGTTGGTGACCCTGAGCAGCGGCGTTTATCGCCTCGATCTCGACTCGCCGGGCCTCGAACCGAAGCTGACGCTGTTTTGCGTCGCCGACCCGCAACCCGGCAACCGGCCCAACGAGGCGCGCTGCGATGCACAAGGCCGGTTGTGGCTTGGCACCATGCAGAACAACATCGGCGAGCAGGGTGAAGACCTGCCGATCGTGCGCCGCTCCGGCGGTTTGTTCCGGGTCGATCCGGATCAACGCGTGACGCCGTTGCTGCTCAATCTGGGCATACCCAATACCCTGCTGTGGAGCGACGACGGTACGAAACTGCTGTTCGGCGACAGCCTCGACAGCACGCTCAATCAATATTTCATCCGCACCGACGGCAGTCTCGACGATGCGCAGGTTTTTTATAATTCCGATCAGCACGGTGGCCCGGACGGCTCGGCGATGGACGCTGAAGGTTATGTGTGGAATGCGCGCTGGGACGGCAGTTGTCTGCTGCGTCTGTCGCCCGAAGGCGTGATTGATCGCAAGATCGATTTACCTATCAGCCGCCCGACCAGTTGCGTATTCGGCGGTGCGGACCTGAAAACCCTGTACATCGCCAGCGCCCAGAGCCCGTACGACCATCCGCTGGACGGCGCGGTGCTGTCGATGCGCGTCGATATTGCAGGAAAGCTCTGTACGCGTTTTGCCGGTTAAATCTCATAATATGGGATGCAAAATTATATATTGAGATTATTTGGCGGTCGGGTTTATAGTCGGCTCCAGCAGTAACACGCACTCACACTTAAAAAGAACAAAACAGGTGAAGTGATGCAGCGAATATCCATCGCACTCCCGCGCGGAGTCCGTCTCTCGCCACGGCTTGAAGTCGTGGCGCGCACTTGCCTGTTCAATTCTTCACGTCTTGCAAACCGGACATCGGTTGATGCCCGGTTTTTTTGCGCCTGCGAAAAGGGGGCCTGACCGTGGCTGAAGCGCTTACTCTGCCGCTGGTGCCTGCGCCACCTCAAGGTGAACGCCTGCGCGGCAAAGTCGTGTTGCTGACCGGCGCCGCGCAAGGCATCGGTGAAGCCATCGTCGCTGCGTTTGCCTGCCAACAGGCAAAATTGCTGATCAGCGACATTCAGGCTGAGAAAGTCGAAAGCGTCGCCGCACACTGGCGCGCCCAAGGGTACGACGTGCAAGCCATGCAGGCCGACGTTTCGCGTCAGGCAGATCTCAATGCGGTGGCCAAACGCGCCGTTGAATTGCACGGGCGCATCGACGTGCTGGTCAACTGCGCCGGGGTCAACGTGTTCCGTGATCCGCTGGAAATGACCGAAGAAGACTGGCGCCGTTGCTTCGCCATCGATCTGGACGGCGCCTGGTACGGCTGCAAAGCGGTACTGCCGCAGATGCTCGAACAAGGCGTGGGCAGCATCATCAATATCGCCTCGACCCATTCCAGCCACATCATTCCCGGCTGCTTCCCGTATCCCGTAGCCAAACACGGTTTGCTCGGCCTGACCCGCGCGCTGGGCATCGAATACGCGCCCAAAGGCATTCGGGTCAACGCCATCGCCCCGGGCTACATCGAAACGCAACTGAACGTCGACTACTGGAACGGTTTCGCCGACCCGCACGCCGAGCGCCAACGCGCGTTCGACCTGCACCCGCCGAAACGCATCGGCCAGCCGTTGGAAGTGGCGATGACGGCGGTGTTTCTCGCCAGCGACGAAGCGCCGTTTATCAACGCTTCGTGTATCACCATCGATGGTGGGCGCTCGGTGATGTACCACGACTGAACAAACGTATTCGCAGCGCTGAACTACGCTTGCAATCCAATCATCATACGATATGACTATTTTCAACACGCTCCACTGAGAACACGCTTCAACGCTTTTCAAACCTTGCTCAAAAAAAATAACAAGGAGTCATCTGATGAAACGTCGATTCGGGATTCGTACCCTGTGCAGCACTGCCCTGGCGGTCACTGCGTTCAGCCTGAGCAGTGCGCTGCTCGCTGCCGACGCGGTGAAGATCGGTTTTCTGGTCAAGCAGGCCGAAGAACCGTGGTTCCAGACCGAGTGGGCCTTCGCCGAGAAAGCCGCCAAGGACAAAGGCTTTGAACTGATCAAGATCGCCGTACCCGATGGCGAGAAAACCCTCTCGGCCATCGACAGCCTTGCGGCCAATGGCGCCAAGGGCTTCGTGATCTGCCCGCCGGATGTGTCCCTCGGCCCGGCGATCATGGCCAAAGCCAAAATCAACGATCTCAAGGTAATCGCAGTCGACGATCGTTTCGTCGACGCCAACGGCAAATTCATGGAAGACGTGCCTTACCTCGGCATGGCTGCGTTCGAAGTCGGCCAGAAGCAGGGCGCCGCCATGGCCGCCGAAGCGAAAAAGCGTAACTGGGACTGGAAAGACACCTACGCGGTGGTCAACACCTACAACGAACTTGATACCGGCAAGAAGCGCACCGACGGTTCGGTCGATGCCCTGAAGAAGGCCGGCATGCCGGAAGATCACATCCTCTTCGCCGCACTGAAAACCCTCGACGTACCGGGCAGCATGGACGCCACCAACTCGGCATTGGTGAAGCTGCCAAGCGCGGCGAAAAACCTGATCATCGGCGGCATGAACGACAACACCGTGCTCGGCGGCGTGCGCGCCACCGAAGCAGCCGGTTTCGCCGCGACCAACGTAATCGGCATTGGCATCAACGGCACCGACGCCATCGGCGAATTGAAAAAGCCTGACAGCGGCTTCTTCGGCTCCATGCTGCCAAGCCCGCACATCGAAGGGTACAAGACCGCCGAGATGATGTACGAGTGGATCACCGCCGGCAAAGAGCCGCCGAAGTACACCGCCATGGATGACGTCACCCTGATCACCCGCGAAAACTTCAAGCAAGAGCTGGAAAAAATCGGCCTGTGGAACTGACGCAGCGACGGCCCGGTCAGCCGGGCCGTTTATCGGTGTGAAGAGGTGGCTTTATGCACGCGCAAGTACAGACACAAGAACAACACAGCGCCAGCGGCAGCCTGCGTTTCAACGGGATCGGCAAGACCTTTCCCGGCGTGAAGGCGCTGGACGGCATCAGTTTCGTCGCACATCCCGGCCAGGTTCATGCGCTGATGGGCGAGAACGGCGCTGGCAAATCGACCCTGCTGAAAATCCTCGGTGGCGCTTACATCCCGAACAGCGGCGAGCTGCAGATCGGCGAGCAGACCATGGCGTTCAAATCGACTGCCGACAGCATTGGCAGCGGCGTCGCGGTGATTCACCAGGAACTGCATCTGGTTCCGGAAATGACCGTCGCCGAGAACCTGTTTCTCGGGCATTTACCGGCCAGTTTCGGTTTGATCAATCGCGGTGAACTGCGCCAGAAGGCCTTGAATTGCCTCAAAGGCCTGGCCGATGAAATCGACCCGCAGACCAAGGTCGGGCGCCTGTCGCTCGGCCAGCGCCAGTTGGTGGAAATCGCCAAAGCCTTGTCGCGCGGCGCTCATGTGATTGCCTTCGACGAACCGACCAGCAGTTTGTCGGCACGCGAGATCGATCGCTTGATGGCGATCATCGGTCGCCTGCGCGACGAAGGCAAAGTGGTGCTTTACGTGTCCCATCGCATGGAAGAAGTGTTCCGTATCTGCGACGCCGTCACGGTGTTCAAGGACGGTCGCTACGTGCGTACCTTCGATGACATGAGCCAGCTGACCCACGATCAACTGGTGACCTGCATGGTCGGTCGCGACATTCAGGACATCTACGATTACCGCCATCGCCCGCGTGGCGCCGTGGCGCTGAAAGTTGACGGCTTGCTCGGCCCGGGGCTGCGCGAACCGATCAGTTTCGAAGCGCACAAAGGCGAGATCCTCGGCTTGTTCGGGCTGGTCGGGGCAGGGCGCACCGAGCTGTTTCGGCTGCTCAGTGGCCTGGAGCGCAACACCGCTGGGCGTCTGGAGTTGCGCGGGCACGAACTGAAACTGCGCTCGCCGCGCGACGCGATTGCCGCCGGCATTCTGCTGTGCCCGGAGGACCGCAAGAAGGAAGGCATTATTCCGCTGGCGAGCGTCGCCGAGAACATCAACATCAGTGCCCGTGGCGCGCATTCGAGCCTCGGCTGCCTGATTCGCGGGCTGTGGGAGAAGGGCAACGCCGACAAGCAGATCAAGGCGTTGAAAGTCAAAACGCCGCATGCCGGCCAGCAGATCAAATTCCTCTCTGGCGGCAATCAGCAGAAGGCCATTCTCGGCCGCTGGCTGTCGATGCCGATGAAAGTCCTGCTGCTCGACGAACCGACCCGCGGCATCGACATCGGTGCCAAAGCGGAGATTTACCAGATCATCCATAACCTCGCCGCCGACGGTATTTCGGTGATCGTGGTGTCCAGCGACCTGATGGAAGTGATGGGCATTTCCGACCGCATTCTGGTGCTGTGCGAAGGCGCCCTGCGCGGCGAAGTCAACCGCGACCAGGCCAATGAATCCAACCTGCTGCAACTGGCTTTGCCGCGCCACCGCGCTGACGGCGTGGCGAACTGAGAGGTGACTATGATGACAACCCAAAACGAAACCCTGCCGACCGAGCGCAAACCGTTGGACATGCGGCGCTTCCTCGACGACTGGGTCATGCTGCTGGCGGCGATCGGCATCTTCATTGCCTGCACGCTGTTGATCGATAACTTCCTTTCGCCGTTGAACATGCGCGGGCTGGGCCTGGCGATTTCCACCACCGGCATCGCCGCGTGCACCATGTTGTATTGCCTTGCATCAGGGCATTTCGACCTGTCGGTCGGCTCGGTAATCGCCTGCGCCGGTGTGGTTGCGGCGGTGGTGATGCGCGACACCAACAGCGTGTTTCTCGGCGTCAGCGCGGCACTGGCGATGGGCCTGATCGTTGGCCTGATCAACGGCATCGTGATCGCCAAACTGCGCGTCAACGCCCTGATCACCACGCTGGCGACCATGCAGATCGTCCGCGGGCTGGCCTACATTTTTGCCAATGGCAAAGCGGTCGGCGTGTCGCAGGAGTCGTTCTTCGTCTTCGGTAACGGCCAGTTGTTCGGCGTGCCGGTGCCGATCCTGATCACCATCGTCTGCTTCCTGTTCTTCGGCTGGCTGCTGAACTACACCACCTACGGGCGCAACACCATGGCCATCGGTGGCAACCAGGAAGCGGCGCTGCTGGCGGGCGTCAACGTTGACCGGACCAAGATCATCATCTTCGCCGTGCACGGTTTGATCGGTGCGCTGGCCGGGGTGATTCTGGCGTCGCGGATGACTTCCGGGCAGCCGATGATCGGCCAGGGTTTCGAACTGACGGTGATCTCGGCCTGCGTGCTGGGCGGGGTGTCGCTGAGCGGCGGGATCGGCATGATCCGCCATGTGATTGCTGGGGTGCTGATTCTGGCGATCATCGAGAATGCGATGAACCTGAAGAACATCGACACGTTTTATCAGTATGTGATTCGTGGTTCGATTCTGTTGCTGGCCGTGGTGATTGACCGACTGAAACAACGCTGAATCCATCCCCAACACGAAAACCTGTGGGAGCTGGCTTGCCAGCGATTGCGGTATAACATTCAGCATCAATTTTGGATGTGCCGCCGTCATCGCTGGCAAGCCAGCTCCCACAGGGGATCGCTCCAGCTCCCGGCCTTCTGTCACCTTCCTCAAATATCCCTTGCTCAGCCGCGCCCGTTTCGGGTATCACTTTGTACATGATTAGACAGGTACGATTCGACAAGAAACAACGGGTGGTCGACGAGCTCGTCCGGCGCATCGAAAGTGGTCTCATGGAGGACGGCTTTCTGTTGCCCGGCGAGCATCAGTTGGCTCAGGAATTCCAGGTCAGCCGCGGCACGCTGCGTGAGGCGCTGGCCGAGCTGAAGCGGCGCAATTACATCGCGACGCAAAGCGGCGTCGGCTCCATCGTCACGTTTGATGGTGTCGCGCTCGACCAGCGCAGCGGCTGGGCGCAAGCGCTGGCCGACAGCGGGGCGCTGATAAACACTGAAGTGCTGCGCCTTGAAGCTGTAACCCGGCCCGATCTGCTGGTGCGTTTCGGCACCGACCAGTTCATCACTCTCGACCGTCGTCGGCGCGCCACCGACGGTACGCTGGTGTCTCTCGAACGTTCATTGATGCCGGCCAATGGCGGCCTGGAAAGCCTGCCGCGCGTAGGCCTGATCGACAACTCGCTGACCATCACCCTGGCCGCGTATGGCTATATCGGCGAGCGCGGCGATCAATGGATCGGCGCCGAACCGCTGAATGCCGAAGATGCCGAACTGCTCGGTCGACCGGTCGGTACGGTTTTCCTCAAAGCCCTGCGCACCACCTACGATCGCCAGAACCGTTTCATGGAGCAGGTCGAAAGCCTGCTCGACCCGGTGCATTTTCGTCTGCACCTGCAATTCGGAGGATCGAAATGACCCCGCTCAACCGTGCCCTTGGCGCTTTTTATGGTCTGGCCCTCGGTGATGCGCTGGGCATGCCGACGCAATCGCTCGATCGCGATACGATCAAGGCGCGTTTCGGCCAGATCACCGATCTGCAGGATGCCGGGCCGCTGCAACCGATCGCCGCGAACATGCCCAAAGGCTCGATTACCGATGACACCGAACAGGCGATTCTGGTGGGTCAATTGTTGGTCGAAGGCAAGGGCCACATCGAGCCGGCAATCCTCGCGCAGCGTTTGATCGAGTGGGAAGCCAAGATGCAGGCCAAGGGCTCGCAGGATCTGCTTGGACCGTCGACCAAGCGTGCGATTGAAATGATTCTCGCCGGCCATTCGCCGGAAGAGGCCGGGCGCTACGGCACCACCAACGGCGCGGCGATGCGCATCACCCCGGTCGGGATCGCCGCCGATGTGGCGGATCGCGAACGGTTTATCGCGGCCGTGGTGCAGGCCTGCCAGGTCACCCACAACACCACGCTGGGAATTTCCAGCGCGGCGGCGGTGGCGGCGGTGGTGTCTGCCGGCGTCAATGGCCTGGATCTGGGCGAGGCGCTGAACCTTGGTCAGCAAATCGCCCAGCAGGCAGAAACCCACGGGCATTGGGTCGCCGGTGGTCGTATCGGCTCGCGGATCAGTTGGGCGCGCAGCATCAGCGTCGACAGCGACAAGTCGCTGCTGGCGGATCTGCTCTACGACGTGATTGGGACTTCGGTGGCGTCGCAGGAATCGGTGGTGGTCTCCTTCGCTTTGGCGCAGCAGGTGGCCATCGGCGAGATGAACCCGTTCGAGGCGCTGTGCATGGCGGCCAGCCTCGGTGGCGACACGGATACCATCGCGGCCATTCTCGGAGCGATGCTTGGCGCCTGCCTGGGGCTTGAGTGTTGGCCTGCGCAGATGATCGATACGGTGAAGGCTGTTAATCAGCTGGAGCTTGAGCCGTTGGTGCAGGGGCTGATGGCCTTGCGTTGATTGGGCTGGCGCCATCGCTGGCAAGCCAGCTCCCACAGGGAAAGTGCACATCTCAAAGTTCACTGCGTACCTGTGGGAGCTGGCTTGCCAGCGATAGGCGCACCAGAATTTTTGCATCATTCACCCGCAATGGATCGCTCAGACAGGCCTCGGAAGGCCGATTGTCTTGTCGTTTTGCATCATTGCCACAATCACAAAAAAGGCAAACAGGAGCACGTTCATGAGTTCATCGACCGCCGGGCAGAGCGCCGGGCAACTGGAAACCCGCGGCATCGAGCCGGTGCCGGAAGCCGAGTGCAACGGCCATCCGTTGCAGCTGTTCTGGGTCTGGTTCGCCGCCAACATTTCCATTCTTGGCCTGCCCTTGGGCGCCACGCTGGTGGCGTTTCGCGGGCTGGCGATCTGGCAGGCGATCATCGTCGCGATCCTCGGTGCCGCCGGTTCGTTTGCGGTGGTCGGGATCATCTCGATTGCCGGCCGACGTGGCCGCGCGCCGAGCCTGACCCTGTCACGGGCGATCTTCGGCGTACGCGGCAATATCGGCCCGACGCTGGTGTCGCTGATGTCGCGCCTGGGCTGGGAAACGGTCAACACCACCACCGCGGCGTTCGTCCTGCTGTCGCTGTGTTCGATCCTGTTCGGCTCGCCGGTCGAGGCGAAAAGTGCACCGCTGCTGACGCTGGTCTTCATTGCGATTTTCGTTCTGCTGACCCTGGCAGTGTCCGGCCTCGGGCATGCGACGTTGCTGGTCATCCAGAAGTGGGCGACTTACGTGTTCGGTGCGCTGAACATCCTGGTCGGCGGCTTCCTCTGCGCGACCATCGACTGGAGCGCCGTGTTCAACGCGACGCCGGCGCCGCTGAGCGCGATGATCATCGGCATCGGCACCATGGCCGCCGGCACCGGGATCGGTTGGGCCAACGCTGGCGCGGACATGTCGCGCTATCAGCACCGCAGCGTCAAAGCCGTGCGCCTGGTCGCTTCCGCAGCTTTCGGCGCGGGCATTCCGCTGGTGCTGCTGATCACCCTCGGCGGCTTGCTCTCGGTGGGCAACAACGATCTGGCTTCGGCGACTGACCCGATCGTGGCAATCCGCGACATGCTGCCGACGTGGATGGCCGTGCCGTACCTGATCACCGCGTTCGGCGGTCTGCTGCTGTCCAACAACCTGTCGGTGTACTCCGCCGGCCTGACCACGTTGACCCTCGGCCTCAAGGTCAAACGCGTCTACGCGGTGGTGGTGGACATCGTCGCGATCTTCGCCGGTTCGATTTATTTCATGCTGATCGCCGACAGTTTCTACGGTCCGTTCATCACCTTCATTTCCCTGCTGGCGGTGCCGATCACGGCGTGGGTCGGGATCTTCGTGGTCGATCTGATCCATCGTCATTACTACAGCCCCAAAGACCTGCTCGACGTCAGCCCGAGCAGCGCCTACTGGTATCACGGCGGTATCGAATGGCGTGCGTTTGCTGCCTGGGCGATTGCTATCGTATTGGGTTTCAGCTTCACCACCATCGGCACCACCGCCGAAAACGTCTGGTTCAAGGGTTTCCTGTCCGACTCGTGGCTGGGCCATAACGGCCTCGGCTGGATCGTGACCTTCGTCGTTGCCGGCGGCCTTTACCTTGTACTGGGCGGGGCCAAAGATCGCCGCGCCGCGCAACCCGAGAATGCTCATGCCTAAGATGTTGCACACCGGCCAGGTCATCATCGACCTGGTCATGGCCGTGGAAAAACTCCCGCAGATCGGCGGCGATGTGTTGGCGCAGTCGGCGGGTTTCGAAGCGGGCGGCGGGTTCAATGTGATGGCGGCGGCGGTGCGCAATGGCCTGCCGGTGGTTTATCTGGGGCGTCACGGCACCGGACGTTTCGGCGATCTGGCGCGCCAGGCGATGCAGGCTGAAGGGATCTGTATTGGCATTGCTGAACCGGCTGAACGCGACACCGGTTTGTGCGTGGCGCTGACCGATGCCTCGGCCGAGCGCAGTTTCATCTCCTACATCGGTGCCGAAGGTGAGGTGACCACCGAGGACTTGAACAGCGTTGCCGCCCAGACGGGCGATTATGTCTACCTCAGTGGTTACAGCCTGCTTCACCCAGGCAAGGCGCAAGCGTTGCTCGACTGGACGCTGGCGTTGCCGAAGGGCATCAACGTGGTGTTCGATCCGGGCCCGCTGGTGGAATCGCCGGACTCTCCAATGATGCAGGCGTTGCTGCCGCGCATCGATGTGTGGACCAGCAACAGTGTGGAGGCATTGCGCTTTACTGCGGCTGGCGATATCGCTGAAGCGTTGGATCGGCTGGTAAACCATCTGCCGGACAGCGTGTTGATGGTGGTGCGCGACGGACCGCAGGGTTGCTGGATTCAGCAGGCCGGGGAGCGTCAGCATGTGCCGGGGTTTGCCGTGAAAGCGGTAGATAGCAACGGTGCCGGTGATGCGCATGCCGGGGTGTTTATCGCCGGGTTGGCGCAGGGTTTGAAAGCCCAAGTAGCAGCACGGCGGGCGAACGCGGCGGCAGCCTTGGCAGTGACGCGCTGGGGGCCGGCGACCGCACCGGCGGCGGCTGAAGTGGACGCGTTTATCCGCAAGTCCTGCGGCGGCTGACCCACCGCTATCGCCAGCAGGCTAGCTCCCACAGGTTTTGTGTCCACCACAATTCCATTGTGAGGGCTACCTGCCCAGATAGCGGCCGAAGTGTTGCGGCGGCTGATCTACCGCTATCGCCAGCAGGCTGGCTCCCACAGATTTTGTGTACACCACAATTCCACTGTGGGAGCTAGCCTGCTAGCGAGGGGGCCAGCAGCCTCACCATAATTTTCAGCCAGCCTTGCGTAACGCTTCGATCAACTCCTGCTTGCGCATCGACGAGCGGCCCGGAATATTCTTCGCCCGGGCTTCTTTCATCAAACTGTCGACGGTCTGCGCATCCTTAGAAGTCTCGCTATTACGCGAATGCCCCTTGCGGCTGGCCACCGCCCGGCGCGATGACTCTTTACGATCTTCCGACTTGGCGCTCGCCGGTTTCTTGCGCCCGGAACCGCCGGATTTCTCGCCGCCGCCCGATTGTTTATTCACCGTCGCCCAAGCGCGGGCCTCGGCTTCATCTTTCGACACGCCTTTTTTCTCATAGCTGTCTTCGATGTGCTCGGCCTTGCGCTTCTGTTCACTGGTGTACTTGTCTTTGCTTCCACGAGGCATGGGATTTCTCCTCTTGTGTGCGAATTCAGCCGCTCGCCGCACTGGCCGCGAGCGACTTCAGAGCTACTGGCGATCGAGTTTCTGCGCCGCTTCAACGCCAGCAGCACTGAGCTTGATCGGCAGGTTCAACTCATGCTCGCCCGCTTCGCTGCAGGTCACATGACCGTGATGAATCAAGCCGCGCTCCTGCAGGGCGGCGAGGGCGCTGGCCACGACTTTCTCGCCCCGGTAATTGTCCAGCACTTCCTTGCCCAAGCCGTTGGGATGCGCGTGCAACAGGCGGGTGAGGACTTCTTTTTCCAGGTCTTTGTCGACGTTCATGGTTACCTCTTCATGGGAGTGAATAGGGCGCTCGCGTCGGCGAACTACTACTGACCGGCACCTTCGGAACCCGAACCACCGGTGGTGGTTTTCGAGCCGACGCCAGGTCCGGCATTATCGGGCGCAGCCGGAGAATCAGGCGTGTTCATACCGCCCTGACGGCCCGGATCACTGCCCTGCGTGCGCGGGTCAGTGCCGGTGGCCGGTGGCTGATTGATCAACGGTACGCCGGAGCCATCGGTGTTCATGCCGGGAGCACTGTTGATGGCCGGGGCGCGAGGCGGGGTCGGATCGGTAGGGCCAGTGCCGGCTGCCGTGGACGAGGCGGCGAATACCGCAGGGCAGAGCAGGGCGCTGAAGACGAAAGCGGTCAACCTTGACGGGATCATAGGGCTTCTCCAGTGATTGGAATCCTTACCCTTGATTGGTCCGCCGTACGTCGGGATTGGTGCCTGAGGATCGACGAACGGTTTATTCCGTCATCGTGTGTTTGCCACTGAGTCGATGCCGATTTCTTCCATGAACTGCTCCATGAAACCCTTCAAACGCTGATGGCGAATCTGTGCCAGGCGCTGGCCGGTGACGGTCTGGAAACCCTCGGCGAGGTGCAGCAGTTTGGTCTGGAAATGGTCGAGGCAAAAGCGTGTGTCGTCGTAATCGCGGTGTTTCGCTTCGGGGTCTCGCGGATCGTAAAGCGCCGCGCCCATGCGCCCGGCGACATAGAAAGTGCGCGCGACACCGAGCATGCCCAGCGAGTCGAGACGGTCGGCGTCCTGGACGATTTTCGCTTCGAGGGTCAGCGGGGTGATGTTGGCGGAGAAGCTGTGGGCTTCGATGGCGTGGGCGACTTGGGTGATTCTTTCGTTGGGCCAGTTCATCGCTTCCAGGACGGATGAAGCCTTGTCCGCTGCCAGACGCGAAGCCTGCGCGCGCAGTGGCGAGTTTTTCTCGACGGATACGCAATCGTGCAGAAGCACCGCGGCGAGCAAGACATCGAGCTCACCGCCCTCTGTTTGATGAAGCGTGCGTGCGTTGTGCCAGACCCGCTGCAGGTGGGCGAGGTCGTGGGCGCCGTCGTCTGAGGGCTGCAGAGCATGAGGAAGCAACGCTGAGGCCAGTGCCTGCATGGGCGTGAAATATTCAACGGTCATAAACATCCTTTCAGATTGTCGCAAAACCTGTGGGAGCGAGCCTGCTCGCGAAGGCATTCTGTCAGTTGACCCAAGGACTGACCGAAAGGACGCCTTCGCGGGCAGGCTCGCTCCCACAGGTGACACAGTGTTCGGCAAATCAGGCAAGTTAACCCGTTTTGCCATGTGACGAGCGCCGCCGCGCGCCTTAGTATGGCGCTTTAATTTGCACACAAGGCCCGTCCATGACGATCGAAATCCGCCCGGCGACCCCCAGCGATGCACCGCAGATCCTCGCCTTCATCACCGAACTCGCCGATTTCGAAAAGGCCCGCCACGAAGTCATTGCCAGCGTTGCCGACATCGAACGCAGCCTGTTCGGCGAAGGCGCCACCGCCCACGGCCTGATCTGCCTGCGCGACGGCTTGCCAATCGGTTTCGCGGTGTTCTTCTTCAGCTATTCGACCTGGCTGGGCAGCAACTGCCTGTACCTCGAAGACCTCTACATCACCCCCGAACAACGCGGCGGCGGCGCCGGCAAAACCCTGCTGCGCCACCTCGCCAAAATCGCCTGCGCCAACGGCTGCGGCCGCTTCGAATGGAGCGTGCTGGAATGGAATACGCCGGCGATTGAATTCTACAAATCCCTCGGTGCGCAGCCGCAGGAAGAGTGGGTGCGGTATCGGATGGATGGCAAAGTCCTGCGCGAGTTCGCCGAGGGTCAATAACCCGTTACTGAAGATCGCAACATCGATCAGCGATGTTGCGATCTTTTTTGTTTCCGTCTCACTATATGGGATTGATATTTATATATTGAGATTTTCCTGCCCCCGGGTTTATAGTCCATCGCACTCACTGCCAAAAAACAGAACAGGTGAAGCGATGCAGGCGCAATTGATCGCGCTCGATTGGGGGACGACCTCATTACGTGCTTACAAACTCGCGGCGGACGGTGTGGTGCTGGAACAGCGTGCGCTGTCGTCCGGGATCATGCAGTTGCCCAAAGCCCCGCGAATCATCCACGGCCGTGAATGTGCCGATGGTTTTGAACTGGCCTTCGATCAGGCGTGTGGCGACTGGCTCGATGCGCAGCCGAATCTGCCGGTGATCGCTTGCGGCATGGTCGGCAGCGCGCAGGGCTGGCGCGAAGCGGCCTACTGCGAGACGCCGGCGGACGTCGCCAATCTCGGAAAATCCCTACAAGCAGTGGTCAGTCTGCGTGGCGCCACGGTGCATATCGTGCCGGGGGTGATTCAGCGTTCGCGTCTGCCGAATGTGATGCGTGGCGAAGAAACCCAGGTGCTGGGTGTCCTTCAGCAGTTGCCGGCCGAGGCGGGCGCTGATCTGCTGATCGGCCTGCCGGGCAGTCATTCCAAGTGGGTCGAAGTGGTCGATGGTTGCATCACGCATTTCGACACGTTCATGACCGGCGAAGTATTCGCAGTGCTCAGCGAACACAGCATTCTCGGCCGCACCCAACAACCCAGCGCCACCTTCGAGGCGCAGGCGTTCGACCGTGGCGTGCAGGTCGCGCTGTCGGCGGATGGCGAGCTGGGTGTGCTCTCGACCTTGTTCAGCGCGCGCACGCTGGGCCTGACCGGTGAGCTCAGCCCGACCCTGCAAGCGGATTACCTGTCCGGGCTGATGATCGGCCACGAGCTGGCGGCACTGGCCGCGGTGCAGCGTCAACGCCGCAATAATCCGAATCTCCCTTCGATCGTGCTGATCGGCAACGGTCAGCTCTGTGCGCGTTACAGCCGTGCGCTCGACGCCTGCGGGTTCGCCCGGGTGACGCTGGCCGAGCAGGCTACCGAGCGTGGCCTGTGGCAACTGGCGCGTGCCGCCGGACTGATCGATTCCTCATCCCGTTAACCTGACTGGAGGCCTGACATGCTCAAGCAAGCACTGGCGCAAAACGGTCTGATCGCAATCCTGCGTGGCCTGCAACCGCAGGACGCGGCGGCTGTGGGAGAAGTCCTGTATGCCGCCGGATTTCGCGTCATCGAAGTACCGCTCAATTCCCCTTCGCCGTACGAAAGTATCGCCACCCTGCGCAAGACCCTGCCCGCCGATTGCCTGATCGGTGCCGGCACGGTGTTGACCGCGCAGCAAGTGCAACAAGTGAAGGATGCCGGCGGCCAGGTGATCGTCATGCCGCACAGCGACGCCAAGGTCCTGCGCGCGGCGAAAGCGGCCGGGCTGTATCTGTCGCCGGGCGTCGCCACGCCGACCGAAGCCTTCGCAGCGCTGGAGGAGGGCGCAGACATTCTCAAGCTGTTCCCGGCCGAGCAGATGAGTCCGGCAGTCGTCAAAGCCTGGCTCGCGGTGTTGCCGGCGGGCACGGTGCTGGCGCCGGTCGGCGGCATCACCCCAGACAACATGCAGGCGTTCCTCGATGCCGGCGTGAAAGGTTTCGGCCTCGGTTCCGGGCTGTTCAAACCGGGCATGACGCCAGAGCAAGTGGCGGTCAATGCCAAGGCCTATGTGGCCGCATGGAAAGCGCTTCGTTAAGACTTTTCCGGCGCCGCGTGCGCTGCATCTAATAAAAGCTGCATTTACAAAAGAGAGCAGAGATGAAAATCACCAAACTCACGACCTTCATCGTCCCGCCGCGCTGGTGCTTCCTCAAGGTCGAAACCGATGAGGGCGTGACCGGTTGGGGCGAACCCGTGGTCGAAGGCCGGGCGCACACCGTGGCCGCTGCCGTTGAAGAATTGTCCGACTACCTGATCGGCAAAGACCCACGCAACATCGAAGACATCTGGACCGTGCTGTATCGCGGCGGCTTCTACCGTGGCGGTGCGATCCACATGAGCGCACTGGCCGGTATCGACCAGGCGCTGTGGGACATCAAGGGCAAGGCCCTTGGCGTGTCGGTCAGTGATCTGCTCGGTGGCCAGGTGCGCGACAAGATTCGTGTGTATTCGTGGATTGGCGGCGACCGTCCGGCCGACACGGCGCGTGCGGCGAAAGAGGCGGTGAGCCGTGGTTTCACCGCGGTGAAAATGAACGGCACCGAAGAATTGCAGTTCCTCGACACCTTCGAAAAAGTCGATCTGGCCTTGGCCAACGTCGCCGCCGTGCGTGACGCAGTGGGACCGAACGTCGGCATCGGCGTCGACTTCCATGGCCGCGTACACAAGCCCATGGCCAAAGTCCTGATGAAGGAACTCGACCCGTACAAACTGATGTTTATCGAAGAGCCGGTGCTCAGCGAAAACTATGAAGCGTTGAAAGAACTGGCGCCGCTGACCAGCACGCCGATCGCCCTCGGCGAGCGGCTGTTTTCGCGCTGGGACTTTAAACGCGTGTTGAGTGAAGGCTACGTCGACATCATCCAGCCGGATGCTTCGCATGCCGGCGGCATCACTGAAACCCGCAAGATCGCCAACATGGCAGAAGCCTACGACGTGGCGCTGGCGCTGCATTGCCCGCTGGGGCCGATTGCACTGGCGGCGTGTTTGCAACTCGACGCGGCTTGTTACAACGCGTTTATCCAGGAGCAGAGCCTGGGCATCCATTACAACGAGAGCAACGATTTGCTCGACTACGTGAAGGACCCTCGCGTGTTCGACTACGACAAAGGCTTCGTGAAGATTCCGAACGGCCCGGGGCTGGGGATCGAGATCAACGAAGAATATGTGATCGAGCGCGCAGCCGTCGGCCACCGCTGGCGCAACCCGATCTGGCGCCATGCCGATGGCAGCTTTGCCGAGTGGTGAGCCATTCCTGACACACCACAAAACCCTGTGGGAGCTGGCTTGCCAGCGATGACGTCAGCACATCCAACATTGATGTGACAGACACACCGCTATCGCTGGCAAGCCAGCTCCCACAGGGAGCAGTGCAGGCCTCAGGCCGACCTCAATAAACATAAAAAGAGGCTCTCCTCATGCAATCGCACACCCTCACCGGGCAGGCGTCTTTAGTCACGCCCAGCCGCAAGCGATTTTTCATCATGGTGTTGCTGTTCATCACCGTGGTCATCAACTACCTCGACCGCAGCAACCTGTCGATTGCCGCGCCGGCGCTGACCAGCGAACTGGGCATCGATCCGGTGCATGTCGGGCTGATCTTTTCTGCGTTCGGCTGGACTTACGCCGCCATGCAGATCCCCGGCGGCTGGCTGGTCGATCGCGTACCGCCACGGATTCTCTACAGCGTCGCGCTGCTGCTCTGGTCGGTGGCCACGGTGATGCTCGGTTTCGTCAGCAGTTTCATCGCCCTGTTCGTGCTGCGCATGGCAGTTGGTGCGCTGGAAGCGCCGGCGTATCCGATCAACAGCCGCGTGGTCACTACCTGGTTTC
Source organism: Pseudomonas sp. R3-57 (assembly GCF_051132065.1). Taxonomy (NCBI): domain Bacteria; kingdom Pseudomonadati; phylum Pseudomonadota; class Gammaproteobacteria; order Pseudomonadales; family Pseudomonadaceae; genus Pseudomonas; species Pseudomonas sp. R3-57. Next base: position 1,759,434 of record NZ_CP071655.1, read on the forward strand.
CCGAGCGCGAGCGCGCCACGGCGATCGGTTTCTACACGTCTGGGCAGTTCGTCGGTCTGGCCTTTTTGACGCCGGTGCTGGCGTGGCTGCAACACGCGTTCGGCTGGCACATGGTGTTCGTCGCGACCGGTGCGGTCGGCATTCTCTGGGCGCTGATCTGGTACGCGGTGTATCGCGAGCCGCGTGATTTCAAAGGCACCAACGAAGCCGAAATCGAGCTGATTCACGAAGGCGGCGGGCTGGTCGATATCCAGGCGGAAACGGCTAAGGTCAAAGCCAAATTCAGCTGGACCGATCTGGGCATTGTCCTGAGCAAGCGCAAATTGTGGGGCATCTACCTCGGCCAGTTCTGCCTGAACTCGACGCTGTGGTTCTTCCTGACCTGGTTCCCGACCTATCTGGTGAAATATCGCGGCATGGATTTCATCAAGTCCGGCCTGCTGGCGTCGCTGCCATTTCTGGCCGCGTTCGTTGGTGTGCTGTGCTCGGGGTTCTTTTCCGACTGGCTGATCCGTCGCGGCTACACCGTCGGCTTCGCGCGCAAGTTGCCGATCATCAGCGGATTGCTGATCTCCACGGCGATCATCGGCGCCAACTTCGTTGAATCGACACCGTTGGTGATTGCCTTCCTGGCGCTGGCGTTTTTCGGTAACGGCCTGGCTTCGATCACCTGGTCGCTGGTCTCGACGCTGGCCCCGGCACGCCTGCTCGGGCTGACGGGTGGGGTGTTCAATTTCATCGGCAACCTGTCGGCGATCGCCACACCGATCGTGATCGGCTTCCTCGCCAGCGGTGATTCGTTCGCGCCGGCGATCACCTACATCGCCGTGCTCGCGCTGGTCGGTGCGTTGTCCTACGTGCTGCTGGTGGGCAAGGTCGAACGTATCGAGTTGTAGTGGTCTGCGTCGGGCGACCATAATGCCGCCCGTTCCCTCGCTCAACGGTAAAAGGCTGGATATGCAGGAAGACGCCCCGGAAAAAACCAAGGACGCCGCGCCCACCGGCACCCAGACGCTGTTGCGCGGCCTCGGTGTGGTGCAAGCGGTGGCCAGTGGCGCCCGCGATCTCAAGGAGATCGCCCGGCTGATCGGCACCACGCGCAGCACCACCCATCGTCTGGCCAGTTGCCTGGTCGACGAGCGCTACCTGCGCGTGGTGCCGCAAATCGGTTATCTGCTCGGGCCGAAGCTGATCGAACTGGGTTTTCAGGCTCGCGAAGAATTGCCGCTGGTGACTCTGGCCGGGCCGTATCTGGACGAATTGTCGTCGTTGACTGGTGACACCGTGCACCTGGGGATTCGCGAAGGTGATGAGGTGCTTTACCTGCTGAAGAATCCCGGGCGCAACGGCCCGGAAATGCGCTCGCGGGTCGGCCATCGCATGCCGCTGGCGCGCACCGGCATCGGCAAGGCGCTGATGCTCGATGATTCGCCGAAAGATTGGCAACGTCTGTACGACATCAGCTTGCCGGCGGGTGGGAAAAGTCAGTTCTGGCCGCAGCATCCCCAGCAGTCGTGGGAACAGCTTGAGCAGCGCATGAGCGAGTACGTGGCCGGTGGCTACGCCTTCGACCTGGAAGACAACGAACCGTCGATCCGCTGTGTGGCGGCGCCGATTCGCGATGCGAGCAAAGGCATTGTGGCGGCGATCAGCATCGCCAGCACCGTGCCCTATATGCCGCTGGAGAAAATGGCCGAGCTGATTCCCCTGATCAAAGGAGTCACAGCCCGGCTGTCGGCGGAGCTTGGCTTGAAGGTATAAGCCTTTGCGGTTTAAGCCTTGAGCGTCGCCATGTCGATGACGAAGCGGTACTTCACGTCGCCAGCAATCATCCGCGCGTAAGCCTCGTTGATCTGGCGGATGTCGAGCATTTCGATGTCGCAGGTGATGTTGTGTTCGGCGCAGAAATCCAGCACTTCCTGGGTTTCCGCAACGCCGCCGATCAACGAACCGGCCAATACCCGACGCCCCAGCACCAGTTTGGCCGCGTGCACTGGCGGATCGATCGGTTCGATCAGGCCGACCAGAATGTGCACGCCGTCAAAACGCAAGGTATCGAGGTACGGGTTAAGGTCGTGCTGCACCGGAATGGTGTCAAGCAGGAAATCGAAGTAACCGGCCGCGGCTTTCATTTGCTCGGCGTCGGTGGACACGATCACATGGTCGGCGCCCTGACGACGGCCTTCTTCGGCTTTACTCGCCGAGCGAGTGAACAGCGTCACTTCAGCGCCCATGGCCTTTGCGAACTTGATGCCCATGTGGCCGAGGCCGCCCATGCCGAGAATCCCGACTTTGTCGCCGGCCTTTACGCCGTAGTGCTTGAGTGGCGAGTAGGTGGTGATGCCGGCGCAGAGAATTGGCGCGGCGCTGGCCAGGGCCAGTTTTTCCGGGATGCGCACGACGAAGTGCTCGCTGACCACGATGCTGTCGGAATAACCGCCCATGGTGTTGCTGCCATCGACCCGGTCCGGGGTGGCGTAAGTCATGGTCGGGCCTTCGAGGCAATATTGCTCGAGGTTCGACTGGCAGGCTTCGCAGGTACGGCACGAGTCGACCATGCAGCCGACGCCGACCAGATCGCCGACCTTGTGCCGGGTGACATTCGCACCGATCGCGGTGACTTTTCCGACGATCTCGTGGCCGGGCATCAACGGATAAACAGCGATGCCCCATTCGTTGCGTGCCTGGTGAATGTCGGAATGGCAGACGCCGCAGTACAGAATCTCGATGGCCACGTCGTCAGCACGTGGGCTGCGGCGTTCGAATTTCATCGGGGCGAGGGGAGTGGTGGCTGATTGGGCGGCATAACCGATCGCGGTGTACATGGGCAAACCTCGCAGAAACAGGAACAAGTGAGGCGGCGAATTCTGGGCGCCGAATGCTTGTGCGGCCATGACGAATTCTCCGGGTCTCATGCCTAATTCTCCGGCATGCGGGTTTGCGCGGTCGCATTGGCGAACGGATCTGCGATGATGCTTTCATCCCTTATTGCGTGTTTTTTTGTGAAGAACGACTCGATGCAACTGACCCGTCATCTTGATGCCAACGCGCGGCTGGTTTCGCTGATCGAACCGCTAGCGCTGCGCGATGGTTACAGCCAGACCGGCTTGCCCGGCGTACAAATATTGCGCGCCAGTTGCGACGTCGCCCGTGGCCCGCACATTTATGAGCCGAGCCTGATGATCATCGCCCAGGGCAGCAAACTGGCGTTTCTCGGGCCGCGAACCATGGAATATGGTGCCGGGCATTACCTGATCCAGGCGCTGCCGGTGCCGTTCGAGTGCGAGACGTTCGCCTTGCCGGATGCGCCGCTGCTTGGCGTCTCGGTGGCGATCGATCGGGTGCTGCTCGGTGAGCTGGTGCTGGCGATGGGCCTGGCGCCGGGGCGGCATATTCCGGCGCAGACGCCGGAGTCGATGACCTCGGTGGTGCTCGACGATGGCATGCGCGGTTGCGTCGAGCGCTTGCTCAGTTGTTTGCACGATCCGCTGGAGTGCCAGATTCTCGGCCCGGCGCGGGTGCGTGAGTTGCTGTTCGTCGCTTTGCGCGGGCCGCAGGCGGATGTGCTGCGGGCATTGGTCGAACAGCAGGGGCAGTTTGCACGAGTGGCGGCGTCGATCAGTCATTTGCATGCGCATTACACCGAGCCGCTGAACGTCGAAACGCTGGCCGGGTGCGCGAACATGAGCGTGTCGACCTTTCATGAGCATTTCAAACGCAGCACGTTGTTGTCGCCGGTGCAGTATCTCAAGCGTTTACGCTTGTTGAAGGCGCAGACGTTGCTGGTGGCCGAAGGGCTGGGCGTAGCGCAGGTGGCGCATCGGGTCGGGTATCAGAGCACGTCGCAGTTCAGTCGCGAGTACAAGCGCTACTTCGAGCGTAGTCCGGGGGATGAGCGGGCTGCTTGATTCTGCGCTGTTCCTTGTAGGAGTGAGCCTGCTCGCGATAGCGGTCTGTCAGTCGATATTGTCGGCACAGATATACCGCTATCGCGAGCAGGCTCACTCCTACAGGGGGGGCGGTATTGTTGCGTGAATTGCGGGCAACAAAAAGGCCCCCGTTCAGGGAGCCTTGTTGTTCAGCGATACGACTTACATATTCGGGTAAGTCGGGCCGCCGGCGCCTTCCGGCGCGACCCAGGTGATGTTCTGCGCAGGGTCCTTGATGTCACAGGTCTTGCAGTGCACGCAGTTCTGGGCGTTGATCTGGAAGCGCTTCTCGCCGTCTTCCTTGGTCACCACTTCGTATACGCCGGCCGGGCAGTAGCGCTGCGCCGGTTCGTCATACAGCGGCAGGTTCTTGCTGATCGGAATGCTCGGGTCGGTCAGCTTCAGGTGGCACGGCTGTTCTTCTTCGTGGTTGGTACCGGAGATGAACACCGAGCTGAGTTTGTCGAAGCTGAGCTTGCCGTCGGGTTTCGGGTAATCGATCTTCTTGCAGTCGGCGGCGAGCTTGAGGCAGGCGTAATCCGGCTTGGTGTCACGCAGAGTGAATGGCAGTTTGCCGCCGAAGATGTTCTGATCCAGCCAGTTGAAACCACCGCCGATGATCGCGCCGTATTTGTGAATCGCCGCGCCGAAGTTACGGCTGGCGAACAGTTCTTCGTAAAGCCAGCTGTTCTTGAAGGCGTCGACGTAAGTGGTCAACTCTTCAGTGCCGTCCTTCTCCGCAAACAGCGCGTCAGCCACCGCTTCGGCGGCGAGCATGCCGGACTTCATCGCGGTGTGGCTGCCCTTGATCTTGGCAAAGTTCAGGGTGCCGAGGTCGCAACCGATCAGCGCGCCACCCTTGAAGACCATTTTCGGCAGCGAGTTCAGGCCGCCCTTGGCGATGGCGCGGGCGCCGTAGCTGATGCGCTTGCCACCTTCCAGGTACTGCGCGAGAACCGGGTGATGCTTGAGGCGCTGGAACTCGTCGAACGGCGACAGGAAGGTGTTGCTGTAGGAAAGATCGACGATCAGACCGACCACCACCTGATTGTTTTCCAAGTGATAGAGGAACGAGCCACCGGTGTTCTCGGTGCCCATGATGTCCAGCGGCCAGCCGGCGGTGTGCACCACGAGGCCTGGCTGGTGTTTGGCCGGGTCGATTTCCCAGATTTCTTTCAGACCGATGCCGTAGTGCTGAACGTCAGCCTCGCTGTCGAGGTTGTAGCGCTTGATCAGTTGCTTGCCAATGTGGCCACGGCAGCCTTCGGCGAATAGCGTGTATTTGCCACGCAGTTCCATGCCCGGGGTGTACAGGCCTTCTTTCGGCTGGCCTTCGCGGTCGACGCCCAGATCACCGGTGATGATCCCGCGGACTACGCCTTGTTCATCGATCAGCGCTTCCTGCGCGGCGAAGCCCGGGTAGATTTCGACGCCGAGGTTTTCCGCCTGCTGGGCCAGCCAGCGGCACAGGTTGCCGAGGGAAATAATGTAGTTGCCTTCGTTGTGCATGGTCTTGGGCACAAAGAAGTCAGGGATTTTCTGCGCGCTTTCGGCGTTTTTCAGCACGAAGATGTCATCGCGGGCCACCGGCGTGTTCAGCGGGGCGCCAAGTTCTTTCCAGTCCGGGAACAGCTCGTTCAGTGCGCGGGGTTCAAACACCGCACCGGACAGGATGTGTGCGCCGACTTCGGAGCCTTTTTCGACCACGCAAACGCTGATTTCCTTACCGGCATCAGCGGCCTTCTGCTTCAGACGGCAGGCGGCGGACAGACCCGCGGGGCCGGCACCGACGATGACCACGTCGAATTCCATGTATTCGCGTTCCACAGGCTATCTCCTACTCAAGGCTCAACAGTTTTTTTTCTGATTTGGAGGTTTGATGTCGCATCCCGCCAGCCTTTACGTTAACGTCAAGGGGGATAACGGAAAACCCACCTTTCTCTCTAGGCGGCGCATTATATCTACACCACTCCCAGCGTCCAATACAAACGTTTGTTTGAATTGCCTCCAGCCCACATAAATCAAAGAAGCGCGGCTTATGAGTGGTCATTTTGCTGTATTGACCGGAATAGGCGTTCCGGTCAAGATACGGGCGGTTTTGCGCTGGTCGTAAGCAGACTGGCGCTGTCAGGAGCACGTCTAAAGACAGGGCACAGGCATTTGAAGGTCAAGCGCAGCGCCGTTTTTCGCGCAGCTTGCAGGGGTTGAATATCCACGACTGGTCAGTCACCGCTGACGAACGGTCAGCGGCATTCGCCACGAAAGCGACCTTGCACCCTCGTCGGCGTTTTTAGAGGTGCCCTTTAGCCTGATGAACATCAACCGCCAGGTTCGCCTAGGCGACTTTCTTTTCACCGGAGAGTAACGAGGAATCCATGAAGGTTCTTGTAGCTGTCAAACGCGTTGTGGATTACAACGTCAAGGTTCGCGTCAAGGCGGACAATTCCGGCGTCGATCTCGCCAACGTCAAGATGTCGATGAACCCGTTCTGCGAAATCGCAGTGGAAGAAGCCGTACGCCTGAAAGAGAAGGGCGTTGCGACTGAAATCGTCGTCGTCTCCATCGGCCCGACCACCGCTCAGGAACAGCTGCGTACCGCACTGGCTCTGGGTGCCGACCGTGCCATCCTCGTCGAATCTGCGGAAGATCTGACTTCCCTCGCCGTGGCCAAGCTGCTCAAGGCTGTGGTCGATAAGGAACAGCCGCAGCTGGTGATCCTCGGCAAACAGGCAATCGACAGCGACAACAACCAGACCGGCCAGATGCTCGCTGCACTGAGCGGCTACGGTCAGGGTACGTTCGCCTCGAAAGTCGAAGTCTCCGGCGACACGGTTGCCGTGACCCGCGAAATCGACGGCGGCGCGCAGACCGTTTCGCTGAAACTGCCGGCCATCGTCACCACCGACCTGCGTTTGAACGAGCCGCGTTATGCGTCCCTGCCAAACATCATGAAAGCCAAGAAGAAGCCTCTCGAGACGCTGACTCCGGACGCTTTGGGCGTTTCCACCGCCTCCACCAACAAGACTCTTAAAGTCGAAGCGCCGGCTGCACGTAGCGCGGGCATCAAGGTCAAGTCGGTGGCTGAACTGGTCGAGAAACTGAAAAACGAAGCGAAGGTAATCTAATCATGACTATCTTGGTAATCGCCGAACACGACAACAAAGTGCTGGCTCCGGCCACGCTGAATACCGTGGCTGCCGCTGCCAAAATCGGCGGCGACATCCACGTTCTGGTGGCCGGTCAGGGCGCAGGCCCGGTGGCCGACGCCGCTGCGAAGATCGCTGGCGTGAGCAAAGTCCTCAACGCTGACAATGCCGCTTATGCGCATCAGCTGCCGGAAAACGTTGCTCCGCTGGTTGCAGCTCTTGCCCATGAAGGCGGGGGCACTGGCTACAGCCACATCCTGGCTGCCGCCACCTCCAACGGCAAAAACATTCTGCCGCGCGTTGCTGCCGCGCTGGACGTTGACCAGCTCTCCGAGATCATCTCGGTCGAAAGCGCTGACACCTTCAAACGCCCGATCTACGCCGGTAACGCCATCGCTACCGTGCAATCGACCGCTGCGATCAAAGTGATCACCGTGCGTGCCACCGGTTTCGACCCGGTTGCCGCTGAAGGTGGTTCGGCGGCTGTTGAAGCCGTTGGCGCTGCGCACGATGCAGGCATTTCGAGCTTCGTTGGCGAAGAGCTGGCCAAGTCCGATCGTCCAGAGCTGACTGCTGCCAAGATCGTCGTTTCCGGCGGCCGCGGCATGCAGAACGGCGACAACTTCAAGCATCTGTACGCGCTGGCCGACAAGCTCGGCGCTGCCGTTGGTGCTTCGCGCGCCGCGGTCGACGCAGGTTTCGTACCCAACGACATGCAGGTCGGCCAGACCGGCAAGATCGTTGCGCCACAGCTGTACATCGCCGTCGGTATTTCCGGCGCGATCCAGCACCTGGCCGGCATGAAAGACTCCAAAGTGATCGTTGCGATCAACAAGGACGAAGAAGCGCCGATCTTCCAGGTGGCCGATTACGGCCTCGTGGCTGACCTGTTCGAAGCCGTACCTGAGCTGGAGAAGCTGGTCTAATCCAGCCGCTTCACTTATAAAGAGCCCGACCGTTTGGTCGGGTTTTTTTTGTCCTGGATTTGAGTGGAGCGTGTTGCCATGGATCTGCGCTGCGGATGGTTGTTGGGTCTGGCCCTGTTGCCCCTGGTGGCATCAGCGACGGGCAAGTGCGAGCGACTCGTCGTCACCGGTAGCCCCGATGCGCCACCGTACCTGTGGCAGGACCCCCAAAACCCGAAACGGCTGATCGGTGCCAGTGCCGACCTGTTGCAGCAAGTCGGCAAAGACCTCGGCATCAAAATCGAGCTGCTGTATGCCGGCAAACGCGCGCAGGCGCTCGACGAGGTGCGCAGCGGGCGCATGGACCTGCTCGCCGACGCGCCGCTGACCCTCAACGAGCTGGAAACCCTCGATTACATTCATCCGCCGCTGCTGGAAAACGACTATCTGGTCTGGACACGCAAAGGCTCGACCCTGGTTTACAGCGACGCCAAAGACCTGCACGGGCATGCCGGCGCGCTGTCGGAAAAGTCGCGGATGACCCAGGCATTCGGCATTTTCGCCGAGCAGAATCTGACCCTGACCAAGACAGCCAACCTCACCCAGGCTCTGCAGAAACTGCTTCTGGGAGAAGTGGAATATGTACTCGCCGCTCGCTATTCAGGGATGGCCGCCGCGCAGGCCTTGGGCATGACCAATGACCTGCTGGCGTTCGAGCAACCCATCGATCGGCCCGGTTTGTTTCTCGCGGTTTCCCATAACTCGGCATGTAACGATCCGTGGTTGCGCGGACAGCTAGCCAAAAAGATGACAGAATTGCCCGCGTCTGGACTGACGGAAGCCGCGCTGCAACGCAATATCGAGCGCTGGAAGGCGCAGCAGCAACAACCGCAACAAGCCGTCAGCGCCCCCAAACAGTAGGGATTCTTAGTGAGTATTCGACCTCTTTTCGCGGCCGTGGCCGTTCTGGCTCTGGCCGGTTGCGCGACCGATCCGGCACCCATCGAACAAATGCGTCTGACCGAACAGGCCATCACACAGGCCAAGGCTGTTGGGGCCACGGCCGACGAAGTGCCGGAAATGAAACTGGCGGAAACCAAGTACACCCGCGCCAGAGGCAACATGGCCGACCAGTCTTACCGCAACGCGCGGATGCGCGCCGAGCAGGCTGAACTGGATGCGCGGCTGGCCGAAGCCAAGGTGCTGACCCAGAAAAGTGAAGAGCAATTGAATGTACTGAACACCCGCATCACCCGACTGCGCAAGCAACTGGGGAGTGCCCAATGAACCTGTCAGCGAAAATTCTCGGCGGCGTGATCCTCGTCGGTTGCGCGAGCCTTTCTGGCTGCGCCGGTCAGCACAGTGAAGCGGCCTTGCAACAGGCTGGCAGCGACTTTCAGAAGGTCAAGGAAGATTCCAGCGTGTTGCGTATCGCGCCGAAAGATGTGATTCGTGCCGGTGAGTCTTTGGCGCGCGCCGATCGCCTGTCGACCTATTGGGGTAGCGGTGCGGACGTGGTGCATTACGCTTATCTGAGCCAGCGTTACAGCGAAATTGCTCGCGAGCATACCAATCAGGTGCTCAACGAAGAGCGTGCGGCCAAGCTGGAGCTGGAGCGTCAGCGTTTGCAACTGGCCTTGCGCGAATCGAAGCTGTTGAGTGTGCAGCAGCAGGGCAAATGGCTTGAGGAGCAGATTGTCGCACTGGCGACTACGCAGACTGATCGGGGTCTGGTGATGACGCTGGGCGATGTGCTGTTCGATACTGGTGAGGCGGAGCTGAAGAATTCGGCCAATCGGGTGGTGCTGAAGATTGTCCAGTTTCTGCAGTTGAATCCCAAGCGGGTGGTGCGGATCGAGGGTTATACCGACAGTACCGGGGGCAAGCAGGAGAATCTCAAGTTGTCTCGCGACCGGGCGCAGTCGGTGGCGGATGTGTTGATTGACCTGGGCATTGATGACAAGCGGATTCAGGTTGAGGGGTATGGGGATGAGTATCCTGTGGATGCCAATGCTTCCGAGCGTGGGCGTGCGCAGAATCGTCGGGTTGAGATTGTTTTTTCTGATGAAAAGGGGCAGCTCGGGGCGGCTCGTTAGGTTGGCCTTGGCGGCCTCTGGGCCGACCAGGTTCTTGGGTTTTTGGGTGAATATCCGTTTTTTTTGGGTGATGCTGATGGCGGTTTCGCCCTTACGGCCATCCCTTTCAAGGTCTTCTGTAAAATCCCCTGAAATTCATTTAGGGATACCCGAACGATGTGGGCCGATGTTCTAGCGCGTTTCGAGAAAAAAGCACCTGCCAGTGTCATGGCCAAATTGGCGCTGGAGCAGGCTATTGCCCCTGAGTGGATCGATCAGGTTTTCGAAGAGCATCGGCAACGGCAGTACTCTCGCGAACTGCTGTTTTCGACCATTATCAAGCTGATGTCCCTTGTTTCATTGGGCTTGAAGCCATCCCTTCACGCCGCCGCGCGACAGCTTGAAGATCTTCCTGTGAGCTTGGCGGCTCTTTACGACAAGATCAGTCGTACCGAGCCTGCTCTGTTGCGCGCGTTGGTTACGGGCTGTGCACAGCGCCTGACTCCAACCATCAGGGAGTTGGGCTGCACGGCGATGTTGCCGGGCTGGCAGATTCGGGTGGTGGATGGCAACCACTTGGCGTCCACTGAGAAGCGTCTAGGAGCTTTACGTAATGAGCGCGGCGCTGCTCGTCCCGGTTTTTCGGTGGTTGCCTACGACCCCGATCTGGACCAGGTCATCGACCTTCAGGCGTGTGAGGATGCGTACGCAAGTGAGCGTGTTTGTGTGCTGCCTCTATTGGCCAATGCCGAGCCGGGCCAAGTCTGGCTGGCTGATCGGCTCTACTGCACGCTGCCGGTTATGGAGGCCTGTGAGCAGGTTCAAACCTCGTTTGTCATTCGTCAGCAAGCCAAACATCCACGCTTGATTCAAGAGGGTGAATGGCAAGAGCCGGTACCTGTGGAAACAGGCACTGTGCGAGAGCAGATCATCCAGGTCAGAGGCGGTTACCAATGCCGGCGTGTCGAGCTGACGCTTCATTCGCCAACGGACTCCGGTGACAGCAGTTTGATGTTCTGGAGCAACCTGCCTGAGAGCGTCAGTGCGCCACAGATCGCGGAACTGTATCGCCGCCGCTGGAGCATTGAAGGTATGTTCCAGCGACTGGAAGCGATTCTGGAAAGTGAGATTGAAACTCTTGGTAGCCCAAAGGCTGCCTTGCTCGGGTTCGCTACGGCGGTACTGGCCTATAACGTTCTGGCCGTCCTCAAACGAAGTGTTGAGCAAGCTCATCGCGATACCCAGCCTAAAGGATGGGAGGCCTCTATCTATCACTTGGCGGTTCAAGTCAGGAGTGGGTATGAGGGAATGCAAATTGCGTTGCCCGCGGAACATCTTCCCGTTATCCCGCTAGAAAAACTGGCCCAGCGCTTATTGGAACTGGCCAGAAATATCCAGCCCAAACAAGTCGCGAAAAGCCCTCGCGGTCCCAAAGTGCCCAAGCCTAAAACATGGGTCCAGGGCACCGCAGTACATGCGCATGTTTCAACGGACCGGTTAATCAAGGCTAAAAAAACGAAAAGACCTTGAAAGGGATGGCCCTTACGGCGAGTCACCTTTTCCAGACGCCGAAAAGGTAACCGAAAAGGCTTGCTCCTGCGTTCGGCCCTCGCAGGCTCGGGTCCCTTTGCTCCGGGACTGATCCGGGCGCAGCGGCTACGGTTTGCTTCGCTGCACCTACGTCCGCTGTGTACGACTTCGTCGTACGGTCGCTGCGCTCCCACGCCCGGATCAATCCCTGCGCTCAGCCTTCCGATGTCGCTGGTTAGGCAAGATCAAGAGCACGCGAGCTAACGCTCATTGTTGAGTGGTTAGAAGCGGGTGGTTGGCTTGGGATTTTCGGTGGATTCGCCCCTCACCCCAGCCCTCTCCCCGAGGAGAGGGAGCCGATTGGTGTGCTTTTCAAGTGCTGTATTCAACTCGACATCCCAGGTCGGCGTATCTCTCGCATCCACTGCGGTCCGTCCCCTCTCCCTCCGGGAGAGGGCTAGGGTGAGGGGCTCTTGATCTTTAGCGACATTCTCGACCCCTTCTCAAAAAAACAGCACAGTCTCCGCAGACACCGCACTGTATCGTCGACTAAAGTGACAACTGTCCCAGTACACTTCTAAACTGTTCCGGTATTGTTTCGCACAAGAATAAAATCGCCCGTGAAATCGAGTGCTGCGTCATGACCAATCTCTTGCTCTACCAACGTATTGCTCAGCAGCTGGCCGAGGATATTCGGCGTGGCGTTTATCAGCCGGGGGAGCGGGTGCCTTCGGTGCGCAAGATGAGCTCGCAGCTCAATGTCAGTCATGCGACGGTGTTGCAGGCTTACGCCAATCTTGAGGATCAGGGCTTGATCCGGGCGCGGCCGCAGTCGGGTTATTACGTGCACCAGACGCCGGCGTTGACGGCGCCGACGCCAGACATTGCGCGGGTTGAGCGGCCGGGGCTGGTGACGCGCAGCAGTATCATTCAGCAGGTGTTGGTCGAGTCGCGCCGTGAAGGGGTGTTTCCGCTGGGTGCGGCGGTGCCGAGTGTCGATTATTTGCCGGTGCGCGCGTTGCATCAGCAATTGGCCAAGGTCACGCGCTTCCATAGCCCGCGCGCTTTCAGTTACATGTTCAGTCCTGGTTTTGAACCGCTGCGTCGGCAGGTGGCGATTCGCATGCGCGACGCTGGGGTGGTGGTCGATCCGTCTGAGGTGGTGATCACCCATGGTTGTGTCGATGCCCTGCAAATGTCGTTGCGGGTGTTGACCCGGCCGGGGGATCTGATCGCTGCTGAATCTCCGACGTATTACGGTCTGTTGCAACTGGCCGATCTGCTTGGTCTCAAAGTCATCGAAATCCCTAGCGACCCCGCAACCGGTATGAGCCTGGAAGCGCTGCAACTGGCGGCCAACCAGTGGTCGATCAAGGCGTTGGTGTTGACCACGCGCCTGAGCAATCCGCTGGGCGGGACCATGCCCGAGGAGCGGCAGAAGCAACTGCTGCGGCTGGCCTCGGATTTCGATATCCAGATCGTTGAAGACGATATCTATGGCGAGTTGATGTTCGAGCAGGGCAAAACCAAGGCGCTCAAGGCCTATGACCGGCTCGATCGGGTGATCTACTGTTCGAGCTTCTCCAAGACCCTGTCGCCGGGTGTGCGGATCGGCTGGATGATCGCTGGCAAGTATCAGCAGGAAATCCAGCGTTTGCAGACCTTCAGCACGCATTCGGCCTGCAGTGTCACGCAGATGGCGATTGCCGCTTATCTGGAAAACGGCGGCTATGACCGGCATTTACGGTACATCCGCCAGGAATACCGGAAAAACCTCAGCGCCTTCCAGTTGGCGGTGCAGCAGCATTTCCCCGAAGGCACGCAAATGACCCGTCCCACGGGCGGTTTCATCCTTTGGGTGAGTTTGCCGGGACGGGTCAATACGCAAGAATTGCATGTGCGTGCGTTGCAGCAGGGCATCAGTATTGCGCCGGGGTTGATCTTCAGTAACACCGAGCAGTTCAACCACTGTATCCGCCTCAATTGCGGGATTCCGTGGAACCGCGAGGCGGAACGGGCGTTGATGACGCTAGGGTTGTTGGCGACCCAGCTGTGTCAGGAAACCGCTGGCGGATTCTGAACGAGCGGCAGGTCAGGCTTGTCTTGTTGCGCACAACGAGCGAGCATGTGGCCCTCTGCCGTTAGTTCGTTGGGTCCATGAAAGCGATTGTTCCTGCCGCGTGGGTTTTGCTGGGTTCGTTGATGATCGGTCAGGTGCCGAGCGTCTTGGCGGCTGCCCCCCAGGAAAAACCGGCTGCGACCAGTACGAGCAAGAAAACCGCGAAAACCGCGGCACCCGCCAAAAAAGCCCAGTCGAAAAAAGCCGCCACGGTGAAGAAGCGCCGCCCGGTAGCCTCGAAATCGAAACCCGCCAGCGAAGTGGCAAAAACCCGATTGCCGTCGGCGAAGCTCGACCTCAGCCTGCCCAAGGATATGGTTGAAGAGTTGAAGCCCAAGGGCACCGTGGAACTGCCCAAGCGCGAGGCGATTCTGCCGCAGATGTTTGGCGAAAAAGACAGCGGCTTCCAGCTCAACGGGCGTCTGCTCAGCAACGAAATGCAGTTGCAACTGCGCAATGACGAACGCCGTGAAGTCGAAGGCGCGGCGCTGGACTTCGAATTCAAACAGTGAATGATGCCTGCCTGTGACCCGCAGAACAGACGCTTTGTCGGAGACTGGTCAGTCACTTTCACTTATCGCTGAAAAGCCGCCGCAGACAATTTGAAACAGCCGTTTTAGCGGTTACTCTGTTTCCCGTCTCTTTACACATCGCCCGTCGCGAGGATTGTTCGTCATGAAATGCCGTGAAGGCTGTGGCGCTTGCTGCATTGCCCCGTCCATCAGTTCGCCGATTCCCGGCATGCCCGAAGGCAAACCTGCCGGCGAACGTTGCGTGCAGCTGTCGGTCGATAACCTGTGCAGCATTTTCGGCCGCCCGGAGCGTCCGCCAGTCTGCGCAGGCTTCGCTGCCGACATTGAAGTCTGTGGCAACAGCGCCGAAGAAGCGATCAGGCTGATCGGTTGGTGGGAAGCCATGACTGCGGCCTGATGTGTCAAGGCAACGGAACTTCAACAATAAGGAAAAGACTATGGGTTCGCTGCATCGTATCGCTGTGTTGTGTGGTTTGGCCGCTGTGCTGGCCACCTCGGTTGCCCAGGCGGAAGACTGGAAAGTCGCCAAGAACGAGGACGGCATCAAGGTCTCGCTGAGCGAAATACCCGGCTCAGACTATAAGTCCTATCAGGGCGTTGCGCTGATGAAGACCACCATCGCCAAACTACGCGCGCTGCAGGAAGACGTTGCCGGTGCCTGCGCCTGGATTCACGAGTGCAAGACCCAGAAACTGCTCAAGCACGAAGGCGAACAGAGCTGGACCTACACCCAGTTCAACACGCCGTGGCCGGTGACTCCGCGTGATTCGGTGTTGCGCATCACCACCGTCGAAGGCGCCGATGGCAGCCTGACCCGCAATCTTGAGGGCGTGCCGACTTATCTGCCGGAAGAAAAGGGTTTTGTGCGGGTGCAGCAGGTCAAGGGGTTCTGGAAGTTCGTACCCAAAGGCGATCGGGTCGAAGTGACCTATCAAGTGCACACCGAACCAGGCGGCAGCGTGCCCGCCATGGTTGCCAACAAGTTCGTGGTCGATGCACCCTTCAATACACTCAAAGCCTTGAAACAGCGCGCCGAGAAATAATCCGCGCACTTTGAAAATAAACGCCCCGATTGATTCGGGGCGTTTCGTTTTCGGCTTTATTGTGTTTCCAGATATGCGTTGGACGAAATTTTCACAAAGTCTTCCCGACAATTCGCCCGCGCTGTTGCCTCGCTGTCAGGGCTCTAAATGAAAGCATCTGGCAGCGCGGCAGTAATCAATGGCAATGGTGCGGGTGATCGTGCAACATTTGCGCACCGCGCACGCCCCGGGGTCTGGAATGACCAATAGAGGGCTTGGCGCCGCTTTATTCTTTGCAACTTCAACTTTCCAATGGGTCCTAAAACGACATGGCAAACCCGGACGCCCTGAATCAGCAGCGATCTTCCAGTCGCCTGCTGCAACCGACCGTCAAATCGCATCTGGCCTACACGCTGCTTTGTGCGCTGGTCATGATGGTGATGTTTTCCGTGCTGCGCCTCGCGCTGCTGGTCTACAACCGCGAGATGATCCTCGACACCCCGGTCTCGACCTTCCTTGAAGCGTTCGTCAATGGCCTGCGTTTCGACCTGCGCCTGGTGGTCTACCTGTGCATTCCGCTGGTGCTGGCGCTGTTCAGCGCCCGGGCCATGGCGGCACGCGGCTTCTTCCGTCTGTGGCTGACCATCGCTTCGAGCATCGCGCTGTTCCTCGGCCTGATGGAAATGGACTTCTACCGCGAATTCCACCAGCGCCTCAACGGTCTGGTGTTCCAGTACGTGAAAGAAGACCCGAAAACCGTGATGAGCATGCTCTGGTACGGTTTCCCGGTGGTGCGCTACCTGCTGGCGTGGGTCATCGGCACGGTCATTCTGACCCTTGCCTTCAAGGGCGCCGACCGCGCCACCCGCCCGCGCGGGCCGTTCAGCGGCGGCAGTGTCAGCTCGCGTCAGGTCGCGCCGTGGTACACCCGTCTGGCGGTGTTCGTGGTTTGCCTGCTGATCTGCGTGGTGGCTGCGCGCGGCACCTTGCGTCAAGGCCCGCCAATGCGTTGGGGCGACGTGTACACCACCGATTCCAACTTCGCCAACCAGCTCGGCCTCAACGGCACGCTGTCGCTGATCGCTGCCGCCAAGGCACGCATGGGCGAGGACCGTGACAATATCTGGAAAGCCACTTTGCCGCAGGAGCAGGCGCAGCAAGTGGTGCGCGACATGCTGCTGATGCCGGACGACAAACTGGTCGACGCCGACATCGCTGCGGTGCGCCGTGACTACATGCCGCCGGCCGACAAGACCCTGCCGATCAAGAACGTCGTGGTGATCCTGATGGAAAGCATGGCCGGTCACTCGGTCGGTGCTCTGGGCGCGCCGGGCAATATCACGCCTTACCTGGACAAGCTGTCGAAGGAAGGCCTGCTGTTCGACCGCTTCTTCTCCAACGGCACGCACACCCACCAGGGCATGTTCGCGACCATGGCCTGCTTTCCCAACCTGCCGGGTTTCGAATACCTGATGCAGACGCCGGAAGGCAGCCACAAGCTGTCCGGCCTGCCGCAGTTGCTCAGTGCGCGTGACTACGACGACGTGTACGTCTACAACGGCGACTTTGCCTGGGATAACCAGTCGGGCTTCTTCAGCAACCAGGGCATGACCAACTTCGTCGGCCGCAACGACTTCGTCAATCCGGTGTTCTCCGACCCGACGTGGGGCGTGTCCGACCAGGACATGTTCGACCGTGGTCTGCAGGAGCTGAAAGCGCGGGAAAACGGCAAGCCGTTCTACGCGCTGCTGCAAACCCTGTCCAACCACACGCCATACGCCTTGCCGACGCCATTGCCGGTCGAGCGCGTGACCGACCGTGGCAGTCTCAACGAACACCTGACTGCCATGCGCTACTCCGACTGGGCGCTGGGCCAGTTCTTCGAAAAGGCGCGCAAAGAGAAGTACTTTAACGAGACCCTGTTCGTCATCGTCGGCGACCATGGCTTCGGCAACGAGCGTCAGATCACCGAAATGGACCTGGGTCGCTTCAACGTGCCAATGCTGATGATCGCCCCGGGCATCCAGCAGAAGTTCGGTACGCGTGACCATACGGTGGGCACCCAGATCGACATCGTGCCGACCATCATGGGCCGTCTCGGTGGCGAAGTGCGTCACCAGTGCTGGGGCCGCGACCTGCTCAACCTGCCGCAGGGCGATACCGGTTTCGGTGTGATCAAGCCATCGGGCAGCGAGCAGACCACGGCGATTGTCACCGCCGACCAGATTCTGGTGTTGCCGCGCGACAAGGACATGGGGCCGAAAATCTGGCAATACCAACTCGGTGCCAATCCGCATGCCGAAGTAGTGCCGAATGCACCGCGCACCGCCGAACTGAAACTCAAGCTGGAAGCGTTTCTGCAAACCGCGACCAAGAGCCTGCTGGATAACACCGCCGGTGTGATTCACGGCAAGCCGGACTGATTGCTGTTAAAAAACGCGCAATAAAAAAGAGGCCCTGAACAGGGCCTCTTTTTTTCAGCTTTAAATCGTCATATCTTGCCGAGTAACAACAACACCAACAGCACGACCAGTACGACACCGATGATGCCCGAGGGACCATAACCCCAACTTCTGGAGTGCGGGAAGACCGGCAGACCACCGATCAGCAACAGGATCAGGATGATGATAAGAATTGTGCCCATGTCGATTTCCTTGTTGGTAATGTCGAGAAGTCTCGATGTTCAAGGGCGACTGGATACCAAGTTATTCCAGCCGGCTTACAAGTTCCGACTTGTGCCAAGTGGAAAAAATTCCATGTTTTTTTAATGTATTTGGATTGCAGGCTTATTTCTTTTTTTCGCCCGGCTAGTTCAGAACTTACTCGCCCTCATTGAATCCAACGCGCCCCGGTTTGCACTCACCATTCAGCAATCTGATGGAGCGTGGGTGGTGGCCGAACGTTCGCTACACTCGGCGCATCTTTCCCGGAACAACAAGGCTGTCTGCTATGCAAAATCGCATGATGATCACTGGCGCGGGCTCCGGTCTGGGCCGCGAAATCGCGCTGCGCTGGGCGCGTGAGGGCTGGCAGCTGGCGCTGTCCGACGTCAGCGAACCGGGCCTTCAGGAAACCCTGAAGCTGATCCGTGAGGCAGGTGGTGACGGTTTTATCCAGCGCTGCGATGTGCGTGATTACAGCCAGCTCACAGCGTTCGCCCAAGCGTGTGAAGAGAAACTCGGCGGCATCGACATCATCGTCAATAATGCCGGCGTGGCCTCGGGCGGTTTCTTCAGCGAGTTATCGCTGGAAGACTGGGACTGGCAGATCGCGATCAACCTGATGGGCGTGGTCAAGGGCTGCAAGGCGTTCCTGCCGCTGCTCGAGCAGAGCAAAGGCAAGATCATCAACATCGCCTCCATGGCGGCGCTGATGCAGGGGCCAGCCATGAGCAACTACAACGTGGCCAAGGCCGGTGTGGTAGCGCTTTCGGAAAGTCTGTTGATCGAACTGGCACAACAGGAAGTCGGCGTGCACGTGGTTTGCCCGTCGTTCTTTCAGACCAACCTGCTCGATTCGTTCCGCGGGCCGACTCCGGCGATGAAGGCCCAGGTGGGCAAGTTGCTGGAAAGTTCGCCGATCACTGCCGCGGATATCGCCGACTACATCTACCGGCAAGTGGCCGCCGGTGAGTTCATGATCCTGCCCCACGAACAAGGGCGCATGGCCTGGGCGATCAAGCAGAAGAACCCGCAGTTGCTCTATAACGAAATGACCAGCATGGCCGCGAAAATGCGTGCCAAGGCCAAACAGAACAACGGCTGAACTTGCCCGCAGCAGACGGCGTCGTTAGGGTGGCCGCAATGGTCACCCTGTCGAGACGCATCGATGCTCAATTATTTGTGGTTCTTCTTCGCGGCGCTGTTCGAGATCGCCGGTTGTTTCGCCTTCTTCATGTGGCTACGCCAGGGCAAAAGTGCGCTGTGGGTGATTCCTGCGCTGATGAGTCTGACGCTGTTTGCACTCCTGCTGACCCGCGTCGAAGCCAACTACGCCGGACGCGCATATGCCGCTTACGGCGGAATCTATATCGTCGCTTCGATTGGCTGGCTGATGGTGGTCGAGCGCGTGCGCCCATTGGGCTCTGACTGGATCGGTGTGGCGCTGTGTGTGATCGGCGCCAGTGTGATCCTGTTCGGGCCGCGGTTTTCCGCGGCTTGACGGTGTTTTGCGGGAAACGTCTGACGGCTCGAAGCGCGCAAGGCTGTAAGGCAAAACTGATTTGCCTGCTGCGCATTGTGTCGCCGCCGCAAGCCGCGCATCTTCTGGGTTCGCTAACCCTGAAGGACGTATCTCATGCTTGTACTCAGCCGTGTCGTTGGTGAGTTGATTTCTATCGGTGACGACATCTCGTTGCGTGTTCTGTCGGTCAATGGCTCCAGCGTGCGCTTTGGCGTCGAAGCCCCGCAAAACGTGCACGTGCACCGCTCCGAAGTCTACGACCGGATCAAGCGCAAGGAAGGTGTGCAGAAGGTTCGCTGAGCGTCAGTCGAACAAATGCTTGGGCACATCGTGCTTGAGCATCAACTGGCACTGCTCGCTTTCCGGATCGAACACGATCAGCGCCTGGCCCTTGGTCAACGCCTGGCGGACGCGCAGTACACGGGTTTCCAGCGGCGTGTCATCGCCATTGTCGGTCCCGTCGCGGGTGACGAAATCCTCGATCAGGCGGGTGAGGGTGTCGACTTCAAGTTGGTCGTGGGGAATCAGCATGGGCACCTCGGCTAAATCAATGGCGCGATGCTACGGCGATTGGTGTTGGCCTGCCAGTTTTTGTAGTGCCTCGACCGGCGCCATCGCGAGCAGGCTCACTCCTGCAATTGGAATGCGATCCCCTGTAGGAGTGAGCCTGCTCGCGATAGCGGTATCTCAGGCAACGATGCCCTAACTGTCGGAACGCTGCCCCACCAGACTGTCCACCGGCGGCACCCGCGTTTCGCTCTCCATCTGCGTGTCGTGTTCGATCTGATGACTGAAGCGGTCCAGCGAGGCATTGGCCGGCGCCGCGTCGCTGGCGAACACCGGCGGGCTCAGAATGTAAGCACCGAGCAACCGGCTCAGCGCCGCCAGACTGTCGATGTGCGTACGCTCATAGCCGTGGGTCGCATCGCAGCCAAAGGCGAGCAGGGCGGTGCGAATGTCATGCCCGGCAGTCACCGCCGAATGGGCGTCGCTGAAGTAATAGCGGAACATGTCGCGGCGCACCGGCAGCTCGTGTTCACCGGCCAGGCGCAACAAGTGCCGCGACAGGTGATAGTCATACGGGCCGCCGGAATCCTGCATCGCCACGCTGACGGCGTGTTCGCTGGAGTGCTGGCCGGGCGCGACCGGGGCGATGTCGATGCCAACGAACTCGCTGACGTCCCACGGCAATGCCGCCGCCGCGCCGCTGCCGGTTTCTTCGGTGATAGTGAACAGCGGATGGCAATCGATCATCAACTCCTCGCCGCTGTCGATGATCGCTTTGAGTGCGGCAAGCAGCGCCGCGACGCCGGCCTTGTCATCGAGGTGGCGGGCGCTGATATGGCCGCTCTCGGTGAATTCCGGCAGCGGATCGAACGCGACCACGTCACCGACGTTGATGCCCAGCGACTCGCAATCGGCCTTGGTCGTGCAGTAAGCGTCAAGGCGCAGTTCGACGTGATCCCAACTGATCGGCATTTCATCGACCTGGGTATTGAATGCATGCCCGGACGCCATCAGCGGCAAGACACTGCCGCGAATCACGCCGCTGTCAGTGAACAGGCTGACACGGCTGCCCTCGGCAAAGCGGCTCGACCAGCAGCCAACCGGGGCGAGGGTCAGACGGCCGTTGTCCTTGACTGCGCGGACTGCGGCGCCAATGGTATCGAGGTGCGCCGAGACTGCGCGGTCGGGGCTGTTCTTCTTGCCCTTGAGCGTGGCGCGAATGGTTCCGCGCCGGGTCATTTCGAACGGGATGCCGAGTTCTTCCAGACGCTCGGCGACGTAGCGCACGATGGTGTCGGTGAAGCCGGTGGGGCTGGGAATGGCGAGCATTTCCAGCAGGACTTTTTGCAGGTAGTTCAGATCCGGTTCGGGGATTTGCAGGGTCATGGAAACTCCTGATGGGTTGAGCGCTGATCGTTCCCACGCTCAGCGTGGGAATGCAGCCCGGGACGCTCTGCGTCCCCTTGGAACGCGGAGCGTCCCTTGAGGCATTCCCACGCTGAGCGTGGGAACGATCGGATGGGTTCAGACCGCCGCCTGACTATGCGGAAACAACAGATCGACAAAGCGCTCCGCCGTCGGTTGCGGCTCGTGGTTGGCCAGGCCGGCGCGTTCGTTGGCTTCGATGAACACGTACTCTGGCTGATCCGCCGCCGGCACCATCAGGTCGAGGCCGACCATTGGAATATCCAGCGCCCGCGCCGCGCGCACAGCGGCATCGACCAGGGTCGGGTGCAGAATCGCCGTGACGTCTTCCAGGGTGCCGCCGGTGTGCAGATTGGCGGTGCGGCGCACGAACAGATGTTCGCCGGCCGGCAGAACGCTGTCGTAGGTGTAACCGGCCGCATGCAAGGTGCGTTCGGTTTCGTGGTCCACCGGAATCTTGCTTTCGCCACCGGTAGCCGCTTGCCGACGGCGGCTCTGCGCCTCGATCAGTTCACCAATCGAATGCTGACCGTCACCGACCACTTCGGCCGGTTTGCGGATGGCCGCCGCGACCACTTCGAAACCGATCACCACAATGCGCAGATCGAGACCTTCATGGAAGCTCTCAAGCAGCACGCGGCTGTCGTATTGTCGCGCTGCTTCGATGGCCTGCTGCACGTCTTCAATGGTCTGCAGATCGACCGCCACACCCTGACCTTGTTCACCGTCGAGCGGCTTGACCACCACCCGTTGGTGTTCGTCGATAAAGGCCAGATTGTCGTCGGCATTGCCGGCCAGTTGTTGCGCCGGCAGATTCAGCCCGGCAGCCTTCAGCACCTTGTGGGTCAGGCTTTTGTCCTGGCACAGGGTCATGCTGATCGCGCTGGTCAGGTCGCTCAACGATTCACGGCAGCGCACCCGGCGCGCGCCATGGCTGAGGGTGAACAGCCCGGCGTCGGCGTCATCGACCTGTACGTCGATTCCGCGTCGATGAGCTTCTTCGACGATGATTCGCGCGTACGGGTTGAATTGCGCCTCCGGCCCCGGACCAAGAAACAACGGTTGGTTGATGCCGTTCTTGCGCTTGATCGCGAACGTCGGCAGGTTGCGGAAACCGAGTTTGGCGTAGAGGTTTTTTGCCTGACGGTTATCGTGCAACACCGATAGATCCAGGTAGCTCAGCCCACGGCTCATGAAGTGCTCGATCAGATGCCGCACCAGCACCTCGCCCACACCCGGACGCGAACATTGCGGGTCAACCGCCAGACACCACAGGCTGCTGCCATTTTCCGGATCGTTGAACGCGTTGTGATGATTGAGGCCCATGACACTGCCGATCACCGCGCCGCTGTCTTCATCCTCGGCCAGCCAGTACACCGGGCCGCCCTGAGGATGCGGGGTGAGCAACTCGGGATCGATCGGCAACATGCCGCGCGCCTGATACAAGCGGTTGATGCCTTGCCAGTCCGCCTCGCTCTGCGCACGTCGAATGCGGAAGCCGCGAAACACGCGAGTGGCCTGGCGGTAATCGCTGAACCACAGGCGCAAGGTGTCGGACGGATCGAGGAACAGCTGCGTCGGCTCCAGGCCCAGAATCTGCTGCGGCGCGGCGACGTACAGCGCAATGTCGCGCTCGCCGGGTTGTTCGTTGAGCAGTTCCTGCGCCAATGACGCCGGGTCCGGGAAGGTATGGCCGATCAGCAACCGGCCCCAGCCGCAATGCACGGCAATCGGTGCGCAGGGCAGGGTGCTGCCGTCTTCAGCGAGGCGCGCTTGCAAACGTTCGTACGACGGCGCCTGACCACGTAGCAGGCGTTGGTTGATGGACGTGGCGTGGGGTTTCATCAATCAGATTCCTTGTTCACTGAGCCACAGGTTCAGCGCCGCCAGTTGCCACAGTTTCGAACCGCGCAACGGGGTCAGTTGGCCTTGAGGGTCAGTCAGAAGCTTGTCGAGCATGCTCGGGTTGAACAGGCCGCGATCCTGGCTTGGATCAAGCAGCAGTTCGCGCACCCAGTTGAGCGTGTCACCCTGCAAATGTTTGAGGCCAGGCACCGGGAAATAGCCTTTCTTGCGGTCGATCACTTCACTTGGAATGACCCGACGCGCGGCTTCCTTGAGCACCTGTTTGCCGCCATCGGGCAGTTTGAACTGGCCGGGTACACGGGCCGACAGTTCGACCAGTCGGTAGTCGAGAAACGGCGTGCGCGCCTCCAGGCCCCAGGCCATGGTCATGTTGTCGACCCGCTTGACCGGGTCGTCGACCAGCATCACCGTGCTGTCCAGGCGCAGGGCCTTGTCCACCGCCGCCTCAGCGCCGGGCTGGGCGAAGTGTTCCTTGACGAAGTCCCCGGCGGCATCATTGGCCGTCAGCCATTTCGGCTGCACGGTGGCGGCGTAGTCCTCGTAGCTGCGGTCAAAAAACGCCGCGCGATAAGCTGCATACGGATCAGCCGCGCCGTCGACTTGCGGATACCAGTGATAACCGGCAAACAATTCGTCGGCACCCTGACCGCTCTGCACCACTTTGCAATGCTTGGCCACTTCCCGCGACAGCAGGTAAAAGGCGATGCAGTCGTGGCTGACCATCGGCTCGCTCATCGCGCGGAACGCGGCGGGCAGTTGTTCGATGATTTCTTTCTCATCGATGCGCAATTGGTGGTGCTGAGTGCCGTAGTGTTTGGCGATCAGATCGGAATACTGGAACTCGTCGCCGCGCTCGCCGCCGGCATCCTGGAAACCGATGGAAAAGGTCGACAGGTTCTCGACGCCGACTTCACGCAACAGGCCGACGAGCATGCTCGAATCGACACCGCCGGACAGCAACACACCGACGTCCACTGCGGCGCGTTGACGAATCGCCACCGCTTCGCGGGTGCTGTCGAGTACGCGGTCGACCCAGTCTTCCAGCTTGAGGTTTTTCTCGTCCTCGTTCGGGCCGTAGGGCAGGGTCCACCAGATTTTCTGTTCGGTGGTGCCATCGGCTTCGACGCGCATCCAGCTCGCGGGCGGCAGCTTTTCGATACCCGCCAGCAGCGTGCGCGGCGCCGGCACCACGGCATGGAAATTCAGATAGTGATTGAGCGCCACCGGATCGAGAATCGGGTTGATATCGCCGCCCTTGAGCAGCGCTGGCAGTGCCGATGCGAAACGCAGGCGCTGGCCGGTGCGCGACAGGTACAAGGGCTTTACGCCGAGACGGTCACGGGCGATGAACAGGCGCTGCGCGTCACGCTCCCAGATGGCGAAGGCAAACATGCCGTTGAGCTTGGGCAGCAGTGCCTCACCCCAGGCGTGATAACCCTTGAGCAGGACTTCGGTGTCACCGCCGGAATAGAACGCATAACCCAGCGCTTCGAGTTCGGCGCGCAGTTCCGGGAAGTTGTAAATGGCGCCGTTGAAGGCCAGCGACAGGCCCAGTTGACTGTCGATCATCGGCTGCGCCGAGCCGTCCGACAGGTCCATGATTTTCAGGCGCCGATGGCCCAGGGCAATCGGCCCTTGGGCATGAAAGCCCCACGCGTCAGGGCCGCGCGGGGCCAGGTGATGGGTGATGCGCTCGATGGCTGCAAGGTCTGCAGGTTGTTGATCAAAACGTAACTCGCCAGCTAATCCACACATAAAATCCTTACCGGTTTTTCCGTTGGGGAGGGGTCAAGCGTGACCTCGCCAAAAGGGCGGGTACTCAGAAACTGACCCGCCACGGTAGGTGGAGTTTTAGAACGATAAGTTATAAGCCGCAGCACGGGTCCATCATCAACTGTTAAGTTCGCGGGTGTGATGGCGGCGATAGGTAGATACCACCTGCGATTCCCGAGGTTCGCTATGTTCACCGGTCCAACCCGCAATAAAGGACTATTGCCATGCCCGCCACAGTGAACAAAACCTCGCCACAGGACGACGCCATCCTGGGTACGCTGCTTGAGGCCACCGCCGATCTCGACACCGCGCAAACGCTGCAGAAAACCTTGCCTGCGCACCTGCTCAAAGCCAGCCCCGAAGCATTGTCGGCACTCGATCAGACCGTACGTGACCTGCACGACACGCAAGTGCTGGTCGACAAGGACCTGCTCGCGCTGAAACCTCTGAATAGCTTCTGCATCGATGAATTGCACGCGGCCTTGCGCGGTAAATGGCCGGCCGTCACGTTTGATGTCGAGAAAGACTTTCTCAGTCTGCCCGGCGTCGACTGCGGTTGCCCGGCAACCTCCACCGATGAAAACGGCATCCAGACCTTCCCCAACGCGACGCCGACGCTGCTGCAAGCGGCCATGCAGAATTTCAGCAAGGACGAGGCAGCTGACACCTTCCCGAAGGGTAGTTTCATTCGCATCAAAAGTGCGGCGCAGGGCGTGAGCGATCTGACGCCGGCCGCTTTCGCCAAACTGTGTCGCGAGCTCGATCTGGGCAAACGCTATCAGGAGCATTTTCAAAAGGTGTTCGGCCTGCTGGACCGCGATGGCAAGGTCATCGCCACCAGCGCCATGACCCGGGATATCGCCAAGCTGAAAAAACTGCTGTTGCAACTGGACATGCAACAAGCCGCCCTCAAGGGCCATATCACTGCGGCCACCCGGAAGGTGCTGGAGAAACTGATCGACGCCGATGGCGTGCTATCGAGTGCAATCAAACTCTATGGCAAGCAAGCGATGATCATGCAAGGCGTGAAGATTCTCGACAGTTGTGTCTGGGGCGTGGTGGTGTTTTCCAGCCGATCGGTGGAGCTGTACCCCAGTGAGAGGTGCGTGGTGTACATGGCCGGCGAACCGCAACGACCGTTGTATGAATACCCGAGTTTCACCGCGTTCAAGCAATATCTGACCAAGCAGTTGCAGGTGGCAAGCTTCAAGGAGTATTTCGCCCACAGTCTCGATGAAGACAACAAGGCCGACTTCTTCAAGACCTTCGCCGACAGCCTTGATCTTGGATCGGTCAAGCAGTGGCCGATGAGCGTGGCACTCTTCGAATTCATGGTGCAGAGCCATGTCGGCAAGCTGCAGCAAGACGCGCGCAAGCTGGCCGTACCGACCGACGATATCGATGAAGAGGTACGCAAGAAACGCCTGCTGGATTTCATTCAGCTGGGTGTGACCGTCGTCTCGGTCGCGGGGCTGGTGGTACCGGTGCTCGGGCAATTGATGATGGGCGTTGCGGTCGGGCAGATGCTCGCTGAAGTCTATGAAGGCGTCGAGGACTGGCGCCGTGGCGATCATCAGCAAGCGCTGTCACATCTGCTCAGCGTGGTGGAAAACATTGCCGTGATGGGCGCGTTCGCCGCTGGGCAGAAAGCCGTAGCAACGCTCGGCAAGAAACTCCTGCAAGCGCACCCGCAGTTCTTTGCGCAATTCAGCGCCATCGTTAACGGCGCAGGGCAGCCACGGTTGTGGAAGCCTGATCTGGCGCCCTATGAACATCCGCTGCCGACCGGGTTTACCATCGCTCCGGGCTCGAAGGATTTTTATCAGATCGGCGACAAGACCCTGAGCCGCATCGATCATCGAATCTTCGCCGGTGATTACGATCCCGCGAGCAAAGTCTGGCGCCTGCAACACGCCCGGCGGGCGCCAGCGTATGTTCCGCGGATTGCCCGGCACGTCGAGGGCGGCTGGCGCCTTCCCGCCGAAGAACCCGAGGAATGGGGCAATTCGGCCTACGCGCTCAAGCGTATCGATCCGCAGTTGAGCGAGTTCGTCGATACCGACCTGGACATGCTGCGTCGCCTCAGCGACACCCTGCCTGAGGGTTTGCATCAGGCGTTCACCGACAATCTGAGCCTGCCCGAGCGCTTGCGCGACGGCGTCGAGCGCGCGCGTCTGGCGCGGCAGTTACGCACTCTGACCCGTGAGTTGCAGGCGGGCGAGATCCACTCCGGCCAGCCGGTCGAAGAGCAGTTGCATACCTTGCCAGCGATGAAAGGCTGGCCGACCGACCGTTATATTGAAGTCGTCGACGCCGAAGACAGCGTCACGGCGACCTATCCTGAAACCAAGGTGCTCGATGAAACCCTGGGCGTGGTGGTCAGTGAGGGCCAATTGGCTCGGGGCCAGTTGCTGCAAACCGTGGTGGACGGTTTGTATCAGAGCGAGGTCGAGGCCTTGCTCGGCAGCAAAGTGGCGAAAAACCTGCAGCACTCGGCCTTGGCCAAGAAACTCGGCGCGGCGCTCAACGCCGATCATCGCGCAGCCTTCGAGCGCATGTACCGACGCTACGACAAGAGCGAGGTCGATCAGGTACTGAAGCTGCGCAGCGTCTTCGCCGAGATCCCCGCGCGCTGTGCAAAAAAGCTGATCGAGCAGGCGCCAAGTGTGCAGCGCCAGAGCCTGCGCACCAGCGGCCGCGTGGCGTTGCAGCTCGGACAGCAGGTGCGGACCACCAGCGCTCATGTGCGCCTTGATCGTGCGCTGGCCGGGTTTCACTGGCCGCGCCTGGCCAACAACGATACCGACACACTGGCCATCGAGTTGCTGCCACGCCTGCGCGGTTGGGATTCACGCTGGCGGCTGGAACTGCGCGAAAAATCACTTGGCGGAAAGCTTCTGCAAGCCGTTGGCGAGGAGTCGGCGAGCCCCGTCCACAAGGGCTCGTTGGTGAAATCTGCCAGCGGCTATGAAGCGTTCGACGGTAGCGGTAAGTCTTTGGGTAAAGTCGCTTCCGGTCCCACCGCGCTGTATGGCGCCATCCTCAAGGCGGCCCCATCGGTGCAAGTCAAGGCCGGCGCTTCTGCCGGTGCACTGCCGGGCGACGCGGCCCAGTTGCGCAGCGAGTTGCTCGACGCCGCTCTGGCGGAGCGCGAGGTCGCGGCGCGCACGCTGGTCAGTGGCAAGTCGATAGCGCTGGAGGCCGAGCCTGTCTGTATCCAGAGCGATCCTGCTCCAGTGAAGAAGCACCCACAGGCATTGCTGCGCAAAGTCCGCAAACTCTACCCGCGCATGAACGAAGCGCAGGCCAGCGAGTTTATCGACGGGCTGGGTGACGATGCGCTGACCCGGGCGACGCGGGTCAACGCCTTGCGCGACAATCTGGACAGCCTGCGCGATGCACTGTTTTCGTGGAGTGAAGATATCGAGGCGATGAACACGGTCGGGCCGGATCTGGCAGAAGTGCGGCACAGTCGCAAGACCTTTGCTGAACTGATCGAACACGGTTTTCGGCGGTTTTACCAAGAGAAAAACGAGGACGGAAAAACCGTTGGCGTGTTGAAACTCGACGGCATGCGCGTCGGCAAGCTGCCGACCCTGCCGGCAGAGATCAGCTTTGCGCACATTCAGCAGTTGTCCATGCGTGACATGGCCTTGACCGATGATGTGGCGTACTTTCTCAAGTCGTTCAAGCACCTGGAGTCGCTGGAACTCGATGGCAATAGCATCAGCCGTTTCCCCGAAGTGCTGTCGCACATGCTCGATCTGAAGCGCCTGAGTCTGGCGGGCAACAAGCTTCAGTTGACCGAGCAGACGCTGGCAAAACTCAATGGTCTGGACACGCTGCATTATTTGAATTTGAGTGAAAATCCGCTGGGCGCCACGCCGGATGTCACTCGCCTGTTTTTTCTGCGTCGGCTGTTGTTGCGCGACAGCGGTCTCACGGAAATGCCCAAAGGACTTGCGCGCTTGCAGTACCTGGACTGGGCCGACCTGAGCGAAAACCACATCAAGAGCTTGCCGCAGTGGCTGTTCAAGATGCCTCGACGTTTCAGCCAGACACTCAATCTTGGCCGCAATCCTTTGGCCAATCCGAGCAAAACCCTGCTGCAGACCTATCGCGACAATGTCGGCGTGGGCATGGGCTATCTGGAAAACGACATCGCCCGGCTTGATGAACAGCAGGCACGGTCGCTGTGGCTGCCAGAGGCGGCGGGCGTCGAATCGGCCGGGCGAGAGCGCATCTGGAACGCTTTAAAGGACGATACGCGCGCCGAGGGGCTGTTCCGACTGCTCGCGGAACTGGGCAATAGCGCCGATTCGGAAAAGGTCAACGAGGACCTGCGGCGGCGGGTCTGGACGGTGCTCGAGGCCGCAGAGAATGACGCCGTGCTCTGCGACCAGGTGCTGGACCTGGCCGCCAGCCCGATCAACTGCACTGACAGCGCAGCCATGAATTTCAGTTATCTGGAAGTCGCGGTGGAGATCGATCGGGTAACCAGCCTCGCTGGCGGCAAGATCACCAGCGCTAAACCGCTGCTGAAGCTGGGGCGTGGCCTGTTTCGCCTGGCTCAACTGGACGAGATTGCCCTGGAACATGCCGCTAAAGACCCCAAACTCGATCCGCTGGAGGTCAGCCTCGCCTATCGCAGCGGGCTTGCCGAGACCCTGGAGTTGCCCGGTCAGCCACGGCACATGCGCTACGGCTCACTAGCCGGCGTCACTGCGGCTGATCTGGAGGTGGCGAAGAGCCGGGTCACGACAGCCGAGCTGTCGCCGAAGTGGTTGAACTTCATGTCTGGGCAGACATTCTGGAAACACTATCTGCAACGCACCTTTCCCCGCCAGTTCGCACCTGTGGACGATAAGTTCACACCAGAAATGACCGCCCTGGATGAGCAATCAAGCAGCTTGTCGGACGCCGATTACCTGAGCCAGGCAGAGATCATCAAGGCCGAACGGGAAAAAGCCTTGGGCGACGTGTTTACCCGCCTGACCAACGATGCATTACGAATCGTTGATCTGGGCCTGTGCGCCAGGCCCGACGCCTGAGCATCACTTGCCGCGAATCAGTTTGCGCAGGGCGAACCGGTTCGGGTGACAGGCTTCGGCGACGCTGCGTGGGAGCGGCAGCGGCTCGTTGTCCAGCCACGCTGCGAGCAGTTCACCGGACAGCGGCGCGGTAATCAGCCCGCGCGAGCCGTGGCCGCTGTTGACGTACAGGCCGTCG
Source organism: Pseudomonas sp. R3-57 (assembly GCF_051132065.1). Taxonomy (NCBI): domain Bacteria; kingdom Pseudomonadati; phylum Pseudomonadota; class Gammaproteobacteria; order Pseudomonadales; family Pseudomonadaceae; genus Pseudomonas; species Pseudomonas sp. R3-57. Next base: position 1,789,675 of record NZ_CP071655.1, read on the forward strand.
TGCCACGGGCAGGCGCTGTCCGGCACTTGTCGGGCGTCCTTGCTCAACGCTGCATAGGTTTGATTGAACGCTGGCAGGTCGGCGAGCGGGCCGACAATCGGCAGGTAATCGGGGCTGGTGCAGCGAAATGCGGCGCGTCCCTGAAGGTTTTCGAGCGGCTGTTGATCAATGTGCAAACGGGCGACCAGATCGCTGGAGATTTCCTCGAGCATGGCCAGATTGCCCTGGTGTTCGGCAGCGGTCGGGGTCAGGTCATCGCTGTGAAAGTCGAAACTGGCGCCGAGGGTGTGCTCGCTCAGACGCGCCGGTGCGACATAGCCTTCGGCGCACACCACCGTCTTCAGCGCGGCGCTTTGCGGGGTTTGCGCCAGACGCGTGATCTGCCCGCGAATGCGCTTGAGCGGCAACTCGGCGCTTTGTGCAAAGCGCTTGATTTCGGCGGCGCCGGCCAGCACCACTACCGCAGCACTGGCGAGCAAGCGCTCGCCGTCCCACGCTTGCCACCAGTCATCAACCTTGCGCAGTTGCAGCACGTCGTGATGGCTGAGCAGTTCGATGTTCGGCTGCGCGGCTTGCGCCTGACACAGCGCGGGCGGATGCACCCAGCCGCCTTCGGGGTAGAACAATCCGCCATGGGCCACACCCACCCCGGCGCGCGCCTGCGCCGCCGGTTGCTCCAGCCAGTGCAACAGATCTTCGGGGAAGGCCTCGGCCAGTTGCGCGTGACGCTCGGCTTCCTTGGCATTGAAGGCCAATTGCAGCACCCCGCAAGCGTCCCAGTCGGTGCCGCGTTGCAGGGTTTCCAGCAGGCGGCGGGTGTAGCCGAAACCGCTGACGATCAGTTGCGACAGCGCCGTGCCGTGGGCGGACAACTTCAGGTAGAGCACGCCTTGCGGGTTGCCCGAGGCTTCCTGCGCCACGCCCGCGTGGCGCTCAAGCAAGCTGACCTGCCAGCCGCGCGCGGCGAGGCTGGCGGCCGTCGCGCAACCGGCCAGCCCCGCACCGATCACCAACGCGCTGCGTTCGCCGACCGGGGGGGCAGGGCGGGCGAACCACGGTTTGTGCGCCTGGGGTGGCGTCACGTCTGCCGGCCAGCCGAGGAATTCGCCACGCAGGATTTCCCACTTGTGACCGATGCCCGGCGTGCGCTTCATCTTGAACCCGGCGGCATTGAGCAGACGCCGTACCCAACCGGTGCTGGTGAACGTGCTGATGGTCGAGCCCGGCGCCGCCAGTCGGGCCAGTTCGGCGAACAGCTCAGCGGTCCACATGTCGGGGTTTTTCGCCGGGGCGAAGCCATCGAGAAACCACGCGTCGATCTGTGCGTCGAGCTGTGGCAATTGCTCCAAGGCATCGCCGATCAACAGCGTCAGCGTCACCCGACCGTTGGCCAGGGTGATGCGCTGGAAACCGTCGTGGATCGCCACGTACTGCCGCAGCAATGGGTCGGCCAGCGGCTTGAGCTGCGGCCACAACGCCAGGGCGCGTTGCAGATCGGCCGGGCTCAGCGGGTATTTTTCCACGCTGACAAAATGCAGCCGCGCGCCCGCCACCGCGTGTTGTTCGAACAGTTGCCAGGCGCAAAGAAAATTCAGCCCGGTGCCGAACCCGGTTTCGCCGATCACCAGCCGCCCGTTCGCCGGCAGCGCGGCAAAACGCTCGGCCAGACGGTTTTGTTCAAGGAACACGTAACGGGTTTCGTCGAGCCCCGACTGGTCGGAGAAATATACGTCATCGAACACTCGCGAACGCGGGCGTCCCTGGTCATCCCAGTCGAGCTGGGCGTGGGGCAGTACAGGTTTCATGGCAGGCTCGGCAACGGCAAGGCCGCCATTCTAGCCGATCGTGCCGGCGCTGCTTGATCCATGGCAAGGCGCATGGCCGGGTGCACGCCGACAATCCGCAACGCGCTGGAATTTCTGCGCCGTGGTTGTGCCCAATCCGCTAGTCTTGCTGAATCCTGGAAGGAGCCGTTCCTATGTTTGAATCCGCTGAAATCGGTCACGCCATCGACAACGACACTTATGAGGCGGCTGTTCCCGCCTTGCGCGAAGCCTTGCTGGAAGCCCAGTTCGAATTGCAGCAGCAGAAGCGTTTCCCGGTGATCATTCTGATCAATGGCATCGAAGGCGCGGGCAAGGGCGAGACGGTCAAACTGCTCAACGAGTGGATGGACCCGCGCCTGATCGAAGTGCGCACCTTCGATCAGCAGACCGATGAAGAACTGGCGCGGCCGCCGGCGTGGCGTTACTGGCGGATGCTTCCGGCGAAGGGGCGCATGGGGATTTTTTTCGGTAACTGGTACAGCCAGATGTTGCAGGGCCGCGTGCACGGGTTGTTCAAGGACCCACGTCTGGATCAGGCGATTGCCGCTGCCGAGCGTCTGGAAAAGATGCTCTGCGATGAAGGCGCGCTGATCTTCAAGTTCTGGTTTCACTTGTCCAAGAAACAGATGAAGGCGCGGCTCAAGGCACTGGCCGACGACCCGCTGCACAGCTGGCGCATCAGCCCGCTGGACTGGCAGCAATCGCAAACCTACGACAAGTTCGTTAAATTCGGTGAGCGCGTGCTGCGCCGCACCAGTCGTGATTACGCGCCGTGGCATGTCATCGAAGGCGCCGATGCCAACTATCGCAGCCTGGCGGTGGGCAAGATTTTGCTGGAAGGTTTGCAGGGGGCGCTCAAGCGCGCCGATGTCAGTCCGCAGGAGGTCAGCGCCGCGCCGCTGGGCACGCCGGTCGATCAGTTGAACCTGCTCGACAGCCTCAACCTCGGTCACCGGCTGGACAAGAAAGACTATGAAGAACAACTGATCACCGAACAGGCGCGCCTGTCCGGGCTGATGCGCGACAAACGCATGCGCCGCCATGCGCTGGTCGCAGTGTTTGAAGGCAACGACGCTGCCGGCAAGGGCGGGGCGATCCGTCGGGTCGCGGCGGCGCTCGATCCGCGCCAGTACAACATCGTGCCGATTGCCGCACCGACCGAAGAGGAGCGGGCGCAACCGTACCTGTGGCGCTTCTGGCGGCACATCCCGGCACGCGGCAAATTCACCGTGTTCGACCGCTCCTGGTACGGCCGCGTGCTGGTCGAACGCATCGAAGGTTTTTGCAAACCGGCCGACTGGCTGCGCGCCTATGGCGAGATCAACGATTTCGAGGAACAACTGGCCGACTCCGGAGTGATCGTGGTCAAGTTCTGGCTGGCCATCGACAAGGACACGCAGATGGCGCGGTTTCAGGAGCGCGAGGAGATCCCGTTCAAGCGCTTCAAGATCACCGAAGACGACTGGCGCAACCGCGACAAGTGGGATGACTATCGTGCCGCCGTCGGCGATATGGTCGATCGCACCAGCACCGAAGTCGCCCCGTGGACCCTGGTCGAAGCCAACGACAAGCGCTGGGCAAGGGTCAAGGTGCTGCGCACGATCAACCGCGCCCTGGAAGAGGCGTTCGAAAAATCCGACAAGCAGGCGAAGAAGCGCAAGGACTGAAGCGATGGCCGCGCATACGCCGGGTGAATGATCCTCGCGGTCGGCGAGAAGGTGGACTTATGCTCAGGTCCACTTTCAACCGACAACAACAATGAGGTATGCCATGCGTGAAGTGGTGATCGTCGACAGCGTGCGGACCGGCCTGGCCAAATCCTTTCGCGGCAAGTTCAACCAGACCCGCCCCGATGACATGGCGGCCCATTGCGTCAACGCCCTGTTGACGCGCAACGACATCGACCCGGCCAGCGTCGAGGACTGCATCGTCGGCGCCGGCTCCAACGAAGGTGCGCAGGGCTATAACATCGGCCGCAACGTCGCAGTGCTGTCGCGCCTCGGCACCGGCACAGCGGGCATGACCCTCAACCGTTTCTGCTCATCGGGCCTGCAGGCGATTGCGATTGCCGCCAACCAGATCGCTTCCGGTTGCAGCGAGATCATTGTCGCCGGCGGCGTCGAGTCGATCAGCCTGACCCTGAAAAGCGTCAACACCGATCACCTGATCAACCCGCTGCTCAAGCAGCAGACCCCCGGCATCTATTACACGATGGGCCAGACCGCCGAGGTGGTCGCGCGGCGTTATGGCGTGAGCCGCGAAGCGCAGGATCGTTATGCGCTGCAAAGCCAGATCCGCACTGCACAGGCTCAGGCCGTCGGGCTGTTCGATGATGAGATCGTGCCGATGTCGGTCAAATACCGCGTCGAGGACAAGAACAGCGGCGAGGTGCAGATTCTCGACGGCGTGGTCGATCACGACGATTGCAATCGCCCCGACACCACCTACGAAAGCCTCGCTGGGCTGAAACCGGTGTTCGCTGACGACGGTTCGGTGACGGCTGGCAACTCCTCGCAACTGTCCGACGGCGCGTCGATGACGTTGGTCATGAGTCTGGAAAAAGCTCTGGAGCTGGGGCTCAAACCGAAGGCGTTTTTCCGTGGCTTTACTGTGGCCGGTTGCGAGCCGGACGAGATGGGTATCGGCCCGGTGTTCTCGGTGCCGAAACTGCTCAAGGCCAAGGGCTTGCAGGTGGCGGATATCGATCTGTGGGAGTTGAACGAGGCGTTTGCGTCGCAGTGCCTGTACAGCCGTGATCGGCTGGAGATCGATAATGAGAAATACAACGTCAACGGCGGCTCGATTTCCATCGGCCACCCGTTCGGCATGACCGGCTCACGCCAGGTCGGGCATCTGGTGCGCGAGTTGCAGCGGCGTAATCTGCGTTACGGCATCGTGACCATGTGCGTCGGTGGCGGGATGGGGGCCAGTGGGTTGTTTGAGGCAGTTCGCTAAGCCATAGCATTTTTGTTGCCTGTTCGATTGCTATCGCTGGCAAGCCAGCTCCCACAGGTCTCGTAGCGTTTGCAAAATCTGTGTACGCCACCAATCCTGTGGGAGCTGGCTTGCCAGCGATGGGATCACCACCGCTCAGCGGTTGGAATCCAGAAGCTGCATCCGCGCGATATAAGCCCGGATTTCCTGCTCTGCCTTATCCTGACTGTCAAACGGCCCCTCCATGGTATTTTCCCGGGTGCTGAAAAACAGTTGGCCATTGATCCGGCACACCCGGTCGCTGCGAAAACGGGTGGTGGGGGCGCTGTCGGCGGCGCGCATGGCTAACATCATCGATCTCCCTTGGCGAGCGGGCTGAAGGTCCATTGAGCTTATGCCTGAAGCACTTGGCCTGCGCGGCGAGTCGATCAACGGCAGGGCGTCAACATAATGCTGCGACCTGCACAGTTGCATTCGCGGCCGGAACGCAACTGTCCCTGTGTCACAACACGATGCGCGCCTAGAATGGGCATTCTTGTCAGCAGGCTTTTGAGGTTCGCATGCACATTTCGTCCGGTCGCTGGGTCTATGGATTGTTCCTCGCACTGCTGACCGCGTTGCTCTGGGGCATTCTGCCGATCAAGCTCAAACAGGTGCTGCTGGTGATGGACCCTGTCACCGTGACCTGGTTTCGCCTGCTGGTGTCCGGCGGTTGCCTGTTCATTTATCTGGCCTCGGTCAAACGTCTACCCAGTCGCAAAGCGCTCGGACCCAAGGGCGGCTGGCTGGTGCTGATGGCGGTGCTCGGGCTGGTCGGCAACTACGTGCTGTACCTGATGGGTCTCAATCTGCTTAGCCCCGGCACCGCGCAACTGGTGGTGCAGATGGGTCCGATCATGTTGCTGATCGCCAGTCTGTTTGTGTTCAAGGAACGTTTCAGTCTCGGCCAGGGCATCGGTCTGCTGGTCTTGCTGATCGGCTTCGGGCTGTTTTTCAATCAGCGTCTGGCGGAGCTGTTGACCTCGCTGTCGGATTACACCGCCGGGGTCTTGCTGGTGCTGCTGGCGTCGACGGTATGGACGTTCTATGCGCTGGGGCAGAAGCAATTGCTCACGGTGTGGAATTCACTGCAGGTGATGATGGTGATCTATCTGTTCTGCGCGTTGTTGCTGACGCCGTGGGTGCATCCGCTCGAAGCGCTGAGCCTGAGCCCGCTGCAGGGCTGGCTGCTGCTGGCCTGCTGCCTGAACACGCTGATCGCCTATGGCGCGTTCGCTGAAGCGCTGGCGCATTGGGAGGCTTCGCGGGTCAGCGCGACCCTGGCGATCACGCCGCTGGTGACGTTCGCAGCGGTGGCGCTGGCCGCGCAGGTCTGGCCGGAGTACGTGCACGCAGAGCAGATCAATGCGCTGGGCTATGGCGGGGCGGTGCTGGTGGTGTTGGGCTCGGCGCTGGTGGCGTTGGGGCCGTCGTTGATTGCCGGGCTCAAGGCGCGGCGGATGAAGATGGCAGCCAGTTAGACCGAGTCGGGTCCATCGCGAGCAGGCTCACTCCTGCAGGGGACCACATTCCCCCTGTAGAAGTGAGCCTGCTCGCGATGACTGACTAAGAAACGCTACAAATCTCAGCCCTTGGCCCCAGCCTCGATCATGTTCTCCGGCCGCACCCAGGCATCAAACTCTTCATCGGTCAGATACCCCAACTGCAACGCCGCCTCGCGCAAGGTCAGCCCTTCGCTGTAAGCCTTCTTGGCGATTTCCGCCGATTTGTCATAACCGATGTGCGGGTTCAGCGCCGTCACCAGCATCAGCCCACGCTCCAGGTGCCGGGCCATGGCCTCGGCATCCGGTTCCAGCCCGGCGATGCAGTGCTGCTGGAAGTTGCTGCAGCCATCGGCGAGCAGGCGAATCGATTGCAGCAGGTTGTGGATGATCACCGGTTTGTACACGTTCAACTGCAAGTGGCCTTGACTGGCGGCAATGCCGATCGTCACGTCGTTGCCCAGGACCTGACAGGCGAGCATCGACAGCGCTTCGCACTGAGTCGGGTTGACCTTGCCGGGCATGATCGAACTGCCCGGCTCGTTGGCCGGCAGCTTCACTTCGGCAAACCCTGCGCGGGGACCGGAGCCGAGCAGACGCAAGTCATTGGCGATCTTCATCAGCGCCACGGCGAGGGTTTTCAGCGCACCGGAGAGGTTGGTCAGCGGCTCGTGGCCGGCGAGGGCGGCAAACTTGTTCGGCGCGGTGACGAACGGCAGGCCGGACAACGCTGCCAGTTCTGCAGCAATCGCCTCGCCAAAACCATGCGGCGAGTTCAGCCCGGTGCCGACCGCAGTGCCGCCCTGGGCCAGTTCACAGACTGCCGGCAATGCGGCGCGGATCGCCCGTTCGGCGTAATCCAGTTGCGCTATGAAACCCGACAATTCCTGCCCGAAGGTGATCGGCGTCGCGTCCATCATGTGCGTGCGCCCGGTCTTGACCAGTTTCATGTGGCGCGCGGCGAGTTCGGCGAGGCCACCGGACAGCTCGCTGATGGCCGGCAGCAATTGCTCCTGCACGGCTTGTGCGGTGGCGATGCTCATGGCAGTAGGGAAGCAATCGTTGGAGCTTTGCGAGCGGTTGACGTGATCGTTCGGGTGCACCGGGGTCTTGCCGCCGCGCGGGTTGCCGGCCAGTTCGTTGGCGCGACCGGCGATCACTTCGTTGACGTTCATGTTGCTCTGGGTGCCGCTGCCGGTCTGCCAGACCACGAGTGGGAACTGGTTGTCGTGCTGGCCGTCGAGCACTTCGTCGGCGGCCTGTTCGATCAGCCGCGCGATGTCGGCAGGCAGATCGCCGTTGCGGTCATTGACCCGTGCAGCGGCTTTCTTGATCAGGGCCAGGGCGTGCAATACCGGTAGCGGCATGCGTTCCTGACCGATGGCGAAGTTGATCAGCGAGCGTTGCGTCTGAGCACCCCAGTAAGCGTCGTCCGGGACTTCGATCTGGCCCAGGCTGTCGGTTTCGATACGGCTCATCGTGCACACTCCTGTTGGTCTGTTTGCGCAGTTTAGGCCGGCATCGGCCGTGGTGGTTCCATCGACTCGATTGTTGACTGGCCGACCCGGTCAATCAAGCGCGGCAAGGCTTGGGGGTTGAGCCACGGCAATCGTTAGGCGCAGAATGGTCGCCCTTGGGGTTTGACCTCGCTTTGCTTAAAAGGAAACTCGATGACTCGTCTTCGTGCCATCTGCACCGCGGTTGCACTGGTTTGCGCCAGCGGCCAGGTGCTTGCCGATACCGCCAGCCACAACGCCAGTGCCGAAGCCTTCCTGACCCTGGCTCACGCTGACAAACTGGGCACTCCGGTGTACATGCAAGTGCAGCAAATGTTTGCCCAGCGTTTTGAGCAGACCAAAGCTCCTGAGGCCAAGAAAGCCGTCCTCGAAACCTACCAGGCCAAGGCCAACGCCGCGCTGGACCAGGCCATTGGCTGGAACAAGCTCAAGCCGGACATGGTCAAGCTCTACACCAGCAACTTCAGCGAATCCGAGCTCAAGGATCTGGTCGCGTTCTACCAGTCGCCACTGGGCAAAAAGGTCCTGGAAAAAATGCCGCAGCTGACCCAGCAATCGGCGCAGATGACCCAGGGCAAGCTGGAAAGCGCCGTGCCAGTGGTCAACAAGCTGCTCGACGACATGACCAAAGAGCTGACCCCAGCTGCTGCACCGGCTAAGAAGAAGTAAGCGGAGTTCGTGATGACCATGCAACAACGCATCGAATCGACGCTGGGCCTGCTGCAGCCTGAGCATCTGCAAGTGCTGGATGAAAGCCACATGCACAGTCGCGGGTTACAGACGCACTACAAGGCCGTGGTGGTCAGCGCGCAGTTCGAAGGCCTGAATCGGGTCAAGCGCCACCAGAAAGTCTACGGCACGCTCGGCGAGCTGATGGGCGAGTTCCATGCGTTGGCGCTGCACACCTACACCCCGCAGGAATGGGCAGAAGTAGGCGCCGCACCGGCGTCGCCAACTTGTGCCGGAGGAGATCAGCGATAAGCGGCAAGCTGCAAGTGAAAGGCGGATGAGTTTTGGCTTGCCGCTTTAAGCTTGGAGCTTGTAGCTGCTTTTTTGCTAAAATCCCGACGCGCCGCTTAGCCGGCGCGTTTTTTTTGAATCCGGTTCACCCTTTGCGAGGGTAGCCACCTGGAGAAACAACCATGACACAACCGATTGTCGTGGCGGCACTGTACAAGTTCGTCACCCTCGAAGATTACGTTGACCTGCGCGAGCCACTGTTGCAAGCGATGGTCGACAACGGCATCAAAGGCACTCTGCTGATTGCCGAAGAAGGCATCAACGGTACTGTTTCCGGCACCCGCGAAGGTATCGACGGCCTGCTCGCCTGGCTGAAAAACGATCCGCGCATGATCGACATCGATCACAAGGAATCGTACTGCGACGAACAGCCGTTCTACCGCACCAAGGTCAAGCTGAAGAAAGAGATCGTTACCTTGGGCGTCGAAGGCGTTGACCCGAACAAGAAGGTCGGCACCTACGTTGAGCCGCAGGACTGGAACGCGTTGATCAGCGACCCGGAAGTGCTGCTGATCGACACGCGCAACGATTACGAAGTGGCGATCGGCACTTTCGAAGGCGCCATCGATCCGAAAACCACCAGTTTTCGCGAATTCCCCGAGTACATCAAAGAACACTTCGATCCGGCCGTGCACAAGAAGGTCGCGATGTTCTGCACCGGCGGCATCCGCTGTGAAAAAGCCTCCAGCTACATGCTCGGCGAAGGGTTCGAAGAGGTTTATCACCTCAAGGGCGGCATTCTGAAGTACCTCGAAGAGGTGCCGCAGGAAGAAACCAGGTGGCAGGGCGACTGTTTCGTGTTCGACAACCGCGTCACCGTGCGCCACGACCTCAGCGAAGGCGACTACGATCAATGTCATGCCTGCCGCACTCCGGTCAGCGTTGAAGATCGTGCGTCCGAGCATTACGTGGCCGGCATCAGTTGCCCGCATTGCTGGGACAAGCTGAGCGAGAAAACCCGCCGCAGCGCCATCGACCGGCAAAAGCAGATCGAACTGGCCAAGGCGCGTAACCAGCCGCACCCGATCGGCTACAACTACAAGCAAGCATCCACCGAGGCCTAACCATGTCTGCGCGCCTGCTCTATGTGATGGATCCGATGTGTTCGTGGTGCTGGGGTTTTGCTCCGGTGGCCAGGGCCTTGGTCGAGCAGGCGCAGGCAGCCGGGGTCGAGCTGCATCTGGTGGCCGGCGGTTTGCGCACCGGCAGCGGCGCGGCGCTGGAGCCGACCACGCGGCGCTACATCCTTGAGCATTGGCAAGCGGTCACCGAGGCCACCGGCCAGCCATTCAAGCTCGACGGGGCGTTGCCGGACGGTTTTGTCTACGACACTGAACCGGCCTGCCGCGCCATCGTCACCGCGCGCAGTCTGGCGCCGGATTGCGCCTGGACGCTGGTCGGTCTGATCCAGCAGGCGTTCTACGTTGAAGGTCGCGACGTCACCCAGGCCAGCGTGCTGGTCGAGCTGGCCGAGCAGGCAGGTGTGCCGCGCATCGAGTTCGCCGCGTTGTTTGATCATGCCAATCAATACAAAGCCACTCAGGCCGATTTCACCTGGGTCCAGGATCTGGGCATTGCCGGGTTCCCGACACTGCTCGCCGAACGCAACGGCCAACTGGCGTTGCTGACCAATGGCTATCGACCGCTCAGCGATCTGGCGCCGTTGCTGGGCTGCTGGCTGGAGCGCGCCGCCTGTGCCTGACCTTGGCGATGGCACGGCAGCGGGCAAGCAAGGCGACCGACTGAGCTGGGCAGAAGTCCGGCGCCTGGCACTCACACACAAAAAATCCCTGTGGATCGCCAACGGCGTAGCTGTGCTGGCGACGTTGTGCAGCGTGCCGATACCGCTGTTGCTGCCGTTGCTGGTCGACGAGGTGCTGCTCGGTCACGGCGATGCGGCGCTGAAAGTCATGAACCATTTCCTGCCGAGCATGTGGCAACAAGCGGCGGGTTACATCGGCCTGATGCTGGTCGTCACCCTGACGTTGCGCTGCAGTGCGCTATGCTTTGGCGTGCTGCAGTCGCGGCTGTTTGCGCGGCTGGCCAAGGACATCGTCTACCGCATCCGCGTGCGCCTGATCGAGCGACTGAAACGCATCTCCCTCGGAGAATACGAAAGCCTCGGCAGCGGCACGGTCACCACGCATCTGGTCACCGACCTGGACACCCTCGACAAGTTTGTCGGCGAAACCCTCAGCCGCTTTCTGGTGGCGATGCTCACGCTGGTCGGCACCGCCAGCATTCTGATGTGGATGCACTGGAAACTGGCGCTGCTGATTCTGCTGTTCAATCCGCTGGTGATCTACGCCACGGTGCAGTTGGGCAAACGCGTCAAACACCTGAAGAAACTCGAGAACGACAGCACCGCGCGCTTCACCCAGGCGCTGAGCGAAACCCTCGATGCGATTCAGGAAGTGCGCGCCGGCAACCGCCAGGGCTTTTTCCTTGGGCGCCTCGGCCTGCGCGCGCAGGAAGTGCGCAACTACGCGGTCAACTCGCAGTGGAAAACCGACGCCTCGAACCGTGCCAGTGGTTTGCTGTTCCAGTTCGGCATCGATATTTTCCGCGCAGCGGCGATGCTCACCGTGTTGTTCTCCGACCTGTCGATCGGGCAGATGCTCGCGGTGTTCAGTTACCTGTGGTTCATGATCGGCCCGGTCGAACAACTGCTCAATCTGCAATACGCCTATTACGCGGCGGGCGGGGCGCTGGCGCGGATCAACGAACTGCTGGCGCGCGCCGATGAGCCGCAATACCCGGGCGGCGTCGATCCGTTCAAGGGCCGCGACACCGTCGGCATTCAGGTGCAAGGCCTGAGTTTCGGCTATGGCGATGAGTTGGTGCTGGATCAGATGAACCTGTCGATTGCGCCGGGCGAGAAGGTGGCCATCGTCGGCGCCAGCGGCGGCGGCAAAAGTACCTTGGTGCAATTGCTTCTCGGGCTGTATACGCCGCTGGTCGGGAGCATCCGTTTCGGCGGCTCGACCCAGCAGGACATCGGCCTGGAAACCGTGCGGGAAAACGTTGCGGTGGTTTTGCAGCATCCGGCGCTGTTCAACGACACAGTGCGCGCCAACCTGACCATGGGCCGCACCCGCAGCGACGAAGCCTGCTGGCAGGCGCTGGAAATCGCCCAGCTTGAAGCCACTGTGCGCGCCTTGCCCAACGGCCTCGACAGCATTGTCGGGCGCTCCGGCGTGCGCTTGTCCGGCGGTCAGCGCCAGCGTCTGGCGATTGCACGGATGATTCTCGCCGAGCCGAAAGTGGTGATCCTCGACGAAGCCACTTCGGCCCTCGACGCCGCCACCGAATACAACCTGCATCAGGCCATGGCGCGCTTCCTAAATGGCCGCACCACGCTGATCATCGCCCACCGCTTGTCGGCGGTGAAGCAGGCCGATCGCGTTCTGGTGTTCGACGGCGGTCAGATTGCTGAAGACGGCGATCATCAGCAATTGATTGCCGACGGCGGGCTGTACGCCAAGCTCTACGGTCATCTGCAGCAGATCCAGCGGCCTTGAAATTCAGCGTGGTTTCTGTGCTTAGTGCTTGAATTGCATCGAGTAAAACCCCTTCAAACGCTACTTTGGGCCGGCGGCTTGCACGATCGACGTAGAGGACGGCAGAGCTGTCCCTTTGACAGGTCGAAAATTAGCCTAGGCTGAGCTGTCAGGAGCGGGATTTTCCGGTGTTCATCTGGCAGTGCTTGCGCAAGGGATCTCATGAAGCAAAAGCGGACTCTCGGAACGCCACGGTTGTTGGGCATCGTCTGGCCATTCATTGCCGTTGTGCTGTTTCAAGCGTTGTTGGGTGGCGTGAGTCTGTATGTACTCTCGGCCGTGCGCGGCTACGTTGCCGGTGAAAGTCTCTGGTCCAAGGGCCAGAAAGACGCGATCTATTACCTCAATCTGTACGCCGACAGCCGTGACGAGGCGATCTTTCTCAAGTATCGCGAGGCGATCGGCGTACCGCAGGGCGGCCATCAGTTGCGCCTGGCGCTGGACCGCCAGCCGCCGGATCTGGCCACAGCACGCGAAGGCATTCTCAAGGGCGGCAACCACCCCGATGACGTCTCCAGCCTGATCTGGCTGTACCTCAATTTTCGCCATTTCAGTTATCTGGAAACCGCCATCGATCGCTGGACAGTCGGTGATGCTTATCTGGATCAACTCGATGACGTCGCCCAGGAAATGCATCGCGGCATTTCGCAAAACTCTGCGAGCGACGCCGATATCCAGCACTGGAAGACGCGGATCTTCAACATCAACGATGCCGTGACCCCGGCCGCCAAGGCGTTCAGCGATGCCTTGGGCGAAGGCTCGCGGATGATCATGCGCCTGTTGCTGTTCACCAATCTGGCCACGGCGCTGGGGCTGATCGTCCTGGCCCTGTGGCGTACGCACAAATTGCTCAAGCAACGTCACGCCTTCGCCGAGGCGCTGCAACTGGAGAAGGATCGTGCGCACGTCACCTTGCATTCGATCGGCGATGGCGTCATCACCACCGACGTCAGCGGCGCTATCGATTACATGAATCCGGCCGCGGAAGCGATGACTCACTGGAAGGCCGAGCAGGCCGCTGGCCTGCCACTCTCGGCGTTGTTCAACCTGCTCGATGACAATGCCCAGGCCGAAGGGCTGACGCTGATCGAGCACATTCTCAGCGGCAAGCTCAGCGGCGGCAGCGAGCATTCGAAACTGATCCAGCGCCTGGACGGCAGCACCTTGTCGGTGACGCTGGTCGGTGCGCCGATCCGCAATGCCGGCAAGGTCAGTGGCACGGTGCTGGTGCTGCACGACATGACGCAGGAGCGCCAGTACATCGCCAACCTGTCGTGGCAGGCCACTCACGATGCGCTGACCGGGCTGGCCAACCGCCGTGAATTCGAATATCGCCTCGAGCAGGCGCTGCACAACCTCACACGTAAGGCCGGGCGGCATGCGCTGATGTTTCTCGATCTGGACCAATTCAAGCTGGTCAACGACACCTGCGGTCACGCCGCCGGCGATGAGCTGTTGCGGCACATTTGCACGCTGCTGCAATCGGGCTTGCGTGAAGGCGACACGCTGGCGCGCCTGGGCGGTGACGAATTCGGCATCCTCCTGGAAAACTGCGCGCCGGAGGCGGCGGAGAAGATTGCCGAGGCGTTGCGTCACACCGTGCAGAATCTGCATTTTGTCTGGAAGGGCCGACCTTTCCTGACCACAGTCAGTATCGGCCTGGTGCATGTCGCGCAGACGCCGACCACCCTCGAAGCCTCGCTGCGCGCTGCCGATATGGCCTGTTACATGGCCAAGGAAAAGGGCCGCAATCGCGTGCAGGTCTACCATGCCGATGACTCCGAGCTGTCGCTGCGCTTTGGGGAAATGGCCTGGGTGCAGCGGCTGCATATGGCCCTGGAAGAAAACCGCTTTTGTCTGTATGCCCAGGAAATCGCCCCGCTCAAACCAAGTCACGGCGAGGCTGGGCACATCGAGATTCTGCTGCGGCTGCACGATGAGTCCGGGCGGATGATCTTGCCGGACAGTTTCATTCCGGCGGCCGAGCGTTATGGCTTGATGACTCAACTAGACCGTTGGGTAGTTCAGAACGTATTTAAAGTTATTGCCCAATGTATTGCTCAGGAACATCAACGGCCATTAGCAATGTGTGCGATTAATCTGTCAGGCATTACTATAGGAGATGACGCGTTCTTGCACTTTCTGCGCGAACAGTTCGTTAACTACAACATACCGCCTGAAATGATTTGTTTTGAAATTACTGAAACCAGTGCAATTGCCAATCTTGGCAGTGCAATCAGATTCATTAATGAACTCAAAGGCTTAGGTTGCTACTTTTCGCTGGATGATTTTTGTGCCGGAATGTCTTCGTTCGCTTATTTGAAACATTTGCCTGTAGACTTCCTGAAGATCGACGGAAGTTTCGTTAAGGACATGCTGGACGACCCGATTAACCGGGCGATGGTCGAAGTGATCAATCACATCGGGCATGTCATGGGCAAGCAGACAATTGCCGAGTTTGTTGAAACAACCCAGATCGAGCAGGCATTGCTTGAAATCGGAGTCGATTACGCTCAGGGTTATGTCATCGAACGCCCGCAGTTGTTTACCTGTGACAGTTTGCAAAGTAGACCCGCCAGACCGCAGCCGCTGTTATTCAAAGCGCCTGGCACGTTCCGTTGAAGTTTTCTGCCGATCCTTACAATCACAACTCAAAAGGAGCCGAACAGTGATCGACACATTCAACCGAACCGGACCCCTCATGGAAGCTGCAAGTTATCCTGGCTGGGCACAACAGCTGATTCAGGATTGCAGCGAGAGCAAGCGCCGGGTTGTCGAACATGAACTTTACCTGCGCATGCGTGATAACAAGCTCAGCGCCAGAACCATGCGTCAGTACCTGATCGGAGGCTGGCCGGTGGTTGAGCAATTCGCCTTGTACATGGCGCAGAACCTCACCAAGACCAAATTCGCTCGCCATCCGGGGGAGGACATGGCGCGGCGCTGGCTGATGCGCAACATCCGCGTCGAACTCAATCACGCCGATTACTGGGTGCATTGGAGCCGAGCCCATGGCGTCAGCCTGGAAGACCTCCAGGCCCAGCAGGTGCCGCCGGAATTGCATGCCTTGAGTCATTGGTGCTGGCACACCAGTTCAGCCGATTCGCTGATCGTCGCCATCGCCGCGACCAACTATGCCATCGAAGGTGCGACCGGGGAGTGGTCGGCGGTGGTCTGTTCTACCGGCGTCTACGCTGCTGCGTTCCCTGAAGAGGAGCGCAAGCGTGCGATGAAGTGGCTGAAGATGCATGCGCAGTACGACGATGCCCATCCGTGGGAAGCCCTGGAAATCATCTGCACCCTGGCCGGCATGAACCCAAGCAAAGCCTTGCAGGCCGAACTGCGTCAGGCGATCTGCAAAAGCTACGACTACATGTACCTGTTCCTTGAACGCTGCATGCAACTGGAAACGTCGGAGCGCGTAGTGCATAACCGCGAGCGCAGGGCGGTAGTCGAAAACTAACGCAAAACCCTTGTAGGAGTGAGCCTGCTCGCGAAAGCGGTGTGTCATTCAATGATTGCATTGGCTGACCCACCGCATCGCGAGCAGGCTCACTCCTACATTGTTTTGTGGTGGTTTCGAAATTCAGTGCCTCACACAAAGCCCCTGTGGGAGCGAGCCTGCTCGCGATAGCGGTGTGTCATTCAATGATCGCATTGGCTGACCCACCGCATCGCGAGCAGGCTCGCTCCATTGTTTTGTGGTGGCTGGGGAAACTCAACCCGCCATTGCCAGGCGGTTGCGCCCTTCACGTTTGGCCACATACAGCGCACTGTCCGCCCGGCGCAGCAGGCTGTCGGCTGATTCACCCGGCAACAACGTCGAACAACCGAGGCTCACCGTCAACTCGATCAGTTGGCCATCGGCATAATACTCGGCCGTTTGCGTCGCATGGCGCAGCCGTTCGCCAACCATTGCCGCAGCCTCGCGGCTGGTGTTGGACAGCAGGATCAGAAACTCTTCCCCGCCGTAACGAAACACCATGTCGACATTGCGCAACTGCGCCTTCAGGGTCGCAGCGATCGCTTTGAGCACGTTATCACCGGCGCTGTGACCATGATTGTCATTGACCCGTTTGAAATGATCGATGTCGATCATCAGCAGCGACAACGGTTGTTGATGACGCCGCGCCATGTCGATCTCGCGTTGCAGGGTCTGCTCCATGGCGATGCGGTTGCCGGCGCCGGTCAGCGGATCGCGCAGTGCGCTCTGCGTCGCTTCGCGATAGAGCAGGGCGTTGCGCATCGGGTACAGCAAGGACGACAGCAACGATTCCAGTTGGCCTTGTTCAAGCTCGCTGAAGCGCTGGTTGCGGCGGAATACCACTTCGCCCAGATGCTCGCCTTCATGGCTCAGGCTATAGCTGATCGAGTGATGGCCGCGGCTGCCGAACTCCAGGCGCAGATCGCTGCCCTGGTGCGCATAAACCAGGGCGTCCAGCGGCACCAGACGCTGAACTTCGCGGAAAAACAGACCGAGAATGCGTTGCGGTTCGAGGCTGGTCTGCAGTTGCAGGCTCATTTGCTGGCGCAGTTGCGCCAGGCTGGCCGGACGCTCCAGCAGGGGAGGCAGTTGACCAAAGCCCAGGCGCTGCAATTTCGCACTGTCGAAGTCGATCGCATTGGTCTGGGTGGGTGATTTCATTTGGCGTGAGCCCCTAAGCAGTAAGTCTGTCTTACAGGCTGGGTGAGGCGGCGATGGGCTGCGCGTCATACTGGTCCGTCAGTCCCGTAGGACATCTGGCGTAAGTCTAGTCTGCCGGATGACGATCAGTCAGCTATCGAAATCGGCCTCGCCCCATTGCCTTCACACGGCATGCCTTGAGGAAAGTTAGAGCGAAACTCATGCCAATCGGTTCGCTTTAATTTAAATCGATTCAAATCAACAGGTTGAATAAAGGATGAGCGAGCCGCTGCCGGGAAATTGGCTGATTTGTGACGGTTGCAGGCGGCAAAGGTCTGCCGCGACAGCAATCTGCCGCGGCAACAAAAGCGACGTATGGCGGTTACTGCGCGTTGAACCCTTGGCCGTTGATGCCGGTACTGTCCGGGCCCATGAGGTACAGGTACACCGGCATGATCTCTTCCGGGGTCGGGTTGTTCAGCGGGTTTTCCCCCGGATAAGCCTGTGCACGCATGCTGGTACGGGTGCCGCCGGGGTTGATGCTGTTGGAACGCACCGGCGCCACACCGTCGACTTCATCGGCGAGGGTCTGCATCAAGCCTTCGGTGGCGAATTTCGACACACCATAAGCGCCCCAATAGGCGCGACCCTTGCGGCCGACGCTGCTGGAGGTGAACACCACCGAAGCGTCCTGCGACAGTTTGAGCAGCGGCAGCAGGGTGCTGGTCAGCATGAACATCGCGTTGACGTTGACCTGCATCACCCGCATGAAATTTTCGCCGGACAACTGTTCGATCGGCGTGCGCGGGCCGATGATCGAGGCGTTGTGCAGCAGGCCGTCGAGGTGGCCGAACTCGGTTTCGATCATCGCCGCCAGCTCATCGTATTGATGGGGCAGGGCGGTTTCGAGGTTGAACGGAATCACCGCCGGTTGCGGATGGCCCGCTGTTTCGATCGCGTCGTAGACCTCGGTCAGATTGGCTTCGGTCTTGCCCAGCAGCAGCACCGTGGCGCCGTGGGCGGCGTAGGTTTTCGCCGCCGCTGCGCCGATGCCGCGACCGGCACCGGTGACCAGAATGACCCGATCCTTGAGCAATTCGGGACGAGCGGTGTAATCAAACATAAACAACCTCTTCAAGAGTCAGAGCGTCCCGCGCTCCGCACGGGAATCCAGTCTGTGCCGTTTCGCGTCAGGTTCAGCAACTGCACAGCGCGTTATCGAGCACCTTGCGCAACTCCAGCGGATGATCCACCACGACGTCCGCGCCCCAGTGACGCGGGTGATCGTCCGGGTGGATGTAGCCGTAAGTCACCGCACAGGTCTTGGTGCCGGCGGCGCGGCCGGATTCGATGTCGCGCAGATCATCGCCGATAAACAAAACGCTCGCAGGATCCAGATCAAGCATGTTGCACGCGAGGGTTAGCGGCTCCGGATCGGGCTTGCTGTTTTTTACGTGGTCCGGGCAGATCAGCAGCGCCGAACGCTCGGCGAGCCCCAATTGCTGCATGATCGGCTCGGCGAAACGCACCGGCTTGTTGGTGACCACCCCCCAGATCAGGTTGGCCTTTTCGATGTCGAGCAACAGCTCGGCCATGCCGTCGAACAGCTTGCTGTGTACCGCGCAGCCGACCAGATAACGCTCGAGAAACTCCTGTCGCAGTTCTTCGAAGCCCGGTGATTCGGGATCCATTGAAAAGGTCACCGCGACCATGGCTTTGGCGCCACCGGAAATCTCGTCGCGGATGTGCTTGTCGTTGATCGGTGGCAAGCCGCGATCGGCGCGCATGGCCTGGCAGATGGCGATGAAGTCCGGCGCCGTGTCGAGCAGGGTACCGTCCATATCGAAGAGAACCGCTCTGATAGCCATGCTTATTCCTCGCGCAGGGTCTGGATCATGTAGTTGACGTCAACGTCGTTGGACAGCTTGTAGTGCTTGGTCAGCGGGTTGTACGTCAGGCCGATGATGTCCTTGACGGTCAGGCCAGCCATGCGGCTCCAGGCGCCCAGTTCGGAGGGGCGAATGAATTTCTTGAAGTCGTGGGTGCCGCGCGGCAGCAGCTTCATGATGTATTCGGCGCCGATGATCGCGAACAGGTACGCCTTCGGGTTGCGGTTGATGGTCGAGAAGAATACCTGGCCGCCGGGTTTGACCATGCGGAAGCAGGCGCGGATGACCGACGATGGGTCCGGCACGTGCTCAAGCATTTCCAGACAGGTGACCACGTCGAACTGCTCGGGCAATTCTTCGGCCAGCGCTTCGGCAGTGATCTGCCGGTATTCGACGCTGACGCCGGATTCGAGCTGATGCAGTTGCGCGACCGCCAGTGGCGCCTCGCCCATGTCGATGCCCATCACGGTCGCGCCGCGCTGGGCCATGGCTTCACTGAGGATGCCGCCGCCGCAACCGACGTCGAGGACTTTCTTGCCGGCCAGATTGACCCGTTCGTCGATCCAGTTGACGCGCAGCGGGTTAATGTCGTGCAGCGGTTTGAATTCGCTTTCGCGGTCCCACCAGCGATGGGCCAGGGCCTCGAATTTGGCGATTTCGGCGTGGTCGACGTTGCTCATGTTCAATTCCTCGAAAAACTTCAAAAAGGCTGTAGCCGCGGAGTCTGCTCCACGGTGTTTACGATTCGGTGTGGCCGCTGATGCGCTGACCCCAGTGGCGTGCGGTGGCGCCCAGTTGCTGTTCGTCCATGCGCGTCAGGCGCCGGTCGTCGAGCAGTTGTTTGCCGGCGACCCACAGGTGTTTCACGCAATCGCGACCGGTGGCATAGATAAGCTGCGAAACCGGGTCATACACCGGTTGCTGCGCCAGACCGGACAGATCGAACGCCACGATGTCCGCGGCTTTGCCGATTTCCAGCGAGCCGACTTGCGCGTCGATCCCCAGTGCCCGCGCGCCGTTGAGCGTGGCCATGCGCAGCGCACGATGGGCATCCAGCGCGGTGGCCGAGCCGGCAACGGCTTTGGCCAGCAGGGCAGCGGTGCGGGTTTCGCCGAGCAGGTCGAGATCGTTGTTGCTGGCGGCGCCGTCGGTGCCGACCGCGACATTCACCCCAGCCTGCCACAAACGCTCGACCGGGCAAAAACCGCTGGCCAGTTTGAGGTTCGATTCCGGGCAGTGGATCACGCTGGTGTTGCTTTCTACCAGCAGCGCGAGGTCGTCATCGCTGATCTGGGTCATGTGCACAGCCTGGAAGCGCGGCCCGAGCAGGCCGAGGCGGCCCAGACGCGCCAGTGGCCGCTCGCCGGTTTGCTCGACGGCCTGCTGCACCTCAAAGGCAGTTTCGTGGACGTGCATGTGGATCGCCGCGTCCAGCTCCTCGGCAATCACGCGGATTTTCTCGAGGTTCTCGTCGCCGACGGTGTACGGTGCGTGAGGGCCGAAAGTAATCTTGATGCGGTCGTGATGCTTCAGATCGCCGAACAGCTCGACACCCTGACGGATCGCTTCATCGGCACTGCTGGCGCCGGGAATCGGAAAGTCGAGGATCGGAATGGCGATCTGCGCACGAATGCCGCTGTTGTGCACGCGCTCGCTGGCGACCTTGGGGTAGAAGTACATGTCGGAAAAACAGCTGATGCCGCCCTTGATCTGCTCGGCAATGGCCAGATCGGTGCCGTCACGGACGAAATCTTCATCGACCCATTTGGCCTCGGCCGGCCAGATGTGATTTTCCAGCCAGGTCATCAGCGGCAGATCGTCTGCCAGGCCGCGGAACAAGGTCATTGCGGCGTGACCGTGAGCATTGATCAGGCCGGGGGCGAGCAGCACATCCGGCAATTCACGGATTTCAGTGGCGTTACACTTCAGCGCTTCGGCGCGCGGGCCGATAAACACGATGCAACCGTCGCGGATGCCCAGGCCGTGCTCCTTGAGCACGACGCCAGCGGGTTCGACGGGGACCAGCCAGGTCGGCAACAATAAAAGGTCGAGCGCAATGGCAGGTTTGGGCATCGGGAGTCGGTTCCAGTGCTTTTGTAAAGGATGGCGAAGTATACCCGAGCGTCTTCGCGGGGGGATCGCTATAATCGGCGGCTTTTGTTCATGAGTGCGGGGTGTGGGATGCGCGATCGACTGTTGGCTGCGGAGAAAGTGAAGGCCATCGATTGGCGAGACGGCGCGCTGCACCTGCTGGATCAGCGTATTTTGCCGTTTGAAGAAACCTGGATCGCCTACACCAGCGCCGCCGGCGTGGCCGAGGCGATCCGCTCGATGGTTGTGCGTGGCGCACCGGCCATCGGCATCAGCGCGGCCTATGGCATTGTGCTCGCGGCCCGCGCGCGGATTGCCGAGGGTGGTGACTGGTACGCGGCGCTGGAGGAAGACTTTGCGCTGTTGGCCGATTCTCGTCCGACCGCAGTCAATCTGTTCTGGGCGCTGGGGCGCATGCATGATCGCCTCGACCGCCTCAAAGGCAATGCCGATCCGCTGGTGGCGCTGGAGGCCGAAGCCATCGCCATTCACGAGAGCGATCGCGAAGCCAATCTGACCATGGCGCAGTTGGGCGTCGACCTGATCCGCAAACATCAGGGCAATGCCCAGGCAATTCTCACCCATTGCAACACCGGCGCCCTGGCAACCGGCGGTTTCGGCACGGCCCTGGGGGTGATTCGCGCGGCTTATATTGAAGGCATGGTCGAACGCGTTTACGCCGACGAAACCCGTCCTTGGCTACAGGGTTCGCGCCTGACCGCGTGGGAGCTGGCCAACGAAGGCATTCCGGTAACCCTCAATGCTGACTCTGCCGCCGCGCACATCATGAAAACCAAAGGCGTGACCTGGGTCATCGTTGGCGCCGACCGCATCACCGCCAACGGCGATGTGGCAAACAAGATCGGCACCTATCAACTGGCGGTCAACGCCATGCACCACGGCGTGCGCTTCATGGTCGTCGCGCCGAGTTCGACCATCGACATGAACCTGGCCAGCGGTGACGACATCCCGATCGAAGAGCGCGCCGGCGCCGAATTGCTCGAGGTCGGCGGCAAGCGCGTCGGTGCGGATGTCGAGGCGTTCAACCCGGTGTTTGACGTGACGCCGGCGGACCTGATCGATGCGATCGTCACCGAAAAGGGCATCGTCGAGCGCCCTGATACCGCCAAAATGGCCCAGCTGATGTGCCGCAAGCGCCTGCATTGAAGGGCTTTGGCGTCTGAGCGGGCCCCATCGCTGGCAAGCCAGCTCCCACAGGTTTTATGCCCGGCACTCAACCTGTGGGAGCTGGCTTGCCAGCGATGAGGGCCTGAATGTCAATAAACAACTGTAAATCTGCTCCGATTTTCACATTCAAAGAAGCTCTGAGCCTCTCTCGTCCCCCTCAAGCCTGTCACCGGTCAACTAACTATGCTCCATGCGCATCTGGGGGATAGGTGCGTGGCGGCTCTTGTGATAACATCCGGCGTTTTCCGAGGCCGCTCCACGGAGCTGTCTTTACTGCGCAAATCCGCGATCCGAATGTTGATTTGTCGTAAGTCGGCGCATGGCACCCGGCCTGCCCCGACGAGCTTCGTTGCTCCCACATGGATATGACGAAGTTTCACCAGAAAAAGGAATCAGGCTTCTCATGGGCGAACTGGCCAAAGAAATCCTCCCGGTCAATATCGAAGACGAGCTGAAACAGTCCTACCTCGACTACGCAATGAGCGTAATCGTCGGCCGAGCACTGCCGGACGCGCGCGATGGCCTCAAGCCCGTGCACCGTCGCGTGCTGTTCGCGATGAGCGAGCTGGGCAACGACTTCAACAAGCCGTACAAGAAATCTGCCCGTGTCGTCGGCGACGTGATCGGTAAGTATCACCCGCACGGTGACACCGCCGTGTACGACACCATCGTTCGTATGGCCCAGCCGTTCTCCCTGCGTTACCTGCTGGTCGACGGCCAGGGCAACTTCGGTTCGGTCGACGGCGACAACGCCGCGGCCATGCGATACACCGAAGTGCGAATGACCAAGCTGGCGCACGAGCTGCTGGCCGACCTGCACAAGGAAACCGTGGACTGGGTGCCGAACTACGACGGCACCGAACTGATCCCGGCGGTCATGCCGACCCGTGTACCGAACCTGCTGGTCAACGGTTCCAGCGGTATCGCCGTGGGCATGGCGACCAACATCCCGCCGCACAACCTCGGTGAAGTCATCGACGGTTGCCTGGCGCTCATCGACAACCCCGAGCTGACCGTCGACGAGCTGATGCAGTACATTCCCGGTCCGGACTTCCCGACCGCGGCGATCATCAACGGTCGCGCCGGCATCATCGAAGCCTACCGCACCGGTCGCGGGCGCATTTACATGCGCGCCCGCTCGATTATCGAAGACATCGACAAGGTCGGTGGCCGTCAGCAGATCGTCATCACCGAGCTGCCATACCAGCTGAACAAGGCGCGTCTGATCGAGAAGATCGCCGAGCTGGTCAAAGAGAAGAAGCTCGAAGGCATCACCGAACTGCGCGACGAGTCCGACAAGGACGGTATGCGCGTCGTGATCGAACTGCGTCGCGGTGAAGTGCCTGAGGTGATCCTCAACAACCTCTACGCCCAGACCCAGTTGCAATCGGTATTCGGCATCAACATTGTTGCGCTGATCGACGGCCGCCCGCGCATCCTTAATCTCAAGGATCTGCTCGAGGCGTTCGTTCGTCACCGTCGCGAAGTCGTCACCCGCCGTACCGTGTTCGAGCTGCGCAAGGCCCGCGAGCGTGGTCACATTCTTGAAGGCCAGGCCGTTGCCCTGTCGAACATCGACCCGGTCATCGCCCTGATCAAGGCATCGCCGACGCCGTCGGAAGCCAAGGAAGCGCTGGTCAGCACGCCGTGGGAATCCTCGGCGGTGGTGGCGATGGTGGAACGTGCCGGTGCCGATTCGTGCCGTCCGGAAAACCTCGATCCGCAATACGGTCTGCGCGAAGGCAAGTACTTCCTGTCGCCGGAGCAGGCGCAAGCCATTCTCGAACTGCGTCTGCACCGCCTGACCGGTCTGGAGCACGAAAAGCTGCTGGCCGAGTATCAAGAGATCCTCAACCAGATCGGCGAGCTAATCCGCATCCTCAACAGCGCCGTGCGCCTGATGGAAGTGATCCGCGAAGAACTGGAAGTGATCCGCGCCGAATACGGCGACCAGCGCCGCACCGAAATCCTCGATGCGCGTCTCGACCTGACCCTGGGCGACATGATCCCGGAAGAAGAGCGCGTGGTGACCATTTCCCACGGCGGCTATGCCAAGACCCAGCCATTGGCGGCGTATCAGGCACAGCGTCGTGGCGGCAAAGGCAAGTCGGCCACCGGCGTCAAGGATGAGGACTACATCGCTCACCTGCTGGTTGCCAATAGCCACACCACGCTGCTGCTGTTCTCCAGCAAGGGCAAGGTGTACTGGCTCAAGACCTACGAGATTCCGGAAGCGTCCCGCGCCGCCCGTGGTCGTCCGCTGGTCAACCTGCTGCCGCTGAGCGAAGGCGAATACATCACCACCATGCTGCCGGTCGATCTAGAGGCCATGAAGCGTCAGGCTGATGAAGAAGAAGCCGAAGGCGTCGAGGCGGATGTAGAAGAGATCGAAAACAGCAACGAAACCGACGAAGAGCGCCGCGCGCGCATCAAGGCTGCCGATCGCAAGAAAGCGCCGTTCATCTTTATGTCGACCGCCAACGGTACCGTGAAGAAGACCCCGCTGGTGGCCTTCAGCCGTCAGCGCAGCGTCGGTCTGATCGCACTGGAACTGGACGAAGGCGACATCCTGATCTCCGCCGCCATTACCGATGGCGAGCAGGAAATCATGCTGTTCTCCGACGGCGGCAAGGTCACGCGCTTCAAGGAATCCGAAGTCCGCGCCATGGGCCGTACCGCTCGCGGTGTGCGCGGCATGCGTCTGCCGGAAGGGCAGAAGCTGATTTCCATGCTGATTCCGGAAGAGGGCAGCCAGATCCTCACCGCTTCCGAGCGCGGCTACGGCAAGCGCACGGCGATCACCGAGTTCCCTGAGTACAAGCGTGGCGGTCAGGGCGTTATCGCCATGGTCAGCAACGAGCGTAACGGCCGTCTGGTCGGCGCGGTGCAGGTGCAGGACGGTGAAGAAATCATGCTGATTTCCGATCAGGGCACCTTGGTGCGCACCCGTGTCGACGAAGTGTCGAGCCTGGGCCGTAACACTCAGGGCGTGACCCTGATCAAACTGGCCAAGGATGAAACCCTGGTCGGTCTGGAGCGGGTTCAGGAGCCTTCGGAGATCGAAGGTGACGAGCTTGAAGGTGAAGAGGGCGAGGAATTCGAAGGTACCGTCGGTATCGACGAGGCTGGAGACGACCAGCAACTCGACGCCGCAACTGACGAAGAGCCGCAAGAATAAGCGGACAAACGAGGGGGCGGATGAAAATTCGCCCCCTTGTTATTTGTCCTGTTTGAAAATTTGCGACACTGCAACGATCGTTCCCACGCTCTGCGTGGGAATGCCGCTGGGGACGCTCCGCGTCCCATGACGCAGAGCGTCATCGGATGCATTCCCACGCAGAGCGTGGGAACGATCACCCGCATATCAAAAGATTTAAGTGACCACCAGATCAGAGCGAGATTGGATGTGAGCAAGCGAGCCTATAACTTCTGCGCCGGTCCTGCGGCGTTGCCTGAAGCTGTTCTGCAGCGCGCCCAGGGTGAACTCCTTGATTGGCACGGCAAGGGTCTGTCGGTCATGGAAATGAGCCATCGCAGCGATGAGTTCGTGTCCATTGCGACCCAGGCCGAGCAGGATCTGCGTGACCTGCTGAATATCCCGTCGAACTACAAAGTGCTGTTTCTGCAAGGCGGCGCCAGCCAGCAATTCGCCCAGATTCCATTGAACCTGTTGCCTGAAGGCGGCTCGGCTGACTACATCGACACCGGCATCTGGTCGCAGAAAGCCATCGAAGAAGCCTCCCGCTACGGCCACGTCAACGTCGCCGCGACCGCCAAGCCTTACGACTATTTCGCCATTCCCGGCCAGAACGAGTGGAGCCTGTCGAAAAACGCCGCTTACGTTCACTACGCGCCGAACGAAACCATCGGCGGTCTGGAATTCCAGTGGATCCCGGAAACCGGTGACGTGCCGCTGGTGGCCGACATGTCTTCGGACATCCTCTCGCGTCCGGTCGACATCTCGCGTTTCGGCATTATCTACGCCGGCGCGCAGAAGAACATCGGCCCGAGCGGCATCGTCGTCAACATCATCCGCGAAGACCTGCTCGGCAAGGCACGCGCGCTGTGCCCGACCATGCTCGACTATAAGGTCGCCGCCGATAACGGCTCGATGTACAACACGCCGCCGACCCTGGCCTGGTACCTGTCCGGTCTGGTCTTCCAGTGGCTGAAAGAGCAGGGTGGCGTTGACGCGATCGCCAGGCTCAACGACGTCAAGCAGCGCACGCTGTACGACTTCATCGACGCCAGCGGCCTTTACAGCAACCCGATCAACAAGTCGGATCGCTCGTGGATGAACGTGCCGTTCCGTCTGGCTGACGATCGTCTGGACAAGCCGTTCCTCGCCGGTGCCGACGCGCGTGGCCTGCTCAATCTCAAGGGTCACCGCTCGGTGGGCGGCATGCGCGCCTCCATCTACAACGCCGTCGACCTCAACGCGGTCAACGCGCTGGTGGCCTACATGGCGGAATTCGAGAAGGAACACGGCTGATGTCCGAGCAAGAACTCAAGGCACTGCGCGTTCGCATCGACGCTCTGGACACCAAGGTCCTGGAGCTGATCAGTGAGCGTGCGCGCTGCGCCCAGGAAGTTGCGCGCGTGAAGATGGCCTCGCTGGCCGAAGGCGAAGTGCCGGTGTTCTATCGTCCCGAGCGTGAAGCTCAGGTGCTCAAGCGAGTGATGGAGCGCAATCAGGGGCCGCTGGGCAACGAAGAGATGGCGCGGCTGTTCCGCGAAATCATGTCGTCGTGCCTGGCGCTGGAGCAGCCACTGAAAGTGGCGTACCTCGGCCCGGAAGGCACTTTCACTCAAGCGGCGGCGATGAAGCATTTCGGCCACGCGGTGATCAGCAAGCCAATGGCGGCAATCGACGAAGTGTTCCGTGAAGTGGCGGCCGGGGCGGTGAATTTTGGCGTGGTCCCGGTGGAAAACTCCACTGAAGGCGCGGTCAACCACACCCTCGACAGTTTCCTCGAGCACGACATGGTCATTTGCGGCGAAGTCGAGCTGCGCATTCACCATCATCTGTTGGTCGGTGAGAACACCAAGACCGACAGCATCAGCCGTATCTATTCCCACGCGCAGTCACTGGCGCAGTGCCGCAAGTGGCTGGACGCGCATTACCCGAATGTCGAGCGCGTCGCGGTGTCGAGCAACGCCGAAGCGGCCAAGCGGGTCAAGGGTGAGTGGAATTCAGCGGCGATTGCCGGCGACATGGCGGCGGGCCTGTATGGCCTGACGCGTCTGGCCGAGAAAATCGAGGATCGCCCGGACAACTCCACGCGATTCCTGATGATCGGTAACCAGGAAGTGCCGCCGACCGGTGACGACAAGACTTCGATCATCGTGTCGATGAGCAACAAGCCCGGCGCGCTCCATGAGCTGCTGGTGCCGTTCCATGACAACGGGATCGACCTGACCCGCATCGAAACCCGTCCGTCGCGCAGCGGCAAATGGACGTATGTGTTCTTTATCGACTTCGTCGGCCACCACCGCGATCCGTTGATCAAGGGTGTGCTGGAAAAGATCAGTCAGGAAGCGGTAGCACTCAAAGTGCTGGGTTCCTACCCGAAAGCAGTTCTCTAAGGGCGGTAGCAAATGAGTGGCAACTTCCTCGCTCTGGCACAGCCGGGCGTGCAACAACTTTCGCCGTACGTTCCGGGCAAGCCTGTGGATGAACTGGCGCGCGAGCTGGATCTGGATCCGGCAAAAATCGTCAAACTGGCGAGCAACGAAAACCCGCTGGGTGCCAGTCCCAAGGCTCTGGCCGCGATCCGCGAAGAGCTGACAGAGCTGACCCGGTACCCGGACGGCAACGGTTTCGCGCTGAAATCCCTGCTGGCCGAGCAATGCCGTGTCGAGTTGAATCAGGTCACTCTGGGCAACGGCTCCAACGACATTCTCGAGCTGGTTGCGCGCGCCTACCTGGCGCCCGGCCTCAACGCCGTTTTCAGCGAGCACGCGTTTGCGGTGTATCCGATCGCCACTCAGGCGGTCGGCGCACAAGCCAAAGTAGTGCCGGCCAAGGATTGGGGGCATGACCTGCCCGCCATGCTCGCGGCCATCGATGCCAATACGCGTGTGGTGTTCATCGCCAACCCGAACAACCCGACCGGTACCTGGTTCGGCGCCGAGGCGCTGGACGAGTTTCTGCAGGACGTGCCGGAGCATGTGCTGGTGGTGCTTGACGAGGCGTACATCGAATATGCCGAAGGCAGCGATCTGCCGGACGGTCTCGATTTCCTCGCGGCTTATCCGAATCTGCTGGTGTCGCGCACGTTCTCCAAGGCCTACGGCCTGGCCGCGTTGCGCGTCGGCTACGCGCTGTCGACCCCGGTAGTGGCCGACGTGCTCAACCGTGTGCGCCAGCCGTTCAACGTCAACAGCCTCGCCCTGGCGGCTGCTTGTGCAGCTTTGAAGGATGAGGAATATCTGGCGCAAAGCCGTCAGCTCAACGAGGCAGGCATGCAGCAGTTGCAAGCCGGTTTCCGTGAGCTGGGTCTGGGCTGGATCGAATCCAAAGGCAACTTCATCTGCGTCGATCTCGCTCAGGTCGCGGCTCCGGTGTTTCAGGGCTTGCTGCGCGAAGGCGTGATCGTGCGTCCGGTGGCCAACTACGGCATGCCGAACCACCTGCGGGTGACCATCGGTCTGCCGGCAGAAAACAGCCGCTTCCTTGAAGCGCTGCGCAAGGTTCTGGCTCGTGGTTGATGTCACTGCACTGCAATCTGCTGCACCTATGATCGGGCGCCTTGTGGTGGTCGGTCTGGGGTTGATCGGTGGTTCGTTTGCCAAGGGCTTGCGTGAAAGCGGTGTGTGCCGCGAAGTGGTCGGCGTCGATCTCGACCCGCAATCGCGCAAGCTGGCAGTCGAGTTGGGTGTGGTTGATCGCTGCGAAGACGATTTGGCCGCCGCATGCCAGGGCGCCGACGTGATTCAGTTGGCAGTGCCGATCCTGGCCATGGAAAAACTGCTCGTGCGTCTGGCAGGCATGGATCTGGGGCAGGCGATTCTCACCGATGTCGGCAGTGCCAAGGGCAATGTGGTGCGCGCGGCGACCGAGGCGTTCGGCGGCATGCCGACGCGCTTTGTGCCGGGGCATCCGATCGCCGGATCCGAGCAGAGCGGGGTGGAGGCGTCCAATGGCGAGTTGTTCCGTCGTCATAAAGTGATCCTTACGCCGCTTGAGCAGACCGATCCTGCCGCATTGGCTGTGGTCGATCGTTTGTGGCGCGAATTGGGTGCCGACGTCGAGCACATGCAGGTCGAACGGCACGATGAAGTGCTGGCTGCGACCAGCCATCTGCCGCACCTGCTGGCCTTCGGTCTGGTCGATTCATTGGCCAAGCGCAATGAAAATCTGGAGATCTTCCGTTACGCTGCGGGCGGTTTCCGCGATTTCACAAGAATCGCCGGAAGCGACCCGGTGATGTGGCACGACATCTTTCTCGCCAATCGCGAGGCTGTCCTGCGCACACTCGATACATTTCGCAGCGACCTCGACGCCTTGCGCGACGCGGTCGATGCAGGGGATGGGCACCAATTGTTGGGCGTTTTCACGCGCGCCCGGGTTGCCCGCGAGCATTTCAGTAAAATCCTGGCCCGCAGGGCCTATGTGGACGCTATGAATTCCAACGATCTGATCTTCCTGGCTCAACCTGGTGGCCGCCTGTCCGGTCGGATTCGCGTACCGGGTGACAAATCGATTTCCCACCGTTCGATCATGCTCGGCTCGCTGGCCGAAGGCGTCACCGAAGTCGAAGGTTTCCTCGAGGGCGAAGACGCCCTGGCAACCTTGCAGGCGTTCCGCGACATGGGCGTGGTCATCGAAGGCCCGCACCACGGCCGTGTGACCATTCACGGTGTCGGCCTGCACGGCCTGAAACCTGCGCCGGGCCCGATCTATCTGGGCAACTCCGGCACCTCGATGCGTCTGCTGTCCGGCCTGCTGGCGGCGCAGAACTTCGACAGCACCCTGACTGGCGACGCTTCGCTGTCCAAGCGTCCGATGAATCGCGTGGCCAATCCGCTGCGGGAAATGGGCGCAGTGATCGAAACTGCAGCAGAAGGTCGTCCACCGATGACCATTCGCGGCGGGCACAAGCTCAAAGGCCTGACCTACACGATGCCGATGGCCAGCGCGCAGGTGAAATCGTGCCTGCTGCTCGCCGGTCTGTACGCCGAAGGCAAGACCACCGTGACCGAGCCGGCGCCAACCCGTGATCACACCGAGCGCATGCTGCGCGGTTTCGGTTACCCGGTGAGTGTTGATGGTGCTACTGCCTCGGTTGAATCCGGTGGCAAGCTGACCGCGACCCATATCGAAGTGCCGGGCGATATTTCTTCGTCGGCGTTCTTCCTGGTGGCGGCGTCGATTGCCGAGGGTTCCGAACTGGTGCTCGAGCACGTCGGCATCAATCCGACCCGCACCGGCGTCATCGACATCCTGCGTCTGATGGGCGCGGACATCACCCTGGAAAACCAGCGTGAAGTCGGCGGCGAGCCGGTGGCTGATCTGCGCGTGCGCGCGGCCAGGCTTAAAGGCATCGAAATTCCGGAAGAACTGGTGCCGTTGGCCATCGACGAATTCCCGGTGCTGTTCGTCGCGGCTGCGTGCGCTGAAGGGCGTACCGTACTGACCGGTGCCGAAGAGCTGCGGGTCAAGGAATCGGATCGGATTCAGGTGATGGCTGACGGCCTGTTAGCGCTGGGCGTAAAATGCCAGCCAACTCCGGACGGCATCATCATCGACGGCGGCCAGATTGGCGGCGGTGAGGTGCACGGTCACGGCGATCACCGCATCGCCATGGCCTTCAGCGTTGCCTCTTTGCGCGCCACTGCACCGATCCGCATCCATGATTGCGCCAATGTCGCGACGTCGTTCCCCAACTTCCTCGCGCTGTGCGGGCAAGTCGGTATTCGTGTGGCACAAGAGGCTCAGTCGTGAAAAGCATTGCACCGGTCATCACCATCGACGGGCCAAGCGGCTCGGGCAAAGGCACAGTCGCCGGGATTCTCGCCAAGCGTCTGGGCTGGAACCTGCTCGATTCCGGTGCGCTTTACCGTTTGCTCGCGTTCGCTGCGCACAACCACGGCGTCGACCTGACCAATGAAGAGCTGCTGAAGCAACTTGCCGCTCATCTGGATGTGCAGTTCATCGCGGCGACCGAAGGTCAGTTGCAGCGGATCATTCTGGAAGGCGATGAAGTCAGCGATGTCATCCGTACCGAGAGCGTCGGCTCCGGCGCTTCGCAAGTGGCTGCACTGCCCGCCGTGCGCGAGGCGCTGCTGCAGCGCCAGCGCGCATTCCAGGAAGCGCCGGGTCTGGTGGCCGATGGTCGCGACATGGGCACAGTGGTTTTTCCTGATGCACCGCTGAAGATTTTCCTCACCGCCAGTGCCGAGGAGCGGGCGCGCCGTCGATATTTGCAGTTGAAGGGCAAAGTCGAGGGTGTTAGTCTGTCGAGTCTGCTAGATGAGATCCGTGCACGCGATGAGCGTGACACCCAGCGCGCAGTAGCCCCGCTCAAGCCGGCGGCCGACGCGATTCAGCTGGATTCCACGGAGCTTTCCATCGATCAGGTGCTTGAACGCATCATGAGCGAGATCGCCATTCGCGATATCGCCGGGTGACCAAGAAGGTCGCAGGGGACCAGTCATAGTCCTGCGGCGCTTCTTTTAAATGAAACTAACCCACACCGTCTGGGGTGTGGAGATGGGCGTTTACTTCGCCCTCATCTACAGGAATTAAAATGAGCGAAAGCTTTGCGGAACTCTTTGAAGAAAGCCTGAAAACCCTGAACCTTCAGGCAGGCTCCATCATCACCGGTGTTATCGTTGATATCGATTACCAGGCTCGCTGGGTAACCGTTCACGCTGGTCTGAAGTCTGAAGCACTCATCCCGCTTGAGCAGTTCTACAACGATGCTGGCGAACTGAACATCAACGTTGGTGATGAAGTTCACGTTGCTCTGGATTCGGTTGAAGACGGCTTTGGCGAAACCAAGCTGTCCCGTGAAAAAGCCAAGCGCGCTGAATGCTGGATCGTTCTGGAAGCAGCCTTCGCAGCCGAGGAAGTGGTCAAGGGCGTTATCAACGGTAAGGTTAAAGGCGGCTTCACTGTCGACGTTAACGGCATCCGTGCGTTCCTGCCAGGTTCCCTGGTTGACGTCCGTCCAGTGCGCGACACTACGCACCTGGAAGGCAAAGAGCTGGAATTCAAGGTCATCAAGCTGGACCAGAAGCGCAACAACGTTGTCGTTTCCCGTCGCAGCGTCCTCGAAGCCGAGAACTCCGCCGAGCGTGAAGCTCTGCTGGAATCCCTGCAGGAAGGCCAGCAAGTCAAAGGTATCGTCAAAAACCTCACCGATTACGGCGCATTCGTCGATCTGGGTGGCGTGGACGGCCTGCTGCACATCACCGACATGGCCTGGAAGCGCATCAAGCATCCTTCCGAAATCGTCAACGTTGGTGACGAAATCGACGTCAAGGTTCTGAAATACGATCGCGAACGCAACCGTGTTTCCCTGGGCCTGAAGCAACTGGGCGAAGATCCATGGGTTGCTATCAAAGCCCGTTACCCAGAAGGCACTCGCGTTACCGCTCGTGTCACCAACCTGACCGACTACGGCTGCTTCGCTGAGCTGGAAGAAGGCGTTGAAGGTCTGGTACACGTTTCGGAAATGGACTGGACCAACAAGAACATCCACCCTTCGAAGGTCGTACAAGTCGGCGACGAAGTGGAAGTCATGGTTCTGGACATCGACGAAGAGCGTCGTCGTATCTCCCTGGGCATCAAGCAGTGCAAGTCGAACCCATGGGAAGACTTCTCTGGCCAGTTCAACAAGGGCGACAAGATCTCCGGCACCATCAAGTCGATCACCGATTTCGGTATCTTCATTGGTCTGGACGGCGGCATCGACGGTCTGGTTCACCTGTCCGACATCTCCTGGAACGAAGTGGGCGAAGAAGCCGTACGTCGTTTCAAGAAGGGCGACGAGCTGGATACCGTCATCCTGTCGGTTGACCCAGAGCGTGAGCGCATCTCCCTGGGCATCAAGCAACTGGAAAGCGATCCGTTCTCCGAGTACGTCTCGGTTAACGACAAGGGCGCTATCGTGACCGGTACCGTGAAAGAAGTTGACGCCAAAGGCGCCATCATCGTTCTGGCCGACGACATCGAAGCTACCCTGAAAGCCTCCGAAATCAGCCGTGACCGCGTTGAAGACGCGCGCAACGTTCTGAAAGAAGGCCAGGAAGTTGAAGCCAAGATCATCAGCGTTGATCGCAAGAGCCGCGTAATCCAGCTCTCGATCAAGTCGAAAGACGATGCTGAAGAGAAAGAAGCCATCCAGAGCCTGAAAGCAGCTCCGGAAGGTGAAGCAGCTGACACCACCATGGCGGCATTGCTGCGTCAAGCAATGGCCAAACAGAACTAAGTTCTGCTTGATCATTAAAAAGGGCGACTTCGGTCGCCCTTTTTTGTGCCTGCGATTTAGTCTTCGTACATCCGTGCATGAAACCAATGCCTTTGCTTGCGGGTCTGTTTCTTTAATCGGATCAATCGCCTATTCGCGACTAAGCTTGGTCTTGAGCGTGTAGTCGTCGGGCATGGCCTGGCATAAGGAAGTGGATGAACAAGTTACTGATTGTTGCAATGGTCTTGGTGCTGGCAGGGTGCACCACCAGCGCGAAGACTCACGCAGTGCGTGGTGTAAGTGGTATTGAGGTCGACTGCTCAGGGCTGGGTTCCGGCTGGGAGAAGTGCCAGAAGCGTGCTGCGAAAGAGTGTAAAGGTGCGGGATACAAGGTTGTCACGAGGTCTGACGATGCCAAAGAGGAGGATGAATATCCGTTTGGCTTCAACCCGGCGGGCTATCTGACACGGACCATGCTGGTGATCTGTCGTTGATTGCGCGGCGATCCGACTATGCGATCGGTGCCCTGAAAATGGGCATTTCGACGCCAGGAAAGATATGTCAATCCCTGGGCTGTTCAAATTCTTCCGGGCATGCTAAAACCTTTCAAGCGCTGATCTAGCTGCTTGAAAAAGAAGGGAAAAATATGACGAAGTCGGAGTTGATCGAACGAATTGTCACCCATCAAGGGCTACTCTCATCCAAGGATGTGGAGCTGGCCATCAAGACCATGCTTGAACAAATGTCCCAATGTCTGGCCACTGGTGATCGCATCGAGATCCGCGGCTTTGGCAGTTTCTCCCTCCACTACCGTGCGCCCCGCGTGGGCCGTAATCCGAAGACCGGCCAGTCGGTCAGTCTGGACGGTAAATTCGTTCCGCATTTCAAGCCGGGCAAGGAATTGCGTGACCGGGTCAATGAGGAAGAGGAGGAGGGTGCTTGATCTTCGCTATTCAAATTCCAGGGGGCGTAAATGCGTAACTTGAAACGCATACTGCTTGGCGTTTTTCTTCTGCTGATGGCTCTGATTGTTCTGGCGTTTGTTTTGGAGAACCAGCAATCGGTTTCGCTTTTGTTTCTGGGTTTTTCCGGCCCGCAATTGCCAGTGTCGGTAGTGGCCGTGTTGGCATTGCTGATCGGCATGCTCATTGGTCCTGTACTGGGCTGGTTTCTGGGACGTTCGTCCAGAGCGGCACGCAAGCGACTGGTCTGAAAGCGACAGGCGCACGGCATCTGTCGAAATCGCGCCTCAGCCTGTCTTTATCCATTAGTAAAACCATCATTAAGCTGTAAAATGCGTCCCTTGTTCGATCGTGCCGTATTGCATGTCGATTCAGACTGACTCTGACGGATGCCAACTGTAAGTGGCCTCTGCATTCATGGATTAGACCGCGCTCGCTGGCAGCGCTGTCCGCAGCTCAAGGGTATCGTTTCGCGTGAAAATTCTAGTTACCGGCGGCGCCGGCTTTATTGGTTCGGCAGTTATCCGTCATATCATCTCGAACACTTCCGATGCGGTGGTCAACGTCGACAAGCTGACGTACGCCGGCAATCTGGAGTCCCTGGCAGAAGTCAGCCAGAATTCGCGTTACGCCTTCGAGCGCGTCGATATCTGCGATCGTGACCAGATCGACCGCGTTCTGCGTGAACACCAACCCGATGCAATCATGCACCTGGCCGCAGAATCACACGTCGACCGCTCGATCTCCGGCCCGTCCGAGTTCATTCAGACCAACATCATCGGCACTTACACACTGCTCGAAGCTGCGCGCCATTACTGGGCTGCTCTGGACGACACCCGCAAAGCCAATTTCCGCTTCCACCACATTTCGACTGACGAAGTTTACGGAGACCTCGAAGGTCCTGAAGACCTCTTCACCGAAACCACGCCTTACCAGCCAAGCTCGCCATATTCGGCCAGCAAGGCCAGTTCGGATCATCTGGTTCGTGCCTGGGCACGCACCTATGGTCTGCCGACATTGGTTACCAACTGCTCGAACAACTACGGCCCATGCCATTTCCCTGAGAAGCTGATCCCGCTGATCATTCTCAATGCGCTGGAAGGGAAGCCGCTGCCGGTGTACGGCAAAGGCAATCAGGTTCGCGACTGGCTGTATGTCGAAGATCACGCGCGCGCATTGTACAAAGTCGTCACCGAAGGCGTCATTGGCGAGACTTACAACATTGGCGGTCATAACGAAAAACAAAACATCGAAGTAGTGCATACCCTGTGTGCGTTGCTCGATGAATTGCGTCCGGATTCGGCTCACCGTCCGCATGCCAGCCTGATTACTTATGTTCAGGATCGTCCTGGGCATGACGTGCGTTATGCGATCGACGCGAGCAAGATTCAACGTGAACTGGGCTGGACTCCGGAAGAGACTTTCGAGACTGGTATTCGCAAGACTGTTGAATGGTATCTGAACAACACTGAGTGGGTTGAGCACGTGAAGAGCGGTAGCTACCAGCAGTGGATTGATCAGAACTATGCGGATCGTTCGAACAAGGCATGAAGATCCTTCTTCTAGGAAAGGATGGTCAGGTGGGTTGGGAGCTACAACGATCCCTTCGGCCGCTTGGCGAATTGATCGCACTGGGTCGGCATGGCGTTGACGGGTTGTCCGGTGACTTGACCGACCTGGCGGCCTTGCGCGAGACAATCCGCAAGATCCAGCCTGACGTGATCGTCAATGCGGCAGCTTACAATGCCGTCGACACTGCCGAGTCCGAGCCAGATCAGGCTAATCTGGTGAATGCGCAAGCTATCCAGGTTCTCGCTGATGAAGCTCGTGAAGTGGGTGCCTGGTTGGTCCATTACTCGACTGATTACGTGTTTGGCGGTCAGGGACAAGTGCCCTGGCTGGAGAGCGACGAACCGCAGCCGCTGAATCGCTACGGCGAAAGCAAGTTGGCAGGGGAGCGAGCCGTTCAGGCCTCCGGTTGCCGTTACTTGCTGTTTCGTACCAGTTGGGTTTACAGCGCTCGTGGCGGCAACTTCGCCAAGACCATGCTGCGTCTGGGTAAAGAGCGCGAAAAACTCAATATCATCGTTGATCAGGTAGGAGCGCCGACAGGTGCCGATCTGATTGCGGATATAACCGCACTGGCACTGCAGCAAGCGCTCAAGCGCCCGGAGCTGTTCGGTTTGTATCATCTGGCGGCCGCAGGGGAAGTGTCATGGTACGGCTATGCTTGTCATGTCCTGGATTTTGCCAAGGCCAATGGCGAGTCGCTTGCCGTACAGGCAATTGAACCCATTGAGGCAACGGCTTATCCAACTGCCGCACGTCGTCCGTTGAACTCGCGCTTGAATACACAAAAGCTGCGCGACAATTTTTCTCTACACTTGCCGGATTGGCAAAGTGGTGTAACTCGAATGCTTAGGGAAGTTCTGAACAAATGACCACCAATAATCGTAAAGGCATCATCCTCGCCGGCGGTTCGGGCACTCGCCTGCATCCGCTGACCCTCGGCGTGTCGAAGCAGATGCTGCCGATTTACGACAAACCGATGATTTTCTACCCGCTTTCGGTACTGATGCTTGCCGGCATGCGCGAGATCCTGATCATCTCCACGCCAGAAGATCTGCCGAACTTCCGCAAATTGCTGGGTGATGGCAGCCTTTACGGTATCGAGCTGACTTATGCCGAGCAGCCAAGCCCGGATGGACTTGCACAAGCGTTTGTCATCGGTGAAGAGTTCATCGGCAAGGACCCTTGCTGCCTGATTCTGGGTGACAACATCTTCTACGGCCAGCACTTCTCGGACAACCTGCGCTCCGCCA
This sequence comes from Pseudomonas sp. R3-57, assembly GCF_051132065.1. Classification (NCBI taxonomy): domain Bacteria; kingdom Pseudomonadati; phylum Pseudomonadota; class Gammaproteobacteria; order Pseudomonadales; family Pseudomonadaceae; genus Pseudomonas; species Pseudomonas sp. R3-57. Next base: position 1,827,066 of record NZ_CP071655.1, read on the forward strand.
ATGAGCAGAAGAGTGGCGCCACTGTGTTTGGCTATCACGTTTCCGATCCGGAGCGTTTTGGCGTGGTCGAGTTCGACGCGACAGGCCGTGCCCTGAGCATCGAAGAAAAGCCGTTGAAGCCGAAATCCAACTACGCGGTGACCGGTCTGTATTTCTACGACAACGATGTCGTGGAAATCGCCAAGAATATTAAGCCGTCGGAGCGAGGCGAGCTGGAAATCACTGATGTGAACAGCGCCTACCTCAATAAGAAGTCGTTGAATGTCGAAATGCTCGGCCGTGGCTTCGCGTGGCTGGATACCGGTACCCATGACTCCCTGCTGGAAGCCAGTCACTTCGTTCACACCATCGAACAGCGTCAAGGCTTGAAAGTAGCGTGCCTCGAAGAAATTGCTTACCACAATGGCTGGATAACAGCAGAGCAGCTGGGTTCTCAGGCAAATGCCTTGAAAAAAACCGGTTACGGTCAGTACCTGCAAAAACTGCTGGACTCGCCTTCTCGCTGATTCGAAAGCCTCGCGCTTTCAATCGGTGGGTTTAATCGCTGCTAGCAGGAATGGCATGCCAGTAAAACATCCCAAGATTGCGGTTTTGCTGGCTGCCTACAATGGCATGCAGTGGATCGAGGAGCAGGTAGCCTCGATCCTCGGTCAGCAGTCCGTCGATGTCACTATTCATATCAGCGTTGATTTGTCCGATGACGGCACCGAGGCCTGGTGCAAAGCTCTCGAAGAGGTCGACAGTCGCGTAATTCTTTTGCCTCCTGCCGGGCGTTTTGGTGGTGCGGCACGCAATTTTTTTCGTTTGATTCGAGATGTTGATCTGCACGATTACGATGCTGTGTCGTTTGCAGACCAGGATGATATCTGGGAGTCCGACAAGCTGCTGCGCGCTACACAAGCCATTGCCTCGCACGGAGTCGATGCCTATTCAAGCAATGTCACGGCTTTCTGGCCGGATGGCAAGATGATCCTGCTCGACAAGAGTCAGCCACAAGTAGCTTGGGATTTTCTGTTCGAGGCGGCAGGGCCTGGCTGTACTTACGTGTTGAGCCCCGCGCTTGCCCGGTCACTGCGCCAACAGGTCATTCAGGATTGGGAGCGGCTGCAGCAAGTCAGTTTGCACGACTGGTATTGCTATGCGTTCGCTCGCAGTCATGGCTTCAAATGGTTCATCGATTCACGGCCGAGCATGCTTTATCGACAGCACGAGAGTAACCAGGTAGGCGCCAATACCGGGTTGACATCACTATTTCAACGCTATGTCACCATCCACGAAGGCTGGTGGTTCAAGCAAGTTCAGGCTATCGCGCTGCTTGTCGGGGCGGATAAAAATCCCTTCGTCAGCAACTGGCTGGCTCTGCGGCGGCGTGATTTGCTGCGGTTATCCGTCAGGGGCGGGCAGTGCCGGCGGCGGCCGCGTGACAAGTTTCTGTTTTTTTTCGTTTGCTGGCTGACTGCCGTCGTTGGCAGGAAGTCCTGATCGAGGCTGGAGCGGGTATTGCGATTTCGCTTCGCCTGCTCGAAGCCCAACAACCGGAGATGAAAGTTCTCTATAATCGCCCGCTTCATGAAGGGAACGAATGGAGCCGATACCGTCGAAGCACTGGATATGATTCCTCAGGCTTACGACCGGCGTTTTAATTGCAGTGGAGCATATAGTGTCAAGCCCCTTATCAGCGGATTCCGCGAACTCCGGCCTGAGTGTCGATACAGTCGAAGTGCCGGAGCTGGATGAGTCTGTCGCGATATTGCTGTGCTCGTATAACGGTGAGCGATTTATTTCCGAGCAATTGAGCTCCATTGAGCAGCAGCAACATGCGCAGTGGCGTCTGTTCGTTTCCGATGACGGATCGTCCGACTCGACACTGGAGATTCTCAAGTCGTTTCGGGCGCGTATGGGGGAGCAGAAAGTGACGTTGCTTTCCGGCCCTCGAACGGGGTTCGCCGACAACTTCATGTCGGTGACCTGTCTGGAAAATATCAGTGCTGATTTTTACGCATGGTCCGACCAGGATGATGTCTGGGCGACCGATAAGCTCAGCGCTGCGTTGACGTGGCTACGTCAGGTACCCGTTGGCGTTCCTGCGCTGTATGCCTCCCGGACGACGCTGGTCGATGAGTCCGGTGTCGAAGTGGGGATGACCCCCGGATATTGCTGCGACTTCAGCTTCCCCAATGCGCTCATACAGAATGTCGCCGCCGGAAACACGATGGTTTTCAATCGCGCGGCGCATGAGCTATTGAAGGCGGGGCCGGCTCGGGGCATTGTCGCCCATGACTGGTGGGCTTATATGCTCGTGACCGGCGCCGGCGGGCAGTTTCATTTCGATCAGGTGCCGCATCTTTTCTATCGGCAGCACGAAACTAATTCGATAGGCGCCAATGCGGGGTTCATGGCCGCCCTGACGCGTATCCGCAAAATGTTTCAGGGACGTTTGCGCCGCTGGATCGATCAGAACATCGAGCACCTGGAGGTGGTTGAGCATCTTCTGACCGAGCAGAACCGCAAAGTGCTGAGCCAGTTCAAGAACGCTCGCAATCGTGGCTTGGCTGGACGCATAACCGGGATATGGCGCTCGGGTATTTACCGCCAGACGCTCCTTGGGAATCTGGGGCTTGCAGTAGCAATCATTTTCAAAGGAATTTGATGATGAATGTTGTGAAAGGGGTTTGAAAATGAGTTTTTTTGAGGTCACAGGTTAATGCAGAAGTTTTCAGCGGCGCCTGGCGTCATGTTTTCCAGTGTCTGGCGCAATCGTGCACTTATCATTGCGTTGATCAAGCGCGAAGTCATCGGTCGCTACCGCGGCTCCTTTATGGGCATTCTTTGGTCGTTCTTCAATCCGATCGTGATGCTGGCGATCTACACATTCGTGTTCAGCTTCATCTTCAATTCACGCTGGGCGGGGGCCGGTGATTCAAAAGCCGAGTTCGCGTTGATCCTGTTCGCCGGCCTGATGGTTTTCAATCTTTTCGCAGAGTGCGTCACCCGCGCGCCCAATCTGATTATTTCAAATGCCAACTACGTGAAGAAGGTCGTGTTTCCGCTGGAAATACTGCCGTGCGTCATCGCCGGATCTTCCTTGTTCCATGCGTTGGTCAGCCTGATTGTATGGTTGCTGGCTTACTGCGTGTTCTTTGGCATGCCGCCGCTCACATTGTTTTACCTGCCGCTGATCATAGCGCCTCTGTTACTCATCATCCTGGGTCTGTCATGGGGGTTGGCCGCCATCGGTGTTTACATGCGAGATGTCGCGCATTTCATTGGCCTGGTGACCAGCGGTCTGATGTTCCTGGCGCCGATTTTCTACCCTGCTACAGCAGTGCCGGAGGAGTATCGGCATCTGCTTTTGCTCAACCCGCTCACCGTGGCCGTGGAGAACGTGAGGGCCGTACTGTTTTTCGGGCAGCAGCCTGATTGGCAGGCGCTCGGCATCTACGCATGCATAGCGATTGCAGTGGCTTACCTGGGGTTTGCCTTCTTCCAGAAGACTAGAAAGGGGTTTGCCGATGTCCTCTGAAATCGCGATCAAGCTGCAGAATGTCAGCAAGTGTTATCACATTTACGACAAGCCGCGCGATCGTCTCATGCAGATGGTTGCTGGACAGCGCAAACAATATTATCGGGAGTTCTGGGCGCTCAAGGACGTCTCGTTCGAAATCAAAAAAGGCGAAACGGTCGGTATTGTCGGCCGTAATGGCAGCGGCAAATCGACGTTGCTTCAGGTCATCTGCGGTACGTTGAACCAGACCGTCGGTGATGTTCAGACTCTGGGCCGTATCGGCGCGCTGCTTGAACTCGGCTCCGGATTCAACCCGGAGTTCACCGGGCACGAGAACGTCTACATGAACGCCGCAATTCTCGGCCTGAGCCGTGCGGAAGTGGATGAGCGCTACGCCGACATTGCAGCATTCGCCGACATTGGCGAGTTCATTCATCAGCCGGTCAAGACGTACTCCAGCGGCATGATCGTGCGTCTGGCGTTTGCCGTTCAGGCGATGGTTGACCCGGACATCCTCATTGTCGATGAGGCGCTGGCGGTCGGTGATGAGCGCTTCCAGCGCAAGTGTTTCGCCAGGCTCGATGAGTTGAAGGCGAAGGGCACTTCGATTCTGTTCGTCTCCCACTCGGGACCGCAGGTTGTCGAGCTGTGTGATCGGGCGATTTTGATGGAGCGCGGTGAACGCGTCTGTACCGGATCGCCGATGGAAGTAGTCCGGGCGTATCAAAAACTGATTTACGCGCCCGCCGAAGAACAGCCTCGATTGATCGAGGAATTCCGCGCAATTGGTACGGAAAAGATTGCTGTCGAAACGACCCCGCTGGAAGCTGAGCAGGAGGCTCCGGCGCAAGACCAGTACTTCGATGCCGGAATGGTGCCTGAGTCGACTACGGTCTACCCCGAACAAGGTGCTCGAATCGACGCATTCGAGGTGTTCGACAAAGAAGGACGTCGTTGTAATGTCCTGAAGGTCGGCGGCGAATACGATATTGTCATGCGGGGCAACCTCACTGACGCGGTTTCGCGGGTTTTCTTTGCGATGCATATCCGTACGGTGTCGGGCGTCGTGATTACCGGTCAGCGTTTCCCCGATGAAGGGAAATATTTTGACTGTGAAGGCGCTGAGCGGCAGTTTCAAGTCACGTTCAGCTGCAAGATGGTGATGCTCCCAGGCGTATACTTCGTCGGTGGGGGAGTGTGGTCGGAGAGCGAGCCAACCCTGTGCCACCGGATTCTGGATGCTTCGATGTTCAGGGTGGTGTCGGATCAGGGGTTGAGGTCGTTTGGTTATATGGATGTGTCTATCAATGAGCCCGCACTTGAATTGCTCTGAACATCAGATAAATGCCCAGTTCGCGTATGTTGCGCTGAACAATTGGCTATTTCACGTTGAGAAACACCGGGCGCTCGGGTTGGCACAGTCTAGTGTCGATAAAATTTCCGTTCGCGAGATAAGATATGAAGCCTGAGAGGACGGTAATGACAGACAGTAGTAAAGAAAGTTTACTGGATTATTTATCGTGGAATAGCTGCGTCTCGGACAAGCAGAAGTTGTTCTACGTCGCCACTCCAAAGGTGGCCTGCACGTCTCTGAAATGGTGGTTTGCGGAGCTTGAGGGCGTCGCTGAGGCAGTAAGAGAGAAGAAAATTAGTTCAGAGACCGACCCGCAACTTGTCATCCACGATACCCTGCTGGCCGTAGCTCCGAATCTTCTGGTCCGTTCCGAAGAACAGTTGGCTCAGGTCATAAGTGAAAGTTATTTTAGCTTTGCGTTGGTAAGAAATCCCTACAAAAGGCTGTTTTCTGCCTGGCAATCGAAAATCTTGCTGCGCGAGCCGCTGCAGGTTGAACCTTACGCTAGGCAAGCTTTCCTGGACTGCCCGGTTAAGGTCATGTCTGACGTGACAGCTGCGTTCGAGTGCTTTCTCGAGTACTTGTATGCGCATGAGCGTGAGGGGTTCAAGGATTCACACTGGACACCACAGTACGATTTGCTCCAGCCGCTGAGTTTCTCTTACGACTTCATTTCCAAAATTGAAGACACTTCAGAGCTTAACGCCGCGCTTCGTAATCATCTCGGCGATGCTTACGTCAACCCGTTCACGACGGCCAGAGCAAATGAAAGCCTTATTCCTTACCTTCCGGAGTTCATAAGTTCTCGTTCCAAAGCGTTGATAGACGACCTTTACGCGAAAGATTTTGAAGCGTTCGGTTATCCGACGACAGTCGCACCGGCGAAAGAGAAGTTTTCTCAAGAACAGTTGACGGTGGCGCTCAAGGGCGTCGAGTTGCTGCACGGTCGTCATCAGCGAATCAGTGAAATCCGCCAGACTTTTACAGAGCAGGTGTCCAGCTTGTTAGTCGACAAGCAATGGCTTGCCGAGCAGCGTGAGACTTGGATGGAGATGGCAAAGAGAAAAGAGAAAGAACTCTTGGATCTTCAAGCGCATCACAAAGAACTTGTGGAACAGGCTAAATTGCAGCGAGCCAAGTCTCAGCAACTTCAGGTAGAAAACGAAAAATTGCAGCATGCTCTCGAGCAGTCTCAAACAGAGGTCGCGGCGCCTGCCTCAGAGCATGTTATTGAAAAGGGCAAAGGGGATTAAGGTGGCGAAGGTTTCAGTTGTACTCACTTCCTATAATCACGATAAGTTCATTGGGCAGGCAATTGATTCTGTTCTCAATCAAACTTACAGTGATTGGGAACTCATTGTCGTTGACGATGTATCACCGGATGGCTCTTGGGCGGTTATCGAGAGCTATAATGATCCCCGGATTATCAAGATCCGAAATGATCGGACCCGCCGTTATATTTACAATATCAACCGCGCGATTCAGTCCCAAAGCACCGGTGAATACATCGCGATCCATCATTCGGACGATGCCTGGGCGCTGGAAAAACTTGAGAAGCAAGTGGCTGTGCTTGATTCCAATCCGCACATAGGGGCTGTTTTTACCCATGTGCAATGCATCGATGAAAGTAATCAGAGGCTGTCAATCGATTGGTTCAATCAGCCGAACAAAAGTCGAGCTGCTTGGTTGCGGGCACTGTTTTTCAACGAGAACCGTTTGTGCCATCCTAGTGTGTTGGTTCGGCGCAGTGCCTATGAACAGGCTGATCTTTACAAGTGCGCCCATGCTCAAATTGATGACGCTGAGTTGTGGACTCGCCTGCTAAAGAAGTCGGACATTCACGTCATTGAGGAAAAGCTGACACTGCATAGGATCTTCTCGGATCAATCCAATGCGAGTGGCGACCGACCAGACCGGCGGGCTCGCTTGAAGCTGGAATGGCATTTGCAGAAGCAGCATTATGTCGATTTGCCGCAGGCGGATATTCTTGAGATCTTCCCGGAGGCAGCTAAGTGGGTTACGCCTCAGGGTGCGAATAATGAGTTTCTGGTGGCAATGGTGGCGATTCATGTCGGTCCTTGCCCAGGTACGCGATTGTTTGGTATCGAACTGCTCTATCAACTGATGACTTGCGCGGAAACTCAGGAACAGATTGAGACGGTGCACGGCTTTAACTATCTGGACTTCATCGGCCTTACCGGAAAAGAGGATTTTTTCGGTGAGGGTTTCGGACCCTTGCAACCTCCTGTAACTGCAATTACGGGATGGCGAGGCTTGGTGAGCAAGGCTCTACGCAAAATAGGTATTTTGTAAAGTTGTTGGTCAGGCCACTGTAGGCCGGGTGCGACGTCGGAAGCAGCGATGGCTCTTGATATAACGTCAAGAGTATTGCTGGTTTTGTTTGCGTATTTCAATAGGTTGAGGCGCTGAGTGAAGATTGATCTGAAAATTTTAGGCTCCGTTTGTATATTTGTCTGCCTGGCTACGGCTATTTTGTATTTCTCTCGCTGGATGGACGTCAAGGCGCCTGTAGAAAATATCACTTCCGTTGCTGTTTCTGATCAGTTGCATATTGACATTGTCAGCAACGCATTGCAGTTGGAATTGAAAGGCTGTGATGTCGCCCAGGTCGCCGATAATTTTTTTGTTCATATTTATCCGGAAGATGCGTCGAAAGCGGGGGCAGAAGGTTTCATAAACAAAGACTTCAATTTGACTGGCTTAAAGCGTTTATCCAAAGAGACACGGTCGGGTGTGACCTATTGTCGTTATGTGGTTGCCTTCGGCTCAGTGGCCGTTGACAGGATGGAACTGGGTCAGTTCAGGGCTCCCGAGGGGAAGTGCTGCGAGATACTTTGGAACAGACAAGTAACCTTTAATAAATAGTTTTGGTGTTATTGAAATGAGCACAACTGTTGCGGATTCCAATCGTTCTTTCGGACTTGACGTTTGTCGAACGCTCGCCTGCTTACTTGTCGTATTCGGCCACATGCTGGGGCATTCTTTGCCCAGCCCAATACTGTCAAATTTCGCATTTCTTGCCATATTTGGCGTTGATCTGTTCTTTTGCCTCAGTGGTTTTTTGATCGGCAGGATTCTGCTGAAAGAAGCTGCTAGCTGGAATGTGTCGAGAACCAGTGGACTTACCAATTTTTGGTATCGTCGCTGGATGCGTACTTTGCCACTTTACATTTTCTTCTTTTTTGTTTCCTTAAAGTTTGATTGGCAAGGGGCGACCACCTTTTCTGAACAGTTTCGCTATCTGTTTTTTGCTCAGAATTTTGCTTGGCCCATGACGGATTTCTATCGTTTGTCCTGGAGCCTAGCAGTGGAAGAGTGGTTTTATTACACCTTTCCGCTGTTGATTTTGCTAGTGATCGGCTTTGGTGCAGGTGTCAAGCGAGCAGCCATGGTTACAATCGTCGTTTTCATGGTCGTGCCATTCCTGGCGCGAATCGGGTTGCCAATTGAGCCGGTCAGATACGATGACGCCCGCTATGTTGTCCTCTATCGCCTGGACGCCATAGGCTTCGGTGTACTGGCGGCGTATATCTATACGTGGCACAGACCAATGTTTGAACGCATTGCCAAGTATTGGTATATCCCACTGGCAGTTGTGATAGCGATTATTATTTCGACCAAAATGGGGGCGCCTTGGTTGTTGAATGGCAAGGTTCTTCAGTCGCTGTTTTTCACCTGCTCGGCGATATTTTTTGCAGCCCTGATTCCAGCATTCTTCAGTTTGCGGCCTTGCCGCTGGGGCTGGGTCAACCGCTTTGTAAATTTCACGAGTCTGGTTTCGTATTCGATCTATCTCGGGCACATTTTTGCGTTCACGATGGTGATTGCAGTGCTCAATCGTTTCGGATTAAACGAGGCTGTCTATAATAATCCATGGGTCGTATATCCGATATTTACGATTTGTGTCTACTTGTTTGCTTACTCTACTTATCGTCTCATCGAAAAACCGTTTCTCAAACTTCGCGATATCGATGTGACGTCGTTGGTGAAATTATTGAAAAGTCTCCAGCGCCTCGGTGCAGGGAAGTAGGTCTTTTAATGCAAAACTCAACAGCTCCCGATTTTCCCAGCTACCGTGCCAAGGTTGCAATGGCGAAGAATTACCAGGCAGCATTAGCTGATGATGCGCAAGATGCTTCTGTACTTGTTGTTACTGCGATAGATGATCGCGCTTGTGACTTGACCGATGTTTATGAGTCATTGTGCGCTCAAACATTTCAAGGTTGGAACTGGCTTGTTTCTTACGACCAAGCGTTGGGTCATCTAATGAGTCCTGACCTCGTCACAGCACTTGCAGGCGATAAGCGGGTATCCCTGCGGCCCTATGCCGAATGTCGGTCTGCGAGTGCATTATGGAAGTCGTTTGATTATGTGGTGCTTGTGGATGCCAATACGCAATTGGCGGCTACCTTTATCGAGAAGGCTTTATGGTGTCTGGTGTCTAATCCGGAATTCTCCTTTTGCAATTCATTAGGAGTGATACCGGGGAAGAAGGGGGGGCTGATCAATCAGAATCTAAATCAGGGCAAGTATCACCTCGATAATGCTCAGCCAAAAGTCAGAGGGATGGTTTTTCGTAAAGCGCACCTTCTTGAGTCTTTTACTGATGTAGCAAGCCTGGCCGATGGCCGTGACCCGACAGAAATGCTGTCGCGATTGGCAGAGGCTGGTCATTGGGGCTATACCATCCCTGAATGTTTGCAATGGTGCGGAGTTTCGGCTGTCGAAAGCGAAGCGGAAACTGATGTTGCAAGAGCAAGTAAGCCGGTCCCACAGGTTAATCGGCGCTATCCCTCAGCTTATGAAACATTGCCGGTGGAGTTTCCGTTTCATAATGCATTGAAGCCAAACGCCAATGGCAGAAGGGTAATGGTCCTTTTGCCATGGATGGTGGAAGGTGGGGCTGATCGGGTCAGTATTGACCTCATCCAAGGAATGATTGCCAACGGGGTGGATGTCACGGTGTGTGCCACTCTTGAGGCTGATCACCGTTGGCTTGGCAAGTTTGCCGAGCTGACTCGCGATATTTTCATTCTGCCGGATATTTTATCGCCGTCTGACTTTCCGCGCTTCATCTTGTACCTGATCGAGTCGCGAAGCATCGACACCGTTCTGATCACCGGCAGTACGCTGGGCTATCAGCTTCTTCCGTATCTGCGTAGTGCTGCACCGAATACCGCGTTCATTGATTTATGCCATACCGAAGAGATGAATTGGCTTAACGGTGGGCATCCACGATTTGCGGTGGGCTATCAGGACGCGCTCGATCTGAACGTGGTGAGTACGGGCCATCTTTCAAAATGGATGGCGGGGCTGGGAGCGGACCAAGACAAGATTCGGGTCATGTATACCGGGATCAAGTCTCAGCCAGTATCGCTGACAGAAGAGAAACGTGTTGCGGTATTGCGCAGTTTCGAGCTGGATGAAAATGCGCTGACCATCATTTTTGCCGGTCGTATGTGTGATCAGAAGCGACCGCTGAAACTTGCTGAAATTTTTCATGCGGCAAAGCAGAAAGGCATCCGTTTCAACGCGCTTGTCATTGGTGAGGGGGAGCTGCGTCCTGCGTTCGAAACCTTGATCTCTGACTACGACCTCAAGGCCGAGTTGCGGATTCTGGGGGCCAAGTCTCACGCCGATTGGCTGTCCCTTCTGGCGGTATCGGACATCTTGTTGATGCCATCCGAATATGAGGGGATTTCCGTGGCTCTCCTTGAATCCATGGCGGCGGGAGTAGTGCCGGTCGTGGCGGATGTTGGCGGCCAGGATGAACTGGTAGGCGAAGATACTGGCTATCTGATTCCGCATGGCGAAGATGAAGTAGCGCAATACGTGAGTGTCATTCAGGCGCTTGCTGCTGATCCCGTGGGTCGTCGTAACAAGGCACAGGCGTGCATGAAACTGATCGAGCGGAGCTACACCGCTGAAGCAACAAATCGTCAGTGGCTTGAAATCCTGGATGAGGCGCATGTCCGCAGAGATGGCTCAGCCCAGCCTTTCCTGCCGTTGGGCCTGGCGAAGGAATTAGCCACGACTGCACTGGAAAACAGACGTGTCACGTCCTATCTTGATCATCTGTATGCGACGCACTGTCTGACTAACAATGCGCAAACCGAGATTTCATATAATCGCGGAATTGTTAATTTGTTGATTGCTAAAGTTCGTCAATACCCTATTGCGAAGTTTATATTTGACAGGCCTTTTATCAAGAAAGTTCTAAGAAGGCTAAAACTGACTGTTTCTTGACGTATTTTGGTTTTTGTGTTAATTTTTTGTCTTTTTGTTGACTGATTTATGTCAGTTTTTTGCAATAGTTTCGATGTCAGTCGAGAGTTTTTATGAAAATTACGGTATTTGGCGGCGGCGGCTTTATCGGGTCGACTATTGTTGATCGCTTGTTGCAAGACGGGCATTCGATCCGAGTATTCGAGCGTCCGCGAGTGGGGGAATATCGTAAGTTCTTGCCCAATGAATCCGTCGAATGGATGACAGGTGATTTGTCGTCCACCAGTGATATAAACAAGGCAGTAGAAGGTGCAGACGTTGTTTTTCATCTGGTCTCCACCACGCTGCCGAAAAGCTCGAATGAAGATCCGGTCTACGATGTCCAGAGCAATGTCGTTGCAAGTTTGCAACTGCTCAATGCAATGGTCGCGCACGAGGTTGGCAGAATCGTTTTCATTTCTTCCGGAGGCACTGTCTATGGCGCGCCGAAGTACCTGCCGATCGACGAAAAACACCCGACCGATCCAGAAGTTTCTTATGGCATCACCAAGCTGACCATCGAGAAATATCTGCAAATGTACAGCCATCTGTATGGCATCAAGCCTGTTGTTCTGCGGGTCGCCAACCCTTACGGCGAGCGTCAGCGCGTGGAGACTGCGCAGGGCGCGGTGGGTGTGTTCATCCACAACGTGCTGAAGGGCTTGCCGATCGAGATTTGGGGGGATGGTAGCGTCGAACGCGATTTCCTGCATGTCAGCGATGTGGCCGAGGCGTTCGCCAAGGCGGCTACCTACTCGGGTAGCGCCAGTGTCTTCAACATCAGTTCCGGCGTGGGAACCAGCCTGAACAGTCTTATGTCGATGATCGAAGAAGTCAGCGGTGAGCCGGTTGCCCGTAACTACAAGCCTGGCCGTTCTTTCGATGTGCCAGTGAGTGTACTGAGCAACGATTTGGCGCGCGACGAACTGGGCTGGGAGCCCAAGGTTTCGATGAAGGAAGGGATCGTGCGAACTTTCGAGTGGGCCAAGAACGAACAGCAGAAGTGAGGGGTCGGGTGAGTTACCGCCTGCTCGGTGCCAGCGTTGGTTACAAATGAAAGTCCTGCTCACTGTTCATCAGTTTTTCCCGGAGTTTTCCGCTGGTACAGAGGTTTTGACGCTGTCCGTTGCCCGCGTATTGAAGGCCCTTGGCCATGAGGTCAGGGTTTTTACGGGCTATCCGGCTACCGAGGCGCTCGCGGACAGTGAGCGCTTCGATCAATATCGTTACGACTCCATTCTGGTTGATCGTTTTCGGCATGCCTATGTGCCCATGGGAGACCAAACTTCAAAAATTGAGATCGGATATGATAACCATCTGGCCGCTGACTTTTTCGGGCGCTTGCTGGAAGAGTTCAGGCCGGATGTCGTGCATTTCTTTCACCTCAATCGTCTCGGCACCGGCCTGATCGAAAAAGCGGTCGATGCCGGTGTGCCTGCGTATTACACGCCAACCGACTTCTGGAGTATTTGTCCTACCGGGCAGTTGCTGCGTTGTGGTGGGAGAACCTGCGCGGGCCCGAGCAAGGAAGCGGGCAATTGTGTCGTGCACTTTGCTGCCAGCCAGCTTCCTGAGCGCATTGGCAGGCTCATGACCGCGGTGCCGGATGTCTTTAGTGATACGGTCGTGCGCATTGTTCGCTCGTCGCGCATACCGGCTGGCCCGGTGGTACGTGAGGTGCGGGCGTTGAGTGGTCGTCTCGAGCGTAACGTTCGGCGGCTGAATCTTCTGCAGGGCATCATTGCGCCGAACCGGATGATCGAAACACTGTTGACACGTTATGGCGTGCGGCCAGACATCCTGGTCAGGTCGTCCTATGGCATCAATCTTGAGCCTCCAGTCGTAGTGCGAGATCGGGCGCGGCGCGAGGGTCCCTTGGTATTGGGGTTCGTTGGCACGCTCGCGTCACACAAAGGTTGTCATGTGCTTCTTGAGGCTCTGCAGCGTTTTTCTGCTCGCGATTTACAGCTGAGAATTTACGGCAAGCAAACGGATTTTCCCGGCTATGTTGCCGGTTTGCATCGACTGGCTGATGGCAACGAAGCGGTAAAATTTTGCGGCACGTTTGCCAACGAAGACATATTCACCGTCCTGGGTGGGCTGGATGCATTGGTGGTCCCTTCGGTTTGGAATGAAAATACGCCACTGGTCGTCTATTCAGCACAGGCTGCCGGTTGCCCGGTTGTGGCTTCCCATGTACCCGGAATCGCTGAGGTCGTGACCCATGATTTCAATGGATTGCTGTTTGACCCAGGCAGCGTGTCGGGCCTTGAAAGCGCATTGAAACGACTGCTTGCCGAGGAGGATTTATTGGCAAAGCTGTCGTCGAATTCCACACCTCCAAAATCCGTTGCCGCTTATGTAAATGAGTTGTTACAGAGATGGACGTTATCCAAGTAACGGCGTCGGCTATTGTTCCGGTGTAGAGGTTTTTCTTGGCGCCGGCAGACGCTGGGTCTATTCTTCAAGCTTAATTACGAACTTGGGTTCAATGCGCGCAAAGCCAATTCCTTTCGGCGTTGAAAGCCTGATTTAAGTCAATGTATATATAACTGCGGTGTAGTTTCGATGACGGAAAATCTTGTCGCTCATCAAATGGTTGTCGATCGGGAGCAGCGGAGTGCTCTTAAACAGCAACGACCAGTGGTACTTTGGTTCACCGGGCTCAGCGGTGCCGGCAAGTCGACGATTGCCAATGCTCTTGAGCAGGCACTGCTTGAGCGTAATCGTCATACCTACCTGCTGGACGGGGATAACATGCGCCTTGGTCTGTGCAGTGATCTGGGCTTCAATGATCATGATCGGGCGGAGAACATCCGTCGTATTGCAGAAGTTGGCAAATTGTTCGTTGACGCTGGCCTGATCGTCGTCAGCGCTTTTATTTCGCCATTTCGCCTTGACCGGGCATTGGCGCGCGATGTGATAGGTGATGAGTTCTTTGTTGAGGTCTACATCAGCACGCCTTTACCGGAATGTGAGCGCCGCGATCCGAAGGGGCTGTACGGTAAGGCTCGCTCGGGCATGATCAAGAACTTTACCGGTATCGACTCGTTGTATGAGCCTCCGCTGACACCGGATATCACGATCAACACTCTTGAAGAAGATGTGCACGCGTCTGTCGCGAAAATCATGCAGTACCTGGTTGGACGGATCGAACGTTGAAGACGCTGGTCATCATTGGTGCCGGATTCAGTGGCGCGGTAACTGCTGTTCAGTTTCTTCGGGTCTGCAAGCCTGACACTCGAGTGGTGTTGCTCAACCGTTCCGGTGAGATGGCCCGTGGTCTCGCCTATGGAACCAACAGTTCGCGGCACCTGCTGAATGTGCCGGCGGGAAATATGACAGCGCTTGTTGATCAGCCTGATCATTTTCTGCGTTTTTGCGAGACTCGCCTGCCGGGTACTTCGTCGGGATCTTTCGTTCCTCGCAAGCTCTACGGTGAATACCTCTCGGCGTTGCTCACCGAGGCTGAGAATCAGTGCCGTGATGGCGTCAGTTTCGAGCGGATCACGACCGAGGCTCACAGCATCGAAGCGGATCGCGGCAAAGCCCGGATACGTATCGCTAATGGCCGGGAAATACTGGCTGACCATGTGATTCTCGCCTTCGGCAACTTCTCTCCGTTCAATCCGGCCATCACCTCGATTCCCCGCGCCGCAGGGCGCTATCTCGCTGATCCATGGTCGGGAGAGATAGAGGTACCAATCGATTCGAAGGCTCCGATTCTGTTGCTGGGCGCAGGATTGACCGCATTGGATGTGGCGCTGACTCTGGATCAGCAAGGGCACACCGGGCCGGTGTACATGCTGTCACGGCGAGGCGTTCAGCCGCTGCCCCATCGCACCTCGGGGCACGCCGATAGCATCGCCGGTGAGGTGGTGCAAACGCTTTTGGCCTCCACACCGAGTGTGCGCAGCTATATGCGCAACATGCGTTCATTGGTCCGCGTTGCCGCTAATGATGATGTCGACTGGCGCGATGTCATCGCCGCCGCGCGTCCAGTCACCGCACAACTGTGGGAGCGGTTGAGTGATGTCGAGCGCCTGCGTTTCCTGC
Organism: Pseudomonas sp. R3-57; assembly: GCF_051132065.1. NCBI lineage: Bacteria > Pseudomonadati > Pseudomonadota > Gammaproteobacteria > Pseudomonadales > Pseudomonadaceae > Pseudomonas > Pseudomonas sp. R3-57. The sequence goes on from NZ_CP071655.1 coordinate 1,842,266, forward strand.
GTCACGTCCAAGTGTACTGGGACGCCCATCGTCACAGAGTTGCACCGGCCTCGTATGCGGCGTTTTCCGCGCAGTTGGAGCAGGGTCGGTTGAAGCCGATGGCGGGCAGAATCCAGAACATCGAAGTGTTGCTCAATGGTTTACGTGTGCAAGTCGGACTGCGTGGCACTGGGGTGGCAGAGTCTCTGGATGTTTCGCATATCATCAATTGCACCGGACCGAACTCCAATTTGGCGCGGGTTGATGACCGCTTGATCGCGCAATTGCGGCAGGCAGGGCTGATTCGATTGGATGAACTCGGGCTGGGCATTTGTGTGGATGAGGCCCTTTGCGTTGAAGACGAGCACGGTGTTCCCGTCAGTTGGCTGAGTTACGTCGGGCCAATGCTCAAGGCGCGATTCTGGGAGGCCACGGCTGTGCCAGAACTCAGGCGTTACGCGCGTGATCTGGCGCTGCGGGTTGCCGAGAAAATCGGCTGATTCATATCGTGGCTGTCAGTGTCAGGGGCTTGTCTTTTCAGGCATCACTGGCGCCCAGTGACGCGTAGTTTGGCCTCGCTTTCTGCGGCGGGGTCAAATTCTGTTCTGAATAGTTTGATGGTTAATAGTCGTGATGCAATTCCAAGTGTCAATATTCGTTACCGAGCCTGACCAATGAACGTTGAAACGGTACTTGTCACCGGCGGCTCAGGCTTTTTGGGTGGTGCTTTGCTGCGACACCTGGATGCCAGCGGGCAGTATTCCTTGATTGCCGCGTTGCGCAAGGAATGTAGCGATCTCCCCCAATCCATTCGGCGTTTCCTGTTTGCGGATCTGACGGCTGATGTCGATTGGCGAGATGCGCTTGATCGGGTTGATGTGGTGGTGCATTGCGCGGCACGGGTTCATGTCATGGATGAATCCGCTGCTGATCCGCTGACCGAGTTTCGGCGGGTAAATGTCGATGCCACATTGAATCTGGGCCGGCAGGCTGCACATGCAGGCGTGAAGCGCTTCATCTACATCAGCTCGATCAAGGTCAATGGCGAATCCACTTCGCCTGGCATTGCGTTTACAGCAGATGATCCGCCCGCGCCCCTGGACCCTTATGGCATTTCCAAACTTGAGGCCGAACTTGGATTGAAGGCGCTCGCAATCGCTACCGGAATGGAAGTGGTCATCATCCGGCCCGTTCTGGTGTATGGCGCGGGCGTCAAAGCCAACTTCCTCAGCATGATTCGCTGGCTACAACGCGCAATGCCGTTGCCGTTCGGTGCGGTGCATAACAAGCGCAGCCTGGTCAGTCTGGATAATCTGGTGGATTTGATCGAGACGTGTATGAGGCACCCTTCGGCGGCTAATCAGACATTTCTGGTCAGCGACGGGCATGACGTCTCGACAACCGAGCTGTTACGCACTCTGTCTGCTGCGCTGCACAAGCCCTCTCTGTTAATACCGTTGCCGGTGAGCCTGATGAGTGCTGCGGCGAAACTATTGGGTAAAGAGGCTGTCGCAAAGCGCATCTTTGGTTCCCTGGAAGTCGATATCAGTAAGAATCAACGTCTGTTGGGCTGGGTTCCGCCGGTCAGTTTTTCGCGGGCTCTGGACGCTACAGTAAAACCATTTCTGGATGCTCGAAAAAAATGAATGAGTGTTGGCTAGTTCCGGTTGTTGCGATCCTGTCGTTCGCACTCACGGGTTGTTTACGACGCTATGCAATTTCGCGCAGCCTGATCGATATTCCCAATCAGCGCAGTTCCCACACGATTCCAACGCCGCGTGGTGGTGGTTTGGCTATCGTTCTGACCTTTATCTTCGCTTTGTGCGTTTTGCTCGCCATCGGATTGACGACAAAGGACGCGTCGATTGCTTTGGTCGGCGCCGGCGCTATCACGGCGGTTATCGGCTTTCTGGATGATCACGGTCACATCGCCGCCCGGTGGCGCCTGCTGGCGCATTTTTCGGCCGCCGCTTGGGGCGTTTATTGGGTGGGTGGGCTATCGCCGTTGGTAATTGCCGGTGTCAGCGTTGATCTGGGATGGCTCGGGCATTTTCTCGCGTTGTTTTATCTGGTCTGGATGCTGAATCTCTACAACTTCATGGATGGTATTGACGGTATTGCCGGTGTCGAAGCCGTCACGACATGCGCTGGTGCCTGTCTGATTTACTGGCTCAGTGACTTCCCGCAACTGTTATGGCCACCTGCGTTACTGACGGTATGCGCTGCCGGTTTTCTATGCTGGAACTTTCCCCCGGCAAAAATTTTCATGGGCGATGCGGGCAGTGGCTTCCTCGGTATCATCCTTGGCGTGTTGTCACTGCAGGCGGCATGGACTGACCCCGGGTTGCTGTGGGTCTGGCTGATACTGCTTGGCGTGTTCATCGTTGATGCAACGTTCACGTTGATGCGTCGAGTGCTGCGCGGCGATAAAATCTACGAGGCGCATCGCAGCCACGCCTATCAGTTTGCGTCCCGACAGTTTGGCAAGCACCTGCCCGTGACCATGGCAGTCGGGCTGATCAATGTGTTCTGGCTGCTGCCGATTGCGCTCTGCGTAAGCTACTTGAAAATGGACGGTGCACTTGGGTTGGTTGTGGCTTACTTGCCACTTGTCTGGCTGGCCATAAAGTTCAGTGCCGGACAACTTGAAGATCGCTGAAAAAGCGTCCCGCAGGCGCAGAGCTTCCTCGTGGCTGCGCGAGTAAAAATTGGAATTTTTTGTTTGCCGGGGTGTCTGCATTATCGACCAGAGTGAGCTCCTGGCGATGTTCAACACCCAGGTTTCGATTTTCCCCGAATAAGGAATTTCGTCATGAGTTACGCCCTCCCTCAATCCGTAGTTTATCGACGGGAGAAGGGATCGCTCTGATGAATGCTGTCTTCTATTCAAGCGCAAGAAAAAGGATCAGATTTTGTCTCGAAGTGGCTCATTGTCAGATCTACTACGGAAGGTTATTCGTAGGGTAATTAACTCGATTCGCTTCAGGCTTGCCGCTAAGTTCCGTCGCAACACTCATGTGGGCGCAGGGGTGGAGCGTGAAAAACTCGACTTGAGTTTGCTTCCGGTAGAGTTTGATCCCGATTTATATTTGAAGATGAACCCGGATCTCGGCCTGGTTGATCCCGTTGAGCACTTCCTGAAATACGGTCGACACGAGGTGTGGCGGCCCTATTCTTTGCCGGGAATTTATCTGTCTACAGCTCGCGCGGCGAATCCCGAGCGGGAAACGATATTGGTGGTGAGTCACGAAGCGTCTCGCTCTGGAGCGCCCATACTCGCTCTTGATCTTGTCCAGCGCTTGTCTGCTCGATACAACGTTGTTGTGCTTCTGCTGGGTGAGGGGCCATTGCTGAGTGCTTTTCAAGAAGCGGCAGTTGTATTGGTGAAAGGTTTGAGGATCAAAGGGAATTCTGAGTATTCAGGACAAGTAGTTGAACTGTTGAGCAAAAAATTTAACTTTAAGTTTGCGCTGGTGAATAGCCTTGAAAGCAATATCATCCTGAAGCCACTTGCCAGAAATTTTATTCCTTCGATTTATTTAATTCATGAATTTGCCTCTTCTTATCCCAGCTCGAAGGCGTTGTTGTCTGATGCGATTCTTTGGGCAGAAAAGTTGGTATTCTCCGCCGCGCTGACTTTAGACAACGCGATAGAGTCGTTGCCGGAATTGAAACTTGCTGCGCCGCTGATCATGCCTCAAGGGCGTTGTGTCCTGCCGGAGCAACAGCACACCGAGCGTCAGAGCCTGGAAGCGTCGGAATCTTTGCGAGAGCTGATCCGTCCTGAAGGCGACACCGAAAGAAAGTTTGTTGTGCTGGGGGCTGGGTACGTCACTTTTCGAAAGGGCGTTGATCTCTTTATTCAATGTGCCATCAAGGCTATGCGTGGGCCGGGGGGCGGCACGTTTCGGTTTGTCTGGATTGGCAGGGGCTACGACCCGCAACTTGAGGACGGATATTCTGTTTATCTGGCGGATCAGATCAAGCGTTCCGGATTGCAGGACCGTTTTTTGATGCTGGGCGAAACATCCAATATCAACGCCGCCTATTCAGAAGCCGACGCATTGTTCATTTCATCGCGTCTGGATCCATTGCCTAACGTCGCCATAGACGCATTGACGATGCGCATACCGGTGGTTTGCTTCGATAAAGCGAGCGGTATTGCAGATTTTCTGGATACTTGTGGTTTACATGAGGCGTGCGTTGCGGATTATCTCGACGTGGACAGCGCTTTTCAGAAGTTATCCGCACTCGCCAGTTCTCGCGCGTTCCACGAGCATGTAGCGAATCAATCCTATGAGGCATCCAAGACGTACTTTGACGCAGACAAGTACGCTGGCCAGCTTGAGCGACTGGGTAACGAGGGACATGAGAATGCTCGACAGGAAAAGCATGATGTAACGACTATCCTGGACTCCGGTCTGTTTGGCTCGGCCGGGGGTAACGCGAACGCCGAGGACGTGCAGGATTACGTCCGTGGAAACGCCCGCGGCATCAACCCTCAACGTCTACACGCCAGTTTTCGCGCGGACGTCTACCTTGCCGAGCACGGGGTTGCTAAAGCAGGAGCCGATCCATTCGCTGACTATATTCGTGCGGGTTGCCCTCAGGGCGCCTGGAATGAATCCGAATAAGCCGAACGCTATTTCCAGCGCTGTAGGAAGTTCAGCAGCTTTTCGCGCACAGTTTGCTTCGCGCCCGGCTGCGCCCGGTAACCATCCGGATGGAAGTGGAGGCGTTGGAGCAAAGGGGCCAGTAACGGTCCAATCATCAACGCGTGTGCTGAAGGATCATAGTGGTGGTCGCTCGGATCTGAATTTCGAAGTGATTCCTTGAGATTGCCTGAATCGTCCGTGGATTGGTTGTCAAAATTCAGGTAGCTGATGCCTTCCGAGATGCAAAAGCTCTCCATCAGGTGATTGAACTTAATTGTCAGCAGGGTTCTTTCAGCGAGAGAGGCTGCCACTTCTCTACGCAAATTGGCCACTTCTCCCCAGTCCATGTCGTCTCTGATGGTGGGGAGAGGCGTACTAATACAAATTACCTCGTGCGTACGAGCGATATCTTTCAACAGCTTCTGGTAGTTATCGATTGCCAATTGCAGCATTTGGCTAACGGGGGTGCCATATTTTTGCGCCCGATACCAAATAACAAATCCGGTATCTACCTCGCCTAACATAACGATCACAGTGGTTGCCGCTGTCTTTTCCAGTGCTGAGATGAACCGAGGCCTGGCTTGGGTGACGGCGTTCGGATTTTGCAAACCGGATACAGTTGCGCCGCCGACTGACGTCACTTCAAACGAATACCCGGGTAGTAGCGCTGTTATTTTTTCACAGCTGAAAACCGATGCGTGAGAATCGCCGAGCACAAGTACTGGGATCATTGCCTGTAATTCCCTTGATTCAATGATTTGAGCTGATGCTCGGGTTCGGGGCGAAAGTCTATAGAGTCGGAGAATCCGCGCCTAGTTGAAGCGGGAAAATCCGGTGGCAGCAACCCTTGAGGTACAGGGTGACTCATGTCCAGAGAAACAGTTCTCGTTTTCCAGGCTCGGCGGATGATCTTGTAGACGTCGCATTGGTCCTTGAACTGCGTTTTTTTTCAAGCGCGAAACATCAGGGCCACCCAAGATTTTTGCTCGCGAATTTGTGACAAACCTGCGAATTATCTGACCAATTATTCAGATGGAGAAGCAAGCATTGAGGTTACAATGCTGGTCGTCGACTGTTAAGGAGGGAGCCACGTGCTCGAGCGGGTGAATGGATAAAGTGCGGGCTGTCTTGCTGGGCTTGCCTCGTAAGCAAAAGCGTTTGCTGCAGGTGGCTACTGACGTCGTCTTGGTATGGGTTGCCCTCTGGCTGTCGTTCATCGTTCGCCTGGGCATCGATGATATGTACAATCCCTTGAAGGCCCATATCTGGCTCTTTGTTTTTGCCCCCTTCATCGCTATACCTCTCTTTGTCCGCTTTGGCATGTACCGGGCCGTGATGCGTTATTTTGGTAACGACGCCCTGATTGCCATTGTCAAAGCGGTCAGCCTGTCGTCACTGATTCTTGCTGTGGTCGTCTACTGGTATAGCAACCACGAAGCCGTAGTGCCGCGATCGATCATCTTCAATTACTGGTGGTTGAGCATGATGATCATTGGCGGTTTGCGCCTTTGCATGCGCCAGTTTTTCATGGGCGACTGGTTCACGGCCGCGCAGCACGTACCGTTTACCAGCCGAGACGACGGTTTGACCAAGGTCGCCGTGTACGGTGCCGGTGTTGCCGGTAATCAACTGGTTGCCGCTCTGCGCATGGGCCGCGTCATGCGTCCGGTGGCGTTCATCGATGACGATCCGGGCATTTCCGACCGCTCGATTTCCGGGCTTCAGGTCTATAAACCCAAGCAAATCCAGCAGATGATCGATGTGACCGGGGCCCAGGAGATACTCCTCGCGCTGCCGTCGTCGACACGCGCCAGGCGCCGGGAAATTCTCAACCTGCTTGAGGGATTCCCGCTTCATGTACGCAGTGTTCCGAATTTCACCGACCTTGCCAGCGGTCGGGTCAAGGTTGAAGATATCCAGGAAGTGGATATCGCCGACTTGCTGGGGCGTGACGCAGTGCCGGCCCAGGCCGATCTGCTGGCGCGCTGTATAAGCGGCAAAGTCGTGATGGTTACGGGGGCCGGTGGTTCGATCGGCTCAGAACTCTGCCGGCAGATTTTCACCTTGGGACCGACCACGCTTGTCCTGTTCGAGCACGGTGAGTTCAACCTCTACAGCATTCTTTCCGAGCTTGAACAACGTGTTAACAGACAGGCTGTTCCGGTGCGTCTATTGCCCATCCTCGGTTCTATCCGCCACCAGGACAAGCTGTTGGATGTGATGAAAACCTGGAAAGTGGATACCGTTTATCACGCGGCGGCCTATAAACACGTGCCCATGGTTGAACACAATATTGCTGAAGGTGTGCTCAACAACGTTATCGGTACGCTTAATACAGCGCAAGCCGCTTTGCAGTCCGGTGTATCGAACTTCGTGCTCATTTCAACCGATAAAGCCGTGCGCCCTACAAATATCATGGGCAGCACCAAGCGCCTCGCAGAGATGGCGCTGCAGGCTCTAAGTCGAGAGACCGCGCCAGTATTGTTTGGCGACAGTGCCAACGTGTCGCGCGTCAACAAGACCCGGTTTACCATGGTCCGTTTCGGAAATGTCCTGGGCTCCTCGGGATCGGTTATCCCGTTGTTTCACAGTCAGATCAAATCCGGCGGCCCGTTGACGGTCACGCACCCGAAAATCACCCGTTATTTCATGACTATTCCTGAAGCCGCTCAACTGGTTATCCAGGCCGGTTCCATGGGACAAGGCGGGGACGTATTTGTGCTGGACATGGGCGAACCGGTCAAGATCGTCGAGCTGGCGGAGAAAATGATCCATCTTTCCGGCCTCAGTATTCGCTCGGAGCGTAATCCGCAAGGTGATATTTCCATCGAATTCACCGGGCTCCGGCCGGGCGAAAAGCTTTATGAAGAGCTATTGATCGGCGATAACGTGGCCGCCACTGAACACCCGATGATCATGACGGCAAGTGAAGATCATCTGACGTGGGACGTTCTGAAGGGCAAGCTGAGCGAATTGCTCATGGCGGTTGAGCGCGATGATTATGCACGTGTCCGCCAGCTCTTGCGAGAAACGGTCAGCGGCTACACCCCCGACGGTGAGATCGTCGACTGGATCTACCAGCAACGCCGCCTCGAACCCTGATTGTTTCACATCCTGTAACGCTCGCATTTTTGACATAACCCCATCATGACCTACGTTTGGAGAGCAGCTTCGGAAAAGCTGCTTTCTCAAACGATGATGGAGCGTCACTTATGCGTACCGGTTTTTTCTACTCCTTGATTTTCGCCTTCCTGACCAGCGCCTCGATCGCCACGATCGCTGCACCTGTCACGCCGGTAGAGTCTTCCAAAGCGCCTATGGTGATGGATGCGGCTAAGCCTGCGCCGAGCGCGAAGGTCGATCTCAATGGCGCCGATGCGGCAACCCTGCAGAAAGAGCTGGCTGGTGTCGGTGAAGCCAAGGCGCAGGCGATTGTTGCGTACCGTGATACAAACGGGCCGTTTGCTTCGGTAGATGAGTTGCTGGAAGTGAAGGGGATTGGTAAAGCGATTCTGGATCGCAACCGCGACAAGCTGGAAGTCAACTAAGCTGAGTGTTCAACGCCAAGAGGCCGGTCATTGACCGGCCTTTTTTGATTGAGTGCAGGGATGACTCCGGTGGCCTGCGCGATCAGATCCAGCTCGGATTTTAAATTACGGCTATCATATTGCTTTGGCATTATGCCTATAATAATTTGCCGATCGGTCGCGCCGACGTGATTGGGCAACCCATTTCACCCAGCCTTCTGGAGCATTTTCATGAATTCCGCAAAATCCCAAGGTACCGCGCTCGTCACCGGCGCGTCGTCCGGCATTGGAGCAATTTACGCTGAGCGCCTGGCAGCACGCGGGTTTGATCTGCTGCTGGTAGCCCGTGACAAGGATCGTCTGGAAAGTGCCGCGAGCCGCTTGCGGGAAGCGTACGGTGTGCAGGTCGAAGTGCTGAAAGCGGACCTGACGCAAAAAGATGATGTGCTCAAACTCGAACAGCGGCTGCGCAGTGATTCAAGCATCAGTCTACTGGTCAATAACGCGGGTGTTGCGGCAAATGGCTTGTTGGCCAACGCCGATCTGGATCAGTTGGAGCAACTGATCCAGTTGAACATCACAGCGGTCACCCGCTTGGCATCGGCCGCTGCTGCCAGTTTCGCCAAGGCTGGCCGTGGCACGATCATCAACATTGCTTCGGTGGTCGCGCTGTTTCCTGAACGGTTCAACGCCACCTACAGTGCGAGCAAGGCGTACGTGCTGAGCCTGACGCAATCGCTGCATACCGAGCTTGAGGGTACCGGTGTGCAGGTGCAGGCGGTGTTGCCCGGCGTAACGCGTACCGAGATCTGGGCACGCTCGGGCACCGATGCCAGTGGCATCCCGGCGGAGATGATCATGGAGGCTGACGAGATGGTTGATGCTGCGCTGGCCGGGCTGGATCAGGGCGAGTTGGTCACTATTCCATCGCTGCCTGACGCGCGTGAGTGGCAGGCATTCGTCGCTGCGCGCCACGTCATGGTGCCGAATCTGTCACGCAGTGTTGCGGCGCAACGCTACAAATCTTGATCGGAGGTCAGCAGGATATGGATTCGCGTCGAATTGTGGTTACAGGCATGGGCCTGGTTTCACCGTTGGGCAGTGGTGTCGAAGTAGTCTGGCAGCGTTTGCTCGCCGGGCGTTCCGGGCTGCGCAATCTGCCGGACGCAGTGGTTGCTGACTTGCCTGCGCGGGTCGGCGGCAGCGTGCCAACCGCGGAAGAGGATGCCGAGGCCGGTTTCGATCCGGATCGCGCTACGGCGCCGAAGGAACAGAAGAAAATGGACCGCTTCATTCTGTTTGCCATGGAGGCCGCCCGGCAAGCGCTGGATCAAGCTGGCTGGCATCCGCAAGAGGATAAGGACCGAGAGCGTACCGCGACAATCATCGGCTCCGGAGTCGGCGGCTTTGGCGCGATCGCCGACGCGGTGCGCACCACCGACAGTCGCGGTCCTCGGCGCTTGTCGCCGTTCACCATCCCATCCTTTTTGGTTAATCTTGCCGCCGGTCATGTCTCGATCCAGCATGGCCTGAAAGGGCCTCTGGGCGCGCCGGTCACAGCATGCGCGGCGGGCGTCCAAGCGATCGGCGATGCGGCGCGGTTGATTCGTTCCGGTGAAGCAGACATTGCGGTGTGCGGCGGGGCTGAGGCGTGCATTGACCGTGTCAGTCTTGCTGGGTTCGCCGCAGCGCGAGCGCTGTCGAGCGGTTACAACGACACGCCTGAGCGCGCATCGCGACCGTTCGACAGCGGTCGTGACGGATTCGTGATGGGCGAGGGGGCCGGTCTGCTGGTCATCGAATCACTCGAACATGCCTTGGCACGTGGCGCACAACCGTTAGCCGAACTGGTCGGCTACGGCACAAGTGCCGACGCTTACCACCTGACCGCCGGGCCGGAAGATGGCAGCGGTGCGCGGCGTGCGATGGAGCTGGCGTTGGCGCAGGCCGCTATCGAGCCGGCTCAGGTCCAGCATCTGAATGCTCATGCGACATCAACGCCGGTAGGCGATCTTGGCGAACTGGCGGCGATCAAGGCTGTGTTCGGTGCCGAAAACAAAATCGCTGTGACTTCAACCAAATCCGCCACGGGGCATTTGCTCGGCGCCGCCGGGGGGCTGGAAGCGATCTTCACGCTATTGGCGATTCGTGATCAGGTTGTGCCGCCAACGCTCAACTTCGATAATCCTGATCCGACGAGTGCAGGGGTGGACATCGTCCATGGTCAGGCGCGGTCCATGCCGATCGAATATGCGTTGTCCAATGGCTTCGGTTTTGGCGGGGTCAATGCCAGCGTGTTGTTCAAACGCTGGCAGGCTTAGTCGCGATTCTTCAGGTGGTCGCGGGTGACGTCGAGAATGCGTTGCGCAAACCCGGCATCCGCGACGCTGCGTGACAGCAGCAACGCGCCGACCAGGGTCGACATGATCACGACGGCACGGTCGGCATTGCTCTCGCCGTCGAGGCTGTTCTCGATTTGCGTCAGCCGTGCGTTGAGTACTTCGTCACTGGTGGGGCTCGGTTGTCCGCGCAGGCCCAGTTCGGAGGAAATGGTCAGCAGCGGGCAGCCTTCATCCGGTGATGTTTGATGCCATTCGGACAGGTAGGTCTCGATGAACAGATCCAGTGCATTGTCCTGGGCGAAAATCTCTGCGCACAAACCGTCGACCTGGTTGCCGGCCTCCTGCAAGGCCTTCTCGACCAAATCGTCCTTGGATTTGAAATGAGAATAGAAACCGCCATGGGTCAGCCCCAGCGCTTTCATCAAAGGTTGCAGGCCGGTGGCGCCGATGCCGTCCTTGCGAAAGCGCGCCGAGGCTTCCTTGATGATGCGTTGATGGGTCTGGGCTTTATGGTCTTGCGAATAACGCATCGGGAACTCTCCGCAACAATGCACGCATCTTAACCAAGGAAAATTAGATGGTGACTGTACTTCTACTTCTTAAAAGCGTGCGGTCAGATCCGATGGCTATATAAAAAGCAAACCCCGCCGGTCAGGCGGGGTTGGTTTCAGCGATCGTTTGCGTCCTTGGCATCCGCTTCGGCATTGCGCTGGGCAACGCGCCTGCGTTCTTCATCGGTGAGTTCGACCTTGTTGGCGGTGTCGCGCAACATCATCAAGCCACCGACGATCGAGCCGATTGCAACAACCAGAATCAACCAGGCATACCAGGGCATAACGGCTCTCCTTAAGGGCAGCGCGACGGGCGAGGATTTCGCCGTGCGACGCTGCATACCACGTTTGAGCGAAACGTCTTCGCAGTGGTTCCATTCTAGGCCGCTTCTGCCCGCTACACCCGGCCCCGGGTCAATTGCCGGTCAACATCGCATCGGCCGGCGCATCGGCGCGCAATTGGCCGGTCATCATGAAGTAAGCAAAACCGACCGCCATGAAGCCGAGGAAAATCAGCCCGATCAGCGTGTTGAACCACGCCATCGCCACCAGGCACACCACCGCCAGCACCAGCGCAATCATCGGCACCAACGGATAGCACGGCGCGCGGAAGGTGCGTTCCAGATTCGGTTCCGACTTACGCAGTTTGAACAGGCTGAGCATGCTCATGATGTACATCACGATGGCGCCGAACACGGCCATGGTGATCATCGCGGCGGTGAGTGTCATGCCGCCGAGGTTGATCAAGCCATCGCTGTAAATCGCCGCGATACCGATGATGCCGCCAACGATGATTGCGCGATGCGGGGTCTGGAAGCGCGACAGTTTCGCCAGCGAGGCCGGCAGATAGCCAGCGCGGGCGAGGGCGAAGAACTGTCGGGAGTAGCCGAGGATGATGCCGTGGAAGCTGGCAACCAGCCCGAACAGGCCGATCCACACCAGCATGTGCAGCCAGCCGGAGTTGTCGCCGACTACGGTTTTCATCGCTTGCGGCAGCGGGTCGTTGATGTTCGCCAGGGTGCGCCAGTCACCGACGCCGCCAGCGAAGAACATCACCCCCATCGCCAGCAACACCAGGGTCAGAATGCCGCTGATGTATGCCTTGGGAATCGTGCGTTTCGGGTCCTTGGCTTCTTCGGCCGCCATCGCCGCGCCTTCGATGGCGAGGAAAAACCAGATCGCAAATGGAATCGCCGCGAACATCCCGGCAATCGCCGGTGCGCCGAAGACATCTGACCCCGCCCAGCCGTTGAGGGCAAAGTTGCTGAAGCTGAACGCCGGCGCGACTACGCCCATGAACACCAGCAGTTCAGCCACCGCCAGCACACAGACGATCAGCTCGAAGGTCGCCGCCAGTTTCACGCCAAGGATGTTCAGGCCCATGAACACGATGTAGGCGCCGACGGCAGCGTGTTTCGGATCGAGCGCTGGAAACTGCACATTCAGGTAAGCACCGATCGCCAGCGCAATCGCTGGCGGTGCGAAGACGAACTCGATCAGCGTCGCCAGGCCGGCGATCAATCCGCCTTTCTCGCCGAATGCGCGGCGGCTATAGGCAAACGGCCCGCCGGCATGGGGAATCGCGGTGGTCAGTTCGGTGAAGCTGAAGATGAAGCAGGTGTACATGGTCGCGACCATAAACGAGGTGACCAGAAAGCCCAGTGTGCCGGCGACGCCCCAGCCATAACTCCAGCCGAAATATTCCCCGGAAATCACCAGCCCCACGGCAATGCCCCACAGGTGCAGCGTGCCCAGCGTGGGTTTGAGTTGTGTGTTCATGCGCTTGCTCCCTGAAGGATTGGAAAGCTTCGGGGAAGGGCGTGTGCAGTGGGCGTGCCATTTTGTATTGGCAAGTCGTAATGGGCGGAACGCCGTCGTTATTAGCGATGTTGAGCACCGGATAGCACGTTTTCGTGCGCCAGTTGGGTGCACTGTCGTATGTGCTGCAGTCATCGCGGGCAAGCCCGCTCCCACAGGGTTCTGCGTCGTCTGCTGAATCTGATTCCAGCGCGTAACCTGTGGGAGCCGGGCTTGCCCGCGATGCGGCCCGAGCTGACGCTGCAAAAAATCGCCGTAAACCCTGCATAAACCCACTCTTTACGCATTCTTTATGCCCCGCGTTCACCCTCGCTCTCGTTCCTTTACAGCCTCCTTCCCGACAATCGCTGCACACGCGGCAATACGCCGTTACACGGAGATCTTCCATGAGCGTTCTGGACGGGGTGTCACTGCTGTTGGCAGTGGGGCTGTTCATTTATCTGTTGGTTGCGCTGTTGCGCGCGGACCGGAACTAGGAGCGGCTATGCACAGTTATGACTATTGGCTGATCCTCGGCTTCTTTGCGCTGGTCTTGCTGCCGGCGCCGTTCCTGGGACGCTTCTACTACAAGGTAATGGAAGGCCAGCGCACCTGGCTGACGCCGATTCTCGGTCCGCTCGAGCGCGGTTGCTATCGCATTGCCGGGGTCGATCCACAGGCGGAGCAGAGCTGGCAGAAATATACGCTGGCGCTGCTGGCGTTCAACCTCGCCGGTTTCCTGTTGCTGTTCGCGATTCTGCTGTTCCAGGATCACCTGCCGCTGAACCCGCAGAACCTGCCGGGCCAGGAGTGGACGCAGGCGTTCAACACTGCGGTCAGTTTCATGACCAATACCAACTGGCAGTCCTACAGCGGTGAGGCGACCCTCAGCTACTTGAGCCAGATGGTCGGCCTCACCGTGCAGAACTTTGTCAGTGCCGCCACCGGCCTCGCCGTGCTGGTCGCGCTATGCCGTGGCATCGGCCGTAAATCAGCGCAGACCCTCGGCAACTTCTGGGTCGACATGACCCGCGCCACCCTCTACGGCCTGCTGCCGCTGTGCCTGTTGCTGGCGCTGTATCTGGTCTGGCAGGGCGTGCCACAGACGTTTGCGCAGTACGTCAACGCGGTGACCCTGCAGGGTGTCGATCAAGTCATTCCCCTGGGCCCGGCCGCCAGCCAGATTGCTATCAAGCAACTGGGCACCAACGGTGGCGGTTTCTTCGGCGTCAACTCGGCGCATCCGTTCGAGAACCCGACCGCCTGGAGCAACCTGTTCGAAGTCGCGTCGATCATTCTGATTCCGGTAGCGCTGGTGTTTACCTTCGGCCATTACGTCAAGGACCTGCGCCAGAGCCGCGCGATCATCGCCTGCATGCTGGCGCTGTTCCTGATCGGCGGTGCGACTTCGCTATGGGCCGAATATCAGCCGAACCCGACCCTGAGCAACGCCGCCGTCGAACAGACCGCGCCGCTGGAAGGCAAAGAGGCGCGCTTGGGCACCACCGCCACCGTGCTGTGGTCGGTGACCACGACGGCGGCGTCGAACGGTTCGGTCAATGGCATGCACGACAGCCTCAACCCGCTGAGCGGCATGGTCGCGCTGGTCAACATGATGGTCGGCGAAGTGATCTTCGGCGGCGTCGGTGCCGGGCTCTACGGCATGTTGCTCAACGTGCTGATCGCGGTGTTCCTCGCCGGCCTGATGATCGGGCGCACGCCGGAATACCTCGGCAAGAAACTCCAGGCGCGGGAAGTGCAATTACTGGTGATCACGCTGTTGGTGATGCCGGTCAGCGTGCTGGTTCTCGGTGCGATCGCCGCCGCTTTGCCTGGTCCGGCGGCGACCATCAGCAACCCCGGCCCGCACGGTTTCAGCCAGTTGCTTTACGCCTACACCTCGGCGGGCGCCAACAACGGCTCGGCGTTCGGTGGCCTGAGTGCGAACACGCCGTTTCACAACCTGATGCTCGGCCTGGGCATGTTGATCGGACGCTTCGGTTACATCCTCCCGGTGCTGGCACTGGCCGGCAGCCTGGCGCTGAAGAAAACCGCACCGATCGGCCAGAACACCTTCCCGACCCACGGCCCGCTGTTCGTGACCCTGCTGACCGTGACCATTTTGCTGGTGGGCGGCCTGACCTTTCTGCCGACCCTGGCGCTGGGCCCGATTGCCGAACATCTGAGCCTGGGCTTCTGAGGAGCTGACGATGAATATGCCCGCAATAAAACCCGTCGCTGCCAAAGCGCCGGAACAAGCGAAAACCGCAATCTCGGCGCTGTGGCGCCCGGCGCTGGTGCAAGCGTTCGTCAAGCTTGACCCACGGCAACTGAAGCGTTCGCCGGTGATGCTGGTGGTCGAACTGACCGCGATTTTCACCACGGTTCTGTGCTTCATCCCCGATGCCAATGTGTCGACCTTGGTGGCTGCACAAATCGCCCTGTGGCTGTGGTTCACCGTGCTGTTTGCCAACTTCGCCGAAGCCTTGGCCGAAGGGCGCGGCAAGGCCCGCGCCGACAGCCTCAAGGCTGGCAGCGAAGGCCTCAGCGCCCGGCGCCGGCAGGCCAATGGCAGCTTCCAGGTGGTGCCTGCAGCCAATCTACGCAAGGGTGACGTGGTGCGTGTCGAAGCGGGGGAAATGATCCCCGGCGACGGCGAAGTGATTGAAGGTATCGCGGCGGTCAATGAAGCGGCGATCACCGGTGAATCGGCGCCGGTGATCCGTGAGTCCGGTGGTGATCGCTCGGCGGTCACCGGCAACACACGACTGGTGTCCGACTGGTTGCTGGTGCGGATCACCGCCAACCCCGGTGAATCGACCCTCGATCGCATGATCGCGCTGGTCGAGGGCGCGAAACGCCAGAAGACTCCCAACGAAGTCGCGCTGGATATCCTCCTGATCGGCCTGACCCTGATCTTCCTTTTGGTGGTGGTCACCCTGCAACCGTTCGCCCACTTCGCCAACGGCAGCCTGCCGCTGGTGTTTTTGGTGGCCTTATTGGTCACGCTGATTCCGACCACAATCGGCGGACTGCTCTCGGCCATCGGCATTGCCGGGATGGACCGGCTGGTGCGCCTCAACGTGATCGCCAAATCCGGTCGCGCGGTGGAAGCGGCGGGCGATGTGCATGTACTGCTGCTCGACAAGACCGGCACCATCACTTTCGGCAACCGCCGTTGCAGCGCCGTGTACGCCGCGCCGGGTGTGTCGGCGCGTGATCTGGCCGAGGGCGCGTTGTTCGCTTCGCTCGGCGACGAAACTGCGGAAGGCAAATCCATCGTCGAGTACCTGCGCGGTCTGCATCCGCAGCCTGAGCCGGCGCTGGAAGTCCTGACGGTGGTGCCATTCAGCGCGGAAACCCGTTTGTCGGGTATCGATTATCAAGGCCGCGTGTATCGCAAGGGCGCGGTGGACTCGTTGCTGACCTTCCTCGGCCAGCAACGCGCCGATCTGGCCCCTGCGCTATCGCGGGAAATCGACAAGATCGCCCAGAGCGGTGGCACGCCGTTGCTGGTCTGCGCCGACGGCAAACTGCTCGGTGCGATTCATCTCAAGGACGTGGTCAAACCGGGCATTCGCGAGCGCTTTGCCGAATTGCGCAAACTGGGGATTCGCACGGTGATGGTCACCGGCGACAACCCGCTGACCGCTGCGGCGATTGCCGCAGAAGCGGGCGTCGATGACGTGCTTGCCGAAGCCACACCGGAGAAGAAACTCGCGCGCATTCGTCACGAGCAGAACGACGGTCGCCTGGTCGCGATGTGCGGCGACGGGGCCAACGACGCGCCAGCGCTGGCCCAGGCTGACGTCGGCATGGCGATGAACGACGGCACGCAAGCGGCACGCGAAGCGGCGAACATGGTCGACCTCGACAGCGACCCGACCAAGCTGCTCGATGTGGTGCAGATCGGCAAGGAATTGCTGGTGACCCGCGGCGCGCTGACGACCTTCTCCATCGCCAACGACGTGGCCAAATACTTCGCCATCCTGCCGGCGCTGTTCGCCGCGATCTATCCGCAACTGGGCGTGCTGAACATCATGCATCTGACCAGTCCGCAGAGCGCGATTCTGTCGGCGATCGTCTTCAATGCTTTGATCATTGTGGTGTTGATTCCGCTGGCACTGCGCGGCGTGCGGGTGCAGGCGGCGAGTGCGGCGGCGTTGCTGCGGCGCAATCTGCTGATCTATGGCGTGGGCGGGATTCTGGTGCCGTTTGTGGGGATCAAGGCGATCGACATGCTGCTCACGGCGTTGCACTTGGTGTGAGGCCGAAAAGAGCCCCTCATCGGAACGCCGCCCGCCTAACCCTCTCCCAGAGGGAGAGGGGACTGACCGAGATGTTTGCGAGAGGTACGCCGACTTGAGATACCGAGTCGAACTCAGGTTTTGAAGAGTATGAAGATCGGCTCCCTTTCCCCCCTCGCCCCCTTGGGGGAGAGGGCTGGGGTGAGGGGGGAAAAGATCTCCCTGGCACTTCACAAAAGTTTGCCCAACCGAATTCGAGGATCAACAAATGTCCACAATGCTACGTCCGGCCCTGAGCCTGTTGGTGCTGATGACCCTGGTCACCGGCATCGCCT
This sequence comes from Pseudomonas sp. R3-57, assembly GCF_051132065.1. Taxonomy (NCBI): domain Bacteria; kingdom Pseudomonadati; phylum Pseudomonadota; class Gammaproteobacteria; order Pseudomonadales; family Pseudomonadaceae; genus Pseudomonas; species Pseudomonas sp. R3-57. The sequence goes on from NZ_CP071655.1 coordinate 1,859,699, forward strand.
ATCCACTGGTGGTCACCGGCATCGCCCAGGTGGCCTTCCCCGAGCAAGCCAACGGCAGTCTGGTCCGTGACGCCGACGGTAAAGTCCGCGGCTCCTCACTGATCGCCCAGGATTTCAGCGGTGATGCATGGTTCCACCCACGACCATCTGCCGGCGCCTTCGCCACCGTTTCCAGCAGCGCCAGCAACCTCGCCCCGAGCAACCCGACGCTCGCCACACGGGTGATCGACGACGCCCACAAAATGCAGGTTCCCGGTCAGGGCCCGGTGCCGCTGGCGTTACTGACCACCTCGGCCAGCGGCCTCGATCCGCACTTGCCACCGGCGGCAATTGCCTATCAACTGGCGCGTGTCGCGCAAGCGCGCAATCTGCCGGTGTCGACCGTGCAGCAACTGCTCGATGCGCACATCGAACAGCCGCTGGTGGGGCCACCGGTGGTGAATGTGCTGGCGCTGAACATGGCGCTGCAAAAACTCTGAATCAGCGGCGCCGCCAATCGCTAGCAAGGCTAGCTCCCACAGGAGGCCACAATCCCCTGTGGGAGCCAGCCTGCTGGCGATGGCGGTATCACCGTCACCGCATCACTATCAGAAGAGACCCCGCATGAGCGACTCCGGCCGCGCCGACGCGCTGTTAGCAGACCTGCCCCGTGACGGCCGTGGCCGGCTGAAGGTATTCCTCGGCGCCGCGCCCGGTGTCGGCAAGACCTACGCCATGCTCCAGGCCGCCCACAGCCAACTTCGCCAAGGCGTGAAAGTCCTTGCCGGGGTGATCGAAACCCACGGCCGCACCGAAACCGAAGCGTTGCTCGGCGGCCTGCCGCAGCAACCGCTGCTGCGCTCGGAATACCGTGGCGTGATGCTCGAAGAAATGGACCTCGACGGCATTCTCGCGGCGCGACCGAAGCTGGTGCTGGTCGACGAGCTGGCGCACAGCAACGCCCCCGGCAGCCGTCACGCCAAGCGCTGGCAGGACATTCAGGAACTGCTCGCCGCCGGCATCGACGTGTTCACCACGGTCAACGTCCAGCATCTGGAAAGCCTCAACGATCAGGTACGCGGAATAACCGGTGTGCAGGTGCGCGAAACCCTGCCGGACTGGGTGCTGCAGGAAGCCTTCGAACTCTTGCTGATCGACCTGCCACCGCGTGAATTGCTCGAGCGCCTGCGCGAAGGCAAGGTCTATGTGCCGGAACAGGCGCGCGCGGCAATCGATGCATTTTTCACCCAGACCAACCTCACCGCATTACGCGAACTGGCGATGCAAACCGCCGCTGCGCAGGTCGATAACGATCTGGCGCAGGGTTATCGCCAGCTCGGTCAGGCCGCACCGGCGGTGCGCGGACGTTTGCTGGTCGGCGTCGATGGCGATGCGCAGGCTGAGCGTCTGGTGCGCCACGCCAGTCGCGTCGCTCAGCGTCGGCATTTGCCGTGGAGTCTGGTGCATGTCGACAACGGCAGCGTGCGTGACGAGCAATCGCGCCTGCGTCTGCAAAGTGCCCAGCAACTGGCAGAACGCCTCGGCGGCGAAGTGGTGTTGTTGCGTGCCGGGGAAGTGGCGAAAACCCTGATCCAGCACGCCGCCGAACGTCGCGCCAGTCTGGTGCTGGTCGGCCAGTCGCGGCCGCGTCTGCGTCGACGCTTGTTGGGCGGGGGACTCGCTGCGCGGCTGTTGCGTCAGGCCCATGGCTTGGAGATCAACGTCCTCGACAGCGATGAACAACCGCAGCAACCGCGTCCGCATAATCCACTGACGCTGGTGTGGTTCGACTACGCATTGGCGCTGGTTGCGACGCTATTGGCGACGGCGCTGGCGTGGGCGGTGTCGAGCGTATTGCCGCTGCCGAACATCTCGCTGGTGTTTCTTGCGGCGGTGTTGCTGGTGGCGGTGCGCAGCAGTCTCGGTCCGGCGCTGGCGTGTGCGGCGCTGTCGTTTCTGACTTACGATTTCTTGTTTATTCCGCCGAATTTTTCTTTCAGCATCCAGCGTGAAGAAGACGTCCTGACCTTGCTGTTTTTCCTGCTGATGGCAGCGCTCACCGGTAACCTCGCAGCGCGTCAGCGCCGACAGTTGCAGGCCTTGCGCGATACCCAGGAGGAAACCAGCGAACTGCTCGACCTGTCGCGCAAACTCACCGCCGCCACCGATCGACAGGCCGTGGTCAGCGCTGCGGCGCAGCACCTCAACGGCTGGAGCGATCTGCAACTGTGCCTGCTCAATCGCGACGGGCAGGGCGGCTGGAAAATCGAGACTGGCGGCCCGCTGCAATTCACCGAGGCCGAGCGCGCCGCCGCCGATTGGGCGTGGCAGCACGATCAACCGGCGGGCATGGGCACCGGCACGCTGCCGTTCGGGCGTTGGTGGTGGTGGCCGCTGTCGGTTGAGGACGGACCGTTGGCGCTGCTTGGCGTCTGCGCAAAAGAAGGCCAGACCCTGAGTGGCCAGCGCCGTCGCCTGCTCACTGCGTTGAGTCAGCCGCTGGCGCAGGCACTGGCGCGCGCGCAGTTGGCGGACGATCTGGAAGCGGCGCGCCTGCACGGCGAAACCGAGCAATTGCGCAGTGCCTTGCTGGCCTCGGTGTCCCATGACCTGCGCACGCCGCTGACCGCCATGCGTGGCAGCATCGACAGCCTGCTGGCGCTCGGCGAAGCGATCCCGCTGGAGGACCGTCGCGAGCTGCTCGAAGGCACCCGCGATGAGGCCGAACGCCTCGACCGCTACATCCAGAACCTGCTCGACATGACCCGGCTCGGCCACGGCGCATTGAAACTGGCGCGCGACTGGGTGTCGCCGGCAGACATCGTCGGCAGTTCGCTCAACCGTCTGCGTGCGGTGCTCGCGCCGTTGCAGGTCAGCACCGAGGTGCCGGCCGAGTTGCCGCTGCTGTATGTGCACGCCGCGCTGATCGAGCAGGCGCTGGTCAACGTGCTGGAAAACGCCGCACGCTTCTCACCCGTTCACGGCCGCTTGCAACTCAACGCGGGTGCGGATGATCAGGAGATTTTTTTCTCGGTCAGCGACGAGGGGCCGGGGATTCCCGAGGACGAGCGGGCGAAGATTTTCGACATGTTCTACACCGCCGCCCGCGGCGATCGCGGCGGTCAGGGTACGGGTCTGGGGCTCGCGATCTGTCAGGGCATGGTCGGTGCGCACGGTGGGCGCATCAGCGTTGCCGACGGTATTGATGGCCGCGGTACTTGCATCACTTTGCATTTGCCGTTGCAGACGCAGCCGGGGATGGACGGTGAAGCCTGAATCCGACTGCGCTACTCTCTTGCCACTCTTTTCTGTTGATGTGAATTCATGAGCCAGACCGCGACCATTTTGGTCATCGATGACGAGCCGCAGATCCGCAAGTTCCTGCGCATCAGCCTGGCGTCTCAAGGCTACAAAGTCCTTGAGGCCGGCACCGGTGCCGAAGGCCTGGCCCAGGCGGCGCTGAACAAACCCGACCTGCTGGTGCTCGACCTCGGCCTGCCGGACATGGACGGCCAGCAAGTGCTGCGCGAGTTTCGCGAATGGGCCACGGCGCCGGTGCTGGTGCTATCGGTGCGCGCTAGCGAAGGGCAGAAAGTCGAGGCGCTGGATGGCGGCGCCAATGACTACGTGACCAAGCCGTTCGGCATTCAGGAGTTCCTTGCCCGCGTTCGCGCCTTGTTGCGTCAGGCACCGGCGGGAGAGGCGCAGCAGGCCGCGTTGAGCTTCGGCCCGTTGACCGTGGATCTGGCCTATCGGCGAGTGCTGCTCGACGGCGTCGAAGTGGCGCTGACCCGCAAGGAATACGCGGTGCTGGCGCAACTGGCGCGGCATCCGGGGCGGGTGATCACCCAGCAGCAATTGCTCAAGGACATCTGGGGGCCGACGCATACCGAGGACAGCCACTACCTGCGGATCGTGGTCGGGCATCTGCGTCAGAAACTGGCGGATGATCCGACGCGGCCGCGGTTTATCGTGACCGAGGCGGGGGTTGGGTATCGGTTGTTGAGTGCTGATGGGTTGTAGTTTTGTGTTGTAGGGTCGGGCGCCATCGCGGGCAAGCCCGCTCCCACAATGAGCTATGTATGACCCAGATTTCATTTCCCGCCGAGAACCCTGTGGGAGCGGGCTTGCCCGCGATGAGGCCGGAACATTCACCCACAGCTTCAGGTAATCAACCCTGCTCCTGCTCATACCGATCCAGTGTATCGCTGGCAATCTCTCGCCCCAGCGCGATCAGTTCCGGCGCCTTGTAGAACTCGAAAAACCGGCACACGCGCTTCGGCACGTTGATCAGGATATCCGGCGGGTACCCGGCGATCTTGTACTGCGCCAGCGAGGTCTGCATCACCTCGAAACTCTGGTTGATCAGATCGAGCAGCGAGGCCGGCCCGACGTTGTCGATGATGAACGAACCCGTCGCAGATTTCGGCGCGCCTTCACGCTCGGGCGCGGCGGCCGGTTGCTGGCTTTCCGGTTCGGCGCCTTCGAGCCAGGGATTGATGGCGGCCGCTTCGGCGCGCAGCGCTTCCTGTTCGAGCTTCAAAAGTTGCTCGGCCTGTTTGCGGCGGAACGGCAGCTTCGAGCCCAACGAGTTGATCAAGCTGTCGAAACGCGAGCGGAACGCTGGCGGGCGTTCAATGATCGGCAGTTTGTATTGGCGCTGGTTGGTCGCGTTGAGATTGACCGCAATGATCAGGTCACAGTGGCTCGACACCACCGGCACGATCGGCAACGGATTGAGAATGCCGCCGTCGACCAGCATGCGATTGCCTTGCATCACTGGCGTGAACAGACTGGGAATTGCCGCCGAGGCGCGCATTGCCTGATGCAGGCAGCCTTCCTGAAACCAGATTTCCTGTTGGTTGGTCAGGTCGGCGGCGACGGCGGTGTAGGGGATGCGCAAATCTTCGATATTGATCTCGCCGACGATCTTGCGGATCTGCCCGAAGACCTTTTCGCCGCGAATCGCGCCGAGGCGAAAGCTCACGTCGACCAGCCGCAGCACATCGAGGTAGTCGAGGCGCTCGATCCAGTTGCGGTATTCATCGAGTTTACCGGCGGCGTAGATCCCACCGACCACCGCACCCATCGAACACCCGGCGATGCAGGCGATTTCGTAACCGCGTTTCTCGATTTCTTCGATGACGCCGATATGGGCATAGCCCCGGGCGCCACCGGAACCCAACACCAGTGCGACTCGTTTTTTCATCCAGCTTCCTCCCCGGCAAGCATTGCACAATGCACTGATCGCCGGGCTGGCTCAATCGTCGAGGTCGCTGAGCGCGGCGCTGACGTCGTTTTTTTGAGCTGGCAACGCGCTTCGGCGCTATCCTTCAGCCGCTTGTTTCATGCGCCGGCAAGGCACTTTTTCGCCGCCTGACCGTCTTACCTGCACGATTGTTGACCTACTTTGAGGTGTGAGTGATGAAAGCCTGGATCTGTGTGCCGATGTTGGCGCTGGCATTGGCCGGTTGCGCCGGTAAAACCGCTTACCGCGACAGCTGTGGCAGCCAGCTCGACGCCGCCTGGCACGAGCTGGATCTGGCCAAGGCCGAAGGCTTTGCCGGCACCGTCAGCTACTCCAAAGCCTTGTCGCTGCTGACCGCGGCCAAGACTCAACAGCAATTCGAAGGCTTTGAAGGCTGCAGCAAGAAAGCCGAGAAAGCGCGCTTCTACATCCGCGAATCCCGCGCAGGACGTTAAAACAGCAGCTGCAAGTTTCAAGCGGCAAGCCGCAAGCTAAAGGCGGACGCGCTCAGCCTGCAGCTTGTAGCTAAGAGCTTGCAGCTGTCTACGGAGTAGACCCCCATGATTGACCGGTTGGTGGCTCATATCCTGAGTCTGGAAGTGCGATTGCTGGCCTGTCAGGCGCGCATGACGGCGAGAACCGATCCCGAGGCGCTGCACGATTTGCGTACCACCGTGCGACGCTTGCGCAGTCTGTTACGACCGCTGCGTGGCTTGCCGGGTGTCGAACAGCTTGAAGGCGCCGCGTCTGCCGTCGGTGAACTGACCACGCCGTGGCGCGATCGCGAAGTGCTGGCGGCGTATCTGCTCAAACATGATCAGCCGCAAGCCGCCGAGCGCCGCATGGCGCAGATGGCCGAGGCCTATCCAGCGTTGGCGGCGAGCAACGAAGTGGCGTCGTTGATGATGATCCTCGATGCCTTTCCGCGTTTCCTGCGCGCTTCTCAGCATCAGGGCCTGCTCAAAGGCCTGGATAAACGCATCGAAAAACGCCTGGGCAAGCAATGGCAGAAACTCGACGAAGCGCTGCACGATCCTGCCCATGATCGCCACCGCCTGCGCCTGTTGATCAAGCGCGTGCGCTACGGGATCGAGGCCTATCCCGAACTGGATCGTTTGCCCGCTACGGCTTACAAGCGCTTGAAGTCGGCGCAGGGTGCGCTGGGTGACTGGCATGATTGCTGGCAGTGGCTGGCGAAGGCCGAGCTGGAAGCCGATCTGCAACCGTGTGTCGCCGCTTGGCAGGCAGGTCTGATCAAGGCAGAGCTGAAGGCTGATCAAGTGCTGGAAAAGCTCGATGCCGACTGCTTCAAGTCTTCCTGAAACAACTGCATTCCCTGTGGGAGCCAGCCTGCTGGCGATGGCGGTTGCATGCCGACGTTGTTCTGCCTGACACACCGCCATCGCCAGCAGGCTGGCTCCCACAAGGTTTTTGCAGTGGCCTGAAACGCGCCTAGGCCTTTCTGTCAGCCCATTTGACCGGAATAGACGCTGCGGCGCGCGGCGGGTCTGGTTAAGATCCGCGCATCCCTTTTCCGCTTGCCGAGGTTGCCATGCGCTTTTGCGATCTGCTCGATGCTGTCCGCCAACAACCTGAAGTGACAATTCCTGCCGAATGGGGCCAGGGCCGAGCCAGTTTTGGCGGCCTGGTGGCTGCGCTGCAATATGAAGCGATGCGCGGCAAAGTGCCGGCGGAGCGCCCGGTGCGTTCGCTGGCAATCACTTTTGTCGGCCCGGTCGAGCCGGGCGTGCCGGTGAGCTTCGAAGTCGAAGTGTTGCGTGAAGGCAAAGCCGTCAGCCAGGTGTTGGGCCGCGCGTTGCAGAACGGTCAGGTGGTGACGATCGTGCAAGGCAGCTTCGGTGCCTCGCGGCCTTCGCAGGTAACGGTCGAAGCGTATCCGGCGCCGTCGATGAAACACTGGGACGAATGCCAGGAGTTGCCATACATCAAAGGCGTAACGCCGGAATTCATGCGGCATCTGGCGATGCGCTGGAGCGTCGGCGGCATGCCGTTCACCGGCATTGCGTCGCGCTTGATGGGCGGTTGGGTACGTTTGCGTGGGGATGTCAAAGAGGAGCCAGTCAACGAGGCGCATCTGCTGGCTCTGGTCGATGCCTGGCCGCCGGCGCTGTTGCCGTATCTGAAGAAACCTGCACCGGGCAGCACGCTGACCTGGACCATCGAATTCGTGCAGCCGTTACACGATTTGAGCACGCTGGACTGGTGCCAGTACCTGGCCGATATCGAATACGCCGCCGACGGTTATGGCCATGTCGCCGCCAAGCTGTGGAGCGCGAAAGGCGAGTTGATTGCCATGAGTCGGCAAACCGTGACGATCTTCGCCTGAGTCAATGCCGACGGTGGCGCTCACGCCAGGCGCGCCACCAGCCGCCACTTAAAAAGAATCTCGGAAAGGTCAGAAACTGCTCGACCAGCAAACGCGATACCGCATCTTTGCGATCACTGAACGGCTCGGAGGCTTGCGCCTCCAGGCTGTGTCCGTGGCGCTGCAGACCCAGCGCCGCGACAATCCCGATCACGCCGATGGCCACGCTCGCCAGACTCAGGCTGAACACCCCGGATACGATCAACAGAAACGCCACGATGAACAGCGGCACGGCAATCAGATGCAGCACCAGATTGGTCGGATGCTGATGATTGCCCGGGTAGGCGCGCCATTGCCACGCGGGAAGGTTGGGGTGACGTTTGCCCATGTTGCTACTCCTCGATCCATGTTTGAACTCATGGTTGAAGAATAGGCCCGGGCGTGCCGGGCGGCGAATCAAGGTTGGCTATTGCAATGATAGCGGCAATGACCCTTTTCGATGTTGACCGATATGCCGCCATCGCGAGCAGGCTCACTCTACATTTGGAATGCGTTCTCCTGTAGGAGTGAGCCTGCTCGCGATAGGGCCATCAGAGTTTCAACTGACCGATCACCTTGTTGAGTTCCCCGGCCAACGTCGCCAACTCATTACTGGTGGTCGCCGAATCCACCGTTTGCTGCACGGTGTTTTCGGTCACATCACGAATGCTCACCACCGCGCGGTTCATTTCCTCGGCAACCTGGCTCTGCTGTTCCGCCGCCACGGCGATCTGCGTGTTGCTCTCGCGCATCTGCGCCACCGCCCCGGTGATGTCCGCCAGCGCCTCGCCAGCCTCCTGCGCCTGCTGCACGCAATCGTCAGCCTTGTACGAACTTTCCTGCATGAAATCCACCGCATCGCGGGTGCCGGCCTGTAATGCGGAAACCATGGTGGTGATCTCGTCAGTCGAGGTCTGCACCCGTTTGGCGAGGTTGCGCACCTCGTCGGCGACCACCGCAAAACCCCGGCCCATCTCACCGGCGCGCGCGGCTTCGATGGCTGCGTTGAGGGCGAGCAGATTGGTCTGTTCGGCGATGCTGTGAATCACGCTGACCACGCCGTTGATCTTCTGGCTGTCTTCGGCGAGGCGTTGAATCATTTGCGCGGTCTGCTGCACGCCGCTGGATAAACCGGCGATCGAATGCTGCACCCGGGCGACCACTTGCTGACCGCTGCCGGCGAGGCCATCGGCGGTCTTCGACAGGTCGCGGGTAGCGCCAGCGTGCTGGGCGATGTGGTGAACCGTGGTGGTCATTTCATTGATCGCGGTGGCCGCCTGATCGGTTTCGCTCTGCTGGCCGAGCATGCCGTGACGCACCTCGTTCATGCTCGACGCCAGCCGCGCTGCGCCGACATCCAGTTGCCGCGCCGTATTGGCGACGGTGCTGACCACACGTTGATAACCGGCCTGCATGGCGTTGAACGCATTGGCCATTTGCCCGACTTCATCTTTGCCAGCCAGCGGCACCCGCGCGCTGAGATCGCCGCTTTGCTCGACATGCAGCATGACGTCTTTGAGAGTGTTGAGCTGGCTGAGCAAAAAGCGGATCAGCAATTGCGAAGCGCCGAGCATTGCCAGCATCAGGATGAACACCGCCACCGCGTAATGGGCAAAACGCACGCTGAACACCTGGCTCAGGCTCGGCCCGTAGGCGACCACCGCAACCTGTTCGCCGTCGGCACGACTGAACACCTCGGCGCCCAGCAACGGGTTCTTGCCGAACAAGGGCAGGGCATTGATCTCGTTCCAGCCATTGCTGCCGGTGATTTCCAGCAGCGGCTGACCGTTGAGCCGCGGTGCTTCGCCGTGTTTAAAGGTCAGCACATGCTCTACTTTGGGCAGCGGCTGGCCCGACGGCCAGGCCTTGAGTAACTGCGCCTGGGCCTGCGCGGACGTCTGCGCCGCGTGGCTGCGCGCCTGCTGCTCAAGCTGCACGGCGTACAGCACCAGCAGCAGAGTAGTGACAAAGGCGACCGCATTGACCGCCCAGAATTTGTATTTCAGCGAGATATTGCTAAGCCAGGCACCCATGGAGGTCTTCTCTGATAGCGGAAACAGTTTTGGCAAGGTGCCATTATTATGCCGCTACGCAGGCGCGAGACCTTGATATGAATCAACAGACGGCGCGGTCCCGCTTTTATGTAGGAGTGAGCCTGCTCGCGATAGCGGAATATCAGGCAAAAAATTTGTTGACTGACCCACCGCTATCGCGAGCAGGCTCACTCCTACATGGGGATAGCGGTGTGTCAGGGAAGGGTGAGCAGGTTGAAAAACGCCCGTGCACACGCGGTGGTATGCGCCGCCAGATCCTCTTCGCTCTCACCGCGGTGCAGCGCCACTTCGCGCAGCACTTCAGTCAGATAGGCCGGTTCATTGCGGCCGTTTTTCGGCTTCGGCCGCAACGTGCGTGGCAGCAGATAAGGCGCATCGCTTTCCAGCATCAAGCGCCCGCGTTTGATCTCTTTCACCAGCGGATGCAAGTGCGTGCCGCGGCGCTCGTCGCAGATCCAGCCGGTAATGCCAATGTGCAGGTCGAGGTCGAGGTAACTGAACAAAGCTTTCTGCTCGCCGGTGAAGCAATGCACCACGGCAGCGGGCAGATGATCGCGAAAATCCTTGAGGATATCGAGCAGACGCTGGCTGGCATCACGCTCATGCAGGAACACCGGCATTTGCAGTTCGACGGCCAGCGCCAAGTGCTCTTCGAGGACCTTTTCCTGCTGCGGACGCGGCGAGAAATCACGGTTGAAATCCAGCCCGCATTCACCCACCGCGACCACATTGGTTTCGTTGAGCAGGCTGCGCAGGCGTCGCGCGCTGTCGGCGTTCCAGTCGCTGGCCGAATGCGGGTGAATGCCGGCGGTAGCGAACAGCCGCTGGCCGCTGGCATCCAGTTGCTGACACAGCTCCAGCGCCTGTTCGCTGCCTTCGACGCTGGTGCCGGTCAGCACCAGTTGGCAGACGCCGGCTGCGTAGGCGCGCTCAAGCACCGCCGCGTGTTTGTCGGCGAAACTGGGGTTGGTCAGGTTGACGCCGATATCGATGAGTTGCATGGTGCTACCTCGGGCCGAAGGCCGGAAAGCATACCAGAGCTGTAGATTCATAAGAAAAGCCAAGAACTACAACGACTTATGGCTGTCTGTTGAGGCCGCGAGAGTTCCAGGGTGGCGGCAATGCCATCACTGTGCCAGTCTCTCGCACTTTACCAGCGCTCCAGGCGCTCTGTTTTCGTCGGTGATTTCAAAAGAAATCACCCCGTATTCTTTTCGGAGAGTGGATGCATCGTCCCTCGATTTTGCTGCTGTTGTGCGCCTCGCTGCTGCTGCCGCTGACGGCGCTTGCGCGCCTGCCCGGGCCGCTTCAAGCCGTGCCGGCGGCCAAGGTCCGTGACCTGTCCGAGATCCGCAGCAGCCGTGTCCTGCGGGTGCTGGTCAATCAGAGCCGCAACAGCTCCGGTGAGGTTCAAGGCCAGGCCATCGGCGTCGAATACCATCGCCTGCGCGCCTTCGAACAATATCTTAACGGCCATGCCCGCGACGGTCAGGAAGTCACCCTCAAGATCATTCCCAAGGCCAAGGACCAGTTGCTCGGTGCCTTGCAGCGTGGCGAAGGCGACATGGTCGCACCCGGTGAATTGATGGACTTGCCGGGTGGCTATTCGGTTTCCAGCAGCGAGCCGATCGCCCGCGACGTGCCGTTGGTACTGGTCGGGATCAAGGGCCAGCGGCGCTACACCAAGGTCGAACAGCTCTCCGGCAAGACCCTGGCGTTGCCCACCGGCAGCGCGGCGGGGGAGGCGGTCAGTCAGCTCAATCAGAAACTGGCGCTGCACAAACTCGCGCCGATCAACATCGAATGGGTCGATCCGACGCTCGCCGTGGAAGACGTGCTGGAAATGGTCCAGGGCGGGATTTTTCACCTGACCATCGTCGAGCAACCGATTGCCGAGCGCTGGGGCAAGATCCTGCCCAAGCTGCGTCTGGATCGGCAGCTGGTCATCAGCGAGCCGGGCGAGGAACACTGGTTCGTGCGCCGGGATGCCTCGATGTTGCGCGCCAGCATCGATCGTTTTCTGAGCGGCTACAAGAAACCGTCGAACGAAGACGCCGCATTTCTGCGCATCTATCGACGCCTGTACCAAGTCCACTATCCGTTGGCCAAGGCCGACCGCCAGCGTCTGGAAAAACTGCGCCCGACCCTGCAGAAACATGCCCAGGCGCAGAACATGGACTGGCTCAATCTGGCGGCGCTGGCGTTCAAGGAATCGCGTCTGCAACCCAATGCCCGCAGCGGCAGCGGCCCGACCGGCCTGATGCAGATCACGCCGTCGGCAGCCCAGCGCGTCGGCGTCAGCAATATCCAGAATCTCGATGCCAATGTGCAGGCCGGGGCCAAGTACCTGGCCATGATCCGCCGCAAGTTCTTCAGCAGCCCCAAGCTCAACGAGCGTGAGCGCATGGCCTTCACGCTCGCGGCTTACAACATCGGCCCCGAGCGCGTGCAGGGCATGCGCGCCGAAGCCCGGCGCCGCGGGCTCAACCCTAATCAATGGTTCTTTCAAGTCGAGCGCATTGCCATGGAGCAAGTAGGAATGGGCGCCGTCAGCTATGTTAATAGCGTGAACAAGTACTACTTGGCGTACGACCGGGAACGGGAGTCGTTGGAGCCCGGCTCGCAAAAAGTCGTCTCAAGAAAATAATCTAATAAATCGATTGGTATGGCGGATTTTTTGCGCTTTTAACATGGAATTTATTGATTAATATAGCGGCCAACCAACACATACCACCTCTCGCAACAACAAGGAACGCCCCATGAGCTCTCTGATCAACAAAGTACTGTTTACCCGCGCTGGCTACGGCCTGACTGTCCTGCGCATCGTTGTCGGCGTGATCTTCGCCGCCCACGGTTCGCAGAAGCTGTTCGGTCTGTTCGGTGGCTACGGTCTGGCAGGTACCGCGCAGTGGATGGAAAGCATCGGGCTGACTCCGGGCTACCTGATGGCGACACTGGCTGGCGGTACCGAATTCTTCGCCGGTCTGGCGCTGATCATTGGCCTGCTGACCCGTCCGGCGGCGCTGGGTCTGGCGTTCCTTTCGCTGGTCGCGATCTTCTCGGTGCACATCGGCAACGGTCTGTTCATGGCCAACAACGGTTACGAGTTCGCCCTGGCCTTGCTGGCCGGCAGCATCGCGGTGCTGATCGAAGGCGCCGGCAAACTCTCGGCGGATCGCGCCATCGCCGGTTGAGCGCTCTATCTCAAGGCAAAGGCCCGCATTGTGCGGGCCTTTTTTGTTGCGGGCGATTGTTGACACTGGTCGGTCACGTTATCTAGGATGTTGCCCATGCGCCGATTTAAACAGCTACTTGCGGGGCGCCAGGTGACTCAGACAGTTGCCGTCAGAAGCCGGAACAGGGCTTCGAAATACCGCTAAAGCGCTGGTTCGGTGTTGCCTCTCACCTGCCATGCAGACTTTTGAGGCAGAGACACGACACGATGAATGCACTACGCCCTCCAGCACGTCCCGCACCGATCACGGCGCACATCACCCAGCGCAATCCAAAAATTCTGCTTGGCGGCAAACATCAGCCGACGCTGTTGCGTTATCTGGATGGCTGGCCACGTCGCAGCGGCGGTCCTGCTGCATTCCTGATCCAGTTTGTCGACGACGGCGAATCGCTGTCGCGGTTTGCCAGTGACAGTTTCGATCTGGCAGTGATTCAGGCGCCGAGCGCGGATGAAGCGCCGGAAATGATCAAACAACTGACCCGCGTAGCGCGGCAGGGCCTGATCACCCGGCGCTGAAGCGCTTTACGGATATTCAATCTCGACGATGTAAACCAGCTGCTCGCCGGTCGGCGTCTGTACCCGGACTTCCGCGTCCAGCGCCTTGCCGATCAAGGCGCGGGCCAGCGGCGAATCGATGCTGATCAGGCCGAGTTTCAGATCCAGCTCATCCGGGCCGACGATGCGGTAGCGCGATTGTTTGCCGTCTTCGTCTTCGATGGTCACCCAGGCGCCGAAGTAGACCTTGTTCGGATCGCTGGGTTTTTCACTGACGACTTTCAGCGCTTCCAGGCGCTTGGTGAGAAAGCGCACGCGACTGTCAATCTCGCGGAGCATCTTCTTGCCGTAGGTGTATTCGGCGTTTTCCGACCGATCGCCTTGCGCCGCCGCCTCACTGACCGTTTGTGTCACTTGGGGGCGGCGCACATGCCACAACTCATGGAATTCGGCGCGCATCCGCGCTTCACCTTCTGGGGTGATCAGCGCAGTGCCGGCGGTGCGGGGAGGGCGATAACGGCTCATGGCAACTTCTTGTGAGAGAGACCGCCGGAGTCTATCAACCCTCGCGCAACACTGTCAGCGGGCTTGCGTTCAGCGCGCGACGAGTACCGAACACACCGGCTCCGCCGATCAGAACCGCACCGATCAATGGCAACACCAGCAACCACGGATGCGGATGCCACGGCAGGTCAAAGGCAAAGCGATACAACACCAGGCTCACCACTTCCGAACCGATGGCCGCGAGCAAACCGCTCACCGCACCGAGCAGGCCGAATTCGATACGCCTTGCCTTGATCAGCAGTTGCCGCTCGGCCCCCAATGCACGCAATAGCGCACCCTGGCGAATGCGTTCATCCAGCGTCGCCTGCAAACCGGAAAACAGCACCGCCATCCCCGCCGCCAGGACGAACAACAACACGTACTCCACCGCCAGAGTGACCTGGGCGAGGATGCTGCGCAGTTGCTCGAGCAATGCCTCGACCTGAAGAATCGTTACCGCCGGGAAGGTCCGCGACAGTTCGACGATCTGCTGATCATGACCCGGCGCCAGATAGAAACTGGTCAGGTACGTCGCCGGCAGATCCTTCAAGGTGCCGGGCTGGAAGATCATGAAGAAGTTCGGCTGGAAGTTGTCCCAGTTGATCTCGCGCAGGCTGGTCACTCGCGCTTCACGGTTGACCCCGCCGACGCTGAACACCATGTGATCGCCGAGTTTGAGCTTGAGGCTTTCGGCGACTTTGCCTTCGACCGAAACACCCGGTACGTCGTCGCCGGGCTGATCCTTCCACCATTCACCGGCGGTGAGCTTGTTGCCGGCCGGCAGGTCCGCCGCCCAGGTCAGGCTCAAATCCCGTTGAATCGCGCGATCACCCGCCGAATCCTTGCTGACGATTTGCTGCACCGCTTCGCCGTTGATGCTGATCAGGCGTCCCGGCACGACCGGATAGAGTGGTGCGGCTTGCGCGGAGACTTTGATCAGGTGATCGGTAAAGGCTTGTTTGTCGCCCGGGAGGATATTCAGCGCGAAATAGTTCGGCGCGTTTTTCGGCAGCTGGTTCTGCCAGGTGTCGAGCAATTCGCCGCGCAGCAGGGCGATCAGGGCCATCGACAGCAGAATCAGACCGAATGCCAGTGACTGACCCGCCGCTGCCAGCGGATGGCGCAGCAGTTGTCCCAAGCCCAGGCGCCACGGCAATGAGGCACGGGCGAGCATGCGCCGCAAGCTTTGCAGCAGCAGCAACAGCAAGCCACCCAGGACCAGTGCCGCCACCACACCGCCGCCGAGCAGGGCGAACGTCAGCAACAGATCCAGGCTCAGTCGCCACATGATCAGGCCCAGCGCGCCCAACGCAGCGCCGTAGACCATCCAGGTGCTCGATGGAATCGGCAGCATGTCACGTCGCAACACCCGCAGCGGCGGCACGCGACCCAGTGCAGCCAGCGGCGGCAAGGCAAACCCGGCCAATGCCACCAGCCCGGTGCCGATCCCGGCAAGCGCCGGAAACAGCCCGCCCGGTGGCACATCGGTCGGCAGCAAATCATGCAGCAATGCGAACAGACCCAGTTGCGCCAGCCAGCCCAACAGCGCACCGCTGAGGGCGGCGAGCAGGCCAAGGACAGTCAGTTGAATACTGAACAACAGCATGGTTTCCCGCCGCGACAGGCCGAGACAGCGCAGCAGCGCGCTGGCGTCGAAACGGCGACTGGCGAAACGATTGGCCGACAGCGCCACTGCGACCCCGGCCAGCAACACCGCGACCAGACTGGCCATGTTCAGATAACGCTCGGCTTTGCCCAAAGCGCCGCCGATCTGTCGGTTGCCGTCGCGCGCGTCCTGAATCCGCTGATTGGCGGCGAGCCCGGGTTTGATCAGTTGCCGGTAGGTTTCCAGCGCCTGCGGTTCACCGCGCCACAGTTCGCGGTAACTGACCCGGCTGCCGGGTTGCACGACACCGGTGGCGGCGAGGTCGTCGAGATTGATCATCACTCGCGGCGTCAGGCTGTAGAAGTTGCCGGCGCGATCCGGCTCGTAAGTCAGCACCCGCGCCAGCTTCAGGGATTTCATACCGACGTCGATGCTGTCGCCGATTTTCAGATCCAGTGCGGTCAGCAGACGAGCCTCGACCCAGGCTTCGCCGGGTTGCGGTTCGCCGCCTACTTCTTCGGGGGCGAAGGGGACGGCCGCGCTTTTCAGTTCGCCGCGCAATGGATAGGCGCGGTCGACGGCCTTGATGCTCGACAACTGAATGCCATTGTCGGTCGCGACAACACTGGAGAATTCCACCACTTGCGCATGCTGCAGGCGCAGTTCAGTGCCGCTCCTGATCTGTTCTTCGCGTGCCGGTGAGCTGCCCTCCAGCACCAGATCGGCGCCAAGAAATTCGGTGGCGCGCAGGGTCATGGCGCCATTCAGGCGGGCGCCGAAGTAACCGATGGCGGTACTTGCCGCGACGGCCACCACCAGCGCAAAAAACAACACGCGCAACTCGCCGGCGCGGGCATCGCGCAACAGTTGGCGAATCGCGAGACTGCACAGACGCAACAGCGGCAGGCGCACCATCAAGGCTCCAGAGGGGCGACCAGTCGCCCGGCTTCAAGACGGATCAGGCGCCGGCAACGATGGGCCAGGCGTTCGTCGTGGGTCACCAGCACCAGAGTCGTGCCGCGCTCCTTGTTCAGATCGAACAGCAAATCGCTGATGCGCTCGCCGGTATGGCTGTCGAGATTGCCGGTCGGTTCGTCGGCGAACAGCACGTCGGGTTCAGCGGCGAAGGCGCGGGCGATGGCGACGCGTTGCTGCTCGCCACCAGAGAGCTGGCGCGGCGAGTGCGTCAGGCGCTGGCCGAGACCAACACGCTCGAGCAATTGCGTCGCGCGCTCACGGGCATCTTTGCGGCCGTCGAGCTCCAGCGGCAGCATGACGTTTTCCAGGGCATTGAGGCTGTCGAGCAATTGAAACGACTGGAAGACGAAACCGACGTGTTCGGCACGAATGCGCGCGCGCTGATCTTCGTCGAGATTGCTCAGGCCTTGTCCGGCGAGCACCACTTCGCCGCTGCTCGGCAGATCGAGACCGGCAAGCAGGCCGAGGAGGGTGGATTTGCCCGAACCTGAGGCGCCGACGATGGCCAGGCTGTCGCCCTTGTTCAGTTCCAGGCTGAGTTCGTGCAGGATAGTCAGTTCACCTTCCGCGCTGGCAACCACTTTACTGAGGTCCTTCGCGGTGAGAATGCTTGCGCCCATGGAGAATCCGATGCGAGTGTGGTTTTTGAGTGCTGGCCTGGCCTTGATGTGCATGGCCCAGAACGCAGCGGCGGGTACGGTCCTGATCGTTGGCGATAGTATCAGCGCCGGTTTCGGACTGGATACCCGCCTGGGGTGGGTGTCGTTGCTCGAACAACGGCTCAAACAGGAGGGTTTCGACGACAAAGTGGTCAATGCCTCCATCAGCGGCGACACCAGCGCGGGAGGCCAGGCGCGGCTGCCGGCGCTGCTTGCAGAGCATAAGCCGGAGCTGGTGATCCTCGAGCTGGGTGGTAACGACGGCCTGCGCGGAATGCCGCCAACACAATTGCAACAAAATCTTGCCTCGATGATCGACAGCTCGCGCCAGGTGGGCGCCAAGGTACTGTTGCTCGGCATGCAATTGCCGCCCAATTACGGCAAGCGTTACACCGATGCGTTTGCCGAGGTCTACGGCAAGCTCGCCGAGGAGAAAAACATTCCGCTGGTACCGTTTTTCCTCGAAGGCGTCGGCGGCCATCCGGACCTGATGCAGGCCGACGGTCTGCACCCGGCAGCCGGGGCCCAAGGCAAGTTGCTGGAAAATGTCTGGCCGACGCTAAAACCGCTGTTATGAGGCTTTTCTAGCGGCAGGCTTTCGGCTAATGTGGCGCCCCCTTATTCGGAGGCCCCGATGCCGCGTCCTGCCTGGTCCCTGTTCGCCTACCAACTGATCGAGCCAGACGAACAGCTGGATCTGTTCGCCTGCCAGGAAGTGCGGGTGCATCTGGTGACCCGTCAGCTCGAGCTCGGCGGTTCGGCCGATCGCACCTTGTGCGGTAGTCTGCTGCCGGCGCAACCGCGCTGGTCGAGCGTGGATCGCCGGGTGTTTCAGGATCAGCGCCTGTGTTCGCTGTGCCGGGCCATTCTCGAATCGCAGAAGCGCGGCACCTCGCCGATCTGGCCGGAGCTGCGTTTCGAGCTCTGACCCTGTGGGAGCGAGCAGGCTCGCTCCCACCTGAACGCACCCTGTCGCCTATAGCGGCGCCACCTCCCCGAATTCCCGTGCCGCGGTGTACAATCGCGCGCTTATACCCTTGATGATCATGCGAAGGATTTTCCGGATGTTGCCGCGCTTTCCTGCCGTCACCCGCTGCCTGTCACTTGCCGCCCTGTGTGTGGCCGGTCCCGTTGCTGCATTGGAGCTTCCCCTGCCACCGCCCGGCGAGGATATCGTCGGCCAGGTGCAGGTGATCAAGGCCAAGTACGAAGATACGTTTGCCGATCTGGGCACCACCTATGATCTGGGCTATTCGGAAATGGTCGCGGCCAACCCGGGCATCGACGCCTGGCTGCCGGGCGCCGGCACCGAGATCGTTCTGCCAACGCGTTTCATCCTGCCGCCGGGTCCGCGCGAAGGCATCGTCATCAACCTTGCCGAGTACCGTCTCTACTACTACCCGAAAGGTCGCGACGTGGTGTACACGTTCCCGCTGGGTATCGGCCGTGAAGGCTGGGGCTCGCCGATTGCGCATACCTCGATCATCGCCAAAACGCCGAATCCGACCTGGACGCCGCCGGCGTCGATCAAGGCCGAGCACGCCGCTGATGGAGATCCGCTGCCGAACGTAGTGCCGGCCGGCCCGGACAACCCGCTGGGGCCGTTCAAGTTCACCCTCGGCACACCGGGGTACCTGATCCACGGTTCCAACAAGAAATTCGGTATCGGCATGCGCACCAGCCACGGCTGCTTCCGCATGTTCAACAACAACGTGCTGGAAATGGCTGGCATGGTGCCGGTCGGCACGTCGGTGCGGATCATCAACGACCCGTACAAATTCGGTCGCAGTGGCGGCAAGGTCTATCTGGAGGCGCACACGCCGCTGGACGACAAGGGCAACCCGTCGGTGGTCGACAAGCACACCGCGGTGATCAACGCGATGCTCAAGCGTGAAGACATCACCAGCAACCTGCGCATGGACTGGGATGTGGTGCGTGACGTAGTCGCGGCAGAAGATGGCCTGCCGGTGGAGATCGCTACGCCGACCAACGCCCCGGCGCCGATGGTTACCAGCACGCCGATCGACCTGCAATAAGCTCTGCTCAGCAACCCGCCGATGCGTACCGCGTCGGCGGGTTTTTTATTGGCCCGACAAAAGCACCGGGCACAAAAAAGCCGACCCAAAAAATGGGCCGGCTCGATAACAATCCCGAGGGATTATTACTTGCGGCTAGCTTTTTCCAGCATGCGCAGAGCACGCTCGTTAGCTTCGTCAGCAGTCTGTTGTGCTTTTTGAGCAGCAGCCAGAGCTTCATCAGCTTTACGGTAAGCTTCGTCTGCACGAGCCTGGGAGCGAGCAGCTGCGTCTTCAGTAGCGGTCAGACGTGCTTCGGTTTCTTTCGATGCGCTGCTGCAACCGGTAGCCAGAACTGCGGCCAGAGCCAGAGCAGAGAATTTCAGAACGTTGTTCATCGTGTTCCCCTTCAAGGACTTTCAAATTAAGTAGCTGTCTCCTCACGATTGAGGAAATAGCCGGCGTACATACTACCCATTACTTGTAGTAAGTAAACTGACGTAGCGCAAGAAGCAAAAAAAATTGTAGGCGTTGATTCTTTTTCGAGCAACTTTTAACTGCGCTGTATAAAAAACATCCAGCTACAAGCCCCGCCCCGAGCGACTTGATCGTGAAAAGTTCCCTGCCCGTGATGCTCTTTTCACGTCTTCGGCTAAAGTCTGTCTAAATGAATTCGTCCACACTTTTGTTCCGTTTCTGTGAGCGGCTTGGCGTATCTTTTTGATGTTCAGGTGACTTTATAAAAGGTTGCACGTCTCAAGTCTCAACAACCGGCAATGTTCAGCTGAGCGGCCCGCGAAGATCTTCTTCGGGGACTGTCCTGCATCCCCCGGGAGCCACCCTGTGCAACGCGCTCAATGACGAGCGCATCTTGAGCATTCCCGCCAATGGTGCCTACTATTTATCAGGTGTCAGGGTGCGCGAGATCGGTGTGGCTCTTCTCGGTGTCCGTCAGGCACGGGGTGGCGTAGATGTTCCTTCGCCGGGAAAACATCGGTAAGGTAGGGGTCACAATCCAAGACCCGCGAGGAGTAGTGATGAGCGAGGCGTTGTCCATCCACCATGACCAGGCTGGTCATCAGTTCGAGACCACCGTGGACGGTCATCGTGCCTACCTGACCTATATGGATCTGGGGAAACAGACCCTGGATATCTACCGCACGTTCGTGCCCAACGCCCTGCGTGGCCGTGGCGTCGCTGCCGCGCTGACCGAAAGTGCGTTGAATTACGCTGAAGAAATGGGCTACACGGTGATCCCTTCGTGCTCGTACGTCGAGCGCTACATGGAGCGTCACCAGCGCCGCGCCGCGAAAATCTGAGTCGCACACACAAAAACGCCGGGCACTGCCCGGCGTTTTTTTATGCCTGCGAAACGTCGATCAGGTGCGCTGACGTTTCGGCAACACGTCCTTGAGCTTGGCGTGCATGCTGCGCAGGGTGGTCTCGGTGGCGGACCAGTCGATGCAGGCGTCGGTGATCGACACGCCGTATTGCAGATCGGCGAGGTCTTTCGGGATTGCCTGGCAGCCCCAGTTCAGATGGCTCTCGACCATCAGACCGATGATCGACTGGTTGCCTTCGAGGATCTGGTTGGCGACGTTTTCCATCACCAGCGGTTGCAGGGCCGGGTCCTTGTTGGAGTTGGCGTGGCTGCAATCGACCATGATGTTCGGCTTGATCTTCGCCTTGTTCAGCGCCTGCTCGCACAGGGCGACGCTGACCGAATCGTAGTTCGGCTTGCCGTTACCACCGCGCAGCACCACATGACCATAGGCGTTGCCTTTGGTGGTGACGATCGACACGCCGCCTTCCTGGTTGATCCCGAGGAAGCGGTGCGGGCTCGACACTGACTGCAGGGCGTTGATCGCCACGGTCAGGCCGCCATCGGTGCCGTTCTTGAAACCGACGGCCGAAGACAGGCCGGAAGCCATTTCCCGGTGGGTCTGCGATTCGGTGGTACGGGCACCGATCGCCGACCAACTGATCAAGTCCTGCAAGTACTGCGGCGAGATCGGGTCGAGGGCTTCGGTGGCGGTCGGCAGGCCTTTCTCGGCCAGATCCAGCAGCAACTGGCGACCGATGTGCAGGCCGTCCTGGATCTTGAACGAGTCATCCAGATACGGATCGTTGATCAGGCCTTTCCAGCCCACAGTGGTGCGCGGTTTCTCGAAGTACACGCGCATGACCAGATACAGGGTGTCGGACACTTCTGCGGCCAGCACCTTGAGGCGATCGGCGTATTCGTGAGCGGCCTTGATGTCGTGGATCGAGCACGGGCCGATCACGACGAACAGACGGTGGTCAGTGCCATCGAGAATGTTGCGAATGACTTCGCGGCCCTTGGTGACGGTGCGCAGGGCGGCGTCGCTCAGAGGGATATCACGCTTGAGCTGATCGGGAGTGATCAGGGTCTCGTTAGAGGCGACGTTCAGGTCGTTGATCGGTAAATCAGCCATCGTTTACTCGTCAGGTCACGGGTGCCGGCCGCCAGCGATCCCCGCGCGGCGGGGCACAGCAGATTTAGCGCGTCGGGGGAGCCGAACCTTAGCGCGTCGGGCGCTGCTCGACAATGGGCAAACGGCGCTTTAGTCCAATGTCGGCGGCATAAAAGCCTTGCGCACGGTGTCGTGGGAGAACTCGTCGGCGTGCTGCTCGACCCATTGCAGGGCCAGCGCCTGAATATCCTGCAGATCGTCGTGGCTGTTTTTCATCCGGTAGAAACGCTCGATCTGACACACCTGCTCACCCATTCGCGCACTGAACAGCGTCTGCTCGTCGGTGAACGCGATCCCCACCAGGTAGCCTTTCTTGCGGCGCAGACACCACGCCACATAGCCCGGATAACACAGCTCGGCATTGACGCTGGGCATGCGCACCTGCAACGCGGTGCCATGGCGCCAGGCGCGGTGGTAATTGCAAGCGATGCCGCCGAGGCTGATAGTGTGCAGCTGTTGTCTGGAAATGCATTCAGGCTTGAGCAACGTCAATTCAACCGGCACTTCGTCCGGATGAGGAATGAAACGTCCCATGAGCACAGACTCCCTGTGTCGGCCTTCTGACATTGTTCCACCCAGTATAGTGGTTGAATCCGAACTGACCGATTTCGACGCCGACCAGCGCCTGTTGGCGATGAGCGGCGTTTCGCTGGTCATTTTCACCAGCGTCGGCTGCGCCAGTTGCCGCTATGCCCGCGAAGTGCTGCCGGGGCTGGCGCTGGCCGTCGATCGGCTGTGCTGGATCGATGCCGGCGACAACGGCGGACTGGTCGAGCGTTATCAGGTGTTTCATTTGCCGGCGCTGTTTGTGGTGCGCGACGGCGAGTTCTTTGGCGCATTGCACACGCGCCTGACTGCCGATGCGCTCAACGCCGCACTGGCGCAGGCGCTGAATCGAACTGCAGAGGAGTTGCCGTGATGGGGGCAGAGCATAAACCAGTGGTGGGGATTATCGGCACCGGGGCGATTGGTGGTTTTTACGGGGTGATGCTGGCGCGCGCCGGTTTCGATGTGCACTTTCTATTGCGCAGCGAGTTTTCGGCGGTGGCTGAACGCGGCTTGCAGGTCAACAGCGCCGTGCATGGCCCGCTGACGCTGAACCCGGCGCAGGCCTATTGCGCCGCCGCCGACATGCCCAAATGCGATTGGCTGCTGGTCGGCGCCAAAACCACCAGCAACGCCGATCTGGCGCCGGTGATCATTCAGGCAGCCAAGCCAGACGCAAAAGTGCTGTTGCTGCAAAACGGTCTGGACGTCGAAGACAGCTTGCGGCCATTGCTCCCCGACTCGCTGCATCTGTTGGGCGGCTTGTGCCTGATCTGCGTTCATCGCGACGGCCCCGGCGTGGTCACTCATCAAGCCTTGGGCGCGGTGAACATCGGTTATCACAGCGGCCCGGCCATCGATCAGGTGGCGCGCATGGCGTTGGTTGAGGACGGTGCCAGGCTGTTCCGCTCTGCCGGCATCGATTCCCAGGCGATGCCCAATCTGCATCAGGCGCGCTGGCAGAAACTGGTGTGGAACATTCCCTACAACGGGCTCTCGGTATTGCTCGGCGCCGGTACCAGTGCGCTGATGGCCGATGCCGACAGCCGCGCGTTGATCCAGGCGCTGATGGCCGAAGTGGTGCAGGGCGCCAAGGCCTGCGACCACGACATGCCGCCGGGCTACGCTGATTACCTGTTTACGATGACCGAGAAAATGCCCGACTACTGGCCGAGCATGCATCACGACTTTTTGCACAAGCGGCCGCTGGAGCTGGAAGCGATCTATGCTCGGCCATTGGCAGCCGCGAAAGCGGCAGGCTGCGAACTGCCGCGCATCGAATCGCTGTACCGCACTTTAGGATTTATCGACCGACGCAACCATTAACCGGTCGCTCTGGGGGAAAACATGGCCAACAACATCGATGACAAACTGGTGCTGGCGATCTCGTCGCGCGCCTTGTTCGACCTGAGCGAGAGCCACAAGGTCTACCTGTCGAGTGGCGTCGAGGCTTATCGGCAATACCAGATCGAACACGAAGACGAGATTCTTGCGCCCGGCGATGCCTTCCCGCTGGTGGAAAAACTCCTGAGCCTGAACAGCCGCCTCGGCCGTGCGCGGGTCGAAGTGATTCTGGTCTCGCGCAACAGCGCCGACACCGGGCTACGCGTATTCAATTCGATCCATCATTACGGTCTGGCAATTTCCCGCGCGGCGTTTGTCGGCGGGCGCAGTCCTTATCCCTATCTGAAAGCCTTTGGCTGCGACCTGTTTCTGTCCACCCATGCCGAGGATGTGCGCGCCGCGCTGGACGCCGGTTTCGCCGCGGCGACGATTCTATCCGGCGGTGCCAGCCGCGCCGCCAGCGACGAATTGCGTATCGCCTTCGACGGTGATGCGGTGATTTTTTCTGACGAGTCAGAGCGCATTTATCAATCCGGCGGCCTCGCAGCGTTTCAGGCCAAGGAACGCGAGTCGGCGCGCGAGCCGTTGCGCGGCGGCCCGTTCAAGGGCTTTCTCGCGGCGCTCAATCTGCTCCAGCGCGAGTTTCCCGACGATGATTGCCCGATCCGTACCGCACTGGTCACCGCACGTTCGGCGCCGGCTCACGAGCGGGTCATTCGCACGTTGCGCGAGTGGGACATCCGTCTCGACGAATCGCTGTTTCTTGGCGGCCTGACCAAATCGGCATTCCTCGAAGCCTTCGCTGCCGACGTGTTCTTCGACGATCAGACCGGGCATTGCGAGCTGGCCCGTGAAGTGGTCGCCACCGGTCACGTGCCCCACGGCATCAGCAACGAACCCTCGATCTAAAGCCCTTTGACTCAAGACGTTGCGTCGCCCGTCGTACTCGTCAAGGCACTGCTAAGCTGAATCAATCTCCGCCATGTTGGCTTGCGAGGAGGTCATATGATTCGTTCGATGCTGTATGCCACTGACCTCGGTCTGTACGCCCCGTTCGTGATGCAGCATGCCCTGGCGTTGGCGCGCACGTTCAATGCCGATCTGTACGTGGTGCACGCGGTGGAGCCGATGGGGCTGTTCGCCGAATCGGTGTTGCAGAGTTATCTCGACGAGCAGGCATTGAACGAATTCCACAGCCAGGGTCTGAAAACAGTCATCGCCAATATCGAGCAGCGCGTGCTGGAGAGCTTTCGCGAAGAACTCGGCGACGATGGCGAGCTGGATCTGCAACGCATTCGTGCGGTGCGCGTGTTGCAGGGCGATCCGTCGCAGGTGATTCTCGACCAGGTGCAGAAACTCTCGGTCGATCTGCTGATCGTCGGCAGTCACAGCCACGGGGTCGGCGCGGAAACACCGTTGGGGCGCACGGCAGCACGGGTCCTGCAATTGGCCAAGGTGCCGGTTTATCTGGTGCCGTTGATGGAGCGTCGGCGGCGCGAGGATCGCTGAGGCAAAATAATGGCGCTTTGATGAAAAAGTTCTAGATTTATTCTTCAAACCATTAATATAGTTATATACCGTCGCTGATGCCCGTGGCGTCTACCTGCTTTGAGGGATTGATATGAAGCTTCAACAACTGCGCTACATCTGGGAAGTGGCGCACCACGACCTCAACGTTTCCGCTACAGCCCAAAGCCTGTACACCTCGCAACCGGGCATCAGTAAGCAAATCCGTCTGCTGGAAGACGAACTGGGCGTCGAAGTGTTCGCCCGCAGCGGCAAACACCTGACCCGTGTCACTCCGGCTGGCGAGCGCATCATCACCACCGCTGGCGAGATCCTGCGCAAGGTCGAAAGCATCAAGCAGATCGCCCAGGAATTCTCCAACGAGAAAAAGGGCACCTTGTCGATCGCCACCACGCACACGCAGGCTCGTTATGCGCTGCCACCGGTGATCAGCAATTTCATCAAGCAATACCCTGACGTGGCCCTGCACATGCACCAGGGCTCGCCAATGCAGATCGCCGAAATGGCCGCGGACGGCACCGTCGATTTCGCCATTGCCACCGAAGCGCTGGAGCTGTTCGGCGATCTGGTGATGATGCCGTGCTACCGCTGGAACCGTTGCGTGGTCGTGCCTCAGGGTCACCCGCTGACCAAGCTGCCGAAGCTGACGCTCGAGGCCCTCGCCGAATACCCGATCGTGACGTACGTGTTCGGTTTCACCGGCCGTTCGAAACTCGACGAAGCCTTCAGCCATCGCGGCCTGACGCCGAAAGTGGTGTTCACCGCCGCCGACGCCGACGTAATCAAAACCTACGTGCGCCTGGGGCTGGGTGTGGGTATCGTGGCGAAAATGGCGGTCGACACCAAACTCGATAACGATCTGGTGGTGCTGGACGCCAGCGAACTGTTCGAGTCGAGCATCACCAAGATCGGTTTCCGTCGCGGCACTTTCCTGCGTGGTTTCATGTGCGACTTCATCGAGAAGTTCGCTCCGCACCTGACCCGCGAAGTCATGGCCAAGGCCATTCAGTGCCACAACAAGCAGGAACTGGAAGAACTGTTCGACGGCGTCGAACTACCGGTGCACTGATCCGCTGTCTTAAAGCACCTCGGTAACGGCGAATTGTTGCCGGGTGCCCGCCACCAGAATCTCCACCTCATCACCCTCGAACTTGCCCAGCAGGCTTTTGCCCAGTGGCGAGCGCGGGGTGATGACGGTAATCGGCTGACCGACCACATCGACTTTCAGACCGGCTGCATCCGGCGCCAGAAACAGCCATTGCTCGCGGCCCTTTTCGTCTTCCAGACCGAGCAGGGCGCCGATCTCGATGCCACGCTGTTCATCGTAGGCACGCAGCGTGAGGTTCTGGCACAGCGCCAGCGACTGGCGAATCTCCTCGACCCGTTTCGCCTGACCGGCCGCCAGATACGACGCCTCAAGGCCCAGGGTGTCGTATTTGTTCTCCGCGATATTCTCTTCGTGGGTCGCGGTTTCGTACGCCGTTTGCGCAGCACGCTCGGCGATGTCGAGGTCGATGCGCAGTTTGTCGAGAATCAATTGGTGGACTGTGTGTTTGTTCATGATCAATCGCAGAACTGCAAAACGTTGGCGCGGCTTTTTTCGCTGGGCGCGGTCTGGTCCTGCTGCAGCCAGAACTGGCATTTCGGGTTGGACGCGTTGCGCGAACTGGCGCGCGCCTGATCCAGTCGAGCCTGCTGTTCATTCTTGCGCAGGTTTTCTTCGTACTGCTCGAACAATGGGCTTTGCGGCGGAATGTCCGGCTGGGCTTGCACCGGCGCAGGCGGATGGGCGATCTGCTGCACCGCTTGGGCGACGGGCGCCAGTTGCTCGGCAAAGATGAACCGCGAAAGCAGCCAGCAGGTCAGAGCGATGGCGAGAAAGCCCAGCCACATGCCCAGGGCGATGCTACCGATCAGGTGCAGGGCGCTAAGCTGAACAGGCAAGGGGCGACGCGAACGGGGACGGTAGGGCATGGCTGCCTCCTGGCGGATGAATGCGGGCAAGTAGCGATTGTCGCACGAAGATTAATCGGCGTCGGCTCTTCTGCGCGAGGGTATTTATGCGGACAATCGGCGCTTTTGCCAACGGGAGCCTTAAATGACTGAAACGAACACCCGCTGGGATATTTTCTGCACCGTCGTCGACAACTTCGGCGACATTGGCGTGACCTGGCGCCTGGCCCGGCAACTGGTTGCCGAGCATTCACTGACAGTGCGCCTGTGGGTCGACGATTTGCGCGCTTTCGAACGTATCTGCCCAGCGATCGATATCGACGCTGCTCAGCAATATCAGCAGGGCGTCGAGGTGCGGCACTGGCCCGCCGAGTGGGTTCACACGGACGCCGCTGACGTCGTGATCGCCGCGTTCGCCTGCAATTTACCCAACGATTACATGGACGCCATGGCCGCGCGTGAACGCCC
Organism: Pseudomonas sp. R3-57; assembly: GCF_051132065.1. NCBI lineage: Bacteria > Pseudomonadati > Pseudomonadota > Gammaproteobacteria > Pseudomonadales > Pseudomonadaceae > Pseudomonas > Pseudomonas sp. R3-57. Next base: position 1,887,209 of record NZ_CP071655.1, read on the forward strand.
GCCGCTGTGGCTGAACCTCGATTATCTCAGCGCCGAAGACTGGGTCGTCGGCTGTCACGGATTGCCCTCGGTCAAATACAAATCGGTGCAGAAGATTTTCTTCTTTCCCGGCTTTCAGCCAGGCACCGGCGGGTTGTTGCGCGAGCGCGGCTTGCTTGAGCAGCGTCGGCAGTTTCAACAGGATGCCGCGGCGCAGCGACAATTCCTGCAAGGGCTGGGCATCGAGCGCGCACCGGACGCACAACTGATTTCGCTGTTTGCCTACGAGAACCCCGGGCTGGCCAGTTGGCTCGATGTACTGGCAGCGGCGGACACGCCGACCCATTTGCTGGTACCGGAAGGGCGGATTCTCGGCGATGTGGCGCGTTGGCTCGAAGTGGAAACGCTGACGGTCGGCGCCATTCATCAACGCCAATCGCTCACCGTGCAGGTATTGCCGTTCGTCCGTCAGGACCAATACGACCACTTGCTCTGGTGCTGCGATTTCAACGCGGTGCGCGGTGAGGATTCGTTCGTGCGTGCGCAATGGGCGGCACGACCGATGCTCTGGCACATCTATCAGCAGGACGAAGACATCCATCTGGACAAGCTCGACGCCTTCCTCGCGCTTTACACCCAAGGCTTGTCGCCAGCGGCTGCCGAGGCGATGAACGGTCTGTGGCGCGCCTGGAGTGCCGGCCAGCCGATCGGCGAGCACTGGCTGGCGGCGCGCAAACACTGGCCGGAACTGCAGGAAAATGCCCAAGGGTGGTGTCTGGAACAAGGCTTGCAGGCGGATCTCGCCACGGCGCTGGTACAGTTTTACCTAAATTGGATATGATACGCGGCCTAGATTTTTGTAAATCCCATCCAAATTCGGATATTCGCAATGAAAACTGGTAAAGAACTCAAACCCGGTACCGTGATCCGTATCGACAACGATCCTTGGCTGGTTCAGAAAGCTGAATTCACCAAGTCGGGCCGTAACAGCGCGATCATGAAGACCAAGCTGAAGAACCTGCTGACCGGTTACAAGACCGAAACCGTTTACGGTGCGGACGACAAGCTGGACGACGTGATCCTGGATCGTAAAGAAGCCACCCTGTCGTTCATCAGCGGTGACACTTACACGTTCATGGACACCACTGACTACACCATGTACGAACTGAACGCTGACGACATCGAAGCCGTTCTGCCGTTCGTTGAAGAAGGCATGGAAGACGTCTGCGAAGCCGTATTCTTCGAAGGCCGTCTGGTTTCCGTAGAACTGCCGACCACCATCGTGCGTCAGGTTGACTACACCGAAGGTTCCGCTCGCGGTGACACTTCCGGCAAGGTGATGAAGCCTGCCAAACTGAAGAACGGTACCGAGCTGTCGGTTGCTGACTTCATCGAAATCGGCGACATGATCGAGATCGATACCCGCGAAGGCGGCTCCTACAAAGGCCGTGCGAAATAAGCACTGCTTTTTGCGGAAAGAAAAAACCCGACCATTAAGTCGGGTTTTTTTGTGCCTGCAATTCAGCCATCACCACAAATCCCTGTAGGAGTAAGCCTGCTCTCGATGGCGTCATACCAGTCGACATGTTCATCGACTGATACACCGCTATCGCGAGCAGGCTCACTCCTACATGTGGGGATAGGTTTATTTCAGGTGTTCTTTCAGCTCTTGCGAAGCCTGCAACATCGCCGAGCGCACTGCCGGCACCTGGCTGACCACGTTGAGCAAACCGTAATCGTGGATCATGCCGTTGTAACGCACCGACGTCACCGGCACACCGGCTTCGTCGAGCTTGCGCGCATACGCCTCGCCTTCATCGCGCAGGACATCGGCGCTGGCGGTCTGCACCAGTGCTGGCGGCAGACCTTTCAGTTGCGCGGTGGTAGCGCGCAGCGGTGAGGCGTAGATCTCGTTACGCTGTTTCGCGTCGGTGGTGTAGTTGTCCCAGAACCACTTCATCATGTTGCGGGTGAGGAAGTGCCCCTCGGCGTATTGGTTGTAGGAACCCGTTTCGAAGCTGGCATCCGTCACCGGCCACAGCAGCGCCTGAAATCTGATCGCCGGGGTGCCCTTGTCCTTGGCCATCAGTGCAACCACTGCGGCCATGTTGCCGCCGACGCTGTTGCCGGCCACGGCCAGACGTTTGCCGTCGACGTTGATCTCCTTGCCGTGTTCCGCCACCCACTTGGTGGCGGCGTAGGCCTGGTTGATCGCCACCGGGTAATGCGCTTCAGGCGAAGGGGTGTAGTTGACGAATACCGCCGCCGCACCCGAACCGGCCACCAGATCGCGGACCAGACGTTCGTGGGTCGGGAAATCTCCCAGCACCCAGCCGCCACCGTGGAAGAACATGAACACCGGCAGCTCGCCCTTGACCCCGGCCGGCCGGACGATGGTCAGGCTCAACGGTTGGCCATCGACCTGGATGGTCTTCTCGCTGACATCGGCTTTGGGCAGTGTCAGTTTGACCCCGGACTGCGCGCCGACCAGCACGGCGCGAGCGTCCTTGGGCGACAGCTGCTCAATCGGCTTGCCGCTGCCGGCATTCAGCACATCGAGAAACGCCTGGGTGTTGTGCTCGACATCACCGGCGAAGGCGCTCTGCACGGACAGGGCGAGAAGGGTACCGGTCAAGACTTTGCTGAAAGTGTTCATGTTCAATTTCCTTGTTCGGGCCGGGGGCTCAGTGATTACACGGTGACGTGCAGACGGACATCGACGTTGCCGCGGGTGGCGTTGGAGTACGGGCAGACCTGGTGAGCGGCGTCGACCAGGGTTTGCGCATCGGCTTGTTCCAGACCTGGCAGGCTGATGTGCAGGTCGATGTCCAGACCGAAGCCGCCCGGGATCTGACCGATACCGACGTGGGCGGTGATCGAAGCGTCATCGGGGATTTTGCGTTTGGTCTGACTGGCAACGAATTTCAGCGCGCCGATGAAGCAGGCGGAGTAGCCGGCAGCGAACAGCTGCTCAGGGTTGGTCGCCGCACCGCCAGCACCGCCGAGTTCTTTTGGCGTGGCGAGTTTGACGTCGAGGATGTTGTCGCTGGAGATCGCACGACCGTCACGGCCGCCAGTGGAGGTTGCGATTGCGGTATAGAGAGTTTGCATGGTGTGAGCCTCGTTGGTTGTGGTGTTTTGCACTAATTGTTTGCGCGCTAAGTAGGTGTGATGAGAATGTATAGCGCTAATGTTTTGCGCGCAAGATAAATTTTTAAAGAATTTTTCCTGAGCGTGATCTTTGGTAGATCAATCTTCTTGAAAGGATTGAGATAGAGGGACCGGAGGGGGGCTTGAAGCCTGAAAATATTTTTCAGGCGAAGGAGATCAAGTGTAGGAGTGAGCCTGCTCGCGATAGCGATGAGTCAGAAATACATGTGCTGACTGACCCAGCGCAATCGCGAGCAGGCTCGCTCCCACAAGGGGGACGGGGGCGGGGCTTAATTCAGGCTGTCTTGCAGGTGCCCGCGCAGCGCCTGCAGTTCTGCTTGCAGCTTTTGCAGGCGTTCCAGAGAAAAGCCGCTGGCGCCGAGGATGCACTGCGGAATGCTTTGCGCCTTGTCCCGCAGGGCCCGGCCTTGCTCGGTCAACTCGACGATGACCACACGCTCGTCCTCGCGACTGCGCGTGCGGCTGAGCATGCCTTCTGCTTCCAGACGCTTGAGCAGCGGCGTCAGCGAGCCCGGATCGGTGAGCAGGCGCGTGCTGATTTCTCCGACCGTCAAACCATCCTGTTCCCACAACACCATCATCGCCAGGTATTGCGGGTAGGTCAGGTTCAGCGCTTGCAGCAGCGGCTTGTAGACCTTGGTCATCATCAGTGAAGTGGAATGCAGGGCGAAGCAGGCCTGGTTAGCCAGCAGCAGGTCGTCGCAGGTGTCGCGTTCGGAAGTCATGGTGCAAGCCTTGTTCAGTAATGCGATGAATCTAGCGCTCGAATCTTTAATGCGCCAGATAATTTTTCCTGAGCCTTGAGCCTTGAGCCTAGTGCCGGCCCAGATCCCGTTGCAACGCCAGATCCCAGGGAGGAACAGGGCTGAAGCGGGTTTTCAGATATTCCAGTAGCAAGCGGCTGCGCGAATGGGGCTGTTGGCCCATGCGCAAGGCGTAAATGCCGGCAGACTCTGCTTCGGGCAAGCCGTTGTCGCAGAACAGCGGCAGCAGTTCGCCGCGCAGCAGGTATTCGCTGGCCAACCAGGTCGGCAGATGGGCGATACCCAATCCGGCCAAAGCGCCGCAGACCAGCGCTTCGGCGTTGTTGGCGCTCAGGCGGATGCGGGCCGGACGGTGCAACTGCAATTGCCCGTCGAGTTGAAAGCGCCAGGCGAAGGGCGGGGCGAGGCCGTCCCAGTCGAGCCCGTCGTGTTCATTCAGTTGTGCGGGATGGCTCGGCACGCCACGGCGTTTCAGGTAATCGGGGCTGGCGCAGGCGATGCGTACAATGCTCGCCAGTGGCGTGGCGACCAGACGCGTATCAGCCAGTTGCCCGGCGCGCAGGACCAGATCGACTTTGCCCAGGTTCGAGCCGTCCATGTCGATAAAGCTGTCGATCAAATGCAGCTGCACATCCAGGCCCGGGTATAGCAACAGAAAGTCAGCGAGCACCGGCGCCAGATGGCGGCGCCCGAACGCGGCGGGCGCGTCGATGCGGATCAAGCCTTCCGGCGCACTGCTCAGCGACACCGCTTCGGCGCGGGCCAATTGCAGCTCGGCGACAATTCGCCGTGCGCGCTCGGCAAAGGCCAGCCCGGCCGGCGTCGCGCGCACCGCATGGGTGCTGCGCACGAATAACTGGCTGCCTACCGCGCTTTCGAGATTGTCGATACGCCGGGCGACCGCCGAAGGTGTTAGCGGATGGCGGCGTGCGGCGGCGGAAAAACTGCCGCTTTCCAGCACATCGAGGAACAGTCCGAGCTGATCGGTCAGTTGATTGGGGTTCATGGTGTTGAGCGCTTATGCGGAATCGGCACAGCCATTGTGCGTTGCTGTGCGTTTCCCCGCCAGCCGCGACTGCGTAGCATGGCAAGCCTGACGAAGAGGAATGTGCGGTGATGGAATTCTTGTTGTACCTGTTGTTTGGCGCGGCGCTCGGCACACTCGGCGGCATTTTCGGAATCGGCGGCGGCTTGATCGCCATTCCGTTGCTCGGTGTGTGGTTCGGGCTCGATCAGCAGATCGCCCAAGGCACGGCGCTGGTGATGGTGGTGCCGAACGTGATGCTGGCGCTGTGGCGTTATCACCAGCGCAATCGCATCGAGCTACGCCATGCGCTGCCGTTGGCGCTGATGGGTTTCTGCTTTGCCTGGCTCGGTTCGATCTGGGCGGTGGGCATCGATGCGCAAACCATGCGCGTCGGTTTCGTGGCTTTTCTGGTGGCGCTGTCGGCGTACAACTTGCTGAAGATGTTCGGTCCGAAACCCGCGGTGAGCGCAGAAATGCGCTACTCGTGGCCATGGCTCGGTGTGCTCGGCGCTGCGTCGGGGACCATGGGCGGTTTGTTCGGTGTCGGCGGGGCGGTGGTGGCAACGCCGGTGCTGACCAGTCTGTTCGGCACCTCGCAAGTGGTCGCTCAGGGTTTGTCCCTGGCACTGGCCCTGCCCAGCACCGGCGTAACCCTGGTGACCTATGCGGTACACCACGAAGTCGACTGGATGATCGGCTTGCCACTGGCGCTCGGCGGTCTGGCCAGCATCAGTTGGGGCGTGAAAGTCGCCCACGCGATGCCGGAAAAACTTCTGCGCGGGCTGTTCTGCGGTTTTCTGGTGCTGTGTGCGGTGATGCTCGCGTTCAAAGTTTGAAGCCTTCGACGATGTGTTCGGCCAGACATTCAGTGATCGGCGACGGATTGTTCAGGTTGCGGATCAGCATGATGCTGGCCTCGGGCAGTAATGGCAGGTCTTCAGCGGCGCCGAGAATGCGCATGTCCGGGGTGATCAGGCTCTCCAGTTGCGCGGTAATTGCCAGGCCCGCGCTGACAACGGCCATCAACGCCGACAGGCTGGTGCTGTTATAGGCGATGCGGTATTCGCGGCCCATCGCGTCCAGCGCATTGCACGCCCATAAACGGCAGAAACAATCACTGTTGAACATCGCCAGCGGCAGCGGCGTCTGTTCGTGGGCGCTGAAGTTCTGCGCCTCGGCCCAGACAAAACGCTCCTTGCGCAACAGTTGGCCGATCTCGTTACCCGGCTCACGGGTGACGATCGACAAGTCCAGATCGGTGCGCTGCAGCAACTGTTTGGTCGACTCGCAATGCACCTCGATCTGGATCAGCGGATAGAACTGCGCAAACCGCGAGAGGATCCCCGGCAGAAAACGCATCACGTAATCATCCGGCGTGCCGATGCGCACGGTGCCGACCATGTGCGGCTCGCGCAAAGTGTTGAACACCTCGCTGTGCAACTTGAGGATGCGCCGCGCATAGCCGAGCAATACCTGGCCTTCGGCGGTGAGGCGCACCTGACGGCCATCGCGCTCGAACAACTGGCGCTGCAACACGTCTTCTTCCAGACGCTTCATCTGCATGCTCACCGCCGATTGCGTGCGGTTGACCATCTCGCCGGCGCGGGTGAACCCGCCCTGATCGGCAATCGCCACAAAGGTGCGCAGGACATCGGTATCGATACTGGGGTAAGCGGACAATTGATGAATCTCCGTGATGCTTGCCATCAGAAACATTCGTTGGATTGATCTTAGCGCCGAGACGAGACTTGAGCCATCCACAAAGGGAGGCAAGACGATGAAAGGTCAAAGAGAGTATGTGAACGAAGAACAGCTGTCCGGCCACGGCCATATCGTTTCCGATCTGCTGCACAAGTTTAGCCGCTGGTACGAACTGCACCGTGAACGCGAGTTGCTCGCCAGTTTGAGTGACGAAGCGTTGAAGGACATCGGTGTCAGTCGTGCCGACGTTGAACACGAAGCCGTGCGGCCGTTCTGGGATGATCCGATGCATAAATGATCAACCCGGTGCTACACAAACCCACTTTCGGTGAGGTAGGTTGCGAGCAGACAAGGAGATGTTCATGCCCGCGACTCTGGCCTTTTCCCTCAAACAGGCGCGACGTCTGGCGCTGGCTGCCCAAGGATTCAACGGGCGCCAGCCGCCGACCGTCAAGGCGCCGCAGCTCAACCGGCTGATCGAACGGCTGGGCCTGCTGCAAATCGACTCCGTCAACGCCGTGGTGCGCTCGCACTACCTGCCGCTGTTTTCCCGTCTCGGTGCCTATTCTTTGGATTTGCTTGACCAGGCTGCCTGGAGTTCGGGGCGGCGCCGCACGTTGTTTGAATACTGGGGGCATGAAGCGTCGCTGCTGCCGCTGTCGATGTACCCGTTGCTGGGCTGGCGCATGCAGCGGGCCCGGCGCGGCGAGGATATTTATCAGCAACTGGCGACATTCGGCCGCGAGCAGCAAGAGACGATTCGCCGGGTGCTGGCAGCGGTTGAAGCGCAGGGCGCCTTGGGCGCCGGCAGTCTGTCGACCCGCGCCGACAAGGCTGGGCCGTGGTGGGACTGGAGTGCGGAAAAGCTTGCGCTGGAATGGTTGTTCGCCGCCGGTGAGGTGACCGTGGCCGGGCGACGCGGTTTCGAGCGTCTGTACGATTTACCCGAGCGAGTGATTCCTGCGGCGATCCTGCAGCAGCGGATGCCCGACGAGGCGGAGGCGCAACGCGAACTCTTGCTGCATGCTGCGGGGGCGTTGGGCGTCGGCACGGAAAAAGACTTGCGTGATTATTTCCGCTTGAGCCCGACGGATGCGCGGCCGCGTTTGGCCGAGCTGGTCGAGGCGGGGCAATTGCAGATGTGCGAGGTGGCCGATTGGCGGCAGATTGCCTATTGCCTGCCGGAGCCCACAGTGCCGCGTAAAGTCATCGCCAGTGCGCTGTTATCGCCGTTCGATTCGCTGATCTGGGAACGCAGCCGCACCGAGCGCTTGTTCGACTTCCGCTATCGGCTGGAGATTTACACGCCGCAACCCAAGCGTGTCTACGGCTATTACGTGTTGCCGTTTTTGCACAATGAGCGGATCGCCGCGCGGGTCGATCTGCGTGCCGAGCGGGCAGCGGGGCAGTTGGCGTTGCATGCGGTGCACGAGGAAGAAGCCGGGCTGGACGAGGAGGGGATGCTGGCGCTGGCGGTGAGTTTGCGCAGGATGGCAAGTTGGCTGGGCCTGGCGCGGGTGCAGCTCAATTGTCAGCGTGAGAGTGCGGCGCGGCTTGGGATGGCATTCGCACAGATCGAGTGCGACTGAACTGACGCCATCGCTGGCAAGCCAGGCTCCCACAGGTTCTGCGCCGGATACATAAATTGCATACGACAGGAACCCTGTGGGAGCGGGCTTGCCCGCGAAGAGGCCAGTTCAGGCAATAAAGAAAGCCAACCTCATCGCCGAACCTGCTTCAAGGTCTCGGCAATCAAAAACGCTAGCTCCAGCGACTGATCGGCATTCATCCGCGGATCACAATGGGTGTGATAACGGTCCGACAGGCCATCCTCGGTAATCGGCCGTGCACCACCGATGCATTCGGTAACGTTCTGCCCGGTCATTTCGATATGAATGCCGCCGGCGTAGCTGCCCTCGGCTTCGTGCACCTGGAAGAACTGCTTCACTTCACCAAGGATCTGCGCAAAGTCGCGGGTCTTGTAGCCGCTGCTGGCCTTGATGGTGTTGCCGTGCATCGGATCGGAGCTCCACAGCACTTGCTTGCCTTCGCGCTGCACTGCGCGAATCAGTGCCGGCAAATGATCGCCGACCTTGTTCGCGCCCATTCGCGCGATCAGGTTGAGGCGGCCGGGATCGTTGTCCGGGTTGAGCACATCGATCAGGCGGATCAGGTCGTCGGGATCCATGCTCGGGCCGACTTTCACCCCGATCGGGTTGTTCACCCCGCGCAGAAATTCCACATGTGCGCCGTCCAGTTGACGGGTGCGGTCGCCGATCCACAGCATGTGCGCCGAGCAATCGTAGTAATCGTTGGTCAGGCTGTCGCGGCGCACGAAAGCTTCTTCGTAGTTCAGCAGCAGCGCCTCGTGGGCGGTGAAGAAACTGGTTTCGCGCAGTTGCGGCGAGCTGTCCATGCCGCAGGCGCGCATGAACGCCAGGGTTTCATCGATACGATCGGCGAGGTGGCTGTACTTTTCGGCCAGCGCCGAGTTGGCGATGAAGTCCAGGTTCCACTTGTGCACTTGATGCAGGTCGGCAAAACCGCCCTGAGCAAAGGCGCGCAGCAGATTCAACGTCGCGGTGGACTGGTGATAGGACTGCAGCAGGCGCTCCGGATCGGGCACGCGGCTCTTTTCGTCGAAACCGATGCCGTTGACGATATCGCCACGATAGGCCGGCAGCGTCACGCCTGCGATGGTTTCATCGTTGGCCGAACGCGGTTTGGCGAACTGACCGGCCATGCGCCCGACTTTGACCACCGGGCAACCGGCGGCGAAGGTCATGACGATCGCCATTTGCAGCAACACTTTAAACGTGTCGCGAATCTTGGCTGCGGAGAATTCGGCAAAGCTTTCTGCGCAATCGCCGCCCTGCAACAGGAAGGCCCGACCTTGGGTGACTTCGGCAAACTGACGGCGCAGCTCACGCGCTTCGCCGGCAAACACCAATGGCGGATAACTGGCCAGGGTTTGCTCGACCTGGCGCAGGTGCGCGGCGTCGGGGTATTGCGGTTGTTGCTGGATCGGCAGGGCGCGCCAGCTGTCAGGGCTCCACGGTTGGCTCATCACGGTCTCGAAATTTCATACGCAGGGAAACGCCATGGTAGCAGCAATTAGTGCGTGACCTGTTCCCGCCCCATCACCGACAATTGCCGCTTTGCCACGGCACCACAGCGGTGCCATCGCGTCACCGCGCCCGGTGACCATCAGGAGACGAAATGACAGAGGAGCGCGTCGAGCATCTGCTCGCCGAAGTACAGGATGAGTTCGGCGTGATTCGCGTGCTGGAAGTGGCCGATTACCGCTTTCTCGAATTTGGCGATGCCATCGAACAGAGCTGCGTGTTCACCGCCGATCCGAGCTGGCTCGAATACGACTACACGCGCGCCATGCTGATTGGCGCGCTATGCCACGAGCAACCGGAAAGTGCGCTGTTTCTCGGCCTCGGCGCCGGCACGCTGACCCAGGCCTGCCTTAAATTCCTGCCGCTGGAAGACGTCGAAGCCATCGAATTGCGCCCGGACGTGCCGCGCCTGGCGATTGAATACCTGGGTCTGGACGACGATCCGCGTTTGTACATTCGGGTCGGCGATGCCCTCGAGTTGCTGCCGAGCGCAGAACCGGCGGATCTGATTTTCGTCGACCTCTATACCGATGTCGGGCCGGGCGTCGGGCATCTGGCCTGGAGTTTTCTCGGCGACTGCCAGAAGCGCCTGACCCCGGGCGGCTGGCTGGTGATCAATCAATGGGCGACGGATGACGGCAAACCGCTGGGCGCGGCGTTGCTGCGCGGGCTCTATCACCGGCATTACTGGGAGCTGCCGGTAAAGGAGGGCAATGTGATTCTGATTGTTCCGGCGGACCTTGATCAGGTGTTGGACATACCAGCGCTGACGGCACGGGCGCAAGCATTGGCGCCCAGATTGGGGTATTCGTTGCAGTCGTTGATCAACGCCATTCGCCCGGCGACCTGAGTCGGCAGTGCCGGCCTCATCGCCAGCAGGCCGGCTCCCACAGGGGTTCTTCGTCGTACACAAAACCCCTGTGGGAGCTAGCCTGCTAGCGATGGCGGCCTGTTGAACAACACATATTCAGGCCCCTTTGAACACCCCAGGCCGCCGCTCCACCAGCGACCTCACCCCCTCCGCGGCATCTTCAGTGGCCAGCAATTTCTTCACCAGTGCAGGCAATCCCTGCGCCGCCGCCGTCTCGCCCTCATACCGTGCCTGTCGTGCTGAGAGCAACGTCGCCTGCACCCCCAGTGGCGCCTGGCGGGCAATCCGTTCTGCCAGCTCGATCGCGCGCGGCATCAGGTCTTCGCTGGCCATTACTTCCTGCACCAGGCCCAGGTGCAACGCGTCATGCGCATCGAATTCATCCCCGGTCAGCAACCAGCGCATCGCATTGCCCCAGCCGGCAATCTGCTGAAAGCGTAAAGTCGCGCCGCCAAACGGAAAGATCCCACGCTGCACTTCCATCTGCGCGAAGCGAGTATTGCTCGCGCACAGGTTGATGTCCGCCGCCAGCATCAGCTCGATGCCGATGGTCAGGCAGTAACCCTGCGCGGCGACGATGACCGGTTTGCTCACCCGTGGGCCGACGAAAACGCCCCAGGGATCGCAGCCGCCGCTCGGAACCTGCCAGCCTTCGGCCAGGGCTGCGCTGGCATTGACCAGATCGAGCCCGGCGGTGAAGTGCTCGCCATGGCCGAACACCACGGCGACCCGCGCTTCGCGGTCGGCTTCGAATTCGCCGTAGGCCAGGCTCAGGTCGTTGAGCAGGTCGATATCGAAAGCGTTGCGCTTGGCCGCCCGATCGAGGCCGATCAAGTGCACATGACCACGACGTTCTCGGCTGACGCGGCCGGCGCAGGGCTGATTCATGGCTAAATCCTCAAGCGGGAAGGGCGGGTGCGCGGCGCTTTGCCGCAGGTCGGTGAACCGTTTAAGCGTCATCGCCCGCAGGGCCGGGCCTTTGCAAAATAGACCGTTGCGCGATTATCCGCAAAACCCCGTTACACGGCGGTGACACACGGATAAGGGCCACAAAAAAAGCTCCCTTTTCGGGCAAAATCCGGTATAGTGCGCGCCGGCCTTTAACCGGGCCGCGTTTAGGTAGCGCAATTTCCCGAAGTCAGCTTCGGCTGCACGTCCGCACTGCGGGCTCTTCCTTGACGATTCATCTTCATTCATTCGTTTTCGCAAATCCCCGCCGACAAAGCTGCCAGGGCGACTCTTGAGTCTCAACACGGCATGCGCAGCTTTGGAGCATGGGTCTTTGCGGATGCACTTAGAGGCAGACCCATGACCCAGGAAACCGGCGGATTCGCCGCTTTTAATCTCAACCCGAATATTCTTGCAGCCGTCGCAGCGACTGGCTACGAAGAGCCTTCGGCGATTCAGCAGCAATCGATCCCGATCATCATGGCCGGCCAGGACATGATTGGCCAGGCGCAAACCGGTACCGGTAAAACCGCCGCGTTCGCACTGCCTATTCTGCACCGCATCGATCCTGCCAAGCGCGAACCGCAAGCCCTGATCCTGGCGCCGACCCGAGAGTTGGCGCTGCAAGTAGCAACCGCTTTTGAAACCTACGCCAAGCAAATGCCAGGCGTTACTGTCGTGGCCGTTTACGGCGGCGCGCCGATGGGCCCGCAACTCAAGGCTATCCGTAATGGCGCACAGATCGTTGTCGCCACCCCGGGTCGTCTGTGTGACCACCTGCGTCGCGACGAGAAAGTCCTGTCGACCGTGAACCATCTGGTTCTCGACGAAGCTGACGAAATGCTGAAGCTGGGCTTCATGGATGACCTGGAAGTCATCTTCAAGGCTCTGCCAGCGACCCGTCAGACCGTTCTGTTCTCGGCGACCCTTCCGCAGTCGATCCGCGCCATTGCCGAACGCCACCTGCGCGATCCGCAACACGTCAAGATCCAGACCAAGACCCAGACCGTTACCGCGATCGAACAGGCTCACCTGTTGGTTCACGCTGACCAGAAGACCTCGGCCGTGCTCAGCCTGCTGGAAGTCGAAGACTTCGACGCACTGATCATGTTCGTGCGCACCAAGCAAGCGACTCTGGATCTGGCCAGCGCCCTCGACGCCAAAGGCTACAAAGCCGCGGCGCTGAACGGTGACATCGCCCAGAACCAGCGTGAGCGCGTCATCGACTCGCTGAAAGATGGCCGTTTGGACATTGTTGTCGCCACCGACGTTGCTGCCCGTGGTCTGGACGTTCCGCGCATCACTCACGTGTTCAACGTGGACATGCCGTACGATCCGGAATCCTACGTGCACCGTATCGGCCGTACCGGCCGTGCCGGTCGCGAAGGTCGTGCGCTGCTGCTGGTGACTCCGCGTGAGCGCCGCATGCTGCAAGTGATCGAGCGCGTCACCGGTCAGAAGGTTGCTGAAGTCCGCCTGCCGGACGCTCAGGCCGTTCTCGATGCACGCATCAAGAAACTGACCAACAGCCTGTCGCCGCTGGTTGGCGATGCCGAGTCGACGCACGGTGATCTGCTTGATCGCCTGACCGCTGACATCGGTTGCACTCCACGTGCACTGGCTGCAGCGCTGCTGCGCAAAGCCACCAACGGTCAAGCGCTGAACCTGGCGGCGATCGAGAAGGAACGTCCACTGGTGCCGAACAACGCACCGCGTGGCGACCGTCCTGAGCGTTCCGGTGATCGTCCTGATCGTGGTGACCGCGAGCGTCGCGCGCCAATGCCTCTGGGCGAAGGCCGTGCTCGTTGCCGTACCGCGCTGGGCGCGCGTGACGGTATCGCAGCGAAAAACCTGCTGGGCGCGATCCTCAACGAAGGTGGCCTGGCCCGCGAAGCGATCGGTCGCATCCAGGTGCGTGACAGCTTCAGCCTCGTCGAGCTGCCGGAAGATGGTCTGGACAAACTCCTGACCAAACTGAAGGACACTCGCGTTGCTGGCAAGCAGCTCAAGCTGCGTCGCTACCGCGAAGATTGATCCGCTCTCGGGCTGATTGATCGCACATAAAAAATCCCCGACTGGTTCGGGGATTTTTTTTGCCTGTCTTTCGGGTTCACACAAAACCCTGTGGGAGCCAGCCTGCTGGCGATGGCGTCAGCCAAAGCGATAGATATCCATCCCCAACGCTCCCATCGTGAACCCCTTGTGCGCCACGCTGAACTCACCTCCGGCACCCCGCGCGAAGTACAGCGGCAACAAATGCTCATCACTCGGATGACTGCGCACCGCATGCGGCGCCTGCTGGCGGTAATCGTGCAACGCCGTCTCATCATCGGCTGTGAGCTTGTCGATCATCCAGTCACGAAAATCCCGCGCCCACGGCTCGACGCTCTCGGGGTCGGCATGCCAGTCAAGTTCGCGCAGGTTGTGAGTGATGCTGCCAGAGCCGATCAACAGAACGCCCTGATCGCGCAGGCTCGCCAGCGCGCAGCCAACCCGCGTTTGCAGCGCCGGTCCCGCACGACTTGGCAGCGACACCTGCACCACCGGAATGTCCGCTTGCGGGTACATCAAGGATAATGGCACCCAAACGCCATGATCGAACGGGCGTTGCGGGTCGAGGCGCGCCGGCAGGTGGTTGGCGGTCAGCAGGGCGGCGACCTCGGCGGCCAGTTGCGGATTGCCCGGCGCCGGGTACTGCACCTCGAACAATGCACGAGGAAAACCGCCGAAGTCGTGCCAGGTTTCCGGTCGCGGATGACTGCTGACCAGCAACTCCTGGCTCTCCCAATGCGCGGAAACCACGACAATGGCTTTGGGTTTTGGCAGTTCGGCCGCCAGCCGCGCCAATGCCGGGCCGCTGGCGCCGGGTTCCAGGGCCAGCATGGGTGAGCCATGGGAAATGAACAGGCTGGGCAACATGGTTGATTCCTGAGGATTAAGATGGCTCATCTTCGGTCAGTTGACTGATTTGAATCTAATATAAGTTTTCGCGGTTTTTCATCGATTTTTCGGGAGTGATGCATGCAGCCTGAGTTTTGGTACAAGAAATGGGATTCGAACCAGATCGGCTTTCATCAGCCCGAGGCCAACCCCTATTTGCGACGCTATTGGCCCGACCTGTCGATTGAGCCCTTGGCGCGGGTGCTGGTGCCGCTGTGCGGAAAAAGTCTGGATTTGCTGTGGCTTGCCGAGCGTGGCCATCAAGTGTTCGGGGTTGAGCTGTCGGAGAAGGCGATCGAGGGCTTTTTCAGTGAGCATAAGGTTGAACCGCAGATCAGCCAGAAGGGCGCTTTCAAGGTTTACCGCAGTGATGCCATCGAGCTGTGGTGCGGTGACTTCTTTGCGCTGACGGCGCAGGACGTTGCCGATTGCACGGCGTTGTACGACCGCGCCGCGCTGATCGCCTTGCCGGCGCCGATGCGTGAACGTTATGCGGCGCATCTTCAGCAAATCCTTGCGCCCGGCGTGCAGGGGTTGTTGATCACCCTCGATTACCCTCAGGCGCAAATGCCCGGGCCGCCGTTTGCGGTGGATGATGACGAGGTGCAACGCTTGTTCGGTGAGGGCTGGCAGGTGCAGAGGCTGGAAGAGCAGGATGTGTTGGCCGTAAGCCCGAGGTTTTCCGATGCGGGGGTGACGGAGTTGGTGGAGCGGGTTTACCGCGTGTCTTCCACATAGTTCTGTGCAGGCAGTTCCGGCTTCATCGCGAGCAGGCTCGCTCCCACAGGGTTATGCGGTGTTGATGCCATCTGTGGCACAACACAATGCCCCTGTGGGAGCGAGCCTGCTCGCGAAAGGGCCGGCATTGTCGACGCATAATCCAGCGATATAAAAAAAGGCCCGCATCACTGCGGGCCTTTTTTTTATCGCTTTCGGAATCAACCGCGACGACGCAATGCGTCGATACGCTCTTCCAACGGCGGGTGGCTCATGAACATGCGGGCAAAGCCCTGTTTGATGCCACCGTTGATGCCGAACGCATTCAGGGTGTCCGGCATGTGCACCGGCAGGCCCTGTTCGGCGCGCAGGCGTTGCAGTGCGCCGATCATCGCGTTGGTGCCGGCCAGTCGGGCGCCGGCTTCGTCGGCACGGAATTCGCGCTTGCGCGAGAACCACATGACGATCGCGCTGGCGAGAATGCCCAGTACCAGTTCGGCGAAGATCGTCGCCACGTAGTAGGCAATGCCCTGGCCTTCTTCGTTCTTGAAGATCACCTTGTCGACGAAGTTGCCGATGATCCGTGCGAAGAACATCACGAAGGTGTTCACCACGCCCTGGATCAACGCCAGCGTGACCATGTCGCCATTGGCGACGTGGCCGATCTCGTGGGCCAGCACGGCTTTGACTTCATCGGGCGAAAACCGCTCGAGCAGGCCCTGGCTGACCGCGACCAGCGCGTCGTTCTTGTTCCAGCCGGTGGCGAAGGCGTTCGCTTCGTAGGCCGGGAAAATACCCACTTCGGGCATCTTGATCCCGGCTTCGCGGGACAGTTGCTCGACG
The DNA here is from genome assembly GCF_051132065.1 of Pseudomonas sp. R3-57. Classification (NCBI taxonomy): domain Bacteria; kingdom Pseudomonadati; phylum Pseudomonadota; class Gammaproteobacteria; order Pseudomonadales; family Pseudomonadaceae; genus Pseudomonas; species Pseudomonas sp. R3-57. Next base: position 1,903,295 of record NZ_CP071655.1, read on the forward strand.
GTTTGCAGCAGCCATTGCTCGTGCCGGGTCCGCGGCTGGCTGATGATCTGGGTGCCCGTGCTCATCTTCGCCATCCACTTGGAGATGAACAGCGAGAACAGCGAGCCGGCGAAACCAAAGACGGCACAGAAAACCAGCAGCTGACTGAGGTCGAGGTCGACCCCGTTGGCCGCCATGAACCCGTTGAAGCCGAACAGGCTCAGGGTGATGCTGGCTATCAGCACGACCGCCAGGTTAGTGGCCAAAAACAGCAGGATGCGCATCATGGTTGTAGAAATCTCCTCAAGCTAAAGATGTAGCGTACTGCGGGGTATATAAGGTGCTGCACCGGGCTATTCAACTGAGTGACTATTTCAAACTGTGTCCTACAGTGAATTCTTCAGTGCCGGGCACATTTCCCACGTCAGATCAGGACAAGGATGACGGGCAGTCGCGACCCGTCGCCATTACCCCGGACGCTGTCAGCGGGCACGAAACGCAAGTGTAGAAGGCCTGTGCGCAGGCGGAACGCAGAAGTGTTGCTGAATCAGACAGTGCGCAACATTGGGCTGTTGCGCACTGCTGGCCAGTTACTGGCGGTAGGACTTGAGGAAGTTACCGATGCGGCCGATGGCCATTTCCAGATCGTCGACGCGGGGCAGGGTGACCACACGGAAGTGGTCCGGCCATGGCCAGTTGAACGCCGTGCCTTGCACGACCAGCAGCTTTTCCGAAAGCAGCAGGTCGAGGACGAATTTCTCGTCGTTGTGGATCGGGCAGACTTTAGGGTCGATTTTCGGGAACGCATACAGCGCGCCCATCGGCTTGACGCAGCTGACGCCAGGAATGTCGTTGAGCAATTCCCAGGTGCGATTGCGCTGTTCCAGCAGGCGACCCTGCGGCAGCACCAGATCATTGATGCTCTGATAGCCGCCCAGCGCGGTCTGGATTGCATGCTGGCTCGGCACGTTGGCGCACAGGCGCATGTTGGCCAGCATGTCGATGCCTTCGATGTAGCTCTGGGCGTTATGTTTCGGCCCGGAAATGGCGATCCAGCCTGAGCGGAAGCCGGCCACGCGGTAGGACTTCGACAGGCCGTTGAAGGTCAGGCAGAGCAGGTCTGGCGCCAGCGAGGCGGTGCAGATGTGCACGGCATCATCGTAAAGGATCTTGTCGTAGATCTCGTCGGAGAACACCACCAGATTGTGCGCCCGGGCGATTTCCAGCATGCCCAGCAGCACTTCCTTCGAATACACCGCGCCGGTCGGGTTGTTCGGGTTGATGATCACCATCGCTTTGGTGTTCGGGGTGATTTTGGCCTTGATATCGGCCAGATCGGGGAACCAGCCGGCGCCCTCGTCACACAGGTAATGCACGGCGTTACCGCCGGCGAGGCTGACGGCAGCGGTCCACAGCGGGTAATCCGGGGCCGGCACCAGCACTTCGTCGCCGTTGTTGAGCAGCGCCTGCAGCGACATCACGATCAGCTCGGACACGCCGTTGCCCAGGTAAATGTCTTCGATGCCGACGCCTTCGACATTCTTCTGCTGGTAGTACTGCATGACGGCTTTGCGCGCACTGAACAGGCCTTTGGAGTCGCTGTAGCCTTGCGCGGTCGGCAGGTTGCGGATCACATCCTGAAGGATTTCGTCCGGCGCTTCGAAACCGAACGGTGCCGGGTTGCCGATGTTCAGCTTGAGGATGCGCTGGCCTTCCTCCTCCAGACGTTTGGCGTGCTTGAGCACCGGGCCGCGAATGTCGTAGCAGACGTTGGCGAGCTTGTTCGATTTGCTGAACTGCATGGCGATGTGATCCTGAAAATGAACGATCCAGGCGGCGAATGGACAACCGTACTGGGAATCCTGCGTCTTCACACAGGCGGACCGATCGAGCCGTGGCTCGGAGAATCCGTTTGAATGCGCCCGGTCTGGCTGCCAGACTGGTGCGTGACGAGGCGCAATCATACGTGCCGCCCGATCCGTGGAAAAGGTACAGATCGGGCTTTTTCAGCCGCTGAGGTGTGATGATGGAAAAGTTGCAAAAAACCCTGGAAGAATGGAAAGCCATGCTCGATCCGGAGCAGTACAACGTGTGCCGCCTCAGTGCCACCGAGCGCCCGTTCTCCGGCAAATACAACGACACCAAGACCGATGGCGTCTATCACTGTGTCTGCTGCAACGAGCCGCTGTTCGATTCCACCACCAAGTTCGATTCCGGCTGCGGCTGGCCGAGTTTCTACGCGCCGATCGGCGAAAGTGCGATGACCGAAATCCGTGACACCAGCCACGGCATGATCCGCACCGAAGTGAAGTGCGCGCGTTGCGATGCGCATCTGGGCCACGTGTTCCCGGACGGCCCGCCACCGACCGGCCTGCGCTACTGCATAAATTCGGTGTGCCTGAATCTCGAACCACGCCAGTAAGCACCAACAGGGCGACCGGCGGGTCGCCTTTTTATGGGGTAATTAAATTGCACACAATTGAATTGCTCGCTATGTTTGCTCTTTCCCGACCTTCCGTGGAGCCCGACACATGAGTGACAACCTGCTGAACATCCCCTGCACCACTATCAAGGGTGAGCAAAAGACTCTGGCCGATTTCGCCGGCAAAGCGGTGCTGGTGGTCAATACGGCGAGCAAATGCGGCTTCACTCCGCAGTACAAAGGCCTCGAAGAGCTGTGGCAGACCTACAAGGATCAGGGGCTGGTGGTATTGGGCTTTCCCTGCAACCAGTTCGGCAAGCAGGAGCCGGGCAACGAAGGCGCGATCAGCGAGTTCTGCGAATTGAATTTTGGTGTGAGCTTCCCGCTGTTCAAAAAGGTCGAGGTCAACGGCGCCGGCGCTCACCCGTTGTTCGTGCAGTTGAAGAAACGCGCGCCCGGCGTCCTCGGTTCGCAAGGCATCAAGTGGAACTTCACCAAGTTTCTGATCGGCAAGGATGGCCAGTTGGTCAAGCGCTTCGCCCCCGCAACCAAGCCGCAGGACCTGAGCCGCGAGATCGAAGCTCTGCTCAAATGAACAGCCTGCCGCTCGTTTCGCTGAAGCTCGACAGCCAGTTGTGCTTCAAGCTGTATGCCGCTTCGCGGGCGGTGATTCGCGCCTACAAGCCGATGCTCGATCAGCTCGGCCTGACGTACCCGCAATACCTGGCGATGCTGGTGCTGTGGGAATGGCAGGACGTCGCTCCGCAGCAACCGACCGTCAAAGCCCTGGGCGAACGTCTGGTGCTGGATTCGGGCACGTTAACGCCGCTGCTGAAACGTCTGGAGCAATTGCAGTTGGTGCAGCGCCAACGTTCGGCCCGCGACGAACGTGAAGTGCACTTGAGCCTGACGCCTGAGGGACAGGCGCTGCGTGAACAGGTAGGGCCGCTGAAGGCCCGCCTGTTATGCGACAGCGGGGTGGATCTGGACCGGCTCAACCAACTGCGCGACGGCCTCGACCACTTGTTGGGACAGATCAAGGCGCTGGGGTAGGCGGCACCCACTGATCGAGCAGGGCCGCCAGCTCCTCGCGGCGGAACGGCTTGGCCAGATAATCGCTCATGCCGGCCGCGCGGCAGCGTTCGCGCTCCTCGGACATGGCGTTGGCGGTCAGGGCGACAATCGGCAGTTGCGGCCAGCGTCCGCTCTGGCGGATCTGCCGGCTCGCTTCGTAACCGTCCATCACCGGCATGTTGCAATCCATCAGCACCAGATCGAAATCGTTGAATTCAAGCTGATCCAGCGCTTCGGCGCCGTGGGCAGCGACGACGACTTCGCAACCCAGCTTGCCGAGCATGCCCTTGGCCACCAGCTGGTTGACCGGGTTGTCCTCGACCAGCAAGACCCGCCCGCGAGTGTTTGCGGTCGATGCGTCTTGCTGCGCATCGTTGATCGCGACCACTTCTGGCTGCAAAGTGCGTCGCAGGTTCTGATAAAGCGCGTTACGTGCCAGCGGGCGTGCCTGTTGTTGCAGAGGGGCGAGGGCGGCGGCTTCTTCGCTCGGCAGGAAACTGCCGTAAGCCGTCACCAGCAGGATCGGCGCGGTGATGGCCGGTCGCAGCCCGAACAGACACTCCGGGCAATCGGTAATCAGCACGTCAGGTTTCAGGCCGAGCAGCGAATCGTCGATGGTGCGCTGCGTGTACTCCAGGCCCCAGACCGGCAGCAAACTTTGCAGCAGCTCCGCCAGGCCACTGCTGGCTGCGGTAATGGCCAGAATCTTGCCTTGCAGCGGCGCCGGCGCCAGGGCGCGGGTATGACAGGGCAGCGGCAGCTCGGCGCAGAACTGACTGCCGAAACCGATTTCGGAACTGATCGTCAGCCGGCCCTGCATCGCTTCGCAAAGGTTGTAGGTCAGCGCCAGCCCCAGCCCGGTACCGCCGTATTGGCGGGTGATACCGGCGCCGGCCTGGGTGAATGGCTGGAAGATTTTCAACTGCGCTTCCTGAGCGATGCCGATGCCGGTGTCGCAGACTTCGATGCGCACGCCCTTCTTGTAAGTCGACAGACGCACGTCGACCCGGCCGAAGCGGGTGAATTTCAGCGCGTTGGACAGCAGGTTGCTGACGATCTGGCGCACCCGGGTCGGGTCGCCAAGCACCAGCGCCGGAAAGTGCGGATCGATCAGGCAGGTCAGTTCGACGCTAGGCGCGGCGTTCTGTGACAGCAGGTTGGCGGTGTCTTCGATCAGCGAGCCGAGGTCGAACGGGATGTGTTCGAGCTCCAGTTGCCCGGCATCGAATTTCGACAGATCGAGAATATCGTTAAGCAGCTCGACCAGCACCTTGCCCGAGTCATGGGCGATCGATAGCTGTTGCTGCTGTTCGGCATTCAGCGGGCCGTCGAGCGACAGCGCGATCATCCCCAGCAAGCCGTTGAGCGGTGTGCGGATTTCGTGGCTCATGTTGGCGAGAAACGCCGAGCGCGCTTCGGCCATGTCCAGCGCGGTGCTGCGCGCGACTTCCAGTTCCTGGTTGGACTGGCTGAGCCGCGCATTGATCGCCTTGAGTTCGGCAGTGCGCGCCGAGACGATGTTTTCCAGTTGACCGAGATAGTCGGTCAGACGGTTTTCCGCATTACGCCGCTGCTGGATCTCGGTGGCTATGTTCTCGAATTGCTGATTGGCGACTTTGACCAGCACGCCGATTTCATCGTTGGCATGGCCCGACGGGCATTCCAGAGTGGTCGGCTCGGCGCTGCGCGGGTCGCGGCCGCTGAGTTCGCGGATGACCCGCACCAACGGCTTGGTCAGCATCACGTAGAACAGCGCGAGCAGAATGCCGGTCAGCAACAGGCTGCGGGCGAAACCGTTGAGCAGGGTGATCTCGGCCCGGCGCAGGAACCGGCTGCCGAAGGCGTAGGTGTCGACTTCCAGACTCAAGACGCCGAGCGATTCGTTGGGCAGATGATCCAGGTACAGGCGATCCTCGAACTGGCGCTTGGCGCCAAACAGGAAATCGCTGATCACCCGATAGCCGCTTTGAAGCTCCGGGCGCTTGACGTTGGCCAGCACCGTGCCGTTGTTGTCGGTGAGGGTCGCCGAGATGATCGCCGGCGAGCGCAACAGGCCCAGGGTCAGTTCCTGCGCCAGTTCGGCATCGATGTTGTAGGCGATGCGCGAGGCCGGATTGTGGCTGATTTCCAGCAGCGACAGGATTTCACGGTTGATGGAGGCGTCTTCGCTGGCATAATCGATGCCGATTTGCAGCAGGCTGAGCAGCGTGCCCAGAATGAACCCGACCAGCACGGTAAGCCTGGCTTGTTTGAACGACAGCCGGTGGGTGAATTTGATATCCATGGGGTGTTGAACCACTTCCGTTTCCCTTCGCTGCTCAAGCATAGTCGATCATGTATGGATACCGAGGTTCCCGAATCGCCTTGTAACAAGGCTTGCTCGGGTGATTTGGGTCTGTGTGTCGTCGCTGGATCGTCATCATTACTGTGAACGTGCCCGAGGAGAAGACGTGGATTCCCGATTGAATGCTTTTCTTGAACGCGCCGAGTCGGTTCTGGCGCGCATCGAACCGTTGTTGCCGGCGCCACGGCCGGTGATCGACTGGGGCACCTGCCTGGCCGCGCGCTGGCAGCGCGACGGGCGCAGCGGCTATCTGCTGCCGCTGGAAGTCAGCCTCGACATGCGCTTGTCCGACCTGATCGGTGTCGACCGGCAACTGGAACAACTGGGCCGCAACACCCGACAATTTCTCGATGGCATGCCGGCCAACCATGCGTTGCTCTGGGGCTCGCGCGGTACCGGCAAGTCGTCGCTGGTGCGCGCGCTGCTGGCGGAACACGCCGCAGCGGGCCTGCGCCTGATCGAGATCGAGCGCGACCATCTGGCGGACCTGCCGCGAGTGGTCGAGCAGATCGCCAAACTGCCGCAACGCTTCGTGCTGTTTTGCGACGACCTGTCGTTCGAATCCGGCGAAGGCGATTATCGCGTGCTGAAAAGCGTGCTCGACGGCTCGCTCGAGCAGGCGCCGGACAACGTTTTGCTGTACGCCACCTCGAACCGCCGCCATCTGGTGCCGGAAAAGGAAAGCGACAACGAAAACTGGAAACGCGTCGACGGCGAACTGCATCCCAGCGAAGCCGTTGAAGACAAGATCGCGTTGTCTGACCGTTTCGGCTTGTGGCTGTCGTTCTACCCGTTTACCCAAGAACATTTCCTCAACGTCGTCGAACACTGGATCGGCCAGTTGGCGACCAAGGCCGGCCTGAGCTGGCAGCGTGACGAAGCGCTGGACATTCTCGCCGTGCGTTGGGCCACCGGCCGCGGCAATCGCAACGGACGTTGCGCGTATCAATTTGCCCGCTATTGGGTGGGCCTGAAATTGCTGGAGCACAAGGCATGATCGATTTGCAACAAAGTGGCCAGGGCCTTGAAGGCTATGGCCTGTTGGCGGCACAACTGGAATCGCTGCTGGCGGACGAGCGCGATTTTATCGCCAACGCCGCGCAGTTTTCGGCCTTTCTGTTCAACCAGCTCGATGACCTGAACTGGGCCGGTTTTTACCTCAATCGCAACGAGGAGCTGGTACTCGGCCCGTTCCAGGGCCAGATCGCCTGTGTGCGCATTCCGTTCGGTCGCGGTGTCTGTGGCGCGGCGGCAGCTACACGGCAGACCCAGCGCGTCGAAGACGTGCATGCCTTCCCGGGACATATTGCCTGCGACAGCGCTTCCAACAGCGAACTGGTCGTGCCGTTGGTCAAAGAGGGTCGCCTGATCGGTGTGCTTGATCTCGACAGCCCGAAACTTTCGCGTTTCGCTGCGCAGGATCAGGCCGGCATCGAGCAACTGGCGGCGATTTTCCTGCGTCTGACCGACTGCTGATCACGGATCGAGGCCAGCCTTGAGCAACAGGCTGGCCGGGTCGACGCTGTCGATCTGCGCCGGGTCGAGAAAACGCTCGGCGTACTGCCGGTACACGCCTTCGCTGATGAACAGGCCAAACAGCTGCGCATCAATGTGCGCTTCGCGGCACATGGTGGCCATGATCGCCAATGCCTCGCTGAGAGTCTTGGCTTTCTTGTACGGGCGATCGGCGGCGGTCAATGCTTCGAAGATATCGGCAATCGCCATCATCCGCGCTGGCAGGCTCATTTCGTCGCGCTTGAGACGTTTCGGGTAGCCGGTGCCGTCCATTTTTTCGTGATGGCCACCGGCGATTTCGGCAATGCTCTCGAGGTGGCCGGGGAAGGGCAGGTGGCTGAGCATCATGATCGTCTGCACCATGTGATGGTTGATCACGTACCGTTCCTCGCGGGTCAGCGTGCCGCGCCTGATGCTCAGGTTGTACAGCTCGCCGCGATTGTATTTGTAGCGCGGCACATCGAGCTTGAAACCCCACGGATTGTCTTCGGGAATCAATTCGTTGGGGTCACGTTCGAGCAGATGTTCGGGCTTGTCCGCCAACAGCTTTTCCTTGGTCGGCAAGCTTGGCGCCGGTGTCCGCGCTTGCCGCCGGTTCTCCTCCCACGACACGCCCAGACGGTCATCCAGCGTACGCATCCAGGTGCGCTGCGCCAGTGTGTTCAGACGCTGCAGATCGGCGTCAGCCATGGCCTCGCTGCCCAGGTTGCAACGTGCAACAAACGCAAAATCGTCATCCAGCGCCGCCAGTGTCGTGTCGCGCAGGCCGGCCAGGGCGGACTCCTCGCCGCCCATGGCAAGTGCCTGCCAGTAGCCGACCCAGGCATCGCGCTTGAGCACTTCGAAACGCGTGCGGATTTCGTGGATGCGGTCGTTGATGGTTTCCAGTTTGGTGGCCTTGTCGACCACGTATTCCGGCGTCGTCACCTTGCCGCAGTCGTGCAACCACGCGGCGATGTGCAGGGCTTCCCATTCATCTTCGCTGGGCTGGTAGGCACGGAAGGCCGGCGCATCGCTCGCCGCTGCCGCCTGAGCCAGCATCAGTGTCAGCTCCGGCACGCGCTGGCAATGCCCGCCGGTGTAGGGGCTTTTCGCATCGATGGCGCCGGCCAGTAATTGAATGAATGCATCCAGCAGTTGCTTCTGCCGCGCTTGCAGACGCTGGCTCTCGATGCTCACCGCGGCTGCTCCTGAAACGGCCTGCAAGAAGGCGATGCGATCAGGCCGCAGTTTTTCCAGATCGGCTGTGGTGCCGCTGTCGTCGACCAGCAGAATCAGCAGACCGATGGTTTCGTCATGGCGATTGTGCAGACGAATGCCGATCAGATGGATGCGCGGCGCTTGCATCGCCAGCAGGACTCTTTGCAGGTCCCCGGCCTGATCGAAACCCAGATGGCTGACGACATTGCTGGCGCTGATCAATTGCTTGAACCACTCGGGACCGTCGGTGTGTTGCAGGTCGTGGCCGTGTATGTCGAAGTTTTCCAGCGCCTGGGGTGCGCCGTCTATGACTAAGCCGTAAGGCTCCATGCGCGTGCTGTCGCTTTCACGCAGGTAGATCAGCCCGGCCTGCGCCTGGGCGATCTGCACGGTTTCGAACAGTACCCGCTGCAACAGAGAGGCGAAGCGCGTTTCCGCGCCGAGGGTGTCGGTGATGCGGAAAAAACTCGCCAAGGTGTCTTTCATCCGCGCCATCGACACGCTCAACTGATCGACTTCGAGCACCGGTGAGCGGCGTGCCGAGGGAAAGTCGAAATTGAAACTGCGGATCGCGTCGGCTTCCTTGACCAGCGCGTGCAAGGGCTTGACCAGAATCCGCGAAATCACCCAGCCCAACGGCAGGCACAACAGCAGGATCGCCAAGGTGATCAGTGCGCCTTGCCAGCGCAAGCGGTAAGCGTCGACGAGCAGTTCGTCTTCCGGCACCAGCAACGCCAGTTGCAAACCCTTTGGCCCGCCTTCCTCGACGGTGCTGCGCGCGACAATCCACTGCCGGCCTTCGGCGCTCACACGATTGCTGGTCTGGGTGCCGGTCAGCAGTGCATGCAGGGCAGGGCTCAGATCGGCGGCCTTGGCCAGGCTCGCCGCGCTGCCGTCGACGATCAGGCGTTGGCTGTCCGGGTAGGCCACGGCGTTGCCGTCTGCATCGAACAGGGCGATCTCGGTGGACGGCGTGACCACATGCTTGCTCAAGGTTGCCGACAGAGCGACCAGTGTCAGGTCGGCGCCGATCACGGCGTTGTCGCCACTGCGTCGGGCCAGGGTGGTGCCGACGTTGTGCGTGGAGAAAAACACATAGGGCTCGGTGGTGATCTGCTCGTTCTGCTCGTGCGCCTGGGTGAACCAGGCGCGGCTGCGCGGATCGTAGCGGTCGGCGAGATTGTCCTGACGACCGACCGGCAGCAGCGCCGGGTCGAAAAACAGCGACTGCGAGTGCAGGTTGCCCTGCGCATCATGCTCGATGCTCCAGACCTGAAACGCTGCGGCCTCGGGCGCCTTGAGCAAGGTCTTGAGGGCGGCGCTGCGCAATGGCCGCACCATGAAAAAGTCGCCGTTGGCATAACCCAGGTACAGCGAGGCCAGGCTCGGGTTGTCGGTCAGCGACTGGCTGAAGGGGCGTAGCAAGGGCAGGCGTTGCTCAAGGCTGGCTGCCTGCGCGGCCGGATCACCGGCCAGCAGGCTCAGCAGATGGCGGATCGGTTGATAGGTGGCGGCCACGTCCAGACGCACATCCTGTTCGATGCGGTTGAACAGTTTCTCGCTGCTCGACAGGATGATCTGCGTGGTCTGGCGGTAATTGAAAAGCCCCAGCACGACCCCGGTGAGCAGCAGCAGGCAGGTGAACATGACGCTGATGTGCACGTGCAGCGGTAACCGGCGTTGTTCCGGGCGCAGTGGGCTGGGCATTTCTGGCTCTCCATGATGTTTAACTCACTGCTCAGCACCCAGCATAGTTAAGGCAAGCTCATTGTGCTTTGCTCCGACAGTGTCAATTGTTGCTGCAAAGCCTGCTCCAGTTCGAGCATCGCCCGGTCGGTCGCTTCGCAGTGGCGGGCAAGCTCGGTTTTTTCCGCGGCGTTGGCGCAAGCCTTCTCGAGGGCTTCGCAACATTCGATGACCCGTGCGGCCTGCGCAATCCGCGCGGCGCCCTTGATCTTGTGCGCAACCGCCGCCAGTGCCGCGCGGTCATTGGCCGGTGTTAACGCCAGCAGCTCCTGGCGGTCAAGGCGGCTGCTCTTGAGCAACTCGGCCAGCAGGCGTTGGGTCTGCGCCGGGTTGCCAGCGGTCAGCATGTCGAGATTTTGCAGATCGAACGCCGGGCTTGCTGGCGCCGGGGTGATGCCGTCGACCCATTCACTGAGCAGGCTCAGACTCAGCGGTTTGAACAGACAATCGTCCATGCCGGCCTGTTTGCAACGCTGGACTTCTTCCGGTTGCGCATTGGCGGTAAAGCCCAGCACCGTGCAGGGCGGGCAACGCGTCTGCGCTTCATGCTGGCGAATGGCGCGGGTCAGCTCATAGCCGTTCATCAGCGGCATGTTGCAATCGACAATCACCAGATCGAAGTGGCCGGCCTGCCACAATTGCAGACCGACGCAGCCGTTTTCGGCGACGCTGAAACGATGGCCGAGAAACTCTAGCTGCTGGCACATCAGCAGGCGGTTGGCCGGGTGATCATCCACCACCAGCACGCACAGGGGCGTTCGCGCTGTTTTGATTACAGCTTCGTTTTTGCTGGCGCTCACCTGTGCCGGCAGCGTTTCCACAGCCAGCGTGATGCACACCTGAGTGCCGATTCCCGGCTGGCTGCTTAATTGCAACTGGCCGCCCATCATTTCGCACAGGTTACGACTGATCACCAGGCCCAGACCGGCGCCGCTTCGAGCTTGTCGATGGCTGTTCTGCGCCTGGGCAAATGGCGCGAACAGGCGTTGCTGATCTTCAGCGTTGATACCGACGCCGCTGTCCTGCACGGTCAGTTGCATCAGCGCACGGCCGGGCACTTCGGTGTTGATCAGATCGAGGGTGATCCTGACATGACCCTGCTCGGTGAATTTGATCGCGTTGCTGACCAGATTCGACAGCACCTGCTTGAAGCGCAGCGGGTCGAGATAGACATCGACGGCCAGTTCCGGTGGATTGAGCACGGTTTGCAGGACGAGGTTTTTCTGCCGGGCGAGGCCATCGAAAATGCGCGTGACCGATGCCACGGTGTCGACCAGGTTGACCCGCTCCGGACACAGGCTCAGGCGCCCGGATTCGATGCGTGCGATGTCAAGAATATCGCCGATCAGACCGAGCAGATCCTTGGCCGAATGGTAGGCGGTGTCGATCGAAGAACGATCCGGGTGTTGTTGATCCATGCGTTTGAGGGTCAGTTCGAGCATCCCGATCACCGCGTTCATCGGTGTGCGGATCTCATGGCTCATGGTCGCCAGAAAGGTGCTTTTCGCCCGGTTGGCCTCGTCCGCCTGCTCCTTGGCCGCGCGCAATTCATCGAACAACTGACGACGCTCGCTGATGTCGATCCAGCCGCCGATGATGCCCTGCACAGCGCCGCTGGAATTGCGGTACGGCAATATCCAGTGATAGATCGTCAGGCGGCGGTTGCCGATGTGCAAAGGCCGGTCGACCACCATCGGCATGCCTTCGGCAACCACTCGCTGGTAATCGGCATGAAAGGCATGGGCCTCGAAAGCATTGCTCAAAGTGCCCTCAATGACGCTTTTGCCGATCACGTCCTCACGCTTGGCAGCAAATGCTTCGAGGTAGCTTTCGTTGCAACTTTGCAGCAAGCCCTGGCGGTCGCGCACGTAAATCGGGTGCGGCGTGCCGTCGACCAGTGAGCGCATGAACTCCAGTTGATCGTTCAGCGCCCGTTCGGCGGCCTGGCGCTGTTTGATCTGGTGGCGCATGTAGGCGTTCCACGCCAGTAACAGCAACAACAGCAGACAGGCGCCGAGAATGACCTGATAGAACAGGCGCTGATAGTTGTGCCAGATGTTCTGCGAGGCGGTGGAGTAACCGCGCCAACGGCCATTGATAACGCCCAGTTCATCCGGTGCGATGCTCAATAGCGCCTTGTTGATGATTGAGGTCAGTTCGGTGTTGTCACGCGCCGTCGCCAGTGAAAATGCAGCCTGACTCGTACCAATGGTGGTGGTGATCTGCAGCGGCTGATTGAAGATCCGCGAGGAAATGAAATAGTTGGCGATGACCAGCGAGTTCACCGCGCCGTCGACCCGTCCTTCGGCAAGTAGCGACACTGCGCTGAAGGTGTCTGCGGTTTCAATCAGATGGATGCGCGGATATTCCTCGCGCAGGTAGTCGACCATTGGATTGCCCTGGGCAATTGCCAATTGCTTGCCGCGCAACTGGCCGAGATTGGTCGGGCCGTCGGCGCTTTTGCGCGTGAGCAACACATAGGAGTTTTCCAGATAGGGCCGACTGAAACTCAAGTGTTTCTCGCGTTCTTCCGACGGCAGCAGCGCGGCGATCAGATCGGCTTGATGGCGATCGATCTGCTCGATCATTTCCGCGTCGTTACGGCTGCGCCGAATCTCGAAGCGCAGGCCGGTACGCAGGCGGATCAGCTCGAGCAGGTCGGCGCTGATGCCGCGAAAATTACCGTCGTTATCAAAGAACGTCAGGGGGGCAAAGGCCTCATTGACCACCACGCTGACCACCGGATGCTGTTTGAGCCAGGCTTCTTCGCGCTCGGTCAGTTGCGGTTTCTGCTCGCTGAGCAGCAGATCGCTACCGGCGCTCCAGCGTTTGGCAATACTGTCACGTTCACTGGCCGGCACGGCTTTGAGCACGTGGTCGATGATGCTTAATAGTTGCGGGTTGCTGCGGCGCACGGCGAAGCTGAAACCCTGGGCTTCCTGCTTGCCGAAATTGGCCATGCGCACGTTGTTCAGGTAGCCCTTGTTGATCATGTAGTGAGTGGACAGGGTATCGCCGAGAAACACATCGGCCTGATCGAACGCCACCGCGTTGATTGCGTTCTGGTAGGAGGGATAGCAGGTGATGAGCGCTTTCGGATACAGCGCCTTTATTTCGGGCAATGGCAGATAGTGATAAACCATGCTCAACCGCAGCCCGGCGAGACCTTCGCTGAGCGAGCGGGTTTCGTCCTCGCGGGTGACCAGCACCGGTTGATCAAATGCGTAAGGGGTCGACAGGGCGAGGTTGGCGTTGCTGGCTTCGAAGCCGTTGGCGGTCCCGAGCAGGTCGACCTGGCCATCGAGCAGGGCGCGAATTGCCGCATCGCGTGAAGGGAAGCGCTGCACCCGGATCGGCAGACCGGTGGCCTGGCTCAGCAGTCCGGCGTAGTCGGCGGTGAGGCCTTCGTAATCCTTGCCGCTGACCGTCATGTCAAACGGCGGGTAGTCGGGCGCCGAGGTGCCCAGCACCAGTTCGTTGCGTTCCAGCAGCCACTGCCGCTGTGGCCGGTCGAGCATCACCGTTACTGCTTCGCCCGCCGACCGGCTGAGCAGGGCGTAGTCCGGCGAGGCGGCGGTCAGGGCGAAGACGTTTGCGCTCAGCAACAGTCCTGCGCTCAACGTGATCAGATAGTCCTTCAAACGACTGGGCATGCTGGCTCTCACACGAGTGCGTTGCGTTTGGCCATCTCGATAAGTTCTACAAGGGATTTGGCTTTGAGTTTTTGCATCAGGCGTTTCTTGTAAGTGCTAACGGTTTTATTACTCAGAAACATGCCTTTGGCGATTTCCTTGTTGGTGCGGCCCTGGGCGAAAAGTTGCAGGACCATCAATTCGCGATCGTTAACGGTTTTGAACAGTTCAAGTTCGGCATAACGGACGTCGTCATTGCGAACGGGGTTCAACGCTTGACTGGGAAAGTAGTTGTATCCGGAAAGTACCGCTTTGATCGCACTGACCAGCTCGCTCAGGTCTTCCTGTTTGCAGACATAACCCGAGGCGCCGGATTGCATGCAGCGAATGCCGAAGAGGGTCGGGCACTGTGCGGTCAGGATCAGGATTTTCAGCGGTGAACCCATGGCGTTGAAGCGGGCCAGTACTTCCAGGCCGTCCAGCTTGGGAATGCTGACGTCGAGAATGACCAGGTCGGGCATGCATTCGCGGACCATCTGCATGGCGTCGACTCCGTTATCGGTCTCGCCGACGACCTTGTAACCTTCATGTTCGAGCAGCATTCGAACGGCGAGACGGATGACGGGGTGATCGTCGACAATAAAAACGGAGTTCATAATCAAATCCCATGCGAACACGAATAAAGCGCGCACCTTAGCTCAGTTGCATGAGCACTCGCAGGGAGTGACGGGGTCTGGGTCATGGTATCGGATAAGTCCTACAATCATTGAGGACGCGGACTACAGTTGAACTGGGTTTGGCGTAAGGAAGTGCGGGATCGGGGTGGGCTTTTAGTTTGGCTTGATCAAGTTGTAAGTGTTGGCGGGGATCGCGTTTTTTTATTGTTTAAAGTTATGGGTGTTTGGGTTTTATTTTGGGTGAATATCCGTTGCTGCGGTGACGGCTTCTTATGGTTTCGCCCTTACGGCGAGGCACTTTTTCCAGACGCCGAAAAAGTACCCAAAAAGGCTTGCTCCTGCGTTCGGCCCTCGCAGGCTCGGGTCCCTTCGCTCCGGGATCGATCCGGGCGCAGCGGATACGGTTTGCTGCGCTGCACCTACGTCCGCTGTGTCTGGCTGCGCCAGACGGTCGCTGCGCTCCCACGCCCGGATCAATCCCTCCGCTCAGCCTTCCGATGTCGCTGGTGACGCAAGATCAAAAGCACTCGAGCTAACGCTCATTGTTGAGTGGTGAGAAGCGTCGCATGGCTTTGGATTTGTGGTGGTGCTGCCGCTCACCCCAGCCCTCTCCCGAGGGAGAAGGAGCCGATCGGTGTGCTTTTCAAGTGTTGGATTCAACTCGATACCCTGGTCGGCGTAACTTTCGAATTCACCTCGATCAGTCCCCTCTCCCTCCGGGCGGTCCGACGTTTCGGGAGGGCTAGGGTGAGGGGCTTTTGATGTTGCCGGTACATGCAGGCCTCAGTGGCTGGAGCGTCCGGTCATTTCCAGTGCCATGTCGCTGGCGTAGCTGTCGGTCATGCCGGCGATGAAGTCGATCATGCGCAGGAATGAGGTGTGTAGCGAGCCTTGCGGGTCGGGGGCGTTGCTGCCGAGCAGGTCGAGGATGCGCCGGCTCTTGAAGGACGGGGTGCGGCCGTTGTGTTGTTCCAGTGCGGCGCCGCAGAAGGAGTTGAGGAGGATTTCCAGGGTGGTGTAGGCGCCGATTTCGTGCAGGGTCTTGCGTTTGTCCTGGAAAATTTTCTTGCGTGCGATGTCTTTGGCGTTCAGTACGCAGCGTTTGGCCGGGCCGTGCATGTGTTCGACCAGGTCGCCGTGCAGGGTGCCGGCGAGTAGTGCGTCCTGTTGTTCGACGAAGGCGCGTGCGGCGGCGTTGGTCAGGTGTTCGATGGCTTTGCCGCGCAGGATCGCCAGTTTGCGTCGGCGTGAGTCTTGCGGGCCGAGCAGGCGATAGGTTTCCGGCAGATCATCGCCGACCAGGCCGAGCAGCAGCGCTTCGACTTCGGCGTATTCCAGCAGCTCCATTTCGAGGCCGTCTTCAAGATCGATCAGCGCGTAGCAGATGTCGTCGGCGGCTTCCATCAGATACACCAATGGATGGCGCGCCCAGCGCTGGTCTTCGATTTGCGGCAGGCCGAGTTTGTGGGCGATCTGCTCAAGCAGGGGCAGTTCGCTCTGGTAGCAGCCAAATTTATGTTTCTTGTAGCCCAGCGAGTCGGCGTGGCGTGCAGTCCACGGGTATTTCAGGTAGGTGCCAAGCGTGGCGTAGGTCAGGCGGGTGCCGCCGTCGAACTGGTGGTATTCCAGTTGCGTAAGGACGCGGAAGCCTTGGGCATTGCCTTCAAAATTGAGAAAGTCGCCGCGTTCGGCTTCGCTCATGCCATCGAGCCAGCCGCGACCGGCGGCCTGCTGGAACCAGTGGCGGATGGCGTCTTCACCGGAATGGCCGAAGGGCGGGTTGCCGATGTCGTGGGCCAGACACGCCGATTGCACGACCATGCCGAGGTCGGCCGGGTCGCACCATTCGGGCAGCGCGCTGCGCAGGGTTTCACCGACGCGCATGCCCAGCGAGCGGCCGACGCAGCTGACTTCCAGCGAGTGGGTCAGACGCGTGTGGATGTGGTCGTTGCTGGTGACCGGGTGCACTTGGGTCTTGCGCCCGAGCCGGCGGAAGGCGCCGGAGAAGATGATCCGGTCATGGTCTTTGTGAAAAGGGCTGCGGCCGAGTTCTTGCGGGCTGTGCAGCGGCTTGCCGAGACGTTCGCGGTTGAGCAGGGTGTGCCAATCCAAGGCTGTTTCTCTCCGTCAGGTGACTAGGGGCGTTGGCCCCTAGCTTCCCGGTTCGCGCTGGCCCCTGCAAGCGGAACTACAGACCGGCCGCGTCGATGTCGATCAGCAGCAAGCGCTCGCCATTGTCGAAAAACTGCCCGGCGGTGAGGCAGTACTGATTGCTGGTGGCATCGCGGTAAGTGCTGGACAGGGTCAAACGGCGTTCCTCCCAGCCTTCGGCGAGCAGATGATAGAAGTACGGGCGCCACGACCAGTTATGGCCCAGGTATCGGTTGTCGGCGACCCAGCGATGCTGGCGCCATTCCAGGTTCGGCGTCAGTTGCGTGCCATGGCGATCGCACTGATAAAAGCGCAGCAGCCAGGGGAAGGCATCCAGTTGTGGCAGTGCGCTCAGTGGTGCGTGGGCCTGCGCCCAGCTTTGCAGGATCGACATCAGTTCGGCCAGTTGCTGGCGCATCTGCATCAGCCGCCCGCGCTCGGCGAGTTTCTGCCGCACATAGCGCTGACGCAGCTCGGCGAAACGCTGCACGAACGCGTCGGTGGCGAAGAACGCCTCTTGCGCCCGGGCGAAGAGAAAACCCTGCACGTAACGCGATCCGCATTCCAGCGCAAAATTGAGCTGCGCTTCGGTCTCGACGCCTTCGGCAATGATCCAGCAGCCGGTCTTCTCGGCCATTTGCGCCAGCGCCTTGACCACGTCACTGCTCGGCCCTCCCAAGGCTGCGGCCTGAAACAGACGCATGTCGAGTTTGAGAATGTCCGGTTGCAATGCCAGCACCCGATCAAGCTGGGAATAACCGGCGCCGAAGTCGTCGATAGCGATTCTGGCACCAGCCTCGCGATAACGCGCGACCACCTCGGCCAGGCGCTGATCATTGCCGCCCAGTTCGGTGATTTCGAAGACGATGCGCTGCGGATCGACACCATGACGCGCCAGTTGCCTGAGGCTGGGCAACGCCTGCCCGGCGCGCAGGCGACTGATCCAGCGCGGCGACATGTTCAGGCTGAGAAACCAGTCGGAGGGCGCTTCGTGCAGGCGGCTCAAAGCGTTGTCACGGATCTGCCGGTCGAGGCGACGCAGGGCAATCGCAGGCGTACGCGGATCGGCGAACAACGGCCCGACCGAAGTCAGTTGGCCGTCAGCCTGGCGCAGGCGGCCCAGCGCTTCGACGCCTGCAATCAGTCCGGTGGCGGTATCGATGAACGGTTGAAAGCAGGCGAGCGGTTGCCCGTCGATCACGGGGCCTCCTTGGTTCTTGTTTTGATGAACCCCGATGGCTGCGTAGGCGTGCGGGATTGAACCTGCGGATAACAGGTTCATCCCGCCGTCAGTGCAAGAATGTAGCCAGATGGATCACTTCAACGTTTAGCCGAACTCTGCATGACCAGTTTGATCAGCGGCCCCAGCGTGGTGCCGAGCCGGATCAAGCGGCTGACCCCACCGGCGCCGCCGCTTTTCGCGCCTTTGCCGGTGAGAAAGCCCAGCAGCGTAACCGCTGCCACGCCCCACAATGGCGCGTGTTTGATACCGAAGCCGCTGTGCAGACCCTGCGTCATGCCGCGCACGCGCTGCAAAGGCTGCAGAACCTGCCCGGCCTCATGGCGGATTTCCTGGCGATGCATTTCCATGCGCAGGCGAATCAGCGCCTTGCGCATTTCCCGGCGCGAGCTGTTATGCGGCAATTGAGGATGGCTCATGGCAACAGGCGCTCCCGGTCGTTGGCCAGCTCTTCGAGCGTGCCGTGGAAAGGCGAGGACTCGTCGAAGATCGCCGCCTTGAGGCGCAGCCCGCAGAAGATCGAGGCCAGGGTATAAAACACGCACAGGCCGATGATCGCGGCCAGACGATACGTGTCCCAGAACAGGATCATCACCAGCGTCGATAACCCCACCAGCAACAACAGGGCAAAGACCAGCGCCAGCCCGGCGAACAGCAGCAGGCTGACGGTGCGGGATTTCTGCTCCTGCAATTCGATGCCGAACAACTCGACATGACTGTGCAACAGACCGAGAACGGCGGCGCCCAGGCGTCGCGTGGAAGAGGCGGTGCCCGCAGTCGGGCCGGATTCACCGATCGACATGATCAGCGCCGAGTGGCCAGCAGGCCAATCAGAAAACCGACGCCGGCAGCAATGCCGACCGACTGCCATGGGTTGGCCGACACGTATTCCTCGGTGGCGGTGACAGCGGCCTGACCGCGTTCGCGCAAGCTGTCTTCGGTCAGTTTCAGGGTTTCGCGGGCACGCAACAGGCTGTCTTGGATCTGAGCACGCAGCTCATCGGCCTGATCACCGGCCAGGGTGGCGGTGTGCTCGAGCAAACGCTCGGTGTCGGCGACCAGGGTCTGGAAGTCGTTCATCAGGATGTCTTGAGCAGTCTTTGCCTTGATGCTGGCCATTGGGTGGATCTCCGTAGTGACGTCTGAAGCGTTCGAGTATGAGCCTTGCGCGAAGGTTCAGTAGAAATGACTGGTACGACAATTGCTGTGTTGTGGTGCGTCGCCCGGCCATTGTGCGCTGTTGCCGGGCGTACGCCACGGGAAACCTTGTCCCGAATGATCGCGGTTCGTGTCAGCACATCGACCGGGTGCGCCAAAGCAGTTCGCTGAAGATGCCATTCGGTGCCTGCCTGGTCGCAACTTGGTGCATGAAATGTGCGCATGAACCGCTTTGGTGCCTTTTCTGCCGTTAGGTCTGCCTGCTTATGGAAAATCTGCAAAGCGCTGTGGACACGTTGGTCCACAGTTCCAATACCTTGTTCATTCTGATCGGTGCCGTGATGGTACTCGCGATGCACGCCGGTTTCGCCTTTCTGGAGGTCGGAACGGTCCGGCAGAAAAACCAGGTCAACGCGCTGGCGAAAATTCTCAGCGATTTCGCCGTCTCGACGCTGGCCTATTTCTTTATAGGCTATTGGATCTCTTACGGTGTGACGTTCATGCAACCGGCAGCGGTGCTGAGCGCCGATCACGGTTACGGACTGGTGAAATTTTTCTTCCTGCTAACGTTTGCTGCGGCAATCCCGGCGATCATTTCCGGCGGCATCGCCGAGCGTGCGCGCTTCGTGCCGCAATTGTGCGCCACGGCATTGATCGTCGCGTTCATTTACCCGTTTTTCGAAGGCATGATCTGGAACGGTAACTACGGTCTGCAAGCCTGGCTGACGGTGCAGTTCGGCGCCGCGTTCCATGACTTTGCCGGTTCCGTTGTGGTGCATGCCATGGGCGGCTGGCTGGCGCTGGCGGCCGTGTTGCTACTCGGGCCGCGCAATGGCCGCTACCGCGATGGGCGTCTGGTGGCGTTCGCACCGTCGAGCATTCCGTTCCTGGCGCTGGGCTCGTGGATTCTGATTGTCGGCTGGTTCGGCTTCAACGTGATGAGTGCGCAGACGCTGCAAGGCGTCAGTGGTCTGGTCGCGGTCAACTCGCTGATGGCAATGGTCGGCGGCACAGTGGCGGCGTTGATCGTCGGGCGCAATGACCCAGGCTTTCTGCACAACGGCCCGCTGGCCGGGTTGGTGGCGGTCTGTGCCGGTTCCGATCTGATGCATCCGGTCGGCGCGCTGGTGACCGGGGCGATTGCCGGCGCTCTGTTTGTCTGGTGCTTTACCGCCGCACAAGTGAAATGGCGCATCGACGATGTTTTGGGTGTGTGGCCGTTGCACGGTTTGTGCGGCGTATGGGGCGGAATCGCCTGCGGGATTTTCGGCCAGACCGCGCTCGGCGGTATCGGCGGGGTCAGCCTGATCAGTCAGTTGATCGGCACCGGGCTTGGCGTCACGGTAGCGCTGCTCGGCGGCTTCGTCGTGTACGGCGTGATCAAGGCATTGCATGGTCTGCGCCTGAGCCAGGAACAAGAGTATTACGGTGCCGATCTGTCGCTGCACAAGATCGGCGCGGTGAGCCAGGATTAAGTCTCGGCATCGTCGGTACCGGGATAAAAACCGTGCAGCAGGCGATAGCGGTCGATGCGCAGTTGATCGACTTGTTCCTGCACCTTATGTGCGGGCAATCCGAGCATGATCAACGCGTGAGAGGCGAGCATCAGGCTTGACTCCAACAGTTCCGGCACCACTTCGGTGGCGCCGGCGGCTTTCAATTCGGCCCACTGGCTGTCGTCGCGGGTGCGCACCAGAATCGGCACATGGGCATTCAGCCGCCGGGCTTCCTTGAGGATGCGCAGGGCGATATCGCTCTGATCCACGGCGATTACCAATAGTCGCGCGCGTAACAGGCCGACGGCGCTCAGCAGGTCGCCACGCGACGAGTCGCCGTAATGCACGTCACTTTCGCCATGGGTGGCTTCCTGTACGCGCACCGGGTCGTTGTCCAGGGCGACGTAGGGTTGTCTGGCATTGCTCATGAACCGCCCGATCGATTGGCCGACACGGCCGTAGCCGCAAATCACTACGTGTTGGTTGAGGTCGGCATTGAGCGCGCTGATTTCTTCAATCTGCGCTTCCTGATTGGGTTTGCGATGCAGCGCTGCGGCGATGCGTGGCGCTGCACGCAGCAACAGCGGGGTCAGCAGCATCGAGCAGAATGTCGCCGCCAGCAGCAGGTCGCCCAAGCCCGCGGGCAGCATGCGGTTCTGTTGCATCTGCGCCATCAGTGCAAAGCAGAACTCGCCGCCCTGAGCCAGCGCCAGACCGCTACGCCAAGCGGTTTCGCTGTCGCTGCCGCGCCATTTCACCAGCAAGGCCACGGCGATGCCCTTGATCACCATCAAGCCGACGGTGAGGCCGAGGATCGCCAGGCTGTGGCTGAGGAACAGTTGCAGGTCGATCAGCATGCCGATGCTGACGAAAAACACCCCGAGCAGGATGTCGCGAAAGGGCCGGATATCGGCCTCGATCTGGTGTCGGTAATGGCTTTCGCCGAGCAACATGCCAGCGAGAAAGGCGCCAAGGGCAGGGGACAGGCCCAGCAGGTGGGTCAGCCAGGCAGTCAACAGCACGATCACCAGCGCCAGCAGTACAAACAATTCTGCCGAGCGCGAGGCCGCGACTTCGTGAAACAGCCGCGGCAGCAACCAGCGACTGGCCAGCAGCAGGCCGACGAACAGCACCACGGTTTTCCCCAGCGTCAGCGGCAACGCCCAGTACCACGCTTGCTCGCTGCTGCCGGCGAACACCGGGATCAGGGTCAGCAGCAACACCGCCACGACATCCTGAAACAGCAAAACCCCCACCGCATTCTGCCCGTGGCTGCTGAACACTTCGCCGAGGCTGCCCAGCTCCTTGGTGACGATTGCCGTCGACGACAGCGAAAGCCCGGCGCCGAGCAGCAGCGCAGGTGTGACCGGCATGCCCAGCAGTATCAACAGCAGCCCGAGCAACGCGGTGCTGATCAGCACTTGCTGACTGCCAAGGCGAAACACGACCTGGCGCAGGGCAATCATCTTCGACAGGGAAAACTCCAGACCCAGCGAAAACAACAGAAACACCACGCCCAGCTCGGCGACGTCCGGCAGGTGTTCGCTCTCGTTGACCCAATCGAATGCGCTTGGCCCGACCAGCAGTCCGACGCACAGATAGCCCAGCACTGGCGGCAATCGCAGCCGTCGAAACAGGGCAATCACCACGAGGGACGAGGCGAGGATGATCAACAGATTGGCGAACACTGGACACTCCGGCGGCGGCTTCAGACTTTTCAAGCGTAGAAGCAAAAAGACTGCAAGCATCGCGCAATCGGCTTTTCTGCGAACTGATGTGCGTCAGGGTTTTGCCAGCGTTGCGCTGTTGCGACGCTGGAGCCTTTGGGCGGTGCTGGCTCGACGGGTTTTGCGCGCAAGCCTAGAATGGAGCCCCACTCATTTTGCGGTTGCGCGCACATGCCTCCTGAATGTCAGTTGTTCGGCACGCTCGGGTGTCATCTCTGTGAGGTCGCTGAAGCCGAGCTCATGCCTTTCGTCGAGCATGGACTGCTGGTTGAACTGATCGATATTGCTGAAAATGAAACCTGGTACGAGGCTTACAGTTTGAGAATTCCAGTGCTGCGCCGGGTCGATACCGGGAAGGAACTCGACTGGCCGTTCAGCGCGGACGAGATTGTCGCGTTTCTGCGTTGATCCGGATTCCCTGGCTTTTCCGCCGGTCGCCACCAGGTTCCATCCCTTGGCTTTTTGCGGTTTGTTCGGTTACTGTATGCCTATACAGTAAATGCGTCAGAGGGATGAACCGTGGTCAATGTCGAACAGTTGAAGAACAGCGTGAACCGGATGTCGGTTGACGTAGTGCGCGAGGCGGTTCTTGAATTGCGCCTGGACGGGCTGGTCACGGAGGGCAAGACGCCTTTCAACAAGTTGCATTTCAATACCTGTTTCGCCGAGATCGAGGCTTTGTTCCAGCGTGCCGGTTATCACAAACAGCTGGATGTGGTCGGCTATCAGGGCTTGCTCTATGCCTTGTACGACCCGGCTCGCTGGGAGGCGGTTGACGTGCTGCGCTGGCTCAAGGAGTTCACCGAGGCCGCAGCGCTCAAGTCGATCCCGGCGTAAGTATTCTGCGCTAGGTAGGTTTCCCTCAGTGCTGGATAATGCGACTTCGCATTGAGGGTCCGAACTTCCATATGTCCACTCCAACATTCTCTGCCGCCCACACCCAGGCGAGCACACTCTATCTGCCGCCAGGTCATTGGCTGACCGTACTTGATTGTCTGTGTGAGCATTTCAGTGCCATTGGCCGCGAGCAATGGCTGGACCGGATTGCCCGAGGGCGTGTACTGGATGGCAACGGTCAGCCGATCGACGTGAACCTGGCTTACAAGGAAGGTCTGCGCATTCATTATTTTCGCGAAGTGCCGGACGAAAAGCCGATTCCGGTGCTCGAGACGATTCTGTATGCCGATGAACACCTGGTCGTGGCGGACAAACCGCATTTTTTGCCGGTGACGCCGGCCGGGGAGTACGTTGAGCAAACGTTACTGCGCCGCTTGATCCGCCGTCTGGACAATCCTCATCTGGTGCCGCTGCACCGTATCGATCGACATACTGCAGGGCTGGTGATTTTCTCGGCCAATCCGCAGACCCGTTCGGCCTATCAGTCGTTGTTTCCCACGCGCCAGATCGACAAGCGTTATGAAGCGATTGCCCCGGCGCTGCCTGATCTGGAATTTCCCTTGGTGCACAAGAGTCGTCTGGTCGACGGCGAGCCGTTCTTCCGCATGCAGGAAGGTCCGGGTGTCAGCAATACCGAAACGGCGGTGCAAGTGCGGGAAAAAAACGGCGACCTGTGGCGCTATGGGCTGTTTCCGGTGACCGGCAAGAAACATCAACTGCGCGTCCACATGACCGCGTTGGGCGCGAGCATCTGCAACGATCCGTTTTATCCGCAGGTGTTGAAAGACGCCGAGGATGACTACGCCAACCCGTTGAAGCTGCTGGCGCAGGGACTGAAATTCATCGACCCGGTGACGGGCGAGGCGCGTGAGTACGAAAGCCGGATCACGCTGCAGTGGTGACCACCCAGGCACTTTCGAGCGCCCATGAAAAAGCCCGCAATCAATGCGGGCTTTTTTGTATCCGGTTGACCAGAACTTACAGTTCTTTAACGGTACGCACCTGATCCTTGTTGATGCGGGTCTCTTTGCCGTCCAGCTGCTGGAACTCGTAGAAGCCCGAATCGTCATCGTATTTCGGGGTGTCGACGGCCTGGATTTCGCGACCGTCATTCAAGGTGATCACTGTAGGCGAGGAGCAACCGGCGAGGGTGGCCAGGCCCAGTGCGAGCATGAAAGTGGCGAGGGTCCGTTGAGTCATGAGTGTGTCTCCGAATGGGAATTCTTTTGGTTACTGAGCTTGAGACGTATACAAGGCGTGAGAGTTCCTTGAATGGTGTCAGTCTGACACAGTGTTGTAAGCGTTTAACAGTTCGGGGGTGTTGAGGTTGGCCAGGCGCGGGTCGTTGTCCGGGCATTGCAGGGCCGTCGCGCCGAGGCTGCGCATCACCCGGCCGGGGCTGCGTTCACCAGCGTTCCAGGCCACTTCGAAGGCCGCCGAAAGGCTCAGCGGGATCACGCAAAGCAACGGTTCCCAGTGTTCGCCATGACGCAACATTAAAGGTTTTTCAGAATTCAGCTGCGCCGTCTCGCGCATGCTTTGCAGCAATGCCGTGTCGATGCGCGGAACATCGCAGGGCAATACCAGCAAGTGTGGATGGCGCGCGGCTTTCAGGCCGGCACGAATCCCGGCCAGTGGCCCGGGGAAATCGCCCTCATCGTCGGCAACCAGTTGATCGGCAAACGGCGCGTAACGCTCGCGGTTGCGGTTGCAGGAAATAATCAGGTCGTCGGTCATTGCACGGACCTTGCGCTGCAGATGCGCGATCATCGGCTCGCCCAGCCATTGCACCAACCCCTTGTCCTGGCCGCCCATGCGCTGGCCGCGTCCGCCTGCCAACAGCAGGATGGAACAAGCGGGTAGTCGGGTGTTGACGGTCATTGCATCCCTCCACAGGGGCGGCGAAAAAAGGGGGCGCTGTGATATAACACCGGGCTGTTTCTCCTACAACTGGAAGAGCCTATGAAAGCCAAGGCTGATGTACCTTTCGTGCCGCTCAATATTGCGGTGCTGACTGTCAGTGATACCCGGACCCTGGAAACCGACACCTCCGGTCAGGTCTTCGTCGACCGCTTGACGGCGGCGGGCCACAACCTGGCGCAACGCGTGTTGCTCAAAGATGATCTTTACAAAATTCGTGCGCAAGTCGCCAACTGGATTGCCGACGATGTCGTGCAGGTGGTGCTGATCACCGGCGGCACTGGTTTCACCGGTCGCGACAGCACCCCGGAAGCGGTTGCCTGCCTGCTCGACAAACAGGTCGACGGCTTTGGCGAATTGTTCCGGCAGATCTCGGTCGCCGATATCGGCACGTCAACCGTGCAATCACGCGCGCTGGCCGGTCTGGCCAATGGCACGCTGGTGTGCTGCCTGCCGGGTTCGACCAATGCGGTGCGCACCGGTTGGGATGGCATTCTCGGTGAGCAGTTGGACGCCCGCCATCGTCCGTGCAATTTCGTCACGCATCTGAAGCAGGCGGCGCCGTGTGAAACCCGTGGCTAAGCCGGGCAAGAGCGGAGCCTTGATGCCGGTCGAAGTGGCGCTGGCGCGCTTGCTGGAAATGGCCGAGGCCGCGCCTATTGTCGAGCATGAATATCTGCCGCTGGCGCAGGTACACGGGCGAGTGCTGAGCGAAGACCTGTTTTCCCCGCTGGATCTGCCACCTTGGCCGAACTCCGCCATGGATGGTTACGCGCTCAACCTCGGCGAATGGAATGGGCAGCCGCTGCCGGTCAGTCAAAAAGTGTTTGCCGGCCAATCCCCGCAACCTTTGGAGCCTGGCACCTGCGCACGCATCTTCACCGGCGCACCAGTACCGGCGGGCGCCGACTGCGTGGAAATGCAGGAGAACGCTGAGGTCGAGGCCGACGGCAAAGTGCGCTTCCTCGAACCGATGAAGGCTGGGCAGAACATTCGGCCGCAAGGGCAGGAAACCACCATCGGTGAGCTGATTCTGCCGCTCGGAACCCGGCTGGGCCCGATTGAGCAAGGTCTTGCCGCGTCGCTGGGCTGTGCCGGGCTGAAGGTGGTGCGCAAGGTTCGCGTGGCGGTGATTTCCACTGGCGACGAATTGGTGGAACCAGGTCAGACGCTTGGACCCGGGCAGATCTACAACAGCAACCGGGTCCTGCTTTGCAGTTGGCTGCAACGGCTTGGCTGCGAGGTGATCGATGCCGGCATTCTTCCGGACGACCTCGCCACCACCCGCGCTCGGCTCGGTGAATTGCAGGATGTCGATCTGATTCTTTCCACCGGTGGCGTGTCGGTCGGCGAAGCGGATTTTCTCGGCATCGCGCTGCGTGAGGAGGGTGAACTCGCACTGTGGAAGCTGGCAATCAAACCCGGGAAGCCACTGACCTGTGGTCATTTTCGCAACGTGCCGGTGATTGGCTTGCCGGGAAATCCGGCTTCGACCCTGGTGACCTTTGCGCTGCTGACCCGGCCTTATCTGTTGCGACGCCAGGGTGTGCGTGACGTCGAGCCGCTGAAATTCAGCGTACCCGCGGGTTTTGCCTGGCCTGTGGCCGGCAATCGGCGTGAATACCTGCGCGGGCGTCTCGAGCAGGGGCAGGCTACTGTTTACCGCAATCAGAGTTCCGGGGTATTGCGCAGCGCCGTGTGGGCTGACGGTCTGGTCGAAGTCCTGGAAGGTCGCACGTTGAGTCAAGGCGACGTGGTGGGCTTCATTCCGTTGAGTGATCTGCTGGGCTGACCGGCACAGTGCAAAGGCGGGCGCCGGCTGACTCAAGCGGCGCCCGCCATGACTCACAGGTTCAATTGCTCATCAAAGTGACGAGCTGGTCGAACCGGCTGTTGGCGACCCAGCCCAGCAGTCCCAGCACCACCGCCATGGCTCCGGCCGAATAGGCGAGCCGGTGTTTGATCGTTCTGACATCACCACGGACTTCGTCCATGTCCCGTCGAAGATATTTGAGATGGGTTTCCAGCTCGGTAACACGAGGTTCCATATCAACTTCTCCAGTCGTTCTGGCGCTGTTTTTGAAGTCGGACTTGTGGTTCGTGCGACTTTCGACGATGGGGCCAACCGGGCTCACTGGCATTCGCGCTTCATGGCTTGGCATGGAAGCATCCACCGGCTGTTTGAAATGTTCGCTTGCAGGTTATTCGGGCTCCAGAACTGACCGAAGCTCTGTGGTTGTATCCACTCATTACATGCACGTCCTTGTGTATTGGATTTGAAGATTGATACCGCCGGCACACGGTGACCCAATGCTCGAAGCGGGTCAATTGAGCCGATTCCGCATGTTTTGTAAGAAAAAGTACCGTCGTGTAGGACGCCCGCGGCGCAAGGCAGATTTAATTAGGGAGGGCGGGGCTTTTTTGCGTGCCGCAGTGGTCAAGATGTTTCAATCGATTCGATTCTGGGGAGTAACGCAATGAACGAGCGCCGGGCGCTGTTGATTCTGCATGGCAAACAGGCTCTCAACGAGGCGGTTCGCACTGCCGTCGAGGACAAGCGCAAGCAGGGCTGGGAGCTGGCCGTGCGCCTGACCTGGGAAGCCGGAGACGCTCAACGCTGGGTAGAACAGGCGTTGGCGGAAGGCTACACCACGATTATTGCCGGTGGCGGCGATGGCACCTTGCGCGATATTGCCGAAGCGCTCGCGGCGCATCCGGGCAAGGCCAGTCTGGTGCTTTTGCCATTGGGCACCGCCAACGACTTTTCCCGCGCCGCCGGGGTGCCGCTGGAGCCTGCCGAAGCATTGGAATTGCTCGATGTGCCGCCGCACGATATTGACGTGGGCGAGGTTGGTGGGCAGATTTTTCTCAACATGGCCACCGGCGGGTTCGGCAGTCAGGTCACGGCCAACACGTCTGAAGATTTGAAGAAAGTCCTCGGCGGCGCAGCTTATCTGTTCACCGGGTTGTCGCGCTTCAGCGAGTTGCATGCCGCCTATGGCGAATTGCAGGGGCCGGACTTCCATTGGAGTGGCGAGCTGTTGGCGCTGGGCATCGGCAATGGCCGTCAGGCCGGTGGCGGACACGTATTGTGCCCGCAGGCGCTGGCCGATGATGGACTGCTCGATATCAGCATCCTGCCTGCACCACAGGAGCTGGTGGGGACTTTGAAATCACTGCTGAGCGACGGTTTCGGACTGGATAATCTGTTCGTGCGAACCCGTTTGCCATGGGTCGAAATCAAGGTAGCCGAGGGGCTTTGCATGAACCTCGACGGCGAACCGCTGGAGTGCAACAGCCTGCGCTTTGAAGCGCGTCCGGCGGCATTGCGCGTGCATTTGCCGGAACATTCACCCTTGTTGTGCAGTACCGAAGCGATCAGTCGTCAAGGCTGATGATCTGTTCGCGCACGGCAAACAGCACGAGGCCCGCCACGTCGAATATCTGCAGACGCTTCATGATCTGGGAGCGGTGGGTTTCGACCGTTTTGATGCTCAAGCCCAGTCCATTGGCAATCTCGCGGGTGGACTTGCCCCGCACGATCAGGCGCAGGATTTCCAGTTGGCGCGCCGTCAGGTTGTGCGAGTCGGCAATGTCCGGCTGCTGATTCTGATTACGGGTCAGTGCCTGATTGATCACGGTATGGGCGATGGCCGGGCTCAAGTAGCGCTCGTTGTTGCGCAAGGCTTCCAGGGCGTGTTCGAGTTCCGTTGCGGTGGTGTCCTTGAGCAAGTAACCGTAGGCACCAGACTCGAGGGCCTGCATGATCAGCGCCGGATCGGTGTGCATCGACAGAATCAGCACCTTGCTCTGCGGTCGCACGCGCTTGAGGCGTTGCAGCGCTTCCAGCCCCCCGGTTTCCTTCATGGAGATATCCAGCAAGACGATATCGGGATTGAGTTGCTCGACCATTTCGAGCAATTGCGAACCATCATTGGCCTCGCCAATCACCGCGTAACCGGGAATATCCAGCACCAGAGCGCGCACGCCGGCCCTGATCAGCGAGTGGTCATCCACCAGAAGTAAATTGCAAGTCAACGCATAACCTTATTCGTACTGGCCCGTTCGAGTGCGCGCGGCGCCCACGGGAAAAGTGCTTCGATCTGGGTGCCTCTGCCCGGCTCGCTGACGACCCTCAGGGTGCCACCCAGTTGCTCGATTCGTTCGGCCATCCCGGCCATTCCGCGTTGTCCTTCACGACCCGGATCGGTCGCCGGCGCAAATCCCGCGCCGTCATCACTGATCAATAATGTCAGACCTTCGGGCAGGCGCTGCAAGCGTACCACCAGATTTTTCGCCTGTGCGTGACGAAGAATATTGGTCACCGCTTCCTGGGTGATGCGAAAGGCCGCGACCGCCATCTCTTCCGGAATGCCATTGAGGCGCTGCTGACAATCGAGGCTCCATTGCACGCTGGTGTTGGCCAGGGTCTTGAGCAGATGCGCACGCAGGCTGGCCTCGAGTCCCAGACTGGTCAACTGGCGTGGATTGAGAATGGCCGAAACGTCGCGCACCTTGTTCAGGGTTTCTTCGAGGGTGTCGCATAACACCGCGCATTGCTCCTGCGAGTCGGGCGGCAGGCGGCGCTTGAGCCACTCGCTCTGCAGTTTCGCCGCCGTCAGCAACTGGCCGATATCGTCGTGCAGTTCACGGCTGAGGCGATGGCGTTCGTTTTCCTGGACTTGCAGCAGACGGTCGGCGAGTTCCTGCGGCTGAAACTTGATTGATTTGCGCGACAGCCGATATTGCACCCAGACACAGGCAGTCGCCGCGAGTTGCAATAGCAGCAGACCGAGGCTGAAGGAAGTTGAAAAACCATAGGTCAGCAAACTGCCCAATGTGGCCGCGACTGACAATATCAGCGTGAACCGACGCGCATTTTCCCGCGAAGGAGGCCATTGGGTAATTGACTTGAGGCTGGCGTACATAGCGGATGGAGCCAATGAATGTTCGCTGCGGGCAGACCGGCCGGAGCCTGGCGGGTCTCTGTCTGGAAATACTGTCAAATATGGCAATGGTTTCAACATGGCCGGGAGTCCCGGATGTTTGCGAACTTCAGTAGATAACGCCTGAATGAAAGCACCGTGCCATTAATTTGAGGACAACTAATGGTCGACATAATACCACTTAAGATACCGTTGGTCGCGCTTGCTATATATGTCCATTCAGTCAGGAAATACACGGGTTTGCACGCCAGTTCCATAAGGACGAAAGTCGGTTTTGATGGGGTGTGAAGAGAAGACCAGCGATGCCCGAAGTTGTGCTCCCTGGTACACAGGCAAACCCTGAGGCCGACAGGAAAAAGGGCGGGTGATCAATGCTGATTATTTATATCGTTTTGTCGCTGGCAGGCATGGACTATTCAATTACGACATTCGACGCGTGAGTCCGCCAAGGCCATCCGCGTCACGGCGATGAGTCAGGCCTGGCCCGAGTAAGGCAGTTGCGGCAAACGTTTGCCTGGCAGCGGCGACTGAATCGGGCTTTGACCGACCTGAAACGCCAGCGCTTCGATCAATGAAGCCTGCTCGCTTTCATCCAGGCTCAGTTGGCCAGTCTTCTGATCGACCAGTTCGAGCTGCCAGGCCATCAGCGTGAAGCAATCCTGCAACGCTTGCAGCGCCTGATCATGAAGATCAACACGAGCATGATTGAGATCAAGCAGGCTGTGGATGTGCAGGGAAAATTCGCTGATCGACTCCAGCGCCAGCGCTTCCGCCCGGCGAGCAAGCTTGAGCAAGGTACTGAGCATGCATTCAATGGCGTCCCTGTCATTGCTGATCAGTTGCAGATGGCTCAGGCATTCCTCTGACTTGGCCAGCAGTGTTTCAGCCTCGACAAGAAATTCGGGGAAGCGTTGTACCCAGTCTTTGCGGTCGATTGGCATGCTTATCTCCACAACGTCACGTCTGATGAACGAATGCCGTGTGTAGCGACGATCATGAATCGTCGGCAGATCGCGCCCGGCCGTGCAAGTGCACAGACTGAGAGTTTCCAGAGGGTTTGTTGCCACTGAACTGCGATCGCACACAATAGCCTGACTCCGTTCATGCAATGAGAATGGCGTCACATTAATGGCTATTGGATATCGGGAATATCAGGTTGGGCCTGATTGCTCCTAGGGGAATCCCTTAGGTGCGGGAACCTATGACGCAAACCGAGGTCGCGCCGCAGATAAAAGTAGCAGATAAAAATCACTGCGCCAGTAAACCATGATGTTAATGTGACATCAATGGCTGTCCAGAGCATTTTTTACAGGTCAGTTATGACAATCAAGAAGCGCCATTTGCAGCCGATAACCTCACATAAGTGAATTCATCAGAACAAGCCCAGGAGTCATTGATGGCCGGCATTCTCGACACGGTAGACCAACGCACGCAACTGGTGGGTGAGAATCGCCTGGAAATTCTCATGTTTCGACTGGCCGGGCGGCAGTTGTTTGCGATCAACGTGTTCAAGGTTCAGGAAGTGCTGCAACTGCCGAAGCTGACCCTGATGCCGCAGCGTCACCCGTTCGTCTGCGGTGTGGTCAACCTGCGCGGGCAAACCTTGCCGGTGATCGACCTGTCTCAGGCAATCGGCATGCGCCCCTTGGTGCCAGGGCCGAACAGCACGATCATCGTCACCGAATACAACCGTTCGGTGCAGGCCTTCCTGGTGGGCGGTGTCGATCGCATCGTCAACATGAACTGGGAAGCCATTCTGCCGCCGCCGACCAGCGCCGGTCGCCAGCATTATCTGACGGCCATCAGCAAGGTCGACGATCAACTGGTGGAAATCATCGACGTGGAAAAAGTCCTCGCCGAAATCGTCCCGTACAACGCCAAGGTTTCGCGCGACAAACTCGACGATCCGGTGCTGGAGCGCGCCCGTGGCCGAGAAGTGCTGTTGGTCGACGACTCCAACGTGGCGCTTTCGCAGCTGCGCGACACCCTCGGCCAGCTCGGGGTGAAAATGCACATTGCCAGTGACGGCCTCAAGGCGCTGAACATGCTCAAGGCCTGGGCCGATACTGGCGTGCACATGACCGACAAGTTGCTGATGATTTTCACCGACGCGGAAATGCCGGAAATGGACGGCTATCGTCTGACCACCGAAATTCGCAACGACCCGCGTTTGCGCGGCCTGTATGTGGTGCTGCACACCTCGCTGTCGGGCAGCTTCAACGATTCGATGGTGAAGAAGGTCGGCTGCGACAACTTCCTCTCCAAATTCCAGCCGGACAAACTGGTCGACGTGGTGCGTCAGCGTTTGATGCTCGACGCCGTGCCAGCCTGATCACACACCCTTTGTAGGAGTGAGCCTGCTCGCGATAGCGCTGTGTCAGCCCCGAATCATTAACCTGACACAGCGCAATCGCGAGCAGGCTCACTCCTACAGCCATTGCTCTTTGATTCCTGAGCCGGCTCGTATAGGGTGGCGTTTTTCCATCAGGGAGCTGGCCATGCTGCGTCTGAGCGCGCTTTATCGTTACCCGTTGAAATCCGGCAAGGGCGAAGTGCTGCAAAGCGCCGAGCTGGACAAGCTGGGGCTGGCGGGCGATCGACGCTGGATGCTGGTAGACGAGGCCAGCGGGCGCTTCCTGACTCAGCGTGCCGAAGCACGGATGAGTCAGCTGTCGGCGCTGTGCAATGCCGATGGCGGCCTGACACTCGCGACGCCCGGGCAAGGCTCCATCGATATTCCCTTGCCGGCGGATGATGCCGAGCTGCGCGGTGTGACCATCTGGCGCGATACCCTGCGCGTGCCGGATGCCGGCGACGAAGCGGCGCGCTGGGTCAGTGAGTTCCTTGGCAAGCCGACACGGCTGGTGCAGATGCCGCTGGATCGCGCACGCACCACGCAATCGGGTTTCGGCCATGACGACGATCAAGTGGCGTTCGCCGACGGCTATCCATTGTTGTTGATTGGCGACGCGTCGCTGCAGGACCTTTGCGGCAAGGTCGGGCGCTCGCTGGAGATGCTGCGTTTCCGGCCGAATCTGGTGATCGACGGCAGCGCGGCTTACGCCGAGGATGGCTGGAAGCGTATTCGCGTGGGCGATATCGAGTTTCGCGTGGTCAAGCCGTGCTCACGCTGCATCATGACCACTGTTGACCCGCAAACCGGCGAGCGCAGTGCCGACCGCGAACCGTTCGCCACCCTGCAAAAACATCGGGCCACGGCCGATGGTGCAATGTTCGGGCAGAACCTGGTCAATGACAGTAACGGTCGTCTCGAAGTCGGCATGCCGGTGGAAATCCTCGAATAAATCTGCATGCAAATAAAAATGCCCGCGTTTTTACACGCGGGCATTTTTTAGCTCTGGATCGAACCGCCGTATCAGCCGCGGTATTCGCACAGGTAAGCAGTGTCGACCGCGACCTTCAGCTGGAACTTGCTGTTGGCCGGTACATTGAACTGGCTGCCGGCGGCGAAGGTTTCCCAGTCGCTGCTGTCGGGCAGCTTGACGGTCAGGGCGCCCGACACGACGTGCATGATTTCACGCTGGCTGGTGCCGAATTCGTATTCGCCCGGGGCCATGACGCCGATGGTCGCCGGACCTTCAGCAGTGCCAAAGGCGATCGACTTGACGGTGCCGTCGAAGTACTCGTTGACTTTAAACATGGGCGATTCCTCGAAAAGGGCTGAAAAGGGGCCGGCCAGTATGCCCAAGGCTTTGCGCCTCGTCACGTCTCTAAAGCGGCAGCACCAGTGGCAATAACCGCGCCGTGTTGCGCGCATCCTCCAGCGCCCGATGCTGCTGGCCGCTGAACTGCAGGCCGGCCAGTTGCAGCGCACCGTTGAGGCCCAGTGGCCGCTCGAGGCGGCGGGCCTTGGCGAAGCGTTGTTTGAGGTTCATGTGCGGCACCCGGCTGAGGCCACTGTCGATGTGCAGGCGCTGCCACTCCTGCAGCAACTGCTTGCGATCGTAATCGCCCCAGCTGACCCACCCCTCGAGGCGCGACTGGTGCTGTGCCAGCCAGCGCTCGAAGGCCGGCCAGACCTCATGCAGCGGTTGCGCGGCATCGATATTGGCCTGGGTGATGTGCGTCAGTTCCCGGCAAAACGTGGTGAGCAAGGGCCGCCGCGTCGGTTTGACGAAGCGCTGGAAGTGATCCTGCTCGCGTCCGGCGCGATCGACGAGGGTGGCGCCAATCTCGATAATTTCCATTTCGGTGACCGGCCAGCCACCCTCGTCGGTGGTGGCTTCCAGATCTATGACCAGCCAGTGGGGCATCGCAGGGTTCCTGATTTTCGCGTTCTGATATCTCAGAGCGTAGTCAAAACCCGCATCGGCGTGTGGGCGACTACTCGACCTGCAACAGAACCTGACGATTTTTTACCTGATCGCCAACCTTGACCTGCACCCGCTTGAGCACGCCGTCGATGCCGGCCTTGAGCGGGTGCTCCATTTTCATTGCCTCCAGCACCACCAGCAACTGCCCTTTGCTGACCGCGCTGCCTTCGCTGACCAGGACGTCGACGATGGCGCCGTCCATCGGCGCTTTCAAGGTGCCGGAGCTGACGCTGGTCTGACTGTCGATCACCGCATGAGTTCGATCCTCCAGCCGCAGACTGCCTGGATGGGTGAACAGCCAGAGCTGGGCGCCCGCCAGTCGACAGGCGTGGCGCTGGCGCACGCCGTTGACGGCCAGCGTCAGCGAATGCGCGTCGAGGTCGATGAGTTGCAGGTCGATCGTGCGTCCACCGAGGCTAACCTGAAAGACGTCTGGCCCTTGAGCGTGCAGTTGCAGCGTCCAGTTCTGCTCATCCAAGCCGAGGCGATAAGTCAGCGGTACGCTGGCGTTATTACGCCAGCCGCTCAGCGGCTGACGATGGTTGCGCGCGCTGGTTTGATAGAACAGCAGCGCGGCGATCGCCAGCTCCTCGGCGCTGGGCGCGTAGCGATGCAGGCTTGGATGATCGCTGAAGTGTTGGACAATGAACGCGGTACTGAATTGGCCGCTGATAAATTGCTCATGTTGCAACAGGGTGGCGAGCAGACGCTGATTGCTTTGTACACCCAACAGCACGCTGTCCTGCACCGCGCGCAATAGCTTGCGTCGCGCCTCTTCCCGGGTGGTGCCATGGGCGATCAGTTTGCCCAGCATCGGGTCATAGAACGGGCTGACCGCTTGCCCTTCGAGCAAGCCGTGATCGATCCGCACACCATGGCCCAGCGCCGGCTCCCAGGCCTCGATACGCCCGGTCTGCGGAAGAAAATCCTGCGCCGGATCTTCGGCGTACAACCGCACCTCCATGGCATGCCCATTGAGTTGCACCTGATCCTGAGTCAGTGGCAGCGGCTGGCCTTCGGCAATCTGTAATTGCCACGCCACAAGATCGACACCGGTGATCAATTCGGTGACCGGGTGTTCGACCTGCAGGCGCGTGTTCATTTCCAGAAAGTAGAACTGCCCTCGGGCATCGAGCAAAAATTCCACGGTGCCGGCGCCGACATAATGCACCGCGCGGCCAGCCTTCAACGCCGCTTCACCCATGGCTTGGCGCAACTCGCTGGTCAGCACCGGGCAGGGCGCTTCTTCGATGACTTTCTGATGGCGACGCTGGATCGAACAGTCGCGTTCGCCCAGATAAATCAAGTTGCCGTGATGGTCGCCAAACACCTGCACTTCGACATGCCGAGGCTCAAGCACGGCCTGTTCAAGAATCAATTCATCACTGCCAAAACCGTTCAACGCTTCCGAGCGCGCGGTGCGCAATTGCGCCGGCAGCTCAGCCGCGCTGTGCACCAGCCGCATACCGCGCCCGCCACCGCCGGCACTGGCCTTGATCATCAACGGATAGCCGATGTGCTCGGCTTCGCGCAGCAGGGTCGCGTCGTCTTGCGCAGCGCCCTGATAGCCGGCGATGCACGGCACACCGGCATCGAGCATGGCGAGCTTCGACAGGCGTTTGCTGCCCATTAGTTCGATGGCTTCGACGCTGGGGCCAATGAAAGTCAAACCGGCCTGTTCGCAGGCGCGGGCGAATTCGGCGTTTTCCGAGAGAAAGCCATAGCCGGGATGGACCGCGTCGGCTCCGCTGCGGCGCGCGGCGTCAAGGATCGCCGGGATGTTCAGGTAGGACTGCTGCACCGGGGCCGGGCCGATACGCACGGCCTGATCGGCCATCTTCACGTGCAGCGCATCGGCGTCGGCATCGCTGTAGACGGCGGCGGTGCGGTAACCGATGGCCTGGGCGGTGCGCTGGATGCGGCAGGCGATTTCACCGCGGTTGGCGATCAGGATTTTTTGAATGACAGGCATAGTGGGTTTCCTGAAGTTTTGGCGGTGGATGTGGTGGCCTCATCGCGAGCAGGCTCACTCCCACAGTTTTTTGAACGACGCAAAACCCCTGTGGGAGCTAGCCTGCTAGCGATGCTTTTAAAAGGCCCATCGAGGCTTGCGCTTTTGTACAAAAGCCAGCGTGCCCTCGACGCCTTCCTCGCCCGTCACCGCCTCGCTGAACCACTGCGCGGCTTGATCAAGCAGTTCACTCGACGGCTGCCCAGCGCTCGCCAACAGCAATTGCTTGGTCATGGCATTCGCCTGCGGCGCGCAACGCAGCACCTGCTGCAACACCTCATCGAGCCGCTCGGCCAACGCCTGGGAATCACGTTCGACAAAATGCACCAGCCCCAGTTGCCGAGCCTGATCGCCATCGAAACGCGCTGCGGTCAGCGCCAGACGGCGGGTTTCTGTGAGGCCGATGCGCTGCAGCACAAACGGTGCGATCTGCGCCGGAATCACGCCGAGACTGGTTTCCGGCAGACCGAACTGCGCCTGATGGTCGGCAATCGCGACATCGCTGACGCAGGCCAGCCCGAAACCACCGCCGAGCACCGCGCCTTGCAGCACGGTAATCAACACCTGCGGCGTGCGCTGCGCTTCTTCAAGCAGGGCACCGAAGGCCCGGTTCAGCTCGCGATAAGCCTCGCCCCCCTGAGCTCGCGCGCTGGCCATGTCCTTGATGTCGCCGCCGGCACAGAAATGCCCGCCGGCACCGCTGAGCACCAGTGCACGAATATCGCGCTCGTCAGCAACAGCAGCAAATACCGCGCGCAACTCGCTGACCATCTGCAGGCTCATCGCATTGCGGCTGTCCGGCCGGTTGAGGGTGACGTGCAGCACGCCGCCATGCAGTTCCAGCAACAGCGTCTGGCACTCGGGCAGGTGGCTCATTTCTTTTTCCCCGGCAGGATGCCCATCAGCTTGCAGATGATCCCCAGCATGATTTCATCGGCACCACCGCCGATCGATACCAGCCGCACATCGCGATACGCGCGGGCCACCGGGTTGTCCCACATGAAGCCCATGCCGCCCCAATATTGCAGGCAGCTGTCGCTGACCTCTCGGCCCAGTCGACCGGCCTTGAGCTTGGCCATCGACGCCAGCCGGGTGACGTCCTGACCTTTGATGTACTGCTCGGTGGCCTGATAGACCAGCGCGCGCAGGCACTCGATTTCGGTCTGCAACTCGGCGAGGCGGAAGTGAATCACCTGATTGTCGATCAGCGCATTGCCGAAGGTCTTGCGCTCCTTGCAGTATTCGATGGTGCTGTCGACGCAATACTCCAGGCCTTTGATCATGTTCGCCGCGCCGAACAGGCGTTCTTCCTGAAACTGCAGCATCTGCATCATGAAACCGGCGCCTTCGTGGCCGATGCGGTTGCGCTGCGGCACGCGTACGTTGTCGAAAAACACCTGAGCGGTTTCCGAGCTGCGCATGCCGAGCTTGTCCAGATGCGAGCTCAGACTGATGCCGGGCGTGTTCATCGGCACCATGATCAGCGACTTGTTGATGTGCGGCTTGTCATCGGACGTGTTGGCCAGCAGGCAGATGAAATCGGCGCTCGGCGAGTTGGTGATCCACATCTTGCTGCCATTGATCACGTAATCGTCGCCATCCTTGCGCGCCGTGGTCTTCAGCCCGGCCACGTCGGACCCAGCGCCGACTTCGGAGACGCCGATGCAGCCGACCTGCTCGCCGCTGATTGCCGGGCGCAGGAATTCTTCGCGCAGTGCATCGGAGCCGAAGCGGGCCAGCGCCGGGGTGCACATGTCGGTCTGCACGCCGATCGACATCGGAATGCCGCCGCAATGAATGGTGCCGAATTCCTCGGCGGCGACGATCGAGTAACTGTAGTCGAGGCCCATGCCACCGAATTTTTCCGGTTTGGAAATCCCCAGCAAACCCAGCTCACCGGCCTGACGGAAAATTTCGTGGATCGGAAAGCGTCCGGCCTTTTCCCATTCGTCGACGTGCGGGTTGATCTGATGGTCGACGAACTGGCGGACGGTGCGCCGCAGCGCTTCGTGTTCCGGGGTGAAGATCATTGTTATTGTTCTCCGTGAGATCCGTGGCGGTCAGAAGCGGCTGACGCCGAAGCTGTTGGGTTGCAGCTTACGAACGTCGGCTTCGTGGCAGATGTCCAGCAGATAGCCGAGCAGGGTGCGCGTGTCGCGCGGGTCGATCAGCCCGTCGTCCCACAGGTTGGCGCTGCCGTAGAGCGCCGTGGACTGGCTGTCGAGTTTCTGCGCGGTGACCTGTTCGAGCATGTCGAGCATTTTCGGGTCCGGCACCAGGCCGTCCTTCAATTGCTTGGCTTCGGTGACGATCCGCAGCACCTTGCCGGCCTGCGCACCGCCCATCACTGCCGTGCGGCTGTTCGGCCAGGCGAAAATGAAGCGTGGATCGAGACCGCGTCCGCACATCGCATAGTTGCCGGCACCGTAGGAGCCACCGACTACCAGCGTCAGTTTAGGCACCCGCGCATTGGCCACCGCTTGAATCAGTTTCGAGCCGTGTTTGATCACGCCTTGCTGTTCCGATTCGGTGCCGACCATGAAGCCTGTGGTGTTGTGGAAAAACAGCAGCGGGATCTGGCTCTGGTCGCACAACTGGATGAACTGCGCCGCTTTGCTCGCACCGTTGGGGGTGATCGGGCCGTTGTTACCGATGAAACCGCAGGCGCGGCCCTGAATCTTCAGATGACCGCACAGGGTCTGCTGATCGTATTCGCCCTTGAACTCGACGAAGTTCGATTCGTCAGCGATGCGCGCGATGATTTCGCGCACGTCATAGGGCTTTTTCGGATCGTCCGGGATCAGCCCGAGCAATTCGTCGATGGAGTAGAGCGGCTCTTTAAATTGCGGTTCCGGCAGCCACGGCAGTTGTTCGTTCCATGGCAGCATGCGCAGGATGTCGCGCACCTGACGCACGCCATCGGCATCGTTTTCCGCCAGGTACTCGGCGGTCCCGGCGACCTGCGCGTGCATCTCGGCGCCGCCGAGTTCTTCGTCAGTGGCGACTTCACCGGTGGCCGCCTTGAGCAGCGGTGGGCCAGCGAGAAACAGCTTGGCCTTGCCGCGCACCACCACCACATAATCCGACAAACCGGTCTGATAGGCGCCGCCAGCGGTAGCCGAACCATGCACCACGGTAATCTGCGGCAAACCCAGCGCCGACAGCCGCGCCTGATTGGCAAAGCTGCGCGCGCCTTCGACGAAAATCTCCGCGGCGTAATTGAGATTGGCACCGCCGCTTTCGGCGAGGGTGATCATCGGCAGTTTGTTTTCCAGGGCGATCTGTTGCAGGCGCAGGGATTTTTTCAGGCCGCTGGGCGAGATCGTCCCGCCCTTGATCGCGCTGTTGTTGGCCACCACCATCGCGCGAATACCGCAGACGTAACCGATGCCAGCGATCAAGCCGCCACCGGCCGCGCTGCCGTCCTTGTCGTCGTGCAGTTTGTAGCCGGCCAGACTCGCCAGTTCCAGAAACGGCGCGCCGGGGTCGAGCAGCAGGTTCAGCCGTTCGCGTGGTAACAATTGCCCGCGCTGAGCGAATTTCGCCTTGGCTTCGGCGGCCTTGTTCAGCAGGTTCTGTTCCAGCTGTTGCACGTGTTCGATGACAGCGAGCATCGCCGCACGGTTGCGTGCAAAGGCTTCGCTGTGCGGGTCGAGTTGCGAGTGGATCTGCGCCATGGCTTATTCCTTGTCCTTGAGCACGTCAGGCAAATACGCCCGATGAAATCCGTTGAACGACTCGCTGTGCGTGGCTTTATGCAGGGGCCAGGCGCGACTGCCGAGGCTGGCCGCGCCGTCGATTTTCAAGGTGCTGCCGCTGATGAACGCCGCCGCCGGGCTGAGCAGAAACACGATCGCCGCGCTGACTTCCGATTCGGTGCCGATACGCTTGAGCGGCACATGCTCACGCAAGGTCGGAATCACCGCTTTGAACGCGCCCTGATAAGTGTCCATGCCGCTGGAAGCGATCCAGCCCGGCGCCACCGCATTGACTCGAACCCCGGCGTAACCCCACTCGACGGCCGCGGTTTTGGTGAAGTTGTCCATGCCCGAGCGCGCAGCGCCAGAGTGGCCCATGCCGGGCATGCCACCCCACATATCGGCGAGCATGTTGACGATGTTGCCGCCATGTTTGCTCATCGACTGGTTGAACACTTCCCGCGCCATCAGAAATCCACCGACCAGATTGGTCCGCAGCACGGTCTCGAAACCTTTCTGATTGATCGACGCCAGCGGCGACGGATACTGGCCGCCGGCATTGTTGACCAAACCGTGAATCGGCCCGTGTGCGGCGATCAGCTCACTGACCAGCTGTTTTACCGCTTCTTCATCGCGGATATCGCAGGCCTGCCAGTGCGCGCGGCCTCCGTCCTCGGCAATTTCGGCGGCAACGCGTTCGAGCTTTTCAGGCTTGCGCCCGACCAGCAACACGTTGGCGCCAAGCGCCGCCAGTTCATGCGCGGTGCAACGGCCGATGCCGCTGCCGCCACCGGTGACGATAATGCTCTGGCCGCTGAACAGCCCGGCCTGGAAAATCGATGCGTACGCCATGAAGCTCAACCTCTAGTCGAGTTGTTCGGCGATGCTCTGCGGCACCGCGATGCGGATTTCCAAAAGTTGCTGGGCGAAGGCCTTGCCTTGCGGATCGATGCGCAGACTGGCGACACCGCCGCCGCCGAGGGCGTTTTCCAGCAGGAAGTTGAGGCTGTGGGTGCCGGGCAGATACCAGCGCTCGACCCGGCCGTTATGCGGGTCGAGCACATGGCTCATCCAGTCTGCGACCACCGCTGGCGTCAGCGCTGCGGCGATCCACGGCAGATATTCGGGTTTGCGCGGCATGACGCCGATGTTGCTGTGATTGCCTTTGTCGCCGGAACGCGCGACCGCGAGTTTGACCAACGGCACAGAAGCATCGGCGCGGCCCTGCGGTTCGGGCGGTTGATGGGGCAGGGCTGAGGTCGGGTTTTGCGTTACGGCAGGTACCGGCAGGCTGCACGGATGACGTTCGCCAGCCATGTCGACGTGCAGTGTGCAGACGCTTTTATCGATCAGAAACGAAAACAGGCGGATCAGCGGGTACACCGTCGGACGACCGCCGACGATGCCGGTCAACCCCGGCGCCATGCCCGTTGCGGCCTGAGCGATTTCCCTGGAAAAAAGAACCAGCGCTCGTTTGTCCGGGTGGCGCACGGCGAGTTTGATCACCACTTCGCGGCTGTCCTGACGCTGACCATGCGGGCCGTAAGTGGCCTCGCTGCCGAGCAGTTCGACGTG
Organism: Pseudomonas sp. R3-57; assembly: GCF_051132065.1. Lineage (NCBI taxonomy): Bacteria > Pseudomonadati > Pseudomonadota > Gammaproteobacteria > Pseudomonadales > Pseudomonadaceae > Pseudomonas > Pseudomonas sp. R3-57. The sequence continues at coordinate 1,945,037 of NZ_CP071655.1, forward strand.
GGTTTCGCTGTAGGGCGCCCAGCCGCGCTGGCTGAGCATTTCCGCAGTTTTGGCGAGGATCGCCTGACTCACTCGCTGCGCCTTGGCGACCGCATCGATTCCAGCGATCAGGCAACTGGCGGTGCAGCGAAAGCCGTCTGGGTAAGTCGCGCTGACCTTGTATTGATCGCTGGGTGGCAGGCCTTTGGCACCGTGCACATGGACGGCGTTTTTGCCGTGTTGCCGCAGTTCGACCTGAGTGAAAGCACAGATCACATCGGGCAGCCGATACGCCTGTGGATCGCCGATTTCATAGAGCATCTGTTCGCCGACGGTCAGCGCTGTGATCAGGCCGCCGCTGCCTTCGGGTTTGCTGACGGTGAACTGACCGTCGGCGCTGACCTCGACGATCGGAAAACCGATGTGTTCGTAATCCGGCACGTCGCGCCAATCGGTGAAGTTGCCGCCGGTGCATTGCGCGCCGCATTCGATGATGTGCCCGGCCAGTGCGGCCTGGGCGAGTTTGTCGTAGTCGTGCCACGACCAGCCGAACTCGTGCACCAGCGCCGCGCTGACCACGGCGCTGTCGACTACCCGCCCAGTGATGACGATGTCGGCGCCTAGTTTTAGCGCTTCGACGATGCCCGGCGCGCCAAGGTAAGCATTGGTCGAGACGCACAACGGCGGCAGCGGGGCACCCGTAAACATTTCAGTGATACCGCTGAGCTGGCGCAGTTGAGGCTGCAGGTCATCGCCGAGCAGCACAGCGATTTTCAACGCGACGCCGGCGCGATCACACGCGGCTTGCAGGGCTGCCGCACAAGCGTGTGGATTGACCCCACCGGCATTGCTGATTACGCGAATGTTCTGCTCGGCCAATTGCGCCAGCAGCGGGGTCAGCACTTCGATGAAATCAGTGGCGTAGCCGGCCTGTAGGTCTTTCATGCGTGCGCCGGCCATGATCGACATCGTGATCTCGGCCAGATAATCGAACACCAGATAATCCAGGCGCCCGCCGGCGACCAGTTGCGCGGCGGCGGTCGACGTGTCGCCCCAGAAGGCGCTGGCGCATCCGATCCGCACGGTATTTGGCATTTTTATCTCCGACTCAGCGATCTGCGACAGAAGTGTCTGGAGGCTACCAAGCAAGCGCTTGGTTTGTAAACAGTTGAAACTATCTTCTGCCCAAGCGCTTGCTTGGTTGCCGCTGGCGGCTTAAATTGCGCGCAACCCTGCGGTTTCAGGGGGCAAGACACTGATCGACTGTAGGAGAGAACGGGTGGACGAGCAAAAAGCCTTGAGGGTCATGCGCGATTTGGTCGACAGTGGCCAGTTGACCGACCCCGACAGCGCGCGCGGCAAATTGCTGCAAGTGGCGGCTCACCTGTTCCGCAACAAAGGTTACGAACGCACCACCGTGCGCGATCTGGCCGGCGCGGTCGGCATCCAGTCGGGGAGCATTTTTCATCACTTCAAAAGCAAGGACGAGATCCTGCGCGCGGTGATGGAAGAAACCATTCGCTACAACACTGCACTGATGCGCGCGGCGCTGGCCGACGCCGCCGATGTGCGCGAACGCGTGCTGGCGCTGATTCGCTGCGAATTGCAGTCGATCATGGGCGGCAGCGGCGAGGCCATGGCGGTGCTGGTCTACGAGTGGCGCTCGCTGTCCGAAGAAGGCCAGGCCAAAGTGCTGGCGCTGCGCGACGTCTACGAAGACATCTGGTTGCAAGTACTGGGCGAAGCCAAGGACGCCGGATTTATCCGTGGCGACGTTTTTATTACCCGACGTTTCCTGACTGGCGCACTGTCCTGGACCACGACCTGGTTCCGTGCCGGCGGCAGTTTGAGCCTCGATCAGCTGGCCGACGAGGCGCTGATTCTGGTCCTCGAAGAGCGCTGAGGCACTTTCTATCCGGCCGGGAAACTGGCTAACTGGGCGAAACCGCCTAGCTTGAATGCATTGATCGGTATTTTTTCGGGGAGTGGGGTGTTTTGAAGTCTTTGCCAATTCGGACCGTCGCGGGGTTGATGCTCGCAGCGCTGGCTGCATTATGGGTATTGCCCGCTCAGGCCGCGCAATTGGTCCGGGTCGGCGCGGCGCATTTTCCGCCCTACACCATTCGCCCGGAAAACGGCGCCGACACCGGTCTGCTGCCGCAATTGGTCGAGGCGCTGAACCGGCTGCAAAGCGACTATCAGTTCGTTCTGGTGCCCACGTCGATTCCCCGGCGTTTCGGAGATTTCAAGCAGGGCCGGATCGACATGGCGATCTTCGAGAACCCTGAATGGGGCTGGAAAGACATTCCCCACAGCGATGTCGATATGGGCCTGGAAGATGCCGAGATTTTTGTCGCACAACGCGCAGATGGCCGTCAGCAGAACTATTTCGCCGACCTCAACGGCAAGCGCCTGGCGCTGTTCAGCGGCTATCACTACGAATTCGCTGCCTTCAACGCCGACCCCAAATTCCTCGCGCAGCAATTCAACGCGACGCTGACCTATTCCCACGACAGCAACCTGCTGATGGTGCTGCGCTCACGCGCCGACATCGCTCTGGTGACCCGCTCGTACCTCAGTGATTACCTGCTGCGTAACGAGAAGGTCCGTGATGAGTTGCTCGTCTCGCAGCGCGTCGATCAGATCTACCACCACTATGCGATTCTGCGCCCGACGGCACCGATCAGCGGCGCGGCGTTCGGCAAGCTGTTGCAGGGGCTGCGCGACAACGGCGACATGCTGAAGATTTTCGATCCTTACAAAATCGCCGTGGTGCCAGTGCTCAATCGCTGAGCGCCATTTGCGCTGAAAGCCTAAATTTCCGCCTGCCGCTGACGTCACATCGTCTAACTGTCGACGATTATCGTGAGCCCGCCCCATGTCCAATCTGCATGACCTGACTGCCCTGGCCTTGCCTTCGGGCAGTCAACTGATCGCTGATGCCAGCGAAAGCCGTTTGAGCCTGAGCCTCGACGGCCAGCCGCTGATTCGCCTGCGCCTTGATCGCGACGCGAAGGGCCCGATCCAGATCGATGAGCGCTTTGCCTTGCCGCCGGGGCAAGCGCTGTGGGCGGCCTGTTATTGGCTGTTTGCGCGCGATCCGGCGTGTCAGCAACTGACCTGGCAACTGGATCAGCCACCGACCGAGGCCTTGCTCAGCGGTTTGCTGATCAGCACCGGGGTGGCCGGCGAATATCGCTGCGAGCGCACGCTGTTCTGGCAATTGCCGCAACCCTGGCTCGGCCAGTCGTTGACCGGCAGTTATCCGCAACAAATGATCATCAGCGAAGGCAAACGCCATCCCCGGCGCCCGGTCAAACCGCGCGGTGAAGTCTATCGGCGTTTCGACGCACGGCTTGGCGCGTGGATTTCCCTGCGCACCGTCGAAATTGAAAATGATCTGCCGCGCTTCAACCGTTGGCAGAACAGCCCGCGGGTGGCCAGTTTCTGGCAGGAGGAGGGCAGCCTCGACAAGCACCGCGAGTACCTCAGTAAACTCGACGCCGACCCGCACACGCTGACCTTGATCGGCTGTTTCGACGATCAGCCGTTTGCCTATTTCGAAGCTTATTGGGCCAAGGAAGATCGCATCGCGCCGTTCTATGACGCCGATGATTACGATCGCGGCATCCACATGCTGGTCGGTGAGGAAAACCACCGCGGCCCGCACAAAGTGGCGAGCTGGTTATCGGCGCTGGTGCATTACCTGTTTCTTGATGATCCGCGCACGCAACGGGTGGTCGCCGAACCGCGCGCCGACAACGCGAAGATGATCGGCCATATGCACAACCAGTGTTTTCACTGCGAGAAGGAATTCGACTTTCCGCACAAGCGCGCGGCGCTGATGATGTTGGGGCGTGAGCGGTTTTTTGATCGCTGCAAGCTGGCTTGATGATCGAGTGATCTTGGGGCCGCTATCGTCAGCAGGGCTGGCTCCCACACCGGGTTTGTGTCGTCCACGACCCCCCTGTGGGAGCTAGCCCTGCTAGCGATTGAATACACCACAAATCCTGCTGTTTACCTGCGACCCACAGCCACCGTATCGCGCCGACTGCCCGAAACCTTGCGGCAGTGCACCAGTGCATCACGAATCATGAAGTTGACCAGGGTCGGCGAGACGCCGAGTTCCTTGGCGATGTCCTTTTGCGGCACGCCGTGCAGGCGGTACATCTCGAACGCATAGCGTGTGCGGCTGGGCAGTTCGGTCAGCGCGTCGGCAATGTTTTCCAGGGTTGAGAAATTGATGTGCGAGGTTTCCGGCGAAGCACCCTGGACCACCACGTTCAGCCCTTCCTCTTCAGGGCCGGAGTATTTCTGCTCGAGCGCCTGTTTGCGGTAGTGATCGATGGCGAGGTTGCGCACGATCTGGAACAGATAACTCAGTTGCGCCTTGATCGACGAGGTGATCGGTGGCGCCGATTGCAGGCGGAAAAACGCATCCTGCACCACGTCCTCGGCGCGCGAACGACAACCGGTAATGCGCGCGGCGATCTTGACCAGAATCAGCCGATTGTCGACGAATGCCTGAAGTAGCGGTGAATCGCACCTGCTTGTGGATACTTGTTCCGTCATGGAAATCACCTTGCTGCCAAATTGGTTAGTGGGACGCCCCTGGGGGCAGGGCTGTCCTACACATCGAGCGACAAATTATGTTGAATGATAATGATTGTCAATTGAGAAAGAGAACTAATGCTGCAAGCAATTGTGTTTTGCGAACTGCGACACGCCGCCGCACCCCGGCCCCGTTGAGGGGCGCGTCTGTCGACTAATTATTTGCAGACGTCATCCGTTCTCATCTGTGAATGGCTGCGGGTATTGCTCCCCGCCAGACAGCATTCCGATGCCTTGCGCGGTCGGCACAGACCGCGCCCCTGCACGCCTTTTCGCAAGGCGTGACGTCGCAACCCGATTCCATCAGCAAGCCGAATTCAGGCAGGAAACCTCATGACCGACGCGTTCGAACTCCCCAGCACCCTGGTCCATGCCCTTCAGCGCCGCGCGGCCCTGACGCCGGATCGACTGGCCTTGCGTTTTCTTGCCGAAAACCAGGAGCAGGCTGTGGTACTCAGTTATCGCGAACTCGATCAGCGGGCGCGGACCATCGCCGCCGCGTTGCAGGCTGAGGCGCAATCGGGCGACCGCGCGGTGTTGCTGTTTCCCAGCGGCCCGGATTACGTCGCGGCGTTTTTTGGTTGCCTGTATGCCGGCGTAATCGCAGTGCCGGCCTACCCGCCAGAATCGGCACGGCGTCATCATCAGGAACGCTTGCTGTCGATCATTGCCGATGCCGAACCGCGCCTGTTGCTGACCAGCGCCGATCTGCGCGAGGCCTTGCAGCAGATCGAAGGCGCGCCGCCGCTGCTGTGCGTCGACAGCCTCGACGAGGCGCTGGCGCAAAACTGGCGCGAGCCGACGCTGACTGCCGATCACATCGCCTTTCTGCAATACACCTCCGGCTCCACGGCATTGCCCAAAGGCGTGCAGGTCAGCCACGGTAATCTGGTCGCCAACGAACAGTTGATCCGCCACGGTTTCGGCATCGACGTCAATCCGGACGACGTGATCGTCAGCTGGCTGCCGCTGTACCACGACATGGGCCTGATCGGTGGTTTACTGCAGCCGATCTTCAGCGGCGTGCCGTGCGTTTTGATGTCGCCGGCGTATTTCCTCGGTCGACCGTTGCGCTGGCTGGAAGCGATCAGTGAATACGGCGGCACCATCAGTGGCGGGCCGGATTTTGCCTATCGGCTGTGCAGCGAGCGGGTCAGCGAATCCGCCCTGGCGCGTCTCGACCTGAGCCGCTGGCGCGTGGCGTATTCCGGCTCCGAGCCGATCCGCCTCGACAGCCTCGAACGCTTCGCCGAAAAGTTTGCCGCGTGCGGTTTCAGCACTGACAGTTTCATGGCCTCGTACGGCTTGGCCGAAGCCACACTGTTCGTCGCCGGCACGCCGCGCGGCACCGGCATTCCAGTGTTGCGTGTCGACGATCAAGCCTTGGCGCAGAACCGCGCCGAGCCGGGTGATGGCAGCGCGATCATGAGCTGCGGCATCAGCCAGCCGGAGCACGCGGTGCTGATCGTCGAACCGAATTCGCTGGAAGAACTGGCGGATAACGCCGTCGGCGAAGTCTGGGCCACCGGGCCGAGCATCGCTCACGGTTACTGGCGCAACCCCGAGGCCAGCGCCAAGACCTTCGTCGAGCACGCCGGCCGCACCTGGCTGCGTACCGGTGACCTGGGGTTTCTGCGCAACGGTGAACTGTTCATCACCGGGCGCCTGAAGGACATGCTGATCGTGCGCGGTCACAACCTCTATCCGCAGGACATCGAGAAGACCGTCGAGAACGAAGTGGAAGTGGTGCGCAAGGGTCGCGTCGCCGCGTTCGCCGTCAATCATGAGGGCGAGGAGGGCATCGGTATCGCTGCGGAAATCAGCCGCAGCGTGCAGAAAATCCTTGCGCCCCAAGCATTGATCAAAGCCATTCGCCAAGCGGTGGCCGAGGCGTATCAACAGGCGCCAAGCGTGGTGGTCCTGCTCAATCCGGGCGCCTTGCCGAAAACCTCCAGCGGCAAATTGCAGCGCTCGGCGTGCCGCAGTGGTCTGGCCGACGGCAGCCTCGACAGCTATGCGCTGTTCCCGTCGACGCCGGCCGAATTCCAAGTCGCGCCAACCAGCGGTTCGGATCTGCAAGCGCGGATCGGGCAGATCTGGGCCGAGCAGCTGAACGTCGAACAGGTCGCTAGTGACGACCACTTTTTTCTGCTCGGCGGCAATTCGATTGCGGCCACGCAAGTGATCGCCCGGGTGCGCGAAGAACTCGCGCTGGAGCTGAACCTGCGTCTGCTGTTCGAAGCACCAACCCTGTCCGCATTCACCGCTGCGGTGGCGCAACAGCAACAGGCCGGTGGCAGCATCCAAGGTGTAATCGCCGCGTTATCGCGCAGCGAGCCGATGCCGCAATCGCTGGCGCAAAACCGCTTGTGGATTACCTGGCAACTTGACCCGCACAGCAGCGCCTACAACATTCCGGGTGCCTTGCGCTTGCGCGGCGAACTCGACGAGGTCGCCCTGCGCAGCAGTTTTCAGCACCTGATCGAGCGCCACGAATCCCTGCGCACTCGCTTCTTCGAGCGCGACGGCGTCGCCTTGCAACAAGTGCTGGCGGCAGGCGAGTTCAATCTGCAAGTGATCGACCTCAGCGACGTGCCAGCCAACGAGCGCGAAACCCGCGCACAGCAGATCCGCGAAGACCAGGCGCAAACGCAATTCGATCTGGAAAAAGGCCCGCTGCTCAGCGTGAGCCTGATTCGCCTCGACGACGAAGATCACCAATTGCTGGTGACGATGCACCACATCATTGCCGACGGTTGGTCGCTGAACATCCTGCTCGACGAGTTCTCGCGCCTGTACGCCGCCGCCAGCCAAGGCGCGACGGCCGAGCTGCCAGCGCTGCCCATGCAATACGCCGACTACGGCAACTGGCAGCGCCAATGGCTGGCACAAGGCGAGGGCGAGCGGCAACTGGCGTACTGGCAAGCACAACTGGGCGACGAGCACCCGGCACTGGAACTGGCCACCGATCACCCACGCTCCGCCCAGCAACAACACAGCGCAGCGCGACATAGTCGGCGTCTGGAGGCGAGCCTCAGCGCAGCCATCCGCAACACCGCGCAGGCGCATGAATCAACCACCTTCATGCTGTTGCTCGCCGCTTGGCAAAGCCTGTTGTATCGCTACAGCGGTCAGCGCGACATTCGCATCGGCGTGCCCAACGCCAACCGTCCGCGGCTCGATACCCAAGGGCTGATCGGCTTCTTCATCAACACCCAGGTGCTGCGTGGGCAGATCGACCCGCGTCAGTCGTTCGGCGAATTGTTGGCCGAGACACGCCTGGCGGCACTCGGCGCACAAGCGCATCAGGATCTGCCGTTCGAACAACTGCTCGAAGCTTTTCCGCAGGCCCGCGAACACGGGCTGTTTCAGGTCATGTTCAATCATCAGCAGCGCGACCTCAGTGCGCTCAAGCGCTTGCCGGGGCTGCTCGCCGAAGAGCTGCCGTGGCACAGCCGCGAAGCCAAGTTCGACCTGCAATTGCACAGCGAAGAAGACCGCAACGGGCGTCTGACCCTGTCCTTCGATTACGCCAGCGAACTGTTCGATGCGGCAACCATCGAGCGACTGGCCGAGCATTTCTGCAACCTGTTGCGCGATGCCTGCGAGCACCCGCAGCAGGCGATCGGCGAGCTGCAATTGCTGGCGCCCGATGAGCAGCAACACCAGCAACAGTGGAGCGCAGAACCCTGCACCCCGGCGCAACAATGGCTGCCGGAACTCCTCAATCTACAGGCAGGCCTGACCCCGCAGCGCACCGCGCTGGTGTGGGACGGCGGCAGCCTCGATTTCGCTGAACTGCATGCCCAGGCCAACCGCCTCGCGCATTATTTGCGTGACAAAGGCGTCGGCCCGGATGTCTGCGTGGCGATTGCTGCCGAGCGTTCGCCGCAACTGCTGATCGGTCTGTTGGCCATCATCAAGGCTGGCGGTGCCTACGTGCCGCTGGACCCGGAGTACCCGGCCGAGCGCCTGGCCTACATGCTGCGCGACAGCGGCGTCGAATTGCTCCTGACCCAGACCCGACTGCTCGAGCGCCTGCCGGCCAGCGACGGCGTCAGTGTGATCGCCATGGACGCGTTGCATCTGGAGAACTGGCCGAGCCAGGCACCGGGTCTGCACCTGCATGGCGACAACCTCGCTTACGTGATTTACACCTCGGGTTCCACCGGCCAGCCAAAAGGCGTCGGCAATACTCACGCGGCACTGGCCGAACGTCTGCAGTGGATGCAGAACACCTACCGTCTCGATGAAACCGATGTGCTGATGCAAAAAGCGCCGATCAGTTTTGACGTCTCGGTGTGGGAATGTTTCTGGCCTTTGATCACTGGTGCGCGGTTGTTGCTCGCCGGGCCCGGTGAACATCGCGATCCGCATCGCATCGCCCAGCTCGTGCAGCAGTTTGGCGTGACCACGCTGCATTTCGTGCCGCCGCTGCTGGCGCTGTTCATCGACGAACCGCTGAGCGTCGAATGCACCAGCCTGCGCCGGGTTTTTTCCGGCGGTGAAGCGCTGCCCGCCGAACTGCGCAACCGCGTGCTGGCACAGTTGCCAGCGGTGCAATTGCACAACCGTTATGGCCCGACCGAAACCGCGATCAACGTCACCCACTGGCACTGCACCGCTGCCGATGGCCAGCGTTCGCCGATTGGCCGTCCATTGGGTAACGTGATCTGCCGGGTGCTGGATGCTGATATGAACCCGTTGCCGGCCGGTGTGCCGGGCGAGTTGTGCATCAGCGGCATCGGTCTGGCTCGCGGTTATCTGGGGCGTCCGTCGCTGACTGCCGAACGCTTTGTCGTCGATCCACTGGGCGAGCAGGGCGCACGTTTGTACCGCACTGGCGACCGCGCACGCTGGACCCGTGACGGCGTGATCGAATACCTCGGCCGTCTCGATCAGCAGGTCAAACTGCGCGGCTTTCGCGTCGAGCCGGAAGAAATCCAGGCGCGATTGCTCGCCCAGGAGGGCGTCGCTCAAGCCGTGGTGCTGGTGCGCGAAACGGCTGCCGGCGCGCAACTGATCGGCTACTTCACCGCTAGCGATGCCAGCGAAAATCACGATGAGCAGATCACTCGCCTGAAAGCCGCACTGGCCGCCGAGCTGCCGGAATACATGGTTCCGGCGCAACTGCTACGCCTCGACGCGATGCCGTTGAGCCCCAGCGGCAAACTCGACCGCCGCGCCTTGCCCGAGCCGCAATGGCAGGTGCGCGAGCACGTCGAACCGGTGACCGAACTGCAACAACAGATCGCCGCGATCTGGCGTGAAGTGCTGGGCCTGACCCGGGTCGGCCTGCGTGACGACTTCTTCGCCTTGGGCGGTCATTCGCTGCTGGCCACGCAAATCATCTCGCGCAGCCGTCAGGCCTGCGACGTCGAGCTGCCGCTGCGTACGTTGTTCGAACACAGCGAACTCGCCGATTTCGCCGAGCAGGTTCACCAGATCCAGCTCAGCGGGCGCACCAACGAACAGCCACCGATCGCCAAAGTCGATCGCAGCCAAGCGGTGCCGCTGTCCTATTCGCAACAGCGCATGTGGTTCCTCTGGCAGATGGAACCGGACAGCCCGGCGTACAACGTCGGAGGCATGGCGCGGCTGCGCGGCGTGTTGCACGTCGAGCATTTCGAAGCGGCCCTGCAAGCGCTGGTCCTGCGTCACGAAACCCTGCGCACCACATTCCCCAGCATCGACGGCGTCGCCCGCCAGCAGGTGCATGGCGAAACAGGCGTGCGCATGGGCTGGAAGGATTTCTCCGGATCTGCTGCTCAAGTGCGTGAGCAACAGGTCCAGCAACTGGCTGACGAAGAAGCGCATCGGCCGTTCGATCTGGAAACCGGCCCGCTGCTGCGCGCCTGTCTGGTGAAGACCGCCGAGCAGGAGCATTACTTCGTCCTGACCCTGCACCACATCGTCACCGAAGGCTGGGCAATGGACATTTTCGCCCGCGAACTCAGCGCGTTGTACGAAGCCTTTGTCGATGAGCGCGAATCGCCGCTCGAGCCGTTGCCAGTGCAGTATCTGGACTACAGCGTCTGGCAGCGCCACTGGCTGGAATCCGGCGAGCGTCAGCGTCAGCTCGACTACTGGACCGCGCACCTGGGCCGCGAACATCCATTGCTGGAACTGCCGGGCGATCGTCCACGACCACCGGTACAAAGCCATCGAGGCGAACTGTTCCGCTTCGACCTGAGCGACGACCTCGCCGCGCGCGTGCGGGCATTCAATGCGCAACACGGTCTGACCCTGTTCATGACCATGACGGCTGCGCTCGCTACCTTGCTGTACCGCTACAGCGGCCAGACCGATCTGCGCATCGGCGCGCCGGTGGCCAACCGCATCCGCCCGGAAAGCGAAGGGCTGATCGGGGCGTTCCTCAATACCCAGGTGCTGCGTTGCCAGCTCGACGGCATGATGTCGGTCAGCGAACTGTTCGAGCAGGTACGCCACACGGTGATCGAGGGGCAGTCGCATCAGGACCTGCCTTTCGATCATCTGGTCGAGGCGTTGCAGCCGCCACGCAGTGCCGCGTACAACCCGTTGTTCCAGGTGATGTGCAACGTGCAGCGCTGGGAATTCCAGCAGAGCCGCAGTCTGGCCGGGATGACCGTCGAGTACCTGGCCAACGATGCCCGCGCGACCAAATTCGATCTCAACCTGGAAGTCACCGACCTCGATCAGCGCCTCGGTTGCTGCCTGACCTACAGCACCGATCTGTTCGACGAGCCGACCATTGCGCGCATGGCCAGACATTGGCGCAATCTGCTCGAAGCGCTGATCGCCGATCCGCAACAGCGTCTCAGCGAATTGCCGCTGCTCGATCAGCCCGAACAGCAGCACTTGCTCGACAGCCTGGGTGTCGAGCCGGGCGAGCATCGTCTCGACCAGTGCATTCATCACCTGTTTGCCGAACAAGCGCTGGCGCGTAAAGACGCACCGGCCCTGACCTTCGCCGGGCAAACCCTGAGCTACGCCGAACTCGACGCCCGCGCCAATCGCCTGGCCTGGGCCCTGCGCGAGCGCGGCGTCGGCCCGCAAGTGCGGGTCGGTCTGGCGCTGGAGCGCTCGCTGGAAATGGTCATTGGCCTGCTGGCGATTCTCAAGGCCGGCGGCGCGTATGTGCCGCTCGACCCGGAATACCCGCTCGACCGTCTGCACTACATGATCGAAGACAGCCGCATCGGTCTGCTGCTCAGTGATCGGGCAATGTTCGCCGCCCTCGGTGAGCTGCCGTCCGGCGTCGTGCGCTGGTGCCTGGAAGACGACAGTGTGGCGCTGGCCGATTACCCGGCGACCGAGCTGCCGTTGATCAGCCTGGCGCAGCATCAGGCGTACCTGATCTACACCTCGGGTTCGACCGGAAAACCGAAAGGCGTGGTGGTTTCCCACGGTGAAATCGCCATGCACTGCCAAGCGGTGATCGAACGTTTCGGCATGCGCCCCGACGACTGTGAACTGCACTTCTATTCGATCAACTTCGACGCCGCCACCGAGCGTCTGCTGGTGCCGTTGCTCAGCGGCGCGCAGGTGGTGCTGCGTGCGCAAGGTCAGTGGGACGCGGAAGAAATCTGCGGTTTGATCCGTGACCATCGGATCAACGTGCTCGGTTTCACCCCGAGTTATGGCAGCCAGTTGGCGCAGTTCCTCGCCACGCAAGAGCAAATCCTGCCAGTGCGGATGATCATTACCGGCGGCGAAGCGCTGACCGGCGAACACCTGCAACGGATTCGTGCAGCCTTCAAACCGGCGCTGTTCTTCAATGCCTATGGCCCAACGGAAACCGTGGTCATGCCGTTGGCCAGTCTGGCGCCAGAGGTGCTGGAGGAGGGCGCCGGCAGTGTGCCGATCGGCAGCGTGATCGGTGCGCGCGTGGCGTACATTCTCGACGCTGATCTAGCGCTGGTACCGCAAGGTGCGACCGGTGAATTGTTTGTCGGTGGCGCGGGGCTGGCGCAGGCCTATCACGATCGTCCGGGGATCAGCGCCGAACGTTTTGTCGCCGATCCGTTTGCCGCTGCTGGCGGACGCATGTACCGCACCGGCGATCTGGTGCGCCAGCGAGCCGATGGGCTGGTGGAATATCTGGGGCGTATCGATCATCAAGTGAAAATCCGCGGTTTCCGCATCGAACTCGGTGAAATCGAAACCCGCCTGCTTGATCACGATTCGATTCGCGAAGCCGTGGTACTGGCGCTGGATGCGCCAAGTGGCAAACAACTGGTTGGCTATCTGGTGACCGAAGTCGCCGAGCAAAGCGCAGCCAGCCAGGCCGAACTGCGCGAAGCGCTGAAGGCCCATCTCAAGGCACAGCTACCGGATTACATGGTGCCGACTCACCTGATTCTGCTGGCAAGCATGCCGCTGACCGCCAACGGCAAACTCGACCGCCGCGCCTTGCCCGCGCCGGACCCGGAGCTCAACCGTCAGGATTATGTGGCGCCGAGCAATGAGCTGGAGCAGAGCCTCGCGCAGATCTGGTGCGATGTGCTCAACGTCAAGCAGGTTGGCCTGAACGACAACTTCTTCGAACTCGGCGGCGACTCGATTCTGTCGATTCAGGTGGTCAGCCGCGCGCGTCAACAGGGCATTCATTTCAGCCCGCGGGATCTGTTCCAGCATCAGACCGTGCACAGCCTCGCCGCCGTCGCCAGCCGCACCGAGCGGGTGATAGCCGAGCAGGGTCTGGTGACTGGTGAATCACGCCTGACGCCGATTCAGCATTGGTTCTTCGACACCGACATTCCCCAGCGACAGCACTGGAACCAGGCGTTGCTGCTGGAGCCGAGCGCGGCGCTGCAACCGCAGATTCTGGGGCAAGCGCTGCTGGCAGTAATCGAGCAGCACGATGCGTTGCGTCTGCGTTTCGCCGAGGTCGATGGTCAGTGGCAAGCCACCCATGAGCCACTGTCCGCGGCGAACTTTTTCTGGCACCGCCGCGTCGAGTCGATGGAGGCTTGCCAAGCCTTGTTCGCCGAGGCCCAGCGCAGCCTCGATCTGGCGCAAGGTCCGCTGCTACGGGCGGTGCTGGTCGACGGCCCGCAAGGCCAGCAACGTCTGTTCATGGCAATTCATCACTTGGTGGTCGACGGTGTTTCGTGGCGCGTGTTGCTCGACGATGTACAAACGGTCTATCGCCAGCTCGACGCCGAGCAGCCGCTGCAGCTGCCGGCGAAAACCAGTGCGTTCAAGGACTGGGCCGCGCGTTTGCAGGCCTACGCCGGCAGCGAATCCCTGCGCGAGGAACTGGCTTGGTGGCAGGCCCAACTGGCCGGCCCGAGTATCGATCTGCCGTGTGCGAACCCACAGGGCGGGCGACAGCATCGTCACGCGCAAACCGTCAGCGTGCGCCTCGATGCCGAGCGTACCCGGCAACTGCTGCAACAGGCGCCGAGCGCTTACCGCACGCAGGTCAACGACTTGCTGCTGACCGCGCTGGCCCGTGTGCTGTGCCGTTGGACTGGCGAGGCGTCGGCCCTGATCCAACTGGAAGGCCACGGCCGCGAAACCCTGTTCGACGAGATCGATCTGACCCGCACGGTCGGCTGGTTCACCAGCGCTTACCCGCTGCGCCTGACCCCGTACGGCAGTGAAGAAAGCGCCGGGCAGGGCGCGTCGATCAAAGCGATCAAAGAACAATTGCGTGCAGTGCCGCACAAAGGCCTGGGTTACGGTGTGCTGCGTTATCTGGCTGACGACGCCAGCCGTGCGCGCATGACCGCGCTGCCGAATGCGCCGATCACCTTCAACTACCTCGGCCAATTCGACCAGAGCTTTGCCAGCGACGCGCTGTTCCGTCCGCTCGACGAGCCGCTCGGTGCCGCTCACGATCCGCAGGCGCCGTTGCCCAATGAATTGAGTGTCGACAGTCAGGTCTACGGCGGCGAACTGCAACTGCGCTGGACCTTCAGTGCCGAACGTTTCGACGCCCGGACCATTACCGATCTGGCCAATGCCTACCTGGCTGAGCTGCACAGTCTGATCGCCCATTGCCTGCAAGACGAGGCCGGCGGCCTGACGCCGTCGGACTTCCCGCTGGCGCAACTGACCCAGGCGCAACTCGATGCGCTGCCGGTGCCGGCTGCGCACATCGAGGATGTCTATCCGCTGACGCCGATGCAGGAGGGCATGCTGCTGCACACCTTGCTCGAACCGGGCACCGGTCTGTACTACATGCAGGATCGCTACCGCATCAACAGCGAACTCGACCCCGAGCGTTTTGCCCAGGCGTGGCAAGCGGTGGTCGCCCGGCATGAAGCGTTGCGTGCATCGTTCTGCTGGAACGTCGGCGAAGACATGCTGCAAGTGATCCACACGCCGGGTCGCACGCCGATCGAATACCTGGACTGGAGCACCGTCGCCGAAACCGAGCAGGAACCCCGGCTGCAAGCCTTGCTGAAAAGCGAGCGCGAGGCCGGTTTCGATCTGCTCGCCCAGGCGCCGTTTCATCTGCGCCTGATCAAGGTCGGCGCGGCGCGTTACTGGTTCATGATGAGCAATCACCACATCCTTATCGATGCCTGGTGCCGCTCGTTGCTGATGAACGATTTCTTCGAGATCTACAGCGCCCTCGGTGAAGGTCGCGAAGCGCAGTTGAGCACGCCGCCGCGTTATCGCGATTACATCGGCTGGCTGCAACGCCAGAGCCTGGCCGAGGCGCGGCAGTGGTGGCAGCAGAACCTGCAAGGCTTCGAGCGCACCACACCGATCCCGAGCGACCGTCCGTTCCTGCGTGAACATGCCGGCGAAAGCGGCGGAATGATCGTCGGCGACTGCTACACCCGCCTCAATGTCGAGGACGGTGCGAGGTTGCGCGAACTGGCGCAGGCGCATCAACTGACCATTAACACGTTTGCGCAAGCCGCGTGGGCGCTGGTCCTGCGCCGCCTCAGCGGTGATCGCGACGTGCTGTTCGGCGTCACCGTGGCCGGGCGCCCGGTGGACATGCCGGAAATGCAACGCACTGTCGGTCTGTTCATCAACAGCATTGCGCTGCGGGTGCAGATGCCGGCGGACGATGAGCGCTGCAGCGTGCGGCAATGGCTGAGCGCGCTGCTCGACCGCAACATGCAGTTGCGCGAGTACGAATATCTGCCTTTGGTGAACATTCAGGAACAAAGCGAATTGCCCAAGGGCCAGCCGCTGTTCGACAGCCTGTTCGTCTTTGAAAACGCCCCGGTGGAAGTCTCGGTGCTGGACCGCGCGCAGAGCCTCAACGCGACCTCGGATTCCGGCCGGACCCACACCAACTTCCCGCTGACGGCGGTGTGTTATCCGGGCGATGACCTTGGTCTGCACCTGTCGTATGACCAGCGTTATTTCGACGAGTCGACGGTTGAACGCATGCTCGCTGAGTTCAAGCGTTTGCTGCTGGCGCTGGTCGAGGGTTTCCATGGCGACATGGCCGAGCTGCCGCTGCTCGGTGCGCAGGAGCAGGAGTTCCTGCTGCACGGGTGCAACCAGAGTGCGCAGGAGTATCCGCTGGAGCAGAGTTACGTGGCGCTTTTCGAAGCGCAGGTCGCCGCGCATCCGCAACGCATCGCGGCCAGTTATCTCGATCAACAGCTGAGCTATGCGGAGCTGAACCAGTGCGCCAACCGTCTCGGTCACGCACTGGTCGCCGCCGGGGTGACATTTGATCAACCGGTGGCGCTGCTGGGCGAACGCAATCTCGACCTGCTGGGCATGATCATCGGCAGCTTCAAAGCCGGCGCCGGCTATCTGCCGCTGGACCCGGGCCTGCCGGGCCAGCGCCTGCAACGCATCGTCGAGCTGAGCCGCACGCCGGTACTGGTCTGCGGCGAGGCCTGCCGCGAACAGGCACAAGCGTTGCTCGATGAATGTGGTTGCGCCCATCGTCCCCGGCTGCTGGTCTGGGAAGACCTCCAGGCGGCGGCGACATCGGCGGACAATCCCGGCCTTTACAGCGCCTCGGACAACCTCGCCTACGTGATCTACACCTCGGGTTCCACCGGGCAGCCGAAAGGGGTGATGGTCGAGCAGCGCGGCATGCTCAACAACCAGTTGAGCAAGGTGCCGTATCTGCAGCTGAGCGAAACCGATGTGATCGCGCAGACCGCTTCGCAAAGTTTCGACATTTCGGTCTGGCAGTTCCTCGCCGCGCCGTTGTTCGGCGCGCGGGTCGACATTGTGCCGAACAGCATTGCCCACGATCCGCAAGGTTTGCTGACGCATGTGCAAGCGCAGGGCATCACTGTGCTGGAGAGCGTGCCGTCGCTGATTCAGGGCATGCTTGCTTCCGAGCGCCTGAGCCTGGATGGCTTGCGCTGGATGCTGCCAACCGGTGAAGCAATGCCACCGGAGCTGGCGCACCAATGGCTGCTGCGTTACCCGGACATTGGTCTGGTCAACGCCTATGGCCCGGCCGAGTGCTCGGACGATGTGGCGTTCTTCCGTGTCGACCTCGCATCGACGCGTGGCAGCTATCTGCCGATCGGTACGCCGACCGACAACAACTTGCTGTACCTGCTCGACGGTGCGCTGGAGCTGGTGCCGTTGGGCGCGGAGGGTGAACTCTGCGTGGCCGGCACCGGTGTCGGTCGCGGTTATGTCAGCGATCCGCTACGGACTGCGCCGGTATTCGTACCGAACCCGTTCGGTGCGCCGGGCGAGCGTCTGTATCGCACCGGAGATCTGGCGCGGCGGCGCAGCGATGGCGTGCTGGAATATGTCGGCCGCGTTGACCATCAGGTGAAAATCCGTGGCTACCGTATCGAACTGGGCGAGATCGAAGCACGCCTGCACGAACAGCCGGAAGTGCGCGACGGTGCGGTCGGTGTGCAGGAGGGCGTCAACGGCAAACATCTGGTGGGTTACCTGGTCGCCGCGGATTCCACACTGAGCCCGAACGAACGCCTGGAGCGAATCAAACAGCGCCTGCGCGCCGAATTGCCGGAATACATGGTGCCGTTGCACTGGCTGTGGCTCGATCGACTGCCGCTTAACGCCAACGGCAAGCTCGACCGCAAAGCCTTGCCAACGCTGGAAATCGGCCAGTTGCACAGCCACGACTATCTGGCGCCGCGCAATGAGCTGGAGCAAACGCTGGCGGATATCTGGGCCGAGGTGCTCAAGGTCGACAAGGTCGGCGTGCGCGACAACTTCTTCGAACTGGGCGGGCATTCGTTGCTGGCCACGCAGATCGCCTCGCGGGTGCAGAAAACCCTGCAACGCGACGTGCCGCTGCGGGCGATGTTCGAGTGCAGCACCGTGGAAGAACTGGCCGAGTACATCGACGGACTGGCGGCGAGTGACATCACCGAAGAGAAAGTTGATCGGTTGAATGATCTGATGGCGGAGCTGGAGGGGCTCTAGTTCTTCGGCGCCTGGGCCGGCCTCTTCGCTGGCAAGCCAGCTCCCACAGTTTTTGCGGTGTGCACAAATCTTGTGAACGACGTTGAACCCTGTGGGAGCTGGCTTGCCAGCGATGGCGTCGGTCAATTCAGCACAAATCAACCGGTAAGTGACTGTACATTTCGATCCTTGACGACCAGCAACCGGCAGCTCAGTCTGCCGGTTCTGTTTTTTCTCGCGAGGGATGCTCGATGCCTTTTTTCACGGTTGACGGACAAGCGCTGCATTACACCGATCAAGGCGCTGGCCCGGCGGTGCTGCTGGCCGGCAGTTACTTGTGGGATCACGCCATGTGGGCGCCGCAGATCGCTGCGCTGGCGCCGCATTATCGAGTGATTGCGCTGGACCTGTGGGGACATGGCGAGTCGGGGCGGTTGCCGGAAGGCACCTCGTCACTGGATGACATCGCCCGTCAGGCGCAAGCCTTGCTCGACCATCTACAGATCGACCGGGTCACGCTGGTGGGCCTGTCGGTCGGCGGCATGTGGGGCGTGCGCCTGGCGCTCTCGGCACCGCAGCGACTCAACGGTCTGGTGCTGATGGACACGTACGTCGGCGTCGAACCCGAGCCTACCCGCCAGTACTATTTCTCGCTGTTCAAGCAGATCGAAGACAGCGGCGAGATCTCCGAACCACTGCTCGATATCGTCGTGCCGATCTTTTTCCGACCGGGCATCGATCCGCAGTCGGCGCTGTATCAGGATTTCCGCGCGAAACTGGCGGCGTATTCCTCGGATCGACTGCGCGACAGCATTGTGCCGATGGGGCGTATCACCTTTGGTCGCGATGACTTGCTGCCACGCTTGGGCGAGTTGAATGCGGCAACCACGATGGTGCTGTGCGGCGATCAGGACAAGCCACGCCCACCGGCGGAAGCCCGTGAAATGGCAGAGTTGATCGGCTGCCCGTGCGTGCTGGTGCCGGAGGCGGGGCATATCTCCAATCTGGAGAATCCGCAGTTTGTGACGGATGCGTTGTTGAGTTTCCTGAACGAACGCAACCTTTAGACCGAGTCATCGTTTATCGCGGGCAAGCCCGCTCCCACAGAATCTGGTGACGTACACGAAATTTGTGATCACCTCGGTCACTGTGGGAGCGGGCTTGCCCGCGAAGAGGCCGTTTCAGACGCCAAAGGATCTGAAGTTATTTCGGCCCCAGAATCTTCACCAGTTTCTCCGCCGTTGGCGCCCCTTGCTGCTGTTGCAACTCACCCTTGTCATCCATATAGAAGATCGCCGGTGTGGCCTGCAACTCAAGGTCTTCCATCAACTGCATGTTCGCCGCCAGCTTGGTCTGCACCGCCACCGGAATATCCTTCAAGGCTTTGAGCGAGCTGCCCTTGCCCGCCTTTTCGTGATCTTCCAGTGCCTTGGCCGGGTCTTTCGCCGCCAGCAGCGCCGCCGATTTGCCCGGGCTGTCTTCGCGAATGATGCCGACCATGATGTGGCGCAATTGCACCTTGCCGGCCTTCACCCACGGCCGCGCCTGCTCCCAGAACATGTTGCAGTACGGGCAGTTCGGATCGCTGAACAGGTACACCGTGCGCGGTGCGTCTTTGTTGCCGTCCTGAATCCAGTTGCTCGCCTCGAACCTGGCCCAGACTTCCTTGGCCATCGGCGCGTAGACCAGTTTTTGCAGCGGTTCGCTACTCAGGTCCTTGCCGTCGGCGTCGTACAGGTTACCCAGCAGAACGTGCTTGCCATCCGGCGTCAGGTACAGCGCCATGCCGCGATTCTGGTACTGCGCCGCATAACCGCGCAGGCCGTCAGGGGCATCGAACTGGCCGACGATCTTCGCGCCCTTGGCTTCGATCTGCTTGATCGCGGCGGGCAGTTCTTCGGCAGCCTGCACCGACGGCCAGTGCAGCAGGGCGCCGCTCAGGGTCAAGGTCAGCAGGTGGCGGAGGCGGGGCATGGCAGTTTCCTTGCAGAGGTGGCCGGTGCGGTGGCCGGGTTCGAATGGGCGATCGGTGTGTCGAAACTTTCCAGCGCACGGGCCAGGCTGGCGTTTGACAGCTCACCGAGGTGGCTGCTCAGCAGACGACCCTCGGGGCTATAAAACAGCGTAGTCGGCAATGCCATTGAACCCACGGCCTGGCCGAGGCGACCGCTGCGGTCGAACAGGACGTTGTTCAGGCTCAGCCCCTGGGTTTCGAGGAAAGTCGCCACGCTTTGCATGCTTTCGGCCTGGTTGACGAACAGGAACGTCAGGTCCGGACGTTGTTGCTGGGCATTTTCCAGCACCGGCATTTCGCGCCGACACGGTGGGCACCAGGTCGCCCACAGATTGATCACCAGCGGCCCGCCCTGATAATCGCTAAGCTGGATGGTTTCGCCGGCCGCGTTGCGCAGGGTGATGTCCGGCAGACGGGTACCTTGTTCGTAAATATTCAGCGACAGCGTCGCCAGCAGCCAGAACGCCACGCCGCTGGCCACGCCAAAGCCCAGCGGCCGGCGCAGCCCGGGACGGCGCCAGCCGCGATACAGCGCCGCCAGCAACAGCACGATCACCCCCGGCCAGGCGAGGAAACCGCCGTCACGCAGGTCGATGATCTGCCACGGGTCAGCGCGATAGTGCGACCAGTACAGCGCGACAAAGGCCACCCGCGCAGCGAGCATGCCCAGCAAAAAAAGGCTGAACAGTGCCGACTCGGGGTTATCGCCACCGCGCTTGGCCACCCGCCAGCCGACAAACGTCGCCAGCGCCAGGGCGCTGATCAGCAGCAGATGATTGAGCGCGATGGCAAAGGTGCCGAGGGTGAGAGTGAGCATTAATGGGCGTCTCGGGTAGCGTTCCAGCGTTGCAGGAATGTATCGGCATCGACTTCGCCGGTAATCCGCTGGCTGCGGCGTTCTTCACCATCGGGGCCGATCCAGACGAAACTCGGTGGCCCCGGCACTTTATAGCGGCTGAGCAGCTCACGGCTGGCGGCATTGTCAGCGGTGACATCGAGGCGCAGCAGGCGCACATCAGTCAACGCCTGCATCACATTGGCCTTGCCGAACACCTGCTTCTCCATGACCTTGCACGACACGCACCAGTCGGCGTAGTAGTCGAGCAATACCCACTGGCCCTGTGCCTTGGCCGCGTCGAGTTCGCGTTGCAGCGCCGCCGGCTCGTTGATCGTGGTGAACGCCTCATGCCCGGCAGGCGCCGCTGAACCGGCACGGCCAGCGCTGTAGACCTGCAATGGTTGATACGGGTCGTCGCTGCCGCCGGCTGCGCCAATCACCAGCAGACTGCCCCACAACCCGAGCAGCAACGACGTGGCGCCGAACAACTGCGCGACGCGGCCGAAACCTGCGGACTGTTTCCAGGCGCAGAACGCGGCGATCAACAGCAATGCACCGCACAGGCCCAGCCACAACGACTTATCGAGTACCGGGCGCAACATCAACAGCGCAGTGGCAAGAAAGAGGAAACCGAACACGCCTTTGAGCAGGTTCATCCATGCGCCGGGTTTGGGCAGGAAACGGTTGCCCACGGTCACCAGCAACAGCAACGGCACACCGATACCGATACCCAGCGAGAACAGGATCAAGCCACCGTGCAAGGCATTGCCGGTCTGCGCGATATACAACAGCGCGCCGGCCAGCGGTGCGGTCATGCACGGGCCGACCAGCAGACCGGACAGCGCACCGAGTACCCCGGCGCCGATCAGGCTGCCACCGCTGCGACTGCGCGAGGCGTGTTCGAGGCGATCACGCAGGGCTACCGGCAGTTGCAGTTCGAAGAAGCCGAACATCGGCAGGGCCAGGATCACGAAAATCGCCGCAAACGTGCCGAGCAACCAAGGGTTCTGCAACCACGCCTGCAGGTTCGCCCCGAGCAGCGCAGCAATCACGCCCATCGCGGCATAGACCAGTGCCATGCAGATCACATAGCTGCCGGCCAGAGCAAAACCGCGCCGCGGTGTGGCGCCGCTACCGACCACCATGCCGGCGAGAATCGGCAGCATCGGCAATGTGCAAGGAGTAAAGGCCAGCAGCAGACCGAGGCCGAAGAACACCAGCAGACTCCAGCCCAGCGCCCGTTGTTGCAGGCTGCTGGCCAGTGCCTCGTCCGCTGCCTGCGCGCCCGGCGTCACGGCCGCCTTGCCGCCAAGATCAATCACGCGGGTTTGCGGTGGATAACACAAACCGGCATCGGCGCAGCCCTGATAGCTGACCTTGATCTGGCCGCTGGCGGATGCCGGAATTTTCACTTCCAGACCCTGACGGTAGACCGGTTGCTCGCCGAAGAACTCGTCGCTATGGGACTCGCCTTCGGGCAGCTTCGGCTGCTGATCGGCGGTGAGCCCGTCGAACTTCAAGCGTTTCTGATACAGGTAATAGCCGTCGCTGATCTGCCAGAACAGCTGGGTTTCCCCGGATTCAAGACGTTCGGACGTGAGCACGAAGGCTTTGTCGACCGGCAAGAACTCCGGTTTGGTATCGAATGGATTGTTTCCTGCCTGGGCCAGACCCGAGATCAAGAGCGCGAATAAAAGAAAGAAATGACGCATGGAGGAGCCTTGTCCCTGTGCAAGTGAGCGCAGAATGGGCGGCGGCGATTAACCGATAATTAACCCGTATCGTACAAGGCTCTCTCCTGCTCGGCCAATCAGCTGCGCAACAGTCCGGGCCAGTTCGCCTCGTTGATCGTGTGCGGGCCGGAGACCAGTCGGTCGCTCTGGATGTTGTAAACCAGATACTGATTGTTGGTCAGAAAGATGTACCAGTGGCTGTCGGCGAACGTCCGGTCATTTTGTGCGGCGGTAATGATGCGGTCTTTGTAGGGTTTCAATACGCCCAGTTGATATTCGCCGAACGGCTTGCGCGTCAGGGTTTTTGCTCTGTAATTGAACGACAGATAATGGCCGTCATTGAGGATGAAGCGAAACAGAAACGCTTGCCCGGTCAGTTGGAACCAGGTGCCGGCAATGATCTGATCGAAGTACGGCAGGATCGGTTTCCAGATCGAATCGGCGACTTTCTGAAAACTGTCTACTGCATCTTTATCCTGGTTGTACTTGCAGACCATGGGCGTTGAACCCTGGTAATGGAATAACCACGCGATGTCTTCGTCGCCCGGGGCGTTGAAGCCGATTGACGTGGTGGTAAAACCGAAGCGCAAGTCTTTGATGAACGGGTCGAACTTATCCCAGCTGCCTGCCGTAGAGGCCGGGTAATTATCTGGGACCTTATTGGCGCCCAGATCGAAGCGAGAGTAGGTCTCGCTGTCTTTGAAAAAGAAATAAATGCGATCCGGGCCGGCGCGCCAGTCGATGGCGACAAAATTTTTTAGTTGAGGCATCTGTAGTAAGTCCTTTTAACAAATGGGGGTGGAACTTCAACGTCAAGGCTAAAACAGCGCTGTTCGCCGAAACAGGCGCAAAGTGTTTCCGTATCGGTGTACATATTTAATAAGGTTTCCGGTCTGCCTTGCCTTCCCCCAGGTTCGGCTTCCCGTCTATGCGGGTGACGGCCATAATTGCCGCTTAATCCTCGCCTGCTTCACTCGCCTTTTTATTTTCGGAGCGCCCATGCACGTACTGGTTTGCGAAGACGATGAGCTGATCGCCAGCGGCATCGTTGCCGGCCTCACGGCTCAGGGTTTGACGGTCGAGCACGTCAACACTGCCTCGAAAGCGCGGGCAATGCTCAAGGTCGCCGAATTTGACGTGATGGTGCTCGACCTCGGTCTGCCCGACGAAGATGGCCTCAAGTTGCTCCAGCAATTGCGTCAGGGCGGGCTGGAGATTCCGGTGCTGATACTGACCGCGCGCGATTCGGTTACCGACCGCGTCGACGGCTTGCAGGCCGGGGCGGACGATTACCTGCTCAAACCCTTTGATCTGCGTGAGTTGTTCGCGCGTCTGCAAACCCTGTTGCGTCGGGTGGCCGGACGCAGCGTCAACCTGATCGAGCACGGCGCACTGACCTACGACCCGAGTAGCCGCGAAACCACTCTGGCCGGGCAACCGGTCGACCTGTCGCGGCGCGAGCAGTCACTGCTTCAGGCGCTGTTGCACAATCGTGGCCGGGTGCTGTCCACCGAGCAATTGAAGGACAGCGTCTACGGTTTCAACGATGAACTGGAAAGCAACGCACTGAACGTGCACATCCATCATCTGCGCAGCAAGCTGGGCAAGGGCATCGTCGAAACCGTGCGCGGTCTGGGCTATCGTCTTGGTCCGGCCGACGGTGGAGAGCAAGGCAAGTGATGAGTCTGCGGTTGCGCCTGAGCCTGACCCTCGGCGCCGCGTTTGCGTTGATCTGGGCGCTGGCGGCGGCGTGGATGCTCAGTGATCTGCGCAATCAGATGATGTTTTCCCTCGACCAGCGGCTGGTCGCGTCGGCGCGGATGGTCGCCGGCCTGCTCGAGCAGTTGCCGACACTGCCAAGCAAAGGCGAGGGCACCCATTTCAGCGCCGAGCAACTGAATATCCCCGGCGGCATGGCTTGTCAGGTCAGTTCCCTGCGCGGGGAAATTCTCGCCCGCAGCCATAACAATCCGGAACAGGCGCTGGAAGCCGAGAAAATGGGTTTCCACGATCAGATGATCGACGGCGCGCCGTGGCGCAGCTTCACCCTCGCTCGGGGCGATGTGCGCATTACCACGGCGGATCGGCAGATAGAGCGCGAGGCGCTGAACATGTCGATCCTGTTGGCAGCATCGGTGCCGGTCGGTGTGGCCCTGCTCGGTTGTCTGTGCCTGTTGTGGCTCGGCATCGGCCAGGGCCTGGCGCCGCTCAACCGCTTGCGTGAAGCGCTGATGCGGCGCAACGCCGATTCGCTTGAGCCGTTGCAGATTCAGGCGTTTCCCAGCGAATTGAAACCGCTGCTGGAAACCCAGAACCAGTTGTTCCAGCGCATCGGCAAGACCCTCGAACGCGAACGACGCCTGACCGGTGACGCCGCACATGAACTGCGCAGCCCGCTGACCGCGATCAAGACCCACCTGCAAGTTGCCCGAATGACCGATGGCAACGCCCGCGATCAATCGTTGGCGCGGGCCGAGGAGGGCGCCGATCGCCTGCATCGTACCCTCGAGCAGTTGTTGTTGCTGGCGCGGGTCGAGGGCAGCCTGTCGTTCGACGACGGCTCGCAATACAGCGCCGAACAAGTCGCGCGCCTGGCGATTCAGGACGCCACCGGCGGCGAGCGCACGCGCATTCAGCTGCAACTGCCGACAGATTTGTCGACAGCGCCGCTGCAAATGCCCGCCGCACTGGCGATTGCCGCGCTGCGTAATCTGCTCGACAACGCCCTGCGCCATACCGCCGAGGACTGCAGGGTCGATCTGAGTCTGGTAACCGTCGGCAACCGTGTGCGCTTCGTCGTCCGCGATCATGGTCCGGGGATTGCCCCGGATGATCTGCAATACCTGACGCAACGCTTCTGGCGCAACGGCCAGAGCACCGGTTGTGGCCTCGGCCTGGCGATCGTTCAGGCGATCGTCCAGCGCTGCGACTGTGCGCTGCATTTCGACAGCCGCGCGGATGGTTTGCGCGTTGAGCTGACCATGCCGTTGCAACGCGTCTGAACCCGGCACAATCCCCTGTAGGAGCGAGCCTGCTGGCGAAAGCGTCCGGTCAGTTGATGATGCGGTCGACTGACGGAACGCTATCGCGATCAGGCTCACTCCTACAGAGGAGCTGTGATCTGACACATCAAATGTAACTTCTCGGCGTTCGCTATCCGCTCGGGGTGGGCGTAAGGTCGACGCAGCTTTGACTCAATGGATTGAGGGAACTGCGCCATGGAAGCGTCCATCTGCATCAGCCCGGCCACCCTGGCCGACGCCGGCCTTATCAGCCGCATCATCGAACGTTCGATCCGCTTTGGCTGTGCGCACGATCATCGTAACGACCCTTCACTGGTCAGCCGCTGGCTCGGCCTGCAATCGGCCGATGTCATCAGCGCCCGGCTCGCCGACCCGCAGTTTTACCTGTGCATCGCGTTGCTTGATGACAAGCCGGTCGGCGTCGGCATGGCGGGCAATGGCGGCGAGATTCTGCTGTGTCATGTCCAGCCGGAATCGTTTCGCCGCGGTGTCGGGCGCGCGTTGATGAGGGATCTGGAGGGCTGGCTGCACATTCGCGGTGTGCTTCAAGCGCAGCTCAACAGCACGCGTACGGGCCAGGCGTTTTATCGGCATCTGGGCTATCGCGCAGCCACTGCGCCTTGCGAATGCCATGGCTTGCAGGTGCAGCCGATGCACAAGCCTTTGCTGTTGCCGGTCTGACGACCCGATCAAGGGCTAAATCCTCACCGCTCTTAAGCGTTTCCAGAACAGGAAAACCTGCCAGTGCGCCCCGTGACCGGAATGCGCACCTGTCCGGTGTGTTGTTTTGGGTCGCTATGCATTGCCAATCAAGGGGTCGAGAAATGTCAGTCGCCACCAGCCTTATCGAAGCATCGTCGGCGCGGGTCAGCCCGGCGCCTGCGGAAACGTTGTATCAGTTCGACGAATCACCATTGCTCGCGCGCCAGGCGCAACAGGAGTCGAATGCTCGCAGTTATCCGCGGCGCATCCCGCTGGCGCTCAAACGCGCCAAGGGCCTGTATGTCGAAGACGTCGAGGGCCGCCGCTTCATCGACTGCCTGGCCGGTGCCGGTACGCTGGCGCTGGGGCACAATCACCCGGTGGTGATCGAGGCGATCCAGAAGGTACTGGCCGATGAATTGCCCTTGCACACCCTCGACCTGACAACGCCGGTCAAGGATCAGTTTGTCCAGGACCTGTTCGGGCTGCTGCCACCCGCGCTCGCGGCGCAGGCAAAGATCCAGTTCTGCGGGCCGACCGGGACCGACGCGGTGGAAGCCGCGCTGAAACTGGTACGCACGGCCACGGGGCGCAGCACGGTGCTGTCGTTTTCCGGTGGTTATCACGGCATGAGTCAGGGCGCTTTGAGCCTGATGGGCAGCCTGGGCCCGAAAAAACCGCTGGGTGCCTTGCTCAGCAACGGCGTGCAGTTCATGCCGTTCCCGTATGACTACCGTTGCCCGTTCGGCCTCGGCGGCGCGGCGGGGGTGAAAGCCAATCTGAGTTATCTGGAAAACCTGCTCAACGACCCCGAAGGCGGTGTGCAGTTGCCCGCCGCAGTCATCGTTGAAGCGGTGCAGGGCGAGGGCGGCGTTATCCCCGCCGATATCGAGTGGCTGCAAGGGCTGCGCCGGATCACCGAGCAAGCGGGTGTGGCGTTGATCGTCGACGAAATCCAGAGCGGTTTTGCCCGCACCGGCAAGATGTTTGCCTTCGAACACGCCGGCATCATTCCCGATGTGGTGGTGCTGTCGAAAGCCATTGGCGGCAGCCTGCCGCTGGCGGTGGTGGTCTATCGCGACTGGCTCGACACCTGGCAGCCCGGCGCACACGCCGGTACCTTCCGCGGCAACCAGATGGCCATGGCGGCCGGTTCTGCGGTGATGCGCTATCTGCTCGAACACAAGCTGTGCGAACACGCCGAAGCGATGGGCGCACGGCTCAGCGAGCACCTGCACATCCTGCAACGCGATTTCCCGCAACTGGGCGATATCCGCGGGCGTGGCCTGATGCTTGGCGTTGAGCTGGTCGACCCTAACGGCGCGGTGGATGCCCTAGGTCATCCACCGGCATTTGCCCGTCTGGCGCCACTGGTGCAGCGCGAATGCCTCAAGCGTGGCCTGATCCTCGAGTTGGGCGGGCGGCATGGCGCGGTAGTGCGGTTCCTGCCGCCATTGGTGATCACTGCCGCCGAGATCGACCGCGTCGCCGAAATCTTCGGCCGCGCTTTGGCGGCGGCGACCACGGCGCTGTAAATTTTTCGCCGCGCCGAACGTTCTTTCTACATACCCGGCTGCACCGCGCGTGCGGCCCACCCTTACAGCGATGGAGAAGCAGCATGACGTCAGTATTCGACCGCGAAGACATCCTCTTTCAAGTCGTGGTCAACCACGAAGAGCAGTACTCGATCTGGCCGGATTACAAAGCCGTGCCAGAGGGCTGGCGCACCGTGGGCAAGAGCGGCCTGAAAAAGGAATGCCTGGCCTACATCGAGGAAGTCTGGACCGATATGCGCCCGCTGAGTCTGCGTCAGAAGATGGATGCGCAGGCCGCTGCCCAATAAGCTGCCGGGCAAAAAGAAACCCGCTGAACCTCTTAGAGGCAGCGGGTTTTTTCATGGCTGGATTTTGTGCCATCAAGTCTGGCCTCATCGCTAGCAGGCTAGCTCCCACAGGGGATTATCGGTGAGCACAACCCCTGTGGGAGCCAGCCTGCTGGCGATGAACGATAACGCGGTCCGGATTACGCTCCGCTCAGACCTTTGATCAGCGCATCCACATTGCCTTCCAGCTCCGCCACCGGGTCCACCGCATCGGTGCTCAATACCAGCAAGCGGCTGCCCGATTCGGCAATCGCCGCCGTCACCGCTTCCGATGGCTGACGATGATGCAGCACCACCGCGACGTCGTTGTCCTTGAGGGTCGTCGTGAGCTTCTGCAGATCTTCAGCCGTCCATTCTGCGTCAGGCCGCGCATCCTGACCGATCAGCTCCAGATTGAGGCTGCCGATCAGATAGCCGAAGTGATCGCTCAGACTCAGCACGCTGAGGTTGTCGGCACGGGCCAGGCGCGCCTCGCTGTCGGCGCTGAGCTTGAGCAAACGCTGTTTCAGCGTCGCCAGATTCGCCTCGATTTTCGCTTTGGCGCTTGGTGCCAGTCGCACCAGATCGGCCGCCATTACATCGGCCATGCGTCCCATGTTGTTGCTCGCCAGCCAAGGCTGACTGTTCAAGCCATCGACTTTGAGATCTGGCTGTACGGCAATGCCGGGCAGGGCGCCGTCGACCGGGCGGGCCGCGTCGACTTCGACGATGCGGATATTGCTGCGCCGGGCAATCGGGTACAGCTGATCATCCGGCCACAGCGAACGCACGCCGATCACCGCGTCGGCATCGCTGGCCAGTTTGCTCAAAGCCGGCGCGCCACGCCCGGTAAAGTAGGCGCTCTGCCGGCTGCCCGGCAGGTTCGCCGGCGCCGCACGTTCAAGGCTGACATCCGTACCCTTGAGCAGAACCTCGCCCAGACCATAGGTAATCGGCAACGAGGCCAGGACCCGCAGCGGCTTGGCGCTTTCGGCGGCCAGCAACGGCGTGCTGACCATGCCGCACAGGGCCAGGGCCAGGGTCATTTTGCGCAGTGAAAAAATCATTTATCCAAGATTCCCTTTCAGGCTGGGGACAACGCCGCGGGCAATGGCGGCAAGGGCGAAGGCGATGCCGGCGACCAGAATGATCGCGGCGCCGGACGGAATCGGCAGATCGAACACGATAGGCGCGAGAATCCCGCACAGCGTGCTGACCGTGGCGATCAGCACCGAACACCAGAAAAAGCCCTTGAGCGACTGGCTGAGCAAGCGCGCGGCAGCGGCCGGAATCACCAGCAAGGCACCGACCAGAATCGCGCCGATGACCTTTACCGCCGCCACGGTGATCAGGGTCACCAGAATCACGAACAGATAATCCAGGGTCTTCACCGCGACGCCACGCACCGCCGCCAGTTGTGGGTTGAAACTGGCCAGCATGATGCGGTTGTACAGCGGCAAGGCCAGGGCCATGACCAGCGAGCCGACAATCGCCAGCACCGCAATGTCGTTGCCATTGACCGTCAGTACCGAACCGAACAGCACGTTTTCGAGAATGTGCACGTTGATCTTGCCGGCGAGAATCAGCAGCAGACTCGCCCCCAGCGCCAGCGACACTGAGAGGAACACGCCGATCAACGTATCCGGCGCCAGACCGGTGCGGTTGCGCAGATAGTTGAGCAGGATGCCGAACAGCAGGCAGTAGCCGAACAGGGCGCCATAGGGACCGGTGTAGGGTTCGCCGAGCAGAATGCCGATGGCCACACCGGTCAACGCCGCGTGGCCGACGGCTTCGGAGAAAAACGCAAAGCGCTTGACCACTACCAGCGTGCCGAGGCCGCCGAGCACCGGGCCGATCAGCAAACCGGCGAGCAGCGCATTGACCACAAATCCGTAGGCCAGCGCTTCCGGCAAATAACCGGAAGAGGCCCAGCCCTGCACCATCAAACGAAAGGCTTCGTAACTCATCAGGCAGCACTCCGCGGATGGGTGGAAAACAGACTGAGCAGCCGTTCCGGGGTCAGCGCCTGTTGCGGAGTGGCGTCGAACAGCACGCGACGATTGAGCCCGGTGACCTGATCGGCCAAACGGCCGACCGCTTCCAGATCGTGCTCGATCCACAGCACCGTAATACCCGCCGCGCGCCAGTCACCGAGCAGGCGTTCGAATACCTGAATCCCGGCCTCATCGAGGGCCGACATCGGTTCATCCAGCACCAGCAGTTGCGGCGCCGGAATCAGCCCTTGCGCGAGCAGCACGCGCTGACGTTCGCCACCGGACAGTGCGCCCATGCGCCGCTTGCGCTTGTCCTGCATGCCGACGCGCTCCAGCGCCTCACCGATGGCGGCAGCGTAGCGCTTGCTCAAACCAAGGAATGCCGGGCGGCGCTGACACATCGCCGCCATGAAATCGTCGACCGTCATCGGTAAACCGCGATCGAACTCCAGCGCCTGCGGCACGTAACCGATGGTGCCGGGCGCGCCGGGCCACTGCAGACTGAGTTGGCCCTGATGCGGCATCTGCCCGAGCAAGGTCTTGATCAGCGAACTCTTGCCGCCGCCGTTCGGGCCGACCAGCGCATGCACGCTGCCGGGCTGCACCTGGAAGGTGACCTTGTCGAGAATGGTCGTGCGGCCCAGCGTCAGTGAGACTTCCGCAAAATCCAGAGTCGGACCCGTAACCTGTAGGAGTGAGCCTGCTCGCGATAGCGGTGTGTCATTCAACAATGATGTCGGCTGATCCGGCGCCATCGCGAGCAGGCTCACTCCTACAGGGGATTTAGTGTTTTCTGAAGAGAGGGTTTCCTTTGAGGTCATGCGCCAGACTCCTGAATCGCCCGGACCACGGTGTTGAGGTTGCCGGTCATTTCCTTCTCGTATTTTTCGGCGGTGTATTCGCCGTAGGAAATGTGGGACAGCGGATACAGCTTCACCCCGGACTCACGCTGAATGGTGTCGACGTAAGTGGACGGGAAATCCATCTCCGAAAAGATCACCTTCACGTCCAGTTCGCGCAGTTGGTCGATGGTCTTCTTCAACTGACTCGGGCTCGGCTCGATGCCGTGGGCCGGTTCGACCACCGCGGTGACTTCCAGGCCAAATTCGCGCAGCAGGTAGTCATACGCCGCGTGCACCGTGGCGACGCGCAATTCGGCGTTGGGTGCCTGGGTCAGTTTCGCCAGAGCGTCGGCGCGCATCTGCCGCAGGCGTTTGCCATAGGCGCGGGCGTTCTGCGTGTAGGTCTTGGCGTTGTCCGGATCGAGTTTGCCCAGTTCGCGGGCGATGTTGTTGACCTGGGCGATGGAAGCGCTGATCGACAGGAATGTGTGCGGATTGACCACCTTGCCGGCGCCGCGCGCGGCCACCCCGGTGGCCGCCAGCAGCGGTACGTTTTCGTTGGCTTCGATGGTCTTGATGTTCGGCGTTTCGCTGGCAGCGATCATGCGGTCGGCGAAGTCGTCATGGCCGACGCCGTTGAGCACGATCACATCCAGCCCGCTGATGCGCTTGATGTCCTCGGCGCGCGGCTCGTAGGCGTGCGGGTTGAAACCGGCAGGAATCAGCGGCACCACTTCGGCCTTGTCGCCGACGATATTCGCCACATAGCTGTAATACGGGTGCAGGGTGATGCCGATCCGCAGGCGCTTGGCCTGATCGGCGCTGACCAGCGGGCTGAGCAGGCAGGCGCAGAGGCCAAGCAGAAACGAACGCAGCAACGGACGGCGAGGTAATGAAATGGACATGGGCAAGCAGTCTTCTCTCGAAAATGGGTGAGGCATCAATGGCGATGTTCGCGGGTTACCCCGGCATCGTATTGCGCGACAATCTGTTTCCAGCCAGCGGCGGCGAGGGCGGCGTCGGACAATTCGCTGGGTGTTTGCAGCGCGGCGCCACGGTTGAGCCAGATGTCGGGCGCCGCCTGGTCATCGCTGCTCAGACGCATCAGGAACGAACCGGCGACGCTGGTCGACTGGCTATGACCGAAGTAGGCGGTGTCGCCGAGCAGTTGCCAGGCATGCCCGCCACGGCTGATCGAACTGGCATCGCGGGCAAACGGCGCGAACCCTTCGTCCGCAAGAGTTTGCGGCGTTGGCAGCGCTTGCTGTTCTTCACGCAGCAGACGGATTTCATCGAGGGTTACGCGCAGATCGGCATAAATGCCTTGTTCGGATGCGGTGAGGTCGCGGCGGGCGTCGAGCTGATTGCTGGCCACCGGCTCCGGCTCATGGGACACGCCGCGCCAGGCCACCACGGAACCGGCAATTGCCAGAATCAACAGGCACAGCAGCAAGACATTCAGGGTTTCGTGGCCGGCGCCGGCCGGGCGCACGATTTGCGTGGTTGGCGTACTCATGGGGCCTGGATATCCGCTTGGTCGATTTCGACCACATGGCCGGGGCCGGCGTCGAACAGTACGTAGAATTCGGCACCGGGCTTTTTGAAGGTCAGGGTCGAATCGGCGCCGAGCTTGCCCGGCACCAGGATCGTTTCGTCATAGCCGATCACATCGAGGGTTACCCCCGGGGCGCCGCTGCCGTCGGAAAAGCCGCCGGTGCATTTGATCTGTTCGGCATCGATGGCTTTGCATTCGCACATCGGGTTATGCGCCAGCGCACTGCTGCTGAAAGCGGCGCTCAGCACCAGCAACGCGGCGCTCACGCTCAGGCGCGAAGCATGTTGAAAGCGAGTCATGGTCGGGCTCCTTGTTTGTTCAGCCAGTCGAGAGTGGCGGGCGAGGCCTGGCTCAGGGGTATAGAGGCCTGATGCATGCTGCCGTCCCAGCCTTCCATGGTGATCCACAGTTCGGCATCGGCTTTGGTTTTTTCCGGCACGGGCAATTGCGCGCCCATGCGATAAGGCGTGCCAAAGAACAGTGCGCC
Organism: Pseudomonas sp. R3-57; assembly: GCF_051132065.1. Classification (NCBI taxonomy): domain Bacteria; kingdom Pseudomonadati; phylum Pseudomonadota; class Gammaproteobacteria; order Pseudomonadales; family Pseudomonadaceae; genus Pseudomonas; species Pseudomonas sp. R3-57. Next base: position 1,977,987 of record NZ_CP071655.1, read on the forward strand.
GGCTGCGCGCAGGCTGCGCGGTTTACCGATCCGCAGGTAGGTGGCCTTGACCTGGTCGATGCAGGCATCGCAGAGCGCGGCGTTGAAACCTTTCATGTAGCCCGCCGGACCTTCCAGGCGTGGCGCTTCGTTGCGCAGTTCGGCCAGACGCAGGCTCCAGGGGCCGACGGCGATTTCACCGACTTCGCGCTCACCCAGACCGATATCGCCGCGAAACAGCGCGGCATCGGCGAAGTATTTGGGCATGAAGCCCAGCGGAATCAGCAACAGCAGAACGTTGATGTGGAAGCGCCACTTATGCCAGAACCGGCTCAGGCGCGAGGGTTGCGGTGCCGCAATGGACTTGCTCACGGGTTGACCTCCGCAGGTTCACGATTAATGGCCGGTTGCGCCGTCACACGGGTTTTCTTCGATTCACGCTTGAGCGCATTGGCGGTGGCCAGTGCGGTGCGTTTGGTCCAGATCAACAGGCCGCTGAGCACCATCATGCTCAGCACCAGACCGAAGAAGAACCAGATCAGCTTGATCCACAGCCCGCCAAAGTCTCCGGTGTGCAGGGGACGCATGGATTCGGTAACGAACTCCAGCGCAGTGCGATCGGACAACAGCCGCGAAGCGGCGAGATCACCGTTGAACGGGTTGAGCGTGGCGGACTGGAACATCAGCGGATACCAGCCACGGCCACCGAGGTTCATATGGCTATAGGCATTGCCCGGCAGGCTGACGAAGCTGACTTCCAGGCCGGGGATTTTCTGCTGTGCGACTTCAATCGCGCGGTCGAGGCTGATGCGCGGCGGCGGTGTGCCGTCGGCGGAGATCGGCACCGCTTCACGGGCCATCGCCGGAATCACCGGCTCGCTGGAAATGGAAATGTGATTGTCGAACAGCAGCGCTTCGATCAGGAACCAGATGCCGGTGATCGAGATCACCGCGATGAACCAGATCGACCAGATGCCGCTGAGGCGGTGGAAGTCGCCCCAGAAGATCCGCGCACCGTGGCGAAAACGCAGGGTCGGGCGGAAGAAGCCTTTCCAGAAACGTTTATAGACCACCAGCCCGGTGATCAACGACGCCAGCAACGGCAAACCGAGGAACGACACCAGATACCAGCCCCAACTGAAGCCGTTGGTGAACGGCACCAGCCACCAGCCATGCAGCGCACGGGTGAAGGCTTTGAAGTTGAAGTCCGGCGCGCCGCCCTGAATCACCCCGGTATAAGGATTGACGTAAACGGTCTGCGAACGCCCGTCGGGGTAGCTGACGTTGACGTCGAGGGCAAAATGCGACTCGTCGGGCCGGCTGATGCGCTGCACCACGGTTTGCGGTTCGGCTTGCTTGATCGCGGCGAGGATCTGGTCGTAGCTGAGTCGCGGGGCATCGTCCGCCGGCTGGCTGGCGCGCATCTGCGGGTTGGCCAGCCAGACGATCTCCTGGCTGACCACCGCCAGCGTGCCGGTGACACAGACGATCAGCACAAAGAACCAGATGGGCAAAGCGAGCCAGCTATGCACCAGGAACCACAGTTTGGAACGGGATTTCTTCGACATGGTTGCGCGTCTTGTTTTCGGTGAAAGGGGCAGGACTACGGGCTTCGCAGCGCTGTTTCCCTGGAAGGTCCGGCCGTGGCTTTTGCCTACGCGGCCGGCCCGCATCTATATAAGACGGATGAGCGCGGCAAATCCCGATAAACGATATGAAAGTAAATGTTTCGCGTTTCCACCAGGCGCAACCGCCTCTGTAGGAGTGAGCCTGCTCGCGATAGCGGTGTATCTGTCGAAGTTGCTCTGTCTGACAAACCGCTATCGCGAGCAGGCTCACTCCTACAGGGGATTCGGTGTGCCGGGATCGAACACGCTTCATGAATGACGCCATCACCCTCTGCCAATTGATGGCCCGTGCATGCTCCCTATGATGGGCATCACCGGATTCCTTGATGAGCGCCCCGTGATGACCGCCAGAACCCTCTACGCCAAACACATCGATTCGCACACGGTGTGCCGTCTCGACGATCAGGGCCATGTGCTGTTGTATATCGATCGCCAGGTGATCAACGAATACACCAGCCCGCAGGCCTTCAGCGGTTTGCGTGCGGCCGGGCGCAAGGTGTGGCGGCCGGGCACGGCGCTGGCGGTGGTTGATCACGTCAACCCGACCGCGCCGGTGCGGATTGCCGCCATGCCCGACGCGGGTGGCGCCCGGCAAGTGTCGTATCTGGCAGAAAACTGCCGGGACTTCGGCATCGAATTGCTCGACATCCTCGACAAGCGCCAGGGCATCGAACATGTGATCGCCCCGGAGCAGGGCTTCATTCTGCCGGGCATGGTGATTGCCGCTGGCGACAGCCACACCACGACCTACGGCGCCCTCGGTGCGTTCGGTTTTGGCATTGGCACTTCCGAGATCGAGCACCTGCTGGCATCACAGACCCTGATCTACAAACGCCTGAAAACCCTGCGCGTGACCATCGACGGCGCGCTGGCACCGGGCCTGACCTCGAAAGACGTGATCATGGCCCTGATCGGCCGGATCGGCGCTTCCGGGGCCAGCGGCTACGCGATCGAATTTTGCGGTGCGACCATCGATGCCTTGAGCGTCGAAGCACGCATGACCATTTGCAACATGGCGGTCGAGGCCGGCGCGCGGGGAGCGTTCATGGCGCCGGATGAAAAGGTGTTCGCCTATCTAAAGGGCAAGCCGCGTGCACCTGTGGGCGCGTTGTGGGAGCAGGGCGTGGAGAAGTGGCGCGAACTACGCAGTGATCCGGGCGCGGTGTTTGACCGCGAGATCCACCTCGATGCCAGCGTCCTTGAGCCGATGGTCACCTGGGGCACCAGCCCCGATCAGGCTGCCGCTATTGGCGCGCGTGTACCGGACCCGCAAGCGATCAGCGATCCGATCCTGCGTCAGGACATGCACCGCGCCCTCGATTACATGGGCCTCGAAGCGGGCATGGCGCTCAGCGAGATCGCCATCAGTCACGCCTTTATCGGCTCGTGCACCAATGCGCGCATCGAAGATTTGCGTGACGCCGCCCGCATCGTCGATGGCCGACAAGTGGCCGGGCACGTGCGGGCGATGATCGTGCCCGGTTCCAGCGAAGTCCGCGCCCAGGCTGAGGCGGAAGGGCTGGCGCAGATCTTCATCGACGCCGGTTTCGAATGGCGTCAGTCCGGTTGCTCGATGTGCCTGGCGATGAACGACGATGTGCTCGCGCCCGGCGACCGCTGCGCCTCCAGCACCAACCGCAATTTCGAAGGCCGTCAGGGCGCCGGCGCGCGCACCCACCTGATGAGCCCGGCGATGGTCGCCGCCGCGGCGATCAGCGGCCGACTCACCGATGTCCGCGATTTTGGAGAATGCCCATGAGCCTGCAACCCTTCACTCACGTCAGCGGTCAGGCCGCGCCGTTACTGGCGGCCAACATCGACACCGACGTGATCATGCCCAAGCAGTTCCTCAAGGGCATCGATCGTCACGGACTGGATCGCGGATTGTTCTTCGATCTGCGCTTTCTGCGCGATGGCCGTCCCGACCCCGATTTCGTGCTGAATCAACCAGCGTGGCAGGAGGCGAAGTTTCTCGTGGTCGGGCCGAATTTCGGCTGCGGCTCCAGCCGTGAACATGCCGTGTGGGGTTTGCAGCAACTGGGTATCCGCGCGCTGATCGGCAGCAGTTTCGCCGGGATCTTCTACGACAATTGCCAGCGTAACGGCGTGTTGTTGATCACCCTGGAAGAGCCGCAGGTGCAGCGGATTGGCCGGCTCGTCGGTCAGCCGGAAACGGCGCGGATCAGCATTGACCTTGAGGCGCAGCAGATCCGCCTGGCGGATGCCTCGGTGCTGGATTTTCAGATCGACACCTTGCGCAAAAGCGCGTTGCTGCTGGGGCTGGATGCGATCGGCAGCACCTTGCAGCGGCGCGAGCAGATCGAGGCGTTCGAACGCGAACATCTGGCCAACAACCCATGGCTCACCTGACCCACCACTAATCCCCCTTGTAGGAGTGAGCCTGCTCGCGATAGCGGTTGATCAGTCAGAGTTGCTGTGTCTGACACACCGCTATCGCGAGCAGGCTCACTCCAGGGATGGTGGTGATTGCAGTTACAGCGACAAGCTTTTGAAATGCTCCTGCAAGAACTCCACACACGCGCGCAATTTCCCCGAATGCGCCAGGCGCGTCGGGTATACCGCCCAGACGTTGGCGCTCTGGCTGTAAGCGTCCAGCACCTGCATCAGACGCCCTTGCTCCAGCAGCGGTTTCACGTCCCACAGTGAACGCAGCAGAATCCCGCGGCCGTCCAGCGCCCATTGCAGGACGATCTCACCATTGTTCGAGGACAACGGCCCGCTGACCCGCACGTCTTCCAGGCCGTTGTCACCCTGCAGATTCCAGATGCCGAAAGCGTTGTCGCGCTCCTTGATCACCAGACAATCATGCGCTTGCAGGTCTTCGAGGGTCTGCGGTGTTCCGCGGCGTTGCAGGTAAGCGGGGGCGGCGCACAGCACGCGGCGGTTACTGACCAGACTGCGACCGATGTGCTGGCCGGGAAGGTCATCGCCCACGCGAATCTCCAGATCGAAGCCTTCGTCGATGATGTCGACCACCCGGTCAAACAGGTCGAGACGAATCTCCAGTTGCGGATAACGTTCTGCCAATAGCGACACCGCTGGCGCCACGTGATTGCGGCCGAAGCCGAAGCTGCTGCAGAGGTGCAAACGCCCACGCGGGCTGGTGTGGGCGTCGGACAATTCGTCGTGCAATTGCTGAAAATCATCGAGAATGCGCAGCGCCCAACGTTGCACGCGCTCGCCATCTTCAGTCAGCGAAACCCGCCGACTGGTGCGGTGCAGCAGACGCGTGCCGAGGGTGCTTTCGAGAATCTGGATGCGTTTGCTGACATAGGCCGGCGACAGCCCCAATTCATCCGCCGCAGCAGCGAAACCGTTCTTGCGAATCACCGTGAGCAGCACACGCAGGTCTTCAGGCAGGGGCAAGGCGTCTTTATTCCGGGACATGGCAAAACGAGCACTGGCGGGACGAGTCGCCAGCATAGCACCGCGCTGTGCAGGCGCGGCTCAGCGCAGAAACGCCAGCGCTTCGGCCAGCAATAACTCCGGGACTTCTTCGGCAATGTAATGGCCAGCGGGCAAGGCCTTGCCGCTGACATCGGCGGCTACCTGTTGCCATTCCTTGAGCGGATCGAAACAGCGCCCGACGGTGCCTTCGGCGCCCCACAGCACGCGCAACGGCAAATTCAGCCGATGCCCGTCGGCGATGTCGGCGCGATCATGCTCCAGATCGATGCTGGCGCTGGCGCGGTAATCCTCGCAGAGGCCGCGCGCACTGCCCGGTTGTCGCAGGCAGCGCAGATATTCGCCAAACGCCTCATCGGTGAACGGCTTGAAGCCGGCGCTGCGACTGCCCATGACACTGCGCAGGTAGCCTTCGGGATCGGCTTCGATCAGGGTTTCCGGCAGCGGCGCCGGGCGGATCAGGAAGAACCAGTGCCAATACGAGCGGGCGAAGGCTTCGTTGGTTTGCGCGTACATCGACAGGGTCGGCGCGATGTCCAGCAGCATCATGCGTTGCACGGCTGCGGCGTGGTCCAGCGCCAGACGATGAGCGACCCGCGCACCGCGGTCGTGAGCCAGGACTGAGAACTGCGCAAAACCCAGCGACTGCATCAGCTCGACATTGTCGCGGGCCATTTCCCGTTTTGAATAATTGCGATGCAGGTCATCCGCGAGCGGACGGCTGCTGTCGCCGTAACCGCGCAGGTCGGCGGCGACCACGGTGAAATGCTCGGCCAGGGATTCGGCGATCTTGTGCCAGATCACATGGGTCTGCGGGTGGCCGTGCAGCAGCAACAATCCCGGGCCGCTGCCACCGATGCGATAGGCAATGTCGACGCCGTTGACATGACGCTGGTCTTTGCGGAATCCGGCAAACATCGGGCTGATCCTTCTTTCAGGGTTCTTGTTGGATGTATCCTGAAATCGTCCGGAGTGTGTGGCAAGGGCTAAAGCGTGGTGGGCAGATCCATGAACTGTGTTCAGGGTGTTTTGAGCTGCCTTTGCCGGCGCTATCGCGAGCAGGCTCACTCCTACATTTGGAATGCATTCCAACTGTAGGAGTGAGCCTGCTCGCGATAGCGCCGGTGCAGACACCGAAACGCTCAACTCTGCTGAAACATCTCCATCGCCCGCTGCCTGATCTGCTCTTCAGTCAAATCCTCCTTGCGCGTAGCCAGAAACCACAAATGTCCATAGGGATCCTTCAACGTCCCGCTGCGATCGCCATAAAACTGATCCTGGACCTCGGATACCGTCGTCGCCCCGGCATCCAGTGCCTGTTGAAACGATCGATCAACATCGGTCACATACAGATGCAAACCGACCGAAACCGCTTGCTCCGGATTGCTCAACGGCCCCTGATCGCAGGGCGAGCCGAGCATGATTGCGCTGTCGCCAATGCGCAGCTCGGCGTGACCGATGGAGCCGTCGGGCATGGCCAGGCGCATGACCTCGGTGGCGCCGAAGGCTTTTTTATAAAAGTCGATGGCCTCGGCCGCTTTGTGGATGCCGAGATAGGGGGTAATGCTGTGATACCCCTCGGGAATGGGTTTGACGCTCATGACGTTCTCCCTGATTTTGTTCTACGAAATGGGGTCCACCGGATGGGTGGCAAAACCACTATAGAACGCTCGGCGCAGTGCAGAGGTTGGCCCGACGAGCCGTCAATCGTTGGGAAAATGCGGCCCCGGACCCTGTTCACCGAGCACATCGCCGTGATTGCGCAGCGGGCAGGCCTCCATCGACAAACACCCGCAACCGATGCAACCGTCGAGGCGGTCGCGCAGTAACAGCAATTGTTCTATGCGCTCATCCAGCTCCCGCCGCCAGCGCTCCGAGAGGATTTGCCAGTCGGCGGCGGTCGGCGCGCGATCGTCCGGAAGCATTTGCAATGCGTCGCCAATCTGCGCCAGCGGGATGCCCAGGCGCTGCGCCACTTTGATCAGCGCCACCCGGCGCAGCACCTCACGCCCATAGCGGCGCTGATTGCCCGCGTTGCGCTGGCTCTTGATCAAGCCTTTGGTTTCATAAAAATGCAGGGCCGTGACCGCGACGCCGCTGCGCGCCGCCACTTCACCGACGGTCAACGGTTTACGCACCTGTTCTTTACAGATCATTGGAAACAGCTCTTGACCTTGACTTAACTGGAGGTTTTACCCTGCTGGCCTTCGAGTCGCAAGATTCGCCTGACGATAAGTGGGGACACCATGCAAGCATCCGTGCAAAACCGCAGCTTTACGCAATTGATCGAATTTGAAATCGAACCGCTCCAGCAGCCAGCCCTGGTGGCGGAACTGGCGCTACAAACCGAGCACCTGGCCCAGCGTTATGCAGGATTTGTCAGCGCGAGTGTGCAAGCCAGCGACGATGGCCGCCGCGTGCTGGGGTTTCTGCAATGGCAGACCCGCGAGGCGGGGGAGGCGGCGTTTCGCAGTTTCGAGACCGGTGAGCAGGATTTCTGGCAACTGATTCGTCGGCATCGGGCGAAAACCATCACCTTCAATTCGTTCCAGGTGCTCAGCAGCATCGCGCGCAGCCACGATGACGCGCTGCATTGCCGGTTGCTCGGTTAGGCCGATTCATCACTGGCCGTGGCGAATTACTGATAGCCACTATTGAGAGCGTTGATTTCTGCGCGAGCGTGCCGCGGCGTAGCCTTTCTACATCGACCAACACTGCTCGCCAGGACGCCCCCATGAATCGTTTACTGACTGTTTCGCTGCTGCTCGCTGTTTCCGTACTTGCCGGATGTGCCGGCCACGTTGCGCCGGAATTGCGCCCTTATACTGCGGAAGAATCCCGTGAACTGGCGCTCGAAGCGCTGAACCGCAGTGGCCTGTCCTTCGACGAATATCACGCGAAAAAAGCCGCACTGCTGGGCCAGCCACAGAAATCCTACGGCTTCGATCAGCAAGGCGAGATGAGCGCCGAGCGTGCCGTACAGCTGCACGGTCGTCCAAGCTGAAACGCAACTGTACTGCTGCAAGTTTTGCGTAACTGTCCGTGGGCCGGGCGTGCGCAGTGGGATAGGGTCTACCTCTGAATGACCCTGACGGACTGCCCGCTATGACCCTCTCGCTTGATCTGCTGTTGGGCTTTGCCCTGTTTGCCCTTGTCACCTCGATAACGCCGGGGCCGAACAACACCATGTTGTTGGCATCAGGGGTGAATTTCGGCTTCAACCGCACCATTCCACACATGCTCGGCATCACCTGCGGCTTCTTCGTATTGGTCGTGGCGGTGGGCTTTGGTCTGGGCGCGGTGTTTCAGAACTATCCGATTCTCTACACGATACTGCGCTACGTCGGCGCGGCGTATCTGTTGTACCTGGCGTGGAAAATCGCCCACTCGGGGCCGGTCGGCGACAATGTCGAAGGCGAGGCCAGGCCGATCAGCTATCTCGGTGCCGCGGCGTTTCAATGGGTAAACCCGAAAGCCTGGATCATGGCCATCGGCGCGATCAGCACCTATACGCCGATGCAGGGTTATTTCACCAACGTCGTGGTGATCGCTGCGGTGTTTGCCATCATCAACTTGCCCAGCGTCGGTGTCTGGGCGGCCTGCGGGACTTTATTGCGCAATGTACTGAAGGAGCCGCGCTGGTTGCGGGTGTTCAACTGGGGCATGGCTGCGCTGCTGGTGATTTCCCTGTACCCGTTACTTCTCGAAAGCTTTCGCTGACGCATTGCTTCAACCGCAGGCCGGATGCCTGTTAAGCTCGGCTTCAGGAGCGTTCCTACGCACTTTTAAATGAAGTTGTCCTTCTTTAACGGCATCCGATCAGGTATTGATGACGCTCTCGAACCGACGCGCAGCTCACAAGGCTGCGCGGTGCCGTTTGCAGACACGAGCCTCCTGATCCCGGAACACGCTCTGCGAGTCTTTTATGAACACACGTCCGTTGTATTTCGATTACGCCGCCACTACCCCGGTGGACGAGCGGGTCATCCAGGTGATGATCGAGTGTCTGGGGTTTCACGGCAATTTCGGTAACCCGGCTTCCAGCTCCCATGCCTTCGGCCAGCAGGCCCGGCACACGGTCGAGCAGGCGCGCCAGCAAGTCGCCGGACTGGTCGGCGCCAATGCCGGGCAGATCGTCTGGACCTCCGGCGCCACCGAATCCAACAACCTTGCCCTCAAGGGCGTGGCGCAGGCGCGCGGTGTACCCGGCGGCCACATCATCACCAGCCAGATCGAACACAAAGCCATCCTCGATACCGCCCGCCAGTTGCAGGATAGCGGCGTCGCCGTGACCTATCTGGTGCCCGACGCCAACGGTTTGATCACGGCGCAAGCGGTCAGCGAAGCCCTGCGCGACGACACCTTTCTGGTTTCGCTGATGCTGGTCAACAACGAACTCGGTACCGTCAATGATGTGCAAGCGATTGGCGAAGTCGTCCGGGCTCGCGGGGCGTTGTTTCACGTTGATGCCGCGCAGGGTGCCGGTAAAGTCGCCATCGATCTGGGGCAGTGGCCTGTGGACCTGATGTCGTTTTCCGCGCACAAGCTCTATGGCCCCAAAGGCGTCGGCGCGTTGTACGTCGGCCCGCGTGCGCAGCAGCGTTTGCAGGCGCAGATTCACGGCGGCGGTCACGAAGGTGGATTGCGTTCCGGGACGTTGGCGACCCACCAGATTGCCGGCATGGGCGCCGCGTTTGCCTTGGCCGCCGAAGCCTTCGACGCGGAGAAAGCAACCATTGTCGCGCTGCGCCAACGCTTGCTCGAACAACTGCTGAGCCTGCCGGGCGTGCGCCTGAACGGCTGTGCCAGCCAGCGTATTCCGCACACCTTGAGCCTGACCTTCAGCGAAGGTGAGTTCAACAGTGCGGCGTTGAGCCAGTCGATCGCTTTTTCCGCGACGTCGGCGTGCAATTCGGCAAGTAACGCGCCGTCTCACGTGCTGCTGGCGCTGGGGCATGACGCGCATCTGGCCGGCCGCACCATCCGCCTGAGCCTTGGCCGTTTCACCACCGCCGAGGATGTCGACAAGGCCGTTGAACTGATCAAGAGCGCCTGCGCCAGTGCCCCGGCATTCTGGGCGACAGGGCTTTAAACGAGCCGGATAAACGGCTACGAACAATAACGATGAAATGATTAGCAGGAGACATGATGAGTACCCAGACCTTGACCGAAGGATCGGTGCCCCAGCGCCTGGCGCACACCCGCGAACTGATGCGCCGCGAAGGCATCCATGCGTTGCTGGTGCCGTCCGCCGACCCGCATCTGTCGGAATATCTGCCGGGCTACTGGCAGGGCCGGCAATGGTTGTCGGGTTTCCATGGTTCGGTCGGCACGCTGATCGTCACCGCCGATTTCGCCGGGGTCTGGGCCGACAGCCGTTACTGGGAGCAGGCGACCAAGGAACTCAAGGGCAGCGGCATCGAGCTGGTCAAGTTGCAACCGGGGCAGCCGAGCCCGCTGGACTGGCTGGCCGAGCAGACACCGGAGGGTGGCGTGGTCGCGGTTGACGGTGCGGTAATGGCCGTGGCATCGGCGCGTACCTTGAGCAGCAAGCTCGAAGCACGTGGAGCTCGTCTGCGCACTGACCTCGACTTGCTGCAGCAAGTCTGGAGCGACCGTCCGAGCCTGCCGAATGCGCCGATCTATCCGCATCTGCCACCGCAGGCGACGGTCAGCCGTGGCGAAAAACTCGCCAGACTGCGCGAAACCTTGCAGGAGCGCGGTGCCGACTGGCATTTCATCGCCACCCTCGACGACATCGCCTGGCTGTTCAACCTGCGCGGCGGCGACGTGTCGTTCAACCCAGTGTTTGTTTCGTTTGCCTTGATCAGTCAACAGCAAGCGACGCTGTTCGTCGCGCTGAGCAAAGTCGACGCGAATTTGCGCGCAGTGCTGGAGCAGGACGGCGTGACGCTGCGCGACTACAGCGATATTGCGCACGCTTTGCGTGACGTGCCGAAGGGCGCGAGCCTGCTGGTCGATCCGGCGCGAGTCACCACTGGCCTGTTGGACAACCTCGACAGCGAAGTGAAACTGGTCGAAGGCTTGAACCCGACCACGCTCGCCAAATCGCAAAAAAGCGAAGCGGATGCGCAACATATTCGCCGGGCGATGGAGCAGGACGGTGCGGCGCTGTGCGAGTTTTTCGCCTGGTTGGAGTCGGCCTGGGGGCGCGAACGCATTACCGAATTGACCATTGATGAGAAGCTCACTTCAGCTCGTGAGCGTCGTCCGGATTACGTCTCGCTGAGTTTCAACACCATTGCCGCGTTCAATGCCAACGGCGCCATGCCGCATTACCACGCCACCGAAGAAGAGCATGCGGTCATAGAAGGTGACGGCTTGCTGTTGATCGACTCCGGCGGGCAATACCTGGGTGGTACTACCGACATCACGCGGATGGTGCCCGTCGGTACGCCGACCGATGAGCAGAAACGCGACTGTACGCGGGTGTTGAAAGGCGTGATTGCGCTGTCGCGGGCACGCTTCCCCAAAGGCATTCTTTCGCCATTGCTGGACGCCATCGCCCGTGCGCCGATCTGGGCGGACAACGTCGATTACGGTCACGGCACCGGACATGGCGTTGGCTATTTCCTTAACGTCCACGAAGGTCCGCAAGTCATTGCCTACCAGGCCGCACCTGCGCCGCAAACCGCCATGCAACCGGGGATGATCACGTCCATCGAGCCGGGCACTTATCGTCCGGGTCGGTGGGGCGTGCGCATTGAAAACCTGGCGATGAACCGCGAGGCGGGCAATAGCGAGTTCGGGGAGTTTCTCGAGTTCGAAACCCTGACGCTGTGCCCGATCGACACGCGTTGCCTGTTGCCGACACTGCTGACGGAAGAGGAGAAGCAGTGGTTCAACGCTTATCACACCGAGGTGCGTGAACGTTTAAGCCCGCTGCTGCAAGGGGCTGCGCTGGAATGGCTGAACACGCGGACCGCGGCCATTTAAGCGATTGACACCCGGGCGCTGTAGCCAGCGCCCGGGTCTGGCTTTGTTCTAGAGCTCGCGCAACGCCGCTTCGACGAACTCCAATCGGTCCTGTCCGAAATACAGTTGGTTACCGACGAACATGCTCGGGGCGCCAAAAACACCGCGTTCAATGGCTGTTTCGGTATTCTCTTTGAGTACGGCCTTGACTGACTCGTCATTGACCAACGCCATCACCACCTGCGGCTCGAAACCGTGTTCACTTAACACGGCGGCCACGGTTTCAGGCTCATTCAAGTTGCGTCCTTCGATCCAAAGCGCTTTGAACAGACAATCGATAAAAGCCTGAAAGCGTTCGGGATGATGAAGCTGAATGCCAGTTACTGCGCGCATCAGCATCAGCGTATTGATCGGAAAGTGCGGATTGATTTTCAGCGGCACCGCGTAGCGTTTCGCATAGCGGTTCAGATCCTCGAACATATAACGACCTTTCGCTGGAATCATTGCCGGTGATGCATTGCCCGTCGCCTTGAAAACTCCGCCTAGCAGCATCGGAATGTAGCGCAGCTGACTGCCGGTTTCGGCGCAGAGCTTCGGTAGCTGGGTGTAAGCCAGATAGGTGGCAGGGCTGCCGAGGTCGAAATAGAACTCCACGGTTTTCGTCATTATCGCGTCTCTCTGCTTGTTGTTATGGCGAGGGCTTACCAGCGTTCATTCCACGGGCGCAGATCCAGTTCAAAGGTCCAGGCATCCCTCGGTTGGCTGTGCAGGTACCAGTAGTTCTCCGCTATGTGCTCGGGATCGAGAATGCCATCCTGATCCTTCGTCGCGTACTTCTCGGGGAAACTGGTGCGGATAAAATCGGTGTCGATAGCCCCGTCGACCACGATATGGGCGACATGGATGTTCATCGGCCCCAACTCCCGCGCCATGCTTTGCGCCAGCGCGCGAATCCCGTGTTTGGCACCCGCGAACGCGGCGAATCCTGCAGCACCACGCAGCCCGGCGGTCGCACCGGTGAACAAAATCGTGCCGCGCTGACGGGTGACCATGCGTTTGGCCACTTCGCGGGCATTGAGAAAGCCTGAGAAACAGGCCATTTCCCAGATCTTGAAATATTTGCGCGCGGTTTCTTCGAGAATGCTGCACGGCACGTTGGCGCCGATATTGAAGACGAAGGCTTCGATCGGGCCGAGGCGGGTTTCGATGTCTTCGATCAGTGCGACGACGTCATCTTCCTTGCGCGCATCGCAGGCGAAACCATGGGCTTCACCGCCTTCAGCGTTGATCGCGTCAACCAGCGGTTGCAATTTGTCGGCGCTACGCCGGGTGACGCAAGCGATGAATCCCTCCCGGGCAAAACGCTTGGCAATCGCTCCGCCTGTTGAGTCGCCTGCGCCAACGACCAATACGACCTTGTTGTTATTCATGGGTGGATCCCTTTATTTAACGATCGTTAAGTGAACGAACGTTATGCTAGGATTTCGGCAACGTCAAGGTCATCGATTCGAGGTCACGCTCATGCGCTATTCCGCCAGTCACAAGCTGGAAACCCGAGAAAAGTTATTGCAGAGCAGCGCGCTGTCGGCAAAACGCTCAGGGTTTTCCACAGTTGGCGTCGATGCGTTGATGAAGGCGATCGGCTTGAGCGGCGCGGCGTTCTACAGCCACTTTTCTTCGAAAGATGAACTGTTCACGGCGATTGTCGAGCGCGAGCTGAGCCAGAGTCTTGAGCGGCTGGGCGGAGGCGGGGAGGGCGAGCAGGATCGCCAGAGATTGCAGCGCTGTCTCAAACACTATTTGAGCATGACCCATGTCGAACAGCCGGAAGTCGGTTGCGCGTTGCCGGCGCTGGGCGCGGAAATCGCCCGCTCGGATGTGCAGGTGCGCGAACAAGCGCAATTGTGGATTTGTCGGTTGCATGAGCGCTGGGCTCAGATCCTGGAAAGCGACAGCCTGGCGTGGTCGATTCTGGCGCAATGCGTCGGCGCGCTGGTGGTGGCGCGCATGCTGGTCACGCCGGACATTCAGCAAGCGGTGCTGAAGTCCAGCCAAGACGAGATCGGCCGTCAGATGGCCGAACCACGCTAAGTTATTTGCAGATGACGATCATGCTGCGGCTGGTGTAGCCGGCAGGGTTGAGACCGAACGGATAATCGCCGGGCTCTTCGACGGCGTCACCGGATTTGGCAATCACCTTGTAGCCTTTCGGCAAACAGGCGTTGGCGGCACTGGCGTAGCACTTGTCCCAGGAGGACGACAGCCCCGAACAGTTGATATGCAGCCCTTTTTTCCCGCGCTTGACCTGTGTTTCCGAAGTCGCCGCACAACCCGCAATTGCCAGGATGGCGATCAGTAGCAAAATTCGTTTCATTACCGTCCTTATAGCGGCCACGAGTCTGTCGCTCGGGTCTGCCTGTGTTCGCTACGCGTTGAGCGTTGTCCGTCCCTGTGTGAAAAAATCCATGTCTGGCATTGGGTTACACGGCTAAACATGGCCTAAATGCGCTGCAATTGCCAGACCTTCGTCACTTGCGCATTCAATCGGCCGCGATTGCCGGTTTTGCGGCGCTGCCCATGGTCATGGTGGCGCCGACGGAAGCCAGAATAATGCACAGAATGGCCATCCATTGTGACAGCGTGAGGAATTCCTGCAGAAACAAAAGGCCGGACAGCGCGCCGAAGGCCGGCTCGATGCTCATCAACGTGCCAAACGTACGCGCCGGCATGCGCGTGAGTGCGACCATCTCCAGGGTGTAGGGCAGGGCGGTGGACAGGATCGCCACACCGATAGCGATCGGGATCAACGAGGGGGTGAGCAGCGCTGCGCCAGCATGGATGATGCCGATCGGCGCTACGAACAGCGCGGCGATCATCACCCCAAGCGCGGCAGTCGTGACGCCATTATCGGCCCCGGCTTTTTGTCCGAACAGAATGTACAGCGCCCAGCAGACGCCTGCGCCCAGTGCATAGCCGGCGCCAACCAGGTCAATCCCGGCGCCGGTGGCTCCGCTGGGGATCAACAGGAACAAACCAACCGCGGCGAGGGCGATCCACAGAAAATCGATTGCCCGGCGGGATGCATAGATCGCTACGGCGAGCGGGCCGGTGAATTCGAGGGCAACGGCAATGCCCAGCGGGACCGTGCGCAATGACATATAGAAGAGGAAGTTCATGCCGCCCAGCGCCATCCCGTAGACGATCACGGTGCGCAGCGATCTGGCCGTCAGCTTGGCCCGCCAGGGGCGCAGTATCAGCAACATGATCACACTTGCAAAGATAAGGCGCAGCGTGGTGGTGCCCTGAGCACCAACGACGGCGAACATGCTTTTCGCCAGCGAGGCGCCAGACTGGATCGATGCCATGGCTATTAATAGCAGGCCAACCGGAAACAGCATGGAGGCAAGCGATCTTGGTTGGTCATTCATTGCGTGGCATCGTCCAAAGTTAGAGCAGGAGAGGTTTATTGTTGGTGTTGGGCAATATACTGCGCACTGGTTTTCGTTACGTCTATATAGAGATGGCGTTTTTAACCGTTTTGATAGAAATACGAAATTACTGCTTGACGATGGATCGGATCTGTCTATAATTCGCCCCACTTCCGGCGCAGTCGAAACGGAAAACTCCTTGAGATTCAACGAGTTAAATAGGTTTCGGCGGCAAGCGGCTTCAGTTCATCGAAGCCCGAAAGGAAGTTGAAAAAGAGGTGTTGACAGCAGCGTGTAACGCTGTAGAATTCGCCTCCCGCTGACGAGAGATCGGAAGCGCAAGTGGTTGAAGTTGTTGAAGAAATCTTCGAAAGCTTCTGAAAATAATCACTTGACAGTAAATGAGGCTGCTGTAGAATGCGCGCCTCGGTTGAGACGAAAGATCTTAACCAACCGCTCTTTAACAACTGAATCAAGCAATTCGTGTGGGTGCTTGTGGAGTCAGACTGATAGTCAACAAGATTATCAGCATCACAAGTTACTCCGCGAGAAATCAAAGATGTAACCAACGATTGCTGAGCCAAGTTTAGGGTTTCTTAAAAACCCAAAGATGTTTGAACTGAAGAGTTTGATCATGGCTCAGATTGAACGCTGGCGGCAGGCCTAACACATGCAAGTCGAGCGGATGAAAGGAGCTTGCTCCTGGATTCAGCGGCGGACGGGTGAGTAATGCCTAGGAATCTGCCTGGTAGTGGGGGACAACGTTTCGAAAGGAACGCTAATACCGCATACGTCCTACGGGAGAAAGCAGGGGACCTTCGGGCCTTGCGCTATCAGATGAGCCTAGGTCGGATTAGCTAGTTGGTGAGGTAATGGCTCACCAAGGCGACGATCCGTAACTGGTCTGAGAGGATGATCAGTCACACTGGAACTGAGACACGGTCCAGACTCCTACGGGAGGCAGCAGTGGGGAATATTGGACAATGGGCGAAAGCCTGATCCAGCCATGCCGCGTGTGTGAAGAAGGTCTTCGGATTGTAAAGCACTTTAAGTTGGGAGGAAGGGTTGTAGATTAATACTCTGCAATTTTGACGTTACCGACAGAATAAGCACCGGCTAACTCTGTGCCAGCAGCCGCGGTAATACAGAGGGTGCAAGCGTTAATCGGAATTACTGGGCGTAAAGCGCGCGTAGGTGGTTCGTTAAGTTGGATGTGAAATCCCCGGGCTCAACCTGGGAACTGCATTCAAAACTGTCGAGCTAGAGTATGGTAGAGGGTGGTGGAATTTCCTGTGTAGCGGTGAAATGCGTAGATATAGGAAGGAACACCAGTGGCGAAGGCGACCACCTGGACTGATACTGACACTGAGGTGCGAAAGCGTGGGGAGCAAACAGGATTAGATACCCTGGTAGTCCACGCCGTAAACGATGTCAACTAGCCGTTGGGAGCCTTGAGCTCTTAGTGGCGCAGCTAACGCATTAAGTTGACCGCCTGGGGAGTACGGCCGCAAGGTTAAAACTCAAATGAATTGACGGGGGCCCGCACAAGCGGTGGAGCATGTGGTTTAATTCGAAGCAACGCGAAGAACCTTACCAGGCCTTGACATCCAATGAACTTTCCAGAGATGGATGGGTGCCTTCGGGAACATTGAGACAGGTGCTGCATGGCTGTCGTCAGCTCGTGTCGTGAGATGTTGGGTTAAGTCCCGTAACGAGCGCAACCCTTGTCCTTAGTTACCAGCACGTTATGGTGGGCACTCTAAGGAGACTGCCGGTGACAAACCGGAGGAAGGTGGGGATGACGTCAAGTCATCATGGCCCTTACGGCCTGGGCTACACACGTGCTACAATGGTCGGTACAAAGGGTTGCCAAGCCGCGAGGTGGAGCTAATCCCATAAAACCGATCGTAGTCCGGATCGCAGTCTGCAACTCGACTGCGTGAAGTCGGAATCGCTAGTAATCGTGAATC
Organism: Pseudomonas sp. R3-57; assembly: GCF_051132065.1. Classification (NCBI taxonomy): domain Bacteria; kingdom Pseudomonadati; phylum Pseudomonadota; class Gammaproteobacteria; order Pseudomonadales; family Pseudomonadaceae; genus Pseudomonas; species Pseudomonas sp. R3-57. The sequence continues at coordinate 1,995,354 of NZ_CP071655.1, forward strand.
AGAATGTCACGGTGAATACGTTCCCGGGCCTTGTACACACCGCCCGTCACACCATGGGAGTGGGTTGCACCAGAAGTAGCTAGTCTAACCTTCGGGAGGACGGTTACCACGGTGTGATTCATGACTGGGGTGAAGTCGTAACAAGGTAGCCGTAGGGGAACCTGCGGCTGGATCACCTCCTTAATCGACGACATCAGCTGCTCCATGAGCTCCCACACGAATTGCTTGATTCATTGAAGAAGACGATAGAAGCAGCTTTAAGCTCCAAGCTGATAGCTCCAGGCTAACAGTTACGCGCTCGAAATTGGGTCTGTAGCTCAGTTGGTTAGAGCGCACCCCTGATAAGGGTGAGGTCGGCAGTTCGAATCTGCCCAGACCCACCAATTTTGTTATGGGGCCATAGCTCAGCTGGGAGAGCGCCTGCCTTGCACGCAGGAGGTCAGCGGTTCGATCCCGCTTGGCTCCACCATATAAACTGCTTCTGAAAGCTTAGAAATGAATATTCGGTGCGAATATTGATTTCTAGTCTTTTGATTAGATCGTTCTTTAAAAATTTGGGTATGTGATAGAAAGATAGACTGAACGTTACTTTCACTGGTAACGGATCAGGCTAAGGTAAAATTTGTGAGTTCTCTTAGTTGAGAAATTCGAATTTTCGGCGAATGTCGTCTTCACAGTATAACCAGATTGCTTGGGGTTATATGGTCAAGTGAAGAAGCGCATACGGTGGATGCCTTGGCAGTCAGAGGCGATGAAAGACGTGGTAGCCTGCGAAAAGCTTCGGGGAGTCGGCAAACAGACTTTGATCCGGAGATGTCTGAATGGGGGAACCCAGCCATCATAAGATGGTTATCTTGTGCTGAATACATAGGTGCAAGAGGCGAACCAGGGGAACTGAAACATCTAAGTACCCTGAGGAAAAGAAATCAACCGAGATTCCCTTAGTAGTGGCGAGCGAACGGGGACTAGCCCTTAAGTTGATTTGAGATTAGCGGAACGCTCTGGAAAGTGCGGCCATAGTGGGTGATAGCCCTGTACGCGAAAATCTCTTATCAATGAAATCGAGTAGGACGGAGCACGAGAAACTTTGTCTGAATATGGGGGGACCATCCTCCAAGGCTAAATACTACTGACTGACCGATAGTGAACTAGTACCGTGAGGGAAAGGCGAAAAGAACCCCGGAGAGGGGAGTGAAATAGATCCTGAAACCGTATGCGTACAAGCAGTGGGAGCCCACTTTGTTGGGTGACTGCGTACCTTTTGTATAATGGGTCAGCGACTTATTTTCAGTGGCGAGCTTAACCGAATAGGGGAGGCGTAGCGAAAGCGAGTCTTAATAGGGCGTCTAGTCGCTGGGAATAGACCCGAAACCGGGCGATCTATCCATGGGCAGGTTGAAGGTTAGGTAACACTGACTGGAGGACCGAACCGACTACCGTTGAAAAGTTAGCGGATGACCTGTGGATCGGAGTGAAAGGCTAATCAAGCTCGGAGATAGCTGGTTCTCCTCGAAAGCTATTTAGGTAGCGCCTCATGTATCACTGTAGGGGGTAGAGCACTGTTTCGGCTAGGGGGTCATCCCGACTTACCAAACCGATGCAAACTCCGAATACCTACAAGTGCCGAGCATGGGAGACACACGGCGGGTGCTAACGTCCGTCGTGAAAAGGGAAACAACCCAGACCGTCAGCTAAGGTCCCAAAGTTATGGTTAAGTGGGAAACGATGTGGGAAGGCTTAGACAGCTAGGAGGTTGGCTTAGAAGCAGCCACCCTTTAAAGAAAGCGTAATAGCTCACTAGTCGAGTCGGCCTGCGCGGAAGATGTAACGGGGCTCAAACCATACACCGAAGCTACGGGTATCACCCTCGGGTGATGCGGTAGAGGAGCGTTCTGTAAGCCTGTGAAGGTGAGTTGAGAAGCTTGCTGGAGGTATCAGAAGTGCGAATGCTGACATGAGTAACGACAATGGGTGTGAAAAACACCCACGCCGAAAGACCAAGGTTTCCTGCGCAACGTTAATCGACGCAGGGTTAGTCGGTCCCTAAGGCGAGGCTGAAAAGCGTAGTCGATGGAAAACAGGTTAATATTCCTGTACTTCTGGTTATTGCGATGGAGGGACGGAGAAGGCTAGGCCAGCTTGGCGTTGGTTGTCCAAGTTTAAGGTGGTAGGCTGAGATCTTAGGTAAATCCGGGATCTTAAGGCCGAGAGCTGATGACGAGTTACCCTTTGGGTGACGAAGTGGTTGATGCCATGCTTCCAAGAAAAGCTTCTAAGCTTCAGGTAACCAGGAACCGTACCCCAAACCGACACAGGTGGTTGGGTAGAGAATACCAAGGCGCTTGAGAGAACTCGGGTGAAGGAACTAGGCAAAATGGCACCGTAACTTCGGGAGAAGGTGCGCCGGTGAGGGTGAAGGACTTGCTCCGTAAGCTCATGCCGGTCGAAGATACCAGGCCGCTGCGACTGTTTATTAAAAACACAGCACTCTGCAAACACGAAAGTGGACGTATAGGGTGTGACGCCTGCCCGGTGCCGGAAGGTTAATTGATGGGGTTAGCTAACGCGAAGCTCTTGATCGAAGCCCCGGTAAACGGCGGCCGTAACTATAACGGTCCTAAGGTAGCGAAATTCCTTGTCGGGTAAGTTCCGACCTGCACGAATGGCGTAACGATGGCGGCGCTGTCTCCACCCGAGACTCAGTGAAATTGAAATCGCTGTGAAGATGCAGTGTATCCGCGGCTAGACGGAAAGACCCCGTGAACCTTTACTATAGCTTTGCACTGGACTTTGAATTTGCTTGTGTAGGATAGGTGGGAGGCTTTGAAGCGTGGACGCCAGTTCGCGTGGAGCCATCCTTGAAATACCACCCTGGCAACTTTGAGGTTCTAACTCAGGTCCGTTATCCGGATCGAGGACAGTGTATGGTGGGTAGTTTGACTGGGGCGGTCTCCTCCTAAAGAGTAACGGAGGAGTACGAAGGTGCGCTCAGACCGGTCGGAAATCGGTCGTAGAGTATAAAGGCAAAAGCGCGCTTGACTGCGAGACAGACACGTCGAGCAGGTACGAAAGTAGGTCTTAGTGATCCGGTGGTTCTGTATGGAAGGGCCATCGCTCAACGGATAAAAGGTACTCCGGGGATAACAGGCTGATACCGCCCAAGAGTTCATATCGACGGCGGTGTTTGGCACCTCGATGTCGGCTCATCACATCCTGGGGCTGAAGCCGGTCCCAAGGGTATGGCTGTTCGCCATTTAAAGTGGTACGCGAGCTGGGTTTAGAACGTCGTGAGACAGTTCGGTCCCTATCTGCCGTGGACGTTTGAGATTTGAGAGGGGCTGCTCCTAGTACGAGAGGACCGGAGTGGACGAACCTCTGGTGTTCCGGTTGTCACGCCAGTGGCATTGCCGGGTAGCTATGTTCGGGAAAGATAACCGCTGAAAGCATCTAAGCGGGAAACTTGCCTCAAGATGAGATCTCACTGGAACCTTGAGTTCCCTGAAGGGCCGTCGAAGACTACGACGTTGATAGGTTGGGTGTGTAAGCGCTGTGAGGCGTTGAGCTAACCAATACTAATTGCCCGTGAGGCTTGACCATATAACACCCAAGCAATTTGCGAACTCGAAAGAGACCAGATTGCGGTGTGTGAAGACGAAACGAACCGAAAGTTCGAAACGCACAAACACCGACAGCTGTCACATACCCGATTTGCTGAAGCGAGGCCATCTGGTCACGAGTCAGTACCCGAATTTCTTGACGACCATAGAGCGTTGGAACCACCTGATCCCATCCCGAACTCAGCAGTGAAACGATGCATCGCCGATGGTAGTGTGGGGTTTCCCCATGTGAGAGTAGGTCATCGTCAAGATTAAATTCCGAAACCCCAATTGCGAAAGCAGTTGGGGTTTTGTTTTGCCTGCGAGAAAGTTTCGCCGGTGCATTGATCCGCTCTAACCATCGTCATTAAAAAAACGTCCTGAAGTGACCGGGCAGTTTTTGGTATGGTGCAGCTCGTTTTTACGGACTGCAGCCATGCCCAAGGATCGGCATTCATTCATGTCAAAGAGTTGCTGTAGAAATGCCTGAAGCCATCCCGATCAAGGACCACGAAAAAGAGACGCGTCTGGTCAACAAACGGTTGATTGCCTGCGCCTTGTTCGTCTTCGCCGTCAGCTGCGCTCTGGTCGTGCGCTTGTACATCCTGCAAGTAGTGGAGTTCGATTACCACTCGACCATCTCGGAAAACAACCGCGTTCACGTCTTGCCGATCCCGCCGACGCGCGGCCTGATCTACGACCGCAATGGCGTGGTACTCGCCGATAATCGTCCCAGCTTCAACCTGACCATCACCCGCGAACGCGCCAGCGACGTCAATCAAGAGCTGGACGAGGTCATCAATCTCTTGCATCTGCCCGCGGAGGATCGCGCGGTTTTCGACAAGGCGATGAAGCAATCCCGTCACCCGTTTACCCCGGTGACGCTGTTCTACGAGCTGACCGAAGAGCAAATCGCCGTATTGGCCGTCAACGAGTTTCGTTTGCCGGGCATTGATGTCGAGCCGCAATTTGTTCGCGATTATCCGCTCGGGGCGCATTTTGCCCATTCAATCGGCTACGTTGGCCGGATCAACGAAAAAGAAGCAAAAACCCTGGATTCGGTCGAGTACCGCGGCACTCAATCCATTGGTAAAACCGGCATTGAGCGATTCTATGAAGCGCAGTTACATGGCCATGTCGGTTATGAGGAAGTCGAAACCAACGCTCAGGGTCGGGTGCTTCGGGTGCTTAAACACACCGATCCGGTTCCGGGTAAAAACATCGTGCTCAGCCTCGACGTCAAACTGCAGGAAGCGGCAGAGGCCGCCTTGGGCGATCGCCGTGGTTCAGTGGTAGCGCTTGATCCGTCGACGGGCGAAGTATTGGCGATGGTCAGCAATCCGAGCTTCGACCCGAATCTGTTTGTGACCGGCATCAGCTCCAAGGAATACTCGGCATTGCGTGACTCGATCGACCGACCATTGTTTAACCGTGTCCTGCGCGGGCTCTACGCACCGGGATCGACCATCAAGCCGGAAGTGGCGATTGCTGGCCTCGATGCTGGCGTCGTGACACCGCAGACCCGCGTGTTCGACCCCGGTTACTACCAGCTCCCTGATTTCGATCACAAGTATCGCAACTGGAACCACAGCGGTGACGGGTGGGTGGACATGGATGCAGCGATCATGCGCTCCAACGATACTTACTTCTATGATCTGGCCCACAAGCTCGGCATCGATCGCCTGCATGATTACATGGCGATGTTCGGCCTCGGTGAGAAAGTCTCGCTGGACATGTTCGAAGAGTCACCCGGCCTCATGCCGTCGCAAGCCTGGAAGCGCGCCACGCGGCGCCAGGCCTGGTTCCCGGGCGAAACCGTGATCCTCGGTATCGGTCAGGGTTATATGCAGGTCACGCCGCTGCAACTGGCTCAGGCCACGGCATTGATCGCCAACAAAGGGGTGTGGAACCGTCCGCACCTGGCCAAAACCGTCGATGGCGTCGCGCCAGTCGACGAGCATCCGATGCCGAACATTCTGCTCAAGGATCCGCGCGACTGGGAGCAGGTCAACCACGGCATGCAAATGGTGATGCATGATGCTCGAGGTATTGCCCGCGCGGCTGCGGCGGGTGCGCAATACCGCATCGCTGGCAAGAGCGGTACGGCGCAGGTGGTGGCGATCAAGCAGGGCGAGCGCTACAACCGCGAGAAAACCCTTGAGCGCCACCGCGACAACGCCTTGTTCGTCGGTTTCGCCCCGGCTGAACATCCGAAGATTGCCATTTCGGTAATGATCGAAAACGGCGAGGCCGGCGGTCGTGTCGCCGGGCCAGTGGTGCGGCAGATCATGGATGCCTGGTTGCTTGATCAGGACGGTCATCTCAAGCCGCAGTACGCGGTGCCGAGCAAGGCGCCGGGGGATCCGCACGTTTGATCGTTCAGTGGTCAGTGTCTGGCTGACAGCTTCGCGAGCAGGCTCGCTCCCACCAGTGGAAGCCTTTCAACTGGGGAGCGGGTCTGTGGTTCAGAGCTGTGTCAGGCGCCCGGCACCGGACAGCTCATGTCACCTTCTTCGCACTTCAGATACTGTTTCAACGATTCAACCCGGGTTTTCGTCATGCTGGTCATGCAGTTGCTGTAAATCAGCGGATAGACGCTTCCACCCGCGACGCCCGAGGCGGAGAACTTGCACTCGGTATCGCGAAACCCGATCCACGCCCGCTGTGCACTGACCAACAGTTTTTTGCCGTCCGCATTGTCCTTCAACCGTGCCGTGATCTGCTGATATACCGTGTTCAGTTCCTTGTCCGCCGCTTTAAAATCCTGGCCTGCACACTGATTCATTGTCGCCTGATCGCTGGCATTCGCGCAGTCAACGGCGGCATGGAGGAGCGGGCAGAACAGTAACGGCGACAGAGCCAAAAGCAGGCGCGGGGACATGGTCAGATCTCGCTGTATTGAAGGGCAGGTGCCGAGCAGTGTAGCGTTTGCGCTGCGTTCATTCAGTCGGGCGAATTCGGGAAGCTGCGAGCAAACGGTCGGCTATAGCCGCAATCTCTGCACCGTCGTGCAGGGTAGCGAGCCAATGCGCAGGAATGCCCTGTACGCCGTAATAGGCGCCGGCCAACTGACCGGTAATCGCAGCAGTGGTATCGGCGTCATCGCCCAGATTGGCCGCTTGCAATATCGCTGCTGCAAAGCTGTTCGTACGCTGAAAGCACCACAGCGCTGCTTCCAGCGACTGCACGCTGTAGCCGCTGCCTTTGATATCTGCCTCGGACAGGCTGAAGTAATCGCCACGGGCAATGGCCGCGACCTTGGGCTGTGAGAAGCTGGCGGATGACAGCCGGCGCAGCTCTGCTTTGCTTGCGCCTGCAAGGGCTTTGGCGATCAAGCCAGCCAGCAACTGGCAACACTCGATGGCTTCCGGGGCGGCGTGGGTAGTTCGCGAACTGTCGGCGGCAAAGGTGTGGATCTGCTGGAGATCGGGAAAGTAAAACAGCACCACCGGAGCCAGGCGCATCAGCGAACCGTTACCAGCGCTGTATGGGTCGGTCGAGCCGGCAAAAGGGTCAGCGGTTTGCTGATAGTGTGCCAGCGCCTGACTGACGGTCGTGCCGATATCGAAACACTCACCAGTCGAGCTGAGATAACCCCACTGCCACCAATTGAGATAGCGGCCCATCTGATCAACCGCATTGAAGCCATTTTTGGTCAGCAGACTTTCCGCCAGACACAACGCCATCGAGGTGTCATCGGTCCATTGCCCGGGTTCGAGGTGGAAGGGGCCACCACCAACCATGTCGGTCAACGGTTGGAATGATCCGCGTGGTTTGAACTCAACCGTAGTACCTACGGCGTCGCCGCACGCCAGACCGAGAAGGGCACCGCGATAACGATCGGCAAGGGATGGCAGCATGACGCAATCCTTTTCATTCATGTCGCTGGCAAAGGTACCAGCTTCGCTGCGAGAGGGGATCGGCATCCATCGTGGCACCGGCAAAAAATGGCAGCAGGATGTTTCCTTTCGGAAGTGGCTGCACCGCTTTGATACAACTTCACATTGGACATGTGGTCATACAAGCCTAGTGTTCAGAACAGGAGGTGACGTATGAAGCCAGTACCCAATAGTTTCGAACGCAAGATCACGCTCAAGGCGCCGCGTTCGCATGTCTGGCGTGCCCTGGTCGACGCCGAGGCGTTTGGTCAGTGGTTTGGCGTGGCGCTGGAGGGCCGTCGGTTCATTGCCGGTGAATGGACGCAAGGGCAGGTCACGTATCCGGGTTATGAACACGTTTTATGGAATGTGCTGATCGAGCGGGTCGAGCCGCAGCAGTTGTTTTCGTTTCGCTGGCATCCGTATGCGGTCAACCCGAAGGTCGATTACTCACAGGAGCCGACCACGCTGGTCAGATTCGAGCTAGAGGATTTTGAAAGTGGCACGCTGTTGAAAGTCTCTGAGTCCGGCTTTGCGCACATTCCCGATATTCGTCAGAAAGAAGCCTATTACATGGACAGTCGTGGCTGGGAGGAGCAATTAGGCAGGCTCGAGCATTTCCTCGCAGAGAGCGCCAAGGCCCGTGAAAGCGGTGGTGCCTGACGCGGCTAAGGGTTTTCGGAAGGGCGTCTATGGCGAATGTCTTACACGCTCTGGTAGCTTTTACGACTATTTCTGATTGGATCCACTGGGTAATCTACACACATCAACTGAGACACAGGGAGTGTTTCAGGATCAAGGACGATCGACCATTGCAAGGATCGCTGCCGACAGGGAGTCGATAATGGTCTTGGGAAAAACCCGCTTCGGCGGGTTTTTTTTCGCCTGTGGAAAAGTGCTGCGCGCAAAGGGAAACACCGCCAGATGGCGGTGTTTCTGTTTCTGCAAATATTACGAAGCAATCAACTGCCGCAATACGTAATGCAGAATCCCGCCAGCCTTGAAGTACTCCACCTCATTCAAGGTATCGATGCGGCACAACACCTCGATCTTCTCCTGACGCCCATCCTCACGAGTGATCAGCAGCGGCAGATTCATCCGTGGCGTCAGCTCCACACCGGTCAGCCCCTGGATTTCAAAGGTTTCCTTGCCGGTCAGGTTGAGGCTCTTGCGATTCTGGTCGAGCTTGAACTGCAGCGGCAGCACGCCCATGCCTACCAGATTCGAGCGGTGGATCCGCTCGAAACTTTCGGCAATCACCGCTTTCACGCCGAGCAGGTTGGTGCCTTTAGCTGCCCAGTCGCGGCTGGAGCCGGTGCCGTATTCCTGGCCGGCAATCACCACCAGCGGCGTCCCCGACGCCTGATACTTCATGGCCGCGTCGTAGATTGCCAGTTTTTCACCGGTCGGAATGTAGATCGTATTGCCGCCTTCTTCGCCGCCGAGCATTTCGTTGCGGATACGGATATTGGCGAACGTGCCGCGCATCATCACTTCGTGGTTGCCGCGCCGTGAGCCGTAAGAGTTGAAGTCACGCGGCTCCACACCTTTCTCGCGCAGATAACGCCCGGCAGGGCTGTCAGCCTTGATGTTGCCGGCGGGGGAGATGTGGTCTGTGGTTACAGAATCGCCGAGCAGTGCCAATACGCGCGCACCTTTGATGTCTTCGATCTGCGGCAGCGGCCCGGAGATATCGTCGAAGAAGGGCGGATGCTGAATGTAGGTAGAGTCGTGCTGCCACACGTACGTCGCCGCTTGGGGCACTTCGATCGCCTGCCACTGCTCATCGCCGGCGAACACCTCGGCGTATTCCTTGTGGAACATCGCGGTGTTGACCTGATTCACCGCGTCGGCGATTTCCTGGCTGCTCGGCCAGATATCACGCAAATACACCGGATTGCCTTGCTGGTCTTCACCCAGCGGCTCGCTGCTGATGTCGCTGCGCACGCTGCCGGCCAGGGCATAGGCGACGACCAATGGCGGCGAGGCCAGCCAGTTGGTTTTAACCAGCGGATGCACGCGGCCTTCGAAGTTACGATTGCCGGACAACACCGAGGCCACGGTCAGATCGGCTTTCTGGATGGCTTTCTCGATCGGCTCAGGCAATGGTCCGGAGTTGCCGATGCAGGTGGTGCAGCCGTAGCCAACCAGGGAAAACCCGAGCTGATCGAGATATTGCGTCAAACCGGCGGCCTTGTAGTAGTCGGTGACCACTTTCGAACCTGGCGCCAGTGAACTTTTCACCCACGGTTTGCGGGTCAGGCCTTTCTCTACTGCCTTTTTCGCCAGCAACCCGGCAGCCATCATCACGTTCGGGTTAGAGGTATTGGTGCACGAGGTGATCGCGGCGATGACCACGGCGCCATTTTTCAACCGATAGGTGTGGCCCTCATATTCGTACTCCGCCTCACCGACCAAGTCGGCATTGCCCACCGCAACGCCACCGCCACCCTCGCTTTCCAGACGGCCTTCTTCCTTGCTAGTGGGTTTGAACTGCAAATCGAGAAAATCACTGAACGCCTGCGCAACATTGGGCAGCGAAACGCGGTCCTGCGGCCGTTTCGGGCCCGCCAGACTGGCTTCGACGCTGCCCATGTCCAGCGCCAGGCTGTCGGTGAACAGTGGCTCCTGACCGGGCAGGCGCCACAGGCCCTGCGCCTTGGTGTATGCCTCGACCAGTTCGACCACGGCCGGCGGCCGCCCGGAGAGGCGCAGGTAGTCCAGTGTGACCTCGTCGACCGGGAAGAACCCACACGTCGCTCCATATTCCGGGGCCATGTTGGCGATGGTCGCACGGTCGGCCAGCGGCAGGTCAGCGAGGCCATCCCCGTAAAATTCGACAAATTTGCCCACCACGCCTTTCTTGCGCAGCATTTGCGTGACCGTCAGCACCAGGTCAGTGGCAGTGATGCCTTCCTTGAGCTTGCCGGTGAGTTTGAAACCGATCACTTCCGGAATCAGCATCGACACCGGTTGGCCGAGCATCGCTGCTTCCGCTTCGATCCCGCCAACGCCCCAGCCGAGCACGCCGAGGCCGTTGATCATGGTGGTGTGCGAGTCAGTGCCGACCAACGTATCGGGGAAGGCATAGGTGCGCCCGTCTTCGTCCTTGGTCCACACCGTACGCCCGAGGTATTCAAGGTTGACCTGGTGACAGATCCCGGTTCCCGGCGGCACCACGCTGAAATTATCGAAAGCGCTCTGGCCCCAGCGCAGAAAGGCGTAACGCTCGCCGTTGCGCTGCATTTCGATATCGACGTTCTGTTCGAACGCGCTGGCCGAGGCGAATTTGTCGACCATCACCGAGTGGTCGATCACCAGATCCACCGGCGACAACGGATTGATCCGCTGCGGATCGCCGCCGGCCTTGGCCATCGCCGCGCGCATGGCGGCGAGGTCGACCACAGCGGGTACGCCAGTAAAATCCTGCATCAGGACGCGGGCCGGGCGGTACTGGATTTCGCGGTCGGAACGGCGCTCCTTGAGCCATGCGGCGATGGCCTTGAGGTCAGCGCCGGTGACGGTTTTCTCGTCTTCCCAGCGCAACAGGTTTTCCAGCAGCACCTTCAGCGACATCGGCAGTTTGTCGAGATCGCCGAGGCTCTTGGCGGCGTCCGGCAGGCTGAAATAATGGTAGGTCTGGTCGTCGATTTGTAGGGTTTTGAGCGTTTTCAGGCTATCGAGGGACGGCATTACGAGCACTCCTTTGAGTCCGCACGGCTACGGACTGAGGAAACGGACAGAGCATTAAACCTAGCCCTGTTTTGAATAGCTGGCTATTAACTGGACTCTGTGGCGAGAACCAAGGTTCCAACATCGGCTATCATGCGCCGGTTTTCGTGACAGGCTTTGCTGTGAAGCAAGGCTTGAGCAGCGCGCAGGGGACCAATCCTCGTCCTTTGCCCAGGAGTAACAATGAACACCCTATTCATGCATTGCCGGCCAGGCTTCGAAGGCGAAGTCTGTTCGGAGATTTCCGACCTCGCCGCCCAGTTGAACGTGGCCGGTTACGCCAAGGCCAAAGCGGCCACGGCGTACGCCGAGTTTGTCTGCACCGAAGCAGACGGCGCCGAGCGCCTGATGCGCGGTCAGCGTTTCGCCGAGCTGATTTTCCCGCGGCAATGGGCGCGCGGCTTCTTCATCGATTTGCCGGAAACCGACCGTATCAGCGTGATTCTCGCGCACATGGCCGAGTTCCCGCTCTGCGGCAGCCTGTGGCTGGAAGTAGTCGACACCAACGACGGCAAGGAGCTGTCGAACTTCTGCAAAAAGTTCGAAGGCCCGCTGCGCAAAGCCCTGACCGCTGCCGGCAAACTTGTGGACGACGTCAGCAAGCCGCGCCTGCTGCTGACGTTCAAAAGTGGCCGCGAAGTGTTTCTCGGCATGGCCGACGCTGGTAACTCGGCGATGTGGCCAATGGGCATTCCCCGGTTGAAATTTCCCCGCGAGGCGCCGAGCCGTTCGACGCTAAAACTGGAAGAAGCGTGGCACCATTTCATTCCACGTGATCAATGGGAAGATCGTCTGCACAGCGACATGACCGGCGTCGATCTAGGCGCCGCGCCCGGCGGCTGGACCTGGCAACTGGTCAATCGCGGCATGCTGATAACCGCCATCGACAACGGCCCGATGGCCGAAAGTCTGATGGACACGGGGCTGGTTCAGCACCTGATGGCTGACGGCTTTACCTTCAAGCCCAAGCAACCGGTGGACTGGATGGTTTGCGACATCGTCGAGAAACCGGCGCGTAACGCGGCGATGCTCGAAGAGTGGATCGGCGAGGGCCATTGCCGCGAGGCGGTGGTCAATCTGAAGTTGCCGATGAAACAGCGCTATGCCGAAGTGAAGCGTTTGCTTGAACGCATCGCCGATGGCTTCAAGGCCCGCGGGATCAAAGTCGATATTGGCTGCAAACAGCTGTATCACGACCGTGAAGAGGTGACCTGCCATTTGCGCCGGCATGACACAAAGAAGCCCAAATCGCGCTGACACAAGACGAAGCCCTGTGGGAGCGAGCCTGCTCGCGAAAGCGTTGGTTCAGCCAATGATGTATTGACTGATAGATTGCCTTCGCGAGCAGGCTCGCTCCCACCGGAGTGTGTGGCTTAATACCGCAGGTGACCGAACCCCCGGCAATGCGCGACAATGTCGGCCAGTTTCAGGAGTGAACCATGAGTGAAATGTTCGATACCCCGGTCGACGGCACCCTCGACGCCACCGGCCTCAATTGCCCTGAGCCGGTGATGATGCTGCACCAGCACATCCGTGACCTGGTGCCTGGCGGCCTGCTCAAGGTCATCGCCACCGATCCGTCGACCCAGCGCGATATCCCCAAATTCTGCGTGTTCCTCGACCATGAACTGGTCGGCAAGCGCGAAGAGGCCGGTACTTACCTGTACTGGATTCGCAAGAAACACGCCTGAGTCCGAGGCCAACGCTTAAACAATTGTGGGAGCCAGCAGTCTGGCTCCCACATTTTTTTGCTGCGGTAGAAACTGCTCAGCCAGCCGAGCGACTGATGCGGATGCGTTTGCGCGCGCTGCGGGTCAGGCGGATCGACAGCATCAGTGCCGCACAGCTCAAGCCGACAATCAGACCCTGCCACAGACCGCTCGGGCCGCGTGGTTCGCCGAGCCAGTCGGTCAGGCCGAGGGCGTAACCCACCGGCAAGCCGATGCCCCAATAGGCGAACAGGGTCAGAATCATCGTCACGCGCGTGTCCTGATAACCGCGCAGGGCGCCGGCGGCGGTGACCTGGATCGCATCGGAAAACTGGAACAGCGCCGAATAGACGATCAGCATCGCGGCAATGTGGATCACTGTCGGATCAGCCGTATAGATCGCCGCAATCGGCTCACGCAGCACCAGCATCATGCTCGCCGACAGGCACGCATAGGCCAGTGCCGTGGCCATGCCGACACCCGCAGCAAAGCGCGCCTCGCGCGGCTCCTCACGGCCGAGCGCCTGACCGACGCGCACGGTGACGGCCATGCCCAGCGAGTAGGGGATCATGAACACCAGCGAACTGACATTGAGCGCAATCTGATGCCCGGCGACCACCGTGGCACCGAGGCTGCCGATCAGCAGGGCGATCACCGCAAAAATGCTCGACTCGGCAAACACCGCAATGCCGATCGGCAGACCGATCGCCAGCAGCCGCTTGATCACCGCCCACTGTGGCCAGTCGAAACGGCTGAACAGCTCGCTTGAGCGATACGCGGGAGCCCAGCGCTCGTAGCCGGCCATGCCGAGGGCCATCACCCACATCACGATCGCCGTGGCCCAACCGCAGCCGACGCCGCCCATGGCCGGCACGCCGAAATGGCCATAAATGAAAATGTAGTTCAGTGGAATATTCAGCGCCAGCCCGCACAGGCCCAACACCATCGCCGGCCGCGTGCGGCCCAGGCCATCACTGAAGCAACGCAGCACATGGTAGATCGCCACCGCCGGCAGACCGCTGGCGATGCCATGCAGATATTGCATGCACGGACCGATCAGTTCCGGATCGACCTTCATCAAGTGCAGAACGGGCTCAGCAGCGAGCAGCATCGCCGTGGCGATCAGACCAACCACCAATGCCAGCCACAGAGCCTGACGGACAATCGGGCCGATCTCGCTGTGCGTACCGGCGCCATAGCGCTGGGCAACTTTCGGTGTGGTTGCCAGCAGTGTGCCGGTCATCAGCAGAAACACCGGCACCCAGATCGAATTGCCCAACGCCACTGCCGCCAGGTCTTTCGGCCCGACACGCCCGGCCATCACCGCATCGACAAAGCCCATGGCGGTGGTCGCCAGTTGCGCGATGATGATTGGCAAGGCGAGGGCGAGCAGGGTTTTCAGCTCCAGGCGAATCCGCGCGGGGCGAGAAAGACAAACGGCGACAGGTTGATCAGTAACGGAATTCACAGGCAAAACGTCCACAGGTGTTGATGCGCAAGGCGCCGCATTCTACGCCGCTGACGTTGTAGTCAGGAAAAATCCTCGTTGTGGATTTGTAAGCGCAAAGGCTGCTGGCCCGGGAAGCGATCTGCACCTAAACTGCCGATCCGCCCAAGGAGCCCGCCATGCTGATTGTTGCCGACGAAAATATCCCGCTGCTCGATGCCTTTTTTGCCGGTTTCGGCGAGATCCGCCGAGTGCCCGGCCGTGCCATCGTCCGTGCGACGGTCGAGCAGGCCGACGTACTGCTCGTGCGCTCGGTGACCCAGGTCAACCGGGCGTTGCTGGAGGGCAGCAAGGTGCGCTTTGTCGGCACGTGCACGATCGGCACCGATCATCTGGATCTGGACTACTTCAATCAGGCCGGCATTACGTGGTCGAGCGCACCGGGCTGCAATGCCCGTGGCGTGGTCGATTATGTGCTGGGCAGCCTGATGACTCTTGCCGAAATCGAAGGTGTCGATCTGGCCAGGCGCACCTACGGCGTTGTTGGTGCGGGTGAAGTCGGTGGTCGCTTGATCAACGTGCTCAAAGGCCTGGGTTGGAATGTGAAAGTCTGCGACCCGCCGCGTCAGGCTGCCGAAGGCGGCGATTACGTTAGCCTCGACCAAATCATCGAGCAGTGCGATGTGATCAGCCTGCACACACCGCTGACACGTAGCGGTGAAGGCGCAACCTGGCATCTGTTTGATGAGCAACGTTTGCGCCAGCTCAAGCCCGGCGCATGGCTGATCAACGCGGCGCGCGGCCCGGTGGTAGATAACATCGCGCTGCGTCAGGTGCTGCTGGAGCGTGAAGATCTGCAGGCCGTGCTCGATGTCTGGGAGGCCGAGCCCGAAGTCGACGTCGCCTTGGCGGATCTCTGCGTGCTGGCGACCCCGCACATCGCCGGTTACAGCCTCGATGGCAAGCAGCGCGGCACAGCGCAGATCTATCAGGCGTATTGCACCTTTATCGGCCAACCCGCGAGCATTCAGCTCGCTGATCTGCTGCCGGCGCCCTGGTTGTCGCAAGTCTCGCTGCACGCCGACAGCGACCCGGCGTGGGCGCTGGCGATGTTGTGTCGTGGCGTATATGACCCACGCCGTGACGATGCGGATTTCCGCCGCAGCCTTGTAGGCAATGTCGCTGAGCAGCGTGCGGCGTTTGATGTGCTGCGCAAGCAGTATCCGGTGCGGCGCGAGATTGAAGGTTTGCAGGTGCGGATTCAAGGGGAGGCGCCGGCATTGGCGCAAATCGTCGCGGCGCTGGGGGCTGTGGCAGTCTAGAAAGCCGCGGCGATGCTTTCGCGAGCACGCTCGCTGCCACAAGGGATCTTCAGTGAATGGAATACCCATCTGGGAGCGAGCCTGCTCGCGAAGGCCGCAATACAGATCCTGAATTGCACCCATAAAAAACCCGGCAAACAGGGCCGGGTCAGGAAGACGGTGGCTATATCATTTTTGTTTGGCAGGCTTGACCAATCGCTTGTCCAGTTCGCGGCACGCATTCTGGATCATGCCTTCAGTGATCGGTACTTCACGCCCGTCCTTATCGATAATCGAGCAACCCAGAGACTGATCGGGCTTGGTGCGAATCACTTGAATCTTGTCTTCGCTAGTGTGTTGCAAGGACATGGCCTGTCTCCTCATCAGGTTGTGCGCCTAGATTAAAACCGCCGCGTGACCGGGCTGTGACAGCTCCCTGTGGTCGGTCGGCGAACGGCATCTTTACTCAAACAGAAATGGCCGTTCGTCTCAACCGCAACCTTAGACCAATCGTTTCTAGCATCTTGTGATCACGGGCATATTTAACCTGACTCATTGTGATTTACAGAGTTCCACCCCATCTGAGTCAACAGGCAGGCCCTATTCACCCAGCGCAGACGTGAATTCCATGATTTCGATGCTTTCTTCCCGGCACCGGCGCGCTTTGCGTCTGACCAGTCATTTTCTCCTGCCGTATCGCTGGCACGCCTTTGGCGCGCTGCTCGCACTGATCGTGACCGCCGGCATTACCTTGTCGATGGGGCAGGGCATCAAATTACTGGTGGATCAGGGCTTCATGACCCGATCGCCGCATCTGCTCAACCAGTCCATAGGGCTGTTCATGCTGCTGGTGCTCGGGCTGGCGGTGGGCACCTTTGCGCGTTTCTATCTGGTGTCGTGGATCGGCGAGCGTGTGGTCGCTGACATTCGCCGTCAGGTATTCAACCATCTGGTGTATCTGCATCCGGGTTTTTACGAGGACAACCGCAGCTCGGAAATCCAGTCGCGCCTCACCGCTGACACCACGCTGCTGCAATCGGTGATCGGCTCTTCGCTGTCGCTGTTTTTGCGCAACCTGCTGATGGTGATCGGCGGCGTCGTGCTGCTGTTCATAACCAACCCCAAGCTCACCAGCATCGTGGTGATCGCACTGCCGCTGGTGATCGCGCCGATTCTGCTGTTCGGCCGACGCGTGCGCAATCTGTCGCGCCTGAGCCAGGACCGGATCGCTGACATTGGCAGCTACGTTTCCGAAACCCTTGGGCAGATCAAAACCGTGCAAGCCTATAACCATCAAGTCCAGGACGAGCAGCGCTTTGCCTCGACGGTCGAGCAGGCGTTCGAGACTGCGCGTAAACGGATTTTTCAGCGCGCATGGCTGATCACCCTGGTGATCGTGCTGGTGCTCGGCGCGGTGGCAGTGATGTTGTGGGTCGGCGGCATGGACGTCATGGCCGGGCGGATTTCCGCAGGTGAGCTGGCGGCATTCGTTTTCTACAGTCTGATCGTCGGCAGCGCATTCGGCACCTTGAGCGAAGTCATCGGTGAACTGCAACGCGCGGCCGGTGCCGCTGAACGTATCGCCGAACTGCTGCGCTCGGAGAACATCATCCAGCCACCCACCACTGGGCTGGTGACCTTGCCGGCCCGGGTCAAAGGTGAACTCGAACTCAAGGATGTGCGGTTTTCCTACCCGTCGCGTCCAGAAAGCTATGCGGTCGATGGCTTGAATCTGACGGTGAACGCGGGCGAAACCCTCGCATTGGTCGGGCCGTCCGGTGCGGGCAAGTCCACGGTGTATGACCTGTTGCTGCGTTTCTACGATCCGCTTGCGGGACAGTTTTTTCTCGACGGCGTACCACTGAAAAGTCTTGATCCGCTGGATTTGCGCCGTTGCTTTGCCCTTGTCTCACAAACGCCTGCGTTGTTCTTCGGCACTGTTGAGGAGAACATTCGCTATGGGTGCCCGACGGCGACGCTGGAACAGGTCAAGGAAGCCGCCCGCATCGCCCACGCCCACGACTTTATCGAGCAGATGCCTGACGGCTACCAGACGCATCTGGGCGATGGCGGCCTCGGACTCTCCGGTGGCCAGCGCCAGCGTCTGGCCATCGCCCGGGCGTTGCTGGTCGACGCGCCGATCCTGTTGCTGGACGAAGCCACCAGCGCCCTCGACGCGCAGAGCGAGCACCTGATCCAGCAAGCCCTGCCCAGCCTGATGCACAACCGCACCACGCTGGTGATCGCCCATCGTCTGGCCACGGTCAAGAATGCCGACCGGATTGCGGTGATGGATCAGGGCAGGCTTGTGGCGATAGGTACGCATCAGGAACTGATTGCCAGCAATGCGCTGTATGCGCGGTTGGCGGCGTTGCAGTTCAATGATGGGAAAGGAATCGCTGATCAACTGTGATCAATGGTGCGTGTATCGGGCATTATGGCGGCCTGTTTGAATGCCTGGATGGACAAATGAGTCGTTATCAACCGCCGTTGACTCTCACCGCCCGAATGATCGCGCTGATTGCGGATATCAGCGAACAAATCGGTCAGCTCTCGGCTGTGGACGACAACAGGCAGACGCCGCAACTGCGCCGCAGCAATCGTATTCGAACGATTCAGGCTTCTCTGGCGATTGAAAACAATACGTTGAGCATCGAGCAGGTCACCGCCGTTCTCGCAGGACGTCGAGTGCTTGGGTTGCCGAAAGAAATCCAGGAAGTGCGCAATGCTTTCGCGGCTTATGAGGCCATGCCACAGTGACAGCCAGCCAGCAGGGCCGACCTGCTTCGAGCCCATGAGTTATTGATGCAGGGGTTGATTGATGAATCCGGACGCCTGCGTCGTGCGGGCGTCGGGATTTATCGCGGTGATCAATTGGTTCATATGGCCCCGCCGCCGAGCCGGATTTCTGCGTTGATCGACGATTTGCTGGCATGGCTAGACAACTCGGACTGGCATCCATTGATCACCAGTTGTGTTTTTCACTATGAATTCGAGTTCATCCATCCGTTTGCAGATGGAAACGGGCGAATGGGGCGGTTGTGGCAAACGTTGATACTCAGTCAGTGGCGACCGGTACTGGCTTATCTGCCTGTTGAGGCGGTCATACGCGAGGAACAGGACGCCTGTTACGCAGCGCTGTCGGCGGCTGACCGGATGGCTGAGGCTACGCCGTTCGTTGAGTACATGCTGCAGGCATTGAACGTTTCGCTGCGTGAGGCGATTGGTTCAGAGACGGTGACCGACCCAGTAACCGACCCAGTAGAGAGGCTGTTGCCGATACTCGCAAACCGATCCATGAGAACCAGCGAGCTGATGGTCGAGATCGGGCTGACACATCGAGCGACTTTCAGAACAAACTATCTCAAGCCAGCATTGGCGGCCGGATTGATCAAAATGTCTGATCCGGAAAATCCGAAAAGCCCAACCCAGAGATATCGCCTGACTGACCTCGGAACAGCCGCCGCCGCCAGATCGAAACGAAAATAAGGCTTCGAGCGTTTCAACAAAAATGCCCGTATCTCACGATACGGGCATTTTTTATGGCTCGGCGTCAGCTCGTTCTCACTGATCGTCGAAATATCGCTCATGCCAATCCACCAGCGGCTGTGGCGAGTTGAGCTTTTGGCCGTAGATCACCGAGTATGACAGCACGTTCTGCACGTACTGGCGGGTTTCGTCGAACGGGATGCTTTCCACCCAGACGTCGAAACTCAGGTGATCGGCGCCGCGCAGCCATTGGCGCACGCGGCCCGGGCCGGCGTTGTAGGCGGCGGAGGCGAGGACGCGGTTGCCGTTGAACTGGCTGTGCACCTGGCTCAGGTAAGCAGCGCCGAGCTGGATGTTCTTGTCCGGGTCGAGCACCTGCTGCGGCGAGGCCAGCGGGATGCTGAACTTGCGCGCGGTTTCCTTGGCCGTGCCGGGCATCAATTGCATGAGGCCGCTGGCGCCGACGCCGGAGCGGGCGTCGTCCATGAAAGCGCTTTCCTGGCGGGTGATGGCGAACACCCAGCTGGAATGCAGGCCGCGCACCTTGGCTTCGCGTACCAGCGCGTCGCGGTGGGCCATCGGGAAGCGAATGTCGAGATCGTCCCAATACTGCGCCTGGCTGATGGTGCGGATGGCTGGGAAATACCACTTCAGGTCATAGGCGAGTTTGGCCTGGGCGACCATTTCGTCACGGTTGAAATGGCGGCTGACGTGATACCACTCGCGGCGACCGTCGACGATCTGCCCGCGCGCGTGGAATTCCAGCGCGCGACGCACGCCCGGCGTGTTGCGCACCTTGTTGATCAAGGCCTGGCTGAGCACCAGCGGCTTGTTGTTCAGCGAGTACGGCGATTGCGAGCGATCAGCGGCGAGGAAGCCATAGAAGTCACGCTCGCGCGCGAGGTTCTTGTACAGCGTCTGGGCTTGCGGATTCTGCGGCTGGGCCAGTTCAAGGCTGCGCGCCTGCCAGTAGCGCCAGCGGTTGGTGGTGGCCAGATCCTGTGGCAGACGTTTGGTCAGTTCATAGGCGTCATCCCAGCGGGCCAGACGCAACAGCAGACGCAAGCGCCATTCGGAAACGGTGTTGTCGCGCAGCTCCGGGTCGTACTTGGTCATCACATCGAGGGCGCGGCTGTCGAAGCGGCGGGCCAGGGTCAGGCCGATTTCGCGGGCGATCGCGACTTTTTCATCGCGGGAGAAATGCATGCTGCTGGCGTAACCGTCGAGCAGGGCCATGGCCTTGTCGGGGTCCTGACGGGCGAGGCGGCGCAGGCCGAGGCTGACCACGTCGGACATCGGTTCATCGGCCGGGGTGAAGCGCGACGGTTGATTGAGCAGCTCGGGTTTTTGCGCGACATCGACCAGCAAACGACCGCGCGGGGCGAGGGTGGTCAAGCCGTTGATCAGGCTGTTCGCCAGCGGATAATTACGCGCTTGCGCGGCCAGTTTGGTGCGTTCCCAGCGTTTCTGTTCGGTGAGCTGGCCGTCCGCTGCCCAAATGCCAAACAGCGCGTCACACGCCGCCGGTTGCGATTTGCCGGTCAGCCAGAGTTTTTCCGCGTTGGCGTAACCCTCGGCTTTCTTGTCGTGGCTGATCTGGTATTGCGCATTCAGACAATCGAGTTCGGTGAAATTGAGTTTCGGGTCGTAATACTTGACGAAGGTTGCCCAGTCGCCGCGGTCGGCGAGCCAGCGCAACCAGCGCAGTTTCATCCAGTTGGCCTGAGGCAGATCACCGTGCTCGGCGAGAAACTTCTCGATCTCGGCATTGCTCGCGGATTTCAGGCGCGCGGTCAGTTCGTCATAAGCCAGATACGGCTCCAGCGGATAATCGGCCAGCGCCTGGCTGTAACGGAAATACGGGCCGGTATCGCCCTTGGCCAGCGCGCGCTTGGCTTCATCGTAATACTGGCGTTGGGTGGACAGGTCCACCGCCTGGGCGGATTGAGCGGCAGCGGCGGTGAAAAACAAACAGGACAAAACACTGAAAAGGCGACTGCGCATGAGACATCCGGGCAGAGAAATCATGACAAGTGCCGACCTCGGTCGGCACTGAATTGTCTGTAGCTTAGCCTTTTGCCAGCAAGCGGCGAAAGCTTTGCAGGGCTCGCAGCACAAGTTCGCAACAAATGTTGTGCAGAGTGCTTCCACAGACAAATTGCCGGCCTGCGCGAGCGCTGGTTCAGGTAGAATACGCGCCCGGTTTTTGGAGAAGCTCATGACCCTGCTCAAATTCAGCGATGTGTCCCTTGCGTTCGGCGCTATGCCGTTGTTGGACAAGGTGTCCTGGCAGATCGCCCGTGGTGAGCGGGTGTGCATCATCGGCCGCAACGGCACTGGCAAGTCCAGCATGATGAAACTGGTCAAGGGCGACCAGAAGCCCGATGACGGCTCGGTGTGGCGTGCCCCCGGTCTGAAAATCGGCGAATTGCCGCAAGAATTGCCGGTAGCCGACGAGCGGACCGTGTTCGACGTGGTTGCCGAAGGCCTCGATGGCGTTGGTGCATTGCTCGCCGAATACCATCACCTGAGCCAGAACATCGTCACCGATGCCGATCTGGACAAGCTCATGCACGTCCAGCACGACCTCGAAGCCCGCGATGGCTGGCGCTTGCAGACGTTGGTCGACAGCACCCTCAGCCGCCTGCAGCTGCCGGCCGACAAGACCCTCGCCGAATTGTCCGGCGGCTGGCGTCGTCGCGTGCTGCTGGCACAGGCGCTGGTCTCCGAGCCGGATCTGCTGCTGCTCGACGAACCGACCAACCACCTGGATATCGGGGCGATTGCCTGGCTCGAAGAAGCGCTGAAGGATTTCCAGGGCGCCGTACTGTTCATCACGCACGACCGTTCCTTCCTGCAGAACCTTGCCACGCGCATTCTCGAGCTGGACCGCGGCGGCCTGATTGACTGGAACGGCGACTACGCCAGTTTCCTCGTGCATAAAGAAGCTGCACTGGCCGCTGAAGAAACCGCCAACGCGCTGTTCGACAAGCGTCTGGCTCAGGAAGAAGTGTGGATCCGTCAGGGTATCAAGGCCCGTCGCACTCGTAACGAAGGCCGTGTACGTGCGCTGAAAGCCTTGCGTGTGGAGCGCAGCGAACGTCGCGAGCGTACCGGCAAAGCCAATATTCAGCTGGAAACCGCCGACAAGTCCGGCAAGCAGGTGATGGTGCTCGAGAATGTGAGTTTTGCTCACCCGGGCGGGCCGTTCCTGATCAAGGATTTCTCGATGGTGTTGCAGCGTGGCGATCGTATCGGTCTGCTCGGCGCCAACGGTACCGGCAAGACTACCTTGCTGAAATTGATGCTCAGCGGTCTGCAACCGACCAGCGGCAAAGTGGAAGAGGGCACGCGCATCGACGTGGCCTATTTCGACCAGTTGCGCCATCAGCTGGATCTGGAAAAAACCGTGATCGACAACGTTGCCGAGGGTCGCGATTTCATCGACATCGACGGCCAGAGCCGGCATGTCCTGAGTTACCTCGGTGACTTCCTGTTCAGCCCGCAGCGTGCGCGCACGCCGGTCAAGGCGCTGTCGGGTGGTGAGCGGGCGCGTCTGTTGCTGGCCAAGCTGTTCAGCAAGCCGGCGAACCTGCTGGTGCTCGACGAACCGACCAACGACCTCGACGTCGAAACCCTCGAACTGCTCGAAGAAGTGCTGCTGACGTTCAACGGCACGGTATTGATGGTCAGCCACGACCGGGCATTCCTCGACAACGTGGTCACCAGCACCTTGGTCTTTGAAGGTGAAGGCAAGGTGCGTGAATACGTCGGTGGCTATCAGGACTGGATCCGTCAGGGTGGCTCACCACGTCTGCTGGGCGTGACCGAAAGCAAATCGGGCAAGGCTGACTTGAACTCGGCGGTAGTCACCGCTGAGCCGGCACCGGTGGCGGCGCCTGCCGCTGCGGCTCCGGCAGCGAAGAAGAAGCTCAGCTACAAGCTGCAACGCGAGCTGGAGGCCTTGCCGGGCGATATCGACGCCAAGGAACAGCAGATCGCGGCGGTCGAAGCGGAAATGGCCGAGGCTGGTTTCTACCAGCGTCCGCCGGCAGAGACGGCCAAGGTGATCGCTTCGCTGGAGCAGTTGCAGGCCGAGCTGGATGCACTGGTGGAGCGTTGGGCCGAACTGGATGCCTGATTGATCCGGATGTGAAAAAGCCCGGCGCTCAGTGATGAACGCCGGGCTTTTCATATGTAAGCGCAGTTCCCTTGTAGGAGTGAGCCTGCTCGCGATAGCGTCCTGAAATTCGACACCTTCGTCGCTGACAGGACGCTATCGCGAGCAGGCTCACTCCTACATGGGACCGTATCTCAGCGCTTCGTCAGGTGCACCGCC
Source organism: Pseudomonas sp. R3-57 (assembly GCF_051132065.1). NCBI lineage: Bacteria > Pseudomonadati > Pseudomonadota > Gammaproteobacteria > Pseudomonadales > Pseudomonadaceae > Pseudomonas > Pseudomonas sp. R3-57. The sequence continues at coordinate 2,018,845 of NZ_CP071655.1, forward strand.
AGCACATCGCACGGCGCGCCGTGCAGTACGTCGTTGGCCGTCGAGCCAAGCAACAGTGCCAGACCGTGGCGGCCATGGCTGCCTACCACGATCAGATCGCAGGTTTGTTCCTTGGCGAAGTGATGGATTTCCTGGCGTGGCTGGCCGTAGGTCAAATGGCAGTTGGCGCCTTCGAGTTCGGTGTATTTGAGCTTCAAACGTTCCAGGCGCTCCTTGGCCTGATCGAACTGCTGTTGTTGCAGTTGTGACAGATCCATTGGCACGTCGCCGCCGAACGCCATGGCCATCGGCTCGACGATATGCACCAGCGACAGTTTGGCGCCGTTGCTGACCGAAAGCTCGCGGGCGCGGTGGATCACAGGGTCGCACTCTTCGGTCAGGTCTACGGCGACCAGGATGTGGTGGTAGGGCATGAGGTGCTCTCCTGAGGTTTCAATAGTGGTAAGTATGGCTGGTTTCGAGCGCAATGGTTCCAGAGTGACACATGGCGCTCACCGAGAATGGGGAATAGAGATATGACGGTCTGGTTGGTGGTGTCAATCCTGCTGGTGGTTTTAAGTCCGCTGGCCTGGCTGCGCCCTTCGCGCGCGCAAAGCGGGCGTATCGCATTGCGCGCAGAGGCGCGACGCATCGGTCTGGCCATGCAACTGGCACCCCAGGAATGGCCGCACTGGCTGACGCAGCAGCCACCAAACCCGTGTGCGCAGTATTATCGCCCGCGTCGCGGCAATCAGCCTGCGTGCTGGACGTACTGGCAGAAATCGCCAGGGGTGTGGGTCAATCAATGGCAGGAAGTTTGCGAGGACCGTGCATTGCTGAATCATTTCGAAAAATTGCCGGGCAATGTTTTCAAGGTCGACGCCGACAAGCAGATGATTGCGCTGTATTGGGGCGAGAAGGGTGACCCTGCGGTTTTGCAGGATATTGACGCAACACTGAAAGCGCTTGCATGACCCGCGGACTTTTCGCACTGCAACGGTGTGAAAAGTCCGGCAGACGCACATTAAAAAGCCCGACATGATTCATCGGGCGGGGTTGGCCAGGCAGGCCGGAAAGAGTTTTTTCTGCTGACGCGGTTTCAAGCGCGCTGTGCATTTCGCTGTAGTCCCACCAGCGTAGCCCTTTAAACAAAGGCTGCGATGGATTAGGGCGATTTTTCTAATTATTGATTCTATGAATGGCTGGACATGCAAGTGCGTGTTGCAGGTCTTCGTCCTACGGAAATGACCGCAAAGTCGCGTTTCAACCGGTATTTTGGGCGATTGACAATTGCCGGGAATTCCGAGAAGGTGACGTACCCAAATCAAACGGGCGTATGAATTGAGCGTTTGTCTTACAGACTGCTCCTACAGAATCCCGACTATCGCGTTGGCGGGTGTGCCGGGTGGATTGGCGTTAGCATTGACGAAAAAGCGTCCTGCCGAGCCATTCGCCTGCGTCCGACGTGTACTGTTCAGCTTCCATATCGTGGAGATCAGTTGATGATTTACGAAGGTAAAGCCATCACGGTTAACGCTCTTGAAAGTGGCATCGTCGAATTGAAATTCGACCTCAAGGGTGAGTCCGTCAACAAGTTCAACCGTCTAACCCTGAACGAACTGCGTCAGGCCGTAGACACCATCAAGGCAGACGCTTCGATCAAGGGCGTGATCGTCAGCAGCGGCAAGGACGTGTTCATCGTCGGCGCCGACATCACCGAATTTGTCGACAACTTCAAGCTGCCGGATGCCGAGCTGGTTGCTGGCAATCTCGAAGCCAACAAGATCTTCAGCGATTTCGAAGACCTCAACGTGCCAACCGTAGCGGCCATCAACGGCATCGCCCTCGGCGGCGGTCTGGAAATGTGCCTGGCGGCTGACTATCGCGTCATGTCGACCAAAGCCAAAATCGGCCTGCCGGAAGTCAAACTGGGCATCTACCCAGGCTTCGGCGGTACCGTGCGTCTGCCGCGCCTGATCGGTGTCGACAACGCGATCGAGTGGATTGCCGCCGGCAAGGAAAACCGCCCTGAAGACGCCCTGAAAGTCAGCGCCGTCGACGCCGTGGTTGCCCCAGAGAAGTTGCAGGAAGCAGCCCTTGAGCTGATCAAGCGCGCCATCTCCGGCGAGTTCGATTACAAGGCCAAGCGTCAGCCGAAACTTGAAAAACTCAAGTTGAACGCCATTGAACAAATGATGGCTTTCGAAACCGCCAAAGGTTTCGTGGCCGGTCAGGCTGGCCCGAACTACCCGGCGCCGGTCGAAGCGATCAAGACCATCCAGAAAGCCGCGAACTTCGGTCGTGACAAGGCGCTGGAAGTCGAGGCCGCCGGTTTCGTCAAACTGGCCAAGACCTCGGCTGCACAGAGCTTGATCGGCCTGTTCCTGAACGATCAGGAACTGAAGAAAAAGGCCAAGGCCTACGACGAAATCGCCAAAGACGTGAAGCAGGCTGCCGTACTCGGCGCCGGCATCATGGGTGGCGGTATCGCCTATCAGTCGGCGTCCAAAGGCACGCCGATCCTGATGAAGGACATCAACGAGCACGGTATCGAGCAAGGCCTGGCCGAAGCCGCCAAGCTGCTGGTTGGCCGCGTTGACAAAGGTCGCATGACCGCCGCGAAAATGGCAGAAGTGCTCAACGGCATTCGTCCGACCCTGTCCTACGGTGATTTCGGCCATGTGGATCTGGTTGTCGAAGCGGTCGTCGAGAACCCGAAGGTCAAGCAAGCGGTACTGGCAGAAGTCGAAGGTCAGGTCAAAGAGGACACCATCCTCGCGTCCAACACGTCGACCATTTCCATCAGCCTGTTGGCGAAAGCCCTCAAGCGTCCGGAGAACTTCGTCGGCATGCACTTCTTCAACCCGGTGCACATGATGCCGCTGGTGGAAGTGATCCGTGGCGAGAAGTCGAGTGAGCTGGCCGTTGCCACCACCGTTGCCTACGCCAAGAAAATGGGCAAGAACCCGATCGTCGTCAACGACTGCCCGGGTTTCCTGGTCAACCGCGTGCTGTTCCCGTACTTCGGCGGTTTTGCCAAGCTGGTCAGCGCCGGTGTCGACTTCGTCCGTATCGACAAGGTCATGGAAAAATTCGGCTGGCCAATGGGCCCGGCCTACCTGATGGACGTGGTCGGCATCGACACTGGCCACCACGGTCGTGACGTGATGGCGGAAGGTTTCCCGGACCGCATGAAGGATGACCGTCGCTCGGCCATCGACGTGCTGTACGAAGCCAAGCGCCTGGGCCAGAAGAACGGCAAGGGCTTCTACGCCTACGAGGCCGACAAGAAAGGCAAGCAGAAGAAAGTCGCCGATCCTTCGGTGCTCGAAGTGCTCAAGCCGATCGTGTACGAGCAGCGCGAAGTCACCGACGAAGACATCATCAACTGGATGATGATCCCGCTGTGCCTGGAAACCGTGCGTTGCCTGGAAGACGGCATCGTTGAAACCGCCGCCGAAGCCGACATGGGTCTGGTCTACGGTATCGGTTTCCCTCCATTCCGTGGCGGTGCGCTGCGCTACATCGATTCGATCGGTGTCGCCGAGTTCGTTGCCCTGGCTGACCAGTACGCTGATTTGGGCGCGCTGTACCACCCGACCGCGAAGCTGCGCGAAATGGCCAGGAACGGCCAGAGCTTCTTCGGTTAAGCGCCCCCAACTAGAGTGAGAGTGAACTTATGAGCTTGAATCCTAGAGACGTCGTGATTGTCGACTTCGGTCGTACTCCGATGGGCCGCTCCAAGGGCGGCATGCACCGCAACACCCGCGCCGAAGACATGTCGGCGCACCTGATCAGCAAATTGCTGGAACGCAACGCCAAGGTCGATCCGGCGGAAGTCGAGGACGTGATCTGGGGCTGCGTCAACCAGACCCTGGAGCAGGGCTGGAACATTGCGCGCATGGCGTCGCTGATGACCCAGATTCCGCACACCTCGGCCGGCCAGACCGTCAGCCGTCTGTGTGGCTCGTCGATGAGTGCGTTGCACACCGCCGCACAAGCGATCATGACCGGCAACGGTGACGTGTTCGTGGTCGGTGGCGTCGAGCACATGGGCCACGTAAGCATGATGCACGGTGTCGATCCGAACCCGCACATGTCGCTGTACGCGGCGAAAGCCTCGGGCATGATGGGTCTGACCGCGGAAATGCTTGGCAAAATGCACGGCATCACTCGCGAGCAGCAAGACGCCTTCGGCGTGCGTTCCCACCAGTTGGCCCACAAGGCAACCGTGGAAGGCAAGTTCAAAGACGAAATCATCCCGATGCAGGGCTACGACGAGAACGGTTTCCTGAAACTGTTCGACTACGACGAAACCATTCGTCCGGAAACCACCCTGGAAAGTCTGGCGGCGCTCAAGCCGGCCTTCAATCCAAAGGGCGGCACCGTGACTGCCGGTACTTCGTCGCAGATCACTGACGGTGCTTCGTGCATGATCGTGATGTCGGCGCAGCGTGCCCAGGACCTCGGCATCCAGCCAATGGCGGTGATCCGTTCGATGGCAGTGGCGGGTGTGGACCCGGCAATCATGGGCTATGGTCCTGTGCCGGCAACACAAAAAGCCCTGAAGCGTGCGGGCCTTGGCATCAACGATATCGACTTCTTCGAGCTCAACGAAGCTTTCGCTGCACAGGCTCTGCCAGTGCTGAAAGATCTGAAAGTACTCGACAAGATGAACGAGAAGGTTAACCTGCACGGCGGCGCGATCGCCCTGGGTCACCCGTTCGGTTGCTCCGGTGCACGTATTTCCGGCACCTTGCTGAACGTGATGAAGCAGAATAGCGGCACCTTCGGGGTGGCCACTATGTGCATTGGTCTCGGCCAAGGCATCTCCACCGTCTTCGAACGCGTTTAAGCGTCTCGTCGATGGAAGCCGGGGCCCAGTGCCCCGGTTTTTGTTTTTGGGTTTTTTATTTTATTTTGAAAAAATTTCAGTGAGGGCCGAAGCATGCCGATACAACCTGGGCTCTACCAACATTACAAAGGTCCGCAGTACCGTGTGTTCAGTGTTGCGCGGCACTCCGAGACCGAAGAAGAAGTGGTCTTCTACCAAGCCCTGTATGGCGATTACGGCTTTTGGGTACGCCCGCTGAGCATGTTTCTCGAGTCGGTCGAGGTTGACGGCGAACAGGTGCCACGCTTTGCTTTGGTGCAGGTCGAACCGAGCGTTTTTGACAAGGCATGAGGCAAGGGCGCAGACAACCCTGTGCTTGACCTCACCTTGTATCAACTATATATAGCGGTGCCGCGTCAGGCGCCAACCGCCTTTCACTTCTAGAATTCAGGAATTTTCTGATCCATGGGCAAATCGCTGGTCATTGTGGAATCCCCGGCTAAGGCCAAGACCATCAACAAGTATCTGGGTAACCAATACGTGGTGAAGTCGAGTATCGGCCATATCCGAGACCTGCCCACCAGCGGTTCGGCTAGCGCCAGCAAAGAGCCAGCCGCCAAGCGTGGCAAGGCTGCCGCGGGTGAAGCTCCGGTACTCACGCCGAAAGAGAAAGCGCGCAAGCAGCTGGTCTCGCGTATGGGTGTCGATCCCGAGCACGGCTGGAAGGCCCAATACGAAATCCTTCCGGGTAAAGAGAAGGTCATCGAAGAGCTGCGCCGGCTCGCCAAGGATGCTGACACCATCTATCTCGCAACCGACTTGGATCGCGAGGGGGAAGCCATTGCCTGGCACCTGCGCGAAGCCATCGGTGGTGATGACAGCCGCTACAAGCGCGTGGTGTTCAACGAAATTACCAAGAAGGCCATTCAGGAGGCCTTCTCCGAGCCGGGCGAACTGGACATCGATCGGGTCAACGCGCAGCAGGCGCGCCGCTTCCTTGACCGCGTCGTCGGCTATATGGTCTCGCCGCTGCTCTGGGCAAAAATCGCCCGCGGCCTGTCCGCCGGCCGTGTGCAATCGGTTGCGGTGAAGCTGGTGGTCGAGCGCGAGCGCGAAATTCGTGCGTTCAACCCGGAAGAGTACTGGGAAGTGCATGCCGACCTCGGCACCACCAAAGGCTCGACCGTGCGTTTCGAAGTGGCTCGCGAGAAGGGTGAAGCCTTCAAGCCGCTGAACGAAGCCCAGGCCATGGCTGCGCTGGAAAAGCTCAAGGCTTCCAGCTACAGCATCGTCAAGCGCGAAGACAAACCGACCAGCAGCAAGCCGTCGGCCCCCTTCATCACGTCCACGTTGCAACAGGCGGCGAGCAACCGCCTGGGCTTCGGCGTGAAGAAAACCATGATGATGGCCCAGCGTCTATATGAAGCCGGCTACATCACTTATATGCGTACCGACTCGACCAACCTCTCGGCTGATGCCGTGGCGATGGCGCGAACTTATATCGAGGAAGAGTTCGGCAAGAAGTACCTGCCGGAAGCGCCGAATGTCTACAGCAGCAAGGAAGGCGCGCAAGAGGCTCACGAAGCGATTCGTCCGTCTGACGCCAACACCATTCCGAGCAAGCTGGCGGGCATGGAACGTGATGCCGAGCGTCTCTACGAGCTGATCTGGCGCCAGTTCCTCGCTTGCCAGATGCTGCCGGCGCAATACCTGTCGACCACCGTCAGCGTCGGCGCTGGCGACTTCGAGCTGCGCGCCAAGGGCCGTATCCTCAAGTTCGATGGCTACACTCGCGTCATGCCGCAAATTGCCAAGCCTGGCGATGACGACGTGCTGCCCGACATGGCGCAGGGCGACGTGATGAAGCTGATCAAACTCGATCCGTCGCAGCACTTCACCAAGCCGCCGGCGCGTTATTCGGAAGCCAGTCTGGTCAAGGAAATGGAAAAACGTGGCATTGGTCGCCCTTCGACTTATGCCGCGATCATTTCGACCATTCAGGACCGTGGTTATGTGACTCTGCACAACCGCCGTTTTTATTCGGAAAAGATGGGCGACATCGTTACCGAGCGTCTGTCCGAAAGCTTCTCGAACCTGATGGACTACGGCTTCACCGCCGGCATGGAAGAGAACCTCGATGACGTGGCCCAAGGTGAGCGCGACTGGAAAAGCGTGCTGGACGAGTTTTATGGCGACTTTAAAAAGAAACTCGAAGTAGCCGAAAACCCGGACAACGGCATGCGTGCCAACCAGCCGGTCATGACCGACATTCCGTGCACCACGTGCGGCCGTCCGATGCAGATCCGTACCGCGTCGACTGGTGTGTTCCTCGGTTGCTCGGGTTACAGCCTGCCGCCGAAAGAGCGTTGCAAGGCCACCGTCAATCTGGTTCCTGGCGACGAGATCGCTGCGGACGACGAGGGTGAGTCCGAGTCGCTGGTCCTGCGCGGCAAGCATCGCTGCCCGATCTGCAGCACGGCAATGGATGCCTATCTGCTCGACGAGAAGCGCAAGCTGCACATCTGCGGTAACAACCCGGATTGCGCCGGCTACGAAATCGAAGAAGGCAGCTACCGGATCAAGGGCTACGAAGGCCCGAGCCTGGAATGCGACAAGTGCGGCAGCGAGATGCAGCTCAAGACCGGCCGTTTCGGCAAGTTCTTCGGTTGCACCAACCCGACCTGCAAGAACACCCGCAAATTGCTGAAAAGCGGTGATGCGGCGCCGCCGAAGATGGACCCGGTGACGATGCCTGAGCTGAAATGCGAAAAGGTCAACGACACCTACATCCTGCGTGACGGTGCATCCGGCCTGTTCCTGGCGGCCAGTCAGTTCCCGAAAAACCGCGAGACCCGTGCTCCGCTGGTGATCGAGATTCTGCCGCACAAGGACGAGATCGATCCGAAGTATCACTTCCTCTGTGAAGCACCACAGAAGGATCCTGATGGCCTGCCAGCAGTGATCCGCTACAGCCGCAAGACCAAGGAGCAATACGTGCAGACCGAGGTCGACGGCAAGCCGACCGGTTGGAAAGCGTATTACGACGGTGGCAAGTGGACGGTGGAAGACAAGCGCAGCGCGAAAGCCAAGGCTGAGTAAGCGTTAGTCCGGCACTGAAAAGGCCGCCTGTGAACCCTCGGGTTTACAGGCGGCCTTTTTGTTTTGTACTTGCGGTCGGATCGGCTGATCCATGACACTGTCCGGCCTGTGTGAAGCAATTATTTCGTCGTGGAGGCTGCCGTCATGGCTCACGAACTTTATACCCGCACCAACCAGAAGATCTATTTCGCCGGCCTGTCGCTGGAAGCCCTGGCTCGCGCCGAGGAAGGCCGGGCAATGAATTCGCTGGCGCTGATTCAGGCCGGGCGTGAATCGACGCTCTTTCACCTCTACGGTGCCTTGCTGGGGCTTTGCCATGAGATCGCAGGTTTCTATCGCCTGCCGCAGGCCAGTGCACCGCGTGCAGAAATGTTGCTGACCCGTGAAGTGCTGGAGTCGATTACGATTCCTGAGCTGGCGGAAATGGTCGAGCTGGCGGGTAATCCGGAAACCTGGCTGGCTAAATTGCTGGCAGCGCATTCCGCTTTGTTTCAGCCACCGCGAGTGCCGCGCAAACCCAAGGGCGACGTTACGCAGCCGTTGATTCAGGCGATCAATCTGGATGAAGAGCAGGCCCCGGAGGAACTGAATCGTGAGGAGCTCGAGAGCTGGCGGCAGAATCTGAAAGGCTTGGCCATCCGTTTCCGCGAAGGCCTGAATGAATGCTGAGGGCGATTGACGCGGTGGCAATCTGAAACATGCTACTGGTCAAGATCCTGAGCGAAGCCCGAATGATGTCTATATAATGCCTGCCTTTCGTGGAGAACAGACTTTTATGCCAACGTCCTTTCTAGAAATTGTCGAGTTACCAGACGGCCGAATCGAACTGCGCAGGGCTGAGGACGAAGGTTCTTTGGTGACACTGGATTTCTCCGAGGATGCCAAAGCGTTCCTGCAGGGTCAGCATGTCGAAATCGCCAAGGCGATGTTGAGCGTCGGCGTGCAAATGGCCGGCCGCATGGTCGAAGGCGAGTTTGATAAGGAAGAAGGGCCGCGGGTTCTTCATTGATCCTGGCCTGTTTTCATCATCAGGCATTGCCGCTTCAGATCGGCTTCTCTGTCCATCGAGAAGCCCTGCGCTTCACACAGCGCGCGTAACAGCCATCAACCCAATCGGATATTCAAGCTCTGCGCATCGCCAGTACGCGCGGCGCTGATCAGTTGCTGGCGCAAACTGGCGTTCAGCGGGTTAAGCCAGGTTACTACAGTGTGACTACGACCCAGTCGCAGTGCTTCGCACGCCAGTTGTTGAGCGCTTTGCGTGCCCCGCGGTTGCAACAGCAGAATGCGTTCGCGGTTCAGGCCGGCATCGCGCAGCCAGGTTTGCGTCAGGCTGGCGGGTGGCGCGATCAGCGTCAGCCAGCGCGCATCCTGATCTTCGCTGAGTTCGCGAAGGATCGGGGCGAGCAGGTTCAGGCAGTTCCCGGCAGCACCGCGCAGTGACAGCTCACTGAATACTTCAGGTTCGGCAGTCCATGGGCGCTCGACCACATCTTTCAGGATCGGCGCCAACGGTTGCGCCAGAAACGCTTCGAACAAAGGCAGTTGTGTTTGCTGAGGGGTATGTGGGAACTGCATAAAGCCTCCTATTAGCGGCGAATGACGCCGACACTCAAGCCTTCGATCACCAGTTCCTGATCCTTCAGGTCGACTTCGATGGGGGCGAACTCCGGGTTTTCGGCAATCAGCCAGACCTTGCTGCCTTCACGCTTGAAGCGTTTGACCGTCACTTCATCGCCGATACGGGCCACGACGACCTGACCGTTGCGTGCTTCACGGGTGGTGTGCACTGCAAGCAGGTCGCCGTCGAAAATGCCGATGTCCTTCATGCTCATGCCGTGGACGCGTAACAGGTAGTCGGCACGGGGATGGAAGAAGGCCGGATTGATATTGCAGGATTCTTCGATGTGCTGCTGGGCCAGAATCGGCGCACCGGCGGCGACCCGGCCAATGATCGGCAGGGTGGAGTCGTCGGGTTTGGCTTCGAAGCCGGGAATGCGGATCCCGCGAGAAGCGCCTGGCGTCATCTCGATGGCGCCTTTGCGGGCCAGCGCCTTGAGGTGTTCTTCGGCGGCATTGGGCGATTTGAAGCCCAGCTCCTGAGCGATTTCCGCGCGGGTTGGCGGATAGCCGTTGTCTTCGAGGCAGCGTTTGATAAAGGCCAGAATCTCGGCTTGGCGTGGCGTCAGCTTTAGCATAATGATCGCTCTGTCTTTTTATACAGTGACTGGGATTATATACAGTGAAGCGATCTTGGCAATCGCCGTTTTTCGGCACGCCGCCAGACGGTCGACAGGCACGCTTTTTAAAGCGCCGGGCTTGTGTGGTTAAATAGCTGACCGACCATTCCCAAAACGAACCGGCAGGCTTGACAATGCATAGGCTGAAACGTATGTTTCAAACAAGTGTTTGTCAGGCGGAGTAGCCATGGCCCAGTCGGAAACCGTTGAACGCATTCTTGATGCTGCCGAGCAGTTGTTCGCGGAGAAAGGTTTCGCGGAAACCTCATTGCGTTTGATTACCAGCAAGGCCGGCGTCAACCTGGCAGCGGTGAACTATCACTTCGGCTCGAAGAAAGCGCTGATTCAAGCAGTGTTCTCGCGTTTTCTCGGGCCGTTCTGCATCAGCCTCGACAAAGAGCTGGAGCGGCGTCAGGCCAAGCCTGACAACAAGCCGACCCTCGAAGAGCTGCTGGAAATTCTCGTCGAGCAGGCGCTGGTGGTTCAACCGCGCAGCGGCAATGACCTGTCGATCTTCATGCGTTTGCTAGGGCTCGCCTTCAGTCAGAGTCAGGGCCACTTGCGCCGTTATCTCGAAGACATGTACGGCAAGGTCTTTCGTCGCTACATGTTGCTGGTTAATGAAGCGGCACCGCGCATTCCACCTATCGAGCTGTTCTGGCGCGTGCACTTCATGCTCGGTGCGGCCGCGTTCAGCATGTCCGGCATCAAGGCCTTGCGGGCGATTGCCGAGACTGATTTCGGCGTCAATACCTCGATCGAGCAGGTGATGCGCCTGATGGTGCCATTCCTCGCCGCCGGCATGCGCGCTGAAACCGGCGTCACTGATGCAGCCATGGCCACCGCGCAGTTGCGTCCGCGCAGCAAATCGACACCGGTCGCCGCCAAGGTTTGACCGCACACGGGTGGGCGCGGCAGCGGGGATCCGCTAAGCTAGCCGCCCATGCCGATTCTCGTTCTGAACCCGATCAACAGAAAAGTCACTGACCTGCCGAGCGCTGCTCACGGCAGCGACTGGCTGCGGGTCGGGTTTTCTGTTTCCAAGGAATTTCTATGACTGCTGGCCTGCAAGGCTCGTTGATGGTGGACGTCGCCGGTACCTGGCTGACGGCCGAAGATCGCCAATTGTTGCGCCAGCCCGAAGTGGGCGGCCTGATCATTTTTGCCCGCAACATCGAGCACCCACGACAGGTGCGCGAGCTCAGCGCGGCGATTCGCGCGGTTCGCCCGGATCTGCTGCTGGCGGTGGATCAGGAAGGCGGTCGGGTGCAGCGTCTGCGTCAGGGCTTCGTGCGTTTGCCGGCGATGCGCGCCATTGCCGATAACCCGAACGCGGAATACCTAGCCGAGCAGTGCGGCTGGATCATGGCCACCGAAGTGCTGGCGGTCGGTCTCGACCTGAGCTTCGCCCCGGTGCTCGATCTGGACTATCAGCGCAGTGCCGTGGTCGGTACCCGTTCGTTCGAAGGCGACCCGGAGCGCACCGCGGTGCTCGCCGGAGCCTTCATTCGCGGCATGAACAGCGCTGGCATGGCCGCCACCGGCAAGCATTTCCCCGGCCACGGTTGGGCCGAGGCGGATTCGCATGTGGCGATCCCGAACGACGAGCGCAGCCTGGAAGAGATCCGCTCCAACGACCTGGTGCCCTTCGCCAGGCTCAGCAAACAGCTGGCTGCGGTAATGCCGGCTCACGTCATTTACCCGCAAGTCGATGCGCAACCGGCCGGTTTCTCTCGCCGCTGGTTGCAGGACATCCTGCGCGGCGAATTGCAGTTTGACGGGGTGATCTTCAGCGATGACCTGTCGATGGCCGGCGCTCACGTGGTCGGCGATGCCGCCAGCCGCATCGAAGCCGCGCTTACCGCCGGTTGCGACATGGGTCTGGTGTGCAACGACCGCGCCGCCGCCGAACTCGCGCTCAGCGCCGCGCAGCGCATGAAGGTCAAGCCGTCCGCGCGTATTGCACGCATGCGTGGTCAGGCCTTTGCCAGCACCGATTATCGTCAGGATCCGCGTTGGCTGACCGCCATCGGCGCGCTCAAAGACGCTCAACTGATCGATTAAGGATTTTCGCTATGACCGTTTACGCAATCATCGGTGGCACCGGGCTGACCCAGCTCGAAGGCTTGAGCATTCGCCAGTCGCTGGCGGTGGACACCCCGTATGGCGCGCCGTCGGCCGAGGTGCAGATTGGCGAGTACGCCGGCAAGGAAGTGCTGTTCCTCGCCCGTCACGGCCATCCGCATCGCTTTCCGCCGCACAAGGTCAACTACCGCGCCAACCTCTGGGCGTTGAAGCAGGCCGGTGCTGAAGCGATCATCGCGGTCAATGCGGTGGGCGGGATTCATTCGGCCATGGGCACCGGGCATTTCTGCGTGCCGCACCAGATCGTCGACTACACCAGCGGCCGCGAGCACACCTTTTTCGCCGATGACCTGGAACACGTCACCCACATCGATTTCAGCTTTCCCTACAGCGAAGCGCTGCGCCAGCGCTTGATCGCCGCCGTCGCCGCCGAAGGCTGCGAGTACAGCGACCAGGGCGTTTATGCCTGCACCCAGGGCCCGCGTCTGGAAACGGTCGCCGAGATCGTGCGCCTGGAGCGTGACGGCTGCGACATCGTCGGTATGACCGGCATGCCGGAAGCCGCGCTGGCGCGAGAACTGGACCTGGATTACGCCTGTCTGGCATTGGTGGTCAATCCGGCGGCGGGCAAGACCACCGAAGTGATCACCATGGCCGAGATCGAGCAGGCGCTGCACGCTGGCATGGGCAAGGTCAAATCGACGTTGGCGCGGGTATTGGCCGGCTAAGGACTGTTCATGAGCGCACTTATCGAGGAGATCCTTTCGCTGCCGTGGACCGACGCGTTCACTAGCAACGCGCTGGCCAAGGCTCGCGCTTATGCGCTAGAGGATCGCGTCGAGATCCTCGAAGTCAATGACAGGCAAATCACCGCATTCTGCGTCGGGTCCAATCAGACAGCCTATGAGCAGACCCTTTCCATAGCCAGGCACCGAGGCGCGGGCGGGCTGCTTTGCTATTGCTCGTGTCCGGTCGGTTTCGACTGCAAGCATTGTGCGGCGGTGCTTTATTGTCTGGATATGAATGTCCGCGAAGCCTTCGGGCAGGAGGCTACGGTTGAGCTCGGTCGCTCACTCGAGCATTGGCTTTCCACGATCCCGGTGGCCGTCCAGCCTGCAGAGGAAAAAACTTCGCAAGCGGCAAGCACGCGGTTGTTTTATCAACTGAAGGCCTCACCGGTTGCCGGCAAGTGGCAGCTGGATATTTTCAAGGTTTATCAGCTCAAGAACGGCGAGCTGCGCGACGTCAAACCGTTATATTCGCTGTCGGACCTGCTGATGCGCCAGCCCGGTTACCTGACCGAGCAGGATCTGCGCATTGCCCGGCTGCTGGTGGCGATGCACTCCCATCACGCCTATTACAGCGGTTATCCGCTGGAGGGCAGCAGCGGTGCCGAACTGCTGGAAATGCTTCTGCGCACGTCGCGCCTGTTTCTCGATTTTCAAACCTTGCAGCCGCTGACGGCAGGCGCCAACCGCAGTGCGCAGTTTGCCTGGGCCGTACAGGCTGACGGCAGTTATCGCCCGCAATGGACAAGTGCCGAGGCGCCGGTGGAAAACGTGCTGGCGCTGGAGCCGCTTTATTACCTGGATCGCGAGCACCGCCAGATCGGCCTGTTACTCAATGATCTCGATGAGAAGCTGGCCTGCCACCTGGCCCTGGCACCGGAGATTCCGGCTCAACAGGCGTTGCAATTCAGTCATCGCATGAGCGCAGCGACCAAAGTGGCGCCACCGCACAAACTGACGGAACGGATCGTCGAGGATATGGCTCCCCAGGGTTATCTGATCCTGGCGAGCGGCAAACGCTACACGCGCTGGGAATACGAGCCAGAGCACCGTGCCGCTTTGCTGTTCACCTACGACGGCCATCCGGCGCAGGATCGCAACCCGGAAGTCATGATTCTGTCGGGCGCCGAGACCCAGCGGATTCAGCGCCAACCGGTCGCCGAAAAAGCCTTGCGTCAACAACTGCAAAAACACGGTTTCAAAAAAGCCTCGCGCAAAAGCAGCATCGATCTTCCGGGTGAGATGTTCACGCTGCCCGATGATTCTGCATGGCTGACCTTTACCCAGCAGGGTATCCCGGTCTTGCGCGATGCTGGCTGGGAGGTCGATGTCGGCAGCAATTTCCATTTCAACGTGGAGCCGGTCGAAGACTGGTACGCCGAGATCGAAGAGGATACCGGTCGGGAGTGGTTCGATCTGCAATTGGGCATTGTCGTCAATGGCGAGCGCCACAGCCTGTTGCCGATTCTTCTGCATCTGCTGCGTAGCCAGCCGCAATTGCTCGATCCTGTTTCCTTGGCAGAGCGCGGTGACGATGAGCTGCTGTTGGTTGAGTTGAAGGGCGGGCGCATTGATGCTGCCGACGGTGGCAAAGTCGCACTGCCTTACGGCCGGGTCAAACCGCTGATGGCCACGCTCAGTGAGTTGTATCTGGGCGGCCATCGCGTTGAAAGCTTACGCTTGAGCGCTCCGGATGCGGCGCGTCTGACACTGCTCGACGGGGTGCCGCTGACGTGGCAGGGCGGCGAACGCCTGCGCAGTTTCGCCCAACGCCTGCGCGAATCGACTTACACACCGGTCGCTGCACCTGCCGGCCTCAACGCGCAGTTGCGTCCGTATCAGCTCGAAGGCCTGAACTGGATGCAGACCCTGCGCGAGCTAGGGGTGGGCGGCATTCTCGGCGATGACATGGGGCTGGGCAAAACCCTGCAGACCCTGGCGCATTTGCTGACGGAAAAACAGGCCGGGCGCCTTGAACAACCGGCCTTGGCGGTCATGCCCACCAGCCTGATTCCCAACTGGCTGGACGAGGCGCAGCGCTTCACCCCGCAACTGAAGGTGCTGGCGCTGCACGGATCGGCCCGGCAAAAAGACTTCGCCAGCCTGAGCGAATACGATCTGGTGCTGACCACCTATGCGTTGCTGCCACGGGATCTGGAAGTGCTGCAACCGCAGCCGTGGAGTGTGCTGATTCTCGATGAAGCGCAAAACATCAAGAACCCGGTGAGCAAGGCCGCTCAGGCTGCCCGCGATTTGCAGGCCGATCAGCGCCTGTGCCTGAGCGGCACGCCGCTGGAAAATCACCTGGGCGAGCTTTGGTCGCAGTTCCACTTCCTGATGCCGGGTTGGCTGGGCGACAGCAAAACCTTCAATCGCGACTACCGCACGCCGATCGAAAAACACGGCAATACCGGACGCATGCAGCACCTGACCGCGCGGATAAAACCGTTCCTGCTGCGCCGCAAGAAAGATCAGGTCGCTACAGAGCTGCCGCCGAAAACCGAAATCGTCCATTGGGTCGAGCTCAGCGATGGTCAGCGCGATGTCTATGAAACTGTGCGCGTGGCCATGGACAAAAAGGTCCGCGACGAAATCGCCCGCAGCGGCGTCGCACGCAGCCAGATCATCATTCTCGATGCCTTGCTCAAGCTGCGTCAGGTCTGCTGTGACCTGCGTTTGATCAATACACCGCTGACGGCCAAAGCGCTGCGTTCCGGCAGCGGCAAACTGCTCAGCCTCATGGAAATGCTCGAAGAGTTGCTCGGCGAAGGGCGGCGGATTCTGCTGTTCTCGCAGTTCACCTCGATGCTGGCATTGATCGAGCAGGAATTGCAGCAGCGCGGGATCGGCTATTCCCTGCTGACCGGCGATACCACTGATCGGCGTACGCCAGTGAAGGATTTTCAGGGCGGCAAGGTGCCGCTGTTTCTGATCAGCCTCAAGGCCGGTGGCACTGGTTTGAATCTGACCGCCGCCGACACGGTGATTCACTTCGATCCGTGGTGGAACCCGGCGGTGGAAAATCAGGCTACCGATCGGGCGTATCGAATCGGCCAGAACAACCCGGTGTTCGTGTACAAGCTGATTGCCAAAGGCACCGTTGAGGAAAAGATCCAGGCATTGCAGCAGGAGAAAGCCGCGCTGGCCGGAGCGGTGCTGGAGGGTGGAACGACGGGTGGTTTCAAATTGGAGCAGGGCGATATCGAGGCGCTGTTTGCGCCGTTGCCTGTTTCCAAGGAGTGAGCCCTGAGTGATTGCGCAATATCGGGTGGCCCCATCGCTGGCTTGCCAGCGAAAGCTATCTAATCAGCGACGCCGATTTCAACGCTTCTCAAGCTTGTCCGGCAACGGCGCAAACAGCGCTTCGATATCATCACTCTGCAACTTCCAGTCGCCGGCCTTGCGTCCGTCGAGCACGCCCGCAGCGAGGTCGGATTTTTCCTTTTGCAGGTGCTGAATCTTCTCTTCCACTGTCCCGCGGGCAATCATCTTGTAGACGAATACCGGTTTTTCCTGGCCGATCCGATACGCCCGGTCTGTCGCTTGATTCTCGGTCGCCGGGTTCCACCACGGGTCGTAGTGAATCACCGTGTCCGCCTCGGTCAGGTTCAGCCCCACACCGCCAGCCTTCAGACTGATCAGAAAGATCTGACGTTTGCCGCTCTGGAACTCCTTCACTGGCGTGCGCCGATCACGGGTCTGACCGGTCAGCAGTGCGTAGGCGATCTTGCGTTTTTTCAGTTCGTCTTCGATCAGCGCGAGCATCGAGGTGAACTGGGAAAACAGCAAAATCCGCCGCCCTTCCTCAAACAGCTCTTCGAGCATTTCCATCAGGCTATCGAGCTTGCCCGAGGTGCTGCCGCGGGCGGGCAGGGTGGCGTCATTGACCAGGCGCAGATCGCAGCAGACCTGACGTAGCTTGAGCAGTGCTTCGAGAATGATGATCTGGCTGCGCGCCACGCCCTTGCGGGTGATCTCGTCGCGGACTTTTTTGTCCATGGCCAGGCGCATGGTTTCGTAGACGTCGCGCTGCGCTTCGTTGAGATCGACCCAATGGATGATCTCGGTTTTCGGCGGCAACTCGGTCGCCACCTGCTCTTTGGTGCGGCGCAGCAGAAACGGTTTGATCCGGCCGTTGAGGTGCTGAAGCCTGACTTCACTGCCGCGCTTTTCAATCGGCACACGGTAATCGGCGTTGAAGCTTTTCACATCGCCGAGCCAGCCCGGCAGCAGGAAGTGGAACAGCGACCACAGTTCGCCGAGGTGGTTTTCCAGCGGCGTGCCGCTCAGGCACAGGCGTTGGCGTGCATTCAGCTCGCGCGCAGCTTGTGCGGCTTTGCTGTTGGGATTCTTGATGTATTGCGCCTCATCCAGCACCAATACGTGCAGCGGCTGTTTCGCCAGACGCTCGACGTCTTTGGGCAGTAGCGCATAGGTGGTCAGGATCAGGTCGAAATCCGCGAGGTGGTCAAAGTGCTTTTTGCGAGTGGCGCCGTACAGCGCGACCACTTTCAATTGCGGCGTGAAGTGCGCGGCTTCGTCGAGCCAGTTCGGAATCAGGCTGGTCGGCATCACCACCATGCACGGCCGATCAAGGCGCCCGGCGTTTTTCTCGCTGAGAATATGCGCCAGGGTCTGTAGGGTTTTGCCCAGACCCATGTCATCCGCGAGAATCCCGCCGACTTCCAGTTGCCGCAGCGATTGCATCCAGCTCAAGCCTTCGAGCTGATAAGGGCGCAAGGTTGCGTTCAGACCTTCAGGCGCTTCAGCGCTGAAGTCGCGGATGTCGCGCAAGCGCTGGGCAAACGTGCGGATCTGTTCGCCACCCTCCCACAGCAGCGGAATGCCCTCCAGCGAATTGAGGCGTGTGGCATCCGCCTTGCTCAGGCGCAGGGTGGTTTCGCCCGGTTCCTGCAAATAGAACTCGCCCAGCGTCATCAACACCGGTTTCAAACGGCCGAGCGGCAGCGCCACTTGCAGCGGCCCGTGTTCGCTGTTGCGTTGCGGAATGTTGACCAGAATCAGCTCGTCATCGCGACGCCGGGCCAGGCGTTCCGGGTTGAGGATTTCCGCGTGCGAGCGCATCAGGTTAAGCAGGATCGGCAGCAGGCTCAGGCGTTCGCCGTTGACGATGATGCCCAGCTCCAGATCGAACCAGTCGCGTTCCGGCGCCTGTTCGACGGTGGCGTACCAGTCATCGACGGCGGTCAGATCGAAACCGAATTCTTCGTCGATCTGCAGTTCCCAGCCCTGACTGCGCAACTTCGGCAGGTCGTTGAGGGTGAAGGTCAGCCAGGCGCTGTCGTTGACCATTTCATACAGTTCGCCGGCGCTCTCCGGCAGGGCTTTGCTCTGTCTTGTGGCGATGCGGAAACCGAGAATACGCAATTGCTCGCGGTAGGACTGCTCGACGTCGGGGTGGCGTTTGACGCGCAGGGTCTGGGTGTCCTGACGAATCAGAATGTCGCTGTTTTTCTGCCCGCTGACGTACTCGTCCAGATAGCTGAACGACAGCGCCGCGCGGTGCTGGATATAGCGCTGCATGCGCCCGTTGCGTGGTTCGAAGGCGCTGAACTCGACGCTGGCCAGCCACAGGCGCGGCAACGGTTGCACGTTGTCGACCAGCACTTGTGGCGGCGCTTTCGGGCCGCGGTTTTCCAGCACTGCCTGGAGCTTTTCAAGCAACTCGGCGTCTTTGGCGGCGGCGGGGTAGTCGAGGGTTTCCTGGACTTTCAGCAGCACCGCCGCGCAGTGTTTGCAGTTGTTGCGAACGGGGCAGGTGCAACCGGCGTCGACCAGCAACAAGGTGCCTTTGGCCGACTCGCGCAAGTGAATGGTCTGACGGTAGACACTGCCGCCAGAGCCTTCGCAACTGGCGGTGATGGTCGCATCGCCGACCTGGGCGATGCGCACGCGGTTTTCCAGGGCATAGCGGCGGCCGCGCTCCAGGCTCTGTTCCTTGAACCGGCTGACCCACGAGGGTGCCAACGGTTTGCTCAGGGGCGGTGACATAGGGACTTCGATCAGTCCGGTACGACTTCAGGCGCTTCCCGTGGCGCAGGTGCGGTCAGGGAAGTGATCTTGATCAGCAGGGCCAGGTGGCCGTTGTCGAGGTAATTGAGCTGGCCATTCTTGGTGTGGCTGTCCTGTTTCAGGCGCTCACTGGCGGTGACCAGGCCATTGGCGTCGATCTGATTGACCCAGAAATCGGCGCTCACATCGGTGAAGCGGCCGAGTTTCATTTCCAGCGTGCCCTCGATCGGGAACTGACCGAATTGCTCCTGCCCGTCGCTGACCGCCACTTTCGCCGGCGTTTCGCCCAGCGTCTGCTGCCAGGCCTTGTGCACCAGTACGGTGTAGTCGCCGCTGGCGCCAAGTTTGCTGACCACGTCGTTCAACGCTGGCGTGCGTTGGCTGTCATCGCTCAAACGCTGTGCGCCGGCGGCCCAGTCTTCCGGTGCGGCGCGGCTGACGATGGCGGGTACGGCATTCTGGCGCACCAGAATCATTTCGACCTGATAGGTATCGTCGGCAAATGCCGCAGGTGCTACCAAAGCCAGTAGCAAAGTCAGCGAGCGAAACAGGCGCATTGGGCGTCCTTAAACAGTTTTCGGGAGGAGGCGCTCGAACAGCGCCTCTACAGTATTAAAGCGCTCTTCCGGGCGTTCCATCGGCACCTGGAACTTGAACATCGTCGCGCCTTCGAATTTGTAGCGTTTTGGTTGCGTCTGGATCAGCTTGATCAGCGTCATCGGGTCCACCGGCGTCTGCGCCTCGAACTCGATTCGGCCACCTTGCGGGCCGCCGTCGACTTTCTTGATGCCGAGCTTTTCTGCCTGCAATTTCAGTGCGGTGATGCGCACCAGATTCTTGGTCGGCTCCGGCAGCAAGCCGAAACGGTCGATCATCTCGACCTGTAGATCTTTCAGGCCTTCCTCGTCGGTGGCCGAGGCGATGCGTTTATACAGAATCAGACGTGCATGGACATCCGGCAGATAGTCTTCCGGAATCAGCGCCGGCACCCGCAGATTGACCTCCGGGCCGCCACCGAGCGGTTGATCGAGGTTGGGTTGCTCGCCCTTGCGGATCGACTTCACCGCGCGTTCGAGCATTTCCATGTACAGCGTGAAGCCCACGGCCTGAATCTGCCCGCTCTGGCCATCGCCGAGCAATTCGCCGGCGCCACGGATTTCCAGATCGTTGGTCGCCAGCACAAAACCGGCGCCGAGGTCCTGCGTGTTGGCGATCGCTTCGAGGCGCTTTTCCGCGTCCGAGGTGATTTGCTGGCGCGGCGGGGTCAGCAGGTAGGCGTAAGCCTGGTGGTGACTGCGGCCGACTCGGCCACGCAACTGGTGCAGCTGCGCCAGGCCGAACTTGTCGGCGCGCTCGATGATGATGGTGTTGGCGCTCGGCACGTCGATACCCGTCTCGATGATGGTCGAGGCGATCAGCACGTTGAAACGCTTGTGATAGAAATCGCTCATCACCTGCTCGAGTTCACGCTCGCGCATCTGCCCGTGGCCGATACCGATACGGGCTTCCGGTACCAGTTCAGCGAGGTCGGCGGCGCATTTCTCGATGGTCTTCACATCGTTGTGCAGGTAGTAGACCTGACCGCCACGCAGCAGCTCACGCAGCAGGGCTTCCTTGACCGTGCTCTTGTTCTGCTCCATGACGAAGGTGCGCACCGACAAGCGTCGTGCCGGCGGCGTGGCGATGATCGACAGGTCGCGCATGCCCGACACCGCCATGTTCAGCGTGCGCGGGATTGGCGTTGCGGTCAGGGTCAGGATGTCGACTTCGCTGCGCAGGGCCTTGAGCTGTTCTTTCTGGCGCACCCCGAAACGGTGTTCTTCGTCGATGATCACCAGCCCGAGGTTTTTGATCTTCACATCGTCGGACAGCAGCTTGTGCGTGCCGATGACGATGTCGATCTTGCCCTCGGCCAGATCAGCGATGGCCGCGTTGACTTCCTTGGCGGACTTGAAGCGGCTCATCACTTCCACGGTCACTGGCCAGTCAGCGAAGCGGTCGCGGAAGCTGTTGTAGTGCTGCTGGGCGAGGAGGGTGGTCGGCACCAGAATCGCCACCTGCCGCCCGCCGTGCACGGCAATGAACGCCGCGCGCATGGCCACTTCGGTCTTGCCGAAACCGACGTCGCCGCAGACCAGCCGGTCCATCGGTTTCGGCGCGAGCATGTCTTCGCGTACGGCTTCGATGGTCGATTGCTGATCGGGGGTTTCTTCGAACGGGAAGCCGGCGCTGAACGTCGCGTAATCGGCTTTCGGATCGGCAAATGCGTAGCCTTCACGGGCGGCACGACGGGCATAGATGTCGAGCAGTTCGGCGGCGACGTCACGCACCTGTTC
Source organism: Pseudomonas sp. R3-57 (assembly GCF_051132065.1). Taxonomy (NCBI): domain Bacteria; kingdom Pseudomonadati; phylum Pseudomonadota; class Gammaproteobacteria; order Pseudomonadales; family Pseudomonadaceae; genus Pseudomonas; species Pseudomonas sp. R3-57. The sequence continues at coordinate 2,040,239 of NZ_CP071655.1, forward strand.
GGCGGCTTTGCGCTTGGCTTTCTGCCAGGTTTCCGAGCCGAGGCGATGCAGCGGCGCCAGCGAGTCGTCGCTTCCGGTATAACGCGCGATCAGGTGCAGGTTGGCCACCGGCACATAGAGCTTGGCGTTCTCGGCGTATTCCAGGGTGAGGAATTCGGCAGCCTGATTGTCGATTTCCAGAATTGTCAGGCCCAGATAGCGGCCGACACCGTGGTCGATGTGCACCACCGGCGCGCCTTCGCGCAGTTCGGTGAGGTTCTTGATCACCGCGTCATTGCTGACGTCGCTGCGTTTCTCACGACGGCGGCGTTGCATGACGCGCTGCCCGAACAGCGGACTTTCCGCGACCAGCGCCAGCGCCGGATCGTCGAGCGCCATACCTTCATCAAGTGGCGCAATGGTGATCGCCAGACGATCCTTGCTTGCAACAAAATCCGGCCAGCTATCGACGGTTTTCGGCCGCAGCTTCAGGCGTTCGAGCAACTCCAGCAACACCTCGCGACGGCCCGCGGATTCGGCGGTGAACAGCACCCGACCGGGGAACTCATCGAGGAACGCGGCGAGCGCGGCCAGCGGTTGTGTGGCTTTGGCTTCGATCGCCAGATCCGGCAGCGCGTGCGCCGGAAAACGTTCGCGGCCGACACCGGTTTCCACGTCCTGTTGGCTGGCCACCACACGCGGCCAGCTTTTCAGGCGGGCGAAGCAGTCTTCGACCGGCAGGAACAATTCGGCCGGCGGCAACAAAGGACGCGAAGGATCGACGCGGCGTTCTTCATAACGATTGCGCACGTCGTTCCAGAAATTCTCCGCGGCCTGCTCGATGCCCGGCAGCGAAAACACTTGCGTGTCCTGCGGCAGGTAATCGAACAGCGTCGAGGTTTCGTCAAAGAACAGCGGCAGGTAGTACTCGATACCGGCCGGTGTGATGCCGCTGCTCAGGTCCTGAAAGATCGGGCAGCGACGGAAATCGACGTCGAAGCGCTCACGGAAACGCGCCTTGAAGCGCGTGACCGCGTCTTTCTGCAGCGGAAATTCTCGCGCCGGCAGCAGCTTGACCGATTCGACTTTGTCGATCGAACGCTGGGTTTCCGGATCGAAGGTGCGCAGGGTTTCGATTTCGTCGTCGAACAGATCGATACGATAGGGCAGTTTGCTGCCCATCGGGAACAGATCGATCAGCGCGCCGCGGACGGTGAATTCGCCGTGCTCATACACCGTGTCGACGTAGCGATAGCCGCTGGCTTCAAGCCGCGAGCGCATCTGCTCGACGTCGAGCTTCTGACCGATATCCAGCACCAGACTGCTGCCAAGCAGGAATCGGGTCGGCGCCAGACGATGCAAGGCCGTGGTAATCGGCACCACCAGCACGCCATGCACCAGTTCCGGCAGCCTGTATAAGGCAGCGATACGCTGGGAGATGATGTCCTGGTGCGGCGAGAACAGGTCGTAGGGCAGGGTTTCCCAGTCGGGGAAATGCAGAACGGGCAAATCCGGGGCGAAGAAACTCAGCTCCTGTTCCAGCCGTTCAGCGCTCTGGCTGTCGGCGGTCAGTAGCAGGGTGAAGCGCTTGGCAGCGCTGGCAGCCTCGGCAATCGCCAGACTGAGGGCAGCACCGGGCAGATTGCCCCAGTGCTGTTTGCCTGCCTCGGCAGGAAGTAGCGGTAGACGCAGAACAGGCACGGAAGGTTGAGCTCCAGGCTTTGCGACAAAGTCGGTAATTGTAGCGGCGTCCGGTGCCGGCTGTCAGTTGCAGACTGCGTCTATCTTCGCTGTTTTGACGAAATGTAGTGGTAACCATAAAAAAGAGCAGTTTTTATAGGGTTATGTAGTGCCGAAACCGGGTGGTGTTACGGAGGGTTACAGACATCGTCTAACACTCGTCGAAAAATTGACTACGCTGCAGGCCGCGTATTTACTGGGCTGGCGCGGGGCGTAATTTTTTTGAACGGAAATTTGTTACCGATTGCGCGACAAGCGCGCATTGCTACGGCAGGTTGTCGGCGGCATAATGTAGCCCCTTTTTTCTGCCCCTACATGTGGAAGGTTACCGTGACTCAGAAGCCCGACCAGTGTCTTGGTGAATGGATCGACCGTGAAGCACTCGCAGAAGCGATGATTCCGCTTATCGGTCAGCTCTACCGCAATAACAACGTGGTGAGCTCGATCTATGGCCGCAGTCTGATCAACCAGTCTGTCATCGCGATTCTCAAAGCCCACCGCTTTGCTCGCCACCGTTCTTCCGACGACAGCGAACTCTCCGTCCACGAAACATTCCCGCTGCTCAAAGCCATGAGCGAGCTCAAGCTCGGCGCGGCTTCGGTGGATCTGGGCAAGCTGGCGTTCAAATTCCGTAACGAAGGCAATGGCCGCAGCGCCGAGCAGTTCGTTCGTGAAGAGATGGCTGACGTGGTTGGTCAGCAGAACGCTTCCGCACGTAAAGGCACCGACGTCGTGCTGTACGGCTTCGGTCGTATCGGCCGCCTGCTGGCGCGCATCCTGATCGAGAAAACCGGTGGTGGCGACGGCCTGCGTCTGCGCGCCATTGTCGTGCGCAAAGGCGCCGAAAACGACCTGACCAAACGCGCCAGCCTGCTGCGCCGCGATTCGGTACATGGTTCGTTCAACGGCACCATTACCATCGACGAAGAAAACAACACCATCACCGCCAACGGTAACCTGATCCAGGTGATCTACGCGAAGAACCCGACCGAGGTGGATTACACCCAGTACGGCATCAAAGACGCGCTGCTGGTGGACAATACCGGTGTATGGCGTGACGCCGATGGCCTCGGTCAGCACCTGGCCTGCCCGGGTATCGACCGCGTTGTTCTGACCGCGCCTGGCAAGGGCAAGCTGAAGAATATCGTTCACGGCATCAACCACGGTGAAATCACTGCTGACGACAAGATCGTGTCTGCGGCGTCCTGCACCACCAACGCCATCGTGCCGGTGCTGAAAGCGGTAAATGACAAGTTCGGCATCATCAACGGTCACGTCGAAACCGTTCACTCGTACACCAACGACCAGAACCTGATCGACAACTTCCACAAGGGCGATCGTCGTGGCCGCAGCGCCGCGCTGAACATGGTGATCACCGAGACCGGTGCTGCCACCGCTGCTGCCAAGGCTCTGCCTGAGCTGGCCGGCAAGCTGACCGGTAACGCGATCCGCGTTCCGACGCCAAACGTGTCGATGGCCATTCTCAACCTCAACCTTGAGAAAGCCGCCACCCGTGAAGAGATGAACGAGTACCTGCGCTACATGGCGCTGCACTCCGAGCTGCACAAGCAGATCGACTTCGTCAATTCGCAGGAAGTGGTGTCCACCGACTTCGTTGGCTCGCGCCACGCCGGCGTGGTCGACGCCGAAGCGACCATCGTTCAGGACAACCGCGTTGTGCTGTACGTCTGGTACGACAACGAGTTTGGCTACAGCTGCCAGGTGGTTCGCGTGATGGAAGACATGGCTGATGTAAATCCGCCAGCGTTCCCGCGCTAAGCATTAGCTGCACATGAAAACGCCCCGACTTGTGTCGGGGCGTTTTTTTATGCCTGAAAAATCTTCATAGCCTGTTGCGGCCCCATCGCTGGCAAGCCAGCTCCCACAGGGTCTTGGGGTGCGAATGCAATCGTATAACCGCCCAGTAAACCTGTGGAAGCTGGCTTGCCAGCGATGGCGTCCTATCGGGCGCCGCCAGGGATGGCCGCTTGCGCCGTCCGCAGTTCATGCTTGTTGCCACGGAACAACACCAGCGTCGCGATCAACCCCAGCACCGCCGCGCCACTCAGCCAGATCCCCGGCGCAGCCTTGTTGTCCAGCACATGAATCAGGTAAGTGCACGCCGCCGGGGTGAAGCCGCCGAACGTCGCGGTCGCCAGGCTGTAGGCCAGCGAGAATCCGGTGGTGCGCACTTCGACCGGCATGATTTCGGTCAGCGCCACGACCATCGCACCGTTGTACGAGCCGTACAGGAACGACAGCCACAATTCGACGATCAGCAAATGGCTGAAACTCGGATTCGCCACCAGCCACGACAGCGCCGGGTACGCGGTCAGAATTGCCAGAATCGTCGCCGCGAGCAGCAGCGGCTTGCGCCCGATCCGGTCGGACACCGAACCCATCACCGGCAGCCAGAAGAAGTTCGACAAGCCGATGCACACCGTCACCAGCAATGCATCGAGATCGGACAGCTGCAGTTCGGCCTTGCCGAAGGTCGGGGTGTAGGCGGTGATCAGGTAGAACGACACCGTGGTCATCACTACCAGCGCCATACCGGCGATGACGATGCCAAAGTTCTGCCCGATCGAGCGGACAATTTCGCGCAGGGTAGGGCGATGTTTTCTGGCCTGGAACTCGGGTGTTTCCTCCAGCGAGCGGCGAATGACGAAGATCACCGGCACGATCATGCAGCCGATCAGGAACGGCACGCGCCAGCCCCAGTCGCCCATCTGCTCGGGGCTCAGCCAATGGTTGAGGCCGACGCCGAGCAGTCCGGCGAAGACCACCGCCGCTTGCTGGCTGGCGGACTGCCAACTGACGAAAAAGCCTTTACGCCCCGGCGTGGAAATTTCTGCCAGATACACCGAGACACCGCCCAGCTCGACGCCCGCCGAGAAGCCCTGCAGCAAACGACCGAGCAGCACCAGCAGCGGCGCGGCAACGCCGAGCGTCGCATAGCCCGGCACACAGGCGATCAGCACCGTGCCGGCGGCCATCATTGCCAGAGTAATGATCAGGCCTTTGCGCCGACCGTGGCGGTCGATGTAGGCGCCGAGGAAAATTGCCCCGAGCGGGCGCATCAGGAAACCGGCGCCGAAGGTCGCCAGCGATAGCATCAGCGACGCGAAGGCGCTGTCGGTGGGAAAGAAGGTCTTGGCAATGGCCGTGGCGTAAAAGCCGTAGACCATGAAGTCGAACATCTCGAGGAAGTTGCCGCTGACAACGCGAAAGATCGCTTTGCCGGTGCCCGGGCTGGTGGACATGGTCGGTTACTCACTGTTTCAATTTTATAAAAAGGCGTGCCGCCCGGCAGGAGCACGCGGGCGCTGTAGTTCATAATGGCCGCCATGGTTTTGCGCAGAGATGAAGATTTGTTAACTGGACGCTGGGCGGGGCTTGTGATGTTGGCGACGGTGTTGGCCGGCTGCGGCAATGGCGACACTCAGGAGGTGGTCGGCGGCGCGACCATGGGCAGCACGTGGTCGGTCAAATATGTGCGCCACGCTGGGCTCGCCGATCCCGGGCAAGTTCGTCGCGAAGTGGAAGTCATCCTCGGCGAAGTCGACCGTCAGTTGTCCACTTATCGCAATGATTCGGACATCGAACGTTTCAATGCTTTGCCGGCCAACAGTTGTCAGACCATGCCGGCATCGGTGCTCGAATTGATTGGTGTCGGCGAAAAGCTTGCAGTTGAAAGCGAAGGGTCCTACGACCTCACCGTCGAGCCGTTGATGAATCTGTGGGGCTTCGGTCCGCAAGGTCGGCAGGAGAAGATCCCTTCCAGCGCTGCCGTCGCCGAGGTGATGCAGCGTGTCGGCCACCGGCATCTGCGCATCGACGGCGAGCGATTGTGCAAGGACGCAGCCGTCGAAGTCGATTTCAACAGCCTCGCCGCGGGTTACGCGGTCGATACCATCGCCGCCAGGCTGCAGGCCATGGGCATCGACAATTACCTGGCCGAAGCCACGGGCGAGTTGAAGGCGCAAGGCAGCAAAGCCGACGGCTCGCCCTGGCGCATCGCGCTGGAAGCACCGCGCGATGATCAGCAGGTCGCTGAGCGCGTCATTGAAATCGACGGATACGCGGTCTCGACCTCTGGCGACTACCGTAACTATTTTCTCCAGGACGGTCGGCGCTATTCCCACACCTTCGATGCCCGCAGCGGCGCACCTGTCCTGCATGACCTGGCGTCCGTCACGGTGATTCATCCTTCAGCGTTGATGGCCGATGGACTATCGACGCTGTTGCTGACTCTCGGCCCGCAAAGGGCAATGGACTATGCCCAAACGCATGACGTTGCTGCATTCTTTGTCGAGCGTGCCGATACAGGTTTTGTCATCCGCAGCAGTCCGGCGTTCGAGCGGCTGGTTGGCGCAAAAAACTGACTGAAGACAACACGAAAGCTGGCGTTGTAGTGCAGGCAAAAGTAGCCTACGACGCGACCAAGGGTTAATGTGCGCGGCGTTGACGCTTCTATAGACTGTGTCCGGGTTCTGTACTGGCCCCCAATTGTTCCTTCGCGCCGCCGTTCGGCGTGATTTAGCCGCCGGTGCTGCTGGCACCGCGGCCTGTTCTGAGGAGTACGCATGGCTGTCTACAACTACGACGTGGTGGTACTGGGTTCCGGCCCGGCGGGAGAAGGCGCGGCAATGAACGCCGCCAAAGCGGGGCGCAAGGTCGCGATGGTCGACAGCCGTCGCCAGGTCGGCGGCAACTGCACCCACCTCGGCACCATCCCGTCCAAGGCACTGCGTCACTCGGTGCGGCAGATCATGCAGTTCAACACCAACCCGATGTTCCGCGCGATCGGTGAGCCACGCTGGTTCTCCTTCCCGGACGTGTTGAAAAGCGCCGAAAAAGTCATTTCCAAGCAAGTCGCTTCGCGCACCGGCTACTACGCCCGCAACCGCGTCGACGTGTTCTTCGGCACCGGCAGCTTCGCCGACGAGCAGACCATCGAAGTGGTGTGCGGCAATGGCGTGGTGGAAAAACTGGTGGCCAAGCACATCATCATCGCCACCGGCTCGCGCCCGTATCGCCCGGCCGACATCGATTTCCACCACCCGCGTATCTACGATAGCGACACCATCCTCAGCCTCGGCCACACCCCGCGCAAACTGATCGTTTACGGCGCTGGCGTGATCGGCTGCGAATACGCCTCGATCTTCAGCGGTCTGGGTGTGCTGGTGGAACTGGTCGATAACCGTGGGCAATTGCTGAGCTTCCTCGACTCGGAAATCTCCCAGGCGTTGAGCTACCACTTCAGCAATAACAACATTACCGTGCGCCACAACGAGGACTACGACCGCGTTGAAGGCGTCGACAACGGCGTGATCCTGCACCTCAAGTCCGGCAAGAAGATCAAGGCCGACGCCTTGCTCTGGTGCAACGGCCGTACCGGCAACACCGATCAGTTGGGTCTGGAAAACATCGGCGTCAAGGTCAACAGCCGTGGCCAGATCGAAGTCGACCAGAACTACCGCACCTGTGTAGAGAACATCTACGGTGCCGGCGACGTGATCGGCTGGCCGAGCCTGGCCAGTGCCGCTCACGACCAGGGCCGTTCGGCGGCGGGCAGCATCGTCGACAACGGTAGCTGGCGCTTCGTCAATGATGTGCCGACCGGGATCTACACCATTCCGGAGATCAGCTCGATCGGCAAGAACGAGCAGGAGCTGACCCAGGCGAAGGTGCCGTACGAAGTCGGCAAGGCGTTCTTCAAGAGCATGGCGCGGGCGCAGATCGCCGGCGAGCCGCAAGGCATGCTGAAGATTCTCTTCCACCGCGAAACCCTGGAAGTGCTCGGCGTGCATTGCTTCGGTTATCAGGCCTCGGAGATCGTCCACATTGGTCAGGCGATCATGAACCAGCCGGGCGAGCTGAACACGCTGAAGTATTTCGTCAACACGACGTTCAACTACCCGACCATGGCCGAAGCCTATCGGGTAGCCGCGTACGACGGCCTCAACCGGCTTTTTTGACGGGCTCCGGCCGGTGGCCTGAGCCGGCCGGGGAGACCGATTTCAGCAATTCTAAAGGGTGGCAGTGGCCAAACCGGGAAAGTCTGTAATCAGGCTGTCAACGCCGAAGTCGGCGAGTCTGCGCATCAGCGCAGGCTCGTTGACGGTCCACACCGACACATGCAGCCCCTGACGCTGCGCCTTCTGCAGGCGTTCCGGCGTACACAGTGTCCAGTTCAGCGCGAGAATTTCGCAGCCATAGCTCGCCGCGACCTTCAACGGGTCGAGCCAGGCGTATTCGGCGACCAGTCCACGCGACACATCCGGCACCAGATCCAGCGCCGCTTTCAGCACTTCCCGCGAACTCGAGGTGATCGTCACCCTGTCGAGCAGGCCATGGCGCTGAGCCATTTCGCGAATCGCCAGCACGGTGGTTGCCGCGCGGGTGCGCGAAGCGCTTTTGACTTCCAGCTGCCAATGCTCGAAATCACACTTCTCGAACAGCTCTTCCAGCGTCGGAATCGGGCACGGTTTGACCCATCCGGGCCCGCCCTTGCGCGCGTCATAGGTAACCAGCTCGGCGGCGGTGTGCTCGACCACCTTGCCGCGCCGGTCAGTGGTGCGCTTGAGCGTCGGGTCGTGAATGACCATCAGCTCGCCGTCCTTGGACAGGTGCAGGTCCAGTTCGCAGCGGCGCACGCCGTGTGCAAGACAGGCCTGAAAGCTGCTCAGGGTGTTTTCCGGTGCTTCGCCCTTGGCGCCGCGGTGGCCGTAGATAAGGGTCACGGTTCTTCCTTAAGTTAAATGCCTGATTCGTTCTGTTCGCGGGCCAGACGTCGTTCCTGAGCCTGCTTCTGCAAGATATAGCGGGCCAGCAGTTGGCGCTGGGCGTCGGTCAAGTGTTCGAACTCGGTGCCGACGTCGTAGCCATCGCCCTTGGGATCACAGTGAGTCACCCGGGCGCGCAGCAGCAGGCCCAGGGCCTGTGGCATCAGCACCAGTTTCACCGACAGGTGTGCGCCCGTGGCGACCGGCGTCGGGTACTGAAACTCGATGCCGCCTTCAGAGATGATCACCGGTTGCGGCTCGCCGATGTGACCGAGCACGGTCAGGGCGACCACCTGGCTGAGCAGGTCGATGCGTTTGTTCTGGGATTTGAGGAATGCAGCGATGGCGCGGTCGCGCTCGCTGATCTGGCGCAACAGGTGCTGCGACTCGAATTCGCTCAGGTGCAGTTCGCTGAGCAGGTTGAAGAGTGGGGAAGCATCCTGCAACACTTCCTCGCCTGCGGCTTCGGGAGCGGACAGGGGCCGAATTTCCAGTGCGATCATGTCCTCGATACGGTAGTATTCGCGGCGATCTTCTTCATCTAATGTCGACATGGCGAACCCATGGTAGCGGCGGTGGTCTGAGTGTAAAGCTGGTTATCGACCCCCGCCACAAGGACGTTCCTTTTCCCTCCGAACAAGCCCCGACATGTTCAGACCTCTCTTCGTATTTATCGGCACGCGTTATACCCGTGCAAAGCGTCGCAATCATTTTGTGTCCTTCATTTCCCTGACTTCGATGATCGGGCTCGCCCTTGGCGTGGTCGTGATGATCGTCGTGCTGTCGGTGATGAACGGCTTCGATCATGAGATGCGCACCCGCGTGCTGGGCATGGTGCCCCACGCCACCCTGGAAACCGGCGAGCCGATCAACGACTGGCAGAGCCTCGCCGCCAAGGTGAAACAGAACCGGCAGGTGACGGCAGTAGCGCCGTTCACCCAGATGCAGGGCCTGCTGACCAATAACGGTCAGGTCTCCAAAGTGCTGCTCAATGCCATCGACCCGGCCCTCGAACGCAACGTGTCGATCATCGACAACTTCATGAAGCAGGGCAAACTCGACGACCTGACGCCCGGCAGCTTCGGCATCGTCATCGGCGACAAGGCCGCGACCAAGCTGGGTGTCGGCATCGGTGACAAGGTGACCTTCGTCGCGCCGGAAGTCAGCGTGACCCCGGCCGGGATGTTCCCGCGCATGAAGCGCTTCACCGTAGTCGGCATTTTCCACGTCGGCGCCGGCGAACTCGACGGCTATCTGGGTGTGACCAACCTGCAGGATCTGGCCAAGATGCATCGCTGGAAAGCCGATCAGGTGCAGGGCCTGCGCCTGAAGTTCGACGACCTGTTCCAGGCGCCGCGCGAGGCTTGGAACATTGCCCGGCAACTCGGCGAGGACCGTTACTACGCCCGCGACTGGACCCGCACCCACGGCAATCTGTATCAGGCGATCCGCATGGAAAAAGCCATGATCGGCCTGCTGTTGCTGCTGATTGTTGCCGTCGCCGCGTTCAACATCATTTCCACGCTGGTGATGGTGGTCAACGACAAGAAGGGCGACATCGCCATCCTGCGCACCTTGGGCGCGACACCGGGCACGATCATGCGCACGTTCATGGTGCAGGGCACGGTGATCGGCGTGGTTGGCACCGCAATCGGCGCGGTGGTCGGGATTTTCGCTGCGCTCAATGTAAGCGCGGCCATCTCGGCACTGGAAGGCCTGATCGGCCACAAATTCCTTAATGCTGACGTGTATTTCATCGATTATCTTCCTTCGCAGGTGCAGAGCCAGGACGTGGTCATGGTCTGCGCCGCTGCGTTGGTCCTGAGTTTCCTCGCCACCCTGTATCCCGCCTGGCGTGCCGCGCGCACCCAGCCGGCGGAGGCGTTACGTTATGAGTGAGTCGGGCATGAGTGAACAAGCAATCCTGAGCTGCCGCAACCTGGGCAAATCCTATGAAGAAGGCCCGGAGTCGGTACAAGTGCTGGCCGGTCTGCAACTGGAGTTGCATCCGGGCGAGCGGGTGGCGATTGTCGGCAAGTCGGGTTCGGGCAAAAGTACTTTGCTCAATCTGCTCGGCGGCCTCGATACACCGACCCAGGGCAGCGTCTGGCTTGATGGCGAAGAGCTTTCGGCGCTGAGCGAGAAGAAGCGCGGCCTGTTGCGTAACCGCGCGCTCGGCTTCGTTTACCAGTTCCACCATTTGCTGCCGGAATTCACCGCGCTGGAAAACGTCTGCATGCCGCTGTTGATCGGCAAGACGGCTATTCCCGAAGCGCGTCAGCGCGCCACGGCCTTGCTGGAACGTGTCGGCCTCGGCCATCGCCTTGAACACAAGCCTTCGGAGCTGTCCGGCGGCGAACGCCAGCGTGTGGCTATCGCCCGGGCACTGGTGAACAATCCTGGCCTGGTGATGCTTGACGAGCCGACCGGTAACCTCGATCTGCACACGGCCGAAGGCATTCAGGATTTGATGCTTGAGCTGAGCACTTCGATGCGCACAGCGTTTCTGGTGGTGACTCACGACATGAATCTGGCCCGCCAGATGGACCGCGTCCTGCAGTTGCAGGAAGGCTGCCTCACGCCTATCTGACTGGTCGAAACCCGATGCCTGAGGGCGTCGGGTCTTTTATTTTTATACGGTGCCCCAGCGAATGTTCAGACCGTTATCGATCTTTATCGGCACGCGCTATACCCGCGCCAAGCGCCGCAATCGCTTTGTTTCGTTCATCTCGATGACCTCGATGATCGGCCTCGCCCTCGGTGTGCTGGCGATGATCGTGGTGCTGTCAGTGATGAACGGCTTCCAGCGCGAGATGAGCTCGCGCATCCTCGGCATGGTGCCGCACGCAACCATCGTCGGCGTCAAACCGATCGACGATTGGCAACCGGTCGCCGCCGCCGCGATGAAGAATCCGGAAGTGACCGCCGCCGTGCCGTTCACTGAGATGGAAGGCATGCTGTCCTACAAGGGTTCGATGCAGCCGATCCAGATCAGCGGCGTCGATCCGGCGCAGGAAGGCAAGGTCTCGATCGTCGCCCAGCACATTGTGCAAGGCCGTCTCGATGCGTTGAAACCTGGCGAGTTCGGCGTGGTGATCGGTGAGATCACCGCGCGACGTTTCCGCCTGAATGTCGGTGACAAGATCACCCTGATCGTGCCGGAAGTCAGCACCGCGCCGGGGGGGGTCACCCCGCGTATGCAGCGTTTGAACGTGGTCGGCGTGTTCAAGGTCGGCGCTGAGCTGGATGGCTTGATGGGTCTTATTCACGTCGCCGATGCCGCGGCCATGCAGCACTGGCAGCCGAATCAGGTGCAAAGCGTGCGGCTGGCGGTCAAGGACCTCTACGCGGCGCCGAAGGTCTCCTCGGACATCGCCGCTGGCCTGGGCGCCGAGTTCAAGGCCGATGACTGGACCCACACCCAGGGCAGCCTGTTCAGCGCGATGAAAATGGAAAAAACCATGATCGGCCTGCTGTTGCTGATGATCGTCGCGGTGGCGGCGTTCAATATCATCGCCACGCTGATCATGGTGGTGAACGACAAGGGCGCGGACATCGCCATCCTGCGCACCATCGGCGCCACGCCACGGCAGATCATGGCGATTTTCATGGTCCAGGGCACGGTGATCGGCATTGTCGGCACCATCATCGGCGGCGTGCTGGGCGTGATTGCCGCGCTGAATGTCAGCGAAATGGTCGGCTGGGTCGAGCGCGTCAGCGGGCAGCACATCTTCAGTTCCGACGTGTATTTCGTCAGCAACCTGCCCTCGGAATTGCAGGGCGGTGATGTGCTGTTGATCTGCTCGGCGGGTTTTATCCTGAGCTTCCTGGCGACGGTGTACCCGGCGTGGCGGGCGGCGAAGATCGAGCCGGCGCATGCGCTGAGATATTCCTGAGTTTGGCAGGCTCGTTCCCACGCTCTGCGTGGGAATGCCTCAACGGACGCTCCGCGTTCGGCCTTGAAGGGACGCAGAGCGTCCCGGGCTGCATTCCCACGCAGAGCGTGGGAACGATCAACTTGTCAGCCTCAGGCTCGGGGCAACTCGATCACAAACCGCGTCACCCCAGCTTCTGATTCGCAATGAATCTGCCCTCCATGGGCGCGAACGATCGATTGCGTAATCGCCAATCCCAACCCTGCATGTTCACTGCTGCCTTCCTGGCGCGCCGGATCAGCCCGGTAGAAGCGGTCAAACAACCGCGGCAGCAACTCCTCTGAAATTCCTTCTCCACTGTTCTGGATGCAGACGCGAACAGAGTTCGCCTGATCGGCAATGCTCAGCCGCACATAACCTTCAGGCGGGGTAAACCGTAGCGCGTTATCCAGCAGATTCGACAAGGCCCGGCGCAACATGCCGCGATCACCGTCGATTCGCGCTTGGCCCTCTCGACTCAATTCAATCCCGGCGTCCTCCGCCAACGGCGCAAAAAACTCCAGCAGCGCATCGCTTTCTTCCGCCAGCTCCAGCGCTTCGCGCTTGGGCACCAGCAAGCCGTGATCGGCCTTGGCCAGGTACAACATGTCGTTGACCAGTTGCGCCATCCATTGCAGTTCTTCGAGGTTGCTGTGCAGCGCTTCGCGATAGTCCTCGAGCGGGCGAGGGCGGGTGAGGGTGACCTGGGTGTGGGTCAGCAGGTTGGACAACGGCGTGCGCAATTCATGGGCGATGTCGGCCGAGAATGCCGAGAGCCGCTGAAACGAGTCGTCGAGGCGTGCGAGCATGGCGTTGAAGCTGTGGGCCAATTCGGCAAGTTCGGGCGGCATTTGCGTTTCCGGCAGTCGGGCGTTGAGCGACTGCGCGGAAATCCCCCGGGCCACCGTGCTCATGCGCCGCAACGGACGCAAGCCACTGCGCGCCGCCCAGGCGCCGAGCAACGCGGTGGCCAGCGCTGATAAACCCATGGTCAGCCAGATCAGGCGCTGCATGCGTTGCAAAAAGTGCTGGTGGTGGGTGATGTCCAGCAGCAGCGTTAGCTGCGGTGAATCCGCCGTGTCCGGATACAGCGGGGCGCGCAGTACGCGGTAATCGGTGCCGTCAGTGCTGATCGTCGACAGGCCCGGTTGTAATGGCAGGTTTTTCGGAATTTGTGCGGAGCTGTCATACCAATGCTGACCATCGCCGCTGGTGATGCGCAGCGAAAGATCGGCCTGGCGGCTCAGCTCGTCCGCCAGACGCGCGTCGCGTTGAGCGGGCTGAATATCCTGCAAGGCGCGACGCAGAGCGACCAATTTCGTCTCCAGTTGCTGCTGGTCGAGTTCAATAAAATGCGCCTCGCTGGCGCGATCGAACAGCACGCCGGCGAACAGCGATACCACAGCAGTGCAGGCGGCAAACAGCAGGGCCAGGCGCGAACTCAACGAAAGCCTGCGCATCAGGCGCCACGCTCTTCGAGCACATAGCCCATGCCGCGCACGGTGTGGATCAGCTTGTCGGGGAAGTCGTCGTCGATCTTCAGGCGCAAACGGCGGATCGCCACTTCGATGACATTGGTGTCGCTGTCGAAATTCATGTCCCAGACCTGCGAAGCGATCAGCGACTTCGGCAACACCTCGCCCTGGCGGCGCAGGAGCATTTCCAGCAGGGCGAATTCCTTGGCGGTCAGGTCGATGCGCTGGCCGCTGCGCTCGACACGGCGGCGGATCAGGTCCAGGCGCAGATCGGCCAGTTGCAGGCTGGTTTCCTGCGGGGTGGCGCTGCCGCGACGCAACAGACTGCGCACCCGCGCGAGCAGTTCGGAAAAGGCGAAGGGCTTGACCAGATAATCGTCGGCGCCGAGCTCAAGGCCGTGAACCCGGTCTTCCACCGCGTCTTTGGCCGTGAGAAAAAGTACCGGCGTATCCAGCCCGGCACTGCGCACTGCCTGGACAATCTGCCAGCCACTGCGCCCCGGCAACATCACGTCGAGGATCAATAAGGCGTAATCACCGCTCAGCGCCAATTGCTGACCGCTGTTGCCGTCAGCCACCAGCTCCGTGTTGAACCCGGCCTCGGTCAGGCCCTGGCGCAGGTATTGGCCGGTTTTCGCTTGGTCTTCGACAATCAACAGTTTCATGGGCGGCTCGGGTGTTTTCCGGTGTGCAAACGATAGCGTTATACCTTGGCCCCACGCGGCAGGTGCCAACCTGACAAAGTTGTAATCTGCCTGTCAGGTGAGTGCCAGCGCATGGCGGCTAGAGTGTCCCACAGGCTGAACCTTATCTTGTTGGAGCATGACAATGTTTTTGCGTAAATCCCTGATGTTGGCCGCCGGTCTGCTGGCGCTGAGCGCACCGGTGTGGGCGGCGCCGGCGCACACGTTCGATTTTGGTCAACCCGCGTCGGCCGCCCAGGCTTCTCGCAGCGTTGAGGTGGTCATGGGTGATATGTCGTTCGATCCCAAGACCCTCCAGATCAAGCCCGGTGAGACGATTCGTTTTGTGCTGGTGAACAAGGGCCAGTTGCTGCACGAATTCAACCTTGGTGACGCCGCGATGCATGCCAGCCACCAGCAGGAAATGTTGCAGATGCAGCAGAGCGGCATGCTTACGCCTACCGGCATGAAGGAAATGTCCCACGACATGGCCGGCATGGACCACGCCGCGATGGGTCACGGCATGAAGCACGACGATCCCAACAGCGTGCTGGTCGAGCCGGGCAAGACCGCTGAATTGACCTGGACCTTCAACAAGGCGACGAGCCTGGAATTTGCCTGCAACATTCCCGGGCATTATCAGGCCGGCATGGTCGGCAAATTGACTGTCAGTCAGTAAGCACTCAAAGGCGCGGGCAAAGGCTGGTAGAATCCGCTGATTCTTCAGTCAGGTTTCCGCCATGCATCCCGCAGCCGAACATTCGCCGCTGGGCAAATCCAGCGAATACATCGCCACGTACACGCCGTCCCTGCTGTTTCCGATTCCGCGCACCGCGAAATGGGCCGAGCTGGGTTTGACCGCCGAAACCCTGCCGTACAAAGGCGTGGATTTCTGGAACTGCTTCGAACTGTCGTGGCTGTTGCCCTCGGGCAAACCGGTGGTAGCGATCGGTGAATTCAGCATCCCGGCCGATTCGCCGAACATCATCGAATCGAAGTCGTTCAAGCTGTATCTGAACTCGCTGAACCAGACGCCATTCGCGGACATCGCCACCCTTGAGGCCACGCTGGTCAAGGACTTGTCCGCCGCGGCCGGCAAACCGGTGGGCGTGCGCGTTCGCAGCCTCAAAGAGGTGGAAGCGGAAGGTGTCGTGGCGGTGCCGGGTGTGTGCATCGATGATCTGGATATCAGCGTCAGCAACTACGAACATCCGCGCCCGGAACTGCTGCGTTGCGACGATTCGCGCGTCGTCGAAGAAAGCGTGCACAGCCATCTGCTCAAGTCCAACTGCCCGGTGACCAGCCAGCCGGACTGGGGCAGTGTGGTGGTGGAATATCGTGGCTCGGCGCTGGATCACGCCAGCCTGCTCGAGTACATCGTCAGCTTCCGCCAGCATTCGGACTTTCATGAACAGTGTGTCGAGCGGATTTTCCTCGACCTGCAGCGCTTGTTGAAGCCCGAGAAACTCACGGTGTTTGCGCGGTATGTGCGTCGCGGTGGGCTGGATATCAATCCGTATCGCAGCACTGAAAGCGTACAGCTGCCGAATCATCGGCTGGTGCGGCAATAAAGATCATCTGTAGGAGTGAGCCTGCTCGCGATAGCTGATTGACGTTCAGTACTGATGTCGACTGATACACCGCTATCGCGAGCAGGCTCACTCCTACAGGGGGCCGCGTTGCAAATCCCGGGAATGAAAAAGCCCTGCCATCGCTGGCAGGGCTTTTTTGTGCGGCGGGGGATCAGATGCCCATGCTGCCCAGGGTATTCATGATGTTGCGCAGGGTACCGGCGATGGTCGGGTGTTCCACTTCAAAGCGCTCCACCGCCAGGTTCACGCCGTCTACCAGGTTGTTGTCCTGAAGCTGATTTTCCAGCTGGATCTTCGACTCGATCTGCCCCATCAGTTCATGCAGATGCGTGCGTTCTTCTTCAGAGAGCGGCGGATTCGAATCCAGTTGCTCGCGCAGGGCGTTAAGTTGTTCTTGCAGGTCGCGGGCGGGCATGGTGGTTTCCTTTTATCAATAGGCACTGGCATTGACCGCAGCCGTGCGCCAAAGGTCGGTGGCTGACCTTTAGATTAATCCACTCACGCCAAACCTGCATGATCCTGGTCAGGGCTTTTCGCCTTTGAGGCGGCGCAGGTTGATGTCCGCCAGACAGGTGTCGAGCTCGCTCAGATGATCGATCACCGAATGCACGCCAAGAGCGAACAGCTGCATCGTCGCCTTGCCACGCAACATCTCGCGCTCCTTCTGGCCCAATGCTTGCCATTCCACAGGCGCCAGCCCGCAGAGTGAACCGCAGGAGGCGAGGCCGATGGTCCACAGTCCGGCGTTGAGGCCTGATTGCAGCAATCGCGGTTCGCCACTGACCAGCACGCAACCATCAAGGCTGTCGACGTTCAACGCCATCAGCGCTTGCCAGCAAGCATTGGGCGCTGGCCATGGAATTGTTGTTGCCGAATGTTGCGCAGGTTTGATCCAGGATGGCAGCGCGGCTGACAACGACTGCGTCAGGGCGGCGGGCAGCTCATCCAGCCAGGCACAGGGAATCTGCTGGCGCTGCAAGCTGCGCAAGCTGTCGAGCGCACCCGGCGTGGCCTCGGCGTGCTCGGGCAGGGCGTTGGCCTGTTGCCGTGCACGCGCGCCGAAATCCACCAGGCAACCGCTCAGGCCAAACAGCACGGCAGTCAGGCGCGAGGCGGTGAGGGGCAAGGTTTCGGCGTGAGTCATGGCAACGTCCCTGAAATAACGCTCAGGCTAGGGCGCGTCGGTGACAGTTGGATGACAATGACGTGAACGACCCGCGCGGAAAGATCCTACAGATCGCTGCATCGGTCAGACTGTCCAAACCGGCGTTTACGCTTATACTAGCGGCCTTAATGCCCGGACTCCGACGTCCGCGACGCTACAATCCAAGGAGTTTTTTCTATGCGCTTGAGCCATCCGCTCGCTCAGCTTTGTGTCTACGCCGGCCTGTCGCTGGCGCCGTTGGCCAGCCAGGCGGCCACGGAAGATGATCCTTGGGAAAGCGTCAACCGTCCGATCTTCCAGTTCAACGACTTCGTTGACACTTACGCGCTCAAGCCGCTGGCGCAGGGTTATGAATTCGTCACACCGCAGTTCGTTGAAGACGGCATTCACAACATGTTCCGCAACGTCGGCGACGTCACCAACCTGGCCAACAACATTCTGCAGGCAAAGCCAGCGGCCGCTGGCGTCGACACGGCACGTCTGATCTTCAACACCACGTTCGGTCTGCTTGGCTTCTTCGACGTCGGCACCAAGATGGGCCTGAACCGCAGCGACGAAGATTTCGGCCAGACCCTCGGCTACTGGGGCGTGGGCAGCGGTCCTTACGTGATGCTGCCGCTGATGGGCCCGAGCACTTTGCGTGACGCACCGTCGAAATACGTCGACGGCTTTACCGGCCCATACCGCTACATCGACCACGTGCCGACTCGCAACTCGATCTTCGGCCTGAACATCGTCGACACCCGCGCCAGCCTGCTGTCGAGCGAGAAGCTGATCAGCGGCGACAAGTACACGTTCATCCGCAACGCCTACTTGCAGAACCGCGAGTTCAAGGTCAAGGATGGCCAGGTCGAAGACGATTTCTGATTTCGACCGGTAAACAGGAAGGCGACCTCAGGGTCGCCTTTTTTGTCTGTGAAGCAGGCGCGACCCGGCAGGGTGACCTTCCATCCGGTTACGCTTCCGGCGGTTCTTATAACTCTCGGTGCTTTGACAAACAAAGTCGTCAAGCGACCATCGGCGCACGCTTGAAACGCTCTGCGGATGGGAGTACCGTCTGCGCCTTAGAAGGGCACCTCTGTTTAAAACCGCGCGCAAAGCGAATGCTTGAAAGCGCTGCAGCAGAGAGGCTAGAAAGCGAATCCAGTAGTCTGTGCAAGGCCCGAGGCCTCGCCGCTACGCCAACCTAATTCTGGCGCCGTTTGCCCACATGCCAAAAACCAGTGCCACGCTGCTGATAATCGATGATGACGAGGTAGTGCGCGCGAGTCTCGCGGCCTATCTGGAAGACAGTGGTTTCAGCGTCCTGCAGGCCGGCAACGGTCAACAGGGTCTTCAGGTATTCGAGCAAGACACGCCCGACCTGGTCATCTGCGATCTGCGCATGCCGCAGATGGGCGGTCTCGAACTGATTCGTCAGGTTACCGAGCGCTCACCGCAAACGCCGGTGATCGTCGTTTCGGGTGCCGGCGTGATGAACGACGCGGTCGAGGCCCTGCGCCTGGGCGCGGCGGATTACCTGATCAAGCCTCTCGAAGATCTGGCGGTGCTCGAGCATTCCGTGCGTCGAGCCCTGGATCGTGCGCGCCTGCTGCTGGAAAACCAGCGCTACCGCGAGAAGCTGGAGAAGGCCAACCGCGAGCTTGAGGCCAGCCTCAATCTGCTCCAGGAGGACCAGAATGCTGGTCGCCAGGTGCAGATGAACATGCTGCCGGAAAGCCCGTGGAGCATTGACGAGTTTCAGTTTGCCCACCAGATCATCCCGTCGTTGTACCTGTCGGGGGATTTTGTCGACTATTTTCGCGTCGACGAGCGCCGCGTGGCGTTTTATCTGGCGGACGTTTCCGGGCATGGCGCGTCTTCGGCGTTCGTCACCGTGCTGTTGAAGTTCATGACCACGCGCTTGTTGTTCGAATCCAAGCGCAACGGCACATTGCCAGAATTCAAGCCTTCGGAAGTGCTCGGTCATATCAACCGGGGGCTGATCAGTTGTAAGCTGGGTAAACACGTCACAATGGTCGGTGGAGTCATCGACGAGGAGACCGGTTTGTTGACCTATAGCATCGGCGGCCATCTGCCGTTGCCTGTGTTGTACACGCCTGACAGTGTTCGTTATCTCGAAGGCCGTGGTCTGCCGGTGGGGCTGTTCAATGAAGCCACCTACGAAGACCACGTACTTGAGCTGCCGCCGACGTTCAGCCTGACGCTGATGTCGGATGGCATTCTGGACCTTTTGCCAGAACCGACGCTCAAAGAAAAAGAAGCCGCTTTGCCTCAACGGGTGAAGTCGGCGGGCGGCAGCCTGGATGGTCTGCGGCAAGTGTTTGGATTGGCCACGCTAGGGGAGATGCCGGATGATATCGCCCTGTTGGTGTTGAGCAGGAATCTTTAATGAGTACCGGTAGAATCCAGTTCGCCGAGCAGGACGGCACCTTCGTCCTGAAATTCGTCGGTGAAGTTCGCCTGACCCTGTGTTCGGCGTTGGATGCGACTATTGAGAAAATCTTCACCGCGCTGAATTTCAACGCGATCGTGATCGATTTGACCGAAACCCGCAGCATCGACAGCACGACGCTTGGCCTGCTGGCCAAACTGTCGATCCTCTCGCGGCAAAAGGTTGGCCTGTTGCCGACTGTCGTCACCACCCACGAAGACATCACCCGGCTGCTGCAGTCGATGGGTTTCGAGCAGGTGTTCAACATCGTCAATCACCCGGTGCCATGCCCGGAGTGCCTGGACGACCTGCCGGATCAGGACCAGTCCGAAGAAGTGGTGCGGATCAAGGTGCTCGAAGCGCACAAGATCCTCATGGGCCTGAACGATTCCAATCGCGAAGCGTTCCATGACCTGGTGAATGCCCTCGAGCGGCATTGATAGCTTGAGATGAGGGTAGGGCCTGATGGCCCTATCGCGAGCAGGCTCACTCCTACAGGTTCTTCACTCGACACATATTCTGCGATAAGGCCACAGATCCCCTGTAGGAGTGAGCCTGCTCGCGATAGCTCTCTCCAGAACACTGAAATTTCCCGACAGACAAAAAAAGGGCGAACCCTCACAGGTTCGCCCTTTTTGCGTTACGCCAACTCAGTTCACAGCTTGGCCTGCAACAGCGCCTCGAGCTTTTCCTGGTCACGGGCAAACTGACGAATGCCCTCAGCCAGTTTCTCGGTGGCCATCGCGTCTTCGTTGGACAACCAGCGGAACTGCGCCTCGTTGAGGCTCAGACGGGCTTCGCCGGCATTGCCCGGCGCCAGTTTGCGCTCCAGCTTGCCGGTATCGGCGGCCAGCTTGTCGATCAGGTCCGGGCTGATAGTCAGGCGGTCGCAACCGGCCAATTGTTCGATCTGGCTGAGGTTGCGGAAGCTCGCGCCCATGACCACGGTCTTGTAGTCATTGGCCTTGTAGTAGTTGTAGATGCGGGTGACCGACTGCACGCCCGGATCATCGGCGCCAGTGTAGTCGTTGCCGTTGGCTTTCTTGTACCAGTCGTAGATGCGGCCCACGAACGGCGAAATCAGGAATACCCCAGCGTCGGCGCAGGCGGCGGCCTGGGCGAAGGAGAACAGCAGGGTCAGGTTGGTCTGAATGCCTTCTTTTTCCAGCACTTCAGCAGCGCGGATGCCTTCCCAGGTCGAAGCGATCTTGATCAGTACACGGTCGCGGCCAATGCCGGCCTTGTCGTACAGCTCGATCAGGCGATGGGCGCGTTTGAGCACGGCATCCTTGTCGAACGACAAGCGCGCATCCACTTCGGTGGAGATACGGCCCGGAATGACCTTGAGGATTTCCTGGCCGACCGCAACGCCGAAGCGGTCGCTGGCCAGGCCGACATCGCCCTTGCAGTCGCTGACGCAGGCGTTGAGCAGCTCGGCGTAGGCCGGAATGGCCGCCGCCTTGAGCAGCAGGGAAGGGTTGGTGGTGGCGTCGACCGGTTTGACCCGGGCGATCGCTTCGAAGTCGCCGGTGTCGGCAACAACGGTGGTGAATTGTTTGAGTTGTTCCAGCTTGGAAGTCATGGGCGTGCTCTGTCCTGTGGGTCTGGTGACATTACCCGAGCGCTGACAGCCACTCAAGGGCGGTTGCGTGTCTCGATGGCCCCTGCGGCAACAACCTGAAAACGATTGTTTGAATGGCGGGGCGTGGTACCGATGAATACGATGCCAAAACCGCGCACAGGTTCAAAGCAACCGACCTGCGAACAGAGCGGTCGCCCAAGACTCACTCGGCATTCAACAGTGCTTCGACCGACAGTCGCGCCGGTTTCGGCTGGCCGTCAGAGGTCAGCAAGCCAAAGTTCTGCTCGCGTTCGTTGCTGCCTGACGCGCTGTTGCGCCATTCGTAGATCGAGGTCAGCGGGATGTTCAGCCGTTTAACGTCGGCGATGAATGCGTTGATCTTGCTGGCCTGCCCCTCGACACCGCCGTTCGAGGCGAGCGCCGACACTCCCCACTCACTGATCACACCCGGCAGATTGAAATTCTGTTGAATGAACGTTTGCGCATTGCTGATCTGCGTCGCCGTCATGCCGTAAGGGTGATAGGACACCGCGTCGAGGCACTGCGGGTAATCGCTGACGATGCGGCTCAGCGCCGCGGTCGACGCCGAGCCGGCGCTCGGTGGCCGGGCGAAGCCGAAACCGACCACCGGGGTCAGTTGCGGCTGTGCCTGCAGGGTTTTGCACACGCCGCTCATGAACGGCACAAAGGTCGTGGAGAAATTGCGCGTCGGCCAATAGGTTTCCAGGTCCGGCTCGTTCCACAGTTCGATTGCTACCAACTGGGTGCTGTACGACTGTTGCAGGCCGTTGACGGCTTTGGCGAAGGTCTCACCGGCGCTCGTCAGCTCGGCGGGCGTGGTGGCCGGCAGCGCCTTGATCGCGCGCACGGTCAGCAGCACCGGCAGCCCGGCTGATTTGGCGGCGGCGAAGGCGTTGCTGACTTGTTGCTGATAAGTCCTGGCGCTGAGGCTGTCGCTCCACACGCCGAAGCGCACGAAGCTGAAACCGGCGGCTTTGATCTGCTCCGCGTCGTCGGCGGTGAAGCTCTGGATTTTTACCTGAACACCAATGGTCCTCGTGGGCAGGTTGGGAAACAGTTCGCTGGCCTGGGCCTGAGTGGTCGCGCCCAGCAGCATCAGGGTCAAGGCGCCGGCGCGTTGCAAATGGGTCGGTTTCATGTCTGCTCTCCCGAAGAGAAATGACAACTGCGAATTAATCATCGTGTAACTGAATTTTCGAACGGGGTACTGGCACTTAGTGCACGAATGTTATTTTTTGTCGGAAAACAAACGCTCGAAAATCACAGTTATTTTTAGTCCGCTAATTGTGGTTGGGGCGCTTTTAAACGCTGTGGTACTTAATACTTCGGGACTAACAGGGCGAATCTATTTCCGAGTGCAGAAAGATCTTGAGGGTTCAATCGAATGCTCTCGGGATATTGGCCGTTTGACATTACACAGGAAAGTAAAACCTTGTTCAAAAAGATCCTTGTTGTCTGCGTGGGCAATATTTGCCGGAGTCCGACGGCAGAACTGTTGTTGCGCAATGCGCTGGGTTCCTCGGCCATCAGTGTGGCCTCCGCCGGCCTCTCGGCACGGGTTGGCGAGGGCGTCGAGGCGTCTGCGCGGCAGGTTCTCGAAGAACACGGGCACAGCGCCGAGAGTTTCAAGGCGCGGCAACTGACTGCGGATATCGTCAATGACTCGGACCTGATCCTGGTCATGGAAAAACAGCACGTCAATCAAGTACTGAAGATTGCCTCGCACGCCCGAGGCAAAGTGTTTTTGCTTGGCAAGTGGCAGAGCGAGCGCGAAATACAGGATCCGTATCGTCAAGGCAAGGCCGCTTTTATTCATGCCCACGCATTGATTGAAGACGCAGTTAGTTCATGGGCAAAGCGCCTCGGGCAATGACCCATATTCTTCAGAACAGTCAATGGTAAGAACAGACTTATGCAGTTACCGTCAGTAATCGGCACCCGTGACAATGATCAAGACAGTATTGATCTGCTCGGCATATTCGGCAGCCTGATCGATCAGAAGTGGTTGATCGGCGCATTGACCGGCGCCTTTATGGTCGCCGGCGTGGCTTATGCAGTGTTGGCCACGCCTGTGTACCTGGCGAATGCGCTGGTGCAGGTCGAGCCGAAAAAGAACGACATGCTCGGTTTCTCCGACCTCAACAGCATGCTCGGCGGGCAATCGCCGTCGGTGACCGAAATCGGCATCATCAAATCCCGCGCGGTGATCGGCAAAACCGTCGACGACCTGCGTCTGGACATCGACGTCACGCCGAAAACCTTCCCGATGATTGGCGGTTTTCTCGCCCGCCGTTATCGCGGCGAAACCGAGTCCAGCGTCGCCGCGCCGCGCTTCGGCCTGAACAGTTACGCCTGGGGCGGCGAGCGCCTGGAATTCGCCCGGCTCAATCTGCCCAAGGAATTGCTCGGCAAGAAACTCACGTTGATTGCCGGCGAGCAACAACGCTTTCAGCTGTTCGATGACAACGACAACCTGTTGGTCGAAGGTCGCGCCGGTGAAGCGTTCGCCCAGGATGACGTCGAAGGCCTGATCACGCAGCTGTCGGCCAACCCCGGTACGAACTTCGAAGTGGTGCGCAATCCGCGGATCGTGACCATTCAGGGTTATCAGGACGCGCTGGATATTTCCGAGCAGGGCAAGGAGTCGGGGATCATCCGTCTGGCGCTGGCCAGTTCCGATGCGGCTGAGGCGGTGAAGATCCTCAACAAGATCGCCGCGCTCTACGTCGAGCAGAACGTGCGTCGTACTTCGGCGGAAGCGGCGCAGAGCCTGGCGTTTCTGCAGAGTCAGTTGCCGCAGGTCAAGCGTGATCTGGCCAAGGCCAGCGATGCGCTGAACGCCTATCAGACCCACGGCAAGACCGTGAACATCTCGCTGGAAACCCAGTCGGTGCTGGGCCAGTCGGTGGCGCTGGAAACGCGCATCTCCGAGCTGAAGATGCAGCAGGCGGAGCTGGACCGCAAGTTCACCAAACAGCATCCGGCCTATCGCGCCTTGATGAGCCAGATCGGTGAGTTGACCCAGCAACAGAAGTCGCTGGAAGGCAAAGTCCAGGACTTGCCGGCGACCCAGCAGGAACTGCTCAACCTGACCCGCGACGTCGAAGTCGCCTCGCAGATCTACACGCAGTTGCTCAATAAATCCCAGGAACTGGACATCGTCCGCGCCGGTGCGGTGGGCAACGTGCGCCTGGTCGACACCGCCGACGTCGACCTGACCAGCCCGGTCAAGCCGAAGAAGCCGCTGATCGTGCTGATCGCCACGTTCCTTGGCGCCTTTGTTGGCGTGGCGCTGGTGCTGCTGCGCAAATCGCTCAGCCGCGGGCTGGAAGGTCCGGAGGCGATCGAGCAACTGGGTTTGCCGGTGTACGCGTCGATTCCTTATAGCGCGCTGCAAGAGGAAGAAGACGGCCGAAAAGGGCGCGCCCGCGACGGCGTCGACAAACCGGCGTACTTGCTGGCCCTGCGCAACCCTACTGACCTGTCGATCGAGTCGATTCGCAGCCTGCGCACCTGCCTGCACTTCGCCGGGCTCGATTCGACCAACAACCGCATCATGATTTCCGGGCCGAGCCCGCAGGTCGGCAAGACCTTCGTCTCGTCCAACCTCGCGGCGGTCATGGCCTTGAGCGGCCAGCGCGTGGTGCTGATCGACGCCGACATGCGCAAAGGTCACCTGCACAAAACCCTCAACACGCCGATCAGCAACGGCTTGTCCGACCTGCTGGTCAAGCGTTGCAGCATTGATGAGGCGATCCACACCGTCGAAGTCGACAACCTGCATTTCATCAGTCGCGGCCAAGTGCCGCCGAATCCTTCCGAGCTGCTGATGCACGCGAATTTCCGCGACCTGCTGGCCGAGCTGAGCGAGCGCTACGACCTGGTGATCATCGATACGCCGCCGCTGCTGGCGGTCACCGACGCGGCGATTGTCGGCCGTGAAGCCGGGATCAGCCTGATCGTCACGCGCTTTGGGGTGAACCCGGCGAAGGAAATCGAACTGACCATCCGCCGTTTCGCGCAGAACGGCATCGAGCTCAAAGGGGCGGTGTTCAACGGCGTCGAGAAGCGTGCCGCCAGCTACTACGGCAACGGTGGCTACGGCTATTACAACTACGAATACGCGTCCGACAAATCCTGAAATCTGGCGATTGTCCTTTCCTGTTTGAAGTGGGTGAGTTGTGAAGAAAATACTGCACGTGGCAGAGACGATCAAAGGTGGCGTCGCGACGGTGATCCGCACGATTTCGGCTTCCCCCGAAGGCGACGCGGCAAACTACGAGCTGGTGTATCTGGTCCCCGAGGATCAGGAAAAAGAACTGCACGGCATCGCGCCGCCGCAGATTCGCACCTTCGCCCGCACCGGCCGCAACGTGCCGTCGTTGTTGCGTTTCGCCTGGCGGCTGAGCCAGGTGCTGATCAAGGAAAAACCCGATGTGGTGCATTTGCACAGCACCTTTTCCGGAGTGATCGGGCGCTGTGTCTGCGTGCTGTTGCGACCGTGGCGCAAGCCGCAGATCGTCTATTGCCCCCACGCGTTTTCGTTCCTGATGGAAAGCTCGCCGACCAAGCAGAAGGTCTATGCGTGGATCGAGCGGGTGCTGCAAAAAGTCACCGATGTGATCATCTGCGTCAGCCAGTACGAGCTCGACAAAGCCGCGCGGTTCGGCATCGAGCGCAAGCGCATGAAACTGATCTACAACGGCATCCACCACAAGGATGACGCGCCGAAAGCTGCGGGAACCGAGCCGATTCATCTGTTGTTCGTCGGCCGTCTCGATTATCAAAAAGGCTTCGACGTGTTGCTCAAGGCCTTCGCCAAAGTCCAGCGCAAGGACCTCAAACTGACGGTGGTCGGCAGTGCGGTGAACGAGGATTCGGTGGATTGCCCGCCGATGGACTCGGTCGAATACCTGCCGTGGGTAACGCCCAGTGAAGTGCAGGCGCTGTATCAGAAAGCCGATGCGCTGATCGTGCCCAGTCGCTGGGAAGGTTTCGCCATGGTGCCGCTGGAAGGCATGGCCATGGGCTTGCCGGTGATTGCCAGCAACTGCACCTCGCTGCCGGAACTGGTCACCAACGAAGTGTCCGGCTACGTCTTCCCCAGCGGCGACCACCAGGCACTCGCCGATGTGCTGACGATCATCCAGAAACCGCGCCTGCTCGACCTCGGCAACGAAGGCCGGAGCATCGTCCGCGAGCGGTTCAGCGCCGCGTTGATGATTCGCCAGACCTACGACCTGTATCGCGCTCCCACTTATTAAGTAGAACTCACGCTATGAACGTAACGATTTTGCACGGCTACAGCGCCTCCAATTCCGGTGACGGTTTGCTCGTCGACCTGGCGATTGCCCTGGTGCAGCGCAACTTTGGTGAAGACACTGCGATCAGCGTCGTCGCCTCCGATCCGGACTCCTTCAACTACCTGCCGCACCCGCGCTTCGACGCGCCGGTGATGGCCGCCAAAGGCCTGGGCCGGGTCAAGCAGGCGGTGTTCCTCAACCAGTCCTACGCCGGGCTCGCGGATCTGTTGAAAAAGACCGACCTGATCGTTGGCGTCGGCGGCGGTTACATGCGCTCGAAAAGCGCCTTCGAACACATCAAGTTGAAAATCGGCCACGCCAAACAACTGGAGACCGCGATTCTCAGCAAGGTGCCGTCGGTGTACCTGCCGCAGAGCATCGGCCCGTTCCACGGCGAGAGCAGCAAGATCGTCGAGCACTACGCCAGCGCTGACGCGGTGTTCGTCCGCGACAACCGCTCCTCGGCGATTTTCGACGCTTGCGAAAACGTCTACCGTGCGCCGGATCTGGCGGTGCAGTCGCTGGCCAGCAAGATTCTTCAGCAGCCCAAGTTCACCCGTTGCGCCGCATCGCCGGCCACGGTGTGCGTGGTGCTGCGCAAGCCGCCGGAGTGGAGCAAAGAGAAGAAGGTCGCTTACGTCGCCAACCTGAAATTGCTCCTGCAACGCCTGAAGAACAAAAGCAAAGTGGTCTGTGCCGTGCAAAGCGCGGTGCGAGGCAATGACGACGGCGCGTTTTATCGCGAACTGGGCATCACTGAAGACCTGCTGTCGCTGAAAGCCACGATTGCCAAATATCAACCGGACCTGGTGATTTCCGTACGTCTGCACGGTGCCATCGAATCGCTGCTGTCCGGCGTGCCGGCCTACCACATCAGCTACGAGCGCAAAGGTTTTGGCGCCTATCAGGACATGGGTGTCGAAGACTGGGTGATCAACGGCGGTGACATTGACGTCGACACCATCATCAACACCGTTTACGCGCCGAATGCCTTGGCGGATTTCGGCAAGCGCCTGACCGACACCTGCCGCGAGATCGAGGCAAAAACCGTGGCCATGGACGAGATCATCAAGGGTGTCGTTCGATGATATTTCGCCTGTTGCTTCGCGGCGGGGCATTGGGCGCGAAGTTTTTGCTGGTGCTCGCGATCACCCATTACCTGGGCTATGAGGCGCTGGGTTTCTACGGCGTTGTTGTGGCGGCATCGCTGATTGCGTCGAAGTTCTACAGTGTCGGGTTCAGTTCCGAGATCAATCGCTTGATCAGTGTTGGCGGCAGTTCGCGCCGGGTGGTCGACAAAGTCCTGCTGCTGTATCTGGCAGTAGGGCTGCTGTTGTCGGTGGTCACGGTGCTGATCTATTCGTTGTTCCAGCAGGTCGAAGCGACCGCTGCGCTGGTGCTGTGCGTGACGTTGGTACTGCTCACCGAACACCTGTCGTTCGAGATCAACTCCTTCGTCTTTTCTGCACAGAAAGCCACCGCCGGGGCCTTGCTGTTTTTCATCAAGACCGGTCTGTGGGCGGTGTTGGCGGTGGCCGGGATGATGCTCGGCTGGGTCGCGGGCATCGCCAGCGTGTTGTGGCTGTGGGTCGCCGCCAACGTGCTGGTGATTATCGCCGGTTATCTGATCGTGGCGCGGGTACACAAGGGCCGGGAAGCAGCGTTGCTGGACACCGCCACCGTGTGGAAGGCCGGGCTGCCGTTCTACCTCGGCACCGGATTGATCGCGCTGAGTCAGTACGCCGAGCGCTTTCTGATTATCGATCTGGAGCCCTACGCCAGCCTTGGCAAATATGTGTACGCGTGGTCGGCGGCGAACACCTTGCAAGCGTTGTCGTATGCGGTGGTGGCGGTGGTCGGGATTCCAGTGTTGGCCAAGCGTTTTCAGGCCGATCAACAGGCGTTCACGGTCAAGCAACTGTTCGTGAACAAGTGGGTGATGCGCTCACTGCTGGTCTCCGCTGTTGTCGCCGTGGCGATCTATGTGTTTTTCAACCTTGTGCTCGATTACGTCGCCACCAGCGTGCCGCGTCCGGATAACGCCATCCTCGGCGTGCTGATTTTTTCCTTCGCGCTGCGGGCCATCGGCGACATCGTCTGGGGCGGTTTGATCGCTTCGAAAAACAGCCGGGTGTCGCTGGCCAGCGCGGCGATCTGCCTGCTGATTTCGGTACCGGTCAGCTACGTGCTGATCAAGCATTACTCGATTTACGGCGCGGCGTGGGGCAACGTTTTCGCCGTCGTTGTGCAACTCGCAGTGATTGCGCTGTTGACCCGCGTCACTGCGGCGAAGAAGGCTGCGTTGTCATGGGCCTGAAGTTGCCGTGCATCGAGTTTCGCGGCAAGCGACTCGATTCTTCGATTTCGTTTCTGATCCTGTTTACCGGGCTGTTTCTCTCGGTGGCGATGCCGCTGTTGGTCCCGCGTGATCCGGGCCCGGATGCGATGACCTTGTGGTCATCCTATGCGCGCGCCGACAACTGCAATTTCTGGAACCCGTTCTCGCCCGATCGCTCGTCCTACGAGTGCTCGGCGTTCCTGCTGCGGCCCACCGGGATCAACCTGACCAACGCCTGGGCCTACGGCATATTCTGCAATTTTTTCCTCACGGCGATTCCGGTCGTGGTGTTCCGGCGCATGCCGCTGACGATCTTCGGCACCTTGTGTCTGTGGGGCATCGTCCGTTCATTTTTCCTCGAAAACCTGACCAAGGAAATCATCGTCTCGGTGGCGGTGTTGAGCATTCTGCTCAGCTCGTTGACACGCAAATATCGCGGCGGTTTTTTCTTGTCGGCGGTGATCTACGGCGTGCTGATCCGACCGTACTGGATTCTGTTTTCGCTGTCGTGGGTCGGCGTCTGCGTGATGAAGAAGTACGTGTCGCGCACGACGTTCTTCCTGATGTTGTTCCTGTTTTACCTCGCGGTGGCCATGTCGATTCAGATCGCCCTGGGTTTTCCGGTGTCGTCGATTCGCGCCAGCAACAACGAACTGCGCACGGCGGGGGAGGAGGGCTCGAAGTCGTTGATCGTGTCGTGGCTCAGCGGCAGCGATTTCGTCTCGCAGGCGCTGGACTCAATGATCATTTTCTTCCGCCTGTCGTTCCCGGTGGAGCTGATCCTGCTGTCCGGGCCCGGTCAGGTGATCTTCGTTGCGCTGATGATCATGACCGCGCTGCTGCTGTTCAAAGTCATCACCTCGACCGATTACAAGGGCGCGCCGATCCAGACCAAACCCAAGGAACTGATCGCGATCCCGTTGGCGTTCCTGCTGGTGCAAGGCTTGTTCGAACCGGACTTCGGTTCCTTTGCCCGGCATTTTTCGATGGTGGTGCCGGTGTTGTTCGTCGGCCTCGGCTTGATGCTGCGAGCGAACAAACCGGTGCAGGTTGAATCCAGAATTCTGAATTGAGGCAGGTGCTGTATGTCGAGCAAGAAAAAGTCCCTGGAGATCGAAACCCTGCGTGGCCTGGCATGCCTGCTGCTGGTGCTGTACCACGTCATCGGGCCGCTGGGCGGCGGGTTGAAGATCGATATCGGCTCGCCGTTACGGGTCATCGCCGACTCGATGGTGTACGTGCGCATGCCGCTGTTCACGTTCATTTCCGGGTACATCTATTCGATCTACAAGATCCGTGGCAATGACTTCAGTGCGTTCTGCAGCGGCAAGGTGCGCCGTTTGATCGTGCCGCTGTTTTGCGTCGGCGTGCCGTTCTCGGTGCTGCAAGCGGTGGGGCCGGGGGTGAACAAGGATGTCGGGGTGATCGACGCGTTGCTGTCGTTCTGGGTGCCGATCAACCACTTCTGGTTTTTGCAGGCGGTGTTCATCATTTTCATCTTCGTCGGCCTGCTGGAGTGGCGCGGTCTGCTGCGTTCGGCGACGCGCCTGTATGGGCTGTTTGCCTTTGCTGCGCTGTTGTTTCTGCTGCCGCCGCTGCCGCTCGATGCGTTCGGCATCAACGGCGCGATTTATCTCCTGCCGTTTTTTGTCGCAGGGATGATCGGCCAGGAAAATGTCGAGGTGTTGAAACAGCGGTTCAAGGTGTTTGGGCCGCTACTGTTTGTGCTGATCTCGTTGACGTTGCTGTATGTCGCGGCAATTGATCGCGAGTTGATCGTCGACCGTCGCAGCCTGATCGGCCTGGCGGTGGGGTGTGTATCGTGCATTGCGTTGTTGTCCAGTGACATGCGCTCGAAAGCGCTGACCTGGCTAGGCGGATATTCCTATGCGATTTTTCTGTTTCATGTGCTGTTCGCGGCGACGTCACGGTTTGTGCTGGGGCGCCTCGGCGTGAAGGATGAGAGCCTGCTGGTACTGGGTGGCTTGAGTGTCGGCTTGCTCGGGCCGGTGGTGTTGGCGATGATTTTCAGCCGGTTCAATTTCACCTCGGTGTTGTTCCTTGGTGAAAAGGCGAGCAGGAAGAAACCAGCGGCGGTCATCACCCCCGTGGTGCAAACCCAGAGCAGCTAAAAGCTTCGCGAGCAGGCTCGCTCCCACAATGGATTTGTGCACGACGCAGAACCCCTGTGGGAGCTGGCTTGCCAGCGATAGCGACCTGTCAGACATAGATTTACTAACTGACCCACCGCCATCGCTGGCAAGCCAGCTCCCACAGGTTTCGTGACATGAATACATGTTGTGGATGACTGAGAACCCTGTGGGAGCGAGCTTGCTCGCGAAGGGGCCATTTCAGACTGGAGGAAATTTTTGCATGGTGGCAGTCGATGACGCCCAACCCGTGTCTCCCACGATGGATTTGTGCACGACACAGAGCCCCTGTGGGAGCTGGCTTGCCAGCGATAGCGACCTGTCAGACAAAGATTTACTAACTGACCCACCGCCATCGCTGGCAAGCCAGCTCCCACAGGTTTCGTGACATGAATACATGTTGTGGATGACTCAGAACCCTGTGGGAGCGAGCCTGCTCGCGAAGGGGCCATTCCGGACTGGAGGAAGTTTTTGCATGGTGGCAGTCGATGACGCCCAACCCGTGTCTCCCACGATGGATTTGTGCACGACACAGAGCCCCTGTGGGAGCTGGCTTGCCAGCGATAGCGACCTGTCAGACAAAGATTTACTAACTGACCCACCGCCATTGCTGGCAAGCCAGCTCCCACAGGTTTCGTGACATGAATACATGTTGTGGATGACTCAGAACCCTGTGGGAGCGAGCCTGCTCGCGAAGGGGCCATTCCGGACTGGAGGAAGTTTTTGCATGGTGGCAGTCGATGACGCCCAACCCGTGTGTCCCACAATAGATTTGTGCACGACACAGAGCCCCTGTGGGAGCTGGCTTGCCAGCGATAGCGACGTGTCAGACAAAGATTTACTAACTGACCCACCGCCATCGCTGGCAAGCCAGCTCCCACAGGTTTCGTGACATGAATACATGTTGTGGATGACTGAGAACCCTGTGGGAGCGAGCTTGCTCGCGAAGGGGCCATTTCAGACTGGAGGAAATTTTTGCATGGTGGCAGTCGATGACGCCCAACCCGTGTCTCCCACGATGGATTTGTGCACGACACAGAGCCCCTGTGGGAGCTGGCTTGCCAGCGATAGCGACCTGTCAGACAAAGATTTACTAACTGACCCACCGCCATCGCTGGCAAGCCAGCTCCCACAGGTTTCGTGACATGAATACATGTTGTGGATGACTCAGAACCCTGTGGGAGCGAGCCTGCTCGCGAAGGGGCCATTCCGGACTGGAGGAAGTTTTTGCATGGTGGCAGTTGATGACGCCCAACACGTGTCCGCATCGGTGATCCAAGTGGGCGATGCCCGCGAGCGCTTCGCGCAGTGGCGCGAGGGCAAGGCCGGCAAGGTGTTGGCGGTCTCGGTGATCGGCGACAGCTACACCGCCGGGCAGGATTTCTATTTGAACAAACTGGTGCAACGGGTGGCCGGTGAAACCGGTTTTGCCGGGCCGGGTTATGTTGGGTTCAACCACGGCGCGGCGCTCGGCGGTACGCACTTCAAATACACCCGCAGCAGTGAAAAGTACTTTGGAGGCGGCTGGAAAGTCTCCGAGCTGGGCCAGGCCAGCCCCGACAGCCGCACCGTCACCGGCCGCGCCGGCGCGTGGCTGCAGGTGGATGCCAACCCCACGCCGCGCATCGATACGGCAGTGACTCAGGCGAAGCTGTTGTATCTGGGCAATGGCGAAGCCAGTGAACTGCGTTATCGCTGGTCGCCGGCGCAAGACTGGCAACCGTTGAAACTTGCAGGTTCAGGCGTGCAGGAAGTGCCGCTTGCCGGCCTGTCGACGGCGAAAGACTGGTCGTTCAGGCTCGAAGTGCAGAAAGGCGCGCCGACCTTGTTCGGCCTGTGGATGCGCAACGAACAGCCCGGTGTCCGCGTATCGAAACTTGCAGCCTCTGGCGCGGCTTCGGCGGATTTTTACCACGCCGATCGACAATGGCAGGCGCAGTGGAAAGCCGCCGTAGCGAAAATCCCCGCCGACGTTTATCTGATCATGCTGGGCGGCAACGACCAGGGTTTCGGCGTGAAGCCCGAGCAGTATCTGCATAACGTGCAAGGTCTGGTCGGCATGCTGCGTGAGATTCAACCGGCGGCGAGCATCAACCTGATCATGCGCCAGGACACCACACGTTCCAGCGCTTATCCGATGGCCGCGTATGCGCAAGTGCTCGAGCCGTGGGCGCGTGAACAGCGTCTGGGATTCGCCAACCTGCAATGCGCGTTCGGCCCCGACGTCAAACGCTACGCCGCGGCGATGATCGGCCCGGACAAGATTCACCCGTTGCCGGCCACGGGCGGCAAGGTGATTGCTGATTATTTCTACGGCTGGATCATGGGGGGCAAGACTGACTGCAACGCTGCCTCACGATGATCGTTCCCACGCTCTGCGTGGGAATGCATCCTGTGACGCTCTGCGTCACCCGGCGAAGGGACGCGGAGCGTCCCGGGCGGCTTTCCCACGCAGAGCGTGGGAACGATCAGTTCTGTGTGTGGGCGTCGACTTGACCGAGCAATTCGGTGAGCTTCTGCGGCATCAACCGCGCATCACAACGGGTTTCCACGTTGATGATGATCGCCGGATCGTTGCAGCAGATCCGCACGCGAAAGCGCCAGTCACTGAAGATCACTTTCAGGCCGTCGCGGTCATCCATTTCCAGCGCCTGTTCGCCATACAGCGTTTTCAAATGCGCGAGCAGGGGATAGGGATCGCGCATGGGCCGGCGAATATCGCCGGACGCCGGAAACACGCCGATCCGCTCCACCAGCAGAATCGTGCCCAGCCAGGTTTCGTTGGCGCTGGGCAACGGCTGATGGCGCGACAGCCAGCTCATCATTCCAAGGTTGTCCACCTCACGTTCAATCTCTGCTGAATAGTGTGCAATGTTCATGGTTGCCTGCCTGAAATAATGAGTGAATCCGCAATGCTCGAGCCGTCTCAGCGGCCCTTGAGGTAAACGTTTTCGTAGCAGAAGTTGGTCGCTTGCAGATAACCCTCGGCGTCACCACAGTCGAAGCGCAAACCCTTGAACTTGTAGGCCAGCACACACCCGTTCTGCGCCTGTTTCATCAAAGCGTCGGTGATTTGGATTTCGCCGCCCTTGCCCGGTTGGGTGTCGGCGATCAGGTCGAAAATGTCCGGCGTGAGGATGTAGCGACCGATGATCGCCAGGTTCGACGGCGCGTCTTGCGGTGCCGGTTTTTCCACCATGTTATTCACCCGGTAGATACCCTCGGAAATCAGCTCGCCGGCAATCACCCCGTACTTGTGAGTCTGGTCAGCCGGGACTTCCTGGATGGCGACGATCGAGCAACGGAATTTCTTGTACAGCTGGATCATCTGCGACAGCACGCCGTCGCCTTCCAGGTTCAGGCACAGGTCATCGGCCAGCACCACGGCAAACGGCTCGTCGCCGATCAATGGGCGACCGCTGAGGATCGCGTGGCCGAGGCCCTTCATTTCCACCTGACGGGTGTAGGAGAAGGTGCAGGTGTCGATCAGTTCGCGGGTGCCGGCGAGGAATTTCTCTTTTTCAGTGCCGCGAATCTGGTGCTCGAGTTCGTAGCTGATATCGAAATGGTCTTCCAGCGCACGCTTGCCGCGACCGGTGACGATGGCCATGTGTTGCAACCCGGCGTCCCGCGCTTCCTCAACGGCGTATTCGATCAACGGCTTGTTGACGATCGGCAGCATTTCTTTCGGCATGGCTTTGGTGGCCGGCAGAAAACGCGTGCCATAACCGGCAGCGGGGAACAAACATTTACGAATCATAAAAGTATCCTGGACAGTCATGGAACACAGGCGACGGTTGCGCGCCTGAGCAGGCGGCAAGTTTCAATAAGGATTGAAGGCTTACTTTAATACCTGAGTCAGGTTATTCATTGCAATTGATCAGGCAGCTAAAAGCCGACAATGTTAGAGGATGTCGGTAAGTGCCTCGTTAGTTATTTTTAGTCGGTATCTGTTGATAGTGATGAGTGCGCCGGGAGTGCTAATAAGTAACGGCAATACAGTGTGACCTGCAAAAATATTTATTGCCAGTCATTGAACTGAATTTGTTTTCGGTTGTTGTCGCCTTGTTTGTGTCGACTGTGACACAGGTTGGATACACAAGGCTTGACACGTTACTTGTCACTTATCCAAAAGACGGACCGCGCTATGAAGATTCTGGTAACGGGTGGCGCCGGCTATATCGGCTCGCATACCACACTTGCATTGCTTGAAGCAGGTTATGAAGTTGTGGTTCTGGATAATCTTTGCAACAGCAGCGATGCGGCACTTCACGCCGTGGAAGCGATTTGCGGCAAGAGTGCCTGGATGATTCGCGGCGATGTCTGCGATCGCGCGTTGCTCGACCGGATATTTCGTGAGTATCAGATCGAAGCGGTGCTGCATTTCGCCGGGCTGAAAGCAGTGGGCGAAAGCGTACGCAAGCCGCTGGAGTACTACGAAACCAACGTCGGCGGCAGCGTCACGCTGTGTCAGGCGATGGCGGCGGCGGGGGTGTTCCGGCTGGTGTTCAGCTCCTCGGCCACGGTATACGGCGAGCCTGAACAGATGCCGATCAGCGAAGACTTCCCGACCGGCACGCCGACCAATCCCTACGGCCAGTCGAAGCTGATCGTGGAAAACGTGTTGCGCGATCTGAGCCGTGCCGAGCCGCGCTGGAGCATCGCCTTGCTGCGCTATTTCAACCCGATCGGCGCACACCAGAGCGGCCACATGGGCGAAGACCCCAACGGTATTCCCAACAATCTGGTGCCGTACATCAGCCAGGTCGCGGTCGGCAGCCTGCAAGAACTGTCGATCTTCGGCAACGACTACCCCACGGTCGACGGCACCGGGGTGCGCGATTACATCCACGTGGTCGATCTCGCGGATGGGCATCTGAAGGCGTTGCAGTCGATCGGCGAGCGCACAGGCATTCACACCTGGAACCTCGGCACCGGCGATGGCTACAGCGTGCTGCAAGTGTTGCAGGCGTTCGAACAGGCCTGTGGACGGCCGGTGCCGTATCGGATGATGCCGCGTCGCGCCGGTGACATTGCCGAGAGTTTTGCCGATGCTTCGAAAGCAGCGAAAGAACTTGGCTGGAAAGCCACACGCAACTTGCAGGACATGGTCGCCGACACCTGGCGCTGGCAATCCAATCATCCGAATGGATACTCGCGATGATGGCCAATTAGTCCAATGTTATTTTCAGTCAGGTTGTTAGATAACGTCGGGAAATTACACTGGCAATGCCTTTTGCAAGTCCGTAGATATAAGCCTGCCGTTCGACTTTTATCAGTTGCGTCTGACTGTGAAAGAACAACGGATCTTGTTCGCGCTTTTTGCGGACTTGAACTCTACCACCGCTAACACAGGCCGGTTTTTTAACAGGTCGAATGTTAGAAAGGAGTTGATATGAAAAAAGTGATGGCAGTTGCCCTGTTGACGATGTTGAGCAACTGGGCTGCCGCCGCTGAAGCGCCGTTGACAGCGGTAACCAATGTAGGTGGCAGTGTGGCGGCTTCTCAAGCGCCCGCAGCCAGTACTGCAATGGTTGCCAGTGCTGTAGCGGCGTCCAACAGCGGTGGCAGTGCCAACGGCGGTACCACCGGTACGACGGGTACCACCGGTACAACCGGCACGCATAACTAACAGGAAGTTCTGTTAGTGCAGTACAGGGTCGCCCGACGCAAGTCGGGTGACTTTGTTTTTGGATTCGCCCTTGAATAGCGTAGTGCCATTATGACTCGTAGTGTTTATCTTTTAATGTTGGCAAGTCTCGCTCTGCAAGGTTGCATGTTTTCCCCCGGTCAATACCTCAGCACCAGCGACATCACCCGCCAGGGCGCGAGTGAAAGCAGCCGGGTCGAGCTGATTCCGATCACGCCGAAGCTGATCGCCATGAACCGCGCGACGCAAAAGCACGAGTCGCTGCCGGCAGAGCTGTTGGCGACGCCGGCCGAATACCGCATCGGCAACAACGACGTGTTGTACATCACCGTGTGGGATCACCCGGAGCTGACGGCCCCGTCCGGCGCGCAGCAACAGATCGATGCCAACGGCCGTCTGGTGCGCTCCGATGGCACGCTGTATTACCCGTTCATCAAGGAAGTGCAGGCCGCCGGCCGCACCATCCAGCAACTGCGCGCGGACATCGAGCAGCGCTTGTCGGCGTTCATTGCCGAGCCGCAGGTTGACGTCGCGGTGCTGCGTTTTGCCAGCCAGAAAGTCGTGGTTACCGGCGCGGTCACCAAGGCTGGCCCGCAAGCGATTTCCACCAACCCGCTGAGCGTGGTCGAAGCCCTCGGCTCGGCCGGTATCGACACCAACAACGCCGATCTGTCCGGGCTGTTGCTGACGCGCGACGGGCGTACTTATCCGCTCAATCTCGACTCGCTCAATCAGCAGGATTCCGAGTTGCAGAACGTCTTCCTCAAGGGTGGCGACCAGTTGTATCTGCCGTACAACGACAACAAGCGCATCTACGTGATGGGCGAGGTCAACCAGCCGCGCGCGTTGAGCTTCAAGACAGCGACGATGAACCTCTCCGATGTGCTCGGTTCGGTCGGTGGCCTCAGCCAGACCAGCTCCAACGGTAACGCGGTGTACGTCATTCGTGGCGTGGAAAACCTCGATGTCGAGCCGGCGAAGATCTATCAGCTGGAAGCCGAATCACCGACCGCCATGGCGCTGGCCTCGCATTTCCAGGTGCGCCCGCAGGACGTGGTCTACGTCGGCCCGGCCAATGTCACGCGCTGGAACCGCTTCATCAGCCAGTTGGTGCCGTCGGCATCGATTGTCGGCACCGGGGCTTCCGCGGCGAAGAACTGGAGCGAATACAGTAACAACAGCAAATAAGGTCGCCGACTGTGAATACGTTGAAAGTTGGCGTCTGCCTATGCGCGGCGGTGTTGCTCAGTGGCTGTAATCCGCTGATGAGCGCGTCGCTGAACAACCTCAAAGCCGCAGTGGTCGGCCCGGACGAAGTGGACGTGACGGCCGCTGAAGTGGCCGCGGTCAATTACCCGCAACTGAAGCTGACTACGCCGTCCGGCTCCGGCGTGCTGGCGCTGATGCGCGAGCGTGAAGACCTGCAGTTCTGGGTCGCTTCCGGCAAGCAAGTCCTGCTGCTGCGAGATGGCCTTGCCGTGCGCAGCATTGGTCTGGGCCTGGAAGGCGATCTGGATGGCACACGCCTGGCCGATGACTCGCCGTTCAAGCGAGGCCTGCATCACGTCGCCGATGGTTTCACCACACGCCGCTGGATCGATCTGTACAAGGGTCAGGAAGTCGGGGTGATCGTCAACAGTCGCTTCAGCCGGCGCTCGGATACAACCCTGAATATTCTCGACAAGGAATACGCCGTGCTGCGGGTCGATGAGCAGATTGACGCGCCGGCCATCGGCTTGCGCGCGACCAATCATTACTGGGTCGACCCGCGTGACGGTTTTATCCTGCAGAGCGAGCAGCAACTGACGACGCAGTTGCGCGTCAAGGTCGTGCAACTGACGCCTGCTCGCAGGCACCTGCCGTGAAGCGCCTGAGATTGTGGTCTGCGGGTCTGATCCTGATGACCGGGGTCAGTCAGGCTGCCGTCACCGTTTCGGGCGATGTCGCCAATCCCGGGCCGATCCCGTTGCCACCGGGCGGGCGCTTGCTCGATGTGATCAGCGAGGCCGTGCCGAACGCCGAAGGCTACTGGCTCGCCGGCGGCTTGCTGCGCCAGTCGCTGATCGAGCAGCAAACGCGGCTCAAGGTCGGTGTGCTGTTCGATCTTGAGGTGCTGCAGCGCATGGCCGTGCTGTTCGACAAACCGAGCCGTGTGGCGCTGGCGCAGCGTATCGCTGAAGATGTGCGGCAGATGCCGGTGACCGGCCGGCAGATCGCCGATCTCGACCCGGTCGCGGTGGAAACCGGCTTCGCGCGCAACATTCGACTCGAGGATGGCGATCGTCTGGTCTATCCCAAACGGGTCGATGAAGTGCAAGTCCTGGGCGCCGTCGCCGCGCCGTGCCACTTGCCATATCAGCCGTTGCAGGAGGCGCGTGAGTATCTGCAAGGCTGCTCGATTCTCGACGATGCCGAAGCCGATTATCTGTGGCTGATCCAGCCCAACGGCGTGTCGCGACGCGTCGGCATTGCCCACTGGAATCGCGAGTCCGGGCAATTTCCGGTGGCCGGCAGCAAGATTCTGGTGCCGCTGAAAAATGATGATCTGGATCCGCCTCTTCCTGAACTGAATCAGCAGTTGGCCGAATTCATTGCCACGCAGCTGGCCGAGGTGGTTCGTTGAAGTTACGTTTTGCAGCTGTGTTGTTATTACCCTGTGGTCTGGCGCACGCCGAGCCGCGCATTACCCAGAATGACTTCGGTGGCACCGGCCTGTGGCAGACGCCGACCGCGCGCATGGCCCCGGCGGGTGAGTTGAGCGTCAACGCCAACCGCACCGATCCGTACAGCCGCTACAGCGTGTCGTTGCAACCGCTGGACTGGCTCGAAGGCTCGTTTCGCTACACCGCGATCACCAACCGGCCGTACGGCTCGGAGGCCCTGAGCGGCAGCCAAAGCTATAAGGACAAGGCGGTCGACGCCAAAGTCCGGCTGTGGCAGGAGAGCCATTGGGCGCCGGAAGTGGCGCTGGGCTTCCGCGATATCGGTGGTACCGGTTTGTTCTCCAGTGAATATTTCGTCGCCAACAAACGCTACGACAACTTCGATTTCAGCGCCGGCATCGCCTGGGGCTATATCGGCAATCGCGGCGACTTTGACAACCCGCTGGGTTATGTCAGCAGTCGCTTCGATACCCGGCCGTCGCTCGAGGGCACCGGTGACGTCAACTCCGGTTCGTATTTCCGTGGCCGGCCTTCGTTGTTTGGTGGCGTGAGCTATCAGACACCGTGGGATCGCCTCAGTCTGAAACTCGAGTTCGAAGGCAACGATTACAAGAACGAACCGAAGGACAACGAGATCAAGCAGGACTCGCCGATCAACCTCGGCGCAGTGTTCAAGGTCACCGATTCGATCGACGTCAGCGCGGCGTGGGAACGTGGCAACACAGCGATGTTCGGCGTGACCTTTCACACCAATTTCGTCAGCCGCAAGGCCCCGGCGAAAACCTTCGACCCGACCCCGGAACCGCTGCCGGCGAAAGCCCCGACCGCGACGATGGAACAGGTCAATTGGGCCGATGTATCGAGGCGTTTGCAGCAGAACGCCGGCTATAAAGTCGAGCGCATCGCCCAGCGTGATTCCGAGCTGATCGTCTACGGCGAGCAGCAGCGCTATTTCCACTCGTCCAAGGCGGTAGGGCGGGCGAGCCGGATTCTCGATAACAGCGTCAACGACGACATCGACTGGTTCACCGTGGTCAACAAGCGCTACGACCTGCCGCTGGAAGAAACCAGTCTTCCGCGCCAGACCTTCCGCGAAGTGATCAACAACGAGGAGCCGCTGGAGTCGCTGCACCGCACCACCGAAATCAACCCGGCGATGCCGCACAACGAGACGACCCTCTACAGCGAGGCGCCGCAGCATTTCAGCTATGGCGTGGGCCTGGGTTTCAAACAGAACGTCGGTGGTCCGGATGGCTTGCTCTATCAATTCAGCGCCGATGCCGACGCCGAATATCGTTTCAACCGCAACACCTGGTGGAGCGGTTTGCTCAGCGCCAACCTGGCGAACAACTTCGACAAATTCAGCTACGACGCGCCCAGCGGATTGCCGCGTGTGCGAACCGATCTGCGCCAGTACCTGACTACCTCCAATACGACCATGCCGCTGTTCCAGGTCAGCCATGCCGAGCAACTGGATAAAGACCTGTATGGCATGGTTTACGGTGGTTATCTGGAATCGATGTTTGCTGGCGTCGGCGCCGAGGTGCTGTTCCGCCCGACCGGCGAGCGCTGGTCACTGGGCGCGGACTTGAACTGGGTGCGTCAGCGCGATTTTGATCAGGGTTTTGCCTTGCGTGATTACTCGGTGGTGACCGGGCACATTACCGGCTACACCGACCTGCCGTTCGACACGCTGGCGGCGGTGAGCGTCGGTCGCTATCTGGCTGGCGACTGGGGCGCGACGGTGGATATCTCGAGGGAGTTTTTCAACGGTGTGCGGGTGGGCGCCTGGGCGACGATCACCACCGCCAGCAGCGCCGAATATGGCGAAGGTAGCTTCGACAAGGGCCTGTACCTGTCGATCCCGTTCGACGAAATGATGAGCATGTCGACCATGCGCCGCGCCAACCTGGTCTGGGCCCCCCTGACCCGAGACGGCGGCGCGCGGCTCAACCGCAGCTACCAACTGCACTCGATGACCGATAGCCGGGAAGGCGATATGTTCTATCGCAATTTCGAGAAGATAACCGAGTAAGACGCGGATCTTCGAAACAACGCTGATCCCTGTGGGAGCGAGCTTGCTCGCGAAGGCGTCGTATCAGTCAACATCTCCATTGCCTGACACACCGCTATCGCGAGCAAGCTCGCTCCCACATGGGTTATTGGTCGGGCCACACATCCCGCCCCATTCCCAAATCCCTGTAGGAGTGAGCCTGCTCGCGATGGCGTCAGTCCAGTGGCATTCATGTTGCCTGACACACCGCCATCGCGAGCAGGCTCGCTCCCACATGGGTTATTGGTCAGGCCACACATCCCGCCCCATTCCCAAATCCCTGTAGGAGTGAGCCTGCTCGCGATGGCGTCAGTCCAGTCGCATTCATGTTGCCTGACACACAGCTATCGCGAGCAGGCTCACTCCTACATGGGCTATCCGCCAAGCCTCAAATCCCGACCTGTCCTCAAATCCCGCCCACAAAAAAGGGGACTTTCGTCCCCTTGCATGTACAACCCTGAACCTCAGTAAATATCCTTCGACAGCAACGTAAACGGTGTCTTCACCAGAATCTTCAGATCCAGCCACAACGACCAGCTGTTGATGTACTGCAGGTCGATCTCCACACGTTTCTGCATCTTGTCGATCGTGTCGGTCTCACCACGGCAACCGCTGATCTGGGCGAGGCCGGTGATGCCCGGTTTGATTCGGTGGCGTGCCATGTACGCGAGGATTTTCCCCGAGTAGTAGTTGTTGTGCGCGACCGCATGCGGGCGTGGGCCGACCAGCGCCATATGCCCTTGCAAGACGTTGAACAGCTGCGGCAACTCATCCAGCGAGGTGCGACGGATAAAGCGGCCGACAGCGGTAATGCGCGAGTCATTGCGGCTGGCCTGCTTCACATCACGATCATCGTGAACACGCATCGAGCGGAATTTCCAGACCTTGATCACCTTGCCGTTCCAGCCATGGCGATCCTGCTTGAAAAACACTGGACCTGGGGAGT
Source organism: Pseudomonas sp. R3-57 (assembly GCF_051132065.1). Lineage (NCBI taxonomy): Bacteria > Pseudomonadati > Pseudomonadota > Gammaproteobacteria > Pseudomonadales > Pseudomonadaceae > Pseudomonas > Pseudomonas sp. R3-57. The sequence goes on from NZ_CP071655.1 coordinate 2,082,715, forward strand.
TGAGCTTCACCGCCAGTGCAATGATCAGCAAGATCGGGCTCAGCGCGATGATCGCCAGAAACGCCACAGCCTTTTCCACCAGGCTCTTGCTCAGTGCGGCGGTCGGGCGGCTGGTCAGCGGGCTTTCGTTCAGGTAGATCGCCGGCAGACCGTCCACGACTTTCACCGAGTGATTGAGCAGCGTCAGGCTGTTCAGATCCGGCACCCACACCACATCGACGTTGGCACCCAGCAGATCGACATACATCGCTTCGATCTTCGCCGCTTCGCACAGCGGCAGAGTGATGTATAGACGGCGGATGTCATGGGCCGCGATCAGGTCCAGCAGCTGTTCCTGCGCGCCGACGACTCGCGGCGCATCGGAACCCAGCGTGGTCACATCACCGTTGCTGACCAGCCCCACCAGCGGCAGGTTCTCCAGCTGGCTAAGCTTCTTCGCCAGACCCAGCGCCAGTTCACCAGTACCGACGATCAGCGTCTTGTGTTCACTTTTACGCGAGCGTTGGTAGTACTTGGAAAACGCATGCAACGGTGCGTAAAGAAACGCCTGACCGAGGAAGCCATACACCGCCCAGCTCAGAATCACCTGACGCGAAAACAGCTCATCGGCCTGGCAGACGAACGCAATGCACGCCAGCGCCGCCATGGTCATCGACCAACCCATGAACAGCCGGCCCAGGCCGGTCAGGTAGTTGTCGCGTTTGCGGTAGACACCGGTGAGCGTGTAGGCCGGAACCGAGGCCAGTACCGCCAGCGTTGCGCACATTCGGTAATAGAACGCGACCGTACCGGTGTGCTGCTCGGCCAGGATAAACAGCAGCGTTACCACGAACGCCTGAGCGAGTGCCCATTGGCCCCAAAAGGTCAGTCCCTTGAGGCCCGTGTTTCGATTGATACTGAGAGAAAGATCCATACGAATATCCCCAAAAGACGTCCATTCAGGTTTCAACAGTTGAAATCCGAGTTGTTATGCAGACTTATTGTTTTTGTTGTAGCGAGTGTCCTGAGGTAACAACATCGATATGCCGAACTGTCGTCAGTCAATAGACTAAGTTATTGCCGGGAATGGTGTCTGACGAGTTCTAACAAGATGGCACAGTGCCAACTTTTTTAATATTTAAATAGTAGTGTGTTAGAAAAGGTCGCAGAGCAGGGGGTGATTATGTGGTGTGGGTTTTGTTACTGTTGGAGGCAGGAAAGTACAACTCAAGGAGGGATAAAGCCAAACAGAGTGCTCTTGTTGTTTTTGTAATCGCACTTGTTCTGTTTGTTTTATTGGCAGAGGTCGGCGTTATTTACGCGACGATGTCCTGGATAAGGCAATAACCGCGATTTCTTACCGCGCGAAACAGACGCTCACCGTTGCTGGCGCTTTTGAATTTGTCTTGCAGACGACTCAGGCACATTTCCAGGCCGCGGTATTGTTCCGGTTCGCGACCGATGCTGATGATCAAGTCATCACGGCTGACAACTCGCTCTTCATGGCTGAGCATTTTGCGCACCAGTGCTGTTTCCAGACCCGTCAGACTGATCTCGACCCCTTCTCTGACCAGTGCGCCTTGTTCCGGGTCAAGATGCCAGGCTGCGCTGTATAGCATATCGCTTTGAACGGCAGGGGGCATGTTGCTGATATCGCCGGTAATGACTGAATTGTGCTGGAACGCAGTTGCCGATTGCGCGGCCAGCCATTCCGACTCAAGTGTGGCCAGAATTCGCTGAGTATCATGCTCGATACTGCGCGCGACATTTTTTCGACTGATGTGCGGATATGTGAACTCCATCACCATTGGCGCGGAGGAGGGCGAAGCAACACCTTCAACAAACATTTGTGCCTGCGACGTGCCAAACGAGTTGAAACGTTCGCTGGACAGGATGCTCTCCAGTTCACGTTGCGACGTTGTACTGTGAGTCACGACAACAAAATATTTCCTTGGGAGGGTTGTACTGGTTTCCATGTCTCTCTCCTGAATACATACCAAAATTGGCTAAAAGAAAATCGGCAGGCGAGCAATAGCTTCCTCGGAAGTAATCGATAGGCAGGGTCTGGGCCCAAGATTGGCCCTCGATAAATTCCACTCGAACTGCTGCTATGTTATGGAGTTTTATTGTTATGGGTCGTGTTGACGCGCTCATTCAATTGCTTGATTTCAAACAGAAGCGGAGCAGAAAAGGAGCTGTATGGCTGCATTGGACGATCCTTCGTACGTTGCAAAAGGGATTGGCTGCCCGAGACTCAGGCAGTCGATATCAGACCCCGCAGCAGGCGATAGCCATAGCCGCGAATGCTCTGAATCGCGTTTGTACCATACATGTCCTTGATTTTTCCACGCAAGCGACTGATTGATTTTTCCAGTGCGCGGGGGTCGTAGAAATTGGTATTGAGGCCCATGATGCCGGCGATTTCATCGTGGCTCAGGATGTGATTGCCGGTTTGCGCAAAAGCTTCGAGGATCTTCATTTCGGCAAACGAGATGTCGAGTTTCTTGCTCTTGTCCACCAGGCAAATGCGCGTCGGATCAAGCGTCAGATTGATATCCCGCTGCCATTCTTCACTGCTGAAGAACTCCGCCAGCAACTCTGTACCGTCGTCGGAAAGGGTGTTGAGTTTGATACAAATATCGGCACCCGCCAGGTAGTACTTGATCTTGTTGAAGGCGCCGCGACCGGTGATAACCGCGCAAATAATCGGCTTTAAATTGTCGCTGCGCAGATTCTCCACCAGCGCAAGATTGTCCTCGAGCGCCTGTGGACTATCGATAATCAGAAATATTGCCCGGTACGATCCCACGTGTTCATTAAAGTTATATGAACTAGCGTAGGCACTGGCTTCAAGCGCCATATCGCTACGGACATGCTGGGCGATTAGCGTTCTAAAATGTTCGGCCACGCCACGGGTACGACCCAGAGTAAGAACACCGGGTTCGTCATTTGTCGGGCGCGGGCTTCTAGTCGCCAAGTTCGCTGAGAGCATCGTGCATTGACTCGAATTAGGTGCTGACATCGGGATGTTAAAGCACCGGTTCTCATCTGTGACTGACAATTGGTAACATTTGCGCGAATTTTAGACGTGCCTCGCGAGATTTCTAACAATAAGTAAGCTTTTCAGGCTTTTAGTTGATTTTCTCGAGAGAGTGAACTACGGCTTAGATGATGGCGATATGCAATGGTGCCACTATTTTGAGCCTAATGCGACAGCTTTGTTTATGTCGATCTGCCACTGTATTGCCACCCGGTGGTATTGTGCGCTGGATCACACTTTATTGCGCGCGCTAATTTTTTTCCACTCCAGCACTAAATATTTCTCGAGTAGTTCGTCGGCCGACGATTATTAACATGACTTGAGTGTGGCTTTTGATAAGACATATTCTGCCGGCGCCGCGTCAGGCAATGGGTAATGGCGTGCCAATCTTATTTCCGATACTCAATTCCTGAGTGCAGTTAACCGGTCGCTCTCAAAGAGCGCTCTGATGGAGGATTAATGGATTTCTGGACTTTTTTCCAGGTGTTGCTATTAGGCGCGGTAGAAGGCCTGACCGAGTTCCTGCCGATTTCAAGCACCGGGCACCAGATCATCGTCGCCGACTTGCTGGAGTTTGGCGGCGAGCGCGCAATGGCGTTCAACATCATTATTCAACTGGGCGCCATTCTTGCCGTGGTCTGGGAGTTTCGCCCGAAGATCTTCGACATCGTCAAAGGCCTGCCCACCGAGCGCAATGCACAACGTTTCACTATCAACTTGCTGATCGCCTTTTTGCCGGCCGTTGTCCTGGGCGTGCTGTTCGCCGACGCCATCCATGCGTACCTGTTCAACCCGATCACCGTTGCCGTGGCACTGGTCGTCGGCGGCATCGTCATGCTTTGGGCCGAACAACGCAGCCATGTGATCAGCGTCGAGCACGTCGACGACATGCGCTGGTCCGACGCACTGAAGATAGGTTTCGTACAATGCCTGGCGATGATTCCCGGAACCTCACGCTCCGGCTCAACGATCATCGGCGGCCTGCTGTTCGGCCTGTCGCGCAAAGCCGCCACCGAATTCTCGTTCTTCCTCGCCATGCCCACCATGGTCGGCGCCGCCGTGTACTCCGGCTACAAATACCGCGACCTGTTCCAGCCCAACGACCTGCCCGTCTTCGCCCTCGGCTTCGTCACCGCATTCATCTTCGCGATGATCGCCGTGCGTGGTTTGCTCAAGTTTATTGCCAACCACAGCTACGCCGCGTTCGCGTGGTATCGGATTGGTTTTGGGTTGTTGATTCTGGCGACGTGGGGGTTTGGGTGGGTGAACTGGACCGCTGCTGCGGCAGCCTGATCACTGAGCGCTGATCAACGCCGCGACGGCGAGATCGTTTAACGTCGAATCCGACGACTCTTGGCGATAGCGCTGCAAAGCCGACGTGAAATACGCGGCCTGCAGCATGCCGTCGCTGGCGAGGAAGTATCGCGCTGCTTCGATTTCTTCAGCCGAGTAAACACGCTTTTTGAGGCCGGATACGTCCGAGGTTCCATCGACCGACACCCTCGTTGCGGTGAACACCAGAAAGCCGAACATTTGCGTCGACTCAAAAGGGCTACCGCTCCCTTCACCACATCCTCGCGCAAAATTGCAGTCGGCGAAGACGCTGGTAGAAACCGTCGAGCACAAAACGAGGAGGGTGAAGCGATTGAATAGAGCACGTTTAAACGTGGGCATAACCGAAAGACATCCTGTCCGTACAACAAAACACCGGGGCAACGCTCATGCATTGCCCGCACACCCAAAACTTCAATCAACGACCTTCAAGCAACTCAGCCGCCTGATCCAGTAGCGCCAACGGATCGTTGGCCTTGTGAATATCCACCGACAACAGCTGACGGAATTTCCGCGCCCCTGGGAATCCTGTGCCCAGGCCCAGCACATGCCGGGTGATGTGATGCATCGAACCACCGGACAGCAAATGCTCGGCTATATAAGGACGCAACTGCGCCAACGCCTCGGCCCGACTGATCACCGGCGCCGCACTGCCAAACAACTGCTGATCCACCTGCGCCAGCAAATACGGATTGTGATAAGCCTCACGCCCCAACATCACACCGTCAAACGTCTGCAAATGCTCATGGCAGGCCTCCAGCGTCTTGATCCCGCCGTTCAGCACAATCTCCAGCTCCGGAAAATCCGCCTTCAACTGCGCCGCCACGTCATAGCGCAACGGCGGAATGTCGCGATTCTCCTTCGGCGACAACCCCTCCAGAATCGCAATCCGCGCATGCACGGTGAAACTGGTACACCCGGCATCCCGGACGGTGCCGACGAAATCGCACAGCTCCGCGTAACTGTCCCGACCGTTGATGCCGATGCGATGCTTCACAGTCACCGGAATCGACGCCGCATCACGCATCGCCTTCACACAGTCCGCCACCAGTTGCGGGTGGCCCATCAGGCACGCGCCGATCATGTTGTTTTGCACGCGATCGCTTGGGCAGCCGACGTTGAGGTTTACTTCGTCGTAACCGTGTTCTTGGGCCATGCGGGCGCAGGCAGCCAGGTCCAACGGAACGCTACCGCCCAATTGCAGCGCTAAAGGATGCTCGGCTTCGTTGTGACGCAGGAAGCGTTCGTGATCGCCATTGAGGAGAGCGCCGGTGGTGACCATTTCGGTGTAGAGCAGGGCGTTCTTCGACAGGAGGCGTAGGAAGAAGCGGCAATGGCGGTCAGTCCAATCCATCATTGGGGCGACGGAGAAACGGCGGGAGAGTGGGGCGGGTTGTAGAGGCATTGGGGGAATCTGGATCAGAGGGGCGAAGGTGAGGGAGTTTATCAGGAATAGGGTGGGGCAGAGTCCCAAGCGTCGTGACCACGTGTTCCAGTTCGCTATGAATCTGGAGCTGATCTTCTGAGTATCGTGGTCTGGCCCCTAATTCCTGCCTAATTCCATTCGCGAAGCTGCGAGGCTGTTCCGAGAAGCGGCAATTGAATACTCGAATTGCGCCAAGCTTGATCGCGCACTGAAAAAAATGCGACGTTGGGAATGGTTGGCACGTAGCCCCAAGATTCCAGTCGAAAAAAAACCGCCTTTGCGGGGCGGTTTTTTCAAGTCTCGGGTTGCGACCGAGACTTGTGCATCACTGGCTACATTGACGTGCGGTCATGGTATGAATCTTTGCGCACACATGCAACGTCATTTTGCCTGCGGCTAGCCGTTTGGAGCATTGTTTTTTCTTGGCGATACTGGCAGAAATAGCGATTTACAAATATGACCGATCAGCCTCTATGACAAACCAAATGAGTGGTCTTCGGGCTGTAGTTTCTGAGTTAACATGCCAGGGCTCACATGTTAGTGCTGCGGTGAGGTTTGGCTGGTGACTTAACAGTTTCACGCCCCCTGACACGGTTTTGCATCCGTGCCGGATTGATTTCTCGGAGGGACTTCAACCGGCCGCCTCACTGGCTACATTGACGTGTAAGCCGAAGGAGCGCGTGATCCGGTAAGCGTTCTCGAGGTTTGGCCCCCAACCTGGAGGCCAAAAGTATGAAGCTTTTGCTGCGTACGCTGAGCCTCGTATGGAGATTGTTGAAAGCGTTTCGCTTTTACGAGTTCCTGCGAGACCACTTTGACGACCTGAAGTAACGGTCGCTCGTTGAGGGGAAGAACCCGCTTCAGTTTCGGCTGAGGCGGGTTTTTTTTGGATTATAAAGCTGTCGAAAATGCTTTTGCAGTCTCAGTCATTTCATTTAGTCACGTAGGTCATTTCGTCTGCGACTGTAGGCTTCGCCCTAAGACTCATAATGTACTGCTTATGCTTTGCTATCGATCCGGTTCCGTATCGCATCCGATCAATGCTGAACACGCGCTGTCCATCAGCACAGTTTCATCTTGCCGCGTTCTGCGCAGGCTTAGGATGTAGCACAGGTTTTTAATTTATGCCGATGGGAACCGTGCCATGCGCCTTAATGTCGTCAAAGTGCTTTTAATTGCTACAGCAATATCGGTGTTGAGCGCCTGCTCCGGCACCGGCGGCCTGACCACCACCAGCTGTTTCTCCAGCGACTGTCAGTCGCCACAAGAGCACAGCGCCAACACCCTGAAATTCGGAAGCAACAGCATCGGCAGCAGCCTTAACCAATACAGCTCCGGCATGCTGCACGACGACTAAGCCTTATTGCGCATCAGGCACCGCAATCCACTCGCTCAAGGTCTTCTGATACTTGCCAGTGACTTTGCTCAAGTGCAGCCACTGATCGACATATATCTTCCAGCTGATGTCATCGCGCGGCAGCAAATAGGCTTTCTCACCATATTGCATGTACTGATGCGGGTTGACCGCGCACAGTCCCGGTTTGAGTTTTTGCTGATACAGCGCTTCGGAGGCGTCGGTGATCATCACGTCGGCCTTGTTGTCGAGCAGTTGCTGGAAGATCGTTACGTTGTCGTGCAGGGCCAGTTGCGCTTTGGGCAGGAAGGCGTGGACGAAGGCTTCGTTGGTGCCGCCGGCGGGTTCGACCAAGCGCACGTTGGGCTGGTTGATCTGCTCGACGGTCTGGTATTTGCTGACGTCGTCGCAGCGCACCAGCGGAATTTTGCCGTCGGTGTCGAGGGTGTTGCTGAAGTAGGCTTTTTTCTGCCGCTCGAGGGTGACCGAGATGCCGCCCATGCCGATGTCGCATTTGCCGGCCTGCATGTCTGGCATCAGGGTTTTCCAGGTGGTTTGCACCCACTGCACCTTGACGCCGAGGCTTTCTGCCAGCGAGCGGGCCATGCTGATGTCGATGCCTTCGAAGTCGCCGTCGGTGCGTTTGAAGGTGTAGGGCTTGTAGTCGCCGGTGGTGCAGACGCGCAGCGCGCCTTGTTGCTGGATGCTGTCGAGGTGGGTGATCGGTTCGGCTGCCTGAGCGGTGAAGGGCAACGCGAGCAGAGCGCCGAGCAGTATTTTGGTTTTTGTCGTTTGCATCTGTCGGATTTTTCTCTGGATGGGCGGAGAGGACGTGTTCGAAGTTAAACACGTTCTCAGCGTTGATCCACTCCGATGTTGAACTCGGCGCAAATGACGGAACGCGCTAGAGCCCCAACCCTTCCTGCACCACCTGCAACAGATTGTTCTCCGTCAGTGCAATCGCATCCAGTTCCTGGCCGGTTTCGACCGACTGCAACCACCAATGACTTTCGTGATGTTCATCAACCGTGCGCAGTAACGAATGATCGCGCCCCGGCACATTGATTTGCACCCGTCCGCAGCCGTCTTCGGTAAACCGCGCAATCGGATCGAATGTCAGGCTGTGGTGATTGGCCTCGATGATCAGTTGGTCGATGGCGTAACCGTGGGCTTCACCGTCCGGTGACGTTTCGCAAACATGCGTAGAATTTCGTCGAATCTTCAGTCCGACCTCAGTGACGGGCTGTAACCAGGCTTCGATGCGGTGGTACAAGTCGTACACCTGAGCGGGCCAGCAATCGATTTCCAGTTCGGCGCAAGTAATGTCGTCAGCATGGACGTGCTTGAGTTTGGCGGCGAGTTCGTCTGCTTTACTCATGTCGGATCCCTTGGTTGGATGTCTGCCTGTTAATCGTAGACCCTGCGAAGGCGTCAGGCTTTGCCTTGCGTCATGCGCTTGCAACACAAGCGTGGCGAAATCAGCGCTGGCCCGGTCGGGTCCGGAGCTAAACCATGGACGCAGGCGTCCCAAGGAGTGGGTAGATGAAAAAGCTGTTTACAATTTTCGCACTGATTGCACTGACGGCCGGTAGCATCGGCCTGAGTTCGGCGCGGCAATCGCAATCAAGCAAGGCTCAGACGGCGTCGGTGGCGGGGGTGTTCGACTACTACCTGCTGGCGCTGTCGTGGTCGCCGACCTTTTGCCTGACCCATAAAGAAGATGTGCAGTGTTCCGGCAAAGGTTATGGCTTCGTGCTGCACGGGCTTTGGCCGCAATATGCCGCAGGTGGCTGGCCGCAATCCTGCCCACCGCTGACGAGGTTGTCGGCGGCGGAAACCAGCAAAGGCCTGACCCTGTTTCCAACGAAAAAACTGCTCGATCACGAATGGGCCAAACACGGCACCTGCAGCGGCCTCGGCGCGATGGGTTATCTGGATGAGGCGGACAAGGCCGTGGCGGCGTTGAAAATCCCGGAAGAACTGCAACCGTTCAGCACTTCGTATTATTTCGAGGCGCAGGAGATTGCCCGGTTGTTCCGCCAGGCCAACCCGGGGATTCCGGCCGATGGTGTCGCAGTGATCTGCAGCGGCCCGGAACTCTCGGAAGTGCGCGTGTGCATGGGCAAGGATCTACAGTTCGCGGCGTGCGGCAAAGGCGTGAAAACCCAGTGCCGGGCGGGCGATATTCGAGTCCCGCCGTCGCGGTGACCCAAGCGGTATCAGCGATGAAGAACAGGCGCCCGACAAGGCGCCTGTTTTTTTGCCTGAAGGTTTGAAGCACCTGCGCATTTCCCGCATGCTTGCGCCCCCAAAAGGACGACACGCTAGATTGCAAGGAGCTGTTCATGAGCGGAAAGCCCGCTGCCCGCGTCACCGATCCAACCGCCTGCCCGCTGCCGGGACATGGCACCAACCCGATCGTTAGCGGTTCGCCAAACGTCAATTTCGATGGCCTGGCGGCTGCACGCATGACCGACAAATCTGCCTGCGGCAGCCCGATCACCGGCGCGGTGTCTTCGACGGTGTTCATCAATGGCTTGAATGCCGCGACGCTGGACAGCACCGGTGGCCATGGCAACGTGGTCATTGGCGGTTCCGGCACGGTCATCATCGGTGACACGGTGGTCACAGCGCCCTTCAGTGGTTTGTTGCCTATGCCGGTGCACTTCACCGACAAGTTGCAACTGGTCAACGATGTGACCGGTGAGCCGATGCCCAATCATCCCTACATGATCCAGCGCGCGGACGGGCGCATGGAACATGGCGTGTCTGACGCCGCCGGGTTTACCCACGAAGTCAGCTCGCATCTGCCTGAAACCATCAAGTTGTTTCTTGAGGAATAGGCATGGCGGCTGAAACGGTAACGTGCCCGAAAGGCAACAATTACAAGCTGCACAAGGAACATGCGCTGACGGATAAGAAAGATGTCAGTGTGAAGGCTGTGCCGGTGGAAAGTACCAAGGCGATTGTTCTGTTCATTGGCGGGGCAGGGGATAAAGAGAGTTATTATTTTTCGGGTCCGTACCGGAACATACGGCTGGCGTGGTTGAATTTTAATGAACGAACTGAAGCGCTAATGACACAGGGCCGATATACGTCAAAGTGGTTGGGCTACAACGAGGTCAGAGGAAAGCAAGATATTCAACGGAATGTTCTAGGGTTGATACCGTATAAAAGCTGTCCGGTATACATCGTCGGACATAGCCTCGGCGGATGGAACGGCGCGCACCTGACAAAAATCATGACGGACTGGGGTTACCGTATCCAAATGCTGATTACGCTGGATCCCGTCGGAGAAGGTTCTCTCGTTTGGCTTGGCTCGGATATTTATCGCGAGCGTCCAGAACCGGTGGCTGCGGATTGGATAAATATCAAAGCGACTCCGACTCAAAGAGATCCGTCAGATGGGGTTGCTGACTTTGGCGAAAAGTGGATCATCGCTTGCGGCCCTTCATTGAACGCCAACGTCGACACCAATCATGCAGATGCACCGGGGCTATTTACAGCAGCAATCGCGGGTAATAAATCAGCGAGTGATTTTTTGTACGAGTCAATCATGAAGGAGTTTTACTGATGCAAAAGTTGCTCCTTTGCGTACTGATGGTTTTCTGCTCCGGCTGTGCAAAAGACCACACGAAACCACCTGCGAATCTTGATTTTGTTTCTGTTAACCGCGGAACCGCGCTTTTGTACGACGTTAGATTTGATTCGGACGTTGATGTGCTTGATCTTTTTGATCGAGGGGAAGGAAAAGGGATGGCTTCCGCTACGCTGGAGTGTGCCTTGGCAGAGGACGAAGATTTTTCGGTCGATAAATTCATCAGGTTTTCTGCAACTGGTTCGATTGAGCCCGAAGGAAATGATGGAGGCCATGCAAAATATTCCTATCTCAGCAGCGCATTCATGAGTGAAGTCTCCAATGGTGGTGGTTCCCGTAGAGATCTTTCGGCAACAGAACTCAACCACCTCATGTCCAACAAACAACAAATCCCCTGCAAAGTCGTGGTCACCGCCTACGGCTACAAACCCTACTACTCCAACACCCTGTATATCCCCGTCGCCGATCTGCTCCGGGAAATCAACAAACCCCGCTGACAAAACCGGGTAGTTCCAAGCGCGAATTCCCCACGATCTTTCCCGTCGTGAAGCGGCAAAATCCACCCGATCACGCCACAAAAATAAATCGACGAAACGCGATCATCCAATTTCGGCGTACGCCGATATAAAGGGCAGGAGCGCTGCGTTTGCCGGGTACATCCCGGTGGGCTACGCTCCGAGAATATAAGGGTTTTGCGCTGGCGCCCTTGTCGTATCTGCCCAGGAATTGCTTTTGCCTATCCTCATTCACGATCCGCAACAGGCCCCCGGCGCGCTTAAGCGCCTGCCGTTACGTAAAGCCGCCGTGCTGTTTATCGTCGCGGTGAGCCTGTGCCTGTCCGGTTTGCTGTACCTGCAACTGGAGCAGTCGCAGCGTCAGGATCTGGCGGTGGCGCAGGCGGCTTCGAGCAATTTGACCCGGGCGATGGCGCAGCAGGCCGAGGACACGTTTCTGGCCGCCGATCTGGTGATGACCAGCCTGGTCGACTGGATCGAGGATGACGGTTACGGCACTGCGCAAAAGCCGCGTTTGCAGCGCATCTTCGCCCGGCGTGCGCAGCAACTGACGCAGTTGCATGGCATCTTTCTGTTCGATCGCGAAGGGCAATGGGTGATCACCTCGTTTGCCGAGCTGCCGCGCGGCAACGGTGTTGCCGATCGTGAGTATTTCAAATTTCACCAGCAGAACGCGTCGACGCTGGCGCACATCGGGCCGGCAATTCGCAGCCGGGAAAATGGCGAATGGATCATTCCGATCTCCAAGCGCGTCAATGACCGCGCCGGCAATTTCGAGGGTGTGTTGCTGGCCGGGATCAAGATGTCGTACTTCGATCAGTTCTTCAAAAGCTTCAGTCTCGACGACAACGGCATCATGTTTCTGGCGCTGACTGACGGCACCTTGCTGGCGCGGCGACCGTTCGATGAATCGCTGATCGGCACCTCGGTGGCGCGCGGCCAGATTTTCCAGGCGCTGCTGCCCAATGCCCCGGCCGGGACGGCGATGCTCAATTCCTACGTCGACGGCACCGAGCGTCTTTATGGTTACCGGCAATTGGCCTCGTATCCGCTGCTGGTGTCGGCGGCGACCTCGCGCGATACGATTCTCAAGGGCTGGTCCGAGCGCGCGTTTCAGTCGAGCGTCATTGTCGCGCTGGTGATCCTCGGCGTCGGCCTGTTTGGCTGGGTGTTCATTCATCAGGTGCGCAATGGCGAACGGATCGAGAAGAACCTGCGCAAGGCGCAACGGGCGCTGGAGCAGATCGCCACGCACGACAGCCTGACCGGGCTGGCCAATCGGCGCCTGTTCGAGCGCTCGCTGGAAATCGAGTTTGCTCGCGGCGCACGACAGGTCAGTCCGGTCAGCCTGATCATGCTCGATATCGATTTTTTCAAACGCTACAACGATGCCTACGGCCACGTCGCTGGTGACCAATGCCTGACGCAAGTTGCCCAGGTGCTGAGGACGTGTTGCCAGCGCAAGTCCGATCTGGCCGTGCGTTACGGAGGCGAAGAGTTTGCCGTGTTGCTGCCGGATACCGATATCAACGGTGCGCTGGCGATTGCCGGGCAGATTCGTCGCAGCGTGATCGACAAGCACATCGTTCACAGCGGCTCGCCGACCGGGTATCTGACGGTGAGTCTGGGTTGTTATGCGTTCATACCGAGCGGCAATGACAGCCCGGAAGCGTTTATCCAGCGTGCGGACGCGGCGCTGTATCAGGCGAAAAATGCCGGTCGCAATCGCGCGGCGGTGCTGTCGCTGGACAGCGGACTTGCCGAATTGATGCGCTCGGATCGCTGACTGCAACACGATCCCTGTAGGAGTGAGCCTGCTCGCGATAGCGGTGGGTCAGTGGCGCAAAGGTCTACTGATACACCGCTATCGCGAGCAGGCTCACTCCTACAAGGGAACATTACCTACCTGGGATGGCTCTTGTTCGTTCAGCTGCCCGAGCCACCGCCCGCACCGCCAGTGCCGCCGCCGGCCGAACCGGTGCCACCGCCCGCGCCGGAACCCGAGCCGCTGGCGCCACCGTTGGTGCCGGTACCCGTACCAACGCCGGTGCCCATGGAACCCGTACCCGAATTGGTCCCCGAACCGCCAGTGGAACCACCGCCGGAACCGCTGCCACCAGAAGGCGCGCCGGGGGTGTTGTCCGGTGGCATGGTCGAGCTGCTGGCGCCGCCGGATTTGGTCCCGGTGGCGTCGGTGCTGTCATTCGCTGCGAAGCTGGCGGCCGATGCGCTGGCCAGCAGGCCGGCCAGCAAGAGCGAAGTGAGTTTGCGCGTCATCATGGTGCATCTCCTGAAAAGGGCATGTACCTGATATTGGTCCGACGCGCAGAACCCCGGGTGCCCGCTGGCTGACGAGTGGTCAGAAATCGACAGTGGCGGCGACCTTCAGTGTGCGCGGCGTACCCTGCGTCAGGTACCCGCCGTTGGCCGATGCCCAATAGGCCTCGTTGGCGACGTTTTCCAGATTGGCGCGCAGGGTGATCTGCCGGTCATCCAGTTTGAAGGCGTAGCGCGTGCCGAGGTCGAAACGGTTCCACGCCGGGATGCTCTGAGTGTTGGCCGCGTTGAGGTATTGCCCGCCGGTGCGCAACATCCGCGCGCTCACCGCTGCACCTTCGAGGCCGGGGATATCCCAATCGGCGCCGAGGTTGATCTGGAAGCGCGGCACGCCGACGGCGCGGTTGCCATCGTTGACGCCATTGCTGCTGCCTTGCAGTTCGGTCTTCATCACCGTCGCGCCGCTGAGCAGGCGCAGCCCGTCCAGCGGCTCGCCATACACGTTCAACTCGACGCCCTTGTTGGTCTGCTCGCCATCGACGCGGAAGATGCCGTCCTGGGTGTAGCTGGACGGTTGCTCGATGCGGTACACACCGAGGTTGGCGCCGTAGCTGCCCATGTCCACGCGCATGCCGGCCTCGATCTGCTTGCTGCGCACCGGGGCAAACGTTTCGTCGCGGTTGATCGCCGTGGTCGGCGGCGTCGGGCCTTTGGCCAGGCCTTCGATGCGGTTGGCGTAAAACGACACGTGCTCCCACGGCTTGATCACCAGCCCGTAAACCGGCGTGGTGATCGACTCTTCGTAACTGGAAGTGCGCGCGCCCGTGGTGGTGTTCCAGCCATCGACCTTGAGTTCCTGACGACGCACGCCGAGGGTCAGCAGGATGCGGTCATCAACGAAACCGAGGGTGTCGGAAATCGCTTCGCTGCGCAGGGTGTTCTTGCCGACGATGCGCGGATCGTTGATGTCGCTGGCGAACGACGTGGCCGCTGGTCGTGGCTTGTCCGTGACGTTGTACAGATTGGTGGTGTAACGGCTGGCCGCGCCGATGGTCTCGAACGCGGAACGCTGCTCACCCCAGATTCCGGCCCAGCCGAGGTTGAGCTGGTGGCTGATGGGTCCGGTGCTGAAACGCCCGTTGAGGCCAGCCATGGCACTCTGGTTGTCTTCGTCGTGGGGCGAATACAGCATGCCGCCACGCGCCGTGCCGTTGAGGTCGGTGACCGTCAGCGACGAGTACACACCGTTCTCGCGGGTGTGTTTCGCTCCGCCGGAAACGTAGGCCGTCCAGTTATCGTCGAGGTCGTATTCGGCGCGAGCCATGCCAAAGGTGTCTTCCAGTTGCGAGTAGCTCCAGCGCTGCGCGTAGCTGTCGGTGGCATCCGGTACCTTGGGCGCTTTTTTCAGGCTCGAATCGACGTAGATCACCGAGCGGCCCTGATTGATCACCTGTTTCTGGTAACCGAGATCGGTGGAGATGCGCAGAC
The DNA here is from genome assembly GCF_051132065.1 of Pseudomonas sp. R3-57. Classification (NCBI taxonomy): domain Bacteria; kingdom Pseudomonadati; phylum Pseudomonadota; class Gammaproteobacteria; order Pseudomonadales; family Pseudomonadaceae; genus Pseudomonas; species Pseudomonas sp. R3-57. Next base: position 2,097,724 of record NZ_CP071655.1, read on the forward strand.
GCTCACCGCGATAATCGAGGCCGAGGCTGAACAGCGAGGAGCGCTGGTCTTCGTCATCGACAGCGGTCGCGCCTTCGCGCTGCATCAGGTTGACCCGGGCGCCGAAGCGGTTGTCCTCGCCGAAGCGCTGACCCAGATCCAGATGCCCGCCGACACGGCCGTCGTCGCTGTAGTCGAGCGTGACGCTACGGGTCGGCGTGTCCATTGCGCGCTTCGGTTGCAGGTTGACCCCGCCGCCGATGCCGCTGCCGCTCGGGGTCACGCCGTTGACGAAGGCGTTCGGGCCTTTGAACAATTCGACCCGTTCCAGCGCTTCGGTGGCGATGATCTGCCGGGGCAATATGCCGTAGAGGCCGTTATAGGAAATGTCATCGGAGAGCAGCGGCAAGCCACGAATCATGAACACCTGGGAGAAGTTGCCGAAACCTGACGACTGGCGAACGGAGGCGTCGTTGAGCAACACATCGCCGACGGTTTGCGCCTGTTGATCGGCCATGGTCTTGGCGGTGTAGCTGGTGACGCTGAAGGGCAAATCATTGACCGCCTGATTGCCGAGCATGCCGATCTGTGCGGAGCGCGCGACTTGCTCGCCGCCATAGGTATCGCCGCTGTCGCGCACGGCGCTGACGTTGGTGGCGCCGAGTTCGAGTGCGCCGTCAGCCGCCACTTGCGGCGCTACCGTGTAACCGTTGCCAGCGGTGTCGATCAGCTGGAAACCACTGCCTTCCAGCAGTCTGGCGAAACCGCCTTGTGCGCTGTATTCGCCTTGCAGACCGGGGCTTTGGCGATTACCCAGTTGCGCCGGATCGAACGACAGCGGTACGCCGACACTGACGGCGAACTGCGCCAGCACATGGCTGAGCAGGCCGGGGCCGATATTGACGCTGTGGCTGGCGCTGACGGGGTGGGCGGCGTACGCCAGTACCGGCGTCAGGGTGGCGAAGGCCAAGGCCAGGCTCAGGTTCAACGCCTTGAGCGGGAAGGTGGCGGGGCGGGGCGTGGGCAATGCAGTCATTCGGCGTTCCTGTCGGGCGCATGGAATCAAAGAGGTCTGCTCCACTCACCGGACGAGACGCAAAAAGGTATCAGGCAGCGCTGAAAATAATGACTTCGAATTCAAACCCGAGGTTCTACCGACAACCAGTAACGGGTCAGGCTGCTGATCTTCAATGGCAGGGTGTCGCTGAGCAAGCGCAGGCTCGCATCGGTGTCACGCAGGGAAAACGCCCCGGACACACGCAGCGCCGCAACGTCCGGATGGCAGCGCAGCACACCGCGCCGATAACGACTCAGTTCATTGAGCAAATCGTCCAGGCGCAGGTTGTTCGCCAGCAGCATGCCCTTGTCCCAGGCCAGGCTGTTGCGGTCGAACGTTTCGGCCGTGTCGAACGCGTTGAGCTTGAAGCCCTGACGTTCGCCGGCCTTCAGCGTGTTGCTCTGCTGCAGCAACTGCGGGGTGATCTGCACGCGGCCGTCGAGCACTGAGACCTGACTGCGCGAACCGTCGATGCGCACGCAAAACCGGCTGTCGAGAGAGACGGCGCTGCCTTGCGGGGTTTCGACGATAAACGGGCGGGCGCTCGAATCATCCGCCGCGTTGATCAACAGTTCGCCGTTGAGCAGCATCACCCGGCGCTCGCTCGGACTGAAAGTGATGTCCACGGCGCTGTCGGTGTTCAGCAACAATTGCGTGCCGTCGGCCAGTTGCACATTCTTCTGCTCGCCGACCGCGGTGCGCTGGTCGGCGCTCCATTGCTGCCACGGCGCATGTTGCGAAGCGATGCCTACCGGGCCGGCGAGCAGCAACAGGCCGAGGCGGGTGAGGGTCTGTCGACGGCTGAGACCTTCGCGGCGAGCGGCCCGTTTCAGCGTCTGGATGGCGACATTCGCTGGCACGCTGCGCAGATCCCCAAGCAGCGCTTCGGCGCGCTGCCAGGCCTGGGCATGCTCGGCGCTGCGCAGGCGCCATTGGGCGATCGCCTGGTGATCGGCCGGCGTGGCATTGCCGGAATGCAGCTGCACCAGCCAGTCGGCGGCTTCGCCGAGAATCTGCGGATTGATCATCGGTGAGGTCATCACGCCACACTCAGGCAGGCGATGAACGCTGCGCGCATATGGCGTTTGACAGTGATCAGCGACACGTGCAGGCGCGTGGCAATCTGCGCGTAAGTCAGGCCTTCGATCTGCGACAGCAGGAAGGTGTCGCGGGTCTGCGCCGGCAATTCGCGCAGCAGCGCTTCGATGCGCCACAGCGTCTCGACAATCATTAGACGGGTTTCCGGCGACGGCACCTCGGCCGGTGGCAGTTGCGCGATGGTCTCCAGATAGGCGCGTTCAATGTCCTGACGTCGCCAGCGATCGATCATCAGGCCCTTGGCGATGTGCGTCAGCAGCGCCCGCGGCTCGCTGCCCAGCGGTTTGGCGACCTGACGCGCGAGCAGGCGCAAAAAAGTGTCATGGGCCAGATCGGCCGCATCGCAGCGGTTGCCGAGCCTGCGCTGCAGCCAGCCCTGCAACCAACCGTGATGCTCGCTGTAGAGGCGGTGAATCTGTTGGTTCAAGGGCGAGTCGATGGACGACATGAGGTGCAAATACTCGGTTCGGGCAGCCGTGGCATGAGTGCAATTAAGAATTGATCGCATTCTAGTGGCTCTGCTTCAACGCTGGCAATTGCCCGAGAGCAATTTTCTGCACCAGTGGCCTACTGATCTTCGCCAATATTGGCTATTTGTCGCAGCCGTCAGCGGGACTAACGTGGTCGCACATTCCCTTGCGACCCGGAGTCACCATGCAACCTCGTACCGATTTCTACACCGCTTCCCCTGATGCCCTGAAAGCGATGATGGCGCTGGAAACGGCGGTATCCAGACTGCCGCTGGAAAAGACCCTGATCGAACTGGTCAAACTGCGCGCCTCGCAAATCAACGGCTGCGCGTTCTGCATCGACATGCACACCGCTGACGCGATCAAGGGCGGCGAAACCCCGCGCCGGCTGTTCGCCGTCACTGCCTGGCGAGAAGCGCCGTTCTTCAGCGACCGCGAACGCGCCGCGCTGCTCTGGACCGAGTCTCTGACGCAACTGAGCCTGACTCACGCCCCGGACGCAGACTACGAAGTGGTCGCCGCGCAATTTACGCCCAAGGAAATGGTCGATCTGACCGTGGCGATCAGCACCATCAACAGCTGGAATCGTTTGGCGGTGGGGTTTCGGAAAATGCCGCAGGCTTGAGACGCATAGCTCAATCCTGTAAACAGGCCCTGTACGCTATACGTGCAGGGCTTCGTCGTTTATGTCGCTGACCGGCTCACTTCATTTCGAGCACCTCGGCCGGTTTGAGCGGTGTCGCCTGATAGACCAGTAGTTGCCATTGTTCGTCGGTCTTTTGCCACGCGGTAAGCGTACGGTTGTGCAAATGTTTTCGCACTCCTGCGGAGGTGACGGTGGTGGTCATTTCACCCAATGCTATGGCCAGGTCGCCGAGCCGGATGACTTTGTCGATTTGGTGGTCGAGGGTGTGATAGATGAACTCGCGGGAGCGGCATTTTTCCAGGTAGCTTTTGAGATTGTCGACAATGCCGCTGGAGTGAATGTAGGTCAGGTCCGGATGGAACAGATAGCTGAAGATATCCAGGTGGCCGCCCAGCATGGCGGCGCTGCGTTGCGCCTCACAGGTGCGAATGACCAGATCGAATTGATCGTTATGCGTCATCAGCCGCTCCTCGCGCTGCTGTGACGATGATTTCGATCAGCAGCCGGCCGCCGAGGTCGACGCCGTAGCAGGCCCGCTGTGGCCAGTGCTGCGGGTTGCCGCCGATCCACTCTGCCCAGATTTCATCGACAATGGGTTTGCTGCGCATGTCCGCCAACAGCACTTGCGCCGACAGCATGCGTGAGGCATGCGAACCCAGGCTTTCAAGGCTGCTGCTCAGTGCCTCGAGGGCTTGGTGCGTCTGGCCGGCAATCTCCAGCGAGGTGTCCGCGCTGGTGGCAACGGTGTAAACAATATCGGCGTAGGCACAGGAGCGACTGCGTCCCGCATAGCCGCTTGGGACGCGTTGAATTGTTTGCATAGGGAGACTTCATCCAATTTGAAGTTAGGCGGAAGCCGGCATCGACCAGCTAGTCATCCATGATTAAACCGGCTGAGTGGCTTCTTCCGCAGCCATCGCCGCCTGCACGCTTGGACGCGCTTCGATGCGCTCCATGAACGAGGCCAGTTCCGGCCAGTTCTTGATATCGATATTGAAGAATGGCAGCCATTTCAGGACGGTGAACAGGTACGCGTCGGCCAGGCCGAACGTGTTCAGCAAGTAATCTTTGTGCACCAGGTTCTTGTTCAGGTAGTCCAGACGCTTGAACAATTTCTGGCGGAAAATTTCCTTTACCGGCTCCGGGAGGTCGGCATTGAACAGCGGTGCGCTACCACCATGGATTTCCGAAGTGATGAAGTTGAGCAATTCCTGCAGACGCGTACGCTCCCAGGTGCCGTTGGCCGGCGCCAGTGAATTACCCGGTACCTGATCGGCCAGATACTGCACGATGGCCGGTCCTTCGGTCAGTACCTCTCCATTGTCCAGCGCGAGTGCCGCGACATAACCTTTGGGGTTGATGTCGCGAAAGTCGCGGCCGTCTGCCGTTGCTTTGGTCTTGTTGTTGACCCTGATCAGCTCGAAAGGCAGGCCCAGCTCTCGCAATACAATGTGCGGCGACAGGGAGCAGGTCATGGGCGCAAAGTAAAGTTTCATGTGTATCTCCTTCCAGGTGGGCATCGTGTACCCGAGCGTAATACCGCTTCATCTGCGAAACGGCTGTGAACCTTGTTCCAGACATATTGGTGTCATGATGCCGAGGGGTAAAATTACGATTTTATGCGCCCATCATTAGGAGCTCTTATGTCGGCTCAGGCGACTTTCGCTTCAGTACTGCGAACCGTCATCGGGATGTCACTGCTTAAGGTCGATTTGCGGATCTCGTTGAGAAATGCCTGAGCGGAGGGCGTGCGCTCGCCTGCCGGTGAGCACACCAGCCCGAACTCCCGGTAAATGGGCTTGCTCAATTCAAAGACCCGCATGCCACGGCGGTCCACGGGCAGTGTGGAGGCGGGCACGATGGAAATGCCCATGCCTTCACTGATCAGCGCAAATGCAGTGGTCCAGTCGCGTACGGTGATCTTGATATCTTCGAGCCTGAGCCCCTCACGCTCGACCAGCGACTGACCGTTCAGGTGGCAGCCACCGGTTGCCAGGATGAACGGTTCTCGCACCAGCTCTTCGAGCGCCACAGTGCTGGCTGATGATCTACGTGCCAGATCATGGCTAGCAGGCACCGCCGCCACCCACGAGTCCCGTCCCAGCAACAGCGCACCGCGGGACGGGCAGGGGTTCATCACGACGCCGAGATCGATGCTGCTGTTGGCCAGCCATTGTTCTACTTCCTCATCAGTGCCTTCGAGCGAAACGATTTCGATGCCTGGGTGCAATCGACTGAAGCTTTGCAGCAGCGGCGGCAACAGGTTGGCGAACACCGAAGGAAAACTGGCGAGCTTGATGCGCCCCAAATGGCAACCGCGCGATGCGTCCACCAGGTTCTGGATCGATTCGAACTCGCTGAGCATGCGGCGGGCGCGGTCAATGATTTGTTGCCCGATGGCCGTTGCGGTGGTCTGACGGCGATCCCGCACGAATACTTTAACTCCCAGCGCTTCCTCCATTTGTGTCAGGGCCTGGCTGGCGCCGGACTGGGTAATGCCATAGCGCTCGGCGGCGCGGGAAACGTTTTCGGCGTCGGCCACAGCGACCAGGAGTCGCCAATGCATCAGATTCATCATCTCAGTAGTTCCTCTTATGTTCAGGTAGTCGACATTTAATTTTACGTAGCGTGCGCATCGCCTCAGGATCGCTCCTGAATACACAGTGAGGTGTTGGAAGTGAGCAAAACCCTGTCAATGGAAGCCGTGGCAAAGCCCGCTTGGGCGGCGCCCGTTTTGCTCAGCGTGGCGTTGAGTTCGTTCATGGTCGCGCTGGATGTCACTGCGCTGAATGTCGCGCTGCCCAGCATCGGTCGCGATCTGGCGACGACAATGGATCGCCTGCAGTGGATCGCCGGTGCCTATACGCTGGTGTTTGCCAGCCTGCTGTTGTCGGCCGGCGCGCTGAGCGATCGTCTGGGCGCGAGGAAAGTGTTCTTGTTTGCCCTGCTAGTATTCACAGGCGCATCGGTCGCCTGCGGATCGGCCCAAGGCGTCGTTGGGCTGATTGCCGCGCGAGCGGTACAAGGTATCGGTGCGGCGCTGATGCTACCCAGTTCCATGGCGCTACTGGTCAAGGCCTATCCCGACACCAGAGCGCGAGCAAGAGCGGTCGCTTTATGGGGCGGGATCTCGGCCCTCGCGCTGGTGAGCGGTCCGTTGCTGGGCGGCGTGTTGGTGGAGTGGGTCGATTGGCGCTCGATTTTTTATCTCAACGTGCCGTTCTGTCTGATTGCGCTTGTGTGCTGTGTATCACGCGGCAGTGACATTGCCGATCGAGCTCGTTCGATCGACTGGGCCGGGCAGGCGCTGTCGACCGTGGCGCTGGTGTCGCTGATTTTCGCCTTGATTGAAGGCCCGATGTGGGGCTGGGGGCACGTATGGGTCATCGCGACGTTGCTGCTGGCGCTGACGGGGGCGATGGCATTTGTCTATTCGCAACGGGCGCAGCGCGAGCCGATGTTGCCGCTGAGTCTGTTTGAATCCAGAACCTTCTCTGCGGCGATTGGCGCCGGGTTTCTGCAAACACTGGCGTACTAAGGCAGCCTGTTCGTGCTGCCGTTTGCGTTGCAGGGACAGGGCCGCACACCGGTCGAAATCGGCGTAGCGATGATACCGATGACGGTTGCGACTGGCGTGATGGCCAGTCTTTCGGGGCGCTTGGCAAATGTATGCGGGGCCCGCTCGGTCGGTGCCGCTGGCATGTTGTGTGGCGCGCTCGGCGCGGCATTGCTGGCCTTGTTCGGCACGAATCCTGTCAGCCTGGTGGCCGGTGGCTTGTTGATCGGCCTCGGCGGGGCGACGTTGCCGGTGATCGTCGGCGCTTGTCTGGCAAGCGTGCCCACTGGCAAGGTCGGTGTGGGGTCCGGCGTACTCAATGCTGCACGCCAGTGTGGCGGGGTGACCGGCATCGCCGTACTCGGCGCCACGCTGCAAGCATCGGGGAGCGCGACCGGCGCCTTGTCGATCATCGCGCTGGCATTCCTGGCAGCGGCCCTGTTGACTGTGATGCGGCTCTACACCGACGAGGTCGATGTAATCAGTGAATGCTGACCGGCGCGCTGTAGCTCGCCGGCAAGCGAATCGATGAAACACGTTTGCCCGCTGCCCTGTGACGAGCGGCGGGCAAACGCTTCGATAGAGCCTCGTTCCTGATTGTTAAAGAGCGATTCGGCAAACGCGCTGGCGCGATTGCCGAAGATGCAGCAAGCGCGAAGTTCAACCCCAGCGCCGGACCGTCCCGGTGTCCAGGCCCAGCAGATCGAGCATGCGCCCCACGGTATGGTCGACCATGTCCTGAATGGATTGCGGTCGCGCGTAAAAGGCCGGGACCGGCGGCATGACGATGCCGCCCATTTCACAGACCTGAGTCATGCTGCGCAGATGGCCCAGATGCAGCGGCGTTTCCCGCACCATCAAGATCAATGGCCGGCGCTCCTTGAGTGTCACATCGGCAGCACGGCTAAGCAGGCTGCCGGTGATGCCGCTGGAGATTTCCGAAAGGCTTTTGATCGAGCACGGCGTAACGACCATACCCAGCGTCTTGAACGAACCACTGGAAATCGATGCGCCAATGTCGGCGGGATCGTGCACGACGCTGGCGAGCGCTTTGACATCAGCCACCTTCATATCGAGTTCGTGGGCGAGGGTGATCTGTGCCGACCGGGACATGACCAAATGGGTGGCAATCCCCAGTTCGCGCAGCAGCATCAGCGTACGCACCCCGTAGATCACGCCGCTGGCACCGCTGATGCCAACGACGATGCGTTGCTCAGGACCGCTCATGGCAGTCCACCGCATGGTCGAATGCGCTGATCAGAGGGGCTTCGCCCGGCAGGCCCAGCTCCGCCCAGCGTGCGCGAACCTGTGAATACACTGCGGGGCGCAATAGCGTGCGTGTCGGGAAATTTCGAATGTTGCGGTAATCCTTGCAGGCGTTGATCAGCGCCTTGGAGCCGAAGAAACGTTTTTCAGGCGGATTTTGTGCCGGGTCCAGTGGCGAGCCGCGAGTGTTGTGCAAAATATCGATGTCATCGCTGGGGGTCGCGCGCGTGGCCATCGCCCATAGCACCTGATTCATGTCGGTTGGGTCGACGTCCTCATCTACCGCGACGATCCACTTGCTGATGTAGGCGCCGCCGGGCACCTGGCTGGCGAGCGCCAGGGCCTGTGCTGCGTGCCCGGCATATCTTTGCTCGAGACTGATGACGATCATGCCGAACGCACCGGCGGCGGCCGGTGGGCAATACACCCCGTGGATGCCCTGGATACCGAGCTTGTCCAGGTCGCTCCAGATCTTGGCCGAGCGGATGGTCGAGAAAAACGCGCTTTGCTCGTTCGAGGGGAAATCGGCCATCAACGCGTTAGTGAGAATGGGCCTGGTGCGGTAGTGCAGGGCGGTGACTTCGATCAGCGGGCAATCAATGTCCTTATAGCCGTAGTAGCCGGTGAATTCGCCAAAGGGGCCCTCTTCACGAGTCGAGCCCGGGCGAATAAGACCTTCGATGACAATTTCCGCGGCGGCAGGGATCAACAGATCCGAATGCCTGGCCCGCACCACTTCGATCGGCTTGCCCCTGATGCCTCCGGCAAAATCGTATTCGCTGATGCCCGGTGGCAAGGACTGCGAGCCCACCACCATCATCAACGGATCGACACCCCAGGCAGCGGCTACGGGCAGCGCTTCACCCTTGGCCCATGCCTGGTGAATGTGCCGCAGCGCATCCTTGCCCGGCGCCAGCGACAAGCCGACCTCCCGGGGACCCTGGATCATCATTCGATAGGTACCGACATTCAGGTATCCCGATGCCGGGTCCCGGGTGAACACGGCGTCAGCCGTACCCGCGTAGGCGCCGCCATCTCTGGGCCAATGTTTGGGGATGGGCAGACGAGTGAGATCAATGTCATTGCCGATCAGCGTGTTCTGGTAGATCGGTGCGGCTTCAGCGCTGATCTCCTGCGGGGCAATGCTGTGTCTGAGCTTGTCTTTGGTGCGACGGATCAACTCCATGGTAGGGGTATCTGGCGCCTCTTCGAGCGTGATCGCGGTACGCGCCACGCTTGGACCGAAGATGTTCCACAGATGGCGCAAGCCCAGGGGCGAGTCTGGCTGATCGAAAAGCACCGCGGGCGAGTTGCCCTGGCGGGCCAACAGGTAAGTGATGGCGCTCATTTCTTCAATCGGGTTGACCGCGGGCGAGACGGTCTGCAATTCGCCGATTTTTTCGGCACGTGCCAGCCAGTCGCGCAAGTCGGCAACCGGTTCAATCAATGTGTTCATCCAGGGACTCCTCAGGTGACAGAAAGGGAAAAACGACGGGCGTATGGCTGCGCCCGTCGTGGACAGATCAACGTTTGTCGATCGAGTACTTTCCGGGCCCCAGCAGGCAGAGGAAGAGAAACCCGCCGGCGATGCTCACGTTCTTGAAAAAGTGCACGAACAGGGTGTGGTGATCGGCTGGGTTGGTGCTGTTCCAGAAGGCGTGGCCGATGGTTCCCGTTCCGATGGTGTACACCACGAAGATCGCTGCAATCGGCCGGGTCCAGAAGCCGAACAGCAGCGCCAGACCACCAAATAATTCGATGATTGTGGCAACAATGGCCGTGCACTCGGGTATCGGCGCATCCACCGATTTGAGGTAGCTGACGAAGCTGCCGTGGTCCGTGACGTAGGTGAAGCCGAAGTAGCCGTAGAGGATCAGAATCATGATCCGTGCAATCAGGATCATGGCGTCGCGTTGGTCGTCGAATAGCTGATAGCGTAGGTACATTCCGTTGCTCTCGAATCAGATTGGGTAAGGGATCGTGCTGGCTGACTCGGCGTCAGGCAGGTGAAACGCGCGCTCGAACACGTGCGGGTTGATGGCGTTTTCCGGATTGGGCTCAGCGGCAAAAACGTCGAGCACGTTGCCGGCAGCCAGCGTCGCCATGCGGCTGACCGCTTCGCGGGACACCCCGGCCAGATGCGGCGAACAGATCACATTGGCGAGACTCGGCAAACCGCTGCCATACACCGGCGGCTCGGGCAGGAATACGTCCAGCGCGGCACCGGCCAGACGGTTTTCCAGCAATGCCTGATACAGCGCCTGTTCGTCGACGATGCCGCCTCGGGCAGTGTTGATGACGAATGCCTGAGGTTTCATCAAGGCCAGGCGTTCGGCAGACAGCAAGCCAAGCGTTTCGGTGGTCTTTGGACAGTGCAGGCTGACGTAGTCGGCGCTCACCAGAGCGTTATCCAGTACGGCAACCGTTTGCACGCCGGGCGGCAATTGCCCTGGGGCAAGGTACGGGTCGTATACCTTGACGCGCATCCCCATGGCTACCAGCAGCGTGGCGACACGTGCGCCGATGCGTCCGCAACCGATCAGCAGCGCTTCGCGACCTTCCAGTTCGCCGGGCAGGTGCTCATAGCGCTGATGCCAGTTGCCACTGCGCACCAGTTGGCTAAGCGCCTCGGTACGTTTGGCCAGTGCCAGCATGAACCCCAGGGTATGTTCGGCCACCGCACGGTGGTTGGCGTTGGCGCAAACCATCACTGGAACTGCCGCTTCCGACATTACCGGGATGTCCACCGCGTCGAAGCCGACGCCGATCCGCGATACGACCTGCAACCCCTTGGCGCGTCGCAATTCCTCGACGCCGAAGCGGGTCAGCCCGAGGATCACGCCATGCACGGCATCAAAGCTCTCGAGCAAGGCCTGGAACTGACCCTGCGCGATCGTATTGGCGAACTCCACCACTTCGATATCGTCACGGTCGCGCAGCATCTGTTTGCCTTCGTCGCCAAGAATATGGGCGACCAATACGCGTTTACGGCTCATGCAACGTGCTCCCGTAAAACGACCCGGGCAAAGAACTCGCCGTCATTGACGCCAATGCGATACATCACCCGCTGGGCATCGCGCGGCAGTTCGGTCGCACAATGCCACACCGAGCGGTTATCCCAGATCAGCAAATCGTGCGGTTCCCATTGGTAGTTGAAGACCCGTTGCGCATTCAGCGCGAACGCGAACAATTCATCGAGCAAGGCGCGACTCTGTTCTTGCGAATAGCCGCTGATGCTCGTCGTATAGCCCGGGTTGACGTACAGGCTTTCGCGGCGGGTGCGCGGGTGCACGGCAACCGTCGGATGAGTGCTGGCGGGAAAGGTCTGTTCCAGGCGTGTGAAAACTTCCTGAATCGATTCCCCGACATCATCTTCCTTGACTTTGTAGGTCCAGCGCACGTCATGCACGGCCTGGCGATGGATGATTTGCTCGTAAAGAGCCTTGGGCAAATCGTCATACACAGATTGCATGTCCACGAACAGCGTGTCGCCGCCTGTCTCCGGCAGTTGTTGTGCGTGCAGCATGGTCAGCGGCAGCGGTTCGGCCAGATAGCTGGAGTCGCTGTGCCACATGTTGCCCAGCTTGCGCGCGCCTACTGCACCGCCGCCGTTGCGGTTATTGACCACGAGAATGTTCGGGTATGCAGGGTCGTGGTAGTTTTTGAGTTTGAATTGCTCCAGTTCGCCAAAGCACGCAGCGAACTGCTGATAGCCCTCTCGGCTCAAGCGCTGGTTTTTCAGCGCCACTACCTTGCGTTCATAGACGAGTTCCTGAATGGCACGAATCTCACTCAAGGACGCTGTATTGATATCGAAATCCGTCACAGCGGTGACGAAGGTGTCCGCCAGATCCGTTCGCTTCACGTTTAAAGTCTCCTGCCCAATCTCAGTCAAACGGCCAGCGCCGGCTGGAATTCGTCAGCGTCGGGGCTCACATGCGCGGCATCGCTGCTTTTAAGCATCAGACTCAAGTCGAGGATGTCGGCCGGGTTGTGTGCCGAGGTGATCGACATGCGCAGGGCGGCCTGGCCGCGCGGTACGGTGGGGAAGAACACGACAGAGGTGTAGTGGCCCTGCTGCAACAGGTACTCGCCCTTGGCGATGGCCTGTTCCTCGTTACCGATGCGTACGATGCGGATCGGCAATTCGCTGCCGCTGGTTTCGGTCGGGATCAGGTTGTCGAACAGCTGCATGTTGTTGCGCAGCGCGCGTTGCAGTTTATGCAGTTCCGGCGTGGCATGAATTTGCGCCGACGCCAGTGCAGCACCCACAGCCGCCATGTTGGGCGCGCAGGAGAAACCGTAAGTCGGTGCATAGCGACGGATCGAGTTCTCGATATGTTGCGTACCGAGCATCAACAGACCACCTGCTGCACCGTAACCCTTGCCCAGCGACGCCGCCACGATGGTGTTTTCGTCCAGACCGTCGAGTTGCGAACGGACGAAACCTTCGCCCTGCTGACCCACCACGGAAATCCCGTGGGCGTCGTCCAGATAAACAAACAGACCGTACTTGTCTTGCAGGGCGCGCAGTTCCCGAACCGGCGCGGCGCCGCCCATCGAGTAGGCACCGTCGCCGACGTAAGCCACCTTGCGCCCGCTTTTGCACAACCGCTCCAGATGTTCGAGGTCGTTGTGCTCGATGACGATCACCTCGGTCTCTTCGCGCAGGACCGGGATGTGGTACTGCAACGTCACGTGGGCAAAACGATCGAAAGCGATCAGCGGTTTTTCGCCAGCGGTGAACAGCCCGGCCGCCAGCAGGGGCAGGGCACCCATGTTGGCGGCAGCCACGGTCGGAAAGACCACCACACCATTGACGTCAAACAGTTTGGCGAGGGTTTTTTCCAGACGCACCAACGGCTCAGCGGTCAGCCGTGTACGCGCAACCGAAAAGTGCGTAGACGGGACGTCATCCATCGAGGCCCGGGCCGCTGCGAGAACTTTTGGATGGGCGTCCAGGTTGAGGTAACCGCAACGGGTGTAATCGATCACTTCCTTGCCGCTGGTGGCGATTTCGATGCGGCGGTTGTCCAGCACGCGGCAGGAAACGCCCATCAGACCTTTTTCGTAAGCGGCATCGAAATGCGGGCGGCTGATTTCAGCCATTCTCGAGGCATTGCGCGCTTTGAGCTGTGGCGTTTTTCCGACTGGGTCGTTACGGGTTTCGACGGTTTTATTCATGGCGATCTCATCCTTTGAGGGGGTGTCCGCAGGCCCGTGTGGCTTGGAGAACGACGCTAGAATTGACGACCACTGAAACATTTTGCAAAGGACTTCTTGGGTGCTACCTTATGACAAAATCTCATGAGCATTACGAAGCCTTATGGTCGCCAGGATTCCTTCTCTCAACGGATTGAAAGCGTTTGAATCGGCTGCGCGCCATATGAGTTTTACCAAGGCTGCCGAAGAGCTGAACGTCACACAAACGGCCATCAGCCATCAGATTCGTCGTCTCGAAGACGAGCTCGGGGTTCGACTGTTTCTGCGGCTCAAGGACGGTCTGGCGCTGACCACTGAAGGCCACGCGTACTTGCCCGGCATCCGCTCGGCTTTTCATGAGTTGCGCTATTCCACGGAGATGTTGCGCGAGTCGACCAACAACAGTGCGCTGACCATCAGCACACTGGTTTCTCTCGCCTCGAAATGGTTGCTGCCGCGCCTGGCTTCGTTTCAGGACGCGTTCCCCAATATCGATGTGCGCGTAACGGCCTCGACCGACCTGGTCGACTTCCGCAAAGGTGGAATAGACGCTGCGATCCGCTACGGTTTCGGCGATTGGAAAGGGCTGCGGGCCGACTGGCTGATGTCGGACGAAATCTTTCCAGTGTGCAGCCCGAAGTTGATCACCGGGCCAAAAGCTCTGAAAAGTCCGATCGATCTGGCCAACCACACCTTGTTGCAGGTCAGCGGCATGACCAGTAACGACTGGAACATGTGGCTGAGCGCCGCCGGACAACCGAAGAAGCTGGCCGAGGGAACACGGCTCACATTTGACCTCGCGATGATGGCGGTTCAGGCAGCCATCGATGGTTTAGGCGTATGCATCGGCCGCTCGACCTATGTCGATGACGATCTGAAAGCCGGCAAGCTGGTGGCGCCGTTCAATCTCAAGCTCAAGTCTGATCTGGGTTTTTATCTGGTGTCGCCTGTGGAAATTGCCAGCTCGAAAAAGGTCGAGGCCTTTCGCACCTGGCTGATCGATCTGGTGCAGAGCGACGAAGCCGGTTTGGTGACAGAAACCGGAGTGGGTGCGGCCTGACAGGGCAGAGCGCTAGCGCGCTTGCGTCAGTGTTGTGTTCGGTCAGATAACCCCGATCGAGGAATTCATTGCTTCGCCTTAATACGAAGCATTACTATTCACGCCCTTTCCTCAGTGCGCCGTTCCCTACCTCATGCGTCCCCGCAGACCCGGCTTTTTCGAGCATTACGAAGAGTTGATCGGCACCTGGACCCGGCGTCTGCGCAATCGCGCGCAGGCCGAGGATCTGGCGCACGACACCTTTGTGCGCGTGCTTGAGGCCGATTCGGCGGCGGTGCAGCAGCCGCGGGCGTATTTGCATCAGACCGCGCGCAATATTGCGGTTGACGGTTATCGGCGCGAGGACCGGCGTGGCGCCCTGGAATCGCAGGCGATCGAGCACAGTGCGTCGGCGTCCGGCGACCCGGAGCATTACATGCATGCGATCCAGTTGGCCGATTCCATCGAGCGGGCGCTGACCGAGCTGCCGGTCAATTGCCGGAAGATTTTCGTCTGGCAGAAGATCGAAGGCCTGACCCAGGCGGAAATCGCCGAACGCCTGGGACTGTCCAAGAACATGGTCGAAAAGTATATGATCCGCACCCTGCGGCATCTGCGCGATCGCCTTGATGGCTTGCAATCATGAGCGGTGGCGATTCTTCCTCCCCAGCCCAACAGGACCTTCCATGACGGATACCCGTGATTGCGCGTGCGGGCCGAGCACGGTGCGCGATGACGCTGCGCGCTGGTTCGTGCGTTTGCAGGAGCCGGACGTCAGCGCCGAAGAGCAGCAGCGCTTCGACGCCTGGCTGAACGAGCATGCGCAGCATCGCGACGAATTTCAGTTGCTGCAGGGCTTGTGGACGGCGGCCGATCTGCTCCCGGCGCCACGCCTCAAAGCCTTGGCTGAAACGCCGCCAAGCCGTCGCGCACGCCGGCCCTTGTTGCGTTACGCGGTGGCAGCCAGTGTGCTGGCGGTGGCGCTCGGCCTCGGTCTGTTCAGCGGGTTGCATCATCCGGGCGGCTACAGCGCCGAATTCGTCACGGCGCTGGGCGAGCGCAAACACGTGGCCTTGCCGGACGGTTCGCTGATCGATCTGAACAGCCGCAGCCGCTTGCAGGTGCGCTATGAACAGGATCGTCGCTTGATTGAGCTGCGCGAAGGCGAAGCGATGTTCAGCGTCGAGCACGACGCGTCGCGGCCGTTCGTGGTGCAAACCGACAGCGGCAAGGTCACGGTGACCGGCACGCGTTTCGATGTGCGCCGCGACTCTGCGCAAACCCGTGTGGCGGTGGAGCAGGGCACGGTCAAGGTGCAAGGGCGGGATGCGCCGAGCGACCAATTCATCAGTCTGACGGCAGGTCTCGGCACGCACGTCGATGCCCACGGCAAAGTCGCGCCAGCCTACGCAGTCAACCCGGCGCAACTGACCGCGTGGCGCAACGGCAAACTGGTGTTCGACAACGCTAGCCTCAGCGACGTCGCGGCCGAAGTATCGCGTTATCGGCAGCATCCGTTGACGGTCTCCGACCCGGCCGTGGCCAGCCTGCGCCTGACCAGTGTGTTCAACGCCGACAACACCGACGCCTTGCTCAAAGCCTTGCCGAGCATTCTGCCGGTGGCCGTGCGCAGCCTTGCCGATGGTCGCCAGGAAATAATCGCAAAATAAAATTCAGGTTTTTTCCGAGTTCAGCGTCTTCCTGTTCAACTGCAACTGGTTTGCATTAACAGCCGCACACTCTTGCGATCCACAGGACTCTGTACGACGTGAAAAACACCACAGCCCATAACAAAAAATTCCCTTGGTTACCGCTGGCCCTGGCGCTGGCGGTCAGCGCTGCCATGTCGCAGGCATTCGCCGCTGAAGCCATCCATATTCGGGCGCAGCCGCTGGGCCAGGCCTTGAGCGAACTGGGCCAGCAGACTTCGCTGCAAGTGTTTTTCAGCCCGGATCTGGTGGCCGGCAAACAGGCGCCGGCGGTCGACGGTGATATTTCCCCCGAGCAGGCGCTGCGTCAGTTGCTGCAGGGCAGCGGTCTGGATTATCAGATCAACGAAGGCTCGGTGACGCTGTCGTCGGCCGCCACTTCCGCAGCGAGCAATGGCCCATTGGAACTCGGTGTGACCGATATCAAGGTGGTCGGCGACTGGCTCGGCGACGCCAACGCCGCCGTGGTGCAGAACCACCCCGGCGCGCGCACGGTGATCCGTCGTGAAGCCATGGTCGAGCAGGGCGCAATGACCGTGGGCGATGTGCTCAAGCGCGTACCGGGCGTACAGGTGCAGGACGCCAACGGCACCGGCGGCAGCGATATTTCCCTCAACGTCGGCGTGCGTGGTCTCACGTCGCGCCTGTCGCCGCGCTCCACCGTGCTGATCGATGGTGTCCCGGCGGCGTTTGCGCCGTACGGTCAGCCGCAACTGTCGATGGCACCGATTTCTTCGGGCAACCTCGACAGCATCGATGTGGTGCGCGGCGCCGGTTCGGTGCGTTACGGGCCGCAGAACGTCGGCGGGGTGATCAACTTCGTCACCCGCGCGATCCCGGAGAAAACCACCGGTGAAATCGGCACCACTCTGGAAACCTCGCAGCACGGCGGCTGGAAACACATCGACACGGCGTTCCTTGGCGGCACCGCCGACAACGGCATCGGCATCGCCTTGCTGTACTCCGGGGTCAACGGCCACGGCTACCGCGAGCGCAACAACGGCAACGACATTGATGACGTGATCCTCAAGACCCACTGGGCGCCGACCGAGCAAGACGATTTCAGCCTCAACTTTCACTATTACGACGCCAGCGCCGACATGCCCGGCGGTCTGACCCAGAAGCAGTACGACGATCAGCCGTTCCAGTCCGACCGCGATTACGACAGCTTCAGCGGCCGGCGCAAGGACGTGTCGTTCAAGTGGATCCGCCAGATCGACGAGCGCACCCAGGCCGAAGTGCTGACCTACTATTCCGACAGCTTTCGTGGCAGCACTATCGCCGCGCGCGATCAGAAGACACTCAGCTCTTACCCGCGCACTTACTACACCTTCGGCATTGAGCCGCGGGTTTCGCATGTGTTCGATGTCGGCCCGACCACCCAGGAAGTCAGCGTCGGTTATCGCTACCTCAAAGAAGGCATGCATGAAGAAGCCAGTCGTCTGGCGCTGGTGAACAATCAACCGGTGGTCACCCGTACCTCTGACGGTCACGTCTATCAGGACCGTACGGGCGGCACCGAGGCCAATGCGTTTTACGTCGACAACAAGATCGATGTCGGCAACTGGACGATCACGCCGGGCATCCGTTTCGAACACATCAGCACCGAATGGCACGACCGCCCGGTGCTCGACACCTCTAACCGGCCAGTGCAGGAAAAACGCCGCAGCATCGACAGCAACGAACCGCTGCCGGCACTGAGCGTGATGTATCACCTGTCCGATGCGTGGAAGCTGTTCGCCAACTACGAAACCTCGTTCGGTGCCCTGCAGTATTTCCAGCTCGGCCAGGGCGGCACGGGTGACCAGACCGCCAGCGGTTTGAATCCTGAAAAAGCCAAGACCTACGAGATCGGCACGCGTTACAGCGACGACGTGTGGGGCGGCGAGGTGACGCTGTTCTACATCGACTTCGACGACGAGCTGCAATACATCAGTAACGACGTCGGCTGGACCAACCTCGGTGCGACCAAGCACCAGGGCGTCGAAGCCTCGGTGCATTACGACATGGCCGCTCTGGACCCGCGCCTCGACGGCCTGACCGCCAATGCCGGCGTGACTTACACCCGCGCGGTGTACGAGGGCGAGATTCCCGGCTTCAAGGGCCGTGACCTGCCGTTCTACTCACGCCAGGTAGCGACGGTCGGTTTGCGTTATGACATTGATCGCTGGACCTACAATCTCGACGGCTTCGCCCAATCGCAGCAACGCTCGCCGGGCACCGGGGTCAACGCTGACGGCAGTTTCAACGGCAACTACATCACCGAGGGCACCGCCGACGGGCAGTACGGCGACATTCCCGGCTACGTCACCTGGAACGTGCGCGGCGGCTATGACTTCGGCGCGCAGCTGTCGAACCTCAAGCTCGGTGCCGGGGTGAAGAACATTTTCGACAAGCAATACTTCACCCGCTCCAGCGACAACAATGCGGGGATGTATGTGGGCGCACCGAGGACGTTCTTTGTGCAGGCCAGCGTGGGGTTCTGACAGACCGCGTCGGCTTCTTCGCGAGCAGGCTCGCTCCCACAGGTTCACCGAGATTGTGTGGGAGCGAGCCTGCTCGCGAAGCTTTTCAGACCTTCAGTACTTTCCCGCCAATCGCCACCGCGACCAGCAGCACCGCCATCAGGCCAAAGGCAAAACTCAAGCTGCTGGCGTGGGCGACAAAACCGATCACTGCCGGCCCGGCAAGAATCCCCGCATAGCCCAAGGTAGTAATCGCCGGTACCGCGATACTTTCCGGCATCACCGTCTGCTTGCCCACCGCGGTGTACAGCACCGGCACGATGTTCGAGCAGCCGGCACCGACCAGTGCATACCCCACCAGCGCGGCTTGCCAGCTCGGCGCGAAGGTCGCCAGAAACAGACCGGCCGCGGCCGTCAGCCCGCCGAACAGAATGATCCGCGTGGCGCCCAAGCGGCGGACGATGCGATCACCCAACAAACGGCCAGCGGTCATGGTCAGGGCAAATGCCGCGTAACCGAGGCCTGCATAGGCGGTGTCGATCCCGCGTTCCTGTGCGAGGAACACCGCGCTCCAGTCCAGCGCTGCACCTTCGGTGAGAAAAACAATGAAGCACATGCCACCGATAAACAGCACGATGCCATGGGGAATGGCGAATGCCGGACCCGAACTTTCGCTGCCGTAGGGCAGCATGTGCGGCACGCATTTGCACAGCGCCGCGATCAACAGCGCGACCACCACCAGCATGGCCGCCAGTGGCGACAGGCCGAGTCCGAGCAGGGCGCTGACGCCGGCCGCGCCGACAATCCCGCCCAGACTGAACAAGCCATGAAAGCCCGACATCATGTTCTTGCCGCTGGCGCGTTCGACGATCACCGCCTGCAGGTTCACCGTCGAATCCACTGTACCCAGCCCTGCGCCGAACATGAAAAGGGTGGCGATCAGCGCCGGGATTGACGACACCGTCGCCAGCAACGGTAATGCCGCGCAGATCAACAACGTGCCGCCGGTGGCCACGCGCCGGCAGCCGAAGCGCGCCGCCAGAATGCCCGCCAGCGGCATCGCCAGAATCGATCCGACGCCCAGGCACAACAGCAACAGGCCCAGCGTGCCTTCATCGAGACCGGCGCGGGTTTTGGCATAAGGCACCAGCGGCGCCCAGGCGGCGATGCCGAGCCCGGCGATGAAAAAAGCCACGCGCGTGGATATCTGTTGCAGGCGTCCGGGGACGAAGGTGTCTTGGGGGTTGAGGCTGGTCATATCGATCCTTGGTAAAAACATCGCGTCCCCGAAGGACAGTGATTCAGCGACGAGGTTCGATCGCTATGCGGGGGCGTGCAGCCGACATCGTAACCTGTAGGAGTGAGCCTGCTCGCGATAGCGGTGTGTCAGGTAAAAATATCTCGACTGACCCACCGCTATCGCGAGCAGGCTCACTCCTACAAGGGATTGCGGTTACAGTGGGATTTTCGGCAGCGCAGAGAGGTGGGGATGACTCGGTTTTATGACGCACGAGGCAATATCTATGGTGTGGTTTCACCCGAAGCCTTGCGTGAGGCAGGAATCGGCTTGCCCGCCAGCGCCCCCGAATGCGCCGCCTCGCGTCAGGCATGGAGCGACGCGGCGATCTCTTATTGTTGCGACTGGCCCGCAGGCCAGCGCCCGGCGCACAGCAAGGCCCATCGCAGCGACGGCTTGCTGATCGGCCCGTTCCAGGCGGCGCCGCCGTTCGATGTGCTGATCGTCAACACCGACGGCACCCTCGCCGAGCGCAGTGGCAACGGCCTGACGATTTTCTCTCAGGCATTGACCGAGCAAGGCTTGATGCCGGACGCAGGCGCGGTGTTACGCGTGCATCACGATAAGGGCGACGCTGTGGAAACCTCGGTGAAACCGGCCACCGTCGATGCTGTTCGGGGCTTCTGGCTCGACCTTGGTCAACCCGGTTTCGGCCCGGATGCCGTCGGCGCGCCGCAAGTCGAAGAGGTGCAATTCAACGGGCGAGCGGTCAGCCGCATACCGCCGCTGGCAGGGCTTGATCCAGCCTGGACGCACAGCCAGTTCGTGCGCATCGGCAATCCGCATTGCGTGACGTTGCTCGACGATCCCGGCGCATTGCCCAGCAATGAGCAAATGACTGAATCCACACTGAACGAAGGCCTGACCCGAATCGCCTATGCCATGCCGATCGGCTCAGGAAAACCCTGCCCGGCGGGCGTCAATCTGCAATGGGCCGCGCTGCAATCACCCCAGAAAATCCACGCCCGGGTGTTCGAGCGGGGCGAAGGGCCGACGGCTTCATCCGGCACCAGCGCCAGCGCGGTGGCATCGGCGGCGTGGCGGGTGGGTTGGGTTGTGGCGGGGGAAGTGCAAGTGATGATGCCCGGCGGCACGGCGCCGGTTTTGCTGGAGGTAGCAGACGAAGAATTGGTGCGAGTCAGATTGTTCGGAACGGCGCGATTGATGGGCTGAATTCGAGGCCGCCATCGCTGGCAAGCCAGGCTCCCACAGGTTTACGCCGTACTCAATATTGATGATCGGCACAAAACCTGTAGGAGCCTGGCTTGCCAACGATGAGGCCATCAGATCCGGCACAAACCTCAGCTCAGACCGCCGCTGAACTCCACCACCGGCATCTGCCGCTTCATCAACACCTTGCCAGCGCGAATCGAATACAGCGGCAAGCCCTGGCTGCGAATCACTTCGTAATCGCTGTCAGCCGACAGGATCAGCAGGTTCGCCGGGCGCCCCTGTTCCAGCCCGTAACGCTCGCCCAGATGCATGGCTTTGGCGCTGTTGTCGGTGACCAGATTCCAGCGCACTTTGCAGGTTGCGGTAACCGAGCATGTGGCAGATGTGCAGCCCGGCTTCGAGCACGCGCAGGATGTTGCCGTTACCCAGCGGATACCACGGGTCGACGATCGAATCCTGGCCGAAACACACGTTCATACCGGCTTCGAGCAGTTCGTTGACGCGGGTCACGCCACGGCGTTTCGGGAAATTGTCGAAACGCCCTTGCAGGTGAATGCTCTCGGTCGGGCAGGAGACAAAACTGATCCCGGAATGCCCCAGCAGGCGAAACAGTTTGGCGCAGTAGGCGTTGTCGTAAGAGCCCATCGCCGTGGTGTGGCTGGCGGTGACGCGGGCGCCCATGTCGCGGCTGCGCGCTTCTTCGGCGAGCACTTCGAGGAAGCGCGAGTGCGGGTCGTCGGTCTCGTCGCAATGCACGTCGACCAGGCAACCGGTGCGCTCGGCGAGGTCCATCAGAAACTTCACCGAACTGACGCCCTGATCGCGGGTGTACTCGAAATGCGGAATCCCGCCGACCACGTCCGCGCCCATGCGGATCGCTTCTTCCATCAGCTCGCGACCGTTACGGAACGATTCGATGCCTTCCTGCGGGAACGCGACGATTTGCAGGTCGATCAGATGACGGCTTTCCTCGCGCACTTCGAGCATGGCCTTGAGCGCGGTGAGTTGCGGGTCGGTGACGTCGACGTGGGTGCGCACGTGCTGAATGCCGTGCGCGGCCAGCGCCTGAATGGTCTTTTTGGCGCGGGTCTTGGTGTCTTCCTCGGTAATGGTGACCTTGCGTTCGCCCCAGCACTCGATGCCTTCGAACAGTGTGCCGCTCATGTTCCAGCGCGGCTCGCCGGCGGTGAGGGTGGCGTCGAGGTGAATGTGCGGCTCGACGAAGGGCGGCACCACCAGATTGCCGCCGGCGTCGAGGTCGTCCGGGCCAAGCGTCGGTGCTTCGGTCTGCCGGGCGATGCTGTGGATCAGACCGTTTTCCAGGTGCAATTCGTGCAGGCCTTCCTGGTTGCGCAGGCGGGCGTTGATGATGTGCATCAGGCGAATCCTTTTATAGATCTTGTAGTGGTGCGCTGACGCGACGGGCGCCGAGCAGACCGGTGACGATGACATACGTTAGCGCGGCAGCGGCAATCCCTACCAGCGGCGCGACCCACGGCGAACTGAACGCAGCAATGGTGCCCACGCCGTAAGCGCCGAGCCCCGGCCAGTTGAACGCCGGTAACCGCGCGTCGGCCAGACGCGGATAATGCCCGCGCCAGCGGTAGAAGAAGTCCGCCATGATCACCCCGCCAATCGGCGGAATCACTGTGCCGAGCAAAATCAGATACGGCACCAGCATGTCGTACATGCCGAGCAAGGCGAGCACCGTGCCGATCACCGCGCCGCCCAGGGTCACGGTTCTGCGCCGGCCGGTGCGCAGCAGGTTGCAACCGGCGACGGCAAAGTTGTAGATGGTGTTGTCCTGGGTGCTCCAGATGTTCAGCAACAGCATGGCCATCGCGGCCATGGCGAAACCTTGCAACAGCAACACCTCGACTACGTCTGGTTGCTGATAGACGATCGCGCCATACGCGCCGATCAATACCATCAGGCCGTTGCCAACAAAAAAACCGATCAGGCTGGCCAGCACCGCCACCCGCGCCGAGCGCGAGAAACGCGTCCAGTTGGTCGCTTGCGTCGCGCCACTGACGAAGGTGCCGAACACCAGCGTGATGGCTGTCGACCAGTCCAGCGAACCCGTCGGCACGACGCTGAGCAAGCCCTCGAAACCGCCGACTTTTATCGTCGCCACCCACATCGACAGCATCAACAGCAACAGCATCGCCGGCACCGCGATGTACGAGAGAATTTCCAGCCCGCGATAACCGATGTACGCCGTGGCGCAGAAACCCAGCCCGAACAGCACCATCAGGCCGAGCACCGTGGCTTCATTGAGATTGAAATACTTGCCGATCACCACCGCCGCCGTCGCCGTGCCCCAGGCGTACCAGCCGATCTGGGTAAAACCGAGGATCAGGTCGCTGAGCTTGCTGCCCACTTCACCAAAACAGAAACGGCCCATCAGCACCGAGTTGAGCCCGCTCTTGAAAGCGATATAGCCCAGACCCGCGGCGTACAGGCCGAGCAGCAGGTTGCCGACAACGATCACCGCGATCATCTCGCTGAAGGTGAACGCCACGCCGAGCTTGCCGCCGGCAAACATGGTCGCGGTGAAAAACGTGAAGCCCAGTAACACCATCGCGGTGGAGGCCAGGCCTTTGCGCGCATGCATCGGGACTTCGCTGAGGGGGTAATCGTTGCCGGGAGCGTTCTGCGTCATGGGGCAGTCCTTGCAGGAAGGGAGAAGACGCGGGAGGGTTGCAGCGGTCGTGCCAAATACCGATTGGGTGGGGTATGTATAGACGACTCGGCAAAGTCAGGCGCAAAAACGGTGCACCCGAGCGCACCCGTGTGCCATGTGGGAGCCCCGATCGTTCCCACGCAGAGCATGGGAACGATCGGTGTCAGGGGATTTTGATGCTGACAGAGGAATTGCAGCAGGGCGGCGTAAGCATAAAAAAACAGCCTTTGCGGCTGTTCTTTATTTCCTGACTCAACACCGCCCCCTTACAAAAAGCGATCTGCGGTGATTACTCGCCGCGATAGATGCATCCGCTGGTGCACGTCTCATGAATGCGGATCGCGCTCAGTTCCGGCAGCAGCGGCTTCATTTCATTCCAGATAAATTTGGCCAGCACTTCACTGGTCGGGTTTTCCAGACCGGGAATGTCGTTCAGGTAGTTGTGATCGAGACGCTCGTACAGCGGCTTGAAGATCGCCTTGATCTCGGAGAAATCGCGGATCCAGCCGGTGTGCGGGTCGAGGTCGCCGCTCAGGTGCAGCGCCACTTTGAACGAGTGACCGTGCAGACGCCCGCACTTGTGGCCGTCCGGGACGTGCGGCAGGCGGTGGGCGGATTCGAAAGTAAACTCTTTGAAGATTTCCACGGTATTTGGCTCTGTTCAGATGGCGTTCGCCGCAGCGATTCGGGCAGGCGGCGAGTTTATCAGCTTGTCTGTGGCTGTGCTGACTAAAGGGTCAGCAAGTGCTCGGCGAGGCGACCGTTGGCCGTCAGTTCGAGAAATTCGTCACCGAGTCGGCGGCTTTCGTCCATCGCCGTGTGCCAGTACTTCTGCCGGCCCGGCGCATCGCCCATGAAGCGTTTGAAGTCGTTACGGTCGGGCAGCTTGCCGAAGGGCAGGCGGGCCAGATATTCCTTCGACGGTGCGAGCAACAGCACGTCCTGCAAACGCTGCACCGAGGCGCGGCGCCACGGCAGGGTCTTGTCGAACCAGCCGGGAATCACCCGGTCGGTGAAGTGCGGATAGAGCACGATGCCGTCGCCGCTGTAGGGCAGGTCGAGGTGATAGTCGAGCAGGCCACCGTCGCGGAACGTCCCCGCGCCGGCTCCCGGCAAGTCGCGCACGCCTTGCATGACCATCGGAATCGAACCCGAGGCGAGCAGGGCCTGGCGCAGGTTGCCGGTGTTCAGCGCGACGAAGCGCGAAGGGAAATCCTCCAGCGCATGCAGCGGTGGGGCCAGACGCGGGTCGTGAATGATCAGCCGTTCGAAGTGCCGCGACAGCCGCGCACGACCGCGCAGGTTGTCGGCGATCACCGAACCCAGCGCCAGACCGAGTCGTCCGCGATGATCCTCGGCCAGGCGCCCCTGACTTTTCACCACCATGATGTTCAAGCGGTAATGCGCATTGGCGAGGATGCTGGCGTCGCGGCCGTCGAGCAGGTCATTGAGCATGCGCTGCGAGCTCTGACTGATCTCGGCCATGGTCACGCCTTTGTTGAAATTCTGCTCGGCGTACAAATGCCCGAGGCGGCGGATGCCTTCGGCGGCATCCGGCAGGCAGGCACTGGCGAAGCGCCAGGAGCCGACTGAAGCGCCGATCAGCGAACGCTCGCGCGGCGCACCCGGCAGCCACTCACCGAACAGCGCCAGATCCAGCCCTTGAATCCCCAGCGCCTTCGGCCCACCGGCCGCGCCGGGCAGGGTGCCGACGTCGGCAGCGTTCAGGCCCTGAGCACGAATGCGCGCCATGGCCCGCGGGCCGGCCTTGAGCGTGAGGGCAGGGAATTTGATGTGGATGGCGGTCATACCGGCCTCGATCGTTAGCAAGCTGCGAATTATAAGCACACCGCCGAACCCTGTGGGAGCGCCCGCGACGACGGCGTACTGATCGTTCCCACGCTCTGCGTGGTAATGCAGCCGGGGACGCTCTGCGTCCCATTGGAACGCGGAGCGTCCCTTGAGGCATTCCCACGCGGAGCGTGGGAACGATCGGAATGAACAGGGCGCAATGATGGCCATTCAGTTTCAGTTAAGTTGCTGCCGTTAAGGTGCCTACCTTAAGCAACCTATAAGAATTCGGAGACAACCGTGAACACCCTGACTGCCCTGACCACTGCCTCGCTCATCTGCCTCACCGCCGGTACTGCTTTTGCGCGCGATCTGGGGCCTGACGAAGCGCTTCGTTTGCGCGACGCTGGTACTATCGTGTCCTTCGAGAAGCTCAACGCCATCGCAATGGACAAACACCCAGGCTCGGAAATCACCGAAACCGAGCTTGAGGAAGAGTACGGCAAGTACATTTACCAGATTGAACTGCGCGACCCCAAAGGGTTGAAGTGGGACCTGGAATTGAACGCCGTTGATGGTGAAGTGCTCAGGGATCATCAGGATACGTAATGAAGCTGAATATTCGCGTCACCCGCCTGACGGCGCTGGCGCTGGTGTTGTTGTGCAGCCCGGCCATGGCTCGCGACCTCGATCAGGACGAGGCACTGACCCTGCGTCGCGAGGGCGTGATCCTGCCGTTGGAGCAAGTGTTGCAGCAGGCCATGGATCGCTACCCCGGCGCCAAACTGCTGGAAGTCGAGCTGGAAGAAAAACACGACGTCTACATTTACGAAGTCGAGTTGCTGACGGTTGAAGGCGTGGCGCGCGAGCTGCACTTGAAAGCCGATACCGGCGAGTTAGTCAAAGACAAGGAAGATTGATCGATGCGTTTGCTCTTGGTGGAAGACCATGTACCGCTGGCCGACGAGTTGCTCGCCAGCCTGCAGCGGCAAGGTTACGCGGTCGATTGGCTGGCGGACGGTCGCGATGCGGTGTATCAGGGCAGCAGCGAACCCTACGATTTGATCATTCTCGACCTCGGCCTGCCCGGCGTGCCGGGGCTTGAAGTGCTGGCGCAGTGGCGCGCCGGTGGGCTGTCGATTCCGGTGTTGATTCTGACGGCACGCGATTCTTGGGCCGAACGCATCGAAGGCCTGAAGGCCGGTGCCGACGATTACCTGACCAAGCCGTTTCACCCCGAAGAGCTGCAACTGCGCATTCAGTCGCTGCTGCGCCGCTCCAAGGGGCAGGCCAATCAACCGACCTTGAAGGCCGCCGGCCTGCACCTGGACGAGGGGCGTCAGTGCGTGGTGCGTGACGGCGCGGATATTCAACTGACCGCCGCCGAGTTTCGCCTGCTGCGCTATTTCATGCTGCATCCGGAACAGATCCTTTCCAAAAGCCACCTCGCCGAACACCTCTACGACGGTGAAACCGAGCGCGATTCCAATGTCCTTGAAGTGCACGTCAATCACTTGCGGCGCAAGCTCGGCAAAAGCGTGATCGAAACCCGTCGCGGCCAGGGTTACCTGTTCGGCGGGCAAGCCTCGTGAGATCGATCCAGCGCCGCTTGAGCCTGGGTCTGATCAGTGTGATGGTGATCGTCGGCGTGGTGCTGGCGCAGACCAGCCTGTGGTTATTCGAAGTGGGTCTGCAGCGTTATCTCGAAGCGGGTCTGCGCAACGACAGCGAGAGCCTGCTGGTGGCGCTGGTGCGCGGCCCGCAAGGCTTGCAACTGGACGAGCGGCATCTGTCGCCTGCCTATCAGCGGCCGTTTTCCGGGCATTATTTCCGCATCGATTTTGCCGACAGCCACTGGCGCTCCCGATCGTTGTGGGATCAGGACCTGCCGCTGCTCGATCATCCCGGCCTGCACAGCAATCTGCAGTTGGGCCCGGACGGCCAACAGTTGCTGATACTGCGTTCGGACTATCGGCGCCTCGGCCAGTCGATTTCAATCAGCGTCGCGCAGGATTACACGCCGGTGCGCGAAAGCTTCCAGCGCATGCGCCAGATCGGTCTGGCGGCAGGCCTGACGGCGTTGCTGGTGATTCTGCTG
The DNA here is from genome assembly GCF_051132065.1 of Pseudomonas sp. R3-57. NCBI lineage: Bacteria > Pseudomonadati > Pseudomonadota > Gammaproteobacteria > Pseudomonadales > Pseudomonadaceae > Pseudomonas > Pseudomonas sp. R3-57. The sequence continues at coordinate 2,125,253 of NZ_CP071655.1, forward strand.
TTGCAGCGCCTGACCGTGCGCCGCGCCTTGAAGCCGCTGGAGCGGGCGCGCGAACAGATCGCGCAGTTGCAGCAAGGCCAGCGTTCGCAGCTCGACGACCAGGTGCCGGTGGAACTGGAGCCGCTGGTGGCGCAGATCAACCATTTGCTCGCCCACACCGAAGACAGCCTCAAGCGCTCGCGCAACGCCTTGGGCAATCTCGGCCATGCCTTGAAAACACCGCTGGCGGTGTTGTTGAGCGTGGCGTCGAGCGAAAAACTCGATGCGCACCCGGAACTGCGCAGGGTCCTCATCGAGCAACTGGAGCAAGTGCAGCAGCGCCTCAATCGCGAGTTGAATCGCGCGCGCTTGTCCGGCGATGCACTGCCCGGCGCGCTGTTCGATTGCGACGCGGAACTGCCGGGATTGCTGGCGACGCTGAATATGATCCACGGCGAGCATCTGGCGCTCAGCTACGTCGCCCCGGCGGGCCTGCAACTGCCGTGGGACCGTGAGGATCTGCTCGAGCTGCTGGGCAACCTGCTGGATAACGCCTGCAAGTGGGCGGACGCCGAAGTGCGCTTGAGCGTGATCGAACGTACCGATGGCTTTGCCTTGAGCGTCGAGGATGACGGCCCCGGGATTCCCGAACAACAGCGCGCCGAGGTGTTCAGTCGTGGCACACGGCTGGATGAACAGACCGACGGCCATGGGCTGGGGTTGGGCATCGTGCGCGATATCGTGGAAACGTGGGGCGGCTTGCTGGTGTTGGGCGAGAGCGAGTGGGGCGGGTTGAAGGTGGTGATCGAATTGCCTAAACGCTGAGCCTGATGACTACACCATCCCCTGTGGGAGCTAGCTGTGATCTCTCTGTAGGTTGTTCACTCGGGGCTTTTCCGGGAAATTGGAGGTGCGAACCAAACCAAGCCCCCGGAGGCCCCGAGTGAACACTCATAAAAATGCCCGATTAACTGTTTCTGGTCGAGCCCTTCTTGTTCAAAGAGTCCTCACAGAGGGTTTGAGAGTTGAAGAGGTGGCCAAGGCCCAGGGGGTCAGCGTTCGCACTGCCTACAAGTGGATAAACCGCTATCGAACCGAAGGCGAAAAAGGTCTCCAGGATCGCTCATCCCGCCCGGCTTCCTGTCCGCACGCTACTGCCCCAGAGTGTCTGGAGAAAATCATCAAGCTTCGCCGTGAGCGAAAAACCTATGGCGAAATCAGTAAGTCTTTGAAGGTGGGGCATAGCACGGTAGGCAGGATATTGAGCCGCAACGGACTCAATCGCCTGGCTTATCTGGAACCGCCAGTTGCGGTTATTCGCTACGAATACTCTCAGCCGGGAGGCTTGCTGCACTTGGATATCAAGAGGCTGGGGCGCTTTAACAAACCTGGTCATCGAGTGACAAAAGACCGTCTGAAAGGCCGTTCTTACCATGTGGGTTGGGAGTTTGGACATGTTGCCATCGACGACCATAGTCGAGTGGCGCACTGTGGTTTATACCCAGACCAAACCGCTCGTAGCGCCTGCCTCGCGCTGATCCGGGCCCTGCGTTACTACAAAACGCTCGGCGTGAAATTCGAGCGGGTAATGACCGATAACGGCCCTTGCTACAAATCCAGGAGCTTCAAGCGCCTGTGCCGGCGGCTGCGGCTTAAGCACATCTTTACCAAGCCTTACACCCCGCGCACGAATGGCAAGGCAGAGCGATTTATACAGACCGCTCTGCGCGAATGGGCCTACGCCAGAAGTTATGAAAGCTCAGATCAACGCGCGACGTATCTGATGCCTTGGTTGCACAGGTACAACTGGCATCGCCCGCATGCCAGTTTGAGTTATTTACCACCGATTAGCCGAATAGCATCCGTGAACAACGTGGTGGGTTTACACAGCTAGCCCTGCTAGCGATAGCGATCTTTCAGTCACATGAGTATTGAATGTGACGCCGTCATCGCTAGCAGGCTAGCTCCCACATTGGTTCTCGGGCTAGCCGTCAAACGCGAAACTGATACATCAACCGCTGCTGCTGATTCGCCAGGCTGTTGAGCGACTGGCTGACCCGCGCCGATTCATTGGCCTGCCCCGACAGCGATTCCGTCACGTCGCGAATCGTCGCCACGTTGTTGTTGATCTCTTCGGCCACCGCGCTCTGCTCTTCAGCGGCGCTGGCGATCTGCAGGTTCATGTCGCTGATCACTGTCACCGCGTCGCCGATCTGGCGCAGTGCGGTCACTGCCTGGCCGACCTGCTCGACACTGCCCTGGGCCTGGCGATGGCTGTTGCCCATCGAACCGACCACCTCCTGCGTGCCGTTCTGCAATTGCTCGATGACCTGACGGGTTTCCTCCACCGATTCCTGGGTACGTCGGGCAAGGTTGCGCACTTCATCGGCGACCACGGCAAAACCGCGTCCGGCTTCACCGGCCCGTGCCGCTTCGATCGCGGCATTCAGTGCCAGCAGATTGGTCTGCTCGGCAATCGCGCGAATGGTTTCCAGCACCGCGCCGATTTTCTCGCTGTTGGCCGCCAGACCTTCAACCTGCACCATCGCCGCGCTCATGTCGGCGGCGAGGGTGTCGATGCTCGCGGTAGTGCGGTCGATTACGGTCAGGCCCTGGCGAGTGGCGCGGTCGGCGTCCTTGGCGGCTTCGGCCGCCTGGGCCGCGCTGCGGGCGACGTCCTGCGCGGTGGCGCTCATTTCGTGAGAGGCAGTGGCGACCTGATCGACCTGACGGTATTGCTGCTCCATGCCGGCGCTGGTCTGGGTGGCGATGGCCGAGGACTGATCAGCCGTGCTGCGCGCGTCCTGCACTGAGCGTTTCACTTCGGCGATGATCGGCTGCAACTTGTCGAGAAAGCGGTTGAACCAGCCCGCCAGTTGCCCGAGTTCGTCCTGCTTGTCATAGGCCAGGCGACGGGTCAGGTCGCCTTCGCCGCTGGCGATGTCTTCGAGCATGTGCGCGACGCCGAGAATCGGTCGGGTCACGCTGCGCGCCATCAGCCACACCAGCAGCAGGCCGAGCAGGGCGGCGAGGCCGCCGAGGCTCAACTCCATCAACGTGCCCGAGGTGTTGCTCGCGTCTAGCTGTTGCTCGAGCGCTTCGGCGCGGCTGACCAGCACTTTTTCCGGTACATCGAGCAGCACGCCCCACGTCGGCCCGCCCGGAATCGGCTGGAACGGCGAGAGCACTTTCAACTGGCCATTGTTGTGCAGGCTGCTCACGCCCGTGCTGGCCGCCAGGCGCCGTAGCAGCTCAGCACCGCTGGTGGTGTCGACGGCGTCCAGACGCTGGCTGAGTTTGCCGGCATCGGCGCTGTAACCGGCGAGCAGGCCGGCGGGGCTGATGATGCTCACGGCGGTCTGACCGTCGTAGAGCTTTTTGCTCGCGGTCTGGCTGATCGCTTGCAGGCTGTTGAGGTTGATGTCGACCGACAGCGAGGCAATGACTTTGCCATTGAGCAGCAGCGGGAAGACGATGCTGGTCATCAGCACTTTCTGCCCGTCGATCATGTAAAAGTACGGTTCGATCACGCACGGCTTGAGGGTGCTGCGCGGGCAGGTGAACCAGGCGTTGGCAGCCTGACCGCTAGGGCCGGTGCGGGTGTCGCTCATGTCGCTTTCCGGCAGGGCCATCGAGTGGACTATGCCCGGGGTCGGCTGCGACCAGTACAGGGCAAAACGGCCCTTGTCGTTGCTGCCCAGCTCATCCTGCCCGGCGAACAGTTCGTCCTTGCCGTCCAGCGCATTGGCTTCGAATACCAGCGACAGGCCGAGCAGATCCGGGTTGGCCTGCAGCGCAGATTTGACCTGACGGGTCATGTCTTCGCGCAGATCGAAGGCATCGAGAAAACGCTTCTCGGCCTGTTCGCGCAGAAACAGCACCTGCCGCGAGAAGCCGTGGCCGTATTGATAGGCGTCCATGAACTGCTGGCGAATGCCTGCCGCTTGCACCTCACCCTGCGACTCGATGCGCGCCTGCGCCGACTCGGTGAGCATTTCCATACTCGACGCCTTGACCAGCGCGGAACTGTGCTGCATGCGATACAGCGAAAGACCGACCAACAGGGTCACGATACCGGCCAGACAAAGGCCGGCGAGCAGGGTGATTTTCCATTGGATGGAAAGGTGTCTGAGCGACATGGAAAACATCCTTATTCGATAAATATCTGAGGCTTTGCACTCTAACGGCGGAAAAGCAGCTTTCTTGAGCGGCAAGCTGCAAGCGGCAAGCTAAAAGCGAGCATCGGACTCAAGGATTGATCGTTCCCACGCTCTGCGTGGGAATGCAGCCCGGGACGCTCCGCGTCCCAAAGCGGATGCAGAGCGTCCATTGAGGCATTCCTTTGCTGCGCGTGGGAACGATCAAAAGCAGCTCAGCTTGCCGCTCGAACTTGCAGCTTGTGGCTGCTTGGGGCACAGTGCGCGCCCTTCTAAGAAGACCCTTTTGCCTCCGCCGAGCAGTTCTGGCGGACTCATCCTGTCTGGCGGTCGGTTGTCCACCGCGGTGTTTTTCGAGGTAGTGAAATGAATGCAGTCATAGCGGCAGTCGGCGTCATGCTGATTCTCAGCCTGTCCCGCGTGCATGTGGTGATCGCGCTGATCGTCGGGGCGCTGGTTGGCGGCCTGACCGGTGGCCTGGGCATGGACGCCACGCTCAAGGCGTTCAACAGTGGTCTGGGCGGCGGCGCGACGGTGGCGTTGTCCTACGCTTTGCTCGGCGCTTTCGCCGTGGCAATCGCCAAGTCTGGCCTGGCCCACGCGCTGGCTGACAGGGCTCTGGCGATGGTTGACCGGCAACATGCGACCGGCGGCGGCAACGTCAAATGGCTGCTGATCGGCCTGTTGTGGGTGGTGGCGATTGCTTCGCAGAACATCCTGCCGATCCACATCGCGTTCATTCCGCTGCTGGTGCCGCCACTGCTCTATGTGCTGACCAAGCTGCAACTCGACCGCCGCCTGATCGCCTGCGTCATGACCTTCGGCCTGATCACCCCGTACATGTTCCTGCCGGTGGGTTTCGGCAACATCTTCCTCAATGAAATCCTGCTGGCCAACGTTGCGCGCAGCGGCGTCGACATCAGCGGCATCAACATCACCCACGCCATGGGCATCCCGGCGCTGGGCATGGTTTTCGGTCTGGCGATGGCGTTCATCAGTTATCGCAAGAAGCGCGTCTATGACCTGGAAAAAATCGAGCAGGTCGAGCAGACCGCAGTGCATTACAACCCGCTGAGCCTGCTGATTGCCGGCGTGGCCATCGCCTCGGCGTTCGTCGTGCAGTTGCTGCTGGATTCGATGATTATCGGTGCGCTGGTGGGTTTCCTGATCTTCTCGGTGTCGGGCATCGTCAAGTGGCGCGAAACCGATGACCTGTTCACCGAAGGCATGAAAATGATGGCGATGATCGGTTTCATCATGATCGCCGCCTCCGGTTTCGCCGAGGTGATGAAGGCCACCGGGCAGGTGCAGACCCTGGTTGAATCGTCGGCGGCATGGATCAATCACAGCAAAGGCGTCGGCGCGCTGCTGATGCTGCTGGTGGGCTTGCTGGTGACCATGGGCATCGGCTCGTCGTTTTCCACGGTGCCGATTCTGGCGGCGATTTTCGTGCCGCTGTGCGTGCAACTGGGCTTCAGCCCGATGGCCATCGTGTGCATCGTCGGCACTGCCGGTGCGCTGGGCGACGCCGGTTCGCCGGCCTCGGACTCGACCCTCGGCCCGACCTCCGGCCTGAACATCGACGGCCAGCATCACCACATCTGGGATACCGTGGTGCCGACCTTCCTGCACTATAACCTGCCGCTGCTGGCCTTCGGCTGGGTGGCCGCGATGGTGCTGTAAACCCCTGAACCCTGTGGGAGCTGGCTTGCCAGCGATGGCGTCGACACATTCGTTATTCGTCTTTCAGACACACCGCCATCGCGGGCAAGCCCGCTCCCACAGGGACACGCAGTGCCTGCTGGCTCAACTTTTGCCCCGGCGTGCCGTTAAAGCCTTTAACCACGCCAACAAAATCAAAAGAGTGAGCCCCCACAATGCGCCTGAGCCTCAAGGCTAAAGTCCTGTCCCTCGCCGTTCTTCCGGTATTGCTCTTTGCGCTGGTCATCAGCCTGACCACACTGTTCATCCTCCAGGAACAGGCGCGCAAGGAGGTCGAACAGACCCGCGAGCGCCTGCTCGGCGACGCCAAAGCCACTCTGCAAAGTTATGTCGCCGTGGCGATGACCACGATCAAACCGCTGTACGACGCTGCCGCTCCCGGCGACAACGAGGCGCGGGCGCAGGCGATCAAGCTGCTGTCGGGCATCCGCTACGGCAAGGACGGCTACTTCTTCGCCTACGACTCGGAAATCGTGCGCCTGTTCAAGGCCAACGACCCTGACGGCGTGGGCAAAAGCTTCAAGGACAATCGCGACCCGAATGGCGTCTACGTCAACCTCGGTCTGGTGAAAGTGGCGAAGGACGGTACTCACTACCTGCAATACAGCTCGCCGCTGCCTGGCAATGCGAAAGTGCTGGTGCCGAAACTCGGTTACACCGAATACCTGGCCAAGTGGGACATGGCCGTCGGTACCTCGGTCAATCTCGACGGCATCGAAGCGCAAGTGGCGCTGGTCGAAGCCCAGGTCCAGGAACGTGTGCAAGGCGTGGTGCTGAGCATTGTCGGCGTGGCGGTGCTGGTGCTGCTGGTGATCGCGGCGGCGGGGATGCTGCTGGCCAATACCATTCTGCGGCCGCTGACCCTGATGAAAGCCAACCTCGATGACATCGCCGCGGGCGAGGGCGATCTGACCCGGCGCTTGAATATCACCAGTCAGGATGAACTCGGCGAACTGGCCGGCTCGTTCAACCGCTTCGTCGACAAGATCCACGGCCTGGTGCGGCAGATCACCGAGATGACCACGCAACTGACCGGACTGGTGACTCAGGTGTCGGATCAGGCGCAGCGCTCGGATCAGGCGATGGAGCGTCAGCGTCACGAGACCGATCAGGTTGCCACCGCCATCAACGAAATGTCTGCCGCCGCGCAGGAAGTCGCCAAGAGCGCACAGAACGCCGCCGTCGCCGCGCAGCAGACCGACGCAGAAGGCCAGAGCGCCAAACGCGTGGTGGCCGGCAGCATCAAGCAGATCCATGCGCTGGTCGATGACATTCGCAACAGCGGCGTGTCGCTGGACAGCCTGCAGCAGGACGTGACGTCGATTGTCGGTGTGCTCGGGGTGATTCGCTCGATCGCCGAACAGACCAACCTGCTGGCCCTCAACGCGGCGATCGAAGCGGCGCGGGCGGGCGAGGCCGGGCGTGGTTTTGCCGTGGTCGCCGATGAGGTCCGCGCGCTGGCCAGCCGCACGCAGATCAGCACCCAGGAAATCCAAGGCATGATCGATCGCCTGCAAGCCGGCACGCAGCAGGCGGTGGAAGCCATGCGCCGTTCCAGCGAGGCCGGTGATGGCACGTCACAGCAGGCCAATCAGGCCGGTGCATCGCTGGATGCCATGGCCGAGCTGATCGCGACCATCAACTCGATGAACGCACAAATCGCCAGCGCTGCCGAAGAGCAGACGGCGGTGGCAGAAGAGATCAACCGCAGCGTGCACCAGATTGCGGTGGCGGTGGATAGCGTTGCCGATGAAACGCAATTGGGCGCGCAAACGTCGCGCAGTCTGGCGGAGTTGGGACAACGGTTGGGCAAGCTGGTTGGGCAGTTTCGGATCTAGAGAACGCCGCAAACCCTGTAGGAGTGAGCCTGCTCGCGATAGCGGTTTGGCAGACACAGTGATGCTGAATTTGCCGACGCTATCGCGAGCAGGCTCACTCCTACAATTGGATCGGTGGTTGATTCAGAACCGATCCCAATACGGAATCTCACCAAAACACTCAACAAAAAAATCAATCACCGTCCGCACCTTCACTGACAACCTTCGACTGCCCGGCCACAACACCGCAATCTGCTGCGGCTCCAGACTGTTCGATACCTGATACCCACGCAACACCGGCACCAAGGTGCCAGCGCGCACCGCCTCGCCAATCAGCCATGACGGAAACATCACCAGCCCCAGCCCCTGTTCGGCGGCCTGGGTGAGGGTGTCGGCGTGGTTGCTGGTGATCGGACCTCTGACCGAATACGGCGTCCAGTCCTGGCCATCGCGGCGGAAAAACCAGCGCTGCTGACCGGTCGCGCCTTTGTAGGCCAGGCATTGGTGTTGAGCCAGATCCTCAGGTTTTTGCGGGGTGCCGTGGCGCGCCAGGTACGCCGGGCTTGCGGCGACTTGAAAACGGTGCGGCGCCAGAATTCGCGCCTGCATGCTCGAATCATGCAGTGGGCCGATGCGCACCAGCAGGTCGGCGCCTTCCTGCAATGGGTCGACGTAGTGATCGGTCTGTTGAATATCCAGTTGCAACTGCGGGTAACGCGCGCACAACTGGCCCAGCCACGGGCTCAGATGGCGCTGGCCGAACACCACCGGGGCGTTGATGCGCACCAGGCCGGTGGGTTCGCTTTGCTGCTCCTGCAACGCTTGCTCGGCTTCTTCCAGTTGCACCAGCAGCAGCCGCGCATGGTGGCCGAGCATACGACCGGTCTCTGTCGGCGAAACGGCGCGGGTGTGCCGATAGAGCAGTTGCTGATTCAGCGCCTGCTCCATCAATTGGATCTGCCGCGAGATCGAAGAGGGCGCCACGCCTTCACGGCGCGCGACCTCAGAAAAACTGCCCTGATCGAGTACAGCAACAAACAGCCGCAGCGCCTTGAATCCGAGTTCGTTGAGCCCGTGCATGGGAAGTCCTGCTGTGCGAGTTGCGCAAAAGTGTTGTCCGAATGCTCCCATTTATCGCACAGCTGTGCCAGCCGATAATCCGCGCCATCGTTTCTTGAAGTGGAAAGTTTTCATGCAGACGCTGGATGAGGTGGCTGTTGCCGCACCCGTTAGGCAATCGGGGTTGCGCTTGTTGTTGCTGCCGCTGGTGATATTGGCGGGCATGGGCTTGTCGGTGGAGGCCGGGTTGCTTGGGCCGTTGGGCGAGCAGGTCGGGCACCTGTGGGCGACGCTGAGTATCTTCGGCGTCGGTGCGGCGATCCTGTTCTTGTTGTTGCTGTTCGCCGGCCCGCAGAAAGGCCCGGCGTTGACCGATCTGCCGCGCTGGCAGTTGATCGGCGGGTTTCTCGGGCCGATGTACGTGGTGGTGCTGACCCTGGCAACGCCGCATATCGGTATTGCCATGACCATGATCGCGATCCTCTCGGGGCAAGTGGGCAAGAGCGTGCTGATCGACCATTTCGGCTGGTTCGGCGCGACGCGCAAGAAGGTCAATGGCGAGCGTTGGCTGGCCTTGGGGCTGATCGTGGTGGCATTGATTCTGATTGCGCGGGGGTGAGTGATGGGTCTGGTGATTTTGTTGGCAGTGGTGGTGTTGGCCGGCGCGGTGTTGAGCGTGCAAGCGGCGATCAACGGGCGCTTGGGTGAGTCGGTTGGCGTATTGCGCAGCAGTCTGCTGACCTTTGCAGTCGGCGCTGTGGTGACCGGGTTGTTGATTTTCTTTTTTGAGCCGGTGCAGACGGTGAGTTTGCTCGACGTGCCGAAGTGGCAATTGACCGGGGCCCTTTTTGGTGTGGTGTACATGATGGTGATGGTCGGTGCGGTGCCGGTGGTGGGCACGGCGGTGGCGACGGTGGCGGTGATTGTCGGGCAGCTGGGAATGGGGATGTTGATCGATAATTTCGGCTGGTTGGGCAATCCGGCGATCGAACTTTCGTCGAGTCGGGTTTTGGCGATGGGGTGTCTGGCATTGGCGCTGGTGTTTATGTATCGGAGTTCTTCGCGCCTGGATTGATTTTTTGGGTTGCTGAGATGGGGGGTATATCCGTTGCTTCGGGTGATGCGGCTGGCGGTTTCGCCCTTACGGCGAGTCCCTTTTTCAGACGCCAAAAAGGAACCAAAAGGCTTGCTCCTGCGTTCGGCCCTCGCAAGCTCGGGTCCCTTCGCTCCGGGATCGATCCGGGCGCAGCGGCTACGGTTTGCTGCGCTGCACCTACTTCCGCTGTGTCTGGCTGCGCCAGACGGTCGCTGCGCTCCCACGCCCGGATCAATCCCTGCACTCAGCCTTCCGATGTCGCTGGTTAGGCAAGATCAAGATCAAAAGCACTCGAGCTGGCGCTCATTGTTGAGTGGTGAGAAGCGGATGGTTGGCGTGGGATTGGTGGTGGATTCGCCCCTCACCCCAGCCCTCTCCCCCTGGAGAGGGAGCCGATTTGTGGGCTTTTCGAAAACTGCGTACGACTCGGTATTTCAGGTCAGCGTACCATTCGCATCCACCTCGGTCGGTTCCCTCTCCCTCCGGGAGAGGGCTAGGCGGGCGGCGTTCCGATGAGGGGCTTTTGGCTAATCTGGCTCTACCTGCAATTTCAACCCCGCGTCTTCCATCCGCTCCGTCTCCCGAACACTGCCCTGAAGCGTGCGCCCATCCACTTTCACCACGACGATTTTCGCCTGGTCCAGATCCTCCGGCACCGGCGCCTTGACGCATAAGGTGAAGCGGTAAGGATCGTCCGCAACCGTTTCGAGCCCAACCTCACAATCCACGGTTTTGCTGATCTGGCCGAAGAACGTGGTCAGGCCGTAGTCCAGCCGCGCCGGGTGGTAAAGGATGTCCATCAGTGCTTCTCCTTCGTCCGCAAGCGGCTGGGTGGTTAATGCGTCTGGCGCCAGGTGACGTTTTCCAGGCCGAATTTTTCCGCCATCGGTTTGCTGGTCTTTTGTACCTTTTCACGGCCAAAGCGCGGGATTCGGCCGACGCCGGCGTCGCAGCTCGCCCAGTGCCAGGCTTCGGCATTGTCCATTTTGTCCGAGCGGATAATGAACGACTTGGGCGTACCGTGAAGGGTGTAGTCGATAACAAAAAGTTTTGCGTTGTTCATAAAGCCGGTATTCCTCCCTGTGGTAATTAACGGATCGCAGGGCGTCGCGAAAATTCAGTCGGATTGTCCGACGGTAGCGATGATTGGCGAGCGTCGGGCGCGCTGGTTACCATGGCGCCTTCGCCAACCCCAATGAATGCTGGCCATGGCCCTTGCTGCGCCCCCCGATCTGAGTGACCCCGATGTGCCGGTGCAACCGCTGGCGCGCACCTATCCGCGTGGGCTGTTCATCGAGCCCCATGAGCATGTCTGGGGGCAGTTGCTGTATGCGATGAGCGGGGTGATGTGGGTCGAGACGCCGCACGAAGCGCTGGTCGTGCCGCCGCAGCGGGCCGTGTGGTTGCCGCCGGGGGTGCCGCACGCCATTCGCGTGGTATCGGACTTGCAGATGCGCAATATCTATCTGCGCCCGGCGCTGGCGGCGACGCTGGATGCGACGGTGCAGGTGATCGAGGTCGGCGGTTTGCTGCGTGAGCTGATTGTCGGCCTGGTGGCGCAGGGTGACAGCGGCGACCCGGAGTACTACGAGGCGCTGGTCAGTCTGGCCTTGCTCGAGCTCAAGCGTGCGCGGCGCTCTTCATTGAAGGTTCCGCTGCCGGACGATTCCGACCGGCGGCTGATGAACGTGTGCCAGGCGGTGATGGCGGCGCCGTCGCTGGCGCTGCCGTTCGAGCAGCATGCGGAGAATGCCGGGGCCAGCGTGCGCACCCTCGCGCGGCTGTTCAAGGAAAGCCTCGGCATGGGCTTCGCCGAATGGCGGCGGCAGGTGCAACTGGCGACGGCGGTGGCGGAGTTGATTCAGGGCGTGGCGGTGAGTGCCATCGCGCGGGAGCTGGGTTATTCGCCGAGCAGTTTCAGCGACATGTTCCGGCGTGAGCTCGGGGTGGCGCCTTCGCAGTTTGCTGTGTAGGAAAAACGTCTGATTTGTGAGATCCCTGTGGGAGCTGGCTTGCCAGCGATGGCGGCACGGCATTCAACGGATATGTTGACTGACCCACCGCTATCGCTGGCAAGCCAGCTCCCACAAGGTTCTTTGTGAATTGGGGTTTTTGTCCGAAATTCAGAAGTCCTTGGCCGATACCGCTCCACCCGTTTCCCTAGACTCGGCCCATCATTTATCGCGGCGGAGTTCCTTTCATGAACTACCTAATTTCTCTGGCCATCGGCCTGGGCGTCGGCCTGCTTTATGGCGCGCTCGATTTCCGTTCTCCCGCCCCGCCGGCCATTGCGCTGGTGGGCCTGCTCGGCATGCTCGCCGGTGAACAGTTGTGGCCGATGGGCCGGCAATTGGTTGCCGGTTGGCTGTCTTGAATTTCTCTTCTCTTTGGGTGGATCGTTCCATGAAAGCGCTGCAATTCGATAAAACCGGCGACCTGTCTTCCCTGCGTTACGCCGAAGTGCCGTCACCTATGCCGGGCCCTGATGAAGTGCTGGTGCAGATCAAGGCTGCCGGCCTCAACCCCAGCGATGTGAAAAACGTCCTCGGCCGTTTTCCTTACACCACGCTGCCGCGGATTCCCGGGCGGGATTTTGCCGGGGTGGTGGTCGAAGGCCCGCAAGCGTTGATCGGCCAGCAAGTCTGGGGCACTGGTCGTGAACTGGGCTTCTTCGCCGATGGCTCCCATGCGCAATTCGTCAGACTGCCGGCCAGCGGCGTCGCACACAAGCCATCGCACCTGAGCTTCGCTCAAGCGGCCAGCCTCGGCGTGCCGTACACCACGGCGTGGGATGCGCTGGAGCGCAGTCTGGTGCGCGCCGACACACGTTTGCTGGTGATCGGCGGCGGGGCGGTGGCGACAGCGGCGTTGGCGCTGGCGAAAGTGCGCGGCGCACAGTTGCTCGCTGCCGCGCGGCGTCCCGAGCAAGTGGTCGACTTGCAGGCTCAGGGGTATCAGACGATTCAGCTGGAAAAACCCGAAGACCTCGGTGCGCAGGTCAACGCGGTGTATCGCGGCGGCGCCGATGTGATTTTCGACACCACCGGTTTCTGGCTGCCGGCCTCGGTGGCAGCATTGGCCACGTTCGGGCGCATCGCAATCATCGCCGCGCCAGTCGACGGCCACGTACAGCTGCCAGCACTGGCGTTGTACCGCAAGGGCGGATCGGTGGTGGGGATCAACTCGCTGTTGTATGGCGTTGCAGCGTGCGCGGCGATGCTTGAGCAGTTTGGGCGGTTTTTCGATGAGGATCTGCTGCCGTTGCCGCAGGGGTTGGTCGAGGTGCCGCTGGCTGAAGGGGTACAGCGTTATGTTGAGGTGAACGAGGGTGGCGGGGACAAGATCATCCTGATTCCCTGATTCCCTGATTCCCTGATTCCCTGATTCACCACAAAACCCTTGTAGGAGTGAGCCTGCTCGCGATAGCGGTGTATCAGTAAACGAATATGTGACTGACACACCGCTATCGCGAGCAGGCTCACTCCTACAGTTGATTTGTGGCGGGGCTCAGGACTGCGGGACGCCGTTCTCCCACGCCGACCAGTTTTTCAGGATGTCCTGCACCAGCGGGTTACCGGCCCGGTAGAGGTTTTCCAGCGCCGGCACAAACCCACCCTGGTCGGCGTATTTGAGCAGGTTGTCGACTTCGCTGCCGCCGGGTTGCGGGCGGTCGAAGTCGGAGCCGGCGCGCACCACGGCGAGGCGCTGCACGTCGACCAGGCCTTCGCGGCTGGCGCGTAGCAGCGCTTCATACGTGGAGTTGTCTTCCTGTTGCGTGGTGCAGTATTCGCCCTTGTTGTCGGTTAGCAATTGGGTCCAGACCTCGGCGCGTTCGCTCAGGCGCGTGCCGGAAAACCAGGTGTTGCCGGCCAGCGTATCGCAGCGCGTCACCACCGGTGGCTGGTTAGCCGGAGCGGAAGGGTATTTCTGCCGCCACGCCGCCGATTCCTTGCTCTCGCTAAGAACCACCTTGTGGCTCAGCGCGAAGGCCTTGGCTTGCAATGTCGGGTTGAGTTCGAAGACTTCAGTCTTGTAATCCAGCGGCGGTTTTTCGTCCGGCCCTTGGGTGTTGATGCCCAGATAACCGGTCGGCCAGCTCGCCGGCGCATCGCGCGAATCCAGCTCCCACTGCGTGCCGAACTCGACCAGATAATGCGCCCATGCGGCAGTGCCGAGGGTGCCGTGTTTGGGGCTGATGCCGGCAATGCCGGCGATCAGGAAGTAACTTTTGCGCAGGTCGAATTTCGGCGACAAGGCCAGTGCCAGGGTCGACGCGGCGGCGTTGGTCTGGCCCATGCCGGTGGTCAGCAGGCACACCTGCTGGGCGTTGCAACGGATGCTTGGGTATTCGGCGGACAGCCCCGGCACGCGGATTTCCTGTTTCAGCTCGAGCCGGTCGATCCAGTGCTGCGCCTCGGGGGCGAACATGGTGATCAGCACGACTTTCGGTTGAATCGGTGCCTCGCTCGCCCATGCAGTGGAAGAGAGCAGGGCCGCACCGGCCAGGGTCAAACGTTTCATGGCTTGCATGCAAAACTCCTTGAGTCAGAACTGATAACCGATGCCGGCGTAGTAACCCCAGCCGTCGGAACGTGCGCGGAAATTACCGTCGCCGAAATTCAGCTCGCTGCCGTCATCCCAGTTGCCGCCGTTGTGGAAATAGCGGCCTACGAGGGTGAAGCGCACATGCGTGAACGAGTAGAGCAAGACGTTGGTCGCCACTGTCGCGTTGGCGGTGCGCGCCGGGTCGTCCTTGTGCAGGTCCGAGCCGAAATCGAAGTTGGTGAAGCCAATGTAGGTCAGTGATGCGCCGTTGCTGAATTTGTCGATGGGGACGATGTATTTGAGCTGCGCGCGGTAGCCGTCCCACGAATACTCATTGCTCGCGCCGTAGTTTTCCCACTGATAGCGACCGTACAGGTTGGCCGACAGATTGACCCGCGAGTGCGTATCGATGTCGGTGCCGAAACCGCTGTAAAGCGTGTTGGCGCGGTTTTCCTTGCGGCTGCCGTGGTCGTAGATCCAGTCGAACGCCACATACCATTCCTTGAACGGACCGATGGCCAGACTACGGCCGGCGAGGTAGTCGATGGAGATCCGCGGTTCGTGCTCCATGAACACCGGCGAACCGTGATCCCACACGCCTTTGTCGTGGCTGTTGCCGATGTTGAAGATCTTCGGCACGTCGATGTAACCGTAGAGTTCGAACGGGCCTTTGCGGCCGAAATACTCGTATTCCAGATAAATGTCATCGGCCGGTTGCGGGCCGAAGCTGATGTCCTTGCTGCCGATCAGGGTCAGGTCCTGGTTGTACCAGTCCGACAGGTACGCACCTTTTTTTGGCGGGCTGGCCTCGGGGCTGAGGCTCTCGCCCTGAGCGGATTCTTCGGCGGGCGCCGGTTGTGCATAGGCGCTGTGGCTGAGAAATCCGGTAACGCCGGTCAGTAGCAGGGAAACAGCACAAGTGCGCAACAACGGTGCGCGTTGAGACGAGGCGAGGTGCATTCAAAGTCCTTTTTTCGATCAGGGCCCGCGATTCCGTGGGCTATTCCGGTTTGTCAGGAAAACGCTGGTAATAGTGACAAGCAAACGTTTGCACAAGACGTACCAGTTTTTTCAATAGCCTGAATTTGCGGAGGTTTCAGTGTGATTTCTGAGAGGGCGGTCAGGTACGGTTTTGCGCGCATAATTTTGCCTGGGGAAGCTGATTATCGGCACTGAATTAAGACTTTTCCGTCAGAACTACAGCGAAAGGCTGTCGGTCATTTCCGGTTTGCCCGCGTCCTACGTTAAACATGGAATCGTCTGACTTCACCGCTAGCCCGGTGACCTTGCACAGTCCTGTGTTCAAACCAGACACAGGGACAGGTGCATGCTCAGCGGCGGCAAAACGGTGGTTTTCACGCTCGAAATCGAGGGCGTTTCCCACGACTTTCAGGTGTTCGAATTCCGCGCCACGGAGGCGCTCAATCGGACCTATGAAATCAATCTGGAACTGGTCAGCGAATATCCGGAACTCGACCTGGAAGCCTTGCTGCATCGGCAGGCGTTTCTTCGTTTCGATACCAACGGCGGCGGCATGCACGGGCTGGTTTATCGGGTCGGCCAGAGCGACAGCGGCTCGCGGCTGAGTCGATATCAGATGACGCTGGTCCCGCATCTGGCCTATCTCGCCCATCGCCATAACCAGCGCATCTTTCAGAACCGCAGCGTGCCGCAGATCATCGCCAGCGTGCTCGGCGAACACGGCATGCAGGCTGATGCCTGGCGTTTTCAGCTCAGCGCCGAATACCCGCCACGCGTGTATTGCGTGCAATACCAGGAATCGGACCTGCACTTCATTCAGCGCCTGTGCGAAGAAGATGGCCTGCATTTTCATTTCCGCCACGACCGCCACGCGCATCTGCTGGTTTTCGGTGACGATCAGACGGCATTTTTCAACGCCGACACGCCGACTGCTTATGTACAAGGCAGCGGTCTGGTCGCTGCGGCATCGGTCATCGACCAGTTCAGTGTGCGTCAGGAAACCCGCCCCAGCGAGGTGGTACGGCGCGAGTATTTCTTCCAAAGGCCTCATGTGCTGCTTGAAGCCAAAGCCAGCGAAGCCCGGGTCCCGCCGCTTGAGGATTATGCGTTTGCCGGCTCATTCACCGACCGCGATCGCGGCAAACACCTGAGCCAGCGCACCCTCGAGCGGCATGGCGCGGACTATCGCCTGGGCAAAGGACGCAGCTATCAGGCATCGATGCGCAGCGGGCACCTTATCGAAATAACAAGTCACCCGCGCGACGACTGGAATGATCTGTGGCTGCTGAGGCAGATCGACCACCTCGGCAAACAGCCCCAGGTACTCGAGGAAACGTCGACCACGCTGCCCGATACCGATGACATGTCCCAGGGTTATCGCAACCACTTTGTCGCAACGCCGTGGGACGTGGTCTTTCGCCCTGCACTCGAGCATCCCAAGCGGCGCGTCAGCGGCAGTCAGCCGGCACGGGTCACCGGCCCTCCGGGTGAGGAGATCTACTGCGATGCCTATGGACGGGTGAAAGTGCAGATGTTGTGGGACCGCGAGGGCCAGTTCGATGAGCAGTCCAGTTGCTGGCTGCGGGTCGCCACCGCTTGGGCTCACGAGCGCTACGGCAGCGTGCAGATTCCGCGGGTCGGCATGGAAGTGCTGGTGGGTTTTACCGAAGGTGACCCGGACCAGCCGTATGTGCTCGGCTGCCTGCCCAATGCGCTGACACCGGTGCCGCTGGATCTGCCGGCGCAACACACACGCAGCATTATTCGCAGCCAGAGCAGCCCCGGCGGCGGTGGCTACAACGAACTGCGCATCGACGACAAAAAAGGCGCCGAGGAAATTGCCGTGCGCGCCCAGCGCGATTACCTCCAGCACGTGCTCAACGATCAGCGCGTGCAGATTGACCATCAGCACACGATGGTGGTCGGCGGCATCTGCAGCCATGAGTTGCGCAGCGATGAACACCATCTGACCCACGGCAACCGCCTGACCGAACTCAAGCAGGACGATCATTTGTGGGTGCAAGGCGACCAACATGTGCGGGTCGCCAGTCAGCGTCTCAGCGCCGCGCAGCAGATCCACCTCGGTGCCGGCCTGCAAGTGGTGATCGATGGCGGCAACCGCCTCGTGCTTCAGGCCGGCGGGCAGTGGCTGACGCTGGGGCCGGAAGGCATTTTCAGTAGCGTGCCCGTTGTCCAGGGCGGGGCGCCGGCGGTAGCGCTGTTGGCGGAGCCGTTGGTGCCCGGCGCGCTGCCGGTGTTGAAGGTGGCCTTCGATGCGCTGCAGCAACGGCATGCTTTGGTCTCAACGCGTACCTCGCGTTGCCTGATCTGCGAGGCGAGCCAGGCATGAGCGATTTGCGTGCATTGCCGGACGGTTTGCCATGGACCGTCGAGCAGGCCTTTCTACTGCTCGACGGTGCGGTGCTCAGCGGTCTGCCGCAGCGTCTGCAGCAGATCAGCCCGGCGGTCAGCCCCCTTGCCCTGTACGACCAGCCGCCGTTTTCGGCGTTGCGCGAGGTGTCGCCATTGCTGGTCGCGCTCGCACCGTCCGACGCGGCTTTGCTCAACTTCCATCTGCAACATGCCGAGGACGAATGCGGCGTGTTGATGTTCAGTGGTGCGCCGGCCCATGTCGTCGCCGAGCACTGGCGAAAACTGCTCACGGTGGAACTGCCGACCGGCGCGGCGGCGCTGTTGCGTCTGGCGGATGCGGCAGTGGTGCAGGCCTTGTTTGCCAGCGCGCAGCCCTCACTGTTCGGGCCGTTGACCTGTGTGGTCACGGCCGACCGGGTGCCTGCGGTTTGGCACGTCCACCGGCCCCGCCAAGCGGAATGCCCGCCGCTGTGCCCGCCTTATCGCCTCAGCGCAGAGCAGAGCGCGGCACTGGATCAGGTCGACCGGCGGCGCATGTTGCTCGATCTCGATGCGCACCTGTTGAGGTACTTTCGCGATTTTCACAGAGGGGAAACCCTGAGCCTGCGGTGGCCGATGCTCGAAGACATCGAAGCCCGGGCCAGCGCGCTGCATCTGAGCTGTCAGGCCGAGTTGTTCAACTACGCCAACCTGACGGCGCTGCTCGACGGCAGTGCTATCGAGCAACACCCGCACATTCAACAGTTGCTCCACAGCCCCTCGCTGCAACCACCCGGCGAGCGCGTCGCGCTGGCCGTTGATCTGGCGGAGCGGTGGGCCAGCCAAAGGAATAAACCATGACTCATCCTGCGATTCTCGCCGCCGCCGCTGCCTCGAAAAAACCCTTCGGCTCGCTGGATTTCTGCCCGCTGCGGCAAACCCATGTGCAGTTGCTGCCGCTGGCTTACGGTCTGGTGGAGCGGCCGCACGACCCCGTCGCCGAATTGAACCTGCCCTATGCCCTGACCGCGCACCCGCTGGGCATTCGGCGATTGCGCGATGGCTGGCTGTACATCATCGACAGCCTCAGCGGCGAGCTTTACGAATACCGCGTGCTGGACGGCATCGTTACGGCGTTGCTGCATCAGGGCAAAACCGTTACCGAAGATCAGCGCGCCGCCATCGAAGAGCGGCCGGCGTTGATCTTTGCGCGCAAGAGTACGTTGTACGTCACCTTCGCCGACGTGCCGTTGAGCGCGGCCAAATGTCGACAGGTTCTGGACAGTCGCGAGGAGCGCGAGCATTTCATGCAGGCGGTCGACCTGGGGCCGGTGCATTGTCAGACCGGTGGCGAGCATTTGCTCACCGTGGCCCAGACCAAACAGTGGCTGGCGGAAGTGGCCAGCGTCGCCGAACCGGTTGCCGAGGCGGACGCCACGCGCATGCCGCCGGTGCAGGTCAGCGACGCCCCGGAGCACGAGCGCGAGCCGTATCTGTGGGAGAACCCGCGGCGTTTTCGCGAGGCGCACATCGGCGAATTCCTCGGCCGGGTCCGCGGGCCGTATCAGGACGACACGCTGTTTCTGCTGGTCAACGACGACCTCGGGGTGATGCGTGATCTGGCTGATTATCAGGACACGGTTGTCGGCTGGATTGAGCAGTGGAGCAACACCGACAACAACGAGCGGGATTACCTGCTGGCCAGTTACATTGAGTCGCTGAGTCAGCTCGGTGCCCAGGATTTCGACACGTTGGCCAAGGCCAGTGAGGATCCGCGCGCTCAGGCATTGTTTGCTGAACTTGAGCAGTTGCCCGAACCGGACCGGGAAAATATTCGGCAAGCGCTGCTGGAATATCTGAACAAGGGTGGTGAGCTTGTCCCGGCGGATACTCAGGCTCGACCTGAACTGCAGCAACAGCGCGAAAAGGCGCTGGACCAGTCGCTGGCGCTGAACCGCTTCGACGGCGTTGCCCCGGATTTCAGCGCGCACGGTCGCGTTACCGCCGAAGCGGACCGGCGTTTTTACACCCGCGAATACTTTCTTGAAGTCGCCCCCCAGGACTTTGTCGAACGGCACCTGAGCACGCTGGTCGACCTCGGCAAGGACCAGAACCGGCGGATGAACGACGTGCTCGACGGCCCGCTCCTGAGTGGCAAACGCGGCATCAACGACCTGATCGACCGCCCGGCCATGGACGAGGTGCTGACCCGCCATCGCGACAACTTAGGCCGCTGGAATCGCCTGCTCGAACGCATCACCGCCGACCGCGCGCAGCTGCTGAGCGCCGGGCGTTTCCATCGCTCGGCATGGTATTTCGATGCGCAATTGCCGGTGCAGATCGATCAGGCCTTCGCCAGCGAATACGCCTGCCTCAAGGACATCGGCCGCAGCGACGCGGCCAATGAACAGATGCTCGGTTACCTTGAGCACCATCCACAACTGACCCGCCCGCTGTTCTACACCTTGGCGCTGCGCCTGCAGACCGAGCACGCCGGGCAATATTCAACGCTGTTCAACGCCGGCATGGCGATGTTCAACAACCTGCCGGACTGGCTGAGCAAACTGCAGAAAATCGAACAACCGCACCTGCCGGCGCTCGACGACCTGCCCGCGCACAGCCGTGTTCTTGCCGAAGCGGTGCAGGACACCTACAGCCCGGCCCTGAACCTCGGCCTAAGCCGTGCGCTGGAAGGTTTCGACCTGACCGGCGAGAAAATTCCCGAACTGGACGAACTGTTCCAGCGCCTGCCCAAAGCGCTGCGCCTGCGCCTGTTCGATGCGGCCCGCACAACCGGCGTGACCTTCACCGTGTCCACCCCGGCGGAACAAACCGCGCTGCAAGCCACAATCAAGGAAACGCTGCGCGAACGCGAGTACCTGAAAACCCTCAACCGCGAGCGCAACCAGCTCACCCACAACAAAAACCGCCAGGGCCACAAAACCGCCCGGGCAGTGGAATTGCAGGAAGAAGTCGTCCGCGTGCGCACGCAGCTGACGTTGTTCGAAGGTCGGTTAGCGGCGGCGTTGAGCCCGATTGATGAACTGCCGGATCGCTCGGCGCGGCTTTACGGCGCCACGCCGGCGAAAGCGGGCGTGACGGTGGTGTTTCCGCCGCCGCAGCAGCGGGAATTGCGTGGGTTGCTGGAGAATATTCGCGCTGGTGTGGCTGGGGTTTCGAAGGCAAGTCTGGTGCGGACGGAAGGGATGGGGTTGTTGGTGGTGTTGGTGCAGGTGGTGAATTTGCTGGGAGCTTATCGGGAGGTGATGAAGCAGACGAGGGATGGGAAGAAACGAGCGGAATTTTTTGCGGCTCTGGCCGCGACAGGCGCAGCCGGATTTACCGCTGCACAGGGGCTTGCAGATACAGCGTTAAGGGCTCGCAGCACGAGTCTTGTCGGGAGTTTGCAGCTTGAAGCGTTGCAACAGGTTCGTGTGCAAGTGGGGAAGTTGCATGTGGGGTTGGGGGGATTCACTTACACCTTCGGTCTACTGTCATCTGTTAACAGTTTTAACAATCACAGACGCAATTGGCAGGAAGCTGTTCGTAGCGGAGATCACTCGGCGCAAACCGGGGCTGCACTTGCGACGCTGGGCGCTGGCGGCATGGCGTCCGCCAACACATACGGTTTAAGTGAAACGCTGTTTGCTGGCTATAAAATAATTAATGCCCAAAACAATGCGGCAAGGACAGTCGCCTGGGCTGCCGCTGGTACACGTCTTTCTTTAGTATTCTTTCGCTTTAATTTAGCCGGCGCGTTGTTCACCGTGCTGGAGTTCGTCGGTACTTGGCTGTTCAATCGTTACAACCTCTCTGCCCACGATAAGTGGTTGAAAATCACGCCTTGGAGCCATGATGAAGAGATGCGCGGTGACCACTCCCTGGATGACTATCAAAGTTATCTCGCTTTTTTAATACACGCTCCTTATGCCCAATCAGGACCTGATCCCAGTGACACTTGGCTGAAGACCTTACTATTTGGCGCCAAGCCCAGCGATATTCATTTGGTTTTGCCGAGGCTGGCGCTAAATGATCTTATGCCGCCGTTGAACGGTAAACCGACCCATCGCTTGGGAATCGGCGCCCATCGACTTGTTCTACCGCTGCATGGTCGCGGTGTGCCGCAAGTGCGCAGGGAGGTCATAAGTGAAGAGATATTGAGCAGTCTGCGAATCGTGAAGTCATCGCCAGATGGTTTGGTACTTTGCCTTCAATACCCCGTCCGTCCCGACTCTGAGTACGTGCCTGCAAAGGAAACGCTCGAACTTGCCGTATGTATTCAAGCTGTTAATGGCAATGGCGAGTGGGCATCCCGAACCCGTGTCATACATATCGATCCTCGGGATACCGGCCATTTTGCCGTTGTTGTTCCCGGCTCGGTCAAGGAAAACCCTCCGGTGCTGCTGGTAGAAACTCAATACCTCGAACGGGCTGACCATGCTAAATAATCACGATGAGCCTCTTGGTACTGCGCAATGTGAGGTGATTAGAAGAGCGGGGGATGTGGAGCCGTTCCCAAGCGGGAAAATTACCTATCTCGCACCGTTGCCATTGCCAACACCGATGCCACCTTATGGCCCGCATATCGGTGAACTCAATGATGTTTACATGGACTTCGGATTAGGCCAGCCGGAAGTTTTCATGTGGCAAATGACTCTGGGAGGGCCATTTGCTACGTCGTTCTCGGTGCTTTTTTTATTTCCGATTATTACTGGCTTTTTAGGGATTATTTTCGGCTATGGTCAAGAAGCCATATGGGAGTCAATGCTTGCCATCTTCGAAGAGGCTCGCGAGAACATTCTATTGACGGGGCCTTTTACGCTCCTCATCGGCCTGGGCGTCTGGCACCACGTCCACAAAAAACGCCTCTCCCTCATCCCAACCCGCTTCAACCGCCAACGCCGCGAAGTCTGCTTCATGCCCGAGGGCGCCACTGAACCAGTCTTCGTCCCTTGGGAATCGCTGTCCGCGTGGATCATCGAAGCCAAAGGCGCCACCCAGTTCGGCATCCATCGCCAATACGGCATGGGCATCGGTTTTCATCACGGCGAAACCCTCACCAGCCTCGAATTTCAGTGCGCTGGCCTGGAGCTTGCGATCAGCCACTGGGAGGCGATCCGCGGCTACATGGAATACGAGGTCAACGACCTCAAATCCATCCAGAACTTGCAGGATTTGCAAGGCCCGGACGACCCGCCCCACGAAGGCCTGCACACCTTCCGCAATGCCCGCGCGCGAATGCATCAGCAGATCCGCGAAGGCCGGCGCTCGCGGTTGTCGGGTTTCTTCTGGTACCTGTATCACGTCATGACCTTATGGACGATCCCCAATCGCCTGGTCGAATGGGAAGTGCGCCGACTCGAAAGAGTCGGCAAGCAGGCGCTGCCCGAAGTTATGCGCGAATGGTCCGAGCCGCTGCCGAAAGAGCAATGGGCCAAGCCCAGTGAAGAGCTGTTGCGACTGAGTGAACAAGTGCGGCGTATGCATAAGCGCCAGCCGCATCGACCGATTACGCAGATTTTTGCTGAGGTTTGCAGGCGAGCTGCAGACTGATGCAGAGCAGTTTTGTGATCAGTGAGTGGGAAGCTTTTTGGCTGTTTGAGCGTATTCGCGAGCAGGCTCGCTCCCACAGGGGACCGCGTTGGATGCGGATGTTTCGGATGATGTTGGTCAAGGTTGGAGAGCCTTGGGGTGACCGCCATTTCTCAGTCGTAGCTCCCGCCTCGGTCAAGAAAACCCTCCGGTTCTGCTGGTTGAAACTCAATATCTCGAATGGGCTGACCATGCTGAATAATCACGATGAGCCTCTTGCTACTGCGCAATGTGAGGTGATTAGAAGAGCGGGCGATGTGGAGCCGTTTCCAAGCGGGAAAATTACCTATCTCGCACCGTTGCCATTACCTTCATCGATACCGCCTTACGGACCTCACATCGGATCGCTCAATGACGGGTACATGGACTTTGGTCTCGGCTCACTAGAGGTCTTCCCGTGGCAGCTAATCCTCGGCGTGACGACCACAGGCACCTTTATGGTTCTCGTTTTATCTCCTTTGTTCACTGGCTTACTAGGGATTCTATTTGGCTATGGAAACGAGGAAATTTGGGAATCAATGGTTGGTGTATTCGAAGTGGCATTGGAAAATGAATTAATTTGCGGCCCCTTGATCTTGCTCATCGGCCTGGGCGTCTGGCACCACGCTCACAAAAAACGCCTCTCCCTCATCCCGACCCGCTTCAACCGCCAACGCCGCGAAGTCTGCTTCATGCCCGAAGGCGCCACTGAACCAGTCTTCGTCCCGTGGGAATCGCTGTCCGCGTGGATCATCGAAGCCAAAGGCGCCACCCAGTTCGGCATCCATCGCCAATACGGCATGGGTATCGGTTTCTACCAAGGTGAAACTCTCATAAGCCAGGAATTCCAATGCGCCGGCCTGGAGCTCGCGATCAGCCACTGGGAGGCGATTCGCGGTTACATGGAGTACGAAGTCAACGACCTCAAATCGATCCAGGACCTGCAAGACCTGCAAGGCCCGGACGACCCGCCCCACGAAGGCCTGCATACTTTCCGCAATGCCCGCGCGCGGATGCACCAGCAGATCCGTGAAGGCCGCCGCTCGCGGCTTTCGGGGTTCTTTTGGTACCTGTATCACGTCATGACCTTATGGACGATCCCCAATCGCCTGGTCGAATGGGAAGTGCGCCGACTCGAAAGAATCGGCAAACAGGCGTTGCCCGAAGTTATGCGCGAATGGTCCGAGCCGCTGGCGAAAGAGCAATGGGCCAAGCCCAGCGAAGAACTGTTGCGACTGAGTAAACAGGTGCGGCAGATGCACAAGCGCCAGCCGCATCGGCCGATTACGCAGATTTTTGCTGAGGTTTGCAGGGACTGACGGGGCGGTGCCGACAGGCGATCGCAGTACAAATGTGGGAGCGAGCCTGCTCGCGAAGGGGCCGCTCGGACAGCGCAAAAATCTGCGGGTTCGCGCTCTGCTAGAATCCGCCCCATTCATTGCCAGAGACCCTCCCATGAGCGAGCCGATTCGTCTGACCCAATACAGCCACGGCGCCGGTTGCGGCTGCAAGATTTCTCCGCAGGTGCTGGAAGTGATTCTGGCCGGCAGTGGCGCACAGAACCTCGACCCCAAACTGTGGGTCGGCAACGCATCGCGCGATGACGCGGCGGTGTACGAGATCGATGCCGAGCGCGGTGTGGTATCGACCACGGACTTTTTCATGCCGATCGTCGATGATCCGTTCGACTTCGGCCGCATCGCCGCGACCAATGCGATCAGCGATATCTACGCGATGGGCGGTGATCCGCTGATGGCGATCGCGATCCTCGGCTGGCCGGTCAATGTGCTGGCGCCGGAAGTGGCGCGGGAAGTGATTCGCGGTGGCCGCTCGGTGTGCGACGCGGCGGGCATTCCGCTGGCCGGCGGGCATTCGATCGATGCGCCGGAGCCGATTTTCGGCCTCGCGGTGACCGGTCTGGTGGAAAAGCGCCACATGAAGCGCAACGACACCGCCACCGCCGGTTGCCTGTTGTACCTGACCAAGCCGCTGGGCATCGGCATCCTCACCACCGCCGAAAAGAAGGGCAAGCTGCGCGCCGCCGACGTCGGTTTAGCCCGTGACTGGATGTGCACCCTGAACAAGCCCGGCAGCCGTTTCGGCAAACTCGCCGGCGTTACGGCGATGACCGATGTCACCGGTTTTGGTCTGCTCGGGCATCTGGTGGAAATGGCTGACGGCAGCCAGCTCACCGCGCGCATCGCCTATGACCGCGTGCCGCGTCTGGACAGCGTCGAGTATTACCTCGATCAGGGCTGCGTGCCCGGCGGCACGTTGCGCAATTTCGACAGCTACGCAAAACAGGTCGGCCGCGTCCAGGAGTTGCACAAACGCGTGTTGTGCGACCCGCAAACCAGTGGTGGTCTGCTGATCGCCGTGACGCCGGAGGGCAACGAGGAATTCCTCGCGGTTGCCGCCGAACTGGGCCTGAACCTAGCGCCAATCGGCGAACTGGTCGAGCGACAGACGAACGCAGTCGAGGTGATTTGATGCTCCGCGACTGCACCGATTACCGCGACATCTTCCTCAACGACCGGCCGCTGCTGGACGCCCGCGCGCCGGTCGAGTTTCACAAGGGTGCGTTCCCCGGCGTGGTCAACCTGCCGCTGATGAACGACGCCGAGCGGCAAAAAATCGGCACCTGCTACAAACAGCACGGCCAGCAGGCGGCTATCGAACTGGGTCATCAACTGGTGTCCGGCGCGGTGAAGGCCGAGCGCATCCAGGCTTGGGCCGATTTCGCCCGGGCCCATCCTGATGGTTATCTCTATTGTTTTCGTGGCGGCCTGCGCTCGCAGATCACCCAGCAATGGCTGCGCGACGAGGCCGGCATCGACTATCCGCGCGTCGGTGGCGGCTACAAGGCGATGCGCAGTTTTCTCATCGATACCCTTGAACAAGCCATCGCCCAGTGCGATTTCGTTTTGCTCGGCGGCATGACCGGCACCGGCAAGACCGAAGTGCTGGTGCAGCTGCGCAATGGTCTGGATCTGGAAGGGCACGCCAATCATCGCGGTTCGAGCTTCGGCAAACGCGCGACCGGGCAGCCGTCGAACATCGATTTCGAAAACCGCCTGGCCATCGACATTCTGAAAAAACGCGATGCCGGTATCGAGCAGTTCGTGCTCGAGGATGAGAGCCGGGTAGTTGGCAGTTGCGCCTTGCCGCTGTCGCTGTATCAGAGCATGCAGCAATACCCGATGGTCTGGCTGGAGGACCGCTTCGAGGATCGCGTCGAGCGGATCCTGCGTGATTACGTAACCGATCTGGCGGCGGAGTTTTCAGCGGTCCATGGCGAGGAGGGTTTCACGCTGTTTTCCGAACGCCTGATAGAGAGCCTGAACAACGTACAGAAACGTCTGGGTGGCGAGCGCCATCGACGTCTGTTGCTGTTGATGGAAGACGCACTGGCCGAGCAGGCCCGCAGCGGCGCGGTGGACCTGCATCGCGGCTGGATCGAAGGCTTGCTGCGTGAGTATTACGACCCGATGTATGTGTTCCAGCGCGAGAAGAAGGGTGGGCGGATCGAGTTTGCCGGGGAGCGGGGGGCGGTGATTGAGTATTTGCGGGGGCGGGTGAGACAGAAAGGTTGAGGTTGCTTTGGCTGGCCTCATCGCTAGCAGGCTAGCTCCCACAAGGGATGTGGCGCACACAAAACCTGTGGGAGCCAGCCTGCTGGCGATGGGGCCAGCAAGGCCAATGCAAGAACTCAGGTCGGGCAGCTCTGCTCGCCATGATCCAGCCCCTGCTTGTAACTGTGGCTCTGCAGGCTGGCCTTGCCGTTGTGCCAGGTCAGGGTCAGCACATACAGCGAGTCGAAATCATTGCCCGCCCAGTCCTCGGTGATGTTCTGTTTCTTGCCGACCGCGTTGCCCGCAACCTTGTTGATCAGCTCTGGCAGATAGCCGTGTGACCAGGCGGTGTAGATCGTCGAGTTGTGGTACTTCTCGTCCAGCAGTTCGCGGGCCAGATCGCTGGTGTCATTGGCCGAGAACTCGATGTTCACCGGCAGGCCGAGCTTGATCGCAGCGGGGCTGATGGTCATCAACGGACGAATGTAGCTGTAGGAATTGTCCAGTTCGCCTTCCTCGACGTTGCGCGTCGGATTGGCAGCAAACACGTAGTCGGCCTTGCCGAATTTTTCCGGCAGCAGCGTCGACAGGTCGATGGCACGGTTCAGGCCCTGGCAGTTGAGCTGACCCAAGCCGCCTTCGGGTTTTTCGGCATGGCGCAGAAACACCAGCGTCTGCGTGCCGTCGGCCGGCTGTGCGCGGCTCTCGCTGGACTCCAGCGACAACGCCAACGCAGTCACGGCCAGCAGGGAAGGCAGGAATACATAGGCACGGTGTTTGAAACGTTTGGCGAAACTCATCAGGTTCGTCATGAAATAAAAAGTCTTCAGCAAATTCAGTTAGGGCTGACAAACCGTTACACCACGGGCTGCCGGCGCCGGGTGTTTTCCATGTCGTGAACAGCTTCCTCTGCAAAAAGGCATAGCTCAGAGTCGTCCCGGGTCGTTTGGTTCGATTCGGCCCGCCGTGCGGCACTTTAACGACAAACTATGCGAGCTTGAGCGCAGGTTAGCGACAGGATGTTACGGTTCGTGTAGGCGCTGCGGCGGGCCTGTTTTATGATCGGCTTCTAATTTGTGACTGGATGCTTCCCATGACCGATCTGTCCGCGTTCCCGATCACCCAGAAATGGCCGGCGCAGTACCCTGACTGGATTCAGCTCTATTCCCTGCCGACGCCCAACGGCGTGAAAGTCTCGATCATGCTCGAAGAAATCGGCCTGCCGTACGAGCCGCACCGCGTCGGGTTCGACACCAATGACCAGACCTCGCCAGAGTTCCTGTCGCTGAACCCGAACAACAAGATTCCGGCGATCCTCGATCCGCATGGCCCGCAAGACCAGCCGCTGCCGCTGTTCGAGTCCGGCGCCATCCTGATCTATCTGGCTGACAAAAGCGGCCAGTTGCTGGCCCAGGAAGGCGCGCTGCGTTACGAGACGATCCAGTGGCTGATGTTCCAGATGGGCGGCATCGGCCCGATGTTCGGCCAGCTCGGTTTCTTCAACAAATTTGCCGGCAAGGATTACGAAGACAAGCGTCCGCGCGACCGTTACGTTGATGAAAGCAAGCGTCTGCTCAACGTGTTGAATACGCGCCTGGAAGGACGTGACTGGATCATGGGCGAGCGTTACACCATTGCCGATATCGCCACGTTCCCGTGGGTGCGTAACCTGATCGGCTTTTATGAAGCGGGAGATCTGGTGGGCATTCAGAATTTCCCCAATGTCACGCGAGTGCTGGAGCTGTTTCTCGCAAGGCCTGCGGTCGTTCGCGGCCTCAGCATTCCTTCCTGACTCACCGCATTCCTCTGTAGGAGTGAGCCTGCTCGCGATAGCGGTGTGTCAGTCAAAAAATGTGTGGCTGATATACCGCTATCGCGAGCAGGCTCACTCCTACAAGGGATTTGTGGTGTTCTGGAGATTGTTGCGAACCCGGAAACGCTCTCTTGATTGATCCAGGTTTGTACCCCAACCCCCGCAAGGCATAAGCTTCGCCCCTACGACTTTCGTCTCATCCGCCGTTTTCAGGAAAGGCCCCATGTCCAGTCAGTTCCCCGAAGCACGTCCCCGCCGTCTGCGCCGCAATGCGAGCCTGCGCAGTCTGTTCCAGGAAACCGAGTTCAGCCTGAACGATCTGGTCCTGCCGATCTTCGTCGAAGAAGACATCGACGACTTCGTGCCGATCACCAGCATGCCCGGTGTGCAGCGCATTCCCGAGCGCAAGCTGGCCAGCGAAATCGAGCGCTACGCGCGCGCCGGGATCAAGTCGGTGATGACTTTCGGCGTCTCGCATCATCTGGACAGCAACGGCAGCGACACCTGGCGTGAAGACGGCCTCGTGTCGCGCATGTCGCGCATCGCCAAGGACGCCGTGCCGGAAATGATCGTGATGTCCGACACCTGCTTTTGCGAGTACACCGATCACGGCCACTGCGGCGTGATGCACAACCACGAAGTCGACAACGACCAGACCCTGATCAACCTCGGCAAACAAGCCGTGGCGGCGGCGCGTGCCGGTGCCGATGTGATCGCGCCGTCGGCCGCGATGGACGGCCAGGTGCGGGCGATTCGTCAGGCGCTGGACGCGGCCGGATTCACCCAGATTCCGATCGTGGCTTATTCGACCAAATTCGCTTCGGCGCTGTATGGCCCGTTCCGCGAGGCCGGTGGCAGCGCGCTCAAGGGCGACCGCAAAAGCTATCAGATGAACCCGATGAACCGCCGCGAAGCCCTGCGCGAATCGCTGCTCGACGAGCAGGAAGGCGCCGACGCGCTGATGGTCAAACCGGCCGGCGCCTACCTCGACATCATCCGCGACATTCGTCAGGCGTCGAACCTGCCGCTGGCGGCGTATCAGGTCAGTGGCGAGTATGCGATGATCAAGTTCGGCGCCCAGGCCGGCGCGATCGATGAGGATCGCGTGGTGCGCGAAAGCCTCGGCGCGATCAAGCGCGCGGGTGCGGATCTGATCTTCACCTACTTTGCGATGGATCTGGCGTTGGCGGGGATCTGAACAACACCCCATAACCTGTGGGAGCTGGCTTGCCAGCGATGGCGTCGGCACAGGCAAAATCATGCTGGCTGATCTACCGCTATCGCTGGCAAGCCAGCTCCCACAGGGTTCAGGGTGTTCTTTGTGTCACGGCCCACGGTTTGCCAGCGATTGTGTATGGTGGGGGCGCCTCAACGGACTGGATAACGCAACATGCACACCCCTCGCTTACTCATCACTCTCGCGGCTTTGCTGGCATTGGCCGGTTGCGCCAGCCAGCGCGGCAGCGAACCGCTGCCACGCCCACCCGCCGAGGTGAAAGCCGAAATCGTCCGGCTGCTGCCGGCGAAGATCCCCGACCGGCAAGGCTGGGCCACCGACATCTATGCGGCTTTCGCCGCGCAGGACATCAGCCCGACCACGCAAAATCTGTGTTCGGTGCTGGCCGTGGCCGAGCAGGAATCGACCTTTCAGGCTGACCCGAAAGTCCCTGGCCTGGGCAAGATCGCCCGTGACGAAATCGACCGCCGCGCCGCCAAAGTGCACATCCCCAGCCTGCTGGTCAGCGGTGCCCTGCAAGTGCGCTCGCCCAACGGCAAGAGTTACAGCGAACGCCTGAATGCGGCGCGCAGCGAGAAAGAGCTGAGTGCGATTTTCGATGATTTCATCGGCATGGTGCCGATGGGCCGCACCTTGTTCGGCGGCTTTAACCCGGTGCACACCGGCGGACCGATGCAGGTCAGCATCGAATTTGCCGAACAGCACGCCAAGGATTATCCGTACCCGGTGGACGGCACGATTCGCCGCGAAGTGTTCAGCCGGCGCGGTGGCATGTATTTCGGTATCGCGCATTTGCTCGGTTATCCGGTCAGTTACCGCGAGCCGTTGTACCGCTTCGCCGATTTCAATGCCGGTTGGTACGCCAGCCGCAACGCTGCGTTCCAGAATGCCGTGAGCCGTGCTTCGGGCATCCCGCTGGCGCTCGATGGCGACCTGATCCGCTATGACTCGATCATGCCCGGCGGCACGGAACTGGCGGTGCGTACCCTCGGCAAATCGCTGGGCATGCGCAACCCGAGCATTCGCGATCAGCTGGAGAAGGGCAAAACCCTAGAATTCGAAGAGAGCAAACTCTACAAGCGGGTCTTTGAACTGGCCGAGCAGGCTGAAGGCAAGCCATTGCCGCGGGCGGTGTTGCCGGGCATCGTCCTGCAAAGTCCGAAGATCACCCGCAAACTCACCACCGCGTGGTTCGCCAAGCGTGTGGACGAGCGCTACAAACGCTGCATGGCCAAGGCCGGGTAAAAACGGTAGACGTAAAAAACCCGGCTGAGGGAGCCGGGTTTTTCTGCGGTGTTGCGCGTGCCGCCATTCATTCAAGCGTTGCGCAGTTCGTTCATGCGATCAGCACCGCCTTCAGCGACACGACGTTCGATCAGACGATCCGAGCCACCTTCAGCAACGCGGCGTTCGATCAGACGATCCGAGCCACCTTCAGCAACGCGGCGTTCGATCAGACGATCCGAACCACCTTCGGCAACGCGGCGTTCGATCAGACGATCCGAGCCACCTTCAGCGACACGACGCTCGATCAGACGATCCGAACCACCTTCGGCAACGCGGCGTTCGATCAGACGATCCGAACCACCTTCAGCGACGCGACGTTCGATCAGACGATCCGAACCACCTTCAGCCACGCGGCGTTCGATCAGACGATCCGAACCACCTTCAGCCAGACGGCTTTCGATCAATTTGTCCGAGCCGTCAGCGGCGATCATTGTGTGGGCCGGGGTAGCGGCAAAAGCGTTAACTGCGAAAACCGAGAAAGCGATGCTGAGAAGAGTCTGGCGTTTCATGATGGTGTGCTCCGGGGTGTTGTTGGTTGGTATGGAGCTGATGTTACGCCCGGAATTTTTTCTGAGAACTTCATTGCCGTGATGGTGAACATCGACGCCGATGATGGTAGCTGCAAGCCGCAGAACAGAGCCTTAAAGCACCTTCACCGCGCGGCCGATCGCCTGAATCGGCCCGGTCGGTTTGCCGATCGGCGACCCATTGGCGCCCTCCAGCGTCAGCTCGAACAACTGGTTCGGTTGCAGCGGCGGCAGTTTATCCAGCGGCACCGACAAGGCCTCGCCCGGTTTGACCAGCCCCAGCGACACCGGCCCTTGCCAGCCGTCCGCTTTGGTCCAGAACTCCAGGGCCTTGTCTGCCGGCACTTCGACCACGCCGAGCGGAATCAGCTGAATCTCGCGCGAGTTGCTGGCCTGGATCACCCAGCCCGGTG
Source organism: Pseudomonas sp. R3-57 (assembly GCF_051132065.1). NCBI lineage: Bacteria > Pseudomonadati > Pseudomonadota > Gammaproteobacteria > Pseudomonadales > Pseudomonadaceae > Pseudomonas > Pseudomonas sp. R3-57. Next base: position 2,157,381 of record NZ_CP071655.1, read on the forward strand.
CCTTGTCCTGCGGCGCCACCAGCACCACCAGATAGCTCGGTTTCGGCGCGGTCTGGGTCAGCAGAATCGAACCCAATACCAAGGTCGCCGCCAGACCGGCCGCACTCAAGCCGCGCCACAGCGGCAGCCGATTCCACCACGATGTTGCAGGCGCTTTTTCCGGGAGGCGATTGAGGCTGCGTTCGATGCGTGGCCACAGCAGGGCCGACGGCTGCTGCGGCTCGGCCAGATCGGTCAGCTCCAGCAGGCGCCGCTCCCAGGCGTCCACTGCCGCACGCAGCTCGGGGTCGTTGGGCAAGCGTCGCTGCACCTCGATCCGCTGTTCGAACGACAGCGTGCCGAGCACATATTCGCTGGCCAGTTCATCACGTTCCTGCGCCGATTCGCCGCTCATCCCATGCACTCCCGCAACGCATTGAGGCTGCGCTTGAGCCACGCTTTGACGGTGCCCAGCGGCGTGCCGAGGCGTGCCGAAATCTGCGCGTGGCTGTAGCCGTCGACATACGCATGCAGGATGCAGGTGCGCCGCTGCGGCTCCAGCTGTTCCAGGCAACGGTGGATGCGCGCCGAATGTGCGGCGGCATCGAAGCCGTCATCCTCGGTCGCCACTTCGTGCTCGGCACTGAGCGGCGTTTCGCGACCGTGATCGCGCAACAGGTTCAGCGCCAGATGGCGGGTCACGCTGAACATCCAGCCACGCGCCGAACCGCGCGCCGGGTCAAACCCCGCCGCGCCGTTCCAGATCTTGATGAATGCTTCATGAACGATGTCCTCCGCCAGTGCCGTGTCGCGCACCAGCCGCTTGGCCACGCCGAGCAGGCGCGGGCCTTCTTGCACATACAAATCGCGCAGGGCCGCACGCTCGCCGCGGGCACAGGCAGCGAGACGGTCTTGGTAATCGAAATCGAAATCGGATTCGGCTAAAGGCATGGTGTGCAATCTAGCTGACATTCGAGCAAACACCATAAAGCCTTGTGGGAGCGGGCTTGCCCGCGATGACGTCGTGTCAGCAGAAAGGATTTCACTGACCCACCGGAATCGCGGGCAAGCCCGCTCCCACAGGGTATGCGGCGCAGGAAGAAAATCAGTTCGCCGCCCAGAAGATGTAATCCGCCTGATATTTCACCACTTCCTGCTTGCCCTTGTTCGCCGCCGTGCAGGCGCTGGCCGGGGCCACGCCGCCCTTGAGCGCAACGCGCTGGATGTAGCTCACGCCGCTCATCGCGCCTTTGCCTTCAGCCGGGTTGGCTTTCACCAGTTGATACGGCAGGTTGCCCGGGCTCGAAGGCGCCACGGCCAGTTGCGTGCCGGTGACTTTCGAACCGTCCTTGGCCTGCCAGGTGGCTGGCGGGCCGAAGTAGGTGCCGACCTGCTTGCCGCTGCGGTCATTGAGCACGGCTTTCGGGCCGACGAAGGTCCACTCGGTCTGGCCGGCCATGTTCGGCTTGTCGCGGCATTCATAGGTGATCTCGCCGACGCCGGTGGTTTCCAGAGCGATCTTGTGGCCGTCCGGCACTTTGATGGTGTCGGGATAACTGCTCTGGGCAAAAGTCGTCGAGGTGACGGCGAGCAAACCGGTGAAGCCAATCAGCTGGGTGATGTTCATCCGATGATTCTCCGAAAAGGGTAGAGCGCTGACAGCACAAAAGTGGGCTGTTACAGGGACTACCCGTGGCGGAGGCGATTGGATGCAGTGCCTGGAAAATAAATTTCAATGACCCACCGCAATCCCTGTAGGAGTGAGCCTGCTCGCGATGGCGGTGGGTCAGGCAGCACTCATATCACTGCAATACCGCTATCGCGAGCAGGCTCACTCCTACAGGGTTTCGTGTTGGGCTTGAGGGCGGAGGCGTTGAGGAGTTCCTGGGTGTAGGGATGTTGGGGCGCCGCGAATATCTCTTGCGAAGACCCTTGCTCAACGACCTTGCCATCCTTGATGACCATCAAGTCATGCGCCAGCGCATGCACCACGGCCAGGTCATGGCTGATGAACAGATACGTCAGCCCATGCCGGATCTGCAATTGCCGCAACAACTCCACCACCTGCTTTTGCACGGTGCGATCCAGCGCCGAGGTCGGTTCGTCGAGCAGGATCAGTGCCGGTTCCAGCACCAGTGCGCGAGCGATGGAGATGCGTTGGCGCTGGCCGCCGGAAAATTCGTGGGGATAGCGATGGCGGCTTTGCGGGTCGAGGCCGACCTCTTCAAGCACGCGGATCACCGCGGCTTCGCGCTCGGCTTCTGTACCGATGCCATGAGTCAGCAAGCCCTCGGCAATGATCTGCTGCACCGACATGCGCGGGCTGAGGCTGCCGAACGGGTCCTGGAATACCACCTGAATCTGCCGCCGCAACGGCCGCATCAAGCGCTGATTGAGCAGGCTCAGCTGCTTGTTGCCGAAACGGATATGGCCCTCGGATTCGACCAGGCGCAGGATCGCCTGGCCCAGGGTCGACTTGCCCGAACCCGACTCGCCGACAATCCCCAGAGTCTTGCCGCGTTGCAGGGTAAAACTGACCCCGTCCACCGCTTTGATGTAGTCCTGCTGGCGGCTGAACAAGGGTTTGGGCAGGGGAAACCAGACCTTCAGATCATCAACCTCGAGCAGGTTGTGCTCGTATTGACTGGGCACCGGCGCGCCGCTCGGCTCGGCCTCGATCAGCAGACGGCTGTAAGGATGCTGCGGCGCGTCGAACAGCGTTGCGCAGTCGGCCTGTTCAACGATCTCGCCGTGACGCATCACACAGACGCGCTGGGCGATACGTCGCACCAGATTGAGGTCATGGCTGATCAGCAGCAACGACATGCCGAGGCGTTGCTGCAACTCGATCAGCAGTTCGAGAATCTTCTGCTGCACGGTGACGTCGAGCGCCGTGGTCGGCTCATCGGCGATCAACAACTCCGGCTCGTTGGCCAGCGCCATGGCGATCATCACCCGTTGCCGCTGACCGCCGGAGAGCTGATGCGGATAGGCCTTCAAACGCTGCAACGGCTGGCGAATGCCGACCAGTTCCAACAGCTCCAGCGTGCGTGCGCGAGCCGCGCGGCCCTTGAGGCCTTTGTGGGTTTCCAGCACTTCGCTGATCTGCCGTTGCACCGTGTGCAGCGGGTTGAGCGAGGTCATCGGCTCCTGAAAGATCATCGCGATGCGATTGCCGCGCAAGCCACGCATCTGCTGCTCGCTGGCGTGCAGCAAATCCACGCCGTTGTAGCGGATCGAACCGCTGCTGCTGAGGTTCTTGCCCGGCAGCAAGCGCAGGATCGAATGCGCCGTCACCGATTTGCCCGAGCCGGATTCACCGACCAGCGCCAGGCACTCGCCACGACGAATATCGAGGTTGACCCCGTGCACCACGGGCTGCCCGGCGAACGCCACGCGCAGGTCGCGAATTTCAATCAGGTTGTCAGTCATGTCAGCTCCGGGGATCGAACGCGTCACGGCAGGCCTCACCAATAAAAACCAACAAGGACAAAATCAACGCCAAGGCGAAAAACGCCGTCAGCCCCAGCCACGGCGCCTGCAAATTGCGCTTGGCCTGACCGATCAGCTCGCCCAGCGAGGCGGTGCCGGCCGGCATGCCGAAACCGAGAAAATCCAGCGCGGTCAGGGTGGCGATGGCACCGGTGAGAATGAACGGCAGGTAGGTGAGGGTAGAGGTCATCGCGTTGGGCAGGATGTGCCGACGCATCAGTTCGTTATCCGTCAGACCCAGTGCCCGCGCGGCTTTGACGTATTCCAGATTGCGCCCGCGGAGGAACTCGGCGCGCACCACATCGACCAGCGCCAGCCAGGAAAACAGCGCCATGATCCCCAGCAACCACCAGAAACTCGGCGAGACGAAACCGGACAGAATGATCAGCAGGTACAGCACCGGCAGCCCCGACCAGATCTCCAGCACACGTTGCCCGAGCAGGTCGACCCAACCGCCGTAGTAGCCTTGCAGCGCGCCGGCGACGATGCCGATCAACGCACTGATGGCGGTGAGAATCAGCGCAAACAGAATCGAAATCCGCGTGCCGAAAATCACCCGCGCCAGCACATCGCGAGCCTGATCATCGGTGCCCAGCCAATTGCTCGCCGAGGGCGGACTGGGTGCCGGTTCGGCAAGGTCGTAATTGACCGTGTCGTAGCTGAACGGGATCGGCGGAAACAGCATCCAGCCGCCCTGATCCTCAATCAGCTTGTGTACGTAATTGCTGGCGTAATCCGGCTGAAAGGGCAGCTCGCCGCCAAAATCGGTTTCGAGGTAATCGCTGAGGATCGGAAAGTAAAAGGCGCCGTGGTAGCGGATCACCAGCGGCTTGTCGTTGGCGATCAATTCGCCACCCAGGCAAATCAGGCACAAGCCGATAAACAGCCACAGCGACCAGCGTCCACGGCGGTTGGCCTTGAATTGCGCGACACGGCGTCGGCCCAGAGGAGACAGTGTGAACATCAGGCAGTCCTCGCCGAGAAGTCGATGCGCGGATCGAGCAGGGTGTAGCAGAGGTCGCCGATCAGCTTGATCAACAGGCCGAACAGGGTGAACAGAAACAGCGCGCCGAACACCACCGGATAGTCGCGCGACACCGCCGCTTCGTAGCTCATCCGGCCGAGGCCGTCGAGGTTGAAGATGGTTTCGATCAGCAGCGAGCCGGCGAAGAACACCTCGATCAGCGCCGACGGCACCCCGGCCACCACCAAAAGCATGGCGTTGCGAAACACATGGCCGTAGAGCACGCGGCGCTCGGTCAGGCCTTTGGCCCGCGCGGTGACCACGTACTGGCGGCTGATCTCGTTGAGAAAACTGTTCTTGGTCAGAATCGTCAGGGTGGCGAAGCCGCCGATCACCAGCGCCGTAACCGGCAGCACCAGATGCCAGAGGTAATCGCCGAGCTTGCCCAGCGTGCTCAGTTGGTCGAAGTCGTCCGAGACCAGCCCCTGCACTGGGAACCAGTTGACGTAGCTGCCACCGGCGAACACCACGATCAGCAGAATGGCGAAGAGAAACGCCGGCATCGCATAGCCGACGATGATTGCCGTGCTGCTCCAGACATCGAAGGCGCTGCCGTTTCTAATTGCCTTGCGAATGCCCAGCGGGATCGAAATCAGGTAAGTGATCAGCGTCGCCCACAAGCCCAGCGACAGCGACACCGGCAGCTTCTGCACGATCAGGTCGGTGACCTTGGCGCCGCGAAAGAAACTGCTGCCCAGATTCAGCTGCGCGTAGTTTTTCAGCATCAGCCACAGGCGTTCGTGCAATGGTTTGTCGAAGCCGTAATGGTGTTTGATTTCTTCGATCAGCGCCGGGTCCAGACCACGGCTGCTCCGCCCGGCGCCGCCGACTGCCGCGACTTCGCCACCACCGCCCATGCTGTGCCCGCCAAAACCCTGCAGACGTGCAATGGCTTGCTCCACCGGTCCACCCGGCGCGGCCTGCACGATCAGGAAATTCACCACCAGAATGCACAGCAATGTAGGGATGATCAGCAGCAAGCGACGACTCAGATAACGCAACATGTCACTGGCCTCCCGCGAGCTGAGCGCGCATCTGCTGGGTGGTCAGTGGCCTGGCCGAGACTTCCCACCAGGTGTTGAGGCCTTCGTCGTACGCCGGTTGCATGGCCGGCATGCCAAAGCGGTTTTGAAACACCGTCGGCGTGCCTTTGGAGTAGTAGTTGGGAATCATGTAGTAACCCCATTGCAGCACCCGGTCGAGGGCGCGGGCGTAATGCACCATGGCTTGGCGGCTGTTGGCCTGGACCAGCCCGTCGATCAGTTGATCGACCGCCGGATCGGCCAGCACCATCGCGTTCGAACTGCCGACCTGCGTGGCACTTTGCGAGGCGTACAGGCTGTACAACTCGCGGCCGGGGGAGACGATCGGATCGCCACTGCGCGGGAAAGTGGTGACGATCATGTCGTAGTCGCGGGCATTGAGACGGTTAACGTATTGCGCCGAATCGATGCGCCGCAGATTGAGCGTGATGCCGATCTGCGCAAGGGTGCGTTTGAACGGCAGCAGCATGCGATCGAAGCCACCTTGACCGTCGAGAAAAGTGAATTCCAGCGGCTCACCGGCAGCGTTGACCAGGCGATTGTGTTGCGGCGTCCAGCCGGCTTCGGCGAGCAGCTTCAGCGCTTGCAATTGCTTGTCGCGGATGTAGCCACTGCCGTCGGTTTTCGGCGCTTCATACACCGTGGTGAAAACCTCATCGGGGACTTTGCCGCGCAGCGGTTCGAGGATCTGCAATTCCTCGGCGTCGGGCAGCGCCGTGGCAGCCATTTCACTCTTCGGCCAGAAGCTGTTCTGGCGCACGTAGAAGCCCCGCATCATCTGCTTGTTGGTCCATTCGAAATCCCACAGCAGGCTGATCGCCTGGCGCACGCGGCGATCCTTGAAGATCGGGTTTTGCAGGTTGAACACGAAGCCTTGCGCGGCGGTGGGTTTTTCCGGGGCCAGAATCGCTTGCTGCAGGCGCCCGTCGCGCAGGGCCGGGCTGTCGTAGCCGACGACGTAACCGGATGAGGAAAACTCGCGGTTGTAGTCGAACGCACCGGCCTGCAACAACTGGCGAGCGACGTCGGTGTCGCCGTAGAAATTCACCGTCAGCGTGTCGAAGTTGTACAGGCCGCGACTGACCGGCAGGTCCTTGCCCCACCAGTCCGGGTCGCGCTGGAAACTGATACTGCGCCCGGCGTCGACCTTGCTCACCCGGTACGGGCCGCTGCCCAGCGGTGGCTCGAAACCGCCGCCATTGGCGAAGTCGCGGGTTTTCCACCAGTGTTCGGGCACCACGCGCATCGTCGCCAGATCCAGCGCCAGCGTGCGGTTGAGGTTGTTCTTGAAGGTGAAGCGCACTTGCTGCGGGCCTTCGATCAGCACGTCCTGCACATCAGCGTACTGCTGGCGATAACTGAGGCTGCCCTTGGTCATCAGCAGGTTGAAGGTGTAGCGCACATCTTCGGCGCTGATCGGCGTGCCGTCGGCAAAACGCGCCTTGGGGTTGAGGGTGAAACGCACCCAGAGCCCGTCGGGATCGCGCTCGATCTGTTCGGCGACCAGACCGTAAACGGTGTAGGGCTCATCGAGCGAGCGGAACGCCAGGGGCGCATACACCCAGTCGTTGACCTGCACCACGGAAATGCCCTGATCGGCATACGGGGTGATGTAGTTGTACTGGCCGATCTCCATCGACGCCCGGCTGAGCGAGCCGCCCTTGGGCGCCTTGGGATCGACGAAATCGAAATGCTGGAAATTCGCCGGATACTTCGGCGCCTCGCCGTACACCGTCAGCGCGTGGCTGCCGGCGGCCAGCACCGAGGGGCCGGAGCACAGCAGCGCGCTGCTCAAAAGCAGGCCAGCCATGTTGCGCAAGATATTCATGAAGTCACTCCCCAATCCCTGAAAGCACACGGTTCAAACTGTAGGAGTGAGCCTGCTCGCGATGAGGCCAAGTCAGACCCTGCAAGGTTGACTGAAAAAACGCTATCGCGAGCAGGCTCACTCCTACAAAGGGTTGTGGTGTTTTCAGTTAGAAGTGGTAAGTCATGCGCGCAAACAAGGTGCGCCCCAGCGGGTCGGTGTAGCGCGGGTCATAGCCGCTCTGGAAGTTGTAGGCCTGGTTGGAGAACGGCGGGTTGCGGTCGAAGACGTTCTTCATCCCGGCATCGACATCCAGCACCTTGTTGAAGGTGTAGCCGGCCGACAGGTCCCACACCGAATACGAGGCCACACGCGAATGGGTGTCGCGGTCGTAGTCGTTGTAGCCGGTGGTGAAACGGTTGGTCAGCGCTGCCCGCGCCGCGCCCAGGCTCCAACTGCCGGTGAGGTTGTGCTTCCAGCGCGCAATCACGCCGTCACCCTGAAAGTCGCCGACCTTGTCGGTGAACGGGCCTTTGATGGTGCTCTGGAAGTCGTACTCATCGACATAAGTGCCTTGCAGGCCGAGGCCAAACTGACCGTACGGCGTATTCGGGAAGCGATAGTCGAGCGATACATCGACGCCGTTGGTTTCGACGATGCCGAGGTTGGCGTTGCCGGTGACGATGTAGTTGAGCGTGCCGTCGGCGTTACGTACGAAACGATCCTGATAGGAACCGGCCTGATCGAACACGGTGGATTCCGGGAATGGCTGGATCTGGTTGGAAATGTGAATCCACCAGAAGTCCAGACCTACCGAGAGGTTGCTGATCGGCTGATAGACGAAGCCCAGCGTCACGTTGCGCGCCTTTTCCGGGGCCAGGTCTTCGTTGCCGCCGATCTGGTTGAGGAACTGCTGACCGCAATCGCGGCCACCGTTGCCGCCCGGTTGCACCACGCCGCCGGTACACAGCACCGGGTCGTTGTAGTAGCCCTGGGTGAAGGTGATGCTGCGCGGCGAATACAGCTCGTACAGCGACGGCGCACGGAAGCCTTCGCTGTAGGCGCCACGCACCACCAGCTCTTTCAACGGCTGATAACGGAACGAGTATTTCGGGTTGGTGGTGCTGCCGAAGTCGCTGTATTTGTCGTGGCGCACGGCGGCGGACAGTTCCAGGCTGTCGAGCACCGGCACGTTGATTTCGGCGTAGGCGGCTTTGACGCTGCGGTCGCCCTCGACACTGCCGTTGGGGTCGATGCCGAGGCTCTGGATGTCGCCGGCAAACTGTTCGAAGTCCTGATGGAATTTCTCTTTGCGGTACTCGCCACCCAAGGCCAGACCGGACGGGCCGGCGCCGAACCAGTCGCCGATCTCGCGGCTGATGCGCCCGTCGAAACCGGCCACCCGGCCGACCGCGGTGGAATAGGCGCCGTGGTACGCGGCGTTATCGATGTATTGCTGGCCAGCGGCCGACTGCGGGCCGAACGGGTTGAGCAAACCGCTGGCGAGGCCGTTGATCATCGCCTGATCGCTGACATAACCACTGGTGACGCTGGAGACGATTTTGTTCTGGTTGTATGAGGCGCCGACGTTGTAATCCCAGCCGGCAACCAAGCCATCGAAGCTCACCAGAAAGCGCTGACTGGTGTTCTGGTCCTTCGATTCACGCGGGCCGGCGGCGGTTTCACGCCAGTTGACGTCGACCGGTTGCGTCGGGTCGAGGGCGAACTCGGTCGGCGCCGGGGTGATGCCATTGCCGGGGTAGTAGGGCGACGACGAATCCAGGCTCAGACCGGTCAACGGCGCCGGGCCGACGGCGGTCGCGTTGTTGTTGCGCGACCAGAAATATTCGAGGTTGACGTTGTGATCGTCGCCGAGCTTGCCGGTGGTTTTGCCGAAGAACGAAGTCTTCTCGGTCTGCGGCACCAGGTCGATGAATTCACGTGTGCTGAAGCGGCACAAGCCGTCGCGGGCTATCAGATTGGGCCCGTTGCAATTGCTGGCGGCCAACGGGTTGGTGGCGTTGCCGTTCTGGCTGTAGTTGCCGGGGAACGCGGTGCCGGAGGTCTGATCGAGGCCGCGGCCGGGGGCGTAGTCGGTGGCGAACGAGCGGTCGTTGGCGTCGAGGTTCTGCTGCTTGTTGTAGTTGAACACGCCGAGCACGTTGAAGCGGTCTTCTTCCAGATCGCCGTAACCCCAACTGGCGCTCATGTCTTTGGTTGCGCCACCGCCGCTGTGGGTCGGGGTTTCGCCGCCGAGGGTCAGCGCGCCGTCGGTGAGGGATTTTTTGGTGATGAAGTTGATCACGCCGCCGATCGCATCGGTGCCGTACAGCGCCGAGGCGCCGTCGCGCAGCACTTCCACGCGCTCGATGGCGGCAAACGGGATCATGTTCAGATCCACCGCGCCGCCCGCCGAGTTGGTGCCCGATAAGGCGTTGTTGGCCAGACGCCGGCCGTTGAGCAGCACCAGCGTCTTGTTCGCGCCGATGCCGCGCATGTCGGCGAACGAGGCACCGCCCGTGGCTGCACCCACGGAGCCTGCGCTGTTGTTGATCGACTGGCTGCCGGTGATGCGCTGGACCAGTTCGGCGGTGGTGGTCACGCCCTGTTTGCGCAGTTCATCGGCCTTGAGAATGGTGATCGGCACCGCCGTTTCTGCATCGACCCGACGAATCGCCGAACCGGTCACTTCCACCCGTTGCAGCTGCGTGGTGGGCGCGACGACCGCTGCCGCCGCCGAGACGCTGGCATTGTCGTCCTCGGCCGCTTGCACGGTGCCGGCGCCCATCCCCATGGCCACCAGGTACAGCGGAACGAAACGATGGCGAGAGATCGTGGCCACCAAGGGTTTGAGCGTGAAGCGTGGAGTGTTCATCAGCATGGTTGTTTCCGACTTTTATCAGACGTTATCGAAATGGCCTTGTGAGCCGCTCATTGCTCCGCTACCGGTGATACCGCGTGCGGAAAACCACTTTCTTCAAGCAAGCCGATCCCCTCCGAACACGCGTGGCGTTTTTTCGGTCGGCCGATTGCGACGGGATTCGTTCAGCGGTGCGGCGCGCGCCTTTCAAGTCGCGCGCGGCACCGCATTCAGTGGGTGGTCATCACCGATATCTTGCTGATGCCCGAGCGTTCGATGGACGCCATGGCTTTCGCCACCTGGCCGTAATTGACGGCGGCGTCGGCCTGCAACTGCACGCGGACATCGGCGTCCTTGGCCTTGACCTCCTTGAGGCTGGCCTCCAGCGACTCGGGGGCCAACTCGGTCTTGGCCAGATAGAACTTGCCGTCCTGATCGACGCTGACCACTACCGGATCTTTCTTTTCGGCGGGGGCAACGGCGTCGGTTTTCGGCAGGTTGACCTTGATCGCGTTGGTCATCAGCGGCGCGGTGACGATGAACACCACCAGCAGCACGAGCATCACGTCGACCAGCGGCGTGACGTTCATTTCGCTGAGCACTTCATCGCTGTCTTGAGTCGAGAAAGACATCAGCTGGCCTCCCGCACGGCGTTAGTGGTTTTGCTGGCAATGGCCTGACGGCTGATGGAAAACGCGCTGCGCGAGGCGAGGGCGTCGAAGTCGTGGGCGAAGTCATCCATGTCCGCCGAGGCGAGCTTCAGGCGCCGCAAAAAAAAGTTGTAAATCAGCACTGCCGGCACCGCGACAGCGATACCCACACCGGTGGCAATCAGTGCGTGGCCGATGGGACCGGCGACCGCTTCAAGGCTGGCCGAACCGGTTTCGCCGATGCTTTTCAGCGCTTCCATGATGCCCCACACCGTACCGAACAGGCCGATGAACGGCGCGGTGCTGCCGATACTGGCGAGGATTGCCTGACCGTTTTCCAGCGAGCGGCGTTCCTTCTGGATCTGCTGGCGCAGGTTGCGTTCCAGACGGTCCGAGCGGTTGATGGTGTGCGCCAGTTGTTGCGTGGTGCGCGGCGAATCTTCCACCAGCAATGCCTCGAAACCGCTGCTGGCGATGCGCGCCAGCGAACCCGGATACTGGCTGGCGTGTTCGGCGGCGGTGAGCAGGTCCGGCGCGCTCCAGAAGGCTTTGGTGAACTGTTTGTTCTGCGCTTTCTGGCGCAGGTATTGCGCCGACTTGACCAGCAGGATTGCCCAACTGACCACGGAAAACAGCACCAGGCCCCAGAGGACACCGGGGACAATCATCGAAGACAAATCGTTCATGGTTACACCTCGCTTGCGTTAATCAGTAATGGGTCGGTTGTGCCGTCACTGCGGCAATTTGAAATCGATGGTCTGGGTGGCGAAGCCGTCGATCGGCGTGTCACCGCGCTTGGCCGGAATGAACTTCCAGTTCTTCACCGCAGCGACAGCAGCGTCATCCAGTTGTGGCTTGCCGCTGGATTTGGTCACCGTCACCGAACCCGCGCGACCGTTGGCCAGCACTTGAATGCGCAACACCACGCTGCCTTCCCAGTTGCGCCGCAATGCCAGCGACGGGTATTCCGGCGGTGGATTGCCGAGGCTGGCGAGGCCGGAAATCGCTGCCGACTCCTTCACGGGCGCGGGCGCAGCGGCCGGTGCCGGCGGCGCGCTCGGTGTCGTCGGGGCCGCGGGGGGCGCCGGTTGTGGCGGAGCCGGCGGCGCTTTCGCAGGCTCGACTTTTTTCACCGGTTTGGGCTTCTCGACCGGTTTCGGTTTTTCGATCGGTTTAGGCTTCTCCACCGGTTTGGGCGGTGGCTTGACCGCGTCTTCGTCTTCCACCGGTTGCTCAGGCTCGGGCGGTGGTGGCGGAGGCGGCGGGGGTGGCGGTTCCGGGGTCGGCGGTGCCGGTGGCGTCGGGCTGGTCAGCTCGACGGTCATTTCCGGAATCTGTGGCGGCGTCGGTAATGGCTCGGTTCGGGACTGCTGGAGAAACCACCAGGCAGCCCCGTGTATCAGCGCCGACACGGCCACCAGCAAGACCATCTGCTGTTTATTCAGACCGCCGGGTTGTGAGGTATTGGCTGTGAAGGCCGGCCTGCCCGTTGGCGGCGGGACCGGCGCTTCCCGCAACGGCCCCGGCAGGGTTTTATGCTTTACCGCATCGTTCATTAAAGCTCCCTCGGGTAGATGAAGGGCAATAAGTCGCCGTCCGAACATTGGGTGAATGTTCGAGTGGGTGAATGCAACTTTCTTCAAGGTGTGCAGAAGCCGATAGTTGAACTATCCAATCAACTGGGCTTGTGCAAACTTACTGGCTCAGTGCCATCGACTCGGTTTGTTCATTTGCCATTCCATGGTTGTTGTTCTGTTGCTGGAGACACTTCGGGGTGTCTCATGCCTGTTACATATTGCAACCGTTGTGCCAGATGTTGCTGCAACGTAGCGCCGTTATTTCATTGCTGTTACGCGTGTCGCATTTATATAAGTTTTGTCACGATCAGGTGTTTGTCATCGCGCGCAGTGAGCCGTTACCCCGTCGGGCGGGGCTTTTTCAGAGGCGAGTCGGGCTTGACGCTTTATCCCGCGAAATGGCGAAACAGAGCGGTTGCGCGGCTGCCTGTCCGTGCACGTGCTGGTGCGCGAGGGACCGATTTGGTGCGGGTCAATGTTCTAGCGGGTCACGGGTTGTTTTCCTTGCTCTTGTTTAACGGAAACCGATGTTCTGGTGGTGTTCAAGTTATTAGGCTGGAACGCTTTTGGTGCAATCACAGTTGTCCGGAAGTTATTGTCCGACAATCCTGTAATTACGGCGATTAACGCCGCGAACAGCCAGGTCATATTTAAAAAGTAAATAGCACCACGCTGTCGGCGAACAATGGATGGCCGACAGCGACGTGCTGTTGAAGTCAGGTAATAAAGTAAGCAGGGCGGCTGTTCGGATGAACCGGGCCTGGAGCGCACAGATAGTAGTGGCGAGTGATGCGGCAGAACGTTTGAAGATTCACGCGGTGAACTCCTTGTTGCCAGTCCGGATACGCGAACTTTTGGTTCGGTATCGCACCTTACAAGAACGCGGGTAGCGTTCGATGGTTGCTCTTGGTGCGGGATGGGCACCGCCAGCGCTGTTGTGCGAGGTGTGAATTCGCAAGTCGGCAGTGCATGGGAAAACCGTGCCAGAACCGTTACACCGGCAGATTATTTCTACACCCGGGCCACAGGCATCTACGCTGTGGCAAAGGTCTTTTCGGGGGAATGGCTATGTATCAACTTTATGGGCACAAGAACTCCGGCGCTGCGGCGATCGAGGCGGCACTCGAGTTATGCCAGATTGCTTACCGCTTCATTGATAACGAAGCCAGTGCGGAGGCCGCCGAGGCGTTGGCCAAACTCAATCCGCTGAAACAGATTCCGACGTTGCAACTGCCCGACGGCAGCGCGATGACCGAGAGCGCGGCGATCCTGATTCACCTGGGCCTGACGTTTCCCCAGTCCGGCCTGCTGCCCGCCGAGGCAGCGGATCGTGACCAGGCGATTCGCGGCCTCGCCTACATCGTCAGCAACTGTTACGCGGCCATCGGCATCATCGATTACCCCGAGCGCTGGCTGATCACGCCCGACGAAGGCGCACGGCAAAACCTGATCGCCGGCGCCCGTCAGCGTCTGCACTTCAGTTGGGAGTTGTTTGCCGACCAGTTCTCCGCCGAACTGTACCTGGACGACGAGACGCCGGGGGCGCTGGATGTGTTGGCGGCGGTGGTGACGCGCTGGGAGGGTAGCCGCGAGCATTTGCGCCAGACGCGACCGGGGTTCTACGCCTGGCTGCAACGCATCGACCGCCACCCGGTGCTGGCGCCGGTGTTTGCGCGGCATTGGCCGACCTGAGCCCACCACAAAACCCCTGTAGGAGTGAGCCTGCTCGCGATAGCGGTCTGTCAGTCACCCAGTTTTTAGCTGACAGACCCGCTATCGCGAGCAGGCTCACTCCTACAGGGGGGGCGGTGCCTTGAGATTTATTCCCCGCGAATGTACTGCTCCAGCTGTTTGATCAATTCGGCCTGTTCGGCAATTGCTTCCTTGACCAGGTCGCCGATCGACAGCAGGCCGATCAACTGGCCGTCCTCGACCACCGGCAAGTGGCGCAGGCGTTTGTCGGACATGATGCCCAGGCAGGTGTCGACGGTCTGCCTGGTGTCCACAGTGATCACGTCCTTGACCATGATGGCGCTGACCGGGGTGCCCACCGACGAGCGCCCGTGCAGCACCAGTTTGCGCGCGTAATCGCGCTCGCTGATGATGCCGACCACCTTGTCGTCTTCCACCACCAGCAGGGCGCCGACGTTTTTCTCGGCCATCTTCATCAGCGCTTCGAGCACCATGTGATCGGGTTTGATCTGGTGCACTTCCTGGTTTTTCTGATCTTTGAGCTTGAGCAGTTGGGCGACGGTCTTCATGGCGGTTACTCAGGTGTTGTCGTTGTTCACCAAGCATCGTAGACGCAGCCGCGCAGGGCAAGGTGGCAAAGCGGCAGATAGCGTGCAAAAAACGCCATTTGCCGGGTTTTTTGCGGTTCAAGCGCTGATTTATCACCAAGGTCATTTCCGGCATTGCCGGGTAGAATGCCGGTCTATCAAGTTTCCGAGGTTGCAGTGGTGGATTTACCGCAGGGCTTCGTCCTGACCCGGCATTGGCGCGATACGCCGGCCGGCACCGAAGTCGAGTTCTGGCTGGCGACCGACGCCGGGCCGCGCCGTGTGCGCCTGCCGCCGCAGCCCTCAGTGGCGTTCATTCCCGCCGAGCAGCGCGAAGCGGCGCAACGCCTGTTGCACGACGAAAAGAACGTCGAACTGCGCCCGTTGGCCTTGCAGGATTTCGAGCACCGTCCTGTGCTGGGTGTGTATTGTCAGCAGCACGGCCAGTTGATGCGCCTGGAAACCGCATTGAGTCGCGCTGGCGTTGATGTGTTCGAAGCCGATGTGCGCCCGCCGGAACGCTATCTGATGGAGCGTTTTATCACTGCACCGGTCTTGTTCAGCGGTACAGCCGATGCCGACGGCGTGTTGCTCAATGCCCAACTCAAACCCGATCCCGCCTACCGCCCGACGCTGCGGCTGGTGTCGCTGGACATCGAAACCACAGAAACCGGCGAGCTGTACTCGATCGCGCTGGAAGGCTGCGGCCAGCGCCAGGTGTACATGCTCGGCGCGCCGAACGGTGACGCCAGCATTGTCGACTTCGATCTCGAATATTGCGATTCACGCACGCTGATTCTGAAGAAACTCAACGAATGGTTCGCGCAGCACGACCCCGACGCGATCATCGGCTGGAACGTTGTGCAATTCGATTTGCGCATCCTGCATCAACATGCGCGACGCCTCGGTGTGCCGTTGAAAATCGGCCGTGGCGGCGAAGAAATGCAGTGGCGCGAGCACGGCAGCCGCAATCACTTTTTCGCCTCGGCGGCGGGGCGGTTGATCATCGATGGCATCGAAGCGCTGCGCTCGGCGACCTGGAGCTTTCCGTCGTTCAGCCTGGAAAACGTCGCGCAGACCCTGCTCGGCGAAGGCAAGGCCATCGACAACCCGTACCAGCGCATGGACGAAATCAACCGCATGTTCGCCGAGGACAAACCGGCGCTGGCCAAGTACAACCTCAAGGACTGCGAACTGGTCACGCGGATCTTCGCCAAGACCGAACTGCTGACCTTTTTGCTCGAACGCGCCAGCGTCACCGGGCTGCCGGCGGATCGCAGCGGTGGCTCGGTGGCGGCCTTCACGCATCTGTACATGCCGCTGATGCACCGCCAGGGTTTCGTTGCGCCGAATCTGGGCACCAATCCGCCACAGGCCAGCCCCGGCGGCTTTGTCATGGACTCGCAGCCGGGGCTCTACGAATCGGTGCTGGTGCTCGATTACAAGAGCCTGTACCCGTCGATCATTCGCACGTTTCTGATCGACCCGGTGGGCTTGATCGAGGGCTTGCAGCACCCGGACGACGCCGATTCGGTGCCGGGCTTCCGCGGCGCACGTTTCTCTCGCACGCGGCACTGCCTGCCGTCCATCGTGTCGCGGGTGGCCGAGGGCCGTGAGACCGCCAAGCGCGAGCACAACGCGCCGCTGTCGCAAGCGCTGAAGATCATCATGAACGCCTTCTACGGCGTGCTCGGCTCCAGCGGTTGCCGTTTTTTCGATACGCGGCTGGCGTCATCGATCACCTTGCGCGGCCACGAGATCATGCTGCGCACGCGCCAGTTGATCGAAGCGCAGGGTCACGCGGTGATCTATGGCGACACCGACTCGACCTTCGTCTGGCTGCGGCGCCCGCACGGCCAGGAGGAGGCAGCGCAGATCGGCCATGCGCTGGTCCGGCATGTCAACGACTGGTGGCGTGAGCATGTGCGCGAAGAGTACGGGCTGGAAAGTGCGCTGGAATTGCAGTTCGAAATTCACTACAAACGCTTTCTGATGCCGACCATTCGCGGCGCGGAGGAGGGCAGCAAGAAACGCTATGCCGGCCTCGTCGTCCGCGCCGATGGCAGCGAGGAAATGGTCTACAAGGGCCTGGAAACCGTGCGCACCGACTGGTCGCTGCTGGCCCGGCAATTCCAGCAGGAGCTGTATCAACGGATTTTCCAGCGCAAGCCGTATCAGGATTACGTACGCGATTACGTGCGCAAGACGCTGGCCGGTGAGTTCGACGATCGCCTGATCTATCGCAAACGCCTGCGCCGCACCCTCGACGATTACGAACGCAACGTGCCGCCACACGTGCGCGCGGCGCGCCTTGCCGATGACTACAACGCCGAGCATGGGCGCCCGCGGCAATACCAGAACGGTGGCTGGATCAGCTACGTGATCACCCTGGCCGGCCCGGAGCCGCTGGAAGTGCGCCGCGCCGCCATCGATTACGACCACTACATTACCCGGCAGCTGCAACCGGTGGCGGATGCGATTCTGCCGTTCGTCGATGACGATTTCTCAACCCTGATCGGTGGGCAGCTGGGCCTGTTTTGAGTCGAGCAGCTGCAGCGTCCATTCATCGAGAATGCCGTGGAAATACCGCTCCAGCGCCTGATCGAACACGCTGTCCGCACCGGCGAACTGGGCGAACAGGGTCATCGATGAATGGAATTTCAGATCGTCCGGGTGGCCGAAAATCTCATTGATCGAGCGCTGCGGCACGGCCAGCACCTGTTGTGTGCAGGTGCGCAATCGTGCGCCGAGCAGGTCGTCGTTCAGATAAGCCTGCGCTTCCTCGGCTGAGCCAATTGCAAAGCGCCGCGACATCTCGCTGCCGCCCAGCCCGGCGAATTGCGGGAAGACAAACCACATCCAGTGGCTGCGCTTGCGGCCCGTCTTGAGTTCGCGCTGGACGCGGTCGAACACCGGGTCCTGCGCCTGGACGAAACGTTGCAGGTTGAACGGGTCGTGGTGATCCGTGCTTCTCATCGCGAAGCCCTCGCCAGTCGCAGCGGCTCAGACCATGGCCAGCCGCTGCTTGCGTTGTGGCGCTTGAAACGCCTGGTCCAGCGCCGCCAGATCCCCGGCCTCCAGTTGCAGCTGCGCGGCCTGGGCATTGAGTTGCACATGCTCCGGGTGCACAGCCTTGGGAATCGCAATCAGGCCATCCTGACGCAGAATCCACGCCAGCGAAACCTGTGCCGGGGTGACCCCGTGACGAGCGGCAATGTCTTTGAGCACCGGCTCGGCGAGCATGGCGCCGCCCTGGCCGATCGGACAGTAGGCCATCAGTGGCATGCGCTGATGCTGGCACCACGGCAGCAGGTCGAATTCGATCCCGCGTTCTTCGAGGTTGTAGAGCACCTGATTGGTCGCGCATTGCGAACTGGAGAGTTCTTCGAGGTCGTCGACGTCGAAATTCGACACGCCCCAACGGCCGATCTTGCCGTCCTCGCGCAGGCGTTCGAAGGCTTCGACGGTTTCTTCCAGCGGATACTGGCCGCGCCAGTGCAACAGATAGAGGTCAATGTAATCGGTGTCGAGCCGGCGCAGGCTGCGCTCGCAGGCCTGTGGAATGCCCTTGCGGCTGGCGTTGTGCGGGTAGACCTTGCTGACCAGAAACACCTGATCGCGGAGGCCGGTGATGGCCTCGCCGACCACCGTTTCCGCACCGCCCTCGGCGTACATTTCGGCGGTGTCGATCAGGGTCATGCCCAGCTCGATGCCGCTGCGCAACGCCGTCACTTCACGCTTGTGCGCCGAGCGGTCCTCACCCATCCGCCAGGTGCCCTGGCCAATCACCGGCACCTGCACGCCAGCCAACTCGAGGGTACGCATGCAAACCTCCTGTCTGAAGAATCCATATCTTTAGTGGGCAGGAGCATACAGATCGTTCCCGTGCGCGAGCATGGGAACGATTTGGGGCGGGGGTTATTTTGCGGAGAATTTCAGCACGACGCTTTGGGTATAAGTCTGGCCCGGGTCGAGGCGGGTGCTCGGGAAGTTCGGTTGATTCGGCGAATCCGGATAGTGCTGGGTCTCGAGGGTGAACGCGCCCCAGTGCGGATACACCTTGCCGCCCTTGCCCTTGACCGTGCCGTCGAGGAAGTTGCTGGTGTAGAACTGCACGCCCGGCTCGCTGGTGAACAGCTGCAGATGCCGGCCAGATTGCGGATCGCTGACTTCGGTGGCGACTTTGCTGATATCGCCCTTGGTGTCCAGCGCCCAGTTGAAGTCGAAGCCG
Organism: Pseudomonas sp. R3-57; assembly: GCF_051132065.1. Lineage (NCBI taxonomy): Bacteria > Pseudomonadati > Pseudomonadota > Gammaproteobacteria > Pseudomonadales > Pseudomonadaceae > Pseudomonas > Pseudomonas sp. R3-57. The sequence goes on from NZ_CP071655.1 coordinate 2,176,323, forward strand.
CCCTGTTTCGGCTCGGCGAATTTCAGTTGCGGATGGTCAGCCTTGATGTGCGTACCGATCGCTGTCGGCTTGGTGAAGTCCATCGGCGTGCCCGCAACGGGCGCCAGTTCACCGGTCGGAATCAGCTTGGCGGTGACTGGGGTGTAATGGCTGGCGTTGATCGTAGCGACCTGTTTGAGAATGTCGCCATTGCCGGCGCCGGCGAGGTTGAAGTAGCTGTGGTTGGTCAGGTTCAACACCGTCGGTTTATCGGTGCTCGCCTTGTAATCGATGCGCAGCTCGTTGGCATCGGTCAGGCGGTAGGTCACCTCGGTAGTGAGGTTGCCGGGGAAACCCATTTCGCCATCTGCCGACAGATAGGTGAGGGTGACACCGACCGAATCCTTGTCCTTGGTTTCCTGAGCCTTCCAGACTTTCTTGTCGAAACCCTGCGTGCCGCCGTGCAGCGCATTGGTCTTGTCGTTCTGCGGCACTTGATAGCGCTTGCCGTCCAGTTCGAAGGCGCCGTCGGCCAGGCGATTGCCGAAGCGGCCGATGGTAGCGCCGAAATACGCGGTGCCTTTTTGGTAACCCTGCACATCGTCAAACCCGAGCACCACGTCGTCGAACTTGCCGTGCTTGTCGGCGACTTTCAGCGATTGCAGGGTCGCGCCGTACGTGATGACGGTGGCTTGCATGCCGTGGCTGTTGCGCAGGATGTATTGCTCGACGGGCGTGCCGTCATTGGTTTTGCCGAAGGCTTTGTGTTCGGCGGTCAGGCCCGCCGCGTTGGCAGAGAGGGTAGTGATCATCAGGGACAGTCCGAGGCCGGAAAGCAGGTGACGGGATTGAAGCATGGTTGACCTTCCTTTTTGTTGTTGTTTTTGAAATCTGCAATTAGTCATGCTATTGGAAAATTAACAGAGGATTTATAGCCGACATAAACGCAAATGCAAATATAAAGTCCGACTAATTGAGTGTATGTGATTTGCCGAAGGTCGGTTCACAGACCGGGCACTGCACTTTTTCGCAATCGGCGGCTCTATCCATGGCCAGGATGCGATGACTCCCGTCGCACCGGAATGTGCCAGTTCGAGAATTCATGCCGAGCGCTTTTGCCCTGATCGTCCCTCTGTTCCGTCGCCCGTGCCTGCTGCTGGCTTGCCTGTCGTCGCTGCTGTTCAGCGGTTGCAGCCACCAGAACGGCAACGGCTTCATCACCCAGATGCGTGAGGGCCAGCCGCAGGAATTTCTGCAGACCAGCGTCGACCGCATGGCCACGTTAGCGATGCGCGACAACCTCAACAGCCTCTATCGCCTGATGGGCAAGCTGTACCTGCGCAACCCCGAAGAATTGCGCAAATCGGGTTTTCTCAACATCAACACCGCGGTTAAACAAGTGCGCCTGGCTGTCGAGCAGCAACAGCCGCTGCCGGTGCTCGGCGGGCGCAAGGACCTCGCCGCGCTGAGCTACGCGATGAGCCCGGAGTTTCTCGGCGACCGCGTCGGCGCGTTCATCTATGCGATCGGCAGCATGCTCGTCACCGCGCACGGCAATCGCACCGAGTTCTATATGACTGACGCGATCAACCCGACCTTCGTTCACAATTCCGCGCGCAACATCGAGAAGGCCATGTGGATCCTGTCGCAGCGGCAGAACAAGGAAGGCCTGCCGCTGCTGTTCTCCAACGAGATCTCCGAGGAGGGCAGCAACCTGAGCTTCGCCACCGAATTCAGCAAGATTGTGGCGCGTCTGGATCTACTCACGCAGATGCTCGATGAGCGCTATCGCAGGATCGGCCTGAATTACGCGCAGAGTTTGCTGTTCTTGAATTTCTTGCCGGTGCAGTGAGCGCGGTGATGAGCCTACACATCAAACCCTGTGGGAGCTGGCTTGCCAGCGATGGGGCCGGGTCAGTCGATATATTTAGTGCCTGATCCACCGCCATCGCTGGCAAGCCAGCTCCCACAGGGGATGGCGTCGCGGCAATAAATTTTGTATACAATCGCTCGCCTCGACTGATCCAAAAGGAGCTGCACCCGTCATGAGCGACCCCGCAAGCGCCGATTTCAGCCGCGTCGACCCCAGCGTCCGCGCCGACAAACTGCCCATCGCCGCGTTGCTGGCATTCGCCATGACCGGTTTCATCGCCATCCTCACCGAAACCCTGCCGGCCGGGCTGCTGCCGCAAATCGGCGCCGGTCTCAACGTCAGCGAAGTGCTCGCCGGGCAACTCGTCACGTTGTATGCGCTGGGCTCGATCGTTGCGGCGATTCCGCTCACCGTGGCCACGCGCGGCTGGCCACGGCGGCGGGTGTTGCTGATGACAGTCGGCGGCTTTCTGCTGTTCAACACCGTGACCACGTTTTCCACTCATTACGGCCTGACGCTGGCATCGCGTTTCCTCGCCGGGATGGCGGCGGGGCTGTCATGGGGAATCATGGCCGGTTACGCTCGCGGCATCGTGCCCGTGCATCAGCAGGGGCGGGCGCTGGCAATTGCCATGCTCGGCACTCCGGTGGCGCTGTCGCTGGGTACGCCGGCCGGGACCTGGCTGGGCAATCTGATCGGCTGGCGCGCCTCGTTCGGGATCATGTCGGCGCTGGCGCTGGTGCTGGCGGCATGGATCGTCATCGCCGTGCCGGATCGGCCGGGCCAGGCCAGCGACGAGCGCCTGCCCTTGCTCGAATCGTTGCGTCTGCCCGGTGTGCGCCCGGTGCTGTTCGTGGTGCTGACGTGGATGCTCGGGCACAACATTCTCTACACCTATATCGCGCCGTTTCTGAGCCAGGCGGGTCTGGCTGATCGGGTCGATCTGGTGCTGCTGGTGTTCGGCCTGTGCTCGCTGGTGGGCATCTGGATCATCGGCCTGCTGGTCGATCGCTGGTTGCGCAAGCTGACCCTGATCAGTCTCGCGCTGTTCGCCTTGACCGCACTGGTGCTGGCGCTGGCCGCACCGTCAGCGCTGGTTGTGTATGCCTGCATGGCGGTGTGGGGCCTGTCGTTCGGCGGTTCGGCGACATTGCTGCTGACCTCGGCAGCGGACTCGGCGGGCGATCACGTCGACGTGGTGCAGGCGATGCTCACTACCTCATGGAACGTCGCGATTGCCGGCGGCGGCCTGTTTGGCGGTGTGTTGCTGGACCGGGCCGGGGCCGTGTCGTTTCCGTGGGCGCTGTTGATCCTGTCGCTGATCGCGTTGGCCACGGTGTGGTGCAACAGAACCCACAGCTTTAAAGCGGGGCGGCGGCTGCATTGATTCTCGAAATCACCGCAATTCTCTGTAGGGGTGAGCCTGCTCGCGATAGCGGTGTATCAGTCAACATCGATTTCAACTGACACACCGCTATCGCGAGCAGGCTCACTCCTACAAAGGGCGATGGTGAGTTCGATATGGCATAACGATAGACCGCATCGATATATGTAGTTATAAGAAAAATCGCTATGCTGCGGGCCAGATTTTTCCTGTCGTTTTTCTGGACGGTTTAATGGAATTGGCAAATTTCGGCCTGGTGATTGCCGGGCTGGTGGTGGGTTTTATTGTCGGCATGACCGGTGTCGGCGGTGGTTCGTTGATGACGCCGATCCTGCTGTGGTTCGGCATCAACCCGGCAACCGCAGTGGGGACTGACCTGCTGTACGCCGCCATTACCAAATCCAGCGGCGTCCTCGTCCATAAAAAGAATCAGAACATCGATTGGGCCATCACCGGCTGGCTGACCCTCGGCAGCGTGCCGGCAGTGGCCATGACCCTGTGGTTTCTCAGCACCCTGCACACCGCGCCCGAGGCGATGAACGCGATCATCAAACAGGCGCTGGGCTTCGTCCTGTTCGCTACCGCGCTGGCAATCTTCTTCAAAAAGCGCCTGCTCGAATTCGCCCACAAACGCGCCGGCGGCAACTACAACCCCAGCGGTTCGCGCCTCAACGTCATGACGGTGATCACCGGCCTGATCCTAGGCACCATGGTCGCCCTGACCTCGATCGGCGCCGGCGCCCTCGGCACGGTCGCCTTGTTCATCCTCTACCCGTTGCTGCCAACCCGCCGCCTGGTCGGCACCGAAATCGCCCACGCCGTCCCCCTGACCCTGGTCGCCGGCCTCGGCCACGCGAGCATGGGAAACATGGACTGGGGCGTCCTCGGCTTTCTGCTGGTCGGCTCGCTGCCCGGCATCTGGCTCGGCAGCCACCTGACCGGGCGCATCTCCGACGAAGTCCTGCGCCCGTGTCTGGCGACGATGCTGGTGCTGATCGGGTACAAGTTGGCGTTTTGATCAAGCCATGACTGAAACCACCGTCCATTGCGAGGGTCGCCTCGTCATCACCGTGGAGCCACGTGAAATGCGCATGAGCCATTGGTTGTATGCGCCGCGCATGGTCGATCGGCAGCGCGAGCAAGTGTTGCTGGATCTGACGGATAGCCTGTGGGATTTGATCGGAACCGCTAACGAGACGGCCAATGGCATCGATCTGCTGTTGCGCAAGTACCCCGGCGACCAGGCTTCAGTGACGCTGAGTGTTGAACTGGTCAGCGGTGCACTCAAGCTCGGCAGCCGGGCGGTGGATCCTGCGCAGTTGCTTTCGGCGCTCGATTCAGCGCTGGAGTGAGGCTCAATCGCCTCGACGCAGTCAGCGCTGTATGACGAACTTCATTACCGTCACCGGCAGGTTTTCGTACACCAGATCTTCAACCACCTCCCAGCCCAGTCGCGCGTACAGCGACTGCGAGGCATCGGTGTACAGATACAATTGCGGCACGCCTAGCGCGGTCGCTTCTTCAACCACCCGGTTGACCAGTTGTGAGGCGATTCCGCGTCCACGCTCTTCAGCCTTTACGTAAACCCCTGCCAACCATGGCGTGAGTTCCGGGCGTAGCTTCAGATCGCTTGCGATCAGCAGTGCGCCGCCGAGCAGTCGCGAGCCTTCAAGCGCCACCACAACGCTGGGGACGGTGCCCTTGCCGCACGACTCGCGCATGTGTTCGATGCGGTCCTCGACGGTTTGCCCCGGACGGAACTCGCCCCACTCGTTGAAGTTGAGCGTCGCCAATTCTTCAATCAATTCGGGGTGATCGCATAAGTAATCGATGTGCATGCGTGTGAACTCCATTTCATCAGCGAAAACAGCCACCCTAATGCGCCCACAGCAGGTAAGCAAATCCGGGCGGTGATCATGCCGCTCTTGTTGCGCAATGTCGTGTCTGTCCTAAGCTTCGGGAAAGGCGAAACATATTTGCCCGACTGCACCGGAACAATCGCCGCGATGCGCAATCAGTAGAGCGTGGATATCAAAAGGAGATGCGCATGCTCATCAGGTCACTGACCCTGACATTCTTGCTGGCGATGGCCGGTCCCTTGTTCGCCGCCGACAGCGATTCGCCATTGGCCGGCGATGTCGGCCGAGCCCGACCGCTGATCGTCATTGCACAAAGCACCGTCGACCCGGTGTGGGTCAGCCTGAAGAAGTCGCTGGAGGACCCGGCCAACAAAAAGGCCGTCACCGACCGCAACATCAAGGTCTACACCATCCTCAACATGTCCGGCCAACTCGACGGCAAGGACCTGGGCCAGCAGGACACCATGGCGCTGCTGCGCTCGCTCAAGCTGGGCGCCGGGGCGTATCCGAAAGTGTTTCTGGTGGGCAAGGATGGCGAGACCAAACTCTCTGCCTCCGGTGACGAAGCCAAGGCTTTGAGCCTGGCGAAAATTTTCGAAACCATCGACGCCATGCCCATGGCCGAAAAAGAAGCCGCCGCCGCGGCTCAGGCCGCCCCAGCCGCTGCCGAACCGGAGCCTGCCAAAGGCGCGAAAGGCACCAAGCCGAGCAAGCCCGCAAAACCGAGCAAGCCGCCGCAAATGCCGGATGATTGATCACGCACTTAACTGAATAAACCCTATCCCCTGTGGGAGCGAGCCTGCTCGCGATTGCGGTCTATCAGTCACCTCATCAGTGGCTGACTTGTCGCAATTCGCGAGCAGGCTCGCTCCCACTGTGCTTGATGTTTCTTTACTTTGCGGCAATGGCTTCAAGACCTTTTTCTGGTTCGCAAAACTCACCGTCATCAAGAAGGTGAACCAGCGCATCCGTGCCCTGATCGATAACCGTAGGCGAATGGGTGGTCAATACAAACTGACAATTAGGGAAGGTTTCCCGCAATCGCGCTATCAGGTTTAAATGCCATTGCGGGTGCAAGTGAAGATCGACTTCGTCTATCAGAATGATCCCGTTACCATGCAGCGGGTTGTCCATCGAAGGATTCGTGATCGTCAGACGGCGGGCGATATCACCAACCAGAGCGAAAAGCGACTTCTCGCCTTGAGAGAGCTGCGTGACGTTGAGCGTTGCGCCATGCTTTTCAACAGTCATGTGCAAATGCGGGCTGCGGTGTACGCGCAGGTTGGTGAAGCCTGGCATGAACGCTGCAATAGCTGAACGGACGGCTGTCAGTTGACGGTCGCGGAAGCATGCTTCCAGATTGGAAAGTGTTTGCCATACTTCGCTTGCGCTGCCGAATTTTTCGGCGATTTGCGCCAGTATTGCGTGTGGAATCCCGTCCTCGTTTTCGCTGTCTTCACGTTCGCGGAACCATCCGAAGAAATCATGTAAATCAACGCCGCCATTGAAGCGGTTGTCGTACCCGTCAAATTGGTCGACGGCTTGTTTACCGCTAGTTTTCAGTGAAATATCGAGTATGCGACGTTCAGATGGGTAAAAAGCGATCAGTGGGAGCGATGCGCCTTCGTCGGCGGTGAGTTGAGTGCGGTAATGATCTGCGAGCAGTCTGATCTCGCTCATTGCTCCGCGGGCAGTCGCTACACGTTCTTCTCGACTGCGAGCACAACCCCATACGAACAGTTCGTTTTCGCGATGATCGTCACCGATAAATGCTCGTGGGTGCGAAAGGTCTGTGATGCCGATCGAAACGACGGCTCCAGACGCACCGTTGCGGATGTCTTCAGTCGGGAGCTGCATACCACTGCCGGTGCCAGAGCGAATTCTAGCGATCAGCCAGCTTAGGCAGATATTCAGCGATTTCAGAACGGTGGTTTTCCCGCTGCCGTTTCTCCCCATCAGCACAGTGATCTTCGAACGGTGTGTCGAGGTCGGGGCAAACTGAATATCCAGTTCTTCAAAGCGCCCGACATCCGAGAGCCTCACGCTTTTGATTTCCATTGATTGCGCCTCGTTAGATGAACGCATTGCAGGTTCCGGATGAGTTCCAGATTGCATAACGCGTAATCGAGCGAAGTGTAGGCACAACAAATCCATTCGTTAATTAGAAGTCATTGCAGCATGTGCCGGCCGAAACGTCTGACACAAATGCCCTGCAAACCCCGCGGATTTTTCGTGCAAGCCGCGGCGGCGGTGGTGAACTGGTGGGGCAGTCAGGACAGGGATAGTCTTGTTTGGCCGCTGTAGAACACAGTGGCCGGATGTGGCTGCCACCCTCTCGTGGAAGTGAGTTCGGCAGTTTTTTCTTAAAATGTCCCGAGGATTGGATTTATGAAAAAACATACTCCAAGTCCCCCGAGTCTCCCTTATGTTCGGGATCCTTCGACGCCAACAACCCCCGATTACGCCAGCCCCATCATTTCGATCCGATCAGCCATCTCTTCACCCTCCGGCCCGACATCGCTACCCCGACGCTGCTCTGCCACGCCTGCGAAACCCTCGCTTCACTTAATGTCCTGAGCACCGATCTGGCGGCGAAACTGCAAGGCTCATCGCGCAGCCATGCCTTGTCGATCCAGCAATTGGCCCTGCTTGGCGAGTTGCTGCTCAACCGCGCGCTGGACAATCTCGATCCACCCACGGTCATCCAACATTGAACATGGAGGTTCAGGCATGGCGAGATACGTACCGATTACCGGGATCGACTGCAAGATTCCTTGTCTGCTGATCGACAGCGAAGCGCCGGTGGATGTGCTGCATGGCACGGCGGCCTACCGGTTGCGATGTGTGACGCAACTGTTGGAGACCGTCGCGCTGGGCGATAACAAGGGACACGACGCTTTGCTGTTGCAGGACTTGGCACGGGTGCTGGCGATTCCCTTGCTTGACAGCTGCGACCTGATGGATGTCATCGGGTGGAAACTGCAGGCGCAGCTTTAACAGCTGAATCAAAATGGGCGACTCTCAACAGGTCGCCCATTTTCATTGCCTCGCAACCAACCAACCAATCAGTCAGTCAGTCACAGCACTGATAATCCTGTGCGCAATCCTCACCCGCTCCGCAATCGGAAAGTTCTTGTTGGCCATGATCGCAATGCCGACGTCTTTACTTGGTACAAACGCCACATACGCGCCAAAGCCTGCGGTGGAGCCGGTCTTGTTGATCAGCACGTTTTCCGGTTGTGGCTGCGGTGGCTTCAGCCATTGCACCTTGTGCGCCTGCATGGCCATTTCCGTGGAGTTGCCGGCGAGCAGGCGTTCGAGGCTGATCGGGTAGGGGTACATTTCCCAGCCCAGGCCCTGGGTCATATCACCGATGCGGTAGTAACCGGTATGGGTGTTGGCGATGGTTTGGGGCAGGGGTGCCGCCAGGGCTTCAGGTTTGAGATTGGCCTGCACGTAACGCAGCAGGTCCACGGCGCTGGTTTTCACCGCGTAGGCTTGCAGGTCGAGGGCGCCAGGGCGCACGCGCACGGGTTTGTCGTCCTTGTCGTAGCCTTGCGCGTACAGGCTCATCTGTTTAGCGGGGACGCTGAGGTACGTGTGTTGCAAGCCCAGTTTCGGCAGCAAGGTTTGCGCCATCGCTTGATCGAACGGCTGGCCGAGGCTTTTTGCCGTCAGGTAGCCGAACAGGCCGAGGCTCGGGTTGGAATACTGGCGATGACTGCCGGCCGGCCAGGTCGGTTTCCACTGCTGAAAGTAGCCGAGCATGGTCTCAGGCGAATCCGCATCGGCCGGGAATTGCAGCGGCAAACCGCCGGCGCTGTAGGTGCCCAGTTGCAGCGCGCTGATGTTGTCAAAGGCGCTGCCGTTCAGTTCAGGCCAGAGTGTGCTGGCCTTGGCCGACAGGTTCAGTTTGCCGGTGGCTTGCGCGAAACCTGCGAGGGTGGCGGTGAAGGTTTTGCTTATCGAGCCGATTTCGAACAGGGTGTTCTCGCTGACTTTCTGTCCCGTGTCTTTCGCGGCAACCCCGTAGTTAAAGTAATGCGGTTTGCCATTGACGGTCAGCGCTACGGTGAGGCCGGCAATGTTCTGTTGCTGCATGACCGGCATTACTGCCGCGTTGACCAGTGCTTGCAACTGCGCATCGTCAGGTGCGGCGGCGAGGCAGGCTGTGGCGCCAAAGAACAGGCTGAACGCTGCGCAGGAAAGGACTTTGCTTGAAGTGATGGATGACATGAATGAACCACTCTCCATGAGCGTTGATGTTGTTATACCGCTACACTGCGGGCGATTTTCTCGTGAGGTCGCTGATCAGCGCCGCCAATCTAGTCAGCTCGGCGGCCAACGACAAACGATGAAAACTCGCACGAGCCATTAGAAAAATTTGGGGTAGGGTATGATTCGACCGCAATTACCGCTGAACGCCCTGCGCGCCTTTGAAGCCTCGGCGCGTCATTTGAGCTTCACTCGCGCCGCTGTGGAACTGTGCGTGACGCAAGCGGCGGTCAGCCATCAGGTGAAGAGCCTTGAGGCGCAGCTTAACGTCACCCTTTTCAAACGCTTGCCCCGTGGGCTGCTGCTGACCAGTGAAGGTGAAACCCTGCTGCCGGTGCTGAGCACCTCCTTCGATCACGTCGCACAGATTCTCGAGCGCCTCGCCGGCGGGCAGTATCGCGAAACGTTGACCGTCGGCGCAGTCGGCACGTTCGCCGTGGGTTGGCTGTTGCCGAGGCTGGCGGACTTCCGGGCGAAACATCCGCTCATGGATTTACGGCTGTCGACCCACAACAATCGTGTGGACGTCGCGGCGGAAGGGCTGGATTACGCGATTCGCTTCGGTGCGGGGGCGTGGCATGGCATCGAGGCGACGCGTTTGCTCGATGCACCGCTGTCGGTACTGTGCGTGCCGGAGATCGCTCGACAACTGCATGCACCAGCGGACCTGTTGCAGCAGACCTTGCTGCGTTCCTATCGCACCGATGAGTGGCCGCAATGGTTGCAGGCTGCCGGTTTGACAACTCACGCCGCGCCGCCGCAAAGCATCATGTTCGATTCGTCGCTAGCGATGATGGAGGCTGCCGTCCAGGGCTGTGGCGTGGCGTTGGCGCCGTCATTGATGTTCGCTCGGCAACTGGCGGCGGAGGTGATTTGCCAGCCGTTTGCGATCGAGATCACCACCGGCAGCTATTGGTTGACGCGATTGCAGTCGCGCCCTGAGTCGGCGGCGATGATGGCGTTCAAAAACTGGCTGTTACACATTTCTGAATAATGCAAAACCCCTGTAGGAGTGAGCCTGCTCGCGATAGCGGTGTGTCAGTCAACAACGATTCCAACTGACACACCGCAATCGCGAGCAGGCTCACTCCTACAGGGATGGTGGTGGACTGAAGATCGGGTTCAGCGCACCAGACACGGCCGCTTGTTATCGAACTTCCAGCCCGGAATCAGGAACTGCATCGCCACGCTGTCATCCCGCGCGCCGAGGCCCATGCCTTTGTAGAGTTCGTGGGCCTTGGCCACTTGATCCATGTCCAGTTCCACGCCCAGTCCCGGTTTCTGCGGCACTTGCACGCAGCCGTCGACGATTCGCAGGGGCGCCTTGGTCAGGCGCTGGCCGTCCTGCCAGATCCAGTGGGTGTCGATGGCGGTGATGTCGCCTGGTGCGGCAGCGGCGACGTGGGTGAACATCGCCAGCGAGATGTCGAAGTGGTTGTTGGAATGCGAGCCCCAGGTCAGGCCCCATTCGTGGCACATCTGTGCAACGCGCACCGAACCCTGCATGGTCCAGAAATGCGGGTCGGCCAGCGGAATGTCCACTGATTGCAACTGGATCGCGTGGCCCATTTCGCGCCAGTCGGTGGCGATCATGTTGGTCGCGGTTTTCAGGCCAGTGGCACGACGGAATTCAGCCATCACTTCGCGGCCGGAATAACCGTTCTCCGCACCGCACGGGTCTTCGGCGTAGGCGAGTACGTGATGCTGATCGCGGCACAGGCGAATCGCTTCTTTCAGCGACCAGGCGCCGTTCGGATCGAGGGTTATGCGCGCCTCGGGGAAACGCTCGGCGAGGGCGGTGACCGCTTCGATTTCGGCATCGCCGCTGAGCACGCCGCCCTTGAGTTTGAAGTCCTTGAAGCCGTACCTGGCGTGGGCCGCTTCGGCGAGACGCACCACGGCTTCAGCGGTCATGGCTTTCTCGTGGCGGACGCGGAACCAGTCGTTGTCGGCGTCCGGTTCGCTGCGGTAGGCGAGGTCGGTTTCGCGTTGATCGCCGACGTAGAACAGATAGCCAAGCATCTTCACTTCGTCACGCTGCTGACCTTCGCCGAGCAGCGCCGCCACCGGCACGTCGAGGTGCTGACCGAGCAGATCGAGCAGGGCGGCTTCGAGGCCGGTGACGGCGTGGATGGTGATGCGCAAGTCGAAGGTCTGCAGGCCACGGCCGCCTGCATCGCGATCGGCGAAGGTCTGGCGCACCTGGTTGAGGATCTTCTGATACGTGCCGATCGGGCTGCCGACCACCAGATTGCGCGCGTCTTCCAGGGTCTGGCGAATGCGCTCGCCACCGGGCACTTCACCGACGCCGGTGTGGCCGGCGTTGTCCTTGAGGATGACGATGTTGCGGGTGAAAAACGGCCCGTGGGCGCCGCTCAGATTGAGCAGCATGCCGTCGTGACCGGCCACCGGGATGACCTGCATGTCGGTGATGATCGGGGCTTTGGCGGTGTCGTGTACGCTCATTGTTGTTTTCCTTTGCAGACGAATTCAGGCGTGTTTCGGCGCGGCGTCGGCCACGGCGTTTTCAGCAGCAGGTTTCGGTGTGGTGCGTGCGGCGAAGACGATGATCGCGGCGATGATCGAGGTCGCGGCCAGACCATAGAGGCCGCCCTGAATCGAACCGGTGTGCTCTTCGAGCAAGCCGAAGGTGGTCGGCGCAACGAAGCCGCCCAGGTTGCCCACCGAGTTGATCAGCGCGATCACCGCTGCGGCGATGCGGGCATCCAGATAAGCCTGCGGAATCGGCCAGAACAGCGACGACGCCGACTTGAACCCCAGCGCCGCGAAGCAGATCGCCACGAAAGCGAAAATCGGCCCGCCGGTGGTGGACATGAACATCCCCGCCGCGGCGATCAACAGCGCCGTGGCGACCCACGCCTGCTGGTGTTTCCACTTCGCCGAGAGCGTGGCGAACGCATACATGCCGACAATCGACAGCAGCCACGGAATCGAGTTGAACAGGCCGACCTGCACATCGCTCAGCTCACCCATTTTCTTGATGATGCTCGGCAGCCAGAACGTCGCTGCGTAGATGGTCAACTGAATGAAGAAGTAGATCAGGCAGAACAGAATGATTTGCCGGTCCTTGAGCAATTTGCCCAGCGACGGACGGATTGGAGTCGCGGCTTCGCGCGCCTTTTGTTCGTCGTCGATGGCGGTCACCAGGGCATCCTGTTCGGCGCGGGTCAGCCATTTCGCATCGTGGGGTTTGGCGTCGAGCCAGAACCAGACGAATACGCACAGGCACACCGAGAACATCCCTTCGATGAAGTACATCCACTGCCAGCCGTGCATGCCCAAACCGTTGATTTGCAGGAGCAGGCCGGACAGCGGCCCGGAGATCAACGAAGCCACGGCCGAGCCACTGAGGAAAATCGCAATCGCCTTGCCGCGCTCGGCGCCGGGCAGCCAGCGGGTGAAGTAATAGATCACGCCGGGGAAGAAACCGGCTTCAGCCACACCGAGCAGGAATCGCAGGATATAGAAGTGGGTTTCGTTCTGGATGAACGCCATGCCGGCGGCGACCAGACCCCAGGTGAACATGATGCGGGTCAGCCAGATGCGCGCGCCGACTTTCTGCAAGAGCATGTTGGAAGGGACTTCGAACAGCGCGTAACCGATGAAGAACAGCCCGGCGCCGAAGCCGTAGGCAGCGGCGCCAATGCCCAGGTCGGTTTCCATGTGGGTGCGGACGAAACCGATGTTCACCCGGTCAATGTAATTGACGATGAACATGATCACGAAGAGCGGCAGGACGTGGCGTTTGACTTTCGAGATGGCCGAGGCGAGCGTCGGATCGACACCCTCGCTCATCCCCGAGACGGAGGTTTTCACTTGGTTTTCTCCCACTGATTATTTTTATGCGGGTAGGTCTGGGTGCTGCGTTGTTGCTAGACATCATACAACTGGAAATTTTTGTCCTACAAGTGGGGTGGGGTGATTAATTTCGTCTTGAGAAGCAGGTTTTTATGCTTTTTGCTTCGTATGCGCCGTATTTGCTGGCTTTCGCGTGGCGGGCGCGTCGCTGTTTGTCTTTGCAAAGGGCGGCTGGGTGACGAAAGATTTTATGAGTGCTTCGGATGACATTTGCTGTTGTCATACAAGTTGGCTGCGCTAGAGGGCCAAATTCAGTCCCGCCAACCTCACGCGCGGTGCTACGATCGGCAAGCCCTGATCACCGGACTCGACCATGCAAGAAGACTTCGACGCCCCCGCCCGCAAACGTGCGCACAACCTGGCGCATGACCTGGTGGAAAAACTCACCCAGAGCATTCTGCTCGGCCAGATGACGCCGGGTGACAAGCTGCCGTCGGAGAATTCCATCGTTCAGGAGCACGGCGTCAGCCGCACGGTGGTGCGTGAGGCGATTTCCAAATTGCAGGCGTCAGGGCTGGTGGAAACTCGCCACGGCATCGGCACGTTTGTCATCGAGCGCGCGCCAGAGCAGGGCTTGCGCCTGAATGTCGACACCGCGTTGGGTGTACGCAGCATGCTCGAGTTGCGCCTGGGCCTGGAAACCCAGGCAGCGGCACTGGCGGCGCAACGGCGCAGCGAGCAGCAACTGCTGCAGATGCGCCAGGCGCTGGATGACTACCAGCGGCTGCTGGACAACAACGACAGTTGCGTCGAGGCGGATCGACGCTTTCATCTGTTGATCGCCGAAGCCACCGGTAACGTGTGCTTCAGCGAGATCATGCAGCACCTGGGCAGCGCGATGATTCCGCGTACTCGCCTCAATGCTGCCGAACGGGGCGCGGCGGATCTGAGCAAGCTCGGGCAACTGGCCAATCTGGAGCATGAGGCAATTCTGAATGCGATCAAGCGTCAGGACCCGGAAGCGGCGCGGGCGGCGATGTGGCTGCACCTGACCAACAGCCGTGATCGCTTTTCCGCGCAAGGCTGAATGCCGCTGGTCTGTTGCGCCGCACATCGCCCACGTTTCTCATCTCCAACCAAGACAACCCGGACATTCCGGCGCTGTTTTTGTGAGGTGCACCATGGCTGACGATTCGTTGTTTCCGGGCGGCATTGCGCCCACCGACCAGACCCACCGCATTCCCGGCACCGACGAGCCGACCCTGAGCGATCACGACGCGCCGCCGGGCATGGATCCGGGGCGCGATCCGTTGAGTGATGCTGACCGGCCGGATGACTGGCAAGACCCCGCCGCTGACGAGGATGTGCTGCCGGCGGATGAGCCGACGCCGTTGTCGGATGATCGGCGCTGAGCCTTGGGGTTTGATGGTGGTTGGCTGGCCGTTTCGCGAGTGGGAGCGTGTGTAGATGGAATACGGGTCAACAACAAGCCGTTGGAGTGAGCCTGCTCGCAACGGCTTTCTACTTGTGCGCCGCCCTTGCATCAAGCTCCGGCGGCTTCATTGATTGAAATCGTACTTCCCGATATGTGCAACGGAGCATTATCAGGATGGCCGCAGTCTCCAGATAGCCACGCTTTGTTGGAGTTTGACGGAAAGCCACGCCGCCAGGCTTCCAATTCCTGAGGCACTACCCAGCCGCACGCCAGCTTCCAGAGACGGCTCCATGTGGGCAGCGAAAAACGCTATAAGGCCAAGAAAATAGCCCAGTACGTTGTTCATCACCGGAAGCGCGCGAAGCGAAACTACGCCCATCGCGACGACAAAGACCACAAGTGGCAATGCCATTTTTTCGAGAGAGGGGCTGAGCGCGGCAATTGCGATTGCCGCAGCCATTCCGATGATCAAACCGGCCAATACACTGCCGTAGTTGACCAAGCCATCACGCAAGCTATGACCTCGGGAGAAAAATGCGACCCAGCCAATGAACATCGCCCAGACAGGTAGCTCGAGCGCCAGGCTAGCTGCCGCTGCTGCGGCAGCTGTCACCGCAGCAACTGCCGTGATCGCATTGAATCGCATCTGCTTTATCACCTTGGAATCAGGGGCTGCCAAAGCTTTCTGAGGAGTAGCCATTATTTGCGCTCCTGCGACATAGCCATTTGCACGCCCACTTCATCTACACGGGTGTGAAGCAGATCTCCGAGACCAATACGACGCAGCATTTCCGCACGCACACGGTCAGCCATGGCATTGACGACCTCTGCGCCATCTTGTGATGGATCAACATGACGCCGGAAAGGGCGGCGCCCTACAGGCATGTCAACAATGTCGACAATCGCGCGTGCGACATCAGCAACGTCAGCGTCTTCCGGCTCCAGTGCGGCCAATCCTTTGAGACTCTGTTCCGGAACACCCGCATACGGGCCAGTGTGATATTCAGCAGCCCTCTCGCTGTCCGCAGGAGTACCAGAATGGACAAAGTGGTTGGTGCCCTTGGTGAATGCGCCCGGAACCACGATGGTGGTATCGATCCCCCAGCGGGTCAGCTCGCTTGCGTAGGACACGGCGAGAGAATCCATTGCGGCTTTGGCTGCAAAGTACGGTGCCAGATAAGGCGGCGTACCACCTCGGGCGCTGCTGGAGGACACCCAGAGAACCAGACCGCTTCCCTGTTGGCGCAGGTACGGCAGTGCGGCGCGGTTGACTCGCTGAGTACTCAGTACGTTGATGTCATAAAGCTGGGCGAACTGTTCAGGCGTAAATGCTTCGGCTGGGCCGAACGACATGTGGCCTGCGTTGTGAATAACTACGTCGAGATGTCCTGCCTCCTTGATTACCTGCGCAATACCGGCTTCGACGGAATCGCTGGAAGCAACGTCCATTTCGACAGTGCGCAGGTCGACTCGGTGCTCTTCAGCGTAACGAGCCGCGTCTTGTACTTGCGGTGCATTGCGGCCCAGCGTTTCGCGCATGCTGGCGTAAACGGTGTGTCCAGCCTGTGCCAGTGCGCGCGCGGTGAGGGCTCCGAAGCCGCTGGAAGCTCCGGTGATAACGATGACTTGTTTCATAGTGTTCTCCGAGTACCTGTAGGGTCAGAATCCAGGACGTTGCTTCAGATAATCCCGCCATTGGCGCGCAGGGTTTGCCCGTTGATCCAGGCACCATCGGAGCCCACGAGAAAGGCGACAGTTGCGGCAATATCTTGTGGTTGACCCAAGCGCTCCAGTGGCGCGAGCCTGGATAAACGATCCACGATTTCCTGCGGCTTACCATTCAGAAAGAGATCAGTTGCGGTTGGGCCAGGCGCAACAGCATTCACTGTGATGCTGCGCCCGCGCAGCTCTTTCGCAAACACGCTCGTCATCGCTTCGACGGCGGCTTTGGTACCGGCATAAACGCCATAGGTAGGTTGCAACATGGCCACAACACTTGAGGAGAAATTGACGACCCGGCCACCGTCACGCATCCGCTTTGCAGCCTCTCTCAAGGTGTTGAAAGTACCTTTGAAGTTGATGTCGATCTGACGGTCAACGCTTTCGTCTTCAGTCTCGGCGATGGTCGCAAGAGCCATGATGCCGGCGTTGTTTACGAGGACGTCGACACCACCGAACGCCTGCTCGGTTTCTTCGAAGAGCCGGCGCACGTCGGCGGCGCAGGCGACGTTGGCTTTTACAGCTAACGCTTGGCCACCCTGCGCCTGGATCGTAGCGACCAGTGTGTTCGCTTCACCAGCGCTGCTGGAGTAGTTAACGACTACTGCGAAGCCGTCCTGCGCCAGGCGCTTGGCGATTTCGCTACCGATTCCGCGCGAAGCGCCAGTGACGATTGCTACTTTGCCGTTGGAAGTATTCATGTTCATCCCCTGCCTTTATCGTTGGGTTGGTTGTGGTGTGGGAGTAGATTCCCATGGCAGGTTTTTTTGATAAATACACCTTTTTAGCCTTCACTATTCAATTTTGGCCAACAATAATGACGGTAGTGCTTTTGCACACGCTAGTGAAAGCAGCACGCTGAGAAGGGAGTCGATGAAATGGCCGAGTTCTGAGCGAATCCGCCTGCTTGTCACGCTACTTTCAACCCTCATCAGCAATGGGAAGCCCGCTCGATGGATCAAGTTCGCGCCATGAAGATTTTCGTACGCATCTACGAGCGCAGTAGCTTCACCGCCGCAGCTGAGGATCTTGAGATTCCTCGCGCGACGCTGACGCATGTAATGAACCAATTCGAACAATGGCTAGGGACGAGGCTGCTTGAGCGAAGCACACGACGTGTGCGCCCTACATTGGATGGCGAAGCTTATTACCGAAGATGCGTTAACCTCTTGGCAGAACTGGAAGAGGCTGAACTGGCATTTCGGCAAAGCGTTCCCAAGGGAAGATTGCGCGTAGACCTGCATGGCACCTTGGCTCGTTTTTTCGTCATACCGGCGTTGCCGTCCTTCATGCAACGTTATCCCGGCATTGAGTTGTCGCTAAGCGAAACTGACCGCTTCGTCGATCTCATCGAAGAAGGAGTCGACTGTGTGGTTCGTGCTGGTACGCTCGGAGATTCGTCTTTGATAGGCAGGCACCTGGTCGACTTGCCGCAGGTGACTTGCGCCAGCCCCGCCTATATCGAAACTTATGGCGCGCCGCTTAGCGTTGACGATCTCGGCAAGCACCAGGCGATCAACTACATCTCGAGAACGAGCGGAAGACCTTTTCCGTTCGAATTCCAGATAAATGGAGCGGTGCTAGAGGTGACGATTCCGACGGCAATTTCTGTGTTCGGCGCGGAGATTTACACTGCATCTGCCATTGCGGGAATCGGGATTATCCAGGTTCCCAGATACAGGGTAGCTAAGGAGTTGCAGCAGAAAATCCTGTGCGAATTGCTACCTGACAATTTGCCGCCCACCATGCCCGTTTCGGTGCTCTATCCACACAATCGGCACCTTTCACCTCGGGTTCGCGTATTCGTGGACTGGTTGAAAGAAGTCTTCCAGGCCGGAACGCCAAGCTCACGAGCGAGCGGCATGTAGTGAGGCAATGATGAACTGCTTGACCTGAAGCGATAATCGTAGGGATTTGGACAACGCTATTCAGATTGGAGCAACAATCGATCAGGCGCTTTCATCCTGAAAACGCAGATTGATAAGCAAACTGCCCTAATTGAACTGATCACGACTTCTGGAATGAGGGCGGCTTTTCAGGCAGCACCCAAATCGCGCATCAACAACCCGAAGCGCAGATCCACCGCATCCGGTATCGGCAGATAGACCGTGTGCCCATCTCCCGGCGCTACGTCGATGGTCTCACCGTTGAGGTTGTGCAGTTCGTGCAGATCGAAATGAAAGTTGCCCTGGGGCGTCATCAATTCCAGATGATCGCCCACGGCAAAGCGGTTCTTCACCTTGACCTCGGCCAGCCGTTCACGCCGCTCGCCGGTCAGTTCGCCGACGAACTGCTGACGCTCTGACACGGAGCTGCCGTGCTGATAGTTCTGATATTCATCATGCACATGCCGGCGCAGAAAGCCTTCGGTGTAGCCGCGCTGGGCCAGTGATTCGAGGTCGCTCATCAGGCTGCGGTCGAACGGCCGACCGGCGACTGCATCGTCAATGGCGCGGCGATACACTTGAGTGGTGCGGGCACAATAGAAATGCGATTTGGTCCGGCCTTCGATTTTCAGCGAATGCACGCCCATGTGCGTCAGGCGTTCGACGTGCTGCACGGCGCGCAGGTCCTTGGCGTTCATGATGTAGGTGCCGTGCTCGTCTTCGAAGGCCGGCATCAATTCGTCCGGGCGGTTGGCTTCCTGCAACAGGAACACCTGATCGGTGGGTGCGCCGAGGCCCAGGGTCGGCTCGGGCTGGAAGGTCTGTACGATCTCGCCGAGCTGATTTTCCGTGGCCTGCTGCGCCGAATACTTCCAGCGACAGGCATTGGTGCAGCTGCCCTGATTGGCGTCGCGCTTGTTCAGGTAGCCGGAGAGCAGGCAGCGCCCGGAGTAGGCCATGCACAACGCGCCGTGGACGAACACTTCCAGCTCCATGCCCGGCACCTGCTCGCGGATTTCGCCGATCTCTTCCAGCGACAATTCCCGCGACAGAATGACCCGGCTGACACCTTGCTGTTGCCAGAACTCAACGCTCGCCCAATTCACCGTGTTGGCTTGCACTGACAAGTGAATCGGCATCTGCGGAAAATGTCGGCGCACCAGCATGATCAGTCCAGGGTCGGACATGATCAGCGCATCCGGTGCCATCTCGATCACCGGCGCCAGATCCTTGAGAAAGGTCTTCAGCTTGGCATTGTGCGGGGCGATGTTGACCACCACATAGAAGCGCTTGCCCTGCGCCTGCGCCTCACGGATGCCCAGCGCCAGATTGGCATGGTCGAATTCATTGTTGCGCACCCGCAGGCTGTAACGCGGCTGCCCGGCATACACCGCATCGGCGCCGTAGGCGAAGGCGTAACGCATGTTTTTCAAGGTACCGGCGGGGGCGAGCAGTTCGGGAGCGCTGTGGGTCGAGTTCATGATGGCGGTCGCAAAAGCGCGGCAGGGTAAGCGAGGCGCAGCGAGGGTTTATTGATCTGGATCTATGCTCAACGAATAAACAGGGCACTCGCGCACGTCGCGGGTGACTAAGGTTCGGGGCGTGCATGACGCCTGACAGACATGGACCGGACATGAACGAAAAGAGTCTTCAATTCAAATCCCTGACAGTGCTGCTGGTGCTGGTCACGGTGGCCTTCATCTGGATCCTGCTGCCGTTCTACGGTGCGGTGTTCTGGGCAGTGATTCTCGGCATTCTGTTTGCGCCGGTGCAGCGCAGGCTGCAGATCCGATTCGGCTGGCCACGCAACCTGACGTCGCTGTGCACGTTGAGCTTGTGCCTGGTCATCGCGATTCTGCCGGTGATCATCGTCAGCATTCTGCTGGTGCAGGAGGGGGCGACGGTTTACAAGAATATTGAAAGCGGTGAGCTGGACATTGCCGCCTATCTGGCCCAGTTCAAGCACAGCCTGCCGCCATACTTTCAGCATCTGCTCGACCGTTTCGGCATGGGCGAACTCGACAGCCTTCGCGAGAAAATCGTCAAGGCCGCCATGCAGGGCAGTCAGGTGCTGGCGACTCAGGCGTTCAGTTTCGGCCAGGGCACTTTTGAGTTCGTGGTGAGTTTTTTCATCATGCTGTACCTGCTGTTTTTCTTCCTGCGTGACGGCCCTGAACTGGCGCGCAAAATGCGCACCGCCGTGCCACTGGAGGAAAATCACAAGCGTCGCCTGCAACTGAAATTCAACCGCGTGGTGCGTGCGACCGTCAAAGGCAACGTGCTGGTGGCCGTGACGCAAGGTGCGCTGGGCGGGGCGATTTTCTGGTTTCTCGACATTCCCAGCGCTTTACTCTGGGCGGTGCTGATGGCGTTTCTGTCGTTGCTGCCAGCGGTCGGCGCGGGAATCGTCTGGGCGCCGGTGGCGGTGTACTTCCTGCTCAGCGGGATGATCTGGCAAGGTGTGGTGCTCGGCTTGTTCGGGGTTTTCGTGATCGGCCTGGTCGACAACGTCCTGCGCCCGATTCTGGTGGGCAAGGACACGAAAATGCCCGATTACATGATTTTGATCTCGACCCTGGGCGGCCTCGCGGTGTTCGGCCTCAACGGCTTCGTCATCGGCCCGTTGATCGCCGCGCTGTTTCTGTCGAGCTGGGCGCTGTTCGTCGAGACCCGACCCAAGGTGCAACTGCCTTAAGCGTTGAACGAGGCACCGACGATTTTCTGCGACAAGGCCTGTGCGGCGGGTAACGAGGTGAGCGGGCCACTGATCGCCTCGCCGTCGCGCATCAGATACCAGCAGGCGAGCAACCCCGACGCTCTGAGCGAAGCGGGAACCGCGCTGCCGACCACCGACATGATTTGAACCTGAGCCATGACCTGTACCTCCATTCAACAATGGAGCTACCTTAGAGATTCGCCGCTTCTGCGGACAATCAACGCTTTCGATAGTGGTCATTGATGCGGTTGAGGGCCGCCTCAGTCGACCACTTGATCGAGCATGTGCATGACTTCGCGCTCGTTGAGCAAGCCTTTGTGCACCAGGTTCTCCGCCAGCAGCGAAAGGAACTTGGCGCAGCGGTGACCTTCCAGATGCTTGAGTTCGGTCAGCGCGCTGTACACCTTGCTCGAGGTGCACAGACCGACAATGCGGTGCGGGTTTTGTGTTGGCATACCGTCGTCCTTGTTGTTATCAACCTGTTGTTTACGGACGGATTCAGATTGCGGCTCCGTCATGACAAAACCATGACCGTTTCGTGGAAATGCCCATGACGGTCGAGTCAATCATGCCGACTTTAGCTGCATAAACTGTTCTCGCAGCGACCTTGGCGAGATTTTTTCAGACGTTGGGCGACGAGTGGTCGAATATGCTCAGTGCGCCCGTAAAGATCAAAAGCCCCTCATCGGAACGCCGCCCGCCTAGCCCTCTCCCAGAGGGAGAGGGGACTGATCGCGGTGGATGTGAGAGGTACGCTGAGGTGAAATACCGAGTCGTACGTGATATGCGCCGACGGGAAATACCGGGTCGTACGCAAACTTCAAAGCCAACCGAGATCGGCTCCCTCTCCCTCCGGGAGAGGGCTGGGGTGAGGGGCGAATCCACCACAAGCCCAAAGCCGATCGCACACTCCCCCCAAAAAAGCCCCGCTTCAAAAGCGGGGCTCCGTGTCCCGGTTACCAGCGTGGCCCGCCGTAATACCCATGCGGCCGGCCGTAATACCCGCGAGGCGGACCGTAATAAACCGGCGCCGGCTGCACGTAAACCGGCTGCTGCACATACACCGGCGCCGGCTGGTAGTAAACCGGTGGCGGCTGCTGCACATAAACCGGTTGGGGCTGTACGTACACCGGTTGCTGCACATACACCGGCCGATCCTGATTGATCAGTGCCGAGCCGATGATGGCCGAGCCGACGATCGCGCCAAACACTGCAGGGCCTTGCCAGCCGTGGCCACCACCCGCTTCTGCCTGACCCGTGACCGCGAGCGCGCCGATCAGCAAAGCCATAATGGGAAGTTTACGAATCATGATAAATCCTCGGTTCTTCGACCCGGCGGCAGGGCCTGCACCAGGCCCACAATTGTCGCGGGGATACATCTGAGACACTGAAATTCGCAAAATCAGCACAGCCGCTGGGTAAATTTTGTGTAAGGTCTGTAGCGGTTTCTTTACCGGGCTGAACGATCGCCGCGAAAGCCCTCTAAATCACGCCCCATGATCGTTCAGAGCCCGCGGGGCTGGCTAATCCCGTCTATCCGAAAGTGCGTTCGAAGGAGAAGTTTCATGCAGATGAACCCGAACAAAGACACCCAGCTGTGCATGTCCCTGTCGGGGCGGCCAGGGAATTTTGGTCTGCGTTTCCACAACCATTTGTATGAACAGCTGGGCCTGAATTTCTATTACAAGGCCTTCAGCAGTAAAGACCTGACCGGTGCCGTGAGAGGGATTCGCGCACTGGGCATCCGCGGGTGCGGCGTATCGATGCCGTTCAAGGAGGCGTGCATTGCGCTGGTCGATGAACTGGATGCGTCGGCGGCAGCGATCCAGTCGATCAATACCATCGTCAACACTAACGGCCACCTCAAGGCGTATAACACCGATTACATCGCCGTCGCCCAGTTGCTGCAGGGCCACGCCGTGCCCAAGGATTCGACCTTCGCCCTGCGCGGCAGCGGCGGTATGGCCAAAGCGGTGGCCAGTGCCTTGCGCGACGGCGGTTACAGGAACGGCCTGATCATCGCCCGCAACGAGCGCGCCGGGCGTGCGCTGGCGGATTCGCTGGGTTACCGCTGGCAGGCAGAGTTGGGCGAGGAGCGCCCGCAGATGTTGATCAACGTGACGCCGGTAGGGATGGACGGCGGGCCGGAAGCGGGGCAACTGGCGTTTGAACCGGAAGTCATCAAGGCGGCGCAGACGGTTTTCGATGTGGTGGCGATTCCCTCGGAAACACCGCTGATTGTGCGCGCTCGTGCGGAGGGCAAACGGGTCATCACCGGGCTGGAAGTCATCGCGATTCAGGCGCTGGAGCAGTTTGTGCTGTATACCGGCGTGCGCCCGAATGAAGCGCAGTTTGCGGCGGCGGCGGCGTTTGCGCGTAGCTGATTGAATCTTGCGGTGGCGGGGCGGACCTCATCGCTTGCAGGCAAGCTCCCACAGGTTGAGCGCATTTTTCAACTGGAACCCGGTCAACCTGTGAGAGCCAGCCTGCTGGCGATGGCCGCGCTGCGGTATCAAGCCAGACATCCTCGGCTATGCTGCCTGCGCGGCAAGCGCAGACTTGCCTTCACCAAAAAACCAAAACCGAGGCCGTCCATGCATCCGCCCATTCTCAATGTCGACGAGGTCGAGCTCGAACCCCTGCCCGAAGCCCTTGCCCCGAAAGGCGAAACCGCCGGGCGCTATCAACAGCGCTTCGCCCGCATCGGCCAGCGACTGGGCGCGCAAAAACTTGGCTATCGCCTGTACGCCTTGCCGCCGGGCATGCGCGGCAGTCCGTTTCACAGCCATCGGGTCAATGAGGAAATGTTCTACGTGGTGGCCGGGGAGGGCGAGGTGCGCCTGGGGGGCGAGCGTTTTCCGATCCGTAGCGGTGATGTGATCGCCTGTCCACCGGGCGGCCCGGAGCAGGCGCATCAGATCATCAATACCAGTTCGGCCGAGTTGCGATACCTGGCGATCAGCACGCAGCAGCAACCCGAGATCTGCGAATACCCGGATTCGAATAAATACGCGGTGATGGATAACTTCAGCGTTGATGCCGAGGGCAATCCGTCCGGTTTCGTCGCCGTGGCGCGGCAGGCGGATGGGGTGGATTACTGGGACGGTGAATAAACGCACCTCCTCTGTAGGCCTTCGCCTGCTCGCGATAGCGGTGTGTCATCCAACATATAGGTGACTGACACACCGCTATCGCGAGCAGGCGAAGGCCTACAAGGGGAATGCGTGAATTATTCGAGGCGTGCCAGGCGTTCTTCCAGTGCAGCGATCCGCGCTTCGAGCTCTTCGATGCGCTCCACCGAAACGCCGGTGACCGCGCGCTCCAGCGGATTCTGCCGCGCGGCGATGATCGCCTCGATGTCCGCCGGATCGCCCAGCGCATGGGTGTAACGGTCTTCGCGTTGCCCGGCCTGACGCGGGATCAGCACCGCCAGGCCGCGCGCAATCAAGCGCTCGAGCTGATGCACCACTTGTTCGGCGTCTTCGAACTCATGCATGCGGCCGCTGCGGGTCAGCAGCTCATTGACCGTTTGCGGGCCGCGCAGAAACATCAGTCCGCTCAAGATCACCTGCGCCGGCACCAACTCCAGCGCCTTGTCGACCTTGTGCTCCCAGCGATCGGCGCGACTGCCCATCACCAGCCTGGCAAAACCGCGACCCTCAAGGGCGCGCAGGCTCTGGCCGACCTGGCCCGGAGTCAGGTTCATCACCGGTTCGCGGCTGGTTTTCTGATTGCAGGCCAGCACCAGCGCATTGAGGGTCAGCGGATAGCTTTCCGGGCTGGTCGCCTGTTTCTCGATCAGCGAGCCGAGGATGCGGATTTCCGTGGCGTTGAGCCGTGGCTGTTCGGAGCTGGATTCTGGTTCGGTGGTCATCGCGCGTTCCCTCTGCAGTCGAAGGCGCCTAGCCTAATCCTTGCCCAACAAAAGGCAAGCCGTGTGGTCATCAAGCATGGCTATAATCGCCACCTTGTTCCACCCAGCCATCACACGAGACTGCCATGACCATTTCCCTGTACGCCGCATCCGTCCCGGTTTTTCAACAAATGCTCAACGCCCTGAGCGATGTGCTGAAAAAGGCTGAAGCTCACGCCAGCGAGAAAAACATCGATCCGAACGAGTTCCTGCAAGCGCGTCTGTACCCGGACATGTTCCCGCTGACCCGCCAGGTGCAGATCGCCGTCGACTTCGCCAAAGGCGTGTCGGCGCGTCTGGCCGAAGTCGAACTGCCGAAGTACGACGACAGCGAAACCACCTTTGCCGAGCTGCAAGCCCTGATCGCCAAGGTTCTGGCGTTTATCGGCGAGATCAAGCCAGAGCAGATCGATGGCAAGGAAGGCATCGAGATCGTCACCCGTCCGGGCACCCCGAAAGAGAAGCGCTTCAGTGGCCAGTCGTACCTGCTGACTTACGGCCTGCCGCAGTTTTTCTTCCACGTCACGACGACTTATGCGCTGCTGCGTCATAACGGGGTGGAAGTGGGCAAGCGCGATTACATGGGCGCGTTCTAAAACAGCCAGCCACAAAAAAGCCCGCCAAGGTTCACACCGAGGCGGGCTTTTCATTTGATCGTTCCCACCGCTCCGCGTGGGAATGCAGCCCGGGACGCTCCGCGTCCCTTTTCGAGCCGAACGCGGAGCGTCCGTAGAGGCATTCCCACGCGGAGCGTGGGAACGATCGGGGTACCGTGAATATCAGGCCGTACGCTGGGCCTTCGCTTCTTCACCCATGCAAGCCGCTGCGGTAAACAGCACGTCAGTCGACGAGTTCAGCGCAGTCTCCGCCGAATCCTGCAGCACGCCAATGATGAAACCGACCGCCACCACCTGCATGGCAATCTCGCTCGGGATGCCGAACAGGCTGCACGCCAGCGGAATCAACAGCAGCGAGCCACCGGCCACACCCGAAGCACCGCACGCACAAATCGCTGCCACGACGCTGAGCAGGATCGCCGTCGGAATGTCCACGGCAATCCCCAGCGTGTGCACGGCAGCCAGGGCCAGTACGGTGATGGTGATCGCCGCGCCGGCCATGTTGATGGTCGCGCCCAGCGGGATCGACACCGAGTAGGTGTCTTCATGCAGGCCCAGGCGCTTGCTCAGTTCCAGGTTGACCGGAATGTTCGCCGCCGAGCTGCGGGTGAAAAACGCGGTGATGCCGCTTTCGCGCAAGCACTTGAGGGTCAGTGGATAAGGGTTGCGGCGCAGCTTCCAGAACACGATCAGCGGATTCATCACCAATGCCACGAACAGCATGCAACCAAGCAATACCGCGAGCAGGTGCGCGTAACCCAGCAGCGCGCCGAAACCGGACGTGGCCAGCGTCGACGCGACCAGACCGAAAATACCCAGCGGCGCGAAGCGGATGACCACGCGAACAATCACCGTGACGCCGTTGGACAGGTCGCCGAGCACTTCGCGGGTGGTGTCGCCGGCATGGCGGATCGCGATGCCCATGCCGATCGCCCACGCCAGAATGCCGATGAAGTTGGCGTTCATCAGCGCGCTGACCGGGTTATCGACCACGCTCAGCAGCAGGCTTTGCAGTACTTCACTAATACCACCCGGTGCGCTGACCGCAACGTTTTCAGTCGACAGCACCAGATGGGACGGGAATGCCATGCTGGCAACCACGGCCACCACCGCTGCGCTGAACGTGCCCAGCAGGTACAGAAACAGGATCGGTCGGATGTGGGTTTCCTGACCATGCTTGTGATTGGCAATCGAGGCCATCACCAGCACGAACACCAGAATCGGCGCCACGGCTTTCAACGCCGAGACAAACACCTTGCCGATGAACGCGGTGGACTTGGCCGCTTCCGGGGCAAGCAGCGCCAGGGCGATACCGGCGATCAGGCCGATCACGATCTGGGTCACCAGGCTGAGATTTTTCAAGCGTTGCAGGAGAGAAGGGGATGAGGCGGTCATGAACGGCATCTCTGTTTTTTATAGGGTGCGAGGTTGCGTGGGCAGGCACGAACCGAGTGTCGAATCGACATCAGCGCCAAAAACCGGCCGCTGGACAAGCTGTACGTTTTGCAGGGCGCGGACTTTATCACAGCGTAAGCCTTGTCCCTCAGGCATGTGACGATCTGCCACCCGTTTGTTCGGCCAATCAGACAGGTTTGTGCAAGTCAGGCCGGGGCACTCTCTGTTAAGCTGCGCCATCCTCATTTTCAAATTTCGCCAGCGGGCCTTAAGGCCAACGCTGGTGTCGTCGTATTGCTGGAGTTGCGCATGCTGTTGCCTATTCTTCTGTTGTCCGCCGCCGGATTTACGGTGCTGACCACTGAATTCGTCATCGTCGGCCTGTTGCCGGCGATTGCCCGCGATCTTGAAGTCACCATTCCACAAGCCGGATTATTGGTGACGCTGTTCGCGTTTACCGTAGCGATGTTCGGCCCGTTCCTCACTGCGTATTTCGCCCGTTTCGAGCGGCGTAAATTGTTCATCAGCATCCTGATCATGTTCGGTCTGGCCAATACCGTTGCGGCACTGGCGCCGAATATCTGGGTCATGGCCGTTGCCCGATTGATTCCGGCGCTGGGGTTGCCGGTGTTCTGGGCACTGGCCAGCGAGACGGCGGTGGATATCGTCGGCCCGGACTTCGCCGGTCGCGCCATCGCCAAGATCGGTTTCGGGATTGTCTGCGCCACGGTGTTCGGCATCCCGGTCGGCACGTTGATTTCTGACGCCTTCGGCTGGCGCACGGCGTTTGCGATTCTCGCGGTGGTTGCGTTTGCCAAGGCTCTGCTGCTGTTCGTCTACCTGCCGAAAACCAGCCTGCATCAGCATCAAGTCAGCTTCCGTTCGCAGTTCAAGATCCTGCGCAGCCCGCTGATGCTCGGCCATGTGCTGTTGTCGATCCTGGTGTTCAGCGGCATGTTCACCGCTTACACCTATCTGGCTGACATCCTTGAGCGGCTGGCCGGGTTCAACGGCACCGTGGTCGGCTGGTGCCTGATGGGCTTCGGTGCGGTCGGGCTGATCGGCAACTCGTTGGGCGGCCGAGCGGTGGACCGGCACCCGCTCGGCGCTTCGGTGCTGTTCTGCGCGTTCATGATCGCTGGCATGGTCTCGCTGGTGCCGAACATTCATTCACCGTTGGGCCTGGCCGTGGCGATGGCGATCTGGGGCGTGACCCAGGCGGCGCTGTTCCTTGTCAGCCATGTGCGCCTGATGAAGGCCGCGCCGGAAGCGCCGGCCTTCGCCGCCTCGTTGAACATCGCCGGGGCCAATCTGGGCATCGGCCTGGGCGCGATGATCGGCGGTCGGGTCATCGACAGCGCGGGCCTGGGCTTCCTCGGTTTTGCCGCTGCCGGGTTCATCCTGCTGTCGGTGTTCCTCGCCATGGTCCTGATGACCTTGAAGCCGCGCGAAGCCTGCGCTTCATAAGGTGGTAAACAGCTCGCGTCGGGCACCCTCGGTAATCGCCACGATGCCGGGGTGCTTGACCTTGCGCTCCACTGAAATGGCATAGAACGACTCGGTCACCGCGTCGGTCTGGCCGATCAACACGACGCCGTACTGGCGCTTCACCTCATCGGCAATCACGCTCGGGCCAATGAAAATCCCGCTGCCGGATTGGCCGAACGCCTGCATCAACGCACTGTCATCGAATTCGCCGACGATTTGCGGCTGGATCTGCTGTTCGGCAAACCAGCGCTGCAAGCGGCTGCGCACCACGGTTTCCGCGCCGGGAATCAGCAGCGGTGCGCCGTGCAGGCTGCGCGGAAAATCCTGACCGTACCTCGCAGCCAGTTCGGCGGTGGCGAAAAAACTGATCCCGCATTCACCGAGTTTCTGGCTATAGCCTTTGATGTCGAGGTGCGAAGGCATCGGGCTGTCGGAAATCACCAGATCGAGACGTTGAATCGCTAAGTCCGCGAGCAAGCGCTCGAGTTTGTCTTCGCGACAGGTGATGCGCAGCGGTTCGCTCAATTCCATGGTTGGCGCGATCAAGCGATAAACGATGGATTTGGGCACCACGTCGGCGACCCCGACGCGAAAGAGGATCTGCTGTTCGTTGGGCTGCGCGCGCAGCATCAACTCGAGTTCACCGCCGAGCTGGAACACCTGCTCGGCGTAGGGCAGGGCCTGGCGCCCGGCTTCGGTGAGTTCCAGCTGCCGGCCGACACGCCGAAACAATTCGATGCCGTAGGTTTGTTCAAGCAGGGAGATCTGCCCGCTGATGGTTTGCGGGGTCAGGTTCAGTTGCTCGCAGGCGCGCACGATGCTGCCGGTCTTGGCGACAACCCAGAAGTAATGCAGTTGACGGTAATTGAGCATGGCGGTCTTCAGTTCGTGAAAACCGAAGTATAGCCGCTAAAAATACGAATTTTACTGAAGTGTTTGCCTCCCTAGAATGCCCAGCCATCGACGGCTGCTCTGCGTGCCGCTCTGATTTATTCGAGGAATCATTATGAAATACACATTTCCTGCGCTGATGTTTGCGTCTTTACTGGTTCTGGCAGGCTGTGACCAGGCCGAAAAAAGCGCCCAGCAATTGATGGGCGCGGCGGCCGAAACGGCCAAGCAAGCGATCGACGACACCCATAAAGCCGCCGAGCAAGCGCTCAGCGATGCCACCGGTGGCTTGATTCAGAAAAAAGAAACGCCGGAAAAAGAAACGGAAGAATCCGAATCTTCCTCCAAGACTATCTAACCCCGTCTTACACAGAGTCAGGACTGACCCATGGAATATCTGTTAGAACTCGCCGCCAGCCCCACCGCCTGGGTTGCTTTGGCCACACTGGTGGTAATGGAAATCGTGCTCGGCATCGATAACCTGATCTTTATTTCGATCCTGACCAACAAGTTGCCTGAGCAACATCGGCAGAAGGCTCGCCGTATCGGTATCGGCATGGCGTTGATCCTGCGTCTGGCGCTGTTGAGCACCATCGCCTTCATCGTGCAGTTGACCGAGCCGGTGATCGAAATCCTTGGCCAGGCATTCTCCTGGAAGGACATGATCCTGATCGCCGGTGGCCTGTTCCTGGTGTGGAAAGCCACCACCGAGATCCATCACAGCATGGACCCGGCTCCGGAAGATCCGAAGACCGCGACCTCGACCGTAACCCTGGGCTTCGCTGCCGCGATCGGTCAGATCCTGATGCTCGACATGGTGTTCTCGATCGACAGCATCATTACCGCTGTCGGCATGACCGAACACTTGCCGATCATGATCATCGCGGTAGTGGTGTCGGTCCTGGTGATGCTGCTCGCGGCTGATCCGCTGGCCAAGTTCATCAACGACAACCCGACCGTGGTGATGCTGGCCCTGGGCTTCCTGATCATGATCGGTATGACCCTGATCGCCGAAGGCTTCGGCGCCCACGTACCGAAAGGTTATGTATATGCGGCGATGGCGTTCTCGGCGGGTATCGAGGTGTTGAACATGATGTCGCGTCGGGCTAAACAGAAGAAAGTTACTCAGCAAGCGTAAGCGCTGACAGCGTAAAGACCGCTTGGGCTTTTGGGCTCAGGCGGTTTTTTTTCGCTTTGATTTGGTGCGATGTGACGCCAGCCCCTCACCCCAGCCCTCTCCCGAGGGAGAGGGCTGGGGTGAGGGGCTTTTCAAAAAAATGAGTTCGGCTCGATAGTGCAGGTCTGCGCAATTTGCGAAAACAACTCGGTCAGTTCCCTCTCCCCCTGGGAGAGGGCTAGGGTGAGGGGCTTCTGATCTTAATGCGCGGTCACATGCCGCCCACGGTGCTCCTCGCTCTTTTCGACAGGCGCATGCTGAACCGGATGGTGATGATGCCTCCGCGAAATCCGCAACACCCCCCACAACATGGCAGTCGCCACAGCCAGCCAGCCGGCAATCAACATTACGATGGTCATGGTCAGGCTCATCAGTGCCTCCTCTTCGCCCTGCAGCGGGCGCACACTTTTCAATTCGCTCTGTTTCACTGACAGTCTAGCCAATGGGGTGTTTCAGGCTATTGACCAAAGGTCGCTGGCGACCAATCAGTTCGCTCTATGCAATCGCCTCGTCTGCGGTCAAAGGCTATACCGCAGGCGGTCACGGCCCTATGATCGCAGCGTTGCCGGAACACGATGACCGGCGTCTGAACAGAGAGTGATGATGGTCCAGCTATTTTCCCGAGTGTGTGCGGCTCTGCTCATTGCCGTCGGTGCGGCAGTTTTGAACGGTTGCGCAGGTACTGTGGCGCCGGAGGTCAAGCGTCTGCCGGAGCGGGTCGAGTTGAGCGGCACGTTCTATCGTGGCGAAGCCAATCAGAGCGGGCCGCAGGTGCTGGCCAGCCTGCTGTCGCAGCAAGGCATCGTGATCACCCCGGGCCTGCTGGAAAAGCCGTTGCAGTTGCCGGGCGCCGAAGACAAGTTGCAGCGCAACATTGAAAACCTCGCTCGTGAATACGGCATGCTGGTCTACCCGCTGGACAGCAATCTGCCAGCGCTGTTGACCCAGGTAGCTGCCGGTTATCCGGTGATGGTGCGCTTTAGCGAAGGTTCGGCGTTCTGGGCCGAGCCGCGCTATGCGATTCTTTCCGGCTACGATCGCAACAAGCAGAACGTGCTGCTGCGCGCCGGGATGAACCGTCGGCAACTGATGAGTTTCAGTGCCTTCGAGTCGGCGCTGGAAAAGTCCGGCGGCTGGGCCATTCTGATCCAGAAACCTTCGCAGATCCCTGCAGCCGTTGACCCGCAGCGCTGGCTGAAAGCAGCCGATGCGCTGGCCCAGGCCGGTCAGGAAAACGAAGCGGCGCAGGCGCGCAAGGCGCTGGCGGCACACTGAGCTCCGTTCGTCACTTGCCGGGCACGACTGCGTCCGGCTCGCCTCCTATGCGTAGAGCCCGTGATTTTGCGGGCGCACCAGGAGGCGCACATGGCAGATTCATCCCCGAAAGGCCCACATTCATCTGAACATTCCTCTGGCGATGATCTGGGGTTCGATCCGGATTCGCCCGATCTCGATGATCCGCAGGTAGACCCGGTCGGCCCGGCGAAGGCTCCGCTGGACGAAAAGCCCGACGATGAGCAGCGCAAACCCGGCAAAGCCTACGACCCGTTGGGCGATCTGAAACCCTGAACGAGGTGCGTATGAGTACCGATTCAAGCTTCGATGACCAGAAACCGGACAGCGTGCCGACCACGCCCGAGTCAGACGTCGACCCGGTGCTCGATCCGGACAGCCCGATGCGTGACCCGTTGGCGCGGCCTAATGTGCTGACCCCCGAGCCGTCCCGGGATCCAGCTGCGGGCGATGGCATCCCCGATGACGACAAGATGCCGCTGCCCAACGATTGATCTGGCAGACGAAAAAAAGCCCCGAAAATCGGGGCTTTTTACTGTGTGATAGCTATTTAGACGCTTCAACCACGCCGCTCTGGCGCGACTTGAGGTTTTTCTGTGCCTTGTACTGCTGCGCGACTGCCGGCACCGCCGCGCTGCGACCGGTTTCCATCCAGCTGCGAATGCGGCTGGCGTCGGCAAAATGCGTGTACTTGCCGAATGCATCGAGGATCACCAGCGCCACCGGACGGTTGGCCATTCTGGTCACCAGCACCAGGCAATGACCGGCGGGATTGGTGAAGCCGGTCTTGGTGATCATGATGTCCCAGTCAGCCTTGTTGACCAGGTGGTCGGTGTTGCGAAAGCCCAAAGTGTAATTGGGCTTGCGGAAGGCGACGGTTTTTTCCTTGGTGGTACTGAGCTGGCTCAGCAGCGGGTGCTTGTGCGCTGCAACCAGCAATTTGCTCAAGTCGCGGGCGGTGGAGACGTTGCGCTCCGACAGGCCCGTTGGCTCAACAAAGTGTGTGCTGGTCATGCCCAGCATCTTGGCCTTGGCGTTCATTGCCGCGATGAACGCGGCGTAGCCACCCGGGTAGTGGTGGGCGAGGCTGGCGGCCGCGCGGTTTTCCGAGGACATCAGGGCAATCAGCAGCATTTCGCGCCGCGGCAGTTCGCTCTTGAGTTTGACTCGGGAAAATACGCCCTTCATTTCCGGGGTGTTGCTGATGTCGACATTGATCCATTCGTCCATGTTCTGCCGCGCTTCAACCACCACCAGTCCGGTCATCAACTTGCTGACGGAGGCGATCGGCACGATCACGTCAGGGTTGCTGGAGTAGATGACTTTGTTGGTCTGCATATCCATCAGCAGGGCGCTGCCGGAGGCGATCTTCAGGGTCGAGGCATCGCGTGGGGCAGCGGTGGTTTCCGCAGCGTTGATCGTTGGCGTGATGAATGTGCCTGTGAATGCGAAAAACAGGCTCAGGATCGAAAGACGAATTTTCACGCGGGCGAACTCATAAAGGTTGGATATTCCGTTAGTTTGTAACGGGTTATTTCTTCAAAGCGTCGCATTCTAGGAGTATGGCTGAAGATCTGTCGATGGTTGTTTGAACGACCTGAAAATCTCGTGAAAAGGCCTGTAAAAAGAGGGGTTTCCGGCGAACGGTTACAGTTTTTTCTCAAACAATAAAAAACCCGCACAAGGCGGGTTTTTTCAACGCTGAAAATGTCACTCAGGCGTGCAGGGTTTCTGCTGCATAAAGCGTGTTTTCCAGCAGGCAGGCACGGGTCATCGGGCCGACGCCGCCGGGCACCGGAGTGATCCAGCCAGCGCGGGGCAGGGCGGTTTCGTAGACAACGTCACCGACCAGTTTGCCGTCGTCCTGACGGTTGATGCCGACGTCGATCACGATCGCGCCTTCCTTGATCCACTCGCCCTTGACCAGGCCCGGCTTGCCGGCGGCGACAACCACCAGATCGGCGCGGCCGACGTGGCCGGCCAGGTCCTTGGTGAAGCGGTGAGTCACGGTGACGGTGCAGCCGGCCAGCAACAGTTCCATCGCCATCGGGCGGCCTACGATGTTGGACGCGCCAACGACCACGGCGTCCATCCCGTACAGATCGGCACCGGTGCTTTCCAGCAGGGTCATGATGCCCTTGGGGGTGCATGGGCGCAGCAGCGGGATGCGCTGGGCCAGGCGACCGACGTTATACGGGTGGAAACCGTCGACGTCTTTGTCCGGGCGGATGCGCTCCAGCAGTTTCGACGCGTCGAGATGCTCGGGCAGTGGCAGCTGCAGCAGGATGCCGTCGATTGCCGGGTCGTCGTTGAGGCGATCGATCAGATCGGTCAGCGCGACTTGCGTGGTGTCGGCGGGCAGGTCGTAGGCTTGAGAGAGGAAGCCAACCTCTTCACAGTCTTTACGCTTGTGCGAGACATAAACCTGAGAGGCAGGATCGCTGCCGACCAGGATCACCGCGAGGCCGGGCGTGCGCAGGCCTTGCTGGCGACGCTCGGCAACTCGTTGGGCGATCTGCTGGCGCAGGCTGGCGGCGATCGATTTGCCGTCGATTAGTTGTGCAGTCATTGCGCGTGATTAACCATCGAGAGGGGAAAAAATGAGAGCGCATTCTCGCATGTCGAGCGGTGAGGGCAAAGGCGCTTGGTCAGTAAATTCCTCTAACTCCTTTAATTAAATGAATTTTTTTCAAAAAGGATTTGACGACCTTCGGAGCCCTCTATACTATTCGTCGCACTTGTCGGGCACAGCCTAGCACTGGTTAAGAAGGTGAAGCGGAATCAAGGTTCTGCGGCACTGGAAAGCACTTAGTTTGTAGTCCTTAAGAGTACAGATTAATAAGGCGCCCGTAGCTCAGCTGGATAGAGCATCCGCCTTCTAAGCGGATGGTCGCAGGTTCGAGTCCTGCCGGGTGCGCCATTAGGCAGCATTGGCACAAGTAGCGCGATATGGTGGGCGTAGCTCAGTTGGTAGAGCACGGGATTGTGACTCCCGTTGTCGTGGGTTCGATCCCCATCGTCCACCCCATATTTCGAAAGGCGCCAGATGTAACAGTCTGGCGCCTTTGCTTTAAAAGCTTCATCCGCGGATGTGGTGGAATTGGTAGACACACTGGATTTAGGTTCCAGCGCCGCAAGGCGTAAGAGTTCGAGTCTCTTCATCCGCACCAATCAAAGCTTCATTCAAGTCTTCGGGCGGGTGAGGTTCAACAAAGAAGTTGTTTGGCTTTTTTGTTACGCAATATGGTGGGCGTAGCTCAGTTGGTAGAGCACGGGATTGTGACTCCCGTTGTCGTGGGTTCGATCCCCATCGTCCACCCCATATTTCGAAAGGCGCCAGATTTAACAGTCTGGCGCCTTTTTTGTTTTAGCGCTTTTGAAATCCGGTCTGGCCGGTTTCGTGGTGCAAGGGCAGGGCGCTTCGTCGTAATCATGTTGCTCGATGATGCTGCGCTGCCTGGCGTACTTGCTCGCAAGTGCGGCCGTCGGGGAGTGACTGGCAGTCTCTTCTATATATAGAAGCGGTGGTGCAGAGCCCTGGCGTGAAAGTTTGTATTCGTCTGCGGAGCGCTCTGCTTTGATGCATCGCTCCGAATAAACTGCCTGCTGTTTTTTTACCCGTTTTCCGTAGGGTGACTTCTTGAGTTTGACCCACTAGAATGCATGCCCTTGATTCTGGGGTCGGAAACGGCCGGCTAACGTCTGTGCAACGAGGAATATCCATGCAAGTTTCTGTTGAAAATACTACTGCTCTCGAGCGCCGCATGAGCGTCACCGTGCCGGCTGAGCGCATCGAGACTCAGGTCAACAAGCGTCTGCAGCAGACTGCCCAAAAGGCCAAGATTGCTGGCTTCCGTCCAGGCAAAGTGCCAATGAGCGAAATCAAGCGCCGTTTCGGTGCCGATGCTCGCCAGGAAGCAGTAGGCGACGTGATCCAGTCGTCGTTCTACGAAGCTGTGGTTGAGCAGAAGCTGAACCCGGCAGGTTCGCCGTCGATCGAGCCAAAATCGCTCGAAGCTGGCAAAGACCTGGAATACGTTGCTGTATTCGAAGTGTTCCCTGAGTTCACCGTTGCCGGTTTCGAAGGCATTACCGTTGAGCGCCTGAGCGCCGACGTGTCCGACGCTGACCTGGACAAGATGCTCGACATCCTGCGCAAGCAGAACACCCGTTTCGAAGTGGCCGATCGCGCTGCGCAGAACGAAGACCAGCTGAACATCGATTTCGTTGGCAAGGTTGACGGCGAAGTGTTCGCTGGCGGTTCCGCCAAGGGCACTCAGCTGGTACTGGGCTCCGGCCGCATGATCCCGGGCTTCGAAGAAGGCCTGGTTGGCGCCAAGGCCGTTGAAGAACGCGTTCTGAACCTGACCTTCCCAGAGGACTACCAGAACCTCGACCTGGCGGGCAAAACCGCTGAGTTCACCGTTACTGTGAACACGGTGTCCGAGCCTAAGCTGCCTGAGCTGAACGAAGAGTTCTTCGCGCAATTCGGCATCAAGGAAAGCGGCATCGACGGTTTCCGCACCGAAGTTCGCAAGAACATGGAGCGTGAACTGCGTCAGGCGATCAAGTCCAAAGTAAAAAATCAGGTAATGGACGGTCTGCTGGCCACCAACCCGATCGAAGTGCCAAAGGCGCTGCTGTCCAACGAAGTTGATCGTCTGCGCGTGCAGGCTGTTCAGCAGTTCGGTGGCAACATCAAGCCTGACCAACTGCCGGCCGAGCTGTTCGAAGAGCAAGCCAAGCGCCGCGTCGTGCTGGGCCTGATCGTGGCTGAAGTGGTCAAGCAGTTCGACCTCAAGCCTGACGAAGCCCGCGTTCGCGAGATGATTCAGGAAATGGCTTCGGCTTACCAGGAGCCTGAGCAGGTCGTGTCGTGGTACTACAAAAACGAGCAGCAACTGAACGAAGTGCGTTCGGTTGTGCTGGAAGAACAAGTTGTGGATACTGTTCTGCAGAAAGCTAGCGTGACCGACAAATCGGTCTCTTACGAAGAAGCGGTCAAACCGGTAGAAGCTCCAGCAGCCGACTGATTGTTTTTGCGTTAGAAGTACACACATAAGCCAGCCTTCGAGCTGGCTTATGCGTATTCAAGACATAACTATTTGGGAGTGACTGCAGAGCATGTTCCGTAATTCGTATATTCAGCAGAACTCTGATATCCAGGCCGCTGGCGGCCTGGTCCCGATGGTTGTCGAGCAATCTGCTCGTGGCGAACGCGCCTATGACATCTATTCGCGCCTGCTCAAGGAGCGAGTGATCTTTCTGGTGGGTCCTGTAGAGGACTACATGGCCAACCTGATCTGTGCGCAACTGCTGTTCCTTGAAGCGGAAAACCCGGACAAGGACATCCATCTCTATATCAACTCCCCGGGCGGTTCGGTGACTGCAGGCATGTCGATCTACGACACCATGCAGTTCATCAAACCCAACGTATCGACCACTTGCATCGGTCAGGCATGCAGCATGGGCGCGTTCCTGCTTACCGCAGGTGCCCCGGGCAAGCGTTTCTGCCTGCCGAACTCGCGCGTGATGATTCACCAGCCACTGGGCGGTTTCCAGGGCCAGGCGTCGGATATCGAAATCCACGCCAAGGAAATCCTCTTCATCCGCGAGCGCCTGAACACGCTGATGGCCAAGCACAGCGGCCGTACTCTGGAAGAAATCGAGCGCGACACCAATCGCGACAATTTCATGAGTGCAGAAGCGGCGAAGGAATATGGCCTGATCGACGAAGTGATCAACCAGCGCCCAGCTTAAAATAAGCAACGCATAGAGGCCTGGTCGGCAAGTCCGATCAGCAGCGGGCTTGAAAAAGCCCGCAATAGCCTTCATCTTGTGTTGCAAGCCTATCGGATTTGGATCGAACGAATGACTGACACCCGCAACGGCGAGGACAACGGCAAGCTGCTCTATTGCTCCTTCTGTGGCAAAAGCCAGCATGAAGTGCGCAAATTGATTGCCGGCCCCTCGGTCTTTATCTGCGACGAGTGCGTCGACCTGTGCAATGACATCATCCGCGAGGAGGTGCAGGAAGCCCAGGCCGAGAGCAGCGCGCATAAATTGCCTTCGCCTAAAGAAATCAGCGGCATCCTTGACCAGTACGTCATTGGTCAGGAGCGTGCGAAAAAGGTTCTGGCCGTAGCGGTGTACAACCACTACAAGCGGCTGAACCAGCGTGACAAGAAGGCTGACGACGTCGAACTCGGCAAGAGCAACATCCTGCTGATCGGCCCGACAGGCTCCGGTAAAACCCTGCTGGCCGAAACCCTGGCCCGCTTGCTGAACGTTCCGTTCACCATCGCTGACGCAACCACCCTCACTGAGGCCGGTTATGTGGGCGAAGATGTCGAGAACATCATTCAGAAGCTGCTGCAGAAGTGCGATTACGACGTGGAGAAGGCCCAGATGGGCATTGTCTACATCGATGAAATCGACAAGATTTCGCGCAAGTCCGACAATCCGTCGATCACCCGCGATGTATCCGGTGAAGGCGTGCAGCAGGCCTTGCTCAAGTTGATCGAAGGCACGGTCGCTTCCGTTCCGCCGCAAGGTGGCCGCAAGCATCCGCAGCAGGAATTCCTGCAGGTCGACACCCGTAACATCCTGTTCATCTGTGGTGGTGCGTTCTCCGGTCTGGAAAAGGTTATTCAAAACCGTTCCACCAAGGGCGGCATCGGCTTCAACGCAGAAGTGCGCAGCAAGGAAGAAGGCAAGAAAGTCGGTGAATCCCTGCGTGAAGTCGAGCCTGACGATCTGGTCAAGTTCGGTCTGATCCCGGAATTCGTCGGTCGTCTGCCGGTCCTCGCGACGCTGGACGAACTCGATGAGGCTGCGTTGATGCAGATTCTCACCGAACCGAAAAATGCTCTGACCAAGCAGTATGCCAAGCTGTTCGAGATGGAAGGCGTCGATCTGGAATTCCGTTCCGACGCACTGAAATCGGTCGCCAAGCGTGCCCTGGAACGTAAAACCGGTGCCCGTGGCCTGCGCTCGATTCTCGAAGGTGTACTGCTCGACACGATGTATGAAATCCCCTCGCAGTCCGAGGTGAGCAAAGTCGTG
This sequence comes from Pseudomonas sp. R3-57, assembly GCF_051132065.1. NCBI lineage: Bacteria > Pseudomonadati > Pseudomonadota > Gammaproteobacteria > Pseudomonadales > Pseudomonadaceae > Pseudomonas > Pseudomonas sp. R3-57. Next base: position 2,215,107 of record NZ_CP071655.1, read on the forward strand.
ATCGATGAAAGCGTGATCGAAGGCAAGTCCAAGCCACTGTATATCTATGAGAACAGTGAGCCGACCGCCAAGGCAGCTCCGGACGCGTAAGCGTCCACCCTGTCGCAGTAAAGAAGGGGCCCTCGGGCCTCTTTTTTTTTATCTGGTTTTTTACAGCCGCATTGCGCTTGTTTTTTTTCAAGGCAGCCCCCATCTTGGTTTCAAGTTCAATTCCATCTGATTACGGCCCTATGGCCGCCGTAGAGGCGAAATCATGAAGACAACCATCGAATTGCCTCTCTTGCCATTGCGTGATGTCGTGGTTTATCCGCACATGGTTATCCCGCTGTTCGTGGGGCGCGAGAAATCCATCGAAGCCCTCGAGGCCGCGATGACGGGCGACAAGCAGATCCTGCTGCTGGCCCAGAGAAACCCGGCTGACGACGATCCCGGTGAAGATGCTCTCTATCGCGTAGGTACCGTCGCCACTGTTCTGCAACTGCTCAAGCTGCCTGACGGCACCGTCAAGGTGCTGGTCGAAGGTGAACAGCGCGGTACGGTCGAGCGCTTCAGTGAAGTCGACGGCCACTGCCGCGCCGAAGTTTCGCTGATTGAAGAAGTCGACGCCGCCGAACGCGAGTCCGAAGTGTTCGTGCGCACCCTGCTGTCGCTGTTCGAACAATACGTCCAGCTAGGCAAAAAGGTCCCGGCTGAAGTCCTGTCGTCGCTTAACAGCATCGATGAGCCGGGGCGTCTGGTCGATACCATGGCCGCGCACATGGCGCTGAAAATCGAGCAGAAGCAGGAAATCCTCGAAATCGTCGACCTGTCGGCCCGCGTCGAACATGTGCTGGCGCTGCTGGATGCCGAGATCGACCTGCTGCAGGTCGAGAAACGCATCCGTGGCCGCGTCAAGAAGCAGATGGAACGCAGCCAGCGCGAGTACTACCTGAATGAGCAGATGAAGGCCATTCAGAAAGAACTCGGCGACAGCGACGAAGGCCACAACGAAATCGAAGAACTGAAAAAGCGTATCGACGCTGCCGGTCTGCCGAAAGACGCCCTGGCCAAGGCCACTGCCGAACTGAACAAGCTCAAGCAGATGTCGCCGATGTCCGCCGAAGCCACCGTGGTGCGCTCGTACATCGATTGGCTGGTGCAGGTGCCGTGGAAGGCGCAAAGCAAGGTGCGTCTGGACCTGGCGCGCGCTGAAGACATCCTCGATGCCGATCACTACGGTCTGGAAGAGGTCAAGGAACGCATCCTCGAGTACCTCGCCGTACAGAAACGCGTGAAGAAAATCCGTGGCCCGGTGTTGTGCCTGGTCGGTCCTCCGGGTGTGGGTAAAACCTCGCTGGCAGAGTCGATCGCCCACGCCACCAACCGCAAATTCGTGCGCATGGCCCTCGGTGGCGTGCGTGATGAAGCGGAAATCCGTGGTCATCGCCGTACCTACATCGGTTCGATGCCGGGAAGATTGATTCAAAAGATGACAAAAGTGGGTGTGCGCAACCCGCTGTTCCTGCTCGATGAAATCGACAAAATGGGCAGCGACATGCGTGGCGACCCGGCGTCGGCGTTGCTGGAAGTGCTCGATCCGGAGCAGAACCACAACTTCAACGACCACTATCTGGAAGTCGATTACGACCTTTCCGATGTGATGTTCCTGTGCACCTCGAACTCGATGAACATTCCGCCGGCGCTGCTGGACCGGATGGAAGTCATCCGTCTGCCGGGCTACACCGAAGACGAAAAGATCAATATCGCCGTCAAATACCTATCGCCAAAACAGATTGCCGCGAACGGTCTGAAGAAGGGCGAGCTGGAATTCGACGCTGAAGCGATCCGCGACATCATCCGTTATTACACACGCGAAGCCGGTGTACGTGGCCTCGAGCGCCAGATCGCCAAGGTCTGCCGCAAGGCCGTGAAAGAGCACGCGATGGAAAAACGCTTCTCGGTGAAAGTGACAGCCGATCTGCTCGAGCATTTCCTGGGCGTGCGCAAGTTCCGCTACGGTCTGGCCGAACAGCAGGACCAGGTGGGGCAGGTGACTGGCCTGGCCTGGACTCAGGTCGGTGGTGAATTGCTGACCATTGAAGCGGCAGTGATTCCGGGCAAAGGGCAACTGATCAAGACCGGTTCGCTCGGTGATGTTATGGTCGAATCGATCACTGCCGCGCAGACTGTGGTGCGCAGCCGCGCCAAGAGCCTGGGCATTCCGCTGGACTTCCACGAGAAGCGCGACACGCACATTCACATGCCTGAAGGCGCCACGCCGAAGGACGGTCCGAGCGCTGGTGTCGGTATGTGCACCGCGCTGGTTTCGGCATTGACCGGCATTCCGGTGCGCGCCGATGTTGCCATGACCGGTGAGATCACGTTGCGTGGTCAGGTGCTGGCCATCGGTGGTCTGAAGGAAAAACTGCTCGCGGCTCACCGCGGCGGAATCAAGATCGTGATTATTCCGGAAGAGAACGTGCGCGATCTGAAGGAGATTCCTGACAATATCAAGCAGGATCTGCAGATTAAACCGGTTAAATGGATTGACGAGGTCCTGCAAATTGCGCTGCAATACGCGCCGGAGCCCTTGCCGGATGTGGCTCCGGAGATAGTTGCCAAGGACGAAAAACGTGAGTCTGACTCTAAGGAAAGAATTAGCACGCATTAATAGGCTTTTGCCTGGGTGGCTTCCTTGACAGTTTTTTAGAGCCCTTGTTATAAAGCGGCTCTTAAGTGTCTGTAGGCCATTCAGCACTCGTTTTTGCTTTCACCAAAAAAACTTAGAATCATCTCAAAATAGATATAAGGGGACTTAGAGTGAACAAGTCGGAACTGATTGATGCTATCGCTGCATCCGCTGATATCCCGAAAGCTGCTGCTGGCCGTGCGCTGGACGCTGTAATCGAATCCGTCACTGGCGCTCTGAAGGCTGGCGACTCCGTTGTTCTGGTTGGTTTCGGTACTTTCTCCGTGACGGACCGTCCGGCGCGTACCGGTCGTAACCCACAGACCGGCAAGACTCTGGAAATCCCGGCTGCCAAGAAGCCAGGTTTCAAAGCCGGTAAAGCACTGAAAGAAGCTGTTAACTGAGTTTCAGGTTTTTACCCATCCGGGTCGGGGTCAAGCCTGACTTGGCAGCGGAGCGGTAGAGCAGGCCACTGAGAAAGTCGCCTGTAACGCCGGGATCGAGGGTTCGAGCCCTGTCCGCTCCGCCAGTTACGAGAAGGCGCATCCTCGGATGCGCCTTTCTTCTATCCGGATTCTACCCACGCTCCACGGTTGCCTAAATATTGAAGTTCAACCGTTTCTGGGGGACGCATGCTGCAGAATATCAGGGACAATTCACAAGGCTGGATTGCCAAGACCATTATCGGAGTCATCGTTGCACTGATGGCTTTGACCGGTTTCGATGCCATTTTCCAGGCCACGACTCACAAGAATGAGGCGGCCAAGGTCAACGGCGAAGAAATCAGCCAGAACGAGCTGAGCCAGGCCGTTGACATGCAACGCCGTCAGCTGATGCAACAGTTGGGCAAAGACTTCGATGCTTCCTTGCTCGATGAAAAAATGCTCCGCGAATCGGCCCTCAAGGGTCTGATCGATCGCAAGCTGCTGTTGCAAGGTGCCGAACAGGCCAAATTCGCTTTCTCCGAAGGTGCGCTGGATCAGGTGATCCTGCAGACGCCTGAATTCCAGGTGGACGGCAAGTTCAGCTCCGAGCGTTTCGACCAGGTGATCCGTCAACTGGGTTACAGCCGCATGCAGTTCCGCCAGATGCTGGCTCAGGAAATGCTGATCGGCCAACTGCGCGCCGGTGTCGCGGGCAGCGGTTTCGTCACCGACGCCGAAGTGCTGGCATTCGCCCGTCTGGAAAAACAGACCCGTGATTTCGCCACGCTCAACGTCAAGGCTGACCCGGCAGCGGTGAAGCTCACCGACGACGAGGTCAAGGCTTACTACGATGAGCACGCCAAAGAGTTCATGACCCCGGATCAGGTGATCATCGATTACGTCGAGCTGAAGAAGGCTTCGTTCTTCGATCAGGTCGCCGTCAAGGATGAAGACCTGCAGGCGGCGTATCAGAAAGAAATCGCCAACCTGTCGGAACAGCGTCGTGCGGCGCATATCCTGATCGAAGTGAACGACAAGACCACCGAAGCTCAGGCCAAGGCGAAGATCGACGAAGTCCAGGCGCGTCTGGCCAAGGGCGAGAAGTTCGAAGCGCTGGCCAAAGAGTTCTCGCAGGATCCGGGTTCGGCCAACAATGGCGGTGACTTGGGTTACGCAGGCCCTGGTGTTTACGATCCAGCGTTCGAAAAAGCCCTGTATTCGCTGGGCAAAGATCAAGTCTCCGAGCCGGTTCGCACCGATTTCGGTTATCACCTGATCAAGTTGCTGGGTGTCGAAGCGCCTGAAGTGCCGACTCTGGCCAGCCTGAAAGACAAGCTGACCCGCGAGCTGAAAGCCGCACAGGTCGAGCAGCGTTTCGTTGAAGCGACCAAGCAACTGGAAGACTCGGCGTTCGAGGCCTCCGACCTGGCACAGCCAGCAGCGGATCTGAAGCTGACCGTGCAGACGTCCAAGCCGTTCGGCCGTGAAGGTGGCGAAGGTATTGCGGCCAACCGTGCCGTGGTCACCGCTGCATTCAGCCCTGAAGTGATTGATGAAGGCGCCAACAGCACCGCCATCGAGCTGGACCCGGAAACCGTAATCGTGCTGCGCGCCAAGGAACACCTGAAGCCTGCGCAACTGCCGCTGGAAAGCGTGAATGCGGCGATCCGCACTCAGTTGACCAAAGAGCATGCCAGTGCCGCCGCCAAGACCCGTGCCGAGAAGCTGATTGCTGATCTGCGCGACGGCAAGGCTCCGCTGGACAAGGCGATTGACGGTCAGAGCTGGAAAGTCACCGAAGCGGCTACCCGTGGTCAGGAAGGTGTTGATCCGGCGGTGTTGCAGGCGCTGTTCCGCATGCCGAAGCCGGCCGCCAAGGACAAGCCGACCTTCAGCAGTGTGACGCTGCCGGACGGTAGCCTGATGATCGTGCGCTTGAACGGCGTTAACGAAGCGGCGGCGCCGACCGATGAAGAGAAGGCGCAATACCGGCGGTTCCTGGCTTCCCGTGAGGGGCAGCAGGATTTCGCGGCGTATCGCAAGCAGTTGGAGAGTCAGGCGGATATCGAGCGGTTCTGATTGTTGACTTGAGACATGGGAGCCCCGGCCTTTTTTAGGTCGGGGCTTTTTTTTGCGCCTTGGCGGCCTTTGGGCCGACCAGGCTCTTGGGGTTTTGGGTGAATATCCGTTGCTGCGGCGGCTGCTGATGGCGGTTTCGCCCTTACGGCGAGTCCCTTTTTCAGACGCCAAAAAGGAACCAAAAGGCTTTGCTCCTACGTTCGGCCCTCGCGGGCTCGGGTCCCTTCGCTCCGGGATCGATCCGGGCGCAGCGGCTACGGTTTGCTTCGCTGCACCTACTTCCGCTGTGTACGACTTCGTCGTACGGTCGCTGCGCTCCCACGCCCGGATCAATCCCTCCACTCAGCCTTCCGATGTCGCTGGTGACGCAAGATCAAGATCAAGGGTACTCGAGCTAACGCTCATTGTTGAGTGGTTAGAAGCGGTTGTTCGGTTTGGGGTTTGTGGTGTGGCTGCCCCTCATCGGAACGCCGCTGCCCAGCCCTCTCCCCGAGGAGAGGGAGCAGATTTGTGGGCTTTTCAAAGTTTGAGTACGACTCGGTATTTCAAGTCGGCGTACCTCTTCCAATCACCTCGGTCAGTCCCCTCTCCCTCCGGGAGAGGGCTAGGGTGAGGGGCTTTTGATTTTCGGACAGACTCAAACATTCCACGGCAATCCAGGCGGCCCCTATCCGGCAGTTGGAAATCCATGTCTGCGAGCTTTGAGCGCCACATACAGCGTCAAAACCAGCAAGCCTGCAACGATCCACGGAAATGTTCCTGCACCGAAGTCTTCAAGCAATAGGCCTCCGATCAAACCTCCGCCAGCAATCCCCACATTCCATAGCGTTACCAGCATCGATTGCGCGGTATCGGCTGCGCTGCTCGCGGTTTTCGCTGATGCGGTTTGCAATAAGGATGGCATGGCGCCGAAGGCCAATCCCCAGATGGCGATGGCGGTGTAAACCACGCTCGGCGAGTTGCGCCACAGGCCCAGCGCGAGCGCGGACAGCATGAACAGCGCGGCACTGAGCAGCACCAGTTCGCGTAGCCAGCGGTCAATCAGGAGGCCTACGATCCATAAACCGAGCACCGAAGCGAGGCCGAATACCAGCAACACCCGGTCGACCTTTGCATCAAGTCCGGACGGCTGCAGGAAAGGCGCGATGTAGGTGTACAGCAGATTGTGCGCGACCACGTAGGTAAGGGTTACAAACAACACCGGACGTACGCCGGGCCAGGTAAACACCTGTTGCAAAGGCATGCGGTGTCCCGCGCGTTCGCCGGCAAAGTCCGGTACCCACCAGCGTACCCATATCACCAGCACGATGGTCAGCCCGGTCATGATCGCGAAGCTCAGGCGCCAGCCGACCAGCGTGCCGAGCAAAGTGCCTGCGGGGATTCCCAGCGACAGCGCCAGTGGTGCACCGAGCATCGCTACCGTGATGGCGCGACCTTGCAGGTGTGAGGCGACCATTCTGCTCGCGTAACCCGCCAGTAGCGCCCAGAGCAGTCCGGCGAACACGCCGGCAATGAAACGTGCGATCAGGCTTAGCCAGTACAGCTCCGACATGGCGGTGATGCTGTTGGCAATCGCGAAGCCGCCGATTGCGGACAGCAGCAATGGTTTTCGCCGCCAGCCTCGGGTGGCGATCGTCAGCGGAATCGCCGCCAGGATCGAGCCGAACGCGTAGACGGTGATCAATTGCCCGATCAGTGCCTGGGAGACATTCAGGCCGCTGCTCATCTGCGGCAGCAGTCCGGCCGGCATGGCTTCGGTCATCACCGTGATGAATCCGGCGGTGGCCAGTGCCAGCAGGGCGGCGAGGGGTAAGCGTTCGGGTTGATCGACCGGGTGTTCGAGTGCTGCGCAAGCTTGTTGAGTATCGTTCATGAGCGGCGTCCATGTGCGAATTTGACGAGAAGCGCAGAGTAGGGCGCTGCACGGCGGGGAAAAACGGGTTATGGTTCCGAACATATCGGACATGGATGTCAGCAATCGGAGAGTCGTATGGATAGCCTTGGCAGTATTGTGGTGTTTGTTCAAGTCGCCGAGACGCGCAGTTTCACCGAGGCTGGCCGGCTCCAAGGTGTCTCATCGTCGGCGGTGGGCAAAAGCATTGCGCGGCTGGAAGCCCGACTGGGCGTGCGGCTGTTTCAGCGCACCACCCGCAGCGTTACGCTGACCAGCGAAGGCGCGATGTTTCTTGAGCGGTGCCGAAAGATCCTCGCCGAAGTCGAGGCGGCAGAATTCGAACTGTGCGACGCCTCTGCCAAACCCCACGGCAGGTTGCGCATCAGCTTGCCGCAGGTGCATGGGTTGGTGATGCCGGTCATGGCTGAGTTCATGGCGATGTTTCCGCAAATCGAGCTGGACCTGGATCTGACCGATCGCATGGTCGATGTGGTGGAAGAAGGTTTCGATGCCGTGATCCGCACCGGCAAACCCCGCGACTCGCGGCTGATGGCGCGACGATTGGGGACATTTCACATGGTGTTGGTGGCCAGTCCGGCGTATCTGCAGCAGCGGGGCGTACCGCAGACGCCGGCTGATCTTGCCGCTCATGCGTGCCTGCGGCACACCTTCCATGCCACTGGAAAACTGGAAGCCTGGCCGCTGATTCGCGAAGAGGGAGCTGCGGAGCCGACGTTGCCCGCCCGCTTGGTCAGTACCTCCATCGAAGCGGTGAGCCATGCGGCGCTGGCCGGCATGGGTATCGCCTGTCTGCCTGATTTCATGACCCGCGAGGCCGAGGCGCAAGGACGCTTGCGTCGGGTGCTCGATGCGCATCTGGAACACACCGGTGAGTTTTGGGTCCTATGGCCATCAAGTCGTCACGCCACGGCGAAATTGCGCGTATTCATCGATCATTTGGTCTCGCGACTTTTCCCCGATACGCAGATGACATAGCGTTGTAACCGTTTCACGACACTATTCCATGCGCCGCGGGGTTGCGATCTGTTGCACAATACGCCCCGGACTGTTTTCTCTCAGGATGTTCAATGTTGATTTCCACTCCCTTGCGTGTAGCCGGGTTGGCGCTGTTGTTGGCTGCCGTTGCCGGCTGTTCGAAAGACAAGCCGATGTATGAGCACGAGAACTTCGATGACTCCGGTACGTTTTCGCGCAATTATCCGGTGACGGATGTGGCCAGTTGCGAAGCGGCGCGGCGGGCGTTGCTCAGTCAGGGCTACATCATTACCAGCAGCGATCCGAAACTGGTCAGCGGGCACAAGAGTTTCCAGCAGACCGGCGATACCCACATGGAGATCAGCTTCAATGTGGTGTGCGCCGATGACGGCAGCGCCGGGCATCATGCGACGATGTTTGCCAATGCCTTGCAGGATCGTTATGCGCTGAAGAAGACCAACAACTCGGCCAGTCTCGGTGTGGGTGTGCTGGGCTCGGTTTCGATGCCGATCGGTTCGTCTGACGATTCGATGGTCAAGGTCGCCAGTGAAACGGTGACTGCGCAGAAGTTCTACGAGCGGTTCTTTACCCTGGTCGAGCAGTTCCTGCCGGCGGATGCGAAGAAGGCGGCGCATATCGAGGAGAAGCCCAAGGCTGACCTCGGTGTGCCTGAGGCGAAAGCGACGCCGGCACCGACACCTGCGCCGTTGGTGCCGACTCCGGCAGCAGAACCTGCGGCAACGCCTGCGCCTGCTGCAGAGCCTGCGCCGGCTCCGGTTGAAACGGCGCCAGTCAGTTCCGAACCGGTAGCGCCGCCGGCGGAGTCGACGCCGATCACGCCGGCGCCAGCACCCGTTGAAGACCCCGCGCCTGCGAGCGAAACCATCACACCTCCGGCGAACCCGGACATTCCACCGCCGTCCGAGCCGATTCCGGCGATGCCTGCGTCCGGTCAATAACCGCAATCCCCTGTAGGAGTGAGCCTGCTCGCGATAGCGTTAGATCAGCCAACATAATGTTGACAGGTCTGACGCTATCGCGAGCAGGCTCACTCCTACATTGATTTGGGCGCGGCTATATCTGGTTACATTCCCCTGACCATCATCCCGCGATAAATCCCCAACCACCTGCTACGTTTAATTCATGAAGGCCACGTTTCACTTTTCCTTCATACGGGCACTTTATGCTCGGGCCACAGGTCGATTGATCAGGCCATTTTTCATAGCGAGCAGTCGGGGGATTTATACGATGGATGAGTATCAGGAAGAACTGCTCGAATACCAGGCCTACGAACTGGATCAACCGGAACCCGCAGACGACGCAACCGAGCTTTAAGCTTGCAGCTTGCAGCTTGAAACTTGCAGCTGCTTCAAGCCCGTATTCGATGACTGCGGCGAAACTCGCCCGGCGTCTGGCCGCTCCAGCGTTTGAACGCTCGCTGGAATGCTTCGGCTGAAGCAAAACCGAGCAGGTAGGCGATTTCGCCGAACGCCAGTTCGGTGTCGCGGATGTAGGTCATCGCCAGGTCCCGGCGCGTGTCGTTGAGGATGGCGCGAAATTGCGTGCCTTCCTCGGCCAGTTTGCGCCGCAACGTCCAGGTCGGCAGTTTCAGGCGTGCCGCGACCTCTTCAAGATCCGGTTCGCGCCCGCCGTTGAGCAGCGGCCCAAGCAGTTGCGTGATGCGTTCGCGCAGGCTGCGGGTTCGCGTCAATTGTTCCAGCTCCCGTTCACACAGTTGCAACAGATGCCGCCAGGTACTCGGGCAATGCTCGGGGTTGCGCTGCGCAAGGCTATCCAGATTCAGGCGCAATTGGTTGCCTTCGGCGCCGAACTGGATCGGGCAATCGCCCAGTGAGCTATAGGCGTGGCGATAGTCGGGCTCGGCAAATTCGATCTCGATGCGCTCGGCTCGAAGCGGCTGACGGCTGATAGTGGAAAGCTGATTAAGCCAGCCGGCCACGATCGAATCGACGACAAAGCGGTTATAGGCGTTGTACGGGCTGATCGAATAAAAGCGCAGCCATGCACCATGGGCGTCTTCGTGAAAGCTCGATTGGCCACGATAGTTCGATCCGTACAAGGGTTCGAAACGGATCAGGCAGCGCGCAGCTTCGCGCACGGTCGGCGCTTGCGCGGCGGTGACGCCAGCGAGGCCGGCCTGGCTCAGACGACTGAGCTGGCCCATGCGCAAACCCAGCGCCGCATCGCCGGTCAACTGAGTCGCGGCATGACCCAGGCGCATGTAGCGAGGGATCGATAAGCGCGCGCCGGCTTCGGCCAGTCGCGCCGCGTCGAGGCCGTATTGTTCCAGCAGTGGCTGTGGGTCGATGCCATGGCTGCGCACGGCGTCGGCGAGGCTGTGAACGAAGCCTACCGACAGATCACCGAGGCGCATCGGTTGCGGCTTCATGGCTTACAACCAGATATTCAGCAGACGCGCGCCACGGGCATCGCCATCGGCAAAATGCTGGCCGCTGCTGCTGATAAAACTCTGGCCGGAGCTGGCCTTGTCCCAGAACTGCCCGCGCAGGAATACGCTGACGCCAGCGATCGCGCGGCTGCTCGGTGGCTGGGCGGTCAAGGTCAGTCGATGCCAGGCCTGGCCTTCAGTGACTTCGCCGGGCTTGAGGCTCACCGAACCGGGAGTGCTCGAACCTTTATAACCGCGCCACGGCTGGTTCCATGCGTCCTGGCCGAACAACTGCGCCGGCACGGCGACCAGTTGCGCGTTCTGCTCGTCGAGCGTGCGGTAGTTCTGCGGGTACCAACTGTCGCTGCCGATCAGCACGCCGAGGCGGCCTGCCGGGGTCTGAACCACATTGATGTGTTCTTTGTCCTCGGCCTGGATCACGTCACTCTGAGCGAACACCGGGTGCATCTGGCGCTGCGGCTGGCCGAGCGGCACGCCGTCGCGGCCGAACACCACGCTGCTGTTGTAAAGCGAGCCACTGCCCGGTCTGAGCCGGCCATCGCGAATTTCCGGTTCTGGCAATACGATCGAGCCGGCCACCAGGGTCACGCGAAATTCCTTGGCCAGACCGCCGAACAGCGCCTGATATTGCTTGGCCATGGATTTGGCTTTCATGCGCAGATGGGCGTCGTTGAGTCGATCATTGCCGCTGGCACGCAGCCAGGCGCGGGCGAACAACAGCGGGTTGCTCGCCGCTAGCCAGTTCATCGCCTCGTCAACGGTCGGGGCCTGGTACAGCTCGTCTTTTTCGCCGCTGAGCAATAGCCAGGTGCCGATGTTTTCCGGCAAGACCACGACGGTTTTTTCGTTCAGCAAGCCTTGCTCCTGCGCTTGCTGAAAATAGGCGGCGAGTTTGCGGTGCAGGCGTTCGGGGCTTTGATAGTCGGTGGGAAACAGTTCGGGCTGGATGCCCAACAGATTGCCGCGGTCGGCGGGTGTGCCCTGGTCGACCGCCAGTTTTATGCGCAGGTCCGACAGGTAATGCCCGGCCGGCCGGTCCGCCGCCCACATTGCGTAGGTGGTGAGGGCAGCCACAAGGGCCATGGAAAACGTCAGGTACAAAAGTTTGCGCATGAAAACCAACAACGACCGGGTGCAGGGTATGGCGACTAGGGTAGGGCGCATGGCCGCGATTGCCAAGGGGCGCTGCGCACTTGGATCAATAAGTTGTCAGTTACGGTCATTGAGCCGCAGCGAGGCGGCTCTTAGTCTGTCGAGCATGAATGACGAGTGCCGCAGAGCGCTCGCAACTTTTTCCGTGATCGCTCGTTGTGGAGTTACCGATGACCGCCGCTCATTACCCGCACCTGTTGGCCCCGCTGGACCTGGGATTCACCACGCTGCGCAACCGCACCTTGATGGGCTCGATGCACACCGGCCTGGAAGAGAAATCGGGCGGTTTCGAGCGCATGGCGGCGTACTTCGCCGAGCGTGCGCGTGGCGGCGTTGGCCTGATGGTCACTGGCGGCATCGGCCCTAACGACGAGGGCGGGGTGTATTCCGGCGCTGCCAAGCTGACCACCGAAGAGGAAGCACTCAAGCACCGTATCGTCACCCGTGCGGTGCATGAGGCGGGCGGCAAGATCTGCATGCAGATCCTCCACGCCGGCCGTTATGCCTACAGCCCGAAGCAGGTCGCGCCGAGTGCGATCCAGGCACCGATCAACCCGTTCAAGCCCAAGGAGCTGGACGAGGAAGGCATCGAGAAGCAGATCAGCGATTTCGTGACCTGTTCGGTGCTGGCGCAGACTGCCGAGTACGACGGTGTCGAGATCATGGGCTCCGAAGGTTATTTCATTAACCAGTTCCTCGCCGCGCACACCAACCACCGCACCGACCGTTGGGGTGGCAGCTATGAAAACCGCATGCGCCTGCCGGTGGAAATCGTGCGCCGGGTGCGCGAAGCGGTGGGCCCGAACTTCATCATTATCTTCCGTCTGTCGATGCTCGATCTGGTCGAGGGCGGCAGCACCTGGGACGAAATCGTCATGTTGGCGAAAGCCATCGAGCTGGCCGGCGCGACCATTATCAACACCGGGATCGGCTGGCACGAAGCGCGGATTCCGACCATCGCGACGAAAGTGCCCCGCGCCGCATTCAGCAAGGTCACGGCCAAGCTGCGCGGCTCGGTGAGCATTCCGCTGATCACCACCAACCGCATCAACACCCCGGAAATCGCCGAGCAGATTCTCGCCGAGGGCGATGCCGACATGGTCTCGATGGCGCGGCCGTTCCTTGCCGATCCGGATTTCGTCAATAAAGCCGCTGAAGGCCGAGCCGACGAAATCAACACCTGCATCGGCTGCAACCAGGCGTGCCTCGATCACACCTTCGGCGGCAAGCTCACCAGTTGCCTGGTCAACCCGCGCGCCTGTCATGAGACCGAGCTGAATTACCTGCCGGTACAACAGATCAAGAAAATCGCCGTGGTCGGCGCCGGCCCTGCCGGCTTGTCCGCCGCCACCGTGGCCGCCGAGCGCGGTCATCAGGTGACGCTGTTCGATTCGGCCAGCGAAATCGGCGGCCAGTTCAACATCGCCAAACGTGTGCCGGGCAAGGAAGAATTCTTTGAAACTCTGCGTTACTTCAAGCGCAAGTTGCAGACCACCCATGTCGAGGTGTGCCTGAACACCCGCGTCGACGTGGCGAAACTGCTCGAGGGCGGTTACGACGAGATTATTCTCGCCACCGGCATCGCCCCGCGTGTACCGGCGATTCCGGGTGTCGAGCATGCCAAGGTGCTGAGCTACCTGGACGTGATTCTCGAGCGTAAACCGGTGGGCAAGCGCGTAGCGGTCATCGGCGCTGGCGGTATCGGTTTCGACGTTTCCGAATTCCTGGTCCATCAAGGCGTGGCGACCAGTCAGGACCGTGCGGCCTTCTGGAAGGAGTGGGGCATCGATACGCAACTTGAGGCCCGCGGTGGTGTTGCCGGCATCAAAGCCGCGCCGCATGCGCCGGCGCGTGAAGTGTTCCTGTTGCAGCGCAAGAAAACCAAGGTCGGCGACGGCCTCGGGAAAACCACCGGCTGGATTCACCGTACCGGTCTGAAAAACAAGCAGGTGCAGATGCTCAACAGCGTCGAATACCTCGGCATTGATGACGACGGCCTGCACATCCGCATCGGCGAAACCGGTGAGCCGCAAGTGCTGGCGGTGGACAACATCGTGATTTGCGCAGGGCAGGATCCGCTGCGTGAATTGCACGATGGCTTGGTCGAGGCGGGGCAGAACGTGCACTTGATCGGCGGCGCCGATGTAGCGGCAGAATTGGACGCCAAACGTGCGATCAACCAAGGCTCGCGTCTGGCCGCCGAGCTCTAAGCCCAGCGCCGGACCTGTAGGAGTGAGCCTGCTCGCGAAGGCGCAGTATCAGTCAATTTATAAGTCGACTGACACGACGCTTTCGCGAGCAGGCTCGCTCCCACAGGGACTGGCGTACGCTGACAGATTTTTAGCGCCTGGCTGTTAAGATGCCGGCTCTTTGCAACAGAGCCGGCATTCATGCTTTCACCCCCCACCAACTGGCTACCCCAAGCCCCTCTCGAACACCTGCGCCTGGACTGGCTGACAACTGCCGGCATCGAAGTGGCGATCCTGCGCCTCGATCAGATCGACCCGCTGATCAGCGGCAACAAATGGTTCAAGCTCACCGAACACCTCAAGGCAGCGGAGCGCGCCGGCGCCGAAGGCATTATTAGCCTCGGCGGTGCGCACTCCAATCATTTGCACGCGCTGGCAGCGGCGGGCAAACGCTTGGGGTTCGCCACGGTGGGCCTGCTGCGCGGGCATGCGCAGCAAACGCCGACGGTGGAGGATCTGCAGGCGTTCGGCATGCAACTGCATTGGTTGGGTTACGGTGGTTATCGCGCTCGCCACAAGCCGGGATTCTGGCAACCGTGGCAAGCGCAATATCCGCAGCTCTACGCGGTGCCGGAGGGCGGCGGAGGATTGGCCGGGGCATGCGGCTGTGCTGACATCCAGACGCAGGCGCTAGCGCAGTTGGCGGCGTTGGGCTGGGGCGATTTTCACGCCTGGTGGCTGGCCTGCGGCACCGGCACGACACTGGCCGGGCTGGTGCTCGCCGAGGCCGGTGCGCGCCATGTCTATGGCGCGCTGGCGGTACCGGAAGATCACGGCGTGGCGGCGCAGGTCGAATCGATTCTGCACCAGGCCGGACAGGGTAGCGCTGGCTACAGCTTGATCGATGCCAGCCGGGGCGGTTTTGCCAAAATCGATCCGGCCTTGCTGGCGTTCATCGAGCAGACCGAGCAGGCCAGCGGTGTGCCGCTGGAGCCGCTGTACACCGGCAAGGCCTTGCTGGCGCTCAAGCAGCAGGTCGAAGCCGGGCGGTTCACGCCGGGCACGCGGCTGCTGTTCGTGCACAGCGGTGGGTTGCAGGGCCGGCGCGCCATGCTTGCCGGCCGCTGACGCTCAGCCGCGCCTGGGCATCATCCGCAGCAGGGTGTTATCGCGCACCACGTAATGGTGATAAACCCCCGCCAGCGCATGCAGGCCGATCAGCCAGTAACCGATGGTCGCGATCAGCACATGCCAGCCTTCGACCTGCTTGGCGAACGCCTTGTCTTCGCCGACCAGCAGCGGCAGGTCGAAGCCGTAGAACATCACTTGATGGCCCTCGGCGCTGGTGATCAGCCAGCCGAGGATCGGCATGCTGATCATGAACAGGTACAACGCCCAGTGCATCAACCGCGCCACCAGCGTTTGCCACGCCGGTGATGCGGGAAAGATTTTCGGTGCCGGGCCGAGGCTGCGCGCCAGCAGGCGAAACCACACCAGCACGAACACGGTCAGGCCGAGCAGGTAATGCATTTCGCGAACCAGCGTGCGGCCACCGCTGCCCTTGGGAAACAGGCCGCGAAACTCCATGCTGGCGTAAACCATCACCAACAGCACCAGCATCAGCCAGTGCAGCAGAACCGAGACGGTGCTGTAGCGCGATTCAGAACTTGTCCACGGCATAGGTGTTTCCTCATGGTGCATGGTTGACTGTGCCATCGATATCCGACGATCTGTATCAACTCTAACCTCAAGCGATGTTTCTTCCGAGCTATTTATGTTTTTTAGCCGGGGACAGGAAATGTCGCGAAAATCATTCTTGGTTGTTTTAGATTATTTCGATTAACAGTTATCGGCGTGTTTGTAATAAATGAATGTAACGGCTCGTTGTTTATATCTTGTGTTTACTGGGTGTTTGAGTTGGTTGAGCAGGCTGGGTACTGTTTGCTCCAGATTCATGAAGGTTTTCAAGAATCATGATTACCAACTTCAATTGCATGAGTTTAATAGCTATGAAGACGAACTTAGTTTCCCGCAAAGCAAACGGATATACCGTAAAAAAAGCGATGGCCAAGGCGCCTGTACCGCGGCCGCGGCCCTCCGTCACCTCACCCAAGCCTGTCACGCCGACCCGCCCGGTAACGCCGACCACGCCTGTCACGCCAACCCGCCCGACAACGCCGACCAAGCCTGTCACGCCGACCCGCCCGGTAAAGCCGACCGCGCCTGTCACGCCGACCCGCCCGGTAAAGCCGACCGCGCCTGTCACGCCAACCCGCCCGGTAAAGCCGACCACGCCTGTAGCGCCAACCCGCCCGGTGACGCCAACCAAACCTGTAGCGCCAACCCGCCCGCAGCCACCGACCAAACCCGAAGCGCCAACCCGGCCGGTGGCACCTACCAAACCTTTGACCCCGACCAGCCCGACTGATCCGGCCAGCACAAAACGACCGCCAATGCCGTGGCCGACAGTCAACGTCAATATTGATCCGGTAGCTTTGATCGCTTTGATCCAGACATTTGGCGCCACGACACATCAGGATGGCTCGACGACATTGTCGGACGGTAGCCTGATCGATGCGGATAAAACGTCGGTTACGCGTCCCGATGGCATCATTCAGCATGAGGATGGTCGGGTGCAGTACCCTGACGGACGAATCGTCTGGCCCGATGACACAATTGAATATGCTGATGGACTTATTGTCTGGGCAGATGGAACAACAAAGTTTCCGGATGGAAGTATCAAATATCCGGATGGACTGGCCTATGACGCCGCAGGAAACCTGATCTCTGAGTAAGTTCGGAAGTTAAAGTTTTTCTCATCGTTGAAATACAAAAACACCGCTGACTACCTAAACAGTCAGCCGGTGTTTTTTCGCGCAATCAATGTTGCTGCGGCATTTCACCCTTGGCCAGCCGCTGATTGATATCGGTGATCACCTCGGGCAGATCGCTGATGGTGTCGATCATGTAATGCGGGCGCGAACCGGCGAACAACGCGTGTATGCGCTTGCGCTCGCTGGCCAGTTCGTCGCTGCCCAAAGCGCGGAAACCGTCGTAATCCAGCCCCAGCTCGTTGCCCGAGCAGATCAGCGCCACGGTCCACATTCCGGCGCGGCGGCCTTCGAGAATGCCCGGCACGGTGTCGTCGATCTTCACGCAGGCCGCGACGTCATCGATGCCCAGCGCAATAACGTTGGCCAAGGCTTGCGCCGGCCATGGGCGACCGTTCGGCACTTCGTCGGTAGCGACCACATGATCGGCGACATAACCGTTGCGCGCGGCCAGTTCGACCACCTTGTCCATCACCTGTTTCGGGTATCCCGAGCAGGAGCCGATCCTGATGCCTTGCGCGCGCAGGCTGGCAATGGTCTCCAGGGCGCCGGGAATCAGCGCCGAGTGCTCGGCGATTTTTTCGATCTGCAGTGGCATGAAGCGGTTGTAGATGGCGGTGACGTCATCGTCGGTCGGCGTGCGCCCGAACGCTTTGCGATAGCGTTCGGCGACCTGCGGCTGATCGCACAGCGTGCGGATGTGGTCCCACTTGCCCATGCCCATCGGGCCTCGGGCTTCTTCGATGGACACCTGCACGTCGAACTCGGCAAAGGCCTCGACGAAAATCTGCGTCGGCGCGAACGAGCCGAAATCGACCACGGTGCCGGCCCAGTCGAGGATCGCGGCTTGCAGCCTGGTTGGTTGGGTGTAGTGCATGGCAACAGAACTCCTGAGTTTAAATGCGCTTCAAATGTAGGAGTGAGCCTGCTCGCGATGAGGTCGTGTCAGTCGACGAAGATGTTTAATGTACGACCGCTATCGCGAGCAGGCTCACTCCTACAGGGGATTTGTGTAGGGTTCAGATATCGAGCACTTCCATCTCGCGCAGCACCTCACCGACAGCCGCGACAGCCAGGCGCATGTCGTCCGGGGTGACGTGGCCGATGCAGCCGACGCGGAAGGTTTCCACCTGGGTCAACTTGCCGGGATAAAGGATGTAACCCTTGGCCTTGACCCGTTCGTAGAAATCCTTGAACTGATAACGCGGGTCATTCGGCGCATGGAACGTGGCAATGATCGGCGCCTGAATGGCTGCCGGTAAAAAGCTGCGCAAACCGAGTTTGGCCATCTCTTCCATCAGCGCCTGGCAGTTGGCGGCATAGCGCGCATGCCGCGCCGGCAGGCCGCCTTCTTCGTGGTATTGCTGCAAGGCTTCGTGCAGCGCCGCGACCACATGGGTCGGCGGGGTGAAGCGCCATTGCCCGGTTTTTTGCATATAGGCGTGCTGGTCGAACAGGTCCATCGCCAATGAATGCGAATTGCCGGCGGCAGCCGCCAGTGATTCTTTGCGCGCGAAGACGAAGCCCATCCCCGGCACGCCTTCCAGGCATTTGCCGGAGGCTGCGATCAGCGCATCGAACGGCACCTTCTGCGCATCCACCGGCAGCGCGCCGAACGAGCTCATGGCGTCGATGATCAGGCGCTTGCCGTGTTGCTCGACGACCTGCGCGATCTGCGCCAGCGGGTTGAGAATACCGGTGCTGGTTTCGCAGTGGATCAGCGCGACGTGGGTGATCGAGCTGTCGGCGCGCAGCAGACGGTCGACGTCGGCGGCTGTGGTCGGCTCGTCCTCGGCAGTTTCGAAGGTGCTGAACGAGCGCCCGAGCACTTCGCAGATTTTTGCCAGCCGTTTGCCGTAGGCACCGTTGATCAGCACCAGGATTTTGCCGTCACGCGGCACCAGCGTGCCGATGGCCGCTTCGACGGCGAAGGTGCCGCTGCCCTGCAACGGCACGCAGTGGTGGGTCGCGGCGCCATTGAGGATTGCCAGCAATTGCTCGCACAGGCTGACGGTCAGTTGATTGAAGCGGTCATCCCAGGAGCCCCAGTCGATCAGCATCGCCTGGCGAGTGCGGGCCGAAGTGGTCAACGGGCCGGGGGTGAGCAGGATGGGGTCGGCGATACTCATGCGGGTGTCCTCGGGTTGCGCTGGGGATGAAGCTACGGGGCATACGTTGCAATTCGCCGTTGCATCAATCAAATTGTTTGTTGTTATGCCAGCCATCAGTGAGGGTTATTCATGAACCTGTTCCAGCTGCGCGCCTTCGACGCCGTCGCCCGTGAAGGCAGCTTCACCCGCGCCGCTGCGCGCTTGTTCATCAGCCAGCCAGCGGTCACCGGGCACATCAAGGCGCTGGAGGAGCACTACCAGATCACCCTGTTGCGGCGCACCGCGCGTCGGGTGGAGCTGACCGAGGAAGGCACCCGACTCGCCGCGATCACCCGTGCGATGTTCGGCCTCGCCGAAGAGGCGCAGACGATGCTCGAAGCCAACCGGCAACTGCTCACCGGTCGGCTTGAGGTGGCAGCGGACGGCCCGCACCTGGTGATGCCGATGCTCGCCAGCCTGCGTGCGCGGTATCCCGGCATCACCGTAAATCTGCGCCTGGGCAACGCTCAGGAAACGTTGGCGGCGCTGTTGTCCGAGCATGCGGATGTCGCGGTGCTGACCGAGGTCGAGCCGCGCAAAGGTGTGCATTTGCAAGGCCTGAGCGAGTCGCGGATCTGCGCCTTGGTGCCGGCCGGGCATCCATGGGCACTGCGCGGCGGGGAGGTGCCGCTCAAAGAACTCGATCAGGTGATCATGGTATTGCGTGAGCCGAGCTCGATTACCCGGCGCACCTTTGACCGGGCCTGCTCGCAGGCGTCGATCCAGCCGCGCGTGCTGCTGGAACTCGACAGTCGCGAAGCGGTGACCGAAGCCGTCGCCGCCGAGTTGGGCGTGGGCGTGGTGTCCTCGGTGGAAGTCAGCCACGACCCACGGGTGGTAGCGGTTCCGATTGGCGGGCCAGGGCTGGTGAACCGGCACATGATCGGCTGCATGGAGCGAAGACGGGAGTTGCGCTTGATTCAGGCGTTTTTCGATCTGGCGCCAGCCTGAGCAGACCGCGGCGATTGCAATCGCCAGCAGGCTGGCTCCCACAGGTTTTGTGAACGACGCAATATCCCTTTGGGCAGCTAGCCTGCGGGCGATGGGGCCGGTGAGCGCGTCAGTCACGGTTCGGCGCGGTTGAGCAGCCAGTCGAGCAACAAGCCGTTGTCGCGGGCCGGCGGTGGCGGGCGGGGCGCCGGGTCGGGTGAATTGCCCAGGCACAGGATCGGCCGATCCGGATCGCCATCGAGGAAACTCACCCACACTTCACTGCCGGCGCAGGGCAGATCGGCCGACGTAAGGCGGCGCTGGGTGCGCGTCATGGCGACGGGCAGCCAGAGCGTGTCGCGATCGTGCATTGGCGCCTGCGCCGCCGGCCACAGGCTGATGGCGACGCGGCCGTATTCGTCCAGTTGCGCCGGTTGCCCGCTGCTGCCCACGACTCGGGCCAGATGAAAACCGGCAATGCTCGGCCGCGGTTGTTTGAGCGCCGGGCGAAAATCGCTCGACCACGGCTGCGCGCAGAAATCGTTGTGGTAGCGGTGCACGCTTGGGCTTGGGTCGAGAATCGAAGGATGCTGCCCGCGATGACGGATCGCAGTGATTCGCCATTGCTCGTTGAAATGGCTGAGCGGATGCGCCGAGACTTGCAGCAGGTCGCCGCTGAACAAACCGCTCTGGTCGCTGCGGCCGTTGATCGTGCGCTGCTGGCCGCGCTGACGTTGCAGATGACGGCGGCTGCGCTGTTCATGGTGGCGCTGTTCAGGTGCAGGTCTGGGCGGTGGATCGGCCATTCGTTGATTGGCCGCGGCGTCGCTGCTGGCCGGTTGGCCGCGATCATGCACCGTTCGCAGCGCGCAGATCGGTGCAGCGTGATGGTGCTGGTACAGGGCGCTGATGCACGGCGAAGGCGTCTGTTCGCCGGCCTTGAAACGCACTGATACCGGCGTTTGCGGCAGGCTCAGGCTGTCATCGGCGAACACCACGACATGGCCGTCGGCGCCATGTTCGAAGTGATAGTGAATGCCTTCTTCTTCGCAGAGCCGGTTGAGCAGCGCCAGATCGCTTTCCTCGTACTGGATGCAAAATGGCCGCAGCGGGTAATGACCGACCGTCATTTCGATCCGGTAATCGTCTGCGACCAAAGCGTTTTCAGCGAGCACCTGCTGAAAAATCTGCGGCACGCTCAATTGCACGAACACCCGCCGTTTTTGCGGTTGTGCCAACCGGTGCAGGTGCGGCACCAGGCTTAGTCGATAACCGATCCGGTGCGTGCCACGATATTCGAAACTGGCACTGTCGATCACGCCATGAATCCCGTGCTGCTCGTCCAGACGCAGAAAGGCCGGTTGCTGCAAAAGCGCGCCCGGTGCCATGGCGGGGGCGAGGCCGATCAGTTCAAGGTCGAAACGATAGGGCTGGTTGAGCGCTTCCTCGCCGTCGAAACCCACCACTGGCAGGCTCAGGCCACTGTCGGTCAGGGTCAGGGTAAAAGGACTTTCCTTGTCATTGAGCATTCGCACAGGCTCTGTCAGGCAATACGGGAGTCAGAGGGTACGAAACCGCAGAGCGGAATGGTCATGTCAAAGACGTTTTTCAGAATCCCCCTACAAGGTCTGATGAAGTTGTCGATTCGGCATTGCGTTTTTTTGGTCGATTGCCGACTTTAGGCCGTATAAACTTGCCGCCACGCGTCGGACAATAGATGTCTCGGCGCCACAGATCAAAGAGAGTGAGTAATGGGCGCACAGTGGAAGGTTAAACACAAAGAAGCGGCTGCCAACGCCAAGGGCAAGATCTTCGGCAAACTGGTGAAGGAAATCACCATCGCTGCCCGCAACGGTGCCGATACCGCCACCAACGCACATTTGCGTCTGGTGGTCGAACAGGCCAAGAAAGCCTCGATGCCAAAAGAAACCCTCGACCGCGCGATCAAGAAAGGCGCAGGTCTGCTGGGTGAGACCGTGCAGTACCATCGCGTGACCTACGAAGGGTTCGCCCCGCACCAGGTGCCGCTGATCGTCGAGTGCGTGACCGATAACATCAACCGCACTGTCGCCGAAATTCGTGTGGCTTTCCGTAAGGGCCAACTGGGCGCTTCCGGTTCGGTGGCGTGGATGTTCAACCACGTCGGCATGATCGAAGCTGCACCGGAGAGTCCGGACGCCGATCCGGAAATGGCCGCGATCGAAGCCGGCGCGCAGGATTTCGAGCCGGGTGAAGACGGCGCTACGTTGTTCCTGACCGATCCGACCGATCTGGATGCGGTGCAGAAAGCGCTGCCGGAGCAAGGTTTCACCGTGCTCTCGGCCAAGCTCGGCTACCAGCCGAAAAACCCGGTCAGCGGTCTGAGCGACGAGCAGATGGCTGAGGTCGAAGCGTTCCTCGAAGGCCTCGACAACCATGACGACGTGCAGGATATGTTTGTCGGTCTGGCAGGCTGATTTTTCTTCATCAGTCATGGCCTCATCGCGAGCAGGCTCACTCCTACAGGGGATTTGCGAACCACACAAATCCTCTGTAGGAGTGAGCCTGCTCGCGATTGACCGCGCAGCGGTCACAGTGTTTCCAGGCTCTCGATCACTTCACCGAACCCCGGCCGCCCCAGCACATCCGCCTGACAGCAACGCTGCTCCAGCGCCTCGAGCGCCAGCCGCTGCCGACCGCTCAACCCGCTATCGATGCGCGCGAGCAATTCCCCGAGCAAAACCCCAAAGGCACGTACCTCGATGCGTTGCAGCGCGCGGGTTTGCCGGTTGTCCTCAACAGCGTGGAACGACGCCGCACCAAAATCGCCGAGCAGGCAATCGCCGTGCTGATTCAACAGAATGTTGTGCCCATACAGGTCGCCATGGGTGATGCCTTGGCGATGCAGATGCTGCGCCGCCGAGGCGATGCCTTTGGCGATGTTCAGCGCGACCTCGGCGCTGAAGCGGCGATCAGCGGCGTAGACGTCGCGCGAGCAGGAATCAAGGCTCGGCAGATCGGCGAGGTTGGCAAACGACGGATCGATCAATTGCATCACCAGACCTTGCTGGCCGTCAGGGTGGCCACTGACGCGCCCCTCGATGCGGATCAGATTGGGATGCTGGCCGGCGGTGATGCAGGCATTCATTTCGTGTAGCGGCGAGCCGTCGCTGGTCATCTCACCTTTGTATAGCTTCACTGCCACCGGGGTCAGCGAACCGTCGTCACGTTGCCAGTCCGCGTGCGAGATCACCCCTGAGGCGCCTTCACCCAGTTGCTGTTGCAGATGCAGCGCCGACCAGTCGATTTTTGGCGTCGCCTCTAGCGCGGCCGCGTCCGCCTCGGTTTCCAGCGGATTGCCGGCGTAGGCCAGCCACGTCAGGCTCGGCAGGCTCAGCAACCACTGCGGCAACTCGGTGAGGCGGTTGGCGGCGATACGGATCAATTCGAGCCGATGGCATTGGCTCAGCGACGGCGGCAGCGCTTGCAAGCGGTTGCCGGCGAGCATGAGTTTCTGCAGGGCAGGGCGCTCACCGAGTTCGCTCGGCAGACGCTCGAGGCAGTTGTCAGTGAGAATCAGCCAGCGCAGCAGCGGCGGCAGGGCGGCGGCCGGTACGCTGGCGATGCGGTTGGCCTTGAAGCCGACCATGGTCAGCGCTGAGCACTGGCCGAGACATGCCGGCAGCTCGGTGAACTGGTTGTCGGAGCAGAACAGCACGCGCAGGTGCTTCAGGCGATGCAAGTCATCCGGCAGACGGCTCAAGGCATTGCCGCTGAGGTTGAGGATTTCGAGGGTGTCGGCAAGAGCGAAAATCTCGCGCGGAAACTCGGTCAGGCCACACGACAGGTCCAGACGAGTAATGCCCGACAGTTCGCCGGCGCGCAATTGAGCAAGGGTGTGCATGGTAGGTGTTCGCTTTCGATAAAGGAGCGGCGCGGGGCGACATGATAACGGCAAAGCGGTTTAGCACCACGAAACCTGTGGGAGCCAGCCTGCTGGCGATAGCTGACTCACTGTCGCTGATGTTCTGCCTGTCCCACCGCCATCGCCAGCAGGCTGGCTCCCACAGGGGATTAGTGGTGTATCAGTGCGGGTCGTGCATTGCTTGCAATTGCCCCAAACGGCTGCGGGTGCGGGCCAGATCGATGGCGTCGCCTTCGAGGCTTTCGCGCAGTGGCAGTCGCCCGATCAGTGTCAGATGCTTGTCCTGGTCGTAAAGCACGTCGATCAGGTTGATGAAGCGCTGTTGCGCGGCGATCGGGCATTCGCCCAGTTCGGGCAGATCCTCGATGACCCAATGATCGAAACGTCGACACAGTTCCAGATAGTCCATGACGGCGGTCGGCTGTTCGCACAGATCGTTGAAGGTGAAACCGATGTGTCGATCCGTGCAGAACCGTGCCTGAAACTGTCGGGTGCCGACGGTCAGCGCAACGGGCTGTGCGTCAGTCGGCGGTAGATCGAGTGCTGCGCATTGCGCGGGCGTGCCGGGCCATACGTAATGCCCGTGGGTAAACACTTGATGTTGAAAATGCCGCTGCTGGCTGCGGTAATCATGCGGCCCGCCGACTTCCATGACGTGCATGCGCGCATGGATCAGCTCGATTACCGGTTTGAAACGCGCGTGATACAGCGGGTTGGGCAGCAGGCCTTCGGGCGGGTAATTGGACGTCACCAGCAGCAGAATCCGCCGTTTGAACAGCGCTTTGAACAGCCGGGAGATGAGCATCGCATCGCCAATGTCATGCACATGGAATTCGTCGAAACACAGCACCCGACAATCTTCCAGCAGTTCATCGAGCGTGACCTCCAGCGCATCGTCCTGGCCGCGATGCCGGAACATGCCCGCGTGCAATTGCGCAAAGAACTGATGGAAATGCAGTCGGCGTTTCTCGCTGATCGGCAACGCCTGAAAGAAACCGTCGAGCAGCCAGCTCTTGCCGCGCCCGACCGCGCCGAACAGATACAGGCTCGGCGGCGTATGCGCGCTGGCGCCGAACAACAGGCTGGCCTGTTGCGCCATGCAATCGATGACGCGCTGCTGGCTGTGGCTGAGGGTGTAGCCCTGTTCATGGGCCTTGTTTCGAAAATGATCCCGGATGACCTGGGCATTGGCGTCATGTCCGGCGCTGGCCGGCACGCCCTTGCCGAGCCAGCGGCGCAATGCCGGCCAGTGCGCCAGCAGTTTTGAACGTTTCGGCGGTGGGGCAGGCACTCGCGGGGTCTCCGTGTTCGTCAAACCGGCGCCCGGAGGCGCGGCGGTTCAGTGTAACCAGAGGGCGGCTTGATCGGCCACGCTTTCGTTGGGGGTGACCGAGTGAGTGCAGGCTGTCGAAATACAACTTGTGGGAGCCATCAGGCTGGCTCCCACAGGAACTCGGTATCCCGTTCAGAAGGGTTGCGACGGTTTGAGCCGTTGCGCTGCCGGCAAATCTGTCGGGCTGACCATCGCATAGTTGTAACCATCACCCGACCAATATTCGGCCTGCAAATCTCCATCGCTGCGCCGGCCGCGCGGCAAAAAGGTGTTTTTCGGTCCCGGCGGGCGCACATAAAAGCTCACCTTGTGGCCGCTGCGATCTTCGTACATCACCATCGCCGCCGGCCCCTCATCGGTGCTCAGCAGACGTCCGCTGACCGGTTCGAACCCGGCCGCCGTCAGATCCGGCAAGCGGCTGGCCTGGGTGAAATAACGATCGAGCCAGCGCTGCATGTCACCGTCATTGTCGACCTGGTAATCGGCCGGAAGCAGGCCTTGCTGGGCAATCAGGCGATAGGCCTGCAAGGCATCGGTCATCGGTAGCACCGAAGAGCGCACGAGGGTCATTTCCCGTGCCTGCCAACCACTGAAACCACCGATGCTGACGGCGATCAGCAGCAGCGCCGCGCTGGCCAGATGGCGCCGTGACTGACGCTGGCGGCGCTGGCGAATCAATGCCGGATCAAGCGCCGGATTGGCCGGCTGCTGCAACGCACCGCTCAGCGCTGCGCGCAGTTGCTGGGCATCGTGTTGCCAGGCGCGAACCTGCGCCGCTTCGTCCGGGTGGCTGGCCAGCCAGGTTTCCAGCACACGCCGGTCGGCGTCGCTGAGCTGATGGTCGACGTAGGCGTGCAGATCACGCTCGTTGGGAGGCAGGCTGATCATTTGAGTATCCGCAAAGAAGGGCTGCTGATTTCGCCGTCGCTCAATTGGCGCAGGGCCTGGCGGGCGCGGGACAGGCGCGACATCACGGTGCCGAGCGGGACGCCGAGAATCTCGGCGACCTCTTTATAGGACAGGCCTTCGACCGAGACCATCAGCAGCAGCGCGCGCTGTTCGGTGGGCAAACGGTCGAAGGCTTGCAGGGTTGATTGAGCGATCACGGTGCGCTCCACCGACGGTTCGGTGTCGTCGCGACCGGTGAAAAACTCGAGCATCCGCGCATAGCGTCGAGAGCGGCGGTGCGCGTCGAGAAACTGCCGGTACAGGATCGCAAACAACCAGGCGCGCAGGTCTCCGTCGGCGCGTTTTTCACCCCAACTCGACAGTGCCCGTTCCAGACTGGCCTGGACCAGATCGTCGGCGCTGCTGCTGTTGCGTGTCAGTGACACGGCGAAGCGGCGCAATCGGGGAATGATTTCTCGCAGCTGTTCATCGAATTCGCTCATCAAGTGCTGCCATTCACTACGCTGTGGACTAGGAAGACGCCCGTCGCTGGAGGTTATTCCACGTTCGGAAAAATAAATACCGACGCGTGGAATAAATCCCGATGGGGTGCGTCTTGCTGATTCTTCCTACTTGCGGCCGCTGGCCCTGGAGCCTTTCATGGTTGATCGCTCTTCTCCCGATACTGCGCCGCCCGGCAAGCCGCGGCGCCCACCCTTGTCTGCCGCGAGCCTGATATTGCGCCTGGGCGGTATTGCCGTGGTTGTCGCCGCTGTGGCCGGGGCGTTTGCCTACGTGCATGGCAACCTTGACCCACAACGGCTAACGCCAAAAGCGCTGGTGGATGTGCTGGAAAAGAACAACGGTGTGCATCCCGGTTTTCGCCGCAACCACGGCAAAGGCGTGTGCGTGATCGGCCATTTCGAGAGCAGTGGCGAGGCGCGTGCGTTCTCCACCGCACAAGTATTCAACGAGGCGCAAACGCCGGTGGTCGGGCGTTTCGCACTACCGTCGGGCAATCCCTACGCGCCGGACAGCAGCGTGCCGATCCGCAGTCTGGCGTTGCGTTTCACCCAAGCCAACGGCCAACAGTGGCGTACCGGCATGAACAGCATGCCGGTGTTTCCGGTCGGCACGCCGGAGGCCTTCTATCAATTGCAGCAGGCGCAGTCGCCGGACCCGGCCACCGGTAAACCGGACCCGACAAAGGTCCCGGCGTTCTTCGCCGCGCACCCGGAAGCAGTGCCCTTTCTGACCTGGATCAAGACGGCCAAACCGTCGGCCAGTTACGCCACCGAAACCTATAACAGCGTCAACGCGTTTTATCTGGTCGACGGTAACGGCAAGAAACAGGCGGTGCGCTGGAGCATGGCCCCCGTTGCGCGCGACGCTGCCGGTGCTACCGCGCCCGAGGGCGGCGATTTCCTCGAAAAGGATCTGGTGCAACGCCTGGCATCGGGGCCACTGCGTTTTCAATTGAATATCACCCTCGCCAATCCTGAGGATCCGGTCAACGACGCCAGCAAGAACTGGCCCGCCGAGCGCAA
Organism: Pseudomonas sp. R3-57; assembly: GCF_051132065.1. Classification (NCBI taxonomy): domain Bacteria; kingdom Pseudomonadati; phylum Pseudomonadota; class Gammaproteobacteria; order Pseudomonadales; family Pseudomonadaceae; genus Pseudomonas; species Pseudomonas sp. R3-57. The sequence continues at coordinate 2,242,524 of NZ_CP071655.1, forward strand.
AGTGTTGAATGCCGGCACGTTGGTGCTGGAGAAAACCCAACCGCAGCTGAGCGGCGAGTGCCGTGACATCAACTACGATCCGCTGGTATTGCCGGCCGGCATTCAAGGTTCCGACGACCCGTTGCTCGCCGCCCGATCGGCCGGCTATGCCGATTCCTACCTGCGCCGGACCAGCGAAGTCAGCCAGTTGCCCGCCGCCAAACAGGAGGCTCGCCCATGAGCACCCAACCGACCCATTTCGTTTTGCTGGCGCGGCTGCTGCACTGGCTGATGGCCGTGATGATCATCGCCATGCTGTTTATCGGTGCCGGCATGGTTACATCGGTGTCCGAGCGGCATGAATGGCTGATCCATCTGCACAAGCCGCTGGGCATTGCCATTCTGGCACTGGTGATCGTCCGTCTGTTGGTGCGCTGGAGCACCCGTCAGCCGCCGCTGCCGGCTGATCTGCCGGACTGGCAAGCGCTGGCGGCCAAGGCTTCACATTGGTTGTTGTATGGATTGATGCTGGTGTTGCCGTTGCTCGGCTGGGCGATGATCAGCGCCTCGGGCGAGCCGGTGATGCTCGGTACGGCGTTGCAATTGCCCGCCATCTTACCCGCCGATGCGCAGTTGTTTGCGCTGCTGCGCAAAGCGCACGGCTATCTGGCCTATCTGCTGTTTCTGACGGTGCTGGTGCATCTGGCGGCAGCGCTGTTTCACGGCTGGATACGGCGCGACGAAGTGCTCGACAGCATGTTGCGCGGTCGCGATCGCGGCTGATCTGCACGACTGGCGCATCGAGTCGATGCGCCTTGTTGCGGTCCCGCGAGGGCAGGGGATCAGCGCAGGATATCGACCATGTCGGCAACGGTCGTCAGCACATCCTTGCCCAATTGTTTCGAGCGCTTGCCCGACCAGCCGGTGATGTTGTCGGGGTGGTCGTCGTGATCCTTGAACGGCATTTCCAGTGTCAGCGACAAGCAGTCGTATTTCTGCCCGACGCTGTTGCAGGCCAGGGTCATGTTGGCCTGGCCCGGTTCGTCGCGGGTGTAGCCGTATTGGGTCTGGAAATCCCTGGTGGTGTGCTTGAGGTGCGTGCGGAAGTGCTCCTCGAGCTTTTCGAGGCGCGGCGTGAAGCCCGGATTGCCTTCGCAACCGGCGGTGAAGACGTGGGGGATTTCCTCGTCGCCGTGTACGTCGATGAACAGATCGACGCCATACTTTTCCATTTGCTGCTGTACGAAAAGTACTTCGGGGCTGATTTCCTGACTGGCGTTCTGCCAGGCGCGATTCAAGTCCTGGCCCATGGCGTTGGTGCGCAGATGACCGTGGAAGGCACCGTCCGGGTTCATGTTTGGCACCAGGTACAGATCGGCGCTGGCCAGCAGTTTGTTCAGCACCGGATCGTCGTGTCTTTCCAGGCGCTCGATCACGCCTTCCATGAACCACTCGGCCATGTGCTCGCCCGGATGCTGCTGAGCGATGATCCAGACCTTGCGCTGGCTTTCGCCGCCGTTGCCTTTGCGCAGTAACTGGATGTCACGGCCTTCGACGCTCTTGCCCGTGGCCAGCAATTGCGTGCCGGCCTTGCTCAGCGCCTGCTCGATCAGCCAGTCGTGGCGGCCGCGGCTGTAAGGTTCGAAATAGGCGAACCAGGCGTGGGTCTGGGTGGCTTCGAGGCAGAAACGCAAGGAGTCGCCTTCGAAAATGCTCGGAATGCGGAACCAGTTGACGTGATCGTAGGACGCCACGGCCTGGTAGCCGGTCCACGCTTTGTTATACGAAGACTGGCTGGCGTTGATCAGCCGGAACCAGTGTTCCTGACCGACATGCAGACCGCTGGCCTTGAAGTGGAACCATTGAAAATGTGCACTGCGGGTATCCGGGCGAATTGCCAGAACCGGGCTGAGCGGATTGCTGAGGTCGATGACTTGAATGTTGCCGCTGTCGAAATTGGCGCTGATGTCGAACGAGGATTTGGCCACGGGCATGATCGATTCCTGAATAGGATTTTTATGGCCGTCACTTTACACGCAGGCTGGGTTGAAACCGAGGGGAATTGCGGGGGGGTGTAGCGGGGGGCGTCCTCCGTGACGCGCAAGCAGCTTAGAGAGTGTGCGAGTGATTCTCAAGTGCTAATTGGCAAAGTTTGCCCCAATGTGGCCGGGCTTGGCTTGTCATCCGATATTCTTTTGATATTATCCGCGCCATCGAATACGCAACACCCACAGACTTCATTAGCCTGAAGCCATAAGCCCGAAAAATGGGCAAAAAAAGACCCGGCAAAAAGCCGGGTCAAAAACCGTGATTAGCCTGATGAGGAGATAGTCCAGAAGACCGACCTAAGGTCTCTGGTCCATCGACTGATCTCGCGACCAGCTGCTTGCAATAATAATCATTATCATTTGCAAGTCAAATGTTTTTATCCGCGCGATTGGAAAATTCTTTCCCGTCCGTCTCAGTCTGCGTTGCTCAGGCTTCTTCGCCATCGAGCGAATGGTCGACCATCGCCCGCGCCATATCCACCATGTGCACCACGGAAAACGCCAGGTCGCGACTCGCGCCTTGCAGGGTTTCTGCGGCCTTGAACGCCGTCGCCGCCGCACAGCGCAACAGGTCCGAAGCATGCACCAGGGCTTCTTCACCGCTGAGGTGACGTTTGACGTCGAAAAAACGCTCATCCGCGTCGGGTTCTGACACAGCCGGTTTCAAGTAATAGTCCAGCGCCCGCTGCGCTGCCGCGTTGCCTTGAGGCGAAGTAAACGTGGTGTCCATTTGCAGATCGGGCAAGTCTTTGCTGCTGATGGTCATGATGACGAGGCACTCCTTGTTCGATTGAGAATCCGTCCTTTCAGCATAGTACTGTGCGTAGTTGTGACTAGAATTTAAATACTACAATTTGTGTTTTGCCGGCCGAAGGCGCGGACAGTAAGGTGCTGCACATGGAAAAATGGATTGAGTTGGTCAAGGCCAAGATGAGTGAACTCAAAATCACTCAAACAGAGCTCGGAGAGCGCGTCGGCATGTCCCAGGGCGGGATCGGTCATTGGCTGAACAAGCGTCGCGAACCCGGTGTCACCGAGATGAACCGCGTGCTGCAGGCGCTGGGTCTGGATTTTCTCGAAGTGGTGCTGGTGATTCGTGAGCCGCAAGTCATGCCGGAGGACGAGATGCCGCTGGCGCAGAAGTACAACCCGTACTTCCGTTATCCGGTCAGCGACTGGCAGACGACATGCGAGGTGCGCGAAGGCGACCCGGCGTCCTACACGCAGGCGTCCGCTAAACAGCGCTTCGAACTCACCGATTACCACGCACGCGGCGCGGCGTTCTGGTTGACGGTAGCGGGGGATTCGATGACCGCGCCGACCGGCCAGAGCGTTGCCGAAGGCATGCTGATTCTGGTCGATCCGGCGGTTGAGGCGGTGCCGGGCAAACTGGTGATTGCCCAATGGCCCGACAGCCCGGAAGCGATTTTTCGCAAACTCGACGAACAGGGCGGCCAGCGTTACCTGGTACCGCTCAACCCGACGTGGCCAAAAGCCGTGTTGACCGACGAATGTCGAATCATCGGCGTCGTGGTGCAGGCCACGGCGCGTTACTAGTCAGATCGATCCTCGCCAGGCGTAGGATCGATCCTTTATTTACACAGCTTCAAGTTCCACCAGCGTGCTGCCTTCGCCGACCATTTCGCCTTCCTGGCAATACAGCGCTTTGATCACCCCGGCATGCGGCGCGCGAATGCTGTGTTCCATTTTCATCGCTTCGAGTACCACCAGTTGCGCGCCAGCTTCAACCGCTTGCCCGGCCTCGACCAGCACGCGGACGATGCTGCCGTTCATCGGCGCAGTCAGACCGCCCTGATGGCTGTGACTGGCGTCGACGGCGCTGATCGGGTCGTAGGTTTCGACACGTCGTAACTCGCCGTCCCAATGCAGGTACAGCGCATCACCTTGGCGAATGGCGCGCAATGCGCGGCGCACGCCAGCGTCGTCGATGATGAGTGCTTCGCCGCTCAGTCTGGCGTTGCCCGTGCCATCCAGCGTCACGGCTCGATCCTGACCTTCGCAACTCAGATGCAGGGTCGTTTCCGGTGGCAAGCCTGCGCGCAAACCGCTGTTGATTGACCACGGCGAAGCCAGGTCATCCTCACGCGTACGCTGCGGCAGACTCTGCGCCAGCGCTTGCGCGGCCGCGCTCCAGAACGCATCGCTCAACGGTTGCGGCGCTGGCAGCAGTTGCTCCTGGTAACGCGGAATAAACCCGGTATCCAGTTCAGCCGCAGCAAACGCCGGATGCGCAATGATCCGCCGCAAGAAGTTGATGTTGGTCTTCAAACCGCCGATGGCAAATTCGTCGAGCATACTCAACAAGCGCAATCTGGCCTGTTCGCGGTCCTCGCCCCAGGCGATCAGTTTGCCGAGCATCGGGTCGTAGAACGGCGATATTTCATCGCCTTCCTCGACCCCGCTGTCAACGCGACGTCCCGGTCCGGCGGCGGATTCGCGATACAGCGCCAAACGGCCGGTCGCGGGCAGAAAACCATTCGCCGGATCTTCTGCATACAGGCGAACTTCAATCGCATGGCCGTTGAGCGGCACCTGCTCCTGAGTGATCGGCAGTGCCTCGCCACGGGCGACGCGAATCTGCCAGGCCACCAGATCCAGACCGGTGATGGCTTCGGTAACAGGATGTTCGACCTGCAAACGCGTGTTCATCTCCATGAAGAAGAATTCGCCGCGCGCATCCAGCAAAAACTCCACGGTGCCCGCGCCGACATAACCGATCGCCTGCGCCGAGCGCACGGCCGCTTCGCCCATTGCCCGCCGCAGTTCCGCGGACAGACCGGGTGCCGGGGCTTCCTCGACGACTTTCTGGTGACGTCGTTGAATCGAGCAATCGCGCTCATTCAGATACAGGCAATGGCCATGCTGATCGGCGAAAATCTGGATTTCCACATGCCGCGGCTTGAGCAGGTATTTCTCCACCAGCATCCGTGAGTCGCCGAACGACGACTGCGCCTCACGCTGCGCCGAGGCCAGCGCCTCGGCCAGTTGACTGACGTCCTCGACCACTTTCATGCCTTTGCCGCCACCGCCGGCGGTGGCTTTGAGCAGCACCGGATAACCGATGCGCTCGCAGGCTGCGCGGAAAGTCTCGAGGTCCTGCGCTTCGCCGTGGTAACCCGGCACCAAGGGCACACCGGCCGTTTCCATCAGCGCCTTGGCGGCGGATTTGCTGCCCATGGCGTCGATGGCCGAGGCGGGTGGGCCGAGGAACATCAGCCCGGCCGCTTCGATGGCGCGGGCGAAACCGGCATTCTCGGAGAGAAATCCGTACCCTGGGTGAATCGCCTGCGCGCCGCTGGCCTTGGCCGCCGCGATCAGCTTATCGATCTGCAGATAACTGTCGGCCGCTTTGCTGCCGCCCAGATCGACGCGGATGCCCGCTTCACGGCTGTGCCGCGCTTCGCGATCGGTGGCGCTGTGCACCGCGACCGTGGTCAGGCCCAAGGCTTTGGCGGTGCGCATGACGCGGCAGGCAATTTCGCCACGGTTGGCCACCAACAGAGTGGTGAGAACGGGTGCGCTCATCAACGCGGCTCCTCGGTGGTGGTAATGGCTTGCCAGCTCGGCGGACGTTTTTGCAGGAAGGCGCGCAAGCCTTCCTGACCCTCGGGACTGACGCGAATGCGGGCGATGGCGTTTTCGGTATAGCGGCGCAGCGCCGGGGTCAGCGCGCCATGGCCGACTTCACGCAGCAAGTCCTTGCTGGCGCGCATGGCCGCCGGGCTGTTAAGAAGCAGGTTGTCGACCCACTGTTCAACCTGCTGCTCAAGCTCGGCTGCCGGATAACTTTCCGACAGCAAACCAATTTCCCGCGCCCGCTGCCCGCCGAAGCGTTCGGCCGTCAGCGCATAACGCCGCGCCGCGCGTTCGCCGATCGCCTGGACCACGAACGGGCTTATCACCGCCGGCGCCAGACCGATGCGCACTTCCGACAGACAGAACTGCGCATCATCGGCACCGATCGCCATGTCACAGCAGCTGATCAGTCCCAGCGCGCCACCGAATGCGGCACCTTGCACCACGGCCAAGGTGGGGATTTTCAGCTTGGCGAGGTTGTACATCAGCTCGGCCAGCTCGCGCGCGTCGTCGAGGTTGGTGTGGTAATCGAGCTCGGCCGATTGCTGCATCCACGCCAGATCAGCGCCGGCGCTGAAATGCTTGCCACGCCCGCGAACCAGCAGAAAACGCAGGCTGGCGTCGCTGGCAACTTTGTCCAGAGCGAGGATCAGCTCGCGGATCATCTCGGCGTTGAACGCGTTGTTTTTCTCGGCGCGGTCGAGCCACAGGGTGGCGAAACCACGCGGGTCGCTTTGCAATTCGAGGGTGTTGAAGTCGCTCATATTCATCCGTCTCCACGGCTTCTTGTAGGAGTGAGCCTGCTCGCGAAAGCGATGTATCAGGCGATGCATTCGCTACCTGATAAACCTGATTCGCGAGCAGGCTCGCTCCCACAAAAAAAGCATTACATCCGGAACACGCCGAAGCGGCTCGGTTCGATTGGCGCGTTCAGCGACGCGCAAAGGGCCAGGGCCAGCACATCGCGGGTCTGCGCCGGGTCGATGACGCCGTCGTCCCACAGCCGTGCGCTGGAATAGTAGGGGTGACCCTGCTCTTCGTACTGGTCGAGAATCGGCTGCTTGATCGCGCTTTCCTGCTCGGCACTGAAGGCCTGACCACTGCGTTCCGCCTGCTCACGCTTGACCTGCACCAGCACACCGGCGGCCTGTTCGGCACCCATCACGCCGATGCGCGCGTTCGGCCACATCCACAGGAAACGCGGGTCGTACGCACGCCCGCACATGCCGTAGTTACCGGCGCCGAAGCTGCCACCGATGATCACCGTGAATTTCGGCACCTTGGCGCAGGCCACCGCGGTCACCAGTTTGGCGCCGTGCTTGGCGATGCCACCGGCCTCGTATTTTTGCCCGACCATGAAACCAGTGATGTTCTGCAAAAACAGCAAGGGAATGCCGCGCTGACAGGCCAGCTCGATGAAGTGCGCGCCTTTCTGCGCGGCTTCGGCGAAAAGAATGCCATTGTTCGCCAGAATCGCGATCGGGTAACCGTGCAGATGGGCGAAGCCGCAGACCAGGGTGGTGCCAAACAGCGCCTTGAATTCATCGAACACCGAACCGTCGACCAACCGTGCAATCACTTCGCGCACCTCAAACGGCTGCTTGGCGTCGGCCGAGACCACGCCGTACAACTCATCGCTGGCGTACAGCGGCGCGATCGGCGTGCGCTGCTGCACTTCGCCGAGCTTGCGCCAGTTGAGGTTGGCGACGCTGCGGCGGGCGAGGGCGAGGGCGTGTTCGTCGCTCTCGGCATAATGGTCAGCCACGCCGGAGGTCTTGCAATGCACATCGGCGCCGCCGAGATCTTCGGCGCTGACCACTTCACCGGTGGCGGCTTTAACCAGCGGCGGGCCGGCGAGGAAAATTGTCGCCTGGTTGCGCACCATAATCGCTTCATCCGCCATCGCCGGCACGTACGCACCGCCTGCGGTGCACGAGCCCATGACCACGGCGATCTGCGGGATGCCCATTGCGCTCATGTTGGCCTGATTGAAGAAGATCCGGCCGAAATGCTCGCGGTCAGGAAACACTTCATCCTGACGCGGCAGGTTGGCGCCACCCGAGTCCACCAGGTAGATGCACGGCAGACGATTCTGCTGGGCGATGGTCTGTGCGCGCAGGTGTTTCTTCACGGTCAGCGGGTAGTACGAACCGCCTTTTACCGTGGCATCGTTGGCGACAATCATGCACTCGACGCCTTCGACCCGGCCGATCCCGGCAATCACCCCCGCCGCCGGCACGTCCTCGCCATACACCGCGTGAGCGGCCAACTGGCTGATTTCCAGAAACGGCGAGCCCGGATCGAGCAAACGGTTGATGCGCTCACGCGGCAGCAATTTGCCCCGCGAAGTATGCCGTTCCTGGGCCTTGGCGCCGCCACCCTGTGCGACTTGGGCGAGCAACGTGTGCAGGGCGTCGACCTGTTTGAGCATCGCCGCGCTGTTGGCGGCGAACTCGGCTGAACGTGGATTGAGCTGAGTGTGCAGGATAGCCATGATCAGCTCCGGTTAGCGGGTTTCATTGAACAGTTCGCGGCCGATCAGCATGCGTCGGATCTCGCTGGTGCCAGCGCCGATCTCGTACAGCTTGGCGTCGCGAAGCAGGCGGCCTGCCGGGAATTCGTTGATGTAGCCGTTGCCGCCGAGAATCTGGATCGCGTCCAAAGCCATTTGTGTGGCGCGTTCGGCGGTGTAGAGGATCACCCCGGCGGCGTCCTTGCGCGTGGTTTCGCCGCGCTCGCAGGCCTGCGCCACCGCATAGAGGTAGGCGCGGCTGGCGTTGAGCTGGGTGTACATGTCGGCGACTTTGCCCTGGATCAGCTGGAACTCGCCGATGCTCTGGCCGAACTGCTTGCGGTCATGGATGTACGGCACGATCAGGTCCATGCACGACTGCATGATCCCGGTCGGCCCGCCGGAGAGCACCACGCGTTCGTAATCGAGGCCGCTCATCAACACTTTCACGCCGCCGTTGAGCACGCCGAGAATGTTCTCTTCCGGCACTTCGACATCATCGAAAAACAGCTCGCAGGTGTTGGAGCCGCGCATGCCCAGCTTGTCGAACTTGTTGCTGCGGCTGAAGCCTTTCCAGTCGCGCTCGACGATGAAGGCAGTGATGCCGTGCGGGCCTTTTTCAAGATCGGTCTTGGCATAAATCACGTAGGTGTTGGCGTCAGGACCGTTGGTGATCCAGGTTTTGCTGCCGTTGAGGACGAAACGATCGCCGCGCTTGTCGGCGCGCAGTTTCATCGAAACCACGTCGGAACCGGCGTTCGGCTCGCTCATCGCCAGCGCACCGACGTGTTCGCCGCTGATCAGTTGCGGCAGGTATTTGCTTTTCTGTTCGTGGTTGCCGTTGCGGTTGATCTGGTTGACGCAGAGGTTGGAATGCGCGCCGTAGGACAACGCCACCGAAGCCGAGCCGCGGCTGATTTCTTCCATCGCCACCACGTGTGCGAGGTACCCCAGGCCAGCGCCGCCATATTCTTCCGGGACGGTGACACCGAGCAGGCCCATGTCACCGAACTTGCGCCACAGGTCGGCGGGGAACAGGTTGTCGCTGTCGATTTGCGCCGCACGCGGGGCGATCTGGTCTGCGACGAAAGACTGAACCTGATCGCGCAGCATATCGATGGTTTCACCGAGGGCGAAGTTCAGGGATGGATAGCTCATGCGGCACCTTTTGGCTTTTTTGTAGTGGCAGTGAAAACGGTCGGTCAGTTATCACCTTTACGTTAACGTAAGCCTGCGACGAATGACTGTCAATCACACTTTACGTTAACGTCAACTTGGGCGAGAGTAGGGCCATTCACGATTGAAAAGCGGAGTGCTTTCTGTAGGAGTGAGCCTGCCCGCGATGGCGTCAGAACAGTCATCATCACCGTCGACTGATAAATCGCCATCGCGAGCAGGCTCACTCCTACAGGGGTAACTTCGGTACACCCACTAATAAAGACAAGAAGGGGTCATCATGGATCAACCCATTGCCGCACCGCAGCGCAGCTACACCCGTGGTTCGCAGGACAAGGCCTTGCTCGCGCTGACCATCGGTCAGCAGTTCGACGCAACCGTCGCGCAACACCCGGACGGTGAAGCGCTGGTGGTCCGCCACCAGCAGTTGCGCTACTCCTGGCGGCAACTGGCCGAGGCAGTGGATGTGCATGCCCGGGCGTTGCTCGCGTTGGGCCTGCAAGCCGGCGACCGGCTCGGTATCTGGGCGCCGAACTGCGCGCAATGGTGCATCACCCAGGTGGCCACGGCGAAAATCGGCGTGATTCTGGTCAACATCAACCCGGCCTATCGCAGCGCCGAGCTCGAATACGTGCTCAAGCAATCCGGTTGCCAGTGGCTGGTTTGCGCCGGGGCGTTCAAGACATCCGACTACCACGGCATGTTGCAAGGGCTGCTGCCGGAACTGGCGGGGCACGCCACCGGCCAATTGCGCAGCGAGCGCCTGCCGGATCTGCGCGGGGTGATCAGCCTCGATGCGCAGCCGCCGCGAGGTTTTCTGCCATGGTCGCAATTACCTGATCTCGCACAGCGCGTCTCGCCCGAGCAACTGCGCGAACGCGGTAACAGCCTGCACTTCGATCAACCGGTGAACATTCAGTACACCTCCGGCACCACCGGTTTTCCCAAGGGCGCGACCCTCAGTCACTACAACATTCTCAATAACGGTTACATGGTCGGCGAAAGCATCGGCCTGACCCCGCGTGATCGGCTGGTCATCCCGGTGCCGCTCTATCACTGCTTCGGCATGGTCATGGGCAACCTCGGCTGCATCACCCACGGCAGCACGATGATCTACCCTAACGACGCCTTCGATCCGCTGCCGACCCTGCAAACCGTCGCCGAAGAACACGCCACCGGCCTCTACGGCGTACCGACGATGTTCATCGCCATGCTCGATCAGCCGCAACGCCGCGAATTTGATCTGTCGAGCCTGCGCACCGGGATCATGGCCGGCGCAACGTGCCCGATCGAAGTGATGCGCCGGGTCATCAGCGAGATGCACATGAGCGAAGTGCAGATCGCCTATGGCATGACCGAAACCAGCCCGGTGTCGCTGCAGACCGGGCCGAACGACGAGCTGGAATTGCGCGTGACCACCGTCGGCCGCACCCAGCCGCAACTGGAAAGCAAGATCATCGACGAGGCCGGCAACCTCGTGCCGCGCGGCACCATCGGCGAACTCTGCACCCGCGGTTACAGCGTGATGCTCGGCTATTGGAACAACCCGCAAGCCACCGCCGAAGCCATCGACGAGGCCGGCTGGATGCACACCGGTGATCTGGCGAGCATGAACGAGGCCGGCTACGTCAACATCGCCGGGCGTAACAAGGACATGATCATTCGTGGCGGCGAGAACATTTATCCGCGTGAGCTCGAGGAGTTTTTCTTCACTCATCCAGCGGTGGCCGACGTGCAAGTGATCGGCATTCCCTGCTCGCGCTACGGCGAAGAGATTGTCGCGTGGATCAAATTCCACCCCGGCCACAGTGCGTCCGAGCTGGAGTTGCAGGCCTGGTGCAAGGAACGCATCGCGCACTTCAAGACGCCGCGGCACTTCAAATTCGTCGAGGAGTTTCCGATGACGGTGACGGGGAAGATTCAGAAATTCAGGATGCGTGAGATCAGTATCGAAGAGCTGCGCGAACAGCAGCCCTGACACAAATCCCTGTAGGAGTGAGCCTGCTCGCGATAGCGGTGTGTCAGTCGATGCACTTATTGACTGACACACCGCTATCGCGAGCAGGCTCACTCCTACAAGGGATTTGGGGTGAATTCAGGAATCACAGAAAGCACAAAGGGGAGCCAAAGCTCCCCTTTAATTTGTCGTTGCGTGCTCTTTTTTATTATTGAGGGTCGGTCTGTTGTTGTTTTTGGCAACCGTGGCCCTTTACCGCTGTTTTTGGCGACCCCCATCCGGGGTCAAGAGCAAACGTATTTTTTTGAGCGCTGATCTGCTTTCTCGTTTAACGATCCAACCGATTCGGGAGCTACCTGAAGGTAGTTTTATTGTTCTCTGCCCGGTTGCGGGTCACTCCTGAGAGCACCCTGAAAAGCACACCTTCTCCAAAAAAATCTGTTAGCTGCGTCTCTGCCGTGTTGTTTTTGTTATGTCAGAGTCGTTTCGTCTTGTTTTTATTGGTTTGCGGCTTTTTATTCTTGTTATGCAATAGAGATAGCAGGTGTCGTGCCAACTTTTAAAAAACCTTTAAAATCAACAGCTTGAAATTTTCAGGTTTTTTCAGCGAGGGCAAAGCCAGACAATTTGTTTCCGTGTTACTCGCTTTTCCCCACACCAGGAACTCAGCGGTAACACCTCACTGTGCGCTGCGCGCCTTGGCCACGCGCGAACCACTCGGGCGGCCGAGTACCGTGCTGATCTGCCGGCCCGCGACAATCAAGGCGTCCAGGTCGATACCGGTCTCGATGCCCAGGCCGTTGAGCAAGTACACCACGTCTTCGCTGGCAACGTTACCGCTCGCGCCTTTGGCGTACGGGCAGCCGCCGAGGCCGGCGATCGAGCTGTCGAACACCGCGATGCCTTCGAGCAGGCTGGCGTAGATATTGGCCATGGCCTGGCCGTAAGTGTCGTGGAAGTGCCCGGCGAGTTTTTCTCGTGGCACCTGCGCCGACACCACTTCGAACAGGCGGCGAGTCGCGCCTGCGGTGCCGGTGCCGATGGTGTCGCCCAGCGAAACTTCGTAGCAGCCCATCGCGTACAGCTCGCGCGCGACCATCGCTACTTGCTCCGGCGCGACCGTGCCTTCGTACGGGCAGCCGAGCACGCAGGAAACGTAACCGCGCACGGTAACGCCGTGCTGCTGCGCCGCTTGCATGATCGGCGCAAACCGCGCCAGGCTTTCGCTGATCGAGCAATTGATGTTGCGCTGCGAGAACGCTTCGGACGCGGCGGCAAACACCGCGACCTCCTTGACCCCGGCTGCCAGCGCATCTTCGAAACCGCGCAGATTCGGCGCCAGCGCACCGTAGGTCACGCCGGGCTTGCGCTGAATCTGCGCGAACACCTCGGCAGAGCCGGCCATCTGCGGTACCCACTTCGGTGAGACGAAACTGCCGACTTCTATATAGCCAACGCCAGCGGCGCTCAAGGCATCAACCAGCTGCACCTTGTCGGCGACGCTGATCGGTTGGGCTTCGTTCTGCAGGCCATCGCGCGGGCCGACTTCGATCAAGCGTACTTGGGAGGGGAGGGACATGGACTCACCTGTTCTTTTGAATTCGAGGAGATTCCTGTAGGAGTGAGCCTGCTCGCGATAGCGGTGTGTCAGTCGGTATATTTTTTCACTGATACACCGCTATCGCGAGCAGGCTCACTCCTACAGGGGGATGTGGTGTTTGTCAGATCGCCTGCTGGCTCTTGAGTGTCTGCTCCAATGCCTGCACGCAGCGCTCTTCAGCGGTATCGAGTTCGAGCTTCATCTGTTCGATGTCCAGCAATTGCTGCTCGAGCTGTTCGCGGCGTTCGGCAATTTTTGCCAGCATGCTGTTGAGCTGTCTGGTGTTACCGCTGGACGGGTCGTACAGCTCGATCAGCTCGCGGCATTCGGCGAGGGAGAAACCGATGCGCTTGCCACGCAGAATCAGCTTCAGGCTGACCTTGTCGCGCGGCGAGTAGATGCGTTCCTGGCCACGGCGCTCGGGGCGCAGCAGGCCTTGTTCTTCATAAAAACGGATGGCCCGCGTGGTAATGTCCAGCTCGCGGGCGAGGTCGGAAATGCTGTAGGTCTGGCTGCTCATGAAAGCGCTCGGAGAAGGGGCATGGCGCTAAGCTAATGGCGTGTTGACGTTTACGTCAAGCGGGATAAGTTTGTGGTGGGGTTGATAGCCTCTTCGCGAGCAGGCTCGCTCCCACAGGGCCTGCGACATGCACAAAACCAATGTGGGAGCGAGCCTGCTCGCGAAGAACGATAACGCGGTCTAAAGCCCTACACCTTATCCAGCTTCTTCTCCTGCGCCGTGACCTGTTGGCATAACTCGATCATCTGCTCGCGCATCCAGCGATTCGCCGGGTCCTGATCGGTGCTCTCATGCCAATAAAGGTGCGTTTCCACCGACGGCACATCATTCACCGGCAAATTGAACGATTGCAGGTCATGGCGTCGGGCAAAGCGTTCCGGCACGGTCATGACCATGTCGGTCTGCTGCATCACTTGCGAGGCCATCAGATAGTGCTGCGAGCGCAGGGCGATCTTGCGTTGAATGCCCATTTTGCCCAGCGCCAGATCGACATAACCCAGCCCGCTGCGGCGGCTGGAAATGTGAATGTGGGTCAGCGACAGATAATCATCCAGCGAGAGTTTTTCCTTGCTCGCCATGGGGTGGCCCTTGCGCATCGCGCAGACGTAACGGTCGTCCATCAGCTTGACGTGGCGCACCTGCGGGTCAGTGTTGAGCGGTGCGTCGACGGCGAAATCCAGACGCCCGGCGGCCAGTTCCTTGGTGGTTTCCCGGCGTTTGGACAGAAAGCTTTCAATGATCACCGTCGGCGCCAGTCGGCGTAAGCGCTGAAACAAGGGCGGCAGAATGATCGCTTCTGTGAGGTCGGTCATGCTGATGCGGTAGGTCTTCACCGCTTGCGCCGGGTTGAAAATGCGGCTTTCCTGCACCGATACGCGCAACAGCGACAGGGCGTTGCGCACCGGGCCAATGATGTTCTGCGCCATCGGCGTCGGCACCATGCCCTGCGCCGTGCGCACGAACAACGGATCGTTGAAGGTTTCGCGCAACCGTGCCAACGCGTTGGACACCGCCGGTTGGGTGATACCGACAATCTGCCCGGCGCGGGTCAGGTTGGCTTCGGTGTAGATCGCGTCAAAGACGATGAAAAGGTTGAGGTCGACCTTGCTCAGATTCATAACGCGGCATCTCTTGTTATTTGGGCGATGTGAGGGCTGGCTATCAGCCGATCATATATCGGTGATGAATGTTTATACACGCCGAGAATAGGCTAGGTAAATTATCAGCGCTGTTCTAGCATCGATTGCATGACCTGAACAACCTCCACCAGAGAAGGTGCTGCCCATGGATTTCGCTTATTCGCCCAAGGTTCAACAACTGCGTGAGCGCGTGACCGCGTTCATGGACACTTACGTTTACCCGGCCGAAGCCGTGTTCGAGCGCCAGGTTGCCGAGGGCGATCGCTGGCAGCCAACGGCAATCATGGAGGAGCTCAAAGCCAAGGCCAAAGCCGAAGGCCTGTGGAACCTGTTCCTGCCGGAATCGGAACTGGGCGCCGGCCTGACCAACCTTGAGTACGCACCGCTGGCGGAAATCATGGGCCGTTCGTTGCTCGGGCCGGAGCCGTTCAACTGCTCGGCACCGGACACCGGCAACATGGAAGTGCTGGTGCGTTACGCCAACGAAGAGCAGAAACAGCGCTGGCTCGAACCGTTGCTGCGCGGCGAGATCCGCTCGGCGTTCGCCATGACCGAACCCGACGTTGCCTCTTCCGACGCGACCAACATGGCCGCCCGTGCGGTGCGCGATGGCGACGAGTGGGTGATCAACGGCAAGAAGTGGTGGACTTCCGGCGCCTGCGACCCACGCTGCAAAATCCTGATCTTCATGGGCCTGAGCAACCCCGATGCACCGCGTCATGCGCAGCACTCGATGATCCTCGTGCCGGTCGACACCCCCGGGGTAAAAATCGTCCGCCCGCTGCCGGTGTTCGGTTACGACGATGCGCCGCACGGTCACGCCGAAGTGCTGTTCGACAATGTGCGCGTGCCCTATGAAAACGTTCTGCTCGGTGAAGGTCGCGGTTTCGAAATCGCCCAGGGGCGTCTCGGCCCGGGACGGATTCACCACTGCATGCGTTCGATCGGCATGGCTGAGCGTGCGCTGGAATTGATGTGCAAACGTTCAGTCAGCCGTACCGCGTTCGGCAAACCGCTGGCGCGTCTGGGGGGCAACATCGACAAGATCGCCGACTCGCGGATGGAAATCGACATGGCGCGCCTGCTGACGCTGAAAGCGGCGTACATGATGGATACCGTCGGCAACAAGATCGCCAAAAGCGAGATCGCGCAGATCAAGGTGGTCGCGCCGAACGTCGCTTTGCGGGTGATCGACCGCGCGATCCAGATGCATGGCGGCGCCGGGGTCTCGAACGATTTCCCGCTGGCCTACATGTACGCCATGCAACGCACCCTGCGCCTGGCCGACGGCCCGGACGAAGTGCACCGCGCGGCAATCGGCAAGTTCGAAATCGGCAAATATGTGCCGAAGGAAATGCTGCGCAGCGAGCGCTGATCCGGGACCGCACCCGATCGTTCCCACGCTCTGCGTGGGAATGCATCCCGTGACGCTCTGCGTCACAGTGGACGCGGAGCGTCCATGGCGGCGTTACCACGCAGAGCGTGGGAACGATCAGTGCTGGTCAGTACACCCAAACCTCAACCCGCCGATTCCGGATCCGCCCCTGATCCGCATCATTCGCCGCCACCGGCATCAACGCACCGAAGCCGCGCACCTCGCGCAACACCACGCCGTTCTTGACCAGCTCGCGACGCACCGCCATCGCCCGCAGCTTGGACAGCAGGTCCGCACGCGCCGGGTCATCCTTGGCATCGCCGAAGCCGACCAACGTCACCGCACGCTCGCTCTTGTCGTGGCGCTTTATATAGTCGAGCACCCGCGCCATATCCTGGCGGGCCTTGTTGTCCAGGCTCGCGCTGCCTTCCTCGAAACGAAAATTCACCGTCAGACGCTGGGCATGCCGGCTCAGTGCCTGATAGCCCTCGGGCATCAGCGCATTCGGCGCCACGCTCATGGCGTGCACGGTCTGGCTGACAAAACCATTGGCCGCGACAATCTGCTGACCCTGACGACTTTGCGCAAAAATGACCAAGGCTTTCCCCCAGGGATTCTGGCTCTGTGGCGGCAGATAGAAGAACAATCGCCGCGACAACGGATAATCCTCCGTGGCAATCAGGCTGCCGAGGGGCAGCATCGGCAGTGATGCGCCGTCGCTGATGGCCACGGCTTTGGCCTGGCGCACATAAGGCAGACCGATAAAACCGATGGCCTGCGGATCGCTGCTGACCGCATCGGATAATTGCTCGCTGGATTCGAAACGTTTCGCTGCGCTGTTCAGACTTTTCCCACTATGGCTGAGGACCAGTTCCTTAAACGTGTCGTAGGTGCCGGACTGGTCATCGCGCGCATACAGATGTATCGCGCCGCCACGCCCGCCGAGCGCTTCCCAGGTTTTCACTTCGCCGGCAAAGATCCGCGCCAGTTGCTCGGTGTCCAGTTGCTGCAATGGATTGTCGGGATGAACGATGATTGCCAGGCCATCAATGGCGATGACCTGCTCGGCGCCCGGGCTTTTCAGATCGCCCAGTGCTTGCAGGGCCTGCAACTCGCTGTCCTTGATCTCGCGGGAAGCGGCGGCGAGGTCGGCGCTGGCGTTTTTCAGGGCGACGAAACCGGTGCTGGAGCCGTGCGCGGCCACTTCGATCACCACGCGCTGACCTTCGGCGGTCTGGCCGACGATGCGTAGTTCATTGGCGGCGTCCGGGGTTTCGCGGTGGATTTTCAACAGGCCTTGTTCCTGCAACAGACCTTCCACCAATGCCGGGCCGAGTTCGGCGCCGATGGTATTGGACCCCTGAATGCGCAGGGCCGGGCCGTTTTCCGGCAAGGGCAGGGCAGCGGCGCAGACCGGAAGCCAGGCGCTCAAGAGAAAAACGCACAGAACACGCAGGATCATGCCGGCACCGAATCAAGCCAAGGGGATTGCCGGGGAGATTAAGTCAGGCGCATGACCAAAAGATGACAGCGGACCCCTGTAGGAGTGAGCCTGCTCGCGATAGCGGTGAATCAGTCGACATAGATGTTGACCGGTACACCGCTATCGCGAGCAGGCTCACTCCTACAGGTATTGCGTAAGGCTTGGGATCAGGCCAGCTCGAGCCAGATCGGCGCGTGGTCCGAGGGCTTTTCCATGCCGCGCAGTTCGTAGTCCACGCCGGCATCCTTCACCCGCGGGAGCAAACCCTGGGAGGCGAGAATCACGTCGATGCGCAGGCCACGCTTGGGTTCATCCTCAAAACCACGGCTGCGGTAGTCGAACCAGCTGAACATGTCGGTCACGTCCGGGTTCAGGTGCCGGTAGCTGTCGGTCAGGCCCCAGTTTTTCAGGCGCGCCATCCACTCGCGTTCTTCCGGCAGGAAGCTGCATTTACCGGTTTTCAGCCAGCGCTTCATGTTGTCCGGGCCGATGCCGATGTCGCAGTCTTCCGGGGAAATGTTCACATCGCCCATCACCACCAGCGGCAGTTCGTTGTGAAACTGGCTTTCCAGCAACGCTTGCAGATCGCTGTAGAAACGCTGCTTGGCGGGGAATTTCGTCGGGTGGTCGCGACTTTCGCCCTGGGGGAAATAGCCGTTCATGATCGTCACCGGTACGCCATTGGCGTCGGCGAAAGTGCCCCAGATAAAACGCCGTTGGGCATCTTCTTCGTCGGTGGCGAAACCTTTGTGAATAGCGATCGGCTCTTGGCGCGAAAGCAGGGCGACACCGTAATGGCCTTTCTGTCCGTGGAAGTACACGTGGTAGCCGAGCGCGCGCACTTCTTCCAGCGGGAACTGGTCGTCGTGGACCTTGGTTTCCTGCAGGCCGATCACGTCCGGTTGATGTTTTTCGATCAGCGCCGCCAGCTGATGCGGACGGGCCCGCAGTCCGTTGATGTTGAAGGAAACAATCTTCATGGTCGGCAGTCCTGGCAAAAGGGCGATGCTAGCTGACATGGGGGATGGGGGCCAGTGTGGGAGAAATCATTTTGACCTGTGGGATTTGTAGCGCCTGTTCCGGCCTCATCGCTGGCAAGCCAGCTCCCACAGGTTTCTGTGTTGTGGGGGAATGTTGTGAACGGCACGGACATTGTGGGAGCTGGCTTGCCAGCGATGAGGCCGGAACAGTCGATGAAGATCCAGAGCTGGTCTAACCTGTCAGGGGAACCACACCACCCGCCCAAGGTTCGTACCAACAAGCGCGCCATCCTTCGAGCGCGTCCCGGGGAGAATCACCACCATGCCTGACACCCAGAACGCCATCGCCGACATCCACATGCTCGACCGCGGTTATTCCCGCGAAGCGCGTTCGCTGCTGTATCAGGCCTACCGTCACGAGCCGACCTTCGGCTACCTGTTCGAAGCCGAACGCCCCGGTTATGAGCAACGCGTGCGCGCGACGGTGCGCGAGCTGGTCAAGCAGCATTTTCTCCAGGACCTGCCGGCGATCGGTCTGCTGGTCAACGATCGGCTGATCGGCATCGCCCTGATCGCGCCACCACAACGGCGCCTGGGCGTGACGGAAAGCTGGGCGTGGCGCCTGCGCATGGTGCTCAGCACCGGTTTTCGCTGCACCCGGCGCTATCTGGAATATCACGATGCCGTCGCCGCGTGCGTGCCCGGTGACTCGGTGCACATGCTGCCGTTGCTCGGCGTGCATCCGCAATTTCAGGGCAAGCACTACGGCGAACAATTGCTCACCGCCGTGCACAACTGGTGCGCGGTGGATGAAACCTCGCAAGGCGTGGTGCTCGACACCGGTAACCCGCGCTACCTGGAATTCTATAAAAGGCAGGGTTATCAGGAGATCGGCGAGGTTGCCGTCGGGCCGGTGCGCGAGCACGTGTTTTTCCACGCCAATCCGCAGGTGTTACAAACAGCAACAGGGTAATAATCGAACTTCTTGGGAAATTTCCTGTTCTATCACGCTCCCCAGCCCTGATAGCATCCGCGCCTATGAAGTTTCCAGGAAGATTTACCAGTGGCGTGCTCATGCTGTTATCCAGCTGCGCGGCGCTGGCGCAAAGTGAATTGGATGTACGGATCAAACCGTCCAACGATGAACTCAAGGCCAATATAGAAGGCTATATCGGCAGCCTCGGCGATCGTGACGAAGAAGCCTTGCAGCGCTTCAGTCGCGGTGCCGAAGAACAGGCGCGCAAGGCCGCCCAGGCGTTGGGCTACTACCAGCCGCAGATCGACAGCGACGTCAAGGGCGGGGAAAAACCGCGTCTGGTGCTCAACATCGATCCCGGCGAGCCGATCCGCCTGCGCAACGTCACCGTGCGAGTCGACGGCCCGGCAGCCTCTCTCAAATCCTTTCGTGTGCCGAAAAGCGACCTGCTCAAATCCGGCGCGGTGCTCAATCACGGCCACTACGAAGACGCGAAAAGAGTTATTCAGAATCAGGCCTCGCGCTTCGGCTTCTTCAGCGGCCATTTCACCAGCCAGAAGCTGCTGGTCGACCCGCGCGCCGGCGTCGCCGATGTCGAGCTGATCTATGACAGCGGCCCGCGTTATGCGCTGGGCAAGGTGAAATTCGAGGGCGACACGCCGTTCGACGAAGACCTGCTGCAACGCATGGTGCCGTTCAAGGCCGGCGAGCCGTACGACTCCGAGCTGATCGCCGAGCTCAACCGCGACCTGCAGTCGAGCGGCTATTTCGAAGGCGTGCGCGTCGACGCGGCACCGACGGCGGCCAAAGATCAGGTGATCCCGGTCGACGTCAAACTCGACACGCGCAAACCGCGCACCATGGGCTTGGGCCTCGGTTATTCGACTGACGTCGGCCCACGCATCAAAGCCAACTGGACCCGTCATTGGGTCAATCCGCAAGGCGACAGCTATGGCTGGGAAGCCGAGCTTTCGGCGCCACGGCAAAACGTCGGGCTGTTTTACGACATTCCGCTCGACCCGCCGCTGACCGACAAACTGCGCTGGGCCGGTGGTTATCAATTCGAAGACATCGAAGGCTCCGACACGCGCAGCAAACTGCTCACCTTCGGCCCGGAATGGCACAGCAAGTTGCCCAGCGGCTGGCAGCGGGTGATCTCGCTGAAATGGCAGCGCGAGGAATACGAACTCGGCGACGACTCCGGCCTGAGCACCTTGCTGATGCCCGGCATCAGTTATTCCTACCTGAAAAGCGACAACCGCATCGACCCGCACAACGGTTATCGCCTGAGTTTCGAAAGCAAAGTGGCGAAGGAAGGCCTCGGTTCCGACAACAACCTGTTATATGGCACGGCGCTGGTCAAAGGCCTGACCACGGTGTTCGACAAGCACCGTTTGCTCGGGCGTGTGCAGGTCGGCGGCAGCGCCACCAACGGCTACAATTCGATCCCGCCGTCGCTGCGCTTCTTCGCCGGTGGCGATCAGAGTGTGCGCGGTTACGACTATCAGAGCCTGTCGCCGAAAAACTCCGACAATAAACGTATCGGTGGCCGCTATATGGTCGCCGGCAGCGTTGAATATCAATATTCAGTCGCGGAGAAATGGCGCGTGGCGACCTTCGTCGACCAAGGCAACTCCTTCAACAAACTTGAACTGCCGAACCTCAAGACCGGGGTCGGGATTGGCGTGCGCTGGGTCTCGCCGGTCGGGCCGATCCGCCTCGACCTCGCCCATGCGCTGGACGACGACGGCGGCATCCGGCTGCATTTTTCCATGGGGCCTGAGCTGTGAAGCGTGGTTTGAAAATAACGGCACTGACGCTGCTGGCGTTGCTGCTGTTGATTGTATTGACGCTCAGCGCCGTGCTCGGCACTCAGGCCGGCAGTCGCTGGGCGCTGGGGCTCATTCCGGGCTTGAGCGCGGAGAATTTCCAGGGTCGCCTCGGCGGGCAGTGGAGCGCCGATCATCTTCTGTGGCAGCAGGGCACTGGCCGTGTCGAGCTGAACAAGGCGATCTTCGCCTGGTCGCCGCTGTGCCTGACGCGCATGACCCTGTGCATCGATCAGCTCAAGGCCGATCAGGTCATCCTGCAATTTCCGCCAAGTGAAGAAACCACTGAGAGCGGCCCGATCAAACTGCCGGATTTGCAGTTGCCGGTGGCCATCGAACTGGGCGACGTGCGGGTCGGCAGCCTGCTGTTCAACGGCAGCGAGCAGCTTAAAGGCTTGCAACTGGCCGCGCACTGGAGTGCTCAAGGTCTGCAGATCGACAGCGTGAAATTGCAGCGTGACGAACTCAGCCTGAACCTGTCCGGCCTGCTGCAACCGACCGGCAACTGGCCGCTGACGATTCAGGGTGATTTGACGTTACCTGCGCCGGGCACTGAACCATGGACTCTGGCCCTGAAAGCCGAGGGTGATCTGCTCAAGACCCTCAACCTGCACGCCGAAAGTCGTGGCTACCTCGACGGCCAATTGACCGGCGAGTTGCAGCCGCTGGTGGAAAACCTGCCGGCCAAGGTGCGTATCACCAGTGAAGCATTCAAACCCAGCGCCGAACTGCCGGACACCCTCCAATTCAATCAGTTAGTGCTGACTGGCGAGGGCGATCTGCAAAACGGTTATCAGCTCAACGGCACCGCCACATTGCCCGCCGACACAGCCCCGGTGACGCTGCTGCTCAAGGGCAAAGTCGACGCCAACGGTGCGCAAATCGCCGGCCTTGATCTGACGGCCAACGACAAACAAAGCCTCAAACTCAACGGTAACGTCGACTGGAGCAAAGGGCTCAGCGCGCAAGCCAACATCAACTGGCAGGACTTCCCCTGGCATCGGCTCTACAACGAAATCGACGAGCCACAAGTCGCTTTGCGTACCTTCACGGGTGAAGTTTCCTACACCGACGGTCAGTACCTCGGCAACTTCGCCGCCGCACTGGATGGCCCGGCCGGCGCGTTCACCCTGAGCAGTCCGTTCAGCGGCAGCCTCGAACAGATCGCCTTGCCGCAACTGGTGATGGAAGCGGGGCAGGGCAAGGCCGAAGGCCACGTCAAGGTCAAATTCGCCGACGGCATCGCCTGGGACACCGCGCTGCAACTGTCGGCACTGAATCCGGCGTACTGGGTCGCCGAACTGCCGGGCACGTTGGCCGGGCCGCTGAAAAGCTCTGGCGAAATGAAAAACGAGCGCCTGAGCCTCAACGCCGATCTGGATCTCAAAGGCAAACTGCGCGGGCAACCGGCGATCTTGCAAGCCAAGGCTGATGGTGCTGGCGAGCAGTGGAATCTCAACGCCCTGCAAATCCGTCTCGGCGACAACAGCATCAGCGGCAAGGGCAGCCTGCAACAGAAGCTCGCCGGGCAGATCGACATCAAGCTGCCGCGTCTGGCCCAGCTCTGGCCGCAGTTGCGCGGGCAGGTCAACGGCCAGGTCAACGTCGCCGGCACGTTGAAGGCGCCACAGGGCAAACTCGACTTGCAGGGCTCGCAACTGGTGTTCCAGGACAATCGCCTGCAAAGCCTCAACCTCGACGCCCATCTCGACAGTGGGCAACGGGCGAAGATCGATCTGAAGGGCAGCGGCATTCAGGTCGGCGACACGTCGCTGGGCACGCTGACCGCCAGCGCCCAAGGGGATATCAAAAGCCAGAAGCTTAACCTTGATCTGCTCGGACCCAAGTTGAAACTGGCGCTGGGGCTGGACGGCAATCTGGATCAGGGCAACTGGCGCGGGCGTCTGGCCAGCGGCGATATTCAGGCCGGCGGGCAGGACTGGAAGTTGCAGAGTCCGGCGAAACTGGAACGCCTCGCCGACGGCAAGATCAACTTTGGCGCGCATTGCTGGACCTCCGGCAGTGCCAGCCTGTGCGGCGAAGATCAACGGCTGGTGCCCGAGCCGAAACTGCGTTATCACCTCAAGCAGTTTCCGCTGGAAAGTCTGGCGCAGTGGTTGCCGAAAGACTTCGCCTGGCAGGGCCGGCTCAATGCCGATCTACAACTCGACCTGCCGGCCAGCGGCCCCAACGGCGTGGTCAGCATCGACGCCAGCGGCGGTACCTTGCGCATGCGCGACCAGCAGCAATGGCTGGATTTCCCGTACCAGACGCTCAGGCTCACCAGCAAACTGACGCCGAAACGCGTCGACACCGAACTGAATTTCGTCGGCGGCAAGCTCGGCGAACTGCTGGTGCAGGCGCAGCTCAATCCGTTGCCAAAAAACAAACCGTTGAGCGGCTCGTTCCGCCTCTCCGGCCTCGACCTGTCGGTGGCGCGACCGTTTGTGCCAATGGTGGAAAAACTCACCGGCCGCCTCAACGGCAGCGGCACGATTTCCGGCGGCCTGCTGGCGCCGCTGGTCAACGGCACGGTGCAACTGAGCGACGGCGAAGTGTCCGGCGCCGAATTGCCGATGGAGCTGCAGAACCTGCAACTGACTGCGGCGATTGCCGGTGAATCGGTGCGCCTCGATGGCGGCTGGAACAGCGGCAAGAGCGGGCGCGGCAGTCTCAACGGTAATGTCGGCTGGGGCCAGGCGCTGGTGGTCGATCTGGCGTTGAAAGGCACGCAGTTGCTGGTCACCGTCGAGCCGTACGCCAAGCTTGAAGTGGCGCCGGACCTGAAGATTTCCATGGCCGGCGACGAGCTGAAAATCGCCGGCAAGGTGCTGGTGCCCAACGGTGAAATCACCGTGCGCGAACTGCCGCCGTCTACCGTGAAAGTCTCGGACGACACGATCATCGTCGGCGCACAGACCGAAGAGGGCAAAGCGCCGCTCGCGATGAAGATGGACATCGACGTGATCGTCGGCCAGAACAAGCTGAGCTTCGCCGGTTTTGGCCTGACCGCCAACCTGCAAGGTCAGGTGCACATCGGCGACAACATGGACACCCGTGGCGAGCTGTGGCTCAACGACGGCCGCTACCGCGCCTACGGCCAGCGCCTGACGGTACGGCGTGCGCGTCTGTTGTTCGCCGGCCCCATCGATCAGCCCTATCTGGACATCGAAGCGATCCGCCAGACCGACGACGTGATCGCCGGCATCCGCCTCAGCGGCAGCGCGGAACAGCCGACCACGCAGATCTTCTCGGAACCTGCGATGAGTCAGGAGCAGGCCTTGTCCTATCTGGTTCTCGGCCGTCCACTGAGCACCAACGGCGAAGACAACAACATGCTCGCCCAAGCCGCGCTGGGCTTGGGCCTGATGGGAAGCGCCGGGGTCACCAGTGGCCTGGCCAAGGATCTGGGGATTCAGGATTTCCAGCTCGACACCCAGGGCAGCGGCAACGACACCAGCGTCGTCGCCAGCGGCAACATCTCCGAAACACTCAGCCTGCGCTACGGCGTCGGCGTGTTCGAACCGGCCAGCACGATTGCCCTGCGCTATAAGCTGAGCAAGAAGGTGTATGTCGAAGCGGCCAGTGGTGTCGCCAGTTCGCTGGATATTTTCTACAAACGCGATTTTTAGATCGCGCTTGCGTTATTGATCGTTCCCACGCTCCGCGTGGGAATGCCTCAAGGGACGCTCTGCGTTCCAGCTCCCCGACAGGGACGCAGAGCGTCCCAAGCTGCATTCCCACGCGGAGCGTGGGAACGATCCCGTGTGCTCGGTCAGTGACTAATTACCAAGCCCCCTAACTATTACGTTGACATTCGCTGCCTAGGCAGTAACATCTCGACATACATTCACTGCCTAGGCAGTTATCAGGTGGACCGATGAAGCATTTCACCCCCGACGAATTCAAGCATTGCCATCTCGGCCTGTTGCTCGGCCGTGCCGCGCTGCTCAAGGACCGGATCATCGATACGCACATGGAACCCCACGGCATCACCGCCGCGCAGTTCAAGGTGTTGATCATCATGGCCCAGTTCGGCGTCGACACCCCGGCCGAGCTGTGCCGGCACCTGTCGCTGGACAGCGGGTCGATGACGCGCATGCTCGATCGTCTGGAGCAGAAAGGTTTTCTGCTGCGCCAACGCAGCGAAGATGACCGCCGGCAGGTGCAGTTGAAACTGACGGGACAGGGCCAGCAACTGACCGATCGCCTGCCGCAGATTGGTGCCGATGCGATGAACGAACTGGCCGGTGCCATCTCCCGCGAAGAGTTGAAAACTCTGGAATACATCCTCAAGAAAATCCTGCTGGCGGCCGGTGATCCGATCACCCTCCAGCGCTTAGGTGACCACAATGAGCGGTAAAACCTTGCGCAGCAGCCTGACGCTGCTGCTGTCGGCGATGATCCTCGCCGGTTGCGCCAACTACGGCGGCCTCGATACCGAAGGTCAGCGTCTTGACGCCGCGAACCTGAAGACAGCGCAATCTCTGGACGGCGTCAGCCTGTCGCCAGCGGCATGGCCGAAGAGCGATTGGTGGACCAGTCTCGGCGATCCGCAGCTCGACGGCCTGATCCGCGAAGCGCTGCACGACAGCCCCGACATGCAGATCGCCGCCGCCCGTGCCCATCAGGCCAGCGCCGCAGCGTATGCCGCCGATGCCGAGCGCTATCCGACCCTCGACGCCAGCGCCGGCATCAGCCGTTCGCGGCTGGCCCGTGATCAGGATCCGCTGGGGCAGGGCGGCGCCTATTCGACGGTGCGCAATGTCAGCGCCGGCTTCAATTACAACTTCGACCTGTGGGGCGGCCAGCGCGATGCCTGGGAAGCTGCACTCGGTGAGGCGCGCGCCGCCGAAGTCGATCGTCAGGCTGCGCAACTGACGCTGGCTGCCGACGTCGCCCGCGCTTACAGCGATCTTGGTCAGGCGCATATCGTTTACGACCTGGCCAACGAAGACCTAAAGCGCACCCGGCAGATGCTCGACCTGAGCCAGCGTCGCCTGAGTTCCGGGATCGACAGTCAGTACCAGTTTCAGCAAACGCAAAGTCTGGAAGCCAGTTCCCAGGCCAGCCTGATCGACGCAGAGAAACGCCTGCACAGCGCCAAAGTCGCGCTGGCGGTATTGCTCGGCAAAGGCCCGGATCGCGGCAACGAAATCGCTCGGCCAAAACTCTTGCAAGCCAGTGCCGTTGCCGTGCCGTCGGTATTGCCTGCCGAACTGCTCGGGCGGCGTCCCGATCTGGTCGCGGCGCGCTGGCGTGTCGAGGCGGCGAGCAAGGATATCGACGCCGCCAGGACGCGTTTTTATCCGAATCTCAACCTGAGCGCGTCGGCGGGTGCCGAATCGTTGCTGGGTGATGCGATGTTCGGTTCCGCCAGTCGCTTCTTCAACATCGCGCCAACCGTGTCGCTGCCGATTTTCGATGGTGGGCGCCTGCGCGCCAACCTCGATGCGCGTGATGCCGATTACGACCTCGCGGTGGCGCAGTACAACAAAAGTCTGGTGAAAGCCCTCGGCGATGTCGGCGACACGATCAACCAGTTGCGTGATATCGGCCGGCAGATCGCCGCGCAGCAGCACGCCACCGACATTGCTCAGGATTCTTACAACACCGCGGTCCAGCGTTACGGTTCCGGCATCGGCAACTACCTGGACGTGCTCAGCATCGAGCAGCAATTGCTCCAGGCCCAGCGTCAGCTGGCCACGCTCAATGCCGAGCAGATCGACCTGTCGATTCAACTGATGCAAGCGCTGGGCGGCGGCTTCCAGGGTGAAAACCTGACCGCGGCCAACGCCAGCCCAGCCCCGTCGCACCACTAATTCAAGGTATTTGTCATGGCCACTGCCGAAAACACTCAAGCTCAAGACAACACCCCGGACACCGGCAACCCGCGCAAACGCAAGGTGATGCTGCTGACGCTGGCCGTGGTCGTCCTGCTCGCCATTACTGGCGTGTGGGCGTATCACGAATTCATCGGGCGCTGGAGCGAAAGCACCGACGACGCCTACGTCAACGGCAACGTCGTGGAAATCACCCCGCTGGTGACCGGCACCGTGGTCAGCATCGGTGCCGACGACGGTGATCTGGTTCAGGAGGGCCAGGTGCTGGTCAACTTCGACCCCAACGACGCCGAAGTCGGCCTGCAAAGTGCCGAGGCCAAACTGGCGCGCACCGTGCGTCAGGTGCGCGGCTTGTACAGCAACGTCGACGGCATGAAAGCCCAGGTCAACGCGCAACAGGCCGAAGTGCAGAAGGCGCAGGACAACTACAACCGCCGCAAGAATCTGGCGCAGGGCGGGGCGATTTCCCAGGAAGAACTGTCCCACGCTCGCGACGACCTGACCTCGGCGCAGAACGCCCTGGCCAATGCCAAACAGCAACTGAAGACCACCAGCGCACTGGTCGATGACACCGTGGTGTCGTCGCACCCGGATGTGATGTCGGCGGCTGCCGATTTGCGTCAGGCCTACCTGACCAATGCGCGCAGCACCTTGATCGCGCCAGTCACCGGTTACGTCGCCAAGCGCACCGTGCAGCTCGGTCAGCGCGTACAGCCGGGCACCGCGCTGATGGCGGTGATTCCGCTGAATCAACTGTGGATCGACGCCAACTTCAAGGAAACCCAACTGCGTGACATGCGCATCGGTCAGCCGGTGGACATCGAAGCCGACCTGTACGGCAGCGACGTCAAGTACAGCGGCACCGTCGACAGCCTCGGCGCCGGCACCGGTAGCGCGTTTGCCTTGCTGCCAGCGCAGAACGCCACCGGTAACTGGATCAAGATCGTCCAGCGGGTGCCGGTGCGTATTCACATCAATGCCGAAGAGCTGGCCAAACATCCGCTGCGCGTCGGTCTGTCGACCAATGTCGAAGTGAACCTGCACGACCAGAGCGGCCCGGTGCTGGCGCAGCAGCCGCCGCAAAAAGCCTCGTTCAGCACCAACGTGTATGAGCGCCAACTGGCTGAAGCGGACGCGATGATTGCCCAGCTGATCCACGACAACAGCGCCGTGGCGAGCAAGACCGCACAGCGCTGATCCGCACGGACCCTGTAGGCCTTCGCCTGCTCGCGATAGTGGTGAGTCAGTCACCGACGATGTCGACTGTTACACCGCTATCGCGAGCAGGCGAAGGCCTACAGGGGTGCGGTGTCCATTAGGTTTCAAGGGATCCACCATGAGCAATAACGCTTCTTTCACGCCGCCCAGCCTGTTGCTCAGCACCATTGGCCTGTCGCTGGCGACGTTCATGCAGGTGCTCGACACCACCATCGCCAACGTGGCGTTGCCGACGATTTCCGGCAACCTGGGGGTGAGTTCGGAGCAGGGCACCTGGGTGATCACTTCGTTCGCCGTGAGCAACGCCATTGCGCTGCCGCTGACCGGCTGGCTCAGCCGCCGTTTCGGCGAGGTGAAACTGTTTCTGTGGGCGACGATGCTGTTTGTGCTGGCGTCGTTTCTCTGTGGTATTTCCACCTCGATGCCCGAGCTGATCGGCTTTCGCGTCCTGCAAGGTCTGGTCGCCGGGCCGTTGTATCCGATGACCCAAACCCTGTTGATCGCGGTGTATCCGCCGGCGAAACGCGGGATGGCCCTGGCGTTATTGGCGATGGTCACGGTGGTCGCGCCGATTGCCGGGCCGATTCTCGGCGGCTGGATCACCGACAGTTACAGCTGGCCGTGGATCTTCTTCATCAACGTGCCGATCGGGATTTTTGCGGTGATGGTGGTGCGTTCGCAACTGGCCAAGCGGCCGGTGGTCACCAGCCGCCAGCCGATGGATTACGTCGGTCTGATCACGCTGATCATTGGCGTCGGCGCGCTGCAGGTGATCCTCGACAAGGGCAATGACCTGGACTGGTTCGAGTCGAACTTCATCATCATTGGCGCGGCGATTTCCGTGGTCGCGCTGGCGGTGTTCGTGATCTGGGAAATGACCGACCAGCATCCCGTCGTCAACCTGCGCCTGTTCGCCTATCGCAACTTTCGCATCGGCACGCTGGTGCTGGTCTTGGGTTACGCCGGCTTCTTCGGCATCAACCTGATCCTGCCGCAATGGCTGCAGACGCAAATGGGTTACACCGCGACCTGGGCCGGGCTGGCCGTGGCGCCGATCGGTATTCTGCCGGTGCTGCTATCGCCGTTTGTTGGCAAATATGCGCACAAGTTCGACCTGCGCCTGCTCGCCGGGCTGGCGTTTCTGGCGATCGGCCTGAGCTGCTTCATGCGCGCCGAGTTCACCAACGAGGTCGACTTCCAGTCCATCGCGCTGGTGCAGTTGTTCATGGGTATTGGCGTGGCGCTGTTCTTCATGCCGACGCTGAGCATCCTGATGTCGGATCTGCCGCCGAGCCAGATTGCCGATGGCGCTGGCCTAGCGACATTCCTGCGGACCTTGGGCGGCAGCTTCGCGGCGTCGCTGACCACATGGATCTGGATTCGCCGGGCGAATCAGCATCACGCCTACATGAGCGAGAGCATCAGTACCTTCGAACCGGCCACGCGCGAAACCTTGCATGCGCTGGGCGGGGCGAGTCAGCCGGCATATGCGCAGATGGACCAGATCCTTTCCAGTCAGGCGTACATGTTGTCGACCGTGGATTACTTCACGCTGCTGGGGTGGGGGTTTATGGGGTTGATTCTGATTGTGTGGCTGGCGAAGCCGCCGTTTGCTGCCAAAGCAGGGCCTGCCGCCAGCGGTCACTGATCCGAAGCGCGATCAACTGTAGGAGTGAGCCTGCTCGCGATAGCGGTGGATCAGTCACAAAGATGTTGAATGTGATATCGCTATCGCGAGCAGGCTCACTCCTACAATTGTTTTGTATTTGCCTTTAAATCGTTGGGGCGGGCAGGGCTGGTGGCGGTGCGAAATCGAACGGTGCCAACGCATACCCGCTCTCATCCACCTGCAACGCCCAACCCTGACGATCCCAATCGCCCAGCACAATGCGCTTCGCTGCTTGCTCGCCCAGTTGCAGCTTATGGATGGCGGGGCGGTGGGTGTGGCCGTGGATCAGGGTGTTCACGCCGAACTGCTGCATGATCCGCGGAATCTCTTCCGGCGTGACATCAACAATGTCATTGGCCTTCATCCGCACCTGCGCGCGGCTTTCGCTGCGCAGCTTGCGCGCCAGTTTATGGCGCGTGCGCAGCGGCAGATTGCGCAGGATGAACAAGGTGATCGGGTTGCGCAGATAACGGCGCAGCTTCATATAGCCGACGTCGCGGGTACACAGGCTGTCGCCGTGCATCAGCAGCACCGGCTCGCCGTAGAACTGCACGACACTCGGGTCCTTCAACAGCGTGCAGCCGGCCTGTTTGCAAAAAGCCTTGCCGAGCATGAAGTCGCGATTGCCGTGCATGAGGAAAATGGCCGTGCCGCTGTCGCTCAAGTTGCGCAGGGCTTGGCAGATGGAACGCTGGAAGGGCGTCATGGCGTCGTCGCCGATCCATGCCTCGAAGAAGTCGCCGAGGATGTACAAGGCACTCGCCGAGCGGGCGCGTCCGGCGAGCAAATCCAGAAACGCCCGGGTAATGTCCGGGCGCTCCTCTTCCAGATGCAAGTCTGAAATCAGCAATATCACTCAATGATCTCGGCTTTCTCGATGATCACGTCGTCTGCTGGCACGTCCTGGTGGCCGGCCTTGGAAGTGGTCGACACGCCTTTGATCTTGTCGACAACGTCGGTGCCTGCGGTGACTTTACCGAATACCGCGTAGCCCCAGCCCTGCACGTTCTTGCCGCTGTGGTTGAGGAAAGTGTTGTCGGCGACGTTGATGAAGAACTGTGCCGAAGCCGAATGCGGCTCCATGGTGCGGGCCATGGCGACGGTGTACTTGTCGTTGGAAAGACCGTTGTCCGCTTCGTTCTGGATGCTTGGACGCTTGTCTTTCTTCTCTTTCATGCCTGGCTCGAAACCGCCGCCCTGGATCATGAAGTTACCGATGACGCGGTGGAACACGGTGTTGGTGTAGTGACCGGCGTTAACGTATTCGATGAAGTTGGCGACGGTGATCGGCGCCTTTTCAGCGTTCAGTTCGATGACGATGTCGCCATGGTTGGTGGTCAGTTTGACTTGAGTCATGATCGCTACTCTTCTGAGGAATTCGTGGTTTTGGGACCTTCAGCCCCGCAACCGGTTCAGCCTGCTTCGGCCAAGGTGCGCAGTTTAGCGTGACAGGCGCGAATTTCGAGGCGGTTTTTCATTTCCGCGCGATTAAATGCGCCGCTTTATGGAGCCTGCTCTGTCAGCCCCTTGACGGCATCGGCTATGATAGCGGCTTTGTTTTGTCTGGCCCGTTCTGCGGCCGCGCACATGTAAGTCAAGGATCCTATGAGCAAGCCCACTGTCGACCCTACCTCGAATGCCAAGTCCGGCCCTGCCGTGCCGGTCAATTTCCTGCGGCCGATCATCCAGGCAGACCTGGACTCGGGCAAGCACACCCAGATCGTCACGCGTTTTCCGCCCGAGCCCAACGGCTACCTGCACATCGGCCACGCCAAGTCGATCTGCGTGAATTTCGGTCTGGCCCAGGAGTTCGGCGGCGTCACGCACTTGCGTTTCGACGACACCAACCCGGCCAAGGAAGACCAGGAATACATCGACGCGATCGAAAGCGACGTCAAATGGCTGGGCTTCGAGTGGTCCGGTGAAGTGCGCTACGCCTCGCAGTATTTCGACCAGCTGCACGACTGGGCGGTCGAGCTGATCAAGGCCGGCAAGGCCTACGTCGACGACCTGACCCCGGAGCAGGCCAAGGAATACCGTGGCAGCCTGACCGAACCGGGCAAGAACAGCCCGTTCCGTGACCGCTCGGTAGAGGAAAACCTCGACCTGTTCGCGCGCATGAAGGCCGGTGAATTCCCGGACGGCGCGCGCGTGCTGCGAGCGAAGATCGACATGGCCTCGCCGAACATGAACCTGCGCGACCCGATCATGTACCGCATCCGCCACGCTCATCACCACCAGACCGGCGACAAGTGGTGCATCTACCCGAACTACGATTTCACCCACGGTCAGTCGGACGCCATCGAAGGCATCACCCATTCGATCTGCACCCTGGAATTCGAAAGCCATCGTCCGCTGTACGAGTGGTTCCTCGAGCACTTGCCCGTGCCGGCGCAGCCGCGTCAGTACGAGTTCAGCCGCCTGAACCTCAACTACACCATCACCAGCAAGCGCAAGCTCAAGCAACTGGTCGATGAAAAGCACGTCAACGGCTGGGACGACCCGCGCATGTCCACGCTGTCGGGCTTCCGCCGTCGTGGCTACACGCCGAAATCGATCCGCAACTTCTGCGAAATGATCGGCACCAACCGCTCCGACGGCGTGGTCGACTTCGGCATGCTCGAATTCAGCATCCGCGACGACCTCGACCACAGCGCACCGCGCGCCATGTGCGTGCTGCGTCCGCTGAAAGTGGTCATCACCAACTACCCGGAAGGCCAGGTCGAAAACCTCGAACTGCCACGCCACCCGAAAGAGGACATGGGCGTGCGCGCCTTGCCGTTCGCCCGGGAAATCTACATCGACCGTGACGACTTCATGGAAGAGCCGCCAAAAGGCTACAAGCGCCTGGAGCCGGCCGGTGAAGTGCGTCTGCGCGGCAGCTATGTGATCCGTGCCGACGAAGCGATCAAGGACGCCGACGGCAACATCGTCGAACTGCGTTGCTCGTACGATCCGGAAACCCTCGGCAAGAACCCGGAAGGGCGCAAGGTCAAAGGCGTGATCCACTGGGTTCCGGCCGCCGCCAGCGTCGAGTGCGAAGTGCGTCTGTACGATCGCCTGTTCCGTTCGCCGAACCCGGAGAAGGCCGAAGACAGCGCGAGTTTCCTCGACAACATCAACCCTGACTCACTGCAAGTGCTGACCGGTTGTCGCGCCGAGCCATCGCTCGGCAATGCACAGCCGGAAGACCGTTTCCAGTTCGAGCGCGAAGGCTACTTCGTCGCGGATCTGAAGGACTCGAAACCCGGTCAGCCGGTATTCAACCGTACCGTGACCCTGCGTGATTCGTGGGGCCAGTGAGACAGCGTCAAGGAAATTAACGTGCTGACGATCTACAACACGCTCACCAAGAGCAAAGAAGTCTTCAAGCCGCTGGATGGCAACAAGGTGCGCATGTACGTCTGCGGGATGACCGTGTACGACTACTGCCACCTTGGCCACGGCCGCAGCATGGTCGCGTTCGACCTGGTGACGCGCTGGCTGCGCTTCAGCGGCTACGACCTGACCTACGTACGCAACATCACCGACATCGACGACAAGATCATCAACCGCGCCAACGAGAACGGTGAATCGTTCGAAGCGTTGACCGAGCGCATGATCGCCGCGATGCACGAAGACGAAGCGCGCCTGAACATCAAGAAGCCGGACATGGAACCGCGCGCCACGGATCACATTCCGGGCATGCACGCGATGATCCAGACCTTGATCGACAAGGGTTACGCCTACGCCCCGGGCAATGGCGACGTGTACTACCGCGTCGCCAAATTCATGGGCTACGGCAAGCTGTCGCGCAAGAAGATTGAAGACCTGCGCATCGGCGCACGCATCGAAGTCGACGAGTCGAAACAGGACCCGCTCGACTTCGTCCTGTGGAAAGCCGCCAAGCCAGGCGAGCCGAGCTGGGAATCGCCGTGGGGCGCCGGGCGTCCGGGCTGGCACATTGAGTGCTCGGTGATGTCGACCTGCTGCCTCGGCGAGACGTTCGACATTCATGGCGGCGGCAGCGACCTCGAGTTTCCGCACCACGAGAACGAAATCGCCCAGAGCGAAGCGGCCACCGGCAAGACCTACGCCAACGCGTGGATGCATTGCGGGATGATTCGCATCAACGGCGAGAAGATGTCCAAGTCGTTGAACAACTTCTTCACCATCCGCGACGTGCTGGAAAAGTACCACCCGGAAGTCGTGCGTTACCTGCTGGTGTCGAGCCACTACCGCAGCGCGATCAACTACTCGGAGGACAACCTCAAGGACGCCAAAGGCGCACTGGAGCGTTTCTACCACGCGTTGAAGGGCCTGCCGAACGTGGCACCGGCCGGCGGCGAAGCGTTCGTCGAGCGTTTCACTGCGGTGATGAACGATGACTTTGGCACGCCGGAAGCCTGCGCTGTGTTGTTTGAGATGGTGCGTGAGATCAACCGCCTGCGTGAGAGCGATCTCGATGCAGCGGCCGGTCTGGCGGCGCGTCTCAAAGAGCTGGCGAGTGTGCTGGGTGTGTTGCAGCTCGAAGCCGATGACTTTCTGCAGGCGGGCGCCGAAGGGCGTGTCGATGCGGCTGAGGTCGATGCGCTGATTGCTGCGCGTCTGGCGGCTCGGGCCGCGAAGGACTGGGCCGAGTCGGACCGCATTCGTGATCAGCTCACGGCGATGGGCGTGGTGCTGGAAGATGGCAAGGGTGGCACGACCTGGCGGTTGGCTGACTGATTGCTTGATCCACTTCTTCATTTGATCGTTCCCACGCTCTGCGTGGGAATGCCTCAACGGACGCTCCGCGTTCGGCTCTGCAGGGACGCAGAGCGTCCCGGGCTGCATCCCCACGCAGAGCGTGGGAACGATCAATCTCTCGAATATCCTGCGGTCGGCCCCCTCTCCTGCGGGAGAGGGCTGGGGTGAGGGCAAGGGTTGTACTCAGTCGCCAATCTGCCGCAACCGCTTGTAAAGCGTATTCCGACTCACCCCCAACCGCCGCGCCAGATGCGAGATATTCCCCCCGGCCGCCTTCAACTCGCGATTCAACGCGTCAACATCATTCAAATCCAGCCCCAACGGCGCCGCCGTCTCCACCGGTTCCATCTCCAGATCGACAAAAAAATCATCCGGCAAGTGCTCCGGTCGTACCGGTTGCTCCTCGGCCATGGCCAGCGCCACCTGCATCACGCTGCTGACCTGGCGCAGATTCCCCGGCCATGGATGCCTTTCAAACAACTCCAGCACCTCCGAGCTCAAACCGGCCCATTGCGTCGGCTCACGATGCTGTTCCCACAGCCGCTTGAACAACGCCTGTTTATCACTGCGCTCGCGCAGCGGCGGCAATTCCAGGGTCAGCCCGCCAATGCGGTAATACAGATCCTCACGAAACCGCCCCAACTGCACCTGCTCGCGCAACGAGCGGTTGGTCGCCGAAATGATCCGCAGATCCACCGGGAACAACTCACTGCTGCCCACCGGCTGCACGCAACGCTCCTGCAATACCCGCAACAGGCGCGCCTGGGTTGGCAGCGGCATATCGCCAATCTCGTCAAGAAACAGCGTGCCTTTGTCCGCCTTGCGAATCAGGCCGATGCTGCCTTTCTGGTTGGCGCCGGTGAACGCGCCTTTCTCGTATCCAAATAGCTCGGACTCAACCAGTTCGGCGGGGATCGCCGCGCAGTTCACGGCGATGAACGCCTGTCTGCTCCGTGAGCTGGCCTGATGCAGGGCTTTGACGAACACCTCTTTGCCGACCCCGGTCTCGCCGTGGATCAGCAGCGGAATGTCTTTTTCCAGCAAGCGTTCGGCTTGGCGCACGGCTTTTTCCACGCGGCTGTCGCCGAAATGCAGGCTGTTGAGGCTGATCGCGCTGGATGGCGTGGGCTTGTCTTCCGTGACAAATACCCGGGCTTGAACCGGCGCCTGTTTCGGCCGTTTCAACAGACACTGAAAACGGTTGCGCCCGGAGGTCTGCAAGGCGAACGGCAAACCGTCCGGCTGATTGATCAGCTCCAGCAGAGAGACCTTGAACAGACTTTCAACACTGACCCGCGACAAGCGCACACCCAGCAAATTGTCCGCGCGACGATTGGCCGACAGCACCTGACCGCTCTCATCGAAGATCAACAACCCGGCCCACTGGCTGTCGAGGTTGTTCAACCCGGTGTTGAAAGTCAGTTGAAAGTGCTGACCGTGGAACAGATTGAGGATCAGCCGGTTCTCCACGGTCTGGCTCATCATCTTGACCATGCCCAAGGTGTGCGAGGGCGGCAGGTAGCTGTCGCTGGACACGTCGAGCACGGCGATGACCTTGCGCTCGGCGTCGAAAATCGGCGCGGCGGAGCCGGTCATGAAGCGGTTGGCCTTGAGGAAGTGCTCGTCATGTTCGATGTGCACGGCCTGTTCGCAGGCCAGCGCGGTGCCGATCGCATTGGTGCCGCTGCAGCGCTCCATCCAGCTCGCCCCGGCCTGAAAGCCGCGCGCCAGGTTCGGTTCGATAAAACGCTGGGTGCCCCACGAAGTCAGCACCTGGCCCTGATTGTCAGCGAGCATGATCAGGCAGTTCGAGTTGCTGAGGATGTTTTCGTAATAAGGCAGGACTTCCTGATGCGTGGTCTGCACTAGTGAATGATGGCGGTCGAGCAGTTGCGCAATGCCGGCGGCGGGCAGTTGATCGAAGGCCGGGGTGCTCTGGTGGTCGAGACCGAACGCGCGACAACGTTGCCAGGAGGTCTGGATGATCGCATCGTGGGACAGCGGCGAAGCAGGTGCGGCCATGGGGGCGAGCCTCTGAGTGCAGCGATTTTATTATTGTTATGAGCCCAATCTTTGAAACCAACACAGATCCCCTGTAGGCCTTCGCTTGCTCGCGATAGCGGTGTGTCAGTCAATGCAAATATGTCTGATAGACCGCTATCGCGAGCAGGCTCACTCCTACAGGGATCTTCGGCGTCCATGAGATCCGGGCAAAAAGCGTTCATAGAGTGTTGTTCACTATTGTTCATTGTCAATCACTCGATTGTTCAAAAGTGTTCAGCTGTGAACGGCGCTTGCCCCCGTAAACATTGGTTCTCGAGGCAAATCAAACACTTGCCATTTCTGGCACGAATGTCGCTCTGTTGCTCCGGTCGCTTGACTCAAAAAATAAAAAAGGCCGAGCCATGTCACTCACCCTGGAGCACGTCAGCCGTACCGTCGAGGGCCAGATCTGGATCGACGATGCGTGCCTGAAATTCGAACCCGGTTCCTTCAACGTTTTGCTCGGCCGCACGCTGTCCGGCAAGACCAGTCTGATGCGCTTGATGGCCGGGCTCGACAAGCCCGACAGCGGGCGCATCCTGATGAACGGCGTCGACGTCACCCAGCGCCCGGTGCGCCTG
This sequence comes from Pseudomonas sp. R3-57, assembly GCF_051132065.1. Lineage (NCBI taxonomy): Bacteria > Pseudomonadati > Pseudomonadota > Gammaproteobacteria > Pseudomonadales > Pseudomonadaceae > Pseudomonas > Pseudomonas sp. R3-57. Next base: position 2,279,777 of record NZ_CP071655.1, read on the forward strand.
CGCAATGTGTCGATGGTCTATCAGCAGTTCATCAATTACCCGACCATGACCGTGTTTGAGAACATCGCCTCGCCACTGCGCCAGGCCGGTATTTCGAAAGAGATCATCCACAGCAAGGTGCAGGAAACCGCACGCATGCTGCGCATCGAGAAGTTCTTGCAGCGTTATCCGCTGGAGCTGTCCGGCGGGCAGCAGCAGCGCACGGCCATGGCCCGCGCGCTGGTCAAGGATGCTGAGCTGATCCTGTTCGACGAGCCGCTGGTCAACCTCGACTACAAGCTGCGCGAAGAGCTGCGTCAGGAAATGCGCGAGCTGTTCAAGGCCCGCCACACCATCGCCATCTACGCCACCACCGAACCCAACGAAGCGCTGGCGCTGGGCGGCACCACGACGATCTTGCATGAAGGCCGGGTGATTCAGAGCGGGCCGTCGACTTCGGTGTATCACCAGCCGCAAACCGTGCTGGCGGCGGAATTGTTCTCCGAACCGCCGATCAACCTGATGCCCGGGCGCATTGCCGGCAACGAAGTCAGCTTCGCCAATTTCGTCCACTTCCCGTTGAACGTCGATCTGCGGCCGGTGGGTGAGGGCGAATACCGTTTCGGCGTGCGCCCCAGCCATATCTCGCTGGTGCCGAGCAACGACGATGATCTGGAACTGGCGGTGACCGTCGAAGTCGCCGAGATCAGTGGCTCGGAAACCTTCCTGCATGTGCGCAACGAGCATTTCCTGCTGGTGCTGCACCTGCCGGGCGTTCACGAATACGACGTCGATGCGCCGATCCGCATTTACATCCCGACCCACAAACTGTTCGTTTTCGATGCGCAGGGCCGTCTGGTGCAAGCACCGGGCCGGCGTGTCGCGAGGGTTGCCTGATGGCCGAAATCCGTTTGCAGCACCTCGCCCACAGCTACAGCAAAACCCCGAGCGGCGCTGAGGACTACGCGATCCGCGAGATGGATCACATCTGGGAGCAGGGCGGCGCCTACGCGTTGCTCGGCCCGTCCGGTTGCGGCAAGTCGACCTTGCTCAACATCATTTCTGGCCTGCTCAGCCCGTCCCAGGGCCATGTGCTGTTCGATGGCAAAGCGGTCAACGACCTGACGCCGGAGAAACGCAACATCGCCCAGGTGTTCCAGTTCCCGGTGGTCTACGACACCATGACCGTGTTCGATAACCTCGCATTCCCCTTGAGAAATCAGGGCATGGCCGAGGCGAAAGTGCACAGCAAGGTGCAGGAAATCGCCGAAGTCCTCGACCTGCAAAACCTGCTGAGCAAGAAGGCGCGCAACCTCACCGCCGACGAAAAACAGAAAGTCTCGATGGGCCGAGGGCTGGTGCGCGACGACGTCTCGGCGATTCTATTCGATGAACCGTTGACGGTGATCGACCCGCACCTGAAGTGGAAACTGCGGCGCAAGCTCAAGCAGATCCACGAACAGTTCAACATCACCATGGTCTACGTCACCCACGATCAGCTCGAAGCTTCGACCTTCGCTGACAAGATCGCGGTGATGTACGGCGGCCAGATCGTCCAGTTCGGCACGCCACGGCAATTGTTCGAGCGGCCGAGCCACACCTTTGTCGGCTACTTCATCGGCAGCCCCGGCATGAACCTGATCGAGGTGCAGCCGCAACCGGGTGGCGTCGGTTTTTCTTCGACACACTTGCCGTTGTCCGACGCCTTGCAGCGCCATATCGAGCACGGTCAGTGGAAGAATCTCAAGGTCGGCATTCGTCCCGAGTTCATTCATGTCTGGGACGAGCCGTTCGATGACGCGATGCAGGCCGACGTCGTACACGTTGAAGACCTCGGCACCTACAAGATCATGACCCTCAACCTCGACGGTGCGCCGTTGAAAGTGCGCCTGGCCGAAGACAAACCGGTGCCCCAGGGCACGGCGTACATCAGTTTCCCGGCGCAGTGGCTGATGGTCTATGCCGATGAGTTCTTGCTGGAAGTCAGCGACGATGAGGTGCAGCCATGAACAAGGTGCAGAACAACAAGGCCTGGTGGCTGGTGTTGCCAGTGTTTCTGCTGGTGGCGTTCAGTGCGGTGATACCGATGATGACCGTGGTCAACTATTCGGTGCAGGACATCTTCGACCAGTCCAGCCGCTACTTCGTCGGCGCCGACTGGTACAAGCAAGTGCTGCTCGATCCGCGCCTGCACGACTCGCTGCTGCGCCAGTTCATCTATTCGGCCTGCGTGCTACTGATCGAAATCCCGCTGGGCATCGCCGTCGCCCTGACTATGCCGACCAAGGGCCGCTGGTCGTCGGTGGTGCTGATCATTCTGGCGATTCCGCTGCTGATTCCGTGGAACGTGGTCGGCACCATCTGGCAGATCTTCGGCCGCGCCGACATCGGTCTGCTCGGTTCCAGCCTCAACGCCATGGGCATCAGCTACAACTATGCGGCCAATACGATGGACGCCTGGGTCACGGTGCTGGTGATGGATGTCTGGCACTGGACTTCATTGGTGGCGCTGCTGTGTTTCTCCGGTTTGCGCGCGATTCCCGACGTCTATTACCAGGCCGCGCGCATCGATCGAGCCTCGGCCTGGGCGGTGTTCAGGCATATTCAACTGCCCAAGCTGAAAAGCGTGCTGCTGATCGCGGTGATGCTGCGCTTCATGGACAGTTTCATGATCTACACCGAGCCGTTCGTGCTCACCGGCGGCGGTCCGGGTAATGCCACGACCTTCCTCAGTCAGACGTTGACGCAGATGGCCGTAGGGCAATTCGACCTCGGTCCGGCAGCGGCGTTTTCGCTGGTGTACTTCCTGATCATTCTGTTGGTGTCGTGGCTGTTCTATACCGCCATGACGCACTCCGACGCCAACCGCTGAGGCCCGGCCATGAGCAAAAGAAAGCTTGTCCCGTTGCTGGTGTACATCCTGTTCCTGCTGGTGCCGATCTACTGGCTGCTGAACATGTCGTTCAAGAGCAACACCGAAATCCTCGGCGGCCTGACGCTTTTCCCACAAGCCTTCACGCTGGCGAACTACAAGGTGATCTTCACCGATCCGAGCTGGTACACCGGTTATCTCAACTCGCTGTATTACGTCAGCCTCAACACGGTGATCTCGTTGAGCGTGGCGTTGCCGGCGGCCTACGCGTTTTCACGCTATCGTTTCCTCGGCGACAAGCACCTGTTCTTCTGGCTGCTGACCAACCGCATGGCGCCGCCGGCGGTGTTTTTGCTGCCGTTTTTTCAGTTGTATTCGTCGATCGGCCTGTTCGACACACACATCGCTGTGGCGCTGGCGCACTGCCTGTTCAACGTGCCGTTGGCGGTGTGGATTCTCGAAGGTTTCATGTCCGGTGTACCCAAGGAGATCGACGAAACGGCCTACATCGACGGCTACAGTTTCCCCAAGTTCTTCGTGAAGATTTTCATCCCGCTGATCGGCTCCGGCATCGGTGTCACGGCGTTTTTCTGCTTCATGTTTTCCTGGGTCGAACTGCTGCTGGCGCGCACGCTGACCTCGGTCAACGCCAAGCCGATCGCGGCGGTGATGACCCGCACCGTGTCGGCGTCGGGTATCGACTGGGGCGTGCTGGCAGCGGCGGGGGTGTTGACCATCCTGCCGGGGATGCTGGTGATCTGGTTTGTGCGCAACCACGTGGCCAAGGGCTTTGCCCTCGGTCGAGTCTGAGGAGCTGATGATGGAATGGATGAGCTGGACGACACCGACCGCCGCGTTCTTCATCGGCATCGGTTTGATTCTGGTGGGCATGACCACCTGGGAATTGCGCTCGCCGAGCATTCTGCGGCGAGGGTTTCTGCCGATTGCCACCACCCGTGGCGATCGCTTGTTTATCGGTCTTCTCGGCAGCGCCTACCTGCACTTGCTGGTAATCGGCGTCACCGACTGGAGCATCTGGGTCGCGTCCGCGTTGTCCCTGGTGTGGCTGTTGGCTGTGATGCGTTGGGGCTAGTCGAATCGTTCGGCAACGCGGCTCCACAACTTAAACAGGAGGTCTCTATGTTCGATAAAAACAATAAGCTGCGACATAGCATTTCATTGGCAGCCATGCTGGCACTCAGCGGTTTGAGCGCATCCGCCTGGGCCGACGCCTACGAAGATGCTGCGAAAAAATGGATCGGCAGCGAGTTCAAGCCCTCGACCCTGACGGCCGAGCAGCAGCTGGAAGAACTGAAGTGGTTCATCAAGGCCGCCGAGCCGTTTCGCGGCATGGACATCAAGGTCGTTTCCGAAACCCTGACCACCCACGAATACGAGTCGAAAGTGCTGGCCAAGGCGTTCAGCGAAATCACCGGGATCAAGCTCACCCACGACCTGCTGCAGGAAGGCGACGTGGTCGAGAAAATGCAGACGGTGATGCAGTCGGACAAGAACATCTATGACGGCTGGGTCAACGACTCCGACCTGATCGGTACGCACTTTCGCTACGGCAAGACCGAATCGATCACCGACCTGATGGCCAACGAAGGCAAGAACTTTACCTCGCCGACCCTCGACATCAAGGACTTCATCGGCATCTCGTTCACCACTGCGCCGGATGGCAAGATCTATCAACTGCCCGACCAGCAGTTCGCCAACCTGTACTGGTTCCGCGCCGACTGGTTCGAACGCGCCGATCTGAAGGCCAAGTTCAAGGAAAAATACGGCTACGAATTGGGCGTGCCGGTGAACTGGTCCGCCTATGAAGACATCGCCAAATTCTTCAGCGAAGACGTCAAGGAAATCGACGGCAAACGCGTTTACGGGCACATGGACTACGGCAAGAAAGATCCGTCGCTGGGCTGGCGTTTCACCGACGCCTGGTTCTCCATGGCCGGCGGCGGCGACAAGGGCATTCCCAACGGGTTGCCGGTGGACGAGTGGGGCATTCGCGTCGAGGATTGCCACCCGGTCGGCTCCAGCGTGACCCGTGGCGGCGACACCAACGGCCCGGCGGCGGTGTTTGCCACCACCAAATACGTCGACTGGCTGAAGAAATACGCGCCACCGGAAGCAGCGGGCATGACCTTCTCCGAGTCCGGCCCGGTGCCGTCGCAGGGCAACATTGCCCAACAGATTTTCTGGTACACCGCGTTCACCGCCGACATGACCAAGCCGGGCCTGCCGGTGGTCAACGCCGACGGCACGCCGAAATGGCGTATGGCGCCGTCGCCGCGCGGGCCGTATTGGGAGGAGGGCATGAAGCTCGGCTATCAGGACGTGGGTTCGTGGACGTTCATGAAATCCACGCCTGAGAAACAGAAACTCGCGGCGTGGCTGTACGCGCAATTCGTCACCTCGAAAACCGTGTCGCTGAAGAAAACCATCGTCGGCCTGACGCCGATTCGTGAGTCGGACATCAACTCGCAGGCGATGACCGATATGGCGCCGAAACTCGGCGGTCTGGTCGAGTTCTACCGCAGCCCGGCCCGCGTGCAATGGACCCCGACCGGGACCAACGTGCCGGACTACCCGCGTCTGGCGCAACTGTGGTGGAGCCACATCGCCGAAGCGGCCAGCGGCGAGAAGACCCCGCAACAGGCACTCGATGGCCTGGCCAAGGATCAGGACCGCATCATGGAACGCCTCGAACGCTCCAAGGCCCAGGCCGTGTGCGCACCGAAAATGAACCCGGAACGCGACGCGCAATACTGGTTTGACCAACCGGGCGCACCGAAGCCGAAACTGGCGAACGAGAAGCCGAAGGGTGAAACCGTGAGCTACACCGAACTGCTGAAATCCTGGGCGGATGCGCGTAAGTAACAGCTGAAAATGCAGGAAGCGAACGGCACCGGAAGGTGCCGTTTTCTTTGCTGTCTGATTTACCGAGTCGTCAACAGGCTCCTGATTTTTCAGGTCAGCGATTCTGACTTTCAGCTCAGAGCCGCCAACTGTTCCATCGTCTGTGGAAAGCGTTCGACCAGACGAATCAGTGTCGTCGCCTGGGCATTGGGCGTAGCGCGTCCCTGCTCCCAGTTTTCGAGCGTGCGGGTGTTGGTGCGCAGGTACATCGCAAACACCGATCGGGAGAGGTTGAGCTGTTGACGGATGGCGACCACTTCTTCGGCGGTGATCGGCACCAGTTTGGGCAACTGGACCTTGTGGGTGCGCAGCGTGATTTTGCCTTGGCGCTCATCGGCCAGGGCGTCCAGGCCATCCATCAGTTCGGAAAAAATGTCACGTTTCATAGTGGGGTTCTCGTGTTGAGTTCTCGATCCAGCGTTTGCCTGAACAGTTTCTTTTGTGCGGGCGTCAGGTCGTCTTGATCGCTTTTGCTGTAGACGGTGAACAGCCAGAACTGATCGAAGCCTGACCACCAGTAATAAATGATGCGTAATCCGCTGCGCTTGCCTTTGCCTCTTCGTTGATCGCAGAAGCGGATTTTTCGTAGCCCTCCAGTTTCTTCGATGAGATCGCCTGCTTCGGGGTTTTTCAGCAATTCCAGCTGGAAGCTGAGAAAGAGGTCTTCGTCGAGGTAATCGTCGCGGTGCTTCTGAAACGCAGGAAGTTCGATAAAAAGAGCATCCATGTTTTGTACGCTGCCTACGTATAGTGTTGTCTTTGAAAAGCGAATTGGTCAAGGCCTCCGAGCCATCCTTTTCGCTGCTTATTCAACGCTAGACACCGCTCGCAAAAACACCTGTAGGAAGCGTCTACACGTGGAGTGAGAGGAGGAGATAGAGGGCAGGGGAGACGTCGCGACTGGCGTGTCGGAAAAAGATCCTAACGCCGTCAGCCAAGCCAGACGCACCGCTTGGCACGTACCGTTTGTTGGGCACAAAGCCCGGGCAAAAAAACGGCATCCGAAGATGCCGTTTTTTGTTGCCAGATTTAACCGGACGATCAGCCCGCCAGGCCCGCTTGCTGTACCAGCACCAGCAATGGCTGCGGGTAAACACCCAGGAAGAATGCGACCAGGGCGATGGCCAGCAGCATTACGCCGCCTGCCTTCTGTTCCCAGTGCAGCTGGGCGTCGTGGCGACGCAGGTTTGGCTCGATCAGGTACAGGGTGACCATCACGCGCAGGTAGTAGAACACGCCGATGGCGCTGCCCAGCACCAGCGCACCGACCAGCCACCATTGATGCGATTCGACACCGCTGGCGATGATGTAAAACTTGCCGATGAAGCCCGCAGTCAGCGGGATACCAGCGAGGGACAGCATCATCACGGTCAGCACGGCGGTCAGGTACGGACGGCGCCAGAACAGGCCGCGATACTCGTACAGGGCGTCAGCGTCACGGCCATTGTACGGCGAGGACATCAGGGTGATCACGCCGAAGGCGCCGAGGCTGGTGATCACGTAGGTGACCAGGTACACGCCAATGGCTTCCACCGCCAGGCCCTTGCTCGCCACCAACGCAATCAGCAGGTAGCCGAAGTGCGCGATGGACGAGTAACCGAGCAGACGCTTGAGGTTGCTCTGGGTCAGGGCCAGCAGGTTACCGAACAGGATCGAAGCGACGGCGATGACGCTGAGCACGTCGCTCAGCACACCGCTGCTGGCGGCAGGGGAGATCTGGAACAGACGCACCATCACCGCAAACACCGCAACCTTCGACGCGGTGGCGAGGAACGCCGCCACCGGTGCCGGAGCACCTTCGTAAACGTCCGGCGTCCACAGGTGGAACGGTACCAGCGACAGCTTGAACGCCAGACCGATCAGCATCATGCCCAGGCCCAGTTGCGCCAGCGAACTCGGCAGGCCAGTTGCAGCCAGCGCCTGACCGATGCCCACGAAGCTCAGCGAGCCGGCGTCGGCATACAGCAGCGCCATACCGAACAGCAGGAACGCGGAACCGGCCGCCGACAGCACCATGTACTTGATGCCGGCTTCCAGCGAACGCTTGTTGAAGAAGGCGTAAGCCACCAGACCGTAAACCGGTACCGAGAGCAGTTCCAGACCGATGAACAAACCGGCCAGGTGCTGCGCGCTGACCAACACGAGACCACCGGCGGCGGCCATCAGGATCAGCAGGTACAGTTCTTCGCGGTTGCCCGGGTAGCCCGAACCGCCATCACCCAGATAAGCATGGGCGAGAGTGACGCAGGCGAGGGTGGCGACCAGGATCAGCGCCATGTACAGGCAAGCGAAGGTGTCGATCTGCAGCAACGGCGTCACGGCCAGCGGCGCGACTTTCAGCGCCGGCAAAATCGACAGCAAGGCCAGGTTCAGACCAGCGACCGAGATCAGGAAGGTCTGCGAGTGGTTGCGGCGCCAGGCGATTGCCAGCATCACCACGATAATGGTGAGGCTGGTGATCAACAGTGGCGCAAGCGCAATAAAGTGTTGAATCGTGAATTCCATAGCGCTCTTACCGGGCCGAAGCGAGTTGAGTGAAGGCGGTGCCGAGCCACTGCTGCACGCCATGCATCGTGGCGGCAGAGGTGTCGAGGAACGGTTGCGGATAGACGCCGAGGTAAATCAGCAGCACCGCAAGGCCCAGCACCATGATCAGTTCGCGCGCATCCATACCGTGCAGCACCGCGTCGGATTTCGACGGGCCGAAGTAGGCACGGTGGATCATGATCAGCGAATACACCGAGCCGAACACCAGACCGGAGGTGGCAATCGCCGTGACCCATGGAGCGCTGGCGAAAGAGCCGATCAGGATCAGGAACTCGCCGACAAAGTTACCGGTACCCGGCAGACCCAGCGACGCCGCCGCGAAGAACAGGCTGATCGCCGGCAGGTAGGCTATGCGCGACCACAGGCCGCCCATCTCACGCATGTCCCGAGTGTGCAAACGCTCGTACAACTGACCGCTGAGGATAAACAGTGCCGCTGCCGACAGACCGTGCGCCAGCATCTGGATCACTGCGCCTTGCAGCGCCAGTTGGCTGCCGGAGTAGATGCCGATCAACACGAAGCCCATGTGGGAAACGGAAGAGAAGGCAATCAGACGCTTGATGTCGGTTTGTGCGAACGCCAGGAACGCACCGTAGAAGATTCCGATCAGACCCAGGGTCATGGCGATCGGCGCAAACTCGGCCGAAGCGTTCGGGAACAGCGGCAGGGCGAAACGCAGCAGACCGTAGGCCGCGGTTTTCAGCAGGATACCGGCGAGGTCGACGGAACCGGCAGTCGGTGCCTGGGCGTGAGCATCAGGCAGCCAGGAGTGGAACGGTACGACGGGCAGCTTCACCGCGAAGGCGATGAAGAAACCGAGCATCAGAATGTACTCGGTGGTCATCGACATCTTGGTTTTCAACAGGTCGGCGTAGTTGAAGGTAATCACGCCAGTGTTGTTGAAGTTGACCAGCACCAGACCGAGGATCGCCACCAGCATGATCAGGCCGGAAGCCTGCGTGAAGATGAAGAACTTGGTTGCTGCGTAGATCCGGGTTTTCTTGCCGTCCGAAGAACTGTGACCCCAGAGCGCGATGAGGAAGTACATCGGCACCAGCATCATTTCCCAGAAGAAGAAGAACATGAACAGGTCGAGGGCGAGGAACACGCCGACGACACCGCCCAGGATCCACATCAGGTTCAGGTGGAAGAAGCCAACGTGACGTTGAATCTCTTTCCACGAGCAGAGTACCGAGAGGATACCCAGCAGACCGGTCAGCAGGATCATCAACAGCGACAGGCCGTCGAGGGCCAGATGCACGTTGATGCCGAAGCGCTGGATCCAGACATGCTTGAACTCAAGCGCCCAGGTCGGATCGGCGCCCGGCGCCGGTGCGAATGAATAGTCACCGTGGGCCCACAGCCAGAGGCCGAGGGCGAGTTCCAGGGTCATGGTCAACAGCGCAATCCAGCGCGGGAGGGTAGCGCCGAAGCGCTCACCCATCCAGCACAGCAGGCCGCCGATGAAGGGGATCAGGATTAGCCAGGGCAGAATCATGACGGGCTCGTTTCCTTTCGCAAATTCGCAAGGTTCATATCAGACCGCTACCAGCACGATGGCGCCGATTACCAGCACGGCACCAGCAGCCATCGAGGCGGCATACCAACGCAGTTGACCGGTCTCGGTACGGCTCAGGGCAGTGTGACCACCCTTGGCCATACGCGGGATCAGACCGATGGTCTGGTCGAGCGGGTCTTTGCGCAGTACATGGCTGATCGCAAGGTACGGCTTGACGAACAGTTTGTCGTAGATCCAGTCGAAGCCCCAGGCAGCGAACCACCAGGCCGAAAGGAAACGGCCGATGCCGCTGTTGGCGATCGCCGTGACGAAACGACGCTTGCCGAGGAACAGCAGGGCCGCCAGCAGGATACCGGCCAGGGCGATGGCGCCCGAAGCGATTTCCAGACTGTGCTTGGCTTCGCCACCGGCATGCCCGACGCTTTCCGGCAGGACGCCGTGCAGTGGCGGCACGATCATCGCGCCGACAAAAGTCGACAGCACGATCAGCACCGACAATGGCAGCCAGTGTGCGATGCCGTGGCCGGCGTGGGCTTCGGTCTTGGCTTCACCGTGGAACGTGATGAAGATCAGGCGGAAGGTGTACAGCGAGGTCATGAACGCACCGACCAGACCTGCGTAAAGCAGACCGTGGTTGCCGCTGGCGAACGCTTCCCAAAGGATTTCGTCCTTGGAGTAGAAGCCTGCGGTGACCAGTGGCAGAGCGGCCAATGCAGCACCACCGACGATAAAGCTGGCGTAGGCCAGTGGCAGTTTCTTCCACAGACCGCCCATCTTGAAGATGTTCTGCTCGTGGTGGCAGGCAACGATCACCGCACCGGAAGCAAGGAACAGCAGGGCCTTGAAGAAGGCGTGGGTCATCAGGTGGAAAATCGCGCCATCCCAGGCGCCAACGCCCAGCGCCAGGAACATGTAGCCGATCTGGCTCATGGTCGAGTAGGCGAGGATACGTTTGATGTCGGTTTGCACCAGCGCGGCGAAGCCGGCGAGAACCAGCGTCACGCCACCAACGATGCCGACCAGGTGCAGGATGTCCGGCGCCAGAGTGAACAGCCCGTGGGTACGGGCGATCAGGTAGACACCGGCGGTTACCATGGTCGCGGCGTGAATCAGTGCCGACACCGGGGTAGGGCCGGCCATCGCGTCGGCGAGCCAGGTTTGCAGTGGCAGTTGCGCCGATTTACCCACCGCACCACCCAGCAGCATCAGGGTTGCCAGAGTGATCCAGAAGTCGCCGACCTGGAATTTCTGCGGTGCCAGCACCAGCAGTTCCTGGATGTTCAGCGTGCCCACTTGCTGGAACAGGATGAACAGGCCGATGGCCATGAACACGTCGCCGATCCGGGTCACGATGAAGGCTTTCAGTGCGGCGTTACCGTTGTTGCGGTTGCTGTAGTAGAAACCGATCAACAGGTACGAGCACAGGCCCACGCCTTCCCAGCCGAAGTACAGGAACAACAGGTTATCGCCGAGCACGAGGAACAGCATGCTGGCGATAAACAGGTTGGTGTACGAGAAGAAGCGCGAGTAGCCCGCTTCGCCGCGCATGTACCAAGACGCGAACAGGTGGATCAGGAAACCGACGCCCACCACCACACCGAGCATGGTGATCGACAGGCCGTCGATGTACAGGGCGAAATCAGGCTTGAAGCCTTCCACCGCCATCCACTGCCACAGCACCAGGGTGTAGTGACCGCCTTCGGGCGGCGCGACGTTGAATTGCCAGATGACGTAGGCGGCGACAATCGCCGACAGGCCAATGGAACCCACGCCGACCAGCGCCGAGAGGTTTTCCGACCAGCGTCCACGGGAGAACGACAGCAGCAGGAAACCGATGAGAGGAAATACGAAAGTCAGAAAGATCAGGTTCATCCGCGCATCTCACTGGCAGCGTCGATATCGAGCGTGTGGAAGCGGCGATACAGTTGCAGCAGGATCGCCAGGCCAATACTGGCCTCGGCGGCTGCCAGGCTGATCACCAGGATGAACATGATCTGTCCATCCGGCTGCGCCCAGCGGGCGCCCGCAACGATGAAGGCCAGGGCAGAGGCGTTCATCATCACTTCCAGACTCATCAACACGAACAAAATGTTGCGGCGGACCATCAGGCCGACCAGACCAAGGCAGAACAGGATGCCGGCAACCGCCAGTCCATGCTCGAGAGGGATAGCAGGCATGTCTTACTCCTTCGCCTCGTTACGGCCCAAATGGAACGCCGTGACGGCTGCGGCGAGCAGCAGCATCGAGGCGAGTTCGACCACCAGCAGGTACGGGCCGAACAGGCTGATGCCCACGGCTTTGGCGTCTACGGTGGTGTGGCCGATGGCCTGACCGCTCTGGTGAGCGAACAGCACATACAGCAGTTCGGCCAGCAGCAGCCCGGCAAGAATCACCGGCCCTGCCCAGATGCCGGGCTTGAGCCAGGTGCGTTCCTGCTGCACCGAGGCCGGGCCCAGGTTCAGCATCATCACCACGAACACGAACAGCACCATGATGGCGCCGGCGTAGGCGATCACTTCCAGCACACCGGCAAACGGTGCGCCGAGGGCGAAGAAGGTCATGGCCACGGCGATCAACGAGATGATCAGGTAGAGCAGGGCGTGCACAGGGTTGGTGTTGGTGACCACACGAAGCGTGGACACCACCGCGATACCCGATGCGAAATAGAAAGCGAATTCCATCGTTCTTCCTTAAGGCAGCAAGCTCTTCACGTTGATCGGTTCGGCTTCGTTCTGCGCAGCGCCTTTCGGCTTGCCAGCGATTGCCATACCTGCAACACGATAGAAGTTGTAATCAGGGTTTTTGCCGGGGCCGGAGATCAGAAGATCTTCTTTCTCGTACACCAGGTCCTGACGTTTGAACTCGGCCATCTCGAAATCCGGGGTCAGCTGGATTGCGGTGGTCGGGCAGGCTTCCTCGCAGAGACCGCAGAAAATGCAGCGCGAGAAGTTGATACGGAAGAAGTCCGGGTACCAGCGACCGTCTTCGGTTTCCGCTTTCTGCAGCGAGATGCAACCCACCGGGCACGCCACGGCGCACAGGTTGCAGGCTACGCAGCGTTCTTCGCCATCGGGGTCGCGGGTCAGGACGATGCGGCCACGGTAGCGCGGCGGCAGGTAGACCTGTTCTTCCGGGTATTGCAGGGTGTCGCGCTTGCGAAAGCCATGGCCGAAGACCATGACCAGGCTGCGCAACTGGGTACCGGTACCCTTAACGATGTCGCCAATATATTTGAACATGGGTCAAATCCTCACTGAACCGCAACCGCAGGCGTGTTCAACAACACAACCGCAGCGGTCACCAGTAAATTGATCAGGGTCAGTGGCAGGCAGAATTTCCAGCTGAAATCCATCACCTGGTCATAACGCGGACGCGGGATGGAAGCGCGCAGCAGGATGAACAGCATGATGAAGAACGCGGTCTTCAGTGCGAACCAGACGAAGGACAGTTGCGGCAGGATGCCGAACGGACCGTGCCAGCCACCGAAGAACAGGGTGACCAGCAGCGCCGAGATCAGGATGATGCCGATGTATTCACCGACGAAGAACATGCCCCATTTCATACCGGCGTATTCAATGTGGTAACCGTCGGCCAGTTCCTGTTCCGCTTCCGGCTGGTCGAACGGGTGACGGTGAGTCACGGCGACGCCAGCGATGAAGAAGGTACAGAAGCCGAAGAACTGCGGAATGATGAACCACAGGTTCTGCGCTTGGTACTCGACGATGTCGCGCATGTTGAACGAGCCGACCTGGACTACGATGCCCATCAGGGCCAGGCCCATGAACACTTCGTAGGACACGGTCTGCGCCGAAGCACGCAAGCTGCCCAGCAGGGCGAACTTGTTGTTGCTCGACCAGCCGGCGAACAGCACCGCGTAGACCGACAGACCGGCCATAGCGAAGAAGAACAGCAGGCCGATGTTCAGATCCGCCACGCCCCAGGTCGGGGTGATCGGGATGATCGCGAAGGCGATCAGCAGGGCGGACATGGCGACCACCGGTGCCAGGGTGAAGATCACCTTGTCGGCAAACGGCGGCGTCCAGTCTTCCTTGAAGAACATCTTCAGCATGTCGGCGGCGATCTGGAACATGCCGAACGGGCCAACGCGGTTTGGACCGTAACGGTCCTGCCACCAGCCCAGCAGGCGACGTTCGACAAAGCTCAGCAAGGCGCCTGCGACCACTACGGCCAGCAGAATCACGATGGCTTTGATGACCGTCAGGATCACATCGATCACTTCAGGGGTGAACCAGGTCATTGCGCTGCCTCCTGCAGACCGTCGACGGACACACCGGCGAATGCCGGTGGAATGCCGGCGATGCCCGCAGGCAATGCCACCAGACCGGCGCCCAGTTCTTCATTGATGCGCAGCGGCAGACGCAGTGTCTGGCCGGCCACGTTCAGGCTCAGCAGAGCACCGTCGTTGACGCCCAGGCGATCCGCTTCGGATTTCGCCAGTGCCACGTACGGGGCCGGAATACGCTCTTGCACCGGTGCGGCTTTCGAAGAGTTCTCTTCGCTGCCGAACAGGTGGAAGAACGGCACGGCTTGCCAGGTCCCCGGCGCCGGGTTGAAGGCACGCGGCGCAGCGGCGAACCAGTTCAGCGAGTCGCCAGTGCTTTCGATCAGGCGGGTGCCCGGATCGCCAGCGCGCAGGTGACCACCGACTTCGTCCTGGAACTTGTTCCACGCTTGTGGCGAGTTCCAGCCCGGCGACCAGGCAAACGGCACCTGCTGACGCGGTTCGGCAGAGCCCGAGTAACCTTCCATGGAGAAGGCGAACGCGGTGTCGTGGTCTTGCGGCATGCGTGGTTCGTGGACGCTGATGTCGGCGCGCATCGCGGTGCGACCGGAATAACGCAGCGGCTCACGCGCCAGTTTCAGACCCTTGATGCGGAACGCCGCCGACGGTGCGGCATCGACGATACGCGCCAACTGTTCGGTGCTCGAGGCCACGGCAGCGGTGACGTGGTCGAGTTGCGTCCAGTCGATCGGCTGGTTCAGCAGGGTCGCGCGCAGGGCGTGCAGCCAGCGCCAGCCTTCGTGAACCAGAATGCTCGCGTCCAGGTATTGCGGGTCGAAAACCTGGAAGAAACGCTGGGCGCGGCCTTCCTGGCTGACCAGCGTACCGTCGCCTTCGGCGAAGCTTGCCGCTGGCAGAACCAGTTGCGCGCGATCGGTGGTGGCGGTTTTCTGATGGTCGGCAACGATCACCACTTTCGCGGCGTTCAATGCAGCGTCGACCTTGGCTTTGGCGGTGCGGGTGTACAGATCGTTTTCCAGCACGACGATCGCATCAGCCTTGCCGTCGATCACCGCTTGCAGCGCGGCGTCGACCGATTCGCCACCGAGCATGGCCAGACCAAGGCTGTTGGCTTCCGGCACGATCAGGCTGATCGAACCGTTCTTCTCGCGCAGCTTCAAGGCTTTGGCGATGTTCGCCGCGGCTTCGATCAGCGCTTTCGAACCGAGCGACGTGCCGGCGATGATCAGTGGGCGCTTGGCCGCGAGCAGGGCGTCGGCGATGCGCTGCGCCAGTTCCAGTGCTTCCGCGTCCAGACCTTCAACGGCCGGGGCGCTGGCATCCAGAGCGTGAGCAACGGCGAAACCGATGCGTGCCAGATCATCAGGCGCTGCGTGTACGCATTCTTCGGCGACGTCGTCGAGCTTGGTTTCGGCGAGGCTGGCGATGAACAGCGGGTTCAGCGCGTGCTGACCGATGTTCTTCACCGCCGCGTCGAGCCAAGGCTGGACGCGCATGGCTTCAGCCATGTCTTCAGCCTTGCCCTTGACCGATTGACGCAGGGCCAGCGCCATGCGCGCGGCGGTCTGGGTCAGGTCTTCGCCGAGGACGAAGATTGCGTCGTGATCTTCGATGTCGCGCATGTTCGGCACAGGCAGCGGGCTGTCTTTGAGCACCTGCAGAACCAGACGGATGCGCTCCAGCTCGGACGCTTCGATACCCGAGTAGAAGTGCTCGGCGCCGACCAGTTCGCGCAACGCGTAGTTGCTTTCGAGGCTGGCACGCGGCGAACCGATACCGACGATGTTGCGGCCGCGCAGCAGGTCGGCGGCTTTGTCCAGCGCATCGTCGAGGCTCAGCCTGGTGCCGTCGGCCAGCAGCGGCTGACGTGGGCGGTCGGTGCGGTTGACGTAGCCATAACCGAAACGGCCACGGTCGCAGAGGAAGTACTGGTTCACCGAACCGTTGAAACGGTTTTCGATGCGACGCAGTTCACCGTAACGCTCGCCCGGCGAGATGTTGCAACCGCTCGAGCAGCCATGGCAGATGCTCGGGGCGAATTGCATGTCCCACTTGCGATTGTAGCGCTCGGAGTGAGTCTTGTCGGTGAACACACCGGTCGGGCAGACCTCGGTGAGGTTGCCGGAGAACTCGCTTTCGAGGGTGCCGTCTTCAACGCGACCGAAGTACACGTTGTCGTGGGCGCCGAATACACCGAGGTCGGTGCCGCCAGCGTAGTCCTTGTAGAAACGCACGCAGCGGTAGCAGGCGATGCAGCGGTTCATTTCGTGGGAAATGAACGGGCCCAGTTGCTGGTTCTGGTGGGTGCGTTTGCTGAAGCGATAACGGCGCTCGTTGTGGCCGGTCATCACGGTCATGTCTTGCAGGTGGCAGTGACCACCTTCCTCGCACACCGGGCAGTCGTGCGGGTGGTTGGTCATCAGCCATTCGACAACACTGGCGCGGAACGCCTTGGATTCTTCATCGTCGATGGAGATCCAGGTGTTGTCGGTGGCAGGCGTCATGCAGGACATGACGATGCGACCACGGGTGTCGTTCTCGTCGGTGTACTGCTTGACCGCGCACTGGCGGCAGGCCCCGACGCTACCTAGCGCGGGGTGCCAGCAGAAATATGGAATGTCGAGGCCCAGCGACAGACATGCCTGTAACAGGTTGTCTGCCCCGTCGACTTCGAGCGCTTTGCCGTCTACGTGGATAGTGGCCATGGTTCAAAGGTCTTCGTTGGCCCGGTGTCAGCGGGCGTGGCTAATGGAATCTTGTTATGCGTCCGAATCCAGTCAGCCCCGAAAGGCGTCATCGGACGAAAGGCGAAGGGCACGGACCCTTCGCCTTTTTAAGCGTTTACGCGCCGACTACGATCGGCCTTGCCAGAGGCGGGACGGCGGCGCTGACAGGCGCGATACCGGCTTCGAACTCTGGACGGAAGTATTTGATGGCACTGCCCAATGGCTCCACGGCACCCGGTGCGTGAGCACAGAAGGTCTTGCCCGGGCCGAGGAAACCGACCAGACCCAGCAGGGTCTCGATGTCGCCTGGCTGGCCCTTGCCTTGTTCGATCGCCATCAAGAGCTTGACGCTCCATGGCAGACCGTCACGGCACGGGGTGCAGAAACCGCAGGATTCGCGCGCGAAGAACTGCTCCATGTTGCGCAGCAGCGAGACCATGTTGACGCTGTCGTCCACCGCCATCGCCAGGCCGGTACCCATACGGGTGCCGACCTTGGCAATGCCACCGGCATACATTTGTGCGTCGAGGTGTTCCGGCAGGAGGAAACCGGTACCGGCGCCACCTGGCTGCCAAGCCTTGAGCTTGAAACCGTCGCGCATGCCGCCGGCGTAGTCTTCGAACAGCTCGCGGCCGGTGACGCCGAACGGCAGTTCCCACAGGCCCGGATTCTTGACCTTGCCGGAGAAGCCCATGAGCTTGGTGCCCATGTCTTCGGAGCCTTCGCGGGCCAGCGATTTGTACCAGTCAACGCCGTCGGCAATGATCGCCGGCACGTTGCACAGGGTTTCGACGTTGTTCACGCAGGTCGGCTTGCCCCACACGCCAACGGCGGCAGGGA
Source organism: Pseudomonas sp. R3-57 (assembly GCF_051132065.1). Lineage (NCBI taxonomy): Bacteria > Pseudomonadati > Pseudomonadota > Gammaproteobacteria > Pseudomonadales > Pseudomonadaceae > Pseudomonas > Pseudomonas sp. R3-57. The sequence goes on from NZ_CP071655.1 coordinate 2,297,446, forward strand.
AGGGCGGCTTGGAGCGCGGGTTGGCGCGGCGGCCTTCGAGGGAGTTGATCAGTGCGGTTTCTTCACCGCAGATGTAACGCCCGGCGCCGGTGTGGACGAACAGCTCGAAATCGAAACCGCTGCCCAGAATGTTCTTGCCCAGCAGGCCTGCTGCCTTGGCTTCTTCCACGGCACGGTTGAGGTGCTTGGCGGCGGTGGTGTATTCGCCGCGCAGGAAGATATAGCCACGGTAGGTTTTCAGTGCGCGGGCACTGATCAGCATGCCTTCGATCAGCAGATGGGGCAGTTGCTCCATCAGCATGCGGTCTTTCCAGGTGTTCGGCTCCATCTCGTCCGCATTGCACAGCAGGTAGCGGATGTTGATGGATTCGTCCTTGGGCATCAGGCCCCACTTCACGCCAGTGGGGAAGCCTGCACCGCCGCGACCCTTGAGGCCGGCGTCTTTCACGGTCTGGACGATGGCGTCCTGATCCATGTCGGCGAAGGCTTTGCGCGCAGCAGCGTAACCGTTCTTGGCCTGGTACTCGTCGAGCCATACGGCTTCGCCGTCATCGCGCAGACGCCAGGTCAGCGGGTGAGTCTCGGCCGAACGCTGAATGCGGTTGGCAGGACCGAAAGATGTCAGGGTCATACGTAGCCCTCGAGCAGTTTGGCCACGCCAGCAGGCTGCACGTCGCCAAAGGTGTCGTCGTCGATCATCAATGCCGGTGCCTTGTCGCAGTTGCCGAGGCAGCAGACAGGCAGCAGGGTGAAACGACCGTCGGCGGTGGTCTGACCCAGGCCGATGCCCAGATTGTTCTGGATTTCGCTGACCACCGACTCGTGGCCGCCGATGTAGCAGACCATGCTGTCGCAGACGCGAATGATGTGGCGGCCGACCGGTTGACGGAAGATCTGGCTATAGAACGTCGCCACGCCTTCAACGTCGCTCGCCGGAATGCCGAGGATCTCGCCGATCGCGTAGAGGGCGCCATCCGGCACCCAGCCGCGTTCCTTCTGAACGATCTTCAGGGCTTCGATCGACGCCGCGCGCGGGTCTTCGTAGTGATGCAGCTCGTGCTCGATGGCCGAGCGCTCGGTTTCACTCAAGGTGAAACGGTCTGTCTGGATAAGCGTGCTGTTCATGCTTAGCGGTCCACGTCGGCCATAACGAAGTCGATACTACCCAGGTACGCAATCAAGTCCGCGACCATGCTGCCTTTGATCACCGAAGGGATCTGCTGCAGGTGCGGGAAACTCGGAGTGCGGATCCGGGTACGGTAGCTCATGGTGCCGCCGTCGCTCGTCAGGTAATAACTGTTGATGCCCTTGGTCGCTTCGATCATCTGGAAGGATTCGTTGGCCGGCATGACCGGGCCCCACGAAACCTGCAGGAAGTGCGTGATCAGGGTTTCGATGTGCTGCAGCGTGCGCTCTTTGGGCGGCGGCGTGGTCAGCGGGTGATCCGCCTTGTACGGGCCTTCCGGCATGTTGCGCATGCACTGGTCGATGATCTTGATGCTCTGGCGCATCTCTTCGACGCGGACCATGCAGCGGTCGTAGGCATCGCCGTTGACGGCCAGCGGCACTTCGAATTCGAAGTTTTCGTAGCCCGAGTACGGTCGCGCTTTACGCAGGTCGAAATCGCAACCGGTCGAACGCAGGCCGGCACCGGTGACGCCCCATTCCAGAGCTTCTTTGGTGTTGTAGGCAGCGACGCCGACGGTACGCCCCTTGAGGATGCTGTTCTGCAGCGCAGCCTTGGTGTATTCGTCCAGACGCTTGGGCATCCACTCGACGAAATCCTTGACCAGTTTTTCCCAGCCGCGCGGCAGATCGTGGGCAACACCACCGATGCGGTACCAGGCCGGGTGCAGACGGAAACCGGTGATCGCTTCGATCACCGTGTACGCCTTCTGGCGGTCGGTGAAGGTGAAGAACACCGGCGTCATCGCGCCGACGTCCTGGATGTAGGTACCCAGGAACAGCAGGTGGCTGGTGATCCGGAAGAACTCCGCCATCATGATGCGGATGACGTCGACCTTCTGCGGCACCTTGATGCCGGCCAGCTTCTCGACCGAGAGCACGTACGGCAGGTTGTTCATCACGCCGCCGAGGTAGTCGATGCGGTCGGTGTAGGGAATGTAGCTGTGCCAGGACTGACGCTCGCCCATCTTCTCGGCACCACGGTGGTGGTAACCGATGTCCGGAACGCAATCGACGATCTCTTCACCGTCCAGTTGCAGGATGATGCGGAACGCACCGTGCGCGGACGGGTGGTTCGGGCCGAGGTTGAGGAACATGTAATCCTCGTTGGCGCCGGAACGCTTCATGCCCCAGTCTTCAGGGCGGAAACGCGCGGCTTCTTCCTCAAGCTGCTGCTTGGCGAGGTTGAGGCTGAACGGATCGAATTCGGTGGCGCGCGCCGGGAAGTCCTTGCGCAGCGGGTGACCTTCCCAGGTCGGCGGCATCATGATGCGCGACAGGTGCGGGTGGCCTTTGAAGTCGATACCGAACATGTCCCAGACTTCGCGCTCGTACCAGTTGGCGTTCGGCCAGATGCTGGTGACGGAAGGCATGCTGAGGTCGCCTTCGGACAAGGCGACCTTGATCATCACGTCACTATTACGCTCCAGCGACATGAGGTGATAGAACACGGTGAAATCGGCGCCGGTCGGCAGCCCTTGACGCTTGGTGCGCAGACGCTCGTCCACGCCGTGCAGGTCATAGAGCATGACGTACGGCTTGGGCAGGTTGCGCAGGAAAGTCAGGACTTCAACCAGTCTGGCGCGGGCCACCCACAGCACCGGCATGCCGGTGCGGGTTGCCTGAGCGGTGAACGCTTCGGCGCCAAAGCGGTTGTTCAATTCGACGACCACATCCTGGTCGTCTGCCTTGTAAGGCGGGATGTACAGAGCACTGCCTGTAGTCATGGTTATTTTTTCGCTTTCGGTCAACGTAAAGAATGAAGCCAGCTTCTCGTTACTAAGAACAGATCTGGATCAGACTTCGTCAGGGCTGCGCAGATTGGTGACTGCGATTCGCTGTTCGCGGCGCTGTTCCTTTTGCGAAGGCATGTCGGCGCGATACACGCCTTGATCACCAACGACCCAGGAAAGCGGACGACGCTCCTGTCCAATCGATTCCTGCAACAGCATCAAGCCTTGCAGAAATGCTTCCGGACGGGGCGGGCAGCCAGGTACGTAGACGTCCACGGGCAGGAACTTGTCCACGCCTTGAACCACGGAGTAGATGTCGTACATGCCACCGGAGTTGGCGCACGAACCCATGGAAATCACCCATTTCGGTTCGAGCATCTGCTCGTAGAGACGCTGAATGATCGGCGCCATCTTGATGAAGCAGGTACCGGCGATAACCATGAAGTCGGCCTGACGCGGCGAGGCCCGGATCACTTCGGCGCCAAAGCGCGCGATGTCGTGGGGCGCCGTGAAGGCGGTGGTCATTTCCACGTAGCAGCACGACAGGCCGAAGTTGTAGGGCCACAGGGAGTTTTTACGCCCCCAGTTGACCGCGCCACTCAGCACGTCTTCCAGCTTGCCCATGAAAATGTTTTTGTGAACTTGATCTTCTAACGGATCGGCAACGGTTTCCCGCTGGCCAATCGGATACTGCTCGTTAGGAGCATCGGGGTCGATCCTGGTGAGATTGTATTGCATTGCCAAAGCCTCATTGTTTCAGCTTCGCCTGCCGCTTGCGACGAGCTTCCGGAGCCCAGTCAAGGGCGCCCACTCGGAACAGGTAGACAAGACCTGCCAACAGAATTGCTATGAAAACGAGAGCTTCGACGAATCCGGTCCAGCCGCTTTCGCGGACGGACACAGACCATGCAAAGAGAAAGAGGGCTTCGATATCGAAGATCACGAAGAGCATCGCGACCAGATAGAATTTGGCTGAGAGCCGCAAGCGGGCGCCACCGGTAGGTAGCATGCCCGACTCGAACGGTTCGTTTTTGCTGCGACCCCAGGCTTTTGACCCAAGGAGGCTGGAGACGCCAAGCATGAAGGCACACAGGCCGACGACACCCAGAAGGAAAATGGCAAAGCCCCAGTTGTGGGCCATGAGTCCTGTCGCTTCGGGCATGCTGGTAATCCTTAACAGAGAGCAAAGGTCTCTGAGCTTGATAAAGAAATAAGGCAGTGACGATATGTCGCAGCAATCAATCGGGCTGATTTTATGGCTAAACACCCGGCAAGTAAAATTCCTGTAGCGAAATTATTTATTGGAATAAGGACCTAGCGCACCTTGACTGGGCTGAAACCCAGCAGTTGCGGGGCATTAGCCGGCTTTTCAATAATTGTGTTTTGCAGCAGGTGTAACGAAATGGCACCTCAAATGATAATGAATATTGTTTGCGTTGTTGTCAGGGTTTTTCAGACATTTTGCAGGCGCAAAGTTATTGGTAGGTGAGATACCAGGCAACTTGCGCGTTCGGTTTTTCCATTTTTTTTCAATTGGACTGCTCCAGATCAATATTCTGTTTCTTCCGTCGGGCCTTTGCCTCGCCCGGAACGGTGATCCGGGCGTGCACATGTCGTGTTGTTGGTTTCTCGCCCCTAAGGGATCTGCTTGCATCGGCGGTGGAGGCTCGATAGGTCGGCATTGACTTGCGCGGGACAAGTGGCCCGTCGTTTGAAAAGCCTGCATGGACGGTCACGTGCGGTGCAATGCCTCATGGTTTTTCCCGACAATGTTTAGATAATCCGTAAATATTAACCCTTGGCATTACTCTCTTTGGTTTGTTTGCGAGTGACTTATAAAAACACTTGACGTTCCTCTAAGTGATTTGCATATTGGCTCGCGCTGATCGAGTTAATGTTGTATTGCTTAAACCCAAACGGATGCCTTGGGTTGTCTTTCTTATCGTTTAATTCCTCAGTGTGATAACAATGGTATGTCATGTCTGCGGAGTCGACGTTTATTGAAGCTTGTCTATTGCAAGGGAGATGCGAATGTCTGATTCAAAAAATCAATATATAAATACCGCCAGGACTGTCGAGATTGGCAATCCATCATGGCAACTCGCCCAGGACTCCGGGCTGACTGACTTGAGTGTCAGGCATATCGCTCATAGTCGTATGATCGATCAGAATGAACATGCCTTTATGAATATGTGCTCATGTTCTTATCTGGGGCTTGAGATTGATCAGCGCCTGGCTCAGCGCGCTGCAGAATACGTGCTGCAGAGCGGCACCGTAAATCTTCCCACCTCGCGTATCCGGATTCGTCTGAAAGAACTGGATGAGCTTGAGCAAGCCATGTCTGCCCAGTTCCGCTGCAGTGTGTTCACGGCAACTTCCTGTAGTGCCGGCATTGTTGCCTCCTTGCCCTTGCTTGCGGCAGGTATGTTCACAGACGGGCAACGGCCTTATCTGATTTTCGATAAACATGCTCACTTTGCATTGAATCAGGTGAAAGCTATTTGTGGGGATGAAACCCAGGTTGTGACTTGCAATCACAATGATGTCGAATTTATCGAAGATATGTGCAAGCGTCACCCATTGGTTGCTTATGTAGCTGATGGTGCATACAGCATGGGTGGCAGCGCACCTATTGAGCGACTATTAGAGCTGCAGGACAAATATGGCTTGTTTCTATACTTTGATGACTCGCACTCATTAAGTGCTTATGGTGAGCGAGGCGAGGGATATATTCGAACATTCATGCCTGAGCTCAGTCCTCGGACCATGCTTGTCTACTCTCTGGCCAAGGCTTTCGGGGCCAACGGTGGCGGCATATTCATGTCAGAACGTGCAAACTACCAGCAGATCTTCCGCCGTTTTGGCGGGCCAATGTCCTATTCGCAATATGTTAATCCGGCCACCATCGGCGCTGCGATGGCGTCGCTGGATATTCACAAGACGCCTGAACTGGGTGTTTTGCAGCAAAAGCTCGACTCCAATATCCGTCTTTTCGACAGCCTGTTCACTACAGAGCACGCAGGTTCGGGTTTGCCTATCCGGGTGATTCCTCTGGATAGCCCGGATATGGCTGTTCATGTATCGGAAATGGTGTTCAAGCGCGGGTTTTATACCTCCGCCGTGTTTTTCCCGATTGTTGCGAGGAACAAATCGGGACTGCGCGTGATGATGCGTGCTGATATGTCCCACGACGATATCCGAGAGTTCTGCGCAGTCGTTCGCGCCGAAGTGGCGCTGGCACGACAGCATTTGCAACCGGTACGGAGCCATGAATCCCGATGAGCAAACCAGTCCCGAGAAGCCTGCTTTATTGTTCTGCGCTGCATCCTGAGCAATATGCCAAGAGTGCCCTCACAGATGTCATGGTGATTGATCTGGAGGACGGTGTCCCTCACGCGCAAAAAAATCAGGCGCGGGCGTGCGTCGATCGGTTTTTTGCAACGGAGACCTCGAAACGTACAGCCCTGCGCATCAACCCGCTCCGTGATAACGAGGGATTGCTCGATCTATTGCTCCTGCAGTCACTCAAGCAGCGACCCGAATTCGTTGTTTTGGCGATGACCGAGGCCGCGGCTGAAATAGAAGTGGTGCGCGCCAATCTGATCCGAGAGGGAGAGGCGCCGAAAATTCTCGTTACGGTTGAAACACCGGCGTGTCTTCGTGACATATATGCAATCGCTTCCGCTGCGGATGGCTTGATCTTCGGTTCGGCGGACTACGCTGCAAGTCTCGGAGTGCAGATCGGCGGGTGGAGCAATATCTTCCATGCCCGCTGCAGCATTGTTGCGGCGGCAAGTGCCGCGGGCATTCCCGCCTTCGATACTGCGTATTTCAATCTCGATGATGACGCAGGGCTGCTTAAAGAATGCCAGGACACTCGTGAATTGGGCTTTAGCGGCAAAACTTCCATTCATCCTCGACAAATTTCCATCATCAATGAAGCGTTCACTCCCTCTTTGGCAGAGTACGAACATGCTTTAGCGGTGGTGGAAGCGTCCCAATCGAGTGGTGACAAGATCACCCGGCTGAAAAACCTCATGGTGGGGCCGCCATTCGTCAAACAGGCCAGGAAGTTGGTTCAGCGCGCCCGTGAACTGGGCCTTTGAGGAGAGCAGTATGGAAACTTTGATTCCTGCACATGAGCAAGTCGGTGCTAATCGTTACCGCGAGTCTTATGGCCTGCATTACGAAGAGTTTGTGGTGGGTGATGTATTTGAGCATCGCCCTGGCCGCACAGTGACCGAGCTGGATAACATCTGGCAGTCGTTGATGAACATGAATAACCATCCTGCCCATATCGACGCGGCTTACGCCAGTCGCACAGAATTCGAGAGGTTGCTGGTAAACAGTTCGGTGACGTTATCGATTGTCAGTGGCATGACCGTCGCAACGATGAGCGCCCGCGCAATCGCTAATCTTGGCTGGGACGAAATTCGGCTGCCCAATCCGGTATTTGTCGGCGACACCCTGTATGCCGAAAGCGAGGTGGTCTCCAAGCGTGAGTCCCGCTCGCGTCCGGGCCAGGGCATCGTCACTATCAAGGTCATTGGGCGCAAGCAAGATGGTGCTCCGGTGATTACCTATCTGCGGACCTTTTTGGTTCCCAAGCAAGGCCACTCTCAGGACTACCCTATTGGCTGACTGTTTCGGGATACCAACGTTGCAGGGGTGGTGCAAAAAAGGAGCATTGCATGGGCAAGCTGGCAGTGATTACGGGCGGGAACTCGGGCATTGGCGAAGCGTGTGTCTGGCGTTTTATCAGAGAAGGGTATGAGGTCGTTTTTGGCGGGCGACGGGAAGCACAGAACCAGGCATTGAGTGAGCGTATCAAAGAGTCCGGCGGACTTGTGCATGGTTATTCAGTCGATCTGCGGGACTCTGCCGCACTGGCGGATTTTTTCCGCAGGATTGCCGCTGATCATCCGCCTGTGAAATGTCTTGTAAACAGCATAGGTATTGAAGGTACACCGTTCACATTGACCGAGGACTACTGTGACACGGTTTTCGAAGATGTCATGGCGACCAATGTAAGAGCCCCATGGCAATGCATGAAGGCCGTTCTACCTACGATGCGGGCGGCAGGAACGGGAAGTATCGTCAATGTGGCGTCGTTGGCCGGGATTCGTGCCAGTGCAACGGGGGGCTCGGTGTACTCGGCGAGCAAGCATGCGCTGGTGGGAATGACGCGTGCCGCAGCCCGGGAATATGCGCCCTTTGGCATTCGGATCAACGCGGTGTGTCCAGCATTTGTCCGGACACCTTTATCGGAAGGCATTCTGGGGGATGAGCTGGAGGCAATGGGCAGGTCACATCCCCTGAATCGTATTTGCGAAGCCGAGGAGGTGGCCAGTGCGGTCTATTGGCTAAGTTCCACGCAGGCATCTTTTGTTACCGGTATTGCAATGCCGGTGGATGGAGGCACTCAGGCGTGAGCGCAACCGGTTGAGGACAATCGGTTATTCAAAAAAGCGTGACTGGACAAGGAAAAGCCATGCTGCTTCTAAATCGCGAAGATATCGAGCGTTGTATCGAGTTTCCCACGATCGTGCGCGCGCTGGAGGATGCTCTCCGAGGATTCATGTGGTCGGCTCCTGTGGTTCCACAGCGTTTGATTATCGAGCACGAGCCCAAAAAATCATTTTCGTTGTTTATGCCGGCCTTTCTTCCGACGACCCAGACGCTGGGTGTCAAAGTATCGTCTTTTCACCCCGGTAACTCCGCGCGCGGGCTAGCGGCCGTCAACGGCGCAGTATTGCTGATTGATGTCGACACCGGACGTCTTTTGGCGATGCTCGACAGTGGCGCCTTGACTGCCATTCGCACCAGTGCGATGAGCGCGTTGGCGACAGACATACTCTGTCCCCGGCGGTCAATCAACCTGGCGGTGATAGGTGCAGGAGCTCAGGCCGCTGCTCATATCCGAGCGATGGCAACTGTCAGGGAGTTGAAACAGGTGAGGATCTTTTCTCGCCGTCTGGCCAGCAGCATCGCTTTGGCCGAATGCCTTCGCGCTGAGCTGAATCTGCCAATTGAAGCGGTCTGCGAGATCGAACAGGCACTCGAAAACGCCGATGTCGTTTGCACAACCACGTCCCATGACAGTTCTCAGCCTTTGATCAGCGCCCATCAGCTTGGTCCCGGTGTGCATATAAATGCCATTGGCGGCAGTACGGTGCAGGCATGTGAGATCGATCCCTGTCTGCTCAAAACCGCGCGAGTCTATGTCGACAATCTGGCGGCGGCATGTCGGGAATCGGGGGAGATTTCCCAGGCATTGGCGAGCTCCGCGATTGACAGAAAAGACGTTCTGGAATTGGGGAGTTTGCTCTTGGGACGGTCTTCGCCGGAGGCCTCTGATAGCCGGAGTTATTTTCGCAGTGTGGGACACGCCAGTCAGGACATGGTGGTCGCTGCCTGCCTATACGCAGTGGCCAAGACAGGACGCATTGGAAAAAACTGCGACTACTTTTGCACTTGATGTAGCTCTTTGGAAAACCGGAACCGCAAATCCATCTGATAGACAAGAAAGGGATGTTCATGAATATTCTGATGATCGATTCGCAGCGCGTGAATTATGTCGACTCCGGAGAGTATGTCTCGGGCGCCAGGCAGCAACTTTTCAAACTCGAAGTGACGTCTAAGCCTACCAACGAGCAGTTGGCCCGGGCCGACGGCATTATCGCTTTTCACTCAGTAGTGGTCGATGAAGCACTGATTGCCAGGATGGAGCGTTGTCGGGCGCTCGTAAAGGCGACTATTGGTCTTGATGATGTCGACGTCGATGCGTTGAGCTCCAAAGGCATTCTCTGCTCCAACATTGGTTCCGTGGGCGCGCAGGAGGTGGCGGAGCACGCAATGGCATTGATTTTACTCGCCCAGCGCAAGCTTCTCGAATATGCCGCTCATACCCGCCATGGCGGCTGGAACTGGCGTTCCCATACAGGTGAAGTCAATGCCTGTAGCGATACGGTTCTGGGGTTGATCGGATATGGCGCAACAGGACGGGAATTGGCGCAAAGAGCTGCGGTCATGGGCTACCGAATCTGTTTCTACGATCCATGGATCAAGCAATGTGCAGGCGATGTCGGCCAGTGCAGCACGCTTGAGTCTTTGCTGGAAGTCGCTGATGTCATCTCCCTGCATCTGCCGTTGACGCCCGAAACCAGAAATCTGCTAAGTGACGCGCAATTTTCGTTGATGAAGTCCGGCGCCACGATCGTCAACACGGCGCGCGGGGGCATCGTCGATACCCAGGCGCTACTTCGCGCGCTTGAATCGGGACAAGTCTCGATGGCATTGCTGGATGTCGTGCAAGAAGAGCCGCTGGTTCCGCAGGCACTTCTAGAGCACGAGCGGGTGTTTTTGACGCCGCATGCCGCTTTCTACAGTGCGCGTTCTCTGGCCCGGTTGAAGGCCGATGCGCTGGATACTTTGATACGCCTGTTGAATGGAGAAAAGGTCAAAACCCTGATTAATCCAGAATGTCTGCCCGAGAAGGTAGAACAACATGCCTGAGTTGAAATTAACCGGCGATACCTCACACTCCGGGCTGCCCGCCTGGTTCGACCTGGAAATTGGCACCAGCATTCTGCAGTACGGTCAGCGCTTGGCCGCGCGACAGTTGCTGGTAAACACTCTGGGTAATATTGCGGTTCGCAGCCAATGTCCATACTGGCAACGCGAAGTGATTTATACCAAACACAGGGGAGTTTCCCTGGAGGAATGCGGCCTGCAACATCTGGCGGTGCTGGATATGCGCTCCGACGAGCTTCTGCACGGGCGCTTCAGGCCCAGTCTCGGGCATCAAATGCATCGAGAAATCATGCGATTGCGCTCTGACGTGAATGCCACCGTGCACCTTCATCCTAACGATGTCATCGCTTTTTTCTCGGTCATGCCTTGGCATCAAATGGAGTACGTGTCGAACGACACGGCATTAGTGATGGGCAAGCCCCCCTACATTCTGGGCTCCGGCGTAAACATCGAACTGGATGTCAGTGCCATAGGCCGCTGTGCCAACGATACCAACTGCATTGTGATGCCCAGTCATGGCATCACCTGTTTTGGCCGTGATCTTTCCGAGGCGTTTCATCGAGCGGTGGCATTCACTGCGGAAATCAGCCGTCTGATCACCAGCCAGTGTCTTGCGGCCGCCACAGGCAGGTCGGTGGCATATGCCAGTCGTGAAGACGTCGCGCAAATGTACGAGCTGGGCGAACACGTGATCTACGGAGGGATGTACACATGAAAATTCATGAGCATATTTCGCGTTCCGGGCTATGGAGGGCACCGGAGCGTGACCTGTCATCCATACTGTTGGACTTGAACGAAAACCAATTCCTGCAGGGGTTTCTGGGGCAATTCATTGCCAGCGAACTGAGACCAGCAGACCTTTTTACCTACCCTAATTATCGACCGCTTCTGGAGGAGCTGGCTGCTTACTGCAATGTTTCCAGCGACCGTTTACTGCTCACCAATGGTGCGGATCAGGCGATCGATCTGGTAATACGCTTGCTTTTCTCTCCCGGAAACAGGGTCGTGGTTCCCTCTCCGGTTTTCTCCTTCTATTACCAGATGCTCAGCATCAACGGTGTCGAGCCGGTCATTGTCGAGTTCGAAAAACAGGTTCAGGGATTTGGCCTCTCAACTGCATCCGTGGTCGAGGCTTTGCAGACCAGCCAGGGACTTATCTTGTGCAATCCCAACAATCCTCTAGGGGTAAAACTCGACCCTGAGCAACTGGCAATCCTGGTCGACGCTTGCGTCAAACAAAACAAACCGTTGATTGTGGACGAATGTTACTTCGAGTATTTGCAGCATTCCTGTCTGACCTTGTTCGGCAACGTCCGGCAGTTGTTTGTCATTCGTTCTTTTTCGAAATACTTCGGCCTGGCCGGATTGCGTCTTGGGTACGTGGTTACGCAACCGGAATCGGTTCGTGAATTGATGAAAGTTCGTGGCCCTTGGGATGTGAATCATGTGGCGGTCAAAGCAGCGATGTACTGCTTGCAGAACCAGGCAACGCTGAGGTTGGCTCACGAAAAACTCGATCGCATCAAAAGTGACATTATCGAAGTCTGTCGTGCCAACTCGATTGTCGTTCTCGAAAGCGATACCAACTTTCTGTTGATTCAGGATCAGCATGACGGTCGTCTGGCTAATGCGTTTGCAAAGGCCGGGATTCGCGTAAGCGACTGTTCGCAATATCCGCACAGTTTTGGTCTGCTTGACAATATGCTGCGCGTGGCGGTGCCCGCGTCATCGGATCTCAAGGCATTACTGATGGCGCTACTGCAGGGCACTGGCAGTGCTGCTGGCTGGAGCGATCTGAAAATTGCGATCAGGTAATGCGTACTTGTCAGAATAATCCTCGGTGAGTGCGTGTTTCCATTGGATTCAGAGCAGGATGCATTGAATGAAAGGACGTCATCAGTACTCGTTGATCAGAGAACTCTATACCACCATGCCACGGGGCATTCCCTTGGATATGCCAACGCTGCAAAAAATTGGAATTTCCAATCAGCGTGCCGCCAACTATGCAAAAAGTGGCTGGTTGACCCGTGTGGCTCATGGCGTTTATGCACTTCCCAATGAGCCTTTGGGTTTGCCAGCGGCACTGTCGTATCTGTCTCGTAATATCGATGGATTGCATATCGGCGGCTCGAGTTCGTTGCTAACACATACAGGGCAAACGCTGGTGCTTTGGGGAGACGCGCGGCTGAGCTTGCCCCGCTGGTTCTCGGAGCGCTTTGGCGCACGCTACACTCATGCTCGGCTGTTTGATTGGAGTGTCAGCAGCGTGCAGTGCGTAACGTTGATGGATGCATCACAAGCCTTGGGCGGCATTCAATGCTCGACGCCTGAGCGAGCATTACTGGAAATGCTCTATGAGATAGGTGGCAAGCAATCACTTGAGGGTGCCCGGCAGATCTTTTCTCAGGTGGGCGCCTTGTGCCCGGATACCGTGGGCTATCTGTTGAAGTGTTGTACCAGCGTGAAAGCGGTGCGCCTGTTTTTGAAATGGGCGCGTGAGACCGGCGTGCTCAACGTCGATGAGGTGCTCCGTCAGCACTGTATTCCTGTGGGCAGTACCAGTCGCTGGATCACTCGGCTGAAGGACGGTTCGATGCTATCTTTGAAACCCTATGGATAGGGATACCATCAAGATGAATCATATTTTGTTGTTGGATGCAGGGAATCAGTATTACCGCGAATTTGCCTTGGCTTCGCTGGCTAGACAAGCCCCCGTTATCCTGGTTGGCAAGAATCTGCCCGAATGGGCGGATGGCTATGTGAGCCACTGGATAGCGGCAGATCCGGAGCAGGTTGACGACATTATTCGGCAGATTGATTCTATCGGTCTCGAACTGCTGCTCGTAGTGACCTACTACGAATTCTACGTCGAGGCAGTCGCGCAGTTGTCTGAACATTACGGCCTGCGCGGCAACAGCCTGAACACTGCCCGCATCAGCCGTGACAAGCAGCTCATGCGGCAGGCTTTCGCCGAGCATGGAGTCTCTTCACCTGTTTCCCTGTTGGCCTGCGACGATGAAGAAATCGTCTCGGCGGCGCGCAGGATCGGGTTTCCGGTAGTCATCAAGCCAAGAAAACTGGCGGGCAGCATTGGCGTTGTGCTGGTGGACAGCGAACAGTCTCTGCAAGCGGCGATTACCGCCAGACACGCCAGCGACAAGCTGGTCCGCACGAGCAGTGTGGTGCTGGATGATACGTTGGTTGAAACCTACGTCGATGGCCCCGAGATCAGCGTGGAGTGTCTTGTTGTTCAGGGTAAGGTGAACATTCTTGCGTTGACTCAAAAACGTTTGGGGAGCGCTCCTTATTTCGAAGAAATCGGGCACCTTGTTTCATTCGAACCGGATGATCAGGCGCTGCCTGCGGAGGTCTCCCGGTTGGTGGTTGCCGCTCATGAGGCTTTGTCCGTTGAGTGGGGCATTACTCATACCGAAATTCGTTTGGGCAGGGGCGGCCCGAAGGTCATCGAACTTGCTACGCGTGCGGGTGGTGACCAGATCCTCAAACTGGTTGAGTTGGCCTCGGGCCTGGATCTGTTCAAGCTGCTGGTAGACAGCTACCGGAATCTACCGCTAGCGCTGCAGGCCACGCGGGCAAGGGTGGCCAGTATCGATTTCGTATACCCAGCGGTAGAAGGGGTGTTCGAAGCTGTGCGATGCGCTGGCGCCGTGTTTCCTCAGGGCGTTTCCTCGCAGTTGGTTGTTGAAGCGAGCGTCGGGCGCACCTTGAAAACGCCGCCAGAGGCATTTCTGGATCGGGCAGCCTTCATCATCACCCAGGCAGACACCACACAAGATTGCCGTACTGCCAGCGCCGCGCACCTACGCAGCGTCGAGGTCATACTCTCGTGAAGATTTCGCTGCAAGTTTTCTGTTTGGCGGCAGATATGCGCAATGTCGTTTTGCTTAGGTTCCTGTTCGTTATGGCAAACGCCTTAGGGCCTTTCGCTGCCTTGTTTTTTCAGCGCCATTATCAACTCGACAGTGCCGCAGTGGCCTTGGTCATCACGCTGATGTCGGCTTTTTACCTGGTCGGTAATCTGCTCGGCGGGGCGCTGGTCGGGCGCTTGGCATTCCGGACGTTGCTACTGGCCACGTCATTGTGCTCATCGATGTTTCTGATGGGCGCTGCCATATTCAATTCGCCGACAACCTCGATTGCAATGGTGTTGTTGTTCATGTCGTGTGCGGGTCTGATAACGCCAGCCTTCAGCGTTCTGACGTCATTGGCCGCTGATGATGACAACCGGATCGCCTCCTTCGGGTATTTGCATCTGGCGAGCAATCTGGGAGCTGCGCTGGTATTTGTCGCAGGTGGGTATCTGCTCGACATCGATAGTCGCTTTCTGGTGTTCTTCTCCATCATCGTGAGTGCAATGTGCGTGGTGGCGAGTGCTTTTCTGGCTTTGCCAGGGCGTTCAGCGACAGGACAGCAGACCGCAAAGGCCTCTTTGGGGGCGATGATTGATGTGCCTCGAATCGTGATTGTTGCAGGTGCGATGTTTTTTGCATTGTCAGTGCTTGATGCTCAGCGTGAATATCAATTGCCGCTTTGGCTCGACGTTGTGACGGCGGGGGAGGCTGCTACCGTGTTTGGTGCGGTCGGTATCGTCAACGCTTTGCTGGTGATTGCGTTGACACAACCCTTGATAGCATTGACGTCTCGTTTTGGGGCACTGAGCAACTTGTCACTGGCAGCGATCTTTTACGGCATCGGTTTTGGTGCCTATGCCATTTTTGAGCAGACCGCGCTGATCCTGTTGTTCGTATTCTTTTGGACTTTGGGTGAAATTCTTGGCATCACCTACATCACCGCGCTGATCTCACAAAAAACCACGTTGCAAACACAGGCCACTCTTTTTTCCCTGATTCCGATTTTGCTCGCGGGAGCGAGAATCGTCTCCGTAGGGCTGGGGGCTTCATTGATCACCGGCGTAGGATTCAAGTTGAGCTGGAGTCTCTACGGTGCAATGGGGATTCTGTTTGGAGTCGGCTGTCTTATCGCTTTCGTCAAGGCAGCTTCACCTCGGAGCGTTTCATCACCGGAACGGAGCTAAAGTGGGCGAGTGAAGCCAGTTGGATCTTTACAAATTTCAACGGAAGAAGGTGTGTTCAGGATGAGCGCTACAATTCAAGATATTTATGAGCGGCTGTATACGGTTTGTCCCAGCCTGATCAAAACCCGTGACTTCGAAGATATCGACGTCACGACCAATCGAATGATTTTCTACGGTCTTGTGCTGGTCAACGGTTATCAGTTTCTAATTGCCCCCTGGTTGATCGCGATCAATGCCTGGTTTGCACTGACATTGCTGCCGACGTTGTTGTTTGCTTCCACTACGGGAGTCATGGTGCATGAGGCAATCCATGGTCTCTTGCATCCCAATCCGCTGACGAACAGGCGTATGGGTCAAGTGATGGCTGTATTCATGGGGATTTCCTATGACCTGCAGAGGTTTGACCATCTGCGACATCACCGAATCAGCAGAACACAACAGGATTGTGATGAGGTTTACATCGCTGAGCGATCGTCACGGCGCAAGGTGTTGGGCTATTACTACCGAAAACTGTTCGGCGCCTATTGGCATGACTTTGCACTGACGGTCATCGTCTGTTTTCTGCCCGTGCGATATATCTATTCGGTGATGAGCTGCATTTATGGAGTAACTATCGATCCGGGAGATCACTCGGCGTTGTCCATCACCATTCGTAATCGCAAATTGAGTGCGCTGCGCTGTGAAGGAGCGTGTATCTTTTTGTTACTGACCTGTAGCGTTTATTTGTACTGGGGAAACCTCTGGGTGTTGATTGTGCTGTATCTGGCAAGAGCTTTCATACTGACAGTGCTGGACAGTTTTGCTCATTATCAGACGCCTCTGAACGATTCCGTATTTGCGCGCAATGTAAAGGTCTCATTTTTTATTGAGCGGGTATGTTTGATGAACTTCAATTACCACGGTGCGCATCATATTTTTCCTACAGTGCCTTGGAACAAAATCCCACAGTATATGGAGCATTTTCAGCCGCACTTTTGCCTAATTACTCACGGAAGTCTGTATCGATCGCTAAAGTCGAAATATAAACCTCCTCGAGCGTTCCGTGTATGGCCAACGGGTTGGTTGCCCGGTGGACGCAGCGAAGGAAAAAACTGCTAGAGTCCAACGCCTTGTCTTATTTAAAGAGTGGATTTGAATGCCGCTGGCATTGTCTTTTTGATATCGACAAGTACTTGCAAAGGAGCGTGGGGCAAGCGACTGATGGTCGCCAGACCTGCCAATGTTGAGGAAACTTTATGCGATCGCAGTATGATCCAGCCTGGGTTGAAAGTTCGGCACAGGCCAAATGGTTTGATAAGGATGTATTCACAGCGGTCGAGAGACCCGATCAGCCAAAATTTTACGCGTGTTCAATGTTGCCTTATCCATCGGGCAAGTTGCATATGGGGCATGTGCGCAATTATACGATCAATGACATGCTGGCCCGTCACCTACGGATGAAGGGTTTCAATGTGCTGATGCCCATGGGCTGGGATGCATTTGGCTTGCCGGCGGAGAACGCCGCGATGCAGTCGGGTGTTTCGCCTGCCGATTGGACACGGTTGAACATTGCCGACATGAAGGCACAGATGCAGCCTCTTGGTCTGGCCTTCGACTGGTCACGGGAAATTGCTACTTGCGATCCACGTTATTACAAGTGGAATCAGTGGTTTTTCCTCAAAATGCTTGAAAAAGGTCTGGCCTACAAGAAAACGCAGATCGTCAATTGGGATCCTGTCGACAACACGGTATTGGCCAACGAGCAGGTGATTGACGGTCGAGGCTGGCGCTCGGGCGCGCTGGTTGAGAAGCGCGAAATTCCTGGTTATTACTTGCGTATAACCCAGTATTCCGAGGAAATGCTGTCTGCGATCGACACGCTTGATGGCTGGCCGGAAATGGTGCGCTCGATGCAGCGTAACTGGATAGGCAAGACAGAAGGGGTGCGCCTTGCATTCGGTCACTCGTTTCGTGACTCCGACTCAAATCTTATCGATGGCGGCAAGCTATGGGTGTTCACTACCCGTGTAGAAACGCTGCTGGGGGTCACGTTTTGTGCGGTTTCTCCAGATCATGCTCTGGCCAAATATGCTCTGGATCTCAATCCTGCGCTTGAACCTCAGATTCATGCGTGTCGAGAGGCCGCAAAGGCGGGGCCAGAGCTCAGCGGCAAAACCAAGATCGGCGTCGACAGCGGTCTTGTGGTGACACATGCGTTGACGGGCGAACCTGTTGCGCTGTGGATCACCAATTATGTGCTCAACGAATACGGCGAAGGTGCCTTGATGGCCGTGCCCGGCCATGATCAGCGAGATCATGATTTTGCCAGGCAATACGATCTCCCGGTAATACAAGTCATTGATCGTGTCGGTGAGGTCTACGATCCTGAGGTCTGGTCTGACAGCTATGGCAGTCGTGAGGGTTTTCTCATCAATTCCCAGGGATATGATGGTTTATCCATCGCGCAGGCCGTTCCTGCGATTGTCGCTGCATTGATCGATTCCGGTATGGGAGAAGAAACGACCACTTGGCGGCTACGCGACTGGGGTATTTCCCGGCAGCGTTATTGGGGGACGCCAATCCCGATCATTCACTGTAAACAGTGTGGTGATGTTCCCGTCCCCTACGCGGATCTGCCGGTCGTGTTGCCGGAAGATTGCGTTCCCGACGGTAGTGCGAATCCGCTGTTACAGCATGAAGGGTTCCGCCATGTTCCATGTCCGCGTTGTGCGGCACCGGCATTACGTGAGACGGACACCATGGATACCTTCGTCGATTCGAGCTGGTATTTCATGCGTTATTGCGATCCCGACAATGACAAATCAATGGTAGGCCCAGGCGCTCGCTACTGGATGCCGATTGATCAATACATCGGTGGTATCGAACATGCCGTGCTGCATTTGCTGTATGCCAGATTCTGGACCCGGGCGATGCGTGACGAGGGATTGGTGACATTCAGCGAGCCTTTCAAGAATCTGTTCACCCAAGGCATGCTACTGCGTGAGAGCTATTACCGCAAAGCCGGGGATGGTAGCCGACGCTGGTTTTATCCCGCACAGGTCTCGGTTCAGTACGATGAGAAAGGTCGGCCATTGCGGGCCACGGCGCTTGAAGACGGATTGCCAGTGACTATTGGCGGCGTCGAAAAAATGTCCAAATCGAAGAACAACGTGGTTGAGCCCAGAGACATCATCGACAAGTTCGGTGCCGACACTGCCCGTTTGTTTACGATCTTCGCCGGCCCTCCTGATCAAAGTACCATCTGGAGCGATAGCGGTGTTGAAGGGGCCTACCGCTTTCTCCGCCGGTTATGGGCTTTTGTGCACGATAATGTGAGCCAGGCTGGCGCGAGCGAGCGAAGTGAACTCGTTGACGTAGAGTCGCGACGCGTACGTTTCGACATGCATCGCTTGTTGCAGCAGATCAACACCGATTATGAGCGGCTTCAGTACAACACGGTGGTGTCGGGTGCGATGAAAATGCTCAAAGTGCTGGAAGGCGCCGGCGCCGCGGATTCCCGGGTGGTTCAAGAGGGGGTGCGTATTCTGTTGCAGATCCTGCATCCCGTGACGCCGCATATTTCTCAGGTGCTATGGGAAGAGCTGGATTTTCAGGGGGACATTTATGACAGTTCATGGCCGCAACCTGATAAGGAGGCTTTGAAACAGGACACGATCAAGATGATGGTGCAAGTCAACGGCAAGTTGCGTGGCGAAATAATGATTGAGCTGGACGCCGATTATGACGCGATACGTATTCGGGCGTGTTCCGATCCTTCCTTGAACGGTTATCTGGAAGGCACCAAAAAAATGATCGTAGTGCCCAACCGGCTGGTGAACTTCATCGTCTGATACTCAGATATCGAGCGCTGAAAACGAAAAAAACCGGTGTTTCCTCAGAAACACCGGTTTTTTAGTCAGGGCAATCTGTCAGTGGAACTGTTCTTCTTCAGTCGAACCGGTCAGCGCGGTCACCGACGACGAGCCACCCTGGATCACGGTGGTCATGTCGTCGAAGTAGCCAGTGCCCACTTCCTGCTGGTGCGCCACGAAGGTGTAACCCTTGGCGGCGTCAGCGAATTCCTGCTCTTGCAGCTTCACGTAGGCAGTCATGTCGTTGCGGGCGTAGTCGTGCGCCAGGTTGAACATGCTGTGCCACATGTTGTGAATGCCGGCCAGGGTGATGAACTGGTGCTTGTAACCCATGGCGGACAGTTCGCGCTGGAACTTGGCGATAGTCGCGTCGTCCAGGTTTTTCTTCCAGTTGAAGGAAGGCGAGCAGTTGTACGACAGCAATTGGTCCGGGTATTCCTTCTTGATCGCTTCAGCGAAGCGACGGGCTTCTTCCAGATCCGGCTTGGCGGTTTCGCACCAGATCAGGTCGGCGTATGGCGCGTAAGCCAGACCACGGGCGATGGCTTGGTCCAGACCGGCGCGAACCTTGTAGAAGCCTTCCTGGGTGCGCTCGCCGGTCACGAACGGCTGGTCGTACGGGTCGCAGTCGGAGGTCAACAGGTCAGCTGCGTTGGCGTCGGTACGCGCCAGGATGATGGTCGGCGTGCCGGCAACGTCAGCCGCCAGACGCGCAGCGGTCAGCTTCTGTACGGCTTCCTGAGTCGGAACCAGTACCTTGCCGCCCATGTGGCCGCATTTTTTTACCGACGCCAGCTGGTCTTCGAAGTGAACGCCAGCGGCGCCTGCTTCGATCATGCTTTTCATCAGCTCGTAAGCGTTCAGTACGCCGCCGAAACCGGCTTCAGCGTCAGCCACGATCGGCGCGAAGTAGTCGATGTAGCCGTCGTCGCCCGGGTTCTTGCCGGCTTTCCACTGGATCTGGTCGGCACGACGGAACGAGTTGTTGATGCGCTTGACCACGGTTGGCACCGAGTCCACCGGGTACAGCGACTGGTCCGGGTACATGGATTCTGCGGAGTTGTTGTCCGCAGCCACTTGCCAGCCCGACAGGTAGATCGCCTGGATACCGGCTTTTACCTGCTGAACAGCCTGGCCACCGGTCAGGGCGCCCATGCAGTTGACGAAATCTTTCTCAGGACGGAAGGACGGCTTGGCACCCTGGGTGACCAGGTTCCACAGCTTCTCGGCGCCCATCTTCGCAAAGGTGTGCTCAGGCTGGACCGATCCACGCAGACGGACCACGTCAGCAGCGGAGTAAGTGCGTGTCACGCCTTTCCAGCGCGGGTTCTCAGCCCAGTCTTTTTCGAGGGCTGCAATTTGCTGTTCGCGTGTCAGTGCCATGGAGATAAACCTCGTCGCGTCTTTATTGAAAAGTTGTTCTGCGGTGGAAAATTCCTGCGCTCGCTGACCAGAAGCTTAGGTGGTCAAGTCGGATTCGGCGGGGTAGGCGACGGGATGAACGATGGGCTCGAGGGGAAGTGAGCAGGTAGTGGCGCGATGCGGGCGCATTCCGGCGTCGTGGGCCTTTATGCGGTCTGCAGCGTGAAGCCGGGTTACCTAAATACGCTTCCGTCCCTCGGGACAACTTCGTTCCAGTCGGCAACCTCGTCAAACACACCTTGTGGGCGGTACAGACACGAAACGGCTCGCGGGGTAGGTGCGGGCGGCGCTTCGAAGGCCCTTGCCAGGGCCCCTGATTAGCGGGAGCGAGGCCATCATGCCTTCGCTTTTTTTTCGCGTCAAACGTTTTGTAGTGCTTTTTTTAAGGCACTACATCTTTCGTCTAATACGACTAATCAGTCAGTTTTCGGTGCTTTAGTCCAGTGCGTCGACTTTCACCCGCAAGGTCATGTCATCGCGGCCTTGAGTCGAGTAGCTGCGGGTCAGGCCCTGTTTATCAGCCTGGGTCTGGCGATTCACTCCGGCGAGGGTGATCCATTCGCCGAGGCGTCCGCTGACGGTTGTGTCGGTGCTTTGCACGTTCACTACATCGGGACGTTCCTGGCTCATGCGGTCACGATTGGTGCTGATTGCCAGATGGACGATGTCGCCGGTGACGCTCGCGGTCACGTAGAAACCCTGGGTGACGTTGCGGTATTGGGTCTGGCTGTTGTAACCGCCGTAGGAATCGCTCTGAACGTTGGTGATCGGCACGCTTTGCCCGACCTGGATCAGCGCTGGCATGCCATCGGTGGCCTGCACTTGCTGCACGCCACCTTCGCGGCTGGTCGTACTGCGGCTGATGATGCGGGTCTGATTCGCCTGCGCGCCGTTGACCGAATAGCCTTCGTCGCCACGGCCATTGTTTTCATTGGTGTCGACGGTGATCAGCAAGCGCTTGGGCGCGGTGTCGAGTTGCCCGATCAGTGCCTTGAGTTCCTGGATCTTGTCCGGGTCGGCCTTGATGATCAGTTGATTGCCATAGGCGCTGACCTGGCCATCCTTGCCGAGGAAGTCCTGCGCCATCGGCAGCATGTCGGCGCTGGTGCGGTAATTGAGGGGCACGATTTCTGTGGCTGCCAGCACCGAAAAGCTGCAGCCGAGCAGCAGGGTGGTGAGCAGGGTGCGTAGGGACATGTCCGTTATCTCCGCTTTCGAAAGGCTTGATATTGCCAGTTTGTCGGCCCGGGGTGGGGCAAGTTGAATCCTAGACAGCAAAGCGCCCCGGCATCGTGAGATGGCGGGGCGTTTTGTGATGTGCTCGCCGGCCTCTTGCCTGATCGTTCCCATGCTCTGCGTGGGAATGCAGCCCGTGACGCTCTGCGTCACATGCCGCAAGGGACGCGGAGCGTCCCGAGAGGCATTCCCACGCAGAGTGTGGGAACGATCAGGGCAGAGCTCAGGCCGAATGGCGAACCATATCGACATGCGGAATCCCGGCTTCGAGGAATTCCTCGCTGACCAGGCTGAAGCCCAGGCGTTCATAGAACGCCGTGGCCTGCACCTGCGCACTGAGCATTTGCTGCTTCAGGCCGCGCGCTTCCGCTTCGGCGATGACCGCTTGCATCAGCGCGTCGCCGACTTTCATCCCGCGCCAGTCTTTCAGCACCGAAACCCGGCCGATGTGCCCATCGGGCAGCAAACGCGCGGTGCCGATCGGGTAGTCGCCTTCAAACGCCAGAAAATGCACGGCGGTCGCGTCATCCGCGTCCCACTCAAGCTCGGGTGGCACCGATTGTTCGGCGATGAACACCGTTTCACGAATGCGCCGGATCTCGGCGATGTCCTTCTGCCAGTCTGCGACACGAACGCGAATTTTATTCATCGGCGAACCCCAGGCTACCTTGCTTGACCAGTTCGCAGAGCAGGCTGCGACCGTCTTCGTCGTTCAGCCAGTCACCGAGGTTGTCGGTGTGCAGGGCGTCAGCGGCGCAGATCAGCTTCAGCAGTTCGCGCAGTTTGCCCGGCAGATAACGGCTCTGGCCGCTGGCGAACAGCAGCAGGTCGTCATCGACTTCCGACCAGGCCAGGCGCGCGCTCGGGTTGCGAATCAGCACGGCGCCGTCCTGCAGGGCGGCGAGGAAATCTTCCTCCTCGACGTCTTCCGGGCCGACCACCAGTTCCGGGTAGCGCGGCTCGGTCATGTACTGGCCGAACCAGGTCAGCAGCAGACGCTCGTCGCTCATGTGCTCGGCAAGCAAGCTCTTCAGGCGGTCCAGTGCATCGTGCTGGATCTGATGCGGGTCGGCTGCCGGCTTGGCATCGGCGTCGGTGTAGCGCTCTTCGTCAGTCAGGAACTGGCTGAGGAAATCGGTGAAGTGGGTCAGCACTTCAGCAGCGCTCGGCGCACGGAAGCCGACCGAGTAGGTCATGCAGTTGTCGACCGCGACACCGCAGTGAGCCAGGCGCGGCGGCAGGTAAAGCATGTCGCCCGGTTCCAGAACCCATTCTTCGGTCTGTTCGAATTCGGCGATGATGCGCAGGTCGGCGTGTTGCAGCAGCGGGCTCTCGGAATCGCACATCTGGCCGATTTTCCAGTTGCGCTTACCGTGGCCTTGCAGCAGGAACACGTCGTAGTTATCGAAATGCGGACCAACACTGCCACCAGGGGCGGCGAAGCTGATCATCACGTCGTCGACGCGCCAGCTCGGCAGAAAACGGAAGTTTTCCAGCAGCTCGCTGACTTCCGGGACGAACTGGTCGACCGCTTGTACCAGCAGGGTCCACTCTTTTTCCGGCAATTTGCTGAACTCGTCTTCGGCGAACGGGCCGCGACGCAGTTCCCATGGGCGCTCGCCGTGCTCGATGACCAGGCGCGATTCGACTTCTTCTTCCAGGGCCAGGCCGGCCAGCTCGTCGGCGTCGATCGGGCTTTCGAAGTCAGGAATCGCCTGACGGATCAGCAGGGGTTTTTTCTGCCAGTAGTCACGCAGGAATTCGCGTGCCGTGAGGCCGCCCAGAAGTTGAAGAGGAATGTCGGAATTCATATGTAACCTATTGAAAAAAAGCACTTTTCAGACGGGAATAAAAACGCCCGGCGCGGCCGGGCGTCTTGAACGGGGCAAACGGTCGATCAGATGCGTTTGGCTTGTGCCACAGCGTTGCCGATGTAGTTGGCCGGGGTCAGTTGCTTGAGCTCGGCTTTCGCTTCGGCTGGCATGTCCAGGCCATCGATGAAAGTCTGCAGCGCTTCAGGGCTGATGCCCTTGCCGCGGGTCAGTTCTTTCAGCTTTTCGTACGGGTTTTCGATGTTGTAGCGGCGCATCACGGTCTGGATCGGCTCGGCCAGCACTTCCCAGCACGCGTCGAGGTCAGCAGCAATCTTCTGCTCGTTGAGTTCGAGCTTGCTGATGCCCTTGAGGCTGGCTTCGTAAGCGATCACGCTGTGGGCAAAGCCGACACCGAGGTTGCGCAGTACGGTGGAGTCGGTCAGGTCGCGCTGCCAGCGGGAGATCGGCAGTTTGCTCGCCAGGTGCTGGAACAGTGCGTTGGCGATACCCAGGTTGCCTTCGGAGTTTTCGAAGTCGATCGGGTTGACCTTGTGCGGCATGGTCGACGAACCGATTTCGCCAGCGATGGTGCGCTGCTTGAAATAACCCAGGGAGATGTAGCCCCAGATGTCGCGGTCGAAGTCGATCAGGATGGTGTTGAAGCGTGCGATCGCGTCGAACAGCTCGGCGATGTAGTCGTGCGGTTCGATCTGTGTGGTGTACGGGTTGAAGCCCAGGCCCAGCTCGTCTTCGATGAAGGCGCGGGCGTTGGCTTCCCAGTCGATCTGCGGGTAGGCCGACAGGTGCGCGTTGTAGTTGCCGACAGCGCCGTTGATCTTGCCCAGCAGCGGCACGGCAGCGACCTGCGCGATCTGCCGCTCGAGACGGTAAACCACGTTCGCCAGCTCTTTGCCCAGAGTGGTCGGCGAGGCCGGTTGACCGTGGGTGCGCGACAGCATCGGCACGTCAGCGAAACGGATGGCCAGTTCGCGGATGGCGTTGGCGGTCTGGCGCATCAGCGGCAGCATCACGTCGTCACGGCCTTCGCGCAGCATCAGCGCGTGGGACAGGTTGTTGATGTCTTCGCTGGTGCAGGCAAAGTGGATGAACTCGCTGACCTTGGCCAGCTCCGGCAGCTTGGCCGCCTGCTCCTTGAGCAGGTATTCGATCGCCTTGACGTCGTGGTTGGTGGTGCGCTCGATCTCTTTGACGCGCTCGGCGTGCTCCAACGCGAAGTTTTCCGCCAGTTCATTGAGAACGGCGTTGGCCTCGGCGGAGAAGGCCGGTACTTCAGGAATACCGGCGTGGGCGGCCAGGCGCTGGAGCCAGCGCACTTCAACCAGAACGCGGGCACGGATCAGGCCGTACTCGCTGAAAATCGGGCGCAGGGCCTGGGTTTTGCCGGCGTAGCGGCCGTCAACAGGGGAAACCGCAGTGAGCGAAGAGAGCTGCATGGGGTGTTCTCGGACAGTCGGGCAACGAAATGGGGCGCGTATCATACATGAAAAAATCCGCCGGTCCGTCGCCAACTGACCGGCGTATTACGCGTTACAGACTACAAAACTGGTATCGCGCGGCGTTTACTCGCTGCGCATCAGCGGATACAGCTCTTTGAGCAACTTGCGGCGGCTGATCACCAACTGCCAGCGATGCCCGCCGAGCTGGCGCCACAAGCGCGCCGAACGGATCCCGGCCAGCAGCAAGGCGCGAATCTTCGAGGCATTGCTCGGTTGCTGCAGATTGCGCATGTCGCCGTGCACCTGAATGCGCTGGCGCAAGGTGCTCAGGGTGTCCTGATACAGCGCGCCGCACGCAGCCACCACGTTTTCGTGGGCCGGACCGAAGTGCTCGACCTGCGACTGGATCTGCGGCAAACGCTTGCTGATGGTGTCGAGCATGTCGTCGCGCTTGGCCAGTTGACGTTCCAGACCGAGCATCGACAGCGCATAACGCAACGGCTCGCGCTGCAAAGTGCTGGGGTCACGTTCCAGTGCGCCGATCAGCGCCCGATAACCTTCGCGCAGATTGATGTCATCGCCGCCGTACACGTCCAGCGTGTCTTTCGGGTCGCGCACCAGCAGGCTGCCGAGCATGCAGCTCAGGCCGGCTTCGTTGGTCTGGCCGGTCTTGGCGATGCGGTCGACCAGCACGGCGGCCAGAAACACACCGCCCAGCGCCGTCAGTTGCTCCTGAGTCGGGCTCATGCCTGGCCGCTCCATGGCTCGGCGACTTCAATCACGCCGCCGCCGAGGCAGATTTCACGGTCATAGAACACCACCGATTGGCCCGGGGTCACCGCGCGTTGCGGCTCGTCGAACACGGCGCGATAGCCGCTGGCGGTTTTCTCCAGGGTGCAGGCCTGATCGCTCTGGCGATAACGCACTTTGGCGGTCAGGCGCAGCGGCTGGCTCAGGTCGATCGGATTGACCCAATAGATCTCCGAAGCGAGCAGGGCGCCGGAGAACAGCCACGGATGGTTGTTGCCCTGACCGACGATCAGTTCGTTGACGTCCAGATCCTTGCGCAGCACGTACCACGGTTCATCGCCGGCGTCTTTCAAACCGCCGATGCCAAGGCCCTGGCGCTGGCCGATGGTGTGGTACATCAAGCCGTGGTGGCGGCCGATGACTTCGCCTTCGGTGGTTTTGATCTCGCCCGGTTGCGCCGGCAGGTATTGCTTGAGGAAGTCGCTGAAGCGCCGTTCACCGATGAAGCAGATCCCGGTGGAATCCTTCTTCTTCGCGGTCGCCAGCTCGTATTTCTCGGCAATCGCGCGCACTTCCGGCTTTTCCAGTTCGCCGACCGGGAACAGGGTCTTGGCGATCTGTTCGCCGCCAACGGCGTGCAGGAAGTAGCTCTGATCCTTGTTTGGATCGAGGCCCTTGAGTAGTTCGGTGCGGCCATCGATGTCACGGCGGCGCACGTAGTGGCCGGTGGCGATCAGGTCGGCGCCAAGCATCATCGCGTAGTCGAGGAACGCCTTGAACTTGATTTCGCGGTTACACAGGATGTCCGGGTTCGGCGTGCGTCCGGCCTTGTATTCGGCCAGGAAGTGCTCGAACACGTTGTCCCAGTACTCGGCAGCGAAGTTGGCGGTGTGCAATTTGATGCCGATCTTGTCGCAGACAGCCTGAGCATCCGCCAGGTCGTCCATGGCGGTGCAGTATTCCGTTCCGTCGTCTTCTTCCCAGTTCTTCATGAACAGGCCTTCCACTTCATACCCCTGCTCGATCAGCAGGAGAGCGGAAACGGAAGAGTCCACGCCGCCGGACATGCCGACAATGACGCGCTTCTTGGATGTGTCAGAAGGGGCTGGATCACGCATAGGGATTCAATGAGTGTCTTGGAAAAGGGCGCGATTCTAGCAGGCTCGCGGCCGCAAGGCTAAAGGGAAGGGCGGATCAGTTCGAGGCTGAAGTGATGACCGGCCAGATAATCGTCGATGCAGCGCATGATCAGCTCGCTGCGCCAGTTGTCCCGTTGAGCCAATAATTCTTCGCGGCTCAGCCACTTGGCGCCGAGGATGCCATCGTCAAGCTGATAGTCCGGGTGGTGTTTGACGGCTTTGGCGCTGAAGCACACACGCTGGTAAGTCACGCCGTTGCTCGGCGCGGTGTACAGATAAATGCCGATGACGCCGGTGGGTTCGACGTCCCAGCCGGTCTCTTCGAGGGTTTCGCGCACGGCGGCTTCGATCAGGGTTTCATTCGGATCGAGATGCCCGGCGGGCTGATTGAGCACATTGCGCCCGGCCTTGTGCTCTTCGACCATCAGGAAGCGACCGTTGTCTTCGATGATGGTGGCGACGGTGATGTGGGGCAGCCATTCCATGAATCTTCCTCAATCTATTGGTTAAACCCCAATCCCTGTGGGAGCTGGCTTGCCAGCGATAGCGGCCTATCATTCAGCATTGAAGGTGACTGATCCACCGCTATCGCTGGCAAGCCAGCTCCCACAAAGTTTTGTGCTGATCACAAAGTCTGGAAACACAAACCCCGGCACGGGGCCGGGGTTTGTTTACCGCACTACAACCTTAAACCAGCGCAGCAATCGCCGCGTTGAAGGTTGCGCTCGGGCGCATGGCCTGGCTGATCAGCTCGGCGTCGGCGTGGTAGTAACCGCCGATGTCGACTGGCTTGCCCTGAACGGCGTTGAGCTCGGCAACGATGGTCGCCTCGTTCTCGGTAAGGGTTTTGGCCAGAGTCGCGAACTGCGCGTGCAGTGCAGCGTCTTCGGTCTGGGCAGCGAGGGCCTGAGCCCAGTACATCGCCAGATAGAAGTGGCTGCCGCGGTTGTCGATGTTGCCGACCTTGCGCGATGGCGACTTGTTGTTGTCGAGGAACTGGCCGGTGGCCTGGTCCAGAGTCTTCGACAGCACCAGTGCTTTCGGGTTGTTGTAGTTCACACCCAAGTGCTCGAGGGAAGCGGCGAGGGCGAGGAACTCACCCAGCGAATCCCAGCGCAGGAAGTTTTCTTCAACCAGTTGCTGCACGTGCTTCGGTGCCGAACCGCCAGCGCCGGTTTCGAACAGACCACCGCCGTTCATCAGCGGCACGATCGACAGCATCTTGGCGCTGGTGCCCAGTTCCATGATCGGGAACAGGTCGGTCAGGTAGTCGCGCAGTACGTTGCCGGTTACCGAAATGGTGTCCTTGCCTTCGCGGGTACGCTGCAGGGTGTACTTCATGGCGTCGACCGGCGCCATGATCTGGATGTCCAGACCGGCGGTGTCGTGATCCTTCAGGTAAGCCTGAACTTTCTCGATCACCACGCCGTCGTGAGCGCGCATCGGGTCGAGCCAGAAGATCGCCGGGGTGCTGCTGGCGCGAGCGCGGTTGACGGCCAGTTTGACCCAGTCCTGGATCGGCGCGTCTTTGGTCTGGCACATGCGGAAGATGTCGCCGGCTTCAACGGCCTGCTCCATCAGCACGGTGCCTTTGCTGTCGGTGACGCGAACAACGCCGTCAGCCTTGATCTGGAAGGTCTTGTCGTGCGAGCCGTACTCTTCGGCTTTCTTCGCCATCAGACCGACGTTCGGCACGCTGCCCATGGTGGTCGGATCGAACGCGCCATTGGCTTTGCAGTCTTCGATCACGGCCTGGTAGATGGTGGCGTAGCAACGATCCGGGATCACTGCCTTGGTGTCGTGCAGCTGACCGTCGGTGCCCCACATCTTGCCGGAGTCACGGATCATCGCTGGCATCGAGGCGTCGACGATAACGTCGCTCGGCACGTGCAGGTTAGTGATGCCCTTGTCGGAGTTGACCATCGCCAGCGCCGGACGTACAGCGTAGACCGCAGCCATGTCGGCTTCGATTTGCGCTTGCTGCTCGGCCGGCAGCGCTTTGATGCGCGCGTACAGGTCGCCGATGCCGTTGTTCAGGTTGAAGCCGATCTCGGCCAGCACGTCAGCGTGCTTGGTCAGCGCGTCTTTGTAGTACTCGGCAACGATCTGGCCGAACATGATCGGGTCGGAGACCTTCATCATGGTCGCTTTCAGGTGCACCGAGAGCAGCACGCCCTGGGCCTTGGCGCTTTCGATTTCAGCAGCGATGAACGTGCGCAGGGCGTTTTTGCTCATCACGGCGCAGTCGAGGATCTCGCCAGCCTGAACGGTGGTTTTCTCTTTCAGAACGGTGGCAGTACCGTCCTTGGCGATCAGTTCGATCTTCACGGCGTCAGCGGCGTCGATCAGGGCAGCTTTTTCGCTGCCGTAGAAATCGCCGGTGCTCATGTGCGCAACGTGGGACTTGGAGTCTTTGGCCCAGGCGCCCATTTTGTGCGGGTGCTTGCGTGCGTAGTTCTTAACCGACAGCGGAGCGCGACGGTCGGAGTTGCCTTCACGCAGAACCGGGTTCACGGCGCTGCCCTTGACCTTGTCGTAACGCGCCTTGGCGTCTTTGTCGGCGTCGCTGGTCACGGTTTCCGGGTAGTCCGGCAGGTTGTAGCCCTGCGCCTGCAGCTCTTTGATCGCGGCTTGCAGTTGCGGCACCGAAGCGCTGATGTTCGGCAGCTTGATGATGTTGGCTTCAGGCGTAACGGCCAGTTCGCCCAGTTCGGCGAGGTGGTCGGCTACGGCTTTGTCGCCCAGTTGCTCGGGGAAGCTTGCCAGAATGCGCGCTGCAAGAGAGATATCGCGGGTTTCCACGGCGATATCGGCCGAGGCAGTGTAAGCCTCGATGATCGGCAGCAGGGAATAGGTGGCGAGGGCAGGAGCTTCGTCGGTGAAGGTATAGATGATCTTCGAGCGGGTGGGCATATTCGGATTAACTCTCTCTTCTTTGCTAAAGCGTGCGCAGAAACTCGAGGGGCGCCGGGTAAGCGCGTTCGTTCAAAGTCATCCATGAACCGAATGTCGAGATTCTTCGCGGTGATGTTGGGTGCATCAGTAGAGCGTCAAGCAGTCAGGCTGCGGTAACAACCCGACCAATCAGGCGGAAAGTCTCGTGCTAGAGAGGCCAGCCGTCGTGACCCTGTGGTCAGCGGGCGGCATTATACATAGGTAGCTGGCAATCTGCCGATGGTTCATATGCAACGATTCTCGTCCATTGGTCTAAAGGTCGCAGGGCGGTGCCGGGCAAAGACTCGTTACGAATGCTGGAGTTTGGCGCTTTTCCCTTTGCTTTCAGGGTTGTACGAAACCAGATGTGCGCGGCGGCGGAACATAGGGTTTGCGTGTTGATTCAACTGGGTTACGCTCGAAGCAAGCCAGGTGTTCAATCCAAACAATGGAGTTCAGCATGGGTTACAAGAAGATTCAGGTTCCAGCCGTCGGCGACAAAATCACCGTCAATGCAGACCATTCTCTCAATGTTCCTGATAACCCGGTCATCCCCTTCATCGAAGGTGACGGCATTGGTGTCGACATCAGTCCGGTGATGATCAAAGTTGTCGATGCTGCTGTTGAAAAGGCCTACGGCGGTAAGCGCAAGATTTCCTGGATGGAAGTCTACGCCGGGGAAAAAGCCACCCAGGTTTACGATCAGGATACCTGGCTGCCGCAGGAAACCCTCGACGCGGTCAAGGATTACGTGGTCTCCATCAAAGGCCCGCTGACCACCCCGGTCGGTGGCGGCATCCGCTCGCTGAACGTGGCCCTGCGCCAGCAACTCGACCTCTATGTCTGCCTGCGCCCGGTGCGCTGGTTCGAAGGCGTGCCAAGCCCGGTGAAAAAGCCCGGCGACGTCGACATGACCATCTTCCGTGAGAACTCCGAAGACATCTACGCGGGCATCGAGTGGAAGGCCGGTTCGCCGGAAGCCACCAAGGTGATCAAATTCCTGAAAGAAGAAATGGGCGTCACCAAGATCCGTTTCGATGAAAACTGCGGCATCGGCGTCAAGCCGGTTTCTCGCGAAGGCACCAAGCGTCTGGCGCGCAAGGCCTTGCAATATGTGGTCGATAACGATCGCGACTCGCTGACCATCGTGCACAAAGGCAACATCATGAAGTTCACTGAAGGTGCCTTCAAGGAATGGGCCTACGAAGTGGCGGCAGAAGAATTCGGTGCGACCCTGCTCGACGGCGGTCCGTGGATGCAGTTCAAGAACCCGAAAACCGGCAAGAACGTGGTGGTCAAAGACGCCATTGCCGACGCCATGCTTCAACAGATCCTGCTGCGTCCGGCCGAATACGATGTGATCGCGACCCTTAACCTCAACGGCGACTACCTGTCCGACGCCCTGGCGGCAGAAGTGGGCGGTATCGGTATTGCACCGGGCGCCAACCTGTCCGACACCGTGGCGATGTTCGAAGCGACCCACGGTACCGCGCCGAAATATGCCGGCAAGGATCAGGTCAACCCGGGTTCGCTGATTCTCTCGGCCGAGATGATGCTGCGACACATGGGCTGGACTGAAGCGGCAGATCTGATCATCAAGGGCACCAATGGTGCGATCGGGGCGAAAACTGTCACGTATGACTTTGAGCGCTTGATGGATGGGGCCACGCTGGTTTCGTCTTCGGGGTTTGGGGATGCGTTGATTTCGCATATGTAAAACGCGGATACACAAAAACCGCCTGAATTTTCAGGCGGTTTTTTAATGGCTGAGGTTCAGGCGGGAATCAGTCAGCTGAACGCTTTGGCCGTCGCGGCAGCAGCAGCGCCGACCGCACCGCCGACAGACAGATCGGGCGCAGCAACGACGACGTTGTGAATTTCGACTGCATGCAGGCCCTTTGGCCCTTGGATGATATCGAACTTCACGGATTGCCCGGCCTTGAGGGTCTTGTATCCATCCATCTTGATCGCCGAGTAATGCGCAAACAGATCTTCTGACTTGCCATCCTCAATGATGAAGCCGTACCCCTTGGCATTGTTGAACCATTTCACCTTGCCGACAGCCATGCTCAAATCCCTCTGCAACAGTCTCCATCGCTGGAGTATCATCCCGTTCATCCGCCATCGAATTCGATAAAAGAATTGACTCCGCGGATCTTTTTTACCCACTGTGGGCTCTATTGGTTGTAACACCGTTTTCCCGATAGTCAAGGTGACCGGGCCGTCGGAGTTGAAAACGCAGGCAACCGCCCCCACCACTGTATTTGCACAACTGACGAACCTTTCTTTCCATGCATGCAATCAGCCAGATTCGACTAACATTCAATCAGGATCGCCCGCTTCTCCAAAAGGATCTTCCACAGGAGCACGACGACGATTCGGCAGGCGTTGCTGTTCAGGAAGCAAAGCCTGCATTACAGGCACCGCCGATGTACAAGGTGGTTTTGTTCAACGATGACTACACACCGATGGATTTCGTCGTCGAAGTGCTCGAGGTGTTTTTTAACCTGAATCGCGAGCTGGCGACCAAGGTCATGCTGGCCGTCCATACAGAAGGACGAGCAGTATGTGGAGTGTTTACCCGCGACATCGCCGAGACAAAGGCCATGCAGGTCAACCAGTACGCCAGGGAAAGCCAGCATCCGCTACTCTGTGAAATCGAGAAGGACGGTTAATCGCCGACCACTTGGGTATGAGGTGAAGCTATGTTAAACCGCGAGCTCGAAGTCACCCTCAATCTAGCCTTCAAGGAGGCTCGTTCGAAGCGTCATGAGTTCATGACCGTCGAACATCTCCTGTTGGCCCTATTGGACAATGAGGCTGCCGCCACCGTTTTGCGTGCCTGCGGCGCGAACCTCGACAAACTCAAGCATGACCTGCAGGAGTTCATCGACTCCACCACGCCATTGATCCCCGTCCATGACGAAGATCGCGAAACCCAGCCAACCCTGGGCTTCCAGCGTGTCCTGCAGCGTGCTGTTTTCCACGTACAGAGCTCCGGCAAACGCGAAGTGACTGGCGCCAACGTGCTGGTTGCCATCTTCAGTGAGCAAGAGAGTCAGGCCGTATTCCTGCTGAAACAGCAGAGCGTAGCGCGCATCGATGTCGTCAACTACATCGCCCACGGCATTTCCAAAGTGCCGGGGCATGGCGATCACTCTGAGGGTGAACAAGATATGCAGGACGACGAGGGCGGTGAGTCTTCTTCTTCAGGCAATCCTCTGGATGCTTATGCCAGCAATCTCAACGAGCTCGCGCGCCAGGGTCGTATCGATCCGCTGGTCGGCCGCGAATCCGAAGTCGAGCGTGTCGCGCAGATTCTCGCGCGGCGGCGCAAGAACAATCCGCTGCTGGTCGGCGAAGCAGGCGTGGGTAAAACCGCGATTGCCGAAGGCCTGGCCAAGCGCATTGTCGACAATCAGGTGCCGGACCTGCTGGCCAACAGCGTCGTCTACTCCTTGGATCTTGGCGCTCTGCTGGCAGGCACCAAGTACCGCGGTGATTTCGAGAAGCGCTTCAAGGCGCTGCTCAATGAGCTGAAAAAGCGTCCGCAGGCGATTCTGTTCATCGATGAGATCCACACCATTATTGGTGCCGGTGCGGCGTCAGGTGGCGTCATGGATGCCTCGAACCTGCTCAAGCCGCTGCTGTCGTCTGGCGACATTCGCTGCATCGGTTCGACGACGTTCCAGGAGTTCCGCGGCATCTTCGAGAAGGATCGTGCCCTGGCGCGTCGCTTCCAGAAGGTCGATGTGGTCGAGCCGTCGGTGGAAGACACCATCGGCATCCTGCGTGGTCTCAAAGGCCGTTTCGAGCAGCACCACAACATCGAGTACAGCGATGAGTCGTTGCGCGCCGCTGCCGAACTGGCTTCGCGCTACATCAACGACCGGCACATGCCGGACAAGGCCATCGATGTCATCGACGAGGCGGGCGCCTATCAGCGTCTGCAACCGGTGGAGATGCGCGTCAAGCGTATCGAAGTGCCGCAGGTCGAAGACATCGTGGCGAAGATTGCGCGGATTCCGCCGAAGCACGTCACCAGTTCCGACAAGGAATTGCTGCGTAACCTGGAGCGTGACCTGAAGCTGACGGTGTTTGGTCAGGACGCGGCGATCGATTCGCTGTCGACGGCAATCAAGCTGTCTCGTGCCGGGCTCAAGTCGCCGGACAAGCCAGTCGGTTCGTTCCTGTTTGCAGGGCCGACCGGTGTGGGTAAAACCGAGGCCGCGCGGCAATTGGCCAAGGCGCTGGGGATCGAGTTGGTGCGCTTCGACATGTCCGAGTACATGGAGCGTCACACCGTCTCGCGTCTGATCGGTGCGCCTCCAGGGTATGTCGGCTTCGATCAGGGCGGTCTGTTGACCGAAGCGATCACCAAGCAGCCGCATTGCGTATTGCTGCTCGATGAAATCGAGAAGGCGCATCCGGAAGTCTTCAACCTGCTGCTGCAGGTGATGGACCACGGTACGCTGACCGACAACAACGGGCGCAAGGCGGACTTCCGCAATGTGATCGTGATCATGACCACCAACGCCGGTGCTGAAACGGCTGCTCGCGCTTCGATCGGTTTCACCCATCAGGACCACTCGTCCGATGCGATGGAAGTGATCAAGAAGAGCTTTACGCCGGAATTCCGCAACCGTCTGGACACCATTATCCAGTTTGGTCGCCTCAGTCATGAAGTCATCAAGAGCGTGGTGGACAAGTTCCTTACCGAGCTTCAGGCGCAGCTGGAAGACAAGCGTGTGTTGCTTGAGGTGACTGACGCGGCGCGCAGTTGGCTGGCGGCGGGTGGTTATGACTCGGCAATGGGTGCACGTCCTATGGCGCGTCTGATCCAGGACAAGATCAAGCGTCCGCTGGCGGAGGAGATTCTGTTTGGCGAGCTGGCCGAGCATGGCGGTGTGGTGCACATCGACATCAAGGATGGTGAGTTGACGTTTGACTTCGAAACTACGGCGGAGATGGCCTGATCGTTTTGTTGTGAAGCCAAGGCGCCTTCGGGCGCCTTTCTTTTGTCTCTGGGTTGGGGGTATATCCATTGCTGCGGTAACGGCTGATTAGGGTTCCGCTCTTACAGCGGGTCACCTTTTTCAAACGCCAAAAAGGTAACCCAAAACGCTTGCTCCTGCGTACGGCCCTCGCAGGCTCGGGTTCCTTCGCTCCGGGATCGATCCGGGCGCAGCGGCTACGGTTTGCTTCGCTGCACCTACTTCCGCTGTGTCTGGCTGCGCCAGACGGTCGCTGCGCTCCCACGCCCGGATCAATCCCTCCGCTCAGCCTTCCGACGTCGCCGGTGACGCAGGATCAAAAGCACTCGAGCTGGCGCTCATTGTTGAGTGGTTAGAAGCGGGGGGTTGGCTTTGGATGTGTGGTGTGGCTGCCCCTCACCCCAGCCCTCTCCCCGAGGAGAGGGAGCCGATTTGTAGGCTTTTCAAAGTCTGAGTACGACTCGGTATTTCAAGTCGCCGTACCTTTCGCATCCTCCTCGGTCAGTTCCCTCTCCCTCCGGGAGAGGGCTAGGGTGAGGGGCTTGTGAACTTTGCTTTTGATCTTCAGGCATTTCCAAGCACCCGCAGCAAGCGGGTGCTCACCCAAACCCAAACCCCAGACACAAAAACGCCCGGCTAAAAGCCGGGCGTTTTGTATTGACTTGATTAGCGAGCGCGGTAGGTGATGCGCCCTTTGCTCAAGTCATAGGGCGTCAGTTCGACGCGCACTTTGTCACCGGTAAGAATACGAATGTAGTTCTTGCGCATCTTGCCGGAAATATGCGCGGTTACGACGTGCCCATTTTCCAACTCCACACGAAACATGGTGTTGGGCAGGGTGTCGACGACAGTGCCTTCCATTTCGAAGCTGTCTTCTTTCGACATGCAGTAAAGCCCTCGGTATCCAGTGAATGGCCCGGTGCAACTGCGCCAGGCAAAAGCGGCGTGCATTGTGCCCGAAAAATGGGGTTTACGCCAAGGGGTTTGAGCTTTTGCTTTAGTTGAGGATGACCCAGCGCTGATTGATCAGCAGTTCGATGGGGCGATATTGGGTCTTGTAGTTCATCTTTTTGCAGTTCTTGATCCAGTAGCCGAGGTAGACCGCCTCAAGCCCCAGGCGCTGGCTCTCGGCGATTTGCCAGAGGATCGCGAAACGTCCCAGGCTTCGGCGTTCTTCGGCCGGTTCGTAAAAGGTGTAGACCGCCGAGAGGCCGTTAGGCAGCAAATCGGTCACCGCTACCGCCAGCAACCGTCCGTCGAGTCGGAATTCGTAAAAGCGCGAGAAGGGCAGATCGCGAACCAGAAAGGTCGAGAACTGATCACGGCTCGGCGGGTACATGTCGCCGTCGGCGTGGCGTTGTTCGATGTAGCGCTGGTACAGGTCGAAATATTCTTCGCTGAATTGCGGCTTGCCCGGACGTACCTGCAAATCGGCGTTGCGTTTGAAAATGCGTTTTTGCTGGCGGTTCGGCAGGAACTGCGCGACCGGGATGCGCGCAGGCACGC
This sequence comes from Pseudomonas sp. R3-57, assembly GCF_051132065.1. Classification (NCBI taxonomy): domain Bacteria; kingdom Pseudomonadati; phylum Pseudomonadota; class Gammaproteobacteria; order Pseudomonadales; family Pseudomonadaceae; genus Pseudomonas; species Pseudomonas sp. R3-57. Next base: position 2,334,056 of record NZ_CP071655.1, read on the forward strand.
ACGCATTGCAATTCTGGCAATGGGGGCGGTACAGATGATCGCCGCTGCGACGAAAGCCCATTTCCGACAGGTCTGCGTAGACATGCACATCCATGGGCTGGCTCGGATCGAGAAACAGGGTCGTGGCCTGCTCCTCGGGCAGATAACTGCAAGAGTGGGGCTGAGTGGCATAGAACTTCAGACGCGCCAACTCGGTCATGAATCAACCCTCGGAATAAGCTGGTGGATTAAGTGTAAGCCACCTGCGCAAAAGTCGCTCAGCAAACCCAGGTCGCATGATTGGGTTGATCCAGATGTCGCGCCAGATAATCGGCAAATTGCGCGCGGGGAATCGCTCGCGCACCGAGGCTGTGCAGATGCTCGGTCGGCATCTGGCAGTCGATCAGCACGAAACCGGCCTCTTTCAGATGGCGCACCAGTGTGGCGAAGCCATATTTCGAGGCGTTGTCGGCGCGGCTGAACATTGATTCGCCGAAGAACAATTGGCCCATCGCCAAGCCATACAGGCCACCGACCAGCTCGCCCTGATCGCGTACTTCCACCGAATGGGCAAAGCCGCGACGATGCAGTTCGATGTAGGCGTCTTGCATAGCCTCGGTGATCCAGGTGCCATCGGCATAATCCCTAGGCGCGGCGCAGGCGCGAATCACCGCTTCGAAATCCTGATCGAAGGTCACTTGATAGCGTTCCTTGCGCAGCAGTTTGCCGAGGCTGCGCGAGACGTGCAGCTCGTCGGGAAACAGCACGGTGCGCGGGTCCGGCGACCACCAGAGAATCGGCTGGCCTTCAGAAAACCACGGAAAGCAGCCATGGCGATAAGCCTGGATCAGACGGTCGGCAGACAAATCACCGCCAGCGGCGAGCAATCCGTTGGGCTCGCGCATGGCCTTTTCCAATGGCGGAAAGGTCAGGGAATTGCGTTGTAACCAAGTCAGCATGGCATCCAGGCTTGCAGAAGGGGAGGGCGGTCAGGGCGTGCAGGCCCTGCGAAAGAGTTTGCCGCGAAACGGCGCCGATGTCCTGCACAGATATTCGACGCAGCCAGTATTGAGCTGCAACTTGGTGTGTCGGCCGTGGTCGTAAGCGACACCGTGGCACTGCGCGGCGAGCATCGCAGCCGGGTGGATATCGGCTGCTTCGCTACGTTCATCAAATAGCCGTCATAAGCCTTTGTCACAAAAGGTATATGCATGCTCAAATTGCGTCGCAGCTTCTGTGCGCTTGGCTATGCTCAATCACGGGGCTTAACCATGGCGTCGAACGCACAAACCCGTACAATAGCGGGTTATCAGGCAACGTTGGTCATGTGCTGTGTTTATAAAAAGCGCGGCGTAATGTTAAAAGTAGTTCCGTTTGCGCTCGTTTGATTTTTTACCTGCCTGGATTGGGCAGTTTTTTATCGTCATTCAATAGATGGACGCGCCTTGTGCGCAGGAAAAGAAGCGTTTTGAAGAAATCCACCGAAGCACCCAAAACAGTCGTTCCGCTCTGGCGCCAACAATTGCACTACCGGCTCAAGGAAGGTGCATTGATCGCCATCGGTGCCTTGTGCCTGTTCCTGATGATGGCTTTGCTGACCTATGGCAAGGACGATCCGGGCTGGAGCCACAACAGCAAGATCGATGACGTGCAGAATTTTGGCGGCCCGGCGGGCTCCTACAGCGCCGACATCCTGTTCATGGTGCTCGGTTACTTCGCCTACATCTTCCCGTTGCTGCTGGCGATCAAGGCCTACCAGATTTTCCGCCAGCGCCACGAGCCGTGGCAGTGGAGTGGCTGGCTGTTCTCCTGGCGCCTGATCGGTCTGGTATTTCTGGTGCTGTCCGGCGCGGCGCTGGCGCATCTGCATTTCCATGCGGCGTCCGGCCTGCCGGCGGGTGCTGGCGGTGCGTTGGGCGAAAGCCTCGGTAATCTGGCGAAGAATGCGCTGAACATTCAGGGCAGCACGCTGCTGTTCATCGCGCTGTTCCTGTTCGGTCTGACGGTGTTTACCGATCTGTCGTGGTTCAAGGTGATGGACATCACCGGCAAGATCACGCTCGACCTGTTCGAACTGTTTCAGGGCGCGCTCAATCGCTGGTGGGCGGCACGCACCGAACGCAAGCAACTGGTCGCGCAACTGCGAGAGGTCGATGATCGTGTGCATGACGTGGTGGCGCCAACGGTCACCGATAAACGCGAACAGGCCAAAGTCAAAGAACGCCTGATCGAACGCGAGCAAGCCCTGAGCAAGCACATGTCCGATCGCGAGAAGCAGGTGCCGCCAGTGATCGCCCCGGCGGCGGCCAAAGCCCCCGAGCCAAGCAAGCGCGTGCAGAAAGAGAAGCAGGTGCCGTTGTTCGTCGACAGCGCCGTGGAAGGCACGTTGCCGCCGATCTCGATCCTCGATCCTGCGGAAAAGAAACAGCTCAATTACTCGCCGGAATCGCTTGCAGCGGTCGGGCACTTGCTGGAAATCAAACTCAAGGAATTCGGCGTCGAAGTCGCTGTGGATTCGATCCATCCCGGCCCGGTGATTACCCGTTACGAGATTCAGCCTGCAGCTGGGGTCAAGGTCAGCCGCATCGCCAACCTGGCCAAGGATCTGGCGCGTTCGCTGGCGGTGACCAGCGTGCGGGTGGTTGAAGTGATTCCAGGCAAGACCACGGTCGGTATCGAGATACCCAACGAAGACCGGCAGATCGTGCGCTTCTCCGAAGTGCTGTCGACGCCCGAGTACGACAACTTCAAATCGCCGGTTACCCTGGCGCTCGGCCACGATATCGGCGGCAAACCGGTCATCACCGACCTGGCGAAGATGCCGCACCTGCTGGTTGCCGGTACCACCGGTTCCGGTAAGTCGGTGGGCGTGAACGCAATGATCCTGTCGATCCTGTTCAAGTCCGGCCCGGAAGACGCCAAGCTGATCATGATCGACCCGAAGATGCTTGAATTGTCGATTTACGAAGGCATTCCGCACCTGCTGTGCCCGGTTGTGACCGATATGAAAGACGCCGCCAATGCCCTGCGCTGGAGCGTCGCCGAAATGGAGCGGCGCTACAAGCTGATGGCCAAGATGGGCGTGCGTAACCTGTCCGGCTTCAATGCCAAGGTCAAGGAAGCCCAGGATGCTGGCGAGCCGTTGAGCGATCCGCTGTACAAGCGCGAAAGCATTCACGACGAAGCGCCGCTGCTGCAAAAACTGCCGACCATCGTTGTGGTGGTCGACGAATTCGCCGACATGATGATGATCGTCGGCAAGAAGGTTGAAGAGCTGATCGCCCGTATCGCACAGAAGGCCCGTGCCGCGGGCATTCACCTGATCCTTGCGACCCAGCGGCCATCGGTAGACGTGATCACTGGCCTGATCAAGGCCAACATTCCGACCCGTATGGCATTCCAGGTGTCGAGCAAGATCGACTCGCGGACCATTATCGATCAGGGCGGCGCCGAACAACTGCTTGGCCATGGTGACATGCTGTACATGCCGCCAGGCACCAGTCTGCCAATCCGGGTTCACGGCGCGTTCGTGTCCGACGATGAAGTTCACCGTGTGGTCGAGGCGTGGAAACTGCGCGGCGCACCGGAATACAACGACGACATTCTCAACGGTGTCGAAGAAGCCGGCAGCGGTTTTGAAGGCAGCAGCGGTGGCGGCGACGGCGACGATCCGGAAGCCGATGCGTTGTATGACGAAGCTGTACAGTTTGTGCTGGAAAGCCGTCGCGCTTCGATTTCCGCGGTACAGCGCAAGCTGAAGATCGGCTACAACCGCGCAGCCCGCATGATCGAAGCCATGGAAATGGCCGGCGTGGTCACCTCGATGAACACCAACGGTTCCCGCGAGGTCCTGGCCCCGGGCCCGGTGCGCGACTGATTCGAAACCCTTTTTGCACAAAGGATGGCGCAATGACGCGCCGTCCTCTCCCAACGAGTATTCAAGAGGACTCCCATGCGTCTTATCCGCATGCTGTTGCCAGTACTGGCGCTGACCGCCTTCACGGCCCACGCCGATGACAAGGACGTGGCGCGTCTGACCCAATTGCTGGAAACATCCAAGACCCTGAGCGCGAACTTCTCGCAGCTGACCCTCGACGGCAGCGGCACCCAGTTGCAGGAAACCACCGGCAACATGACCCTGCAGCGTCCGGGGCTGTTCTACTGGCACACCAATGCCCCGGCCGAGCAGACCATGGTCTCCGACGGCAAGAAAGTCACCTTGTGGGACCCGGACCTGGAGCAGGCCACGATCAAGAAACTCGACGAGCGCCTGACCCAGACCCCAGCGCTGCTGCTGTCCGGTGACGTGTCGAAGATCAGCCAGAGCTTTGACATCAGCGCGAAAGAGGCGGGCGGCGTGATCGACTTCACCCTCAAGCCGAAAACCAAGGACACCCTGTTCGACAACCTGCGCTTGTCGTTCCGCAACGGTCTGCTCAACGACATGCAACTGATCGACAGTGTTGGCCAGCGCACCAATATCCTGTTTACCGGGGTCAAGGCCAACGAAGCGGTGCCGGCCTCCAGGTTCAAGTTCGACATTCCCAAGGGTGCCGACGTCATCCAGGAATAAACACAAAACCCCTTGAAGGAGTGAGCCTGCTCGCGATTCGATCTGTCAGTCACCACTTGGTTGTCTGATCCACCGCTATCGCGAGCAGGCTCACTCCTAAAAAAAATCAAAAGAATGAATGGCAACCGGTTCAAATAGAGGTTTCAACGCTACGTGATGGATCTGTTTCGCAGTGCACCGATTGCCCAGCCACTGGCCGCGCGTTTGCGTGCGACCAATCTGGACGAGTACGTCGGTCAGGAACACGTGCTCGCGCGTGGCAAGCCGCTGCGCGAGGCGCTGGAGCAGGGTGCTTTGCACTCGATGATCTTCTGGGGGCCGCCGGGCGTGGGCAAGACCACGCTGGCGCGATTGCTCGCGGAAGTCTCCGATGCGCACTTCGAAACGGTCTCGGCGGTACTCGCCGGGGTCAAGGAGATCCGTCAGGCCGTTGAAATCGCCAAACAGCAGGCCGGCCAGTATGGCAAGCGTACGATTCTGTTCGTCGATGAAGTCCACCGTTTCAACAAGTCCCAGCAGGACGCCTTCCTGCCTTACGTAGAAGATGGGACGCTGATCTTCATCGGCGCCACTACGGAAAACCCCTCGTTCGAACTCAACAACGCCTTATTGTCGCGCGCCCGCGTCTATGTGCTGAAAAGCCTCGACGAAGCGGCGCTGCGAAAGCTGGTGGGCCGCGCGCTGAGCGAAGAACGCGGACTGGGCAAGCGCAACCTGACTCTCAGCGATGAAGGTTTCCAGATGCTGCTATCCGCCGCTGATGGCGATGGCCGGCGCCTGCTCAATCTGCTGGAAAACGCCTCGGACCTGGCCGAAGACAACAGTGAGATCGGCACCGATCTGTTGCAAAGCCTGCTCGGCGATACCCGTCGCCGTTTCGACAAGGGCGGCGAAGCGTTTTACGACCAGATTTCTGCGCTGCACAAGTCAGTGCGCGGTTCCAATCCTGACGGCGCGCTGTACTGGTTCGCGCGGATGATCGACGGCGGTTGCGATCCGCTTTATCTGGCGCGGCGAGTGGTGCGCATGGCCAGCGAAGACATCGGCAACGCCGACCCGCGCGCGCTGAGCCTGTGCCTGGCAGCGTGGGAAGTGCAGGAGCGTCTCGGTAGTCCGGAAGGCGAGCTGGCCGTGGCCCAAGCCATTACTTATCTGGCCTGTGCGCCGAAAAGCAACGCGGTGTACATGGGCTTCAAGACCGCTTTGCGCGCGGCGGCCGAAAACGGCTCGCTGGAAGTCCCGCTGCACCTGCGCAATGCGCCGACCAAACTGATGAAGCAATTGGGTTACGGCGACGAATACCGCTATGCCCACGATGAACCGGATGCCTACGCGGCAGGTGAAGACTATTTCCCGGAAGAGCTCGAACCGATTCCGTTCTATCAGCCGGTGCCGCGAGGCCTGGAATTGAAGATTGGCGAGAAGCTCAATCACCTCGCTCAACTCGATCGTCTGAGCCCAAGACAGCGGAGAAAATAGTGGTCCCATTGATTGTTGCGGTTTCGGTCGGCGGTGTTGCCGGCACCCTGTTGCGCTTCGCCACCGGCAATTGGGTCAGCGCCAATTGGCCGCGGCACTTCTATACCGCGACGCTGGCCGTTAATATCGTGGGCTGTCTGTTGATTGGCGTGTTGTACGGCCTGTTTTTGATACGCCCGGACGTGCCGATCGAGGTGCGTGCCGGGTTGATGGTCGGCTTCCTCGGGGGGCTGACTACTTTTTCATCCTTTTCACTGGATACGGTGCGCCTGCTGGAAAGCGGGCAGGTGCCGCTGGCCCTTGGCTATGCGGCACTCAGCGTATTCGGCGGGCTGCTCGCGACGTGGGCCGGCCTGTCTCTGACCAAACTTTGATAACGAGAAACCGACATGCTCGATTCCAAACTGTTACGTAGCAACCTTCAGGACGTAGCGGACCGCCTGGCTTCCCGTGGCTTTGCCCTGGACACCGCGCGCATCGAAGCGCTGGAAGAACAGCGCAAGACCGTTCAGACCCGCACCGAAGCACTGCAGGCTGAACGTAACGCGCGCTCCAAATCCATCGGTCAGGCCAAGCAGCGCGGCGAAGACATCGCGCCGCTGATGGCGGACGTCGAGCGTATGGCGGGCGAGTTGAGCGCCGGTAAAGTCGAGCTGGACGCGATCCAGACCGAACTGGACTCGATCCTGCTGGGCATTCCCAACCTGCCGCACGAATCCGTGCCGGTCGGCAAGGACGAAGACGACAACGTTGAAGTGCGCCGCTGGGGCACCCCGACGCAGTTTGATTTCGAAGTGAAAGACCACGTTGCCCTGGGCGAGAAATTCGGCTGGCTGGATTTCGAAACCGCGGCCAAGCTGTCCGGCGCACGGTTCGCCCTGTTGCGTGGCCCGATCGCCCGTCTGCACCGCGCGCTGGCGCAGTTCATGATCAACCTGCATGTCAACGAGCACGGCTACGAAGAGGCCTACACGCCTTATCTGGTCCAGGCGCCGGCACTGCAAGGCACCGGTCAACTGCCGAAGTTCGAGGAAGACCTGTTCAAGATCGCTCGCGAAGGCGAGGCCGATCTGTACCTGATCCCGACCGCCGAGGTGTCGCTGACCAACATCGTCGCCGGCGAAATCGTCGACTCGAAGCTGCTGCCGATCAAATTCGTTGCCCACACTCCGTGCTTCCGTAGCGAAGCCGGCGCGTCGGGTCGCGATACGCGCGGCATGATCCGTCAGCACCAGTTCGACAAAGTTGAAATGGTCCAGATCGTCGAACCGTCGCAATCGATGGAAGCGCTGGAAGGCCTGACCGCCAACGCTGAAAAGGTTCTGCAATTGCTCGGTCTGCCTTACCGCACCCTGGCGCTGTGCACCGGCGACATGGGCTTCAGCGCAGTCAAGACTTACGATCTGGAAGTGTGGATCCCGAGCCAGGACAAATACCGCGAAATTTCCTCGTGCTCCAACTGCGGTGATTTCCAGGCTCGCCGCATGCAGGCGCGTTTCCGCAACCCGGAAACCGGCAAGCCTGAACTGGTGCACACCTTGAACGGCTCCGGTCTGGCGGTCGGTCGTACTCTGGTGGCAGTGCTGGAAAACTACCAGCAGGCTGACGGTTCGATCCGCGTGCCGGACGTACTCAAGCCGTACATGGGTGGCCTTGAGGTCATCGGCTAAATGAAATATCTGCCGCTGTTTCACAACCTGCGCGGCAGTCGTGTGTTGGTGGTCGGCGGGGGGGAAATTGCCTTGCGCAAATCCCGCCTGCTGGCCGATGCCGGTGCGCTGCTGCGGGTGGTCGCACCTGAAATCGAACCGCAACTGGCCGAACTCGTCGCTGCCAGTGGCGGCGAATGTGTGCTGCGTGGCTACGTTGAGACGGATCTCGACGGCTGCGGGCTGATCATCGCCGCCACTGATGACGAAACGCTCAATGCGCAAGTCTCGACGGATGCGCATCGACGTTGCGTTCCGGTCAATGTGGTCGACGCGCCGGCCCTGTGCAGCGTGATCTTCCCGGCGATCGTCGATCGCTCGCCGTTGATCATCGCTGTGTCCAGTGGCGGCGACGCGCCGGTGCTGGCGCGTTTGATTCGCGCCAAGATCGAAACCTGGATTCCCTCGACTTATGGCCATCTGGCCGGGCTCGCTGCGCGGTTTCGCAATCAGGTGAAAAACCTGTTTCCGGATGTGCAGCAGCGTCGTGGTTTTTGGGAAGACGTGTTTCAGGGGCCGATTGCCGATCGGCAACTGGCCGGGCAGGGCGCCGAAGCCGAGCGTCTGCTGCAAGCCAAGATCGATGGCGAAGCGATGGTCACCACGGGTGAGGTCTATCTGGTGGGTGCCGGGCCGGGCGATCCGGATCTGCTGACCTTCAAGGCCTTGCGCCTGATGCAGCAGGCCGATGTGGTGCTCTACGACCGCCTGGTTGCACCGGCAATCCTCGAACTGTGCCGTCGCGATGCCGAGCGGGTGTACGTCGGCAAGCGCCGTTCCGAGCATGCGGTGCCGCAGGAGCAGATCAATCAGCAACTGGTTGATCTGGCCAAGGCTGGCAAGCGTGTGGTACGGCTGAAGGGCGGCGATCCGTTCATTTTCGGGCGTGGCGGCGAAGAGATCGAAGAACTCGCGGCCCACGGCATTCCGTTCCAGGTCGTTCCGGGCATCACCGCCGCCAGCGGTTGCGCGGCGTATGCCGGGATACCGTTGACTCATCGCGACCACGCGCAGTCGGTACGCTTTGTCACCGGCCACTTGAAGGACGGTTCCACCGATCTGCCATGGTCCGACCTGGTCGCGCCGGCGCAGACGCTGGTGTTCTACATGGGCCTGGTGGGGCTGCCGATCATCTGTGAGCAATTGATCAAGCATGGTCGTTCGGCGGACACCCCGGCGGCGTTGATCCAGCAGGGCACCACGGTCAACCAGCGGGTCTTTACCGGTACGCTGGCCGATCTGCCGCGGCTGGTGGCGGAGCATGAAGTGCATGCCCCGACACTGGTGATCGTTGGGGAAGTGGTGCAATTGCGCGAGAAACTGGCGTGGTTCGAAGGGGCTCAGGCGCAGGTCTAAACACCGCGTCGCCCCAATCGCTGGCAAGCCAGCTCCCACAGGTATTTATTGTGTCAAAGCTGCAATCTTCAGCATTACACAAGACCTTGTGGGAGCTGGCTTGCCAGCGATGGCGCCCTAAAGAGTTGCTCGAATTTCAACCCCGGCGCCAAACCCCTTTGCCCGCCAGGCGCGCCCGATCATGCGCCACAGTAAAGTCCTGCTCCGGCCCTTTCGGCACTACGCCCGTTGGGTTGATCGTCTTGTGACTGCCGTAGTAGTGATGCTTGATGTGCTGAAAATCCACCGTTTCGGCAACCCCCTCGATCTCATACATCTCACGCAGCCAGTTCGACAGATTCGGATAATCGGCAATCCGGCGCAGGTTGCACTTGAAGTGGCCGTGGTACACCGCATCGAAGCGAATCATGGTCGTGAACAGGCGCACATCGGCTTCCGTCAGGTACTCGCCGGCCAGATAACGATTGGCGCCCAGCAGTTTTTCCAGATGATCGAGCTCGGCGAATACCTCATCGAATGCTTGTTCATAGGCCTGTTGCGACGTAGCGAAGCCGGCGCGGTACACGCCGTTGTTCACTGCCGGATAGATTCGCTCGTTCAGCGCATCGATCTCGCTGCGTAACGGCGCCGGGTAGAAGTCGAGGTCGTTGCCGGTCAGCGCGTCGAATGCGCTGTTGAACATGCGGATGATTTCCGCGGATTCGTTGCTGACGATGCGCTTGAGCTTCTTGTCCCAGAGTACGGGGACTGTGACGCGCCCAGTGTAATCAGGCGTGTCGGCGGTGTAGCGTTGATGCATGTAATCGAAGCCGTCGAGCTTATCGCCGGTCGAGCCGAGCGCTTTGTCGAAGGTCCAGCCGTTTTCCAGCATCAGCCAACTGACCACCGAAACGTCGATCAGACTTTCCAGACCTTTGAGCTTGCGCAGAATCAGGGTGCGATGCGCCCACGGGCAGGCGAGCGAAACGTAGAGGTGATAGCGCCCGGCTTCGGCAGCAAAACCGCCGTCACCACTGGGGCCGGGATGGCCGTCGGTGGTGACCCAATGGCGGCGCTGCGCCTGTTCGCGCTGAAACGCGCCGTCCTTGCTGCTTTCGTACCACTTGTCCTGCCAGCGGCCATCGACGAGTAAACCCATGATCCAGACTCCGTAAACCAATATTCATTGGAGCCGAGTCTATTCCGATGAGTTCGAACAAACAGCGCAAAGATCGGGCGTGAATGATCGGTTAAATCGATTTGTCTCGCGCGACCCAATACTGCTCGGCGGTAGCGAAGGCTTGCTCACGGCTATCACCGAGGCCGCGCAAGGCCAGTGCCATGGTCGCGATCAAGGCCATTTGCGGGTAGCTGTCGACCACCTCACCACGCCATACCGCTTTCAGGTGCTCGACATCCAGCGTGGCCGGTTTGACATGGCGTTGTGCCGAGAGCTGCGGCCATTCCTCGTCCCAGCTTTGCCCGCCCGTGGTGCCGTAGAGATGGCTGGTGGCGTCCGGGTTGATCTCGATTTCGCCGCCATCGCCCTTGACCACAATCGCCGTGTCGCCGAGCAAGCCGCTGGCATCGCGATGCACTGCCTGATAGCCGGGATGGAAAATGCTTTGCAGGCCGCATCGCGCGCCCAGCGGATTGAGAATCCGTGCCAGTGAATGAATCGGCGAACGCAGGCCCAGCGTATTGCGCAGGTCGATCATCTTTTGCAACTGCGGCGCCCAGTCCACCAATGGCATGAAGGCCAGTCCGCCGTTATCCAGTGCATCGCCGACCTGCTGCCAGGTGCGGCACAACGGGATATTCAGTTCGCCCAGCAATTGCTCGCTGTACAGCCGCCCGGCGGTGTGCGCGCCGCCGCCGTGCATGAAGATGCGCACACCGTTCTGCGCCAGGCACTTGGCGGCCAGCAGATACCAAGGCAGATGGCGTTTTTTCCCGGCATAGGTCGGCCAGTCGAGATCGACGTTCAGGGCCGGCGCCTGCAAGCGCTCGCGCAGGGCTTCGGTGAAGCCGGCCATTTCCTCTGCACTTTCTTCCTTGTGCCGCAGCAACATCAGGAAGGCGCCGAGCTGGGTGTCTTCGACCTTGTCATCAAGCACCATGCCCATGGCTTCGCGGGCCTCCTCGCGCGTCAGATCACGCGCGCCGCGCTTGCCTTTGCCGAGAATGCGCACGAACTGCGCGAACGGATGCTCGGCGGGCGTTTCGAGGGTCAATGCTGGGAAGTCGGTCATAGGCAATTCGTCGGTTTGGGCAGGCCCGCCAGTTTTGCGGCGAGTTTGGCAGGGGTGCCTTTGAACAGTCGGTTGAGGTGCAGGCTGTTGCCCTTTTCCGCGCCGAGTTTCAACGCGGTGTACTTTATCAGCGGCCGAGTAGCCGGGGACAGCTGGAATTCGGCGTAGAAGCTGCGCAGCAATTCGAGGATTTCCCAGTGTTCGGCAGTCAATTCGATATCTTCTGCGGCGGCCAGGGCGCTGGCGACTTCGGCCGACCAGTCGCTCAGATCGACAAGGAAACCGTCCTTGTCCAGTTCAATGGCGCGGGCGCCGACAGTCAGCGCATTCATAACCAGCTGTTGACCTTGTCGTGGTGAATCGACAGCTCGACGAAGGCCGGGTAGTCGATGGCTTCGGCCCAGTCCGGAATCTCGATCGCACGTGCTTGTACATCTTCAAGCAATACAAACAGACGGATTTTTTTGTCGTGCAGGGCGAAAAACGGCGCGCTATCCGGTTGCAGTGCATACACCGCATCGCCGGACAACAGCAACGCATCAGCACTGCCGAGCAAGCGCAGGCAACTGCTCAGGCGATCGTCGCCGAAAGGGGAGTGAGACAACACGTGCAAAGTCGACATCAGAGGGTGATCACCTGGTCGTAGCGGTCAATAAGGGCAGTGATGTGTTCGGCAGAAAGCGCCTGTGCTTCGTCCAGCGAGAGTTGTCCGAGTCCACGCGCGTTGGCGCTTTCTGCGCAATAAAACAGCTCCTCGACCCCGAACATCGGCAACGCTTGCAGATTGGCGCTGAGGTCTTTCTGTTGCAGCGCTTTGGCGTTCTGCCCCGCGGCCAGTTGCAGCACCCCGTCATCGAGAAACAGCAAACCGATCGGCAGATCGAACGCACCACCGGCCAGCACGATGTCCAGCGCTTCGCGAGCGCCGGGGCCGGACCAGGGTGACTGGCGGCTGATGATCAACAGTGATTTGGCCATTTACGCGCCTCCGAAGCAGATCAGACGATCGGCATCCTGCACCGCGTCATGCAACTGACCGAGGCCGGACAATTCCCATGGCGCGCTGATCGAAACCGCCTCACGCTGATAGCGCTTGGCTTCTTCCGCGCTCAATACACCGCGGCGCAGGGCGGCGGCGATGCACACAACGCCGTCGAGTTTCTGCTCGGTGATAAAGGTGCGCCATTGCTTGGGCAGGTCCAATTCGTCCTGCGGCGTGACCAGCGCGTCGGAGGCGTTATAGACGCCATCCTGATAGAAAAACAGCCGGACAATCTCATGTCCACCGGCCAGCGCCGCCTGGGCAAACAGCAGGGCGCGGCGCGAGGAGGGCGCATGGGCGGCGGAAAACAGCGCAATGGCGAACTTCATGACGGACTCGATCAGCAAAACTGCGGCCATGATAAAGCTTTATGCAGGCTGTCGCGAAACCGAAGTTGATGCATATCCCTGTAGGAGTGAGCCTGCTCGCGATAGCGGTGTGTCGTTCACAAGATATTCGCCTGACACACCGCTATCGCGAGCAGGCTCACTCCTACGATTGGTTACGGCTTGATGCCATATAAATCGCAATATTCGACCCAATCCATCCCGGCCATTTCCGCGACTTCGTGGTGCACTTCCAGACGCTGCGCCTGGTATTCCTCTGGCGAATCTGCCGTCAGTTGCAACGTCAGCTCCCAGGCAAACAACCCCTGACTTTCCGCCTCGACTTCAAACGCTTCGTGCAGTCGTTCTTCACGATACTGCGCCTGGGTTTCACCCTTGGCCTGCGCCAGCAACGGGTTGAGGTGGTCGAGGGTGTCGCGCAGTTCGGGACGTGCGTCGAGAAACAATTTCAGAGCATGCTCATGTCGCTGATCGGTAGGCTCCATGTGTTTTCCTTGTAAGGCTGATGACTCTAGGGTGCCGCAGCGCTGTGCGTCTGTCGCGCGATAAATGCAGTAAAGCAGAACGATTTCGGCGATTGCGGTGATACAGTCCGCTTTTTTGCCAACGAGCGAATGCGATGCGAATTCTGATGTTAGCGCTGGCGGCCACGATGCTCGCCGGCTGTGCAGGTTCGGTGATGAACGATGCGCGGACCCAAACTCCCTACAAAGTCCTGAACTCCGACAAGGCCGAAAAAGTCGTCGCACAGTGTGTGCAATTCGGTTGGCAGGATGAAGCGGTGTTCGGCGTGGACGCAGCGGCCTATATGGAACCGCGCAATGCGGGCGGCACGACGGTGTATACCCGTTCGGCGGAGTCGTTCGTTGACGTGCTCACTGACGCTTCGGGCACGACACTGAATTACTACGCGCAGAAAGACGATTTTGTTGCCAAGCGCCGGTTGGCGGCGCTGGCGACCTGTCTGTAAGCAATAGCGTTGGGCCCTGGCTGCCATGGCTCACCCAGCTTTGTTCTGTGTCGATCACAAATCAAAGGTGGGAGCGAGCCTGCTCGCGAAAGGGGGCGGCAGGTTCAATCGATCAGCCGCTTCTGAAAGAAATGCCGTTTGTGTCCCGGTGGATAGTCGACGATCTCACCAAATTGGCTATACCCGAGTTTCTTGTAGAACCCGGGTGCCTGAAAGTCGAACGTGTCGAGCCAGGCGCCGATGCAGCCTTTCTCCCGCGCAAGGTCTTCGGCCATGCGCATCAGCTTCGAACCAATGCCCTGGCCCCGGCCTGCTTCAGGCACTGACAGCAGATCAACGAACAGCCACTGGCACGCGAGCCGTCCATACAGTCCACCTAAAATCTGACCGTCATCGTCTCGTACCAGCAGGGTCAGGGGCTGTGAAACCGCAATGCCGGCCTTCGCCACGTTGTAGGCATGTAGCGGCGCCAGAATGGCGTTTCGTTCGTCTTCCGTGGAATTTTCTGACAACTCGATACGCAAATTCATGCAGGACTTCCTTGTTGTAGGAACTTGCAGACTATCCTGACCATCGGTCATTTTCCAAGCGCTTGCCTACGCTTTGGAACCGCTTCGCTTGCGCCGGGGTCTAGCGTTTACAGCGTCATTCCCGAACGCCGCCAACAAGGACCCCCATGAATATTTTCGAAGCCCTGCGTGAAAGCCACGAGCGCCAGCGAAGCTACGCCAAAGCCCTGATCGAAACCAGCGGCGACAGTCCAGAGCGGGTCGAGGCCTACAAACAGCTGAAAGCAGAACTGCAAGCCCACGAAACTGCCGAGGAACGCCACTTCTATATTCCGTTGATGGCAATGGATGAAGGCGTCGACCTGAGCCGTCATGCCATCGCCGAGCATCATGAAATGGACGAAATGATGGAAGAGCTCGACGAAACCGAGATGTCCAGCCCGGCATGGCTGGCGACGGCGAAGAAGCTGTCGGACAAGGTTCACCATCACCTCAAGGAAGAAGAGCATAAGTTCTTCCAGATGGCCGGTAAGCTTCTTGATGAGAAGCAGAAAGAGCAGTTGGCTGGGGAGTATGAGAGGGAGTTTCAGGCGCAGTTGTCCTGAATGTACGTTGACATTGTTGTCCGTGGCTCGCTGTTGCGAACAAACAGGCCCGGTGGTACTACCGGGCATTTTTTGCAAAGTGGCTACTGCGTCAGACGGGTAACTGATCGCCGACGCGGGCTGACTCGATCCATTTGATAGTTCTGGCTTTAATTTTCTATCACTCGTAAAACTGGAGCCGGGCGTCAGGCTCTCATCGGTGTAGATGCGGATCAGCCAAGCTGTCGTTCAATTTCTTTTCGATGTGACGTAGCCATATCTCGCCAGAAGCCCATTCGTTCCAGTAGCAATAACTACAGCTCATCTCTTTCAATAGGAAATCTCGTAGATTGTTTTCCGTTAGATTTGACCCTAGTAAGATTTCAATTTCCTTTAATACCTGTTGTATAGTGAGTTCATCGGAGTCCGCCACAAAAGATTCCACTACCTCATTAGCTAAGTCGAATTCACACATCCAATCCTCATGGAAATAAGCCCCGAGAAACTGGAATAGCCTATGAAAATCTTCAGTTATCATTTACAAACCCCGTCAAGATAAAATACCCAAGTGGTGAAGTCGCATCTCGCCTCAGCACTAATCTAATACTAAATAGCGGTTCTAGCGTGCCACTCTGTCTCACAACACCAATACCAGCAGGAGCAGACATTCGCTCGTTAATCACAAATTTATTTGCGTTACCTGCTAGAAAATCGTCGATATTTACTTTGTTGCTATTAATAACATGCGAGAGTGCAGCTTCAGCCTCCGTCCTGTTATGAAATGTTGACGCAATAGGTATGTTTGGCTCAGTTATTAGTCTAGCTCTCAGTTGCGTCTCCGATCTATTGACATGTCTCGCAATGGCATGTCCACCTCGAGACTCGTGCGCTTCCAACCCCCCACCCGGAACAATTTCACTATACGGTCCATCTGCCTGTACCGCCCCGGGACACGGAGTGCAAGCCAATCCCAACGGATCCACCGACCCCGTCGGATTCGGCGTGTACTGGTACTGATTCAACCCGCCGGCCAATTTGATCGGGTCCGGCGTCAGGTAACGTCCCAATTTCGGGTCGTAATACCGGTGACGGTTGTAGTGCAATCCGCTTTCGGCATCGAAGTACTGCCCCTGAAAACGCAGTGGCTGGTTCAGGTAGTCGTCACCGGCGAGGGTCAGCGCGGCGGTTTTGCCGTAGGCGTCGTATTGGGCGGACCAGACGATGTCGCCGCCGTAGTCGGTGAGTTCTTGCGGCGTGCCGAGGTGGTCGAGTTGGTAGTAGAACGGGCAGGCTTTTTTCGGGCCTTTGCCGTCGATCAGCGCGAGCGGGCGAAAGGTGCCGGGTTCGTAGATGTAGCTGCGGTATTCGTTCTGGCTGCTTTCGGCGACGACTTGGTCGCCTTGCCAGAAAAATTCGGTGGTGGCGCCGTCGACGGTTTTACGGATGCGGCGGCCGAAGGCGTCGTATTGATAGGTCGCGGTCTGACCGTCGGGACGGGTCAGGCCGATCAGGCGGTGCTGGCTGTCGTAGCGGTATTCGGTGACGAGTGCTTGTTCTTTGCCGCGGCGCTCGCGGATCAGGTTGCCGAAGGCGTCGTAGTCGTAATGGCGGTCGCCCTGCATCAGCAGGCGGTTGCCCTGAATGCGGCTCGGGCCGGGGCGGTCCTGCATCAGCAGGTTGCCGGCTGGGTCGTGGACGAAGGATTCCGGCAGCTCGTCGCGCGAATGGCGGACGCGGATCAGTCGGTCGAGGGCGTCGTAGCCGTAGGTGCGTTGGCCGTGGCGGCTGTCGGCGATGTGCGCGAGGTTGCCGTTGGCGCTGTAGGCATAATCGCGACGGTAGAGCGAATCGCGCTGATGGCCTACGGCGTGGGCCAGTAATCTTCCCTGTTCGTCGTAGGCATATTCGCTGAGCAGCAGGCCTTGCTGGCGCTGCACTTCGCGGCCGAACTGGTAGACGTGGCGGGTCAGCGGTGTGCCATTGAGGTCGATTGCCGTCAGCGCGCCGCCCTTGGCGTAGTGGTACTCGAGCTTGCTGTTGTCCGGCAGGCGCAGGCGTTTGAGCTGACCGCAGGCGTCATAGGCGTAACGCAGGGTGCCCCAGCCCTGATGTTCGGTGATCAGCCGGTTCTGGCGGTCGTATTCGAAGGCCAGCGGGTGGTCGTGGCCGTCGTCGACGGCGATCAGGCGTCCGAGGCGGTCATATTGATAGGAGACTTTCAGCCCGTCGGGAAGGGTTTTGATCAGCAGTCGGCCGGCCGCGTCGCGCTTATAAGCAGTCAGCAAACATGAGCCGTCATCACCAAATTCGGTCTTTTCCAGCAGATGCCCATTGAGGTCGTAGGCATACGCCGTGCGCCGCCCATCAAAACCGGTTTCCTGTCGGATCAATCCGCTTGGCGTGTAGTCCAGTCGGTATTTTTCTCCGGACTCGTTTTCGATCTCGGTGAGCAGTAGTTGCGCATGGTCGTAGCGGTACTGCAGCTGCGTGCCGTCGGGATTGATTCGCCGCGAGACCAGGTGCAGGTCATCGTCGTACTCGTAACGGGTGATGCGCCCGAGCTCGTCACGTTCGGCGGTGATCTGGCCGTAGGCGCCGTAGCTGTAGGCGCGGCTGCTGCCGCCAGGAAGCGTCGTCTGGATCAGTCGGCCAACGGCGTCCCACTGCTGGCGGGTGACGGCGCCGTGTTCGTCGGCCGTGGTGGTCCGTCGCCCTAATGCGTCGTAGGAAAAGCGTCGCACACCGCCATCGGGCAGGGTTTCTTCGGTCAACTGGCCGAGCGGATTCCACACCAGCTTATGGCGGCTGCTGTCCGAGTAGCGGATCGACAGCAGTTGCCCGCGCACGTTGTAGTAGTAATGGGTGACCTGGCCGTCAGGATCGACCGCTTCAGTGACGTCGCCCTCGGCGTTGCGCCGATAAATCCACACCGCATCGCCGCGGGTGCGCCGGTAGAGAAAACCGTTGCGATACTCGTAGGACGTTGGCACATCATCCGGAGGAATCAACGCGATCAGCCGTCCGACCTCGTCGTAGCGGTATTCGGTGACCGCGCCCAGCGGGTCCTGCTCGGCGATCAACCGGCCTTCAGCGTCATAGGCCTTGAGGTGTTCGCCGCCATCCGCCTCGACCTTGCGCACCAGTCGCGCGCGGTCGTCGTGAACGTAGGTTTCTTCGGTGCCGTCGACGTACTGCACCGCGACGCTGCCGTCGTCGGCCCAGACGTAGCGGGTGTTCATCTGCGAGAACGAGGCCCAGTGGCGGACGCACCGCGCCGCCTTGCCGGAGCGTTCCCATTCCCAGAAGAAACTCGCGCCGCCAGCCAGTTGCCGCTGCAGGATGACGTGAGCGTCGTCGTAGTCGTAACGCTCGCTGTCGCCGACCGCGTTGGTGGCTTCGATCAGATTTTGATAGGCATCGAAGCCATAACTAACGAGCGTCTGTTCGGTGTGCCAGGCAGCCTCACGAAACACCTGATAATCCACGCCGACCAACTGCGCGCGGTCATAACGCAACAGCAGCGAACGACCAGCGCCGTTATCGAGTCTTTGCACTCGATCAGCCCGATCGCGCTGCACCGAGAGCCGATTGCCATACGCATCACTGATCGCCGTCAGCCGACCCGCGCGAAAGTGATAAAACCGCGCCGCCTCGCCGGCCAGCGCGAGAATCAGTTCCTCCGGTTCATCGCCAAGAAAAACCGCCGCCCGCGACAGACTGTTGTGAATCGCCGGCCGCGTCGCACTCGGTAAAGGAAACCGCGTACGCCGGTTTTCATGGTCGACCCAAACAACAAAGTCGCCCTCAAACTCCAGCCGATGCGCCAGCGAGTGGCTCCAGCCAAACCCCAGGCCAATGTCGATCTCGACCGCGCTTGAGCGATACAAACGCCTGAACTCAAACGGCAGCACACCATCAAGCACCGCATCCGTCAGCGTCAGGAGTTCCTCACCGGTAACCATCGACACCGGACAGCCATTGGTGCAAGTCAGCGGCACGCAATCGGCGCTGTCGCCGTTGGGGTTTTTCGCCTGATCGGAAGCGTCGTCGTGAGGTTCGTGGCGCTCCATCCGCGTCGAAGCGCCAGTCTTGCCCCGCGCCATCGGCGCCGGATTCGGCACGGTCAGTACCACCGAATTGACCTGACGAATGTTCAGCGGGATGGAAGGTGTGGGTTTCAGCGCCACCTCACGCGCATGCAGCATCAACGGTTTCAACGCGCTGGCGTGCTTGTTCAGTTCCGGCGCCGACGTCAGCTCCGCCAGGCGCAGTGCCGAGCCCGCCAGCCATTGCCGCGCCCGCGGTGACTTGATCTTGTCCAAGACCTTGCTGCTCAAACGCAGCGACACACCGGCACCGCCCGCGACCCGCATCAACAAAAAGCTGACCAGCAGTTCGACCCGCACCTCGGCCACCACTTCGGCGAGGTACTGCGGCGGCAGCATCTTCAGCCAACTGGTAAACGCGGCCAGATGAATGAACAGCAGCGGCTCGTCGCTGAGCATCAGCAGTGCGTTGGCGATGGCCTCGCTGGAGGCCGCGAGCAGTGCCTCGAGTTCGACATCGCTCAAATAATCGAGAAGTTTTTCGCTGTTGGCTTGCAGATCAGCGAGGAGGGCGAAGACCTGTTGAATGTCGTCCCAAACGCCGTTGAATGCATTTTCGAAACCGCGCCAGTCAGCCCGTTGCAACTGCCTGTAACGCTCAATAAACCCGGCGCTGGAAAACTCCATCCACTGCGGCTGAAACCCGGCCCATTCGCCGCGTAACCAGCCTTCCAATTCAGCAATAACCCCTTCATAAGAGGCATACAACGCCCGCACCTGCGCAGTGGAAACATCGGGAAAGAAGGTGATGCGATAACGCTGGCCCCGATCGCAGTCGGTGACTTGCAGAATGCCGCTGGGGCCGATGGTGTAGCGCAGCGGTTCGCCGAAGGTCTGGACGCCGTCGACCTCGCTGAGCAGCGGTTCAAGCGTCACCGGCGTATTGCCGACCGGTACAAAACGCGCGGCCTCGAACAGGTGCACCAGGGTCAGCGGCCCGTTGGCGGGGCACATCACCACCGATGAACTGAGCGGTCGGCGCGAGGTGATTGGCGCACTCAGGCGCACGTCGTTGCCGACGCTAAACACCTGCTCGATGTCGAGCGCGGTGCCGGTCCAGAACTGCTCGGCCCAGGCGTCGTAGTTGTTCAGGCACAGGCGGAATTCGCCAATCAGGGCTTCGAAATCCGGTTGCTCGGGATTGAGCGCGGCCACCACCAGCAAACCGATGCTGTTGTTCAGAGCCAGGAGCCGATCAGGTTCAAACATTCGCAGTCGCTCGCGCACATAAAAAGGTGCGGGGACTTTGCGGGGGATCAAACGAGAAAGAAGTCGGGCAAGTAGGCAGTCTCTGTAGGACGGTTCGACATGCCTTGTAGGGCGATATATGGTTGGGTTTTTTCGTTCAAATAACCGGGCATTTGCAGGCCCGGAGGCCATCAATGACTAAAGGATCAGGCGTCATGTCCAACACAGCCGAGCGGGTCAATATCGTCGACACTCAGGTGTTGTCCCATGACTGGTATTTGTTGAAGAAAATCACCTTCGACTATCACCGCAACAATGGCGAATGGCAGCGTCAGACTCGCGAAGTCTACGATCGCGGTAACGGCGCGGCGATTCTGCTGTTCAACCGCGATAAACGCACGGTGGTGCTGACCCGGCAGTTCCGCTTGCCGGTGTTCGTCAACGGCCATGACGGTTTACTGATCGAGGTGGCAGCCGGGCTGCTCGAAGGCGCGGCGCCAGAACAGCGCATTCGCGACGAAGCCGAGGAAGAAACCGGTTATCGCGTGCACGATGTAAAGAAGGTGTTCGAGGCTTACATGAGCCCGGGGTCGGTGACGGAAAAGCTTCACTTTTTCATCGCCGAATACGACGCGACCTCGAAGGTCAGCGACGGTGGCGGGCTGGAGGAAGAAACCGAGGAGCTGGAAGTGCTGGAATGGACGTTCGACGAAGCGCTGGCGGCGTTTCAGCGCGGTGAGATCTGCGATGCCAAGACCATCATGCTGTTGCAGTACGCGGCGATGAATAATCTGTTCGGTGCTTGAGTCAGAACAGTTCGCCGGTTTTGCCAATGAACGACCACTGGCCACCCTCAAGGGTCAGCAGCCGCTCTTTTGCTTCAAGCCCGCCGGCGAAACCGGTCAGCTTCCCCGACGCGCCAATCACCCGATGGCATGGCGCGACGATGGAAATCGGGTTGCGCCCGTTCGCCGCGCCCACGGCTCGCACGGCAGTGGGATTGCCGATCTGCTCGGCGATCTGGCGGTAGGTGCGGGTTTCGCCGAACGGAATGGTCAGTAGCGCCGCCCAGACTTGTTTTTGGAAAGGCGTGCCAGTGAAGTCGAGTTCTAGCTCGAAGCGTTCGCGGGTACCGGAAAAATATTCTTCCAGTTGCCGCGCAGCGTTTTGCAGGACCGGATTGCCCGGTGCCTCGCTCATCGGCCCGAGGCGTACCCGGTTCGGTTTGTCGTTTTCCCAGAGGATGGCCGCCAGTCGCGAGTCGTTCGCCACCAGCTTCAACTCGCCGACCGGCGAGGGCAGGGTGATGAATGTGTAAGGCATCAGTGTAACCCCGCTGGAAAGTGTGGACAGCGTCCAGCATAGCGGCGGAACACAGAGGCGCAATACGTAAAGCCGACCATACTGCTGATTGCGCTTGAAACGCTGCACGTGGTTTGCGCCGTCCCCTAAAACAAAAAAGAGATCGACACATGAAGTACGAACCTTTGACCAGGTCGCTGATTACGACGTCCCTGGCACTCAGCTGTCTCATGGCTCACGCGGCGTCGGTGGCGCCGGTCGCCGCAGAAAACGGCATGGTGGTCACCGCACAACATCTGGCCACGCATGTCGGCGTCGATGTGCTGAAAAGCGGCGGCAATGCCGTCGATGCGGCGGTCGCGGTGGGCTATGCGCTGGCGGTGGTGTATCCCGCGGCAGGTAACCTCGGTGGTGGCGGTTTCATGACCATTCAATTGGCGGACGGACGTAAGACCTTTCTTGATTTCCGTGAGAAAGCGCCGCTGGCGGCAACGGCGAACATGTACCTGGACAAGGACGGCAACGTCATTCCGGAGCTGAGTACCCGCGGTCATCTGGCGGTAGGCGTGCCCGGGACCGTGTCGGGCATGGAGCTGGCACTGAGCAAGTACGGGACCCAATCGCGCAAGGACATGATCGCCCCGGCGATCAAACTGGCCGAAGACGGTTTCGCCCTGGAGCAGGGCGATGTCGAGCTGCTGGAGTACGCCACCGACGTGTTCAAAAAGGACATGCGTGATTCCGGATCGATTTTCCTGCACAACGGCGAACCGATGCAGGTCGGGCAAAAACTGGTGCAGAAGGACCTCGGCAAAACCCTGCGCAGCATTTCCGAAAAAGGCGCAGACGGCTTCTACAAAGGCTGGGTCGCGGATGCGATTGTGACCTCCAGTCAAGCCAACAAAGGCATCATCACTCAGGCCGACCTCGACAAATACAAGACCCGTGAACTGGCTCCCGTGGAATGCGATTATCGCGGTTATCACGTGGTCTCGGCACCGCCGCCGAGCTCCGGTGGTGTGGTGATCTGCCAGATCATGAACATTCTCGAAGGCTATCCGATGAAGGATCTGGGCTTCCATTCCGCCCAGGGCATGCATTACCAGATCGAGGCGATGCGCCACGCTTACGTGGATCGCAACAGCTATCTCGGCGATCCGGATTTCGTCAAAAACCCGATCGAGCACCTGCTGGACAAGAACTACGCGACCAAACTGCGCGACGCGATCCAGCCGCAGAAGGCTGGCGTATCGGCCGAACTGAAACCCGGCGTCGCGCCACATGAGGGCAGCAACACCACGCATTACTCGATCGTCGACAAGTGGGGCAATGCGGTGTCGGTCACCTACACCCTCAACGACTGGTTCGGCGCGGGCGTGATGGCGAGCAAGACCGGGGTGATCCTCAACGACGAAATGGACGACTTCACTTCCAAGGTCGGCGTACCGAACATGTACGGTCTGGTGCAGGGCGAAGCAAACGCCATCGCGCCGGGCAAGGCGCCGTTGTCATCGATGAGTCCGACCATTGTCACCAAGGACGGCAAAGTGGTGATGGTAGTCGGCACGCCGGGCGGCAGCCGGATCATTACGGCGACTTTGCTGACCATGCTCAACGTCATCGACTACGGCATGGGCTTGCAGGAAGCCGTCGACGCGCCGCGTTTCCACCAACAGTGGATGCCCGAAGAAACCAACCTCGAAGACTTCGCCGCCAGCCCCGATACGAAAAAGTTACTCGAGAGCTGGGGCCACAAATTCGCCGGCCCGCAGGACCCTAACCACATCGCTGCGATTCTGGTCGGCGCACCGACGCTGGGCGGCAAACCGGTGGGCAAGAACCGCTTTTACGGTGCCAACGATCCACGGCGCAATACCGGCTTGTCATTGGGCTATTGAGCGGAGTAAAAAAGGGGCGGGCTCAGGTCCGCCCCATTCTCAAGGACTGATCAAGGAAGGCTCGACATGACCACCGCATTACTGATCATCGACGTCCAGCAGGTTCTGTGTGCTGGTGAATATCAGTGTTTTGAAATCGACCGCGTGATCGCTACGATCAATGATCTGAGCCGCCGCGCTCGAGAAGCCGGGGTTCCGGTGGTGCTGATTCAACATGAAGAAAAGGACGGTGCGTTCGCTCACGGTGCTGACGGTTGGCAACTCGCCAACGATCTGCAGACTTCGACGAAAGATCTGCGCGTTGGCAAAACCACCGGGGACTCCTTTTACCAGACCGATCTCGGCAAGCTGTTGCCCAGCGAAGATTTCGAACGCCTGGTGATCTGCGGCCTGCAGACCGATTACTGCGTCAACGCCACCGTGCGCCGCGCCCATGAACTGGGCTATGACGTGGTCGTCGCGCACGATGCGCATTCGACCGTGGACAACGGCACGATGAGCGCCGAAGACATCATTGCCGAACACAACAAGGACTTCGCCGCCCTCACCAGCTCCGTGGCGCGGACCGATGTCAAGCCAGCGGCAACCATCCAGTTTCAATAACACCCCAAACCTGTAGGAGTGAGCCTGCTCGCGATAGCGTCAGCCCAGCCAAAACATCAGTGCCTGACACACCGCCATCGCCAGCAGGCTGGCTCCCACATTGGTCCTGCGTTAACCCAGCCCCTGAGCCCACCACAAAACCTGTAGGAGTGAGCCTGCTCGCGATGGCGCCAGCCCGGCCAAAACATCAGTGCCTGACACACCGCCATCGCCAGCAGGCTGGCTCCCACAGTGGTTCTGCGTTGCCCTCAAACTCGAGCCCACCACAAAACCTGTGGGAGCGAGCCTGCTCGCGATAGCGTCAGCCCAGCCAAAACATCAGTGTCTGACACACCGCCATCGCCAGCAGGCTGGCTCCCACATTGGTCCTGTGTTAACCCAGCCCCTGAGCCCACCACAAAACCTGTGGGAGCGAGCCTGCTCGCGAAGGCGCCAGCCCGGCCAAATCACCAACAACTGACACACCGCCATCGCCAGCAGGCTGGCTCCCACATTGGTCCTGCGTTAACCCAGCCCCTGAGCCCACCACAAAACCTGTAGGAGTGAGCCTGCTCGCGATAGCGTCAGCCCAGCCAAAGCATCAGTGCCTGACACACCGCCATCGCCAGCAGGCTGGCTCCCACATTGGTCCTGCGTTAACCCAGCCCCTGAGCCCACCACAAAGCCTGTAGGAGTGAGCCTGCTCGCGATAGCGTCAGCCCAGCCAAAGCATCAGTGCCTGACACACCGCCATCGCCAGCAGGCTGGCTCCCACATTGGTCCTGCGTTAACCCAGCCCCTGAGCCCACCACAAAACCTGTAGGAGTGAGCCTGCTCGCGATGGCGTCCGCCCAGCCAGAACATCAGCGCCTGACACACCACTGCCGCCGATTAACGATCCGTCAGCAACAACCGTTCAACCTGCGCCAGTTCCCAGGTACTGAGCAGACTCACCGGATCCGTGCCATAACGCTGCCACGACTCGAGTGCGCCCTCATGGCCTTCGGGACTGCAGGCGTATTCACAGTGATGCAATCGTTGACCGGCAAAATCCAGCAGCAGGCGCCAGCCTTCGATATCGACCGTGACCAGGCCAGTCGCATCAGGTCCTGCGCAGACCTTGAACGTCAGGACGCCCAGCGCCGCTTCACGAAGACGCTGACAAACCTCGCGGGCGGTCAATGATGACGACATGTCGAGCTCAACCAAAAAATGAGGCGCCAGCATAAGGCGCGGCTCGACACCTGTCAGCGATCACTGGCCCGACGCGGAACAATTACGTAACATTCGCCCCCCTCTTTTTCCGAACACCTGCGGTCGCCGCGTCGGCCGCTCAGTCAGGTAAGCCATGAAACCGATTCGTCTGCGCGCCGATGTCCTGGCCGGACTCACCACCTCGTTTGCCCTGTTGCCCGAATGCATTGCGTTCGCGCTGGTGGCGCACCTCAATCCGCTGATGGGCCTGTATGGCGCGTTCATCATTTGTACGCTGACGGCCCTGTTCGGCGGGCGCCCGGGCATGGTGTCCGGGGCCGCAGGCTCAATGGCCGTGGTGATCGTCGCCCTGGTGGTGCAGCACGGTGTGCAATATCTGCTGGCGACGGTGCTGCTCTGCGGTCTGATCATGATGGCGTTCGGGCTGCTGCGCCTGGGCAAACTGGTGCGCATGGTCCCGCACCCGGTGATGCTCGGGTTCGTCAACGGGCTGGCGATCATCATTGCCTTGGCGCAACTGGAGCATTTCAAGAGCGGTGAAGACTGGCTCAGCGGCACGCCGTTGTACCTGATGACCGGTCTGGTGCTGCTGACCATGGCCATTGTCTACATCCTGCCGCGCCTGACCCGTGCGGTGCCGCCGGCGCTGGTGGCGATCCTCGGTGTCGGCCTGCTGGTCTATCTGTTTGGCCTGCCGACCCGCACCCTCGGCGACATGGCGCACATTGCCGGCGGCTTGCCGACCTTTGCGCTGCCGGATATTCCGTGGAATCTCGAGACCCTCGGCATCATTGCGCCTTACGCAATCCTGATGGCGCTGGTCGGTCTGCTGGAAACCCTGCTGACCCTCAACCTCACCGACGAAATCACCGAAACCCGCGGCTACCCGGACCGCGAGTGCGTGGCGCTTGGCGCGGCGAACATGGTCTCGGGCGCATTCGGCGGCATGGGCGGTTGTGCGATGATCGGCCAGACCGTGATCAACCTCAGTTCCGGCGGGCGCGGGCGTTTGTCCGGGGTGGTCGCGGGCGTGCTGATCCTGTTGTTCATCCTGTTCCTGTCGCCGCTGATCGAGCGGATTCCGCTAGCAGCACTGGTCGGCGTGATGTTCGTGGTATCGCAGCAGACCTTTGCCTGGGCGTCGTTGCGAGTGATCAACAAAGTGCCGTTCAACGATGTGCTGGTGATCATCGCCGTGACCACTATCACCGTGTTCACCGATCTGGCCACCGCCGTACTCTGCGGCATCGTCATTGCCGCGCTCAACTTTGCCTGGCAGCAGGCGCGCGAACTGTACGCCGACGAGCATCTGGAAGCCGACGGCAGCAAGCTCTATCGCCTGCATGGCACGTTGTTCTTCGCCTCGACCACGCCGTTTCTCAACCAGTTCGACCCGACCAATGACCCGGACCGAGTGACGCTGGATTGCCGGCATCTGAGCTTCGTCGATTACTCAGCGATCGCCGCGCTGAAAACCTTGCGTGAACGCTACGCCAAGGCCGGCAAGCATTTGCAGGTGTTTCATCTGTCGGAGCGCTGCAAGAAGTTACTCAAGCGTGCCGGCGTCGATCACGACTGAGGCTGCGCCGGACGCGTCCTTGAGCCAGGTCTTGCCGAGAATGCGCGAGACCTGATCGGCGGAGTAGGGCTTGGCGATGAACTCGAACCCTTCGTAACCGCTGCGCGCCAGTTCTTCGCTGTAGCCGGAGGTCAGAATCACCGGCAGATCCGGGCGGCGCCGGCGCAGCTCTTTGGCTAGAGCGACGCCGGTGATGCCCGGCATCACCACGTCGGAAAACACCGCATCGAAGGCCATGGCGTCGGTACCTGCCAGTTGCAGGGCTTCTTCGGCGTTGGTCGCCCAAACCGTCTCGTAGCCCAAGTCCTGCAGAATCTGATTGGCAAAGCGGCCGACATCAAGATTGTCCTCAACCACCAGCACCCGGCGCTTTTCGTGCAGCGGCTCTGCATCGTCATCATCCGCTGCGTCGTTGCACTCCACTTCGCTGGCAGGCACCTGTGGCAGGTACAGGGTGAACTCCGAACCTTCACCGAGCACGCTGGACACATCGACGTTGCCGCCCGATTGTTTGGCAAAGCCGAATACCTGCGACAAGCCCAACCCGGTGCCTTTGCCAACGTCCTTGGTGGTGAAGAACGGTTCGAAGATGTGTTCAAGGGTCTTTGCATCGATGCCGGGACCACTGTCCGCCAAAGCGATCGACACGAATTGCCCGCCGGAGCTGGCGTGGCCGCGAATCGCTGGGAGTGGCTTGTTGCATTCCAGTCGCAGTTTCAACAGCCCCTGACCGTTCATGGCATCGCGTGCGTTTAACGCAATGTTGATCAGCGCGGTCTCGAACTGACTCAGGTCGACGCGGATATAGCAGGGATGATCGGGCCGTTCGACGAACACATGAATTTGCGCACCGGTCACCGATTCGAGCATTTCGCCAATATTTTCCAGACGCTCGCCGGCATCGACCACCTGTGGATTGAGCGGCTGGCGGCGGGCAAAGGCGAGCAACTGGCTGGTCAGCTTGGAGGCACGCTCGACCGTATCCGACACCGCGCGCATATAGCGCTGCCGGCGCTCTTCGGAAAGGTTGGGCTGGCGCAGAAAATCCACCGACGAGCGAATGATCGTCAGCAGATTATTGAAGTCATGCGCGACGCCGCCGGTGAGCTGGCCGATGGCTTCGAGTTTTTGCGATTGGCGCAACGCTGATTCCGCATGGGCCAGGCGCAGGCTGCGCTCCTCGACCCGCTGCTCAAGTGTCGCGTTGAGTTCGGCCAGCGCGTTGAGGCCTTCGCGCACGCTGGCATCGGCGCGCACTCGCTCGATGTGCGCCCAGCAACGTTCGGTGACTTCGCTCAACAGCGCCTGTTCGAATTCCGACCAGATCCGCGGCGCCTTGTCGTGGATGGCCATCAGGGCAGTCAGGCGACCTTGCTTGATCAGCGGCACGCAAATGGTCGCGGTGATGCCGATCGCCTGGAACGTTGCCGATTCTTCCGGCGGCAATTCGCTGCGGTTGTCGTGAATGACCAGCGGTTTGCCGGCACGCAACAGCGTCACGGCTTTTTCGCCGAAGTCGCGCAATCGATAGTGGCCGACAATGCTCGGCGAGCCCGGCGCCGCATAGTCGCCGCGAATGGTGAAACCGTCTTCGTCGGCATCCATGTCGGCGTAGGCGCAATTGGACAGATGCAATTGCTCGACCATCAAGCGCGTGCTGGCCGCCAGAATGTCCTGCGCGTCAGTGGCGTTGGTCACCGCCTTGCCGATCGCATCGAGGACCGCCAGGCGCTGGTTGAGGTAAACGGTTTGAGTGGTTTCGGTGACGGTGTCGATCATGCCGACCACGTTGCCTCGGGAATCGCGAATCGGGCTGTAGCAGAAGGTGAAGTAGGCCTGTTCGGGACCGCGGCCACGCTCGATCATCAAGGCGAAGTTTTCAATGTAGGTGGCTCGCCCGGCATAAGCCGCATCGGCGATGGGGCTGATCTCGCTCCAGGCTTCTTTCCAGATATCGCTGAACGGCCGGCCCAGCGCATTCGGCTTGTCGCCGAGAATCGGCGCAAACGCGTCGTTGTACAGGGTGATCAGTTCCGGGCCCCAGATGATCGCCTGGGGGAAGTGCGAGGCAAGACTGAGCGAGACCTTGGTCTTGAGCACATCGGGCCAGTGTTCAAACGGACCGAGCGGGCTGTTTGCCCAATCGTGCCGTCGAATCTGCTCGGCCATCGCGCCGTGGTCCTGTAACCAGTCTTTCATGGGGATCGTGTCTATCCTGACGTCAGCATGTGAAGAAGACCCTTGTGCCGGAGTTTGGTTTCAGCGCACCTGTGCGGTGTTGGCGCGCGGGTGGGGCGCGGCCTTCGCGCATCATGGCACGATGCATTGGACAAAACGATTTGTGGCGAGGGTTTCGCGCCCTCGCCACAGTGTTTTTGCCAACGGGTTATCACACTTCGATGGCGGGGAAATCGATGTCGGTCAGCGCGGTGTTGTTCAGGTAGTTGGTCAGGGTCTGCACCGCCACCAGCGCGATCACTTCAATTATTTTCACGTCATCGATACCGGCGGCGCGGGCGGCAGCGATCTGCTCGTCATTAAGGTGCCCACGGGTTTCGACCAGTTGCCGGGCGAGGGCGGCGTAGGCGTTAAGTTCACCGTGACGGGCGGCGACGATGTCCTCGGTCGACAGTCCAGCCTTGCCAGCGAACAGGGTGTGCGCCGCCAGGCAATAGTCGCAACCGTTGACCTGCGAAGTGGCGAGGTACACCGCTTCTTTTTGCTGAGCGCTCAGGGAAGTCTTGCCGAGAATGGCCGACGCCTGCACATACGTGTCGAGGGCAACCGGCGCCTTGGCCAGTGTGGAGAACAGATTCGGCAGGAAGCCGATTTTCTTTTTCACGCCTTCCAGCACAGGGCGGGTGGCATCGGTGGCGGTGTCGAGGCTGATAGCGTTGATGCGGCTCATGGTGATTCTCCGAAGTACCGGTGCAGAGTGCGCCGGGGATGGAGGCCATGTTATTGAACGTGACTGGTGCTTTGGCGGCAAATCGTCGAGGATATGCTGCAGATCGTCCAGATAAGCGCTTGGTGAAAGATTTATCGACCGGGCGGGCGCCTTCGCGAGCAGGCTCGCTCCCACAGGATTATGCATTTCAAGGTGGGAGCGAGCCTGCTCGCGAAAGTCTCGACGCGGAGCGAGCGTTGCAACACCACAAGCAGCCAACAAAACCGGAGTCGCCCATGGATCGCCTGTCAACCTTGCTCAGCCATTTCGGCGTGAATGCCGGCACATTTCACAGCGGTGCGTTTTGTGGCGTCAGCGTGCATGAGGACGAGCCGGTCGGCCATGTTCATCTATTGCAGACGGGCGAGTTGCTGTTGCAGCCGGGTCGTGATCGCGAGATGCGGCTGACTGAGCCATCGCTGATCTTTTTCCCGCGCCCCTTCACTCATCGCATGTTTGCCGACGAAGCCATGGACACCCGGCTAGTCTGTGCATCGCTGACCTTCGACGGCGGCTCCGGCAATGCCCTGGCGGCGGCGCTGCCGGATTATCTGGTGCTGAAGCTGACGGACGTTCCCGAACTGGGCAACACACTCGAATGGTTGTTCAAGGAAGCCTTCGAAGGCCATTGCGGGCGCATGGCGGTGATGGATCGGTTGTTCGAATTGCTGGTGATTCTGCTGTTGCGCCACTTGATCAGCAGCCGAGAAGAACAACCGGGGATGATCGCCGGGCTCGCCGATCCGCGCTTGTCGCGTGCTCTGAACCTGATGCATGAGCAACCGCACAAACCCTGGAGCGTGGCCGAGCTGGCGTCGGTCGCCAACCTGTCCCGCGCCGGTTTTGCCGAGCAGTTTCGCCGTGTGGTCGGGCAGACGCCGGCCGATTATCTGCTGAGCTGGCGGGTCAGTCTGGCGCAGAAACGCCTGCGCGAGGGCCGGCCGATTGCGCTGATCGCCGAGGAAGTCGGTTACGAAAGTCCTTCGGCGCTGGCTCGGGCGTTTCGCCGCAAGACCGGGCTCAGCCCTCGTGAATGGAAGGCTGGCGCCCTGAGCATCATTTAGCGAATTTCTTCGCCCCGGCTACGCACAGAATCACCCCCAACGTTACCGCCAGCATGCCGAGGCTGACCTGTTCGTGCAGCAGTGTCGCCGCCAGGGCCAGTCCGAAAAACGGTTGCAGCAATTGCAACTGGCCGACCGCTGCGATCCCGCCCTGAGCCAGGCCGCGATACCAGAATACAAAGCCGATCAGCATGCTGAACAGCGACACATAACCCAGGCTCAGCCACGCAGGCAGACTGATGGTAGCGAACGAGGCGGGCGCCAGCCACACACTGGCAATCGCCATCAGCGGCAACGACAGTACCAGCGCCCAGCAAATCACCTGCCAGCCACCGAGGCTGCGTGACAGCTTCGCGCCTTCGGCGTAACCGAGGCCGCAGGCGAGAATGGCCGCGAGCATCAACAGGTCACCCGTGGGCGAGGCAGTCAGACCTTGCGCCAGGGCAAAACCAACCACCAGCGCACTGCCAAGAATCGAAAACAGCCAGAACACCGGACGCGGCCGCTCGCCGCCGCGCAGTACACCAAAAATCGCCGTGGCCAGCGGCAGCAATCCGACAAACACAATCGAATGCGCCGACGTGACGTGTTGCAGCGCCAACGCGGTCAGCAGCGGAAAACCCAGCACCACGCCGAGCGCGACAATCAGCAGCGGCAGCCATTGATTGCGCGCCGGCCGTGGTTGGCGAAACAGCCCCAGCAGGATCACAGCCAGCAGTCCGGCAATAGCCGCGCGCAGCACTGTCAGAAACACCGGATCGAACTCCAGCACCGCCAGGCGTGTGGCCGGCAGCGAGCCGCTGAAGATCAGCACGCCGATGAAACCATTGATCCAGCCACTGGTTTTTTCCAGTGCCGGGTTGGGCAGGTTTGCAGTCCGATCCATACGAATTCACGCTCGACAAGTGAGTTGCGTTGCGCCGATGCTAGGGCTGAGAATCAGCACAATCAAAAAATTGTCATGGATACACCTCGACATGCCGCGCTCCCGTTATAAAACCCTGGTCGACGCCTACGCTGCGGACATCCGTTCGGGGCGCCTGGCACCGGGCACACGCTTACCGACTCACCGGCAATTGGCGACGCAGGAAGGGCTGGCGCTGGTTACGGCATCGCGTGTCTACGCCGAGCTGGAGGCCATGGGCCTGGTCAGCGGCGAAACCGGACGCGGCACGTTTGTCCGTGAAACTTCACTGACGCCGGGCCAGGGCATCGATCAGAAAGACGTCGCGGTCGGCATGATCGACCTCAATTTCAACTACCCGTCATTGCCCGGGCAGGCGGAGCTATTGCGCACCGCGCTGCGCCAATTGGCCTTGTCGGGTGACCTTGAAGCGCTGTTGCGCTACCAGCCCCACGCCGGTCGCGCCCACGAGCGCGCATCCGTTGCCCGGCATTTGCTGAGCCGCGGCGTCGAGGTAACGGCCGAGCAAGTGCTGATCGTCAACGGCGCCCAGCAGGGGCTGGCAGTGACGCTGATGGCGTTGCTCAAGCCCGGCGACGTGATCGCCGCCGACGCATTGACCTATTCCGGCTTCAAAGTCCTGGCTGAAGCGCTGCATTTGGAGATTGTCGCGATCCCGTCCGGCGCTCAGGGGCCGGATCTCGACGCCCTGGAAAAGCTCTGTCGCCATCGCGCCGTGCGTGCCGTGTACTGCATGCCGACACTGCACAATCCGCTGGGCTGGGTGACACCGTTGGCGCAACGCGAGCAATTGGTGGCGATCGCCCGGCGGTATGATCTGACACTGATCGAGGACGCGGCCTACGCATTTCTGGTGGAAAACCCACCACGCGCGCTGATTGATCTGGCGCCGGAGCGCACGGTTTACGTCTCGGGCCTGTCGAAAAATATCGCCACGGGCCTGCGCGTTGGCTTCATCGCCGCACCGCTCGAGCGGGTGCCAGCGCTGGAACGGGTGATCCGTGCCACGACCTGGAACACGCCGGGCGTGATGACCGCCATTGCCTGCGGCTGGCTCGACGACGGCACCGTGACGCTGCTTGAAGAGCAGAAACGCAACGACGCCATGGCGCGACAAGCGTTGGCCGCCGACGTGCTCAAAGGTCTGCATTGTATTGGCCATCCGGCTTCGTATTTCCTCTGGCTACCGCTGCCGGAAGACGTGCGCGCCGACCAGATCGTCGTCGAATTGATGCGCGAGCAGATTTCGGTCACCAGCGCCGAGCCGTTCGCCGTGGCGAGCCATGTACCGCACGCGATTCGCCTGGCACTGGGCTCGGTAGATATCGATGTACTGCGTCAGGCGCTGAGGAAAATCCGCCAGATCCTCGGCGCTTATCTATAAACACAAAATGCTAACCTTGCGCCGCCCGTTGAAATGGAACCGGAACTTGCGATGAACAACACTGCTGCATTGACCCTCGCGCTGCTGCTCGGCACTGGCCTGCTCAGTCCTCTCACGCAGGCCGCAGGCGACCCCGAAGCCGGCGCAAAAATCTTCCCGCGCCTGTGCGGTGGTTGCCACCAGGTCGGCGAATCGGCCCGTCCCGGATTCGGCCCGCAACTCAATGGCATCCTCGGTCGACCGGCCGGGACCTCCGCGAACTATGTGTATTCTGACGCGATGAAAAACTCAGGTCTGACCTGGGACCGCGACACGCTGATTGCCTACCTCAAAGACCCGAAAGGCGTGGTGCCCGGCACGCGGATGATTTTCTGGGGACTGAGTGACGAGGAGAAGCTGGATAATCTGCTGGCGTATCTGCAGACGTTTTCGCAGTAAGTTCTGCGGAAATTTCCAGCTACAACGCCGAAGCAATATCTGCGCAACGCCTGCTCAAGCCACCCGATTGCGACCGTTCGCCTTGGCCTGATATAGCTGCTGGTCTGCACGTTTGAGCAGCGCGGCATGGCTGTTGTCGGCCGGGTCGGCCAGGCCGATGCCGATGCTCACCGTGACCTGCTCGATGCCGGGGAAATCTGCGCTGGCGATGGCCGCGCGGATCTTTTCGGCGACCACTTCGGGTGTATCGGGGGTTGCGATTTCCGGCAGCAGCACGGCGAACTCTTCACCACCGTAACGAGCGATGAAGTCGGTGGTGCGCACACTGGCCTGAATCAGTTGCGCCAATTGTTGCAGCACGGCATCGCCCATGGCGTGACCATGCGTGTCATTGATGTGCTTGAAGTGGTCGGCGTCGATCAGCAGCAGCGAGAACGGCCGACCGGTGCGGCGAAACAGCAGGGTGTACTCGGTGAGTTTTTCGTCGAAACGACGACGGTTATAAACGCCGGTCAAGGCGTCGTGGGTGGCCAGACTCAGCAGTTCGGCATTGGCCTGGGTCAGCGCCGCGGTGCGCTGTGCGACGGTGGCTTCCAGTGAAGCATTGGCTTGTTGCAGTTCGCGCTCCTTGGCCAGCAGCGACTGGGTCATGGCCTCGATCGACTGGCCGAGCTGGGCGATTTCCTGCACCGGGTGTTGCAGGGCAAATTGCACACCGGTCTGTTTGTTCTGCACTTGCCGGGCCGAGTGCGCGAGCTGCTCGATCGGCCGGCTCAGATACAGCGCCAGATAGTAGGCTACCAGACCAAAAATCACCGCCGCGAACACGCCGAGAATCAGCAATTTGTAAAACAGCAGGCGTGCCGGTTGCAGTGCGGTTTGCAATGGCTGACGCACCGCAATCGACCAGGTCAGTGCCGTGCTGGAGGGCGTCGGCACGCTGACCGTGCTGGTCAGAAAACCGTTGCTCGCCGTCCAGCCTTGCAACTCCTCGTCAGCCGTCGCCACTTGCTGGCCAGCCAGTGCTTCCGGGTAAAGAACCTTACCATCGTGATCGATGATCAACGCTTCGATGTCCGGCGCAGAATGTTTATGCGCGAACGCCGCCGACTCGACCATGCGGGTCACCCAGCTCCAGTGCGCATGCGCGCCCAGCACGCCGATCACCCGGCCTTCGGCGTTATGGATCGGCGCGGCAAAATCGATGAAGCGCAGCGGCTCGCCGTTGGGCAAACCGGGCAACATTTTCGCCAGCAGCACGGCTTCATGCGGGTCACCGGTGTACTCACCGTCCAGCCCGGCCCGGAACCAAGGCCGTTGCTGCACTGACTGGCCGACCAGCAAACCGCCCACCGCTTGACGCACCTTGCCCTCGGCGTCAGTGACGCCCATCCACGCATACTCGGCGCGGGCCTCGGTGCGCAATTGCATCGATTTGAGGATTGCGGGATTGTCGAGATCGCCGCGTTCCAGATGCGGCGCACGGCTGAGCAGATAAACCTCCAACTGGCGTTCGCGCAGTTGTTCGCCCAACAAGGACGCCGCTGCGCGCGCGGTATTGAGCAGCGCATTGCCGCTGGCTTGCTTCATCTGCTCGGTGGCGATGTGGCCGACATAGAAGCCCACGCTCAACAGTGTCAGCAAAGACAAACCGGCGAACCAGAGGGTGAGGTGGCTACGCAGACTGGCTTTGAGCATGGCAGGCAGGGTCTGTTCTGATTTTTGTCGGCGAATGGTATGCGCAATGGGCGGCGGGGGCCAGTCGCGTGTGGATGCCCCGCGGCAGTTTCAGCTTGGCTTGCCTGTGCTTTTGCAAGAGCTGCGTACGCGATTGATTACGGCGCTATCGGGCGAATGCACAGCTCACCGGTTGCACGGGTCAGTGCCAGATCATGCAGCGCATCCTGAGTCAGGCCTTTGCGTGCATTGGCCAGCCATTTTGGGCAGTCGGCGTCATGGCGATACGACGCAAAGTCGGCGTACTGCTGCAACAGCCGCGTTTGCAACTCATCAAGGCGTGGACGAATCTGCTTGCCCAGATCAGGACGCGGCGTGTCCGGCGCGGCGCCGGCGGCCTGCCACTGCGCGAGCAGACCGTACTGCACCAGCTTGTTCGCCTCCATTTGCGCGGCGAGCAATTGCGCAACGTCCTCCGGATTGAGTTGCCGTTCTGCGGCCAGCGTTCGCGCATTGGCGATGACCTGCGCTTCACGCGGGCTGTCCTGGATCGGCTTGCCGCTGTCCCATTTGGTCAACGCCACGAGGTCGCCGATGCTCAGGCGTTCGTTCAGCGTCTGCACCAACGGCTTCAAGGTTTCGGCGGGCGCGGCGGCTTGAACGGTAGTGGCGAGCAGGGTGAGAAGGGTAGCGGTCAGCAAATTGGCAACGTGCGGCATGAACAGACCTCAAGCAGAAAAATGGGCGTGGGTGTTGTTTACCACAGCCCGTGGCACGCTACCTACTGCCGTCAGCGATTGTTTAGCCAATGTTTGAACCGCTGATAAACAGCGAACGGAAATGTTAATTGCACACCGCTCGCAACTCATCGAAGCTATCCTCCACCAACCCTCCCGCCGTAGAGATGGACCTCCCCTCAATGCAAGTCGCCGACCACCGCCCGCTCTGGCAAACCTATCTGCTGTTCCTTGCGCCGATGGTGCTGTCGAATTTTCTGCAATCGATGTCGGGCACGGTCAACAGCATCTATATCGGCCAGATGCTCGGCACCCAGGCACTGGCGGCGGTGTCGGGGATGTTTCCGGTGGTGTTCTTTTTCATTGCGTTGGTGATCGGCCTCGGCGCAGGGGCGGGTGTGCTGATCGGTCAGGCTTGGGGCGCGCGGGAACCGCACATGGTCAAGGCCATTGCGGGCGCGACGCTGTTGCTGGGCGTATTGATCGGTTTGCTCGCGGCGGTGCTCGGCAGCGTGTTTGCGCGACAGGCGCTGACCGGGCTGGGAACGCCGGCGGATGTGCTGGACGATGCGGTGGCGTACGCCCATGTGATGCTGTGGATTCTGCCGTCGCTGCTGGTGTTCGTGCTGTTTACGCAATTGCTGCGCGGGGTCAGCGATACGCTCTCCCCGCTGCTGGCGCTGATGGTCTCGACCTGCGTCGGGCTGGCGCTGACGCCGGCACTGATTCGCGGCTGGTTCGGCTTGCCGCAACTGGGTATTCAAAGCGCGGCCTATGCCGGGCTGGCCGGTAACCTGTCGGCGATGGCCTGGCTGGCGTGGCGCTTGATTCGCAAGGGGCATCCGCTGGCGCCGGACCGGGAGTTTTTTGCTGCCCTGCGACTCGACGGGGCGATTCTCGGCAAGGTGCTGCGCATTGGTCTGCCGACCGGCGTGCAGATGATCGTGCTGTCGCTGTCGGAGCTGGTAATTCTGGCACTGGTCAACCAGCACGGCTCGCAAGCAACCGCGGCTTATGGCGCGGTGACGCAGATCGTCAACTACGTGCAGTTTCCGGCGTTGTCGATCGCGATCACCGCATCGATTCTTGGCGCGCAGGCCATTGGTGCCGGACGGCTGGAACGCATGGGCCCGATCCTGCGCACGGGCCTTGTGATCAACGTGTGCCTGACCGGTGGCTTGATCGTTCTCGGCTATCTGCTATCGCACTGGTTGCTCGGGCTGTTCCTTACCGACGACTCGACCCGGGCGATGGCCGAGCATCTGCTGCACATCATGTTGTGGAGCCTGTTGGTGTTCGGCTTCCAGGCGATCATCGGCGGCATCATGCGCGCCAGCGGCACGGTGCTGGTGCCGGTCGTCATTGCAATTATCTGTGTGGTTGGCGTGCAACTGCCGGCGGCGTATTGGCTCGACGGCCAGTTTGGTTTGCAGGGCGTGTGGATGGCGTTTCCGGTGGCCTATCTGGGCATGCTGGTGCTGCAAACGCTGTATTACAAACTGGTCTGGCGGCATCAGAAGATCGAGCGGTTGGTGTAGAACCGAAGCCGGCGAATGCAGATTTTGCTGTTTTTATGGCCGACCGCGTCGTAGCTTACGCGCCATAACAATAAGGATATTCGAGGTGTAAGTGGGGGCGTTTCGTCTGCTGTTGGCCGTATTGGTCGCTGTGTCTCATATGGGCAAAACCTTCGCCGGGCTCAATCCGGGCGTCGTTGCCGTTATTTCCTTCCTGATCATCAGCGGGTTCGTAATGAGCTCGCTGATCGAGCGCAATTATCGCTCGCTCGGAGACGTCGGTCTGTTCTACCTCGACAGAGCGTTGCGGCTGTATCCACAGTTTCTGTTCTATTTCATCGCTTCCTGTCTGGTGATCCACTTCTTGCTACCCGGCACGCCTCAGGCGGCTGAGCTCACGTTGAAAACCATCCTGAGCAGCGTGCTGATGCTACCGCTGGGTTTTTACATGTTCGGTATCGGCGGTACCGAGATCGTGCCGCCCGCCTGGTCGCTGGGGCTGGAGATGAGTTTCTACCTGGTCATTCCAGTCCTGCTGATCTTGCGGATGCGGGGAGTGGCATTCGCAGTGTCTGTCGGCATATTCCTGTTGGCCTGCCTTGGTTACATCAATACCGATATCTATGGCTATCGGTTGCTGCCCGGCGTTTTGTTCATGTTCCTGTGTGGCAGTTATCTTTACCAACCCAACGTCAAAGGTTCGCTGCTGATTGCCAGTACGGCGGTGGCGGCGGGGTTGTTGTTTATCGCGATCATGATCGGATGGGTCGAGCGTCGCCCGTTCAACGCCGAAGTCACACTGGGCATCGCGGTGGGCATTCCCGTGGTTTTTTGGCTGAGCAGACTCAAGTTCCACCGGGTCGATGAGTTCCTTGGCAATATCAGCTACGGCGTATTTCTCAATCATTTTGTCGTCATGTACGTGCTGCGCGGCTTCTGGCCGGTGGCGTACGATGCCAGCGTTGTCGGCGCTGTGCTGCTGTTGTCTTTGCTGTGCAGCGGCGTGACGTATTACTGCGTCGAACGCCCGGCGCTCAGATTGCGCCACCGGTTACGCCGGCGCGCGAAGCAGGGCGGTGCAGACTCGCGTGAAAGCGCGACTACTGAGGTCGAGTTGGCGTAACGACCGGTTGTTTGCTTAAGTCAATCGAGGCGCCCTGATAGCGAGCCCAGCCTGGAGAAGTCATGTCGATCCGATTGCTGCTGGCTGCCGCGTTTTGCCTGTGCGCCACGACCGCTGTGCAGGCGCTCGAATACAACCGGGTCAACACCACCGCCAGCCAGATCAGCTTTACCTACAAGCAAATGGGCGCGCCGATGTATGGCACCTTTGGCAAGTTCGAGGCGGTGCTGGATTTCGACAGCACCCGCCTCGATGGCGCCCGGACTACGCTGCATATCGACCTCACCAGCATCGACGCCGGCAGTGAAGACGCCAACACCGAACTGGTGAAACCGGCGTGGTTCGATACTGCAAAATTTCCCGTAGCGGTGTTTCAGTCGACGCGCTTCACCGAAGTGGCCGAGCATCGCTATCTGGTCGACGGCCAGCTCACGCTCAAAGGCATGACGCGCGCTGTGCAGGTGCCTGTGGAGTTGAAACCGGGCAGTGGCATCGGTGTGTTCGACGGCGAGATGATCCTCAAGCGCGACGAGTTCGGCCTTGGCGCGGGTGAGTGGGCGGACTCGGTGGTGTCCAGAGAGATCGCGATCAAATTCAAGGTCGTCGCGCCGCAGCAGTGACGGTGAGCTGCCATCAGCAGATTCTGTCGATCCACAAGGTATGATGTCGCGGTTTTCCGCCGGAGTTCGCCTGTCATGCCACGCATCACCCACTACAAGACCCCATGCCCCGAAGGCGTCAACAGTCAGATTCTGCAAATGGTCGTCGACTACCTGACCGACATCAGCGCCGTCGGCCTTGGTCCGAGCAACCTGCTCTACAACGTCTATCAGTACGCGGTGGGTTATGAGGTGCATCTGTATCTCGAGGCGTTGAACGCCGAGAAGGGCACCGAAGTGGAGTTGCTGGTGGCGACTGACGAGGACGACCCGGAGCAGGTGATCGGCTTTCTTCTGTACCTGCCGGTGCAGGGCGACTGGGAAGCGTGCAGCGTCGCCTACATGGCCGTGCGCGAAGGACATCGGCGCCAGGGTGTGGCGCGGGCAATGATCGGCGAGATGGTCGGGCGCTACCCGCATGCCGAACTGACGTGCAGCGTTGGCAAAGTCCCGTATTCCGAGGCGCTGGGTTTCGAGGTGATCGGCTCGCGCGAAACCCAGGTATTGATGAGCACCCGGCACTACCGCAGCAACGGCCTGCGCGGATTTATCGACACCACCCCGATTTATCGCTCACTCGAGGTGCAGCAGATTCATACCTACCTGCTGCAGAAAAACGGCAAGCGCGCCATGCTCGACGCCGAGAAACAGCGTGACCGGCATCTGGATCAGACGACCCGGCATACCGAGGAATTCGTCCGCCAGCGACTGACGTTGCACTGAGTTAGCCGGAGTATCCCCCGTGACGCAATGGACGCGGAGCGTCCGGGGCTGCATTCCCACGCGGAGCGTGGGAACGATCAGGTCGGCAGCCAACCGGGATCGGCGCCCTTACCTCCGGGTGAGGGCTGGCTCCCGCTAAACCCGGCTATTCAGCCAAGCTTTACATTCATGGTAATCCGCGCCGTGAAGACCTTTTTTCCCTCGGTATCGTGAATATCGACGGTCACCACCTTGTCGCCCTCGCTTTGCCAATCCACGCCTTCAGCGCTGGCCACCGCCGTCACGTCGGTTTTGGCCTTGGCCAGGTATTCCACGGTCATGCCTTTGGGAATCCAGCGTGCGCCGTCGGGAATCGAAACGTCGGTCATCATGCCGCCAGCGAGCTCTGCGGCGTTGCACATGGCAATCGCATGGACCGTGCCGAGGTGGTTGGTGATTTCCTTGCGAAACGGCACTTGAACGGTGGCGGCGTTCGGGCGCAGTTCGCTGATGACCGGGTTGATCGTGCTGAAGTAGGGGGCGAACTGGCAGGCCATTTTGCTGAAGGCATCGGAGCCGACGCTGTTGAACATGCTGAGAGATTGACTCATGGGAAACGCCTCGCGATAAGTGGTCGAGCAGAATTATGTTCCGTTACAGAACAATATTCTGTAACGGAACGGTATTCTGTCTGCGGGAAATCTGTCAACCTGTGCAGGCTTTTTTCCGGGCACCAGCATGTCTTCCCTTTTTACTTTCAGGCTGTGAGCAGCATGGACACCGCAGATCTACTTGAACGCAGTTACCCCGGCCGCCGCGCCGAGCTCAAGCGCGATATCTTTCGCAAGGCGCTGAACCTGTTCAACGAGCAGGGGATCGAGGCCACCACCATCGAGATGATTCGTGCCGAGTGCGACACCAGCGTCGGCGCGATCTATCATCATTTCGGCAACAAGGAAGGCTTGGTCGCGGCGCTGTTTTTCACGGCGCTGGAGGATCAGACGCGGTTACGCGATGAATATCTGGAGGCCGCGCAAAGCACCGAAGAGGGCGTCCAGGCCTTGGTTTTCAGCTATCTCGATTGGGTCGAGCGCCAGCCGCAATGGGCGCGCTTTCAGTATCACGCACGATTTGCCGTGACCAAGGGTCCGTTCAAGGATGAATTGGCCGAGCGCAACAAAACGCGCAATCGGCGCCTGCGCGAATGGCTCGGCGAATCCGGGCGCATGGGTGAACTGCGCGAGTTGCCCTTCGAACTGTTGCCATCGCTGATCATCGGCCAGGCCGACAGCTATTGCCGGGCGTGGCTGGCGGGGCGGGTCAAGGGCAGTCCGATGGAATATCGCCAGGTGCTGGCGCAAGCCGCATGGCGCTCGATTCGAGCCGACTCGCCATTGCCCGATTGAGTTTGCGCAAGGGGGACAATCAATGGACACCCCAGGCTGTTTGCGCGACCCGCCAAATTTCTGAAGCAAAACGCTGACCCTGTGGGAGCGAGCCTGCTCGCGAATGCGCTAGCTCAGTCAACATCGCTGCGACTGATAGAACGCTTTCGCGAGCAGGCTCGCTCCCACAAGGGGACGTCGTCAGGAACTCAGGCGTTGCGCTGGAAAACCAGCGCCTTCAGGCCGCTCTCCGCATCGATGTCCGGAAACTCCGGCGGATTTTCCAGCCGTTGTTCAAAGCGCAACTGCGGCGCTTCCCGCGTCACGCCATCGATCAGAAAATCCGAGCCGAACGCCGGGTCGTTCATGCACGCCAGTACGCTGCCCTGCGCCGTGAGCAATTCCGGCAGGCGCCGCAGCACGCGCTGGTAATCCTTGGTCAGTAGAAAACTGCCTTTCTGAAACGAGGGTGGATCGATGATCACCAGATCGTACGGGCCGCTGTTGATCACCTTGCCCCAGGACTTGAACAGGTCGTGGCCGAGGAAACTGACTTTGCTCAGGTCATGGCCGTTCAGGCGATGATTGTCGCGACCGCGGCTCAGCGCCGCGCGCGACATGTCGAGGTTGACCACATGGCTGGCGCCTCCCGCAATGGCTGCGACTGAGAAACCGCAGGTGTAGGCAAACAGGTTGAGAATGCGTTTGCCGCTGGCCTGTTCGCGCACCCAGTTGCGGCCGTAACGCATGTCGAGAAACAGCCCGGCGTTCTGCTTGCGGCCCAGATCGACGCGATATTGCAAGCCGCCCTC
The DNA here is from genome assembly GCF_051132065.1 of Pseudomonas sp. R3-57. Lineage (NCBI taxonomy): Bacteria > Pseudomonadati > Pseudomonadota > Gammaproteobacteria > Pseudomonadales > Pseudomonadaceae > Pseudomonas > Pseudomonas sp. R3-57. The sequence goes on from NZ_CP071655.1 coordinate 2,376,075, forward strand.
GACGACGGTCATTTCCTCTATCTCTTCGCCGAGCAGCCATTCGGCGGTGCTTTGTGGCAAATAGCGATGCTGAATCAACAAGGTGTGCGCGCCGCACTGTCGCCATTCGTCCCCCGCAATGATTTCGAGCAGCAAGCGCTTCAGACCTTCCAGTTGTTCAGGTGCCGGTTCCTTGAACAGCGACACCAGCACCACGCCTTGCAACCAGTCCACCGTCAACTGCTCCAGCCCCGGCCAGCAGCGCCCGCGCCCATGAAACAGGCGACGGGTTTCGCTAGGGGCGGCGGCAAGTGCCGGCAGCAAATGGGCGTGGAGAGTGGCGAGGGCTTCTGGGGTCATCGGGCAGGATCGGCAAGCAGAATGGGCCGGCATTTTAACCACAATTGCCGGGTTGCGAACGTTGGCCCATAACCGCTGAAAAGCTCGTTGTCGAAAAGTCCTGTATCAAAAGTGAATTTATACAGAGCCCACTGCTCATACCAGTTAAGCAGCGGATCCAAACCGCTAATCGAAATGTAATTCGGGGGAGTGCTGTTCATGTGCCCTACACCTACGTCGAGCGCGCACCTTCCTGGCGGGTTGATTCTGGTAGTGGAAGACGATCCGTTGATTCTGGAGTTTCTTTGCGAAATTCTTCAGGAGGAAGGGTTCAAGGTCGAACCGCAAACCAGCGCTGACGCAGCATCACTGTATCTGGAAAAACATGCAGCAGACGTTGCGCTATTACTGACCGACATCACCATGCCCGGCACGCTCAACGGCGCCGACCTGGCCAATCTGGTCGGTGACCGCTGGCCGGAAAAACCGGTGATGGTCATGTCCGGTTACGAGACCCCGGAAACCTCGGGGGTCAAACATTCGGTGGCGTTCATCAAGAAGCCCTGGGCGATCGGTCAGTTGCTCGACTGCGTGGAAGAGGCATTCAACTCCAAGGCCCCGCAGCTGCACTGACAGATGCTACATTGGCGGGCGAATTTGCCCGCCCCCCCTGTCAGAGGATTTGCCCTTTTGTCTGCTGAGACTTCTGTTTTCGACCGCGCGTTCGCTGCCTTTCTGTTCGACATGGACGGCACCGTGCTCAATTCCATCGCCGCTGCGGAGCGCATCTGGTCGGCCTGGGCGGTACGCCATGGCGTCGATGTCGAAGCATTTTTGCCGACCATCCACGGTGCGCGGGCCATCGATACCATCACGCGTCTGAACTTGCCGGGGGTGGATGCCGAAGCGCAAGCGGCGTTCATTACTGCCGCAGAAATTGATGACGTCGAAGGCATCGTCGAGATTCCCGGCGCCGCTGCGTTTCTCAACAGCCTGCCGGCCGAGCGCTGGGCGATGGTCACTTCGGCACCGCTTGATTTGGCGTTGCGCCGCATGGCCGCCGCCGGCATCGCCGCGCCTGCGGTGCTGATCACAGCGGAGGACGTCAAGGCCGGCAAGCCGGATCCCGCCGGCTATCGCTTGGCGGCGCAACGCCTCGGAGTTGAACCGGGTGATTGCCTGATATTTGAAGACGCAGCAGTGGGCATTCAGGCAGCGGAAGCGGCGGGTGCGCCGTTGATGATCATTACCACGACTCATCAGCATCCGCTGGAAACGGCACATGCGACGATTGCCAGTTATGACGCGATCAGGGTCGGGGTTGATGGTCAGGGGCTGCTTCGGTTGTTGGAGAACTGAAAAACTCTCATCGGATCGCCGCCCGCCTAACCCTCTCCCGGAGGGTGAGGGGCTACAATATTTGAACTGACGAGAGAGACCACTTCCATGGCAACCGCTTCTGCAACCATCGACATCCCGGCCTCGGCCGACCAGGTCTGGCAATTGATCGGCGGCTTCAACACGCTGCCCGACTGGCTGCCGCTCATTACCGAAAGCACCCTGACCGACGGCGGACGGGTGCGCAGCCTGAAAACCGCTGACGGCGGCGTGGTGATCGAGCGCCTGCAAAACTTCGACAACGCCGCCATGACGTACAGCTATTCGATCGAACAGGCACCGTTTCCGGCGACTGATTATCTGGCCACGCTCAAGGTCGAGGCCCAGGGGCAGGGCGCACGAGTGACCTGGTCGGGACGATTTACCGCCGTCGGCGTGAGCGATGAGGAAGTGGTGGCGCTGTTCAACGGCATCTACCAGGGCGGGCTGGACGCATTGCGCGCCAATTACCCGGCCTAGGTCACCACGGACCGATCGTTCCCATGCTCTGCGTGGGAATGCCTCAAGGGACGCTCCGCGTTCCGCCTCTCGAATAGGGACGCGGAGCGTCCCGGGCTGCATTCCCACGCAGAGCGTGGGAACGATCAGCAAAACGCTGATCAGGAATTGCCGATCAGACTCTGCCGGCAATCGAGCAGCAATTTCGCCCCGCCCAGATCGCTGCTGCTCACCTGCAGACTGAAGCCATGCAGGCTGACAATCGCCGCGACGATCGATAAGCCAAGGCCAAAACCGCTCTTCGGTTGCCCGCCCTCGGCGCGATAAAACCGTTGAAACACCGCCTCACGCTCGGCCTCGGGAATCCCCGGCCCCGAGTCGTGCACCTCGATCTGCGTTTGCCCACCAACATTCACCCCACGCAGCAGCACCGTGCCTCCGGGCGGGGTGAACTTGATCGAGTTGCTCAACAGATTCGCCAATGCCTCAAACAACAACGCCCGGTCGCCATTGAGCGGCGGCAGGGTTTCCGGCATGTTCAATTCGAAACGCAGCTCGCCTTCTTCAGCCAGCGGCAAGTAGAACTCATGCAGTTCTTCGAGCAATTGCACCGGGTCGAGCTGCACGAAACCCGAGCGGCGCTGACGATCTTCCAGTTCGGAAATCCGCAGCAAGCCGCGAAACCGCGCCATCAGCGTATCGGCTTCGGCCAGTACCAGATCCAGTTGCGCCGCTTCCTGCGAGCCTTCGCCGGCCTGTTGCTGCATGCGATACAACTGCGCGCGCAGGCGCGTCAGAGGCGTGCGCAAGTCGTGGGCGATGTTGTCGCAGACGCCTTTGACTTCATTCATCAGTCGCTCGATGCGCTCCAGCATCGCATTGACGATGGCCGCGAGCATGTCCAGCTCATCGCGGCGGTTGGACAGCGGCAAACGATGGGTCAGATCACCCGCGACGATCGCTTGGGCACTGTCCTGAATCGCCCGAATCCGGCGCAACGGTCGGCGCCGCAGCAAATGCCATCCGGCGACACCTGGCAGAATGGTCAGCGACACGCCCCAGAACAACGCATGCAAAATGATCCGCGTCACCGCGAACAGCGAACCGTTGTCGCGCAACAAAACCAGCCAGCGGCCATCGCGGGTTTGCGTGGCGACGGCATCGCAGCTGTCGCTCGGCAGGGTCGGATCGTCGGAATCGGCGCAGTCGGCGAGCATGTGGATCTTGCCGTCCAGCGGCAGGCCTTCGGGAATCTGTTGCAGTGCGCCGCCGAGGTAAACGCCGTCGGCGCTGAACAGGCCGTAGGCGTCGATGCCGCGAATATCGAAGGTCATGCTGGCGGCGAGGGCGTCTTCCAGTTGCTCACCGCGAAAATGCGAAAACAGGTGCTGACGTTGCATCAGCGAATGCTTGGCGAGGCTGTCGAGGTAGCCCGACACCTCGTAATACATGACCCCCATGAGGATCGCGCTCCAGGCCACGAACAGCGAGCTGTACAGCGCCAGCAGGCGGCTGCTGGAGGAGCGCCAGCCGTCAGACGGGTTCGGCAATGACATAGCCGGAGCCCCGTACCGTGCGGATCAGCGGAACGTTGCCGGCTGCGTCGATTTTCTTGCGCAGGCGGCCGATGTGCACGTCGATCAGGTTGGTGCCCGGGTCGAAGTGATAGCCCCAGACCTCTTCGAAAATCATCATTCGCGAAAGAATCTGGCCGCTGTTGCGCATAAGGAATTCGAGCAGTTTGTACTCGGTAGGCAGCAGCGTCAGCACCTGGTCGGCACGGCGCGCCTCGTGGCTGATCAAGTCCAGTTCGAGGTCGGCGACCTGCAGCGTCGTCGCTTGCGTGGCGACGCTGTTCTGGCGGCGCAACAGCACTTCGACCCGCGCGGCCATCTCGTCGGTGGCGAACGGCTTGGTCAGGTAATCGTCACCGCCGGCGCGCAAGCCCCGCACACGCTCGTCGACGTCGGAGAGGGCGCTGATCATCAGAATCGGCGTCGCGACGCCCATGGTGCGCAGGGTGGTGACGATGGCGAGGCCATCCAGCTCGGGCAACATGCGGTCGAGGGTGATCAGGTCGTAATTGCCACTCACGGCGCGGTCGAGGCCTTCGCGGCCATTGTCGACCCAGTCGACGTCGAGCCCGTGGCTGCTGAGTTCGGCGACGATTTCCCGAGCGGTCACGGCGTCGTCTTCGATGGTCAAGATACGAGTCATAGGCAGGCCTGCTGATCGGTTCAAACGGAATGGCAGCATTTTGCCAAGAAATTTCCGTGACGCTTTAAATTAACTTTCATGTTGCGCCTGTCACAAACGCCGATTTCACCCCGTCAGCCAATGCAGAAAACCCGCCGTTATCCGGCGCTTGTTGCATTTTGCATGGTCTGAGGAAGTTCATCTTTTCTAACTGGTTGAAAACACTATGTATATTTTGTTCTGACGACTGGCACGCTCGCTGCAATTGCTCCGTTGAGTACTTGTAACATCATTTTTCATGCCTGGAGCAGAACAACAATGAACAGATCTTCTGATGGAATTTATTCTGCCGTTGAAGAATCAAGCAGCGTATCAGGTGTGTCCTGGGGCGCGATCTTTGCGGGCGCTGCGGCGGCTGCGGCGTTGTCGATGATCCTGGTGTTGCTCGGCTTCGGTCTGGGTTTTTCCGCTGTTTCACCGTGGGCCGGTGAGGGCGTCAGCGCCAAGGGCTTGGGTATTTCGACGATTGTCTGGCTGGCAGTGACGCAGATCATTGCCTCCGGGATGGGCGGCTACATCGCCGGTCGCCTGCGAGTGAAGTGGGCGAACATGCACGGTGACGAGGTGTACTTCCGCGACACCGCCCACGGTTTTCTCGCCTGGTGTGTAGCCACGCTGGTCACCGCGATTCTGGTGGTAGGCTCGGTCAGCAGCGTCATCAATGGCGGGGTGCAGGCCGGTGCCAACGTTGTCGGCGGTGCTGCCGGTGCGATGAGTCAGGCCGCCGGTTCGGCTGCTGCCAACACGGACAGTGATCAGTACGGCTATTTCGTCGACAGCCTGTTCCGCGACGATCGTCCTGTCGCCGTCAGCGATGACGCCGCACGCGGCACCGTGACCCGCATCTTCGCCCAGAGCCTGGCCAACGGTCAGTTAAGCGCCGAAGACCGCACCTACCTCGCACAACTGGTCGCCCAGCGGACCAATCTGAGCCAGGCCGATGCCGAGCGCCGTGTCGATGAGATCTACGCCAACACGCAGAAAGCCATCGCCGACGCCAAACTGAAAGCTCAACAAGCCGCCGACACCGCCGCCAAAGTCGCTGCCTACACCTCGCTTTGGATGTTCGTCGCGCTACTGGCCGGTGCGTTCTTCGCCAGCCTCGCCGCCACGTTCGGCGGTCGTCGTCGCGACGCGGTGGAATACGTCGAAGTCGACACCTACACCACGACCACTCCAGTCCGTTAAACAAGGAGCAAAACCATGCGCTCATTACTGCTGTTTTTCCTCGGCGTGCCTATTCCGATCATCATCCTGATCGCCCTGTTCGTGCACTGATCCCTCTGAGGCAGGATGCCTCGGCCGCTTTCATCTTCGGGTGAAAGCGGCTTTTTGCTTTCTGCTGCCTGGCCTGCTCTGGATCAATATTTCCCTTCGCGATACCCCTTACCTTAAATGGATCCAATCTTTTTGCCGCGGTATCGACTACATTGTTTCCGCGCGCACTTTGTTGCGCTGACGGAGTACCGCACGTCCCCCTGAAAGCATTAAAAACGGGACGGCACGGTGTAGTGCAGCAAGGAGCTGGCGCAACACTCTTCTGAATTTTTCACGGACGAACACTGCAATGAACTGCCTAGAAAGATCCTTCGATATCCAGCCTTTGGTGCAGGCGGACATGACTGTGCATATCAACGGCCAGCCTGTCACCGCTGCTATCGGCGAAACCGTCCTCAGCGTTATTCAATCCCTCGGCCTGCGCCAGATCGCCCGCAACGATCACAACCAGATCAGCGGCGCGTATTGCGGCATGGGCGTGTGCCAATGCTGCCTGGTGCGAATCAACGGTCGGCATAAACGCCGCGCCTGCCAGACCGTGGTGCGCGACGGCATGCAGATTCAAACCCAGGTCAATCGCATCACTGCGCAGGAGGTCGTATGAGCCTGCAACCGGTGATTGTCGGCGGTGGCCCCGCCGGGATGGCCGCCGCCATCGAACTGGCCCGTCACGGCGTGCGCTGCACCTTGCTCGAAGAAGCGTCGCGCCTCGGCGGCGTGGTGTATCGCGGGCCGCTGCGTGACGGCGTGCAACTGGACTATCTGGGCCCACGTTACGCTGAGGCGCTGGGCAAGCTGCACGGTGAGTTTCAGGAACAGGCCGGACTGGTCGACGTGCGTCTCAACCATCGCGTGGTCGGCGCCGAAGGCACCCGTGCGTTGGTGGTGCTCGACAGCGACGAGCAATTGCATGAGATCGAATACCCACAGTTGCTGTTGTCCGCCGGTTGCCACGAGCGCAGCGTGCCGTTCCCTGGCTGGACATTGCCGGGGGTAACCATGCTGGGCGGCCTGCAGCTGCAGATCAAAAGTGGCGTGGTCAAGCCGCAAGGGCCGGTGATCATTGCCGGCACCGGGCCGCTGTTGCCGCTGGTGGCGACGCAACTGCATGCGTCTGGCGTACGCGTCACGGGCGTGTATGAGGCCTGCGCATTCGGCAAGATCGCCCGGGAAAGTCTGGCGCTGCTGAACAAACCGCAGCTGTTCCTCGATGGCTTGAGCATGCTTGCGTACCTGAAACTGCACGACATCCCCATGCATTACGGCTGGGGCGTGGTCGAGGCACAGGGCGAGGGCGAACTGAAAAGCGTCAGCGTCGCACCGTATTCGGCGACCTGGGAGCCGGACCTGAGCCGCGTCGAGCGCTTCGAAGCGCAGACCCTGGCGGTCGGTTACGGCTTTATTCCGCGCACCCAGTTGAGCCAGCAGATGGGCCTTGATCACGGTTTCAGTGACGACGGTTATCTGCGCGCCAATGCCAATATCTGGCAGCAAAGCAACGAACCGCACGTGCATCTGGCCGGTGACATGGGCGGGATTCGTGGTGGTGAGGCGGCGATGCTCGCTGGCAGGATTGCAGCGACGTCGATTCTGCTGCAACGCGGCGTGCTCGAAGAGGAACTGGCGCGGGTGCGCCGCGACCGCTACTTGAGCAAACTCAAGGCCATCGTGCGCTTTCGGGCGGCGGTCGATCGCTACACCGCGCGCGGCGTCGGCCAGACCACGTTGCCTGCCGCCGACACGGTCATCTGCCGTTGCGAAAATGCCACCCGCGCCGACATCGATCGGGCGCTGGAGCAGGGCGTGCAAGACATCGCCAGCCTGAAAATGCGCACCCGCGTGAGCATGGGCGATTGTCAGGGACGCATGTGCGTCGGCTACTGCAGCGATCGTCTGCGCCAGGCTACCGGTCGCAAGGACGTAGGCTGGCTGCGTCCGCGCTTCCCGATTGATCCGATTCCTTTTTCCGCGTTCCAGTCTGTCGGCACGGAGGCCGCTGCCCATGAGTAAGTTCTACGACGTGGTCATTGCCGGTGGTGGCGTGATCGGGGCGTCCTGCGCCTATCAATTGTCCAAACGCAAAAACCTGAAGATTGCGCTGATCGACGCCAAGCGCCCCGGCAACGCCACCCGTGCGTCGGCCGGCGGATTGTGGGCCATCGGCGAGTCGGTCGGCCTCGGTTGCGGGGTGATTTTCTTTCGCATGATGTCGGCCAATCGCAAGCGTGAAACTCAAGGCGCGGCGGTGGCGGTGGATGCGAGCACGCCGCACATTCTGCCGAAGTCGTTTTTCGATTTCGCCTTGCAGTCCAACGCGCTGTATCCGGCGCTGCACCGGGAGCTGAAAGACCATCACGGGATGGATTTCAAGTTCGAGCGGACCGGGCTGAAATTCGTCATCTATGACGAGGAAGACCGGCTCTACGCCGAGCACATCGTCGGCTGCATTCCGCATCTGGCCGATCAGGTGCGCTGGCTCGATCAGGCCGCGTTGCGCGCCGCCGAACCGAGCGTCAGCCATGAGGCAAGCGGGGCGCTGGAGTTTCTCTGCGACCATCAGGTCAGCCCGTTCCGCCTTGCCGATGCCTACATGGAAGGCGCGCGGCAGAACGGCGTGGAGATCTTCGTCAACACCAATGTCACCGGTGTGTTGCATCACGGCACGCGGGTGACCGGGGTGCAAACGAGCGAGGAGGGCGTGTTTCACTGCAAGACGCTGATCAACGCCGCGGGTGCCTGGGCGGCGGATCTTAGTGAGTGGGCCACCGGGATTCGCATTCCGGTGAAACCGGTCAAAGGCCAGATTCTGCTGACCGAACGCATGCCGAAGATCCTCAACGGCTGCCTGACCACCAGCGACTGCTACGTGGCGCAAAAGGACAACGGCGAAATCCTCATCGGCAGCACCACCGAAGACAAGGGCTTCGACGTTACCACCACCTACCCGGAAATCGCCGGGCTGGTGCAGGGCGCGGTGCGCTGCCTGCCGGAACTGGCCGACGTCAACCTCAAGCGCACCTGGGCCGGGCTGCGACCGGGCTCGCCGGACGAACTGCCGATCCTCGGGCCGATGCGCGGCGTGGAGGGTTACCTGAATGCCTGCGGACACTTCCGCACCGGCATCCTCACCTCGGCGATCACCGGCGTACTGCTCGACAAACTGGTCAATGACGAGCCGTTGCCGCTGGATATCGCCCCGTTCCTGGCGGATCGGTTCGCACTAGCAGCGGCCAAGGAGGAACGCGTGGCTGAGCTGGCCTGACCTGAGCGACATGATCGTTCCCACGCTCTGCGTGGGAATGCCTCAAGGGACGCTCCGCGTTCCTGCTCGAGAATGGAACGCAGAGCGTCCCGGGGCTGTGTTACCACGCGGAGCGTGGGAACAATCAGAATATTAGTGTTGACGGTGCCGGCCTCTTCGCGGGCAAGCCCGCTCCCACAGGGTTATATGTCGTACACGAAATATCGGTTCGACTCGACCACTGTGGGAGCGGGCTTGCCCGCGATGGCGGCGTGAGCTGCGCCACATTTTCAGGATTTTCGGGCTTGTTCTTCCAACTGATCCGACTCGAATAGTTTTGCCAGCTCCGCCCGGGCTTCCTGGGCGGTTTGCAAGACTTTGGCCTCGTCGTCGTAGACCGCGTGCTGCGCCTCCAGCACCTGTTCGTCGTGATGCTTGAAGCGCTTGATCCGTGCATCGGCCTGTTCCTGGGTCAGACCGAGCCCGACCAGCGTACGTCGGCTCATTTCCAGGCTCGAATAATAGGTTTCGCGAATCGCTTCGGCGCCGACATCGATCAAGCGATGCACGTGCTGACGGTTACGGGCGCGGGCGATGATTTTCATGTGCGGATAGAGCTTGCGCACCACCTCGGCGGTTTTGATGTTGGTGTCGGGATCGTCGGTGGCGATGACGAAATATTCCGCTTCACCAACCTTCGCCGCATGGAGGATTTCCGGGCGCATCGGGTCACCGTAGAACACCGGCACGCCACCAAAACTGCGCGACAGTTCGATGGTTTCAACTGACGTATCCAGCGCGACAAAATTGATATTTTGCGCGCGCAGAATCCGCGCGACGATCTGGCCCATCCGGCCCATGCCGGCGATCACCACGCGGGGTGCTTCGGTATCGATCTCGCGGAATTTCTCCGGCACTTCCACCGGCTGCACTTTCGGGCTGACCAGTCTTGCGCAAAGCAACAGCAACAGGGGCGTCAACGCCATCGATAGAGTGATGGTCAGCACCAGCAAGTCATACAGGCGCGGCTCGAACAGGCCCTGATCGCGACCGATCTTGAACACCACGAAAGCGAACTCACCGCCGGCCGCCAGCACGATGCCGAGGCGAATCGCACTGATCTTGTTCAGGCCGCCCGCCAGACGCCCGACCACAAACAGCAGCGGCAATTTCAGACCGATCAATAGCAGCGTCAGCCCCAGCACGGTGATCGGCGCACTGAGCAGCAGACTCAGGTTGGCGCCCATGCCGACGCTGATGAAAAACAGCCCGAGCAGCAGGCCTTTGAACGGTTCGATCTGCGCTTCCAGCTCATGCCGATACTCCGAATCCGCCAGCAGCAGACCGGCGAGAAAAGCACCCAATGCCATCGACACGCCGACCAGATCCATCAGCCATGCGGTGCCGATCACCACCAGCAACGCCGTGGCCGTCGACACTTCCGGCAGACCGGTTTTTGCTACCACGCGGAACACCGGCCGCAACAGATACCGCCCGCCGACCACCACCACCGCGATGCCACCGAGCACCTGCAACGCATGGTTGAGGCTTTCGGCATGGCTGGTGTTTTCGGCACCACCGGCGAGCATCGGCACCAGCGCGATCAACGGGATCGCGGCGATGTCCTGGAACAGCAGAATCGCAAACGCCAAACGCCCGTGGGGGCTGGTCAGTTCCTTGCGCTCGGCCAGGCTCTGCAGGCCGAACGCGGTAGAGGAGAGTGCCAGGCCGAGACCCAGCACAATCGCGCTGTTCAGCGGTTGGCCAAACACCGACAACGCCAGCACGCCGATCACCGACGCGGTCAGCAACACCTGCGCCAGGCCGACGCCGAACACCGATTTGCGCATCACCCACAAGCGTCGCGGCGACAGTTCAAGGCCAATGATGAACAGCAACAACACCACGCCCAGTTCGGAAATATGCGCCACGCTCTGCGGGTTGCCGATCAGGCCGAGCACCGACGGGCCGATGATCACCCCGGCGAACAGATACCCGAGCACCGCGCCCAGTTGCAGACGTTTGGCCAAAGGCACGGTGAGCACCGCCGCGAACAGAAACACGACAGCGGCTTGCAACAGATTGCCTTCATGGGGCATGGGTCAACTCCTGACAACGGTACGGCGGGGGACGACAAGGATAAGGGCTGCAGCGGCTTTGCATCCACCAAAGATCCCTTGTAGGAGTGAGCCTGCTCGCGATAGCGGTGGGTCATTCGACATCATCGGTGACTGATTCACCGCTATCGCGAGCAGGCTCACTCCTACAGGGGGTTTGCTTTGTGGCTGTAATGTTTTGCATCAAATGGTTACATTTATAACCCCTGCGCATCAATTTCCGGAACCGCCATGGCCATCAACTTCGACCTCAACGACCTGCAAGCCTTTCGCGCGGTGGTCGAGCAGGGCAGTTTTCGCAAGGCCGCCGACACCGTGCGTCTGTCGCAGCCGGCGTTGAGCCGACGCATCGAAAAGCTCGAAGACGCGCTCGGGGTCAAACTCTTCGAGCGCACTACGCGCAAGGTCAGTCTGACCCAGGCCGGACGCGGCTTCATGCCCAGTGTCGAACGCTTGCTCGATGATCTTGACGTGGCATTGCTGGGCATCAGCGAAGTCGCCTCGACGCGGCTCGGCCATGTCACCGTCGCTTGTGTGCCGTCGGCGGCGTACTACTTCATGCCGCGGGTCATCGCGCGTTATCACCAGCAGTTCCCACGGATCAAGGTCAAGGTGCTCGACTCCAGCGCTCACGATGTGTTGAGTGCAGTGGTCAATGGCGAGGCGGATTTCGGTTTGAGTTTTCTTGGCACGCAGGATGCCAAAGTCGACTTCGAACCGCTTGTGCAGGAGTGCTACGTTGTTGCCTGCCGCCGCGATCATCCCTTGGCGCAGCGCAGCAGCGTGACGTGGGACGAGTTCTATCAGCAGGACTACATCGGTCTGGACAAGACCTCCGGCAATCGTTTTCTGCTGGATCAGGCGTTGGGCGGGGTAGTGCCGCAGCGTCAGAGCATCTGCGAGACGCGGCACGTGACGACGATGATCGGCCTGGTCGAGGCGGGGTTGGGCGTGGCGGCGGTGCCGATGATGGCGCTGCCGGGGCCGGATCATCCGATCCTGACACGGGTGCCGCTGACCGATCCGCAAGTGATGCGCAGCGTCGGCATCCTCAAGCGCCGGGGTCGTACGCTGACCCCGGCGGCTTTGGAACTGGAGCGGCTGGTGGTGGAAATGAAGGTCCAGCCGCCAACGATCAGCGTTTGACCGAGTCCATCCCGGTGGCCTGCACGTCGGCCTGGGCGGCAGGCGCGGCGAGGTAGGCGAGCAGGGCTTTGGCTTCTTCCGGATGCTCGGCCTTGACCGGAATGCCGCCAGCGAAACGCGTCACCGACTGCACAGACTCCGGAATCTTCGCGACGAAACTTACGCCTGGCACTGGCAGTAATTCGCTGACCTGCTGGAAGCCCAGTTGATAGTCACCGCTGGCAACCTCCGAGCCCACCGGGATCCTGGCGATCATTTTGGCCTTCGGCTTCAGCTGATCTTCGATGCCCAGCTTCTTGAACAACTGCTGCTCGATGTACACGCCGCTGGCGCTGTCGGAGTACGCCACCGATTGCGCACCGAGCAGAGTTTTCTTCAAACCGTCGACGCTGCTGATGTCCGGTTTCGCCGCGCCTTCGCGCACCACCATGCCGATCCGCGAGTCCGCCAGTTCGACCCGCGAAGCCGGGTCGACCTTGCCTTGTTTGATCAACTCGTCGAGGGCATAGCCGACCATGATGACCACGTCGGCATGCTCGCCGCGTGCCAGACGATTGGGGATCGCCTCCGGGGCCTTGCCCATCGACGGGCCGAGGCTGGTGGTCAGCGTGTTGCCGCTGGCGGCAGCGAATTTCGGCCCGAGGATTTTGTAGGCGGCGGTGAAGCCACCGGACGTCATCACGCTCAGTTCTGCGGCGTGGGCGCTCAGGTTGAACGCCAGACCGGCGAGCAGGGCGGTGACAGTAAAGATTTTTTTCATGGCAGGTTTTCCTCAGGCCGCGACAGGTTGCAGACGACCACCGGCACGGCGGTACAGATAAAGGGTGGCGCACAACGCACACAGCGCACCGATGCTCATCCAGTAACCCGGCGCGGCTTTGTCGCCGGTGTACTGGATCAGGAAGGTCGACATCGCCGGGGTGAACCCGCCGAAAATCGCCGTGGCCAGGCTGTAGGCCAACGAGAAACCGGCGACGCGTACTTCCACCGGCATGATCTCGGTGAGGGCCGGAATCATCGCGCCGTTATACAGACCATAGATGAATGACAGCCACAGCAGCGACAGCAGCATGTTGGTGAAGCTCGGCGACTGCACCAGGAACGACAGCGCCGGATAGGTCGTGGCCAGCGCCAGCAGCGCCATGGCGATCAGCACCGGGCGACGGCCGATGCGATCGGACAGCGCGCCGCCAATCGGCAGCCAGAAGAAGTTAGAGACACCGACCAGCAGCGTCACCAGCAGCGCGTCGGAAGTGCTCAGATGCAGCACGGTTTTACCGAAAGTCGGCGCGTACACGGTGATCAGGTAGAACGCCGTGGTGGTCAGCGCGACCATCAACATGCCGCCCAGCACCACGCCCCAGTTCTGGCCAAGGGTGCGGAACACTTCGCCCATGCTTGGACGGTGCTTACGCGCAGCGAACTCTTCGGTTTCCGCCAGGTTGCGGCGCAGGAAAAAGATGAACGGGACGATCATGCAACCGACGAAAAACGGAATGCGCCAGCCCCAGTCGGCGATCGCCTGCGGCGCCATCCACTGGTTCAGGCCATAGCCCAGCGCGGCGGCGACGATGATCGCCACTTGCTGGCTTGCCGACTGCCATGCGGTGAAGAAACCCTTGCGACCGGGCGTGGCGATTTCCGACAGGTAAACCGACACACCGCCCAGTTCGGCACCGGCCGAGAAGCCTTGCAGCAGCCGCCCGATCAATACGAGCGCCGGGGCGAACAGGCCGATGGTTTCGTAGCCGGGCACCAGCACGATCAATATCGTGCCGCTGGCCATGATCGACAGGGTGACGATCAGGCCTTTGCGGCGGCCGACGTCATCGATGTAGGCACCGAGCACGATGGCGCCGAGCGGGCGCATGAGGAAGCCTGCGCCGAACACGGCGAAGGTCATCATCAGGGAGGCGAATTCACTGCTTGCCGGGAAGAACACCGCGGCGATCTGTGTGGCGTAGAAACCGAACAGGAAGAAGTCGAACTGTTCGAGGAAATTGCCCGAGGTGACTCGGAAAATGGCACCGGCGCGCGAGCCGACGTGTGGGATTGAGGCTGTCATGGTAAAGGACTCCACCGCTTTTATGACGTGCGCTACGGGAGGGCGGCGCACGGTTTTTATTGAGGTGGATGGTGGCGCAGATGTAACAATCTGTTAATTGCATTGTTGGCATGGATTGATGTTCGGGGCGGATCAATGGTTTTGAGTGCATATCCGTTGCTGCGGTAACGGCTTCGTATGGTTTCGCCCTTACGGCGAGTCCCTTTTTCAGACGCCAAAAAGGAACCAAAAGGCTTTGCTCCTGCGTACGGCCCTCGCAGGCTCGGGTTCCTTCGCTCCGGGATCGATCCGGGCGCAGCGGCTACGGTTTGCTTCGCTGCACCTACTTCCGCTGTGTACGACTTCGTCGTACGGTCGCTGCGCTCCCACGCCCGGATCAATCCCTGCGCTCAGCCTTCCGATGTCGCCGGTTAGGCAAGATCAAGATCAAGGGCACTCGAGCTAACGCTCATTGTTGAGTGGTTAGGAGCGGGTGGTTGGCTTGGGATTTGCGCTGTGGCTGCCCCTCACCCCAGCCCTCTCCCCCTGGAGAGGGAGCCGATTTGTGTTGGCTTTGAAGTTTGCGTTCGACTCGGTTTGCGCGTCGGCGCAACTCTCGCATCCACCACGATCAGTTCCCTCTCCCTCCGGGAGAGGGCCAGGGTTAGAGGCTTTTGATTTTGCTTTTGTTTCCAGGACGCCCCAATTCCAAAGACTTTTACCGCCCACCCCCCGGCAAAAAAAGGAATGATTCCCGCCCCACGCAGTCGGAGTTCAGGTACTACCCAATTCAGGAGGTTCACCGATGAACAGCAAGACCCTTATCGCCAGTCTGGCGCTGGTTGCCGGCATTGCCGGGATCAGCCCACTTGTTCAAGCGGCGCAAACCTCAAGCGATCCTTCCGTTCAATCGCCGACCAGCGATCGTCAGTTGAAGGTCAACGACCGCGCGCCGGAGATGTATCAGCGCAAGGACAAGGCGCTGCAGAACTGGAAGGCCAAAGGTCTGAAAGCGCCAATCGAACAGGCGCAGTGGGTGCAGATCAACGATAAATACGTGATGGTGATGATCACCAACGGCACGATTGTCGAGATGCAGCCGGTCGAGCGTTAAACACGAATGGCGGGAGAGCGTTTACAGAAGCTCTCCCTTGTCCCACAGATGCACCAGTTCCCCCGGTGCCCGGTCCTCGGGCACTTTCAGCAACATTTCCCCTGACTTGTAACGCACTTCAATCTGATAGAAGCGCTGGTCTCCGCGTCCGGAGTCGCTGCTGTCCAAAGGCAGGCAGCCTTCGAGGACCGAGCAGATGCGTGAGCGTTGGCTGATGTCGCATTGCGCGAATTCGATTTCGCGCGGGCGGCTCAGGCTGTGAATCGCGGCGACGCCACCCTGGCGAGAAACACGCAAAACGGAATCGTCACCTAAATCGGGTAGCGTTTTCATACAGCCTCCTCAGTTTATTCGACACCGACCTGTGCCCAGGCCTGCTGCACCGCTTCAACTTCCTTGGCGCCGAAGCGCTGGCCGGCGTGGTCGATGGTCAGTTTTGCGAAAGCGTCGAACGTGGCGTCCTGGCTCAAGCGCTCGTCGCACAGCGTGTCATACCAGATCCGTCCGGCCTTTTCCCAGGCGAAGCCGCCCAGCGCCCGAGCCGCCAGATAAAACGCGCGGTTCGGGATGCCGGAGTTGATGTGCACGCCGCCATTGTCTTCGCTGGTGATGACGAATTTGCGCATGTGCTCCGGTTGCGGGTCCTTGCCCAGCAAAGGGTCGTCGTAAGCGGTGCCGGGGTGCGACATCGAGCGCAAGCCCTTGCCCTGAATTTTCGGCATCAGCAGGTCGGCACCGATCAACCAGTCGGCCTGTTCGACCGTGTGGCCGAGGGTGTATTGCTTGGTGAGCACGCCGAACACGTCCGACAGCGATTCGTTCAGGGCCCCGGACTGGTTGGCGTAAATCAAACCAGCCTCGCTCTCGGTAACGCCGTGCGCCAGTTCGTGGGCAATCACGTCGAGGGAGCGGGTGAAACGCTGGAAGATTTCACCGTCGCCGTCACCGAAGACCATTTGCGCGCCGTTCCAGAACGCGTTTTCGTAACCCTGGCCGTAATGCACGCTGCCGATCAGCGCAAAACCCTGATTGTCGATCGAGTCGCGCCCGAGCACTTTCCAGAAGAAATCATAGCTGGCGCCCAGCGCGTCGTAGGCTTCGTCGACCGCCGGGTCTCCCGACGGCGGCTGGCCTTCGAGGCGTACCGGCATGCCCGGCAGGAGCATCTTGTTCTGCGCGTCGTGCACGCTGCGCCGGGCCAGGCCCGGTTTGGTCGCCTGCGGCAACACCGCCCGCGCCGGCGGCTGCGAAGGTCGGCCGGGGTTGGGCAGCAGGCTGCGTACGTGGTTGAGCGTCTGCATCGCGGCGTTGCGTTGCGGCTCCGAACCGTGGGCAATGATTCGGTTGAGGATGTAGGGCGGGATAAAACTGCGCAGCAAACGAGAGTCGGTCATCAAAGCATCCTTGTCGTCATACGATGTCGATATCCATGTGAGCCGCGGCGCGAATTTCGGTTCCATCGATTGCCATCGACGCGCAATTCTGCGAAAAAACCGTTCGCGCCATCAGGGCCATTCTTAACGAGTCAACCACATGTCAGAAGAACTGCAAATCATCGACCTGCAACCGGGCGACGGCAAAGCCGCCGTCAAAGGCGCGCTGATCACCACCCAGTACACCGGCTGGCTATCAGACGGCACCGAGTTCGATTCCTCCTGGAGCCGCGGCAAACCTTTTCAATGCGTGATCGGCACGGGTCGGGTGATCAAAGGCTGGGATCAGGGCCTGATGGGCATGCAGGTCGGTGGTAAACGTAAATTGCTGGTGCCGGCGCATCTTGGCTACGGCGAACGGACGATGGGCAAGATTCCGCCGCATTCGGATCTGGTGTTCGAGACCGAGTTGCTGGAGGTTTTGACGCGGGAGGATTGAGGCGGCGTTCAGCCATGGATGGCGTGCGATGCCTCATCCATGGCTGACTGTTTTATCGGGTCAGACCCATTGCAGTGGTTGACCCAGCGGGAAGCAGATATCTACCTCCAATTGTGCAGCTGCTGACAGATTGACCAATGCGTCCAACGAGAATTTGTCGATCTTGCCATTGAGCACATCGTTGAGACGTGGCTGGGTGATTCCCAGGCGTTTGGCTGCCTCCTTCTGGGGAAGCTCCCAAGCTCGGATGGTCTCGCAAAGCGTACGCATCAGCTTGGCCCGCAAACGCATGTTAGCCGCGTCCTGCGGCGTGTCTTCCAGTGCATCCCAGACACTTGAATAGCGCTGGGAGTTGTTCTGATGATCCGTCATGGTTTTACCTGATTTCCTGGTATCTGGCGCGTGCCAGTTCGATATCTCGCGTTTCGGTTTTACGTGTGGTTTTGTGCGTGACATGCAGCACATAGATCGCTTCAGGTCGGTTGGCCACGTAAAACACTCTGAACGCCCCTGAATCCTCGGTGATCCTGATTTCGTTAACGCCGCGTCCGATTGTTGTCATTGGACGCCAGTCAAAGGGTTCATCGCCCCGCTGCAACAGATCCAACTGGAATCCTGCCGCTCTGCGGGCATCGATCGGGAGCGCCTTCAGATCCTTAAGCGCGTTTCCGATGAATTCAACATCCTTGTTTCTTGGCATCGACTTCTCCTTTGTTGAAAGGAAAAGCGTAATCGCCCAAGCGCAATTGTCATGGGGCGTACTGTTGCAAGAAATGGCTGGAAGGCTTTGTAGAGAGGCTATATCAAAACAGATATAAATCAAGTGAGAATTGTATGCCCGCTGGGCGCTGCCTACGCAGGAAGGCCCCTCAAGCAGATACCGCATCCGTTAATGCGACGACACAAACAGCGAAGGCGTATTCGGTGCCGGCAACGCATACGTGCGTTTCATCCACGCCAGCTCCGCCAGCGGAGTGCGGCCGAAGAAGCGTTTGAAGTCGCGGCTGAATTGCGAGGCGCTTTCGTAGCCGACCAGAAACGCTGAGCGGGCGGCGGTGAAGTCGTTACGCAGCATCAGCAACCGCGCCTGATGCAAGCGCGTCGACTTGAGGTACTGCATCGGCGAGGTGTCGGTGACCTTGCGAAAGTGCAGGTGAAAGTTCGGCACGCTCATCTGCGCTTCTTCGGCGAGCGCTTCGACATCCAGGTGTTCGTGATAACAGCTGTGGATTTTGTGAATCGCGCGGGTCACTTTGCCGAACTGACCTTGCTGGGCGATGGCTGCGCGCAGCGTGCCGCCCTGGGCGCCGCTGAGGATGCGGTAGTAGAGCTCGCGCAACATCGCCGGGCCGAGGATTTGCGCGTCGTTGCGGTCGTTCATGATGTGCAGAAAGCGCAAGGTCGACTCGCGCAGCGCATCATCCATGGGCGAGGCGTACATGCCGCGCGGCGCCGTGGCGTCGAAGCCGCGGACCTCATCGACTTGCTGAATTAGCTCGCCGGCGAGGGCGAAATCCAGACGCAGATACACCGCGAGCATCGGCTGATCCTCGCTGGCATCGGTCTCCATGGTGAACGGCACCGGCACGGACACCACCAGATAATGCTGGGCGTCGTAGACGTAGATTTCGTCGCCCAGATAGCCGCGTTTCTGCCCCTGACAGAGGATCACGATACCTGGCTCGTACAACACCGGCGTGCGCGTCAACGGACGGTTGGAACGCAGAAACCGCACGTCGTCGAGCACGCTCAGGTTGCAGCCCTCGAGCGGCGCCAGTTCGCTTATCAGTTGCACCATGCGCGCCGTCGTCAGGTCTTCGGATTTCGCCATTCACTGCACCTTTTTTCACGCGACGGCTCAGCCATCGGTAGTGCAACTGAGCGCCTGCCATTGCTCAATACTCTCCGCCGTACGCTGCAACTTGTCACGCACCAGCGCGACGGCGTCGCTGCCCAGCAGCAGATGCGCCGGCGGAGCAGGGCTGGCAATCAGCGTCAGCATGGCCCGTGCGGCTTTCTGCGGATCGCCTAGTTGACGGCCGCTTTTTTCCTCGCGGGCCTTGCGCACCGGGTCGAAGCTTGCATCGTAGTCGCTGATGCTGCGCGGGGTGCGCTGCATCGAGCGTCCGGCCCAGTCCGTACGAAAGACCCCGGTGCGACTGCCGTGACGAAAATATTGAAGGGTGCGAGCTCTTTGCTCAGGGTGTCGGAAATGCCTTCCAGAGCGAATTTGCTGCCGCAGTAATAGGCGATGCCGGGCATGGTGATGTAGCCGCCCATGGAGGTGATGTTGACGATATGCCCAGCGCGGCGCTGGCGGAAATACGGCACGAAAGCCTTGGTTACCGCCACTGCGCCAAACACATTCACATCGAACTGACGACGCATCTCCGCCAGCGGCGATTCCTCGAAAACTCCTTCGTGACCGTAACCGGCGTTGTTCACCAGCACATCCACCGGCCCGTAACGTTTTTCAACGGCGGCGACCACCGTATCAATCGTTTCGAAATCGGTCACGTCCAACAGCACGCCATGCGCTCGCTCCGGCGCCAGCGCCTCGAACATCGCCACGGCGGATTCGCTGCGCACGGTGCCAATTACCCGGTGGCCCGCGGCGAGCGCCTCCCTCGCCAGCGCCTGGCCGAAGCCGCTGCTGACACCGGTGATGAACAGGGTTTTTTCAGTCTTCATGTCGCACACTCCAAAACAGACAAGGTGCGAGCATGCTAGGGCGAAGGAGGGCGGGGGACGATGCCGAATCGGATCTGAGTATTGCCTGTTCCTATCAGCAAGATTTTGCGGCGGTGCCGGATTGACTCCGGTCCATTCTCAGCCGGCAGGGGTGACACTGACCGTCTGCGCAGGATGTCGCGAGGTCAGCAAACCGATAAACGATATTGCCAGCGCCAGACCAATCGTCGTGCTCACTTCGGTGCGGTGTTCCGGGGTAATCATCATCACCGCCAGCGCGGCGCAGATGAACGCAATCACCAACCAGGTCAGCCACGGAAACAGCCACATGCGGAACGTCAGCTCGACGTTTTGCCGACGCAACATCCGCCGCATGCGCAGTTGCGACACGGCGATCGCCAGGTACACCAGCAAGGCAATCGCGCCGGAGCTGGCCAGCAAAAACTCGAACAACCCGGCGGGCATCACATAGCTCCACACGGTGATCGACGCGCCGAGGACGGTGCTGGCGATGACCGCCGCACGCGGCACACCTTCGGACGAAGTCACTTTCAACGCCTTTGGTGCATCACCACGCCGACCCAGGGAATAGAGCATGCGCGAGGCGATGTAGATCGACGAGTTCATGCAACTCGCCACCGCGATCAACACCACCACGTCGACCATGAATTTAGCGTGCGGAATATTCATGATTTCCAGCGCCCGCTGATAGGAGCCGACCGAGGCCAAAAGCGGGTCATTCCACGGCACCACCGAAATCACCACGAAGATCGACAGCAGATAAAACACACCGATGCGCCAGATCACCGAGCGCGTGGCCTTGGCAATGTTCTGCGCCGGGTTATTCGATTCGGCTGCGGCGATGGTCACCGCTTCGGTGCCGATGAAACTGAACATGATGGTAATGAACGCACCAACCACTGCCGACAAACCGTTCGGCGCAAACCCGCCGTGCGCCGCCATCAGACCACTCAAACCGCTGACTTCACGGTCGGGAATCCAGCCCATCAGCACCGCAAATCCAACGCCGATAAAGCCGATGATCGCCACCACCTTGGCCATGGCAAACCAGAATTCGAACTCGCCGTACTTCGACACGCTGAACAGGTTGGTCACCACCAGCGCAATGATCGAGCCCAAAGCGAACAACCAGGCATCGACCTGCGGAAACCACTGATGCAGCACGTGCCCGGCCGCCAACGCTTCAATCGGAATCACCAGCACCCAGAACCACCAGTACAGCCAGCCGATGGTAAACCCGGCCCAACGCCCGATGGCCTGATCGGCATAGGTGGAAAACGAACCGGTGTCCGGATTGGCCACCGCCATCTCGCCGAGCATGCGCATGACCAGCACCACCAGCAACCCGGAAAACAGATAAGCCAGCAACACCGCCGGCCCGGCCGCCGCAATGGCATGCCCCGAACCGACAAACAAACCGGCGCCGATGATCCCGGCGATGGACAGCATCGTCACATGACGAGGCTTGAAGCCCTGCGCCAAGTGGCCGGTCGAATCCTTGGAGGTGGGGCTGATCATTGTTTTCTTGTTCTCTGCTGATCGACGTTCAAGCGAATGAAAAGGGGCCGAGCGATAACCGGTAATGTTGGCTGAACAGCTCTAAATGGCCCCTCTCGAACGTCGCAGTGCTTATTGAATCCGCCACGGCGGACGGGGGTTTTGCGCAAAAGCTGCGTCACCTTACCCGGCTTGTACGCGAAACCAGATGCCTGATCACGCCACGGTTGTGTCTGTTATCGACATCGCGGTGGGGGATTGTTTGAAGTGAGAACTGGTTGGTCATGGGGTGTGTGGGAGGACAGAGAGCTGACGATATTTACAGATCAATTGGATTTTCCTGCGGGTGTAGGGAGGTCGACCGAGCGGGCATCCGCTCTCGATAAATCTGTGCGATTCCATCGTTTCTGGATTCACAGTCGACCGTCCAGACTGACGAATTTCATCAATCTCCCCCAATCGGTCCCCTCTCCCTCCGGGAGAGGGCTAGGGTGAGGGCAGCCATTTCGGCACCCGGCACAACCCGCAAGTTGCCACCGCCCTGATGTGCCCCCATGGCCAATACCCGACCACAAACAGGCGAGGGCAAAAACATCTAGGAAAGGCTAAACGCAAATTCCAGTATTCGTTTAAAAGCGAAATACGCACACCACCCAAACCCTACAACGCCTTGCGCCGTTACCTACGACTACGCCAGAATCCGCCGGCTTGTGCGTCTAGGGCGCGGGTTCTATCGTTTGGCGGTCACTGAAAAAGCAGTGATCGGGTTTGGTAGCCCGGTGTTAGATGTGCAGCTCCATCATCGCCGAGATTCTTCGTTTTCGGATTTATGGTGGCCATGCACAGGGCGTCCTAGTGCGCGCCGGATCCTAACACCCGGTCTACCAACCTGTGCATGGCCGCCACCCTTCGTTTGGTAGCGAAAGGGTGAAGCCTCCAGTCAATGTGTTAGGAGCTTCATCTATGTTCAAAGTCACGCCCAACCCGCCAGAAACCGACCCCGCATCCCCCTACGAATCCCCCGATTCCAGACGCTTCCACCCAGCCGCCGAACGCGCCCTCGACCACTACCTCAAACCTGCCAGCCAGATCATGGCCAGCGTCAACGAACCCGAACGCATGTACCTCGCCAACCCGAAATTCGACAGCGAATCGCTGCTCGCCAACGCCAGCGAAACCCTCGGCTCGGCCAGCGAAATGCTGGTCAACTTCGCCGCCATGCTCGACCCGCAACACCGCAAAACCGCATTGGGCATCGCCCAGGTTGTGATGCTCGGCGAACTCGCGGTCAATCAGGCACTCGACAACGTAGAAGTCACCAGCTGACCGCAACAACGACGAGGGGAAACCCTCGTCGAAACACCGAAACAAACCGCGCTGGCACACCGCCATGCCTTGCGCCGCCAAGCCCCGACTGTCACGCTTCGCGCCGTTCTCAAGGATCAGGACCAAGGAAACAAGGATGAGTGGCTACGTACCCAACCCCCCGAAAAACTACCGCTACGAACAAGCCAAACCCGTCGATATTCACGCCCAGCGTTGGGCGGAATACGAAAAACACGGCAAAGAACCCGCGCCCGAGCCTGAGAAGGTTGGGATAGCGCTGCGGATTGGCGTGTTTTTTGATGGGACGGGGAATAATGCGAATAACACAGCGGCTGGGTTGCTGTGTGGGGCGCAGCATCCGATTGCGCCGGAGGATATTCCGGCGAGTTGCATGCCATATATGAGTGATCCGGATAGCAGTTATGGCAACGATGTCAGCAATGTGAAAAGGCTGAGCGACTTGTATGATGCCGTACCTGATGCAGTGGGAGAGGGGACGCTGAAGCGAACTTCCCGCGTCGTCTATATCGAGGGCATTGGCACCCGCTCTGGAGAGGAAGATAGTAAATTCGGCTCAGGTACCGGGCGCGGTGAGACTGGCGTTGCCAGTCGAGTCGAGTCCTCATTTCCAGTCATTCAACAAGCGATCAGCCGAGTCTTGATCGATAATCCTGACAGCGAAATCACTTCACTGACGTTCGATACCTTCGGCTTCAGCCGCGGCGCCGCAGCAGCTCGACATTTCGCCAATGAGATCGTCCGAACCAGCCGTGGCCCACTTGGCACCGTCCTGAGGAACCTGCCGAGAGCTTTCAGCCCTAAATTCAACGACCAGTACAAAAGCGATATCAATATGGGGTTTATCGGCTTGTTCGATACAGTCCCATCAATTGCTGGATGGTCAAATCTTGGCAACATCAAAAGCGCTGTCGCCACAGGCGTCAAACTTTATCTCGATCGCCGTTTTTTTACTGACGTCGTGCAGTTGACCGCCCGTGATGAATGCCGCGCCAACTTCGCACTCAGTCGAGTCAAAGCAGATCACTTGGAGATAACCTTGCCGGGTGTACATTCAGATATCGGCGGAGGCTATCTGGAAGAAGCGCAGGAGTGTGTGCTTGTAAGTCCTATGCAAACGCTGATCGTGCCTTTGAATACTGATGTCACGACGACCTCGATATACCGCGATGCCGTCGAGGCCAAGGCCCAATGGTTAGCCAAAGGCTGGCCTAC
This sequence comes from Pseudomonas sp. R3-57, assembly GCF_051132065.1. NCBI lineage: Bacteria > Pseudomonadati > Pseudomonadota > Gammaproteobacteria > Pseudomonadales > Pseudomonadaceae > Pseudomonas > Pseudomonas sp. R3-57. Next base: position 2,400,065 of record NZ_CP071655.1, read on the forward strand.
GGAGATGCTTGAAATCGTAACGCCCGACGCATTGCTGATGCCGAACAGCCCGCAAGATCGACTCAGTCCCAAAGTGAAGCGTGTGTACGCCGCTCTGCAGCTCAAACGCTCGGTAAGCGGCATGTTATCTAGGATCTATTTGCGAGTGATGCACCGCTTGGCAAAAGAAAAGGGCGCCCGCTTCAACGACATTCCAGATACGCCTGATCTTGCCATTCCTGAAGAGCTGCAGCCCCTGTGCGATAGATTCTTGGCAGGGGACTACAGCGTCACAGCGCAAGAAGATGAATTGCTGCAATTGAAGTACATTCACACCTCCGCCAATTGGAACCATCCGCTTGGCCGAAAAGATGGCAGCGGGATCAACGCGGTTTACATCAATGCCCCCACGGAAGATTCAATCCGCGTGCAACATCCTCATGTACCTGACTGGACGCTTTGGTAATGAAAGTTCTCGTGACTTTGATGTGTGCACTGTTCATGACGGCATGCCAATCTGCTAATTCGCTGTCGGCCAAAAACGATCCTAAATCGGAATCATGGGAGCTCGCCTTTACCGAACCTTATTACATGAAGGTATGGGTTGAAGACAGCGCAGTAGAGGATATCAACGGCAAGCTATTCAAGCGCACAGGATCAGGAACAGCCGCAGGAGGGGAGCCTGAAAACGGTAAAGAATCCGCTCGAGGCTGGCACGCAGTAGGTGGTGCTGCAAAAGCAGTGATAGGTGCCGATCTTCCCAAGCGCATTTACGTGCGCTGGCAATCAGTTGTTGAGCCACAGACCTATCAGGTTTGGGTAGATGTGCCAGAGGAGGCGAGAGGCCTGATGTTGCAATCGGTTAATCAACGGTGCACGGAAACTCCAGAGCAGCAGGCTAGCTATAGCGCTTCTATCTATTTAGGGCTAGCTCCTGGGGGAGTTGTACAGGTTTTCGTCAGAGATTCTTGCCATCGTCCGGTCAAGGTGGCCAGAGCCCAAGCTGATATCGAACCGTTGGGGCCTAGTCAAGGGAAGAACCAAGGGCGTTACGCTTATCCCGTGAGTGAAAAGGCAAAGCGCTACATCGAAAAATACGGCATCCCTTATGGAAGCTGGTAAGTCAAACGATGAAGAAGCTTGTTATTGCTTTGTGCGCGCTTTTTGTCTGCGGTTGCCAGTCCACTAATCCGCTTTCGGCCAAAAACGATCCCAAATCCGAGTGGTGGGAGTTGGCCTTTACAGAGCCTGATTACATGAAAGTCTGGGTGGAAGACAGCTCCGTACTCGACATCAAAGGTAGAGTCTTTTTCAGAACCGGAGCCGGCACCGCGGCCGGTGGAGAGCCTGAAGATGGAACAGAGTCTGCGCGTGGTTGGACGGGCGTGGGTGGCAGTGGAAGACAGGTAATAGGTGCCGATCTGCCGTTGCTTATCTATGTTCGCTGGCAATCGATCGTCGAACAAAAAACCTGGCAGGCGTGGGTGGATATTCCGGAAGAAGCCAGGCGAATAATGGTGGCGTCCACAAGCCAACGTTGCGCGGAGAGGCCCGACAGAACCGCACGCTACATGGCTTCAGTTTATCTAGGTCTTGCTCCTGGCGGTGTGGTGCAAGTTTGGGTTAGAGATTCCTGCCACCATCCAATCAAAGTGGCCAAAGCTCGGGCAGAAATCGAGCCAATGGGGCCGAGTCAGGGTAAAACCCATGGGCGATACGCGTATCCCGTCAGCGAAAAGTCCAAGCGGTATATCGAGAAATTTGGCATTCCGTACGGGAGTTGGTAGGCGTCAGCAATCCGCAGGCTTGCTGCGCTTGCATTGCCTGTACCTTGAGCCATCACTTTCGACGCCCGTGGCTTCTCCGTTTGTTGACTGGCTGCTTACGGCCAGAAGCGGACGTTCGCAACCGACCGCTAGCGGCGATAAGCAGTACATGACTCCTTTCGCTTAAGATCCATAGGATCACCCGAAGATATTTCTTAGCTGTTAAATAGGATCCCCTAGACCTTAGGTCTGATGGACTTCTAGGCACGCTCACGCGCTAGCGAGAGTCCCTAATCGAAAAACATGGCAAGGTTACATTTCATCAGCTTTACTGCACAAATACTCAAAAAACACCTTCGATGTTCTTCAGTGCCATAGCACACTCAAGATGACTGTAGAAGTGAGTTTTATCATCAAAATTCGGAGGTTGCTGTCGAGGGGGACCTATTATGGGAATTCATCGGCGACACTTCAGGGGGCGAAAATGGAAACGTTCCACAATCCAGACAGGTTTATGTCCGACTTGCGTCAAGTATTGTCACAGGGAAGAAAGCGTATTGGAATTCTTGTAGGCGCAGGAGCGCCGCTTGCAATTCGCGTTAACGAGAGAAATGAAATAGATCCCGATGGTAAGTCGCTAATTCCTGGCGTCGAAGCACTTACGCAACAAGCAACTTCTGGGCTGACAGAAACTCAGGCTGGGGCGGTTGACGCTATAAGAAAGAGCTTGGGTGCGACCGCCAACATCGAGTCAATTCTTTCGCGTATTCGTTTATTAGAACAGGCGCTGGGAGAGACGCTAGTTCAGGACCTAGACTCAGTCGGATACCAAAATCTCGGGAAAACAATATGTAAAAATATTGGAAAAATTGTTGGCGTTTCTTTGCCTAAGCAACGTAATGCCTATTCCGATTTGATCGCATGGATTACGGGGACTGTGCGATCTAATTCTGTAGAGATATTTACCACGAACTATGATTTTCTTTTCGAAGAAGCATTTGAACGGGTCAGAAGCCCTTATTTTGACGGCTTTTCGGGAGGCAGCAAGCCTTTCTTCGACCCCGTTTCGGTTGCCGGAGATGACTTACCTGCTCGATGGGCAAAACTCTGGAAGATGCATGGTTCCCTTGGCTGGGCTTTGGAAGACGGAGCAATTGTACGCGGGCATGGGCGCGAGGCCACCGAGTTGGTCTATCCTGATCACTTGAAGTATGACCTGACTCAAAAACAGCCCTACTCAGCCCTTTTTGAAAGGCTTAAAAGTTTCTTGCTCACACCAGATTCTTTATTGCTGGGAATTGGATTTTCTTTTAGAGATGCGCATATTTGTGCAGTACTTGATGAAAGTCTGGCGATGAATGCTAACTCGGCTGTATTGGCCTTTCAATATCAGACTTTAGATAAGGAAGAGCCTGTCGTTAAGCTAGCAAGCGACAGGCCAAACTTGAGTGTTTACGCGGCTGATGGCGCTGTAATAGGTGGTGTTCCTGGAAAGTGGCGTCCGGGAGAGCTTCCCAAAAACTGGGGAAATATTCGTGAAAGCTTCTGGGCACCGCGGTGGCCTAAAGAACCAGCCTCATTCCTATTGGGAGACTTTGCTGCTTTCGCTCGATTCTGCGCTCTAGCACAAGCCAATGATTTGATAACAAAGTCTTTGCAAAGAGACGAACCCAGTCAGGCTGAGAGTATCAGTGGAAATGGATCTGATGTAGAGGAAAAGCAAAATGAGCGGTAATGACCCTACCTATTTAGGAGTTGTTAGTGCTGTTTCAGGAGCCACGCTAACTGTAAAGCTAGCGGAGTCACTAGATTCGGGCTTCGCCGTTATCAAAGGCCATACATATCGAGTTGGCCAGGTTGGGAGTTTTGTTAGAATTCCTCAAGGCTATCAGGACTTATTCGGTATCGTTTCCGAAGTTGGTGCTACCGCTGCACCAATTCAGTCAGAAATTTCAAGTATCGACTCGGGTAGATGGATGACTGTTCAACTTGCTGGTGAAACAGTTGGCGGCCAATTTGAAAGAGGTCTAAGTCAGCATCCGAATATAAACGATTCTGTACACTTGGTTACCGAATCCGATCTAAGAAGAATATATGGTTCAATAGGCGAAGACCAAGTGGTTATAGGTCACCTTGCAAGTGCTGAAAATATTGAGGTGCGTCTATCGCTGGATGCGCTTGTGACACGGCACTCCGCAATACTAGGTTCAACGGGAGCGGGAAAATCTACAACTGTTGCAAGTCTCCTACGGTCCATCATTCGGAAAGATGAAAAAGAGGGGTCCCCAGGCGCTCGTATTCTCATGATCGATATACATGGGGAGTACACGCAGGCGCTTGAGGATGTGGCGAGGGTATTTAGCACTACTCCTAGTCCTGGGCAGGAGCCATTGTTTGTTCCTTACTGGGCTTTGGAGGCAGGCGAGCTTTTAGATTTTGTGACGGGAGGCCTATCCGATACCCACGAAATTGCCTTCACAGATAAAATTGCAGAATTGAAAGAAAAAGGAATTATTTCGTATCCAAAAGCAGGTATCGATTCAAAAATACTTACCGTAGATAGCCCTGTTCCATTCAGTTTGAAGCAGCTATGGTATGAACTGATCAACTTTGAAACAACCACCTTTCTCGGAGCAAATCGTGATGAGCCTGCGCTTGAAGAAGAAGGCGACGCAGACGCGCTGATTGCACCAAAATACCAACCTCATGCTATGGGCACTAGAGGCCCCTTCACTAATTCCGCAGCCAAGGGTATCCGCAGACCATTGAATCTACTCAGATCCCGAATGCTAGATCGACGTTATGATTTTTTGCTTCATCCCGGAGACTGGGAGCCAGAACTATCGGGAGAGGTGAAAAACGATCTGGACGAACTTCTTAAAGGATGGCTTGGCCATGATAAACAAATCACGATATTAGATTTGTCTGGCGTTCCCAGTACAGTGCTCACGCGGCTTATTGGCTCCATTCTTCGTATCGTTTATGAGGCGCTGTTTTGGAGTCGAGAAAAGTCAGAAGGTGGAGTAGAACGGCCACTCCTCGTCGTTATGGAGGAGGCTCATCGCTACCTCGGGCCGGATGCGGGGACAGTGGCCTCTGAAGTAGTGAAGCGTATCGCGAAGGAAGGACGTAAATACGGGGTAGGTGCCATGGTGGTTTCTCAACGACCGGCAGAAGTTGATGAAACAGTGCTGTCGCAGTGCGGCACAATTATCGCGCTAAGGCTTTCCAATCCCGTAGATCGCGGACGCGTGAAGGGGACTTTACCGGACAATCTAGCCGGATTGATGGACTTGTTACCAGTGTTGAGAACTGGTGAAGCTATAATAACCGGCGAAGCTGCCCGCCTCCCAGTTCGCTGCCGCATTGCTTTGCCTCGTCAAGAGCATTTACCTAGGAGTAACGATCCTAAGGTAACTCTAGCGTGGTCGCGGCGGCGATCAGCGGAAGGATACGACCGTGTGGTTGCTTCCTGGCGAAGCCAACAGACTAATGCGGTTATCCGACAACTTGGAATCACACGTACACCTGTCGAAGACGACAATGAGGAGAGCTGAAATGGATCGCGATGCCGTATCTTCGTCGAATATTTTGTCAGCAGGCTATGACCTTGAGAGTGAAACGTTGGAAATTGAATTTTTGGGAGGGGCTGTTTATCAGTATTACAATGTGAGCGAGCATCTTTATGAGCAATTCAAATTAGCTCCTTCAAAAGGTCAATTCTTCCATATGTACATAAAGAATGCGGTGCCATTTTCGAGAGTCTAATGAGTTAACTCAAACAAAAATTAAAGGACTGCCGTCAACCGGAGACCTGTTTTCTATGATTGGCCGTGAATGTGCGAAAAAAGCCTTTGTCGTTGGACTGCAGAGGCGTAAGTAGTAATTTCTAGACTATTCTCTCAGCAGGGATGAAGTTAAGTTGGCTTTCAATGTCGCTCACGAGCGTAACCATTCCAGAAAATTACTGCAGAAAAGGGGACAGATTTATTTTTCGAGAAATAAATTTGCCCCCTTTCTTATTCTTTTTTATTTATCTCCTCTTTTCTTCGTTCAGTTTTCGTGCGTCCGCCGGAGACTGAGCGATGTTTTTTGTAAATCTACTTCATGCTAAGAGCACTTACGATCTCACGAAGAAACTCTAGTTTAAAGTTATTATTTCGAACGCGACGAATAATTTTAAGGTTTTTAATGTCGTACTTAGGGTCGTCGCTTGTTATTTTTTCAACAAGTAAAATGGTGTAGGGGTTTTGAAACTTCTTTTCTAGTTTAGGCAAGAAATCATCTGTCATATTTTTTGCGCTTGCTTTGGCCTCGACTATTACGACCTGATCTCCTTGAGTAATGACAAAATCCGCCAATTCGTCCTCGCGCACTTTAATTTTGCCATTGCTTTGAACCAGTTCTTTTAGCGATGATCGAATGAAGTTCTCAAGCTGCAACTCTGACTCAACAGCGTCCTTAATTACCTCGGGATTAAGAGAGTCAACTTTTATCCGTTGTTTTTTTCCATTTTCGAGAGCAAACTCGATAACTCGATACCGGCTCTTCGCTCTTTTCGCAAAAAATAATGAAGAGAAATAACCAGTAATTGCAGCTGTAGTGCCTGCTAATAATGCGAATAGTAGCTGCAACATTATAAGCGCTCCTTGACTGCGGTCATAATCAGGCTCGCTAGATACGCTAGGACACCTATAATTAAAGGTAGGCCGACTCCGTAATTGTAGACCATGTATGAGTGTTCTGCGGGATTTTTATTAGCGATCACGCAGCAAGTTCCCCAAGCCCCAAAAGCGACCATTATCATCAGCCAAGTGAATCCAATAAAATTGCTGTCAATCTTCTTGATTGTAATATGGCCAACCACGCCCTCAAGTTGAAGTCCGGAAATTTCTTTTGGCTTGGTTAATGGAGCTAGAAAACATAGTGCAGCAGAAGCCAAAGTCGGACCAATAAAGTCTGACGTGTCAATATTTATCACTGCACGAATTCCTAATTCAAACAGGATTAGAATTACAGGAAAGCCGTACGTAATTATTAAGTACATCTGAAACTTCCGCCCTTTGCGAACCGTCCATTTTTATGTTTTTCCACTACTTTTGCCTAAACCATCCCCTACACGAGTGGGCTGTGTTCAGCCTGCCAGAAGATAGCGTAACCTCATTAAGTTTCCTACCTCTTTCCTCCATTTAGACTGCTGCTCATAGGTCTACAAAATAACGTGAAAACTTAGTGCGACTATCGAGTGTATTGGCAGGTCAAAAAACGGACCTTAGGGGGTAGCCGCTTCTGGCCTACAGCGGTCGCTTGCCGAGGTCCGCTTCTGGCCGAAAGCTGCCTTCCGTGACGGGAGTGTCATAAATTTTGTGTTCGGGCATAACATGTCGCAGAGGTGCATGTATGCCAACCAAAAAGAAACCGGCCCGAGAGGCCCAGCGTGACCTTCCTTCCGTTCCCGAAGAGCTGATCGACCAGTTCGTCAGCGGCCCGATGAGCGCCGTCGCTATTCAGGACGCCGCGATGGCGTTCAAGAAGGCGCTGATCGAGCGAGCCCTTGGCGCCGAGCTGGGGCACCACCTTGGTTATCCTCAGGGCGCGGAGCGTCCCGAGGATTCGAGTAATCAGCGTAACGGCAAGAGCGGCAAGACCGTGCTGACCGATGACGGCCCGTTGGGTCTGGATATTCCCAGAGACCGTGACGGCAGTTTTTCTCCGATTTTGATCCCCAAGCACGAGCGGCGTTTTACAGGCTTCGACGACAAAATCATCGCCATGTATGCCCGTGGCATGTGCGTTCGTGAGATTCGTGCTTTCCTCTCGGAACAGTACGGCACAGACGTTTCCCATGACTTCATCAGCTCCGTTACCGATGCGGTTCTAGAGGAAGTCAGTACTTGGCAACAACGCCCGCTTGAGCCTATGTATCCGGTCATTTTCTTCGATGCTCTATGGGTCAAGATCCGTGACGAAGGCGTGGTTCGCAACAAAGCGATTCACTTGGCGCTGGGCGTACTTCCGGACGGCACCCGCGACATTCTGGGCATCTGGATTGAGAACACAGAGGGCGCCAAGTTCTGGATGAAAGTCTTCAACGACCTCAAAACCCGAGGTGTCGAAGATGTTCTGATTGCAGTAACAGACGGGCTCAAAGGCATGCCTGAAGCTTTGGCCGCAGTGTTTCCTCAGGCAGCGTTGCAGACATGCATCGTTCACCTGATCCGCAACAGCCTTGATTACGCGTCATGGGACAAGCGTCGCGAACTGGCCAAAGCCCTGAAACCGATTTATCAAGCACTCAACGCAGACGTCGCCGAGCAGGCTCTGGATGCCTTCGAGTCAGGCCCCTGGGGCAAGCAATATCCAACGGTGGTTGCAGCTTGGCGACGCGCTTGGGATCGAGTTATCCCGTTCTTTGTGTTCCCGCCAGCCATACGAAAGGTGATCTACACCACCAATGCCATCGAGAGCATCAACTCGCAGCTGCGCAAAATCATCAAGACAAGAGGTCACTTTCCAACCGACGAAGCCGCGACGAAACTGATCTGGCTGGCACTGCAAAACATCACCGCCAACTGGGGCAGCGCCGCCCATGACTGGAAAAGCGCCATGAATCAGTTTGCGGTTTTATACGGAGACCGATTCATCAGGCCGAACTGGTGAAATGAAGGCTTGCCTAACGGCAGGCCATTACCGGCCCGCACACAAAAACTCTGACACTCTCTCCGTGACTCGAAGCTATTGGCCGAAACAGCCTCGTCGTGATTAAGCATCCATCAATAACTGCCAATTTTATTGACCCATCCACGCCACCCTCAACCAACCAAATCAAAAGCCCCACTCCCCAAAACCTCCCCATTAACCATCACCCAAACCCCATGCCGTCCCACAAAATGCTTCCGCGTCGTAAAGTCCCTAATCACCTGCCTCCGCCTAACCACCTCACTCCCAAACCCTGCCAATTCCACCATCTTCAACTTAAAAACTTTCCGCGAAAACCCGCCATTCGCCTTCACATAGTCAATCGCATAATCAATCACCAACCGCTGCCCAACCGGCACAGTGGATCTCACTGAAAACGACAACGTAATCGCATCCCCCAACCGCACCACCGCCGGCTCAACCCGCACATTCAGCAATTCCACCTCAGCCTTCGCCCCCGCACCAATCACCGTCAGGGCGCGCGTATCTCCCTGCTTGATCAAACTGCGCAACGCATGCTTCGCAATCCATCCCGTGTGCTTGTTCTCCAGCGACCAACCTTCAATCGTGTCCAATACCCACTGCGGATGCACCTTCGTCACATCATTCAAATGATTCGCCACGGATTTGCGCACGTACAAATTCTCATCTGCCTTCAACCGCTCGAGTATCCCGGCGGTCAATTGCGGATTTGCTTGGATGGGTTCCAGTCGAAACGACCACGGCAGGCGAGGGCGGCTGCCTTCGCTGGCGAGGCGGCGGATGTGGTGGTTTTCGTCGTGGGCCCAGTCGTGCATGTGTTCCAGGGTGCGTTCGAGGTCGCTGCGCAGGAAGTGGCGGATGGCGAATTCGGAGGAGCCGAAAGTGGTGAAGTATTTCAGCGCGTTCATCGATGTATCGAACGCGTGCCCGCCATAGCTCGCGACATAGTGCGGCAGGCACATGCTGACGAAGCCGCTGTTCAATCGCGGGGCGAGTTCGAACAGCGTTTCGAGGGAGTTTTCGTAATCCAGCGGCAGCACGGCATGCAGGCTTTCGCTGACACGCGCCATGCGTTGCATCACCGATAATTCTGCGAGGCCGTGCTGGGCATGTTCAAGAAACGCCTTGGCGTTGAATGCCGGGTACACGGCGCTCATCTCGCTGGCGATGTGTTGCAGGCGTTCGGTGTTGAAGATTTCCTTTAGCGCCGGAGCGGCGGTGTCGGGCGCACTCATGCTCAGGTCATCGGCGTGCTGACGAACGCTTCAAAGGTTTCGGCGTACGCGGTGTATTGGGCGATGTGCGGGTAGCGGCTGGCGTCGATTTGATCGGGGACGACAAGGTCGGTGAAACTCCAGGCCACGGCGAGGCTGATCCCGGTTTGGGTGAGAGCGCCGTCGGTGGGCAAGGGGTGTTTTTCCAGTTCCTGTTCGAGGGCGGTGAAGGCGGCGGCGAGTTGGCTTTCGACGCGTTCGACCCACGGCTGGTATTGAATGTCGGCGGGGCGCAGGTTGCGTTCGTAATACAGCTGCACGGCTTTTTCGCAGGCGGCGAGGCTTAGGCCGATCAGGCGCAGGGCGTGGGCGCGCTGGCTCAGTTCGCTCGGCAGCAGGGTTTTGCCGGAGCGGGCTTCGAGGTAGTCGAGGATCAGCGTTGAGTCCATCAGCACGACGCCGTCGTCGAGGATCAGCGTCGGGGCTTTGACCACCGAGTTGATTTGCTGGAATTGGTCGAAGTGGCGGAACACCGAGACCGACTCGTGTTCCAGGTCGATGCCCAGGCATTTGGCGGAGATCGCCACGCGGCGCACGTAAGGGGAGTCGAGCATGCCGATCAGTTTCATGACGCGTTCCTTCAAGTCGAACCGGTGGGGTAGGCATAACCTAGCCGAGGTGGCGGCAATTGTCAGTCATCGAATCCGGCTTGTTCATGAATCTCTTCAACGTTCAGCCCCAACCGATACGCCACCGCGACAAACAGCGCCTGACACAAACACAGCGTCGCACTCAGCGAGCGAAAGGCCAGGGCGCTGCCTTCGTTGACCAGCAGCACGCTGTTGGCCTGTTTGACCAGCGGCGAGAGGTGGCTGTCGGTGAGGATCAGGGTGTTGGCCTGTTGCTCGCGGGCGAAGCGCAGGCAGTGCTGGGTTTCCTTGGCGTAGGGGACGAAGCTGATGGCGATGACCAGATCATCCGCGCGCACGCTGCGCATCTGCTCGCGATAGCTGCCGCCAAGTCCGGACACCAGATGGATGCGTTTCTGCGTGTGTTGCAGGTTGTAGACGAGGTAGTCGGCGACGGCGAAGGAGCGGCGTACACCGACGACATAAATATTGTCCGCGTTAACGATGAGGTCGACGGCTGTGGCGAACGCCGCGTCGTCGAGTTCGCGGCCCAGGCGTTTGATGCCCGAGCGCGTCGCATCGATGCATTCGCGGGCGAGGTCGCCGTCGCTGGCATTGCGTGAGGGGCTGGCGATCAGGCTACGGATGCGTTGCTGGTAGTTTTGCGCGGGCGAGGCTTTGTGTGTGTAGGCGCTGCGGAACAACGCCTGCATTTCGCTGAAGCCGCTGAAACCGAAGCGTTGCGAGAAGCGCACGATGGCGGAGGGTTGCACTTCGCATTCGCGGGCGATGTCGCTGATGCGGTCGACCATGATCCGTTCGCTTTGCTGGCTGATGTAGCTGGCAATGCGTCTGAGCTGGCGCGGCAGGCTGTCGTATTGCTCGGTGATCAGGTGCAGCAAAAGCTCGGCGTTGATCGGGGGGCTGGCGAGGGCTACCTCGGCGGTGGCCGGCAGATCGGGGCGGGGCATACGTCGTCCTTCAGGCTGTTTGAGCACAGGTTGCGCCTGATAGTAGTGGGGCTTGGCGCGCTCTGCTGTGCTGAAACGATGCACTGCGCGCAGAAAATTCATCGAGCAGGCGCGGCGTAGTTAGCCGTTTGTCTTCTATATACAGCCGCTCGACTGAATTTCTTGCTATAAACGCACTCCGATGGCCGTATGAAGCCTGTGTCAGAGCAGTTTCCGGGCGTTGTCGGACAAATTCCCAGTATTTACAGTTGCTGAGGCCTCGATCGGGCCTTAGACTGCCGCCCCTTCGTAAATTGAGTGCCGGGTGGCGTTTGCAATAAACGATGCCTTTTCGACGACCGGACACGGCTCGCCGAAACGCTCCCTAATTCGCCTTAATGCACGTTTTTTTATAGAGATATCAATGACAAAGGACAAGTTGCTGGCGATGCCGGCAGATGACTACATGAATGCAGAGCAACACGCTTTCTTCACTGAGCTGTTGCAGAACATGAAAGTCGAAACCCACGAGCGCATTGAGCAAAACCGTATCGCCATCGAAAGCCTGGACACCCCGGCTGACCCGGCGGATGCGGCTTCGGTTGAAGAAGAGCGCACCTGGCTGGTCAACGCGATCGATCGCGACCAGCGCATGCTGCCACAACTGGAACAAGCCCTTGAGCGTATCAAGGACGACAGCTTCGGCTGGTGCGACGACAGCGGCGAGCCTATCGGCCTGAAACGCCTGCTGATCAGTCCGACCACCAAGTACTGCATCGAAGCTCAGGAACGTCACGAGCAGATCGACAAGCACCAGCGTCAGGCCTGATTTTCCGGCGCTGTGATCGCGGGCAAGTCCGCCCCATCAGGTTCGAATCGAACCGGTGGGCGCCGGGCTTGCCCGCGAAGCTTTTTATCGCCTGCAACATTTGCTCCGCGTTTGCATTGACCTGCCACAGACCTCACGACTAACGGACCATGGATAATGGCGTTGTAGTGGCGTTTAATGCAGTCACAACAATGAGAACAGGCGTGGGGTGATGATATGACGAGAGACGGATCTCTGGTTGCGGCGCTGCCTGCACCAGTGCAATTAGCAAAAAACCGCTGGATCGCACCGACCCTGCAAAGCATCGCCCTGATGCTGTTATTGGCTGGCACGACTCTGGCCGAATGGTCGCTGTACATCGGCTTGCCGCTGGCAGTGCTGATTGTCTGGCTGCCGCGCCTGCGCAGCCGTGCTGTTGCCGATTTGCTGCCAAGCGACAACCGCAGCGCGATTTCCGAACTCACTCGCGATCTTTCCTACACCACCAGCCATAACGCGCTGTCAGCGGCCGGCGTGGCGTTTTCGGTCAAAGAGCTGGCGAGCAAGCTCGAATCGCAACTCGACGCGGCGGCGCAGATCGTCAGCAATGCCGAGGTGATGATTGCCACCGAACAGGCCACGTCGCAACTCAGCCGCGCAGCGCTGGAAGCCGCCAGTCAGGCGCACCACAGCAGCGCGGCGGGGCGCACGGAGCTGGTGGATTCGATTGCGCGCATGCATCAACTCAGTGAGCGCGCCAACGCCAGCCGGGAACTGATCGAAGCCCTGAGCCTGCGCAGCGATGACATTCAGCGCGTCACGCTGGTGATCCAGTCGATTGCCAGCCAGACCAATCTGCTCGCGTTGAACGCGGCGATTGAGGCGGCGCGGGCCGGTGAGCATGGTCGCGGGTTTGCCGTGGTGGCGGATGAAGTGCGTGGTCTGGCGGCGCGCACGGCGTCGGCGACCGGCGAAGTTGGCGAAATGGTCGCCGATATTCAGCAGCGTACGGCTCAGGTGGTTGAGCAGATTCGCCAGCTCTCCAGCGATCTGCAAACCGGCGTCGAGCAGGTCGAGCACACTGGCGAGCATCTGGAAAACATTGCCCGATTGGCGGCCGGGGTGGAAAGCCAAGTCGGCGAAATCGCCCACGGTGCACAGACCAATCGCGAGCAACTCGACAGCTTGTTCATAGCGATCGAGCAGATGCGCAGCGACCTGGCGATCAGCGATCAACAGACTCGGCGCCTGGCTGAAGCAGCGGTACAGATGGAAGGGCAGGCGGAAACCATCAGCGAGCGTCTGGCCGAAGTCGGGCTGGATGACTATCACCAGCGCGTCTACGATCTCGCCCGTGAAGGCGCGAGCCAGATTGCCGCGCGTTTCGAGGCGGATGTCGAGCAGGGCAAGATCAGCTTGGAAGATCTGTTCGACCGCCAGTACCAGCCAATCCCGAATACCCAACCGGCAAAATTTCACAGCCGTTTCGACCGTTACACCGATCAGGTGCTGCCGGCGATTCAGGAGCCATTGTTGCCACGTCACGAAGGGCTGGTGTTCGCCATCGCCTGCACGCCGCAGGGTTATGTGCCGACGCACAATCAGCAGTTCAGTCAGCCACTGACGGGCGATGCGCAGGTCGACGCCATCACTAACCGCACCAAACGCAAATTCGCCGACCGCACCGGGATTCGTTGCGGCAGTCATCAACAACCGGTGCTATTGCAAACGTATACGCGCGACACAGGTGAGCTGATGCACGACCTCTCGGTGCCGATCATGGTCAAGGGCCGGCATTGGGGCGGGCTGCGTCTGGGGTATAAGCCTGAGCGTCCGCGCTGAGCGATTGTTACGGCTGACGCAATGAATCTGTGCACGGGCGTTGCTGTTTCCGCTCGACCGAAACCCTTAATCTGCAAACTTGTTAGGTTGCTAATGATTTCGGGAGGGCTGCATGCAATGCAGAATCGATGTGGCGGTGATGGTCGGCAGTGGCGTGCCGGCCGGTTTGCGCGCGATGGGGCGCAGTGTGTGCTGGGTGGTGTTGCTCAACGGCGAGCGGCGTGGGACGGCGTTTGCCAGCCGCGACGAGGCTGAGGCGTGCAAGGCTGCCTGGCTCGATCAACTCAACTTCGAGCCGGGCGACCTTCTGCACTGATTGCATTTATTTACCGCGATGCAGGCGCACGTTCAGCTCATCGACAATCGGCGCTTCTTCACCGTCTGCACGTAGCCATTCCTTGAGTAATTGCGCTTGTTGCGGCGTCCAGAAATCAGCATCAATAAGCTTGGTGTCCGGGTCCAGCGGGTGTGCTTCGACGAAATCGTTGATTGACGCCTCGTCCGACGGCAAGCCCAGCTGTTCAAAAAGGGTGGTCAGGTTAAGCTCGGTTGGCAGTTCCATCGTCTACTCCTGGTTCGGTGCCGGTGCGGCGTGTTCGTTTACTCCCCTTATCAGAGGCGGCAGCTGGCGCGGAGTTCGATTTGTGTTTCAAGGGCGCGGGCGAGGGCGCAAGCTTCGTTGTGATCGCCGCGGAAACCTCTGACAAGGCCGGTTGATGTTTCTTTTATATGAAAGAACGCGTTTCCGGCGGGGACGACCTGATAGCGCAGTTGCGGGTGGTTGTTAGAAGTTGTCGGCAGATCGTTCAGGTGATTGACCTGCATGATCAGCGGTGCGCTGATTCGGGCCTCAGCCGATACGGCGAAATGAGTCAGAGTGCACATATGAAGTCCTTTTCATCAGTCGGCCGGGAATTAGCGGCCGTTTCGGGTAGTCGGAATGAGCATCGCTGCTCTAGAATCGCCAGTGCCTGTTGACGACAGGGCTTATCTAAAGCAATTTTTCGCCAGCGATATGTCGGAAAAGTGCTTTTTTTCGTGAGAATTTTCCTTAAGGTTTGTAGTCAGTCTGCTTGCGCCATCAGTAAGGATTTTTCCTTCGACCTGTGGCGACTTTGGGACGGGTCTCGCGGGTGACAATCCAGTAGTCTTACCAACCTCGCGTTGAACGAGCGCTCTGCTCGAATCGGATTTCAGTTGAGTTTTGGCAGCTTCATCGGCCTGGACGTTTTTTGCCGTGCGCGTTTTCCGTGTGCGATTTTTCAGATGTGGGGATGTTTCCTTGGCAGTCAGTAATCTCGATATGCATGCTTTGTTCGTGTTGGGTGATTTGCGCGCAAAGCTGGTCAAACTTTTCCAATCGCGTTTTGTTTACATCACCGAGCAAAACGCCGAAGGCATTTACGTTGCCGAGATCGACACCGAAAGTGCTTTGGTCGTTGACGACAAACCCGGCCTCAAGCTCAAGGTCGGCGATCATTTCAGTGCATCGGTCTTGCCCAGCCGTGAAGGCGGCAAGATGGATATCCGCTTCCGTGAAATCAAACTGACGGTGTATGGCCTGGGCGATTACGCCTTCGTCGAGACCGCTGACGGCCATGCGATCCTGTTCAAGGAAGGTCACAGCGTGGTGACCGTGTTCGCCGCTCATCAACAGTTGCAGGAAGGCCTGACCAAGACGCTCAAAGCCGTCACGGCCAAAGCGGCCAAGTGGCGCAAGGGTGAACTCGTGACCTTCAAGGCCAGCGAGTGAGCCGCGCGGATTTCCATTTGCAACACCTCGAAGCCGCACGCGAAGAGGCCCGACGTTTGTTCGCTGCAAAAACCGATCTGCAAGGCGCATGGCTCAACTGGCTGGCGGCGCAGCTCTATGCCTTGCGCCCCGCGGAATACGCCGCCATGGTCAGACGCGAGCTGCAAAGCTTGCAGGAAAAGTCTGAAACCTGACCTCGTCGCGGCGCACGCCCGGAAAAAGCAGGAACCTCGGCTACAGTGAGTTGACTGAGTATTCAGCGGCTTGCGGTCTTCTCTCAGGCCAACGGCCATGGCTGTGAACAGCACGAGGTGTAATGCATGAACGGATTTCGACGGTTACTGGCCGCCAGCGTGGCCACCTTCGGTTTGCTGGTGTCAGCGCAATCGGTCTCGGCGGCGCAAGCGCCGATCCATTTCGCCGACCTGAACTGGGAAAGTGGCAGCCTGATCACCGATGTCCTGCGGGTCATCGTCGAGAAGGGCTATGGATTACCGACCGACACGTTGCCGGGGACCACCATTACGCTGGAAACCGCACTCGCCAACAATGACATTCAAGTCATCGGCGAGGAGTGGGCCGGGCGCAGTCCGGTGTGGGTCAAGGCCGAGGCCGAGGGCAAAGTGGTCAGTCTGGGCGATACGGTCAAAGGCGCCACCGAAGGCTGGTGGGTGCCGGAATACGTGATCAAGGGCGACCCGGCCAAGGGCATCAAGCCGATGGCTGCGGATTTGCGCAGTGTCAGCGACCTGAAAAAGTACAAGGACGTGTTCAAGGACCCGGAAAACCCCAGCAAGGGGCGCTTCCTTAACAGCCCGATCGGCTGGACCTCGGAAGTGGTCAACAAGCAGAAGTTGACGGCTTACGGCCTGCAGGACGATTACACCAATTTCCGCAGTGGTTCAGGGGCCGCGCTGGATGCCGAGATCAGCTCGTCGATCCGTCGCGGCAAGCCCGTACTGTTTTATTACTGGTCGCCAACCCCGCTGCTCGGCAAGTACAAGCTGGTGCAGCTGGAAGAACCCCCGTTCGACGCCGAAGCCTGGAAGACCCTGACTGACGCCGACAACCCCAATCCAAAACCAACCCGCTCGCTGGCCTCGAAGCTGTCGATCGGCGTGTCTACGCCGTTCCAGAAGCAATATCCGCAGATCGCTGAATTCTTCAGCAAGGTGGATTTTCCCATCGAGCCGCTGAACAAAGCGCTGGCGGAGATGAGCGAGAAGCACACCGCGCCACGGGAGGCGGCGGTTGCGTTCATGAAGGCACATCCTGATGTGTGGCAGGCATGGTTGCCGAAAGATGTGGCAGAGAAGGTTTCGGCTGATCTGAAATAGTCGTCTCGGCGATTGAGTTCATCGCCAGCAGGCTGGCTCCCACAGGGGATCGCATACCAACTGTGGGAGCCAGCCTGCTGGCGATGTTTTTGAAACCCGGCTCATGCCCCCGCATACCGCCGACCGGTCGTGCATACGAAAAAAATCCGACTACGATGGTTTGTTCAAATCCCTTTCCAAGGATTTCAACCATGACCTTTGTGTTGGCTCAATGGCTGGTGACCGTTTTTGCGTTGATCAGCCTGATGCATGTGTATTGGGCGCTGGGTGGGCAATGGGCGGCGGCCGTGGTGGTGCCGCAGGTGCCGGTGGCCGGTTTTGTCGAGACGCTGCGGCCAGCGTTCAAACCGTCGGGCTGGATCACCTTGCTGGTGGCAGCCGCTCTGTTGCTGATTGCCGTGCTGGTCTGCATGCGTGTCGGCTGGGGCATGCCAGCGGTGCAGCACAAGGCATTGCAATGGGTAATCAGTGCGATTGCCTTGTTGTTGTTTGCCCGGGCGATTGGCGATTCGAATCTGGTCGGGTTTTTCAAGGAAGTGAAGGATTCGCGCTTTGCCCGGCTGGATACCTGGGTGTATTCGCCGTTGTGCGCGGTGTTGGGGGCGGGGTTGTTGGCGGTGGCTTGGGTTTGAGGTGAATGAAAGATCGCTATCGCGAGCAGGCTCACTCCTACATTTGAAATGCGTTCCCATGTAGGAGTGAGCCTGCTCGCGATAGCTTCATGCAGGCAATAAAAACTTCAGCTACCGCTTTCACTTTTGCGGCTACTGACCTCAGCCGGAACATCATCCCCGGCCATGCGCTTGCGAAACAGTGCCGCCCGCGCCAGCAAAAGTGTCGTCACCGGTACGGTTATCGCCAGCAGGATCGGGATCAGCCAGGCGTGCACTACCGCCGTGGATTTCAGCGCCGAAAAACAAATGATCGAGGCCAGCGCCACACACCAGGCGCCCAGCGTCGACGCCAGTGCCGGCGGGTGCATGCGCTGGAAATAGTCCTTCATGCGCAATAGGCCCAAGGCGCCAATCAGTGCGAACACGCCGCTGAGCACCAGCAGAATCGCCACTGGAATCTCAACCCATAGAGACAGTTCGTCGGTCATTCGATCACCTCGCCACGCAGCAGGAATTTCGCCAAGGCAAACGAGCCGACGAAGCCGAACAGCGCGATCAACAACGCGGCTTCGAAGTAAGTGTCACTGGCATAACGAATACCCAAGGTGAGCATCATCAGCATCGCGACGATGTACAGGTAATCCAGCGCCAGGACGCGATCCTGCGCGGAGGGGCCTTTGAACAGGCGAATCAGCGTCAGCACCATGGCCAGCGAGAACAGGAATAGCGTCAGCAGAATCGCATTCGACAGCAATGGGCTCATTCGAAAATCTCCATCAACGGTCGCTCGTAGGTGCTTTTGAAATGCTCGATGAATTGCGCCTCATCATGCAGATCCCAGACGTGCAGCAGCAAAACGCTGCGATCCAGTGCCAGCTCCGACCACACCGTGCCGGGTACCACCGTGCAGATCATCGCCAGCGTCGCCAGGCCGTGAGCGTCGCGCAGATCAAGCGGCACTTTGACGAAGCAAGAGTGCGGCGCGCGCCGGCCGGCGTTGAGCACGCCCCAGGCGACAATCAGGTTGGACATCACCACGTCGCGGCCGACCAGAAAGAACAGGCGCACGATGCTGCCAGGGCGGCGAATGCGTGCGCGTTTGGGGCGCAGTTTGCGCATCATCAGGGGGGCCGCAAAACCCAGTGCCGCGCCGAGCAGCAAGTTACCCGGGCTGACCGACAGGTTCAGCGTCAGCCACAAAACCCAAAGTGCCAGAGACAACCACGGTGCCGGAAACAGTCGTTTCATGGTTGCACCTCCAGCAGCGCGGCTTTGCCTTCCGGGCTGGGCACGGCGCGGGTGCCGAGCACCGCCATGACGTATTGCTGAGGATCGTGCAGCGCCTCGGCGGTGGCCTGGGTATAGCGCAACAGCGGCTCAGCCTTGAACGTCAGCACGATGCTCAGCCCCAGCAGCAGGAAGATCGGTGCGCATTCCAGTTTGCGCAACAGCGGCGAAGGGCGCTCTTCGGGCGTCCAGAACCGCTGAATACCCAGGCGCGAAAACGCCATCAATGACGCCAGCCCGGTCAGAATCAGCAAGGCCAGCAGCGCCCACGCGGCATTCGAGATTGGCCCGCCGTTGCCCAATCCCGGCGGATTGAGCAGCGCACCGATCAGGCTGAGTTTGCCAATGAACCCCG
The DNA here is from genome assembly GCF_051132065.1 of Pseudomonas sp. R3-57. NCBI lineage: Bacteria > Pseudomonadati > Pseudomonadota > Gammaproteobacteria > Pseudomonadales > Pseudomonadaceae > Pseudomonas > Pseudomonas sp. R3-57. The sequence continues at coordinate 2,419,280 of NZ_CP071655.1, forward strand.
ACAGTGGCGGCATGCCGATGATCAGCAGTGCGCAGGCGATAAAGCTCAGGCCGAGAAAGGCCATGGTCCATGGAATCACCTGACCGACCACGGCTTTTTGCTCATCGTCGAGGTTGATGCCTTTGGGCGGTTGCAGGGATTCCTGCGGTCGTGGCAGCAATTCGCTTTCGTCTTCCAGCGGGATTTCGTTGGCCGAGCGCGAACGCTCGATCAGCTCCGCCAGGAGAAACAGCGCACTCAGTGCCAGGGTCGAGCTGACCAGATAGAACAGCGCGCCGCCAATCAGGTTCGGCTGAGCGAAACCCACCGCCGACAGCAGAATCCCGGCCGACACCAGAATGCTCAGGCTGGCCATGCGCTCGAGTCGTTGCGCCGCGAGAATCGCCAGCGCTGCGATGCCCATCGTCGCCATGCCGCCATAGATCAGCCAGTCGCCACCAAAAAATGCCGAAGCCCCGGCTTGCCCGGAGAACAGTAGCGTCCACAGGCGCAACAAGGTGTAGACGCCGACTTTGGTCATGATCGCGAACATCGCCGCTACCGGCGCACTGGCCGAGGAATACGCCGGCACCAGCCAGAAATTCAGCGGCCACATGCCAGCCTTGGCCAGGAACGCAACCGCAAGAATCCCGGCGCCAGCGTGCAGCAAGCCACGGTCGGCTTCCGACACCAGCGGAATCTTCAACGCCAGATCCGCCATGTTCAGGGTGCCGGTAACGCCGTAGATCAGCGCCGCGCCAATCAGAAACAGCGATGAGGCGAGCAGGTTGATCGAGATGTAATGCAACCCCGACGACACCCGCGCCCGGCCCGAACCATGCAACAGCAAACCGTAGGACGCGGCGAGCAGCACCTCAAAGAACACGAACAGGTTGAACAGGTCCGCGGTCAGGAACGCGCCGTACAGCCCCATCAGTTGAATCTGAAACAGTGCGTGGAAGCTTGACCCTGCGCCATCCCAGCGTGCCATGGCGAACAGCAGGGCGCTGACGCCGATGATCCCGGTCAGCACCAGCATCAGCGCCGACAGTCGATCGATCACCAGCACAATACCGAACGGCGCCTGCCAGTTGCCCGGCAGGTACACGCCGATCGAGCCAGGCACCCCGGTGGTCTGGGTCCATTGCAGCAGCATCACCGAAATGAACAGGCCGAGCAGGCTGGAGAACAGGTTGATTTTCGCCTTCAGCGGCCGGTGCCGTTCGCCGAGCATCAACATGAGCGCGGCGGTAAGCAGCGGCAGCAGAATCGGTGCGGCGATCAGGTGCGTCATCGCCATCATTCCTTAGGCTCCCGGCCGTCTACGTGGTCGGTGCCGGTCAGGCCGCGCGAGGCGAGCAGCACGACGAGGAACAGCGCGGTCATGGCAAAGCTGATGACAATCGCCGTGAGGACCAGCGCTTGCGGCAGCGGATCGGTGTAGTGCAGCAAGTCCTGGGTGACGCCGTCCTTGATCACCGGCTCCTTGCCGATGAACAGGCTGCCCATACTGAAAATGAACAGGTTGACCCCATACGACAGCAGGCACAGGCCCATGACCACCTGGAAAGTCCGTGGCCGTAATATCAGCCAGACCCCGGACGCGGCGAGAACGCCGATGGCGATTGCGATGACTTCTTCCATCAGACGGCTCCTTTACTGGCGACGGACCTGGGTAGCGACGCGGTCTTGTGGCCCCGCACCGATTGGTGGGCGAGGGCGGTCAGGATCAACAACGTCGAACCGACCACCACGCCATACACGCCGACGTCGAAGAACAGCGCGCTGGCGATGTGGATATCACCCAGCACCGGCAGTTCGAAGTGCCAGGTATGCGTGGTCAGGAACGGATAACCGACCAGCATCGCCCCGAGACCAGTGGCGGTAGCAAACAGCAACCCGGTGCCCATCCAGCGCAGCGGTCGCAGGCTCATTTGCGCTTCGACCCACTGCGTCCCCGCCACCATGTATTGCAGGATAAACGCCACCGACATCACCAGACCGGCGACAAAACCGCCGCCCGGCTGGTTGTGCCCGCGCATGAACAGGTAGAACGACACCACCAGCGCAATCGGCAGCAGCAGACGCACCAGCACCGCCGGCACCATCATGAAGCCGAGCGCGGTGTCGCTGGCCGAGCGCGGGTTGACCAGATCGGTGACCACGTCGGGCGCCAGCAGGCGTTGCTGCGCTGGCAGTTGCAGGCTTTCTTTCGGTGGGCGGAAACGGCGCAGCAGGGCGAACACGGTCAATGCCACCGCGACCAGCACGGTGATTTCGCCGAGGGTATCGAAGCCGCGGAAATCCACCAGCATCACGTTGACCACATTGCTGCCGCCGCCTTCGGGCAGTGCGCGACTGAGATAGAAGGAGGAAATGTCGTTGGGTGTCTGCCGGGTCAGCATGGCGTAGGAGAGCAACGCCATGCCGCCGCCGACGGCAATCGACAGCAGCAGGTCGCGCAGGCGACGAATCCGCGCCTTGCGCAGGCTGCTCGGCAGTGGCGAGACTTCTTCGATGCGCCGTGGCAGCCAGCGCAGACCGAGCAGGATCAGCACCGTGGTGACCACTTCGACGGCGAGCTGCGTGAGCGCCAGATCCGGCGCGGAGAACCAGACGAAGGTCACGCAGGTCATCAAGCCGCAGACGCTGACCATGGTCAGTGCCGCGAGACGGTGATATTTGGCCTGCCAGGCGGCACCGAGGGCGCAGGCGATCGCCAGCAGCCACAGGGTGACGAAGACGATCGAACCAGGAATCTTCGGCCGGTCGCCCCAGCTCAGGCTGCTGTTCAACATCGGGATCAGGCCGGCAAGCACTGCCGCCAATACCACCAGAAACAACTGCATCTGCAGGCGCTTGGTGCCGAGGCGGCGTTCAACGCGCCGGGCCAGACGCATCATCACCACCAGACTGCGCTCGAACAGGCGCTTGCCATTGAAGCGACCCACCAGCGGCGGATATTTGAAGCGGCCCAGTCGGAATTGCTGGCGCAGCAGCCAGTAGAGGACGATGCCGCCGGACATGGCGATCAGGCTCATGATCATCGGCGCGTTCAGGCCATGCCAGATCGCCAGGCTATATTCAGGCAGCTCGCCGCCGACCACGGGCAACGCCGCAGCGGCGAGCAGCGGACCGACGATCTGCGCAGGGAAAATCCCCACCAGCAGGCAAGTGAACACCAGCAATTCCACAGGTGCGCGCATCCAGCGCGGCGGTTCATGCGGAGTGTGCGGCAGGTCGGTGGCAGTCGGTCCGAAGAACACATCGACCGTGAACCGCAGCGAATAGGCGACGCTGAACATGCCAGCGATGGTGGCGACGATCGGCAGACTGATTTCGACCCAGGCCGTGGCATTGATGAACACGGTTTCGGCGAAGAACATTTCCTTCGAGAGGAAACCGTTGAGCAACGGCACGCCGGCCATTGAGGCGCTGGCGACCATGGCCAGTGTTGCGGTGAAGGGGATCAGCTTGAACAGGCCGCTGAGTTTACGGATATCGCGGGTGCCACTTTCATGATCGATAATGCCGGCGGCCATGAACAGCGAGGCCTTGAAGGTGGCGTGGTTGAGAATGTGGAATACCGCCGCCACGGCTGCCAGCGGGCTGTTCAGGCCCAGCAGCAGGGTGATCAGGCCGAGATGGCTGATCGTCGAATAGGCCAGCAGACCCTTGAGATCGTTCTGGAACATCGCGCAATACGCGCCGAGCAACAGCGTACAGGCGCCGGCCCCGCTGACGATGTAGAACCATTCTTCGCTCCCCGCCAGCGACGGCCACAAACGTGCAAGCAGGAAAACCCCGGCCTTGACCATGGTCGCCGAGTGCAGATAGGCCGAAACCGGGGTGGGCGCTGCCATTGCGTGGGGCAGCCAGAAGTGAAAGGGGAACTGCGCACTTTTGCTGAGGGCGCCAATCAGAATAAGAGGCAAGAGGATGGGGTAGAGGGCATGTGCGCGAATCATGTCGCCGGCGGCCAGGACCTTGTCGAGGTCATAGCTGCCGACCACATGGCCGAGGATCATGACCCCCGCCAGCAGGCACAATCCGCCGGCCCCCGTAACCATCAACGCCATGTAGGCACCGCGCCGGGCGTCGGCACGGTGATGCCAGTAGCCGATCAGCAGGAACGAGAACAGGCTGGTCAGCTCCCAGAAAAACACCATCTGAATCAGGTTGCCGGAAATCACCAGACCGAGCATGGCGCCCATGAACGCCAGAAAAAACGCGAAGAAACGTGGCACCGGGTCATCCGGCGACATGTAGTAACGGGCATATAAGGAAACGAGAGTGCCGATGCCCAGCACCAGCATCGAGAACAGCCAGGCGAAGCCGTCCATGCGCAGAATGAAATTCAGTCCGAGGCTGGGCAGCCACATGAATTCTTCGCGGATCACCCCGCCATGGGCGATTTGCGGGTACAGCATTGCGACCTGGACGGTGCCGATCAGAGCGACCAGACCTGCCAGCAGGGATTCGGCGTTACGCGCATTGTGTGGCAGCACGGCTGCCAGACAGCTGCCTATGAAAGGCAGAAGCAGTAGAACTATCAGGGACATAGGCTTCTAATCTGCGGAGGTTTGTGAAGCATCATACGTGCCAGCTCCCCGATCACCAAACGCCAGGATGTCTCAGAATCCTACAAAGTAGTCCGGAATTTAGTGTTTAGCCTTGTTTCAGGTGAAGCAATGTTGCCTATTTAGGCCCTATCGCGAGCAGGCGCGCTTCCACATCGAAATACATTCCCCCTGTAGGAGTGAGCCTGCTCGCGATAGCCATCGGAAAGGCACTGGATATTTCGGATCAGCCCTGTATTTCCCGCTCCAATTCCGTTTCTGCTTCGACAACCTTCCGCTTGGTCTTCAACTCACTGACAATCACCGCCGCAACAATCAACCCCGCACCCACCATGGCAATCGCCGGCAACCGCTCGCCAGCGATCCGCCCGACAATCCCGGCCCACACCGGCTCACCGGCGTAGATCAACGTTGCCCGAGTCGGCGAAACACTTTTCTGCGCCCAGTTCATCGCCACTTGAATCGCCGCACTTGCAGCGCCCAGCCCCAGCGCGGTGACCAGCAATGTCCAGGAAAAGTCCGGAATCAGCTCACCGGTCGGCACGACCAGCAGGAACGACAGCACCGACGTGGTCGCCAGTTGCACCACTGTCACCCGGCGCACATCGACCTGGCCGGCGTAAGTGCTGATCAGAATGATCTCCGCAGCAATGGCGATGGCGCTGATGAGCGTCGCGATTTCGCCGGGGCTGAAGTTCAGCGCAGCGCCGGACGGGCCGGACAACAGCATTAAGCCGGTAAACGCCAGCATGATGCCGATGCTGGGCATCAATCCGGGCCGCCGTCCCAAAATCAGCCATTGCAGCAACGGCACAAACGGTACATACAGAGCCGTGATAAACGCCGACTGGCTGCTCGGAATGGTTTGCAGGCCCACCGTCTGCAAGCCGTAACCGAGCATGATCGCCACGCCGATGAACGCGCCGGCCTTGAGTTCGAATACGGTCAACTCACGCAGCTGACGCCAGGAGAACAGCGCAACGATTAATGCCGCAGCCGCAAAACGCAGCCCGACAAAAAACATCGGGCCGCTGACCGTCATCGCATGCTGAACCAGCAGGAACGTTCCGCCCCAAATCATCGTAATCAGTACCAGCACGCACTCGGCTTTGCTGAAGCGGGACAGACGCACAGGTGTAGGAGAACCGTTCGATGGCATGATGGCCTTGCGCACTATAAAAAGGAGGCCGCACAATGCGGCGCAACGTTGCGCAGTATACTGCCCAACCCCACCGAGTGAGCAATATAGTGCACAAAGATTCCACGCAACGCGCCTCCGTCCTCCAACACGTCAGCCAGAATGTCCGCCGTTTGCGGCATGCGGCTGACCTGAGCCAGACAGCACTGGCGGAGAAATCCGGGGTCAGTCGGCGCATGCTGGTGGCGATCGAGGCGGGCGAGAAGAATGTCAGTCTGACCACGCTCGATCGCGTCGCCGAAGCGCTTGACGTCGCATTCAGCGATCTGATCCAGGCCCCGGATGCCCGCGATCCCAGCCGCATCAACGAGGTGGCATGGACCGGCAGCATTCCCGGCAGCAAAGCAGTATTGCTGTCGAAAGCCATCGCTACGCGCGAAGTCGAGCAGTGGGAATGGTGTCTGCAACCCGGTGAGGTCTATCCGTCGCAGGTCGATGCCGAGGGCTGGAGCGAGCAGATTTTTGTCTTTGAAGGATGCCTGACCCTGATGCTGGGTGATCAGCCGCAGCACATCAATGCCGGAGAGTTCTACATGTTTGCCAGCCATCAGCCGCATTCTTATCGCAATGATGGCGACGTGGCGGCGCGATTCATCCGTAATGTGGTGATTTGAATGAGCCTGAGCGCAGACGTCCTTATCATCGGCGGCGGCCTCAGCGGCACGATGCTCGCGGTCCAGTTATTGCGTCTGCCCGGGCAGCGCAAGATTGTGATTATCGAACCGCTCGCCGAACTCGGCCGGGGCGAGGCTTACAGCGCAGTGGAGCTGGGCCATACGCTGAACGGTAACGCCGCGCGCATGAGCGTCGACCCGGATAATCCTGACGACCTGACTCAATGGCTCACCGGGTACATCGCTGGCGGCGGCTGGCCGGAGTCTGCAGAGCAGAGCGTGCCGGTCAGCGAACTGTTCCCGCCGCGCGGCTTGTTTGGTGTCTATGTCCAGCAGCGTTTGGCTGAAGCCCGCGCAATCGGCGCGCAACACGGCTCGAGCGTCCAACACATCTGCGCCGAAGTCACCGACCTGTTATCCGCTACGGATTCGGTACAGCTGAGCTTGAGCGACGGGCAAACCCTGCACGCAGCCTATGCAGTGCTGGCGACCGGCATGTTTCCCGCCGCGCGAACCCCACAAAAAGCCTCCAGCGGCCTCAACGCTGCCGCGCTCGATCCTTGGGATGTCGCCGCCATGCGCCTGCTCGACCCGCAATCGACGGTGTTGATCATCGGCTCCGGCCTGACCATGGTCGACGCGGTGGTGTCGCTGGAGCAGGCCGGGCATCGCGGGCCGATCAAAGTGTTTTCCCGGCATGGCTTGTTGCCGCATGTACGCCGGCAGCCACCGGCCTGGGTGGATTTCCTCGGTGCCGATCACAGCCTGCGCACGCCACGGCAACTGTTGCGCGAACTGCGGCTGCAATGCCAGACAGCCATTGCGCAAGGTATCGACTGGCAGGCGCCGCTGGACACGGTTCGCGTGCATATCGCACGTTTATGGAGTCAGGCGACCGACGAGCAGCGGCGACAATTCGTACGCCATGTGCGGCCATGGTGGGAGTGTCATCATCACCGTTCGCCGCCATTGAGTGCGCAGTTGCTTGAGAGACTGCACGGGGCAGGGCGGCTGACGATTGATGCGGCCTCGTTCAAGGGGCTCGAGCCGAGTACGGAGGACGGAGTCGGGATTCGCATTCGGCGTCGTGGAGAATCCGAAACGCGCGTGGTAACGGGCGCTGCGCTGATCAATTCCAGCGGCATCGAGTACGACTGGCGCCGCGTGGCTCGGCCATTGCCGCAGCAGTTGCTGGCACGCGGTCTGGTGCAGCCGGGGCCGTTGGCGCTGGGGATTGCCGCGGCGGCGGACGGCGCGGTGCTCGATGCCGAAGGGCATGCTGCCAGGCGTTTGTTTGCCATGGGGCCGCCATTGCGCGGGATGTGGTGGGAGAGTACGGCGGTGACGGATGTGGCGTTACAGGCCAAGGCCTTGGCTGCGCGTCTGGTGAGCTGAGTTGTTCTTCAGGGCCTCATCGCCAGCAGGCTGGCTCCCACAGGTTTAGCGGTGTGGCGAACATACCGTTCACAACCCGAATCCCTGTGGGAGCCAGCCTGCTGGCGATGGCGGAGGATCAGTCAGCATTTATCTATCTGATCTACCGCTATCGCTGGCAAGCCAGCTCCCACATGGAATTGTGTAGTGGCTTGAAAGTTACGCCACCACTCGATAACACGGCACATACGCCGCGCCGCCCGGCAGTTTCATCCGATGCTGGGCGACGAAGGCTTTGAGCAAGGCATCGAGCGGTTGCATGATCGCCGCGTCACCGCGGATCTGGTACGGCCCGTGTTCTTCGATCAGGCGAATGCCCTTGTCCTTGACGTTGCCGGCGACGATCCCCGAGAACGCGCGACGCAAATTCGCCGCCAGTTCGTGCGCGGGCTGGTCGAGATGCAACTTCAGATTGGCCATGTTTTCGTGGGTTGGATCGAACGGGCGCTGGAAGCCTTCGTCGATCTTCAGCAGCCAGTTGAAATGGAAAGCGTCGTTGCGCTCGCGGCGGAATTGCTTCACGGCTTTCAAGCCTTGGGTCATCTGCCGCGCCACTTCGGCCGGGTCATCGATGATGATTTCGTAATGCTGACGGGCCGCTTCGCCGAGGGTGGCGGTGACGAACGCATCGAGTTGTTCGAGATACGGTGCGGCATTTTTCGGGCCGGTGAGGATCACCGGGAACGGCAGGCCCTTGTTGTCCGGGTGCATCAGGATGCCGAGCAGGTAGAGGAACTCTTCTGCCGTACCGGCGCCGCCCGGGAAGATGATGATGCCGTGGCCGACCCGCACGAACGCTTCCAGACGTTTTTCGATGTCCGGCAGGATCACCAGTTCGTTAACGATCGGGTTTGGCGCTTCGGCGGCGATGATGCCCGGCTCGGTCAGGCCGAGGTAGCGACCGCCATGAATGCGCTGTTTGGCGTGGGCGATGGTCGCGCCTTTCATCGGGCCTTTCATCACGCCCGGGCCGCAACCGGTGCAGATGTCGAGGCTGCGCAGGCCCAGTTCATGGCCGACCTTCTTGGTGTATTTGTACTCTTCGGTGTTGATCGAATGACCGCCCCAGCACACGACAATCTTCGGTTCGACGCCTGGGCGCAAGGTGCGCGCGTTGCGCAGCAAGTGGAACACGTAGTCGCTGATGCCTTGGGAATTGCTCAGGTCGATGCGCTGGCTGTCCAGCTCGTTTTCGGTGTAGACGATATCGCGCAGGGCGCTGAACAACATCTCCCGGGTGCTGGCGATCATTTCGCCGTCGACGAACGCGTCGGCCGGAGCGTTCAACAGTTCGAGGCGCACACCGCGATCCTGTTGATGAATGCGGATTTCAAAGTCCTTGTAGGCTTCGAGAATGGTCTTGGCGTTATCGACATGGGCGCCGGTGTTGAGGATGGCCAGGGCGCACTGGCGGAAGAGGGTGTAGGTACTGCCGGATCCGGCTTCGCTCAGTTGCTGCACTTCACGTTGAGAGAGGGTTTCCAGGCTGCCTTTCGGACTGACCGAGGCATTGATTACGTGTCGTTGGGTCATGCAGTGATCCTTAAAACGATGTCATTCCCTGAACAGGCGAACGGCATCCGAATAATGTGTATCCATGAATGAAGATGGCACGATCTGCGCTATACCGCCATGTCCCCGTTGGACGCTGAAAAAATCAAAAGGAGCCCCAGCATAGCTAAATCCGCGCCAGAGGCGATAATGCGCCGGGCGGTTTTTTCCGTTACCCCTCTTGTCGCTCAAGGAAGTCATTTGTGATGTTCGAGATTCAGCCGATGGACGCCGCCACTTTCCGTCAGCAGACCCGGCGCAGCACGATCATCATCGCCGTGCTGTTTCTGCTATTGGCGATGCTGTTTTCCAGCGTGGCGGTGGCGCTGTTCGGCGAGCCTGACGGCGACAACCTGCGCTTCAATGTCGGCGGGGTGTTCCTGGCCTTTTTACTGACCGGCGCATTGCTCCGTGGACGCTTCTGGCATCAGAGCTGGATGGCGCCGGCGGTGTACAGCTGGCGGCTCAAACGTAGCCTGATGACCATCACCAACGTGATGCACCACCTCACCGCCGCGGTCGCGCAAAACGATCCGACCGCGTTGAAAGTGCTGCGCTTTTATCATCTGGGGCTGATGCAGATGCACGAGCTGGACGGCAACTCCAGCGATCAGGGGCAGCTGTGGCGGGAAGTCGAAGAGCATAAACAGCGCATGCAGGCGCAGGGGCTCGATACCGAGCAGACGCGCCTGGATCCGACATGGCTGGAAGGGTTGAAGCAGACGCCGCGCTAAGGCGTCAGCGTATTCAGCCGAAAATCAGCGAGCGGTGTGTGCCTGCCCCGGCGCGGGCTCCGTCGCCGACCGCCAGTGCGACGGAGCCGGCAGCCAGTGCGGCATCTCCGCACGCGAAGATCCCAGGGACGCTGGTTTGTTGGGTCGCGTCAGTCTGGATAAAAGGCCCCATCGGCCCTTCTTCGAATGCACAGCCCAACTGATCGGCCAGCGGGCTTGCCATGCGTGTGCGCGGCATGGCGAACAGGCCAGCAACCGCGACGATCTCGCCGTCGCTGAGGACTACGTCCGCACGCGCGCCTTCAATGCGCCTGACGCGTCGGGTTTCCAGTCTCACACCGCGCGCAGTCAATTGCGCCAGTTGCTCCGCATCGGGTTCGAAAACGCCATTGATGAAGAACGTGGTCGGGCCCCAGTCAGGCAGCATCAGGGCGTGATGAATCGACAGGGGCGAAGTCGCCAGTACGCCGATTGCGCCCTGATTCAGTTCATAGCCGTGACAGTAAGGGCAATGAAAAACGCTTTGGCCCCAGCGTGGTCGGAGTCCTTCGATGTCCGGCAATTCGTCGATCACGCCCGACGCGAGGATCAGGCGCCTGGCGCTGAGCTGCTCGCCGGTGCGGGTGCGCACAGCAAAACCAGCGTCAACCTGCACGGCCTCTACCGCCGTATCTGCCAGCCATTGCACGGTAGGGTAGGCCATCAGTTGCGCCCGCGCCTCGGCAGCAATGTCGCCGGGTGCGCGTCCGTCCTGTCCGAGAAAGCCGTGAGAAGTGTCGGCGAAGCGATTGCGCCGCAGGCCTGAATCGAGCACTAGCACGCTGCGCCGGGCGCGGGCCAGCTGCAGGCCTGCGGACAGCCCTGCGTAACTGCCGCCGACAATGATGACGTCGTACACCATGATCCAGATCTCCGCTGTGAGGTTTTCAGCGTACAGCGTAAGTTACGTGAAAAAAGACTGTCAATAGTCTCGTAACTTCAGATCTTGCAAGCGATACTCGGAGGTATTCTTTGTTCAGTCTGGAAACGCTCAAGTGAGAAACGACACGCGCCTGTCGCGCATGCTGCATGTGCTGATCCACATGGATCGCCACGAAAAACGCGCCACTTCGGAAACCATCGCTGCAATGCTCCGCACCAATCCGGTAGTAGTGCGGCGCACCATGGGTTTGCTCAAGGAGCAGGGTTTCGTGACGTCGGAGAAGGGCCATCAGGGCGGCTGGGCGCTGGCCAAACCGCTGAAGCAGATTACGTTGCTGGAAATTCATCAGGCACTGGGCACACAGTCGATTTTTTCCATCGGCTTATCGACGGATCATCCACAGTGCCTGGTCGAGCAGGCGGTCAACGCCGCGCTGACGCGAACCTTCGATGAGGCGCAAGCACTATTGCTGTCGAGACTGGGCAGCATCACCCTGGCGGATCTGGCGGCGGATTTCGACTCGCGTTTCAAAACCGTTTGCGAGGTCGATCAGGGCTGAGCGGCGGCGCGACGCAACTTCCACGAGCGGATCAAGCGTCCGTACACCAGCAAGTTGATCGCCAGTACCACGCTGCCGAGCGCCAGTTGAATCTGCGGGGTCAGCCCAGCCGGGTAGATGATCGGCCAGATGTAATGCTCGATGAAGCCTCCGGCGTATTCGGTCTGGCCGGCGGCGTGGCGCATGAGGTTTTCCCAGTAGGTCAGCGGGCACGTCAGGTGCAATACCTCGACCGCCACGCCCCAGGCGGCGGCTGGCAAATGCAGCCACAGCAACCGTGGCCATTTGAGCACCAGCAGCCCGCCAAACAGCACGAACAGAATGAACAAAAGATGAAACAGCACCAGCCCGTCGGCTGCGATTCGGTACAGCATGTCGTCTCCCTGACGCGATCATGAGTGACACCATGTTACGCCGGCGCGGGGATTAAAGCTCAGGGCGGACGCCACGTATTGGGCCCTTATCTGAAACCTGATCTACGCTTGAAGCGAGACTGTTGACGGTGACAGGAGGTGCGCATGGCGAATGAGCAAAAACAGCCTGAAAAAGATGTAGAAGCGGATGAACCGAGCGAAGAAGAAATAGAACGCGAGAAGCGTAAAGAGAAGACCTGGAAGCATGACGATAGCCAGGAGCTTTCCGAGCCTGATCGCAAATTCTGAGCAGTCGAAACGAAGAGCCCCGCAACTGCGGGGCTTTTTTTACAGGCTCAAAGATCGTCCAACTGGGTGAGGTCCGGGTGTGAAGCCCGATATCCCAGTGTCCTGTCGATCCAGGCATTTAGCTCGTTGACCATCACTGGCGCATGGCCGGGATAGTTCTTGAGGGTACTGCGCAGGGTGCGTTCGATGTCGGGAACGGCACCCAGGTTTCGGGTCTTGATGTAGTGGCCGATAAAACAGTCGAGTTCAAAGCGCTCTGTCGTGGACAGATGAATACACTCCAGGCCACCGACCTGTTTGATTGCAAAATCGTCGCGCAACTTAGTTCTCTGCAAGGCTTGTAGATGTTGTTGGGATCCTGGTTCGTTGACTCTTTGGTCAACTGGTATACCAAATGGAAATGCGGCGCGCATGCTAGCTGTAGTGCAGCGAAATGTATGTACGATGGTCGGGTTGTCTGACAAGCGGTTGGTCTATTTGCGTATCGGTTACATTCGCACTGTTTCACGTGTGAAACAGCCGTTGTAACGACCCCGAGTCGGTGGTTTGCAGAAATGGCGTTTGCCGCTCATTCAATCGGCTGAATCAATTCAGCATTTTGGTTACGGACGTTTCCGACGGCTTTCCCGACTCTGTGCCATTCGAAGTGCTCGCTGCCTTCACCTTCAAACAACAACATCTGCTCGGCGCGCTCAATGGAGGTCGCCGGGTCGAGCCACTCGCGTGCCACTTCTGGGCGAAACACCACCGGCCGACGATCATGCACATCGAGCAGGCCGCCCACCGCCTCAGCGGTAATGATCACAAAGCCGTCATCGTCTCGAGCCGCGCTTTCGGCTGTGAGAAATTGCCCGATGGCGGCGCAGAAAACCGGGCTCTGGTCTGCACGACGAATCAGCCACGGCTGTCGGGCCTTTTCCCCGGTATCGACCCATTCGAACCAGTTGTCGACGGGGACAATCAGGCGACGGCGCCAGATCGAGCGGAAAAACGCGCCATGGGCGACTTTTTCTACGCGGGCATTGATCGGCGCAGGGCGGTCCGTGGCCCAGTGTGGTCGCCAGCCCCAGCGCAGGTTGTCGGCCTGCAAGCGTTGCCCCTGTTGATGGAGAATCGCCAACGCGGTGGTCGGCGCCGCGTTGTAGCGCGCCAGCGGTGCATCGCCGACGTGATTGATCAAGGCGTCGGGAATGCTCAGCGCGGCGACGAAATCATGAATGCCGCGATATTGCGAGAGTCTTCCGCACATCGGCTGAATCTCCGGTTGAAGATTTCAGCTTAGTCGCTGACATCCCGAGTGGAGGTCACCGCGTCGAATCGCACATTAAACAACCGAGGTAATGAGCGCCGGAACCAAAGCCTGTGTACCCTATCCAACCTCCGCTCGCGAAGGGCGATGCACGGATGGAAAGGGCGAGGGAAGTTGCCAAACGACAACATGACGGCAGCGGTCGCGCTCAAGGCAAACATGACATCCGGATTCAAGCTTTTTACTGCTGCGCTCATAATGCTTGGTCTGGCCGGCTGTATCGCCGCGCCGATAGAAATGACTACACAAACCGAAACGCGACTGCGGGGCCAGGCGCCGGTGCGGTTTCTACTGACCTTTGACGACGGCCCCAGTGCTTCGAGCTTGTGGAACCCAACGGCGATGGTGCTCGACAGCCTCAAGGACAACCCGCTGCAAGCGAATATCAAAGCGGTGTTCTTCGTGCAGACCCGGGCGCCGCGAGCGGGCAACAGCGAGATCGGCCGCAGCCTGATGCGCCGGGAACACGACGAGGGCCACATTCTCGCGTTTCACACCGCGACCCATTGGCACACCAATCATCGCTCACTCGACCCGCAACAGCTTGAAGCGTCACTGAGCAATGGCATGGCGGACATCGCTGCCATCACCGGGGCGCCGCCGAAATTGCTGCGTCCGCCGTTCTGGAATTACGACAAACGCACCTTCGCGGCGTATCAGCGGCACGGTTTCCAGGTGTTGCTGACGGATCTCAGCGCCAACGATGGCAAGATCTGGGGCTTCAATGCCAGCCCACGCCGACGCGCCAACTTGTTGCGGCAGTTATCCGAGGTGCGTGAGCGTATCGCCGCGGGGGCGTTGCCGACGGTGGACGGAGTGATTCCCGTGGTGGTGACCTTTCACGATCTCAATCGCTACACCGCGCGGCATACCCGCGAATATCTGCAGATCCTGCTCGACAGCGCGGCCGCTACCGGCGTGAAGCTGGACCGCAAGCCTTTCTATGATGATCACGAAGCGCTGCAAAGAGCGGCGCTGGCGCGCACCGTTGAGAAAAGCTCGGAGCCAGTGAGTCTGCCAGGCATGTGGAACTGGATCTGGGACCATGACTCGCATTGATTTGTGAGCCAGTAGACATTTGCGTGACAACGCATAGCAAAATGCTGATCTATGCTCTACCGATTGAACGGTCCCATCGCCTGCGAGGCGTGCCACCATGCTCGCTCTTGACGACATCTGCCGCATCGTTGAATCAGGTTTTCCTGGGTTTGAATGCGAATGCACACCCATGTCGCATGGGCTGTTGCAGATCAAGGTCTATCGGCTGAAAGACGGCCAGGTCGAGCTGTTGCTCAATGGCGTATCGCCGGAACATCTCGTCACGATCCGCGACGTATCCAATTTCATCGGTGAACTGCGCACGGAGATGAGCGCTGGGCGCCGCGCGTTTGCCGGTTGAGCCTTATAAACGCCGTTGAAACGCTTCAACAATGCGCAGCGTCGCTTCATTGGTATTCAAATGGCGCACCGCATCAAGTGGATGCCAGATGCAATCGATGATTTCGTTCTGCGGCCGCACTTGCTCCAGATCTGCCACTGACGCCTCGTAAACGTGGTGGCGGGTGCTGCCGCTCTGCATTTCCATCAGATACAACACGTCGTCGGCATTCAGCCCGGTTTCTTCCTGCAATTCACGCACGGCCGCCTGCGCGCGGGTTTCCCCGGGCTCGACTTTGCCACCGGGCAATGTCCAGTGGCTGCGCGGTTTGCGGACCAGGAGGATGTGGCGATCCTGTTCGCATATAACGGTGGCACGTACTTTCATCTGTTACCTGTTTACGGCTTGTCACGTAATTGTCATCAAACTGCAATATTTGAGCCGCGGCCTCGAATAAAGGTTTCAATAAGATTTTGAGCGGGCGTGGGGGCGAAAAGTGCAAGATTTCTGCGGGCCGGACCGTGCGACATCCGGTCGGCAAATTCAGCGAGTCAGGGTGTAAGGTAAACCGGTGAAGCTGGAACTGACCGTAAGCAACTATGGAGGTGTCCATGAGCATGCCGATGTTGAACAAGATGCACATGAACGGCTATGACGTGCTTAGCGTGAACAATGGCCCCTGGCGGGTCTGTACCCAGGGTGACCGGCTGGCATCGTTTGCCAGCAAAGAGGAGGCGCTGGCTTACGCCGCAGCACTGCCTGGCTACAAAAAACGCTCGGCGCGGGCGAAAAGTCACACAACCCACTGATTGACCATAACAACAGCCCCGACATGTTTGCCGGGGCTTTTTATTGGGTGGTCAGGGCTGGGTGCCTCAGTGCACCTTGATCCGGCTGATGGCACGCGCTTTCACCTCTTTGGCGTAGTGCTGCAAACGCTCTTCATCGCTTTGCAATACCTCGCAAGACCTCAACACCGCTTGCGCGTCCGCCTCATTGCCCGATTTGCGTAGCTGGTCGGCGATACGTTTCAGGTCGACGGCCGACCATCTCAAGTCCGATGCGACACTTTGCAGGTCGCGCTGAAGTTCGTGTTCGTATTCATTGAGCCGCATGATCATCTCCAGAACATTCTCGGTAGAAAAGAGTAGTCGCATTTTTCGCCGATGGGCGAAACACGTTCGTCTGTCTGTGCAGCTTGTGAAAAGTTGTGCAGATTGCGCCACGGTTGGTGTGCCACGATGGATGTACACCCCGGTTACGCGTTACATTCGCTTTTTTCAGATCAGGAAAACACCATGCGGATATGGATCGTGGGGTTGGCGCTGGCCCTGTTGGCGGGTTGCTCGTTGCCGAGGTCACTCGTGCCGGGTGAGCCGAATGTCAGCAAGACCAGCGACAAGGCACCCAAGGACTATGCCGCATGTGTATTACCGTTGTGGCAGCGGGATGTGGCGAAGACCTCTCAAACCTCGATTTCCAACGGCTACCGCATCACCGCGCCGAGCGTCATCACCGCGGACGAGATCCTCGACATCGTCAAATACAAGGACGGCAGCCGGGTCTCGCTGTATCAGGGGCCGCCATGGGCCAAGTCCGGGGCGTTGCGCCAATCGGTGCGTGATTGTCTGTAGTTATCCGCGAAGCAAAACCGGATTGGCGATTTCACTTTAACAGTCACTCAGAAATGTCGGCCAAAGGAATAGTGCCGACATTGCCCTTTTTCTCCCGCCGATCCTGAATCCAGTCCTCCACTTGCTGGCCGAATTCCTTCGGAGCCTTGCGGCCGACCTTCCGGGCGATGTCGAGAATTGTCTGTTGCGCGAGAGCTTCTTCCATACGCTTTTGCGCTGTCATCATCGCGCCGTGAATCGAGCAGGTGCCTTCCACGGCCCATTCCGGCGGATTGCCCTCGAACAAGGCGCAACGCCCGCGAATGTCGCGGCATTCGAAAATATTCTTGCGCCCGTCGATGGCATTGACGATGTCGAGCAGGCTGATTTCATCCGCCGGCCGCGCCAGGCTGAATCCGCCCCGCACGCCTTCCGAAGCGACCACCAGGTTACCCTTCGCCAGTCTGGTGAAGATTTTCGCCAGGTATTCCAGTGGTACACCCTGCAATTCTGCGAGGTCCCGCACGCTGGCTTCGCGGCTGTCGCCACCGTTGGTCACCAGAAAGGCCAGGCAATGGATGCCGTATTCAACGCCAGCACTGTAAAGAGACATGGATAAGTCCGACTTGATTTGTCGTAAATGCTATCAGCCAGGATCCGGCCCGGCAATGGTTCACGCAAGGTCAAGCGACGGCAAACCGCGGAGAAACGCTATCTATGGCCCTGCTCAGGACTCAAGTCGGAGCCAGACCTATCTACAAGTCCGATCAAAACTATCGGATAATTAAACTTGTTGGTGATAAGTCCGACCAATAGAGTCGGCGCTATTGGCCCGTCCGCAGTGTTCTGGTGACGACGTCGATGATCTCTTTCCATCGTCCTGGAGCAAAATGATGAAACAGCAGATTCTGGTAATCGGCGCAGGTTTTGGCGGCATGTGGTCGGCGCTGAGCGCGGTACGTCTGGTCGAGCTGCAGGGTCGCGACGATATTGAAGTCAGTGTGCTCGCGCCGCAGGCCGAGTTGCGCGTGCGGCCACGCTTCTATGAACCGAATGCCCATCACTTGGTCGCTCCGCTGCATGAACTGTTCGACGTGGTCGGCGTTCATTTCATCAAAGGGGCGGCTGAAACCATCGACGTAGCTGCCAAAGCCGTTGGTTACATCGACGCGTCCGGTGCACAAAAAATCTACAACTACGACAAACTGGTTCTGGCGGCTGGTAGTAGTTTGGCCCGGTCTGACACGCCTGGCGTGAGTCAGTACGCTTTCGATGTTGACCAGATTGAAGCAGCCATCCGCCTGGAGACCCACCTCAAGGCGCTTGAAAACCTGCCGGACAGCAAGGCGCGCAATACGGTCGTGGTGGCGGGCGGCGGTTTTACCGGCATCGAAACGGCGACTGAAATGCCGGCTCGTCTGCGCGAGATTTTCGGTGAGCAGGCCGAGGTTAACGTGATCATTGTCGATCGCGGACAAAAAATCGGTATGGTGATGGGCGAGGAAATCAGCAAATCCATTGCCGCGGCCAGTGACGAACTGGGCGTCGAGTGGCGTTTGGGTGTCTCAGTGCAGGCGGTCGATGCCAATGGCGTGACGCTGTCGGACGGTCAGCACATAGAGGCGAAAACCGTGGTCTGGACTACGGGTGTGCGCGCCAGTTCGCTGACCGAACAGATCCCTGCGGAGCGCGATAAACAAGGGCGCCTGCACGTCGATGCGCACCTGAAAGTCGTTGGCCAGGACGACATCTTTGCTACTGGCGATGTCGCCTACGCCGCCACTGACGACATCGGTAACTACGCGCTGATGACCTGCCAGCACGCCATCTCCCTGGGGCGCCACGCCGGCAATAATGTCGCTGCGCGCATCCTCGGCGTCGACCCGACGCCGTACAGCCAGCCGAAATATGTCACCTGTCTGGATCTGGGCGCGTGGGGCGCGGTGTACACCGAGGGCTGGGACCGTCAGGTGAAGCTGGTTAAACAAGAGGGCAAGAACCTCAAGACCCAGATCAATACGCAGTGGATCTATCCACCAGCGGCTGACCGTGCCATTGCGCTGGCCGCCGCCGATCCGTTGATTCCAGTGGTCGCTTAAGGCGCTGAGTGTCAGGCCAGAATCCCGCGTCGGGGTAATCCGCGCGGGATTTTGTTATCAACATCCGCACGCGGTTTCGTTGAGCAGGATTCGCCCGAATTCTGCGTCAGCGTCCTCCGGCGTGATGGCGAGCAGGTGATCAAGACGAATTTCTCTCTGCGCGCCTGCCTGTTCAATGACGAAGAACTCTTCCTTGTCGCCGCTCGTTCGGGTAGTCACGGCCCGAGCCGTCAGGCGCTGTCCATCGGTCAACTCGATGTCCAGTTGATACCCGCGCAGGCAGGCGATTTCCAGGTAATCATGCAGGTCGCAATTGAGTGGCTGGTAGCGGTCCATGAGTTACTCCTCAAAGCTTTGAAGGGTCATGATGCAAGAGCCTGTTTCGCTGATTGCCGCGGCGCCTCATGGGTTGGGCATGGGGGATTCGCGGAGTGAAACGCCCGGTGACAGTTGTACGCGATTTGTTTGCCAGCGTGCACTAGGCTTTTGAGTGTCGGTCGGCAAGACCCTGAAGAGAGCCTCGGATCATGGATGATCTGGTCAAAGAAGTCATACCGTTGCTGCAGTATCTGATTCCCGGGTTTCTATCCGCATGGATTTTCTATTCGCTCACGGCGTTCAAGCGGCCTGACACGTTCGGGCAGATTGTGCAGGCGTTGATTTTTACGTTTGTGGTGCAGGGAGCGGTCTGGGCGATTGGTTCTCTGTGTTTGTGGGTGGGTTCGAAAGGCTTTTCCATCGGGCGCTGGGATGCCAAAGCCGAAACGATGTGGGCATTCGTTGTGTCGGTGACGCTTGGACTGCTGTCCTGTTATCTGGCCACCAATGACAAATTGCATGGCTGGTTACGCAGTCGAAATGTGACGAAACAATCTTCCTACCCCAGTGAATGGTTCAGCATTTTTGCCCAGCACCATCGGCTCATTACGCTGCATTTGAACGATGAAAGGCGCGTTTTTGGCTGGCCTGTGGAGTGGCCACCAGAGGCCAGCAATGGCCAGTTCGTGGTGCAAAATCCGTGTTGGCTGGATGCCGACGGGAAGGAGGTGCCTTTTGGCGCCGAGTTTTTGCTGATAGATTCCGGGAAAGTCAAATGGGTCGAATTCGGTCCGAAATAGGAGGTTTCGTCATGACAGCCAGAGCACCGCAACCAATGCCAGAGTGGGTGGCACGTCGTTACACGCCAGATGGCAAGCCTGTTGCGAATGCGCAGCCCAAAGCACCCAGTGGTCCACCACCGCTAAAAAACCAGTAAGCTTTTTACTCGCCCCAACCTAGCGCCACAGCCCGGCGAATCGCTTCCAGCAACATCGCAAACGCCGGGTTGTCATTGTTCTCCCGCCAGATCAGATGCAGCTCGCTCTGCACCCCTTCGCCCAGGTCAATATCGCGAAACACCACGTTCTTGAACACCACGCTGGTCGCGCAACGCGGTACCAGCGCCAGGCCCATGCCGGCGTTGACCAACGCCAGAATCGTCAGTGATGAACCCAGCCACTGCACATAGTCCGGTGCGACCCGCGCCGAGCGCAGCATGCCGGTCAGCAGTTCGTTGAACGGTGGATAGGCGGCGTGGGAGTACATCAGAAACGGTTGTTGATCCAGGTCGCTGACCAGCACTTGAGCCGCCGTCGCCAACGGATGCGCGCTGGGCACCGCCAGCACAAACGGCTCGCGCACCAGGCATTCGGTGGCGTAGCCCGGCTCCAGCAGTGGCGCGCGGGCGATGCCCAGATCAATGCGTCGCGCGCGCAGGGCTTCGTGTTGTTGGTAGGTGTTCATCTCGCTCAGATCGATTTTGACCTGCGGCTGTTTCAGCCGTGCCTCGGCGATTACCTTGGGCAAAAACTCATACACCGCGCTGCCGACGAAGCTGATGTTTACCGAACCAATATCACCCTCGGCAAAGCGCCGCGCAGTGATCGCTGCCTGCTGGGCACGCTCGAGCAAATTCTGCGCTTCGATGAAAAATGCGCGGCCAGCGGCGGTCAGCGCAACGCTGCGGGTGCTGCGGGTGAACAACTCGACGCCGAGGTGGTGTTCGAGCAACTGAATCTGCCGGCTCAGCGGTGGCTGGGTCATGTTCAGCCGTTCGGCGGCGCGGCGAAAATTCAGTTCGGTAGCGACAGTGGTGAAGCAGCGCAGTTGGGTCAGTTCGAACATTGATCTAATCCGGGTATCAATCGAATGCCAAGTTAGATTAGACGGGATCAATACACAGCGTCCATGATCGACCCATCGCTTCACGCCATTCCTAAAACAACAAGATCGGGAGTCGCCCCTTGAAAACCCTGCAGAGTCCAGCGGACGTCACGGTGCTCGCCCGCGCCGCCGCCAAGGTCAAGCGCCACGTGCTACCGCTGTTCGTGGTGATGTTCATCGTCAACTACATCGATCGGGTCAACATCGGCTTCGTCCGCAGCCATCTGGAAACCGATCTGGGTATCGGTGCGGCGGCGTACGGCTTGGGTGCCGGTCTGTTCTTTATCGGCTACGCGTTGTTCGAAGTGCCCTCCAATATGCTGCTGCAGCGATACGGCGCGCGGGTATGGCTGACGCGAATCATGTTCACCTGGGGCGCGGCCGCCATGGCCATGGCGTTCGTGCGCGGTGAAACCAGTTTCTACGTGCTGCGTTTCATTCTCGGCGCGGCGGAGGCGGGGTTCTTTCCGGGGATCATTTATTACTTCACGCAATGGCTGCCAGCCTCCGAACGCGGCAAGACCATGGCGGTGTTTCTCAGCGGCTCGGCGATTGCCTCGGTGATCTCCGGGCCGGTGTCCGGTGCGTTGTTGCACATCAGTGGCCTGGGTCTGCACGGCTGGCAGTGGATGTTTCTGATCGAGGGCGCGGCGTCAGTGGTGCTGTGCGCATTCGTCTGGTTCTGGCTGCAATCGCATCCGCGTCAGGCCAAGTGGCTGAGCGACGACGAGCGTGAAGCGCTGGTCGCGGCGATTGCCGAAGAGCAGCGTGCCCGCGAAGCAGTGCAGGTCAGCAAGCCGTCAATGTTCAAGCTGCTGGCGGATCGGCAGATCGCGCTGTTCTGCTTCATCTACTTTTCCATCGCCCTGACGATTTACGGCGCGACGTTCTGGCTGCCGAGCATGATCAAGAAAATGGGCAATCTCGGCGACTTCCAGGTCGGCTTGCTCAATTCGATTCCGTGGATCATTTCGATTGTCGCCATGTACGGTTTCGCCGCGATGGCCGGCAAATGGAAATTCCAGCAGGCATGGGTCGCCCTGACTTTGGTGATCGCCGCCATTGGCATGTTCATGTCGACTATCGGCGGCCCGGTCTTCGCGTTCGTTGCCATCTGCTTCGCGGCGATTGGCTTCAAAGCCGCCTCGGCGCTGTTCTGGCCGATTCCACAAAGTTATCTCGATGCGCGCATCGCGGCGGCGGTGATCGCGCTGATCAACTCCATCGGCAATCTCGGCGGTTTCGTCGCGCCGACCGCGTTCGGCATTCTTGAGCAAACCACCGGTTCGATCGAGGGCGGTCTGTATGGCCTGGCGGCGACTTCGCTGATTGCTGCGGTGGTGATTTTCTTTGCCCGCACGGCGCCGGGCGCCAAAGGCCAAACCCCAGCAAAGCCCGCTGACGAAACCGCCGTCGTCGCGCCGGCCCGCCCGGCTGCGAGCCACTGAATCGATTGTTGATCTGTCAGGAGCATCATCTTGAAAATCACCCGCGTCACGGTTACTCCGATTGCCTTTCGTGATCCGCCGCTGCTCAACGCCAGTGGCATCCACGAACCCTATGCCCTGCGCTCGATCATCGAAATCGAAAGCGACAACGGCTACATCGGCCTGGGCGAAAGTTACGGCGACGCGCCGGCGCTGGCGATCCAGCAACAAGTGCAGGCGCAACTGATCGGTGTCGACCCGTTCAACCTCAACCAGTTGCGTGCGATCGTGCAGGCGACGGTGGCGGCGCACAAACCGGCCAGTCTGGCCGGGGCCGAACTGGCACCGGGCTCCCACGCCAGCAAAGCGGTGAGCAACGCCTATTCGGCGTTCGAAGTGGCGTTTCTCGATCTGCAGGCGCATTACCTGAACGTGCCGCTGGTGGACCTGCTCGGCGGTGCAATTCGCGATGAGGTGCCGTTCAGTGCCTACCTGTTTTTCAAATACGCGCAGCACGTCGATTCGCCATACAAGCCCGATAACTGGGGCGAAGCGCTCAGCGAACAACAAATCGTCGCGCAAGCGGCGCGGATGATCGAGGCGTACGGGTTCAAGAGCATCAAGCTCAAGGCCGGTACGCTGCCGCCGGAGCACGAAGTGGCCTGCATCAAGGCGCTGAAAAAAGCCTTTCCCGGCTACCCGCTGCGCATCGACCCGAATGGCAACTGGTCACTGCAAACCTCGATTCGCATGGCTGAATTGCTCGGTGATGATCTGCAATATTACGAAGACCCGACGCCGGGCCTCGACGGTATGGCGGAACTGCATAAACGTACCGGCCTGCCGCTGGCGACCAATATGGTGGTCACCGATTTCGACGAGTTTCGCCGCAGCGTGGCGCAGAACAGCGTGCAGATCGTGCTCGCCGATCATCATTATTGGGGAGGCCTGCGCGACACCCAGACCCTGGCGAAAATGTGCGAGGTGTTCGGCCTCGGTGTGTCGATGCATTCCAACTCGCACTTGGGCATCAGCCTGATGGCCATGGCGCATGTCGCAGCGGCCGTGCCGAATCTGGATTACGCCTGCGACACTCATTACCCGTGGCAGGAGCCGGACGAGGAGGTGATCAAGGGCGGCAAGCTGCCGATTGTCGATGGCTGCGTGAAGATCAGTCGCGCGCCGGGGCTCGGGCTGGAGCTGGATCATGAGCAGTTGGGCAAGCTGCATGATCAATACCTGACCTGCGGAATTCGCCAGCGCGACGATGTGCGGCAGATGCAGCGGTACAAGCCGGACTGGAGGGCGGTCAAGCCGAGGTTCTGAGGCGTCTGTGGCGACGCCATCGCGAGCAGGCTCACTCCTACAGGGGAACGCGTTGCAAATGTAGGAGTGAGCCTGCTCGCGATTGGCGTCCTCAGTCACAACGTTTTTATCAGCCAGTCCCGAAACGCCGTCAGCGACGGCAGCTTCTCATTGCGCGGTGGATACACCAGATAATAACTACGCCGGCTGGTGATCGGCTCGCCCAGTTGCAGTAGCTCGCCATTCGCCAACTCATCCTCGACCAGAATCCGCGGCACCAGCCCCACACCGATATTCGCCCGCACCGCTTGAATCAGGTGTGAGGTCATTTCAAAGCTCGGCCCGATACGCATGCTGCGGTGGGGCAAGCCGCGGTGGCTGAACCATTCCGCCCACGCCTGAGCATTACTGCTGACATTAAGCAGCAGTTGCCCGGCGATGTGCCGTTCGGCGTCGTCGCGCTCGGCGGCGGACAGTTGCGCGCTGGCAATCACCACCAGTTCTTCGGTGTGCAGGGGCAGGGCGGTCAGTCCCGGCCAGTCGCCACCACCGACGCAGATCGCCGCGTCGATTTCGCTGGTATCGAAGTCGATCGCTTCGATACGCGAATGCAAATGCACGGTCATGCCGGGATGTGCGGTGTAGAAATCCTTGAGGCGCGGCAGCAGCCATTTCGAGCCGAAGGTCGGCAGGGTCGCCAGGCGCAGGCTGTGGATGCCTGAACCGAATGCCATCGCCTGCAGCGTCGCGCTGCGTATCTGCCCGAGTGCTTCGGCCAGCTCGCGTTGATACAGGCGCCCGACATCGGTCAGCACCACTTGCCGGCCTTCGCGAGTAAACAGGCGCATGCCGAGCATCTTTTCCAGAATCTGCACCTGACGGCTGACCGCACTTTGCGTCAGCGACAGTTCGTGGGCGGCGCGGGTGTAGCTTTCGTGACGGGCGGCAGCCTCGAAAGCCAGCAATAACGACATGGACGGCGTAAGCGTGCGCGGATTCATTCGCAAAAGTCATCAATAACGGGCCGAATTTACGGTTGTCCCTGAGTTGTTCAGCAATGAACATGGGCACCCTGAGATGGCGGAGCCTGACGCAATCATTCGTTGCGTACAACTGTTCACCGCCACACGGCCCGATTTTGACCGAGATACCCTGACCGATGATTGCCCAGCTGTCGCCCGCAAGCACCCTTACTGCCGATTATCAGGCGTTCCTCAACGCCCTCAGGGCCAGCGGCTTTCGCGGTGAGATCAGCGCCGATTACGCCAGCCGCGTGGTACTGGCCACCGATAACTCGATCTATCAGCGCCTGCCACAAGCGGCGGTATTCCCCATGGACGCCGAAGATGTCGCGCGGGTGGCGAAGCTGATCGCCGAGCCCGCCCATCAGCAAGTGGTGATCACGCCCCGCGGCGGCGGCACCGGTACCAATGGCCAGTCGCTGACCGATGGCATCGTCGTCGACCTGTCGCGACACATGAACCGCATTCTCGAAATCAACGTCGAGCAGCGCTGGGTGCGGGTGCAGGCCGGGGTGGTCAAGGACCAGCTCAACGCCGCACTGAAATCCGCCGGGCTGTTCTTCGCCCCGGAACTGTCGACGTCCAACCGCGCCACCGTCGGCGGCATGATCAACACCGATGCCAGCGGCCAGGGCAGTTGCACCTACGGCAAGACCCGCGACCATGTGCTGGAACTTGACATGATTCTGCGTGGCGGCGAGCGTTTGCACGCTCAGGTGCTGGACGAAAACGAGCTGCAAGCGCTGTGCACGCGTGACGATCGGGTCGGTGAAGTCTATCGCTGTGCACGGCAGATCATCGATGAGCAGGGCGAACTGATCAAACAGCGCTTCCCCGATCTCAACCGCTGCCTGACCGGTTACGACCTCGCGCACCTGCGTGAGGCGGACGGCCGTTTCAATCTCAACAGCGTGTTGTGCGGCGCTGAAGGTTCGCTCGGGTTTGTCGTCGAGGCGCGGCTGAATGTGCTGCCGATTCCCCAGCACACGATGCTGGTGAATATCCGCTACGCCGGTTTCATGGACGCGCTGCGCGATGCGCGCTCATTGATGGCGCTCAAGCCGCTGTCGATCGAAACCGTGGACTCGAAAGTGTTGCTGCTGGCCATGCAGGACATCGTCTGGCACGGCGTCGCCGAGTATTTCCCGGCCAGCGCCGAGCGGCCGACGTTGGGCATCAACCTGGTCGAATTCTGTGGTGACGATCCGGATGAATTGCACGCTCGCGTCGCTGCGTTTGTCGAGCACCTGAGCACAGACCGCACCGTCGAGCGCTTGGGCCATACGCTAGCGATCGGGCACGCGGCGGTTAACAAGGTCTATGGCATGCGCAAGCGCGCGGTCGGCCTGCTCGGCAACGTCGCCGGCGAAGCGCGGCCGCAACCGTTTGTTGAGGACACCGCGGTGCCGCCGCAGCACTTGGCCGAGTACATCGCCGAACTGCGCGATCTGCTCGACAGCCACGGTTTGCAGTACGGCATGTTCGGCCATGTTGATGCCGGCGTGCTGCACGTGCGGCCGATTCTCGACATGAAAGACTCGCAGCAAGCGGCGCTGGTGCGCCCGGTCTCCGATGGCGTTGCGGCGCTCACTCAACGATACGGCGGGCTGCTCTGGGGCGAGCACGGCAAAGGCCTGCGCTCGGAATACGCGCCGGCGTTTTTCGGTGAGTTGTACCCGGCGCTGCAAGCGCTGAAGGCCGCGTTCGACCCGTTCAATCAGTTCAACCCCGGCAAGATCGCCACGCCGGCCAACACCGACGCGGCATTGCTGAAAATCGATGAAGTGACCCTGCGCGGCGAACTCGATCGACAGATCGACGAAAAGGTCTGGCAGGACTACGGCGCGGCGATGCATTGCAACGGCAACGGCGCCTGCTACAACTTCGATCCCGATGACGCCATGTGCCCGTCGTGGAAAGCCACCCGCGAGCGTGCGCAGTCGCCCAAGGGCCGCGCCTCGTTGATCCGCGAGTGGCTGCGCTTGCAGGGCGAGGCGGGTGTCGACGTGCTGTCCGGGGCGATTCGCCGACCGGCGTTTTTTACGACCTTATGGCAGCGCTGGCGCAACACGCGGGCGCAGTCGGCGGACTTTTCCCACGAGGTCTATGACGCCATGGCCGGTTGCCTGGCGTGTAAATCCTGCGCGGGGCAATGCCCGGTGAAGGTCAACGTGCCGGATTTTCGCTCGCGTTTTCTGGAGCTGTATCACACACGGTATCTGCGTCCGGCGCGGGATTATCTGATCGCTTCGCTGGAATACAGCATTCCGTACATGGCGCGCATTCCGGCGCTGTACAACGGCTTGATGGGTGCGACGTGGGTGCGCGGAGTGCTCGAGCGAGTCGGTGGCATGGTCGATGTGCCGTTGCTCAGCCGTTTCGATTTTCACGCCGCGATGCGCCGCTGGCAGGTGCAGCCGGCAACCGTTGCGGCGCTGTCGGCGCTGACACCGGCGCAGCGTGAACGCAGCGTGGTGATCGTTCAGGACGCCTTTACCCGTTATTTCGAAGCGCCGTTGCTGGCGGATCTGGTCGAGTTGATCTCGCGCCTTGGTTATCAGGTTTATCTGGCGCCGTTCAGCGCCAACGGCAAACCGTTGCATGTGCAGGGCTTCCTCGCGGCATTCAATCGCGCGGCGCTGCGCAATGCGCGGCAGTTGCGTGAGCTGGCGGACGTCGGCGTGCCGTTGCTGGGTCTCGACCCGGCCATGACGCTGGTGTATCGCCAGGAATACCTCAAGGTTCCCGGTCTGCAAGACTGCCCAGAGGTTCAACTGGTACAGGAGTGGTTGCTCAAGGTGATGCCCGAGCAGGCGCCGCCGCACAGCGAAGCAAAATTCCGTCTGCTCGCCCATTGCACCGAGAAAACCAATGCGCCCGCCGCGACGCGGCAATGGGAGCAGGTGTTCGAGCGTGCCGGATTGAAACTGACAACCCAGGCCACCGGCTGCTGCGGCATGTCCGGCACTTACGGCCACGAGGCGCGCAATCGCCAGACCTCGGCGCTGATCTACGAGCAGTCCTGGGCGCGTCAGGTGGATGCATCGGCGGAGCAGGGCGAAGCGCTGGCGACCGGTTATTCGTGCCGCAGCCAGGTCAAGCGCCAGTCGGATCAGGCGTTGCGTCATCCGTTACAGGTGCTGCTGGCGGCTCAGCGTCGCTGACGCTGTCGCCGGTGTCCTTGTCCCAGATCAGCCGCGGATCGAAGCTCATTGCCGCAAGCATGGTGAACACCACGACCAGGCCGAAAAACAGGATGCCTGGTCGTGGCTCGATGTCGCCCAGCGTCTGGAATTTCACCAGCGCGGCGACCAGCGCCACCACCAGCACGTCGAGCATCGACCAATAGCCGATCAGCTCGACGAAGCGGTACAGCTTCGAGCGCTCCTTGCGTGCCCAGGCGCTGTCGCGCTGCACGGTGATCAGCAGCAAGGTCAGGGCGACGAACTTGATCCCCGGCACGGCGATACTGGCGATGAAAATGATCAGGGCAATGTCCCAGGCACCGGCTTCCCAGAACTCCAGCACGCCGCTCATGATCGTGCTGTCGGCGCCGCTGCCGAGCATCAGCGTGTTCATCACCGGCAGCAGATTGGCCGGCACGTAGAACGCCAGCGCGGCGAGCATGTACGCCCAGGTACGCGTCAGCGAATTGGTCTTGCGGCGGTGCAGTGGCGCATCGCAGCGCGGGCAATAATGCGGTTCGTCGCGCATGTCGCAGGCCAGGCCGCAGCTGTGACACAGGCACAGGTTGAGCTCGGCGGCGGTCGGTGGACGTTTCATAAAATATCCCAGAGTTCACGGATGTCGCGCCCGGCAATGCGGATCATCATCAGGCTCAGCGCCGCCAGGGCGAACAGGCCGATGCCCGGCAGTACATCGAGCAGCCCGGCGAGTTTGAACACCGCGACCATCGCCCCCAGCAGACACACTTCAAGCATGCTCCACGGGCGCAGGGTTTCCAGCCAGCGCATCGACAGCTTGAAGCCCGGCGCCCGTCGCGACGCCAGGGCAAAACCCAGCACCCAGATCAGCAGCACCAGTTGAAAGGCCGGGGCGATGATGATCGCGATCGCCGCGACCATGGCGATGAAGGTGATTGGCCCCTGACTCAGCGCCAGCACCGAATCCCACAGCGTGGCGCTGTTTTTCAGGCCTTTGAGGCTGATGCTCATCACCGGGTAGAAATTGGCGAACAGCCACAGCATCGCCGCGGTGAAGGTCAGGGCCAGACGCTGTTCGATGGTCAGGCCGTTGTAGCGCTGCAACACGCCGCCGCAGCGCACGCAGAGGGTTTTCTGGTGTTTGGCGAGGACGACTTTTTGATAAACGCAGTCGCAGTGCTCGCAGATGATCAGGTGTTCGGTGTTGACCATGGACCACGCTCGGCAATTGGCCGCAAGGGCAGGGGAGACTTGATCACTATAGAAGTCTGAGGCGATTGGGCAAATGCAGCGGGGCACAGGATCGAGAATTGCTGAGAATCACTCTCGATCGGGTTTGGATGTTGCGTTTTTGATGTTATAAGGTAACGCAGTTTTCAGGCGGCCAGTCGCTCCCGCCTGGTGTCTTTCCTTCGAGTGTGAAATATCCATGACGATTGCGCTGTCCCGTTCTGCTCCGGTTACGTCCGGCCGACTGTTGTCCATCGATGCGCTGAGGGGGCTGGTGATCCTGTTCATGCTGCTCGACCACGTGCGTGAAACCTTCCTGCTGCACCGTCAGGTCGGCGATCCGATGGACATTGCCAGTACTGAGCCGGCGCTGTTTTTCAGTCGCACCCTGGCGCACCTGTGCGCCCCGGTGTTCGTGCTGTTGACCGGGTTGTCGGCGTGGCTGTTCGGGGAGAAATATGCCGGCAAGGCTGATGTCAGCGCGTTTCTGTTCAAACGCGGGTTGTTTCTGGTGGTGCTGGAATTCACCTTGGTCAACTTTGCCTGGACGTTCCAGCTGCCGCCGAGTGTGATTTATCTGCAAGTGATCTGGGCCATCGGCCTGAGCATGATCGCCTTGTCGGTACTGGTCTGGTTGCCGCGCGCGCTATTGCTGACGTTGAGCGTGCTGATCATCGCCGGACACAACCTGCTCGACGGCGTGCATTTCCCACTGGAATCGGCGCTGCATGTGCCATGGGCGATCCTGCATGATCGCGGCTGGATCGATGTCAGCGACAGCTTGCGTCTGCGCACCTCCTATCCGCTGTTGCCGTGGATCGGTGTGATCGGTCTGGGCTACGCCTTGGGGCCGTGGTTTGCTCGCGGCGTCGACGCCGTTGTGCGCCAACGGCGCCTGCTGATCGCCGGTAGCGCAGGGCTGCTTGGCTTTGTCGCGCTGCGGATGCTCAACGGTTACGGGGAAAAGCCGTGGGCCGTAGGCGACACGCTGGTGCAGACGTTGATGAGCTTTTTCAACATCACCAAGTACCCGCCGTCACTGCTGTTTATTGCGTTGACGGTGAGTATCGGCTTGTTGCTGCTATTGGCGTTCGAACGCGTGCAGGAGCGGCGCTGGATCCGCTGGCTGACCGTGTTCGGTTCGGCACCGATGTTTTTCTATCTGCTGCACTTGTACGTGTTGAAAGTGCTGTACCTGATTGGCGTAGCGCTGTTCGGGCTGAATCAGGGCAGCTATTTTGGCTTTTCGTCGGTGGCGGCAATCTGGCTGGCCGCAATCATTCTGGCAATTGCACTGTTCCCGGCCGTGCGCTGGTTCTCCGCGTTGAAGGCCCGGCGTCGGGATCTGACCTGGTTGAAATATTTGTAAGCACTGACCGCCGCCATCGCCAGCAAGGTTTCGCGTTGTACTCGGAATAGAGCTGAAACGCAGGACCTGTAGGAGTGAGCCTGCTCGCGATAGCGGTTTACCAGTCAAAATTGATTCGACTGACCTGCCGCCATCGCCAGCAGGCTGGCTCCCACAGTGTTTTGTGTTGTGCCCGCAAAGAGCTGAAACGCATTACCTGTAGGAGTGAGCCTGCTCGCGATAGCGGTTCACCAGTCAAAATTGATTCGACTGACCTGCCGCCATCGCCAGCAGGCTGGCTCCCACAGTGTTTTGTGTTGTGCCCGCAGTAGAGCTGAAACGCATTACCTGTAGGAGTGAGCCTGCTCGCGATAGCGGTTCACCAGTCAAAATTGATTCGACTGACCTGCCGCCATCGCCAGCAGGCTGGCTCCCACAGTGTTTTGTGTTGTGCCCGCAGTAGAGCTGAAACGCATTACCTGTAGGAGTGAGCCTGCTCGCGATAGCGGTTCACCAGTCAAAATTGATTCGACTGACCTGCCGCCATCGCCAGCAGGCTGGCTCCCACAGTGTTTTGTGTTGTGCCCGCAATAGAGCTGAAACGCATTACCTGTAGGAGTGAGCCTGCTCGCGATAGCGGTTCACCAGTCAAAATTGATTCGACTGACCTGCCGCCATCGCCAGCAGGCTGGCTCCCACAGTGTTTTGTGTTGTGCCCGCAATAGAGCTGAAACGCAGGACCTGTAGGAGTGAGCCTGCTCGCGATAGCGGTTTACCAGTCGAAATTGATTCGACTGACCGCCGCCATCGCCAGCAGGCTGGCTCCCACAGGATTATTTTCGATCCAGCCACACAGTCTGCGCGTTGCAGAATTCGCGGACGCCGAAGTGTGAAAGCTCGCGGCCGAAACCGCTTTTCTTCACGCCGCCGAAGGTCACACGAGGGTCGCTGGCGGAGTAGCCGTTGATGAACACACCGCCGGTGTCCAGTTCGCTGGTCAGTTGCTGGGCCAGTGGCACGTTGGCGGTGTAGATCGTCGCGGTCAGGCCGAATTCGCTGTCGTTGGCCAGCGCTACGGCGTGGGCGCAGTCGCGGGCGGTGATGATCGAGGCGACCGGACCGAACAGTTCCTGTCTGAACGAGGTCATGCGGTCGGTGACGTCCGCCAGCACGGTAGGCTCGAAATAGTTGCCCGGGCCTGCCGCTTTGCCGCCGCCAAGCAGCAGCGTCGCGCCTTCTTCGAGGGTGTCGCGTACTTGCTGGTCGAGTTCATCACGCAGATCGAAACGTGCCATCGGACCGATGTAAGTGTCGGTAGCCAGTGGATCGCCGACCTTCAACTGACGCGTGGCTTCGACGAATTTGCGGGTGAATTCTTCAACCACGCCTTCCTCGATGATCAGTCGCTTGGCCGCTGCACAGACTTGACCGGAGTTCTGGTAGCGACCGATGACGGCAGCTTGCACGGCTTCATCGATGTCGGCGTCATTGAGCACGATGAACGGGTCGGAGCCGCCCAGTTCCAGCACGCATTTTTTCAGGGCAGCACCGGCCTGAGCACCGATGGCCATACCGGCGCGAACGCTGCCGGTCAGGGTAACCGCAGCAATGCGCGGGTCGGCGATGGCGGTCGATACGCCTTCTGGCGTCACGTTGATTACTTCAAACACGCCATCGGCGAAACCGGCGCGGGTGAACGCGTCGCGCAGCAGGTAAGCGCTGCCCATCACGTTCGGCGCATGCTTGAGCACGTAGGTGTTGCCAGCAATCAGCGCCGGCACGGCGCCGCGCAGCACTTGCCAGATCGGGAAGTTCCACGGCATCACCGCCAGGATCGGCCCGAGCGGACGGTATTCGATGCGCGCCTTGCCACCTTCGACCTGAGTCGGTTCGGCATCGAGCATGGCCGGGCCGTGTTCGGCGTACCACTCGCAGAGTTTGGCGCACTTTTCGATTTCGCCACGGGCCTGGGCGATCGGTTTGCCCATTTCCAGAGTGATCATGGTCGCCATGGCGTCAGCGGTGTCGCGCAGCGAGCCGGCGAGGGCGGTCAACAAGCGTGAGCGGTCCTGCAACGGCTTGCGCTTCCACTTGCCGAAGCCGTAGGCAGCGCGGTTCAGCGCAGCATCGAGGTCGGCAGCGGATTCAAAGGCGTAGTGGCCGATCTGCTCACCGGTGGCTGGGTTGATCGAAATGGCGTGGGTCTGGCTGGAAATCTGGCTCATGGCGTCGTCCTGCGTGTTCAGTGGATGGGCCTAGAGTAAGGTGGCGTTTGTTTTCTGGAAACTGAATAATAAAGATCGTTTCTTTCACGATTGGAGAATGCCTGTGGACCTGGTGCAGCTGGAAATCTTCAAAGCCGTGGCTGAGCACGGCAGCATCAGCGCCGCCGCCGCGCAGATCCATCGCGTGCCGTCGAACCTGACCACGCGCATCAAGCAATTGGAGCAGGATCTCGGCGTGGATCTGTTTATCCGTGAGAAAAGCCGTTTGCGCCTGTCACCGGCCGGATGGAGTTTTCTTGAGTACGCGCGGCGGATTCTCGATCTGGTGCAGGAGGCGCGGGCAACAGTGGCGGGTGAAGAACCGCAGGGTGCGTTTCCCCTGGGCTCGCTGGAGAGTACGGCGGCGGTGCGCATACCCGAACTGCTGGCGGCGTATAACCAGTTGCACCCGAAAGTCGATCTGGACCTGTCGACCGGACCATCGGGGACCATGATCGACGGCGTACTGTCCGGGCGCCTCGCGGCGGCGTTCGTCGATGGTCCGGTGCTGCACCCGACCCTGGAAGGCGTGCCGGCTTTTGAGGAAGAAATGGTCATCATCGCGCCGCTCAATCACGTGCCGGTGCAGCGTGCGGCGGATGTGAACGGCGAAAACATCTACGCCTTCCGTTCCAACTGCTCCTACCGGCATCACTTCGAAAAATGGTTCAGCACCGATGCCGCCGTGCCGGGCAAGATCTTCGAAATGGAGTCCTACCACGGCATGCTCGCCTGTGTCAGTGCCGGCGCCGGGTTGGCGCTGATGCCGCGCAAAATGCTGCAAAGCATGCCCGGCAGCGCGACCGTCAGCGTCTGGCCATTGACCGCGGATTTTCGTTACCTGACGACGTGGCTGGTCTGGCGTCGCGGCACGGTGTCGCGCAGCTTGAGCATGTTCGTGCGCTTGCTCGAAGAGCGTGGGGTGGTGCCGGCAGATGCCTGACCGCGGCTGCAACTCAGCCGCGGGCCAGGGTGTGCTTATTGCGACTCGAGGCTGGCGATCAACGCGCCGGTGTCGGTAATGACATGGGCGAAGGTCGGGCCGTTGAGCTCGTGGGCCGCGTGCATCATATCTTCTTTGAACGCGGCGGTCGCATCGCGGACCAGCGTGACGTGGTAGCCGAGTTCCGCGGCATAGCGGGCGGTGGCTTCGATGCAGGTATTGGCCAGCAGACCGACGATGATGACGTGGGTAATGCCTTCCTGCTTCAGGCGAAAATCCAGGTCGGTGTTGGCAAAACCGCTGGAGCCCCAATGCTCCTGAACGATAATGTCGCCGTCCTGCGGGGCAAAATCCGGATGCCATTCACCACCCCATTCGCCGCGAGCGAAATGATGCATGTGCATGATCTTGCACTGCGTCGGCGTGGGATGAGCCCAGCGTTCGTAATCGCCTTTTTCCCAACGATGATGCGGTACGATCACCACCGGAATGCGCAGGCTACGCACCGCACGGTCGAGTTTGCGCAGGTTGTCGAGCAGGCCGTTCTGCTCGGCCATGGGTTTGATCAGCGGGAAAACCTTGCCACCCTCGGAGAGGAAATCGTTGTACGGGTCGACCAAGAGATAGGCGGTGCGGTCCAGCGGGTAGAGAGGGTCAGACATGGCGGCTTGCTCCGGCAAAAGGAAAGAGCGGTGCGCAGGGCTTGTCCCGGCATCGTGTTGATATGATAATCATAGTAACTGTAAAAGAGGCAAGCCCCGATGGCTGAAAACCATAGCGCACCCGACACGCAGTGCCCGATTTCACGTGCCGAAAACATTGTCGGCGACCGCTGGACCGTGCTGGTTCTGCGCGAGTTGTTCATGGCCAACCATCGCTACGACGAGATCCAGGCGCAGACCGGCGGCACCCCACAGATGGTTGCTACGCGGCTCAAGTGCCTGGAGGCGGACGGACTGGTCGAGCGGCGGTTGTACAACGAACGGCCGAAACGCTACGAATATCACCTCACCACGAAGGGCGAAGCGTTCTACCCAGTGATCCTGGCCTTGCGGGCCTGGGGCGAAACCTGGTGCAAAGCCCCCGAGGAAGGGCTGGCAGTGGTCTTCACCCACAAACCCTGCAACCACCCCGCAGGCCTCGG
Source organism: Pseudomonas sp. R3-57 (assembly GCF_051132065.1). Taxonomy (NCBI): domain Bacteria; kingdom Pseudomonadati; phylum Pseudomonadota; class Gammaproteobacteria; order Pseudomonadales; family Pseudomonadaceae; genus Pseudomonas; species Pseudomonas sp. R3-57. The sequence goes on from NZ_CP071655.1 coordinate 2,453,961, forward strand.
GCCGGTGTGCGCGCATTGCGGCGAACCATTGCGTCGAGAAGATCTGATCAGCCAGCCGCAAACGGCTTACGTCGCCGAACGCCAGGCGCGGCGGGAGGCGTTCAAAAACAAATAGTCATGTAAACAACGTCCTTTTCAGGCGCGAGACTGTTTGTTAAGCCGGAGGGTCAGTCACCGTTGGGATATCCGACCCGTTGCTATCGCCAGCAGGCTGGCTCCCACAGTTTGGATTGGTTGGACCAGCAAAGAGAATGCTTGGCTGACGCGCTGCCATCGCTTGAGGGCAGAATCAAAAGCCCCTCACCCTAGCCCTCCCGAAACGTCGGACCGCCCGTAGGGAGAGGGGACTGATCGCGGTGATTGGAAGGCATACGCCAACATGCGATACCGAGTCGAATGCAATATTCGAAACCAACCAAGATCGGCTCCCTCTCCCTCGGGAGAGGGCTGGGCGGGCGGCGTTCCGATGAGGGGCGAATCCACTGAAGATTTCAAGCCATGCGACGCTTCTCACCACTCAACAATGAGCGCCAGCTCGAGTGCTCTTGATCTTGCCTAACCGGCGACATCGGAAGGCTGAGTGGAGGGATCGATCCGGGCGTGGGAGCGCAGCGACCGTACGACGAAGTCGTACACAGCGGAAGTAGGTGCAGCGCAGCAAACCGTAGCCGCTGCGCCCGGATCGGTCCCGCAGCGAAGGGACCCGAGCCTGCGAGGGCCGTACGTAGGAGCAAAGCCTTTTGGTTCCTTTTTGGCGTTTGAAAAAGGGACTCGCCGTAAGGGCGAAACCGCCAGCCACAGCACCCGCAGCAACGGATATGTCCCCAAACCAAAAAAAATTCACCGCCTGAAAGAAAGCCATCGCCAGCAGGCTGGCTCCTACAGATTCAAGAGCATCGCGGCCAGATTCAAAGGCTCACGGCGTACCATTACGCCCATACAACCGATACCCCTCACGCAAACTCAACCGCTCGTAATAAGCGCTGACCGCAGGGAAATCAGGATGCGCCAGCGGCGTTTCGAACCAGCGATTCACCGACAGCCCAATCGGAATGTCCGCCAGAGAAAACGCCTCCCCGCTGACGTAACCCCCGGTCTTCTGCAACTGGCGATCAAGAATCTCCATGTTCCGCGCCCAGTCCCGACAACCCGCGGCCAGCGCAGCGCTGTCCTGGTAATCCGGGGACTTGCGCACCAGCGCCATCAGCGGATACGACCACGACCGGTTCAGCTCCGAAGCCTGCCAATCGATCCACTGATCGACCTGTGCTCGCGCCCGCGCTTCAACGGGATAAAGCGCCGCGCCGCCATAACGCGTCACCAGATAACGAATGATCGTATTCGATTCCCACAGGGTGAAATCATCGTCCTGAATCACCGGCACCATTGCGCACGGATTGAGCGCGAGAAACTCCGGGGTCTGCGTCGACTGAAACCCCGATCCCCAGTCTTCGCGCTCGAACGGAATGCCCAATTCGGCACACGTCCACAGCACCTTGCGCACATTGATCGATGAAGCCTTTCCGAGTATCCGCAACATGGATTGTCCTTCCCGAGAGTCGACACAAGCCAATAAATAGCACAGCAGAAAAAAGAAGGCCCGCACTCGGGCGGGCTCTTCTCGTTCATGCCGATTGATCAGCGCTGCAGGAACGCCAGCAAATCTTCATTCAACGCCTGCGCATGGGTCACGGCAAAACCGTGCGGCGCACCGGCATAGACTTTCAGCTCGGCGCCTTTGATCTGCGCAGCAGCTTGTTTGCCGGTGGTCTCGAACGGCACGATCTGGTCACCGTCACCATGGATCACCAGCGTCGGCACATCGACCTTGGCCATGTCCGGGCGGAAGTCGGTTTCCGAGAACGCGGTGACGCAATCCACGGTACCTTTCAAGGACGCCATCAGCGCGATGTTCAGGGTCTGCGTGAGCACGCCGTCGGAAACCGTCTGGCCTTGATTGGTGCCGTAGAATGGCGCGGCAAAATCGGCGATGAACTGCGCGCGGTCCTTCAGCAGACCAGCCTTGATTCCGTCGAATACCGACTTGTCGACGCCTTGGGCGAAGTCGGGCTTCTTGCCGAACAGCGGCGTGACCGCACCCAACAACACCAGGCCAGCCACACGCTCGCTGCCGTGGCGGGCAATGTAGCGGCTGACGTCACCGCCACCCATGGAGAAACCGACCAGGGTCACGTCGCGCAGGTCCAGATGGTTGATCAGACCGGCGATGTCATCGGCGAAAGTGTCGTAGTCATAACCGGTCCACGGCTGATCCGAGCGGCCAAACCCGCGACGGTCAAAAGCGATGGTGCGGTAGCCGCGGCTGCTCAGGTATTCCATCTGGTATTCCCACATGTCGCCGTCCAGTGGCCAGCCGTGGCTGAACAGCACGGGTTTGCCGCTGCCCCAGTCCTTGTAATAGATCTCGGTGCCGTCTTGGGTCTTGAAGGTGCTCATGAAAACTCCTTGTGATCGTGTGTGGGTAAGACTGAATGCCGAATGGGCAGCGTGCACTATCTGCGCAAGCGCGGTTTCACACTTGTACGCAGGTGCTGGTTTCTCCCGCGCAACAGCGCCTCGAGTCGACCAATGGTAGAACATAAGTTTGACGTCAAAATGATGGCCATCTAATATCGCGCCACTATTTTGATGTCACTTTCGTCTCGAGGGATCGAACATGTCCTCACCCGCCCTCGTGGCGCGGTTGTGCGTAGCGTTGCTGTGCCTTTCTCCGCTTCATTTCGCCGTTGCTGCACCCACTCCCGGTGAAACCGACCTTATCCGCGACCGCCAGAATCGCCTGCTCGAAGAGCAGCAGCGCCGTCTCGAAGAACTCAAGGATTTGCCCGGCAAAGACGCCAGGCCAGCGCAACCGGCAACTCCCACCGATAGCCGTTGTTTCCTGATCAAGGACATCGAACTCAAAGGCGCAGACAGCCTGAGCGAGGGCGAAAAGAGTCTTCTACTCAAGCCTTACATCGGTGCATGCCTCGGTGTGCCCCAGCTCAATGAGCTGCTCAAAGTCATCACCGATCACTACATCGAGAAGGGGCTGGTCACCAGTCGCGCCTATCTGCCGCAACAGGACCTGTCCAGCGGGCATCTGCAAGTGCTGGTGGTCGAAGGCCGGCTCGAAGGCATGAAGGGCGCCGACAACAGTCGGCTCTCGGATCGTGAACTGGCCATGGCCTTTCCCGGCAAGACCGGTGAACTGGTCAACCTGCGCGAGATCGAGCAAATGGTCGATCAGCTCAATCGTCTGCCGTCCAATCAGGCAAAAATGGAGCTGGCCCCCGGGCAGAATGTCGGTGGCAGTGAAGTACGCGTGACCAACACGCCGCAGAAGCCATGGCGCGCCGGGCTGTCGCGCAGCAACGACGGTCAGCGCAGCACCGGCGAACAACAGTGGGGCACATCCTTCGATTGGGACAGCCCGCTTGGCCTGGCCGATCAGTTGAGCCTGCGCGGCGGCCACGATGCGATGACTGACCATCAGCACACCTCCAACAACGCCATGCTCAATTACAACCTGCCGTGGGGCTGGTGGACGTTCAGCTACACCTACAGCCAGAGCGAATACCGTTCGCAGATCGCCGCCAACGGCTACAACTTCAAGCAGACCGGCGACAGCGAAAACCATCAGCTGCGCGCCGAGCGGGTAATCCATCGCGACTCGGTCAGCAAGACCTCCCTCAGCGCCGGCCTGTCGTACCTGCGCACCAACAACTTCATTGAAGACAGCAAACTCAAACTGAGCAGCAACCGCATCAGCGAAGCGCAGTTCGGCTTCAACCACGGTCGCCGTGTCGGCAGTGCCTTCGTCAACTTTGACGCCGGCATGCAGGAAGGCATCGGCGCCTTCGATGCGCAGGGCAGTCACGATCCCGGTCCCGGCGAGCCTAATGCACGCTACCGCAAATACAGCGCAACCCTGAGCTACTTGCAGCCGTTCAAGCTGTGGGGCGAGTCGTTCAGCTTCAGCAGCCTCATGACCGGCCAGCGCAGCGAAGACGTGCTGTTCAGTTCGCAACGCACCAGTCTCGGCGGATCGTCATCGATCCGTGGCTACAAGGACCAGTCGCTGTCCGGCGACAGCGGTGGTTACTGGCGCAACGATCTGCGCTGGAGCCGGCCGGTGAACGCCGCCTGGCTGCAACCGGTGTTCGCCGAGTACGGCGCCAGCCTCGGTTACGACCAGGGTGTGATCGCCAACGATCGCTACAACGGCGATCAGCACGGGCGCATGTCTAGCAACTCGCTGGAGCTGTTCGCCCGCGGCCAGCACGTCGCCGCCAGCGTGACCTTCGCCCATTCCCTGGAACGACCGGATGCGCTGCCCGAGCGCGAAGCACCGATCTATTTCCGCCTCGACTTTTTCATCTGATAACGACTTTTTAGAGAACCGCCCACATGGACGTTCGTCACCCCGTCTCGCTCGCCGATCAGCCCCGCGCAGCCGCAAACAACCAGGATACTTTCCTTGGCATGCCCAAGCGCGGCCTGGCCTTTTTGCTGGCGAACGTCATGTTCTGGCAACCGATGTGGGCGCAGGCTGACGGCATCGTCGTCGCCAACCCGAATACCGCGCTGGATCGGGCCGGCAACGGTGTGCCGATCGTCAACATCGCCACGCCCAATGCCAGCGGTCTGTCGCACAACCAGTTCCACGATTACAACGTCGGCGCGCAGGGCGTCATCCTCAACAACGGTTCTGCACAAACGTCGAACACGCAACTGGGCGGTCACGTCATCGGCAACCCGAACCTGAAGAACAGCGGTTCGGCGCAAGCGATTCTCAACGAAGTCATCAGCGGTAACCCGAGCCAGTTGCGTGGTTATACCGAAGTGGCGGGGCAGTCGGCGCGGGTGATCGTCGCCAACCCGTACGGCATCACTTGTAACGGTTGCGGTTTCATCAATTCGCCGCGCGTCACGCTCACCACCGGTAAACCGGTAATCGAAAACGGCCGACTGGACCGGTTCCAGGTCGATCAAGGCACGGTAACGATTGAAGGCGCGGGCATTAACGCGAGCAACGTCGATCGTTTCGAGATCATCACCCGCAGCGCGAAAATCAACGCGCAGATTCAAGCGCAGAACCTGGCGATTGTTGCCGGTCGCAACGACGTCAATGCCGATAGCCTGAATGCCACCGCGCGCGCCGATGACGGCAGCGCCAAACCGCAACTGGCGATCGATTCCTCGGCGCTCGGCGGCATGTACGCCGGGGCGATCAAACTGGTCGGCACCGAAGCCGGTGTCGGGGTGAAACTCGACGGCAAGCTGATTGCCAGCGGCGGTGATATCCAGCTCGACGCCAACGGCCAGTTGAGCCTGGCCGACACCTCGGCCACCGGCGCGGTCAACGTCAAAGCCGCCAGCCTCGATGCAAAAAGCCCGATCTACGCCGGCACCGCGCTGAACGTGCAAACCCAGGGCAACCTGACCAACCGCCAGACCCTCGCCGCACGCGACAGCATCACCCTCAGCGCCGGCGGGCAGTTGACCAACGCTGGCGCCATCGAGGCCGGCGTCAATGCTGACGGCAGCCGCAATGCCAGCGGCGATCTGAGCCTGAGCGCACAGATCGTTGATAACGCCGGCAAAAGCCTGACCGCCAGCCGCAACCTGAGCGTCGACGCCACACAAATCCTGAACAACCAGAGCGGCATGCTCAGCGCGAAAAACATCACCGTCACGGGCGGCGTGCTGAACAATCTCAGCGGCCAGGTGCTCGGTGATCTGGGTCTGTCGATCGATCTGCGCGGTGCGCTGGACAACCGTGACGGTGTGCTCGGTTCGGGCGCTGCGGTGTTCGTCAGAGCCGCGAGTCTGGATAACCGCCAGGGTGGTGCGCTGGTCAGCGATGGCAGCCTGACCGCGCGCATCAGCGGCACGCTCGACAACCGCAACAAGGGCGATATCTCGGCCAAAGGCGCCATCGATGTGCAGGCCGGTACGCTGGATAACCGCGACGGTAAAATCATCGGCAAAAGCACACTGGCGTTGCGCGGCGATGTGGCCGATAACCGCGCCGGGGTGGTTCAGGCTGATCAGCAGTTGAGCGTGAATATCGCGCAACTGGATAACCGCGACAAAGGCGTGATCAGCGCCAAGGCCGGCCTGACTTACGTCGGCAACCGTCTGGACAACAGCGGCGGTCTGGTCAGCGCAGCGGGGCCTTTCAATCTCACGGCCGCCGAGATTCAAAACGCTGCCGGGCGGATATCCAGTCAGGGCGACCTGCTGGCGACCATCGGTCTGCTGCAACAGCAGGGCGGCGAACTGGTTGCCCAAGGCAATCTGAACCTCACCGGTAAAACTCTCGACAACCGTAACGGCGGTCTGGTCGGCACCACTAAAGCGCTGACACTCAGCGTTGACGACATCGACAACCGCAGCGGCGAGATCTCCAGCAGCCTGTTGCTGAACGTCAAAGGCCTGCGCCTGGACAACAGTGATGGCGGCAAAATCCTTGCCGGTACCGACCTCGGTCTGAGCGTCGCCAGACTGATCAACCAGAACAAGGGCTTGATCTCCGCCGTCAAAGGCGCAGCGACCATCACTGGCACGACGCTGAACAACAGCGGCGGCACGCTCAGCAGCCTCAACGGCCTGGTGATCACCCTGGACGATGCGTTGATCAACGCCGGGATCATCAGCACTGAAGGCGCGCTAAGCGTCAACGCCGCGCGTATCGACAACCGCAGCGGCAGCCTCGGCAGTGCCGGCAATCTGCGCCTGACCAGCACTGGCGCGTTGCTCAATTCGGGCGGTTCGATCAGCACGGACTCCGCGCTGACCCTCAACAGCGCCAGCCTGGATAACAGCCACAAAGGCGTGATCTTCGGCCAGGGCATCAGCCGCGTCGAGACCGGCGCATTCGACAACCGCGCCGGCGGCAAGCTCACCAGCGGTGCGGCACTGACGCTCAAGGCCGGGCAGGTCAACAACGCCAGCGGACGCATCGCCAGCCAACAGGCCCTCGACGTTTCGCTGACCGGGCTGGATCAGCAGGGCGGCGAACTGTTCAGCAAGTCCGATCTGACTCTCGATCTGCACAACGGCCTATTGAACAACCAGAACGGTTTGATCAACGCGCCGGGCACGCTGCTGCTGAAAAACCTCAACGGCGTGAACAACCAGAATGGTGAAATCTCCAGCCAGCAAGCCTTTACGCTCGCCGCACAAAGCCTCGATAACAGCAACGGCAAGCTGCTTAGCCAACAGGGCCTGACGCTGCGTATTGCGGCGGCCTTGAACAACGTGAAAGGCGTGATTTCCGGCGCTTCGCTGGACAGCCACAGCGCCAGTCTCGACAACGGGCAGGGCTTGATCAGCAGCCGCGGCGTGTTGCTGCTGACCACCGACAAGGCTCTGAACAACCAGCTCGGGACGATCATCGCTGACGGTCAACTCACGGTTAGCGCCGATGAGTTGGTTAACGGCGAAGGCAGCATTGCCGGTAAAGCCGACGTGAGTGTCGAGGCGCGCACCGTCAACAACCAGAAAGGTCAGTTGATCGCCACTGGCGTACTCAAACTGAATGCCGATCAAGTTGATAACCGGCAGAACGGCCTGCTCGGTTCAAGCCAGGACATGACCCTGACGGTCGGCGATCTGGATAACCGTGGCGGCGAGATCAGCACCAACGGTGATCTGCACATCAGCGGCACAAAGCTCGACAACAGCGAGGGCGGCAAGGTCTTCACCGGCAAGGCGCTGACCCTGATCGTCGATGAGGTGATCAACCGCAGTAAAGGCCTGATCGACGCCGGTACATCGCTCGATCTACGCGGGCGCACGCTGGTCAATGGCGGATCATTGCTCAGTCAGCACGGCCTGCAACTGACCCTCAGCGGCGCTTTCGATAACAGCCAGGGCAAGGTCAGCAGCGAACAGGCGCTGACCGTCAAAACGGCGCAACTGACCAACAGCGGCGGCAGTCTGTCCAGCGCCGGCGATCTGACCGTCAACAGTGACGGTAGCGTCGACAACCAGGGCGGCCAGATCGTCACCGACGGTGCGCTGGTACTCGACAGCGCCAGCCTCGACAACCGCTCGCAGGGCACCCTCAGCGCTAAAGGCGCCGTCAGCATCAGCACGGGCGCCTTCGATAACAGCAACGGGCGGCTCAGCAGCGCCGACACGTTGAACCTGACGGCCGGCCAGGTCACCAACGGCGGTGACGGCAGCATTGGCAGCCAGAATACTCTGACAGCCTCGGTCACCGGCTTCGATCAACGCGGCGGCAAACTGTTCAGCAACTCAAACCTGAGCCTCGATCTGAACCACGGCCAGCTGAACAATATCGGTGGTCTGATCAACGCACCGGGGACGCTGCTGCTGACGCAACTCAACGGCGTCAACAACCAGGGCGGCACCATCTCCAGCGCCGAGGCCTTTACGCTTGCCGCGCAAAGTCTCGACAACAGCAACGGCAAACTACTGAGCAATCAGAGCCTGACCTTGCGTATCGCCGCAGCCCTGAACAACGTGCAAGGCATGATCGGCGCCGCCGCCATCGATGCGCAGGCCGCAAGTCTGAACAACAGCGGCGGCAGCGTGGTCAGCCGTGGCGACCTCGCCCTGAGCGTCGATGGCCTGCTGCGCAACGACGCCAAAGGGCTGATCAGTGCTGCGCAAACCCTTGAGATCAGCAGTGGCGAGCTGGACAACCGCGACGACGGGCTGATCAACAGCCAGGGCCAGCTGACGCTGACCGCCACCGCTCTGGACTCCAGCCACGGCGGCGAAGTCTCTGCCAGTGGCGATATCGATCTGCACCTGACCTCGCTGACCCAGAACGGCGGCCGCCTGCTCGGCGATAAAGCCGTCACAATCGACCTGGCCAACGGCAACCTCGACAACCAGAACGGCTGGCTCACCGCCAAAGGTCCGCTGACCCTCAAGCGTCTGCGCGACCTGAACAACCAGAGTGGCGAGATCTCCAGCAACCTCGGTTTCGATCTGATCGCCCAAGCGGTCAACAACACCTCGGGCAAAATCATCAGCGGCGAAAAACTGCTGCTGCGCGGCACTACGCTGATCAACCAGAAAGGCCTGCTGTCGGGCTGGCAAGGCCTCACCGTCAATGGCAACAGCCTGGACAACCGCAACGGCGGCACGCTCTCGAGCAAGTTCGCCGATGTATCGGTGGATCTCAAGGACGCGCTGCTCAACAGCAACGCCGGCGCCGTGGTTGCGCAGGGCGATTTGAACATCAAGGCCGGTTCGCTCGACAACAGCGACAAAGGCAACCTCAGTAGCGCAGCCGGGCAGACCCTGACGCTGAGCGGCGCGCTGAACAACAACCTCGGCGGCCTGATTTCCAGTGGCGCGGCGCTGGATATCGTCAGCACGGCGTTCACTAATGCCGGCGGGATAATCAATGCCGAGCAGGCGTTCAACGCCACCGCTACGCGCCTCGACAACCAGGGCGGACAGATCGCCAGCAACGCGGCGATCACCCTCAACCTGAGCGGTGAGTTGAACAATACCGCCGGCAAACTCGCCGCCGCAGGGCCGATGTTGGTCAAGGGCGTGACCGATCTGCGCAACCAGAACGGCCAGATCGCCAGCCAGAAAACCCTGGAGGCGCGCACCGGTTCGCTGGACAACAGCAACAAGGGCACGATCGCTGCCAATGATCAGTTACAGCTCGGCGCGACTGGCGCCGTCAACAACAGTGGCGACGGTCTGATCTACAGCAAGAACGCCGATGTGCAACTGACGGCGGCCAGCCTGGGCAATGCCAAAGGCTCGATTCAAAGTGAAACCGCACTGACCCTCGACGTCAGCGGCGACTTCGACAACCAGAGCGGCAAGGTCATCGCCCAGAACGGCAATGTCCTGGTCAAAGCGGCCAACATCGATAACCGTGGCGGCACCCTGGCGAGCATCAAAGGCGCATTGGAAGCGCGTACGGTGGGTGTGCTACGCAATGGTTTTGATCTCAACAACAATCGTCAGGGCGGCGTCATTCAGGCGCAGAGCCTGATCCTCTCGGCACTGGCCGGTCTGAGCAATAACGGCGGGCGGATTTCCGCACAAGCGGCAGACCTTGGCGTGACCACGGCGGCGCTGGATAACAGCAGTGGCGTGCTCTATTCGAAAGGTCTGCTGAGCGTCAGCGGCACCAGCCTGGAAAACGCCGGTGGCCAGATCGCTGCCAACCGCATCGATTTCGGCCTCAGCGATGCACTGCGCAATGGCGCGGGCGTCATCGAAAGCACCACTCAACTGTCCGTCAAAGCTGCCAGCGTCGACAACCAGAACGGCCGTCTGCGGTCGCTGGGCAATACCGGCAAGACCCTGTTCCAGATTGGCGGTTTGCTCGACAACCGCAACGGCGTACTGGAAACCGCCAACGTCGACATGACCCTCGCCCTCGGCGGCTTCCTCAATGGCGGCGGGCAACTCAACCACGTCGGGCGTGGCAAGTTCGACATTTCCACCGCCAATGTCATCGGCGCCGGCGGCAGCATCGTCACCGGTGGCCTGCTGGAACTCAACGCCGATACCTGGAACAACTCCAACGTCATTCAGGCCGGTCGCCTGAACATCAACGTGCGCGAGTTCAGCCAGACCGCCAGCGGCAAATTGCTGGCTTCGGATGCGTTGCAGATCGTGGGTGGCAACTGGACCAACGATGGCTTGATCGCCAGCGACGGATCGATCGACATGCGCTTGTCCGGCAACTATGGCGGCAACGGGCGCTTGACCAGCCTGCGCGACACCTATCTGTCGGCGGCTTCGATGAACCTTGGCGCGGCCGGCAGTTTTGCTGCGGGTGCGACGTCGACGATCCAGATTGACGGGCAACTGCTCAATGCCGGTCGCATCACGTCCGGCGAAGACCTGACTGTCAACGCTGGCAGCCTCGTCAACCATGGCACCCTCGGTGCGGCGCAAAACCTGATCGTCAAGGCGCCGGTCTTGCTTAACGACCGCGGCCTGATTTTCAGCGGCAACGACATGACCCTCAACGTCGGCACGCTGACCAACCAGAGCGGTGACTTCTACGGTCTGGGCAACGTAGTGATCGCTGGCTATAGCGGCGGCACGCGCGCGGCGGGGGTGTACAACATTTCCGGTTCGATGGAGAGCGGCGGCGGGTTCACGCTGGATGCCGATGTGTTCGAGAACCGCACCGAAGGGCCAACGGCGTCGGCAGAGCGCAAGTTGATTTCAGGCTTTATCGCGGCCACCTGCGGTGACTGCGTGGGCAGTACGTTCAACAACTTTCTTGCAACTCGCGAGACGTACCAGTTCATCGATACCGATAACAGTGCGTCCGCCGTCCTCAACGTCGGCAAGGACTTCGTCTTCCACGGCGGTACGTTCCTCAACAGCAAAAGCACCATAGCGGCGGGCGGTGGCATCGACATCACCGCGGTCAGCCTGAAGAACATCGGCACCCAAAGCGGGACCATCGAGGTTACCCGTCAGTACAACTTCGAAATGGGCACGGGCACCACGGCGCAATTCATGGCCAACGTGATCATGCCGTACAACCAGCGCAACAACCCTGATTTCCCGTTCATGTATTACGTGATCGCGCCGGAAGGCCTGATCCGTAAAGCGATTGCCAAAACCGTGGGCAACAGCGTTGTCATCGTTGATGCCGAGACCGGCGCCAACGTCGGTAACAGCAAATATGGCCGGGCCATGTCGGGTTACAGCGCCGGCTTCGAGACATCGACGCCATCGTTGTATGACCCGAATAATCTGATGGCCATACCGACCGAACTGACGCAGTTCCAGAAAGGCGACGCGGTTGAAGTGAGCGTCGATGGCGCGGGTGCGCCCGGCACAACGACCGGACGCAACGCGGTGATTCAGGCCGGTGGCAAGGTCTCGATCAACGCCACCAAAGAAATTGAAAACAGCGTTATCCAGCAAGACTACAGCGCCAGCGGCGGCACCAACAAAGTCGCCGATACCCGCGTGGGCAACGGCAACACCACCGTGGTGCGCATCAATAGTCAATTGCCACCGGACCTGGCTCAACAGCAAGTCAATCCGCTGAGTCTGCCTGGATTTTCCTTGCCGACCGGTGAGAACGGTCTGTTCCGTTTGAGCGGGCAGGGCAGCAGCGACGCTGTCGCCGGCAACATCGGGCCAGCACCGACCTGGACGGTGGGCACTGAGAAAGTCGATACCCAAGAGCACGCAGTCGCTGCCACCAGCGGTGGACCGCGCAATCTGTTCATCGATGCGCCGGCCGCGGTCTCCGACAGTACGCGCATGGTCGACACCTTCGACCGCAAACCGAGTCAAACGAAAGCGGCCGCCAGCAGCATTGATGCCAACGTTCCGGTGGATTCTGCCGGGCCGGGCCTGCACGACCGTGACAACGACATGAAGGAGTCGATCGACACGCGTCCGGTCACCCGCGTGACTGGCCTGCCCGACACCCAGGCACCGTCCAATCCGCACAAATACCTGATCGAAACCAACCCGGCACTCACCGACCTCAAGTCGTTCATGAGCTCCGATTACCTGCTCGACAAACTCGGCTTCGACCCCGACCAGAGCGCCAAGCGCCTGGGCGATGGCCTCTATGAGCAACGCCTGATCCAGCAAGCCGTCACCGCGCGCACCGGCCAGGCGTTCCTCGACGGCCAGACCTCCAACGAGGGCATGTTCAAGTACCTGATGAACAACGCCATCGCCAGCAAGGACGCGCTCAACCTGTCGGTCGGCGTCGGCCTGACCTCGCAGCAAGTCGCCGCACTGACCCACGACATCGTCTGGCTCGAAGAGCACGAAGTGAACGGCGAAAAAGTGCTGGTGCCGGTGGTGTATCTGGCGCAAGCCAATGGCCGTCTCGGCCCGACCGGGGCACTGATTGCCGGTAATGACGTGACGCTGATTGCCGGGGAAAACCTCGACAACGTCGGCACGCTGAAAGCTACCAATAATCTGTCCGCGACAGCCGGCAAGGACCTGATCAACAGCGGTTCGATCGAAGCGGGCAATCGTCTCGATCTGCTGGCGACCAACAACATCATCAACAAGGCCGGCGGCATCATCACCGGCAAGGACGTCAGCCTGACCACTCGCACCGGCGATGTGATCAACGAGCGGACCATCACCTCGATGGACGACCAGTACGGCTCCGTCACTCGTCATCAGGATTTTGCTGACAATGCGGCACGCATCGAAGCCGTGAATGACCTGACCATCAAAGCAGCGAAGGACATCAACGTCATCGGCGGCGTGCTGAAAAGCGGGCAGGACATGACGCTGAATGCCGGGCGTGATGTAAATGTGGCTTCGGTACAGGTCAATGACAGCGTGTCATTGGGCTCGCGGGCAAATGCCAGCGATATCACCCAACTGGGTGCGGAGATCGACGCCGGTCGAGATTTCAAGGCAGACGCCAAACGCGACATCAACGTCATCGCCAGCGAGATCGATGCCAAGCGTGATGTGTCGATGAAGGCGACCGAGAATCTGGTGATCACCTCGGCAGCGGACGAGGAACATTCGGACTCGAAAAACAAAAACGAGAAACGCCAGGAGGACCATGTCACTCAGGTGATGTCCGGCATCACGGCGGGCGGCGACGTCAAGCTGGATGCGGGCAAAGACCTGAGTGTGATTTCCAGTCGGGTGACGGCGGGGGATGAGGCGTATCTGGTGGCGGGCGATAACCTGCAGATTCTCGCTTTGCAGGACACCGATTACTCGCTGTACGACATGAAGAAAAAGGGTGGCTTCGGCAAGCTGAAAATGCAGCACGACGAGGTTACCGACAACAAGTATGTCGGCTCCGAGATCAAGTCTGGCGGCGATCTGACCCTCAAGAGCGGCGGCGATCAGCTTTATCAGGTGGCCAAGCTTGAAAGTGGCAATAACATCACCCTGGACAGCGGTGGCTCGATCACTTTTGAAGCGGTAAAAGACCTTCACAACGAAAGCCATACCAAGACCGACAACAACGCTGCTTGGGTGTCCTCCAAAGGCAAGGGCAACACTGACGAAACCCTGCGCCAGACCCAGATGATTGCCAAGGGCAACATCGTTATCAAAGCCGTCGATGGCTTGAAAATCGACATCAAGGATGTAAATCAGCAGTCCGTCAGCCAGACCATCGACAGCATGGTCAAGGCCGACCCGCAACTGGCGTGGTTGAAAGAAGCCGAGTCCCGTGGGGATGTCGATTGGCGGCTTGTTAAAGAAATTCACGAGTCGTTCAAGTACAACAATTCGGGGCTGGGTCCTGCTTCGCAGATGATCATCGCGATCGTGATGGCAGCGGTTGTTGGGCCGGCAGCTTTGACGGCGATGAGTGGGATGGGCACGTTCTGGGCGGCATCGTATGCTGCTGTAGCTACCGGAGCAGCGACAAATGCTGCCACTAGTTTTATCAATAACGGTGGCAACCTTGGCGCTGTATTCAAAGACGTAACGTCTTCTGATGCGCTGGCTGGCTATGTTATTTCAGGAGTAACTGCTGGCCTGACGGCGGGCTACTTCGACAGCATTCTCAAGACCACAACAAATCCGATAACCGGCCAAGCCATGACAGACTTGAGCAGTCTGGAAGGCATCGGCCGTTTCGCCGGTAACCAGCTGCTGCAGAACACGACTTCCACTGTTTTGGGCGCGGCTTTTGGTCAGCACGCGGATTTCGGTAATGCGTTGACGGGCGCTCTGTTGAGTACTCTGAACGCGGCGGCATTCAATGCTGTAGGCGATTTTGCTGCTAATCAGGGCTGGAAAGACGGCAGTCTCGAAAAAATCGCATTGCACGCGGTTGTTGGAGGGTTGCTGACTGAAGCTGCAGGTGGCGATTTCAAAACGGGTGCATTGGCGGCGGGTGCAAATGAGGCTCTGGTTACCCAGTTGGCCACGCTGGTCAAGAACGACAGCAACCTGTTGTCGATGTCCTCCCAACTAGTGGGTATCGCCGCGGCAGCCGTAAGCGACGGTAACCTTCAAGACGGCGCGACTATTGCGAAGGACGCTACTAATTACAACTACCTTATGCACCACGAAATCGTGGAAATGCTGGATGAGCAGGCAAAATGCGCATCCGAGACGTGCAAATCAGAAGTACGAGAGCGTTATGCCAATCTGGATGAGCAGCGAAATGCGGAGTTGGGTAGCGTCTGTCAGAAAAACTTGACTGCCTGCAAGCAGCTTTCGGATCAGCTCCTAGCCGATCAGCCAAAAATTCGCGAACTGGCAGAGCAGCTCAGGCTCAGTGGTGATATAGGTGCAGCTGCAAACGTAGGCTGGATCATTACGGAGAATAACCAAACTGCGCAAAACACGATCATCAGAGAGATTGTGGTTCAGCGTGATGGTGAAAGCGCCGCGTTTTGGGCAGATGCTGCAGGCGTAGCCGCAGATGTCGCGGGCGGTGGTAAACCGGGCGGTAGCAAAGGAACGACCAAAAACAGCGCGTCTCATTCACCTGATGTCGACGGTAATCCTGGTGAGTCTGGAAGCGTAAAGGGCGCGGGTGATACTGTTGTGCGCAGCGATCACGATTTCAGTGCCACAGTGAATGGAAACGGTAAACCGAAAGCGCATCTTAACGAAAATGGCGATTTAGTTCCGCCAAATATAGACGGAACCGGTAGCGTTCAATCACATGTACGCGGTGGTAACGCTGAAAACTCGCCGTATATTTCTGTTACCGACCCGAGCACAACGTCAAACCCAAAAGATTACGGTACGGACAAAATTGAGATTGACGTAAAAAGATTGCAACAGGACATTGATTCCGGTGTATTGCCTAACACTAAATATTTGACAAATCAGGAAGTAACAACGGAGTTGCAGACGAAAGTCGATGCGGCACGTGATAAATTTACAAACAATCCCACGCCAAAAAATCAAACCTCATTAGACAGAGCAGAAACAGATTTGGCAAACGCTGTGAGGGATGGGGAATGTTTGATCAAAGGTTGTGTTCCGGCTGACTACATTAAACCGGTGAAAAAATAGGTGAAAGCGATGGATCCCAAAACATACGAACTGCTCAATGGTATTCCGGAACACGCCGATTACGCTGTGGAGGCGGGTGACCTTGACCGAGAGGACATTTCAGAAGAAAGAATGGCCGCAGTGAGACAACTGCTCAACAGTGAGAATGAAATGGAGCGTTTTCAAGCTTCTAAACTTCTCACCAGCTGGGGCGTCCATGACGGCTTGATAGTGCTGGAAGAATATATGCGACGCCCAGAGATTATCCAGGGTATTTATACCCATAGGCTCCATGGGTACGATGATACATATCGACATATATTGATGGCAGTAACGATGTATTTCGCGAATGCCGCTGAGGTCAGTGGAAAGGAATTAGCGAGGCGTCAGGTATATGATGTGCTTTCAAAAATCATCGCTCTGGCCAACGAGAGGCCTTTTGAAATATCGGAAATATATTCTTTTGTGCATCGTGAAAAGTATTCAGAGTACCTCCCGCTGCTGAAGCAGCATTTGATCGCAATGGTTGAACATCCCGAACTTCATCGGTGGAAAATCAAAGATGCCATTGGTTTGATAATGGAGTTTGATGCTGATTTTGTCAGAGCCTTATTGTCTGAGAACGATAAAATTCTGCAAGATTTTGTGAAAAAATAAAAGTGGGATAAATGAGGGCGGACCACATTTAGAAAGCACTCCAAAAGCGTGGTCTGTCCCCGTTTTCGTGCTCAGGCGCAAGAAGTGCTATTTAACCCGGCTACCAACAAGAAGACAAATGGGGACAGACCACGTTTAGAAAGCACTCTAAAAACGTGGTCTGTCCCCTTTTTTCTTCAAAGCACATCGAAGAGTTCTTGACCCGAAATGGTTTGTCGCATACATCTTCCATGGCCAGTCAAGCGATGCTTGGCAGTTTTCAGAATGCGCTTAATAGTGCTGCTACGCAGGGCATCAAGTATGGGGAAATTATGCAAGTCGGTCGATGGGAACTGATTATCAGCGCTGGGCGTCCCGGAGATCCATTACCAGTTGTAAAACATGCGCTTTATAAATAATCATAATGAGACTTAACAGTATATTAGAATGTGAAGGTACTATCGTCGAAATCGACGAGTATGTGCCATTGATAGTTCGGTTTGAGTCGAGTCGCGATTCTCTGCCATTATATTGGCGTGCGGGGAATGGCAAAACGTCTCTTTTGGAAATTGGATTAAATAGATATACAGGGCAAATTATAAATGTGACCGTTGTTGCCGCCGGCTCTGTAAAAATGGAGGGTTGGAAGGCAAGAGTAGACGGCTTCATATTGGATGTTGGAATTCCGGCGTTTAAACTCGAACGCTGGGGAGCAGGGGGTAGTTACTCAGATAACTATATCGATGATTTTAGTGTTGAATTTGAGCTTGTCGTGGGTGTTGATGAAGCTTGCATCCTTCTAGGTAAGCGCCAGGATATTGATAGGGTAGTAGAAAATGGATGTGTAAGCTTCGGGTTTTCCTCAAGCGGTGAGTTGTTATCGATTCGGATCTCGTGCTTGCGGCCTAATGAGGTGGCTCTGTTAGAAAGTCATTTTTTTCATTAGGTGTAAAGGGGTGAAAAGGGGGACAGGCCACGTTTAATGTAATTGACTGCCACAATACGTAAAAATTTGCCGTCATGTTTAGCTTTCGGCCCGCTAAGCTTTCAGTTCGACCAATTGAAAGGATTCCTCGATGCCGCGTAGAGCCCGAGTTTTGATACCAGGTGTACCGCTCCACTTGATTCAGCGAGGAAACAATAGATCTGTCTGTTTCTTTGCCGAGCAAGATTATCTTTTTTATCTGGAGCTTTTGGTCGAGCAGGCTTCTAAAAATGATTGTGATATTCATGCGTGGTGCTTAATGACCAATCACATACATTTATTAGTCAGTCCTCATAATGCCAACAGCGCAGGCCTGCTGATGAAAGGTGTCGGGCAAAGATATGCTCAATATATAAATCGTACGTATAGTCGCAGCGGAAGTTTATGGGAGGGCCGGTATCGTTCATGCCTTGTTGAGAATGAACGATATTTGTTGTGCTGTTATCGATACATCGAAATGAATCCCGTCAGAGCTAAAATGGTAAATCATCCGTCAGAATATCGCTGGTCAAGTTTACCGTGTTAACGCACAATCAGAGCGATCACACATTGTTACTCCTCATGCTCAGTATTTGGCGCTTGGAGGGCAGGGCGGGCAACCGGCAGATGCTTACCGCGAACTGTTCAAAAATGACTTAGAGTTAGAACTGGTTGACCAAATTCGTGATGCGACCAATGGAAATAATGTTTTTGGCGGTTCAAAGTTTGCTATTGATGTTGAGGCAATGATCGGTCGTCGTGTGCAGCGAGGGAGCCCGGGACGGCCCAAAAAGCCGACCATTTAGTGGAAAACGTGGTCTGTCCCCGTTTTCCTACAAATGAACTTAAATCGGTGAGAAAATGAAGATTGGTGAACCCCTACAAGTGCTCAATCCTTACGACTGGCTACCTGGTTATGGTGAGTCGAAAGTGACTTTCTGTTCTGACGGCTTGGATATAGTTGTTGAAATAATTTATGACCGTGTTGGAACTGATGCTGAAGAATTTTCCTCGGCAAAACGGACCTTATGCTTCAAGAACGTAAGTAGCTTTATAAAGCTCCCTTTCCCCGGAACTGCTGTGTTTGATTTTGTTGGCGATGCAACTGGACTTGAATTGGGGAGATTGACTGAATTCAAAACGTCTGACTTATTAATGCTGGGGAAAGGGAGTTTCGGATCTGAGCAGCAAAAACATTATGCTATTCAGTTTTTGTCGGAAAATCTAAGTTTGCATGTGGTAGCCGAAGGTTACTGTTTGTCAGTAGAAATTCCTGTATTGGCTCAGTTGTAATTTGATGAGGAGGGGTAAATGGGTAAATGGGGACAGGCCACGTTTATATAGCACCTACTCCAAAAACGTGGTCTGTCCCCGTTTTCCCCTTTATGCAAATGACGGGCAAGGGGGCAAGGCAATGGAAAGCTACGAGATGATGCTGACCGATCCAGGGTATTGGGGCGAGATGGCTATCTCGTTAATGCTTTCCGCTGCCGGTGGGTATGTACTTAAGGGAGTAAAAGGTGTTCAATTCCTTATTGAGCCAAAAATTGCTCAGCAGATGGTGAAACGAGGCTGGACAGCGGAGTCTCTCGAAAGCGTCATCAAGAATCCAAGCAAGACGGTTGTGACTAAAGATACTAGGTTTGATCCAGTTTCTGGTACTAAGCTTAATGACCCTGCAACTGGATATGTTACCAAAGATGGTTCTTATGTCGTCCGAAATGACCGGGCGGGTGCGATAGCCCAAGTATCAGATAGAAATGATAAAAACTGGATTGCACCATGGGAGTAATGCAATGAAAGAATTCGTGTCTTTAGGTGATAGTCCTGAGCCTACAAAGGTTTGGGGTAGTACCCCATTATTTAATTTGATCGATGGCCGTAAGTTGCTGGATTATTGCGATAAGCACGATGCGGCCGTACTCGGAATTGAAGGATTCAAAATTATCGGGGGTGAAAGAATTCCTGACTTGGATTGTATAGTGGATTTTTCTAAATTGACAACGACTGGTGAGAAGTTCGCCGTTTTGTCTAGGCGAGCCGCTAGGCAGTTCCTTGATTCGATTTTAAATAAAGACATATTTTTAGAATTTGTTTTAGTGACCCTTTGATTGCGGGAAATAAATGGGATGAATGGAGGGCAAATGGGACGCGATAAATGGGGACATACCACGTTTAAAAAGCACTTCAAAAACGTGGTCTGTTCCCGTTCCCGTTCTACATGACGAACAAGCGCCTTGATGGCTCTGTAGTGGTCTTTGATACCGATGCCAATAAAGTGATACCTCAGCATGGGGATGGGCCACGAAATCGGGACCCTCCCCAGAGAGTCGATGAAGGGCAGCCACGTTATTCCCTTGAGTTGCACAAGATATAGGAGTCGCTACTTGAAAGTAATTCGAGTAATGCTCGAGTCTATACACAAGAAGAATTTTTCAAGGAATACAAAAAATGACAGTGAATCAAGAGTTGTTCGATGACTTATGGGGCGGGGAAAAAAGCATCGGTTTTTTTGTTCATTCTGGAATATGTTTTTGGGTTGTTGATGAAAAGCGTAACTTTACTATTGATGTGAAGCTGAGTCTGCGTGCCTCTCTAAAAAATGGGACCATCACTCAGGAGCGTTATGAGCAGTCATGCCTGAGCTTTAGAGGTGGCGTTTTAACTTTGACAGCCGAAAATTTCCTCACGTATTAAATGGAGGAAGTGCGAAGCTTCTAACGTCATCCGAGTTGCAGGATTTTGTGAGAGCAGACAAGGCTGTCTTTTCACGAGTCGAAGATTATTTTCTCAGTGGCAATGGCTTGGATTCTGATTTGTTTAAGCGTGCAAATGTTATTGGGTCTCGGCTTCCTTTATTTTATATAAACTTTGATCGTAAAATCTTCATGCATATGGATGATGGGCGATCCCATGAAAATTATGTTCATTCTGACTGGGTCTCCCAGTTCCATGATTTCAGTTTTTTGATTCCTACGAGCGAAAAGTATTGGGTAGAATCCGGTAACGATTATTGGAAGCTTCGATTTTTATAGAGAGCGAAAACGTTGTCTGTCCCCGTTTTCCGTTCTTCGCGTCATCTCGACACGGCCAAACCGCTTTGACGCTTCAGACAACACTGAGTAGAATGGCCATCATATTGGCATTACCCTCGTGGCTCGCCACATGAGTCCGCGTGCCTTCACAGGCTCTACGCACGCCAATCTGCCTCACAAATCTACGCCTTCGCTTACTCCGTCATTTCAGGTACTCAGCTCCGTGTCTGTTCCGAAAATTTCCGTCGTCATCCCCACGTACAACGTTGAGTCCTACATCGCCGAAACCCTCGATTCGCTGCTCGATCAACCCGTGCCGCTGCATGAAATCCTCTTGATCAACGATGGTTCGACCGATGGCACGCTGGCGGTGATTGAAGCCGGTTTTGGCCATCGCCCAGAAGTCAAAGTGGTCACCCAGGACAATCAAGGTGTCGGCGCTGCCCGGCGTAATGGTCTGGCCTTGGCGAGTGGCGACTACGTGTTCTTTTGTGACCCGGACGATGTGGTCAGCCCTGAGTTGTTTTCGACGCTGGTGGAGCAGGTCCAGGCCAACGCGGCGCTGGAGTTGTTTTATTTCTCCAAGCGTTCCTACACCGAAGTGGACGGCAAAAAGCAACTGTTGCGACGCAACACCGCTGCCGGCCGCGAAGGCTGGTTCGATGCCGGACGCGACTTGCTGGAAGATCTGATCTTGTCAGGCAAATATCACGCCGCGACGTGGCAGTACATTTTCAAGCGTTCGGTGTGCGAGCGATTTGCGGTGCGCCTGGAAGGGCGGGCCCATGAAGATCACGTGTTCAGCATGAACATTTATCTGCACAGCCAGGCCACTTTCGCGACGGCGGCGGACTTTTACTTTCAACGGGTCCGCAGCGGTTCGCTGACGCAAAGCCATAAGGATGTCGAGTATGTGCTGGGCAGTTATGGGGCGTATCGCGACACCTTGGCCGCGTTGAAAAAACACATTGGCTCGTTCAATGCCGGACGCGATGTGGCGCTGAAGTTCATGGAGCGCAATGTTGATGCACTGATCACCAAATGCATCAAATACAGTGTGCCTTTGCCAGCGCAAATATCCTCGATGACACGTCAGGACAGCCGTGATTGCGGTGTGGTCTTGCACCCTCGCTGGACGCTGCTGTTTCCGCGCATTGCTCATGGGACGCGCAAGTTGCGTTTCAATCTGAAGCAGTTGCGCAGATCGCGGAAAGGCTCATTTCAGGGCTAGTTTCTGTACGATGACTCAAGCAAAAAAAGGGGCGAATTCATGACGATGAATTCGCCCCTTTTTTATTGAGTGTCAGGCCAACATGCTGTCAGCGAAACGCCGGCACCACATGCTTGATAAACAGCTCCAGCGACTTCTTTTTCTCCGCATGCGGCAAGCTGTTGTCACACCAGAAACTGAACTCATCCACGCCCAGCTCCTGGTAGTACTTGATCCGTGGGATGATCTCTTCCGGAGTGCCGATCATCGCGGTCTTGTGCAGGCTTTCCAGTTCAAACTCCGGACGCCCGGCAAACTTCTCTTCAGGGCTCGGCGCGAGGAAGCCGTTGACCGGGGTTTGCTTGTTGCCGAACCACGCGTCGAACGTGCGATAGAAACGCGAGATGGCTTTGGCACCGACTTTCCAACCGTCCGGGTCGTCGGCGGTGTGCACGTGGGTGTGGCGCAGCACCATCAGTTGCGGGCGCGGCACATCCGGGTTGTTGTCGAGTGCGGTCTGGAATTTGTTTTTCAGGTCGACGACTTCTTCGTCGCCCTTCATCAATGGCGTGACCATCACGTTGCAACCGTTGGCCACGGCGAAGTTGTGCGAGTCCGGGTCGCGGGCGGCGATCCACATCGGCGGGTTGGGCTTCTGGATGGGTTTCGGCACGCTGGTCGAGGTGGGGAATTTCCAGATGTCGCCGTCGTGGGCGTAGTCGCCTTGCCAGAGGGCACGGACCACCGGGACCATTTCGCGCAGGGCCTGGCCGCCGCTCGAGGCGGGCATGCCGCCGGCCATGCGGTCAAATTCGACTTGATAGGCGCCACGGGCGAGGCCGACTTCCATGCGGCCGTTGCTGATCACGTCGAGCAGGGCACATTCACCGGCAACGCGCAGCGGGTGCCAGAACGGCGCGATGATGGTGCCGGCGCCGAGGTGGATGGTGGTGGTTTTCGCCGCGAGGTAGGCCAGCAGCGGCATCGGGCTCGGCGAGATGGTGTATTCCATGGCGTGGTGTTCGCCGATCCACACGGTGCTGAAACCGCCGGCCTCGGCCATCAGGGTCAGTTCGGTGAGGTCTTCGAACAGTTGGCGGTGGCTGACGCTTTCGTCCCAGCGTTCCATGTGGATGAACAGGGAAAATTTCATGACGCTACCTCGAGTCTTTTGTCATTGGCCGGTCGTTTGCTGGCCTGTCGAACTGCCGTGAGCGCTGGACGCTCGCGAGTTTTATCACCCTTCAGGCACGCCTTCGAGGACGGCTGGTCGGTTGAATGAATATTGGTATACCATAATACGGAATATCCGCAAACTATTTCTGACCGACACTTCGAACAAGGAAAGCCTCAAACGCTATCCGAGCAGCGATGCCGCGCAAGTGCCCATGGGGCCGCAGGATCTTCAATTGTTCAAGCTGTTCGCCGGGCTGGCCAAGGCGCATCCGGCGTACACCTATCTGTCGCTGGGCACCGAGCAGGGCGGTTATCTGTTCTGGCCGGGCGATGCGCAACTGGCCGGCTGGTTCAATCAGTTCCTGGAAGCGATCCGTACCTTGATCCAGCGCATCGGCCAGGCGGCGGGGCAGATCCACAGCAGCTCCGGCAGCGCCACGGAAGTCTCTGCGGAGATGGCTGAAGTCGCGTCGCGTCCAATCGACACATCCGCCAGATTCATGGTGATGCGCAGCTGGTCGCGAGTCTGGCGGATTCGACCCGTGAGGATGCGCAGAATCTGACGGCACTGTCGCAGACGTTGAATCAGTTGGTGAGCCGGTTTCGTACACACTAACTGACCGTCGCATACCTGTGGGAGCTGGCTTGCCAGCGATAGCGTCAGCACGGCCAATAGCGTCATTGACTGAACTGGCCTCATCGCTGGCAAGCCAGCTCCCACAAGGGTGTGTGTGGATCAGCGCTTGTGATCAAACAAGTACCGGCAAAGCCCCCATCTTGCCGTGGCAATACACCAGCGGCCCGGCCACTTGCTCGGGCACGATCAGGTTTTTCACCGCGCCGACCATGATCGCGTGGTCGCCACCTTCGTATTCGCGCCATAGTTCGCATTCGATCACCGCCGTCGCATTGGCGAGGATCGGATTGCCCAATTCGCTCAACGTCCACTCGATGCCCTGCGCCTTGTCCTTGCCTTTACGGGCGAAGGCGTAGGCTTCGCTTTGCTGGCCGCCAGACAGAACGTGAATCGCGAAGCGCTTGTTCTTGATCAGCACCGGGTAGGAGTCGGAGCTGTAGTTGGGGCAGAACAGCACCAGTGCCGGGTCCATCGACAGCGAGCTGAACGCGCTGGCGGTCAGGCCAACGATCTGGCCGTCATCGTCGAGCGTGGTGATCACGGTGACGCCGGACGGGAACGAGCCCATGACTTGTTTGTAAATGGCAGCATCGATCATTGGTCATTCCTCGGGTGGTGTGCAGCGTTTTTTGTTCGTTTGATGGTCTGATGGTATACCAGTATTTTGCGTTTGCAAGGCCTTTCCAGCTGAACCGATAAACGTGCCACGTTCGTCGGAAACTCAATATTTACGGGGCTTTCGGCTGGTTTGCCAGCAGCGCTTTGGGCGAGGATGGCGTATCAGATGGCGCGGTAAATCACGGATCAGTCTTGTGAAAAGTTTGGAATACCATAATATGGTCTGCATCTGAGGGGCGACCAGAGAGTCCCCGGTTTGGCTTCATACAAAGATAAGAACAGACAAACTCGAGTTCATGCATATGTCCCAGATGTCCCGGCAAGATCCGTTGATCGAGAATCACACGGTCGATTACGTCCCACTCGCGGAACGCCACGGGAAGGCCCGCGACCTGTTCACCCTTTGGTTCAGCACCAACATTGCGCCACTGCCCATCGTCACCGGCGCCATGGTGGTTCAGGTGTTCCATCTTGATTTGTTCTGGGGGCTGCTGGCGATTGCGCTGGGGCACATGATCGGCGGCGTGGTGATTGCGCTGGCGTCGGCCCAGGGTCCGCGCATGGGCATTCCGCAGATGGTCCAGAGTCGCGGTCAGTTCGGTCGGTATGGCGCGCTGCTGATCGTGTTTTTTGCGGCGCTGATCTACATCGGTTTCTTCATTTCCAATATTGTCCTGGCGGGCAAATCGATCGTCGGCATTGCGCCGTCGGTGCCGGCGCCGCTGAGCATTCTGATCGGTGCATTGGCGGCCACCGCGATCGGAGTGATCGGCTACAACTTCATTCACACGCTGAACCGCATCGGCACCTGGGTGATGGGCGGCGCGTTGCTCGCCGGGTTCATTTACATCTTCGCCAATGACCTGCCCGCAGACTTTTTCACTCGCGGCAGCTTCAACTTGTCCGGCTGGCTCGCAACGGTGTCGCTGGGGATCATCTGGCAGATCAGCTTCTCGCCGTACGTGTCCGATTATTCGCGTTACCTGCCGGCCGATATCGGCATCGCCAAGCCGTTCTGGGCGACTTATCTGGGCGCGACGCTGGGCACCATTCTGTCGTTTGCCTTCGGCGCCGTTGCGGTGCTGGCGACCCCGGAAGGCACCGAAGCGATGGCGGCGGTCAAACAGTCGACCGGTTGGCTGGGGCCGATTCTGATGGTGCTGTTTCTGCTCAACATCATCAGCCACAACGCGCTGAATCTGTACGGCGCGGTGCTGTCGATCATCACCTCGATCCAGACCTTCGCCAGCCAGTGGACGCCGAGCATCAAGGTGCGCGTGGTGTTGTCGAGCGTGGTGCTCGCCGGTTGTTGCGTGGTCGCGTTGGGCGCATCGGCAGATTTCATTTCGCAGTTCATCGGGCTGATTCTGGCGCTGTTGCTGGTGCTGGTGCCGTGGGCGTCGATCAACCTGATCGACTTCTATCTGATCAAGCGCGGCTGCTATGACATCAGTTCGATCTTCCGCGCCGATGGCGGGATCTACGGGCGCTTCAACCTGCACGCAATCATTGCCTACTTCATCGGCATCATCGTGCAGTTGCCGTTCGCCAACACCTCGCTGTACGTCGGGCCGTACGCCAATCTGGTTGAAGGCGCCGACCTGTCGTGGCTGGTCGGCCTGGTCGTCACCGTGCCGCTGTATTACTGCCTGGCCACTCGTGGTCAGGCGCAGCAGAGCAGGGCGGCGAAGTTGGGGTATACCGACTAAGGTGATTGTTACCGACTGAGTCGCTCCGCTGTTCAATCAATGCCCGGCCTGTGCCGGGCATTGTCGTTTGCGCATCCCGGCGGTCACCTAAATTGGCCATATCGATCCCCTTTTGGCCGATGCCCCACTGTGATCACCCGGCGCTCTCGGCAAGAATCAACGGCACAACGAAACGCTCGACCTTATTACCCTCGGCCGCCATTTCGGCCACTGCCGTGTACAGAACATAAAAACCATCGAACTCACGCCGCTTTCGGGGAACAACCATGGTCACGATGAAACGTATTCTGGGTGCCACTGTGTGTGGGTTGACGCTGTTGGCCAGCGCCGCCCAGGCCGAGCAACGCGAACTGCGCGTCTACAACTGGGCCGACTATATTCTGCCCGCCGTACCCAAGGATTTCGCCGCGCAAACCGGTATCAAAGTGACTTGGGATACCTTCGACACCAACGAATCGCTGGAGGCCAAGTTGCTCACCGGCAACTCCGGTTACGACCTGGTGGTGCCGTCGAACCAGTTTCTCGAAACGCAGATCAAGGCCGGCGTGTTCCAGAAACTCGACAAGACAAAATTGACGAACTGGAGCCATCAGGACCCGGAACTGTTGAAGCTTTTGGGCAAGAACGACCCCGGCAACCAGTACGGTGTGCCGTACATGGTCGGCACCGTGCTGATCGGCTTCAACCCGGCCAAGGTCAAAGCGGCGCTGGGCGACAACGCGCCGGTGGACAGCTGGGATCTGGTGTTCAAACCGGAGAACATGGAAAAGCTCAAATCCTGCGGCGTGGCGATGCTCGATTCGCCGACGGAAATCCTGCCGCTGGCGCTGCACTATCTTGGTCTCGACCCGAACAGCCAGAACCCCGCCGATTATGAAAAAGCCAAAGCGTTGATGCTCAAGGTTCGCCCATATGTGACCTACTTCAACTCGGCCAAGTACATGACCGACATCGCCAACGGCGACATTTGCGTGGCCATCGGTTATTCCGGCAGCTTCTACCAGTTCGGCAACCGCGCCAAAGAGGCGGGCAATGGTGTGGTGGTCGACTGGCGCTTGCCGAAGGAAGGCGCGCCGATCTGGTTCGATACTTTCGCCATTCCGAAGAGTGCGAAAAACGTCACCGAGGCCCACGAATTCCTCAACCACTTGCTCGACCCGAAAGTGATCGCGCCAATCAGTGATTTCCTCGG
This sequence comes from Pseudomonas sp. R3-57, assembly GCF_051132065.1. Lineage (NCBI taxonomy): Bacteria > Pseudomonadati > Pseudomonadota > Gammaproteobacteria > Pseudomonadales > Pseudomonadaceae > Pseudomonas > Pseudomonas sp. R3-57. The sequence continues at coordinate 2,481,083 of NZ_CP071655.1, forward strand.
TTACCCGAACGCGAACAAGGATTCGCTGGCGTTGATCAACAAGGAGATCACCGACAACCCGAACCTGACGCCAACCCCTGAGGCACTGAAAAAACTCTACGTGGTTCAGCCGTTGCCGCAGAAACTCGAGCGCGTACGGACCCGCGTGTGGACCAGCATCAAGTCCGATAAATAACAGCGTTTCCCTGTAGGAGTGAGCCTGCTCGCGATAGCGGTGTGTCAGCCAATATCCAAGTCACCTGACCCACCGCTATCGCGAGCAGGCTCACTCCTACAAGGTTTTATGTTGTGTCATTCAGTGCGGCGTTCACCCTCGCGCGTCACCACCAGGCTCAGCAACACCGAGCCCAGAATTACCGCGCCGACCACCGCCAGCGACCATTCAACCGGCATGTGGAACCATGGCATCAGCACCATTTTGCCGCCGATGAACACCAGCACGATTGCCAGTCCGTACTTGAGCAAATGAAAGTGGTCAGCCATGTCGGCAAGCAAAAAGTACAGTGCACGCAAGCCCATGATCGCGAAGATATTCGAAGTAAAGACAATGAACGGGTCGGTGGTCACCGCGAAGATTGCCGGGATGCTGTCGACCGCGAACATCAGGTCACTGGCCTCGATCAGCACCAGCACCAGAAACATCGGCGTCGCCCAACGCACGCCGTTCTGCACGATGAAAAACCGTTCGCCGTGAAAGCCGCTGGTGATGCGCATGTGATTGCGTACCCAGCGCAGCAGCGGGTTTTTTTCCAGGTCCGGTTGCTGCTCGGCAAATATCAGCATCTTGATCCCGGTGATGATCAAAAACACCCCGAACGCATACAGCAGCCACTCGAACTGCGACACCAGCCACACCCCGGCAAAGATCATCACCGCGCGCATCACAATCGCCCCGAGGACACCGTACAACAGCACCCGTCGCTGCAATTCCGGTGGCACGGCGAAGTAGCTGAAGATCATCACGAAGACGAACATGTTATCGATCGACAGTGATTGCTCGATCAAATAACCGGTAAGGAATTCAAGGGTTTTCTGCCGGGCGATCTCGCCGCCGAATTCGCCGTGCAGATACCACCAGAGCAAACCGGCAAAGCTCAGCGCCAGCAGGCACCAGGCAATCACCCAGGCCAGCGCTTCACGCACTGACACCCGGTGGGCTTTACGCCCGCCAAACACAAACAGGTCCAGTGCCAGCATCGCCAGCACAAAAACGATGAAGGCGCCCCACATCCACGGTTCGCCGATATTGAGGTTGGTCGCTGGCATGTCACGCTCCCCGTCGAGGCTTAGGTCAGACAGGGCCATGCTAACGACGGATTTATGCGCAGGAAAAATCGTTTATTTTTGGGGAATAGTTCGGAAAAATCGAAGTTATATAAAGACGGAACCTAAACCGGGGCCAAAGCAACAAATCCACATGCAAGTTGACGGAGTTTATGAAGCGCTGAGTGTGCCAAACACTGCGAAATATTCGTTTCAGTTTGGCCCTCAGAGTTCGGTGTTGATTATAAGTCTCCAGTTTCAACTAAAGAAAATTTCCCGTTTTGTACCTCATATACAATACCGCCCCGATCTATTTCAAAATGGAAGCTTGCTCGTACTGTTTTCCCTTCTCGAGTAATATCTATCTTGCCATTTTTTCCGGCGGATATTTCACCATTTGCCACAACATTGGAGCTAACCTTGCCATCGCCCCAATCTTCAATATCGTAAATTTTTGTTTGAAAGTCGTAGGGTAGAACGAATCCGATCTGGTAAAAAACGTCGCCGACGTGGTACCGGCCATGATGCTCATCGTATCTTTTGTGAAGGATTGATAGATAAACTGATTAGGTCGAAAGTTTTCAATATGTGGAAAAGCAGGTGAAAATGTCGCTTTGTAATACTGCTCTTGCGTTACTGGTTTACCTTTAATCGAGGTGGGTTTGAGATTGGTATCAAGAGCAAGTTGAGATGATTGAATGTCATTCATGGCATGGATCTCATGGAGTATGGTTTATGCCGGTCGACAAAACATTGATTTGTCAACGGCAATAAAATACTACTCATGCTCCATGCTTATACAACTGTCAGGTCTGACAGTTGTTAACTTTCATGAAGTATGTATCCAGTAACATACTGCGTGATAAAGAAGCCCACCCGGCGCGAATCAACGAAAAAACTCCCCTGGCGTCTGCCCAAACTGCTGCCGAAACGCCGCAATGAACGCCGACGTCGAGTCATACCCGCACGCCAATGCCACGTCCGTCACCCGTTGGCCTTTTTCCAGTGGCGTCAGCGCGCCGAGCAGGCGCAGGCGTTGGCGCCAGGCGCGGAAGGTCAGGCCGGTGTCGCGCAGGAACAGGCGCGTGAGGGTTTTTTCGGTGATGCCGAACTGCTCGCTCCAGTGACTCAGTGTGGTTTGTTGTTCCGGGTGTTGTTCGAGGCTCTGGTAGATCTGCTTCAAGCGCGGGTCTTGCGGCAGTGGCAGCATCAGATCGATTGGCGGCGCCTCGGCGAGCTGGTCGAGGATGACTTGCGCCAGACGCCCATGTGCCCCGTTCTCGTCATATTCCACCGGCACCTGGCTGAACGTACGGATCAATTCGCGCAGCAGATCGCTGACGGCCAGCACGTGGCAATGCTCGGCGGCCCAACTCGAAACGCTGCAATCGATGTACAGGCTGCGCATTTCCGTGTGCGGCGCGCTGAAGACCCGATGCGGCACACCGGCGGGAATCCACACGGCACGCTCGGGAGGGGCGACGAAACGCCCGGCGCTGGTCTGTACTTCGAGCACGCCTTGAATCGCGTAGGACAACTGCACCCACGGGTGACTGTGGCGGCGGGTCAGGGCGCGATTGGGCAGCGATTCGGTTCTGCCGTACAACGGACGCGGCAGGCTGGGCAGCCCGGGAATGCTGCGGCGAACGCTGTTGGTCTGTCCTTTAGGCGGCATCTTGCGGCTCTTCGGCGTTAGTCGGTAATTGCCAGTCACGTTAGAGTCGTCGGCAAGCACTGGCAACCCCCGGATGAATATCATGACGCGCCCTCGTTTTTTGCCCGACAACTTCACCCTGACGCTGATCGGCGTGGTCCTGCTGGCGAGTTTTCTGCCGGCCAGCGGCCAGGTTGCGGTCGGTTTCGGCTGGCTGACCAATCTCGCCATCGCGCTGCTGTTTTTCTTGCACGGCGCCAAACTGTCCCGCGAATCGATCATCGCCGGTGCCGGCCACTGGCGCCTGCATTTGCTGGTATTCGGTCTGACGTTCGTGCTGTTCCCGCTATTGGGGCTGGCGCTCAAACCCGTGCTGTCACCGTTGATCGGCGACCAGCTATACATGGGCATGCTGTATCTGTGCGCGTTGCCCGCGACGGTGCAATCGGCGATTGCCTTCACGTCGCTGGCGCGGGGCAATATTCCGGCGGCGATCTGCAGCGCGGCGGCGTCGAGTCTGTTCGGGATTTTTCTCACGCCGTTGCTGGTCACGCTGTTGCTCAACGTCCACGGTGATGGTGGTTCGACGCTTGATGCCATCGTGAAAATCAGTGTGCAGTTGCTGCTGCCGTTCATTGCCGGGCAGATCGCCCGGCGCTGGATCGGCGCCTGGGTCGGGCGCAACAAGAACTGGCTGAAGTTCGTCGATCAGGGTTCGATTCTGCTGGTGGTGTACGGCGCGTTCAGCGAGGCGGTCAACGAGGGCATCTGGCAGCAGATTCCGCTGTTCGAATTGCTCGGGCTGATCGTGGTTTGCTGCATCCTGCTGGCGCTGGTGCTGCTGGCGTCGATCCTGCTCGGCAAGGCGTTTGGCTTCAATCAGGAGGACCGCATCACCATTCTGTTCTGCGGTTCGAAAAAGAGCCTGGCCACCGGCGTGCCGATGGCGCAGGTACTGTTCGCGGGCAGCACCATCGGCGTGTTGATCCTGCCGCTGATGCTGTTCCATCAGATCCAGTTGATGGTCTGCGCGGTGCTGGCCCAGCGGTATGCGCGCCGGCCCGAATCGGTGCCGGAGTTGATGGCTCAGGTCGATCCCTGAGCGCTGCGCCTCAGACGATATCGTCGATCAGAATATGGTGCAGCCCACGGCTGCACTGTTCGATCCGCGCTTCAACCTTGTACACGCTGCGCAGCATCTGCTCGGTGATCACCTCACTGCTCGGGCCACTGCCCTGGGTGGTGCCATCAGCGATGACCAGCACCTGATCGGCAAACCGCAGCGCCTGATTCAGATCATGAATCGCAATGAACACAATCACCTCGCGTTGCCGCGCCAGGCTACGCATGAAGTTCAGCACCTGCACTTGCCGATGCATATCGAGGGCGCTGGTCGGCTCGTCCATCAGCAGGATTTCCGGTTCGCGCACCAGCGTCTGTGCGATGGACACCAGTTGCTGCTGCCCGCCACTGAGTTCACCGAGGTTGCGAAACGACAGGGCGGTGATGCCCAGTGCGGCGAGAATGTCGTCGACCAGTTTCAGTTCGTCATCGTGGACGACCCAGCCCGGCGTCAGTTGTTTGCGCGCCAGCAGCACCGATTCGTACACGGTCAGGCGGGCGCTGGCGTTCAGGCCCTGGGGCATGTAGCTGATCCCCGTCGGGCCTTTTTTCGAGTCCTGCAGGATCACTTGGCCGGGGCCGTCGATCAGCCCGGCCATGCGCTTGAACAACGTCGATTTGCCGGCCGCATTCGGCCCGACCACGGCCACCACCTGACCACCCAGAAACGCCGCGGTGGAGACGTCGCGGATGATCTCGCGCTGGCCATAGCGGGCGCCCAGATTGTCCAGTTGCAGCTTCACCATGAGTTTTTCTTCCCGCCGAGAATCAGTGAAATGAAGAACGGCACGCCGATCAGCGAGGTGACCACGCCGATCGGGAAGATCGCGCCGGGAATCAGGGTCTTGCTGACCACCGAACTGGCCGACAGAATCAGCGCGCCCGTGAGCAGCGAGGCCGGCAGGAAGAAGCGCTGGTCTTCGCCGATCAGCATGCGTGCGATGTGCGGGCCGACCAGGCCGATGAAGCCGATGGTGCCGACGAACGCCACGGGAAACGAGGCGAGCAGACTGACCATGATCAGCGTCTGAAAGCGCAGGCTGCGCACGTTGATGCCGAAGCTCGCCGCCTTGTCGTCGCCCAGGCGCAGGGCGGTCAAGGCCCAGGCACGGCGGGCGAAAATCGGCAGGGTGATGAGGATCACCAGACAGATGATGCCAAGTTTTGGCCAGGTGGCTTTGGTCAGGCTGCCCATGGTCCAGAACACTACGGCGGCGACGGCTTGCTCGGTGGCAAAAAACTGCACCAGCGCCAGCAGCGCGTTGAAGGTGAAGACCAGGGCAATGCCGAGCAGGACAATGGTCTCGGCGGTAACCCCGCGGCGCATGCTCAGAAAGTGAATCAGCAGCGCCGAAAGCATAGCCATGATGAACGCATTGAGCGGCACCATGAATTGCGCGGCCAGCGGAAACAGCGCGACGCCGAAGGCCAGGCCCAGCGCAGCGCCGAAACTGGCGGCGGCAGAAATGCCCAGGGTGAACGGGCTGGCCAGCGGATTGTTGAGGATCGTCTGCATCTGCGCGCCGGCCAGCGACAACGCCGCGCCGACGGCCACTGCCATCAACGCCACGGGCAGGCGAATGTCCCACATCACCACGCGCACTTGCGGCGAGGCGCTGTCCGGTGAAAACAGCGCGCCGAGCACTTCGCGCAGGCTGTAGCTGGCCGGGCCGAGCGCCAGATCGAGCAGTACGCTGCACAGCAGCAGAATTACCAGCCCGGCGAGGACCAGGCGTTTGCGCAGCACCAAGCGGCGATAGGTTTCGCGCTGGACTTCCACGGTGTCGGTCATCGAGCTCATGGCTTGACCTCGGTCTCGCCCAGGCTGACGAAGTAGCCCGATTCGTACGGCACCGGCAGGAAGCGCTCATGCAGTTCGCGGAACGCTGCGTCCGGGTCGAGATCGGCGAACAGCTCCGGGTGAAACCATTTAGCCAATTGCTGGATGGCAACGAACTGGTAGGGGCTGTTGTAAAACTGGTGCCAGATCGCGTGGAAGGCTTGATGCTCCTGGGCCTTGATGCCGGCGTAGGCCGGGCGCTGGGTGTACCAGGCGAGCTTTTTCCGTGCCTGCGCCATGTCCGCGCCGGGGCCGACGCCGACCCAGTGACCACCGGGGGCAAACGCTTCCCAGTTGGCGCTGGTGACCACCACATGCGACGGATTGGCGACGATGACTTGCTCGGGATTCAACTGGCCGAACGTGGTCGCAATGATGCCGCGCGCGACGTTGTTGCCGCCGGCCATGTCGACGAACAGGCCGAAGTTTTCATTGCCGAAACTCAGGCAGCAATCATCGGTGTAGCCGCCGATGCGCTCGATGAACACGCTCGGGCGAGGCGGGTGCTGTTTTTCGATGACGTCGGTGACGCGATGGATCTGCTGGTTGCGAAAATCGATGAACGCTTCGGCCCGTTGCTCCTTGCCGAGCAACTGGCCGAACAGGCGCATGGTCGGCTCGGTGTTCTGCATCGGGTTGTTGCGGAAATCGACGTACACCACCGGGATGCCGAGGGCGTCGAGCTTTTCGATGTAACGCGCATCCTCGGTGGCGTGCTGCGCCTCAATGTTGAGGATGATCACGTCCGGGCGCTGAGAGATGGCCTGCTCGATATCGAAGGTGCCATCCTCGAAACCACCAAAAGTGGGGATTTTCGCGATGGCCGGGAATTTGCGCAGGTACGCGTTGTAGGTGTCCGGGTCGGACTGGATCAGGTCCTTGCGCCAGCCAACGATGCGTTCGATCGGGTTCTGTGTATCCAGCGCCGCGACCAGATACAGCTGCCGGCCTTCACCGAGGATCACCCGTCTGACCGGCAGATGCACCTTGACCTTGCGTCCCAGCAGGTCGGTCACCTCGGTGCGCGCAGCGTCGCTGTCAGCGGCGTCAGCACTGGGCAGCACAACGGAAAGCAGGCTCAGCACGCCTGCCAGTAACAGCGCAGCAACCGCCTGGCTGCGTCGATCGAAAATCGCCATGGTCCAACCTTTGCCAAAGTCAGCGCGGCCCTCGGCGCCTGCCGTCGCCACGCTGAACGTTTCAGAAATCGACAGTAGCCGACAGTAATAAAGTGCGCGGGGAGCCCTGGGAGAACGCGCCGTAAGAGGCGACGCCCGACCAGTACTCTCGATCGAATACGTTCTGCACCGTGGCGCGGAACGTGGTCGGCCGCTCATCGATGCGCGTGGTGTAACGCGCACCGACATCGAAGCGCGTCCAGTCATCGAGTTTTTGCGTGTTGGCCTGGTTCACGTACTGGCTGCCGGTGTGGATGGCGCCACCGGTCAGGGTCAGCCCTTCAAGCCACGAGGTGTCCCATTCGGCCCAGAGGTTGGCCTGCACCGACGGCACGCCGACCGGCTTGTTGCCGCGATTGCCGGCCACGGCGGTTTTCGTCAGTTCGGCGTCCAGCAGGGTCACGCCACCGAGCAACCGCGTGCCCGGCGTCACTTCGCCAAACACGTTCAGCTCGAGGCCGCGGTTGCGCTGCTCGCCCTGCACCGAAAACACCCCGGCGGCCAGTTCGCCGCTGGGCTTGGTGATCTGGAACAGGCTCAGGGTCGAGGTGAAGGTGCCGTAGTCGGCCTTGACGCCGAGCTCATGCTGGCGCGAAACGTACGGCGCGAAGATCTCCCCGGCGTTGCTGGCGGTGGAGGGCGCGATGTCGCCCTTGCTCAGGCCTTCGATGTAGTTGTAATAGAGCGCGACGTGGTCCCAGGGCTTGATGACCGCACCGAACAGCGGCGTGGTGCGGCTGTCGTCGTAGGACGTGGTGAGCACGCCGCTGGGGTTGTAATTGTCCGATTTGATGTTCTGCTGGCGCACGCCGAGGGTCATCTGCGCGCGGTCGTCGAGGATCGACAGGGTGTCGGCGAGGGCCACGCCGGTCAGTTCGCTCTCGGAGACTTTCGGCGTGGCCGGCTCAGGAATGTAAGGCTCCGGGCGATCCACGGGGTGATAAATGTTCGACAGGATCGGCGCGGCGGAAATGATCCCCCGTGACAGCACATCGCGATAACGGCTGACTTGCACCGCGGTGCGGTGGCTGACTGGCCCGGTGTCGAAGCGCAGCCGCGCCCCCGTGTCGACGGTGTAGCGCTTGACCTCGAATTTGTAATAACCGGGCGTCGAAGACGTGTCGCCAGCCGGGTTGATGATGGTCGGGGTCTGGTCGGACATGCGCGCCACCGCCGATTTGCCGCCGCCGGCATGGGCGAACACCGTCAGCGCATCGCTGAGGTCGTATTCGCCGCTGAGCAGCGCCGAGGTGTCTTGGGTTTTCGACCAGCCCCAGTCCTGGCTCACGCTGGTTCGGCCGTTGGCGGCGGAGGGAATGTCCACGCCCGGCGCAATCAGAAACGGCCGCGAGGCGGCATCGAAGCGTTCTTTCTGCCGCAACCAGTCGAAGCTGGTGCGCAGGCGCTCGCCTTGATAATCGAGGGCGATCGCGCCGATGTCGACGTGGCGCGACTGCTTGTCGATCGCCGTGTCGCCCAGTTGCGTACTGCCATTGATGCGCACACCGAAGCGCCGCTCTTCACCGAAACGCCGGCTGACATCAAGGTGCCCGCCGAGCTGCGCATTCATCGCGTAACTGGCCGTGAAACGGCTCAGGTCTTCGTCCAGCGAACGTTTCGGCACCACGTTGATCACGCCGCCCACCGCGTTGTTGGGGGACATGCCGTAGAGCAGGGCGCCGGGCCCTTTGACCAGTTCGATGCGCTCGGCGTATTCCGTGAATACCCGGTAGTTCGGCGCGACGCCGTAGACGCCATCGAACGCCAGTTCACCGAGATTGCCTTCGCCCACCGGAAAGCCGCGAATGAAAAACGAGTCGACGATGCCGCCGGTCTGCCCGGTAGAGCGCACCGAGGAATCGCGTTCCAGCACATCACCGACGGTGACGGCCTGTTGATCCTTGATCAGCGCCGAGGTGTAGGTGCTGACGCTGAACGGCGCATCCATCACATCGGTGTTGCCGAGCAGGCCCAGACGTCCGCCGCTGGCGACCTGGCCGCCGGCATACACCGCCGGCAGCGCATCGCTGCGCCGGTCGGTGCCGAGCACCGCCGTTTCATCCAGCGTGACCCGACGCGCAACCAGCGTGTAACTGCCGTCGCTGCGCCGCACCATGTCCAGACCACTGCCGGCCAACAAGCGATTGACCGCTTCCTGGGTCGAGTAGCGGCCGATCAGCGCCGGGCTGCTCAAGCCGTCGGTCAGTGCCGGCTGGAACGACAGGGCAATGCCGGCGTCCACGGCAAAACTCGACAGGGTCGCACCGAGCGGCCCGGCCGGAATGTCGTAGGCACGCAGGGCGAGCGTATCCAGTTGCGCAGGCTCGCCGGCGAGGGCCAGCGGGCAGGCGACAGCGATCAGGACAAGGCTCAGCAACGCACTGCGAATAGCGGGGTTGAACGGACGATCCGGGCGCAGGAGGCGTGCAGCGGGCATGGATGGATGAGCCTATGAACAGGACGAAAATATGCATCTCCCCCATAGCCAGTCGAGATCGGAAAAAGTATCAGCGCGGCGGCAAATATTTTTCCGCTCAGGCGCGGGAGAGCATGACCCAGTAGCCATTCAAGTGGCCGCTGACCAGAATCGGGTAGGTTTGCGCCAGCATGTTCAAGGTGCGCTGGCTGTCGCTGATCGGGTAGGCGCCAGAAATGCGCAAGTCGGCAATCGCCGGATCGAGGCGGATGAAACCGCGACGATAGCGCGTCAGTTCCGCGACGAAATCGGCAAGGCGCATCTTGTCGGCCATCAGCATGCCTTGACTCCAGGCACCGGCGTAACGGTCGGTCGCACTGACTGCGCCAAAGGTCGAAGACGAGAAGTCGGTGCGCTGCCCGGCGTTGACGATCAGTGGCGTGTGCTGGCGATTGTCCGCGAGTTCGACTTTTACCGCGCCTTCCAGGACCGCGAGGTGCGTTTGCGGAGGCAGCGCGCGCACGGTGAATCGCGTGCCCAGCGCCTGCATCCGGCCCTGCCGGGTCGTGACCACGAAGGGCCGCGCCATCGGTGAGATATCCGCTGCCGTCTGCACCAGTATTTCGCCTTCGCGCAGGTGGATCAGGCGCTGACTGGCGTCGAACAGCACGTCGATGGCGGAGTCGGTATTGAGGGTGATTTTTGAGCCGTCGGCGAGGGTCAGTTCGCGTTGCTGGCCGACGGCCGTACGGTAATCGGCTGACCATTGCTGGGTTTGCGCAAGCTTCCAGCCGCCCCAGCCGGCCGGGACCAGCGCCAGCAGCAGCGCCAGTTTGCCAATCGCCGCACGGCGTTCCGGGCTGCTGGGTCGGTCGAGGGCCGACATGGCCAAGGACGGCGGCAGGCCACCCAGTTTGCCCTGCAACAATTGCGCACGGGCCCAGGCGCGCGTGCGCTCGGGGCTGCTGGCTTTCCACAATTCCCATTCGCCGCGTTCGCGGTCGCTCAGCTCGCGCTCGCTCATGCGCATCAGCCAGTCAGCGGCTTCTTCCAATGCCTGAGGAGCGGGTTGCGCTTCATTGCGCCGGGCGAGCATTCACTCCACCAGCAACAGGCATTGCACGAAGGCTTGCTTCATGTAGCGCTTGACGGTGATCAGCGATACGCCCAGTTGCTCGGCAATGTCGTCGTATTTCAAGCCGCTGATCTGCGACAGCAGGAACGCCCGTTTGACCAGCGGTGGCAGGGCGTCGAGCATCGCGTCGATTTCGTGCAGGGTTTCCAGCACCATGAAACGCAGTTCCGGCGACGGCACCTCGGGCGCAGGCAAGTGCGCCAGTGCATCCAGATAGGCGCGTTCGAGCGCCTTGCGCTGATACCAATTGACCAGAATGCCCTTGGCCACGCAGCTCAGGTAGGCGCGCGGCTGCTCGATCACCGTGACCTGCGAGGCGAGGATGCGCGTGAAGGTGTCCTGCGCCAGATCCGCCGCATCCATGGCGTTACCCAGTTTTTTTCTCAGCGTCGCGTACAGCCAGCCGTGATGGCCGCTGTACAGGGCTTCGATCGCGCGCAGATGCTTGTCGTTATTCGCGGGAAGGGTTTCGCTCATGGCTGCAGATTTTCATGCAATTGAGAAGTATTCCCAATGCTAGTTTACAAAGCCTGTGCGATGCAAGCGCCGATTGGCCTGCCGTTTCAAAGGTGCGGCAGAGCGCGTAACGCGGCAATCATCGCGTCGATTTCCGCTTCGGTGTTGTAGGCGTGGAGCGAGGCGCGGCTGACTTCCAGCAAGTCTCTGTGCTGCATGTCCAGCAGGGTCGAGCGAAAGGTTGAAGTGCTGACGTTGATGCGCTTGGCCTGCCCGGCCAGCCACTGTTGCACCTGCGCGGCGCTGTGCTGGCGATGACTGAAGGTGACGATACCGGACCTGTTCATAGGCGGATCCTGCAGCGTGAAGCCGGGGATTTGCCTCAAGTGCTGGCGCAGATAATCGGCCAGTTGCTGGATCCGCAGCCACATCGGCTCGATGCCTTGCGCCAACGCGTACTCCACCGCCGCACCAAGACCGAGTTTCGCCGCGACATTGCATTCCCAGTTTTCGAAACGTCGGGCATCAGCACGGACCGTGTAGCTGTCGGCGCTTTGCAACGATGCCGCGTGCAAATCGAGAAACACCGGCTCAAGCTCCTGGCACAACGCTTTTTCGATGTACAAAAAGCCCATTCCACGCGGGCCGCGCAAGTATTTGCGGCTGGTGGCGGTGAGCATGTGACAACCGATCTTCTGCACATCCAGCGGCATCTGCCCGGCGCCCTGGCAGGCATCGAGCAGATACAGCACGCCGGCCGCCCGGGCGAGGGCGCCGATCTGTTCGATCGGCTGTACCGGCCCGCCGTTGGTGGCGATGACGGGCAGCGAGATCAGCGCCACCCGGTCATCCTCGAGCATCTGCTGCAATGCCGACAACGAGACCCGACCGTGCTCATCGTTGGCAATGATGCGAATCTCGATACCGCGCTGCTGTTGCAGTTGCAGATAAGGAATGTAGTTGCCGGCGTATTCGGTGGCCGACGTCAGCAGCACATCGCCGCGTTGCAACGGCAAGGAATAGAAGGCCATGTCCCAGGCACGCGTGGCGTTCTCGATCACCGCGATTTCATCCGGCGCGGCGTTGAGCAAGCGCCCGATCGACCGGTAGACCTGCTCGACTTCGGCCGCCTGGCGCCCGGCGGCTTCATAGCCGCCAAGGCTGGCTTCGAGCTGGATATGCCGGGTCACGGCCTCGATCACTGGCGTCGGCATCAGCGCCGCGCCGGCATTGTTGAAATGGATCAGTTGCGCGACGGCGGGAGTGTCGGCGCGCAGTTGTTCAATGTTCAAGACGTCACCCTTGATCAGTCCGCCGGCGGTGCGGCATTCGGTTGCATCGCCGCAGGCCAGTAGCGCAAGGCGATAATCGGGATCAGCGCGACCCCATAGGCCAGGCACACGAACAGGTAGGTGTACTGCAAACCGTAGACCTGACTGAGCAGGCCGCCAGCCGATATCCCGGCAATCGAGGCGAATTGCGCGGTGCCCTGCGCGATACCCAGCACATGCCCCTGTTGCGAGCTGTCGGCGGTTTTTGAGATCAGCGCCATCAGCACCGGGGTGGTCGCGCCGAGCAGTACGCCCCAGATGAAATAAGCCACGACAAACACCAGCGGATTACGCGTGACGCCTGCGACAGCGGTCAGCGCGATGCAGCCGATCACCACGTAGGTCATGCGCTGCAGGGTGTCCTGCTGGCCGCGGTGCTCGAAATAGCGCGACCATGCCGTGGCCGACAGGATGAAGCCCAGCGCCAGCAAGCCGTAACACAGGCCGACCACCGAATTGCTCACCTCGAACACCGAGCTGACGTACAGCGAAAACGACGTCTGCGGGAGCATGCGCGCCAGCAGCAGAATGCCCATCACACCCAGCAGCGAGAGCAACGGCGAGCCTTGCCAGAGACTGGCGCGGCGTGCGGGTTTCGCGGATTCGCTGACCACGGGCTTCTTCACTGGCGGCACGTCCGGCAGCGTCACCGCGGCGATCACCGTACACACCGCGCACAGTGCCGAGGCGATGATGTTGATCCAGAAGAATGTTGCGTAATCGAGGATCAGCCCGCCGACCACCGCCCCAAGCAGCGAGCCGACGTTGGTCGAGATCTGCAGGATCGCGAACAGCCGTGCCCGTCGCGACGGCGCTTCGATACTCACGCCATACGCCTGCGCCGGGGCGATGTAACCGGCAAAGGCGCCCTGCAGGAAACGCAGAATCAGAATGGCCCAGATATCACTGAACAGGGCCAGCCCCAACTGGGTCAATGACAACCCGGCGAGCGCGCGGATCATCATCAGCTTGTGACCGTAGCGGTCACCGATGCGGCCCCAGAAGGCACTGGTCAGAATAATGCCGAGCATCGGCCCGACATACACGGCGATGCTGGCGAAGCTGAAAACCGTTTCGGAGTCGGTCAGCCCACGCAGGTGGACAGGCCAGAACGGCCCGCTCATTTCCATCGCGCCCATCGACACCAGCTGGATCGCGAACAGAAGATAAATCAGGATTCGTACACGTGAACCCTGGATGGCACCTGCATGGGACATGAGTCGGCCTCGGTTAAACGCTGGCGAGCGGGTTGCTCAGGGTATGTTGCAAACGATAGTTGCTGTACTGCATCAGATGCATGCGCAGCAACGAACGCGTTGGCCAGGGCTCTTCGACGAACGCGCGGTGTTCGGTTTCCCAGATTTGCGGCGCGACGCGCTCGCGCACCGCGTCGAAGGCGAGGTCGGTTTCCTCGCGCAGGATTTGCCAGAGTCGCGTGTCGTTCAAGCCATACTCCTTGGTCAGCCACAGGGCCAGTTCATGCAGGTGCGTGAGGAACGCCGCATCCAGGACAAACATGCGCACCGGCTCGATGTCACCGCTGAACACCGTTGGCAGGATACCCGGCTGGACATGCGGTTGCAGGCTGTAGCCGCGGCCTTCGAGCAGCGGCGCATAGGTGCGGCCATCGCCAAAATCGCGGATCAGCAGACTACGTGCTTTACCGTCGGCAGAGAACAGCACCATGGTGTTTTGCTGATGCGCTTCCAGGCCGATGCCATACAGCAGATAGATCGCCACGACCGGGTGGGTGACCACTTTCGCATATTCGCGGTACCAGCTTTCCACCTGCGCGGCAGTGGCGCGTACGCCGTCACGTTCGATCAGGTCGGTGAACAGCGGGCGATCGTTGCCGGGCAAACGGGTGAACAGCGACGCCACGGTAATCGGCAGGCAAGCGTCGGAGCGTTCGAACGCGGGTGCACTGGCGCGATAGACCACAGACAGATGCCGGCCGGGGTGATCGTCCTGGGTGACGGCGTTCTTGTAGCGCACACCGATCTCTTCCGGGAAGATTTCCAGGCGTTGGTCGAAGCCGTTTTCGGCTTGCAGAATCTGGCTGATCACCGTGCTGATGCGCGGCCCCATGTGAATCGACTTGGCTTGCAGGCTGCGCAGTTCGCTGGTCATCCACACGGCGATCGGCAGCTTGATCAGCGGCGCACAAACGTCCAGAACCGGCATCATCGTGCGGTAGGACATGGTCGGCAGCGTCACAAGGTCCGGGCCGTCGGTGATCAGGATCCCTGCTTCGATTTCCGCGGCGAACGTCTTCAGCACGTAGGCCTGCAAATGCCAGCCGTGAATCGGCAGCGGCAGCCATTCGCGTTCATCCAGACCCTTGCGGTTGAGCGCCGCTTTCCATTGTTCCCATTGCGCGGGGAAGCTGGCGGCGAACCAGTCGTGGTAGCTGCTCACGTGCGGCATGCTTTCGCTTTGCGCATGTTCGGCGCGCAACGCGGCGATGCGCAGCGGCACCTGCGCATTGAACTCGGGCGACAGTTGCGCGACTTCCTCATCGCTCAGGCCCGGCCGGGCTTTCCAGGTCGGGTAATACGGATGGCCTTCCAGCGAACCCCACTGGTCGAGCAGGATCGCCGCGTCTTTGGTGCTTGCGTGCTGGCGCAGGTAATCGGTGAAACTGTCCAGCCCTTGATCCTTCGCGGCCTGATGCAACCGCGCGTTCCACTGCTGGCGGTGCTGACGGGCGTGAGCGTCGTTGGTCAGGCTGTTTTCCATGTCGGCCTTGAGCCCGGCCACGCCTTCGTCCGTCGGCGCGAAATCGAAGCTGTCGCGCAGCACGTCGAGCATGTCCTGATGGCTGGTGATGGTCTGGCGTACGCCTTCGTCGGTGACCAGCACTACCTCACCGTCGTTGACGATGGTGTCGGCCGGACCTTTGGCAATCTCGGAAAACGCCAGGTGCGCGCGGCCGCCCTTGAGCGGGTAGGTGGCCTGGTTGCCGCCGGCGCAAAAGCTCAGGGCGGCACGGTCGAGAATGTTTTCCGCAAACAGGCAGCGCACCAGACGGCGCATGGCGTTGCGGCGGGAGTAGGCGATCAGTGTCTTGAAGTCATCCATATCAGCGGTCTGCTCGTCGAAAATGAGTGAAAAGGTCATGCCGCAGCGCTGGCCGTGTGTGGCCATTGGCGCGGGAAATAGTCGAGGGCCGAATCACGCAGACCGTGCATATAAGCCACGCTCCACTGCAGGACTTCCTCGATGTGGGGCACCTTGATTTCGAAGCGCCGGGCCATCTCCACCAACAGCACCAGGCCGTAGGCGACGTCTTCGTTGAAGGCACGGCTTTCGCGTTCGATCACGTAGCCCGCGCGGTTGTCGGCAGCGGGCACCATCGGCGCGAGAATGTCGTTGTAGGCCTGATTGGTGCGCAGGATCGAAAGCATGCTGCTGGTGTCGCGGATCTGCTCGCCATAGGCCTCGACGATTTCCTGCTTCAGCGATTTCACCGACGACAGGTCAATGCCCAGACGCTGGCTGATCACCGCGCAGAGCGCCTGGCTTTCCTCGTCCATGCGCTCGAGAAAGTACGCGCCCAGCTCCGGGCATTCGGTCCACCAGCACATGCGCTGCGGGAAGATCTTGCGATGCCACTGGCCGTACGGGCCGATCAAGCCGTAGATCACCGAGCTGTGCATGATCGGGTTGCCCGGCGTCAGGGTGATTTCCAGATAGTGCTCGAGCAACGTTACGCAGGGGCCATACAGTCGCGTGAGAATGGCCTGAAGCTGATGTCGCGACGCCTGCGATTCACGGGCGTGGGTTGCCACGTACAGCTGGCTTTTGCCGCCGCCCATTTTGATCGAGCGCCCAGGATTCAGCTCGAACGCAGTGTGCGGCACATCCTTCATGCCCCAGATCACCACATTCGGCCGCTCGGGCAGCGTCGCCTCGGCCAGCCAGTCGAACCCGCAGAAGCCCGGAATCGCGCCGACATACACCGGCTTGTTCGCACTCAGGTGCGGGGCGATGGCTTGCAGGGTTTGCTGGCGCACGTGAGCGGGCACGGTGATGATGACCAGATCGGCATCTTCCACCGCGCTACGCGCATCCGCCGTGACCCGGTCGAGGCGGGCGCTCAGGCACGAGCCATCCGGCAACAGCGCTTGCATCGGCGTCTGCCGCGCGTGCTCTTCGAAGACCTCGGGGTTGTGGGTGAGCAGCGACACCTGCACATCGGCCAGTTGCTTGAACAGAATGGCGTTGAGATGGCCGGTCCTGCCGCCACCACAGATGGCGACTTTCAACAGATTCATCGAGAGGCGTTCCTGTGTAAAGGATGGGTCATGCGACGCTCAGTTGCAGCGGCGCGGAAACGGATTCCAGCCATTGGGTCTTGCCCAGCCAGATGTCCAGTTGTGCGCCGATGCCCGGATCGAGCAGGTCGCGCTCTTGCAGCCATTGGTCGTCGAATACGGTGTGCAGGTATTTCTCGCCGCCATCGGCAATCGGCACCACGACATTGCCGCGCAGCACACCTTTGTGAATCAGCTCCAGCGCCTTGAAAATCGCCCCGCCAGTCGAACCGCCCACCAGCAAGGCAAAGTTGCGGGCGATGTAGCGTGCGGTTTCGAAGGCTTGCGAGTCGGTGACCTGCACGCCCAGATCGATGCAGCTGTAATCGAGCACCAGGCCCACGGTGTCGCCGGCCGGAGTGCCGGTGCCCGATTGGTAGTAGGGATAGCCGGGATGGCCGAACACAATCGAACCGGCCGGTTCGACGCCGACGGTCACGGTGTCGGGGTTGTGCACTTTCAGGCCGCGCGCAATGCCGGTCATCGAACCGCCCGTGCCGACACAACCGACATACGCACCGATCAGGCCCTCGGCCTGGGCCACGGTTTCGCGGACGAAGTCGCTGTAGCCGCCGGCATTCGCGGCATTGTCGGACTGGTTCATGAACACCGCGCCGGGAATTTCCGCCGCGAGTTCGGCAGCCAGGCGCTGGCGTTCGACGACGGCGACTTCGTCCTCGCGGTAGGTGCCTTTAACGAAACGAACCTCGGCGCCGAGCGCCTTCATCACCGCGATCTTGTCCTGCGCGGCGTGGTGATCGACCACAGCGATGAAGTGCAGACCGAACTCGACCGCCGCCATGGCCAGGCCGATCCCGGTGTTGCCGGACGACGACTCGACCACCACGCCGCCGGGTTTCAGTCGCCCGGACTTGAGTGCCGCCAGCACCATGTTGCGCGCCATGCGATCCTTGATACTGCCGCCGGGGTTGTTCTTTTCAACTTTCAATAACAACCGGGCGTTGGTATCCGGTACATCAATAGCCAGCATCGGTGTATTACCGATAAGGTCGGAAACTTTATTCAAGATCATTTGGTTAGTCCCTTCAGTAGTCAGGTGTGAACGCGTAATTACCTTCCGTACAACAGGTTGCGGTTAATCGCCGGGGCAGGGGATGGCGATGAAACTGGTTTTCCAGCAAGTCCATCTGATAGCCGGCGGTATTGATGTAAATCAATAAGTCGCCGCTTTCGGGGCGTGTTGCGAAGTTGATCAAACGATAACTGATGACGTCGTCGTCGAGACAACTATGCCCGGCAATATAGGCCTGGCTCGGGGCGGCGGGGCGTGGTTCTGCGCTGATCAACAGCGGATCAACCAGATATTCCGAGGCGAACCAGGTTTCGCAGGCGCTGAAACTACTGCCCTCAACAAAGATGACGGTTTTGTTGTCGGCAAGCTTTTTTGTCCGGGTGATGCGGAAGATCGAAATCGCCGCCTGGTCCACCAGACTTCGTCCCGGTTCCAGTGCCAGTGTTATTGACTGTTCCCGCAAGTAAGCGGCAATTGACCGTCCCGGCGAATGTTCGGCTTCGAGGAATAATGTCAGCCATTGTGGCGCCGTCAGGTCGCTGCCGTAGGGGTAATAATCAGCCGGAACTTTATGGTTGTAATAGTGGCTGGGGTTATTGTCGTTTTGCAGGAAGCCGGCATAGGTCTGTGGCTCTACATAGCGAATCGGTAATCCACCGCCAATATCAATCATCTGCGGATGGAGGCCCATTTCCCGTGCCGCTTCGACGAATCCGGTGACTTCCCGAAACGCTTGAGCGCGGGATTCGAAGCCGTAGCCGCCGAGGTGAAAATGAAACCCTTCGAAGCGGAAAATCTCAGGGTGTCTGGCCAATCGTTGCAGGCATTCGAGCAACTCTTCTGCACCCATTCCAAAACGGCTTTTACCGCTGTTCTTCGGCCGGTAACGCAGCAGAACCCTTGATTTTACTGGGCTTGGTTGCGCTTTCAGTACACTGCGCAGGTGGTCGAATTCCTCCAGCGAGTCCAGGCAAATCAGCGAACCGGCACTGATCAGCGCCTGGTGGAACAGCGCCGTTTTCGCCGGCCCGGTGGCGCAGATCTTCGCGCCGGGAATGGCAGCGCGTAGCGCGTCCTGCAGTTCGTGAAGGCTCGACACGTCGACACCGATGCCTGACTTGGCTGCGGCGCCGAGCAGGCTTTGCGACTTGTTGGCCTTGGCGCCGTAGAAGATTGCGTGGGCAATCTTGAACCGTTTCAACACGTTCATCAGCGCTTGTGCATTGGCTTCAAACGCATGCGGCCAGACCAGATTCAGAGGGGATCCGTGTTGTTCCAGCAAATTGCCCAGTGTCTTCGGGAAGTGCTTGATAAACGTGGTAATAACCGGATCGATCAATGGCTGTAGCATGAGCGGATGATGGACTTTATTGTCCTGCTCGGAAGTTGCGGTATTTATTCCAGGCATCGTTAACCTCTGGCGCGGAAAAATAACTTCGCCATAGCAATATCGACAACAAGCCGTTATCGAATCATGAAGTGTCGCTGCTCGTCAGAGACGGGTTTTTATATCGGCAGGTGGCGGATGCCAAATGAAGGCAGTGGTTGGATCCGATATACCCGACGTCATGAATAATTCATCAAGCGCTTGCATAAGAACCCCGATCCATAAGGTTTGCACGAATGTGCTAACTGGCCATTAGTTCTCGGCCAATACTCTTGGAATACCAAGACTGATGTTTAAGTGACATCAGCTGAGCGGTATTTTTCCAGCTGTCACTGACTTGCTTTGAAACGCCGATAGTTCCTGTTGGCGGCGTGAACAATATTGCGAACAGGAACGATTATCAAGTAAGGTTTTCAAATATTTTTGAATAAAGCCCAGCGCAAGACGAACCCATGAACGTGTAATAACACGCTCAAGGACTCGTTCGCCCGCAAATAAAAACAACGGTTAATTGCTTGATAGAAAAGGCATTAACGGTTGTCGCGACAAGCCCCGCAACGGCAGGCGAAAAGTCCCGTTCGAGGGCTGCGGGAATCTTCCCAAACCACGACTGGTTCACACCAAGGAGCAACGCCATGCAATCGGATCGACTCAACCGCAAAACCCGGCGCGCAATCAGCTACCTGTTCGTGCCGGGCAACCGTCCCGAGCGCTTTGCCAAAGCGGTCGAAGCAGGGCCGGACGCGATCATTCTCGACCTCGAAGACGCCGTTCATCCGGACAGCAAGGCCGCCGCCCGCGCGGCCATCTGGGCGTGGCAGGAGAGCGCGCCGAGCGTTGCCTGCGAGCGCTACATCCGCTTGAACAGCGTCAGCAGTGCGCTGTTTCGCCAGGACCTGACCTGGCTCAGCGACATGCGCTATCCCGAGCGCTGCAGCGGGATTTTCCTGCCCAAGGCCGAATGCCCCGAGGCGTTGGCGGCGGTGGTCGAGCGCCTGCTGGCGTGGCAGCCGCAGTTGCACGTTGTCGCGATCATCGAGACCGCCAAGGGATTGCAACAGGTCGAAGCGATTGCTGCGGTTCCCGGCTTGGCGCGACTGGCGTTCGGCTCGCTGGATTTCGCCCTGGACATCGATTGCAGCCAGATTCCCGAGGCGTTTCTGTTCGCTCGCAATCGCATCGTGCTGGCGTCGCGCACGGCCGATCTGCCGGCGCCGATCGATGGCGTGACGCCGGCAATCAGCGATCTGACGGTGGTCGCCAAGGACGCGCACTACGCCCGCTCGCTGGGGTTCGGCGCCAAGCTGTGCATCCACCCCGGCCAACTGGCCACGGTGCAACGCGCCTTCCTGCCGGATTCGCGGCAGTTAGCCTGGGCCGACCGGGTGATGCGCGCCGTGGCCACCGGCAGCCATGCGGTGCAAGTCGATGGCGAGATGGTCGATCTGCCGTTGATCGAACACGCCCAGCGCCTGCTTGACGTCGCCCGCCAGCACGCGCCGATTGTTCGCGCCGATGCCTGCTGAATCGCGGCGCACAGGAGATCACCATGGCACACGGTTATCAGATTGCGCTGCGGCCGCTTTGCGAAGTGCTGCAGTCCGAGCAGGTCGATCCGGCCAACGTGACGATGCTATGCGAATCGATTATCCGCGCCGGGCATTGGCTCGAGCCGATCATCGTCGAGCGCTCGCGCGGCATCGTGATGGATGGCAATCACCGCTTCACCGCGGCGTTGCAACTGGGCCTGAAGCGAGTGCCGTGCATCCAGCTCGATTACGGCGATCCGCGGGTCTGCGTGCGGCACTGGCAGACCGGGCAGGTGTTCGAGGTGGAGCGGATTTTCCGCACCATCGCCCGTGGCGAGATGTTCCCGTACAAGACCACCCGGCACGCCTTTGACCCGGCGTTGCCGGTGGTGGCGATACCGCTGGAGCGCCTGTACGCCTGACCCGCAGCGAGTGCAAAAAAAATAAAACCGACTGCGGGTGATACTTTTTCGCAAATCGACTGGCAATAGGAGTGATTACCATTTTCCCTCGATGAAAAGGATCCTCACGTCATGCCTGTTGTCAGTCGTCCTTGCGGTGAGCGGGTGTTAACACTCGCTGTGCGTACCGCCATGCTGAATTTCGTTCTGGTCGCAGGAAGCGCCAATGCCTGGGCCGCTGGCTCCGGGCAGACCGACGTCGCCGCCCAGACATCGAACGCCGCGTCCACCGCGCCGGCCGATGACAGCAAGGACGCGCTGACCCTCGACACCACCAACATCAACGCCCGCTACAACAGCGCCACGGCGTTGCCGGAAACCCTCGCCGGAGGGCAGGTTGCGCGGGGTGCACGGCTGGGCATGCTGGGCAACAAAGACGTGATGGACACGCCGTTCAGCGTCACCAGTTACACCGCGAAAACCCTTGCCGACCTGCAGACCGTGACCGTCGCCGATGCGCTGGAGCGCGACCCTTCGGTGCGTTCGACCGGCCAGACGGGGGGCATCGTCGACTCGTTTTTCATTCGCGGCTTCCCGATTGGCGAAGGCAACCTCGGCGAGCTGGCGTTCGACGGCGTCTACGGCGTGGCGCCGAACTATCGGGTATTCACCGATTACGCCGAGCGGGTGGAAGTGCTCAAGGGCCCCGGCGCGCTGATGTACGGTATCTCCCCGAACAGTGGCGTCGGCGGGGTGATCAACATCGTGCCCAAGCGTCCGCTGGACGAAGACCTGACCCGATTCACCGGCAGCTACGCCTCCGACTCGCAGGTTGGCGGGCATCTGGATCTGAGCCGGCGCTTCGGTTCGGAGAACCAGTTCGGCGTGCGTTTCAACGGCAATCTGCAAGGCGGCGACACGGCAGTCGATGATCAGCACCGCGACCTCGGCGTCGGCGCCATTGCGCTGGATTATCGCGGCGAGCGTCTGCGCTTGAATCTTGACTACATCAGTCAGAAAGAGAGTTGGGAAGCCGCCTCGCGGCCCTTCACCATCGCACCGGGTGTCGACGTGCCGTCCGCACCGAACGGCCGCACCAACCTGCCGCAGGACTGGGGCTGGTCGGACACCAAGGAACAATCGGCGCTGCTCGGTGGCGAATATGACCTGAGCGACAACGTCACGGTGTTCGCTCACGCCGGCGGTGGCCGATCCGACGTCAAGCGCCTGTCCGATCAGGTGCCGAGAATCCTCAATGACGCCGGCGACACCAGCAACATTCCCGGCTACTACAAATTCAACGTCGACCGCTCGACCGCCGATGTCGGCATGCGCGGCGTGTTCGCCACAGGCCCGATCACCCATACCACGACGCTCATGGCCACCCGTTATCAGGATGAGCTGTCACGCGGGATCACCAACGGCACCGCGATCCTGTCGAACATCTATCACCCGGTCGACGTGCCGCAGCAGTACCTCAGCTCGCCGAAGGTTCAGCGGGTGTCCGAGTCGGAGCTGTCCGGTGTGGCGTTGACCGACACCTTGTCGATGCTCGATGACCGCTTCCAGCTGACCCTCGGCGTACGCCGCCAGGACATCGAGTCGCGCAATTACAACGCGGCCGGTGCGGTCAGTTCCAAGTACAGCGACAACGCGACGACGCCGCTGGTTGGTGTGGTGGTCAAGCCGTGGCAGGACGTTTCGCTGTACTACAACTATGTCGAAGGCTTGTCCAAAGGCGACATCGCGCCGGGCACGGCGAGCAACGCGGGCGAGACTTTCGCCCCGTACGAATCGAAGCAGCATGAGATCGGCGTCAAGTACGAACACGGCACCTTCATGACCACGCTGGCCTTGTTCCAGATCGAAAAACCCAGCGGCGAAATTGGCGCCGGTAATGTGTTTTCGGTGCAGGCCGAACAACGCAACCGCGGCGTCGAGTTGAGCATGTATGGCGAGGTCGCCAAAGGCACACGCCTGATGGGCGGCGTCACCGTGCTTGACGGTGAGCTGACCGATTCGGCCACGGCGGCCAATCGTGGCAACAAACCGGTCGGCGTGCCGGACGTGCAGGCCAACCTCTGGGCTGAATGGGATACGCCGTGGCTGGAAGGCTTCACCCTGACCAGCGGGGCGATTTACACCGACCGCCAATACGTCAACCAGGCCAACACCCAGGGACTGGATGCCTGGACCCGTTTCGATGCCGGTGCGCGTTATGCGACGAAAATCGAAGGCCGGCCGACCACGTTCCGCGCCACGGTGCAGAACGTCTTCGATCGCGAGTACTGGTCGGGCGTGGCTTCCTACGGCGCGTTTTCGCCGGGGTATCCGCGCACGCTGCAATTGTCGGCCACCGTCGATTTCTGATGACAGCAGCGGGGCAGTTGTCCGGTCATCCGGTGACTGCCTCTTCTATATAGAGAGCGGTTTGAGCATTTCAGAAAAGGAGTCTTCGTCATGTTGAACCATCCCGGCGTTGCGGCGCTTGTCGTTCGGCCCGCATCCTCTGCGCTGCCGCGCGAGTTCGATCGCAGTGCCAATCAACATATCCGTCAATTGCTGAGCCACTTCGGACTGCGCAGCAGCCTGATCCGCTTCAAGGTGCTCAATGCACTGCTGCTTGCCAGCCGTGATGGCTATTCAACGGGAGTCAACGGCGTGCATGCGTGGGTGGCCTCGTCGTCACCGCAGTTGTCGTTCATCAGTGTGCGTGAAGTGCTCAAGCGCCTGTGCCTCGAAGGCTTGATCACCCTGGAACAGGACAAGAACTACCGCTTCACCCGGCAAGCCCGGGCCATCCTGCAGCAACACGACCATTGCTTGTAGGCGCGGGACCAGCTGCGCCTACACCAGCCCGAGATACTTCACCGCGGCGGCAGCCCGCGAAGGCACATCCAGCGCGCGTAATAAACAAGACACGTGAATGCGCACCGTGAAGGGTGAAATGTCCAGCTCACGGGCGATTTCCTTGTTGGTCTTGCCTTGCGCTATCAGCCGCAACACCTCCTGCTGACGAGGCGTGAGGGCGCTGGCGGGTTCCAGCGGCAGCAAGCCTGACGGGGCAAACTTCACCAGTACCTCGCCCGCGCGGATCGCCAGAATCGCCTGACCGATTTCATCCGGGGCGATGTTCTTGCCGATAAAACCGTCAACACCCGCGCTCATGACCTCGCTGATCAGCGCCTGGTCATCGACCATCGACACCACGATCAGCGTGGTGCGCGGCAAGCGTCGGCGCAGTTCGGCGAGTTGGGTAATGCAGGTCAAACCCGGAAAGCGCAGGTCGAGTATCAACGTATCCGGCTCGCTGCCCAGCAGCGCGGTGACAGCGTCGAGGTCACCGGCCTCGTCGATAGTCGCCTCGGGGAGCAAGCGCTGCACAGTGCGCACCATCGCTTCGCGAAACAGTGGGTGATCGTCGGCTATGATGATCCGGCATGCCATGGCGCGACCCTCCCTGGGTCAAGCGTTAATCAAGGCTGGCACCTTAGCATCGGACGCGAAGGTTGCCTGTAGGCTGCTTCCGAAACTGACGAACGCTGCACAAGGACGTTTACATGAAATTCGAGAAAAACACCGAACTCGATCAGGCCAATCTGCGCATCATCATCGCGGCCATCGCCGTGGTTTACATGGTCGGGTTGAGCTTTGTGCCCGGCCATCGCGTCGATACCTACCTGCCGGTCATTACCTACATCAGCCTGTTTTTGCTGGCTTCCATTGTGTTCCGTCAGGCCATTGCGCGCTGGCCCGGGCATTATCCGGCGCGGCGGATTTTTGCCATGATCCATGATTACACCGGCACCTGTTTCGGTCTGGTAGTCGGCGGCGAAGCCGCGCTGCCGTTGTACGCGGTGATGGTCTGGGTCAACCTCGGCAATGGCATGCGCTATGGCTCGCGCTATCTGGCGGTCGCCACCGGTCTGGCGTTGCTGGCGCTGCTGGCGGTCTATCGCCTGACGCCGTACTGGCAGGCGCAACCGTTCATGGTCCTGATGTTGATGATCACCAGCACGGTGATCCCGTTTTACGCACACCTGCTGCTCGAGCGTACGCGCAAGGCGTCGGAGGAGGCCGAGGCGGCCAATCTGGAGAAGTCACGCTTTCTCGCCCAGGCCAGTCATGACCTGCGGCAGCCGATCCATTCCATCGGTTTGTTCACCGCGTGTCTGCGCGAGTCGCGCCTGGGCGATAGCGAACGCAGGCTGGTCGATAACATCGACCGTTCACTGCTCAACGTTTCGCAGTTGTTCCGTTCGATCCTCGACCTCTACACCTTGGATAACGGCCGGGTCGAAGCAAAAATGCAAACGCTGAACCTCGGTGAATGGCTCGCGGACATCGTCCGCCAACATCAGGAAGCGGCGCGTTGGGCGGGTGCCGAACTGCGTTTGCGTCCCTGTTACCACTGGGTCAGAACCGACCCGGCGCTGCTGGCGACCATGGTGCAGAACGTGCTCTCCAACTGCTTCAAATACGGCGCTCAGCGGCCGGTGCTGATCGGCGTGCGTAAGCGCGGGGCAGGGCTGGCTGTCGTCATCCATGACTGCGGCAATGGCATTGCCGAAGAGCACCTGCACAAGGTGTTTGAGGAGTTTTATCGGGTGCGGCAGGTACGCGATAAAGACGTCGAGGGTGTCGGGCTGGGCCTGTCGATCATCAAGCGTCTGGGTCAACTGATCGATGTGGACGTTGCTCTGCGCTCGCGGGTAGGGTGCGGCACGACGGTGACCCTTGGCGGTTTGCCAATCGTAGCGGCGGCGCAGTCACGGCTTGTCCGCGGTGAAGCGCGACAGGTGGGTTTGTTGACGGGGCTGAAGGTGTGTCTGGTAGAGGATGATCGCAACGTGCTGCTGGCGACGTCGACGTTGCTCGAGCGCTGGGGCTGTGTCGTGCAAGCCGAATGGTCGGCCGAAAACCTGGTCACCGACTGCGACATCCTTGTCGCCGATTATGACCTCGGCACCCATGCCACGGGCATCGAATGCATCGATGAAGTGCGCAGGCAGCGCGGTTGGGCGGTGCCTGCGATGATCATTACCGGCCACGACGTCGAAAGGATTCAGGCGGCCTTGCACGATCGGCAGATTGCGATTCTGTCGAAACCGGTGCACCCCGCCGAGTTACGCACGACGCTACGCGCCCTGCGTGATCGACGAGGCGAATCCACCGACAACGTTCTGACGTAAAGTCCGGTTGGGTCTGCGGGCTTTACGTCAGTGCAGTGCTAGATGTTCGCCAGTGCCCTGGCCAGATCGGCTCGCAGGTCTTCGACATCTTCAACGCCGACCGACAGCCGCACCAGCCTATCGCCGATCCCCAGTTTCGCGCGGGTTTCGGCCGGAATGGTCGCGTGGGTCATGATTGCCGGGTGCTCGATCAGGCTCTCCACGCCGCCGAGACTTTCCGCCAAAGCGAAGATCTGCACGTTCTCGAGAAACCGCCGTGCGCCGGCCAGATCACTGTTGAGGTCCACGGAAATCATCCCGCCGAAACCGCGCATCTGCCGTTTTGCCAGTTCATGCTGCGGGTGTGACGACAAGCCCGGGTAGTAGACGCGTTTGACCTGCGGCTGTTGCTCGAGCCACTGCGCCAGATCCAGCGCGTTGCTGCAGTGACGCTCCATGCGCAGCGCCAGGGTTTTCACCCCGCGCAACGTCAGGAAGGCATCGAACGGCCCGGAGATCGCCCCGACCGCGTTTTGCAGGAAGCCGAGTTTCTCCGCCAGTTCGGCGTTCTGCCCGACCACCGCAATACCGCCGATCACATCGGAGTGGCCGTTGAGATACTTGGTGGTCGAGTGCAGCACGATGTCGAAGCCCAGTTCCAGCGGGCGCTGAATGTAAGGGCTGGCGAACGTATTGTCGGCCACGCAGATGATCCCGCGGGCGCGGCAGATGCGGGCGATGGCAGCCAGATCCGACAGGCTCAACAGCGGGTTGGTCGGTGTCTCGACCATGACCATGCGCGTGTCGTCCTGCAACGACGCTTCGAACGCCGACAGATCGGCCAGATCGACAAAACTGAAACGGTGCCCGGCGCTGCGCTGGCGGACCTTGTCGAACAGGCGGAACGTGCCGCCGTACAAGTCATTGCCGGAGACGATGTGCGAACCGGCATCGAGCAATTCCAGCACCGTGGAAATCGCTGCCAGCCCCGAAGCGAAAGCGAACGCACGGGTGCCACCTTCGAGGTCCGCCACACAGCGTTCGAGGGCGAAGCGCGTCGGGTTGTGCGAGCGCCCGTAGTCGAAACCCTTGTGCACGCCGGGGCTGTCTTGCAGGTAGGTGGAGTTGGCGTAGATCGGCGGCATCAGCGCGCCGGTGGTCGGGTCCGGTTGTTGTCCGGCGTGGATCACCCGGGTCGCGAAACCTTGGGATTTATCGTCGTGCTGACTCATGCAAGGGATCTCCGTAATTGGTTGAGCATGTCGGTGCGGGTGATCAAGCCATGGAAACCTGTGGCGTCGGCGACGATGGCGACGAGGCCACGGCTGAGCACCGCTTCCAGCTCGGCCAGCGCCGCGCCGGGGGCGAGGGTTTGCAGCTTGTCGGTCATCACGCTGGACACCGATTGGCTGAAGCGCGCGGCGTCTTCGTGCACCGCCATGAGGATGTCCGATTCATCGATCACACCCACCAGTTGCTTGCCTTCGACCAGCACCGGTAGTTGCGAAACATCGGCCAGGCGCATGCGCTGGAACGCGGTCAACAGGGTATCGTCGGGACCCACGCTGATTACCCGGCCGTCTTCGAAACGCCTAGCGATCAGGTCGCGCAGGTCACCATAGCCTTTGCGTTGCAGCAGACCCTGATCGGTCATCCACTGGTCGTTGTAGACCTTCGACAAGTAACGCGTGCCGGTGTCACAGACGAAACTGACCACGCGTTTCGGCTCGGTCTGCTCGCGGCAATAACGCAGCGCAGCGGCGAGCAGGGTACCGGTCGACGAGCCGCCGAGAATGCCTTCGGCCTTGAGTAACTGGCGCGCGTGATCGAAGCTTTCGGCATCGCTGATCGAGTAGGCGTGGCGTACGCTGGAAAGGTCGGTGATCGATGGAATGAAGTCTTCACCGATGCCTTCCACCGCCCATGAACCGGGCGTTGGCAGGCTGCCGTCGCGGCTGTATTGCGCCATCACCGAACCGACCGGATCGGCCAGCACCATCTCCAGATCCGGCTGCACCCGTTTGAAGAAACGGCTCAGGCCGGTCAGCGTACCGGCCGAACCGACGCCCACCACAATCGCATCCAGATCATGTTCGGTCTGCGCCCAGATTTCCGGCGCGGTACTGCATTCATGGGCCAGCGGGTTGGCCGGGTTGTTGAACTGGTCGGCGAAAAATGCGCCGGGAATGTCTTTCGTCAAACGCGCGGCGACGTCCTGGTAATACTCGGGATGGCCCTTGCCGACGTCGGAGCGGGTGATATGCACCTCGGCGCCCATGGCCTTCAAGTGCAGGACTTTCTCGGTGGACATTTTGTCCGGCACTACCAGCACCACGCGGTAGCCCTTGGCGCGGCCGACCAGTGCCAGACCGAGACCGGTGTTGCCGGCTGTCGCCTCAACGATGGTGCCGCCCGCTTGCAAGCGGCCGTCGCGTTCGGCGGCATCAATCATCGCCAGACCGATGCGGTCCTTGATCGAGCCGCCGGGGTTTTGCGATTCGAGTTTGAGAAACAGTGTGCACGGCCCGGTATCGAAACGGGTGACCTGAACCAGCGGAGTATTGCCTATCAGCCCAAGCACGGCAGGGCGTGATTCCTTTGACATTTCTTCACCTCATGATGGTGTTGATCGCGTTCCAGTCGCGAAGAAAGACTCGCGTGCAACATAGGCTCAGCGATGATCCGTCGCAACCTTTAGTCCTGTGTTGATGCAGCCAGTTTGATCTAACGATAGAACGAAATCAGCGCCGTGGCGGACGGGTTTGAACGGGTTTACACAGACGCGTCATTGAGTTTCCAAAGGGCGGCACACAAGCGGGAATTGCTTGAACATCAAGGAGATTTTCTACAGCGTTTTGTGGGCGGAGACTGCCCAAATCGCCAGCAGGCTGGCTCCCACCGGTTTTGCGGTGCAGGCAAGGCTTGGGGCAACACGCAGATCCGCTGTGGGAGCCAGCCTGCTGGCGATGGCTGTCTTTCAGTCACCGCAGTGCTGAATGACCCACCGCTATCGCGAGCAGGCTCACTCCTACCAGTGGATTGAGTACATTCCCAAAGACGGGTCGGCTATCAGGCCGCCATCGCTTGCAGGCAAGCTCCCACATTTGATTGCATTTCTTCAGTGGGAGCGCAGTCATCCAATCAAAAGCCCCTCACCCTAGCCCTCTCCCAGAGGGAGAGGGGACTGATCGTGGCGGATGCGAGAGCTGCGCCGACGTGCAATACCGAGTCGAGCGCGATGTCAAAGCCAACGCAAATCAGCTCCCTCTCCAGGGGGAGAGGGCTGGGCGGGCGGCGTTCCGATGAGGGGCGAATTCACCGCAAATCCCAAGCCATGCGACGCTTCTAACCACTCAACAATGAGCGCAAGCTCGAGTGCCCTTGATCTTGCCTAACCGGCGACATCGGAAGGCTGAGCGGAGGGATTGATCCGGGGGTGGGAGCGCAGCGACCGTACGACGAAGTCGTACACAGCGGAAGTAGGTGCAGCGAAGCAAACCGTAGCCGCTGCGCCCGGAGCGATTCCGCAGCGAAGGGACCCGAGCTTGCGAGGGCCGTACGTAGGAGCAAAGCCTTTTGGTTCCTTTTTGGCGTCTGAAAAAGGGACTCGCCGTAAGGGCCATCCCTTTCAAGGTCTTTTCGTTTTTTTAGCCTTGATTAACCGGTCCGTTGAAACATGCGCATGTACTGCGGTGCCCTGGACCCATGTTTTAGGCTTGGGCACTTTGGGACCGCGAGGGCTTTTCGCGACTTGTTTGGGCTGGATATTTCTGGCCAGTTCCAATAAGCGCTGGGCCAGTTTTTCTAGCGGGATAACGGGAAGATGTTCCGCGGGCAACGCAATTTGCATTCCCTCATACCCACTCCTGACTTGAACCGCCAAGTGATAGATAGAGGCCTCCCATCCTTTAGGCTGGGTATCGCGATGAGCTTGCTCAACACTTCGTTTGAGGACGGCCAGAACGTTATAGGCCAGTACCGCCGTAGCGAACCCGAGCAAGGCAGCCTTTGGGCTACCAAGAGTTTCAATCTCACTTTCCAGAATCGCTTCCAGTCGCTGGAACATACCTTCAATGCTCCAGCGGCGGCGATACAGTTCCGCGATCTGTGGCGCACTGACGCTCTCAGGCAGGTTGCTCCAGAACATCAAACTGCTGTCACCGGAGTCCGTTGGCGAATGAAGCGTCAGCTCGACACGCCGGCATTGGTAACCGCCTCTGACCTGGATGATCTGCTCTCGCACAGTGCCTGTTTCCACAGGTACCGGCTCTTGCCATTCACCCTCTTGAATCAAGCGTGGATGTTTGGCTTGCTGACGAATGACAAACGAGGTTTGAACCTGCTCACAGGCCTCCATAACCGGCAGCGTGCAGTAGAGCCGATCAGCCAGCCAGACTTGGCCCGGCTCGGCATTGGCCAATAGAGGCAGCACACAAACACGCTCACTTGCGTACGCATCCTCACACGCCTGAAGGTCGATGACCTGGTCCAGATCGGGGTCGTAGGCAACCACCGAAAAACCGGGACGAGCAGCGCCGCGCTCATTACGTAAAGCTCCTAGACGCTTCTCAGTGGACGCCAAGTGGTTGCCATCCACCACCCGAATCTGCCAGCCCGGCAACATCGCCGTGCAGCCCAACTCCCTGATGGTTGGAGTCAGGCGCTGTGCACAGCCCGTAACCAACGCGCGCAACAGAGCAGGCTCGGTACGACTGATCTTGTCGTAAAGAGCCGCCAAGCTCACAGGAAGATCTTCAAGCTGTCGCGCGGCGGCGTGAAGGGATGGCTTCAAGCCCAATGAAACAAGGGACATCAGCTTGATAATGGTCGAAAACAGCAGTTCGCGAGAGTACTGCCGTTGCCGATGCTCTTCGAAAACCTGATCGATCCACTCAGGGGCAATAGCCTGCTCCAGCGCCAATTTGGCCATGACACTGGCAGGTGCTTTTTTCTCGAAACGCGCTAGAACATCGGCCCACATCGTTCGGGTATCCCTAAATGAATTTCAGGGGATTTTACAGAAGACCTTGAAAGGGATGGCCGTAAGGGCGAAACCCTAAGCCGCAGCACCCGCACCAACGGATATGCCCCCAATCAAAAAAGCGGTCCAGCCCCCCAAAGTCACGAGTGAAACCGCAAAATCCGCTCACCATCAAACGGATCAATCAAATACCGCGCCCGAACCCCAAACGTCTCCCACAAACACTGCGGCGTCAGCACCTCCAGCGGCCTGCCCAACGCCACCAACTCCCCCCGTTCAAGCACCGCCAGACGATCGCACTTGAGCGCCTGATTCAGATCATGCAGCGCAATCAACGTAGTCACCGGCAAAGCTTTCACGACACTCAAAATCGTCAACTGATGCTGAATGTCCAAATGGTTAGCCGGCTCATCGAGCAACAGAATCTGCGGCCGCTGCGCCAGGGCACGAGCGATGTGCACCCGTTGCCGCTCACCCCCCGACAGACTGCGCCAGATGCGCTGACGCAAATGCACCGCATCGACATCAACCAGCGCCTGCTCAACGATGGCAGTGTCGGCAGTCGACCACGGTTGCAGCGCCGACAACCAAGGCGTCCGCCCCAGCGCCACCGCATCGAACACACGAATGCCGTCATCGGTGTCAGCTTGTTGCTCGACCACCGCGAGTGTCTGCGCAACGCTGCGGCGCGCCATTTTGCCCAGGCGCTGACCGTCGAGCAGTACCTCGCCAGCGCTCGGCTCGCGCAGGCCGGCCAACAGCTTCAACAAGGTCGATTTGCCCGCACCGTTCGGCCCGACGATGCCCAACGTTTCGCCGCGTTGCACCTCAAGGCTGACAGCCTTCAGCAACTCGGCGCCGCGCACCTTGAAGCTCAAGCCCGAGCAATTCAATACCGCGTTCATCGAGCCGACCTCCGGCCCACCAGAATCAGCGCGAACACCGGCGCGCCGACCAGCGCCGTGATCACCCCGACCGGAATAACCTGACCCTTGATCAGGGTGCGCGACAACACGTCGGCGGCAATCAGAAACACCGCGCCGCCCAAGGCACTCGCTGGCAGCAAGCGAGCATGCCCGGTGCCGAGCAACAACCGCGCCGCATGGGGAATCACCAGGCCGACAAAACCGATCGAACCGACAATCGAGACCATCACCGCCGTGACCAACGCCGCGCAACCGATCAGCAGAATCTGCACGCGACGCACCGGTATGCCGAGCGATGCCGCCGAATCCGCGCCAAAGGTAAACGCATCCAGCGCCCGCCGATGCCACAGGCACACGACCAGCCCGAGCACGGCCACCGGCACCGCCAGCCACACCGAAGGCCAGCGCACCCCGCCGAGGTTGCCGAGCAGCCAGAACATGATCCCGCGAGCCTGCTCGGAACTCGCCGAGCGAGTAATCAAAAACGCTGTCAGCGCGTTGAACAATTGCGAACCGGCAATCCCTGCCAGGATGATCTGCCCGGTGCCGTTAGCCGAGCCACTGACCCGTGCCAGCAGAATCACCAGCACGAACGCCGTCACCGCACCGGCAAACGCACCGGCCGACAGCGATACCAACCCTGCACCGACGCCAAGCAACGCGACCATCACCGCGCCAGTCGAGGCCCCGGCGGAGATGCCCAGCAGATAAGGATCGGCCAACGGATTGCGCAACAGTGACTGCAAGATCACCCCGCACGTTGCCAGTCCGGCACCGCAGGCTGCGGCGACCAAGGCGCGGGTCAGGCGATAATTCCAGACGATGCCTTCATCGATCGGGTCGAGCACATAACCGGCGCCCCACAGCTTGTTGGCCAGCACCTGCAGCACCACGCCCGGCTCGATTGAGGTTTCACCAATCGCCACTCCGCCGATAAGCGCAAGCGCGAGCGTCAGCATAACCAGCAGCGAACGGATCAGGCGTCTGCTCATGGCGCCAGGTCGTAGGCATTGATGGCGGCGGCGAGTTGCGCGAGGCCGTCGAAGGTGCGCAGGCTGGCCTGCATGGCCATGGCGTCGAGGATGATGATGCGGTTGTGTTTCACCGCGTCCATGTTGCGCGTCACCGGGTCGCTGCGCAGGAACGCGAGTTTCTTCTGATAGTCGTCAGCCGGGAAACGCCGACGATCCATGCGCGCGATGACCAGGAAAGTCGGGTTGGCCTTGGCGATGGTTTCCCAGCCCACGGTTGGCCATTCTTCATCCGACTCGACCACATTGCGCACGCCCAGGGTGCTCAGCATGAAATCCGGAACGCCTTTGTGCCCGGCCACAAACGGCTCGATGTCCATCTCGGCGCTGGAAAACCAGACCACAGCGCTGACATCCTTGCGCTGCTGGGTTTTCGCCGTGGCGATCGATTGCGCGAGGCTGGCCTTGAGTTGTTCGTTGAGCCGTTCGCCACGCGTCTGCACATCGAAAACCTGCGCCAGTTGGCTCACGCCTTTGTAAATGCTGTCGATGCGAAACGGCGCCAGCCGCGTGCCATCGGAGCCAACGAGATTGTCCTTGGCTTCGCAGTCGGAGGGCAGCAGGTAGGTAGGAATCTTCAATTCATGAAACTGCTCGCGGGTGCCGACCGCACCTTGCGGGCCGACCATCCATTCCAGCTCCACCGCGACCAGCTCCGGGCGCTTGCCGATCACCGCTTCGAAGCTCGGTTCGTTATCGGCGAGGCGCTGGATCTTGTCGTTCTGCGTCTTGTATTGGGGAAGCACGTCGTTGAACCACAGCGAGGTGCCCACGACCTTGTCGCCGAGACCCAAGGCATAGAGCATTTCCGTGCCAGCCTGGCCGATGGTGACCGTGCGAGTGGGGGCGTGCTGGAAGGTCAGGCTGCTGCCGCAGTTCTCGATCGTCAGCGGATAAACCGTGGGCGTCGCTTGCGCGAAAGCGCAAAGGCCCAGACCGGTCAGCAGGGTGGCAACGCGGGGCAGCAGCATGGGGCAGTCTCCAATGGAACCGTACGGGGAGGGCGGGTACGGTTTGGAAACACACCATCAAGCGCTGTCAGCAAACAGCGCAAGGCCGGTCATCGCGCAAAAAAACGCGCACGGCACGATGTCCTTCCCGGACACCCCGCCGGTTAGTAGTCATTGTGCCGGCAGGTCTCCTGACTGATGCGTCATCGCCTGGCTCCGGCCTTCCCGGGGGTTACCCAGTGGCAATCGTGGAGCAGGCTCGGCACCTACAGTTGCGGGGGCAGTTCCGATCGATGCTGAGCAAGCACCTCGGATTCCCTATTAATCCCATGCGGAAACCGGCGGCGGCATGGTAGACGATTTGGGGGGATGAGGGGGAGATGAATCTTTCGAAAAGCCCCTCATCGGAACGCCGCCCGCCTAACCCTCTCCCAGAGGGAGAGGGGACTGACCGAGGCGTTTAGCCGAGCTGCGCCGACTTGGGATACCGAGCTGAACACTAGTTCCAAAGCCAATGAAGATCGGCTTCCTCTCCTCCGGGAGAGGGCGGGGGTGAGGGGCGGGTCCACCTCAAATCCAAAGCCGGCCGCATGCTTCTCACCACCACCTCCCGATCTTGAAAATCCCAAAGTCACCACCCGGATTTGCAATCCGCGAACCCCCAACGCTAATATACGATCCATATACATTCCGTATCGGATTGCTCCCGTGGGCATCGTAAAAATTTCCGAAGACATGCATGAAAACCTGCGCATCTCCAGCAACGCACTCAGCCGCTCGATCAACGCGCAGGCCGAGCACTGGATGCGCATCGGCATGCTCGCCGAGTTGCACCCCAACCTCGACCACAGCGCGATCTGCCGTATGCTGATCCGCGCCGAACAGAATGGCGGGCTCGACCTGCACCAACTGACACAGGAAGTCGCCCTCGCATGAGAAACCAGATCAAGCTCAACACCCCGGCCGAAATCGAGAAATCCCGCGCGGCCGGCAAACTGGCCGCTGAAGTGCTGGCGATGCTGGTACCCCACGTCAAGGCCGGGGTGACTACCGATGAACTGGATCGGCTGTGCCACGACTACATCGTCAATGTGCAGAAAGCGGTGCCGGCCAACGTCGGTTATCACGGCTTTCCGAAAACCGTCTGCGCCTCGGTCAATGACGTGGTCTGCCACGGCATTCCTTCTGCTACACCGCTGAAGGATGGCGATATCCTCAACCTCGACATCGCCGTGATCAAGGACGGCTGGTTCGGCGACACCAGCCGCATGTACGTGGTCGGTGAGGCCTCGCCTGAAGCGCAACATCTGATCAAGACTACCTATGACGCCATGTGCGCAGGTATTCGCGCGGTCAAACCGGGCGCCACGCTGGGCGATATCGGTTATGCGATTCAGAGCCTCGCCGAAAAGGAAGGCTTCAGCGTGGTGCGCGAGTATTGCGGCCATGGCATCGGCAAGATCTACCACGATGAACCGCAGATTCTGCATTACGGCTTCCCCAATCAAGGGATGAAGCTCAAGGCGGGAATGATTTTCACCATCGAGCCGATGCTCAACGCTGGCAGGCGCCATGTGAAGAACATGCCCGATGGCTGGACGGTGCTGACCAAGGATGGCTCGCTGTCGGCACAGTGGGAACACATGGTCGCGGTGACGGAGACGGGGTTTG
This sequence comes from Pseudomonas sp. R3-57, assembly GCF_051132065.1. Classification (NCBI taxonomy): domain Bacteria; kingdom Pseudomonadati; phylum Pseudomonadota; class Gammaproteobacteria; order Pseudomonadales; family Pseudomonadaceae; genus Pseudomonas; species Pseudomonas sp. R3-57. The sequence continues at coordinate 2,516,874 of NZ_CP071655.1, forward strand.
AAGTGCTGACGGCGTGGCCGGATCAGATCGAGGGGTATGCGGCGATCGGTTGATACTGCGTTTGGCGATCCGAATCCCCTGAAATCCAACGCATAAAAAACGCCGCTTGAACAAGCGGCGTTTTCCTTTGCCTTTACTTCAGATCGAATCGGTCGAGGTTCATGACTTTCGTCCAGGCCTTTACGAAGTCATTGACGAACGGCTGCTGCGCATCCGCACTGGCATACACCTCGGCCAGTGCGCGCAACTGCGCATTGGAGCCAAACACCAGATCCACCCGGGTTGCGGTCCATTTCGGCGCGCCGGTCTTACGGTCCCGTCCCTCGAATTCATCAGCATCGCGCGTCGTCGGTTGCCACTCCACGCCCATGTCCAACAGGTTCGTGAAGAAGTCATTGCTCAGCGCTTCGGGTTTATCGGTGAAGACACCATGCCGGGTCTGCCCGACGTTGGTATTCAACACCCGCAGGCCGCCGAGCAGCACGGTCATTTCCGGGGCGGTGAGGGTCAGCAGTTGCGCCTTGTCGATCAGCAGGGTTTCAGCCGCGACGGTGTATTTGCCCTTGCTGTAGTTGCGGAAACCATCGGCAATCGGTTCAAGGAAGCCGAACGATTCGACATCGGTCTGCTCCTGCGAGGCATCCACGCGCCCGGGCGAGAACGGCACGCTCACGGAATGACCAGCGTTCTGTGCGGCTTGCTCGACCCCGGCATTGCCGGCCAGCACGATCAGGTCCGCCAGCGAGATTTGCTTGCCGCCGGCACTGCCATTGAACTCGCTCTGAATGCCCTCGAGGGTTTGCAGCACATGGGCCAGTTGCTCCGGCTGGTTGGCTTGCCAGAACTTCTGCGGTGCCAGACGCAAACGCCCGCCGTTGGCACCGCCACGTTTGTCCGAGCCGCGGAAGGTCGAGGCCGCCGCCCACGCCGTCGAGACCAGTTGCGAAACCGACAGGCCTGAGGCGAGGATTTTGCTTTTCAGCGCGGCGGCGTCGCTGTCGTCAATCAATGCATGGCTGACGTCCGGCAACGGGTCTTGCCAGAGCAATTCTTCGTTGGGCAATTCCGGGCCGAGGTAGCGTGACAGCGGGCCCATGTCGCGGTGGATCAGTTTGTACCAGGCACGGGCAAAGGCGTCGGCCAATTGCTCGGGATTGGCCAGGAAGCGTCGCGAGATCTGCTCGTAAGCCGGGTCGAAGCGCAATGCCAGGTCAGAGGTGAGCATGGTCGGCGAGAGCTTTTTGCTCGGGTCGTGGGCATGCGGAACCGTGCCAGCGCCGGCGCCGTTTTTCGGTTGCCACTGATGCGCCCCGGCCGGGCTCTTGGTCAGTTCCCACTCGAAGCCGAACAGGTTTTCCAGGTAGTTGTTGCTCCAGCGGGTGGGCGTGGTGGTCCAGGTCACTTCCAGACCACTGGTGATGGTGTCTGCGCCCTTGCCGGTGCCGAAAGCGTTTTTCCAGCCCAGGCCTTGCAGCTCGAGGCCGGCCGCTTCCGGCTCAGGGCCGACGTTGTCGGCCGGGCCGGCACCGTGGGTCTTGCCGAACGCGTGGCCGCCGGCAATCAGCGCCACGGTTTCTTCTTCATTCATGGCCATGCGGCCGAAGGTTTCGCGAATGTCCCTGGCCGAGGCGACCGGGTCCGGATTGCCCTCGGGACCTTCCGGGTTCACGTAGATCAGACCCATCTGCACCGCAGCGAGCGGGTTTTCCAGATTGCGTTCGCCCTGATCGGTGCGGCTTTCTTCCTTGCCGTGCAGATCCGGTTCGGCTACCAGCGTACCGTCACCAGGTTCCTGTACCGGGCCGTTGCTCTTGCCGTAACGATTGTCACCGCCCAGCCATTCGGTTTCCGAACCCCAGTACACGTCTTCATCCGGTTCCCAGACATCAGCGCGGCCACCGGAAAAACCGAAGGTCTTGAAGCCCATGGATTCCAGCGCGACGTTGCCGGTGAGTACGATCAGATCGGCCCAGGAAATGTTGCGGCCGTATTTCTGCTTGATCGGCCAGAGCAGGCGGCGGGCCTTGTCGAGGCTGACGTTGTCCGGCCAACTGTTGAGCGGGGCGAACCGTTGCTGACCGGAGCCGGCGCCACCGCGACCATCGGCGGTGCGGTAGGTGCCGGCGCTGTGCCAGGCCATGCGCACGAAGAGCGGGCCATAGTGACCGAAGTCCGCCGGCCACCAGTCCTGAGAATCGGTCATCAATGCGCTGATATCTTGCTTCAGCGCCTGGAAATCCAGGCTTTTGAACGCCTTGGCATAGTCGAAGTCCTGGCCCAGCGGGTCAGACTTGGGCGAGTGCTGACTGAGGATTTTCAGGTTCAGTTGATTCGGCCACCAGTCTCGGTTGGTCGTGCCGCCACCGGCGGCGTGGTTGAACGGGCATTTCGATTCGCTTGCCATGTTCGAGTCCCTATCAGGTCTGCTGCGGCCGGCTGGTGCCGACTTCGGACTTGTAAGGCTAGACCCGAGTGGGCAAACCGGCTAATAGCCCGGCTATTGCGTGCTGATAGGCAAACTCTCTCAGCGCTACGCTGGCTTCTGATCAGTCAGATCAGCTCGATTGCGCCGTTTCGTCATCGGGTACATCGTCAAGCATGTCCTCTTGTCCCGGCAGCTCAGTGATCACGCTGAAGTCACTGACTTCCACCGCGCCTTGGCCGTAACCGAGCAAATGAAACGAAAACGCTTTGCGCTGTTGCGGGTTTTCGAAGCTGAAGTCCATTTCCAGCGGCTGATCCGCCGTGGCGACCATCTCTGCGGGTAAGCCCAGTTGCACGTCCTGTTCGAATTCCTTGGCCTTGAGCTGAATGTACGCCGCTTGCTGCGGGTCGACCGCGCGCACGGTCAGGCGTACGCGGGTGTGCGAGCCCTTGGGCATTTCCAGATATTGCGCGCCAATCAGGTTGTCGGCCCAGTCATCCTTGATCTGCGCTTGCAGCGGGATGATGTTGTTGCTGCCGAACTGGTAGCGATGGTTGAGCGGCGTGCGCAGCAGCGACAGGTCCAGGGCATTGGCGCGGGCGGCAATCTGTCGGGCCGGATGACCGCTGTAGCGACCCTTGTAAATGGCGCTGTCGGCGATGAAGCCAGCGCTTTCGTAATAGCGGCAGCGGCGCGGCATTTCGCATTCGGAGAAGATGCCGCGGCCATCGTGATAGCGCAGCTTGCCATTGGTGAATGACATGATTTCGCGGCCGGAGTCATAGTCACGGAACAGCGAGCGACCGCTCAGCGCGGAGGGCACTGGCAGGTCGAAGTAGTCGAGGATCGACGTGCTCAGATCGACGTGACCATAGACGCCTTTGTTCAGATGCGGCAGTTGCGCCTGCTCCGGTGCCAGGGTCAGGTTGAATCCCCACGACGAGGCCAGACGCACGCCGTCGATGCCGTGGGATTCGTCCGATGTGATCACCACCAGCGTGTCCTTGAGCACGCCTTTGCGTTCCAGGCCACTGAGAAACTGATCCAGTGCATCGTCGAGATAACCGACGGCGGCCCGCTTCGGCGTTTCGTAACGCTGCAGATAATCGTCCGGTGCGGAGTAGGGCTGGTGAGTGCCGACAGTGAGCAGGGTGAGCATCCACGGCTGTCTGTTTTTCTTCAGCTGGCCGACGTAGTCCAGCGCACCCTCAAAGAACGCCTTGTCATCCTTGCCCCACGGAAACTCCAGATAATTGCTGTTGCTGAACCATTCCAGACCATGGGTGGCGTCGAAGCCGATGTGCGGCATGATCTTGTCTTTGGCCATGAAGCGCAGCCCGGCACCTTGCAGGTAATGCGTGCTGAAACCGTGGTCGCGCAGTTGTGCCGGCAGACAGGCCTGATTGCGCTCGTTGAGGGTGAGCATTTCCACGCCTTTGGGCGTGCCGTTGTTAAGTTTGTCGTAGTCGCCGCAGAGCATGGCGTACAGACCGCGAATGGTCTGGTGCGTGTGCAGCACGTAATCCGGGGTGTTCATGCCGCGCTCGGCCCAGCGGCTGAGGTTGGGCATCAGGTCTTCCTGATAATGACTGCCGATGGCCTCGCGGTTGGCGCGAATGTAGGCGCCGGGAATGCCCTCCAGTGCGATGATCAGCACATTGCGCGCTTGTCCCGGTGCGGTCAGCAGTTTTTCCCCGTTGAGGTCGACATCGGTCAGCCCGGCCATCGCCGGTGCGGGTTCTTCGGCATCGCCGTCCAGCCATTCCTCGGCGCGAATCTGCAGGTCGGCCACTTCGCTGGCGAGCAGTTGATGCGGCAAGTTGTACAGGCGCCACGGGTCGGCTTCGTTGGGCCACAGGTTCTGCGCACCCCAATGCGCGGCGAACAACACCAGCGGCGCGCCCCAGGCTGCACGGGGCAGGGCAGTGAGCGGTCGGTCCCGGCCGGCGAAGCGGGTCAGCAGCCACACCAGTAATGCCAGCAGTAATGTCAGGCCCAATGCGGGATGCGCCAGACCGCCGCCGGTGGAGTTTTCCACGAACTGCGGGTCGATCAGGTAATGAATGTCGGAAGGCGTCGGCAACCGACCGACCGCGCTGACCAGTTCTGCGGTCGCCACCGCCAGCACACCCCACAACAGCAGCACCGGCAGAGCCAGCCACCACGCGCGGCGATGCAGCAAAACCAGCAACAGGCTGCCCACGGCCAGATCCGACAGATAACCCAACGGGCTCGACCAGCCCAACGCCGCGCGCAGGCCCATCGGCACGATCAATACCAACAGCAGCAGAGAAAACAGTCGGGCGTGCGGTTGCCGCAACCGGTTGAAAAGAGCGCTCACAAAAAGACCTTCCAGCCATCAAATCGTCATAAAAGTGTGGGCGATGATAGCAAGGCTCGGCCATCTGATTGCCTTTTAAAACGCTCGGCTGATGCGTAAGGACAAGCGCTGGCGCGAATGGAAAAACAACTGGAAACCCCTATCGCTGCTGGTGGAGCGCGGCGAACGGCCTGTTTGCCGATGCGGATCTTGCCGGGGTTTTATTGTGTCAGGCTGTTAACGATCAACGTTGTAGCAGCGCAAGGCATACGCTCAGCGTCCAGTGCTATCGATATGCAATAAAGATATTTAATTTCTATTTTTTATAGCGATAAAGTCAGGCCTTTCAGCAAACCACCCCCTGCTGCGAGGTTGTCATGGCCACACCGTTGAAACGTTCCGCATTGACCCTGTTGGCCGCCGCCCTGGCGGGCACCGCGTTGTTCAGCTCGGTCGCTCAGGCCGAAGGCAAGATCAGCATCGCCCAGCAGTTCGGCGTCGGTTACCTGATTCTCGATGTAGTTCGCGACCAGCAGTTGATCGAAAAACACGGTAAAGCCCAGGGCCTGGACATCAAGGTCGACTGGAACAGTATCTCTGGCGCCACCGCGATGAACGAGGCGCTGCTGACCGGTTCGCTCGACGTGGTCTCGGCCGGCGTACCGCCGATGCTCACCGTGTGGGATCGCACCAAAGGCAAACAGAACGTCAAGGCCATCGCCGCGCTCGGCTCGATGCCCAATTACCTGCTGACCAACAATCCGAATATCAAAACCCTCAAGGACTTCAGCGACAAAGATCGCATCGCCGTGCCAGCGGCAGGGGTGGGCTTCCAGTCGCGCACCTTGCAGATCGAAACCGCCAGGCTGTTCGGCGATGCCCAGTACAAGAAGTTCGACGACATTTCCGTCAGCCTGCCGCACCCCGATGCGACGGCTGCGCTAATCGCTGGTGGCTCGGAAATCAACTCGCATTTCTCCAGTCCGCCGTTCCAGTACCAGGCGTTGCAGAACCCCAACGTGCACAAAGTGCTGAGTTCCTACGACGTACTCGGCGGCCAGGCGACGTTCAACGTGCTGTACACCACGGAAAAATTCCACGACGAAAACCCCAAGACCTACAAGGCGTTCTACGACGCCCTGGCCGAGGCCGAGAAAATCATCAAGGCTGACAAACCGGCAGCGGCCCAGGCCTATATTCGGGTCGAACAGTCGAAGTTGCCGTTGGCGCTGGTGGAGCAGATCGTCAACGACCCGGAGATCGACTTCACGGTGGTGCCGCAGCGTACGTTTATCTATGCCGAGAAATTGCAGGAATTGGGTGTGCTGAAAAACAAGGCGGGAAGCTGGAAGGATTACTTCTTTGAAGAGGCGCATGGTGGGGCGGGGAGCTGATGTTCCGCGCCAGGATCAAAAGCCCCTCATCGGAACGCCGCCCGCCTAACCCTCTCCCAGAGGGAGAGGGAACTGACCGCAGGGAATGTGAGAATTGCACCAGTTGCAATACCGAGTCGTACGCAAACTTCAAAGCCAACCAAAATCGGCGCCCTCTCCTCGGGGAGAGGGCTGGGCGGGCGGCGTTCCGATGAGGGGTAGCTCCACCCTGAAGCCAAAGCCGAACACCCATTGCTCATCATGGAAACCATCGCAGATCACCGCGCCACCGTTTCACCTGCCTGCCAGCCACCGCCCAGGGCGGTATAGAGGTTGACCTCAGCCACCAACTGCGCCAGGCGGTCGCTGATCAAGGCTTGTTGCGAGGTGAACAGCGAACGCTGCGCATCGAGGAACGTCAGGCTACTGTCGACACCGTTGCGATAACGGTTCCGCGCGAGGTTGTAGTAATCCTGGGTGGCCTGGACCAGATCGCGCTGGGCCTGCAATTGCTGTTCATAGGTGCTGCGCGCCGCCAGACCGTCGGCGACTTCCTTAAACGCCGTTTGAATCGATTTTTCGTACTCGGCGACGGCGACGTCTTTCTGCAGCCGGGCGTAATCCAGACTGGCACGCAGGCTGCCGGCATTGAAAATCGGCAGGCTGATCTGTGGCTGGAACGTCCACGCGCCGGAGCCTGCGCTGAACAACCCGGAAAGATCGCGACTGGCAGTGCCGGCGTTGGCCGTCAGGCTCACACTGGGAAAGAACGCTGCACGGGCTGCGCCGATATTGGCGTTGGCGGCTTTGAGCTGGTATTCGGCCTGCAGAATGTCCGGGCGCCGTTGCAGCAGATCCGATGGCAGCCCGGCCGGCAGCGGCGATACCAGTTCACTGGCCAGCGGCAGCGCCGGCAATTGCGCTGGCAGCGGCGCGCCGACCAGCAGCGTCAGGCTGTTCAAATCCTGTGCGACCAGACGCTGGTAGCGCGCCAGATTGACCCGCGAACTGTCGACGCTGGTGCGTGCCTGCGCCTGTTCCAGCGCTGAAGATTTGCCCGCTTCGCGGTTGCGCGTGGTCAGGTGCAGGCTTTGTTCGTCGGCAGCGAGGGTGTCGCGGCTCAGTTCCAGTAACTGCTGATCGGCGCGCCAGGTCAGGTAGGCATTGGCGACGTTGGCCACCAGACTCAACTCGGCGCTGCGCCGCGCCTGTTCGGTGGCCAGCCAGCTTTGCAAGGCCTGCTCGCTGAGGCTGCGCACCCGACCGAACAGATCCAGCTCATAGGCGCTGATGCCCAGATTGACCGCATACGCCGAGGTGATCTGCGCCGGGCCGCCGGTGACGCTGGACGGCATGCGCTGGCGCAACTCGTTGGCATTGGCCGCCACCGCCGGCACCAGGTCGGCGCGTTGAATGCGGTATTGTGCCTGGAACGCCTGAACATTCAGCGCTGCCACGCGCAGGTCGCGATTGTTGGCCAGCGCGCTTTCGATCAGTTGCCTGAGCGCCGGGTCGTTGAACAGCGTGCGCCAGTCAGCATGGCGGGTCGCTGGCTGCGTTGCAGTGGGGTACTGCTCGGCAGCCGGCGAGGGCGGTCGCTGGTAATCCGGCATCAACGAACACCCGGCCATCAGCACCGCCGTGCACAGCAGGGGCAGGCGCAACCCGGACTTCGCACCACTGCGTTTGCGCGGCAGACGCGGTAACGCTCGAGACCCGTTCAAGCCCCGGCCATCCATTTCGCCAGCCCATGCCTTCCGCTGACGCCGAGCTTGGCCGCGGCACGCTTGAGATAGGTCTCGATAGAGCTGTTCTTGACCCGCAGTTTTTCCGCCATTTGCGGCACGGTGCCGCCAGTCAGCAGGCCCAGACAGACTTCCTTCTCGCGTGCCGACAAGACGACGGCGCTCAACGCCAAACGCTCATCGAAGACCTGCGCCAGCGGCGCCTGATCCAGATCGGCCAAGGCCGGGCGAGGCTGGCGGGCGAGGCTCTGACGGGTCATTTGCGCATGCCGTTCGATCAGCGGCAGCAAGGTATCAGAAAGGCTTTTCAGAAAGGCCAGTTCCGGCAGGGAAAACACCCGCTGGGTATGTGGCCGATACACCGAAATCACGCAACGGCGATTGGAGGTGCGCGACACCAGATTGCATTGATGCACGCCGTGTTGCGGATGACGCGGCAATAAAGAAGCCTTTAGCTGGATCAACAGCGAGTCGTTCATTTCGATCATTTTCTGCAGCAGTGGATGATCGTCCGGTCGATCGATCGCTGCCTGACAATCGCCGGCGTGGGGCAGGCCCGCGCTGCCCAGCGGCTTGATCTCGACCACGCTGGCCTGGCGCTCGTCCAGCGTCCATTCACTGAGATCGAGGCGGTTGACCGGCACCAGCGTGTCGACCAACTGGAACATGTTGCTGGCGAAATGATCGTCGCCGGTACTGGCTATCAGCTCTCCCAGTTGCCAGTAGAAGTGCGGGTTTTCCATGTTGCGAATACTGCCGGTCAGATTCATATCCTTCTCATCCCTGGTTCAGAGTCATCACTGCTTTGTCTGCCGTTCATGCACACGCCACCGCGCAATCATTTCTCCTTGAACTGATCAGCAGCGGGATTTAAGCCTATGCATTTGTCCTGCGTCTGTAGGGGAAAACAGGGACACAAAGTGCCACTATTTTCGCTGGCCTGCCGAGGCCAGGCGTGCGCCTGCCATCCGCGCGCGTGACTGGCGGGTCACTCCAGGCGCCCGGAATGTCGGCAGATGAGCTTTTTCCGCCGCCGGCCACCCAGCGATAAGCACTACCGAGGCATGGTGTTTTTCCTACAGATCTTTCAGCAGTTTCTTCAGCAAATCGTGCAGCGCGTGCTCAGGCACGGGGCTGTCACGGAAAGCGCCGCAGGGACGCGTTGCGCTTGTCCGGGTTTCAGGTGTCATGTCGTGAGCAGGGCCGATGCTTGAATACGGGCAAACCACATGAGATGGATCTTATGCAGCCTACTTCTGCTCCAGCAGCGGACGATCTGTCCGTGCCTTGCGAAACCTTTGCCCTGACCGCCGCCCAGCGCGATATCTGGCTGGATCAGCTGAGTCGCGGTGATTCGCCGCTGTACAACATCGGTGGTTATGTCGAGCTTGACGGGCCGCTGGATCAGGCACTGATGCAGGCAGCGCTGGAATCGCTGATCGCCCGCCACGACGCATTGCGCACCGTCTTGCTGCCTGGCGTCGGCGAGGATGGCATGCCCCGGCAAGCTTTTGCGCCAACGATGGCGGTGGCGATGCCGCTGTTTGATTTTTCCGGACTCGACGATGCGCACGCGGCGGCGCAGGCATTGCTGCAACAGCAGATGGAGCAGGTCTATCGCCTTGATGGCCAGCCGCTGTTGCGCTTCAGTCTGATTCGCCTCGACCAAGGGCGTCACTGGCTCGCGACTCAGGCGCATCACCTGATTCTCGACGGTTGGGGCTTCGGTCAGATGCTCAAGTCGCTGGGCGAGATTTACAGCGCGCTGAGCCAGGGGCAAACACCTGCGATATCGGCGCCGTCCTATGTCGATTTCATTGCCGACGATGCGCGCTATCAGGGTTCGGATCGGCACGCCCGTGATCGCGATTATTGGCTCGACAAGTACCGTACGCAGCCGGAGCCGCTACTGCTGCCGCGCCATCATCAGGATTCCAGCCAACTGACGCGACCGTCGCAGGCGCATGTGCAAGCGATGCCCGCGCTGCTGCACCAACGCATGCAGCAAGCGGCGCAACCGTTCGGGGCGTCGGCGTTTCACGTCCTGTTGGCGGCCTTGCATGTGTATTTCAGCCGCACGGCGCAGCGTGACGAGTGGGTGGTGGGCCTGCCGATTCTCAACCGCGCGGGGGCACGCTTCAAAACCACTTTAGGCTTGTTTGCCCAGGTCAGTGCGGTGCGCCTGGATTTTGCTCGGAATTTGCCATTTGCGCACTTGGCGCGGGCCATCGCGACACAGCTGAAACAGGACCTGCGCCATCAGCGCTTTTCCCTGAGTGAGTTGAATCGCGCACTGGGTCTGCTGCGCGAGGACCGCGCCCAGTTGTTCGAAGTGTCGGTGTCGTACGAGCAGGACGATCACGACTACCGCTACGGCGCGGCCTCGGCGCACACAGTCAAGGTCTCCAACGGCCATGAAGCGACGCCACTGGCGATTCATCTGCGCAGCAATCGCTTCAACGATCAGGCGTGGCTGCATCTGGTCTACGACCAGGCGTACTTTGACGCCACGGACGTTCAAGCGCTGGGCGCACGGTTGCTGTTGATTCTTGAACAGGGGCTGGAGCAGCCGCAGCTGTCGACAGCGGATTTCTGCCTGAGTACCGCCGACGAATCGCGGCAGTTGCAGCAATGGAACGACACGCGGGTGGACTTCCCGCAAGGCCGAACGGTTGCGCAACGCTTCGCCGCGCAAGTTGCGCAGCGCCCCGACGCTGTCGCCGCTCTTTATCAAGGGCAGCCACTGACGTACGGCCAGCTCGACAGCCAGGCCAATGCCCTTGCCCGACACCTGATCGAACTCGGTGTACAACCCGATGACCGCGTCGCCATCGTCGCCCGTCGTGGCCTCGATACGCTGGCGGGACTGCTTGCCGTGCTCAAGGCCGGCGGCGCTTATGTGCCGATCGATCCGGCGCAGCCGAGCGAGCGCTTGAGCTATTTGCTCAGCGATTGCGCCCCCCGGGCAGTGCTGACGCAGAGTGATCTGCGCGCTCGCTTGCCGCTGTTGCAGGTGGCGGTGATCGAGCTCGATCAAACCGATTGGCCGACCGCCAACCAGGCTGACCCGGTGGTAGCGGGGTTGACCGACGCCAACCTCGCTTACGTGATTTACACCTCCGGCTCCACCGGGCTGCCCAAAGGCGTGATGGTCGAACATCGCGCGTTGGGCAATCTGATCGACTGGCATTGTCAGGCCTTCGACCTCGGCCCCGGCCAGCACACGTCCAGTCTCGCCGGGTTCGGCTTTGACGCGATGGCCTGGGAAGTCTGGCCGGCGTTGTGTGGCGGTGCGACGCTGCATTTGGCGCCGGCCCATGACGGTAGCGAAGACATCGATGCGCTGCTGACGTGGTGGCGCTCGCGACCACTGGATGTGAGTTTCCTGCCGACGCCGATCGCCGAATATGTCTTCAGTCGCAAACTGCAGCATCCGACCTTGCGTACGTTGTTGATTGGCGGTGATCGGCTGCGCCAGTTCAATCGCGCGCAGTCGTTCGAGGTGATCAACAATTACGGCCCGACCGAGGCCACGGTGGTGGCGACGTTCGGCAGAATCGAGCCCGGACGGGCGCTGCATATCGGTAGACCGGTGAGCAACGCAACGGTGTACGTCCTCGACGAACAGCAGCGGCCGCTGCCGATGGGTGTCACGGGGGAGCTGTACATCGGCGGCGCCGGCATTGCCCGTGGTTACCTGAATCGCCCGGACCTGAGCGCTGAACGCTTTCTGCGCGACCCGTTCAGTACCGACCCGGCGGCACGTCTGTATCGCAGCGGCGATCGGGTGCGTTGGCGCGCCGATGGCACGCTGGAATATCAGGGGCGCAACGACGACCAGGTAAAAATTCGTGGGGTGCGCGTCGAGCCGGGCGAAGTCGAGGCGGCACTCAGTCGTCACGAGGCGATTGCGCAAGCGGTGGTGCTGGCGCGCGACGGGCAGTTGCTGGCGTGGTTCAGCGAACGCCGGCCGGTGGATATCCTTCAGTTGCACGCGTATCTGCAGGCTCGCCTGAGCAGCGCCATGCTGCCGCAGGCGTATGTGCGCATGACGGCAATGCCGCTGACCGCCAATGGCAAAATCGACCGCAAGGCCTTGCCGGCACCGGGGCCGGACGCGCTGATCCGCCGTGACTATGAAGCGCCGCAGGGCGATGTCGAAAACGCTCTGGCGCAAATCTGGCAGGAACTGCTGCAGGTGCCGCAGGTCGGGCGCCACGACCATTTCTTCGAGCTGGGCGGGCATTCGCTGCTGGCGGTGAACCTGATCGAACGCATGCGTCAGCTCGGCATGAGCTGTGATGTGCGCGTGTTGTTCGGCCAACCAACGCTGGTCGCGCTGGCGGCCGCGGTCGGCAGTGGGCGCGAGATCGACGTGCCGGCCAATCGCATACCCGCTGGATGCACCTCGATCAGCCCTGACATGCTGACGCTGATCGAACTGGATCAGGCCAGCCTCGACCGCATCGTCGCCAGCGTGCCCGGCGGCGCGGCCAATGTGCAGGACATCTACCCGCTGGCACCGTTGCAGGACGGTATCCTTTATCACCACATCACCGCCGCGCAGGGCGATCCGTATCTGCTGCAGTCGCATCTGGCCTTCGCCAGTCTGGAGCGCGTCGAGGCCTTCGCCGACGCCTTGCGTACCGTCATGGCCCGGCACGATATTCTGCGCACCGCTGTGGTCTGGGAGGGGCTGATCACGCCGCTGCAAGTGGTGCTGCGGCACGTCGAGCTGGCGGTGCAGGAAATCGACATCGAGCCTGCGCAGGGCGACGTGCTTGAGCAATTGCATCAGCGCTGCGATGCGCGCCGCTATCGCCTGGATGTCAGTCAGGCACCGCTGCTGCGCTTGCTGGTTGCCCGCGACCCGTTGAAGGAACGAATCGTCGGTGTGCTGCTGTTCCATCACCTGGCGCTCGATCACATTGCGCTGGACGTGCTGCGCGGCGAAATATCCGCCAGCCTTGCCGGGCAACGCGAGCCTTTGCCGCCGGCGGTGCCGTACCGCAACTATGTCGCGCAGGCGCGGTTGGGCGTCAGCGAGGCCGAACATGAGGCGTTTTTCCGCGAGATGCTCGGCGATATCGATGAGCCGACGCTGCCGTTCGGCTTGCACGATGTGCAAGGCGATGGCCGGGGGATCGAGGAGTCGCAGCAACCCCTCGCCAGCGAACTGGACGGCCGTCTGCGCCAGCAGGCCCGCCGGCTCGGTGTCAGCGTCGCCAGCCTGATTCACCTGGCCTGGGCGCGCGTCCTGGCGGCGACCTCGGGCCAGGAGCGGGTGGTATTCGGCACGGTATTGATGGGGCGCATGCAGGGCGGCGCGGGTGCCGACCGTGCGCTGGGGGTGTTCATCAATTCCCTGCCGTTACGCGTCGATGTCGCGGCGCCGGCGCGAGCCGCGGTGCAGACCACCCATCAGCGCTTGACCGGATTGCTCGGTCACGAACACGCATCGCTGGCGCTGGCCCAGCGCTGCAGTGGCGTGGTTGCGCCGACGCCGCTGTTCAGCGCGCTGCTCAACTATCGCCACAGCGAGCGGCAGCAAGGTCAGGCCGATGAGCCGCACTGGCCAGGCATCGAAACCCTGGCCAACGAAGAACGCACCAACTACCCGCTGACCCTGAGCGTCGACGACTTCGGCGATGGCCTGCAATTGACCGCCAGGGCAGTCGCCAGCATCGGCGCGCAACGCATTGCGGATTACATGCACCTGGCTCTGGACGGGCTGGTCGAGGCACTCGAGCAAGACTCGGATCTGCCCCTGGACCGACTGCCGATCCTCTCGCCAGCAGAGCGCGATCAGTTGCTGACCCGATTCAACGCCACCGCAGTCGATTGCCCGATCGAGCAACCGCTGCACAGGTTGTTCGAGCAACAGGTGCAACGCCACCCGGACGCCATTGCGTTGCAGGCCGGCGAGGCGCAACTGAGCTGGCGGCAACTCAACGAACAGGCCAACCGTCTGGCCCATCACCTGCGCGAACAAGGCGTACGCCCGGATACACGGGTGGCGATCTGCGTCGAGCGCGGTCTTGAACTGGTGGTCGGCCTGCTGGCGATCCTCAAGGCCGGTGGTGCCTACGTGCCGCTGGACCCGGACTATCCGCTGGCGCGCTTGCAATTCATGTTGCGTGACAGCGCGCCGGTGGCGGTGCTGCTGCATGCGGCGACCCGCGATCTGCTGGGTGACACGCAGATGACCGTGGTCGACTTCGACCGCTGCGCCTGGGACGAGGCGCCGAGCGACAATCTGCAAGTGCCGGATCTCGCTGCGTCGAACCTGGCGTACATGATCTATACCTCGGGTTCCACCGGCACGCCGAAAGGTGTGATGATCGAGCACCGCAGTGTCTGCAATCTGATGCACTGGGGCTCGCAGATTCGCCCGCCAACCGCGGATGGCGCGTTGTTGCAAAAGGCGCCGTTCAGCTTCGACAGCTCAGTGTGGGAGATTTTCTGGCCATTGAGCGCCGGCCTGCGCCTGGTGCTGGCACGGCCTGACGGTAACCGCGATTCGGCTTACGTCACGCAAGTGATTCGCGAACAACGTATCAGCGTCGTCAAGTTTGTCCCGGCGCTGTTGCAGCAGTTTCTCGAACAGGATGATGTCAGCACCTGTACCAGTCTCACCGACGTATTCTGCGGCGGTGGCGACCTGACCGTTGCCATGGCCCGTGCCGTGCGCGAACGCCTGCCGTGGGTGCGCCTGCACAATGTCTACGGCCCGACCGAAACCACGGTCGACAGCAGCGCCTGGACCCTCGAACCCCACGAGCCAGTGCCCGAGCGGGTCATCCCGATCGGCAAGGCCCTGACCAATACGCGGCTGTACGTGCTCGATCGCAACGATCAGCCGGTGCCCTTGGGCGTCAGCGGCGAACTGCACATCGGTGGCGTCGGCGTCGCGCGTGGCTATCACCGATTGCCGCAGATACAGGCCGAGCGCTTTATCGACAGTCCGTTCGTGGCCGGGGATCGCTTGTATCGCAGCGGTGATCGGGTGCGGTATCAGGCGGACGGCAATCTGGAATTCCTCGGCCGCACCGACTTCCAGTTGAAACTGCGTGGCCTGCGTCTGGAGCCGGGGGAAATCGAAGCGCGGCTGATTGCACATGCCGCCATACGCGAGACGCTGGTGCTGGTACGCGACGAGCGCCTGGTGGCGTACTTCACCGTGAGCGACGGTCACGTTGCACCTTCGATCGAGGCACTGCGCGAGCACGTCTTGCAGCAATTGCCCGAATACATGGTGCCCGCCGCGTTCGTGCGGCTTGCCGCCATGCCGCTGACGCCCAATGACAAGATCGACCGCAAGGCTTTGCCGGCCCCCGGCGCCGAACACTTGCTCAGCCGCGCCTACGTGCCGCCCGAAGGCGACATCGAGCAGGCGGTCGCGCGGGTCTGGGCCGAGACGCTGGGCATCGATCAGATCGGGCGCAACGACAATTTCTTCGAATTGGGTGGGCATTCGTTATTGGCGGTGAGTCTGGTGGCGCGCATGCGTCAGGCCGGGCTGCATGTCGATGCCCGCACGCTGTTCAGTCAGCCGACGCTGGCAGCACTGGCGGCGCAGACCTCACGGCAGACACACAAGGTCGACATCGCGCCGACCACCATTCCACAGCTCAACCGCAAGCGCCGGATCTGACCGGGCAAGGACCTCTGCGCCGGCGCACAAGCGTCTGCGCAGCGGGGCTTGTCCCGGCTTCCCATGTCAGACAGTGCGGCGCCGATGTTTTAGTTTTTCCCAGTTGCGCGCGGTCGCCACGGACTCGCCACTGCGTGCAGCTTTTCCCAGTCTTTACAGCAGGTTATCTCATGCATTTCAGCGAACTGATGGCAGTTATTTCGACCCATGCGATCCGCCTTCAACAGGAAGATGAAGACCTGGTCATCCTGGGCAGTGACGACGCGCTGGACGATGAGCTGTGGGACGGCCTCGCCGCCCACAAGACGCAGTTGCTGGAGCTGGTCGCCCGGCACAACGGTGACTGGTTGAGCCCGGCGTATCGCATCACTCCCGACATGCTGCCGCTGGTGACGCTCGATCAGGCCAGCCTCGACCGCATCGTCGCCGGCGTGCCGGGCGCAGCGGCGAACCTGCAGGACATCTATCCCCTGGCGCCTCTGCAGGAGGGCATGCTTTATCTGCATTTATCGGCAGCGGCGGGCGACCCCTACGTCTCGCAGGCGCGCTTCGCCTTTGCCAGTCGCGAGCGTCTGCAAGCCTTCGCCGACGCGCTGCAATGGATGATCGGCCGTCATGACATTCTGCGCACGGCGTTTGTCTGGGAGCGCCTGGACGAACCGCTGCAAGTGGTCCAGCGCCAGGCGACATTGCATTGCCAGGAATTCGAATTGAGCGCCAGCGGCGACGTGCTCGACCAACTGCTGCAGCGCCACGATCCGCAGCATTTCCGTCTCGATGTGCAGCAGGCGCCGCTGCTGCGCCTGGTGTTTGCTGACGATCCGGCCAATGGCCGCGTGGTTGCCTTGTTGCTGTTCCACCACTTGATCATGGATCACCTGGCGCTGGACGTGATCCGCCGCGAAGCGCAGGCCTTTCTGCTCGGGCACAGCGCGCACGTGGCGGCGCCGGTGCCGTATCGCGATCATTTGGCGCGGGCGCGACTGGCCGCGAACGAGTCGGCCCACGAGGCGTTCTTCCGGGAAATGCTCGCCGATATCGACGAGCCGACACTGCCGTGCGGATTGCGCGACGTGCAGGGTGACGGGCACTCGATCGAAGAAGCCTCGCTGATGCTCGACACAGCCCTGAGCCGGCAATTGCGCGAGCAGGCGCGGCAACTCGGGGTGAGCGTGGCCAGTGTCATGCACCTGGCGCTGGCGCGGGTGCTCGGCGAGTTGTCCGGGCGTACGGCGGTGGTGTTCGGCACCGTGCTGCTTGGGCGGATGGCGGCCGGCGAGGGCGGTGAACATGCGCTGGGGATGTTCATCAATACCTTGCCGCTGCGGGTGGATGTCGGCGCCGATGACGTGCGCGCCGGCGTGTTGCTGACCCACCGCCGGCTGACCGCGCTGCTCGCCCATGAGCAAGCCTCGCTGGCGCTGGCCCAGCGCTGCAGCGACGTAGCGGTGCCGACGCCACTGTTCAGCGCGATCCTCAATTACCGGCACAGCAGCGTCGATGAAGTGGCCGAAGTCATCGATATCGCCCCGGGCGTGCAGGTGCTGGGCGCTCGCGAACGCACCAACTATCCATTGACCGTCAACATCGATGATCTGGGCGAAGACCTGCGCATCACCGCACTGGCCGAAGCCAGCCTGGGGGCGCAACGCATCGCCGCTTATCTGCAGACCACGCTGCAAGGTCTGGTCGATGCATTGCAGGCCAGCGTGCCGACACCGCTGCACAGCGTTCGCATTCTGCCGGCGGCCGAGCGCGAACAACTGTTGCACGGCGTCAATACTGCGCGCGCGCATTTTCCCGTCACGCCGTTGATCCACCAGCAGTTCGAAGCTCACGCCCAGGCCCGACCGCACGCCACGGCGTTGCTGTTCGAGGAGCAAACATTCAGCTACGACGACGTCAATCGCCGCGCCAACCAGGTGGCTCATCACCTGCTGGCACTGGGTATCCGCCCCGACGACCGTGTGGCGATCTGCGTCGAGCGTGGCCCGCACATGATCATCGGCCTGCTCGGCGTGCTCAAGGCCGGCGCGGCTTATGTGCCGATCGACCCGGCCTATCCGCAAGAGCGTATCCACTTCACCCTGCAGGACAGCGCGCCGGCGGCGCTGCTGCTGCAAGCCGCGACACGGGATCGAGTCGGCGCGCTGCACGTGCCACTGATCGATCTCGACAGCCAGCCGCTGCGCGCCGAACCCGACAGTAATCCGCAGGTGGCCGGGCTGACCCCGGCGCATCTGGCTTACGTGATCTACACCTCCGGTTCTACCGGTTTGCCCAAGGGCGTCATGGTCGAACATCGCAACGTGGCACGGCTGTTTGGCGCGACTGCGCAGTGGTTTCACTTCAATGAGCGCGACGTCTGGGCGCTGTTTCACTCGTTCGCCTTCGACTTTTCGGTGTGGGAAATCTGGGGCGCCCTGGCGTTCGGCGGGCAACTGCTGCTGGTGCCGCAAGCCATCAGCCGGGCGCCGGACGAGTGCTATGCGTTGCTGTGCCGCAGCGGTGTCACTGTGCTCAACCAGACGCCGAGCGCGTTCCGCCAGTTGATCGCCGCACAGGGGCGCAGTGTGCTGCAGCATTCGTTGCGCGAAGTGATCTTCGGCGGTGAAGCACTGGAACCGGGGCTGCTCAAACCGTGGTATGCCCGCGTCGGCAACGCCGGCACGCGCCTGGTGAACATGTACGGCATCACCGAAACCACCGTGCACGTGACCTATCGGCCGTTGCAGGCTGCCGATGCGCAATTGGTGGGTGTCAGCCCGATTGGCGGGCCAATCCCCGACCTGCAACTGTACCTGCTCGACCCGCAAGGTGAACCGGTGCCGGTCGGTGTAACCGGCGAGTTGTACGTGGGGGGCGCGGGGGTAGCACGCGGTTACCTCAACCGTCCAGAGCTGACCGCCGAGCGCTTCATTCGCGACCCGTTCAGCCACACGGCCGATGCGCGCCTGTATAAAACCGGTGACCTGGCGCGCTGGGCCGCCGACGGTAGCCTCGACTACCTGGGGCGCAACGATGATCAAGTGAAGATCCGCGGATTTCGCATCGAACTCGGCGAGATTCAGGCGCGCCTGTCGGCCTGCACCGGTGTCCGCGACGCCGTGGTGATTGCCCGTGAAGACAGCCCCGGCGAACCGCGTCTGGTCGCCTACTGGACCGCGGATGCCGGTGAAGATCCGAGCGTGGCGCAACTGCGCGAGACACTGCTCGGCGCGCTGGCGGATTATATGGTGCCGAGCGCGTTCGTACGTCTCGAGGCCTTGCCGCTGACCGCCAACGGCAAACTCGACCGCAAGGCGTTGCCGGCGCCGGACAGTGATGCGTTTGCGCGAGGCGAATTCGAGCCGCCGCAGGGCACGGTGGAAGGCCTGATTGCCGACATCTGGCAAAGCGTGCTCGGTGTCGATCAGGTCGGGCGGCACGATAACTTTTTCGAGCTGGGCGGGCATTCGCTGCTGGCGGTCAGACTGATCGAGCGCATGCGTCAGCACGACTTGCATTGCGATGTGCGGGTGCTGTTCGGGCAACCGAACGTGGCGGCGTTGGCGGCCAGTCTCGGCGCGACGCAGGGGCATGCGGCACCGGCCAATCGCATCGAACCCGACTGCACGGCAATTACCCCCGAGCATTTGCCCTTGGTCGATCTCGATCAGGCCGGCATCGACACAGTGCTGGTCAGCGTGCCCGGCGGTGTCGCCAACGTTCAGGACATCTATGCACTGGCGCCGTTGCAGGCGGGAATTCTTTATCACCATCTCGCCACCCACAGCGGCGATCCCTACGTGTTGCAGGCGCAGTTTGCCTTCGACGGTCTGGCGCAGATCAAAGACTTCGTGCGCGCCCTGAACAGCGTGATTGTCCGCCATGACATCCTGCGGACCAGCGTGGTCTGGGAGGGTCTGGAAGAACCGGTGCAAGTGGTCTGGCGCGAGGCGCCGCTGCATCTTCAGCGAATCGATGCCGACGAGCTCAGCGGCGATGTGCTGGAGCAAATGCAGGCACGTTTCGATCCGCGGCACTATCGCCTCGATCTCAAGCACGCGCCGCTGCTGCGGTTTGCCTACACCGAAGACCGCGCCGGGCAGCGCTGGGTCGGCATCCTGCTGATGCATCACATCGTCCTCGACCACACCGCGCTGGAGGTGCTGGTGGCGGAAATGAGCGACCTGCTGCAAGGGCGCGCGAACGATCTGCCGCCAGCCGTGCAGTACCGCAACTACGTGGCTCAGGCCCGTGCGGGTGCCGATGACCAGGCGCACGCAGAGTTCTTCAGCGACATGCTGGGCGACATCAGCGAACCGACGCTGGCGTTCGGTGTGCAGGATGTGCTCGGTGACGGTAGCGCCAGCGTCGACAGCCAATTGCCCCTCGACGCGGGTCTCGGCCGGCGCCTGCGCGAGTTGTCCCGGCATCTGGGGATCAGCACTGCCAGCCTCGTGCATCAGGCCTGGGCGCAAGTGCTGGCGCAGGTTTCCGGCCAGCAGGACGTGGTGTTCGGCACCGTGCTGCTGGGGCGCATGCAGGGCGGCGCGGGCGCAGACCGCGCGTTGGGCATGTTCATCAACACCTTGCCATTGCGTGTCACGGTCGCCGCCGACTCAGTGCAGGACAGCGTGCGCGCCACCCATCAACGCCTGGCGCAGTTGCTCGGGCACGAGCAGGCTTCATTGGCCTTGGCCCAGCGCTGTAGCGCAGTCGCAGCGACCTCGCCGCTGTTCAGCACGCTGCTCAATTACCGCCACAGCCCGGCGGACACGGCCGCGGTGAAATGGGATGGCATCGACATTCTCTGCTCGCGCGAGCGCAGCAATTATCCGCTGGTGGTCAGCGTCGACGACCTCGGCGACGGTTTTCTCTTGAATGTGCAGGCCGTGCCGCAAGTGGATGGCGCGCGGGTGTGCGATTACTTGCAGACTGCGTTGCACAGTCTGGTGAATGCACTTGAACATTCGCCGGGGCAGCCCGTGCAGCAGTTGTCGATTGTCTCGCCGAGTGAACGCCAGCAGGTGTTGTTCGGCTTCAACGACACCACGCGGCCATTCCCGCCAGCGCAGACGGTGCAGCGTCTGGTCGAAGCGCAAGCACTGGCCAATCCCCAGGCGTGGGCGGCGGTGCAGGGCGAGTGGCATCTGAGTTATGCCGAGCTGAATCAGCGCGCCAACCGCCTGGCCCACCACCTGATCGGTCTCGGCGTACAGCCGGATGACCGTGTTGCGGTGTGCCTGTGCCGCAGCCCGCAAATGCTCGTGGCGCTGCTGGCGATTCTCAAGGCCGGCGCGGCTTATGTGCCGGTCGATCCGGCTCATCCGCGCGAGCGCATCGCCTATCTGTTGCAGGACTGCGAGCCGCTGGCGGTGCTCGCCGAGACCGCCACCTGCGGCTTGCTCGGCACGGTGCCGCGGATCGATCTGGACAACGACGGCTGGGCGCATTTGTCCGACGCCAACCCGCAATTGCCGGCGCTGACCCCGGCGCACCTCGCCTATGTCATCTACACCTCCGGTTCCACCGGCCAGCCGAAAGGCGTGATGGTCGAACACCGCACCCTGGAAAACCTGGTGCATTGGCACACTGAAGCGTTCGACCTGCAGGCTGGCAGCCATACGGCCAGCGTGGCCGGGTTCGGTTTTGACGCCATGGCCTGGGAGGTCTGGCCGGCCTTGTGCGTGGGCGCGACCCTGCATCTGCCACCGGCATCGATCGATAATCAACACCTGGATGAATTGCTTGAGTGGTGGCAGACGCAGCCGTTGCAGGTGAGCTTTCTGCCGACGCCAGTCGCCGAATATGCGTTCAGCCGCGAACTCGGCCACCCGACCCTGCGCACGCTGTTGATCGGCGGCGACAAGCTCCGGCAGTTCCCGCGTGATCAAACCTTCGAGGTGATCAACAACTACGGACCGACCGAAGCCACGGTGGTGGCAACGTCGGGTCGCATCGAGTCCGGGCAGGGGTTGCACATCGGTCGACCGATTGCCAATGGCAAAGTCTATCTGCTCGACAGTCAGCAACAACCGGTGCCCGTCGGCGTGCAGGGCGAGCTGTATGTCGGCGGTGCCGGGGTCGCGCGCGGCTACCTGAGTCGCCCGGCATTGACCGCCGAGATGTTCCTCGACGACCCGTTCAGCGATGAACCGCACGCGCGTATGTACCGCACCGGCGACCTCGCGCGCTGGCGCGCCGACGGCACGCTTGAGTACCTGGGACGCAATGACGATCAGGTCAAACTGCGCGGCGTGCGCATCGAGCCGGGGGAAATCGAAGCCGCACTGCGCGCGCATAGCGCCGTGCAAGACGCGGTGGTGCTGGTGCGTGACGGGCGCTTGCTGACCTGGTTCAGCGAACGCAGCGCAGTAGATATTGCCGACTTGCGTCGGCACTTGCAGAGCCGATTGCCGGAGGCGCTGATTCCTGCCGCTTACGTGCGCGTCGAGGCGATGCCGCTGACCGCCAACGGCAAGCTTGACCGCCAAGCCTTGCCAGAGCCGGATCACAGCGCCTGGCTCAGCCATGAATACGCCGCGCCGCACGGTCCGCTGGAACAGGCGCTGGCGCAGATCTGGAGCGATCTGCTCAAGGTCGAGCAGGTCGGTCGTCACGACAATTTCTTCGAACTGGGCGGGCATTCGCTGCTTGCCGTGAGCCTGATCGAACGTCTGCGCCAGCTCGGGCTGAGTGCCGATGTTCGCGTGCTGTTCAGCCAGCCGACCCTCGCCGCACTGGCGGCCGCGCTGGGCAGCGGTCGCGAAGTCGAGGTGCCGGCCAATCGCATTGCCGCCGACTGCCGCCACATCAGCGCCGACATGTTGAGCCTCAGCGAACTGGATCAGGCCAGTGTCGAACGCATCGTCGCCACGGTGCCGGGCGGCGCGGCCAACGTGCAGGATATCTATCCGCTGGCGCCGTTGCAGGAAGGCATTCTTTATCACCACCTCAGCGCCGGCCAGGGCGATCCGTATCTGCTGCAATCGAGTCTGGCGTTTGCCGACATCGACCGCCTGTACGCCTTCGTCCACGCCCTGCAAGGCGTCATCGAGCGCCACGACATTCTGCGCACCAGCGTGGTCTGGGAAGGGCTGCCGAGTCCGCAACAAGTGGTCTGGCGGCGTGCGCCATTAGCGGTCGACGGCGTGGCGCTGGACGCGGCAGAGGGTGACGTGCTCGCCCAGTTGCAAGCGCGTTTTGCCGCCCGCCAATGGCGCCTCAATCTCGGCCAGGCGCCGCTGATGCGCCTGGTGTATGCCGCCGATCCCGTGCACAAACGCGTCGTCGCCATGCTGCTGTTCCATCACATCGCCCTCGATCACACCGCGCTGGCGGTGGTGCGTCAGGAAATGCAGGCCAGTCTGCTCGGTGCCATTGAGCCGCTGCCGGCAGCCGCGCCGTACCGCAATTACGTGGCGCAGGCCCGCCACGGCGTCAGCGATCAGGAACACGAAACGTTCTTTTCAGAGATGCTCGGCGACATCGACGAGCCGACCTTGCCGTTCGGTCTGCGCGAAGTGGAAGGTGAGGGCGACGACATCGAGGCGTTTGTCAGCGGATTGCCAGTGGAGTTGAGCCAGCGCTTGCGAGCGCAGGCGCGCCGCTTCGGGGTCAGCGCCGCCAGTCTGTTCCATCTCGCCTGGGCGCAGGTGCTGGCGGCCACGGCCGGGCAGTCGAACGTAGTGTTCGGCACGGTGTTGCTCGGTCGTATGCAGGGCGGTGCCGGCGCTGATCGTGCGCTGGGCATGTTCATCAATACCTTGCCGTTGCGCGTCGACGTCGCCGAGGCCAGCGTCGGTGCAGCGCTGCGCGGTGTGCACCAGCGGCTGGCTGCGCTGCTCGGTCACGAACACGCGTCACTGGCGCTGGCGCAGCGCTGCAGTGCAGTGGCTGCGCCCTCGCCGCTGTTCAGCTCGGTGCTCAATTATCGTCACAGCGCGGCGGGTCATTGCGACGATGCAGCGTGGCAGGGGATCGAGTTTCTCGCTCACGATGGGCGCAGCCATTATCCGCTGACGCTGAGCATCAACGATCTTGGCGAAGGCTTCGATCTGTCGGTGCTCACGCCCGCTGAAGTTGGCGCGCAACGGGTCTGCGACTTGATGCACAGCACGCTGGCGGCGCTGGTGTCAGCGCTGGAGCAAAATCCCGAACAGGCGCTGAATCGCCTGGCGATCCTGCCGCCGCTTGAGCGCGAGCGAGTACTCAGCCAGTTCAACGCCAGCGTCAGGGCATTCCCGCCGGCGCAAACCGTGCATCGACTCTTCGAAGCACAGGCCTTGCTCAACCCGCAGGCAGTGGCGGTGCAAGCGGGCGAGCAACAGCTGACCTACGCGCAGCTCAATCAACAGGCCAATCGCCTGGCGCATTATCTGCTCGCGCTGGGCGTGCAGCCCGACGCGCGCGTGGCGGTCTCCACCCGGCGCGGCCCGGACATGCTGCTGGCGATGCTGGCGGTGCTCAAGGCCGGCGCAGCCTATGTGCCGATCGACCCGGCGCATCCGGCCGAGCGCATCGCTTACCTGCTGGCCGACAGTGCGCCGCTGGCGTTGCTGGTGTCCGGTGTGGAACCGGGCGCGGTGAACGTGCCGGTGATCGATCTTGGCGACGAGCGCTGGCAGGACTTGCCCGAGCAGAATCCGCAAGTGGCCGGTTTGACTGCGAACCATCTGGCCTATGTGATTTACACCTCCGGCTCCACCGGCCAGCCAAAAGGCGTGATGGTCGAACACCAGAGCCTGGAAAACCTTGTGCACTGGCATGCGCAAGCGTTCGACCTGCACGCCGGCAGCCGTACCGCAAGCGTTGCCGGGTTCGGCTTTGATGCCATGGCCTGGGAGGTCTGGCCGACGTTATGTGTCGGCGCAACCCTGCACTTGCCGCCGGCGTCGATCGGCAATGAACACCTCGACGAATTACTTGAATGGTGGCGAGCGCAGCCCTTGCAGGTGAGCTTCCTGCCGACGCCGGTGGCCGAATATGCGTTCAGCCGCGAGTGGGGCCATCCAACCTTGCGCACGCTGTTGATTGGCGGCGACAAGCTCCGGCAGTTCCCGCGTGATCAGACCTTCGAGGTGATCAACAACTACGGACCGACCGAAGCCACGGTGGTGGCGACCTCGGGTCGCATCGAGGCGGGGCAGGCGTTGCACATCGGTCGACCCATCGCCAATGCCAGGGTGTATGTCCTCGATGGCCAACAGCAACTTCTGCCAGTGGGCGGCACAGGCGAGCTGTACGTCGCCGGCGCAGGCGTGGCCAGGGGTTATCTGAACCGCGATAAATTGACCGCCGAGCACTTTGTTGCCGACCCGTTCAGCACTGAACCAGACGCGCGCATGTATCGCACCGGCGACCTTGTGCGCTGGCGTGCCGACGGCACGCTGGAGTATCTGGGGCGCAATGACGATCAGGTCAAGCTGCGTGGCGTGCGGGTGGAACTTGGCGAAATCGAGGCCGCGCTGGCCAGTCATCCGGCGCTGCAGGACGCTGTGGCGCAGGTGCGCGACGGGCAGTTGCTGGCGTGGTTCACCGCGCGCGGCGCCGTGGCTATCGACGACTTGCGCCAGCACCTGCAGACGCGCTTGCCGCAAGCCTTGCTGCCGGCCGCCTACGTGCGTCTCGACGCGTTGCCGTTGACCACCAATGGCAAACTCGACCGCAAGGCCTTGCCGGAACCGGATCAAAGCGCCTGGCTCAGCCGTCAGTACCAGGCGCCGCAAGGCCCGGTGGAAACCACGCTGGCGCAGATCTGGCGCGAAGTGCTCAAGGTCGAGCAGATCGGCCGGCACGACAACTTCTTCGAACTGGGCGGGCACTCGTTGCTGGCGGTCAGCGTCATCGAACGCATGCGCCAGATCGATCTGAGCACCGACGTGCGCGTGCTGTTCAGCCAGCCGACCCTGGCGGCGCTGGCGGCGGCGGTCGGTAGCGGCCGCGAAATCGACGTGCCGGCCAACGGCATTGCCGCAGACTGCGCATACATCACGCCGAGCATGCTCAGCCTGCTCGAACTGGACCAGGCCAGCATCGAACGCATCGTCGCCACGGTGCCGGGCGGTGCGGCTAACGTGCAGGATATTTACCCGCTGGCGCCATTGCAGGAAGGCATTCTTTATCACCACATCACGGCCGGGCAACACGACCCGTACGTGCTGCATTCGCGACTGATGTTCGCCAGTGTCGAGCGGGTCGAGGCCTTCGCCAGCGCGTTGCGTCAGGTCATGGCGCGCCACGATATCCTGCGCACGGCGATCGTCTGGCAGGGCCTGGCTGCGCCGGTCCAGGTGGTGTGGCGCGAGGCGCAATTGCCAGTGGAGGAGGTCGCGTTCGCGCAACTGTCGACGCGCTCGCTGGATCTCGCTCAGGCGCCGCTGATCCGCTTGTTGCATGCGCGCGATCCGGGCACCGGGCAAGTGGCTGGCCTGCTGTTGTTCCACCACATCGCTCTTGATCACACGGCGCTGGAAGTGGTGCGCGAAGAAATGCAGATCAGCCTCGCTGGCGAACCGCGCTTGCTGCCGCCGGCGGTGCCGTATCGCAACTACGTGGCACAGGCGCGGCTGGGCATCAGTGAGACGGAGCACGAAGGGTTCTTCCGCGACATGCTCGGTGATGTCGATGAGCCGACGCTGCCGTTCGGCTTGCAGGAGGTCAACGCCGCGGCGGGGACTTACGAGGAAGCCGCGCTGGCACTGCCCGATGCCCTGGCACAGCGCCTGCGCCGCCAGGCACGACAGCTGGGCATCAGCGTCGCCAGCGTGTTTCATCTGGCGTGGGCGCAGGTGCTGGGCGCCACTTCCGGGCAGGAGCGGGTGGTGTTCGGCACGGTGCTGATGGGCCGCATGCAGGGCGGGGCAGGGGCGGATCGCGGGCTGGGGATGTTCATCAATACTCTGCCGCTGCGCGTCGATCTCGGCGCGCAACCGGTGCGCGTGGCGCTGGCGGCCACCCATGGGCGGCTCACCGGCCTGCTGGCGCATGAGCATGCCTCGCTGGCTCTGGCCCAGCGTTGCAGCCGGATCGCTGCACCGGCGCCGTTGTTCAGTGCGATGCTCAACTATCGGCATGGCAGCGCGACGCCTGCGCAGGCGCATCCCGCGTGGCACGGCATCGAAACCCTGCACAGCGAGGAGCGCACCAATTATCCGCTGAGCCTCAACGTCGACGATCTCGGCACCGGTTTCAGGCTCACCGCGATCACCTGCGCCGAGGTCGGTGCGTTGCGCATCTGCAACTACATGGAGACGGCGTTGCAGACACTGGTTGAGGCGTTGGAGCAGACGCCGCAGCAACCGATCGAGCAGTTGTCGGTGTTGCCGCAGGCCGAGCGTCAGCGCTTGCTGTTCGACTTCAACGCGACGGCGGTCGATTACGACTTGCAGCAAACCCTGCACGGGCTGTTCGAAGCACAAGTGCTGCGCACGCCGCAGGCCGTCGCGGTGCAGATCGACGCTCAATGCCTGAGTTTCCACCAGCTCAACGAGCGCGCCAACCGCCTCGCCCATCACCTCATCGGGCTCGGCGTGCAGGCGGATTCGCGGGTGGCGATCTGCGTCGAACGCAGTCTCGCCATGGTCGTTGGCCTGCTGGCAATTCTCAAGGCGGGTGGCGCGTATGTGCCGCTGGACCCGGACTACCCGGCCGAACGCATCGCCTGCATGCTTGCCGACAGTGCGCCGGTGGCGCTGCTGGTGCAGGGCAGCACGGCCGCGCGGGCCGGCGCACTGGCGGTGCCGGTGATCAATCTGGACGAGGACATCTGGCGCGACATGCCGGCGGACAATCCGCCATGCGAGCGCCTGACGTCGGCGCATCTGGCCTACGTGATCTACACCTCCGGCTCTACCGGTCAGCCCAAGGGTGTGGCCAACGAGCACGGTGCGGTGGTCAACCGTTTGCTGTGGATGCAGGACGCCTATGCGTTGACGGCGGCGGATACCGTGTTGCAGAAGACCCCGTTCAGTTTCGACGTGTCGGTGTGGGAATTCTTCTGGCCGCTGATGACCGGCGCGCGCCTGTTGCTGGCCCGCCCCGGCGGGCACAAGGAGCCGGCGTACCTGAGCGCGCTGATCGAGCGCGAGCACGTCAGTACTGTGCATTTTGTGCCATCGATGCTTGACGTGTTTCTTGCCCACGGCCAGACCGAACGCTGTGCCGGCTTGCGCCAGGTGATGTGCAGCGGCGAGGCGTTGCCCGGCAGTCTGGTGCGGCGTTTCAAACAGCAGTTGCCGGCCAGCCAGTTGCACAACCTGTACGGCCCGACCGAAGCGGCGGTGGACGTCACCGCGTGGCATTGCGCCGGGCCGTTGCAGGACACGCCGGACAATACGCCGATCGGCAAACCGATCGCCAATACGCGGATGTACATCCTCGACGCGCAGCAACAACCGGTGCCGCAAGGTGTGGTCGGCGAGCTGTACATCGGTGGCGTACAGGTCGCGCGCGGCTATCTGAACCGCGCCGAACTGAGTGCCGAACGCTTCCTGCGTGACCCGTTCAGCTCGCAGGCGCAAGCGCGCATGTACCGCACCGGCGATATCGCTCGTTATCGTGCCGACGGCAATATCGAATACCTGGGCCGTAACGACGACCAAGTGAAGATTCGCGGCCTGCGCATCGAACTGGGGGAAATCCAGGCGAGCCTGACCCGCATCGACGGCGTGCAGGAAGCGGCGGTGCTGGCCCGCGAAGACGTGCCGGGGGACAAGCGCCTGGTGGCGTATTACACCGGTGCGCGGCTGGACATCGACATCCTTCGCGCCGCATTACTGCACGGCTTGCCGGACTACATGGTGCCGGCCACCTACATCCATCTCGACCGTCTGCCGCTGAGCCCCAACGGCAAACTCGACCGCAAGGCGCTGCCCGCGCCGAATCAGGACGCGCTCGTCAGCCGGCCGTACGAGGCACCCATCGGCGAGGTGGAAATCACCCTGGCGCGGCTGTGGGGCGAATTGCTCAATGTCGAACGGGTCGGCCGTCACGACCACTTTTTCGAGCTGGGCGGGCACTCGCTGCTGGCGGTGAGTCTGGTCGGCCGGCTGCAACAGCAAGGCATGGAGGCTGACGTGCGGGCGTTGTTCGAGCACCCGACACTGGCCGGTTACGCAGCAATCACGGAAAGAATGGAGATCGTCCTGTGAGCCTGAATCCCTTGTTGGCAACCCTTAAAGCCCGCGACATCCAATTGACGGTCACAGACGACCAGTTGCGCGTCAATGGCAACAAGCAGGCGCTTGGAGATCCGACGCTGCTGGCGTCGTTGCGCGAGCACAAGGCGGCGCTGATCGAACTGATCAAGGCCGGCGGGTACTCCGCCGCCCGCGTCGGTCAGGTCGAGGTGCCGGCCAATGGTATTGCGCCCGGTTGCACCCGGATCACTCCGGCGATGCTGACCCTGACGCAACTGAGCCAGGACGCTATCGATCAACTGCTCGAAGGCATTCCCGGCGGGGCGGCGAACGTGCAGGACATCTATCCGCTGACACCGTTGCAGGAAGGCATTCTCTATCATCACGTCAGCGCGCAGCACGGTGATCCCTATGTCATGCAGGCGCATTTCGCCTTCAGCGGCGCGGAGCGTTTGCAGGCATTCGTCGACGCCTTGCAAACGGTCATTAATCGCCACGACATTCTGCGCACGGCGGTGGTCTGGGAAGGTCTCGACACGCCGCTGCAAGTGGTCCTGCGCGATGCCCGCCTGCCGCTGGAAGAAGTGCTGCTGGAGGCTGAGGGCGGCGATGCGCTGAGCCAACTGCACGAACGCTTCGACGCTCGCCAGTTCCGCCTCGACGTGACGCGCGCGCCGCTGTTGCGCCTGGCGCATGCCTGGGACGCGCGCGAACAGCGCATCGTCGCGATGCTGCTGTTCCATCACATGGCGATGGACCACTCGGCACTGGCGGTGGTCAGCGAGGAATTGCAGGCCTGCCTGTGCGGACAGGCCACGCGGCTGGGCGCGCCTGTGCCGTTTCGCAATTACGTGGCGCAGGCGCGCCTGGGCATCAGCGAGGCGCAACACGAAGGGTTTTTCCGCGAGATGCTCGCCGACATCGACCAACCGACCTTGCCCTATGGCCTGCAAGGTGTGCACGGCGATGGCAGCGATATTGTCGAATTCAGCCAGGCGCTCGACCCGCCACTTGAGCGCCGCTTGCGCGCACAGGCGCGGCGCCAGGGCGTCAGCGTCGCGAGCTTGTTCCACCTCGGTTGGGGCCAGGTGCTGAGTGCCCTGACCGGGCAGGCGAGCGTGGTTTTCGGCACCGTGCTGATGGGGCGCATGCACAACGCCGAAGGCACCGAACGCGCGCTGGGCATCTTCATCAACACCTTGCCGCTGCGAGTCGACATCACCACGCTGGCCGTCGCTGAAGCGATCAAGGCCACTCACGCGCGGCTGACCATGCTGATGCGCCACGAACATGCGCCGTTGGCATTGGCGCAGCGATGCAGTGGCGTGGTCGCCTCATCGCCGTTGTTCAGCACGCTGCTCAACTATCGCCACAGCGCCTCGAGCGCCAACGCCAGCGCCGAAGCACTCGCCGCCTGGGAGGGCATCAGTGTGCTGCGCTCGGAAGAACGCACCAATTATCCGCTGACCCTGAGCATTGACGACTTCGGCGAGCGCTTCAGCCTGACCTTGCTGGCCACTCGCGCCGTCGACGGTCAGCGTCTGTGCGCCTATCTGTTGTGTGCGATCGAGCAATTGCTGTCGGCACTCGAACAGGCGCCGCAAACGCCGCTGAATCGGTTGTCGGTGCTGCCGGCGGAGGAGCGCGAGCAACTGTTGCACGGGTTCAATGCCAGCCAGGTCGATTACCCGCCAGCGCAGCCGATTCATCAGCGGTTCGAAGCGCAGGTGCTGGCGCGTCCGGATGCGCTGGCCGCGGTGCACATGGGAGAGTCGCTGACCTTTGCCGAGCTGAACCACAAGGCCAATGCGCTGGCCCACCAGTTGCTCGATTTGGGCGTGCAGCCTGATGACCGTGTCGCCATCGTCGCCCGCCGCGGTCTGCAAGCGCTGACCGGTTTGCTGGCGATCCTCAAGGCCGGCGCCGCTTACGTGCCGGTCGATCCGGCGCACCCGGCCGAACGCCTGCTGCATTTGCTGCGCGACAGTGCGCCGGTGGCGGTGCTGACCAGCGCCGATCTGCGTGAACGCCTGCCGAGGCTGGCGGTGCCGATGCTCAATCTCGACCCGCGCACCTGGCCGCTGGGCATCACCCGCAACCTGCACCTGCCGAATCTGCAGGCGAGCCATCTGGCCTACGTGATCTACACCTCCGGCTCGACCGGTTTGCCCAAGGGCGTGATGGTCGAGCATGGCACGCTGTCGAACCTGGTCGATTGGCACTGTTCGGCCTTCGACCTGTGTGCCGGCCGTCACACCTCAAGCCTCGCGGGATTCGGCTTCGACGCCATGGCTTGGGAGATCTGGCCGGCGCTGTGCGCGGGCGCCACGCTACACATCGCCCCGGCGCATGACGGCAGTGAAGACATCGACACGTTGCTCGACTGGTGGCGCGCGCAGCCGCTGGACGTGAGTTTCCTGCCCACGCCTGTGGCCGAATACGCCTTTAGCCAACACCTGGAACACCCGACGTTGCGCACGCTGCTGATCGGCGGCGACCGCTTGCGCCAGTTCTCGCGCAACCAGCGTTTCGACGTGATCAACAATTACGGCCCGACCGAAACCACAGTGGTCGCGACCTCCGGGCGCATCGACAGCGATGACGCGTTGCACATCGGCAAACCGGTGAGCAATGCCACGGTGTATCTGCTCGATGAGCACCAGCACCCGGTACCGATTGGCGCGGTCGGCGAGCTGTACATTGGCGGCCGAGGTGTGGCGAGGGGGTACTTGAACCAGCCGCAGCTGACGGCCGAACGCTTCCTGCGCGATCCCTTCAGCAGTGCAGCGCAGGCGCGCATGTACCGCTCCGGCGACCTCGCGCGCTGGCGGAGCGACGGCACGCTTGAGTACCTGGGACGCAATGACGATCAAGTGAAAATTCGCGGCGTACGCATCGAGCCGGGCGAGATCGAGAATCGCCTCAATCAGTTGCCGGGGATTCAGGAGGCGGTCGTGCTGGCGCGCGAAGATCAGCCGGGACAACCGCGCCTGGTGGCGTATTTCACCGAGCAGGCGCAGGTGCAGGCATTGGCCGTTGGGGAATTGCGCGCGTTGTTGCTGACGCAGTTGCCGGAATACATGGTGCCGTCTGCCTTCGTCAAACTCGACGGATTACCGCTGACCGCCAACGGCAAACTCGACCGCAAGGCCTTGCCCAAGCCTGAGCGCTCGGCCGTGTTCACCCGTGAATACGCCGCACCGCAAGGGGAAGTGGAAATCGCCCTGGCCGACATCTGGGCCGATGTGCTGCAGGTCGAGCGGGTAGGGCGCGAAGACCATTTCTTCGAACTGGGCGGGCATTCGCTGCTGGCGATGCGCATGGTTGCTCAGGTGCGCCAGCGACTCGGCGTCGAGCTGGTGCTCAGCGATCTGTTTGCCAACGCCGAGCTGGCAGCGGTGGCGCAGGTATTGACCGAAGCCGGGCGCTGCACGCAACCGCCGATCCTGCCGGCATCGCGTGAAACGGCGCTGCCGTTGTCGTTTTCGCAGCAGCGCTTCTGGTTTCTGGCGCAGATGGAGGGCGCCAACACTGCTTACAACATCCCGATTGCCCTGCGCTTGCGCGGTGCCCTGGACGACGATGCCCTGCAACGCGCGCTGGCCCGTATCGTCGCCCGCCACGAAACGTTGCGCAGTCGCTTCGCACCGCTCGCTGGCGACGCTCAGGTGCTGATCGCGCCGGTCGACAGTGGCCTGCTGTTGCGGGTCGAGGATCTGCGCCAGCACCCACAGGCGGACGAGGCGTTACAGGCGCTGATTCAGGGCGAGGCTTCGGGGCCGTTCGATCTGCTTGACGACCCGCTGATTCGCGGGCGTCTGGTGCGTCTGGCCGATGATCATCATGTGCTGCTGCTGACGCTGCACCACATCATCTCCGACGGTTGGTCGATGGGCGTGCTGACCCGCGAACTGATGGCGCTGTACCGGGCCTTCAGTCAAGGCGAAGACGATCCGTTGCCGGCGCTGACCCTGCAATACGGTGACTACGCGGTGTGGCAGCGGCGCTGGTTGAGCGGAGAGGTGTTGCAGCGCCAAAGCGAATATTGGCAACGCACCCTGCGTGACGTGCCGGCCTTGCTGACCTTGCCGACGGATCGGCCGCGCCCGGCGCAGCAGGACTACGCCGGCAGCAGCATTGCGCTGCAACTGGACGAGCGTCTGAGCGCCGGGCTCAAGGCCTTGAGTCAGCGCCACGGGGTGACGTTGTACATGACCTTGCTCAGTGCCTGGGCGTTGCTGCTCGGGCGTTTGGCCGGGCAGACCGACGTGGTCATCGGTTCGCCGGTGGCCAACCGCAATCGGGCCGAAGTCGAGGGCATGATCGGCCTGTTCGTCAACACTCTGGCCCTGCGTATCGACACCTCTGGCGAGCTGACCGGCGAAGCGCTGCTGATGCGGGTCAAGACTCTGACCTTGCAAGCTCAGGCGCATCAGGACCTGCCGTTCGAGCAAGTGGTGGAGCTGACCCGGCCGGTGCGCAGCCTGGCGCACAGTCCGCTGTTCCAGACCATGTTCAACTGGCGCAACAGCGACGGCCCGGCACTGGCCCTGGGTGAGCTGACCCTTGAGGCGGTGGCCGAGCCGAGCCACTTTGCCAAGTTCGATCTGACCTTGACCCTCGGCGACACCGGCGCAGGCATCGGCGGCTGGCTGGAATACGCCACGGCACTGTTCGATGAAACCACGGTGCAGCGGTTTGCCGGTTACCTGCAGCAATTGCTACAGGCCATGGTCAGCAACGATCAGGCGCCGCTCGCCCAGGTGCCATTGATGACGGATGAAGAGCGCCAGCGTTTGCTGGTGGATTTCAATGACACCGCACGGGAATACCCGCACAACCACACCGTGCAGCATCTGTTCGAAACATTGGTCGTGCAACAACCCGACGCCGTCGCAGCGCTGCATGGCGAGCAGACCCTGAGTTATGCCGAGTTGAACCGCCGGGCCAATCGGCTGGCGCATCATTTGCTCAGCGAAGGGGTAAAACCTGGCGACGCGGTGGCGATCCTGTTGCCGCGTTCGCTGGACCTGCTGATCGCGCAACTGGCGATCGGCAAGTGCGCGGCGGCGTGGGTACCGCTGGATATTCACGCACCGGGCGAGCGCCAGGCGTTCATGGTCGAGGATTGCCAGGCCGCCGCGCTGCTGACGCACAGCACCACCACGCTGACCTTTGCCGCACGGCGCATCGATCTTGATCGGCTGCCGCTCGAGGCTCAGCCCAGCCATAACCCGGATCTGTCGCAGTCGGCCGAGTCGCTGGCGTACATCATGTACACCTCGGGCTCTACCGGCATGCCGAAAGGCGTCATGGTCCCGCATCGGGCGATCACGCGGCTGGTGATCAATAACGGCTACGCCGATTTCAATCGCCAGGATTGCGTTGCGTTTGCCTCCAATCCGGCGTTCGATGCCAGCACCATGGACGTCTGGGGCGCGCTGCTCAACGGCGCGCGGGTGGCGATCATCGATCACGCGACGTTGCTCGACCCGCAGGCGTTCGGCGCCGATCTCAAGCGCAGCGGCGCGAGCATCCTGTTCGTCACCACCGCACTGTTCAACCAGTATGTGCAGCTGATTCCCGACGCCCTGAAGGGCTTGCGCATCCTGCTCTGCGGCGGCGAGCGCGGCGATCCGGCGGCGTTTCGCACGTTGCGCGCCGTGGCGCCGGATGTGCGTCTGGTGCATTGCTATGGCCCGACGGAAACCACCACTTACGCCACCACGTTTACCGTGCAGAATGTCGCCGAAGAGGCCGACAGCGTGTCGATCGGTGGGCCGATCTCCAACACCCAGGTCTATGTGCTCGACGCCTTCCAGCAACCGGTACCGTTCGGCGTGACCGGTGAGTTGTACATCGGCGGGCAGGGCGTTGCCCTGGGCTACTTGAATCGGCCCGAGCTGACCGCAGAGAAATTTCTCCCGGACCCGTTCAGCGCTAGGCCCGACGCGGTGATGTACCGCACCGGCGATCTGGTGCGTTGGCTGGCGCCGGGGCAGCTTGAGTGCATCGGTCGCAATGACGATCAGGTGAAAATCCGCGGTTTCCGCATTGAGCTGGGCGAGATCGAAAACCGCCTGCTCAGCTGTCCCGGGGTCAGGGAAGCCGTGGTCCTGGCGCGGCGTGACGGCGCGCAGACTACCCGTCTGGTGGCCTATTTCAGCGCTGACGATGCCGAGCTGCACAGCGCCACCTTGCGCGCGTTGTTACAGGCACGGTTACCGGAATACATGGTGCCTTCGGCGTGGGTGCGGCTGGAGAATCTGCCGCTGAACAATAATGGCAAGGTCGATCGCAAGGCCTTGCCGGAGCCGACCCAGGAGGCTTTGCTCAACCGCGTGTACGAGGCGCCGGGCAACGCGCTGGAAAGCCGTCTCGCCGGATTGTGGAGCGAAATCCTCCTGATCGACCGGGTCGGCCGCCACGACAACTTCTTCGAACTGGGCGGGCATTCGTTGCTGGCGGTGCGGCTGGTCAGCCAGATGCAGCATGCCGGTCTGTCGATGACCCTCGCCGAGTTGTTCCAGCACCCGAGCATTGAGGCGATGGCTGCGCTGCTCGCCGAGCGTGACGGGATCAGCGAGGCGGAACCGGGGCTCATCGTGGTCCGCGAGGGCAGTCAAGGTACGCCGCTGTTTCTGGTGCATGAATTCAGCGGCCGCGATGTGTATTTCCCGGCGCTGGGCCGCCATATCGAGGGTGATTTCCCGATCTACGGTCTGCCCGGTATCGAGTTCGGCCAGGCGCAATTGCGCACCCTCGAATGCCTGGCGACACGCATGGCCGGGATCATTCGCGACAGACAACCTCAGGGGCCGTATCGATTGGCTGGCTGGTCGTTCGGCGGTGTACTGGCTTACGAAGTCGCGCAGCAATTGCTGGGGCAGGACGAAGTGGTCGAGTTCATCGGCCTGATCGACAGCTACGTGCCGCGTCTGGCCGATCCGCACAAGGCGCGCTGGAACGATGCCCACGTGCACAAGCGTCAGTTGCTCCTGCATTGCACTGCGCACTGGCTGGGCCTTGGCGAAGATGGCCAGCGCGGATTGACGGCATTGGCAGCGTTGCAAAGCGAGCTTGAGCCGCGCTCGTTCGCCGAACTGCTGGAGCGCTGCCAGCAGCAGCAATTGCTCCATCCGGAGCTGGCAACAGCCTCGGCAGCCGATACCTGGCATTACCTTGATCGCGAAGTTGCCCACGGGCATGCGCTGGCGCATTACCGGGTCAGTCCGCTGCCGGTGCCGCTGCATGTGTTTCGCGCACAGCAACGTTCGGCGGCGATGGCGCAGCTCAGCCCGACCCTCGGCTGGGCCGAAGAATTGCCCAATGCCGAGTTGCGTTGCATCGACGTGCCCGGCGATCACCAGAACATGATGAAAGCTCCGCATATTCAAGCGCTGGGTCAGGCGCTCAGCCAGGCACTGGGGCAAGCAAAGGCGCCGACATTGCCGGTCTATCAACCGCTGGTGACCATCCAGACTGGCGACAGTGCAAGGGCGCCGATCTTCTGCGTGCCGGGTGCTGGCGACAGTGTTACCGGCTTCATTCAGCTGACCGAAGCTCTCGGTCCCGAGTGGCCGGTTCATGGTCTGCAACCGCGCGGGCTGGACGGCGACGCGGTGCCGCACAGTCAGGTCGAGGCGGCGGCGCGCTGTTACCGGCGGGCAATCGAGCAGCTCTGTCCGCAAGGCCCCGTGCACCTGCTCGGGCACTCCTTCGGTGGCTGGGTGGCGCACGCCCTGGCCGCGCAATTGCAGGCCGACGGGCGCGAAGTGGCGTCGCTGACGCTGATTGACAGCGAAGCACCCGGCGGCAACGGCGTGATCGGCAAACCCTACACCGCAACCGCGGCGTTACAGCGGCTGATCGAGGCGCTGCAACTGTCGGCCGGCACCTCACTGGGCATCGATGCCGAGATGTTTGCCGCAGCCGATGACGCCACGCAATTGCGTCTGCTGCACGAGGGCATGGTGCGCGCAGGCGTGCTGTCGGCGCGATCTGCGCCGCAGTCGTTGCAAGGTTCGACGCGCACGTTCGCCAGTGCCTTGCGCACGGTTTATCAACCGCGTCAGCGCTACAGCGGCCCGGTGCGGTTGGCGCTGGTAGACGATCCGACGCTTGATGCGGCGGGCAATCAGCGCGAGCAAACGGCGATGGTTGAAGGCTGGCGCCGCGAAGTCGATCTGACGGTGTGGTACGGGCCGGGCAACCATTTCACCTTGCTCAAGGCGCCCAACGTGTTCAGTTTCGCCGCGTGGTGGCACGAGGGTCACACGCAACCGGCCAAGGCAATGTTCTCCTGATTGATGTGTACGTCTTGCAGCCCGGTCGCCGGCCGGGCTCAACCCTGAATGGATTTGTGGTTTATTTATGGAAAAGTCGAAGTTGCGCAAAGTCGCTTTGGGTGTAGCGCTGGCGGCGGTCGCCGGCTTGTTGCTGTACGCGGTACAGGCGCCGGCGCAAGCGCCGCAGTACCTGACCGCCACGGTGGAACGCGGTGACATCGAGAACGCGGTGCTCGCCACCGGGCTGCTCGAGGGCATCAAGCAGGTCGATGTCGGGGCGCAGGTGTCGGGGCAATTGAAGTCGCTCAAGGTCAAGGTGGGCGACAAGGTGAAGAAGGGCCAGTGGCTGGCGGAAATCGATCCACTGGTGTTGCAGAACACCCTGCGTCAGGCCCAGGTCGATGAAGAAAACCTGCAAGCGCAAAAGCGTGCGACCCAGGCGCAATTGCGCCAGACCAAGGCCTTGTTCGAGCGTTACCGGAATTTGCAGGAGGACGCGTCGATCTCCCGCCAGGATTTCGAAACCGCGCAATCGAATTACGAAGTGCAGCAGGCCAATCTGCTGTCACTGGACGCGCAGATCAAGAGTGCGCATATCCAGATCGACACCGCCAAGGTCAATCTGGCCTATACGCGGATCATTGCGCCCATCGACGGCGATGTGGTCGGCATCGTTACGCAGGAAGGCCAGACCGTGATCGCTAACCAGTTGGCGCCGATCCTGCTCAAACTGGCCGATCTGGACACCATGACGGTCAAGGCGCAGGTGTCGGAAGCGGATGTGATTCACATCGCGCCGGGGCAGGAGGTATATTTCACCATTCTCGGTGAAGACAAACGTTATTACGGCAAGCTGCGCGGCACTGAGCCGGCACCGCAGAACTTCCTCGAAACACCGCCGGCCGGCACGCCGAAGCAGAACACTGCGGTGTTCTACAACGCTTTGTTCGAGGTGCCGAACCCGGATCATCGCTTGCGCATTTCCATGACCGCGCAGGTGCGCGTGGTGCTCGACACGGCAAAGTCAGCGCTGACCATTCCGGTGGCGGCACTCGGCGCGCGCAACAGTGACGGCAGCTATCCGGTGCGTGTGCTCGATGCCAAGGGGCAGGCCCACCCACGCACCGTGCAGGTCGGCATCAACAACAACGTCAAAGTGCAGATCAACGAAGGTCTGATCGAGGGTGATCGCGTGGTGATCGGTGATCCGGTGTCTGCTGTGGCGGGGTCCTGATCATGGCCCAGGCCCTGCTGCAACTGAGCGGCATCACCCGCAGCTTCATTGCCGGCGATCGCGAGTTCCTCGCGCTGAAGGACATTGATCTGACGATCCATGCCGGGGAAATGGTGGCGATCATCGGTGCGTCCGGCTCGGGCAAATCGACGCTGATGAATATCCTTGGTTGTCTCGATTACGCCACCGCCGGCAGTTACAAGATCAACGGCCGGGAAACCCGCGACCTCGACAGCGAGGCGCTGGCAGCACTGCGCCGCGATTACTTCGGTTTCATTTTCCAGCGCTATCACTTGCTGCCGCATCTCAGTGCCATGCACAACGTCGAGATCCCGGCGATTTATGCCGGCACCCCGGAGCCGCAACGCCACGCCCGCGCCCGCGAGCTGTTGGCGCGGCTGGGGCTGGAACGGCACCTGACGCACCGGCCCAGCCAGCTGTCTGGCGGCCAGCAGCAGCGCGTCAGTATTGCCCGCGCCTTGATGAACGGCGGGGAAGTGATCCTCGCCGATGAGCCAACCGGTGCCCTCGACACCACCAGCGGCAAGGAGGTCATGCACATTCTCCAGGAGCTGCACGCCGCCGGGCACACGGTGATTCTTGTGACGCACGACCCGAAAGTGGCGGCCAATGCCCAGCGCATCATCGAAGTCAGCGACGGCGAGATCCTCAGCGACCGGCGCAATGTCCCCGACGGCGAAGCATCGGTGAGCGACGACCGGGCGGCGCCGCAAGCCACCGCAGCCCGGCGTCTGGTCGCCAGCCTCGGGCTGTTCAAGGAAGCCTTCAACATGGCCTGGGTCGCGTTGATTTCGCACCGCATGCGCACCTTGCTGACCATGCTCGGCATCGTCATCGGCATCACTTCGGTGGTGTCCATTTCGGCGATCGGCGAGGGTGCCAAGCGCTATGTGCTCAAGGATATTCAGGCGATCGGCAGCAACACCATCGATATCTATTCCGGGACCAGTTTCGGCGACAGCCGATCCGCCGCCATCGAAACCCTGGTGCCCGCCGATGTCGCGGCCCTCAATCAACTGTATTACGTCGACAGCGCGACACCGGTGGTTGGCCGCAATCTGCTGTTGCGTTACCGCAATATCGATGTCGATGCCCAGGTCAACGGCGTCAGCGATCTGTATTTCCAGGTGCGCGGGATAAAGATGGCGGCGGGCATCCATTTCAGCGAAAGCGATGCGCGACGTCAGGCTCAGGTGGTGGTGATCGATCACAAGACCCGTCAGCGCCTGTTCGGCGAGCAGGTCGACCCGCTGGGGCAGGTGATCCTGATCGGTAATCTGCCGTGCACCGTGATCGGCGTCGCGGCGGAGAACAAAAACCTGTTTGCCGCGAGCAAGTCACTCAACGTCTGGGTGCCCTACGAAACCGCTGCCGGGCGCCTGCTCGGCCAGCGCTATCTGGACAGCATCAGCGTGCGCATCAAGGACGGCCAGCCGAGCAAAGTGGTGGAGGACAACGTCAACAAGTTGATGCTGCAGCGT
Organism: Pseudomonas sp. R3-57; assembly: GCF_051132065.1. Lineage (NCBI taxonomy): Bacteria > Pseudomonadati > Pseudomonadota > Gammaproteobacteria > Pseudomonadales > Pseudomonadaceae > Pseudomonas > Pseudomonas sp. R3-57. The sequence goes on from NZ_CP071655.1 coordinate 2,556,539, forward strand.
CACGGCAGCAAGGATTTCTTCACCAACAACCTCGACAGCATCATGCAGACCGTGCAGAAAACCAGCCGCTCGCTGGCGTTGCTATTGTCACTGATTGCGGTGATTTCGCTGGTGGTCGGCGGCATCGGCGTGATGAACATCATGCTGGTTTCCGTGACCGAACGGACCCGCGAGATCGGCATCCGCATGGCAGTGGGCGCGCGCCAGTCGGACATTCGTCAGCAGTTTCTGGTGGAAGCGGTGATGGTCTGTCTGCTCGGTGGCGCCATCGGCATTTCCCTGTCATATGCCATCGGCCATCTGTTCTCGGTATTCATCAAGGAATGGGAGATGGTGTTTTCCATGGGCTCGGTGCTGACGGCTGTGTTCTGTTCGACCCTGATCGGCGTGGTGTTCGGTTTCGTACCCGCGCGCAACGCTTCACGGCTGGACCCGATCGAAGCGCTGGCGCGGGATTGATCGCGCCGGGTCAGGGGGTGGGGGCTGCCGCGCTGTCCTGCGGCGAATACATCCACTTCATCAACGAATGCCGGCCGCTGATGCCCAGCTTGATCGCCGCGCGCTTGAGGTAGCTTTCCACGGTGTTGACCTTGAGCTGCAACTGCGCGGCCAGTTCCGGCGCAGTGTGCCCGGCGAGCAGGCCGATGCACACCGCGCTTTCGCGGTTCGACAGCTTCAAACCCAGTTGCTCCAAGCGCTCGTTGAAGCGCAGGCGCAGGGTCTCCAGGCCGCTGGTTTCGGTGGTGGGGACCGGAGCTTGCGGGTCGATCTCCAGCGGCTGCACGGCGTTGATGTGTTTTTCGACCATCGGCAGCAGTACCGGCGAGATGTCCTGCAACAGGCTGCGCTCCTGGGCGGAAAAGCGTTCCGACTGATCGTTGCGGTACACCGAAATCACGTAGCGGTAACCGTCCTTGCGCCGGGTCAGGTGCAGTTGCGCAGCGTCGGCGACGGTCGGCGATGTCTCGGGCGGCGGCCGGTCGCTGTGTTCGCTGAACAGCGTGTCGGCGCGCAACGCCGCCTCCCTCGTCGGCTCGGGTGCGCAGCGCTGCGTCACCGGTTCGACACGCATCTGCCGGATATGCGTAGCGTCCACCGCCAGTTGCGTGCGAATCAGGTCATGCAGCATGCGCGGGAAATGGCGGCTGCCGGTGCTGGCAATGACCTTGCCGATGTGCGGAAACAGGTGTGAGTTCATGTCTTCATCCGTGAGTGGCATTGAGCGGCTCGTATCCTGCAGTCCCGGCGTGAGCTCCATGGCCGGTAAAATTTCCTACAGGTTTGGATCCTATCCTAGTACAACGTTTCAACATGCGTTTAATCAAGCGCAATTGCGATAAGTACGCACTCAGGTTCGCATGACGCATCAAGAATGCAAAAGGGGACCTTCGGCCAGTCAAAAGAAAGCCTGCGTTAACAGCAGGCTTTTTGTTTGGTCACTCGATGGGCTGCGTTCTGTAAGTTTTATAAAGCTGCTGGATATCGGGATTGTCGAGATTCGCGTAGATGATCCCTTCCTTATCCAACCCGTCCAGCCCCTTTATACCGCCGATTACGCCGGGCCATTCGTCACGGCTGGAAATGTCTACGACGCAGGGCTTGAGATAACTGTCCAGGTGGCCTACGAAGGGATCACGGATTTCGTCGCTGAGCGCTCGTAAATAGGCATCTTTGCTAGTCTTCGACCAATCGATGGCAAATTTGGCTCGATAGCACAGCTCCATGTAAACGAGCAAAATCGTCCGTCCGTTACCGTCCAGAAACGGGTGAGCCGAGGCTAATTGACCCATCACATCGCCGGGGCGATCCCGGAAGCGTTTTTTGTTTGCGGCCAGTTCAAGCGCGTAGTCTACGGATCTTTTGATCAGATCGGGTCGTTCAAAGGGCGTGTAATGAGGGTCGTCTTGCGCTCCTTTGAAAACCGCCAAATGGGGTACCAGTTCATTTCTGTCCTTCCCTGCCCAAGGGTAGAAACCAGAGAACAGAATTTCGTGGGTTTTGAGTACCGCTTTGTAATCGATAGGTCTTTTTTTCGCCAAGTGGGCAAGCGCGTCTTCGATACTGGCCTCGAAAGAAAGGTGTTCCGATTCTTTGACTTCAACAGGATCTTTCAACTTCAGCGAGTTTCGAAGGTAGCCTTCAGTGTCGAAATCGCCGAAGGGGTCGAACGTCATGCGCTGAGTTGCTCTTTCGAACGCCGTTTTTCCTGGAGGTAACGTCCTTGCAAGACCATTATTTCTGCCTTGTTGAGAACACCCTTACGTTTCAGGTTGACCAGCAGTTGCTCAACACCGTCCAACTCAACAGTATCTCCGGCGAGCCGCGTAATCGTCGCAGCCATGCAACTCAGACCGTCACGGTCGGCGCCGACCCTGTGTTTTTGAGCGAGTTTGCGTACTTCGTTCGCAACGCTGTCACTGGCTGATTCGGTCATTTTCTAACCCCTCGTTTGCTCTGTCGGAGAATAGCATGGCGCTGTTCGGGCAGATAACCGTCGAGCGTTTCGATTATCGTTAATGTGCTTTTTCGAAATACGCTGACGTGAAATACCGGGTCGGACCTTCAGACACAAAAAAAGGGGCGGCCTGTTCAATCAAGCCGCCCCTTTCAGATCACTCGGCAATCAATGCATCTTGCTGTGATCGTGCCCCGGCATGTTGGTCAGCGCACGCACCGGCGCCTTCACCTCGAGGGTCTCTTTCTCGCCCTTGGCGTTTTCCACGGTCAGGGTCAGCGGTACGCTTTCGCCTTCCTTGAGCTGGCCGGTCAGCCCCATCAACATCACGTGATAACCATTGGGATCAAACGCGACCGCTTTGCCCGCCGGCAGATCCACCGATTTCACCGGGCCCATGCTCATGACGTCGTTCTTCATGGTCATTTCGTGGATCTGCACGTCTTTGGCGACCGGTGAAGCGACGCTGAGCAACTTGCTGTCGCTGTCAGCGGTGAGGGTCATGAACGCGCCGCTGGCGCTTTGGGTCGGCACGGTGGCGCGGACCCAGGCGTCGTCGACTGTGGTTTGCGCCGCGGCCTGAAAAGCCAGGCCCAGCAACGACAGACCCCATACAGCGCGTTTGATGTGGTTCAAGACAGGACGCATCAGCAGACCTCCATAACAGTGAGCAAATCTTCCGTGCATTGTTCTGCCGAAAGCGATGTGGACAGCCCCAGGCGCAAACCGCCGTTGGAGTCGTAGACGTAACTGGTCGCGGTGTGCGAGATGGTGTAGGTGTCGCCGGCCGGAACCTTCTCGTAGAACACGTCGAATTCCTTGGCCGTGGCCTGGGTTTCCTCAAGCGTGCCGTACAGCGCGACGAAGGTCGGGTCGAAGGCTTTCATGTAGGCGTCGAGAATTTCAGGGGTGTCGCGCTCTGGATCGAGGGTGATGAAGATCACCTGCAAGCGATCGCCGTCGGCGCCCATCAGCTTCTTGATCTTCGCCGCGCGGGCGAGGGTGGTCGGGCACACAGCCGGGCACTGGGTGAAACCGAAGAACACCATCGGCATCATGCCGCGAAAGCTCGACAGCGTCATGGTTTCGCCGTCGGTGTTCTTCAGCTTGAAGGTGCGCCCCATGATCTTGTTACTCAGATCCTTGCCGTACTTGTACGACAGTTGGCCGCGGGTGTCGCAGCCGGCGAGCAGGCCCAGCCCGAGCACGCCCATTCCCGCAAGTACCTTGCGGCGAGTCAACAAAGCCGTCATCTAATACCGCCTTTTGCAGCCCGTCAGTCGACAGGACTGGCGGGGGGTTAACCGTAAAAGCGGCGCATGATACCAAACTGCAGGCAGGCGCCGGCCACGGATCGCTGGATGGTGTGGGATAGCGCCATAAAAGGTGTAAGAAAAAATGACCTCGCTGGTTCGAAGGGCAGGGCTGAAGGGCAACTGCGGGGCCGTCAGCCGTGAATGATCGAATTCACCGATTCGGCCGTGATCACCGGCGCCTCGATCGCGTCGATCAAGCCGCACAGCATGGCCTGCGACGGGTCGATGATGCGCGGTGCCGCTGTCAGGTATTTCTCGGTTTCCAGTGTTTCCCGCGCTCCTTCCGTGCGTTCGGCGACGATGCGCGCATACAGGTACAAGTCGTAATCCAGGCTCATGGCGTATTCCGACATGCGCGAATGATCGACCGCGCCCTGCAAGTGCCAGTGGAAAGGGTGGAAGAGAAATTTGCTGTGGGTACACGCCGAGCGGCGTTCGCCGGCAAGAAACACGATATTGCCCATCGACTCGACCGTGCCCAGATTATGCGTGTGCACCGGAATCGGTAGCGACAGGAGAAAGTTGTACATGGTGAAACCGTAACTGCATTCGCCACCCATCGTGGCGATGTTAACAATCAGCTTCGAGGCTTTTTGCTGTACGGCGACGGAGGCTTTGTCGATCAATTGGCCGCAGGTGGAGGCGTTGATCGGCCCCGTGAAATTGATGACGTGAACGGGCATGAGTCACCTCGCTGTTTAATGGCGTTTTGACGATGCGGGTCAACAGACTGCTTTGACTGGCTTGCTCAGTAACCGCGCTCGCAAACAGGTCGGGTGTGTGTCGCCCCGCACTGGCGCTCGGCCTGAGCGGCGCCTTGCAGGCGCTCGTAGCAACTGCGCGACGCCACCGCGGGAACAGGGCGTGGCGGCTCTGGCGCACTGGCAGGCTGTTGAGGCTGATCCTCTGCCAATGTCAGGCCTGGTGGAGAGCTTAGCTCCATTTCGTGGGCAGGCTCTTCAGCCTTTTCCATTTGCATGGCGCAGTGGTGATTTTCGACAGGCGCTTTCATGGCAGACCTCAAGGTGAAAGGGGCAGCGAGGCCGCCCCCGAATTGGCGCTTACGACTTGCGTCCGCCGCCATGGCTCTGTTGCCCGCCCTTACGGCCGGCTTCCGAGGCTTTTTCGCGGTCGTTGGCAAAGTTGCCGCCATTGCCGCTGCCCGATGAGCCCTTTTTATCGCTGGTGGAGGTCTTGTTATTGCCCTGATTCTTATTACCGGTAGTCATGGTGGTTCTCCGACAAAAGTGAGGGTTCTTGCTGTCCGTTTACGTAACGGACACTAATTCGGATAACGCTAAAGCTGGAATCGTTTTGATTGTTTTACAGTTGCCCGATAAGCGGTCGAACGGTTAATGGCTCAGCAGCAAGTCGTGGATCAGACACACCGAGCCATCGGTGGCCGCCGTGGTGGCGCTGTAATCGATCTGGTTATAGACACCGCCATGGAAGTTGAAACGCTGGTTCGCCCAGCTGCTGTCCATCTGCTGCGGCGGCGCCGAGGTGGTCACGCCGTTGCAGATCACCAGCACGTTGACCAGCCCCGCGGCACTGACGTTGATCTCGACCGTGAAGGGCACGTTGAGGCCAATATTGCTGGCGATCGTGCTGTTGACCGGGTCGGGCTGGTTGAAGCTCTGGCGAAAGCCCCAGGTGATTTTGTTCTTGTTCCAGAACACCTTGATCGCCGGGCTGTCGTCGTCCTTGACGTGCATCTGCGCAATCACCACCTTTTGCGCGGAATTGACCTGCGTGAGCGTCATGCGCTGGCGATTGACGTGTAGCGCTGCGCTTTCCAGCGTCCAGTACACCGGCTCTTTCCATTCGCAGCGCGTGCGATGAGTGCTTTTGCTAGAGGCGCCAAGGGTTGGTGCGCTGAAACGGATGCTGCCATCGGGCTGGCGGCTGATGACTTTAGGAAAACGCAACAACGCCTCATCGCCCATCAACTCTAGTGCGACCGGGTTGGTGGGCGAAGTGGCGACAGGCGTGGTGATACGCAAACGGCTGATATCGACAGGCATAAATACCTCCACAATCTCGGACAGATGAAGTGGGTAAGTTGCAAGACGAGTGATGCCGGGGTGCATCGATGTGTTCCATGAACTTAACAGTGCGTGGACTAATGGCATTGATCAGCGGGTGTGGATTGTCTCGTTTGAGTGGACGGTGAAACGCGTTTCAGCCGATTTATCCTTTTTCGATGGGTCAGTAATCTGTACCCAACTTGAACGCAACAACAAACTTCAAACTTGAAAAGGGATGCCCACCATGACCACTCCAACCTACAACCGCCTGAACAAAGACGACGCCATCGTGCTGCTGGTTGACCACCAGACTGGTCTTATCTCCCTGGTGCAGGACTTCTCGCCCAACGAGTTCAAGAACAACGTGCTGGCCCTGGCCGATCTGGCGAAGTTCTTCGAACTGCCGACCATCCTCACCACCAGTTTCGAACAAGGCCCGAACGGCCCGCTGGTCCCGGAACTGAAAGAAATGTTCCCGGACGCGCCGTACATCGCTCGGCCAGGCCAGATCAACGCCTGGGACAACGAAGACTTCGTCAAAGCGATCAAGGCGACTGGCCGCAAGCAGATCATCATTGCCGGCGTGGTCACCGATGTCTGCGTAGCGTTCCCGACCCTGTCGGCATTGGCGGAAGGTTTCGATGTGTTCGTGGTTACCGATGCTTCGGGGACCTTCAACACCACCGTACAACAAGCTGCATGGAGCCGCATGACCCAGGCTGGCGCACAAATGATGAACTGGTTCTCGGTGGCCTGTGAGCTGCACCGCGACTGGCGCAACGACATCGAAGGCCTCGGTAACCTGCTGTCGCAGCGTATTCCCAACTATCGCAACCTGATGAACAGCTATACGGCGCTGACGGCTCAGCAGAAGTAATCGGTATGGCTACATAACAAAGCCCGCTTTGAAAGCGGGCTTTTGTCGTTTGAGGATTCAGGACGACGAGTCAGGTCAGGCTCATCGATGGCTGCGGCACCCGTGACGCCGCTCGCGCGGCCAGTAATGCCAACACTGCCGCCACCACCAGCAACCCAGCGCTGGATTCGAACGTCGCGCGATAGCCGCTCATATCAAACAGTACGCCGCCGACAATCGCCCCCGAGGCGATAGCCAGTTGCACCACGGCGACCATTAGACCGCCGCCAGCTTCGGCCGCGTCCGGCAGGGTCCGCGCCAGCCACGTCCACCAGCCCACCGGCGCAGCGGTTGCCACCAGACCCCACAAACCGAGCAAGACTGCGGTAATGACCGTTGAACTGCCGAAGGTAATCAACGCCATCGCTATCACCGCCATCAGCAGCGGAATGACGATCAGCGTGCGACGCAGGCTCTTTTTCACAAACCCTTCGATCAGGAAAGTCCCGGCCAGCCCGGCCACGCCGAGGCCGAGCAGCATCAGCGAGAGCACTGAGACATTGACCTGAGTGACCGTTTCAAGGAACGGTCGCAGATAGGTAAACAGCATGAACTGGCCCATGAAAAACACACTGACCGCGAGCATGCCCAACGCCACCGGCGGGCGTTTGAGCAAGCGCAAGACGTTGCCGGAAACCGCGCCACCCGCGGCTTTCATCGACGGCAGACTGAACATCAGCCAGGCCCCGGCCAACAGGGCGACCGGCACCACGCAGAAAAACGCCCCGCGCCAGCCGATCAACGATCCGAGAAAACTGCCCAGCGGCGCGGCAATCACGGTTGCCAGCGCATTACCGCCGTTGACGATCGCCATCGCCCGCGTGACCTGTTCATCCGGCACCAAACGCATCGCTGTCGCTGCCGAAAGCGACCAGAAGCCACCAATTGCCACACCGATCAGTGCGCGACCGAGCATGAACACCGGGTAGTTCGGTGCGAACGCGACCACGCTGCCGGAGACGATCATCAACCCGGTCAGCGACAGCAGCAGCGGCTTGCGATCGACCCTTGCGGCCAGCAACGGAATCAGCAAACTGGTGAGCAGGGCAAACAGCCCGGACACGGAAATGCCCTGGCCGGCCTGGCCTTCGCTGATGTGCAGGTCGCTGGCGATGGGTGTCAGCAGGCTGACCGGCATGAACTCCGAGGCCACCAATACGAAGGCCGCAAGCGACATGGCGAATACCGCGCCCCATGAGGCGTGCGATTGCGGCGGGGCGGAAGTGGTCACGGTCATTGTCGAATCCTGTGTTGCGCAAAACGTCCATTGTCCCGGCCAGGCGCGCACGGCTGTAGCGCGATTCGCTGGATTTCTTGCCTGATCCGCTGAGTCGCGGCATTTGCGCGGGACGCTCGCGCGCCGGCACGCTAAAGTTCAGCGCAGAGGTAACGGAACCCTATGACCATGACACTTTCCCCCTATTTATCGCTGCAAGCCGAGCTGGCGCAGACCATCGGCGCGCATGCCGACGTACCAGGCGATTTCCCCACGGCGATCGCCGGGCTCGGTTTTTTCCGCCGCGAGCAACCCTCGTCACCGCTGGTGTGCATGGTCGAACCCAGCGTGATTCTAGTGGCTCAGGGCGAGAAGCAACTGTGGGTGGGCGGCGAGGGCTTCATGTACGACACCTCGCGATTCCTGCTGACCTCACTGGATCTGCCGGCCAATTCCGAAGTGCTGCAGGCCAGCCCCGAGCGGCCCTGTCTGGGGCTGTCGTTCAAGCTCGATGTGCAAATGCTTGCCGAGCTGGCCGCGCACAGCGAGCCACCGTCATACCGCGACGGCGCCGAGCGCAAGAGCGTCGGTATCGGCTCGGTCACCCCGCCGATGCTGCTGGCGTTCCAACGCTTGCTCGCACTCCTCGACGAGCCGGAGGCAATCGCGGTGCTGGCGCCGTTGATTCAGCGGGAAATCCACTTTCGCCTGCTGCAAAGCGATCAGGCGCCGCGGTTGCGCAAGATCACCGCGGTCGACGGGCAGGGCTACCGCATCGCCAAAGCCATCGACTGGCTGAAAATCAACTACACCTCGCCGTTGCGAGTCGAGGAACTGGCCGCGCGGGTGCAGATGAGTGCGCCGACCTTCCACCATCATTTCCGCCAACTGACGACGATGAGCCCGCTGCAATATCAGAAGTGGTTACGCCTGACCGAAGCGCGGCGACTGATGCTCAACGAACAGCAGGACGCCTCCAGCGCGGCCTTCAAGGTCGGCTACGAAAGCCCATCGCAGTTCAGCCGCGAATACAGCCGACTGTTCGGCACCGCGCCCAAGCGCGACATCGTCGCATTGCGTGGGCAGCGACGGTCGGAGGACGAGCATCAAACCGCGAAAATCAACAGCCCCTCACCCTAACCTCTCCCGGAGGGAGAGGGGACTGACCGCGGTGGATGTGAGAGATACGCCGACTGAGATACCGAGTTGGACTCAGATTCTGAAAAGCCCAAAGATCGGCTCCCTCTCCCTCGGGAGAGGGCTGGGGTGAGGGGCAGCCAAACCACAAATCCCAAGCCAACCCCCCGCTTCTAACCACTCAACAATGAGCGTTAGCTCGAGTGCCCTTGATCTTGATCTTGCCTAACCGGCGACATCGGAAGGCTGAGCGGAGGGATTGATCCGGGCGTGGGAGCGCAGCGACCGTACGACGAAGTCGTACACAGCGGAAGTAGGTGCAGCGCAGCAAACCGTAGCCGCTGCGCCCGGATCGGTCCCGCAGCGAAGGGACCCGAGCCTGCGAGGGCCGTACGTAGGAGCAAAGCCTTTTGGTTCCTTTTTGGCGTCTGAAAAAGGGACTCGCCGTAAGGGCGAAACCCTAAGTCGCCATCACCGCAGCAACGGATATGTACCCAAAACTCACCGCCTGAAAGAAAGCCATCGCTTGCAGGCAAGCTCCCACAGGATATTGCGCAGGATGATGCTGCGCGTTGCCTGGACTGCTTGTATCCTTGCCCCAGCCGAGGACATACGGTCGCTGTCAGGGCCTCGGTCCGCTGACGGCAGGAACGGGAAACCGGACTTTCCATAAGGTACTTTCGTGAAGCGTGATACCCATCTCGTCATCCTCCTGTTATTGGTGATCGGCTGTTCCCTGGCGTCTCTGACCATCTGGAAAGTCCTCGCTTCGCGCGAGCGTGCGCTGGAAGAAATCGACGTCCACAGCCTGAACCTGACGCAAGCACTGGCGACCTATTCCGAAGGCATCGTCCGCCAGAGTTCGCTGTTGTTGCTCGGCCTGGTCGAGCGCCTGGAAACCGAAGGCAGCGGCCCGGCGCACATCGAGCGCTTGCGCACGTTGATCAACCATCAGCAACCGCTGATGCCGCAACTGAGCGGCATCACCATTTACGACCGTCACGGCCATTGGCTGATGTCATCCAACCGGCCGATTCCCCAGGGCGCTGACAGCAGCGACCGCGCCTATTTCATTCATCATCGCGACGATCCGAGCCGTGAGACGTTCATCGGCCCGCCGATCCGCAGCCGCAGCAATGACGAGTGGGTGATCACCGTCAGTCGCCGCTTCAATGACGATCAGGGCGCGTTCGCCGGGGTGGTCGCGGTGACGCTGGGCGTGCAGAACTTTTTGCGTCTGTTTGGCAAGCTCGATGTCGGTCAGGACGGCGCGATCGGCCTGTCGTACACCGACGGCACGCTGCTGGTGCGCTACCCGTTCCGCGAGCAGGACATGGGCCGCAACTTTTCCACATCGCCGATCTACGCCAAATATCTCGTCGAGCGTTCGGTAGGCACCGCGTCGTTCACTTCCAGCCTCGACGGCGTCGAACGGCTCTACGCGTTTCGCAAAAGCCAGAAATTGCCGCTGGTGACCACGGTCGCGCTGGGCAAGCATGAATCCCTCGCGGCGTGGCGCACGGAGGCCTTGCTGTCCGCAGTGGTGGTCGCCAGCCTGTTGGGGCTGACCGGTGTCATCGGCTGGTTTCTCTATCGCGATATTCGTCGGCGCACCCAGGTCGAAGAAGAGTTGCGGATCGCCCAGCAGCAGTTGCTCGGCTCCAATCGACAGCTGGAATTGCTGGCGATGAAGGATGCGCTGACCGCGCTGGCCAACCGTCGCTGTTTCGACCAGACCCTCGCCACCGAAGCGCGCCGGGCCCAGCGCGACGGCGGCTCGCTGGCCTTGCTGATGATCGATCTGGATTACTTCAAGCTGTACAACGATTCCCTCGGGCATGTCGCCGGCGACGCGTGCCTGCAGGCAGTCGGCAAACTGCTGGAAGACTCTGTGCGGCGCCCGTCGGATCTGGTCGCGCGTTACGGCGGCGAGGAGTTCGCGGTGATCATGCCCGACACTGATGCGGAGGGCGCGGCGGTGGTGGCGCAACTGCTCGTTGATCGGCTTGAGCAGGCGCAGTTGCCACATCCCTCCAGTCCACTGGCACGGGTCAGCGTGAGCATCGGCGTTGCCGCAGCGCAGGGGGCGCAACTGGACGCTGTGCAAAGGCTGATCGAAGCCGCCGATCAGGCGCTGTATCAAGCCAAAGCCGCCGGGCGCAACGGCTTCGCTGCGTACCGGGGGGAGCCGTCACTCGAAGGGCGCGGCCATCAGCCCACTGACCCGTGACACCAGCGTGTCGACCGCAAAGGGTTTGGTCAGCACCTGCATGCCCGGGCCGAGCTGATTGCTGCCGATCACCGAGTTTTCCGCGTAACCGGTGATGAACAAGGTTTTCAGCTGCGGACGGATTTCCCGTCCGGCATCGGCCATCTGCCGCCCGTTCATGCCGCCCGGCAAACCAACGTCGGTAATCAGCAGGTCGATCTTCGCGCCGGAACGCAGCACTTCAAGCCCTTCGAGGCTGTCCGCCGCTTCGAGCAGGCTGTAGCCGAGGTCTTTGAGAATGTCCTTGAGCAGCAGGCGCACCGACGGCTCGTCGTCAACGATCAGGATGGTCTCGCTGGCCTTGGCAAACGGCGTGCTGGTGCTCTGCGCGTCGTCATTATTGCGTTGCGCCGCGCCGCGATAACGCGGCAGGTAAATGCACATTTCGGTGCCTTGGCCGACCTGCGACTGCACCCGCACCTGACCGCCGGATTGCTTGGTGAAACCGTAGATCATCGACAGCCCCAGCCCGGTGCCTTGACCCAATGGCTTGGTGGTGAAAAACGGATCGAAAGCCTTGGCCATGACTTCGGCGCTCATGCCGGTACCGGTGTCGGTGACGCACAGGCACAGGTACTGACCGGCGGGCATGTCCAGCGCCCGCGCGGCTTCGGCATCGAGCGTACGATTGGCGGTTTCGACGATGATGCGCCCGCCATCGGGCATCGCGTCGCGGGCGTTGATGCACAGGTTGAGCAGGGCGTTTTCCAGTTGGCTGGCATCGACCAGCGCCGGCCACAGATCGGCGGCGACCACGGTTTTCAGGCGAATGCTCGGTCCGACGGTGCGCTGGATCAATTCGGTCATACCGGCGATCAGCGCGTTGACTTCTGTCGGCCGTGGATCGAGGGTCTGACGCCTGGAGAATGCCAGCAGTCGATGGGTCAGGGCGGCCGCCCGCTTGGCTGCGTCCTGAGCGATTTCCATGTATTTGCCGATGTCCTGCAGTCGACCTTGACTGATCCTTTTGTCGACCAGTTCGAGGGAGGCGCAAATCCCCGCCAGCAGGTTATTGAAGTCATGGGCGAGGCCGCCGGTGAGTTGCCCGACCGCTTCCATTTTCTGCGATTGACGCAACTTCTCTTCGGCCTGCATCAGTTCGGCGGTGCGTGCCGAAACCCGTTGTTCGAGGGTGTCATTCAGTGCACGGAGGGCGGCGGTGGCGCGGTCGCGCTCGGCCTCGACATTGCGCCGCTCTTCGACGTCGATAAGCACCCCGGGAAAGCGCAGCGGGGTGCCGTCCTCGGCAATCTCGACGCGGCCGTTGGCTTCGATCCAAGTGTATTTGCCGTCGGCCCCGCATACGCGATATTGGTGCGAATAGGCACCGCCACTGGCGATCACTTCGTTGATCGCGGCGATCAGCCCTTCACGGTCGTCCGGGTGCACGCTGGTGACGATTTGCTCAAGGCTCAGGCCATCGCGGCCCAGCGCCGGGTCGAGGTTGAACACCCGGGCGAAGGCTTCATCGACGGAAAAACCATCGGCGGGCAGGTGCCAGTGCCAGGTGCCCATGATCGCGCCAGCGGCGAGGGCGAGTTGTACGCGCTCGATGTTCTCGCGAGCCACGGCCTCGCTGACGCGCAGGCGTTCCTGGGCATTGCGGCGTTCGGTGACGTCGTTGAACAGGATTGCGATCTGCCGATCGGCCGGCTCGCCAACACGCACGGCGCGCACGTCGAACCAGCGTTCGAAGGTATTGGCATAGTTTTCGAAGTTGGCCGGTTCACCGGTTTTCGCCACATGGCCGTAGGTCTCGAACCAGAACCGTTCCAGGTTTGGTGCAAACTCGGTGACCCATTTGCCGCGTAGATTGACCCCGGCCTGACGCTCGAATGCCGGGTTGGCTTCGACAAAGAAATAATCGATCGGTTGGTCGTCGACATCGAATTTGACCTTGACGATGGCAAACGCCGCTTCGATGGTTTCGAGGATTGTGCTGAAGCGTTCTTCGCTCAGGCGCAGTGCATTTTCCGCGCTGCGCGAGCGGGTCAGGTCGAGCATCGCGCCGATCATTCGCTCAGGCTGGCCGGCGGCATCGCGGATCAGGTGACCGCGATCGAGCACTTCGGCATACGAGCCGTCGTGGCAGCGAAAGCGGTACTCGGCGCTCCAGGTGGTGCCTGTGCCGTCGATTGCCGAGCGAATCGAGGTGGTCACTCGGCCACGGTCTTGAGTGTGGATCTGCGCAAAACGCCAGTCGCAGGTCGGCTCGATGGCCTCGGCGACGTAGCCGTAGGCCTGTTGCAGTGAGTCGTTCCAGACGATCCGGTCGGTCTTCAGATCCCAGTCCCAGACGGCGTCGCAGGTGGCTTCCACGGCCAGGCGCAGGCGCGTGACCTCGGATTCGAGCTGCTCGCGAGAAAGCTGTTTCAGGACATCCACTCCTCATGCCTTATTGATGGTCGGCTCTGCATTCGAACGGCACGCCGCAACGAACCTCCCTGAGCTAGACGCTGTGTCAGCATTGACCCGGCGCGCCACATTTAAGTTGCACGCCTGCGCAGTTATAACGCTTCGCCGTTGTCCAGCCGCTCGAGCAGACTCTGTCCGCGTTGCCACAGCGCCTGCTGCTTGGCCAGCGGCATGCGGTCGAGGTTCTTGTACATCATGCTCATCCGCTGATTGCCGCGCAGCCGATCGCCGTGGCGCATCAGAAAATGCCAGTAAAGGGCGTTGAACGGGCAAGCATTGTCAGCCGTGGTTTCGCGAACCGAATAGGCGCAGTCGCGGCAGTAGTCGGACATTCGGTTGATGTACTGGCCGCTGGCGCAGTACGGCTTGGAGCCGAGGTAGCCGCCGTCGGCATGCATGACCATGCCGAGGGTGTTGGGCAATTCGACCCAGTCGAATGCGTCCATATAAATCGCCAGATACCAGTCGCAGATCTGGCTCGGTGCGATGCCGGCGAGCAGGGCGAAATTGCCGGTCACCATCAGCCGCTGAATATGGTGGGCGTAGGCATGCTGGAGACTTTGGCCGATGGCCTGGCCCATGCAGTTCATTTGCGTGGCGCCGGTCCAGTAGAACTCCGGCAGCGCACGCTGATTGGCGAAGACATTGCCGTCGGCGTACTCAGGCATTTTCAGCCAGTACACGCCACGCACGTATTCGCGCCAGCCGATCAATTGGCGAATGAAGCCTTCGGCGGCATTCAGGGCAATCGCGCCGGACCAGTACGCCGATTCGACGTCGCTGCACAGCTGGCGCAGATCGAGCAGACCGATGTTCAACGCAGCGCTGATGCGGGCGTGGAACAGGAACGGCTCGTCGCTGGCCATCGCATCCTGATAGTCACCGAAACCGGCCAGGCCATAGTCGAGAAAATAAGCCCAGAGTGCCTGGGCGTCGGCGTGGGTCACCGGGTAATTGAAATCGTCGAGGCCGCCGTAGTGACTGGCGAAACGTTCGGCGACCAGCGCCAACACGTCGCGTGTGATCGCGTCGTTGGCAAAGCGCGCGGGGTAGGGTGGCTTGGCGCCCTTGGGCAGGGCTTTGCGGTTGTCGCTGTCGAAGTTCCAGGCGCCGCCGACCGGCGTGCCGTCACCGTTGAGCAGCAGGCGACTCTTGCGCCGCATGTCGCGGTAGAAGTATTCCATGCGCAGCTGGTTTTTTCCGGCGGCCCAGGCGCGAAACTCATCACGCGAACAGAGAAAGCGCCGGTCGGCATGCCAGTGCAGCGGCAATCCGCAATCCTTCAGCGATTGTTCCAGGCGCCAGTCGCCGCATTCAGTGAGGTGCACTTCGCGCGCTTGCAACAGCACCTGCCAGCGCTTGAGTTCGCCGGGCACCGAGCCGCTGTTGTGAGGGGCGTCGAGGGTGACGTAATGCACGCGGATGCCCTGGTCTTGCAGGGCCTTGGCGAAGTGACGCATGGCGCTGAAGATCAGCGCGATCTTTTGCGGATGGTGGGCGACATGGGTGGCCTCTTCCATGACCTCGACCAGCAGCACAGCGTCGTGCTCGCGGTCGAGATCGGCGAGGCAAGCGAGGTCGAACGACAACTGGTCGCCCAGCACCAGACAGAGCCGATGGGTGGTGTTCATGTGCACGGATTCAGGTGAGGAGCAGCAACGGGTGCTCGGCC
The DNA here is from genome assembly GCF_051132065.1 of Pseudomonas sp. R3-57. Lineage (NCBI taxonomy): Bacteria > Pseudomonadati > Pseudomonadota > Gammaproteobacteria > Pseudomonadales > Pseudomonadaceae > Pseudomonas > Pseudomonas sp. R3-57. The sequence goes on from NZ_CP071655.1 coordinate 2,571,962, forward strand.
AGGGATTCGTTTTTTGGCTGTGAATACTTATACAGATTGTAGCTCGTGTATAGATATTTGCGCGCTGTTGAACGAAAACCTGCGGTGCCTGAATCGTGCACAGATCGCCGGGTTAGCCGCCGTATGAAGGGTAGTCGGTATAGCCTTCAGCGCCACCACCGTAGACAGTCGCCGGGTTCAGCACATTCAGCGGCCAGCCGTTGGCGATGCGCGCCGGCAGGTCAGGGTTGGCCATGAACGGACGGCCGAACGCGACCAGATCCGCCAGGCCGGATTCCAGCAAGCGCGCGCCGGATTCGGCGGTATAGCGCCCGGCATAAATGATCGCGCCGCTGAAGGTGTCGCGCACGGCCTGACGGAAAGTCAGTGGCATCTCGGGAGCGTTGTCCCAATCCGCTTCGGCGATCGACAGATAGGCGATGCCGACGTTCTCAAGGATCTTGATCGCTTCGATGTAGGTGGTGTGCGGATCGTCTTCGACCAGGCCCAGATACGTCCGCGCTTCATCGGTGGTGGTGAACAGTGGCGCAAAGCGCACACCGACCTTGTCCTTGCCGATGCACTCGGCCACACCGGCGACCACGTCACGCAGAAACCGCAACCGATTGGTCAGCGAGCCACCGTATTGGTCGTCGCGCAGGTTGCTGTGCGCCGAGATGAACTGATTGACCAGATAACCATTGGCGCAGTGCAACTCGATGCCGTCGAAACCGGCGTCCATCGCGTTTCGCGCAGCCTGGATATACAGCTGCACCAGTTCTTCAACTTCTGTCGAACTCAGGGCGCGCGGGGCCGAAGGGCTCACCAGCTCACCGGCGCCGGGCGCGGTTTCGATGAACACGCTGACCCGATCGGTCGCCACCGCCGAAGCCGATACAGGGGCCGCGCCGCCGGGTTGCAATGCGCTGTGCGAGACCCGGCCGACGTGCCACAGCTGGGCGAAAATCACCCCGCCTGCGCCATGCACGGCCTCGGTGACCTTGCGCCAACCGGCGATTTGTTCCGGGGTATGGATGCCCGGCGTCCACGCGTAACCCTGGCCGCGCGGTTCGATCTGCGTGCCTTCGGTGATCAGCAGGCCGGCGCCGGCACGCTGCTGGTAATACTCGGCCATCAGCGCGTTGGCGACATTGCCTGGTTGCGTGCTGCGCTGGCGGGTCAGGGGCGGCAGGACGATGCGATTTTTCAGGGTGTAACCGCCAAGGGTGACGGGGTTAAAAAACGGGTTGTGCTTCATGGAGTGACCTTGAGTAATTAGACCAGTCGACTATTGATCGATTGAAAAAAAACGCCGGGCTAACCGCGCACGGCGTTCTTGGGTTTTGGGCGCGAACTTAGCCGAGCAGTTTCAGCAGTTTCTCGGCGACGGCGGCGGAGCTGGCCGGGTTCTGGCCGGTGACCAGTTGCCCGTCGGCGACCACGTGTACCTGCCAGTCAGCAACTTTCGAGTATTGACCGCCCAGACGCTGGAACTCGTCTTCGATCAAGAACGGCACCACGTCAGTGAGGCCGACCGCCGCTTCTTCAGCGTTGGTAAAACCGGTGACGTTGCGGCCCTTGACGATCGGCTGGCCATCAGCCCGAACTACGTGCAGCAAAACGCCCGGTGCGTGGCAGACAAAACCGTGCGGCTTGTTGGCGCGGTCGAAGGCTTCGATCAGGGCGATCGAATGTCTGTCCTCAGTCAGATCCCACAGCGGGCCGTGGCCGCCTGGGTAGAACACCGCATCGAAATCTTCTGCGCTGACCTCGGCCAGGCGTCCGGTGTTTGCCAGTGCCTGCTGGGCGGCAGGGTCCTTGCGGAAGCGATCGGTTTCAGCGGTTTGCGCGCCGGGCTCGTCGCTTTTCGGATCGAGCGGTGGTTGACCACCGGCCGGCGAAACCAGCGTGACGTCAACGCCGGCGTCCTTGAAGGCGTAGTAGGGGGCGGCGAATTCTTCCAGCCAGAAACCGGTTTTCTTGCCGGTGTTGCCCAGTTGGTCGTGAGAGGTCAGCACCATCAGGATTTTCATAAACGCACCTTTGTGTGAGTCAGGTGTTTCGTGGGAGAGGGATTCGCCCATCGCTGGCACCCGGCAGAAATCGTTTGTCGGGGCGCAGCATAGATCTCAATTAGACCAGTCGTCTAGTAATTTTTTATCTTTGGTTTTTTCGCTGTCAGGTATGGCAAACTCGCCTTCCTTCTCAGCATACGACTGGTCTAATGCCAGCTAATTCGCGCCCCATGAAACCGACCTACGACGACACCCGCCAACACTTGCTCGACACCGGCCACCGGATGATGGCCGAGAAGGGCTTCACCAGCGTTGGCCTGAACGAGATCCTGCAGACCGCCGGTGTGCCCAAGGGCTCGTTCTATCACTACTTCAAATCCAAAGAGCTGTACGGCCAGGCGCTGCTCGAGGATTACTTCGTCGGCTACCTCGCCGACATGGAACGGCGCCTGACGCTGCCGGGGCTCAACGCCTACGAGCGGCTGATGGATTACTGGCAGGGCTGGCAGAACCGCTGCACCCTCGAAGGCCACGGCGATGAATGCCTGGTGGTGAAACTCAGCGCAGAGGTCGCCGACCTCTCCGAGTCGATGCGTCTGACCTTGCGCGATGGCGCCGAGCGCGTGGTATCGCGCATCACCGAATGCCTCGAACAGGGCCAGACGGACGGCAGCGTGCCCAAGGGCGATGCCCGGCATCTGGCGGAAACCCTGTATCAACTGTGGCTGGGCGCCAGCCTGTTGAACAAGTTGCAGCGCACCGGACAGTCGCTGCAAACCTCGATGGCGATGACCACGCAGCTACTGGGCCACTGATTCGAAACCCCGCCGGGTCAGCGATCCTGATCAACATGACAAATAAGAATAAGTTTCAATTACGCATTGCACTGGTATACCATGCGCGCCGTTTCGTTGGCAGTTCTGCCATCCGTTCTGGCCTATTCGTAAAGGTTTCCTTTTCATGCGTCGTACTCTGCTTTCCATTTGCGTGCTGCAGGCGTTGTCTTGTTCTTCGTGGGCCGAACAGGCTGTTAACGCACCCTCAGTGCTTGAGCTGGACGCCACCGATGTGGTCGGCACGGCAGATTACGAACGGGCCGACGGCCCGGTGCAGGGCTACCGCGCGACGCGTTCGGCCAGTGCCACCCGTACCGACACGGCGATTCATGAAACCCCTCAATCGATCAGCGTGGTGACCAAGGATGCGGTCGAGGACATCGGCGCGACGCGCTTGCAGGACGCCCTGGATTACGCCGGCGGCGTCGGCCGCGCGAACAATTTCGGCGGCCAGGGCCTGACCACCTTCACCGTGCGCGGCTTCACCACCGGCGAGTTTTATCGCAACGGTTTCCCGATCAACCGCGGCTACCCGAACATGCCCGACGCCAACACCATCGAGCGTCTGGAAGTGCTGCGCGGCCCGGCGACCACGCTCTACGGTCGCGGCGATCCCGGCGGCACCTTCAATGTGGTGTCCAAACAACCGCTGGCCGAGCGCACTGTCACCCTGGGTAGCCAGCTCAACGACCAAGGCATGAAACGCGGCACCCTCGATGCTTCCGGACCGCTCGATGAAGAGGGGCGCCTGGCGTATCGGCTCAACGTCGTAGGCGAGGGCGGCGATACCTTTCGCGATCACGTCGAGACCGAACGCTACGGCATCACGCCGGTGCTGAGCTGGCAGGCGACCGACGCGACCAAGCTGATTTTCGAAGGCGATTTCATGCGCAACAATGCGCCGCTCGACCGTGGCGTAACGCGCTATCCGAAGCAGATCGGCACCGCCTCGCGCGACACTTTCTTCGGTGAGAAGGACGTCGGCAAACTGCACAATGACAACAACATGGCCCAGTTGCGTTTCGAGCACCTGCTCAACGACGACTGGACCCTCGGCGGCGGTTTCCAGTGGCTCGACGGCTCGCTGCAAGGCAACGCGATCGAAGCCAACGGCATCGCCGCTGACGGTCGCACCCTGGGGCGCAACTTCAACTACCGCAAGCTGGAATGGACCGACAAGGACACCCAACTGAACCTGACCGGGCATTTCAGCACCGGTGGTTTGCAGCACACCTTGCTCACCGGCATCGAATACGAAGACTACGATTACAAGTCGATCATCCAGCGCTCCAGCGGTGCGGTCGGCGCCTACCCGATCGACATCTTCGATCCGGTCTACGGCCAGCCGCGCCCGGCCCTGACCCGCACGCCGACCCATGACAAGGAAAACCTCAAGACCTACGCGGCCTTCGTCCAGGATCAGGTGGCGTTGACCGAGCGCCTGAAAGTGCTGGCCGGGGCGCGCTTCGAGCGTTTCGAACACGACTACGAAACCTACGTGCCGGGCGGCAAGAGTTGGCAGGCGGCGGATAACGCGGTGACCCCGCGACTGGGCGTGACCTACGATCTGACCGAAACCCTCGCGATTTACGCCAACACCGCGCGCTCGTTCAAACCCAATACCGGCGCCAGCCGCGTCGGTGGCGGCTTTGCCCCGGAGAAAGGCAAATCCTATGAAATGGGCCTCAAGTGGGAGGCGCTGGATCATCAGTTGAGCATCGACGCGGCGATCTACCAGATCGAAAAACGCAACGTGCTGACCACCGACCCGGTCGACTCGACCTTCAGCGTCGCCGCAGGCGAGGTGCGCAGCCGTGGCTTCGACCTGAACGTCGCCGGCAACCTCACCCCGGAATGGCGGGTCATCGGCGGCTACGCCTATGTCGATGCCGAAGTGACCAAGGACAACACGATCCGCTCCGGCACCCGCTTGCTGAACATTCCGCAAAACAGCTTCAGCCTGCTCAACGTCTACGAATTCCAGGACGGCGCCCTCAAAGGCCTGGGCCTCGGCACCGGACTCAAGTATGTCGACGAACGCGCCGGACAAACCGCCAATACCGCGTTTTCGATGGACAGCTACACGGTGGTCGATTTGCTGGGCTTTTATAAGGTCAACGACAAGGTGCGGCTCAATCTTGATCTGAAGAATGTGTTCGATCGTGATTATGAGGAAGGGGCGTTCGGCAACGTCTACGCCTATCCGGGCGCGCCGCGGACGGTGCAGGTGGGGATTTCGTATACCTTGTGAGGTGGTTTGGGATCTGTGCGAACAGCAGACCCTCACCCCAGCCCTCCCGAAGCGTCGGACCGCCCAGAGGAAGAGGGAGCCGACCGAGTCGATCCTGATCGTACCCACGCGGAGCAACCTGATCGTTCCCACGCTCTGCGTGGGAATGCAGCCCCGGACGCTCTGCGTCCAGAAGCGTGACGCAGAGCGTCACAAGAGGCATTCCCACGCGGAGCGTGGGAACGATCAGTTGGGGTAGGCTCGGGCTGGCGCGGGGGCTGCCATTTCAGCCGCGGCGCTTACCCGGTGACACACCCCTGCGGCACCTTGCCGGCAAAGCTGTCGAGCAGGCTGGCAACCACCATTTCGCCCATCCTCGTACGCGTCTGCAAGGTGGCGCTGGCGCGGTGCGGTTGCAGCACCACCTGTTCGTTGCTGAACAAGGCTTCTGGCACATTCGGCTCATCGACAAACACATCCAGCCCGGCCCCGGCGATTTCGCCAGCCGTCAGCGCGGCCAGCAGGTCCGCTTCGTTGACCAGTTTGCCGCGCGCCACATTGATCAAATAACCGCCCTTGCCCAACGCCTGCAGGACTTCGGCATTGATAATCGCTTCAGCCTTGTCGGCGGCGGCGGCGAGAATCAGCGCGTCGCTGTCGCGGGCCAACTGCTTGAGATCGGCGACGAAGGTGTGGCTGACATCGCTCATCGGCTGCAGATCGGTGTAACTGATCGGGCAGCCGAATGCGGCGGCGCGGCTAGCCACTGCACGACCGACCCGGCCCATGCCGACGATACCGATGCGCATGCCCGACACCTGTCGTGCCAATGGCAGCGGCGCCAGCGGCGTCGGGCTGTGCGGCCATTCACCCGAGCGCACGTAGCGATCGCTGGTGCACAGGCCACGGCACACGGCAATCAGCAAACCGATGGCAAGGTCGGCGACGTCTTCGGTCAGCGCGCCAATGGTTGCCGTCACGCGAATGCCGCGATCGCGAGCGTAGGCCAGATCGACCGCGTCGGTGCCGACGCCATTGACCGCCACCACTTCCAGCTGCGGCAATTGAGCCATCAGTTCCTGGCTGATGCCGGTGTGCCCGCCGGTGATCACTCCGCGAATAGTGGCGCCGTGCTCACGCAGATAAGCGGCTTTGTCGGCCTGCTGGAAATAGCGTCGGACGGTGAATAGTTCATCGAGACGGGCGTTGATTTCGGGGATCAGAATCGGGCTCAACTGCAAGACTTCGGGCTTCATGTAAACCTCACTTACCGAATAAAAAGGCCGGCTCAACCGCGGCCGGCAAACGGCATGGCGGTAGCCATGACGGTCATGTTCAGAACGTTGGCCGACAGCGGCAGGCCAGCGATATAGCGCACGGCCTCGGCGACGTGCTTGACGTCGACCATCGGCTCGACGGCGATGCTGCCGTTGGCCTGGCGCACGCCGCGGGTCATGCGCTCGGACATCTCGGTCAACGCATTGCCGATGTCGATCTGGCTGCAGGCGATGTTGAATTCGCGACCGTCCAGCGCCAGCGATTTGCTCAGGCCCAGCACCGCGTGTTTGCTCGCGGTGTAGGCGCTGCTGAACGGGCGCGGCGTGTGCGCGGAAATCGAACCGTTATTGATGATGCGTCCGCCCTGTGGCTGCTGGCGGCGCATCAGGCCGAAGGCGCCGCGGGCACACAGGAAAACCCCGTTGAGATTGGTGTCGATGACGTTGCGCCATTGCTCGAACGTCAGTTCATCCAGCGGCACGGCAGGGGCATTGACCCCGGCATTATTGAACACCACGTCGAGGCGTCCGTAGACCTCGGCAATGGTTGCGAACAGCGCGTCGACACTGGCCGGGTCGCGCACGTCGGTGGGTACCGCCAGCGCCTGGTGACCTTCGCTCGTGGCCAGTTCGACCAGCGCTTGCAAAGGTTCCGCGCGGCGTCCGGCGGCAACCACGGTGAACCCGTCGGCCATCAGGCCCAGCGCTACCGCGCGACCGATGCCACTGCCGGCACCGGTGACCAGCGCGACTTTTAGCGGTGAAGAATTGGACATGCTCGGGTACTCCTTATGCAAATGGCTGAGGGCGAGCGCCGACGCGCATTTCCAATTGACCGATGCCGTCGATGCCAGCACTGATCAGGTCGCCGGGTTGCAGCGCATCGACGCCCGCCGGGCTGCCGGTCATGATCAGATCGCCGGCGCGCAACGCCACCGAACGAGAGATGCGGCTGATCACTTCACTGACCGACCAGATCTGGTTGTCGAGGCTGCCGCGCTGGCGTTCCTCGCCGTTGACGTTGAGCCACAACTCGCCCTCGGGATGGCCGCCGCGGCTGACCGGCACGATCGCGGTCATCGGCGCAGCGCCATCAAAAACCTTGGCACCTTCCCACGGCAGGCCCTTGCTCTTGGCCGTCAGTTGCACGTCGCGGCGGGTCAGGTCGAGCCCGGCGGCGTACCCCCAGACATAGGCCAGCGCCTGGTCTTCGGGAATGTTCGCGCCACCTTCGCCAATCGCCACCACCAGTTCGATTTCATGGACGAACTCTTCGGTCAGCGGCGGGTAGGCCACTTCACCGACGGCATCGACGACATTGCTCGCCGGCTTCATGAAGAACACCGGTGGCTGGCGCGACTGGCCCTGGCTGTCCGGCCACGGGTAGTTGCGACCGACACAAAACACCCGACCGACAGGAAAGCGTTGCGCGCTGCCCACCACCGGCAAGGTCGCGGGCAGATCCGGAGTGAAAACGTATTCAGTCATGTTCATCCTGTGAGGTCCTGTGTGTGAGATCAGCCTACGGCGGCGCGCGTCGGTGTAGTTGGACGAATGCCGCTTCGGCTTGGAGAAAACAGTGCTGTTGCGCTCAGCGCGGTTTCAGTTCGATGCGGTACAGGCGGCCGAGCAGCAGCGAGTAGGAGAGGGTACCGATCAGTGCCACGCCGCCGATGAACCAGAACGCCCAGGCGAACGAGCCGGTGGCATGGACGATGGCGCCAATCACGATCGGCGTGACGATGCCGCCGATGTTCGCCGCCAGGCTGGTGATGCCGCCGGTCAGGCCGATCAATTCCTTGGGCGCGACTTCCGAGACCGCCGCCCACGAAGACGAGGCGATGCCCTGGGCGAAAAAAGCGATGGTCAGCACGGCAATGCAGATCGTGTTCGAGTCGGTGAAATTCACCAGCACGATCGACATGCCCAGCATCGACCCGACCACCAGCGGCAACTTGCGCGCGAATGACATCGAGTAGCCGCGGCGTATCAATCCGTCTGAGACGATCCCGGCGAGCAGAATGCCGACGGTGGCGCCGACGAAAGGCAACACGGCGAAGATCCCGGCCTTGATCATCGTCAGTTGGCGTTCTTCGATCAGGTAAGTGGGGAACCAGGTCAGGAAGAAGTACAGCGCCGAGGTGCTGGCGAACTTGCCGATGCAGATCGCCCAGACCTGACGGTAGCTGAACAATTCGGCGATCTGCCGCCAGTTGAAACGGGTGCGTTCCTGACTGCTTTTGACCAGACCGCCGCCCGCTTCGATGTACTGCAATTCGGCCTTGCTGACCTTTTTGCAATTGAGCGGATCGCGATACAGGTACAGCCACAACACACCGAAAACGATGCCCAGTGCGCCGGTGCTGTAGAACACGTGGCGCCAGTCGAAGGTTGTCGCCAGCCACAGCAAGGCGCCGGTGAACAGCGCCGTGCCGAGGTACTGGCCACAGACATAAATGCTGCTCGCCAGCCCGCGTTCGCGCGCGGGGAACCACACCGTCACCGCGCGGCTGTTGGCCGGGAACGCCGGGGCTTCCATGGCGCCGACCGCCAGGCGCAGGCCGAACAGCGACGCGAAACCGGTGGCGAAGCCCTGGCACACGGTGACCGTCGACCAACTGATCAGCGACACCCCGTAGGTGAAGCGCGAGCCAAAGCGGTCGGCGATGAACCCGGCCGGCACCAGCGCCAACGCATAGGTCCAGGCGAACGCGGAGAAGATCAGGCCCATCTCGATCTTGTCCAGGCCCAGGTCCTTGGCCATGAACGGTGCGGCGATCGAGATATTGACCCGGTCGATGTAGTTGATGATGGTCGCGATCAGCAACAGCGACAGCATGAACCAGCGCCGCCGCGAGGGCAGGCGTTGCGGCACCACGGCGTCGCGCGCGCCGGCAATCACCGGCGGCACACTGGCTTGAGAAGCATGGGAATTGGACATGGTCGGACCTCGTTATTGTTAGAAGGGTCGAGAGGTTTTCGCGCAGCCGAAGGCCTTGCCCACAAGCGTCGGGGCAGACAGATCGGCGTTGAAAAGCGACGGCACGAAGGCCCGGCGTCAGACGTTCAGGTACGTCTCACGGCGGGCCGGTTCGGCGGGATCGGGAGGGGCGGTGAGGAGCGATGGCTGGATCATGACGGGCACACCTTTGATTGTTTTTGGAGGAGGCTGGGCTGCGTTGGCTATTACAGTGGTCGTACAACATCTTCAGATCAAGCCAGGGGTTAGAACGTTTTTTCTTATAACGGGAGCGCTGGTTAAACCTGTCCAAGAAAAAAAGTTCGTACGGCAAGAGCCATTCTGATTGCGGAATTTGATAAACCATTGAAATAAAACAGAAATACGTTTTTGTAGGGCTTTTGCTTTTTTGGACAGGCGAAATGCCATTCTCCAGCGGAAAAAATTACCGATGCTCATGTCATCGTATGACTGCTTGCTGCGTTGCTGGCTTGCCTGCAAGATGATTCGCGCCCACGTACCCGCCGAAGGACCCTCAGCCGATGTCGTCACCGCACCGGATTCCCACCTACGTCATGCAGCAACGCAGCGAATTGACCGACTTCTACATTCGCGACAAAAAGGGCCGCCGCGCCGAAACCGCGCCGCATCGCCACGAATACTTTCAGATCCAGATCAACCTCGGCGGCGACACCGTGCAGCACATCGGCAACGTCGAACGTCCGTTCCCGCGCAACACCCTGGCGTTCATCCTGCCGCACCGTGTGCACGTGATTCCGCACCCGGCGGAGAGCAATTTCTTCGTCATCAACTTTTCCCAGACCTTCCTGTTGCCGCACTTGCAGTGCGACCCGATGGACCTCGAAGAGGTGTCGATCCTGCTGGCGCCGGAGCTGTCGCCGTTCCGCTTTCAGGAGCATCTGGATTTCATTCTCGCGGACGCCGATTTCACCGGTGTCTGTGCGCTGATCGAGCAGATGCGCCGCCTCGACGAGAATCGCCAGTTCGGCACGCGGGAGATGCTCAAGGGCTTGTTGCTGCAGTTGATCGGCAGCGTGTGTTTTCTGTATGCCGAGCCGCTCAAGCGTCTGGCCGAAGAAAACGCCGCCGAAGTCAGCCGACGCGATGCGTTGAGCCGCATGTTCGAATACCTGCGCAAGAATATCGCCGACCCGGACCTGAACCTGATCAAAGTGGCGGCGGCAACGTACCTGTCACCGACCTATCTGACCCACTGGCTGCGCAAGGAAATCGGCAAGACCTTCACCGAACTGGTGCTCGAACGGCGGATGCACGCGGCGCGCAATTTCCTCCTCAACAGCACCCGCTCCGTGGGCGAGGTGGCGCGCCTGTGCGGGTTTGCCGACGAGGCGTATTTCTCTCGGCGTTTCCGGCAGATTCACGGCCAGCCGCCGGGGCAGTTCCGCCGCCGGCAGCTCAACCCGGATACGCCGCAAACGCCGTTGAATACCTGACAGGCAGCTTGTCAGGGCTCAAGCACCAAGGGCCGCCAGACGATGGCGGCCGGGTCGAGCAGGGTGGCTGGCGGCTCGGTCGCGGACGTTTGCTCCTCCTCGGGCTCAGTGGTGCCGAACTGTTGTGTGTTGGCAGGCAAATCTTCGGCATAGCCGGCAACGTCATCGACAGGCATGCGGCTATTTCATCCGCACGACGACTTTGCCCTTGGCGCGGCCCTGTTCGACATAAGCCAGCGCTTGCCCAGTCGACTCAAACGCAAAGCTGCGATCCAAGACCGGCGCCAGCTTGCCGGCCTCGATCAACGCGCTGATGTCGCGCAGCTGCGCGCCGTTGGCCCGCATGAACAGAAAGCTGTAACTGACGTTGTGCCGGCGAGCCTTGCGACGGATCTTCAGGCTCAACAAGCGCATCACTTGCCGCAGCGGCCAGGCCAGACCTTGCGCCTTGGCGAAGTCTGCGGTGGGTGGGCCGGAGATGGAAATCAGCCGACCGCCGGGTTTCAGAACCTTCAGCGATTGCTCCAGCACATCGGCACCGAGGCTGTTGAGCACCACATCGTAACCGCGCAGCTCCTCCTCGAAACGCTGTTGTTTGTAGTCGATCACCACGTCCGCGCCGAGCGCCTTGACCCACTCGACATTCGCCGTGCTGGTGGTGGTCGCCACGAACGCACCGAGGTGTTTGGCCAGTTGAATGGCGACCGTGCCGACGCCGCCGGAACCGGCATGGATCAGCACTTTCTGCCCGGCGCGCAACTGCGCAATGTCGACCAGCGCTTGCCACGCAGTCAGCGTCACCAACGGGATCGCCGCGGCCTGTTCCATATTGAGGTTGGCAGGCTTGTGCGCGACCGCGTGCTGATCCACGGCAATCCGCTCGGAGAACGTACCGATGCGCTGTTCCGGCACCCGCGCATAGACCTCATCCCCTGGCTTGAAAGCGGAGACCGCGGCGCCGGTCGAGATCACCACACCGGCGACATCGTTGCCCAGTACCAATGGCATCGAGTACGGCAGAATCAACTTGAATTCACCGCGGCGGATCTTCGAATCGAGGACATTGACGCTCGCCGCGTGCACCTCGATCAGTACGTCATCAGGCCCAGGTGCGGGCTCGGCGACGTCGCTAATGTGCCCGTTGTGTTTGCCGTAGCGGTCGATGAGAAAAGCTTTCATGGCAGGTAACGCTGGGCAACCGCGGACTGGCGAATCTGCCCGAGCAAGCCCTGACGCGCGGTTTGCAGGTCATCCCAGCGCTGGCCTTCGTGCAGCGGTGGAATGGTCACCGGCTCGCGGCGATCGAAACCGACCAGTGCGGCGTCGACCAGATCGCTGACTTCCATGATTTCGCTCAGGGTGTTGATGTCGATGCCAGCGCGGTCCCAGATTTCCGTGCGGGTCGCGGCGGGCAGCACGGCTTGCACGTACACGCCCAGCGGCGTCAGTTCCAGGCTCAGGCCTTGCGAAAGGAACAGCACAAACGCTTTGGTCGCGCCGTAGACCGACATGCCGAACTCTGGCGCCAGTCCGACCACCGAACCGATATTGATGATCGCACCGTCACCGGTCTTGGCCAGACGCGGCGCAATCGCGCTGGCAAGGCGTACCAGGGCGGTGGTGTTGAGGGCGACCAGATTGGCCACGCTGTCGGTGCTCTGCTCGATAAAGCTGCCGGACTGCGCCGCCCCCGCATTGTTGACGAGGATGCCAATGCGCGCATCGTCACGCAGGCGCGCTTCGACGGTGGAAAGATCGCTGAGTCGGGTCAGGTCGGCCGGGATCACATCGACGGCAACGCTGTGCTCGCTGCGCAGTTTGGCCGCCAGTGTGTCGAGGCGTGCAGCATCGCGAGCGACCAGCACCAGATCATGCCCGCGTTGGGCGAAACGTTCGGCGTAGACCGCGCCGATACCGGTGGAAGCGCCAGTGATCAGGACAGCAGGGCGAGTGGTCATTGATTCATCTCTTTGCGAATGCATCGGTTGGGGTAAATGCCGGATAGCAGCAAGTGGATTTAGGATGATGATCTAAATCTAAGCTGTCAATAGTTTTGATTATGGCCAACATCTATGTATCATCAGCGGATAATTTTCAGCGTAAAGAGGTACCGCTCATGCGAGTCAGCAAAGCCCAGGCACAGGCCAACCGTGAACACATCGTCGAGACGGCGTCCGAGCTGTTTCGTGAGCGAGGGTTTGATGGCGTCGGTGTGGCTGATCTGATGGCGGCGGCCGGTTTTACCCACGGCGGCTTCTACAAGCACTTCGGCTCGAAGGCCGATTTGATGGCCGAAGCCTCGGCCAACAGCCTGGGGCGATCACTGGCGGTCGCCGAAACCCTCGACGTCAAAGGCTTCATCGACCTTTACGTGTCGCGCGAGCATCGCGATGGACGTGGCGACGGCTGCACCATGGCGGCGCTCTGCGGTGACGCCGCCCGCCAGCCGGACGAGTTGAAAGCCACCTTCGCCGACGGCATCGAGCGCACCTTGCAGACGCTGGGCGCCAAGTACCCGACTGACGCCGCCGCGGCGCCGGACGCGGCGCGTTTGAAGATGATCGGGTTGCTGGCGCAAGCGGTGGGCGCGGTGATGCTGTCTCGGGCCTGCCCGGATGATTCGGCGCTGGCCGATGAAATTCTCGCGGTGTGTCACGCGCAGATGCTGGCGTCACTGCCGCTGGCTTTAGAGGATGAGGGTGAATAAACATTGTCCACTCTGAGTGGACAGTGAAACGCGTTTCAGCCGATTTATCCCTTTTCGATGGGTCAGTAATCTGTACCCAACTTGAACGCAACAACAAACTTCAAACTTGAAAAGGGACGCCCACCATGACCACTCCAACTTACAACCGCCTGAACAAAGACGACGCTATCGTGCTGCTGGTCGATCACCAGACCGGTCTGATTTCCCTGGTGCAGGACTTCTCGCCCAACGAGTTCAAGAACAACGTGCTGGCCCTCGCCGACCTGGCCAAATTCTTCAACCTGCCGACCATCCTCACAACCAGCTTCGAACAAGGCCCGAACGGCCCGCTGGTCCCGGAACTGAAAGAGATGTTCCCGGACGCGCCGTACATCGCTCGCCCAGGCCAGATCAATGCCTGGGACAACGAAGACTTCGTCAAAGCGATCAAGGCGACCGGCCGCAAGCAGATCATCATTGCCGGCGTGGTCACCGATGTCTGCGTAGCGTTCCCGACCCTGTCGGCATTGGCGGAAGGTTTTGATGTGTTCGTGGTCACCGATGCTTCCGGGACCTTCAACACCACCGTGCAGCAAGCCGCGTGGAGCCGCATGACCCAGGCTGGCGCACAAATGATGAACTGGTTCTCGGTGGCCTGTGAGCTGCACCGCGACTGGCGCAACGACATCGAAGGCCTGGGCAACCTGCTGTCGCAGCGTATTCCCAATTACCGCAACCTGATGAACAGCTACTCGGCGTTGACTGCAAAGCAGAAGTAGTCGGTATCGCTACAGAACAAAAAGCCCGCTTTGAAAGCGGGCTTTTGTCGTTGCCACCTTAAACACACCGCTCCCACAGTGGACCGCATTTCAATTGAAGAACCACGAACAAATTGTAGGAGCTTGCCTGCAAGCGATGGCGGCCCGACATTCAATATGGATTTTGAATGACGAAGCGCGATTGTAGGAAAGCCACGCATCGGGTTAAACCAGAACCACCAGATCAGAATATCGAGCGACCAACGGATCGGCCGTAAGCAACCTCATCGGTTCAGTCATGGCTGTGGCGACGATAATGCGATCAAACGGATCCCGATGATGGTGTTCAAGATCCTTCACAGCTATGGCGTGTTCCGTGGTCACCGGCAATTCGATAAACCCGCTATCAAGGCAATGTTGGCGGACGTCATCCAGATCAACATCTAACTTACCGAGGCCAACCTTGATAGCCATTTCCCAAAAAGTGGCGGCACTGATGTAGATATCGGCAGCGTTTTCAATCAGCTTTCTGGCTTTACCAGACAATCTGGCGTCATCACTGAGTGTCCAGAGCAGAATATGGGTATCAAGCAGTAGCCTCATGCCTGAGTGCCGTCGAATGCATCCAGGATGTCATCGGGCAATGGTGAGTCGAAATCTGCAGGCAGCACCAGTTTGCCCTTCATTGCACCAATACGCAGTGCGTTCGGCTTGCCTACAGGAACGAGGCGAGCCATCGCCCGGCCATGCTTGGCAATCGTGATGACTTGTCCGGCGGCGGCATCATCGACAAGTTTGGATAGGTTGTTTTTTGCTTCAGCCAGCGGAACGATGATCATCAGCTCACTCCTGTATTCTGGACAAATATAGCCAGAACATTCTAGCGCTGCCAATCCCTCGGCGCTTTCAGCCCATTTGGAAAAGATATCTCTATGCACTTTCGCCTCGCTGTTCTTTCGATTGAACAAGGCTGCACCATAGAACTATCCATTCAGGCTGGCTGTAGGACGCAACGGAGATTGCGGCGAGAGCTTTCGGCATTTGCCCAGGGATAGGACAAAATTGGTAAAAAGTCGTACAAACGACTCTCTGGCAAGCCACTCGCTTTTTACATTGTTCTACCGATACCGTTCACACCCCAAACGGAAACGTGTCCTCTTCATGACTCGATGAACCCGGGCTCGACAGCGGTGTAATCGCCGTGGTCTGCGCGAACCATAAATACGCATCGAATTGCTCGCTGAGGGTGGCGTCGAAGTAATGGCTTTGTCGTTCGGTCTGCGGCCGGTAGATCACCCCGATCGCGCGTTCCAGCAGGCGCCGCGTGAGGGCTTCGCGTAACTCGGCGTGATCTGCCGCGCGCCAGTCATACAATGCTCGCGGGTAAGCGGCTTCGACACAGGCGCGCTCCCAACTGCGCGGCAGGGCGGGAAGCACATTTTTGATCTGCATCGGCGCGTCCCAGTCGTCGGCGGCAGCCACGCTGCCCTGATCGGTGCCCATGCCGATCAGCACCGCGTCTGCGCCAAAGGCTTGCCGGCACAGCTGGCCGAGGGTCAGTTGGCCGCTGTCGCCCATTTGCGTGGCGCGGGCATCGCCGATGTGCGAATTGTGCGCCCAGACGATCACTTTCGCCTCGTGCGCCTGGCGCATGCGCAACGCTTGCAGGGTCTCGAACATGTGCCGGTCGCGCAGGTTCCACGACTCGCGGCTGCCGCGATACATCGCTCGATAATATTGCTCGGCAGCGCGCACGACGCGGGCATTCTGGGTGGCGTTGAACAGCGCTTCGCCGTCGTTTTCCATCAGGCTCAGACGTTCATTCAACAGGGCCTGAAGCTGTTCGAGCACGGCGCGTTCGCAAGTGGCCATGCCGCCGACTTCAGTGAAATGCCCGTAGAGCGCCGGGTCATCGTGCCAGGGATTGAGGCAGGCGTAGCGCTGTTGTGCTTCGCGGGCCATGGCCGGGTCGGCGTCTTGCAGAAACCCCAGCACCTCGCGAATCGAACTGCGCAGGCTGTACACGTCGAGTCCGCGAAACTCCACGCGCTGCTCTGCCGGCTGCGCTTGATTGTATTGCTGCAACCAGCGGGTAAACGCCTGCACGTCGGTGTTGCGCCACATCCAGGTCGGGAAGCGCGCAAACGCCGCATCGTGCCACGCCCCTTTGCTTCGGCCGCGCACGCAGCGATCAATCTGATCGGCGTCCGGCCAGTCAGCCTCGACCGCGACAATGGTGAAACCATGATGGGCAATCAGATGCCGGGTGATCGCCGCGCGTGCTTTGTAGAATTCGTGAGTGCCGTGGCTGGCTTCGCCGATCAGCACGACCTGGGCATCGGCGTAGCGGTCGAAGAGGTCGGCAAAGGCGTCACTGCCAACATCCGGCAGCGGTTCGGCGTATTCGTTGAGGGTCGAGACCAGAGTGTCCATGTGCGGATTCTCCGTGGTGGGTTGTGCGTTGGAAAACCCGCAGGAAACCGCGGTTCCATCGGACTGAGCGGACGGCTGCCGGCCGGGCAATGCACCGTTCGTCCAGCGTCGGGCACTTGCCCGGCAGGGGCTTTTCTCAGTTTTAACCCACTGTGAATCACAACGGAGAGCAGACATGCACATAGACGAAAATGCACCGGGTAATCAGTCCCAGCAAGGCGCAACGCGCCCGACGGACAATGAGGCGGGGCACGATTCAACGCGCGAGAAGCCCGAGGTGCCGTTGCCGGCGGATGACGAAGCGCCGGTTGATGAAGACATGGCCGATGTCGACGCGACGAACTCGGTTTCGCAGGAACATCCCAAGCCGCAATGACAGCGCAGGCGCAGGCGTAGAGCCCTCACCCTAACCCTCTCCCAGAGGGAGAGGAGACTGACCGAGTTGCCCTTTAACGTTACGCCGATCCAGGATATCCAGGCGAACTCAGGCGTGATGATCGTTCCCACGCTCCGCGTGGGTATGCAGCCCCGGACGCTCCGCGTCCAAAGCGTGACGCAGAGCGTCACAAGAGGCATTCCCGCGCAGGAGCATGGGAACGATCAGCGTTCAGGTAAATAACTCACAGTCGAACCGCCTGATGAATCTCCGTCACCGACATGGTGAACACCAGCTTGGATTTCCCATGATTGGCATACTCATGCGGCACATCGGTTCTGGCCACGGCCGAGCAACCTGGGCCGATGATCAGTTCCGCCGCGCCAACCTTGAGCCGCAATGTGCCTTTCTCGACGTGAAAAAGTTCGGTGGTACCTTGCGGGTGACCGAGGGAGCTGTAGCTTTCACCGGGAAACATTTCCCAGCGCCACAATTCGAGCATGTTCGGGCCGCTGGTGCCGGCCAGCAATCGCGCCGATCCACCGAGTTCGCCGTGCCATAACGTGGGGATGTCCTGACTGCCGATCAAATGTGCTGCGGGTGTGTCGGCGACGTTGACGAAGTCCGCAACGGAAAGCCCCAGCGCGGCGGCAATCTTGCACAGAAGGGCGATGCTCGGGTTGGCTGCGCATTTTTCGATTTCGACCACCATGCCCTTGCTCACACCGGCGCGCCGCGACAGTTCGTCGAGGGTCATGTTCTGTGTTTTACGGGCGTGCTTGAGGGTGCGCGCAACCGCTTCGCTTACGCTCTGGACGTCGGCGCCGGCCTCGGTCGATATATTGACTTTTTTGGTCATTGGTCGCTAGCATCGTTTGAAATTCAGGTTTGAGGGGATTCTGGAATGCTGTCTGTCGTGCCGTCAATCGATCCGGCTGTTGCGCAACTGGCGCCGGGCTTCAGAGCGTTGAGTTTGTCGTGCAAGCGGCGCTGATTAGCCGCCCGCAGATCGCCAGCGAAGCCCTTGCCAGCGCCTGTCAGGCGGTGACCGCGGGCGGTCCGGAGTGGGCGGCGGCGCACTTGCAGGCGTGGGCCGAAGTGTTCCGCCGCTTCGGCGCCAAGCCGCAACGTACGCCGTGCTCGGCCGAAGCCTTGCGCAAACGCGTGTTGCGCGATGGCAGCCTGCCGAGCATCGACCCGGTGGTCGATCTGTACAACGCCATCAGCCTGGCCTACGCGATCCCGGTCGGAGGCGAAAATGCCCAGGCCTACGTCGGCGCGCCGCGCCTGGTAATGGCCGACGGCAGCGAACCGTTCGACACCATGAAGGAGGGCGTCCCGGCCCATGACTTCCCCGACGCCGGCGAGGTGGTCTGGCGCGACGATCAAGGCGTGACCTGCCGCCGCTGGAACTGGCGCCAGGGCGTCAGAACCCGCCTCGATGCCCAGGCGCAGCAGATGTGGTTCATCCTCGAAAGCCTGCCCGAGATGCCGCTGGAAGCACTGACCGAAGCCGGCGACAAACTCATCGAAGGCCTGCAGCAAATGATGCCGGGCGCCAAGATCGAAAGCATGTTGATCGGACCGGGAGCGGCCTGATCTGCAAGCTGAATCCATTCAATTCGCCGGCCTAGTCGCTCGCCCACTCTTGGCGATACTGCAACAGAAAATCCACAAACGCGCGCACCCGCTGCGGCACATAACGGCCGTGCGGGTAGAGCAGGGTGTAAGGCCGTGAGCGTCCGGCGTAGGGCTGCAACACCTCGATCAGGCTGCCGTCGGCCAGCTCTTTTTCGACGATGAACTTGTAGGTTTGAAATACCCCGGCGCCGTGCCTGGCCAGGGTCACGCCGCCGAGTACGTCGTCGGAACAGGAATAGCCGCCGTCGGACATGAGTTCGCGGTCCTCACCGTTTTCCTGAAACAGCCAGGAGATGCGCCGGCCACTGCTCGGCAGCTCGAACTGAATGCAGTCGTGCTGCACCAGGTCTTCAAGGGTGTGCGGTGTGCCGGCCTTGCGCAGGTAATTGGGAGAGGCGACCACCACCAGTTTCGCGTCTTCGAGCAGGCGCGCGATCATGCTCGAATCAGGTTGGGCGCGGACGCGGATAGCGAGGTCGTAGCCTTCGCCGACGAAGTCGATGTTGCGGTTGCCCAAATGGATATCGACGCTGACCTGCGGATACAGCGCACGGAATTTCGGCAGCAGCGGCAGGATGCGATGGTGGCCGTAAGTGGTCGGCAGGCTGATGCGCAACAAGCCCGACGGCGTGGTCTGCGCGCCCATGACCTCCTGCTGTGCCTCGACCAGTTGGGTCAGGGCCTGGCTGCACTGGAGGAAGAAGTTGCGCCCGGCTTCGGTCAGGCGAATGCTCCGTGTGGTGCGGGCAAACAGGCGTGAACCCAAACGTTGTTCCAGACGCAGAATCGACCGGCTGACAGCGGCGGGAGTGACCCCGGCCAGTTGTGCGGCGGCGGTGAAGCTGCCGGCCTCGGCGGCGAGGCAGAACAGTTCGATACTGCCCAACTGCAGGTCATCAAAATGGCGCTTCATGTGGGGACACCGAGGTTTGCCTGACATGTGATCCTCGGTGTTATCTCACGAAGCGGCACCGCCGGTACACACCGGCGGTGCAGCGGGGAGCGATCAGTGGCCAGCGCTTTGGCCGCCGTCGACGTGGAGGATTTCGCCGGTGACGAAGTTCGCCGTGTCGAGGTACAGAACCGCCTGGACGATGTCATCGATCTCGCCCATGTGGCCCATCGGGTGCAGGCTGCCCAGGGTTGCATGGGTTTCTTCGCCGTGCATCGGCGTTTTGATGATGCCAGGCGACACCGCGTTGACCCGAATGCCCCGCTTGGCGTACTCGATGGCCAGCGATCTGGTCGCTGCGTTGATGCCACCCTTGGTCAGCGAAGCGAGGACCGACGGCACGCCGTCAATCGCGTGATCGACCAGACTGGTGGTGACGCTGACGATGTGGCCGCTGGCGTTCTTCTCCATTTCGGCAACGGCCAGTTGCGAGATGTAAAAGAAGCCGCTCATGTTGGTCGCCACGACCTGGGCGTAGTCGGAGTGGCTGTATTCGGTGAACGGTTTGGCGACGAAGATCCCGGCGTTGTTGACCAGCGTGTCGATCCGGCCGAAACGGGCGACGGCTGCGCGGATTACGCGCTCGGCGGTTTGCGGGTCGGCGATGTCACCGGCGACGGCGAGAATGTCCGGGTCTGTCGATGGCTGGATCGAGCGCGAGGTCGCGACCACTTTGTAACCGCGCTCGCGGAAGCTTTTGACCAGACCTGCGCCAATGCCTTGCGAAGCGCCGGTGATAACCACAACTTTGTTGGCGGTGTTCATGATGTTTCCTCTATGCAATCTGAATGAGTTGGATAACGACTTGCAAAATCTCAGGCGTGCGCCGGTACCTGCGCGGCCTGGCGTAACGCTTGCTCGTAATAAGCAACGGACTGCGAACCGGCGATGAGCTGTTGGTCATCGATGACCATGGCCGGCACCGAGTCGATGCCGCGCTGCTGGTAAAACCGCTCAAGTTCGCGCACTTCTTCAGCGAATTCCCCGTTCGCCAGTACGGCCTGCGCTCGCTGGCTGTCGAGGCCGACCGCGCCGGCCAGAGTGACCAGCGTGGCGTGGTCATTCGGGTTCAGGCCGTCGCTGAAGTAGGCCTTGAGCAGCGCGCGCTTCAGTGGCCGTTGCAGCCCTTGGGTTGCGGCCCAGAACAGCAGCCGATGGGCAGCGAAGGTGTTGTGAAAGTGGCTGCGTTTTTCCAGGTCGAAATGAAAGCCGATCTGTGTGCCGCGTTCGATGATCATCGCGTTGCGATCCGCCACTTGTTCGGCGCTGCGCCCGTATTTGCGCATCATGTGGGCAATGGCGTGTTCGCCCTCGGCGGGCATGTCCGGGTTCAGCTCGAACGGTTTGTAAGTCAGTTGCACCTCGACTTCACCGGCCAGATTGCTGATCGCCTGTTCCAGCGCGGTGGCGCCGAGAGCGCACCAGGGGCAGACGACATCCGAAACGAAATCGATTTTTACCGTGCGGCTCATGACTGCGAATCCGCCAGTTGCTTGCGGTATTCGGTGGTGCTGATGCCGGCGTAGCCCCAGTTATCGGTGTCGACTTCTTCGATGACGATGTGGGTCAGGTGCGGGTCCTTGTTCAGCACGCGGGTCATGGTCTCGGTGATTTCCTGGATGACCTGGGCTTTCTGCTCGCGGGTGACGCCGTCGCGGGTGATACGAACGCTGATGAAAGGCATGTGAGCTATCTCCAGTCGCTGGCCCGTCGGAGTGAAGGGCTGCTGTTGGAGTGGACTTTAGGGGGCGGGGTTGAATTGATAAATGGGGCTTGCGGTACTTCATTTGTGATGCGGTGTATCTAATCGAAGCGTGGTGATCACGGTTCGAGGGGGAAGGATTTCAGGCGAGCAATTCCTCGATCCAGCGCGTTTGTCGCGCGACGGCTTCAAGCTTTTCCTGCGGCACGGTCTGCCGCGCCTGGGCGAGGCGGGCGAGGGTTTTCTGCTTGAGGCGCAGTCGGTGCTGCCATTTGCGGATGAACGCCGGGCTGCGCGTCTGCATCTGCACCGGGCCGAAGTACAGTTGCTGAGCGGTGTAGCTGACCGGGCCGTCGCGCTCGGCCACGATGATTTCGTAGTCGAAACGGTTTTCGTGCAGCACTTCTTCGCTGAGGATGCGATATCCGTGCTCCATCAGCCATTGGCGCAAGGGTTGTTCGCCGCCGTTGGGTTGCAGGATCAAGCGTTCGTTGCCGCTGAGGTGGGCCTTGCCGGATTCGAGAATGTCGCGGATGGTTTCGCCGCCCATGCCGCAGACGCTGACAGCGGTGATGCCGTCGTCAGCACTGATTGCCGCCAGTCCGTTGGCGCGACGCACGCTGATCTGCGCCTGCAGGTCGTTTTCACGCACCGTACGTTGCGCCGCGTGGAACGGCGTCAACGCGACTTCGCCCGCCACCGCTGCGCTGATCAGGCCCCGGCGCAGCAAGGCGACCGGCAGATAACCGTGATCCGAGCCGATATCGGCCAGCCGCGCACCAACCGGCACGTATGCAGCCACGCGCTCAAGGCGCAGGGACAATGTCTGTTCGTTCAACGGCAACCCCTTTCAACATCAGCCTGCGGCTCGACGGCAGGCAAAGGGGTGCGACTCTGGCGAGCCGCGCTTGAGCTGTCAAATTCCGCCGACAAAATCCCTGCGCCCATCGCCAGCGCCAGGCTGACGATGGGCGCGCGGGGTTAGCCGACCAGCGTTGCGTTGTCGATCACGAAGCGATATTTCACGTCACCCTTGAGCATGCGTTCATAGGCGTCGTTGATCTGCTCGGCGCCGATCAGCTCAATGTCCGAAACGATGCCGCGCTCGGCACAGAAATCGAGCATCTCCTGGGTTTCGGCAATCCCGCCGATCATCGAACCGGCGATGGTGCGGCGCTTGGTGATCATATTGAACACGTTGGGCGACGGGTGCGGCGAGGCGGGCGCGCCAACCAGTGTCAGGGCGCCGTCACGCTTGAGCAGGACCAGAAACGCGTCGAGGTCATGCGGCGCGGCGACAGTGTTGAGGATCAAATCGAAACTCTTGGCATGCGCAGCCATTTCCTCGGCGTTGCGCGACACCACCACTTCATCGGCGCCCAGAGCTTTGGCCGCGTCACGCTTGGAGTCGGAGGTGGTGAAAGCGACGACATGCGCGCCCATCGCGTGCGCCAGTTTGATACCCATGTGCCCCAGCCCGCCGATGCCGACGACACCGACTTTCTTGCCCGGGCCGGCGTTCCAGTGGCGCAGCGGCGAGTAGGTGGTGATGCCCGCGCACAGCAGTGGCGCGACAGCCGCCAGTTGCGCCTCGGGATGGCGGATGCGCAGGACATAACGCTCGTCCACGACGATGTTTTGCGAGTAACCACCCAGCGTCCAGCCCGGCTCATCCGGGGTCGGGAAGTTGTAGGTGCCGATCATGCCGTCACAGTAGTTCTCCAGCCCGCTTTCACAGTCGTCGCAGTGTTTGCAGCTGTCGACGATGCAGCCGACGCCGACCAGATCACCGACCTTGAAGTCCGCAACATGCGCCCCCACCGCCGCAACCCGGCCGACAATTTCATGACCCGGTACGCAAGGGAATTGCGTGCCGGCCCATTCGGCGCGGACCTGATGCAGGTCGGAGTGGCAGATGCCGCAGAAGGCGATGTCGATCTGTACGTCGTGGGCGGCTGGCGCGCGGCGCTTGATCTGCAGCGGCTCAAGGGGTTTGTCGCCGGCGTGGGCACCGTAAGCGTGTACAAGCATGGGAACATCCTCCATCGGTTTATCGTGAGGTTATTCTTGCGGGTCTGGCGTGTCCGGTCATGGTGCAATCCTGTGCGATGCTTGCCTGATCCTGCGAGGTGCCAGTTGCCTTGTGAGTTTGTGACGTTGCGCCGACAGACGCTCAATCGATTTGCAGGTAATCTGCCGACGCGCTGACTGAAACGCGTCAGCTGACTAAAACAAAACAAAAGCGGAGTCATTGATGCAACCAATCCGTCTCGGTCTGGTGGGCTACGGCAAGATTGCCCAGGATCAACACGTACCGGCGATCACCGCCAATCCCGGATTCCAGCTGGTCTCGGTCGCCACCCAAGGCAAACCCTGCGTCGGCGTCGAAAACTTCCAGTCATTGACCGAGTTGCTGGCCAACGGCCCGGCGGTCGATGCGATCGCTTTCTGCACACCACCGCAAGGTCGCTTCGCACTGGTCCAGGAAGCCTTGGCCGCCGGCAAGCACGTGCTGGTCGAAAAGCCGCCCTGCGCCACCCTGGGCGAGGCGCTGGCCTTGGTCGATCAGGCGCAGGCGCAAGGCGTCAGTGCCTTGTTTGCCTGGCACTCGCGCTACGCCCCCGGCATCGAAGCCGCCCGTGACTGGCTCGCCTCGCGCACCCTGCAAAGCGTGCAAATCGACTGGAAAGAAGACGTGCGCAAATGGCACCCCGGCCAGACGTGGATCTGGCAACCCGGCGGCCTCGGCGTGTTCGATCCGGGCATCAACGCCTTGTCGATCGTCACCCACCTGCTGGCGCTGCCACTGTTTGTCGAAGCCGCCGAGTTGCGCGTGCCGAACAACTGCCAATCGCCGATTGCCGCCTCGATCAAAATGTCCGACGCGAACCACCTCGATGTCCGCGCCGAATTCGACTTCGACCACGGTCATGACGAACTGTGGAGCATCGAAGTGCGCTGCGCCGAGGGCGTGCTGCGCCTCGATAACGGCGGCGCGCTGCTGAGCATCGATGGGGTGCGCCAGACGGTCTCGGAAGAGGGCGAATACGCCGCGGTGTATCGACACTTCCAGCAGTTGATCGTCGACAAGGCCAGTGACCTTGATGTGCAGCCGTTGCGCCTGGTGGCGGACAGTTTCTTTGTCGGTAGCCGGGTGGCGGTTGAGGCGTTTTACGATTAAGTCATCGATCCGTTCGCTTCGTGGCAGCGCTGCATAACCGCAGCGCTGCCACGTCGATTCAACGCGGGTTCGGTTGATCATCCATCTCCGCATTGTCGGTTTCCCTGCGCACCCGTTCCGGGTCGAGACCGGCGCTGTCATTGTCCAGCGGAATCTCGCCTTCGTTATCGGGCAATTCATCGATACCGCGATCTTTCATTGGATCGACTTCGGTGCGGCCCGGGCTCAACGGGTCGGGGGTTGTCGGCAGCGGATCATGCTCACCACTACCGCCTTGCAGGTTTGGGTCGTTGTTCATTTCACACCTCTCGTCGTGCGCTGTTTTATCGGCGTACAGGTTGGAGGCGCAGGGAAATTGTGCCGTTCGATTTTTCGTCTGCCGATGGTCGGCTGAGTCGTTGAAGCACGCTTTGTTGAATTTTCTCGGGCGCTAGAAGATCAACAGCACAACAATCCGACACGAGGAAATCGACATGAGCGCTTCATTCAAGGTCGGCGATGCGGTGCGCTGGTACTCCGAGGCCGGGGAGATTCACGGCACGGTGGTCAAGGTGCATACCCGCGATACCGAGTTCATGGGCCGCCATCGACCAGCCTCAAAAGACTCGCCGCAGTACGAGGTCAAGAGCGACAAGACCGGTCACCTGGCCATGCACCACGGCGAGGCGCTCAAGCACGTCAACTGACGCGTTCCATCAGAAACGCGCCAATCGGTAACGATCACCCTTCGGCAAATCAGGCGCCGGATTCGAAGTCGGGCAGGCCATCTGCACCAGCATCTCGGCGGTGACCGCCGCCTGGGTCAGGCCCAGGTGCTGGTGACCGAACGCGAGCAACACCTTGCCCTCGCAGACCTGATCGATCACTGGCAGCGAATCCGGCAGCGACGGGCGAAATCCCATCCACGGTGTTGCCGCTTCGGCGTTCAGATCTTCGCGAAACAGGCCCTGACTCAAACGGTGCAATTGCCAGGCGCGTTGCATATTGGCTGGCTTGTGCAAACCGGCGAATTCCACCGTGCCGGCCAGGCGCAAGCCGTCAGCCATGGGCGTCATGATGAACTTGCGTTCCAGCGAGGTGACAGGGAAGGGCAGTCGCCCGGTTTCATGCGGCAGCATCAGGTGATAACCGCGCTCGGTGTCCAGCGGGACTTTTATGCCGGTGAGGGCGGCGGTGAGTGGCGCCGAATGAGCGCCGCAGGCGATCAGCACGCGGCGGGCGCTGATTGGCCCGTTGTCGGTGTGCAGGCAAACGCCGTCGTCCTGCACCTGACCACCCGCCACCCGCTGCTGTAAAAAGCTCACGCCGCCAGCCTTGGCCGCATCGACCAACGCGGTCACTACCCGGTAGGGATCGATGAAATGCCCGGTGCGCGGGAAGAACAAGCCACCCTGAATCCGTTCGCTGAGTTGTGGCGCGGTGTCGCGAATGGCGCCGGCCTGCCAGACATCTACCGGCACTTGTTGCTGGTGCAACCTTTGCTGCAACGCCTCGATTGCCTGAGGTGATTCGCCGCGTTCGTACACCAGTAATGAACCGTCGACCTTTAGCAAGTCGCTGCGCTGGATATCGCCGAGCAAACGTTGCCACGCCGCCAGGCTGCTTTCATTCAGCGCACGCAAACCGGCGACCGTATTGTGAAACGGCTGCGCACGCAGATTCAGCAACAATCGGGTGAACCACGGCAGCGCGCGCGGCAGGTAGCGCCAGTCCAGGCGCAACGGTCCCATCGGATCGAGCAGCATGCCCGGCAGGCGTTTGAGAATCGACACGTCGGCGATCGGGAACACCTGCTCGGTCGCCAGATGCCCGGCATTGCCGAACGAAGCGCCGTGGCCGGGCGGCTGCTGATCGATCACGACCACGCGCAACCCTTGGCGGGCCAGACGCAGCGCGCAGGCAACACCGATGATGCCGGCACCGACCACGGCGATGTCGTGCGCGGGGTTATTTGCCATGGTGGGTTCCTGAAAAAAGAGGAGGGACTGCCGCCAGCCCCAGGGCTGCGCGGCAGGTGCAATGGCGCAGGTCAGGCGAAGTCCTGCTCCGCCGACCAGTTTTCGTACCAGTGACGGAACAGCGCATATTGCTGCTCGGCGTAACGCCGTTGCGAGTCGCTCAAGGCGTCGGTTTCGTTGAAGTGCAGGGTGTATTCCTTGTCGCCGTTGAGCACCATCAGATGCTTGTAATACAGCACCAGATCGCAGCCCTCATCGAACGATGACAACACCGCCAGTGCCGACTCCAGCTCCCGCGCCTGGCGCCGCGCCTTGGCGTCGCCGTTGGCCGCTTGCTTGCTCAGCGCCACCAGTTGCAGCACTTCGCGCGGCAGGGCGTTGCCGATGCCGGTGATCGCGCCGGTGGCGTTGCAGTTGACGAAACCATGCACCACCTGGGTGTCGACGCCGACCATCAGGATCACGTCATCGTCCCTGGAGGTGATGTTCTCGGCGGCGTAACGCAGATCGGCACCGCCGCCGAATTCTTTGAAGCCGATCAGGTTCGGGTGCTCGCGCCGCAGTTCGAAGAACAGCTCGGCGCGGGTGGCGAAGCCGTAGTAGGGGCTGTTGTAAATCACCGCCGGAAGGTTTGGCGCGGCTTGCAGAATCGCCGAGAAATGCGCCTTTTGCGCCGCCGCAGAAGCGCCACGCGACAGCACGCGCGGAATCACCATCAGGCCTTGTGCGCCGACTTTGGCAGCGTGCGCGGCATGGGATATCGCCTCGCGGGAATTCACCGCGCCGGTGCCGACAATCGTCGGCACGCCCGCCGCGACCAGCTGCGCCACGCCTTCCTGACGCTCGGCTTCGGTGAGCAACGGCCAGTCGCCCATCGAACCGCAATAAACCACCGCGCTCATGCCGATATCGACCAGCTCGCGACCCTTGGCCACCAGCGCGTCGAAGTCCGGGGTGCGCTGGGCGGTGCACGGGGTCATCAGGGCTGGCATGCAACCGGTGAAGATGTTGTCGCTCATTGTCATGACTCCTTGGCACAGCATTAAAAGTGAGGTGAAAAACCAGCGTGGCGGCTCAGATGCCCCACGCGAACGGATCCTGTTCGTCGATCAGCAGGGTGCTGTCGGCGGTCATGTAGGCGCGGCCGGTGATGAACGGGCGAATACGCTCGCCTGCCCATTCGAAGCGGCCTTCGAACTGGCTGCCGGTGATGCTCGCCTGCACCCACGGTGCACCGGGCTGCAACTTGTCGTCGGCAGCCAGGCAGGCGAGTTTGGCGCTGGTGCCGGTGCCGCACGGTGAGCGGTCGTAGGCTTTGCCGGGGCACATGACGAAGTTGCGGCTGTCGGCCTCATCGTCATCGGCGAACAGCTCGATGTGATCGATGACTGCGCCGTCCTCGCCGTAAATGCCCTGATCTTCAAGCGCCTTGAGCATGGCCCAGGTGTAGGTGGTGAGGGGCTCGACGTTGTCCATCGTCAAGGTCTGGCCGTGCTCGGAGACCAGGAAAAACCAGTTGCCGCCGTAAGCGATGTCGCCCAATACCTGGCCAAAACCCGGCACGTCCACCGCCACCTGCTTGCGGTAGCGATAGGCGGGCACGTTGCCGAGGGTGACGCTGCCATCCTCGTGCAGGGTGGCGCTGACCGGGCCTACCGGCGTGTCGATCCTGTGTTCGCCGGGCTGGATTTTGCCCAGGTAGTGCAACGAGTTGATCAGGCCGATGGTGCCGTGGCCGCACATGCCCAGATAACCGGCGTTGTTAAAGAAGATCACCCCGCAGGTGGCATCCGCCGAGAGCGGCGGGCAATACAGCGCGCCGACCAGTACGTCGTTGCCGCGCGGTTCCAGCAGGCAGGCGCGGCGCCACTGATCATGCTGGCTGCGCAGGGCATCGCGTTGCTCGGCGATGGTCGCGCCGGGCAGGGTGGGGAAACCGTCCATCACCAGCCGGGTGGGTTCGCCGCCGGTGTGCGAGTCGATCACGTGCAATCGTTTCATGGGCATGTCCCGTAGATGATTTCAGTAGGCGCCGAGGACTCAGGCTGGCGCTGGAGGCAGCGACTTCACTTTCCGGCCTGACTCTGCACTCATCGACCCAGCAGCGATTGATGTTTTAGCGCGGCAGCGATGACGAATTCAGCACAATGGCGCGGCTGTAACGCCACGCTCGACAGGCTTCTGGCGATGTTGCAATCTGCACGCGACCGCCGCAGATCGGGCACCTGGCCGATCCACGAACCGAGGACACTCTTTGATGCACAGCGCGCTTTCGATCCTGGCCCAGAGCGGTAACGGCCAGCTTCCGCAGACCCTCGAAAACCTGATGGCCAGCGCCGCGCTGCTGTTACCGATGCTCGACGTGATTCCCAACGCGGCGATTTTCATCAAGGATCTGCAAGCGCGATATGTCCTCGCCAATCGCACGCTGGTGCAGCGCTGCGGCTTGAAGGATTTGCGCCCGTTGCTCGGCAAGACCAGCGCGCAGGTGTTCCCGGCGCAACTGGGGCCGGGCTACACCGAGCAGGATCGCAAAGTGCTGGAAGAAGGGTTGGTGCTGCAGGATCAGCTCGAACTGCATCTGTATGGCAGCCGCGAACCGGGCTGGTGCCTGACGCACAAACAGCCGCTGTACAACCGTGACGGAGAAATCATCGGCCTGGTCGGGATTTCCGTGGACCTGCAATCAGCCAGCGAAACTCACCCGGCATTCGAGCGGCTGGCGGCGGTCGACGAACACATCCGCACCAACTTCAATCGTCGCGTGACGCTGGGCGAACTGACGCGCATCGCCGGCATTTCGGTGGCGCAACTGGAGCGGTACTGCAAACGCGTATTCCATCTGACGCCGCGGCAGATGATTCAGAAAGTCCGCCTGGAACACGCGCACCGCTTGCTGCACACCGATTTGCCAATCACCGACGTGGCGCTGCAATGCGGTTACACCGACCACAGCGCCTTCACTCGCCAGTTCAAGGCCTCGACCGGGTTCACCCCGCGAGAGTATCGGCAGGCGACGGCGCACTGATCACCTGCTAAGGATGATCGTTCCCACGCTCCCGCGTGGGAATGCAGCCCGTGACGCTCTGCGTCACTGGACGCGGAGCGTCCCCGGAGTCATTCCCAGGCAGAGCGTGGGAACGATCATCACGGGTAATTAGAACTCACAGCAACACCGCCAGCCACGCCGAAATCAACAGCAAAAGTGCCAACGCAGCGTTCATGCGCTTATACCCCCGTGCGGAGCCAAACAACCGCGCGCTGCCCACCCCGAGCAGCGCCCAGAAGGTCATGCACGGCAGCGACACCAACAGAAAGGCCAGCGACAACACGAGCAGACGCAAGGTCTTGTCACCCCCACCGACGAACACACTGACCACCGCCACCGCCATCATCCACACCTTCGGATTGACCAGTTGAAGCAGCGCCGCGCCGAAGACGCTCAGGCCTGAATCCTGTTGCTGAGCCGGGTCCAGCGACGGCGGCGGGCTGCGGAAAATCTGCCAGGCCAGCCAGCTCAGCCAGAGCACGCCGCCCCAAGCCATGGCGTGTTGCACCAGCGGATAACGCAACAGCGTTTCGCCGGCACCCAGGCCCACCACCAGCACAATCAGCGCCGCCGCAGTGCAGGCGCCAAAGATGATCGGTAGCGTGGCGAGCAGTCCCTGTCGGGAACTGTGGCTCAACACCAGAATATTGGTCGGGCCGGGCGTGATCGAAGCCACGAAAGCGAACAGCAGAAAGGGCAGTAATGAGGCCATGATGCGCAGGTCCTGAAAGTTGAAACAGGCCTGCATGATCGCCAGTCGGCGCGCCTCAGTCTGGAAGGTTTGAGCAGCGCTTGCGGTAGTCCGCCGGGGTCAACTGGTAGGCGCGGCGGAACCAGCGCCCCAGGTGACTTTGATCGGCAAAGCCCAGCACACAGGCAACCTCGGCGGGCGTCTCGCCACGCGCCAGCAACTGCCGCGCCTTGGCCAGGCGCAACTGGATCAGATAGGCATGCGGGGCCAAGCCAAAAGCAGCCTTGAACGCGCGGCTCAGGCGAAACCGGTCGACCCCGCAGAGCTTCGCCAGATCATCCAGGCCGATGTCTTCAAAAGCATGCGCGTGCAGATAATCACGCGCGATCTGCGCCACCAGTGGCAGGCGCGGATCAATCGGCTGACGCTTGCGCCAGTCGAGGTGGCGAGTCAACGAGCCGAGCAGCCCGTCGATGGCGGTCTGGCGAACGATGCGCAAATCGCCGTCGTGCAGCGCATGAAAGGCCTGAACAATCGCAGTGGCAAGGCGCGGATCCTCGCTCAGCGTGTCGGCAAATCCCGGCTGACTGTTCGACGGTGCGTCTTCGTAAAGCGCATGCACTTCGCGCTCGAGCCAGTGCGGGTCGAGGTACAGCATCGAATAGGTGAAACCGTCCTCGGTCGGCGCATGGCCGTCATGAATTTCCCCCGGTTCCAGCAGAAACACCTGGCCCGGCGTACTGCGATGGCGCCTGCGCCGGCAATTGAATTGCTGCACGCCTTGCTCAGTGACGCCGACCAGAAAACTGTCGTGCCAGTGCGGGTCGTAGGCATGCCCTTCAAAGTGCGCGCGAATCGACTCGATGCCGGTGTCGACGTCCTGGGACAGCTCGATCCAGTTGCGTTTTTCCACGAGGCCTCCAGGGTTCGATTGGGCAACATGCGGCTGGATAAAATACCGCGCAATGGGCGAGGGCGTTTAGAAGATTTGTGCACAAAAGGGCAGCGCAGCCATTCAGGGTGCTGCCGATTCCGGGAACCGCGCGCGCAGGGCAGCGAACATGCGCTGGCCGTACAGACCCACCGCCAGCCCGAGCACGATCAGCGCAACAGCCAGCACCTTGCTGAGCGTTACGCTTTCGTTGAAGAGCAGCACCGACCCCAGCATGCCGAAAATCGGCACCAGCAGCGACAGCGGCGCGACCGTGGACACCGGATAGGTTTTCAGCAGCGAGTTCCAGATCCAGTAGGCGAACAGCGTGTTGGGGTAGACCTGAAACAGGATCGACAACACTGCGGTGCCGTCGACCTGATGGACGAACGCGGCATAACCGGCGTTGCCTTTGACCGCGTAATCGAGGGCAAACAGCGGGAGCGGTGCGAAGGCGCTGGACCACACCGGAAAAGCAAACACATCGCGGGTGCTGGCCTTCTTGTTGATGATATTGGCGACACTCCACGAAGCGGCGCCGAGCAGTACCAGCAGCACACCGGGCAGGCTCACCGAACCGTCACTGATGGTGATGATGCACAGCAAACCGCCCAGGGCGATCAGCATGCCCAGGAGCTGGAAACGGCTCAGCGCTTCCTTGAACACCCAGCTGCCGAGCACGATGGTGAAAAACGCACTGAACTGCAGAACCAGCGAAGCGATGCCTGCTGACAGTCCGGCCTTTATCCCGAGGTTGACCACACCCCAAAGACCGATGCCGAACACCAGCCCGTAACCAACGATGTAGCGCCAGGCAACGTCAGGCTTGCGGATAAAGACAATCGCCGGCAGCGCGCACAGACTGAAGCGGATGCCCGCCAGGATGAACGGGTCGACAGTGGCGAGTCCGAGTTTGATTACCGAGAAGTTCACGCCCCAGATGGCGGTTATCAGTACAGCCAGTGCCACGTGCAGTGGTTTCATCGATCATTTGCCCTGGAAGAAAAGGAGGCTGTCGCAGCGACAGCCGGATTCGCAAAGAAGCTCTACCAGCGTCAATCGCGGACGACCATCAGCACTAGCCAGTACACCAACGCCGCGGCGCTGATCGCCGCCCCCAGCAGGCACACGGCGACCCAGCCAAAGTGCGCATACGTGTAAGTGGCGGCTATCGCACCGAGGCCACTGCCGACCGAGTAGAAACACATATAGGCCCCAATCAGACGGCTTTGCGCATCCGGGCGAGCTGCGAAAATCAGGCTTTGGTTGGTGACATGCACCGCTTGTACGGCAAAGTCGAGCAGCACCACACCGACGACCATGGCCAGCAATGAGCTCTCGACAAATGCCGTGGGCAGCCATGACAGGGTCAACAACGCCAGAGCGATGCCGGTGGTGCGATTGCCACGTCCCTGGTCCGCCAGGCGTCCGGCCCGCGCCGCTGCCAGTGCACCGGCGACACCGGCGAGGCCGAACAGGCCGATCTGTGTGTGCGTCAGCGACAGCGGTGGCGCGCTCAACGGCAATACCATCGACGTCCACAGCACGCTGAAGGCGGCGAAGATCAGCAGGGCGAAGGTGCCTCTGACCCGCAGCGTGCGCTCGGTCAGGTACAGCTGAAACACCGAACGCAGCAACTGCCCGTAACTGCCTTTGGCCGGCGGCGTTGCGGAGGCGGGCAGGGTGCGCCATAACACTAGCGCCATGCCGATCATCAGCGCGGCCGAGACAAAGTAAACGCCACGCCAGCCGGCCAGATCGGCGACAGCCCCCGAAACGAAGCGCGCCAACAGAATGCCCAGCACCACGCCGCTGGTGACCGTGCCGACGGCTGCGCCGCGCTGTTCCGGGCTGGCCAGCGAGGCAGCGTAGGCCACGACCACCTGCACCACCACAGCCATCAGGCCCACCAGCACCATGGCGCCGAGCAGCATGCCCCAGTTGCCGGAAAGTCCCACCGCACACAAGGCCACGGCCGACATCAGCATCTGCGTAAGAATGAGTTTCTTGCGATCGAGCAAGTCACCCAGCGGCACGATGAACAACAACCCGACGGCATAGCCGGCCTGAGTCGCGGTGACAACGATGCCGATCGTGCCGGGCGACACGGCAAGGCTCAAAGCCATGGACTCCAGCAATGGCTGGGCGAAGTAGACGTTGGCCACGACCATGGCGCAGGTGATTGCGAAGAGCAGGGTTTGATAGCGGCTGAGGGTCGCGGTGACACGCGACTGCAAAATCCGAGTCTGGCCTCCGCTCGCTTTCTCGGCTTCAACGTCCATTTTCAGCGGTGGATGTGGTTCGTACGGCATCAGTCCATCCTTGGTTCATGTGGTTTCAAATGAAAACCGATGCGTTGATTTTTAGCGATTTCGGTTGTTAAATGCAACCACATTGCGCAGAACGTTTTCGTCTGACGCCAGAACCTTTTTCAACCTTGCTTTCCCTGGGAGATTCATGGCCAGACAGACTTTACTGGCGCAGAGCGAATGCCCGGTGGCCCGAACACTTGAGGCCATTGGCGATCGCTGGGTGCTGATGATCATCCGCGACGCCTTCGACGATGTGCGCCGCTTCAGCGAATTCCAGAAGCGCCTGGGGTTGGCGAAAAACATCCTCACGGTGAAACTGAAAATGCTCGTCGAACTGGGCGTGCT
This sequence comes from Pseudomonas sp. R3-57, assembly GCF_051132065.1. NCBI lineage: Bacteria > Pseudomonadati > Pseudomonadota > Gammaproteobacteria > Pseudomonadales > Pseudomonadaceae > Pseudomonas > Pseudomonas sp. R3-57. The sequence continues at coordinate 2,605,748 of NZ_CP071655.1, forward strand.
GCAAATGCAGCCCGCCGCCGACGGCAGCGCCTACAAGGAATATGTGCTGACCGACATGGGCCGTGCGGTGTTTCCGATCGTCGTCAGCCTGCGCCAGTGGGGCGAGCGCTTTTTGTTCGCCCAAGGCGAAAGCCACTCGGTGTTGCTCGACAACGATTCGGCGGAGCCGGTCGAGACCATCGCTGTGCGCTCCTCGTCCGGCAAGGTGCTGACGCCGGCCGACTGCCATCGACGTGTGGTCACGCGTCAAGGCTGAGTGCCGGGTCGGGGCCCATCAACTCGCCGCCGGCGGTTTCGCCAGCGCAATGCCCGCCGCACCCAGACGCTTCAAAATCTCGAACAACAGGTCACTCTTGGTCACCCCGACAATCCTCGGGCTGGCCACATACCCGGTCACCGTCAGCGTGATCCCGTCCGGCGACAGCTTGCTGAAGCGCACGAACGGCGCCGGTTTATCCAGCAGGGTTTCGTTCTCGCGGTAGGTGTCGAGCAGCAGCTCTTTCACCTGTTCAGGGTCGATGTCCAGCGGGAACATCAGCTCCAGCGATGCCACGCCTTGCGCGCTGCCGCCCAGGGTGACGTTGCGCAGGTTCTGCGAGATCAATTGCGAGTTGGGCACGATGACGATCGAGCGGTCGCTGAGCTGGATTTCCGTGGCGCGGACGTTGATCCGGCGAATATCACCTTCAACGCCACTGATGCTGATCAGGTCGCCAACCTTCACCGGCCGTTCAGTCAACAGAATCAGCCCGGAAACGAAGTTCTTCACGATCTCCTGCAAACCGAAACCGATGCCCACCGACAGCGCACTGACGATCCACGCCAGATTGGTCCACTGCACACCCAGCGACGACAGGGTCAGCAGAATCACCAGCGCGTAACCGATGTTGGAAAACAGTGTGCTCAGCGACGCACACATGCCGGGGTCCATCTCGGTCTTGGGCAGGAATTCATGGTCCAGCCAGCGGCTGAGGGTGCGGATCAGCCAGATACCGATGATCAAGGCCAGTACGGCATTGAGCAGGTGCGCGGGGACGATGTTCAACTTGCGCAGCCCGGCGCCGCCGAGGATGACCATGATGTTGCTCAGCAGTTGCCCGAGCGTGGTGCCAATACCGCCGACGAACAGGCTGATCACCGCCAGTAACATCAGCGCGGCACGGCTGAAGCCGGACAGCAGGATCGCCATTTGATCGAGGCGCCGATCGCCGATGCCGAGCAGTTGCTTGAGTGTCTTGCCGCTGGCATGGCGGGGTGAAAACACGTGCTCGCAGAGGTCCTTGACCAGTTGGATCAGCAGGTAGAAACCGGACAGGACAATAAAACCCCAGACCAACTGATAACTGATGAACCGCGCCAGCGAAACGTAGCCGGCGAGCAGGGCCAGCGCCGACACCAGAATCGAAACGCTGGCTACGGTGTAGATGATCCCGGCAAAGGTGCTGTTGGCCGCCGCCGCATCGTTGGCCGCGACCAGCGCTTTGCGCACCTTGCCGACCCGCAGCAGCAAGGTCAGGACAATCGCCAGCACCACCATCGCAATGATCCCGCGTCCGGCAATCACGATCTGACTGCTCATGCCGGTGGCGTTGCTGACCTGCACCAGCGTCACCAACACCAATAACGTGCAGGAGAGGATGCGCGGGTAGGGCTTGAGCGCCAGAGCGACCGGATCGGCAATCGCCGGCAAGCGCCACGAGGGATGCTCGGTCGACAGCAGGGCGCGGCTCAGGCCGGTGATCAGCACGCAGGCATACACGACCTTGGCGAACTCTTCGGAGAAGGTTTGCAGCACCGGCGTCAACGGTTGATGGCGGGTGCAGGCGTAGAACAGAATTTGCAGGGCGATGCCTGTGGTGGCGATGGTTGCCAGCGCCGAGGCAAAGGCGAGCGCGCTGCGCCGCAGGCGTCCTTCCGGGACGCGATGAATGCACAGCCAGGTCAGGCCGCGCTCGGCCAGCCGGCGCCCGAAGGTCCAGACGATAAACGCCAATAACACCAGCACGCTGGTGTAAAAACGCTCGCCGGCCACCCACACGCTGTTCCAGGACAGACGCAGTTGATCGACGAAAAACTGCAGTCGCTGCCGATCGTCCGCGCTGGGATCGAGCAGCGGCAACCAGAAGCCGGGATGCAGCACGCTGTGGGTGCCCAGCGTCAATTCGCTTTCCAGCAGCGTGCGGCGAATACCGGCAATCTGGGTGATCAGGTCCGCAGCATTCTGCTTGAGCGCGGCAAGGCTTTTCAGGGTGCTGTCGAGTCTGGTTTTCTGCGCCGTTAACGTAGCTCGCTGAGCGATGATGTCGGCTTGCTCGGCGGCCACATCGGTGTCCGGCGCGGCCCCCAACACGCCCAGTTGCACCGCCAGTTGCGCCTGTTGCGGCAACAGCGCAGCCGACAATCGATCGATATCGAGAATGAACGCCTGGACCCGATCCTGTGGACCTTCGAGCTGGTTGTAATTATTCGCCGCAGAGATCTGCTGCTTGAGCCCGTCGAGGCGCTGCTGCAAGGCTTGCAAATCGCTTTGCGTAATCACCGGCAATGGCGCGGTGGCAGTCGGCGCTGGCGCCGGCAAATCCTCCGCCCACAGCGCCAGGCTGCTGCTACCGAGCAGCGTGAGGGCGACCAACAACATCCATTTCAAGGCGTCGCGCATGGTGGGGCGGCTCGCATCGACCAGACAGTCTATGAGGGTAGGTGATCAACCCGAGAGCGGGGGAAAAGTTTGCGCGCCGGCCGCTGATTGCGCTCAGGGTTGTTTGGCAGGCACGACGAAATTCACCGTCGTGCTGGTCAGCACGGTGTGCGTCGGATCGGCAATCTCCAGCAGCACCTTGTGTGCACCTGGCGTCAGGCCGACCAGAATGATTGGGTCCTCACTGGTGTGGGCCCAGGTGCCTTGCCAGTCATCAACGGTGACGTGCAAATGACCCAGGCGCGGCGAGACCGGCACCGCCGCTTTGCCGAACACCGGCATGATTCGCGTGTGTTCGGTGCGGTATTGAATGATCACCACGCCACGGGCCAGCGGCTCGGCGAGCGGCGGGTAGGCAATCAGCCTGGGCGCGGCTTCGGAAACCAGCGGGAGCAGGGCGGGCGGTTGCTGCGGGTCGACCTCGGTTTGCCCAAGGGCGCTCATGGCGAGCAATAGCGAAGCCGTCGGGGCGAGCAGAAATCTGATAGCGAGGGACATGGTTTTTCGCTCCCGCGTGATTTACCTCAAGGTTAGTTGAGCGCCGGCGGTTGCGCAGTGTTCAGCAAGCCCTGAACGCAAAAAGCCCGACGGCGAGGTCGGGCTTTTCTTCGGTGACCGCAGTGAAACGCGGCATTCAGACGGCGCGGCGTTCGATCAGACGGTCAGAACCGCCTTCGGCTATAGCGTCGCTGAACAGCGGATCGGTTTCAGTGGCGGCTACGGCGTCGCTGAACAGCGGATCGGTTTCGGTCGCGGCGACGGCATCGCTGAACAGTGGATCGGTTTGCGTGGCAGCAGCGGTGCGTTGTTCCAGCAAACGGTCGGAACCCCCTTCGGCAACCAGCGGCTGCGCAGGGGTAGCGGCGAAAGCGTTCAGTGCGAAGAGCGAGAAAGCGATGCTGAGAAGGGCCTGGCGTTTCATGATGGTGTGCTCCGTTGGGTAGTGGTTGGGTCTGGAGCCGATCTTACGCCGCGGCACTGATAAGAGAACTTCATTGAATTAATGGTTGTTATTGATGCAGTTAATGGTTGGGCCGATCAAGCCTGCTCGCTGCCGGGCTTGAGCTGAGTGCTGATCAACTCGGCGAGGACACGCACAGGCTCGGTGAAAGTCTCGCGCGCTCGGTGGACGAGGCCGATGTCGCGGTGAAACGTGTGCGGCCCAAGATCGAAGGCGCGGACGCCGGCAGGCCATTCAAAGTCGGGCGAGGTTTGCGGCACCAGCGCCACACCGACGCCGTTTTCGACGAGTTTGATGATCGCCTCCAGTTCGTCCAGCTCACAGACTTCGCGCAGGTTGAAATGCATCTGGCGCAAAAACCGGTCGACCTGTCTGCCGCCAAAGGAGGAGCGGTCATAGCGGATAAACGGTTGGCTGCTCAGCAATTGCGTCCAGTCATCGCCCGCCACATCGCGGGGCACGATCAACCGATACGGCTCAAGGGCCAGGGTGGTCCAGCGCAAATCGCTCTGCAGCGAGAAGGGCGGGCGAATCACCACAGCCATGTCGATCTCGCCGGTATCCACCAGATTGACCAGCTCCATCGACAGGCCCGGAATCACCCGGGTTCGGCAGTACGGGCACTTTTGGTGAAAGCGCGCCAGCGCATCCGGCAGATACGAGCGTTGCACCGAGGCAATCGCGCCAAGGTTGACCAGCACACTGGGCGGCAAACCCACCGCGGTCGAACCGAGGTTGTCGTAGAGCCTGAGCAAGTCTTGCGCTTGCAGCAGGATCTGCTGGCCCATCTTGTTCAGGTGCGCCGAGCGGCCCTTTCGGTCGAAGATCTCGAAACCGAGCTCGGCTTCAAGACGCTGCATCTGCGCACTGACGGCGGCCTGGGTAAGGCCGATGCGATTCCCGGCGGCGGCGAAAGTGCCTTCACGGGCAACGGCAATGAGTGTTTTCAGTTCTTTGATCATTCACAAATATTAGTTGTGAATCTGAGAAATATATATTGATTTTTATGTTGGGTTTTTCGTCCTAGGATGTTTTTCATCCCGACGTCGGCTGCACCGAAAGCGCCGATATCGGTAAGACCTGTTCGCCCACCAACAAGAACGATATTGGAGTCCTGATGAATCTCTCGCCTTTTCACCTCGCTATCCCTGTTTATGACCTGGCTGCGGCGCGCACTTTTTACGGTGAAGTCTTTGGCCTTGAAGAAGGACGCTCGAGCACTCAATGGGTCGACTTCAACTTTTACGGCCATCAACTGGTGATTCACGAACATCCGAAAACCGCCTCTCAGGAGAGCGTACACAGCAACCCGGTTGACGGCCATGACGTGCCGGTGCCGCACTTCGGCATCATTCTCGGCTGGCAACAATGGGAGGCACTGGCAGAACGTCTGAAGTCGTTCGGCACGCAGTTCGTGATCGAACCGTACATTCGCTTTCAGGGCCAGGTCGGCGAACAAGCCACCATGTTTCTCTTCGATCCGTGCGGCAATGCCCTGGAATTCAAAGCGTTCAAGGATATGAGCCAGCTCTTCGCCAAGTAACAACTGCCATGGCACAACAGCGTTGTGCCATTTCTCAAAGTGAGCTGGATGCTCATGACTCTAGCAACTGCCGTTCGCGCAGACCGTTCATTCCAACAAGAAGGCTAGACATGAAACGTATTCCCCTGGTGTGGCAAATCGTTGCCGGGCTGTTGCTTGGCGTGTTCGTCGGTTGGTATTTCAATACCCATCCGCAATATCAGACATGGGTCAGCGCGGAGATCCTCAAACCGCTCGGTGACATCTTTATCAAGATGATGAAGATGGTGGTCGTGCCGATTGTGTTCTGTTGCATGATTCTGGGGATTGCCGGCGGTGGCGATAACAAATCGTTCGGTCGTATGGGCGTCAAGTCGCTGGGCTATTTCTTCGCGATCACGGCGCTGGCGATTGTCATCGGACTGTGTTTCGCCAACTTGTTCGAACCGGGCGCAGGCACCGATATTTCCGGCATTTCCCATAACGCCGCTGCGATCAATCTGGAACCGTCCAAAGGTGCTCTGGTGATCCTGCAGAACATCGTTCCGGACAACGTTCTGGTGGCCATGTCGGAAGCGAAGTTGCTCTCGGTGTTGTTCTTCGCGGTGTTGTTCGGCCTGGCCTTGAATGCACTGCCCAAAGACAAGAGTGCGCCCGCCATCGCTTTGGTGCAGAGCATTTCCGATGCGATGTTCAAGGTGGTTTCCATTGTCATGGCCTACGCGCCAATCGGTGTGTTCGGCATGATCGGCGCAACCGTCGCGACGTTTGGTTTTGCCTCACTGTTGCCGTTGCTGAAGTTGATCGGCGTGGTCTATCTGGCGCTGATTGTCTTTGCCTTGGTGATACTCGGCGGGATCTGCTACCTGATCGGCGAAAACATTTTCAAGTTGATCGGCTACTTCCGCAATGAACTGATCCTGGCGTTTTCCAGTGCCGCTTCGGCAGCGGTCATGCCGCAGTTGATGAGCCGACTTGAGCAGTACGGCGTACCGCGGCGGATCGTCAGTTTCGTGGTACCGGTGGGCTATGCGTTCAATCTCGATGGGGCATCGATTTTCCTCGGTGTCGCGACGATTTTTGTTGCGCAGCTGTACGCCATCGACCTGTCGCTGTCGCAGCAGATATTGCTGGTGGTGACCATGGTCCTGACGTCCAAGGGCGCGGCGGGCGTACCGGGTTTTGCCATCATCATCCTCTCGGCGACTCTGGCGTCGGCCGGCCTGCCGCTGGAAGGCGTGGCGCTGATCGCGGGCATTTTCCGGATCATCGACAGCGGTACCACGACGCTGAACGTACTGGGCAACGCCATCGCGCCGCTGGTGATCGCCAAGTGGGAAAAAACCGCGCGGCAACCGGGGGGCGCCGAGGCAAGTGTAAAACACGAATCGCCGCTGCGCTGCCATTGAAAGTCCACACAACGGACGCTTGAAACAAGCAACCGCCCGCTGGCTCAGGGGCGTTTTTTTAACGCTGGTCACTAGACGACCAGTCTAATGTTTTGGAGATTTAATGATTGATCACGCCGCTGATACCGACCTTTTTTCACCCGTGACCTTCGGCGCGCTGCGCTTGGCCAATCGCATCGTCATGGCCCCGGTGACGCGCAGCCGAATGGCCGATGACGGCGTGCCCAACGCCATGCACGCGACCTATTACGCCCAGCGCGCCACGGCCGGATTGATCATCGCGGAGGCGACGAATATTTCTGCCCAGGGTCGCGGCTATGCGATGACGCCGGGTATCTGGACCGACGAGCAGGTCGCTGGCTGGAAGACTGTCACCGATGCGGTGCACGCCGCCGGCGGCAAGATCGTTTGCCAGCTGTGGCACGTCGGGCGGTTTTCCAGTGTCGAGTTGCAGCCAAACGGCGAAGCACCGGTAGCGCCCTCGGCGATCAAGGCCGAGGGCAGCACCTACACCGAAAAAGGCTTTGTCGAAGTGTCGATGCCGCGCGCACTCGAAACAGCGGAGATGGCCGGCGTCATCGAGCAATACCGGCGTGCCGCGCAGAACGCCAAACAGGCCGGTTTCGACGGCGTGGAAGTGCATTCGGCCAACAGCTATCTGCTCGACCAGTTTCTGCGCGACTCGACCAACCAGCGCAGCGATCAGTACGGCGGCAGCATCGAAAACCGTGCGCGCCTGACCCTGGAAGTCACCCGCGCGGTGATTGATGTCTGGGGCAGCGACCGCGTTGGCATCCGCCTGTCGCCGGTCACGCCTGATGCCGGTAACACGCCGCCCGACAGCAACGTCATGGCGACTTACGGCTATCTGATCCAGCAACTCAATCCGTTGAATCTGGCCTACCTGCACTTCGTCGAAGGGGCGACAGCCACGTCGCGCAGCGTGCCGGAAGGGATTGATCTGGACGCGCTGAGTGCGCAGTTCACCGGGCCGTTCATCGGCAACAACAACTACGACCTGCCAATGGCCCTCGAACGCCGCGCACAAGGACGGATCGATGCGGTGGCGTTTGGACGCTTGTTCATCGCCAACCCCGATCTGGTCGAGCGCTTGCGTCGCGGTCTCGAACTGACCATCGCGCCGCGTGAGAGCTACTACGGCGGCGGCGCCAAAGGCTACATCGACTGGCCCACCGCCAGCGCCTGATCACCCCCGTTGCCGCGTCAGCCTTGGCTGGCGGCAGCCTTTCACTCAAAACAGGAACCCCACATGACCACTCCCACCTACGTGCAGGAATACAACGCGATCGTCGCCGTCCTCAACCAGTACAACGAGGGCGGCGCGAAAGCTGACAGTGCTCTGATGAAACCGGCATTCCATCCGCAGGCGACGATGTTTGGCGTCGACGGCGAGCGCCTGGTCGGCGGCGCGATCCAGAATCTCTACGACGTGATCGACACATCTTTTCGCCCGTCGCCCGAAGCTCAAGCGGCGATCGTGCGGATCGATATCGTCGGCACTGCCGCCAGCGCGCGAGTCGATACCGACAACGTGTCGGGTTTTCGTTTTACCGATTTTTTCAATCTGCTGAAAATGGAAGGGCAGTGGACAATCGTCAGCAAGATCTACCACACGCATTCGGACGTTTGATCGAGTGGGTCAGCGCGTTGCTGCCAGGCAACGCGCTTCAAGCGTGATTTTCGCCGCTCTCGACCGGCTCCGCGACTTCAGCGGCCAGTTTCAAGCGCTCAGCCTTGCTGATGTACTTGGGCTTTTTCGGCGCCAGCTTGGCACTGGCCTTTTTGGCCTTTTCCTTGAACAGTTGCTGGAGTTTCTTCTGGCGGTTCATCTGGGTTACTCGGCGGGAAAGTTGGAGTCGACCGCGGCAGGACGCTGGACGGATACGCGGCTGACGGTCGAAAAGCCGCGAATCCTGACCCAAGCGCCGGGCCAAGGCAATGTCAATTTGTTGCAGAAACAGTGAAGCCTCGCACAGTCTGCAGCGTAGCGGCCTGGTTTGCCGATGGTCAGCGCGGCGAAATAAACTAAGCTGAGGTTCAGCGTCCATATGACAGTGAAGCTTCCCGCCATGAAGGAGTACCCATGATCAGCTCTCGTAAATGGATCGCCACGGCGTCCTCCCTGGCATTGGTTTTCGCTTCTGCGGTGGCTTCGGCCGACCCCGGAAACGGCAAAGGCCAGGGGAACGGCAAAGGTAATCCGCAGAACATGCAGGATCACGGTAAACAGAAAGGCCAGGGCAATCAGGGCAATCAGGGCGGCCAGGGCAAGCAGGGTGGCCAAGGCAATCAGGGCTACCGTGGAGGTCCTAGTGTTGATCGCGGCAACATACTCGGGATCGTGGGCGGTTATCGCGATTACTGGAACCCTGGACCGGCGCTGCCGCCGGGTATTCAAAAGAATCTGGCGCGGGGCAAGCCGCTGCCACCCGGTATCGCGAAGAAACTGGACGGTCGCCTGCTGGGCCACTTGCCGCGTTACGACGGCTACGAATGGCAGCAGGTGGGGACGGATCTGATTCTTGTCGCGCTAGCGACCGGTTTGATTTACGAAATCGTCAATGGCGCCTTCGATTAAGCAGCGCAGCCAATAAAACCGCGCGTTGGCAGCGGCAGGGTTAACCTGCTGCTTCCGCGCATTCCTCACCTCAAGCGATTTTCAACGCCCTGAGCACCACCAGCGACTGCTCGGCAAACGCCTGCGCCTGCTCGGTCAGCTCAGCGAGATTTTCTTCGGCAGTGAGCAACGGCTGGTCGCCCTTGATCAGCACTTCGTTTTGTTCGCTGATCACACTCCAGGCCAGTTGCGCCCATTCGGCCGGGTGCTTTCTACCTTGCTTGATGGAAATCAGGAACAGTTGCTGGAAACGGCTGACCGTCACGCCACCGCCGGTGACCGGGCTGGACAGCACCTGTACCTTGGCGGTGAACAGGGAGCGTTTGCACAGTTGCAGATTGAGCGCCGCGCAGCGGTCCTGCACCAGTGACTCGGCCGCTTCGCTCTGGCACGGCGCAACGACCCCCATGCCGATCAGCACGGCAAGCGCTTGTTCTAGATCGTCGAAGGTCAGCGGCGCCGTCGCCCCGAGCAACTGGCGCATTGATTTTGCGGCGTAGGCCTGGTCCGCCAGTGCGTCCAGCACCGGACCGTAAATCTCCACCTGCAGTGATGCTTCGCCGGCCGGACCGGTGACGGCGGCAGGTACGCTGGTTGCCGGTTGCAGCAGCACGAAACGCGTATGCAGCATCTGCGCGCGGCGCTCGGGCGCAGACAGACGATTGGCACCGCGCACGTACAGATCGCGGCGGAAATGCTGATTGACGAAATAGTCGCGCGCCTGCTCGCGCATGACTGGGTGCTCAATGGTTTCGAGGAAATCCATCGCCTCCGCGCTGAGGTTCAGCGGATCGACTGAGTCCAGCGGTACCGCAGTCGTCGCGTAATCGAGCTTGGCAGGTGCGAGGGCATCGACCATGTCGGCGAAGTACATGCAGTTCCAGTCGCGGTTGAAATACTCATGCGCGACGTACTGACGATCCTGGCCCTTGATGCTCTGCAGTCGCGCACCCAGACTCGGCGCCGCCGCGGCGTATTTCGGGTTGGCCGCGAGCAGCGCCTCGGAGAACTGCAACGCAGCGTCGATGCGCTGATCCGCACGTGCAGAAGTGTTAGCGAAGCGGTCATGCAGACTGAACAACTGGCGCAACGGCGCCGACGGCGACCAGCCCGGAAAACTGTTGTAGCTGACGTACAGATGACCACCGGGTTTGAGGTGGCGACGGGTGAACTCAACGATCAGCTTCTGGTTGTCGCGGCTGACCCACGTCCATATGCCGTGCAGGCTGATGCTGTCGAACTGCGGCAGGTCAGTGCGCGCCAGCAGTTGTTCGAAACTGTCGTCGTAGAGGCGGGCACCGTTATTGGCTGCGGCGGCCAGCTCCACGGCATAAGCCGCTTGGCCCGGATGAAAGTCCGTACCGACGAACACGCCTGGATTGGCGGTGGCGTGGATATTGATCGACACGCCTTGACCGAAACCGAGTTCGCAGTGGTAGCCGTCGTTACTGTCCAGACTGGCAAAACCGCGCAGCAACAGGCAGTAGCGCTGGAACACCGGGTTGATCTCCCGGCTGTAGCTGTAGGTGTAGCCTTCGTCGGTGAAATAGCCTTCGTTCCAGGCGTTGCTCATGGTTGACGTCTCTTGTTCTTGAAATGAAAGCAGTCGTTATAAGGGGTAGTGAGTGCGGGCGACAAGCGAAAAGACAAAAGTCACAAGCCCCTCATCGGAACGCCGCCCGCCTAACCCTCTCCCGGAGGGAGAGGGGACTGACCGAGTTGTTTGGGCGTGAGATGTCGACACGGAATACCGGGTTGAATGCAAATTCTGCAACCAACCGAAATCAGCTCCCTTTCCCTCGGGAGAGGGCTGGGGTGAGGGGAGAATGCACCGCCGAACCAAAGCCGACCACATCCGCCATCACCCTGAGCGCCAGGCAAAAAAAAGCCCGGCCAAAGCCGGGCCAAACCACGCGTAATCCTTAAGCAGCCATTTCCTTCTTGTAGCTGGCCTTCATGGCCTCCATCTGCGCGCCCAGTTCATCGAGCTTGGCTTTGCCCAGCAGCTGTTTGGCCTTGGGAAACATCTCCGATTCCTCTTCTTCGATATGGTGTTCAAGCAACTCCTTGACCACCTTCACCCGGCCAGCAAACTCAGGCGTGCCCGGGTCAGTCTCTTTCAGATCCGGCAGCACCAGCGAATCCACGGTGCGGTGTTCTTCCTTGGCCTCGTAATACATCACGTCCTCTTCCTTGCTGCCCGCTTCCTTGAACGCGGGATAGAGGATTTCTTCTTCGAGACGGGTATGAATCGAGACTTCCATCTCCAGTTTGGCCAACAGCTCGGCGCGTTTTTTCAATGCCCGTTCAGTCGATTCGCTGAGTTGGCTGAGGATGTCTTTGACTTTTTCATGGTCGGCTTTGAGAAGGTCGATGGCGTTCATTAGTTATTGGCCTCTGCTATCACGGTATAAACACAGGCCTCTATGGGCCGTGCGGTGTATTCCCTGTCTACAACGCATGAGCTGTGCCACTTGCACTGATCGGCCAAACCGCGCTGGATCAAGGCTTTGCCAGAGACGCGAGCAAAGCGCTTCGTGCACTCTGCATGAACCGCATCGTGCACGCCTTGCAGATTACCAATCTGGAAAAAACCGAGCCCGCTGCCATCGCAGCCATTGATCCGCTGGGGCAAAATTTCACTGAACTCCTGCAGAAGGCTGCGCTTCCGAAATGAAGAGACTCACGCCATTTCATTGATCAGGAAGAGGACCATGCCATGCGCGCAATGACCTACCACGGCGCTCACGATGTGAGAGTCGAGACCGTGCCGGACCCGCAGCTCGAAGCCCCCGACGACATCATTCTGCGTGTGACCGCGACCGCCATTTGCGGCTCCGATTTGCATCTGTATCGGGGCAAGATTCCCACTGTCGAACACGGCGATATTTTCGGTCATGAGTTCATGGGCATCGTCGAGGAAACCGGGCCGGAGGTGACTGCGGTACAGCGCGGCGATCGCGTGGTGATTCCTTTCGTGATCGCCTGCGGAGGCTGCTTTTTCTGCCAGCAGGAACTCTACGCGGCGTGCGAAACCACCAACCCCGGTCGCGGCGCAATCCTCAACAAAAAGTCCATTACGCCACCGGCAGCGTTGTTCGGCTTCAGCCGCTTGTATGGCGGCATTCCCGGAGGCCAGGCGGAGCTGGTGCGCGTGCCCAAGGCCAATACCGGACCATTCAAGGTGCCGGGCACGCTGGCGGACGAAAAGGTGTTGTTCCTCTCGGACATTCTGCCGACCGCTTGGCAAGCGGTGACCAACGCGCAAATCGGCAAGGGCTCGACCGTGGCCATCTACGGTGCCGGCCCGGTCGGGCTGCTCAGCGCAGCGTGCGCAAAAATGCTCGGTGCCGAGCAGATTTTCATGGTCGATCATCACCCGTATCGACTGGAATACGCGCAGCGCACCTATGGCGTGATCCCGATCAACTTCGATGAGGACGATGATCCGGCCGACACGATCATTCGCCAGACGGCCGGTCACCGTGGCGTCGACGGGGTGATCGACGCGGTGGGGTTCGAAGCCAAGGGCAGCACCACCGAAACGGTATTGGCCACGCTCAAGCTCGAAGGCAGCAGCGGCAAGGCCTTGCGCCAGTGTATCGCCGCCGTACGGCGGGGCGGGGTGGTCAGCGTGCCCGGTGTGTATGCCGGGTTCATTCACGGCTTTCTGTTTGGCGATGCGTTCGACAAGGGCCTGACCTTCAAGATGGGCCAGACCCACGTCCAGCGTTTCCTGCCAGAACTGCTCGGGTACATCGAAACCGGCGCGCTGCAACCCGACGCGATCATCACCCACCGACTCTCCCTGGAGCAGGCGGCCGAGGGCTACAAGCTCTTCGACAAGAAGCAGGAAAATTGCCGCAAGGTGATCCTCACGCCCGGCAGCAGTGATGTGCCGCTGGCGGAGACCGCAGACACGCCACCGTGGGTGCCCGCCACTTGAGTGAGCCAGCGAGCCCGGAATGCCGGGCTCGCTGAACGTGGGAATGATCACCGCGGCATGCGGTCAACCGGCAATAATTCCAAGAGTGAACGTCATGTCCATTGCCAATGAAACGGTCGACTATTTGCGCGACCATTCGCTGACCATCACCACGGCGGAATCGTGCACCGCCGGCAACATTGTCATGCTGCTGTCCGAGGTGCCGGGCAGCGGCCAACTGATCGAAAGCGGCTATGTGGTGTATTCACCGCAGGCCAAGCAACGGCTGCTGCATGTCAGCCCGCACACCCTCGAAACCTTCAACCTGACCAGCGTCGAAGTCGCGCGGGAAATGGCCATCGGCGCGTTGCGTGACAGCACCGCCAACGTCGCCGTTGCGACCACTGGCATTCTCGGCCCTGACGACGTCGACGGCATCGCTGCCGGTACCGTGTGTTTTGCCTGGGCCTTCCAGCTGGACGGTCAACACGCGGTGTTCACGCGCCAGCAATGGTTCCCCGGTTCGCGTGTAGAGGTGCAGCAGATCGCCTCGGAATTCGCCTTGCAGCAACTGCCGCATTTCCATCAACGAGCCCAGCGCGGCGAGCGAGGCTGAACCGATGAAAACCGACCGCGATCACCCGGACTTGCAAAGCAGGGATTACCCGGTGCGCGAAGACATGGCTTATCAAGCGAAGGTCTGGCGCTTCGAGCGATGCGGCTGGTACGTGCTGGTGTTGTTGGTGGTGCTCGGGCTGCTGGGGTTGTTTTCGCGCGGAATCATCAGTTCGCGGGAAGTCAGCAGCGACAACGGCCACCTGCGCGCCGAGTACGAAATGTTCCATCGCAATGGCTCGACCAACGCGATGAAAATCAGCCTGAACGGCAAACCCGATGCCACGCTGGAACTGGATATCGGTGGCGAGCTGCTGGAGGGCTTCAGTGTCGAAAGCCTGCAGCCGCAACCGCTGCGCTCGCGCAATTCGGCGCAGGGCATGCGCCTGTGGTTGCAGGCGGACGGGCAGGGCCAGGCGACGTTGTACCTGACTTTGCGCGGCGACGGCCTCGGGCTGTTCCGCAGCCGCATCGAATCGCCGGGCTCGGCAGGCGTCGAGCTCGTTCAATTCATCTTCCCGTAGGTGACGCCATGGATTCCGTGTTGCGCGCAGTAGCGATGTACCTGGCCCTGATGGTGTTGTTCAAAATCGCCGGACGGCGTTCACTGGCCGAGCTGACCACGTTCGATTTCGTCCTGCTGATGATCATCGGTGAAGCCACCCAGCAGGCCTTGCTGGGCGACGATTTCTCGATCACCAATTCGCTGCTGGTGATCGTTTCGCTGATCGCGATCGACGTCGGTTTTTCCTTGCTCAAGCAGCGTTCCGGCTGGGTGTCACGGCTGATCGACGGCGAACCGACGATCATCGTCGAGAACGGCAAACTATTGCATCGCCGATTGCGCCATGCGCGGCTGGTGGAAGCGGATGTGATGGAGGCTGCGCGCTCGAGTCAGGGCATTGAAACGATCGATCAGATCAAGTTCGCAATCATCGAACGCAACGGCAAGATATCGGTGATCCCGCAGGATTCCTGAACGCGCTGGCCGCAAACCCCAAGGCTTGCGGCCAGCATTGGCAAGATCAGCGACCCGGATTTGACGCGGTGTCGTGACGAATATGCTTGGGCCCGGCCAATGCCCAGGCGATCAGACCGAACAGCGGCACAAACACGATCAGCACGATCCACACACCTTTGTTGCTCGATTTGCCCTCGCTCTTGCGCACCCGATTGATGGCCCACAGCTCGATCAGCACCAGCACTGCTGCCAGTACGATCCACACGGTTTCGATTTGCATAGGCTACCTCCTGATGGTCTATGCGTTAGGCGGTGCCGGGTTCGTCGGGTTCATTTATTTTAGTATTTGCGGTGAATCCATTTTCCTCATGACACGCTAAACCCCTGTGGGAGCCAGCCTGCTGGCGATGGCGCACTGTCATTCTCACAAGATCTGCCTGACCTGACACAATCCTCCACAGGTTTTATGGTGCCGCGCGATGGCCCGTCGATCATCAGCCCTATATCCTGCCCGCTGTGTAATGGACTGACTTAAGGAAGAATTGCATGCCGTTCAGGGTGATGGTGGTCGGTGGTTACGGCAACTTTGGCAGCATCGTATGTCGGCATCTGAAATCGATGCCAGCCATCGGCCTGGTGCTGTCGGGACGTGATCCGCGCAAGTTGCACAGCAAGGTCGATGAGTTGCAGGCGCAGTCCGGCGCGGTCTGCGAGGGCTGGTGCGGTGATGCGATGGGCGCGGGGTTCAGCGACGCATTGCGTGCGCTGGATATTCAGTTGGTGGTGCACACCGGCGGGCCGTTTCAGGGGCAGTCCTACGCGGTCGCCGAAAGCTGCATTGCGGCCGGCGTCAACTACTGCGACCTCGCCGATTGCCGCACCTTCGTCAATGGCATCGACATACTCGATGCCAAGGCGAAGCAGGCGGGCGTGGTGATTCTCAGCGGCTGCAGTTCGGTGCCGACGTTGTCGTCAGCGATTATCGACGAACAGCGCCAGCGCTTTTCGCGCATCGACTCGATCGAACACGGAATTTCCTCGTCGGCGAAAATGCCGGGGCTGTCGACCATCGAAGGCGTGCTGGCCTACGCCGGCAAACCGATCAGGCAACTGAAAAACGGCAAGGTCCACGAAGTCTCCGGCTGGCTCGATCTGACCTTGCGCACGATGCCGCAACTGGGCACGCGCCTGCTGGCCAACGTCGACGTCCCGGACATGGACATCTTCGCCGCTCGCTATGGCGCGCAGACCTTGCGCTTCAAGGCCGGCGCCGGGCTCAAGCTCGGCGGCCTCGCCAATGGCTTGCTGGCGCAGGCATTGAAGCTCGGCCTGGTCCGCGACCATGCGCTCTGGGCGGCCCGGCTGCATCGGCTGGGCGTGCGTTTCGAGCGATTCGGCGACGGCAAAAGCGCGATGTACATCGATGTGCAGGGGCTGGGTCTCGACGGACTACCCTTGTCGATGACTGCGCAACTCACCGCCCTCAACGATAAAGGCCCGGAAATCCCCAGCTGCGCCGCCGTCGCTCTGGCGAGCAAAATGGCCCAAGGCTACGTACCGGCCGCTGGCGCGCGCCCTTGCGTGGGTGAAATCAGCGTCGACGAATACCTGACTGCCATCAACGACCCGCATAACCTGAGCCTGTCGGTGCAGTTTTCGGACGGGCAACGCTGATGCTCTATCTTTGCTTGAAATACCTGCATGTGATCGCGGCGATTTTCCTCTTCGGTTTCGGCATGGGCTCCTATCTCTACCTGATCGCCGCCAGCCGCACGGCCAGCCCGCAGGTTATCGCTCACGTCGCGCGCATGGTGGTGCGCTTCGACACTTGGATCACCACACCGGCTGGCTTTGTGCAGATCATTACCGGCTACGGGCTGATGCGTCTTTCCGGGCTGAGCATGAGCACCGAATGGGTGCTGATGTCGCTGATCATCTTCGTCTGCGTGGGCGCGTTGTGGCTGCCGGTCCTGCTGCTGCAGAAACGACTGTGCCAGATGGCCGTGAAGGCGAGCGAGGCGGGCGCCGTTCTCGATGTGCGTTATCCGAGCATTTACCGCGCATGGTTCTGGATGGGTGTGCTGGGATTCGCCGGAATGTTTGTCATCGTGCTGATGATGGTGTCGAAGATGACGCCGGCTCAATTGCTGGGGTATTGGCTGTAGCGTTTGAGCGTGTGTGTTCAAAGCCCTTGGTGATTGGGGCCGGCAAACAGCTTCGGTCGATCCCTAGGAAAATAACGACAAGCCCATCCTGCCGATTAAAAAAACCAGCAGAATCAAAAAAAATATCCGGATGAATCCGCTTCCATAGCGTAGAGCCAGGAACACGCCGGTCACAGAACCCAGCATGTTGCACAGAGCAACGACGGTGCCAACGGTCCACAACACATTGCCAGACGGAATAAAAAATAACAGCGCTGCGCCGAATGTCCCCAGGTTAACCAGTTTTGCCGAGGCCGAGGCGTTGAGAAAGTCGAATCCAAACACTTTAACGAAGACGAAAAGAAGCAGGCTGCCGCTACCGGGACCAAACACACCATCATAAAAACCAATAAGGCCACCAAAGAAAACGCCTAATGCAATTTCCCTCGGGCCACATTTAATATCTGCGTTCGTCAGGCCTAAATTTTTTTCGCTGAATGTATAAATGGCCATGGCTATGAGAATGAAAAACACAACAAATTCCATGAGTCTTTTCGGCACGATTGAAACGGAGAAGGCGCCAAGAAAGGCAAATACAAAAGCCGAGCACATGGTCGGAAGCATCAATCGCCACAGGATTTTTATGCGTTTAACATAGCTGAATATGGAAGATAAATTTCCTGCCAGGACAGCCAGTTTATTGGTGCCGAATACCGTGGCCAGACTTTGCTGGGGCAGCGCATGTAACAGTGCCGGCAACTGAACGAGCCCACCGCCACCCACCGCAGCATCAATCAAGCCCCCGCAAAAAGCGAAAAAACCCAGCGCTATCAAAGCTTGCTCAATGGACATGGTAATAAACTTTGTTTAATTCCAATTGCAGGCACTCCTTAAAGTACGATGTTTTTATTTTGCGAGATGGGCCAACTTGCGTTTGGTTTTGTAGAAGCATTGAAATAACTGATTTGAGGGCTTGCTACAAGTGACTTATAGTGTGCGCATCATTCACTTTTGATGAGTAATGACATGGAGTTGTCCCAGCTGACGATGTTCAAGACGGTTGCCGATCAAGGTAGCATCGTGCGCGCTGCTGAGTTGTTGCACTGTGTCCCTTCCAACATCACTAACCGGATCAAGGGACTGGAGCGGGAGCTAGGGGTTTCGTTGTTCATCAGGAAAGGCAGGGGGCTGGTCATCAGCCCATCCGGAAGTTTATTTCTCGGTTACGTTAACAAGATCCTGTCGTTGTGCGAGGAATCACAACGAGTCCTGGACTCATCAGCTGCGCCTTCGGGGATATTGAAAATCGGTGCTATCGAGTCTTCCGCCACGGGCAGATTGCCGAGGCTGTTATCGAAATTTCATCAACTATATCCCGCTGTGCAAATGCAATTTCGCACCGCAGACTGGTCGCAGTTATCAAACGATGTAGTCAAGCATGAACTGGATGGCGCAATTGTCGCGGTAAGACCTGAGCATCCGGATCTAAACGCTATTGAAATATACAGAGAAGAGCTGGTGCTGATTGCCTCTCCCGCTGCCGGACAAATAAACAATCCGCAGGACCTCGCAGCAGTCGATATATTCATGTGGCCTGAAGGTTGCCCTTATCGAGGTGCACTGCTTGATTGGCTGAAAAAGCATGGCGTAGAAAGTGCCGTAACCAGTATAGCCAGTTATGGCACTATCCTCGGTTGTGTCAGTGCTGGTGCCGGTGTGTCTTTAGTTCCGAAAGGTATCTTTGAGCAGTTCAAAAGGATCGGCAGCATAAGCGCTTATACGTTTGATGATTTGCTGCCGGTTACCAATTATTTTATATCGAACAAAAACGTTGAGTTGCATCGTGCGAAAGACAAGTTTGCCGAACTTCTAAAAGAAGAGCTTCGATGCCTGTGACTGCTATTTTTCGGTGCATGGCAGTGCGGACATTTTCAGAAAACGCAGCTCATGGTCCGGATTGGGCAGCAGGCAGCTGTCGTACTTGCCGAACAGCCGATAACGATTCAGCGCGATGCGGTCATACGCCCAGTCCCGCACGCGGCGAGGCAAGATGCGCAGCACGCGCAACGGCTGCCAACGGCCGGGCAATTGGCGGATCACTTCGAGGAATGCATCCGAACGTTCCCAGTAATGCCGATCGCGAATCACTGCCATGGTGTCGAACTGGTCCACCGGCAACCCGGCCCACGCCAGCAACGCCTGGCCCTCCGGAGACTGCACGGCGGCCAGGCGCACGCGTCGCTGCTGATCGTGACGAATCAGGAAACGCGCCCAGCCATTGCAGAGTTTGCAGACGCCGTCGAACAGAACCACGGTTTCGCCGGGTTTGAGAAGCGGCGCGGGGGTAGGGCGGATGTTCGGGGTTGGCATTCCATCAGATTCCAGGGCAGGGCTGGTTACCAGCATAGCGCCGCGTTGTATTCCGGTAATAGCAAACATTACGGCATCAGCATCTTGGCCATGATGATCGTACGCTCCGATTGATAATACTCGTCGCGGATTTTCCTGAAGCCTAACGAAGCGTAGAAGCCTTCTGCTGGGATTGAAGAGGGCACGTTGAGCAAACTCAAGCCTGCATCCAGAGCGATGGATTCAATGGTGCTGATCAAGTGCCTGCCGATGCCCCTTCGGTGGTATTGCGGGTCGACAAATACGCTTCGAATAATGTTCTTCTGAAGACTCGCTGTGGCGACGATGTGGCCATCAATTGTCGCGACGAGCACTTGGCGCTCAGTCAACATACGCAGGACCGCCGGGACGGAGAAGCCTTGAACCACTTGGTCGATAATGTCGGATGAATAGTCCCGCGCGTTGGACTCTCGAAGTGCGTTGATGATCGTCTTGCTGATGGCCGGCGCATCGCTATCCGATGCGTTTCGAATCTGCACATCCACTCGCATCGCTCCTTTTACAGTGTCAGCCGTGTAGCACGGGCGACTTATCCCAGCATATTCCATGTCCGTATAGTTCTGGCCCGATTATCTCTCGGCACATACAACCGAACTCAGCAGGTCAACATCATCGTTGAATCACCCGCAACGGGAGCAAGCATGAACGCCACTGTAATCCCCGAAGGTTTCACGCTGTTCAGTCGCAGCAGCCCATTGCTCGATTTGCTGGGCCCAATCTACGCGCGCGGCAGTGGTCTGCAACTGGAACTCGGATTGTTGACCGACGCCAGGCACGCCAACGGCCGTGGCACGTTGCATGGCGGTGTGTTGGCGACGTTGGCGGATGTGGGTATGGGCTACGCCATGGCATTTTCCAGCGACCCTCCGCAGCCGTTGATCACGGCGAGCATGACCCTGGATTATCTCGGTGCCGTGCAAATCAATGAATGGCTGGAGGTGCGTCTTGAGCATTCGAAAAAAGGTCGGCAACTGGCGTTCGCCGCTGTCAGCCTGCATGTCGGAGAGCGCACGGTGGCGCGCGCCAGTGCGGTGTTTGCTGTGCCTGTGAACTGAGCGCATGTCTACGCTTTGCGGTTATTAAAATTACGGGCGTCATATTTACAGGTGAAAATTATTATGACCATAATGCCGCGCCCTCGGTGCAGTCGTTGGTTGCTGTTCCGGACTGCGCGCGAGGGCGTTTGAGTCAACCGGGACCCCAAATGGATCGGGGCATTTGTCTCCCCATCATTTGGGATAAAGCCATGCACACATCCACTCGCTCCAGCGTATTGCTCGCACTCCTGATCGGGCTTTGCGGCCTGGGGGAAATTTCCACGCAGTTGCTGATTCCCAGCCTGCGCGAACTCGAGTCAGGCCTTGGCGCTGCACCGGGTGCGTCACTGGCGGCGTTGTCGATGTTTGTCGCCGCTTTTGGTTTGGGTCAGTTGTTCTTCGGCCCGCTCTCAGATCGTCTTGGGCGGCGCCCGCTATTGCTCGCTGGCGTTGGTACTTACGTGCTGGCTTCGCTGTGGATGGCGTATGCGCAGAGCATGGACGAGTTCATCGTCGGACGTGCGCTTCAGGGTTTGGGCGCCTGCGCAGCGCTGGTGGTGGCGCGCAGCATTGTGCGGGATGTGTGGAAAGAGCGCGCCGGACCGATCATGGCCATCACCGTGATCGGCATGCTCAGTACCATCATGCTCTCACCGGTAATCGGCGGGTTGATCGCCACCCACGCCGGCGGCTGGCGCGCCGTGGTGATGGCAACCGTAGTGTTCGGCGCACTGGCGCTGATCGCTTCGCTGTTTTTCAAGGAAACCCATCTACAACGTGACCCGCAGGCCGGGCGCCTGAAGACATTGCTGGGCAACTACGCGGCGCTGCTCAAAGGCTCGTCTGTGCGCAGTTTTTCGGTTGCCATCGCCTGCACTTACGGCGCGATGTTCAGCTTTATCGCCGGCTCATCGCGGGTATTCGTGGGCCAGCTCGGCTTGAGCCCTACCCAATACGGCCTGCTGTTTGGCAGCATTGTTTCCGGGTTGATTGCCGGTGCGGTCTACACCAACCGCACCATCATCAAGTCCGGTCCGGAAAAGATCGTTGCCCTCGGCACCGGTCTGGTTGCGGTGGGCGCCAGTCTGTCGTTCATTATTCACCAGTTGGCTGGCCCATCGGTAACCGGTCTGATGCTGCCACAGGTGTTGCTGACGCTGGGAGCGGGCATGGTGCTGCCCGGTTCGGTTGCCGGCGCGGTGATTCCCAATCCGACCCGCGCCGGGCTGGCGGCTGGTTTTATCGGCTTTGCGCAAATGGCCGGTGCGACCGTTGCGGGATTGCTGCTCAGTCGTCTGCAGGACGACACCGCCGTCGCGATGGTCGCGCTGAATGCTGCGTTTGCCATCGCCGGTTTTGTCGTATTCCGCATAATGCTTGCGCGTAAATCTCGCGCAGCCAAGCTCGCTCTGGGCGAGTAAGGCGTGCTGTTCGTCGCTCACGCCAGGCTCCGCGCACTGCTGATATCTTTCGAGGGCGGCGAGCCGAACTGGCGGCTGTACTCACGGCTGAATTGCGAGGGGCTTTCATAGCCCACGCGATAACAGGCACTCGCCACATCCAGGCCCTCGCCGAGCATCAAACGGCGGGCTTCCTGCAGGCGCAGTTGCTTCTGGTATTGCAGCGGGCTCATCGCGGTCATCGCTTTGAAGCGGTGGTGCAGGGTTGAGCTGCCGAGGTTGGCGATACGTGCCAGCTCTTCGATGCGCAGTGGCTGGGTGTAATGGCTGTTCAGCCAGTCGATCGCCCGCGTCACGCGGCGCGCTTGCGAATCGCCCATGGCCAGTTCGTACAGACGACGCCCGTGAACCCCGCGCAGCAGACGGTAGTAAAGCTCGCGCAGGGCCAGCGGTGCGAGCATGCCGATGTCGCGCGGGGTCTCCAGCAGGCGCACCAGACGCAGCATGGTTTCCAGCAGCGGCACATCGATAATTTCCAGAAACATCCCACGCTCCGGTTCGTCCGGAACGCCTGTCGGCGGCGCATCGGCGATCACCTGCGCAAGGTCAGTGGCTTCGAAATCCAGACGAATACACAAATAGGGCGCCTCCGGACTCGCCTGCAACACCCGACCGGACACCGGCAGCGTGACCGAGACCACCAGATAATTCAGCGGGTCATACCGGTAGCAATCCTCACCGAGCCCGACTTCCTTGCGCCCTTGCAGGATCAGGCACAGCGCTGGCTTGTGCACGGTGTGGATCAGCTCGGTGGGCTGATCCATGCGGATCACATGCAGCGGCGCGATGGCGGTTTCGTAGATGCCCGGTTCGGCAAAGCGCTGGGTCAGTGCACGGATCAGTTCAGTGCGATAGAGGGCGGTGTTTTGCAAGAGGGAAGCATCGCTCGGTTGCATAGCAAACTCTCATAAAGATTCGTGGGCCGAGGCGGCACCCGTCGCTGATCTTCAGATTACACAGCGGGGAGGGCGCAGTGTTAGGCCGATACTGCCGCAGATCTGCCTGATCCTGCTGCGCGTGCCGGACATTTTCGCCTGCGCCCGTTGTCGTGTCAGCCTGCGGTGACGGTCATGCCACCGTCGGCCATGACCACCGCGCCGACCATGAAACTGGCGCGATCCGAGGCGATGAACGCGACCACTTCAGCGATTTCCTCGGGTTGCGCAGCGCGGCCGATGGGCGCGTTTTCGCCGTGTTGCGCGAGGAACGCGGGACCATCTTCGACTACGTCGTTAAGGATGTTGGTCACCACGTCACCGACGCCAACGGCATTGACGCGAATGCCATGGCCAATCACTTCCAGGGCAAGGGTGCGTGTCAGTTGTGCCAGCGCGCCTTTTGAGGCGGTGTAGGCGGCGATGGTCGGGAAGGCGAAATAGGAAGCATAGGAGGCGATGTTGACGATCGCACCGGACTGGTTCGGGATCATCGCTTTGACCGCTTCGCGACTGTGCAGGAAAGCGGCGGTGGCGTTGACCGCTTGAATGCGTTCCCAGTCGTCGCGGGTCATGTCGACCACCAGTTTGTTGATAATGATCCCGGCGTTGTTGACGAGAATATCCAGGCGGCCAAACTGCTCAACGGCCAGGGCTACCGCGCGTTCGGCGGCGCCGTCCTCGGTGATGTCGGCCACCAGCGGCACCAGGCCGGGACGGGCCAGTTCCTGCACGGCGGGGTTGAGGTCTTCGGCAACGACTTTGGCGCCACGGGCATGCAGCAACAAGGCGATCGCCTTGCCGATGCCGCTGGCCGCGCCGGTCACCAAGGCCACTTTGCCCATCACTTCGTTTGGCGTGCTGTTGTTGATCTCGCTCATGATCTTCTCCACGTTGTGATCCAGTCAGGATTGCCTTGCCAGCGACCTTAAGGCGTTGGTTTCGGCGACGGTTCAACTGTCTCGCAACCTGGCGACCTCGACTTTCGCGGGCTTGCCGAGGCTGTCGGAGTTTTGCGCCCAATTTGGCAATGGCTGGGTTATTGTCGGGCTTTGCACTTTAGGGAATGGAAGGAAAACGTTCATGGCGAATACCGCTCAGAGGCGTATATCCGGTGGTTCCATGGCAGATTACTTGCCGGGGGAACCCCTCGCGCTGCCTTCGCGGCCTCATTTCGATGATGTCGTGACTCAGCTGTTCAGCCATCGCAGCATCAACGAGCCGATCACGGTACCCGCGGTGGTAGAGCCATTGCTGGTATTGGTCCTGGCCGGCGCGGCGAGGGTGGAAGAGCGTGCGCCGGGTGGCGAGTGGGAGGCGGCAGAGGTCAGCGCCGGCGACTTTTTTCTCACCCAGTCGGATGAACCCTATGAAATGCGCTGGCAGACCCACGGCGGCGAAACCTTTGAAGTCATGCACCTTTATCTGGGTTTGCCGCTGATCGAACGTGCCTCGCGGGAGCTGTCCGGGCAAGCCGGCGCGCCGCTGCGGCTGCGCGATGTTTCAGGCGCGCGGGATTCGCGCGTCGCGTTTGTCATGCAGCAATTGCGCAGCGAACTGATCGAGCAACGCTCGCCCAGCGCACTGTTCGCCCAGTCGCTGGCCCAGGCGTTGGCCGTGCACCTGCTGCGCAGCTATCCCGCCGAGACTCAGGCGGGGCGTCGGGTCAATGCGTTGCAGGCTTACAAGCTGCGCAAAGTCACCGATGCGATGACCGCGCATCTGGACGACGAATTCAGCCTGGCGAAATTGGCAACGCTCGCCGAGCTCAGCGAATACCACTTCAGCCGCCTGTTCAAACGCGCCACCGGTCTGGCGCCGTCGCAATATTTCATCCGTTTGCGCATGGCCCGCGCGCGGCAATTGCTGCTCGAGTCGCAGCGCAGCGTGATCGACATCGGTCTGGAGGTCGGCTATTCCAGTGCCAGTCACTTTTCGCAGGTGTTTCGTCGTGAGGTGGGCGTCACGCCCAGCGAGTTTCGCGGTGCTTGAAGAGCGCCGATAAACCATCACCGCGCATTCAGACACGAATAGGCAAACCTCACGCAGCTTTCGGCACGCGTCCAGCCAGTCTGTGCGCTTAACCTTTTCGACGTACCCAGCCAACACCCCGCACCCCGCGGCCCGGCTGACTTTCCATGCATTGAGCAGGAGAAACGGATATGTCGAACATCCACAACAAAGTCGTATTGATCACCGGCGCCAGCAGCGGTATCGGCGAAGCGGCCGCGCGACTGATCGCAGCCAAAGGTGCCCACGTAGTACTCGGTGCCCGCCGCACCGAACGCCTGGAAAAACTGGTCGGCGAAATCCGTAGCGACGGCGGCTCGGCCAGCGCCCGCGCACTCGACGTGACCGACATGAACTCGATGCAGGCCTTCGTTGAATTCGCCAAGGCGCAGCACGGCAAGGTCGACGTGATCATCAACAACGCCGGGGTCATGCCGTTGTCGCCACTGGCTGCGCTGAAGGTCGACGAATGGAACCAGATGCTCGACGTCAACGTACGGGGCGTGCTGCACGGCATCGCGGCGGTGCTGCCGGGAATGCAAGCGCAAGGCTTCGGCCAGGTCATCAACATTTCTTCGATTGGCGGCCTCGCGGTGTCACCGACCGCCGCCGTGTATTGCGCCACCAAATTCGCAGTCAGAGCCATCTCTGACGGCCTGCGCCAGGAGACGGACAAGATTCGCGTAACTGTGGTTTGCCCGGGTGTGGTCGAGTCCGAACTGGCGGATTCTATTTCCGATGAGGTCGCGCGTGAGGAAATGCGCGCGTTTCGCAGCGTGGCGCTGGGTGCCGATGCGATTGCGCGAGCGCTGGTTTACGCGATTGATCAGCCTGATGACGTGGATGTCAGTGAAATCGTGGTGCGGCCGGTGGCCAGTCCGCATTGATGGATTGAGACAAGTCGCCGGTTGACGCAAAGCCTGTGACGTTCTCATTGACAGTAAAATGCCGGTCCCACGCGGGACCGGCAACTGCTGTCTCAGCGCTGCTAACGCATCTGCAAAATAATCGGACTGCTGCTCGCCGGATCCGTGTGTTCACGCAATTTGCCGACCGACGCGGCATCGACCGCGCTGGCCTGATTGCCCCAGGTACTGCGCATAAAGGTCAGAACCTCGGCGATCTGCTGGTCCGAGAGCTGCTCGCGGAAGGCCGGCATGCGATAGGCGTCAGGGACGCCCGCCGCGACGACCCGTTGCGAGCCGTTGAGGGTGATGTTGATCGCTGATGCCTGTTCCTTCGCCAGCGCGGAAGTGGCGCCGGCCAGCGGCGGCATCCATTCGGCCTGCCCCTTGCCGTCGACACCGTGGCAAGACGCGCAGCGCGTGACGTACGTATGCGCGCCGGGGCTGTCCAGGCTTGGCGCGGCAGACGCTTGCTGGTATTGCCAGGGCGGACCATCACGTTGCGGGTCGCCGGGCAGCGATTTCAGATAATGGGCGATGGCGCTCAGATCCTCGTCGCTCATGAACTGCGTGGAGTTGTTGAACGCTTCGGTCATCGAGCCGTAAACAACCGCATGGCGGTTGCGCCCCGTTTTGAGAAACTGGACGATTTCCGCCTCGTTCCAGCGGCCCAGTCCGGTGTTGTGATCGTCGCGCAGGCTCGGCGCATACCAGCCGTCGAGCAGTGCACCGGCGAGGTACGGTTGGCCCGATCCATCGAGCGCTTTCTCGTTGAACGCCAAGCCGCGTGGCGTGTGGCAGCTGCCGCAATGCCCGGCGCCCTGGACCAGATAGGCGCCGCGGTTCCACTGTGCATCCTGTGAGGGTTTGCTGGCGTAAGGTTCGGCGTCGACAAACACGCCGTTCCACATCGCAATCGGCCAGCGCAGGTTCAGCGGCCAGGGAATCGAACTCGGCTGGTTGGCCTGCTTGACCGGCGCCAAGCCTTTCATGAAAAACCCGTACAACGCACGCACGTCGTCGTCATTGAGCTTGGCGTACGAGGGATACGGCATCGCCGGGTACAAACGCCGACCGCCCGGCGCCACGCCATGGCGCACCGCACGGTCGAAGTCGGCGAGGCTGTAGCGGCCAATCCCGGTGTCCGCATCCGGGGTGATATTGGTCGCATGGATCACGCCCAGCGGTGTGGCCATTTCCAGGCCACCGGCAAACGGCGCGCCGCCCGGCACGCTGTGGCAAGCCACACAGTCGCTGAGGCGGGCGACGTATTCGCCGCGAGTGACCAGCCCGGGGTCGATGTCGGCCACGCTGAACGGTGGCTTTTCCAGCGGCGAGACAGGCTCGCGGGTGACATACCAGGCCAGCAGACCTGCCGCGATCAGACACGGCACGGCCAGCCAGCCAGCGGTTCTTGCGAATCGGCTGTTGTTCATAAACGCTCCGGCGCTGATCAGGCGAAAGTGTGGCGGCTCATGGGCAGGCTGCGAACTCGCTGCCCGGTCAGTGCGGCCACCGCGTTGGCGACGGCCGGCGCGACCGCGGGCAGTGGCGGTTCACCGATGCCGCCCATTTTTTCCCCGCTTTCAACCACCCGCACATGCACCCTGGCCATGCGCGAAGGCGCCAGGATCGGATACAGGTCGTAATTGCGCGCACGCGGTTTGCCATCGAGCCACACGGCTTCCTCGACCAGCGTCTGCGACAGCCCCAACGCCACGGCGCCGTTGACCTGCGCCTCGACAATCGCCGGGTTGACGATGCTGCCGGGGTCGATCGCCTGCCAGATGTCGTGCACCTTGACCTGGCCGTTTTCGATCGACACCTCGGCAATCACGGCCGTCTCGGTGCCGAACGGCGACGCCATCGCCACACCGCGCGCACGCCGACTGCCATCTCCGGCAGTAAACGGTCCACGCTTCCAGCCGCCCGACAGCTCGGCCACCGCTTGCAATAGGGTGGTCAGCCGAACATTGTCACGCAGCAGATGCAGGCGCAGATCGAATGGGTCCTTACCGCCCTTGTCGGCCAGTTCGTCGAGGAACGATTCGTAGAAAAAGTCGTTCAGCGAATTGCCCACCGAGCGCCAGTAACCGAGCATGGCCGGGCCTTTGACGTAGATCTGCGCGATGCGCTTGTTGGCGATCGCATAGGACTTGCCGGACAAGCCTTCCAGCGCCGTCGGGTCGAGCTTTTCGCCTTGCTTGCCGGCGATGGCTTCGGTGGGGCCTTCGGTGGCGCTGATCGCTTCGATTGCCAACGGCCAGCCGTCGTTGTCCAGCGCCGCGCGAAAGTTGACCGCTGCCACCGGGCGCAGCACGTCACGCAGGAATTCCTCTTCGCGGCTCCAGATCAATTTGACTGGTCGCCCGACTGCCTTAGCCAGCTCAATGGCTTGCGGGTACGGACTGGCCGAGTCGTAGAGAAAATGCCGACCGAAAAAACCGCCCAGCAGCGGCGAGTGCAGGGTGATTTGCCCAAGCTCGAGACCGGTGCGTTTGGCGATGTCGGCGCGATACAGATCCGGTGCCTGATTCGGCAGCCAGACGTCCAGCGAACCATCGGCATTGAAACGCGCCAGCGCCGACGGCGGTTCGAGTTGCGCGTGATTGAGGTACTGGTTGTGATACGTCGCATCGACGCGGGTTTTTGCGTTGGCCAGACTGGCAGTTACGTCACCCTCGTTTTCATCGTCGCGGGCCGGGCCTTTTTCCGCCGCCAGACGCTTGAAATACGCATCGCTGGAAAAATCCGCCGGCATCACCCGGACCGGGCTGTCGGCGCCCGGTTCCTGCCAGTCGACCTGAATCGCCTCGACCGCGCGTTTGGCGTGCCACCAACGCTCGGCGAGCACCGCCACAGCGCCGGGCAGACGGTGCACCGAATGCACGCCTTTCATCGCCTTGACCTGCTCTTCGTTGCGCAGGCTGCCCACGGTCATGCCCAGACGCGGCGCATGCTGAACGGCGGCGTGGAGCATGTCGTCGACCGTCAGATCGATGCAGTAGAGCGCCTTGCCAGTGGACTTGTCGTAAGCGTCGATGCGTTTGACCGGCTTGCCGATCCAGCGGAACTGGCTCGGATCGCGCAGCTTGACACTAGCCGGGTCGGGCACTGGCAGGTCCATTGCGCGTTCGGCCAACTCACCGTAGGTCAGCGAGCGGCCGGATGCGGCGTGCAGCACTTTGCCCGGTTCGGTGCTGAGTTCGCTCACCGGCACGCCGAGCCGTTCGGCGCCCGCTTGCAAGAGCATGGCGCGGGCGAGGGCGCCGAGGCGGCGCATCACCGGATAGCTCATGCGCACCGACATGCTGCCGCCGGTAATGCGCATGCCGTTGTCCATCACCACATACGCCTCGCCGGGCGGTGCGGCTTCGACCAGGAACGTCGCCGGATCGGCGTCGAGTTCTTCGCCGACAATCTGCGCCATCGCTGTGAAAGTGCCTTGGCCACCTTCCATGAACGGGCACATCAGGCGCACGCGGTTGTCCGGGCGGATCTCCAGAAACGCCGGCACTTGCGTACCGCGTTCGCTGGTCGTGGCTGCTGCTGCGGCGGCAAATGCGCGGGGCGCGCCGATTGGCAGACCGAAGCCCAGCACCAGCGCACCGACGGCGGTACCGGTGAGAAAGCGGCGGCGGGAAAGGTTGATCGGCGTCGTCAGGTCAGGCAACGAGGATTGTGCAGTGGTTTCGCTGGAAACATTCATCAGGCGTCCCTCTTGCCAGCCAGCTCATGCACCGCGGCATGAATGGCGTTGTAAGTGCCGCAGCGGCACAGATTGACCATCGCCGCCTCAATCTGCGCATCGCTCGGCGTGGGGTTGTGCTTGAGCAGCGCGGTCGCGGCCATGACCTGCCCGGACTGGCAATAACCGCATTGCGCCACTTGCAGCTCGACCCAGGTCGCGACCACACGCTTGCCCACCTCGTCGGATTCGATGGCTTCAATGGTGGTGATATCGCGGCCAACCACACCGGCCACCGGCGTGACGCACGAACGCACCACATTGCCATCCACCAGCACCGAGCAGGCGCCGCACTGGGCCAGGCCGCAGCCATATTTGGTGCCGGTCATGCCGAGGTCATCGCGCAATACCCAGAGCAAGGGCGTGTCGGCGTCGGCATCGACCTGAACGGTCTTCTGGTTGATTCGTAGTTCCATGGGTTCACCCGCCTGATCATCGGTTGACGTGCATTTTTATAAGCATGGGCCGCAGCGCCAGTAAGCGTGTTTGTCACTGAGGTTGGCGCGCTGTGAAGTCCGCGTCGCATACGCGTGGGCGCGGTTGCGGTTGTTATCGGACTGTATGGCGTCGCGCGCGCGTTGGGTATAAACGGCAGTGCAAGTCCAGAGGATCAGGCAAGCATTCAAGAGGATTGCGCTAGAGCGTAGGCCATCCGCTCGCAGAATGTGGCGGGAGGAGTGAGCGCTGCCGCCCCTGAAGCGGGGCGGCAACTGTGGGTTTATCGGCGTTGTGCGTCTCCTTGCTCAACCATCGCCCGCCATTGCTGCACGCTTGGCCGCGCCTGCATCCGCACATGCCAGGCCTTCAACGCCACACATTCATCTGGCACCGGCAAATCGACCAGCGCCGCGAAAATCATCCCGCCCAGCACGGCAATGTCGGCCATGGAAAAGTCCTCGCCGGCGACATAAGGCTGATCGCGCAGAACGTTATCGAAGTAGTGCATGCCGCGCACGGCCTTGTCGCGCATGCGCAGGCCCCACTCGGCGTTCTGATACAGCTCGACCTTTGGGCCGAGGCCCGGCGTGGCGTGGTGGAAGTACACGCTGACCGCGTCGAGAAATTCGATCTCGGCGCGTTTGGTCATCATGTGGATCAGGCCTTTTTCTACCGGCGTGCGGCCGGTGAGTATCGGGTTGTTATCGAGGCTGTCGAGGTATTGAGTGATCGCCGTGCACTCGGCAATCAGCGTGCCGTCCTGCAGCTCGAGCAACGGCAGCGTGCCCGAGTAGTTCAGGCGCAGGAACTCAGGTTGCTTGTGCTCGCCGGTCCACAGGTTGACCGACACAAAATCGATGCGCGACAGCAGCGATTTTTCTGCCAGCGCAATGCGCACACGGGCCGGGTAAGGGCCGTTGTACCAGTCGTAAATTTTCATCATCGGCAGCGAAGCAGGGTCGATCACAGCATTGGAATCAGTCATTTCGGGTTATCTGCCTGTCAGTTGGTAGGCGAAGATTGCGACCAGTTTTGCAGCGTGTCAACCCCTACCTGCCAATTGGCAGGTGAACATTCTGCGCGTACACTCCACGCCATGATTTAACGCTTTGAGGATCTGGAAATGAGTGTCAACGCGCGTGAAGCGATTCTGGAGGCGGCAAAAACCGCCGCGCAGCTGCATGGCTACAGCGGCATCAATTTCCGCAGCATCGGCGAAGTGGTGGGCATCAAGAACGCCAGTATTTACTACCACTTCCCGAGCAAGGCCGATCTGGGCGCAGCCGTCGCCGAGCGCTATTGGCAGGATGCCGTTCAGGTGCTCGAAGGCATTCGCCAGGCCAATCCCGACGCGCAACGCTGCCTGACGCTGTATCCGTCGATCTTCCGCACCTCGCTGGAAAGCGGTAACCGGCTATGCCTGGCGAGCTTCATGGCCGCCGAATATCAAGACCTGCCAGATGAGGTCAAGGCGCAGGTCAAGCGATTTGCCGAGGCCAATATCGAGTGGCTGACCGAGGTGTTGGTCAGCGCTGGTGAGGCAGACGAAGAACGCTGTAAGGCGCGTGCCCGGGCGATTTACGCGGCGGTGGCCGGTGCGCAATTGATCGCGCGCAGTCGGGGGGATATTGGGTTGTTTGACGAGTTGATTGGCAGTTATGTGGAGGCGGGGTTGATTGCTCTTTTGACCGAGTGAACAGACGCTTCACGTCGGGGCAAGGCTGGTGCCAAACCTGCCCCGTCGTGAATGGTTAAGCCCCGGCAACCGTCTCCCGCACGAAATCTTCATACGTGCGCAACGGGCGGCCGATGATCGACTCCAGTCGGCGTTCAGCGCCTTCGCTCGCCCGCATGCCGAATGCCTGAATCCCCGACATCATCAAGCGCATGTCATACGCCAGCCACGCGGGGCCGTAGGTAGCCAGTTGCGCTTCGAACGCGGCCACATCGTCGCCGCCGTA
Source organism: Pseudomonas sp. R3-57 (assembly GCF_051132065.1). Taxonomy (NCBI): domain Bacteria; kingdom Pseudomonadati; phylum Pseudomonadota; class Gammaproteobacteria; order Pseudomonadales; family Pseudomonadaceae; genus Pseudomonas; species Pseudomonas sp. R3-57. The sequence goes on from NZ_CP071655.1 coordinate 2,637,524, forward strand.
AGTGATCTGGCGACCCAGCGCCGAACTCCACACCTGCGCTACCGATTCGCCGGTGAGCGGGCGTGGCCCGACCAATTCCAGCGTTATACGCTCCAGCGCCGCGGGTGCCTGATCGCGGCGCAGCAACTCGGCGACGGCGACGTCGGCGATGTCCCGGGCGTCGATCATCGCGACGCCAGCCGAACCGATGGGCATCGGGTAGAGGGCGTAGTTCTCGATGGTTTGCCGCACCATCAGATCGTTCTGCATGAAGTAGGCCGGGCGCAGGATCGTCGCCGACAGGTCGAGGCTTTCGATCATCCGTTCAACGGCCCATTTGCCGGTGAAATGCGGCACGTTGGTGAAGCGGTCGGCATGAATCACCGAGAGATAAACGATGCGCTCGATCCCCGCTTCCCGAGCGAGGTTCAGCGTGACCAGCGCTTGCGTGACCTCATCGGGTGTCACCGCATTCAGCAGAAACAGGGTACGCACCGGTGCCAATGCAGCGCGCATCGACGACACGTCGGTGAGGTCGGCAACTACTTCCGTCACGCCCGCGGGGAACTCGCGCTTGCCCGTCTGGCGCACGAGGGCGTGCACATCGGCGCCGGCCTCAACAAGGCCAGTGGTAACCAATGAACCAATGGTGCCCGTGGCACCGATAACCAGAATGCTCATGTTCAATCTCCTGCGTTAAGAATCTGTCGATGACCAGAAGATAAGGTGTTGCGTCGATAAAGCGCAGATACCAATATGCGAACACTTCGTTTCAAAAGTGGAACACCATGAACCTCAACGCCCTGATCGATTTCATGCTCATTGCCACCAACGAAGGACTCGGCAAGGCGAGCCGGGCGAGCGGCACGTCCAAGGCGACCTTGTCGCGACGCATCGCCGACCTTGAGGAACAGCTCGGCGTCAGGCTCATCGAGCGCAGCGCCCGCGGCCTCAAACTCACCGAGGCCGGCGCACTGCTGATGGGCCGGGCCGAAGGCCCGCTGAGCGAGCTAAGCGAAGCCCTGTCCGCAGTCCGCGAAGGCGTCGCGACACCGCGCGGACGCCTGCGCATCGCCGCCCCCGTGCTGTTCTCGCAACTGGCGATGGGCCGCCTCAGCGCCGAGTTCTGCGCGCTCTATCCAGAGGTGGAAATCGAAGTCATCGCGGACGATCGCCAAGTCGATCTCATCGAAGAACGCTTCGACATCGCCATCCGCGTCAACCCCAAACCCGACAGCAGCCTGGTCGGCCGCTGTTTCGTCAAAGACCGCCTGGTGGTCGTCGCCGCGCCCGATCTGGCGAAACCGGTGCCCGGCACCATCAGCACCGTGCCAGCCGTTGTCACGACGACTTTCCAGCCGACACGCTGGCGCCTCGATGATGGCGTGCTGGAGTTGGAGCCGGTTGTGAAAATGCGCTTTTCCTCGTTATTGATGGTTCGCGATGCGGCCATTGCCGGCGCAGGCGTGGCGCTGATTCCGCAGTCGATTGCCGGGGCGCAACTGGCGCGGGGGGAGTTGGTGCAGTGGGGCGTGGTAACGGGGGTAGAGCCAGAGTTGTGGGTGCTGCACACGTCGAGGCGATTGGCGGCGCCGAAGGTGAGGGCGTTTGTGGATTTTTTGTGTGGGCGGTATGTGGATGGGGCGTTGGTTTTGAAGGGGTAGGGGGGACGCACGCGATTTGGAAAAGTCCTGATCCAACAGGTCCCCTCATTTCGGTGTATTCGATAATTGGAGTCGGTTGGTCTAAGTTGGGAGTCGACCCGGTAACTCGCATTGTTGCAATGCGCATTTCCTAATGGAGGGTTGTCGGCCCCGTACATCAACGATTTGCACGAATCACTGTTTCGGCCCATTCTAGCCAGGGATGGCCAAATAATGGCTAGTCACAAGGAAAGAAGTCCCAACCTTGCTAGGCTTCACGCTTTGCGCTGCAAAGCTGCCTTCGCTGGTTTGGAACTGAACGGCCATTTGGCTCATCACGAGGAAGGAACCCATGTCCTTTAGCGACTATTGGAAAGGCCCCGCCCACCGGCAACGCGCGGATGATTTAGAAGCTCAACTTGCGGATCTCCAAACGCAGTACGCGCAGCTTCAAGCGCTCTCTACGAAGATAGGCGCTATGGACGTCTTGGAGGTCCAGAAACTAATCGAGCAAGAGAAAGAGAAGCTTGCTATCGCCCGGCAAGAAATTCAGCGCGCTGAGTGGGAGGTGGCTGCGCTAGCGCAACGCTCCTCTGATTTGCAAGGGCAAATACTCGTGTGGGAGGAAACGTTACTGCTAGAAAGCTTTGCGCTCTATAAACCCAAGTTCAAACTAACTACCAGCCATGAATACAAATCCCGACTGGAAAGTGTCCGTGAGCGCCAGAAAGCGATGATCAAGGGCGGCGATGCAGCGACCGGAAACATGGACTGGACGGTCAATGACAGCAAGGCTCAAGGTCGGAAGCTCGTTAACGACATGATCAAACTGGTGATTCGTTCCTTCAACAACGAAGCCGATGTCTGTGTGGACAACGTCAAATTTGACAACGTCGAACTGGGCGAGAAACGTATTCTCAAATCTTTCGAAACCTGTAACCGGCTTGGCAAAATCATGAGTGTAGAGATATCGCGCACCTATCTGAGCCTAAAGCTTGATGAGCTGTACCTTGCCCAAGAATTTCAGATCAAGAAGCAAGAGGAAAAGGAAGAAGCGAAGCGCGCCCGAGAAGAGTTGCGGGAACAACAAAAGCTTGAGCAAGAGATTCGCGCGGCGCGGGAGAAGATCGCCAAAGAGCGCAAACACTTTACGACAGCCGTGCGTGATCTCCAGGCCCGCTTGGCAAAAGTAGAATCTGAGGACGAGCGTGCTGCCTTGCTGACGAAGCTAGCAGAAGTTGAAGCGGGCCGAGCCGAGCTAGAGAGCGAAGAAAAGCTGATTGACTATCGCGAACAAAATGCCAAGGCCGGCTATGTGTACGTGATCTCCAACCTAGGGGCGTTCGGGGAAGGAATTTACAAGATTGGTATGACGCGCCGCTTGGAGCCCATGGATCGGGTCGACGAACTGGGTGATGCGTCGGTACCGTTTTGGTTCGATGTGCATGCGATGGTCTTCTCGAATAACGCTCCCGCATTGGAAGCAAAACTGCACGAGCACTTTGCCGTAGGTCGCCTCAACAAGGTTAACGGGCGCAAGGAGTTCTTCCGCGCGGACATTGCTGAGATTGAGTCGGTTATTCGAGAAAACTACGATGCTGTTGTCGAGGTTACCCACGAAGCGCCGGCGGAACAGTATCGCGAAAGCCTGCGCATGGTATTGCCAAAACCTACAATCCAGCAATCGGAACGACTTGCGGCACAGAGCTGAAATTCTGATGCGGGAATGGGGGGCGGGTATCTTAGAAAACAGGCCCGTCCCCTTCGATTCTTTTTATTTTTTGATCCCGATTTCTGCCGCTAGCGAGAGGTTTAGAAAATAGTTGCGGCTTAACACCATAGTTCCCGATAATTTCGAGCCACTCTTTAAATCTGCCGCTTTCGCTTCATCGCCAATAGATCGACATAGCTAAACGTTAAGTGTTGCTTCACGAAACATCGCGCTACAGCTGCAAAAGGCTCTTTGCTGCGGCATTCGTCCATCAAGGCACTCAATGCGTTGTTCTGGGCAAGAACGTTTGCCTGCTTCAAAGCACTTAGGTATTCACGGTACCGTTTGTTTAATTTTGCACCTTTGATTGCTCGCTGTATCTCTAATGATCGGCGATCAAGACCGCATACGTCGATCGTAGCGGCTCCTTGAGGTGTCAGCCCTCGAATTTGTCCCGTTATGGCATCGAATTGAAAGTGACGCTCTGGGTCTACCACGAAGGGGTTAATAAGCAATGCTCTTTCAGCAGACAGCTTTTCGCCACGTCCCGACCTTTTCGCTGCAACTGGAAACTGGTTTCTCTTCCAACTGGAATTGCAGCGGTTGCAGCTCAGTAAGTAGTTGCTCCACTTATATGCCAGCCACCAATAGCCTTCGGTTGCAGGTCCATCATTGCTCCTGCCTGGTGGTTGCCCTCCGTAATCGTCACGGCTTTTCGCGGGACTGAGAGATTGGCAATACGCTTTGGGACGAAAATGCTCTACATCCCCTGGATTGCCGGAAACAATGTGAGTTTCGCAATACGCACATTTTCCGTTGTACTGCGGCCGGATGAAGTGGTGCTTATGCTTGCCCCAATGATTTGGGAAGTCTTCTTCTCGGAATACTGGCACGGCGGTGCTCTTCGCTTGCGTAAGAAGAGCCTTGGCAGGGGCTTCACTCGCTTTCGCCAAGTTTTCCGGTACTTTTGGATGCCGTCCTTTCAAACCAATCATTTCGCTTTCCTCAAGGTTTCCAGACGCTTCCGCGCAGCTTGTTGAATTAGCTTTTTTTCTTGCGCCGGAGTCATTGAGTCGATCTGTGAGCGCTGTCGCATGTCCAGATCTGCTTGCGCTTTATTGTCAAGTTGAGAAGGGAGGAAGGATTTAATGCGTTGACGAACCTTTGGCTCCAATTCCTGCAGCAGTTTCTGATTACCTTGTTGGAAGGCATTGCGATAACGTGTCAGAAGGTTTTCGCTAGTGCTATCCAACGTAGAAGCAAGTCCAAACCACTCGCCAAGAAGAAGCTCATTGGCACCGCGACCGTCTGGCGACGGCAAGGGGTCAGGGATAAGTTCTGCAACTGCGTTGTGCAACCGAGTCGCAAATAGCTCACCGGGTCGTGTATTGACGATCGCCAGTGGTGAATGTGTAGTGGTGATGAATTGAATATTAGGCAAAAGGCGTCGCAACGTGGGCACTAGCGTCCTTTGCCATTTTGGATGCAGGTGTTCGTCCATCTCGTCGAGCAGCACGATACCAGCTAACTTTTGCGGAGAGTTCCAGCGTCCTGCTTTGACACAGTTCCCCATTAGATCCAATAACCAACTGCCGGTGCCCCTGTAGCCATCACCCAACGCGTGGAATGGCATTCCACCCCAAGGACCATGAATTACGACCTGCTCGGCTGAGATGTCTAAAGCATGATTCGGATTGAGGCCCCATAATTTCCAGAGATAGTTTTTCATCTCTTTCATAGGGTCATCCGTGCCCTTTTTTCTCTGGGCAGCCATCAGTGCAAAATCCCGAAGTATCGACTCCGGCTCCAAGAGTCCTGCCCTATCATTGAATAACGTCAGCAGAGAATTTCTTAGCGCATATTGACTGTGCATTCGCCCGCCAATGCCTCGATTGGAGCCGTAACCACAGATGAAGATATCGCTCCATTTGAAAGCGGATTCGCTTACATCTTTACTAATCCGGACCCCACCGTGTTCGTCCAGTTTCAGTTCAGTGGTGATGGTGATGTGCTGTTTCGAATCGTTGTCCCGCAAGGTGACTATGATCTTGCTCGAAGCAGTATAGGATCCCCTTTTGTTCATTCGAATAAATTGGCCGGGTAGCAGCGCCAGTAGTTCACTGGAAGTCACCTCATCGCCCAATCCCAGCGCAATAGCTCGCAATATAGTGGTCTTGCCGTGCCCATTGTCGCCTATCAATATGGTCCATTGTCGGTGCTTTTTTCCCGCATCGAACGACAACGAAAAGTTTTTGAAACCCCGGATGTTGCTGAACTGAAGATGAGAAAGATATAGGGCCACGAAAGCTCCTTATGGCGGCGCAGGGGGAATCGTCACTGACGACATGTCGTGTAGTTTAGTTGACTACCTGTGCAGATGTAATCATCACCTAAGCTCCTCTCGTATCGGCAGATGAAATACAGGCACTCGGCATCGACATTTCCCATTCAATTACCTCTCAGAACCGTGCCTCTTGGCCTCGGTCTTGCGACCGCTTCTGGCCGAAAGCAGACGCATAACTCAATCTGAACCCCTCATGGCAACAGTCCGACCATTGCCACAGAGGGGCTCACTCATCAATCCACCGGCACAACATTATCCAGCGCTTGATTCACCGCCAGCTCCCCCAGCATCACCACCTGCGCAATTCCTTGCAGCGTCTTGCGGGTCGGACCCTCGACTGTGCCGATGACATTAGCCAGCATTACCGAGGCCGAGCCCAATGATTCGGTGGCATTGACCAGCAATTCTTCCGTCGCGGTTTTTGGATTGGTGAGGAACATGGTGCTGGGTTGATAGGTCGTCGCCATGATCCGGTCGGCGGGCTTGAGGTAGTGGTCGAGGGCGCGTTCGGCGGCTTCGTGGAATTTCTTTGAGTCGGGTGATTGGTAGGGCGAGACTGAATCGGTCTCTGGCGGGTTGGGTGTGACCTTGAACATGAAAGACACTCCTGGGAAAAGATTAGGGAGCCATCACGATTCGCTACCAAACGAAAGGTGGCGGCCATGCACAGGTTGGTAGACCGGCCCAGGAGCCCGGCGCGTCCGAGGACGCCCTACGCATGACCACCATGAAGCGAAGATCAAAAAGACGATCTTTGCGAGAGGTGCGCAATGCGCCTGGGGGATGCCGGGCTACCAAACCCGATCACTGTTTTCAGTGACGAGCAAACGATAGAACCCGCGTCCCAGACGCACAAGCCGGCGGATTCTGGCGTAGTCGTAGGCAATGGCGCAAGCCGTTGTAGCCTTGCGCCAGTAACGCGGCGTGTCGCTTAAACAGCGGCGGAAATTATCTAAACGTAGCGTTTTCACACCCCAAACGTAGCCCCGCGCGTATTCACAAAAAGCGAATAAATCGAGTGGCTGCTGGCCATGAACAACCGATTGCCTTCGCGCCCGCCGAAGCACAGGTTCGGGCAGCGCTCGGGTAGCGAGATATGCCCGATGGCCTTGCCCTGCGGATTGAACACGCGCACGCCGTCGAGTTTTTCCAGGTCGGCTTTCGGGTCGCCATTGCCGCCCCAGCCACACCACAGGTTGCCGGCTTCGTCGCACTTGATGCCGTCAATGGCGGCGTAGTCCAGGCCTTCGATGTGCTTGCGGCGTTCGCCCAGGGTGCCGTCGTCCTTCACCGCTATCGCCCAGATCAGGCGATTGGGTTTGGCGCGGCCTTCGACGACGTACAGGGTTTTTTCATCCGGGGAAAAGCACAGGCCGTTGGGCCCGCTGAGATCGTCGATCACCCGGGTGACCTTTTTGCTCTCGCCGTAGATGCGGTACACGGCGTGCGGTTGGGTCGGGGTGATTTTGTGGCCTTCGTAGTTGTTGCCGGTCTGGAAGGGCGGGTCGGTGAACCAGATCGATCCGTCACGTTTGCAGACGACGTCGTTAGGCGAGTTGAAGGGCTTGCCGTCGAAGCTGTCGGCCAGCACGGTGATCGTGCCATTGGCTTCGGTGCGGGTGATGCGCCGGCCTTCGCTGGTGGTGGTCGAGCCTTCGCAGACGATCAGCCGCCCCTGGCGATCACGGCACATGCCGTTGGAGAAGTTCGAGTGGTCGCGGTACACGCTGAAGGTGTCGGTGATTTCGTCCCAGCGCATGATGCGGTTGTTGGGGATGTCGCTGACCAGCAAATAGCGACCATCACCGACCCAGACCGGCCCTTCGGCCCAGCGCATGCCGGTGGCAAGTTTCTCGACGCTGGCGTTGAAAATCCGTAGATCGAGGAAGCTGTCGTCGAGGATGTGAATCAGCGGGTCAGGGTAGCGTTGACTCAACGGTTCGGCGGCATCGGCGAGTCGGCTCAGGGCGCTGCTGCCGACGGCGGCGAGCGTGGCGGAAACCGCCAGGGACTTTTTCAGGAAGCTGCGGCGGGTGTTGCCCAGCGCTGGGTCAAGGCTATCAGGCTGGGCGGACAGGGATGAGTCCATGTAGCGATCTCCGTGGTTTTATTGTTTTTCGGGAGATGCATTAATACCTTCTGGTAGGACATCGTACAAGTTGTCCGTTGCCCGGGCGGCACGCGTGGTTGCGTTCGAAGCATGTGATTTGCATTTCAAAAGTCCGTTTTGCCAAGGATGTATCAGGGCTCACACCTGTGCCCAAGTGTTTACGCGCCATTCGCAGGACTGGCCCACTGCCCGACAAAATCGGCAACCTTGCGCGCAATGTCACTCTCAACCGTCCGCAGCCGCAGAACAGGGATGCCACTTTTGGCCAGGATCTCGTTTTTCATGGCGTCCCGGGCTGCCTGCACCGGGTGATCATGGTAGCCACCGTCGACCTCGATCACGCCTACCGGCTGCTTGCCCACTTTGAAATAAATCACGAAATCGCAACTGGCGCGCCTCATGAACGCTCGCTGGGCTTGCGTCCAGTCGAGGTTGACCGGCGATGCAAGCTTTTCCAGCCGGATTTGCGTGTGGTATTTCAGTGCCCGACACGCCGGGGCTGACAGCGCTTCGCGCAGTAACTGTGCGACGATCTGCTCGGACTTGTAACGTGAATCTTCAGACCGCAAGCGGGCGTTGAGGCGTGCCAGCGATTGGTCATATTCGCGGTACAGCAGGTCAAACGCCGACACCACTGGCGCGCGGATGATTTGCTCGTCTCGCGCGTAATAGCTGATGTAGCGGATCAACGCGGCAATGTGGCCATTATTGTCAGTGAACACCTCGTCACCCGTCACCAGGGTGAAGCGATTTTTAGCCCGTGAAACGGCCACATTGATCATGCGTGGGTCGTCGACGAAATCCAGGCGTCTACGCGCCTGGTTGTAGCGTTTTTTGTCGAGCACAGTGGAGAAGACGATCTCGTCGCATTCGCGACCCTGAAACTTGTGCACGGTGTCCTTGACGAAGTCCGTCGGCAAATGTGTGTCGGACAGGTTGACCTGCGCGCGGAACGGGGCGATGTAACCGCGACCTTCGCCGTCTATGCCCACCGCGTGCTCCTGGTCCTCAAGCACCTTCAGCAGCGAGTCCAGTTCCCGCAGGTTGGTGTTCTGCCTGGCGTGGTTGCCCTTGGCGGTCACCACCAGGCGCAGGGGGGCTTCGCCCTTGTCCTCGGTCATCGGCACCAGTGCATTGTCATAGAATTGCTGGTTGCAGAACTGGATGATTCGCGGATGGCAGCGGTAATGTTCTTTCAGCAAAGTTCTGGGCAGCGCGTCCTGGAACACCGCAATGCAGGATTCCAGCAGGCTGTATCGCTCGCAATCGTAGCCCGCTGCGGGCGCCTCAAGCCCCAGAACCACCGGGATATGCGGCAACTGGCGGTTGTCTCCGACGACTATCAGGTTCTTCGCGCAGCCCAGTGGCAGGATGCCCGGAACGATGTCCTGCAACGAGGCTTCGTCGATGATCACGTAGTCGAGCACTGCTCCCGGCGCGATTGAGTTGACGATGGAGTGCGTCCCGCTGCCAAGGATAGGGAAGCGCTGCACGAAGGCATCGAAATGCTTGCAGTAGGTTTTGACATCGAAGCTGTCAGACGGCGGTACCTGAAGTTGCAGTTGTTGCTTCAGATGATGCATGGACGCTGTTGTCAGTTCTTTCAGCAGGGTGGTGAAATCTGCCCGTGCCAACGATTCACGGCACGCCCGCAGTTGCGCTTCCTTGTCCCGAAGCGATTCGTCGTAGTAGTGCATTTGCAGTGCATGAAAAACGGCCATGCGCGTCTCGCCCTCGGCGAATGGCCTGGTGCGCAGGATCCTGAATTTAAACAGCAGCTCGATGCGATCCTTGAGGTGAATGCGTTGCTCGCCGAGGTAAGCCAGGTAGGCCATGAGGTCGGCAATCTTGCGTGGCGTCAGGCCGTACTTGTTGAGCGAGCCTGTGACCTTCACATCGCTTTCTGCCTGCCACTGCTGCAAGTAACGGCGCTCGATGAGCAGTTCGTCCAGCTCGATCTGCAGTTGTGCCGCCCTGTTGTGATCATGCAAATGCTGCTTCAAGCGAGTCAGCAACGTCTGAATCTCATCCAGGGACGGTGCCGGTTCGGTCGCGCTTGATGGCCACGCAGGCAGATCGGCGAAGAAAGCCTTGCGTTTGTCTTGGTTGCCAAGCTTGGCGACCAAGTGGCCCAGGCCGTATTTCTCCAGCTTTTCGTAGACGTTTTCCACAGCAGCATTGTTGTTGGACAGCACGGCTACCGTCTGCCCACGTAACACGATATTGGCCAGGATATTGAGGATCGTCTGGGTCTTGCCGGTCCCTGGGGGACCTTCGATCACGCTGATTTGCGCGCTGAACGCGTGCTCGACCGCCTGAAGTTGACTCTCGTTGAGCCCGAACGGATAGATGAGCCCCTGACCTGGCGCTAGCGTGCCGATGCGCCCCGAACAATAGGCTTGCAAGGCAGTGCCAGCGATGGACGGCAGTGATTCGAGCTGGCGCAGCACATTGCCAGCAATGTCACGATCCGTCTTCGACTGCGCCTGATCCTGTCGGGCATTCGCCACGGTGGTGAAGTAGCGAAATACCGGCGAGTCCTTCATTGAGGTCAGGGCGGCAAAGCTGATGCCATTCATCTTGAAGACATACGGCTTTTTCCCGCCCAGGTAGTGCACAACCGCGTATCGCTCGCCGTAAATCGTAGCTTTGGCGATGGGCTTGAGAAACCTGCTACCGGCCTTGTGCAGCATCACATTGGTCAACTCCCGAGTGGGAGAGACCTGGCAATCGCTGAGTGGGTGGCTGGATTTTTCCTTCGAGGGGGAACGACAGGTCAGTTCCAGCGCCTGGCATTGGTCGCTCCAGCGAATCGCCCAGTCGCTGATCGAGGCGGTCTTGTCCTCACCCTTTACCTGAATCGAAGCCATCTTCCATATCCCTATGTGCATGACATTCGGCGTCCGCGCCGAATACGACTTTTTGCGTAAAGGCGCATATTGCCATCATTGCAGGCTGGGTCGATAGTCGATTCGTGCGCTGGGTCGACCGCTGTTCGTTAACAACGGCTTCGAATAAAACCGACCAGATCCCGTCGTAAACCGGGTTATTTCGACATCGTCAGTTCCAGCCTTGTACTCGGTCGCCAATCTCCGACAAGTACATTGGTTTACCCAGCAGAGCGACGTTTGCAGCCGTGTTGCCTGGCCGCTTGATTACTTGAGGTTTAGCATCATCTTCAAAGTCAGGAGTTATTACGGGAAAAAATGGCATGAGAATCGGCGAACTGGCGAAAATCAGCGGCTTGGCACCGTCACGCATCCGCTTCTACGAGGCCAGCGGTCTGATCAGATCGGTGGCGCGCAAAGCCAATGGCTATCGCGATTACGCCCCCGATACCGAGTGGGTGCTGGAGATCATCACTGGCGCGCAGGCTGCCGGATTTTCCCTCGACGAAATTCGCCAATTGATGCCGATGAACGCCAATGGCTGGCAGCATGATCAGTTGCTCAGCGGCCTCAAGCAAAAGGTCGCGGAAATCGAAGTTCTGCAACAACGGCTGGCCCGCAACAAGCAGCAACTGTTGCAGGTGATCAAGGGCATCGAAGGCAAACCCGAGGGCATGGCCTGTGCGGACAATGCGCAGCTGCTGATCAATCGTCTGCGCGAGGAGGGCGTGGCGGGTGCTTCTGGTCCTGCAAAAAACCGTTGACCTTCAAGTCGACTTCAATCTTATGGTGGCTTCCTCTCCACTTGAGGACTTGCCCCATGAACGTGTTCGATACGCTGCTCCTGCCCAACGGTTCGACCATCAAGAACCGCATTGCCAAAGCCGCCATGGAAGAAAACATGGCGGACGCCGACCAGGCGCCTTCGGTCGAACTGATGCGTTTGTATCAGGCGTGGGCCGACGGGGGTGCCGGGCTGATCATCACCGGCAACGTCATGGTCGACGGGCGCGCCATGACCGGGCCCGGTGGCGTGGTGTTGCAGGATGATCAGCAACTGGAAAAATTCAGGCGCTGGGCGCACATCGGTCGATCCGGCGGCGCGCAGTTCTGGTTGCAGATCAATCATCCGGGGCGTCAGATGCAGTCCAGCCTAGGGCAAAAAACCTGGGCGCCGTCATCGGTGCCGCTGGATCTGGGCAAGCTGTCCAAGCGTTTCGCTACGCCTCACGCGATGACCCAAAGCGTGATCGAAGAGGTTATTCAGCGCTTCGCCAACACGGCGCGCCTTGGCGAGCAGGCCGGGTTCACCGGCGTGCAAATCCACGCCGCCCATGGCTATCTGTTGAGCCAGTTTTTGTCGCCGCTGACCAATCAGCGGACGGACGAGTGGGGCGGTTCGCTGGAGAATCGTGCACGGCTGCTGATGGCAATCGTCAAGGCTGTGAGGAGCGTGGTTTCGGCGGAATTCGCGGTTGCGGTCAAACTCAACTCCGCCGATTTTCAACGTGGCGGCTTCACCGCCGAGGATGCGAAAAAGGTGGTTGTACTGCTCAACGACTCAGGTGTGGATCTGGTGGAGCTGTCCGGTGGCAGTTACGAAGCGCCGGCCATGCAAGGCGTGGTACGCGATGGCCGGACCCTGGCCCGCGAGGCTTACTTCGTCGAGTTTGCCCGGGACATCCAGACCGTCGCGAACATGCCAGTGATGGTCACCGGTGGCATCCGTCGCCGTGCAGTGGCCGAAAGCGTTGTGCAGAGCGGCGTCGACATGGTCGGTATCGGCACGGCGTTGGCCATCGATCCGCAGCTGCCGCGTGACTGGCTGCAAGGCAAGGACAACGCTCCCCAACTGCCGCCAATCACCTGGAAAAACAAAGCCATCGCCGCCCTGGCGAACATGGCGGTGGTGAAGTTTCAGCTGCGCAAACTCAGCCAGGCGAAAAAGCCTGATCCGAACGTGTCACCTTTGTGTGCGCTGATTTTGCAGCAGATCGGCCTGGCCTTTCGCACCCGGCAATATCGGCGCTGGGTGGAAAAACGTTCGATGTAAGTCTCGCCGGTCGAACGAACGCGCGGCCATGCGTCGGTTCGCCTCGCAACAAACCCAACGCATTGGAACCCTCATGCCCGGGCGCGCACCAACGCTAGGTTGCGACCCATAAAAACGCGGAGGGATTCCAATGTCAGTGCATCCAATTCTGTTCATGGGCGGTTCCGGCGCCATCGGTCACCGCTCGGCCAAAGCCTTGCTCGCGGCCCATCCCGACGTGCCGTTGCTGATCGGCGGACGTGACTTGACCAAGGCACAGCAAGCCGCCGAAGAAATGGGCGGGGCCGAGGGTGTGGTCATTGACCCGGCTGCGGAAGATCTCGGATTGGGCGATCGCCCGGTCAGCGCCGTGGCGGTTTTCTACATGGATCACACGCTGGCGGGGCTGCGGTTTGCGCAGAAGCGCCAGGTGCCGCACCTGAGCATTTCCTCGGGGGTATTCGAAATGGCGCCGCAAATTGCCGGCTACATTCACACCCCGAATGCTGCACCGATCGTGCTGGGTTACGAGTGGATGGTCGGCGCAACGACGGTGGCAACGCTGCACCTCGCGAAGGCGTTTGCGCGGGTGCGCGATATTCGCATCAACGCGTTGGTCGACGAGCAGGACGGCGGCGGGCCGACCGTGGCCGCTGACTTCGAACACCTGAACAGAATGCTCCCCGCCGCGCTGACCCGACGCGAGGGGGCGTATGTCTGGCGTGAGGGCGAGGAGGCGAACGTCAGCTTCCGCGCGCTGGACGGTACGTCGATGCAGGCCAGCGGCTTTTCGTCGATCGACGTCGCAGGTCTCGCCGCCGCCACCGATGCGGCGAATGTGCAGTTCAATCTCGCCAGCGGCGTCAGTTCTTCGCGGCGTGCGGGGCGGCCGATGTCGACCGAGATTCTCATCGAAATGGCCGGCGAAGGGCCCGACGGGCAAGCGTTGCACACCCGGCATGCGCTCGTTCATCCGGCAGGCGCCGCCGCGCTGACCGGGCTGAGTATCGCCATGCTGCTGGAGCGCCTGATCGGGCTCGACGGCTCACCGCCCACTGCGCCAGGTCTGTACTTTCCTTATCAGCTGCTGGATGCCGCAGAGTACCTGCGGCGTTTGGGTGAAGAGGGCGGTGAGTTGCTTGAGTTGAGCCAGAACTAAGGCGGATTCTGCGAGCCTGCGGTTGTCCGAAACCCTGGACAGCCCTTTTGAGATTCCTGACTAAACTTTCATTCCATCAAGCGTAACGGGAGTTCTCATGAAGAGAGCCATAGGTGCTGCGTCTTTGCTTGCGATAGGGATGGTGCCGGGTGCTCAGGCTGAAGACTCGGCGGAGCTGGCCAAAAAGGCGCTCAACCCGGTCGCGGCCATGTACAGCCTGCCGGTGCAGTACAACTGGGACCAGAAGATGGGGCCAACCGGTGATGGCATGCGCAGCACCACCAACATTCAGCCGGTGCTGCCGTTTACCCTCAACGATGACTGGAACCTGATCTCCCGCACGATCCTGCCGGTCATCGATCAGCACGGCCTTGCACCGAACGGCGCGGCGGACAAATCCGGCGTTGGCGATATCACCCAGAGCTTTTTCTTTTCGCCCAGACAACCCACCGAAAGTGGCTGGATACTCGGCGCCGGCCCGGCGATTCTGATCCCTACCGGCAGTGATGAGCTGTTAAGCAGCGAGCAATGGGGAGTCGGCCCGACCGCCGTCGCCCTGAAACAGGAAAACGGCTGGACCCACGGCATCCTCGCCAATCACATCTGGGGGCTGGAGGGCAGCCCGCCGGACGATAAGGACAAGGTCAACCAGACCTTCCTGCAACCGTTCCTTTCCTACACTACCAGCACCTTGACCACTTGGGGGTGAACACCGAATCGACGTACAACTGGCAATCGCGCGAGTGGTCCGTACCGGTCAACCTCACGGTGACGCAACTGCTGAAAATCGGCGGGCAACCGCTGACGGTGCAAGCGGGGCCGCGCTACTGGCTCGACAGCCCGGATGACGGGCCGCAAGGGTGGGGGGTTCGGTTTGCGGTGACGTTGTTGTTTCCGCGCTGAAATTGAGGTGCTGCTCAGGCCGTCATCGCCAGCAGGCTGGCTCCCACAGGGGGTTCGTATTGATCACGAGTCCGATGCGGTAGCCAGTCTGCTGCTTTCTCACGCCACCGCAGCCGCAGCTGCTCTGGCGCGCCAGACAAACCCCAACACCATCAACAACCCCAGCCCTGCCATTGCCGCGCCAGCCAGGGAAATCGCCGGATAGCCCAGCCCTGCGTTGATCACCGCGCCGCCCAGCGCCGCACCGATCGCGTTGCCGAAGTTGAAGGCGCCGATGTTGACTGCCGAGGCGAGGTTGGGGGCGTCTTTGGCGGCTTCCATCACGCGCATTTGCAGCGGTGGCACCAGAGCGAAGCTGGCGATGCCCCAGATCAGGATGGCGACGGCGGCCGGCAGCGGCCAGCGCATCAGCACGGTGAACGCCAGCAGGACCACAATCAGCGCGCTCAGCGAAACGATCAGGGTGCGATCGATCGAGCGGTCCGCAGCCTTGCCGCCCCACATGTTGCCCAAGGTCAGACCGACACCGAACAGCACCAGCATCGCGGTGATGTAAGCGGTGGAGGCGTGGGTTTCGCTGCTGAGGATCGGCGCGATGTAAGTGAACACGGTGAACATGGCGCTCGAACCGACCACGGTCAGGGCCAGCGCGCCGAGCACCGGGCCGCGGCCCAACACGCGAATCTCCGCCAGTGCTCCGGCGCCTTTTGGTGCCGGCAGGTTGGGCAGGGCGAACCACAGCGCGGCCATGGTGATCACGCCGAGGCCGGTAATGCCCCAGAACGCGGTGCGCCAGCCGAACATCTCACCGAACCACGCCGCCAGCGGCACACCGCCGATGGTTGCCAGGGTCAGGCCCATGAACATTGCCGCCACGGCGCCCGCACGTTTCTGCGGAGCGACGACGCTGGCCGCGACGACCGAGCCGACACCGAAGAACGCGCCGTGGTTGAGTGACGTCACCACCCGCGCGGCCATCAGGCTGTAGTAGTCGGTGGCCAGCGCCGACATCAGATTGCCAAGGGTGAAAATCGCCATGAGCCCGATCAGCAAATAGCGTCGCGGGATTCTGCCGGTGGTCAGGGTCATCAGTGGCGCGCCAAGCAGAACGCCCAGCGCATAAGCACTGACGAGCAGCCCGGCGGCCGGAATGGAAACGCCGAGATCGGCCGCGATGCCGGGCAACATGCCCATGGGCGCGAACTCGGTGACGCCGATGCCAAAGGCACCAATGGCGAGTGCAACAAGCGGTGGATTGATACGCATGGAAAATCTCCTCATCTATGCCGCCAATGCTACGATGCGAGCGTTTGCGGCGGTAGACCGCGATTTTGGCAATCACCTTTGCGCAGGAATCACAAATGGACGTCGGTGGTCGATCAGGTGAAATGGACGTGTTCGTCACAGTGGCTCGCGAGGGCAGCTTGTCGGCTGCCGCGCGCGCATTGGGGCTGACGCCCTCGGCGGTCAGCCGGATCATCGCGCGCACCGAGCAGCGTCTGGGCACGCGCCTGCTGTTGCGCACCACTCGGGCGCTCACGTTTACCGCCGAAGGCGAGGCATTTCTGCGGGGCGCCCGGCGTATTCTGGCCGACATGGCCGAGGTCGAAGACGCCATCGCCGATCAAGGCGTGCCGCGCGGCCGCTTGCGGGTCAGCGCCGCCCTCGTTCATGGGCGGCTGGCGATCGTGCCGTTGGTTGCCGCCTTCAGCGCGCGCTACCCGAACATCGTGGTCGACCTCACCCTGGGCGATGAAGTCGTCGACATTCTCGGTGGCCAGGCCGACGTCGCCGTGCGCTTCGGGCATTTGCCGGACAGCCCGTTGACCGCGCGCAGACTCGGCGTCACCGGTCAGGTGGTGGTGGCTTCGCCCGACTATCTTGAGCGCCACGGTACCCCGCAGGAACCGGAAGACTTGCTGCGGCACAACTGCCTGCGCTTCAATTTTCGCCGCGCCGAACCCAACTGGCCGTTCATTCGCGACGGCCAGGTGTTTTCCTTGAAGGTCAGCGGCAGCATCGAATGCAACAGCGGCGAAGCGCTGGCGCAACTCGCGCGGGGCGGCGCCGGCATCGCGCGGATCGGCGAGTTCAGCGTGAAAGAGGATCTGCAGCGTGGCGAGTTGATTTCACTCTTGGAAGACTGGAATCCGGGCGATGACGAGCCGATCCATGCGGTGTTCGTCGGCGGTCCCACGATGCCGGCGCGGGTGCGTTTGTTTGTCGACTTTCTGCTGGAGCATCACCGGATGTGAGCACTGGCGGCGTCAAGGCCCGGATGCGCGATTCAAGCCCATATCGCAGTTTCTGTATTGATCTCGGCGACCAGCGTGGCGTTGAACTGCCGCTGCCGATGCAAGTCATCGCGCATCATGGCGAAGTTGAATCTTTTTGCGCCCAACTCTTTCAGTACCAGGCCGGAAACCCGGTAAATGCCGCAGTCGGAACAGTCGACGAGCTGGCCGCCATGGGGCTCGTCGGTCTTCTGTGCTTCTAGTCCGCATAGGTAGCATTTCATGGCTGTTCTCCCGGTTTTGTGATGTTCAGGAGATCGTCCGGCCAGGACAGAAGTTTCATCAGCAAGCCCCAGACCGGGAATGGATTCGGATCTGCTGCACGGGCCGATTCACCTTGGCAGATCACGGCTATCCACCTTATGCAGGATTTTTTGAACGCTGATTTGATCGCACAGCCCAATGCATACCAGTCATTGGAGGAGTGCGCCATGAACGAGGCAACGAGTTACTTTTCGATAGCGGTCGCCGTGATCATTCTGCTGGTCGACCTGTGGGCGATTGTCAGTGTGTTTCGCAGCGAGAAAAGCGTCGGCACCAAAGCGGCATGGGCCATCGGCCTGATCGTGTTCCCGGTGTTGGGCCTGATCGTCTGGGGCATCGCCGGCCCGCGCGGCGTCAAGGAAGGGCCGTCATCGCCGGAACACAGCAAGGGCTGAGCGGCACACCTGCAACACCCGTCGAATGGCGGGTGTTGTTGTTTCAGCGCTTTCAACGGTCAGCTTCGCGAGCGTCTGCGCAGCTGCATGAAGGCCTGATACGCCTCGGTGCGCTTGGCGTCCGCCACAGCCTTGGCCTGATTGAAATGCTCCCACATCGCCGCGTTGCGACTGCTCTCGTCGAACAGTCGGTAGGCGATTTCCTCGAGGCGGTCCGCTTCGTAGAACAAGGCGTTGATCCGCGCCGGTTCGTCGTCCTCACTCTCACTTAAAAAGCCAGCCGATGACGTCGTTGAAGTCATGATGAAGCCTCCGTCCACACCAAAGCGGTAGTCTCGCGCCATTTCACCTCAGTGATGCCAAACCGTTCTGCCTGCGGTTTTGAAATGGCTTTCAGCGGCGGTTTTCCCGGTTTGGGGATCGGCGCAATACCCGCATCACAACTCGCCCAATGCCACGCATCCGCGTTGCTCATGTTTTTAGCGCGGATGACAAATGACCGGGGCTGACCGTGAAGCAAGTATTCAATGGTGAAAATATCCGTACGACTCATGAGTTCCTCCTTAGGCTCATAGCCAAAGGAGTTGGCGGGCGTGGAAAAAATTCCAACGAGTTTACCGGTGGTCGGTAACAGAAGATCAAGAGCCCCTCATCGGAACGCCGCCCGCCTAGCCCTCTCCCGGAGGGAGAGGGGACTGATCGCGGGGGATGCGAGAGCTACGCCGATGTGCAATACCGAGTCGAATGCAAATTTTGAAACCAACCAAATCGGCTCCCTCTCCAGGGGGAGAGGGCTGGGGTGAGGGGCGGCTCCAACACAAATCCCACGCGGAAAACCCGACCACTAATCAGCCAATCCAAAAAGCTGATGAAACCTTGCCGCCCAACCGCACCTCAACCCATAAACCCACCACCCAACGGGAGAAGACAATGAAAGCCATCGTCTTTCACGGTATCGGCGACATACGCCTGGACGACGTTCCGGACCCGACAATCCAGGACTCCACCGACGCCATCGTCAGACTCACCGCCTCAGCCATCTGCGGCACCGACCTGCATTTCATCCGCGGCAGCGCCCCGGACATGCAACCCGGGACCATCCTCGGCCACGAAGGTGTGGGCATCGTCGAAGCGCTGGGCAGTGACGTGCGCAACCTCAAGGTCGGCGATCGCGTACTGATCCCGTCGACCATCGCCTGCGGCAACTGCGCCTACTGCCGCGCCGGTTATTTCGCCCAGTGCGACGTCGCCAACCCCAACGGCAAAACCGCCGGCACCTCGTTTTTCGGCGGGCCAAAAACCACCGGCCCATTCCACGGCCTGCAAGCCGAAAAGGCGCGTATCCCGTTCGCCAACATCGGCCTGATCAAACTCCCCGATGAGATCAGCGACGACCAGGCCATCGCCATGTCGGATATCTGGCCCACCGCCTGGTTTGGCGCGGAGATGGCCGAGATCAAGGACGGCGATACTGTCG
Organism: Pseudomonas sp. R3-57; assembly: GCF_051132065.1. Taxonomy (NCBI): domain Bacteria; kingdom Pseudomonadati; phylum Pseudomonadota; class Gammaproteobacteria; order Pseudomonadales; family Pseudomonadaceae; genus Pseudomonas; species Pseudomonas sp. R3-57. Next base: position 2,656,723 of record NZ_CP071655.1, read on the forward strand.
CCGTGTTCGGTTGCGGCCCGGTCGGCCTGTTCGCCATCGTCAGCGCCAAACTGATGGGCGCAGGCCGTGTGTTCGCCATCGATGGCCTCGAAGATCGGCTGACACGCGCACAGGCATTGGGCGCCGAGTGCATCAATTTCGAACAGGAAGACCCGCTCGAAACCATCGCCCGCCTGACCGGCGAGATTGGCGTGGATCGCGCCATCGATGCGGTCGGCATTGACGCCAATCACGCCCACCACGGCGCCCACGAACCGGCGCAATGGCAGCCGGGCGATGAGCCTTCGCAAGCCCTGCAATGGGCGGTGCAGGTGGTGGCCAAGGCCGGCACGGTGTCGATCATCGGCGTGTACCCGGCCGGGTTCGACAGCTTCCCGATCGGCGCGGCGATGAACAAGAACCTGCGCCTGAACATGGGCAACTGTCACCACCGCAAGTACATCCCCAAGCTGATCGAAATGACCTTGGCCGGCCGTGTCGATCCGGCGAAAGTCATCACTCAGGACGAACCGCTGACCGATGCGATATCGGCGTTCAAGGCGTTCGATAAACATCAGCGTGGCTGGATCAAGGTCAAGCTTGAGCCCGGTGCCGGCAGCGCCAGCGCCGTTAAACCGGCGACGGCGTAATCAACCTGTTCCCCAACCCCCGTCAGGAGACACCTATGAAAACCCTCTGCGTATGCCTCAGTTTCTGCTCGATGCTGCTGCTGCAAGGCTGCTTTGAAGGCTCGAACGATGCGCCCAACAAGGAAGGCGACAAGAGCAAGGCTTCGTTGCAGATACAGCAAGGCGAGTCGGCCGAAGAGAAAAAGTAATCGCGTTTTTGCTCACGCGTTTCGCCGCGAAAAAATCAGGAATTGCCTGGGCAGTTTGTGCTGCCCAGGCATTTTCCGCGAGCGAATGACGGCAGTATTGGGGGATGTACCGTTGGCTCCGTCGCTGCGCTGAAAAAAGGAATTATTTTAACCGGTGGCGACTCTCTCGTTTATGAGCATGCATTTGATGAGGGGAGCTGCCATGACGCTGATCGACATCCCGATCAAGAAGTCTTCACACAGGGCCGTGTCGCATCCGGTCTCTTACCACGATCTTTATGATCGGCTGTTGGCGGAAGATTCTGCGGTTGACCGGATTGCCTACGATCTGCTTCGTCAACAACTGAAGCTGGCCGCCGAGCTGCCTCTGGATCTGCCGTCGGAGCCTGAGGCACTGACGCAATGGTCCGAGGCGCACTGTGCCGATGTCGCGGCGCAATACGCAGAATACCTGTCGGCGCGCCAGCAAGGTGCGGACCGGCGCTATTTCCGCAGCAAGTCCCACGCGCTGTATTTCCTTCAGCATGTGGCACCGACCAAAGAAGTCGACGGCGCCTGGCTGGCGGGCATTCCTGCGCACTGGCAGGACCAGCGTTTCGACTACCTGCTCGATACCTATCTCGAGGAACTGGGCGACGGCCTCCCACGGCAGAACCATGTGGTGATCTACCGCAAGTTGCTGGCCGAACACGATTGCGCTGATCTGCAAGGCCTGGCCGATGAATACTTTCTGCAAGGCGCCTTGCAACTGGCGCTGGGACGTTTCGGCGACGAGTTTCTGCCGGAAGTCATTGGCTACAACCTTGGTTATGAACAACCGCCGCTACACTTGTTGATCAGCTCGTACGAACTGGCCGAGCTGGGCATCGACCCGCAGTATTTCCGTCTGCACGTGACCATCGATAACGCCAGCACCGGCCATGCGCGTAAGGCCGTGCAGGCGCTGTTGCGGTTGATCCCGGCGGGCCCGGAGCGCGAAGATTTTTACCGGCGCATGACGATTGGCTATCGCCTCAACGATCTGGGCAAAGGCTCGACGGCGGTCATTCAGGAGTTCGATTTGCAGCGTGCCGTGGTGACGATGCTCGAACGCAAAGCAATCTTCGGCCAGCACATGCACTCCGACTATTGCCGGATCGAAGACCGCACCATCAACCAGTGGCTGGCCGCACCGGGGCAGATGGCCGATTTCCTCGCGGCGCTGGAGCGCAAAAGCTGGATCAAACGTGGCCAGCCGGTTGAGCAAAGTCGTTTTTGGCGCCTGATCGAGGGCAGCGAAGCGGTGATGTTCGGGGTGTTCAACGGTTACGAAAAACAATTGCTCAGCGACTGGATCACCGGTGACTGCCCGGACAATGCTCACCGGCCTTACGTTGCGCGCCGAGGCGCGGCAGCCGATGAGCAAATCGAGATCGCCGATGCCGAGCAGCGCACGCTGGAGAAAAGCCTGGAAAATCTGCCGCCTGTCGAACAGATGCGCAAGCTGCAACCCTGGCTGCAACCGCAGCGGCACTGGCGTCCGGCCGGGCTGTTTGCGACCCGACGTTTTATTCAATTGCGTGACCGTTTGCGTTGACCACAGGAGGCTGCATGTCGCTACAGGAAACTTCGGATCGAACGCTATTCGAATTGGGTAAACGCTTGCAGGACAGCGGTTATCGATTCATCACCCCGACACCGCTGACCCACGAACGGGTCTGTCAACGTTTCGCCAGCCCGCTGGCCAAGGATTTGCGCGATGTATTCGGCTGGTCGATGCCGTTTGCCAGCGAGCTGTTTTCCGCCGATGAACTGGGGAAGCTCGAGCAGGCGGGCATCATCGAGCAGCAAGGTTCACTGTGGCGCAGCAACGTGCGGTGGTCGACGCTCAATGACCGCTTGTTTGTTCATTCGGCTTTTCCCACCACCGCCAACGATGCGGTGTTTTTCGGCCCCGACACCTATCGCTTCGCCCGCGCCATCCAGGCGCAGCTACAGCAACGCTTCGCGCCGATCAAACGCGCGGTGGACATTGGCTGTGGCAGCGGGGCAGGCGCTGTAATCATGGCCCGGGCGCGGCGCGAGGCTGAGGTGCTGGCCGTCGATATCAACCCGCAAGCGTTGCGCATGACGGCGGTCAACGCAGAACTGGCCGGGGCTGACAACGTCTCGGCGTACCACAGTGATCTTTTGGCCAGCGTCGAAGGCGAGTTCGACCTGATCATCGCCAACCCGCCGTACATGAACGATCAGCATCAGCGCGCCTATCGCCATGGTGGCGGGGCGTTGGGCGAGGGGCTGTCGGTGCGCATCGTGCGCGAGGCATTGCCGCGCCTGGCGCTCGGCGGGACGTTGCTGGTCTACACCGGCGTGGCGATTCAGGTTGGGCAAGATCCGTTTCTTGAAGCGATCAAACCGCTGGTGGCCGGCGGCAGGTACGCATGGACTTATGAAGAGCTTGACCCGGACGTGTTCGGTGAAGAACTGGTCAAACCCGAATACGCCCTCGCCGAGCGCATCGCCGTGGTGGCGTTGACGGTGACCCGCGAGCAGTGACGCTGATGGGCGCCACCGCTCGGGGTCTACAGGGGCTAGCGGTGGCGTCCACGGGAACGATTGATCGCCAGCAGGCAACCGCCGACCAGCACCGCCGCACCCGCCACCAATAGCGGTGAAGGTCGCGTCGGCTGACGCCAGCCGCCTTCGACGCGCCGCTCGCCGCTGGGTGGCGTGAACAGATTCCCCGACGAAGTCTCGATGGCCGGGCTGCGCTGGATGCCCCGGCGGGTCAACCAGCCCGACAATTGCGAAAATCCCGGCAGCAGAAAGTGCGCCACGCGGGCCAGCGTTGCCGCACTGCCGACAGTCACCTGTGGTTTTGGCTTGAGGGCGCAACTGACCATCGCGCTTGCCACTCGCTGCGGATCATAAACCGGTGGTGGCGGCTTCAGCGCATGGCCGGTGTAGTTGGCGCCATCGCGAAAACCCGGTGTATCGATGACCGCCGGATAGATGTTGCATACGTGAATATTCGGCTGGCCGACCAGTTCGCCGCGCAGGGCTTCGGTGAGACCGATCAAGCCATATTTGCTCGCCGAATACGCCGCCGCATAGGGCTGCGCGACCCAACTGCCGAGCGACAGCGTGTTGATCAGAATCCCCTGTTGTTGCCGTTTGAAATACGGCCACACCACATACGCGCCGCGCAGATAACCGAGCAGGTCGGTCTGCAGAACCTGTTCATGCACCTTCAACGGCGTCTGCTCGAAATCGCCCACCGCGCCAACCCCGGCATTGTTGATCCAGACATCGATGCGGCCATTGCCGAAATCCGCCGCCTGCTCCGCCAGTTGTTGCATCTGTTCGTTGGAGGTGACATCGGTGCGCACCGCCAACGCTTGTGCACCCCGCGCCGCGCACTCATCGACCACCTCGGCCAGCGCCTCGCCGTCGCGCGCGGCCAGTACCAATCGCGCATGCTCGTCGGCAAACGCATGCGCGGTCGCCCGGCCGATGCCGCTGGAGGCGCCGGTGATGACCACCAGTTTGCCCGCCAGACGAGGGCTTGCCATCGATTGCCTGGGCGCGAGCGGTTCAGGCGACGGGGGAGGTGTGGATGGCGTGACGGTTTCAGTTTCGTAGGGCATCTGCTCGACCGCCAGGCGCAAGCCGTCGGCCATCACCAGCGTCAGCGCCTCGATCCGGCCGACGACCCGGTCGGGGTAGATCGGCTCGCCGTTGGGATCGAGCATGTCATAGACAAACGTCTGGCCCTCGAGCCAACCGACCGCCGTCTGCAGTTCGGGGCCGAGGTAATACCTGCCATCAAGGAAAAAGCCAGGAAACTGCGGCGCGCGCTCGACGCTGTCAATGCGATAGCGCTCACCCGGCCTCATACCGGTTTCAGGGGCGATCATAGGGAATTCCTCCTCCGTTGGTTCTGCGATAGAGAACGGCGGGGAACGCAGGGTTCCATGCAAAAGAGGAGCGGGCGCTGAATGACGATTATCCGGCGGTCTCGCAGCTCCACAGCTCAATGAATGGTTGCGCGCTGGTCGGGGCGCCGACCCATCGACTCATCGATTGGCAGTCGCCCTCGAAGCACAACTGATAATCGCCCGCCTCGGGTGCGCGCCCCAGTTTCAGTGGTTGTTGGGGCGGCAAACGGCGCTGGAAGTGCCAACTGCCGTTGTCCAGTCGTGCGTTATCGGGGATGTCCATTCCGGCACCATTGCCGCGTACCCGCGCTTCGTGCAGCACCAGGCCTTCGGTGCTGACGCGGTAATCCTCTTCCCAGCGAATCTTCTCGATGCTGTGATTCCACGCCAGGGTGAAATGGCTCACCGGCAGTTGTGCCCAGAGGCTGCCGGCCAGCCCCAGGCACAAGCCGATCATGTCGCCGCCAGCCCGGCGCGGCGGGATCGCCAGACGTGTTGGAACAGCACCAGAAGGCCGAGGGCGAAGCCGATCTCATCGGTCAGCGGCAGCGCGACGATCAGCAGAGCCCCCGCAGCGAAACTGAGCAGACGCTCCCAGACCGCCATTTTGCGTTGCAGGAAACCCGTAGACGCGACGCCCCACAGGCCGACCGCCAGCACGGTTTTCAGCAGCATGTAGGCGCTCATCCACAGATTGTCGCCTTGCAACATCAGCGCCGGGTTGTAGACCGCCATGAACGGGATGATGAAACCGGCCAGCGCAATGCGCACCGCCCACAGGCTGATTTTGAAGCCGCTTTCCTTGGCGATCGGCGCGGCGGCAAAGCAGGCGAGGGCCACCGGTGGGGTGAGGTCGGCGAGGATGCCGAAATAAAACACGAACATGTGCGAGACGATCAGCGGCACGCCCAGTTCCAGCAGCGCCGGCGCGGCAATCGAACTGGTGATGATGTAGTTGGGAATGGTCGGAATACCCATGCCCAGGACCAGGCAGGTGATCATTGTCAGGATCAGCGACAGCAGCAGGTTGTCGCGGCCGATGGCCAGAATGTAGCCGGCAAACGTCGACGCGACGCCGGTGAGCGAAACGATGCCGATGATCACCCCGACCAGCGCGCAGGCGATGCCCACCGGCACCGCGTGGCGTGCGCCTTCGACCAATGCGTGCAGGCAGATCAGCAGGGTCTCGCGACCGCCCTTGATCAATGCGCAGACCAGCACCAGCAGCGCCACGACGGCGAAAATCACCGCGATTCCCAGCTGAAAAAAGCCTGTGCACAGCACGCCCAGCGCAATCCAGAACGCACAGCGCAGACCGAAGCTGTGCACCCGGAAAATGATCGCCGAACCGAGGATCACGATCGCCGTCAATGCCAGGCCGACCATGCCGGAAAACAGCGGTGTACGCCCAGAGAACAACAGGTAGACCAGTACCAGCAGAGGAATCAGCAGATACCAACGCTCCTTGACCGCGCCGAGTGCGCTGGGGCACTGGTCTTTGGGCAAGCCCTGCAAGTTGGAGCGCTTGGCTTCCAGATGGACCATCCAGAACACCGAACCGAAATACAGGATGGCCGGGATCAACGCGGCCTTGGCGATTTCCACGAACGGCACATTGATGGTTTCCGCCATGATGAACGCCACCGCGCCCATCACCGGCGGCATGATCTGGCTGCCCATGCTGGAAGTGGCTTCGACGCCGCCGGCGAACGCGGCCCGATAGCCGAAGCGTTTCATCAGCGGAATGGTGAATTGCCCGGTGGTCACCACGTTGGCAATCCCCGAGCCGGTGATGGTCCCCATCAACGCCGACGAGGCCACGGCGACCTTGGCCGGCCCGCCCAGCTTGTGGCCGAACAGGCCCATGGCGAAATCGGTGAACAGCTTGATCATCCCGGCCTGTTCGAGGAACGCGCCAAACAGGATGAACAGGAAAATGTAGGTGGCCGACACGTAGGTCGGCGTGCCGTACAACCCTTCGGTGCCGAACGACAATTGATTGATGATCTGGTCGACGCCGTAGCCGCGGTGGGCCAGTTCGCCGGGCAGGTATTCGCCGAACAGGCCATAGGCGAGGAACAAGCCGCAGATGATCGGCAGCGCAATGCCCATCACCCGCCGCGCGGCTTCGAAGACCAGCGCTATCAGCACCACACCGACGAGCATGTCGGTTGGCGTCAGGTCGCCGGAACGCTGAATCAGATCCGCTTCGAACACCCACTGATACAGGGCAGCGCCGATGGCGGCCAGGCTGAGCAACCAGGCCAGTGGTTGCCAGGGTCGGCTCTGGCCGTAAGCCGGGTAGCTGAGAAACACCACCCACAACAGGAAGCCGACGTGCACCGCGCGCAGCACCTGACTGGAGATCGGCGCGAAGGCTGCGGTGATGATCTGGAATATCGAAAACAGCAGCGCTACGTAAAATAGCGCTTTTGGCCAGTCCCGCGGGTTCGCGGAAATGCCGTGATGCTCATCGCTCATTGGCGGTTGCCTCATGACTACGCTGGAAGAAGCCAGTGGCGACGCTCGAATCGCCACTGGCCGTGGGGCGGTTACAACGCGCCTTTTTCCTGGTAGTAGCGCTCGGCACCGGGGTGCAGATTGATCGGCAGGTTTTTCGCCGCCGTCTCCAGCTTGATGTCCTTGGCGGCCGAATGAGAATTGCCCAGGCGCGGCAGGTTCTCGAACAGCAGTCGGGTCATTTGGTAAACGACCTCGTCGGGCAGGTCGGCGCGGGTCACCAGGATGTTGGTGATTGCCACGGTCGGCACGGCTTCGGCCTGACCGTCATAGGTGTTGGCCGGAATCATCGCGCTCTGATACGCCGGGTTGCCGATTTTGCTGACCACATCAGGCGGGATGGCGATGTAGTTCAGCGGCATCACCGAAGACAGGTCGCGAATCGCCGCCATGCCCAAGCCGGAGGATTGCAGTGTGGCGTCCAGTTGGCGGTTCTTGATCAGCTCCACCGATTCGGCGAAGGGCAGGTATTGCACCTTGCCCATGTCTTCATAGGTCAGGCCGGCCGCTTTGAAAATGGCCCGGGCGTTGAGTTCGGTCCCGGACTTGGGGGCGCCGACCGAGATGGTCTTGCCCTTTAGATCGGCCAGAGACTTGATCCCCGATTCCTGGCTGGCGACGATCTGAATGTAATTGGGGTAGGCACCGCCGAGGGCGCGCAGTTTGGTAAGGGGCGCTTTGAAACCGGCGTCTTCCACGCCGTTTTTTGCGTCCGCCACCGAATCGCCCAAGGCCAGTGCCAACTCGCCACGACCGGCCTGCAACAGATTGAGGTTTTCCACCGAAGCTTTGGTGGCCTGCACCGAGGTCTTCGAACCGGGAATGCCGTCGCTGTAGATCTGCGACAAGCCGACGCCGATGGGGTAATACACCCCGCTGGTGCCTCCGGTCAGGATATTGATGAACACTGGCGCGGCCTGCGCCGCGCTGCTCAATGCCAGGGTGGCGGCGGCCCACAGGGCAAAGCGTGTTTTGACTCGCATGGGAAAGCTCTCCGTCTTGTTATGGTTGTCAGCAGAGTGTTTTAGCGCAGCACGGCACGGGTGCGGGCATCAATTCATCCCCAGCCAAGCCGGCAATACCAGCGAAATCCATGGCACATAGGTAATCAGCACAAGGAACGCCAGCAGGATCGTCAGCCACGGCATCGCCGCACGGATGGTGGCGGGCAAGGACATGCCGGTCACCGCCGAAGTGACAAACAGGTTCAGCCCCACCGGCGGCGTGATCAGACCGATCTCCAGGTTGACCACCATGATGATGCCCAGGTGAATCGGGTCGATGCCCAGTTTCATCGCGATGGGGAACAGAATCGGCGCCAGAATCAGGATGATCGCCGACGGCTCCATGAACGCGCCGGCAATCAGCAACACGATGTTGACCACCAAAAGGAACGTGACCGGAGTCAGGCCGGCGTCGATCACCCAGGCGGTGATCTGCTGCGGCAGTTGTTCGGTGGTCAGCACATGGGCGAAAAGCATGGCGTTGGCGATGATGAACATCAGCATGATGCTCAGCTTGGCCGACTCGAGCAGGACTTTCGGCGTCTCGCGAAACGTCAGGTCCTTGTAGACGAACAGCGCGATGAACGCCGAGTAGACCGCTGCCACGGCCGCCGCCTCGGTGGGCGTGAACATCCCGGAATAGATACCACCGAGGATGATCACCATCAGCAACAGGCCCCAGATGGCATGGCGTGCGGTGGCGAGAAATTCACGCAGCGTGGCGCGGGGCAGGGCGGGGAGGTTTTTCTTCACCGCGACAATGTAGATCGCCACCATCAACGCCGTGCCCAACAGCAGGCCCGGTATCACCCCGGCCATGAACAGCTTGCCGACCGAGGTTTCGGTGGCGGCGGCATACACCACCATCACGATCGACGGCGGAATCAGAATACCCAGGGTCCCGGCGTTGCAGATGATCCCGGCGCCGAAGGCCTGCGGATAACCGGAACGGACCATGCCGGCGATGGCGATCGAACCCACCGCTGCCACGGTCGCCGGGCTGGAACCGGAGAGGGCGGCAAACAGCATGCACGCCAGCACCGCCGCGATGGCCAGGCCGCCGCGAATGTGCCCGACACAGGCATTGGCGAAGTCGATCAGGCGACGGGCAACCCCGCCGGTGGTCATGAACGCGCCGGCGAGGAGGAAAAACGGAATCGCCAGCAGCGTGTAATGCTCCGAGGTCTCGAACAGCTTGATCGCCAGCGAACGCACGGAATCGGGACTGAAAAAAATGATCGTCAGCGACCCGGCCAGACCGAGGGAAATGGCGATGGGCACGCCAATGAACATCAAAGCGAAAAGCGCGACGAACAGGAAGGCGATGGTCATGGCTTGTCACCCTCGTGCTCGGCGAGTTTCAGCGCGTCGGCGGCTTCATCGGCCAGACCCAGTCCGGTCTGGCGGTTGCGCAGTATGCGTACGAGGATTTCGGCAAAACGGATGAAAATCAGCGCGAAACCCAAGGGCACGATCAGCCCGATATGCCATTGCATGATGCCGAAGTGGCCGAGGTCTTCGGCACCGATGCCGGCGTTCATCAAGGTCGCGATCCATTCAAGGCTGGCAATGCACAGCACCCCGGCATAGGCCAGGCAGCACAGGCAGGCGAGGATGCCGATGTATTTCTGCACCGAGCGACGGGCGAGTTTGACCAGCGCATCAACGCCGATGTGCCCGGCCGTACGCACGCCATAGGCCAGCCCGAAAAAGATCAGCCAGCCAAACAGGGCCTTGGTCAGGGCGGTGCTCCAGGTCATCGCCTGAGCCATGCCCATGATGCCGTCGCCGATGGCGAACAGCGGTGAACTTGCCGCGGGCCACTGATCGGCGAGCCAGTAAAACAGGCTGTAGAAGTTGTTGAGGATCACGTAAACGAACGTGACCAGCGTCATCGCAGCCAGGAGGAAGACGATAAAGCCCTCCTCGAAGTGTTCCCAGATTCGCCGAAGCGCTTTCATGGCGGGCATCTCACGTCGAGTCAAGACTGGCAGGCGCGGCCCCGGCAGCACCTGCCATGCGATTACTGAGCCTTGTTGACGGCTTCGGCAGCGGAGATCAGGTCAGGGCCGATATCGGCTTCGAACTTCTTCCACACCGGTTTCATCGCTTCGCGCCACTGCTCGCGTTCTTCAGGCGTGAGGGTAATGATTTCCGTGGTTTTGGCCGCGAGGATGCGCTGCTTGTCACTCTCGTTGAGTTGCTGGGCTTCCTTGTTCACATGGGCGGTGACTTCGACGACGATCTTGTCGAGTTCGCTGCGCACGTCAGGTGGCAAACCGTTCCAGAATTTGGTGTTGGTGATCAGCATGTAATCCAGCACACCGTGGTTGGATTCGGTGATGAATTTCTGTACCTCGTGCATTTTCTGGCTGTAGATGTTCGAGTAGGGGTTTTCCGCACCGTTGACCACGCCGGTCTGCAAGCCCTGGTACACCTCGGCGAAGCTCATCTTGCGCGGGTTGGCGCGCACGGCCTTGAACTGTTCTTCGAGCACGGCAGAAGCCTGCACGCGAAATTTCAGGCCACGGGCGTCGGCAGGCACCCGCAGCGCCTTGTTGGCCGAGAGTTGCTTCATCCCGTTGTGCCAATAGGCCAGGCCGGTGATGTTCTTGCTTTCCATCGACTTGAGCAGCCCCTGACCCTCCGGGCTCAACTGGAAGCGGTCGACGGCGTTGATGTCGTTGAACAGGAAGGGCAGGTCGAACAGTTGCAGGCTTTTGGTGTATTGCTCGAACTTGGCCAATGAAGGCGCAATCATTTGCACATCACCCAGTAGCAGCGCTTCCATTTCCTTGCCGTCGCCAAACAGCGAGGAGTTGGGATAGACGTCGACCTTGACCTTGCCCGGCAGGCGTTCCTCCACCAGTTTCTTGAACAGCAAGGCGCCCTGGCCCTTGGGCGTCTGGTCGGCGACCACGTGGGAAAACTTGATGATCACCGGGTCGGCTGCCATGGCCGGGCCCATTGTGCCTAACGCCAGTGCGCAGGCCAGCGCGGTATACAGGGATCTGAGCATCTACGGATTTCCTCTTGTTTTTGTTTTCGGATGGCTCGATGCGTTGCGCGCATTCGGGTGCCGGAACAAAAGCAAGTCTAGGCAGAAAATCAGCGCTTGGCGGGTGAACACCGGCAAATTCAGGAAAACGGGTATTGCAGGCTGTTTCAAAGGGCATAAGTGATGCCCGAGTACCAACCTTCAGTGAAATCGCGCCATCACGCCTTGTCGCCCTCGACACGCGTCGAAATCCACTGCCGACTGTAAGCCAGTACGCCCTGAGCGATGGCCGTCGGAAAATGAATGAAGCCGTGGGGCGACGCCGGCAGCACATGCAGCTCAACCGGCGCCGAGGGCTGCCAGCGCTCGGCGATCATCAGCGTATCGTCAAGCAGCGGATCGAGTTCACCGGCAAACAGCAGTGCCGGGGGCAGGTCGCTGAAATCGCCATACAGCGGCGACAGTGGGGGGTGACGGCGTTGTGCGTCGCTCAGGTCGGGGGTCAGCAGGCGCAACGCCTCGACCATGCCGGGGCCGTCCAGCACCAGTGTCTCGGCTGGCGCGTTGCGTACGCTCGGTGTACCGGTCAGGTCGTAGACGCCGTAATACAGCAGTGCACCGTGAATGCGCCGAAGCAATTCGGGCGATGCTTTCAATGCGAGCAACGTTGCGACGGCCAGATGGGCGCCGGCCGATTCGCCGACCACCACCACGGGCAATCCGGCGAACTCGGCGTCATTGAGCAACCCGCGAGTAGCGCGCAGGCAGTCATCGAGCAAATCTTCGACTGGGGTAGAAACGGCCAACCGGTAATCGACCGAGACCACCGCCACCTGGCAGTCGTTGACGATGGCGATGTTGAAGTTGTCGTTCATCTGCGCGTTGCCGATGACCCAGCCGCCGCCGTGGAAATCCACAACCACGCCGCGCGGCTGGCCTTTGGGCCGGATGATCCGCACGGGCACGGTGTCGAGAGTTTTTCGCTCGGCGGTCAGGCCATGCTCGCGCAGCTTTTTCGCACCGCCGACCTGACTGACGCGCAGCAGCGCCTGGATCAGGCGCGGCGTCAGACGGTTGCGGATCTTGAAGCGCGGCAGCCAGGCGAGCTTGCGATTGAACGCGCGCACTTGCGCCAGTTCGCGCTCACCTTGCGGCCAAGGCGCAGGGGCGGTCATGTGCGGTTCTTCAGCAGGATGGAGAAGTTCAGTGCCGCGGCGACACACAGCCAGGCCAGATACGGGAACAGGATCAGCCCGGTGATGACATCCAGCTGCAACGCCAGTACGACCATCGCCGCGACGACCAGCCACAGCAGCGTGAGGATGACCATCGCCGCCAACACCTGATGTGCGCCGAAGAACACCGGCGTCCACAGCGTATTCAAGGCAATTTGCGCGGCCCACAGGGCGAGTACGGTCTGGCTGCCGGGGATCAGGCTCAAGCGGTAACCGGCCCAGGCCAGCAGCAGATAAATGATCGTCCAGGCTACCGGAAACGCCCAGTTGGGCGGGGTGAAGCCGGGTTTGTTCAGGCCTTCGTACCACGCGCCGGGTTTGAACATCACGCCGGTGGTGGCCGCTGCTGCGCAGGCCAAGAGGAAGATGAAGAAGGTCATTGCCAGTCCTTAGCTGTGATCAGCTTTTCGGGAAGTGTATGCAAGGGACGTCCGGCGCCGCGGAAAGTTTGCCCGGCAAGCGATGCGGTTGAACCAATAAGCTGACCGGTCGGTCAGGGTATGCAGTTGTTTTGACTTTCTTCGAGGATGAGACGATGGCTGTTTTTGTTTTGGAGTATCGCTTTAATGGTGAGCCACGGCGTTATGAGCTTGAGTTGAAGCAGGGGCAGTTGGCTGAGCATGAGGCGGCGATGCATTTGTTGCAGCTGCATTTGGGGGATGCGGAGAACAGTTTGCTCATGCCGTCGGCGGATTCGACGCCGGAGCAGGTGATCGAGCAGGCTGAGCGGGTAGGGGTGACGGATATTCGGGTGGGTGATCGAGAGGGTTGATCTTCGCGCTGGGTACATATCCATTGCTTCGGGTGCTGCGGCTGGCGGTTTCGCCCTTACGGCGAGGCACTTTTTCCAGACGCCGAAAAAGTACCCAAAAAGGCTTGCTCCTGCGTTCGGCCCTCGCAGGCTCGGGTCCCTTCGCTGCGGGATCGATCCGGGCGCAGCGGCTACGGTTTGCTGCGCTGCACCTCCTTCCGCTGTGTCTGGCTGCGCCAGACGGTCGCTGCGCTCCCACGCCCGGATCAATCCCTCCACTCAGCCTTCCGATGCCGCCGGTGGATCAAGATCAAGAGCACTCGAGCTAACGCTCATTGTTGAGTGGTTAGAAGCGGGTGGTTGGCTTTGGACCTGTGGTGTGGCTGCCCCTCACCCCAGCCCTCTCCCGAGGGAGAGGGGGCCGATCTGCTTTGGCTTTGAAAATCGCGTACGACGCGGTATCCCAGGTCGGCGTATCTCTCACATCCACCGCGATCAGTCCCCTCTCCCTCCGGGAGAGGGCTAGGGTGAGGGGCTTTTGATTTTTTTGGATTGATTTCAAACCATCAACTCACAAAACAACCCAAAAAACAGACCATTCACGCACCCCACGGCCCATTCGCGCAGGCTTTTCCCATCCACTCGAAACTGTCATATTCCGTCCCACTCGCATCGCCATAGTGAAAAGCCCAACGCTTGTTCAATGAGGCTGCACTGTGTTCCAACGTCTTCTGTGTTCGCTGTCCGTTCTGAGCCTGTCCATTGCTGCCGCTCACGCTGCCGAGTCTGTTGCGCTCGACACGCCGCGTCTGCAAGGCATCGACAATTTTCGTGATGTCGCCGGTACCACCAGCGCTTACTCCACCGCCCATGACGGCACGATGCGTGGCGGGGTGTTCTATCGTTCCAATGCGCTGACGCCGTCGGCGGCGGATCTGGCGACGCTCAACGGGCTGGGTATCGGGGCGATTTATGATCTGCGTACGCCCAGCGAAATCGCCGCCACGCCTGACACGATGATCGCGGGCGCGACCTGGCAGAACATCGATATCATCGGCAGCACCACCTCCGGTGCCGATATCACCAACATTTCGTTCAAAAGCGCCGCGGACGCCATCGCGATGATGGAGCAGACCAACCGCGCGTTCGTCAGCGACGCGGGCATGCGCAGTCAGTTCGGTCAGTTGTTCAATGCCCTCGCCAGTGTCGATGCGGCGCAGCTGTTTCACTGCACCGCGGGCAAGGACCGCACCGGCTGGACGGCGGCGGTGTTGCAGAGCATCGCCGGGGTCGATGAGGCGACCATCATGGCCAATTATCTGGCGACCAACGACTACACCGCCGCGCGGGTCGCGGCAACCCTGAAAGCCTTGCCGCCGAGCATGGCCGCGGTCTACGAGCCGTTGCTGGGTGTGCAGGCCAGTTATTTGCAGGCCGGTCTCGATCAGGTCGCCGCCGAGTACGGCAGCATGGACAATTACCTCAAGCAGGGGCTCGGTCTGTCCCAGGAAACCATCTATGTGTTGCGCGGCAAGCTGGTCGAATACAACAGTCTGCCGGGGCAGGCCGGGCTGATCGGTAACGCTGCGGCGGGTGCCGAATTGTTGCGGCAGTTGCAGAACACCGACTTGTCCGGGACGTACAGCGCTTACAACTACTATCTGCAATCGGCGATCGATGCCGGCACCCTCGGTGGGGTTGAGAGTGAGGTCGGTGGTCAGGTGCATGCCGACGCGGCGAGCTATCTGCTGCGCCAGAACGCACTGATTGAGCAAGCCGCGGCACCCTTCGCCAGCGGCAGTGACCTCAAGGTCGGGCAGTACCGCCTCTGGAGCACGGCGCTGGCTAGCTACCTCGGCACCGATGGCTCGGCCCATGCCGACAGCAGCAACGAGCACAGTCAGGGCCTGATGGTCGGTATCACCCAACGCTTCAGCGAACAATTCAGTGCGCGCGGCGGGTTCGGCTACAGCAACGGCAGCGTCGGCGGGGCGGGCGGGGAGGCGGATACCGACTTGACCTTCCTCAATGTCGGCGCGCGCTACGGTTTCAGCAGCCTGGAGCGCGGCCTGTTCGTTGACGCGAATGCCAGCGCCGGTTACGTCGATTACACCAGCAAACGCGAACTCGGCGGTGGCCTCGGCACGGCGAAAGGCGACAGCCATGGCAACCTCACCGGTGCGACGTTGGCGCTGGGTTATCGCGCTCCGGTCAACGGCATGACCTTCGAACCGAGCCTCGGTTTGCGCATCAGTCACCTCGACCTCAACGGCTTCCAGGAGAAGGGCAGCGAACTGGCGCTGGACGTCGACGACAACAGCGCCACCCGCCGCAGCGCGGTTGCCAACCTTAACGTCGCTTTCGCACCATTGGCAGTGGATGCCTGGCAACTGGTGCCGGGCCTTCAGGTTGGCTACGAACGCACTTTGGGCGATAACCAGGTCGACAGCCAGGGTCACTTGCTCGGCCTCGACGTCGAGCAGCGCGCGGCTTTCGACAATCGCGATCAGTTCAGCGGCGGCGTCAACCTGACGGCCAGTCTCGGCGCCCTGAGCCTGGGCGCTGAGGTCGGAGCCAGCGGCGGCGGTGACAGCCACGGCTTCAACGGCGGACTCAAGGCCAGCTACGCGTTCTGAACGAATAGCCGGCCGCCAGTGTAGCTGGCGGCCGGTTGTGCAAAGCGCTCAGGCATGTTCAGTTCGCGAAACATGCTGCGCTCTTGGCGGTAACGCAGCGGCCTCGGGCAATGACGCGATGTGTACGGTCCGCGACGGGAAGGCGAACGCGGCGTCAACATCGGCAACCGCTTCCATGATCTGCAGATTGATCCGCTGCTGCACATCCATGTACACGTTGTAGCTGGCATCCAGGACGATATACACCGTCTCGAATTCCAGTGCGCTCTCGCCAAAACTGCGGAAATGGCAGCGATCGAAGCGTGCCTGTTTTTCATGCTTGATGATCGCTTCGACGCGGCGGGTGATCTCTTTGATCTGCTCGGTCGAGCATTCATAGGTCAGACGAAACTCGAAGACGATCCGCCGTTCCTGCAGCCGCTTGTAGTTCTGAATGGTGCTGCCGATCATGTCGGCGTTGGCCATGACGATCTGTTCGCCGCCCAGACTGCGTATGCGTGTGGTTTTCAAACCGACGTGTTCGACCGTACCGGCCAGCGTGCCGACAACGATGAAATCGCCCACTTCAAACGGCTTGTCGACGGCAATCGACAGCGAGGCGAACACGTCGCCGAGAATGTTCTGTACCGCCAGCGCCACGGCGATACCGCCGACGCCGAGACTGGCTACGAACGCGGTGATGTTGACCCCAAGGTTCGACAGCATCGCCAGCAGAATCACCGCCCACAACAGCACTTTCACGCCCCACAGGCTCAGCGTCGCCAGAGCACTGCCTTGATACGTGCCGGTGGTGCTGTGCCGGGAGAAGTAGCGATGCAGCGCCAGCGCCAACGCACGGTTGACCCACAGGCCGACCTGCAACGCCGCCACCACAAACCACAGGCTGCTGACTCGGCTGAGCCAGCGCTCGGGCAAATCGAGCAAACCGATCCCGATCAGAATCGACGCCAGCAGCAACAGCGTGGTGCTGGTCGCCGACAGCACTTCGCTGGCCATGTAGCTCAAGTGTCCATTACCGGCCGCCGCCCGCGCCTGCACCTTGCGAAACACGAAGCGGATGGCCGTTCGCGCGAGGAAATAGCTCAGCAACGTTGCGCACAGCGCCAGAATCCAGTTTCCCAGTGAGATGCCTAATACCGCGTGATGGATGAAAAATCCTGTGAAGTCCTCAGTCATGCGAAACCCCCTATCAAAGCCTGCGACGACGCATGCGCAGCGGCCGTCGCAGCCAGGTAGACGCCAGTCGATGCGTTGTGGCGATCGAGTGGCCTGTCAGGGGTTAGTCGTTCTGAGCAGGTGGCTGTTCCATCAAATTACGCGGGCGGCGAAAGACGTGCATTTGAACAACCGGCAAGACGCGCGCCTCAAAGCCTCGACTTCAGTTGCGCCGGGCTCACTCCGAACGCGCTCTGAAAGTACTGAGAAAACCGCCCGACATTGCTGAAACCCAAGCGCAACGCCACCTCCGTGACCGACGCCGAATGCCGCTGCGCCAACGCTTCATAAGCACGCTGCAAACGCACCTGACGCTGATACGCCACAATCGACATCCCGACGAAGCGGCGAAAACCTTCCTGCAATGCGCGCTGGCTGACATGGCTCATGCGCGCCAGCTCCACGCCGCTGACCGGTCGCTCTGGATGTGCCTGAATAAACTCCACCGCCAACTTTACGTGCCGCGGCGCCACCAGCGGGGCCGGCCGCCGCAACGCCTCGGAAAAGTTATGCGGCCACGCCTCCAGCACCGCATCGATCAGCATTTCGCGCAGGCGCGAGGGCATCAAGGTGCCGCTGTTGAGCAGGGTGTCGAACTCGGTTCCCGTCGCCAGATCGATCAGCGCCTTGAGGCCCTGAAAGGCTGGCGACTGCAAATCCACGCTGGGCTGAAACACGATCTTCTGCACGATCGGTTTATCCAGTAGCGCCGATAAACGCTCGGTGAGCTGATGACGATTGATCGACATGCCGTGATGGGCATGATCGTCGATGAAATGCATCGAACGGATGTCCGCCTTGTCGATTGCCAGACCGATATGGCTTGCGCCGATGGATTCGCTGGCGTGATTGAACAGGATCTTGCCGGCGGTCGGGATGACGAACGTGATCTCGTCCTGTGGGTCGGGAAAGGCCACGCTGAAGTCGCCGCGATAATGCATGCGGCGAAAACTCACGCCTTCGTGTCGACCGTAGACGCCGCTGATGACGATGTTCGCGGGAATCGGCGGGGAGTCGGCGTAGCGGTTACCGAAAAATCGCGAGAAGAGGGCGCCGAAGTCATCTGAGTGGAGGTTTTCGGAGCGCAGGATGATGGGCTGGCGAAGTGTGGAGTCATTCCATTGCATTTGAAATTGCGCGCCTTGAGCAAGTGATACGTGCCGCAGAGGCTAGCAAATGGCAGTGACCGGATTGTGACGAGCGATGGCGATCACGCTCGCTGCGTGGCACTGCAGTAGCGGTCTCTGCCTTGCTGCTTGGCTGCGTAGAGCATCTTGTCGGCGGAGTTGATCAGCGTAGCGGCGCCAAGGTCATGCACGGCTGGCTTGGCCACCGCGATGCCTGCGCTGGCAGTGACGTGGCCGAGAGGGTGTGCGGTGTGTTCTATGCCCAGCGCTCGAAGGGTCTCGATGATGTGCCGGGCGACCCGTTCTGCCCCATGGAGGTCGGTGTTTGGCAGCAGCACCGCAAACTCTTCACCGCCATACCGGACGGCAAGATCCCCGGGGCGTTTCAGCGCCTGAGAGATCGTCCTTGCGACAGTGGCCAGACATTCGTCACCGGCGGCGTGCCCGTAGGTATCGTTGTAGCGTTTGAAGTAATCGACGTCGATCATGATCAATGCCAGTGACGAGTTCTGCCGCTTGGCCAAGCGAAGCTCGTCGTCCAGCGCAGTGTCCAGTCGACGCCGATTGGCCAGGCCGGTGAGGCTGTCGGTCAAGGCCATATCGCGCATGGCCTGATGGGCAAGCCGCAACTCTTTTTCAATGGCCATGCGCTGGCGAAGCTGATTCAGGACAATCAGACCGAACACCGTAAACGCGCAGATCACCGAGGACAGCACAAATCCGGTCTTGTACAGATCCCAGCGCCAGGGCGCGATGATCGATTCACGGGACAGCCCGGTTTCGACCACCAAGGGGTATGTGGTCAGCGCCCGATAACCATACAGGCGCTCGGTGCCGTCCACGACGGCTTTGACTTCTGCGATGCCGTCGCTGGAGACGGGCAGGTAACGGGTGAAAATTTCACTGCTCGCCAGGCTCTGGCCGATAACGGATTTGATAAACGGTCGACGTACCAGGATTGTTCCATCGCGCAGTGCCAGAACCAATGCGCCTCGGTCGTCGATTTTGAAATCACCGTAATAATCCACGAAATAGCTGACTTTGATGGTCCCAAGGAGAACCCCTGCAAAGGAACCATCAGGGTTGTTCAAGCGACGCGAGATAGGAATGATGAGATCGTCGGTGGATTTGCTTTTCACCACTTTGCCGATACGCACATTACGATCGGTGTGTGAGCGGTGATATTGGAAGTAATCGCGGTCGGCGTTGTTAGCCGGTTCAGGAATGACTTCCTTGTCGGTGACGATCCATTGCCCGTCCGGGCCATAAATGAACAGGCCGTGCAATTGCGGCATCAATCTGGCTTGCTGTACCAACAATTTGTGAATGCGATTCACATTGATGTTTTGCAGTCCGTCACCTTCTACGCGCTCGCCCAGCGCAGCAGTCAGTACATCCACCTGTCGAATGGCATCCTCTGCATGCTGCGCCGTCGCCCTGGCGAGGTTGGTGACAGAGTTGCGTGCTGAATTAAACGCTGAGTGATAGTCGCGCCAGGTCCGCCATCCCTCCACGCCGAGAAACGCCAGAATCACCGTCAGCATGAACGCTACTGTGAGGCGGAAGGCGGCGACAGCGCTGACAGCTTTGATCGGCGCAGCGTCTTCGGTGTCTTGCGCCTTCATATCAGGCCGTTTTCGACCGGGGATCTGCATATTCATGTGCTGCGAGGCTCATAAGGATTCCGTGATACTTCATTTAATCTCCTCCTCAAGCTGACCACGCTGGCTCGCTTGAGATTCAATTTAACGGCCGAGGCCGACATCGTTGAATACAGCGGGACTCGCGACAGGTTCGACGCGTGGTGTTTTTTCGAACCTTCACTTGCTTGCGCCTATCGGAACTGACAAGGCGCGGCTGAAAACCAGCTATTACCCGGTAGCCATGCCGGGCCGAGTGTCTTCATTGAGACCAGACCGTGAGTAAAAACATCAGCGCAAGCGATTTGCAGATCGACCTTCAAGGAGCCAACGAAGCGGGGCTGTTCAAATGGCTGGTTGCCAGTTTCCTGATGGGCAAAAGAATCCAGGGCGCGATTGCCGCGCAGGCGTACCAGATCATCGTCGTGCAGCATCAGAGCGATACCCCGCAAAAACTCGCACAGTGCAGCCGCCGCCAGTTGGTCGGACTACTCGGGCAAGCCCGGTACGTGCGTTACGACGAGAGCACGGCTGCGCGTTTGCTTGCATTGGCCAACAAACTCAACAGCGAATACGCCGGCAAGGTTGGCAACATCGTGGCCGCAAGTGCTGATCGCAAGGCGTTTGAAAAGCGCCTTTGCGAGTTCGATGGAATCGGGCCAAAGACCGTTGAGATTTTTATGCGGGAAGCGGCGGCCGTGCTGTTTTTGTGATCAGGTAACTTTCCACCCAGCACTTAACGTTCTTCCTTGGTGTTCGCCGCTTGCGTCAAAAAATCGGAAATAAGCAAGGTCACCTGCTGCTGAATCTCTGCCCTTGGACGGGCATTGTCGCCATCGCTGCAAATGATCCCGTCCCCCGGCGCGTCTTCCTCCAGCAGTTCCACCGCCCCCGGCTTGCAGGTTGGCAGAAAGCTGAAATGACTGGCGTCGCCGATCTCGACATATTGGCTGGTCGCTTTGGGCAAGCGTTTGGCGAGGTTGGCGGACTCCAGTTCTGTCGGTAAATCCAGCGAAGGGGCGCCGGCTGCGATGACCAGCGTCGGCACCGGCAGAGCTGCAAGACTCTCGTCGGTCATGCCGCGCGATAGTCCCAGGTCCAGTGTCACGACAGCACTGACGCGTGGATCGCGCAGATCGCTCGCCAATGCTGTTTCGAGTGGCGCAGTGCTTGCGGGGTTCATGGTCTGGTAGACCTTGCAACTGGACAGCTGCGGATGGGCTTCACAGTCCCGAGCGAACAGTTGTGGGTCAAAGCGTGCACCGGCGATTTCCAGCGCAGTCCAGCCGCCAAGCGAATGCCCAACGACGGCGATTTGGCGCTCGGTGGTCAAACCGTATTTGTCCGGTTGTGCCAAGACTGCATCAATGGCCCGGCCGAGATCAACGGGCCGCTGCCACAACTCTGCCGCCGCTTGCTCACCGCGATCATGAGTCGTGCTGCCAGGATGGTTGATGGCTGCGACGATGTAGCCCTGATGGGCCAGCGCGCTCGCCAGCCAGATCTGGTTGCTCCAGTTGCCGCGATAGCCGTGAGACAGCACCACCAAGGGATGTTCGCCCGCGACGGGAGGCGCGTTGCGAACGGCGTCGGCGCCGGCAAACACGACATCGTCGGCAATCAGCTCTGGCGCGTCTGTTGTCGGGCTCGGGTACCACACGACCATCTCCAGCGGGCGCTGGTGGTGTGGGTCGGGCAAGTGGATGGACTGGAAGCCGATCTGCTTGACGTCAGCCAAAGCACTGGTTGAAACGCCAATCAAAAGCAGGACGCACAGAGCTTTTTTCAATGTTGTTATCTTCCCTGATGAGTAAGGTGAAGCGGATCTCGTTGCCTGTACGTTTCACAATCCCCCGAAACCGCTAAACCAGGGGAACACAATGCCAGCCTTGTGTCCCTGGTATTTTGCTTGGTCTCTCAGCTGCCTGCGGCAACGCCATCCACTGACCATCGCAGGGACGATTAGCAAGGCGAGCATCCACGGCAGCACAGGGGATGTTCCCACAGTCAGGGCCGTCAGCATGCCAGCAAGCGCCAGGCAAATAATTGCCACGTTATAGCTGAGATGCCGACGCTTGATCGACGCAAAGCTGTCCCAGTCATAAATCAGCCAGTCGTGGGAGAAACCTCCACAGTCGGGGCACTTGTGGGTTGGAGGAATACTGTTCGCAATATAGCCACATTCGGGACATCGACATTTCATCGGACGATCCATCATCAGAGGCGGGTGAAATCACAGTCAGCTTTACGAGACTGATTCTGAGCAACCCGCAGCGCTTGCTTCCAAGGGGGCAAGCGGTCAGAGCAAGCTCCACGAAACCCCGACATACACCCCCATCCCTTCACCCGGCGTCGACCGCGCCGCATCCAGCCCCTTGTCGTCATACCCCGGTGTGACTGTGGCCGCGTAATGCTTGTTGGTCAGGTTGCGCATATCGACCCAGCCCTGCCAGTCACCCTTCGGTGCGTTGTAGCCCAGCGTTGCGCCGAACAGGGCGTACGGGTCAGCGTAGTAGCTGTTGGCATAATCCACGGCCGTTTTCGATACCAGTTGGGTGTTAACGGCGGCAAAGAAACCTTGCGGCCAGTCATAGCGCAACTCGCCCTGGTAATAGTGCATCGGCAAGCCCGGCAGACGGTTGTCACCAAAACGCTGCTCATCACGATAGTGGAAGTCGCTGAAAGTGTAGGCCTGACGCAGGCTCAATTGACGGCCATCCGCCGCCGACCAGAGTTTGCTGTTCAGGCTGGCTTCGACGCCTTGATGCACGGTCGGGCTGGCGTTGAGTTCGTACGGGGTCACCGCCGTGGCGTCAGGCAGTACCGAAAGCAGTTCGTGGCGCACTTGTGCGTAATACCAGGCCAGGCTCCATTCGCCGAAAGCGCTGTCGCCACGGCCACCGAGTTCCAGCGTGGTCGCGGTCTGATTTTGCAGGGTTGTCGGGTCTTTTTGCGTGCCGGTGGCCGCGCCGTTACCAGCCGGGAAGCGCACGTTAGAGCTGTAGATCAACGACCACGGGTGCGGCGCTTCGACCGAGCGGCTGAGGTTGCCGAACACTTGGACATCCGGGGTGATCTGGTAGCGCAGGCCGATCCGCGGTGCGTAGTCCCAATCATTGAGGCTGGTTTTGCCGCCGCCTTGCGGGTAGGTCACGGCACTTTCGCGGCGGGTATAGATAGCGGCGAGGCCGGTGGTCAGCCACAGGTCGTCGGCAATTTCCAGGTCGTTGCCGACATGCAAGACGGTGTCCGAACCCTGATAGGTGAAGTTGCGCATGCGTGTACCCGGCGCGTAACGGGCCGTGTTGCCGCTCGGGACCCGGACGAATTCGCTGGCGCCGTCGTTGGGCAGATGCTTGGTCACGCGCAGGCCGACAGTGCTGCGGCTTTCCATGCCGAACAGGGTGTCGCGGCGCTTGTAGTCGAAGGTGCCGCTGACGTCGGTGTAGGCGACCTTCAAGCGGTTCGGGCCTTCGCGCAGATCCATCGGGTAGTCGTGATAGACGAGGCCGGTCTGAATGCTCGAATCATCGTCGATGTAGAAGGTGGTCTTGTTGCCGATGAAGGTGCTGCCCGGTTGCTTGCGACTATCGTCCCGCGCCACGTAGGACGGGTTGGCGGCCCGCGGGTGATGCTCGATGGAGTGCTTGGTCACGCGGCCGGCGAGGTCGTTGTCGGTTTCGCGGTAGCGGATATAGAAGCGCGTTTCCAGATTCGGGTTGAAGCGATAACCGAAGTTGGCGATCACGCCTCTGCTTTCGCTGGCGGTGTGATCCTGATAGCCGTCGGCATTGGCATCGGTCAGCGACACGTAGTAATCGAAGTCGCCGAGCACTTGCCCGGAACTGACCTGACGTTGCTGATAGCCGTGGCTGCCGGTCGCATAACGCACTTGCAGCTTCGGCGCGGTGTAGCCGGTGTGGCTGACGTAATCGACGGCCCCACCCAGTGCCAGCGCGCCACGATCGAAACCGTTGGCGCCGCGCAGCACTTCAACGTGATCGACCCACAACGGCTCGAGCAATTCATACGGCGTGCCGCCGGGGCCGGTCAGCGGCAAGCCATCGAGCATCGTATACAGCCCCGACGCATGCGCCCCCGGCGCGCGGTTGATGCCTGAACCTCGCACGGAAATCTTCACGCCTTCGTTGCCCGCCGACTGCGCATAGACGCCCGGTTGGTAGGCCAGCACATCCTGATTGCTTGCCA
Source organism: Pseudomonas sp. R3-57 (assembly GCF_051132065.1). Classification (NCBI taxonomy): domain Bacteria; kingdom Pseudomonadati; phylum Pseudomonadota; class Gammaproteobacteria; order Pseudomonadales; family Pseudomonadaceae; genus Pseudomonas; species Pseudomonas sp. R3-57. The sequence goes on from NZ_CP071655.1 coordinate 2,680,792, forward strand.
CGCGGCCCTGCAACGGCTGGCGCATGTCGACCACATTGGTGCCCCCCGGCACTTGTTCGAGACGGGTCTCGGCTTCTTCGACGCTGGCGTCTGCACCGCTGCGCTCATCCGCCGAAATCAGCACTTGCCCCAGTTCCAGACCTTGGGTCTCGGCCAGCGCCGGGCAGGCAAGGGCCAGGCCGAGCAGGGCGGCGGGCAGGGATTTGGGCGACGGCATCGAAAAACTCCAGCGAACAGGGATGAACAGTGAACAGTGCGACGCAGGAAACCAGCGGGGAAACACATGGCGCGCAGGCTTTTTTCCCGGTCATGGTCCACAACCGGACGGGGAATAAGTTCGCGGATCGGCACTGCACGGTCAATAAACAAATACCGCAACGCCGTTGAGCCATTTCAAACAGACCGTCCATCCGTCGACTGCCCTGAACCTGCGCCGGGCCGATTCTTTCTACCGGGTGAGTCTTTCAGGAGATACCCCCCATGTTCGATCAACAAAAACAGGCATCACTGGCGGCTTGGCGCGAACTGGCGGCGCAAACACAGGACGATCCGGACCCCGAACACCGCTACGACGAACTGCTCAAGGCTGCCGATGCGATGGAGGAACAAGGCCTGATCACCCCTGCAGAATGGCGGCAACTGGTGCGCGAGGCCGGCAACCTGTTCACCCATAACGAAGAACAAACCCACGGTTGAATGGCCAGCGGAGGAACATCCCATGCTCAGTTATCTGTTTATCGGCGCCAATGACGTGGAGCGTTCGGCGGCCTTTTATCACGCGATCCTCACGCCGCTGGGCTATCAGCATGATCGCGAAGAACACGATTGCTTTTACCTTCCCGACGCCGCCGACAAGTCCAATGGACCCGGCAGCGTGCACATCGCCAAACCTTTCAACGGTGAGCCCGCAACCGCGGGTAACGGCATGATGCCGGCGTTTCGTGCCGAATCACGGCAGCAGGTCGACCAGATTCACAAGGCCGGGCTGGAGCATGGCGGCAGCGACGAAGGCGCGCCGGGCACCCGCGAGGCTTACACGCCGGACTTTTATGTGGCGTACCTGCGCGATCCCGAGGGCAACAAGCTTGCGCTGTTCTTCAGCGGCTGAATGCCCGCATGGAGTCCGTTGAATCCGCCCTGATGGCGGCCCGCGCCCAGTTCGCAATCACCATCGGCTTCCACATCGTGCTGGCGGCGTTGAGCATCGGTCTGGCCAACTTTCTGATGGTGCTGGAAGCGTTGTGGTTGAAAACCGGGCGCACGGTTTACCTGGATGTCTATCGCTATTGGTTGAAAGTGTTCGCACTCAATGTCGCGGTGGGCACGGCGTCGGGGTTGATTCTGGAATATCAGTTCGGGCTGAACTGGTCGCGGTTGGCGGTGCAGGCCGGCGACGTCATCGGTCCACTGATGTTCTTTGAAGTGCTGGCGGCGTTTTTCATCGAAGCGGGCTTCCTCGGCATCATGCTGTTCGGCCTGAAGAAGGTCGGCCCGAAACTGCATTTTTTCGCCACCTGTGCAGTGGCGCTGGGCTCATTGATCAGTGCGTTCTGGATTCTCTCCGCCAACTCCTGGATGCAAACGCCGGCAGGTTATTCGATTGCCGCGGACGGCCGGTTCATCGCCGAAGATTGGTGGGCGATCATTTTCAACCCGTCGTTTCCGTATCGTCTGGCGCATATGATCCTCGCCGTGTTCATTGGCAGTGCGACGTTCATTGCCGGCGTCAGCGCCTGGCAATTGCGCAAGGCCGCGCACAATCCCCGCGCCCGCGTGCAGTTTTCCATGGCGTTGTGGCTGATTGTGCTGTTGATGCCGCTGCAGATCGTGGTCGGCGATCTGCATGGCCGGCACAGCTTGCAGGTCCAGCCGCAGAAGGTCGCCGCGATCGAGGGTTCGTGGACCCGACCACCCGCAGGCGCCGGTGAACCGTTGCGCCTGCTGGCCTGGCCGGACATGAACGAGCGACGCAACCTGTGGGAATTGTCGATTCCACGCGCGGGCTCGCTATATTTGCATCACGACTTACACAGCAGCATCGCCGCGCTGGATGAATTCCCGCCGCAAGACATCCCGCCGGTGGCGCCGGTGTTTTATGCCTTTCGCCTGATGGTCGGGTTGGGCCTGTTGATGCTGGCGCAGGGCGTGATCAGCCTGATCCTGCGCCGCCGTCGACGTTTGTACAGCACGCGCTGGTGGCTGAACGGCTGCGTGTGGCTGGCCCCGGCGGGATTTCTGGCGATGCTCAGCGGCTGGGTCGTCACCGAGGTTGGCCGACAACCGTTCACGGTGTACGGGCTGATGCGCACGGCGGACAGCCTGTCGTCGGTCTCGCGGGCGCAAGTGCTCGGTTCGACGTGGTTGATCCTGCTGTTCTATCTATTGATTTTCGCCATCGGCCTGTGGGTGTTACTGCGCTTGCTGCGTAAGCCGCCGCAAGCTGATGAGCCGGGACCGCAACCGACCCTGGCCGACGAAACCGGGCATTCTTGAGGACGCCGCTGCATGGACACTGACTGGCTAACCCTGCTGTGCGCCGCCGCGCTGGCATTCTCAGTGATGAATTACGTGATTCTCGACGGCACCGATCTGGGCGTCGGCATGCTCATGGGCGTGACCGCTTGCAGCCGCGAGCGCCGGGCCATGGCGGTGACGATTTTGCCGGTGTGGGACGCCAACGAGACATGGCTGGTGCTCGGCGGCGGCGGGCTGCTGGCGCTGTTTCCGCTGGCTTATGCGATTTTGCTACCGGCCCTGTATGTGCCGTTTATTGTGATGTTTCTGGCGTTGATCGCGCGCGCGGTGGCGCTGGAGTTTCGTGACCATGCGTCCAATGAACGAAGCAAAAGGGCGATTGACAGGGTGTTGATGGTTGCATCGTTGCTGACCGGGTTCGTCCAGGGGATGGTGCTCGGTACGCTGGTTCAGGGCGTCGCGCATCGCGATGGCCAATACAGCGGCGATGGCCGTGAGTGGCTCAGTGCTTTTGCACTGTTTTGCGGTGTGGTGCTGGTGCTCGGCTTTCTATGGCTGGGCGCCTGCTGGCTTTATTGGCGGACGATGGATCAATTGCAGCAGCGCTCGGCGCGCCAGGCCCGGGTCCTGGCATTGATCGTTGTGCTGTTGTTGCTGGCACTGGTTGTTTGGACTGCCACGCTATATCCGCAATACGCGCAACGCTTGACGGATATTCGGCTGTGGTTGCCGGCGGCGTTGCTCCTTGGTATTTCACTGCTGGTCTTTGTCAGGGGTTTTCGCAGCCGCCTGGATTTCCTGCCGTTGTTCGCCGCGCTGGGTGTCTTCGTGCTGGCCTTCGCCGTGATGCTGGTCGCGCTGTTTCCCTACATCATCCCGCCGGACCTGACCTTGAGCGCCGCGGCGTCCAGCCCGAACAGTCAAACATTCATGCTGATTGGTTTTGCCGTGCTGGTACCGCTGACGCTGGCCTACAACACCTTCGGCTTCAAGGTTTTCAGTGGCAAGGTGCGGGTGGCGGGGCAGGGTTGACCTCAGGTCACCCGGCCCTTTCTGCCAGTCGTGCCGCTTATTGGCGACAGGCGTGAGGCCCGCAACAACTCGGCAAACGCGGCTTTGTCGATCGGCCGACTCATGAAGTAGCCCTGCACTTCGTTGCACTGATCGACACCGAGAATATCCAGCTGTTCTTCGGTCTCGACACCTTCGGCGGTCACGGTCAGCCCCATGGCTTTACCCAGCCCGATGATCGCCTGCACCACCGCGCGATCGTTGGCGCCACTGCTGATCGAGGCGATGAAGCGCTTGTCGATCTTGATGCCATCGAAGGGATAAGCGCGCAGGTAGCCGAGCGAGGAATAACCGGTGCCGAAATCGTCCATGTTCAGGCGCACGCCGAGTTGCTTCAGAGCGTTCATGGTCGCGAGTGCGCCGTCGGTGTCGTTGAGCATGACGTTTTCGGTGATCTCCAGCTCCAGGCGGCTGGCCGGGAAGCGCGTGGCGACCAGTACCTCGCGTACATCCTCAACCACATCGCTGACCGCAAATTGCGCCGGCGACAGATTCACCGACAACAGCACATCCTCGGGCCACGCCAGCGCGGTTTCGCAGGCTTCGCGCAACACCCAACGCCCGAGCGGCACGATCAGATCGGTCTGTTCGGCCAGCGGGATGAACACGTCCGGGCCGAGCAGCCCCTTGGTTGGATGCTGCCAGCGCACCAGCGCTTCGACCGAGACGATCTGCTTGCCATCGACCTTGTAGCGCGGCTGGTAATGCAGGATGAATTCGTTGTGCTTGAGCGCGTGGCGCATGTCGTCTTCCATCTGCCGACGCGTCTGGATCTGATCGCTCATGTGCGCTTCGAAATAGCACCAGGTGTTCTTGCCGTCGGATTTCGCTTGATACAAGGCAATGTCGGCATAACGAATCAGATCACTCGGCACGTAGCCATGGCGCCGACTCAGCGCGATACCGATACTGGCGCCGATGTGCAGCGGATGTTCCTCGAACACGATCGGCTGGTGCAGGCTGCCGATCAGGCGCGTGCAGAACTTGTCGATCTCGTGATGACTGTCCATGCCGTTGAGCGCGACGATGAACTCATCGCCGCCCAGACGCGCGACGAGGTCATGTTCGCGGGTGCATTCGCGCAGGCGTGCGGCGACTTCCTGCAATACCGCGTCGCCGGCCGGATGCCCGAGTGAATCGTTGATCGGTTTGAAGTTGTCGAGGTCGATCATCAGCAACGTCAGCGGCAGCGCGTGTTCCTTGAGCAACAGGGCTTCATCCAGATAACGTGCGAGCTTGTTGCGGTTGGGCAGGCCGGTCAGGGCATCGTGCATCGACAAGTGCTGGATCTGCGCATGGGCGGCCACTTCGTCGGTGATGTCGCTGGCGGTGCCGCGATAGCCGACGACATCGTGCTGATGGACGATTGGCCGCGCCGACAGTCGACAGTGGCGCGGCTGGCCGGAGTGGTCGCGGTAGGTACAGCGCAAATCGCCGCTGCTGGTTTCTTCGCTGAGCTTGCGCAGCCACAGGTCCAGCGGTGTGGTGTCGCACGACAGCAGTTCGCCGACAGGCTGACCCAGCCACAGGGTTTGCGGGTAACCGGTGACTTCACTGAAGCGTGCCGACAGGTAGGTCAGCAACAGGTCGCGGTCGACTTCCCAGATCCAGTCCGAAGCCGCCTCGGCCACGGCACGAAAACGTTCTTCACTGGCTTCAAGCGCATGGTTGGCACTTTCGAGAGCGAGGTTGGAGGCTTGCATCGCTTCGATGCTGTTATCGACATACTGTGAGGAGCGCAGCGCGTGGCGGAAAAAATACGCAGTCAGCAGCATCAGCACCACCAGCGTCGCGCCAAGTGGCGGGATCAACGACCACAACAATTGCTGGCCGGGCCGCTGCAGATCGGCAACCAGGCTGTAACCGGTGCTGTCGAGCGCCACCCTCGGCTGATGGCTTTCAATGGTGTCATCCGGGGCCAGCGTCAGGTTGGTCAGGCCGTATCCACTGCCGATCTTGCGCAGCTTGGTCGGGGTCAGTTTGTCAACGAACACCAGCACTGAGGTATTTCTCAGTTCGTCGAGCGGGCGCTCATCGTTGGGGATGATCGGTGCTGCGGTGATCAGCGCCGGCCAGCCCTCGAACAGCGAATAAGTGGCCACCGGTTTGGTCAGATCCGGCTGGCTCAGCGCTTGCTCCAGCAAGCCTGCGGCTGGCACCTGCAATACCTCGGAAATGTCGGTCTCGACCATTTGCCCGCGAATCACCGAGTATTTGGTGCGATTGCGATCAATCACGAAAACGCCGTCATAGCCGTCGCTGGTGAACATGGTTTTGCCCATGTTCTGCTCGGCGTAGGCCCAGTCCGTATCCACCGGCCCGCTCAAATGTTCATACGCGGTGGTCCAGTAGGCGTAGCTGGTGATGTAGTTTTTGGTGGCGGTGATACGGTTTTCCAATGCTCGCGCCGAGTAGAACTGGTTCTGTTCGACGTCTTTTTCATCAAGCTGATTAGCGATGCCGAGGAGGGCGCTGGCCGCGGCGATGACGCCAGCAATGAACAGCGCGCCGACCGCAATGGCCAGGCGGCGGGTAACCGCACGTTGCGGACTCGGCAGAGGTTGCGCAGAAGCAGAAACGGCCATGTGCTCGTCCTTGATCCGGTGTCTTCTGAATCTAGAACAACGGCGCGGGCACATTGTTCAGATTGTTGTCATGGATGACGACGCGTTGCTTCGAAGTGTAGCGAATTTGCCGAAATTGCCAGTGTCGCCGGCGGGCGGCGAATCCCGAAAGCACAAGACATCGGGCGCAAAAGCCGGATAATGGCGGCCATTCGTTTAGCCGTATTCTGGTAATCCCGCATGGAAATCAAGGTCAACTTTCTCGACAACCTTCGACTTGAAGCCAAGTTCGACGACTTCACGGTGATCGCCGATCAGCCCATCCGCTACAAGGGTGATGGCTCGGCACCGGGGCCGTTCGACTACTTTCTGGCGTCGTCGGCATTGTGTGCGGCTTACTTTGTGAAGTTGTACTGCGACACGCGCAATATCCCCACGGAAAACATTCGCCTGTCGCAAAACAACATCGTCGACCCGGAAAACCGCTACAACCAGATCTTCAAGATCCAGGTCGAATTGCCCGCGGACATTTCCGACAAGGACCGCCAGGGCATCCTGCGTTCGATCGACCGTTGCACCGTAAAAAAAGTCGTGCAAACCGGCCCGGAATTCATCATCGAAGAAGTAGAGAACCTCGACGCCGATGCTCAGGCCTTGCTGATGCCACATTCGGGGTCTGACGCGGGCACCTACATCGCCGGTAAAGACCTGCCGCTGGAGCAGACCATTGCCAACATGTCGGGCATCCTCGCCGACCTCGGCATGAAGATCGAAATCGCTTCGTGGCGCAACATCGTGCCCAACGTCTGGTCGCTGCACATCCGCGATGCGCATTCGCCGATGTGCTTCACCAACGGCAAGGGCGCGACCAAGGAGGGCGCGCTGGCTTCGGCGCTGGGCGAGTTCATCGAACGGCTGAACTGCAACTTCTTCTACAACGACCAGTTCTGGGGCGAAGAGATCGCCAACGCCGAATTCGTCCATTACCCGGACGAACAATGGTTCAAGCCGGGCGCGAAAGACGAGTTGCCGAGCGAGATCCTCGACGACTACACCTTGAAGATCTACAACCGCGACGGCGAACTGCGCGGCTCGCACCTGTTCGATACCAACTCCGGCAACACCCAGCGCGGCATCTGCTCGCTGCCGTTCGTGCGTCAGTCGGACAACGAAGTGGTGTACTTCCCGTCCAACCTGATCGAAAACCTTTACCTGAGCAACGGCATGAGCGCTGGCAATACCCTGGCCGAAGCGCAGGTGCAGTGCCTGTCGGAGATTTTCGAGCGCGCGGTGAAACGCGAAATCCTAGAGGGCGAAATGGCCCTGCCGGATGTTCCACAGGAAGTGCTGGAAAAGTATCCGAGCATCCTCGCCGGTATCAGAGGCCTGGAAGAACAGGGCTTCCCGGTGTTGGTCAAGGATGCCTCGCTGGGCGGCGAATTCCCGGTCATGTGCGTGACCCTGATGAACCCGCGCACCGGCGGCGTGTTCGCCTCGTTTGGCGCGCACCCGAGCTTTGAGGTGGCGCTGGAACGCAGCCTGACCGAATTGCTCCAGGGCCGCAGTTTCGAAGGCCTCAACGACCTGCCGCAGCCGACGTTCTCCGGCCAGGCCGTGACCGAGCCGAACAACTTTGTCGAACACTTCATCGATTCCAGCGGTGTGGTGTCGTGGCGTTTCTTCAGTGCCAGACCCGACTTCGAGTTTGTCGAGTGGGATTTCTCCGGTCAGGGCGAAAACTCCAACGCCGAAGAAGCCGCGACGCTGTTCGGCATCCTTGAAGACATGGGCAAGGAAGTCTACATGGCGGTGTACGAGCACATCGGTGCCAAGGCCTGCCGCATCCTCGTGCCGGATTACTCGGAGATCTACCCGATCGAAGACCTGATCTGGGACAACACCAACAAAGCCCTGCAATTTCGCGCTGACATCCTCAACTTGCACAACCTGAGCAAAGTCGGCCTGCGCAACCTTGCCCAAGGTCTGGAAAACAGCGAACAGGACGATTACACCGACATCACTACGCTGATCGGCATCGAGTTCGACGACAACACGCCGTGGGGCAAACTGACGATCCTCGAACTGCGCCTGCTGATCTACCTCGCCCTGCAGAAGTACGAACAAGCCAAGGATCTGGTGGAAGCCTTCCTGCAATACAACGACAACACCGTCGAACGCGGCTTGTTCTATCAAGCAGTCAACGTCGTGCTGGAAATGGAACTGGACGAGGATCTGGAGCTGGAAGACTACGAAGCCAACTTCCGCCGCATGTTTGGCAATGAGCGCATGGACGCAGCGATTGGCTCGGTCAACGGCAGCGTACGCTTCTACGGACTGACCCCGACGAGCATGAAGCTGGAAGGGCTGGATCGCCATTTGCGTTTGATAGAGAGCTACAAGAAGTTGCATTCGGCGCGGGCCAGAATGGCAAATCTGTCGCAGTGAGACTGGTAGGCCTGGGTGTAGGCCCAGGCTTTCATCACTCGCGGAAAGAGATCAGGCCTAAAACAGGCTGTTTATAGCTCGATCTTTCGAAAGCGCTTGATGAAAAAGGCGCCGTCGACCAATACCGCTGTTGGCATGCTTTCTTCCTGATAGCAAAACGCCCAAGGGTTTGGCACGTCCTGGATGGTTAGGACGGCGTACTGCCTTGGGCGAGATGGGGGCAGATTAGATCTGGCAGACATTAGCGTCAACCCGATTTTTCCACTGCGATTTGTTGCTTGGCAGCGACATGCAAACGATAGAGCTTGGGCCAACGCCATACAAGCCGGCGCTTTCCGCGATGTTTGCAGGCAACGACGCAGGGCTGCGTAGTTTATGTATTGCCAAATGTCGCATCGGCTGGATTCGAAGTCTGAGTTCGGCTCGGTATTTCAATTCGGCCTATCTCTCGCATCCACCACGGTCAGTTCCCTCTCCCTCTGGGAGAGGGCTAGGGTGAGGGGCTTTTGATTTTAGGCCGATTTCAAACTTCACCCAGTAATCCAGAGTTGAGCGGTGAATACAGGGCGTCCGGCTGGTGAGTTGTGGTGGATTCGCCCCTCACCCCAGCCCTCTCCCAGAGGGAGAGGGAGCCGATTTATGCAGGATTCAGATAAACCACCCAAGCGGCAGCATCGAGTAGTCATGGCTTCAACGCCCATGCGCCGCATCCGCCAACTGCCCGGTATCCACTCTCACAAACACCGAATCGCCCACCGCCGTCAGCACTTCCCCGGCATACACTTCGCAAATCACTCGCGTCTTGCGCCCGACCTCGCCATCAACCCTGGCTCGCAAGATCAGCGGCACGCCCATCGGTGTCGGTTTGATGAACTTGATGCCGAGGTTGCCGGTGACACAGTCGATGCGCGGCAGGCTGCCGGCTTCGCGGTTTTCTGCGCGGTAGTGGTAGGCCATCGCTGTCCAGTTGGAGTGGCAGTCGACCAGCATGGCGATCAGGCCGCCGTAGACCAGATCCGGCCAGCCGCAATATTGGCTGTCCGGCAGGTGCTCGGCGATGACGTGGACGCCGTCGTCGTGCCAGCGGCTTTTGACGTGCAGGCCGTGTGGGTTGCGGCCGCCGCAGCCGTAGCAGACGCCTTCGGGGGCAGCGAGATCTTGCAGTGGCGTGTCGAGGCTGGACATGGTTTTTATTATCCTGGAGTGGTGAGCCCGGTCAGACGCAGGCGATTGCGCCCGCCGCGTTTGGATTCGTAGAGCGCCAGATCGCCTTGTTCAATAAGGGTGGCGAGACTCGCCGGAGCCGTGTCGAACGCGGTGGCGCCGATGCTCAGGGTAACCGCGGCGGGCGTGGCAAAGGTCTGTGAGGCCATGTTCAAAAACTGATCGCGCAGGCTGTCGCCGAGTTCGACGATGCGCTCACTGGAAGCGTTGTTCAACAGGATGACGAACTCGTCACCGCCGAGCCGCGCGGTCAGTGCATTGCGCGGCAGGGCCGCAAGAATCATTTCGCTCAGGGCGATCAGTAAGCGGTCGCCAGCGGTGTGGCCGTAGTGGTCGTTGACCAGTTTGAAGTTGTCGATGTCGATCAGCAGCAGGGCGCCTGGCTGTTGCGGCGACACCTGTTGCAGCAGGCGCGGTGCACGTTTTTCCAGCGCGCGGCGGTTGTACAGGGCGGTCAGCGGGTCGCGCTCGGCGAGGCGGGCGATCTGCTCTTCCCGTCGATAGCGTTCGGTGCCGGTCATCGACAACGCGATCAACATGATCGCCATCGCGCCTTCGACCAGGGAAATCTGAATGATCTCGCCGCGAAACGCCGCCAGATCGATCAACGTGCCGGGTATCACCACGGTCAGCGCTTTGGCCACGTAGAACAGGCCATGACCGAGCAGCACGTAACGCAGTTGCACCGCGCCGACACTCAGCGATTTGCCGTGCGGGCGCAGCAGTGAGCTGGCCTTGAGCGTCGGGATCGCCACCAATAACGAATTGGCCACCAGCATGGCTTTCGACCACAGCGGCCCGTCCGGTAACAGGAGCATCACCAGCCAGATCAGGAACACCAGATACCAGGCCGGCGACAGCCGCGTCTGGGTAAAGCGCGCCACGCCCAGCAGGAAAAAGAAGTGCGCGGTCACCAACAAGCCGTTGGCGAACCAGATGCCAAGCCACAGGAAGCCGCTGCTGCGCAACAGGGCGAGGGTAGAGCCCACGCTGATCGTGGCGAAACCGGCGCTCCAGAACAGCAGCGAAGATTCACGAATACTGCGCCATTCGACCGCCAGGTACAGCGCGGCAGCGGCTGCAAGTGCGATGGTGATGGTGAGCATCGTTGGCGGATCGAGCAGCATTTCCGGGCGGGCCTGTCTGATTGGGCGGTAAGACCGGCGATTGTAAGCGTTCGGGCGGATTTTCGCAGAGGGCGCGGTCGGCGTGCACCGCCGCGCCTTGGCGTTATTGGCTGGCGTCAAGCACCACGCGGTAGCGCGCCTTGCCACTGCGCAGGTGGTCGACCGCCTCGTTGACCTTGCTCATCGGGAACATCTCGACCTGCGGCAGGATCTGGTGCCGGACTCGCAGCCCCACGCCCAATGCGCACGCAAGCGATCGGCGAAGCCGCCGTTGCTGCCGCTGAAAGTTGTGGGTTCGCTGTTGCTCATGACGCACCTCCGGTTCGACTGACAGGACAACGACCGGCAAGTCTAGACGGTCATGACGCGGGCGCGAGCCAGGTGTCCACCACTCGGCGATCCAGCTCTTCCCAATAAGCCATACCCAGCACGCGCGTGGTGTTGAGCCCGCGCAGGTAACCGCGCAACTGGTTGGCAGTGTCTTTGATCAGTTGTGGATCGCGACGGTTTTTGTCCAGCAACACACTTTCGTACTGCACCAGATACTCGGCCACGCGCTCGCGATATTCGGGAAAAACGGCGTCACGGATCAGGTCAAACGTTCTCAAGGCAAACCTCACGGGTCTTTGTCGTTGTATTGGAGTGTCTCGCAGTCTGCGCGAGCGCAACTATTGCTAGAAGTAATAGTGACCATCAAGAAACGCAAGTTCTGCTTTGCCGGCAATCGGCGGAAAATCGCCTCCATCGACCACGCCGCTCAAGGAAATTGCGCGATGAACATCCTGCCCCGACTGGCTTTGCTCGCCCTGCTGACAGCGGGTGCGATGTTTACCGCACCGACCTACGCAGCCGACGCCGGGGCGTGCCACTTCCAGAGCCTGGGTGGCAGCAGCGCGACCTTGCAGCATTCGCAAACCGTCGGCGTGTTGCTCAGTGCGAACACCCTGGACAACCTGCAATACCTCGAGCGTTACCACGACATGGCGGCCAACGGCGCGAAAGATGCGCTGGACTCGCGGATTCGTGAAGCGTTTGTCGGCAGCTCCGATCCGGAACTGGCGATCGACTGGTTGGTGAGTTCGTTGCAACAGCAGTTTTTGTCGGTGACGGTCTACGACAACCTCGATGCGCTGGTGCAGGCGCATCCGGACGTGGTGGTCAAGCTCGACACCTTCAACCGCTTGTTGACCCAGCGTAACAGCCTGGTCGAGGCGCGCTTTACCGCACGTTTCTACGACGCCGACCTGCAATACATCGGCAAGGCTGAAGGGGCGGTGGAAAAACAGCTGCCTTCGGTGTGGGTCCATGACCAGGCCGCGCCGGCGATTGCGGCGCAGATCGACAAACAGCGCGACCTGCAATTCGATGCCTTGAAGCAATTCGATGTGTCGCTCAAGGCCCTGGTGGCGTCGAGCTGATCTCTCAAAACATAAATGGCAACGGCGGCTCCGTGAGGCTGGACCGTTGCCGGTTGAACCGAACCTTTATTTTCAGGATTACCCCTATGCGTCTTTTATTCGTCCCTGCCATGGCTGTCGCTTCCTTGTTGCTCGCCGGTTGTGCTTCGGCACCGAACAATCCGAGCCTGACCTTGCAGACCAGCAAGACTCCTGAGCAGTACGCCGAGTGTGTGGTGCCCAAGTTGCAGGGCAGTTCGTTGCACCCGACGGTTTCGCAGACCCAGCGCAGTTATCGGATCGTGGTGCCGAGCAAGATTTCGGCGGACAACGTGCTTGAGGCTTACAAGGCGGGGAATGGCGGCAAGGTGTTCATTTATGAGCGGCATTTGCTGGCGTCGAATTTGTTGCCGTCGAGTTTTGAGCGGGCGGCGCAGGATTGCATCTGATTTTTTGATTTGGCTGAGCTCCTTTGGTTGGCCGCAACCAACCAATTCCTTTGCCCCACGCCTTTTGGTTGTGGGGTTTTTTTTTTGTGTCTTGGCGGCCTTCGGGCCGACCATGCTCTGGTTGTTTTGGGTGAATATCCGTTTTTTGGGTGTTGCGACTGGCGGTTTCGCCCTTACGGCGAGTCCCTTTTTCAAACGCCAAAAAGGAACCGAAAGGCTTTGCTCCTACGTACGGCCCTCGCAGGCTCGGGTCCCTTCGCTCCGGGATCGATCCGGGCGCAGCGGCTACGGTTTGCTTCGCTGCACCTCCTTCCGCTGTGTCTGGCTGCGCCAGACGGTCGCTGCGCTCCCACGCCCGGATCAATCCCTCCACTCAGCCTTCCGATGTCGCTGGTTAGGCAAGATCAAGATCAAGAGCACTCGAGCTGGCGCTCATTGTTGAGTGGTTAGAAGCGGGGGGTTGGCTTTGGATTTGCGGTGTGGCTGCCCCTCACCCCAGCCCTCTTCCGAGGGAGAGGGAGCCGATCTTTGGGCCGTTCAAAATTTGCATTCGGCTCGGTATCTCCGGTGACGTACCTCGCCCAACCACCGCGGTCAGTCCATTCTCCCTCCGGGAGAGGGTTAGGGTGAGGGGCTTTTGATTTTGCTTTGAAGTCTGCATTCGATTCGGTATTTCACGTCGGTGTATCTCGTCCATACACCGCGGTCAGTTCCCTCTCCCTTTGGGCGGTCCGACGTTTCGGGAGGGCTAGGGTGAGGGATGGAGCCGGGCCGGGAATCTTGCGGTGAAGCAGGTTCCCGCTTCGGCGTCTGACGTCACGTGCAGCGTGCCGTTGTGCGCGGCTGCTATCTGCGCGGCGATGTACAGGCCCAGACCCAGACCTTCGCGGCTCTGCTCGGCTTCGGCGCGGGTGAACGGTTCGAACAGCCGCGGCAACAATTGCGCCGGAATCGGGGTGCCGTGGTTGGTCAGGGTGATGATGATTTCGGCGTTTTCTGCACAGGCCTTGAGCACGATCGGTGTGCTGTTCGAGCCATGGGTGGCGGCGTTGCTCAGCAGGTTGGAGAGCAATTGGCTGATGCGCAGCGCGTCGCAGTAAACCCCCATCGGCAGATCCAGATCATGAACAAACGTTGCCTGCGGATAGGCCGCCTGCGCTTCGGCGACGCTCAGTTGCAGGACCTGCTCCAGATCTTGTACGAACTTGCGCTGCACCGGGATGCCACTGCCCAAGCGACCGCGGGCGAAGTCGAGGATGTTTTCGATCAATACGCCCATGCGCACCGAGCTGTTGCGAATCGCCGCGATCAGGTTCAGCGAGCGCTTGTCCTCGGTTCTGCTGTGCAGCAGATCGGCGCTCATGCGCACGGCGCTCAGCGGGGTGCGCAGGTCGTGGCCCAGCACGGCGATGAATTGCTCGCGCAGGCGTCCGAGTTCGTTGGCGTTGCTCAGCTCGACGGTGGTCGCTTCCAGACGATTCTGGGTGTCGAGGCTCATGGCAATCAGTTGCGCGAACAGCGTGAGTGTCTTGGCGATGGCCGGTTCGTCGAGGTTTGCCGGCACCGAGTCGATCGCGCAAAGAGTGCCGAAGAAGTTGCCGTTGGCCTGGATGATCGGGATGGAAATATAGCTTTCCAGCCCGTAGGCCTTCGGCGTGTGGTGCACGGAGAAGATCGGGTGGGCACTGGCGTGGCCGAAGATCACCGGTTGCTGGTGTTGGCGGATTTCATGGCAAATGGTCGATTCGAGCACCAGTTCGCCGCCCGGCAACAGGCCGAAATCGATCGAGTCATCCACGGCGCAGGCAACCCAGTTGCGCTCGGTAACCCGGGCCACTGCGGCAAAACGCATGCCGGTGAGGTGTTTGACCATGCTCAGGATCACCGGCACCGCGTCAATGCGGTTGATGGCTTCGATGTCGGGGGCAAATGCCGGGTCGGTCATGGTGCGATGCTTCTTGAGGAATTCGCTGGGAGACTATCGCGGATTGCGGTTGATGACTAACAGTGGGTAGCGAAAACAGGGCGCCAAGGACAGTTCCGGGGCGCCCTACGGGTAACGAATTTTTCATATGGGGGGATGTGAGTGCATATCCGTTGCTGCGGTAACGGCGGCTTATGGTTTCGCCTGACGGCGACTCACTTTTTTTACAAACGCCTAAAAAAAGTAAGCAAAAAAACGCTTGCTCCTACGTTCGGCCCTCGCAAGCTCGGGTTCCTTCGCTCCGGGACTGATCCGGGCGCAGCGGCTACGGTTTGCTTCGCTGCACCTCCTTCCGCTGTGTACGACTTCGTCGTACGGTCGCTGCGCTCCCACGCCCGGATCAATCCCTGCGCTCAGCCTTCCGACGTCGCCGGTGGATCAAGATCAAAAGCAGGCGAGCTGACACTCGGCCTATTGAGTGGTGAGAAGCGGCGCACGGCTTTGGATTTGCAGTGGATTTGCCCCTCATCGGAACGCCGCCCGCCCAGCCCTCTCCCCTTGGAGAGGGGGCCGATTTGTGGGTTGTTCAAAATTTGAGTACGACTCGGTATTGCACGTCAGCGTATATCTCACATCCACCACGGTCAGTCCCCTCTCCCTCCGGGAGAGGGATAGGCGGGCGGCGTTCCGATGAGGGGCTTTTGATTTTCAGACTGATTTCAGCCTCAGCCTTCTACATCGCTGGTATCAAGATCAAAGGCAGGCGAGCTGGGCACTCGGCCTGCTGGCTGTACTCGGTCTCTGTGGGAGCTGGCTTGCCAGCGATGACGGTCTGACAGCCAATCAAAATCTGTCAGATTTACCTGGCCCAACTGTGTGAGCCAGCCTGCTGGCGATGGCTTTCTTTTCAGTCATGCGATGTTGAATGTTCAACCCCTATCGCTTGCAGGCAAGCTCCCACAGGTTGACCGCGTTCTTTCAGTCGGAACGCGGTCAGCTTGTGGAAGTTGCCCGGCGATGGCGATTTCAGTTCAGATCATCTGCACTGTGGCGCTCCGGCACTTGGCTGGCTTCATCGCCCCAGGTGCGATTGACCCGCTGGCCGCGCATCACTGCCGGGCGTTGGGCGATGGCTTCGGCCCAGCGCTGCACATGGGTATATTCGTGCGCGGCGAGGAATTCGGCGGCGGAGTAGACGTTGTTGCGCACCAGTTGCCCGTACCACGGCCACACCGCGATGTCGGCGATGCTGTACTCGTTGCCGGCAAGGTAGGCGTTCTCTGCAAGACGCTGATTGAGCACGTCCAGCTGCCGCTTGGCTTCCATGGTGAAGCGGTTGATCGGGTATTCCAGTTTTTCCGGGGCATACGCGTAGAAATGCCCGAAGCCGCCGCCAAGGTAAGGCGCCGAGCCCATCTGCCAGAACAGCCAGTTGAGTGTTTCGGTGCGTCCGGCGGGGTCTTTGGGCAGGAAGGCGCCGAATTTTTCCGCCAGATACAGCAGGATCGAGCCGGACTCGAACACACGGATCGCTGGTTCGACGCTACGGTCCAGCAGCGCCGGAATCTTCGAGTTCGGGTTGATCTCGACGAAACCGCTGGAGAACTGATCGCCCTCGCCGATGCGGATCAGCCACGCGTCGTATTCGGCGCCGGCATGCCCCAGCGCCAGCAGTTCCTCAAGCAGGATGGTCACTTTGACGCCGTTGGGCGTGGCCAGCGAATACAGCTGCAAGGGGTGTTTGCCGACCGGCAGGGTTTTGTCGTGAGTCGGCCCGGCGATCGGGCGGTTGATACTGGCGAAGTGGCCGCCGGACGGGGCTTCGTGTTTCCAGACTTTGGGCGGAACGTAAGGCGCATTGCTCATGAATCGGACCTCATCGTGGGCAGGCTGAAAATAGATGATCACCGTAAGGAAAATTTCCGGCGCATGCCAGAGTTAGTTGCTGGCAGCTGACTCGTGCTTCGGCCAGCGTGCGGCGAGTTGCTGTGTCAGGTACGCAAGGAATGTGCGGACTTTGGGCGTCATCGCGGCGCGTTCCTGTACGCAGGCGTAGATATCCATCGGCTCGGTCACTGCGCTGCGCGGGTTGTCGAGCAATGGCAACAATTGGCCGCTGGCCAGATATGGCGCGGCGACGAACTCGGCCAGGCGGGTGATGCCCGCGCCATGCAGGGCCATTTGCGTCAGCGCGTCGATATCGTCGCTGATCGCGCTGGCCTGGATGGGCGCGTCATAACGCTGCCCGTCGCGGACAAAACCCCAGCGCAGGAAGCGCCCGTCCAGCGGGTAACGAAAGGCCAGGCAGGCATGGTGTTGCAAGTCATCAGGCGATTGCGGCCAACCGGCGCGCGCAAGATAAGTCGGCGCGGCGCAAAGAATGAAGGGCAGCGAGACCAGTTTGCGCGCGACGATGCCGTCTTCGAGTTGCGGGCGGATGCGCAGGCTCAGATCGATGCCATCCTGAATATGGTTGATCTTGCCGTCGGTGGCCGACAGCTCGATCAACAGGCCTGGGTGTTGCGCGGCGAATCCGGCGATCAGGCCCGCGAGCACGTGCCGACCGAACGCGGCGGTGGAGGCGATGACCAGACGTCCTTTGAGTTCTTTCTGATCGCCGCAGATCGAACTCTGCGCGGATTCCAGATCCGCCGCAATCTGCCTGACCTTCTCGTAATACACCGCGCCGTTCTCAGTCAGCGCCATGCTCCGGGTGGTGCGTTGCAGCAGGCGCACGCCCAGATGCGCTTCGAGACGGTTGAGCGTCTGGCTCACGGCCGCCGCGCTGACCCCCAGCGATTTGGCGGCCCCGACAATCGAGCCGGATTCCACCACTTTGATAAAACTGGCAATCGCCGCGAGAAGATTCATTCAGGGGTCGTGCACCGCAGATTCGTAAGTTGTGCTTTATAAAGTACCTGCCGCTGGCCGTCTAGTTGCGTGCCTGCGGCGTTGCTAAGGTGCGGGCTCCCTGTCAACGCCAATGGATGAAAGCCCTATGAGTGAAGCCACCGAAACCGCCATCTCGAGCCGCCGTAAGCTCTCGCCGCGCGCCACGCCGTATGTGTTCGCGTTGTACATGGCGACGATCATGGCCTTTCTCATGTCGCTGGTGATCACCGCGGCGAACGCCGGCATTGATAACAATTACCTGAGCAATGCCTTGCACGCCTACAAACTGGCGATGCCGGTGGCCTTTCTGTGCATTCTGGTGGTTCGGCCAGTAGTGAGCAGACTCGTCGCGCTGACCGTGCACCCGCATCGCTGAGCGCTATCTGGTCCAGTGCTGTAACAGCGCGCCGTGCTCGCCCTGCACCGGGTCTTGCTGCGGATACTCCACGTTGGAGAGATGCTGACGTTGCTCGGCATTCGGCGCTTCAGTGCAGATATCACCTTGCTGCCCCGGTGGATACGCGCCGACCACAAGAAAGTCGGGGCTGGATTCAACGCTGCAATGGCCAGTGCCGACCGGCAGCAGCAACACATCACCGGCACTGACTTGCACCTCGCGCCCACCGGGCCCGCCGAGCATCAGCCGTGCATGACCCTGGGCGACGCCCAGCACCTCGTGGCCCTGGGTGTGGTAGTGATGGAAATCGTAAACGTGGTAGCGAAACTGCGGCGGCCAGCCGTTGGCGCGGAAGGTCTTTTCGAACAGCGCGGCCGGGTCGTCGCCTTCGAGGGCTAATGCGTTGGAATACACCAGCACCGGCAATTGCGGATTGTTCGGTACCCAGTCGTTACGCTCGAGCAAAAAGCTAGTTACGTCAGTCATCGTTCGTCCTCCGGCGGTCATTGTGCTGTCGACCGCAGGGGAGGGCAAACGCCTCAGAAAACTCGTCGAGTGGCTGACAAAAGGCTCACCGATGCGTCATCCAGTCTCGCTGGCGAATCGCTCGCCAGTGCAAATTCATCGAAACTTCGCCGTTCCGTCGATGGTCCAGACCCATACACCTGCCGGCGCGTGCCGCGTCGCAAATGCACCCTGTAAACGGTGAAAGGCGAGGATCAAGATGACGATGACAGTGGGGGATTTTCTGGTCGAACGGCTCAGCGAGTGGGGCGTGACGCGCATTTTTGGCTACCCGGGCGACGGCATCAACGGCGTGTTCGGTGCGCTGAGTCGGGCACAGGGCAAGATCGAATTCGTCCAGGCGCGGCATGAGGAAATGGCCGCGTTCATGGCCTCGGCCCATGCCAAGTTCACCGGTGAGCTGGGCGTGTGCATCGCCACGTCCGGCCCTGGCGCGTCGCACTTGATCACCGGTCTTTACGATGCACGGATGGACCATATGCCGGTGCTGGCCATCGTCGGTCAGCAGGCGCGCACCGCGCTGGGCAGTCACTACCAGCAGGAACTCGATCTGGTGTCGATGTTCAAGGACGTCGCCGGCGCGTTCGTGCAACAGGCCTCGGCACCAGCGCAGGTGCGCCATCTGCTTGATCGCGCGGTGCGTACGGCTGTCGGTGAGCGGCGAGTGACGGCGATTATCCTGCCCAATGATTTGCAGGACCTGCCCTACGAAGCACCGCCCAGAGCCCATGGCACGGCGCACTCAGGCGTCGGCTACAGCAAGCCGAAAGTGCTGCCTTACGAGGCGGATCTGCAGCGCGCCGCCGAGGTGCTGAATGCAGGCGAGAAAGTTGCCATTCTGGTCGGCGCCGGGGCGTTGCAGGCGACCGATGAGGTGATTGCCGTGGCGGAAAAACTCGGCGCCGGGGTGGCCAAGGCGTTGCTCGGCAAAGCCGTACTACCCGACGAGTTACCGTGGGTCACCGGCAGCATCGGCCTGCTCGGCACCGAGCCGAGCTACAAGCTGATGAGCGAGTGCGACACCTTGCTGATGATCGGTTCAGGTTTCCCGTATTCGGAATTCCTGCCCAAAGAGGGCCAGGCCCGTGGCGTGCAGATCGATTTGCAACCCGACATGCTCAGCCTGCGCTACCCGATGGAGGTCAACCTGGTCGGCGACGCGGCGGAAACCCTCGCCGCGCTGTTGCCGCTGCTGGAGAAAAAAGACGCGGGCAAATGGCGCAAGAAAATCGAAGGCTGGCGCGGCACCTGGGAGAAAACCCTGGAAAAACGCGCCATGGCCAAAGCCAATCCGATCAACCCGCAACGCGTGGTCTATGAGCTTTCACCACGTTTGCCCGAGCAGGCGATCATCACCAGCGATTCCGGCTCGTGCGCCAACTGGTACGCACGCGATCTGAAAACCCGCCGCGGCATGAAATGCTCGCTGTCCGGCGGCCTCGCCTCGATGGGCGCGGCGGTGCCCTACGCGATTGCTGCCAAGTTCGCCTATCCCGAGCGGTCGGTGATTGCGCTGGTTGGCGATGGCGCGATGCAGATGAACAACATGGCCGAGCTGATCACGGTCGCCAAATACTGGCGGCAGTGGGCGAGTCCGAAATGGATCTGCGCGGTGTTCAATAACGAAGACCTCAATCAGGTGACCTGGGAGCAGCGGGTGATGGAGGGCGATCCGAAGTTCGAGGCGTCGCAAAGCATTCCCGACGTGCCGTATCACCTGTTTGCCATTTCGATTGGTCTCAAGGGCATTTATGTCGAGCGCGAAGAGGACGTTGCCGGCGCGTGGGAGCAGGCGCTGGCCTCGGATGTGCCGGTGCTGATCGAATTCAAGACCGACCCGAACGTGCCGCCGCTGCCGCCGCACATCAAGCTGGAGCAAGCGAAAAAGTTCGCGACCACGCTGCTCAAAGGCGACCCGGATGAAGCCGGGGTGATTGTGCAAACCGCCAAGCAAGTCCTCGGTGCGGTGTTGCCAGGCAAGAAATGAGCAGCGAAGAGCGTGAAGCAAAGCTGTTGATGGGTTGTGCCGGCTGGAGCCTGGGCCGTGAGTACTGGCCGCAGTTTCCTTCGGTCGGCACGCATTTGCAGCGCTACGCGGCGCGGCTCAGTGCCGTGGAGATCAACAGCTCGTTCTACCGTCCGCATCGACGTCAGACCTATGAACGCTGGGCGGATTCGGTGGCGGACGGTTTTCGCTTTTCAGTGAAAATACCCAAACAGATCACCCATGAGCGGCGTTTGCTTGATTGTGAAGCGCTGCTTGATGAATTCCTTGCGCAGTGCGGTGGATTGGGCGATCGCTTGGGGTGTCTGCTGGTGCAGTTGCCGCCGTCGTTGACGTTTGATGCGGTTGGGGCAGACGGGTTTTTCCGTGCTTTGCGTGAGCGTTTCGATGGCGCTGTGGTGCTGGAGCCGCGTCATGAAACCTGGGTTTCGGCTGAGCCGATGTTGGTCAGCTATCGAATTGCTCAGGCAGCGGTGGATCCTTCGCGCATCAGCACGGACAGCGAACCGCGAGGTTGGGCGGGCGTGCGGTATTGGCGCTTGCATGGATCGCCGCGGATTTATTTCAGCGATTATTCGGCGGATTTCCTTGAGGAGCTGCAGCGCAGATTGTTGGCGGAGGTTGCGTCGGGTGTCGAGACCTGGTGCATTTTTGATAACACGGCGGGTGGGGCTGCCTTGGGGAATGCGTTGAGCCTGCAACAGCCCTCACCCTAGCCCTCTCCCAGAGGGAGAGGGGACTGACCGCGGTGTCTTCTGTCATACATCGACCTGAAGAACCGTGTCGATTATGGATTCACAGCGAATCGTTCAGGCTAGCGTAACGCTTGAATATCCCCCAATCAGTTCCCTCTCCCTCTGGGCGGTCCGACGTTTCGGGAGGGCTAGGGTGAGGGCAGACGGTCTCGAATCCGAAGAACATTCGACGCCGAGCAGACTCTCCCTCATCACCTCGGGGCAGAACGGGCTACAACTGACAAACCACCTCAGTTGCCATCCGCCACCTTGCGCTCGATCTCATCCACCTTGCGCTGCAGCTCTTCGGCATCTTGCTCTTTCACACGGGTCGACGACGGAGTAATGACCTTGTCCACGCCCTCGGTGCTTTCATCGCGATCTTCAAGCGCACGCTCCACCACATTCACCGGTTTACCGGAAGTGTCGGTAGGTGGGCCTTTCGGGGTTTTGTCGTTGTGGTTGCTGTTCATGGTGATGACCTCCATTGGTGTAACCATTGGAGGCATCACAAAGCGGCGGGTTCGATATTTTTCGGCCGGTTGATAGCCAATGGCGCCCGCTCGTTGCCAGCGGGCGCCGTGTCGCCGGTCAGTCCTTGAGAATGTCGCGGTCCTTGGTTTCCGGCAGGAAGAACGTGCCGAGCACCGCTGTCATCACGGCGATGACGATCGGGTACCACAGGCCGTAATAGATATCCCCGGTGGCCGCGACCATGGCGAAGGCCACCGTCGGCAGGAAGCCGCCGAACCAGCCGTTGCCGATGTGGTAGGGCAGCGACATCGAGGTGTAGCGGATGCGCGTCGGGAACAATTCGACCAGCCACGCCGCAATCGGCCCGTAGACCATGGTCACGTAGATCACCAGGATGGTCAGCAACAGCAGCACCATCGGGTAGTTGATCTTCGCCGGATCGGCTTTTTCCGGGTAGCCGGCTTCCTTCAGCGCGGCGGCGAGGCTGGCGGTGAAGGCGTCGTTGCGCGCCTTGAAGTCGGCGGCGGGCAGGGCGCTGCCTTCGAAGCTTTCGATGACTTTGTCGCCGATGCGCACTTGCGCGACGATGCCCGGTTCTGCCTCGACGTTTTCATAGGGAATCGCGCGTTTGGCCAACAAGGTCTTCGCCAGATCGCAGGAACTGGTGAAGCGAGCCTTGCCCACCGGGTCGAACTGGAACGAGCACTGGTCGGGATTGGCGATCACCTTGACCGGGTTTTTCTCCTGTGCAACGAACACATCGGGATTGCCGTACTGGGTCAGCGCGTTAAAGATCGGGAAGTAAGTCAGCGCCGCCAGAATGCAACCGACCATGATGATCGGCTTGCGCCCGATGCGGTCGGAGAGGCTGCCGAAGATGACGAAAAACGGCGTGCCGATGATCAACGAACCGGCGATCAGCAGGTTGGCAGTCTGCGCATCGATTTTCAGTGTCTGCAACAGGAAGAACAATGCGTAGAACTGCCCGGTGTACCAGACCACCGCTTGCCCGGCCGTGCCGCCGAGCAGCGACATGATCACCACTTTGAGGTTGTCCCAGCGGGCGAAGGATTCGGTCAGCGGCGCTTTCGACGCCTTGCCTTCGGCCTTCATTTTCTGGAACACCGGCGACTCGCTCAGTTGCAGGCGGATGTACACCGAGACGATCAGCAGCAGGATCGACAGCAGAAACGGAATCCGCCAGCCCCATGCTTCGAACGCTTCCGTGCCCAGCGCGGTGCGGCAGGCCAGAATCACCAGCAACGACAGAAACAGCCCGAGCGTGGCGGTGGTTTGAATCCACGAGGTGAAAAAGCCGCGCCGATTGCGCGGCGCGTGCTCGGCCACGTAAGTCGCGGCGCCGCCATATTCGCCGCCCAGCGCCAGACCCTGGAGCAAACGCAGGATGATCAGGATGATCGGTGCGGCGACGCCGATGGTCGCGTAACTGGGCAACAAGCCGACAATGGCGGTGGACACGCCCATGATCACGATGGTGATCAGAAAAGTGTGTTTGCGCCCGATCATGTCGCCGAGCCGGCCGAACACGATCGCGCCGAACGGCCGCACCGCAAAGCCCGCCGCAAAGGCGAGCAGGGCAAAGATGAATGCAGTGGTTTCGTTGACGCCGGCAAAGAAGTGCTTGGCGATGATCGCCGCCAGTGAGCCGTAGAGGTAAAAGTCGTACCACTCGAAAACCGTGCCCAGGGATGAGGCGAAGATAACCTTGCGCTCTTCCTTGGTGATGCCGCCGCTGCGCGGTGGACTGCCGGTGGATGCTGTGTCGATTGAGGCCATGGGTGTTCTCCGTTGTGCTTATTGTTGTAGGCCGGAGTCCCCCGTTACTGCTTGTTCACTCTGGCCTTGTGGCAAAAATCGCCCTTGCTGTCGCGTGTCGCGTGCACAGTCTGACCGCCTCGCCGGGCGGCGAGGTTTCCTCAAGCATAATCAGCTTTTGCCAGATATCCACTGAGCTGCCTGTAAACCTTAGGCCTTGACCCAACGCTGGCGGCTCCAGGCACTCAACCAGTCGACCAGAAACACCAGCACCAGCATCGCCAGAATCACCGTACTGGCCTGGGCTTCCTGAAACAGACTGAGGCTGACATAGAGCATCTGCCCCAGCCCGCCGGCGCCGACAAAGCCCAGCACGCTGGCCATGCGGATGTTGTTTTCCCAGCGATACAGCATGTACGCGAGCAGTTGCGGCGCAAGGTTCGGCAGGGTGCCGTAGCAGAACGCGAGCAGCGGATTGCCGCCCTGCAAACGGATCGCTTCGGCCGGTTGCGGCGGGGTGTTTTCCAGCGCTTCGGCGAACAGCCGACCGAGCACGCCGGTGGTGTGCAGGGCGAGGGCGAGGGTGCCGGCGTTGGGCCCAAGACCGGCGGCCAAAACCATCAGCGCCGCCCAGACCAGTTCCGGTATCGCCCGCAGACCGTTGAGCAACAGGCGCGAAAGGCTTTGCAGCGGCCAGCCGAAACGCCCGGCGGCGGGCAGCGCCACGACGATGCCGAACACGGCCGCGAGCAACGTGCCGAGCGCCGACATGGCCAGGGTTTCCAGCGAACCGTGGAGAATCGCTTTGAGGTAGTCCGCGCTCAGGTCCGGGCTGAGAAAGCGCTGCACATAAGCGCCCATCTGCTTGAGGCTGGCCGCGCTGCCCAATTCGCCGAGGTTGAGCCCCAGATAGCTGAACGAAGCAACCACCGCGACGCCGATCGCCGCGATCAGCAGCAGGTTGATCAGACGATTCATGCCAGCCTCCAGCGCAGCAAACGGCTGAACTGATCGGCCAGCAGCACCAGCAGCAGAAACATCAGCAACATGCTCGCCACTTCGCCGCCGGCGAACATGCGGATCGACAAGTCGATCTGCTGACCCAAACCTCCGGCGCCAACAAAGCCCATCACCACCGAAGCGCGGATCGCGCATTCCCAGCGGTAGACGCTGTAAGACAACAGTTCCGCCGCGACATTGGGCAGCGTGCCGTAGGCGAACGCCGCCAGTCGACCGCTGCCGGCCTGCATCAAGGCGTGGGCCGGGCGTTGGTCGGTGGACTCGAAAATCTCCGCGTACACCTTGCCGAGCATGCCGCTGTAAGTGATGGCAATCGCCAGCACACCCGCCGCCGGGCCGAGGCCGACCGCACGCACGAACAGCAGCGCCCAGACGATCTCTGGCACGCTGCGCAGGAAAATCAGCAAGCCGCGCACCGGCCAGCGCAGCAACCGTCCCAGGCGACTCGGGACGCCGCCCCGTGACGCCGCCGACAGTGACAACGCGCGGCTGGCGATCAGGCTGGCCGGCACCGCCAGCAGCAGCGCCAAGGCCATGCCGGCCGTGGCAATGGCCAGGGTTTGCAGGGTCGCGGTCAGCAGAATCTGCATGAACGCGGCGTCATGCGCCGGTGGCCAGAACTGCGCGACAAAGCGGCCCATCTCGTTCTGGCTGTCAGGCAGCAACACGCCCAGATTCAGTTCGCTCAAATGAATGCCCGGCCACAGCAGGGCAATCGCCAACAGCGTCAGAAGCAGTCTCGGCCAGGCGGCCGGGTCGCGTGAATCGGCCTTCAGCATCGTGGGATCTGCACAGTCAGCGGCGGCGCCGCCGCAGTCGGCGATTGCAGTTTTTCGTTGGCGTACAGCGCGTCGAGCATTTTCCGGCTGACTTGCCCGGACGGGCTGTCGAACAGGATCTGCCCGTCACGTAGACCAATGATGCGCGGGAAGTGCGACAGCGCCAGGTCCACCGCGTGCAGGCTCGCCACCAGGGTGACGTTATGCTCGCGGGCATGGCGCGACAGCACCGACAAGGTATGCCCGGCCATCACCGGGTCCATCGCCGACACGGGTTCGTCGGCCAGCAACACCTCCGGCGCCTGATACAGCACGCGGGCGATGCCGACGCGCTGCAACTGGCCGCCAGACAATTGCTGGCAATGCGCGAACAATTTGTCACCGAGATCCAGCCGCGCCAGCGCCGCCCGCGCACCGGCCACATCCAGCGGATGCAACAGATTCAACAGGCTTTTGCCCAGACTCCATTGGCCAAGCTTGCCGGCCAGTACCGCCGTGACTACACGCTGACGCGGCGGTAGCGGCGGCGCCTGATGCACCAGGCCAATCCGCGCACGCAGGCGTTGACGCTGGCGGGCGGGCAAGTGCCAGGCGCGTTCGCCGAGCACTTCGATGTCACCGCTGCTGGGCCGCAATGCGGTAGACAGCAGGTTGAGCAGGCTCGATTTGCCGGCGCCGGACGGGCCGATGATCGCGACCTGCTCGCCCGCGGCAATCTGTAGATCGACAGAACGAAGGGCATCGACGCCATTGGCGTGGCGCAAGCTGCCCTGGTTAAGGCTTAGGGTCATTTCAACAGTTCGGCGGCGCGGGCGGCTTCCTCGATGCCCTTGTAATTCTCGGGTTTGGTGTCGATGAAGCGGCTGGCGGCCTGCAGGTCGAGGATTTTCTTTTGCTCAGGCTTGGCCGGGTCGAGATCAAGGAACGCTTTCTTGATTTTCGCCGCGAGCGCCGGATCAAGGGTGCCGCGCACGGTCCAGTTGTAATCGAAGTAGGTCGGCGTGGTGGCAAAGACCTTGACCTTGTTGGTGTCGACCTTGCCGGCATCCACCAGTTTCTGCCAGACGCTGGCGTTCAGCACACCGGCATCGACCTTGCCGGCCTGCACCCAGGCAACGGTAGCGTCGTGGGCGCCGGAATAGGCGACACGGCTGAAATACGCTTCCGGCTTGATGCCGTCATTTTTCAGCATGAAATAACGCGGCATCAGGCTGCCGGAGGTCGACGACACCGAACCAAAGGCGAAGGTCTTGCCCTTGAGATCAGCGAGGCTTTTGACGTTCGGGTCGGCCGTGATGAATTTGCTGGTGAACTGCGCGTCCTGCTCACGCTGGACCAAGGGAATTACTGGCGTCGTCGCCTCGGTCTTCAAACGTGCCTGAACAAAAGTGAAACCACCGAGCCAGGCCATGTCGAGGCGATCGGTAGCCAGGGCTTCAACCACGGCCGGATAGTCGGCCACCGGCACGAACTGCACCTTCATGCCCAGTTGCTGTTCCAGATACGCGCCCAGCGGTTCGAACTTTCGCAGCAGTTCGGTCGGCGCTTCATCCGGAATCGCGCTGACGCGCAACACATCAGCGGCCTGCGTCATCAGCGCAGACACAGACAGGGCCAGGCCGGCGGTCAGTGCCAGGGTTCGTTTGAGCATGAAATTCTCCGTTTCGTAAGCGTCCAAAGGGCTGAAGTCGCGACGTGTGACGCACACTCAGGGTAGACGAGTCGGCGAGGTTATACGTATTCACACGCACAAAGGCCAGCGCCTTGGGTAGGCGCTGGCCTGGGTTTGAGGATGGCTATGCAACCAGACGCGGCTGGCCTTGGCAACCGCTCGGCTATGTCCGGATATTTTCAGCCGCCGGACCGTGTTGTAAATCGATCAGGCAGCCTCGGGCAACCGGGCGATTACCTTGATCTCGAAATCGAAGCCGTACAGCCAGGTCACGCCAACCGCCGTCACCGTCGGGTGCGGTGCATCGCCCCAGAATTCCGTCAGAACGACATTCCAGATCGTCTCGAATTTCGATTGCGGGTCGACGATGAAAATCGTCACGTCGACCACGTTCTCGAAGCTGGCACCGGCCTCGTCAAGGATCGCATTGAGGTTGTGGAACGCCTGGCGTACCTGATCTTTCAGATCCGGTTCTGGCGTGCCGTCCTCGGTACTGCCGACTTGCCCGGACACAAACAGAAAACCGTTCGAGCGAATCGCCGGAGAATAACGGTGGCGCTCGTAGAGCGTGCGGCGGGTGGGCGGGAAAACAACGTCGCGCTGAGTCATCGGGGTGTCTCCATCAGAGGGTGATGGCGCCACTTTAGGTATTTGCAGCAGGCCGATAAACGCGCAAGCTTGGCGTTCACTGTTTGCAAATTCCAAACAATCGAGGCGCGACCTTGGACCGTTTTGACGCAATGCAGGCCTTCGCCCGAGTGGTCGAGGCGGGGAGCTTCACCAAAGCGGCAGAAACCTTGCACATGAGCAAGACCACCGTGACCCAGTTGGTGCAACAGCTGGAGGCGCGCTTGCGGGTCAAACTGCTCAACCGCACCACGCGCAAGGTCAACGTCACCGCCGATGGCGCGGCTTATTACCAGCGAGTAGTCAAGCTGCTGGCCGAGCTGGACGACGCTGAAACCAGCCTGCCCGGTGTTGCGGCAGTGCCTTCGGGGCGACTGCGCGTCGATGTGCCGAGCCCCTTCGCGCGGCATATTCTGGTGCCGGCACTGCCAGAGTTCCATGCGCGGTATCCGGACATTCAGATCGACATGGGCGTCAGCGACCGCATCGTCGACATCATCGATGAGAACGTTGATTGCGTGGTGCGCGGGGGCGAACTGCTGGATCTGTCGTTGATGGCGCGCAAATTGGCCGATTTACAGCTGGGGATATTTGCCGCGCCGGATTATCTGGCCCGCGAAGGCACGCCTGTGCACCCTCGGGATCTGGAAGACTCGCACCACCGGGTGGTCGGGTTTCTTTGGGCGCGCACCGGTAAACCAGTGCCGTATGCCTTGCACAAAGGTGAACAGCATTTGCAGATCAAAGGCCGCCATGTGCTGGCGGTCGACGACGGCAATGCCTATCTGGCGGCGGGTCTGGCCGGGATGGGGGTGTTGTGGCTGCCGACTTACATGTCCGATGCGCACGTCGCGCGGGGCGAACTCGTGCCGTTGTTCGAAGGCTGGCGGCTGGAAAGCATGCCGCTTTACCTCGCGTATCCGCCGAACCGGCATGTCAGTTTAAAGTTGCGGGTGTTTATCGACTGGATTGTGACGTTGATGGCGTAACGGGTTTGGTGCGCTTATTGCTTCTCGCTTTCCCATATCGTCAAAAAAACAACGAACCCGGCGACCCGAGCGTGAGCAGTGATGAGATGCGCACGTTCGACTCAAGGAGCAATGCGCATAATGAATATGTACATCGATATCGTCGGCGCCTGCAATCTGAGCTGCCCGTCATGCCCGATGGGGAATTCGGAAAATCTGAATTTCAAAAAAGCCATGCAACTGGACATGTTCAGGCAAATTGTCGAGAAGGCCCGGTCCGAGGGAGTGCGGACGATCTTTCTCTATAACTGGACCGAGCCTCTGGTTCATCCGAAAATCGGTGAGTTTATCGAGATCATCAACGCCGCCGGCATGGCGAGCGGGATCAGCACTAACCTGAACCTGGCCAAGAACATGGAAAAGGCCTTGCTGGCCGAGCCGAGCTACTTCCGCATATCGCTGTCGGGTTTCTATCAGGAAACCTACAAAAAGGGCCATGTGGGCGGTGATATCGAAGTGGTCAAACAGAACATGATCGCCCTCCATGAGATCAAGCAACGTCTGGGCTTGAGCACCCGTGTCGATGTCTACTATCACCGTTACCTGGACAACATCGACGAAGAAGCCTTGATGCGCGAGTTCAGTGAGCGTCTCGGGTTTGTGTTTACCACTGGCTATTCGGTGATGATGCCTTTGGAAAAGACGCTGGCAATCGTCGAGCGCGACCCCTCTGTTACGGCTACCGATTACGAAACCCTGAAACGCCTTGCATTGCCGCCGTACGATGACCTGGTGAACGTCATGCAGCAATATCCCAAGCAGGCGTGCCAGCTCAAGGATAACTGGCTGGTGATCGACTGCAATGGCAATACCGTACTGTGCTGCACGATCTTCAATCAGACCGAATACCAGGTGGGAAAGTATCTCGACATGCCGCTCGCCGAACTGACGCAGCGTAAATCGACCCAGCAGAATTGCGTCGACATGTGCAACCGCTGCGCGAGAAAAGGCTTGCACATTTACTCGACGTTTCCCAACCAGGGCGCACTCGAACAACATGCCGTCAATCGCATCATTGATTTCGAACGGCTCGAAAACCTCGGGTTTCCAGTCGACAGCGAGCGGCTGGGCCGTGCCGGCGAAGTCAGTGCGGAAAACTTCGACGAGGCGCAGTACCTTCGTTTGAACGACGATGTGCGGCTGGCGGTTTCCAACGGTGCTTTCACCAGCGGTTATCAGCACTACGTGCTCTGTGGCCGACTCGAAGGTCGAGCAGGCGCGGGAATGTTCTCGTTCGTTTGAGGCGTGGCTCGATCATCCTTGCGTGCGCGCGATTGACTCTTTATCGGTTCCGGCCAACTATCGGCCCACAACAACATGACCGATGGACTGAAACTTGACCGAACGACGCCAATTCAGCGGAGGCATGAAGGGCAAAAACCTCCGCTATCTGAATGAGCACAGCGATAGCGCGCCGTTGACCCGCACCGGTTTTCTGCTGCTTGAACACTTTTCACTGCCGGCCTTTACGCAGACGCTGGATGCGGTCGTGACCACCAATCTGTTGCGCCCCGGACTGTTTTCTTCGCGCACGTTCGGGCTGGGCGAGGGCGAAGTCATCAGCGACCTGGGGCTGGTGATTCGCCCCGATGCGCGCTTCGACGCAGCCGCGCTCGAGGAGCTGGATCTGCTGGTGGTGTGCGGCGGTTATCGCACCGAACTGCGCGCCAGCGATGGGTTTGTGCATTTACTCAAACTGGCGGCGGAGCGGGGCGTGAGTCTGGCCGGGTTGTGGAACGGTTCGTGGTTCCTCGGCCGCGCCGGGCTGCTCGACGGCTATCGCTGCGCCATCCACCCGGAGCATCGTCCGGCGCTGACCGAAATCGCCAAGGCCACGCACGTTAGCAGCGAACCTTATGTGATCGACCGCGACCGGCTCACCGCGTCGAGCCCGTCGGGGGCTTTCCACATGGCGCTGGACTGGATCAAGAGCCTGCACGGCAAGGCGCTGGTCGAGGGTGTCGAGGACATTCTCGCGTTCGAGGAGTCGCGCTACCGGCGGATCAAGCCGGACGAAAACCTCTGCGTCAGCGCGCCGTTGCGTGAGGTGGTCAAGCTGATGGACGCCAATCTGGAAGAACCGCTGGAGCTGGAGCAACTGGCGGTGTACGCCGGACGTTCTCGCCGGCAACTGGAGCGCCTGTTCAAGGAACAACTCGGCACCACACCGCAGCGTTACTACCTGGAACTGCGCATCACCGAAGCACGCCGCCTGCTGCAACACACCGAGTTGTCACAAGTGGAAGTGCTGGTGGCCTGCGGATTTGTCTCGCCGAGCCATTTCAGCAAGTGTTACAGCGCCTATTTTGGCTACCGGCCTTCCAAAGAGAAACGCTTGGTCAAATAGCACCAACCGCTTTTACTTTGCCGAGTTCACCTCGGGACCACACGTCGGCGTGCCTCGCCCAAACAGAAGCAGCGCTCGGCTTGGGTTTTGCGGTGGATTTGCCCCTCTTCGGCACGCCGCCCGCCCAGCCCTCTCCCCCTGGAGAGGGAGCCGATTTGTGTTGGCTTTGAAGTTTGTGTTCGACTCGGTATTTCTTGTCGGCGCAGCAGGCGCTTTCACCACGGTCAGTTCCCTCTCCCTTTGGGAGAGGGCTAGGGTGAGGGTGGCTCTTAAACGTCACCGGGCACCAACGTTTAAAACACACCAACTGTTACGCCATAGCGGCTACAACTCCTTGCGCCGTTGCCTACGCGTACGCCAGAATCCGCCGGCTTGTGCGCTTTAGCCCCGGACTCTATCGTTGACCTGCCACTGCCCATCAGTGGTCGGGTTTAGTAGCCCGTTTGGTATTAGCGGCGCATAAGCCCATCAGTCAGGTACGTCCATACCTGCACTTGATGGCGGTTGTGCGCAGGGCGCTCTCGAGCGCGCCGGTTTTGCTAATTCCACCGGTCTACTAACCTGCGCACAGCTGCCACCCTTCTTTTAGTAGAGATCGGTCGCAGCCCTATTTTAGGAATTAGCTATGTTCAAAGTTACGCCCAACCCGCCAGACACCGATCCAATCCCCTACGACGCCGCACTCGAACCTCAAAACATCAAAGACGCTGCCGATCGCGCCATCAACTTCTACCTCAGTCCCGGGGCGCACAAGATTTCGATTCCCTCGCGCAACACCGGCAAGATCTACCTCATCGACCCTACCGTGGATAACGAAACGCTGCTCGTCGAAGCGACGGAAACCCTGTCCTCGGCCAGTGACATGGCCCGTGAACTCGCCGATTCGATTGACAGTTCCCAGCGCAAAAAAATGCTCATCCTGCGACAGATGATCATGCTCAGCGAGCTGACGGTAAACCGCGTGCTGGATAATCAGCGCTTGCCCAACCCGTCGCAGTGACGATCATCCGTTAACGAGCCTCGAGGGGTTCCTGTCTGGAGTTGCAGCTGATGTCCAAGCCACCCGAAGCACCGCTCACTGACCCGGCCTCGCCGTACGCGTCCCCCAACTCGCGAAAGCTCCACGAAGCGGCGGAGCGCGCGCTTGACCATTACCTGTTGCCCGCCGCGATCATGGCCACGCCCTATACGCCCAGCCCGCTGTTCATGGTCAACCCGCAATCGGACACCGAAACGTTGCTGACCAATGCCAGCGGTTCCCTGGCGTCCGCCACGGTCATGCTTGGCAATTTTGCGGGGGTATTGGAGGGCTCCAATCGCCAGACTTTGTTGGGCATTGCGCAGGTGGTCATGTTGGGTGAACTGGCGGTGAACAAGGCGTTGGATCTGGTTGTGCCAACCGAGTGATCGCGAACGTTAGGCGGGCTTGAGGGTGTCTGAACGGGCGTCATCGCGAGCAGGCTCACTCCTACCTTTGAAATGCGTTCCCCTGTAGGAGTGAGCCTGCTCGCGATAACGTCCGTTCAGGCAAAGAATCTGCAAGCTTTTACACTGAACCTGACCGTCCCTCGAGCCTCAAGCCCACCTTTAACCAATCAAGCAGTCAGCCGTTGCGGCTGACTGCTTTTGTGTTTCTACAGGTGATCAGCGTCGATGACAGCTTGGGCAAACGCCTTCGGATCTTCCTGCGGCAAGTTGTGCCCGATGCCGCCGCTGATCAAGCGGAACTGGTATTTACCGGTAAAGCGCTTGGCGTAATCCTCCGGTGCCGGGTGCGGTGCGCCGTTGGCGTCGCCTTCGAGGGTGATGGTCGGCACGCTGATCGACGGCGCGGTGGCGAGTTTCTGTTCCAGCGCCGCGTATTGCGCTTCACCCTGCACCAGGCCCAGGCGCCAGCGGTAATTGAACACGGTGATCTCGACGTGATCCGGGTTCTGCAAGGCCTTGGCGCTGCGATCGAAGGTCGCGTCGTCGAATTTCCACTGCGGCGAGGCGGTTTGCCAGATCAGTTTGGCGAAGTCATGGGTGTTCTTCGCATAACCGGCGCGACCGCGTTCGGTGGCGAAGTAGAACTGGTACCACCATTGCAATTCGGCTTTTGGCGGCAGCGGGTTCTGCCCGGCGGCCTGATTGCCGATCAGGTAACCGCTGACCGCCACCAGCGCCTTGACGCGCTCGGGCCACAGCGCCGCAACGATGTCCGCTGAACGCGCGCCCCAGTCGTAGCCGCCGAGCACGGCTTGCTTGATCTTCAGTGCGTCCATGAAGTCGATGACGTCACTGGCCAGCGCCGCCGGTTGGCCGTTGCGCAGGGTGTCTTTGGAAAGGAATTGCGTATCACCGTAACCGCGCGCATAGGGCATCAGCACCCGGTAGCCGTTGGCGGCCAGCAGCGGCGCGACTTCGTCGTAGCTGTGAATGTCGTAGGGCCAGCCGTGCAGCAGGATCACCACCGGGCCGCTGGCCGGGCCGGTTTCGGCATAAGCGACGTCGAGCACGCCGGCCTTCACATGTTTCAGCGGGCCGAAGGGCGAGGGCGCGGAATAGCTGATCGCAGCCGGTTCGGCGGTTTGCGCCTGAACGCTGGCGACAGTGCCGAACAGCGACAGCGCCAGGATCGACAAG
This sequence comes from Pseudomonas sp. R3-57, assembly GCF_051132065.1. NCBI lineage: Bacteria > Pseudomonadati > Pseudomonadota > Gammaproteobacteria > Pseudomonadales > Pseudomonadaceae > Pseudomonas > Pseudomonas sp. R3-57. The sequence continues at coordinate 2,714,369 of NZ_CP071655.1, forward strand.
CCGAGTGCGGTTTTACGGGTGTGCAGTGCCTTTTTCATGGGGACGTCTCCTGTGCATGCCTTGGTCAAGGGGCTGAATGAAACCTTGAAACCGTGAGTGCATTTGAGCGGATGGACGTATCCGGGCTGTGTCGAACAATAGCCGTGTTGCAAGGCGCCGTATCGTCGCTGCGCGGGTACACACTGTGATACACGACGGGCGGAACGGGGCGGGCGCGGGCGGTTTTACGGGGGTAAAAATTAAGTCGCTGTTTTAAAACAAAAAATATTTCACGCCGGGCTTCCCAAAGCCAAACAATGTTGGTAAATTGCGCCCCGTTCTTACAGCGAACCCAACGGGCCGCTGGAAAGAGCAGTAGGGGCGTCGCCAAGCGGTAAGGCAGCAGGTTTTGATCCTGCCATGCGTTGGTTCGAATCCAGCCGCCCCTGCCATATTCGAAAAAACGCCAACTTCGCAAGAAGTTGGCGTTTTTTTATGCCTGCGATTTGGCAAGGCACAGCAAACCAGCCTGCGCGGCGCCGAAGCACCGCGCAGACCAGGCACTCAGTGCGGTGCGCGCGGGATGGTTTTCATCAGGTCTTCGGGGCTGATGTGGCCGACCACGCTGCCCGGTTGCGGCAGGTTGAGAATGTGGCCTTTCATCTTGCCGATGATGTGCATCTCGCACGGCTTGCAATCGAACTTCAGCGTCAGCACTTCATCGCCGTGGATCAACTGCATCGGCGCGACTTTGGTGCGCACGCCGGTCACGCCTTTGGCTTGTTTCGGGCACAGGTTGAAGGAGAAGCGCAGGCAGTGCTTGGTGATCATCACCGGTACTTCGCCCGGCTCTTCGTGGGCTTCGTACGCCGCGTCGATCAGCTTGACGCCGTGACGGTGGTAGAAGTCGCGCGCCTTCTGGTTGTAGACGTTGGCGAGGAAGGTCAGGTGCGAATCCGGGTACACCGGCGGCGGGCTGGTTTCGGCCTTGCGGCTGCCCCGTGGATGCGCGGCAACGCGAGCAGCGGTCAGGGCTTCGATCACTTCACGGCGCAGGGCTTTGAGCTGCGAGTTGGGGATGAAGAATGCCTGCGGCGCATCGAGCTTGATGTCAGTGGCGTGGTACTGGGTGGTGCCGAGCTGGCCGAGCAGATCGCGCAACTGTTCCAGCGCTTGCTCAGGCTTGTTGGCCACGCCGAACGGCCCGTTGAGGGTGACGCTGGCGCTGATGCCTTCTTCGCTGGTGGCAGTGATTTCCAGCTGTTCCTCGCGCAGGCGCGCCAGCCAGCTCAGGGCCACGCGACGTTCCGACGAGGTCTTTTGCAGCGCCTGTTGCCAGTTGTGGTCGAGGTTGCGGTTCAGCGGATGATTCGGGCGCAGCTTGAACAGGCCTTCGGGCATTTCGTTCGGCTCGACGCGGTAGCGGTAGCGCTTCTCGCCATCTTCTTCGAACTCGCCCTTGGCTTCGGCGATGTTGGCGCGGAAACCGACCACTTCGCGTTTGACCAGCACGTTGAGGCCGTCACCGTTGGACAGCGGCTCATGAGTGACCACTTGCATGTCACGCTTGCCGACTTTCTCGACCGTACCGACTGGCAGGCCGGTGAAGGTCGGCGAGTCAAAGGCGCCGATGTCGATCTTGCGATCGGTGACGAAATAATCGGTGCTGCCACGGTGGAAGGTTTTTTCCGGATCGGGCAGGAAGAAATGCGCGGTGCGGCCGCTGGACGCGCGGGCGAGGTCCGGGCGATCTTCCAGCACGTCGTCGAGGCGCTGGCGGTAATAGGCAGTGATGTTTTTCACATAGCCCATGTCCTTGTAGCGGCCTTCGATCTTGAACGAGCGCACACCGGCTTCGACCAGTGCGCGGATGTTGGCGCTCTGGTTGTTGTCTTTCATCGACAGCAGGTGTTTTTCGTAGGCGATCACGCCACCCTTTTCATCTTTCAGGGTGTACGGCAGACGGCAGGCCTGCGAGCAGTCGCCACGGTTGGCGCTGCGCCCGGTCTGCGCGTGGGAAATGTTGCACTGGCCGGAGAAGGCCACGCATAACGCGCCGTGGATGAAGAACTCGACGGCAGCGTCGGTCTCGTCGGCGATGGCGCGGATTTCCTGCAGGTTCAGCTCACGCGCCAGTACCAGTTGCGAGAAACCGGCCTGATCGAGGAACTTCGCCCGCTCCAGGGTGCGGATATCGGTCTGGGTCGAGGCGTGCAGCTCGATCGGCGGAATGTCCAGCTCCATCACGCCCAGGTCCTGAACGATCAGCGCGTCGACACCGGCGTCGTACAACTGGTGGATCAGCTTGCGCGCCGGCTCCAGTTCGTTGTCGTGCAGGATGGTGTTGATGGTGGTGAAAATGCGCGCATGGTAGCGCCGGGCGAATTCCACCAGCTCGGCGATTTCGCTGACTTCGTTGCAGGCGTTGTGGCGCGCGCCGAAGCTCGGGCCGCCGATGTACACGGCGTCAGCGCCGTGCAGGATCGCTTCACGGGCGATGGCCACGTCGCGGGCAGGGCTGAGCAATTCCAGATGATGCTTGGGCAAGGACATAGTTTTTTTAGTCAGGCTGTCACGGTTAGGCGCGCATTCTACCCGCGAAACGCGCGGCCGGCACGCCCGCGCTGCCCGATGGCACAGAACTCAAGAATCACCCAACCCCCTGTAGGAGTGAGCCTGCTCGCGATAGCGCCGGTCCAGCCAGCATCGATGTTGAATGTCAGGCCGCCATCGCCAGCAGGCTGGCTCCCACAGTGGATTTGTGTATTGCCCCGGAGCTCGAATTCACCGCGAAACCTGTGGTAGCGAGCTTGCTCGCGATAGCGGTGGTTCAGCCAACTCGAATGTTGAATGCAAGGCCGCTACCGACAGCAGGCTGGCCCACAGGGTTGTAGGGTGTTGCAGACGTCAGGTCAGGCCTTGGCCGCCATCGCGGTGACTTCCACGCGCATCCCCTCAACCGCCAGCGCCGGTACGCCCACTGCCGCGCGTACCGGCCATGGCTTGGCGAAGAAGCGCTGGTAAACCTCGTTGAATGCGGCGCGATCGGCCATATCGGTGAGGTAAATGGTCAGGTGCATGACCCGATCCATCGAACTGCCGGCACGTTCCAGTGCAACTTTCAGCGCTTGCAGGGTGCATTCGCTCTGAGTGGTGATATCGCCCAGCTCCAGGCTGCCGTCGGCGTGGGTCGGGATCTGGGTGGAAACCATGATTCCGCCGAACGTCGCCACGTCGGAAGAAATCGAGTCGGCGTCCGGATCGGGGGTGAAGGTGATGTCTTGGTTGGCCATGGGAATCCCTTGTTTGAGCGAGTGAAGATCGCGGCAGTTTACAGCTTCCTCGCCCACCAGGCCCGTCTGGTTGATCGCCACTGCGGCAAAGTAGTTTGTATAAACGTGTATCAGATTGAGCGCAGTACACAGCTGAACACCAAACTCAGGTTCCACGACACATCCACCCTACACGCAACCTGCACAGTAGCCCTCACCACACCACTGATTGAGAGGGCTACATATGAGACGTTCACTGTTACTCGCCAGCGCCATTTTCGCTTCGATGATCGGCATCGCCCACGCGGCCGACGCCCCGGCCAAGAGCTGGCAGCAAGGCCTGAGCCGCACCGATCTGGTCAAGCAGGATCTCGGCGCCGCCGACCGCGAAGTGGTTCAGGCACGCGTTGATTTCGAACCGGGCGTGACCTCGCCGCGCCATGCACATCCCGGCGTTGAAGTCGCTTACGTGATTAGCGGCACGTTCGAATATCAACTGGAGGGCAGGGCGCCGGTGACGCTGAAGGCGGGGGAGTCGCTGTTCATTCCGGAAGGCGTGGCGCATGTGGCGAAAAACGTCGGCAAGGACAAGGCCTCGGAGCTGGCGACTTACATCCTCAAGAAGGGCGAACCGGTGCTGATCCTCAAGCCGTAAACCTATGCCTCAATGCAGAGTCGCCGCCCGGCGACTTTCGCCAATGCGGATGCGATCGAGCGCACGGTTCAACGCATCGAGCGCATCAAGCAGAGCCTTGGCCTCGGCGACACGATCTTCGCCCCAGAGGCGCTCGGCCAGCCGGTTGAGGGCCTGGATCGAGCGCTCGATGTCGGCGGCGCTGGCGGGCTCTTTAGGAGTGGGTGGATTTTTCGGCATTCAGGGTTCCTCGGCTGCTAGTAAACCACCATAGCGCTGTGACCGCGCCGCGACCACAAGCAAGTCAGCACTCACACGGTTACGCATAACCTGACCTCATCGTTTGCCTGGCAAAAAATCATTGTATCGATCCACTTTTGCTCTTTAGCCTGTACGGTCGATTCAGTTTTTCGTACCCGGAAAACGCGATGGCTGATTGTTCCAGGTTCTGCGCTGGCGATTTTGGCATCCTGTGGGTCGTCAGCGGTGAGGGGCTGTCATTGCCCGGGATTGTGTCCAATGTTCAATCCAATCCGTTGAGCTACAGCCTGGCGCTGGCGTGTGCGATCACCTTCGCTCTGTATCGCAATGTCACGCGCCGCTATGCGCGCGGGCTAAATCAGGTCGCGCTGTTTTTCCCGCTGACTGCGCTTGTGCTGTGGTTGAAGTGGTCGACAAGCGACGAACAGATCCCGGCGTTTACCTGGGCAAGTTCGCTGGAGCTCCGGGCCGCAGGAGTGGCCATGGCGGGTGGCTACGCTTTGTGGAACATCGGAATTCTGCGGGGAAAGCTGACCTTGCTGGCGACCGCTTCCTGCTCCGCGCAGGTACTGTCAACGGCGTTCGCCGCGTTGTGGCTGGGCGTGAGTTTGCAGGTACAGTTCTGGCAGGGCGCTGTGCTGGTGACCGCGGGCTCGTTACTGTGTTGGCATGCGGCCCGACAACGTGAGGCGTCCGGACCGATGGCGGATGCAATCAGCGGTAAGACAGTGGATTGAACGAGCAGAGAGTAGATTTCGAGTGGTGCGCGCGCAGGTTCCTGATCCGGGGAACCTGCGTCGCGGGCAATTTCAATCAGCCAACAGACTTCAGCGGGATCGGCCCCTTGAGTCGATCCATCATCGTCGCGCAGTACCAGTCGTCGAACTGACAAACGCCGGTCTCGGCGGTTTCCGAATAAGGGCCTGGCTCGTACGAGGGCGAGGTCACGCCACGTTGGGTGCCTTCGACCAGCGTCCGGTCCTGATCGTTGGTCGCAATCCAGACCTTGGTCAAGCGTTCGATATCGTAATCGACGCCTTCCACGGCCGTGTTATGCACCAGCCATTTGGTGGTGACCAGCGTTTCAGTCGCACTGATGGGCAGTACACGGAAACTCAGCGCATGGTCGCCGAGGAAGTGATTCCACGTGGAGGGGTAATGGAAGTACAACAGCGCGCCGATGTCTGCTTCGCCGGTTTTGTCCAGGCGACCGGCAACGGCTGGCTTGCCGTCCATGGTGTAGCTGACGGCACCGGATGACAGCGGAATGCGGGTCATGCGGAACTGGCCATTGATGTCCATGACCAGACGGCTTGGCAACCCGGCGTTTTCGCATTTTGACCAGTAGGCCGACAGTTCCGGGTCGTCTTCGCCGCTGATGCCGCCCACCGACAGGTTATCGACGAAAGAATGCAGCAGTTCCGGGTGGGAGCCATCGCAGTGGTAACACTCGCGATTGTTTTCAAAGACCAGCTTCCAGTTGCCTTTCTCGATGATGTTCGACTCGAACGCCACTTTGCAGTCTTCAAGAAAATGTGGCGCGACGAAAGGGCTGACCGCTTTACGGAAGCCTTCGAAATCGGGCGCTCTGGCGGCAACGCAAACGTAAATATAGGTATCGACGATCTCGCAGTGAACGCTTTTCAGACTGTACTGGGACTTGTCGAAATCCTGGCCCATGTTGCCAGCGAACAACAGGTTGCCGTCCAGCTCATAGGTCCATTTGTGATACGGGCAGACCATTTTTGCCACTTTGCCGTGATCAGCGTCGCAGATTTTCGCGCCACGGTGACGGCAGGCATTATGGAAGGCCCGAACCTCGCCATCCTTGCCGCGTACCACTGCGACGGGATAGTCGCCGATCTGCAGGGTGAAATACTGTCCCGGCTTGGTAATCTCGAACGTGTGGCCAGCAAAGATCCAGTCCTTGTGCCAAATCTGCTCAAGATCCTGACGGTAAACATCTTCACTGCTGTAAAGCGCACCCGGCAGCGAATGCCATGGCTTACGCTGGCTGATCAGGTCGAAAACGCTTTGTTTATTGTGCATTGTTATCCTCCCAGGACATCAATCTTGAGCGGTCACCGTTATTCGTGACTTATGAAAATAGAAGAATGATAGGTCTCAGCCTATAGCGCGCTGGACAAACGTCACAAACGACATTTGCTGCGGGCAATTAATGATTTGACGTTATCAATGGGAGATCAGGCGCCCGCCGGCACTGCTTGAAAGACACTCTCCAGCGCGGTGATCGCGCAGCCCGCCTGGGCAATGTTGTAGATCGCCTTTTTCACAGCGGTGCTGCGCTCATGGCCGAGGCGAACGGCGAACAGATCGAACTTCTGACTCAACTCTTCGGCACTCAAGGGTGTTTGCGGATCGCCGCGCGCGGCGGTGATAGGGCTCGTCAGCGTCTCGCCATTTTTCAGGATTATGGTCAACCGGGAGAGGATTTCGGCGGGAAATCTCGCGGAGATATCGGCGGCTTCAACGATTTCGATGCGGGCACTCAACGCCAGAATGTCCGGCGCAAAGATCGCCGCTCCGGTGACTTCATCGGGCCCGACTTCGCCCCTGATAATCAATGCTGCCAGCGGAAAGGCGAGGGCGTATTGCGCTTGGTCGGCATCATTCGGCGCATGCCCCTGCAAACACATCGACTCATAGAACGTTTCCACCCGAATGGTTTCAATCGAGTCGGCATCCAGCATTGGGTTTTGGCGCCGCAGTTCGAGCATCGCGGTCAGCGCCGGTTGCGCCCAGCGGCAGACCGGCCAGGGTTTGAAGTACTGACTGTCGATCTCCCAGCGTTTGCCGATATCGGTCCAGTATTCGGCAACCGTGGCGTCTTCCACCGTTTCGGCGGGCGCTCCGGTGATGCCTTCGATGGCCATCAACAACGCATTCAAACCAGCGAATGCCCCGGCGCCGTGAGCATCGCGCAGCATTGTCGGCGCTTGCACTACACGCATCATCGGGCAGCGTGCGCTGAAATACTCGGCGATGCCCAAGGCGTGGCGGAATGTCTGCTCGTCCAGGCTCAGCAAACGCGCGCCGGCACACACCACACCGATCGCTGAAAAACCGCCTGATGCGTGATACGTAGGCGAGGTCGCCATCAATGCGGTACCGGCACGCAGCGCCGTTTCGTAACCAATGCACAGCGCGCTCAGCAGTTCCTGGCCGCTGATCGACCTGCCGCGATAATGGAGCGCATCAGCGAGGGCGAGCACGGCAGGAACAACCGTGGCGCCGGCATGGCCCTTGGATCTGAAGTGACCCTCATGGGCGTCGAGGCTGTCTGCGCTGAACCCGCCGGCCCAGGCTACGCCGAGTACGTTGACCCGTTTTCCGCCAAAGATCAGGCGACTGGCGTAGGCTCCCTCGGGGTAATGCTGCTCGGCGAAACGCCGCATCGCGGCGCTCGTGTCGTTATTGGCTGCACCGGCCATGACGCCGACGATATCCAGCAGGCTGTCCTGCACGATCGCACGGGTCTTGAGCGGGGCATTGACGAAATCAAAGTGGCGGCAGAATTCGAAGAGTGACATTCAACAATCCCTTCCTGTGGTTGAGCCGAACCGATCGTGGCCGGCACCGCTCAACAGTGATTCAGGTGAAGGGTGGCGCTCCAGCAACATTTTCGTCGGGCTATTGATAACCAAATCAGCCGACGGCGGTGCCAATCAGTCAGCGGCGCGGAAACTTCGCCAGAATCCATTCGCGAAAGCGCCGCAGCTCGTCTTCGTTGTCCGAGTTTTCGCGGCAGCTCAGGTAGTGCCAGCTATTACGCAATTGCACCTGTTGCTCGATCGGTCGAACCAGCAAGCCCTGTTGCACCAGCGCCGTGACCAGATGATTCCAGCCCAGCGCGATGCCCTGATGGGTCAATACCATGCTGATGAGCAGGTTGTAGTCGTTGGCATTGAAGATTTGCGGGCTGTTTGCCGGGCGGTCGTCGATATCGATGGCCTGAAACGCCAGCCATACGCCCCAGTCGACATGCTCGGCCACTTGCGAGCGGCCGTAAGGGCTGAGGTTGAGTAGCGCCGAATCGCGCACGCCTTCGATGGTTGCAATCTCCGGGTGCTTCTCCAGATATTGCGGTGTGCACACTGGATAAATCACGTCGTGGCATAGCGGGTAGCTTCTATATCCCTCGCGGATGCGGGAAATCTTGGTGATGAAGATATCCGGCTGTACGCCGGGTTCCATGGTCAGGAAGTTCTGCGTGGTGATCAGGTTGAGTTCGATATCCGGGCATTGCGCGAAGAATTCCTGCAGATGATTCGACAGCCACAGCGCGGAAAAGGCTGGGGAGCAGCAGACGGTGAGCACTTTCTTGGTCGACTGGCTGCTGCGGATGCGTTCGGCGGCCTGGGCAATGTTGACGAACGACAATTGCGCGGCATCGAAAAACACCGCACCGGCGGCGGTCAACTCGACGGCTCGGCCCACTCGGGTAAACAGCTGCGCGCCGAGATAGCTTTCCAGCTCCCGAATCTGCCGACTGATCGCTGCCTGAGAGACGCATAGCGCCTCCGCTGCACGGGTGAAGCTTTCGTATTTGGCCGCCGCCACAAATGCCTTTACCGCCCTCAAGGACGGCATTTTCAGCAAGATCGTGTCAGGGTCGACATGCTTGGTCATTCGTACACTCTCCTAACGATACGGCTCCCCAACGAAGCGCGAGGAGGGTAACGGAACCGTGCGTGGGGGGCTACGCCAGCGTCGCTTTGGGAATAGATCCGGTCGTTCATGATTGCGAAGGCAGCAATCACTGAAAACCGTCGCGGCAACCGATAACCCGACGTTATCAAATAGTCCCTGTAAATGTAGTTGGATTAAGCGGGGTGAAGCTAATAAATTTGAAACATCCCTTTTTCCCAGGGCCAAAAATAATAAAAGGAAGCCCGTCGTGAAGACATATATTCATTACCGCTGCCGCTTAATAATAATTTCCCTCGAACGCAGTTCGCTTAATGCGAAAGATGCTCGAGGAGAAGGAGGCAAGGTATGACAAGCTCCGACGAAATCATCTGCGTAAAGAACGTTTTCAAAGTATTCGGCACGCAACCGGCACTTGCCATGAAAATGGTTGAAGAAGGTGCTTCCAAAGCTGAAGTGTTCAAAAAAACCGGTCAGGCGATTGGTGTTTTTGACGCCAACTTTTCCGTTCGTCGCGGTGAGATATTCGTGATCATGGGTTTGTCCGGCTCCGGCAAATCGACCATGGTCAGATTGTTCAACCGATTGATCGAACCGACCTGCGGCAAGATCTTCCTGAACGGCAAGGAAATCACTGGATTAGGCGATAAGGACTTGTTGCAAGTTCGCCGCAAAGACATGGGCATGGTCTTTCAGTCGTTTGCCCTGATGCCCCACATGAGCGTCATTGACAACGTCAGCTTTGGTCTGGAGATCAGCGGCGTCAGCGAAAAAGAACGCTACTGCCGAGCGATGGGTGCACTGGAGCAAGTCGGGCTTTGCGGGCACGAATTCAGCTTTCCCCACCAACTTTCCGGCGGCATGCAGCAGCGCGTCGGGCTGGCTCGCGCGCTGGCCAATGACCCCGCCATTCTGTTGATGGACGAAGCGTTCTCGGCACTTGATCCGATGATTCGCAGCGAAATGCAGGGCGAGCTGATCAAGCTTCAGGCCGAGCAGGATCGCACCATAATTTTCATCTCCCACGATATCGAAGAAGCGGTTCGCATCGGTCATCGCATTGCGATCATGGAAGGCGGGCGGGTGGTGCAGATCGGCACGCCGCGTGAGCTTCTGTGCAATCCGGTGAATAAATATGTTCGCGATTTTTTCAATGGTTTCGATACCAGTCGAATTTTGAAGGCAGGCGATATCGCGCAACAGGATTGCGATATTGCTTATGTGCCTGGCGGGCAAGTATCAATCAAGGCCGACGCATCGTTGCGAGAGATTCTTCATCTTGTCGCTGCCTCACCAACGCCGATGCCGGTTGTAGATGAAGTTGGGCTTTATAAAGGTTCGATTTCGCAAGGCCATCTGCTGAGCTGCCTAAGTAACAGCTGAACTCCGAATAATCAGAATTGATACGCAGTTTCTGAGGGCGAGGTAGCACCATGTCAGACTTCAACTTTTTAAATCCTTTCGAAAGTTTCAATATCCCCTTGGGTTCGTGGGTCGAAACCGCGCTCAAATATCTGGTCAGTAACTTTCGCGAAGTATTTCGTTCGATTCGCTGGCCGGTAGATCAGGTATTGGATGGCGTCCAATGGAGCTTGCTCTCCGTGCCTCCGACAGTTTTCATCATCATTGCCGGGCTGATCAGTTGGCAAATTGGCGGCAAGCGCATCGCTATATTCAGTATCGCGACGCTAACAGGCCTCGGACTGATCGGTGTCTGGAACGATGCCATGGTCACGCTGGCCCTGGTGCTGACATCGCTGTTGTTTTGCGCGGTCATCGGCATCCCTCTGGGCATCCTCTGCGCCCGCAGTGATCGCACGGAAATGATCATCCGCCCAGTCCTGGATGCCATGCAAACGCTACCGGCATTCGTCTATCTGGTGCCCGTCGTCATGCTTTTCGGCATCGGCAACGTCCCTGGCGTAATTGTCACGATCATCTTCTCGGTCGCGCCTTTGGTGCGGCTGACCAACCTCGGCATTCGCCAGGTGCCGGCCGACAAGGTCGAAGCGGCGCGGGCGTTCGGCTGCACCGCCACACAGATGCTCTTGAAAGTGCAGTTGCCGTTGGCGGCACCGACGATGATGGCCGGTCTCAATCAGACATTGATGTTGTCGCTATCGATGGTGGTCGTGGCTTCGATGATTTCGGTGGGGGGGCTGGGCCTGATGGTGTTGAGTGGCATCGGTCGCCTCGACATGGGCCTGGCCAGTGTCGGCGGTGCCGGACTGGTATTGCTCGCGGTATTCCTCGACCGACTGACCCAGGCAATGGGCGAGCGCAGCAGCGATCTGGCGAGCGGTCAGCGCTGGTATGAAAGCGGCCCCGTAGGGCTAGTCATGAAGTTCAAGAAAAAGAAGAACGTTGCACATCCGTTGACCAATTGAGTTTGCCTGCTCACCCATTAAAAAACTTCAAGCGTGGTGATACATGAAACTGACAAATTTCAATAAAGGCGTAGTCGCGAGCCTGGCGGCTTCAGTATTGAGCACCTTACTTTGCTCGGCGGTTTACGCGGCCGATGCCAATAAGCCCGGTGCGGGCGTTTCGATCACGCCGATCTTTCCGACGATCGTCGAAGAGCGTTTTCGCGGTGAGGTTGTCATCGCCGGTCTCAAGGACCTCGGCTATGACGTCAAACAACCGAAAGAAGTCGACTATCCGGCGATGTTCCTCGCGCTTTCTTACGGCGATGCAGATTTCACCGTGCACGAATGGGAACACCTGCACCAGGCGTTTTACGACAAGGCCGGTGGCGATGATGTAATGGTCAAGGTCGGCCAGATCATGAAAGGTGTGCTGCAAGGTTACATGATCGACAAGAAGACGGCCGAGGCCTATCAGATCAAGGATCTGTCGGATCTGAAGAAACCCGAGATCGCCAAGCTGTTCGACAGTAACGGCGATGGCAAAGCCGATCTGACCGGATGCAACCCGGGTTGGGGCTGCGAAATCATGGTTGAGCACCACATGAAAGCCTACGGCCTCGGGCCAACCGTCGTGGACAACCGCGGCTCCTACTTTGCGCTGATGGCAGACACCATCGCCCGCTATCAACAAGGCAAACCTGTGCTGTTCTTCACTTGGGTGCCGCAGTGGATAGCCAGTGTGCTGGTGGAAGGGCGTGACGTGGTCTGGTTGCCGGTACCCTTCACCTCACTGCCGGATGGCCAGGAAAGCAAGGACACCTTCCATGACGGCAAGAACCTGGGCTTCCCGGTAGACACGGTCAACGCCGTGATGAACAAAGAGTTCGCCGAGAAGAACCCGGTGGCGCGCAAGTTCCTCTCCGAAGTCAGCATTCCCACTGCCGCCGAGAGTGCTCAGAACCTGAGGATGCAGAAAGGTGAAAAGTCGCTCGCCGACATCAAGCGTCATGCCGCTGAATGGATCAAGGCCAACCAGCAAGCCTACGATGGTTGGTTGAGTGACGCACGGGCGGCAGCGAAGTAATCGGCGTGACCTCGGTTTAGTGGCGGGCTCTGCCTGTCGCTAACCGCAAGGTTGTCGTTTCAAGTGAAGGTGAGTGGGTGATGCAAGATGGATACATTTCAAAGTCCGTTGAAACAACAGAACATCGGGTTTCGACAATCCACGGTTTCGTCGGGTAGTGAGCATGTCGTGCGGGTGGCATTCATTCTGCTTGATCATTTCTCCTTGACGACACTTTCAACGGCGATGGATGCCCTGGCGACCGGCAACCTGATCAACGGCGAAACGATCTATCACGTATCGACTTACTCACTTCCGGGTGGAATGGTCGAAAGCGATATTGGTGTGCCGCTGTCGTCGCAGCCTTTGAGAGCCGAAGGCTTCAATCACGAGGCGGTGATCGTGGTTGGCGGCCAACGCGTGAGGCTCGCGGCGCAGCCATTGCTGCGTCGGGTGCTGAAAAAGTCGGCGACCAAAGGTGTCGTTGCTGGCTGCTGGAATGCCGCGTTTTATCTGGCAGACGCGGGTTTGCTCGACGCGCACGACTTCGCCTGTCACAGCGACAGCTGCGCGCTGATCGCTGAATATTTTCCGCAGCTGAATGCGTCAGGGCTCGACTTCACTTGCGCCGAGCGCCGGGCCACCTGCGCCAACGCTCACTCGGCGCTCGATATGACCCTGGCGATCATGCGGGAACTCGGGTCGCGCAATGATGCTGCACTGGTCGATGAAATAAAACGGGTTCATCAGCCTCGACAAGGCGTTGCGAGGCTATCAGCAAACGCGGCCGACATTCGTTGCTCCGCAATTCCAAAGCCTCTGAATATCGCGCTCGACTTGATGGAAAAGAATATTGAGGAGCCGATGGAAATTGATGAAATCGCCAGTCAGGTCGGCGTATCGCGCCGGCAACTGGAAAGACGCTTTGCCCGCTATCTGAACGCGGCACCGAACCGTTATTACCTGGAGCTGCGATTGACCCGGGCCCGGCAGCTTATTGTGCAGAGTGATCGCTCATTGACGGACGTGGCACTGGCCACCGGGTTTGTCAGTTATCCGCATTTCTATAAGCGTTTTAAAGACCTGTTCGGCTTACCGCCGATGACATTCAGGGATTACTACTACTCACGTGATTATGCCAGCACCGAACGTTATGCCGTGGCGGCCAACTATTGAGCAAAACGGGCAACCGTTGCTGTTTGCGTGAGTTCAAGTTTCGCAAGTTTTCCGGTTAACGCCATTGCGTGCGTTCGCTTCGTGCCGCGTGCGTTTTGCAACTTCAACGATTAACGGTTCAACACTATGAAAGTCAGTTCGTTACCTGCCGATGATGATAGTTGTGGCTGGTTTCATTTGAGCCCTCCACGCAATCCCGAGCCAGCGCACCGCGGGCACCGTTCAGCCCGCTGGGTCATCATTGGCGCCGGGTTCACCGGGCTCGCGTGCGCGCGGCAACTCGCGTTGAATTTTCCCAACGACGAAGTGGTACTTATCGAAGCGCAGGAAGTAGGGCTGGGGCCGTCGGGGCGCAATGCCGGTTTTGCCATTGACCTTCCTCATGACATTGGCGCCGACGATTACATCGGTGACATCGCCCTTGCGCGGACCAGTTTGAAACTCAATCTGGCGGGTCAATCGATACTTCGCGATCTGGTCGATCAATTCAGCATCGACTGCCAAATGAAAGCCTGCGGTAAATATCAGGCCGCAGTGGAGAACCGTGGCATCGCTGTACTCGATGCCTATCGACGCGGCTTGGAAAAACTCGATCAGCCTTTTCAGATGATCGATGCCGATGAGTTGCCTGAGCATCTGGGGACCCGCTTTTACCGTAAAGCGTTGTTCACCCCGGGCGCGGTGTTGCTGCAACCGTCCGCGCTGGTGAAAGGCCTGGCCGAGCATTTGCCATCGAACGTCACGCTGTATGAGCGCACCCCGATAGTTGAAGTGGAATATGGCCCCAGGACAGTGCTCAAACATGCCCACGGCAGCATCACCGCCGACAAACTGATTCTGGCTAACAACTCGTTTGGCATGCGTTTCGGATTTCTCCAGGGACGCATGTTGCCGATTTACACCTACGCCAGCATCACGCGGCCGCTGACCGAAGAAGAGCAGGCTCGACTGGGCGGCAAGCCTTTCTGGGGGGCCATCCCGGCGGACCCGTTTGGCACCACGGTCCGCCGTACCCCGGACAATCGTTTGCTGATCCGCAACAGCTTCACCTTCAACCCGGACGGGCGCAGCAACAGCAAATTCAACGAGCGTTTCGTTCGCCGCCACAAAGCTTCATTCGATCAGCGTTTTCCAATGCTGCCGGACGTGAGGTTCGACTACACGTGGGGCGGCGCGTTGGCAATGTCGCGAAATCACAACGGTTTCTTTGGTGAATTGGCGCCAAACGTCTATGGCGCGCTGGGATGCAACGGTCTCGGCGTGACCCGCGGAACGGTCACCGGCAAGTTGCTCGCCGACTGGCTGGCGGGGCAACGCGACGTACTGATTGATTTCCTGTTGCAGGCACCGGGTCCCAACAGCAACCCGCCAGAACCCTTCCTTTCGCTTGGGGTGAACATGAACCTCAAGTGGGGGCAGTACCGCGCCGGGAGAGAAAGCTGAATTTCCTGTGCCTGAACTCGCAAAGACAAGGACAAACAATGAACAACGCTGGTGTTTCAATCGAAGACGTGCCGCTCAATGGTTTTCATCGCTTGCTGACGATCCGTTCGGCAGGCGGTTCCTTTGTTGATGGATATGTTCTGAGCATTGTCGGTGTCGCGCTCATTCACATGTCGAAATCGTTGGCACTGGATGATTTTTGGGAAGGCATGATTGCTGCCTCGGCACTGATCGGAATTTTCTTTGGCGGTTTCCTTGGCGGATGGCTGACCGATGTCATGGGTCGCAAGCGTCTACTGTTTGCCGGTCCGACGTTATTCGTATTGGCATCATTGGGTCAGCTGTGGGCCGACTCGGCCATCGTCCTGTTCATGCTGAGATTGCTGTTGGGCATTGCGGTGGGCATCGAATATCCCGTGGCGACTTCTTTACTGGTGGAATTCCTGCCAAAAAAGTACCGCGGACCACGCCTGGCGATGCTGACGATCATGTGGTTCGCCGGCGCGGCCATGGCCTATATCGTCGGTGAATTGATGTTCAATGCGTGGGGCTCGGATGCCTGGCGTTGGGTGCTTGCCAGCGCTGCAATCATCGGTGCGCTGTTGTTCCTGATCCGCATCGGCACGCCTGAATCTCCGCGCTGGTTGTTGAGCAAGGACCGGCCGACGGAAGCCGAGGCCATCATCAAAAAGGTCTATGGCAATGACTTTTCTCTGGCCAATCTGCCGGAGCAGCAAACCGGCGAGAAGCTGACAGTTTTCAATCTGGTTCACTCCGGCTATGGCAAGCGCATGCTGTTTGTCGTGGTTTTCTGGACGTGCTCGGTTGTGCCGTTGTTTGCCGTTTATGCGTTCGCCCCAAAAGTCCTGGCCGCTTTGAACCTGCAAGGCGAATGGGCTTCGCTGGGTTCGGTTGCGATCACCTTGTTTTTCGTCATCGGTTGCGTGATCTCGACGCGCATCATCAATCGGATCGGGCGGCGCAATCTGCTGATCTACAGCTTTCTGTGCTCAGGCCTGGCGTTGTTGGGATTGGCCATCGGACATGCGGGGCCGAGTGTGCTGGTGCTGTTCTTTTTCGCGGTCTATGCGCTGTTCATCGGCGGTGCGCAGGTGCTCACGCTGGTCTATCCCAACGAATTGTTTCCCACGGAAATCCGCGCCTTCGCGGTCGGCGTCGGCACTTCACTGTCACGCATTGGCGCGGCGGCAGGCACTTATCTGGTGCCTATCTCATTAAGCAAGCTAGGCATCGCCGAAACCATGTACGTCGCCGCAGCGGTCACGCTGGTCGGTCTTCTCCTGTCGTGGATTCTTGCGCCGGAGACGCGCTCCCTCAATCTGCAACAAGCCGCCTCACTCAATTAACCAAGGTATGCCCGGCCAGCGGTCGGGCGCACGGATTGAACATTGAACCACTGGAGAAAACGCAATGAATTTTGACGGAATTTTCACCCCTGCCATAACCCCGCTGTCCGCTGATGGCCAGATCGATTTCTCGGCGTTCTCTGAGGTGCTCGAATATCTGATCGAGTCCAAGGTTCACGGCATCGTCATTGGCGGCTCGACGGGCGAGTACTACGCGCATACCGCAGCAGAGCGAGTGGCGGTGGCCGAGCGTGCGAAGGATGTAATCCGGGGCCGCTTGCCACTGGTGATCGGCACTGGTGGCATCCGCACCGAAGACTCGGTGTACTTCGCCGAGAAGGCCAAGGCACTTGAAGCGGATGCCATCCTCGTGGGCTCGCCACCCTACGCTTTGCCTACACAAAAGGAGATCGCCGCCCATGTGCTCGCCGTGGATAAAGCCGCCGGGCTGCCGATCATGCTTTACAACTACCCGTCGCGAATGGGCGTAGCGATGGGTGATGAGTTTTTCGAAGCTATCGCTGGCTGCAAGAACATCGCCGCGATCAAGGAAAGTTCGGGCGAGATGAGCCGCCTGCACCGTTTGGCGCATGCGCATCCGTCAATCCAGTTGTCCTGTGGCTGGGATGATCAGGCGTTGGAGTTTTTCGCTTGGGGCGCGCGCAGTTGGGTGTGCGCCGGTTCCAACTTCATTCCGCGTGAACACATCGCGCTCTACGAAGCTTGTGTGCTTGAGAAAAACTTCGATAAAGGCCGGCGGATCATGTC
Source organism: Pseudomonas sp. R3-57 (assembly GCF_051132065.1). NCBI lineage: Bacteria > Pseudomonadati > Pseudomonadota > Gammaproteobacteria > Pseudomonadales > Pseudomonadaceae > Pseudomonas > Pseudomonas sp. R3-57. The sequence goes on from NZ_CP071655.1 coordinate 2,731,369, forward strand.
GGCCATGCTGCCATTGATGGATTTCCTCGAGAGCGGCAAGTTCGTGCAGTCGATCAAACATGGCAGCGAACTCAGCGGCCTGCGTGCCGGCGGTGTCCGAGCGCCGTTGCAACCGCTGGAACCTGGCGAGATGCAAGTGCTGGAAGGCGTGATCAAATCGCTGCAAAGCAATGTCGCACGTATTGTCGAGGAGGCTTGAAATGGCAGACCTGTTGAGTCAACAGCAATATCAGGAACTGGCGTCAAAGCTTAAGTTTCGCAATCAGGCCTTCATCGATGGCAAGTTCTGCGCTTCCAGATCGGGCCAGACCTTCACCACCAGCAACCCGGCAACGGACCAGGTGTTAACCGAGATAACCGCGTGCAATGCCGATGATGTGAATGCCGCCGTTGCGGCGGCCAAGCAAGCGTTCGACGACGCCCGCTGGCATGCACTGGCGCCTTCGGCACGCAAATCGATATTGCTGCGCTTTGCCCAATTGCTGGAGGACAACGCGCATGAATTGGCGGTCCTTGAAAGCCTGGACAGCGGCAAGCCCATACGCGAATGCCAGAACATCGACGTACCGGAGACGATTCACACCTTGCGCTGGCACGCCGAGCTGATCGACAAAATCTATGATTCAACGGCCCCCGTCGGCTCCGGGGCGGTCACTATGGTGGTGCGCGAACCGATTGGTGTGGTCGGTCTGGTGTTGCCGTGGAATTTCCCCCTGCTGATGCTCGCTTGGAAAATCGGCCCGTCGCTGGCCGCAGGCTGTTCGATCGTGGTCAAACCGGCCAAGGAAACTACGCTGAGCACATTGCGCGTAGCCGAACTGGCGTATCAGGCAGGCATTCCGGCGGGGGTGTTCAACGTCGTGCCTGGCGGCGGGAAGGAGGCGGGCGAGCCACTGGGACGGCACCCGGATGTGGCGATGGTCAGCTTCACTGGCTCGACCGACACCGGGCGGCTCTTTCTCAAGTATTCCAGCGAATCCAACCTGAAACGCATCGTACTGGAATGCGGAGGCAAGAACCCGGCGGTGGTCATGAACGATGTCGAGGACATCGATCTTGTCGCCCAGCATGTGGTCAATGGCGCGTTCTGGAACATGGGCGAAAACTGCTCGGCGTCATCGCGATTGATCGTTCACACCGATATCAAGGACGAACTGTTGCAGCGTATGCAGGATCATCTGGCTGACTGGAAAATGGGCGATCCGCTGGACCCCGACAATCGTTTGGGTTCGATGATCAGCAAGGCGCATTTCGAAAAGGTACGTTCGTATCTGGATGTAGCTCGGGAAGAAAATCTGAACGTGCTGGTGGGGGGCGCCACCCATAAAGATATTTTTGTCGAGCCCACCATTGTCGAGGGCGTCAGTCGCGACAGTCGTCTGTTCCAGGAAGAAATCTTCGGCCCGGTGCTAAGCGTCACCACCTTTCGGACGGTTGATGAAGCCATCGCTCTGGCCAATGACACGGCGTACGGTCTGGCAGCGTCGGCGTACACCGGCAATCTGCGTCACGCACTGAAACTGTCACGGGGCATTCGCGCCGGGATCGTCACGGTGAACTGCTTCGGGGAGGGGGATGCTTCGACGCCGTTCGGCGGCTACAAGGAGTCGGGATTCGGTGGGCGCGACAAGTCTATCTGGGCGCATGATCAGTACACCGAGCTGAAAACCATCTGGATTGACGCATCCTGATCAGACACTGCAAAAACACAAGCCCCGCCAACTGATTCAGTTCGCGGGGCTTTTGTTTACCTCGGCAAATGCCTTGAAATTACCGATCAGCCGTTGCGCTTGGGCAGTTTCCAGTTCGGCCGAATGAAGTGGCAGGTGTAGCCATTGGGAATCCGTTCCAGGTAATCCTGATGTTCAGGTTCCGCTTCCCAGAAAGCTCCGGCCGGTTCGATTTCAGTCACCACCCGGCCTGGCCACAAACCTGAGGCGTCGACGTCGGCGACGGTGTCTTTGGCAACGGCGTGTTGCTCGTCGTTGAGGTAATAGATCGCCGAACGATAGCTCAGGCCAAGGTCATTCCCCTGACGGTGGAGCGTGCTCGGATCGTGAATCTGGAAGAAGAATTCGAGAATGTGGCGGTAGCTGATCACCGCAGGATCGAAGGTGATCTCGATCGCTTCGGCGTGGGTGCCGTGGTTGCGATAGGTCGCGTTCGGCACGTCGCCGCCGCTGTATCCGACGCGGGTTTGCAGTACGCCTGGGTAACGTCGCAGCAGGTCCTGCATGCCCCAGAAGCAGCCGCCGGCAAGAATCGCAGTTTCGGTTAGATCGGTCATGGCGCGGGTTCCTCTGACAACGTTGGGGGTTGTCATGGTTATGAGGGCGAGTTGGCCAATTCCAAGGTGCGGCGATGAAGAAAGCGGCGGGGGATTGCGAGGGAAGTTGTCTTGCGTTGGATAAACGGCAGGGGAGCAATGCTCCCCTGCAAATGGCGCATTAGCTGTTGCGCCCACCACCATGACTGTTTTCGCCACCCTTGCGCCCGGCTTCGGAGGCTTTTTCGCGGTCGTTGGCAAAGTTGCCACCGCTGTTCTGGCCGCCTTTGCTGCCGGCCTCGGACGCGCGTTGCGGGTCGTTCTTGAAGTTGCCGCCGCTGTTCTGGCCACCTTTGCTACCGGCCTCGGCTGCACGCTCCGGATCATTCTTGAAGTTGCCTCCACTGTTTTGGCCGCCTTTGCTGCCAATTTCCTGGTAGAACTCTTTATCATGCGAAGCCGATGTTGCTTCCCCACCTTTTTTACCTGCTTCGCTTACGGACATGCTGCCTTGTTTATCTTGAGCCATTTTAAAACACCTCTTGCATATATAAGCATCGATACGAATTCAGGCTGCGCTTAGTTTCGCACTGAAGTTGTTCGGACAAATGCCGTGGATACTGCCTGATGTTGTTTGTTGCAATGCTCGTTACTTGCCGGTTGGCTTGGGTTCGACTGTCAATCAGTTGGAACGCTCATCAGACATGAATAACTGTCTTTCACGCTGATGACCGTTCCAGCTGTTTGATTTCGAAGGGCAGCAAGGCTGCCCTTATGCCGCCGGTCAAGACGACTTACGGCCGCCACCGTGGCTGTTCTGGCCGCCTTTACGGCCTGCTTCGGAAGCTTTTTCGCGATCATTGGCGAAGTTGCCGCCGGAAGCCTGGCCGCCTTTTTTACCCGCCTCGGATGCCTTCTCACGATCGTTGGCGAAGTTGCCCGGGTTTTTATTACCTGTAGTCATGATAGCTCTCCAATATCAATGAAGGATTTCTTTAGTTGCCCATTTATGCAACGGACACTTACTCGGATAACGCGCCGGGGAAAAACGTTTGAAGAAATTTTTCGGTGCCCGATGAACGGTATCGTTTGCGATGAAACTTATACAGAGCGCTGTTTGAAGCGCCGCTTCGTATAAGTTTGATGATATTGAAATGATTGTCGCTGTGCATGTTAGAGCTTCGCTTCGTTGCGTTTAATTGCCTTTCGTCAGTAGGGCGAGTGCATGGGTGGCAAGCGCAAAGTTCGGTTGATAGGGTGCAAGGGCGGCATACGGAACAGACAGTCAGTAACTGATCGCGAGGACATTGCCATGACCAGCAAACATCAAAGCGGACATTCATTCGCCGATGATCCACAGAAAATCAAGGAAGCCGGGAAGAAGGGCGGCACGGCGGTCGACGTCAAACTCGACCGCGCCGAAAAGGCACGCACGGGCGGGCAGAACAGCCATGGCGGCACCCGCACCGGCAAGGGTGATTGAGACGGTGCGTTTGAGGTCGGTCAGCTGCGCGAGGTCTCCTCCAGCAGGTGATCGACCACTTGCCCCAGTGCTGAACTCGAACTGTGTTGTTGCTGCAGGGCTTGATTGAACACTGCCAGTTGCCGGTCGGCGCTGGTGCCCTCGTTGATGACTCTGGTGGCGCGTTCAAACAAGGTCGGCATGCGTAGGTCGTCGGCGATCTCGGCGTAGCGTTCCTTAGCCAGCGCTAGCCATTGGCTGATCGAACAAGGGCTGTCCTGGCCTGCGACAATGAACTGTCCATCAAGTCCCCAGCGCTTGGCGCGCCAGCGGTTTTCCTCAAGTACCCAGCGTGCTGAGGCGTCATAGGTCGAGCCCGGGTGCGGCTGCCTGCACGCATGTGTAACCAGCACGCGAAAGAATGCGGCGAGGGTCAGCGCGTCTTCTACGCGAGGGCAGGCGTCGGTCATGCGCAGTTCCAGGGTCGGGTAGCGCACGGCCGGGCGAATGCCCCACCAGCATTGGCTGGGCTGGCTGATCACGCCGGCGCGGGTCAGAAAACCAACGTGATCGTCATAGGCCTGTTGATCGGCAAACAACGGCGGCACGCCCATGCGCGGCCACTCGTCGCACGCTGCCTGGCGATAACTTTTGTAGCCGCTGTCGGCACCGTCCCACAGCGGCGATGAGCAACTCAGGGCCAGCAGCAACGGCGTCCATGGCAGCACTTCATTCATGATTTTGATGCGGTCGTGTTGTTCAGGCACTTCGACATGCACATGCAGGCCCGACAGTACGCTGCGCCGGGCGACGTGGCCGTAGGTGTCGAACAGTTGGTGAAAGTGCGGTTCGTCGGTGGGGATTTGTTCGCGCCAGTCGGCCAGTGGGTGACTGCCGGCGCTGAGCAGGCCGAGGCCGAAAGGTTTGAGGGTGCTGTTCAGGGCCTGACGTGCGCCGGTCAGATAATCGCTGGCTTCGACGAAGTCGGTGAATACGGGGGACGCGATTTCGAACTGGCCCTGGAACATCTCGCTGGCGAATGATGCGCCGATGGCTTGCTGGCAGGCCTGACGGGCCTCGGGCGCAGGGGCTCCGACCATTTTGCGGGTGTGCAGGTCGGTGACGAAATATTCTTCTTCGATGCCAAAGCGCGGTTCGGTCATGGCTGGGCTCGCTCGGCGTTATTGGGGCCGTGGTAGTCGTGGCCGGCGATGGCGTGCACGTAGGCCTGGTCGGCTTCGCGGCGCAGTTCTTGCCATTCTTGCCAGGTGATGATGCCTAGGCGGTCCATTTCGTCGCATTGGCGCAGGAGTTCTTCGTGGTAGCGATCGGGGCAGTCCATGCGCAGGCTGCGGTCTTGCAGTGTTCGATGCCAGGTATCGAGGGCTTGCAGGCGGGTTTGTTGTTCGGCTGTCAGCAGGTTTTTATAGGCGTTCATGGGGGGCTGGCTCGCGGGTGGTTTTCTTTGTGAGCGCTTGGGGGTCATGGAGGTTCAAGGGAAGTGATGGGGCGGGGGCCTTGGCGGCCTCTGGGCCGACCAGGCTTTGGTTGTTTTGGGTGTATATCCGTTTCTGCGGGTGTGCCGTCTGGCGGTTTCGCTTTTACAGCGAGTCCCTTTGGCAAACGCCCCAAAGGAACCAAAGGTCTGGGCCCCTGCGTTCGGCCCTCGCAGGCTCGGGTTCCTTCGCTCCGGGACCGATCCGGGCGCAGCGGCTACGGTTTGCTTCGCTGCACCTACGTCCGCTGTGTCTGGCTGCGCCAGACGGTCGCTACGCTCCCTCGCCCGGATCGATCCCTCCACTCAGCCTGCCGATGGGGCCGGCATGGCAAGATCAAGGGCACTCGAGCTTGCGCTCATTGTAAGGAGTGGTTAGAAGCGGGGCGTTTGGCTGGGGACTTGCGGTGGGGCTGCCCCTCATCGGAACGCCGCCCGCCCAGCCCTCTCCCGAGGGAGAGGGAGCCGATTTTGGTTGGATCTGAAATCTGTATTCGACTTGGTATTTCAGCTTGGCGCGGCTCTCGCGTCCACCTCGGTCAGTTCCCTCTCCCTCCGGGAGAGGGATAGGCGGGCGGCGTTCCGATGAGGGGCTCTTGATTTTGCTGTGTCTTTTAACCGAATTGCACTGGTAAAACCTCTGCTTTCGCTGAAGCAAATTGCGCAAACAAGCGAACCCGCACCTCCCGTTTCGCTTGTTCCCGCGACATAACCATTTGTCCTGAACCCGAATATTTTTTGAAATTTTCTTCGCAGCCAATGCTTCACAAAGGAGTGGGCAGTGACTTAACCGTTGAGACCGCCACACTCATTCAGACTGAGGAGATTTGTCATGTTTCTACATAACAAGCGACTTCAATACACCGTTCGTGTTGCGCAACCCAATCCCGGGCTTGCGAATTTGCTGCTGGAGCAGTTCGGGGGGGCGCAGGGTGAGTTGGCGGCGGCTACGCGCTATTTCACTCAGGCACTGGCTGAGGATGATCCGGGGCGCAAGGATTTGCTGCTGGACATTGCCACCGAGGAGCTGAGCCATCTGGAGGTGATCGGTTCGATCATTGTCATGCTCAACAAGGGCGCCAAAGGCAAGATGGCCGAGGGCGTTGAGGAAGAGGGTGAGCTGTATCGTTCGTTGAACGGTGCCGGTAACGATTCGCACATCACCAGCCTGTTGTATGGCGCGGGTTCGCCGTTGACCAATTCGGCGGGCGTGCCCTGGACCGCGGCGTACGTGGACACCATTGGTGAGCCGACCGCCGATATGCGTTCCAACATCGCGGCTGAGGCGCGGGCGAAGATTGTTTATGAGCGGTTGATGAACGTGACGGACGATCCCGGCGTGAAGGAAGCGTTGGGCTTCTTGATGACCCGGGAGATCGCGCACCAGTTGTCTTTTGAAAAAGCCCTGCATGCGATTCAGCCAAACTTCCCGCAAGGCAAGAAACCCGGCATGCCGGAGTTCACCAACGTCTACTTCAACATGTCCCATGGCACCGAGAGCATGCGCGGGCCATGGAATCAGGGTGACGATTGGGAGTTTGTCGAAAGCCCAACACCGGCGGTGGATGGCGGCGATGGTCTGGCGACCGTCGAGCTGGACACTGCCGACGAAGCGCTGCTGGAGAAAATGAAAACCCGCACCATGTCCGATCCCAACAGCGAGCCGGTCACCGGTGCGGATCTGGGCGCCGGTACGCAGGTTCCGCCGTCGCTGTGACAGCGCAACACTGCCCGCCGAACTCCGCTCAAATGCGCCACGTCATTTCGTGGCGCGCTTGAGCGGGACCACTGTGAAACCATCTAGAAGAGGATTCAACCATGGCCACTCCACAGGAAAATCTGCTCGACTGGTTGCGTGACGCCCATGCCATGGAGCAACAGGCCGAGCAAATGCTCAAGGCGCAATCCAAGCGTCTTGAACACTACCCGCAACTGAAAGCGCGGATCGACCAGCACGTTGAAGAAACCCTCGGTCAGCAGAAACTCATCGACGAATGCCTGCAACGACTGGGCGGCGACTCGTCGACGATCAAGGACCTGGGCGGCAAGTTGATGGCCTTCGGTCAGGCCGTGGGTGGCTCGTTGATGAGCGATGAGGTGATCAAGGGCGCAATGGCCGGCTACGTGTTCGAGAACATGGAAATCGCCAGCTACACCGTGCTGATTGCTGCCGCCGAAGCGGCTGGTGATACGCAGACGAAAAAGGCCTGTGAGTCGATTCTGCCGCAGGAAGTGGCCATGGCCGATTGGCTGCTCAAGCATCTGCCGCAGCTGACCGAGGCGTTTCTGGCTCGCTCGGCTGACCCTGACAAGGAAGCCAAGAAGTAACCCCACCGTGGAACCGGAACGTCCGTTCGCCAGGCGAGCGGACGTTTTTTATTGTTCATTTATCGTGCGAGCGGGGCACAGGGTTTCGCATCACCGGCTGCAACTGACCCTGCTGATCGAAGTGATAGCGCTGCAGGTCGCGCGCCAGAATCAAGTGCCCGTTGTACAGCGCTGCTGCCTCGCTGCGCACGTCTTCGATCGACGGATGTTGCGCCGGGTTGGCCTGGTAGCGCGCGCTGAAGTGCGTCAGCACCAGATTGCGCACACCCACGGCTTCGGCAAAACCGGCCACCGCCGCCGCGCTGCTGTGGCCATAACTGGCGCGGGTCTTGTCGATGGCCGCTTGAATGAACGTTGCTTCGTGCACCAGTACATCCGCTGAAGCGGCAACCTCCGCCAGCAGCTCCGGTCGGTCGTTATCGCCACAGACGATGATGCGCTGCGGCGGTCGCGCCCGGAGCAGATAGTCCTGCGCGCGCAGCCAGCGCCCGTCGTGCAGCACATCCTGGCCGTGTGCAAGTTCGCCCCACAGCGGACCGCGTTCGATGCCTTCAGCGTCGAGCCGTTGCACATCCAGACGCGGCGCCGGATCGGCTTCGGTGAAGACATAACCGTGGCACGGCACGCGGTGCGACAACTCGACCGGGCCGACTTCAACGTTGCCGTTGCGCCAGTGACCCAGCGTCTCGACGGCGTGCAGATGGATTTCGAACGGCAAGTGGGAATGAGTCACCGCGAGACTCAATGTCAGCCACGGATGCAATGCCGCCGGGAGGATGATATCCAGCGGCCGCGATCGTCCAGACATGCCGGTACTTGCCAGTAAACCGGGCAGGCCCAGGCAATGGTCAGCGTGCACATGGGTGATGAAAATTCCCCGCAATTCGCTCAGCGACAACGGCGTGCGCAGCACTTGGTGCTGCGTGCCTTCACCACAGTCGATCAGATACCAGCCTCTGCCCGACGCCTCGATCAATGCCGTGGCGCTGACATTGCGCTCACGGGTTGGCACGCCGGCAGAGGTGCCCAGAAACAACAAGTCCACGATAGTGTTCTCTCGCAATCATCAGGTGAAACGGAAATGAGCAAATTGCCACGGATCGTCGTCATCGACCGCCGCCTGCCAGCCTGAGTTCCGACCTTGCAACGGCGTCCAGTCGCTGTAAATACCTTGCACCTGGCCGAGGTAGGGCCGGCACAGTTCGAGGATTTCACGGTGCGGCATTTCATCGGGCTCGAGAATGCCCCGGTTGGGATGCCGCATCGTCCAGACCACACCGGCCATGACTGCCGCGGTGACTTGCAGCGACGTCGCGCTGTTGTGCGGGCAGAGTGCGCGGGCCTCATCGATGCTCAATCGCGAACCGTACCAGTAAGCGCTTTTGCCATGGCCCAGCAACAGTACGCCGAGTTCGTCGCGCCCGCTGACGATGTCATCGTCGAGCAAGCGTTGCTGCGGTTGCGCTTGCCACTGCCGTGCGGCGAGTTCGTGCAACGACAGCAGCGCATCGTCGCAAGGTCGGTAGGCGTAATGCACGGTGGGGCGGTAATCCGGGTGCGCGCCATCGCCAAGCGTCAGGTATTCGGCAATGGAAATCGCCTCGCTGTGGGTGACCAGATAGCCAAGGGTCGGGCCGGCGCTCGGCGTCCAGGTGTGCACTTGGGTCGCCGCGCCCGGCCGTTGCAGATAGATCGCCGCCTGACTGCCATAAGGATGACGCCGTGCATCGGCAGGCAGCGCTCGTTCATGACTGCCCCAACCGAGTTCCGCCGGCTGACAGGCTTCGGCAATGAAACCTTCGACTGACCAGGTGTTGACGAACTCGCCCAACTGCTTGTGTTGCGCGCTGTACTGCGAGTCGTATTCGGCGATGTGAATGACCTTGACCTGCAAGCCCTGAGCGAGCCGTGCCCAGTCCTCGCGCGTGGTGCAAGCGGGGCCGTGATAGCCGCTGTCGGCTGCCAGGTTTTCCAGCGCCTGTTTGAGCAGGTGCGATACCAGGCCTGGGTTGGCGCCGTGGGTCAGCACTGCCGTGGTTGTGTCATTGGCACCGCGCAGCGCCAGAATGCCGTGGCGCAACGCGTAATTGGTGCAGGCTTGCGGTTGCTGTTGCTGACTGTCGTAACCGCCGGCCCACGGCTCGGTGCAGGTGTCCAGATAAAGCACTTCGCGGGCCTGGCAAAACGCGAGCAGCGCCTGGCTGGACACCTCTACCGACAGATTCAGCAGGAAATCCCCGGCGCGTAATTTCGTCGCCAGGCACTGGTGAAAATTGGCTTCGGTCAGGGCCAGTTTTTCTACCTGCACGCCATATTCTTCCACCGCTTGGCCGGCGCTGTCGGCAGGGCAGATTACGGTTATTTGCTCTGGGTCGATCTCGATATGGCGCAACAACAGCGGTAACACTCCACGGCCGATGCAGCCATAACCGATCATCAGCAAGCGCCCGGCGAACGGTTGTCGTTGAATTGAAGGCATGGTCGTCTCCCTGAAGGTGCGAGGCGTGGGCTGTTTTAATTGCGACCATGGGCAGGCTTGGCGGTGCGAAAAATTAGTCGGCTGAGAATCAGTCGCTCTAGCGCGAAAATCAAAAGCCCCTCACCCTAGCCCTCTCCCAAGGGGAGAGGGGACTGACCGAGGTGAATTGGCGAGGTTTGCCAAGTTGCGATATCGAGTCGAACTCCAATTCTGAACTGCCTACAAATCGGCTCCCCCTCCTGAGGGAGAGGGCTGGGCGGGCGGCGTTCCGATGAGGGGAAGCCTCACTGCCGCCACCAAAGCCGTACACCTCTACCCGCAACAACGAATCAACAATCAACCCAAAAAAATCGAACGCTCACCCAACCAGAACGTCCATCGCCATAACCCCCCAAAAAACCGGAGATCACCCAATGACCCGCTACCCAATGGACGAAACCGATTCAGACCACCGCAACCGCCAGTTCGGCCAGGCCTTGGGGCTGGACGCCGACGAGGTCGAGCTGTGGGTCAGCGCCATCGAGGAAGACGGCAGCGGCATGGGCTATGTCGTGCATTTTTCCAGCGAAACCCCGGTCGACGTCCTCGCCAAAGTCCAGGGACTGGGCGAAGACATGACCATCAACGTTGGGCCTATCGACTGAGAGCGCCGCCGCTCAAGGCTTGGTCGGGGCAATCAGTTTCCCGGCCGAAGGCTTGAGCTTTTCCTGAAGCGCCTTGGCCGCTTGCGCCTGCTTTTCGATCCCTGGCAGCGCTGATTGAGCGAAGGTCTTGAGCTGCGGGTTTTCCGAAGACATCGCCTCTTTCTTGAACAGCATGACCTTCTGTTCAAGGGTCTCGGCCTGACTGTCGACGTAGGTGCGGTCAAAGGATTCATCGCGTGATTCGAGGCGTAATTGCTTGGCTTTCCCGGCTGCCGACGGTTCGGCGGGAACGTCCATGCGCAGCGTCTGCCCCAGCTGTTGCAGCTTCGGATAAAACCGATCGTGTTCAGTGATCTGGTTCTTGGCGAACTCGCGTACTTCGGGCAGGGCGCTGTTTTCCAGAGCGATGCGTGAGGCGTTGTTCTGGAACAGGCTCTGTTGCGCCGCTTCTTCGACAAAAGCGTTGAGCGTGACGGCGTAACACAAGGCGATGGTCTGCAGGCTCAGGACCAGCGTGGCGAAGGCTTTTACTGCGAGCTTGTTCATGTTCGGCCAACCTCCGGTTCACGTTCTTTATCAGCCGGGCCTGGGGTTACGCGGGCGCCTTGTTGCTGGTCGTTGTTTTCGCGGCGTACGCGTTGATCGTCGGTCAGGCCGTCTGCTTCGGTGCTCGGGGGGGTTGGGGTTTGGTTGGGTTTTTCATCGCTCATAGGTTCATTCCTGAGTGGTTTGAATGGGCTGTGGCGGCGGTTACCGAGCGGGTGTAGGCCGCGGTGGCGATTTCGATCAGGGTGTTGCGTTCGGGGGTGTCGATGATGCCGCGGCTGCGGTAGTCGTCGGCGAGCCGGAGCAGTTCGTCGTAGCGGTCTTCGGGTTCGCTGAAGGTGGTGGTGTTGGTGAGCAGGTCGTGCCATTGGCTGTAGGCGAGCATTTTGGTTTCGTTGTACATGGCGTTTCTCCTCGGCCTTTGTTGGGTAGAGGAGGGGGTTGGCGGGGTGTTCCTTGGGGGCGACGTACGGTTGGTTTTTGCTGATTTTCTGGGGGGGCGGTGACGTCGGGTTTTGGGTGAATATCCGTTGCTGCGGGTGGTGTTTCTGGCTGTTTCGCCCTTACGGCGAGTCACCTTTTTCAAACGCCAAAAAGGTAACCCAAAAGGCTTGCTCCTGCGTTCGGCCCTCGCAGGCTCGGGTCCCTTCGCTGCGGGATCGATCCGGGCGCAGCGGCTACGGTTTGCTGCGCTGCACCTACTTCCGCTGTGTCTGGCTGCGCCAGATGGTCGCTGCGCTCCCACGCCCGGATCAATCCCTCCGCTCAGCCTTCCGATGTCGCCGGTGACGCAAGATCAAAGGCACTCGAGCTTGCGCTCATTGTTGAGTGGTTAGAAGCGGGTGGTTGGCTTGGGATTTATGGTGGATTCGCCCCTCACCCCAGCCCTCTCCCCCTGGAGAGGGAGCCGATCTTTGGGCTTTTCAAATTGTGTGTACGACTCGGTATTGCCTGTTGGCGTACATCTTCCAGTCACTGCGGTCAGTCCCCTCTCCCTCCGGGAGAGGGGTAGGCGGGCGGCGTTCCGATGAGGGGCCTTTGATCTTGATCCGAAAATCGCCGGATCACGCCTGATCCACCGTCGCGGCAAACCCCTGATCTTCGCCCAGAAACCCGCCGCTCTGATGCTGCCACAACCTTGCATAAATCCCGTTTCTGGCCAGCAATTCGGCATGGGTGCCTTGTTCGATGATGCGGCCTTCGTCCATGACGATGAGGCGGTCCATGGCGGCGATGGTGGAGAGGCGGTGGGCGATGGCGATGACGGTTTTGCCTTGCATCATTTCGTCGAGGCTTTCCTGGATGGCGACTTCGACTTCGGAGTCGAGGGCGCTGGTGGCTTCGTCGAGCAGCAGGATGGGGGCGTTTTTCAGCATGACTCGGGCGATGGCGATGCGTTGGCGCTGGCCGCCGGAGAGTTTGATGCCGCGCTCGCCGACCAGGGTGTCGTAGCCGCTGTGGCCCTGGCGGTCGCTGAGTTGGTTGATGAAGCCGTCGGCCTGGGCGTTGGCGGCGGCGCGGTGGATGTCTTCGTCGCTGGCGTCGGGGCGGCCGTAGGCGATGTTGTCGCGGATCGAGCGGTGCAGCAGCGAGGTGTCCTGGGTGACCATGCCGATGGCGCTGCGCAGGCTGTCCTGGGTCACTTCGGCGATGTTCTGGCCGTCGATGCGGATCTGCCCGCTGTCGACGTCGTAGAAACGCAGCAGCAGGTTGATCAGCGTTGATTTACCGGCGCCGGAGCGGCCGACCAGGCCGATTTTTTCGCCGGCGCGGATGTGCAGGCTCAAGCCGTCGAGGACCTGACGTTCGCCGTTGTAATTGAAGCTGACGTTGTCGAACGACACCGCGCCGCCTGCAGGTACCAGCACGCCGGCGTTCGGTGCGTCCTGGACTTTCGGACCGCGGGTGAGGGTGGCCATGCCGTCCTGCACGGTGCCGATGTTCTCGAACAGCGAGGTCATCTGCCACATGATCCAGTGCGACATGCCGTTGATGCGCAAGGCCATGGCGGTGATCGCCGCGACCGCGCCTGCGCCGACCTGGCCCTGGTGCCAGAGCCACAGGGCATAGCCGCCGGCACCGATGATCAACGCGACCACCAGGGCCTGGTTGACGACCTCGAACTGACTGACCAGACGCATCTGGCGAAACCCGGTGAGTTTGAAATCTTCCATTGCCGCACGGGCGAAATGCGCTTCGCGTTTGGAGTGCGAGAACAGTTTCACCGTGGTGATGTTGGTGTAGGCGTCGGCGATGCGCCCGGTCATCGATGAGCGCGCGTCGGCCTGTTCCTGGCCGACTTTGCCCAAGCGTGGCACGAAATACACCATCGCCAGCGCGAACAGCGCGACCCAGGCAATGAACGGCAGCATCAGCTTCAGCGCGAAGCCTCCGGCTAACGCGATGATGGCGATGAAGTACACACCGATGCCGGGGGCGATTTCGATCAGGGTGAACAGCACTTCACGCACCGCCAGCGCGGTTTGCATGACCTTGGTGGTGACTCGCCCGGAAAATTCATCGGAGAAGAACGACAGGCTTTGCCGCAGCATCAAGCGGTGAAAATCCCAGCGCAGGCGCAGCGGCAGGTTGATCGCCAGGATCTGGTGCTGAACCATCGTGCGCAGCGCAACCAGCACGATGCTCACCAGCAGGACGATGCCGATCCCCCACAGCACGCGGCTTTCTTCGGCACTGACGCCGCCACCGGCCTGCCAGGTCGAGAGCAGGTCGACCACCTGGCCGAGGAAGGAAAACAGCCACGCTTCGTAGATCGACACACCGGCGCTGAGCAGGGCCAGCGCGAGGATATAACCGCGCGCGCCGCGGGTGCAGGCCCACAGAAAACGCGTCAGGCCCACCGGCGGTGGTGGCAGTTCATCAGGCGGGAAGGGGTCGAGTCTTCGTTCAAACACGCGAAGCATTGCGCTCTCCGAAAAGGATCAAGGTCGGGGGATTCTGCCACTTAACGGCGGCCTTGAGGGGGTGCCGGTAAACGTCAGGTCACCTGAACTGACCCTGAAACGGGGCCGCAGTGCCAATTGATTGCGCTTGCCGAGGCTGACGCGTGGGGATTCGGAGGCGAAAAAAACCGCAATGCTGGAAGGCCAATGCTCAGTGCTGGCGATGCACCACCGACTCGAGCGCCTGCAACAAGGCTTCTTCTTCGAACGGTTTGCTCAGGCAGTGCACGGCTCGATAGTGGCCGGATTCGGCCAGCGTCGCCTCGTCCCAATGGGCCGACATGCAGATCACCGGGAAGCGTCGGGCGCGGCGTTGCAGCTCGCGCATGACGTCGATGCCGGACAGCCCGGGCATGCGCAAATCCAGCAGGAGACAGGCGATTTCATCGAAACGCTGTTCGGCGAGAAAGGCTTCGCCGCTGCCATAGACCTGCGCGCGGTAACCTACCGAGCGCAGCAGATTGCACAGGCTTTTGCGCACCGAAGCATCATCATCGACGATGCAGACAACGGTCGCGTGACGGCTGTCGGCCGCCGCAGAGCGGTCAGTCGCGCTGTTCACGACGGGCTCGATGGGCCGGGTGGCCGCGCGCTGCTGATCAGCCCGTAGAGTTCGACGAGGTTGACCAGCGAGCGCGTCTGCATCTTCGCCATGATGTGTTTGCGATGGACTTTGGCGGTGACTTCGCTGGTGCCCAACTGATTGGCAATCTGCTTGTTGGCAAGCCCCGCGACAATCAACGGCAGTACTTCACGCTCGCGCGGGGTCAGCAGCGCAGCCAGTTCCAGGGCCTGTTGCACGCGCTGCCATTGCTCGTAGGCAGTCGCCGCGTGTTGGCGGGTGGTGCGCAGGATATCGAGCAATTCATCGTCGTTGAACGGTTTGGTCAGGAACTCCACCGCCCCGGCTTTCATCGCCTGCACCGACATCGGAATGGTGCCGTGGCCGGTCATGAAGACCACCGGCCAAGGATGCCCGCGCGCGGTCAGCGTCGCTTGCAGCTGCAGCCCGGTTGTTTCCGGCAGGCTGACATCGAGCAGCAGGCACGCCGGACCGTTTTGCAGGGGCTCTTCGAGCAGTGCTTCGGCGGATTCGAAAATCCGGTGTTCGATGCCCTCGGCACGCAGCAGTCGGCTCAGCGCCGTGCGCACGCACGCCTCGTCATCGACGATGAACACCGGCACCGATTGCGCATCGACCGACGGCCGTTGTTGCGCTAAAGGCACGGGCGGGGCGACGGTGCTGAAGGTCGCCGGTTTGGGTTCGCGGTCTTTCAATAATCGGTAACCTCGACGGGCAACCGTCTGGATGATTTCTTTGGCCCCGAGCAGCTTGCGCAGCGCGGAAATCTGCACCTGCAGGTTGTTTTCCTCGACGACGATATCGGGCCAGACCTGATTGATCAGCTCGTCCTTGCTGACAATCCGTCCGTCGGCCTGCATCAATACCGAGAGCACTTCGAACGCGCGGCCGCCGACACGCAACGGCCGGCCATCAAGAAAGGCTTCGCGCCGCTCCAGGGAGATCGTGGCCTGGCCGAGTCGGATCATGCTTGCCTCTGCGCTGCGGTGGAAATGAGCGGCGGGGCGCCGGTTCATGAGACCCGTACGCTAGGTGAGCGCCCGGCATATTGCAATTATCCCGAGGGATAACAGCCGCAGTATTCGGCTTGTCCAACCGCGGGACGAGGCTCTGGACGGCCATTGTGGGGCCGCAGGCGGACACCCGGGCGACGAATGGCCCATGCACAAAAACCGTTGCGTATACTCACGGATCGGCCCCGAAACCAGTTTCCAGCGGTGATTCCAATGCCCGCCACACCTCCTGCCAGTCCAGTGTCTTGTCCCCCCGATGCCTTGCGGCACGATGAAGCATGGCTCGACAGCTGCCGGTTCAGCCTGTGGCGCCGCGATGGCGAACTGACGTGGTACAGCCTCGAAGACGGCCGCACGTTCAAACGCTGGTTCGCCGTGCGTGCGCCGATTCAGCGCCCGACCGTGTGCAAGCGCCTGGAGCGCAATTTTCATCTGCGCCTGCCCGCCGAGTGGGTGATTGCCCCGGTTGCGCATGTCGGCTCGGTCGACGGTCCGCTGCTGGTGTATCCCGCGTGGGGTGTACCGCTGGCGCAGTTGATGACTGACGATGGCCTGCCGTTGGCTCGGGTGCTGAGCATTGCCGTGGCGGCGGCCAACGCGCTGGCACTGAGCGGCCAAGCGGATTGTCGTCGTGTCGGTCTGTTGCCGTGGCACCTGATGGTCAGCGCCGACGACGCGGTCCGGTTGCTGGGCGTGCACACCGCCGCGTCCGAGCTGTCGAGCGACGAGTTGCCCGGCATCGAGCATTGGCCTTATCTGGCCCCGGAGCAGGTGCAGCGCGACGTGGCGGGCAACGATGAGCGCAGCGACGTGTATGCCTTGTCGGCCATGCTCTATCAGGCGCTCACCGGGCGCACACCACTGACGGCCCGCGATGCCGCGCAATGGCGGCACGTGCACGCCGCCGTCCAGCCAGTGTCGCCTGACGTCTACGTCGCGGATTTGCCGCAAGGCTTTTGTCAGGTGCTGCTCAAGGGCTTTGCCAAAGAGCCGGACGCGCGTTACCAAAGCCTCAAGTCACTGGCTGCGGATCTGGCCTGGTGCCTGCGCCAGTGGCGTGAGCACGGGCGGATCGACGCGTTTCGCCTGGGCGCGTTCGATGCGCTGACGAAAACCACCCGTGGCGAGTTGCTGTTCGGTCGCGAGGCAGAGAGCGCGCAACTGCTCGAACAGATCCAGCGCGTACGCAGCGACGGCGTCGCCCGGGTTTTGCTGGTCGCCGGCGCGCCGGGGGCGGGCAAGTCGACGCTGATTCATCAGAGTATTCGTGGGCAGGCGCCGGGCTACTGGGCCAGCGGCAAGATCAACCTGTTGCACAACGACATTCCTTTTGCCCCGCTGGCGCAGGTTTTTCGTTCGCTGATCACGCAGTTGCTCGGCAAACCGGCACTGGAAATGCAGGCGCTCAGCGCGCAACTGAGCGAGGTGCTCAAAGGTCGCGGCCGCCTGCTGGTGGACCTGGTTCCGGAGGCCGAACTGCTGATCGGCGTCACTGCTGAGCTGCCGAACATGCCGGCCCGCCACGCACTCGATCGCGCCAGCCGCACATTGCTCGACGTGCTGGAAGTGTTTGCCCAGCCGGGGCGTCCGCTGGTGCTGTTTATCGATGACGTGCAATGGGCCGACGACTCGACCCAGGCCTTTCTCAAGGCCTTCATGGCGCGCCCGCCACGGCATCTGCTGCTGATCCTGGCCTATCGCGACGATGAACTCGCCGCGTTGGGCGGTGAGGGCGGCTTGCTCGAAGAGTTGGGTCGCGAGTCGGCATTGCCGGTGTCGCGTATCGAGCTCGGGCCGATGTCGGTGCAGGCAGTCGCGCAATTGATCGCGGCCGAACTCGACGCCGAGGTCGACAACCTCCAGGCCCTGGCCGAAGGGGTGCATTTCAAGACGGCTGGCAATCCGCTGTTCGTCAGCCAGGTGTCGCGGGCGTTGATGGATGAGCACCTGCTGCATTTCGATGCGGCGCAGCATCGCTGGGTGTGGGCGCCAAGCGCGCTGGCTGGCTATCGCTACGCCGATAACGTCGCCGACCTGATGGTCCAGCGCTTGCAGCGCCTGCCTGCCTCGGCGCGAGAGGTTTTGCGCAGCGCCGGCTATGTCGGTGGGCGCTGTGACGAAGCGTTGCTGCAGCGTTTGCTGCCGGGCGATCCGCCGCAACTGGCCCGCGACGTCGAATATCTGCTCAATGGCGGATTCCTTCTGCGTGAAAACAGCCAACTGCTGTTTCCTCACGACCGCGTGCTCGAGGCCGCGGCGCAACTGCCCGCGCCCGTAGGCCGTGCCGCCGAGCACGCACGCATCGCCGTCGCCATGCTCGAGGAATGGAGCGAGGAGATCGATCAGCACGTCTTCGAAATCGCCAGCCAGATTCAGCACAGCGACACCGCCACGCTCGAAAGCCAGCGGCGCGCCGATTTCATCAGGTTGCTGGTGTTGGCCGCCGAGCGCGCCCGCGACACCGCCGCCGTCGATCAGGCCTTGGACTATTTGCACACCGCCGAGCGCCTGCTCGGCGATAACGGTTGGACGCAGTTGTATCCGCAGGCTTTCGCCAGCCGTTGGCTGGCGGCCGAATGCATGATGCTGCTGGCGGATCTGCCGAGCGCGCAGCAACGTCTCGACGATTGCCTGCACCACGCGGCCACGCCGCTGGACCGAGCGAAAACCTATCGATTGCGTGCCAGTTTGCGCACCTTGCATTCCGATTACCAAGGCGCGATCAGCGAAGCGCTGAGCGGCTTGGCGCTGCTGGATATCGCGCTTGCGCGCAAGCCTTCACGGGCGCAGATGACCGAGGCTTGCGAGCGCGTGCGCCAGTTGCGCGGCACGCGTCGGATCGCCGATCTGAGCGCGCTGTCGCCGGCAGACGATCCGCGTATGGAAGCGGCCATGGAACTGCTCAGTACGCTGATTTCTTCGTTCTTCGTCAACGACGACATCTCGTTTCTGCACCTGGCAAAAATGGTCGAACTGACGCTGCTGCATGGCACCACGCCCAGCAGTGGTTACGGATTCGCCTGGTTTGGCGTGATGATCGCTGATCGCTACGGCGAGTATGTTGACGGTCAGGCCTATGCCGAACTGGCGCTGCAACTCACCGATCTGCATGGCTATGAAGTCGGGCGCACGGCGACGCTGGTCGCGCTCGATCAGGTCAGCCCGTGGACCCGGCCACTGGCTTACGCCCGGCAAAAAGCTTTCGCCGCGTTCGAGTGCGGGCAGGCGGGCGGTGACCTCGGCATGTCGTGTTATGCCTGCAATCACATCGCTTCCGATTTGCTGTTCATGGGCGAGCCCTTGCCCAGCGTGCTGAACGAACTGGAGCACGGTCTGGCCTGGGTCCGCCAGTTTCATTACATCGATATCGAGCGCATTCTGCTCGCACAACATGCCTTCGCCAGCGAGTTGCGCAACGGCCCGCCGCCGCGTGCGATCGCGGATCTCGACGGGCTGGAACATGATCGCTTCGGCCCATTGGACCGTGAGCGCGTGTCGCAGCCCACGCTGTTCTGGCGCTGGCTGTACTCGGGCATGTCCGCGTTTTATTTTGGCGACATCGCGTATGCCTTGCGGCGCTTTGAAGCGGCCGGCGCCTTGGCCTGGTCGCTGCCGGCGCATATCAACCTGGCCGATTACTACCTGTTTTACAGTCTGGCGCTGGCCAGTGACGAAGCACCGGGTGATGCCCGCGAAAAACTGCAACGGCTGGAGCAGCACCGGCAGCGATTCCTGCCGTGGGTCGAGCTCAATCCCTCGACCTTCGCCAACAAGTTACTGCTGATCGAGGGCGCCATCGCCCGGGTGCGCGGCGAAGGTCTGGTCGCCATCCGCTGCTTCGACCAGTCGCAGATCGCCGCCGCCGCTGCCGGGTTCATCCACGAACAGGCGCTGGCGCACGAACAACTGGCGCAAATCTGCCTGCGCAATGATCTGGTGTCGGGCGCCCATCACCATTTGCGCGTCGCCCGCGACTGTTATGCACTGTGGGGCGCAGAAGCCAAGGCGCAGCAGTTGCAGTCGCTGCATCCTTTCCTGGCCACTGAACATGCGCTGGAAACGGCGACTCCGGTCACCCGCGCACGCCTCGATCTGCAAGTGGGCATCGAGGCCGCCCGCGCCGTGTCGCAGGAAGTCTTGCTTGACCGCCTGGTCGAAACCCTGATGAATCACCTGATGATCCATGCCGGTGCCGATCAGGGTGTGCTGATGCTGGTGGCCGACGGCGAACTGCAACCGGCCGCGGCGGCGTTTATCGAGTCTGGCAACGTGCGCGTGACCCAGGCCACCGACCAGCCCCTCGAACACATGGCCCCGGTCTCGGTACTCAACGCGACCATGCGCACGCGCACGCCACTGGTGCTCGACGACGCCAGCGCGCAATGCCCCGAGGCCTACAGCGCCGATCTGCAACCACGGCAGACACGCTCGATGATGTGCCTGCCGCTGCTCAAACAGGGCACGCTGATCGGGCTGGTGTATCTGGAAAACCGCCTGGTGCCGAAATTGTTCAACGCCGAACGCCTGACCATGCTGGAAATCCTCGCCTCCCAGGCCGCGGTGTCGCTGCAGACTGCCCGGCTCTATGCGCAACTGGTCGAAGACAACCGCCTGCGCGCACAGATGGAAGCCGACTTGCGCAGCTCGCGCGCCGAACTGGCGCGCAACTCGCACCTGAAAATGATGGGCGAACTGTCCGCCTCGATCGCCCACGAAATCAGCCAGCCGCTGCTGGGCATCACCTCCAACGCCTCGGCCAGCCTGCGCTGGCTCAAACGCACCACGCCGGACCTGGACGAAGCGATTCAAGGCCTGGAAGACATCCGCGCCGACAGCGCCCGCGCCACCGAAATCGTCCAGGCCCTGCGCGCCCTGGCCAAACAGGCTCCACTCAAACGCCTGCCCACCGCGATCGACGAACTGATCAGCGAAGTCATCCAGCTGACCGCCACAGATCTGCACAACCGCAACGCCACTCTGCGAACCCGCCTCAATGCCGGCTGCAACGTCGCCGTCGACCGCGTACAGATCCAGCAAGTCATCTACAACCTGATCACCAACGCCCTCGAAGCCATCGCCAGCCACGACCGCCCCGGCCACCTGGTCATCGAATCCACACGACTCGAACAACACCTCCACATCACCCTCCACGACAACGGCCCCGGCATCGCCGACGCACAGCGCGAACACATCTTCGACGCCTTCTACACCACCAAAGGCAACGGCATGGGCATGGGCCTCGCCATCTGCCGAACCGTCATCCACGCCCACGGCGGCACACTGCAAGTGGAAGACAGCGAAGAGGGCGCACGGATTGGATTTACGTTGCCGCTGGGATTGCCGGGTGATGCTTGAATCGGTGCTGAAGATCAAAAGCCCCTCACCCTAACCCTCTCCCGGAGGGAGAGGGGACTGACCGGGGTGGATGCGAGCGCCTACGCCGACCTGAAATACCTGGTCGAACGCAAGTTTTGAACGGCCCACAAATCGGCTCCCTCTCCAGGGGGAGAGGGCTGGGGTGAGGGGCGAATCCACTACAAATTTCAAGTCGAACAACCGCTTTTCACCACTCAACAATGAGCGTTAGCTCGAGTGCCTTTGATCTTGATCTTGCCTAACCAGCGACATCGGAAGGCTGAGCGGAGGGATTGATCCGGGCGTGGGAGCGCAGCGACCGTACGACGAAGTCGTACACAGCGGAAGTAGGTGCAGCGAAGCAAACCGTAGCCGCTGCGCCCGGATTGATCCCGCAGCGAAGGGACCCGAGCCTGCGAGGGCCGTACGTAGGAGCAAAGCCTTTTGGTTCCTTTTTGCTGGGCCGGCACTCCGGCGTTTGAAAAAGGGACTCGCCGTAAGGGCGAAACCGCCATCAGCAACACCCAAAATACCGGATATACACCCAAACCCCCCAAAGCCTGGTCGGCCCACAGGCCGCCACGGCAAAAAAAAAAAGACCGCAAAAAAGCGGCCAAAAGAGCGAGCAAACAAACGAAAATCAAGTACGCAATTCCACCCCCCGCGCCACCACCGCCAAACCCACCGCACCCTCCCAAACCGCCACCCGCTCGCCCACCACCGCAACGCGCGCAGCGTCCAGCGCCATCGCCTGACGCCAGGCCTTCGGCGGCATCCCCACCAGGCGCCCGAACGTGCGGGTAAAGTGCGAATGATCAGAAAACCCACACTCGTAGACAATCTCGGTAATCGGCATCGACGTCAGCAACAAACCCTTCGCCTTGTCGATCTTCACCCGCAACATCCACTCCTGCGGCGAGCACCCGGTCACCCGCTTGAACGCCCGGGAAAAATGACTGCGCGACAGATTGCAGTGCTCGGCAATCTCACTGACCCGCAAGCTGCGGCTCAAATCGCCGAGAATGAACGCCTTGGCGCGGCGTTCCTGCCAGCCGGACAGCGCGCCCAATGGACGCGCCAGCGTGAAGGGATGGTCTGAATTCACCGGTTGCGGGGTCATGGCGGCTCTCCTGATCGTTAGGCAAAGTCTGGGCGCCGCCGACATTTAAAGTCCTTAAGCAAACCTGAAAAGTTCTGAAGCCGCCTCGCACTTCCCGCTCAGGCATGAAACGGATAATCGACGTACCCGCGCTGATCGCCACCGAAAAAACTGCTCGGGTCCGGCGTGTTCAGCGACAGGTGCTCGCGCAGCCGCCGCGGCAGGTCCGGGTTGGCCAGAAACGGCCGGCCAAACGCGATGATGTCGGCGCGGCCCGAGCGCAGTGCCTGCTCGGCAGACTCGGCGTCGTAACCGCCCGCAAGCATCAGCAGGCCTTTCCAGGTTGCGCGCAACTGAGCAATGATCGCGTCCCAGCGGGGGTCGAAATTTTCGTCCTTGACCGTGCCGACCATCGCCGGCTCGACCAGGTGCAAATACGCCAGATTCCACGTATTCAGCGCCTCGACCAGATGGCCGAACGTGGCCTCCGGGGTGTCATCGCCCATGCCCATGAACCGCCCCATTGGCGTCAGACGTACGCCGACGCGTTCGGCCCCAACTTCGTCGGCCACGGCCGCGACCACCTCAAGCAACAGGCGCGCACGATTTTCGACGCTGCCGCCGTAGGCGTCGTTGCGCTGATTGCTGTTGCTGTTGAGGAATTGATCGAGCAGGTAGCCGTTGCCCGCATGAATCTCCACGCCGTCCATCCCGGCACGAATGGCATTGCGCGCAGCGCGGCGATAGTCCTCGACGATGGCGGCGATTTCTGCGGTTTCGAGGGCGCGCGGTACCGGCACATCACCCCAGACACCGTTGCCGTTTTCGTCAACGATGAAAGTCTTGCCGGGCACCGGCAGTGCGCTCGGTGCGACCGGCAGGCCAGCGTCCGGTTGAAAGCTCGGGTGCGAGACGCGGCCGACGTGCCACAGCTGCATGAAAATCAGCCCGCCAGCGCCATGCACCGCGCCGCTGACTTCGCGCCAGGCCTCGACCTGCTCATCGTTGTAAATGCCCGGCGTCCATGCGTAACCCTGGCCCTGGCGGGAGATCTGTGTGGCTTCAGTAATGATCAGCGCAGCGCTGGCACGTTGGCGGTAGTACTCGGCGTTCATCGCCGTCGGCACGTCGCCCGGCTGGCCGGCGCGCGAGCGCGTCAGCGGTGCCATGGCGACGCGATGGGCGAGGGTATAAGGGCCGAGGGTGACGGGTTGAAACAGGCGGCGGGTCATGGGCAACTCCAGAAATTTAGCGATTGGATTCAGGCGCGACAGCCGGGCAGCGCACGCGGTAGAGCTACGTTAACCGGGCCGGGCGGGGGTGATAATCGGTGGGCGGCGCTACGCTGTTTTGCGCCTGGCGCAACGGCGCCCGCGTTCATTGGCGATGAACGCGGGCGGTGCTCAGGAGGGTTGGGTCGAACGGCTCAGCGGCAGGTTCAGCCAGCGCCGGCCGGTGGCATTGGCGACGGCATTGCCGAGCGCAGCGGCCATCGGCCCCTGGACAATTTCGGCGGCGCCGAGGAACGGTTCGCCGGGCTGGTCGAGCAAATGCACGTCGACTTTTTTCGGCAGTTGCGTGAAGCGCAGGATCGGGTAGCCGCTCCAGTCGTAACTGCGAATGCCGCCGGCGTCGTAGGCGACTTTCTCGTACAGCGTCCAGCTCGCCGACTGCACGATGCCGCCCTCGACCTGATTGCGCAGGCCGTCGGGGCTGACGATCTGGCCGACATCCACCGCCGTCACCACATGCTCCATGCGCACTTCGCCGGTTTGCGGATGCACGCGCAGGCGCATGGCGAGGGCGCAGTAACCCATGATGTTTTTATAGCGAGCGAAGGCGAAACCGATGCCGGCGCCGGGCTCGGAGTTTTTATGCGGCCAGTCGATGGCATCTCGCACCCGCTCGATCACCGCACGCGCACGCGGGTCGGTGAGATGCGCCAGGCGCAGGGCTACCGGATCGAGGCCGGATTTGTTTGCCAGTTCATCAATGCTCGCTTCGATGGCGAAAATATTGATGTGCGCGCCGAGCGAGCGCATCGCCGAGGTGCGAAACGGCATGGTCGTGACGAAGTTCATATTGATCCGCGTCGCGCCGAGTTCATACAGCGGCACGGCGTTGCGGTCGCCGTCGCCTTCGGGCTGGGCGATCGGCACCGAGGGCGCCGAGGCGAACGGCTGCGCCAACAGACGCGCCGGCAACAGGCGCCCGGCATTGACGATGCGCTCGTTGTGCGGGGTGGTCCACAACTCGTAGTTCCAGTCCTGCAGGCGATTGTTCGCCAGGCCGACGTCTACTTCGGCCACCATCGCCGAGCTGTACGGTTCCCAGAGATTTTCCTGCTCGCGCATCCACTGCACGCGTACCGGCGTGCCGGGTACGCGCATGGCAATCAACGCGGCGTCGGCGGCGGCATCGTCGGCACCGTTGTGGCCGTAACAGCCGGAGCCCTCGCTGTGGATGCAGCGCACCCGCTCCGGCGGCAGACGCAGCATTTCGGCGATGCCGGCGCGCAGCGGATAGACGCCTTGGGTATGGGTCCACACCGTCAGCACGCCGTCCTTGAACCAGGCCACGGCGCAGGACGGACCGATCGAGCCGTGCATCAGATACTGCTTGGTCACCCGCGCCTTGAAACGCGTTTCACCGGCGGTATTCACGTCACCATTGTTGCTGATCGGATAGCGCCGCGAAGGCAGGCGCTTGAGCAAGGCATGGATATTTTCGGCCTCGGGAATTGCGTCGCCACCCCGCCAGCGCGCGACCTCGCTGGCGCTGCGCATGGCCTTGATCGCTCGCCATTCGTCACGGGCAAGCACGGCGAGATAATTGCCGTCACGGATCACCTTGACCACCCCGGCCAACGCTTCGATGGCCGGGACATCGAACGCCTCCAGCGTGCAACCCGGACGCGGCGGGCGAATCACCCGCGCGTGGAGCATGCCGGGCAAGCGCATGTCCTGGACGAACGCGGCACCGCCGCTGACCTTTGCCGGAATGTCCAGACGCGGCAGCGAATGCCCGATCAGCTTGAAATCCGCCGTTGGCAGGCTCGGCGATTGCGCCTTGGCGTATTGGTGCACATCGACGTTGCTGACCGCTTCGGCGTAACTCATGCGTTGCCCGGCCGGCCCTTCGATCATCGCATCAGCGGTGGTCAGCTGCGCCGGGTCGACCTGCCAGCGGCGTGCGGCGGAGTCCACCAGCATCTCACGTACTTGCGCGGCGGCATTGAACAGCGCGGTGCCGCTGTCGAAGATGCTGTGACTGCCGGCGGTGTAGCCTTCGTTGGGTGTCAGCGCGGTGTCGGCGGTGAGCAGGTTGATCGCACTGGCCGGCACTTGCAGGCGCTCGGCGGCAATTTGCAGCAACGCGGTTTTTACTCCGGTGCCCAACTCGACCTTGCCGGTGTACACGGTGATGCCGTCGGCGCCGATGCGAATCCACGCGTCGAGGTAGGGATTGGTGCGCAGGCTGCCCGGCAGATCCGGGGCCAGCACCACGGTGCCGAGCGTGTCGACTTCGGTATCGGCCAGCGCCCGCCGCGCCATCGGCACCAGGGTGAAGGCCATCAGCAATGCGCCGCCGCGCAAGAATGCCCGACGGCTGGGATTCAGGCCGGTTGATTCGCTCATGGCCGGCTCCCGTGTTGCCCGGCGACCAGGCTGATCGCTTCGATGATGCGCAGATGTGTGCCACAGCGGCACAGATTGGCGGCCATGTGTTCGCGAATGGTTTGCTCATCCGAGTGAGGATTTTGCTCGAGCAGCGCTTGCGCACGCATCAGCATGCCGGCGATGCAGTAGCCGCATTGCGCCGCTTGTTTTTCGATGAAGGCCGCTTGCAGCGGGCCGGGTTTCTCCGCGTTGCCGAGGCTTTCCACGGTGCGGATCTGCTTGCCTTGCAGACCTGCGCAGGGCGTCAGGCAGGCAAACACTGGTTGGTCATCGACGATCACTGTGCAGGCACCGCACTGACCCAGACCACAGCCGTACTTGGCGCCATTCAGGCCCAGATGATTGCGCAGCGCGTACAGCAGCGGCATGTCCGGTTCCAGCTCCAATGCCTGGGCTGCGCCGTTGACGTTGAGGGTGATCTGGCTCATTTGGCCTCCTGACGTAACGCTTCAATAGTGGAAGAGAGGTCTGCCCAGGGCTGGTCGGGGCGCACCTGCTGGCGCAGATACACGGCCAGTGCGGCGAGTTGCGAGTTGTCGAGGCTGGCGGCGAACCCGGGCATTTGCGGGCCCGGCGAACCGGGCGTGGCCGGCAGGCCTTCGATTACGGTCTTGAGGAAATTGCGCGAACTGGCCGCGTGCAGCGCCGAGGTGCTGTCCAGTGGCGGACGCCCGTCGATTTCGCGCATCGGCGCGGCGCGGCCATGGCAGCCGGCGCAGGCACTGCTAAACAGCAGTGCGCCTTGGGCAGTGGAGGCGGGGTCGACCGGCGTTGGCGCCGTGGTTTCGGTAACGGTCGGCGGCTGCTCCAGGCTCAGCAGGTACTCGGCAATCGCATCGGCTTCGCTGGCCGGCAGACGCGCCAGACCTAGGCTGACCGGGCGCATCGGGCCAGCCGCAGTACCGTGACCGGCGACCACGTCGGCACGCAGATAATCGACCAGCTGCTCGCGGTTCCACGGATTCGCCCGTTGCCCCAGACCGACCAGCGCCGGAGCGTCCCAGCCGTCAACACTGCCGCCCTGCAGATACTTGGAGGATTTTTCCGCGCCGATCAGGTTCAGCGGCGAATGGCAGCCGGCGCAGTGCCCCGGCCCGTCGACCAGATAACGTCCACGGTTCCACGCCGCGCTGCGCTCGGCCAGTGGCGTCAACGGTTCGCCGTGGAGAAACAGCAGGTTCCAGAACGACACCAGCGGACGAATGTTCATCGGGAAATTCATCTGGTTCTGCCGCGCCGGTGCCTGCACGGCGGGGCCGCTCATCAGGTAGGCGTAGGCATCGGCGATGTCGTCGGCGTTCATGCGCCGGTAGTGCACGTAGGGAAACGCCGGGTAGAGGAAATGCCCGTCACGGGCGATGCCCTGGCGCATCGCCCGTTCGAAGGCCGGCAGCGACCATTGGCCGATACCGGTCTGTGCATCCGGGGTGATGTTGGTGCTGTACAGGGTGCCGAACGGCGTTACCAGCGGCAGCCCACCGGCCAGATATTCACCGCCGGGGCGGGTATGGCAGACCGCGCAATCGCCAGCTTCGACGACCCGCCCACCGCGCTGGATCTGCGCCGTATCGAATCTCGGAGGGCGCTCGATTGGCGCAATCGCCGGGCGCCACATCAACAGCACGGCGGCGATCAGCGCCATCGCCGCCAGCAGCGCAACAACGATCCAGAAGTTACGGGATCTCAGCCAGGACAGGTTCATCAGCACGACCCCGGCAAAGGGCACAACAGCGGGGGGAGGGAATGGCGAGTCATGCGAAGCTCCTTGTGGCGACCGGGAAGGGCGCCGACGTTTGCGCCTCGGACAAAGCCTAGAGAACACTCGCGCGGCGGAGAATCCGCGCTTGGCGCAACAGCGCGTTGCGTCACAAGCAACGCCGTGTGCCGTTGCGCCACACGCATCACTGCGTTGCCCGGCGCAGTGATTCTCGCGGCCCGGTGCTGGCCGTAGCCTTGGCTCACCTTTTCCAGACGCAATGAGGTGTCACCATGCTCACCGGCAATCCCGCCGCTACGGCCAAGGCCGAGCAACCCGCTTCACTCTCCGGCCTGATGGTCGCGTTCCTCGCGTTCTGCTGCGGCGCGGTCGTGGCCAACCTTTATTACGCGCAGCCCATCGTCGAATTGATCGCCCCGCAAATCGGCCTCTCCAGCGCGAATGCCAGCCTGATCGTCTCGCTGACCCAGTTCGGTTATGCCCTGGGCCTGCTGTTACTGGTGCCGCTGGCCGACCTGATGGAAAACCGCCGTCTGGTGGTCGGTTTCACGCTCGCCGCGAGTGTCACGCTGTTGTGCGCCGGCCTGACCCATTCGCCGTCGATGTTCCTGGTGTTTTCCCTGCTGATCGGCCTGACTTCGGTGGCGGTGCAGATCCTCGTGCCGCTGGCCGCGCATCTGGCGCCTGAAGCCACGCGCGGCCGGGTGGTCGGCAACATCATGAGTGGCCTGTTGCTGGGGATTTTGTTGTCGCGGCCACTGTCGAGTCTGTTGGTCGAAGTGTTCGGCTGGCGCGGGGTGTTTTTCAGCGCTGCCGGGTTGATGGCGGTCATTGCACTGATCACCGCCGTTGCGCTGCCACGCCGCGTACCGAGCCATAAAGCCACGTACACGGCGTTGATCGGTTCGGTATTTGCCTTGGCGCGCCAGCATGCGCTGTTGCGTCAGCGTTCGTTGTATCAGGGGTTGCTCTTCGCCAGCTTCAGCCTGTTCTGGACCCTGGCGCCGATCGAACTGATGCGTCATCACGGCTTCAGTCAGGCGCAAGTGGCGATCTTCGCCCTGGTTGGCGCGGTCGGGGCGATTGCTGCACCGATTGCCGGTCGCCTGGCCGATGCCGGGCATGCACGGCGCGGCACGCTGGTGGCGTTGTTGTTGGCTCCTGTTTCGCTGCTGATCGCTGCACTGCCGAGCAGCAGTTACTTGTGGCTGGTGGTGTGTGCGGTGCTGCTGGACTTTGCCGTGCAGTTGAATCTGGTCCTAGGCCAGCGTGAGGTTTACGCGATCGACCCGCACAGCCGTGCGCGCCTCAATGCGGTGTACATGACCAGCATTTTCGTCGGCGGCGCCCTCGGTTCGCTGGTCGCCAGCCCGCTCTACGAGCACTTCGGCTGGAACTTGTCTGCGGTTGCGGTAGCGTTGCTGCCGGCCCTGGCGCTGGGGCTTTTCCTGAGCCACAAAGCCGATGCCTGAGTACGCGGCCGCTGCAGCCAAGCACGGCGATACAAGACGGCAAGCGAACGGTGATGCACAATCAGCGCCGTTCCTTTCCGACCGGACCCCGCTGATGGACAAGTTGCTGGCCTTGAAGATGTTTGTCGAAACCGTGCGCTGCGGGGGCTATTCCTCAGCGGCGCGCAAACTCGGGATCTCGACGTCTTCGGTGACCCGGCAGGTGGCGGGGCTGGAACACGAGCTGGGCGCGAGCCTGCTCAATCGCACCACGCGCAACACCAGCGTGACGGTGGCCGGGCAGACCTACTTCGACAAGGCCGTGGCGATTCTCGAGGCCATCGACGAAGCCGACGCGGTGGTCGCCGACCGTGGCAGCGAGGCGCAAGGGCGGCTGCGCATCAGCGTGCCGGTGGAGTTCGGCCGGCGCCTCATCGCGCCGCACCTGAGCCGCTTCCTGGCGCGCCATCCGGGCCTGGAAATCAGCCTGTCGCTGAGTGATCAGGTCAGCGATCTGCTCAGCGAACAGATCGACGTCTCGGTGCGCCTCGGCTCCTCAGTGGTCAGCGAGGACATCGTCAGCAAACGCGTCGGGCAGTTCCAGCGCTGGGTCGTCGCCAGCCCCGAGTACCTGGCGCAGAGTGCCGAGCTGTGTCACCCGCGCGACCTGCTCGACCATCAATGCCTGCGCTTCGATTACGCCGGCACGCATCAGCACTGGACCTTTCAGGGCGACGACGAATCCATCCAGCTCAACGTGCACGGGCGCCTGCAAAGCAACAATGCCGACATCCTTCGCGAAGCCGCGATCGACGGTGGCGGGGTGACGCTGCTGGCTGACTGGCTGGTGCGCGACGATGTCGCCGCCGGGCGGCTGGTGCGCGTGCTCGAGCAATATCAGGTCAATCCCGGCACTGCCAGTAGCTGCATCAACGCGCTGTACCTGCCCAACCACCGCGGTTCGAGCCGGATCAACGTGTTCATCGATTTTCTGCTGGAAATTCTCCAACCGGCTGCTTGATCGGATGCTTTGCGACGCTTGCTCTCGGCAGCATCGCCACGCCTGCAGCCAAGGCAAACGCGCACAGGGCGACGATCACCCCGGCGGTCTCCAGCACCGCGCCAAACAACGGCGTGCCGGCGGTTTGCCCCAGCGCCAGGACCAGAAACGGAATGCCCAGCCCCAGATCCGGACGATCCGGAAACAGGTTGATCCCCTGAATCAGATACACGCCGGACGAGACGATATAAGCCGCGCCAAACAGACACATCGCCGCGAGCCCATAAACCGCGGAAACCGAAGCCGCCGCCAGCCCCAGCGTGCCGGCAGCGATCCCTGCGAGGGCCAATCGATGCATGCGCGCAACACCAAAACGACCGGTCAGCACGCCGGTGGTGCAGCCACTGATGCCCGCCGCGCCGAGCAATATCCACGCCCAGGCAATCGACCGATCAGAGAAACCGGCTTCAGCGCGCAGAATGTCGGCGCCGAACGTCCAGATCGCCGTGCTCGCCAGCCCCATCAAAAAGGCGCTGCAACACAGCGGCAACACACCGGCGCGGCGCAGCAGGGCCAAGGAGAAGTTGCCCGTGATTGAGTCTTCGCCACGGCGCGGTACGGCAAACCACAGCCACAGCGTAATGCCGACGCCCATCATTGCGAACAGCGCATACAACTGCCGCCATTGCCCTGCGGCGACAACCACGGCCAAACCGGAAAAAACGATGCCGGCGGCAGTGCCGGCATTGATGAAACCGTTGGCCCGAGCGCGCTGCGCCTCGGCAAAGCGTGCCGCCACCGCGCTGGCCAGCGGCGGTGAAGTCAGGCCGGTGCTCAATCCGGCGAGCGCCACGCCACAGCCCAGCGCCAGGCCTGACTGGGCAAAAACCATCAAACCCATGCCCAGCGCAGCGGCGGCACCGGCGATCACCGTGAGCCCGCGCGGGCTGATTTTTCCATTGCTAATGAATGTGGCAACGATGCCCACGCAATAGGCCGCGAAGGCGCTGCCGCCGATCCATCCGGCCACCGAGACGCTGAGCGCCAGCTCCTGACGAATCTGCGGCAGCAACAGGCCGTAGGCAAACCGTGCCAGGCCATAGGACAACGCTGTGAGGGCGAACGCCGCCGCCACCAGGTTAGCGCCGCGCTGCAAAGCTTCAGCGCCTGGTCAGGATTGGCGACGGCATGCGGGTCATTTCGCTGCGGTTGAGGTTTTCTTGCGGGTTTTGCTCGCCGTGGTGGCGGGCGCCTCTTTGCTGTTTTTCCGCGGTGCCGGCGGCGCTACGCTGCTGGCGACCGAGCCGGGCAAGCCGTCGGAGTCGAACGCATCGAGCTCGGCGCGGGCCTGGAACCAGTGATCGAAATCCTGCCCGTGCGGCCGGCCTTGCTCTTCCCAAAGGCGATAGGCGGTTTTGCGGATGGTTTCCTCGTCCATTTCAATCTCTCCAGCGGTTAAAAAACAGGCCTGCGCGTTACGGTGAAATCGGATCGCTGGCGGGAAAGGTTTCTTCCACCGCTTCGTCCAGTTTTGAATCACTGACGTTGCGCTCACTGTGCCCCAGATTTTGCTCGCAGTGGCAACTGCTCGACGGGCAGGGCTGGCCATTGGGGTGAAGGTCGGCGCAAGCCTGGCTGCAATAGCGTTTGCCGTCGCGCTCGACGGTGTTATCGGCACTGCAGGTGCATCCAGAGCAGGCGCATTGCGATGTTGAGGTGTCGTTTGCCATGTGGGCCTCCCGGTTGCTGATGGTTGTTGCGTTCATAAATTCTGATAACCGGCAACGCGACAGGGTTTGAACGGATTTCTTCAGGACCGATGAGCGGTCGCTACGCGCTGGCTAAACGCTGAATGACGGCAGTACCGCGTTCAGCGCCAACGACAGGTTCAACGCCAGAATCAGCAGAATCGACACCACAAAGAGCCGTCGTGCCCAGGCTTTCGATGTGCGGGTGCTGATTCGCCGCAGAGCGACATAAAACCAGTAGCCACCCAGACCGATAATTACCAGCGCATACGACACGTTGAGATTCGCCACCCAGCCCAGCACGGCGGCGCTGATAAGGAACGCAAGCATGTACAAAACGATCTCGCGCCGCGCCTGACTCAGCGTCAGGGTTGGCAGGCCGGCAGCACGAAAATCTTCATGGCGCATGACGGTGATCGCATGGGAATGCGGCATCTGCCAGCAGCAGAACACGATGACCAGCAACAGCGCGGTGGCGTCGAAACTGCCGGTCACCGCGCCATAACCGATCACCGGCGGCATGGCGCCGGACAGGCTGCCGACCAGCGTGCCCCAGTGCGAGCGGCGCTTCATCAGGCAGGTATAAACGCCTGCATAGATGATCAAGCCAATCGCCGCCAGCGCACACGCCACCAGTGTTGTGCCGCGCCAGAGCAAAGCAAAACCGAGCAATCCCAGTACACCCGCGTAAGTCAGCGCTGCCGGCACCGATACCGCACGGATCGCCAGCGCCCGATGACAGGTGCGGACCATGCGCCGGTCGATATCGCGATCCACGCAGTTATTGATCACGCAACCGCAAGCAATGATCAACGCGGTACCGAGCACGGTGGCCAGCAGATGCGCGAGCGACAAAGGCCGGCCGGCCACCGCGAGCAGGTAACCACCGAGTACCGATGCCAGATTGCCGAAGATGATCCCCGGTTTGGTCAGTTCAATGCCGACGTTGAGCGGTACCCTCCATTGCCTCAGTGCGCCAGCATGTTGTGGTGAATGCTGTCCATGATCCATAGTGAAAGCCCAACCAGCAGAAGAATGATGACGGCGGAAAATATCAGCGCGATGAGGTTCCAGCGCTGTTCCGAGGCCGTGTCCAGATGGAGGAAATATTTCAGGTGGGCGAAGACCTGCACCACGCCGAGCGCCACCACCACCCACGCGGTGACGCTGCGCGGCAAGGTCGGAAACATCACCAGACCGAACGGAATCACGGTAAGGACCACCGAAATGATGAAGCCGACCATGTACGTACGGCTGCTGCCGTGGCTGGTCCCGGCACTGCTGTGAACCTGACTTTGGTTATACATGTCACACCACCCCCAACAGATAAACCACGGTAAACACGCAAATCCACACGACATCGAGGAAGTGCCAGAACAGGCTCAGGCAACTCAGGCGTGTGGTGTTGGTGTTGGTCAGGCCGCGGCTGCTGACCTGCGCCATCAGAATCGCCATCCACACCAAGCCGCTGAGCACGTGCGCGCCGTGGGTGCCGACCAGGGTGAAAAACGCGGTGAGAAAGCCGCTGCGATCCGGGCCGTAGCCTTGTGCGATGAGGTGATGGAATTCGTTGATTTCCATCGCGATGAAGCCGCAGCCCAGCACGAAGGTCACCGCCAGCCAGCGCAGCACATGGGCCTTGTCGTTGCGGTTCATCGCCAACATGGCGTAGCCGTAGGTGATGCTGCTGAGCAGCAGCAGGGCGGTTTCGGCGAGGACGTAGGGCAACTCGAAAATATCGACGGTCGACGGCCCTCCGGCGACGCTGTCACGCAGCACGGCGTAGCCGGCGAACAGCGTCGCGAAGAGGATGCAGTCGGTCATCAGGTAGATCCAGAAACCGAACACTCGCATGGAACCGGCATCTTCGTGGCCTTGCTCATGGCTGTGAGCGATGTCTTTTTCCAGGACGATATTGGACATGATCAAGCCTCCGCCAGGTCTTTGAGACGTGCTTTTTCGATCCGCGCCACTTCCTGCGCGGGGACGAAATAGTCGATGTCTTCGTCATAACTGCGCACGACCATGGCAACCACCGAAGCCACCAGGCCGAAGATCGCCAGCCACCAGATATGCCAGACCAGGGCGAAGCTGCAGATCAGCGCGAAAATGCTGATCACCAGACCGGCCGAGGTATTGCGTGGCATGTGGATGGCGCGGTAATCGGTGTGGCTCAGGGTGCTGACGCCGCGCTCTTTCATGCCCCAGTAAGCGTCCAGATCGTTGACTTTCGGCTGCTCGGCAAAGTTGTAGAACGGTGGCGGCGAGGCCGTGGCCCATTCCAGTGTGCGGCCATCCCACGGGTCGCCGGTGAGGTCGCGGTATTTGGCGCGGTTGCGGATGCTCACATACAGCTGCAGCGCCTGCGCGGACACGCCGCAAAGAATGATGCCGACGCCGACCAGTTCTAGCAGCAGCCACGGTTGCCAGGCCGGGTTGTCGAAGTGGTTGAGGCGTCGGGTCATGCCCATGAAACCGAGCACGTAGGACGGCATGAAGGCGAAGTAGAAACCGATCAGCCAGCACCAGAAGGCGATGCGCCCGAGCCGGTCGTTGAGGCGGAAGCCGAAGGCTTTCGGAAACCAGTAGGTCAGCCCGGCCATGTAGCCGAACACCGCGCCGCCGATGATCACGTTATGGAAGTGCGCGATCAAAAACAGGCTGTTATGCAACAGGAAGTCCGCGCCGGGCACCGCCAGCAGCACGCCGGTCATGCCGCCGATGCTGAACGTGACGATAAAGCCCAGCGTCCACAACATCGGCGTTTCGAAGCGCACCCGCCCGCGGTACATGGTGAACAGCCAGGTGAAGATTTTCACCCCGGTCGGCACCGCGATAATCATCGTCATGATGCCGAAGAACGCATTGACGTTGGCCCCGGCGCCCATGGTGAAGAAGTGGTGCAGCCAGACGATGAACGACAGGATGGTGATCGCAATCGTTGCCCACACCAGCGACACGTAACCGAACAGGCGTTTGCTGCTGAAGGTCGCGGCGATTTCGGAAAAGATCCCGAAGGCCGGCAGAATCAGGATGTACACCTCCGGGTGACCCCAGGCCCAGATGAGGTTGACGTACATCATCGGGTTGCCGCCGGCCTCGTTGGTGAAGAAGTGCATGCCCAGATAGCGGTCGAGGGTGAGCATCAGCAGGGTCGCGGTGAGGATCGGGAACGCAGCGAGGATCAGCACCGAGGTGCACAGGGCGTTCCAGGTGAACACCGGCATCTTGAACAGGGTCATGCCTTCGGTGCGCATTTTCAGAATGGTCACGAAGAAGTTGACCCCGGTGAGTAACGTGCCTATCCCGGATATCTGTAATGACCAGATGTAGTAATCGACGCCCACCCCGGGGCTGTAGCCGAGTTCGGACAGGGGCGGGTAGGCGACCCAGCCGGTGCGGGCGAATTCACCGACGCCCAGCGAGATATTGACCAGCGCCGCACCGACCACGAACAGCCAGAAACTCAGCGCATTGAGAAACGGATAGGCCACATCGCGCGCGCCAATCTGCAACGGCACGACGATGTTCATCAGGCCGACCACGAATGGCATGGCCATGAAGAAAATCATGATCACGCCGTGGGCGGTGAAGATCTGGTCGTAGTGTTCCGGCGGCAAATAACCCGGCCCGCCACTCGAGGCCATGGCCTGCTGGGTGCGCATCATGATCGCGTCGGAAAAGCCGCGCAGCAGCATGACCAGGGCGACGATGATGTACATGCAGCCGATTTTCTTGTGATCGACCGAGGTGAACCACTCGCGCCAGAGGTACCCCCACTTGCGCTTCCAGGTGACGGTGCCGACCAGGGCAAAACCCATCAGGCCAACGATGGCCAGGGTATACATGACAATCGGCTCGTGTAAGGGAACCGCGTCCCATGAAAGTTTCCCGAACATTGTTAACGCTCCTCGGCCAGCAGACTCGGTTGTTGATCGACGCGCTTGTCGTCGCTGTTGCGTTGCACCTGGCTACCCGTGGGGCGCGGTGCCTTGTTCATGCCTTCGTACTTGTCGACGATATTCAGGAACAGTCGCTCCTGAACTTTCGAGTAATAAGTAATCGGGTGCGCAACCGAAGGCTTCGCCAGTTCGGCATAACTGTTCTGATCAAGTTGCTGGGGGGTGTTCCTGACCTTGTTTACCCACGCATCATAGTCGGCGCCATTCAATGCCAGGGTGTTGAAGTGCATGTCGGAGAAGCCGTGGCCATTATAGTTGGCGGCGATTCCGCGATATTGGCCGGCCTCATTGGCGATCAAATGCAACTTGGTCTGCATGCCCGCCATGGCATATATCTGCCCGCCGAGAGCCGGAATAAAGAACGAAGTCATGGCCGCGTCGGAAGTGACGGTGAAACTTACCGGCGTATTGACCGGCAGTGCCAGTTCATTGACCGAAGCAATACCCAGATCCGGGTAAATGAACAACCATTTCCAGTCCGTGGCGACCACCTGCACGTTCACCGGCGGGACATCGGAGTCGAGCGGTCGGTAAGGGTCCAGCGCGTGCGTGGTTTCCCAAGTGACCCAGCCGAGCACGCAGATAATCAGGAACGGCACGCCCCAGACCACCGCTTCGATCTTGTGCGAGCTGGCCCAGCGCGGCGAATAGCGGGCTTTTTTGTTGGTGGCGCGATAGCGCCAGGCGAACAGGAAAGTCATCACGATGACCGGAATCACCACCAGCAGCATCAGGCCGGTCGCGAGGATGATCAGGTCGCGTTCGTCCTTGGCCACCTGGCCCTTGGGGTTGAACACGATCAAGTTGCAACCGGCGAGAACAACGCTGGTAGCGAGATAGGTCAGGCCATACCCAATGATTCGCTTCATACATGCTCCTGTATAAACGCCGATCCTCGTCCTGTGGCGGAACTGCGACGCACCTGAGTAAAACAATGAGTTGAGGTATTGCCGCTGCGTTTGTTTAAAGCGCAGCGAAGTTGCCTGCATCAATATTCAGGCGGCTGTAACAGTGGTTCATGTGAGCCACGATTTTTTGAATAAACCCTTGGGCATTGGTTTGACAAAATGTTACTGAACCTGACGAACGGTTGAACTAGCGAAACGGCGGGGCAGAACTGGCGGACTATGCTGGAAATGACCTTTGGCAAATTCGGGAATCATCCAGCGACAGCCTGGGTCTTTGAATAAGCGGATTCAGATCAGGAGTACGACATGTTCAAACGCGGCGAAACCTACAGCAAATGGAAGGCCACGGAGAGGGCAGAAAAGTGCCACACGGAAGAAGTCGAAAACGGTTGTCACATCGAGGTGCGGGCACGCGAGGCGGATGACGGCGACGTGGAAATGTTTATCAGCGTCTACACGGCGACCGGCGAATGCGCCTACGAGCGAATCAGAAAATTGCCCGGTATCGAATGGGAAGTCGAAGACGCGCTCAAGCGCGGCATCGATCAGGCAGAACGCATCGCCGGCGGCGAGTCGGGGCGATTGTCCTGTGCCGACGCACACGGCCATGAGAATGAATGACAGCGCCGCTGCCGCCGGCAACCGGCGTCAGCGGCGTTGCAACCTTCACGGCTTGAACACGGCGCGAATGCACTGATCGGTTTTCTCCTTGAACATCCGATAGCCTTCGGCGCCGTCCTCCAGGCTCATCGGATGGGTCAGCAGCCACGACGGATCGAGTTCGCCTTTCTGAATGTGCTCGAACAACGTCGGTGCGTAGCGTTGCCCCGGCTGTTGCCCGGAGCGCACCGTCAGCGCCTTGTTGACGATCGCGCCCATCGGGAATTTGTCCAGCAACCCGCCATACACCCCGACCACCGACACCGTGCCGCCCTTGCGACAGGCGCGAATGGCCTGGCGCAGCACGGTGCCGCGTTCGGTGTGCAGGCGCAGCATCTGTTTGGTCTTGTCGTAGGCGTAGTCGATTTCCGTGCCGTGAGCTTCCATGCCGACGCAATCGATGCAGCGGTCCGGCCCGCGCCCGCCGGTCAGTTCCAGCAGCGCTTCGTGAACGTTGGTCTGCTCGTAATTGATCGGAATGGCGTTGCAGCGTTCTTCGGCAAGGCGCAGTCGCTCGGGGTAACGATCGATCGCAATGACCCGTTCGGCGCCGAGCAGATAAGCGCTGCAGATCGCCATGAGCCCGACGCCGCCGCAGCCCCAGACTGCGACCGTTTCGCCCGGTTGAATGTCGGCGTTGTCGGCGGCGAAATAACCGGTGGGCGCGGCATCGGAGACGAACAGCGCCTGCTCGTCGCGCACGCCTTCGGGCACCTTGAACAGGTTGACGTCGGCGTAGGGCACGCGCACGTAGGTGGCGTGGCTGCCGGGGTAGCCGCCGAACGCGTGGCTGTAGCCGATGATCCCGCAGCACGGTTGGCCGTAGGCGAGGTCGGTCACCGACGGGTTGGGGTTGGAGTTGTCGCAGCAGGAAAAATCGCTGCGCTGACACGGCTCGCAATTGCCGCAGCCGATGATCGAAATGGTGATGACCTTGTCGCCCTTGCGCAGGCCATTGACGCCGGGGCCGACTTCAACGATTTCGCCCATGAATTCATGGCCGATGATGTCTCCCGGTTTCATCGCCGGAACGTAACCGCCGAGCAGGTGCAGATCGGAGCCGCAAACCGAGGACATCGTGACGCGGATGATCGCATCGCGCGGGTTGAGAATCGACGGATCGGGGACGTTGTCGACTTGCAGATGGTTGGGTGCTTGCCAGGTGAGTGCGCGCATCAGTGAATCCCCCCTTCAATCGCCACGCCGGTTTTCACCGGTGGCTGGCTGGCCGCGGCATGGCCGCTGTCGCCGTGGACATAAAAGAAATCATCGTCGCCTTCAGGGCGCATGCGGTTGTTGCTGACTTCGCCGGTTTCCATCTGCTGTTTGACTGCTTGTAAACCGTTGAGCAGGGCTTTGTCGCTGAACAGGCTGATTGCGCGAGCGAAGGCGTAACCGAGTTTGCCCATCGCCGGTTTGCACACGACCACGGCTTTGACCTGGGTGCCACGGTTGGCGGGGGCGGGGGTCAACGACAGGGAAATGTCGTGTTGCCAGTTGGATTGGTCCGGGGTTTGCCAGTGCAGGGTGTTCGGGTCTTCGGCGGGCTGGCGGATCAGCGTCGTTTGCAGTTTGCGACCGGCGGGTGCGCGCAGCGTCCAGCAGGTGGTGTCGGGGCTCAGTTGTTCGACGCTGTCGACCCAGCGCAGCAACGGCCCGATGTTTTCGACGCGGGCGATGAAGTCGCGGACTTCTTCCAGCGGGCGGTTGATCGTCACGCTGCGGGTGATCGCTTCGCTGATCGGCCAGTGGTGTTCGCGGCTGAATTGTTGTTCGAACGGGGTAGGGGTGAGGGCCTGTTTCAAGCGGCAGTGGCCGGCGGCGCCGCGCCATACGCCGTATGCGCCGGCGACGATTTCCAGTGCGCCGGCGAGACCGCCGGTGCGCCAGCCGTGCAAGAGCAGGGCGCCGCCGGCGGTGAGGGACAGGGCGCGTTCGGCGCTGCTCATTGCGCCGCGCTGGCCGGTGTCGTTTCGTGTGTGGGTGGCTATCAGTGGATGGTCGGTCATGTTGCGGTTCTCCATCGGGTGTGTTTGCGATAGAAGAACGGCTGGCGTTTGCGGTTCCACTGGGTTTTTCGGTGGTGGGATGAAAGGTCGTTTTGAGTGCATATCCGTTGCTGCGGGGGCTGCGGCTGGCGGTTTCGCCCTTACGGCGAGGCACTTTTTCCAAACGCCGAAAAAGTACCCAAAAAGGCTTGCTCCTACGTACGGCCCTCGCAGGCTCGGGTCCCTTCGCTGCGGGATCGATCCGGGCGCAGCGGCTACGGTTTGCTGCGCTGCACCTCCTTCCGCTGTGTACGACTTCGTCGTACGGTCGCTGCGCTCCCACGCCCGGATCAATCCCTGCGCTCAGCCTTCCGACGTCGCCGGTGGATCAAGATCAAAAGCAGGCGAGCTGACACTCGGCCTATTGAGTGGTGAGAAGCGGCGCACGGCTTTGTATTTGCGTCGTGGCTACCCCTCACCCCAGCCCTCTCCCCCTGGAGAGGGAGCCGATTTTGGTTGGCTTCGAGACTTGCATTCGACTCGGTGTCGCAGGTCGGCGTACCTCTTCCACCCACCACTGTCAGTCCCCTCTCCCTTCGGGAGAAGGCTAGGGTGAGGGGCTTTTGATCTTGATCTTTTGATTTTCAGGCAGGCAATGACCGCGCCCATAAAACCAACTGAACGCCCACCCCAACCCCGAACTCAAAAATTCCAGGCGAAACGCCAACAACCAAATCCCGGGGGGAGTGTATGTCTCGATTACCTGTCATTGCGGTCACGGCCAGTTGCTGGAAGATCGGTCCGCATGCGGTGCAGATGAATGACGACAAGAATTCGCGTGCGGTGGCCAGTGCGGCCGGTGGGCTGCCGCTGATTTTGCCGATGTTCCCTGATCTGCTTGATCCTGAGCAGATCGTCGCGAGTGTCGATGGTTTGCTGTTCACCGGTGCGCCGTCGAATATCGAGCCGTTTCATTACGGCGGGCCGCCGAGTCCGCCGGGGACTGAGCATGATCCGGCGCGGGATCATCTGACGCTGCCGTTGTTGCGGGTGGCGATTGCTGCGGGGGTGCCGGTGCTCGGTTTGTGTCGTGGGTTGCAGGAGCTCAATGTGGCCTTCGGCGGGACCTTGCATCAGCAGCTGGATGAGCCTGGCCCGGAGCATGAACCGCCCAGTGATGAATCCATCGAAGAGCAGTACGCCAAGACCCACGACGTGACGGTGCAACCGGGCGGCGTTCTGGCGGGGCTTGGGCTTGAGGGCGTGATCAAGGTCAATTCTGTGCACGCCCAGGGCATCGCGCGGGTGGCTGAGGGGTTGCGTGTTGAGGCGGTGGCGGAGGACGGTTTGATCGAGGCGTTATCTGTTGAGGGCAGCAAGGGATTTGCTTTGGGCGTGCAGTGGCATCCTGAATGGCAGGTGCTGTCGCATCCAGAATATCTGAAGATATTTCACGCCTTTGGCGAGGCGTGCCGCCTGTATGCCGAACAACGTACCGCTGGGCTTTAGCGGGATGGATGTTAACAATGGTCAGGGTTCTGAAGTTAGGGCTTTAAACAAAAACAGCATGTAAAGAACATGATAAAAAAGCCCGTACAGGGTACGGGCAATTAAGGAGGGTACTCGTGAGCGACCTGCTTTTGGCAGGTCTGCTATTGGGATCGCACTGGCTGGAGTTGTTTCGTTTTTTCTTGAAGTTCATCTGACTAACGGTCACTTCTTTCAAAGCAGCGAAAAGTTAATATCAATCTGCCACTTTTTTGATATGTAACTGGTTTTGCTGACCGCCATAGTCAGTTGATCTGCGCGCACTGCAACGATCGTCCATAAGATGCGGGTGCGGCAGACATCAAACTAGCGCTTCGGCGGTGTTTTGAACTGGCTGTCGATCAGCATCATCTTCGCGGCGCAGAGCGCGAGGCCTTCATCAATGGCCTGCTCTTGTTGCAGCTTGATGCATCGCCCGCACAGCCCGGCATG
This sequence comes from Pseudomonas sp. R3-57, assembly GCF_051132065.1. Classification (NCBI taxonomy): domain Bacteria; kingdom Pseudomonadati; phylum Pseudomonadota; class Gammaproteobacteria; order Pseudomonadales; family Pseudomonadaceae; genus Pseudomonas; species Pseudomonas sp. R3-57. Next base: position 2,772,696 of record NZ_CP071655.1, read on the forward strand.
GCCCGCGCCCGCCTTGTAGCGTTCCGCTTGCTGGGGGCTTTTGTACAGCCTGCTGCATCTTGTACAAGTATGCTGTTGATCGTCGTCATCCATCTCGCACTCTCCTGTTACGGCTCGATAGGCCAATTCAACCTTCGCACAGGCTTCGCTGGTTTTGTATAAAAAACCGCGCGAAAAGCGCTTCGCTTATTAATTATTGAGGATCGGAAGATCAGGGTTTATTTGCACGTCAGTACAACTTTCTTGCCTGCGACTGCATGAGACGAGGTTTTGCGCGCAATGACACGGAAATGACAGGGCGAACGCAAACACGATCAGGTTTGCACGCTGCAATTGCATCGCAAAGTTTTCAGGCAAGGGATCGTTAGTTGCCTTTCATTTGGCTGTTAAAAAAACATTACGCTCGACTTGTACAGATTTGGTGGCTCTGTATAGCTAATTTTCAGGGCTTTGAAACGTATATCGAAATCCAGTCAAATTCTCTGAATTTCTCCGCGCGTGAAACATCCCTGTTTAGTAACAACAGGAGAGCCTCATGAGCCAAGCAGAATTGTATGTGATCAACTACCAACTCCACGGCAAGCCCAAGTCGTTCATTATCAGGACGAAACTGATGAACAACGCGGAAGCCTGGCAGTGGGCCAGTTGTGACGCGGGGTTGACCCCGATCCCCAAGCCCGGAAGGCCTCCCTTGAAGCGTTTTTCCAAACCGATGGCGGAGCGGTTCGGCGTGACCGACGTGCAATGGCGGGCCTCGAAGCCGGTGACCTGGGATGAGGATCTTGCGATATGACCAGACCCCTGTCAGACCCGGACCCCGACCCGCCCACCCAATGGGATGAAGCCATCGCCCGCAATACCGCGTTGTTCAGGGAGGCAGACCTGCTCGACGAGATCGCCTACAAGCTCATCCAGACGGGGGACGAGAATGCCGATGTCTGGTTGCGTTTCACTGAAGCAAAAGCGCTGGCCGATGCCAGGCGCAGGGCCGCTTACGAGGACTGGATGAACATCAAGCGGTTGATGGGCCGCCGCTGAGGCGGCCCGGTAGGTGTTTTCGGATCGAGTGTCAGGAGTGTCGTCGTAATGTGTGAGTACATTGTTCAACACGCCGCCCCGCAGAAACTGGCGTCGTGCTTTCTCGAAGGAAAGATTTCCCGTATCGAAGTGCTGGGCGTTGCGACCAACAGTAGCGCTGACGCCGATCATCGACACAGCGGGCGCGGCGATCTGATCAAACCGGGCATGCAGGTCACCGGCATTCGCCATCGCGGCACAACCCTCGAGTGCCTGCCGGTACGCTGGGGCTGGTCGCCGTCCTGGTCGAGCGGGACGTTGCCGCCGCTCACGCATTTGCCGCTGCACCTGGTGATGCGCTCGAAAGTGTTCAACCGGGTCAAGCGTGACGGGCGCATGCTCGTCGCCGTCGAGGGCTGGTACGAGCCTCTGGATGCCGGGATGAGCGTGCACTCACGTAATCTGGCTTACACCACGTCGCGTCAGCCAGCGCCCATGTTTCTTGCGGCGCTGGCCCAGGTCGGCAGCACGTTCAACGGGTGCGAAGGGCTTGCGCTGGTGACCCATGAGGATCGCGAGATGAAACGCCAGCGGTTGCTGGCGTTCGCGGCGCAGGATGCGCTGGAATGGTTACGCCCCGACCTTGAGTGGGAGCAGGCGCGGGTGCTGGCGGTGCACTGCGCGGTGGTCGAGCCGCAGTTGGAGCATGTGCTGACCTCGCAGCGAACCTTGCGTTTCAAATAAACCGCCGCGCCATCGATTCGCACCGCTGCGCCGGCTCACGGCGCGCCGTCGCTCGGTTGATTTTTCAGGTATTGCACCAGCGTCGCGGCGCAGGCTTCGATCGCGCCATCCACCACCAGCTCGTAGCCATGCGTGTTCTCGGTCGGTATCGCCAGGCATCCGGCGTGTGCGCTGACGCCTGAGCTCATCACCGCACTGGCATCGGAGGCGAAGTCCACCAGCAGGGCAAATTGCGGATCAAAGCCGCAGTCTTTGGCGGCAGTGGCCAGTGCGGTCACCACATGCCTTGAGTAATAACCTTTCTGGTCGCCGGTATTGATGATCGGGTCGACCTTCAATTGTGTCGCGTATTCGCTCATCACCGGACCGACCTCGACGGCAATGGTCGTTTCCCCGGGCAAATGCGCGGCGGCGTACATCGCGCCGGCGTTGCTTTCTTCTTCGAGGGTGGTGAAGACGAAGTAGGCGTCACAGGGCAACTCGCTGCGCCAGTGTTGCACTTGCTCGACAGCTTGCAGCATGGCCACGACCGGCGCGCGGTCATCGAGAAAATGCGCGGCGATCGCATCGTTGACGCGAAACGGCGTGCGCCAGTGCTGACTGAGCACCACCCGCGTGCCGGGACGGACGCCCATGCGTTGCAAGGCTTGCGGGTCCTGGCGGGTGATGATGTGCACGTCTTTCCATTGCACGGCGCCGCTAAGTACGTCCTGGCCTTGCGGCGAGCCGGTGGTCGCGTGCATCGAGCCGAACGACAGCACGCCGGGCAGGATTTGCTCGTCGCCGAGAATGTCGACCGGGCAAACGCCGAAGTTCACCGGATTGGCACCGCCCAGCGCCACCACGCGCAGGGTGCCGTCCGGTTCGACGCGTTTGACCAGCATGGCGATTTCATCCATGTGGCCCATGATGCGCACCGCGCGGGAGGCACCGGCACTGCTGTTCCGGCCCTTGATCAAACCGATGACATTACCGGCCGGGTCGGTCCAGGTTTCATCGCAATGGCGCTGCAAATGCTCCTGACAAATGCTCCGCACCTCGTCTTCCTGACCACCGGGACCGCGCGCCATCAGCAGGCGCTTGAGCAGTGCTTCGGTGTTGGCCGTGGTCTCGCCATCGGCGGCCTGTTCGCGGGTTTTCGGCATCGCTTTCTGTCCTCTTTGACGTGCGCCCCGTTGCGGGCCGCTCTACGTTTAGGAAGGCATGGGCGTTAAAAATTCAATCGCAAGCGCCACGACCGGCGATTGAATATTTCTTCGAACCTTCGTGCGTTTCGACCGATCACAACAGACACAACGATCATTTTTGCAAGCGGGGCACGGTGCGCCCGCAACAGCCTGCCAGCGCGGTCAGAGGGCAAAATCGGCGCTTTCGATCCGGCAGTAAGGACGTAGAACATGAATCAACACAAGCCGGTCGAACAGATCATTGTCATTGGTGTTTCAAGCGGTGGACTGGCCGCATTGCGCGTGCTGTTGGAGCAATTTCCACGCGATCTGCCGGCAGCGGTGTTCATCACCATGCACATCGGCGATCAGCCGAGCCTGCTGCCGAGCCTGCTGACGCACACCTCGTCGCTCGACATCAGTTTCGCCGCAAGCGGCGCCCGGCCAGCCAATGGCTGCGTGTACATCGCACCGCCGGACAAGCACTTGCTGATCAAGCGCGACACGCTGCAACTGGTGCGCAGCGCCAAGGAGAACCATGCGCGCCCGGCCATCGATCCGATGTTTCGCTCGGCGGCCACCAGTTACGGCGACAGCACCGTTGGCGTGCTGCTGACCGGCGAGCTGGATGACGGTGTGGTCGGGCTGCAAGCGATCAAAGCGTATGGTGGTCAGGTGTTCGTGCAGGACCCGGACACCGCTGAAGCGCCGTCGATGCCACGCAATGCGCTGCGGCATGTGCAGGTGGACGTGTGCCTGCCGCTGAACACGCTGGGTACGGCGTTGGTCCAGGCGGTTCGGCAACGTGCGGACGGCGCTCATCCTGCTGTGCAGCCGCCACGCATCGAACCTTACGCAACGGAAAACGAACTCACCGAAAACCTCAGTCGCGGCGGCGCTTATGTCCTGGACGGGATTGGCAAGGTCGCCGGTATATCCTGCCCGGAATGTGGCGGGGCGCTGTGGGAAGTCGGCGATACCCCGCCGCGTTTTCGCTGTCACACCGGGCACGCCTACACCAGCCGCGCCTTGTCCCACGCCCAGAATGCAACCGTCGAAGAAGCGCTGTGGGTGGCGATTCGCGCCTTGCATGAAAAGCAGTTGCTGTTGGGACGGTTGATGCAGAGCAGCAAGGATCACGGCCGCACCAGCGCGTTGAAGGAATACGAGCTGACCAGCGAAGGTCTAGAGAGCCACAAGGATACGTTGCGCGGCCTGCTGACGAGCTTGCGTTCGGTGGAATGATGACGAGGTCTGGATGGCAAACATGAGTGTCGACAGCAAGGCCCAGGTCGCCAGCATTTTTGAGCAATTGCTGAGTCTGCGCGAGAGCGTGAACACCTTGCGCGAGATCGAGGAGGGCAGCGCCACGCTGCGTGGCCAGCAGACGATGGACGTCGACGGCGCTTTCGATCTGGTTTTCGAAAAGCTGCAAGACAACATCGCCAGCATGGAGGAGGCACTGGCGACGCTGGCCGAAGCCACGGGCGATGTGCCCAAGTTCTAGTCTGCCGGGAGGAGCAAAGCATGGATCAGCAAAACAACGGGCTGGTGGTGATCTGCGGCGCCAGTGCCGGCGTGGGGCGCGCCACGGCGCAGCGTTTCGCCGCCGCCGGTTACCGCATCGGTTTGCTCGCACGCGACGAGGCCGGGCTTGAGTCGACGCGTGACGAGCTGGTGCAATACGGGCAGGCAGTGAAGGCGATCAGCGTCGATGTTGCTGATGCGCCAGCGCTGGAAGCGGCGGCCATTGCGCTGGAAGAGGAACTGGGGCCGCTGCAGATCTGGGTCAATTCAGCCATGGTCACGGTGTTTTCACCGATCGAGAAGCTTAGTGCAGAGGAAATCCGTCGGGTCACCGAAGTGACTTATCTCGGCACCGTCCACGGCACGTTGGCGGCGTTGCGCTTGATGCGCCCACGCAATGCGGGGCTGATCATTCAGGTCGGCTCGGCGCTGGCCTATCGGGCGATTCCGTTGCAGTCGGCCTATTGCGCAGCCAAGTTCGCCGTGCGCGGTTTCACCGATGCGTTGCGCTGCGAACTGCTGCACGAGCGCAGCCGCATTCGCGTGTGCATGGTGCAGTTGCCGGCGATCAACACACCGCAGTTCGATTGGGCGCGCAACAAACTGGAAAAACGTCCGCAACCGGTGCCGCCGATTCACGACCCGGACGTCGCCGCGCGGGCGATCTTCAGCGTCATCCATCGCCCGCCGCGCGAGTTGTGGCTGGGCATGGCGAGCATCAAGGCGATTGTCGGCAGTTGCCTGATTCCGGGGCTGCTCGACCGCATGCTCGCGCGCCAATGCTATCCGGGGCAGATGAGCCAGGAAGACGACCACGGTGAGCACGGCGACAACCTCTTTCAACCGCTGAGTGGCGACCTGCACCGCGCACGCGGACGCTTTGTCGGCCGCTCGCGCGACAGCGCGCTGGCGCTGACTTCGACTCAGGTGGCGGCATTGGCAGCGGCGCTGGCCGTGGTCGGCGCGCTGGTGTTGTTATGGTTTTGAAACGCTGCGACGAAACCAGCGGTAGCCAAAGCCGTTCAGTGTCAGCGCCTCGGTTTCGCTGACGGGCGAGGGGTAGACGCCGTCCGCGAGGACCTGCTCGAAACCCTTCAGCTCTTTGTTCAACGCGCGGTCGAGCGTGACCGCTTGCCGACTGAGATTGGCCAGCACAACGGTGGTCGCTGCGCCGACATGGCGCATGGCAAACACCGCCGGATGCGCCTGCGAAAGGGGGTCAGAGGCGCCCCAGCCGATTTCGCCGAGCTGCGCCCGCTGCTGAAAGATCGCCTGGCAGCGCGCGAGCAGCGACTCGGGATCGTCTTGCTGCGCGGCAACATTCACCCGCTGATAGCTGAACGGTCCGGCATCGATCAGCGGTGCCGGCAGCTTCGCTTGTTCCGCGCGGGAAAACCCGCCATTGACCTCTGCACTCCATTGCATCGGCGTGCGCACCGCGAGGCGTTCGCGCCGTCGCAGGTCATCGCCCATGCCGATTTCCTCGCCATAACGAATGATTGGCGTGCCCGGCAGCGACGCCAGCAGCGCCTGCGCCAAGGCCTGATGCCGCACGTCGCCATTGAGCATTGGCGCCAGCCGTCGGCGGATGCCCCGGCCATAGACACGCATGTCCTCTTGCGTGGCAAACACCTCCATGACTTCCTCACGCTCGGCCGGGCTCAGGCGTTCCAGATCCAGTTCGTCATGGTTGCGCAGCCACACCGCATAGCCGGCGCCATCCGGGGCGTTCGGGCGCTGGCGCAACGCGCGCAGCAGCGGTTCGGCACGCTCGCGGGCGAGGGCCAGAAACAGGTGATTGTTCATCCAGAAATCCAGCGCCAGTTGCAAGCGATTGCCGCGGCCGAAATAGTGCTGAAACCGCTGCGGTTCGACATCGACTTCGCCCATTAGCAGGCATTCCGGGTTGATCGAACGCGCATGCGCGGCCAGCCGTTCGAGCAGCCACACACCGCGTTCTTCCTCGCCGCCGCCGGCCTGTTCCACGGCGTGGGACGCGGCGTCCAGACGAAACCCGGCAACGCCCAGGCGCAGCCAGTGGCTGATGATCTGTTCGATCTCGGCGATCACTGCCGGGTTTTGCAGGTTCAGGTCTGGCTCATGCCGGTAAAACAGATGCCGGTAGAACTGCCCGGCCTGTTCGTCCCAGTGCCAGATGCTGTCTTCCACACCGGGAAAAATCGGCTGGTTGCCATCGTCCACCGGTTGGTCCGACCAGATGTAATAGTCGCGATAGCGGCTGTGGCGATCCCGGCGCGCCTTCTGAAACCAAGGGTGTTGGTCGCTGGTGTGTTGCAGCACCAGTTCCATGATCACCCGTATGCCGCGCTGGTTGGCCGCGTCGATCAGCCGGCGAAAATCCGCTTCGCTGCCGAAGCGCGGTTCCACGGCCTGATGATCGCTGACGTCATAGCCACAATCACGAAACGGTGAGCCGAAGATCGGCAGCAACCACAGTGCGCCGATGCCTAACGAGCGCAGGTGATCGAGGCGTTCGACGATGCCGGCAAGGTCGCCGCAACCATCGTCATTGCGGTCGAAAAACTGCGACGGGTCGACTTGGTAAATCACGGTGGTGTGCGGCCATTCAGCACTCATGGGCAGTTCCTTTCTGACGCAGGATCAGCGCTTGGTGCGCGGCGACAAGGCCGGCGAAGGGTTGGTCTTCGCCGTGGCGATCACTGGCCACTTCGACGATCCACTCGCCGGTCAACACAAAGGCATGCTCGGCCGCGTCGAAGTTGACGCAGACGATGCGTTCGTCATCCTCGCAGTGGCGCCGATAAGCCAATAGCTGTGGGTGCGAGGGCAATTCCTGCCAGTCGCCGAGGCGCAAGGCTGCGCTTTCGCGGCGGCAATGCAGCAGGCGCCGGTACAGATTGAGCGTGGAATCGCTGGCGCTGTCCTGAGTTTCCACCGCCAGCGCTTCGGCTTCAGGCGGGAAGGGCAGCCATGGCGCTTTACCCGACCAGCCGTGCGGCGCCTGCGCCAGCCACGGTAGCGGCGCGCGGCTGCCGTCGCGTCCCCCGGGGTCGACGCGGGTTTGCGCGTCAACTTGAGTGTCCTCCAGCGCCAGTTCGTCACCCTGAAAAATAAACGGCGTACCGCGCAGACTCATCAGCATCACCGCCGCTGCGTTTGCCCGCGCCAGCGAGCCGCCGTAACGGCTGCGGATGCGGCTGTTGTCGTGGTTGGACAAGGCCCAGGTCGGCCACGCCGATTGCTCGCCGAGGCAACGTTCGACTTCGCGGATGCACATCCGAAACACCACCGGGTCCCACGGCGCGTCGAGGGGTGGGAAGTTGAACGACATGTGCAATTCATCACTGGCGCCGTAATACGCCGCCACCCGTGCGGTCGAGCGGATATTCACTTCGCCGATCAACACGCGGTCGCCGGGGTAATGGTCCACCAACCGACGCAAGCCACGCAGCACTTCGTGGCTGTAGGGCTGATCGTTGATTTGCACCATGGTTTCGCCGGCCATGCAGCGCGGGTCATCGGCGAAGGTCGGGTCCTTGCCCACGCAATGCACCACATCGATGCGAAAGCCATCGACGCCACGGTCGAGCCAGAACTTGAGCACGTTGTGCATGGCCTCGACGACCTGCGGGTTGTGCCAGTTGAGGTCGGGCTGCTGCGGCAGGAAGAAGTGCAGATAGTATTGCTGACTGCCTTCATCCCAGGTCCAGGCGCTGCCGCCATCGATCGACGCGCGCCAGTTGTTCGGCTGGTCGCGCCAGAGGTACCAGTCGCGCTTGGGGTTGTCGCGGCTGGCGCGCGATTCGATGAACCACGGATGCTGGTCCGAGGTGTGATTGGGCACAAAATCCATCAGCAATTTGAGGCCGCGCTTGTGTGCCTCGGAAATCAGCTGATCGAGATCGTCCAGGCGTCCGAACAGCGGGTCGATGTCGGTGTAGTCGCAAATGTCGTAACCCGCGTCGCACATCGGCGACGGATACACCGGCGACAACCACAACGCGCCAACGCCGAGCGCCTTGAGGTAATCGAGCCGCGCGATCAGCCCCGGCAGATCGCCAATGCCGTCACCGTTGCCATCGGCAAACGAGCGCGGGTAGACCTGATAAATCGCGACGTTTTTCCACCATGTCAAATTCTGCGTAGCGGACATGGTCCTCTCCTTGAATTTGCTTTGACACGCGTTGGTTCAAGGCTGTTGGTAGTGCCCGGGAACGTTATCGCCTTCGTCAGGCTTGGTCCGTTTTTGCACCTGCACGTCACTCAGGCGGGCGTCCTTGAGTTCGGGGAATGTCTGCCTTAGCACGGCTTCCGCCTGCTGCGGATCAAGGCCGTCGAGGTCCTCTTGCAGAGTGCGGCTCTGCGGCTGATTGTCGAGGATGAAACTGACGATGTAGCGGGGCTTATCGAACATGGTGGCCATCCTTTTAGTGCGGGGCTGGGTGACTGTTTGAGTGGTGCTGACGCGGCGGATAAACGCCCGGCGCTTTCAGTGATGACGCTGAAGACCGGCGGTTGTTCCCTCCAATTGCCCAAGCGCAACGCCCGCCGTGCCATACGTCGATTCAGTCGAGCAGTGGCCGCTCAGGCCGGGTCAACCGCGCACAACGGTTCGGCAACGCGCCTGGCGCGAGGGAGGTAAAACATGCGTGTGCATCATTTGAATTGCGGCTGTATGTGCCCGTTGGGCGGCGCGTTGTTCGATGGCTACAGTCGCGGCCTGACGGCGTCGGTGGTGTGTCACTGCCTGCTGATCGAAACCGCGAGCAACGGCCTGATTCTGGTCGACACCGGTTTCGGCCAGCAGGACGTCCAGCATCCGCAGCGCCTGAGCCGCTTTTTCCGCACGCTGAACAACATCCGTCTCGAACACCGCTTCACCGCGCTGGAGCAGATCCGCCGGCTGGGTTTCGACGCCAACGACGTGCGCCATATCCTCCTGACCCATCTGGACTTCGACCACGCCGGCGCCTTGCAGGATTTCCCGCGGGCACGGGTACATGTCATGCAGCAGGAACTGCAGCATGCCCGCTCGGCGAGCGACTGGATCGAACGGCGGCGCTTTGTTCCGGCGCAATGGCGCGACGTTGAAGGCTGGGAGCTGTACGCGCCGCAGGGCGACACCTGGTTCGGATTCGATTCGGTGCGTGCCGTGCTCGGCGCCGAGGAAGAAGACATCCTGCTGGTGCCGCTCAGCGGCCACACCCTCGGCCACGCCGGCATTGCCCTGCGCACCGCCGACGGTTGGCAGTTGCACGCCGGCGATGCGTATTTCCATCACGACGAAATCCACCTGCCGAAACGCCGCTGCCCACCGGGCATGCGCCTTTACCAATTCATGATGGACAGTGACCGCCAGGCGCGGCTGCACAACCAGCAACGCCTGCGCGAACTGGCCGCCGATGCGCGGGCGGCGGTGAAGATCTATTGCAGCCATGATGCGCGTGAGCTGGAACGGGCGATGCACGCCGGGGCTGACGCGGCGGCGAGATCACCGGGGCAGGGGGATCGGTTGCGGCATTTGTGAGGGTTGTACGCGCCGTTCCCTCTCCCTCGGGAGAGGGCTAGGGTGAGGGGCTTCCCTGTCAGTATCAACGAGATCCGAACCTCAACGCCGCCCCGTGCGCGTACTCACATCCACCCACACCGCCAGCACCAGAATGCTGCCCTTGACGATCATCTGCCAGTAACTGTCGACGTCGAGCATCGACATGCCGTTGTCCAGACTGGTGATCACCAGCGCGCCGAGCAGTGCGCCGTACACCGTGCCGGAGCCGCCGCGCATGGAGGTGCCGCCGATGAAGCAGGCGGCGATGGCGTCGAGTTCGCCCATGCTGCCGGCCGAGGGTGAGCCGGCAGCGAGGCGCGCGGTGTTGACCAGGCCGGCGAGGGCGCACATCACGCCCATGATGCCGAAAATCCACAGCTTGACCGCTTGCACGTTGATACCCGACAGGCGCGTCGCTTCCATGTTGCTGCCCACCGCATACACGCGACGGCCGAACACGGTCTGGCTGGTGACGTAGCTGAACACCCCGAGCAGGGTCAGCAGCAGCAGGACCGGCACGGGAATGCCGTCGTAGCTGTTGAGCGTTTGCACGAAACCGGCCAGCACCGCGCCGATGACCAGCACGCGGATCACGTCACGCGCCAGTGAATGCGCAGCGAGGCCGTGCAGGGCGCGATTGCGCCGTTGTCTCCAGGTGAGGAATACGGTCAGCGCGAACAGCACGATGCCCAGCCCGTTGCCCATGGCGTGGGGCAGGTAACCCTGACCGATGTAGACCAGTTCCGGCGATACCGGGGCAATGGTGGTGCCGCCGGTAATCCCCAGCAAGATCCCGCGAAACGCCAGCATGCCGCCCAGCCCGACGATGAATGACGGGATGCGCAGGTACGCAGTCATGTAGCCGTTGCCGAGGCCGATCATCAGCCCGCACAGCGCCACCAGACTCAGGTTGGCCAGCAGCGGGATGTGATAGACCACATCAAGAATCGCCGCGAGGCCGCCGAGCAGGCCGAGCAATGAGCCGACCGACAGATCGATCTCGCCACTGATGATCACCAGCACCATGCCGCAGGCGAGAATCCCGGTGATCGACATTTGCCGCAGCAGGTTGGAAAGGTTGCGCGGGGTGAGAAAGCCGCCCTCGGTCTGCCAGCTGAAGAACAGCCAGATCAGCACCACGGCGAACACCAGCGCGAGCATTTTGTAGCGGGTGAACAGCTGTTTGACCTGATTCATTTACGCGGATTTCCGATCATTATTGTTATGGCTGCCGGGCTGGCTGAGCGCGGCGGCGAGCACCTGTTCCTGGGTCAAATCCTGATTGACGAAGTCGCCGCGCAACTGGCCTTCGCCGATCACCAGCACGCGGTCGGACACGCCGAGCACTTCGGCCAGTTCCGACGAAACCATGATGATCGACACGCCGGCAGCCGCCAGCGCGCCCATCAATTTGTAGATCTCGTACTTGGCGCCGACGTCGACGCCGCGGGTCGGCTCATCGAGAATCAGCACCCGCGGCTTGGCCAGCAGCATTTTCGCCAGCACGGCTTTCTGCTGGTTGCCACCGGACAGGCTGGTGATCGGCAGAAACGGGCTGGCGGTCTTCAAGTGCAGGCGCGAGATTTCCCGGTCGATGCTGCCTAGCTCTGCCTCGGCATCGATGCGGCTGAGTTTCGAATAACTGTCGAGCACGGCGAGGGTGATGTTCTGGCCAACGCCCAGGTCTGGAATGATGCCCTGGCGCTTGCGGTCTTCCGGCACCAGGCACAGGCCGGCGCGGATCGATTTCAGCGGCGTGGCGGTGTCGATCGGCTGGCCGTCGAGCCAGACTTCGCCCTCATGGCGGCCGGGATAGGCGCCGTACAGGGCCGTGACCAGTTCGGTGCGGCCGGCACCGACCAGCCCGGCGATACCGAGGATCTCGCCGCGCTTGAGCACGAACGACACATCGTCGACCCGTTTGCGCTTGGGGTTGTCGACGTCGTAACAGGTGATATGCCGCGCTTCGAAAATCACCTCGCCAATCTCGTGCGGTTCGGACGGGTAGAGGTTGCTCATTTCCCGGCCGACCATCTGCGTGATGATCTGCGCAATGTCCATGTCGGCCATGGCCGTGGTGGCGATGTGTTTGCCGTCACGGATCACCGCAATGGTGTCGCACACGGCGGCCACTTCATCGAGCTTGTGCGAGATGTACACGCAAGCGACGCCCTTGGCCTTGAGGTCGCGGATGATGTCCAGCAACACCTCGATTTCCGAACGGCTCAGGGCCGACGAGGGCTCGTCGAGGATCAGCAGGCGCGCCTGTTTGTTCAGCGCTTTGGCGATTTCCACCAGTTGCTGGTAACCGCCGCCGTATTGGGAAACCGGCAGCGACACGTTCATGTCCGGTACTTTCAGTTCGCGCATCAGCGCTTCGGCGCGGTGGATCATCGCCGGGTAGTTCATGCGCCCGCCGGGTAGCGTCAGTTCGTGGCCCATGAAGATGTTTTCGGCGACCGAGAGGTCCGGTACCAGGGTCAGTTCCTGATGGATGATGACGATGCCGGCGGCTTCGGTTTCGCTGATCGATTGCGCCCGCAGCGGTTGCCCGTCCCAGAGGATTTCACCGTCCCAGGTGCCATGCGGATAGACCGCCGAGAGGATTTTCATCAGCGTCGATTTGCCGGCACCGTTCTCGCCGCACAGGCCCACGCACTCACCGGGGCGGACACTGATGTCGATGCCATTGAGCGCTTTGACACCGTTGAAGGATTTGACGATGCCGTTCATTTGCAGCAGGTAGTCGGACATGGAAAAGGCTCGTATACCAAGGACTCAAACACCAGACCTGTAGGAGTGAGCCTGCTCGCGATAGCGTCCGTTCAGACACTGCTCGGCCGGCTGACCCGCCGCCATCGCGAGCAGGCTCGCTCCTACAAGGGTTTCTGTTTAACCGCAGATCCGCGAATGGATCACAGCCCGAACCTGTAGGAGTGAGCCTGCTCGCGATAGCGTCAATTCAGACACTGCTCGGCTGGCTGATCCGCCGCCTTCGCGAGCAGGCTCGCTCCTGCAAGGGTTTCGGACAAACCATCCTGATCACTGCCCGGCAATCTGTGCCTTGGTGTAGAACCCGTCCTGTTCGAGCAAGTCGATGTTGTCCTTGGTCAGCGGGGTGGGCGTGAGCAGGATGGTGTCGACTTTTTTGCTGCCGTTGTCGTATTGCGAGGTGTAGGCGGGTTTTTCGTTGCGCGCCAGTTGCACCGAGAGCTTGGCGGCTTCCGAGGCGATGAGTTTCAGTGGCTTGTACACGGTCATGGTTTGGGTGCCGGCGATCACCCGCTTGACGGCGGCGAGGTCGGCGTCCTGCCCGGAAATCGGCACCTTGCCGGCCAGTTGCTGGGCGGCCAGGGCCTGGATCGCACCGCCGGCGGTGGCGTCGTTGGAGGCGACGATGCCGGCGATTTTGTTGTCGTTGCGGGTCAGGGCGTTTTCCACAATGCTCAGCGCTTCGGTCGGGTTCCACTCCTTGACCCACTGCTGGCCAACGATCTTGATGTCGCCCTTGTCGATGGCCGGTTGCAGCACCTTCATCTGGCCTTCACGAAGGATCTTGGCGTTGTTGTCAGTGGGCGCGCCACCGAGCAGGAAGTAATTGCCCTTCGGCGCGGCCTTCAGCACGCCGCCGGCCTGCATCTCGCCGACCTTTTCGTTATCGAAGGAAATGTAGGCGTCGACATCGGCGTTGAGAATCAGCCGGTCATAGGACACGACCTTGATGCCGGCCTTCTTCGCTTCGGCCACGGCATTGGTCAGCACAGTGGCGTTGAATGGCACGATGACGATCACATCGACGCCACGGGAGATCAGGTTTTCGATCTGCGAAATCTGCTTCTGCTCGTTGGCATCGGCCGACTGCACGAACACCTTGGCGTCCATTTTTTCCGCCGCCGCGACGAAGTAATCGCGATCGCGGGACCAGCGTTCCAGACGCAGGTCGTCGATGGAGAAGCCGATTTTCGGGTGGGCAGCGTCAGCCAGTACCGGAAGCGAGAGCAGCGCCAGAGCACTGGCCAAGAGCGTACGTTTGAGGTTCTTCATGGTGGTGCGTCCTTTTATTTTTGTTTGAAAGACACGGCCTGACGATGAGTATCGGGCTGGTAGAACTGTAGAGAATCTGCCGACGCCGCACGCACAGAATTGTCGTGCAATTGTCACAGCGCGGTGGCACCGGCAGCCCCCCCTCGATATCAGCGATAGATAAAGCGGTTGACGATGTTTTCGAGCATTTCCTGGCGGCCGCTGACGGCTTGCGGGTTGAGTTCGTTGGTGAAGGCGTGCTCGGCCAGTGACTCAAGATTGAAGTCGCCTGCCATGACCGCTTGACCAAAAGGCTGCTGCCAGCCGGCGTAGCGTTGGTCCTTGAGCGCTTGCAACTGATCGTTTTCGATCATCGCTGCGGCGCGCTCCAGCGACTGGGCGAGCACGTCCATGGCGCCGACGTGACCATGAAACAGATCGACCTCGTCGAGGCTCTGCCGACGCACCTTGGAATCGAAGTTGAAACCGCCATTCTTGAAGCCGCCGGCCTTGAGGATTTCATAGGTGGCGAGGGTCATTTCTTCGACGCTGTTGGGGAATTGATCGGTGTCCCAGCCGTTTTGCGGATCACCGCGGTTGGCGTCGATGCTGCCGAAAATCCCCAGCGAGGCGGCGGTGGCGATTTCGTGATGGAAGCTGTGGCCGGCCAGCGTCGCGTGGTTGGCCTCGATGTTGACCTTGATTTCCTTTTCCAGACCGAACTGTTGCAGAAAGCCGAACACCGTGGCGCTGTCGTAATCGTATTGGTGCTTGGTTGGCTCTTGCGGCTTGGGTTCGATCAGCAGATCGCCCTTGAAGCCGATCTTGTGCTTGTGCTCGACCACCATGCGCATGAAGCGCCCGAGTTGTTCGCGCTCACGTTTGAGGTCGGTGTTGAGCAGGGTTTCGTAGCCTTCACGACCGCCCCACAGCACGTAGTTGGCGCCTTTGAGGCGTTGGGTCGCGTTCATCGCGCTGAACACCTGGGCCGCTGCGCAGGCGAAGATTTCCGGGTCCGGATTGCTCGCGGCACCGGCGGCAAAGCGCGGATTGCTGAAGCAATTGGCGGTGCCCCACAGCAGCTTGATGCCGCTTTGTTCCTGGTGTTGCTCGAGGTGATCGACCATTTGCGCAAAGTGGTTGCGGTATTCCTTCAGCGAATTGCCTTCGGGGGCGACGTCCGTGTCGTGAAAGCAGTAGTAATCGATACCCAGTTTGCTGAAGAACTCGAAGGCTGCCGAGGCTTTGCCGATGGCCACTTCCATCGGGTCGCCGGCGTGGTGCCAGGGGCGCTTGAACGTCCCCGCGCCGAACACATCGGAACCCGGCCAGACGAAGGTGTGCCAGTAACAGGCGGCCATGCGCAGGTGTTCCCGCATGGGTTTGCCGAGGATCAGTTTATCGGCGTCGTAGTGGCGGAAGGCGAGGGGCGAATCGCTGTCTGGACCTTCGTAGCGAATCGGGGCGACATCGGGGAAGTACGGCATGGACGGTGTCCTTGTTGTTCTTGGCGGTGTCTCGATACTAGCAACGGCCCCGGGCCGGAAGATTATGAAAATCACCAACACACAGTGCGATTTTGCGTATTGAGATTCGCCGCGCTCGCGCCTAGTCTGTGCCGACCGCCTCTTTGCAAAGAGGCCCTGAACGCGCCGAAAACAATGAAAACATTACCGCCTGTTCACCGCATTGCCCTGTTGTTCAATGGCAGCAAAATCTATGACCGCGGCATCATCGCCGGCATCGGCAACTACCTGAGCAGCACGCGCGCCTCGTGGGACCTGTTCCTGGAAGAAGACTTTCTCTGCCGCTTGAAAGGCATCGAACGCTGGCAGGGCGACGGGATCATTGCCGACTTCGACGACCCGCTGATCGGCGAGGCCCTGGCCGACATCCAGTTGCCGGTGGTGGCGGTGGGCGGCTCCTATGAAGATGCGCGGGCGTACCCGAAAGCGATCCCGTATGTCGCCACCGATAACAACGCCCTGATCACTTTGGCCTATAACCACCTGATCGAAGCGGGGCTGCAACGCTTTGCCTGCTTCAGCCTGCCCGAAGCGCAGGCCAATCGCTGGGCGCAGGAGCGGGAAAAAGCCTTTCGCCGGCTGATGCAACGTGACGGCCTGCGCGCCGAGGTCTATCGCGGCATGGGCACCAGCGCGCCGCTGTGGGACAGCGCCGTCGAACAACTGATCGCCTGGCTGCAAGGCTTGCCCAAACCGATCGGCATCATCGCCGTCAGCGACGCCCGCGCCCGACAGCTGTTGCAAGCGTGCCTGACCGCCGGCATTGCCGTGCCCGAGCAGGTGGCGTTGATCGGCATCGACAACGACCCGCTCACGCGCAGCCTGACGCGCGTGCCGTTGAGCTCGGTGATCCAGGGCACCGAAACCATGGGCCGTACCGCCGCGCAACTGCTGCACCAGATGCTCCACGGCATGCCTTCCAGCGGCACGCAGATTCTGGTGCCGCCGGATGCGGTCAACGTGCAGGTGTCGAGTCTGCACCAGCCGTTGGGCAATCCCTACGTGATGCAAGCGCTGCTGTTCATCCGCCAATATGCCTGCCAGGGCATCAAGACCGCGCAGGTCGCGGCTTACGTCGGCATCTCGCGCTCCTCGCTGGAAGCGCATTTTCGCCATGAGCGCGGCCGCAGCGTTCACGACGAAATCCTGCGCTTCAAACTGGCGGCGGCGACCAGCGGCCTGGAGAACCGCGACGCCGCAATCGTCGACGTGGCCCGCGCCTGTGGCTTCAAGTCGGCGCAATACCTGCACACGGTGTTTCGCCGTGAGTTGGGTTGTACGCCGCGTGAGTATCAGCAAAATCTTTAATCCTGTAAAAAATTTGGCTATCGAGTAAATTCGTTTAATATTTTTCGATCAACCACGGCGGAACTG
This sequence comes from Pseudomonas sp. R3-57, assembly GCF_051132065.1. Lineage (NCBI taxonomy): Bacteria > Pseudomonadati > Pseudomonadota > Gammaproteobacteria > Pseudomonadales > Pseudomonadaceae > Pseudomonas > Pseudomonas sp. R3-57. Next base: position 2,789,603 of record NZ_CP071655.1, read on the forward strand.
GAGAACTTGTGAGCGGATTGCGTGAAAAGCAGAAGGAGCAGCGCAGGGAAGCGATTCTGGTCGCCAGCATTGACCTGTTTGATCAGCAGGGATACAGCGCGACAACTGTGGAGCAGATCGCTGCGGCGGCAGGCGTCTCTTCACCGACGGTATTCAATTATTTCGGAAGCAAACAGGAAATTCTGTTCGCGCTGGTAGACAGGGCCGATCGCGAAGCCATCAACCGTGCTCGCTCGCAACGACCGAAATTCGACAACGCCATAGACGCACTCTGCGATCTCAATGCCGCAATCATGCAATGCGAGCTGGAAATTCTGCCTGTTTCGATTTGGCGTGAACTGATGTCCTTTGGTTTTCAAAGCCCGATCACCGCTGGGCTGAATCTGTTCGACCAGTACATCGCCAAGGAGACCGCTGAGCTGCTGAGAGATTTGCAAGCGCGAGGCATGGTCTCTGCGGATTTCGATGCTGACTTCGTTGCGGACTTCCTGAACGATCACTGCGTCCTGCTTTTTGCCAAATATGTACAACAGGACACGCCGAACATGAACGCCCATCATGTCCATGTCCGCCGACTGGCCGAGCTGGTCTTCACCGGGCTCAAGCCTTAGCTGGCGAGCGTTTACTCCTGCCCTCGATAATCTCTGATCATACACGGCCGCGGTAGCACCTAGCGTAAGTGAGATTTTCTTTAGTTGGGTATTTTCTTTTACTTGACTAAAAAAATATATCAAGCTAAAAATATCCGGCGTAAGCGCTCGGCGCATGGCAGCGATCCCTCCGAACCAGCAAGAAGCCGGTGACAGTCATCCAACCTCCGATGGTGTAACCGCGTGGACGACTGAAAAAAATCGATAACTGTTCAAAGAAATTCCCTGCCAATCAAGTGTTAACGCAGTGAGGTATCAACTCGTCCGGGAGAAAGAACAAGGCTTGCTGCCCGTAATAACGCCCACACTGAACAACAATAATTAGAGGTTGAGTGGATGATTAACAAAAAACATGCAGCGCTCGCGATTTGCAGTTTACTGGCTTCACCGGCTTACTCACTCGAATTGAATAATGAGATTGTCCTGGACGCAACTTTCAGCTTGCTTAGTCAATATCGAACGCGCGGTATTTCACAAACGCGGAATGATCCGGCAATTCAATTTGATGGCATGTTGTCCAGTAATACTACAGGATTCTATTTGGGTGCCTGGACATCCAATGTGGATTACGGCAGCGGTTCGAATGTTCGACAAGAACTTGATTACTATGGCGGCTGGTACTTCCCGTTGACTCCCTCCGTCAGTCTCGACGTCGGCTATATCAAATATACCTACGCCCGTGGCAGTGAAGCCAACTTCTCCGAGACCTATGGAGTCCTTTCAGCCTATGGCTTCAAACTTGCGGCGCAATATTCGGAGAATGCCCTGACCTACGAGAAAGGCCAGAGCACGATGTATTCGTGGGTGGGTTATGAAAAGGAAGTTCCCTATGGACTGACGTTGGCAACTCGTTATGGACAGGTGGATTTCAAGGACCCTGTGTTGTTCGCGGCTGACGGTTCTGCTCGCCACTCTTATCACGAGTGGGAGCTAAAACTGTCGCGCATGTATTCGGGCTTGAACTGGGCGCTGAGCTATCTGGATACCGATCTTTCTCGAACCGAGTGTGATAACGCTACGGGTTTTGATGACGTCTGTTCTGCAACGCTAGTCGCGAGTGTCAGCAAGAAATTCTAGGCCGATCTTTCCTAAAACCACGCATTGGAGTGTTCGATGAAACTGATATCTGTTGTCTTCGCATTCGTCATCGCTTTTATTGGCGCTGTTCAGGCTGAAAGCGTGAGCCCGACTAACGATACGGCAACGTTCGTGGGTGGGCTTTTCAGTGGTAATGAACAATATTCTCGCTTTTACAGGCTGGAACAAATCTTTCCTTCCGAAAAGACGCACAAGTCCAGTCTCGCGGTTGAATGGCCGATAGGCAAATCGATCAAACTGCCAGATACGTACAGTTATGAAGGCCAATCCCATTCAACCCAGGACCTGCTGTCCGAGACCGAAACATCGGCGCTGCTGATTATCAAGAATGGTCAGATTCGCTATGAAAACTATTGGCTGACCGGCGGCAAAGAACGGCACTGGACGTCAATGTCTGTCGCCAAGAGTTATGTCTCTGCACTGTACGGCGTTGCGATTGCTGACGGCACGATCAGCAGCATCGAAGACCCCGCTTCAAAATACTTGCCGTCGTTAAAAGGCTCCGCTTATGACGGCGTCAAGCTCAAGGACATCTTGCAGATGTCTTCCGGTGTGCGTTGGAACGAGGACTACGCAAACCCCGACAGCGATGTAGCTCACTTGGGCCAAGTGATGGCGAGCGGTTCTTCCTTGCTGGAATTTGTGCAGACATTGAAGCCTGAATTGAAACCCGGGACATTCAATCGCTATTGCTCCGCCGACACCCTGGTTCTCGGCTTGGTGCTTGAGGCAGCTACCGGAAAATCGCTTGCCGCGTACACCGAGGAAAAATTATGGGCGCCGTTGGGTGCGACGCAGGATGCCTACTGGATCAAGGACAGTTTCGGTCACACCCTAGCGTTCGGCGGATTCAACGCTACAGCGCGAGACTACGCAAGGCTTGGCGAACTGTACCGTTTGAAAGGCAAGTTCAACGGCAAACAGATCGTTCCATCCGCTTGGATCGAGGCTTCCTTGACCCCCGACGCAACACACCTGTTGCCGGGTAAACGCCGCAACAGCGACAGCACCATGGGGTATGGCTATCAGTGGTGGTTGCCGGAAGGCAATCAGCACGATTTCTCGGCAATCGGCATCTTCAACCAGTTCGTTTACGTCAGTCCTGATCACCAAACCGTCATCGTCAAACTGTCAGCCTCGCGTCATTACGCTGAAGCCGGTGATGAATCCTCCTGGCGGGAAAAAGAAACCATCGAGTTCTTCCGCCAGATTGCCCAGCGTATTGATTGAACTGAACACTGAAATTCCATTCGAGTCGGGGCGGGGCGCTGCCCCGATTCAATCCGCAGAGTAGTTATAGGGTTGTAGATGAGTCGCAAGCGAATATTGATAGTCGAAGACGACGCAGACGGCGCGAGCATTCTGGAGGCCTACCTGAAGAAAGAGGGTTTCGACATTCATCTGGCGGAAGACGGGGCCAGGGGCCTCATGTTGTTCCGGCAACTTTCGCCATCACTTGTGTTGTTGGACATGATGCTGCCGAAAATGAGTGGCGCTGAGTTGCTGTCTGAAATACGGCGTGCCGGCGATACGCCGGTGATCATGGTCACCGCTATCGGTGACGAGCCGGAAAAGATCGGTGCCCTGCGTTATGGAGCCGACGACTATGTCGTCAAACCGTGCAATCCCAGAGAGGTGGTGGCCAGGGTTTATGCCGTACTGCGCAGATACGATGGCCGGTCTACTGCAAAGCGTTTACTCGAATGTGAGGGCGTCTGGGTGGACACCGACGCGGCCGTTGCAGGTATCCGGAACCGCGATAACACCTCCGTTGCCCTGGAACTCACCCGCTCGGAATTCTTATTGCTGGCCGCATTGATACGCGCGCCAAACAAGGCTTTTACCCGTGAAGAGCTTCTTGAGATTTGCATGCCCGACAGTGACGCTTTGAGTCGGGTGGTCGATGCGCATGTTCATAATCTAAGAAAAAAACTGGAAGTCGTCGGCGTAACGGGGGTGTTGGTCACCGTGCGTTCAGTGGGCTACAGATTCAAATAATCGAGGATGTAATGAAAAAAAGTCCACTTTGGTTATGGATCGGTTTGCGCATGACATTGTTGGCTGTCGGTACCGTCATCACCATTACGGTTTGCGTCTACTCAAACTTTTGGCTTTCGGAATATCACACCCGCGAGGCCATGGCGGCGGATGATCGCACCGCGTACATCGCTGCACTGGAAGATGTTGAGCACAACAAGGACCGTCTGTGGGAAATCGTTCAGCGTTACTACGACATACGCGATTTTGTCTCGGGAGCAAGTAATCAAGCCAGTTGGTGGGTTGTGTTTATTTTCTCGGTCATCGTCATCCCGATCACCATCATTATCGGTCTGTTACTGTCAAAACCACTGTCAGGTCAATTCAAGATCATTGCCGAGGCGGCAAGAAAAGTAGCGAATGGCGATCTCGCGGTACGTGTAGCTGGAAGCACGCGACAACCCACTGAAATGCAGGCTCTGTGTGAAAATTTCAACAGCATGGTAGAAAAGCTCTCCCTGTATGAGAAAGAGGTCAAAGAGTCGAGCTCCAATCTGGCGCACGAGTTGAGGACACCACTCAATGCGGCTTTGGGCCGGGTACAGGGCATGCTCGATGACGTTTTCCCGCAATCTTCGGAGCAGTTGAAGCTGGTGCGCGACCAGCTGGAAAATCTGAACACGCTCGTGGGAGATCTCCACCTGCTCTCTCTCGTCCATGCCGGGGAGTTCAAAATCCATGCTACGCAGCTTTCATTGAGTAGGCTGATCAAAGAGCGTCTGGCATGGTTCACACCGCAGTTCGACAAAAATGCGATGAAGGTTGTTACCTCGCTGGAGGTTTCGGGTTCTATCGAGGGGGATCGCGGCCGCTTGGGGCAGTTGATCAATATTCTTATCGAGAACGCCATCAAGTACGCCGCGCAAGGACAGGAACTGGCTGTGGCAACTTACAAGGAACGCGACATGGTATGCCTGGAATTCATGGATAAGGGCCAGGCTGTCGACGAAAAAGACTTGGGCAACATGTTCACCCGGTTCTGGCGAGCGGAACAATCGCGCGCGCGACTGACCGGCGGAGGAGGGCTTGGGTTATCGATTGCGCAAGCGATTTGCGAGGCCCATGGCGGAAAAATTTCCGCTTGGCGCAGGCCGGAAGGCGGGCTGTCCTTGAAGGTATTGCTGCCGCTCAGACCGCCTTCTGCGAACTGTTACACACGCTACTGATACTTTTTTGCCTCATTGACCAAATCTTAACAAACCCTGAACAACCCCTTCAGTTTCCCATCTCAAAATGCCCACGTTACACAAGACTGATCATTGAACATGTCGCAGTGTTTTGAAACACGTGACGCGGAGTTTTGAGGTGCGCGTAAAAACAATCTTCAAGTTCATCACGTTATTTCTTGTGGGCGTTCTGACGCTTTCCAACTGCGTTGAAAGAAAGGGGGGGCGAGGTCATCCGTTTCTGCATGCAGGCGGGGTGCAGTTGATGCCACGAACGCATGCCTTCGACAATCAATTTGTTTTAAACCAAGCCGTTTCGACATTGGAACTTTCATATGAAAAGCCCTGATTCTTCACCTGCTGGTTACATCGGTGCTCACAAAGCGTTGGCGATTTGCGCAACGCTTATTGCGCTGGCACCTGCCCATCTGCTTGCCGCTGAAGAAAGTGCGCCGAGCAGTTTATGGGGCGACCAGACCGACGTTACTTTTGGTCTGGGTATGGCTGTCGCGCCCCATTACAGAGGCGATAGCCATTACCGTAGTGCGCTTTTACCGACGTTGAGTATCAATCGCGGGATTTTCTTTGCCGACGGCCTGCGCGGATTGGGCGTGCAATGGCAAAGCCCGACGGGGTTCGCTGCAAGCGCGGCAATCAATTACGACATGGGGCGCAGCACAAAAAACAACGGCAGCCGCTTCGGCTCGAAAGATCTCAAAGGTATGGGCACGGTAAAGGGCGCTACTGTCGCCGACATTAATCTGAGCCAGCAACTTCTGCCTTGGCTTTCTATCAACGGCGAAGCCGAGTTGCGTACGGGTGGGGAGGCTCGGGGTAATCGCTATCGGTTAGGTGTCGAGGGGCTGGTTTATCACGGCAGTGCCGACACGGTCACTCTGGATCTGGATGCCCATGCAGGGGATAGTCGGTACAACCAGACCTATTTTGGTGTTAACCAGGAACAAAGCCAGAACTCGCGCTTCAAGCGCTTCAATGCCGATTCCGGCATTTATGCCTATTCCGCCGCGCTCAACTGGCAGCACACCTTCGACGCGCACTGGTCTGGAGTTGTCTCGGCCGTCGTTACCCATTATGCCGATCAGGTCGACGACAGCCCGTTGGTGCGAACCAACGCCGAAGCCATGGGCGTATTCGCCATCAATTACAGCTTTTAATGAGTAGCGCATTATGAAATTTGTTTCTTCAACGACGCTGGCTTTATTGCTCGCCTTGGCCGGTTCTGCGCATGCAGAGGATTTGAATCGAGCGAATAATACCCGGGAGTTCATGGGCAATTTGTTCAAGGGCGGCGAGCAATATTCAAATTTCTTCAGAATGGAAACGCTGTTCCCGTCTGAACTGGTGCGCAAGTCCACCAGTCCGGTAGCGTGGCCTTCAGGTAAAACGATTGCGCTGCCGGATGAATATAACTATGGCGGTGCTCGTCGCCTGACCGCGGATCTGCTGAGGGAAACAGATACTTCGGCGTTACTGGTGATCAAGAACGGAAAAATCCGATATGAGCAATATTGGCTGACGGGGGCAAGGAGCGTCACTGGACTTCGATGTCCGTGGCGAAGAGCTTTGTTTCTGCCCTCTATGGTGTTGCGGTTGCCGAAGGCACCATCCACAGTATCGAAGACCCAGCGTCGAAATATCTGCCGGCGCTGAAGGGCTCCGCCTATGACGGCGTAAGGCTCAAAGACATTCTGCAGATGTCTTCCGGTGTGCGCTGGAGCGAAGATTATGCTGATCCGGACAGCGATGTCGCGCGCCTGGGCCGTGTCATGGCTTCCGGCTCGTCGCTGTTGAATTTTGTACGGACACTGAAGAACGACGTTAAACCCGGCACCTTCAACCGCTATTGTTCAGCCGACACGCTGGTGCTCGGGCTTGTACTTGAAGCTGCTACAGGTAAATCGCTGGCTGCGTACACGCAAGAGAAACTATGGCAGCCACTGGGCGCGACTCAGGATGCCTACTGGCTCAAAGATAACTATGAAAACACCCTGACGTTCGGCGGATTCAACGCCACTGCCCGCGATTATGCGCGGCTCGGTGAGCTGTACCGTCTCGGTGGCAAGTTCAACGGCAAGCAAATCATTCCATCTGCCTGGATCAAGGACTCCCTGACTCCGGATGCGCCACAGTTGATACCGGGCAAACGAAGCAACAGCGACAGCACCATGGGTTATGGCTATCAATGGTGGTTGCCCGAAGGCCAACAGCATGATTTTTCCGCGATCGGCATCTTCAACCAGTTCATCTATGTAAGCCCGGACAAGCAAATCGTAATCGTCAAATTATCGGCCTCGCGCAACTACGCTAAAGCCGATAAGGAGTCGTCATGGAGGGAAAACGAAACTATCGGATTTTTCCGTCAGATCGCAGAAAGCATCGACTGATGCACTGTTCGTGAGTTTGTGATCCTGGGGTGGGCGGCCACCCCTTTTTTATATCCCGGTTCAGGCCGACGCTTTCGCCTCAGCCTTGACCGCGTTTTTGCGATACGTGAGCAACACAATGCCGGTGACCACAATCACTCCGCCGAGCACCTGGCCCTTGCTGAGCATCTGGTCGAGCACGATCCAGCCCATCAGCAACGTCGCCAAAGGCTCAATGTTCATCACCGGCGCGTTGCGCGGCATGTCCAGGCGTGGCACGGAAATGAACAGCACGATGAAACCGGTGCCGTACAACACCACCAGCGTGGCGAGGGCCAGCCAGCCGGTCGAGGTCGTCGGCAAATTCAGGCCGCCGGGCAGGGCACCGGTGAGGCCCGCCAGATTGACGCTGCTGAAGACGATGAAAATGGTCAACAGACTGCGCGCCGAACCGCGCACCTGAGACAGTTTGTGGTCGGTGATCCACAGCGCACAGGCGAATACGCTGGCCGCACAGAAGGCCAGCGTCACGCCCAGCCACCAATCCGGGCCGACGCTGCCGGCGTTCGCCAGGCGCCCGGGCACGTCCAGCACAAACACCAGACCCACCAGAATCAACCCCATCAACATCGCGGTGCGCGCGCTCGGCCTCGGCCCGCCCATCGCCCAGGTGAGCAATGCCAGCAGAATCGGAAACACATTGGCGACCAGCAGCGCCAGCGCCACCGGTACTCGCGCTACGGCGGAGTACAGACACAAACTCTGCGCCGTGATCAACAGCCCCAGCAGCAATTGCCAACGCCAGGCCCCAGCCGGCAGACGCAGGCTCTGTTTTTGCCACAGCACCAGCATCGCCAGCACTAGCAGCGTTCCGCCGGAACGCATCAGAATCGCCAGCAACACTCCCGCACCATCATCAAAAGCCACCCGTGCGGCGACATGGTTGCCGGCGAAGGCACAGCCCATACACAACAGAATGAGCACGGCGAGGTGGCGAGGGAAGGGCGGCGGTACGGTAGGGGCGATGGTAGAGCGGGACATGGCAGTTCTCGAAAAGTGGCCATTCGGGATGGCGCGGGATTTTTATTATGTTGTCGTACAACTGCGCTGTTTGTACCGTATCGGGCAGGGGTGGGCAAGGGTGCCTTAGACCAAAGAAGCTTGTTCCCTGGCCGCCAGTGGTGATTCTCTGAGGGTTAAGTTGCGGGTTAGAGATCGTATGACTTGATCAATCAGGGCGCTGCGATCGCCAGAATCTGCTCCGCCAGCCACGCCAGCGCCGGGTCGTGCTGACGATGGCTCAGATACACCAGATCGAGCTCGAAAGGTTCCAGCGCAAACGGCAATTCATGCAAGTCCAGTGGTAGCAACTCGGCGAACTGCTGCGCCAGTTGCGTCGGCAGGACCACGCACAGGTCGGTGGCGGCAGCGAGGTGCGCAGCTTGCAGGTAGTTCGGCGTGGTGTAGACGATTTGCCGTTCGAGGTTCTGTTCGGCCAGCCATTGATCGACCATGCCGCGTGTCTGCCCGCCGTGGACCCAGAGGTGGCGCAGTTGCAAGAAAGTTTGCAGGTCGAGCGCGCCGCTGATCTGTGGATGCTCGCGGCGTACGGCGATGCGCAAGGTTTCCCGGCGCCACAATTGCCGGGTGAAGCGGGCCGGCACCTCGTTGAAACGGCCGAGCACCATGTCGAGGTCGCCGCGGTCGAGCGCCTCGACTGGCAGGTTCGGCGTCAGGTGGGCAACGTCGATGCGCAGCTGCGGCGCCACGCTTTGCAGGCGCGCGAGCAAGGCCGGCATGCACAGTTGTTCGACGAAGTCGGTCAGTGCGATGCGCAGTTGCCGGTGGCTGTGTTGCGGCTCGAAGGCCTCGCCACTGCCCAGCGTTTGCTCGATCTGCCGCAGTGCCGCGCGAATCGGCCCTTCCAGAGCCAGCGCACGCGGCGTCGGGCACATGCGTCGGCCGACCCGCACCAGCAGCGGATCGTCGAGCAGATCGCGCAACCGCGCCAGGGCGTTGCTCACCGTCGGTTGCGTCAGCGCCAGCCGCTCGGCCGCGCGCGAAACGTTCTGTTCACGCAGAAGCATGTCGAGCACGCGCAGCAGATTCAGATCGAAGTTGGAAATATTCATGCGCGGAATATATGCCATGGGAATTCTAAATTTCAAAAATATCTGAACGCTGCTTAGGGTGGCGCTTGTCCTTTATTGATTGGAGCGCTGTGTGTGACTACGTCTTCGAACTACCAGGCGCCTCTGCGCGACATGCGTTTCGTCTTGCACGAGCTGTTCGACGTCAGCGCGCACTGCCGACAATTGCAGATCGAACTCGACCGCGACGTCCTCGACGGCATTCTCGAGGAGGGCGCGCGGTTCACCGGCGAAGTCATCGCACCGCTCAATCGCAACAGTGACGAGCAGGGCTGCCAGTTGCACGGCAGCGACGTGACCACGCCGGACGGTTTTCGCCAGGCCTATCGACAATACGTCGACAACGGTTGGGCGAGCATGACCGGGCCACAGGCATTCGGCGGCCAAGGCGTGCCGCAGATGGTCTCCGCGTGCTTTCACGAAATGCTGATGTCCGCGTCGCTGGCCTTTCGGGTTTATTCCGGGCTTACCGAAAGCGCTGTGCTGGCGCTGCATCGCCACGGCAGCGCTGAGCTGAAGCAGGCGTATCTGGCGAACCTGATCAGCGGCGAATGGACCGGCACCATGTGCCTCACCGAGCCGCAGGCAGGGACCGATCTGGCCCTGCTGCGCACCCGCGCCCAACCTGAGGCCGACGGCAGTTACCGCGTCAGCGGCAGCAAGATTTTCATCAGCGGCGGCGAACAGGACCTGACCGATAACATCATTCATCTGGTACTCGCGCGCTTGCCGGACGCACCGCCGGGCGTCAAAGGCATCAGCCTGTTGCTGGTGCCGAAACTCCTGCCCGATGGCCAGCGCAACACGCTGAGCTGCGGGGCGCTGGAACACAAGATGGGCATCAAGGGCACCTCGACTTGTGTGATGAATTTCGATGGCGCGCAGGGCTGGCTGGTGGGCGAAGCGAATCAGGGTTTGGCGTGCATGTTCACCATGATGAACGACGCCCGTTTTCAGGTCGGTCTGCAGGGCCTGGGCATTGCCGAAGCGGCGTTCCAGGGCGGCCTGCGCTATGCGCGGGAACGCTTGCAGTCGCGTTCGCTGGCCGGTGCTGTTGCGCCGGAGCAGGCCGCTGACCCGATCATCGTGCACCCCGATGTGCGGCGCATGTTGCTGACCCAGAAGGCGCTCACCGAAGGCTGCCGGATGCTTGCGGCGTATACCGCGCGACAACTCGATCTCGAACAAGCCATGGGCGCGGAGCATCAAGCGGCGAAGCGTCGGGCGGCGCTGCTGATTCCAATCGTCAAAGCATTCTTCACCGATGTCGGCCAGGAAGTCGCCAGCCTCGGCGTGGCGCTGTACGGCGGCCACGGCTATATCCGCGAATGGGGTATGGAACAGTTGATGCGCGACAGCCGCATCACTCAGCTCTACGAGGGCACCAACGGTATTCAGGCGCTGGACTTGATCCGGCGCAAACTGCTCGGCGACGGTGGTGCTGAACTCAATGCGCTGATCGACGAATTTGCGCAACTGGCCGAAGCCGCGCAAGCGCATGAACCGCTGCGGGAAATGGCCCAGGCGGTTGGCCAGCGCCTGAACGAATGGCGCGAGTTTGGCCAATCGGTCATCGCAGCGTGTCAGCGCGATCCGCAGGAAATCGGTGCGGTGTCGGTGGATTTCCTCGCCTATTCAGCCTACGTCCTGCTCGCCGGTTTCTGGCTGCAAGCGGCGACGCGCGCACAACAGGCATTGGCCCAAGGCAGTGCTGAGAGTGGCTTTTACCAAGCCAAGTTGCACACCGCCGACTTCTACTGGCGACGCCTGTTGCCGCGCGCCGGCGCCCATCGCGACGCCGTGCTCGGCGGGGCGAACTGCCTGATGGCAATGGCCGCCAGCGACTTCAGTTTCTGAACCCGAGACCGGATAACCATAAGGAGTCGTGCCGATGCAATCCTTCAGCTTTGCCACCACCGCGCAGATTCTCTGCGAAGCCGGCGCCGCGCAGCGACTCGCCAGCCTGTGTCGCGAGCGCGGCGCACGGCGGGTGTTGATTGTCACCGATCCGGGAATCGCCCGGCTCGGCTTGCTCGATGACGTGCTGCCGGGGTTCAGCGCGGCGAAAGTCGCGGTGGCGATTTTCAGTGACGTCAGCGCCGATCCCCATGAAAACTGTGTGCTCGCGGCAGCCGATCGCGCCCGGCATATCGGCGCCGACCTGATCGTCGGGTTCGGCGGCGGCAGCTCGATGGACGTTGCCAAACTGGTTGCGTTATTGGCCCATCCCGGCAACAGCCAAACGCTCACGCAGTTGTACGGTGTCGATCAGGCCAAGGGCCCACGGCTGGGGCTGATCCAGGTGCCGACCACCGCGGGCACCGGTTCGGAGGTCACGCCTATCGCCATCGTCACCACCGGCGAAACCAGCAAAATGGGCATCGTCTCGCCGTTATTACTTCCGGATCTCGCCGTGCTCGACGCGGTGTGCACGCTGGGCCTGCCGCCGCAGGTCACGGCAGCCACCGGTATCGATGCTATGGTCCACGCAATCGAGGCCTACAGCAGCAAACTCAAGCGCAACCCGCTGTCGAGTCTGCTCGCCCGCGAGGCGTTGCGCCTGCTGGCGACCAATCTGGATCAAGCGGTGCACAACGGCGGCAACCTCGACGCACGGCAGGCCATGCTGCTTGGTGCCTGTCTTGCCGGGCAGGCGTTTGCCAACGCACCGGTGGCGGCGGTGCATGCCTTGGCTTATCCATTGGGCGGCCATTTCCATATCCCCCACGGCTTGTCCAACTCGCTGGTGCTGCCCCATGTGCTGCGCTTCAACCTGCCGGTGGCCGAGGCGGATTACGCCGAACTGGCCGTGCCGTTACTCGGCGAGCGACTGCGTATCGGCGATCGGCGCAGTCAGGCAGAGCAGTTGATTGCTGAACTGGCCGAGTTGCCGCCGCGCTGCGGCTTGCCCCATCGCCTGCGCGACGTTGATGTACCCGAAGATTGCCTCGGGCAATTGGCGCGTGACGCGATGCAGCAGCAACGCTTGCTGGTGAATAACCCGCGTGAAGTCAGCGAAGCCGACGCGCTGGGGATTTATCAGGCGGCGTGGTGACGGGTGATTCGCGGTGAGGGCAGGGAGGCTCAGTTGTAAGCCTCCGATCAGGTGAGTAAGCTGCCGGGATGAACCAGACCTCAGCTTCCTCATCCTTTCCCGGCCCGCGCGGCCCGGTCGATCACGACATTCGTGACCAGATTGTCGCGGCGGCCAACGCGCATTTCAGCCAGTATGGCTACGGCAAAACCACGGTCTCGGACCTGGCCAAGGCCATCGGTTTTTCCAAGGCGTACATCTACAAGTTCTTCGATTCCAAGCAGGCGATCGGCGAAGCCATCTGCGCCAATTGCCTGGGGCAAATCGTGGCGGCGGTGGAACTGGCGATCAACGCTGAGGGGCTGTCGCCGACCGAGCGTTTCCGCCAGTTGGTGAAAACCGTGATTGCCACCGGTATCGAACTGTTCTTCACCGACCGCAAGCTCTACGACATCGCGGCGTTTGCGGCCGGCGAAAACTGGCCCAGCGCCCAGCGCTATGACGCCCGGATCAAAGGCTTTATCACTGACATCGTGCGCGACGGGCGCACGGCCGGTGAGTTCGAACGCAAGACGCCGCTGGACGAAACCGTCGACTCGATCCATCTGACGCTGCGGCCCTTCGTCAATCCGCTGATGCTGCAACACAACCTGGACTACATCGAGGTGGCCCCGACGCTGACCTCGAACCTGATCTTGCGCAGCCTCAAACCTTAGTCCCTCGCTGATCTGCGTCACAGGCTGGGACTCATCGGGTCGCCCGCCATCCCCGAAGACTTGAACAACGCCTGCGCCGCGCCGCTCGACCGCGTTTGCGCCATCGCGTCGCACAAGCAGGCGCCGGTAATCGGGGCCGAACCGCCAAATCGCTATCGAGCCGTCGCTGACCGTAAAGGTGATGGGCAGCGCAGTGGCGTGGAGATTCAGGTGGAAAATCTGCAGAGCTGAAACGGGCGAAGTGCAAATTTGATGACGAGTGACCGTTGACGACATTGGTCACTGACTGAGAATATGATGATCATCCTATTTCAGTGAAGAAATCCCATGCCCAGGTTCAGACCTTCTCCCCTCGCAGCCTGTTGGCTGCCCCTCGTCCTGACGGCGTGTGGGGATGCTTCCACCGCGCAAGACCCGCGCACCCTTGCGCCCATCGTCAGGTCGGCGGTCGTGCAGCTTGCCGAGGATGGCTCGCGGTCATTCACCGGTGTCGTGGCTGCACGGGTTCAAGGCGACCTCGGGTTTCGCGTTTCCGGAAAGGTGCTCGAGCGTTTGGTTGATACCGGCCAGACGGTCAAGCGCGGCCAGCCGCTGATGCGCCTCGACCCAATCGACCTCGGTCTGCAAGCGCGAGCGCAGCAAGAAGCCGTTACCGCCGCTCGAGCACGCGCCAAACAGACCGCCGATGAAGAAGCGCGCAATCGCAAGCTCGTCGCCGCCGGGGCAATCTCGGCATCGGCCTACGACCAGTTCAAAGCTTCCGCCGACGCCGCCAACGCGCAACTCAGCGCCGCTGTTGCGCAAGCGGACGTGGCACGCAACGCCTCCGGTTATGCGTTGCTGGTCGCGGACGCTGACGGCGTGATCGTGGAAACACTCGCCGAGCCTGGGCAAGTGGTCAGCCCGGGGCAAGCCGTAGTTCGACTGGCACGCGCGGGTCAGCGTGAAGCCATCGTCCATTTGCCCGAGACTTTGCGTCCGCCAGCAGGCTCCACCGCGCGGGCCAGACTCTATGGCGATCCGGCGGCTGTCAGCGCGAGCCTGCGCCTGCTTGCCGATTCCGCCGACGCGTCGACCCGCACGTTCGAGGCGCGCTACGTGCTCGAAGGCAAACTTGCCAATGCGCCGATCGGTTCGACCGTCACCGTTGATATCGCTCAGGGTTCCGCACAAAAACAAGCGCTGAAGGTGCCGATCGCGGCGCTGTACAACGCAGGCAAAGGTGCCGGCGTGTGGGCCATTGCCGGTACACCGGCGAAAGTGACCTGGCGCGCGGTTGAAGTGTTGGGGTTGAGTGACGATTCGGCTCGGGTTGCTGGCGAGCTCAGCGTCGGTGAGCCAATCGTTGCGCTGGGCGCGCATCTGCTGCGCGAAGGCGAGGACGTGCGATTGCTGGCCGGCGATGACGCCCAGGTTGCCGGGAGTCGTCCATGAGCGAGGGTCGATTCAACCTTTCCGCCATTGCCGTGCGCCAACGCGCGATCACGGTGTTCCTGATTTTTCTGATCGCCGTCGCCGGCACCCTGGCGTTTTTCAAGTTGGGCCGGGCCGAAGATCCGCCGTTCACCGTCAAGCAATTAACCGTCATCACCGCATGGCCCGGCGCGACCGCGCGGGAGATGCAGGATCAGGTCGCCGAACCGCTGGAAAAGCGTTTGCAGGAACTGAAGTGGTACGACCGCTCGGAGACCTACACGCGCCCCGGGCTGGCGTTCACCGTGGTGTCGCTGCTCGACAGCACGCCACCGTCGCAAGTGCAGGACGAGTTCTATCAGGCACGCAAGAAGCTCGACGACGAAGCGATCAAACTGCCGGCAGGCGTTATCGGGCCGATGGTCAACGATGAGTTTTCCGACGTGACGTTTGCCTTGTTCGCGCTGAAGGCCAAGGGCGAGCCGCAGCGCTTGCTGGTGCGCGATGCGGAATCTTTGCGCCAGCGCCTGTTGCATGTGCCGGGGGTGAAAAAGGTCAACATCATCGGTGAGCAGGCCGAACGCATCTTCGTCTCGTTTTCCCATGATCGCCTGGCGACGCTGGGCCTGTCGCCGCAGGACATCTTCGCTGCACTGAACAATCAGAACGTACTGACGCCCGCCGGATCGGTCGAAACCAAAGGGCCGGAGATTTTCCTGCGGGTCGATGGCGCGTTTGACACCTTGCAGAAAATCCGTGACACGCCGGTTGTCGCGCAGGGTCGCACCCTCATGCTCTCCGATGTGGCCACGGTCGAGCGCGGCTACGAAGACCCGGCGACCTTTCTGGTGCGCAACAACGGTGAAGAAGCGTTATTGCTCGGCGTGATCATGCGCGAAGGCTGGAACGGTCTGGACCTGGGCAAGGCGCTGGATGCCGAAACGCGCAACATCAACGCAGAAATGCCGTTGGGCATGACGCTGTCGAAAGTCACCGATCAGGCGGTGAATATCGACTCGGCGGTCGGCGAGTTCATGGTCAAGTTTTTCGTCGCGCTGCTGGTGGTGATGCTGGTGTGCTTTCTCAGCATGGGCTGGCGTGTCGGCGTGGTGGTCGCCGCAGCGGTGCCGTTGACTCTGGCGATCGTGTTTGTGGTGATGGCCGCCACGGGCAAAAACTTTGACCGGATCACCCTCGGCTCGTTGATCCTCGCGCTGGGCTTGCTCGTTGATGACGCGATCATCGCCATCGAAATGATGGTGGTGAAAATGGAGGAGGGCTACGACCGCATCAAGGCCTCGGCCTATGCCTGGAGCCATACCGCAGCGCCGATGCTGGCCGGTACGCTGGTGACGGCGATAGGCTTTTTGCCGAACGGTTTCGCCCAGTCCACGGCAGGCGAATACACCAGCAACATGTTCTGGATTGTCGGCATCGCGTTGATCGCTTCGTGGGTCGTTGCGGTGGCTTTCACGCCGTATCTGGGGGTGAAGCTGTTGCCGGACATCCAGCAAGTCGAAGGCGGGCACGCGGCGATTTACGACACGCCGCGCTATAACCGTTTCCGCAAAATTCTGGCGTGGGTGATCACCCGTAAATGGCTGGTGGCGGGCACGGTTGTCGCGCTGTTTGTCGTCGCGATCCCGAGCATGGGATTGGTAAAGAAGCAATTCTTCCCGACCTCTGACCGCCCCGAAGTGATGATCGAAGTGCAAATGCCCTACGGCACCGCGATCGAGCAGACCAGCGCCGCCACGGCCAAAGTCGAGGCGTGGCTGCAAAAACAGCCGGAGGCAAAAATCGTCACCGCTTATATCGGCCAGGGTGCGCCACGGTTTTTCCTGGCCATGGCACCCGAATTGCCGGACCCATCATTCGCCAAGATCGTCGTGCTGACGGACAACCAGGACGCCCGCGAAACCCTCAAGTTGCGTTTGCGCGAAGCGGTTGCTCAAGGCCTGGCCCCGGAAGCGCGCGTTCGTGCGACGCAGATCGTCTTCGGTCCGTATTCGCCGTTCCCGGTGGCTTACCGGGTGATGGGCCCCGATCCGGCAAAGTTGCGCGTCATCGCCGAGCAGGTCCGCGGCGTTATGCAGGACAGCCCGATGATGCGCACTGTCAACACCGACTGGGGGCCGCTGACACCGACGCTGCATTTCAACCTCAATCAGGATCGCTTGCAGGCGGTCGGCCTGACGTCCAGCACCGTGGCCCAGCAGTTGCAGTTTTTGCTCAGCGGCGTGCCGATTACTGCCGTGCGTGAGGATATCCGTTCGGTGCAGGTGGTTGGCCGTGCGGCGGGCAACATCCGCCTGGACCCGGCGCAGATCGAAGGCTTCACCCTGGTCGGCGCAGCCGGGCAACGCATTCCGCTGTCGCAGATCGGCAAGGTCGAAGTGCGCATGGAAGATCCGATCCTGCGGCGCCGCGATCGCACCCCGACCATCACCGTGCGCGGCGACATCGCCGAAGGCTTGCAGCCACCGGACGTCTCCGGCGTGATCATCGGGCAATTGCAGCCGATCATTGCGCAACTGCCTTCCGGTTACCGCATTGAACAGGCCGGCGCCATCGAGGAGTCCGGCAAGGCCGGCAAAGCGATCCTGCCGCTGCTGCCGATCATGATCGCCGTGACGCTGCTGATCATCATCGTCCAGGTGCGCTCGATCTCGGCGATGATCATGGTCTTCCTCACCTCGCCACTCGGCTTGATCGGCGTGGTGCCGACGCTGCTGATCTTCAATCAGCCGTTCGGCATCAACGCACTGGTCGGGTTGATTGCGCTGTCGGGGATTCTGATGCGCAACACGCTGATTCTGATCGGGCAGATTCATCACAACGAGCAAGAAGGCCTCGCGCCTTTCGACGCGGTGGTCGAAGCCACCGTGCAACGCGCCAGGCCAGTGCTGTTGACCGCACTGGCGGCCATTCTGGCGTTCATTCCGCTGACGCACTCGGTGTTCTGGGGCACGCTGGCGTACACGCTGATTGGCGGCACGTTTGTTGGCACCATCATTACCTTAGTGTTTTTGCCGGCGATGTATGCGACCTGGTTCAGGATTCGGGCTTCGAAGTAAGAGCAGGGTGACAGCGTGAAAATGGCTTAGACAGGTGACCTCTGTGGTGCGCGGGCGAGCCCTTCGCGGGCAAGCCCCGTTATGGAGTTTGTCCACGCCTCTCATTATGTGTGAGGGAGATGATTCTACGTCCGCCTGGATAGCGTCAAAGTGCCACGCGTTGCTACAGGAAATTTCACCTGTCACCCTACAAGCCGTTCAAAGGATCAGAACAAGGAACCAAGGATTGAGCGGCTATGTCCCTAACCCACCCAAGGGTTACCGCAATACTGGCGTCGACCCCGTCGACATCTATGCCCAACACTGGGCGCAATACAAAGACCTTCCGCCAGCGGCAGAAACAAAACCTGACCTCAAGGGCTGCGTCTTTGCCAAAAGCTGCAACCTGCCCGACGGCGAAATCAACCACAGCAATCCTGGTGGATTTGTACCCGTTGAAAAGCTAGCCGACTACGGGCTATGGGCCGTATTGGCCACCGGGGCAGCCATCACTGCCGAAGGCGCGTCTCTTCAGCTAGTGGGCGGCTCCGCAACCGGCAGTGCTATTGCCCAACGGCTGGGTGGCTCACTTTCGCTGGGCTTACTCGACGGCGCAGGCGCCATGGCAGCAGGCGCCGCCGTGGGCACCGTCGCGCTATTGCTGCCCAACACCAGCATTGCCCCAGACAGTGCTTTCTATAAAGACGAGCAATACGCCACGCTCGAAACCGGCCGAACGCGTGTCCGTGTCAATGTGAAAACGTTGCCGGACGGCTCGGTCAGCGCATACGGCTTTTACACCGGCGGCAAAAAGGACTGGGAAAATGTTCCGGTCATCAAAGCGCAAAAAGACGGCGAAAAATTCATCGCCGACATCGGCAACGGCATAGGCCTGACTTGGACACCCGGAGCCCATCCAGATGGAGTGCTGGGAATCCCAGCCCTAGAAGGTGCCCCTCAGCTATCTCCCGTATGGGTCTACCCGCCGACACCTCAATCGGACACGTTGCTGGCCAATCCCGTTCACCCACCCGAGTTTCAAGACGCGATCATCTGGTTTCCAGAGGATACGGGGCTTGAACCGATCTACATCGTGCTCAGCACGCAGTTAGAGAAGAACAAAGCGGCAGGCGCAGCCTTTGAGGAAGAGGCGTACAGCGGCTTTTCCGAAGAGATGGAAGAGTCCGGTCAACAAGTCACGATAAAAACACAGAGCGGCACCCGAACCCGTCTCGATATGATAGGCCGAGATGCAAACGGTGACATCGCATGCGTCGAATGCAAAGCCTCTGATACGGCGCCACTAACCCGTAATCAAAAGCGGGCATTCCCGGAAATCGAACAGAGCGGTGGCCGCATCATGGGCAAAGGCAAACCCGGCTTCCCCGGCGGCACCCAAATCCCACCCACTCGAGTGGAAATCTTGCGGCCGCCGCAAACATAACGAAACCAAGGAACTGAAATGTCTGTAACAGACGCCGAAACCATCGACATGTGGGGCATCCCAAAGTGGGACAACAACAAAATCATTCTGGGTATTGCTGATCATCTTGAATGGGGTGACAAGACCCAGCAAGGTGAACACCTGCTTTTGCTGCAAGAGAAGATCAATAATTACATCGCCTTCATCGAGAGCGGTGAAATCTACACCGAGATACCCGGTGCGCTCGGCAAGTCGCCCGTCATCCGTGTGCAGGGCAAATATGAGCTGCCCGAGCAGGGCGAGTTGTTTGTAGATAGCGTGGCCGCGACCCTGAAGGAAGTCGGAATTGGATTTGAATTTGTGCTGAAAGCGGAATGATTGCGGCGCGATCATTCCCGCGGGCCACACTCGTGCTGCCGCATGTGCCTGAAAGAGTAGACATGTCCATTAGCGAAACAAAAGTCGTCGACATCATCGCGTTGCCCGAATGGGAGCCCGACACCGTCGTACTCGTCATCACCGATCACTTGGAGTGGGGCGACAGGGTCCAGCAGGGTGAGCATCTTTTGTTGCTGCAAAAGAAGATCAACACCTACATCGCCTTCATTGAAAGCGACGAATTATTGGAAAGTTACCCGTCAGCAAAAGGTAAAAAACCGAAGATTCGTATCAATGGCCTCTATGAGCTGCCCGAGCAAGCGGAGGCCTTCATTACGCGCGTGACCGAAATACTCAGAGGCGTAGGAATTGCTATTGAATTCGTGCTCAAAAAGGACTTGGCAGCTCCTCACTAGGCATGGGCGCCTATCGTGCCGGCGCCAGATGCGGCTAACGAGAACAGGGCTGCAGAACGGTTTCCAGACGGTAAATTAAACAAGCCGGATATCACGATTTGTCGTGCTTAAACACGACTAAGCGCACGCGTTTAAATTACACCGACTGTTACGCCATAAAGGCTACAGCGCCTTGCGTCGCTGCCTACGCGTGCTTCAGAATCCGCCGGCTTACACGGCTATCGGTCGGGCTATATCGTGTCCCTGTCACTGCGAAACAGTGATCGGGTTTGGTAGCCCGTTTCGATATCGCCGTAAGGCGCCACCTTATTCAGCCTTTTTTTTATGGCTGAGTTTTATATGGTGGGCATGCGTGGGGCTCATTCGTGAGCGCCGGGTTGCGTATCGACCGGTCTACCAACCCGCGCATGGCCGCCACCCATCGTTTGGTAGCGTGGGTGATGGCTCGTTATCTACTTCGATACGAGATTTATCTATGTTCAAAGTAACGCCCAACCCTCCGGAAACCGATGCCGGTCCGATCCCCTACGATCCCGCGCTGGAACCTCAGAAGATAAAAGAGGCAACCAACCGCGCCATCAATTTCTATCTCAACCCCGAAACCCTGAAAACCTCCATCCCGTCGCGCAAGACCGGCAGGATCTTTCTCATTGATCCCACGGTGGATGAAGAAACGTTGCTCGTTGAAGCCTGCGAAACATTGGCGGCCGCCGGTGAGATGGCCCGCGACATTGGCGGCAACATCGAGAGCCCGCAGCGCCGGTCGATGCTGATCCTGCAGCAGGTGATCATGCTCAGCGAACTCATCGTCAATCGGGTACTGGATACTCGTCGCACGCCGAGCTGATCTGTGTAGCGCCCAACGTGAGGGCCAGGCCCTCACTGCCCACCCGCTGTTACGGCCACGCAAGCCAGGCAGGATGCCTGCTCAACAGCCGCCTGCAGGATTTACAAGGAGTTCCAGTTGATGTCCAAGACACCTCCCAAGCCGCCAGTCACAGACCCGGCGTCGCCTTACGAATCGTTCGATTCCAGAAAGCTCCACGAAGCCGCCGAACGCGCGCTCGACCATTATTTGGTGCCCGCGCAAATCATGGCCACCCCATACAGCCCCAACGAGCTGTTCATGATCAACCCGCAGTCCGACATGGAAACCTTGCTGGCCAACGCCAGCGAGTCCTTGGCGTCGGCGACTGTTTTGCTCGGCAATTTTGCCGGCATGCTGGAAGGGTCGAACCGCAATGCGCTGCTGGGCATTGCGCAGATCGTCATGTTGGGGGAGCTGGCGGTGAACAGGGCGCTGGATAACGCCGTGCCGCCGCAGTAAGCCGACGTCTCGCCGTGCAGGCGGGCAACCATCTGCACGGCGAGTCTGACCATGGGAGGCTTCTTGGCGGACTTCGATGCCAACCATCGGCGCGGTTTAAAACCTTGGATCCAATCATTGACTCACTATATCGCTGGCAGACAAGCGGTAGTCTAAGCCTATTGCCAGAAGTAATGGCGCAATGACATATTGCAGCACCTTCCCTCACTTACATGATGTGCCGAAAATGCGCCCCCTCAAGTCACTTGTTGCAGCGTCGATGCTGCTCAGCGGGTGCAATGGAATGCCAGTCGCTTTTGTTCAGGATCCTGTTTTAGACCAAGCCTTTGTCGTTCACTCCGGCGCGCCTTTGCCTTACGTGCTGATGGGTTCGGCTGTGCAATGGAATGAAGATTACGCCGTGACGGTGAAGCATATTCCCTATCTGTCGGGCGCGGTTTTTCAGGGCCAGG
The DNA here is from genome assembly GCF_051132065.1 of Pseudomonas sp. R3-57. Classification (NCBI taxonomy): domain Bacteria; kingdom Pseudomonadati; phylum Pseudomonadota; class Gammaproteobacteria; order Pseudomonadales; family Pseudomonadaceae; genus Pseudomonas; species Pseudomonas sp. R3-57. Next base: position 2,811,303 of record NZ_CP071655.1, read on the forward strand.
CGGATGTGCAATTCTTCCGGCACAAGGCCGGCAGCGTGCCGGCGTGGCGTGGCTACAAGCCGGGCGAGGAGCTGACGTCGGTGGGCTTCAATTCGCTGTACATGTCGGTCAAGGGCACCGGCCAGGCGCTGCCGGCGATGGTTCGCCTCGACGTCAAAGAGGGCAACGTGCTTTACGGCACTCATAATGGCGCGCTGGCCAAAGGCATGTCCGGCGGGCCGGTGTTTTCCGCCGACGGCAAGGTGGTCGGCATCAACGTGGCGTTTCTTACCCGGGATGACGTCAGCCGCCTCAAGCGTAAAGACTTGCTTGATCAACCGCGCGTGAGCATTTTCCTGCCGTACGCGGAAATCAATCGCGAGTGGACGCGTTATCAAGCCAGCCTTGCGCCAATCGTGCCACCGACCACCAAGTTCGCCAGCCGCTGATCAGTGTTCGCGCAACGCTTCGCGGGCGCGGTTGAGCGGTTTGATCAGGTAGTCGAGGACGGTTTTTTCGCCGGTGCGAATGTCCACCGTGGCGATCATCCCGGGGACGATGGCGAAGCGTTTGCCGGCCTTGTTGCGCAGTTCATCCGACGCGGTGCGGATGAACACGCGGTAGTAGAAGATCTCCGGTTTGGCTTCGTCCTGAATGGTGTCCGGGGAGATCGTCACCACTTCGCCGTCGAGGCTGCCGTAGATCGAGTAGTCGTAAGCGGTGATCTTGACCTTGGCCGCCTGGCCCGGATGAATGAAGGCAATGTCGCGCGGCGAGATGCGCGTCTCGATGAGCAGTTGTTCATCGAGCGGCACGATCTGCATGACCTGGCCGTTGGGCGCGATCACGCCGCCGATGGTGCTGACTTCGATGTCCTTGACGATCCCGCGCACCGGCGAGCGCAGGGTCAGGCGTGACAGTGAGTCGGTGCGACCCCGGATCACCGCTTCGAGCATCTGCGCCTCGGCGTTGGCTTTGGCCAGATCTTCGCGGGCGCGGACCATGTAATCGGAACGCGCTTCGGTGGCCTTCAATTCCAGCTCGGAGCGCTGGCGGGTCAAGCGCAAGACTTCGACCCGGCTCGAGGCGCCGATCTTCGCCAGGTTTTCAGTGATCGCCAGTTCGCTGCGCACCAGTTTCAACGAACTCTGAATGCCGTCGAGGGTTTCCGCCAGGCCTTTGCGCCGCGTCTGATAGAGCTCGGTTTCGGCGCGGATCAGCTCGGGAAAATCCTGCAGCGAAGGGTCGAACGTCAGCGGCTTTTCACTGACTTCGGCCTGCAAGCGATTGACGCTGGCCAGCGCCGCGCGGTACTTGGCCGCGCTTTCGCCGACGTTGGACTGGTTCTTTACCGGGTCGAGCTGGGCGAGAATCTGCCCGCGCTCGACCAAGGCACCTTCGCTGACATTGAGCTGCTCGAGAATGCCGCCCTCCATCGACTGGATCACCTGTTCACGGGAACTCGGCACGACCTTGCCGGTGCCAGTCGAAACTTCGACCACTTCAAACCACGCCGCCCAAGCGATGAAGCAAGCGAGCATGAGCGCGCAGCCCCAGATCACTTTTGCACCCCCGGCGATGGCGCGCTCGTCGCGGCCGTCGAGGTAGGACATCGAGTCCGGCACGTCAGTCATTATCGTTTTCATACCGTCACTCCTTTGCCGGGAGCGCGCAACCGCGCCAGCGCGGCGTCGCGATGGTCATCGATGACGATGCGCCCGTTGTCGAGGACGATGATCCGCTCGACCAGTTGCAGCACACTGACCCGGTGCGTGGCGACCACCAGCGTGCGGCCCTGGGTCCAGGTCGCGAGTTTTTCCAGCAGCAGACGCTCGGTGACGTCATCCAGCGCCGCCGTCGGTTCGTCCAGCAACAGCACTTGCGGCTGACGCAGCAACAAGCGCGACAGCAACAGGCTCTGGCGCTGACCGCCGGACAGACCGAGGCCGCCTTCAAGCACCAGATGATCCATGCCTTTGGGCAACTGACGAACGAATTCGAGCGCGCCGGTAACGTTCAGCGCGGCGATGATTTCCTGATCGCTGGCCTGACCGGCGCCGAGGGTGATGTTGTCGCGCAGGGTGCCGTGAAACAGCCGCGCCTGTTGCGACAGCAGGCCGACGTCGCGGCGCAGGTCGGCCGGATCGAGATGCGCCATGGCGATGCCGTCCAGCGTGGTTTCGCCGCTGCTCAGATCCATCGCACCGCCCAATGCCTGGAGCAACGTCGATTTGCCGGCGCCGTTGCGGCCGAGCAGGGCGATGCGCTCGCCGGGGCGGATGGTCAGGTCGATGGCGTTGAGCGCCGGGGCCGATTCTTCGCTGTAGCGGAAACTCGCCTGGCGCATCCGGTAGTCGCCGCGGATCGCCGGCAGGTGCACGCGCTGGCTGCCTTCGGGATGATCGACCGGCATCTGCATGATCCGGTTCAAGCCTTCCAGCGCAACCTTGGCTTGCTGCCAACGGGTGAGCACGTGGGTCAGTTGCGCCATCGGCCCCATCATCCGTGACGACAGAATCGACGCCGCGACCAGGCTGCCGGTGGTCAGGTCGCCGGCAATCACCATCGGCGCGCCGAACACGATTACCACGGCGAAGACCGCGCCTTGCACGTTCTGCGTCCACGCCACGAGGCTGTTGGTCAGGGTGCGCAAACGCAGGCTGCTGTCCGCCGAGGCGGCGTTGTATTGATTCCATTGTTGCTGGAAACGCTGCTCGGCCTGCAGCGCCTTGATGTCGTCGAGGCCCTGAATGCTTTCCACCAACATGGCGTTGCGCAGCGCGGCTTCGCGCATCGAGGCATTGGCCAGTTTGGCCAGACGCGGTTGCGCGATGATCCCCGGCAACAGCATGAACACCAGCGCAACCAACGGGATCAGCACCAGCGGCCCGCCGATCAAATAGAACACCAGCAGGAACAGCAGAAAAAACGGCATGTCGGCCAGCGCCGTGGCGGTGCTGGAGGTGATCAGGTCGCGGATCTGCTCCAGCTCGCGCAGTTGCGAAATGAACGAGCCGGTGGACTTCGGCCGGGCGGAATTACGCAGACGCAGCGCATGACCGAAGACCAGATCAGAGACCCGCAAGTCAGCACGCTTACCGAGCACATCGGTGATGCGCAGCCGCAGAATGCGCATGACGAAATCGAACAGCAGCGCCAGCATTACCCCGCCGAACAACACGTAAAGCGTCGGCAGCGACTCGGCTGGAATCACCCGGTCGTACACCTGCATCGAAAACAGCACGCCGGCCATGCCCAGCAGATTGGCCACCAGCGAGGCGATCATCACCTGGGTGTACGGTCGCAAGTCAGTGAGGACGATGCGGCGGAACCAGTGTTCGTCGTAGGGCTTGATGTAGTCGTTGGTGCGCACATCGGAGACCGGTTGGGTCGGGCGCAAGATCACTGTGCGCAGTGCCTGTTCGGCGAGCACGGCCGCGTCCATCCGGCTCTGCAAGCCTTGATCGCCACTGAAGCAGATGCCCAGTTCGCCGGTCTCGCCGATGCTTTCGAGCACGCCGATTTGGCCGTCGCGCAGTTGCACCACCAGCGGTGTGCGCCAACGGCTCAGGCTCTTGTTGTCGAACACCGCAAACTTGACGCTGAGCCCGGCCTGCCGCGCTATGTGCCGGAGCACTTCTTCGACGCGGCCTTCGCTGTGCACTGACGCCAGGCGCACGCTTTCCGGCGAGACGTCGAGGCGATAGTGGCGGGCGACCTTGAGCACCGCTTCCAGCCACGGCGAATAATCTTCGCGCGCCTCGGCAGCCACGGGTTCGGGAATAGTGATGCTGGCGTCGGTCATGGCAGGATCTCGACATTCTGGATAGCGCTGTGGTCGATGCCGAAGACCCGGCGAATCGCCCCGCTGTTGTAGAAGCAATCGATCTGCAGGCGTTGCAGATCGGCCTGGGTGTTGACCAGATCGAAGCGCGACTGGTGGATTTCCTGCTCGGCGTTGAGCAGGTCCAGCAGCGGCCGCGTGCCCAGTTCCAGGTACTGGCGGCCATACAACATGCGCGCCTCGGTGATACTGGTCTGGCGGAATTCCAGCGAGCGCAACCGCCGATTCAGGCCCGAGGTCTGCGCCTGGGCTTCAGCCAGACCCTGGCGGGCTTGCAGTCGGGCAAAGTCTTCGGCTGAGTCCGCGGCGGTCAGGGCATGCCCGGCGGCGCGGCTGCGGGCGCTGATGGCGCCGCCCTGATAAATCGGCACTTCGAGGTTGAGGAAGATCCCGACCTGGGTGCGATCGGCGCGCGAGTTCTGATCGTCGTAATGATCGTCGAGGTATTGATTGACCGACGGTTGCAGCGACAGGGTCGGGTAGGCTTCGGCCTTGGCCTGCTCCAGTTCGGCCTGAGCCTGGGTGCGTTGCGCGGCGGCTTGCAGGACGGCGGGCAGGGCGTCGGAGATTTGCGAGGCATCGCAGGCCTGGCTCAGCGTCGGCGCGGCGGCTTCGCTGACCGCTGGCGGCGTACGCCGTCCGAGCAGGCTGGTCAATGTGGCTTGCCAGCGCGCGTACTGCGCCTTGAATTCCTGCAACGTCGCGGTGGCGCCCTCGGCACGGGACTGCGCCTGAACCATATCGGAGCGGGTGCTGGCGCCCATGTCGCTGCGTTGTCTGGCCAGGTCGACGATGCCGCCGATGCCTTGAATCTGTTCGCGGGCGACGTCGAGCAGGCGTTGATAGCGCTGCACTTCGATGTAGGCCTTGGCGGTGTCGCGGGCCACGTCGTCGATCGCCAGCAGAATTCCGGCCTGACTACGCGCCACCCGGGCGCGGGCCGCGTCGACCGAGCTGGACACCTTGCCGAAGTCGTAGAGCATCTGCTTGAGGGAAATGTTCACTGACTGGCTGCCGGCATCGCTGCCGTAACCGCTGGTGTAACCGCCCTTGATGCCGCCGCTGACCTGCGGGTAATAACCGGATTCGGCGACGTTGACGCCTTCACCTTGCTGGAACAGCGTGCCGATGGCTTCGCCGATGCGTGGGTGCCAGTCCACGGCCAGGCGCACAGCTTGTTCCAGGCGCAAAGCGTCCGTGGCGGCGGACGCCTTCGGAGCAGGGGCAGGGCGCTGACGATTGTCATTGCCTGCCGGTTGTTGCAGTTGCGCCGGGCTGATGCTGCGCAAGCGGCTGTCGAGATTGTCGTCGGCGCGAACGCCGACGGTCAAAGCGGGGTAGAGGCCGATGGTCAGCAAGACCACCGGCCATTTCTGGCGAAAAACTGACTCCACAGACTTCCCTTACTGTTGAGAGACGGACGTTGCTGATGCCTTGTTTCAAACCACTTGAATGCCGTTTTGCACCCACAAGTGGTGGCTCGGATCCTCCTGTGCCGTGTATTGAACATAGTCGATGCCGTCGGCTTGCTGCGAGCCATCGGCGACCCAGCCATCGGTCATGTGCACGCTGTCCTTGTCATCACCCTTGATCAACAGGGTGTTGTTGTCAGAAGCAGTGATCGCCAGCAGGTCGCTGAGGTTCAACGTCAGTGACACCGCACTGGAATGGTTGAGGTCGAGGATTTCGACGTTGTTGATCTTGCTCTGCAGATCGCCGAGGTTGATCGATACGTCGCCACCGGCCCAGAGCAGCGTGTCGGTGCCGCTGCCGCCATCGACCGAGGTGAACTGCTGGTCGGCGATGATCAGCGTGTCGTTACCGGCCCCGCCTTGCAGGGTAATGGCGCCGCCGTGCGAGCCGTCGAGGATGTCGTTGCCGTCGGTGCCCTGAATCAGTTCGCTGCCGGTAACGTGCGCCAGACCGAGGTCATCGCTGGCCAGCGCCGAGAACGCAGTACTGGCGAAGGCGCCGGCCTTGTTCAGGTCGATGGTCAGCGTGGCGGTATCGACCGTGCCGTTGGGGTGAGTGAGCTGATAAGTGAAGGTGTCTTCCTGACCGATCACTGCATCGGTCAGCCCGGCCTTGAGCGTATAGGTGTAATTGCCGTTGGCCTGGACCAAAAGCGTGCCGTAGTTGCCGACCAGCGAGACGCCGTTGTAACCGGGCGCCACGTAACTGCCGGCGACCAGCACGCTGAGCAGGGTGTAGACCGAGCCCAGCACATCGGCGCCGCCGCCCGCGGTGTCGGTGAGCAGGTTGCCCGACACCGGCGTGTAGCTGCCGACCACGAACTGGTTGGTGTAGGTCGCGACGTTGATCAGGCTGGTGTTGACGCTGGTCAGCAGGCCGAGGCCGCCGACCGCCACCCGCACCTGATAACTGCCGGCGGTCTGGTCGTCGAACTTGATGCCGTAATTGCCACCGCCGAGATTGAGCAGCGCGTTGCCGCCGTAGCTCTTGACCAGCACGTACTGGTTGGTCGCGGTGTTGAGTTTGTACAGGCCCACCGTCATCGAACCGAGCAGGGCCAGCAGGTTGCTCGAGTTGACCACCACGGTCAGGTCGCTGACGGTGTCTGCCGCGACCACGGTGTTGTAGTTGCCGCTGCCACCACCCAGCAACACGTTGAACGTGCCGAGGGCGGAAGTGCTGGTGACTTCGCGGTTGACCAACGTGACGTCAGTCGACGCGATGTCCGCCGTAGCATCGACCACCAGCGCCGGGCTGCCGAGGTTGGCGTCGTTCCACACTTCGGTGGCTTGCGGGCTGTCGATGCGCACGTACAGATTGGCGGTGTCGCTCAAACCGTTCGGGTGCACCAGCTGATAGTTGAACACGTCGACTTTGCCGACGCTGCTGACGCTGCCGTTGGGCTTGTAGCTGTAGTTGCCGTTGGCGTCGATGGTCAGCGTGCCGTACAGCCCTTGCACCGTGGTGCCGGCCCCGGCGCTGACCCAGGCGCCGTTCTTGAAGATCTGCAATTGCGCGCCGTTGTCCGGGCCGGTCTGGTCGGCGGTGCCATCGACGCCAACATTGGTGATGACGTTGCCGGTCACCGCTGGCCCGGCGACGCCGTTGAACTGGGTCAGGCTGCTGACGTCCAGTTGCAGCTGCGTGTTGACGGTGGTCAGCACGCCGATGCCGGTGCTCGATACCGTCAACCGGTAGTCGCCCGACAGCAGGCTACCGATGTCGACCCGCACGCCTTGCCCGGTCAGGGCAATCAGATCGAGCAGACCGCTGCTGCCGTTGACATCGAGGGTGACCCAGTTGCCGCTGGCATCCTTGACCTGCAGGGTATAGACCACGCCATCGAGCAGCGAGATCAGGCTGCTGGTGGTCAGCGTCAACGTTGGATCAAGCCGCGAACCACTGGCGACACTGAAGGTGAAGGTTTTCGAGAAGCCGGCCAGCAGCGTGGTGAACGAGTCGTTGAAGGTCTGCGACGCGGTGGCCGGGGCGAGGGTGACGGTGCCGACGGCAAGGTTGTCGCTGGCCACCACCGGTGCGTTGACGTCGATATCCGGCGCCGTGACATTCGCCGCGACCGAGACGTTGCCACGCGCATCGCTGAGGTTGACGGTGAGTTTTTCGCCGTTGATCTGCGCGCTGTTCAGGACAATGCTGAACACCCCGAGGTTGTTGACCGTGCCGGTGCCGAGCACGGTGCCGGCGGCCGATTTGATGGTGACGGTTGCGCCGGCCTCACCGGTGCCGGTGACGGTCAGACCGTCGGCGCCGACCAGCAACGCCGTAGCGGCGGTGGGCGGCGTCAGGTCGGGCGCGGTGGCGCTCGCCGCTGCCGACACGTTGCCGCTCGGGTCGGCCTGGGTGACGCTGAGCACCTGGCTGTTGATCTGCGCCGAGGCCAGCACCACCGAGAAGCTGCCGTTGGCCGCGACGGTGGCCGTGCCGAGCACCACACCGCCGGCACCACGCACACTGATGGTCGAGCCGGGCACACCGATGCCGGTGAGCAGGGTGCCGCTGCCATTGACGCTGACGCCGGTCGGCGCACCGGGCGCTGTAATGTCCGGCGCCGTCAGGCTGGCGTTCGGCGAGAGGTTGCCGGCCGGATCGACCAGGCGCACGGTCAGGAGCTGGCCGTCCAGTTGCGCGCTGTTCAAATTGAAGCTGAACGTGCCGCCACTGCCCACGGTGCTGCTGCCGAGCAGCGCGCCACCCGGACCATAGACATTGACCGTCGCGCCCGCTTCGCCAGTGCCGCTCACGGTCAGGCCATTGGCGGCCAGCGCCAGGCCGGCCGCCGCGAGCGGTGCCTGGGTGTCGTTCGCCGTCAGGTTGAACACTGGCGACAGATTGCCCGCCGGGTCTGCCTGTTGCACGTTGAGCTGCTGGCCATTGAGCTGGGCACTGGACAGTTGCACGGTGAAGGTGCCGCCGGCATTGACTACCGCAGTACCGAGCACCGTACCGGCGGCGTTGGTCACGCTGACCGTGGCGCCGGCTTCACCCGTGCCGCTGACCGCCAGCCCGGTGCCGTTCAGGGTCACATTGCTTAACACTGCCGGCGCTGTGGTGTCGGCGACGTTGAGGTTGGTTGACGGCGAAACGTTGCCCGCCGCATCGCTCTGGCTGACGCTCAATTGCTGGCCGTTGAGTTGCGCCGTGGACAAGGTCACCGAGAACGTGCCGTTGCCCGCCACCGTCGCGGTACCCAGCACCACGCCACCGGCGCCTCGCACGGTGACGAGGGCACCGGCTTCACCGAGCCCGCCGAGCACCAGACCGCCGCCGCTGAGCAGCAGCGCGGTCGGTGCCGCCGGGGCGGTAGAGTCGGGCGCCGTGACCGGAAGCGTCGGCGAAATGTTGTTGGCCGCATCGGTTTGAGTGGCATTGAGTAGCTGGCCGTTCACCTGCGGCGCATTCAGTTGTGCGCTGAACGTGCCATTCGCCCCAACCACCGCTTCACCCAACAACACGCCGCCAGCGCCGGTGATTCTCACCGTTGCGCCCACTTCGCCGCGACCGCTGACCAGTGTGCCGCTGGCATTCACTGCCAGATCGCTGAGTGGCGCGGGTGCCGAGGTGTCGTCGGCGGTGATTTCGGTTGGCAGCGAAGCGCCGCCCAGCGGGGTGTTGGCGGTGACCTCAAGGCTCTGGCCATTGGTTTGCGCAGGCGTCAGGACAACGCTGAAGTTGCCGTCCGGACCGGTGGTGCCGGTGCCGATCAGGCTGTTGTCAGCGCCGAAAACGTTGATGGTGGTGCCGATTGCCGCGGTGCCGGTCAGCGTCGCGCCATCGCCCGACAAGAGCAGATTGCCCGGTGCATCCGGCGCCGGAACCGCCGGTACGGTGAGGCTGGCATCGGCGGACACGTTGCTGGCTGCGTCGGTCTGGGTCACGGTCAATACCTGGCCGGCCGTGATGCCCGGCGTCAGGGTGACCAGGAACGTACCGTTGGCCGCGACCGTGCCAGTGCCGACGACAGTGCCGAGCGCGTCGGTCACCTCGACGCTGGCACCGGCCTCACCACGCCCGGCGAGCTGGGTCAGATCAGCGCTGATGGTCAGGCCCGTGACGGCATCCGGATCGGTGATATCCGGCACCGGGAAGGACAGCGCTGGCGATACGTTCAACGCCTCATCGGTCGCGATCACCGACAACACCTGGCCGTTGGTCTGGGCCGGGTTGAGCGTGACCGTGTAAGTGCCGTTGCCCAACGCCACAGCCGTGCCCAGCACGGTGCCAGTGGCCGACAACACCGTCACGGTGCTGCCGGCTTCGGCAGTCCCTGTGAGCGAAACGCCGTTGGCGGTCAACGATGTGACGGTCGGTGCGAGCGGCGCGGTGCTGTCTGGCGCGTCGACAAGGGCGGGTTCGGACAGGTTGTTTTTCGCGTCGGCCTGAACTACGGACAGCGTGCGGCCATCGAGTTGCGCCGCGAACAACGTCACGCTGAAATTGCCGTCGGCGGGCACTGTCGCGGTGCCAAGTATCACCGCGCCGTCGCGCACGGTGACGAGCGCCCCAGGCTCGCCGGTGCCGGTCACGATCAGGCCGTCCTGGCTGACATTGAGGTCGGCGACTTCTAGTGGAACGGTGGTATCGCCCGCCTGCAACGGCGCGGTGGGGGAAGTGTTCGAGGCCTGATCCGTCTGATTGACGCTCAACTGCTCGCCGTTCACTTGCGCGGGGTTGAGGGTCACGCTGAAGGTGCCATTGGCGGCCACGGTTGCCGAGCCCAGCACGGTGCCGGTCGCGCTGAGCACGCGCACGGTGGCGCCAGCTTCACCGCTGCCGGTCAGCGTCAATCCATCAGCCGTAAGCTGCAGCCCTGTAGGGGCAGCCGGTGCGGTGACGTCGGGGGCGGTAACCGGCGCTGCGGGCGAAGGGTTGCCCGCGGCATCGCGCTGGATCACCGACAGGGCTTCACCGTTGAGCAGCGGCTGATTGAGGGTCACGCTGAAACTGCCGTCCGCCGCGACCGTGCCGGTACCGACAATGGTGCCGACCGCGTTGGTAACCACCACTTGCGAACCCGCCGCGCCGGAGCCGGTGATCAAGCTGCCACTGGCATCGATCGCCACATCCGTCAGCGCCGCTGGCGGGGTGCTGTCGGCAGCCACCAGCGTGCCGGCAGGCGAGGTGTTGCCAGCGGCATCTGCGAGCTCGACGAAGATCGCTTCGCCATTGGTTTGCGCGGGTTGCAGAGGGATCTGGAACAGCCCGTCACTGCCGACCGTGCCGGTGCCCAGCACCGTGCCGTCGGCCAACGTCACGCTGACCTCGGCGCCGACTTCGCCACGACCGGTGAGCACGTCGCCGGCCACATTGATTTGCAGATCCACTGGGGTGGCGGGCGGGGTCAGGTCCGGGGCGGTGACCGGCACCGGGGCGCTGACGTTGCCGGGCGGATCAGCCTGCTGCACGTTGAGGATCTGTTCGTTGATCTGCGGCGGGTTCAACGTCACGCTGAACGAGCCGTCAGCGAGCACCACGCTGGTGCCGAGCAGGGTGCCGTTGGCATCACGCACGGTCACGGTCGCGCCGGGTTCGCCGGTGCCGGTGACCAGCGCGCCTGAGCTGTTGATGTCGACGTTGGCCAGCGGGTCAGGCGGGGTGAAATCAGGGGTGGTCAGGCTCACCGCCGGGGAGTCGTTGCCCGCCGCGTCGGCTTGCACCACGCTGATCACTTCGGCATTGCTCAGCGCCGGGGTCAGCGTCAGGGTGAAGGTACCGGTCGGGCTGACCAGCGCAGTGCCTAGCACATTGCCGTCACTGTCGATGACCCGTACCTGCGCGCCCGGTTCGCCGCGCCCGGTCAAGGTCGCGCCGTCGCCGCTGATGCCCAGTTGCGCCACGGCCGCTGGCGGCGTGCTGTCGACCGAGGTGAACGGTGTGGCCGCCGAGGTGTTGCCTGCGGCATCGGTCAGCGACACGGTCAGCGCCTGACCGTTGGCTTGCGGCGAGGTCAGGGTGATCGCAAAGCTACCGTCAATGCTCACGGTGCCGGTGCCGACCAGCGTACCCGCAGCGTTGAACACGCTGACCGTGGTACCGGCCTCACCGGTGCCGGTCAACACACTGCCGTCATTGCTGACTGCCAGTGCAGCGGGTGGGTTGGGCGCGAGCAGGTCCGGGGCGATCAGGTTGACGCTGTTGGATTCATTGCCAGCAGCATCGGCCTGACTCAGGCTCAGGGTCTGGCCCGAGGTTTGCGCCGGGTTGAGGGTCACGCTGAACGTGCCGTTGGCCGCCACCACCGCGCTGCCGAGGATCGCTCCGCCAGTGCCAAGCACGGTCACCGTGGCGCCGGCTTCACCGCGTCCGGTGAGGGCGACGCCGTTTGGCGCGAGGCTGAGTTCGCTGAGTGGCGTTGGTGCGGCGATGTCGGCAGCGGTGTAGTCGGTAGGGGACGAGTTGACGCCCGTCGTCGATGTCGCCACGGCAGACAATTGCTCGCCGTTGAGTTGCGCAATATTTAGCGTAACGCTGAAGCTACCGTTGGCCGCCACCACGGCGCTGCCGAGCAACGCACCCGAGGCATTGCGAATGCTCACGGTGCTGCCAGCGGTGGCGGAACCGGTCAGGGTCAGGCCGTCGGCGCTGAGGGCCAGATTGGTTGGCGCGCTTTCCGCCAGATTGCCCGGTGCCGTCACTGGAGTCGCCGGCCCGCTGTTGCCGGCGGCATCGATCTGCACCACCGAAAGCGTCGAACCGGCGACCGCCGCCGGCGACAAAGTGATGCTGAAATTGCCGTTGTTGCCGACAGTGGCGGTGCCCAACAGTGCACCGCCAGCGTCACGCACTTCGACGCTGGCACCGACCTCACCGATACCGGTCAACGTCGCACCGTTGGCGCTGACCGCCAGATCGTTCGCCGCCACCGGCGCGGTGGTGTCGGCGGCGTTGACGATGGCCGGAGCGGACGGATTGCCCGTCGCGTCCGTAGCCGTGACGTTCAGCGACTGGCCGTTGGCTTGTGCGCTATTGAGCGTCACCTGGAACGTGCCATTGGCGGCGGCGGTGGTGGTGCCGAGGAGGTTGCCCTGGCTGTCGCGCACGGTCACCGTGCTCCCGGCCTCGGCGTTACCGGCCAGTTGTACGCCGGCGGCGTTCAAGGTCAGTCCGCTCGGAATGGCTGGCGGAGTCAGATCCACCGCGATCACTTCGACCGCCGTGGAGACGTTGCCCGGCGGGTCTTCCTGGGTGACCGTCAGCACTTCGGCATTCAGCTGTGGCGTGCTCAGGGTGACGCTGAATGCGCCGCCGCTTCCCACCTGCGCGGTACCGAGCACCGTGCCGTCGGCGCTACGCACAGACACAGTGGCGCCAGGCTCGCCATGACCGGTTACGGTCACGCCATCGGCATTCACCACGACCTGCGTCAGGGCAGCCGGAGGACTGATGTCGGGCGCGTTGAGGCTGGTCGATGGCGAGACATTGCCGGCCGCATCGGACTGGCTGATCGCCAACGCTTCACCGTTGGTGGGCGCGGGCGCCAGCGTCACGCTGAACGAACCGTCGGCGCCGACCACAGTGCTGCCCAACAGCGTGCCGCTGGCGTTGGTGACGTTGACCGTCGCACCGACTTCGCCAGTGCCGCTGAGCGTAGTGCCGTCGGCGCTGATCAGTGGGTTCTGCACGGCGGCGGGCGGTGTAGCGTCGACGGTGAGCACACCGGCAGCGGTGGAAGTGTTGCCGTTGGCATCGGTCAGGGTGACTTGCAGGGTTTGGCCGGTGGTCTGCGCGTTGGGCAGGGTGACCTGGAAATTGCCGCTCTGATCGACCACACCGGTGGCCAATACATTGCCGGCGGCATCGCGCACGGTTACGGTGCTGCCCGCTTCCCCCTGGCCTTTGACCACGGTGCCGACATCGTTGATGGTGACGCCGGTTGCGGCGGCGGGCGGCTGCAGATCGGTGGCGATAAGGCTGGCAGGCTGCGAAGGGTTGCCGGCGGCGTCGCTCTGGATCACGGTGAGCGCCTGGCCATTGAGTTGCGCCGGTGTCAGCGTCAGGCTGAAGCTGCCATTGCCTGCAACCAGTGCGGTGCCCAACACCGTGCCGTTGCTGTCAGTGACGGTGACGGTCGCGCCGGCTTCGCCACGCCCGGTCAGCGCACTGCCGTTGGCGTTCAACACAAGATTGCTCACCGCCTCGGGTGGCGTGCCATCGGCAGCCGTTACCGTGCCCGGCACCGAGACGTCGCCGTCAGGGCTGGTGGCGGTGACTTGCAATACTTGCGCGTTGATCTGCTTGGCACTGAGCAACAAGGTGAAGCGGCCGAACTCATTGATCAGGCCTGACCCGAGCACATCGCCGTTGCTGTTGGTCACGGCGATCGTGCAGCCGGGCGTTCCCGCGCCGGTCAGGGTAAAACCGTCGGAGCTCAAGGCGAGATCGGTCGGAGTCGCGACCTGGCTACCGTCGAGACCTGCCAGCGGAACGGCCGGCGAATCGTTGCCGCCGCCGTCAGTGCTGATCACTTCCAGATTACCGCCAGGCTCGGCCGGTGGACTCAGGGTCACCACGAAGCGGCCATCCGCACCGGCCGTCGCGGTGCCCAACACCGTACCGCCGCCAGGGATGCGGACGGTGACCAAGGTGCCGGGCTCGGCGAGGCCCGACACTTGATTGCCTGCCGGGTTGAGCGCCAGATCACTGACCGGCGCCGGTGGGGTGTCATCCGGTGCAGTGACAGCGCCCGGCAATGAAGCGTTGGTGCCGTCCGACACCACCACTTGCAGGGCTTCGCCATTGGTCTGGGCGGTATCGAGGTTGACCGTGAAAGCGCCCGTGCCGTCAGCGGTTGCGGTACCGATGACGTTGCCGTTGGCGTCGAGCACCTGGACGGTATTGTTCGGCTGCGTGGTGCCGCTGACCGTGGCACCCGCCGAGTCGATGGTCAACCCGGTCGGCACTGGTGGGGCGGTGACGTCCGGTGCGGTGACCGGCGTGGCCGGCGAGGGCAGGGTGCTCGCATCAGTCTGAATGACGCTGAGCACCTGGCCGTCAAGTTGCGCCGGGCTGAGGTTGACGGTGAAGCTGCCGTTGCTGGCCACCAGCGTGGTGCCGAGCACCGAGCCATCCGGCGCGGTGACGGTGACGGTGCTTCCGGCCTGGCCGGTACCGGTCAGGGTTACGCCATTGCTGTTGAGCACCAGATTGTCAGGGGCCAGCGGTGCGGTGGTGTCGGCCGCGGTCAGTGGGGTGCTAGGGGAAACGTTTACACCATCCGATTGGCTGACTTGCAGCGGCTGACCGTTGGTTTGCGGACTGTTCAACGACACCGAAAATCCACCGTTGCCGTCGACGATCGCGCTGCCCAGCGTGTTGCCGGCCAGATCCTTGACCGACACCGTGGCGCCGGGCTCGCCGGTGCCTGTGAGTGTGCTGCCCGTCGGATCCAGCACCAGATTCGCCGGTGCGCCGGGAGCCTGAATATCGGGCGCCTGAACCGGCACCGCCGGCGAAGCCGACGTCGAGGCATCAGTCTGCACGACGTTCAAATTCTGGCCGTTGGTTTGCGGCGTGGAAAGACTGATCTCAAAGCGGCCATCGCTGCCGACTACAACGGTTCCCAGGACCACGCCGCCGGCGTCGGTGACGGTCACGGTGGCGCCGGGCTGACCGTTCCCGGTAACCACTGCGCCGTTAGCGGAAATGTCTACATCGGAGACCGCAACCGGTACCGTCAGATCAGGCGCCGTCACGTTGATCGGCGCCGATGGGTTGCCGTCGGCGTCAGTCTGAATCACTTGCAGTTGTTGCGCGTCGGTCTGCGGTATCGAGAGGTTGAGGGTAAAATTGCCGTCGCTGCCGACCGTGCCGGTGCCGATGATATTGCCCGCAGGATCGCGCACGGTGATGGCGGCGCCGGCCTCACCCTGACCGGTCAGCGTCTGCCCCTGGTTATCCAGGGTGACGCCCGTCAGTGGCGCCGGGCCTTGGGTATCAGGCGTTACATAGGTCAGCGGGGCGGAGGTATTGCCCGCGCCATCGCTGGCGCTGATCTGCAGGGTCTCGCCATTGTTTTGTGGCGGGCTCAATTGCAGGGTGAAGGTACCGTCGGCGCCGACCACAGCGGAGCCGAGCACATTGCCGTTGGCATCGCGCACGGTCACGGTGGACCCGACCTGGCCGCGGCCCTTCATTTGCGCGCCATCCACGCTCAAATCGATGTCGCTGGGCTGCGTCAGGCCGTCGAGGTCGACTGCGATGACGGTCACCGCCGGCGAAGGATTGGCCGCCGCGTCGGTGAGCTGCACGCTGAGTGCTTCACCGTCGGTTTGTGCGGCGTTGAGTTGGACCGTAAACGAGCCGTCCGCCGCAACCAGTCCCGTGCCGAGCACGCTGCCTTGGGCATTGGTAACGCTGACCGTGCTGCCGGGCTCGCCGCGGCCGCTGACAGACAGGCCGTCGCTGCTGACGGACACATCCGTTGCGGCAGCCGGACCGGTGATGTCCGGTGCGTTGAATGTCACCGCAGGCGATTGCGCGCCGACGCTATTGAGCGCGACGACGGTGATGACTTCGCCGTTGGCTTGCGCCGGGCTGAGCGTCACCGTAAAGCTGCCGTCAGCACCGACCGTAGCACGCCCGAGCACGTCGCCATTGGCGGCCCGTACTTCAACCGTGGTGCCGGCCCTTGCAGTACCGCTGAGCTGGCTGCCGTCACTGCTCAGACCGAGATTGGCGGGCGTCTGCGGTTCGACGATTGCCGGTGCGCTGACCGTCGCGCCCGTGGAGATATTACCGGCCGCATCGATGGCATTGACGGTCAACGGCTGACCGCCGGTTTGTGCCGGGCTGAGCGTGACGCTGAAGGTGCCATCCGCCGCCACCACGGCGCTGCCCAACAGGCTGCCATCGGCTGCGCGCACCTGAATAGTCGCGCCGGCTTCACCGCTACCGCTGAGTAGTGTGCCATCGGCGCTTACGCTGAGATTGGCGGGAGCTGTGGGCGCAGTGGTGTCCGGCGCGGTCACCGTGCCCGGTGTGGACACATTGCCCGCACCGTCGGTCAGCGTCACATCGAGGGGTTGGCCGTTGGTTTGCGGGGTGTTCAGGTCAATCTGAAATTGCCCGTCAGCACCGACGGTGCCCGAACCCAGCAGATTGCCCGCCGCGTCGCGGACCTGCACGACACTGCCGGCTTCGCCAAATCCGCTCAGCACACGACCATCTGCTGACAGGCTCAGACCGGTGGCCGGTGCGGGCGGCGTCGCATCGCCATTGCCGCCACCACCACCACCGCCTCCACCGCCACCACCCGCTGCCGCAGCTGCACCGCCCGCGCCCAACAGGCCCAGCCCGGCAATCGCCCAGGCAGGCGTCGCGCCGTCAACCACGCCGACACCGGCGATCAACTCGTCGAGCGAGCCGATTTCGTCGAAGGTAAAGCCATTGAAGGGTTCTGCGTTGTAGCGCGCCTGCCACAGCGTGGCGTCATCACCCTGGAACACGATGTCGTTAGTAACACCGTCGGGGCTAGTGACAAAGAAATTGGTGATTTTGATCTGCTCGCCAGACTTCAGATTCAGGATCAAATCCTGACCGCTGCGACTGGTTGAAGCCAGTTGTTCGGGCCGGGCCGGAACTTGTACAACTGAAGGCTGATTGAGCTGAACGTTACCCCAGTTCTGCGCGGTGAGTTGAGAACTGGCTTTGTCGGCGATAACGATGTTGTCCATTACTACTCCCTGTTAGTGCATCGGCGTATGGCCACGGCTATAGGGAGAACCATAGATTGGGAGTGCGTGTGGGGGGTGTCTGTTATCTGACGGATAATTCGTACAATTAAAATGAAGAATCTTAAGGTATTGAAAAAAAACGTTAATTAGCCAATTGCCGTTTGTCGGAACGTTGGATCCAACCGTTTTTTCGATGCAACAAAATGTGTCAGTCACGACGTGTTCAGCAAACTTCCGAGGACCTGGAATCGAGACCGGGAAGTAAATGATGGCTACTCGA
Organism: Pseudomonas sp. R3-57; assembly: GCF_051132065.1. Classification (NCBI taxonomy): domain Bacteria; kingdom Pseudomonadati; phylum Pseudomonadota; class Gammaproteobacteria; order Pseudomonadales; family Pseudomonadaceae; genus Pseudomonas; species Pseudomonas sp. R3-57. Next base: position 2,828,569 of record NZ_CP071655.1, read on the forward strand.
TATTAAACTCTGCCGATCAACCATACGGTTCGAGGCCGGACTCAATTCGAAAGAATTAATTCCATGGATTTAATGGCGTGTCAGTGGCTGTACAGGAAAACCGGGTCATCCTGGGTTTACGCAGCAGGTGAGTTTTTTTGATTGCATGCAATTTCATGCGCTTGCTATCGGACGTCGAAGTGATCGAGTGCCACTAACGCGCACGAAAAGTCTCGAACAGGGCGACGGCGATGGGTTTGGACTCACGGCCCTGTCAGGGACGACAAGGCTGTGCACGAATGTTCATACACGCGGATTGTTAGCCCTGGTCCTGAATGAACTGGGTCAACGTTATCCGCTGATTGGGCCCGCGGTCATCGTCGGGCATCGATTGTTCGACCTGGTGCGTCGCGACGCCGATATTGCGTTTCGAATCGTGCCGTTCACCGAGCCGGATGTCATTCACTGCAGGTTGTTCAGTTTGTGGGTGCGCCCGCGAGCGTTCGGTTGAACCCATGAAAAAATCATGTCCCGTGCCCGAGCGCTTATACTCGCTGGGCCGCTTGCAAAACCAATTCGAAAAACAGACGTGTCAGGGCAGACCATGAGCGACAGAACGGACACTCCGAATCAGCCAGTCAGCGACGAGACGCTGGGCGCGCGGCAACCCGTGGCCGTGCTGAACTTGCGCTGGCTGATACTCGCCCTCGTGTTGCTGTCTGTTCTGGCGACGTTGGGCAACAGTCTGATCACGGCCTACCGCGTGCAGCGCGATGCGTTGCTGGACCACGCGCTGCAATCGAACAGTGCCTATGCCGCGAAGGTCGCTTCGAGCCTCTCTGAATTCATTCATTCGGCGCAGAGCCATCTGCGTTTTGGCGCCGATGAGTTGGGCAAAGCTTGGGGGGATGCCAATGTCATGCGCGCCGAAGCGGTTCGACTGCAAAGACAGGATGCCGATTTCAACTCGATCGCCATTGTCGATAGCAGTGCCAAGGTGCTGGAGGCGTACCCGGACGCCCTGCAAATCAATGGTTCGACCCTGCACTCGAATGCCATTCGCAACGCCATTGAGGCGAAGCGTTCCTTTATAAGCTCGGCTTACACGTCGTCGGCGGGCAATCTCGTCGTGTTCATTTCCGAACCCGTTTATGACGCTGCCAAGCGTTACGTGGGCATCATCGGCGGTTCGGTTTATCTGCGCGAGGACAACGCGCTGCACACCTTGATCAGTCGTCACTTTCACCACGAAGGCACGTTTGCCTTCGTCGCTGATCAGGACCGTCAGTTGCTCTTTCACCCTGACGCGTCGCGCATCGGCGACACGCTGGGTTGGAGCAAAACCGTGGACGCAGCGTTACGGGGCGAAAGCGGCTCGATGACCGTACGCAACTATAAAGGCGTGCCCATGCTCGCCGGATACGCGCAGGTACCGGGCGCCGGCTGGGCTGTGGTTGCGCAGCAGCCACGGGAGATCAGTCTGGCGCCGCTGGAGACATTGATGCGCGATGTTTTGCGGGGAATGGTGCCTGCTGCTGTGATCGGCTTTGTGCTGATCTGGCTTGGCACTTTGCTGATCTGTCGGCCGTTGAACCAGCTCTCGCTTATCGCCCGACAGTTGTCGGCGCCGCAGGCGACTGAGCAACTCCACCACGTGAAGGCCTGGTACCGCGAGGCGTTTTCCATCCGCCAGGCGATGCTTGCCGGTGTGCAGTTGTTGCAAGCGAAGCTGGGCCGCCTGAGTCAGCAGGCGTTTGCCGATCCCATGACCGGTCTGGCCAATCGCAGAGCCATGGATGAGGAACTGCGCGCCCTGGAGCGCGCCGGCCGGACGTATTCGGTGCTGTCGCTGGACATCGACCATTTCAAACGGGTCAACGACACCTTCGGTCACGACAAGGGCGACCTGGCGATAAAACAGGTCGCGCAAATCATGCAAAGCCATTCCCGTGCAGGCGATCTTGCGTGTCGAGCGGGGGGAGAGGAGTTCTTGCTGATCCTGCCGGAAACCGATATCGATTCTGCCAGTGCTATCGCGGAACGGATTCGTCAGGCCATCGCCACATGCGATATTCCAACGGTGGGACACATTACCGCTTCGATCGGCGTGGCAACCTGTGAACACCTGCCAATCACGGCAGACGTCGTCCTCAAGAAAGCTGACGAATGCCTGTACCGGGCCAAGCAGGGCGGGCGCAACCGGGTGGAATTCTGCCCATCCAGATGCTGCGAATAGCTCATATCAAAACGGTTCATCCAGGCTTGCGCTGCCTATATGTTTTGCAATTGCGGTAACAGCTATTAAAGAACAGGCGCGCAAATGCATCATCCTCCTGTTGAGCAACACGTAACCAGCACTATTGCTGCGCGCATGAAAAAGCCCGCTTTGCGGGCTTTTTTGCAGTACTGAATTGGCGGCTTGCGGGCATCTACAGCTGCCCGAAATCTCGCCGCCGCTCGCCATCCGCGCTCGGCTAGTCGGTCGCCAACAGCTTCTTTACTTGCGCCACAATCTCGGCAATCGCGCTTTATGGCGATCGCATCGTTTAGCGTGGTGATCCGCTGGCGCTGGCCTGGGCCGCTTCAATGATCAGCGCGGTGACTTTCTGCGGGTTGGACGTCATCACCACATGGGATGCGCCCTGGACCGTCACGGTCTTTTTCGAACCCGCGCGATCGGCCATGAACTTCAGCGCGGCCTCCGGAATGTTCTTGTCCGCCGAACCGTAGATGAACCACGATGGCAGCTTTTTCCACGCCGGTTCGCCAGACCCTTCCTTCAACGCAGCCTCGCTGATCGGCCGTTGTGTGGCGGCCATCAGTGCCGACTCGGCGGCGGGTACATCGGCAGCAAATTGTTGGCCGAATTTGTCCTGCTGAATGTAGAGATCTTTATTGCCGTCCTTCAGCCGCACCGGAGCGGCCAGGGTCGGACCGAGGGTACCTCCCGGATAGCGACCGGACAGCTCGATGGCGGTTTCGCCCTTGTCCGCGGCAAAGGCCGCGACATACACAAGCGCTTTGACTTTCGGGTTGTCGTGAACCGCGTTGGTGATCACCGAGCCACCGTAGGAATGGCCAACGAGGATTACCGGACCGGCCGTATGCTCGACAATATCGGCGACATAATCCGAGTCCTGCTTGACGCCACGCAATGGGTTGGCCGCGGCAACGACTGGATAGCCCTGTTTCAGCAACTGAGCGGCAACCCCATTCCAGCTGGACGATTCGGCGAACGCACCATGTACCAGAACGACTGTCGGCTTGGCAGCGCCGGGTTCAACGGCAGCCGCGCTATACGCAGAGGTCAGTGCCAATGCCGCGGTGATGGTGACAGCCAAAAGCGATTTGATATTGCGCATGATCATTCCTTTTTTCATTGGTTGGAGACGGCTGGAGAACACTTGGTTTTTCTGGCAATCGGAATGACTGCCGCTGAGAAATGCATTGTCGGGCTCGCCGTTCGGGGATCCGGTGGCGAGTCGATGGAGAGAATTCTTGCAGGGGCATGTGTACCGGCTATGTTGGATAACCGGCAGTTATGCGTTGTTTTGAGTATGTAGAGGCGCTGGATACAGTGGCTTACAAATGCCAGCCACTGTCTCCGGCCGATGCGGCCGCAATTGACGTGCAGCCCGCGCGGGCTAGGGATGGACGCCGATATCGAGGGTGACGCAGAGACCGCCACCGTCGCGGTTGCGCAACGTCAGTGAACCACCAATCGCGATGGCCAGTTGCTGAGCGATGGCCAGGCCCAGACCGGTGCCACCTGTGCTGCGGCTGCGTGAGTTTTCCACTCGATAGAACGGCTTGACCACGTCTGCCAGAACCTCTTCAGGAATCCCTTGGCCGCGGTCCAGCACACTGATCGAAACGCCGGTGCCTGCGTTTGTACTGACTTGCACTTCGGCGGTGCCAGCGTACTTCAGCGAGTTGTCCACCAGATTCACCAGAATACGGCGCAGGGCATGCGGTCTGGTTTCGATGACCGCGCCGTTCTTGCCGCTCAGGCTGACCTCTCGACCGGTGTCCTGGTAGTCACAAACCAGGCTGTCGAGAAAGGCGTCCAGACTGATGCGGCAACTGGCCTCGGTCGCGCCATGAACGCTGCGAGCATAGGCGACGCCCTCGCGCACCAGATGCTCGATTTCGTTAAGGTCGTTGCCCAGTTTGTCTTTCTCCGCCGAATCCTCCATGAACTCGGCGCGCAGCTTCATGCGCGTGATGGGCGTCTGCAGGTCATGGGAAATGGCCGCCAGCAATTGCATGCGCTCTTTGAGGTAAGCGGCGATCCGCGCCTGCATGCTGTTGAAGGCGCGGGCGGCATAGGCCACTTCGCGCGGGCCGCTTTCATCCAGATGCATGGGATGCGCGTTCGGATCAAGGTTCTCCACCGCCTCGGCCAGACGGCTGAGCGGGCGTATCGCGATTCGCACCGCAAGCCAGGTGCAGCCGATCATCAACACCAACTGAGCCAACAGGGCGAACGGCAACCAGGGCGACAACGGCCTGACAGAAGGGCGCACGTCGATGGTGACCGGGCTACCGTCAGACAGTCGCAGCTGCGCCTGAAAATGCGGGCGTGAGTCCGGGATTTCCACAAAGGTCAGCGCATAGTCACGGCCCAGGGCGACTTGCAGTGATTGCGCCGCAGTCCCGGCCAGATCATTCGAGGTCAGCGGACTGCCGGCATCATGCTCGCGCAGCAGAAAGTCGTAGTTGCGCCGCTGCAAGCGCTTGGTCCACGCCGGACGCTCAGCGGCAGGCAAACGGTCGAGGATGGCGATGGAGGTCGCGGTGTCGTGTTCGAAATTGCCCAGCATGGCCGTCTTGGTGCTTTCGTAGCGTTCGTAATACTGGGCGGCAAACATCAGCGACTGCGCGAGTATCAGGCCGACAAGGAACACCAGCCACAGCCGCGATGCCAGCGTGCGAGGCCATTGCAAGGCGAACTTCATGCTTGCTCCTCAAGCACTTCGACCGCATAGGTAAAGACGTAGCCTTCATTGCGCACGGTCTTCAAGTAGAGCGGTTCGCGCGCGTCATCGAGCAACCGCTGACGTACGCGGCTGACCAGCAAATCGATCGACCGGTCGAACATGTCCGCGTCACGGCCCTGCGTCAGGTTGAGCAATTGGTCACGGCTCAGTACCCGCTGCGGATGATCGAGAAACACCCGCAGCAGCCTGTATTCGGCGCCGCTCAGCGAGACGAGCGTGTCGTCTTCATCGAGCAGATGGCGCGCGGTGGTGTCGAGGCGCCAACGCCCGAACTTGAGTTTTCGGCCACTTTCACTGACCACAAAGTTGGGCGGCAGCATGCGCGTACGTCGCAGAACGGCATTGATACGTGCGAGCAGTTCGCGGGCAGCGAAAGGTTTGGCCAGGTAATCGTCGGCGCCCATTTCCAGACCAATGATGCGATCGGTCTCGTCGCTGCGCGCGGTCAACATCAGCACCGGCGTTGCCTTGTGCTTGCCGACGCGAAGTTCACGGCACAGCAGCAGTCCATCATCGCCCGGCATCATGATGTCGAGTACGATCAGATCCACCTTGTTGGTTTCCAGAAACGCCCGCATCTGACGGCCATCCGCAACCACGGTGGTGCGCAGACCGTTCTTGTTGAGGTAATTGCCAACCAGTTCCCTGATCTCGCGATCATCATCCACGATCAACACATGATCGACATGTTCCATTCCCTGCTCTCCAAAATGAGCGCAACGATTGCGCAGGCTGGCGATACCCGATTGCCCGTTGGAAGGGGCCTGTACGCGAACTGCACAAGTGCGGCGAGGCGCCAACGGCAACAACGGAGGTCGCGGATTTATAGCGGGCGTATTACGCCGTTAAACGCTGATGGCAGTCCAGTTTTTTAGGGGGCGGGGGCGGTTTCTTGTTTGAGCACGATCGGGTGCTGCTGCATGTTGAATATGAGTTGGCGGATCGGTAGTGCGGAATTTGGTTTGAAGAGAGGAGGAGGGGCGAAAATGTCGGTAAAGAGGTGGAAGCTATCCAGAGACACTGCGGGCAAACTGCGTATGCCAGAAACGACAAAGCCCTGAATAATCGGGCCTTTGTTGGTGCAGGATAGACCGCAATGGGTCGGAAGCGCTTATTGACGGACGTCTGGCTTTGGCCGATCTGTGCCATACGTGGGTGCAGAAAATGGCCAATAGAGCCATCCAATGATATCTATCAAACTAAGCCAATTAATTATTTTATTTCAATGCAGGTGCTGACATGAAACAACTTTAGCCGAAGATGTATAAGCAGTCGTCAATCTGTTCCAATTCTTGCTGTGTGTATGGGGCACTGCCACATTTTCGAATATCCTCCAACACTCCCCTGATAGGAACTGGCTGCGATGGGTCTTCAATCAACTCAATCAAGAGCTGATAATCAGGGGCTATCCCTTTAAGGTGTTTTTCTACTAGCGCTTTGAGTGCTATTCGAGCTTGCTGATCGGTTAGCATTTTTTTTCCGGCAAGATAGGCGCCCTTCGTCGTATCGGTAACAGTCGCCAGATGCGTTTCAGAGACATCTACGATGTACAGGCACGACCTACGGTTACCTTTGTTTGCATTTCTCAAGCTCGCTCTGACTTTTCAATGTCGTATCCAGACCAAGTCGATACTTGCAATAATCACTAACCAGGCTTCGCTCCGCCTCGCTTAGCTCGCTCAATTTTTTATCATCTGATTCGTACGCAAAAATATTTTCAAATTCTATCTGAAATGTGGGACTCTTCTTAATAAAGAATACTTTTTCCGGATAGGCGTCCTCCATCTTTTCGTAAAAACCTATATAAAGCATGGCGACAATCGTGGTTGATAATATGATTAGAAACGATTTCATGATGAAGGCGGTCGCAAAAGTTTTGTTTTAATCCGAAGGTTTTTAACAAGCTCCATGCCAATATTACCAGGGCAAATTTTTCCTTCGCCGGCTTGCATGGGGAATTCACGGTGCCCACCTAACGTTGTCACCCTGAAAACGCTGGTCAGGGCGTGAACCAAGGTCAGTAGGGTATCAATTTGTATGGCAGGAATTTTCTGGTCCATGTTGCCGTTGATGCTTTCGAGGGCTTGCCGAGCAAAAGCGACCACATCGTCACCCTCTTCGGCGGTTGTCAGGTTTTCTAGCAAAACGATACCAATCACACCTGTGTTGTAGTTATGTACGCTTGACCCCTTGAATCGGATGTCACGTCCTTCAAAGACTTTACCCGTACAATCGATGCCATAGTGATAGCCGATATCATCAAACTTCGCCTGATGCTCACTCTGAATCGCGCGCATTTGTCCTGCGCCAGCACCGCAGCCTACACTTCGTCCTGCGTGGTGAAGGGCGATCATAGAGTAGTCCCAATCATCCACCATTTCACCTTTTGTTTTATGCGCTCCCCACGATGATCGCTCTGCGAATTCGCACTTGTTTTTGCTGAGTAGTCTGATGATCGCTTCTCTAGTGGCAGCTCTATCGTTGAGAGTGATAATCGTGGGAGCAACTGGCACACCGGGTTTGGCTTCAGTCGCTTTTGACTCTGTAGTAAATTGTTCTGCCATTCTGTATCAGTCCGTTAGTTCGTTAGTTCGTTAAGCGTCCGAGCTGGAGAAGTGAAATCAATGCTCATGGAAATATTGGCATCTTTGACTGGAGTCTTGATCTTCGCTATTCCAGCGCTGTCGGTAACACCTGTGATCTTTTGACCATTGACCGTGGCAATGAAACTTCTTCCGACTAGAGGTTGACCAGTCTCGCTATCAACGATGCTGAAGGTATGCCCATAGATTTTCTGAAGTAAAAGCGGGAGTGGAGGCATGAACGGTGCAGGAGTATGGGAGTCGCCGATGATCACCGTACCCGAGCCACCGATAACTACGTCGCCGTGTGTGCCCACGGTTCCCACCAGAGCGGCATTCTTGCCATTGATGAACACCGTCGCAGACACTGCCGAGTCCAAAGCGCTGCCGCAGGTGCAAGTGTCGCCTTTCGTCGCAGCTGCGAGGCCGTCGAAAAAAACATCGGGAGATCCGGACGCAATGGTTTTGGGCCCGTGCCCAGGCATAGGGCAACTGGTGGGGTCAGTTATGCGTGTAGCTGGCTTTGCCATGTATGACTTCCTGTCTACGATTTTTCCAAAGTCGACTGTATCAGAGTTGCGTCGAACAGTGGCTCAAGGCATCGCTCTGGTTGGCATATTGGCAACCGCTTTGAATTGCCTCTGGTTAGGCAGACGTCGCTGAGCGTCAGCTTTTGGCCGATTGCTGCCTGTCGCAGAAAGGTAGTATCAGTTCGTCGATTGAATAACGGCATCGATAGCTGGGCCGTTGAAAGTCAGGGACCTGAAACCTGGGTCTAGAGCAGAAACCCCCAAACATCCTGACCTGGAAGTACATAAACACAAAAAAGGTGACTGACCTTAAAAGCAGTGAGAGAGGGGAGTCACGTTGGTTAGCCCGCTTCTGGTCGATTACGGCCCTTCGTGACCGGCAGCTACTGGCCCGAAGCTGCCCAATGACCGCAGTCAATGCAATCAGCGCGATCTGCTTGGTGTGATTTGACTAGCGTGAACGTAACGGTGTCAGGAAGGCAGGGCTGCGGGAATGGCCGAAAAGATGCGGAAATGATTCAGAGAGCGATAACTCCAGATCTCGCACCCCAGAAACGACAAAGCCCTAAATAATCAGGGCTTTGTCGGTACAGAATATGGCGGAGGCGATGGGATTCGAACTCATGGACCTGTTACAGTCGACGGTTTTCAAGACCGTTGCCTTAAACCACTCGGCCACACCTCCGTTGCGTTGCGGGCGCCATAATACCTGAATGAAACACACTGTCAAACTCTCTGCATGGCTTGTTACAGAGCGTCTGTTATGATCTTTGCGACTGAACGTTTCAAACCAACAGGAGTGTCGCCATGCGCGAACAGGATTACGCAGTTAATAACAGCGTGCAGGCTGAGCAGCTAGAGGTTAGCCGCGTCCTGCGCAACACTTACGGCCTACTGGCGCTCACCCTCGCATTCAGCGGCGTGATGGCTTTTGTCGCGCAGCAGATGCGAGTCGGCTACCCGAATATCTTCGTGGTGCTGATCGGCTTCTACGGGCTGTTCTTCCTCACCAACAAACTCCGTGACTCCGCGTGGGGCCTGGTGTCGGCCTTCGCGTTGACCGGTTTCATGGGTTTCCTGCTCGGCCCGATCCTCAACCGCTACCTCGGCATGCAGGGCGGCGCTGAAGTGGTCAGCTCGGCGTTCGCGATGACCGCGCTGGTGTTCGGTGGTCTGTCCGCGTACGTGCTGATCACCCGCAAGGACATGAGCTTCCTCGGTGGCTTCATCACTGCCGGTTTCTTCGTGTTGCTGGGTGCCACGCTGGCGAGCTTCTTCTTCCAGATCAGCGGCCTGCAACTGGCGATCAGCGCAGGTTTCGTGCTGTTCTCGTCGGTGTGCATCCTGTTCCAGACCAGCGCCATCATCCACGGCGGCGAGCGCAACTACATCATGGCCACCATCAGCCTGTATGTATCGATCTACAACCTGTTCGTCAGCCTGCTGCAACTGTTCGGCATCATGAGCCGCGACGACTGATAGCAATGATGTAATAACGAAAAACCCGCTTCGGCGGGTTTTTTGTTGGCTGCGGGAAAGTGCCGGCTCAGTTGATGACGATGCTGCCATCCACTTGCTGGCGATAGATCGTGTAAGGCAGCAACAGGGTATCCAGCGCGCCGGAGACCACGGCGTCCACCAGTACCACCGGAATGGCCGCGTTACGGTGCTCATCAGGGTCAATGCCCGCGGCCAGGGGAGCGTTGAGCGTGCAGAAGTCATAGGCGAGGCCGCTGTAGATTCTCGGCACTGCGCCGCAATAACTTTTTTGTTCCTTAAGCCCGTCCACGGCAGCCTGATCGTTACGTGCCACCGTCTGAATCGTGCCGCAACCGCCGAGCAGTATGGCTGCCAGCAGCATTGCCTGAATTTTCATAGCGCCAGTCCTTAGCCGCGAAAAAATCACAATCTACGCCGAACAACGGCAGAAAGCATCTAGGCCATCGGCGGCAAGCGGCGCTTGACCGGGGTTTTCTTGACGATCGCCGTGTTGGTTTCCGCCAGGGTATTGAGCCGGTCGAGGAGGGTGTCCAGCTGTTCCATCGAACGCACATGCAAGCGCGCAATAAAGCAGTCTTCGCCGGTCACCTTGTCGCACTCGGTGAATTCAGGGATCGAGAGGATCTGCCGCTCCACCTCCTGCAACTGCCCCGGCAGCGGCCGCACCCGGACGATCGCCTGCAATTGATAGCCAAAATGCTTCGGGTCGATCTCGACGGTGTAGCCCTTGAGCACGCCGCGTTCTTCGAGGCGGCGCAAGCGCTCGGCGACGCTGGGCGAGGACAATCCGCTGATCTGCGCCAACGCCTTGAGCGAGCGGCGCGAGTCTTCCATCAAGGCAGCAATAAGGACCTGATCGATATCGTCAGTCATGGGCCAACTCCGCTATTAGGCCATTTCAACGAATGACCCTCGATAAAAAAGGCAGATCCGCAGTTTAGCCTGTCTTTTGCGCTGGAGCGGCGCCCGGCGCGCTTGGCATACTTTTGCCATGCTTTCGCCAACCCTTCGGGAGAATGAACATGGACACAACCTTGCGTCGCGGCTCGCTGGAAATGACCGCCGCCATGCTGATATCAGGCACCATCGGCTGGTTTGTATTGGTCTCCGGGCAACCGGTGCTCGACGTGGTGTTCTGGCGTTGCGTGTTCGGCGCCGGCACCTTGCTGTTGATCTGCGCAGCGTTCGGTTTCCTGCGCCCGGGCATTCTGACCCGCGGTACTTTCTTGCTCGCGGTGCTCAGTGGCGTGGCGATTGTCGGCAACTGGGTGCTGTTGTTTGCCTCTTACTCTCGTGCGTCGATCGCCATCGGCACCGCGGTGTACAACGTGCAGCCGTTCATGCTGGTCGGCTTGGCGGCGTTGTTTCTCGGCGAAAAGATCACCGTGCAAAAGCTGTGCTGGCTGGCGATTTCGTTCATGGGCATGCTGGCGATCGTCAGTGCCCACGGCACCCAAGGAGAGAGTGGCAGTGATTATCTGCTGGGCATCGCGTTGGCCTTGGGCGCGGCGTTGCTATATGCGATTGCCGCACTGATCATCAAGCGCCTGACCGGCACGCCGCCGCATCTGATCGCGCTGATTCAGGTGTGCACCGGGGTTCTGCTGCTGGCGCCGTTCGCGCATTTCAGCGCGTTGCCGCAAGCACCCGGCGCCTGGGCCAGTCTGGTGACGCTGGGCATCGTCCATACCGGTTTGATGTATGTGCTGCTGTACGGCGCGATTCAGAAGTTGCCAACCGCATTGACCGGCGCACTGTCGTTTATCTACCCGATTGCCGCGATCCTGGTTGACTGGTTCGCCTTTGGCCATCGCCTGGAAATCCTGCAATGGGTGGGCGTGGCGGCGATCCTGCTGGCCGCCGCCGGCATGCAGCAAGGCTGGGGGTTCAAAGCGCGGCGACTGGCCGCGCAGTAAACTCAGATGTTCCAGCGCGGGGCGGATTTCGCCAGGCGCTGGCGCATCTCGCCGATGTTGGCCGCCAGTTGCCGGGTCAACAAGCGATAACCGTCCAGTGCGCTGTAGACCGGCGCCTCGAGGTTGGCCTCCGGCAACTCCAGCGGCCTGTCGAGTCGACTCGTCGCGCCGCTTTTCAAGGCGCGGGCCATGCCGATCAGTTGCACGCGAATCTGCCGATGCTCGGCCTTCAGCGCTGATTGCAAATGCGCCATGGCCTCTGGATCGTTGGCATCCGGTCGGGTGTTGCCAAGGATTTCCAACGTACTGATGCACATGCGCAGGTTGCGCTGGATCGCATCGAGTTCGGTCATGGAAATCTTCACTTCCTTGGACACCGACGGCATCAGCGAGCGCAACTGCACCATCACTGCGCCGAGGCGGCTCATCAAACGCAAATGCTCGTCGGCACTGACTGGCTGGCCGCTGATGATGCGTCCGTACACCGTGGCGCAGTCGCGCAGCGCATCGGCGAGGTTGTAGCGCCACGAATACACCGCGTATAGCGGCAGGGCGAATGAAAAGGCCAGGGCAAGGGCAATGCCGATGAGAATATCGACGCCGCGCCACAAACCATCGGTGATCGGGTTGTCGCCATGCCCGGCAACGATGAACACGGTGATCGCCGAGAGCAGTGCGGTGTAGCCGCCCTTGCCGATGGCGTGATAGGAGAAAAATCCGCAGACCACGGCCATCGCAAAATAGGTCAGCCACGGCATCCCCAGCCAAGCGTGTTGCGCCACCAGCGCCAGGCCGACTGCCGCGCCGATCAGGGTGCCGGTGGCGCGCTCGGCGGCTTTCTTGCCGATATTGCCGTGGTGCTGCAAGCCGCCGATTACCACCAGCATGGTCACCGAGGCCCATTCGCCGTGGGGCAGGTTGATGCCCGTGGTCAGCAGAATCGTCGCCAGCAATCCGAGGGCCACGCGCACTGCGTGGATCAGGCGGGCGTGGCGATAACGGCGATACGGGTCGAGCAAGGGGCGCAAGACCCGGCGCAACAGGGGCGGAAGTCGATGGGTGCTGTAAGTACTCAGTGCAGGCCTCTCGTCATTTCGGTTCAGGTCAGTGGAACGGGAAAATGTAATTCATCCATGCTGCCATACGCAGGAGGATTTTGCGCATTGCACCGATATGGTGGAAGTGCTGACTGTACAACGCGGCCTGCCCGTAAGCGCCGCCCGGCATTTGTTTGCTGTATTGGGCGAAGGCCGGATCGGTGATCTCGATGATCACCGGCACCCGTCCGGCCGGTGGCGAACCGGTATAGCCGATCAGGGTGCCGGAAGGTTGCACCTGACCTTCGGCGATCACGCCGATGACATTTTTCACCCGACCGGCGAAGACCTTGCCGGGAACGCCGTCGAACGCCACTTCCGCCTCGTCGCCGACAGTCAGGCGCAGCAGACTGTTCTGGCGCATCCACGCGGCAAAGTACTGACCTTCCTCGGGAATGAACACCATCGACGGACGCAACGGCAACTTGCTCGCCATCATCCCGGGGCGTAACGAAACGTGGGTGACGAAGCCTTTGCTCGGCGCGCGGACGGTGGTGTTGTCCAGTTCGAATTGCGCGTTATCCAGTTGCGCCTGCAAATCATCGGTTCGAGCAATGGCGGCATCCAGTTCACGCTGGGTGCCGAAGTTGCGCCGGATCAGTTCGGTGATGCGATAGCGATCACCTTTGGCCGCGACCAATTGCGCTTTCAGCGATTTCACCCGGTTTTCAAACGGTGTGGGGTCGATGCGAAACAGCACATCGCCTTTTTCCAGCGGCTCGTTTCCCTTCACCGGCACGTCGATCACCTGGCCGCTGACGACTGGAATCACCGGCACTGAAACGAAGTAAGTGCGCGCCACCTCCGAGTACGGGTGGTTGTAGTTCATGGTGAAGATCAATGCGCCGATCAGCAGGATGCCGCCCAGCACGGCGGTGGGCACGGTCCATTTGTTCAACGGAATGCGAAAGATCTTGAACAGGGCGACGCAGAACGCGGCATAAGTGAGGATCAACAACAGGTCCATGAGCCTCAGCCCTCCCGGTTATGCGGGGCGGGCGCGGCAGTGGGCGTCAGCGCTTCAAGTCGCTCAAGGCGCCCTTGCAACTCGACCACTTGTTGTTCCAGACGCGTGACATGGTTTTGTACCGACTTGCCGTCACCAAAACCCCAGCCGCGATCTTCACGATAGGCCATCGCCCAGATCCACAAAAACGGCCAGAGCGCATGCAACGTGAACAGACTGACCCAGCCCGTGGCATGGATCGCATCCTGATGCGGGTGATTCCGGTGCACGGCGATTTCGTAGGGAATGTCGTGCAGGACGATGATCCCGTAGAACAGCACCAGCCCAACAAACACCAACACGCCTAACGCGAAGTAATCGAGCATGATCCAGTTCCCTGCATCCAGCACAGTGCTGGCATCAGTGTAGCCACTGATTGGCCTGACGCTCGCTGACCTGGATCAGGCCCGATGACCGTGGATCAGAAGATGTAGTCGGTGGTCAGGAAACTCGAGTCACGCCCGCGAATGATCTCGCTGATCAGATCTTTGTTGCTCTCCTGGAACTTGGTCGCCACCAGCGTACGGATCGAAAACACCCGCAACGCATCGTGAACCGACAGCGTGCCTTCGGCGGAATTCTTCCGTCCGTTGAACGGGTAGGTGTCCGGGCCGCGCTGGCACTGCGCGTTGAGGTTGATCCGCCCGACCTGGTTGGCAAACGTATCGACCAGCCGACCGACCGCCACCGGGTTGGTGCCGAAAATGCTCAGCTGCTGGCCGAAGTCCGATTCCAGCACATAGTCGATGACGGTATCGAGGTGACGGTACGGCACGATCGGCACCACCGGGCCGAACTGTTCTTCCTGATAGACGCGCATCTGCGGGTTCACCGGGTACAGCACTGCTGGGTAGAAGAATGACGCGCGGGCCTCGCCGCCCTGCGGGTTGACCACTTCGGCACCCTTGCTGCGCGCATCGGCGACCAGCCCGTGCAGATAATCAACCTTGCCCGACTCCGGCAGCGGCGTGAGCGCCACGCCACTGTCCCACGGCATGCCCGGTTTCAGCGTGGCCAGTTTTGCGTTGAATTTTTCGATGAAGCTGTCGACCACGTCTTCGTGGACGAAGAGAATTTTCAACGCGGTGCAACGTTGACCGTTGAACGACAGCGAGCCGGTGAGCGCTTCGCTGACCGCATTATCGAGATCGACTTCCGGCAGGACGATGCCGGGGTTCTTCGCGTCCAGACCCAGCGCGGCACGCAAGCGGTGCGGCTTGGGATGCAGTTTTTTCAGGTCGCTGGCGGCTTTGTTGGTGCCGATGAACGCAAAGATGTCGATCTTGCCGCTGGCCATCAGCGCGCTGACGGTTTCGCGGCCGCTGCCGTAGATCACGTTGATCACGCCGGTGGGGAAGCTGTCGCGGAAGGCTTCGAGCAACGGGCGGATCAGCAGCACGCCGAGCTTGGCCGGTTTGAACACCACGGTGTTGCCCATGATCAGCGCCGGAATCAGCGTGGTGAACGTTTCGTTCAGCGGATAGTTATAAGGGCCCATGCACAGGGCGACGCCGAGTGGCACGCGGCGGATCTGGCCAAGGGTGTCCTGTTCCAGCTCGAAACGGCTGGAGCGGCGGTCGAGTTCCTTGAGTGCATTGATGGTGTCGACGATGTAGTCACAGGTACGGTCGAACTCTTTCTCAGAGTCCTTGAGGTTCTTGCCGATTTCCCACATCAGCAGTTTCACCACGGCTTCGCGTTGTTCGCGCATGCGCCGCAGGAACGCTTCGACATGCTGGATGCGCTCGGCCACACGCATGGTTGGCCACAGACCCTGACCACGGTCGTAGGCGCGAACGGCAGCGTCGAGGGCGGTGAGGGCGGTTTCAGCGTCGAGCAGTGGCGTGCTGCCGAGAATCACTTGTTCGTCGCCGTTGGCGCCCTGCAGATAGATCGGGCTGCGCACTTGCGCGAGCGGGCCGTCCCAGCGACGCAATTCACCGTCGACGAGGTATTCGCGCTGCTCGACCTGAGCGTCGAGACGGTATTTTTCCGGGATGTCGCTGACAGAAGGGAAAAGATTGCCAAGGATGTTTGCTGTGGTCATGTCGCTACCCCGTGTTGATGTCTGCATGCAGCTCAAAAAGTCTGTACAGGTTATACGCCTGAATGCGCCGCCATTTAAACCCGCGAATGTCATGCGAATGTCACGCCGAGGTGCAGGGTAGAGGGGCAGCCACTTCCTGAGTGATTCGTTGGCGGTGCGGCATTCCAGCGCTATCGACACTTGGTCTGTCTATAGCTGACGACGCACGAATAATAATTTTATTGTAAGTGGCCTTACGCTTCGAGTTTAGCGATGCGGACTCTGGTTCTTAATATTGATGGATCATAAAATACTTGTTTTGTCTACTGTAAGGTCTGACAGTTGACAGTATGTGCGCGTGGATTCAACTATGTTACGCCAAAGTAATTTTTGGTACCGATTGAAAGGCAAATTCATTCAGGATGATTAAAATGACTACTGACGATGAAGTGACCAGCTCTAATGCAACTGGCTTGTTTAAGGTGAAAACCGACCTGCGCGGGATCATCAGACCCGATCATCTGATTTTCTCTGATTTGGATAGCGGGTTTACTGTTATCGTGGCTGAGGGTGTCGGTGGCACTATGGAGCCAAAAAAGCGTTTTGTCTTGACTTTTCCGAGAAAAGATTCGTATGTAACATCGGATGCAAGAGACTTGGTTGAAGTGAAGTATGATGACTGGAGCGATATGTATGATTTTCAATACAGTGTCGAGTCGGGTTCGGTAACCGTTTCTTATGAAGAATCGCCCAGAGCAACCATTGGTATGTTCAATCTGGTTATGAAGATAATCCCAGGGAATGTTCCTCCTGGGCCAGAAAGGCTGAAAATCAGCGGATTCTTTCTTTTGAATGAAAAACCAGCCTGATTTGAAATCACCAATAGGCGAGAAACGTAGACGAACTACATGTCGCTTTAATGGTGCTGTGCTGAGTAGTGACTGAGTTACAGCATGGCACTCGCGGGATTACCCGCTGAGTCGCCTATTTGTGACGTTTTACCCCTTATAAAATCTAGAAACCCGCATAATTCTCTCCGCTTGTTTCGGTGCCTAAGCTCGAATGCTGGCTGTGTTGCGGTTCCTGACTTCTATGGACCTGATGAAACATTTGGGGAATGCCTTTTTCCGTTTCTGATTATCTTTGTTGCAGTCACCAAGGAGCCAATGCGCTTTTTGGTCCGGACACACATGAATATTTCATGTTATCTACTGTAAAGCCTGACAGTGGACAAGTTTATTCTTTTGGCTTATTCAATATTTACAGAGTGGGTGTTTGGCTCAAGACCAAATTGTAGGCACAGCTGTGGTGGCGATTGACTGGCAAGGAGGATAGATAACAAGGGGGTAAAAGTGCGTGGGGCGTTCAATATGAAAATGAAATTAACAAAAGATGATCCCGGTGCAGGGCATCCAGATATCGTAGTGCATGGTTGGTTTGATCTGCCCAATCCGCGCCGGAACAAAGCCGATCACACATGACAAAGTAGAAACTGTGAAAGCCGTCCCGATGACGGTGTGTCAGCCGGATTTGGCTGACTGAGCGGTTGCTATCGCCAGCAGGCTGGCTCCCACATTTCTTTCTCGTACACTTGAAAAATCCCCGCCAACCCATCTCCCTTAATGAAGCTTTCATGACAAAAGTTCGGTAGCACATAGCCAGTCCGGTCATGCCTATGTAACGCGCTTGAGGGGCCCTTCGGGGTGCACTTTGCAAGCCGAGGCGGGACGCCGGGAGTGAGGCAATGGGGACTATGGAACGCTATTCGAAAGTGGGCATGCAGGAGCTCGATCAACGCTTGTCGAAGATCGTCGAGGCGGCGCGCAAGAAGCCGGTGTCGGTGTATCGCTACGGCGCGCCGTGGGTCTGGATTGTTTCGCAGGATGACTGGCAGGGCGCTTTGAAAGAGGTGTCGAGTTACATTCCGCCGGGGCATTCGCTGGTTTTGCTGCGCCCGCAGATCGACGATCTGCTCGATGCCCACCGCGAACTCCTGCACGACCTGAATGCCGAGCCGGGCATGTTGATTCCGGCGCAAACGGTGATGCACATCCTGCTTCTGCAACTGCTGTATTCGGTGCCGAGCGAACAGCAGCTCTACGAACAGCTCAATTACAACCTGCTGTTCCGCTGGTTCGTCGGCCTCGGTCTGAACCAGAAGGTCTGGAGCTTCAGCGCCCTCAGTCGCGACATCGCCACGCTGCTCAACGAGCCGCGTGCGGTGCTGCTCATCCAGAAAATCATCGGCGAAGTGTTCTGCGGTGCCTTGCTGCAAATGCCCGAGTTCTCATTGAACTTCGCGCTGTTGCACACCTGGCTGGGCAAACATGCCTGCGCCCCGCACGTCGGCAACTAACCGCGGCAACACACCGGGCGCTGTAGCGCCAACAGGTCATCGCGAATTCAGGGGGTAGTGTGGAACCGATTTTCAAGTCGCGGCTGGCGCTGTGCTGCTGGCTGCTGGTGGCGGCGGGCGTGCAGCCGGTGCTGGCCGAAGAGGGCGCAGCCAACGCCGCCGCGCCGCGTCTGGTCGACGTCAACGAATACTTCGTGCGTGGCAATACCGTGCTCGATGCGCGGGCGATCGAGGAAGCGGTGTATCCGTTTCTCGGCCCGCAAAAAGCCCTCAGCGATATCGAAGGTGCGCGCGACGCGTTGCAGAAGGCTTATCAGGAGCGCGGTTATCAGTCGGTGTTCGTCGAGCTGCCGGAACAAGCCGTGGCTGACGGCATCGTCTATCTGCAAGTCAGCGAAACCAAGGTTGGCCGGGTGCGTGTGGTCGGCGCCAAGCACTATTCGCCACTGGACATTCGCGACAACGTGCCGGCGTTGAAGGAAGGCGAGGTGCCGGACTTCGCCAAAGTCCAAGGCGAACTGGCGCAGCTCAACAAGACCCCGGGGCGCCAAGTGATGCCGCTGGTGCGCGAAGGTCAGCGCCCCGGCACCATGGACGTCGATTTGCAGGTGGAGGACCAGAACCCGTGGACCGCCAGCGTCGGCCTCAACAACGATTACAGCGCCGACACCGAAAAGCTGCGCACCGTCACCAGCCTCGGCTACAACAACCTCTGGCAGCTCGGCCACAGCGTCAACCTGACGTTCTTCACCGCGCCGCAGGAAACCGACAACGCCAAAGTCTGGTCGGGCTCCTACACCGCGCCGCTGACCGAGCGCTGGAGTGTGCAATTCTCCGGTTATCAGTCCGACAGCAACGTCGCCACCATCGGTGGCAGCAACGTGCTCGGCAAGGGCCACAGCTACGGCGTCTCGGCGATTTATACGCTGCCGTCGAGCGGCAACTGGTCGAATTCGCTGTCGGCCGGTATCGACTTCAAGGACTTCGACGAGCGCCTGACCCTGTCCGGCGAGAGCGACAAAGTCCCGCTGCAATACGCGCCGTTCACCTTCGCCTACAACGGCTATCGCTACAGCGAAAAAAGCCAGCTCGGCCTCGGTTTGAGCCTCGTCGCGGCCACGCGCAGCATTTTCGGCTACGGCAGTTCCGACGAAGATTTCGACTACAAACGCTACCGCGCCAAACCGAGTTTCGCCGTGCTCAAGGGCGACACCAACTACACCTGGACCTTCGACAGCGATTGGCAGAGCGCGACCAAGGCAGCGTTCCAATTGGCCTCGGGCCCACTGGTTTCCAACGAACAATTCTCCGCCGGTGGTGCGACTTCAGTGCGCGGCTATCTGGCTGCCGAACGCACCGCGGATGACGGTTACCTGCTCAGTCAGGAACTGCGCACGCCGTCGCTGGCGAAGTTCGCCGGCACCTGGATGCAGGACTGGCGCTTCTATGCCTTTGCCGAAGGCGCGCAACTCTATCTGCGCGACGAACTGCCGGATCAGGACGCCAATTACGCCCTGGCCAGTGTCGGCCTCGGCACCCGCGCCAGCCTGAGTAAATGGCTGTCCGGCAGCCTCGACTGGGGCTACCCGCTACTCGAAGGGCCGAACACCTCGAAACAGGAATCGCGCCTGCACTTCAACCTTCAGGCCACTTTCTAACCAGGAGCACTTTTCATGCAGCGCCTCATTCTTTCCCTGTTGATCTGCCTGGGCTTCGTGCTCCCGGCCATGGCCCAGGCCTGGTGGCAGGACGACTGGCATTACCGCAAACAGATCGCCGTCGACACCACGCCGCAGGGCGCGGCGATCAATCAGGCGCTCGGTCGCACGGCGCTGCTGGTGCGTTTGCACACCGGCAACTTCACCTTCGACGGCGTGAAGGAGGATGGCTCCGACCTGCGCTTTGTCGCCGCCGATGACAAAACCGTGCTCAACCATCAGATCGAAAGCTTCGACGCGCTGATGGGCATGGCGCTGATCTGGGTTGACGTGCCGAATGTCGAGGGCGGGCAGCGTCAGGACATCTGGATGTATTACGGCAACCAGAAGGCGCCGGCGACCGGCAACGGCCAGCTGACCTTCGACCCGAATTACACCGCGCTCTACCATTTCGACGGCGCCGCCGGCACCCCGGCCAAAGACACTACCGCTTACGGCAACACTGCACAAAGCGCGACCGGCGCGGCGATTGACGGCGTAGTAGGGCGTGCCTTGCAGTTCAGCGGTCAGCCGTTGCTGCTGCCGGCCAGTCCGTCGCTGCAGCACAACGCTGGCAGCGCGTTCACCTTCAGCGCCTGGCTGCGTCTGGATCAGGCCAGTGGCGAGCAACTGATTCTGGCTCGTCGCGAAGGTTCGCAAAGTCTGCTGATCGGCGTTAGCCAAGGTCTGCCGTTCGTGGAAATCGATGGCCAGCGCGCCGCTGCCACCCAGGCGCTGACGCCAGCGCAATGGCAACACGTCGCGCTGACCGCCGAGGGTTCGAAAGTCACCCTGTACATCAATGGTCGCGAGAGCGCTGCGTTGGCCCAGGCGCTGCCGGCGTTCAACTCGGTCATGGCCATCGGTGCCGATCTGCATGAAGGGCCGTTCCAGCCGTTCGTAGGCGCTATCGATGAACTGCGCCTGTCGAAAGTCGCCCGTCCGGCCGCGCTGCTGTTGGCCGACGCCACTTCGCAGGGCGCCGAGTCGAAACTGGTGGCGTACGGCGTCGATGAAGAACAGTCCGGATTCGGTTTTGGCAGCCTCGGTTTCCTGCTCAATGCGGTGCCGGTGGACGCCTGGGTGATCATCGCCGTGCTGGTGCTGATGATGTTCCAGTCGTGGATCATCATGCTGCGCAAGAACCGCACCCTCAGCCGCGTTACCGCAGCCAACGAAGACTTCCGCACGCATTTCTCCAAGGTCGGCACGCGTCTGGAAATGTTCGCTGACGACGCGCAACTTGCCCAGCGCCTGCAGCATTCTTCGCTGTGGCGCCTGTACCTGGTGGCGGTTAAAGAAATCCGTACCCGCCGCGAGCAGGGCGCCGATACCTCGTCGGTGTCTGCCGCGACCATCGAAGCCATCCGCTGCTCGATGGACGGCGTGCGCACCCGTGAAAACCAGCAACTGAGTTCGAAACTCTCGACCCTGTCCAACGCCATCGCTGGCGGCCCGTACATCGGCCTGCTCGGCACGGTGCTGGGGATCATGGTGGTGTTCCTCGGCACGGCGATGGCCGGTGACGTCAACATCAATGCGATCGCACCGGGCATGGCCGCGGCATTGCTCGCCACCGCCATGGGCCTGTTCGTCGCGATCCCGGCGCTGTTTGGCTACAACCGCCTGATCACCCGCAACAAGGAAGTCAGCGCCGACATGCGCGTGTTCGTCGACGAGTTCATCACCCGTCTGGCGGAGATGCACGGCGAGAGCCAGTTCAGTGAGTCCACGCATGCGCGCGGCCATCACGCCAACCATTCCGTACCGGCCTGAGGAGCACTGACATGGCGTCCGTAAATGCCTCCCACGACGATGACGAAGATGCCGCAGTGGACAGCATCAACATCACGCCGCTGGTCGACGTGCTGATGGTGGTGCTGGTGATGTTCATCCTCACCGCCACCGCGCAGGTCTCCGGGATCCAGATCAACCTGCCCAAGGCCAGCGCCTCGGTGTCGCTGTCGGAGGCCAAGACCAAGGCGATTTCGGTGAATGACGGCGGTCAGGTGTTTCTCGATGCCTACCCGGTGACCCTCGCCGAGCTGGAAGAGCGCCTGCGCATCGAGAAAGCGCAGGGCCCGGATTTCCCGGTGATCGTGCGCGGCGATGCGACGGTGCAGTACCAGAAAGTCATCGAAGTGCTGGATCTGTTGCGCCGGCTCGAACTGTCCCAGGTCGGTCTCGTCACCGGCAAACCGAGTCAGGGCTGAGTCATGACTGCACAACTTCCGATCGAGCCCTTGCCGGTGAAGAAGTCGCCGCTGCGCTATGCCAAGTGGGGCGCCGGTTTGCTCATCGCTGCACTGGCTGCGTGGTTCCTCTGGCAGTGGGCCAACGACATGGCCGGCGTGCGCCGCGAAGCGCCGAAGGTGCCGACGATCATTCCGTTGCCGCCACCGCCACCCCCGCCGCCGGAAAAGCCGCCGGAGCCGGAAACCCCGGTGGAAGAAAAAGTCGTCGAGCCGGAGCCAACGCCCGAGCCGCAAGAGGTCAAGCCCGAGGAAGAAGCGCCGCCATCGCCGGCGGACGATCTGGCCAACCCGATGCAAATGGACGGTGATGCGCAAAGCGGCAACGACGCCTTCAACATCGGCGCGGGCAAGGGCGGCGGCATGGCCGGGGCCGGCGGAGGGCGTTTGGGTACCAGCACCTACAGCCAGTTCCTCGCGTTCACCTTCCAGCGTTTGCTGCGCGAAAACCCCGAGCTGCGCAACCTCGCGTTCTCGCTGCAGGCGGATGTGTGGCTGAGCAGCGTCGGCGAGATCACCCGCGTCGAGCTGATCAAGTCCAGCGGCAACCCGCAAATCGATACCCAGGTGCTGGCCGCGCTGCGTGGCGCGCCGGCCCTCAGCGAACGGCCTCCGGCCTCGATCACTTTGCCCGTGCGCCTGTCCCTGCAAGGACGGCGTCCGGGTTAACCCAGCCTGTTTATTGCCAAGCTTTCAAGCTTGGCCAAAAGGAGTTGTGTGCAGATGATTTCCAATGTGAATCGATTGTCCCTGGCGGTCGGCATGGTCGTTGCGACCCTGGTCGGTCAGGCCGTGGCCGCGCCGGCGCCCTCGGAGAACGCCACGATCAATCTGATCCGCTTGCTGGTCGAGCAGGGCATTTTGAAACAGGACAAGGCCGATGCGTTGATCGCTCAGGCGCAGAACGAAGCTGCCCAGGCCAGGCAGGCTGCCGCGACCACGACGGTGGCGGCCGGACCGGTCGCCGCCCCGGGCGATGTCCGGGTGCAGTACGTGCCGGCGGCGGTGCGTGATCAGATTCGCGATCAGGTCAAAGCCGAGGTCATGGCCACCGCCAAACAGGAAAACTGGGCGGCGCCGAATTCCTTTCCGGAATGGGCCGCGCGCATCAGCTTTGACGGTGATATCCGCCTGCGCAACGAATCGCGTTACTACTCGGACAGCAACAGCAATGAGATCGTCGACTTTGCCAAGCTCAACAACAACGGCCCGTACGACGTCAATCCCAACAGCAGCACCAGCCTGCCGCCGCTGCTCAATACCCGCGAAGACCGCACCAACCAGTTCCGCATTCGCGCGCGGCTGGGCATGAAAGCCGAGATCTCGCCGCAATGGACCGCAGGCATTCGCATCGGCACCGGCTCGGACAACAACCCGGTCTCGACCACGCAAAACCTCGGTGGCGGTTTCGCCAAGAAGGACATCTGGCTCGATCAGGGTTACCTGAACTGGAAGCCTACCGATGAGCTGACCCTGACCGGCGGGCGCTTTGCCAACCCGTTCATGTCCACCGACATGCTGTATTCCAATGACTTGAATTTCGACGGCGTCGCAGCGCTGTTCGATCACAAGCTCAACCGTGACTGGGGCGTGTTCGGCACCGTCGGCGCGTTCCCGGTCGACTACACCAACGACACCGCCAGCAGCAACGGCTTCGACAAGGAAGAGAGCGACAACAAGTGGCTGTACGGTGCGCAGATCGGCGCCAAATGGGCGATCAACAGCAATCACCGCTTGAAGGGCGCATTGGCCTATTACCGCTTCGACGACATCGAAGGCCAGCGCTCGGCACCTTGCGAACCGTGGGCCGGCGCGCCCGGCTGCGACAGCGACGGCAGCCGCGCGGCGTTCATGCAGAAGGGCAACAGCGTGTTCCTGCTGCGCGACATCACGCCGAACCCGCTTAACCCGACGACCACGCCGCAACCGCAATTTGTCGGCCTCGCATCGGAGTTCAATCTGCTCGATCTCAACGTGGTCTGGGATGCCGACCTGCCGGAAGATTTCAAACTGCGCAGCCAGGGCAACTACATCCACAACCTTGCCTACAACGAGGGCGACATGCGCAGGCGTTCGGCGGGGCAGATCGTCAATAACCTAGACAGCAACGGCGACATCGAAAGCGGCGCCAATGCGTGGATGGTGCAGTTCACCCTCGGCAGCGCGCTGGACCTGAAAAAGCAGGGCGACTGGAACATGTTCGCTGGCTACAAATACATCCAGCCGGACGCCTTGCCGGACGGCTTCAACGACTCGTCGTTCCACCTCGGCGGCACTAACGCCAAGGGCTATTTCCTCGGCGGCAACTACGGTCTGGCGAAGAACGTGTACGCCACCGGTCGCTGGATGAGCACCGAGGCGGTGTACGGCGCGCCGTTCGACATCGACGTCTTGCAGCTTGAGATCAACACGCGCTTCTAAAGCGCCGGGAGAGGCTTATGAAATCGCGATTCGTGTTGCTCGGGCTCGGCCTGTTGATCGCCACTGGCGTGAATGCCGAAGGCATGGAAGAACGCCTGCGCACGCAATTGCGCAGCACCACCCAGCAGCTTCAGGCCCTGCAAAGTCAGCAGGCCCAGGCCAGCGCCGCGCAACTGGCGGCGCAGAACGAAGCCAAGGCGGCGCAGGCGCAGATCAAGCAGCTGACGGCGGAGCTGGCCAAGGCCCAAGGCCTTGCCGAACAGCTCGCCGGCCAGCAACAGAGCCTGCACAGCCAGGCGCAGGCGCAAGTGGCGGCCAGCGTCGAGCAGACCGGCAAGTTCAAGAAGGCCTATGACGATTTGTTGGTCATGGCCCGGGGTAAAGAGGCGGAACGCGCCAGGCTTGAGGCGCAATTGAGCGAACGTGACACACAAGTGCAGCAATGTTCAGCCAAGAATCAACAGATGTACGGCGTCGCCAAGCAGATCCTCACGGCCTACGAAAACATCGACGTCGCCGAGGTGATGAAAATCCGCCAGCCCTTCGCAGGCAGTGCGCGGGTCAAGTTCGATGAATTGGCTCAAGGCTTCGGTGACGATCTCTACAAAACTCAATTCGACGCGCCGCAAGCCGCGCGCGCCCACTGACAGACAAGGAAGCAGCCATGATTCAACTCATCAGCCACGTATCGCCACAATCCCTGACCGAGGTGCTGCAAGCCGCCGGTTACCGCGTCAACCAGACCGAGCAGAACGGCATCGTCCAGTTGCTCAGCGCCAGCCAGGGCATCGGCTACGCCGTGCGTTTCGGCAACCCGGCGGTGGAGCAGGGCAGCTACGTCGACTTCACCTTCAGCTGTGCATTGCGCGTGCAAGGCGAGCTGCCGCCGGGTGTGGCCGAACAGTGGAACGCCACCCGGCGCTTTGCGCGGTTGTCGTTGCAGGGCGAGTTTCTGGTGATGGAAATGGACGTGGTGCTGGCCGCCGGCGTCAGCCACGATCACCTGCGCGGCAACCTCGAATTGTGGGATCGACTGTTGCAGGAATTCATCGTCTACCTGCGTGATTTCAGTCAGGCCGCGCAGGCATCGACCGGCAAAGCGGAAGTCGCCGAGCAAGAGGAAGTCGCGCTGTGAAAAAGCCTGCCATGGTGATCAGCGCCGCTGCGGTGGCGCTGTTGGTAGTGGCCGTGGCGCTGGTGCTGCGCCCGGGCTCTGACCCGGTTGCCGCCCAGCAATCGTCGCCGTTGGCGGCGGTTACTGCGGGACCTGCGGTGGCGCGGTTGGGGAATCAGCAGGTAACCCCTGAGGAACTTCAGGCGTTGCTGGCGACCGTTGCGCCCGAAGCTCGCGAGCAACTGCGCGGCAATCGGGAGGCGCTGGAGCGCTGGATTCGTGCGCGGCTGGCCGAGAAAGCGGTGTTGGAACAGGCCGACGCGCAAGGCTGGGCGCAGCGCCCCGATATCGTGCGCCAGACCCGTGCGGCGACTGAGCAGATTGTCTTTCGTGATTACCTGCGCTCGGTGAGTCAGGTGCCAGCGGACTATCCGAGTGCGGCTGAGATCCAGCAGGCCTACGACGCGGGCAAGGCCAATTGGCAGACGCCGGCGTTGTATCGGGTCAGTCAGATTTTTCTCGGTGTCAGTGATGCTTCGGCGCTGGAAACGGTGCGCAAACAAGCGGTTGAGCTGAGCAAGAAAGCGCAGGCCGCACCGACGGAATTTGCCGCACTGGCGACGCAGTATTCGCAGGATCGTGTCACGGCAGAGCGGGGCGGTGATAGCGGGCTGCAACCGTTGCAGCAACTGGTGCCTGAGGTGCGTGGCGCCGTGGCTCGGCTCAAGGTCGGCGCCGTGTCTGATCCTGTGCAAAGCGCCGCCGGTTTCCATGTGATCAAACTCACCGAACAGCAACCGGCCCGCACCGCGACCCTGGACGAACTGCGCGACCAACTGACCCAGGCCCTGCGTGCGCAACGCCAGGAGCAGATCGCCCAGGCCTACCTGGATGGCATGCTCAACACCGCCACGCTGAGCATCGACGGCGCCGAACTCAACAAAGTCCTGGAGGAAAAACACTGACCTCACCATCACCGCCAAACCCCTGTAGGAGTGAGCCTGCTCGCGATAGCGGTGTGTCATCCAACATTGTTTAACCTGACACATCGCTATCGCGAGCAGGCTCACTCCTACAAAGGATTTGCGTAAAGACCACCACATAGATCGACAGGGAGTCATCAATGTCATTCACCGAACCCGCAGGACGCGCCGGCACCAGCGATTACCGCTCGCCTGAAACCAAAGCCGAAACCTGGCTCAGCCAGGCCTCCTCCATCGACAGCGAAGTCGCGCAATACTTCCTCGTCAGCGCCCGCTGCGGCTGTTTCATGCAAGCGGCGCGCAGCCTCAACGTGCGCTCGACACTGCTGCGCAAACAACTCGCGCAACTTGAACAACAATTGCAGCACAGCCTGTTCAGCTTTCAGGGCAGCGCCCTCAGCCTGACCCGCGAAGGCCAGCAGCTTCAGGCGCGACTGATCACCCTGGCCCACGAACGCAAACTCCCCGTAATCGAACAGCCGCTGATTCGTCTCGCGGTGGCCGAATCGATCCTTCACGACATTCTCGGCCGCGACCTCATCGCGCTGCTGCGGCGCAACGCCAGTGTGCGTCTGGAAATCATCGCGCTGGACAGCGAATTGTCATTGCGCGCGGTCAGTGCCGACATTGTTCTCTGGCTCGCCCACGGCTCAACCCCGCATCCTGGCCCGACCTTTGCCACCTGCGAACCGCAGCGGCTGGCCTGTCTGGATTACCTGCCGCACATCGCCAAACGCTATTCCCGCGTGACCGCACGCCCGCAAACGCCTGACGATCTTGCTGATTTCATGTTGGTGCAATGGCAGCATGATCGGCAGATCGACAGCTTTCGTCCGTGGAACGAGCTAGTCGAGCAGCGCCTGGCCGGGGTAGTGCAGATGCATTCGTATGAATTGATGCTGGAGATGATTCGCTGCAGCGCGTGCATCGGGTTGTTGCCGGCGTACATGAGCCGGTTTGATCGGGGGTTGATTGCGTTGCCTGGGTTGTTTGTTGAGCCTATGCAATTGCAGGCTTGGTTGGCGGTTAGTGCTGAGTCAGAGGGTTTGCCGAAGGTACAGGCGCTTACCGAGCTCATTCAACATACGTTTGCTGAACGGCGCGAATGGTTTCAGCCTTGATCACCGGTTACTTGTGGGAGCCAGCCTGCTGGCGATGGCTTTCTGCGCTCCCACCCCCGGATCAATCCCTCCACTCAGCCTTCCGACGTCGCCGGTGACGCAAGATCAAGAGCACTCGAGCTAACGCTCATTGTTGAGTGGTGAGAAGCGGCGATTGGCTTGGGATTTGTTTTGGATTCGCCCTCACCCCAGCCCTCTATCCCTGGAGAGGGAGCCGATTTCGGTTGGTTTTGATATTCGCGTACGACTCGGTAGTTCACGTCGACGCATCTTTCACATCCACCACAGTCAGTCCCCTCTCCCTCCGGGAGAGGGCTAGGGTGAGGGGCTTTTGATTTCACATTGATTTCAAGCATCGGGAAAGGGCAGGGGTTATCGAAACGCTTTGAGGTGATTAATGTATCTGTCAGATCTGACAGGTGCGTTTGTATCTTCGATGAGAAGGTCATATTACTGTTTGCGGTAACGGCATATATCGAACAATGTAGGCCGGCTGGGCGGAAAATTGGTCGAGCGTGCGGTCGGCGGCTACTTGAGTTTGTCTCTCAGGCGACTAATGCCAAGGGGGGCGCTTAAGACTTTTATCAGTCAATTCGCGGGGGGCCAGTGCGCGCGCGCCCCCCTGTTTGTCCGCAATGTTTGTGCCCGCTGTGAAGCTCAAGTGGGCACAAACGCCATAGCACGTGCCAGCTGTAGCAGTGATCCGCTCGAGAACCAGAATGTACCGTCGGGGTGCATTCCCATCCAGCTCCCATAATAAGCCAGAGGAGGAATGGCCGACATTACGCAACATTTTCCTCTCGGAAGAGTAATGGGGGTTCCCTCGAAAACGTCCGCATATACATTGATGAAATTGGCCAAAAATGATTCCAGATAAAGAGGCAACGCTACACCGCCTTGGCTGTACACCCATTGTTGTGCCTCTAAATCTCCTTGCGGGTTACCCGAATAAGTCGCTGTACCTCTGATCACTCTAAAAACATTTCTTACATCCACCGCAAACGACACTGTCGATCCAGACTGATCGCTGACACGTATTGTTGTTGCTCCATTTTTAAGCCCGGTTACTTTTCCATTCGAATCAACCGAGGCCACTGCTGGATCATCCGATTGGTAAGTGTAGGGCGCCGTACCTCCGGTCGGCTGTCGAGTCTCAACATTGCCAGGGACTTCCTTGCTTCCCCAGCCATAATTTTGCAGCAACTTCACCGCATACAAACGCATCAGCGAATTATCAATAGTCATTTCAAGCGCAGCCTTGACGGTGTAAACCCGTTCAGGAAAAACCTCCGCATCGGCTTCAACGTTGCTCTTGTTCAGTGCCACCTTCAATTTGATTTTGAGCTGCGATCCATGCCCCAGTTGCCTGAGATAGCTGTTGGCCAGCGTCTGCGGCCAGAATCCCTGGCTGATCCATGTTGAATTGACCTGGGCTGGGAGGCCGTTCCACAGCGTCAGGTAAAGGGCGCTACCGTCGTCTGTTTTGCCCTCCACACGCAGCCAGCATGGCTGGCCGGCTTCAATCAAGGTGTGCAGCAGGGCGTGGATAGTTGCGTCGTTGGTTCCCAGCGCCAGTACATCAAGAAAATTATTGGTATCGGCTTCGAGAATTTTCGGCGCCGTCAGCGCCGTTGCCGGCAACGGTAAAATGTTCAACAGCAGAGGCGGCGACTCGGTCGTAGTGCCGTCGCGATCGATGAGATAAGTGACACTGACCTGCTGGCCCAAGCTGTAGGCCAGCACCGAGCGCGGTACGGCGATTTCCAGCCCGGCGCTGACCGGACGTGGCGGGCTCGTGTAGGAGCCAGCAGCGATGGCCGTCGCGCCTGTCCATTTCACGGTCAATTCGTCGCCCGGAAATAATGAGCCTTGCGGCACCAGCACGCGAACCTCCGGAGTCGTGGGGCTGAACTGGTTGCCTCATGCGGGTGACCTTGTACCACAGGCGATTGACGCCCTGGGTCAGCGCTCCATGAGGCACGTACAAGCGCACGCGCTGCTGCTCCTCGCCTGGGGCAATGGTCTTGCCTGTTACCGGGGTAGGATCGTCGTTGATGTAAAGGTCTACGCGATCGTCAACGGCCATGGTCCAGGACACGAGCTGCATTTCGTTCGGTGGATCCACCAGACATTCGAGGCCTTGCGGCTGGCTATCGTAAAGCGCCTTGGGTATCCCGCCATCGGCAACGCCATCCGGCTTCACCGGTGTGACCCAGCCCTGAATGATGACCGGATACAACACAAACAATTGGTTGAAAATCGAGGACTGGATATCCATGGGGACGCTCCTGGCATGGCAGATGATCCGCTAATCAGACAGAGCCGATCTCACACTACAGGGGAGGAAAGCGCACCTGTCATATCCGACAGGTGTCGCTGGTTTTCCGACGAGCGGCTTCAAAGCGCGTGTCGTTCGAAGGCTTTGGTGGCCGGCCTGCTCGCGAAGGCTTGGTGGCATTCACTGAAAATATCGCGGACAAAGCGTTGTCATCAGCCGGCTGGCCGGCACCGTTTGATATTCGCCAGACAACGGTTTATCGGTTTTCCGTGATCAGCCACTCCTCGATCACGGACCGATCCCCATGCCCGACCAAACCCCTGTCATCCACCTCATACGTTCCAACGAGTCCCACCTCGAAGGCAGTCGCCCAACGCGAACGCCACCGCCGACTGTGCATGCAGTTCGGTGGTGTCGAGCAGGGGCAGGGCACTGTGTTCGGGTTTGATCAGCAGGCCGATTTCGGTGCAGCCGAGGATGATCGCCTGTGCGCCGCGTGTGGTCAGCGATTCGATCACCCGCTGGTAAATTTGCCGCGATTGATCGCTGATCACGCCGACGCAGAGTTCGTCATAGATGATCCGGTGCACGTCCTTGCGCTCGGCTTCGTCCGGCACCAGCACCGTCAGGCCCTGAGCGATCAGGTGTTGCTTGAGGAAATCCTGTTCCATCGTGAACGCTGTGCCGAGCAGGCCGACGGTGCGCGCATCGATCGACAAGGCAGCGTGGGCTGCCGGTTCGGCAATGTGCAGAAACGGAATATGGATCGCTGCCTGAATCTGCTCGGCGACCTTGTGCATGGTGTTGGTACACAGCACCACGCAATCGGCGCCACCGGCCTCGAGCCTGCGCGCGGCGTCGACCAGGATGGCCGCGGCATCATCCCAGCGTCCGGCGTGCTGGGCCTGTTCGACGGGGCCGAAGTCGACGCTGTACATGAGCAATTGCGCCGAGCGCAAAGGGCCGAGGCGATCGCGGACCTGTTGATTGATGAGGCGATAGTATTCGGCGCTGGATTCCCAGCTCATGCCGCCGATCAGGCCGATGGTGCGCATTGAAGTTCCTCGGGCAGGGGACGGATCAACAAATCCTGACATGCCCGAAGTCTCCTGTGGTTCTCGGCCAGACGCCAGCGCCCGATGAACTGTATCGCTCATCTTTCGCGCAAGTGTCACGGTGCCTTTTCAGGCAACGGTACGACGTGATTGCAGCCAGCCTCCAGTGTCTTGGCATACCCCACGTCCGGACGCCAGGGTTCGAGGTTCCACTGCGGTTTGTCCCGTGCAATTGCCATATGGCAAATCAACTGGTGTCGCATGCCGTGGGTGTTTCCCCAGTAGTGACCGTTGGAATAGTCGCGCGTGAACTCATCCCAGATGAACGGTGTGCCCGACTCCTGAGTTCTTCTCGCACACGTCGTAGGGGTAATGGCGAGTACCCATTGATAGTCCCGATAGAACCAGTACGCGCTTTCTATGTATTTGTTACAGCGTTCGACAATCACGATGACGCTTTCACCGTCAACCGCAGTGGGTGCATCGACAGCCTGCACAACAGGCGTAGTGAGTCCCAAGCCAGTCAGCGCCAATGCCTGTAACAGAAGGGCGGTCCGAAGCAGTTTCATAGAGTAACCTCCTGGTCAGCGGCCACGTAGGTGAACGTCGCCGTTCCTGTCGCACTGTTGGCCGGCACCATTCGAATGATTGGCACCACTCTTTTCGGGTTGGTCGAGTTGTAAAAGTCTCGCTGGTTGTACTTGGCATCGGCGAGCGGCTTGGGGTCAGTTCCTCCGGAAACGTAGAAAAACGCCAGAACCGGAAAGGTGTTGGCCTTGCCTGCTGGCCAGGTTTTGATGATGACTTCGTTGTGTTCGTTGAAACCTGTAGCTCCCAGCATTGCCTTGGCGCGCAACGACTGATAGAACGCGGGCGCGGCCAGGATATTGCGTTCGTCTCGTACGTCAAAGCCGCATTGCTGGAGGTTTTTGTTCACGGTTGCCCTGTCCCAGGCTGCTTTGAATTGCTCCGCTGTGATTACATTCGCGTTGTGGCAGTAGCCGCTTTCAGGGTGTGCAGGGGTCGGAATGCACACGCCATTTTTACCGCGATGCCAGCCCCAGGAGTCCATTGGGTAGGAGCACAGTACTTGCAGTTGATCGGTATTGGCGGGTCGTTCCAGGACGGGATAAAGGATGTAGCCATTGCCGTAACCCCAAGCCAGTCGGCCGAAGTTGGTATCGGCCCGGAGATAGGAAAAAGAAATACCGCCACTTGTTACGGAAATGGGACTGGGTTCCCAGACTTTGTAAGTGTTGTTCGGGTCTTTGACCGTGACTCGGATCATCACCCCCGAGCACAGGAACGAAGGCTGTGAATCTACTTTGTTGCAGTTGGGAAACTTGCGAGCGTAAAGCGTGGTGAGATAAGTCGCCGTGGCAGGGCCGTCTAACGCCAGAGTTCCGTTGATGTTTATGGCATCGGGCAGTGGAGACCGGGTGTGTGAACAGCCGAACAGAAGTGCAACAAGCAGTAATCCGATTATTTTATGCATGACTGTCTCCGTGTCTTTGTTAAGGACAACTTGTTAGAGCTGCTTTTGAAAGTGAGGCTTGCCTTGATTTCGAGATCGCTTAAAGCGTCAGCCTCAAGCACCATGAAAAGATCAGTGGCTCATTGGCTCCGGTGCGGTTCAACGTGTAATTGAAGATTACGGAGCGTCCGCGGTTTTCGGTGATCTAGGCGGATGGGATGGGGATATTGGTATATGACGGTTCGACGATATTGATCTCGTCGCCATAGCGAACAACGACGCCATGCAACGCCATGCGTACCGTGTAACCCCCACCAAGTACCTGGTCCGGGTAGTAAGCCCTCAGATTGCTCCTGTCCGAATTGATGGTGGGCTCGCCTAGCAAGTGTTTTTGCGGTGTGACTGTCAGGTCCAGATCGCGGGAGGGTATGTCTTCGGTGGTGTCGGGCTTTCTGACCGTGTAGGTCACCTCGGCTTGACTACCGCCGATAATGTCGATGACCTCCAGGCGGGGAACCCGGAAAGACAATGTCTGGCCGATCGTTGAAATGGTCTGAATTTCAGTGAAGTAGGTGAAGTTACGGCCTAACCATTTAACTCTAACCGTCTGACGTGGTTGTGAACCGATGTAGTTGACTTCAACCGTGGCAAACTCCGCATTATAAAAATCCTTAATGAAGTTAATCACTGTGCCGCCGGCTTCCCTGGCCTCCAGTACTTTGGGTTTGAGCAGATCCAGTTCCGGCTCCGGTTCTTCGCGTATATGCACATCCACCGGGGTCGCTTTTGACCAGAAGGCCTGTGGACCCGCTGCGTTACCGAGTTGGTCGGTGGCTCTGAAACGCAGGGCAAATCTCGGGTTGTCTTGCCAGAAATCGCTGGCGAACAATGTCATCACCACACGGCCCGCAGATGCTTGTGCGGCGGTTACCGTATGCGGTTTATCCCGTCCGTCACAAGAGAGTGTGACGACGTCTTTTTCCCGCATGAAAACGTAGTTCAGCGTGACCAATACACCTTCGGCTGCACGTTTGGCATTTACGCCGTCGGCAATGACGTCGGCCGGCAGCGTCATGATCAGATTCGGGTTGTCCCCACTGCCCACGACGTCTCCACCGGGGCGTGGGGTGTTGTAGAGGACTTTCAGCGGCAGCGATGTTGCGGGAAGGGGTTGACTGATCCGGATCACTTGAAGACGCAGGAGATTGATGCCGTTGCCAAGCAGTGCCGCAGGCAAATCCAGTGTGAAGCGTTTGTTCTCTTCGCCTGGCTGAATGATCTTGTGAACGACCGAGGTTTCCGAGTCGTTAAGCAATACATGGGCCGCGTCAAAGGGACTCTGATTCAACCATGGGTCTACGAGCAACTGGATGTTTCCATTGGTGACCAGTGGGAGTGGTATTCCACCATGGGGACTTTCTGCGTGGTCCACGGGGGAAACCCAGCCCGGAATCTGTACCGGGTCAATATCCAGCGTTTGAGCGATATCGGTTCGAGTGTGCATCATTTGCCTCCCATGGCGTGCAACAGACGCCTGTCTCTAAAACCTGCTACCTGAGTTATTTGACCTGGTCGGCCGCGTTGTAGATGAACTGCGCGTCGGCGGTTGCGCTGGTTGGCAGGACGATCTTTATGATCGGCACCACCTTGCCGCCCGTTGAATCGAAGAAATCCTTCTGATCGAACTGGGCGCCCGCCAAGCCCCCTTGAAGATAAAAGAACGCCTGGATGGGCAACTCTTTCGGAATGTTCTGCGGCCATGTCGCCAGAATCAGTTCGATATAGTCATATTGGCCGGCAAAGAATCCGCCCAAGTTGTGCGCGCGGATGGTCTGGTAGAAAGAATCTGCGCCTTGATTGTTCATTGCATCGCGTACATCGAAGCTGCAGATATTCCATTGGTTGCTCCGGCGATTCGCTATCCAGCCCTCGGCAGTAGTGATACCGATCGTCTGGCAACGTCGACTGCGGTCTGGCGAGTAGGGATGGGCGCCGCAACCGGGGGCGTCTCTGAGCTGTGTAGCGCCGTCGAGGGGATAAGAGCAGAGCACTTCGATTTGACGGGTACCGATCGGCCGTGCCAATACCGGGTAGAGGATGTAGCCATTCTTCTGGCCAAACACGAGGCCGGTAAATTTGGCGTCCTTGCTCAAGTACGAAAAAGATACACCACCGCTTTTTTGCGAGTGCGGGCTTGGATTCCAGGCCTTGTACTCCGTTGACGGAACAGTCGAGCGCAAAACGATGCCGCGACACAGAAAGGCCGGCATGGAGGCTGAACCGCAGTTGGTTCTGACATCGTTGTAACGGGCGGTCAGGTTGGTCGCAACTTCGGCGCCGTTCAGTGCAGCGCTTGATACGCTGCTGACGGAGCCCGCTGCCTGTTCCGGTGGTATTGGTGATACCTGCTCATAACTGCTGCACCCCGCGAAGGACAGCAACAGCATTAGCAATAACGTGCAGGTCTTCATTTCGACTATCTCCGCATTGACAATAAAGAACGTCTATTCCGAACCGTTCGCTTTGACCGGGATTCAAGGCTTGACCAGTTGATCTGACTCGACGTACTGGAACGTGGCCTCGCTGGTGGGGGTCGATGGAGGAAACAAACGGATGACCGGTACCCATATTCTTCGGGTGGTGGAATTGTAGAAATCCTGCTGGTTGCCCTGGGCTTCCGGCAGGCCGGCATTGCTGCCACCAGCGATAAAGAAGAACGCCATGAGCGGTAGGGTGTCTTGCAGATTTTGTGGCCATGTCCTGACCACGACTTCATTCTGTTCAGTGAAATGCGTGGGGTTCTGACTCAACATTCCACGCGCTCTTACCGACTGGTAGAACGGCACTGCGGCCGGCTTGCCGGTCGCCTCTGAAACATCGAAGCCGCATTGCCGAATGTGGTGGCTATTGGGGGAGTTGTCCCAGACGCTTTTCCACTGTTCGGCGGTGGACACTCCTGAACTCTGGCAACGCTGGCTGGTGGTAGGGTACGAGGCGTGATGACCGCAAGGTGTGGTGCGGTTCCAGGTCCAGCCATCGATTGGAAACGAACACAACACATCGAGATCGACCTTGTCTTGCGGGGCGCCGAAAATCGGGTACAGCATGAATCCGTTGCCATGGCCCCAGGCCAGTCGACCGTATTTGGAGTCGGCCCTCAGGTAAGAGAAGGAGACTCCACCATTCTTGACGGACGTCGGACTGGGGTTCCAGACGTGATGAGTCTCGCCTGGCTTTTTATCAGTGACTCGAAAAATTATCCCCGAACACAGGAATGCGGGCTGGGTGGCGGACTCATGGCAGTTCTGAAATTTCGAGTTATAAAGGGTGTTCAACCACTCGACGACTTGCGGTCCCGTCAGGGCGCTATCTGCATTACTGCTGATAACCGACTGGATCTGTGGCGGTGTAGTCGTGTGAGCACAGCCAAGCAGCGTTGCGATTGAAACGGAAAGAAATAAAATTTTCATTGGCTATTCCCTGCGTTCTGTCCGTTTGTCGTCTCTGCTGCACTTCACCTCGTTGATGAATTAAACGCTAACTTTGCAGGCCGGCGCACTGTCAGAACTGACAGGTATTTTTGCTTATTTTAACCGTCTGTCGGTTAAAGGGCTCGATATAGGAGGATGGGGTGATTACTTAAACGTACGTAGGCCGGTCGATCTGCCACTATCCGTACTCATAGGCCAATCGAGGAGCTTGCTCATGAACGACATACAACAACTGGGCGAGATGCTCCGCCATTACGCCGACAGTGAAGCGCACAAGAAGCAACTGTTCGAGACGCAATCGGCGGCATGGGCTACGCGCATTACCGCGCTGTTTGGTGATATCCAGCAATGGCTGGAACCGGTGCAGGTGCCGAATCTGCTGGAGGTGAATCGCGAGGCCTACGTCGCGTCCGGGCCGAGCGTGCCGGTGGAGACGTCGACGTTCAAGACCGAGAAATTGAGCATCGTGATTGCCGGGAAGCCGGTGGAGTTTGTGCCGGATGTGATGGGCAGTGGTGGGCAGATTTCACTGGCGGTGATGGGGCTGACGGCGGCGCGGTATGGCAGCATTTCGCTGGTGGGGCTGCCCAATGGCGAGTGGCAGTGGCGCAAGACCAACGGGTTGAAGGATCCGGATACGTTTGTGTTTGATGCGAATTTTCTTGCGCAGCAGTTGCAGGGTTTGATCCCGCGCGAGCGCGGTTAAGATCAAGAGCTTACCCCCTCACCCCAACCCTCTCCCCCAGGGGGGCGAGGGGGAAAGGGAGCCGATCTTCATGGCTTGCGAGATCTTGATCGTTCCCACGCTCCGCGTGGGAATGCCTCAAGGGACGCTGTGCGTTCCATGGGACGCAGAGCGTCCCGGGCTGCATTCCCACGCAGAGCGTGGGAACGATCAATTCACCTTGAATATTTCAGGTCGGCGTAATTCGAACAAACAACTCGGTCAGTTCCCTCTCCCTCTGGGAGAGGGCTAGGGTGAGGGCAGCCGGGCTGACACACCTCACATATCGAGGTTGATCCACCCCGGCTTGACTTCTTCAGGCGCCACCGCATTCACTGATTTCCCGGTCGCCAATTCCACCCGCCGCGCCACCTCCGGATCATCGGCAAACGGCACCATGCTCGCCTCATCCAGACTGTCCGCCGTCTCCCGGCGCAAGCAGTACTCCACCGCCAGCCACAGAAACACCACGACCAACCCATCGAAGAACATTTCCATCACTGGCACCTCAGGCGATCTGCGCTTCACGCTGCGCAAGGGCGACATCCGCAACCCGTACCGTGCGCCAGACGTTGTAGGCCATCAGCAACATCCCGGTCAGGAAAAACACCCCGCCAGCGAAGCGCACGACGAAGCCCGGATGACTGGCTTGCAGCGCTTCGACGAACGAGTAAGTCAGTGTGCCGTCCTCGTTGATCGCTCGCCACATCAGGCCTTGAGTGATGCCGTTGACCCACATCGAGGCGATGTACAGCACGGTGCCGATGGTCGCGAGCCAGAAGTGCAGGTTGATCAGCGCGGTGCTGTGCATCTGCGCGCGCCCGAAGACTTTCGGCACCATGTGGTAAGTCGCGCCGAAGGTGATCATCGCCACCCAGCCGAGCGCGCCGGCGTGAACATGGCCGATGGTCCAGTCGGTGTAGTGGGAGAGGGCGTTGACGGTTTTGATCGCCATCATCGGTCCTTCGAACGTCGACATGCCGTAGAACGCCAGCGACAGCACCAGAAAGCGCAGGATCGGGTCGGTGCGCAATTTATGCCAGGCGCCGGACAGGGTCATCATGCCGTTGATCATCCCGCCCCAGCTTGGCGCCAGCAGGATCAGCGACATGGCCATGCCCAGCGACTGCGCCCAGTCGGGCAGGGCGGTGTAGTGCAAATGATGCGGGCCTGCCCAAATGTACAGGGTGATCAGCGCCCAAAAATGCACGATCGACAAACGATACGAATACACCGGCCGGTTGACCTGTTTCGGCACGAAGTAATACATCATGCCGAGGAATCCGGTGGTGAGGAAAAAGCCCACGGCGTTGTGCCCGTACCACCATTGCACCATGGCGTCGGTGGCGCCGGAATAGAGCGGATAGGACTTGAACCAGTCCACTGGAATCGACAGGTGATTGACCACATGCAGCATGGCGATCACCAGAATGAACGCACCGAAAAACCAGTTGCCGACGTAGATATGTCTGGTCTTGCGTTGCACCACGGTGGTGAAAAACACCACGGCGTAAGCTACCCAGACGACGGCCATCCACACCGCGCCGGAGAATTCGATCTCGGCGTATTCCTTGGTGGTGGTGTAGCCCAGCGGCAAGGTGACCAGCATGATTACGATCACCGATTGCCAGCCCCAGAAAGTGAACGCGGCGAGGGTGTCCGAGTACAGACGCACCTGGCAGGTGCGCTGCACCGCGTAGTAACTGGCAGCGAATTGCGCGCTGCCGGCGAAACCGAAAATCACCAGGCTGGTGTGCAGCGGGCGCAAGCGACCGAAGGTGGTCCACGGCAGGTTCAGGTTCATTTCCGGCCAGACCAGCTGCGAGGCGATCCACACGCCCATCGCCATGCCCACCACACCCCAGAAAATCGTTGCGATGACGAATTGGCGCACGACCTTGTAGTTATAGGCCTGCCCGATTGTTGCTGTGCTCATGGTCAGTTCATCCACGGTTGCAAATCGCGCCAGGCCTCCTGGTCTGGCATGGGCTGCACTGTAGGAATTGCGATAGGAACAAAACAGACTCAGCAATGGCTGGTTTGTGCGGATCAGATTCTGGGCAAGGCTTTGGCGGTTTGATGCGGACTGATCTGGTTTTCGTGTAGTTTCTGTTCCTTGCCACGGTCCAATTGTAGGAGCGAGCCTGCTCGCGAAAGCGCTGTACCAGTCAACCCATCTGAACCTGACACACCGCTATCGCGAGCAGGCTCACTCCTACAAGTCGAAACGCTAAGACCGGGGAAACCCTTAGTATCCTTAACGATTGGGCATTTTCCCTTGGGTCACTGATGGCCTTTTGGTAGAGTCGCGCTCGCCAGCGGGTTTTCGGCTGGACGATGGAACCGAAGAAGGGAGTCTGATCAGTGAGTCCGGGCAAAAAAATCCTCGGTCTGACGGCGTTGCTTTTGCTGCTGACGCTGTGGGCCAGTTACGTTTATCTGTTCAATGAAAACCGCAACGGCCAGCTCGGCGGTGTCGGCGAAAGCACCGCGTGGTGCGGTACGCCACCGTCCACCGAAGCGGCGGCGCTGGGCAAGGATCAACTGACCCTGCGCGTCACCAATAATCTGCGCGGCGAGTTCATGCTCAGCGGTGCGCTGGTGGTGTCCGAACGCACCTTCAACCGCTATGACCTGAGCCGCAACGAACTGCGTCTGCGCCTCGAACCGTTGCAGTGGACCTACGGCGCCACGCCGATCTTCCTCGAACAGGTCAAGGTGCAGCCGCTGAGCCGCAACCTCTCGGCCAGCAACAAAAGCGCCTACGCCGCGCTCGAACCGCGCCCGATCGGTGTGCAGGGTCAGGCCACTGCATTTCCTTTCGACACTTATCGCTACGGCTACAAACCGGTGCTGTATTACCTCAAGGGCAGCGAGCGCATCGACCTGCGGTTCAAGAACATCACCACGCTGATGGAGATGTCCAACACCTTCACGCCGATCCAGCAATACAACCGCGTCGATTACATCAACGAGAACACCTCGATGATTCGCGACGAGGATTACAAACCCTACGGACCACACGAATGCGCCTTCAGTGTCGAGCGCAAGGATTCGTTCAAAGTCGTGGTGTTGATGTTGTTACTGGTGCTGTGTCTGCCGCTGATGCTGGTGTTCTATCGCGACCTGCCGGGGATCGATTTCCTCGCGACGCTGGTGGGCGTGGCGCTGGTGCGCGGGATGCTGCTCGGGCCGGTGCAGGACTTCCGCCTGTACAACATCGACTTTCTGTTTGGTGCGGTGATTTTGCTGGTGGGGACGGTATCGCTGATCAAGGCGATGCGGATCAATAGCCGGCGTGAGATTGCGCTGCGTAGTGGTGAGACGTCCTGGTGAGAATGGGTTGAAGATCAAAAGCACCCTCACCCTAGCCCTCTCCCGGAGGGAGAGGGGACTGACCGAGGTGTCTGACGAGGTGTGTCGACCTGAGAATCCAGTCGATTATGGATTCACTGCAGTAGGTCAGGTCAGTGCATCTCTTGAATATCCCCCAATCGGGTCCCCTCTCCCTCGGGAGAGGGCTAGGGTGAGGGGATGCAATCTCCAGCCGATCACTTCAACGCCGGATCCCCCATATTCATCTTCTTCCACCCCTGCAACAGCACCTGCGCCTTCGGCTCCTGCCCGCTGTCGAGGTACCACTGAATCAGCGACAACCGGGCATTGCGATTCGCCGGCTGTACTTTGAGCAACCCCTCCAGCAGCGCACATGCCTCATCGACCTTGCCACTCTCATGCAGCGCCACCGCCAGCACATAGCCGTACTGCGCGTTCTGCGGTTCGAGTTGCGCGGCTTTTTTCAGCGGTGCCATGGCCTCAGCCGATTTGCCGGCGCGGATCAGTGACAAGCCTTGAGTGTGCTGCAGCAACGCCGCGTCCGGGTGTTGCTTGAGGCTGTCGCCGAGCAGTGTCTGCGCTTCGGCAACCCGACCATTCGCCTCCAGCCATTGCACCAGCGTGACCAGCGCCGGATAGAAGTCCGGGTCGCGTTGCAGCGCCGAGCGCAACAAACCTTCGACTTCGCCAGCGCGGCCGCTGGCCTGGTACAGCATCGCCAGATTCAGGTTGGCTTCGGCACGTTCCAGCAGGATTTTTTGCACCACCTCGTATTCGGCAATCGCCGCGTTCCAGTTGGCTTGCGCCGCGCCCAGGCCGTTGTTGCGCGAAACACCGAGCAGGTCCCGCGCCGCGACGATGCGCACGGCTTTCACCGGGTCGCCCAACAATGGCGAGAGCAGCGGCGTACGCTCTGCGGGTGGCAGGAACGCGCTGATCGCCCGAACTGCGCTTTCGCGCACTTGCGGGTCGGCGTGGCGCAGACCCTCGGTCGCCAGTTTCAACGCCTGTTCGCTCGGGTACAGCGGCAGTTCCGCCAGCAACGTCGCGCGCTGGATGGCCGGCAGATTGCTGCGTTGCAACTGCGTATACAACGCGTCCGCTGCACCGGGCTGGCCGTTGCGGATCAGCCACAGACTCTCGTCATAACGCGGCGCTTGCGCTGCGCTGGATGCGCTCCACAGTTTGAACTGCGCTGTGAGCTTTTCGCCGGCCTTGCCCTGGTGACAGGTCAGGCAGGCGTCCGGGGTGCCGAGCTGCTGCGCGCGTTCCGGGTTGGGAATGCTGAAACTGTGGTCATGACGCAAGTCGTTGCCCATGTAGAACTTGCCGGGCATGTGACAATCCACGCACTGCGAACCGGGCTGGCCCATGGTGTGGCGGGTGTGTTCGCTGGAATCGTAGTTCTTTGCTTGCAGGCCTTTGCCGTCGACGCCTTCGACCGAGGTCTTGCCGGCGGGGTTATGGCATTGCAGGCATACCGCGTTGCCCGGCGCCTTGAGTTCGGTGCTGTGCGGGTTGTGACAATTGCTGCAGCGCACGCCCTTGTCGAACATTTTGCTTTGCAGGAACGAGCCGTGTTCGAATACTTCATCCTTGATCTTGCCGTCCAGCTCGTACAGCTCGCGGGTGAGGACGCTGGGCAGGTAATCGTCCATCAAGCGCTTGCCGACCGTAAAACCATCGCCCAGCGGCGCCCGGCGGGCGTGACAGCGTGCGCAGGTTTCGATCTCGACGGTAGCGTTCCTGTCTTTCAGGTCGACGTCAAAGCCGTTATGAATAAGATCGGTTTTCTGCCCGGCCCACTGCACATGATTCGATGCCGGACCGTGGCACGCCTGGCAGCCGACGCCGAGGCTGTTCCACTGACTGTTGAAGGTGTTGCTGGCCGCCTCGAAGTTGCGCTTGAAGCCGGTGGTGTGGCACTCCACGCACATGAAGTTGGCGTTCTGACTGGGCTTGCTCCAGTGCAGCGGATTCTTGAAGTTGACGCCCTGGCCGGGATAGAGATGAAACCAGCGGTGCTTTTCGCTATCCCAGGCCACGCCGAGCGCCTGCAAGCGACCTTCGCCGACCTCGATCAGGTACTGCTGCAATGGCGCGATGCCGAAGGTGTAAGCGACTTTGAAGTCAGCATTCTTGCCGTCGATGCCGGGCGTGTTGACCCAGAATCCGCCGTCGTGGCGCGAGAAGCGTGTGGTTTCGTTCTCGGCCTTGAAGGTGACGTTATTGAAATCGCCGAGCACGGCCTCGGCATTCGCCGCCTGCATCGCCAACTGGTGGTGCGAACCCTGCCAGTCCTTGACCTGCTCGCTGTGGCAGCCCTGGCATTGCTGCTCATCGACCATCGTCGCCGGGGTGCTCGCCACGACCGGCTGTGGCTTGGCGGGCGCGGCAACCGGCGTGCTCACCGGCACGGGTTTCACCGGCGCGGGAGCAGGGCTGAACAGAAACCAGCCGATGCCGGCCACGGCAGCCAGCAGCACACCGATAGTGACGGGAAACAGCAAACTTGAAGTTGAAGAGCGGGGCGAATCAGGGTCGGGTCGTGCGGCTTTGTTTTTATGCTTGGGCATTGCGACTTCCGTAGTCCAGGGTGCGTTTGCCGTCGGGCGCGCGTTCCAGCTCGTTGCAGCTTTGCCGGATGACCGGCGTCTGTCAAATAGGGCGCGTGAGCCGTTGCGCAGCCTTGTGTGATTTTTGTGCTTTGCCAGCGCAATTACCGAGGATTTAGCTATACCTGTAGCTCCCCCAGGCAAAGTTTTTGGCCTTCTGACAGGAGTTACAGCATGAAGCTAGCAGTGATGATGGGCACGCTGTGCATTGCCACCCTCGGTGTGATGGGTTGTTCCAGCAAGACCGTCGCTCCCGATGAATACTCCGGGTTTCTCAAGGACTACAGCCAGCTCAAGGAGGCCAAATCGCCTTCCGGTGCCGAGGTGATGCGCTGGATGGACCCAAAACTGGATATCAACAAATACACCAGCGCCTACATCGAACCGAGCCAGCTCTATCCCAAGCCGCAACCGACCGCAAAAATTCCGCAGCAGACCCTCAATGGCATCACCAGTTATTACGACCAGGCACTCAAGCGTGAGATCGGCAAGTCGTTGCCACTGGCCACCGGGCCCGGGCCGGGGGTGATTGTGGTGCGTCCGGCGATTACCGCGGTGAGCAGCAAGACCGAAGGGTTGCATGCCTATGAGGTGATTCCGATTGCGCTGGTTGCTGCAGCTGTGAGCACGGCCAGTGGTATTCGTGATCAGGAAACGACCTTGGCCACCGAGGCGGTGTTTCTTGATGGCGGCAATAACGGTGTCGTGGCGCAGGTAGTGCGTAAAGGTACCGGGACGCCGTTGGAGAATTCTTCGCAGGTGATGAAGGCTGATGACGTTAAAAAGGTTATCGATGGTTGGGCGGTGGATATGCATCAGACTTATCTGAAGCTCAAGGCTGAGGCCAAGTGATGCGCTGAGGCTTTGGTTTCGTCGTTGGCAGGCGGGCTTCCGTTTTGTGCGCACTGAAGATCAGTGTGGGAGCCAGTTTGCTGGCGATGGCTGCTTTCGGGCGCTGAGTTTGTTGTGTACATATCCGTTGCTGCGGTAACGGCTACTTAGGGTTCCGCTCTTACAGCGGGTCACCTTTTTCAAACGCCAAAAAGGTAACCCAAAAGGCTTGCTCCTACGTACGGCCCTCGCAGGCTCGGGTCCCTTCGCTGCGGGATCGATCCGGGCGCAGCGGCTACGGTTTGCTTCGCTGCACCTACTTCCGCTGTGTACGACTGCGTCGTACGGTCGCTGCGCTCCCACGCCCGGATCAATCCCTTCGCTCAGCCTTCCGATGTCGCTGGTTAGGCAAGATCAAGGGCACTCGAGCTTGCGCTCATTGTTGAGTGGTGAGAAGCGCCGTATGGCAGAGATCTGCGGTGGATTCGCCCCTCACCCCAGCCCTCTCCCCTTGGAGAGGGAGCCGATTTTGTTTGGTTTCGAGACTTCATTCGACTCGGTATCTCAAGTCGGTGTAGTCCTCGCATCCCCCACGGTCAGTCCCCTCTCCCTCCGGGAGAGGGAGAGGCGGGCGGCGTTCCGATGAGGGGCTTTTGATCTGCGGTAAACGCAGTTCCTGCAATTTCCTGATTCTGCTCTCTCTCCTTGGCGAGAGGGCCGTGCGTCGTTCCGATGAGGGGAAAATTCACCCCAACACCAATCCCAAGCCGAACACGCAACCACCCAACATAAAAAAAGGCGCCCCAAAAAGGGCGCCTCAACTGTCATC
This sequence comes from Pseudomonas sp. R3-57, assembly GCF_051132065.1. Taxonomy (NCBI): domain Bacteria; kingdom Pseudomonadati; phylum Pseudomonadota; class Gammaproteobacteria; order Pseudomonadales; family Pseudomonadaceae; genus Pseudomonas; species Pseudomonas sp. R3-57. The sequence continues at coordinate 2,872,782 of NZ_CP071655.1, forward strand.
TCCCGGGCCAGAGCGGAGCCGCGGAAGGTCCATCGGTTGCTCGGTCAGTCTCGGTCGCGGTAGGACTCGGTGACTTGCGCGGTCTGGTCGGCGGGAACGCGAATTTCTTTCGCGTTGGCGTCGCTCTGTTGCGCGCTCTGGCTCTGGTGAACCGGGAAGTTGTCGTAGTAATAGCGCATGCGCTCAGCGCCGCCTTCGGCAAAAACGCTGGCAGAACCCAAGGCAAACAGCCCGGCAAGGATCACGGTAGAGATTTTCATGGTGCCTCCTACTGAACAAGTGGGAGCCGTTTCATCCATGAAGCAAAACTCGAAAGGAGTCTCTACCGTGTGAATTAACGCGGGGTTAACGCCCGCTCAGGGTGAGTTTTGCAGCATGTTGCAGAGCGCTTTCTGCCAGGCGCGATGGCGACTGATCGAAGCGTACCGCGCCAGAGCATGATCAGAGGGAACGGGTCAGAGCTTCCAGTCGAGACTGACGGTCAGCGTGCGCGGATCGCCCCAATAAACGCCGTTGTAGAAACCGACGTTGTCGTAGTACTTCTTGTCGAACAGGTTGTTGACGTTCAGCGAAGCTGACAGGTGCCGGTCAAACTCGTAACGCGACATCAGATTCACCACGGTGTAGGCGCTCTGTTTGATCCGCGCCGTTTCCTGGCCATCCCTGACCGGCCGGGTCGAAGTGCCGTACACATCGCTTTGCCAATTCACCGCACCGCCGACAGTCAGCGCCTGCCAATCGCCGGGTAAACGGTACGCTGTCGACACGCGCAGCAGGTTCATCGGCTCACTGGTGTTGCTGCGCTCACTCTCGCCATTGACTGAATGGGTATAGGTGTAACCGGCCGTCATGTTCCAGCCGCGCAGGACTTCGCCAGAAACCTCCGCTTCAAAACCGTTGACCTTGTTGCCCTTGCCGCCGGATTTGTAGAACTGCTCACGCGTCACCGGGTCGGGCGGCGCGGTGTTGTCGACCTCGGCTACGTTGTCCTGCTTGCTCCAGAACAGCGCCGTGGCGACGTTCAGACGCTCGTCGAGCAAACTGCCCTTGAGGCCCAGTTCGTAATTCTTGCCGACCACCGGGTCGATGTACTGGCGGTTTTTGTCGCGGTTGCCCTGGGGTTTGAAGATGTCGGTGTAACTGACGTAGGCCGTGTATTGCGACGTCAGGTCGTAGAGCAATCCGGCATACGGTGTCCAGATATCGTTCTGTTTCTGGCTGGTGTAGTCGACCTCGGTCAAGTGGCGGTTGGCGTCGTAACTGTTACTGGTGGTGGACGCTTGCCAACTGCCGTAGCGACTGCCCAGCACCGCATGCAAGTCATCAGTGAGGCTCAGGCGTGTGGCGATGTAGCCGGCTTTTTGCCGCGTGTCGTCTTTGGAGCCAGTGAGATCGGTGACCGTATCGCTGAACTTGTCGATGTTGCCCATGTATTTCCAGTCGCGGATGGTCCCGTAATTGTCGGGGCGCGCGCCGGCGATGGTGTAGGGGGAATTCGAACGCCGCTCGGCCTCGCCGTAGCCGAACATCATTTCGTGCTCGCGGCCGAACATGGAGTAGGGGCCTGACACGTTGAAGTCATAGGCCTGCATTTTCTGCGTGCCAAGCATGTGCGAGGTATACGCGTCCATGCCGCTGCGGTCGGCCTTTGGGAAACCCGCGCCGCCGAAGTACACCTTGCCGTCGGTGTCGCTTTGCCGATGGGTGTAAGCCGCTTTCAGATGCCAGCCGCCCGCCAGTTGCTGATCAAGGGTGGCGAAGGCGGTTTTGTCTTGCAGCGGCCAGGAACTCCACGACGTCGCCATGTTGGTCGAGCGACCCAATCCGGCCTTGCTGCCGTCGGCATTCCAGTAGGGCACCGTGCCCCACGACGAGCCCTGCACATGTTTGTTCTGATAGTCGTAACCCACCGCGAGTACGGTTGAATCGCTCAGGTCCGCTTCGAGCACGCCATAACCCACCTCGCGTTGCTGAGCGTATTTGTCCTTGAACGACTGGCTGTCGCGATAGGCCAACACGCTGCGTCCGCGCAAGCGACCGTCGAAAGCCAGCGGGCCGCCGACATCGACGTAACTGTAGTAATTGTCGTAGCTGCCGCCACTGACACCGGCCAGCGCCTGCCATTGCGCGGTCGGGCGCTTGCGGACCATGTTGATCGTCGCCGATGGATCGCCGGCCCCGGTGGTCAGCCCCGTGGCCCCGCGGACCACTTCGATGCGGTCGTAGATGATCGTGTCCGAATCAGACTTCATGCGATCGAAGGTATTGAGCATTCCATCAATCTGGAAGTTATTGATCGCATAGCCGCGCGACGAATAACTGACCCGGTCCGAATCCAGGTGCTGCACCACCACGCCGGTGGTCTGGCGCAGAGCCTCGGACAACGTACCAAGTTTGAAATCATCCATCTGCTGGCGGGTGATCACCGACACCGATTGCGGGGTTTCCTTGATCGACAGGTTCAACCGCGTCGCGGTGCTCATCGCGCCGGTGGTGTAGGACCCGGTGTTCTCGGTGGTGGTGCCCAGGCCTTGAGCGGTAACGCTGGTCGCCGCCAGTTCAAGCGCCGAACCGGCCGACGAAGCTTGCTCTTCAGCCTGGGTTTGCGCCAGCAGATCAGGGCTGATCGCCGCGCCGCAGAGGACGAGCGTAAAGGTCATGGAACGGGTAATGGGCGCGAACATCGCAGCCGACTCCTTGTCTTCGAAGGGAAAAATTCCGTTGGTTCAAAGACGAAGGGTGAGGCGGGGATTTAGGCTTAACGAGAAATATTGTTATTTGCAAATATTACGAGACGAAAAAAAGGGGCCGCTGAGGCCCCTTCGGTTTTATTGCTCTTTCGCTTCGGCGACGGTCGCTTCGGGCTTTTTCGGCTTCATCAGACTGAAATCGATCAGCGCACGTTGCGCGGTCTGGTACGGGTCGCCAATCAACAGCGGCCGTTCCTTGAAGCTGTCGCTGACCAGGCTCTTGCTGCGGTCGAGTTCGTCGAAGCTCAACCCGGCCATGTCGGCCCAGGTGTGGATCAGGTTCGAACTGCTGTAAGGGCGGTCAAGGTCGCCGGCGAAGTTCCAGTCGTGGTTTTCCTTCCACTTCGGCGAGGCCCACGCCATGAACGGGATGGTGTACATCGGCGCGGTCGGTTTGTTTTCGTTACGACCGAGGGTCTTGTGGCCGACCGAGTCGAACACGTCTTCACCGTGGTCGGAGAGGTACAGCAAAAAGCCGTTCGGATCGGATTTGGCGTAATCCTTGATCAGGCTCGAGACGACGAAGTCGTTGTACAGCACCGCATTGTCGTAGCTGTTGTAGGTCGGCACCTGGTCGTCACGCACCCCGGCCGGCACGCCGTCGCGGTCCTTGAACTTGTCGAAGGTCGGCGGATAACGGTACTGATAGCTCATGTGCGTGCCGAGCAAATGTACGACGATCAGCTTGCGCGGTGCGGCGTCGGCCAGGGCCTTGTTGAACGGCTCGATTACGTCGCCGTCGTATTGCGCGGCATTCTGGTTACGGTTGTTGTTGAGGTACACCTGCTCGTCGGCCTGTTCGGAGAAGGTCGTGAGCATGGTGTTGCGTTTGGTCATGGTCTGCTGGTTGGTGATCCAGAAGGTCTTGAAGCCGGCCTGTTTCATCACGCTGACCAGCGATGGCGTCGACAGGTACAGATCCGGGTGCAGTTCGTCAGCGAAGGTCAACACCTGCTGCAGCGCCTCGATGGTGTATGGGCGCGGGGTGACGACGTTGTCGAACACCGCCAGTTGATCCTTGAGCTTGTCCAGTTCCGGTGTGGTGTTGCGTGGATAGCCGTAGAGGCTCATACGCTGGCGGTTGGTCGATTCACCGATCACCAGCACCAGGGTCTTGGGCTGATCGCCCGAGGCATCCGTGAGGTTTTTCAACGGTGGGATCTTGCTGACGTTGTGCAGCATGCCCTGCATGTCGGCGAGGGTTTCCTGATAGCGGTGATAGGCCACCACCATCTGCCACGGCACGGCTGGTTCGATGCGGGTTTCGAATTTTTCGAAGCCTTGTTCAAAGGTACCCATGCGCAAGGTCTGTTTGACCAGCGGGTAACCGATCACTGCAATCAGAATCGCCATCGCTGCGACGAAGGCGCGGCCACGCGGCATGTACACCGGGCGCAGGCGGGTCCACAGGAAATAAGCAAACGCGGTATGTGCAAGGAACGCCGGGACCATCCACCAAGCGAAGTACTGCGTCATGTATTCGCCGGCTTCGGACACGTTCGACTCGAACATGATGAAGATCACGCTTTGCGAGAATTCCTGCTCGTAAATGAAGAAATAGCCAAGGCTGGCCATCGAGCAGGCCCACAGCACCACACCGATGATCGCCGCGAGCAATCTGGTGCGCTTGGGGAACAGCAGCATCGGCGCCAGCCAGATCGCGCTCATGACGAAGGCCTGACGGAACCCGGTGAAGCCCGAGGTACCGGTCAGTTGAATCAGCAGTTGGGTGATACCCGAGAAGTACCAGAAGAATACGAACAGCCAGAGAAGTCCGGCCCAATCAAAACCTGTCGCAGTCGTTTTGCTGCGTTTGAACAATGCCATTCGGCGCTCCAGCTCTGGTTACAACCACCGCCGGAACATCCGTGAAGCCGACGAACGGAGGCCGTACGCGCAGGTACGGCCAGAATGCGGCGCAGTATCACCAAGCCAATGTGAAAAGTTTGTTATTTGACGCGCATTTAGCCCGCTAGAAGGGCTGGGGCATCATGTCGGGAACCGCGGCTGCCGTTCCCGAATCAGGCGGGGATCAGGCGTGGGGGTGACGCTGAACGACCGGCAAGGGTTGCGGCTGCGAGCCCTGGGTCAACAGGCGCAATTGCGCCAGCTCTTGCTTCAACTGGTCGCGCTCGTCCTTCAACTGACGCAATTCATCGCGACGGATCGTGACGTACAGGGTTTGTGGCGGCATTGCTGTGTGTACTGTGCCCATTGCTCACCTCGCAAATGGCGTGCATCAACTGTAAGCCACCCCTGATCTGAGGTGGTGACTTGCTATCGGCGCCAATTTTGATTTCTTTTGCCCATTTATGGAACTTTTTTATTTTTCATGGTCGGTGTGTCTTCGGCACGATTTGCGGCGTTATCAGTCTGGATCGGGCACAATGCCCGGAAACTTCATCGCAACGCTCTGGACTAACCTCCATCAGTCGCGTTGGGCTATAACCAATGACACATATTTATTTGTAGTAAGGAGCATCAGCACATGCAACTCGGGATTATTGGACTGGGCCGCATGGGCGGCAATATTGCGCGACGTCTGATGCTCAACGGTCACACCACCGTTGTTTACGACCGCAATACCGCTTTCATCGATAACCTGGTCGCCGAGGGCTCCACCGGTGTCGCCGACTTGCCAGCCCTGGTTGCCGGCCTCGACAAGCCACGCGCTGTCTGGGTCATGTTGCCGGCCGGCGCGCCGACCGAAGACACCATCAACACCCTGAGCGAACTGCTCGAAGCTGGCGATACCATCATCGACGGCGGCAACACCAACTATAAGGACGACATTCGCCGGGCCAAAACCCTGGCCGAGAAGGGCTTGCACTATATCGACGTCGGCACCTCCGGCGGCGTCTGGGGCCTGGAACGTGGCTATTGCATGATGATCGGCGGCGACGCCAATACCGTGCAGCGCCTCGACCCGCTGTTTGCTGCTCTGGCGCCGGGCATGGGTGACATCCCACGCACCAAGGACCGCAAGTCTGACGATCCGCGCGCCGAGCACGGTTACATCCATGCCGGTCCTGCCGGTGCCGGGCACTTCGTGAAGATGATTCACAACGGTATCGAGTACGGCATGATGGCCGCGTTCGCTGAAGGCTTCGACATTCTCAAGACCAAATCCAGTGAACGCCTGCCGGAAGAACAGCGTTTCGATCTGAACGTGGCTGACATTGCCGAAGTCTGGCGTCGCGGCAGCGTGGTGTCGTCGTGGTTGCTCGACCTGACCGCCGATGCGCTGGCCAGCGACCCGAAACTCGACGGTTTCTCCGGTTCCGTGGCGGACAGCGGCGAAGGCCAATGGACCATCGAGGCCGCCATGGAGCAAGCGGTGCCGGTACCGGTGCTGTCGAACTCGCTGTTCTCGCGCTACCGTTCACGTGGGCAGGGCACCTTCGGCGACAAGATTCTCTCCGCGCAGCGCTTCGGCTTCGGCGGCCACGTGGAGACACCGAAGAAATGACCCGAACGATCCGCAGAAAGTCCAAGGCAGAACCCGCACCACCGACCACGCTGTTTCTGTTCGGTGCCCACGGCGACCTGGTCAAGCGCTTGCTGATGCCGGCGCTGTACAACCTCAGTCGCGACGGCTTGCTTGACGACAATCTGCGGATCGTCGGCGTTGACCACAACGCAATTACCGATGAAGCCTTCGCGCAAAAGCTCGAGGACTTCATTCGCAGTGAAGCGGCGGCCAAGGTCGGCAAGGGCGGTCAGATGCTTGATCCGGCCTTGTGGGCCAAGCTCGCCAAAGGTATCAGCTACGTCCAGGGTGACTTTCTGGACGACAGCACCTATTCGGCGCTGGCGGCGAAAATCGCCGACAGCGGCACCGGCAATGCGGTGTTCTATCTGGCCACCGCGCCGCGTTTCTTCAGCGAAGTCGTCCGCCGCCTCGGCGCTGCGAAACTGCTCGAAGAAACCCCCGAGGCATTCAGAAGGGTGGTGATCGAGAAGCCGTTCGGCTCCGATCTGCAAACCGCCGAAGCGCTCAACGCCTGCTTGCTCAAGGTGATGTCCGAGAAGCAGATCTATCGGATCGACCATTATCTGGGCAAGGAAACCGTGCAGAACATTCTCGTCAGCCGGTTCTCCAACAGCCTGTTCGAAGCATTCTGGAACAATCACTACATCGACCACGTGCAGATCACCGCCGCCGAAACCGTCGGCGTCGAGACCCGTGGCAGTTTTTACGAACACACCGGCGCACTGCGCGACATGGTGCCCAATCACTTGTTCCAGTTGCTGGCGATGGTCGCCATGGAGCCGCCGGCGGCATTTGGCGCCGATGCGGTACGCGGCGAGAAGGCCAAGGTGGTGGGGGCGATTCGTCCCTGGTCGGTCGAGGAGGCGCGGGCCAATTCGGTCCGCGGCCAGTACCGCGCAGGGGAACTCGACGGTAAGCCGTTGAACGGCTATCGCGAAGAAGCCAATGTCTCGCCGGACAGCACCACGGAAACCTACGTGGCGCTGAAAGTGATGATCGACAACTGGCGCTGGGTCGGCGTGCCGTTCTATCTGCGCACCGGCAAGCGCATGAGCGTGCGCGACACCGAGATCGTCATCTGCTTCAAACCGGCACCGTATGCGCAGTTCCGCGACACCGAGGTCGATGAACTGCAACCGACCTACCTGCGTATCCAGATCCAGCCGAACGAAGGCATGTGGTTCGACCTGCTGGCCAAGCGGCCGGGGCCGGCGCTGAACATGGCCAACATCGAGCTGGGTTTTGCCTACAAGGATTTCTTCGAGATGCAGGCCTCGACCGGTTACGAAACCTTGATCTACGACTGCCTGACCGGCGATCAGACACTGTTCCAGCGTGCCGACAACATCGAGAACGGCTGGCGCGCCGTGCAACCGTTCCTCGATGCCTGGCAGCAGGATGCCAGCGTGGAGCATTACGCTGCCGGTGAAGACGGCCCGCAGGCCGCCGAAGATCTGCTGACTCGCGATGGTCGCGTCTGGCATGGCCTCGGATGAGTGACTTGCCAAAACAACCCATCCGTTTTCTGCTCAGCGACATGGACGGCACGCTGTTGTTGCCTGATCACACGCTGAGCGAGCGCACCCTTGATGCGGTGCGCTCGCTGCGTGAGGCGGGCGTGCTGTTCAGCCTCGCCACCGGCCGCCCGCCCAAAGCCATGTTGCAGCAGATCGAAGCCTTGGGCGTGGATCTGCCGACAGCGGCGTTCAATGGCGGGACTATCGTCAAGCCGGACGGCACGCTGTTGGCTGCGCATTATTTGCCGGCGACCACAGCGCTTATCGCACTGGCACTGTTTACCGATCAGCCTGACGTCGAAGTCTGGGTGTTCAGCGGCGGCGACTGGCTGCTCAAGGATCCGCACGGGCCGATGGTCCCGCGCGAGCAGCACGGCCTCGGCTATCCGCCGGTGGTCGTGGAGAGCTTCGAGCCGTATCTGGAAAGGATCGACAAGATCGTCGCCACCAGCAACAACACGCAGTTGTTGATCGAGCTGGAGGCGCAGTTGCTGCCCAAGGTCAATGGCATGGCCCAGGTGTCGCGTTCGCAACCGGTATACCTGGACGTTACCGCGCTGGAAGCCAACAAAGGCACGGCGCTGACGACCATTGCCGAATATCTTGGCGTGCCGCTGGAACAAACGGCAGCAATCGGCGATGGCGGCAATGATCCGGCGATGTTCAAGTGTGCAGGGTTGTCGATTGCCATGGGCCAGGCGGAGGACGCGGTGAAGCGTCAGGCCGACGTGGTTACTGCGGCCAACACCGAAGACGGCGTGGCCCAGGCGATCGAGAAGTACATCCTCCCTCACTGAGCCAACCCAGAAACAAATGTGGGAGCCAGCCTGCTGGCGATTGTGGAGTGTCAGGCAACGAATATGTTGAATGACACACCGCAATCGCCAGCAGGCTGGCTCCCACAGGGTTCTTCATTTCAACAGTCAGTAAGGGAGCCAGCAGCGTGACTCCCTTACCGTGCGGGTCAGAGCCAGTAGCTCACCGCATACCAGCCCAGCCCGCCCATCACCACGGTGTACGGCACCGCCATCCACACCATCTTCCCGTACGACAAGCGCACCAGCGGTGCAATTGCCGAGGTCAGCAGGAACAGGAACGCCGCCTGGCCGTTCGGCGTCGCCACGCTCGGCAGGTTGGTGCCGGTGTTGATCGCGATAGCCAGCGTTTCGAAGTGCTCGCGGCTCATGTGTCCGGCAAGGAATGCCTGTTTCACTTCGGTGATGTAAATCGTTGCGACGAACACGTTATCGCTGATCGCCGACAGCAGACCATTGGCGATGAACAACATGCCAGGCTGCTGCTCGACCGGCAGCGCCAGCACCCATTGAATCAACGGGGCGAACAGCTTCTGATCGTGAATCACCGCCACTACCGCGAAAAATACCACCAGCAACGCGGTGAACGGCATGGCTTCCTTGAACGCGCTGCCCAGACGATGCTCGTCGGTGATGCCGGTAAACGCGGTGATCAGTACGATCACCATCAAACCGATCAGGCCGACTTCAGCGACATGCATGGCCAGACAGCCGATCAGGATCAACGCCGCAGCACCTTGCACCAGCAGCGCGGCGCGTTGGCGGGACGTGCGTTCGGCATTGTCCTCAGCGGCGTAGTTAGCCAGCACGCCACGCACGTTGTCCGGGAGCAACGTGCCGTAGCCGAACCAGCGCAGCTTCTCCAGCAACACGCATGTCACCAGACCGGCCGCCAGCACTGGCAGCGAAACCGGGGCAACCCTGGTAAAGAACTCGCCGAAGTGCCAGCCCATTTCATGGCCGATCAACAGGTTCTGCGGCTCACCCACCAGCGTGCAGACACCGCCCAGCGCTGTGCCGACCGCGCCGTGCATCAACAGGCTGCGCAGGAACGCACGGAATTGTTCGAGATCGTCGTGGTGCAGTTTCGGCAGGTTCTCATCGTCAGCGAATTCACTGTCCTGGCGCGGATCGTTGCCGGATGCCACGCGGTGATAGACCGAATAAAAGCCCACCGCCGCACTGATGATCACCGCGGTCACCGTGAGCGCATCCAGAAATGCCGAGAGAAATGCCGACAGAAAGCAGAACATCAACGCCAGCACGGCTTTTGAGCGCACACCCAGCAGCAGCCGCGAAAACAGGAACAGCAGCAAGTCCTTCATGAAATAGATGCCGGCCACCATGAACATCAGCAGCAGGATCACCGGAAAGTTGTGCACCAGCTCATCGTACAGCGCCTGCGGCGTGGTCATCTTCAGCAGCAGCGCTTCGACCAGCAACAAGCCGCCGGGCATCAACGGGTAACACTTGAGCGCCATGGCAAGGGTGAAGATGAACTCGATCACCAACAACCAGCCAGCCGCCACGGGGCCGATGCTGAACAGCACCACGGCATTGAGGATCAGGAAGCCAACGATGGTCGCCTTGTACCAGCGTGGCGAATGCCCGAGAAAGTTTTGCGCGAACGCCTGGGTCATCGAACCGGACATCGGTTGCTCCTTTTTTATAGAAGCGCGCAAGTTGCCGGATGTGTCGAGGAAGTTCAAGGTGTAACTGGGTTTGACGCCAATCTGGGGTAGTCGTGCTGGAAGGACCCAGCCTCACCGAAACATGTCTCGGCAAGGCTTTGTCTCTTGATGCAGAACCAGCGTTAGGGCAATTTTGACGCGATGACCATGATCACCCAAGGTGTTGAGACCCGCCCCAAATAGGATCTCAGGATAAAGCTGTGAAGCCCTGGTGCCAGGTTGCCAAAGGCAGCAACGTAAACCCCGTCTTCATTCGCTGTGAAGGGCACGGCGTCATTCGTACTTTCAATCCAGCCATGTTCATTGGGGTTTGCCGTGCCAACAATCGTTACCGCTCGATCCGTCGTTGCACCATGATTTTCTACAAGCTGATAGTTTTCCTGGCCCAATACAAAGCGAATACTGAGCGGCGCCGATTTTTTGATCACAACACTCCAGACAGCAGATTCCTGCCCCCTCTGGCCTCGTACCATAAACTCATGACTACCTGTCGGTAGATCCTTCACTGTGCCAAACCAGCGTTTGTTTTCAGGTACATCGAACCTTTCCACAACTACGCCGTTATCGAGAAGCTCGACCTGCTGGCCGGCTTCGCCATCGCCTATAAAAGTCAGTTCGTTAAATAGCGTGCTGCCGTTGTTGTCAATTAACAGATTGTCCGGGCCGGTTACCCATACGATTGAGACCGGGTCGGTTATATCCAGGGTGACTACCCACGGCGCCGAGGTAAAGCCATTGCTGTCTCTTACGATATATTCGTGAATGCCTGATCGCAATTCCCTCAGCCAAAAATCGAAGTATCCAGTTTCAGTAGGATAAACAAGATGGTAAACAGGAATGCCGTTATCCAATAGTTCCACCAATTCACTACGGGGGGCGCTGCCTTTGAAATTTAGTTCATTGCTCGTTGAGAAACCGGGATTCTCAAGGAGAACCTGCTTCCCACCGCGGACTTCAAGAATTCGCGGAAGGGATTTCGCGCCATAGTCTGAAGAAGTGGCGGATGGAGAGTGTTCTTGCAGTGTGACTTTATCGCTCATTTCAAAATTCCTTTTTTCAGAGGGGCCCGCAGATGAACGCCGGTCGTGCCATCTGAAACCGGAACAAACTTGCCGTCTACTGTCAGAAATTACAGGTATGCGCATATTCCCGACCAATGGTAAGCCGCGCAAAACTACCGATCGAGATACCGCACAACCACCGCCCGATAATTCCCGTCCAGCGAAAACCCGCCCAACAGAATCCCGCCATCCGCCTGCACGGCCAGCGAACTGGCCGAATCCAGGCTGCGTCCCAGGCGTGTACGCAGCCAGCCATGGCCGTCGCCGAACGCCGGGTCGAGGCGACCGTCGCTCAGGTAACGGGCAACGATGAAATCAGCCTCGACGCCGCCAATGGTCGCACCTACCGCGAGCATCTGCCCGTCGGGCAAGCGTTGCGCGGTGCTCCACTGGCAGCCGCTGTGGCCGATCTGCAAAAGTTGCGGCTGACCAGCATGCCGGTGGACGTCTGGCCGGCCGTTCGAATGCAGGCTGAAGGTCAGGCAGCGGATCGGATCGCGGCCGCTGCCGAAACACTGCAGGGCATCGGGCGCCTCGAGTACGCGACTGACCTGAACGCTCTTGTTCTCAGCCTTGAACGCCATGAACCCGTCCACGGCAAACGACTCATCGAGACGACCGTCAGGCAGGTAGCGCGCCAGCAAGCCTTCCTGCGGAAGATCAATGGAACCGGCCACCACGATTCGTCCGTCCTTTTGCAGTAACAGGCTGCTCAGCCAGGTATTGAGCAACAGGTGACGAATCATCACAAACCCGCGGCCGTTGAAGGTGTCATCAAGGCTGCCGTCGGGCATGAGGCGAATCAGCATGCCGGCATGGTCGGCCAGTTCGAAATGATGGTTGGCGATCAACAGAATGCGCCCGTCGTCCTGCACCGCGACGTCGCAGGCTTCGGCCCCCGGCACGCCCGGTGGCAACCAGGCATCGCGGCTGCCCATGGACAGATTGCCCGGCAGACGTATCACCTGGCGGCCGTTGTCGCCAAAGGACAAGTCCGCTTTGCCGTCAAGGTCGAACAAGGCTAGCGCGGGCAGGGTGCGATGGGCATTTTCGTAATGCAGGCCGGCCAGCAGAATGCGCCCGCCCGGCAGCACCTTGACTTTGCCGCTGGTGGCTTCGAACCCGTGGGCGAAGGTGCCGATCACGCTGCCATGCTCGCCAAAGGTCAGGTCTGCGGAGCCGTCGGCGAGCATGCGCGCCAGGCCAAACCGGCTGCCGCGCGCATCGCAGACTTTCGCTGCGACCAGAATCCGGCCCTGTGCATCGAGGGCGATGTCTTCGCTCAGGCTGGACACGCTGCCCGCGAAGTACGCCTGGGCGATGCCCTGAGTGCCAAAGGTTTTATCGAGTTGCCCGGATCGAGGCGTAAACGACGGTGAGACGGTCGTTGGTAACGCCGGCAAGGCAAAAGTGTTCAGGGTGGACATGCACGCATCTCCTTGCGAGTTGACCATGACCGCGAACCGGATGGGTAACTGCACGAGCGGAACATTCAATCCCTGAACCGGGAGAAGTACAACTGTAAGAACTAACAGGTGGAGGGTCGCACTGTGCCAGAACAGTGTCTTTTTGAACCAAAAGAAAGCCGACCAAGCAATTTAGCCTGGTCGGCTTGAAAAGAATTATACAAGCAGGTGGAAGTTTACAAGGTTGCAACTAAGCGCAGAGGTGAATGACTTCAAAGTCACCTGCACGAACTGCCTCTCAGTGTGGCATCGACCACGACTGCAGGCTGTAACCTTCTTCGCTGAGTTCTGCGCGAGCCTGCTGCAGCAGTTGCTCGAGTTGCGCCGGGTCGGAGTAGGCGCTGCTTGGAATCTGTTTGCGGCCGATGTGCGAATTGGTCCGGTCGACGACGGTCAGGCTCAGTTCGCCATTGCCGTCTTGCGGCGCCCAGGCCACGCAGTGGAAAGGTTTGAAGGCGTGGTTGGCAATCAGAAGAGCTTCGTTGATACGGAGCGGGGCGGTCATGGGGTCTTCTCTCTGTCGTGCCCAATCAAATGATGTGCCGTCGGTTGGGCTTACCGTTCGGCTGGTTACTTGTACTGATGCACGCAACCCTCGAACGGGTCACACATGAAACAAAGAAATTTCAAAGTTTCTTTAAAATCTTGCTTTAAAGCGGTCTTTTGAAAGCCTGACGAAAGCTTCGAATCGCCAACTAAGTCGATAGCTTACTAACAACTCGATTTCTTATAACTGATTTAACGAGGCACCTATAAGCAATCGGTACAAGGCCCTGTCAAAATCTTGCTAGTGTTACAGTCGGGTCTGCCAAATGACTGTTTTTTCAATCATTTCCTTTATTTGGCGCCAAGGAACAGTCATGAGCGAAGCGCCTGCGTTACGACGTTTACTGGTGGTCGATCCGTGCGACGACTGCCACCGCTTATTGCCCGGATTACGCGCCGTCGGTTGGGATGTCGACAGTTGCTCGCTGGAGAACGCCGCCGAGCGCAGTTGTGACATCGGCTTGCTGCGCTTGCAGCCGTTTCACCTGGAACGACCCGAAGCCGTCAAGGAGCTGATCAGCCGCAGCGGCACCGAATGGATCGCCGTGCTCAATCAGGAAGTCCTGCGTCTGCAGAATGTCGGCGACTTCGTCTGTGAATGGTTTTTCGATTTTCACACCTTGCCATTCGACGTCTCGCGGGTGCAGGTGACCCTCGGGCGCGCATTCGGCATGGCGCGATTGCGCGGGCAGGGCACGATTCATGTCGACCAGCCCGAGCACGAGCTGCTGGGCGACAGCAAGCCGATTCGCGAACTGCGCAAGTTGCTCAGCAAACTGGCGCCCACCGAATCGCCTGTTCTGATTCGCGGTGAAAGCGGTACGGGTAAAGAACTGGTTGCGCGCACGCTGCACCGTCAGTCCCAGCGCCACAGCAAGCCCTTCGTGGCGATCAATTGCGGCGCCATCCCTGAGCATCTGATTCAATCGGAATTGTTTGGCCACGAGAAAGGCGCGTTCACCGGCGCGCATCAACGCAAGGTCGGGCGGATCGAAGCGGCGAATGGCGGCACGCTGTTTCTCGATGAGATCGGCGATCTGCCGCTGGAGCTGCAAGCCAATCTGTTGCGCTTTCTCCAGGAAAAACATATCGAGCGCGTCGGCGGCAGCCAGCCGATCCCGGTGGATGTACGAGTGCTGGCGGCAACTCACGTCGACCTCGAAGCCGCGATCGAGAAAAAACTTTTTCGCGAAGATCTGTATTACCGCCTCAACGTCCTGCAAGTGGTGACCGCGCCACTGCGCGAGCGACACGGCGATCTGTCGATGCTGGCCAATCACTTTTCGCACTTTTACAGTCATGAAACCGGGCGTCGTCCGCGCAGTTTCAGCGAAGACGCGCTGATCGCCATGGGCAAGCATGACTGGCCGGGCAATGTCCGCGAACTGGCCAACCGTGTGCGCCGAGGGCTGGTGTTGGCCGAAGGCCGGCAGATCGAGGCGCGGGATCTGGGGCTGATCAGTCAGCACTCGATCGCCACGCCGATGGGCACCCTCGAAGACTACAAGACCCGCGCCGAACGCCAGGCGCTGTGTGACGTGTTGAACCGGCACAGCGATAACCTCAGCGTTGCAGCGAAAGTGCTCGGCGTATCGCGGCCGACGTTTTATCGGTTGTTGCACAAGCATCAGATCCGCTAGGGCGGGTAAACAGCAAAGGCCCGTTGCGAGGTGATCGCAACGGGCCTTTGTTGTTTAACGCACGATTAGAAGTAATACGGGAATTTCAGACTGAAGGAAAAGTCCGGCGCGTCGTCGGTCATGCCGAGCGACAGGTTGGGCACGATGGTCAGGTTGTCGGTCGCCGCGATGGTCATGCCGATATTGAAATAACCGGCGTTGGCATCGCTGGAGATCACCGATTCCCAATCGCCGCCGTCCTGTTTCAGCTTGCTCTTGCGTTGCACCAGGTCGGACACCGAGAACGACATGCTCATCTTCTCGTTCAGCGCGAAGGCGATACCGGCGCCGATCTGGAAGCTGTCGCCGATGCGCACTTTGCCCGGGGTTTTCTGGTTGACGGTGGAGCTGATGTCGTCGAACGATTCCTCCAGGTTGTGGGTGTACGACAGGCTGCCGAACAGCACGGCCGGGTCGAACGTCTTGACCAGCGAGATGCCGGGGGTGATTGACCAGACGCCGTTGCCGGTGGGCAGGGTGTCGGGCACGAACAGGTTGGAGTTGGCATCGGTCGGGCGCAGTTTGATGCCGAACGGGTCCTTGCCGGTGGGGGCTTTGACGCGCAGGGTCACGACGGCGTCCGGGGTGTTGACCGACTCGTCGAGGAACTTGTAGGCGATGCCAAAGTTGACGTCGCCAATGGTTGGATCCTTGGTCACGGTTTCTTCGGTGGTGACGCCGGCTGCGCCCTCATTCCCACCGCCGGACTGGTACGTCGATTCGCGATACACCACCGGCACGTTCAGGTCGAACTGCCAGCGATTGTCGAAGTTGTAGCGGCCGGTGAGGTCGAGGGTCCAGGTGTCGGCCTTTATCCGGTCGAGGTTGATGTTGCCGAGAAAGATCGAATCCAGCGCGAGGAAGCCGTTGAGGATCAACTGGCGGGTGTCATAGCGCGAATAGGTGACGCCGGTTTCGAAACTGAATTTGCCGCCACCGAAAAACCCGCTGGCTTCGTCGTACAGGTTGGAAACGCTTTGCGCCGGTTGCGAATCATCGGCCAGCGACTGCCCGTAGGATGCGCCACTGCCCCCGGCGGCGCCTCCCGATGCAGCGGCGGCACCCGTGCCGGTTGCGGCTCCGGTGGCGACGCGATTGCCTTTCATGTCCGAGGGCGATTTGGCCAGGCGTTTTGGCGGTGGGGCGGCGGGCTGTTCTTCGACCTGGCGAACCCGTTGTTCAAGGACTGCCAGGGCTTGTTGTTGTACTTCGTATCGTTGTTTCAGTTCCAGAAGTTCCCGTTTCAGGGCTTCTACATCGGCGTCGGGTGCTGCTTGCAACATCGCCGCCGGTAGAAGGGTACTCAAACACACTGCGGCACGCAGTGATACTGATCGATACATGAATAAGCCGTCCCTTTAAGCCCAATGATCGAGACTCAGCGTAGTTCAATATCCGATATTGCGTAGGGCCCCGAGTTGGGTCAGGTTGCAGTCCAGTGCACCGGCGCTTCTGCCGTTATTGTTCAGTACGACGTTGAGTTGCGTGAGGTTGTTGACCACGTTGGCACTGCCCAGCAGGCGAGTGTTTTGCAGCAGGCCACCCTGGGCGACTTGTTGCAATGCCGTGCCCTGATTGCCGCTGGCCTGAATGGCCATTTGCACGCCGCCGCCATTGGCCGACACCGCGACACTGCCGGCGCCGTTGCTGCCGGTGATGGTTTGCCCGGCGACCAGCGCCTGGCCTTGCGACGGCACCAATGCCGGCGCCTGACTGGCTTCGCTGACGTTGATGGCGACGTTGTTGCTGGCGGTGTTGCCATCGCCCGCGGCGCGCACGCTTTGCGTCACGCCTTGCGTGCTGTTGAGGCCGGCGCCTCCGATCACGGTGCCCGTTCCCAGCGTTGGCGTGCTGCCATTGCCCGACTCCTTGATGGTCGAGACATAGAACTCCGGTTTGACCGTTGCCGCCTGGACCTGCATCGAGGTGGCTGCGCCGATCAGGTCGCCGCTGGCGTTGCGCCAGGTGCTGCTCATGACAATACCGAAGCTGATAATCCGCCCCGGCATGACGTACCGACCGCGCAGCTCGGCGAGCTCCTGGTCCTTGATTTCGATGGGTTTGAATCCGGCATGGGCAAAGCCTGACGCACCCGCTGCCAGGCAGGCGGCGGCCAGCCAGTATGAGGTTTTCATCTGCTGCTCCCGGGACATCCAGTCCCATTTTCTGACTCGGCGATTAAAAGAAGTCGCTCTGAATGAACCCGAAGTCCATCAATTCCGCATCTTTGACCGGGTTGAAACCGTCCAGCGAATTCTTCGCCGTCAGCGGCACGGGAGGGCTGCGCAAGGCGTTGGCCTTGTCGTAACCGGGGCCGACGATGGCAAAGACGATGCCGTTCCAACCTTTGACAAAGTCATCATGCTTGTAGCGTTTGTGGCCGAGAACCGGGTCACCGATGTAGACCCAATCCTTGTCCGAACGCTGCAGCACGACGAAATGCTTGTAGCCGCGAATATCCATCAGAACCACCACCGGAATGGTCACCGCTTCGAGTTTTTCGGGCGGGATCCGGTAACCACGGGCACGCATGCCGATGCTCTCTACGTAGC
The DNA here is from genome assembly GCF_051132065.1 of Pseudomonas sp. R3-57. NCBI lineage: Bacteria > Pseudomonadati > Pseudomonadota > Gammaproteobacteria > Pseudomonadales > Pseudomonadaceae > Pseudomonas > Pseudomonas sp. R3-57. The sequence goes on from NZ_CP071655.1 coordinate 2,890,352, forward strand.
GCTTCATGTCGAGCATGGAGAACCCTTGCGTACGCACAAGGTCCTGGTCAGCGTTGACCAGCATGCCTTTGATGATGTGCTCTTCATCGACGTCGAGCCAATAGGCCTGGCGCAATACCGTTGCCAGTGCAGCAGCGCCGCAACTGAAATCGGTTTTCTGTTCGACGATGTCGGCAAACTTGCGCTCACGAATGCTTTGTACGTCCTTGTAGACCAGTACGCCGCCAGGCAGGGCAGCGACGGGCATCTGCGCTGCCTGAGTCAGGCCACACAGACAAAGCAGAGCGAGGAGGGCAGGAGTCCGCATGATCGAATACGCCTTGTGGAACCTGGGAAAAAGCCCCGTTGCCGGGGCTTTCGTTTCGATCGCGATTACATGCAGGCTTTGCAACCTGCGGCGATGGACAGCGAGTTGCTTTGCTGGTTGCCGACACCGGCCGAGACGTTGGCTCCACCGTTGCCGGAGAAGTTGTTCATCGAGTTGGTCATGTTGGCATTGTTGACCACCGGGGTTTTCCAGCCATCTTTGGTCAACACTTGTTGGGTGGTGACGCCAGCGAGGCCAAAACTGCCCACGGCTTCGAACTTGGCTTTCTGATCATCGTTGCCGCCGTGGCCGCCGCCACGGTTACCCCAACCGCCATGGTTGTCGTCTTCGATGGTTGCAGTGCCTTTGGCTTTGAACACGCCAGCGGCTGCATAGGTACCGGTAAGGGTGTCGGTTTTGTACGCCTGCACGCCTTTGTTCTCTACGACCAGGCCAGTGGAGGACTGGTTGGCAGCAGCGGCAGCAGTGGCGACACGGCCACCCGATACAGCGATCGCCAGGTTGTTTTTCTGCTGGTTGAAGTTGCCGGCGCTGACGTTGATGCCGATGTTGCCGGAACCATTGTTGCCGGCGTTGTTGAGCGTGGCGTTGTTGAACGTGGAAGAGTTTTTCACGTAGTTGTTGTTGTTGACCTGAGTCGCGCTCGAGGCCGCAACAGCATTGCCGAAGATGAAGCTTTCGTCAGCGGTGGCCAGCGCAGCAGCGTTATCCTGCTGGTTGCCGTCGCCGGCGGCCACGTTGGCGCCCATGTTGCCGTTGGAGCCGTTGAGCGAGTCGCTGGCGTTGGCATTGTTCAGCGTGCCCTGGTTTTTCACCACGTTGCCGTCGCTGTCTTGCGCGTCGAGTACAGCGGCGCCGGCGCCTGCGGTGATCTGCAGCAGTTGTTCAAGATTCGGACCTTGCTGGCCGTGACCGTTGCCGTGGCCATTGCCGTGCCCGTGCCCGTTACCATGACCGTTGTTGTCATCACGGCCGCCAGCCTGTGCTGCCATTGCCATCACTGCTGCGAGTGCGAAAACCAGTGGTTTGAGAGCCATTGTAGGTTTCATGGTGTTTCTCCATCGTGCTTATTAGTTGGGTTAAGTGTTGTTACTTTTCCACTTGCACTTTGTATGGGTCAGTCTGCGACCCGGATGCTCAGGGTGTTGGCCATTCGGTTCCCCACCCCGGCACTCTGGTTCACCTGGATTACCCCACGGCTGCCGGTGAAGGCCTGATCACTTGTCGTGACCTGGCGACTGCCGGGTGAGGTGCCAGTTGCTCCTGAGTTCGGTAAAAACGCCACGTTCTGTTGCGACAGGGCGCTGTCGTCAACGCTTTGCGGGGCAGCACTGATGCTGACGCGCGTGACGTTGGCCATTTGATTGTTGGCCCCGGCGCCCTGGTTCACACCGAGGATGCCGTTGCCATTGCTGAAAGCGTGGCCGCCGATGTTGGCGCTCGCGTCGATGGCGCGGCTGGCGGGCGTATCGATTTTCTGCATGACCTGCGTGGTCGCACGGGATTCGGTGCCGATGGCAATCGCCTTGGTATTGGCTTGCTGCATCTGGTCACCGGCGGCCTGGTTGACGTTGAAATTGCCGCGGTACTGTGTGCCGGAGTCCTGAATGTGCGCGCGGTTGACCGTGTTCGAATCAGCCATGGCGCTGGTGCAGCCGAGCAGGGCGAGAAGCAGCAGGGTGCGATCCATCTTATTGGCCTCCGGCCATGCGGGTCAGAGGCGCCAGACCGGTGCTCATGGCACGGTTGACGGTATTGGAAATCGAGCCACCGGCACCGCCGCCGCTGCCCACACGCATGCCGGGCAGACCGTTCTGGTTGGTCAGGGTGTTCATGCCAGGCAGGTTAGAATTGGGCGTGGTGATGTTGCCGCGAATCGAAGAACCGCTGGCGACACTGGCGAAATCGCCGTCGCTGAGTTCAGTGCTGCCGACGGTTTGATTGATACGTGCCGAAGGGTTGGCGTTGACGGTGGTCGGGTAGGGGTCTTTGCCACCATTGCGCCCGATCGGGATCGGCTGAACGTCGCGCTGCAGGACGATCACGCCATTGCCTTGGGCCTGCACGTTGAAGCTGATCACTGCGCTGGCTGCCGATCCGATCAGCACAAGACAGGTCAATCCGGTTTTGAAAGTCCCCACGGCTGCAATTCCTTCTTTAACGGGCTGCCCTTGGTCAGCGTTGTGAAGGAGAGAGCGAAAGCTGTGCCGCTTTTGAGATCATCTTTGATTTCAGAGGGTTACAGAAATGTCTGGCTGCGTTGTGCGGCATCTGTTTCATCTTTGAAACAGGCGGGTTGCCGCTGAACCGGCGACTTTCTGAGCAACGCTCTGGAACGAGGCTTGGTGCGGTGGTGTTTCAGCGCTGAAACAACTGGCATGACAAAGCTGTGAACCGTGTTGAGACTGGCCTTCTGCGTGAGGAAAGGTGTTTCAGCAATGGACACTTGGCCCGCGTTCGGGTCATTCAGCCAGTAAACGCGCAACGGCAGCGAAAGCCTGCGCCTGGCGCTCGGCCCAGTTGCCGGCAATGACTTGCAGCGGTTGGTGATGCTGCTCCAGCCACTGTCGAGTCGCCTGATAGAAGGCCTGTCGCTCGACGAGATCCGGTTGGCAGCGCTGACCATCGTCGGTCCAGTCGACCTGTTCCGGTGACAGCAGCAGGTGCAGGTCGTAATGCCGCGTCAGCAATTCCTGCTCCAGCCATGCCGGGCAGGCGCCGAACAGCGCCTGGCTCCAGAGCATATTGCTCAGCAGATGGGTGTCGAGAATCAGCAGTTCAGGCCGCTGCGCCCGCGCTTCGTCCTCCCACTGCAACTGGCCGCGAGCGATGTCGGGGATGTCGTCCAGGCAGGTGTCGCGGGGATTGAGTTCGATAAAGCGGCGCACGTATTCATCCACGTGCAAGCCGCCAAAGCGCTGCTGCAGGCCCGCCGTCAGCCAGCTCTTGCCACTGGATTCCGGGCCGGTCAGCACCACCACTTTCATGTGCGCAGCGCCGGGTCGGCGCGCCATTCGCGAAAGCCCTGAACCGCGAGCAAGGTAAACAGCCCGTACAACGCGGCGGTGAGGTAAAGGCCCTTGTAGATGAACAACCCGACAAAAATCACATCCAGCACAAACCACAGCGCCCAGCATTGCAGACGCTTTTGCGCCATCCATAACTGCGCGACCAGGCTGAAACCGGTGAGCGCCGCGTCGAGCCACGGTTGTGCAGCGTCGGTCCAGTGCGCCATCGCCGCGCCGAGCAGCACACTGCCGAGCGCGCCGACGCTGAGGCCAAGGGCGATTGCGCGCGCATCCAGCCGCGTCACCGCACGCCCGTCATGCATCGTCCCGGCGCGGGTCCATTGCCACCAGCCGTACAGTTGCAATGCGGCGTAGATCACTTGCAGCAACATGTCCGAATACAGCTTCACCTCAAAAAAGATCCAGCTGTAGAGCAACACCATGACCAGCCCGATCGGCCAGCACCACGGATTCTGTTTGACCGTCAGCCAGACGGCGATCACACCGAGGGCGGCGGCAAACAGTTCGAGCCCGGACATGGAGGATCCTTGGGGGGAATGAAGAAAGGGGCGGATTTTACACAAAAACATGTAGGAGTGAGCCTGCTCGCGATAGCGCTGTGTCAGCGAAACTCACATTGTCTGACACACCGCTATTGCGAGCAGGCTCACTCCTACAAAGGAAGGTGACTAGACGCGAAACTGGCGCAGCAACCCGTTGAGCTGTTCGCTCAGTTGCCCAAGCCGCAAACTCGCCGCGCTCGACTGCTCCGCCGCCAACGCCGTGCTGTGCGAAAGCCCCGCCGCCTGCGTCACGTTCTGATTGATGTCTTCAACCACATGCGCCTGCTGCAACGTCGCGCTGGCAATCGAGGCGTTCAGGCCGTTGAGATTGCGCAGGGCCTGGCCGATCGCATTAAGGCTGGCGCCGGCAAGCCCCGCTTGTTCGATAGTCAATTGCGAGGCTTTGCTGCTGTCGCCGATCACCTTCACGGCGGCCTCGGAATGGTTTTGCAAGCGCTCGATCATCGACTGGATTTCTGCGGTGGACTTCTGCGTACGCTGCGCCAGCAAGCGCACCTCATCGGCCACAACAGCAAACCCGCGACCTTGCTCGCCGGCGCGCGCGGCTTCGATGGCGGCGTTGAGCGCGAGCAGGTTAGTCTGCTCGGCAATCGAGCGGATCACTTCCAGCACACTGCCGATCTGCGTGCTTTCGGCCGCTAGCGTACGAATCACTTCCACCGCTTGATCGATGGTGCCGGACAGCTTGTCGATTTGTTGCAGGCTGCCGTCGATATTGATCTGGCCCTGTTGCGCCTGCGCTTCGGCATCACGCATTTCGGCCGCGGCGTGCTCGGCGTTTTTCGCCACATCCTGCACGCCATAGGTCACTTCGTTGATCGCGGTGGCCACCAGTTCCATCTGCTGCGACTGCTGCTGGCTGCGTTGTTGCGCCTGCGAGGCGTCGTTGCCCAGCTCGCTGGAGGATTGGCCGAGGGCGCTGGCCGAGACCTGCAAGTCGCCGATCACTCCGCGCAACTTGGCGGTGAAGGCGTTGAAATGGTGCGCCAGTTCGGTGACTTCATCCTTGCCATGGGTATCGAGGCTGCGGGTCAGGTCGCTTTCGCCGCTGGCGATGTTGGCCATGGCGTTGACGGTTTCCTGCAACGGCCGGACGATGCTGCGCGCGATCAGGATCACCAGCAGCGCCATGATCAGCGCGATGGCCAGACCGATCACCGAGGCTTTCAGCATCTGCCCCTGGAATTCGGCCTGCACGTCATCGACATACACGCCGGAACCGATCACCCAGCCCCACGGCTCGAACAGTTTGACGTAGGAGGTTTTCGCCACCGGGTCGGTGGCGCCGGGTTTCGGCCAGCGATAGTTGACCATGCCGGCGCCGTTGGCCCTGGCGATGGCGACCATCTCGTTGAACACCGCAAAACCGTCCGGGTCGCGGATCGCCGAGAGGTTCTGGCCTTCGAGCTTGGGATTGGTCGGGTGCATGACCATCACGGGCGTGAGGTCGTTGATCCAGAAGTAATCGCTCTGGTCGTAGCGCAAGCCGCGAATCGCCGTCAGCGCCTGTTGCTGCGCCGCTTCTTTGGTCAAGGTGCCGGCGGTCTGCAGGCCATGGTAATAGGTCAGCAGGCCGCTGGCGGTCTGCACCACGTGCTGGGTTTTCTGGGCCTTGGCGTGATAAAGGTCATCATGGATCTGCTTGAGCATCAGCACGCCCAAGGTCAGCAACATGACCACCGCCACAATCAAGATGAGCCACAAGCGTCGGCTGATCGACACACTGCGCAAGCTGTTCATAACGCTGTCACTCCGGGTTCTTGTTCTTGTAATGATTGACCGCCAGCATCCAGCCACGATAACGCGGGCGGGCATAGGCGACCCAAGTCGTATAACGCGGCAGCGCTATTAAGGCTTGTCTGTTAGGATTTCGGCCCCGCGCGTGAAAACCTGAATCCATTTTGAAGTTTCACGGAATTTTTACCGTTTCGTGTGGATTCTGTGCGCGCGGAATCGGCACAGCCATAAACAGCTACGCTGATCGCAGTGAACGTAAAAAAATACTATCGGGGCATGCCGGTGCGCATCGCTCTTTGGGGGATTGATGGATCTTTGGACGGCCTTGCAGGCACTGATACTAGGAGTTGTAGAAGGGCTGACGGAGTTTTTGCCCATTTCCAGTACGGGACACCAGATCATCGTTGCCGACTTGCTCGATTTCGGCGGCGAACGGGCCATGGCGTTCAATATCATCATCCAGCTCGGCGCGATTCTCGCGGTGGTCTGGGAGTTTCGCCGCAAGATTCTCGACGTGGTCATCGGTCTGCCGACCCAGCCGAGCGCACGGCGCTTTACCGCCAACCTGCTGATCGCCTTCCTGCCGGCAGTGGTGCTGGGGGTGATTTTTGCCGACCTGATCCACGAATACCTGTTCAACCCGATCACGGTCGCGGCCGCGCTGGTGGTGGGCGGGGTGATCATGCTCTGGACAGAGAAGCGTCAGCACGAGGTGCACGCCGAAACGGTCGACGAGATCACCTGGAAGGACGCGCTGAAAGTCGGCTTCGCCCAGTGCCTGGCGATGATCCCCGGCACCTCGCGCTCCGGCTCGACGATCATTGGCGGCCTGCTGTTCGGCCTGTCGCGCAAGACCGCCACTGAATTTTCGTTCTTCCTGGCGATGCCAACCATGGTCGGCGCGGCGGTCTACTCGGGTTATAAATATCGCGAATTGTTTGTACCGGCAGATTTCCCGGTGTTTGCCATCGGTTTCGTCACCGCGTTCATCTTCGCCATGATCGCCGTGCGCGGCCTGCTCAAGTTCATTGCCAGCCACAGCTACGCGGCGTTCGCCTGGTACCGGATCGTGTTCGGTCTGGTGATTCTGGCGACCTGGCAGTTCGGCTGGGTCGACTGGGCGGCAGCCAAGCCATGAACGATTCCCGCGCACGCCGCACCGAATGTCGGCCCTCGGGCGGCGCGATTCAGCATCTGAAATTCAAATTGCTGGTGCTGCTGGTGGTGTGCGTGTTGCCGCTGTTCGGTTCCGTGTCGATGTGGCTGCGCGGGATTTCCCTGGTGCCGCTGGCGGCGTACGGGATTGTCAGCGTGCTGGCGTTCTTCATGTACTGGGCCGACAAGCGCAAGGCCCGCACCGATGCCTGGCGCACCCCGGAAAACATCCTCCACACCGTGGAACTGGCCGGCGGCTGGCCGGGCGCACTGATCGCCCAGCAAGTGTTCCGGCACAAGACGCGCAAGGTGTCGTTCCAGCTTCTGTTCTGGGTGATCGTCGTGCTGCATCAGGTGTTCTGGATCGACCAGCTGTTCCTCGGCTCGAACCTGCTGACACTGTCTTAAGACCACCTCCGCCCCCTGTAGGAGTGAGCCTGCTCGCGATAGCGGTCTATCTGTTGAAAATGTAGCGGCTGACACACCGCTATCGCGAGCAGGCTCACTCCTACAGGGGATTGGGATTAAAGCAGCAATCCGATCTGGGTCTTTTTCGGCAACTTGCCCACCACCAGTTGATGCGAGCGCTGCAACAGCCCCTGCAACTCCTCGGCGCCCAGCGGGTAGGGCGGGTGCATGATGATCCACTGCGCCCGCGCCAGATACGGTGCCGGGTGAATGCCGGGGCGGTCGCAATGGCCGAGGAACAGATCCTTGTCGACCTTGAAAGCCAATGAGTCGCCACGCAGTCCCTGCAAGGCAAACATCTTGTTACCGGCAATCGAAAACACGCGCACGCCGCCCCACTTGTAATCTTCCCGAGCGCCCGGCAATGCCAGGCAGAACGCCGCCGCTTCGGCTTCGCTCATTTTTCCCTTGCTCATAGCGGTCGCTCCCCACAGGCATTAAACGATTCGACCAGATGATCGATCCACGCACGCACCGCCGGCATCACCCCGCGCCGATGCGGATACACTGCTTGCAGCCAGCCGCCGGGCAGTGACCACTGCGGCAGCATCTGCACCAGCGTGCCGTTGCGCAGCTCTTCTTCGCAATACATCATCGGCAGCAGGGTGAAACCCTGCCCGGCCAGCACACAAGCCTTGCGCACAATAAAGTCATCGATGCCCAGACGCGCCTCCATGTTCAGCTCGAAACTCTTGCCCTGGGCGTCGAGCAAGCGCACATGGACCAGACGATCAGCCTCAAGCGCACCAAGCACCGGCAGGTTCTTCAGGTCCTGCGGATGATTGACCAGGTGGTCCGCGACAAACGCCGGGCTGGCGACCACGACCATCTGCGCCTGACGCAGACGCCGGGTGACCAGCAATGGATCTTCATCACCATGCTCGCGCACGCGCAGCGCCACATCGAAACCTTCGCCGACCAGATCGACACGGCGATTGAGCAGCACCACTTCCAGTTGCACCTGCGGAAATTTGCCGAGGAATTCGCTGATGACCCACGGCAGCATCTCCCGCGCCAGCCCGGTCGGGCAGGACACCCGCAAACGACCGCGCGGTTCGCTGGACATGCTCGCCACGGCCTCATCCGCCATTTCGGCTTCCAGCAACATCGCCTGACAGTGGCGCAAGTAGCGCTCGCCGACGGCCGTCAGGTTGAGCTGGCGGGTGGTGCGTTGCAGCAGTCGCGCGCCAAGGCGTTCTTCCAGTTCGGCAATGCGCCGCGACAGCCGTGATTTGGGAATGCCCAGCAAACGCCCTGCCGCAGCGAACCCACCGGCCTCGACAACTTTAGCGAAATAGTAGAGATCGTTGAGGTCTTGCATTCGAGTCACCCGACTGTTCTATCAATAGGACAAACTATCGCATTGCAGGCGGCTAATCATCCATTGGTTTCTTGCGTAGGATTGTCTCCATTGCGTCGCAACTGGCGATCACTTAAGGAGTATCCACATGAAACTGCTGCATATCGATTCGAGCATCCTGGGCGACAACTCGGCATCCCGTCAGCTGAGCAGCCAGGTCGTCAAAGCCTGGCAGGCCGCTGAGCCGAGCGCAGTGGTGACTTACCGTGATCTGGCGGCTGACGCGATCAGCCACTTTTCCTCGACTACCTTGGTCGCCGCTGGCACCACCGCTGAACTGCGTGACGCCGCGCAACAGCACGAAGCCGAATTGAGCGCCAGCACCCTGGCCGAGTTCATCGCTGCCGACGCCGTGGTGATTGCCGCGCCGATGTACAACTTCACCGTGCCGACCCAACTCAAGGCGTGGATCGACCGCGTTGCCGTCGCCGGTCAGACTTTCCGTTACACCGAAGCCGGCCCTGAAGGCCTGTGCGGTGGCAAGAAAGTGGTGATCGTTTCCACCTCCGGTGGCATCCATGCAGGTCAGGCCAGCGGCATCGCTCACGAAGAATATCTGAAGCTGGTGTTGGGCTTCCTCGGCATCACCGACATCGAAATCGTTCGCGCTGAAGGTCTGGCTTACGGCGAAGAAGTGCGCAACAACGCCATGGCCGCAGCCCAGGCGAAGATCAGCGAGCAACTGTTCGCCGCCGCGTAAGGCTTGCGTAAAGAACAGCTACGGTTCAGGCAGCACTCAAAAAACTTTGTATTCTGGTTCCGCAAGGGGCGAATACGGAGTTTTTTGTTTCTGCCTGTTACATAATCTGGCCCGGGTTATGCAGTTGATCGCTCAGCGTTCGCGCGCCGATCCACGCAGGCAGCGAATCACCGGATTCAGTCAAAACAGGGTGGGGCATCCATGGTGCGTCTTTGTGCAGTGTTACTGATAGGCCTGCTGGTCAGCCTCGATTCAGTGCAGGCTGCGCCCGGACGACACCCCGTGTGGAGCGTCGGCTACCACGAAATGACCTTTCTCGATCCGCTGGATCTGCAACCGATGCGCGCAATTGCGTTTTATCCCTCCAGCGACCGCGAACACCAGAGCCTGCTCGAGGGCTATTCGGTTGAGGCGGGTAAAGACACCAAAGTCGCCATCGGCCGTTTTCCGATGCTCATGCTCTCGCACGGCAACACCGGCACACCGCTGGCCTTGCACGATCTCGCGACCTCGCTGGCGCGCAAGGGTTTTGTGGTGGTCGCAGTGATTCACCCCGGCGATAACTCCAAGGATCACAGCCGCCTCGGTACCCTGAGCAATCTCTACGGGCGGCCGATCCAGATTTCCCAAGCGATCACCGCGACACTTGGCGACGGCATGCTCGCGCCTTATGTGAATGCCGAACAGGTCGGCGTGATCGGTTATTCGGCGGGCGGCGAGACCGCGTTGATCCTCTCCGGCGCGCAACCGGATCTGGATCGCCTGCGTCGCTATTGCCAGGAACGCCCGGACGATCACGACGCCTGTAACACTCAGGGTGAATTGATCGTCGATCGCGATGATCTGCAACCGGTGCCCGACCCGCGTGTCCACGCCTTGCTGCTGATGGCGCCGCTGAGCCTGAAGTTCGGCCGGCACACCCTGGCCGATGTGCACGTGCCGGTGCTGCTCTACAGCGGCGACGGCGACAAACTGGTGGCCTTCGACAAGAACGCCGCCGCATTGGCGCGCAAACTGCCGACCGCGCCGGACTTCAAATTATTGGCCGGGGCAGGGCATTTCGTGTTCCTGGCGCCGTGCAATGAAGAGCAGATCCGCGCGATGCCGGCGCTGTGCACCGATGCCGATGGTGTCGACCGCGAGGACATCCACCGCAACCTGATCTCCGAGGCCGGCCGCTTCTTCTCCCATGCGCTGGGCAAACCGACACGGGCGGGGATGCAGACTGCCGATCAATGAACCGTCGCAGATCCCTTGTAGGAGTGAGCCTGCTCGCGATAGCGGTGTATCAGGTAAGAAGATGTCGACTGACACTCCGCTATCGCGAGCAGGCTCACTCCTACAGGGGACCGCGTCAGGTTCAGGTTGTTGTCCGGCGCTTGAGCAGCAACGTCAGCCCCAAGCCGATCACCGACAACATCGCAGCACTGAAGAATATCCACCCATAGCCAAGATTCAACGCCACCGCGCCCATCAACGGCCCGGCAATCGCCAGCGCCAGATCGAAAAACACCGCATACGCCCCCAGCCCCGATCCACGGCTGGAACTGGGCACTTGCTTGATCGCCTCGACACCCAGCGCCGGGTACACCAGCGACAGGCCAAACCCCGCCAGCCCGGCGCCGATCAAGGCGAACGCGGTGGACGGCGCCAGCCACAACAACACCAGGCCCAGGGTTTCGACGCTCATGCAGGCGATGGCCGAGGTGAAGCCGCCAAAACGCGCAATCGCCGAAATGAACAGCAGCCGCGACAGGATGAAACACACGCCGAACACCGTCAGGCAGTACGCTGCGCCGGTCCAGCCACGATCCAGGTAATAAAGGGTGATGAAGGTGGTCAGCGTGCCGTAGCCGATCGAGGCCAGTGTCAGGCTGGTGCCGTAAGGTGCGATTCGCCCGAACACCGCCCAGAACGGCAAGCGTTCGCCGCGAATCACCGGCACCGAGGGTTTGTTGCGAATCAGCAGCAGCGCGCCGGCCGCCAGTGCAGCCAAGGCAATGCCAAGGCTGGTGAAACCGTAATCGGCGACCATCACCACACCCAGCGGCGCGCCGATGGCGATGGCACCGTACGAGGCGATGCCGTTCCAGCCGATGGATTTCGCCGTGTGCTCGACGCCGACCGCGCCCATGCACCAACTGATCGTGCCCACACCGATCAAGCCTTGCGCCACGCCGAGCAGCAAGCGACCGATGATCAGAATGATCAGGCTGGTCAGGGCAAAATCCTGCAGCAACGTCGAAACCAGCGTCAGCACACCACTGAGCACAATGCCCCACAAACCGTAAATGATCGCCCGCTTGGTCCCGAGGGTATCCGACATGCGCCCGGCCATCGGCCGGCTGAGCAGGGTGGCCAGGTACTGCGAACCAATCACCAGCCCGGCAATCACCGCGCTGAAACCCAGTTGCTCATGCACGTAAGCGGGCAACACCGCGATCGGCAGGCCGATACAGAGGAAGGCAATGAAGGTATAGAAGACGATGGAGACGATCTTCAGCGTGATCGCCAGGGAGCTTTGCGGGGGTTGAGGCTGTGCAGACATGTGAACTCGATCGCGGGCGGCGGTGGGAGCGTTGCCGTCATCATGGCGCGGGCATGGATGAAAAGAAAGCAGGCTAACGACTTCACCGATGAGTGCGGTGGTGCTGAGGCCGCCTTCGCGAGCAGGCTCGCTCCCACATTTAAAATGCGATGATCGTTCCCACGCTCCGCGTGGTAACGCCGCCATGGACGCTCTGCGTCTGCTTTGGGACGCGGAGCGTCCCGGGCTGCATTCCCACGCGGAGCGTGGGAACGATCATGGCAGGTAGAACGCGTTCAAAATGTGGGAGCGAGCCTGCTCGCGAAGGTCCCCGCACCAACTGATCACTCGGCATCAAATTGCAAAAAGCCCCGTCACCAGGGACAGGGCTTTAGCTTGTAGCTTGCAGCTAATAACTCACAGCTGCGTTTAGAAAACGACGCCCTGGCTACGTAGGTAATCATCGTAAGTGCCGCTGAAGTCGGTCACGCCATCCGGGCTCAGCTCGATGATGCGCGTGGCCAGCGACGAGACGAACTCGCGGTCGTGGCTGACGAAGATCAGCGTGCCCGGGTAGTTTTCCAGCGCCAGGTTCAGCGCTTCGATCGATTCCATGTCGAGGTGGTTGGTCGGTTCGTCCATGATCAGCACGTTCGGCTTTTGCAGGATCAGCTTGCCGAACAGCATGCGGCCTTGCTCACCACCGGAAATCACCTTGACCGACTTGAGGATCTCGTCGTTGGAGAACAGCATCCGGCCCAGCGTGCCACGGATCATCTGCTCGCCTTGAGTCCACTGGCCCATCCAGTCGAACAGGGTCACGTCGTCTTCGAAATCGTGCGCGTGGTCCTGAGCGTAGTAGCCCAGTTCCGCGGCGTCGGTCCACTTGACGGTACCGGCATCCGGGGTCAGCTCGTTGACCAGGGTGCGCAGCAGGGTGGTTTTACCGATACCGTTCGGGCCGATGATCGCCACGCGCTCGCCGGCTTCAACCTGGAAGCTGAAATCCTTGAACAGCGGCTTGCCGTCGAAACCCTTGGCCATTTTCTCGACCATGACTGCCTGACGGTGCAGCTTCTTGTTCTGTTCGAAACGAATGAACGGGCTGACGCGGCTCGAAGGCTTGACCTCGGCCAGCTGGATCTTGTCGATCGCCTTGGCGCGGGACGTGGCCTGCTTGGCTTTCGAGGCGTTGGCCGAGAAGCGGCTGACGAACGATTGCAGCTCGGAAATCTGCGCTTTCTTCTTGGCGTTGTCCGACAGCAGTTGCTCGCGGGACTGGGTCGCCACGGTCATGTACTCGTCGTAGTTGCCCGGGAACAGACGCAGCTCGCCGTAATCCAGGTCAGCCATGTGCGTGCACACGCTGTTCAGGAAGTGCCGGTCGTGGGAGATGATGATCATCAGGCTGTTGCGCTGGGTGAGGATGTTTTCCAGCCAGCGAATGGTGTTGATGTCCAGGTGGTTGGTCGGTTCGTCGAGCAACAGCACTTCTGGATCGGAGAACAGCGCCTGCGCCAGCAATACGCGCAGTTTCCAGCCTGGCGAAACTTCGCTCATCGGACCGAAATGCTGTTCCAGCGGAATGCCCAGACCCAGCAGCAGTTCACCGGCACGGGATTCGGCGGTGTAGCCGTCCATTTCGGCGAACTCGGTTTCCAGCTCGGCGACGGCCATGCCGTCTTCTTCGGTCATTTCCGCCATCGAATAGATGCGGTCGCGCTCGGCCTTGACCTTCCACAGCTCTTCGTGGCCCATGATCACGGTGTCGATCACGGTGAATTCTTCGTAAGCGAACTGATCCTGGCGCAGCTTGCCCAGACGCACGTTCGGTTCGAGCATGACCTGACCGCCGGACGGGTCGAGGTCGCCGCCGAGGATTTTCATGAAGGTCGACTTGCCGCAACCGTTGGCGCCGATCAGACCGTAGCGATTGCCCGCGCCGAACTTGACCGAAACGTTTTCGAAGAGCGGCTTGGCGCCGAACTGCATCGTGATGTTAGCTGTGGAGATCAATTACCTTACCTATCAATGGTTTGGAGCGGGTCATGTGTGCCTGATACCGACTTGATACCAACCTGGAGCTTTGCCGGCTCCGCCCGATCCGAGCTTGAGTTGCGCCAACGCGCATGCTTCGCCAGCAACCATTGGCCGGGGTGGCCAGGCTGCTGAGCGATGCATGCGGGGGTCATATGTTGGACATTGCGCGCATTGTCGCATAATCAACAAGGCAGTTGTATGGCGACGCGACCAGCCAACGCACATTGCTGTGATCTGCTTTGGCGGGTGCTGCAGGTTTCAATTGGCCTCTCTGATCCACTCGGTTTCAAGTTGACTGCATTGCCATCGCCACGCATCGGTCAGCATGTCTTGCAAAGACCGGCTGGCCCGCCAGCCGAGTTCGTCAGCGGCTTTTTGCGGATCGGCCCAGCAACAGGTGACATCGCCCGGCCGCCGGCCCTTGAACTGCAGCGCAATCGGTACGCCGCTGACCTGTTCGAAAGCCTTGACCAGCTCCAGCACCGAGTAGCCTCGTCCGGTGCCCAGGTTCCAGATGTTCACACCGCTGCGCTCGCGCAATGCGTCGAGCGCGCAAAGGTGTCCCTGCGCCAGGTCGACGATATGAATGTAGTCGCGCACCCCGGTGCCATCCGCTGTCGGGTAGTCGTTGCCGAACACCGAGAGGTATTCACGTTGCCCGCTGGCAACTTGAAGCAGAAAGGGCAAGAGATTGTTCGGCATGTTCAGCGGCGCTTCGCCCAGCAAGCCGGAAGGGTGGGCACCGATCGGGTTGAAGTAGCGCAGCAGGCCTATCGACCAGCGTGGGTCGGAGCTGGCAACACTCTGCATGATGTTTTCCGCCATCAGCTTCGACATGCCATAAGGATTGGTCGGCTGCCCGGTGGCGCAGGACTCGTTGATCGGCATCGTGCTGCAATCGCCATACACCGTGGCCGATGAGCTGAACACCAACGTGAAAACCCCGGCCTGCGCCATCGCCTGACACAAGGTCAGGCTGCCGCCGACATTGTTGTCGTAGTAACGCAACGGCTCGTGCACGCTCTCGCCGACCGCTTTCAACCCGGCGCAATGCACCACGGCATCGATCGGATAGTCGCGCAGCAGCGTGTCGAGCAAACGCCGGTTGCGCACATCGCCCTGAATGAATCCCGGTCGCCGCCCGGCCAGCGTGCTGATGCGCTCGATCGCCGAGCGCTGGCTGTTGCACAGGTTGTCCAGAATCAGCACGTCCTCGTTCCTGGCCAGCAATTCCAGCGCGACATGCGCCCCGATGTAGCCCGCACCACCCGTTATCAGAATCATGCGCCCGCCCTCGATCATTTCGTTTTTCGATGCATCAGCCGCGCTCGCAGTGATGCCTGTTGAAAGGTAGGGAGCATTTTCCGGGCGGAGTTCAAGCCGGTTTGCCAGCCGGTATGTGCAGTTCATCGGCTGCGATTATTGTTCGTGTGAACGCCTCATGAACGCCACGTTTCCAACGATCAAGAGCCGTACGGACTCATCGAGAGACGCCGGACACCTGCTGTTTCACAGGTGTTACGGCCCGATGGCTCGACCCTGAGTCGTCTTTCTTTCTCTTGATAAGGACCTTGCCATGAACCTTGCCGAACAACCCGGACAGTCGCCGATTCTGAATGCGCAAAAGCTCGTCGAGCTGGCGCCGCAAATCCGCCCCACGCTGGTGTGCCTATCGCATCTGCGCTGGGGTTTTGTTTTTCAGCGGCCGCAGCATGTGATGTCGCGCCTGGCACAAAACTACGATGTGATTTTTTTTGAAGAGCCAGTGGTCTCCGCTGGCGAGAGTCCCTGGCTGGAAACCTCGACGCCCGCCGCAGGCATACAAGTGGCGGTCCCGCATGTGCCCGAAGGCCTCGATCACGAAGCCGTGGTGTCAGCGCAACGCGCGTTGCTCGACCAACTGCTTGCCGGGCGTGAGCAGGGCGATCTGCTGCTCTGGTACTTCACCCCGATGAGCCTGGCGTTTACCGATCACCTCGATGCCCAAGTCACGATCTACGACTGCATGGACGAGCTGTCGGCGTTCATGGGCGCGCCGGCGCAACTGATCGACATGGAGCGCTTGCTGATGGGGCGGGCGGATGTGGTGTTCACCGGCGGCGTCAGTCTGTGGGAGGTCAAGCAGCGCCAGCATGGCAACGCTTATCCGGTGCCGAGCAGCGTCGATATCGCGCACTTCGCAGTGGCGCGCGAGGATGTGCCGGAACCATCGGATCAGGCCTCGATCGCACGGCCACGCCTGGGTTTTTTTGGTGTCATCGATGAGCGCTTCGATATCGATCTGATCGAACAGGTCGCGCAGCAACGTGCCGATTGGCAAATCGTGCTGGTCGGGCCGGTGGTCAAGATCGATCCGCAGACGCTGCCACGCCGGCCGAACATTCATTACCTGGGCGCCAAGCAATACGACGAACTGCCGGCCTGTCTCAGCGGTTGGGACGTGGCGCTGATGCCGTTCGCCCTCAATGCCTCCACTCGTTTTATCAGCCCGACCAAGACCCCGGAATATCTCGCTGGCGGCTGTCCGGTGGTGTCGACGCCGATCCACGATGTGATCAGCGGCTACGGGGAGAGCGGGGCGGTGTTCATTGCCGATACGGCCGATGCTTTCATCGAAGCGATCGAGCGCGCGCTGCCGCTCAAAGGCACCGATGAATTCGTACAGCGCGCCGACGCCGCGATCGCGGGCATGTCGTGGGACAACACTTGCCGCTTCATGAAGGAGCAGATCGAATGCCTCAGATAACCCTTGAAGCGGCCAGATCCGGCCCGTCCAGTCAGACCGACAGTGGGGTCTATGACTATTTGATCGTCGGCGCCGGGTTTGCCGGCAGTGTCATCGCCGAACGCTTGGCCGACGGCCTCGGCCGCCGCGTGCTGCTGATCGATCGGCGCGACCATATCGCCGGCAATGCATACGACCATTACGATGCCGCGGGCGTATTGGTGCACCGCTACGGTCCGCACATTTTTCACACCAACGCGCAGCGCATCGTCGATTACCTGTCGCGTTTTACCGAGTGGCGTCCTTACGAGCACCGAGTGCTGGCCAGGGTTGACGGACAGTTGGTGCCGATCCCGATCAACCTGACTACGCTCAATGCGCTCTACGGTTTGTCGATGAACTCGGTCGAGGCGGAACAGTTTCTGGCCGAGCGCGCCGAACCGGTGGCGACCATTCGCACCTCCGAAGACGTAGTGGTCAACCAGATCGGCCGTGAGCTGTATGAAAAATTCTTTCGCGGCTACACGCGAAAACAGTGGGGGCTCGATCCATCGGCGCTGGACAAATCGGTGACCTCGCGGGTGCCGACGCGCACCAACGAAGACGACCGCTACTTCACCGACACTTTCCAGATCATGCCGCTGCACGGTTACACGCAAATGTTCGAACGGATGCTCGAACACCCGCGAATCGATCTGTTGCTGAGCACGGACTTCAAGCACGTGCGCGATGTGGTGAAGTACCGGCATGTCATTTACTGCGGGCCGATCGATGAGTACTTCGACTTTCAGTTGGGGCGTTTGCCGTACCGCTCCTTGCGCTTCGAGCATCAGACGCTGGAGCAGGAGCGCTATCAACCGGTCGCCGTGGTGAATTTTCCCGACCCCGAGGTGCCGTACACGCGGATCACCGAGTACAAGCATCTCACCGGCCAGACGCACCCGAGCACCAGCATCAGCTATGAGTTTCCCTGTGACGACGGCGACCCGTATTACCCGGTGCCGCGCCCGGAAAATGCCGAACTGTACAAGCGCTACCGGGCGCTCGCCGAGCAAACCCCGAACGTGACGTTTCTCGGGCGGCTGGGCACTTACAAGTACTACAACATGGACCAGGTCGTCGGGCAGGCGTTGGCGTTGTACCGCGATATAGAAGCGCAGAGCCAGACGCTACCCGCCGAAGCGAGGCTGGATGCCTGATGACCGCGCAGCCGAAGGGTGACGGACTCGAGCCCGCTGCGCTGTTCGACAGCTTTGTGATGGCCGGTTACGAATGTTCCAGCCAGCGCCGCCGCGATGGCCGACGGCTGGATCTGCTCGGCAGCACCGGCCACGCGCAGTGGGCAGCCAAGGACTACCGGCAACTGGCCGATCTGCGCATCCGCTGCGCACGGGACGGGTTGCGCTGGCATCTGATCGAACGCAGCCCCGGCCGATATGACTGGGGCAGTTTTCTGCCGATGCTCAAAGCGGCGCAAGGCGCGCAGCTGCAAGTGGTCTGGGACTTGTGCCATTACGGCTATCCGGATGATCTGGATATCTGGCAGCCGGCGTTTGTCGAGCGCTTCGCCCGTTTTGCCGGTGCCGTGGCGCGACTGATGAGCGATGAAGGGGTGAGCGTGCCTTGTTATTCGCCGATCAATGAAATCTCCTTCTGGAGTTGGGCCGGCGGTGATGTCGGCTATTTCAACCCCGGTGCTCACGGGCGCGGCCAAGAGCTCAAACATCAGTTGGTTCGAGCGAGCATCGCGGCGATCGAGGCGATTCGCGAACAGGCGCCGGCCGCGCGTTTCGTCCAGTGCGATCCGTTGATCAACGTCATCTCCGGCTCGCGGCGCAGCGACGAGCTGGAAAACGCCGAGCGATATCGCCTGGCGCAGTTCGAAGCCTGGGATTTGCTGGCCGGGCGGCAATGGCCCGGACTGGGCGGGCAGGAACATTACCTGGACATCATCGGTGCGAACTTTTACCCGCATAACCAGTGGTTTTTCGAAGGGGCGCGAATCCAGCGCGGTGAACGCGATTACCGACCGCTGGCCGGCATGCTCAAAGAACTGCATCAGCGTTATCAGCGACCGCTGCTGATCTCGGAGACCGGGGCGGAGGACACCGAGCGCGTGCCGTGGCTGCGCTATATCGTCGAGCAGGTGCAAATTGCTCTCGCGCGAGGCGTGCCGGTGCAGGGCATTTGCTGGTATCCGTTTCTTGATTATCCCGGCTGGGATGACGACCGTTACTGTCCGACCGGTGTTTTCGGCTACCCCGATGGCGAGGGCGAGCGCGCAGGGTTCCATCCGTTATGTGTTGAGCTTGCGCAAGTGCCCGAGCGCATCGGCGAGCACCGGCAAAGGGCTGATGAGCGGTGGCAACGATGAATTTCCAGCATTTGCGTGATGAACCATTGCCGGCCTCGGCGAGTGCCTTCTTGTGGCGTTATGTCAGGGTGCGGCCATTTCACTTCAGCACCATGTTGTCGCTGGTGGTCGGCGCGGCGTGCTGCGCGGTGGCGGTGCAGTACGGCATGAAACTGCTGGTCGATGCGATGGCCGGTGAGTCACAGGCCGGGCAAGTGTGGCGCGCGTTCAGCCTGTTCATCGCGCTGATCGTGCTGGAAAACGTGTTGTGGCGACTCGGCGGCTGGGTCGGTTGCTACACCGTGGTCGGCAGTTGTGCCGATCTGCGCGTGGATCTGTTTCATCACCTGACCGGCCACCCGATGCGCTATTTCAAGCGGCACTTCAGCGGCTCGCTGGCCAACCGGGTGGCGGCGGCCGGTGGCGCCGCCGATGTCGTCTATGGCGGCCTGGCGTGGCGCATCGTGCCGCCCTGCGTGGATTTTCTCGGCGCGGTGGTGGTGCTGTTTTCTGTTCGCGACTCGATGGCGCTGGCACTGATCGTCTGCGTGTTGCTGGTGGCGGCGTTGCTGACGATGGTCGGGGTGCGTGGCAGGCACCGGCATATCGCATTCGCTTCGCAGTCGGCACGGGTCGGCGGCGAGATCGTCGATCTGGTCTCCAATGTCTGGACCATCAAGGCGTTTTCCGGACGCGAGCGTGAACGTCAGCGGTTGGAGCGCGAGATCGGCATCGAGGCCGCTGCCCATCGACACAGCTGGATCTATCTGGAAAAGGCTCGGGTGCTGCACGATGTCTGCCTGTCGATCATGGCCGGGGCCATGCTGGGCTGGGCCATCCTGTTATGGCGGCAGGGCCAGGTGACGGCGGGCGATGTGGTGATGGTCAGCGCGCTGACCTTTCGCATTCTTCACGGTTCGCGCGATCTGGCCTTGGCGCTGGTCGACGCCAGCCAGCAAATGGGCGTGATTGCCGAAACCCTGAGCATCATCGCGCAACCCCACGAACTCAGCGACACGCCGGAGGAACTGGCACCAACGCGCGGCGGCATCAAACTGCTCGACGTGAGCTATGCCTATCCGGACGGTTGTCAGGTGTTCAAGCATCTGTTTCTGGAAATTCCGCCGGGGCAGAGTGTTGGCATCGCCGGCACCTCGGGTTCCGGCAAATCGACCTTGCTCAGCCTGTTGCAACGTCTGGATGACGTGCAAAGCGGTGTGATCCTCATTGATGACCGGGATATTCGTTCGGTCAGCCAGGACAGCCTGCGTCGGCAGATCGCCGTCGTGCCGCAGGAGCCTGCGTTGTTCAATCGCAGCATTCTGGAAAACATCGGCTACGGCCAGCCCCACGCCACCGAGGAGCAAATCATCGACGCCGCCCGGCAGGCGTTCTGCGATGAGTTCGTGCAGGCCTTACCCGAGGGTTACCACACGCTGGTCGGAGAACGCGGCGTCACGCTTTCCGGCGGCCAGCGTCAGCGCCTCGGGCTGGCGCGCGCCTTTCTCAAGAACGCGCCGATCCTGATTCTGGACGAGGCCACCTCGGCGCTGGATTCCGATTCCGAGGCGATTATCCAGCGCGCGTTAGCCAACCTTATGCGCGGCAGAACGGTGCTCGCCGTAGCGCACCGGCTCTCGACCATTGCCGGCTTCGACCGCGTGCTGGTGCTGGAACAGGGCGAGATCGTGCAAGACGGCCCGCCGGATGAATTGCGCCTGCGCCAGGGCCGTTTTCGCACGCTTTGGCAGATGCAGGCGATGCTGCATGAGCGTTGAGCATTGTGCGGGTTTTGCCAGCCTCGCTGCGCTTGATGTCTGAGCGCGGTACTGCGCCGCTCATCGGGTTTTAGCGCAAGTAAATCGATGTTTTTCCTCGCTCTTATGGTCATCTCCATGAGACCGCAAGCCTTTCAATACGGCCGTTGCGCTGTAGAACGCTATCCGTCGAAACACAGGAATGGCCGCATGACTGGCGCAGTCGATTTTTCACAGCGTGCCTCGCGAGGCGTTGCGTGTTGACTGATTGAGGAGAGCAACAGATGACAAAAATTGACAACCTGCTGGACAACAAAGGCACGCCGTTGGACAAGCAGACGTTTACCTGGCGCGAGCTGGCCGGCAAACCGATCAGCAAGCTCGATGACGATGCGTTTACCCGTGTGCGGGTGATTTTGATGAACGGGGTGGAGTCCGACGCGCTGCGACTCAAGCACTTTGGCGCACGCTTTCACAAGGAACTGCAACTGCCGCTCGCACAGATTCGCCGCGCCGAGCAGCACCAGATGACTTCGATCAACTGGCTGCTTTCGGCGGATCATTCGCCACTGGAAACCACGGTGGCCTATGAACAGGTGGCGATCGAGGTGACCGCTGCCGTCGCGCAGAACGAGCCCGATCCGTATCAGGCACAGACCTACCGGTTTGGCCTGCTCGAAGACTTCGATCATTTGTATCGCTACGCCGCTATGCTCGATCGGCTCGAAGGCAAGGACGCCAACAACATCCTCCAGGGCTACACCGATCTGGTGCCCGGTCGGCCGACCAGCGAGCATCACCGCGCCCCCGGTGACGACCTGCGCGACAACTACGAAAAAGACAACGCCGCGCTGATCACCAAGATCCACGCGGCGCTGATCACCGGCGCCGAATACCAGACCCACGATTACTACATGAACATCGGCCCGCTGTTTGCCGATCCGGTAGCCCGCGCGCTGTATGCCGAGATCGCCTCAGTCGAAGAACAGCACGTCACCCAGTACGGCTCGTTGCAGGACCCTGCCGAAACGTTCATGGAGAAGTGGCTGGTCCACGAAGCGATGGAGGTCTACACCTACGCCAGTTGCGCCGAGCAGGAAGAAAACCCACGCCTCAAAGCGCTGTGGGAGCGCTACGTCGACTACGAACTGGGGCACCTCAACCTGGCCTGCGAACTGTTCAAGAAATACGAACGACGCGACCCCGCCGAAGTGCTCGCCGGGCCATTGCCACGGATGATCGAATTCAAGAGCCAGCGCGATTTCGTCCGCGAAACCCTGTCGCGGGAAGTCGACCTGCGCGCGCATGGCATCGACTACGTGCCCAAGGAGCGCGAAGCACGACCTTCCCTTGATTACCGCGCGCAACTCAACAGCGAAGGCGTGCCCGCCAACATCGCCTCGGCCGGCTACACCTTCAAACCGGGCACGGAACTCAACGAAGTGGGAGAACAGCAATGAGCGAACCTCAAGTCACCATCGGCACCAATCGCACCGGCATTCAGACCTCGCCGCAGGACACCGCTCGCCAATTGGAAGCGACGCGCATGTTCCCGGCCGATGTCCCGGGCGACATGAGCGACTACACCGCTGAACGTGAACGGGCGATTCGCGAGGCTGACCTGATCGGCTCGGTGCCGGCGCCGGGCACCACCAAGGGCATGCTCAAGACTGCGCTGGACAAAACCATCGGCAAGGCTCCAGAAGTGCTGATCGACAAACTCGGCGAACGCCTGGCCTTCGAACGCACCGGCGTGCGCCTGTATGAGGCGATGGTCGCCAAGGCCACCTCGGCGCCCGGTGCCGATCCGGCGCTGGTCGACACGTTGCGGCAGATCCAGGCCGAAGAACTCGAGCACATGAATATCGTGCGCGAAGCCATCGAAACCCTCGGCGGCGATCCCACCGCCATGACGCCGTGCGCGGACGTGGCCGGCGTCAAGGCGATGGGCGTGCTGCAGGTGCTAACCGACCCGCGCACCACGGTGTCGCAGTCGATGAGTGCGATTCTGACCATTGAGCTTGAAGACAACGCCGCCTGGGAATTGCTGATCGAGCTGGCACAGAAGGGCGGTCATCCGTTGATCGCCAAGCGCTTCAAACATGCGCTGGAGCAAGAAGAAACCCACTTGGCCACGGTCCGCGAGTTCATCCGCAAAGACCTGCTCGCGCAAGTGAGCTGAGCGAAGTGCAATGCGTGGTTTACCTTGCCTGGCGAGGTAAACAACCGACCCGAGAAGGACACCATCGTGAGTGAGACCGATCTTGAAATGGAACTGAAAGCGTGGCGTCTGTTGCTGGAGGACGACGCTTATCGGCTGGATTTTCCCGAGGATTATCACCACACGCTGATCCAGCGTGCCGACGAATTGCTGCTGCACGAATGGATCACTCGGGACGACTGGCAACTACTGAAGAACGCTGCCGATCAAGCCCGGGAATTCACTCTCGAGAGCCTTGCGCGCGAACAGCGCGATTGCCTGAAAACCTCGTTGCTGCAGTTCCCGAGGGGGCACGAAAAGCGACAGCTTGAGCAACCGCCGCACGCGGCAGCTACCCATGGGAGCGTCATCATGACTGAAGAAAAGAACGATCAACCCAATAAACCGAACAACCAACCGAACGACACCGCGCCAGCGCATTCCACCGAGCAGGAGCGCGAGCGCTTGAAAGACTTCAACAAGGACGGCATCCCGCCGGGAAGCTGCTGATCACCCTCAAGCCCAGCGCACGGAGTATTTCACCATGCAAGTACAAGTAGACAGCAACCATATCGAAGGCAGCGCCGAACTGCAGGAATGGGTGGGCAGCACGGTGGTCGACGAGCTGGATCGCTATACCTCGTTTCTGACCCGGCTCGAGATTCATGTCGGCGACGTCAATGCGCAGAAGGCCGGCGCGCAAGACAAGCGCTGCCAGATCGAAGCGCACCCCAAAGGGCACAGTTCGCTGTCGGCCAGCCACCATGCCGAGAGTCTGGAACTGGCCGTCGCCGGCGCGGCGAAAAAGATCGCCCATGCGCTGGAGCATCTGGTGGGGCGCTTGTCACCGCGCGTCGAATCGACCGGACGCCTCACGGCGCCGCCGGTCCGCGAGGATTCCCCAGCGGAAATCGACGCCATGCTCGAAGACGAGTTTCTCGCCAAACAAGCTGACCTGGAGAAAGAGTAAGGAGTGTCGTCATGGCCCGGATTCAACCGTTTACTCACGAGACACTGAACACCTTGCTGGCGCTGAGCGATCGTCTCAACCTCAGCCTGTACATGCCGGCGCATCGAACGTTTCCGCAGCGTTCGCAAGATCCGATCCGTTTCAAGAATCTGGTCAGACAGCTCGAGGATTTGCTTGATCAACACGCGCCAGAGGCTCCCGGGGACATCGTGCTCGCGCCGTTTTACCAGTTGCTGGACGATCAGACGTTCTGGAACAACTGCCCGGCGTCCATTGCCGTGTTCGCTGGCGAAGAGCATTTCATCGTCGTCGGGCTGCATCGGACGGTTCGCGAAACAGTGATCGTCAACAGCCACCCGTACCTCAAGCCGTTGCTGCGCCTGGCGCCGGTCACTGATCGGTGCCAAGTGCTTTGCCTGTCGCGGGACTGCGTGCAGATGTACCAGGGAACGGCGCAGCACATGGAAAAGGTCGAACTGCCGGCGGCGGTGCCGACTCGTCAGGTTGACGCACTTGGCGATGAACTGACCCCGCGCGATCAACAGGGCCACCCGGACGGATTCAGCGGTGGCGGCGAACGCGGTGACCCGATGATGCATGAGTCGGGCGGCGGCGGTAAGCAGGACGAAATCAACCTCGACCGCGAGCGGTTCTTCCGCGCGGTCGACAAAGCCGTTACCGAATATTGCTCGCGCCCATGCAACCTGCCGCTGGTGCTTGTCGCGCTCCCGGAGAACCAGGCGGTGTTCCGCGCGGTGAGCCACAACCCGTTGCTGTTGCCGGACGGCATCGAACGCGACCCGGCGACGCTACAGCCAGCGCAAGTGGCGCAGGCCTGCGCGAGTGTGTTGCACAAGCGGCATGACGATGCGCTGGACAAAGCCTTCGATCGCTTCGGCGTGGCGCTTGGTCAGGGTGCAGTGGGACGACACTTGCCGGAAATTGCCAACGCCGCGGCAGAGGGCAGGGTGGCGCTGTTGCTGGTAGAGGCTGAGCGCGAAGTGGCCGGTACGATTGCGGCGAATGCACTGAATCGTGAAGCGGCGGATACCCGTAAGATTCATTCGGAGGATGTCCTCGACGAGCTGATTCTGGCGGTCATCCGTCAGGGCGGTGAAGTGGTGGTCGTACCGCCGGAGCGTTCGATGCCGACCGAAACCGGGGCGGCGGCGGTTTATCGTTATTGATCAGTCAAACCGAGCGCCGGCGATGGACTGCTGGCGCCATCTTGTAGTTTTCAATGAAGGCACGATGCCGGCGTTATCGGTGCGTTGCGCCGCGCGTGACAGTTTTTCACAGATGAAGGTTCACAGTCGGTTACAAACTGTGGCTAAAATGCCACCTTTCACCGACGCCGGAACACGGCGTGGGCTCAAGGACGTGCCACTTTGTATTCAGACCGCTGCACAAGACGCAGGGCCTTCGGCCACCCGGCGCGCAGTTTGTTCACTTCTGACGTGTGACGATTTCCGTGAAACTCATCATTGCTGCTATCTATGTCGTTTCGATTGCCTACGTTCACCTGCGCGGGCGTGTGCGGCACAAGCTCGGTCGACAACTGAGCGACCACTCGACGTTTCTCGCGCCGATCAATTGCTTCCTCTATCTGTTTTCGAAAAAGCCGAACCAGCCTTATCTCGACCCGAGCGAGTTTCCCGACCTGAGTCCGTTGCAGGCGCACTGGGAGGAGATTCGCGAAGAAGGTCAGAATCTGTTGCGTGCCGGTGAGATCAAACGCTCGAACCAGTACGACGATGTCGGTTTCAACTCGTTCTTCAAAAGCGGCTGGAAGCGTTTCTATCTGAAGTGGTACGGCGAGAGCCATCCTTCGGCGATGAAACTCTGCCCGCGCACTACCGAACTGGTGCAGAGCATTGGCTCGATCAAGGCGGCGATGTTTGCCGAACTGCCACCGGGTTCGAAGCTGGTGCGTCATCGCGATCCGTATGCCGGTTCGTACCGCTATCACTTGGGCCTGGATACGCCGAACGATGCCGGTTGCTACATCAACGTTGACGGTGAGAGCTATCACTGGCGCGATGGCGAGGCGGTGATGTTCGACGAGACGTTTATTCATTACGCGGAAAACACCACTGACAAGAATCGCATCATTCTGTTTTGTGACATTGAGCGGCCAATGAAGTATCGCTGGGCGGCGGCGTTCAACAGCTGGTTCAGTCGTACGGTGATGTCGGCGGCGGGTGCGCCGAATGATGCGGGGGATCGTACGGGTGGCATTAACCGTTTGTTTGCGCGGATCTACAAGATTCGGTTGCGGGGCAAGGAGCTGAAGAAGCGTAACCGTACGCGTTATTACCTGGAGAAGTGGGCGATTTTTGCTGGGCTTTTGGCGATCTTTATTTTGATCTGATTCTTGTTTGGGGCTTGCTTTGAGGCGCTGAGTTCTGGGGGGCATATCCGTTGCTTCGGGTGCTGCGGCTGGCGGTTTCGCCTGACGGCGACTCACTTTTTTTCAGACGCCAAAAAAAGTAAGCAAAAAACGCTTGCTCCTACGTACGGCCCTCGCAGGCTCGGGTCCCTTCGCTGCGGGATCGATCCGGGCGCAGCGGCTACGGTTTGCTTCGCTGCACCTCCTTCCGCTGTGTCTGGCTGCGCCAGACGGTCGCTGCGCTCCCACGCCCGGATCGATCCCTCCACTCAGCCTTCCGACGTCGCCGGTGAGTCAAAAGCAAGATCAAAAGCACTCGAGCTGGCGCTCATTGTTGAGTGGTGAGAAGCGTCGCATGGCTTGAGATCTTCGGTGGATTCGCCCCTCATCGGAACGCCGCCCGCCCAGCCCTCTCCCGAGGGAGAGGGGGCCGATTTTGGTTGGTTTTGGAACTTGCGTTCGACTCGGTATTTCAGGTTCGCGCATTTCTCACATCCACCGCGGTCAGTCCCCTCTCCCTCCGGGAGAGGGCTAGGGTGAGGGGCTTTTGATTCTCAGCCTTCAGCCTTCAACACCGCCGGTGACCAGGATCAAAAGCAGGCGAGCTGACATTCGGCCTTATGGTTGTACTCAGTCCCTGTGGGAGCTTGCCTGCAAGCGATGGCGGCCTGACAGCCGACCTTTCCCTGACGGATGTCACCGCTTCCCTGTGGGAGCGAGCCCGCTCGCGAAGAGGCCAGCCCTGACAACACTGTTCCCGACTCGCTGGCTATTGCTCATCCAGACGCCTTCTTCGTCCGCTTCGCCGGCGCCTTGGCCGCCGGTTTTGCTTTGGACTTGGTCGGGGCCTTGCCGCCGAGGCTGCGTTTGAGCAGTTCGGTCAGATCGATAACGTCAGCGGTTTTACGTTCTTCCTCGCCGCCCACTGTTTCAACGTCTTCGATCTTGCCTTCATGGGCTTTCTTCTCGACCAGCGCCATGATCTTGTCTTCGAACTCGTCCTTGTAATCGTCGGGGCTCCAGTCGCCGCTCATGTCTTCCACCAGGCGTTTGGCCATGTCCAGTTCGCCCTTGGCCAACTGTGGTTTGGTCACGTCGCTGCCCAGTGCCAGTTCATCGAGGCTGCGTACTTCCTGTGGCCAGCGCAGTTTCACCAGTACCAGCGCATCCTCGACCGGCATTAGCGCGGCGAGGTACTGCCGTGTGTGCAAGACCACGCGGGAGAGGGCGACTTTGTTGGTTTTGCTCAGGGTCTCGCGCAGCAGGGCGTAGACCTTGCCGCCGCGCTTATCGGGGGCCAGGTAATACGGCGTGTCGATGTTTTGCAGGGGAATCTGTTCGGCGTCGACGAAGGAGAAGATGTCGATGGTCTGGGTCGACACCGGGTGCGCCGAGCGGATTTCTTCCTCGCTGAGCACCACATAACGGCCTTTTTCATAGGCCACGCCTTTGACTATGTTTTCCTTGGTGACTTCCTTGCCGGTGACCTTGTTTACTCGTTTATAGCCCACTGGCTCCATGCTGCGGCTGTCGAGCCAATCGAAGTCCACGCCCTGCGACGAGGTTGCCGAGACCAGCGCGACAGGGATGTGAACCAGTCCGAAACTGATCGCGCCTTTCCAGATTGCTCGAGCCATAGCCAGTTCTCCGAGTGATGATCGGATGACCTGCGCGCCGGGCGGAAAGTTTCCCCGGAATGCGTGGGCCGGGCGTCACTTGGTCAAGTCGTGTTACATGTTGTTTAAGGCGTGTGGGTTAACAAATCCGAACCCGCAGCGTAGCGTGGACTCGAAGGCTCTATTCCTTGCTCATCGAGAGGCTGCGTCATGAAGCGCATCATGCTTGCCATCTTCGCTCTGCTGCTCAGCGGCGGTATGGTCCACGCTGACCTGTTACTGGCGCAAAGCCCGACTGGCAACAGCAATAACCCGTACAACAGCCCGATTCGCCGGGCCAATCCCAACAGCATGCAAGGCACCCAGCCGAGCACACCGCCCATCCGCGGTCCCAACACCGTTCCGACGCCGCGTCAGCCCACCGTCGAGAACCGTGGCATTGGCAACGGCCAACCGATTCGCTCGGTGCCGAGTCACCCGCCGACTTTCATTCCCAACCCGCCTCCGCGCAGCGGAGACAGCAACCGTTGAGCGGCAGAACCGTACTCTGCCGGCCCCTGAAACGAACAAAAGGAATCGTGCATGTTGCGTAAAACCCTTTTAGCCACACTGTGCGCCGGTGCGCTGATCAGCGCGCCGGCCTTCGCCGCTGCGCCCAAAGAGCTGCAAAGCGAGCAGGGCACCCTCGAGGTCACCACCGTCGCCGCAGGGCTGGAACATCCGTGGGCGCTGGCGTTTCTGCCGGATCGCCAGGGCATGCTGGTGACCGAGCGGCCGGGCAATCTGCGTCTGGTCGGCAACGACGGCAAGCTGTCGGCGCCGATCTCCGGCGTGCCGCAGGTCTGGGCCAAGGGGCAGGGCGGTTTGCTGGACGTGGTGCTGTCGCCGGACTTCAAGCAGGATCGGCTGGTGTACCTGTCCTATGCCGAAGGCGGTGGCGCCGGCAACAAGGCCGGGACGGCGGTCGGGCGCGGGCGACTTTCCGATGACTTGAAGACGCTCAAGGATTTCAAAGTGATTTTCCGTCAGGAGCCGAAGCTCTCGGTCGGCAATCATTTCGGTTCGCGGCTGGTGTTCGACCGCGACGGTTATCTGTTCATCACCTTGGGCGAGAACAACGATCGGCCGACCGCTCAGGATCTCGACAAGCTGCAAGGCAAGGTCGTGCGCCTGTACCCGGACGGCAAGGTGCCGGACGACAACCCCTTCGTCGGCCAGTCTGGTGTCCGCCCGGAGATCTGGGCCTATGGCCTGCGCAATCCGCAGGGTGCTGCGCTCAACCCATGGACCGGCACACTGTGGGAAAACGAACACGGCCCGCGCGGTGGCGACGAGGTGAACATCATCGAGCGCGGCAAGAATTACGGCTGGCCGCTGGCAACCCACGGTATCAATTACTCGATGCAACCCATTCCGGAAGCGCAGGGCAAAACTGCCGAAGGCACGGTGGCCCCGCACCATGTCTGGGAAAAATCGCCGGGGGTCACCGGCATGACGTTCTACGATGGCGACCGCTTCAAAGCGTGGCAGCACAATGCGTTTATCGGTGCGCTGGTGACCCAGGAACTGATCCGTTTGCAGTTCGACGGCGACAAGGTCGTGCACGAGGAACGTCTGCTGGGCGAACTGAATCAACGCATCCGTGATGTGCGTCAGGGGCCGGATGGTTATCTGTATGTGCTGACCGATGAGGATAAAGGCTCGCTGTACAAGATCGGCCTGAAGTGACGCAAGTATCACCACAAAACACAGATGATTTTCATTGAATGATCGGCCGCCTTCGCGAGCAGGCTCGCTCCCACATTTGCAATGCAATCCCCCTGTGGGAGCGAGCCTGCTCGCGAAGAGGCCGCCCGGGGCAAAGCAAAACTCAGGACAGTCCCGCATTTGGCCGAACCGCCGCCGTGATGCCTTGTTATAGTTCGGGCCTCATTTCCCGCCCGGTAAAGGATCACTGCCATGTCTCAATACTCCGCTTTCAGCGTCGAACTGGCCGATAACATCGCCCATGTGCAGATCAATCGCCCGGAAAAGATCAACGCGATGAACGCTGCGTTCTGGAGCGAGATCATCGAGATTTTCCAGTGGGTCGATGACACCGACGAAGTGCGCGTGGTGGTGCTCAGTGGCAACGGCAAACATTTTTCCTCGGGCATCGACCTGATGATGCTGGCCGGTGTTGCCAATGAACTGGGCAAGGACGTCGGGCGCAATGCGCGGCTGCTGCGGCGCAAGATTCTCGCCCTGCAAGCGTCTTTCAATGCCGTCGACAATTGCCGCAAACCGGTACTGGCCGCAGTTCAGGGCTATTGCCTGGGCGGTGCGATCGACCTGATTTCTGCCTGCGACATGCGCTACGCCGCCGAGGACGCGCAATTCTCGATCAAGGAAATCGATATCGGCATGGCCGCCGATGTTGGCACTTTGCAACGGTTGCCACGGATCATCGGTGACGGCATGCTGCGTGAACTGGCTTACACCGGCCGCACCTTTGGTGCTGACGAGGCGCGCAACATCGGACTGGTCAATCGCGTTTACGGCGACAAGGACGCACTGCTCGAAGGCGTGTTCGACATCGCTCGCGAGATTGCCGCGAAATCGCCGATCGCGGTCACCGGCACCAAGGAAATGATCAGCTACATGCGTGACCATCGCATCGACGACGGCCTCGAATACGTTGCCACCTGGAACGCCGCCATGCTGCAATCCACTGATTTGCGCGTAGCCATGGCCGCCCATATGAGCAAACAGAAACCCGAATTTCTGGACTGAGAAACCATGACAGCTCGCTGGACCACTGCAGTACTCGACACCGATCAACCCGGCGGCATGGCCGTGGCACGCAGCCCGGAAGGCTTTCTGTTCGATGACAACGGCGCGCTGTTTCCCCGCGAATGGCTCAAGCGCCAGGACCTGTCGATCCTCGCCGAGCATGGCATTGGCCATCTCGATGGCGAGCCGGTGTATCTGCTCGAGTTGCGCAGTGCCAGCGAGGTGCCGGGTTGCAGCTGGAAAGGCCTGCGCGCGTTCATGCTCGAAGGTGACCACACAATCTACAAAGTCCTCGGTTACGCCGCGCAGATCGGCACCTGGGCCCGCGAGCATCGATTCTGCGGCAATTGCGGCCAGCCGATGACGCAGGTGCCGCGCGAGCGGGCGATGTATTGCCAGCCCTGCGACCTGCGCAGTTACCCGCGGATCTCGCCGAGCATGATCGTGCTGATCACGCGGGGCGATGAAGTTCTGCTGGCACGTTCACCGCGTTTCGTCACCGGCGTCTACAGCACCCTGGCCGGGTTCGCCGAGCCGGGCGAGTCGGCCGAGGAATGCCTGATTCGCGAAGTGCGCGAAGAAGTGCAGATCGAAGTGAAAAATATCCAGTACATGGGCAGCCAGTGCTGGCCGTTCCCGCATTCGATGATGCTCGGCTTCCATGCCGAGTACGCCGGCGGCGAGATTGTCTGTCAGGAAGACGAGATCGAAGACGCCCAGTGGTTCAACGTGCACGATTTGCCGCCGCTGCCGGCGTCGAAATCGATTGCCCGTTACCTGATCGACGTCTACGTCGCGCGGCGCTTAGGGCACGCTGAACCAGTGCTGCCAGGCTAGACGTACGGTCAAGCCCAGCACCACGGTAATGAACACCGGGCGAATGAACTTGGCGCCGCCGCTGATCGCGGTACGCGCGCCAAAGAATGCGCCGACCATGACCGACAGGCCCATGCACAGGCCGATGATCCAGTCGACCTGACCGGAAAAGATGAACACCGACAGCGCCGCAATGTTGCTGACGAAGTTCATGCTGCGCGCCACGCCGCTGGCCTTGACCAGATCGATCGGGTACAGCAGCAGGCTGCTCACGGTCCAGAAGGCACCGGTGCCGGGGCCGGCCACGCCATCATAGAAACCGAGGCTGAAGCCTTGGGTCGATTGCCATTTCTTCTTGATCGGCGCGTTGCTGTCCAGCGGCGCTTTCGGCGTGCCCCCAAACAACAGATAGAGCCCGCAGGCAAAGACGATCACCGGCAGCATTTTGTTCAGCCACTCGGCGGGCAGGTAATGCGCGACGACGGCACCGGTCAGCGCGCCGACCAGCGTGCCGACGATCGCGTGGGTCCATTGGCGCGGATGGAACAGTTTGCGCTTATAGAAGGTGAAACTGGCGGTCGCCGAACCGAAGGTCGAACTCAGTTTGTTGGTGCCCAGCACCAGATGCGGCGGTAGGCCCGCGGTGAGCAGGGCGGGCGTGGTGAGCAAACCGCCGCCGCCAGCGATGGCATCGATGAAACCGGCAAGGAAGGCAACAGCGGCCAGAATGGCCAGGGTGGTGAGGTCAACGCTGAGTTCGAAGGGCATGGAATCGGCTTATTCGGCAAGGCGCAGAACGTGGGCTGCGGGGAGGCCGGACATGTTACTCATTTCCGGGTGTTGCGGCGACAGTTGCAGCTCCATCGCCAGCAGGCTGGCTGCCACATTGGTTTCGCGGTGAATGCAAATCCCTTGTGGGAGCCAGCCTGCTGGCGATGGCCGACAACCCGGTCTCAAAAGTGACTCCACAGCCATTCCTTGACTCAAAACCCTGCATCATCAGAAATGCGGCCTAAAGCCAGTACCGGTTCACTCGTTCTACTCAAGGTTATCGCTGGCTTGGCCGTCCACTTCGCGAGCAGGCTCGCTCCCACTGAGGAGCGCATCATCACATTCACAAGGAGTTTCAAACGTGAAAGGTTTCAAGGGGTATATCGGTATTGTCACAGTGGCGCTGGGATCGGCCAATGCCTGGGCCGATCTGCCTCACAGTTCGATTCTCAGCCGTTACGGCGTAACCACCGAGCAATTGCCGAGCGCGGCAGACGTCGAGGTCATTGAACCTGTCGAAGCAAAAAGCCGTTTTCAGATCCAGCCCGAACAACCCTACGTAACGTTTCGCCTGGGCGACGGGGTGGTCTCGCAAACCACCGGCAATCCGATCATCGATCGCATGGAGCAGCAGGACCTGGCGCGTTGCCGGCGCCTGCAGGAGGAACTCGCCCGGCGTGGCGGCACCCATGTCAGTTGCGACAACAGCATTCCGGGCATGAGCCAGCCCCGGTAATTGCGCCGTCGGAGCTGCCTCATGCGGCAGCTCCGCTTGCAGCCCTTCAGTCTTCTTCGCGAACGGTGGCGACTTCGTCTGCACGAACCTTCACTTTCGCCCCGGAGATGTCTTCGAACTCATAGAAGCCATCGTCGGTTTTGGTCTTCGGCATGTCCTTGGTCAGATACTGGGTGCCGTTCTGCAAAGTCACGACGGTTGCGGTCGAGCAACCGCCCAGGGCCAGGGCTGCAGCGATGGCCAAAGGAATGCCCAGTGTCTTGAATTTCATACCCACCTCGTGTGCCTCATTCATGTGCTGCCGAGCATTGTCGGCTTCTAACGCGGTTGGTGCCATCCGCACCGGAAAAGTTCGATGGGCCCGGTAAAAAAATGCCATTGATCATTTTCCGTTTGCGCCGGGCTGTGCAGAGCTGATATCTGTACGCATAACCAGTATCCGCTTCGCCATGGCCCTGAATTCCGTGACTGCCAACCCTCTCGACGACCCGTTCTATTACCTTAACAACTTCCGTCAAGTGCTTGATTGGCTTGAATTTCGTTATGCCGACGTGATGAGCGATCGTGAGCATGCCTTTATTCGCGACTTCAAGTCATTGCCGCGCCCCGCACAGGGCTTGCTGGTGCGGATGGTCATGCGCAAGGGCGTGCATTTTCGCGCGGGCAAACTCAATTACCCGGAAATCGGCGACATCGCTGAAGCGGCTCAGCCATTGCTGGCCCACGGCTGGATCGAGGAACACGCGCCGCTGACGCTCGCCGAGTTGTTCGATGTGCTGCTCAAGGCCGAGCTGTTGCAAGCGTTCGGCGCCGTAATCGAGCAGCCCAAGGGGCGCAAGGATGACTGGTTACCGCAGCTGGCCGAACAGTTCAGCGAACCGCGCAGTCTGCGCGCCTGGGCGCCGCAACTGGGCGACCGTCTGTTCAGCCTGACCCTCATGGACCTGTGCGACCGCTTGCGCCTGATGTTCTTCGGCAATCTGTACCAGGACTGGTCGGAATTCGTCCTCGCCGACCTCGGCATTTTTACCTACGAAAAAGTCGAGTTCTGCGCCGACTCGCGCGGTCTGCGCAGCCGTGACGACGTTGATGCCTGCCTGTTCCTGCACCAGTGTCAATTGCGCTTCGAAGCCGGAGAGCCGCTTGAGGACATCGTCGCTCAGGTAACCGCGCTGCACTTCGACAACCCATGGCTGCAACGGCGGCGCGGCAAGGTGTTGTTTCAGATCGGCCAGTATTGCGAGCGCATCAGCGAATTCGCCCTGGCTCTGAGTATTTACCGCGATTGCGCCTACCCAGGCGCACGTTTGCGCATGATCCGCGTGCTGGAGCGCAGTGGCGAATATCCGCTGGGACTGGAGCTGGCCACCCTCGCGCAGCAGGCCCCGGAAAGCGCCGCCGAGCAACAGGGTTTGCAGCGGATCGTGCCGCGCTTGCGGCGCAAACTCGGTGGGCCGCCGCTCAAACGCGCAGCGGCGAGAGCGGTCGAGCGTCTGGATCTGCATTTACCGAGAGTCGATCCGACGTTGTCCGTCGAGTATTACGTGCAGGCGCATCTGCACGACGACGAAGGCCCGGTGCATTACGTGGAAAACAGCCTGATCAATTCGCTGTTCGGGCTGCTGTGCTGGCCGGCGATTTTCGCGCCTTTGCCCGGCGCATTCTTTCACCCGTTCCAGCGTGGGCCGGTGGATTTGCTCAACGAAGACTTTCAGCAGCGCCGCACCGAGCTGTTTCAGGCGTGCCTGAGCGAGCTCGACGACGGCCGCTACGCTGCAACCATCCGCGAACGCTTCGTTGCCAAGTGGGGCATTCAGTCGCCGTTCGTGTTCTGGGGCGCATTGAATGAGCAATTGCTGGAGCAGGCGTTGGCCTGCCTGCCCGCCGAACATCTGAAACACTGGTTCAACCGCTTGCTGCTCGACATCAAAGCCAACCGCGCCGGCATGCCCGATCTGATCCAGTTCTGGCCGCAGCGCAAGACCTACCGAATGATCGAAGTCAAAGGCCCCGGCGATCGCTTGCAGGACAACCAGTTGCGTTGGCTGGAGTTTTGCCACGAACACCAGATGCCGGTAGCCGTGTGTTACGTGCAATGGGCGGAGCAGAGCGTTTGAGCTACAGCATCGCCGTGCGCGCGTTGTGCGAATTCACCGCCAAGAGCGGTGACCTCGACCTGCGGTTCACCCCGTCACCCACAGCGCTGGAAGGCATCGCCGGGCATCGCACCGTGGCTTCGCGGCGCAGCGAGCATTACCAGAGCGAGGTGGCGCTCGAAGGCGAGTTCCGCCAGTTGAAGGTCAAGGGCAGGGCGGACGGCTACGATCCGACGGCCAACTGCCTGGAAGAAGTCAAAACCTATCGCGGCGATCTGAACAAGCAGCCGGCCAACCACCGCCAGTTGCATTGGGCGCAGGCGAAGATCTATGGCTGGTTGATGTGCTGCAAACTCGACTTGCAGCAAATCAATCTGGCGCTGGTGTACTTCGACATCGTCAGTGAGAAGGAAACCTGTCTGGTCGAGTCGTTCAGCGCTGAAACACTCAAAGGCTTCTTCGAGCAGCAATGCGCGTTGTTCCTGCTATGGGCCGAGCAGGAAATGGCCCATCGCGACGCGCGT
Source organism: Pseudomonas sp. R3-57 (assembly GCF_051132065.1). NCBI lineage: Bacteria > Pseudomonadati > Pseudomonadota > Gammaproteobacteria > Pseudomonadales > Pseudomonadaceae > Pseudomonas > Pseudomonas sp. R3-57. Next base: position 2,925,984 of record NZ_CP071655.1, read on the forward strand.
AACCTGGCGGCGCAGCAACTGGCGTTTCCCCACGCGGATTTCCGCCCCGGCCAACGGCATCTGGCCGAATCGGTGTTCAAAGCGGTCAGCACCGGTCGCTGCCTGATGGCGCAGGCGCCGACCGGCATCGGCAAGACCCTCGGCACGCTGTTCCCGATGCTCAAGGCGCTGGCGCCGCAGCAACTGGACAAGGTGTTCTTCCTCACCGCCAAGACGCCGGGACGCAAACTGGCGCTGGACGCCAGCCAGGTGTTGTTCAAACAGTCGCCGACGTTGCCCTTGCGGGTTTTGGAAATGGTCGCTCGCGACAAGGCCTGCGAACACCCGGACAAAGCCTGCCATGGCGACTCCTGCCCGCTGGCCCAAGGCTTTTACGATCGCCTGCCCGCCGCGCGCGAGGCGGCCAGTCGGATTCGTTTGCTTGATCAGGCAGCGATGCGCGAGGTCGCCGCGCAACATGCGCTGTGTCCGTATTACCTGAGCCAGGAAATGGCGCGCTGGGCCGACGTGGTGGTCGCCGACTACAACTATTACTTCGACTTCAGCGCGCTGCTGTTCGGCCTCGCCCAACTCAACCAATGGAAGGTCGCGGTGCTCGCCGACGAAGCGCATAACCTCGTCGAGCGCGGCCGGCAGATGTACAGCGCCAGCCTTGATCAGTTCGTGCTGGGTACCGTGCGCAAAACTGCCCCCGCACCGCTGAAGAACAGCCTGCAACGCCTGAACCGCGAGTGGAACGCGCTGCATGCGCCGCAAATTCTGGCGTATCAGGCGTATGACAAGGCGCCGGAAAAACTTCTGCAGGCGATCTCGCTGTGTTGTGCCGCCATCGGCGACTACCTCAACGAACACCCGCAAGGCCTCGACAGCGGTTTGCAGAACTTCTATTTCGACCTGCTGCAATTTGCTCGTGTGGCCGAGCTGTACGACGCGCATTACCTGTTCGATATCAGCAAACGCGACCTCGAGCGCAAAAAACCGCTGTCGCAGCTGTGCCTGCGCAACGTGGTGCCGGCGGCGTTCATCGGCCCACGGCTGACGGCGGCGCGCAGCAGTGTGCTGTTTTCCGCCACGCTCAGCCCGCGTAATTATTACGCCGATCTGCTCGGCACACCGGCCACTACCGTGTGGATTGACGTCGAATCACCGTTCCACGCCGAACAGCTGGATGTGCAGATCATCAGCCGCATCTCCACCCGGTTCAACCATCGCCAGGCGTCGCTGGAACCGATCGTCGAACTGATCGCGCGCCAGTTCAGTGAGCGCCCGGGCAACTATCTGGCGTTCTTCAGCAGCTTCGACTATCTGCAACAAGTCGCGGCGCTGATGGCCGAGCGTTATCCGCAGATCACTCTTTGGCAACAGTCGCGGGGCATGGTCGAAGGCGCGCGGCAGGCGTTTCTCGACCAATTCACCGCAGACAGCCAGGGCATCGGCTTCGCCGTGCTCGGCGGTGCGTTCGGCGAGGGCATCGATCTGCCCGGTGCGCGCTTGATCGGCGCGTTCATCGCCACACTCGGGCTGGCCCAGCTCAACCCGATCAATGAACAGCTGAAACGGCGCATGGCGGCGATTTTTGGTGCCGGTTATGACTACACCTATTTGTACCCCGGCCTGCAAAAAGTCGTGCAGGCCGCTGGCCGGGTCATACGTACACGCGAGGACCGCGGGGTGGTCATGTTGATCGATGACCGCTTTGCCGAAAGCCGGATCAAGCAACTATTGCCGCGTTGGTGGGCGATCAATCATGAAACCACGGCTTCCCAAATCGGCTAATTGCCGCATAATTTCGCTCATGACAACGGCCGGTGAGCATGATGAGCGAAAACACTAAAGACGCTGTGATCGAGAACATGCGTTTTCGCCTGCTGATCGATTCGGTGATCGATTACGCGATCTACATGATCGACCCGGACGGCATCATCACCAGCTGGAACTCCGGGGCCAAGCGCTTCAAGGGCTATGAAGAAGCGGAAATTCTCGGCGAACATTTTTCGCGCTTCTACACCGCTGAAGACCGCGCCGCCGGTTTGCCGCAACGCGCATTGAATACCGCGATCAACGAAGGTCGCTTCGAAGGCGAGGGCTGGCGGGTGCGCAAGGACGGCACCAATTTCTGGTCGCACGTGGTGATCGACCCGATCATCGACCCGGATGGCCGCTTGCTCGGTTTCGCCAAGATCACCCGTGACCTCACCGACCGCAAGATGGCCGAGGAAACCCTCAAGCAAAGTGAACAGCAGTTCCGCCTACTGGTACAGGGCGTTACCGATTACGCCATCTACATGCTCAGCCCCGAGGGCCGGGTCAGTAACTGGAACCAGGGCGCGCAGCGGATCAAGGGCTATCTGCCGGAAGAAATCATCGGTCAGCATTTCTCGATCTTCTACACCCCCGAAGACCGCGAACTCGGCGAGCCGCAACGGTCGCTGGAAATCGCCACCCGCGAGGGCCGTTTCGAGAACAAGAGCTGGCGCATGCGTAAGGACGGCACGCGATTTCTGGCGCATGTGGTGGTCGATGCGATTCGCGGCGATACCGGCATCCTGCTCGGTTTCGCCAAGATTACCCGTGATATCACCGAGGCCCATCAGTCCCGCCAAGCGCTGGAAAAAACCCGTGAAGCGCTGTTTCAGGCGCAGAAGATGCAGGCCCTCGGTCAACTCAGCGGCGGCATTGCCCATGATTTCAATAACCTGCTGACGGTGATCCTCGGCAATCTGGAGATCGTGCAAAAGCGCATGGGCGCCGACCCGAAAATCAGCCGTCTGCTGGAAAACGCCACCCAGGGTGCCTTGCGCGGTGTGTCGCTGACCCAGCGCATGCTAGCGTTCGCGCGCCGCCAGGAACTGAAGACCGAATCGGTCGACATCGCCCAGTTGGTGCAGGGCATCACCGGTTTGCTGCGCAGCTCGCTGGGGCCGGGCATCCGCATCGAGACGCGTTTTCCCGACGATCTGCAGCCAGTGCTGGCCGACAACAATCAGCTCGAACTGGCCTTGCTCAATCTGGCGACCAATGCCCGCGACGCCATGCCCGACGGCGGCACGGTGACCATCACCGCACAGCCGCAAGTGGTGCTGGAGCTGGGTGATTCGCAGTTGCCGGCCGGGCGTTACGTGTGCCTCAGTCTGACCGACACCGGGGAGGGCATGGATGCGCCAACGCTGGCGTCGGCCCGCGACCCGTTTTTCACCACCAAGGGGCTGGGCAAGGGCACCGGGCTGGGCTTGTCGATGGTCCACGGTTTTATTGAACAACTGGGTGGCCGTTTCATTCTCAAAAGCGAACAGGGTCAGGGCACCACGGCTGAACTGTGGATTCCGGTGGCGCTCGAGGTCGTCGCCAGCAAGCCACAGTTTTCCTCGACCGCGCCGGTTTCGGTGCCACGCCTCAGCGTGCTGGTGGTCGATGACGACTCGCTGGTAATGACCAGCACCAGCCTGCTGCTCGAGGACCTCGGTCATCGCGTCCTCGGTGCCGCTTCCGGTGAACAAGCGTTGCGCCTGTTCGATCAGGGCGAAGTCATCGACCTCATGATCACCGACATGGCCATGCCGAAAATGAGCGGCGCGCAACTGGCGCACGCGGTGCGTATGCTCAAACCAGACCTGCCGATCATCCTCGCCACCGGTTACGCCGAACGCCTGGAAGGCTTCGCCGCCGAACTGCCGCGCTTGCCCAAGCCATTCACGCAGATGGGACTGGTGGCGATCATTGCGCAATCGATGAAGTGAGGCACTGGTCAGTTCGCCTGAACTTGTCCGTCACCGAGGGTTTCGAAAGGTTTTTAACCACCTCGGAGCGTGTTTGTTTTGTCTCGCATATTGACCCATCCCACGGCTGAAGAAGAGGCGCTGACCGAACACAACGCCAAGATGTTCGGCTCGCCCAAGGAGCGTCTGGATTTCTATCGGCGCGAAATCCAATACGAAACCAGCATCCTCGCCAACCGCACCGACGCCTATCTGGCGGCGCAGTCGTTTCTGGTGATCGCTTTTGCCTCGTGCATGGCCAACCTCAACCCGGAGTGGGGCAAGCTGTTCACCCTGGTGGTGCCGCCGTTTCTGGCGCTGCTCGGCGTGCTCAGCTCGCTGAACGCCTGGCCGGGGATTCGCGCCGCGTACGACATCATCGATCACTGGCACTTCAAGCAGAGCCAGTTATTGGAGGCTGAACCGGTGATGGGGCTGGCGTACGACGAATCGCCGCTGTTCAGCGAAGTCGAGTCGAGCCACAAGGGTTATCGCAAGTCGCTGTTGTTTTCGTTGCGTACGCCGTGGATCTTTGCGACGTTCTGGATATTGCTGGGGGGGTATGCGGTGTTTATCCAGGTGACGAATCCGGGGGGGTGAAGGCAGCGGTACCGAAGAGTTTGGGCTCTTGGTTCGGCTGTATTTAGTGGTGGACTTTTAGATCGAACCCCCTCACCCCAGCCCTCTCCCCCAAGGGGGCGAGGGGGAAAGGGAGCAAATCTCCAGTGTTCTTCAGTGAAGTGTACGACTGGATATCGCAGGACGACGTAACTCTCAAATCCACTGCGGTCAGTTCCCTCTCCCTCTGGGAGAGGGCTAGGGTGAGGGGCTTTCAGACTTAACTCGCCACTTCAAGCTCACGCTCAACCGCTTGAGAATGCTGCGAAGCCTGAGGAATCGGCGGAAAATCCTCATTCAACACGCACAGATGATCAATCGCATCCTCAAACAGCAAGTCGGCTTTCTTGCGCAAGGCCCGGTAATGCTCGAACTGCTCCATATCCAGATTCTCCACCTCCAGCATCGCGTTGGCCGCGCGATTGAGGGTGTGGGCGTTGTTGAACAATTGACGGTTGCGTTCCAGAGCCAATGCTCTGCAAGCCTTGATTTGCGCAGGAGTCGAACGTTCTTTCATGACCGTAACCTTTTTCTTCAGGATTCCGTTTCATAGGCGTCGCGCCGCAGGGGAATCGAACCTGCCGGGCCGCCGCTTGATGCACTCAGCGACGGTTATGGTTGTGACCGCTGGCAACGAAGCGGGGATCCATTTTTTTGCAGAAAAAACTTCGATCAATTAACCGTTAAAGCGCCACGAAAAAAATCAGCTTTTTTGTTTCTTGTACTGTTCATATCCCGCGAGGATTGGCTGGGTGCTGATGCCGTGCACGAGGATGCTCAGCGCCACCACCGACAAGGTCAGGTCGGTACACAGCGTGGCGACGTTGTTGGTCAGGCCGTGATTCAACGCGAAGAACAGGTAGAACAGGCTGCCGATCCCGCGGATGCCGAACCAGCCGATCAACAGCCGCTGGCGGCCCTTGAGCAGCGTGCCCCATGGCATCAGCGCGACGCAGGCCGGGCGAATCAGGCAGAACAGCACACCGCCGACCAACAGGGCCCGCCAGTCCCAGTGCGCCAACAGCACCACGCCGAGCAGGGTCACCAGAAACACTTCCATGGCCCGTTCGACCAGCCCGCCGAACGCGAGCATGTCGCCCATCATGATGCCGGCGGCCAATTGGCTGCTCTTCAGCTCATCGGTGTCGCCACGCACCGCGTGTTGCGGTTCGACGTTCTGATGGCCGACCACCGGTTGCACCAGATGCTCGGCGGGCGGCTGGCTGACGCCGGTGGACTTCACTTCGACCTGGCGCAAGCCGAGGCCGGCGGCGAATACCGAAAGAAAGCCATAACCGCCAATCGCTTCGGCAACCACGTAAGCCAGGGCGATCAGCGCCAGCGCGAGGTAGTCATTGGGGCTGAGAGTGCTGTCTTCATTGTGGATACGCAGCAACACCGTGACGCGACCGATACCGCGGCCCATCCAGTAACCGGTCAACAGACCCGCCGGCACCGCCCACAGCACACTGCGCAACAGCCAGCCTTGCCACTCGCCGGCGACGTTGTCGCTGTGAATCAGCAACAGGCCGAGAATCACGAACGGGAAGGCGATGCCGTCATTCAGACCCGCCTCGCCGGACAGGCCAAAGCGCACACCGTCGACATCCCGCGCATCGTTGACCTGCACCAGCGCTGCGAGCACCGGGTCGGTCGGCGCCAGAATCGCGCCGATCAGCAACGACGGTCCCCATGGCAACTGAAGGCCCCAGTGCAGCAGCAGGCAGACCCCGGCAATCGTCAGCACCATCACCGGGCCGGCCAAGCCAAACGCGATGCGCCAGCGTTTATCCGTCAGCGGTAAACGCAACTTCAGGCCGCAGACGAACAGGGAAAACAGCACCGCCACTTCGGTCAGGTGCTCCATCCACAGCGAGGCGTTTTCCAGCGACAGTTTCAAAAGGTTCAGGCCGCTCGGGCCGATGGCGACGCCCAGCAGCAGACACACGGCGGACGTCGTCACCGGCATCCAGCGCAAGTACGAGGCGGTTAGCGCCAGGGTCAGCAACACCGCACCGAGCACCGCGACCCACACCGTAAAACTCACGAACGGACACCATCAATTATCAATGTAAACGCACTCATCGACTCAACCTGCGGTCGTGCGCAGGTACTCGGGGATGAGCACGTTGAACCACAGCAGAATCATCGACACCAGCAGGGTCACCAGCACCAGCAGGCCGACGCCCCACACCGAGGCGGAGTAGAGCAGGCCTTGTTCCTTGCGCTCGTGCATGAACGTCGGCAGCCCGACAAACAACAGGAAAGTCGAATAAATCGATGCAGCACCGAGCACTAGAATCGCCAGCCAGCGACTGGGATACAGCCCGGCAATCCCGGCGACGAAAAACGGCGTTACGGTGTAAGCGGCAAAACCTATGCATTGATTGAGCGTCGGCCGCGCGTCAAAGGTGCGCGACATCCAGCGAATGAAACCGCCCATGATCGCCACGCCGACGACGATGGTCAGGTACAGCAGAATGCACAACTGCAACGCGCTGGCCGTGCTCAATCGCACGTTCTCGCCGACCGCCAGGCTCCAGCCGACGTAGGTGGTGCCGATGAACAGGCATACGGCCGGAATCAGCGCGAGCAGCAGCAGGTGCGCAAGGTAATGTCTGGGGTGGGCTTCTTCTTCGCGGCGGATATCGGTCCAGGCGAAGTTGGGTCGGGTGAACAGCTTGACGATAGGTGCGGACATGACGACCTCCAGATCCTGTTGGCCCGTCGGGCTCTACAGGTATGGAGGCACGCCACGCCGCTGGGTTCAGTTTTTCTCGCCGGCGGTCAAAGCATCGGTTTGCCGCCGGTGACGCCGTAGCGCTGACCGGTGATGTAACTGGCTTCATCCGAGGCCAGCAGCACATAGATCGGCGCGACTTCCACTGGTTGACCGGGACGGCCAAGCGGCGTGCTGCCACCGAAGTTCTGTACTTCTTCCTCGGGCATGGTCGAGACAATCAACGGCGTCCAGATCGGCCCCGGCGCCACGCTGTTGACGCGGATTTCCTTCGGCCCTAGCATCTGCGCCAGGCCACCGGTGAAGTTGGCAATCGCCCCTTTGGTGGTCGCGTAGGCGAGCAGGGTCGGTTTGGGCATGTCCGAATTGACCGAACTGGTATTGATGATCGACGAACCCGGACGCATGTGCTTGATCGCCGCCTGACAGATGCGGAACATCGCTGTGATGTTCACATCGAAGGTCATCAGCCATTCTTCATCGGGAATTTCTTCGAAATTCTCATGGGTCATCTGGAACGCAGCGTTATTGACCAGCACATCGATACGCCCAAAGCGCTCGACAGTCTTGTCGACCAGCGCCTGACACTGGGCTTTCTCGGCGATGTCACCCGGCAACAACAGACACTGACGCCCGGCCTGCTCGACCCAGCGCGCGGTTTCCTTGGCGTCCTCGTGCTCATTCAGATACGCCACGGCCACGTCAGCGCCTTCACGCGCGAAAGCAATCGCCACGGCACGACCGATGCCGCTGTCAGCGCCAGTGATCAACGCAATCTTGCCAGCCAGCCGGCCAGAACCGACATAACTCTGCTCACCGCAGTCCGGATACGGCTCCATCTTGCGCTGCGAGCCAGGCACGGGTTGGGCTTGTTTGGGGAAGGGTGGTTTTGGATAGTCGCTCATCGCAGGGTCTCCTTCGTTTCAAGGCAAGTGTCTCGGGTTGACCCGGGGCATTTGCCGTGAGTTCGATCGGATTCGAACAAGATGCAAAACGAATGTGGGAGCCAGCCTGCTGGCGATGGCGGTGTGTCCGTTGACATAAAGGCTGAATGTCATGGCGCCATCGCTTGCAGGCAAGCTCCCACGGGGATCGCGTAGCACCGGGTCGTCTATCGAAAATCAAGAGCCCCTCACCCTAGCCCTCTCCCGGAGGGAGAGGGGACTGATCGCGTTGATTGGCAGACGTACGCCAACATGCAATACCGAGTTGTACACACAACTTGAAAAGCCCAAAGATCGGCTCCCTCTCCAGGGGGAGAGGGCTGGGGTGAGGGGCCGCCACACCGCAAATCCCAAGCCAACCACCCGCTTCTAACCACTCAACAATGAGCGCCAGCTCGAGTGCCCTTGATCTTGATCTTGCCTAACCAGCGACATCGGAAGGCTGAGCGGAGGGATTGATCCGGGCGTGGGAGCGCAGCGACCGTACGACGAAGTCGTACACAGCGGAAGTAGGTGCAGCGCAGCAAACCGTAGCCGCTGCGCCCGGATCGATCCCGCAGCGAAGGGACCCGAGCCCGCGAGGGCCGTACGTAGGAGCAAGCCTTTTCGGTTACCTTTTCGGCGTCTGGAAAAGGTGACTCGCCGTAAGGGCGAAACCGCCAGCCGCAACACCCGCAGCAACGGATATGTCCCCGCAACTCAGCGCCTGAAAGAAAGCCATCGCGAGCAGGCTCACTCCTACAAATCAACCGCGTACATCAACAAGTGATGGGGCGGCTACAAGGCCGCCATCGCTTGCAGGCAAGCTCCCACAGGAATCTCCTGCACAGGGAAATCAAGCACCGCGCCGCGCCAGCGCACGCTCCATCCGACTAATGCCTTCTTCCAGCAACGACCGCGGGCAACCAAAATTCAAGCGAACAAACTGCTGATGCTGATCACCAAAATCCACCCCGGCACTCAACCCAACCTTCGCCTGCTCAAGGAAGAACTGCTGCGGATTAACCAGATCCAGCGCCGAACAATCCAGCCACGCCAGATAAGTCCCCTGCGGCACATCGATCGTCACCCCCGGCAAACGACTGCGCACAGCCTCAACCAGCCAGTCGCGATTGCCCTGCAGATAAACCTTCAGTTCCGCCAACCAGGGCGCGCCTTCGCTGTACGCCACCCGAGTAGCCTCCATACCCAGCGGATTGACACTGTCGACCATGCCGCAACGAGCATGATTGACGCGCTCACGCAGCGCAGCGTTCTGAATGATCATGAACGAAGTCTTCAGGCCGGCAATGTTGTAAGCCTTGCTCGCCGACATCAGCGTAATCGTGCGCTGCGCGATCTCAGCGCTCAGCGACGCCGTCGGAACATGCACGCGACCGTCAAAACACAGCTCGGCATGGATTTCGTCAGAAATGATCCAGGCATCCTGCGCCATGCAGATATCAGCCACATCACGCAGCTCCTGAGCAGCGAACACCTTGCCGAGCGGATTGTGCGGATTGCTCAACAGCAGCGCGCCGCCGCCGACCAACGCATCATTCAGCGCCGTCAGTGGCGTGAGATAACTGCCGTCAGCCTGAGCGACGAACTCCAGCTCAACCTTGTTCAAGCCCCAATGCCCCGGCGCCTGGCGCAGCGGCGGGTAGTTCGGCACTTGCACCACAACGTTCTGCTGCGGCTGCACCAATGCCTTGAGCGCCATGTTGAAACCGGACTCGACCCCCGGCAGGAAGATCAGCTCCTGCGGCTTTACCTGCCAGGCGTACTTGTTCCACAGATCGGCAACGATCGCTTCGCGCAAATTGTCCTGCGCCACGCTGTAGCCCACCAGCGGGTGCAGCAAGCGCTGCTGCAAGGCCTCGATCACCACCGGCGGCGCGGCAAAATCCATGTCCGCGACCCACATCGGCAGAACATCCGCCGGGTAACGGCTCCACTTGGTGCTGCCGGTCTGGTGGCGGTCGAATACCTGATCAAAATCGAAAGTCATGCGCGGTCTCGTGAAGGCGGGTTGTTCAGGGGCGTCATGATAAGCCGCAAGGCCTGCGTGAGCACACAAAACCTCACGGCCACCTGCAACCTTTGTGGGAGCTGGCTTGCCAGCGATTGCGGTGGATCAGGCACCATCAATATTGAATGTGCCGACGCCATCGCTGGCAAGCCAGCTCCCACAGAGTGTGTACAAAGCCATCAAATCGCGCGGCAAAACACCCGACGGTCGGTTTTCACCCAGGCGCTGCGCTGATTGTCTACAGTGAAAAAGTCGACGCCAAGGCGTCGCCACCGTGATTGTCCAGATAAAACCCGGCACCAGTACCGGGTTCCACCTGATCAGGAGTGCACGATGGATCTCAGCCGTCGTCAGTTCTTCAAGGTCGCAGGTCTAGGCCTTGCAGGCTCAAGCCTGGGCGCGTTGGGCATGGCCCCGACGCCAGCCTTCGCCGAGCAGGTGCGCCACTTCAAGCTCGCCCACACCCATGAAACCCGCAACACCTGCCCGTACTGCTCGGTCGGCTGCGGTTTGATCATGTACAGCCAGGGCGATGCCGGGAAAAACGTGGCGCAGAACATCATTCACATCGAGGGCGACGCCGACCACCCGGTCAATCGCGGCACCCTTTGCCCGAAAGGCGCCGGCCTGCTCGATTTCATTCACAGCCCCGGCCGCTTGCAATATCCGCAGGTGCGCAAGCCGGGCAGCAGCGAGTGGACGCGAATCAGCTGGGACGAAGCGCTCGATCGCATCGCCGACCTGATGAAAGCCGACCGCGACGCCAACTTCATCGAAAAGAACGCCAACGGGCAAACGGTGAATCGCTGGCTGAGCACCGGGTTCCTCGCGGCCTCGGCGGCGTCCAATGAAGCTGGCTATATCACCCAGAAGGTGATTCGCAGCCTCGGCATGCTGGGGTTCGATAACCAGGCGCGTGTCTGACACGGCCCGACGGTGGCAAGTCTTGCCCCGACGTACGGCCGTGGTGCCATGACCAATACCTGGACCGATATCGCCAACGCGAATCTGATCCTGGTGATGGGTGGCAACGCAGCAGAAGCGCATCCGTGCGGCTTCAAATGGGTGACCGAGGCCAAGGCGCACAACGCTGCGCGGCTGATCGTGGTCGATCCGCGTTTTACCCGGACCGCTTCGGTGGCCGACTATTACGCGCCGATCCGCACCGGCACCGACATCGCGTTCATGGGCGGGCTGATCAATTACCTGCTGACCACTGACAAGATCCAGCACGAATACGTGCGCAACTACACCGACGTGTCGTTCATCGTCAAAGCCGGTTATGGCTTCGAGGACGGCATTTTCAGCGGCTATGACGCGGAAAAGCGCAGCTACACCGACAAATCCGGCTGGGGCTACGAGTTCGCCGAGGACGGCTTCGTCCGGGTCGACCCGACCCTGCAAGACCCACGCTGCGTCTATCAACTGATGAAGCAGCATTACAGCCGCTACAACATCGAGTTGGCCAGCCAGATCTGCGGCATGCCGGTCGACGCCATGCAGAAAATCTGGAACGAGATCGCCACCTGCTCGACGCCGGGCAAGACCATGACGATTCTCTACGCCCTCGGCTGGACCCAGCACTCGATCGGCGCGCAGATCATCCGCAGCGCGGCGATGGTGCAATTGCTGCTGGGCAACGTCGGCATGCCCGGCGGCGGGGTCAATGCCTTGCGCGGGCACTCGAACATTCAGGGCCTGACTGACCTCGGCCTGCTGTCCAACGCGCTGCCCGGTTACCTGACCCTGGCCAGCGACAGCGAGCAGGATTACGCCCAGTTCATTCACAAACGCACGCAAGTGCCGCTCCGGCCGGGGCAGCTTTCGTACTGGCAGAACTACAGCAAATTCCACGTCAGCCTGATGAAGTCCTGGTACGGCGCCAACGCCACCGCCGAGAACAACTGGCTGTTCGATCATTTGCCGAAACTGGACATTCCCAACTACGACGTCCTGAAGATGTTTGACCTGATGAGCCAGGGCAAAGTGAACGGCTACCTGTGCCAGGGCTTCAACCCAATTGCCGCGCTGCCGGACAAGAACCGGGTGATGGCCGCCCTGGCCAAGCTGAAATGGCTGGTGGTGATGGACCCGCTGGCCACCGAAACCTCGGAGTTCTGGAATAACGTCGGGCCATATAACGATGTGAAAACCGCCGAGATCCAGACCGAAGTCATCCGCCTGCCAACCACTTGTTTTGCCGAGGAAGACGGCTCGCTGGTCAACAGCAGCCGCTGGCTGCAATGGCACTGGAAAGGCGCCGATGGCCCCGGCGAAGCGCAGACTGACATTCGCATCATGAGCGAACTGTTCCTGCGCCTGCGCAAACGCTATCAGACCGAGGGCGGCAAATTCCCCGATCCGCTGCTGAAACTGTCGTGGCCATACAAGATCGCCGACGAGCCTTCGCCGGAAGAGCTGGCCAAGGAAATCAACGGCAGCGCGGTGACCGACTTCACCGATGCCACTGGCGCCATGGTCAAGGCCGGCACGCAACTGGCCGGGTTCGGCTTGCTCAAGGACGACGGCAGTACCGCGTCGGGTTGCTGGATTTTCGCCGGCAGCTGGACCGAGGCCGGCAACCAGATGGCCCGCCGCGACAACGCCGATCCGTATGGCATGCACCAGCATCAAGGCTGGGCGTGGGCGTGGCCGGCCAATCGACGGATTCTCTATAACCGCGCGTCGGCGGACCTTGCGGGCAAGCCATGGGACGCGAAAAAACGCCTGGTCTGGTGGAATGGCAAAACCTGGGGCGGCACCGACGTGCCGGACTACAAGGCCGACGTGCCGCCGGAAGCCGGGATGAACCCGTTCATCATGAACCCCGAAGGTGTGGCGCGCTTCTTCGCCGTTGACAAGATGAACGAAGGGCCATTCCCCGAGCACTACGAGCCGTTCGAAACGCCGATCGGCATCAACCCGCTGCACCCGCAAAACAAGAAAGCCACCAGCAACCCGGCGGCGCGGATCTTCGATTCGGTCTGGGAAAGCCTCGGCGAGGCCAAGGACTTCCCGTATGCCGGCACCAGTTACCGGCTGACCGAGCATTTCCACTTCTGGAGCAAGCACTGCAAGTTGAACGCGATCGCGCAACCCGAGCAATTCGTCGAAATCGGCGAAGTGTTGGCGAAAGAGAAGGGCATCGCCGCCGGTGATCGCGTGCGGGTCAGTTGCAAGCGCGGCTTTATCGAGGCAGTGGCGGTGGTGACCAAGCGGATACGGCCGCTGCAGGTCAACGGCCAGGTCGTGCATCAGATCGGCATCCCGCTGCACTGGGGCTTCACCGGCCTGACGCGCCACGGTTACCTGACCAACACGCTGGTGCCGTTCCTCGGCGATGGCAACACCCAGACCCCGGAATCCAAGTCATTCCTGGTCAACGTGGAGAAGCTCTAGTGGAGACCTTATAAATGGCCAGCCAAGACATCATTGCCCGCTCGGCCACCACCACCGTGCCGCCGTCGGTACGCAATCAGGACGCCGTCGCCAAGCTGATCGACACCACCAAATGCATCGGCTGCAAGGCCTGTCAGGTCGCCTGCTCGGAATGGAACGAGCTGCGCGACGAGGTCGGGCACAACCACGGCACCTACGACAACCCGCAGGACCTGACGGCGGACACGTGGACGCTGATGCGCTTCACCGAGCATGAAACCGACGTTGGCAACCTTGAATGGCTGATCCGCAAGGACGGCTGCATGCATTGCGCCGAGCCGGGTTGCCTGGCGGCGTGCCCGAGCCCCGGCGCGATCATCCAGCACGCCAACGGCATCGTCGATTTCAATCAGGATCACTGCATCGGTTGCGGCTACTGCATCACCGGTTGCCCGTTCAACATTCCGCGTATCTCGCAAAAGGATCACAAGGCCTACAAATGCACGCTGTGTTCTGATCGCGTGGCGGTCGGGCTGGAACCGGCCTGCGTGAAAACCTGCCCGACCGGCGCCATCGTCTTCGGCACCAAGGAAGACATGAAGGAGCATGCCGCCGAGCGCATCGTCGACCTGAAAAGCCGCGGCTTCGACAACGCCGGTCTGTACGACCCGGAAGGCGTCGGCGGCACCCACGTCATGTACGTCTTGCACCATGCCGACACGCCGAAACTCTACGCCGGTTTGCCCGATCACCCAGCAATCAGTCCGCTGGTAGATTTGTGGAAAGGCCTCAGCAAACCCTTGGCGCTGCTGGCAATGGGCGCGGCGGTGATTGCCGGGTTCTTCCACTATGTGCGCGTCGGCCCCAATCGCGTCGAGGAAGATGAACGGCCGACGCCGCCCGACACCGCGGTGCATGTCGTCGACCCGGCGGTGCACACCTACGATCCACGCGGGGAGGAGCGGCCATGAGCCACAAGACGATCCTGCGTTACAGCGCCAACCAGCGCACCAATCACTGGCTGGTGGCGATCCTGTTTTTCATGGCCGGGCTGTCCGGGCTGGCGCTGTTTCACCCGGCGCTGTTCTGGCTGAGCAACCTGTTCGGCGACGGCACCTGGACGCGGATTCTGCACCCTTATATGGGCATCGCCATGTTCGTGCTGTTCCTCGGCCTGGTCTTGAGCTTCTGGCGCACAAACTTTTTCATCGCCAACGATCGGCAATGGCTGCGGCGGATCAACCGGGTCATGGTCAACGACGAAGACAGCGTGCCGCCAGTGGGCAAATACAACGCCGGGCAAAAGCTGCTGTTCTGGACTTTACTGCTGTGCATGCTCGCGCTGCTGTTCACCGGGCTGGTGATCTGGCGCGCGTGGTTCAGCGTGTATTTCGGCATCAGCGTGATCCGCTGGGCGATGCTCTTGCATGCGCTGGCCGGGTTCATTCTGGTGCTGAGCATCATCGTGCACATCTACGCCGGGCTGTGGATCAAGGGGTCGGTCGACGCCATGCTGCATGGCCGGGTCAGCCGCGCCTGGGCGAGAAAACATCACGCGCTGTGGTACCGCGACATCACCCGCGATGAACGTCCCGTGGACGTGCCAGAGCGACCCATCAGTAAAAAGGGCTGACGTTTGCCGACTATTCTGGAACCCGGGGAAATCGAAGCGGCGGCCAGTTCGCCGCCGTTCCTGTACCTGCCGCCGCACAACCTGTTTGCCTTGCGCGCGCAACGGCTGGAACAACTGGCCGAGGGGCATGCGCTGGCCGAGTATCTGCGTTTGATCGCCGGGTTGTGCCGGGTTCAGCAGCAGGTGTTCGATGATCCGCCGCTGACCGCGCCATTTGATCAGCAACGTATCGAGGCTTGCCAGCAACATGGCTTGCCGCCGTTCGCTGCCGACACGCTGGTGCGCGAGGAGGGCTGGCAGGCTTATCTTTCGGCGCTGTTGCAGCGTTATGAGCCTTCTGAACAACCCGCCGTTATTGAGGCAGTGACGACGTTGCGGGTCGCCAGCGCCGGTCAATGGCGTTCCTGGGCTGTCGCTCTGGTCAGCGGCCAGTATTCGCTGGTGCCGGCGCAACTGGTGCCGTTCCTCGGTGCGGCGCTGCAAGTGGCGTGGAGTCACTGGTTGCTCAGCGCGCCCCATCTGCAATTGAAACCCGGCGACAGCCTCAGCCAATGCCCAGCGTGCGGTTCTCCGGCGATGGCCGGGGTGATCCGCCATCGCGGCAAACACAACGGCTTGCGTTATCTGGTGTGTTCGCTGTGCGCCTGCGAATGGCATGTGGTGCGGGTCAAGTGCGTGTATTGCGAATCGAGCAAAGGCCTCGACTATCTGAGCCTTGAGGATGATCGCCACGCCGCCAATCAGGCGCCGTTAAGGGCGGAAGTCTGCCCCGGCTGCAACAGCTATCTGAAACTGGTCTATCTGGAAAACGATGCCGAGGCCGAGGCGTTGTCGGCGGATCTCGGCAGTCTGCTGCTGGACATGCGCCTGGCGCAGGACGGCTTTCAGCGGCTGGCGCCGAATCTGTTGCTGGCGCCGGGAGACGAATGAGCCGCAGCGTCTACACTCTTGGGCGATAGCGATTGACTCCAGGAGTGGCGGATGTCCCTGCGGTTACCTTCCATTGATGGGCTTTTGCGCCATCCGGCGTGCGTGGCTTTGCTTGAGCGCCACGGGCGTGAGTCGTTGCTGGCGAGCTTTCGGCAATTGCTCGATGAACTTCGTGGCGACGTGCTGAACGGGCAACTCTCGGCGATTGAAATCAGCCCTGAAGTGCTCGCCGGCCGGGTTGGCGAACGCCTGATTCAACAGCAACGCAGTCAGGTGCGCCGCGTCTTCAACCTGACCGGCACGGTACTGCACACCAATCTCGGCCGAGCCTTGTTGCCGGACGAAGCCATCGAAGCAGTGGAGCGTGCCGCGCGTTATCCGCTGAATCTGGAATTCGACCTGGCCAGCGGCAAACGCGGGGATCGCGACGATTTGATCGAAGGCCTGATCCGCGAACTGACCGGCGCCGAAGCCGTCACCGTGGTCAACAACAATGCCGCCGCCGTGCTGCTGAGCCTCAACAGCCTCGGCGCGCGCAAGGAAGGCATCATCTCGCGCGGCGAGCTGATCGAGATCGGCGGCGCCTTCCGCATTCCCGACATCATGGCCCGCGCCGGCGTGCGCCTGCACGAAGTCGGCACCACCAACCGCACCCACGCCCGTGACTACGAAGCAGCGATCAGCCCGCGCAGCGGTTTGATCATGCGCGTGCATGCGAGCAATTACAGCATTGAAGGTTTTACCGCCCGCGTGCCGACCGCTGAACTCGCCGAGCTGGCCCATCAGCATGGCCTGCCGTTGCTGGAGGACCTGGGCAGTGGTAGCCTTCTGGATTTGACGCGTTGGGGATTGCCGGCCGAGCCGACGGTGCGTCAGGCGCTGCTCGATGGCGCCGATATCGTCACCTTCAGCGGCGACAAATTGCTCGGCGGGCCGCAGGCCGGGTTGATCGTCGGCCGTAAAGAAATGATCGCGAAGATCAAGAAAAACCCGCTGAAACGTGCGCTGCGCGTGGACAAGTTGACCCTGGCCGCGCTGGAGGCGGTGCTCGGGTTGTATCGCGATCCTGATCGACTGGCCGAGCGCTTGCCGAGTTTGCGTTTGTTGACTCGTCCGCAATCGGAAATCTTCGCCCAGGCCACACGCTTGCAACCGTTAATGGCGCAGATATTGGGCGAGGTTTGGGCCGTCAGTGCGGTCGCAGCGCTGGGCATGATCGGCAGCGGCAGCCAACCGGTGGCGCGTTTGCCGAGTGCGGCGCTGTGCATGCGCCCGCAGGTGTCGAAGCGCCTGCGCGGGCGCTATCTGCTAAATCTCGAAGCCGCGTTGCGCGCCTTGCCGATCCCGGTGCTCGGGCGCATCGACGATGATGCGTTGTGGCTCGATCTGCGCCAGCTCGACGATGAGCCGGCGTGGCTCGCGCAATTGTCACAGTTGCAGGCCACACCTTGATTGTCGGCACGGCGGGGCACATCGACCACGGCAAGACGTCGCTGCTGCAAGCGCTGACCGGGCAAACCGGCGACCGCCGCCCGCAGGAACGCGAACGCGGCATGACCATCGACCTTGGTTATCTCTACGCCGAACTGCAGCCCGGCGCCGGCCTGAGCGGGTTCATCGACGTGCCCGGCCACGAGAAATTCACCCACAACATGCTCGCCGGCGCGCAAGGCATCGATCTGGTGTTGCTGGTGGTTGCCGCCGATGACGGCGTGATGCCGCAAACCCGCGAGCATCTGGCAATTGTCGAACTGCTCGGCATTCCCCGCGCCGTGGTGGCGATTACCAAGTGCGACCGGGTCGAGGCGGGCAGGGTGGAAGAGGTGGAGCGTCAGGTGCTGGATCTGCTCGCACCTGGGCCGTTTGCCGACGCGCCGGTCTTTACCGTGTCGAGCCTGAGCGGGCGGGGTGTCGATGAGTTGCGCGCGGCATTGTTGCAGGCGCAAAACGAGGTACAGGGGCGTAGTGGCGAGGGTGGATTTCGTCTGGCGATCGATCGTGCATTCAGCGTGGCCGGCGCCGGGATTGTCGTCACCGGCACGGCGCTGTCGGGCAGCGTGTCAGTCGGCGACAAACTCACCCTCGCGCCGTCCGGCAAATCCGTTCGCGTACGCGGCCTGCATGCGCAAAATCAACCCGCCGAACAGGCCTTCGCCGGGCAACGGGTGGCGCTGAACCTGAGCGGCGAGCGCCTGGAACTGGCGCAGCTCCATCGCGGCCAATGGCTGCTGAGCGATTGGCTGCACGCGCCGACACAACGGGTCGACATCGACTTTCAACTGCTGCCCGGCGAACGCACTTTTGAACACTTTCATCCGGTGCATGTACACCTCGGTACCCAAGACGTGATCGCCCGCGTCGCCTTGCTCGAAGGCCCACGGTTGAGCCCCGGCGAACGCATGTTCGCGCAACTGCTGATCAACGCGCCGGTACACGCGGTGCAGGGCGACCGGCTGATCCTGCGTGACGCCAGCGCGCAACGCACCTTGGGCGGCGGCACGGTCCTCGATCCGTTCGCCCCGGCCCGGCAACGCCGCAGCCCGGAGCGTCTGGCGCAACTGCAAACCCTGGCCGGCAGCGACAGCCTCGAACAGGCCTTGCCGGTGCTGCTCAGCCACAGCGCTGGCGGCCTCGATCCGCAGCGCCTCGAACGCCAGTTCAATCGCCCGCGCGCATCGTGGTCGTTAGCGCAAAACGTACGCCTGATCGACACCCGCCAAGGTCCGCTGCTGTTCAACGTGCAGCGCTGGGCGCACCTGAAATTCAATCTGCTGCAACGCCTCGCGCAGTTCCACGAACAAGAACCCGACCAGATGGGCCCTGACCGTGACCGCCTGCGGCGTTTCAGCGGTCTGGCGCTCGAGCGTTCAACGTTCATCAGCCTGCTCGACGAACTGCTCAGCGCCGGCGCGATCCACACTAGCGGCCCCTGGCTGCACCTGCCCGAACATCAGGTGCGCCTGAATGCCGAGGACGAAACCCTGTGGCAACAACTGCAACCGCTGTTCGACAACGCCGAATTCGACCCGCCGTGGGTCCGCGACATCGCCAAAATGCTCGGCCACGACGACGCCGCCGTACGCCTGCTGCTGCGCAAACGCGCGCGACTCGGATTGATGCATCAAGTGGTGCGCGATCTGTTTCTGGATGACGCACAACTGCGCCGGATGGCTGAGGTGTTGCTAACACTGGCCGCGGAAAATCCACAGATCCAGGTGACAACCTTCCGCGATGCGCTAGGCTTGGGACGCAAACGCTGTATTCAGTATCTGGAGTATTTCGACCGACTGGGCCTGACCAGGCGCATCGGCGAATCACGGCAGATCCGTTACGACAACGCGTTGGCCAATGCCAACGCGCAATGAGTCAAAGGAAGGCAATCGCGCCCGGTGGCGCGGCCGGGCTTCAAACCCGGTTGGGGACGGCATCCGTTCCTGGGCAGGTTCGACTCCGGCTGCCTTCCGCCAGTTTCCTTAAAGCATTGGCGGTTTAATGTGGGAGCGAGCCTGCTCGCGAAAGCGGTGTACCCGTCGACCTCTCAGTGACTGACCCACCGCCTTCGCGAGCAAGCTCGCCCCCACAGGTTCTGCGTGTAGACACAAAGTTGCTGATCGACACCATTCCCTGTGGGAGCGGGCTTGCCCGCGAAGACGTCAGTAGCCGCAGCGCTTAACTTAGGGCTTGTTACTGCGGCAACTCCAGATTATCCAGCGCCCGACTCACCGCCAATTCCCCAAGCATGATCAGTTGCGCAATCCCCAGCAGCGTTCTGCGTTGCGAGGCCGGAATGAGGTTGGCAAAGTCATTGGCGATGGTTCTGGCCGAGGCAAGGGTTTCGCAGGCGTTGGCCAGCAGTTCCTCGTTTTTGAAATCGGCGGTCACGGCGTACATGGTGCGTTTTTTACGCAGCGGTGGCGGGGAGCCGGGCGGGCAGAGGTAGCGATCTAGGGCGCGGTCGGCGGCGTCGTGGAGTTTGGTGGAGTTGAGGGATTCGTAGGGGGAGGTGGGATCGGTTTCGGGTGGATTTGGCGTTGGTTTGATCATGGTGGAGCTCCTCGAGGTGTGGAGCCGTCACCCTTCGCTGCTAAACGAAGAGGGTGGCGGCTGTGCGCGGGTTAGCAGACCAGGCTCAAGGATCCCGGCGCACCGAAGTGCCCCACGCAAAGCCGCCATAACTGGCGGGACCGCGTGCCTTGAAGTTGCCGAGCTGCTAAACCCGATCGCTGATTCGTCAACGACCGGACCACAATAGAACCCGACCCCAAAGCGCACAAGCCGGCGGATTCTGGCTTGGCTGTAGGCAATGGCGCAAGGATTTGTAGCCTTGGAGGCGTGTCTGGAGGTTTCTTTTAAACACTCAAGTTTAAAAGGCGAAAAGTCGGGCGAAGACATGGTAAACGTGGTCTGTCCCTGTTAGTCCTCGGCTGCCTTCCGCCAGTTTTCTCAAGGCCTTTGCGGTTTGGTGTGGGAGCCAGCCTGCTCGCTCCCACAGGGTTTGTGCTTTGGCATTTTGTGGATATGCCGAACTTGCAGGCGAGTTCGCTATTTCAGGCCATTCAGCATTCTGTTTTTGAATGCCTTGGAATCGAATGGCTGAGGATTTCCACTGATTTCGCCTTTCCCAAGCGCAGCGCGGACGGCGTCCAACGGACTGTTTTGCTCTTGCTCACGTCCAACTGAATCCTGAATGCACTCGCTGTCGTTACAGCCGTGACTTGCATCGATCTGAGCTTGGATTCGTTGGTCTCGGTGTTCAGTCCCGATGCTGGATTTTCGTATGGCAGGCATCGTCGGGTCTCGATTATTAGTTCGCTTCGGCCAATGGTGACAACTGAGGACCATCAACGCTGACACCTTAAATCAAAAGATCACAGCCTTCGGTAGCAAATCGGTGCAGGGCTGCCGAAGGCTGCGATCTTTTCATCTTGCAGATATCAGACGCGCAAACGAATCTGCCGACCCAACACATCCATCACGTCGCAACCATCACGCAGCAACATTGCCGCCGCATGCGCCAGTTGCTGCACGTCGGCGCCTTTAGCCGCGGTGATATCCAGGCTGGCGAGGCTTTCCATCATCTGCGTAACCGCGAGAAAACGGCTGGCGGCGCTGCTGTGCAGGACGTCGAGCGGGGCTTGGGTGGACACCAGCAGGACGGGGATGCTGTGTTCGTTGTGAGTCATCGACAGGTGCGCATTCATACGTCCACCTTGGCCTGAGCGGCTTGCTGACCGGCGATGGAGGCCACGATCAAAGCACGTGCATTGGCGAGCATTTGCTGGCTGGCCCAGCGCAAGGAGCTGCTGTGGTCCGGACGAGCGACGTTGGGGGCTTGATGGGCGAGGGCTTCGGCGCAGTTGAGGTAAACGGCTGCGTGTTCGAGGGCGTCGAGGAGGGGGATATCGGGTTGGACGGTGAAAGGGTGGTGAGAGACTTTGTCACGGGGAATGGACTTTGTAGTTGGATCGGACATCGGCGTAGCTCCTAAGACATTTGGAAAACAATGCACACCTTGAGGATTGCCGAGCCGTCAAACCCGGTCACGAATGAGTCGTGACAGGGCGCGAGGATAGGGAGTGCGGCCAAACCCGTCAACCGCCGCCAACCTTGCGAACTTGCCCAATACCCTTGTAGGAGTGAGCCTGCTCGCGATGGCGGTGGTTCAGCCACAAATGTTGTGCCTGATGTGCAGCCATCGCCAGCAGGCTGGCCACAGGTTGATTGCATTTCAAATCAAGCAGCCGTCAGAGGCCCAACGGATACTCAATCACCACATAAACCCGGTCAATATCATCCCCGGCCTGCGCCTCATTCGCTCGATGGGTGACGTGCGACAGCTGCAATGACAGATCCTTGGCCGCGCCGGACTGGACGACGTATTTCAAGTCGATATCGCGTTCCCAGTGTTTGCCGCCATCGCCTTGCTGTGGCTGGTATTGGCCGCTGTCGGCGTCGAACGGGTTGTAGGCGCCGCCCTTGGGCGCGTGGGTGCCGTCGATGTGGCTGCCGGTGACGTAGCGGGTCATGAACTTCAAACCCGGGATGCCGAAGGCGCCGAGGTCGAGGTCATAGCGCGCTTGCCAGGAGCGTTCGTTGGCGCCGTTGAAGTCGGCGTATTTGATCGAGTTGGCGAGGTAGATCGAGTCACCGCCGACGAAATCGAAGGGGGTGTCGCCGTTGATGCGTTGCCAGCCGAGCATGACGGCATGTGGACCCAAGGCATATTTGCCGGACAGGCTGAACGCGGTGTTGTCGATCTCGCCGGCCAGGGCGCGGCCGGTGTCGCGGGTGTGGTAGAGGTTGGCGTCTAGCAGCAGGCCGGACTGTTTGAAGTGCAGGTTGCCGTAGTACTGGTGCCAGGTGTCGCTGAGTTCCGAGGCGTACAGTGCGCCGCCCAGCGGATTGTCGCTGAACAGATCGGCGCCAACGAAACTGATACCGCCGGCTTCGGTGTTGGCGCCGTAACCGTAAAAGTCGCCATGGCCGGAGGAGCTGTCCTGGTTCTTGAACGCGGTGAAGTGGCCGGCGACCAGATTGACGTTATCGAACTCGGCGCTGTTGAGCAGAAAACCTGTGGCGTATTCCGGTTGCAGGCGTTTGTCGGAGGTGTCGAACACCGGGGTTTCGACGGTCATTTCGCCGAAGGCGAGGGTGGTGCGTGAGGCTTTCAGTTTCAGCGCACCGCCGGCGCTGGAGTAGTCGTTTTCGCTACGGCCGCTGCTGTCGACTGGCAGCAGGCCGGTTCCGGAATGGCCTCTGCCGCCGTCCAGTTTCAGTCCGGCGAAAGCGTGGGCATCGATACCGAAGCCGATGCTACCTTCGGTGAAACCCGATGAGAAGGTGCCGATAAAGCCTTGTGCCCATTCCTGTTTGTAGTTTTTTCCGGAGGGCGTGGGGGAGCGGTAGTCGTTGCTCAGGTAGAAGTTGCGGCTCAGGACCTGGCCGTTGGCATCGTCGAAGAAACCGCTGGCGTGGGCGCTCGCGTTGAGGCCGCAGAGCAGCGCAAGCAGGGTAAGGCGCGAAGGGGCGCGGTCGATCATGATCAGTGTGCCAGCGGTGATGGGGATGGCCGGGATGATCGGGGAATTGCGGGGGGAGGGATTGGGTGGATGTGCTCAGTTCATGCCGTGACACAGAACCTTGTAGGAGTGAGCCTACTCGCGAAAGCGGTGTGTCAGTCAATTTCATCGAAGCTGACACACCGCCATCGCGAGCAGGCTCACTCCTACATTTGATCGGGTATCGGCTTGAGAGCAGTGGTGAAATTGCTGGCGCCATCGCTGGCAAGCCAGCTCCCACAAGGTTTTTGGTGTGCCTGAATATTCAGCCATTACACAAAACCTGTGGGAGCTTGCCTGCAAGCGATAGCGGTTGAACATTCAACTGTTCATTGACTGAAAGTCAGCTATCGCCAGCAAGCTGGCTCCCACAATGGATCTTGGTTCGGCTTGAGTGCGGTGGTGAATGGGCTGGCGTCATCGCTGGCAAGCCAGCTCCCGCAGGGTTTTTGGTGTGCCTGAATATTCAGCCATCACACAAAACCTGTGGGAGCTTGCCTGCAAGCGATAGCGGTTGAACATTCAACCGCTCATTGACTGACAGTCAGCTATCGCCAGCAGGCTGGCTCCCACAGTGGTTGCATTTCAGATTGAAATCTTCATTGCCCCTTGGCCGACAGCGGCGGTGTGCGCGGGGGGATTTGGCGTTTGTTGCCGGTAGATTCGAAGGCGGCGGCCAGGCGCAGCAGGCTGGAGTCGTCGTAGGCGCGGCCGGCGAAGGTCAGGCCGACGGGCATGCCGATGTCGGCCATGACACCCATGGGTACGGTGACCGTTGGAACGCCGAGGTGACGGATTGCGAGGTTGCCGTTGGCCACCCAGATGCCGTTGCTCCAGGCGATGTCGGCCGAGGCCGGGTTGACGTCCGCGTCCGCCGGGCCGACGTCGGCGACGGTGGGGAACAGCACGGCGTCAAGGCCAAGGTTGTCCATCCAGTCTTCGAGGTCGAGGCGGCGGGTCTGTTCGAGGCCGCGCAGGCCGTCGGCGACGGTCGGGATCTCGTTCCACGGAGTAATGCCGCGTTCGGCCATGCGCACGTATTCATCCATGCCGGCAGCCAGATCGCCTTCACGGTTGGGCAGGGTGCCCGGGTCGTGCGGGAAGATTTTCGGCCCGTCGACGTCGACCAGACGATTGAGCTTCGGGTCACCGTTGGCTTGCAGGAACTCGTCGAACGCCCACGCGGTCAGGTCCCACAATTCATGATGCAAAAACTCTTTCGACACCAGCCCACGGTTGAACACGGTCGGCGCGCCGGGGCGATCGCCTTCGCAATTGGAGACGAGCGGGAAATCGGTTTCGATCACTTCAGCGCCGGCCGCTTCCAGTGCCTGACGCGCCTGTTGCCACAACTCGATCACCGAGGCGCGGGTGTTGATGCGTTGACCAGTCGGGCCGCCGATGCCCGGCGCTTCGCTGGTGCCAGCCTCGGGATCGGCATTGATGTACATGCGCGGAATGGCGAAACGTTTGCCGGCCAGCGCTGCGGGGGCGGCAGCGAGTTCGGCGTAAGACGCCGGGCGCACTTCGCTGACGCTCGGGATCGGCACCCATGGTTGCAGGCGCCAGAGGTCGCCGCGGGTGTCCGGGTCTTCGGCGACCACCACGTCGAGCACTTCGAGCAAGTCGGCCATGGTGCGGGCGAAGGGCACCACCACGTCCATGGTCGGCGTCAGCGGCCAGTTGCCGCGCACCGAGATCACCCCGCGCGACGGCGTATACGCGCACAGACCGTTGTTGGACGCCGGGCCACGGCCGCTCGACCAGGTTTCTTCAGCCAGACCGAACGCGGCGAAACTCGCGGCAGTGGCGGTACCGGCACCGTTCGACGAGCCGGAGGCGAACGGCGCCGTCAGGTAGGCCGCGTTGTAAGGGCTTTCAGCCCGGCCATATACGCCGCGCTGCATGCCGCCATTGGCCATCGGCGGCATGTTGGTCTTGCCCAGGCAAATCGCCCCGGCGGCGCGCAGGCGTTCGATAGTGAAGGCGTCGCGATGGGCGACCAGATCGGCGAAGGCCGGGCTGCCCGAGGCGGCGGTCAGGCCTTTGACCAGATAACTGTCTTTGGCGGTGTAAGGAATGCCGTCGAGCGGGCCGAGGGTCTGGCCGTTGGCGCGGCGCGCATCGGAGGCTTTGGCCTCGTTCAAGGCTTCGGGGTTGCGCACCACCACGGCGTTCAGCGCGGTTGGCGTGTCGGGGCCGTCGTAGGCGTCGATGCGTGCCAGATAGGCTTTGACCAGCTCGACCGCGGTGGTCTGGCCGGATTCTAGTGCGGCGCGCAATTGCGCGATGGACACTTCAGTAACTTCGATCATGCGCGTACCGCCGTTTGCGGTTGGGCGTTGTAGCAATAGCTGTTCATGGCAATTCTCGTTGCACGGCTTCAGGCGACAAGGTTAAGACTGGCGCCTATTTAACACCAAGCAGGGCGCGGAGTAATCGGCGGAGTGGTTTGGCAGCATAACTTCTTCGCTTTCGCAGGCCTCATCGCCAGCAGGCTGGCTCCCACATTTGTAATGTATTCCAGGCAGTAATGAGTTTCACAGCAAGAATGCAGTTCAGGCGGCCATGGGTTTCAGGGGAAGAATGCATTCCAAATGTGGGAGCTTGCCTGCAAGCGATGGCTTTCTTTCAGGCGCTGAGTTTTTTGGTTTGCTGTGTACATATCCGTTGCTGCGGTCACGGCTACTTAGGGTTCCGCCCTGACGGCGGGTCACCTTTTTCAAACGCCAAAAAGGTAACCCAAAACGCTTGCTCCTGCGTTCGGCCCTCGCAGGCTCGGGTCCCTTCGCTGCGGAATCGATCCGGGCGCAGCGGCTACGGTTTGCTTCGCTGCACCTCCTTCCGCTGTGTACGACTTCGTCGTACGGTCGCTGCGCTCCCACACCCGGATCAATCCCTCCGCTCAGCCTTCCGACGTCGCTGGTTAGGCAAGATCAAGGGCACTCGAGCTAACGCTCATTGTTGAGTGGTGAGAAGCGGGTGGTTGGCTTTGGATTTGTGGTGTGGCTGCCCCTCACCCCAGCCCTCTCCCCAAGGAAAGGGAGCTGATTTTGGTTGGATTCGAAATTTGCATTCGACTCGGTATCTCAGATTTGCGTATCTAGCCCAATCACCACGGTCAGTCCCCTCTCCCTCCGGGAGAGGGCTAGGGTGAGGGGCTTTTGATTTTCAGGTTGAGTTCAAGCATTTGCCTGACCTGCGCTATCGCCAGCAGGCTGGCTGGCTGCCACAAGTTGATGTCGTTCCTACTGAAAGAATGCGATCAAAATGTAGGAGCTTGCCTGCAAGCGATAGTGGCCGGCCAGCCAACAACACTGAAACTGACCCACCACGCCCCCAGCAAAATCGCATCCGCTGAAAAAAACCATAAAAAAACCCCGCGACCGAATGATACGCGGGGCAAAAAAATTGGTTGGTTGCGGCCAACCAAAGGAGCTCAGTTACAACGGTTATTTGCTGGCAACGGTCTCCGGCTGCCAGCCGCCGCCGAGGGCTTTGTAGATGGCGACGATGCCTCGATACAGGTCGACTTCGGCCTGGGCCTGGCTGTCTTCGGCGTTCAGCCGCTCGCGCTGTGCGTCGAGCAGCACGAGGAAGTCGGTGGTGCCTTCGCGGTAGCGGATTTCAGCGAGGTCGGCGGCCTTGCGGCTTGATTCGCTCTGGCGGATCAGCGAGATCAACCGTTGCTGACGCTTGCCGTAATCGCTGAAGGCGTTTTCCGATTCTTCCAGTGCCAGCAGCACTTGCTGCTCATAGGTCGCCAGTGCGCCTTCGGCTTCGGCATCGGCGCCGCGTAAACGGGCGCGCACGCTGCCGAGGTCAAACGCAGCCCAGGTGATGCTCGGGCCGAGGGCCCAGGCATTGGCGGCCGAGGAACCAATCTGCGAGCCGCGCCCGGCCGTCCAGCCGAGGAAGCCGCTGAGGCTGACCCGTGGGAACAGATCGGCTTTCGCTACACCGATACGCGCCGTGGCCGAGGCCAGTTGGCGTTCAGCGCTGAGGATGTCCGGGCGTCGTTGCAGCAGTTCACCCGGATCGCCGATCGGCAAGGCCTTGGCAATCGCTGGCAGGTCTTTCGGGCTCAGGTCAACGGTCAGCTTGTCCGGACGTTCGCCGAGCAGGGTGGCGATGCGGTTTTTCTGCCGCACCTGTTCCGCCTGCAATTGCGGCACGGTCGCTTCGACGTTGGCCAGACGCGCATCGGCCCGTTCGACGTCGAGCTGATCACCGACACCGGCATCTCGCAGGCTGACGGTAATCTTGCGCGATTCCACCTGGTTGTTCAGGTTGGCCACGGCAATCTTTTCACGCAGTTGCGCACCGCGCAGTTGCCCGTAAGCGTCGACCAGTTCGGCAATCATGGTGACTTGCAGTTGATACAGGTCGGCTTCGGCCGCCTGCTGGTCGGCGTCGCTGGCTTCCAGATTGCGCTGGATGCGCCCGAACAGGTCCAGTTCCCAGGCCATGTCCAGGCCCAGATCGTAGCGTTCGCTGTTGACCCGGTCGGTGGTCTGGCCGGGAATCTGGCCTTTACCCAGGTCACTGCTGGCACGGCTGGTGATGGTCGGCATCGCGTCGTTGCTGGCATCGTCGCGGATCGCCCGAGCAGCTTTCCAACGGGCGAACGCTACGCGCAGTTCACGGTTGCCTTGCAGCGATTGCGTGACCAACTGGTTGAGGGTCGGGTCATCGAATTGCTGCCACCAGATGCCTTCGAATTTCGACCGGTCGAAGTTCTTTTGCCCGGCGGCGCCGTCGGTGGCGGCCGTGACGTTGGCCGCCTCCGTGGCTGGGGTCTTGTAGTCGGGGCCGACAGCGCAGGCGCTGAGGGCCAGCACCAAGAGGCTCGGCAGGAAGACTTTCAGACTCATTGATGCGCCTCCAGTGGCTTTGGAAGGTTGTGCGCCTTGGCCGCCTTGCTGGCCTCACTGCGTTCAACGAAGTTACGGATCAGCACGTAGAACACTGGCGTCAGCAACAGACCGAAGAAGGTCACCCCGAGCATCCCGGAGAACACCGCCACACCCATGGCGTGACGCATCTCGGCACCGGCACCGCTGGAGAACACCAGTGGCACCACACCCATGATGAACGCGAAGGAGGTCATCAGGATCGGCCGCAGACGCAGACGGCAGGCTTCCAGTACCGCGGCAAGCGGGTCGAGGCCTTCTTCCTGTTTGTCCTTGGCAAATTCGACGATCAGAATCGCGTTTTTACACGCCAGTCCCACCAGTACGATGAGACCGATCTGGGTGAAGATGTTGTTGTCACCACCGGAGATGATCACACCGGTGATGGCCGACAGCAGGGTCATCGGTACGATCAGGATCACCGCCAGTGGCAGGCTCCAGCTTTCGTACTGGGCAGCGAGCACCAGGAACGCCAGCAGTACGCAGAGCGGGAACACGAACAGCGCGGTGTTGCCGGACAGAATCTGCTGGTAGGTCAGGTCGGTCCACTCGTAGGTCATGCCGTTCGGCAGTTCGTCCTTGAGCAGTTTCTCGATGGCTTTTTCGGCCTGGCCGGAGCTGTAGCCGGGAGCTGCTGCACCGTTGATTTCAGCGGTGATGAAGCCGTTGTAGTGCATCACACGATCCGGACCCGAGGTGTCGCTGACCTTGATGAAGGTCGCCAGCGGGATCATTTCGCCTTTGTTGTTGCGTACTTTCAGCTGACCGATCTGATCGGATTCGAGGCGGAACTGTTGTTCGGCCTGAACGTTGACCTGATAGGTGCGCCCGAAGCGGTTGAAGTCGTTGGCATACAGCGAACCCAGGTAGATCTGCAGGGTGTCGAAGATGTCGCTGACGGCCACGCCGTGAGTCTTGGCTTTTTCGCGGTCGATGGCGGCATCGACCTGTGGCACGTTCACCGTGTAACTGGTGAACAGGCCGGCCAGTTCTGGCACGTTGTGGCTCTTGTTGATGATGTTCATGGTTTCTTTGTACAGCTCGTCGTAACCGAGGTTGCCGCGGTCTTCGATTTGCAGACGGAAACCGCCAATGGTGCCCAGACCCTGTACCGGCGGTGGCGGGAAGATCGCCATGTACGCCTCTTGAATGTTCGCGTACTGGCCGTTCAAGGCCCCGGCAATCGCGCCGGCGGACATGCTCGGGTCTTTACGCTCGTCGAACGGTTTCAGGGTGACGAAAACGATGCCGGCGTTCGGGCTGTTGGTGAAGCCGTTGATCGACAGGCCCGGGAACGCTACGGCGCTTTCCACGCCTGGCTGTTTCAGCGCCAGGTCAGACATGCGCTTGATCACGTCTTCGGTGCGGTCCAGGCTCGAGGCGTCCGGCAGTTGCGCGAAGGCCACCAGGTATTGCTTGTCCTGGCCGGGTACGAAACCGGTCGGCGTGCTGGAGAAACCGAAGAACGTCAGCACCATCAGGCCTGCGTACAGCAGCAGGGCGATGCCGCTGCCACGGATGACCCGGCGCACGGTGCCGACGTAACCATGGCTGGCACGATCGAAGAAACGGTTGAACGGGCGGAACAGCCAGCCACCGAAGATCTTGTCGAGCACTTTCGAGAAGCGGTCTTTCGGCGCGTCGTGGCTTTTCAGCAAGACAGCGGCCAGCGCTGGCGACAGGGTCAGCGAGTTGAAGGCCGAGATCACCGTCGAGATGGCGATGGTCAGGGCGAACTGCTTGTAGAACTGCCCGGTGAGGCCGGAGATGAACGCGGCCGGTACGAACACCGCACACAGCACCAGCGCCGTCGCGATGATCGGGCCGGTCACTTCACGCATCGCCCGTTTGGTCGCTTCAACCGGTGTCAGGCCGAGTTCGATATTTCGCTCGACGTTCTCCACGACCACGATGGCGTCGTCCACCACAATGCCGATCGCCAGTACCAGACCGAACAGTGACAAGGCGTTGAGCGAGAAACCGAACAGGTGCATCACCGCAAACGTACCGATCAACGATACCGGCACCGCCACCAACGGAATGATCGAGGCGCGCCAGGTCTGCAGGAACAGGATCACCACCAGCACCACGAGAATCAGTGCTTCGAACAGGGTGTGCACCACCGCTTCGATCGAGCCGCGCACGAAGATCGTCGGGTCGTAGACAATGCTGTAGTCCATGCCCTGCGGGAAGCCTTTCTTCAGCTCTTCCATCTTGCCGCGAACTTCGTTCGAGATATCGATGGCGTTCGAGCCCGGGCGCTGGAAGATCGGGATCGCCACCGCCGGCTGGTTGTTCAGCAGCGAACGCAAAGCGTATTGGCTGGAGCCGAGCTCGACGCGAGCGATGTCTTTAAGACGGGTGATTTCACCGTCGTCGCCAGCACGAATCACGATGTTTTCGAACTCTTCCTCCGTGACCAGGCGGCCCTGAGTGTTGATCGACAGCTGGAAGCTTTGCGCGGTCGGGGCAGGGGGCGCGCCGAGTTGGCCGGCAGCCACCTGACGGTTCTGCTCGCGGATCGCGGTCACGACGTCGGTTGCGGTCAGATTACGCGAAGCGGTCTTGTTCGGATCGAGCCAGACACGCAGCGAGTAATCGCCCATACCGAACAGCTGCACGTCACCGACACCACCCAGACGCGCTAGCTCATCCTTGATGTTGAGGATCGCGTAGTTGGACAGGTAGAGCATGTCGTAGCGCTTGTCCGGCGAGGTCAAGTGCACAACCATGGTCAGGTCGGGCGAGGCCTTGTCGACGGTGATACCGATGCGCGTCACTTCTTCTGGAAGTTTCGGCTCGGTCCGGGTCACGCGGTTCTGCACCTGCACCTGCGCGTTGTCCAGGTCAGTACCCAGGGCGAAGGTGATGGTCAGGGTGATCTTGCCGTCAGCGGTCGATTGCGAGGACATGTACAGCATGTTCTCGACGCCGGTGATCGCTTGCTCCAGAGGCGCAGCCACGGTTTCACCGATGACTTTGGGGTTGGCACCCGGGAAGTTGGCGCGTACCACCACGGTCGGCGGCACGACTTCCGGGTATTCGCTGATCGGCAACTGGAACAGCGAGATCGCACCGGCGATCAGGATCAACAGCGACAGCACCGCTGCGAAGATCGGCCGGGAAATGAAGAATTGGGAAAAATTCATCGGAGTTGTCGTCCCTTAACCGCGTGGGGTCGTAGCAGCCAGCTTCGCAGCCGAACCCGACGCACCCTTGGCAGGGGCGACTTTGGGCAGGTTGCTGGCTTCCAGCGCTTGACGTTGTTGGGCGAGAGCGGCGAGGGTCTGCTCGCTGGCCATCGGAATCACTTCAGGGGTGACTGGCGAGCCGGGACGCACCCGCTGCAGGCCCTTGACGATGATCGTGTCGTCTTTTTGCAAACCGGTGCGGACGATGCGCAGGCCTTCGATTTTCGGCCCGAGTTCGACAGGGCGGTACGCGGTTTTGTTGTCCGCATCCATCACCAGCACGAACTTCTTGCCCAGGTCAGTACCGACGGCTTCGTCGTTGATCAGCATGGCGTTGTAGGTGCCGCTGCCGACCAGTTTCAGCCGTGCGTACAAGCCCGGGGTGTAGGTGCCGTCAGTGTTGTCGAACACCGCGCGGCCACGGATGGTGCCGGTTTTCGGGTTGACCTGGTTGTCGACGAAGTTCATCTGGCCGAGGTGCGGGTTGCCGTCCTCGTTGGACAGGCCCATGTACACCGGGGTGGTCGCACCGCGTTGGCCGTTGCGGGCCAGCTGGGTGTACTTAAGGAACACACGCTCGTCGGCGTCGAAGTAGGCGTAGACCTTGTCGGTCGAAACGACGCTGGTCAGCGCAGTGGTGTCGGCGGTGACCAGGTTGCCGGCGGTGATCTCGGCGCGGCTGACGCGACCGCTGATCGGCGCGGTGACGCGGGTGAAGCTCAGGTTCAGTTTGGCCAGATCCAGTTGCGCTTGCAGGGCACCGACGGCGGCGCGGGCTTCCTGGGCGGCGCTGGTGCGCGAATCGGCCAGTTCGGCGGAGATCGCGTTGCTGGTACGCAGACGTTCGCCGCGAGCGGCTTCGTTTTCGCTGCGGGTGGCGGTAGCGCGAGCCTGGGCAACCAGTGCTTCGAGGCGGCGGACCTCGGCCTGGAACGGACGCGGGTCGATCTGGAACAGCAGGTCGCCTTTCTTGACCAGTGCGCCTTCGGTGAAGGCTACCTGATCGATCTGGCCGGAGACCCGCGGACGGATTTCAACGGTTTCCGGCGCCTCGAGGCGCCCGGTGAATTCGTCCCACTCATTGACCGGTTGTTCCAGCACCTTGGCCACGCTGACTTTTGCAGGTGGCATGGCAGCGGTGGTCTCCGGGGTTTTGCCGCAGGCGCTCATCACCAGCACGGCCAACAGGGCCATCGGGAAGCGCAAATGTTTGAGTGAATGTTCCATGGATGCATCCGCCAAAGTATTGAAGATGGGCGGATGATGCTCGGCGGGGTGTGATGGCACGAATCGAATGAAGCAAAGGTAACTATCATTCGGAATGATATAAGACCCGAGTCAGCCCTCTAGCGTGCGCCTTTCGTTAGGGGGCTATCAATAGGTTTTTGGGCAATGATGTGTTGCTTTTCGCGCAATGATCACGATTCGTGGGTGGCACTGGATTTTGTGGGAGCTTGCCTGCAAGCGATGGCTTTGTTTCAGGCGCTGAGTTTTTTGGTTTGGGTACATATCCGTTGCTGCGGTAACGGCGGCTTAGGGTTCCGCCCTGACGGCGGGTCACCTTTTTCAAACGCCAAAAAGGTAACCCAAAACGCTTGCTCCTACGTACGGCCCTCGCAGGCTCGGGTCCCTTCGCTCCGGGATCGATCCGGGCGCAGCGGCTACGGTTTGCTTCGCTGCACCTCCTTCCGCTGTGTCTGGCTGCGCCAGACGGTCGCTACGCTCCCACGCCCGGATCAATCCCTCCGCTCAGCCTTCCGATGTCGCCGGTGACGCAAGATCAAAAGCACTCGAGCTAACGCTCATTGTTGAGTGGTGAAAAGCGCCGTATGGCTTGAGATCTTCGGTGGATTCGCCCCTCACCCCAGCCCTCTCCCCCTGGAGAGGGAGCCGATTTGTGGGCTTTTCGGAAACTGCGTACGACTCGGTATCCCAAGTCGGCGTATATCTCACATCCACCACGGTCAGTCCCCTCTCCCTCCGGGAGAGGGCTAGGGTGAGGGTTGGCTTTTGGCTGTGCCCCCTGAGAAGGACCAAGCCTGATGAATGCAATTAAATGTGGGAGCTTGCCTGCAAGCGATGGCGGCCGCACAGGCAACCCTTTCATTGCCAGACCCCCCGCCATCGCCAGCAGGCTGACTCCCACAGGTTTACGCGGCAATTCAAACGCCGAACCCGCCATTGCGGCGGGTTCGGCAGGCCGGTCAGAGCTTCGGCAACTGGCCGATGCGGCCGATCATTTCGGTGACGATCTGCAGGTCCAGCTGGAATTGCTCGACGGTCTTGAACTCCCCATCGGTGTGGCCGGTGTATTTCACGTCAGGCATGGCCAGGCCGAACTGCACGCCGTTGGGCAGTTCATGCACCGAAGTCGCGCCGGCGGAGGTGCCGAATTCGTGTTTCATGCCAAGGTTTTCCGTGGCAACCGCCAGCAACGCCTTGACCCATTCACCCTCGGGATTGCGGTACATCGGCGCCGCGACCGAATAATCGAACGCCACCGCGACGTCGGTTTTCTTGCTCCACGCAGCGAGTTTGTCGGCGATTTCGGTTTTCAGTTTCTCCGGCGATTTACCTTTCGGCACACGCAGATTGACCGCCAGCTTGAAGGTCTTGTTGTCCATGCCGACAAAGGTCGGCGAGGTGGTCAGCGGCCCCATGAACGCGTCGGAGAAACCGACGCCAAGCTTGTTGCCGAGATAATCCAGGCCCCAGTTGTCGGCGAGGTAACGGGCGGCGTCGGTGATGTGGTTGTGCTTGAGCGCGACCTTGCCATCAAGGCTATTGATGAAGTCGAGCATGCGCGCCACCGGATTGACCCCGGATTCGGGTTCGGAGGAGTGCGCGGACACGCCGGTCACCGTCAGTTTGACGTCCTTGCCATCGACTTTGGCGCTGACCTCAAAATCGCCGCCGTTGCGCTTGGCGTATTCGCTACCGGCCTTTTGCAGGCTGGTCGCCAGTTCCGCGGGCTGGTCGGTGAGCAAAGTGGCCACCGAGGCCGATGGGATCTGGTTGGTCGCCATGCCGCCGGTCAGCGCAACGATTTCCGCACCTTTGCCTTCGCCTTTGCGCTTGGCGAAGTTGGCCATGACGGTGCCGTAACCTTTTTCGGCGATCACCACCGGGTAGCCGCCGTCCAGTGCGAGGTTGTAGTTGGGTGTCGGATTGCGTTCGAAGTAATAAGGAATGGCATCACCGGTGGTTTCTTCGGTGGTGTCGACCAGCAGCTTGAAGTTGCGCACCAGCGGCAGCTTTTCTTCCTTTATGACCTTCATCGCGTACAGGGTGACGACGATGCCGTTCTTGTCATCTTCAGTGCCGCGACCGTACATGCGATCACCGATCAGGGTGATCTTGAACGGGTCGAGGCGGGTGCCATCCTTGAGCACCCAGTTATCCGGCGTCACCGGCACCACATCGGCGTGCGCGTGAATGCCCACGACTTCGTCACCGTTGCCGTCGAGGGAAATCTCGTAGACACGATTGTCGATGTTGCGGAATTTCAGACCGAACGACTCGGCGAGGCTCTTGATCTTCGCGGCGATCTTGATGAATTCCGGGTTGTCGTGCTGCTCGACGCCGTCCTTGCGGTAGGTCGGGATCTCGACCAGCTCACGCAGGGTTTCGGTGGCCGCAGCGCTGTATTTAACCCGCGTGTACAGCCCGAGCAGGCGATAGATTTCGTTCTGCTGTTCAGCGGTCAGGGGCTTTTGGCCGAGATAGGCGCCGATGGCCGGGCCGATCTCGGCTTTTTTCGCCAGATCACTTTTGCCCAGTTCGTTGAGGAACTGATGGAAATCAGTCACCGACGCGGCGTTGTACGTCTTCAGTATTTCGGCGCTTTGCTGCGGGGTGATGTTGGCTTGTGCAGGCGTGGTGAAGACGGCGAGGCCGGCCAGCATCAGCGTGGTGGCCGCGAGTTTTTTTAAAGGGACATTCATTGCGAAAGGCATTCCTTTGCAGAGTGATAAATAAGTCGTGCCTGAATCTCAGGACACATGCACTTACAAACTACCACCGCTGCGCAGGAATGCGGGAGCCCTGAAACGGGACGTGTCGCACAGAACGGCAAAAGCGACGCATCGATGAAAACGTCTCCACGCGCAAAAACTTGTCATGGCTTGATCATGAGCGCTTGTTCATGCTCAGCTCGTGGCCGACAATTCGATCGGATGACAGGCCCATGAAAGATCTCCCGCCGACCGCGACATTGCGTGCCTTTGAAGTTGCCACCCGGCATCCGACTTTAACCGCTGCGGCAGAAGAACTGCACGTGACCCAGAGCGCGGTCAGTCATCAGCTCAAACACCTCGAAGCGCTGTGGGGGCTGCCGTTGTTCGAGCGTGGCAAAGCGTTACGCCTCACCGCAGCGGGGGCGACGCTGGCGCCGATCGTACGGGAGTTTTTCATCAGTCTGGAGGCGACACTGGCTGATTTGCGTGAGCAAAAGGGCAGGGTACGTCTGAGCGTCAGCACGACTTATTCCTTTGCGCTGAAATGGCTGTTGCCGCGATTGCCGAGTCTGTCGCGGCAGCACCCCGAGCTGTTGGTCGCGCTGGACACCACAGACAAAATCATCCATTTCGCCGCCGGCCAGGCTGACGTGGCGATCCGCCTGGGCAAGGGCAATTACCCGGGTCTGTTTGCGGAATTTCTGTTCGGCGAGCAGGTGTTTCCGGTCGCCAGTCCCGAATTGTTGCAACGCTTGGGCACGCCGCACAGCCCGGCCGAATTGCTGCACTTTCCGCTGCTGACACGTGACGGTGCCGAGCTGGTGCCGAAATGGGAAGCCTGGTTCGAAGCCATCGGGCTGGGGTTTTCGCCCGTTCGCGAAAGCGTGCGGTTTGGCGACACCAACATGACCGTAGAAGCCGCGTTGCTCGGTCAGGGTGTGGCGTTGGTGCGCAGCGGCCACGTCGAGAACGAGATTGCCGATGGCCGACTGGTGCGCCTGTTCGATGTGCGGTTCGCCTCGCCGCTGGCCTACTACTTTGTCTGCCCGAAGGGCATCGAAGCGCAGCCGCACATAGTCAGCTTTCGCCAATGGTTGATGAGCGAGGCGTTGAAAGTTCGTTAAGTGGATTCATGAGTATTTGCTCATGACACAGTGAGGAGACTTCGCTGTAGTCCGCTGATTGCCTTACTTAATATGGTGCCCATGCCTACTCATATCGTGATCCTGGTTCTTTTTGCCGCATTGCTGCATGCCAGCTGGAACGCGCTGCTGCGCGGCGGTGCTGATCGGCTGTGGTCGATGACCGTGATGTGCATCGCCATTGCGATCACCTGCACCATCGCCGCCGCGTTCATGCCGATGCCCGCCGCCGCGAGCTGGGGGTACGCGCTGCTATCGGCGCTGCTGCACGTCGGCTACAACCTGTTTCTGGTGCGCAGTTACCGAGTCGCTGAACTTGGCCAGGTCTATCCGATTTCCCGGGGATCGTCGCCCGCGCTGATCACCCTCGGTGCCGCCGTTTTCGCTGGCGAACGCATCGCCCCCGGCCAACTGCTTGGCGTTGCGTTGGTGTCCGGCGGGATCATTTCGCTGGCCTTTAGCGGGCGCAGGCTGTCGGTGCCGAGCCTGCCTTACGCATTGGGCACCGGTTGTTTTATCGCCGCCTACAGCATTGTCGACGGTATCGGCGCCAGGCTGTCCGGCGCGCCGCTGGCTTATACGGTGTGGATGTGCGCGTTGTGGGGTGTGCTGATGCCCGCGGTGTACATCGGCCTGCGCGACGCCCGCAGCCTGTTCACCCTGCGACCGGGAACATTGGCGGCGGTGGTCGGCGGGCTGGTGTCATTGCTGGCCTATGCGATCGTCATCTACGCGATGAACGAAGCGCCGCTGGGCGCGGTATCGGCATTGCGTGAAACCAGCGTGCTGTTCGCAGCTTTGATCGGCTATCTGTTTCTCGGCGAAGCACTCAGCGTCCGGCGGATGTTGGCGTGCGTGGTGATCGTCAGCGGCATTTTCATCATTGGCTGAAACGGCCGACTGTTCAGGAGCCAGGTTCATGAATGAAGTCTCGCAGGCACCGTTGATTCTGATCACCGGTGGCAGCCGCGGAGTCGGTGCCGCTACGGCCCGCCTCGCCGCCGCGCAAGGCTACGACGTTGCCATCAGCTATGTGGCGAACGAGTCCGCGGCGCGGGCGGTGATCGCCGATGTTCAAGCCGCAGGACGCATGGGGTTGGCGGTGCGCGCTGACAGTGCCGATCCAGAACAGGTCGCCGAGCTGTTCGCGGCCATCGATCGCATGTTCGGACGCATCGACGTGCTGGTCAACAATGCCGGGATGCTGTCCAGACAATCGCGACTCGAAGACCTCGACTTCGCGCGGATGCAATGCATCTTTGCAGTCAACGCCATCGGGCCGATCCTGTGCGCCCAGCAGGCCATCAAGCGCATGTCGCACCGGCATAACGCCCCGGGCGGCGTGGTGATCAATGTATCGTCGGCGTCGGCGCGTCTCGGCAGCCCGAATGAATACATCGACTACGCCGCGTCAAAAGGCGCACTGGAAACCTTCACCATCGGCCTGGCCAAGGAAGTCGCCCGCGAAGGCATACGCGTCAACTGCATCCGCCCCGGCCACATCTATACCGATATGCATGCCAGCGGGGGCGAACCGGGGCGGGTCGACCGCGTCAAGGACTCGATTCCCATGGGCCGCGGCGGGCAACCGGAGGAAGTGGCGCGGGCCATTCTCTGGCTGGCGAGCGCGGAGGCATCGTTTGTCACTGGTACCTTTCTGGATGTGACCGGGGGTAAATGAATCACAACGCCGTTGATAGACGTGCCATCACCCCGCTTGGGTGGGGCACTGATCAACTCCATTTGTGCCAGCCTGGCACGTCTGAATTTCCATTGGCCTGCATTTCCATGTTTCCCGCAAACCCCTAATTTGCACGCTGCGCCTGCCTGTCCATCAACGGCGTTTCAGACAGCGCTTGGGCGTGCAATCAAAGCGGATGAAATGATTCAGGGAAACGCTCGAAAAATCATGCCTTACGTGGAATACCTTTTTTGCTCTGCCGTCTCATATGGGCTTTTCAGCGCCTGTGGGTTCATATCAAGAGAAGGCAATGATGATCAGATTTAACGACCTGGCGATTTTTGTGCGTGTGGCAACCGTGGACAGTTTCTCTGCCGTAGCCCGGGAAATGGATCTGTTTCCGGCACAGATCAGCGCCGCCATAAAGCGCTTGGAATGTGAACTCGATACGCGCCTGTTTGCGCGTTCCACACGAAGTCTGCGCCTGACTGCAGAAGGCGAGCGCTATCTGCCTTATGCGCGGGAAGTGCTCAATACATTGAGCGAGGGCAGAGCCGGATTACAGCAGGACGATCGGCAACTCCATGGGGTTTTGCAAATCGCCAGTGCCTCGGATTTCGGCAGAAACGTGCTGCTTCCCTGGCTGATCGATTTTCGCCGCGAGAACCCCGGCCTGGTGCTCCGCGTCATGTTGTCCGACAGCGTCTCGGACATCTTTCGTGATCCCGTAGACGTGGCCGTCAGGTATGGCACGGTACAGAACGCTGACTTCATCTCGCTGCCCTTGGTGCCAGGCAATCGCCGCGTTTTGGCAGCATCGCCAGCTTATATCGCGCTGCACGGACGGCCCGAATCGGTGGGAGACCTTAAGAAGCACGCCTGCCTGCGATTCCACATGAATGGAAAGCTCTACGACCGGTGGATATTTCCCAATTTGCCGGAGAATGACTCGGTCATCGTAAACGGCCCTGTTCTGAGTGACGACGCAGACGTCATTCGACGCTGCGCCATCGCCGGCGAAGGGATTTTGTACAAATCATGGTTGGACGTTTGTGAGGATGTAAGTGCCGGTCACCTGGAGGTGTTACTGCCTGATATTCCCGGGGAGCTTTATCCTCTGAGCTTTGTGTGCCCGCACCGCAAGCAGTTTACGCCAGCGCTTCGTTTGCTTTACGCGTACTTGAAAGACAAGTGCGAAGCGCTACTGGTAACGCACGCCTAGGCGCGCGTCAGTGTTGACTGTGTTGCAACCTGGCCGGATCGAAGGCCGGGATAATCGGTATACCCTTCTACCCCTTGGCTGAACCATGTCGAACGGTCCTCCTGCGCCAGTGGCAGGCCCCGGCGCAGCACCTCTGGCAACTGCGGATTGGCAATAAATGGCCGCCCAAACGCGACTGCATCGGCAAGGCCCGTTGCCAGGGCGGCTTCGGCACGCGCCGAATCGTAATCGGAGTTGAGAATCAGCGTGCCTTTGAAGGACTCACGAATGATTGCGGCGCTTGGAGGATATTCCGACACGCCGAAACTGCCGTCAGCCGGCGGCTCGCGTAGCTCGAGATGAGCAATGCCGATTTCGGACAAGACTTCTGCGGCGCGGGTAAACAGAGGCACAGGATCGCTGTCCCTCACGCCCTGATCATGGCTGCTGGGGGTTAATCGAACCCCGGTCCGGTCCGCCCCGACAACGTGCGCCACCGCTTGCGTTACTTCCCTGAGCAGCCTGACCCGGTTCTCGACCGAGCCGCCATAGGCGTCGGTGCGGAAATTGCCGCTGTCACGTAAAAACTGATCGATCAGGTAGCCGTTGGCGGCGTGAATTTGCACGCCATCAAATCCTGCCAGCAACGCATTGCGGCCTGCCTGGGCGAACTCGGCGATCAGCGAGGGTATCTCCTCAAGCGGTAGCGCCCGGGCCTGGGAGTAGGGTTGTTTACCGGCGTAGGTATGGGCCAGTCCAGGCGCTGTCGTTACCGATGGGGCGATGGGTTGTGCGCCATCCAGGAAGCTCGGATGGACCACCCGGCCCATGTGCCAGAGTTGAGCGATTATCCGGCCACCGGCAGCGTGGACTGCGTCGGTAATCAGTCGCCATCCGGCAATCTGTTCAGCGGACCAGATACCCGTGGCGTAAGCCCATCCCAGGCCTTGCTGGCTGATGCCGATCGCCTCGCTGATGATGAGGCCGGCTGTCGCACGCTGGGCGTAGTAGTCGGCCATGATCGGGGTAGGGACGTGATGCTGAGTTCCCCTGGCCCGAGTCATCGGGGCCATGATGATGCGGTTAGGTAACGTGATAGCGCCCAGTGGAAGCGGCTCGAACAGTGTGGTCATAAATACCTCCTACAGAACTGACAAAAGTGCTTCACACCAAGCGTGCGCCGCCATCGACATTGATCGTCGCGCCGTTCATGAAACCATTGCTCATCAAGAAAACCACCGCTGCGCCGGCCTCTTCAGCGGTGCCGAGGCGATGCAGCGGCAGCGTCTGCTCGAGCGCGGCGACAAAACCGTCACGCGCATCGCCCATGGCTTTGGCGAGGATCGGCGTGTCGATAGGTCCCGGGGAGAGGGTGTTGACCCGCACAGGCGCCAATTCGAGAGCGAGGCCACGGGCGAAGGCTTCCATGGCCGCTGATGCAGCGGCGAGCACCGCCGTCCCATAGGCGTTGGGGCGGTCCGCCAATGACCCGGAAATGAAGGTGACGGAGCCGTCTTTCGAGAGGCGATCACCGAGTGCTCTGAGCGCGTGAATCGAGGCCCAGATTCGCTCATCGAACGCACGGTGCAGATAGGCAACGTCGGCTTCGAGCACTTTGCCTGCGACGAAAGTGCCGGCCAGCAACACCAGGTGATCGACCTTTGAAAGGTCTGCCAGGGCCGCTTGAATCTGCTCAGGCTGAGTGACATCCGCCGCACGCCAGCCATCCAGCCCGTGGGTCTTGGCGGCTTGGCGGGCGCGTTCCGGGTTGGAACCTATTACCACAACCTGGGCGCCAGCCGCTTTGGCCTGAATGGCTGCGGAGAGTCCGATACCGGATGTGCCGCCGACGATCACCACAGTGCGATTATTGAGCGGGTTTGGCTGTACTTCAGGCATGTCTGTTTGCTCCTCAAGGGCATCGAATTGATGCTGTGGAGACAGCGTATGCGCTTGGCTCAGCGTTGATAATAGGGCTGCAAGTGGTTACTCTTGTGCCATGAAAGCACAAATTGGTCTGGACCGCCTGACAGGTCTCATCGCCTTCGCTCGCACGGCCTCGCTGGGTAGTTACACAGCGGCTGCACGCGATCTCTCTGTCTCGCCTTCGGCAGTCAGCAAAAGTGTCCAGCGCCTGGAAGAACATTTCGGCCTGCGGCTCTTCAGCCGAACCACTCGCTCATTGACCCTCAC
This sequence comes from Pseudomonas sp. R3-57, assembly GCF_051132065.1. Lineage (NCBI taxonomy): Bacteria > Pseudomonadati > Pseudomonadota > Gammaproteobacteria > Pseudomonadales > Pseudomonadaceae > Pseudomonas > Pseudomonas sp. R3-57. Next base: position 2,967,328 of record NZ_CP071655.1, read on the forward strand.
CCCCGAGGGGCGTGAGCTGTATGAGCGTGCATTGCGCGTCATCCGCGAAGTCGAGGACATCGAACAAGCCGCTGTCGCGTCGAGGGGCGAGCCGTCAGGAACGCTCAAAGTGACCGCGCCACTGCCGATCGGGGTTAACATTCTTGCCCCGGCGCTTCCTGCGTTCCGTGAGCGATATCCGAAACTGGTGGTGGATCTGCGGCTCGGCGATCAGTTCGCCGACATCATCGAACAAGGCATCGACGTCGCCATCAGAGTCGGCAATCTGGCTGACTCGCGGCTGGTATCCAAGCCACTCGGCCCGCATCGAATCTGCACGTTTGCATCGCCCGGTTATCTCGCCAGAAAAGGCAAACCGCGCAACATTGATGATCTGGTCAACCATGATTGCGTGAATTTTCGCTATCAGAGTTCGGGGCAGGCGCTGCGCTGGCCGTTTCAGGTCGGTGAGCGTGTCGTCGAGATCACGCCCGACGCCACCATGACCATCGATGTAAGCGATGCCGTCGCAGTGACACTCGCGGCAGGCGGCGGCATCGGTATCTCTCCGACCTACGTTGCCGCGCCTTTTGTACAGCGAGGTGAGTTGGTTCCGGTGTTTCCCGAGCACGCCGTAGACCGGTTCGTCATCACCGCACTCTGGCCCGAGAGCCGAAGAGGTAATCCCAACGTGAAGGCATTTGTAGACTTTTTACAGGAAGTCTTCCCGGTGCCGGCGCCTTGGGATGTGATCGTTCAATCGTCCGGTGATACCGCGCGCTAAGGGCGTCGGACAGCACAGGGATCAGTGGGCAACGCTGCGCCAGAACTGATGAAGCTCGGCACTGATGAATTCGGGCTGTTCTTCGAACACCCAATGCCCGCAGTGCTTGATGACCCCACCTGCTGCCGATAGCGCGATGTGCTTCGCAGCGCTGAAACAATGCTCCCCGAAAGAGACCTCGCCACCCCAGGCCAACACCGGGATGTTGAGCTTTTCCTTGGTCAACTGTGCGGTCTGCTCGGCCATCTCCGGGATTGAACCATAGTGGTTCAGGCTTGCTCGCAAATTACCAGGCTGGCGCATCTGCATGACGTAGTCGGCAATATCACTCTCGGGCATTGCCGTGGGGTTGTAGGAAAAATCCCTGAAAAAGTGCCGCAGGTACAAGTCTTCCCGACCTTCAACAAGGGCACGGGTTATGTCCATGTTCATATGCATGCTCAGATGCCAATAGGGCACTCGGGGATCGACGTAGCCTGGAAAATCCAGCCCGAAAAAAGGTGTTTCGATGGTCGCCAGCGACAATGCACGGTCAGCCGCCAGATAAGCGAGGGCAACCGAAGGCGGACCGCCCAGATCATGGCTGAGGATGTGGCATTGATCGACCTGCTCGATATCGAGCAGGCCGAGCATGTCTTTAGCAATATTGATCGGATCGTAACCCTGATAAGGCTTATCGCTGTCAGCAAAACCACGAAGGTCCGGGGCGATGAACGTGTAATGCTGCGCAAGCCTGTCAATGACAGGTATGAACTCTCGATGGTTTTGTGGCCAGCCGTGCATGCACAAAACCACCGGGCCTGCGCCCGCAACCACGTAGTTGAGCCGAATACCGTTAACCCCGGCGCGTTTGTAGGTCAGGTTGATCATGGTGAACTCCTTTGTTGTCCCGCCCAGGCTGGCCTGGCGAGCCCGATAGCGTGAGGCGGGAGGGCAAATGATGCATGCCGCACCCAACCGCGAATACGGCATGCGCAAGGCTCGCTTAGTTGAGGTGAGCTTTGAGCTCCGTGCCTGCCTGCCTCATGGCCGCTTTGACTTCGGGCACCTGGCTCAACGGGTTGAGCAGGCCATAGTCATGGATCATGCCGTTGTAGCGAACCGCCGTGACATCGACCCCGGCCGCGTCCAGCTTCTGCGCGTACGCTTCGCCTTCATCGCGCAACACATCCAGCCCTGCGGTTTGAACGAGTGCAGGTGGAAGGCCCTTCAACTGATCAATGCTGGCTTTGAGCGGTGATGCATGAATTTGCGCCCGTGCATTCAGGTCGGTTGTGTAGCTGTCCCAGAACCAGGTCATCATTTTTTTGGTGAGGAAATGACCTTCAGCGAACTGCTTGTAGCTGTCCGTTTCGAAGCTGGAGTCGGTGACCGGCCAGAGGAGCAACTGGAATCGAATCTTCGGGGTGGCTTTCTCTTTGGCCATCAGGCTCACGACGGCGGCCATGTTGCCGCCGACACTGTTACCGGCCACCGCCAGACGCGTGCCATCGACATTGATCTGTTGACCGTTTTCAGCCACCCATTGCGTGGCCGCGTAGGCCTGGTTAATGGCGGTGGGATAGTGGGCTTCGGGGGAGGGGGTGTAATCGACATACACCGCGACCGCGCCGGAGGAAACGACCAGGTCGCGAATCAGCCGCGCGTGTGTCGGGTAATCTCCCAGAACCCAGCCGCCGCCATGAAAGAACATGAACGCGGGAAGCTCGCCTTTGACTTTTTCCGGCCGTATCACCGTCAGCTTGAGGGGTTTACCTTCGAAGGTGATCGTCCTGTGAGTGACCTCTACGCCCGATAAATCAACCTTTACCGAGTTTTGTGCGCCGGTCAGCACGGCGCGGGCTTCTTTAGGGCTCAGTTGCTCCAGAGGCTTGCCACCACCCGCCGCAAGCGCGTTGAGAAAGGTGTGGGTTTGATGTTCCGGCACCGGATCGGTAGCAGCCATTGCCGACCCGACCGATAGAGCGAGCATCGCCGGCACTGCTTTCACGAGATGTTTCATATTGCCTCCTGAGGCCATTGGTTTTATTTAATGATTTGCTGCGGGGACGTTCGGAGCCACATCGATACGGCGTTGGCAAAAGCTTCAACATCCTTGCCGTTACCGGTGATGATCCATTTCAATATCACTACATCTTCGGGCACGAAGATGGCGCCATAGCTTTTCAACTGAATCACTAACTCGACTGAGTTATCGATGGTCGCTTTTTTTCCAAGCAGAACACCGGCCTGGGCCAGTACTATCGAGCCAAGGCCAATTCCGGCAATCAACTTTCGCGCTTTGTCGAATTTTTGCAGTCTGGAAATAATGTCCGTGTTGTTCCATAGATACTCTTTGGTTCCCGTCTCGCCCATCACGGCGATAGCGTCAAAGCAATCGCTATGCAGTTCTTGCAGGTCGTGCGTCTTGAGATTGGCAATTGGCATCTCTTCGCTGTTGCGCACATCAACGGAGAAAATTCTCAAGTTGTATTTTTTGCGCCATATACCCAGGCACGACATGAGCATCGGCGCGTCAATCCGCTTCGGCGGAATAATGATCGCTAAACTTTTCATCGGTGTGTCCTGGTCGTGCAGCTGATTGCAGGTCGGTAACGAGCATCAACCAGTGGAGCGTTCAGATACAGCTGAGTAATGAATGAGGACTTACATCCCAGCGATTTAAATGACTCAGGGGCTTCGTTTCAAAGGCCTCGGCGGCATTCGCACTTTATTTGTGTAAGTGCTGAATACCCGCGCGTGTTCTCTTTTCGGCTGCCGAAAAATATGCTTCGGCTACATAGGGCTCACGCATGACTTGCGGACTTTCTACAAGTCACGCTGTAAATGAACGTGTGAAGGTAGCCAGTGAGGTGCTGAAATGAATGAGTCACCAGAGAAGCGGCAGACGAGTGAAAGTTACAATCAAATCAGAGTGCACTTTCATGTGTGCCCGTCTCAAACCTGCATTGAAGTACAAGGCGCGCTTGATCGCCTCGCGACGCTGCCGGGTTGCGTCGACTATGTTTTAAGGCATACACAGTCAAATAGATTTCAATGGATCATCACCGGTGTATGGAGCCATGCGGAAAACCGCAATCGTCATTATTGCAGCGAGCAGATTCAGGTTCTTTTCAAGTGTCTGCTGCTGCAGCGCGCCTCGCTGATCTGCTGCAGCGAGGGGCAGAAATTGCATCCCGAAGACCTGGACGTCTGAGCGCAATGTTGCATGCCGGCGTGTGAGCGGTTTCCTCGATAGGTATTTATCGTGCTGAAGGCGCAGCCGAACTTTCACGTATCGTCAGTTCAAAAGGCAGAATCACATGCTGCTCGGGATTGATCTTTTTCTCGATCAGGTTGATCAACATCTCGACGGCCGTGCGGCCAAAACCTTCGGCGGGTTGGGCGATGGTGGTCAGGGGCGGATCGCAGTAGTGCGCCAACGGAATATCATCGAAGCCCACCACCGAGATATGTTCGGGCACCCGCAGGCCGGCTTCCTTGATGCGCTTGAGTGCACCGATGGCCATCTCGTCGTTTTCACAAAACAGCGCGGTAGGGCGATCGCTTAGCGTCAGCAGGGTGGCGGCGCCGTCGTAGCCGGCGCGCAAGCTGAAATCGCCGTGGCAGATGATCGCCGGGTCGCTGGGGATGCCTGCCTTGTCCAGCGCCGCCTGATAACCGGCGACTCGCGCTTGGGTCAGGGGGCTGTGTTGAGGGCCTTTGATCAGGCCAATCCGCCGATGGCCCAGACCGATCAAGTGTTCAGTCATGGCCTTGGCAGCTGCGTGATTGTCGAGGCTGATGGTGGGATGGCGTCCGCCCTGGATGACTTCACAGGCGTTGACCATCGGGGGCGGCTGATTGCTGTCGACCGGGAAGGGATCGTAGGCGCGCAACTGAATCACGCCATCGGCCTGATGCGCGTAGACCAGTTCGGCAAATTCACGCTCGATTTCTTCGCGCCCCTGGGTATCGCACAACAGCAATCGGTAACCGGCGGCCTGGGCCGCCGATTGTGCGCCGCTGATCACCCGGGCGAAAAACGTATTGGCAATTTTCGGCACCAGAATCACCAGGTTGCCGGTGCGTCGTGAGCGGAACTGCACGGCCATCAGGTTGGGGCGATAACCGGCTTGCTCGACGGCGGCATTGACGATGTCTCGGGTGGCCTGGCGCACGCGCTCGGGCGATTTCAGGGTACGCGATACGGTGGCGACCGAAACGCCAGCGAGCCGGGCGACTTCACGGATATTGGACAAAACCACCTCATGTTTGAACTGTACGTCGGGCGAGCTTACAGCAGCTCTGCCTGCGCTTGAATCCTTGTGAGCGTGGATGATCGATTTGACAGCTCTCGCCCCAGCGCCTAAATTTCTGCTCAGATGTAACCGGTTACATTCCCCTGCAAACAGCTTTCAGCCGCGCCAGACAGAGAAGGTCAGCGATGAACACAGTGATACCTAAAATAAGAATGGGCTTTGTCGGTGGCGGAGAGGGCTCGTTTATCGCCCAAGCGCACCATCAGGCCGCGGGCCTCGATGGCCGCTTTGAGCTGGTGTGCGGAGCGTTCAGTCGCGACGCGCAGAACAACCTGCGAACCGGCAACCGCTTGGGCCTGCCTCAGTCGCGTTGTTACAGCACATGGCAATTGATGCTGGAAGCCGAGCGTGCACTCCCCGCTGAAGAGCGCATGGAGTTGCTGGTGATCGTGACGCCCAATCATCTGCACGCGCCGGTGGCCAGCGAAGCACTGGCTGCAGGTTTTCATGTGTTCAGCGAGAAACCCGCCGCATTGAGCCTGGCTGAACTGCAGGAGCTCAAAGCTCGATTGAACAGCAGCACCGGACTGTACGGCCTGGCGCATACCTATCTGGGTTACCCGATGGTCTGGCAAGCGCGGGACATGGTGCGCAGCGGCGTCATCGGAGACGTGCGCAAGGTGCTGGTGGAGTATCCCCAGGGCTGGCTCAGCCAGGATGTGGCCGGGCAGGGCAACAAGCAGGCCGAGTGGCGCGGTCAGCCGGCGCTGTCCGGTGCGGGCGGTTGCATCGCCGATATTGGCACCCACGCGTTTTCCCTGGCGGAGTTTGTCGCTGATCAAGCCATCACCCACCTGTGTGCCAACCTCGGCGTGCACGTCGAGGGCCGTCAGTTGGATGACGACGCCGCCATGCTGTTCAAGATGGCGCAGGGCGCCAGCGGGATGCTGATTGCCAGTCAGGTCTGCGCGGGCGAAGAAAACCCGCTAAGCATTCGGGTCTACGGCGACAAGGGCGGCCTCGAATGGCGTCAGGAACAGCCCGCCAGCCTGATTCATCGCTCACTCGAGCAACCGATGCGCATCCTGCGTTCCGGTACCGGGCAGCCGTGGTTGTGCGAGGCCGCGACCCGGCACATGCGCTTGCCCGCCGGACATCCCGAAGGTTATCTGGAAGCGATGGCCAATCTGTACGGCGACTTTGCCACGGCCATACGCACAGGTGGCGTAAACCATGCCGCACCTGGCGTGCCGGGGATCGAAGTCGGCCTGCGCGGCATGGCGTTTATCGAGGCGGCCATTGCCAGCCACCACAGCGATGCCAAATGGACCCCTCTGGAGTGCAACGTATGAAACCGCCAGCCTCCGCTGTGAGCGCAACTGCCGCTGTCTCTCAAGGCCTGCGCGGCCCGGGGATCTTCCTGGCGCAGTTCATGGGTGATGAAGCGCCGTTCGACACCCTGGCCAATATCGCGCAATGGGCGGCGTCCCAAGGCTACAGCGCCATTCAACTGCCGACGCTGGGCACACGCTTCATCGATCTGCAACGCGCGGCTGAAAGCCAGAGCTATTGCGATGAGTTGAAAGCCGTGTGCGAACGCGCCGGCGTGGAAATCAGTGAACTGTCGACACACCTGCAAGGGCAATTGGTGGCGGTTCATCCGGCGTTCGATGCGCTGTTCGATGACTTCGCGCCGGCGCATTTGCGCGGCCAGCCTCAGGCGCGCACCGAGTGGGCGATCGAGCAATTGAAACTGGCGGCGCGGGCCAGCCAGCGTCTGGGCCTGACCGCACACGCAACGTTTTCCGGGGCTCTGCTCTGGCCCTACATGTACCCTTGGCCGCAGCGCCCCAGCGGTCTGGTCGAGCAAGGGTTTGCCGAACTGGCCAAGCGCTGGCTGCCGATCCTCGACTGTTTTGACGAAGCCGGTGTCGACTTGTGCTACGAAATTCACCCCGGTGAAGATCTGCACGACGGCGCCTCCTTCGAGCGTTTCCTTGAAGCCGTCGATCATCATCCTCGCGCCGCGATCCTCTACGACCCCAGCCACTTGTTGCTGCAACAGATGGACTACCTGGGCTTTATCGACCGTTATCACTCACGTATCCGCATGTTCCACGTCAAGGACGCGGAATTCCGTCCGGATGCGCGCTCCGGTGTCTATGGCGGTTATCAGGGCTGGGTCGAGCGTCCCGGAAGATTCCGTTCACTGGGTGACGGGCAGATCGACTTCAAATCGATTTTCAGCAAGCTGACCCAATACGGATTCAGCGGCTGGGCCGTGCTGGAGTGGGAATGCTGCCTGAAAGATTCTGCGCAAGGTGCTGCCGAGGGCGCTGCATTTATCCGCGAGCACATGATCACTAGAAGCGAAAAGGCCTTTGACGATTTCGCCAGCGTGGCCAGCGACGCGGCTTCCAACAGGCGTTTGCTCGGCTTGCCCGACGCCTGAGATTCATCCGCTTTTCCCAATAAAAACAAAACGGTGACTGTGATGATCTGGATGACCGCGCGCCTGAGCGCCATGATGTTTTTGCAGTTCTTTATCTGGGGTGGCTGGTTTGTCACCCTGGGCACTTTTCTTTCCAGCCAACTGGGCGCCAGCGGCAGTCAGATCGGCATGGCGTTTCGACCCAATCCTGGGGCGCGATCATTGCCCCGTTCGTGATCGGGCTGATCGCCGACCGTTTCTTCAATGCCGAACGCATTCTGGCGGTGTTGCATCTGCTGGGGGCGGTGTTGCTTTATCAGCTTTACCGAGCGGCGGATTTTGCCGCGTTCTATCCCTATGTACTGGCCTACATGATGATCTACATGCCGACGCTGGCATTGGTCAACTCGGTGGCCTTCCGGCAGATGCGCGACCCCGCGCTGGAGTTCTCGCGCATTCGGGTGTGGGGCACGGTGGGCTGGATTGTCGCCGGAGTGGTGATCAGTTTTGTGTTCGCCTGGGATTCGAAAGCCGCCATTGCCTCAGGCGGCCTGCGCAACACCTTCCTGATGGCGGCGCTGGCCTCTCTGCTGCTGGGCGTCTACAGCTTCACGCTGCCGAGTACTGCACCGCTGAAAACCGAGAACACCCGCACCGGGGTCAAACAGCTCCTCGGCCTCGACGCCCTGGGCCTGCTGAAAGACCGCAGCTATCTGGTGTTTTTCATTGCCTCGATCATGATCTGCATCCCGCTGGCGTTCTATTACCAGAATGCCAACCCGTTTCTGGCGGACATCGGCATGACCAATCCCACGGCGAAGATGGCCATCGGGCAGGTGTCCGAAGTGCTGTTCATGCTCCTGCTGCCGCTGTTCATTCACCGCTTCGGCATCAAGATCGCCTTACTGATGGGCATGCTGGCGTGGGCCTTGCGCTACGTGTTGTTCGCCTACGGCAACAACGCCGACCTGGCCTTCATGCTGTTCACCGGTATCGCCTTGCACGGCATCTGCTACGACTTTTTCTTCGTGTCCGGGCAGATCTACACCGATGCCAAAACCCCTGAACGCTTCAGAAGTTCGGCCCAAGGCCTGATTACCCTGGCGACTTACGGCGTGGGCATGCTGATCGGTTTCTGGGTCGCGGGGCATGTCTCTGACTACTACGCCACACCTGAGGGGCATCAGTGGCAGCGCATCTGGTTGTTTCCGGCGTTCTTTTCGCTGGGCGTGGTGTTGGTGTTTATGTTTGCTTTTCGAGATGCGCGCAAGTCCGGGATGGCGCCTGCCAAGGCTTGAGCGGGCAGCTGCGCCTGTTCGCGCTGGCCATCGACTAGCTGCGTTCGGCTTGCCTGACCTTGCGACTCAATCCAGGCGTCTTGCCTGTGATGCGTTTGAATGCACGACTGAACGCGGCCTGGGAGGTATAGCCCAAACGCTGCGCTACCTCTTCAATCGGTAGCCTCTCGAGGGTCAGCCATTGGCTTGCAAGGCGCATTCGCAATTCGGTGACATAGCGCAGCGGGGCCATGCCAATGGTCGTCTGAAAGCGGTCCGCGAAGGCCGAGCGTGAGGTATTGCAGTGCTCTGCCAACTGCGCAACCGTCCAGTCGCGGCCCGGATGTTGATGGAGCGCAAGCAGTGCACCGGCCAAGCGGGGGTCGCGCAACGCGGCGACCAGGCCAGAAGCATTCCCGCAGGCGCACTCGACCCAGCCGCGAACGACCATGGCAGCCACCACGTCGGCCAAACGCGCGAGGATACCGGCGTAGCCAACGCGTGCGGCGCTGACCTCGCGTTCCATGGTGGTCAGGATCGGCATCAGTCCGGGGTAGCGCTGGCCGCCGGCATCAATCAGCATCAAGCCCGGCATCAGCCTGCCAAGGCCATGGATACTGCCCAGTTCAAACTCCATACAAGCACTGAACAAAATAGTGCTCGGAACCGGGCTGGCATCGGTTCCGGTGTCCACCGCACTGACGGCGTCCCCCAAGGGCGCACCGTCCAGATGATCGATGTCCTGGACAGGCGCGTCCTGATGGGAAAACAGTTGATGGGCGACGCCATGGGAGATGAACACGGCGTTGCCGGCAGACAGCGCATAGGTGCTGCCGTCCTCCATTCGCAGTACCGCATTGCCGACCGCCATGAAGTGGAACCAGGCGTGCCCAGGTTTTTCCGCAAAGCCCAAACCGAAGGTAGAACCCGCCTGGATACGCCGGTAGTCAACGCCACGCAGGCGCATGCCGCGCAGCAGCTCGTTGATGAGGTCCGAGGAAAGGGCAAACTGATCGGCAGGCATCGTTCAGGTGTTTTGGTCAAAAAGTCGAGACTAAGGATCATAGATCATCCGATTTTCAGCGCCTAGACTGCGGCTCGAAATGAAGATTGGGAGATCCGAGCAATGACTGACTGTGTAGCTAACACCGTGTCCGACCGCCATTGCGGCGTCAGCGCCGACGCAGAGCCTGCGGCACCTGCGTGGATGGCTGTCTTCTCGTTGGCAATGGGGGTGTTCGGCTTACTGACCGCTGAGTACCTTCCGGCCAGTTTGTTGACGTTGATGGCGACCGAGCTGGGCGTGTCCGAAGCGCTGGCTGGCCAGGCGGTAACGGTGACAGCCGTGGTGGCGCTGTTCGCTGGCTTGTTGGTGCCAGGCCTGACCCGCGGCATCGACCGACGTTGGGTGTTGTTGGGTTTTTCCGTGTTGATGGTCGCGTCCAATCTGTTGGTCGCGGTTTCCTCCAGCTTCGCGGTGCTGTTAGTGATGCGCATCTTGCTGGGCATTGCGCTTGGCGGGTTCTGGAGCATGGCGGCGGCGGTAGCGATGCGCTTGATGCCGAGTGCCTTGTTGCCGCGCGCGCTGTCGATCATTTTCAGCGGCATCGCCATCGGCACAGTGGTGGCAGTGCCGCTGGGCAGCTATCTGGGCGGGCTGTATGGCTGGCGCAGCGCGTTCTTCGCAGCGGCGGCGGTTGGCATGGTGACCCTGGCTTTCCAGTCGTTCACGCTGCCGAAACTAGCGCCTCGGCGGCCAGCCAGACTTCGCACCGTTTTCGAGGTGTTGCTGCGCCCAGGCATTGCCATGGGCATGTTCGGTTGTGTGCTGGTGCACAGCGGGCACTTCGCGATGTTTACCTATGTTCGGCCATTCCTTGAAGGGACGACCGGCATCGGTGCGCAAGGGCTGTCCCTGATGCTGCTGGGGTTCGGTGTGGCGAACTTCGTCGGCACGCTGTTGGCCGGCCGGCTGCTGGAGCGCTACCCGCTGGCCACGCTGGTGCTGATGCCCGCGCTGGTCGGCGTTGCAGCATTGGCGTTGGTGTTGTTGCCGGCCTCGGTACCGGGGCAGGCGGTGTTGCTGGCGGTCTGGGGCATGGCCTTTGGTGGTGTGCCGGTGGCGTGGTCGAACTGGGTCGCCAGCGCGGTGCCGGACCAGGCGGAAAGCGCCGGAGGCATGGTGGTGGCCTCTGTACAGTCAGCCATCGCCACGGGGGCCGCCGCGGGTGGGGCGATGTTCAGCCTCGGTGGCAGCGCAGGCGTGTTCATAGCGGCAGCCGTGCTGATGCTGCTGGCCGCGTTGCTGATTGCCCTGCGTGTCCGCGTTCCCTCGGCCCATGGCGTTCGCCAGTCCAAACCTGCGCTGCACCTTTGATCCGGTTCCTCCGACCGCCTCGATTCGCCTCAAATCGTTGCGCACAGCAGGTATCGGTAATGCGCTGGAATGGTTTGAAAAAATGGTCAGCTGAACGGGCTGTCCGGCGACGCTTAAAGACTGTCCGGATCCCCAAAAAACATCTGAATCCGCGACCTCAACCAGCGCTCACCCGGGTCATTATCCTGCGACCCGCGCCAGGCCATGTGCAGTTCAAACGTACGCGTCGGCAACGGCGGGTCTTCGGCGCGCAGTCCACCGGCGGCTGTCAGCGCGTCAGCCGTGTAATCCGGCACGGTCGCGACGATGTCAGTGCCGGCCAGCAGCGTCCCCAGCCCGTTGAATTGCGGCACGGCCAGCACCACGTGGCGCTTGCGGTCGAGTTTTTCCAGTTCTTCGTCGACGAAGCCACTGAGGTCGCCGGCAAACGACACCAGTGCATGCGGGCGGGCGCAGTAATCGTCCAGGCTCAGCGGGCCGGGTACGGTGTCGGCGCGCAGCAGTTTGGGGGCGCTGCGGCGCAGGACTTTGCGTTTGGCATTGGCGGGCAGGTCGGTGGTGTAGCTGACGCCGATCGAGATTTCGCCGGAGGCGAGCAGGCCCGGCATCAGGATGTAGTTGACTCGACGCACCACCAGCACGATGCCCGGTGCTTCTGCGCGCAGGCGTTTGAGCAGCATCGGCAGCAGGGCGAATTCGACGTCATCGGACAAACCGATCCGAAACACCGACGTGCTGGTCGCGGGATCGAAATCGGCGGCACGGCTGACGGCGGTCGAAATCGAATCGAGGGCCGGCGAGAGCAGGGCGAAGATTTCCACCGCGCGGGCAGAGGGTTCCATGCTGCGCCCGGTGCGCACAAACAGCGGGTCGTCGAACAGGCTGCGCAGGCGCGACAGCGCCGCACTGATTGCCGGTTGTCCGAGAAAGAGCTTTTCTGCCGCCCGGGTCACACTGCGTTCGTGCATCAATGTTTCGAATACGATCAACAGGTTCAGGTCGACACGACGCAGGTCATTACGATTCATCTGGAGTCCTGGCAGAGTCATCAAGCTTGACGAGAGCGGCCATATGAGAACAATGGCCGGCATGAATCTTACGGGGAAAGGCTGGTACTCTGCACCGGAAAATTCAGCTTTTACCAGACGGCGGCAGCGCTTTTTTTCTGGATTTTGCCAATGCCGCTTCTGTTGCGGAATCAATGACAGGCATGTCGACTATTAATAGCCACTGATGGTCTTGGGTCGAAAGCCCAGATAGAGTTCATGGCATTAGAGGTTACTTTGACGAGGTTTGCGATGTCCCGCACGATCCGTTTTCACAAGTTTGGTCCGGCCGAGGTGCTCAAATGCGAAGAGCATGCGGCCGCTCAGCCAGGTCCTGGCGAAGTGCAGGTGCGTGTCGAAGCCATCGGCATCAGCTGGTATGACACCCTCTGGCGTCAGAACCTGGCGTCGTCCCAGGCCCGCCTGCCTTCGGGCCTTGGCCATGAAATGGCCGGTGTGGTCACCGCAGTCGGTGCCGACGTCGAGGACCTGTCCGTGGGCGACAAGGTCGCCAGTTTCCCGGCTGAAAGCCCCAACGACTATCCGGTTTACGGCGAGTCGATCGTGCTGCCGCGTACTGCCTTGACCCGTTATCCAGATGTGCTCAGCCCGATCGAAGCCAGCGTGCATTACACGCCACTGTTGATCGCCTACTTTGCCTACGCCGATCTGGCGCGGGTCAAGCCGGGGCAATTCGCCTTGGTCACCGACGCCAGCCATTGCGCCGGCCCGTCGTTTGTCCAGTTGGGCAAGGCGCTGGGTGTGCGGGTGATTGCCGCGACCAAGGAAGCCGAGGAGCGCGAGTATCTGCTGTCTCTGGGCGCAGAAAAGGTGATCGTCACCGAAGAGGAAGATCTGTTGATGCGAATCAACAAGATCACCGACAACCGCGGTGTCGACGTTGTGTTCGACGGCCTCGGTGGCCCGCAGATGTCGTTGCTCGGCGATGTGCTGGCCCCGCGCGGCAGCCTGGTGCTGTATGGCTTGCAGGGCGGTAACCAGACGCCGTTCCCGGCCTGCGCAGCGTTTCAGAAGAACATTCAGTTCTTCGTCCACTGCATCGGCAATTTCACCGGCAAGCCCGAGCTGGGGATCGTGCAGGATCACGTCGCCCTGCAACGAGCCTTGCGTGACATCAATCAGTTGACCGCTGACCGCGTACTGTTGCCACTTAAAACCCGTGTATTCGCGTTCAACGAGTTCGTCGAAGCACATCGCTACATGGACGAATGCCCGTGCCGCGAACGAGTTGCCCTGCAAGTCGAACCGGCGTAAGCCTTGCCCCTCGGAGTCCGTGGTCCCACGGACTCCTCTGCGTTTACTCTCCCTTTGCGACTACCACGCTTGTTGAGGCGCCGTCCGCGTGCCTGTTGAACAACTGAACTGGTTTTTGCTCTCGATCTGTATCTTCTAATCGCCCTATAAGCCCTGATAATTGAATGATTACTTTCATCTCAAGGAATGAGCCATGGCTGTGCATTCTATTTGTCCTGCGCGATATCTAGCGGTTGAATTTGTTGATAGCGGCAACTTCTGTTTAATTGCTGTAAGACGATTCGGAAACCACTTCTCTTTTTCTTGTACTCACTTGCCGTCGGACCCCGTAGGAAATTTCCTAGGACGAACGGTGAATGAGGGAAGCCCCGTAATTACGGGGCTTTGAGGCCAAAAAAAGGCAGTCCTTGGGGTTCTGCCAGCTCAAGTGTTTCAAATAACTTCAAAGTTGTAAGTGTTAGCATTTGAGCGTCTATTACTTATTGATGAATTGTCGTGCCACGGATATCTCCGTGAACGCGGCATGAACTTTTCGATTCCGGGTAAATACCGATGAGCACGATCCATGATCAAGCAATGAACTATGTCTACCAGCAAGTATTGCAACGCTTGCTGAGTTTTTTCTCCCGTGCCGAACGCACGGCCCTGCAGTTGCTGATTCAGCGGCTGGCGGTGGCCGCGGGTGGCATGGAACACATCGGTCAATTCAAGGTCCTGGTGAACCAGTCCGGGTCGCGCGACAGCTGTTACACCCTGGCGTTGCTGCGCGCTGCTCAGTTGAGCATTGCGAGCCGTGCGCCGGCGACGTTTCAGCTGCGGGTAGCCAATCTGCGCTGGAACGGCAACAGCCAGACGTCCCTGCAGAACATGCATCGCAGCTACAGTGCCTTGTTCCTGTATGACGATCCACGGGTCGAGCTGGTGATGGTGGACCATCGGGAAGTCGTGCCGTTTGATCATCAGACGCCGATCAGTGATGCCGGTCGCGAAGCCAATCGCCTCAATTTGCTGCTGCTCGGGCATCGACGCAATTGGGATGAGCCGCTGCATTTGTGGGATGACGCCTACCTCGCCACTGCCGAGTTCTATGGCCAGATAGCACGCTGGAATCATGGCGTTGATGCCATGATCGGGAGCGAATCAACGCGCCGTCAGCAGCATTTTCTCGACGGGCTGGACCGGGCGGTGCAAAAGGCTGGCATCGCCGGGCCACAGGTGAGCAATGTGGGCTTCGACAGACTCTTCCCTTTGCTCGATGCGCTGGGTGGCGATTATTACCGGGAGTTCTACCCAGAGGAGGAGCGGGTGGCCTGGCATCCGCAAGGCCAGTTTGAAGCCTGTCGGCGCACCAGTTTCATTCATATCAACGACATGATTGTCGGCAAGCTCGAGGAGCGCTGGCCATTGCTCAGTGATTTCCTTGGTTTCCAGGCGGACGACATGACGCTCTATCAGCCCGACGATGAACACGCAGAGCCTGTGGTGGCTGCGCATCTGCGAGGTTTGCAGGCGCAATTCATCGAAGGTCGGACCTACGACGCGGGCGTCAGTGATTATCTGGCGAGCAGCTTGCTGACAATGCGGCAAAAACAGGTCCCTGAATCCGTTTGCGAGCAACTGCTGGCAAGTTTCGGCAATTTGCGCGAGCTCGAACAACTGAGCGTACAGGCGGAAGGTGCGTTGCTGGCCAGTTTCGACTTGAACCAGATCCAGCTGACATGCCTGCTGTTTGCCCCGTTCATCGATGGCGGCGCGGGTCTTGAGCGGTTCCTGCGCCATTGTCACCCCGGCATGCTGGTGGCGATCCCGGAGCTGCACCGGGCAATGCAAGGCCTGCATGCCCCGGAACAGGTCGTGAAGTGGATGACCGACGTCAGCGGGCTGCCGCTCCGGTTGATCGTGCGTCTCTATGCGATGGGGCCGTTTCGCCTGGCCGCTGCAGATCAGGCCACCGCGCCGAGCCTGGACGACCAGGGCGCCACTGCACAGCCGCCTGCAGACCGCTCGGCAAAAGGCTGACCATGAGCCCTTTGTCAGGAGATGAATGGATGCCCACGGACACGGGATTGTGAAAGCGTCGAGGGATAATGACTTTGTTTATCAGGCGGTTTATCGGTATCTGACATCGTTGATAGACGAAGCCGGGAAGGGCGCAGCAGTGCGCCTGCCCTCGCTGCGACAACTGGCAGACCGGCTCAGCGTATCGATCTCGACAGTGCAGTACGCTTATTCGCTGCTGGAAAAGGAAGGGCGGGTCTACTCGATCGCCAAGTCCGGGTATTACGCTCAGCCGCTACACGACATGGATTCGCTGGAGAGCTGCCATGATTTGCTGGAAACGGTGTACGTCAACGCCAGACGCCCGGGCATGTGCGTGCTGAGCGCTGACGACCCGGCTTCACTGCAGCCATTGGACAGTCCATTACTGATGCTCGAGCGCGAATTGCTGCGCCAGTATCCACGCCAGCCGTCTTCGCTGATCCAACCGTGCGGCGAGCGGGAGCTGCGCACGGTGTTGGCCGCGCGCTACACCACCTCGACGGCCAATTACTGGCGCGCAGACGACGTCTATATCGGCGCAGATTTGCGTGGGGTACTGGAAATACTGATTGCGGTGCTGGAGTTGCGTGGCGCCACCGTCGTGGTCGAATCGCCATGTGACTGGGTGATCCTGCGTCTGTTGCAAGCAGCCCAGGTGCGGGTCATCGAATTACCTCTGCTGGGCGAAGGTCAGGTGGATCCGCAACGGCTCGAGTCGCTGTTAACGCACGAATCGGTCCGTTTGATGCTGGTGTCTTCGGCATTGAACATGCCACGCGGCAGCCTGCGTCCGCTGAGTAACCAGCAGGCCATTGCGCATTTATTGGCATTGCATGGCACCTGGGTGCTGGAAAACGATTGCTACAGCGAACTGCACGACGGCGAGGGCGCACAGCCCTTGCGTGACTGGCTTGACCCTGAACGGTTGCTGGTGTTTTCAACCTTCGAGAAGTTCATTGGCGCTGAGGCACCGTTCGGTTATCTGTTGTCGCGGCATTGGCGCCATGAGTTGCAGCGGCACTTTCTGTTGCGTGCATTCCGCTTGTCACCGATCCGCCAGAAAGCCATTGCCAGACTGCTGGGGGGCGGGCGACTGGACCAGCATCTGTCGGTCTTGCGAAGAATGCTCAAGGAACGCCGCACGCCGCTGATTGCGCTGTTGCGCGATCGCCTGGGCGATGCGCTGGATGTCGTCGAGCCCGAGGGCGGCGCTACCGTGTGGGTGCGGTCGTTGCGGCCGGTCAATATGGTGCAGGTTTTCCAGCGCCTGCTCAGGCAGCAGATTGTGGTGGCGCCGGGCGAGTTGTTCAGCTTGCAGGGGCTGCACGGGCAAAACCTGCGATTGAGTGCGCTGGGGCATGGTGAGCGTGATCTGGCCAGTGTGGTCGGGTTGCTCGGTGACGCCCTGCGTCTGGCCCCCGCTGACTGACGTTAAAAAACATCGGAAGAGTCCCGGATAGATCCCGTCGCGCTACGGTCAAACTGCCAGTAAACTGCGCTCTATTCCTGAATCACTCCATTTCAGAGGTTTTGCATGACACTCAGTCCTTTTGCGGGCAAACCGGCACCGGCAGAACTGTTGGTCGACATCCCGCGACTGGTAACGGCTTACTACACCGGACAGCCCGACGCGTCGATTTCCACTCAGCGCGTGGCGTTCGGTACTTCCGGACACCGGGGCAGCTCGTTCGACTTGAGTTTCAACGAGTGGCACGTTCTGGCAATCAGCCAGGCGATCTGCCTGTACCGCGAAGCGCAAGGCATTACCGGGCCACTGTTCGTCGGCATCGATACCCACGCCCTGTCGACCCCGGCCGGGGCCAGCGCGCTGGAAGTTCTGGCCGCCAACGGTGTCACGGTGATGATCGCCGAAGGTGACGAATACACCCCGACACCGGCCATTTCCCACGCCATTCTGTGCTACAACCGCGGCCGCACCTCGGGCCTGGCGGACGGCATCGTCATTACGCCGTCGCATAACCCGCCACAAAGCGGTGGTTACAAATACAACCCCACCAATGGTGGGCCAGCCGACACCCATATCACCAAGTGGATCGAGGCCAAGGCCAATGAGCTGTTGGCCAACAAGCTCGCCGGCGTGAAGCGCATCAGCTACGAGCAGGCGCTCAAGGCCAGCACCACCCATCGCCAGGACTACGTCAATACCTATGTTGCCGACCTGATCAATGTGATCGACTTCGATGCCATTCGTGACGCCAAGCTGCGTCTGGGCGTTGATCCGCTGGGCGGAGCAGGGGTGCGCTACTGGTCGGCGATTGCCGAGCATTACCGTCTGGATCTGCAAGTGGTCAATAAAGAAGTCGATGCGACGTTCCGCTTCATGACCGTCGACTGGGATGGCCAGATTCGCATGGACCCGTCGTCGAGCCATGCGATGCAAGGCCTGATTGGCCTGAAAGAGCGTTTCGACGTCGCGTTTGCCTGCGACCCGGATCACGACCGTCATGGCATCGTTACGCCTTCGAGTGGTCTGCTGGCGCCGAACAACTATCTGGCGGTTTCCATCGATTACCTGTTCCAGAACCGGCCGCAATGGCGTGCCGATGCCGCCGTGGGCAAAACCGTGGTCAGCAGCGGCTTGATCGACCGTGTCGCCCAGCGTCTGGGCCGTCGCCTGTACGAAGTGCCGGTCGGTTTCAAATGGTTTGCCGAAGGCCTGTTTGATGGTTCGCTGGGTTTCGGTGGCGAAGAAAGTGCCGGTGCGTCGTTCCTGCGCAAGGACGGTGGCGTCTGGAGCACCGACAAGGATGGTCTGATTCCGGCATTGCTCGCCGCGGAAATGACCGCGCGCACCGGGCGCGATCCGAGCCAGGCGTACAAGGCGCTGACCGATGAACTGGGCGAACCGTTCTCGGTGCGCGTCGATGCCAAGGCCAATCCAGAGCAGAAAGCGTTGCTGAGCAAGCTGTCGCCGGCGCAGGTCACCTCGACCGAACTGGCTGGCGAGAAAATCCAGAGCATTCTCAGCCATGCACCGGGCAACGATCAGGCGATCGGCGGTCTGAAGGTGATGACCGAGAACGGCTGGTTCGCCGCGCGGCCGTCGGGCACCGAAGACATTTATAAAATTTACGCCGAGAGCTTTGTCGGTGATAACCACCTCAAGCAACTGGTGGTTGAAGCGCAGGCATTGGTGGATGGGGCGATTTCCAGCCGTTGATGCTTTGAGCGATGACACAAAGCCCCCGCCATCTCACGATGGCGGGGGCTTTTTACATTCCTACTGCAACTGTGGGAGCGAGCCTGCTCGCGAATGCGGTGGATCAGCGAACGAATTCATCGCCTGACGCTACGCCATCGCGAGCAGGCTCGCTCCCACAAGGGATTTCGGTAAAGACCTCAAGCCAGATCCACCAGAACGATTTCACTGTCTTCAACCGCCGTGACGGTCAGCACTTGCTCCTGCGCCACCGCTACGCCGTCTCGAGCTTGTGCACGCAAGCCATTGACTTCAATCACTCCGGTGGCCGGAACGAGATACGCACGGCGCCCTTCATCCAGACGGTATTCCGCGGTTTCCCCGGCCTTGAGATTCGCCGCCACCAGACGCGCATCGGCGCGGATTCGCAGGCTCTGGTCGTCACCGTCCTTGCCGCTGGCCAATGTCACGAACCCTTCACGCTGGCCTTTAGGAAACGGTTTGGCACCCCAGGACGGCGGCGCGCCGGTTTCAGTCGGCAGAATCCAGATCTGGAAGATTCGTGTGTCCTGGGCTTCCAGATTGTATTCACTGTGCGCAATGCCAGTGCCAGCGCTCATCACCTGCACGTCACCCGCTTCAGTGCGGCCCTTGTTGCCAAGGTTGTCCTGGTGTGTGATCGCGCCTTCACGCACATAGGTGATGATTTCCATGTCGCGGTGCGGGTGCTGCGGAAAACCGCTGCCGGCGGCGATCACGTCGTCATTCCATACGCGCAGGTTGCCCCAGTTCATGCGTTGCGGGTCGTAATACTCGGCGAAAGAGAAATGGTGGTGGGCATCAAGCCAGCCGTGGTGGGCGGCGCCCAGCGAATCGAAAGGTCTGAGTTCAAGCATGATCGTCTCCGCAATAGGTTCGGCACAGGGCGAAACCGGTGGTTTATGACGGCGATCATCTACCCGTTAACTATCGATAAAAAGCGTAAAAAGTTCGGCATTACTATCGAATAGCTTGATGTAAAGAGGAGCTAAAACATCTCACCGGACTTTCATTTCATCGCCTAAACCGATGAGCCATAAGCATTTCGCTAGAAACGTGCGGCGAATCCAGACACCATAGCCGCCTCAGCCTCACACACTGGAGCCGTCTGCGTGGCGCAACACACCCCCGATCTCCCTCCCGAACTTCGCCCATTGGCCGAGATGCCCTGGTTCAAACGCCTGGCGGCGCGTTTCTTCGGCCATGGTCTGACCCGTTTGCGCGCGCAGCACCGTGCGTCCTGGTTGCACGGGCAGGCGGATGGCTTTCGCAGCGGGCACACCGCGGGTGTCGATTACGGCTTTAAACAAGGCAAACTCGAAGGGCTGGAGGAAGGCCGGCAGGTGTTGCTGATTCGCGACAGCCGCAACACCGAGCACCGCCCGCCCGGCGTCGACAACCATTTGTTCGACGATTGGCGACTGCCGCTGACGGCCGAACTGAAAAAACGCATGAAAGCCGATGTCGCGCGCCTGTTGCCTGCCCACGCGCAGCCAAGCGCCGCGCAATGGAAGATGATCTTCAGCGAAACGCCGTCGACCTCGGTGGTCGCCGGGGCTGGCGCGGGGAAGTCGACCACGCTGGTGCTGCGTATCCTGCTGCTCAAGCACTATCTGGGTTTCGAGCTGGACTCGATGACGGTGGTGACCTTCACCCGCGAGTCGCGCAAGGATTTCATCAACAAACTGATCGAAGTATTCGCACTCTGGGGCTTGGCAGTGAATCTGCGCCAGGCTCGCGAACTGGTGCGTACCTTTCATTCGCGCATTCTACCGATGGTGCGCAGCTTGCCGGGGTTCGAGCGTTTGCAGGCTTTCGAGAATCTCAGTGACAGAACGCAGGGCGCGGCCGAAGAGGTCGACAGCAACCCGTTTGACCTGCGCATCAATGACGCGCAACGCCAGCAGCTCAACGCCTGCTATCACCGCTTGTTTAACCAGGACGAGCGTTTCCGTCAGTTGATTCAGCCGTTGTCCCGCGCCGGTTTGCAGTTGAAGGAGCTGGAGCGCGATCACCCGGACGTACAAAAGCGTGTAGCGGTAACGGAGCTGGCCGCCCGACGTGATGAAGAACTCTGCGATGTGATCGAGGATCTGTGGTTTCGCGCCGGTGCGTGGCCGATCAAGGGCATCGAACCGAATCGGCAGACGTTCGAGATCAATGGTGCGAAATTCCATAGTCATGGCTACATCCCGAGTCTTGATGCCTGGTTAGTGCTGGGCTTCGATCAACGCGAGAACCCTCAGCTTTCCCGGCCCAACGCCAAGCTCAGCGTGCGCGCCGAATGGGCGGTAAAGCGCACCCTGTTTCAAGCTTTCTGTCGTAAGCCGTTGATCTGGCTGGATAGTTACGAGTCCTCAAGGCGCATCCTGGCAACCCTGGCCGGGGATGCCAGCGCCGGTCCGGGCTTCGAATACAAGGTCAAGGGCGAGCTGACTTCGGCGCCGTTGCTCGATTGTTTTGTCGCCGCGGCCGGGTTTATCGAGAACCTGGGGCTGGATGTGCCTGACGCAGTCGGTCGCATGAGTTTCGCCAAAGACGATCCGGACCGGTTTTTCTTCGAGGCGCTGAGCCTGTTCTGGCGCGCCTTCGAAGATCATCTGCTCGATCAGAAACCACCGGTCATGACCTACAATCGGATGTTCGCCTTGTTCAGCGAGCATTCGCCGGAAAACCTCAAGCTGTTGAGCGATGAGCTGCTTCGGCCGCTGTCGCATCTGATGATTGACGAATTTCAAGACGTTTCGCCGCAGATCGTTTCCTGGATCCGCGCAAGCCTCGCTGAAATCCGCAGTCGAGGTCCGGCCATGCACGTCGGGCGCGGGGCGCAGCGTTCGTCATTGCTGTGCGTTGGCGATGACTGGCAGTCGATCTATGGCTGGCGCGGCAGTTCGCCGAGTTACTTCATGGCGTTTGACAAGGAGTTTCCGTCGCCCAGCACGACGCGAGTGATGCTCAGCGACAATTACCGCAGCCACCAGCACATCATCGACGCCGCCGAACATATCGTCCGCGCGGCGCCGGCCATCCCGGGCAAAAAGGCCAAGGCCAGCGGTGCGCCCAAGCCGTTGCAAGCGGTCAATGTTCTCGAGCGTGACGATCAGGCACTGGCCGAGCGCTTGTCCGAGCACTATCGCCAGGGTCATTCAATCTTGATGCTTTATCGAAAAAGCAGCGATAAGACATTGATAGCCGAGCATATTCAGCCGGTACTTAATGTAGATTCGAGCTTGCCGTACGAAGCTCGGCGTCTGAAGCAACTGACTTATCACAGTGCCAAAGGCCTGCAGGCCGATGCGGTGTTCCTGCTCGGCGATTGTCAGCACCTGACCAGTTCGCCTTACAAAAATCAGGTTTACCGCATGGCCGGGCTCGGTAAAGCGGGCGACAGCGAGCCATATGACAATGCGCAGAAAGACGAAATCCTGCGCCTGGCCTATGTCGGCATCACCCGTGCGGTCAGCCATTGCTACTGGTACGTTGAACCGCAGGACGCGCAAGCGGTGAACATGCCACGGGCGTCCGATCGGGTCGCCAGCAACAAACCGTTCTTTGCTGATCAGCGTAAGGCCAGGCAAACCACCTGAGCACAAAAAAGCCCGCACACTGCGGGCTTTTTTCTTTATGGATCAACAGGCTAGGCGTAACTCCTGAGAGACTCTGGAGGAATGAAAGCTTCCAGCTCATCCTCCACAGCCTCGATGATTCGTTCCACATCTGCTGCATTCATGACCGTCGCGCAGGGAATACCGGCGATGGCAATCATGGTTTCCCCACTGGCGCGATCGAACAGACGGGCGACCATGCTGCCTGGCGCGTCCATCGTTGCTTCGAAACCCATGGGATGAAAATGCCAGCGCATTAGCTGGCATGCATTGGGGAACGTGACTTTGCTAAACCCTTTATTCATGTGTTGCCCGCCTTCTTCATCGAGCGCTTCCGTTTGCCCATGTTAGGTGGGAAGAGCCTTCATTGGCTCAACCGGTGACAGTTATTAAAAGTAGCATCCAGTTGTGAAATTCTCGTGAGAATTTTCAGTCCATTTGGCGATTGCAGCGATTTTTTTGATGTGGATCACGTCGAGGCGTGAACTCGCCAAATGGCCATCACTGATTTTTCGTTGCCGCCAATGCCAATGTTGGGCAAGCTCGGTTCTTTTTTTCGAGCCTTCTATGCACGCCGACGATGACGGCCCCGAACAGACCCAGGCCACGGCTGGCACGGTCATGCGCTATCACTTGAGCTGGAAACATCGCGACCTGGACAGCGTCATGGCGCTGTATCACCCGGACATCCAGTACAACGACTTCTTCCAGAATCGTGTGCTCGGTCTCGATGAGTTGCGCGAATACGTGCGCGTCAGCATGCCGCGAGAATCCGACGAACTGCTCGAGCATTGCGACCGCATTCGCGTCGATGGCAACACCGCGTTCATTCAATACGAAGTGACGTTGCGCGGCGGCGACGGTTTGGTGTCGTTTCGCTCGAGCGAGGCGATCACCGTCAAGGACGGGCTGATCTGGCGGGTCAATGAATATGCCTCGCTGGTGCGTACGCAGGCAGATGGCACATCCTCGTCAAGTCAGCGCCCGGCAGAGAGTCGCCTGGGACTGTCGCCGCGCCAGCTGAGTTTTATGGCTGAAGACCTGCAGCAGTACTTCGAAAAGCAGCAGCCGTACCTCGACCCTGAACTGGATTTGCAGCGGGTGGCGAAGGAGTGCGGCTACAGTCGCAACCAGATTTCCTACCTGCTGAATCAAGTGCTCGGGCAAAGCTTCTACCGCTACGTCAATCAGGCGCGCCTGCAGCATTTGCTGCGTTCGCTCGACAGCGCGGTGTCGCCGCTGCGCATCGATGAGCTGGCATTTGCCGCCGGCTTCAATTCGTTATCAGCGTTTTACAGTTGTTTCCGCCAGCACACCGGCCAGTCGCCCAAAGCCTACGTCAAACAAATTTCTTTGCGGGCACGCGCGCAAGACAGCCACTGAGCGCTGCCACTAGGATCGACGTCATCGAAGGTTTTCAGTGGTGGAGTCTGGCATGCCGGCGTGGCGCACGATCAGTTTGTGGATGGACCAGCTCGACGAGTCGCTGACCGCTCGGCCCGAGCTTGAGCGGGACCTGGATGTCGATGTGGCGATCATCGGCGCCGGCTTTACCGGGCTGTGGACCGCGTATTACCTGAAAAAACACGCACCGGGCCTCGACATTGCGATTGTCGAAGCGCAAACCGCCGGTTTCGGCGCGTCCGGGCGCAATGGCGGCTGGTTGATGGGTAATTTGCTCGGCGAGGATCGCTTGCTCGCCGGATTGTCGCCGCAGCAGCGTTGGGCGTCATTCGATCTGCTGCACAGCATTCCCGACGAGGTGGAGGTCGTTCTCGAACAGGAAGGTATCGACTGTGATTATCGCAAGGGCGGGGTGCTGTACTGCGCGGCGCGTTATCCAGAGCAGGAAGCGAACCTGCGCGACTATCTGGCAAAACTGCACACCCAAGGCCTGACCGACGACGATTATCGCTGGCTCAGCCCGGAACAACTGGCGCAGCAGCTGCGCATCGCCAAACCTTACGGGGCTATTTACGCACCTCATGTAGCAACCATTCACCCGGCGAAACTGGTGCGTGGTCTGGCGCGTACCGTGCAAGACATGGGCGTGAAAATCTACGAAAACAGCCCGGTCACGCAATGGCAGTCCGGCAGTTTGCGCACGGCCAAGGCCAGTGTGCGCAGCCGCTGGATCGTGCCGGCCGTCGAGGGCTATTCGGTCACATTGCCACCGCTGGGCCGTTATCAGTTGCCGGTGCAAAGCCTCATAGTCGCCACCGAGCCGCTGTCGCAGGCGACCTGGGACGAAATCGGCCTCAATCGCGGTCAGGCCTTCAGTGAATTCAGCCGCCAGGTCACTTACGGCCAGCGCAGCGCCGACAACCGTTTGATCTTCGGCGCACGCGGCGGCTACCAGTTCGCCGGCAAGCTGCGCCACAACTTTGATTTGAGCCGTGATGAAGTCGAACTGCGGCGCTATCTGTTCGGCGAACTGTTCCCGCAGCTGAAAAAAGTGCTGATCACCCACGCCTGGGGCGGCAATCTCGGCATGTCGCGGCACTTCAAGCCGCACATGCTGTGTGACCGTGCCAACGGTATTGCGCTGTCCGGCGGTTATGGCGGAGAGGGCGTCGGCGCCAGCAATCTCGGCGGTCGCACCCTGGCCGATCTGATTCTTGAGCGCGACAGCGAGGTTGTCCATCAGCCCTGGGTGCTGGCGGACGGCGGCATTCACGCCTTGCGCGCCTGGGAGCCGGAGCCGTGCCGCTGGCTCGGCTACAACGCGATCATCAAAAGCTTCGTCCACGAGGACCAGACCCTGGCGAATCCGGCGACCGCGCCGTGGCGGCGCAAACTCGCCAGCCGGGTCGCCGGTTTCATGGAAGGCTTCATGCATTAAGCGTCGTTCATTTCCAAAAACAGGTAAGCCCATGAGCATCACCCAGTTCAAAAATACCGCCACGTTGCAACTCGACGAATCCAGCCCGGTGGCCGTGCCCCTCGGCGAGCCGGTCGCCATCGCCTCGACCACCAGCGTCGAGCGCGACGATGGCGTCGAAACCGGGGTCTGGGAATGCACGCCCGGGCGCTGGCGCCGGCAGATCACCGCGCAGGAGTTCTGCCATTTCATTTCCGGACGCTGCACCTTCACCCCCGATGACGGTGGCGAAACCCTGCACATACAAGGTGGCGACGCACTGATGTTGCCGGCCAAGACGCTCGGTATCTGGGATATCCAGGAAACCGTGCGCAAGAGCTACGTGCTGATTTTCTGATTATTTGATCCTTTGATTGCCTGCCAACAAGAAAGACAACCCACACAGGAATCGATCCATGATCCGCAAGACCCTCGCTCTGGCACCGCTGATGCTCGCCGTTTCCCTTGCTCAGGCCGCGGAAACGGTCAAGGTTTACAACTGGTCCGACTACATCGCGCCGGACACCACCAAAAATTTCGAAAAAGCCACGGGCATCGGTGTGACATACGACGTCTACGACAGCAACGAGACCCTCGACGGCAAGTTGATGACCGGTAAATCCGGTTACGACGTGGTGTTTCCGTCCAATCACTTCATGGCCCGGCAGATTCAGGGCGGGGCGCTGAAGAAACTCGACAAGAACCAGTTGCCGAACTGGAAAAACCTCAACCCGGTGCTGCTCAAGGCGCTGCAGACCAATGACCCGAACAACGAGCACGGTTTTCCGTATCTGTGGGGCAGCACGGGCATTGGTTACAACATCGCCAAGGTCAAAGCGGTGCTGGGCGACAACGCGCCGGTGGACTCCTGGGACCTGATCTTCAAGCCGGAGAACATGGAAAAACTGCAGAAGTGTGGGGTGGCGATTCTCGACAACGGTCCGGAATTGCTGCCGGCGGCGCTCAATTATTTGGGCCTGCCGCACCACAGCAAGAATCCCGAGGACTATAAAAAAGCCGAAGCGCTGCTGATGAAAGTGCGGCCGTACGTGAGCTATTTCCATTCGTCGAAGTACACCAGTGATCTGGCCAATGGCGATATTTGCGTGGCGGTGGGGTTTTCCGGGGACATTTTGCAGGCGGAGAACCGGGCGAAAGAGGCGAAGAACGGCGTCGAGATTGGTTATGCGATTCCCAAGGAGGGCGCGGCGATCTGGTTTGACATGGTGGCAATGCCGGCTGATGCGCCGGATGAGAAGGCCGGGTATGCGTTCATGAATTATCTGTTGCGGCCTGAGGTGATGGCGGGGATCAGTAATCATGTGCATTACGCCAATGGCAATGCGCAGTCGGATGGGTTGATTGATCCGGCGATCCGCAACGATACCAAGGTTTATCCGAGTCCGGAGATGATGGGCAAGCTGTTTGCGCTGGAGGCGATGCCTTTGAGTATTGACCGGGTGCGGACGCGCGTTTGGAACAAGATTCGTACCGGGAGCTGATTTTTTTGCTTGGGCTTTGGACTTGGCGGCCTCTGGGCCGACCAGGTTCTGTGGGAGTTGGGTGAATATCCGTTTCTGCGGGTGTTGCTTCTGGCGGTTCCGCTTTTACAGCGGGTCACTTTTGCAGACGCCCAAAAGTAACCAAAACGCTGGGCCCCTGCGTTCGGCCCTCGCAGGCTCGGGTTCCTTCGCTCCGGGACCGATCCGGGCGCAGCGGCTACGGTTTGCTTCGCTGCACCTCCTTCCGCTGTGTCTGGCTGCGCCAGACGGTCGCTGCGCTCCCACCCCCGGATCGGTCCCTCCACTCAGCCTGCCGATGGGTCCGGCATGGCAAGATCAAGGGCACTCGAGCTGGCGCTCATTGTAATGAGTGGCTAGAAGCGGGTGGTTGGCTTTGGATTTGTGGTGTGGCTGCCCCTCATCGGAACGCCGCCCGCCCAGCCCTCTCCCGAGGGAGAGGGGGCTGATTGGTGGGCTGTTCAAAATGTGTGTTCGACTCGGAGTTTCATGTCGGCGTAACTCCTGCATCCACCATGATCGGTTCCCTCTCCCTCCGGGAGAGGGCTAGGGTGAGGGGCTTTTGAGTTGGCGCCGCTGTGAAGGCACGCACTGCCAATATCCTTGATATCAAATCAATGTCGCCGCATTAAGAAAGTGCGACGCACCTAACAAAATCCAACTTACCAATATTTAATATTTAAATAGAAAATCGTCAGACAATTTCGCACTCCCTGCGCAACTTCAAACAATCTTCAACCTTCACGTGCCATGTTTCCGGCCATTTACCCGGAACACTCTCTTTGCAACTAAAAAAATCCTTTACGCAACATTTCGAATTGTGTCAGGTTTCTTACGCCTTCATTGGGCGAGTGATAGGACGATCTCGCCGGGATCGTCGCTATCGGACAAAAACTGTTCCATTGCTTAACAAGGAAGTGTGTTTATGTCGAAAGTCAAAACCAATGCTGTTGATTCCGCTGAGCAAGCCTTTCAGTTGGCTGCCTTCAGTTCGGCCTACAACCAGATCAATAGCTTCAGCCATCAATACGATCGTGGTGGCAATCTCACGGTTAATGGCAAACCCTCGTACACCGTCGACCAGGCCGCTACGCAGTTGCTGCGCGACGGTGCTGCTTATCAGGACAAGGACGGCAGCGGCAAGATCGAGCTGACCTATACGTTCCTGACCTCGGCGTCGTTCAGCACGATGAACAAGCACGGGATCAGCGGGTTCAGCCAGTTCAGTGCGCAGCAGCAGGCTCAAGCCAAGCTGGCCATGCAGTCCTGGGCCGATGTCGCCAACGTTACCTTCACCGAGAAAGCCTCGGGCGGGGACGGGCACATGACCTTTGGCAATTACAGCGGTGGTCAGGATGGCGCTGCGGCGTTCGCCTATTTGCCGGGGACCGGTGCCGGTTATGACGGTACTTCGTGGTACTTGATCAACAGCGGTTATACGCAGAACAAGACCCCGGATCTGAACAACTACGGCCGTCAGACCCTGACCCACGAGATCGGTCACACCCTCGGTCTTGCGCACCCCGGTGACTACAACGCCGGCAATGGCAACCCGACCTACAATGATGCGACCTACGGGCAAGACACCCGCGGTTACAGCATCATGAGCTACTGGAGTGAAAGCAACACCAACCAGAACTTCAGTAAAGGCGGGGTGGAAGCGTATGCCTCCGGGCCGCTGATGGACGACATTGCTGCCATCCAGAAGCTCTACGGCGCCAACATGAACACCCGTACCGGTGACAGCACTTACGGGTTCAACTCCAACACCGGGCGCGATTTCCTCAGTGCTTCGTCGTCCAGCGACAAAGTGGTGTTCTCGGTCTGGGACGCGGGCGGCAGGGACACCCTGGATTTCTCCGGCTTCACTCAGAACCAGAAAATCAACCTCAATGACGCCTCGTTCTCCGACGTCGGTGGCATGGTCGGCAACGTGTCGATTGCCAAAGGCGCGATCATCGAAAACGCCATTGGCGGTTCCGGCAGTGATTTGCTGATCGGCAACAGCGTAGCCAACGAACTGAAGGGCGGTGCCGGCAACGACATCCTCTTCGGCGCAGGCGGTGCCGACAAGCTGTGGGGCGGTTCCGGTTCGGACACGTTTGTGTTCGCGGCCAGTTCCGATTCCAAGCCGGGGGCGATCGATCAGATCCTTGATTTCGTCAGCGGTCTGGACAAAATCGACCTGACCGGCATCACCAACGGCGCAGGCCTGCACTTCGTCAACAGCTTCACCGGTGCGGCCGGCGATGCGGTGCTGACCTCGTCGGGTGGCAACAGCCTGTTGTCGGTGGACTTCTCCGGGCACGGCGTGGCTGACTTTATCGTCAGCACTGTTGGCCAGGCAGCGACCAGCGACATCGTGGCGTGATGTAAAAGGGCAAAGCGGCGCGTCATGCGCCGCTTTCTCCGCTTGCATCGAGCTGGACTGTAAGCAAGGCTACACGCCGGAGCGATTATTCCCATGATCGGTAAAGCTTTTACCTACAAGGCAGGGGCGTGGCTAACGGCGGCGTTCATCATGGTTTCAGGAGAAACGAGCATGGCAAGCAGCCTTAGACTGGAAGAACCGGCGGTATTTGCCGGGCAGTGGCAAGCGACATTGTCCGCGCCAGGCGATGATCGGCAGGCGCAAAAGCAACAGGACAAGCCTTCGAACACCTGCGCTGTCGAGTTGCGCGCGAACCAGACCTTGGGTGAGGGCGCCGACTGTCTCGGCGCGTGGCTGGAACAAACGCCCATCGGCTGGTTTACGGACCCTGACGGCCTGTCGATCACCGGCAAAGAAGGCTCAAGAATCCAGTTCTTCAGCCGACAACGTGAAGGGCTTTATCTGAGTACTTTGAAATCAGGCCTGATCATTACCCTTGAGCGCAGAGCGCCCTGAGCGAAATGATCCAGCCAAAAGCGAAGTTTGAATATAAAGCGCTGCCTCGGCGTTATAAGCCCACTGCAACTGGCAACTGCACCGTAGTTCAAGGCGCTAGTTGTTATGAAAGTGTAAGCGCCAGGCAAAAAGGCAAGTTCCGCCACTGTGCGGATTATCAACTCGAATTTCGCCAATGAATGGCGAGAGATAGTTTTCAGGAATAATCAATGAAGATGGCGAAGGCCCCAGCCACCGCTCCCTTGTTCAAGGCTTTGGCTGACTATAAGAGCATTCTGATCAGTGTCGGTTGCTTCACGGCGCTGATTAACGTGCTGATGCTGGTGCCCTCCATCTACATGCTGCAGGTCTATGACCGTGTGCTGTCGTCGCAGAACGAAACGACCCTGGCGATGCTGACGCTGATGGTGGTCGGTTTCTTCGCCTTTATCGGATTGCTGGAAGTAGTGCGCAGCTTCATCGTCATCCGTATCGGCAGTCAGTTGGAACGCCGTTTTAACCTGCGGGTGTATCAAGCCGCGTTCGAACGCAACCTGTTCAAGGGCGAGGGCAATGCCGGGCAATCGCTGGGCGACCTGACCCATATTCGCCAATTCGTCACCGGCCCGGCGCTGTTCGCGTTTTTCGATGCGCCGTGGTTCCCGGTCTATCTGTTCGTGATTTACCTGTTCAACGTCTGGCTTGGCGTGCTCGCCACGGCTGGCGCGCTGTTGCTGATCGCGCTGGCGTGCCTGAACGAGTACATGACCAAAAAGCCGCTGGGCGAAGCCGCCGGTTTTTCGCAGAAGTCCAGCCAGTTGGCCACCAGCCATTTGCATAACGCCGAAACCATTCAGGCGATGGGCATGCTCGGTTCGCTGCGCAAGCGCTGGTTCCAGGTGCACTCGCGCTTCCTCGGTTTGCAGAATCAGGCCAGTGACACCGGTGCGGTGATCAGTTCGCTGAGCAAAACCTTGCGCCTGTGCCTGCAATCGCTGGTGCTGGGCCTCGGCGCCTTGCTGGTGATCAAGGGCGACATGACCGCCGGCATGATGATCGCCGGTTCCATTCTGATGGGCCGCGTGCTCAGCCCGATCGACCAGTTGATCGCCGTGTGGAAACAGTGGAGCGGGGCGAAGCTGGCTTACCGCCGTCTCGACGCGCTGCTGCAAGCGTTCCCGCCAAGTGACGACGCCATGGCGCTGCCAGCGCCAAAAGGCCAGATCACCTTCGAACAGGTCAGCGCCGGCCCGCCGGGCCAGCGAACCGCGACCTTGCACATGGTCAATTTCAATCTCGCCGCGGGCGAAGTGCTCGGCGTGCTCGGGGCTTCCGGCTCCGGTAAATCGACGCTGGCGCGGGTACTGGTCGGCGTATGGCCGACGCTGGGTGGCACCGTGCGTCTGGATGGCGCGGATATTCATCGCTGGAATCGTGATCAGCTCGGTCCGTACATCGGTTATCTGCCGCAGGACATCGAGCTGTTCAGCGGCAGCATCGCCGAAAACATCGCGCGTTTCAGCACGGCCGATCCGCAGCAAGTAGTGGCGGCTGCACAGCAGGCTGGCGTGCACGAGATGATCCTGCGCTTGCCGCAAGGCTACGACACGCAACTGGGCGAGGACGGCAGTGGCTTGTCCGGCGGCCAGAAGCAGCGCGTCGCCTTGGCCCGCGCAATGTACGGTACGCCGACGCTGGTGGTGCTCGATGAACCGAACTCCAACCTCGACACTGTCGGCGAAGCGGCGCTCGCCAGCGCGATTGCCGCGCTCAAGGCGCAAGGCACCACGGTGGTGCTGGTGACGCACCGCTCTTCGGTGTTGGCCCAGGCTGACAAGTTACTGGTGCTCAACGAAGGTCGCCTGCAAGCCTTCGGCCCGAGCCAGGACGTGCTCAAGGCACTCTCCGGCAACCCTGAACAACAACGTGAAAAAGCCGCGCAGGCACCGGGCGGGCTCAGCATGAGCCGACAGTATCAGCCCTCGACGAGGAATTCGGGTGTATGAGCAGCGCAAGCATGAACACTGAAAACGAAGCGAACATGGAACATGCCTACCTCAGCGAACGCCCGGAGCGCGATGCGAAATTCTTCGCGCGCATGGGCTGGATTCTGGCGATTGTCGGCGCTGGCAGCTTCTTCACCTGGGCGGCACTGGCGCCGCTCGATCAAGGCATTCCGGTGCAGGGCACCGTTGTGGTCTCGGGCAAGCGCAAAGCCGTGCAGTCGATGAGCAGCGGCGTGGTCAGCCGGATTCTGGTGCGCGAAGGCGAAATCGTGAAGCTAGGCCAGCCGCTGTTCCGCCTCGACCAGACCCAGGTCGCCGCCGACGTGCAGTCGCTGCAAGCGCAATACCGCATGGCCTGGGCCAGCCTCGCACGCTGGCAAGCCGAGCGTGACAACCTCAAGCAAGTGACTTTTCCGGCAGAACTGAGCAGCGACCCGGACCCGCGCCTGGCGCTGGTGCTCGAAGGCCAGCGGCAACTGTTCAGCAGCCGCCGCGAGGCGTTCTACCGCGAGCAGGCCGGGCTGCGTGCAAGCATCGAAGGCGCCACCGCGCAACTGGCTGGCATGCGTCGCGCCCGCACCGACCTGAACGCGCAGGCCGATTCGCTGCAACAGCAATTGAGCAACCTGCAGCCACTGGCTGACAATGGTTACATCCCGCGCAACCGCTTGATGGAATATCAGCGGCAACTGTCGCAAGTGCAGCAGCAACTGGCCGAGAACACCGGCGAGAGCGGCCGGGTCGAGCAGGGTATCCTCGAAACGCGCCTGAAACTGCAACAGCACAGCGAGGAATACCAGAAGGAAGTGCGCACGCAACTGGCCGACGCGCAACTGAAAAGCGTGACCCTGTCGGAGCAACTGACCTCGGCCGGTTTCGACCTGCAACACAGCGAGATTGTCGCCACTGCCGATGGTGTCGCGGTCAACCTTGGCGTGCACACCGAAGGCGCCGTGGTGCGCCAGGGCGAAACCTTGCTGGAGATCGTGCCGCAGGGCACCTCGCTGGAAGTCGAAGGCCACTTGCCGATCAGCCTGATCGACAAGGTCGGTACGCATTTGCCGGTGGACATTCTGTTTACCGCATTCAACCAGAGCAAAACCCCGCGCGTACCGGGCGAAGTCAGCCTGATTTCCGCCGACCAGATGGTCGACGAAAAAACCGGCGTGCCGTACTACGTGCTGCGCAGCAGCGTCAGCGATCAGGCCATGGAAAAGCTCAACGGTCTGGTGATCAAACCCGGCATGCCGGCAGAAATGTTCGTGCGCACCGGTGAACGTTCACTCCTCAATTACCTGTTCAAACCGCTGCTCGATCGGGCCGGTTCCGCGTTGACCGAGGAATAAGGATGTTCGGCTGTATGACCAAGTTTTCCATGCTGGCGGCGCTGACATTGCTCGCGAGCCAATCGGCAGTAGCGGCCATGGGGCCGTTCGAGATCTACGAACAGGCGTTGCGCAATGACCCGGTGTTCCTCGGCGCGATCAAGGAGCGCGATGCGGGCCTGGAAAACCGCGCCATCGGCCGCGCCGGGCTGTTGCCGCGCATCGGTTACACCTACAACAAGGGCCGCAACTCGTCGAAAGCCACGTCTCTGGACGAGCGCGCCCGCAATCGCACCGACGATCGCAACTACAGCAGTTACGGCTCGGCCCTGACCCTGCAACAACCGCTGCTCGATTACGAGGCGTACGCGGCCTATCGCAAAGGCGTGGCGCAGTCGTTGTTTGCCGATGAAGCCTTCCGTGGCAAGAGCCAGGAATTGCTGGTGCGTGTGCTCGACAATTACACAAAGGCGCTGTTTGCCCAGGACCAGATCGACATCGCGCTGGCGAAGAAGAAGGCCTACGAGCAGCAGTTCCAGCAGAACGAACACATGTTCAAGCAGGGCGAGGGCACTCGCACCGACATCCTCGAAGCCGAGTCGCGCTATGAACTGGCGACCGCCGAGGAAATCGAGGCGCGCAACGAGCAGGACGCCGCGCTGCGTGAGCTGGGCGCATTGGTCGGCACACCAGCGGTGGACATCGGTGATCTGGCGCCGCTCAACCAGAACTTCCAGACCTTCGCTTTGCAACCGGCCAACTACGACACTTGGCACGAACTGGCGGTGAGCAATAACCCCAACCTCGCGTCGCAACGCCAGGCCGTGGAAGTCGCGCGTTACGAAGTGGAGCGCAACCGCGCCGGGCACTTGCCGAAAGTCAGCGCCTACGCCTCGATGCGGCAGAACGAATCGGAAAGCGGCAACACCTATAACCAGCGTTACGAAACCAACACCATAGGCTTTGAAGTCAGCGTGCCGCTGTATGCCGGCGGCGGCGTCTCCGCCTCGACCCGCCAGGCCAGCCGCACGATGGAGCAGGCCGAATACGAACTCGACGGCAAGACCCGCGAGACGCTGATCGAACTGCGCCGCCAGTTCAGCGCTTG
Source organism: Pseudomonas sp. R3-57 (assembly GCF_051132065.1). Taxonomy (NCBI): domain Bacteria; kingdom Pseudomonadati; phylum Pseudomonadota; class Gammaproteobacteria; order Pseudomonadales; family Pseudomonadaceae; genus Pseudomonas; species Pseudomonas sp. R3-57. The sequence goes on from NZ_CP071655.1 coordinate 3,001,267, forward strand.
CCTGTCCGGCGTGAGCAAATTGCGCGCCTATCAGAAAGCCCTGAGTTCGGCCGAAGCGCTGGTGGTGTCGACCAAGCAAAGCATCCTCGGCGGCGAACGGACCAACCTCGACGCGTTGAACGCCGAGCAACAACTGTTCACCACCCGCCGCGATCTGGCGCAGGCGCGCTATGACTACTTGATGGCCTGGACCAAGTTGCATTTTTACGCCGGGACCTTGAACGAGCAGGATCTGGCGCGGGTGGACGAGGCATTTGTGGTCGCTGGGCAGCCCTCACCCTAACCCTCCCGAAACGTCGGACCGCCCAGAGGGAGAGGGGACTGACCGAGGCGTTGGCGATGTCTGCATCGACCTGAACGACCGCGTCGGACGCGATACTTGAATCAACATAAATCGGCTCCCTCTCCTGGGGGAGAGGGCTGGGGTGAGGGGAAGCAGGCGACACCGTAGTAAAGCCTGCACAAAAAACAATAAAAGCGAGAACAGAACATGGACGTACGCATCAAGCCGATTCCGGTCGGCACCCTGCTGTTGGCAATCTCGACAACAGCGGCCCACGCCGCCTATCTCGAAGCCGGCAAACCCGGCGATCCAGCCAGTTGGCGCAGCGCCGAATTCGTCCGCGATTGGGGCCTGAGTCGCATGCAGGCTGAATACGCTTACGCAGCGGGCATCACCGGTCAAGGCGTGAAAATCGGCGCCCTCGATTCCGGTTTCGATGCCGCCCACCCCGAGTTCAGCCGCGACCGCTACCACCCGGTGCTGGCCAGCGGTACTTACCTCGACGGCTCAGCGTTCAACGTCGACGGCACGCTCAACCCCAACAACGATTCCCACGGCACTCACGTGGTCGGCACCATGGGCGCCGCGCGTGATGGCAACGGCATGCACGGTGTGGCGTACAACGCGCAGATCTACGTCGGTAACACCAACAAGAACGACAGTTTCCTGTTCGGCCCGAACCCCGACCCGCGCTATTTCAAAGCGGTGTATGACGCGTTGGCCGATGCCGGTGTGCGTGCGATCAACAACAGTTGGGGCAGTCAGCCGCCGGATGTCAGCTACCGCACCCTCGCGGATTTGCACAAGGCCTACGCCCAGCACTTCAATCAGGGCACCTGGCTGGATGCGGCGGCAGATGTTTCGCGGCGCGGAGTGATCAACGTGTTCAGCGCCGGCAACAGCGGCTACCCGAATGCCAGCGTGCGCGCAGCACTCCCGTATTTCCAGCCGGATCTCGAAGGCCACTGGCTGGCGGTGTCCGGGCTCGATCAGGGCAATCAGCAAAAGTACAACCAGTGCGGCATCGCCAAATACTGGTGCATCACCACTCCCGGCGCGAAGATCGACAGCACCGTTCCCGGCGGCGGCTACGGGATCAAGTCCGGCACCTCGATGGCGGCCCCCCATGCGACCGGGGCACTGGCGCTGGTCATGGAACGCTTCCCGTACATGAACAATCAGCAAGCCTTGCAAGTGCTGCTGACTACGGCCACGCAACTGGATGGTTCAGTGACCGAAGTGCCGAACGAACGGGTTGGCTGGGGCGTCATCAACCTGGACCGGGCGATGCGCGGGCCGGGGCAGTTGATGGGCGTGTTCAACGCCAATCTGGCGGCAGGCCAGAGCGACGTCTGGAGCAATGACATTTCCGGCAAGGCAGCGGACGCCCGCGACGATGAAGAGCTTGCCGAGCACTATGCCTGGCAGCGAACAGTCTACGGCAAGGGCTGGTACATGGGGCTTGCGGAGAATGCCAGTCAGCAGGATAAAACCGACTACGCGGTGGGCATGGCCCGTGACGCTGCAATGGAAAACCGGAGCCATCAGGGCCGCCTGACCAAGTCCGGGCCAGGGAGCCTGTTTCTCACCGGGAACAATACGTTCACTGGCGAGACCATGGTCGACGGTGGTCTGCTGAGCGTCGACGGTTCGCTGGCTTCGACGGTGACCGTCAATGACGGCGGTACCCTGGGTGGCACCGGTCAGGTCGGCGGATTGATTGTCAACCGCACCGGCCACCTTGCCCCCGGCCACTCCATCGGCACGCTAAACGTAGAGCGTGATGTCATTTTCGGCCCGGATTCGACCTACGAGGTTGAGCTGTCGCCCACCCGCAGCGACCGAGTCGTTGCCGGCGGCCTGGCAGCCCCCGGTCTGGCTACGGTCAGTGTGTCGCTGGAAAACAGTCCGACTCTACTCAGTGCCGTGGAGGCGAGAAGCCTGCTCGGTCAGCGTTACGTCATCCTGCAGGCGAACAGCGGTATATGGGGCCGGTTTGGCCGTGTGCAGCCGAACTACCTGTTTATCGGTGGCGTCCTCGATTACAGCGCCACCACCATTGAACTGGCTATCGAACGCAACGCGACCTCTTTTGCCAGTGTTGGCCAAACCCCGAATCAGCGCGCCGTGGCGACGGCTGCGGAGAGTCTTGGCGCAGGCAACTCGGTGTATGAAAGCCTGCTCCGCTCGGAAGACGCCGCGTCTGCGCAACAGGCGTTTCAACAACTGAGCGGCGAAATCTATCCAGCGCTGGGCACGATGCTGATCAACGACAGCCGTCAGCTGCGCGACGCCGTTGGCGAGCGTCTGCACGATGTTTCTGCGGCGCAAGCCAACGGCTGGATCAAAGCCCTGGGCGCCTGGGGCTCAACCGATTCCAGCCACGACACGGCCGGCTACAACACCTCGATCGGTGGCCTGCTGGCCGGTGTCGACGGCGCGCTGGACGAGCAAACCCGTATCGGTCTGGTCACCGGTTACAGCGACAGCTCGCTGAGCATGGGGTCGGGCACGCACTCTTCAGCCAAGGTCGACAGCTATCACCTCGGCGCCTACGCCGGTCGTGAAATCGGCGCCTGGCGCTTGAGCACTGGCGCGGCTTACAGCTGGCATCGCGCCGATGTGAAGCGCGACCTGCAATACGGCGAGGTTAGCGCTAAACAGAAAACCAAGGTCGACGCAGCGACGACTCAAGTGTTCGGCGAAGCGGCCTATCGAGTCGAATTGCAAGCACTGGCGCTGGAGCCGTTCGCCAACCTGGCCTACGTGCATCTGGACACTGAGGGTTTCACTGAGAAGGGCGATGCGGCTGCCCTGAAAAGCTCCGGCGATCAGCGCGATGCAGTGCTCAGCACCCTCGGTGTGCGGGCGCGCAAGACTTTCAATATTTCGAGCAGGCAAGCGCTGGACGTCAGCGGCAGCCTCGGTTGGCAGCACAGCCTCAGCGACATCGATTCCGAGCAACACCTGCGCTTTGCCAGCGGCGGCACGCCGTACGCGGTGGAAAGTTCAGCGCTGGCACGCGACGCCGCGCTGGTCGGCGTGCAGGCCAGCCTGGCGTTGCGCAAGGACGTACGGGTCAACCTCGATTACCACGGACAACTGGCCAGTCGCGAAAAACTGCACGGCGTTGGCCTGAGCCTGAACTGGCAGTTTTAATCGCTACGCCTCGCCACAGGCGTTGATCGTTCCCGCGCTCCTGCGTGGGAATGCAGCCCGTGACGCTCCGCGTCACTGGACGCGGAGCGTCCCTTGAGGCATTCCCACGCGGAGCGTGGGAACAATCACGTGCGGATTGAGACGGATTTTTCGCAACAACACTAAGGAAGGTCGCTGGATGAACAACAACAATACCCCCGCGCAAACGGGTGGCCGTTTTGCCCTGAAAACCCTGACGCTCGCCGTGCTCTGCGCCCTCGGCACCGCCCACGCTGCGCCTTACGTGGAGAACGGCCGCACGGGCGATCCGTCGAGCTGGCGCAGTAGCGAATTCCAGGCCGACTGGGGCCTGGGCGCGATCGGTGCCGATTACGCTTACGCCGCCGGTTACACCGGTAAAGGCGTGAAACTGGGGATCTTCGACCAGCCGGTGTACGCCGCGCACCCGGAGTTCTCCGGCAGCAACAAAGTCGTCACCCTGGTCACCCGCGGGATCCGCGAATACACCGACCCGTACATCCCGGTCAAAGCCGGCGACGCGTTCCTTTATGACGGCGCGCCGACGGTCGGTTCCAACGGCAAACTCGGCGCTCACGGCACCCATGTCGGCGGTATCGCCGCCGGCAGCCGTGACGGTGGCGTGATGCACGGCGTGGCGTTCGGCGCGCAGATCATCAGCGCCGACAACGGCGACCCGGGACCGGAAGACGGCATCGTGCGCGGCAACGACGGCGCGGTGTACAAGGCCGGTTGGGATGCGCTGATCGCCAGCGGCGCGCGAATCATCAACAACAGCTGGGGCATCGGCATCACCGACCGCTTCGATCTGGGTGGTCGCAATCCGGCCTATCCGCACTTCACCGTCAATGACGCGCAGTTGCAGTTCAACGAGATCCGCACGCTGCTCGGGACCAAACCCGGCGGCGCCTATGACGGCGCCATCGCCGCGGCGCGCAGCGGCATCGTCACCATTTTTGCCGCAGGCAACGACTACAACCTCAACAACCCCGATGCGATCGCCGGCCTCGGCTATTTCGTCCCGGACATCGCGCCGAACTGGATCACCGTCGCCGCCTTGCAAAAGAACCCGGATCTGGCCAGCAGCAACCCGTACATCATGAGTACGTTTTCCTCGCGCTGCGGCTACACCGCGAGCTTCTGCGTGGCCGCACCGGGCACGAAAATCTACAGCTCGATCATCGAAGGCACCAGCCTCGACAACTTGACCACCAGTTATGCCAACTACAACGGCACCTCGATGGCCGCGCCGCATGTGGCCGGTTCGGTGGCGGTGCTGATGGAGCGCTTTCCGTACATGACCGGCGATCAGGTCGCCACGGTCCTGCGCACCACCGCGACCGATCTCGGCGCACCGGGCATTGATGCCTTGTACGGCTGGGGCATGATCAACCTGCGCAAGGGCATCGACGGCCCGTCGATGTTCGTTACCGAGCAGGACATCCCGGCCGAATTCCGCATCGACGGCGCCTACGGTTCCGGCCAGTTCGTCGCCGATCTGCCGGGCATCGGCGCGATCATCGATAAGGGCAAGCCGACCGAGCGCGTATGCACCGACATTACCTGCGGCCTCGATACCTGGCGCAACGACATTTCCGGCCACGGTGGCCTGACCAAACAGGGCATCGGCACTTTGGTGCTGGCCGGCAACAACACCTACAGCGGCCCGACATTGGTCAATCAGGGCCGTCTGGCCATCAACGGTTCGCTGCAATCGGCCGTCACCGTGAATGACGGCGGCATCCTCGGCGGCAATGGCCGCATCGGCGCGCTGGCGGTCAACAGCGGCGGTACGGTGGCGCCGGGTAACTCGATCGGCACGCTGAACGTTGCCGGCGACGTGATCTTTGCGCCGGGTTCGACCTACGCCGTCGAGCTGTCGCCGACCAGCAGCGACCAGATCGTTGCCGGCGGCAAAGCCGTCATCGAAGGCGCCACCGTAAGCATGTCGCTGGAAAACAGCCCGACCTTGCTGTCCACCAGCGAAGTGCAAAGCCTGCTTGGTACGCGCTACAACATCCTGCAAGCGGCCGGTGGCATTGAAGGACGCTTCGGCCAGGTGTTGCCGGACTACGCCTTCCTCGGCGGCACATTGGCGTATTCGGCAGACGGCATTCAACTGGCGGTGGGGCGTAATGACGCCTCGTTCTCCAGCGTCGGCCTGACGCCGAATCAGCGCGCGGTCGGTGCGGCGGCTGAGCGTCTGGGCGCCGGCAATGTCTTGTTCGAAACCCTGCTGCTGTCGCCAAACGCGGCCTCAGCGCAACAAGCATTCCAGCAACTCTCCGGCGAGATTCATCCGGCCATCGGCACCTTGCTGATCAACGACAGCCGTTACCTGCGTGAAGCCGTGGGCGAGCGTCTGCGTGAGCGCGATCTGTTCAACGCTGACGCGCCGACTGACGATCACAGCAATGCCTGGGTCAAGGTGCTGGGGTCGTGGGGCAAGAGCGATGGCGGCCACCAGAATGCCGATTCCACCAGCTCCATCGGTGGCTTGCTGGCCGGTGTCGACGGCTTGATCGCTGAAGATACGCGCCTGGGTTTCGTCACCGGTTATAGCGACAGCTCGTTGAGCATGGGCAGCGGCACGCACTCGTCGGCGTCGGTCGACAGCTACCACCTGGGTGCGTATCTGGGGCATGAAATCGATGCGCTGCGCCTGACCGTCGGCGGCGCCTACAGCTGGCACCGCATCGACGCCAAACGTGATCTGCAGTTTGCCGGTGTCAGCGGCCAGCAGAAAACCAAGCGCGATGCGACCACCGCGCAGTTGTTCACCGAAGCCGCGTACGATCTGGGCCTGCAACCAATGAATCTGCAGCCGTTCGCCAATCTGTCCTACGTCCACCTCAACACCGACAGCTTCACCGAAAAGGGTGACGCAGCGGCGCTCAAGGGCGGTGAGGACAACCGCGACGTGGTGCTGTCGACCCTCGGCGTGCGCGCCAAGCGCAGCTTCGCCTTGTCCGATCAGCATCAGCTGGAACTGGGCGCGAGCCTCGGCTGGCAGCACAACCTGAGCAGTATCGACGCCGACAGCCACCTGGCGTTCGCCAACGGCAACAGCGACTTCACCGTGCAGAGCATGTCGATGGATCGCGACGCAGCGGTGGTCGGCGTGCGCGCCGGTCTGGCGCTCAACCGTGACGTGCGGGTCAATCTGGATTACAACGGTCTGGTCGGATCGAACGAAAAAGACCACGGCGTGGGGCTGACGCTGGACTGGCAGTTCTAAACGGCAGTTTCTGAGGGTACCGGCAGTGCTCAAGGGCACTGCCGTTTTGAAGGAAGAGGGCACGACATGGGATTGTTCGATTACAGAAATGCCGATGGCAAAGCGTTGTACAGCGACGCCATCGCACTGACGCTGTATGCCTACACGCCGACCGGCAAACCGTTACCGGCCGCCGCCTGGGCGCCCGTCGCAGCATCGGCGCTGGGTTATCAGGGCAAGGTCGGCGCACAGGGCACGTTCTTCGGTGAGCAGGATGGCTATACCAGCGCCGAGGCCGAAGTGCTCGGCAAATACGATGCCGCCGGCAAACTGATCGGTATCGGCATCGCCTTTCGTGGCACCGGCGGGCTCGGTTACAGCGACACCTACGGCGACATGAAAAACAACCTGCTGGCCGCTTTCGGGCCCTCGGATTACGCGAGCAACTACGCGAAAAACGCTTTCGATAATCTGCTCAAGGCTGTCGCCGCGTTTGCCATTGCCAACGGCATCGCCGCTCAGGACGTGTTGATCAGCGGCCACAGCCTCGGCGGGCTCGGGGTCAACAGCGTGGCCGAACTCAGCGCGAGCCACTGGGGCGGTTTTTTCAAGGATGCCAACTATATCGCCTTCGCTTCACCAACCCAGAGCAGCACCGGCAGCAACGTGCTGAACATCGGTTATGAAAATGACCCGGTGTTCCGCGTACTCGACGGCACGACGTTCAGCAGCGGTTCGCTTGGCAAACACGACGGCGCGCACGATTCGACCACTGACAATATCGTCAATTTCACCGACAACTACGCATCCACCGCGCAGAACCTGGTGCCGTTCAGCATCGTCAATCCGCTGAACTGGTCGGCCCACAGTTCGCTGGGCTATGCCGACGGCTTGAACCGGGTGATCGACTCGCAGTTCTACAGGCTGACCCACAAGGACTCGACGATCATCGTTTCCAACCTGGAAGAGTCATCGCGCGGCAAGACCTGGGTTGAAGACCTCGGCCGCAGCGGCGAACCGCATGTGGGCAGCACGTTGATCATCGGCACGCACAGCAGCGACTGGCTCAAGGGCGGCAGCGGCAATGACTTTCTGGAAGGTCTGGGCGGTGACGATCGTTTCCGCGATGACGGCGGCTTCAATATTCTGCTCGGCGGTCAGGGGCACAACACCTTCGAGCTGCAAAAACCGTTGCAGAACTTCAGCTTCGCCAACGACGGTGACGGCACCCTGTACGTGCGCGACGCTTACGGCGGCATCAGTCTGACCCGCGACATCGGCGCGCTGGTCAGCCAAGAGGCGGGTTCGTAGTGGGGCAGCAAGGAGATCACCTGGGGCGTTACCGCCAAGGGCCTGAACAATGGCAGCGAGCTGACTCAGTACAATCACTCCCTCAGCGGCGATGGCTACGGCAATGCGCTGCACGCCAGCGCGGACGGTGGCTGGCTGTTCGGCCTCGGTGGCGATGACAACCTGATCAGCGACAAGGGCCATGTGACCTTCGTCGGCGGCGCCGGCAACGATGTGATGACCGCGGTGGGCGGCAACAACACCTTCCTGTTCAGCGGCGCCTTCGGCTTCGATGCCATCAACGGCTATCAAGGCACCGACAAACTGGTGTTCATGGGCGTCGAGGGCGCGGGGCAGGGCTACGACTACAAACAGCACGCCTCGCAGGCCGGTGACGATACCGTGCTGAAGATTGGCGACTATGCCGTGACCCTGATCGGGGTCGGAGTGGCTAACCTGTCGGACTCGGCGTTCGTTTTCGCCTAGTAACCTGTAGGCCTTCGCCTGCTCGCGATAGCGGTGTGTCAGATGAAGAAATGCAAACTGACACACCGCTATCGCGAGCAGGCGAAGGCCTACATTAAAAGCTACGCGTAGTTTCTGAAATGCTCCGGGGCGTCCCCGTGGGGCGCTCTGGCTGTGAGCTATCTCTGAACAATTCCAACAACAAGAGAGGCAATGGCAATGGGTGTGTATGACTACAAGAACCTCGGTACGGCCGATTCCAAGGCGTTGTTCAGCGACGCCATGGCGATCACGCTGTATTCCTACCACAACCTCGACAACGGCTTCGCCAGCGGTTACCAGCACAACGGTTTCGGCCTCGGCCTGCCGGCCACGCTGGTTACCGCGCTGATTGGCGGCACCGATTCGCAAGGGGTGATCCCCGGCATTCCGTGGAACCCCGACTCGGAAAAGCTCGCCCTCGAAGCGGTGCAAAAGGCCGGATGGACGCCAATCAGCGCCACGCAACTGGGCTACGACGGCAAGACCGATGCACGCGGAACGTTTTTCGGCGAGAAACCCGGCTACACCAGCGCGCAAGTGGAAATCCTCGGCAGATACGACGCCCAGGGCCATCTCACCGAGTTGGGCATTGCCTTTCGTGGCACCAGCGGCCCGCGGGAAATCCTTATTGGCGATTCGATTGGCGATGTGATCAACGATCTGCTCGCCGCGTTCGGCCCCGCCGACTATGCGAAAAACTACGTCGGCGAAGCGTTCGGCAATCTGCTCAACGATGTCATGGCGTTCGCCAGGGCCAACGGTCTCACCGGCAAGGACATTCTGGTCAGCGGCCATAGCCTCGGCGGGCTCGCGGTCAACAGCATGGCGGACTTGAGCGGCGGTAAGTGGGGCGGGTTCTTTGCCGACTCCAACTACATCGCCTACGCCTCGCCGACCCAGAGCAGCACCGACAAGGTGCTCAATATCGGCTATGAAAACGACCCGGTGTTTCGCGCGCTCGACGGCTCGACCTTCAGCGGCGCTTCGGTCGGCGTGCACGATGCGCCGCACACCTCGACCACCGACAACATCGTCAGCTTCAACGACCATTACGCCTCCAGCGCCTGGAACGTGTTGCCGTTCTCGATCCTCAACATCCCCACCTGGATCTCGCACCTGCCGACCGGTTATGGCGACGGCATGACGCGGGTGCTCGACTCGAAGTTCTACGACCTGACCAGCCGCGATTCGACGATCATCGTCGCCAACCTCTCGGACCCGGCGCGGGCCAACACCTGGGTGCAGGACCTCAACCGCAACGCCGATACCCACAAGGGCAGCACGTTCATCATCGGCAGCGACGGCAACGACCTGATCCAGGGCGGCAGCGGTAATGACTATCTTGAGGGCCGTGCCGGCAACGACAGTTTTCGCGACAGCGGTGGCTACAACATCATCCTCGGCGGGCAGGGCAGCAACAGCCTCGACCTGCAAGGTTCGGTGAAAAATTTCGATTTCGCCAACGACGGCGCCGGCAACCTGTACGTGCGCGATGCCAACGGCGGGATCAGCATCACCCGCGACATCGGCAGCATCATTACCAAGGAGCCGGGCTTTCTCTGGGGGCTGTTCAAGGACGACGTGGTGCACAGCGTCACGGCCAGCGGCTTGAAGGTGGGCAGCAACCTCAGCGCTTACGAATCCAGCGTGAAGGGTAGCAATGGTGCCGACACGCTCAAGGCCCATGCCGGCGGCGACTGGTTGTTCGGGCTCGACGGCAATGACCATCTGATTGGCGGCAGCGGCAACGATGTGTTGGTCGGCGGTGGCGGCAATGATCTGCTGGAGTCGGGCGGTGGCGCCGATACGTTCCTGTTCAGCGGAGCGTTCGGCCACGATCGGGTGACCGGTTACACGGCCAACGACAAACTGGTGTTTCTTGGCGTACAGGGGGTTTTGCCAGCGGAAGATTTCCGTGCGCATGCCAGCAGCGTCGGGCAGGACACGCTGCTGACGTTCGGCAATGATTCGGTGACGCTGGTCGGGGTGTCGCTCAATAGCCTGAGCGGCGAGGGGATTGTCATCGCCTGATGGGGTAGCGCTTAGTGCGCCGGATTGCCGGTGATCCGGCAATCCGTTGTCGCCAGCAGGCTGGCTTCCGCATTGAAAATCTTCAGCCTCAAAGACCGAGGTCGGACAGCCCCGGGTGATCATCCGGGCGCCGGCCCAGCGGCCAGTGGAATTTGCGCTCGCTTTCCTTGATCGGCATGTCGTTGATGCAGGCGTAACGCTGGAACATCAGGCCATTGTCATCGAACTCCCAGTTTTCGTTGCCGTAGGAACGGAACCAGTTGCCCGAATCATCGTGCCACTCGTAGGCATAACGCACCGCGATGCGCGCATCCGAGTAGGCCCAGAGTTCCTTGATCAAACGGTAATCCAGCTCTTTCGCCCACTTGCGCGTTAGAAAGGCCTTGGCTTCTTCGCGGTTGTTGGCGAACTCGGCGCGGTTGCGCCATTTCGTATCGAGGGTATAGGCCAGCGAGACCCTTTCTGGATCGCGGCTGTTCCAGCCGTCCTCGGCGAGACGCACTTTCTCGATCGCCGATTCGCGGTTGAACGGTGGCAATGGCGGACGTACCTGGGCTGCAGTCGACATATCAATCTCCCGAATCAATGAATAATTAAACAGCGTGTCCGGCTTATTAACGCGTTACAGGTCCAACAACTTGCGTGCCATGCATTGCGCATTATCGGCAGCACTGTGATCACCCATCACCAGCGCTACGGTAATGGCACCGTCGATCAGGATCAGCAATTGCCTGGCCAGCAATAACGGATCTTCGGCGCCATGTTCGGTACACAGCTCGCACACGTAGTCGAGCAGCTTCTGTTTGTGTTCTTTGGCGACGAGGCGCACCGGATCGTGCGCATCGCCGGTCTCGCCGCTGGTATTGATGAATGCACAGCCGCGAAAGCCCTCGGAGGCGAACCAGCCTGTGAGCACGCTGAACAGGTTAAGCAGACGATCGGCCGGGGTTTCGGCCTGATCGACAGCGTTTCGGTACCAGTCCATCCAGCGGATGTCACGGCGCCGCAACGCAGCAATCACCAGCGCGTCCTTGTCGGCAAAATAACGGTAAATGCTTTTTCTGGAGACGCCGGCGGTCTTCACCAGAAGATCCATGCTGGTGGCGGCGATACCACTTTTATAGATCAGCTTTTCGGTGACATCGAGAATGATGTCGCGGGTTTCGTTGCCGGTAAGTTCGTTCATGTGGCGGACAGTAGAACGAATGTTCTCCTTGGTCAAGTCTGTATTATCTACAGCCGTAAAATCACCATCGCCAGCAGGCTGGCTGGCTCCCACAGGGGAATGCATTTCAAATGTGGGAGCCAGCCTGCTGGCGATGGCGTCCTTCGGGACGCGACGAGACCCGAGGGGAACGATGGTGTAAGCTCTCAACCTCTTCGGATTCGACCCATTGCGAGCCCTATGCCGTTGCTTTTCAAACGTTCCCTGCTGCCCAAACTGCGCAGCTTCCCGCTGAGCGCCGAGGCCGTGACCATTCTGTCGGGCGCCGCCGAGTTCCGTCGTTGCCTGCTGGAGAAAATCGCCAGCGCGACGCAGCGCATCTACATCGTTGCGCTGTACCTGCAGCAGGACGAAGCCGGTCAGGAAATTCTCGATGCCCTGCACGCCGCCAAGCTCAAGCGCCCCGAGCTGGAAATCGCCGTGGTGGTCGACTGGTTGCGCGCGCAGCGCGGCTTGATCGGTGCCGGCAAGCAGCCGGGCAACTCGGCGTGGTATCAGGAAATGACCCGCACGCATCAGAGTGAAGTGCCGGTGTACGGCGTGCCGGTGCAGACCCGCGAACTGTTTGGCGTCCTGCACCTGAAGGGCTTCGTCATCGACGATTGCGTGGTCTACAGCGGCGCGAGCCTGAACAACGTTTATCTGCACAAGTTCGACAAGTACCGCTTCGATCGCTATCACGTCCTGCAAAGCCACGACCTGGCGGATTCGATGCATCACCTGGTCAAGCATGGCCTGATCGAATCGAAAGCGGTGCATCGCCTCGACCTGCCCAACCTGCCAACCACACGCAGCCTGCGCAACGACATCGGCGATCTGCGCAGCCGCCTGAAATACGCCACGTACGACACGGCCAAAGGCAGCAGCGGCAGGGAAGGGCTGTCGGTCAGCCCGCTACTGGGTGTCGGCAAGAACAACCCGTTGAACCGGGCGATTCTCGAGCTGATTGCCAGCGCGCAGACCCAACTGACCATCTGCACGCCGTACTTCAACCTGCCGCTGGGGGTGATCCGCGAGATCAACCGGGCGTTGGCGCGCGGGGTGAGGATCGACATCGTGGTCGGCGACAAGACCGCCAACGATTTCTACATTCCGCCGAGCGAGCCGTTCAAGGTGATCGCCGCGCTGCCGTATCTCTACGAGATCAGCCTGCGCCGCTTTGCCAAACGCCATCAGCGCAACATCGACAGCGGTCAGTTGAACCTGCACCTGTGGCGCGACGGCGACAACACCTACCACCTCAAAGGCATGTGGGTCGATCAGCGCTACACGCTTTTGACCGGCAATAACCTCAATCCGCGGGCGTTCCGCCTCGATCTGGAAAACGCGCTGCTGATCGACGACCCGAAAGGCGAGTGGCTGGCGCCGCGGGCGCAGGAGCTGGAAGAGATCTTCCGCCACACCACACGCATCGACAGCTTCCAGACGCTGGAGACGCTGCCGGATTACCCGGCCGGGGTGGCGAAGTTTCTCAAGCGCGTGAGTCGGGTGCGGATTGAGCGGTTGCTCTACCGGATCCTCTGATCGTTCGGATTTTGTGGTGCGGCTACAACCGCTATCGCGAGCAGGCTCACTCCTACATTGGAATGCGTTCCCCTGTAGGAGTGAGCCTGCTCGCGATAGGGCCCTGACAGACGCTACGAGGTTTTAATTCAGGCCCAATTTGCCGCGCAACGTCGACAAGTCTTCTGCCAACGTATTCACCGGCCCGACCAGCGCCTTGCGGTCGTTGTCCTTGACCTTGTCGTAGGTCTCGAACCCGCCATCAGCGGTTTTGTACTTGGCGAGGATCTTGTCCACGCTGGCGAAGTTCTTGTCGACCTTCGCGGCAAACGCCTTGTCCTGCTGCTCGATCTGCGGGCGGAACAGGTCGACGATTTTCTTCGCGCCGTCGATGTTGCCCTGGAAGTCATACAGGTCGGTGTGGCTGTAGCGATCTTCTTCGCCGGAAATCTTCGTCGCGGCGACTTCTTCAAGCAGCGCCGCCGCGCCACCGACGACTTTTTCCGGCGGGAAGGTCAGGCCGGCGACGCGGGTCTGCAGGTCTTGGACGTCCTTGTTCAAACCGTCTGCCAGTGCATCGAGTCCCTGGGTGGACTTCTCCGAAAACAACGAATATTCGAGGCGGTGGAATCCGGTGAAATCCTCGGCCTTGACGCCTGTTTCGTGATCGTCGACGCGCGAATCGATGGACGCGTCGAGGTCACTGAACAGCTCGGCAATCGGCTCGATCGACTCGTAATACACGCGGGTCGGTGCGTAGAGTTTTTGTGCGGTAGCGAGGTCGCCTTTTTTCACTGCGTCGGTGAATTGCTCGGTGTGGCTGGCCAGCTCATCGAGCTTTTCGGTGACGTAGATCTTGTAGTCCGACACCGGCCCCACCAGATCCAGCGGCGCTGTCGCGGCGAATGCCGACAGCGGGGTGTTGAGCAAACCAAGGGTCAGCAATAACGCGAGTGGGGTCTTTTTCATCGGGGCGGCTCCAGTGTGTTGTCAGACGGCAGTTTTTGGTTGGGTGGCGTTGAGCAGCGAGCGACCGATGAAGTCCTTGTCGCCGGTGACACCGGGCAGGGTAAAAAAGTAGCCGCCGCCGACCGGTTTGAGGTATTCCTCGAGCGGTTCGCCGTTGAGCCGGGTTTGCACGGTGATGAAGCCTTTTTCCAGATCGGCCTGGTAGCAGATAAACAGCAGGCCCATGTCGAGTTGGCCGTTCTTGTTCACGCCGTTGGAGTAGTTGAAAGGCCGACGCAGGATCAGATTGGCCTGGCTCGCGGCGGTGCGCGGGTTGGCCAAGCGAATGTGCGCGTCGAGTCTGGTCAGCTTGCCGGCCGGGTCCTTGCTGTAATCAGGGACCTGGCTCTCATGCTCGGCGCCCATCGGTGCGCCGGTGGTTTTGACCCGGCCAATGATGCTTTCCTGCTCCTGCAACGGCGTGCGGTCCCAGCGTTCGACAAAGTTGCGGATGATCCGCACCGCCTGATAACTGCCGTGGGCCGCCCAGGCTGGCTCGTCGCTGCCGGGCTGCACCCAGACCAGGCGGTCCATGGCCTTGCCGTCGTTGGAATCGGGATTGGCCGAGCCGTCGCGAAAGCCGAGAAAATTGCGCGCCGATTGCGCTGGCACGCCCGGTTTTGCCGGGGCTTGCGGCGGCACGCTGCCTTCCTGTTTCCAGCGCACCAGCAGCAGGTCCGGAAGGTTTTTGACGATGTCGCGCAGCGCATGGATGTTGGTGTCGGCAGTGTTCGAGCAGAACTGCAGGCTCAAATCGCCGTGGCAGCAATCGGCATCCAGCGCGTCGTTGGGGAAGCCGACCATGCGTTGCAGACGTTTCGGCTTGGCTGAGGCCAGACCGAAGCGCTCGTCGAACAACGAATCACCCACGGAAACCGTAATAGTCAGGTTGTCCGGCGTGACGTTGGGGCCAAGGATGCCGGAATCCACCGGCGGCAGTTTCGGATCGATCTGCGCCACCGGGCCACCCTTCATCAGAAAAGCGATGCGCTCGTTGAGGGTGCGGAACAGCCGCTCGAGATCGTCGCGATCACTGGCCAGCACATCGAATGCCACCAGCATGCCCGAGGCCGGGCGCGGCGTGACGATACCGGTCTGGTGGACGCCGTGAAAATCGTGGCGGTCTTCGGTCTTGTCGCTGCTCGGCGCTTCGGTGACTTGCGCCGGCGCGGCGGCCATGGCCGGGCAGCTCAGGGCCGAGCCGGCGAGGGCGACACCGGCGGCGCCCATGCCCATGAGCACACGGCGACGTTGCAGGTTGAGCGTTTCGAGTTCTTTCATCGGGGTCAGGTCTTCTGCTTACAGGCCGGAAAGGCCAAGGGCGGGGTCGATGCCATCCAGCGCGTCGGCCAGGGCCTGGGCTTTATTGGCGAGCTGCTGGCGTTGTTCGCCGCTGACGCTGTCGTAACTGACGTAGCCTTCAGCTTCTTTCAGGCTGCTCAGCGCGCTATCGAAGTCCACCAGCGCGGCGTCGATTTTCGGCAACAGTTCGGCGGCGGATTTGCTCAGCATTGGCCGCAGCAGATCGACCACCTTGTGCGCGGTCTGCGCATTGGCGGCGAAACCGTTGAGGTCCGTGTGGCTGTAACGTTCTTCTTCGCCGTTGGCGGCGCGCACGTCGGCGAGGGTGTTGAGGTTGCGCACGACGATGCTCACCAGTTGCTCCGGCGGCAACGACTGCGCGAGCAGTTGCTGTTTCAACTCGCTGACATCGCTGAGCAGTTGTTGCGCCACCGGCGCCAGGCTGTCGAGTTTGCGTTGCTGGAACAGCGCGTATTCGAGGCGATGGAAGCCGACGAAGCCCGGGTCCGCTTCGCGTTTTTCAAAGTAATCGGCGCGGGCATTGATGCGGTTATCCAGTTCGGCGAGGCGTTGTGCGGCAGGGGCCAAACGTTGATAGGCAGCACGCGCCGGCACATACAGCGCCTGCGCCTGACTCAGATCGCCGCTGACGATCGCCTGATTCAACGCGGTCACCGCTTTGATCAGCGCGCTGCTCTGGCTAGCGAGGTACACCCGAAATTCCGACAGCGGTCCAACGAAAGCCACCATCGACGGCTTGGCTTTGGCCGCGGCGTCGGACGCTGCGGTCGGGGTCACATGCAAGGTGCCACGCGGATTGCTCAGCAAGCCGCAGGTGATCGCATAGTCGCCGGGTTGCAGATTGGCGTTGATCACCTGACTCAGGCCCGGCGCAATGTTTTCGCGCTCTTCGACCACCAGCACACCGTCGAGGATTTCCCATTCCACGGCGCGGTCCGAGCGGTTGACGATGCGAAAACTGGCGCGCCCGGCCGGCACGCTCAGCGCATTCGGCTCGCAGTTGCCGGGATGAATGTTGACCACCACCTCGTCGCGGTTGTGCTGGCGCTTGGCGGCGGCCAGTTGCGAGGCGTAATAGAACAGCCCGCCGGCGGCGATCATCACCACCACCGAGCCGGCCAGCGCCCAGCGCAAGGCGCGGGGAGGCGAGGCCTGAGGAGTTTTAGGCTTGGACATGAAGGCCCTTATTGGCTGGAAACGGAAGTCGATGACAGCGATGGCGCGGGCAGGAAGAACAGCACCAGCGCCACCAGCAGATAGATCACATAGGCGCTGAGGGTGCTGACGGTCGGCGCGTCCTGATAACCGAACATGCCGGCCAGCACCGAGCCCAGCGGGCCATCCATCGGCAGGGTCGCGCTGAAGTCGAACAACACGGTCTGCCAGTGATTCCACAGCCCGGCTTCATGCAGCGCCTGCACCGAGTTGGCGAGAATCCCGGCGGCCACCACCAGAATGAACAGCCCGGTCCACTTGAAGAACGCCGAAAGATTGAGGCGCATGCTGCCGCTGTAGATCAGCAAGCCGACGATGACCGCCAGCACCAGCCCGAGCAATGCGCCGATCGGCGCGCCCGGGCCTTCGCTCTGCTGAAACACCGCGAGCAGGAAAAACACCGTCTCCAGGCCTTCGCGGGCGACAGCGAAGAACACCATGGCGATCAACGCGATCACCTGATGCTTCGACGCGGTCAGCGCCTGATCCAGCGAGGCCTGCAGCGAATGCTTGATCGAACGGGCGACCTTGCGCATCCAGAACACCATCGAACTGAGAATGCCCACGGCGACCAGCCCGACGACGCCCTCGAACAGCTCCTGTTGCTTCTGCGGGAATTCAGCGCTGACCAGTTCCAGGCCACCGCCGACCAGCAAGGCGAGGGCGGCCGCGAGGAAAACCCCGATCCACACGGCGGGCATCCACTGCCCGCGGCCGGTTTGCTGCAGGTAACTGGCGATGATGCCAACGATCAGCGCGGCTTCAATGCCTTCGCGCAGCATGATCAGAAAGGGAACGAGCATTCGGCACAACCAACGGGTGATTTAGATAGGTAGCTAAGTTGTAACATAATGACACTCATTCCCAAATGGGGATGATTGACATTTAGCTGAACCTAACCTGAACAAACCCGATCTTCGCCTCACCCAAATCCCTGTAGGCCTTCGCCTGCTCGCGATAGCGGTCTGCCTGTTGACTCATAAAGTGAATGACACACCGCTATCGCGAGCAGGCGAAGGCCTACAGGGGGGGCGTGGATAGCCTAGATTCTGCGTGCGCTACCAATCCTGTGAGCGAGCCTGCTTGCGATGACGGCGGTACATTCAGCATCGCAGTCGCCTGACCCAACGCCTTCGCAAGCAGGCTCGCTCCCACAGCGGTAAGATGCCGGGCATCGGAATAACCATAAGGCTCGCCGCGTTCCATGTCGGAAAAAGACACCATTGCCATTCAACTGGTGCGCGAAGCACTGTTGCAAAGTTGTGCGCCAGGCGCTGCCACGCAAGAAGCTCTGCACAAGGTCGGGATCGATCCGGCATTGCTGCAGGCCGAGCACGCGCGGGTGCCCGCATCGCAATACGCGAAACTCTGGCGCCTGCTGGCCCGACGCGGCGACGACGAATTTTTCGGCATGGACCCGCGCAAGCTCAAATCCGGCAGCCTGGCGTTCCTGTGCCGCAGCGCCATGACGCAACCGACGCTGGCGGCGGGGCTGAGCACAGGCTTGAGTTTTCTCTCGCTGATGCTCGAGCGGTTGCCGGCGCAACTGGTGCACCAGCAAAGCCTGGCGGAAATCGTTCTGCTCGAAGACGACTACGAACCGCGCCGCGCCTTCACCTACTTCACCTACTGGATGATCGTCCACGGTGTCGCCTGCTGGCTGGCCGGGCGGCGCATTCCGATTCTGGCGATCGAACTGCGCTGCGCCGCACCGGACTTCACCGATGACTATCAAGTGATGTTTTCGCAGAACCTGCGTTTCGGACGCCCGCGCACGCGGATGATTTTCGCCGCTGACTGCCTCGATCTGCCGATCAAGCGCAGCCCGGAAGAATTGCAGCGCTTTCTCGCCCACGCACCGGCGAACATTCTGGTGAAGTACCGCGACCCGGAAAGCCTCGCCAGCCGGATCAAGCACGATTTGCGGCAGTTGCCCGCCGAACAGTGGCCGGAAACCGAAGCGCTGGCCCAGCAATTGTGCATGTCCGCCTCGACGTTGCGCCGTCGCCTGGCGTTAGAAGGGCAAACCTGGCAGGGCCTCAAGGACAGCGTGCGCAAGGAACTGGCGATCACCTGGCTGGCGGAGCCTTCGATCAGCTTCGCCGAAATCGCCGCGCGCCTCGGTTTTGCTGACGTGAGCTCGTTCTACAAGGCGTTTCGCAAGTGGTCGGGGTCCAACCCCGGCCACTATCGCACTCTGATTCTGAATGAAGCTGTCTGAGCCGACACCATCGCTAGCAGGCTAGCGATAGCGCCATGACAGACGCCGCATGACTGATCGTTCCCATGCTCCGCGTGGGAATGCCTCAAGGGACGCTCCGCGTTCCAGCTCGGAAATGGACGCAGAGCGTCCAGGGCTGCGTTCCCACGCAGAGCGTGGGAACGATCATCTTCGCCAGGATTAGCGATAGCGCATGACAGACGCCGCATGACTGATCGTTTCCATGCTCCGCGTGGGAATGCCTCAAGGGACGCTCCGCGTTCCAGCTCGGAAACGGACGCAAAGCGTCCAGGGCTGCGTTCCCACGCAGAGCGTGGGAACGATCATCTTCGCCAGGATTAGCGATAGCGCATGACAGACGCCGCATGACTGATCGTTCCCATGCTCCGCGTGGGAATGCCTCAAGGGACGCTCCGCGTTCCAGCTCGGAAACGGACGCAAAGCGTCCAGGGCTGCGTTCCCACGCAGAGCGTGGGAACGATCATCTTCGCCAGGGATTTTGGCCAAACCAGTCAACCAGCTTGATGGCTTTGACCATTGCCCGACGCCGCGCACAGCGCGACTATTCCTCCGTTGTTTACGGTTCCCAGCCTAATAAAAACACCGAGGGATTCTGGCAATGCGCGATTACTTGTCTGCCACCGCACAGTTCAACTATCAGCACACCGTCGATGCCGCGCTCAGCGGTTCGCTTGCAGCGCTCAACGCCTGTGTCGAATGTTGCGACCGCCACGCTTTGCCGGGGCGCATCGCCTTGTTCTGGGAGGGCCGCGACGGCAGCAGTGCGATGTACACCTTCACTGACCTGCAAGACAAAGCCGCGCGTTTTGCCAATTTCCTCCTCGCCCAGGGCGTGCAGAAGGGCGACAGAGTCGCTGGACTGCTGCCGCGCAATGTCGAATTGCTGATCACCGTACTCGCCACCTGGCGCATCGGCGCCGTGTATCAGCCGTTGTTCACCGCATTCGGCCCGAAAGCCCTCGAACACCGGCTGAACAGTTCCGGCGCCAAAGTCGTGGTGACCGATGCGGTCAACCGCCCGAAACTCGCTGAAGTCGCCGATTGCCCGACGCTGGTTACGGTGGGCGGCGCCAAGGGGCAGGGCATCGTGCGTGGCGATTACAGCTTCTGGGCCGAGCTGGCCAACTATTCTGCGGTTTGCGAACCCGTACTGCTGACCGGCGAAGATCCGTTCCTGCTGATGTTCACCTCCGGCACCACCGGCCCGGCGAAAGCATTGTCGGTGTCGCTCAAAGCCATCGTTGCTTTCAAGAGCTACACCCGTGACGCCGTGGATCTGCGCCCGGAAGACGCGTTCTGGAACGTCGCCGATCCAGGCTGGGCCTACGGCATTTATTTCGGCGTCACCGGGCCGTTGGCGCTGGGTCATCCGATTACGTTCTACGATGGGCCGTTCACCCTCGAAAGCACCTGCCGGGTGATCAACAAATACGCCATCAGCAACCTCACCGGGTCGCCGACGGCCTATCGTCTGCTGATTGCCGGCGGCGAGGAATTCGCCAAGTCGATCAAGGGCAAACTGCGCATCGTCAGCAGTGCCGGCGAGCCGTTGAACCCGGAGGTGATTCGCTGGTTCGCCGACCATCTCGACGTGGTCATCCACGACCACTACGGCCAGACCGAACTGGGCATGGTTCTGTGTAACCACCACGGTCTCGAGCATCCGGTGCACGTCGGCGCCGCCGGTTTTGCCTCGCCGGGCCACCGCATCGTGGTGCTCGATGACCACCACAACGAACTCGGCGTCGGCCAGCCCGGCATTCTCGCCATCGACCGCCCGCAATCGCCGATGTGCTGGTTTGGCGGCTACGAAGGCGCGCCGACCAAGGCGTTTGTCGGTAACTATTACCTCAGCGGCGACACCGTCGAGTGGAACCCGGACGGCAGCATCAGTTTCGTCGGTCGCAGCGACGATGTGATCACCACCTCCGGCTACCGCGTCGGCCCGTTCGATGTCGAAAGCGCTTTGATCGAGCACCCGGCTGTGGTCGAAGCGGCGGTGGTCGGCAAACCCGACCCGGAACGCACCGAACTGGTCAAAGCCTTTGTCGTGCTCAGTGCGCAATACCGCGCCGCCCCCGAGCTCGCCGAAGAACTGCGCCAACACGTTCGCAAGCGTCTGGCCGCGCATTCTTACCCGCGGGAAATCGAATTTGTCAGCGAATTGCCCAAGACCCCAAGTGGCAAATTGCAGCGCTTTATCTTGCGCAACCAGGAAATCGCCAAGGCTCAAGAGGCCGCGGCGTCGAACGTTTCAGCTTGAATCGAAGGAAACAGTCATGCAGATCGAGAACAAGGTTTTTATCGTCACCGGCGGCGCGTCGGGCCTAGGTGCGGCCAGCGCTGAGCTGCTGGTAAGCGCCGGTGCGAAAGTGATGCTGGTGGACATGAACGCCGAGGCCGTGGCCGCTCAGGCGCAGCGTATTGGCGCCCAAAGCGTGGTCGCCGACATCAGCAATGGAGCCGCCGCCGAAGCCGCGGTTCAGGCGACCCTCGATGCGTTTGGCAGCCTCAACGGCCTGGTCAACTGCGCCGGCATCGTCCGTGGCGAGAAGATCCTCGGCAAGACCGGCCCGCATGCGCTGAGCAGCTTCGCCCAGGTGATCAACGTCAACCTGATCGGCAGTTTCAACATGCTGCGCCTCGCCGCGGCGGCGATCGCCGAGTCTGAAGCCAACGCCGACGGCGAGCGCGGGGTGATCATCAACACTGCCTCGGTGGCGGCCTTCGACGGGCAAATTGGTCAGGCGGCGTACTCGGCCTCCAAGGGCGCGATCGCCAGCCTGACCCTGCCGGCCGCCCGTGAACTGGCGCGCTTCGGCATCCGCGTGATGACCATCGCCCCGGGCATTTTCGAAACGCCGATGATGGCCGGCATGACCCCGGAAGTGCGCGACTCGCTGGCCGCCGGCGTCCCGTTTCCGCCACGTTTGGGCAAGCCTGCCGAATACGCCGCGCTGGTGCGCCACATCATCGAAAACAGCATGCTCAACGGCGAGGTGATCCGTCTCGACGGCGCCTTGCGCATGGCCGCGAAGTAAGGAGGATTTGTCATGACTATTTCCAATGATCCGATTGTCATCGTCAGCGCGGTGCGCACGCCGATGGGCGGTTTTCAGGGCGAATTGAAAAGCCTCACCGCGCCGCAACTGGGCGCTGCGGCGATCAAAGCCGCAGTCGAACGCGCCGGGGTTGCCAGCGATGCGGTCGATGAAGTGTTGTTCGGTTGCGTGCTGCCCGCCGGCCTCGGCCAGGCGCCGGCACGTCAGGCCGCGCTGGGCGCCGGGCTGGATAAATCGACCCGCTGTACCACGGTCAACAAGATGTGCGGTTCGGGCATGGAAACCACCATTCTGGCCCACGACATGCTCATCGCCGGCAGCGCCGATGTAGTCATCGCCGGGGGCATGGAAAGCATGTCCAACTCGCCGTATCTGCTCGATCGCGCCCGCGCCGGTTACCGCATGGGCCACGGCCGCGTACTCGACTCGATGTTCCTCGACGGCCTCGAAGACGCCTACGACAAGGGCCGCCTGATGGGCACCTTCGCCGAAGACTGCGCCGAAACCAACGGCTTTAGCCGTGAAGCCCAGGACGCCTTCGCCATCGCCTCGACCACCCGCGCCCAGCAGGCGATCAAGGATGGCAGCTTCAAGGACGAAATCGTCCCGCTGACCGTGACCGTGGGCAAAGAGCAGGTGCTTATCAGCCACGATGAACAACCACCGAAAGCCAAACTGGACAAGGTTGCCTCGCTGAAACCGGCGTTCCGCGAAGGCGGTACGGTGACGGCGGCCAATTCCAGCTCGATCTCCGATGGCGCCGCCGCATTGGTGCTGATGCGCCAGTCGCAGGCGCAAACCCTGGGCTTGAAACCGCTGGCGGTGATCCATGGCCACGCGGCATTCGCGGACACGCCGGGGCTGTTCCCGACCGCGCCGATCGGGGCGATCAAGAAGCTGATCAAGAAAACCGGCTGGACGCTGGAGCAGGTCGACCTGTTCGAGGTCAACGAAGCGTTCGCCGTGGTCGGCATGGCGGCGATGACCCACCTGGAAATCCCCCACGACAAGCTCAACGTGCACGGCGGGGCTTGTGCGCTGGGGCATCCGATCGGCGCATCCGGTGCGCGGATTCTCGTGACGTTGCTGGCGGCGCTGCGGCAGAAACAGCTCAAGCGCGGGATTGCGGCGATCTGCATTGGCGGTGGTGAAGCCACGGCGATGGCGGTGGAATGCGTTTATTGATTTACGCAGTTCCCCTGTAGGAGTGAGCCTGCTCGCGATGGCTGAGTGTCAGTGACATAGATTTTTCTGACACACCGCTATCGCGAGCAGGCTCACTCCTACAAGGGAATGCAGTGCGACTGATATTTAAGGATTCACCATGATTCCCAACGAAGACCAAACCCAGATTCGCGACATGGCCCGGCAGTTCGCCGAGGAGCGCCTGAAGCCGTTCGCCGCCGAGTGGGATCGCGAGCACCGTTTCCCCAGGGAAGCCATCGCCGAGATGGCCGAGCTGGGGTTCTTCGGCATGCTGGTGCCGGAGCAGTGGGGCGGTTGCGAGACCGGTTACCTGGCTTACGCCATGGCCCTGGAAGAAATCGCCGCCGGCGACGGTGCCTGCTCGACGATCATGAGCGTGCACAACTCAGTGGGTTGTGTGCCGATCCTCAAGTTCGGCAATGACCAGCAGCGCGAGCGCTTTCTCAAGCCGCTGGCCAGCGGCGCGATGCTCGGTGCTTTCGCCCTGACCGAGCCGCAGGCCGGTTCCGATGCCAGCAGCCTGAAGACCCGCGCCCGGCGCGAGGGCGATCATTACGTGCTCAATGGCTGCAAACAGTTCATCACCTCCGGGCAAAATGCCGGGGTGGTGATTGTGTTTGCGGTGACCGATCCGAGTGCTGGCAAGCGCGGCATCAGCGCGTTTATCGTGCCCACCGATTCACCGGGCTACAGCGTCGCGCGGGTCGAAGACAAACTCGGCCAGCACGCGTCGGACACCTGCCAGATTCTTTTCGAAGAACTTAAAGTGCCGCTGGCCAACCGTCTGGGCGAGGAGGGCGAAGGCTACAAGATCGCCCTGGCCAACCTTGAGGGTGGCCGCGTCGGCATCGCCGCGCAGTCGGTGGGCATGGCCCGCGCGGCCTTCGAAGCGGCGCGTGACTACGCCCGTGAACGCGATACGTTCGGCAAGCCGATCATCGAGCATCAGGCGGTGGCATTCCGCTTGGCCGACATGGCCACGCAGATCGCCGTCGCCCGGCAAATGGTGCATTACGCCGCCGCCCTGCGTGACAGCGGCCAACCGGCACTGGTCGAGGCGTCGATGGCCAAGCTCTTCGCTTCGGAGATGGCCGAGAAGGTCTGCTCGATGGCCTTGCAAACCCTCGGCGGTTACGGTTACCTCAACGACTTTCCGCTGGAACGCATCTACCGCGACGTGCGGGTCTGCCAGATCTACGAAGGCACCAGCGACATTCAGCGCATGGTCATTTCGCGCAATCTCTGACAAGGAATCTTCTTCATGACTTTCGACACCATCCTGCTCGAAACCCACGGCCGCGTTGGCCTGATCACCCTCAACCGGCCGCAGGCGCTGAATGCGCTGAACGCGCAACTGGTCAGCGAAGTGAACCAGGCCCTCGACGCGCTGGAAGCTGACGCGAACATTGGCTGCATCGTCCTCACCGGTTCGAAAAAGGCCTTTGCCGCCGGGGCCGACATCAAGGAAATGGCCGAGCTGACCTATCCGCAGATCTACATGGACGACCTGTTCAGCGACAGCGACCGCGTCGCCAACCGTCGCAAGCCGATCATCGCCGCGGTCAACGGTTTCGCCCTTGGCGGCGGTTGCGAACTGGCGCTCATGTGCGACTTCATCTTGGCGGGCGACAACGCCAGATTCGGCCAACCGGAAATCAACCTCGGCGTGTTGCCGGGCATGGGCGGCACCCAACGCCTGACCCGCGCCGTGGGCAAGGCCAAAGCCATGGAAATGTGCCTGAGCGGGCGCATGATCGATGCCGTGGAAGCCGAGCGCTGCGGCATCGTCGCGCGGATCGTGCCGAGTGATGAATTGCTTGATGAAGCGCTGAAAGTGGCGGCGGTGATTGCCGACAAGTCACTGCCGATTGCGATGATGATCAAGGAAAGCGTGAACCGCGCCTTTGAAGTCAATCTGAGCGAAGGCGTGCGGTTTGAGCGTCGGGTGTTTCATGCCGCGTTTGCCACGCAGGATCAGAAAGAAGGGATGGCGGCGTTTATTGGCAAGCGGGCTGCTGAGTTTCAGGGTAAGTAATTCGGCGTCTTCAAGAACGGCATCGCCAGCAGGCTGGCTCCCACAGGGGATGTGTGTACAGCGCAGATCCAATGTGGGAGCCAGCCTGCTGGCGATGCTTTTGCTTTTAGAGCTGATAGTTCTTCAAATCCCGCGCAATCACCATCCGTTGAATCTCGCTCGAACCTTCATAGATCTGGGTAATCCGCGCATCGCGGTAGTACTTCTCGACCGGGTAATCCTCCAGATAGCCATAGCCGCCATGAATCTGAATCGCTGACGAACAGACCTTCTCGGCCATTTCCGAGGCAAACAGCTTGGCCTGCGACGCTTCCGACAAACACGGTTTGCCCGCCGTGCGCAGCCGCGCCGCATGCAGGATCAGCAAGCGTGCCGCGTTGATCTGCAGGTGCATGTCGGCCAGCAGGTTGGCGATGCTCTGGTGTTCGATGATCGGTTTATCGAACTGCACGCGGTCTTTGGAGTAAGCCAGCGCCGCCTCGAACGCCGCCCGGGCGATGCCCAGTGCTTGCGCGGCGATGCCGATGCGTCCGCCTTCGAGGTTGGACAAAGCGATCGCCAGGCCTTTGCCGCGTTCGCCGAGCAGGTTGGCTTCAGGAATGCTGCAATTGTTCAGCGTCACGGCGCAGGTGTCCGAGGCGCGGATGCCCATCTTGTGTTCGGTGCGATCGACGATGAAACCCGCGGTATCGGTCGGCACCAGAAACGCCGAAAGGCCTTTCTTGCCCAACTCTGGATCGGTCACCGCAAACACGATCGCCAGCTTCGCCCGTTTGCCGTTGCTGACAAATTGCTTGGCGCCGTTGATCACCCATTGGCCGTCGCGCAATTCAGCGCGCGTGCGCAGGTTGTGCGCTTCGGAGCCGGCCTGCGGCTCGGTCAGGCAGAAGCAGCCGATGGTTTGCCCGCTGGCCAGATCGGCCAGCCAGGTTTGCTTCTGCTCGTCGCTGCCGTAATTGAGCACCGGCCCGCAGCCCACCGAGTTGTGGATGCTCATGAACGCACCGGTGGCCCCGTCACCGGCGGAGATTTCCTCTACGGCCAGCGCATAGGCGACGTAGTCGACGTAAGTGCCGCCCCATTCTTCCGGCACCACCATGCCGAGCAGACCGAGTTCGCCCATCTTCGCCACCAGCGCGTCGTCGATCCAGCCAGCCTTTTCCCAGGCTTGTGCGTGCGGTGCGATCTCGCCACGGGCAAAATCCCGGGCCATGTCGCGGATCATCACTTGTTCTTCAGTCAATTCGAGATCGTGCATGGCTCAGCTCCCGCTCTCATCAAAACCGTGGAAAAAACTCGCGACGTGCGCAGCGTCCAGTTCGGCGAGGGTCGGCGGATTCCAGCGCGGTGTCTTGTCTTTATCGATCAGCAGCGCACGCACGCCCTCGATCAGATCGCCACGGGCAAACCATTGGCGATCCAGATGCAGTTCCAGGTCAAAGCAACGCTCAAGGCTCAGTTGACGTCCGCGGCGGAGCATTTCCAGCGTCACGGCCATCGCCAGCGGCGAGCGGGTTTCCAGCAAATCAGCGGTAGTCAGCGCCCAGTCGTGGCTGTTGGCGACGGTCACTTCGCGCATTTGCTCGACCATGCTCGGCACATCCGGCAGGGCGAAAAAGTGGTCGATGGCCGGGCGCAAGGCTTGCAGCGGCGCATCCGGGAGGGTTTGCACGGCGTGCTTGGCGAGCAGGTTCTGCAGCGCTTTGAGCGGCGTGTCCTGCCATTCCATCTGATCGAGTTTTTCATCGAGCAGCGCCAGTTTGCTGCTGTCCAGATACCAGTCGGCCAGGCCGCAATACAGCGCATCGGCCGCACGAATCTGCACGCCGCTGACGCCCAGGTAAATCCCCAGCTCGCCGGGAATGCGCGAGAGGAAATAGCTACCACCGACATCGGGGAAATAACCGATGGCCACTTCCGGCATCGCCAGGCGGCTCTTCTCGGTGACCACGCGCAAATCGGCGCCTTGCACCAGACCCATGCCACCGCCGAGGACGAAACCGTCCATCAGCGCCAGCACCGGCTTGCGGTAGTGATGCAGGGTCAGGTCGAGCGCATATTCCTCGACGAAGAAATCTTCATGCAGGGTGTCGCCGCTCTTGAAACTGTCGTACAGCGAACGAATGTCGCCGCCGGCGCAGAAGGCTTTTTCGCCGGCGCCGCGCAGAACAATAGCGTGCACGTTGGCATCGGTAGCCCAGGTATCGAGCTGCTGTTGCAGCTGACGGACCATGTCGAGGGTGATGGCGTTGAGGCCGGCGGGGCGGTTCAGGGTCAGGTGACCGATGTGGTTGCGCACCTCGGCCAGCACTTCGTTCTGCGTGGTATCCATGGACGGGGTCCGTTGGGATGAAGCCTGAGCTGTCATCTGTAACTCCCTGCTTTTATTGTCTTTATTCGAAAAGCCCGCGCACGGGCAGTGGCCGATCGTAACAGTGCAAATTTGCCCTGTACAACCCGGATATGTGCAGGCGCTGTTTGCGTTTTTACCTTAGCCGAACCGCAGAAAATTACTTGGAAAAAACCTCACCAATGCTGCGACGTTTGGCATACAGCTCGCTGACGTGCACCAGGCGCTCAAGGTCTTCGGGGGTGACGTCGATAAACGCCTCCATCTCCGCCAGCGCCAGTTTCAGGTCCTCGGCGGTAATGGCGAGGCCGTCGACCGGCGTCACCAGCGGCGCCGGTTCTACCGGGCGTTTCGGGTAGCGGATGCGCGTCAGGTTGTTGTAGGCGAGGGCGCTGGTGAGCATGCACACCGCACCGAGCATCACCGGTTCCATGGCTTTCCAGTCCATGGCGATGGTGGCAGGGTCAGCCAGCACCAATGTCAACGCCAGAGCACCGGCCGGTGGATGCAGGCAACGCAGCCAGCACATCAGAATCAACGCCATGCCCGCCGCCAGGCAGGCGCTGCCGAGGGTGCGGCCGAGGACGTGAGCGACCAGCAGCGCCACGACGCCGGCACACAGATAACCGCCAAGGATCGACCATGGCTGGGCGAGGGCGCCCGAGGACACGGCGAACAGCAGCACTGCCGATGCGCCGAGCGGGCCGATCAGGTGATAGGCAACGTCATGGCCGAAGACTTGTGCGCACATCCAGACACTGAACAACGTCCCCAGCGCCATGCCGATGGCGGCGCGGCTCCATTCGGTGGGACGGGTGTTGATGGCGGCGGGCAACCAGCGAGCGAGCATGTGAATCCGATCCTTTGCAGCAAATTCGAGACAAAAAAAAGGACTTGTCCGGCATATCCGGAAAGCCCTCGAAGCGTTCCAACATTGGGGGAGGAACGCGCACAGTGTGCCGGGCAAAGTCGATGCTGACAAATTCATATTAATGCAGATTTAGTGCATTATTTTTGAATTTAAGCGACGCGGCGTCCACTGATGAAGCACAGATAACCGCCCGCTGCTGCCAGCGCACTCAGGGCATAGAACATGCTTGGCGCCGCCGTGTGCATCAACAGAAAGCCGCACATGACCGGACTCGCCGCACCGCCGAGCGCGGCGAGGTTCTGCGCGCCGTAGTAGCTGCCGCGCAATTCTTCCGGGGCGAGGGTGTCGACGAAGAGAAAATCGGCCGGGTAGATGATCATTTCGCCGAGGGTGAAGATGAACATCGCCACGCACCAGCCAACGAGGCTGTCGGCCAGACTGAAACCGATCAGGCCGACAATGAACAGCGCGCTGCCGCCGGCAATCCAGTAACGCAGGTGTTCGCGGCTGAGCAAGCGGCCGACCTGATATTGCAACAGGATCACCGTGATCGCGTTGCAGGCGAGCAGGGCGGCCATGGTGTCGAGCGTCTGTTGCTGGGTGTGGGTGACCAGCAGGTATTGCGACAGGTACAGGGTAAAGCGCCCGTGCACCAGCGTGCTGAGCAGGCAGCCGAGGGTGAACAGAATCATCGTGCGGTCGTTCTTGAGGATGATCAGGGTGTTGAGGAAACTCTGTGGTGGCGTGAGGGTTGCGGCCGGACTGGCTTCCCGGGCAGCGCCGAACAGAAGAAAAATACTGCCGATGGCGATCATGCCCGCAACGATGAAAGGCGCCGCCGGTTGCAGACCGGCGATGACCACACCGATCATCGGGCCGACGGCGTAGCCGATGTTGGTCAGCGTGTAATTGAGCGAGAACGCCTTGACCCGTTGGCCTACCGGCAAGTTTTCGCTGAGGATGGCTTTGGAGCCGATCAGGAACAGCGCCGAGGCGGTTTCGCTGATGATCAATACCAGCGTGACCAGGTAGAGGTTTTGCGCAAAGGTGAGCAGGATCAGGCCGATACCGCTGGAGAGCATGGTGAGGATCAGCAAGCGGCGTTTGTCGAGCCGGTCGATGATGTAGCCGCCGTACAAGGACAGCAGCGTGGCGCTGAATACGGCGATGCCCAGCAGCAGGCCGACGTCCTGGGGGTTGAGGCCGAGTTTGTTGCTCAGGAACAGGGTCAGCAGTGGGCTGATCAGGGCACGGCTGACGACGACGCTCAGGGAGCTGATCATCAATCGGCGAATGAGGGGCGAATAGGTGGCCACGAAGTTTGAATGTCCTTGTTTCAGAGGCTTGGCGGGCGAGGGTCATCCTCCCTGTGCGTCTGCTGGCGGTCAAGGGCCATACCGAAATCCCTTGTGGGAGCGAGCCTGCTCGCGAAGGCGGTTTGTCTGGCTATGGTTTTCTGGCTGATTGAGTACATATCCGTTGCTGCGGTAACGGCTACTTAAGGTTCCGCTCTTACAGCGGGTCACCTTTTTCAAACGCCAAAAAGGTAACCCAAAACGCTTGCTCCTACGTTCGGCCCTCGCAGGCTCGGGTTCCTTCGCTGCGGGATCGCTCCGGGCGCAGCGGCTACGGTTTGCTTCGCTGCACCTACTTCCGCTGTGTACGACTTCGTCGTACGGTCGCTGCGCTCCCACGCCCCGATCAATCCCTGCGCTCAGCCTTCCGATGTCGCCGGTGACGCAAGATCAAGAGCACGCGAGCTAACGCTCATTGTTGAGTGGTGAGAAGCGGCGCATGGCTTGGGATTTTCGGTGGATTCGCCCCTCACCCCAGCCCTCTCCCCCTGGAGAGGGAGCCGATCTATGGGCTGTTCAAATCCTGAGCTCGACTCGATATCGCATGTCGCCGTCTCTCTCACATCCACCACGGTCAGTTCCCTCTCCCTCCGGGAGAGGGCTAGGGTGAGGGACTTTTGATTTTTGAGAATCGCGTACGACTCGGTATTTCACGTCGGCGTACATCTCGCACCCACCCCGGTCAGTTCCCTCTCCCTCCGGGAGAGGGCTAGGGTGAGGGTTGGCTTTGTTTGTTTGAAACAAGCTCGAAAAGACTGCACACAAACAGGACGACTCAAGCCACATCCGACGCACGCGGCCATTGTTGCAGCGGGATCGGCAGTTGCTGCGATTCGCCGCGGCCCATCGCGAAGTAGTGGAAGCCGTTGCGGGCCAGGCGTTCGGGGTCGTAGAGGTTGCGGCCGTCGAAGATCACCGGGTTGTTGAGGCGTTGTTTGATCAGGTCGAAGTCCGGGGCTTTGAAGGGTTGCCACTCGGTGCAGATGATCAGGGCGTCGGCACCGGGCAGGACCGATTCGGGGGTGCCCATCAGTAGCAGTTTCGCTTCGTCGGGGTAGAGGTTCTGGGTTTGCTGCATGGCTTCGGGGTCGAAGGCGCGGACGCTGGCGCCGGCGGCCCACAATGCTTCGAGCAGGACCCGGCTCGGTGCTTCGCGCATGTCGTCGGTGTTGGGTTTGAACGCCAGGCCCCACAGGGCGAAGGTCTTGCCGCGCAGGTCGCCTTGGTAGAAGGCGTTGATGCGCTCGAACAGCTTGTGCTTCTGGCGCTGATTGATCGCTTCGACTGCTTGCAGCAAGTCGCTGGAGCAGTGCGCTTGTTCGGCGCTGTGGATCAGCGCGCGCATGTCCTTGGGAAAGCACGAACCGCCATAGCCGCAGCCCGGATAGATGAAGTGATAGCCGATGCGCGAGTCTGCACCGATGCCTTGGCGCACCGATTCGATGTCGGCGCCCAGGTGTTCGGCGAGTTCGGCAATCTGGTTGATGAAGCTGATCTTGGTCGCGAGCATGCAGTTGGCGGCGTATTTGGTCAGCTCGGCGCTGCGCAGGTCCATGAACAGGATGCGGTCATGGTTGCGGTTGAACGGCGCATACAGATCACGCATCACGTCGCGCACTTCATTGCCTTCGCAACCGATGATGATGCGGTCCGGGCGACGGCAATCGGCGACGGCCGAGCCTTCCTTGAGAAATTCCGGGTTGGAGACAATATCGAACTGCAGCAGCCGGCCGACCTTGATCAGGGCTTTCTCGATGTGCGTGCGCAAGGTGTCACCGGTGCCCACCGGCACCGTGGATTTCTCCACCACGATCAACGGTTGCTCGCGGTGCCGGGCAATCGCGTCACCCACTGAGAGCACGTAACGCAAATCCGCCGAACCATCCTCACGCGAAGGCGTGCCCACGGCAATAAACGCCACCCGACCGTGTTGTACGGCAAGTTTTTCATCACTGGTGAATTGCAGGCGTTTGGCGTCCAGGCCCTCGCGCACCAGGTTCGCCAGCCCCGGTTCGAAAATGCTGACGTGACCCTGGCGCAACTGATCGACCTTGTTCTGATCGACGTCCATGCACACGACCTCATGGCCCACCTCGGCCAATACCACCGCTTGCACCAGACCCACGTAACCGCTGCCAAAGACCGTGATTTTCATAGGACACTCCTGAGCCGGACGGGTGTTCATGACGTACGGTCAGGATAGGCAAGGGCATGTTTCAATTTGCCTACTGTTTTGCGCGGCGCCTCTTTCCGGCGTTGCGCATAGGCAGGTGACGCTGACGGCCGTTCACTCGGCGCAGGCTCAATGCCAGCACCCGATTGTCTGAAAAGCACTGAAATTCAAAGGGTTGGGCTACCGACCGGGGAATGCCTGATTGACTTTCACGCGGTCGGGCGGCAGGTTGTAGGCCTTTTTTTGGGGCAGCCCGGCGCTTGCCCGTTTTTGTCATCGTGTCGTTTTGTTGAATTGCATTTTTACCAAGGCCGTTTCGTTTGATTGACTTGTCGAGTACTGAATCCACCGCGTCCAGCACTAATCCATTGACGCTTTACCTGACGCGCCTGGCGCCCTCCAGCCAGCTGACCATGCGCTACGTCTTGCAGGACGCTGCCGATCGCCTCGGCTTCGAGGACGTCGACATCGAAGACATCCCCTGGCATGGCCTGCAACCGGAAGACGTCGTGGCGCTGGTCGCGGCGTTGCGCGAAGACGGCTACGCGCCGAACACCTCTTCGCTGTACGTGAACGCCGTGCGCGGGGTAATGAATGAAGCGTGGCGCATGAGCCTGATCAGTCAGGATCATCTGTTGAAGATGCGCTCGGTCAAAGCCATCGCCGGCACGCGCCTGTCTCAGGGTCGTAACCTCAAGCGCACGTTGATTCACGAGTTGATGGAAGTCTGCGCCGCCGATCCGCGTCCGCAAGGACTGCGCGACGCCGCGGTGATCGCGCTGCTTTACGGAACCGGCATGCGCAAATCGGAGTCGGTCGATCTGGATTTGAATCAGGTCGACTTCAGCGAGCGCAGCCTTACCGTCACCGGCAAGGGCAACAAACAATTGATCAAGTACGCGCCGACCTGGGCGTTCGCCAAACTCAATGCCTGGCTGGAACTGCGCCGTTCGCAACTCAAGGAAGGCGAGAGCGATGATGCGTTTCTGTTCAACCGCATTCGCCGGGGCAACCACATCACCCGAGAGCGCATCACCAAGCACGCGATCTACTACATCGCCCGTCAGCGTGGCACGCAGGTCGGGGTGAAGATCATGCCCCACGACTTCCGTCGGTCATTCATCACGCGGGTTATCGAAGAACACGACCTGTCGATCGCGCAGAAACTCGCGCATCACAGCAACATCCAGACCACCGCCAACTACGATGTGCGCGATGACAACGAGCGGCGGCGGGCGGTGGATCGTTTCGATCTGTGAGCTGAGTCAACCCGCGGCTGGGCAACCGCGCGAACTGCTGGCGGCCTGAGTGATCTGTGCGGCCAGACGTTTGACGTTGTTCTGCTGCGCCGTCACCAGTTCCTCGATGCTCGGCCCCGAGGGCGTTTGCAGGATCGAGCGACAGCTCAGCAATTCGGCATCCGGCGCGCCGAGCGCACGCAGGCGCCATTTCACGTCGATCAACGCGTATTGGCCGGGAATCGAATCGAAGCGCTGCACGTCGACGCGCACCGACGAGCGTTGCTGGCCCGCGCCATTGCTCAATTGATCGAGCAGGGCGCTGCGCAGTTCGTCGATCAGGCTGGCCCCCCACCAATCGGTTTCGAGAATCGCCAGGCCACTGTTGCCTTCACGGATGACGATTTGCGGCCGATCAACCTGCGGCGGCACGCTGATGCTCTCGATGGCAATGTCCGCACCGCTGCGCCCGGCGCCTTGATGCACCGGGGTCAGGGTGTGAAAGCTGATCGGGTCGCTGCGGCAGGCGCCGAGTAGCATGATCGCCGCGAGCACGCTGAGTTTCAGCGGTAATGCCATGGGTTTCGCTCCTGTGCTCAATTGCGTGGCGGTCCTTTGAGGTCCAGCGGCGCGGCGTTGTCGGGCCGTCCGCGAATCAGCGACTCCGGATGCCGGCCAAGGTAATCCGACAGTTCACGCAGGGAGCGCGACATGCGTCCGAGTTCGTCGAGGGTCTGCCCCAGTTGCTCGCGTTGCGGCGAATCTTCGGCAAGGGTCGAATTGGCCGACTGCAAGGTCTTGCTGACGTCGGCGAGGGTGCTTTGCACGCTCGGCAAGGTCTTGGCGTTGAACTGGCTCAGACCTTTGCGCAGCTCGACCAGATTGCTGTCGAGGTTGCTGGCGATGCGTTCCACCGGCAGTGCGTTGATCTTGTTGACCATCGCTTCGAGTTTTTCCTGCAACTGCTCGAGGCTGCCGGGGACAGTCGGGATGCTGATCGGCCGGGCTGTCGCATCGAACGCGACTTTCGGCGCTTTCGGATAGAAATCCAGCGAGATGTACAACTGCCCGGTGAGCAGGTTGCCGTTGCGTGCCTGCGCGCGCAGACCATTTTCAACGAATGTGGCGATCAGGCGCGCGCCGGTGGCTTCGTCGTTTTCGTCGCCCTTGTAGGTCTTGAGGATTTTCGCGTGAGCGCGGCCGAGGCGTTGCGGGTAGATGACGATGCCGACATTCACCGGGAACGTCCGTTTGACCTCGTCGAAATCAAGATTGACCGCGACTACACGACCGATCTCGACGCCGAGAAACTCCACCGGCGCATCGACCTTGAGCCCGCGCAGGGCCTGATCGAAACGCAGGGTCAGGTATTGCGCCTTGCCATTCGGTGGGGCGAGGGCAGTGGTCTGGTCGGCGAACAGCTCGAAATCCTTGTCCTCAGCGGCGGTGGTGTCATTGGGGCTGTAATCCGGCGCGCGAAAGGCGATGCCGCCGACCAACAGGGTCGACAGCGATTCGGTTTTCACCGCAAAGCCGTTGGCGCCGACATTCACGTCAATGCCGCTGGCGTTCCAGAACCGCGTGTTCTCGGTGACGTAGGCGTCGTTGGGTGAGTTGACGAATACTTCGATGTTGACGCCTTTGCCGTCGGCATCCAGTGAATACGACACTACCTGGCCGACGGGAATCTTGCGGTAGTAAACCGGCGAGCCGATGTCCAGCGAACCGAGGTCCGGCGCGTGCAGGGTAAAGCGTTTGCCCGGCTCGCCATAGGTGATCGGCGGCGGGTTCTCCAGACCGGTGAAGTGCTTGGCACGGTTGTTCGCCTGGCCAATGTCGGCGCCGATGTAGTCACCGGAGAGCAGGGTGTCGATGCCGGACACACCGCCCGCGCCGATACGTGGGCGCACTACCCAGAACTGCGAGTCTTCGCGGGTAAAGCTCTCGGCCTGTTTGGCGAGTTTGATCGTGGCGTTGACGTTTTTATGATCGTCGGCCAGTTCGACATCCGAGACATGGCCGATGACCACGTTGCGGTAGCGCACTTCGGTCTTGTTGGCGGTGAGGCCGTCACCGGTCTTGAAGGTGACGGTGATGGTCGGGCCTTCCTGGAGGATGTTGTGGACCACCAGCGAGATGCCCACGAGGACGGCCACGATGGGCACGATCCATACCAGTGAAACGCCGAAACGGCGGGTCTTGATCGGCGCCTGACCGGGTGCTCGCGGTTCGTCGCTGGCTGACGACTTCATCCATGTCCTCCTTAATTCATTGGGCACTGAGCGTCAGGAACGCAAAAGCACTTCATCAATATAGAAGTGCCTTGCGATAGAGCAAACCGAAATAGCCAATTCCCCCAACCCCTGTGATGAACACATAACCCTGGCAACCCCCATCCCCTGTAGGAGTGAGCCTGCTCGCGATAGCGATCTGTCAGTCACAGTTTCAACAGACCCACCACCATCGCCAGCAGGCTGGCTCCCCCAGGATTTCAGCCGAACAATTCGCGCAGCCGGTACCAGAACATGCCCAATGCCAGCAGCGGCGAGCGCAGTGCCGGGCCGCCGGGGAAGGTCATGTGCGGCACGCGGCTGAACACGTCGAGGCCTTGGCTGTGTCCGGCGTGGATCGCCTCGCCGAGCAATTTTGCGCACCAATGCGTAACGTTGAGCCCATGCCCGGAATAACCCTGCGCATAAAACACGTTCGGCTGTTGCTGGAGGCGGCCCACCTGCGGGAAGCGATTGGCGGTAATGCCGATTTTGCCGCCCCACTGATAATCGATGCGCACATCGGCCAGTTGCGGAAACACCTTGAGCAGTTTCGGCCGCATGTACGCGGCGGTGTCCGCCGGATCGCGCCCGGAATAGTGACAAGCACCGCCAAACAGCAAGCGCCGGTCGGCCGAGAGCCGGTAGTAATCGAGGCCGACTTTCTGGTCACACAGGGCCAGGTTCTGCGGAATCAACTGCGCGGCGCGTGCGGCGGACAACGGCTCGGTGGCGATGATGTAACTGCCCGCCGGCAGCACCTTGCCGCTGAGCTGCGGCTCCAGTTCATCGAGATGTGCATTGCAACCGAGCACCAGACTGCCGGCGCGCACCGTGCCGCCCGCGCAGCGCACCTGCACAGTCGGGCCATGGACGATCTCCAGCACCGGACTCTGCTCGAAAACCCGCACACCGAGGGCGGCCGCCAGACGCGCCTCGCCTTGCACCAGATCCAGCGGGTGCAAATGCCCGGAACCCATGTCGATCAAACCACCGGCATAACCCTCGGCGTTGACCACTTGCTGACGGATCTGCTCAGGGCCGACCAGACGGGTTTCATGGGCATAACCGAGCTTGCCGAGTTCAGCCTGTTCTGCAGAGAACGCAGCAAACTGTGCACGGGTATTGGCCAGCTCACAGAAGCCCCAACGCAAGTCGCAGTCGATCTGATGATCGCCAATACGCCGCCGCACCAGTTCCACCGAATCGATCCCGGCGCGCTGCAGATACGCCACGCCTTCCTCGCCGACGTACTTGGCGAACCCCGAAACGTCATGGCCAATACCACGAATCAACTGACCGCCATTGCGCCCGCTGGCGCCCCAGCCGATTCGCCGCGCCTCGAGCACGATCACCGACAGCCCGCGCTGCGCCAGTTCAATCGCGGTGTTGACCCCAGTGAAGCCGCCGCCGATCACGCAGACGTCAGCGCTCAGATCGCCATCGAGAACCGGGTAGGCGGTGCTCGCTCGCGCCGATGCGGCGTAATAGGAGCGAGCATGTTCCTGGCTGTACCGATTCATTTGTTCGACTTCACTTTGCTCCACGAACGGGTCATCAACCGCATGATCGCCTGCGGTGGCGTCGAGGAGATGTAGAGCTTGTCGAGTACCGCTTGCGGCGGATAAACCTCGGGGTTGTTGACCAGTTCCGGGTCCATGAACGGCTTGGCGGCCGGGTTCGGGTTGGCGTAACCGACTGCGGCGCTGACCTTGGCGATCACCTGCGGGTCGAGCAGGTAATTGATAAAGGCGTGGGCTTGCTTGGCATTGCTGGCGTCGGCCGGGATCGCGAGCAGGTCGAACCACAAGTTCGAGCCTTCCTTGGGAATGGCGTAAGCGATGTTCACGCCGTTCTTCGCTTCCTTGGCGCGGTTGGCGGCCTGGAACACGTCGCCGGAGTAACCGAACGCCACGCAGATATCACCGTTGGCCAGGTCGGAAACGTACTTCGAGGAATGGTAATAGGTGATGTACGGGCGGATGCTCAGCAGCTTGGCTTCGGCCTTTTTATAGTCTTCGGGGTTTTCGCTGCGTGGGTCCAGGCCCATGTAGTTGAGCACGGCGGGGAACACCTCGTCGGCGGAGTCCATCATCGACACACCGCAGGCGCTGAGTTTTTTCAGGTTTTCCGGCTCGAACAGCACGGCCCAGGAATCGATATGGTCGATGCCCAGCACTTGCTTGACCTTGTCGACGTTGTAGCCGATGCCGTTGGTGCCCCACAGGTAAGGCACTGAATGGGCGTTGCCCGGATCGTTCTTCTCCAGCAGTTCGAGCAGTTTCGGGTCGAGGTTTTTCCAGTTCGGCAGTTGTGAGCGATCCAGCTTCAGGAAAGCGCCGGCCTTCACCTGGCGTGCCAGGAAGTGGTTGGAAGGCACCACCACGTCATAGCCGGTGCGCCCGGCAAGCAGCTTGCCTTCGAGGGTTTCGTTGGAATCGAACACGTCGTAGATGACTTTGATCCCGGTTTTACTCTGGAAGTCGGTGAGGGTGGTTTCGCCGATGTAGTCGGTCCAGTTATAGACGCTGACCTGGGGTTGGGCATGCGCCACGGCGCTGAACGCAACGCTCAGCGCAACCGGGAGTACGGATTTCAACAAACGCATATCGACACCTCTTGTTGTAATGATCGTTTTCCCTGCGGGAGCCAGCCTGCTGGCGATAGCGGTGGTTCAGGCGACAGTGATGTTGACTGTGCTGGCGCCATCGCGAGCAGGCTCGCTCCCACAGGGTTTTGGGTTGTTAGCAGGTTTTTTGTGTACACCTCCTTTTCAGTGTGGGAGCCAGCCTGCTGGCGATAGCGGTGGTTCAGGCGACAGTGATGCTGGATGTGCTGACGCCATCGCGAGCAGGCTCGCTCCTACAAGGATTGTGCAGATTTGGGTTAGACGCTCAGTAGCAGGAATTCACGTTCCCACGAGCTGATCACGCGTTTGAAGTTTTCGTGTTCGGCGCGTTTTACCGCGACGTAGCCGCGTACGAACTTGGCGCCCAGGTATTCGGCCACGGTGGTGCATTCTTCCATCTGCGTCAGCGCTTCTTCGATGGTGATCGGCAGGCGCAGGTTGCGGCGCTCGTAAGCCCGGCCTTCGACGGCGGCGCTCGGTTCGACCTTCTCGACCATGCCCAGGTATCCGCAGAGCAGGCTCGCGGCAATCGCCAGATACGGGTTGGCATCGGCGCCGGGCAGGCGGTTTTCCACGCGCATCGATTCCGGTCCCGAGGTCGGTACGCGCAAGCCAACGGTGCGGTTCTCTTCACCCCATTCAACGTTGACCGGCGCCGAGGTGTCGGGCAGGAAGCGGCGGAACGAGTTCACGTTGGGCGCGAACATTGGCAGCACTTTCGGGATGTACTTCTGCAAACCACCGATGTGCTGGCGGAACAGCTCGCTCATGCTGCCGTCGGCATTGGCGAAAATCGGCTGACCGGTGGCGATGTCCACCACACTTTGATGCAAGTGCATGGCGCTGCCGGGCTCATCACCGATCGGCTTGGCCATGAACGTCGCGGTGACGTTGTGCTTGAGCGCCGCTTCGCGCAGGGTGCGTTTGAACACGGTGATCTGGTCGGCGAGGTCCAGCGCGTCGCCGTGGCGGAAGTTGATTTCCATCTGCGCCGGGCCGTCTTCGTGGATCAGCGTGTCAAGGTCCAGACCTTGCAGTTCACACCAGTCGTAGACGTCTTCGAACAGCGGATCGAATTCGTTGGCGGCATCAATGGAAAACGACTGCCGGCCACTTTCCGCACGTCCGGAGCGGCCCAGCGGTGCCTTGAGTGGCAGGTCCGGGTCTTCGCAGCGCTGGGTCAGGTAGAACTCCATTTCCGGCGCGACAATCGGCTTCCAGCCTTTGTCGGTGTACAGCTGCAGGACTTTCTTCAGCACGTTGCGCGGCGACAGCTCGATCGGGTTGCCGAACTTGTCGAAGGTGTCATGGATAACGATAGCCGTCGGCTCGATTGCCCACGGAATCACATACACCGCATCGGACACCGGCTTGCAGACCATGTCGATATCGGCCGGGTCGAGCAAGTCGTAATAGATATCGTCGTCGACAAAATCCCCGGTTACCGTTTGCAGCAGCACACTTTCCGGCAGGCGCATGCCGCGCTCATGCAGGAACTTGTTGGTCGGTGCGATCTTGCCGCGGGCGATGCCGGTCAGGTCGCTGACCACACATTCGACTTCGGTAATCTTGTGATCTTTCAGCCACGTGAACAGCTGATCGAAGGGGGCATTCATAAAGACCTCGTTATTGGTTTTGTAGACGCCGGGGAGGGCGGGTTTCATCTTCCGCCCCTTCCCCTGTGGCGCGTTGGCGTCTATCTTGGGCGCGGCTGGTGAATCCATCTATCCACTTTAAGCAGCACCCAAGCGCACCAAAAGAGTGCGCAAGGTCACCTCATGACAACGTGCAATCCGCTTCAGGTTCAAGCCTTCAACACCGCCGATGTGGCCGAGCAAGTGCGTGCCACACCGGGTTGGGTCCAGCATTACCAACAGATGTCGCCGGGGCATTTCGCCGGGCAGATCCGCTATCTCGATTTGCAGGGCGTCGAGGTCTACGAAGAGCAGATGAATACCCGGGTCGAGCAGAATTTCAGCGCGCCATCGGGTGCCCTGGCGTTTTGTTTCGACCGCAGTGACAACGCGCTCTACCTGCTCAACGAAGAGAGCCGCAACATCTGGATCACCCCGGAGAATTACCAGGAAATCGCCGTGGTGTTCGGCCCGGCATTCGTCCGTGAGCATGGGCTGGATGTAGCAAAACTCGATGGACTGTTCATGGCGCCGCTGACCTGCGGACAGAACGCCTTGTTCAGCCGCTGGTTAAGCTCGACGCTCACCAAGTTGTCGCAAGCCATTGATATCGAAAGCAAAGAGGCGCTGACTCAGCAGCTGTTGGAAGACTGTCTGTTCATCCTCGACAACGCGCAGGCGCGCCTCGATCGCAGCGGCCTGCAACGGCGCGGCGAAGAACGGCTGATCATGAAACGCGTGGGGGAGTGGGCGGCTGATTCGCCGGAAGATGCGCTCAATCTGCTCGAGCTGGCGCAGGTGGCGGGGGTATCGCTGCGGCAATTGCAACAGGCCTTCAAGGCCTACACGGGGATGACGCCAAGCCACTGGTTGCGCTTGCGTCGGTTGAACAGCGCGCACCGCGAACTGCGCAGGCGCCGGCCGACGGAGACCACCGTGGCCGAAGTGGCAATGCACTGGTCGTTCTGGCATCTGGGGCGGTTTTCCAGCAGCTATCGGGCGCTGTTCAAAGAGCTGCCGAGCGAGACGCTCAAGCGCGGCTGACGTGGGGGCGGCCTAGTCGGCCCTGACCAGTTTGAAGGAAATCGACAACGACTTTTTTATCGATTGCGCCATGGGTTTCTCGATCTGTTCGTGAATCAACCACGACACACCGATCATGAATGCCACCGTGCCCCAGAGCAGCAGGTGCGGATCAATCGCCGGGTAGGCGATGTTGAAGATCATGAAACCGATCATCTGATGCAGCAGGTACAGCGGGTAAGTCAGTACGCCCAGCGCTGTCCAGTTCCAGCGTTGCAGAACGGACATGCGATTGGTCGCGATCAACAGGAAAATCACGAAAAACAGCACCACCACCGCGCAGATGATCAGCGGGTCGTAGTCGGTGGCATATTTGCTCTCGATCGATGCGGCCCACACCACCGAAGTGAACAACGCCAGCGCCAGTGCCCCCGCCAGCAGCAGAATCCGCGTGGATGTAAAACCCTTGGCCCAGGCCAGGTAGAACGTCGCCCCGGCGATGAACCAGGCCGCGTAGTCGGTGATCAGCATCGAGCGCAGCTTTTCGAATTGCAGTACCTCGGCGACGGCGGAGATCAGCAGCCAGACGACCATGCACGGCTCGATCCGGTCGATTTTCTTCAAGGCCAGCAGTACGGAAATCATCAGGTAGAACTTGATCTCGACGAACAGCGACCAGTACACGCCGTCAATGGGCTCGACATTGAGCATCTCGCTGAGAAAGGCCATGTTGACCACGTATTGATAAAAATCAGCACTGAATCTTGGCTGGCCAACAGCGAGAGTGACCAGAAAGGTGATCGTGCAGCACACCCAGAAAGCCGGGCAGAGGCGCACCACACGGGAGATGAAAAACACTTTGAGGTTGTTGCTGGAGGCGGTCATCAGAATCACGAAGCCGCTGATCATGAAAAACAGCTCGACCCCCAGATAGCCGTACTTGGCCGGCTCAGCCAGCAGCGGGTAGGGCATCGCCGACATATCGCCCTTGGCATAGCCGCGAAACGCATAGTGAAAGAACACCACGGCCAGGGCCGCGAGAAAACGCAATAAATCCAGTTCCTTGAGCCGTCGATTGTTCATGTAGATGCGCTCCGGACTGATCAGCGCTGATCAAAAACTGACGACTCTGTCGAACAGGATTCGACCCAAGGCGCAAGCTGAAACAGCAGTGGCGGTTCATGGCGTGCTCCCGGCCTGGGACAGCGATGAACGGCGTTGCCACATCTTGATGTAGTCGACTTCGAACGTTGAGGGGAGGTCAGCATCGTCAACCACGCCGAACCATGACCACATGGCCTCGCTGTCGAAGACGATTTCCATCGGGAAGAAGAAGTGTTTGTTGCGCGATTCGCGCACCAGCACGCCATCGACATACCAGCGCAGCGTGTCGGGCTGCCAGTCGAAGCCGTAAACATGGAAGTCATCGGCCAGCCGCCAGGGGCTGACCCAGATGCTGCCATCGGCGATGTGCTCGGTGCTTTGCGGCGTGGCCCAGAGGTGGGCGTTCATGTGGTACGAACGGTCCAGCTTGCCGTCCTTGGTCTTGCCGGCGATTTCGAAAATGTCGATTTCGGTGGCATTGTCGGCCATCCCCGTCCACGCCAGCCAGAACGCGCTGGAACCGGCGGAATTCATCGGTTTCGCCCGCGTTTCGTAATAGCCGAACAAGCCTTTCTCGAGGGTGCGGACCATGGCGGAGGTGTAATCCTTAAAACCCAGTTTCACGTACTTTTCTGGCAAGGTTTCCTTGCGAAAGACGATGTTCAGGTTGCCATTGCTGACGCTGGCGTTTTTCTCGGTGTAGAGCGCCGGTTTGCGACCGAGCGATTCGTTACCGACGCCGTGATTGACGTGCCAGCGCGTGCGGTCGAGAGTGCTGCCGTTGAATTCGTCGGACAGTTTGTCGTTGAGCACCCACTGCCCGCTGTTGGCCTGATCGGACAGCGGCAGATTGTTGTTCGTCCGGTTCGGTACAGCGCCGAGCGGGCCGACCCGGGTCCAGGTATCAGCGATCGTCGGGACAGGCACGGTCCAGCGGTCTGCGAGGTACTGAAAGACTTGCTGGCGTTCGGCGAGCGAGGCAAACGCACGGTCATAGACCAGCACTTCGGCGATGTCGCCGCGAAAGTTGTCCGCTGTGCCTACGGCGTTACGGCCGATGCCATACGGGCCAATCGGCACATCGTAAAGCTCCAGCACCGAAACGTTGATCGCATACGCCGTGGCGTCGCGCAGGCTGATGGCGAAATTCGGCAACACGTTATCGTTGTTGGCGGTTTGTGGGCGTGAACTGAACAAGCGTTGCCAGGCATCCGCCCCGGCTTGTTCTGCCGTACGCCGGGACACGACCAGTACCGTCACCGGACCTTTGGCGCTGCGGATGGCTTTGCCGAGCAAACCCGTCACACCATTGAAGCGCACCACAGCACGACCATTCACCGCGTCCGGCAGCCACTGAGGCGCCGCGCTTGGATTGTCGGCGCTGGCATCATGGCCGCTGGCGGATTTGTCCTTCCAGCGCAGCACGCGGTTCTGCTCATCGAGCTGCACGCTTTGCGTATCAGCCGCGTCCAGCCACAGCACCAGTCCGGCGGCGGGAACACCGGGCGGCGCTGGCGCGGCGTTGCCGGCCAGGGCGAACCCCAGCAGCCAGAGA
Source organism: Pseudomonas sp. R3-57 (assembly GCF_051132065.1). Classification (NCBI taxonomy): domain Bacteria; kingdom Pseudomonadati; phylum Pseudomonadota; class Gammaproteobacteria; order Pseudomonadales; family Pseudomonadaceae; genus Pseudomonas; species Pseudomonas sp. R3-57. Next base: position 3,044,793 of record NZ_CP071655.1, read on the forward strand.
AAAAGCACGCCATGAAGCTTCATCGGGCCACACTCAATGCCGGGATCTTGAAGGAAGACTGATAGCCCTGCGGATTGCACGACTGCCAGCGCCAGGCATCGACGATCATCTGTTGCAGGTCGCGCTGCGCGGTCCAGCCCAGTTCCCGCCCGGCCTTGCCCGGGTCGGCAAACATTTTGGCAACGTCACCTGCACGGCGCGGGGCAAAGCGATAGGGGATGGCGATGCCGGTGATGTCTTCGAAACTGTGAATGATCTGCAACACGCTGTAACCCACGCCAGTGCCGAGGTTCCACACATCGATGCCGCTGGTTTGCTGCAACTTCAGCAGGGCCTTGAGGTGACCAATAGCAAGATCGACCACGTGGATGTAATCGCGCACGCACGTGCCGTCGACGGTCGGATAATCGCTGCCAAACACCGTCAGTTCGGGAATCCGGCCAATGGCGACCTGGGTCAGGCAGGGCAACAGGTTGTTCGGCCGGCCGCTGGGATCTTCGCCGATCATGCCGCTCTCGTGGGCACCGATCGGGTTGAAATAGCGCAACAGGGCGATGCTCCAGCGCGGATCGGAATGGCACAGATCGGTGAGCAATTGCTCGATCATCAGCTTGCTCCGGCCGTAGGGATTGACTGGTTTGCCGGTGCCGACGTCTTCTGAGATAGGCGTGCTCACCGGATCGCCGTACACCGTGGCCGAAGAGCTGAAGACCAGTTTGAATACCTCGTTGCGCGCCATCGCCCGGCACAGTTCCAACGTGCCGGCGACGTTGTTGGCGTAATAGTCCAACGGGTTGCTCACGCTTTCGGCCACGGATTTGAGGCTGGCGAAATGCACCACGGCGTCGATGTCGTAGCGGCCGAAGATATTGTCGAGCAAGTGCGCATCGCGAATATCGCCCCTGATGAAATCCACCCGGCTCAGGGTCAACTGCTCCAGGCGCTTGATGCACTCGCGACTGCTGTTACACAGGTTGTCGAGCACCAGCACGTGACGTCCGGCATTTATCAGGGCCAAAGCGGTATGCGAGCCGATGTAACCGGCGCCGCCAGTAATCAACGTAGTTTTACGCATGGAGGAACCTTCCTGTTTTTCGGGGACTGAATTCAGCGAGCGGTGAACACCGATTTGAATTCCTGCGGCCAGCGCGGGTGCAGGACGCTATACGCCACGGCATAGCTCAGCGCGCCAAGCGAGATGTCGCACAGCAGGTGCAGGTAGCCTTGAACGGCCAGCTGCGGCGACACCGACAACACGGTTGCGACCATCACCAGCGAGGCCAGCACGCTGCGGTAGTTGGAGTCGAAGAAGCGGCGCCAGTCGTAACCGACGGCGGCGTTGAGGCCGCGGATCTGTAGCGGCGTGATCAGCAGCATGCGCGCCAGAAGCGCCACCGCGGCGGCCATACCGCCATAGGCGCTGCCGAAGACATACACCAACAGCAGCGCCAGCATCGTGGTCAGCACCTCGGCCTTGATCGTCAAATGGCTGCGGTTGACCGCGACCAGCGCGGTGGTCGCGTACATCGCCATGTTGCCGATGGCAGCGGTGCACGCCAGCACTTGCAGCAGAGGAATCGCCTCGGCCCATTTGGCGCCGAAGATCAGCAGGATCAGATCGCTGGCCGTCAGGGCGATGCCGAGGAACAGCGGCGTCAACAGAAAGCTGCTGACCACGGTCGAGTCGCCGATGATCCCGAGCAGGCGCAGCGGCTCTGCGCTGCGCCGGGAAAACGCCGGCAGCGCATAGCTCAGCAGGCCGTTGTAGATCGCCGTGCGCGGCAGGTCGATGATGCGCATGGCCATGTTGAACATGCCGACCGCATTCGCCCCGGCCGTCATCCCCAGCACCACGTTGACGCCGCGTTGCAGGGTCTGAGAACTGAGTGCGTTGATCGCCACCGGTGTACCGGCCTTGATCAGTTCGCGCAGGAACGAACCGTCAATGTAAAAGGCGATGCGTCTCGGATCGCCGCGCATCAGCACGATGATCGATACGAATTCCATGATCAGTGCCTGAGCGATCACCGCCCAGGCGCCCAGTCCCCACAGCGCCACCGCAATACCGGCGAAACCGCCGACGATCTTGCCCAGCAAGGTGCGTGAGGCGAGCATCTTGAAGTTGCCGCTGCGGCGCATTTGCGCCACATAGACCCGCGCCATCATGGTGAACAGAATCTTCACCGAGGCCAGCGCAGTCATCCAGCGCAGCACCGGGTCGGTCGTATACAACAGCACCGCCAGCGAGATCAGCACAATCGATGCGAGGCTGACCAGCACCGCCGCCCAGAACGCCGTCGAGATGTGTTTGTCTTCCAGGCGTTCCAGGCGGACCAGCGGGTCTTCCAGCACCGAGGAGTAAATCAGCCCGACCAGCTCGACGATGGCGATGATGATCGTGCCCACACCCAGCTCGGCCGGCGACAGCAGCCGCGCATAGGCGAAGAAGGTGATCATCGACAGCAGGATCAGGCCGAATTTTTCGGTGAAGATCCAGCCGAGGGTGACGAGGCGGTGATTGGCCATGGCGGATACCGAGTCATTGAGCAGCGGTTGACGCCGGTGCCTTGAACCCGGTGCGGGCGAGGGCGTAGAGACAGCGCAAGGTCGGTTTGCCGTGATCGAAAATCAGCGTCTGCCAGGAGTATTCGAACATCCGCCGGTACACATCGAGCACCTCGGCATGATCGCCACGCCGGGAAAAGGTGTTGAGAAAATCGGTGTGATTGCCCAGCACGAAATCGATGTGTTGCTGTTTGCTCAACTGTGCGCCATAGCGCTCGAGGTACACGTCGATGAACTTCATCTTGTTCTGGTAGTGCTTTTTCGGTTGCGCGGTCATGTTGCCGTCGTTGACCGTGCGTTCGAGCAGCACCTGCGGCACCGTGTGGATTTCCCAGTGCTCGGCGATGCGCGTCCACATGAAGCGGTCTTCGCAATAACGCAGGCCGGCATCGAAGCCGCCGAGTTGCAACATCACGTCGCGTTTGACCAGCGCGGCCGACACGCCATTGAGCACGTTGGCGTGGACGAAGTCGTAGAAGTGCATGCCGCTCTTGCGCACGGCGTCCAGTTGGCGCTTGCCGTTGCTGTAATTGACCTGGGTGTAGCAATCGATCAGGCCGACCGGGCGGCCCTGCTGTTCAAGTTCGTCGTACAGCGCCAGTTGCAGCTCAAGTTTTTGCGGACGCCACTGGTCATCGGCATCGAGCATCGCCACGAAGGTTTCCTGACTGTGGTGCAAACCGGTATTGCGCGCACTGGCCTGGCCGGCGTTGGCCTGCTGCAACAGGGTCAGGCGAAACGGCGCGGCGAAGTCCCGGACCCGTTGCGGCCCGTCATCGGTGGAGCCATCGTCAATGACGATGACATGATCGGGCAGACGGGTCTGCTCGGCCAGCGAGGTCAGCGTCTGCTCGATGCTGTCGACGCCGTTGTACATCGGGATCAGAACGCAAACGGTAGGCGGGGCTTGGTTTGTCACGGCAGCTTCTCCTTGGGTTACGCCTTGGCGGAATCAGGCGCAAATGCCCGGTCAGCCTGACGCTGGCGCGGGTTCGCCGGTTTGAACGCGGGGAGCATCACCAGTTGATGCCGGAAGGACAGGGCGAGGGTGCAGAACACCAGGAATTCGGCGGAACGGTAGTTGGGAATCACGTACGCCACGTAGTTGGTCACGGCGAACAGGCCGATGATCACCAGCGCACTGGCGCGCAGCTGCGCCGTGTGGTTGGCCGTGACGGCGCGGTACTGTTTGAGCAGCGCTTCGCCGAACAGCAGAAGCAGTGCGCTCAACTGGATCACACCGCCGTTGAGCAGGGTTTCCATGTAGCCGCTGTGGGCGTTGCCGATGTAGCCCCAGCGGGTGATGAACGCATCGGCATCGGGGCTGGCCCAGAAGGCGCCAAAGCCATAACCCTTGAGCCATTGCTGTTCGACGAAGGGCGCAAGCAGTTCCCAGATCAGCGTGCGGTCGGTCAGCGACGGGTCGCGACCAGCAATTTCCAGCAGCCAGGCGACATGGTTGTAGAGCAACAGGCCCGCCAGCAGAAACAGCACCGTGCAGGCGAAAAACAGCCACTGCGAGCGGTGGATGCGCAGACGTATCAGCGTGAGGAAATACCCGTAGCTGACCGTGCCGAACACCACCAGGGCGACGCCGGTCGCCGATTGCGCGAGCAAAATCGCCACCAGCGAACACAACGCACAGAACAGCGCCCAGCGGTTGCGCTGACGGATCATCGGCAGCAACAACAGGATCGCCACGGCGTTAAGCCGCGCCCCGGCATTTTTTTCGGCAAAGATCCCCTTGAAAGCGCCGTCGCGGATGCCCCCGGAGAGGAACGCCACGTCAGGCATGACCACCGCAAGAATCAGCCCGATGAACGCCGCGGCGCCGATCGCACAACCGAGCATGAACACGATCTTTTCAAGCGGGTAGTTCCAGGCAATGAAACCAGCAAAGAACACCACGCCGAGCAGCGCGATCACCCGTTTCAGGCTGAGCATCGGGTCGTGGGACCAGCCGATCGAGGCGATCACACAGAGCAGGAACAGCAGCAGAAAGAAGTTGCTGCGGTAGAAGGTTTTGCTCAGGAACACCTTGTTGCGGATGAAGAAAAACAACGGCACCACCAGCGTCAGCAGTCCGCAGACCTGATTGGCGACGCTGCCTTCGAGGTCCTTGTCGACATCGCCGAAGCTGAACCCGCCGCCGAGACCGAGGATGAAGGTGATCACCTGGATGTAAAACAGCACGCCGAACAGGGCGAAGCCGTCACGCAAGGTCGAATATCGGATCGTCAGGGTGCTCATGATGCGGCGCTCCCGAGCATCGCTGTCAGGTAGGTCTGCAAGGCGCGGGTATTGGCGAACCGGGCCGCCGCCTCAAGCCGGGTATGCCGCTTGAAGTGGCGCGGTGTGTTGAGTTGCAGAACGATTGCCTGCGCCAGGGCGGGCGCGTCATCGACCTCGACCAGCGGCGCCACCAGACCATTGATAAGAATTTCTGCCGGGCCGTGGGGGCAGCGAGTCGCGACCACCGGCGTGCCCGTGGCCAAGGCCTCGACCAGCGCATTCGGGCTGCCTTCGAAGCGTGACGACAGGACAAAACAATCGGCGGCGGCCACTTCTGCCAGCGGATCGACGGTGTAACCCGGCAGATCGACACGCTCGGCAACGCCCAGATTGCGGGCCTGTTCAAGCAACTGCTCGCGCAGCGCACCCTCGCCAAAGATGATCAGACGCACGTTGGTATCGGGTAGCGCGGCCAACGCGCTGATCAACGTGTCGAAACCTTTTTGCCGGGCCAGACGGCCCACGGCAACGATTACCGCGCCGGACTTTTCCAGCAGCCAGCGATGGCTGGGCCGGCCTGGGCGCTTTTTGTAGAAGTCGTCGTCAAGCACCGGGTTGTCGGCAGTGGTCACGTCCTGGCGGCGGGCGATGGTGGTATCGACCAGATCTTGGGCGACGCCTTTCGACACGCAGATCACCGGATTGGGAATCAGCCGATACAGCAGCGGCGCCGCGCTGTAGGCCAGCCGCACCATGAAGGCAGGATTAACGTGTTTGTCGTGGGAAAACGCATTGCGTTCGCTGACGTGCAGACGGGACAGCGTGCCGGACAGCAGCGCGGCGGCGATGGCCACGACGTTGACGTGGGTCAGTGCCGCCAATTGCGCATCGAAGCGATTGGCGCGCAGGAACCGCGCCAGTGCCGGAATCGCGCGAACGCTGCGCGGGCTGTGCAACTCGACAGTCTTGACGCGTGGGTCGAGGTACTTCGCGTTGATGCCGCCCCCGGTGAGCAGGAGCAAGGTTACGTCGTTGCCCGCGTCGACCAGCGCACCGGCCAGGCGCGTCATCATTTTCTCGGCGCCGCCGGCGCTGAGGTCGTGGAGGATGATGAGGAATTTTTTCATTGATTCCATACCTGGTAATACGCCTGAGCCGCGTGCTGGCTGGTGTACGGGCGCAGGGCTTCGGTCAGGGTCTGTTCGTGGGGCATCGCGTCATCGCGGGAGGTCAAGCTCTGCAGCATTCCCTCAGCCAGTGCCGGCACGTCGTTGACCTTCACCAGCAGGCCGAGCTGGCCGTTGTCCAGCAGTTCTCTGGGCCCGGTTTCGCAGTCGCTGGCCAGCACCGGCGTGCCCAGTGCCAGCGCCTCGATCAGCACGGTCGGCATGCCTTCGTGGGTCGAGCTGAGAATGAACAGCCGCGCGTTTCTGAGCAACGGATAGGGGTTGCTCAGGTAGCCGGTGAAGTGCACCCGTCGCGCGATACCCAGGCGTTGCGCCTGCGCTTTGAGTGCATCGCGCATCGGCCCGTCGCCGGCAATGACCAGGTCCGGCAACGTGCGCTGTTGCAAGGCCAGGGCGTAGGCGTCGAGCAACAAATCAAAGCCTTTCTGCTGCGTCAGTCGTCCCAGGCCCAACCAGTAAGCTTCAGGCAGCCCGGCGAGCAATGGCGCCCGTGAGGCCAGGAACAGTTGTTCGGTGATCACCGCGTTCGGGCAAAAACTGATGCGCTTGCGGCCCCACGGCAACCCGCCGACCAGCGACTGGCGCAACGCCGTGGACACCGTGACCACTTTGCCGCTGCCGCACAGGTACAAGGCGTACAGCAGGCGCAGGCTCGAAGGATTGGTTTTCTGTTCTTTGCAATCGAGGGCAATGTGGCGGCTGTAGATGACTTTGCAGGCACTGCCCCGCGTGGCGAACCAGGTGCAGACGTTGGCCTGCTCCTTGGCGGAAATCAGGTGGGTCACCTGCTCGTCACGAATCAGCCGGCGCAACAGCACGATCGAGCGGAGCAGGCCGGCGATGCCGTTGCCGCCGCCGCTGTGGTGGCGTTGATTGCCTTCGGTGTCCGGGGTTTCGCCGTTCATGACGAAGAAACTCACGCGCCGGCCATCCTTGAGGAACTGCTCGGACAGGCGTTGCTGCACGCGTTCGACGCCGCCGCCAGATTTGAAATCCTTGAGAATGAACAGAATGTGCATGGTCACTCCCCGACACTGATGGCGACTTTGCGCCGTGCAAGCAGGGCCAGCAGGTGCAAAAAGTTGCTCGGGTAATCGATGAGGTAGCGTTTGATCGTGTGCGGCTCGCGGTACATGCGATAGAACGCGCGCAAGTGCAGGCGATTGATCAGCGCCGGGTAGTATTGCCGCGAGGCCAGCGCTTCCTGACGGATGAAACCGCCACAGGTGAACGCGACGCCCTGAAAACCTGCGCGCAGCACGTCCTGTTCAAACTGTTCCTGCAGGCCGGCGCCGAGGCCGACAATCAGAATGTTCGCTTCGCTGCGGCAGATGTCGGCGTGCAGCGCCTCGGCCTCGGCGGCGTTGAAATAGCCGTTGTGGTAACCGGCGATGCTCAGCCGCGGATAGAGGGTCTGGATCTTGCGCATGAACAGCTCAAGTTCGCCTTGCCGGGCGCCAACGAAGTAAACCCGCTTGCCCAACCGCTCGGCACCGCCCAGTACCTGGTCGGCGATCGAGGTGAAGTCGAAGCTGACCCGGCCAATGGTTCTGCCGGTCACTCGCGACATGAACGAAGACATCAGCATGCCGTCGCAAAAATACGTGATCGCGCCCGAGCGCTGCGCGAACACGCTGCTGATCGAAGCAAAGTTGATGAACGAATAGGCCTGATTGGCCTCGAGCAATTGTGGCGAGTAGTGCCCGACCAGTTCGAGTTTCAACATGGCGCGGCTCCCGTCAGTTCACGGCGGGGGTCTGGCGACCCACCGACACATAGGTGAAGCCGCGTTTGCTCAACCGCTGCGGATCGAACAGATTGCGCCCGTCGAAAATCAGCGGTTGCTTGAGCCGCGCGCTGAGCACGTCAAAGTCCGGCGCGCGAAACGCCTGCCACTCGGTGACGATGATCAGCGCGTCGGCATTTTTCAGTGCCGCTTCCTTGGTGCCGGTCAGGGTCAGGTCATCGCGCGAGCCATAAATGCGCTGCGCCTCTTCCATGGCTTTCGGATCGAAAGCTTGCACGTTGGCGCCGGCGCGCCACAGCGCTTCCATCAACACGCGGCTGGGTGCTTCGCGCATGTCGTCGGTGTTGGGCTTGAAGCTCAACCCCCAGAGGGCAAAGGTCTTGCCGCTCAGGTGGCCGTCGAAGTGATTGAAAATCTTGCTGTAAAGCGTGGTTTTCTGTTCCTGGTTGCGCGCCTCGACGGCTTTGAGCACGCGCGCATCGAAGTCAACGCTGGTGGCGGCGTGGATCAGCGCCTTCACATCTTTGGGGAAACATGAACCGCCGTACCCCGGGCCGGGGTAGATGAATTGATAGCCGATGCGCGGGTCCGAGCCGATGCCATGGCGGACCTTCTCGATGTCAGCGCCGAGGCTTTCGGCGAGGCAGGCCATTTCGTTCATGAAGCTGATCTTGGTCGCCAGCATGCAGTTGGCGGCGTACTTGGTCAGCTCGGCGCTGCGCACGTCCATGACGAGGATTTTTTCGCGGTTGCGATTGAACGGCTCATACAGTTCCCGCATGACTTCTTCGGCACGCGCACTGTCGGTGCCGATGATGATCCGGTCCGGACGCATGCAGTCTTCGACGGCACAGCCTTCCTTGAGAAATTCCGGGTTGGACACCACGTCGAAGGTCAGATCGCTGCGGTCGTGCTCGGCCAGCACCTGTTCGATGTGAGCGCGCACCCGGTCGCCGGTGCCGACCGGCACGGTGGATTTGTCGACGATGATCTGGTGCCGGTCCATGTTCAGCGCGATGGTGTGCGCCACGCTCAACACGTATTGCAGGTCCGCCGAACCGTCTTCGTCCGGCGGAGTGCCGACCGCGATCAGCAACACATCGCCATGGTGCACGGCGTCCGCCAGGTCGGTGCCGAAGCGCAGCCGACCGCTCTGGTAATTGTCACGCACCAGGCTCTTCAGGCCCGGTTCGTAGATCGGCAGAGTGCCTTCCTTCAAGGCCTCGACCCGGGCGACGTCGACATCGACGCAGAGCACACTGTGCCCGACCTCCGCGAGTGCGGCGCCTTGGACAAGGCCAACATAACCAATACCGAATACGCTCACATTCATGGTCAAACCTCAGGTCGTCATGACCGGTTATCAACGGGCGGGCAGGGGCAGGCAGCGGTGGGGCAGGGGTCAGTAGATGTTTTTCGAGAACAGCGTGAAGGGGGTCTTGAGGAGGATTTTCAGGTCGAGCCACAGCGACCATTGATTGATGTAATTGAGGTCCTGGGCGACGCGCAGCTGCATCTTTTCCAGCGTTTCGGTTTCGCCGCGATGGCCAGTGATTTGCGCCAGCCCGGTGATGCCCGGCTTGAGTCGATGGCGGGCCATGTAGGCGCGCACCTTGCCGGTGTAATAAATGTTGTGGGTGACCGCATGGGGGCGCGGACCGACCAGCGCCATCTGCCCAAACACGACATTGAACAGCTGCGGCAATTCGTCGATGGAACTGCGCCGCAGGAAGTGGCCGATCGGCGTGAGGCGGTTGTCGTTGCGGGTGGCCTGGCGCACCTCACGGTCGTCGTGAACGTGCATCGAACGAAACTTCCACACCTTGATCACTTCGCCGTTGCAGCCGTGACGGTTTTGCTTGAACAGCACCGGGCCGGCGGAGGTCAGCTTGATCGCGGTTGCCACCGCCAACAGCAACGGGCTGAGCAACACGATCGCCAGCGCGGCGAGGCTGCGCTCGAACAGGTCCTTGCACAACAGGCTGGCCGGATGCGAGCTGATCAGGCTTTCGTTGAGGTAGATGGCCGGCATCCGCTCGATTTCCGAGATCGAATGATTGAGCAGGACCATGCTGCCGAAATCCGGAATCCACACCACATCGACGTTGACGTCGAGCAGGTCGATGTACAGCGCTTCGATGGTGGCGGCATGGGCCATGTTCAGCACGATGTACACGCGGCGCACTTCAAGGCGCGCGATGATCTCGCGGATCGCGTCGACACGGCCGAGCAGCGGCAGAATGCTGGGCGCGGGGCCGCTGTCATCGGCAGCGGCAACGAAACCCAGCACCAGCGCGCGATTTGGCGTGGAGAGTTTTTTCGCCAGCTCATGCGCGGTAGGGCAGGTGCCGATGATCACCGAGCGGCGCTCGTTGCAGATCTTGCGCGAGTACAGCCGGGCCAGGTAATGCAGGGGCAGAAAACTCGCCGCCTGAACCACGAAACCCAACACCGCCCAGAGGATGATCACCTGGCGTGAATAGATCGCGCTGGTCTGCGTGACGAAGGCAATCGCCGCCAGCACCGCCAGCAGAATCAACCAGCCGGCCAGCAGTCTGCCGAGCCCGACCACCAGGCCATAGCGTTTGTGGTACACGCGCATCACGCTGTAGATCGGCACAGAGCCGAGCACGGCCAGAATGATCAGGATGCGATATTCGCTGGTCAGGTAGCCGACGCGCCAATACACCAGCAGCACCAGCAACGAGGTGGCCAACAGCATTGCGCACGACCACTGACCCCAGAAGGTCAGGCCGCGGCGTTGCGTCATATGAGCGGTATAGAGCGGAGTCATGGGCTTGACCTCAAGGCAGCAGTAATGCGTCAGCGCTGAGCGAGCAGACACGAGGTGTCTTCCCGCTGGCTTTTCCGTGGCTCGGCAGAGGTGAAGCGAGTTGTGTGTTGGCAGAAAGGGGTGCAGCGGCAGGCGCGGGCGCCCGGTGTTACCTGGGCGCGAAATCGTAGTTATAGAACGCCCGGGAGTGGTGATGGCCGTACTTGCGCGCCTTGCGCAAATCGACTTGGTTGAGCACGGTGCCGAATACCGGCACATGACTCTGTTGCAACATGGCGAGGCCGCGCTGGACCTGACTGATTGGGGTGCTGTCGGCCTTGACCACGTAAATCACCGCGTCCGAATGCTTGGCCAGCAACAGCGCGTCGCTGATCATTTCAGCAGGCGGCGAGTCGATGATGATGTGCCGGTAACGCGAGCGTAGTGCTTCGAGCATGCGCGCCATGCGTGGTGAGCTGAGCAGATCCTGCGGCGGTGGTTGCAGTGCGTTGGCCGGCTCGGCAGGCGAGGGCAGACGTGGCGCGGCGAGGGAATCGCGCGTCGACGGCATGACCTTGCCGGCCAGCAACATGTCCAGATTGCCCACCGAAACGATGCAGTCTTCGAGTCGGGCGGTGCCGGCAATCACGTTCGCCAGGCCAGGGCTGTCGGGCGGGAAGTCGAAATTCTGCGACAGCGTGGGCTGGCGCATGTCGGCATCGATCAGCAACACGCGCTCCAGCGGCGTCAGCGAGCTGGCGAGGTTGTTGGCAATGGTGCTTTTGCCTTCACCGGCCACCGTCGAGGTAATCAACACCACTTGCGAGGGCATTTCGTTGCTTTGCAGCATCAGCCAGGTGCGCAGGTTGCGGATCGTCTCGGAGAAGCGCGGGTTGTCGTTGTCTTCGAACAAACGCGCCAGTTGCCGGCGGTTTTTCTTCATGACCAATGGCACCACGCTGAGCAGCGGAATGTTCAGCGCGCTTTCGATCGACTCGTCGGTTTTAAAGGTGTTGCTCAGACTTTCGAACAGCAGTGCCAGCGCCACACCGATCACCGCCGCGATCAAAGAAACGATCGCCACGATCAAGGTTTTCCGCGGTTTGCTCGGATCGACCGGAACAATCGCCGGGTCGACGATGCGCACTTTGGTCGAATCCATGTCTGCCGTGGCGGTGGTTTCCTTCAAGCGGGTGACGAAGGTTTCGTAGAGCGCCCGCGAGCTGTCGACCTCACGCTGGAATTCACGCAACTGGAATTCCTTGCGGGCAATGTCCTGAATCTGCGCCTTGTTGCTGTTGAACGACTGGCGCAGCGAGGCCTCACTGGCGCTGGCGAGCTGGTATTGCCGCTCGATCCCGGCGACCACCTGTTGCACCTGCAATTGCAGGCTGGTGGTGGCGGTGCGCAACTCAGACTGCGCGGACAGCAGGCTCGGATGCTTCGGCCCATAGCGACCCGACAGTTCATCGACCTTGGCCTGGGCCAGGGCACGGTCGGCCTGGAATTTCTGCACCAATGGGTTACTCAGCACGGCGGGCACGCTGGAAAGTTTGCTCAGATCGCCGTTGCCCAAGGCCTTCGCCTGCCGGTACTCGCTTTCCGCTTCGGCGCGGTTGCGCCGGGCGTCGACCATGCGATTACCGGTCATTTCCAGTTCGTTGGCGCTGATCGTGGCGACACCGCCAACGTCCACCAGTCCTTGCTCTTCGCGGTAGCCCTGGAGCTTTTTCTCGGCGGCGCGCAAGTTGTCACGCAGCTTGACCAGCCGGGTGTTCATCCACGCCGTGGTGGTTTGCGTGGATTTTTCACTGGTGTCGAGCTGGCTGTCGGTGAAACCGCGGGCCAGCGCATTGGCCGCCGCGGCGGCGAGAACCGGGTCGGGCAGCTCGACCTCGATTTCCAGCAACTGGCTCTTGCCGACGAACTTGACGCTGGTGTGCAGCATCAGGTTTTGCGTGACCTGGTTGAACACCTCTTCTTCGGTGACCGCCGGTTTTTCCGGCAGCCAGCGCTCCAGACCCAGCCCCGGTAACCATTTGTCCAGATCAATAGCGGCCAGCCATTCGCGCGGTGCAAACCATGACTTTGGCTGCTGGCGCGGGTCTGTGACGGGGTGGGTGGTGAGGCCAAGCTTTTTCACCGCACGCTCGGCCAGATCCCGCGATTGCAGGAGTGCCTGTTGCGTCTGCAGGTAGTCCGTGGTGTTGCTGTTCGAGTCCTTGACCTGCTGAAAGGACATCAGCGGCGGGCTCTTGTCGTTGAACAGCAGGGTGGTGCTGCCGATGTATTGCGGCGTGATGTTCGAGACCACGATGGCCGCAAGCAGACCGCTCACCAGAATCAGCCAGCCGATGCTCCATTTCGCGCGCCAGATCACCCGCCAGAGTTTCAGCAGGTCCAGGGTGTCCTTGTCTTCGCTGTGCTGTTGATGCTGGTGCACATGCGCTTGCAAAGGACGTTCGACGTAAGTGCCAAGGCTGTTGTCCATGATCAGAAGAACCCTTGTGCAATGGAAATGGTGTCGCCGGGAGCAATCGTGGTGCTGCGCGTCACGTTATCGGTGTCGGTCGCGCCACTGTCGCCTCGCAAGATGGTGACGCGCTTGATCGAGGCCCGCTCGGTCAGGCCGCCGCCCAGGGCAATGGCTTTTTCCAGGGTCAGGCCGGGCACGAACGGATAGCTGCCGGGCTTTTTCACTTCGCCATTGATGTAAAACGAGCGGTATTCGATCTGGCTGAGACTGACTTTCGGGTCGACCAGGTAGCCTTGTTTGAGGCCATCGACAATGATCTTTTCGACTTGGCCGGGAGTCAGCCCCTTGGCGGAGATTTCGCCGAGAAAGGGGTAGGAAAACGTGCCGGCATCGCTGAGCCGGATCTTTTTCAGGCTCAACTCCGGCTCACCAAACACAATGATACGCAACACATCGCCAGCGGCCAGTTTGTATTGCGTGGCGGGATCTGCCGCGTAGACAGGCGCTGCCATCGCCAGCGTGAACGACAAGACAAGTGCGGATGTGTTCATGTCGAAACCCTCTCAAAGGCTGACGTTGAAACTGATCTGAAACACGTTGCGGGTGAAGCTTTCGTTGTCGGCATCGGAGTCGTTGTCGCGGAAGCGATAGCCGACTTCGATATCCAGCCAGCGGCGCATGGCATAGATCACCGCCAGGTTGTAATCCTGAAAGTCATCGGTGCGGCTTTGCCCTTCATAAACGTAACGACCCAGGCCGGCCTGGGCCACAGTGGTAATCCGCTCGGTCCAGCCGTGTCGCCAGCCGACCTGGGTGAAGGTCGATTTCACGGCCTCCGCGCCATCGTCACCCTCGGCAAGCGCCTGGCGCGCGACAAAGGTAAACGTCGAATACGTGCGCGGTTTCCATTGCAGATCGACTTGCCAGGTGGGGTTGTCGAGGTCATTGGATTCGTCGCTGTCGAAGTTCTTTTTTTCGTAACCGACGCGCACTTTGCCCGTCGTGCGTGCCGTGAAATCCCAGACGGCACCGGCGAGTACGGCGTCCGATACGCTGCTGCGCGGACTGTTCGCCTGCTTGTAGTCGAAGTCGGTGTGGTCATATTCGAGCAAACCTCGAGTGTTGCTGCCGATGCGGTGGTACCAGGTGCTGGTCAAGGCCGTGGTGTCGCGTTCCTTGTCGGCATTGATGCCGTCGCCATTGTCGTAGCGCAGTTGCGCGTAATTGACCCCGAGGTCGATCTGGTTGTCCGCGCTTTTGGCGCCAAAGGTATAAAGCCCGCCGACCCGTTTGTTGTTGAGCTTGTCATTCACACCCTCGACCGCCGTCGATTCGGTGCGCTCCCATTTGCGATATTCGGCGTCCAGCTTCAAACGATGGCGATCGGTGAACTCCATCACGCTCTCGGCACGCACACGTTGCGCTGTGTTCGAGGCATCGGAATCGTCGTGATAGATGTAGCGCGTCGGTTGCCAGATCACTCGCGTGGCGCTGTTGCGATCTTCGGCCTTGAGCTCGAAGGAGGGCGCCAGTTTGGTGATCATCGAGGACTGCTTGTTGTCTTCCACTTCGCGGAAGTTGTCGTCGTAACTTTCCGAAAAGATGAACGTCGGCGTGAAGTCGAATCCATAAACGTTTATCGCTTGTGGGTCGGTGCTCCAGGCCATTCCCGGGTAGAAAGAGGCCATGATCAGTGCAACAGGGCAGCGTGATTTCCAGGCCATGTCATGGCTCCTGAGAAAAGGCACGGGGGACGAGCAGTTATTTGTACGATTGAAAGCTGTGTTTTTGTCGTTGAATAACGCTAAGCGGCAGACAGACCGGCTGTTCGCGGTTGAGAAACTGCAGCAGCAGCATCACTCGATCGTTGCCGTGCAAGGCCTGGAATACACCCTCAAGTGGAGAGAGCGGGCCGCTGATGATGCGCAACTGCTCACCGGGTTCAAGGCGGCCTTGCACATCCGAATCCGATCCCAGGCAGCGCTCGCGCAGATGTTCGATGACATGCTCTGCCACGGCGACGGGACCATGATTGAATTCGACAATCCGGCTGACGCCACGGGTCGAGCGCAACGGTGCCCAGTTGTCTGTGCGGCTGAGCTGGATAAACAGATAACCGGGGAATAGCGATTCCATCACGCGCTGTCGTTTCCCGCGAATGACGCGCTCAGTGAACAGTTGAGGGTGAAAGACCACGAAGTGTTGCTGGAGCAGGTTGAGGTGTGCGCGCTCATCCTGGCGTGGTTTGCATTGCAACAGATACCAATTGGGTTGATCCGAGCTGATTGCTGGCATGCGAGTAAACTCTTTGATGTTCGAGAAGTTTAGGGCAGGCAGAAGCTCTATTCAGGGCTGTGTGGAGACAATTGGCAGGGTGTGTTCTTATTATGATGTAACGTTGCTGTGTTTCAATAATGAATCACTTGTCCGGCTCGATGTTGGCTGAACTTTTTCAAAGACAAAGCTACCGCACAGTCTGCATGTTCGCAGTGTTTACGTTAGGTTGCTAAGGGGTTAGCTGTGGAACTATCTGGAGCGAATGAGAAGGCACTCGCGCCACGTTCAGCTAGACGTTGGTAGTTATCGGCCAGTCTTCGCAGTCTGTCAAACGATCCGAGTCAAAAAACACGCCATTTGTCGACTAGCGGTATCTCCTGCGCCTATCTCCTTGTTTTCAGTCCATTTTTATTTTGACGTTAAAGCGTGTCCGGTTTTTTTACATTGACCGGCAGCGTCAGATCGTTGAGATCCTCCACCACTGAGCGGCTACCAAATGCTTATAAGCTATGGACGGCTTCTGGCGGACGGCGTTATAACTCATCGCCTATTCGATTGAGGGGAGCAGGGACTATGACCGTTCTTGTGACTGGCGCGGCAGGCTTTATCGGGTATCACACGGCGAAACGATTAGTTCAACAAGGCCAGCAAGTAATCGGTATCGACAATCTCAACGATTATTACAGCGCTGAACTAAAGCGGGCGCGACTAAAGCAACTAAGCGAACTGCCAGGTTTCGAGTTTCAACTGATGGACATAGTCGATAAGCCGGCATTGATGGCGCTGTTCAAAGAGCATCGTTTTACCGAAGTCATCCATCTGGCCGCTCAGGCCGGTGTGCGTTACTCACTGGACAACCCTGACGCCTATGCGCAGTCGAATCTGCTGGGCTTTTTGAACGTGCTGGAAGCCTGTCGATTTTACCCGCCGACGCATCTGATCTATGCATCAAGCAGTTCGGTGTACGGGGCTAACAGCGAGCTGCCTTACAGCATTGATAATCCGGTCGAACGCCCGGTTTCGCTGTACGCGGCCACCAAACGCGCCAACGAATTGTTAGCCAGCAGCTATTGCCATCTCTACGGATTGAAAGCCAGTGGGCTGCGCTTTTTTACTGTTTATGGGCCCTGGGGCCGACCGGACATGGCGCTGTTCAAGTTCACTCAAGCGATCCTGCAGGGCGAGCCGATCGATATTTATAACAACGGCCAGATGGCGCGGGATTTCACTTATATAGATGACATTGTCGAAGGTATCGCATTGTTGCGTTGCAATCCGCCGGCAGCGGCGAAGGAGGGCGAGGGCGTTAACAAACTGTTCAACATAGGGCGTGGCAAGCCTATAAAGTTGCTGGATTTTGTCGACTGCCTGGAGAAAGCGCTGGGTATTAAAGCTCAATACAATTTTCTGCCGTTGCAAGCGGGCGATGTCGTCAGTACATGGGCCGATGTATCGGCACTTGCACAGTGGACAGGGTTTTCTCCGCAGGTGGATATTGCAGATGGCGTGTCCCGATTTGTTGCGTGGTATCGCGACTATTATCAAATCCAGTCGTGACGATTAGTGAGATGAAAGGCTGATACAGGGCCGCTAACCGCAGCTTGATTGATAGCTACACTAAATGACGGTTTAGTTGAGTTATTCCCATAGGTTATTTGCAGAGGAGGGGATCTGTTTCAGGAGTATAGGGGATATCCACCCAGAAACGATCATCCTCCATGGGTTCTATCAACAAACCGGCTCTTTCAGCCAAGTCATCGATGATGTCTGCAATTAGAGTAAAGCTGGCTTTATTTTTCCACTCACCATAGTCTTTAGCGATTTCGAGACAGGCAGCTTGTAAGCGCTCAAAATATGGCAAAAACCAATGATCTTTGAGAGTTGAGGCCGTTTTTTCAGAGTCCTGCCAACGAACTCCCAAACCTTCGAGGTTACCCAAGTGGTAGGCAGCGAACTTTAGAACGTCGCCGTAGCACCCGTATATCTCACCTAGAATCTGATCAACTGAACCATGCTCTCTGTAGTTCAAAATCAGTCTATTGGAGCGTTTGTCAGCTTGAGCTAAGTCGTTGATAAACGTGTTTTCATAGGCTTCAGTCTGGCTCTCTCCAAAACCAGCAGAAATGGACGTGACCGCAAATTCGTCCCACACGGCAAGAATTACTTGCCACTGCATTTGTTCCAGAATCGACCCATTTTTCTGACGCAGTAGCACGTTAGGGAAGCAGCGGTCGAACGCATTAGTCACTTCAACATGCCCGCACTCATGGGCCAAAATATGGATTGCATGATCTCGACCTTGGGCATCTTCCAGGTCAATAAGAGGCGAAATATGGTGTGCATTTAGGACAATGTGCGACTTCAAAGCACCGTTACGCAAAACGCCAGGCGTCATGGCAACTCCTACAACGTGCGAGTTAGTAGCGGTCAGCTTGTAGTTCGTTTCGTACCCGCGATCCAGATCGAGCAAAGCTTGGTTGTAGTCGACGGCAAGCGTTACGCCGTCGAGGCCGCTCAAATCGAATTTCCCACCCAGTGCACGCACAGCTTCGCCAACGATTGTGGCAAGGCGTGTTGCCGTGTCGGCATCAGTAAAGCCTCTTGCTTGGATACCAAACTGTTCAGGCATCTTGGAGGTAAACTTCTTGGCGGGTTCAGCGGAAGTACTCTGCGAGTCGTCCATGATGATTATTCTCTGGGAATGGGATGAGCGATGGTCGGCAAACCCATTATCGTCAAGGCGCGTGCGTGGTGTCGAGTTACCACGGATGGCAGCAGTTGAAATCTTTGCACCAACTCCACGCTGAACGCGGCAAATTTCAGACAGCGTCGTGGCTGGCGACATTCCTGGAAGCGCTGTTCATACAGGTCGATTAGGTACGACGGATACGGCAAGATCAACGCTAGACCTTTGAGAGATCAAACGATTGCCTGACCTGTGATCTGCAAACAGATCCCGCGACGAAGGACGCCGGACTCGATTCTCACGCTAGCGTTTAAGGATTTCCGATCCCGGCATGAAGCCGATGCGCATATTTAAATAATATTTTTCTGGATGCAGTGAGCGGAGGTCACTAAGGGGCTGATTTTGCGGCCGTTTCATATTTAGCTGTTTATTCGCATATTTAAAAAATCTCGACATACATCGAGGCTAATCCTGTAATACCTTGTTACGTGTAATGTATATTATGTTAAATCATGGACGGGAGTAGCCTCAGGTTCCATGTCAGCGTTTCCTAAATATTGGACGGAAATTTTCTGAATCCGGACGCTCGAGCCTCGGTAATTTCAAAGGCTTGTGCCTGCCTGATCGACTCCGTGTCCCTTAGATATTTTTTGATAACGGACGCTGTTTGCTCGGAAGCTTCTAGCCTGAGAACCTCCAATGAA
This sequence comes from Pseudomonas sp. R3-57, assembly GCF_051132065.1. Taxonomy (NCBI): domain Bacteria; kingdom Pseudomonadati; phylum Pseudomonadota; class Gammaproteobacteria; order Pseudomonadales; family Pseudomonadaceae; genus Pseudomonas; species Pseudomonas sp. R3-57. The sequence goes on from NZ_CP071655.1 coordinate 3,063,440, forward strand.
TCGTACTCCTTCTCTTGGCCTGCCACACATCCTCCCATCGACAGATGGTAAGCAGATCACAACCGCCTTTATGGGTTAGGTGAATACCTACAAGCCGCTCCGCAACAATCACAGCGCAACCTATGTGCCAGACACATTAGCTTTTCGGACTACACTCATCCTGAGCTAATAAACGTGCCATTCCCATGAACTGTATGTCAAACCCATTCCCAATTTTCCCGAAGATGTCGGCGTTCGTCCGCTGCTTAAACGAAGGCGTGGACTTTCCGGCAAACGTCCATGTCCTTCGACGGCTATCCGATGTCGACCCTTCATGCCTCCCATTCGAAATGTGCCGCCATGCCGCGGATTTTATCCTTGAATCAATGCAGACAAAGCAAACACCTTGGGCTAGCCGTTACTTGGACTACACGTCTGTGTTGCAGATGGCGCTGAACTGGAGTTTTCTTGTTGACCGGCAACCCATAACGGAATGGGATTGTGAGAGCTTTACTCGATTTTTGCACTTCATTAACCAGCCTGACGAGAATTGGGTATCTCAGCGTACCGCTGGATATCGCTTCCTGTTCCGTGGCCATCCTGTTCTCACAAAACAGCCAATTAATCCGGCTTGGCGCCCTTGCTATCGACCGGCCCCCGATAATCCGATCGTCAGCACAGTCATGCGCAAAGTGCACGGTATTACTTTTCATTTCCTCAATTATTTGTGGCGCGCAGGGGTTCGGGGGCAGCCGGCGCCGGTCATGGCTAAGCCTCCGGAAACCCCACCAAATAAGGGGCTGGACACTGCAAATCTTTCGCCCATCGAACTACATTGGCTATTCGCACATCTTGAGAACAGGCGCTTTAGCAACCCCGAATACGAGCTTTGTCGATTCATGTTAGGTGTTGCGAGATTCACGACTATTCCGCTGGCTGGCTTATGTCGGGACGGCGCGCACGCGGGGTTGCTAAGCCAGTTTTTGATTTATCCGCGCCCGCCCAAGCAAAGTGATGCGTCTCGCAGCAGCCACGGCGTATTCATTGATAACCCAGGGGCACCTGTCGAAACTCAGCGTCCGCTATGCAATGAATTCATTCTGATTTTGAAGGACTACGTTGAATCTCGAGGGCTGCCGATCACATATGCGCTTCCTGATATCTGTACATTGACCGATAGTCGGAGGTTGAAAGGCATGGCTATCTGCAGTGTTCAGGACGTAATCCGACGGAATCGGGTCGCTATTGCCGATGCAGCAAGGAATGATGAGACGCTACTCGGTGCAACAGAAACTGCGGCAAAACTCTTCCAGTTGACGTTCAGCCAGGTACGGCGTTCGGCGCGCGCAAACCGGCAAGTGGTGTGTAATAAAAACCAAAATTCCTAGATGATCTAAAAAGTTGCTTGTCGCTTCATATGACTTGCTCAGGCTGCCTACTAGCACTGCTAGGTAGCTGCCTACAATTACGGTTGCCCCTCGAGAGCGCCCCGCTCCTCTCAACTTCAGCATCCGCACTGGCAGTTTGGAGCTACCAGGTTTGTCGATGTCGTGGTCGCATAGTCAATGCTCTGTAGCCCTTCCTTTTTCCATGCAAGAACCCACTCAAGCTCAGTTGGTCGATAGCACCGCTGGCGCACGCCACCAGCCATACGGATGTCAATCCTCGACTCAAGTAATTCATGGACGATTCGCCAGTTGTAACCACTGAGATCTTGCACCTCGTCGATCTGAATTTTGTCTCGAATAGACTTAACTCTTCGTTACAACACCTGTGTGTCGGCCATCAGTTCCAGCGGAAGGCGGCCAATGCGTAGATCTGGTCGCTACCATCCATAAATCTCTGCTTCCCGTTCGTTTAAGCAACTTAATAATGGCGATTGTCCTCTGGGGTTCGCTCCACTGGAGGCTCAGCCATTACTCCTGGGAATGCTGAGCACATGAGCATTTTCAATAGAATCAATACTATTTCTGCGGGAAACGGTGGCCGCGCCGACGCCACAGTTCACCAAACGGAGGATTTATAGGCGATGGTCGGGGTTTACCGCGGAGGCGCAGTGATGGGGTCACAAATACGTCTGCCAGAAACTGATCGATTTCGATCCTTCTAACTATTCTTTTATTACTGGCGAGTTTTAGTTGCAAAGCAAACTTTTCCAATGCTTTGGCAAAGATGGCATTACAGAACTCGGTCTTACCATCATCAATGACGTAGCCTAGGGCCTCAGAAAAGTGGTGTGCGATAGGATTCCGAGCATAGTTGATAGGCGTGGCTAACAGTTGACGAATGTGAGTCTGAACGTTTTTCGCGACATGTGCTTCTTGAATTGAGAATCCGATAATACTTTGAGTTAATTTATCGACCGCGAGGGTGATAATTGGTTTGTACGGGAGCTGATTTAGCTTATGCGGTATATTATGCAGATGTATGCCACCATTTAGTGAGGGGACTTCATTCCTCTTATTCATTTTTTAATTTCCTCTAGCGGGCGAATTGAAATCTTTATTTCAGATGACAGCCTAGGATTTTCTCCTTAAGAGTCAAGATGCAGATCTTAAATTTATGAGCTTGGTAGAAGTGCTAAAAAGTCAAATTACGTTTCCAGTGCGCAATAGGATCGACTTTGCTCATTCCCGTTTTTTTTCAATTGACGCCCAGTCAATTTGTGTTAATTGCTTTGGTGGATATATTGATAATGATAACAAAATCAAGAGGTTTGAACTGTAGACTAGCGGCCTGTTCGTGCTATTTATTTCAATAAATTGCCAATTTGGCAATATTTGTAATTAAGATTTCTCTTTGAGGCATTAAACAAAACAGATGCATTGTCAAAATTTTTCGATTGTTTTTTTGCATTTTTGTTATTTCAGGAGTTTTTTATATGATATTTTAATATGTGTGATTCGTCGATTATGGTTTTTGAAAAAAGCAGTCAGTAGTAGCGTCGCTCCACCTATTGTTGTAGATGTCCAGCAATCGCATGCTCCGTTAAATTTTGAAGCGCGCTCCGGATTCTGGATGTGTGTGGTTCATCTCGATGCATATCACTCTTGGTGTTGATCATTTGCTCGTCCACTCGGGTGATGGTTTCATTTCATTTCGACGATGTCGGCGCTCGATACGCCCCCTGCCCCAAGCGTCACGCTCTGTAATTTCTTGCGAATTCAACGCTACGCATGGCGCTGAATGATCGATAAGATAGGGCCCTCTATCAGTTGTGCGAGCCAGGTATGGCAAGGGCCCCAAAGCCAAAGGGACAGAAAGCTCCCACCCCTAAACCGAAACCCCAGCAGAAGAAGGTCGCAAGTCCTATTTCCACGGGCGGGCGCGGTGGTGCATTCGAGCAACGCGTGCAAGCGGTGCGGCTGCTCGCTATGTGCCTGGGCATCCCGTGTGCGGGGTTGCGCGAAGGATTTGTCATCGTAGGGTTGCTGTTCCAAGGTCGAGGATTTGACCACAATACTGACGACCTGGTTGTCTATGCTGCGTCGGGGAGTACCGGACAGAAAGCAACCATCAGGATGCAGATGAAGCGGTCACTCAAGGCGACTGCCAACGAAATTTTTACCGAGGCCGTAGGGCTTGCGTGGCTCGACTTCATCAAGCCAACTTTCCAGCGCGGACTGGACGACAATCTTATTGTGTACCACGTGTCCAGCTCGTCTTCCATGGAGGGCGCCGTGGAGGTGGTCAAGCTGGCCTTAGCGTCGATTTCGCATGAATCTTGGCACGTCCGTGTGCAGTCAGAGGGGCTGAGTAACGCTCGAAACCGAACTGCTTACGCCGCCATTAAGGCTGCAGCTGAACAATATAATGAGGCGGCGGTTAGCGACGAAGACCTGCGCCAGTTCGCGTTACACCTGAAATTCTTGCCCCATGACCTGGACTCGGATCGCACTCAGGAAGCCGGATACCAAAAGCAGTTCATCGCCCAGGCATTGCCAAGCCAGGACAGCGGCGCGGTGTGGTCGCAGTTGTTGGCTGTGTGTGCTGAGCTCAATGGCACGGCCGGAGAAATCGATCTCTCTTCCGCTTCAGCCCATCTGGGTGAGCTTGCCAAGGAATTTCATACGGCCAAGCTGATACGCGAGAGTGTGCAGGCCTACCAAATGGGTACGATGCCTATCAGCCATGAGCGCGCGTCAGAGCTTACCCCGCTGGCGGAATATCTCGCTCCCCTCCTCTCCGTTGGCCGCGCTGCCGGTAGCACACTGCTGACTGATGACCTCCCCATCGCAATCCAGGGGTCGGAAACTACATTTGCTACGCGCCAGCTCGACCGCATCAGCACGCTGCACAACGATCGCCGATACAAGGATGCCTTGACTCAGCTGGAACTCCTCGAGGACGAGCTGGACACGTTTGATATTCACCAGAAGGCCCGTTGGTATTTCCTTCGTGGGATGTGCTTCTGGCATCTTGGGAACGATGAGATCGCCTCGACAGATCTTGAGGCAGCCGCAAACCTCTATATCGACGATGATCGTTTCGCTGCGGGTCATGTCCGGGCTCACATGCTCAAAAATGATATTCAGGCTGCTCTCCAGGTTGGCCAGGCGGCACAGGCTCGCTTTCCGGAGTCGTATTCGGTATGGATCGCTTACACCAACGCAAGAGTCCTCAATAGAGAAGAGCTAACTGAAGACGAGATCCCCGAAGCCTTTCGCGATAAATCCGGGGCCTGGCAGATGGTGGCCAGTTCCAGGGCTGGCGCCGGGGACGATCTTGGTGCCGTCAACGCTATCAAGAAAGCGTTGGAGCAGCCTGACAGCTCTATTTTCATCGTTGAAAACTATCTGCGCTTTGCCCTGCGACTCGCCACAGATAACCCGTTCCACGTGAATACGCGATCCCAGCCTCAGGATCGACGCGAGCTCATAATGGACGCCATGTCCAAGTTTGAGGATCGTGAGGCTGTGCTATGGGCCGAGCAAAGTCCTAGGACAACGACTGACGTCGTGTTCCACCTCGCCTATGCGTATCTGCTATTGGGGCAGCCGGCTCAGGCGTTGGACATGATCGACCAGGGAAGACAGCGTAGCCTCCCAGAACATGAGACATCGGCCCGAGTGGAGCTTGAGGCCCTATGCGATTTGAATCGTGAAGGTGAAGCGGTTGATCGCTTCTGCGATCGCCTTGAGCAGCTTCCCGATGACGCACTGGTGGTCTTCGGCCAAGCATGCTTGGTTGCGGGTCGGGAGCCAATGCTCGAGTCTGCCTATGGTGTACAGGTGCAGCGGCCTGTCACGGATGAGTCGGCGAAAGTGCTGCGGATACTCCGCCACATGCACTGGGAATTGTTGCTGCGTCAGCAACGCAATAATGCAGTTCAGAAAGAGCTTTCGCTGCTAGGTGTCACTCCCCAGAACAGCAATATCACCGATGGGGTTTTCGCTGCTCGGGCCTTCATCGATAACGAAGCAGTGCGCCAGGCATTCGAGAATCGTGTGGCTGAACTCGCACCGCAAAGCAGCGATTTGCTGGAGCTGTCCATGGCATCGCAATGGATGCTCCATGCACGGCGTCACGATGACGCTATCGCAATGCTCGAACGCGTGCTTCCCCGCGACTCGTTTACTCCACTGCACGTGGATCTTCTTCACGCCTACGTCCTAACTGATCAGCGTGCGAAGGTTCGAGATTTGCTGGAGTCGCTTCCTGGTGAATGGCGCCAGTCCGCAGATGTCCGAAACGTGGCTTTGAACGTTTACGGTAATGCCGGTGATTGGCCCAAAATGCGTGAAATCGCAGAGATGATCGCTTCTGAGAGCCCCCTTGATGCTAGTGCATGGTTGTTGCTGATCCAGATTCTAGCCAACATAAACCCTGAGCAGATGGACGCGTGCATAGCCGCGCTTCCTGTCTTTCTGGAAGGCTCCGCTCAGGATCAATTGAAACTTGCTAACGCAGAGATCAGTCGGGGGATGCATGATCAAGGTATCGCCCGCATTTACCGCACCATGCGAGTTAGCTCGGGAAATCTTGAGGCTGCTGCCGGTCACATCTCACTCATGGTCATGGCATCCGGCACGGTGGACGCTTTCCTCACCAACCCAGTCGAGGTCGCTTGTGGTACGTCAGTCGAACTCGAAGATAGCAACGGCGGCAGCGGTTACGTTTCAATAGATTTTGACTTTGCCCCCCCTCTCTCACCTACCGCCGAGTTCATCGCTGCGAACTCCGCGCAGGCTGTCGCGCTAATGGGTCTCAAAGTTGGCGAAACCACAACTATCCGTAGCTTGATAGGAGAGCAGACGCTCAAGGTTAAGCGGATTGTGACCATTCACCGACGTCTGCTCGATCTATCATATGGGCAGGTCTCAAGCGCGGTCGTTCCGAGCAAAAATTTAGTCGCCATGACCATCCCCACGCGTGAGGATGGTGAGCTGGATATCTCCTTCTTCATCGAGCAAATCGAACGAAAAAAAACCCAGGGCCTTAAAACAATTGGGCTCTACAGCCAGCACATGGCCACGCTCGGGCTGATCGCACAGATGCTCGGTGTGGATGTGATCGATCTCGTCAGAGGCTGGCCCGATGAGGGGCCATTGCTGGAGGTCTCGATGGGTGTGGGCCAGACCCATGATGAGTTCCCGGTTATCGCTGCCTCCGATCACTCTTGGGTGGTAGATTTTCCCATGCTGGTAGAGCTTGCGACGCTTGGAATGCTCGATGTACTTGAGCACATCCCCAGCCTGTATGTAGCCGCGGCCACCAAGCAGGCAATCGAAACGAAGATAGAGTCGTCTTCGCGATTTCACAAAGGAGGGATGCTATTCTCACGCGATGGGCAACTCGGCATGCAGCAGCAGACAGAGGAAAATTGGCATCGGGAGCGTGCCTTTTTCGACTCAATCCGTGCCGCTATTGATGAGTATTGTGACGTGGTACCGGCATATGGCCCACCCACACTGCCGGCACAGATGCATACGCTCAAAGACATTCTGGGTGAAGGCGAGTATGCAACCCTGCTTGTTTGCCTGGAATACGGCGGTGGGCTGCTGTCGTTAGACGCCCGCCTCCGAGCTATAGCAGGACTCCTGGAGATCAAAGGAGCATCTCCTAAACTGCTACTGACGAATGAGCTGTTTTCCGGGCGCTTGGTGCGTGCCGAGTACTCCCGGGCGGTTATTCAAATGGTGATGACCAGGCGCAGCTTCATCTCGATCCAAGCTGCCGACCTTGTCACCATGATGGATCAGGGTGAAACGTTTGCAAACATAGGTATCAACCGATTGCGGAGTTACTTGGCCGAGCCGAACCTAACATTTGATACTGCTGTGCCCGTTATAGTCGACTTTGTCTGTCTGATGTTTCTGCAGGTGCGCTGTAACCTAGGTGTGATGCTGCAGCTTATTGAGTACTGTTTTGAACCGATGTTCCGCCACCCGAGCTGCCCTGACGATTTCCATAGGTTGGCGCACACACGGATCCTGCTCACGTTAGCCGGTGTAGAAATCAATTCCGTGGCCCGCAAAGCCATAGGGCACAGACTACATGTTGCGATGCAGCGCGCAGAGCGACCTAGCAGGCCGGTGACACTGGAAGCGAAGGTTTCCTTCGCTTATGCAGTCCCTTTCTGGGCGGTCGTGGTGCCCTCGCCGCTAGCTTCTATTCAGCTAAAAGCCCAAAATCCTGCACCGGCATCGGCTCAGAGCGGTCATACAGAGGAAAGCAGGAAAGCGGATTAGCATTCATCATGCTGCAACCTGACAGGCAGCATGTTCCGCAGGAAATCACCTTCTCGGAGCAACAACTATTCACGTACAACTGACTTTCTGATCCGTTAACCGGAGCCTGCTCTGCATATGAAAATTGAAGCGCTCAGCACCTATGCCAAGGGTGACCGATTCGAGGAGCAAGTCTTTGAGTTCCTGTCTCGTGAGATCAATGAAGGTCGCTTTTATGTCTTCCGACCTGAGTGCTGCAAAATTTTCAGGAAGAAGGGCTACTACTCCCGCGACCGAGAAGACTTCATCATTTTTGATATTTCGGTCGAAGTGTTCCTGCCTGGCTTCGAGACCCCATCGTTGCTTGTGCTCATCGAATGCAAGAACTACAGCGGCAAAGTGCCTGTGGGGGACATCGAAGAATTTGGATCAAAGATCAGTCAAGTGGCCGGCTTCAATGCTAAGGGTATTTTTGCCTCCGCCAGCGCGTTTCAGTCCGGCACGTTCAACATTGCGCGGAATCGAGGCTTCGGTGTCTTGCGTTACTTCGATCAATCTGAGTTCAGATGGGAGCTTCCTCGCGCCCTGTTAACCGGGGCGCTTAGCGCTAGAGCTCGTAAGCGCGCAGAGATCGAATTCGCCTTAACCCAAACGGATTTTCGGCCTACCGTTTATAGCGCCTATGCCGTAACTCCTGCCGGTTTTACGGATGGCTGGGAAGGCATCTGGAAAGGCCTCGACCTTGTGAGTGCTTTTAAAGAGAACGATATAAGTCTGATTCGTCAGCCCACGCTTATCGAAACACCCAGGGTTGCGTTCATTTCGCGGGACAAAATAGATCGCTTGGCGCAGCAGGCTTTGAAATCCATTTCATACATCCGGGGAGAGGTTGATCTTACTAAGCTAGTGTCCAGGGAAGCTGATGTCAGTGGACTGTCCGTGAGCTTCATTGAGGACTCGGGCTCAGCCCTCGGCAGTATCACGTTCAACCCGCTTGAGATCAAAATCTTCGGGGCAGATAGCCAATCCCACTTGGCCCGATTCACACTCGCCCATGAGTTGGGGCATCACTTTTTAGGTCATAAACGTTACATGACACGAGAAGCCATCCGAGCGCAGGACATTGACCAGAGCCAGCTCATCACCATCCCTAAAGGGGAAGTTGAGCGGCTGGAGTGGCAAGCAAATACGTTTGCTTCATGCCTCTTGATGCCTAAAGAGGACTTTCAGGCTGCGTTTGGGTTGTTACTACAGCATCTTGGCATCCGAGATCGCGGTCACGGGCATCTGTACTTAGACAGTCAGAGGGACAACGTCATCCAGTTTCATGCTGTGTGCAATTCTCTGAGCGGATATTTTAACGTTTCGAAGACAGCGATCCGATTGCGCATGAGGGCGTTGGAACTGCTGGTCGAGGTTGGTCGGCAAGATTGATCTGCATCTAACGGGGAGTTTATGACGCATGGTCGGGTGGTTCCTGAGCGTACAGTTCTTTATCGCCCCGCCACTCTTTTGCACTCCGATCGATACCTAGCGCCTACTTCATGCCCCCAAGCTACGGCCAGCGTACTAAACCAAGCTCCTTGAGTCGTAACGCCATTGCCGAATCGGATACTCCAAACTGCGTAGCAAGCGATACGACGTTGAGGTTATTGAAGCGTTGGCACCGCGCCAGTGCCAGCTCTCTTTCCAAGGAGTCTGACGAGGCATACAACAAACCCTCGATGTTATGCGCATCGAGGTGATATGCGACCGTATCGTTAAAGTGAAGCTGGTCTCCACATAGGAATAGACGCCTGAAACGGTCAGCGACCAGCTTCGCAGGCATCAAAAAACAAGCCGCAAAGAAATCAGCCTCCCTTTCTTCAGGGTTTCGAGGCCCGCCGACTGGACGGCCATCTAACGCCCGATCCCTATGCATAACCTCACCTTTATGTAGGGCGAGGTGGCCGATTTCATGAGCACCCGTGAACAGTTTTACCGTGGAAGAGAATTCTTGGGAGATTGCAATGCGGTTCGCTTGGCGATCAATCAGACCTGCAATCTTAGGGCCGGAGCCGCCTTGGATGAATTTGGGGTCACCGAGATTCGGAAGCTCCCGATATTCAAAGCCGTACGCTAACGCCGCCTTTCTCGGATCACGCGCCTGAAGCGGGGTGATATCTTGATCGCCCCACAGGTGATATCGGTCGCGCCAGAGCATGCGCAGCAGCTCGGATGCTTCTTGTTCGATATTTGGCATGTCCATGCAAATCACCGCATGTAGTGTTCTTGGCTTTATAATAACCCAATATGTAGGCTTTTCAAGCCCGTCGAACATGCGTTGGTTGTGCTCGGCACACTGCTGCTAGTTTGCTTTACTCGAGTGAGCCGCTTCGATACTTGACTGAGCTCGGGTTTCCAATCGAGGGCGGGTGTCGAGCTGTATGAAAGCTGGCGGTAATATGCTGTTCGCCAGCATCAAAGTGAGTCGCTGATGAGCCCACTGAAGCCCGGAGCATTCTTCATTAGGGCCTATAGGTTTGAGCGTGGCTTTGTTCATGGTCACTTCCTCGACGGTTTTGTGGGTGCTGTCTTTAGCTTCTCGGATGCAGGCGCAAATGTGGTGTTCGAATCGCTTCCATCTGTCTCAGCTTGTGTAGCCTGCACTCGCCGGAGTTGCTCATTCTCCGATTGGGCAGCGGCAAGCAGCAGTCTTGCCTCTAGCTCGCGCTCGCCGCTCTTGGCTGCTGCTTCATTCAGTGCCGTGGCGTCTTGTCGAAGCGTGGCGATCTGTTCCTGGAGCTGCTCAGCAACGCCGGCGGATTTCGCCGCTGCGAGTTTCAGTCCTTGGATCTCGCCAGTCAGTGTCTGTATGTGCGCCTCATGGCCGTGTAGCATTTTCACCTGCTGCCTGGACTCTCCAAGCAACCGCTCGTTGTCACGATTTAAACGAGTTAGGTCATCCTGTTTCAGCACCAAGGTTTCCTGCAGCTTGCGCTTCTCCACTTGAGCCTCGTGGAGTTGGGATTCATGTCGTCGTTGATCTTGATCACGCTGCTCTTTGACAGACTGCCGGTAGTGCTCCAATGCCCCGCGCGCATGGACATGCTTTTCCTCTAGGGAGTGGATCTGTTTATCCCGGTCACTGACCAAGGCTTCTAGGTCAGTACAGCGTTGATTAATTCCGGCATTGCGTGTCAGCTCTGCCTGGAGCGAGGACTGCGTTGTTTTTAGGTCAGCAGTTTGAGCCTCAATGGCTGCTTGCTGAGTGTCCAGCTGCCTACGCGCTGCGATCAGTTCAGTTTGCAGGCTGGCGATCTGCGCCTGGAGCTCTAAACGCTCCAAATCAAAGGCTGATCGGGACTGTTCAATCGACTCGTTGCCCTCCTCCATGAGTCGATCCAGAAGGCTTTCAACCATTGCCGAAAGTTCTTCACCCATGCGTTCGCGGGACGATATTGGGCGTGGATCGTAGGATTCGATCTCTTTCAGGTACCGGGCAATGGTTGTCTTCGACCCGGTATTTCCCAGCTCCACACGCACGGCATCGATGCTTGGGTATGTGCCCCTAGCGAGCAGAGACTGCCTTGCTTTTTGCACCACCGCCTTGTTAATGCCGCCACGAGCCACGTGAACTCCTACGATTTCGTGCTGTGTTACGTGTCATGTAATTACGTGATACACTACCACCTATTTTTTGGACGTAAAGTCCAATAATTAAAAAGCTATAATAGTGCTTTATGGCTTCTTGACTCTCTATGGCGCCCAGACAACCTCCATGTAGCGCAGGAAGACAAAAATGCTCCGATTTTAAAGGCAAAGTACGATGGAAAAGGCAGATCGGTACCTAAGCGCTGGCACTCGGGAGAACACGCGAAAAAGCTACCGGGCGGCGATCGAACACTTCGAAGTGACTTGGGGCGGATACCTGCCCACAACCGACGTGGGTGTCGTGCGCTATCTGGCGGAATACGCCGACAAGCTTTCCATCAACACACTGAGGCAGCGCCTAGCAGCCCTTGCGCAATGGCACATCACTCAGGGCTTCCCTGATCCGACCAAGACGCCTGGCGTTCGCCAGATGATCAAGGGCATCAAGGTCGTGCACCCTGCAAAGGTGAAGCAGGCCGCCCCGCTGCTGCTTAAGCACCTAAAGCAGGCCGTCACATGGTTTGAAGGGGAAGCTGCAGCTGCGATTGAACGGGGAGATCCCAAATCGCTGGTGCGTCATCGTCGCTCGGTGGCGATTATCTTGATTGGGTTCTGGCGTGGCTTTCGGGGCGATGAGCTGGCCAGGCTAACGGTGGAGGACACCCAAGCCATAAGCGGTGAAGGCATTACCTTTTTTCTGCCCTACACCAAGGGTGACCGGCAGCATGAAGGAACTACGTTCCAGACTCCGGCGCTAACGATGCTCTGCCCCGTGGAGGCCTACGTCAACTGGATAACAGTTGCCGGGATTGCGAAAGGCCCAGTGTTCCAGCGGATTGATCGCTGGGGCAATCTGTCAGGCAAAGCCATGCAGCCACATAGCCTAATCCCTGTGCTGCGCCGCATCTTCAAGGAGGCTGGACTTCCTGAGGAGCTGTACAGCACCCACTCGATGCGCCGAGGTTTCGCGACCTGGGCGTCGGCCAACGGGTGGGACATCAAAGGGCTGATGAGCTATGTAGGCTGGAAGGACATGAAGTCGGCGTTGCGCTATGTCGATGCAGGCATCTCCTTTGGTGGCTTGGCTTCACGGGTAGCCACCGCCATTGAGTAAAAAACCGGGTTGCCCAACTGATCGCATTAAGGGGACGGAGGGCGTACAGAAGAATACATGGGGCCGGCATGTTCCAGAGGTGCGCCATTAAGTAACTCTGCCATTTGGTTTTTGGTCGCCATCCAGTCATCGAAATCTTTAAGGCGATGGTTGAGCAGCGGATGGCCAGGGATGGAAGCCGCAATCAAAAACGCAATAGCCTGCCCCGTCTCCACGCAAACTAAAAGCTCACGGTTGACGTGCCAGCTGTTGTGACCTTGCACGCCCGTAAGTGAGAAACCGAATTCATCCTCGCCTTGCGGCCCATTCGACTCGAAGTGGCTCATTATCGACAATGGGTTCGGATGGGCCCCGTAATCAATTGAGGCGTCATACATACCCCGGACATACTCAGCCATCTCAGGCTGAACGGGTTTTAAAATCTTAATTGTGTTTTCAACAGTGAAGAGTTTTCTGCAAGCCTTGAGGTCAGCGGTGCTGCGATTACGATTGAGCCATATATCCGCGTTTACCTCCTCCTGGCTCACCAATAATGCGTAGCAAGCGGACTCAAGCGCTGCGCGAGCAACCGGAAAGACCAACACCACGTGACCTGATAGGGCCTCGCGTACGGCACCAAGCAGAGCGGTATATGCATTCATCACCAGCACTGCTGCGATGGGAGTCATTTCCAAAGGCTGGGCGAAGAATTCGCGATGGAAGAAAGCGTCCATTTCATCGACCATGTACTTTAGTTGAGGCGGTGAAGCGGCATGACTTCGAGCAACCTCGTCCGTCGCTGCCAGGTATTCAGCCAGTGTTCCTGCAGACATTTGCATCAGACCCTCCCGAGCGACAACGCATACCAACTATGCACGAGGCAACTTCTCGAAACGCGCTTTAAGCTTGGTCAGTTCGCGCCCCTTCCCAAAAACATCTCCGATGATCTGCAAGTCATCCTCGCTAAGCGTTGACTCATCAACTCCCGACAATGCGGCTTGTGTGCCGAGGGAAAATGCAAGCCGAGCGAGATTGGTTTTGATCGTGATTGATGAACAGCCAGAGATCGTCGCCAACAGAAGCTTCGAAGTCGCCAGTCGGCTCTCCTGGTCACTTAGGCGGTTACAGATGGATTCCAAGTCATTGTTAATAGCTGCTGCGGTCTCGGGTGCCGTAGCCAACGGCAATATTCGGATGCTTAGGTTGATCAATTCATCAGGCGCTGGCGCTGGCTTCAGCGATGCGACCTGACGCCACAGACGACGTCTGCCGTCATCGGTGGCGTCGCTAGACAGCAAGGCTTGCACCAGCACTTGATAACCGCCTACACCGAGGCTGCTGATCCATAGGGATAGTGCTTGGTCTGGCAATTTAGCGCTACCGACTGCCCCCAACGCGAGCAGCAGCAAAGTCGTCGTAGTTCGTTCAGACGTGTCGAGAGCAGGTACAGCTTTTTCCCAAGCACCTTTAAGCCAACCTTCTTCCTCAGTCGACTCCCAGCTTATGGCGCTTGGTAGTTGGGCGATTTGGCTGGGAGTTAGTTTTCTGGGTTTGCTCATGAGGAATTGCTGAGCTTCAATCGGGTGGGTCTGCCAGATCAGGCAGGCCAACTCCATCAGCTCAACTTCACGCTCATACCCAACATTTCCGGACTCGAGCATGGAGTCCAGAGAGCTGAGCAGTCCGCGCCCAGCCTCATTCGGCCTCCGCCGGCCCACGTTAATCGCCTCGGCGAATATCGTATCTGGCACATAACCCGGCTGCACCACATCTGTAGAGGGCCAAGTGCCGGCGAGTGACAGATGCAACTGGTTATGTTGAGCTGGATAACTGGCCGCAGTGGAGAACGTATCTCGCAAGCAAGTTGCGATAGTGGCTGGCGAACCATGAAGATAGATTTTCGAAAGCCCGCGCATCAGAGCCTCTAGGTCTTCTACCGACCTAGAAACCCTCGAGGGAAGCCGGCTCAACGAGCGATCTAGGTGATCATGCAGTTGCCCGGAATCCCATGACTTGCGCGGGATGTTCGATGCGGCGCAGGCATAAAGCTCGCCGAAGCGATCAGGCAGGGTTGAGGCAGTAAATCCTGTATCGAAATACGCGATGACCTTTGCCTGCACCTCTTCCGGAACTCCCTCATAAGCTCTTAGGAGCGACGCACAGCAATCAAGCGGCAAGTGTTCTGCAAAATCCTCGACCCAATTAGTACTTACCTGCGCCAACAAACTAGACTCGCGCTGAATGATCTGCTCGAAAAGCGCAACTGCATCCGCTTGGTAGGCCTCCCCTCCCGATAAGTTGTCACAAAGGTCGGCAAGGCTGGATTTTGCATCCTTTGTAAGATCTGTAAATCGCGCCGATGCGGTTGCTAGCACCCAGCGGAACCCCCGCTCAAAATCCACCACCGGCTCTGGGTGAGCGATAAGGTTTCGAACAATTGAGGTCAAGCAAGTCGACAGTGGCTGAGCGCTAGCCAATTGATGCGAATGCTCCAATGTCGTAAGGGCGCAGGCCTGCAATTCGGGCGGTGACAGTTTGAGATAGCGCTGAACAAGCTTCCAGAGCTCCTCGCGACTTTCTTCCCCTTTCGATGCAAGGTTTGCAAACAGTTGATCCACTCGGTCTGAAACGATCGGTAGCGCCATTGCCTGCGATCTACCGGCTTCTGCCTCATCGGCTACAAGCGAGGCGTAGTCAGCACCTAGCATCACTAGCAGCATTTTCTCGTGACTGCCAATCCACTGCTCAAGGGCGTTGAATTCGAAATGGTATGAGCCTTTGCCTAAGGTCACGTCTCTGACCTTCAGCCATTCAACGAGTTTGCGTTCTTGCGGCGCAGGTAGCCCATGGAGCTCTCGAACGTTGAGTGCAATTTCACAAGCTTTGCGCACCATTGTCTTCGCTTCATCTAGGCTCGGGGTCTGCATGGTTTCCAATCTAAATTCAATTTGATGCTGCGTCGTCAGCAAGTCATCAACGAGCTCAGCCGCGATCTGCCTCTGTTCCTGAGAATTGGCGAGCGGCACTAGGGATCCGATTTTATCCAAGCCGACCATCGCTCTGAGATCCAAGGATGCGGTCAGCTCATTGCACAGCTTGCCAAGCATCAACCGCACCGTTCGCGGCGGTAGATGGTCAAGCAAATTCGCTATCACACGCATGGCGTTGTGTCGTCGTGACACCGTCTCCAAATGTATGTCGCTGATCAGTTCATGTAGCAGCTGAGCCTGGTCTTCGTTGAGCACAATTTGATCTGTACGAGTGGACAGTTGCTCGATCAGGCCACGGGTATCACCAGACACCAGCATGTTGTATAGCGTGCTTGTACCAGCGCCGAACTTGCGAGTGATTGGATCCTCGGACAACAGAAGCAGGCTCTGCAGTGAATCTGGCCAGCGCAGCCCTACGAGGCTCGAAAGGAATTGGCGCAGGTCTCTGCACCCTTCTCGTATGGTCGTCTTGCCGTCCTTATCCTCTATGACGTAACGCTTAACCAGGAGAGCTCGCGCCTCAACAGCCTGGTTTGAGAGCTCCCCCTCATGCACCAAAAGCTCTGTCAGGCGGCCGAGCAGTTGCGGGTCATCCTGCAGATCGCGGTAGAAATCTGGGAAGCTCACCCGGGCAGCACTGAGCGCGCCGAGTGATATGGGATGATTGGTTACTGCGCCTTGGTGAAGTCCACCAGGTCGCTCGCCTGCGCTGCCCTCGTACTCGCGTCGTTTTGCCAGCCACCATGACTGGGCAAATGCATTGACAATCTGCAATGCATTACGCGGATCCACCACATTCACATGAATCATGCGGTCGATGACTTGCTCTGGATTTGCGCCCAGGTCATTCAAATCATTCACAATGTCAGCGAACGATGATAGATGCTTCAGAGCGAACTGCCTCATATCCCCCCTCGGCGCAGGGGGAATTTCCAACCGGAACTGGAAGATTCGGTCGAGATACCTACGGGCATCCATGTGGGTGAATACGGTACCAGGCTGCTCAGGATTTCCGCGACCACGAGCTAATGCATCAGCGACCTTAGCCTCGTCGCAGGAAATAACAAAAACTAGCCCCAGGCCGCATGGCAGCTTTTCTGGAGGAATTTCCATAAACGCCCGAACAGCATCAAGGCCGAGTACCATTTCCTCAGCTGAGAGCCGATCAAGGTCATCTACAAAAATCACCAGGCGCTCACAAGGATCTGACTTGGTAAAGATACTCGGCGCAGGGCCCTTAAACACCTTGAGCTGTTCAAGAAGCATCTCTTCATACTGCTCAGCGCTAGCGCTCGGCAGGGAAACTTTGGTGATAGACCGATAGCTATCCACCTTCGAGGGCTTCAAATTCTTGAGCAGATAGCTGTAAGCACCGCTAATCGCCAAAATGAATGTCGATTGAACAATGGGATTGCTCCATGGAAGTATGGCTAGGCCGCCCCATACCAAGCCAAAGAGCAGCACCATTGCCCCAACGAACGCCGGCAATGGAAGCGACCAAGCGCGCCAAAGCTGCACTGCATACTCTCTCCACCCTTTCCACTGGGTTTCGACCTGCGTGACACTTCGAAAAAGCTTGTCGTGAAGAGCTTGCTCGTCGCCGCCCAACTCCATGAACACGTGGCGTAGTAGCGCTCGCTTGATGTCCTGATCCTTCCCGCCGAATCGCCAAGCGTTGAAGGTAATGCTTTTGATGCGATCTCGACGCGATGGCATCCCCGTGCCGTCAGATGCAACATCAGCAAGTCCTCGGGTATAAAGCTCTTTGATTGAGCTTTTACCTGTACCCCAGCCACCAAGCAAACCAATGCTAAAAGGTGGCTTATGGTGTTCAGCCTCAACCAGACTTTGCAGAGCCTGAGCAAAGTGCCTATGCCCAAACGCATCCTGAGCTTCGTTTTCAATTTGGCGATCAAGCACTGCCGGCATCGGCTGATAGGGTTCAGGCATGCGTTGCGTTCCTTCATCAACGTATTACTGGCGGACTGCCATTGTTAAGCAAGCGTAATGGAAGGTTGCTGGATTACACAACTCTGCTCGCGGTCGTACCTGATAAGGTGGAAACGATTGAAGTTGGCTTTGTGATTGATCCGGAAAAAAGCTTGAGATCGTCGATGAGTTCCAGCGTTTCATTCGACCGCGGAATAACAGCTACGAGATATACTCGCGCCGAGCGAAAGCAAGTCGAGAGTGGTCGTCTTAGACGACCATCATCTCACCTCATTAGCGCGAATGTTTATGCCCTTTCAAGCCTCATGGAGTGCTTTAAAAACGGGTAAGTGATCAAAAGAAACAGCATCATTCCGCAAACATCAGCGATGAAATTTCCGTAGGCAGCGGTGAAAGGAATACCGTTTGTAGCCGGATCGACAATCACCTCATTGCCAAGGGAGAAGAATAGCGTAAAAGCAACACCCATCAATGGGCTCCACGGTAGGCCCCCCTTGAAGTCACGGACGATGGAACGCCACATGGTACGGACTCCGGCCAAAGGCCAAGCGTGTGCCGGAACGCTCATGATCCGATTGAAGACTTCACGCAGGCGGATCTGCTCTACCTTACCAGGGGGAATAGCCAAATAACTGAGGAATAAAGGAAAGGTGAATCCAAAAAGCATATGGCAAGCGTTATAGTTCCATACAACAACGTCGAACAAATTTAACTGAACATACAGAAACGTCAAGGAAACGGTGAGACCGATGAGCGCTGGAATCAGAATTTTGGCTTTTTTCAACTGCATAGAGACTCCAAGGTAGCTGGGAGGGGATTTCCCGATTTCAAAGATATATACCTACCAATACGATGTAACTCAAACGGCTGAAAAAACATACTCGCGAAGTAGGTGCGAAGTGCTCATGATGTCGTCTCATGACGTTCTTTTCCCTCCAATCGGAAACATTCGATGCATGCCGCTTACACTTCGGTATTTTCCACGCAGAATAGGAGCACGACAATGTCGAAAATTCCCGCTGTAGATGCCAGTGATGATGAGTGGTTTGAGTTCTCCGAAGCACGGTCTGAGGAAATGATACCTCACCTGAGGGATTTCATCCTCGAGCGGTTTACCTACAAGCCTAGGTTTGTCCAGCAGCGAGTCTGGAGATCATTTGCAACAGTCTCGGCGCTTAGCAAGCAGTTCGATCTCTATTTCCGTTTATTCGGAAGGCCCGACGCTAACTGTCCACGGGATACATTGGTGATCGCTCGAATCGGATTCAAGCAGCAGCGCGTTGGACATGGACGAGCCTTAATTGAGCGCCTAGTAGAGCTGGCGCCGACGTTTGGCTACCGACATTTGCTCATTGAGAGTGCCAACGCTAAAGCATCTGCTTTCGCTGAGCGGCTGGGCTTTACGCACTACAATAACCGCCGACATTGGGTCGGATCAGTAGATGCTATACGGGAAGCACTTGTACAGCACACAGCCTGATCTAGGAATGACTAGCTTCCCAGAAAATGAACAACTTATGGCTGCACCTATTTTCGGTGAAAACCAAGGTTTCCCGCTACGGTCGGTAGCAATGGTTACCGGTAAGAGATGAACTCTCGGGCTTTTTTACACTTGGGTACCACTGCCCTAATCCGCAGCGTTAACCCCAGTTGTAATGCAAATCGCATCTCGAAGCTCACTCTGGCTGTCAGTTCCAGCCATTGGTATTACCAGCAGCCTTTCGATAAGTGTTGACGCCCCGTTAGGAACGCCTATGTAACAACGACCTTGCTGCGCCTGACTAGCTTCAGCGCTCCGGCCCGAGCCCGAGCCCGAGCCCGAGCCCGAGTTCGGCTAGGTAACCGTGTTGGCAGCGCCTCAGATACCGTTGCCTTCAGTGGCGAAGGTACGGAATCCATCGAAGAGCTCTCCACCTGACCTCATGGCAGACCTGTCGCGACACAATGCTCATAGTGAAAAAAGCCCGGCACTCTGCTCATAATTTTTCTCCATCTCGGATTTGGTTAGTCTTCAGACACCAACGAATTTGGAGGACGATCATGGACAACCAACTACGAAAGCATGCGAAAGAACTCCGCGAGGCTGCCGACGTCAGCGTCAACCTCGCCGCGATGTGGGCCAACGTTGCCGAGAGAACCTGGAGATCCTGGGAAACCGATAGCGGCAACGTAACCTCACGCTTACCCTCCCCCGCTGCGCTGTGGAGCTTCCTAGCTCGCTCAGGGATCAACCTACGAAAATTGGGTCTTGATATTGATATAAAACCACGTGGGCTCGCGTTGGCTATCTCCTGCTACAAAGGAGGTGTTGGAAAAACATCCATCACTGTGAACCTCGCAGTCGCACTCGCTGAGCTGGGCTTTCGGGTAGCAGTCGTGACCAACGACTATAACTACCGTTATGCCTGCGGAGACGGCGAACAACCATCCCCAGACAGTTGGGCAAGTCGAGTCGGGTTCTTCGATGAGCGCGACCTCATCACATTCCCATCGGCGGTGAAGCAGCGTCGCAAGCGGATTCGCGATCAACTGGCGGCTTTGCCCCCAAACGAACGAGCGAAATATCAATTTATTTATGCCGATGAATTAGAAGTACTGGAACGAAAACAGCGAGCTACAGAAAAGCTCAGCGAACTGATCGCGCGGCATGATTACGTGTTGCTTGATGTGAACGCTGAGCTCGAACTAATACGGCGCTTTGCAAATCTGGTTGCCGCGGTCGTGGACACCAACTGCTCGATGGCTGTGCGCAGCGCTGGGAGATTCGTCTCGGCGCTGCAGGACATCAAATGCCGCGAGACAACACCGAGCTACTTCGGCTTGCTGACAAACTGTGATGTCGGAGGCGTCAGCACTGAGCTCGAAGAATTTGTAGGCGATTTTGTGAAGCTGAGTGATGAGCAGTATCAGGACATCATCGACTCGAAATACTCGACCTGCCGGCGCCGCGAGCGAGTGCTTGAGCTGGTCGACTCACTGAAGTTTCCTCCTCTGCATACAGAGCTGACCGGCGCTTACCGGATCGCCATCGAGATGCTGGAGGACGCCCCTACTCCGGGACAGGAGTACGGGTATTTCAGCGCATTCGTAGATTTCGCGCCGCGCTCTCATGCCGCTCGGGAGATGCGTCGCCTGGCAGATGAGCTTATCCATTGGCGACTTCGCAACAACTGGAAGTGATATAGACTCGGTTTGCAGGGCATCCCGCTCAACTCTGCTCCGCCAAGGGAAGCGCGGCGACCGGGCAGTTGAATAGCGCTTGGATTGTTCAGCTTGATACTCAGACAAGGTTGGCCTGGCGAGCGGACGATCCGACACTCCAGGGGCGTACCAGATCCGCAGATATATCCGCATATTTAGAGTCTGTATCGGGCTGAAACCTTTGCACAACAGGGGCTCCATGGTTACGGAAAATCCGCGATCCGATGCTGGCTTTTCCTACCGTGGCTACAAGTAAAATACTGCCTTGAAGCCCTCCTGCAAGATATGCTTGACCCTCAAACTAGTCAAAATGCCAACCGTGCTTCGCCTCAGCACAAAGCCAATCAACGCCAAGGAGTGCGCCATGCCGGCCGGTTACCCACCAGAGTGGTTCCAAATGGCGGACGTCCGGCGGCGTCGATTATCGGCAGCTATCTGGATTCCCCTGCGTCAATCCGAAGTGATTCACAAAGGCGGTGCAGATAGGGAGCTCGGCGCATTCGAAGAATTGCTTTGCGTCGGCTCGCTGGCGGTATACGCAGATCAGCGTGAGATAGGCGAAACACTAGGTTGGAGCTCCATTGGGTTGATGCATACCCCAGGGCCTTACGTCTTTGACGACGGCCGCTACAAGCCAGCAGATCAGTATCTCCATGAGGATGAAGAGCCGCCGGTGGGAGTGGAGCTGGTTCTCCTAAACCATTTCAACATTGATCACGATACGGAATGGCTGTTAAATCAGGATCTGCTCCTTGCACTGCGATTGATGCAGGCAGGTGATTCATGGGTAAGCCCCAACGAAGGTTACATGGAGGTTATCCGGCAGCGCAGGAATGAAGATGGTCGAGTGATTGCCATCGAAATTCGTGCTGAACATTTGCGAGATTATTTATGTGCACGCGGTCTGGCCCTCAGGCTGGCGCAATACCGAGAGCGTAAGCAATACCTCGCAGATGCTTCTCACATCCCATGGCATGGTGCACCTGTCGAAGAAAAGAAGGCCAACGAGCTCTTCAAGTTGCATACCTTTAGCATCAGGGCCGATGGAGGCTTGCTGGGCCGAATGTCGATCACGAGGGTCTGGCGCACAGATGTTGACCCTGAAGAAGACGTCCCGACATTTTCGGCAGAAAACAACAGCAACACGGACTATGAGCACTACGAAGTTGAACACTCCGGGCTCACCTATGAGCAAGTAGACGGTCGGCTCTGGCGTGAAGAGTGGGTAGAGCCCGCATCGAAAAGCGAACGAGTCAGGGGAGACCGGCCTGAGGAACAGCTGTATTACACGACAGGAGCCGCTGGCGAAAAGCTGCCGGCCAGCGAGCTCAACGATGAGGATACCGGGCTGTACCTATGGTTCAAGGCAGAGGTAATTCCAGCCCTGTTGGCGTTTAAGGGGGCGGCGTTGGAGTGGTACACATCAGACACCGGTTCGATCAAATGCTCGCCAGACTACGAGGTTCATTTTGGGGTCAACGAGCAAAGCCACATCAACGCGTACGCCTACGACATCGCCAAGCTACCTCTTTGGCAACAAAAGATATGGCATGGGTTTAACATCTCGCCAGACGGCCGCCCCTCGCGCGAGCTCCTTGGTTCCCAATTCGAAAGCAATCCCGCGAACACCATGGCGCCGGAAGAGTTGTTCGAAATGGTGATTGCCAAGCTCAACTCGTTTTTCACTGAGAACTTCGAGGCTCCTCTATTCAAACCCCATGACAATTCAGCTGACATCCTGCGAAATTGTCACCGCTTCCGAGCTCTCAGCAAAAACGGATTGCTGGCCTTGGCCAAGGACATTGCCAGACTGACTGTGGACTCCATCGACATAGGTCTTTTGAAGCAGAATCTGGTGGTTGACCCTAAGGAAAAACTGGGAAGCCTTAAACTGCTTGAGCGTCTACTGTTGAAATACTGCGAGAAGGATGCTGCTCGCAAGCTGATGATGCCGCCTCATATCGCTTATGGCCTACGCTTGGGGATGCTCATCTACCCTCGACGACCGATCTGGAGGAAGCACTGCGTGATCTAAATGCACCCGATGGCGCTCATCCCGTCACAATCGGAGCGGTGCTCTTAAGCCGGGTCGGCATCAGCCTCTATGAGATAGGGGATACCATTCATGCTGGGCTGAAAGCCACGAAATCCCAGTCCTAGCCCGCTGCGATTTTATGGGTCGTGGGGCTCGGGAGGCAGGCTTTCTATGGGCAATTACGAGAGCCGGCTTGGGGCATCTACTTACCATCTGCTGCGCCTGTATCTCGCCAGGGCGCGAACGCTATTAAGGACGATAGAATGACCTTTATCTCTGGTGATCCGACGACTCAGCTGGCCTTCTCGATGTTCGAGAATAAGGGGGTATATGCCGTTCTGGTCGGCTCCGGCGTTTCCCGGGCTGCAGGTATTCCTACGGGATGGGAGATCACGAAAGAGCTGGTGGAGCGCGCAGGTGTTGCAGCGGGCGCGGCCCCTCAAGATGACTGGGTTCAATGGTATGTCAATACGACGGGCCAACAGCCCAACTACTCTGTCCTGCTGGAAGAGCTCGCCAGCACGCAGACGGAACGTCGAGCCATCATTCAGGGTTTTCTTGAGCCCAGTGCCCAGGAGCTTGAGGACGGACTCAAGACCCCCACTCTGGCTCACCGCGCGATCGCCTCAATGGTCAAGTCGGGCCACATTCGCGTTATCGTCACCACGAACTTCGATCGGCTCATGGAGAACGCACTGCGCGAGCTAGGCATCGAGCCCACTGTCGTAAGCTCCGAGGATACCCTTTCTGGCGCAGAGCCTCTGACTCATTCGCAGTGCTACGTTTTTAAGATCCATGGTGATTACAAAGACGCCAGGATTCTGAACACTGACGCAGAACTGGGTGTATATCCAATACCTTTTAACGCGTTGCTAGACCGAATCATCGATGAGTTCGGTCTGATCGTCGCGGGGTGGTCGGGTGAATGGGATCACGCATTGCGGGCAGCATTTCTGCGCGCACCTAGTCGGCGGTACCCCACGTTCTGGCTCTCTCGCGGCCGGTTGTCCGACCGTGGTCAGGAATTGATTGATCAGCGTAAAGCCGTGGTCATCACCTCAGGGGATGCCAACACCTTTTTTACCGGGCTGAACGTCAAGCTGGAGACCATTCAGCAGTCAAGGCAACTGAATCCGGTAGGGGCGGATATGAGCGTGGCAATGGCCAAACGATTCCTCGCGCGGCCGGAGCAACGTATCCAGCTGCACGATCTGTTTTGCAATGAGACGCGCAAGGTGATCGGACACTTCGCGTCCGTGTTTGCAGGCGGTCAAACGCGGCACCAGCATCAGCTCGTTGATTGGGTTCTTGACTATGAATCGGTAACAGAACCCTTGGTACGGCTAGCTGCCGTCATCGGGCGTTGGGGAACTGACAACGAACATAAGCTGGTATTAGACGCGATCGGTGGCCTGTACGCTGAGGCTCAGAAAGCCCAAGAAGGTTTCAAGAGCTGGCTGGATCAAAAGCACTACCCCGCTGCCCTGGTGTTTTATGGGTATGGGTTAGGTTTGACGAAAGCGGGCCGGCTGGGCGAGTTGTTTAAACTTTTCGATGCCCCGCTGCAGAACCAGCGACGTAGCCGGATCCTATCGATAAATGCGGAGCTTTCGCCGTTCCTTATCGAGAGCAACAGCCGCCAGGTTTGGAATACCTTTGAAGGTCAGGAGCGCGCTAAGGCCCCCTTAAGTAACAGGCTTGCCGGTGTGCTCGCCCCACGATGGGCGCCTGACTTTGCAGGACTTGGATTACCAGAGCTGCTCTACGAGCGTTTCGAGTTCCTATGCCTGCTTCATTTCTTGAAATTGCGAGACGTGAACCAGCAGTCGCTGAATAGCATGATTGAGCGAAACCAAACTAGCCAGATCAGCCTTGGCCGGATCTCTTTAGTTGAGGACAGGATCGTCCGATTGGCGCAGGAATACTCAACGGACGAACATCGAGTGCCATTGCTCGAAGCAGGCTTCGCTTTTGGCAGTGAAAAGTATCTGCAGGACGTGTTGGATGCCCTGCAATCAGCTGCGGGCTGGTAGCCGTCGGAACGCCTACCAAGCCGTTGCCTGTCTGGTTGTCGGCGCTCTGTCGGGCCCCTGTCGTATTGTCCCATTGGCGGCTTCTTCATCATGAGCCGTATCAACCTCTGATGGAGCCTAACAATGAACACCAACACTTCTGGCAAACCTCGAATGCTGAACCTTGAGTAGTTCGCCGCTCCCATCCGCAAAATGCGTGAGGTCTTCCAGTGGTCACAAGAAAACAGTGGCCGAGTTCGCAGGCCTGAATTTGCGGACTGTGCAACGCGTTGAAAATGCCAAGCCCGCTAGCTTCGATACCCGCCGCGCGCTGGTAAGGGCGTTCGTGATAGAAGACATCGCCGCGTTCAACAAGCCCTTCACCACCCCCACGGCTATCCAACAGACGATGTGCGACTCATGACAAAAGCCGCAGACGATGCGAGAAATGTGGCCTCTATCGTGAAAGAAATGCTGGGCTAATTGATGAGCCGGGCCTCAAGGCCCGAAGGTGCGATCTCTCCATTGACGTTACTTCATACCCCAGCTTCGCTACTGGCAAGCGATGACTGGAAACCGAAATGAATTGAACACAACCTCCCCTCTCACCGCCCGCGAGGTCTGCCAGGTGCTGATGAACGTCACGCTCGGCAAACGCATCATGATGCGAAGCTCAATCCAGTCATGGAATGAGATCTACCATGGCCTCATGCCTGTGGAGATTGATGGCTGGCAGCTCACGCTTTTCAATAACTGTGACACCCTGGATTACTGCGAGTACGGCAGGTCGCCTGATGGCCGAGTCGGGACACTTGAGCTGTGGCAGCGCGAAGGATCTGATCCTGTCGACCTATTGAGTGCCTGGGAGCTTGAACAGCTCGAGCGTTTGCTCGCCGCGCTCTGAGCCTGTATGCGAAAGCACGTAACCTTTAAGCCCAAAGGGGCGTAGCCATCGACGCCTCAGCTTCCGAGCAGCCAGAGCTCAGGTTTGGGCGTTATAGACATCAGGGCATTAGATGAGCTGATCCTATGTTAGAGAAAATGCAAGCCACTATTAACATAGTCCCATTCAATGAACGTTTTCTCGCATACTATTTTTCAGTATACTCTCTTCCCATATACCTCAACCCTACCCAAAGCAGCCACCATGAAAGTAGGAATCGACTTAAAAGATCCACGGATGAAATTCGCCCGCGCCATACTACAAATGCAAGCGGAGAAGGCACTTTCCACACCCCAGAGGATTGAGTCAGCGGTACTACCTATCTACCACACCAAAAAACTCTCACCTAAATTAGAGCAAATTGGATCTGGAGTGGCCCTTCAAATTAGCGGGGAGTATTTTGTCTTAAGTGCTTCGCATGTGTTTGACGCTATCGGCCATTATGCTTTATGCATTGGTACCGGTAGAGGCGAGCTTCTCACACAATTTTTGGGCGACAGATTCAGCAGCCGAAGAGGCCCATCAGGAACACACGCAGATGATCCTATAGATGCGTCCGTATACCACGTCCAATCAATTGTACCGGACTCTTTCAAAGATGTCGCACTAACTTTAGCTGATTTAGACTTCAGTCATACAGATGAACTTGGTTGCATTCATATGGCTGCCGGCTTTCGCGCAAAAATATCAAACACAATTGGCAATCAAGCGAACTCGAAAAGAGAATGCTTTCTTTCTCGTGAATTAGACGAAGCAGGATATCAAGCTTTAAATCTAAGTCGTGAAACTCATATTGCTATAGCTTATGAGAACCAAATAATCAAAGATGAACGTTGGCAGACCAGCCCCACTCCAAAAGGCATAAGTGGCGGAGCCATGATAAGAGTAACAGAAGTTCCAATGGTTATTGGGCCAGATTATGTACCTAGCAACATTCCTCCAAAGCAAGTTTTGAGAGGGATCACTATCGAGCAGCGGCGAGAGCGCCACCGCAGGCCCGGAGCAATAATCGCAACGCGGGTAGGGGTTCATGTCGGACTTATAAATCGGTTCCTTCCAGGACTAATCACCTCAGCACAGTGAGCGCACCGGGGGCCAGGTCAAGGTCGGGCGGCCTGCATGCTCCACCTCCTGTCCACGCGCACAGCGCGCATTTTCGAAGCGCTTTTAGCTCGCTGGGGGCCTTGATCCTGCTTTGTATCTGTAAGCGTCCGCCTACTCACCTTGCGTAAGTCAGGCCGGCATTCACTGATGCGACAACAGTTGCCCAATCTCGCCCGCCCGCTGTGTCGGCAACCGCATCAGCACATCTTTGAGATAGCCTCTACGCCAGAATAGAAGAAGCACGACCTTCAGCAATTCCTTCAGAACGTAGCTGTGCGGACGTGTCGATGTACCTTGGACAGATCAAAGCTAGGACATCCATGTCATGAGCATTCAAGCAAAGCTTCATCACCTTCAAACCATCCAAAACTTGCTCGCGCCATACCGCCATCTCTATTGCGTAGACCTCGAGGCAACCTGTGATCAAGTTGGCGAGCCGGAATCGCCAAGGCCGCTTGCAGTCGTTCCTGATCAGATGGAAACGATTGAGATCGGCCTGGTGTTAATTGATCTGGAAACGCTTGAGCTCGTCGACGAGTTTCAGCGGTTCATCCGCCCTCGGATCAATCCCATCCTCACCGACTTCTGCAAAGCGCTGACATCCATTCAACAAGTGGACGTGGACAGTGCAGGCACCTATGCGGAGGTTAGCCAGGAGCTGGGAGGATTCATTGCCCGATATCCAGATGCTGCTTGGGCATCGTGGGGTGACTACGATGCACGGCAGCTAGAGCGCGATGCTGCATTAGCTGCGTGCCCTTCCCTGCTCTCTGGTCTGCAGCATTTCAACGTCAGGAAATGGCATAAAGGCCTATACGATGATCAGCCGAAAAGTCTCAAGCTAACGGTTGAGTCGTTAGGCCTAGTTTGGCAAGGCACTTATCATAGGGGTATCGACGATGCGAGGAATGTGGCCTCGATAGTCAAGGAAATACTGGGTTAATGATGAGCCGGGCCTTAGGGCCCGAAAATGCGATTGCCCCACCACACGTGCAACAGACCGAACTGATCGCCGATTGACGATTTGCGCTCTCCGGCGGTAGTGATCTCAAGAGATGATCGACGTTTCAGTTAACCTATCACCCTACTAGCTGCAGGTCGCCAGATCGACAATCTGCAGGTGGAAATCGACGATGCCAAGTTTTTGGGCGTAATGCCAATGCGCTAAGCCTTCGCCAGGTTTTTATGAAATCTACTTAAGAGCAAAATCCTCCTCACTGCTGTATTCGTACCTCAAGAAGAAGTTAATGCAATTTCATCTACAAGTAGCTGCAAATGATGTACATCTTCTAATGATGGTCTCGGCCCGCTGGTTGAATGCACAATGCTGTTACGCATATAAAACAACTTTTCCAACTTGGTGAGATCCTTACGATCAACCAACCCGAGGATGACGGCATCCCTAATCTGCGACATGGGAGACTTGACGACTTTAGCCGCCACTGGCTTGCTTCCCTCAGTCAGCTCTTCAACACTGGCCTCCCTAATAACCCCCTCAAGCGCTGCCCATGCTAAAACGAATGCGGCCTCGCTTAGCTCTGGGAGTTGAAGAGCAGGATGCCGCGATTTACTTAGGAGTTCCTGCCATCGCTCACTAACTGGGGGTACAGGCACAGAGGATTTATTTCTTGGATTAGTAAGAACGAAGAGAAACTGCCATTTAGGCCGGCTATTCACCAATTCCGAAATCCGGGAAATATACTTGTCGTGACGCACCGTCTTAGAAGTCTTTACTTCTATGACGAGATTTTCTTTATCTGAAGTCGCTATAAGGTCGGGCATGTACCCCTCACCTCGCAGAAACAATGGCAGATCATTGTCTGATTGCGGATACACAATTGTGTAACCCTTCTTTGTGTATTCGTTAGCAAGTTCGCGAACACGTTGCAATTCGCGATTAGCCTGTTCAATATTCATGTGTCGAGTACTCCATCATGAGGACATTCCTCAACTCGTATGTGAAGAAATTCCTGTCCATCTGAGAAAGCCTTAAGTAGAACTCCAGATGCTCCTTTGATCTGGTATGAACCATTCAATGGACGCTTACGGGACTTCGTTTCTTGACACTGTGCGTCATCCACATAAACCAGGCCATTCAAAGCATCTTGCAGAGGTTTGATTATGTTATCAACGTCAGGAGTGTCACCCTCATAGTAATACGTGGTGGAAAAACGAACGGGCACATCCACAGCGTCTTCCCCCACCTCCCAGAGTTCGGTAGCTGCTCGCCGCACTTCGGCTTTCCAGTCTTGAAGCCGTTGCCGGTTCTTCGTCTGATGGGAGACAGGTGGCCCCTTGATAGTAAATTCGAAAGGGAGCATGAAGCGGGTTCCTAAGCGTAGGCCTGGATATCTGGCACAGGGTAAACTGATCCACCCGATTTGGCGGATGCGGGTTGGAAATATAGACCATGGCGTCATATCGCGCTTAGGATAGCAATCGACGATCTCGAAGGTCGGCGGTGACCTCAGTTCTGCGCGTCATCCCCAGCCCAATACCTTTTAGCATCACCTTTGCGTCTTCCTCTATCGCCGCTAGCGCATCGATATCGCTCTGCACCCTCATGTCGGCCTTCTGCCATTGTGAGGTCAGAGATACATAACCCGATTTTCCAAAATCACGCCAGCTGGCACATCCGCCGCTTAGTAAAGTGCGATACAGAGCTGCGGCGACACTACTGGCCTACTTGGAGCCATGGCGACAGCGATTAAGGGTGGCGCCAGTGGCTTCACGCGGTGCGAAAGGGCAACCTTTAGCCGAGCGCTAGCGCCCGAAGTGGCGATACCTTCATTAATAGCCATGCATCTGCGAGCATGTGGGTAAACATGCACTCCCCTCTAACAATCACCGCGCGTCATTTTGAATTAGTGATGACGACGGAGGCAGTCACGTTTCGAAGCTCCGTTCCACCGAAAATTCTCCATTGAATCCACTGCAACGGGCAATTCTTGCTCACCTCGCATCCACGCCATTTGTTTACGCATATTGACAGGTAGAATCCCGATTTTTTGGGTTGGAGTATCCGTATGACTGACGCTGATCGCGACAAGGTTGAAGACAAAGAAAAAACTGAACACCTCTACCAAACTGCAGAACAATACTACGCAATGGTAAAGGCTCACCGTAGGCAGCAACGCGCTATCAGGTTTCGTCAGATGAACCCTTTGGCATGGTATTTTGACGAACTCCCTGCTCAGGACATGTACAAAAGCTCACTCGCAAATCAGCGGTCAACTCGACAAGAGGTCAGGTACCATTGGCTGAGACAGCGAACAGGTTGGATATTCTGGTCTCAGCTGAAAACCACCACTGCAGTGAGATTTGCTGCTTTCGGAGGTTTGATGAGCGCCTTCTACCAAGCTGCTCCCGGGTTACACGGTGACGCAGGAGACGCCGCTGCTCCGCTGCGGTGGCTTTTGCTGGCAGGAATGACTTATTTGTTAGCCGTACTCTGGTACGAGATCTGGTGTCCTCTCCTGTTGAAACAGGCGATTTCCTCAAAGCCAGGTCTTCTCGAGCATCAATCGAGCGCCTGGCTTCGTACCTTGGTCGAAGACGAACTACGACGATGGTGGAGCAAGCGCGATTGGTGGCCACATCCTGACCTGCTTGATACACGAAAGTCAGAAGATGAGACGGCCCTCGTCATCATGTCGGGATATGGAGTACCTGCGTTCGCAGGGTTCGACTGTTATGCCTGCGCTCATATTGAGCGTGCACTATTCGAATACCGAAATTTACGGAAGGTCACTATCTGGCGAGCGGGTGATCATCCATCTGAATACGAAGAGTTCACGCCGATGTATGGCCACGAGGGAAGCCGACCTTGGATGAGTCGCTTGACGATTCGCTCTTTAAACGAGTACGACGCTGAACATAATCCCAAGTTGAAAGCGGGTGATCTCGTCGTGGAGTGGCACAGATGCTCACTCAACATTTCTTCCAACCTTCCTAGCCGTAGATCCGTAAATATTCGCTACGAAGCTGAAGGATTGGATGAGCTGTTCTCGGATCATGCAGGGGCTCTAGCGATGGCTCAAACCATCGCATTTTGGCAGAACACGATGCATCCGATTCGTCGACTGATCCTGATCGTGCTGTACCTCATGAGTGGCGTCTTTTTCACATCGTTTGTAGTGCTTCAGCTACAGATCCTTCTTCCCAAAATGTTTTGATTTGCCCTCAGCTGTAGGGAGTGATTTAGCTTGCTTGTTTCCCCACATGCGGCCCCACCCTCGCCAGCTACAGACGACTGGATCCTTTGGAGGGCGCTCATTGTTGTATCCGAGCGCCCTCGTCATTTCCGAAGCGGATCCCCCTACCACGAAGATATTTCCCCAGAAATGATAGCGCTCATCGCCCTCAAGCTTGAGGGAAAATACAGGGAACATTGTCGAGAAACGATCAACGAATGTTTTCGAGACACTTGAAAGTCCCTTATGGCTTATCACCAAATACATGGCATTTTTTGTCCGACTGGCCACAAGGTGATCACCGTGGGGTGTAGTCTTTGATGTCCAGGCTACCGTCCTAGGCCGTGAATGAAACAAGGGAGATCCGCAAAATGCGTTATGCAAATTCAGTGATGACGACTTACTACGATGGCCTCGCAGGGTGTGAAGAGGAGCCTTGCGTGGTGATCATTCGGGATAAAGAAATAGTGGTCGAATACCTACGTAAGGGCCGTCCGTCAACGTATCGGGGTGAGCTAGAGGGTGAACAATACCATCTACATTACTTTCCCCAGGTCGAAGGTTTCGTCGGAGAAGCCTACCTCAGTCGATCCGAGGGGAATTTGCTGGATGGCACATGGAACGAAATTGAAAACGGCTCAGGAGGAGGAGGCACTTGGGACATCGAATTGAACGAGTGAGCTGTAAGAGATCGATAATCACCTCCCTGATGATTGTGGCTATGCAGTGTTCCGGGTTATAGGCGATTCGTTATTGTCAGTGAGCAATTAAATCGACATAGGTGGTGCGGTTAATCTCAACAACCTACGAGCAAGGTCTCATATCCATGAGCATAGAAGCAAAGCTCCTTCACCTTCAGGCCATCCAAAACCTCCTTGCGCCATACCGCTATCTGTATTGCGTAGACCTTGAGGCAACCTGTGATGACGTTGGTGAGTCGGAATCAGCAAGACTGCTCGTACTCGCCGCTCATCAGATGGAAACGATCGAAATTGGCCTAGTGGTAATAGATCTGGAGACGCTTGAGATTGTCGATGAGTTCCAGCGTTTCGTTCGACCGCAGATCGATCCTATCCTGACTGACTTCTGCAAAAAGCTGGCGTCCATACACCAAGCGGATGTGGACGGTGCAGGAACCTAAGTGAAGATTGGCCAGGAGTAAGGAACGGTTATTGCGCGCTATCCAAACGCTGCTTAGGCATCGTGGGGTCACTAATGATGCAAGGCAGCTAGCGCGAGACGCGGGGCTCGCTTCGTGCCCTGACCTACTAGAAGGCTCGCCCCATTTCAATGTCAGGAAATGGCATGCAGCCTTGTATGACAATCGACCGATCACTTAAGCAAACGGTAGAGTCGTTGGGCTTGGTTTGGCAGGGTACCTATCATCGAGGGATCGATGATGCAAGAAATGTTGCCGTCCTCGTAAAGGAAATGCTCGGTTGATTAGGTCAGCCGGGGCTAGTGGCCCCAAGAAACGACTAAAAAGATCCGTTATAGAGATCAATAGCCTCGGCCAGCGTCTTGGTTAAAGAGATTTCTGAATCAATAGTTGAGAAACGCATGCGCGCCCCGCTTCCCCATCACCAACAGGACACCTAAGTTAGGGGAGATCTTTCACCCTGGTGTAGGTCTTCCCACTAATGATGCTCCGGATCTGGTCGACTTTCGCTCCAGTTCTCTCTGCTATTTCTTCCAAAGCATGACTGGTGGCTAAGTCACGTATAGCCGTGATCTGAGAGACCGAGAGGCGGTCTGAGCGGCTACATATCTGGGCGGCAGCCCACGCCTCATCTTGCCACCTTTCGATGAGAGTTATGGGAGGAAGGCTTTCTCCTTGATGATCACTCAACCACGCATCTAGGAAACCGTCTCTTTCATCCGGCGCAGCGACCACTCCCTTACTAAGTATCGAGTGTTCCCTGAGGTATCGAAGGCCCGCCCTACCGCCAGGGATCATGTTGAGGCGTCGCTCATCGTCCCAATGGCCATCAATCAAAAATTTTTCGGTGTTGTAGAGTTTATCGAGGTCGTCAGTGATCGCCATCACCTTGTGATGGATGTAGGTAATTCTGCCCGCCTCTCTCTCTTCTCTGAATTTGCGATGAAAATGCAAATTACTGTCCTTTTCCACTGCTCGAAGATGTTCAGCCCACCTCGTCTGCCATCGCCGCTTTGTGATCCCAACGTAGAAGAAACCATCATCGGGATAAGAGTTACCCATTCCGAAGATATGCTGATAAAGCGCATACGCCTTATCAGGCCATCGCTCCGGCGACAGTAGGTAATGTGCGGGGATGGTAAACACGATGCTTGGAGTCTTGACCCCGAGGATATGTCCCCCGAACTGTAATCTCCTGGCGGCAATGAGGAGCGCCTCATCGGTCACTACATCCAGCCGGATCAATGGCCCTATTGCAACTTCGTTCTCAGCGAGTGGACGCCCCGACGCAAACTCCCTTGCACCTACGAATCTATGCCCAACCCGTACCGGACTCAGGGGGACAATAAAAATCGGCTGATTCCCAAGGGCAACGAGGTGCACCACCGGAATAATTTGGCCGGGAAGAAGCCTTATTGCTTGCCCAGGCTTTCGGGCGACGCTCAACCAGTGCTGCCCATAATCGGTCTCGCACCAGCGCGACAACTCCTGCTCCACTTCTCTTAATCGACGATGCATCGACTTGGGAGCTAGATGCTCCCACCAGAGGCGATTCAATCTGACCATCGAGCTATGATCCTCTGAGTTGTCAACTGGTCGTTCACCCCCAATGCGGCGAGTCCCTAAACTCCGCCGCCTTTGACGCATTGCAAGTAGGTCAGCCCAGCATGTTCTCTTCACCGTCGATCTGACTAGCCTCCGCCTGATTGGCTTCGATGGCTTTGACCGCGGCAGCTCCTCCTCGCTTGCTGAGGTCTATGCCGATGACCTTGATATCTTCAATGTTAAGAAACCTTGAAGCGATGACCAGCCAGTGGTCTTGCAGTGCGATGACTAGATCATTAAACCCGACCCGGCCTTTGGTGGGCGTCATCCACGTTTCCTGACCACCATGGTTTACCAGCAAGAAGATGCCGCAGCTTGAGCTAATATCGCGGAGGTAATCCCCGCAGAGTTGGTTCTCGAGCCGTTCGAAATGCTCGGGGCCGCTCCAGTTCTGTGAAAGCTTAAGCTCGACAGGCACGGGCGCATAGGATTGACTGTTTTGGAATCGATAATCAGGCCTTTTGTCATCGGCAAGCTGCTCTTCCTGCGGAATAACGTACCGACCTGCCGCGCGATCTCTCAACCATTTACCGATGAATTTACGAATGGAAGTCTCCTGATTAGTCAGGAGCAATATTTCTGCATAGCTGGAGTCGCTATCTTCTAAGTCGTGCTTTAAGTCTAACAGGCGATCGGCAGCGAGATTCCAGAGCTCACGATGGGTGGACGGTGTGCTTTCTAGCGACTCATGGAATTCCACGACCTTCGCTGGTTCCCAAGCTGGCGTCTGAGAATCAGCCGTAGCTTTCTGTTGAGCGTAAAAGGCGCTCCAGGGCCGTAACGGCTCTGCAGGGTGGGCCTGCGCGATATCCTGCAATGCTAGAAATGCTTCTTTTCCGGGCGCTTCCCGGATAAATGCTAAAAAACCATCACGGGCACGTTGGGCGTCGTCCCTAAGTCCGGGCGAATAGGCACCTTTTCCTGCACGATCAATATCCTCCGCAATACGTATATAGGTGTGCATCATCAGATACAGCGCCTTCGCATGCTCAACGGTTTTGTAATTCTGCCGACAGCGACTGGCAGTGCGGCTTCCAACAATGGCAAGCGCGCAGAGGCAAATTTGGCTTTTTCTTCATCAGACGACAGAGAGTCGAGAAAAGATGCCAGTGCCGGGATAGCAATCACCGGCTCAACTCCAACCCACGCAGCGTACCATGTCGGTGCGAGTTCTAGATTGACCTCCTCTACGGCTTGCGTGCTGGCGAGTCTGGCCAACGCTTCATCATCGACCGAAGACTCCTGCACAATGCTAAGTAAGGACTGTAGCGACTCCAGGTCGCCGATCGGCTGTAAGAGCCTAGCCATGAGCGGAACAGCTAACTCACTGAACAGCCAACCACCTCCCCAGCGTACCCTCTGTAACATGCGACCACCGCCTGCTTCCGGACGCGACGCGTCCAGCTCGTAATCAATTTCACGCATTACTATCTTTTGGATAAGGCTCGGATATAGCCCCATAAGTGCAGGGAACCACTCAGGAAAACCGTTAAGTTCAAGCAGCCCATAACGAATCGCGTACTCAGCATTCTCGGTGGACATTTTTGCGAAACTGGATGCCTCCTCTTTGGCTTCGATCGCGAGGCCCGTTAATCCAAAAATGACTTGGTAGGGAGTCGAATTGGCAGCTGCGCCCTCGGATGGGAGCGTTGGACGATAGCTCCGCCAGAAATCAATGGCGCCGACACGAAATGCTTGAGCGACAGGCATCCCGAACTCAGTTATGAGCGACTGCCAATTTCCGCTGCTCCACTTGTTTGAAGACGATGAGCCATCCCGCATTTGCTCCATCAAATACGCTTGGCTTCGAGTCATCACGCCTGGCTCACGGCTGTTTATCAGTTCCACTTCAGCGGCGAGCCCTTCACGCCAAGAGCGAAGACGTTCTGCGTCTTCGGCAGTGCGTTGAGCATCCTGCTTCTTCCACTCAGCCTGTTTTATCTCCCATTCATCAATTTCTTGCTCTGGTGGATTCAATAAAACTTCGACTCGCTCGCAAAGCTCGTCACTTCCTATAACAGCTTGCCTAAGTTGGATTGCCCATAAAGACGGTTTGTCATGCTCCATATAGATGTTGGAGGCCATGCTGAGCGCCATCAAACGATCATGCATATTTGTGATGTTCACGACTTGGTCGCAAGCAACGCTGAAATTCTTCTTATTAAGCGACCAGAATGGCCGGAAGCCACGCAACTGCCAGACGTTAGTGACGGGTTCCCCGCGATGGACTCGGCCCACACGAGCCAGTGCAACGTCGTACCAGAACAGGTTGTAATCAAGCTCCGGCCAAGACGGCACCATCTCCCTAAGTTTTTCGCCGAGCTCTCGAACATCACGCTCTTCATAAACCTGCGCTTGGGCGAGCTTGCTCAAGACCGCAAGAGACGATTCATCAAGCGCAAATGGGTGCCGTGCTTGAATCAAACGCAGCACAGCTAAGCCGGCAATTTCCGCAAGCCAGCTGTACCTTTTAGAGACAGTGCTGAAGCCTTGCTCTGTCATCGGAGGCTTGTCTAAAAGCATACCTAGACCAGCTATAAGGGCTGGCAGGTCAGCCAACTGGCAGTCCGCCGTCAAGGATGAAAGCTTCACTGCCAGGGCGTCCCTGCCGCTATAACGCTGCTTCTTAGACGTTCTTTCAATTCCCTGCAGAAGCCAAGGTAGCCACTGGTTACCGAGCACAAATCCGTCAAGCAGTTCAGCTAGCCATTCCCGATTAACTTTGGAAGTTCCTGCTAAGAGTCCTAGGCGCACTTCAGCGACATCCTGAGCCGTCCCTAAGTCGATAATCGCTCGGATTGCTGCAAGGCGTACATGTTTGTGAAGAGAATAGAGGGCAAATTGCTTCGTTTCTGCAAGAGCACCGACCACCTCGCCTTGCCATACCATTCGTAAAAGAAACCATGCGATGTCATCGTTGCTGCGGTAAAGCGTCAGTAGTTCTTTAATGTCTTCGGTAAGATCATGGTGCGCAAACCGCTGCACTGCCGAATAGTCGGTCACCGTCCAGCTGTGAGCCGGTAGTGCTAAGTGCTCGCATGCTTTACGCAGTACTCTTCGGCGCGTACTCAGGGGAAGCTGCCCAGGATCCCCTCCCTCAAAAAACACCTCTGGAGCGATCTCTTCCAGTCGCGTACGGATTGGTTCATCCAAAAGTGCAAGCCAAGGGAGAACCGGACGCATCGAAGGATTGATTACCTCCAGCCCGTATTGTGTGCGGAAGAACAGATTCTCAATCTTCACCCGGGAAGCTGCACCGCGTATCAGCTCGTTTAGCCACTCTGCAGTTAAGTATTCCCGAACGGTACGATGGTGAAAACGAACTGTTCCATAAATGCCCGGTTCGAAAATAGGCCGGCTGAGTAGAGCTCCCGCTTCAGCATCGTTCCAGTCCCTAAGCACACCGCGAATCGGAATTCCCTTTCTATGGGCGTCACCATCAGGGACACAGATCACAGAAATCTGTCCCAACGTCGCAGCGGCAGCTATGAGGCGTGCTCCGTCACGCAGTTTCTCTGGAGCTATAGGCCTGAACTCTGCGCGATTTTGGTCACGCTCCTCAAGACGGCGATCAATGCTGCTTTTCATCAGCTCCAAGCGTGTGCCTATCCTCTTGTGCTGATGCCAAAAGTCGACGAGTTCCAAAAAATCCAAGGGCCGCGTGGTCAATGACCAAGCCTCTCTACGTTCAACCTCGGCAAGAAACGCCTTGAAGTCTTGGACGCCGGTGGCAGCTAGGAAGCGATCAATCTGGTCGCCATGGATATCGTCTAATGTCACTACGAGAAACGACTCATCTGGCTCTGGTTCGGCATCGGCTGTTTGTAATGCGTATTCAAGCCCACCAGTTGGCGTGAGCTTTGTTTGCCTTGCTAGGGATTCGAACTCAAAAGCTCTCTTGCAAATAGCTAGATCCGTGCTCGCTCGCCAAGCCGTGCTACGTCCAGTGATAACTATGTGCGCATGCGCACCAGCTCGTCGAATTACACGACCAAGCTTTTGGATAGCGCGCTCAAAATCTCTTGGATCCTTTAGTCGAGCCTCGTCTACTGAATCCAAAAGTAGCCAGCCTTCGGAGCCTGAATCAAGCCAACTTTCAAATGCATCGAGTAACTCCTCCTCTATCGCCTCTTCCAACCCAAGGCTTACGTTTTCAATCCGTAGAAAAAATGCGTTTTTTCCTTCACTTCGAAGCTGTCGAGTGACATTACGGATTTCAGCCGTTTTGCCGGAGCCCGCCTCGGACAGAAGTATTACTCGATGATGGGCGAGCAAGTCTGGCCAGCGAAGATCCCCGTGACTGCTATGCCTACCGCTCAGATCTGAGTCGTCGGACAAAACGTCGTTGACAGGAATTACGGAAAAAGTGCGGTCAAGGTCAACGAAGGAGGCCGAGTGCTTGGTCATAGAGAGTCTCAACGCAATCAGGAGCAGCCCCGACAGTGGGCTGCACACGCAGCGTCATCGTAACCGAAATACCACCCCCATCGGCGCTGCCTGTGGGGGCGACTCAGGCAACTCTTTACTTCCAGCGTGTTCTCTTCAAATAATCCTCCCTGTGGCTCACCCTTACCATATCGGCTGCAAGGAAATTTGACCTCGCCAGCCTTAAACATCGGCAACGATTTTGCGTATAACGGAACATAATAATGAAAATGTTTACCGCGTCGCTCTATCGCTCCTGAGTACCATCTTCGGAATAGGTTCTAACGTTAATCCATGCGCGCTCTTGACTGTAGTAAAACTCGTCTCCAACTGAAAATACCCATTATGCATGGGATATGACCAGCCCCTACTGGAGGCAGTTTTTACTGCCGTTACAACTGCTCGAAACGGAAAACGCTATTTTTTTTGAGGAAGTAGACCTCGCAATATCATTATGGCATCATTCGACTCATTCGCGATAGATAATCATTTGTATACCTAAGACAACCAAAAAAAACCTCATACCCACCTCCAACAAAAAAACCCATATGGAGAAGAAAATTGGATTCAGAATCAAATGTTCAGCCAATTAAATCGAAGGAGACGACTACTAAAGAGGAGGCTTATCTTCGCGAACAAAAACTTGCGATAGAAAGCATCAAAGTTGGCAAAGAGTGTCCGACCGGCTGCATGGTAAAAAAAATATATGCGCGGGGCGACGAACATGTAATTTACGAAATCGACTCCGAGAACTCAATTGAGTCAATTCGAGTATACATACATACGAAAATAGAAGAGGACATTACTCCCCTTTCTAATTTTCAGAAAGTAAAAGATCGTTTTGATAAAACAAAGTCATCTATCTTCAAATACAGCGCAAACTCCTCATACAAGCAACGCGCCGCCTCCGCACTTGTTACCGCTATCATGGGGGATGTTGAAGAGGCTAACAAGATTTTTGACAATATCGAAAGTGATGCAAAGGCGGATTTTCAACAGAGAGTTTACGGTAGAATATTTTACTTGCTGGGAGCTATGATTCTAGGAGCGCTAATTTGTATAGCCGCCCTGCTAGCGCATGTATGGCGGGGAGAAGTGTTTTTCACCAGCAATAGTATTCTATTGCATTTCTTGTATGCAGCAGCCTATGCATCTGCAGGTGGTTTTTTCTCTGTCTCGCTCAAAGCGAAGGACATTTGGGCACAACAAGCAATCAATAATTGGATGTACGCCATATATGGGGCTGAACGTCTCATTATTTCAGCCATCGCAGGCGTAATAACCTACACCACCATTAAATCAGGCTTGATTTTTTCATTCATTGAAACAAGTGATTCCGCAGCATATCTAATGCTTTCCATTTGTTTTCTGTCCGGATTTAGCGAATCTCTAATACCCAATTACATGGGAAAACTAGAAAAAGAAGCCTGAATTATTCATGCGGGTGACATATCGTACCAGCCACCCTACGTAAAGCAGAATGGCTTGTATCACCCGCAACTTACCACGACCACCTATGATGCTTACCTTAGCTTCGTCGATATCATTGTTTGTCCAATATTGGGCTTTAACGTATCGATCCACAATACATCGATTGTCAGAAGGCGGCCTACCTAAGCACGGGAATAAGGAGTATTATTATTCTCGGTACTTCGAAGAGATCACTAACATTACCCAATCGGCGCTGATCTCCAACGAGCTACTTCATAATATATATTCTTAGGCCGACGTAGCTGTTTTAAACTGCGATACCCTAGCAGCGAGAGCGCGATGCAGGATTCTCTGCGCGCCCTTCCCTGCTCTCTGGTCTGCAGCATTTCAACGTCAGGAAATGGCGTAAAGGCCTATACAATGATCAGCCGAAAATTCTGAAGCTGACGGTCGAGTCGTTGGGCCTCGTTTGGCAAGGCACTTATCATCGGGGTATCGACGATGCGAGGAATGTGGCCTCGATCGTGAAGGAAATGCTGGGCTAGAAACGAGCCGGGCCTTGGGCCCGAAGATGCGACTGCCCTTCTCAGGCGCAGCAGTCAGAACGAATAATTCACTGATGATCTGCGCAGCTAAGCAGTAGCCATCTCACCCAATGATCGGCGTCTCAATGAATCGATCAGCCGACTCCATGTGGGTGGCTAGGTCGACGATCTGTCGAAGAACAATCACCACCTCAAGCTTGTGTGCATCGTCGGGCAGCCCTATCCGTTTTAGCATCGCCTTTGCGTCTTCCTCAATCGCCGCTAGCGCATCGATATCATTCTGTAACCTCATGTCGGCCTCCTGCCAATGTGAGTTCAAAATAGATAGCCCACCTCTTCGCATCACGCCAGCCGAGACATGCGCCGCTTCCGAGCTCCCCTCCCCGCGTCGCCCCGCCCCGCCCGCTCCGCCCGCTCCGCCCGCTCCGCCCGCGAGGTCTGCCAGGCCCAGATCTTCGCGTCGAGAAGTAGTTAGGTAGCCCTCACGATATTTTCACATGCTTCGGCGTACGGTGAAGTCAGCTCCTTACGATTCACAGCCCGCGCTCCCCATCGCGGGCTTTTTTTTGCCCGCAATATTGCGGCGAGTCACCTGAAGCAAACCTGACTTACGCAACGTGAGCTTGGTGGAGGCTCATATTGGTCAGGTAGTACGTAGCTCAGGTGGGAGAGGTCTACGAGAGCGCAAAGACCGATTGGGGCGCTACGCCAACAACAGTCATCTCATCGTTTGTTTCAGGCTCATCCGCGATTATTGTCTGAATGCATAACAGTCTTTCCCAAATTCGCGTCTATTTCCCCATGGCCCGGCGGGAATAAAGTTTGTTCTGTCAGCGCAGCAAACCACTTACAGCCAGCAGTTGCACAACTGGCGAGTACGTCGATTGAATGGTCAGCAAACAATAGTTTTCGCTCAGAGAGATCACTAACTCCGTGCGTCTCTTCGACCAAGTTTCGATTGCCCATACAGAAATTTAACTATTAAAGGAAAGCTCCCATGAAAGCTCCAGTAGCAACGATCGCACTTTTTGGCTTTAGCGCTATGGTTATGGCGCAGGAAGGCCCTGCTTCAGTGCAAGTCCAACAAGTTCCTGTTGAGCAGTACAGCTACTCCACGCATCTCGACGTTGCCAAGGTAATCTCTCAAACTGAAGTCGCCGATGTGTGCGGTGTGGTACCGATGCGCATGACATATGAAGACTCACAAGGCAAACAGCATATTTTGGCATACGAAGTGATGGGCAGTGGCTGCAGCAATGGCTAATTGATTAGAACTTTAAATAACTGCGTCTCAGTTTTTACACTGAGGCGCAAAACAAATTAAATACTTCTAACTTTTGGTTTTCGTCTGCGAGGCGATTCATGCCTAGCATTATGTAACTTTGCCCCACTGCAACAACAATACCTCTTCAAGCCTTAATTGGCTTTCTTCAAGCAATGAGTTCCTGAGCGGTATTCATCAGCTCGGTACCTACCCGATTTTTTAACGTATCGATGAAGCGAGCGATTTTTGCATCAATGAACTGGCGTGATGTGTAGACGGCGTAAACGTTGCGTTCGTAGGTATGATACTCGGGCAAAACACGCACTAGCCTGCCTGAACGCAAATCCTCAATGGCTGAAAAACCGGCCAGTAAACCTATGCCTGCTCCCTCTCGAATGGCGACCGCCATTGCGTCCATATCATTGACCCTGAAACTCGGGCCTTTGGGGGCAAATGTGGCATCCCCGGTCTTGCTCTTCAATTGCCATTCATCCCGCACGTAATCGACGGTGCCCAACAGCAAACAATGATGATCGTTGAGATCCTCTGGCGTCGCAGGGGCAGCGTGTCGCTCCAGATACTCTGGAGACGCAACCAGCACACAATGGCTTACTCCGATTTTTTGGCTGACGTACGCTGAGTCAGGCAGCGTTCGAGCAATTAGTATCGAAACGTCCAGTTGGTCTTCTAGAAGGTTAGGCATTCGCTGAGAAAGCATTAAATCCACGGTAACATCGGTGAATTCTCTGCGGTACTCCAGCACGGCAGAGGTGACCAGTTGCCGCGCAAGCCCCGGCACACAATGCACACGCAATGTTCCCCTAGGTTTCAACGCCGCGTTACTCGCCTCCGCCTCTGCATTTTCAAGGTCTTCCAGAATTTTGGTACAGCGCTCATAGAAGCGCCGGCCAGCGTCTGTCACCGAAAGCCGGCGGGTCGATCGCTGCAACAGGCGAGTGTCGAGCACGTTTTCAAGCGCGGAAACCGCACGCGAGACGTTGCCAACCGTAGAGTCCAGATGGTTTGCCACAGCAGTGAAACTGCCCATCTCAACAACTTTGACGTACACGGACATGTTCGTAAGCTTATCCATCCAACTCTACCTATCGATCTAATTCCAAGCGTTCTTCACTTCAGAAGTACGCAACCCTAGAACCATTGAAACCTTGAGCCTCGAGCCGGACTGCCTTCACCGCGTAACGTGGGCGGTGATTGCAGATGCTACACGCTCCTGGCTGCGCTCGATATTACCTCCAGACACAACAATGATTCCCTCCTTGCCGGCTAAATCAAACGGCTCGTACTCCATAGACTTGGTTGCACAGGGCGCCTGAACAAGCACTGCAGGCTGACAACCCAGGCGCCGAGTTTTGTACGAACTATTGATAGACCAACCGAAGGGCAAACCCATGAACACGTCTTACGACCCGCTTTATCTTTTTATCGGTGGTGAATGGATCAGTGCCGAAGGGCGCGCAACCGCCGCTGTCGTTAACCCGGCAACCGCAGGTGAGATAGGGCGCGTTCCACTCGCCACAGCAAGCGACCTTGATCACGCACTCGAAGTGGCAAAACTGAGCTTTGAACAATGGCGCCATACCGTCCCTGACCAGCGCGCAAAGATTCTCAAACGGGCCGCCGATCTCATCCTGGAACGGGCCCCACATATTGCCGAGCAAATGACACTTGAAGAAGGCAAACCGCTTGGGGAAAGCCTGGATGAAGTAACGCGTGCGGCTGAATACTTCGAGTGGTTTGCCGAAAGCGCCCGCCGTATTGATGGCCGTGTAGTCCCGGCCAACCGTCCCGGTGTGCTGCAAATGGTAAAACGCCAAGCCATCGGCCCCGTTGCTGCATTCACGCCTTGGAATTTTCCGGCTATTACCCCAGCTCGGAAACTCTCGGCGGCACTGGCCGCAGGTTGCAGTGTCATCCTCAAACCCGGTGAAGAAAGCCCGTCCACAGC
The DNA here is from genome assembly GCF_051132065.1 of Pseudomonas sp. R3-57. Taxonomy (NCBI): domain Bacteria; kingdom Pseudomonadati; phylum Pseudomonadota; class Gammaproteobacteria; order Pseudomonadales; family Pseudomonadaceae; genus Pseudomonas; species Pseudomonas sp. R3-57. Next base: position 3,106,638 of record NZ_CP071655.1, read on the forward strand.
GCTGGCCCTGGCACGAGCTCTAGATGACGCAGGATTGCCTAAAGGAGTGCTGCAGGTAGTGTTTGGCGTGCCGGATCAAGTGTCCAGCCACCTGATCGCTTCCTCCATCATCCGCAAGGTGACCTTCACAGGTTCTGTACCCATCGGTCGGCTGCTTTCAGCCCGCGCTGCCGAGGGCGTCAAGCCGATCACCCTTGAATTGGGAGGCCATGGGCCGGTGTTGGTATTCGATGACGCAGACATCGAAAAAGCAGCCGTCGAAGGTGTTGCCAATCGGTTTCGCGGGACTGGTCAAGTCTGCATCTCGTCAACGCGGTTTCTTATCCAGCGTGGCGCCTATCAAAGATTTGTAGATCACTTTGTGACGGCCACCCTCGCGTTGAAAATCGGTGATGGCCGGACGCCTGGCACCCAGGTCGGGCCGCTAGCCAATCCAAGGCAGCTCGCCAAGATGGAAGAGCTGGTGGCTGACGCCGTTGCCAAAGGTGCACGCGTATTGGCCGGTGGTAAGCGCCTGGAATGCAGCGGCTACTTTTTTGAGCCCACCGTGTTGGCGGATGTACCTATGAACGCCCGAGTCATGCATGAAGAACCATTCGGGCCAATCGCCGTGATGATGCCATTCGATCACTTGGCTGATGGTTTGAAGGAGGCTAATCGCCTGCCATACGGGCTTTCAGCCTATGCGTTCACTTCTAGCGCTCGGACTGCCATAGATGTCGCTGACGGGTTAGAGGCCGGGATGATCGGTATCAACCAATACCGCATCGTCGCCACAGAACTTCCTTTCGGCGGCATGAAAGAAAGTGGCCATGGATCGGAAGGTGGCATTGAAGGCATCGAGCATTACCTCACCAACAAATTCATCAGCCAGGTTTAAGGAAGCATCATCATGTCCAATATCAATTTCAGCAGCCCTCGTGAAGCAGCCCGGGCGTTTACACCAAAGCTTTCGCAATTCGTTGATTCGACGCTGTACCCGCAGATATGGAGCGATCCGGCATTGTCACCACGCGACCGGAGCTTGATCACAGTGGCCGCATTGATTGCCGGTGGTCACTCTGAAGAGTTGCCTGCGCATCTGCGAAGGGCTTTGAACAATGGGGTCACCCATGACGAAATCGCCGCCGCGATAACTCACCTGGCTTTCTACGTAGGCTTTCCAGGCGCCATTACCGCATCTGCTATCGCCAATGCCACCTTCACCGAACCGGAGAAAAACTGATCATGAAAGCAATCAGCATTAAAGAGTTCGGCGCGGCGGACGTACTTGAGCTAGCAGATGCTCCCAATCCTGAAGTACGCCCGACTGACTTGCTGGTAAGGGTTTATGCCGCTGGTGTGAACCGTGCAGATCTGACTCACCGAACCGGCGGCTATGGTCATCCTAATTTTGGTGATTCACTGATCATCGGGCTGGAGATCGCAGGTGAGGTAATCGCCAAGGGTGATCTGGTCTCGGGCTTCGAAGTCGGTGATAGAGTGATGGGCGTCGTTGGAGGTGGGGCCTATGCCGAGCTTGCACGCATCGACTACCGCATGGCCATGCTGATACCTGCGCAGTTGGACTATGTCCACGCAGCGGCTATTCCCGAGGTCTTCGTCACCGCCCATGAAGCAATGATGCACCTGGCTCGGCTTAAGTCTGGCGACTCGGTATTAATCCATGCCGCTGCGGGTGGGGTGGGGTCTGCCGCTGTCCAACTTGCATACGCCACCGGAGCCACGGTGTATGCGACAACCGAAGGCAGCAAGCTGGCGCGTGTCGAGCATTTAGGCGCGGATGTCGCCATTGACTACAAGACGCAGGACTTTGCAGAAGTAATCGCGGACAGAACCAATGGCCGAGGGGTTGATGTCGTCATTGATTTTGTTGGCGAGCCCTACTTTGCACGCAACATCGCATCACTTGCTCATGGAGGCCGGCTTGTCCAGGTCGGCATCTTGGGCGGAGGCGGCAAGGTCAGCGTCGAGTTGGAGCATATCCTTTACCGCCACTTGCAAATCATCGGTACTGTCATGAAGTCCCGCACACAGCCAGAGAAGCACGACATGATCAAGCGCTTCCGCGAGCATTGGCTTGATCGCTTCGATGGCGCTGGAAGTCTGGAGCCGGTAGTTGATAGCACTTTTCCGCTGTCACGAGCTGCCGATGCCCATCGCCGAATGGAGTCTTCCGAAAATGTTGGAAAAATCATCCTGACTATGCAACCTGCTGACTTAGTTTAAGCGCGGTTTTGGATTGCGCTCTCCACAAAAAGGCCAAGATGCTGCTCAAGCATCTTGGCGTCAATTTTACGCGTCAGCCCCTCAGCTATCTCGGGAAAGGAATGACGCGAATTAGCTGTATTCCGTATTCGGCTCCCAGCTCAGCCGTGAAAGCCACCGCGAATTTCGTCACTTATCTGGATGTTGGCCAGGAGTTACGAGCGCTTATTGCGCCATATCCAAACGCTGCTTGAGCATCCTGGGGTTACTACGATGCAAGGCAGCTAGAGCGCGATGCTGGATTCGCTGCGTGCCTTTCCCTGTTCCCCGGCCTGCAGCACTTCAACGTTAACCGTCCGGCGAAGGCACCTACCACCTTTTCGCCGAATCGTTATCAGGTTCAGAAATATCAGTCATCCCCAATTGGCAATCGTCACGATCCCAAAGTGTCGGTTGAGCTGAGCTGTCACCAACCAAGACGGTTTGATACGCTCTCCTGACAAACCATGCAGATCCGAGCCAATGCTGGAAGAGCTACGAAGAATCGACCTGAATCTATTGCTGACCCTCCACGCATTGCTTTTGGAGCGGCACGTAACCCGAGCATCGGTTCGTCTTCACAAAAGTCAGCCAGCGGTCAGTCATGCCCTCGCTCAGCTTCGAGCGCATTTTGACGATCAGTTGCTTATCCGCCGCGACGGGAAAATGGTGCTCACCGCCAGAGCGCAAGGCTTGCTTGCACCGCTTGAGCAGGCACTCAGACACCTCAACGACTTATTAGGGGCTTCTGACTTCGATCCCGGTAAATCCCAAGCACGTTTCCGGTTATCACTGTCGGACTATGCTACTCGCCGAATACTGCCAAGACTGGTGCGTCACGTTCGCAGCGTCGCACCCGGAGTGGATCTTGCTGTGAGTCAAGCGAGCCGTGAAAGCATGATGGCCCAGCTTGCGGACGGTGAACTGGATGTAGCGCTGGGCATTTTTCCGGAATATCCAGAGGGCATCCATGTGCAGGGACTATTCCCAGAGCACTTCGTTAGTCTTGCCGACGAAAAGGCCCTGCCGGAGTGTGGCCGCCTGACGTTGGAAGAATGGCTGGAACGTCCACATGTGATGCTCGCGTTGCGGCCCGACGCCAATGACGAGATTGAAAGAGTGCTGGCAAGCATGGGACTGCGCCGAAGAATCGCTGTGGCGTTACCTCATTGGAGTGCGGCAATCGAGCTGATTGCCGGTACGGATCTTATTCTCACCGTTGCCAGCTGGGCGGCTAGTGGGCTGGACAATTATCCGACGCTTCGAACATTCGATGCCCCCCTGAATCTACCCCTTCTATCGTATCAGCAAGCTTGGCATACCCGTAAAGACGCGGATCCTGCCAATAGGTGGATCCGCCAAGCGATCTTGGATTGCAGCAAGGAGACGTGATTTTCAATCACATGGTTCCCGCTTGCGCTGGGCCTTTCAGTTCGACTTGATTACCGTCTGGATCGAAGCAGTAGATCGACGGGCCAACGCCTTCTGCTCCATACCGGGTCACTGCCTTGTCAGCGGCGATGCCATGGCTTTGAAGGTGGGCGAGGGTCGCCGTCTCATCGAAAGGTTCGACACGAAGGCAAAAGTGATCGGCATTGCGTCGCTCTTTCCCTGGTGCCCCGCCGCCCATGGCACCTAGAGGGCCATCGATATCCACCAGATCTATCATTGAGCTTCCTGCTGCAAGGTGGATCATCGCGTATTGATCGTTGCGTTTCTTGACCAAACACCCGAGAACCTCAATGTAAAACTCCAGACTTCTTTCCATGTCCTTAACTCGCAGGACAACGTGATCGATGTGCTGAACTTTGAAATAAACATTCGGTTGTCTCCTGAGGCAGAGAACGACCCTTCGCACCGAAAAGCGCGAAGTGTCGCTGGGGAAGACTTAGCTGATTTTTTCAAACAAGGTCGGCATGTCGCCGGAGAAGTCCACCCAAGGGTTGGTGTTCAACAGTTGCGGATTCGGCGCAGTCGGCTCGTCGTAGTGCATGTCGAACTCTTCAGGGCCATGGGCATACGCCACGACCAATCCCTGTTTGGCATCCATGTACCCAGCGTGGATACCCATGCCTGGGTAGCTCAAGCGGATCGCGGTTTCTTCAGTAGCAGGGCCAACAGTCAGTCTTACCACCACAGCGTCTGGGAGAACAAACATCCAGGTGAAGGGGCCACCCGATACGACGGTCATCACTTCATCGATGCCTACACCGTTGCGCGCCATGTTGACGTGGAAGCGGCCAAAGGTTTCCAGAACGGTTGCGCGGTAACCGTCCGGAATCGCCAGCATGTCGTAGACCTTGGGATAAGGGGCTATGCCAGGCTGACGCGTACCAAGTAGGCCTCCACGTGGGGTTTCAGGTACTCGGCCAGCCAGTTCGATCTGTTCCAGAAGTTGGGCGCGGTTCAGGCTGAAGAGCTTGATCAGTTCTTCTTGCTCTGCCTCGGTGATGGCGCGGGACTGCGATGCGTTCAAGATGGGTTTGGCCGCCTCCGAAATGCTCACTGTGCTTGCACGAACACCTACGCTTCGCAGTACGGCGTTCACGTCTTCAAGGCCAACAGCGTTCGGACGGCCATCACTGAATTGCAGTTTAACGATATTCATAAATTCACCTCAATCAGTTAACGAAAAATAGAGTGCTGAACGACCGTTCATATGCACTTCTTGTCACACGAGAACAACTTCTCGGCTTTTCGCACGCAAGCCGCATGCGTTGGTACGACTAAGTGCGTCGACCGGAATAAAAAGGGCTGGTGCTTGGGAGCAAAAACCAGCCAATAAGGGAGGATTTGGTTTACTTCAGGCTCACGTTCGCGGTGGCGGCTTGAACCACGTTGTCGGAGCTAGCAGGAGCTTTGTTTGAGCCGGCTTGAACCACTATCAGGCCGAAGAGGATGATCAGCACCCCTGCAATCCGAACCAAATTGATTGGCTTCGCAGTGAGGCCCAAGAGGCCAAAGTGGTCGATAAGCATTGCGGCTATGACCTGACCCACCATCACGAACAGGATGTAGTTCGAAGCCCCAAGTTTTGGCGGCAGGAAGGTGGCCATCGCCACATAAATGGCACCACTGAACCCGCCGATCCAAAGCCACCAGGGCCCCTGTAAGGCCCCCGCAATGTTGGGCTGCGGTAGACGAAGAACGACGATGGTTGCGATCAATACAGCAGAGCTGACGATCAACGAGGTGAGAGCAGCCCACAGTGGATGTCCAAGCTCACGGCCAAGGGCGCCATTGCTGGAGGCTTGAAGAGGAATCAAGGCGCCGGCTAAAAGAGCCAGTCCCATTGGAACACTTGCGAGAATCGATATTTTCCCAAACATGACAGTAAGCTCTGGTGTTTCGGTGTCGATGGGGAAATATTGAAGCATCCGATATATGAATGGAAATCACATGTAGGCACATGCTGAATTCGCCAGGCGAATAATAACCCGTTTGATCAAAAGTCTGATAACAGACTCTTGTCATGAGTGATGCAGCAAAGCTGCGCGTCAGGTAGGCAACCAGTTATCCATGGGCTCGGTGGCAAGCCAGATGGCGTCGATGCGGATCACTGGGGCAAGCTCACGGATAAAACGAGCGCATCCTTCAGGATCTGAGGATGGCCACTTCACGGTGAGTTCTTGCTGTCCGAAAGGCACCTATCCTGACAGCTGTTTGCTGATCGGCCTGAATTCTGGGCTCTAGTTTCATCGGGACGAAAGCGGGACGCCGGCGGCTGATGATCACGATAAGCAGGTATCCACTTTCGAACTAGGTTGGCGTTGATGCCGTGGCGCAGAGCTACGCTGGCCATCGATACACCGGGTTGCAGGCATTCCTGGACGACTTGGGCTTTAAAGGGTTTGGAATAAGAAGTTCTTTGGCGCATGGTAATCCTGACGATAAGGGTGATGGTGTCCACGTATGTTTAGGTGGAGAACATCGCCCTTATCGCTGGGATCGGATAGGTGACTTCGCTGGACGCTTACCACAGAACCGCGAAAGGCTGTGTTGGTTCGGTCTTAACCGGTTTTAAATACGCAAAAATATCTGAATTTTTTCGACGTTACCTTCCGTATAACCTAGGTACGACGGGGGATACAGGCCTCTATCAAATCCGCAAAACTGGTCGGTAAATCATGCGTGGAAAACCCTCTGTGACGGCGGTGTATCCTTGTCAAGGGGATATGTAAATCTGACGATCGAGGGCAGCAAGTGAAGAAGGCTACTCGAGTATCTTGGCAATGAAGCATGTGAGGCTTATACGCCACGGAGAAAGCTCCGCGAATGCCGGCCAGCCTAGTCAGGATCACGCAAGCATTCCTCTCACGCCAAGGGGTATCGAGCAGGCGAATCATGTAGCTCGATCATTCATTCGGCCTCCAACTCTCATAATCCCATCGCCGTTCTCTAGAGCGCTGGCAACTGCAAAAGCGACAGTAGCTGCTTTCCCATTCACCCCGCTTGACACTTGGCCTATACAAGAATTCACTACCTTGAACCTGCGCGGTGTACTAATACGACCGTCGCTCAAAGACGAGAATGGGTGGAGACATACTGGGTCAAAGCTGATCCCGGTCTCACGGATGGTGAAGGCGCTGAGTCATTTCTAGATTTCATAGCTAGAGCTCAGTCATTCCTCGAGCGTCTTGCTGAACATCCTGCCCAAGACATCGTAGCGTTTTCCCATGGTCAGTTTATCAATGCCGTAGCTTGGCTGATTGAGTGCAAGCCGCTCGGCATTGATGCCCAAGCTATGGCGGACTGGCGTGAGTATGAGATCGCCAATCACGTGCCCAATTGTGATGGTTACCAGCTAGATCCGGTCGGAGCAGGTTGGAGAGTAAGCCGCTTAGGCGAACGGATGCCACCTGGTGCGTACCTGGCAGAGCCTACCAAGCTGTTCGCGATCTCGAGCGTCTGCTCATTGAAGAGCGCGCCGTACCTTTCTCATCTGCAGGCTCCCCGCTGCCATATGACGATCCGGCTATGTGAGTGCCGATCAACACATGCAAGAGGCTAAAGCGGCTGTGTATCTGTCGCCCTTAAACGTTCCCGCTAGAAAACCATTGGAAGCTGAATGACTTGAGAAGGAAAAGCTCTGTTGGTAAATATCAGCGTCACGATTTGAGCCCAATTGCATTCTTCCCGCATCAAGGTCGCCGATCAATTCCTTCGCGTTGGCCAACCGCTCCGTGACAGCCTCTCTCGTCACACCATCCAATCGTTGCGCTGTTTTTCGATATCGGCGAGAAACGCGCGAATATTGTACTTTTGCCCAGGTCTGGATTACGGCTTCGAGTTGTTCGCGGCTTTCCTGTACCTGCGCCGACTAGCTAAGCGCGCCGCGCCACAACAATGGGTCGGGATCTCCCAACTCATGACTGGTTAGCTCTCAGTTGCTGATATAGGTCAGCAAGAAGCTTGGCATCGAGTAGTGCATGGTGCGGAAGCTCCGGGAGATCGACGTCACCGAGGTCATTGCCTTCTAGGTCTCGGAACAGATGAATCAGGTTCGTGGGCTCGTTGATCACATGACTTGGCCATTCATGAGCCGAACCGGCAAGCAGGCAGAAAAAAACCCAGTCCCAATTTGGCGCGTCTGAGCAAACCTCGAGTTGTGTCTCAAAACTGCCGAGGTAAGACTTCATAGCAGCTTGGGCGGAGGCGAGTGACTTGCCATAACGGTTCAAATCTAACTGCGGCAAGACGTTCTGAATCACGAAGTCGCTGCAGTCTTCCACTCGGTAGGTATCCATCAGCTCAACGTAAAACTCCTCTCCAACCTCAGGCACTAACGCCAGCGATATCAGCTTCGTTTCACGGTTGAGCTGAGAGAACTCACAATCCAAAAACAGCTTCATCTCTTCCACCTTGGATGTACCTGCGTCCTGGCTCCCAGTGTACCTTTGAGGAAACGACCAAAACCGGCTGGTTTCTTTTATGGTTTCAAACGACTGCACTGACGAGTCTATGCCTGTGCTCACAGCGAGGGAGGTTTGCCAAGTACTGCGCGATGCAATCTTCGGGCGACGCGTGATGGTTAGGCTAAGCGCTCAGACTTGGGATGAGCTCTATGCCGGTTTGTTCATGGTAAAGATCGAAGGGTGGAGCATTACGATCTTCAACGATTGTGATGAGCTCGACTACTGTGAAGGGTGCATAAGCCCAGATGGCCGGCGTTGGTCGTTCGATTCAGCAGACCGGTTCGGCACAGATCCGATTGCACTGCTGTCTGTATGGGAACGTCAAAAGCTTGAGAACCAGCTGAAGGAGCTCTGAAGACCAGAGCCAATAGCGAGCGAGCATTTACGATGCATTCAAAAACCACGCGAGATACGCTTGATACCTAGGTCGTTCCAAAACGCATATCCTCAGATGATTCCAAGGACAGGAGAAAGAAAATGGCAGGCGAATACTCGTTATCAGACGTGCTGGAAAGGATGTACCAGAATCAGCTCGCCCTAGAGGCGGCGCTGATGGAGTTGACGCTCCATGTAGAAGCCCAAGGGAACGCTGAGGTTGGGGACAACGTTCGAGGGGCTTTGTGGGCTATTGGTGAGAATGCCGGGCACATCAAACAGGGCTTAGCGCGGCTTCAGAAGTCGTCTTGACCCGGCCCCTCCCGAAGTGGCGGTCGCATGGTGATCGCTCTTGAATCTCGATGCCGCACTGCCCTTTCGGCACGCAGCCCTGCAAGGTACTGTTTTGGCTCTAGATACTTGCTCCCACACAGCGCTGGACTATATTGAAATTTCCGCCACCCAAATGGCACCAGCAGCGAGGGAGCAATGCCAGGCTTACGGACGTTTGAAATTAGCTACAGCAAAAACGGCGAACGAAAAACCTTCGTTGAAATGGCTGAAAACTTTTACGAACATGATGAATGGCGCCTCGTTGCACAAAGCTTCTACATCGTGCCGGAGGATCAGCACCCTGAAAATGAGACGCCACAAACATGGAAGTCATTGTGCCTCGACGCGTGTTACACCGATGTGAGCTTCGTAGAAATCCCGTGAGGACACCTACAGCGCGTTGACCGATACCGAGCCATTCCAGGCGCGGGGTGTTTCCAAGAACTTAAGGCGCGCAGCTAATACGACGGTGAAGCCAGCCTCACCCAGAATTAATCGACACTAAATTGCGCCCTTTCACGCGCCAAAGCAGATAACGAATGCTGTCTGCGGGCTACCAGAAGTCGGGTTGGGGACAACGTTCGCGGCGCTTTGTGGACGATTGGTGAGAATGCCGGGCACATCAAACAGGGTTTGGCGCGGCTTAACAAACCTTCCTGCGCCGGGCTCTGCCCGAAGTAGCGACATCAACGCACACCGCCCTTGCATCAAGCTCAGGCGGCGTCATTGCTTGGATGATCTAGCTTTTCCCAGGATGTTCAACGGAGCATTCAGAATGGCCGCGGTCTCCAAACTGCCACGCTTTGCTGTAGTTTCAGGGAAAGCCATGCCGCCAAGCTTCCTATCCCTGAGGCACCGCCAAGTCGCACCCCAGCTTCCAAAGACGGTTCCATGTGAGCAGCGAAAAACGCTGTAAGGCCGAGAAAATAGCTCAGTACGTTGTTCATCACCGGAATCGCGCGAAGCGAAACTACGCCCATTGCGACTACAAATACCACAAGTGGCAATGCCATTTTCCCGATAGAGGGGCTGAGCGCGGCAATTACGGTTGCCGCAGCCATTCCGATGATCAAACCGGCCAACACACTGCCGTAGTTGACTAGGCCATCACGGAAGCTATGACCTCGGGAGAAAAATGCGACCCAGCCAATGAACATCGCCCAGACGGGTAGCTCGAGCGCCAGGCTAGCTGCCGCTGCTGCGGCAGCTGTAACCGCAGCAACTGCCGTGATCGCATTGAATTGCACCTGCTTCATCACCTTGGAAACGGGGGCAACTAAAGCTTTCTGAGAAGTAGCCATTATTTGCGCTCCTGCGACATAGCCATTTGGACGCCCACTTCATCTACACGGGTGTGAAGCAGGTCTTCGAGGCCAATACGACGCAGCATTTCCGCACGTACTCGGTCAGCCATGGCATTGACGATCTCCGCGCCGTCTTGTGACGGATCAACGTGACGCCGGAAAGGGCGGCGCCCAACAGGTATGTCAACAATCTCGACAATCGCGCGTGCCACATCGGCAACGTCAGCGTCTTCCGGCTCCAGTGCGGCCAACCCTTTGAGACTCTGCTCCGGAACACCCGCATACGGGCCAGTGTGATATTCAGCAGCCCTCTCGCTGTCCGCAGGAGTACCAGAATGCACAAAGTGGTTGGTGCCCTTGGTGAATGCGCCCGGAACCACGATGGTAGTATCGATCCCCCAGCGGGTCAGCTCGCTTGCATAGGACACTGCGAGAGAATCCATTGCGGCTTTGGCTGCAAAGTACGGTGCCAGATAAGGCGGCGTACCGCCTCGGGCGCTGCTGGAGGATACCCAGAGAACCAGTCCGCTCACCTGCTGGCGCATATACGGCAGTGCGGCGCGATTGACTCGCTGGGTGCTCAGTACGTTGATGTCATAAAGCTGTGCGAACTGTTCAGGCGTAAATGCTTCGGCTGGGCCGAACGACATGTGGCCTGCGTTGTGAATAACTACGTCGAGACGTCCTGCCTCCTTGATCACCTGCGCAATACCGGCTTCGACGGAATCGCTGGAAGCAACGTCCATTTCGACAGTGCGAAGGTCGACTCGGTGCTCTTCAGCGTAACGAGCCGCGTCCTGTACTTGCGGTGCATTACGGCCCAGGGTTTCGCGCATGCTGGCGTAAACGGTGTGTCCAGCCTGTGCCAGTGCGCGCGCGGTGAGGGCTCCGAAGCCGCTGGAAGCTCCGGTGATAACGATGACTTGTTTCATATGGTTCTCCGAGTACCTGTAGGGTCAGAATCCAAGACGTTGCTTCAGATAATCCCGCCATTGGCGCGCAGGGTTTGCCCGTTGATCCAGGCACCATCGGAGCCCACGAGGAAGGCGACGGTTGCGGCAATATCTTGTGGTTGACCCAGGCGCTCCAGTGGCGCGAGCTTGGATAAACGATCCACGATTTCTTGAGGCTTACCATTCAAAAACAGATCAGTTGCTGTTGGGCCAGGCGCAACAGCATTCACTGTGATGCTGCGCCCGCGTAGCTCTTTCGCAAACACGCTCGTCATCGCTTCGACGGCGGCTTTGGTACCGGCGTAAACGCCATAGGTTGGTTGCAACATGGCAACAACGCTTGAGGAGAAATTAACTACGCGGCCACCGTCACGCATCCGCTTCGCAGCCTCTCTCAACGTGTTGAAAGTACCCTTGAAGTTGATGTCGATCTGGCGGTCAACGCTTTCGTCTTCAGTCTCGGCGATGGTCGCAAGAGCCATGATGCCGGCGTTGTTTACCAAAACGTCGACACCACCGAACGCCTGCTCGGTTTCTTCGAAGAGACGGCGCACGTCGGCGGCGCTGGCGACGTTGGCTTTTACAGCTAACGCATTGCCACCCTGGGCCTGGATCGTAGCGACCAGTGTGTTCGCCTCACCAGCGCTGCTGGAGTAGTTAACGACTACTGCGAAGCCGTCCTGCGCCAAGCGCTTGGCGATCTCGCTACCGATTCCGCGCGAAGCGCCAGTGACGATTGCTACTTTGCCGTTGGAAGTATTCATGTTCATCCCCTGCCTTTATCGTTGGGTTGGTTGTGGTGTGGGAGTAGATTCCCATGGCAGGTTTTTTTGATAAATACTCCTTTTTAGCCTTCACTATTCAAATTTCGCCAACAATAATGGCGGTAGTGCTTTAGCACACGCTAGTGACAGCAGCGCGCTGAGCAGGGAGTCGATGAAATGATCGAGTTCTGAACGAAACCGCCAGCTTGTAGCGCTACTTTTCAACCCTCATCAGCAATGGGAAGCCCGCTCGATGGATCAAGTTCGCGCCATGAAGATTTTCGTACGCATCTATGAGCGCAGTAGCTTCACCGCCGCAGCTGAGGATCTTGAGATTCCTCGCGCGACGCTGACGCATGTAATGAACCAATTCGAACAATGGCTAGGGACGAGGCTGCTTGAGAGAAGCACACGACGTGTGCGCCCTACATTGGATGGCGAAGCTTATTACCGAAGATGCGTTAACCTCTTGGCAGAACTGGAAGAGGCTGAATTGGCGTTTCGGCAAAGCGTTCCCAAGGGCAGATTGCGAGTTGATCTGCATGGCACCTTGGCTCGCTTTTTCGTCATACCGGCGTTGCCGTCTTTCATGCAGCGTTATCCCGGCATTGAGTTGTCGCTAAGCGAAACAGACCGCTTCGTCGACCTCATTGAAGAAGGAGTCGACTGCGTGGTTCGCGCTGGTACGCTCGGAGATTCATCGCTGATAGGCAGGCACTTGGTTGATTTGCAGCAGGTGACTTGCGCCAGCCCCGCCTATGTCGAAACTTATGGCACGCCGCTTAGCGTTGACGACCTTGGCAGGCACCAGGCAATCAACTACATCTCGCGAACCAGCGGAAGACCTTTTCCATTCGAATTCCAGATAAATGGAGTGGTGCAAGAGGTCACCATCCCGACGGCAATCTCGGTGTTCGGTGCGGAGATTTACACTGCATCTGCCATCGCGGGAATCGGGATTATCCAGGTTCCCAGATACAGGGTAGCTAAGGAGTTGCAGCAGAAAATCCTGTGCGAATTGCTACCTGACTATTTGCCGCCTCCCATGCCCGTTTCGGTGCTCTATCCCCACAATCGGCACCTTTCACCTCGGGTTCGCGTATTCGTAGACTGGTTGAAAGAAGTTTTTCAAGCAGGAACGCCAAGCTGACGCAATGGGCGAGTACATAAGAGGGTGAATGCGGCGCATGCGGGGTGGAATGCCCTCACTTGGACGAATAGTCCAAGGGGAACGGCAGGTGCGCATTAGATTACGGCGTGTACGCGTCGATGCGACTGTACCAATCTTCCCCCATCGAAAGATGGCTATCGAAGTGGAAGCCTTTTGCGAGCATGTCCTTCATATCGGCGGCTTTGATGCGCATCACATAACTGCGCTGAGTGGTGACCAACCGGTTACTCGAATGCGTTGCAGCGGGCTGATACCACTTCCCAGGATCATCGTTGCCAGCGGTGAACGAGGAAGTTTTGGTCTCAACCTGCCAACGGCCATCAAGTAAGATCCAGTGGTCAGATGATGGATTCACCCCCTCGGCACGACTATCAATTACCGTTCCCGCAGGTGCATCCCACTCCCGGGAATGTTTGATGACCCATTTCAGTTGTTCATCGTCGAGCTTGGTAAAAAAAGGTGTGTGGCGAAGCAGGTGCAAGTACGTGACTGAGGCTTTCATACGATTATCCTGATACGCAGTTTCAGCGTCGGTGGGCGCCTGAGGAAGGCAACCGATTATTGCCAAGCCCGCTATCCCGAGTACGAGCAAGCGTGTGAACTGAAACAATGTCGGTGAGCGGTTCATGGCAGATTCCTCAAGAGCGAGCGGCAATGGCGTGAGGCGATGATGCGCCGCTTAACCTGAGGCGATAAGCATCTGAATTCGGACAACGCTATTCAGGTTGCGGCAACAATCGACCAGACGCTTCGTTTCACTAAGCAAGAGCGGAAGCGATCTGCGCCTAGCTCGGCTTTTCGAGATCTGGATCGGCAAGGCCCAAACTTTTAGATCCCGACGAGCTGCAAAAAATGGAAGCTTGGCTAAGCTCGCATTAGTCCGAAGGACAAGTCTGAATGGCAGCCGGCGTATACTTCTTAAGCGGGAGCAATGGATATGCGCAAGAAATTTCAATCTTGGTTTGTCCCGCTTTTGATCCTGTTCGCCGTTCTATGGGCAATCGGGGAAAAGGAAACTACTACATCTCAGACTCGGCTCGCTGCCCTCAGCACACCGGGTAAATCGACATCCGCACCGGCTGCATCTACCTCGCCAATAGCTGCACCAGCCGACCAGTACGTGAGCACAGACAAACTTAACATCCGGGATCAACCCGACGGAAAAGTCATTTCGAAGCTTCAGCGCGGAGATAAGGTGCAGGTCTTTGAAAAACGAAACGAGTGGGTACGCATAAGCATTGATGGCCAGCCGGCTAGATGGCTTTCCTCTAAAAGTCTTTGCAGCGGATCGAACTGCTACGTCAAATCCCAGCCGAAACCACTACGCCCCGTGCCACAACCTGCGTATCGGCCTGCCACTGAATACAGTTCCTTTTGTCCATGCTCGTCCGGGAACGTTTGCATAGGCCCAAGAGGTGGTAGATATTGCATCACCTCCGGCGGGAACAAGCGTTACGGCGTATAGAATGTCAGCGAACGGCTATTTCTTATTGAGCAAGCCACTAGGCGGCGTACGGCGTCGCTCAAACTCATCCCAGCGGTTTGCAGGGCGTTGCTCACCACAAATCACGCACGCATAAACGTCGCTTGGTATCCCGAGGTAATACCCCTTGCGGATATACGGGTGGATACACTTATTCGCTGATTCGTTCAGTTCGGTTGCGGGCCTCATCGCGCACCTTGCCTTCCACCAAGTCCGCAAACGAGAACTCACTCGCGCGGAAGAGTTAAAAAGCCCGCACAATATGCGGGCAGAAGGAGAATTTACATGAGCAGCCTGCAATGCCGTGGCAGGCATATATTGGAAAGCATGAAAATGGGAGCCGTTTCATTTATTTCGACTTGGCGGTCGCGCGTCAGACAAACGGTTTCTGAAGCTCTCAGCTACCAGTAAGCCCAGCGTGGTGGGTGCGGTGCGCTAGCCAGGCTTGCTCATGGGCGACAGGTTGAGACGAGAACATCCGTGCAGCAGCATCCCTACGATGATCAATACACCTGCCCGCGTCCACGTTTCCCAACTCTGCTGACTCAGCAGCACGAGACACGACGCGATGGCTAGCACCGGGACAAATGTAGGGACTCGGAAGTGACGCTCCTCGACTAGATCGCGACGCAATACCAACACCGCGACGTTTGTGCTGAGAAAAACGAACAGCAAAAGCAATACGACCGTTTGCGCCAGCGTTGCCAACGTACCAGTTAACGTCAGGGCAATCGCCACCACGGTGGTCGCGATAATCGCCGCCCATGGGGTTTGTCGTTTCGGCAGAACCGCACCCAAAATGCCTGGCAACAGTCCGAGGTTTGCCATGCCATATGTCAAACGACTGGCCATGATCATGGTTAACAGCGCACCGTTGGCGACAGCGATCAGCGCAATGAAGGAGAACAGTGTTGGCGAAATATCGAGGGTCGATGCGCGGACAACTTCCAGTAACGGCGCCGACGTGGCGACCAACTTCTCGGTAGGCAGAATCGACGAGGCTGCCACACCCACCGCCATGTAAACCAGGCCAGCGGTAAGCAAAGCTGCGAACAAAGCGCGTGGGTAGACCTTGCGGACATCCTTAATTTCCTCGGCCAGATTGGCCGAGGTTTCAAAGCCGACAAAGGAATAGAAAGCCAGCAATGCCGCCCCCAGCACGGCAAGCATGGGACTGACGCCAGGTTTGAACGTAAGCGTTCGCCCCAGATCCGCCTCGCCTGTGCGGAAATACCAGATGGCCGCCACGATCACCAAAATTAGCCCGGATAGCTCAATCGCGGTCATCACCAGATTCGCCCCAAGCGACTCCTTGATCCCCTGCGCATTGAGCAGGCCAATAGCCAAGAGAAACACCAGAGCTGCAATTTGCGGCGATACGTCAACGAAGGCGTTGAGGTAATCCCCTGCAAATGCCAGCGATAACCCAGCAGCGCTGGTCATCGCGGCAGCCAGCATGCAAAAACCTACAAGGAAGGAAACAAGCGGTGACTTGAACGCCTTTTCAGCAAAAACCGAAGCCGCGCCGGCGTGGGGATACTTCGATACCAGCTCTGCGTAGGAACCCGCCGTCAACATGGCGAAGAATAGAGCAATCAGCAGCGGCACCCATATTGCGCCGCCCACCTCTCCCGCGATCGTGCCGGCAAGTGCATAAACACCCGCGCCGAGTACATCGCCAAGAATAAACAGAAACAGCATCGGAAACGTGATGGCCCGGCGCAGAGAAGTTTTATGAGTGGTAGCAGTCACGGTCATTCCTTGGTTCAGGTGTGATAGTCAGCTGCGGCGCGCGGAGCTGGATGCTTGTCACGTCAAACAATGGAAAATGGCGCGCACAGCAAAGTTCAATGCACCTCTTGGGATCAACGGGTACGAAGTGAAAGCTAAATTCCATCGCTGGGACTTCGGCACTATTAGCGACTCGTTTTATCGCCAAGAGCGCTCCATTCACTCTAGAACAAGCACACCACGTTCCTTGCTCCGTCTTTTTTTGAACTTGTAACGCGTTGCCGTCCGTCCGGTCAGAAATCGAGAACAGGAAATTTCTGTTTATTCCCCTCCTCACAAATTAAGCATGCGCCAACGCCAGCATTGGTGATCGCGCGAAAGCTAAGCATGAGGAAATCTGAATGTTCATTCATAACAAGCGACTTCAGTACACCGTTCGCGTTGCCGAGCCAAATCCAGGTCTTGCGAATCTGCTACTCGAACAATTCGGTGGCGCCAACGGCGAATTGGCAGCGGCAGCACGTTATTTTACTCAAGCGTTAGCGGAAGAAGATCCAGGGCGAAAAGACCTTCTGCTGGATATTGCCACCGAAGAATTGAGTCACTTGGAGGTTGTCGGCTCCATTATCGTAATGCTCAACAAAGGTGCGAAGGGTCAGCTCGCCGAGGGCGTCCAAGAGGAAGGAGAGCTATACCGAGCCCTAAATGGCGCCGGTAATGACTCGCACATCACAAGTCTGCTTTACGGCGCAGGCGCACCTCTCGTCAATTCGGCAGGTGTGCCTTGGACGGCGGCGTATGTTGACTCGATCACCGAACCTACAGCCGACTTCCGCTCGAACATTGCGGCGGAAGCAAGGGCAAAAATCCTCTACGAACGCTTGATCAACATTACTGATGATCCAGGTGTAAAGGAGGCGCTTGGTTTCTTAATGACGCGGGAAATCGCACACCAAAAGTCGTTCGAGAAAGCTTTGCATGCGATCCAACCGAACTTCCCGCAGGGCAAACTTCCGGGTATGCCAGAGTTCACCAACAAGTATTTCAGTATGTCGGGCCAGCCGAACGTACGAGGCCCGTGGAACGAGGGTGGTGCTTGGGAGTACGTGGAAAATCCCGAACCGGCGGTAGACGGCGGCGATGGCCTGGCGTCGGCCAACCTTCCTGCCGAGGATGTAGAAGTGTTGGAGGCGATGAAGACACGCACGGCCTCAGACCCGCTCAGCGAACCGGTTACCGGTGCTGACCTAGGCTCGGCAGGCCTGTCGAGGTTTAAGGGTGAGCATGGCAGTAAATACGTTCGGTATGGGGAAGCTAATTCCAAACAACCTTGCGAGCGAGGGCGACCCCGAACCCAGTGCACGGAGGGAATTAACGAGACCGTACCTACATTGACAATACAGGTTCTCGGCCTTACGGCGGCAAGAATACCGTATCGGATGGGGCGGATTAGCCCCGCAAAGGAAACTACAATGAGATTTACGAAGAATTTGGGATTTAACATCAGGATCGTAAATGCACATAGACCTACATTTTTATTCGGTAGCGCAATCTTCTTAGCCGGCACGCTGATGATGTTTTCCGATATTGTAAGCAAATCGTTTTAAAATCCATGCAGACAGGCGTGCCCGCCCAAGCCCGATGTGATCAATGCACGCTCAAATCACGAAACTAAGCCTCTACCCGATTCCGCCCTTTAGATTTCGCCGCGTACAGCAAACGGTCAGCTTTGATCAGAAACTCTTTTGGACTCTCCTCTTCTGTTCTAGAGGTCGAGACTACACCTGAGCTTATGGTGACGATTTCGAAGGGGCTCGCTGAATGTTGAAGATTTGCATTCGATAGGGAAAGCCTAATATTTTCTGCAACCATGACCGCACCTGCCAGTTCAGTGTCCGGAAGCAAAACTACGAACTCCTCCCCACCGTAGCGAGCAGCGATATCACCTGGTCTGTTGACGTTGGCTGCAATAAGGTTCGCTACGTGCACAAGACAATCGTCGCCGCTTAGATGGCCGTAACGGTCATTATATTGTTTGAACAAATCTATATCCAAAAGAATTACGGATATGCTTGTCTGATTTCTCGTGGCACGCTTCCATTCTTTATCCATAGCCAAGTCAAAGCTTCTCCTATTGGCTAGAGAAGTAAGACCATCTGTATGGGCTATCACTTCTAACTCTTTTCGGATTATTTTTAGCTCGTACTCTGCAACTAGCAGCTGTTGGATCTGCCGATATAGCAAGCTACCTAAAATTGCCAACGCCAGTATGATGGTACCTACCAGTGCAACCGATTGGTAAACATATGACCACCAAGGGGCAAATACATGCTCGTACGACACGCCAGCTGCTGCGACGATAGGCAGCCCAGCCAGACGACGATAGGCGTAGATCCGCTCGATACCATCCACGATAGATTTTATGACCGCAGTCCCGCTATCGCTCTCAGGTAAATACCGGCTAAAAATTTCGCCTTTGGAAAGATTAGTTGTCATCAATGCTGCGACTGTCGGGCGTCGGGCGAGGAGCTCGCCGTTATCAAGTGCTAGGAAAATTACTCCTTCGTCATCAACGGCCATTCGTTTGAAAAAGCTTTGAAAATATGAAACCGGAACCGTGGCTAACGCAACCCCTGCAAACGCTCCATCGGCTGTTTGGATACGCCGACTTATAGGGATCACCATATCCCCTGTCGTTCGACTTTCCACTATCGAGCCAACGTGGATGGACTGGTCATCGTGCTCACGGTGATATCGAAAGTAAGCTCTGTCGCCGTTGTTTTTGGTTTGCAAACCTTCGGAAAATGAATTGGCCATCCAATTGCCTTGCGCATCGAAGATGAATAGCCCCTGAACGCCTTCAATGTCGTTCACTTGGCGGGCCATCAGCTTCGCCAACCGCTCCTGTTGATCAGGGCCGCTTCCATCGTGCGCTACACGCTCTGCCAGATCTCGCAAGGTATTGTCGGCCTGAAGCATCGTGTCACGGGCCTGCTGTTCAGCGGCAAGTACAATGTTCGAAACAGTTATTTTGGCCGCGTCTACTCGCTCGCCGGACGACTGCACAATCTGCCAAGCAGTAGCAAGGATCAACGATAGACAAACTAGAAGAACGAAACCTATCAGCGAAAGGGACAACGCTCTAGGTGTCAGCCTTGCGTAGATCGGTAAGGAGAGCGTCATATATACGTCTTCAAATTGGCGGTGGGCTCAAGCGAGCAATTTTTATACCGGTGTGGAAATTAAAGCGTTCACCCGCAGCTTCGGAATCCCTGAAATCTGCGCAGACAGACGTTATTTCTTTCACATACCCCCCGCAGATTCCCACTTACACACCTAGATGCTTAATAAACCTATCGATTGAAGATTGCGAATCGCAGCGACTCCCACTTTCTTCATCGTAGGAGGATCACCGTCTTGGGTACCGCAGACCCACGAATGGGCACGATGGCGTGAGTCGTTCCGGGCTTTCAGCACAGGTCACTGCCACCCTAACCTTGAAATGATTTCTCGCCGGTAAGGCGTATCGATCTGCGGCGGCACTTGTTTGATGTAGTCGCGCGCGTTCTCAAGTGGTTCTCCGCTTAGGCCGGCGAGATAGGCAATAGCGTCCTCGGCTGCGGGGACGAGCCCCTCAACGCCTCCGAATCTTGGTGGCAGTCCTGTCCAAACTACCGCGTCCAATCGGCGGGCAATCGCCCATTCAGCGATGATTCCCGCTGCGTTCGTACCGACCACGAAGCTACCGATGCCATCCTCCCGGTCTTGAGGAACCCCCTCCCGAATTCTAAGAGCCTCGCGTGCCTCATCAAGGTTGTCCAGATCCAATACCGCCCAAAGCACTTTGCACCCAGGTGCGTTTGCGCAGATAGCTGTCGTAAGGTCGCCGTTATCACTGACCCGCGCGAACTCAATGGGTAACACGGGGCCGTCCATAAACCACTCGCTCGCGAGCGGTAAGGTGTCCGGCTTCCAAATTAGTGATCCCCATCCGAGACATGCGATTACCATGATCTGCACCTGAGTTAGAAATGAAGTCCTTGAAATGCGGCGAGACCTCCGGTCGGCCGCGTTCACGACGGTGCGGCGCAATGGGCACCGCACCTCCCTGGGCAGGTGGTCTGTTTAACCTTTCGTTTTTCTAGGATCTGCTGAACGAGGAAATGTACGCTCCTCTTGGATCGTGCCGTCCTCTTTGTGGATTTTGAGAGAGGCTGTCTTGCCCTGAAGAAATTCGCTCGCTATCTCGGTGATTTCTGCTTTGGTAGATGCCGTCTTGGAGGCACGTTGCGCGCCCTCTTTAACGAGCTCCCAAAGTTTTTCCGTTTTTTTGATGTGATAGTTATCCATTGGCTCACCTCTGATATGACGATCGATACCTGTCAGGTTGACCATAGGAAAACCGAAGAGTTTGAACGGATTGGCGGCATTCTGGATGCTTACAGAGATCCCCGAAGTTTTCTCGGGACGTGGGGCATTTGCCCGAAGCATGGGGCTGTAGCCGCTATGCAGAGTAAGAGCTTTAGCATGGCAAAGATTAAACAGCCTTGGCTCGCTGCAAGCGTTGCTTACCAGCGCGGTTAGCGATCTCCGGCGCCGGGCCATCACCGTTCTGCTGCCGGCTAAGAAATTCGCGTATCAAACCGGCAGTTCGGCTGGCACTGGTCACTACGAAAAAATGCCCCTCACCTTTGAGCACGCGCAGTTCGGCTTGTGGAATTGAGCGTCGCAGGACATGCGCATTGTATGGCTGCACGAGGGGGTCACGATCGCCGATGAGGATGAGCGTGCGTATACGCAAACGGGATAACCGCAGCAGACTTGTCCAGCCTACTAAAGCGGTTACCTGGTGGTGATAGGTTCGCAGGCGTACGGTTAGCATTCGCTTTACAACACCGAAACGCAGCAGCGCCTGTGTCGAACTGGCTGAACCATCTCGTTCGGGCTGTTTGCCGCCTGCGCTCCCTCTAAAAAATTCCAGGATGTCGGCGGGCTTTACCAGCAGCACCGGGCCCGCAGAGGTCGCCGCCAAGATAAGCCTTCGAACCATGGTGGGATGACGGAGAGCCAACTCTTGCGCCAATGCACCGCCCCAGCTCACGCCGAATACATCAACATGGTCGAAACCCAATTGTGTGAGCATTTCGGCGATCAGATCGGCATGACTAGGCAATCGCATCGGCCAGCGGGGCATTTGTGATTTGCCGACACCAGGCACGTCCAACGTGATCGTCGTGTAGTCGCCTAGTTCGTTGCGCAAAGCATCGAAGGTTTTAATCAAACCTCCCAGACCGTTGAGTAGGAGTAACGGTGGGCCTTGGCCGGCGATTGAGACATTCACCTGCAAGTCTTTAACGGTCATGATCCGGCTGGGCATGGACACCTCTCTGTCACCCGTTCAGCAGTCTAGATGAGCTGTAAAAACTCGATTGTTTTCGGCAATAGACAGCCTGATAGAGGCTTCAAATTAACTTTCGAACATCTTCACCGGAGCCGTACACGTTACTGGGCGCCACAATCAAAGAACCCGAGTCGGCGCGTGTTCAACCGGGACGTAAGGATGAAACCAATTCTCGAAGAGTCGCCTTGTGGTCTTCGAGTCCCTCACTTGCAAGTTCGTATTCTCGTAACGCGCCCAAGCGCCCGCCATCTCTGCTGCTCTGAACGAGCCGACCAAGGAGCAACTGTTTTTCATGCAACGCTCTAATGGCCACCCAGAGTGCTTCCTCAATCGTTTCATCCTGCGCATGAAATAATGCGGCGGCGGTATAGGCATGACCGGTGTGGCAGCGAAACCGGGGCGATGACGCGTCTACCTCCCAAAGAGCGCCTCCGCACTCAGGACAGGAGATGCCTGCGACTCGGCCGATATCATCCAGCGCCGAGGCACCACCTTTACTGAAATCCTCAACCAGATCATTCTCCGTTGCGAATGGCTCGATACGTTTTGGTTCAGAAGCCGCTGTCCCCTCCGCTGTACGCTGATTGATGATCTGTACGAGCCTCTTACTCAACTCAGTGAGCGGCAAGCATCCGTCCACGGTCACATACCGGAGAGCGTTTGTCGGCATTGAGGGCGCTTCGGCAGTCTCAGGATCTTGTACGAAGGCCAGTCCGCCATATGCTTTTATCGCCTGAAGCCCCACCACGCCGTCATCAAGCTCGCCGGTCATCAACACCCCTATGGCATTGCTTCCATAGCTGATGGCAGCCGATCTAAACATCGGATCAATCGCAGGCCGCGAGTGGTTTTCCTTTGCGCTTCGAGTGATCTGAATAGCTCCTTTTTTGACAAGGAGATGCTTATCGGGAGGGGCTATGTATACACGACCCGTCACTACCTGCTCTTGGCTCATAGCGAAACCGACGGGCAATTGGCTCGATTGGGTAAGGAGGTTAGGCAGAGAACTAGGTTGGTCTCCGATGTGCATCGTGACGAAGACAGCCGCATTTAAATCAGACGGAAGCCCCGCCAGAAACGCACGTAATGCACCGAGCCCGCCGATGGACGTGCCGATGACTAAAACTTGGTGGTTGTGGTTTTCTTGCTGCATGGATCGATCCTAGGTTGCTAGCTGTTGCACACCTGAATTTGACTCAGCTGCCTCAACTAATTCACGAATGGAGTGCTTGTCGATGTTTCTCGTGAGGCGCTTACCCTCTTCCTAGTTTCGATAGATAACTCTGAGGGATGGTTCGAAAATTTGAATGATGTTTGATCTAGATCAAGGTATCTCTACGCAGCATTCATAGCCTCAAGCGCACAATTGGACTTTCATTCGGTGCTCTCGCGGGCGATCAGAAAGCGAGGAGCCACACGCTCTTTCAATACGCTGCGAGGGCATCTGTAGGGGACGTGACCTGCGGCGAGTGTCCCGGGAGCTCCCAGCATTGTCACGGCAGACGCGACATTTTCGCTTACACTCATGCACCGTTCCGTTTGTTTAGTCGGTCGGGCTCTCTGTTTAGAGGAGGATTGTTTGAACGTAAATTGGAAAGGATTGCTGCCGATTCGCGGTGAGGTCATCGTCATTGAGGACGACCCAACTCTGCAGTCGCTCATGACCGATATCATGGATGAGATTGGTGCGAAGACTGTCCCGTTCGCTACGGCGGATGATGCGTTGGCTTACCTGCTGGAAGCACATGAGGAATGCGCCCTAGTGATCGCCGATCACGGCGTCCCCGGCCAAGTCCAAGGCATCGAGTTCATAGAGATGGTCAAAGGCAGGTGGCCTCACATCGCCGCGATACTCACCTCGGGTTATCTGATCGAGAGCACTGAAGTTCCAGCTCAAACGATTTACCTGCACAAGCCTTGGTCACTGGATGAGATGGTAGTTGCAGTGGCGGCGCTTCTTCAGCCCGAAAATCCTATCAGCAAGCATTGAACCGTCGCTCAACATGGATCAGATTCGAGGAAGGATGCCTGCCACAAAGTCTCGTAATAGCTTTGTCAATTTCATCAGCAGCGTCGTCCCTATACTGTGGATCTACCCACTGCCAATACCCATCCCACATCAAACCACCAACCGCCATAGCGCAAGCGTCTTCAATGATTCCGCCTCCGTGTCCCAACGCCGCAAGGAGGGCGAGAAGGGCTTGTTCAAGTTGTAGCTCACGTTCTTGGGACACGATCTTAATCAAACTATACGGGGAGACTGAGTTTAACCTAGCGTCACTCTGCCACTAACCATCAAAATGAAATCGATCTTACCGTCAAGAGGAGGACTTCTGCGCTGTCTTCCTAAACGATCCTTGGCAGGCCGCGATCTCACTCCGTAGCTCCGCAATCAGATTCGCCAGCGCATTGCTGGAGGTGAGTTCAGAAACGGAAACACCTGTGACCAAGAGATCCACGCGGCCCGAGGAAGCTTCGTAAACTTTAATGGTCAGCGAGTCATCTGGGCTGGTCGCGCAAGTACAGGATAGCGGAAGGAACCCAGATTCAATTATCTGTCTCAATTCAAGCGTAGAAAGCATACGTTTTCCCGATGCATTTACAATTAACTGGGACAGAGTCTCTCCAAAGCATAAACATAACTTCATGAAGCATTGTTGACTCACTGCAGAACGTAAAGTTGTGAGGTCGATCAGAAAAAATAAATAGGTAGGTAGGGGTTTCAAAGCGCACCGACCATAATACTCTGCACAACGACTCTACGGCAGAAAACATCGTGAATTATAGGTGTCGAGGTAAGGGATAAGCGTATTGAGCTTCAGCTTCACGCTGGCCGTCGGCAGGATACGAAAAGCCCTAGCTATGATGCTAGGGCTCTCCTCCCGCAGATCAGCTATGTGGGCATTGCTAAGTTACGCTTGCTGGAACATGCCGATACCGCTGCCGTAAAACTGCCCATTGATGTCGGCATGATATTGTGCTGGGTGAACCAATACAGCGATCAGGCGGTTCCCTTCTAAGATTGACAGGGAAAGCGCGCCTTGATTGATCGATAACTGGAGCGAAAGCTGAATCCCGATCAGATTCTCGGCGTCAGGAACTGTGCCTTGCAGATAGACGTTGCTAATTTCCAGATTTGTGCCCGTGCCCGTTGCCTGACCGATAAATCGAACAGGAGTGCCTTGCTGCGGAGCATTCGGGCCGATATTGGCCAGCGATGAACTTATCTGAATGGTTTCAGTGTGAGGCCCACAGCCGCAACCGCAGCCTTCGAAATTGAAGTAACCGCAGATGTTCTGCTGGCAACCGCATCCGCATAAAGTTTGAGGGTGTACTTTCTGGTGGAGAACTTCTTGAAGGGCCGGCTTAGCGCTCACAACATCGTCACGACGTTGAATTTCAGCGTCAAAAGCCGCCTGAGATTGCTGCTTCAGCGCATCTATTTCTTCTGGTTTGATGTTTTGCAAAGACAGGGTCATAGCTAATTCCTTTTATTTTCAAGAAGCACCCGGAGACGATCCGCTTCTAAGCCGGCGCCTCCTTGGCGCGGAACCCACGAAATCCTTCGACTCGTGGCCAAGCCTTTAAACCATAATGTTTCTCCTGTTTCAAGCATTTTGATGGCGGTCAAATACTATCGATCGCTCCGCGCCAGCTTGTGCCCTAGTGATCGTCGATCACGGCGTCCCCGGCCAAGTCCAAGACATCGAGTTCATAGAGATGGTCAAAGGCAGGTGGCCTCACATCGCTGCGATACTCCCCTCGGGTTATCTAATCGAGAGCACCGAAGTGCCAGCTCACACCATTTACCTGCACAAGCCTTCGTCGCTGGATGAGATGGTTGTGGCAACAGCGGAGCTTCTGCAGCTCGGAAGCCCTATAAGTAAACGCTGAGCCTGGCTTCAAGATCGTGAGACCATGTAGGACTTGGTTGGCGCTCAGCGGATGAACCTGCATCTCCATTGCCCCAAACCAATACTCGGGGTGAAGTCCCTGAATTTTTTGAATTTTTCCGCGCCCGATGACTCCGTTAGATCAGAGCAGACGGAGTAAGTCATGGAAAACAATCTATTCGTCATCAATTACAAGCTTCACGGTGTGCCCAAGTCCTTCATCATCCGTAGCAAATTGATGCAAAACGCTGACGCCTGGCACTGGGCTAGTTGCGATGCGGGTGTAGCGCCCATTCCCAGACCTGGTCGTCCGCCACTGAAAATGGTGACCAAACCTCAAGCCGAAAAATACGGCATTACCGATGTCACCTGGCGAGCCAGCTCAACGTAGCAGTGCGTGGTATGGCGCGGGCTATCGATGGATCCGCTTCATGTCGTAACCACCCGCAAAGTCCGATTACCCGCTGAGTATTCCGACATCAGCATTTGAAACCAACGCTGATTCGATCCGTCGTCCACTCTGAAAATAAAATCGAGGTCACGATGTCGCCTTTCGATATCCAGCGGATGCTGATAGACGAATTTCCTTTAACGTTTTTGCTGGAGGTAGGTTTCAGGGCCACTTTCGCGTTCCTCGCAGTGTTTCTTTTTTTGAAATCCAGCGGCCGACGAGGGATCAGACAGCTTTCACTTTTTGAGCTGGTCGTGATTCTTACACTGGGCTCAGCGGCAGGAGACGTGTCTTTCTACCATGATGTTCCGCTGCTGCCGGTCGCTGTAGTATTTCTCACGCTTCTGCTTCTGTACCGGCTTACCGTTCTGGTGATGACGAAGAGCAAGAAGTTCGAAGCCTGGATGGATGGGCTTCCGGTAACGGTCATTCGTGAAGGTCTCTACGAGCTCAAGTCTTTAGAAACGTTGAACATCTCATCTAACGAATTGTTGATGGAGTTACGACAGCAAGGGGTTGAACATCTCGGACAAGTAAGGCTTGGTCTCGTTGAGACCGACGGCGACGTCAGCCTTTATTTCTTCGAACAGAAAGATCTGCGCCCTGGGCTGTCCGTCCTACCATTTGAGCATCGTGCCGAGTTTGAAACTGCGCCTGCGGCTGCCCTGTATTGCTGCGTAAATTGCGGTTTCTCTCAGCATATCGCGGCGGCCCAACAGGCTGATTGTTCTCGTTGTAATCATGCCATCTGGTCAATTGCGCTCATAACACCGCGCTGTCGGTGACAACGCCTCGCATGTGACAGCCCCCGGCATCTTCATTCGTCATGCGCGCTAGGTTCGCCGTAAACGGGTAAAGCACCGCAAAACTCATCGTAAACGGGGTGCTTTCGTCAGCAGTCGAGTGCTTAGAGAAATAGCCCCATCGCTGCACCTGTTGCAATTGCAGTGACTGGTACAGAGCCGCAGCTGACGTGGTGATGAATTGGGTGTTAAGTGGTTCCAAACACTGCAACGTCGAGGTTGCTGCTTGGTTCCCCTCTTACGAAACCAGGCAGCGGCTTTTTGAGATTCTTGATTCGGGAAGTCCCAAACTTTTAGCTCCCGACAGCCTGCAAAAAATGGAAACTTGGCTAAGCTCGCAGTAGTCCGAAGGACAGGTCTGCATGGCAGCCGGCGTATTGGGTTTTAAGCGGGAGCAATAAATATGCGCAAAAAGGTCCAGTCCTGGTTTATATACCGCTCTTGATTCTTTTTGCCGTTCTGTCGGCAATGGGGAAAAAAGACACGCCACTAACCCCGGTAGCGCCGAGTACTTCAAGCCCGCTAGTATCAAACACGCCGACGTCTCTATCCGCACCCAAGCCGACCTTCGCAACTGAGCAGTTCGTGAGCGCTGACAACCTCAATGTCCGGGATCAACCAGGCGGAAAGGTCATCTCCAAACTGAGCCGCGGGGAAAAGGTTCAGGTCTTCGAGACGAGGAATGAATGGGCGCGTATCAGCATTGATGGACAGTCTCCGAAATGGCTTTCGTCCAAAAGCCTGTGCAGCGGCTCAGACTGCTATGTCGTTTCAAAGCCAAGACCACCGGCTCAGCCGAAACAGCCTGCTCGCCAACAGACTCCAGCTTACGGTTCATCCTGTCCATGCTCCTCTGGGAATGTCTGTATCGGGCCCGTGGTGGTCGATATTGCATTACCTCTGGCGGTAACAAACGGTACGGTGTCTGATCCGCTGTTCACCGTTGAGACAATTGGCAACGATCACACCCGGGTACAGTCCAAAAGGACACATATGCCAGCGTTCAGAGGATGCACTGATGAAGGTGTTCATAAGCTCCGTAGTAAGAGGTTTCGAGCAGTTCAGAGCCGCCGCCAAAGACGCGGTGGAGACACTGGACATGAAGCCGGTCATGAGCGAGCACTTCGGGGCGCGCGCCTATTCCTCGGAGCACGCCTGCCTAACAGAGGTCGACCAGTGCGACATTTATATCCTGATTCTTGGCGCTAACTACGGCTATGAACTTCAGCCAGGTCTGTCGGTTACGCAGCAAGAATTCCACCAAGCAGTGAGCAAGCGTAAACCGATTCTGGTCTTCATCCAGCAGACCAGTTGTGATGCTCAAAAATCAGCCTAGTAGTGAACGAATCAATTTAAGAATCATGTATCAACGAAGAAACAAATACCGAATCTCCATCTAGCGCATCACATATAAACAATTTGTGGCGGCCTAGAAAACTATTTTTATCCGGCACTTCAAGCTTTACGACACCTAGTATCCTTGTAGATCGAGAAGCCCTCAGAATTTTTGCTATATGGGCCGTTGAGCTTTTGAGGACATCTACTAAAAGCAACGGATCGCCATTAACTACAACATAATCATATTGAGTTAAAAACTTGTCTCCGAGCTTTAAGTATCCCGCCTCACAAAACATAAATGCTTGCTTCTCTTCATAACATAGCTCATGCAAAGCTTCAGCTGCGTCCTCCAAACATTCAAGGCGCTCTGTCCACTTCCCGAAAGCCTCATGACGAACAGACAGCAATTCATTCACTGTAGTATCAGGTCGTGAATATGTTATGCAATCCTCATCAATGCCGCCTGGAAAGATAACTACGCCGCTCTGTAAACCTATGCAGTCCTTGGGTTCAATCAGGCCAATTTTCATGGCTTCTGAGGCTCGTTGTAAAACATGCTCCTTCCAAACCGCAGATAATTGAGACAAAGAAATTTTGCTCATGCTTTCTCACCGTCATTCTTGGGGAACCCAACCATTTCCGTAATTATCCCAACGCTTACCGCTAGGGTCAGTATAAGTAAAATGTTATTTTTTTCCTGCTGGATGAGTTCTGTCTTCATGAAGTTTTTTATCAGTACTCGGGTTGTACTTCATTGCGTGTGCGCAATTTTTTCGTGCACGTGCGACGTACCGTGCAACGCCATGCGACAGCTACACCGGCTGATGTATGGAATCTCCAGCTCTAAGAACTCCTGGCATTCAAAGGATCCTGGCATTATCAAGCGCGGTATTTCCGGAAAATCCCGCGAAGCTGTCCCTGTTCCAAACGCCCACCCGTAGCAGGGGCACGTCACACCTCTCCTACCCTGGTGCCAAACGAACCACCACCCGAACACAATGCCGCGAGGTCACCGGCCAACTGCAAGGATGGCAGGACGCCAAAAAAGGTTTGTGGGCTTGAGGACGTTGTAGTCAACTTGGGGGACGAGGGAATAATGTCAAGCAGCTGAAATGCTTGTTTTGGAACGGTCTTCAGCTGGACGGGAGATATCGATTAAATCAAGCTTCACACCAACCATTGTCCTAACCAAGTAGACAGTTAAACCGTTTTCAACGCCTTTTTCGACGCTGATGTAGTCCCTAATCTGTGCCCATGTTGAGCGACAACATTCAATTACCTCAAAAGGAATTCATCATGAGCACTGCTACCTACAACCGCCTGAACAAAGACGACGCTATCGTGCTGCTGGTGGATCATCAGACCGGTCTGATCTCGCTGGTGCAGGACTTCTCGCCGAACGAGTTCAAGAACAACGTGCTGGCGCTGGCGGATCTGGCCAAGTTCTTCGACCTGCCGACGATCCTCACCACCAGCTTCGAACAAGGCCCGAACGGCCCGCTGGTACCGGAGCTGAAAGAGATGTTTCCGGACGCGCCGTACATCGCTCGCCCTGGCCAGATCAACGCTTGGGACAACGAGGACTTCGTCAAGGCGATCAAGGCCACCGGGCGCAAGCAGATCATCATTGCCGGTGTGGTGACGGATGTCTGCGTAGCGTTCCCGACCTTGTCGGCACTGGCAGAAGGGTTTGACGTGTTTGTGGTGACCGATGCCTCCGGCACGTTCAATACCACCGTGCAGCAAGCCGCGTGGAGCCGCATGACTCAGGCCGGCGCGCAGATGATGAACTGGTTCTCGGTAGCCTGTGAGCTGCACCGCGACTGGCGCAACGACATCGAAGGCCTGGGCAATCTGTTGTCGCAGCGCATTCCAAACTATCGCAACCTGATGAACAGCTACTCGGCGTTGACTGCACATCAATCTTAAATCTGATTTAAAACCTAAAGCCTGCTCATGCGGGCTCTAGGTGTGGGCTTGGCATAGGTAATCGAACTCACTTGGTCAGCCAAGACTCTACGGTCGCAGCGCCGTGCTTTGTTTTCCATTCCTTGAGCGTTTTGTGATTACCGCCCTTGGTCTCTACGACTTCGCCCGTTTCAGGATTTTTATAAACCTTCAATTGGCGAGGCTTGCGGTTGCCAGTTTTGGACTCGACAGCAGGAGCGCGACGACCAGTTTGCGGATCCAGCAGATTGATCACGTCCTTCAAGCTGTAGCCGTATTTTGCGAGCAAATCACGCAGTTTGGTTTCAAATTCAATTTCTTTCTTGAGGCCTGCATCACCCTTGAGGGCTTCCAGAGCCTGAAGCTGTTCGGCGAGGTGTTTTTCAAGCTGGCGAAATTCAGCGAGTTTGGACATGAACGTTCTCTTTGGTCGGTGGCAGGGACTTACATAAATCATATCTCAGATTTACACATAGATAATCTAGCGATGACCATCACCGCGAGCTGAATCAACCTTAATCTGGCCTGATTCACCTAACGTGCGGTATTGCTCACGAAGTTTCCTGAGTTCACTTGACCCCATTTGTTCCAAACCTAGCGTGGCGTTCTGCGCTTCGTGAGTAGCTCGTATAAGCTCATCAATCTTCAAATGCAGGATGTCGTTGTCACGGTTCTGGGTGTTTTGAATCAGGAACACCATCAGGAAAGTAATGATTGTGGTCGACGTATTGATGATGAGCTGCCATGTATCGTTGTAGTGGAAGTATGGGCCGGTCGCCGCCCAAGCGATGATCAACACAATCGCGCTCAAAAACGTCTTCGGGCTGCCGGCCCAGTTGGATAGTGATTGGCAAAAAAGGGGAAATCTCATAACAGGCACTCTGGATGAACACAGTCTGTTGACCGTACAACAATCCCAAATACTTTATTACACTTTAACCGTCCGTCGGGTTTGAGAAGGTCGACACGCTGGATTTTCAATTCGAGGGAAAATTAATCGTAAACGTTGTGCCCTCGTCGGCAGTCGAGTGCACAGCGATATCGCCCCCATGGGCCAAAGCGATTTCCCGGACTATGAAGAGGCCAAGCCCCACGCTACGGTTCTGACTATCCTGGTCTGAACCACGGGTCATCGGTTCGAACAGCTTGGATCGAGCGGACTCAGGAATCGCCGCACCGAAGTTGTGAACCGAAATGCTTGCACGGTTAACATCAAGGCTGGAGATGACAGTAATCGGTTTTTCCTGGTCGCCGTACGCCGCACTGTTGGCGACTAGGTTACCGATGATCTGTTGTATACGGTCAGCGTCGAGTTCGACATTTCCCCGCCCAACCGTTTGATGCTGAAGATCGACATCTGGAAAGGCAACTCGTAGCTCTGCGACGCTCTTAGCTACTACCGAATGTAGGTAAATGGCTGAACGCGAGACAGATATACCTCGTCCGACTCTAGCTAAAGCAAAATCCAAAAGGTCAGTGATCATTCGATGCGCCCGATCCGTGGAGTTGCTGATGTGGTTCAGCATGAGCTTTTCCTTCCCGTCAGGCATTTTCCGACCGAGAATCTCCGCCGCCATTTTGATTGCCGTCAATGGGTTCTTCAGGTCATGGCTGACGATCGCAACCATTTGCTCCGCGAATAACGCGCGACGCTGAGCTTTTTCATAAGCTATGTTTAGCTTCGTCTGCGCCTGCGACAACGCTGCATCAGCGGCCACTTTATTCGCGAGAAGCTCTTCAGCGAGTCGCTTGGCTTTCAATAGCTCACGTTCGTAGTGATCCCGGTCGGTGGTGCAGAACAATGCCAGTTGATAGACAACGCCGGAATCATGCTGCTGACGAATACCATTGAGCAGCATTGAAATTAAGGTTTTGTCGCGGTGAACCACATCCAGCTTTACCTCGGCCACCGAGCCCTGCATCTGTATCAGTGGCGCCCAATGTGTTTGGTGGAAAATTCGTCCGCCCATCGTAAGCAGATCTTGAAAGCGCCGGCGCTCCAGGTCGGTTTTCTCCCAACCGATCCAGGTACAGAAAGTTTTATTGGCGCTCAGGATGCTGCCGTCTTCCCGAGTAACGACCAAGCCGCAAGGCGCGTTGTCGAAAAGCGACTGCGAATCGGGAATTAGGGACGGTTCACCGGCCATCGCCGCCTTCCGTCCAGGGCGAAAGGAACCTGTCCATCGCTTCAGAGCACGCACTGGGCACACTCATGTGCGGACAATGACCAACATTGGAAACTAGACAGAGAGTGCTATTGGGCAGGATCTGATGCAGGTACTCACCTACGGCGACCGGGGCGATGATGTCATCCGTGGATTGCAATATCAGCGTCGGAGTTTCTAAACCGACTACGTCATCCCGGTTATCCGACATGAACGTCACTCGGGCAAATTGCTTCGCGATCTCCGGATCAGTACGGCAAAAGCTATTCGTCAGCGTCTCACCAAGAGCCGGTTGACCGGGAGCCCCCATGATGACGGGGGCCATGGTGCTCGACCAGCCGAGATAATTGCTATCGAGGGTATCGAGCAATGACTGGATGTCCTCGAGCTTGAATCCCCCGACGTAATCCCCGGAGTCGACATAGCAAGGTGAAGGGCCAATCATCACGTGAGCAGCGATGCGGTCGCTGTGAGCCCTATCTGCCAATACGCCGATCATGGCACTGACGGAGTGACCGACCACTATGACTGGGCCACTGGCGAACTGATTGATGACTTCAGCCAGATCTCGCGCATAAGCGTCTAACGAACTGTACTTTTCCGAATCATAAGCCGTGAGATCAGACTGTCCCGCGCCGACAAGATCATAAAGAACGACCCTGAATCGATTCGTAAAATGGTCGACGAGGTAACACCACATGGTTTGGTCGCAGCCGAACCCGTGGGAAAAAACGAGAGTTGCCGGGCCATCACCGAGCACGTTCACGTTGTTGCGATGTTGGACGGACATGCATGACGCTCCGGATGGCCCAAAAGAATTCAGGCGCAGCACGCAGTGTAGCTAGCTAAGCATTGCAGGTCACGAATAGGATCGATTCCACGAGAATCCTCTTACGCTTACCAGCTGCATCTATGAGACTGCGAGCGTTGATGCAAGCGAAACCAGTTTTGATTTTTGTTCACGCGCATCGGCATGTAGGAAACTACAGGTAGTCTTTTGCAGACCATCCTGGCATCGAGGTTGTGGGTGCAATCGCCCCGTTCCTAGCTCGGCACTGGTCGTCGATGTCGTCCATAAAAGCTCGCCATTGATATCTGTCGATTACGCCGATAATCAATAGTGCTTCACAATAGCCGAGGAGATAAGCATGGCGTTTGTCAAAATTGCTTCGGCTTGAAGCCCTTCGCAAGCCAGCGAGACTTTGTCTGAAATGTGTGATCGCCGCGTCGGTAGTCATAGGCACGGGAGCGCCTCCTGTTCTTTGCAAGTCCAGCGCTGCACATAGGCGTTGCACTCTATAAATACCATTAACAGCTTTGAACTTTCACAATACATTCGTTCATTGGACAACCGAGTTGCGGTCATGTCACGGGCTAATCAGTCGTCGACGTCTGACGCCAGTGAAAGAGGCTGAATCAAATGTGAGCCCTGATTACGAAAGTTGCCCACCTCCCTGCCAACCTTGTACCAATGAAAATCTGCAGCGGGCCTGCATTGCTCCATCGCTAGTTCGCGAGCTCGCTCAGGTGAGGTGTCGGGATCGATCCATTCGCGAGCGTGCTCAGGAGACAAGACCAGTGGTTTGCGATCGTGGACATCGACCATGCCTTCATCACTCGCGGCGGTGATGACGACAAAGCCGTCGCGTTCATTTGGCTCCAGGCCCTCGTGCACCTCGGCCAAACCAGCGAAGAACATCGGAATTTGCTCTTTCAGAGTAATGAAATACGGCTGCTTTTTCTTTGGATCTTCTTCGTCCTTTACCCATTCGAACCAGCCATTCGCTGGCGCGAGTACGCGTCCGTTTGGCCAGAGCTGATTGAAGAACTTGCCGGTGATGACGGTCTCGACTCTCGCGTTGATCGGGTCAGGACGCTTTCCCTTCGCCCAGAATGGCGCCCAGCCCCATCTGACCTTATCAATGCTCAAGCCATCCCGAACCGGCCGGATGATTTCCACCCGCGTCGACGGGGCGACGTTGTATCGCTCGACTGGCCAGAGGTCATAGCCATTGATCACCAACTGCCTTGGCGCAAGCTCCTTGATGTAGTGATCCATGGATTCGTAGATCCAGTAACGTCCGCACATGCTGTCACCCGTCGAATTGTCGTGCCTATGAGATTGACCGCAAGCGAACCAAATCGTTAACTGTATGCATGTACAGTTAACCTCCTAAGGCTTGCATCATGAGCATCACCCTCCTCGGCCCACTTGCTACTGGCGGTAAGAAGCTGCCCCTTTATTCATCCAAGGTACCGGCGGGCTTCCCTTCCCCTGCGGCTGACCACATCGAAAAGCACATTTCCCTGGATGAGCTGTTCGATATCAGGGCGCCGCACGTCTATCTGGTGAGGATTGATGGGGATAGCATGCAGGGCACGGGCATCTATTCCGGGGATGTGGTGATCGTCGATCGAAGCATCGAAGCGGTCAGTGGCGATATCGTTATCGCCGCGTTGAATTCGGAGCCCTTCTGCAAGCGCCTGCTTCTGCGCGAGAACGCCGTGTTGCTTGTGTCAGAGAACCCAAAATACCCGGCGAGACATGTCATGGAAGGCGATGAGCTTGTGATCTGGGGCGTTGTGAAATACAGCGTGCGCGATCATGACAACACGTGAGCCTGTCTTCGCCCTGATCGACTGCAACTCGTTTTACGCGAGCTGCGAGCGCGTCTTTAGACCCGACCTCGCCAAGACACCTATCGTGGTGCTGTCCAACAATGACGGCTGTGTGATCGCGCGTAGCTACGACGCCAAGCCATTCGTAAAAATGGGCCAGCCGTACTTCCAGATTAAAGACCATCTACGCCGGCATGGGATCGTGGCCTTCAGCAGTAACTACGCTCTGTACGGAGACATGAGCGAACGCGTCATGACGATCATCGAATCGATGGTGCCGGCACTTGAGGTCTACAGCATTGATGAAGCATTTGCTGATTTGACTGGCATGCCTGGAGATCTATCCGCGTTTGGCAGGCACATGCGCTCCACCCTTCTCAAGCGCACAGGAATTCCAGTCGGGGTGGGGATCGCGCGCACGAAGACACTGGCCAAGCTCGCCAACCACACAGCCAAACGGCTGCTCGATATCACGGGAGGCGTGGTGGATCTGTGCGATCCGTTCAAACGCGACTGGACGCTGCGCAACACCGACGTCGGCGAAGTCTGGGGCATTGGCAAGCGCATGAAGGCTCACCTGGGAACGATGGGCATCAAGACCGCCATGGACTTAGCGAAAGCTGATCCATGGATGCTTCGCCAGAAATTCAGCGTGGTGATCGAGAAGACTGCTCGCGAGCTGGCCGGTACACCATGTCTAGAACTAGGGGAAGCTGACCCACCCAAGCAAGAGATTTGCTGCAGCAGGATGTTCGGCACGCGGCTCACGCAGATTGAGCCGATCAAGGAAGCGGTCGCTACGTACACACAACGCGCGTCGGAAAAGCTCCGAACGCAAAACTCACTCTGCAAGAAAATCCGAGTCAGCATTCGCACCGGCATGTTCAACCCTGAAGAAGCGAAGTATGCGAATGGAGCGCTGGTCGAGTTACCGTACCCAACCAACGACGTGCGGCTGATGACGAAGGCTGCGACCGAAGCGGTCAATCGTCTCTTTCGTCCCGGCTACAAGTACAGCAAGGCGGAAGTCTTGCTGATGGATCTGCGACAGCCCGGCGAATTCACGGATGACCTGTTTGCGCATTCGCAGCCCGTGATGGCGGACAAAGTGATGGGTGTGCTGGATGAGATTAATGGTCGCTGGGGAAAGGGAGTTCTTCGATTGGCCAGCGTTCCGGCGGCACCTGGTTGGGCGATGCGTCGGGAGTTGATGAGCCAGAGCTACACAACAAAACTAGATCAGTTGTGGACGGTGAGAGCCAAGTAGCGACCACGAGACGGGCACTTACCGCTGCAGAAATGAGCAGCCTTGAACGGCTGCTTACGGCCAAAAGCGGCCATTCCCGCTCCCAAAACCATCCCCATTCACCGGGGACTTTGCCCCGGATTTGGTTGAACCACTCCGAGTTAAAGCTCCTACGAATGCAACTGCATTCAGCCGAAGACTAACGGCCTAAGCCCCAAGTCTGGCCATCATTTTTGGCATGGAGAATGCTGGCATTGAACTAGGCTCAACATGGAAGTCCAGCCTGCTACGCAGCGACATGAACACCTCACAGGACATTCCCATGCCTGCCATATCAGCTTTGTTCAAGCGCCTGCATCGGGGAGCGTCTAACTCCATTGCTCCCACCCAAGAATACAATCTCCTGCGCTGGTTTTCGCTGGTCAGCTTTTTTCTCATCAGCCTTATCGCATTAGGGTTGGGTACTGTTTCGACGCAATTTCTGGTTATCGAGAGTCTGGAGCGTGACGCGCTGCTGTCGGCGCAATTTATCCAGACCATCGCCAAAGGGGAAATACGTCACCACGGCCTGGCAGGGATGCGGATGGGCGATGTGCTGGCTGACACCCAATATGGAATGCTATCGGAAGAAATGTCGCTGAACCGGCAACGGGCTCGCTCCGAGTTTCTCGACCACCTTTCGCACCTCCCGGACTCACTGCTGATCAGCATCTACTCCCCACTACGGACAGTAATGTGGTCAACCAATCCAAATCTGATTGGGCAAAAATTCCTGAGCGACGAGGCACTTGAGGCGGCGTTCAGCTCCAAAGACAGGGTCTCCACCAAGTACAACGATGCCCATGAACTTCGCCCTGAACAGCAATTATTGCGTCCTGCAAAAATGTTCTTCATCGAGAGCTACATCCCGTTAGTCGATGATATGGGGAATACCCTGGCGGTGGTGGAGATTTACAAGGAACCGGTCGATCTGATCGAGCGCCTCGAAAGAGGCCACTGGATTATCTGGCTGTCTACAGCGCTGGGGGGATTGCTGCTGTATTTCGGGTTGTACTGGATTGTGCGACGGGCATCACTCCAGCTCGCATCCCAAGAGGAACAACTCGTCGCCAACAAGACTTATGTGGGTTTGGTCGAGATGTCCACGGCTGTCGCGCATAGCTTGCGTAATCCTCTGGCCTGCATTCGCTCCAGCGCAGAATTGGCCAATGAAATGGACGGCCAGCCCGCTAAGAAGAACATCGACGATATTGTCAGCCAGGTGGATCGGATGTCGCAGTGGGTGCATGAATTGCTTATGTGCTTGCGACCCATCCGTGGAGAAGCGGAACTGGTGCAGCCGATGATCGTGGTGCAGGCCACGCTGGCCGGTTTCAGCGCACAACTGACTCAATCAAGAATACAGGTCGACTTCAATAATGAGCCCACCCCCCAGATAATCAGCAATCCACTTTTACTTTCTCAAATCCTGAATAGCGTGATCGCCAACGCCATTGAGGCGATGCCGGGCGGCGGGAAGCTAACCATCCAGGCGAATGTCGATGACACCCATCAATGGCTGCATCTCATCATTGGTGACACTGGGGATGGAACGACACGACAACAAGAAATGACGGCTCACAAAACCTTCTACACCACTAAGCAAGGAAAGCTGGGCATAGGGCTGATCATGGTGAAGCAGATCATGGAAAGTTTTGGTGGTGAAGCCAGCCTGACACATCACGAAGACCACGGAACATCGGTGCAGTTGAGTTTCAGAGTTGTAGAAAGAAGATCTAGTGGGTTGCGCTAGTCTTCGCGCAGCAGTTCCTCTAAATCGGCGGAAAGCGGCATGACAGAAATGGCACTGATGCGCGCTCTCCCCGTGTTGCCGACTGGTACCCAAATCCTCGAAAACAACAATGCCGCGACGATACGCGGAAGCTGACCCACCACCTCCCGCCAATCCTTCGTCAACACACCCAGTTTCAGCATGAGCCAATGAGATCTCGCGTGAGCTAGCGGCATACGTTGGGTAAGGATATGCGCCCGCTCCAGCCAGCGGTAGGCCTCCTGAAAGTCACTAGTCCGTACAGCGAGCCCAGCCTCACTAAAAGCTTCAGCTATGGCGCCACGCAAAGCCTCTTTCATGTCGACCTCGCAATACTATTTCTTCAGCAGTCGGAGGCCATTGAGAACCACCAGTAAGCTGACCCCAACGTCGGCGAATACGGCCATCCACATCGTGGCCAGGCCCATCAAGGTGAACACCAGGAATACGGCCTTGATGCCGAGGGCGAACCCGATGTTTTGCTTGAGGATCAGCGCAGTCTGCCGTGACAGGCGAACAAAGGCCGGGATCTTGCGCAGGTCATCATCCATCAGCGCAACGTCAGCTGTTTCGATGGCTGTGCCCGTACCAGCGGCAGCCATGGCGAAGCCGATCTGGGACTTGGCGAGCGCCGGCGCATCGTTTATTCCATCACCTACCATCCCCACCACGTGGTTGCGGTTCTGCAACTCACCGATGGCCGCCAGCTTGTCGGAAGGCAGCAAGTTTCCTCGCGGCTCATCAATTCCAACGCGCCGGGCAATGGCTTCGGCCGTGTGCGCGTTGTCACCGGTCAGCATCATGGTCTTGACGCCTAACTCGTGCAGTTCCTTGATCGCGAGTTGACTTGAATCCTTTACCGTATCGGCCACGGCAAACATTGCAAATACCTGCGAGGAGCTGGCCAACGCCACGACCGTTTTCCCCTGACGCTCCAATTGGCTCAGAGACGTATCGAGCGATGGCGTAGCCAGCCCCAGCTCTAGGATCAAGCGGTGGTTTCCAAGGTAATAAAGCTGCCCATCGATCAAGCCCTTCGCCCCACGACCAGGAATGGCCTCGAAGCCCTCGACCTGTTTGAGCGTTGGGGCTTCCAGCCCTTCATGCCTGGCGATTGCCTGCGAGACAGGGTGATCGGAGCGAGCCCCCAGACTAGCGGCGAGCAATTGAGGCGCAACCTCTGAAGTCTCTGTCAGGGGCAGATAGTCGGTCTGAACCGGCTTGCCGTGGGTGATCGTGCCGGTTTTATCAAGCGCGACAAAGCTCAGCTTGGCGCCAATTTCCAGGTAGACACCACCCTTAACCAGAATGCCTTTTCTCGCTGCCGCCGCCAGCCCGCTGACGATGGTTACTGGTGTAGAAATGACCAGTGCGCAGGGGCAAGCAACAACCAATAGTACCAAGGCGCGATAAATCCAGTCTGTCCATGCCCCACTCATGAACAAGGGCGGCAACACCGCTACGGCCAAAGCAAAGAAGAACACCCCTGGCGTGTAAACCTTGGCGAACTTATCGACGAATCGCTGGGTAGGTGCACGCGAACTTTGGGCCTCTTCAACGGCGTGGATGATTCGTGCCAGCGTCGTGTTGTTGGCCTCGGCGGTTACACGGTATTCGAAGGAGCCAGATTCATTGATGGAGCCGGCATACACCGGGTCATCCACCGACTTCTCAATAGGCAGGCTCTCACCGGTGATGGGAGCCTGGTTGACGGTAGACGTACCGGAAGCGATGTCACCATCCAGGCCGATACGCTCACCAGGACGCACTCGAACCAGTGCTCCGACCCCGACAGTCTTAACGTCGACTTCCAGCCATGAACCGTCGGATTGGCGGACAGTTGCACGTTCAGGGGTCAGATCCAGCAATCCTTTGATGGCGTTACGTGCACGATCCAGCGACTTCACCTCGACCATTTCTGCAATGGTGAATAGCACCATGACCATCGCCGCTTCCGGCCACTGCCCGATCAACACCGCGCCAGTCACTGCGATGCTCATCAAGGCATTGATATTCAAATTCAGGTGTTTGAGTGCAACCCAGCCTTTCTTATAGGTCGTAGGCCCACAGAGGGCGATGGCAAACAAGGCTACGACGGCAATCACCCATTCCGGCGCCGATTGAGTGAAATGCAAGACTTCCGCACCCGCCGCAGCGATACCAGACAGCGCCAACGGCCACCATCTACTTTTAGGGACGGGTTTAGCTTGCGACTCGGTTTGCGCTGCATTGGCGCTAGGTGCCTTGCTTTCAGCCGTCAATGGCTCCGCGTGCATACCCAGCGAGAGCACCGCTGCTTCGATGCCCAAGGTATCCGGCAACTCGTGCCACACACCCAGTGTGCGGTTCATCATGTTGAATTCGAGTTTTTGTACCCCGCTCATCCGAGCGAGCTTTCCCTCGATCATGGTCTGCTCGGAGGGACAGCACATCTGTCCGATACGGAAACTGCTAAAGCGAGCCCCGTCGCTGGCACCCGTTTGAAGGGCCTCAGGTACACACGCCTTCGGGTCTGATGGTGGGCAGGACACTTCGGCGTAAAGCTCGTTGTCGACCGCAGCGGCCGGTTTGCTCGGCTCCAACAGGGTATACAGGGTAGAGGGCGCAGCGGTAGCAGCGCAGCATGATTTGCCAGCTTCCGGAGCAGGCGCGCAGCAACCGACGTCTTTTGCCTGCGAGGGTGCTGGATTCGCGCCTTGGGGCTTGGGAGCACAACAGCTGTCAGCGGACTGAGCTTCCGCTGCGCCCGAAACACAGATCGTTGCAGCAGGGGCGCAGCAACCCGAGCTTGCGGATGGATCAAACACTTGGACGATGGCCTGTGATTCAGGCGCTTGTTTGTCACCGCAACAGCTTTTCATAGGGCACTCCCAGCAGGGTATGGCCAAGAGTGAACACCCTATAGCCACTATAGGGTCAAGCGATTCATGAAGAACGTTGACCCGTAATTCAACAATGCTAATCTTTTTTACCGCGATTGGTTGATCTCGCTCCAGATCAGGTCATAGAGCGGCTGAGCACCGAAGTTAGTCAGCGGTTTACCGTTGACGAAGAAGGTCGGTGTACCGCTTACGCCTACCTTTTTCGCATCGGCAGCGTCTCGCTCAATTGTCGCTGTGATCTCGGCAGACATCATGTCCTCGCGAGCTTTGGTCACGTCCAGGCCTGCCTGACCCGCTGCATCCCAAGCCGCCATAGCCTTTGCGTCGTCATGCCATTGCGGTTGAGCCTCAAGTACTGCTTCGAGTACTGGTACAAAGACGCCCTGTTTGCGCGCTGTTTCCAGAATGCGAATGGCCTCTTCAGAACCGACGTGAAGCCGAACATAACGCAGCACCAGACGAACATCTGCGGGGTGCTGGGACATCATTTTTTT
The DNA here is from genome assembly GCF_051132065.1 of Pseudomonas sp. R3-57. Classification (NCBI taxonomy): domain Bacteria; kingdom Pseudomonadati; phylum Pseudomonadota; class Gammaproteobacteria; order Pseudomonadales; family Pseudomonadaceae; genus Pseudomonas; species Pseudomonas sp. R3-57. The sequence goes on from NZ_CP071655.1 coordinate 3,147,963, forward strand.
CACAATTGGATAAAAAGCTCGGCAACTCTCACAGGAAGGGTCGAAGAACTCAACAATGGTGACCGGTGCCTTGACAGGGCCAAAGCTTGGCGAATTGAAACGCACCAGGGCGCCGGTTTCCTGCACTGGTGCAGTCGCTTGAGGCACCGTGGAGGCTCGATCATAAAAAAATGCAGCGACCGCAAAGCCGATCACGGCCAGGACGCTGATGGCGAGGACGAGTGTGCGTCGGCTCATTGGTTGAATCTCCGGCGGATAAGAACAAGAAGTATGATCAGGAGGCTGAATACTCCCAGGGATAACAAGGGCAACGGCACGCCATCGAGAATTGTCATGTCAGCACCGGAGCATGACGGGCCGGCACCACAAGGTTTGATGCTTACGGGAATCAGACCGAAATAAAGCAGGTTGTGATACAGAGCGATCAACCATCCCATCACGGCCAAAGGCAATGCATACCGCCAGGCGCCGATGTCCGACACCCAGCAAGCGACACCCAGCACCAACACCAGGGGAAACATGAAGGCGCGCTGAAACCAGCAAAGTACACAGGGCTCCTGCCCCATGACTTCGCCAACGAACAGCACGGCAATGCTGGACACTAGTGCAATCAGCCAGGTGCAAAGCAGTAATGCCCAACCTTGGGATTGGGATTGGGGTTGTGGGGGTGAGGTTTGCATCAGTTTTATTCCTTCTCCTGTAGACGAGGCGCACGCACGGACGGATTTGCTAATCGACTGATGCGCGTAGAATGAAGGTTCTAGCGACTATAAGGTCAAGCGAAATGAATGCGGCCACTTACACGGTTGGCGCCTTGGCGAAAGCGACCGATACCAAAGCGGTAACCATCCGTTACTACGAGCAGTTGGGATTGCTGCCCTCGGCCGGCAGATCGCCATCGGGCTACCGCTATTACACAAACGGCGAGCGTGACCGCCTGTTATTCATTCGCCGTAGTCGTTCGCTGGGATTCAGCCTCGACGACATTCGCGAATTACTGGGTTTTGCTGATCGACGTGATGCGTCTTGCGCCGGGGTAGACGCAAAGGTCGAGGGGCAACTGGAGCAGGTGCGGATGCGTATTCGCGATTTGCAAGGTCTGGAGGCGGAGTTGCAGCGACTGAATCTTTGCTGCCAGGGTGGTGTGATCGAACAATGCCGCATTATCGAATCACTGTCGAAACGTGATTAGGTCGTCACTGGGGTAGCTAAGAAAATGTGGAATTGAACGATCCTGAATGTCTGCTAAGGGTCGAAAACAGTCACTCCTACCCGAAACCTCCAAGGAGAATTGGCCCATGAAAACCGGCCTAATATCCGACACTCACAAACTCCTCCGTTCTGAAGCCATCGGCGCGCTCCAAGGCTGTGACCTGATCATCCACGCCGGCGACATCGGCAATCCGGACATCCTCGCCCAATTGTCCAAAATTGCTCCCGTCCACGCCGTGCGCGGCAACAATGATCTCAGCAGCCCATGGGCCAAAGACCTCCCCGACCTTCTGACCTGCACTCTCAACGGCTGGCACACCCTCCTCATCCACGACATCGCCGACATCCCCGCCGATCTAGATCCAGACATAAAGCTCATCATCACCGGCCATTCCCACAAACCGCGCATCGAATGGCGCGGCGATCAGCTATACGTGAACCCTGGTAGCGCCGGCCCTAGGCGTTTCAAATTGCCGGTCACGCTGGCAATTCTCGACATCCAACCCGACAGCATCGAGCCGCGCCTGATTTCCCTGCTGGATCCCCCCGCCTGAAATCGCTTCGGTTACCGCGATCCAGAACATGGAATTCACGCATGGTCTGCAGCTCCAACAGTTGCCGCAGCGTTTTGCAGGAGGCGGTGTTCAAGCGCTTGGCGCCAGCCGATTTCGAAGCGGTCAGAGGAAAACTGTCCGGTAGTCACGTCTTCTCCAGTTCACACTGGGCGGCGCGAAATAGGTGCCCATGCTGAGGATGTTGTGGCTGTTCAAATCCATGCAATCACGCAGTCAGGATGACGCAGTTCTATCTCGCGACCGATGTTAGACCCCACGCCCCTCCCCAGCTCCAGCGAGCGATTCACCTCAATCGAACCGATGAAGCCAGAACCTCCCAATAAAAAATTTACCTAACGAATGTTAGATAGAGGTTGACGCTCGACAAATCGCTCGCTAAGGTTTGCCTACCTAGCGGTAGATAGATAGCCCAGCCACCCCTCTCTAGGATCGACCATGACTAATAAACTTCAGCTTTTCACTTCGCCTTCAGCCTTTCCGAACCCACAGCGCCTGCGTCTGTTCATGCACGAAAAGGGCATCGCCGACCAATTTGCCGAGACCATCTATGACATGTCCCCCTTAGGCGAACAGCGTGGCTGGCGTCATTTGAATATGAATCCGTGGGGCGAAACTCCCACCCTGCAACTGGCAGACGGTAGCTACATTTCCGAAACGGCTGCCATCGTTCGTTATCTTGACCAGGAGTATCCCGGCCGCAAAATAATGGGAGCGACCGCACTGGAACAGGGTCTGGATAACATGTGGGATAACCGGGTATGGGTGCACATTCTGTACCGCATCGTTACAGCGTTCCACGTGTTGCATACCGGGCTCGGCTTCAAGCTGGAACTGACCAAAAATGAAGCTTGGGGCGAACATTGCCGTAAGGAAGCTTTGGCTCACGCGGCACTGGTTAATCGTCATCTTTCAGATGGTCGCGAGTGGCTGCTCGGCGGCGATGCCCCGACCTTCTCGGACATTACCTTGGCAACCGCGATCGCCTTCTCGAAATTCCCGGTCAATGCCACTCCACTGGACGAGCGTTTTGAGTTCCTGGATGCGTACTGGCAGCGCTGGACAAAACGTCCAAGCTTCCAGGCTGCCTACGCTGATCGCAACAGCGGCATTCCTGAACTGGATTCGCCAGCCCAGTAACAGCGTCTGAATGGAAACTACGTCCGCCGAGATCGCCACACCTTGGCCTTCTCGGTGACCGTAGTGATCTGACTCGTGTCGGCTCGCGATGCCGTTCACTGACCATGATGGAACGGCCGCTACTTAAGCACCCAAGTTACGTTGAGCTCACGGCTCGCCACACTCTACCTGTCACACGGTAGGTCTTTGCTGTAAATTGGCTTTCCCAATTTTGAGAGATCGTCCCAAGACGAAAGGCACCAAGATGAGCGTCAACTCCAAAGAAGCCATTCTGTTGGCGGCTAAAAAAATTGCCCAATCGCAGGGCTACAATGGTTTGAATTTTCGCGACCTTGCGCAAGATGTTGGCATCAAAGCGGCGAGTATTTACTACCATTTTCCAAGCAAAGCCGATCTGGGTATTGCGGTTGCCAAACGTTATTGGGAGGACGGTGCGCTCGCGCTAGAGGCCATCGAATCAGAAAGCCCATCTCCGAGAGACGCTCTGCGTCGCTTTCCTGAAATTTTCCGTAGATCGCTTGAAGCCGACAATCGCCTTTGTCTGGGTAGTTTTATGGGCGCCGAAACCGATACCTTGCCCATTGAGATGACAAAAGAAATTCAGACCTTTGCTGATGTCAACATTGCATGGCTTGGCAGGCTTTTACTGGCTGCGAAGGTGTGCGAAGCAAGTGAAAGTGAAGCTAGAGCCCGCGCAATTTTCGCTGCTGTTGTCGGTGCCCAGCTCTTTGCTAGAAGTCGCTCGGATATTTCGCTTTTCGACTCTTTGATCGATTCATACCGAGCGTTCGGGCCTCTGCCGGCGTAACAACTGCAGCGACTCGTGCTGCCTTCACCCCCCTACTGTGGTTCCTTATCTGCGGGCATTCATTATCCAAGGCGATAGACACCGCTGACGCCGTCAGTCTATAGCCATCGGCGGTCAAAGCATTCCTTGCTTAGGAGGCACAAGCCAGACTTTGGCTTTGGTCGATTGCTGCCCTTCACTACCAACGGCCAATGGCGCATGCTCACATGCGCATGCCCCCTATCTCCGCCGTTGGAAACGTCAAAGCTTTCTCGCCCAGCTTCCGAACATCACATCACCGACATAGATGCCTGAAGAGGCTGAACGCTCCTGATCCAGACGCGCTTGCAACGTTTCAATGTCGACCTCCTCCGCACTGGCAACGCCTAACGCAATGATTCGCGGCAAGCATGCCCGAACAATAGTGCCAAGGCTGTAGGGAACATCAGGCGTTTGTACCATGCATTCAACGCGTACGCTTCCTACGGTCAAGCCTGCCTGGGTAAAAATGCCGTGCAGATTGAAACCGATGTGTAGATCCGCGCCTTCACGCGCAATCATTTCCTGTATCCAACGTTGCGCCCTTTCATGCAACGGAAAAGGCTCGACGCTGGCAGGCGCCATTGTCGTATCGTGTTCCTGGAAGACCATGACCCCGCCATGACGCAGACACTTCGACAGCGCTCGAATTGTTGCCACGACATCCCGTTGATACATCAGGACGCGCCTGCCGGCGATGGCATCGAAAGTACCGACAGAGTCTGGCAATTCCTGGAGGTTGCCCTTGAGAAAGGTCAGTGAAGGATGCGTATGTCCTGCGGTGCGCTGGCGTGCAACGGCAATGGCATCGGTGTCGTGATCGACTCCGATGACCTCTCCGCTTCTTCCCACAAGATCACACAGCAGAAAAGCAACATCACCCGAACCGCAGCCTACGTCCAGAATCCGCATCCCTTCAGTTATGCCAGAGTCGATCAGCAAACGAGTGGTGAAGTCGAGTCGGTTGAGCGGCATTATCGAGTTTCCCTCGTATCTTAAAAAATCATGACAGCACAGCGGTCATCTGGCACCCAACAAAGCTTCATCTTTCGCCACCGCATGTTTATAGGCGTCGCGGCTGGTCAACTTCTGGGCATAGGCGAGAAACGCAGCTCTCGGCGGCAAGGTTTGCAAGCCTAGCCCCCAGCCGATATGTGAGCCAACATAAACGTCTGCAGCGGTGAAGCGTTCACCGGCAATGAATGGATGGGCCAACACTGCGCGCTCAAGTTGATCGACCGTGCGCTCATAGCTTCCGTAGCCAAAGAAGAACTCCTGATCCGGCGTCGGGTTGAAACCGGCGCGGTGGTTGGTGACCGCCTGCTCCAGCGGCCCCGCAGCGAAATACATCCAACGGTAGAAAGCGGCCCTTTCCGTCGCCAGTGGAGCTAGCCCGGCTTCGGGAAATGCGTCAGCCAGATACGCACAGATGGCGGCAGTTTCTGTTATGGTCTGGCCGTTGTGCACCAGGGCCGGGATCTTTCCCATCGGGTTCACGTCGCGAAAAAAACCGACTCGCAAATCATCCGCGTCAGCCACTAGTGGTACTGACAGTGCAGCACCTCCCCAACGGTCAGCCTGACTGGTCGACTGGTAATCCATCACCACCGTCTCATACGCGCAGCCGATTTCTTCGAGCATCCAGCGCACCATGCGTCCACGCGAATTGGGGTTGGTATAGAACGTCATTGTCATCGTGAGCTCCTTTTGGCTCGGTGTGTTGGCGACAATGTTAAGAGCGAAGTGATGTCTGCCCGTGGGCAACTTCCGCCAGAATACTTGCAGAACGCGCCATTCGCGGCGCGTTGCATGACGCAACACCGCTCTCCTGCGGTTCGGAGCCTGGAAATGTCGTACGTTCACAGCAGCACCGAGCGGTGCAAATTGCCCAAGGTGTTCTGGGAATCGCTAGCGCAGCTGGGCCTGGATCCCTTGTTGATTGAGCAACACGCTCAACTGCCGCATGACCTCCATCTCAACGAATCCGACTTCGTCACCACGCAGCAGTTGTTTGCCGTGTGGAACGCCATTGAGGCACTTTCGGCAGACCCCGCCTTCTCGATAAAAATGGTTCGCGACACACCCAGCGCGAAACACAAAATGGCGTTCATCACGGCGTTATATGCGGCTGATTTTCGCGACGGACTTGCGCGATTGGCGCGCCTGCAGCGCCTGTGCAGTCCCGACAGACTTTGCGTGAGCGAGCACCAGGACACCGTTTCATTCACGATTCAATGGCCCTCCGGCACGGGCCCGGCTCCCTATCTTTCAGTGGAAGCGTGTTTTGCCTTGGTGCTGGAGCTCGGTCGACGAGGCACCGGTAGTCACATCAAGCCGCTTTCATTGAGGTTGAGACGGCCAAAGCAAACGCTGGAAACTCATGCAGATTATTTCACATGCCCCATCCGCTACGGCGCCAGCCATGACGAGTTGATCGTGAGCGCCTCAGATCTTGACCTGCCGTTTCTTCAACACAATGCGCAAGTGTTGCACATGATGAGCCCCGGCCTCGATGCCGCATTATGCGCAATCGAGGCGCCGGTTGGCTTTTGTGAGCAGGTCATTGAAATACTCAAGCGCACGCTGGCGAATGGACGGCCAAGTTTGCAACACCTGGCCCGAGAACTGTTGCAGAGCGAGCGAACGCTGCAACGCCGATTGGCGTCCGAAGGTACGACCTTCAATGCGCTGCTCAACGAAGCAAGGCGTCAAGTGGGGTCGCACTTACTGGCTGATACCAGCCTTGAGCTCAAAGAGGTTGCGTATCTTCTGGGTTACGACGACGTCAACTCTTACTATCGGGCGTTCCGGCGATGGGAAAAGGTTTCGCCCAGTCAGTGGCGACGTTCCCGTGCCTGAGGTATGGAGGTGGCCATGCCGGGACTGGTTTTTTTGCTTTTGATCCAAGGCTACCAGGTAGCTTTAGTTGCTTCGACGCGTTCAATGAACATCATGAAAACTCGACAAGGAGACGTCTCTCATGCCCGAACCAATACTGCATCTGATGGCAGGCAAGATTGCATCCGGCAAATCGACATTGGCCAAGTCCTTGGCATCCGATCGTTCGGCCATTCTGCTAAGTGAAGATCATTGGCTCTCACAGCTCTACCCTGATCAGGTCAAAACAGTAGTCGATTACGTGCGGCTTTCGCGTCAGATTCGGAAACTGGTAGGCACGCTTGTCGTCGATGTGCTGAATTCTGGCGTGACCGTGGTTTTGGATTTCGCAGCTAATACTCCGGAAGACAGGCAGTGGTTATGCGGTTTGGCTGACGCTGCTGGAGTTTCCCACTGTTTCCACTACATCGAACTGGCTGATGAGACCTGTCGGGCCAGGCTACATCAGCGCAATGGCCGCGCCGAGCATGAATTTGCAGCAACTGATGCTGAGTTCGATTTGATCACGAGCTACTTTCGTGCCCCGGATGTGAATGAGGGAATTGAGATTGAAATTCACCGACTTTAAAGGGCAGGCGTGCTTGAAGTGAGTAATTTAGAAAGTCCGTTTTTTGAGCGGTTTCAGACCTTCGTGAAAAGCAGCAATCGACCGATGCTGACGCTGAACTGTAGCCGAACGCTGGTCACTCTCCACCTGTCACGGAGGGCTCATGACGATTCTTGCCACCAAAAGCTGTTTCGCCTCGGCATGGAGGCACAGATGGAGACTTCTGAAGATCTTCGAGCGTTGGATGCTACTTAGCGGTAAAGCTTTCCCCTTCTACCGGTCGACCATCGAGCGCAGGCAGCGGATCGGTTTGAATTCCAGTGAGTATAGAGGCCCATGCTGCGTAAGCTTGAGCGTGACGGGACACAGCTTCATCCCAGCGGCTGCCAGTTACCTCGTGCGAGACGACAAGCATCATCAGGTGATTTGTGGCTGCATCCAGATCAAGCAGGAGGTGATGGGCGTTAAATCGAAAATCGTCGGTTGAAGGCATGGCGTCACGCATATTGAGTGAGTGGGTAAAAGCATCGGCGCTCCCACATGACATCATTATGACATTGCCCTGCATAGTTAGTGCGGTCACCCAGACGACCGGTGAAGTCAGTATCTCGGCTATCGACATCACCCCGGCAACTCAACCGTATTGGCAAACGGTGATTGGCAGAACGCGGCTCAGGCTGCGAGTGGCCACCTCAACTCGAGGCCGTGGTCTCCTAGCGCCGAGCTGTGTGGAGCGGAACTCTCATCGACCCAAAACGACAGTCTCGATGACTTCGAAAGGCGGTGCAGAAACTCTTAGAGCGCTGCGCCCTCCTCCCGCAAAACCTGCGTCAGTTGCGTGATAACGGGCGTTTACTCAACGTCTTTCTGAACGCGAAAAATCGTCCAACCTGCGATCAAGATCAATAGCATTCCCGCCCATGTAAAGCCGTCTGGCACTTCGTGAAATAGCAGATAACCCCACAAGCAAGCGAAAGCCAGGTAGGCATAGTCAAAGGTGCCGACAAGTGCGGGAGGTGCAATCTGGTAGGCTCTAGCGGTAGCTGTATTTATCAGAATCAGCATGCAGGCATAACAGGAAATGAAGGCTATCTCCTGCCAACCGAGTGTCTGCCATGGAGATAATAAAAACGGAGCGCGAGCAACCGTTGCCTCGCTGACGTTCAGTGAGGCGATACCTCCCATGCAGGCGGCAAAAAGGAAAGCGACATTCAATCCTAGCGCCAATACGAGAGGATGTTCACTGCGACAGTGTCGGCGCGTCACCACCATCGCGAGTGCGTAAAAAACAGCGCCAACGACAGGCAGCAACGTCGCAAGCGTAAAGATTTCGGAACCAGGGCGCAGCACCAAGGCTACGCCCACAAAACCTAATCCCACAGCAGCCCAGCCGGTTGGAGACAAAGGCTCACCGCCATACCAGGTGGAGAAAAGGGCTATAAAAATCGGCGTCGTGTAGATTGCAACGGCAGCGACCGATAGTGGGATTAACGGCAGTGCCGAGTAGTAAGTCACCCACATCAATAACAGCAGAAGACTCCTGGCCATTATCCACGCAACGGAAGTAATTCTGAGGCGGCCTGTGCGGATTCGTCGGCCAAGCCAAGTGCCTAGGGCGGGAACCGAAAGGCAAGACACGATCAAGAATAGCTGCCATAGGGGCAGCTTAGCGCTGAAGTATTTGACTGCTGCATCGGCCAGGGCAAGCAGAAAAACAGCGCCGACAATCAGTGCTATACCCTTGGGAGCGTTATCGATCCTAGCACCGTATTTGTTCATGAATTGCTTCCCTGCCCAATAAGCTCTAAGCCTACCTAGTTGTTATCTTCGGCTTGCAGCGATCTGCCCCAAGGCGCCGGCAGTAGGCTCAATGCCATCACCCCTGCCCATCGTGGGCCCAGCGCTAAAAGCAACTAGAGTCCCTTAAACGTCTGTCGCAGAGCTTGCATCAGTTGTTCAACAACGATCGCTTCGACGGCACCTTCGCTGGCGTCTACCTGAAAAGCAGCGCCACTAGCCGACGCTTCTCCATCACAAACCCAGTAGACAGCAATCGCGCTACCTGGCCCGCAGCCTGTATGTCCACTTAGGGCATATCCACCCTCAAGCGTTCCCTGCATCAAACCCAGGCCATAACTCGGTGCGATCCACGGACGTCCAGAAATGGGCCCGCCCAATGTACGTGCTCCTCGCATCTCAGTGAGAAAGCCCGCTGAAAGCAAATCTCCGCTGAAAAGTCGATCCAAAAATAATGCCGCTTGCGAAACAGGGCCGATTAACAGGCCGTGGTAAACCCAGGCGGGATCATAGTTTAGAGTGTCCACCACGTGGCTCGTTTCTAAGTCTGCTCGCGTTTTAGCGAAGCGGACGTTGGACAAGCCCAGAGGAGCGAGTACCTGTTGATTCACAGCATCCTCAAGCGTGAGATCAGTCAGCCGTTCAATGAGCCTTCCGATGAGCAGATAACCCACATTCGAATAATGCCACCCGGCTCCGGGGGTGTATCGCAGTCGAGCACCATCAAGGCGTTTTAACATTTCATCTACAGACCAAGCCGACTCACCGTTCGCAACGGCCCGGTGGTACTCGCCAAGCTCGCCGTAGTCGGCCAGACCTGCCTCATGCCGCAGTAGCTGGCGCAATGTGTAGGGCTGATCAAAAACGAGGTCGTCTAACCCTATAAGGCGGTCACGGACTAACGAGAGAGCCGTCGTAGCCAAAACGGTTTTCGTAAAACTCCACCAAGGCACGGGGAGCTCTCCCTGTTCATGTGGATGTGGATGTGGCTGACCGTTTACCACGAGTGCACTGAGCATTGGCTTCCTTGGCGTTTGAAACGGATCGACGACTCGAAGAGCTACTCTAGGCGCTTGCGCGAAGAAGCGACAACATTGCCGGGCTGGAGGCTGTCGCACCGTTAGATCGGTGCATGGGATGGAGTGGCTGCATCGACTTAGGGTGCATCTGCCGGACGCTTTCGTTAAATGGGTGTAAATGGGCGTGTAATTGGGTTTGAGATGCTGTAGCTCGTTTCAGATCCATACCTTGCTGGAGGAGGTATGCCATAGCTTGCCGGTTAGCTCCTCTCGCTTGGGGAAAATTTGTTTCCCAGCGCAGGTTTCAAAGGATGAGGCGGATAGGCGAGTTTGCTGGACGTTCAGCCTTTGCTCCGCAACGCGCTCAATCGGGAAATGGGATGCGGTAATCCCACCAACGGGACGTGGGCGATTCCAGTCGTCTCCCCAAGGATCGAATTTGTCCCCATACCTAGCGTGTAAAGCACGATTGCGTTCGATCCTCCAGATCCACGGATCGTAATCCTCAGGCAACGCGGCGAGCCTAGCGCTGATGATCATTTGCACCGCTTCGTCACGCAGCAATCTGCTGGTCAGCTCGCGGCATTCGCCACGCGTCAACACACCATAAGTGGCGTGATTGTCTTTCACATAGAGATCGGTCATTCCTACCCGCATATGGCCGTATTTTTCTACGTCGTCGGGGTAGACGTCCTCAAGGCTAAGGTGCCCCATATCGAACTCCAGGTTTCACAGCCGCCATCGAAAGCCAGCGCCATCATTAAAATCGTTCCTTCGCGACAGCGCCTACGTAAGCCAGCCAACAGCAGGCCGTTAAATGTGCGCATGATAACCTCGGTACAGATATCACTGTTCTGAGAACCCGCTTTGAACACACCTGACGCACGCGCCGATTTCAACACCCTGATCAACGCTCCAAAGTTTTCGAATGACCCAGTCGGGCAGCGCCAAAAGAAACGGTGGCGACTGCTGGCTGAAGACATTTACCAAAGCACCACAATAGAGGCACTGCTCGAAGCGAGAGGCAAAGCGGAAGGCTATATCCATGGTCTTGTAGATGCTGGGCACCTCTCAACCAAGGACTACGAGCGTGACTTCCTGATACTTTGCATCGCTCAAAGGCGGCGTGAATTCCTGCGCAAATTGCTGAACGAATACGGGTACTGAAGTATTAAACTCATGCCCTGGCAGCAATTCCAAAGCGTTTCGGGGGAGTGTTTTCACTTCCCCATCATGGCTCTCAATCTGAGCCGTAACTCCTCTTGGGTCGGCAATGAGCTAAGGCCCAAGTCAGGATCAGTGCGAATCAACCTTCGATCGTGATCTGGCCAACTTTCATAAGGATCATCATCCAGGGCGAGCCAATTCGTCAGGCCTGCCCTGGCTACTGCAGCATGGATCTGCTGATAGCGGCTGTACATGTCATAGCCCTCAAAAGGCGCCTTGGGCATTCTTGAATGCCATGTACTGCTCACGGTGAGAGCCTGCAACTCTGGCGGCAAGGCCGCGCGTGCACGGCGGTAACCGAGGATGCGCACCCAACTTGTCGACAGGCTGATCCTGACGAGAGGAAACTCCTTCAATATCTCGATAAGCATTCCGGCATGCATCATGAGTTGCCCAGGTGCACGCAGTTCCAAACCACTCCGGGTACGGTATACGTCGTCCGGGTGCAGCACCCCATCAAAATCGAGAAATAGAACTCGATCATTCGGCGTCAGCCGGCTGCTTGTCGGGCAGTTCGAATCAAGCACGGTAAAGATCTCTAAAAGGCGGCCTCTTGGAAGTTAGCTGCTTACCGTGGAGCGCACTGCCGTATGCTCGTAATCAACTCCGCCAGTAGCTCATCAAGACTGACCAGGCCATCCGCATATCGCTGCATCTCAGCAAGGTGCGCAGAGGAATGCCTCACACCTTCGAGTGCCTGACAACCAAGAACCTCAGCCACTGCTTTGCGACGCCGCTCGCGCTCGAGATCATTGATTTGCATGTGACACCTCCCCTTCGCTTAGAAGGCCTCCACCAAAGGGGAAGCCAGGCTGTGAAGCACTTATTTGAATGCCTTGCTGAAGCGTTGAGACAGCGATGCAGCGTCAATCGCAGCCCAACTCTCCGGATCATTGCTCATCCTGATCCAATTGACCGCAATCCCCACCATGACCAACCCTGCCAAAATCCCCTCCCAGAACGCCCAAACGAAGGTCGTCCGCACTAGGTAATCAGGGTCAACGCTTCCGGAAACTAGATGAATCGGATAGGGAGAAAGGAAGCACCCTGCAATGAACGCCAAGATCATCAAGGGTACTGAGTAGACCATCAACATCACCGGCACCTTGATCTGGTACTGCCTCGCAGCGACCAGCTTGCCGTTCTCGCCCTTCATGGCATAGATGGTGGCTGTGTTTGCAGTCTTGTCTTTTTTCTTCGTGAAGATGCCGTACAGGGTCACTCGCTCCCCCGCCTCAATCTCTTCAAAGATCATTCCTGGCAGCAAGACATTCGGCAACACCTGCCCATCGATAACGATGCGCGCGGTCATCACCCCTTGGTCAGTAGCAATCACTCGTGGCTTCTCAATCACTCCAGTGACTTGCCGACAATCAAATCGAATCAAAACGGTGCTCCTGCAATTTTTCAAAGGCGTGGCTAATCGCACTGCCTGAATGACAGCGTGGGTGAAAGTGTTGGGTTAGTTACGCTCGAAACGAGAAAACGGTACTAAGTGCTGCTGGCTTCCTAAGCCCGTCACCAAGCAACAGGTAGACGGTGCTTTTGGTTTCAAACATGCACGGGTGGTCATGCGAAATTCCGAAATTGGTGCGCACCCAGTGGCCTGGCGGGAATCGATGTCGGCTGTCACGGACGACTTCGTGTGCATAGACGACCGTGGGTAGGATCCCCATGGAAGACAGTTTCTTCTGCTCGTCCTGTGTGAGTTGCAGGTCGGCGATGATCCATTGTTTCACTAGGCAAAATGGTTTTGCGGGAAACGCCTTCTCAGCGAGGTTATTCAACTCGTCCTGAGTGCCGAGCCAACCGGGAGCGGTTTCACCCGAGGCATAAAGAAATTGACTGACTTCTTCTAGTGTCGTTGCCATGGAGTCTCCAGAACTCGCCCGATTAATTCGTTGCGCTCTCGAAGAGCTGACCGGCTTTGGTGATGAACTCGTATATCGGGTTGCTCTCAGTACCGGGCTTTATCCGTATTTCCGAAAGCAACTCCATCGACACCCCCGGACGCTTCGTCATGGAAGCTGGTGCAAGCAGTTGAACTTGATTCACACTTAGCGCTTCAACTCCCTCTCCTGTGCAAAGGAGATCAAGCTCTTTTACATCGGACACCAGCCGTACCCAAGGGCCAAAGCGACCATCGACCAGCCCACACCCCTCAACGAGGAAGTAGTAGCTAACAGGGTTGAGCTCAACAGATTTCCAAAGCAGCCGTACGTTGTCAGCTGCGTCGAAACGACCTTTTAACGCATCTCCGCTGGTTACAAACACATTCACCTACCTAGTGGTCAACACTCGCTGCCAGCGACGTAGCTGGCAATTTATTCTTAATAATTACTGACTTCACGCAGACCTCGCGTAGCGCGCTGCTGCTCGAACTGCTAGGAGATCCTGGTCTCCGCTAACCTCGCTTCGCTGCCATTCGGTCTTTTAGGAAAGCTCGATTTCTGCGCTATTCACATGGTGGTCGATGCTGCAGGTTAGGCGTGACGGTGTCCTACCAATCTTCCCCTAGCTCAATACATCGCCCCTGGGAATTCAACGATTACGAATAATACACTGAATTAGCGTTTATTCGTAAAGCCCAGATGTGGCTATATCCTGACTTTTGAGCAAGTCATGGATCTTAGAACCGCTTTCGCAGGGGTGCTGCGTGCACTCCGCCTCGTCCGTGGTGCCCGGTATGCCGACCTCTCGGACGCCACGCACCGTCGCAAAATCGCCGAGCTGGAAAATGCCCAGACGAGCATTACCCTCGAGCAATTCGATGCTCTCGCTGAATCGTTGGGTCTAGATGCGATCGCCCTAATGGCTTTGTGTGTGTCTGAGCGAGACGGAGTAATGCCTCAACAGAGGATTCTCGATTCGATCGCCAAGTTGACTGACTTCGAGGCATCCGGCGGGATGGGATTGATTCGGGAGCAATTCAACACCGCCGGTTCTCTGGTTAAGAGGTCTCGCGGTAGACCGCTGAATATTGAGAATGAGAAGGCCGTGCTCGTGCTTAAGGCTGAAGGTGCATCACCGCAGCAGGCTGCTACCAAGTTGGGGCTAGCACTCAGCTCGGTGATGGAGTATTGGAGGAAATGAAAGTAGCGAAAATCAAATATCTTTCGCGATCAGGGGTTTCAGTCAAACTGAGACTGCGAAGGAACTTGGAGATCCACCCCACAACTATTGAATATGACGTTGGAACAGTAACTGAAGACATATATCGAAACTGCGAAAAAATTTAGAGCGATTCATTATAAATTGCTTGGCGCAGGCCATGCCCATTTAATTATAGAATCACTTCAGGTCTAGCTCGCACCAAAACCTACGACATTGGCGCCGTCATTAGAAGCAACAACGCTTATCTCTTTCGGCTAGCGCGTTTGGGTCGATGCACCAGATAGAGCCCTCAGTGGCGGCCTTTAATTTCATCTGCGAATATGTTTCGCCACTCTTCGAATACCACTTTAGAAATTTATGAGGCCGGGTGCGTAAATGCTAATTTAGGTGCATTCTCGGCGGGCAATTTAATGCATTTGTCTAAATATAGCACAAATATTGTCAATCATAAAATTCGTACATTTATCAACAACTTAGGAGCCCGTGACAATATAATAAAAATGTTTTTTTCATGACGATGGGCCTCCCTCCCCGAGCAGTACATTGTTATTTTCGAAGCATCCGCATCCTATATTTATTCTAATTTTCAATGACTTACAGATTCATGAATAGTAGTCAGCCGTTACACCTCCACTGCTCGACGGCTTCAACCCCATATGTCTCCTGCCAAAGCTTCAGAACCTTATTCTTAGTGCTTCGCATCGAGATAGTCTCTCCTGTATGAGGGTTCCGATAGCTCTTCTCTCTGCGAGTCACCGCTTTCACGGAACTGATAGTTTGTAAATCCGAGCGAACCGAGACGCCGTTTTTTTCGCGACCTTTGGCTGGGAGGTATTGTGAAGGCGGCTCTCCATTGAGAATCTTTCGAATATCCTCCAATGAATAATCATAAGCCGTCAACAGATGAGATACTTCAGTGAGAAACAAGTATCTATAACCAGCCTGCAGTGCTACCGCAGACCCATCCATGACCCTCTTAAGCCCTTCAAGATACTCTTTAGTCTTGGGTCGTAAAATCACAGATGCCAATTTGCTCTCCTCTCATTCCCAACCATTACATTGACTTGCCACTAAATCCTGTAGCCCGCCTAAGCTATAACCGAGTGTCACCGCCAAATAATGACTACCTTCTAAGCGGTCTGCTCCACCTCGTGACATTGATTGGCCAGCCCAATATTCAAGGCTTTACGTAGTGCAACTTGTCCTATTTCGCCAGTGCACGCAAATTTAAACAGATCTTCCAACGAATTGGACAGCGAATCTGAAATCTGTTTCTGGCGAGCGTCCCATTGCTCATCAGAAATTTGAGCACTATCACTTAATACTATTGCGCGCGCCTCTTCGGCACTAAAGCCATATCGATCAGCAATCGCATAAAATTTGTCAAAGAAATCTCTTGCTCTCGCAAATTCCATACGCTCCCGCAGAGAGTCAAGCTCCTCGTTCTGACGAGCGAGCCTCTGTTTCGCCTCGGCCAGCTCTCGCTCTAAATCTTTACGCTTCAATAGCTTAGTCATGGCAATCAAACCTCGCACCGTAACCTACAAGAGAGTATAGCTGACGTTTTTTTTCGATAAAGGTCTGAAACCACACGTTATCCGGTTCATCCGCAGCATCACAAAGAGATTAAATCCAATGAAAAACATGCTTACCAATAAGCAGTAAGTGCTCGACTTTTAAACTATTAGTGTATGCGCATAGAACCCTGAAACATGGCGCCACAGCCGGTTGCACATACATAATAGTGCTCTCAGCTCATCTACGATTCGGCCTGTATCCAAAAACCCAGCCGATCTGTAATAGATCGTCGAAGGGTACATCCCGTTGCGCTGTACATTTGATGCTTGCCCAGTGCTCGGGCAAGAACATTGTGGTCGCAGCGTATGAAATTTCGGAACGGCAGGTTGGGAACGCTTCCCGGGTGGCACCTAACACACGTTGGAGAAAGGCCGCTTCCGGTTGCTTGATCACGTCATAAGCGATGCCTATCAGGAGGAAGGCTGTCAATGTCTGCCTGGGGCTTGCGGTCAGATAGTGCACATGAAGATCACTTGGGTTGCGATTGCTGGTATAGAACACGTGAATCAGATCTCGCGAATCAAAATATGTCCTAGCGAATCCACCCGGCGATCTTTTGTGAATTGGCTCGTGCAATAGGATGTTCAGTAAAAACCGTGCACCAGCGGGCAAAAGATAAGGGCATAGGCCTGTGAGAACCTCGCTTATCATCCAATTCTGAACCCGCAGGATCAGTAGTACTGTCTTGCGCTCTTGCGCCAACAGTTTTTCATTAGAAAGTACACCGCTTACCAGCCTTCGTTTAAGCCTGAAAAGTGGCGATTGGACGTATTCACTAAAAGCATCCAAAGCCTTAAAAAAGGGATCCGGATTGGGGTGCTGCAGGACAGAGAGTGTTACGGGCATTTCGTGCTTATCACACACGCAATATCCGTACTGTCGCCATGCCTTGCGCCATGAAGGAAGTCGTCCACGTGTCACGTCATCAGCGAGACATTGCGGGCAATACGCCAGCAGGTAATGGCTCGGAAGTATCTTAGTATCTTGCAATAGAAACGTTCTGGCGAGAGTTGGAATACGGAGCGCTTTCGGCAACACCTTGCCTTCCGCTATTAGGTCTGAAACACGATCTACGTCTCTCGCTCCGTACCATCTCCCCGCTTGCCGGCAGCAATCCAATTCGGTACCGGTTACCGACCAGACGCCCTTAGTGAACGCGTTCCGCATGAGCCAAGAGGAAAAGGTCTCATCATCGGCGGGCCGACAGAAGCCGCGAAACCACGTCATTTTCTGAGGCGTATGGGAGCGTTTCGTTCCAGAACGGGGGCCTACCAAGCAGCGAATATGGCTCACGGTCACGCCTACCAAGCCATCCGAGAGCTTGTACAACTCCAGCGGCAGTGACTCGGGGATCTCAGCAGATCCGGTCAGCCTTTCAATAGTGTTGGTGACAAAACCAATGTAAGAAGCACCGAATGGCATTCTTTGGACTTGTATCTTTGAGTAAGAGATATCTGCAATCTGAAGTCCCTCAGTCAAGGCATCGCTGCATTGGGTTGTGGCGCTCAAGAAAACAAATTTTGAAATCCCGGAATTAACAAATTCGGCGATTTTTGCGACCGCGGGTGATGCATTGCTGTAGGGGCGCTTCATGTACGATTGCACGTCATTCACGACAGTCACCTGAAAATGACGCAACTTGAACGTGGCGCTGTAGACGGACTCAATCTGGGACTTCTGACCCCCCATCGTCTGAGGTGGCAGCCCCAGAGCTTCGACAAGCCCATCGATCAACGTCGGGTTTGGCTGGGCTGGTAGCTCCGGCAGTTCCAACACGTTGATGCCTTGCCGGCTGAGCCTCCGGGATAGCTGATGCGTTATTGCGCTCATACCGCAACCAGCATCGCCAGAAAGCAGGATCACCTGAGTGTCAGGCTGGGAATGTGGGGCTTCATTCGCGAACTTGTGTGGTGGTTGCATCGCTGCTGCATACTGTTCTGCGGCATGACTTTTTACTGCAAGATGGGCTACCGATTGCGCGAGAGAATTTCGTATTATCTCCAGACACTGCTGAAGTACCGATTCATTGCTTGAGGAACTGATCCACCGCGGAAATCGCCCCATCTTGACTCCAGCTACGCTTTTTTTGACGCGAAATGCAGGTCGACCTGCATAGTGGGAGAGAAACGATCAGGAATCACCTCAAAGCGCCGTCTCTTCGCAGTGTTGCTCGGGCGCAGCGGGCTATCCTGAGTCGAAGACGTCTTAAGAAATGATGTCGTCCTTAGCTGCGGGGATTTTGGCGGCCTTCGGGGAGCGCTTGCGTTTCTCGGATTTAGCACGACGCTGTTTCAGAGCGGTTTGAGTGCTCTGTGCTGGCCCACCCCCCGTATCTAACTGCAGCATGATGTCGTCCTCAGTCAAAGCACCGAGGAGCTCAGCGTGCATCGTTTCAAACAACTTCAGCGTGATGCACTCGTGGCCGTTGCGTATGGCCTCGATCCCGCAAGCACGTAGTAAATCCGTGATCGCCCTGGTATTACCCCGCAGCCTAACGACTGAAGCCATGAAGTCCATGCCATCGACGATGGACTCTTTTTTGAGTGGAAGATGGCTGACGAAACCCGTGAGAAAGTTTGCTAACAACTCGCTATCTGATTTCCATTCCTCAATCGTCACCCTACGGATCGTGTAGCGACTTGTGAGCTGCGTATCTGGGGCAAGCACCTCGTAGAGTTTTTTAATGCCAATTATGATCACTGTGAGCCCGTAATCGCTGTTGGAAAACGACCTTAGGGCTGTGAGATTTGCATTGCCACGCCTGGCACTGACTGCACGTCCAAGATCGTGCGTCTCATCCAGCACTACACCACGAATGTTTTTCTCTCTAATCAAACGCCACGCCTCATGGACATTATCGTAGGTGGCATAGGGATTTCGGGGTGTTTTGACCACCCCCAACGCACGGTGCAAGATGGCCCGCAGATCCATGTCCTCCGCGTAGTTAGCCAGGTCGATATACAGGAGTTTGCCATGCGGCGAGTCCTCGAAAAGCTCTACGATCTTTTTGCCTAAGGTCGTCTTACCAGCACCGGGTGGGCCCACGATAACGAGGCCGATGTTGCTGTCTGATCGCTCGGCGGCTAGAAGGTCGGAAATCATGTCGTAGGTCTTCATGAACTCAGGCATGACCATGAAAATCCTTCGACGACACGCCTGCATGCGCTCCTCGTCAGATTTGTCCATAAACTTGCGTGCGGCCTCACTGAGATGGTTCATCTAGCTCTCCCCGAGCATCGCTGATGCCCGCTGTGTGAAATCACGTTTCTTATGAGTGGTCAGGGTCTTCGGCTTCCGCTCGCTACGGAAGTGATACTGCTCGTCGATGAGTCCGGCCTCTAGGGCGCGCCGGCGCTTCGCTTCGTTCTGGGCATGGCCCTCGTTGAGCAGTAGCGTGGCTTTGATGCCTTCTAGACTTAGATGACCTGGTTGATCGAGAAGTTTTCGCTGGAGTAAGAACTCCGTCATCGTGCGCGGGAGTATGTCTTTGTCAATTGCGTCAAGCTCGATCCATTCATCCTTGGCCGACAAATAGGCCCAGATCGTATGAATATTAAGGGCATCTGGTTTAATAAGAAGTTTCCGGCGAGTGTGATCCTTGGCGGCTCCAATTTCATATTGGATACCGCGATACTCCACGTAGCAATTGGTGCACGTAATTGAGCGCTCTGGCAATATTTCAAGCGCGAAGCGTTTCGGGTTGAGAATCGCTTCAGGCAGCAGCATTCTCCCGTTTGCGTCGGTATAGTATTCTTTCCAGCGTCGGGCTGGAGATTTGCCGGAGAAATCTGCGGTTTCGTTGTGCTGACAAATCGCCTTGGTTAGCTCGATCAGAAACTCCCGATAAGTCATTACCGAGTCTTTAGCGGGATCAAAGTCCCGAGTACGCTGTGGGCGTGAACAAGTCGTGCCACGCTGCAGGTGGATAAACTTTGTGTTCAATGTCCCGAAAGTTCTTTCGACTTTTCCACCCGCCTGTTTAGATTGACGGAACCTAACTTTCATGCCCCATTTTTCGCATGCGCGACGGAAGGATTTGGAGCGAAACTCTTTAGCGTTGTCAGTAAATATGACCTCAGGCTTCCCATAGTAGGGATGCAAGAGGCCTCCGAGGCCGAGTCCTTCCATGAATTCGATTTTGGGCATCAGCGCGTGTAGCATCAGATTCGAAACTGTTCTGCAACTTGGTGCATCGAAGGAAAGATGAAAGCCTACAATCACACCCGTGTATGTACACACAGCGAGTGAAAGATAGGGCCTTCCGATTGGCTTATCATCTTTTTCAGAGCGCAAGAATATATCGGCGAGAGTGTGATCGAGCTGCAGTTCCTGGAGGGCTCGCGAAAGCCGGCGTACTTTCCGATTTGCATACTTGTCTTTTGCTGTGGGATCGCCTTTCTTCTTGGCTTCCCTGTCATTGGCAGGTATAAGCATTATCCGCTTACGCATGACCGACAGCGACGGATATGGTATCTCGCGTTTATGGCACTCTGCTTGGAGCTTTGAGTGGAGGTAATTATACGTCCAGCCTTTGCCAGCATAAGTGTTGTAGCAGTAGAAAATGGCATCTTCCTGATCTACGCTTAGCAACGTGCAGCCCTTCTTGCGTCCCTTGGCATTCACAACCATAGAGACGATGCCGATTTCTTCATCAAACTGATCGTGTAATGTGTAGAAGGTGCTACGGCTGATTTTTAGCTCAGCCATGACATCACGTTTGGTTTTGAGATTAATATCTCCATTGTTGAATCTTTTGAACGCGTTATAGCGTTCCTGCGCCAGAGCCCACTGTTCTTCTGTTATTGGGTCATCCGCTACATCGTTATTGGCATCGTCGGCGCGTAATTTGATGCTCTCTTGTATTTCTAGGAGGTCGCTACGGTTCAACTTGATAAGGTTGTTTATTTGTACATCCATCGTGGCGTCAGTGCTTACGCAGCGAATCTTCACCACCTGCCGTTCGCGATCGACTATCTCCTCGACTTTGTAGAGCTCGCTGTCTGGCCCTTTCTGCATGACCAGGCTTCCTGTCTCGATCATTTCAGCGCGCTCCTAGAGGTAGCACGTGGCATCTTAACGATGGTCAAGGGGGGATCAGACAGGCGCTCAACCATTACGGAGGTCGGATATTCTCCGCCAGAATGGCTTACAACTGCCAAGATATCGAGGGTTGAGGGTACTTTAGATTTCATGATCTGTTCTCATGAACCATGAAAATCGAAGGTATAGCTCTCCTCAGGAAAAAATCAAAACTATCAGAATAAAATTTTTCTAACTTTATGATTTTCAGGAATAATTTTTTTGTGTTCGAGGTTTTTTAATGCTGGATTTTTCCATTAAATATCCAGCATTAGAAGATTTTTGACGATGAAAATTTAGGGGTGTCAAAGAGTTGAGCGGTGTCCGTTAATTTGGAAACGCTGACACCGGGAGCCGAAGACTTTATTAGGGCCGATTTCGTTGAGGCACTTGAGGAAATCTCGGCGCTGATGTCCATTGCATACGACCAGCTCGGCCCTGTACCGGAAGGCCATGCATTAGCTCAGGCAGGTTTAGAGAATGGTGGTGAAATAGTTCTGGATTATGTCGATCACAACGAGGCTAGAGTAGCGTTCGAACACCTGCTTTATATGATTGACGAACCACCGCTCGTTGTTTCTGAAAAATGCATAAAAATTTTAGATCGGATCGCAAAGTCCTTGAAAATGCCGTTCACGAGTGACAAAAACTTACCCACCTGAAGGTCTGCAATGGGTCGAAAAACAGTCACTCCCTAACCGGAACGACCACGGAGAATTCGCCCATGAAAATCGCCGTAATATCCGACACTCACAATCTCCTGCGCCCCGAAGCCATCGACGCGCTCCAAAGCTGTGACCTGATCATTCACGCCGGCGACATCGGCAACCCGGACATCCTCGCCCAATTGTCCGAAATTGGTCCCGTCCACGCCGTGCGCGGTAACAATGATCTCAGCAGCCCATGGGCCAAAGATCTCCCCGACCTTCTGACCTGCAATCTCAACGGCTGGCACACCCTGCTTATCCACGACATCGCCGACGTCTCCGCCGATTTAGATCCAGACATAAAACTCATCATCACCGGCCATTCCCACAAACCGCGCATCGAATGGCGCGGCGATCGTTTATACGTGAACCCTGGTAGCGCCGGCCCTCGGCGTTTCAAGTTGCCGGTCTCGCTGGCAATTCTCGAGATACAACCCGACAGCATCGAGCCGCGCCTGATTTCCCTGCTGGATCCCCCCGCCTGAAATTGCTGCAGTTTGCAGCGGACTCACCTCAATCGAGCCGATGCAGCAAGTAAATCCCAATAAGCAATTTACCTAACGAATGTTAGATAGGTGTTGACGCGCCCGGGAATGCTCGCTAAGGTTTACCTACCAAACAGTAGATAGACAACCCAGCCACCACTCTGCAGGATCGATCATGACTAATAAACTTCAGCTTTTCACTTCGCCTTCGGCCTTTCCAAACCCCCAGCGTCTGCGTCTGTTCATGCACGAAAAGGGCATCGCCGACCAATTTGCCGAGACCATCTATGACATGTCTCCTTTAGGCGAACAGCGTGGCTGGCGTCATTTGAATATGAATCCGTGGGGCGAAACTCCCACCCTGCAACTGGCAGACGGCAGCTACATTTCCGAAACGGCTGCCATCGTTCGTTATCTTGACCAGGAGTATCCCGGTCGCAAAATAATGGGGGCGACCGCCCTGGAACAGGGTCTGGATAACATGTGGGACAACCGGGTGTGGGTGCATATCCTGTACCGCATCGTTACAGCGTTCCACGTGTTGCACACCGGGCTCGGCTTCAAACTGGAATTGACCAAAAATGAGGCTTGGGGCGAACACTGCCGCAAGGAAGCTTTGGCTCACGCGGCACTGGTCAATCGTCATCTGTCAGACGGCCGCGAATGGCTGCTCGGCGGCGATGCCCCGACCTTCTCGGACATTACCCTGGCAACCGCGATCGCCTTTTCGAAATTCCCGGTCAATGCAACACCACTAGACGAGCGTTTTGAGTTCCTGGATGCGTACTGGCAGCGCTGGACAAAACGTCCGAGCTTCCAGGCTGCCTACGCTGATCGGAACAGCGGCATTCCCGAGCTGGATTCGCCAGCCCAGTAACAGCTCAATGGAAACTACGTGCGCCGAGATCGCCACAGCCTTGGCCTTCTCGGTGACCGTAGTGATTTCAATAGTGTCGGCTTGCGATGCCGTTTACTGATCATGATGGAACGGCCTCTACTTGAGCAGCCAAGTCACGTTGCGCTCACGGCTCGCCGCCAACACTCTACCTGTCACACGGTAGGTCTTTGCTGTAAATTAGCTTTCCCGATTTTGAAAGATCGTCCTAAGACGAAAGGCACCAACATGAGCGTCAACTCCAAAGAAGCCATTCTGCTGGCGGCCAAAAAGATTGCCCAATCGCAGGGTTACAATGGTTTGAATTTCCGCGACCTTGCACAAGATGTTGGTATTAAAGCGGCGAGTATTTACTACCATTTTCCAAGCAAAGCCGATCTGGGTATTGCGGTTGCCAAACGCTATTGGGAAGACGGTGCGCTCGCGCTAGAGGCCATCGAATCAGAAAGCCCCTCTCCGATAGACGCTCTGCGTCGCTTTCCTGAAATCTTCCGTAGATCGCTTGAGGCCGACAATCGCCTTTGTCTGGGTAGTTTCATGGGCGCTGAAACCGATACCTTGCCCATTGAGATGACAAAAGAAATTCAGACCTTTGCTGATGTCAACATTGCATGGTTAAGCAAGCTTCTATTGGCTGCGAACGTGTGCGAAGCAAGTGAAAGTGAAGCTAGAGCCCGCGCAATTTTCGCTGCTGTCGTC
Organism: Pseudomonas sp. R3-57; assembly: GCF_051132065.1. Classification (NCBI taxonomy): domain Bacteria; kingdom Pseudomonadati; phylum Pseudomonadota; class Gammaproteobacteria; order Pseudomonadales; family Pseudomonadaceae; genus Pseudomonas; species Pseudomonas sp. R3-57. The sequence continues at coordinate 3,171,758 of NZ_CP071655.1, forward strand.
GGTGCCCAGCTCTTCGCTAGAAGTCGCTCGGATATTTCGCTTTTCGATTCTTTGGTCGATTCATACCGAGCGTTCGGGCCTCTGCGATTTAGCAACTAACGGCGACCCGGCTCCGCGAGCAGGCAGGGACTGAACGTCATCACGGAGCTGGCTTTCGGAGCGTCGGTGCTTCCTCTGTGAAATTGGCCGCTTCAACCAGCGCGGTTTTGAAGTCGGCGTGGTAATGCTCCACGCCGATTGCTTGCAGAATCCCCACCTTGTCGAGCTTGTTGAACACCGTGGAATTCGCCTCGCACACTTTCACCACGATATGCCGTTCATGCAGTTGTTCAATGACTTCCTCCAGCACCTGCAATCCTGTGATATCCATGAACGGTACGCGCTTCAAACGGATAATCAGCAGGCGTGGATCGGTATGCGTCTGAGCCAGGACGCGCTCGAAGGTCTCTGCCGCGCCGAAAAACAATGGCCCTTCAATCGTATAAATCAAAGTGCCTGTTGGCAGTCGAGCCTGGCCGTTGGCCCTCAGGTCTTCCTCCAGATCGTGCTCGACGACCTGCTGCACTTCCACCGACGAGGCCATGCGGCGCATGAAATGCAGCATCGCGAGAATGACCCCGATATTCACGGCGATCACCAGATCGCTGAACACCGTAAGACCGAAGGTAATGAGCAGGATCGAAACATCTGCTCGCGGGGCGCGCTGGACCATGCGCTTGAAGTGCTTGAGCTCGCTCATGTTGTACGCGACCACAAAAAGAATCGCGGCCAGCGCGCACAGCGGAATGTTTGAAGCCAGAGGCGCGAGAAACAGAATAATCAGCAGCAGGGTCAGCGCATGGGTAATGCCGGCCAGTGGGCTGGTGGCGCCATTACGGATATTGGTTGCCGTGCGGGCAATCGCACCGGTAGCGGCGAAACCGCCGAACAACGGCGTGACAAGGTTGGCAACGCCCTGCCCGATCAGTTCCTGACTGGAGTCATGTTTGGTACCTGCCATGCCATCGGCCACCGTCGCGGACAACAGCGATTCGATTGCCCCAAGCATCGCGATGGTGAATGCCGGACCAATCAGATCGATAACACGCGACAGTGTGATTTCTGGCAGGCCCAACACTGGCAAACCTTGCGGTATGCCACCAAATGCACTGCCAATCGTGGCGACCCCGTCGAAATGAAAGGTGGCCTGTATCGCTGTCGCGGCCGCCATCGCGATTAGTGGACCGGGCACTCGGATTTTTACTTTAACCGGCGTCCAGATCGATCGGGGCTTGCGAGGGGTTTCGCTGGATGTCGAAAATTTTTTATCACGCCCAGGCAGAATGCCCACCCAACCTGCGCACAAACGCCTGCATCGACGGCGTCTGCTTCAACGGTTTCCTCTGCAACAAACCCAACGACCGCTGCTGCGGCTGTTCCACCTGCAAAACCGCCACCTCCGCATCAACACGCAAAAACCTCGTGGCGCTGGCCGGCAGCAAGGTAAACCCCAACCCCGCACGCACCAGCGCCGCCGCCGTGCTCATGTGCGCAACTTCCCACGAACATTCAGCCTTCACACCCAACAACGCCAATGCCGCATCCGCCAACGGGCGAATGCTGGTGTCCCGGGTCAGCGCTATATAAGGCAGCGACTGCCAGCGTTCGTCCGTGCTACCCGCCAGCGCATCCCGGCGCACCAGCAGCACCAGGTTGTCGTCCATCAGCGCGTCGAATTCCAATCCCGACAGATCCTCCGGCCGCGACGTGATGCCGATATCGACTTCGCCACTTTGCACCCAATGACTCACCTCCCCGGCGCGTCCATCGCGTAGCGATACCTGCACGCCGGGGTGTTCGCGCATGAACGCGGCGATGATTTCCGGCAGGAACGATGCCGCGGCGGTCGGCAGTGCGGCCAAGCGAATGCTGCCGCGATTGAGATTCAGCGTTTCACGCGCGTCGCGCACGGCGTTTTCCATGTCGCGCAGCATGGCCTGGGCTTGAGGCAGGAAGTGTTCGCCGGCCGGGGTCAGTTCGACGCTGCGGGTGTTGCGCGCGAGCAGTTGCAGGCCGATGGTGTCTTCGAGCTTGCGGATGATGTAGCTCAGCGCCGGTTGTGATAGGTGCAGTTTCTCTGAGGTGCGGGTGAAGCTTGAGGTCTCGGCGATGAGGATGAACGCGCGCAGTTGGCGGAAGTTGATGTCCATGCTCGACCGATAAAATTAATGGATTAATTATTAGAATATTTAAAATTCACAGAACAATCCAACGCTCGCATGATGGCCGCGAACACATGCCGAGTCCGACGCAATGACAACAACAATTCATATCGGTTGTGGCGCAGGTTTCGCCAACGATCGCCCCGACGCGGGTTTGCGCCTCGCGCAGGATCTGGCCAGCCGCAGCGGCAAACGCTATCTGATGTATGAACTGCTCGCCGAGCGCACGCTCGCCGAGGCGCAGCTGCGTAAACAGGCTGACCCGCAAAGCGGCTATGCCGCGCGGTTATTCGACTTTCTGCGCCCGGTTCTCGATACCTGCATCGTGGCTGGCATCCCCATCATCACCAATGGCGGCGCGGCGAATCCACGTGCGGCCGCCCGGCGTTTGCGCGCCGAACTGGGCGGACGCCACGCTGATCTGAAGATCGCCTGCGTGCTCGGCGATGACTTGTTGCATCTCGAACAGAAACGACTTGAGCAGTGGCTGGACCTCGAAGTTGCGCAACACGATGTGGTTTCGGTGAACGTCTACACCGGTGCAGACGGCATCACCCAGGCACTGAATGACGGCGCCGGCATCGTCCTCTGCGGTCGGGTTGCCGACCCTTCGCTGGCGGTGGGGCCGATCCGCCATGGCCTCGGCTGGCCCGCGGATGACTGGGAGAAAATGGCCATCGCCACAGCGGCCGGGCATCTGCTGGAATGTTGCACGCAAGTCACCGGCGGCTATTTTGGCCATCCCGGCATCAAGGACGTGCCCGATCCAGCGCGCTTGGGCTGCCCGATCGCCGAGATCAGTGCTGACGGCACGCTGGTGATCAGCAAAGCGGCCGGCTCCGGCGGCTGCGTGACCGAGCGCACCGTCAAAGAGCAGCTGCTGTATGAAGTCCACGACCCGCGCCGTTACCTCACACCGGATGTGGTGCTCGACCTTGGCGAAGCACGCGTGACCACACTCTCCCCTGATCGCGTGGCCATCAGCGGTATTCAGGGTCACCCGCGTCCCGCGCAGCTCAAGGGTTTGGCGGGCCTGCGTGGCATGTGGTTTGGCGAGGCCGAGATTTCCTACGCCGGCCCCGGCGCGATCGCTCGGGCGAAGCTTGCCCGTGAAATCCTCCTGCAACGCTTCGATCAACTGGCCCCGCAAGTGCAGCCGTGGATCGACATTGCCGGGGTGGCCAGCCTGTTCAACGATGCCCGTGGCGACTACCTCAACCAATGTCTGGCGCAAGCACCGCAAGTTGCCGATGTGACGGTCAGGGTCGGTCTGGTACACAAGGACCGCGCCCAGGTCGACATGCTGTTAGCCGAGGTTGAGTCGCTTTACACCAACGGCCCGGCTGGCGGTGGCGGCGTTCGCCGGCACTTGAGCGAGTCGATTGCCACCCACGCTTTTCTGATTGCGCGCGATGAAATCGAGACGCGCCTGGAGTGGTACTGATGACTGCCCTTGTCACGCTAGCTGATTTCGCCCACGCCCGCGCCGGTGATAAAGGCAATATCCTCAGCGTGGTGGTCCTGCCGCTGGACGCCGCGCACTACGACTGGCTCAAGCGCGAACTGACCGTCGAGCGCGTCGCCGAGCAGTTCGCCAGCCGCCGGCCTTCACGCGTTCAACGCTACGAGATCGATACCCTGCAGGCGCTGAATTTCGTTCTCGACGATGCGCTCGAAGGCGGGGTGAATCGCAGCCCGGGGCTCGACCGCCATGGCAAAAGCCTCAGCTACCTGCTGTTGTCGTTGCGCCTGCCCGCGCCGGGTTGACTACCCTCCTCTGATAGCTTTTACCGGGCCGTCGTATCAGGCCGAATCGAACAATAAAAACAATACCGAGATGCCATATCCATGATCACTGCACTGGGTTTTCTCATGATGTTCAGCATCATCGCGCTGATTTTGCTCCGCAGAATCAGCCCGGTGGTGGGCTTCACCACAATCCCCGTCGCCGTCTGCCTGCTGGCCGGGTTCGCACCGCCGCAAATCGGTGACTTCATCAAGAATGGCCTGATCACCGTGGCGCCGACCGCCGCGCTGTTTCTGTTCGCCATTTTGTATTTCGGCATCATGCGTGATCGTGGCCTGTTCGATCCGCTGGTGAATTTCCTGATCCGGCGTACCGGCGGCAAGCCGCTGGCCGTGGCGTTGGTCACGGTGCTGGTGACGGCGGTGGTGCACCTCGACGGCGTCGGTGCCGCCACTTTTCTGCTGACCATTCCGGCACTGCTGCCACTGTACAAACGCCTGAACATGAGCCCGAACATGCTCTTGCTGTTGGTCGGCACCACCGCGGGTGTCGGCAACATGGTGCCTTGGGGCGGCACCACCGCTCGCGCAGCCGCTACCACTGGACTCGACGCGACAGCGCTGTGGATGGGGCTGATTCCGGTGCAACTGGTGGGCTTTGCCTGTCTGCTGCTGATTGCCGGATGGCTCGGTTTGCGTGCGCAGCGGCGGCTGCCGAAATCCTTGGGCGCCGCGTCGAGTTTTGACACCACACTGGCCCAACCCGAGGAACGTGAGCACGCGCTGTCTCCGCGTCAGTTGCGTTACTGGCTCAACGTGGCCCTGACCGTCGCCATCCTCGCCTGCCTGTTCAGCGGTATTTTCCCGTTGTACGCCTGTTTTATGGTCGGTTTGGGCATTGCGCTGCCGCTTAACTTTGCTTCGTTGGAGGCGCAGACCGAGCGCATCAAGGCGCATGCGGCCGATGCGTTGCAGATGGTCCTGGTGATGATGGCGGCCGGCGTGCTGCTCGGCGTGTTGTCTGGGGCGAAAATGTCCGATGGCATGGCCCTGGCGCTGATCGACGCCCTGCCCCACGGCTCTGCGCAATACCTGCACCTGATCATCGGCGCGTTCGGCGTGCCGCTGGGGATGATCTTTTCGCCCGATGCTTACTACTTTGCATTACTGCCGGTGATTCGTGATGTGGCGGTCGCTGCCGGCGTGCCTCTCGAAGCAGTCGCACGGGCGATGTTGATCGGCGAAAACACCGGTTTCGCCATCAGCCCGGTGGTGCCCAGCGTCTACCTCGCCCTGGCGCTGGCCGGCGTCGAGTTGCGCAAGCACATCATGTACACATTTTTCTGGGCCTGGGGCGTGAGCCTGGTGATGCTGGCGTTTGCCGTGCTCAGCGGTGCGATCCCGACCTGAGGTCAATCCGCCTCAATAGACGAACCCATGGCCGAGCTCGCTTTCGATCCACTCGAGAAAGCAAGGTCACTTCCGAGAGAATCAGATCATGATCGAGCAGGTCCGCCGCCGCGCGGACCGATCTTTGCTCGAGCAGCTTCGGTGACGTCAGCACGGCGAATTTCTCGGCCGTCGAGCTGCACGTCTACCCCGGCGCCCCGCATATGTTCGATCAATATCCGGGGACGATCACCGAGCAGTCCGCCCGCGATGTTGTCCGCGCACTGAAACGGATGCTCACCAACCCGTAAATAATCTGTCGGTGCCTGCAAAAAAACGCCGCCAGGGCATTGCGGAACGACGCCCGTCCCCTATGGTCATCTGAAACGCTACGCGATATCCCTCAGTCGCATAACGCGCTGTGACCGACCTAAGGAGACCCATATGACCAACAAGGCCGACACGGGCGCCGCTCCGACACTCAACCCGCCGGTGTTCTACACCTCGGGCGTGCTTCTGCTTTTACTGGTCATTTACGCCAGTGTGTTCCCGGCCCACGCGCAGGTGGTGTTCGCCAATGTGCAGCACTGGATCATCACCAATGTCAGCTGGTTCTACATCCTCGCGGTGGCAATCATTCTGGGTACCGTGGTGTTTCTGGGCATCAGTCGCTACGGCGATATCAAGCTCGGGCCCGATCACAGTAGCCCCGATTACAGCAGCACCACCTGGTTCGCCATGCTCTTCTCGGCCGGCATGGGCATCGGCCTGATGTTTTTCGGCGTGGCTGAGCCGGTCATGCACTTTCTCAATCCGCCGGTGGGCGATGGCAGCACCGTCGAAGCAGCGCGGGAAGCGATGAAAATCACGTTTTTTCATTGGGGCCTGCATGCCTGGGCAATCTACGCCATCGTCGCGATGATCCTCGCCTACTTCAGCTACCGACACGGCTTGCCGCTGACCCTCAGGTCTGCGCTGTACCCGTTGATCGGTGACCGCATTCATGGGCCGATCGGCCATGCGGTGGATATTTTCGCGATCATCGGCACAGTGCTCGGCGTGGCGACTTCGCTGGGCTTTGGCGTGGCGCAGATCAACACCGGGCTCAACGCCCTGTTCGGTGTGCCGATCAACACCACCGTGCAAATCATTCTGATTGTCGCCACCACCGGCCTTGCGACCATTTCCGTGGTCACCGGGCTGGACAAAGGCGTGCGCCGGCTCTCCGAGCTCAACCTCGGCCTGGCGGTGTTGTTGCTGTTGATGGTGATTATGCTCGGGCCTACCGTGCTGATTCTGCAAACCTTCGTGCAGAACACCGGCGGTTACCTGACCGAAATCGTCAGCCGCACGTTGAATCTGTACGCCTACCAACCGACTGACTGGATCGGCGGCTGGACCCTGTTTTACTGGGGCTGGTGGCTGGCGTGGTCGCCCTTCGTCGGGTTGTTCATCGCGCGCATTTCCCGTGGCCGCACCATTCGCGAATTTGTGATGGGCGTATTGCTGGTGCCCGCGGCTTTCACGCTGCTGTGGATGACCGTGTTCGGCAATACCGCGATTCACATGATCCTCACTGAAGGCATCACCGACCTCGGCGCGGCCATTGATAAAGATACCTCGCTAGCGTTGTTCGCCTTTCTCCAGCACTTCCCGTTTTCCGGGGTGATCTCGCTGGTCGCGGTGGTCATGGTCGTGGTGTTTTTCGTCACCTCGGCGGACTCTGGCGCCATGGTGGTCGACATGCTCGCATCGGGCGGATCGTCGAACACGCCGGTCTGGCAGCGGGTGTTCTGGGCGTCGAGCATGGGCCTGGTGGCGATCGCCCTGCTCCTGGCTGACGGGCTCAAGGCCTTGCAAACCGCGACGATTGCCAGCGCACTGCCCTTCACCATCACCCTGCTCTTTAGCATGCGCGGCTTGCTCAAAGCCCTGAAACTCGACGCGACCAAGCGCGGCTTGCGCTATCAATCGCTCTCGCCTGGGGTCAGCCGCCATCCGGGCGGCTGGCAACGACGCTTGCGCACCATGGCGATGTTCCCGCGCCGCGCGCATGTGCTGCGGTTCATTGCCGAGACGGCAAAACCGGCGTGCCTGTCGGTCGCCGAGGAGTGGCGCAAGCAAGGCTACGTCTGCACCGTCGAGGATCTGGAGGACAACAGCGTACGGCTCAGCGTCGGCAGCGCTGACAATCCGCAGTTCATCTACGAAGTGCGGCCGCACCCTTACACCATGCCGAGCTTTGTGATGGCCGATACCCAGGACGAGGAGCGCAAATATTTCCGCGCCGAAGTGCACTTGCGCGAGGGCGGCCAGGATCAGGACATCATGGGCTGGTCCCGTGAAGAAGTGATCGGTGACATCCTCGATCAGTACGAGCGGCACATGCAGTTTCTGCATCTGGTCGGCTGATCATGACGCTACCGTGACTGGACATCAGCGCCAGTCACCGCAACGCTGCTGCGCAAAAGCTGAAAAAATTACGCAAATTTTACGCACCCGCCATGCCGACATCCGATACTACGCGCCGTTATTTCAGCAGACGAACGTTCATGTCTTTTGCAGCATTGCGGCTTATCGGTTTCATCCTCGGCATTTTCCTGATCACCCTCGCCGTGAGCATGGCCATTCCCATGCTCACGCTGGTGGCGTTCGAGCGCAGCGATGACCTCTCGGCGTTTCTCTGGTCGAGCGTGATCACCGTCGTCTGTGGCCTTTTGCTGGTGGTGCGCGGGCGTCCCGAGACGGCTCAGCTTCGCCCGCGCGACATGTACCTGCTGACCACCGCCAGTTGGGTGGTGGTGTGTGCCTTCGCCGCGTTGCCGATGGTGTTGATCAGTCACATCAGTTACACCGACGCCTTTTTCGAAACCATGTCCGGCATCACCACCACCGGCTCCACGGTACTCAGCGGACTGGACCATGCTTCGCCGGGCCTGCTGATGTGGCGCTCGATGCTGCACTGGCTCGGTGGCATCGGCTTCATCGGCATGGCGGTGGCGATCCTGCCGCTGCTGCGGGTTGGCGGCATGCGTCTGTTCCAGACCGAGTCCTCGGACTGGTCAGAGAAGGTCACGCCGCGCTCCCATGTCGCCGCCAAATACATCCTGTTCCTGTATCTCGGTCTGACCTCGGCAGGCGCGCTGGCCCTGTGGATGTGCGGCATGACCCCGTTTGAAGCCATCAACCATGCGATGTCGCTGATCTCCACGGGGGGCTTCTCGACCTCCGATGCCTCGCTCGGGCATTGGCCGCAAGCGTCGATTCACTGGGTCGCGGTGGTCATCATGATCGCCGGCAGCCTGCCCTTCACTCTGTATGTCGCGACCTTGCGTGGGCACCGTCGTGCACTGTTGAAAGATCATCAGGTGCGCGGCTTCATCGGGTTTCTGCTGGTCATTTCGCTGCTGGTTGGCACCTGGCTGTGGCTGCACAGCGATTACTCGTGGTGGGATGCGTTTCGCATCGTTGCGGTCAACATCACCTCAGTGGTCACGACAACCGGCATTGCAGTCGGCGATTACACGCTGTGGGGCAGCTTCGCCATTCTGTTGTTCTTCTACCTGACCTTCGTCGGCGGATGCTCCGGCTCCACCGCCGGCGGCCTGAAAATCTTCCGTTTCCAGGTGGCTGCGGCGCTGTTGGTCAGCAGTTTGAAGCAGTTGATTCACCCGCGCGCGGTGATCCAGAAGAAGTACAACGGCCACCCGATCGACGAAGAGATCTTGCGCTCGCTGCTGACCTTCTCGTTTTTCTTCACCATCACCATTGCCCTGATTGCTCTCGGGCTGGCCTTGATCGGACTCGATTGGACGACAGCATTGAGCGGCGCCGCCACCGCGGTGTGCAACGTCGGCCCGGGGCTGGGCACGATCATCGGCCCGGCAGGCAACTTTTCATCTTTGCCGGATGCCGCGAAATGGTTGTTGACCATCGGCATGCTGTTGGGGCGACTGGAAATCCTTACGGTGCTGGTGCTGATTACGCCGGTGTTCTGGAAGTATTAACGCCCGCCCTGCCCGGGTTATTTACGGAAAAACAGAGTGATCTGACCGACCTCAACGCCGAACTTGCTCATGTACGAGCGGTTGATCAGGGTCTTGCTGTCCATGAGGTACATCCAGTCATCGAGCTCAACGTCGTACTCCTCGCCGTCCACCGGCAAACGCAGCACATACCGCCAACGCAAGGCGTTGCCGGCCGTCTCGCCACGCGCCTCGCCGACCACATCGCCGGCAGTGCCTCGCCATTGGCCGGGGCCGTCCGGAGTCAGGGTCCAGACGCGTTTCTGTTTCGTACCATCGCTGTAAGTGAACGACTCGTCGAGAATCAACTTGTCGCCTTCGGAATGACCATTGATCAGCACATGAAAGCGCTTGGCGACTTCACCCGAACGCTTCTGGAAAATCCCCCAGGCCTCGACCCGGCCCTCGAAGAATTCGCGCAGCTCCAGCGTGGGTTTTTCCTGGCTGTAGCTGCGCACGTCGACGCCGCTGCAACTGGCCAGGGCGAGGCATAACAAGAGGGTGCAGACTTTCAACATGGGGGCTTGCCTCTGGGTTCAGGAATCGGACGATGTGTCGGGCACCTGCCGTGATAAATCGCGATCAGCCGGGCCGGGTTATCCCGTGCTGGCGCAACTTGCGATACAGGGTATTGCGGCTGATGCCCAGCCGCGAGGCGACCCGGGCGATGTGCCAATGCTCGGTTTCGATCAGCGTCAGTAGAGTCTGTCGCTCAGAGACGCACAGCAGGTTTTCCGTGGGGGCTGTGCTGTCTGCCGCCTCCGGCAGTAATTCGCTCAGGTCATCGAGACTGATTCGCCCTTCTGTCGCCAGTGCGACCAGAGTGCGCAGGCAGGTGCGCAGTTGCCGGACGTTGCCGGGCCAGGGCTGCTTGAGCAGACGCTCCTTGACCCCGGCGTCCAGTCGGATACGCATGCCGACGGCTTCTTCACGCAGCAACAGATCGAGCAACTGGCCCTTGTCCGAGCGCTCGCGCAGCGCTGGCAGTTGCACCGCAAAACCGCCGATGCGGTAGAACAGGTCTTCGCGCAAACGCCCTTCGGCGACGCAAATCTGCAGATTCTGGTGGCTGGCGCTGATCAGGCGTATATCCAGTGGCCGTGCCGTTGTGGCGCCGAGCGGCACCACCTGGCGCTCCTCTAGCACACGCAGCAGGCGCGTCTGCAGGGCCAAGGGCATGTCGGCGATTTCATCGAGAAACAGGATGCCGCCGTGGGCCTGTTCGAGCTTGCCGAGCATGCCTTCCTTGCGCGCCCCGGTGAAACTGCCGCCGCGATAGCCGAACAGCTCGCTTTCGATCAGCGTTTCCGGAATTGCCGCGCAATTGATCGCCACAAACGGCTGGCTCGCTCGCGAACTGGCGCGGTGCAGCGCCGCCGCGAAGGCTTCTTTACCGGTGCCGGTTTCGCCTTGCAGAAACACCGGCACGTCGCGCTCCAGCACTCGCAGTGCGCGGGCAAAACCGCGTTGCAGGCGCGGGTCTTCCAGGCAGACGCGCGCGTCGTTGACAGGGATGACTGCGGGAATCGCCGGTTGTGGCCGGCGCAGCGGTTCGCGCAATTGGGCATAAAGCTGCCGACCGTCAGCCAGGCGCAGCGGCCAACAGACGCTGGGTTGTGCGCCGGCGTGACTCATCAGTTGATCAATCGGTGTCTCCAGCAGCAGCGTCAGCGGCTGACCGATGATCGCCTCGCGATTGAGGCCAAGCAGTTCCAGACCCGCGTCGTTGATCGAGCAGATCCGCGCATTCTCATCGAAGCTGAGCAGCCCTTCGCCCAGCAGTCCGACAAAGCCAGCATCCGGGTGGAAGCGCAGCAGATAGCGCTGCGGATCATGCCCGAGAAAAAAACAGCTTTCGATCAGCTTGGCCGACAGATTGGTCAGCGCCATGGCTTTGAAACGCTGTTCGAGGCTCTGCTCCTCGCGCACCGAGGACAGATTGAGCACAGCAAGCAATTCGCCGCTCGGGTCGAAGATCGGGCTGGCCGAACACGTCAGGCCAACGTGCTTGCCGCGAAAATGTTCATCACGGCGGATGGTCACGTGCTGGCGCTCGACCAGACAGGTACCGACCCCGTTGGTGCCTTCGTGCTCCTCGCTCCACACCGAACCCAGCCACAATCCGGCACGCTGGAACCCGGCGCGTTCGGCATCGTTGAACACGCTGTCGATCGCCACGCCGCGCGCATCGGTGAGCAACACCACATGGCCGTCACGCCCCAGCTGCTGGTGCAGGCTGTTCATCTGCCAGTGCGCCACGGCAATGATGTGTTCCAGCGGCGCGCGGTGATCCTGCAAACGCGCTTGCTCGACCACATCCGGCGCACGGCGGCTGGCAGGATCGAGGCGGTATTGATCGAGGCAACGGCGCCACGAGCGAGTGATCGCCAGGTCGGCAACGGGGTTATGACTGGCGACGCTGCCCTGCACGGCTTGCAGCACTTGTTGTGCATGGGCGTTGATCAAGGCCGGTTTCATTGTTGTTGTTCTCCGCTACGGTCGGACACGGGACTGTTTGCAGCTTATATGAAAAGTCAGAAACCGGCGTTCTTTGCCCGGCGTGACACAGTGTCATCGCCCATTCCCGAATTCGTGACACCACGCCGATACACGATTGCCGTTCCATGGCGCCAACCGCTCTGCCACGGGGCTTTGCCGAAGCTGGCCCGAGCCTTGCTCCGGGCCTGTTGTTCCTACAACAACAAGATCGGAGAAGCCCTATGAACATCGCTATCGATGCGCCCCTGCAAACGCCGACCGCGCAACTCGCTGCCTGGATCGAAACCCTCGACGAGCGCCTCGCTCAACGTGACGTGGAGGCAACGCTGGAGCTGTTTGCCGACGAATGCTTCTGGCGTGACCTGCTACTGTTCAGCTGGAACCTGGTAACGCTTGAAGGCAAACCGGCCATCCGCGACCTGCTCGAAACTCGTCTTGAGCAGACCCGGCCACAACAATGGAAACTCGACGGTGAAGCAACGCTGACCGACGGCGTGCTCGAAGGCTGGATGAGTCTGGAAACCGAGGCCGCGCGAGGCAAAGGTTATGTGCGACTCAAGGATGGCCTGTGCTGGACACTGCTGACCACCATGCGCGAACTCAAGGGCTTCGAAGAACCCAGCGGTCGCCGCCGGCCAATGGGCGCCAACCATGGCCACGCCCATGCCGACAAACGCAATTGGCTGGAACGCCGCCGCGATGAACAAGCGGCGCTGGGCATCACCACGCAACCGTATTGCCTGATTGTCGGCGGCGGTCAGGGCGGGCTCGGCCTCGCCGCGCGACTCAAGCGTCTGGGCGTGCCGACGCTGATCGTCGACAAGGCCGAACGGCCCGGCGATCAATGGCGTGGTCGCTACAAGTCGCTGTGCCTGCATGACCCGGTCTGGTACGACCACATGCCGTACCTGCCCTTCCCCGATCACTGGCCGGTGTTCACGCCAAAAGACCAGATTGGCGACTGGCTGGAGATGTACAGCAAGGTCATGGAACTCGATTACTGGTCGCGCACCGAATGCCTGAGCGCCGGGTTCGACGAGCAGACTCAGACCTGGACGGTAGAGGTGCTTCGTGACGGCGAACGGATGACGCTGAAACCGACGCAATTGATCCTCGCCACCGGCATGTCCGGCGTGCCCAATGTGCCGCGCTTTCCCGGCGCCGAGGTGTTCCAGGGGCAGCAACATCATTCCAGCCGCCATCCCGGCGGCGACGCCTGGCGCGGCAAGCGTGCGGTGGTCATCGGCGCCAACAACTCGGCCCACGACATCTGCGCCGACCTCGTCGAAAACGGCGCCGAGGTGACCATGGTGCAACGCTCGAGCACGCACATCGTGCGCTCCGACAGCTTGATGGAACTGGTGTTTGGCGGGCTCTATTCCGAAGACGCGCTGGAGGCAGGCTTGACCACGGACAAGGCCGACATGCTGTTCGCTTCGATCCCGTACAAGGTCATGCCGAGTTTTCACAAGCCGATCTTCGACGCGATCAAAACCCGCGACAAAGAATTTTATGAGCGCTTGGCCAAGGCCGGTTTCATGCTCGATTTCGGTGATGATGAGTCCGGTCTGTTTCTGAAGTACGTGCGCCGTGGCTCCGGGTATTACATTGATGTCGGTGCCTCCGAACTCCTCGCCAATGGCACGATCAAGCTCAAGAGCGCGCCGGGGCTGGGCGTCGATCACATCGAAGCGGATGCGGTGGTGCTGACCGACGGCAGTCGGCTGGCGGCGGACCTGATTGTGTATGCCACCGGGTATGGCTCGATGAGTGGCTGGGCGGCCAAGCTGATTTCCCAGGAGGTGGCTGACAAGGTTGGGCGCTGCTGGGGGCTTGGGTCCGGCACGACCAACGATCCGGGGCCATACGAGGGGGAATTGCGCAATATGTGGAAGCCGACACGGCAGGACAACCTGTGGTTTCACGGCGGTAATCTGCACCAGTCGCGGCATTATTCGTTGTATCTGGCGTTGCAGTTGAAGGCGCGGTTTGAAGGGTTGGATGTCAGTGTTTATGGGGATGGCGGGTCATTGCGCTGATTGAGTTCTGGAGCGCCGATGCTTGTGTGGGTCGGCGCTGGTTTTGTGTGGTGGCCAGAATCGATCCCCCTCACCCCAGCCCTCTCCCCCAGGAGAGGGAGCCGATTTGGGCTGTGCTCAAATCCTGAGTTCGACTCGGTATCGCGGGTCGGCGTATCGCTCACATCCACCGCGGTCAGTCCCCTCTCCCTCCGGGAGAGGGCTAGGGTGAGGGGCTTTTGATTTTTGGTTTTTAATCTTCGGCTTTGCCGTCTGTCGCCTATCCCGAAAAAAATTTGCAATTCCTACCCTCGCCACCGCTTCTGATATTTGTGAGCACACCCGCATTCTCGACCAAAATTCACAGGAGGCCCCATGTCCCAACCCTCGTCTTCCGCAAGCACGACCATGCGCAGTTGGTGGAGCATGGCGTCGAGTGGCGGCTGGCCGGGGCTGTTGTTTTGGGCGACGTTGATTGTCGTCACCGGGTTGCTGTTGATCAGCGGCTACGCCGCACTGGTCGGCGCCGACGAAAACAACCTGCGTCTGGCGGTGCTGGGTGGCTTGTCGGGCTTCGGCGCGACGGCGCTGGGCGCAGTGGCAGCCATGGTCCTGCGCGACATTGCGTCACGCACGCAGGACACCATGCTCGGTTTCGCCGCCGGCATGATGCTCGCCGCCAGTTCGTTTTCGCTGATCCTGCCCGGCATCGAAGCCGCGGAAAAAATGACCGGCAATTCGTTGCTTGCCGCCGGTGTGGTGGTGTTCGGTCTGGCGCTGGGCGTGGCGTTGATGATCGGGCTCGATCGCTTCGTGCCCCACGAGCATCAGGAAAGCGGCCGCCGTGGGCCGGAGTCGCAGCGGATCAACCGGGTCTGGCTGTTCGTCCTTGCCATCACTCTGCACAACCTGCCCGAAGGCATGGCGATCGGAGTGAGTTTCGCTGACGGCGACATGAAAGTCGGCCTGCCGCTGACCACCGCCATCGCCATACAGGACATCCCCGAGGGGCTGGCCATCGCCCTGGCGTTGCGCGTGACCGGTATTTCGGCTTGGCGCGCGGCGCTGATCGCCATCGGCTCGGGACTCATGGAGCCGTTGGGCGCGGTGATCGGGCTGGGTGTTTCCAGTGGCTTTGCGCTGGGCTATCCAATCGCATTGGGTCTGGCGGCGGGCGCGATGATTTTTGTCGTGTCCCATGAGGTCATTCCGGAAACCCACCGCAACGGTCACGAAACCCCGGCAACGCTGGGGCTGATGCTGGGCTTCGGGGTGATGATGTTCCTCGACACGGCGTTGGGTTAATCGATTTAGCAGGCTGCGGACCTTTAGCGCGAAAACAGCGTCGGAGTTAAGGCGTCACTCCTGATCGCCAACGCTCATGAGGTTTCGGTTTGAAAGCTGCCATCGCCAAAAAGTACCGTCTGATCATCAAGACCCTCGGCTACGTGGGCTGGTCGCTGTTCTGGCTGTTGCTCTGGGACATCGCCGTCACCGTGGATTTCATGCTGTTTCTCAACGCCAAGTTGAACCTGCCGTTGATGCCCCTGACGTTGCTCGGTTCGGCGCTGGT
Organism: Pseudomonas sp. R3-57; assembly: GCF_051132065.1. NCBI lineage: Bacteria > Pseudomonadati > Pseudomonadota > Gammaproteobacteria > Pseudomonadales > Pseudomonadaceae > Pseudomonas > Pseudomonas sp. R3-57. Next base: position 3,187,209 of record NZ_CP071655.1, read on the forward strand.
GGTGCTGATCAGTTTCCGTAACAGCAGCGCCTATAACCGTTGGTGGGAGGCGCGCACGCTGTGGGGGTCGATGATCAATAACTCGCGCAGCTTCGCTCGTCAGGTGCTGACACTGATCGACGATGGCGGCCGTGAGGTCAATCCGGTCAAGTCGACGTTGCTGCGCCGTCACGTCGCCTACGTCAATTGCCTCGCCGCACACCTGCAAGGGCTGCCCTGCCCCGATGAGGTCCGCGCGTTCATTCCCGCCGACGAGTTCGCCCGCAGCAGCACCACCAACAATTTCGCCAACGACATTCTCACCGGCTCGGCTGCGCTGCTCGCTCGCGAGTACAAGGCCGGGCGTCTGGACAGCATTCGGCTGGCGCGGCTGGAGTCGACGCTGGTGGATCTGTCCAACAGCCAGGGCGGCATGGAGCGGATTGCCAACACGCCACTGCCCTACCCTTATGTGTATTTTCCGCGGCTGTTCATTTCGCTGTTCTGCCTGATCGTGCCGGTCGGGCTGGTCGAATCGCTGGGCTGGTTTACGCCGCTGGCCTCGACCGTGGTCGGCTTCATGCTGTTGGCCATCGAACGCATCGGCACCGACCTGCAAAGCCCGTTTCGCCACAGCGAACACCAGATTCAAATGGAAGCACTGTGCGAAACCATCGAGAAAAACCTGCAATCGATGCAGCGTGATTCGCTTGGCGATGTGCGCCGAATCGAAGAAAACGCCTGATCTCCCTCCCGTCGGTCGCTATGCGTCGGCAATCAAAAGCTGTTCATCCTCGTCGCGGATGAGCAGCTTTTTTACTAATAGCTGTCATTAATCCCACCGACACTGACACAACCGGTCTTCTCCCTCGCTGCCTCGGCGCAAACTCATTCAGCAACACACCAGCGAACGTGCGCCTGAATCGCGGGCTACGCTTTATCGTGAAAATATGTGTTTTAACTAGGTAGTTACCTAACGATATACTGCGCACCTCATTTCAACGGGGACATTCAACGTGAAGCAGAGTCAACGCCTCTCGGGCATATCAAAGTTCATTCTGGTCGGGCTCGGCGTGGTCATCGCCCTGCTCGGCTTGGCGCTTGCCGCAGGCGGCTTGAAGTTGGTCAGTCTGGGAGGATCGTGGTACTTCCTGGTCGGCGGATTGGTGATGGCGGTTTCCGGCCTGCTGATCGCCCGCTTCAAGACGCTTGGCGCGTGGCTATTCGCAGCGTTCCTCGTCGGCACCGCGATCTGGGCAGTGATCGATGCCGGGCTGGTGTTCTGGCCGGTGTTCTCGCGGCTGTTCATGTTCAGCGTGATCGGTCTGGTTGTCGCGCTGGTCTATCCCCTGCTCAAGCGTGCCAACGGTGAAGTGGCCGGTCGCGGTGCTTACGCCGTTGCCGCGGTGCTGGCGGTGGGCGTGGCCGTGGCGGGCGGCAACATGTTCGTCGCCCACCCGACCGTTGCCGACACCGGTGCCGGCCCGGGCCTGACCCCGGTCGAGCCGGCCAAGGCGCAGAAAGACTGGGCGCACTACGGCAATACCGAAGGCGGCAGCCGCTTTGCTGCGCTCGATCAGATCAATCGCAACAACGTCGACAAGCTCAAAGTGGCGTGGACCTACCACACCGGTGACGTCGCCGAAAGCGATGGCAATGGCGCTGAAGACCAGCTCACGCCGTTGCAGGTCGGCAACAAGGTGTTCATCTGCACCCCGCACAACAACCTGATCGCGCTCGACGCCGACACCGGCAAGGAAATCTGGAAAAACCAGATCAACGCCCAGTCGAAAGTCTGGCAGCGTTGCCGTGGCATGGCGTATTTCGATCGCACCGCTTCCATCGTGCAGCCAGCCAATTCGCCGATCATCGAATCCAAACCTGAACCGGCTGCCAATTGCCAGCGCCGTCTGTTGACCAACACCATCGATGCGCGCCTGATTGCCGTCGATGCCGACACCGGCGAGTTCTGCCAGGGTTTCGGCAACAACGGTCAGGTCGATCTGAAGGCCGGTCTGGGTGATGTGCCGGACAGCTACTATCAGTTGTCGTCCGCGCCGTTGATGGCTGGCACTACGGTCGTGGTCGGCGGTCGCGTCGCCGACAACGTGCAAAGCGACATGCCCGGCGGCGTGATTCGTGGTTTTGACGTGATCACCGGCGCCATGCGCTGGGCGTTCGACCCGGGCAACCCGCAGGATCGCAAAGCCCCGGCCGACGGCAGCACCTACGTGCGCAGCACGCCGAACAGCTGGGCGCCAATGTCCTACGACCCGGCGACCAACACCGTGTTCCTGCCGATGGGCAGTTCATCCACCGACATCTACGGTGTCGAGCGCAGCGAACTGGACCACAAGTACGGCGCATCGATCCTCGCGCTGGACGCCAGCACCGGTGAAGAGCGTTGGGTGTACCAGACCGTGCACAACGATCTCTGGGACTTCGACCTGCCGATGCAGCCGAGCCTGATCGACTTCGACAAGGATGGCAAAAGCATTCCGGCGCTGGTCGTCGGCACCAAGGCCGGGCAGATCTACGTGCTCGACCGCGCCACCGGCAAACCGCTGACCGAAGTCAAGGACGTGCCGGTCAAAGCGGCGAACATTCCTAACGAGCCGTACTCGACGACCCAGCCAAAATCCGTGGGCATGCCGCAGATCGGTGCGCAACACCTGACCGAGTCGGACATGTGGGGCGCCACGCCTTACGATCAGTTGCTCTGCCGCATCGACTTCAAGGGCATGCGTTACGACGGTTTGTACACCGCGCCGGGTACCGACAAATCGCTGAGCTTCCCAGGATCGCTGGGTGGCATGAACTGGGGCAGCATCTCCACTGACCCGGTACACGGTTTCATCTTCGTCAACGACATGCGCCTGGGCCTGTGGATTCAGATGATCCCGTCGCAGAACAAGGGCCAGGCCGCCGGCGGTGGTGAAGCGCTCAACACCGGCATGGGCGCAGTGCCGCTCAAAGGTACACCGTACGCGGTGAATAAAAACCGCTTCCTGTCGGTGGCCGGTATTCCGTGCCAGGCGCCGCCGTTCGGCACCCTGACCGCGATCGACATGAAGACTCAGAAAGTCGCCTGGCAGGTTCCAGTCGGCACTGTTGAAGACACAGGTCCGCTGGGCATCCGCATGCACTTGCCGATCAAGATCGGTCTGCCAACCCTCGGCGGCACGCTGTCGACCCAGGGCGGCCTGATCTTCATCGCTGGCACGCAAGATTTCTACCTGCGTGCCTTCAACAGCGGCAACGGTGAGGAAGTCTGGAAAGCGCGTCTGCCAGTCGGCAGCCAGGGCGGCCCGATGACTTACGTTTCGCCGAAAACCGGCAAGCAGTACATCGTCGTCACTGCCGGTGGCGCGCGTCAGTCGACCGATCGTGGCGACTACGTGATGGCCTACGCCCTGCCGTAACCCACGGCGTCGATGTTAAGCGCGGCACCTTCGGGTGCCGCGTTGCTTTTCCCTATCGCTCAAGTTTCAGCAGGAAGATTCAGATGTTTTTGGCTGTTGGCTTTTCCCGTTCCACGCTGTTCCATGGCCTGCTGCTGGGCCTTACTTGCACAGCCACCCTCCCCGCGCTCGCCGCTGATAATGCCGATCTGTTGACCCGCAGCACCCTCACCGGTGACTGGGGCGGCCTGCGCCACCAGCTCGACGAAGACGGCATCAAGTTCACCGGCGACTACAGCGGCGAAACCGCTTACAACGCCGACGGTGGTCTGCATCGCTCGGCGCGCTACTCGCAGAACATCAAGCTCGGCGTGCAGTTCGACCTGAGCAAACTCTATAGCGTCAACAATGCCGGCAAGGTCCAGTTGACCATCAATGATCGACGCGGCAACAGCGCCTCGGAAGATCTGGTCGGCAACCGTTTACCAATTCAGGAAAACTACGGTGGCCTGTACACACGCCTGACCGAACTGAGTTACGAGCGCAGCCTGTTCACCCCGGCGCTCAACGTCAAACTCGGTTACATGGCCATGGGCAATGACCTCGGCGGCCTCGACAGCGGCATCCTCTGCAACTTCATGAACGCCGGTTTCTGCGGTCATCCGTTGAACATGTCCGGTGGCAGCGGCTGGGCCAACTACCCCAACGCGCACCTGGGCGTGCGGGTCAAATACGACCTGTCACCAGCATGGCAACTGCGCGTCGCCGCGTTCAACGTCGACCCGTCGAGCAACGGCAACTCCAGCCGCGCCTGGCACCTGGGGCCGAAACACACCACTGGCACCGTGGTGCCGATCGAGCTGGTGTACAAACACGCCGGCGCGCTGCCGGGCGAGTACAAGGTCGGCTATTACTACGACAGCTCCGACGTCAAACGCATCGGCAGCGACGACGAAGTTTCCGGTCGTGGCGGGCATTACCTGTTGGTCGATCAAGCCGTGTGGCGTTCGCAATCCTCCGAGGGCCGCAGTCTGCACGCTTTCGGCCAGTATTCCGCCGCCAGCGAAGCCGCCTCGCCGTTCAGCAAGTGGTACGGCACCGGCGTGGTTCTGTACAAACCGTTCGAAGGCCGCCCGCGCGACACCCTCGCGCTGGGCTATGGCCGCGCCGTGCCTAACCCGCGCAGCCGCGACGTGCAGCAAGACGCTGCGCTGATCAATGGCACCGCGTTCCCAAACCTCGACAGCGCCGAGCAATTGATCGAACTCGGTTACGGTTATCAGGCCACACCGTGGCTGACGCTGCGCCCGAACATGCAGTACATCATCGAACCGGGCGCGTTTTCCGGGCAGGACATCGACAATGCGTTGGTGTTTGGCTTGCAGGTGAAGGCGGCGCTGTAAGCCTTGTAATGGATGTCATGCCGTCATCGCTGGCAAGCCAGCTCCCACAGGGTTTGGCGGCGGACTTAAAATCCCGGCAACACCCAAAACCCTTGTGGGAGCTGGCTTGCCAGCGATAGCGGTGGGTCAGGCAATACAGCTCCAACAATACTCGGAGTTGCACCACCCCCACCTGTCGAAATTAATTCCCGCCATCGGTGAATTATTTCGTGTCCGCATGTATCTGAGCCAGAAGAGCCGGCGCCATCATAGAGATGGCATCGCAGCGGTCATCTGAATCAGCGAGCGGGAACATCGCAATGAAACCACGCAAGAAAACCGTCAAACCGATCGGTTTGAAAGACATCACCATTGTCGACGACGCCAAGATGCGCAAGGCGATCACCGCCGCTGCGCTGGGCAACGCCATGGAATGGTTCGACTTCGGTGTGTACGGCTTCGTCGCCTATGTGCTCGGCAAAGTGTTCTTCCCCGGCGCCGATCCCGGCGTGCAGATGATCGCCGCACTCGCCACCTTTTCCGTACCGTTCCTGATCCGGCCGTTGGGCGGTTTGTTCTTCGGTGCACTGGGCGATAAATACGGGCGGCAGAAAGTCCTCGCCGCGACCATCGTGATCATGTCGCTGAGCACCTTCGCCATCGGCCTGATCCCCTCCTACGCCTCCATTGGTATCTGGGCGCCGATCCTGCTGTTGCTGGCGAAAATGGCCCAGGGTTTCTCGGTCGGTGGCGAATACACCGGCGCCTCGATCTTCGTCGCCGAATACGCGCCGGATCGCAAACGCGGCTTTCTTGGTAGCTGGCTGGACTTCGGCTCGATTGCCGGCTTCGTTTTCGGCGCGGGTGTCGTGGTGCTGATCTCGACCATCCTCGGCGAGCAGCGCTTCGAGGAATGGGGCTGGCGCATTCCGTTTTTCCTCGCTCTGCCGCTGGGCATGATCGGCCTGTATTTGCGTCACGCCCTCGAAGAAACCCCAGCGTTCCAGCAGCACGTGGAAAAACTCGAACAAGGCGACCGCGAAGGTCTGGCCGGCGGCCCGAAAGTCTCGTTCAAGGAAGTCGCGACCAAGCACTGGCGCAGCCTGATGACCTGCATTGGCGTGGTCGCGGCGACCAACGTCACCTATTACATGCTGCTGACCTACATGCCGAGTTACCTGACGCACAATCTGCATTACAGCGAAAACCACGGCGTGCTGATCATCATCGCCATCATGGTCGGGATGCTGTTCGTGCAGCCGTTGATTGGCTTCATCAGCGACAAGATCGGGCGCAAACCGTTTATCGTCGTCGGCAGCATCGGCCTGTTCATCTTCGCCATTCCGGCGTTCATGCTGATCAACAGCGGCAGCATCGGCCTGATCTTTTCCGGTCTGCTGATTCTCGCCGTGCTGCTGAACTTCTTCATTGGTGTGATGGCCTCGACGTTGCCGGCGATGTTCCCCACACACATTCGTTACAGCGCGTTAGCCAGCGCCTTCAACGTCTCGGTGCTGATCGCCGGTCTGACCCCGACGGCCGTGGCCTGGCTGGTGGAGAGCACTAACGACCTGTACATGCCGGCGTACTACCTGATGGTCATCGCCGTGGTCGGCCTGGTCACCGGCGTGACGATGAAGGAAACCGCCAACAAGCCATTGCGCGGCGCGGCCCCTGCGGCCTCCGACCTCGAAGAGGCTAAGGAACTGCTGCAAGAGCACCACGACAACATCGAACAGAAAATCGAAGACCTCGACGCCGAAATCGCCACGCTGCAAGCCAAGCGCAATGAACTGGCGCAACAGCACCCGCGTATCGATTGAGGCAACCCAATCAGAACCAACCCGGCATCAGCCGGGTTGGTTTTTTCTGCAAAGGCACCGCACGGGGGCTGCAAGCCTGATCAAGGCGCGTTGACCACCACGTAAGTCACATCGCTGCCCTGATATTGCGGCTGGTACCACGTCGAACCGCACTGCATGTACGCCACGTCGTAGCGGGTCACTTGCACGCAACTGTTGGGCATTTGCGCCGGGGTAAGGATCGAGCCCACCACCGCTGCCGTCACTGCAACAGTCGCCGTAACCGCCGCTGCCGTGGCAATCGGATGGTAGTCATCGTCGTAGCCATAGCGGCCGTGCCCGTCGACATCGATGTCGACATCGCGGTAGTTGTTGATGTTGACGTTGCGATTGCCGTTGTGAACGTTGCGATTGCCGTTATTGACGTGCGTGCGATTGCCAACGTGATTGCCGGCATTGACCCGGTTGCCCTGATTGCCCGAACTGCTCCGATGACCGGCGTTCACATGATTGGCCCGCGGTGGCGGGTTGATCCGTTGTGCGCGTTGCGCATGGGGCGCCGGGGCGCGGTTGACGTGGGCGCGAGCATGCCCTTGGGCGCGCTGCGGACGGGCATCGGCTTCAGCGACATAACCTGCGCTCAACAGTGTTGCCGTGGCCAGCGACAACAACAGGCCCCACGTCAGCGACTTGTTCATGTCATTCCCCTCCCTGATCGCTGGCTTTCTTCAAGGCAATTGCGACATCGCCTTTACCCGGTTTGAAGGTGAACTGCGTGTCCGGAATGTTCGGCTTGAGGTTCCACTGATACACCGCGCTGTACTCGGGAAAGCTCTTCTCGTCCGTGGTAGTGATCACCAGTTTGCATGGCAAGGGTTTGTCGGAGCGGGTCAGCCACAACTGCCAGTCGATGCCTTCCTGGCGAAAGGCCAAATGGTCGCAGAGCTGACCCTTGATGATCGACGGCCCCACGTAGAGCGCGGCTTGCAAGGCATCGATCTGCGCCTGATCGCTGCCGAACAGAAACAGATCCTCCATCGGAACCTGCACGCCATAGTGGTTCTCGACCCGATGCAGGGTTTGCGCGACAGTGGCCGGGGCGTCGACGGTGGTGTAGTACTTGAGGTAGGGCGAATACTGGGTGAGTTTCTTGCCGTTATAGAAGAACTCCCGGGTGCGCACATCGCCCTCGCTTTTGGCATACAGCCGATCGTGGCCGACCACTTTGAGGGTGTTGGAAGACTCGGTCTTGATCTTCTGACCGGACTCCAGAACGGTGTCGCGCGAGACTTGGGCATCGACCTGAAACTTCGGCAGGCTGCGCAGGTAATCGCCCATGTCGATGAGCTTGTCGACCACTCGCGGGTTAACCAGTGGCGTGTCGTCAGCGGCCTCGGTCACTGGCGGTTGGGCCGGGTCTTCGGCACGGGCTCCCGGTGCCAGAACCAGCGTGAACATCAGGCAGACAATACTGACTGGGGTTTTCATCGGTTCCGCTCCTGTCCCTGCGTGGGCGTTGCGCCTGAAGGCGACTGACTGACCAGCCTAGTTCTCACTGGCGATGCGCGCCAATGCCGCTATCACTGTTCCCGCGGCGCTTGCGCAGGCGCGGTGAACCATTTCTCTGGTGGCACCCGCTTCTCTTCCGGCGGATCCCCCAGATAGTACGGCGACATGATCTGCACGCCGTATTCGTTGAACACATCCTGAATATTGGCGTGCAGCATGCTCAGCAGCACCGCGCGCGGGCGTGGCTGGCTCGGGATCGCTTGAGCGACGAGGCGGTATTCGGGATAGAAGTCCGAAAGTGCCGTCTGGAACACCTGCGCCGGCGGATCTTCCAGCACACCCGGCGTGCGTTTTGCCGCTTCCAGCAACATTGCCTCCACTTGCCGCCACGGCGTGTCTTAACCGATGGTTACCACGGTGTCGACCACATAACCGGGGCCTTGCAGGTGCGTGAATAGTTCTTGGTGACGGTGCCGGTGATCATTGAATTGGGTAGCGTCAGCACTTCGCCCAGCCCGGTGCGAATCCGTGTGGTGAACATGCCCAGCTCCGTAACCGTGCCTTCGTACTCGCCAACGCGCACGAACTCGCCGGGGCGCAGCGTCCGTGTGTAGGTCAGGATCAAACCGGCAGCAGCCTGCTTCGCATGCGCCTGTTTCCTTACGCCCAAGTGTCAGAAAGGGATACGTAAGCCAGCGTAGTCGAGCGATGAACGGTTGTCAGATTCGCACTGCCGGATAAATGTCACGGCAGATTTTTGCCCTCGGGATCCTCTAGAACGTCAGTCACATCGGCCGGTTGATAGACCCAGCCGATGAACAATTCATAGCCGACCGCGAGAATCACCGGTCCGGTAAACAGCCCGATAATGCCGCTGGTGACCATGCCGCCGAGCGCGCCAATCAGCACCACCGGCATTGGCACCGCCACACCACGGCCCAGCAGCATTGGTTTGAGCACGTTATCGGAAAGCCCGGCGATGACCATCCACACCGCGAAGATGATCGTCCCGGCGCCCACCCCGTCGTGGGCGAAGACGTAAATCACCACGGGCACGGTGATCAGCAGCACCGGCAACTGGGTAATGCCCAGCAACAACACCAGCAAGGCAAGAATGCCGGCGGCGGGCACGCCCATGATCACCAGCGCGACGCCGATCAACAGCATCTGAATGAACGCAATGCCGACCACGCCCTGCGCCACGGCGCGGATGGTGGCGGTGCACAGTTCGGCAATCTGCGGGCCGCGCACCGGCCCGGAAATCCGCGTGGTGATCGCCACGGCGGTGCTGTGACCACGCGCGCCGTGGGTCATGATCAGCCCGGCGACAATCAGCGCAATCACAAACACCACGATCCCGGCGCCGACCCCGGCGGCTTGATGCAGGACCACTTTGCTCCAGTCCTTGAGGTGCGGCGCCAGTTCCTGGAACGTCCAGCTCAGGTCTTGCGAGGCGTGCATCCAGATGCCATACAGCGACGCGCCGATCAGCGGCCACGCCTCGACACTGGCCGGCGGCGGCGGAATCTCGAACTGCCCGGCTTCGATCGTGTGCATGCCGCCCTTTACCGAGTCGGCAATCGAGGCGCCGAGCAGGCTCAACGGCAACATCAGAATCACCAGCCCCATCAGCACCAGAATGATCGCCGCCCAGCCGTAGCGATTGCCCAGCTTCGCGCCGAGTTTCTGGTTCAACGGATACAGGGTGACCGCAAGAATAAGCGCCCACAGCATCACGTTCAGAAACGGATGAAAGATGTCGTAGCAGAACAGCACCAGCACGGTGATCAGCCCCGCGCGGATGAGCACGTCCAGCAACGCGCGGGAACTGTTGAAGGTCAGCAGCGGTTTGTCGTCCATTCAGGCTCTCCTGCCCGGCTCCATTGAACCGCTGTGAGCGTAGTTCACGAACGACAGCTCGTCTCGACTGGTGCCCGAGCCGATTCGCGACTAAACCTGAAGGCTGATCTTCATTGATAAGGAAGCCGGGATGAAAACCACGCAATCACTGATCATTCTTGCGCTGGCCGGAGCCGGGAGTCAGGCATTCGCTGGCGGGATCGATTTGTACGAGGCGGGCCAGGAAGGCGCGGGGCTGGCGAATGCCGGCTCGGCGGCACTGGCAACTGACCCGAGCGTGCTGATGAGCAACCCGGCCGGCATCGCCGCGCTAAAGGGCACGCAGGTCACCCTGACCGGTCAGGCGATATTCGGCGGTCTGGGCTTTGATCGCGACAGCGATAACGATTTCGGCGGCAACGAAGGCGGCAACCCGTTGCCGATCCTGCCGGGCAGCAGTTTTTTTCTCAGCCATGAACTCAATGACCGCGCCAGTATCGGCTTCGGCATGTACGGCAACTTCGGCCTGAGCGTCAAATATGACGACGACTGGGCCGGGCGCTATTTCTCTCAGGAGTCGACGCTGATCGGCATCTCGATGCAGCCGACCTTCGCCTACAAGCTCACCGATGACCTGTCAGTGGGCATCGGCCCGCGTCTGGTCTACGGCTACTACTACACCAAGATGGCCATCGACAATAACGCCTTCCTCCCCGGCGACCCGTTCCAGCAGGAGGGCCGCTTGCAATACAAGGACACCGACGTCGGCACCGGGGTCAACGTCGGCGTGCGCTATCAACTGAACGAGCGCACCACGCTCGGCCTGGCCTATACCAGCAAGGTCAAAATGGAGTTCAAGGATTCACCGTCAGTCCATGGCGTGCGCAACCCGCTGCTCAATCTCGCGTTATCGAGGCTGGACGTCGACGAGCTGGAAATCGACATGAACATCCCGCAGACCGCGACCCTGAGTATTGCCCATCAGTTGAACGAACAATGGACGCTGCTCAGCTCGGTGAACTGGCAGGACTGGAGCGACTTTGCCGACATCGGCGTCTCGGTAGATTCCGCCGCCGGCAACGTGTCCCGCGCCGTCGACCGCAAATACCAGGACACTTGGCACCTGTCAGTCGGCGCACAAAACCAGATCAGCCCGAAACTGCGCTGGAACATGGGCCTGGGCTACGACAGCTCCGCCGTCAAAGACAAGGACCGCACCGTCGACAACCCGATGAACGACGCCTGGCGCCTGGCGACCGGCCTGAGCTACCAACTCGCCGAAGACACCGACCTCAACCTCAATTACACCTTGGTCTGGCTCGGCGACATGGACGTGCAACAGACCAAGCGCAACGGCCAGACGCTGTCCGGTAGTTATCCGAACAGTGCGCTGCACATTGTTGGAGGTGGGGTGACCTGGCGTTTCTGATTTCGGCGTTCGCAAACTTGCCGAACCCTGTTGGCGCGTGCTCAGCCTGTGGGAGCCAGCCTGCTGGCGATGGCAGTGGTTCAGGCAGTGATGTGTTGGCTGTGCTGGCCCAATCGCTTGCAGGCAAGCTCCCACAGGGATCGGGTACAACCATCAGGCCGAGTGTGAGCTCGCCTGCTTTTGATTTTGATCACCGGCGGCATTGAAGGGCTGAAGGCTGAAATCAAAAGCCCCTCATCGGAACGCCGCCCGCCTATCCCTCTCCCAAAGGGAGAGGGAACTGACCGTGGGGGATGCGAGAGACACGCCGCCCCGGAAAACCGAGTCGAATGCGCATTTCGAAGCCAACCAAAATCGGCTCCCTCTCCAAGGGGAGAGGGCTGGGGTGAGGGGCAAACCCACCGCAAATCCCAAGCCATGCGACGCTTCTAACCACTCAACAATGAGCGCAAGCTCGAGTGCTCTTGATCTTGCGTCACCGGCGACATCGGAAGGCTGAGCGGAGGGATTGATCCGGGCGTGGGAGCGCAGCGACCGTCTGGCGCAGCCAGACACAGCGGAAGGAGGTGCAGCGCAGCAAACCGTAGCCGCTGCGCCCGGATCAGTCCCGCAGCGAAGGGACCCGAGCCTGCGAGGGCCGTACGTAGGAGCAAGCCTTTTGGTTCCTTTTTGGCGTTTGAAAAAGGGACCCGCCGTCAGGGCGGAACCCTAAGCCGCCGTTACCGCAGCAACGGATATGTACCCAAAAGCAAGCTGCCCTCGCCTAAAAACCTTGATCCTCAAGCACCGTCACGGTAGCAGTCGTACCCGCACGCAAGCGATTCTTCCCGGCATAGTCACCATCGATCTCGATCCGCACCGGTACCCGCTGCGCCAGTTTCACCCAGGTGTAACTCGGATTGATATTGGCCAGCAGCCGACTACCCGGTGCGTTTTCCCGGTCGGCAATAGCAAAGGCAATGCTCTGCACCGTACCGCCAAAGGTTTCCCCGCTCATCAATTGCACACGTACCCGATTACCCTCGCTGATACGCGGCAGTTTCGTTTCCTCGAAGTAACCACTGATATAAAACGAATCAGCGTCGACCAGCGCCATCAAGGCACCACCCGCTGTCGCATAGTCACCCTGACGGGTCAGCAGATTGGTGACATAGCCACTGACCGGCGACTCGACGCGGGTACGCTGCAGATCAAGTTCGGCCTGGGTCAGTGCGGCAACCGCCAACTGCACATTGGCCTCGGCCAGCCCGAGATTGGCCTGATTGCGCAGCAGGTCCGCCTGAGCCACCGCGACATCGGTGCTGGATTTTTCCCACTCTTCACCGGAAATCGCAAAACCCTGCTTGAGCTTGCGCCGCCGACGCTCCTCGCTCTGGCGCTGCTTGAGCAAGGCTTCGCTGGCGACGATGGCCGCTTGCGACTGCCCCAGCGATGCCCGGGCAACTTCCACTGAGCGTCGCGCATGCTCCACCGCCAGGCGATAGCGCGCCGGATCGATCTCCATCAGCAGTTGCCCCTTGTCGACATGCTGGTTGTCCTGCACGGCGAGGCTGACAATGCGCCCGGAAACATCCGCCGACAGCGTCACCACATCCGCCCTCACTCGTGCGTCCCGCGTCCACGGCGCACGGGTGTAATACTCCCAGGCAAACCAGCCCAGCACGATGGCCAACACCACCACCGCCAACGTGACCAACCGCGCGAATAACACTTTCAAGGCATCAGGCTCCCATCAACAAAATCAGCGTCGCGCAAACACACGCATACAAGGCGCCCTCAAACAGCGCTTCATGCCAGACCAGACGCAGTACGCCGAGGCGGCGCAGCCCCCAGTCCAACACTAAAAAAATCGGAATTGCCAACAACAGCGCCTGGGCAATGGGCGGCAGGTACACACCGCCAATCTCGAAATCAATGGGCAAGGGCCGGTTCTCCTTCTGGAATCGAGCGCTCGATGAATTCACCGTGACGCTGCAGGAATGACACGATGATCAGCAGGGCGACACGCATGCGAAATACCGACCACAGATGCTCGTGGCTGGCGACGTGTAGATCGTCCAGCTCGTCGCCCAAGGCGCGCAGCGTTGTCAACAATGGCGCCAGTTGCACCTCCTCACGCCCGGCGACAAAACGCCCGGTCTTGCGCAACGCAGACGCCAAATGCTGACTGAATGTCTCACTGAGCAACGCATTGTTTTGCGCCTGCTGGCGCAACTGCTGCATCGCCACACCCAGCGCCACGCACGCCAGACTGACTTCATAGAGTTGTTGCATGGCCCGACTGTTCACCGCCGGCAGCAGGCCTAGCATGCTGGTCAGGCGATCGACCATGCGGCTTTCAAAGGCAAATTGTTCTGCGTCGGTTGCTGGAGTTTTGCTTAGCGTATACACCTGCTCGCGCGCTTCGTTATACAAGCGGCGCAAGCGCAATGCCGGGCGGAACGGGAAGATCCACGCATAAACCAACAGCGCGAGCATCGCCGCACTGACGTAGGCACCTGCGAATTCGAACCATTGAATCGCAGTGTTCTGTCCGGTGCCGACGTTTTGCGGGCCGATCATCAGAAAGCTCGACAGCCCCAGGCCCATGGCAATGCCCGTCGTCGCCGGGTTCGCCAGCCCGATTGCAATGACATACAGCAGCGGCGCGAGCAGCAAGGCCAGCGGTTCAAAATCACTGATCGCCGGCACCAGCATGAATTGATACAGCGCCGAGACCACCAGTGCCAGTCCCAAACCTCGGGCGTAACTCTGCGCGGCCATCAGCGGTCGCGGAAATGTCGCCATCAGCGAGCAGAGAATTCCCACCAGAATCATCCCTCCACGCGCGCCGTCCCAGGCGGTTTCGATCCAGATCAACCCGGCCACGATCAACGCCGTGAACGCGCGGATCGCATTCATCGACGCCAGGGTGAAATCCAGATGCAGCGGGCTGACCTGACCGCGAAACAGCACGCTGGCCTCTCGCCCCTCCTGAATCGCATCGCTCAATTCGAGGATCTGCTCGAGTTGCTGCAACAGCCGCGCCTGTTCCCAGCGTAACGCCCAGGCCAGCGAGCGCAGTGTCGCGCTCATGGTTTCGGTGAGTTGTTCGGCCTGGTAAGCAAGACCTTCGAATTGCTGCTGCAAGGTGAGGAAATCATGCCGGCGCTCGCTGGACAATGAGCGCCCCTGCTCCGCCAGTTCGTCGAGAAGAGCCAGTTCTTCGCTGCGCAGGCGTTGCACCTCCAGCGGCAAATCGCCCTCCCAGCGCTCGGTGAGCAGTTCTCGCTGATGACGTAATGCGGTGAGTCGCGAAGTCAGCAGCATCAATTGGTTGCCCAGCAGCAACACCAGATTGTTCGCACTGCGCAGGCGCGGCGCGTCAAAGTACAAATGCCGACGCAAGCCCTCCAGCGCGCTGATTTCGCCAAGCAATTGCTGCTGCCGACGCTGAAAGTCCGCCTCGCTTTCTTCGGTGCGCAGCACTGCCGCCGCATGACTGGCCGCCAGTTTGATCACCTGATCGACCTTGGCGAAATACCCCTTGGCCACGGCTTGCGGGCGCGCCGTCAACAGGCTGACCACGCACACGCACGCCACAGCCAGCAGGGTTTCGGTCACGCGAGTCACCGCCAGCAGGAACGTGCCGTCCGGATCGGGAATCGCCAGCAGCGCGACGACCACCGCGGTGTAGCCACTGAGCACGAACGCTTGTGAACTGGTGTAGCGCAGCAGCGTGCCACCGGCCGTGCACAGCGCCAGCCACAGGGCGAGCGTGGTGATAAAGGGCAACGGCGCCTGGGGGAAAATCGCCATGATCAGCACTGCCACAGCCGCGCCAAGGGTCGTACCGATGACCTGGCCGAAACTGCGCGCCAGCGCCATCCCGGCCAATGGCTGACTGACGATGACCACCGCCATGATCGACCACTTGGGCTGGTCGAGGTCGAACACGAACGCCAGATACAGCGTCAGCAACCCCGCCGCTATGGTGCGCAGGGCAAACAGCAGAACGGCCTGACCGGGATGGATCACGGCCTTGAAGTAATTGAACAGGGCTTGCATGGGCACACTCATCAAAGCGACTTCTGCAAGCGTAGACACTGCATCGCCGGCTTGGTGCGCAACTGAGTCGACGCAGCTTGTAGGACGATTCACATGCACAGGGTTTGACTGATTGCCCGCGCTGACCGAAGCTTGCCGCTCTGCTCAACAACGCCTGTTTCGGAAAACTGCATGCCTCAGTCTCGCCGCTACCTGCTGATCAGCCTGGGCCTGGTGCTTATCGTCGTTGTGGCCTGGTTGTCGCTGCGCAGCACCACCCCGGTGATACCCGATGCGATCAAACACGGTTACAGCGAAGCGCTGAACGCCGCGCGCACCGGTGAACCGGGGGCGGCGCGCCAGTTGTATCAGCAACTGGGCCGACCGGACATCTCGGTCAAGCGTCGCGTGTGGCTGCATGGCGAGCTTCCCAACTATCCAAGCCCCCAGGCGCTGAAACTGGCTGACACCGACCTGCAGAACGAAGCCCCACAAGTACGCTTGGCCGCCATCAAGAGCGTGGTCGGGCTGGTCCCGGGCGGGCAACGCAGCCTGTTGCTGGGGCCGATGCTCGATGATGCGGACCAGAACGTGCGTTTTGCCGCCATCAATGCACTGCTCGGCCTGACGCCAGACGAACTGGGGCTGTATTTTGCGCCGCTGCAGCAAGCCATCGATGGCTGGGAGCAGACCCTCAAGGCGCAACCGGAAAGTGCGAGCAATTACGCGCAACTCGCGCGTTTGCACATCCACAACGCCGAATTCAAGCAAGCGCAAATCGCCCTGGAAAACTCGCTGCGTCTGGAGCCGGGCAATCTGCCGGCGCTGGTCATGCAGATCGATGTCCTCGACCGCTTGGGCCAAAGCGACGCAGCGCGCCAATTGCTCGCGCAACAACTCAAGGCCCAGCCTGATTCAGCCTATTTGCAACACGCCCTGGGGCTGTGGTTGCTGCACCATGGCCAGCGTGAATACGCCCTGCTCGGCTTATCGAAAGCCGTCGAGCTGGAACCGGACAACAAGGATTACCGCTACGACCTCGCCACCACGCTGCACAGTGCAGAAGAACTGGAGGCGGCGCAAAAGCAGCTACAGGAAATCGTCCAGCGCCATCCCGCCGACCGCAAGGCCCGGGTTCTGCTGATCAATTACTGGAAAGAAAGCGGCCAGCTGCAAAATGTGCAGATTCTGCTGGCGCAGCTCGAACAGCTGAACCCAGACGATCCGGCGCTGCAGCAGGGTCTCTGAGCGTAGAAACCAGCAACATCCGCAAACAATAAGCGGAACTGCCATCACGGCTTAAGGTCAAGTTATTCAAGCCGACCCAATGCATCGATGGTCGCGCTTCCCTAAGTCATGAGAGGACATTATTTGTCTACTTCTAACGAGTTGATCAGTGCGAAAGCCGCTACCGGCATTGCGGGTCTGGATGACATCCTGGCCGGTGGCTTGTCTCGCGGGCATGTGTTTCTGCTGGAGGGTGAACCCGGAACCGGCAAAACCACGGTCGCTTTGCATTTTCTCCTGGCCGGCGCGAAAGCCGGCGAGCGCTCGTTGTACATCACGCTCTCGGAAACCGAGCGCGAACTGCGCCAAGGCGCGCTGTCCCACGGCTGGACGCTCGACGAGAACATCGAAATCTTCGAGCTGACGCCGCCGGAAAGCCTGCTTAATGCTGAACACCAGCAGAGCCTGCTGTATTCCTCCGATCTGGAGCTGGGCGAAGCCACCAAGCAGATTTTCGAAGCGGTCGAGCGTTTCAAGCCGACTCGTGTGGTGCTCGACAGCCTGTCCGAGATCCGCTTGCTGGCGCAAAGCTCTCTGCGCTATCGCCGGCAGATTCTGGCGATCAAACATTACTTCGTCCGCTATAACGCGACGGTGGTGCTGCTGGACGATCTCACCACCGAATCCCTTGATAAAACCGTGCACAGCGTTGCGCACGGGGTGATCCGCCTCGAGGAACTGACGCCCGCCTACGGTGCAGAGCGTCGACGCGTGCGCGTGGTCAAGTATCGCGGGCAGAAGTATCGCGGCGGTTTTCACGACTTCACCATTATGGGTGATGGCGTGCATGTGTTCCCGCGGCTAGTGGCGGCGGAGCATCGCGGCGAGTATGCGCGGTTGCAACTGTCCAGCGGCATCGAGCAAATGGATGCACTGCTTGGCGGTGGCATCGAGACCGGTTCCAGCACGCTGATCCTCGGTCCTGCCGGTACCGGCAAGTCGCTGATTTCGATGATCTTCGCCGCAGCGGCTGTGCGTCGCGGCGAAAAAGCTGCGCTGTTCATCTTCGACGAAGAGCTGGGCCTGCTATTCGAGCGCATGAAGAACATCGGTATCAATCTCAAGGAGCTGCAGGCCACCGGCAATTTGCTGATCGAGCAAGTCGACGCCGCCGAACTGTCGCCGGGCGAGTTTTCCCATCGCGTGCGCCGTTGCGTCGATGAAGGCGAAATCAAGACCGTGGTGATCGACAGCATCAACGGTTACCAGGCCGCGATGCCGGAAGAGAACGCGCTGGTCCTGCACATGCACGAATTATTGCTGTACCTCAATCGTAAAGGCGCAGCGACGTTCATGACGGTCGCCCAGCATGGCCTGGTCGGTGACATGCAAGCGCCGGTCGACATCACCTATCTGGCTGACACCGTGGTGCTGCTGCGGTATTTCGAAGCGCTGGGCAAAGTCCGCCGCGCGATCTCCATCATCAAGAAACGCACGGGCAGCCACGAATCGACCATTCGTGAATTCCGTATTTCGAAGGGCGGCATGACCATCGGTGAACCGCTGGAAGCCTTTCAGGGCGTGCTGCGTGGCGTCCCCACTTACCTCGGCGCGAACAATCCGCTGCTTCAGGAAGACAGCTTGTGAATCTCGAGGTGCCACTGGCCGAACGGGCGCTGATTCTGGCGCCCCTGGGTCGCGACAGTCAGATTGCGCTGAAGATTCTCAATGAGGCCGGTTACGGTGGCGTCGTGACCCCTGCCCTCGGTGAGTTGTGTACGCAGCTCGAACTGGGCGCAGGCTTGTTACTGGTCGCCGCCGAAGCCTTGCGCGGGCCGGAAATGGAAACGCTGTTCGCCTGGCTGGAACAGCAACCGGCGTGGTCGGATCTGCCGATCATTCTGCTGACCCACCACGGCGATCAGGAACAGGGGCCCTCGTCGCGCCTGAGCGATCTGCTCGGTAATGTCACTTTTCTCGAGCGCCCTTTTCATCCTGTCACCCTGGTCAGTATGGTTTCGGCCGCACTGCGCGGGCGGCGACGACAATATGAAGCGCGTGATCGCCTGATCGACCTGAGCGAAAGCGAACGGCGCCTGCAATCGACCCTGGAAACCCTTGAGCAACAGGTCGAAGAGCGCACCGCGCAGCTTCGTCACAACGAAGAAGCGTTGCGCCAGTCGCAGAAAATGGAAGCGGTCGGCCAGCTCACCGGCGGCATCGCGCACGACTTCAATAACATGCTCACCGGGATCATCGGCAGCCTCGAATTGATCCGTCGGCGCCTGGCCCGTGGGCGCACTGAAGACCTCGACAGCCTGATCGATCTGGGCGTGACCTCAGCCAACCGCGCCGCCGGCCTGACCCATCGTCTGCTGGCGTTTTCACGTCGCCAGTCGCTGGACTCCAAAGCCGTACAGATGAACACCCTGGTGCTGTCGATGGGTGAGCTGTTGCAGCGCAGCCTCAATGAAAGCATTCAGCTGGAGATGCGCCTGGATGAAAACCTCTGGGTCGCCGAAGCCGACCCCAATCAACTGGAAAGCGCCCTGCTCAACCTGGTGATCAACGCCCGTGACGCCATGCCCGACGGTGGCAAGCTGGTGGTCGAGACCAGCAATCAGGTGCTGCATCGCGATTTCACCGAGGCCTACAGCAATCTCGAGCCCGGTGACTACGTGATGCTCAGCGTCACCGATAACGGCTGCGGCATGCCGCAAAGTGTCATCAGCCGCGCATTCGATCCTTTCTTCACCACCAAACCGATCGGCCAGGGCACAGGTCTGGGCCTGTCGATGATTTACGGGTTCAGTAAACAGTCGCGCGGCCATGTTTCGATCGACAGCGAAATCGATCAGGGCACCACGGTCAAACTTTACCTGCCGCGTTTTCGCGGTGAAGAACTGGTCGTTGACGACCCCAACGTTGAGCATTCTCCGGATGCGCTGGAAGGCGAAACCGTGCTGATCGTCGAGGATGATCCAGCGGTGCGCGTACTGGTCTGTGCGGTGCTCAGTGAGTTGGGTTATGCCTACGTAGAGGCTGGCGACGCCGATACCGCATTGCCGATTCTCAATTCGACGCAGCGCATCGACTTGCTGGTCAGCGACGTCGGATTGCCGGGCATGAACGGCCGGCAACTGGCGGAGGTCGGTCGCCAATATCGGCCCGGCCTGAAGGTGCTGTTCATCACCGGTTACGCCGAGCATGCCGCCGTGCGCGGCGGGTTCCTGGACTCTGGCATGCAGATGATCACCAAGCCGTTCACCTTCGATCTGCTCACCGCCAAGGTGCGCGAGATGATCAAGAACTGACTGGCAATCCACGGCCCGCACAAGCGGGCCAGGCAGTCAGGCCAGCAATTCCTGAATCTTTTCCTGCAATACATCAAGGTCGAAGGGCTTTTCCAGGATCGGCGCCTTTTGCGTGATCGGGCTGCCGGTCTCGCGGATTTCCTGCGGATAACCACTGATGAAGATTACTTTCAGATCCGGGCGCAATTTCACCGCCGGTTCGGCGATCTGCACGCCGGAAATCCCGCCCGGCAAGCGAAAGTCGGTGATCAGCATGTCCAGGTGCGGCTTGCTCGCCAGAATCTCGAACGCCTGCTCTCCGTTTTCCGCCTGCAACACGCGATAGCCCTGCCCTGACAAGTAATCCGTCAGGACCATCAAGATAACCGGTTCGTCTTCGACGACGAGTACTACATCTTGTGCATCTACGCTCATGGGAAGCCTTTGTTCGGTCAATAGCTGCTGATACGACCGTACGGTCAATCAGAGGTTGCGTCGGATATGCCGTTTTCCTGGATTGGCAGACAAACGCGAAACAGGGCGCCTTCGTTGATTTCACTTTCGACGACGATGGAGCCGCCATGGGCGGCGACGATCTGCTCGGAAATGAACAGACCCAGCCCGAGCCCGGCCACTACCGTCTTGGCGGAAACCCGTTCGAACTGTTGGAAAATACGCTTCTGGTTTTCTTTGCTGATGCCGATGCCGTGGTCCTGGACTTCGATCCGCGCTTCATCGCCCTCACGATAGACGCGCACCTGGATCGGGCTGCGGCCGCCATAACGCAGGGCGTTGGTCAGCAGGTTCGACACCACTTGCTCGATGCGGAACTCGTCCCAGTGACCTTCCACGGGGCCGAATACGGTCAACGACACTTCGGTCTCTGCGGCCTCGATCTGCTGCGCGAAGTTCTGCAACAGATTGCTCACCAGTTGCACCAGATCGAAACGGCTCGGGCGGATCGACAACTTGCCGGTACGAATGCGCGACACGTCGAGCATGTCTTCAATCAGGCGAATCAGGCTTTTGATCTGCCGCTCATCGCGATCGACCATCGCGTGCATCTTGTCGAGGGTGAACGCCGACGCGTTGTCGCGGGCCAGGTGCATCTTGCGCAGCTGGGTTTCGAGAATCAGGCCGTTGAGCGGCGTGCGCACTTCGTGGGCGACGATCGACATGAAGTCATCGCGCATGCGCACGGCCTGCTCGAGGTCCGCCTGAATGCTTTGCAGTTGCTGCAGCAACGCTTCCTGCTCGCGACGGGCCTGTTCCAGCGCTTCGAGCTGTTGCTTGAGGGCTTTGCTTTGGCGATACAGATCGACGAACACGTTGACCTTGCTTTTCACCGCATGGATATCCAGCGGTTTGTGCAGAAAGTCCACCGCCCCGCTCTCGTAGCCTTTGAACGCGTAGTTCAATTCGCGGCCGGCGGCGCTGACGAAGATGATCGGGATGTTCTTGGTTTTCTCGGTGCCGCGCATCAATTCGGCGAGTTCGAAGCCATTCATGCCTGGCATCTGCACATCGAGAATGGCCATGGCGAACTCGTGCTGCAGCAGCAACGACAACGCCTCGTCCGCTGACAGGGCTTTGTAGACCGTGCGGTCTTCGCGCTTGATCAGCGCTTCGAGTGCCAGCAGATTCTCCGGCAGATCGTCGACGATCAGCAGTTTGGCTTGGATGTTACTTAGCATGCGATTCGTTCCAGCTCGACAAGCAGACCGCTGATGTCGTGAATGGGTAGGACATGATCCGGCTGCCGAATGTTCATTGCAGCCTGAGGCATGGTGGCGACCTGTGCTTCGTTGGGGTCCTGGACAATGGTCAAACCGCCGCAGCGCTTGACGTAGGCCAGCCCGCGCGCGCCATCGTGATTGGCACCGGTCAGCAAAACAGCGACCAGCGTGGGCCCGTAGACGTCGGCGGCGGACTCGAAAAGAAAATCGATCGAGGGCCGCGAATGGTGCAAACGGTCTTCCTGACTCAAGGAAAAGCTGCGGTCCATTTCAATCGACAGGTGATAACCGGGCGTGGCGAAATACACCGTGCCGGCTTCGATATCCTGCTTGTCGGCAGCCTCGACCACCGGCATCTGCAGGCGCCGGGCGAAGACTTCGGCCAATTGGCTACGGCGCTCTTCGGGTAAGTGCAACACCACAATGATCGGCAATCTGAAGCCACGACGCAGCGGCCCAAGCAGGCTCAGCAGCGCCTCGACGCCACCGGCAGACGCTCCGACTACAACGGCCTCGACGCGAGGCAAAACCGCCGCTTCGTTCATGTTTTGCGGTAAATCCGTTCTTGCTTCACCAGCCCTTCGAACCGGTTGGCATAGTTGGAAAAATCCAGCGTCTCTTTGCTGCCCAGCACCAGAAAGCCGCGGTGACACAGCGATTCATGAAACAGCCCGAAGGCCCGATCCTGGAGCTTCTTGTTGAAATAGATCAGCACGTTGCGGCAGGAAATCAAGTGGGTTTCGGAGAATACGCTGTCGGTGGCCAGGCTGTGATCGGCAAACGTCACGTTTTCGCACAGGGTCTTGTCAAAAATCGCGTAGCCATAGGCCGCCGTGTAGTAGTCGGCGAACGAACGCTGACCGCCGGCCTGTTGGTAATTGGCCGTATAGGCGCGGACGTTCTCCATCGAGAAAATCCCCTGCTTGGCCTTGTCCAGCGAGCGCGGATTGATGTCAGTCGCGTAGATGATCGTGCGATCGAGCAGGCCTTCTTCGCGCAGCAGAATCGCCATCGAGTAGACTTCCTCGCCCGTGCTGCACCCGGCGATCCAGATTTTCAACGACGGATAGGTGCGCAACAGCGGCACCACTTCGTTGCGGATGGCGAGAAAGTGCGACGGGTCGCGAAACATCTCGCTGACCGGAATCGTCAGCAGCTGCAAAAGCTGCATGAACGCCGTCGGGTCGTGCAGAACCTTTTCCTGCAACGCTGAAATCGTCGCGCACTCGAACTGGCTCAACGCGTGGTGCACCCGGCGCTTGATCGAAGCGCCGGAGTAATCGCGAAAATCGTAGCTGTACTTGAGATAAATCGCCTCGATCAACAGGCGCAGCTCAATTTCGCTGTTTCGTTCGGCGGGTGTACTGCGTTCCACTAAATGCGTTCCATCTTCGGTAACCACACACGAATCAGCGAGAACAGACGATCCAGGTCGATGGGTTTGGCCAGGTAATCATTGGCGCCCGCTTGCAGGCAGCGCTCCTGATCGTCCTTCATCGCCTTGGCCGTGACCGCAATGATCGGCAGCTTGCGCCAGCGCGGATCCTTGCGGATTTCAATGGTGGCTTCGAAACCGTCCATTTCCGGCATCATCACGTCCATCAACACCAGATCGATGTCCTCGACTTCGTTGAGTTTCTCAATCGCTTCACGACCGTTACGGCCGATCACCACGACTGCGCCTTTGGTCTCCAGGGCGCTGGTCAGGGCGAAAATGTTGCGCACATCATCGTCCACCAACAGCACCTTGCGGCCCTCGAAGACTTTGTCGCGGCTGCGTGCGGTCTTGAGCATCTTCTGCCGTTCATGGGACAACTGCGATTCGACTTTGTGCAGAAAGAGTGTGACCTCATCGAGCAAGCGCTCCGGCGAGCGTGCGCCCTTGATGATGATCGAGCGCGAATATTTGCGCAGCTCGGATTCTTCGTCGCGGGTCAGGTTGCGCCCGGTGTAGACAATCACCGGCGGAAACGAGCAGATGTCCTCGGTGGACATGCGCTTGAGCAGGTCATTGCCGAGCATGTCCGGCAACTTCAGATCGATGACCATGCAGTCGTAGATCGTCGTGCGCAGCAGCTCCAGCGCGTCCTGGGCCAGGCCCACCGCGGTGATCTCGATGTCTTCGTCGCCGATTAGCCGCGCGATGCTTTCGCGTTGCAGATCATCATCCTCGACCAGCAGCACGCGCTTGACCTTTTGCGTCAGCTTGGCTTCGAGACGGGCGAACACGTCTTTGAGCTCTTCGCGGGTGGTCGGTTTGACCGCATAGCCGATGGCGCCCATGTGCATTGCGGCTTCGACACGGTCCTCGACGGAAATCACGTGCACCGGGATGTGCCGGGTGCCGGCATGTTCCTTGAGGCGCTGCAGCACGGTCAGGCCGGAGTGATCTGGCAGGCGCATGTCGAGCAGGATCGCATCCGGGACGAACTCTTTGGCCAGGTCGTAGCCTTCGTCGGCACCGTGGGCGACCAGGCATTGATAGCCCAGCTCGTGCGCAAGGTCATAGAGGATATGGGCGAAGTTCGGTTCGTCTTCCACCACCAGAATGCAGCGTGTGTTGAACGGTGCCTTGTCACGGTCATCGGCGAAACGCGGAATGTGCACCGGGGCCAGCGGTGACACGTTCAATGCCGGCGCTGCGGGCGTTGCGGGCGCAGGCGGCGTGAAGGTCAACGGCGCCGAGGCCACTTCAGCAGACTCGCTGTATTGAGTTGGCAGCAGCAGCGTGAACACACTGCCCTGCCCCGGCGTGCTGCTGACGCTGATCGAGCCGCCGAGCAAGGTCGCCAGATCCCGAGAAATCGACAAGCCCAGACCGGTGCCGCCGTATTTGCGGTTGGTGGTGCCATCAGCCTGGCGGAACGCTTCGAAAATGCTTTCCTGCTGGTCGGGCGCAATACCGATGCCCGAATCGCGAACGATGAATGCAATACGGTCGTCGGGTTGACCGGCGATGGTCAAGCTCACCGAACCCTTTTCGGTGAACTTCAATGCGTTCGACAGCAGGTTCTTGATCACCTGCTCCAGACGCTGGCGGTCGGTGTACAACATGGCCGGCGCGCCCGGCTGCAGGTCGACAGTGAAGGCTAACTGTTTGTCTGTCGCCAGTGGCTCGAACATGTTGCGCAGGCCTTCGGCCAGACGCGCGACGCTGGTGTTCTCGGGCAACACTTCGAGTTTGCCCGCCTCGACCTTGGAGATGTCGAGAATATCGTTGATCAGGTTGAGCAAGTCGTTGCCGGCGGAATAGATCGACTCGGCAAACTTGACCTGTTCGGCGCTGAGGTTTTCCTGCGGGTTCTCCGCGAGCAACTTGGCCAGAATCAGCGAGCTGTTCAACGGCGTGCGCAGTTCGTGGGACATGTTCGCGAGGAATTCGGACTTGTATTTGCTTGAACGCTGCAACTCTTCGGCGCGTTCTTCCAGTTGCACCTGGGCCTGATTAAGCTCGGTGTTCTTCTGGTCCATGGCATCGCGTTGCTCGGCCAGGGTTTGCGCCTGTTCGGCAAGCTGCTCGTTGGTCTGCTCCAGTTCGACCTGCTGGGTTTCCAGGTGCGCCTGGGATTCCTTGAGAATCCGCGACTGTTCTTCCAGCTCTTCGTTGGCGGTTTTCAATTCTTCCTGCTGAACTTGCAACTCTTCATTGAGCTGCTGGGTTTCGGCAAGGACTTCCTGCAGGCGCTGACGGTAACGCGCCGCTTCGATCGATGTGCCGATGTTGCCGGCAATCAGTTCCAGCAATTCGATGTCGCGCTGGTTCAGCGGGCGCAGGAAGCCCAGTTCGATCACGCCATTGACGCGCTCGTCGTCGCTGGTCGGCACCACAAGCACACTGTGCGGCAAGCCTTCACCGAGGCCGGAGCTGACTTTGAAGTAGTCGCTCGGCACCGAATCCAGACGAATCAGCCGCGCCTGTTGCGCCACTTGGCCAACGATGCCTTCGCCACTGAAGATCGCTTGTTCCTGTTCTTCCTGTTCGCGGGAAAACCCGTAAGTGGCCACGCGTTTCAGTCCGCCGTGCTCTTCGCGCACGTACAACGCGGCCACGGCGCTGCCCAGATACTGCGCGCAGAATTGCAGAATATTGCGCCCCAACAGATTCAGCGTCAGTTGCCCCAACACTTGCTCGGCCAATTGTGTCTGGCCGTTGCGCAACCACGCCTGTTTCTCCAGACGCTCGGCACTGGCCTCTTGGGCCGCCAAAGTCGCGCTATAGCTCTGCGAAAGATTGACCAGATCACGGCGACCGACATACGCCAGCAAACCGCTGATCACGCCGATGAACAGCAGGTAAAGGCTGATGCTCCAGATCGTGGTACGTCGCACTTCTTCATTACGCGTGGCGCGCAATACCTGCTCGGTCTCGATGACGTCTTCGAACTGCTTGCGGATTTCGTCGGTCAGGCGCTTGCCGCGCCCGGCCTTGACCGCGCCGCGATAATCGCCGCTGCTGCGCTGCAGATCGATCATCGATTGCGCGTAATTGGCCCACTCCACCTGTAACGCCTGCAGGCGGCGCAAACGATCCGTCTGCACCGGGTTGTCGGCGGTCAGCTCAAGCAGGGTATTGAGCGCCACGGCGATGCGCGGCTTGGCGGTCTCGTACGGGTCGAGGAAATGCTCGTCACCGCTGAGCAGGTAGCCACGCATGCCGGTTTCCAGGTCAACGGTGAGTTTCACCGCTTCGTTGGCGTTATTGATCACCCGGTCGGTGTGCTCCACCCACTGGATGACCGACAACAGATAGGTGATCAGCGCCACGAAGAACACGGCGCTCAGGGCGCCAACGCCCAGGGGCAGGCTGATGTTGCGAATCAGGAGTTTGCGAAACCGTTGTTCATCAACCGAAGACGGAGAGGACATGAGGCAGCCTTGTCGAACTGTTGAAAAACGTGGAGTTTGCCCGAAAACCCCGGTCTGGATCCATTTTTCTCACGCTTTTGATGGCAATTTCCTACATCCCCCTGCACGCGGACGGCGCCAACCGCTATCCTGTCGCCGCCCCGCTGCCCCGCGCTTTTTTTGTATCAAGCCGGGAACTTGTGGCTATGCGCCATTTACTCATGCAAGAGTCCGGTGATTCCGATCGACCGGTGTCCCCCCCGTTTTTTTGAGAGCCCTGCCATGTCTGCCACCCAATCCACCATCCTTGTCGTTGAAGACGACGCCATCGTGCGCATGCTTATTGTGGATGTGCTGGAGGAGCTGGAGTACAAGGTCGTGGAAGCTGATGGTGGCGAGCAGGCCCTGGAAAAGCTCAGAGACGGCGGCCAGTCAATTGATTTGATGATGACCGATGTCGGCCTCCCCGATATCGACGGCAAAGAGCTAGCCCTGCAAGCGCGTGCGTTGCGCCCGACACTTCCGGTGCTATTCGCCAGTGGATATGCCGAGACCGTTGATGTTCCGCAAGGCATGCACATGATTGGCAAGCCTTTTTCCATCGATCAACTTCGTGACAAAGTCAAAGACATCCTTAAATAAGCAACCCAGTAGCGTGAGTTCAATTTACCGGACGCAAGTAGTCACATCGTCAAACAAGCAGTAATCAACTAACACTGCCGTCATGCACTTCCCTGTGTTTATTCTGAGTGGATTCTATGGTCTGCGCTTTCATTATCGCGTTGATCAATAACCTCAAATAAACATCAAGGATAGATACTATGCAGTCCCTGCCAGCCGACGCCAGTGTAATCGTCGACCGTTCCGTTGAAGACAAACAAGAAAAAGCTTTGATTGCCAGGGCGCTCGTTCAAGCCATCGCACAAACGGACGCCACAACCGCGTTCGGCGATTATTCGGCAAGTGCCTCTAAACCCCTCGATACGTTTTTCGATGTGCGCGACCGGTTTGTACCGCGGGTCGTCGGCAGTACGTTTGACAACGCTTATGACCCTGCCCGCAATGCGTTGCGCAAGATCAGCGAAAGTGAGGTCTTTGCCGCCCTGTTACGCAAACATTCCTACCCTGCCGATGTGCAACTGGGTGTGGATACCAAAGCCAATTTGTTTGTAGTCATCGGGTCTTATCGATCCAACATTCCGATCACTACTGATTCTGGCGGAACGCTGCTGGAAGACGTGGCCATGCTCGCCGAGCTTGCCCTCGAGACCGGGGGCTACGTGTATTCGGGCGAGCTTATCGGCATTGAGCAATGGTTGACCTTTGAAGGCTTGACAGTCGCGCACACCGTTGCCGAGACCAGACACCTGATCGCCTGGCTCGAATTCGAACTGCCCGCCTCTCCCGCACTCGGCGATTACCATGAACTGTTGAGCGCGAATGAGAAATCGCCGTTTCATCTATCGGCAACAGACCGATTACTTGTCAATCAACTGGGACATGAGCTTACGCTCGGAAAAACCAGTCTCTTACGCAAACTTGCATTCGATAACTTCAAGCTGGTACCGCCGGCGGACAAACGGGCTAGCGCCGACAAGTTCATTGAAAACTTTCTAAGCAAGCCGATCGCCAAATCGCACGGTACAACATTGCATCAGCGACTCCAGTGGAGCTTGTCTGCCGATGACGGGTCGGTACGCAGCCGCCAGCTCAGCGAAATGCTCGCCGCCGCGTTGATCATCGATATTGTCGAGCCGTCCGGTTCGTCGGTAATCGCCGGCTTCGACTTGTATCAGCCGACCAGCGCAACGCAGCATGCAACGCACGTGCGTGAAGCGTTCGAGCAACATTTGGTAAGCAGTGGCCTGATTGAATCGGACTATGCGCCGCTCGCCGCACACATGTTGCTGGCGACAAGCGCCCCCGAGTTTCTATTGCTGGATATTCCTGCCGGACTGACATTGGAAAAGCCCGGCTGGGTATCCATTGCGCAAGCTGTCGCGTTGGTCGAACTGGCATCGCCAGGTTCTTCGCGCCTGATGACGTTTGCGCAAATCAAAGCGTTCTCGGAACTGGCGCCGGTCTCGCCGGAACAAACCGAGTTACATGATATAGCCGGGGTCATCCCGATGCTCAATTGGGCGGTGCTCAACGGCGTAATCGATTATCGAAGCAAAAAAGACTACGACCAGGCCACACTGATCAAAGCCGCGACCTGTTTCAATCGCTACATGGAAGCGCTTGGTCAGTCCGAGACCGCGTTGTCCTCCGTTCCTCCAGACCGCGCGCGCATTGCCTTGCAAGCGCTGAGAAAGGTGATGCCGGACGGCGCTTATCTACAACAGAAGGCCTTCCAGCTCACTTATCTGAGCAGCTTCGGCGAGCGCAGTTGGCTGGACGGTCTCAAAACTGCTCACCCAACAGCCTTTCTCGGCGAACTCTGGAACATTCTCGCCGTAGATAATGACTACAGTGACTACGCGGCGGACGGCTTGTTGCGGCTGCGCCTGTCGATTCTCGATCTTTACCTGTCCGGTGACCTTATTGAACAGGGGCAATTGTCGAAGCAATTCAAGAGCCAGAGCGATTTCAAACCGCCCAAGGGCGCGTTTGCGCGGATCAATGAACTTGAATCGCCGGGTGAGTTGTTCGATCAGGCATTCGAACGCTACTACCAAGGCGTACGCAAAGGCCTGTCGTCGCTGATCAAACTGGCCATTTGCAACCTGTCTGAAGAACATCGGCGAGCGCTGACCCATAGCAACATGACGCTGTACACCGTGAGGACATCGGTCAATCCGCTGAATCCGAAAGAAGAAACCCAGGTTGCCCGCGACGAGGCGAAAGGACGCTACGGCATTATTCTGTGCTGCAAAAGCGACAAGAAGATCCGCGCCTATGAACTGTTCACCTTGCGCGGTGTGTGTCGTGAACGTCCCGAACTTGCCGCCATGTTGCAAAACAGCGGAATCATTCACGACCGCCCGACGCTTTCGTTTACGGGAGGCGCCCACGATTTCCAGCCCAAGAACCCGGCGCGAGACTGGCCTTTGGACTTCGCCGCTTATCGCGACGGCAGTGAACCGCGCACTGACATCACATCAAATGTCGTCGTAGAAAAACTTTGGCAGTTGAACCTCGACGCGACCGACGTCAAGCCGGTGACGCTGTTCTTCTCTCGCCAGGTCGATGAGATCGCTGAGTGCATCCTGACTGAACACCCTGTCGCGCGCCGCGACGAACTCTATGACGCCCTCAATACGCAGACCGACTTGCAGAAGTTGCGTAAAACCAGAGAAACCGTTGAAACCCTGTTGATCAACGTTATCGTGCCTTTCAAGCAATGTGTCGAAGACATTGGGTCGGGGCGTACTGACCGGGTTTCCGAAGGCATCGGCGGCTGTATTCTCGACGGCTTGTCGATCATCGGTCTGCTGGTGGGGCTGGGGGCTTCGGCGGCGAGCGTCATCGCCAAAACCGGCTCGACAACCCTGAAATTATTGAAGATCTCCAAGGCCGTGGCGCGAGCCGCGGTGTCGCTGATCAACCCTATTGACGGACTGCCCACGCTGGCTCGCAAGGGGGTCAGGCTGGCCGGACGCGGCATCGTGTTTCTCGGTCAGCACGGCTTCGATTCCGCCAGGGCCGCCAGTGCGCAGTTACGTAAACTGGTTGGAGGAGCGGACGCCTACAACCTGATCAAGTTCGAGCGGCTCGATGATCTGCGGCAAGCCACATGGCACCGGGCGGACAGCGTTGGCCAGGCCATCGATATCGCGGTGCTTGAGCGCAACAAGGAGTGGCATGCTCTCAACCTCAAAGTAGGCGGAGCATGGGGGCCTCGACTGAAAATACTCGACTTGGGAAACTTTGCCCCCCTCAAGCGCCTCTTCGGTCGCAGCAAACCGCACAGCTATACCCGCGGCTACCTGAAAAAAGCCATTCCACACGCTAAAACCAAACTGGACAACTCGCTCACGGCGCTGACGGAAGCGAACTATAACGACGATATACGCGCCGTTTTGAAGCATGTCTTCGGCACAGATTCCTCTGAAGCGATTGACGTTCTCAGCCGAAACTTACGCTCGATGCGCGGTGATCTGGATTCGGTGGCAATGTCAAACATGGTTTTTCGCGCACATGAACCTGGAACACTGGCAGCGATGCTGCCCATGACCTATAAACGCTGGAAAGACGGTTACTATAACGGTGTGAAGATAGACAGGGCCGCCACAAGGTTTCTGGCCATCTATCCAGATAACCTGGACGAGTATTACAAGATAAGCAGATATGACGATGCCAGCATCGGTGATGTTATTGTTCATGAGATGTCACACGGTGCGGCAGACACAATCGATATGTATTACGGAAAAACGTACCCGGATTTGTATCACGCCGAGTTCGACGCCGTCGGGCTGTTGGAGTTCGCCCGCGATGCTCACAAAGCCGACCCAGCGAACTTGTACAATCCGCATCATGCTTTGGCGTGGCGCCCAGGCTATGAGGAATTTCATCAAATCAAGGGCAAGCTACCCAAGCTGCTGCGAGATCATCCGGCCTTGATCAACGCAGAGTCTTATCTACTCGCAGTGGCGTTGCTTGACCAGCACAAGACCCGCCCTGCGACACTTGGATTCAACGTCAGAACCATTGAGAACGCATTGAAAAAAGCCACCGATGGCAAATTCATTGAAGGCCCGGTTTTGCTCAGTCTTTCCAAAGCACCACCGCATCCTTGATCTGGATGGCTTGAACAGGGGCGCATACCACCCCATCCCCTGTGGTTTAATTGCGCCCTTTTTCTGCCTTAGTTTCAGGATTTCTGCATGACACACTCGCGTAACACCAACGTTCTGGTTATCGGCTACGTCTGGCCTGAACCACGCTCTTCGGCAGCCAGCGGCCATGTCATGCAGATTCTCGAAACCTTCCTGCAGCAAGGCTGGGATATCACTTTCAGCAGTCCGGCCGGCCCTGGCGAGCACAAGGCTGATCTGGCTGCGCTCGGCATTCGTGAAGTGCCGATCGAACTCAACAACAGCAGCTTCGATACGTTCATCAGCGAACTGGCGCCGGATATTGTCCTGTTCGACCAGTTCATGATGGAGGAGCAGTTTGGCTGGCGCGTGGAAAAGCACTGCCCGCAAGCGCTGCGCGTGCTGGAAACTTCGGACCTGCAAAGCCTGCGGCATGCGCGCCATCAAAGGCTGAAGGATCGCCTCAAGCGCAATCCTGAGCAGAATGATTTCAGCGATGTATTCGCGCCTGCCCTCACCGACGAGTTCGCGCTGATGGCCGAGACCGATCTGGCCAAGCGCGAGATCGCAGCGTTGTATCGTTGTGATCTGAACCTGATGATTTCCGAAGTCGAGATTCAATTGCTGATCGAACAATTCGGCGTGCCTGCGCAGTTGTTGCACTGGTGTCCGCTGATGATCGATCCGCCTGTTGTCGAACCGGCCGCCATGGCCGGACGGGCGAACTTTCTGAGCATCGGCAACTTCCGCCACGCGCCCAACTGGGATGCGGTGCTGTGGCTGAAAACCACGATCTGGCCGCTGATTCGCCAGCAATTGCCGCAGGCACAACTGCATATTTATGGCGCTTATACGCCGCCGAAAGCCACCGCGCTGCACAACGCAAGGGAAGGCTTTCACATCATGAACTGGGCCGAAGATGCGCTGCAGGTCATGTCTGCCGCGCGGGTCTGCCTCGCGCCGTTGCGTTTTGGCGCCGGCATCAAGGGCAAACTGGTCGACGCCATGCTCTGCGGCACGCCCAGCGTCACCACGCCGGTGGGCGCCGAAGGTATGCATGGCAAGCATGCGTGGCCAGGTGCAGTCACCCGCAGCGCAGTCGATTTCGCTAATCGCGCTGTCGCGCTTTACAACGATGAGACGCAGTGGCAGCAGGCCCGCTCGGCAGGTTACGCCCTGTTGACCGAGCGCTACTCACAGTCAGTGCACGGTCCGGCGCTGATCGAAAAACTCCGTTATTGCCAGGCAAACCTCGAACAACTAAGAGTTACAAACTTCACCGGCAGCATGTTGCGACATCACTCGCATAAAAGCACTCAGTACATGGCGCAGTGGATTGAAGCTAAAAACCGTCTCCCTCAAGAAACCACTGACACGTAAGAGGGAATATCTACACGACTTGCATTAAAAGCCATGTTGGCCAAACAACATTGAGCCGTTATAAACATCCTGCGCGCGCTTTTCTATCAACTAAACAATCCACGCAGGATGTATTACATGGACAGTATCGAGAACTTTCAATCTTATCAATGGATGGCCGACGCGCCGCAAATTGACAATCTTTCGCTTTTTGAACTGACGCTGCCGGGCGCGCATAACGCCGGTTGTGACTGGGATGCAGCTTATGCACTGATACCCGGAAAAAACTGGCTGGCCTGTCAGGACGTCTCGTTCTATTCACAACTGAGTCGCGGCGCCCGCGCACTTGATGTTCGACTTGAATTTATCCCTGAAGCCCAAGGCCTGGCGCAATTCCGTTTTCAGCATAATGGCTACCGTTCCTCTCGCACACTTGAAGATCTGGTGCGTGACATAAAAGCTTTTTATGAAAGAAGTCGAGATGAATTCATCATTCTGGACTTTCATGAACTCGCCAATGGCAAAAAGGAATTCGATCATGCGCAGTTCAAGGCATTCATGCTGGAGCATCTCGGTGACCGGATGATCCCCGCGCAGAATCTTTATCTGACCTTGGGAGAACTTAAGGCAATCAGTCCGCTGCAACGCATCATGGTGGCCGCTCCAATGACCTGGGCAACCGACGACCATCGTTTCCAGCGCACGATCGATCACAAATGGGTCGGCAAACAGCTGGTCAGCGCAAGCGAGCTGCGAGATTACATTACCAGTGTGCTAAGTGCTCCCATCAGCCGGCTGCGCCCATGGTCCTTGTCGGCGACCAGTTACTCTGCGGGTGGTCCGCAACGGATTCTGGATGCGCTCGACAACTGGTTCGATCCTAGCCAATCGGACTGGGCGAAGAAATGCCACATCATCAATTTCGACTTTATAAAGAATTCGAATCTGGTGCGCTTTTGCCTGACGGCCAATTTGCAGAAAGCCAGTGAGAAGTCCGCATAAACACCGGGACCACATGGCCAACGGGAACTGGCGCTACGCTTGATAAACGAGGCATCATCGGCAAGCGATCAACAACAAGAAGCGCGCCATGACCCGAACCGCTCGCGTCACCGACCCCTCTTACGAGTTGATGGACGACCATAACGGCTTGTCCATCATCTACCGCCAGCACGGCTTCCCCTGCCCGCTGGTGCGTTGGCACTTCCACAAGGAATACGAACTGCACTTGATCGTCGCCAGTTCCGGCAAGGTGTTCATTGGCGACTACATCGGCAACTTCTATCCGGAAACGCTATTCCTGACCGGCCCCAACCTGCCACACAACTGGATCAGCCAGGTCGCTGAAGACGAAGTGGTGGAAAAGCGCGACATGCTGGTCAACTTTACCGATGAATTGTTCGAAAGCGGCCATCAGGTATTCGCCGAGTTGAAAACCCTGGCACCGCTACTCGAGCGCGCGCAATACGGCATCGAGTTTCGCTGCAAGCGCACCATTCGCCAGGCCATGACCCTGATGCAGCGTATCGCCGACTCCACCGGCATTACCCGTCTCGGGCATTTTTTCATTCTGATGGAACTGCTCGCGGCGAGTGATGACTTCCTGTTGTTGTCGGGCGCAACCACGCCGCAACTGGCCGACGAGCACAACATCGACCGCACCAACCGCGCGGTCGATTACATTTTCAGCCACTACGCTCGGGATATCTCGCTGGAAGAAGTTGCCGAGCATCTGGGCATGACCCCGACTTATTTCAGCCGCGTATTCAAACAGGCCACCGGACGCAACTTCATCGAGTTCGTAAATCGCCTGCGCATCAGCAAGTCCTGCGAATTGCTGGCCGACGGTGACAAACCGGTGACTGAGGTGTGTTTCGAGTCCGGCTTCAACAATATTTCCAATTTCAATCGGCGTTTTCAACAGCTCAAGGGCATGACGCCATCGCATTATCGACGGCTCGCCGTGCAGCGGCTGACTGAGCAGAACCATCTCTGACAACACAATCCTTTGTAGGCCTTCGCCTGCTCGCGATGAGGCCATGTCAGTCGACATCATTGTTGAATGACACACCGCTATCGCGAGCAGGCGAAGGCCTACAGGGACTGTGCAACGCCTGGAAACCTGTACAGATTCAATATACTCCTTCCTCGCTGCAAACCCCTTCCCTGCGTTAACGCCTGCAAACCCCAGTGCAAAAAAGTATCGATAAAAGTGCTAGGGATGATTTGTCACTGCGCCGATTGAAGGCTGTAATCAGCGCAGATTCTTCCTGTCGTCGGAAGACACAAAAACAATAACCGTCCTTCTGCCACCCGCCGGGTGCAGAAAAGGAGTGCACGATGCAACCCACTGCAAAAGCTCTGCTTGCCCTCACCTGCATGACCCTGAGCAGCGTCAGCCTTGGCGCCCAGACCCTGACCATCGCCACCGTCAACAACAGCGACATGATCCGCATGCAGAAACTCTCGAAAACTTTCGAGAGCGAGCACCCGGACATCACGCTCAACTGGGTCGTGCTCGAAGAAAACGTGCTGCGTCAGCGCCTGACCACCGACATCGCCACCCAGGGCGGTCAGTTCGATGTGTTGACAATCGGCATGTACGAAGCCGCACTGTGGGGCGCCAAGGGTTGGCTGGAGCCGATGAAGGATCTGCCGGCCAGTTATGCCCTTGACGATGTATTTCCTTCGGTCCGCGAAGGCTTGTCAGTGAAAGGTTCGCTGTATGCACTGCCGTTCTACGCCGAAAGCTCGATCACCTATTACCGCACCGACCTGTTCAAGGACGCCGGGCTGACGATGCCCGAGCGACCAACCTGGGAAGAGATCGCCGGGTTCGCTGAGAAGCTCACCAACAAGGAAAAAGAGCAGTACGGCATCTGCCTGCGCGGCAAGGCTGGGTGGGGTGAAAACATGGCGCTGATCACCACCGTGGCCAATGCCTATGGCGCGCGCTGGTTCGATGAGCAATGGAAACCGGAATTCAGCGGTCCAGAATGGAAAAACGCGCTGAACTTCTACGTCAACACCATGAAAAAATCCGGCCCGCCGGGCGCGTCCAGCAACGGTTTCAACGAAAACCTCGCGCTGTTCAACAGCGGCAAGTGCGCAATCTGGGTGGACGCCAGCGTAGCCGGTTCTTTCGTGACGGATAAAACGCAAAGCAAAGTTGCCGAGCATGTCGGCTTCACCTTCGCTCCGCATCAGGTCACTGACAAAGGTTCGGCCTGGCTGTATTCGTGGGCGCTGGCGATTCCGACCAGCTCCAAAGCCAAGGACGCCGCCAAGCAATTCAGCGCCTGGGCCACTTCCAAAGAATACGGTGAGCTGGTGGCGAAAACCGATGGCATCGCCAACGTACCGCCCGGCACTCGTGCCTCGACCTACAGCGACGCCTACATGAGCGCCGCGCCGTTCGCCAAGGTCACGCTGGAATCACTGAAGGCCGCAGACCCGAGCAAACCGACACTGAAACCGGTGCCTTATATCGGCATTCAGTTGGTGACCATTCCTGAATTCCAGGCGGTGGGCACTCAGGTCGGCAAGTTGTTCTCGGCGGCGCTGATCGGCCAGACCACGGTGGATCAAGCCCTGACTGCGGCGCAGCAGACCACCGAACGCGAGATGAAGCGCGCCGGTTATCCCAAGTAACACCTCTAAACCTGTGGGAGCTGGCTTGCCAGCGATGCGGCCGGCACATTCAACATTGATGTCGTCCTCTCCATCGCCATCGCGGGCAAGCCCGCTCCCACAGGGTCCGCGTCGATGTCAGGAATGCTGGTTTTTCCTGAATTTATCTGCACCCATTGGGTTGTGATTGCCATGAATACTTCAACTGCCAAAGCCCACATCGAACTGGCGCCACCCCAGCGCAAACTGCGCGTGCGCAATCCTGGCTGGTTTCTGGTCAGTCCATCGGTGGCCCTGTTGCTGCTGTGGATGATCGTGCCATTGGGCATGACGCTGTACTTCTCGATGATCCGTTACAACCTGCTCTACCCCGGCGAAAACGAATTCGTCGGGCTGGAGAACTTCACGTACTTTCTGACCGACTCGGGCTTCATGCCCGGCGCCACCAATACGTTGTTGCTGGTCGGCAGCGTGTTGCTGATCAGTGTGGTGTTCGGCGTGCTGATCAGCGCGCTGCTGGAGGCAAGCGAGTTTCTCGGCCGCGGTCTGGTGCGGGTCATGCTGATCTCGCCGTTCTTCATCATGCCCACGGTCGGCGCGCTGATCTGGAAGAACCTGATTTTCCATCCGGTGTCGGGAATCCTCGCGTACATCTGGAAACTGTTCGGCGCACAACCGGTGGACTGGCTTGCCCACTACCCCTTGCTGTCAATCATCATCATTGTCTCGTGGCAATGGCTGCCCTTCGCGATCCTGATTCTGATGACCGCCATGCAGTCGCTGGATCAGGAACAGAAAGAAGCAGCGCGACTGGACGGCGCTGGCCCGATCGCGATTTTCTGGCATCTGACCTTGCCGCATCTGGCGCGGCCGATTGCCGTCGTGGTGATGATCGAAACGATCTTCCTGCTGTCGGTGTTCGCCGAGATTTTCACCACCACCAACGGTGGCCCCGGTTACGCCTCGACCAACCTCGCCTACCTGATCTACAACCAGGCGCTAGTGCAGTTCGACGTCGGCATGGCCTCGGCGGGCGGCTTGATTGCGGTGGTCATTGCCAACATCGCGGCGATCATTCTGGTGCGAATGATCGGCAAAAACCTGACTGACAAAGCCTGAGGCCCGCCATGACTCTCCAACAATCCCGCCGCTTGCAAAGCCTGTTGCTCGGCACTTTGGCCTGGGCCATCGCGATCGTGATTTTCTTTCCGATCCTGTGGATGGTGATGACCAGCTTCAAGACCGAAATCGACGCGTTCGCCACACCGCCGCAGTTCATCTTCATGCCTACGCTGGAGAACTACCTGCACATCAACGAGCGCAGCGACTACTTCAGCTTCGCCTGGAACTCGGTGGTGATTTCCTTCAGCGCTACGGCCCTGTGCCTGCTGATCGCGGTGCCGGCGGCGTACTCGATGGCGTTCTACGAAACCCAGCGCACCAAAGGCACGCTGCTGTGGATGCTCTCGACCAAGATGCTGCCGCCCGTGGGCGTGCTGATGCCGATCTATCTGCTGGCGAAAAGCTTCGGTTTGCTCGATACGCGTATAGCGCTGATCGTGATCTACACGCTGATCAACCTGCCAATCGTGGTCTGGATGGTTTACACCTACTTCAAGGACATCCCCAAAGACATCCTCGAAGCCGCCCGCCTCGACGGTGCCACGCTGTGGCAAGAGATGGTTCGCGTACTGCTGCCGATCGCCAAGGGCGGCCTCGCCTCGACCGTGTTGCTGTCGCTGATCCTGTGCTGGAACGAGGCGTTCTGGTCGCTGAACCTGACCTCGTCGAAAGCCGCACCGCTGACCGCACTGATCGCCTCGTATTCCAGCCCCGAAGGTTTGTTCTGGGCCAAGTTGTCGGCCGTGTCGACGCTGGCCTGTGCGCCGATCCTGATCTTCGGCTGGATCAGCCAGAAACAACTGGTGCGCGGCCTCTCGTTCGGTGCCGTGAAATGAATATCCCGAACCCAACATATTCCCCTGTAGGCCTTCGCCTGCTCGCGATGAGGCCATGTCAGTCGACATCATTGTTGAATGACACTCCGCTATCGCGAGCAGGCGAAGGCCTACAGAAAAGCGCGTCCGGCTTAACAGAATAAAAACCATGGAGGCCCATCTCATGGCCAACCTGAAAATCAAGAATCTGCAAAAAGGCTTCGAAGGCTTTTCCATCATCAAGGGCATCGACCTTGAAGTGAACGACAAGGAATTCGTGGTCTTCGTCGGTCCGTCGGGCTGCGGCAAGTCCACCCTGCTGCGTTTGATTGCGGGTCTGGAGGAAGTCAGCGACGGCACCATCGAACTCGATGGGCGCGACATCACCGAAGTCAGCCCGGCCAAGCGTGACTTGGCGATGGTGTTCCAGACGTACGCGCTGTACCCGCACATGACCGTGAAGAAGAACATGTCGTTCGCCCTCGATCTGGCCGGCGTGGCGAAAGCCGAAGTCGAGAAGAAAGTCGGCGAAGCGGCGCGGATCCTTGAGCTTGGCCCGATGCTTGAGCGCAAGCCGAAACAGCTCTCCGGTGGCCAGCGTCAACGCGTGGCGATCGGCCGCGCCATCGTGCGCAACCCAAAAATTTTTCTTTTCGATGAACCGCTGTCCAACCTTGACGCCGCGCTGCGCGTGCAGATGCGCCTGGAACTGCTGCGCCTGCACAAAGACCTGCAAGCGACGATGATTTACGTGACCCACGATCAGGTCGAAGCGATGACCATGGCCGACAAGGTCGTGGTGCTCAACGGTGGCCGGATCGAACAGGTCGGCTCACCGCTGGACCTGTATCACAACCCGGCCAACCTGTTTGTCGCCGGTTTTCTCGGCACGCCTAAGATGGGGTTCCTCAAGGGCAAGATTGCCCGCGTCGATGCGCAGAGCTGCGAAGTCGCGCTGGATGCCGGCACGCGCATCAACCTGCCGTTCAACGCCGCCAGCCTCAGCGTTGGCAGTGCGGTGACTTTGGGCATCCGCCCGGAGCATCTGGAACTGGCGCAACCGGGCGATTGCAGCCTGGCAGTGGTTGCCGACGTCAGCGAACGCTTGGGCAGCGACACCTTCTGCCACGTCACCACCAACGCCGGCGAAGCCCTGACCATGCGCGTGCGCGGTGATCTCGCCAGCCGTTATGGCGAACAGCTGAACCTGCACCTGGACGCCGCCCACTGCCATTTATTCGATGCCGAGGGCGTGGCGTTGACCCGCCCGCTGCGTGCCGCGGCCTGATTTCGAGACTATCCGATGAAACTCAACCAACAGAACCTCAACCGTCTCGCCGCTGAAGTGCAACTGCCGGCCTATCGCCTCAGCGATACCCGCCACGGCATTGCGCACATTGGCGTCGGCGGCTTCCATCGCGCGCATCAGGCGTACTACACGGACGCCTTGATGAACAGCGGCGAAGCCGTTGATTGGGCGATCTGCGGTGTCGGCCTGCGCACCGAAGACCGCCGCGCCCGAGACGATCTCAAGGAACAGGATTACCTGTTCACCCTGTTCGAACTCGGTGACAGCGATGACACCGAAGTACGAGTGATCGGCGCCATCCGCGACATGCTGCTGGCCGAGGATGGCGCTCAGGCATTGATCGACAAACTCGCCGATCCGCAGATCCGCATCGTTTCGCTGACCATCACCGAGGGCGGCTATTGCATCGACGACAGCAACGGCGAATTCATGGCGCACCTGCCGCAGATCCAGCATGACCTGGCTCATTCACAGGCACCGAAAACCGTGTTCGGCTTTCTCTGTGCAGCCCTGGAAAAACGCCGGGCGGCGGGGATTCCGGCGTTTACCGTGATGTCCTGCGATAACCTGCCGCACAACGGCGCAGTGACGCGCAAGGCGCTGCTCGCATTTGCCACGCTGCGCAACAGCGATCTGTGCAGTTGGATCGAGGCCAATGTCAGCTTCCCCAACGCAATGGTCGACCGGATCACGCCAATGACCAGCACCGCGCATCGCCTGCAACTGGCCGACAAACACGCCGTCGACGATGCCTGGCCGGTGGTCTGCGAGCCGTTTGTGCAATGGGTGCTCGAAGACAAGTTCGTGAATGGCCGTCCGGCGTGGGAGAAGGTCGGCGTGCAGTTTACCGACGACGTTTCGCCCTATGAAGAAATGAAGATCAAGCTGCTCAACGGCAGTCACCTGGCGCTCACCTATCTTGGTTTTCTCAAGGGCTATCGCTTCGTTCACGAGACCATGAACGATCCGCTGTTCGTGCGCTACATGCGCGCCTACATGGACCTCGACGTGACCCCGCAACTGGCGCCCGTGCCGGGCATCGACCTGAGCGATTACAAGGACACGCTGGTCGCGCGGTTTTCCAATCAGGCGATTGCCGATCAATTGGAACGGGTGTGTTCGGACGGCTCGTCGAAGTTTCCCAAGTTCACCATCCCGACGATCAATCGACTGATCGCCGACGGCCGCGAGACCCGGCGCGCGGCGCTGGTGGTGGCGGCCTGGGCGTTGTATCTGAAAGGTGTTGATGAGAATGGCGATACGTACACGATTCCTGATCCACGGGCGGCGTTTTGTCAGGCGTTGGTGATGGACGATAAGTTGATCACTGAGCGGTTGCTGGGGGTCGAGGAGATTTTTGGCGCGGCGATCCCGAAATCGGCGGAGTTTGTGGCGGCGTTCGAGTGGTGCTACAACAGCTTGCGCGAGGACGGTGTGACGCGAACGCTGGAACGGGTGCTCGCCTGAAAAGCCCCTCACCCTAACCCTCTCCCAAAGGGAGAGGGAACTGACCGTGGTGGCTGCGAGGCATACGCCAACTTGAAACATGACTGATCGTTCCCACGCTCTGCGTGGGAATGCAGCTCGGGACGCTCTGCGTCCCACCAAAGAGCGAACAGCGGACGCGGAGCGTCCATTGAGGCATTCCCACGCTGAGCGTGGGAACGATCGAAATTTGGAGTCGAACACAGGATTTGAACATTCCCCCGATCTGCTCCCTTCCCCCTCGCCCCCTTGGGGGAGAGGGCTGGGCGGGCGGCGTTCCGATGAGGGGGTAGCTTTTGATCTTCAACACAATCCGACCGGTGCATAAATGACAACAACAAAGCTCTACCTCGGCATCGACTGCGGCACCCAAGGCACCAAAGCCATCATCCTCGACGCGGTCAGCGGTCAGGTCCTCGGTCAGGG
The DNA here is from genome assembly GCF_051132065.1 of Pseudomonas sp. R3-57. Lineage (NCBI taxonomy): Bacteria > Pseudomonadati > Pseudomonadota > Gammaproteobacteria > Pseudomonadales > Pseudomonadaceae > Pseudomonas > Pseudomonas sp. R3-57. Next base: position 3,228,580 of record NZ_CP071655.1, read on the forward strand.
CGCCGCGCCGCACTCAATGATCAGCGGCGCCAACGGTCGTCGCGAGCAAGACCCGCAGCAATGGCTGGAAGCCTTCGCCCTCGCCACACGCCAGGCGTTACAGGCCGCCAATGTCGATGGTCAGGACATCCTCGGCATCGGCGTTTCCGGCCAGCAGCACGGTCTGGTGCTGCTCGACGATCAAGGCGAAGTGCTGCGCCCGGCCAAGCTTTGGTGCGACACCGAAACCAGCCCCGAAAACGACCGATTGCTCAGCCATCTGGGCGGCGAGCAAGGTTCGCTGGAACGTCTGGGCGTGGTCATTGCGCCGGGTTACACCGTGTCGAAACTGCTTTGGACCAAGGAGCAACACCCCGTCGTCTTCTCCAGCATTGCACGCATTCTGCTGCCCCACGACTACCTGAACTTCTGGCTGACCGGTCGCGCCTGCAGTGAATACGGCGATGCCTCCGGCACCGGCTATTTCAACGTGCGCACGCGCGAGTGGGACTTGCAACTGCTGCGCGACATCGACGCCAGCGGCCGTCTGCAAGCGGCGCTGCCCGAGCTGATCGAAGCCCATGAAGCGGTCGGCACGATTCTTCCGGCTGTCGCCGAACAGCTTGGCCTGAACCGCAACGCGCGGGTCGCCAGTGGCGGCGGCGACAACATGATGGGCGCCATCGGCACCGGCAATATTCAGCCCGGCGCAATCACCATGAGCCTCGGCTCTTCCGGCACGGTATACGCCTATTCCGACACAGCGACCGTCAGCCCGGATGCTTCGGTGGCCACGTTCTGCTCGTCCAGCGGTGGCTGGCTGCCGCTGATCTGCACCATGAACCTGACCAACGCCACCGGTGCAATTCGCGAGTTGTTCGCCCTCGATTTGCCGCGCTTCAACGATCTGGTCGCCCAAGCCCCAATCGGCGCCAATGGCGTGTGCATGCTGCCGTTCCTCAACGGCGAGCGCGTCCCCGCCCTGCCTCACGCCACCGGCAGCCTGCACGGGCTGACGCTGGACAACCTGACCCAGGCCAACCTGTGCCGCGCCGCCGTCGAAGGCACGACCTTCGGTTTGCGTTACGGACTGGATCTGCTGCGCCGCAATGGTTTACAAAGCCTGCGCATCTGCCTGATTGGCGGCGGTTCGAAAAGCGCGGTGTGGCGGCAGATCGTCGCCGACATCATGAACACTCCGGTGATCTGCACCGAGCAAAGCGAAGCTGCGGCGCTGGGCGCGGCGATTCAGGCGGCGTGGTGCACTGCGTCGGCTAACGGCGAGCAAGACAGCCTCGAAGACTTGTGCCAACGCTGCGTAAAACTCGATGCCAGCAGCGAAACCCTGCCGATCGCCGCCAATGTCGCGGCGTTCCAGCAGGCTTATGAACGCTATCAACAGCATGTCGCAACCCTATAAAGAGCAAACAATCATGTACCTGGTGTGTGGCGAAGCCCTGTTCGATTTTTTCAGTGAAGACGATGCCAGCGGTCTGGCCTCGAAGATCAATTTCAAGGCGATCGCCGGCGGTTCGCCGTTCAACGTCGCTGTCGGTTTGCGCCGCTTGGGTGTGGACTCGGCGTTGTTTGGCGGCTTGTCCACCGACTACCTCGGTCGCCGCTTGCAGCAGGTGTTGAAGGACGAAGGCGTGCGCTCGGATTATCTGGTGGAGTTCGCCGCGCCGACCACGCTGGCGATGGTCGCCGTCGGCGCCAACGGCTCGCCGCATTACAGCTTTCGTGGCGAAAATTGTGCCGATCGGCAGTTGAGCGCGGCGCATCTGCCGACGCTCGGCGCCGAGGTCCGCGGCCTGCACGTGGGCTCGTTCTCACTGGTCGTGCAGCCGATTGGCGACGCCCTGCTGCAACTGGTGCAACGCGAGAGTGGCCAGCGCTTGATCACCCTCGACCCGAACGTACGCCTCAATCCAGAACCGAACATCGAGCTGTGGCGCGAACGCATTGCGACGCTGGTGCCGCTGGTAGACCTGATCAAGGTCAGCGATGAAGACCTGAGCCTGCTCTATCCTGAACAGGATCCGCAGCAAGTCATCGAGAGCTGGCTCGAGCATCGCTGCCAGATCGTCTTTCTCACCCGTGGCGGCGACGGCGCCAGCGTCTTCAGCCGTCAGCATGGCCAGTGGTCGGTGCCGGCAGCCTCGGTGCAAATCGCCGACACCGTGGGCGCTGGCGATACGTTCCAGGCGGCGCTGATCACTTGGCTGACCGAGCACGGTCTGGATTCGGTCGAAGGCGTGCAAAAACTGGCGCGCGAACAGATCGACGCCATGCTGCGCTTCGCCGTCCGGGCCGCGGCGCTCACCTGCAGCAAGACCGGTCCGGATTTGCCCTATCGTCAGCAATTGAGCTGAGCGCGTAGACTGTCGGCTTTTTTGCGCACGACGGGATGACCGCTTTTGAAATACGGGCAGACGCTTGGACTACTGACACTGGCAGCACTGATGACCGGGTGCGGCACCTCGCCACCCCGTTCACCGGAAGATATCTGCGAGATCTTTCGCGAGAAAAGCGACTGGTACGACGCCGCGCAAGTCACGCAAAAACGCTGGGGCGTGCCGATTCAGGTGCCCTTCGCGATCATGTATCAGGAATCCGGCTACCGCTACGACGCCAAGACCCCGCGCAAATATCTGTTGTGGGTGATCCCGTGGGGCCGGGTATCGACCGCCTCGGGTTACGCGCAGGCCAAGGATGAAGTCTGGGCCGACTACCAGAAAAGCACCGGCCGCAACTGGGCCGACCGCGAAGACTTCGATGACGCCATCGATTTCATCGGCTGGTACATGGACAAGACCACCTCGATCAATGGCATCTACAAATACGACGCCTACAACCAGTACCTCAACTACCACGAAGGCTGGGGCGGCTTCCGCAACAAAACCTACGCCAGCAAAGCCTGGCTGCCCCCGACCGCGCGCAAGGTGCAGGTTCGCTCTGATACTTATGCGCGGCAATATGCCGGGTGCAAAGAGGATCTGGATCGGGGCTTCTGGAGCCGGTTCTGGCATTGGTTGTAGCAGTGACTGTTCGACCGCTATCGCTAGCAGGGCTAGCTGTGATCTCTCTGTAGGTTGTTCACTCGGGGCTTTTCCGGGAAATTGGAGGTGCGAACCAAACCAAGCCCCCGGAGGCCCCGAGTGAACACTCATAAAAATGCCCGATTAACTGTTTCTGGTCGAGCCCTTCTTGTTCAAAGAGTCCTCACAGAGGGTTTGAGAGTTGAAGAGGTGGCCAAGGCCCAGGGGGTCAGCGTTCGCACTGCCTACAAGTGGATAAACCGCTATCGAACCGAAGGCGAAAAAGGTCTCCAGGATCGCTCATCCCGCCCGGCTTCCTGTCCGCACGCTACTGCCCCAGAGTGTCTGGAGAAAATCATCAAGCTTCGCCGTGAGCGAAAAACCTATGGCGAAATCAGTAAGTCTTTGAAGGTGGGGCATAGCACGGTAGGCAGGATATTGAGCCGCAACGGACTCAATCGCCTGGCTTATCTGGAACCGCCAGTTGCGGTTATTCGCTACGAATACTCTCAGCCGGGAGGCTTGCTGCACTTGGATATCAAGAGGCTGGGGCGCTTTAACAAACCTGGTCATCGAGTGACAAAAGACCGTCTGAAAGGCCGTTCTTACCATGTGGGTTGGGAGTTTGGACATGTTGCCATCGACGACCATAGTCGAGTGGCGCACTGTGGTTTATACCCAGACCAAACCGCTCGTAGCGCCTGCCTCGCGCTGATCCGGGCCCTGCGTTACTACAAAACGCTCGGCGTGAAATTCGAGCGGGTAATGACCGATAACGGCCCTTGCTACAAATCCAGGAGCTTCAAGCGCCTGTGCCGGCGGCTGCGGCTTAAGCACATCTTTACCAAGCCTTACACCCCGCGCACGAATGGCAAGGCAGAGCGATTTATACAGACCGCTCTGCGCGAATGGGCCTACGCCAGAAGTTATGAAAGCTCAGATCAACGCGCGACGTATCTGATGCCTTGGTTGCACAGGTACAACTGGCATCGCCCGCATGCCAGTTTGAGTTATTTACCACCGATTAGCCGAATAGCATCCGTGAACAACGTGGTGGGTTTACACAGCTAGCTCCCACAATGGAATCTCATGCCTGAATCCCATTCCCATGTAGGAGTGAGCCTGCTCGCGATAGCTGACTTCCAGTCACTGACATATTGAAACCAACCTCTTTCCCCAGCACGACACCAATCCCTGTGGGAGCCAGCCTGCTGGCGATAGCTGACTTCCAGTCACTGCCAATATTGAAAACCAGCCTCTTCTTTCATTACAACATCAATCCCTGTGGGAGCGAGCTTGCTCGCGATAACGGTCTACCAGACGCCAACGATCGCCACCTGCCGTACTCCCCGGCAACTTCGACAGTCGATTCTCCAACATCAGCAAGTAAGAAAAGTCGCCAATAGCCAAGGCCACACCCCACCAACCACCCGTTTTCATTGACCCAAACCCTACCCCTAAGGGTTTTCCCTATACCCCAGCCCCACCCCACCTACGGCTTTTGCGCCTTGAACGAGACGGCTGAATCCTGCAACATCTGTGTCCTGCTTATTCACGGACGGAATTCAAGGCATGCTGGACGCCAACGCTACCCACATCACCCTCACCCTCGAAGGCGCCAACGCCGACCTGCAGGTCCTCAGCTTCACCGGTCGCGAAGCCCTGAATGAGCCGTTCCGTTTCGACCTCGAACTGGTCAGCGCCCGCCCCGACCTCAATCTCGAAGAGCTGCTGCACAAGCCCGGCGTGCTGACCTTCGGCGCCACCGGCGAAGGCAAGATCCACGGTCTGGTCTATCGCATCGAGCAAGGCGACTCCGGCAAGACCCTGACCCGTTACAGCCTCAGCCTGGTGCCGCAACTGGCCTACCTGCGGCACAACCACGATCAGCAGATCTTCCAGCAACTCACGGTGCCGAAAATCATCGCTCAGGTACTGGAAGACCGCGGCATTCTCGCCGACGCCTACAGTTTCCAGCTCGGCGCTGAGTACCCGGAACGCGATTACTGCGTGCAGTACGACGAGTCCGACCTGCATTTCATCCAGCGCCTGTGCGAAGAGGAAGGCATTCACTTCCACTTCCAGCACAGCAGTAGCGGCCACAAACTGGTGTTCGGCGACGATCAGACGGTATTCCGCAAGCTCAAACCCGTGAGCTACCAGCAGGACTCCGGCATGGCCGCCGACAAACCGGTGATCAAGCGCTTCAATCTGCGCCTGGAAACCCGCACCACCCGGGTCAGCCGCCGCGATTACGATTTCGAGAAACCCAAGCTTTTGCCCGAGGGCGCGGTCAAGTCCGAATTCGCCCCGGACCTCGAGGACTACGACTACCCCGGCCGCTTCACCAATCGCGAGCGCGGCAAGTTCCTCTCGACCCGAGCGCTGGAACGCCATCGCAGCGACTACAAACTTGCCGAAGGCAAAGGTGACGAACCGACCCTGACCAGCGGCCATTTCCTCACGCTCGCCGAACACCCGCGAGCTGAATGGAACGACCTGTGGCTGCTGCTCGAAGTCTTCCACCAAGGCAAACAACCGCAAGTGCTCGGCGAAAACGTCACCAGCGACGTCACCGACAACAAAAGCGATTTCCACCAGGGCTACCGCAACAGCTTCCTCGCCACGCCGTGGGACGCGCACTACCGCCCTGCCCTCGAACACCCGAAACCGAAAGTCCTCGGCAGCCAGACCGCAATCGTCACCGGCCCGGCCGGCGAAGAGATCCACTGCGACCAGTACGGCCGCGTCAAAGTGCAGTTCCACTGGGACCGCGACGGCCAGTCCGACGACAAGACCACCTGCTGGCTACGCGTCGCCAGCGGCTGGGCCGGCGCGGCCTACGGCGGCATCGCCATCCCGCGCATCGGCATGGAAGTCCTCGTCACCTTCCTCGAAGGCGACCCCGACCAGCCGCTGGTCAGCGGCTGCCTGTACCACAAGGAAAACGTCGTCCCCTACGACCTGCCGGCAAACAAGACCCGCAGCACCTTCAAAACCCTCAGCTCCCCGGGCGGCAAGGGCTACAACGAATTCCGCATCGAAGACAAGAAAGGCGCCGAACAGATCTACATCCACGCCCAGCGCGACTGGGACGAAAACATCGAACGCGACCAGAAGATTCGCGTTGGCAACGAACGGCATGACACTGTTGAAGCCAACACGCTAAGCGAATTCAAGGTTGAAGAGCACCGGATTACCCATCTGGACCGGATCAGTGAGATGCGCGCGGATGATCATCTGACGGTGGGTGTGACGCAGCATGTGAAGGTGGGGACTGGGCAGTTTGTTGAGGCTGGCAACGAAATCCATTACTACGCAGGCCAGCGAGTCGTGGTCGAAGGCGCGATGGAACTGACCGCCAAGGCCGGCGGCAGCTTCGTAAAAGTCGACGCCGGTGGCGTGACCATCAGCGGCGCTGAGGTGAAGGTTAATACCGGCGGATCGCCTGGGGTGGGCACACCGGCGGCGCCGTTGCTGCCGGGACCGATGAAGGTGGCGGATGCGGATAAGGCCGGCAAGGCACCACTCCCCGCTCGCCTGAATGAGTCAGGCATCACACCGTTATGCGGAAAACAGAGTAACGGCGCTTGCAGCCGTAAGGATTGCACATGCATGTAAAAGCGCTGAGCGCTCTGCTGGCAGAGCCTCGCTACAACTTTTCGGACCTGCCGGCTGCGAGCGAATCGCTCTGCTTCATCATTGACCAAGGGCTCCAACCGGAAGCCTTTAGTCAACTCTACCGAGTAGGCGAGCCGTTGGTTTCCCAGGGGTTGTTTTTCAGCACCAACTTCGCAGAGATTCCTGATGGCCCCCTGTGGCTAGTGGCCCCCAAGGGCAGCAAAGTGGCAAACGTAGCGGCAAAACTTTGTGAGGAACGCTTTTCGGGAATTGCGATCTCAGCACCGGATCCTGAAAAAGCATTGGCTCATGCGCGCTGGTTGCTCCGAGCCAATGACGGTTCAGGTGGGCAGAGCTTGTTGAGCTTTCACAAACCGAGCCTATGGGCAGCGCTGGCTTACACCGCCGGTGAAACCTTTGATCAGTTGCTGGGTTGCTGGAACGCTGTCTACTGCCCTGCGCCGATTCATTTCGGTCAGCAGCGTGGTCCTTGGTTGGCTTTGAGAGCCAGTGAGAAATCGACATGGCTTGGTGACAAAGCGGCGTTCAATCTTCCCGAGGCTGCCGCACAAGTTCAAGCGCGCTTGGGATGGGTTTATTGGATTGATGAGGAATACGCAGCATTTGAAGAGCCAGACGATGAACGCCTGAACGATATCGCTGACAACCTCGACCTGCTGCTCAAAAGTAATATTTATGATGGTGATCACCTGCTCAAGCTTGGCCAGGCCGTGAACGGCCCGCTATTCGAAACACAGCCTGAGATCATGGCGATCCTGCAATCTAAGGACGAGTCGTTTATCAAAGTAGATCGGCTCCTGGAATCAGCCGCCGTCGCCCAACGTTAGGGCGACGCGACAACAGAACGGAATCACCATGGAAATCACGAATCACGCCGTTATGCCCGGCGAAACCCTGGACCAGATCGCTTCGCGCTACAACAGCACCGTGGCGCAACTTCGCCAGCTCAACCCCTTCATCACCAATCCGGACGACGTCAAAGTCGGATGGAACCTGAGCGTACCAAAAAGCGCTCAAGCGACCGCTGTGCCTGCCGCTCAATCGCCCGCGGCGCCTCAAGCGCCTGCGCAGGCAAGTCCGGAAGCCGCCACTCAATGTTCCGCAGAGGATCTGGTTGAGCTGGAGCCGGTAAAGGAGGCGCCAGATCAGAGCTCGAAAACCTTCAAACCCCACGCGCCTCCATGTTCGAAAAAGTTTGCGAGCGCGATTTATGCCACTGAGGAGCAAGAGTTCTGGCTGCTTCCTGAGCGGGCAAAGTCTGCCATCAAAGAATCGATGTTCGCGCTGGATAAAATGATTGCCCCCAGCAAACCACGTGATGCTCGCCTGAACGGGTTGCAGGAATCGGGATTGCTGGAGTACTTTCTTGAACCAAAATTGAGCAACTTCCTCACCGGCGCGCAGCGTACGCGCATGGAAGAGTTTGAAGCGATGGGGAATGAAATTGAAATCGATCCAGCCACCGCTAAAAAAAGGCAAAACGAAGCTAATGGAAACAAACCTGTCGAGGCTCCTGCACAATCCCCGCAAGAGGACACTGCGCAATCGCGCATGGACCGCCTGACAGCAGACATCGCTACTCAGCAAAACATCCGCAACGAGTATGTCGATTTTTACAAGCGGCGTGCGGAGTGGCAGGCGCTAAAAAAAGAAGCGATCGCGGCTGCGAAACTGCAAGGCTACACCTACGAAAGCGGCTCGCTGTACTCCAAAGAGGCGATTGAAGCGCGCGCACGCGTGCAAGCTTATCTGGATGCCCGCAAGAAACTTCTCAGCAATAAAGACTTCAAGCAGGTTCCGCTGGAAGACGTTGCCAAAGCCTTGGCGGAAAAGAAGAAAAGTTACGAAAACATCTGCAGCGGCATGAACGACTGCACCGCCGATCTGGTCGGGTATGTCTTGACGCTCTACAAAAACGCCGATGCGCTTGATTACCATGCTTACACTGAATCCATTATCAAAGCGTCTGAATACGGCATTGCACTTCCAGAATTCGCGCTGATCAGTGACGGCCTTACTTCCGGCATCGAGCAGTTCAAACTGTATCTGGATACCGAGAAAGAGCAGGCGGAAGTTACAGCGCAGCTTCAGGAAAAATACAAACGCTGGATCGAGGCAACAGGCCAGAATGCCCAAGCGCCGGCGGGCCTGGTTGATGTGGAACGTACCAAATGGGATAGCCTGCAAAAGATCAAAGACGACCTTCAAGCAAAAGCCCAAAGCAATGTCAGCAACAGCAAACCTGGGCGTTTTCTGATCTGGGAACCGGAAGAGTTCCAGCCAAAACCGGTGGACCGCATGGTGAAACCGGGCTTTCCGCTGCGTGAAGTCAGTCTTTCGGATGCCAAAGGCACGCCCTTGGGCTGGTTCAGCATGGCGAACCTGAAAGACGCAAAAAAGATCCTGACAGAGGATTCAAAAAAAGCAGTCGGTTCAATAAAAAAGGTAACTGAAAGTTTGCCCGCTGACGCTACCGAAGGCTCCGATAAAAACAGTGAAATCAATTCGTTCCGCCAATGGCTACTAGATCAGGGCGCCATAAAGTTCAGCGATCAGGTCGGCGACTGTTTCGATGCAAGAGGCTGGTTCAAAGCCAAAGACTTTTATGCTTACTTGAAAAAGCAAGGCTATGAGGTCACTGAACTGGAAGACGACGCGACTCTTACCAACTGGGGCGAACACCTTCAGCAACTGGTTTTCAAGAAAAGTGTGCGCGGCAAAGTAAGACTCTTTGATGCCAGCCCTCAGGCGCAATTCGTCCGCTGCCTGACACCGCCTCAGCCAAGCATTCACGGTGAAGTAAAGCTCGAAGGCCCGAAAATGTCCGCCGCCGAGGGCTTCCAGATATCGGGCGAGATGGGCTTGAGCCTGGATCTGGCCCGTGGCGAAGTTCAGTTGATGAAAGTCGACATGCCTGCCAAAGCCAGTGCTCAAGACATCACGCTTGAATACTTCCTGGACGGCAGCCCGCAAAAAATGAATTTCGGCCGCTTCTCCTTCCACTTTGGTGTGAAGGCATGGGGCTACGCTGGAGCATCGTTGCTGCTAGCCGGCAGCGTCGAGTTGAGCCCGATCTTCGGCAACGTCAAGTACGGGGCGTCACTGAGCCCGGTGAAACGCGCACAGCGTGAAGATGCCTCTGCAAAAGAAGAACGTGCCGATCATGCTGCCGCCAAACAAGCCAAGGCCGACAGCGGCGACAACAGCCCTACTCCCGATCTTGAACACCAGTCGAAATCCGGCACCTACGCCGATACCAAAAGCACAGATCAACTGCGAGGCGGACGCTTCGCCAAAGTGCAAGTCGAAAACGGCGCAAAAGCCAGTTTCAACGTGTTTGGAGGCTTGCAAGCCGCCATCGAACTCACCGGAGCGCTGAATTGGGCACCGCCAAAGGAACTCGTCGCCCTGCGCACCGCGCCAACGATGGGCGTTGGCAGCGCTAAAGACGCGAAAAGCGCGAATCCATGGCTGACGTTAGCCAAGCTAAGCGGTTCCGTTGGCGTGGCCTTAGGCGCGGGCTTTCAGGGAACGGCGCAGGTGTCTCTGGATAAGGGGCGGTTTATTCTTAACTTGAAAGCGGCGGTAGTGCTGGGTCCTGGTGCTAACGGTAGCTTTAAATTCGAAGTTGGCTATGAGGCAGTCGTTGACCTCATCAACTTGTACCGCAAGGAGTTGCACAAAGCGAAAGGCAGAAAAGTGGAGTGGATGGAACCGGAAGCAGGTAAGTTCGCATCCGCGCTGAACGCATTAGGAGCAGCTGGGCTTAATGTGGAAATGTCTTATCTTATGGGTTGGAGTTTAGTCATGGACTTATATGACGCAATGACCAGCGGAGGAAAAGGCGGCCCAATTGCTCATGCTATTGTTGAATACCAGAATCCAGACGAACTAAAAGCATGGGTTGTGGAAGCCACTCCGGCAGCACTCGGCCCCATTTTAATGACTCTTACCTCCACCCCCGAAGAGTTCTCAATTGCCGCCAATACAAAAGAAAGCGACACGTCGCCAACTTTTAGCAAACAAACCTATCCAAAAGAAAAAGCACATCTAACGCAGCAGATAGCAATTGGAATAATTATCGACCACATAGTCACCAATGCAAAAGAAAAGAACAAATTGGAAGAAGCTCAAAAACAGTTCGAACTAGCTTGCGCAAGCATGAATAAGTTTGGCACTGAACCAGTTGATATCGGTCAAAAGTATTGTGAAAACCGTCATTTACTCGATACTTTCATGGGTGATCCGGTACTCAGCTTTACCGACCCAAGGGGAAATAAAGCAAGAGCACGCTACAAGGAAAATTCAAATATATTAGGCCAGCGTATTGATGGAGCTTGTAAAATTGTAATAAGCGAAAACAGTTATATACCAAGAGCATCCGTAAAATACTTGCCCCCTGCGAGCGCATAAAATTGAAAATAAAGTCAAGCTTAGTCCGTATACCTTTTTTTGCAGTTTTTCTTTTAACGTGTGTAAGCGCGCATGCGGAGCTTACCTCACAACAACTGGAGGCAAAGAGAAAAGGCATAGAGCTTTACAATCAATACAAAGCTATCTCTGCAATCGAACCACTAAAAATAGCAGCCGAAGGCGGTGATGACGAAGCACTTTACTATCTGGGGGAAGCATTAAGAAAAAATAACCGCTTCATGACTCCGGAAGCTAAAAAAGCATACGAAAGCTCCGCAAAAAAGGGGAATATATACTCTATGATTCGCCTTGGGAGAATTGAAGACGACTTGTGTTCAACCATGAAAAGCTGTCCACCAGGTGAAGACTCTCCTAGCAGCTGGGTAATTAAAGCTAAAAGCCTTGCGATTCAACGCGCAACGCAGGGAGATAGCGAATCAATGTACCTGTTATATGAAATGACAGGCAATGATGACTGGCTGGAGAAGTCAGCAGAGAACGGATTCGCATTTGCGCAGTTCCGTCTGGCGACGAAGTACCAAGAAGGAAGCGGTTCATTTTTACTACCCTCGAGACGAAACCAAGCTATCGAACGATGGATGAAGGCGTCTGCTGAAAATGGTTATCCACTTGCAATGATGGGGTTAGCCGCAATCATGATCGAAAAAAAAGATTTAGCCTCATTCAGAAACTGGAACGAAAAAGCAGCTGACTCGAGCTATGTAGAAGGTGTATTTGGATATGCATCCTACATAGGCGAAGAAAACTCAAAATACGGTTTCGCATTCGACCCAATAAAATCATATGCTTTACTTTCAAACCTGCTGGAACTTAATGGTGGAGGCAATGTAGTACGAGACGTCAATGACACATTACCCGGCATAGAAAAAAACATGTCAAGAGAGCAAATAGAAAAAGCAAAAGAGCTCGCAAAAACGTGGAAGGCCAACCACCCGCCTCTCTCGTTTTACCCTGACAAGCTAGGTTATTAACAGCAGTGCGAGCACTTAGAATTATTTTAGCAATGCTGATCGCCGCTCTTTCTGCAAACAGCTCAGCACATTCGCAAACCAATGAATCGACCCTGGGAGTGGTGCTATACAACCAGCTAAAATTAGACTTGGCGATTCGCGAACTAAAAAAAGAGGCCGACTCGGGAAATGTGAATTCACAGTATTACTTTGCCGAGGCACTTCGAAAGCGAAACCGGTACATGACTGCTGAATCGCAGCAATGGTACGAAACCGCTGCGGATAATGGATCTATATTTGCCATGATTCAGCTAGGCCGCCAAGACGATGACCTCTGCAGAAAAATGACCAATTGTCCCGCGAGTAAAAAATCAAGCGCCGATTGGTTGATTCAGGCTAAAAAAACAGTATTAAGCACAGACACCCCTGAGTCTTTGTATTTAATGTATGAAATAACTTCCGATCGTACTTGGTTAGAAAAATCTGCAAGCGCAGGTTATGCGCTCGCGCAATATTGGATGGCCGTCGGTGATCAACAAGGTGAGGGATTTTTTCTTATACCTGGAAAACGTGAAGAGGCCATCAGCAAATGGCTGAAAGCTTCCTCTGAAGGCGGCAACGCAAAAGCAATGATGGAATACATTGAGATCCTGTATAAGAAAGGCGATCTTGAAGGGGGGCGCCGTTGGCTTCAGGCAGCAGCTGAAACGGGCGACCAAAAAGCTATTAGCAGTTATGGCTCTTACATTGCCCATGCGCCTGACCAAGTTGGTTATCCCCTAGACCTTGTTAAAGGTTATGCACTGATTAGTCTGCTGAAAGAGCTGGATGGTGGAGGCGCTATTCAAGATTTCGTTCAAGATACTCTCGAAGAAATTGGGAGCAAGATGACGCCTGAACAGATAGAGAGCTCAAAAGCTGTCGCTGAGGAATGGAAAGCCACTCACCCGCCGCTCTCCTTCTTTCCAGAGAAACTTGGCAGATAAAATGGGCGGGAAATTAGAAATTCAAGCAAGAACTCATTAAGCGTCATCTAAAATTTAACACTAAGTTTCTAGATCTCAAGCCTGGAACCCGAAGGCTACATGATCGATATTTTGAAAGATACACACCTCAGAAAAAGCTGGCGACGACGAAAAATCGTTCTTAGTGTGGTGGCTTTACTATTTTTCTACGCCACCCCGAAGATTCTGGAGCTACTACGTACCCCTGGTGCCATGCTGACGTCATCGAATTACACGGATCGCCCAATTTCTTTCTTTTCAGTAAATAATTTTGGGGGTGGCAATCTTTCTGCAATGGGCGGCGGAGGGATTGTTTGTTGCAGGAAAATCGAAGGGAAATCGGTTCGGGTTGCCTGGACTCTCGGCCGAACTGGCGATCAGCTAAGGAAAGGTGTGCAGAAAGAAGATCACGAGTTAAACGTGCATCTACCTCACCGAGCGCGAGGCGATGATTATCTGCACGTTCGTTTTTTACCCGGAAACGCAGTTGAGCTGAAATGGAGTCCTAACTTGATCAGTCCATTTGATTCTGAACCGAGTACGACCGGTCCTTAGCTGATCGGCATTGTCACTTTCAAAACAGAATCCAGCCGTAGAATATAAGTACAACTCTCTGCTTTGGACCTTATGCGCGTGATAACCATTGCTGCGGACGCCAGCCGGAAACAAACATGGCGACGAAGACGAATAGTCCTAGCAGTACTGGCTGTGCTGCTTAGCTACGCTACCCCAAAAATCATTGATCTATTCCGTTCACCCGGCGCCATGCTGACGTCAGAGAATTATACAGACCGCCCAATTTTCAGTTTTTGGGTAAATGACTTTTGGGGTGGTAACCTTTTTGCCAAAGGTGGCGGTGGAATAATGTGCTGCTCCAAATTTGAGGGAGACACAGCCAAAGTCACCTGGATATTGGACATGACCAAACAGCAACAAATACAGGGCGCGGTAGAAGAGCGCCACGAAGTTCAGCTTTCGCTTCCCAAGCGTGGTCCAAACGATCAGTACCTGCATGTGCGCTTTGATCCGGGTAATAAAGTACGGCTCGGATGGAGTCCTGACTTGTTTAGCCCATTTGAATCCCGATCAACCAAAGCTGTTTCGGAAAGCATTGAAGCGCAATAAGAACATGCGATTCAACGAGGTGCCCGTGTCCGACAGCATGAATGTATTGATCTGCGTGATAGTGCCTGTAGCTGCCTTTCTGACGTTTCTCATTTATGAGCGAATCCGTGCGCCCGGTGCCGCTTTGCCATGCTAAAACACGGGTCGTTTCTCACTACGTCCCGTGGCTGCGTCCTGTCAATTTCTCAACAAACCGGCGCTTTCCAGCTCAACATCTTCTGCTGCGCCACCTGCAGCAAATCATTGCCGTCCTGTGTCAGCAGGTAAAGCGCGTGGGTGATGTGTGGAATGTCCTGCGCGTCGGCGTGCTTGAAGCACAGGCAATGCAGGGTTTCGAGCAGGTCGGCGGCGGCGCGGATGCGCTGGACGGCGGCTTCGAGGATGTCTTTCGGGTTGGCTTGGGTGTCGATGAGCAGTGTCGGGGTTTCTGTGACGTTGCTGCTCAGGGGTAGATAGCGGTTTTGTAGCAGTTTGATTATTGGCATGTTGATTACTCGATTGTTTCAAAAGTAACCGCCGACACCGTGACCAAACGATGGGAGGCGGACCGTGTACAGGCTTGGTCAACCGAGAACAATCAACTCAGCTCGCCCGAAGGCGTCCTGCACACGGCCGCCACAGCTATGCACTTCACGGTCAAAGAACTCCGCAGTGCAGATGATGGCACATATGCAATCGATTATTCCCGGGTGACCAAACCCGAACCACTGATTTTGCAGCGGCAACCGACAATAACCGCCCCGCTCCAGCCGCCGGAAGCAGAGAAGGCACCAGCCTTTGTAGGAATTGGCCAAACATCCCGCGGAAACACCACCCCACCCCAGACAGCCCGCGTTCAGCTTGGTTAACCGTCCCTTAACGCCGTAGTCAAAAACTCCACTGAACCGCACGCCCTCAACCATTCTGGCTGTTGCCCAGTGCGGCAGATTCGGGTGAATCACGCCGAACTCCAGAACCGTCGCACGGGAGTCCTCTCATGAACATTCGTCTTTC
The DNA here is from genome assembly GCF_051132065.1 of Pseudomonas sp. R3-57. Lineage (NCBI taxonomy): Bacteria > Pseudomonadati > Pseudomonadota > Gammaproteobacteria > Pseudomonadales > Pseudomonadaceae > Pseudomonas > Pseudomonas sp. R3-57. Next base: position 3,243,745 of record NZ_CP071655.1, read on the forward strand.
ACTGCTCGCAGCCGCCCTCGCCTGCACCGCTTTCACCGGACTGGCCCAAGCCAATCCCACCCCCCCCTCAAACGCCGTGCCCTACAAGTACGGCATGCCGCTGCAAGTAGCGAAGGTAGTCGCACTGACCGAGCCACCCACTCTGGAATGCAAGGTCGTCACCGCTGACATGAAGTACCTCGACAACAACGGCAGACCTGAGGAAATCAGCTACCGGAAATTATCCGACGCGTGCCGGCTGCAGAACTGACAGAAACGTCTGATTCGCGGCTTTGCGGTAGGCGGGAGGGGTTTCGGCGGTTATGCTCGAAGCCTTCCTCACTGCCGCAAGGATTCGCCATGCAGTTGTCGTTTCGCACGTTGTCCGGTCTCACGTGTTCGTTGTGTCTTCTGTTGGCGCTGGCCTGGGGCATTTTCCCCGAACTGCTGTTGGCGATCTGGAGCATCGAGTATTCCGAGGGGGTCGGTTTTGTCGCGCGGCGCAGTGCAGTGCTGTTTGCGGCATTGGGGGTGATGTTTTATCTGGTGCGCAATGCACCGCCGTCGCTGGGGCGCAATGCGCTGAGCAATGGGTTTATCGTTGGCTGTCTGGGGTTGGCGGTGCTGGGTTTTGCGGAATGGCTCAACGGTCATGCCGGCCCCGGGATTTTGGTCGCGGTGCTGGTCGAGTTCGCGCTGGGCCTTGGCTTTGTGCAGGCCCGGCGCGTGACGGTCGAACTGGGTGAAACGGTGCGTTAAACCGCTCGCGAGCGGACGGTGCTCTGATGCGGCGCAGTTTGTTGGGCCAGATCGGAGCGAAGCCCCGCGACCAGGTTGTTGATTTCGCGACAGCTGTTGAGCCGACTCGCATCAATGCCGTTGACCTGCAGATCAACCTGATCGGTACGATGATCGCCGAAGACCTTGACGGTCATCGACAGATCCGGCGACAGCGTGCATTGGCAGCGTTTCGGCAGAAAACTGCTTTCGATGATGTTGCGTAGTTCCAAGGCAGACAGAAACATGGCGAACCCTCTCCTTACTGTGAGATGCCAATCAAGTATTCACGCTGGCCGTGGCGCCCCTGCGCGGGTGTGTCCCCGCTGTTTCCTTGGGTGCGTCAAGCGGCGGTACTGCGAAATGCCCATTGGAGTGTAGGCGCCCAAATCCGGTGCGCCGCACTAATAGAACGCATAAAGCGTGCCTTTGATCGGCTTCTTGTCGCGCCTTATAAATCAGTCACTTGGCGAACTGGCCAGCATTTTGCTATTTGCAAAATGCAAGAAAGTCCTGCCCAAGCACTGCATTTTGCAACTACGCCCCGATTTGCATTCAGCATCCATGACAGCAAGAATGCCTCCACTACCCCGACATCCGCACGGAGGCTTCCATGGGTTCTTTACGCGTATATGCGACCACCGGGCTGCTTGTGGCCAGCCTGTCCACCCTCGCCCACGCGGCCAAGCTCGAAGACGTCGCACCGTATCCAAAGGCTGAAACCGGCTTCTCCCGTCAAGTGATTCACCTGCCCAAGCAAGAGCAGGAAGAAAACTTCCAGATCGAAATCCTTGCTGGCAAAACTCTTGAAGTTGATTGCAATCGCCAGCGACTCGGCGGCACGCTGGTCGAAAAGAACCTCGAAGGCTGGGGTTATCCGTTCTATCGCCTTGAAAACGTCAGCGGCCCGGTGAGCACGATGATGGCCTGCCCGCCCGGCTCGCAGAAGAAACGCGTGTTCGTACCGGTTATCGGTGACGGTTTCAAACTGCGCTACAACAGCAAATTACCGGTTGTGGTCTACGCACCGTCCGACGTAGAAGTGCGTTATCGGATCTGGTCGGCATCTGAAAAAGTCGGCACGGCGCTGCCGGAATAACCACAGCAAGGAGTGCACGGTTTGATTACCTGCCACGTCAAATACGTGATTGATCCCTATCAGTTGACCGAGTTTGAAGATTACGCCAAAGCCTGGCTTGGTATCGTCGAGCGTTTGGGCGGCACCCATCACGGTTACTTTCTTCCCTCCGAAGGCGCGAGCAATATCGCTTATTGTCTGTTCAGCTTTCCCTCGCTGGCAGACTACGAAAGCTATCGGCACGTTGCGATGACTGATGCGGAAAGCACCGCACTGGTTGCCAATCTTGTAGAGAAGAAATTCATCGTCAGTTACGAGCGCAGCTTCCTGCGCCCGATGCTGCCGTAACGTTCATCAAGCCGGAACGCCGCACACCGCGGCGCGCTCGGCGACATGACGCAGACTGTCGAAGTTGATATTGGCGCCCGAATCAATCGCCACGAAAGTCTGCCCCTGCGCACCCGTTCGTGCCACGTATTGCTTGATACCCGCCACTGCCAAGGCACCGGAAGGCTCGGTGATCGAGCGCGTGTCGTCGTAGATGTTCTTGATCGCGGCACAGAGGTCGTCGTTGCTGACGGTGATCACCTCGTCAACGCAAAAGCGGCAGATCTCAAAACCAAACGCGCCGATCTGCGCCACTGCCACGCCATCGGCGAAAGTGCCAACACTGGGCAACACCACACGCTGATCCGCGTCCAGCGCAGCTTTCAGGCAAGCCGAGTGTTCGGATTCAACGCCGATGATGCGCACTTCAGGACGCAGGTATTTGACGTAAGCGGCGATGCCCGCAATCAGCCCGCCACCGCCCACCGGAACAAAGATTGCGTTCAGCTCCCCCTGATGCTGCCGCAGGATTTCCATTGCCACAGTGCCCTGCCCGGCAATCACCTCGGGATCATCGAATGGCGACACGAAGGTGCGTCCGCTGAGTTCGGCCAGTTGCAGTGCATGGGCCAGTGCGAACGGGAAACTCTCGCCATGCAGCAGCGCTTCGGCACCACGACTGCGCACGCCTTGTACCTTGAGTTCGGGCGTGGTGGATGGCATGACGATCGTCGCCGTGATGCCCAGTTCGCGTGCCGCCAGCGCCACACCCTGGGCATGGTTGCCAGCCGAGGCGGTGATCACCCCGCGTGCTTTCTGTTCTTCGCTCAATTGCACCAGTTTGTTGTAGGCGCCACGGATCTTGAAGGAGAACGTCGGCTGCAGGTCCTCACGCTTGAGCAAGACCCGATTGCCCAGCGCATCCGACAGCGCCGGCGCCGCTTGCAATGGGGTGCGCATGGCAATGTCATACACCGGCGCAGCAAGGATCTTTTTTACGTAGTGCTCAAGCAGGGCTTGCTGGTCGGGGCTGTGCGGCATGGTCGTCTCCTGACGTTGTTGAAAACCCCGGAGACAGAAAATGAAAACCCGCCTCTAGGGCGGGTTGGGTGCTGCAGTCGTGAGCTAGCCCGCCAAATGAGGAATGGCGGTAATAATGCTTGGCTGGCAGCGCAATACGGTGGAAGTCATGTGCTGCAAAGTAGCCTGCGCGCTGCGGGCGAGTCAATGGCCAAATTCAGCCGCAAGCGTTAGTGTAGCGACTCTCTCATCGCACCAAGGAAGGCACGCATGATCCCCATCGCCCTGCCCCTCACCGCTCTGCTCGCTTTTGGCGGTTACACCGTTTCGGTGATGCTCCAGGCCGAACAGTCGTTGATCGATTTCGGCATCAGCCTGATGTCGCGTCCGGACACTGCGCAGGTTGTTATCGATCTGTACTTGCTGGCAACGCTCGCGGGCGTCTGGATGGTCAAGGATGCCCGGTCGCGCGGGCAATCGTTTTGGTCGGTGGTGCCGTATTTGCTGCTCACAGCAGTTTTTGTTTCGGTTGGGCCGTTGTTGTATCTGGTGGTACGCGGAGTCCGCGATCGCAACCGTAAGGCTGCGGATCTGGCCCGGACAATCTGATCGGCGTGATGGGTCGCCGCGTAGATGGCCATCGCGAGCAGGCTCGCTCCCACATGGGAACGGCATGGACAGTCAGCCCTTTTTCAGCGCGACGAACGCGGCGGTTTCGTAAGGCACCGTTACCACATCTCTGCCACGCAATTCGGGTTCCGCGGCAATCAAAGCACGAAGCTGCTCATCCACCATCGCACGCTGCCCCTCGGGTAGAGCGGCGATGAAACTGGTCGAACGCACCCGATTGAACAGCACATCCTCGGGCGAGCCGCTGTGCTCATGGTGAAACCGTTCGGCCTAACGCCCCAAACGCCGGATGCGGAAACGCCTCGCGCCAGGCACCTGTGTAATAGCGCGGCGTGTCGCCCTCCATAGCGTTGCCGATCGCATCGAGTTTCGGCACCCAACTGACCTGCGTATCACGCAGGTTCCAGATCAACCCCAACTTGCCACCGGGTTTGAGCACTCGGGCGATTTCGCTCAACGCCTCGGCACTGGCGAACCAATGAAACGCTTGTGCGCAGACCACCGCATCGACTGAGGCGTCCGGCAAGGGCAGATCAGTCGCCGTACCGCTCACGGCCAACACGTCAGGCCATGCATCCGAAAGCTTGCCCAGCATTTGCGCGACCGATTCCACTGCGATGACTTGCGCACCAGTCGCCACCAGGCGGCCGGTGAACTTGCCGGTGCCGGCGCCCAGATCAATCACGGTCTTGTGCCCATCCAGGCCCAAGGTCGCAGACAACCATTTGCTGGTCTGCGGCGGATAGTCCGGCCGGCCTTTGACGTAGGTGTCGGCGGCGGTCCTGTAACCGGTCGCGGCTGAGTGATGGACCTGATCATTCATGGCAATGCTCCCTACGGCAATACATCGGATCGACGGCAGATCCTCCCGAGCATAGCGCTTGAATTTATCCGCACCCTGAACAGTCACTGACAATGTAATGAACGAAATTTCACCCGGTTTTGTCCCGACGCGGACTTAACCTTCTGTGGAGCCTTGCCCATGACTATCCGTTCCGTTATGTTCGCCGCCCCGTGGCTGTTGGTCGCGGTGATCTCCAGCCCGTTGGCGCTGGCCACCGAAGAAAAAGGCCAGCCGGTGCAAAAACCCGAATGCCCGAAAGGTCAGGTCTGGGACAGCAAATCGCAGAAATGCGCGTTGCAGACCAGCGCTGTCCACGATTCATCACAACCTGAACATTGATAAGGGAAGCCGCCATCAGCGAGCACGCCTTCAGAGCAGAACTCGGACAACATCTGGCGCGACTGTGGCGCTACGGTTTGCTGTTGTCGCGCAATCGGCATGTGGCCGAGGATCTGGTGCACGCGACTTGCGTGTGCGCGCTTGAACGTGCGAGTCAGTACGTGGCCGGTATGCGGATGGAGCGATGGTTGTTGGGCCTGTTGCATTCAATCTGGATCAACGAAGTGCGCACGCGCCGAGTGCGTCAGGAACCCGCCCGGAATGGCGCAGAGGCTGACAACGCATTTGCTGGGAAACCCCACGTGATGGCTGCGCAGGTCATTCGCCGTGTCGATGCCTTGCCGGAAACCCAGCGCGAGACGGTTTATCTTGCTTACGTCGAAGGTTTTTCCTACAGCGAAGTCGCCGAAATTCTGCATGTGCCTGTTGCGACAGTCATGACGCGTCTAGCCACCGCCCGGTTGAAACTGGCTGAATACCCACCGCTGTACCCGGTTGCGACCTCTACCGAGGCTGACCACTGATGAAGACACCTTCGGATGAGCAACTGGTCGCCTGGCTCGACAATGAACTCGGCGCTGAGCAACGCAACCTGCTGGAACAGGCCATTGCCGACGACGCATTGCTCAACCTGCGCGTGCAGTGGCTCAGTCGCAGTAATCTGCCCTACCAAAACGCCTATGACGAACTTGCGCAACAGGCACCTCTCGAACGGTTGCAGGCGCGACTGGACGCGATTCCTTCGCCTGAAAAACCGAGGCTGAGCCGTCGCTGGTTTATCGCTGTCGCCGCGGCAGCGTTGTTTGCCGCTGGCGTGTTGGCCGATCGCGCGTTCCTTGGCTGGCAGGCAACACGGTCAAACCAGTGTTCGTTACCCGCTCCGAACGCGGTAAGCAAGCGCTGGCCCACGAGCGGGCACGACGCTGCGCCAGAACTTGAAAGAAAGGCGAAATCGTTAAAAGCCGCCTCGGCGCATGAGCAGTCCTGAACTATGCTGAGCGACTGGTTTTCAAGGAGGACACGCAATGCCTGATTCATCCCGTACCGCGTTGTTGGTGATCGACGTGCAAAACGATTTCATCCCCGGCCGGCAATTGCCAGTGCCGGAAGGTGATCTTATTGTGCCGTTGATCAACCGGCTCGCCCGCCAGTTCATCCAGGTCATTATCGCTCAGGACTGGCACCCGCCGGGCCACGCTTCGTTTGCCTCCAGGCATCCCGGCAAGCAACCCTTCGATAGCGTTCAACTGCCCTATGGCGAACAAACGCTGTGGCCTGAGCACTGTGTGCAAGGCACAGCCGGCGCCGAGCTTCACCCTGAACTCGACTTGCCGCACGCCCAGTTGATCATTCGCAAGGGCTGCAATCCTGAGATCGACAGCTATTCGGCGTTTCTGGAGGCCGATCGCTGCACCACCACCGGCCTGTCGGGTTATCTCAAAGAACGCGGCATCGACACCGTTTACATGGTCGGACTGGCGCTGGATTTCTGTGTGATGTTCTCTGCGCTGGATGCGCGAGCGGCGGGTTTCAATGCTTACGTGGTGCTGGATGCGTGTCGGGCAATCGATATGAGTGGATCACTGGCAGCGGCGATTGAGCGGATGCAGAGCGCCGGCGTTGAGTTGATTCAATCGACAGAACTCGCGTGAACAACGCAAGCCCTCTGTGGAAGCGAGCCTGCTCGCGATGGCGTTGGATCAGTCGAATCATGCTTCGCTCATAGACCGCCTTCGCGAGCAGGCTCGCTCCCACAGTGTTTTTGTGTTGTGCCCGCAATAGAGCTGAAACGCAGTAACTGTAGGAGTGAGCCTGCTCGCGATAGCGGTTTACCAGTCAAAGTTGATTCGACTGACCCGCTGCCATCGCCAGCAGGCTGGCTCCCACAGTTTTTTGTGTTGTACCCGCAACAGAGCTGCAACCCAGAACCTGTGCGAGCAGGCTCGCTCCCACAAGGCACACTGATATCTGAGGCGTTGGAATCTCAGGCTTTCGTCGGCAGCCACAACCTGAACCGCGCACCGCCCAGCGGTGAAGGTTCGACGGTCAGTGTGCCGCCCTGGGCTTCGAGTGCCCGGCGGCTGATTGCCAGGCCCAGGCCAAACCCACCGGTAGCCCGGTCACGACTGCGATCGAGTCGATAGAACGGTTCGAAAATCCGCTCACGCTCATCGTCGGGAATGCCGATGCCGTCGTCGTCGACCCAGATCTCACAGCCCTCGGCATGGACCTGCACGCCAATCTGAATACGTTTCTCGCAATAGCGCATGGCGTTGCGCAACAGATTCTGGATAGCCCGAGCGGTCAGGCGAGGATCGAGCGAAAAGCGTTCGAGCTGACCGTGCAGCAACACGTCGATAATGATCTCCGGCGACTCCAGTTCTTCGTCGACGCTGCCAAGAATGCTGTCAATAAATTCGTCCAGCGCTACTTCGACCTGTTCGGGTAGCTGCGCCGGATTCTGCAAACGGCTGTAGGACAGCAACTCCAGCACCAATTCATCCAGCTCACGAATGTGCGCGACCAGTCCTTGCAAGCGCTCGCGGCTGGCGGCCGGCAAGTCATCGGACAGCGCCAGCGCCAGGCCGAAATCCAGACGCGTCAATGGCGTGCGCAGTTCATGGGACACGGCGTTGAGCAGATCACGCTGTTGATTGAGCAGTTTTTCGATGTCGCCGGCCATGGTGTCGAAGACATGCGCGAGGCTGCCGATGTTCGAGCTTGCGGCGATGTGTGTGCGCTCGCTCAGATGCCCTTTACCGAAACGTTCGGCGGTGCCTTTGAGGCGCTCCAGATCACGCCAGTGCGGGCGCAACCACATCAACAGGCACGCCAGCAATGTCGCGCCGATCAACACGTTGATGCTCCAGTACAGCAGATCGACGTCCATCGGATCCGGCGGCACCACCATCTTCACCGCTGTGGTGTCGTTCAGCGGCGCTACTGCCAGTGTGCGCCAGCCCCAATCGCCGATGCGCACGATGTTCTCGCCCCGACGCAGACGCTCACGCTCTGTATCAGTGAATTTGGCGTCGTCAATGCGCGCCAGAACAATGTGCAACGGCTGGAAATCCTTGTCCAGCGACGCCGCCAGAGCCGGCCACTGATCTTGCGGCACCGCATGAAACTGGCGGGTGATCAGCGATTGCAGGCCGCGCGAATAGTCGAGGTTGTACGTAACGAAGCGCTCTCTGAACGCCATCACTACCAGGTCCGGCACCAGATAGATCGCCGCACTGTAGGAGACGATCGTCACCAGATACAGGCGAAACAGGATGCGAAACATCAGCTCAGCATTCCCATTCGGAGCGGCTGAACAGGTAGCCCTTGCCCCACACGGTCTTGATCTTGCGCGCCTCGCCGGCATGGTCGTCGAATTTGCGCCGCAGCTTGGAAATCGCTACATCCACCGAACGGTCGGTGCCGTTGAATTCGATACCGCGCAGGCGCTGAAGAATCTGGTCGCGGCTGAGCACTTCACCGGCATGCCGGGCCAGCACCACCAGCAGGTTGTATTCGCCGCTGGACAGCTCCACCGCTTGCTCGCGCCAGGTCACGGTGCGCTCGGACAGGTCGATGCACAGATTGCCCATGACGATACGGTCATTGACCGTCTGCGGCTCGCCGAGGCTGCTGCGGCGCAACAGCGTGCGCACGCGTGCCAGCAGTACGCGCGGCTCGCACGGTTTGGTGACGTAATCGTCGGCGCCCATCTCCAGGCCCAGCACCTGATCATGGCTGTCATCGCGGGCGGTGAGCATCAGGATCGGCAGCGTCGCCGAATCGGCGCGCAGCAAGCGGCACACCTGCAAGCCGTCGAGGCCCGGCAGCATCAGGTCGAGGATCACCAGATCCGGCGGGTTGACCCGCGCCCGCTCGCGCACGTGGTCGCCACGGCCAATGACGCTGACGGAATAACCGTTGCGCTCCAGGTAGCTGGAAATCAATTCGGCCAGAGCGGTGTCGTCTTCGACCAGGAGGATGTTGGGCATGGGGTGTTCCAGAAAGTGCTGTGGCGACGGTCCGACCGCTATCGCCAGCAGGCTGGCTCCCACAGGTCTGGGAGTGAACACAGATCTTGTGAACACCCGGTAACACTGTGGAGCCAGCCTGCCGGCGATGTTTTATCTGTCGCAATAAATTTCAAGGCTTGCAGGATATACGCCCTCACCCCTGCCCGAGCAAAACCCTTACACAATTTCACACAGCGCCTACAAAGCTTCACCGCTAATCTCGGCGTCTGCCCGTAGGATGCGGACTTCAATAGTGGGGGTTGTACATGTCGAACAAACTGCTGGCCGGGCTCGGCCTGATCGCGCTGACGCTGACGCTGAGCGCCTGTGATTCGTCGTCGGAAGCCGAGGTGCAGGCACCGCCGGCCACGGTGCGCATCGAAACGATCGAGGCGCATCCCCTGACGCTCAGCAGCGAACTCAGCGGGCGCATTGCCGCGCCACGGATTGCCGAAGTCCGCGCACGAGTCGCCGGCGTGGTCCTGCAACGGACCTTTCGCGAAGGCAGCGACGTGAAAAAGGGCGATGTGCTGTTCCGCATCGACCCGGCCCCCTTCAAGGCCGACCTCGACAGCGCCGAAGCTGCGCTGCGCAAGGCTGAAGCCAATGCGTTCCAGGCGAAACTGCAAGAGCAGCGCTATGCGCAGCTGATCGACGACAAGGCCATCAGCGCTCAGGACTACGACAACGCCCGTGCCAACGCGCGGCAGACCGCTGCTGACGTAGCGGCGAACAAAGCAGCGGTGGAACGGGCGAAACTGAATCTCGGCTACGCCACCGTCACGGCGCCGATTTCCGGTCGTGTCGGTCGCGCACTGGTCACTGAAGGTGCGCTGGTCGGGCAGAACGAAACCACGCCGCTGGCGCTGATTCAGCAGCTCAATCCGATCCACGCCGATCTCACCCAGTCGACCCGCGAACTCAACGAGCTGCGCCGCGCGTTCCGCTCCGGTCAGTTGCAGGAAGTCGGTCAGGACCAGGTCAAAGCCACGCTGATCCAGGATGACGGCAGTCTTTATCCGCTGCCCGGCAAACTGCTGTTCAGTGACATTACTGTCGACCCGGGCACGGGGCAGATCATCCTGCGCAGCGAATTCCCCAACCCCGATCTCGACTTGCTGCCGGGCAGTTTCATTCGCGTACGTCTGGAACAGGCCACGATCGCCAATGGCATCACCGTGCCACAACGCGCCGTGCAGCGCGACAGCGCCGGCATTGCCCAGGTGCTGACGGTCGACGCACAGATGCGCATTGCCCAGCAACCGGTGCAACTGGGCGCGGTGCAGAATAATCGCTGGATCGTCACCGGCGGCCTCAAGCCCGGTGACCGCATCGTCGTCGAAGGTCTGCAACATGCCCGTCCCGGCGAAACCGTGCAGATCGACGACAGCCCTCTTCCCATTGCCCAGACCTCGGGTCAGTAAGCAGGACGCTTTTTCATGCCGCAGTTCTTTATCGATCGCCCGGTATTCGCCTGGGTCGTCGCGCTGTTCATCCTGCTGGCCGGTGCGCTGGCCATCCCGCAATTACCGGTGGCGCAGTACCCTGATGTCGCGCCGCCGCAGATCGAAATCTACGCCGTGTACCCCGGCGCCTCGGCGCAGACCGTCGATGAAAGCGTGGTCAGCCTGATCGAGGAAGAGCTCAACGGCGCCGATCATCTGCTGTACTTCGAATCGCAGAGCAGCCTCGGCAGCGCGACGATCAAAGCTACTTTCCAGCCCGGCACCAACCCGGAGCTGGCCCAGGTCGACGTGCAGAACCGTCTCAAAGTGGTCGAGTCGCGCCTGCCGCAAGCGGTCAACCAGCAAGGTCTGCAGGTGGAGAAAGTCTCTTCCGGCTTTCTGTTGCTGATCACCCTGACCTCCAGCGATGGCAAGCTCGATGACGTCGCGCTCAGCGATTATCTGGCGCGCAACGTGATGAACGAGATCAAGCGTCTGGAGGGCGTCGGCAAGGCGCAGCTGTATGGCGCCGAGCGGGCCATGCGCATCTGGATCGATCCGCAGAAGCTGATCGCTTTCGACCTGACGCCTGCCGACGTCAACGCCGCCATCGTCGCGCAGAACGCGCAGGTCTCAGCCGGCAGCATCGGAGATCTGCCGTCACCGGCGTCGCAGGAAATCACCGCAACAATACTGGTGAAAGGTCAGTTATCGACGCCGCAAGAATTCGCCGACATCGTGCTCAAGGCCAATCGCGACGGTTCCACCGTGCGCGTCGGTGATGTGGCGCGGGTCGAGATCGGCAGCCAGGAATACCAGTTCGGCACACGCCTGAACGGCAAGCCATCGACAGCGGTTGGCGTACAACTGTCGCCGGGGGCCAATGCCCTCAACACCGCAACACTGGTGCGGGCGAAGATGGATGAGCTCTCGCGCTATTTCCCGGCGGGCGTTGAATACAAGATCCCTTACGACACCTCGCCTTTCGTCAAGGTCTCGATCACCAAAGTGGTCTACACCCTCGGCGAAGCGATGCTGCTGGTGTTCGCGGTGATGTTCCTGTTCCTGCAGAACGTGCGCTATACGCTGATCCCGACGCTGGTGGTGCCGGTGGCACTGATGGGCACCTTCGCGACTATGCTCGCGCTGGGTTTCTCGATCAATGTGCTGACCATGTTCGGCATGGTGCTGGCGATTGGCATTCTGGTCGACGACGCCATTGTCGTGGTGGAGAACGTCGAGCGGATCATGGCCAGCGAAGGCTTGTCGCCGAAGGAAGCCACGCGCAAGGCAATGACCCAGATTACCGGCGCAATCATCGGCATCACGCTGGTTCTGGTAGCGGTGTTTATTCCGATGGCGTTCATGCAAGGCTCGGTCGGCGTGATTTACCAGCAGTTCTCGTTGTCGATGGCGACCTCAATCCTGTTCTCGGCTTTCCTGGCGCTGACGCTGACCCCGGCGTTGTGCGCCACATTGCTCAAGCCAATTGCCAAAGGTGAACATCATGAAAAGACCGGGTTCTTCGGCTGGTTCAACCGGCGCTTCGAGCAACTGACTGACCGCTATCAGGGCTGGGTCGGCCTTGCATTGAAACGCAGCGGCCGTTATCTGCTGATCTACGTCGTACTGCTGCTCGGACTGGGCTTTTGTTTTGCGCGCCTGCCCTCCTCGTTTTTGCCGGTAGAAGATCAGGGTTACACCATCACCGACATTCAACTGCCGCCCGGTGCGACCAAGAATCGTACGGTGGCCGTGGCTGAGCAGCTGGAAGCACATAACGCTGGCGAGTCGGGTATCAGCGACACTGTGGTGATCCTCGGTTTCAGTTTCTCCGGTAGCGGGCAGAACGCGGCACTGGCGTTTTCGACATTGAAGGACTGGTCACAGCGCGGCAGCGAAGACTCCGCCAGTTCAATTGCCGATCGCGCCAACATCGCCCTGAGTGAAATCAAAGACGCCATGGCGTTTTCGGTCCTTCCTCCGCCGGTAGATGGCCTGGGTACATCGAGCGGTTTCGAGTTCCGTTTGCAGGACCGTGGCGGGCTCGGTCATGCGACCTTGATGCAGGCGCGCAGTGAATTGCTCGCCGCCGCTGAGAAGAGTCCGATATTGATGAACGTGCGTGAGAGCGCGTTGGCCGAGGCGCCGCAAGTACAGCTAGTCGTTGATCGCAAACAGGCGAACGCGCTGGGCGTTTCCTTCGCGGACATAGGTAACGCCCTGTCGACTGCGGTGGGCTCGAGCTACATCAATGACTTCCCCAATCAGGGACGGATGCAGCGCGTTGTCGTGCAAGCAGAAGGCGATCAACGCAGCCAGGTCGCCGATCTGCTGAAAATGCATGTGCGCAACAACACCGGGCACATGGTGCCGCTGTCGGCATTCGTGCAGGCCAACTGGATTCAGGGCCCGGCGCAGTTGACGCGCTACAACGGCTATCCGGCGATTGCGATTTCCGGCGAACCATCACCGGGGCACAGCACCGGTGAGGCCATGGAGGAAATCGAGCGTCTGGTTGCGCAGGGGCCGAAAGGCCTGGGCCAGGAATGGACCGGCCTGTCGTTGCAGGAACGCTTGTCCGGTAACCAAGCGCCGATCCTGCTGGGTTTGTCGTTGCTGGTGGTGTTTCTGTGTCTGGCGGCGCTGTACGAGAGCTGGTCGATTCCGACTTCGGTGTTGCTGGTCGTGCCGCTAGGCGTGCTCGGCGCGGTGTTGGCCGTGACGCTGCGCGGCATGCCCAACGATGTGTTCTTCAAGGTCGGCCTGATCACCATCATCGGCCTGTCGGCGAAGAATGCGATCCTGATCATCGAGTTCGCCAAGAGCCTGTATGACGAAGGTCACGACCTGATCGATGCAACGTTGCAGGCAGCACGTTTGCGCCTGCGACCGATCGTGATGACCTCGCTGGCGTTCGTTCTAGGCGTGGTGCCATTGGCCATCGCCACGGGCGCAAGCTCGGCGAGTCAGCAAGCGATCGGTACCGGGGTAATCGGTGGGATGATTACCGCGACACTGGCGGTGATCTTCGTGCCGGTGTTCTTTGTCGTTGTCATCAAGCTCGTACGACGATTCACCAAACACCACTAACACCTGAGGAAGCTGGTCTATCAGTGATTAGGCCAGCAAACCCGGCACAATCTTTATGCCGAAGCTCAATTCACTGTGGGAGCCAGCCTGCTGGCGATAGCTGACTTTCAGTCAATGAATCCTGAATGCTGTATCGCTATCTGGCAGTCCGGTTCTTACACGGATCTTCTTGAAACCTGAGCCTGTAGTCATGTCCGCCATCGCTGGGCTAAGGTGTCGGAACCTCACCCGCCCGCCGAGCCTCCATGCACTTCCTCGCCCGCACTCACCCGCGTCTCTCCGCCGCCTCCCTCTTCGGCCTCGCCACCGGTTTGTTGGTGCCCGCCGACTCCATCATCAGCAAAATCCTCATCGGCTGGAATGCCGGTGTATGGACTTACTTGGCGCTGATGTTCTGGCTGACCGTGCGCGCCAAGGCACCGGACGTCAAACGCATCGCTGAAGTCGAAGACGAAAATGCTGGTCTGGTGCTGTTTGTGGTGTGCATTGCCGCACTGGCCAGCCTTGCAACCATCACCTTTGAGTTGGCCGGGGCCAGAGATCTGGAAACCACGCGCAAGCTTATGCATTACGGTTTCACAGCGCTGACAGTGATCGGTTCATGGCTGCTGATTGGGGTGATCTTCTGCGTGCATTACGCGAGGTTGTATTACACCTGGGAGGGGAAGCAACCGGCGCTGCGCTTCGCCGAAGGGCTGACAACCCCCAATTATTGGGATTTTTTGTACTTCTCCTTCACGATCGGCGTGGCTGTTCAAACAGCCGATGTGGGAGTTGCGACACGGCAAATTCGCAAAATCGTGCTGGCGCAGTCTTTGATAGGATTTTTGTTCAACACGGCAATTCTCGGGTTCTCCATCAATATTGCGGCAGGATTATTTGGCTGAGTCCACTCTAAAAACATGAGCACAAAAAGAGCGGCTTGCATAGCTGTAATATCTGACAGTTTACAAGTTAATAATACTCGTCTTATATGAGTCATCCATGCGCTCTTACTTCAAGACGCCGCTTGGATCTTCCCGACTCGATAATATGGAGCTTTAATTCATGAGCAGTGCAGCGAAGAGAGTTGACTACACCGTCGATGACGAATTCACCGCCGATCTGGAAGGCGGATCGAAATTCAAGGCCTTGTATACGGAATTGACATCCGGAACAACTGCAGGCAGAGGAGAAGTTTATAACGTTATTGCATATGACCGACAATATAAATATGTTCGAACTTTCACTATCGTCTTCGAGAAAAGCAAGCTTGACGGTTCACTCCCTATAAAAGATGCAGATGTAGATGCAAACGTCATCTATAACGACTATGAAGATGCCGAGAACCCTACTCTACAGAAAGCGACCTCGGGTACGCTGACTTATACATTGGATCTCGAAAACATGCAGTTCACCGGCTCATTTACGGCAGAAATCACCAACGCCGACGCGAATGGAACATTTCCCTGCAGCGCAACGTTCAACACTTCGCTCAGTTGAGCGCGCCATAAAAGCCCCGTGATGAAAAAAGGGGCTTTTTTTCTTTCCGGAAACTTATTCAATTACCATTTAAGTTGAATGCCCACCGTCGCACCCATCGGCATTTCAATATTCTCACCTTTCATGTATTCGAGTTCCGCATGCGCTTGCCACCGTTCGGACAAGTTCAGCGCGACACCACCTCCCACTTTGGCACGAGAACCGGATAGGTCGTTATTGAACACATTATTATTAACCTGCACCTCATTATTTTTTGAAAATTCGTGAGCTATAGCAGCTCGAAGATAAGGCTGCAAAACAATACCGTTACTTAGTTGCAAATTACGTCCGAATGTGGTGCCAGCCTCCCCGCGCATGGAACGAGTACGGTCGCCCTCTACACTCAAACCATTTGCCAATTTATAGTCCTTGCCCTGGATGACTGCGGCGGTACCCTGGATATATGGTTCGATGAAATATCCCCGATCGAATTTAACCTGGCGACCAAACTCGACTGATCCGCTGATCCCGCTATTGTCATAATCGCCTTTTGTCCGATTACCATCACTCAGTCCGACTTTGGCTTCATTCTGGAAACGATTGAACTTGATAACGCTGTCAACGTAGTACCCGTTGGCGTTATCAATCCAGGTGAGATATGAGCCCATATAATAACTTTTGATCGTGCCGCTGGTTCCACGATGCAAGTTCAAATCAGACTCACTTTGCCCGGCCATGACTCCAAGCAACCACTGACCATCACCAATCCGCAGAGGGGCATCGGCGCCCAGCGTGAAGCCTCGCTGGTTCTGCCGATATCCATCACCAAACGCATCCGAAACATTGTACTTGCTGCCATAGGTTCTGACCCATGCGCCGGATTTGGAATGGTTGAAGCGAACTTCGCCCATACGGCTGCGCAACGACATCGCCTCCCCATCGAGCACAGTGATTGCCGTATTGAACAGCGCAGTGACAGCTCGAGTAGACGGGCTGACCGTTCGGGCTGTGGGATCAAGAAACCAGTCGTTGCCGCTTTCACTTTGTTTCAAGCCATATGAATAAGCGCCCAGATCTACTTCACCATTGACGTTGGCCAAGGTGAACCTGGCGTCGCCGCCTGCGCTGTGTACCAATTGCACCGGTTGTCCGCTAGGCAACTCTGTACCGGTAGAGGCGACCAATACCCGATGATCACCCGTAGCTGTTCCGGTGATATTCAGTACGTCTGACTGGTTGGTTGCGAAATTGACATTCATTTCAAACAGGCCACTGCCCGAGAGGTTGTGCAAGTCCAATTGGTAGAAGGCGTTTTCGTTGCCTATTTTGACCGTACCGCCATTCAGAAGCAGTTCGCCTACCTGGCTATTACCTGTCATGTTCCAGCGTGACGTCGAGTCGATACTGGCGGTGGCGACATTGGTCATAACGCCGGTCAATCGCGAGTTCTGCTGCAATGCTACAGTCAGGGATGCTCCCGTATCGGCCGTCAGGTTGCCATTCAACGAAGCCTGCTTGAAACTCAGCGAGCCCACACTGTTATCGGATACCTGTACGTTGCCCTCCAGATCGCTGCGTTCAACGTTGACTTCTGCGCTGCCGAGCCCCTTGACTTCGATAATCGTCCCGTTGCCGCCTTTCAGCGTCGAGCCGTCAAGCACGTCGATGCGGGAAGCGGCTGCGCTAGTGCCGGCATAATCAATAACAACTGCCGAACCACTCACACCGGCAACGCTTGAACCTTGCAATGCCAACTGGCTGGCTGGCAAGCCTGCACCTTCTAGTCCAAGCACGACGCCGTTCTGATCACCGCGGATCTGGCTGCCATTGATGGCAGAAGCGGTTCCGCTCAGCAGCGTCATGCCATAACTTCCTGCCCCCGTCCCTTCAATCAAAGAGCCCGAAAATTCGAGACTGCTGAAGGCCGTTGCCCGCGCGCCGCCTGTTACTCCGCGGATCGTGCTGTCGCTTACAGTCACCTGCGAGCCGGAACCGGAGTTGATATTACGGCCGGCTTGCAAACCAAGTCGATTACCGGAAATAGCGCTGTTGCCAGAAATAGTCGCCGCGCTGTTGATGATTTCAACCCCGGCACGCGCGTTACCCCCTGTAACGGTGGTTCCGCTCAGGTTGACTTGTGACCCGTTGGATACGGAAATCTGCTGAGTAACGGCGCCCGTTGCGTTCACCTGAGATTCCCGAGCAGTGATGCTCAGAGTTTCAGCTTGATTGATATTCAATGTTGCAACTTGTGACAATTGCCACGATTCTACGTTGTCCCCAGCGTTGACTGTATGAGCAGTGCCAACCAGGCCGGCGGCAAAAGCCGACTCGCAAGCCAGCAGCGAAATACAGAATGATGGAGTTCCAAGCCAGAGAATAGTCCTGGCACGTGAATAAATATGTGTGGTTTTCCACAGAGCTGAAGTACCCAAATCCAATTCTCCAAATGTACGACGATGGTGATAGATCAGGTAGGATCCTTCACCCCAAGGCGGCGCTAAACTACCGCTCCATTTCGCATTGGTATGTAGGAATAGTCTGATATTGCAAAGCGATATCTTTCTAATTATTGCCAGCTGCCGGGACGACGACTAACTGTCCCGACACAATGTCCGACCACCTTAATCCGTCGGCGTACCCTCACAATAATTGTTACTTGAATTTAGCAACGAAACCTCATTTGAAAACTCTTCAGACGGATTTGGCGCACCCGAAATAAGTATCGAATACCAAATCTTGATGTAGCCATTGGGCAGCCCGGAACTGAATGGAGGTTGAATGGGTTTGAGCTTCGTCAGGTAAGGCTTTACATTCAATACGAACTCCGCAGGAGACTCGGTTCCGAGTACGGTATAAGTGTCACTAAAATCGGTACCGAGAACTTCCTTGGTCATGAGTTCATCTTCGTAGCCTTGTGAGTAGACTGTGACAACCGTATCTTTCGGCATATGTGTCGTATCAATCGGCACGGTAACTGGCAACTCCCGGTCAGGTCGCGTCAGGTATCGGCAGCTAACCAGATCATTGTAAAGCTGAACCGTTGGAGCATCTAGATCGACCTTGGCGAGATCAACTTGCACGGAAGTGTTGAGCGACTCTACAACGGCAGAGCTGATCGTGTCATTTTCAATGGTCCAGTAAGCCTGTTTTATACCCGGCGCACCAATCACAGCATCGAACTCAGCAGGCGTCATTGTTTTGCTTAGGGGGTCAGTGTTACCCACAGTCAATGTAAAGTCAGCAACTTCTGCGCCATTTATCCAGAACCTCGCAACGTCGCCTGCCACGGGCACCCATGTATCACCCGTCTTTATCATAGGAGTGCTTAATGTTATATCCGCGAGGCGATCGCTCGCTGTGATGTGGTTGGCTGTGGTCGATTCTCCCACCACGGTAAGCTCAACCATGTTCGGATTCTTGATGTCTGGAAATCCGGGATTGTCTGGCCCAGGGGCGAGCAAGTTGATTGCCGAAGTAGTATTAGCTGAAGGCACTTCCGGCTCTGTACCACGATAAAACTTATAGGAACCGGTAATCGGAACTGCGGCCGCCGCGTCAGCCCAAAGCGCCAACAACCTGCTGGTCGTTATAGGAAATTGCAATGTAGTGGCAGTACCCAGAGGTCGATTACCTAATGGGACCTCAACCGTACCATTGGTAACGGTTGCAGCGATCCTATCAGTGTTTTGCGCATTGTCTGGGCGCGTCACATTCAAATGAACCGTATTTTGCACGTCGTTAAGATCGATCTGATCAGGAGAGATTCCCTGAGGAAAAATACAGTCATGAAGCTTTGGTGCGGGGGTTCGAGAAATTTGATAATCATTGGCAAGGGCCAGTTCGCTCAGGTTGCCCGTGAGGTCCGTCAAGGTGTACCAGAGATATTCTCGGGCATCCACTTTTGGCAACGCCGTACTCGGCACTTCTACAGTATCCGCAGTCAAATTCTGCGTGTGCAGCAATACTCCAGTGCCATAGGTCGCACCAGAATAGATATTAATAGTGTCGCTCTGATTATAAAAATCATAGCTTCGATTAACGCTTATTTGGAGAAATTCATTGTTGGCCAGCCAATCGTCGTTGACGATTTTTCCCGGCAGGTTTAAAAAGGTCGCCCTTTCAGGCTGAAATTTCGTACCCGTCGACTTTTCAACTTCTGGTGGGTTCCTGTCAATTTCTAAAGTGATCCATTGTGACTCGTCTGGATTGCCGTTGCTCCCTTTGTAAACAATTAACTGGAACTGCCACGTCGTTGACGCTTTGCTCGTATCGTCATCTAACAGCACCGCAGTCGGTACAGGAATGAGCACTTCCGCTGGGCGACCGGCCACCGTACCCAAGTCCCCATTGGCAACCTTGGTTTCTGTACCGCCCGCGCCTTTTCGTTGATACAGCTCATATTCGTCGTTATCTTCTGGCGACACAATCGTCGATGTCAGGAATCTCACCTGCGCTGTGCCTGAATCGATAATCGTTTTTGGCAGTAGTCGGCCCGCTAGCAAGCCAACAAATTCAGGATCTGCCAAGCGCGCACCCACATTTACGCTCGAACTACGCAGCTCGAATCGACTCCTCCTGCCAAGAGCAACAGGCGATTGTGACTGACCGCTGGAAATCGTACTCTTCATGTTCATTCGCTTTCTCCTCGTCAACTGAAAACCCAAGCCGTCTTTAAAAGCAACTTCTTGTCGCCAATAGGCACGACATGCATGATGGAGAGGCTCAAGACTGGTGTGCTAAATATTAGTTTTACAATGTGTCCTTCAACGGATAACCCCCGCAGGGCTCTGGCTCACCTACCCTGACTCGGTCTATCTTGACCAGGCCTCGATGTGATACATGAACTGGAACTCCTCGACGGAAGATTGTGTATGACGCAGTTGCAGAGTCGTTATCAACCATTGGCCTTATATAAGGGTCGAACGGAATATCGATGATGAACCCTTTGACGGACTCGTCTCCGATAATTGTTTTGTCGAACGTGTATCGAGGAGTGAGTGGAGCACCACCTGCCCCTAGGCAATCGAACCCCTGCCAGACCAGGACACATTCATCCAGCTCTTCGAATATACCGGCCGTCTCCGGCACTATCTCGACCCGTATCTTCTCCCAAACGCGAGGCATCGTTGAGCAATTGATATAGCCATTGATATTCGCATCAGGAAAAGCAGGCTCCCGAAGTGTGGGTTTGGGAGGATGAACAATGGTCAATTTACGAGGCGGCGATGGGTCCGGATTACCATTGCGGCCCTCTAGGCAATAATAAATAGAGGCAATGCCGTTTTTTTCCATATGTTCTGCGGTAAGACTGAAAACGAATTCCGGTTTGTCATCGATATAAGTATATGTTTCTTTGAAAATCTCGATGATTTCCGAATTTTGCTCCCAGAACACATAAAGTATGGTGTAGTCGGCGGGATCTCCTGGAGCCGGTGGTTGGGGAAAGTTCGCCCAGCGCGGTACTCTGCCAATGGTTCCGTTTTCAAGAATCTCCTGCGGGACAATACCGTCCGGATCAGATGCATCGACCCCATCCAATGTAAACGGTAGTGCTGTGGGTCGAGTACGCTGCGGCATGTTAGCTTTCTCTCTAAGAAGAGCTTGATTCCACACTATGTTCAACTTTGTGTTTGATTAGATTAGGCGCCGTATTCGCGTCCTTGCCTACTGTCAGATCTGACAGGTCAAATGACCGTCCGTCGGAGTCACGCTTTTTGCCCCCCAGACAGTTCAAAGGAGGCTTGACCATCTTCTGTGATTCAGAGAACACTGAAACCGGTTTCAGCCAGCAACTGACAGATACAAAAACAAGGTCGACATTTCGTGAACGATTTTTCAGCCGCACAGCGCAGCCGCGTCACCATGCTCGACGTCGCCGAACGCGCTGGCGTGTCCAAAGCCAGCGTCTCGCGCTTCATTGGCGATGACCGCGCCCTCCTCTCCGACGCTATTGCCCTGCGCATCGAGCGAGCCATTGACGAACTTGGCTATCGCCCCAACCAAATGGCCCGTGGCCTGAAACGCGGACGCACGCGCCTGATCGGCATGCTGGTCGCCGATATCCGCAACCCTTATTCGATTGCCGTGATGCACGGGGTGGAAACCGCTTGCCGTCCGCACGGTTACAGTCTGGTGGTGTGCAACACCGACCGTGATGACGAGCAGGAACGCCAGCACCTGGCACTGTTGCGCTCGTACAACATCGAAGGGCTGATCGTGAACACCCTTGGCCATCACCGTGACGAGTTGCACGAACTCCATCGCGAAATGCCGATGGTGCTGGTGGATCGCAAAGTTGCCGGCCTCGACAGCGATATGGTCGGACTGAACAATCCGCAGGCAGTAGAAATGGCGTTGGCACATCTTGAGCAACGCGGTTATCGCAATCTGGTGTTGGTCACCGAACCGTATGACGGCACCAGTTCACGTATCGAGCGAGTCAGCAGTTTTCAGGCGCAGATTGCGCAGCGTCCGGGCCTTACCGGGGCAGTGCTGGAAACCGGCGCTGATCTGCAAGGGCAACTTCAAACTTTTTTAAACACTCCTGGAAACGGGCCGAAAGCACTGTTCTGCGCGAATGGCGTGGCGGCGCTGGCGGCCACGACGGTATTGCGGGCGATCGGCTCGCGGTTGTTCGAGGATGTCGGGCTGATTGCCCTGGATGATCTGGATTGGTATCCGTTGGTGGGCAGCGGGATTACTGCGCTCGCCCAGCCGACGCAGGAGATTGGCGCGCGGGCGTTTGATTGTCTGTTCAAGCGTTTGCGTGGGGATGATGAGGCCGCGCGGGTGGTAGATTTTGCGCCGGTGCTGGTTGAGCGTGGGTCTACCCGGGAGGTTTGCGGTGTTTGAGCTGACGCTTTCGCGAGCAGGCTCGCTCCCACGGTTTGGCATGCGTTCCCCTGTAGGAGTGAGCCTGCTCGCGATAGCGCCCTAAAAGACAATACAAAAACACCTGATATTTTTTTGAACAAAAATGAAACCGGTTTCAGAGGTCAATAACAATGAATAAACCTGCCGTTTCCATCAGTCTGTCCAGCTACGGCGCCGAGCTTGTGCGCCAGCGCGGGCAAGATTCCTTCATCGACGTTCTGGCCGCGGCCGGGGCCAATCGCATCGAGTGGCGTGAAGAGCTGCTGACCCGCGAAGAGCCGGCGCAATTGGCGGCGGCCACCCAGGCGCAGGGTTTGCAAAGCATTTATTCCTCACCAACCGAACTGTGGCTCGCCGGCCAGGCGCAACCGAATCCCGAATTGATCACCGCGCTGCAACAGGCCGAAGCGTTCGGTTCGAAATGGCTGAAAGTCTCCCTCGGCTACTTCACCGACACCAACGACCTGCAAGCCTTGGCCGAACGTCTGCGACGAACCTCGGTGCAACTGCTCGTCGAGAACGATCAAACCCTGCACGGCGGGCGCATCGAACCGTTTCAGCGCTTCTTCGCGGCGGTCGAACAACACAACCTGCCAATCAAGATGACCTTCGATATCGGCAACTGGCAATGGCAGGACCAGTCCGCCGCCAGCGCTGCGCGGCTCCTTGGCCGGCATGTCGGTTATGTGCACTGCAAAGCCGTGGCGCGTCGCGCCGACGGCAAACTGGTGGCGGTGCCGCCCGCCGTCAGCGACCTGCATCTGTGGGAACAACTGCTGCGGCACATGGCCCAAGGCGTTATGCGCGCGGCCGAATATCCCTTGCAGGGCGACGATCTGCTGCAACTGACCACCGAGCATGTCGCCGCCCTCGCCCGCCTCGGCCAATCGCGTCTGGAGCCTGCCCATGTCTGAGATCGATATTCTTTCGTTCGGCGAAACCATGGCGATGCTGGTCGCAGAGCAGAGCGGTGATCTGGCAGCCGTCGAACATTTTCACAAACGCATTGCCGGTGCCGACAGCAACGTCGCCATCGGGCTTTCGCGGTTGGGTTTCAATGTCACCTGGCTGAGCCGGGTGGGTGATGATTCCCTCGGGCGCTTCGTGGTCGAAACCCTGATCAAGGAGGGTCTCGACTGCAGCCATGTCGACGTTGATAAACAGCATCCGACCGGTTTTCAGTTCAAGTCGCGCAATGACGATGGCAGCGACCCGCAGGTCGAGTATTTCCGCCGCGGTTCGGCGGCCAGTCACTTGTCGCCGCAATCGATCACCGCAGACTTGCTCAGCGCTCGCCATTTGCACGCCACCGGTATTCCGCCCGCGCTTTCGGCCACGGCGCGGGAATTGTCGTTTGAATTGATGAGCCGCATGCGCCATGCCGGGCACAGCGTTTCCTTCGATCCCAATCTGCGCCCGAGCCTGTGGGCCAGCGAGCGCGAGATGATCAGCGAGATCAACCGCCTCGCCGCCCTCGCCCATTGGGTTTTGCCGGGCCTGAGCGAGGGCCGCTTGCTCACCGGTTTTGAAGACCCGGCGGACATTGCCGCGTTCTATCTCGACCAAGGCGCCGAAGCGGTGGCGATCAAGCTCGGGCCGCAAGGCGCTTTTTACCGCACGCAGCTCGATCAGGGTTTTATCGCTGGCGTACCGGTGGCCCAGGTCGTTGACACGGTCGGTGCCGGTGATGGTTTTGCGGTGGGTCTGATCAGCGCCCTGCTCGAGCATCAGAGTGTTCCCGAAGCGGTGCAGCGCGCGAACTGGATTGGCAGTCGGGCGGTGCAGAGTCGTGGGGATATGGAGGGCCTCCCTACCCGCCTGGAATTATCCGGTGAATTCGAGGCCGCCGATCGCCAGCAGGCCGGCTCCCACATGGGGATTGTGTCGACCACTAACTCTGTGGGAGCCAGCCTGCGGGCGATGAGGCCCTGACAGGCTGCCCATTGTTTGAACCTGCTGCGACAAAAACAACAAGCTCAGGAGCAAGACCATGAAAAACGCTACCCTCGCCACCCGCCGCTGGTGGTACATCATGCCGATCGTGTTCATCACCTACAGCCTGGCGTATCTCGATCGCGCCAACTATGGCTTCGCCGCTGCCTCCGGCATGGCGGAAGACCTGATGATCACCCCGGGCCTGTCCTCACTGCTCGGTGCTTTGTTCTTTCTCGGTTACTTCTTCTTCCAGGTGCCCGGTGCGGTCTACGCGCAAAAGCACAGCGTCAAGAAACTGATTTTCGTCAGCCTGATCCTCTGGGGCGGCCTCGCTACCCTGACGGGAGTGGTCTCCAACGCGTATTGGCTGATCGTCATCCGCTTCATGCTTGGCGTGGTCGAAGCGGCGGTGATGCCGGCGATGCTGGTGTATCTGTGCCACTGGTTCACCCGTGCCGAACGTTCGAGGGCCAACACCTTTCTGATCCTCGGCAACCCGGTGACGATGCTGTGGATGTCGGTGGTCTCGGGTTATCTGGTGCAGCACTTCAGCTGGCGCTGGATGTTCATCATCGAAGGGTTGCCGGCGGTGTTTTGGGCATTCATCTGGTGGCGTCTGGCCGATGATCGTCCGGCCCAGGCCAAGTGGCTCAGCGATCAGGAAAAGCACGATCTGGAAAGCGCGCTGGCGGCTGAGCAGGTCGGCATCAAAGCAGTGAAGAACTACGCCGAGGCGTTCCGTTCGCCGAAAGTGATCATTCTCGCGCTGCAGTTTTTCTGCTGGAGCATCGGCGTCTACGGCTTCGTATTGTGGCTGCCGTCGATCCTCAAGGCCGGAGCGAAAATGGACATGATCGAGGCCGGCTGGCTGTCGGCGCTGCCATATCTGGCGGCGGTGATCGGCATGCTCGCGGTGTCGTGGGGTTCGGACAAGTTGCAGAAGCGCAAACGCTTCGTCTGGCCGCCGCTGCTGATCGCCTCCATCGCCTTTTACGGCTCCTATGCGCTCGGCGCGGAACATTTCTGGTGGTCGTACACGCTGCTGGTAATCGCCGGCGCCTGCATGTACGCGCCGTACGGGCCGTTTTTCGCGATCGTCCCGGAGATCCTCCCGGCCAACGTTGCCGGTGGCGCCATGGCGTTGATCAACAGCATGGGCGCGCTCGGTTCGTTCGGTGGCTCGTATCTGGTCGGTTATCTGAACAGCTCCACCGGTTCGCCCGGCGCGTCTTATCTATTGATGAGCGGTGCGTTGCTGCTGTCGGTGGTGCTGACGATTTTTCTCAAGCCCGGCGCCAGTGACCGCGTCGTCGCCAAAACCGTTGCCACGCCACGCGTGCCGGCGCATTCCTGAAAGGACTTTTCTATGAAAAAACACGTCGTGCTGTACAAGAAACTCTCGCCCGAACTCATGGCGCGTCTGCAAGAGCAGTTCGAAGTGACACTGATCGAAAGCCTCGACGCCGACGGCCTCATGCAACTGCGTGACGCTCTGCCCCGCGCGCACGGCTTGCTCGGTGCGAGTCTGAAACTCGATGCTGCGTTGCTTGATCTGGCGCCGCAACTGCAAGCCATCGCCAGCGTGTCGGTCGGCGTCGACAACTACGATATCGATTACCTGAGTCGTCGCCGGATCCTGCTGACCAACACGCCGGACGTGCTCACCGAAACCACCGCCGACACTGGTTTCGCCTTGATTCTCGCAGCGGCGCGGCGCGTGGTCGAACTGGCGAACATGGTGCGCAGCGGCCAGTGGAGCCGCAACATCGGCCCGGCGCATTTCGGCACCGATGTACATGGCAAGACGCTCGGCATCATCGGCATGGGCCGCATCGGCGAGGCACTGGCCCAGCGCGGGCATTTCGGTTTTGGCATGCCAGTGATCTATCACAGCCAGTCGCGCAAACCGGCGGTCGAGGAGCGCTTCGATGCGCAATACCGCAGCCTCGAGGACTTGCTCAGACAGGCGGATTTCATTTGCCTGACCTTACCGCTGACGGCACAGACTGTGAAGTTGATCGGCGCCGAGCAGTTTGCCTTGATGCGTCCGGAGAGCATTTTCATCAACATTTCGCGCGGCAAGGTCGTCGACGAGGCGGCAATGATCGAGGCGCTGCGTCATCAGCGCATTCGAGCGGCGGGGCTGGATGTGTTCGAGCGCGAACCGCTCGATCATGACTCGCCGTTGTTGCAGCTCAACAATGTCGTGGCGACGCCGCACATGGGTTCGGCGACGCATGAAACGCGCGAGGCGATGGCGCGGTGTGCGGTGGAGAATCTGCTGGCGGCGTTGGCTGGGGAGAAGCCGGCGAATCTGGTGAATCCTCTACACTGATCGTTCCCACGCTCTGCGTGGGAATGCCTCAAGGGACGCTCCGCGTTCCAGCTTACGAAGGGACGCAGTGCGTCCCGGGCTGCATTCCCACGCGGGAGCGTGGGAACGATCAGTGTGTGGGGTATGGCCTGGGACCATCAGGCACTGCGCGCCTGCAAAAGCTGCGTCGCGCACAAGGCAATCCGCGCGCAGGCGTCGGCCAGTTTCACCCGGTCAACCACCAGGCCAATGCGAATATGCCCCGCCGCACTCGGGCCGAACGCTTCACCGGCCAGCACCGAGACGCCATAACCTTCCAGCAATCGCTCAGCAAATGCCTGGGCGCCAAGTCCGGTCTGGCGCACATCGACCATCACGAACATCCCGCCATCCGGCCTGACCGGGTGCAGGCCCGGGCAGCCGTGCAAACGCTCGCAAACCAGATCGCGGCGCAGGCGATATTCTTCGCGCATCTGCTTTACCTCCGGCAGATCACCTTGCAGCGCAACCTGTGCAGCTTTCTGAACGAAGTCCGGCAGACCGAAGAGCATGCTCAGCGACAGGTTGACCAGATGCTCGGCCAGCGATTGCGGCCCGATCATCCAGCCAATGCGCCAGCCGGTCATGGCGTGGGATTTCGACAGGCTGTTGATCGTCGCCGTGCGTTCAGCCATGCCCGGCAGACTCGCCGGGCTGATGTGCCGGCCTTCGTAAAGCAGTTCACTGTAGACCTCGTCGCTGATCAGCCACAGATCATGGCGAATGCACAGCGCCGCCAGTTCCTGCCAGATCAACAGCGGCAAGCTGGCGCCACTGGGATTGTTCGGGCTGTTGAGCAGCATCGCCCGGGTCTTTGAGGTGATGCGCGCAGCGACATCGGCCGGGTCAACGCGAAAGCCGTTTTCCGGACGCACCGGCACGGGCACGACGGTCGCGCCGCACGCGCCGAACACGCCTTCGTACGTAACGTACATCGGTTCGGCGACGATCACCTCGTCGTCCGGATCGAGCAGACATTGCGCCACCGAATACACCGCGCATTGCGCGCCAGGCAAGACAATCACCTGATCAGGGTCAACCCGTTGACCACTGCGCTGGCAGTGTCGCGCGGCAATCAGCCTGCGCAGCTCGAGCCGGCCACGGATGTCAGCGTAATGCGTATCACCGGCCAACAGGCTGTCGATGGCGCCGTGGACGATCGGCAACGGCGTATCGAAATCCGGATCGCCGACACTCAGCAGCAGAATATCGACGCCCTCGGCGCGCAACGCCAACGCTCGGTCGTGGATCTGCCAGGCGGCGGCGCCCTCTCCGGCAATGCGTTGGGTCAAGGCTGAATAGCGCATGTACGTCTCCTGATCGCGCGGTTTCCAGCCTTCACCGTATCTCAAATCACGAAACGCGCCACCATCGCATTCAAATCCACCGCCAGACGCGACAGTTCATGAGTCGCGGCGCTGGTCTGGTTGGCCCCGGCCGCCGACTGCGTGGCCAGGTCGCGAATGTTCACCAGGTTGCGATCGACTTCGCGTGAGACTTGCGCCTGCTCTTCCGAGGCACTGGCGATCACCAGGTTGCGCTCGTTGATCTGGTGGATCGACTGGGTGATCTGCTCCAGCGCGACGCCGGCAGCACGGGCCATTTCCAGGGTGATCTGGGTGCGCTGGTTGCTTTGCTGCATCGACGAAACCGCCTCGCCGGTACCGTTTTGAATACCAGCGACCATTTTTTCGATTTCCTGGGTCGACTGCGCGGTGCGATGGGCCAGTGCTCGGACTTCGTCCGCGACCACCGCAAAGCCACGTCCGGCTTCACCGGCACGCGCGGCTTCGATCGCCGCGTTCAGCGCGAGCAGGTTGGTCTGTTCGGCGATGGCACGGATCACATCAAGCACTTTGCCAATATCGCGGCCCTGTGCGGCAAGGCCTTCGATCATCTGCGCAGTGTTCTGCACGTCGTGGGTCATGGTCTGGATCGCGTCGACGGTTTTCACCACCTGATCGCGACCTTCACGGGCGGCGTGGGTCGACTGGTTCGAGGCTTCGGAAGTCGACACCGCGTTGCGCGCGACTTCTTCGACGGCGGCGGTCATCTCGTTGACGGCAGTGGCGGCCTGTTCGATCTCGTTGTTCTGCTGCTGCAAACCGCGCGAGGCTTCTTCAGTGACGGCGCTGAGTTCTTCGGCGGCCGCGCCCAACTGCGTAGCGGAACCGGCGATCTGTTCGATGGTTTGACGCAGATTGACCTGCATCGCTGCGAGGGCTTCGAGCAGGCGCGCCGGCTCGTCCTTGCCATCGACTTCGATGGCTTTGCTCAGATTGCCAGCGGCGATGGTTTGCGCCGCCAGTAGCGCGCGGTTGAGCGGTGTGACAATGCTGCGGGTCAACAGCCAGGCCAGCAATACAGTGGCCAGCGCTGCAATCACCGCGACAATGATGATCCCGGTTATCGCGCTGTCGTAATAATCGCCGGCGCGAGTCGACGCGGTCTTGGCATCGGCGGCATTGATCGCGATCAGTTTATTCAACTGCTCGCCCATCTGGTCGGTGCCTTCCTTGATTCGCGTGTTGATCAGCGCGCGCAACTCTTCCATTTTGTCCTGGCGCGACAACTCAAGCATCTGGTTCTGCGCTTGCACGTAGTTGTCCAGCGTGGTCGAAAAAGTCTGGTACAGCGCGCGTTCTTCCGGGCCCGCATGCAGTTCGGCATAAGCGGCTTGTGCCTTGCGAGCTTTGTCTACCAGTGCGGCAATGCGCGCCTGCGCTTCCTGCAACGCGGCAGGTTCGCGATTGACCAATACGCGAAACGAGAGAATGCGCATCCGCAGGACGTTTTCCGTTATCACGCTGAGATGGGCCACGCTGGGCAGTTGCGTCGTGTTCATATCAATTGACGCCTGGCGGATGACCGACATGCGGTTGACGGCAAACACACCCAGCACGACCACCAAAAGGGCGATGAAGGCAAAACCGAGGAAGGCACGGGGCGCGATATTCAGGTTACGCAAGGACATGGCTGAACTCTCAAGATAGAAGCTACGAGCGTCCATGCCATGATCACTGACCCGTGGGGAGCGCGGGCTGCAGTCCGGCGCCACTGTTTTGGGAGTTTTGTGTGCGCCTGACCTTTATATCGGCCAGGCTTGAGGAAGATTGCGGGTCCGTTGCAAATATTTTTATCGGTGTTTCAGGGATGAAACACCGCCGGGGAATTTCAGGCGCTGCGCCGCGCCATCTGCCAGACGCGAGCAATGTCGGTGGCGCGTTCACGCAACAATCGTGGCGCTTCGGCGCAGGCCTGTTCCAGGGTCATCGGCCCGCTGGTCACGGCGAATGCCGCATCGATACCATGGCCATACAGTTCCTGATAACCGTCGCCGAGGGTGCCGGCAATCACCACCACCGGCACGCCGTGTTGTTTGGCGATCCGTGCCACGCCGAACGGCGTCTTGCCACGCAGGGTCTGCGCGTCGAAGCGGCCTTCCCCGGTAATCACCAGATCGGCGCCCTCAACCGCATCGGCGAGCCCCACCAGCTCCGCTACCACTTCCACGCCAGCCTGAAACTGCGCTCCAAGAAACGCCTTGGCGGCAAAACCCAGACCGCCGGCCGCACCGCTGCCGGGTTCATCGCGGACGTCTTTGCCCAGCGCCTGCGCGCACAGTTCGGCAAAGTGCCCCAAGGCCTGATCGAGTTGCTGCACCTGCGCCGGCGAGGCACCTTTCTGTGGGCCGAAAATCGCGGAGGCGCCATGCGGACCGCACAGCGGATTGTTCACATCCGCGGCAATATCGAAACGCACCTGTGCCAGACGCGAGTCGAGTGCACTCAGGTCCAGTCGCGCCAGTTGCGCCAGTGCCAGTCCGCCGGGGACCAGCGCCTGATCCTGCGCATCAAGCAGTTTCAGCCCCAACGCCTGCATCGCACCGGCGCCGCCATCGTTGGTGGCGCTGCCGCCAATCGCCAGAATCACCCGTTGTGCGCCGGCATCCAGCGCCGCGCGAATCAGTTCGCCGGTGCCAAACGTGCTGCTGATGCACGCATCGCGCTGCCCGGGCGGCACCAGTTGCAAGCCGCTGGCTTCGGCCATTTCGATGATCGCGGTCTGGGTGTGCGGCAACCAGCCCCACGCGGCCTCGACCGGCGCACCAAGCGGACCACGCACGCGGCTGCGGCGCAGTTCGCCGGCACAGGCCGCCAGAATCGACTCCACCGTGCCTTCGCCGCCATCGGCCATCGGGCATTTGACCAGCGTCGCCTGCGGCCACACCTGCGCCAGGCCAAGGGCGATGGCCTCGGCGACGCCCTGAGCACTGAGGCTGTCCTTGAATGAATCGGGGGCGATGACGACTTTCATGGGAAATCTCCGGTGGCAATGTCCGTCATGCTGCCAGTCGGTCGGTGTGTTGACGCCGGTCGGTTGCACAAGTGGCGTCGGCGTTTATTGTTCATTTTCACAAAAGATATGTGTTGGTTGTACCGGCCTCATCGCTGGCAAGCCAGCTCCCACAGGGTGCTGTGGTGGATGTGGAAGTTGTGAACGCCTTCTGACCTGTGGGAGCTGGCTTGCCAGCGATGACGGTCTCAAGGACAACTCATGCCGATGGGTCGGTCTGTGGCAACAACTGCACCCCTAAATACAACACCAGCATCCCGTCCAGCCTGAGCGGATCGACCCCGCTTAACTCGGCAATCCGCTCCATCCGGTAACGCAGGCTGTTGCGATGAATGCCCAAGGCATCGGCACAGGCCTGACTCTGGCCGTCGTGTTCGCACCAGCTGCGCAGCGTCGCCAACAATTGGCCGTTGCTGTCCTTGGCGATCACCTTGCGCAGCGGTTTGAGCAGTTCGTCCAGCGCATCATCGTTGCGGTGGCGCCAGAGCATCACCGGCAAACGATAGCGGTTGAGCGTCAGCACGCGCGACTGCGGCAAGACTTCGCGCCCGTAGGCGAGCAAGTCGCCGACCCGCCGATAACAGCGGCGCAGCCCGGCTAGCCCGTCGGCCTGCCCGCCTACGGCAATGCGCAGGATCTTCCAGCCGAGGCCATCGAGTTTTTCCAGCAAGCGCTCGTGCTCGATGTGCTGACTCGCCGGGCGACACCACAGCAGCGATGACTGCGCCGAACTTACGCACCAGCTGTCCGGGTAACGCGACATCAGCCAGGCACTCAACGCCTCGACGGTTTGCCCCGGACCGTGCTCAGCCCCCAGTTCGAACAGATGAGGCACCCGCGTCAGTTGCGGCTTGAGCCCCAGTTGCTGCGCCTCGTCGACCAGCCGCGGCGAATCACCCGCCTCGCTCAGCAACAGCGCCAGCAGATCATCACAACGCTGGCGCCGCCATTGCTGCTCGGCCTGCTGGTTGCGCTGGCCAACCAGCATTTCTGCAGTCATGCGCACCAGTTCGGCGTAGGTGCGCAGTTGCTCGGGTTCACCGGTGATGCCGAGCACGCCGATCAAACGCTGATCGAGCAGCAGCGGCAGGTTGATGCCCGGTTGCACGCCCTTGAGATGCACCGCCGTCTGCGCATCGATTTCCACCACGCGGCCATTGGCCAACACCAATTGCGCACCCTCGTGGCGAGTGTTGATGCGCTCTGGTTCGCCGCTGCCGAGGATCAGCCCCTGGCTGTCCATGACGTTGACGTTGTAAGGCAAAATGGCCATCGCCCGGTCGACGATGTCTTGGGCGAGGTCGTGATCAAGTTCGAACATGACAGCGGCAATCCTTGAAATTCGGCGCGTGCGATTGTTCACCCGCACAGGGTCTGCCGGCAAACCCTGTGCTCAGGCACAAAGACAATCCGGCCAGAGGTGGCCGAGACTCTCGGGGCGATCAACGTTACCCTTTGCATCGCAAAAAATCATAATAAAGAGAGAGCCGCTATGTCGCAGAGCGCCGCAGCTACCCAGACCATCGACACCGACGGTAAAAACGCCGTCTACAAACGCATCACCCTGCGTTTGATTCCCTTCATCTTCGTCTGCTACCTGTTCAACTACCTCGACCGGGTCAACGTTGGATTCGCCAAACTGCAGATGCTCGACGCACTGAAGTTCAGCGAAACCGTGTACGGCCTCGGCGCCGGGATCTTCTTCATCGGCTACGTGCTGTGCGGCGTGCCGAGTAACCTGGCCTTGACCAGATTCGGTCCACGGCGCTGGATTGCGCTGATGATGATCACTTGGGGGGCGCTATCGACCTGCCTGCTGTTCGTCACCACGCCGACCGAGTTCTACACCCTGCGACTGTTCACCGGCGCGGCCGAAGCCGGGTTCTTCCCCGGCGTAGTGCTGTACCTCTCGCAGTGGTTCCCGACGTTCCGCCGCGGCCGGATCATGGCGCTGTTCATGTCGGCGATTCCGGTGTCAGGTCTGCTCGGCAGCCCGTTTTCCGGCTGGATTCTCAATCACTTCGCTGCCGGCCAGGGCGGTCTCGCCGGTTGGCAGTGGATGTTCCTGCTGCAAGGCATTCCGACGGTCATTCTCGGCGCTCTCGCCTGGTTCCTGCTCAGCGACAGCTTCGCCAACGCCAAATGGCTGACCCCGCACGAGCGCGCGGTGCTTGAAGCGGATCAGGCCGAAGACCTGGCGAACAAACCGAAATCCACCTCCGACTCGCTGCTGGCGGTGTTCAAGAACCCGGCGATCTGGGCGTTCGGCCTGATCTACTTCTGTATCCAGAGCGGCGTCTATGCGATCAACTTCTGGCTACCATCGATCATCAAGAACCTCGGTTTCAGCGATAACCTGGTGATCGGCTGGTTGAGCGCGATTCCGTATCTGCTGGCGGCGGTGTTCATGCTGGTTGTTGGTCGCTCAGCGGACCTGCGCAAGGAACGCCGCTGGCATCTGGTGGTGCCAATGCTGATGGGCGCGATTGGCTTGCTCATTGCGGTCAACTTCGCGGCAAATCCGGCGATTGCGATTCTCGGTTTGACCATCGCTACCATGGGTGCGCTGACGGGTCTGCCGATGTTCTGGCCGGTGCCGACTGCCATGCTGAGCGCTGGCGCTGCGGCCGGTGGTCTGGCGTTGATCAACTCGATGGGGCAGATGGCTGGATTCCTGAGCCCGTATCTGGTGGGTTGGGTCAAGGACAGTACCGGGTCGACGAATGCGGCGTTGTATCTGCTCGCGGCGGTGATTGTCGGCGGGAGTCTGTTGGCGTTGCGGATGACGCGGACGTTGCGGGCTTAGCCTGAGTTCTCGAACACTGCACCATCCCCTGTGGGAGCTAGCTCCCATTGATCGTTCCCACGCTCCGCGTGGGAATGCAGCCCGGGACGCTCTGCGTCCCAAAGCAGACGCAGAGCGTCCTTGGCGGCGTTACCACGCGGAGCGTGGGAACGATCAGAAGCCCTGCCCCTGGTGACGGGGCTTTTTGCATTCAGATGCCGAGCTTATAAATTCACTTTGCGACGACTGGCGCATCTGGTATTTGATTGAACCCCTCCCACCGCCAAAAAGGATTTCGCCATGAGCTACCGCACACTCGGCCACTCCGGACTGCAGGTCTCCACGTTGACGCTCGGCACAATGATGTTCGGCGAACAGACCAACGCCGAAGATTCGCTGCGCATTATCGACAAGGCCTGGGATCAGGGGATCAACTTCATCGACACCGCCGACGTCTACACCAACGGCCGCTCCGAAGAGATCGTCGGTGAAGCGATCGCTCGTCATCGGCACGAATGGGTGCTGGCCACCAAGGTCGGCTTCGGCCCGGTGGACGGTGTGCCGAACCGCAGCGGTTTGAGCCGCAAACATATCTTCAACGGTCTCGAAGCCAGCCTCACTCGGCTCGGCACTGACTACGTCGACATCTATTACCTGCACCGCGAAGACCACAACACGCCGCTTGAAGTGAGCGTTTCGGCGATTGGCGATCTGATTCGCCAAGGCAAGATCCGCTATTGGGGGCTGTCGAACTATCGCGGCTGGCGGATCGCCGAGGTGATTCGTGTTGCAGACAAGCTCGGCGTTGACCGCCCGGTGATCAGCCAGCCGCTGTACAACATCGTCAACCGTCAGGCCGAGACTGAGCAGATTACCGCTGCGCAAACCTATGGCCTCGGCGTGGTGCCTTACAGCCCGCTGGCCCGCGGCGTGCTCAGCGGCAAGTACGCGCCGGATGTGCAACCGGACGTCAACAGCCGCGCCGGGCGCCAGGACAAGCGCATTCTGGAAACCGAGTGGCGCGTCGAGTCGTTGCGCATTGCCCAGCAGATTCAGCAGTACACCGAGCAGCGCGGGGTCGGCATGGTCGAGTTTGCGATTGCCTGGGTGCTGAACAACAGCGCCGTGACCTCGGCGATTGTCGGGCCGCGGACCGAGGCGCAGTGGGATGCCTATACCAAGGCGCAGGCGGTGAAGATCAGCGCCGAAGACGAGGCGTTCATCGATTCGCTGGTCACGCCGGGACATGCTTCGACACCGGGTTTCAACGATGTCAGCCATTTCGTCTCTGGGCGCAAACCACATCAGGCATAACAGCTCTTCCCTAATGTAGAACAGCCGATACAATCGGCTGTTTTTCATTGAATTCAGCGCGATCAAACGGAAACTGGATTGATCGGCGCAAAATTGCCAGGGATAACTGCATGTTCGATCGCTCCGTCGAGGCCCCCGCGAAGCCTGCTCTGCTGAAAAACCCCGGCGACCGACACGATCCGCATTCCCAACTTCACGCCGAAGAGACGGCAACGGCCATCGGGCGCAAACCCTCGATTGAGTACCGCGCCGATATCGACGGCCTGCGCGCCATCGCCGTGCTGCTGGTGTTGATCTTCCACGGCGGCCTGGCGTTGTTTCCGTCCGGATACATCGGCGTCGATATCTTCTTTGTGATTTCCGGGTACCTGACCACCTCGATCATCATGACCTCGCTGGACAAGGGCACGTTCAGCTTCACAGGCTTTTACACGCGACGCATCTGGCGCCTGCAACCGGCAATCATCGCCCTGCTGATCGCAACGTTGCTAATCACCACGCTGCTGTATCTGCCCAGCGACTACGTCGACTTTCTCAAAAGCGAAAAATACACCTCGCTGCTGATTTCAAATCAGTACTTTTCCAAAGTGACCAGCGGCTACGCGACGCCGGATGCCGCAAGCCTGCCGTTGCTGCACACCTGGTCGCTGGCCATCGAATGGCAATGGTATCTGGCCTTGCCGTTGGGCCTTTGGCTGCTCAACCGCTATGTGGCGAAAAGAGTTTTCAAGGCCACCGTGCTGGGTCTGACCCTCGCGGCAATGGCACTGGCCTTGTACCTCTCGTATGCCTATCCCGACCGCAACTATTACTTCTTCACCGCGCGCATCTTTGAATTGATGATCGGCTCCTGCGCGGTGATTTTCAGCCGCGAGACTTTCCGGCTCAAGCGCCTGAGCGCTTCGGTGATCTGTGCGCTGGCGCTGGCAACGCTGTTTTACTGCGCGACGCGTGAAGATATCTTGTCGGGTTTCCCCGGCTACCACGCCATCGCCGTGTGCCTGGCCACGGCCGTGCTGCTGTTTCGCGGCATCGGCGATGCCAGCGTGACTTCAAAATTGCTGGCGTTCCGGCCGCTGGTGTTTATCGGCACGCTCTCGTATTCGCTGTACGTCTGGCACTGGCCGATTCTCGCCGTGACGAGCTACCTGGGCATCGCCCTCACCCCGCTGGTGCAGGTGCTGTACTTCGGCGCGACCTTCGTCATCGGCTATCTGTCCTTCGTGCTGATCGAAAACCGCTTCCGCAAGGCGCGCGCAGGCTTTGGCAAAACCCTGATCTGGCTGATCATCGTGCCAGCGATTGCCCTGTCTTTATTGCACTCGGCCGGTGATCGAAACGAGGGCTGGCCGAACCGTTTCAACCAGGGCTCGAACAATCTGTTCAACGGTTTGAAAGCATCAGTGCCGGCCAACCGGGAAGCCTGTCTGGGCGTCAGCGACGGCGCCGACCCTGGCTGCATGATGGGCGCTGCACAAGCCAAGCCTCAGGTTCTGCTGATGGGGGATTCTTACTCGAACCATTATTGGGGCTTCGTTGAAACGCTGGCCAAGGACGCGAACCTCGCCGTCCTCGCGCAGGGCTATCCGGCCTGCCTGGCGCTGCCGAACATCTACCTCTACAACTGGTACAAAGCGAAAAACGCGCTGTATCAGAAATGCCACAACGCTGCGCAACGCTACTACGAAATGATCGCCAGCCATCATTTCCGCTACGTGATCATCGGGCAGTTCTGGGAGGCCTATCTCACCGATGCCATCGTTACCCGCCTCGAGGATCCGCGCAGTGTCGAACTGTCGCAACAACGCCTCGGCGTCGCGCTCCGCCAAGCCTTGGACATCATCGTCAAGTCGGGCGCAACACCGGTGTTCCTGATGAATACCCTGCCGATGCCGACGGGGATCAACGAGTGTTTATTGAAACAGGTGAAGTTGCGCGGCTTGCTCGGCAGTGCCGAACAGAGCATTCAATGCGCATCGGTGCCTTGGTCAAATGACGAAGATCCGACATTGGCCCGGTTGTTCAGCGAACTGCAGGGCGAATACCCGAGCCTGATCGTCATCGATCCGAAAAGCCTGCAATGCAAGGATGGCGCTTGCGCGACCACAGTCGATGGCTTGCCGGTTTATCGTGACCTCGGTCACATGACCGATTACGCGTCTTACCGGTTTGGTGAAATGTACCTCAAGCGCTTTGGTAATCCGCTGAAGGGTGGTCAGTGATCTTAAGCGCTTCGCGAGCAGGCTCGCTGCCACAGCGCATAGGGCAGCTATGCTGATGACGCGGCGATCCGGTTGATACCTGTGAAGAATATTGAGCAACCGATCAATATTCAGCACAAAAACCACGTATCCTTCGCCCCCCCGTTCAACCCTCAACCTGCGAGGACAGCTTGGCTAAAGGTATCGCTCTATCGGTTTCGGCATCGGTGCTGTTTGCCGTCATGTATTACTACACTTCGTTGCTCACACCGTTGAGCGGTGTGGAGATATTTGGCTGGCGGATGCTGCTGACCGTGCCGTGCATGACCGTGTTCATGCTGGTTTCCGGGGAATGGCGGCGGGTTATCGAGCTGGTACGCTTGATGGCGGCGAGGCCGAAATTGATCGGCGGCTTGATCATCTCGGCCGCGTTGCTCGGCGTGCAGCTGTGGCTGTTCATGTGGGCGCCGCTGAACGATTACAGCCTTGATGTCTCGCTGGGTTATTTCCTGCTGCCGCTGGCGATGGTATTGACCGGGCGCATCGCCTACGGCGAGAGCCTGTCGTATCTGCAAAAGATCGCCGTGTTTTTTGCCAGCCTCGGCGTGCTGAACGAGTTGTATCAGGTTGGCGGTTTTTCCTGGGCCACCCTGGTGGTCGTGGTTGGCTATCCGCTGTACTTCGTGCTGCGCAAATACCTGAAGACCGACAACCTCGGTGGTTTGTGGGTCGACATGACCTTGATGCTCCCGGTCGCCTGGTGGTTCGTGCAGGGCGGCGAGCAAGGCTTGGGCGTGTTTGACCAATATCCCGGGTTGCTCTGGCTGATTCCGCTGCTCGGGCTGATCAGCGCCTCGGCGTTGGTGGTGTACATCATCGCCAGCCGCTTGCTGCCGTTCAGTCTGTTCGGCTTGTTGAGTTATGTTGAACCGGTGCTGCTGCTCGGCGTGGCACTGTTGCTCGGGGAAAGCATCAAGTCCGGGGAATGGCTGACCTATATCCCGATCTGGATGGCGGTGGTGGTGCTGGTCTTCGAAGGCTTCAAACACCTGATGCGACAAAGCCGCCCATAAGCCGGGCGTGAAACCAATGTGGGAGCCCGCCTGCTGGCGATTGCGATCTGTCAGTCAACTTTTATGTTGAATCTGAAGTCGCTATCGCCAGCAGGCTGGCTCCCACAATGTTTATCGGTGCTGTTGATTATTCGGTGGTCAAAACACCACGACGCACCTGGTCGCGCTCGATCGACTCGAACAGTGCCTTAAAGTTGCCCTCACCGAAACCATCATCGCCTTTGCGCTGAATGAATTCGAAGAATACCGGGCCCATCAGGGTTTCCGAGAAGATCTGCAGTAGCAGGCGCTTGTCGCCCTGCTCCGATGCGCCATCGAGCAGAATACCGCGCGATTGCAGCTGGTCGACCGGCTCGCCGTGGTTCGGCAGGCGCCCTTCGAGCATTTCGTAGTAGGTATCCGGCGGTGCCGTCATGAAGCGCATGCCGATCTTCTTCAGCTGGTCCCAGGTCTTGATCAAATCGTCCGTGAGGAAGGCGACGTGCTGGATGCCCTCACCGTTGAACTGCATCAGGAATTCTTCGATCTGCCCGGCGCCCTTGGATGATTCTTCGTTCAGCGGGATGCGGATCATGCCGTCCGGAGCGGTCATTGCTTTCGAGGTCAGGCCGGTGTATTCGCCCTTGATGTCGAAGTAGCGAATTTCGCGGAAGTTGAACAGCTTCTCGTAGAAATTCGCCCAGTAGGCCATGCGGCCGCGATAAACGTTGTGGGTCAGGTGATCGATGATCTTCAGGCCGGCACCAACCGGGTTGCGATCGACGCCTTCGATGAACACGAAGTCGATGTCATAGATCGAGCTGCCTTCGCCGAAACGGTCGATCAGGTAGAGCGGCGCGCCGCCAATGCCCTTGATCGCCGGCAGGTTCAGCTCCATCGGACCGGTTTCGATGTGAATCGGCTGGGCGCCGAGTTCCAGTGCGCGGCTGTAGGCCTTTTGCGAATCCTTGACGCGGAACGCCATGCCACAAACGGACGGGCCATGTTCAGCGGCGAAGTACGAGGCGACGCTGTTCGGTTCGTTGTTGAGGATCAGGTTGATCGCGCCCTGACGGTACAGGTGCACGTTCTTGGAGCGGTGGGTGGCGACTTTGGTGAAGCCCATGATCTCGAAGATCGGCTCCAGCGTGCCGGGAGTCGGCGATGCGAACTCGATGAATTCAAAGCCCATCAGGCCCATTGGGTTTTCGTATAAATCTGCCATGGTGACGCCTCATCATTTCTAATCAATCAACCGGGGTTTATTGGCGAGTCATGCTGAGAGCGCTGGGCGGCGCGCAGGAAATGCCACGCACACTGCGGGCGAGGAAGTCACCGTAGATCAGTTGAAACCCGAATATCTTCATTGTCGACCCAAGGCTCTTGCGGGCGAGGCTTCTGCTGCCAGAAGACGATTATTATTGTATGCGTAACCCGATTCTACACAGCGTAAACCAGCTTGTCTGCTGCCCCTATGAAATCCGCTTTCTTGCGTTTGCCGCAAGGTGTTTATTGCACAGGTATGAGCGGCGCAATCAGCGTGTTCGATCTATCCTCGCTCCTGGCTGACTGCTTTTGCGCAGCGCCCCAAGCTTCGCCCCCACCCACCGCGACAGGATGCGCCCATGCCGTTGACCGTCAGACCCCGCCGCAAACGCAGCACACGTATCGTCATCACGCTGCTGAGCGGGCTGCTGCCGATCATATTGGGCAGTACGATCCTTTACTTGCAGGCCGAACGCATCCTCGAACAGAGTGCTCGAGAGACCGCCGAACAGGCCTTGCGTCAGTTTGAGCTGATGCTCGACAACACTGCGCAAGCGGCTCATGAACTCTTGCCATTGGCCGGCCAGACTTGTGAAAGCGTCAAGCTGGCCCTGCGTGAACAAGTGACCCGCCGCCCGTTCGTGCGCTCGACCAATCTGGTCTGGGACAACAACCTCTATTGCAGCTCGCTGTTTGGCGACTACCAGGAAGTCGTGAATGCCGGCGACTACAACCAGGGCAAGTTGTGGCTGATGAACGGCAATCCGGTAACACCGGACACCGCGCTGCTGGTGTATCGACTCAGCGAAGGTCGCGGTGGTGCGTTGACCACGCTGGACGGTTATCACCTGAGCAATATCCTGCGACTGATCAGCCGGCAGACGTTGCTGGTCTTGCAGGTGGGCGATAACTGGCTGGCGGCTGATGGCAAAGTCCAAACGGGCGCCCTCCCCGCGCTGCCCGTTGCGCCGACCACGCTGGTTTCATCGCGTTATGGGTTTAGCGTCAACGCCGGTTATGCCCAAGGTGAAACCTGGCGCTACATGGCCGCTGAGTACCCACCATTGTTCAGCCTGCTGATTTTCTTCGGTGCAGTCTCCGGCGCGATCGGCCATGTCGTGCAAAAGCGCTCGGTTTCGCCAAGTCATGAGATGCTTCGGGCGCTGGAAGCTGGCGAATTCATCCCCTACTTCCAGCCTGTGGTGCATGGCGACAGCAAGGCCTGGTCCGGAGCCGAAGTGCTGATGCGCTGGGCTCACCCCAAAGAAGGCCTGGTGCGACCGGACCTGTTCATTCCGTTTGCCGAACATTCGGGACTGATCGTGCCGATGACTCGCGCCCTGATGCAACAAACCGCCGCGCTGCTGGGACCGTTGTCAGCGACCTTCACTGCGCCCTTTCACATTGGCGTGAATATTACCGCCAGCCATTGCCGGGATCTGGAACTGGTGGAGGACTGTCGACTGTTTCTCGCCGCGTTCGCCCCCGATAGCGTCAGTCTGGTGTTGGAATTGACCGAACGCGAGTTGATCGAACCCACCGAGATCACTCGCCAACTGTTCGAACAGCTGCATTCACTGGGCGTGAAGATCGCCATTGATGACTTCGGCACCGGGCACTCCAGCCTTGCCTACTTGCGCAAATTCAACGTGGACTTTCTAAAGATCGATCAGAGCTTCGTTGCCATGATCGGCATCGACGCGCTATCGCGGCACATACTCGACACGATTATCCAACTGTCGGCCAAGCTGGATTTGGGTATTGTTGCTGAAGGTGTCGAAACCCAGGCTCAGGCCGACTATCTGACTGCACATGATGTCGATTTCCTCCAGGGATATCTGTTTGCTAAACCGATGCCCGCTGCGGATTTCATCGACGCATTAACTCATCGTTAACTAAGCTGTTTCAAGACGAGCGTACCGATGAGGCGCACCAAATTGATACAAAAGACCACTGTTGTTACATCAAGACAACATCAGGATTTACTCTTGGCGCATTAACTACTACAATTTTTTCAACCTGAGCAAAATTCGCAGGTGAGCCATTATCACCGAGTCGCTTCACGGCTCTTGGCTTATAGCTCTGTTTGCGGTTGGTATCAGCCAAACACACTATTGGAGTAAAGATATTGTCCAGACTCGCTGAATTTCGCGCAGCTGAAAAGGCCCTTCAGGAACAGCTCAAGCAGCTGGAATCGCTGAAGAACGACGCCGGGCTCAAGAAAGAAATCGAATTCGAAGAAAAGCTGCAGGGACTGATGAAAACCTACGGCAAAGGCCTGAAGGACATCATCGCCATCCTCGATCCAAACCCGGCAAAATCCGGCTTGCAGACCGCTGCAGCACCTAAAACCCGCCGCGCTCGTGTGGTCAAGGTCTATCAGAATCCGCACACCGGCGAACTGATTGAAACCAAAGGCGGCAACCACCGCGGCCTGAAAGCCTGGAAGGAACAATACGGTGCCAGCACCGTGGATTCATGGTTGCGCGGTTAATTCGCCAATCGATTAAAAGCCCTGCATCAAGCGGGGCTTTTTTATTGACAATATCTAACAAATGAAATGAATTTCATCGTACAAGTTGCGACTTTTGTGTAACGTTTATGAGCCAGCGGCTAAACAATTTGCTGCTCGATGTTGCCGGACGGCGCTACGATTAAACTTTAGTCTTAATTCC
Source organism: Pseudomonas sp. R3-57 (assembly GCF_051132065.1). Taxonomy (NCBI): domain Bacteria; kingdom Pseudomonadati; phylum Pseudomonadota; class Gammaproteobacteria; order Pseudomonadales; family Pseudomonadaceae; genus Pseudomonas; species Pseudomonas sp. R3-57. The sequence continues at coordinate 3,285,564 of NZ_CP071655.1, forward strand.
TTCCGGTATCTAACCGTCTCGTGCAGAACAGCCGCTTAAAGTTTCAAGCTGTTTCTCGCCGCCACTATCTCTTCCGCACTGGCCTTATAAACCTCGGCCTGCCCCGCGTAGGAAAGTACATAGGCCTTGTCCGCCTGGACTGCCGCGACGAGGGTTTGCGACAGTATATGGCGTCCGTTCTCAGTGATCGTACAAGTGGTTTCCAGCGCAGACAAAGATCCCAGTGTCGCCGCGTGCACTTTATTGCAGACACTCTGGTAGCCGCTTTGGAAAAAGTCTTTCTGAATCGATTTGCGCATCTCCAGCAGCACGCCCGGCAAATTGACTTGATGGTCCTTTTCGACTTCGGTCATGGTCAGCTCCATCACCATCACTTGATTGCCGTCGGCGTCCGTTTTCACCGCGCGTTGACGGGAAACCTGCGCTGTCGCCGCAGGCAGCGCTTCGACCTGCCAGCCGGCTGGCCAAGTGATACCCGGCTCGTCCGCGGACACGCACACAGCCACAAACGACAAGGCAGAACACACACAGAGGGATTTGAACAGTCGGATCATTGCCGCAAGCACTCGCAAATTGAGCGGTAAAGTCTGAGGCTCGCCCGGGCGCAGGGCAAGCCTGCCCTTTCATTTGGCGTTGCCGGCAGGCATGCGTATCATTGCACCCATCACTCGCCCATAGTTATTGGAGGGCCCATGAGCCTGCACGAACTCAACACATTCCCCGGCGTCACCGCCACCCCGGACAGCGCAACCCGCAACTTCGTTTTCAACCACACCATGCTGCGCGTTAAAGACATCACCAAGTCCCTGGACTTCTACACCCGTGTATTGGGCTTCTCGCTGGTCGAGAAACGCGACTTCCCGGAAGCCGAGTTCAGCCTGTATTTCCTCGCGCTGGTCGACAAATCGCAGATCCCGACTGACGCCGCTGCTCGCACCGAATGGATGAAGTCGATTCCGGGGATTCTCGAATTGACTCACAACCACGGCACCGAGAACGATGCCGATTTCGCCTATCACAACGGCAATACCGACCCGCGTGGTTTCGGTCACATCTGCATTTCCGTGCCGGACATCGTCGCGGCGTGTGCACGCTTTGAAGAACTGGGTTGCGATTTCCAGAAGCGCCTGACTGATGGGCGAATGAAGAGCCTGGCGTTTATCAAGGATCCGGATGGTTACTGGGTCGAGATCATTCAGCCTGCGCCGTTGTAAAAGCTGAAAAGCCCCTCACCCTAACCCTCTCCCGGAGGGAGAGGGAACTGATTGGGGAATCTTTGAGATGTGATGCGCACCTGAACGATCAGCGCTGAATTCGTAGTCGACTGTTTTTCAGGTCGGCGGACGACTGCAGACACCTCGGTCAGCGCCCTCTCCGGCGTTCCGATGAGAAGCAGTTTTTCAAGCGCAAAAAAAACCCGTGATCACTCACGGGTTTTTTTCATTTCAAGCCAAGCCGTTACGCCGGCGCCGAAGTGCGAATCAAATGATCGAAAGCACTCAGCGAAGCCTTGGCGCCCTCGCCTACCGCAATCACGATCTGCTTGTACGGCACGGTGGTCACGTCGCCCGCCGCGAAGATCCCAGGGATCGACGTCTCGCCACGGTTATCGACAATGATCTCGCCACGCGGTGACAGCTCGATGGTGCCTTTGAGCCAATCGGTGTTGGGCAGCAGACCGATCTGCACGAAAATGCCTTCCAGCTCGACCGTGCGCAACTCGTCGGTCGTACGATCCTTGTAGCGCAGACCGTTGACCTTCTCGCCGTTACCGGTGACTTCAGTGGTTTGCGCACTGGTGATCACGGTGACGTTTGGCAGACTGTGCAGTTTGCGCTGCAACACGGCATCGGCGCGCAGCTGGACGTCGAATTCCAGCAACGTGACGTGCGAGACGATGCCCGCCAGGTCGATGGCTGCTTCAACGCCGGAGTTACCGCCGCCAATCACCGCGACACGCTTGCCTTTGAACAGTGGACCGTCGCAGTGCGGGCAGTACGCCACGCCTTTGTTGCGGTACTCCTGCTCGCCCGGCACGTTCATTTCGCGCCAGCGCGCACCGGTCGCCAGGATCACACTCTTGGCTTTGAGGCTTGCGCCGCTGGCGAAGCGGACTTCATGCAGCTCGCCGTTCTTGCCAGGGATGAGCTGGTCGGCGCGTTGCAGGTTCATGATGTCGACGTCGTATTGCTTGACGTGTTCTTCCAGCGCGGTCGCCAGCTTCGGCCCTTCGGTTTCCTGTACGGAAATGAAGTTCTCGATAGCCATCGTATCGAGCACCTGACCGCCGAAACGCTCAGCCGCTACGCCAGTGCGAATGCCTTTACGCGCCGCATAGATCGCCGCCGAAGCACCGGCCGGGCCACCGCCGACGACCAGCACGTCAAAAGCGTCTTTGGCACTGATTTTCTCGGCCTGACGCTCAATGGCGCCGGTGTCGAGTTTGGCGAGAATCTCTTCCAGGCCCATGCGGCCCTGACCGAAGTTCTCACCGTTGAGATAGATGCTCGGCACGGCCATGATCTTGCGATCGTTGACTTCGTCCTGGAACAACGCGCCGTCGATGGCGACGTGGCGGATGTTCGGGTTGAGCACGGCCATCAGGTTCAACGCCTGGACCACGTCCGGGCAGTTCTGGCAAGACAGCGAGAAGTAAGTCTCGAAGCTGAACTCGCCTTTGAGCGAGCGGATCTGCTCGATCACTTCAACACTGGCTTTCGACGGGTGGCCGCCGACTTGCAACAGGGCCAACACCAGCGAGGTGAATTCGTGGCCCATCGGAATACCGGCGAAACGCAGACTGATGTCGGCGCCTGGGCGGTTGATCGAGAACGATGGCTTGCGTGCATCGTCACCGTTGTCGATCAAAGTAATCTGGCTGGAAAGACTGGCAACGTCTTTCAGCAGGTCGTGCATTTCACGGGATTTCGCACCGTCGTCGAGGGATGCAACGATCTCGATCGGCTGGGTGACCCGTTCCAGGTACGATTTCAACTGGGCTTTAAGATTGGCGTCCAACATACGGGCGATTTCCTTTATTTGAGGCGAAAAAAAGCCCGAGCGAATCTCGCCCGGGCATTTTTATTGGGCGGTGCAGCTAACTAGAAAGGTGCGGCGTGCCGCCCTGCGTTGCGTGTCACAGACTTAGATCTTGCCGACCAGGTCCAGGGACGGAGCCAGAGTGGCCTCGCCTTCTTTCCACTTGGCCGGGCAAACTTCGCCTGGGTGTGCAGCGACGTACTGAGCAGCCTTGATCTTGCGCAGCAGCTCGGAAGCGTCACGGCCAACGCCGCCATCGTTCAGTTCAACGATTTTGATCTGGCCTTCTGGGTTGATCACGAAGGTGCCACGGTCAGCCAGACCGGCTTCTTCGATCAGCACGTCGAAGTTGCGCGAGATGACGTGGGTCGGGTCACCGATCATGGTGTATTCGATCTTGCCGATGGCTGGCGAAGTGTTGTGCCAGGCAGCGTGGGCAAAATGAGTGTCGGTGGACACGCTGTAGATCTCTACGCCCAGCTTCTTGAACTCAGCGTAGTTGTCGGCCAGGTCTTCCAGTTCGGTTGGGCAAACGAAGGTGAAGTCGGCTGGGTAGAAGAACACCACGGACCACTTGCCTTTCAAGTCAGCGTCCGAGACTTGAACGAAGTCGCCGTTTTTGAATGCGGTAGCATTGAACGGTTTTACTTGGCTGTTGATGATAGGCATCGATGACTCTCCGTCAGGGGTTATGAAGTTGATGGGTGAATCCTACCCACTCACTCGACGGAACGCTCATTGGCAAACCTGATGCTGCTGATTTGTTTTCGCTATTAGCTGACTGTATTAATAGAAGAAAACGATCTCTACGCTTGATCCGGCTTATCCATAATCCGAGCCATTCCCTGGAATGGGCTGATCTCAACATAGCGCATCGCCGATTTCATGTCTTTCCAGCCGACGTAACTCATCAGCGACTTCAGATCCCAACCCGCCTGATGGGCCCAAGTGGCGAAGCCGCGCCGCAGCGAGTGACTGGTGTAACCCTCGGCGGCGATCCCCGCGCGTTGCAATGCCTGGCGCAGCAACGGAATGATGCTGTTGGCGTGCAGCCCCGCCTCGTTCAGATTGCCCCAACGATCGATGCTGCGAAACACCGGCCCGCGTACCAAAGCCGCTTCGGTGATCCAGTCGATATAGGCCTGCACCGGACACAATTTGAGCAGCGCCGGGGCTTGATAGGTCTGCCCGAGGTTTTCCCGATCACCCTTGCTCCGTGGCAGATACAAGGTGATGCCTTTGCCGGCGTGCGCTTGCACGTGCTCGATCTGCAGGCGGCACAGCTCATCGCTGCGAAAGCCACGCCAAAATCCCAAGAGAATCAACGCACGATCGCGGTACGCCTTGAGCAACGCCGGGCGATCCTGTTGCTCGCGCGCGCTGTGCGCCTCCTGTTCAAGCCAGTCGATGACCCGCTGCAAGTCCTGCAATTGCAACGGCTCGGCTTGTTTCTCCTGCGCCGGATGCAACGCGCGAATGCCCTTAAAGACCTTGCGCACCACCGGTGCCTTGGTCGGGTCGGCGAAGCCCTGACTGTTATGCCACTGCGCCAGCGCCGACAAGCGCAGCTTCAAGGTATTGATCGACAGCTCAGAAGCGTGAGCGACCAGATAGCGCGCAACGCTGTCTGCGGTCGCCGGCAGAAACCCGCCCCACTTCACTTCGAAATGCTCGATGGCCGCGCGATAGCTGCGGCGGGTGTTATCGCGGGTGGCGGCTTGCAGATAGCGATCCAGATCGCTCATGGGCTTTTTCTCGCAGGCGTACTGGTTTGAAGATGAAGATGGGCATTCTGCCGTGTGACATTGGGTAATACCAGAATATCCCGCCTGTAGTTCACGATGGATTTCACTTTTATCCCAGCATGGTACACTAGGCTTATGAGTGGCATGTACCACAGTACGTAACCGTAGGAGTTCACATGGCCCGTGGCGGCATTACCAAAGCCCTGGTGCAAATCGCGCGCACCGCAATTCTGGCCCGTGGCGAACACCCGAGCATCGACGCAGTACGCATCGAAATGGGCAACACTGGCTCGAAAACCACAATCCACCGCTATCTGAAAGAGCTGGATGACGGCGCACAACCGGCTGAAGCCTCCGCTGAGCCGATCGATGATGAACTGGCCGCCCTCGTCTCGCGCCTTGCGCAGCGCCTGAAAGAGCAGGCACAGGAGCCCATCGAGCAGGCCCGCGAACAGTTCGAGGCACAGCGTGAAGCACTGGAAACAGAGCTTGCGCAGACACGTCAGGCACTGGAAAAGCTCGAGCACGAGCACGACATTCAAGGCGCTGCACTGGAACGCGAATCTGAAGCGCTGAACAGCACACGCTCGATGCTGCAAACCGAGCAGACGCGTAACGCCGGCCTCAATCAGGCTTTGGCCGACTTTGAATTACGCTTGCAGGACAAGGACGAGCAGATCCGCTCGCTGGAAGAAAAGCACTTGCACGCCCGCGATGCGCTGGAGCATTACCGCAACGCCAGCAAGGAACAGCGCGAGCAGGAACAGAGCCGTCATGAAAGCCAGGTTCAGCAGATTCAGGCCGAGCTGCGTCAGGCACAACAAAGCGCGCTGATGCGTCAGGACGAGATCACTCAGTTGCACCGCGACAACGAGCGCCTGCTCACCGAAAACCGTGGCACCCAGCGCGAGCTGAGTCTGCTGCAGGATCAGCTCAAGCAGAACAATCTGCGCCAGGATCAGTTGCTCGAACAAGCCACGCGCGTCGACAGCGAACGCACCCTCCTCCAGGAACGGCTGCGCGTCGCCTCACTGGAGAGCCAGGCACTCAAACAGAGCGTCGAGGAGCAAACGCAGCTCAACCAGTCACTGGAAAAGGAATTGACCAAAGCTCAGGCCAGCCTGGAAGAAAGCCAGCGTCTGGCGGCTGCCGTTGCGGCAGCGCCAGAACCGAAAGGCACTTAAGCGCTGACCGGCGTACGCATGGTGACAAACTCTTCGGCGGCCGTCGGGTGCACCCCGATCGTGTCGTCGAAGTCGCGCTTGGTCGCGCCAGCCTTCAACGCGATGGCCAGCCCCTGGACGATTTCGCCGGCGTCCGGACCCACCATGTGACAACCGAGAACTTTATCGGTCTTGCCATCGACGACCAGCTTCATCAGGGTCTTCTCCTGACACTCGGTCAACGTCAGCTTCATCGGCCGGAAGCGGCTTTCGAAAATCACCACCTCATGGCCTGCTTCGCGCGCCTGCTCTTCGGTCAAGCCGACCGTGCCGATATTCGGCAGGCTGAACACCGCCGTCGGAATCATCTTGTAGTCCACTGGACGGTAATGCTCTGGCTTGAACAGACGCCGCGCCACGGCCATGCCTTCCGCCAGCGCAACAGGCGTCAACTGCACACGGCCGATCACATCGCCCAACGCCAGAATCGATGGCTCAGTGGTTTGGTACTCGTCGTCGACCTTGATGAAACCTTTGTCGTCCAGTTGCACCCCGGTACTTTCCAGGCCCAGATTGTCGAGCATCGGACGACGGCCCGTGGCGTAGAACACACAATCGGCTTCGAGAACGCGACCGTCCTTCAGCGTGGCCTTCAGACTGCCGTCAGCCTGCTTGTCGATCCGCGCGATGTCAGCGTTGAACTGCAGATCCATGCCGCGTTTGGTCAGCTCTTCCTGCAAATGTTTGCGCACCGCGCCATCGAAACCGCGCAGGAACAGCTCGCCGCGATACAGCAGCGTGGTGTTCGCGCCAAGGCCATGGAAAATCCCCGCGAATTCGACTGCGATGTAACCGCCACCAACCACCAGTACACGCTTGGGTAGCTCTTTGAGGAAAAACGCCTCATTGGAGCTAATGGCATGTTCGCTACCAGGAATTTCAGGAACCTGTGGCCAGCCGCCGGTGGCGATCAGAATATTTTTAGCAGTGAAGCGCTCACCCTTCACTTCGACTTCATGAGGGCCGACGATTTTTGCGTGCGCTTCGTGCAGCGTCACGCCGCTGTTGACCAGCAGATTGCGATAAATGCCGTTGAGGCGATTGATCTCGCGATCCTTGTTGGCAATCAGCGTCGCCCAATCGAAATTCGCTTCACTGAGGTTCCAGCCGAACCCCGACGCCTGCTCGAAGTCTTCGGCGAAGTGCGCGCCGTACACCAACAGCTTTTTCGGCACACAGCCAACGTTGACGCAGGTGCCACCTAGATAACGGCTCTCGGCCACCGCCACTTTCGCACCGAAACCGGCTGCAAAACGCGCAGCACGCACACCGCCGGAACCGGCACCAATCACATAAAGATCAAAATCGTAGGCCATTTCTATCTCCTGGGCAGGCGCTCAGCATACCCGCAGGCGCTGATTGGGCAAGCGTTGCCGCTGGGCGCAAAACGAAAAAACCCGCCGAAGCGGGTTTTTCTTGCAGACCAGTCAAGCGCTCTTAGTAAGCCTTGCCAGTCTTGTAGAAGTTCTCGAAGCAGAAGTTGGTCGCTTCGATGTAGCCTTCGGCGCCACCGCAGTCGAAACGCTTGCCTTTGAACTTGTAAGCCATCACGCAGCCGTTCTGGGCCTGCTTCATCAGGGCGTCGGTGATCTGGATTTCGCCACCCTTGCCTGGCTCGGTCTGTTCGATCAGATCGAAGATGTCTGGCGTGAGGATGTAGCGACCGATGATCGCCAGGTTCGACGGCGCGTCTTCCGGCTTTGGCTTCTCGACCATGCTGTGTACGCGGTAGATGTCGTCGCGGATCATTTCGCCAGCGATGACACCGTACTTGCTGGTTTCCTGCGGGTCGACTTCCTGGATGGCGATGATCGAGCAGCGGAACTGCTTGTACAGCTTGACCATCTGGGTCAGCACGCCGTCGCCGTCGAGGTTCACGCAAAGGTCATCCGCCAGTACCACGGCGAACGGTTCGTCACCGATCAGCGGGCGACCGGTCAGGATCGCGTGACCCAGGCCTTTCATTTCGGTCTGGCGGGTGTAGGAGAACGAGCACTCGTCGAGCAGCTTGCGGATACCGACCAGGTATTTCTCTTTGTCGGTGCCTTTGATCTGGTTTTCCAGCTCGTAACTGATGTCGAAGTGGTCTTCCAGAGCACGTTTGCCACGGCCGGTCACGATGGAGATTTCCGTCAGACCAGCGTCCAGCGCTTCTTCAACGCCGTACTGGATCAGTGGCTTGTTTACCACCGGCAGCATTTCTTTAGGCATGGCTTTAGTCGCTGGCAGGAAGCGAGTACCGTAACCGGCTGCTGGGAACAAGCATTTCTTGATCATATAAGTCCTTGAAAAGGCTGTGTGTACGAGTTTCGGCGCAGTCTAATCAGGCGGCGTGCACCTTACAATGCCCCGCACTGGCTAACCGATGCCAAGATAGAGAAATATTCGTGCCGATAGTTCCATCCAGATTTTCAGCAGCGTATTCAGCGTAGCTCAAGAACCGGACGGCCCGGATCACCATACCCTGATCGGCCCCCAATGTGCGCATTTGCCGGTATCATGGCGACTTTGAACCAGCGAACGAGACAGATAGATGGCTGCGGTAAAAATCGTCAACGGGTATGTGATCGACAAGAAAGACGGCAAGTGGACGCTGACCACCACCAATGGCGAGCACATCGCCGGGCCTTTCGACAGCGAACAAATGGCTACCGATGTGGCGGCAGTGTTCACCGACACGCCAGCATCGGCCAAGCGCCGCGGCAAAGATCAGGACTGATCGGTCAAGCCACAACCTCAAGCCCTGCCATCGCGCAGGGCTTTTTCATGCCTGCGGACAAACAAGTGGCCAATCGCTATAACCTTTTCGACGCGGCGCTGTCAGAGCGTCTAGCCCCCCTTGCTGAAGACCTGAACATGACCCTGAAAAACCTGCTTACCATCATCGCAGTATTGACCCTGGCCGGGTGCGCCACCTCGCGCCCCGCCTACTTGAACAACGGCGAACAAGGCCTGGCGATCGATTGCTCCGGCGAAGCCAACTCCTGGGCAATGTGCTACGAAAAGGCCGATGCATCGTGCGCCGGCACCGGTTATCGCATCGTCGGTACAGACGGCACGCCCGCTCCCACAGAGGATGACAAGACCTTGGGCGTGGATGTCGGCAACTACAAAAACCGTAGCGTCATCGTGGTGTGCAAATAGTCGCTACATATGAATTTCGGCGAATTTGATCCCGAGTCCACGCACGACTTCGATCAAATCGTCGAGACGGCTGAACGATTCGACTTCGTCGTTTTCGTCCACCAGAAAATAACTGCGACCGGCGCTTTTCTTGAAAAACACGATCCATTCGCCCGGATTGGCCGGGTTCTGAATGACATGGGTGGCAGAGATAAGGCCCTCTGCATGGCGCTCCCGAACGTGCTCTCGCTTCATCGCGACTCCAGAAATGACAATGCCGTCACAGCATCACTGCGACGGCATCGGTGCTGATGACGACAAGTCTATCAGCCGGAAATACAGGCGTTGGCGGCTTTTTGCACATCATGCGGACGCACTGGCACATTCGACATGCGCTCGTGCAATTTGATGCTGCTGCCACCGGAGCGATCCTCGATATCGAAGACGGCCGCCGCACCGGTGGAGAGTTTGCCCGGCACGATCACTCGCACGCCTTCCTTGTGCGGCTGCACTTGCAGCGCGCCGCGGCTGTCGGCCAGCTTTTCGGCCAGACACTCGGCATATTCCTGGGGCTTCTTGCCGGAGATTACGCTCATGGTCGGCAGCGTTTCATTGATCTCGGAAACGTTCGCACAACCACCGACCGCCAATATCAACGGCAGACACACCACACCCCACTTCATACAAAACCTCCGTTAAAGACCGTCCGACAGCACAAACGCTGTTTTTCTCCGACGCCTTTTGCATTTAACCCGCATCCGATTGCGAATATCTGTTCAAAATTGTCAAACCGATGCCCGACGGCCAGATAATAACCCGTGCGGGCTGATAAACTGCGCTCATCGACAAGCTATCGTTTTGATTTTGTAGCAAAAGCCCTTCTGGAGGCGCCCATGAAATTCATTCACCAGCGCGAACACCTCAACGAAGACGACATTGTCGTCATTCAGTGCTCGCAAATGTGCAACATCCGTTTGATGAACGACGCCAACTTCCGCAGTTTCAAAAATGGCGGCCGCCACACTTATCACGGCGGCGCCTTCGATACGTTCCCGGCCCGCATCACCGCGCCGAGCACCGGTTTCTGGAACATCACCATCGACACCGTCAACCGCCGCGCGATCAGCGTGACACGCAAGCCTACACTGACGCACTCGATCAAGATCATTCGTCGCTCCAGCACCAAACTCAGCTGATAAACGCTTACCAGAAGAGGAAACATCACCGTGGCGAAAAAGACCAAATACGTCATCAAGTACAAGCTCGACGGCGAGCAACGTTTCGAGTTCGCTGAGCTCGAAAGCGGCACTGAAGAGGAAGCGAAAGCGGCCCTTGAAAAAATGCACACAAACGAAGAAGTCAGTGACATCAAGGTCAGCAAAGCGCTGTAATCGACATCATGCAACCGACCACGTTTGACCTGTTCGCCGACCACGAACCCGTCCAGCAAGCCCGGGCCGAGCAGATCGGCGAGCAAGCGTGGGTATTGCGCGGGTTTGCCTTGCCACAGGTTGATCGGCTGCTGCCGGAGCTGGACACGGTGCTTGCGGCCGCCCCGCTCCGCCATATGGTCACCCCCGGCGGTTTCAGCATGTCGGTCGGCACCAGCAGTTGCGGACGCCTGGGCTGGATCACCGATCGCAGGGGTTATCGCTATTCAAGCGTCGATCCGTTTAGCGGCCTGGCCTGGCCTGCATTACCCGCGGGATTCACTGATCTGGCGCACACCGCCGCAGAGCAAGCCGGATTCGCTGATTTTGCGGCCGATTCCTGCCTGATCAACCAATATGTCCCTGGCGCAAAAATGTCTTTGCATCAGGACAAGGACGAAAAGGCTTACGCCGCGCCAATCGTTTCGTTGTCGCTGGGTCTACCGGCGATGTTTCTGTTTGGCGGTTTTCAACGCAGTGACAAGTGCCAGCGAATCCCACTGCTGCATGGCGACATGGTGATCTGGGGCGGCGTTGATCGCTTGCGTTTCCACGGCGTGTTGCCGATCAAGCCAGGCTATCATCCGCGCCTGGGTGAACGACGCATCAACCTCACTTTTCGCGTCGCCGGCAGCGCGTGAAAGTTTGACCGCAAGGCCCGGAGTGTCGAGGCCATCGACGCCAGTTAACCTGAATCAAACAGGTCAACGGATTACCCCCTTATGGACACGCTAGCCAACACCATCAGCATCGAAACCGATCCGCGCTGGGCCGCTGTGGTGGCGCGCGACCCGAAAGCGGACGGGCAATTCGTCTATGCGGTAAAGACCACGGGCGTCTATTGCCGACCGAGCAGCCTCTCGCGCCTGCCCAAGCCGCAGAACGTCGAGTTTTTCGATACGGCTGAGCAGGCCGAGGCCGCAGGCTACCGAGCCAGCAAACGCGCCGGTATGGATCAGAGCAACATCGCCGCGCAGCACGCCAAGGCTATCGCCATCGCCTGCCGTCATATCGAGGCCGCCGAGACATTGCCGGCGCTCAGCGAATTGGCGCAGACCGCTGGCCTGAGCCCATTCCATTTCCACCGCATCTTCAAAGCCGCGACCGGATTGACGCCCAAGGGCTACGCGGCCGCCCACCGCTCGCGCAAACTGCGCCAGCACTTGGCAAAGGGCGGATCGGTGACTGAAGCGCTGTATGACGCTGGATTCAATTCCAATAGCCGCTTCTATGAGTCCGCCGATCAATTGCTCGGGATGAAACCCGGCGATTACCGCGCCGCCGGCAGGAACAACGATATCCGCTTCGCCGTCGGCCAATGCTCGCTCGGGGCGATTCTGGTCGCGCAAAGCGATCGCGGTGTGTGTGCGATTCTGTTGGGTGACGATCCGCATCGCCTGGTGTGTGATCTGCAGGATCAGTTCCGTCTCGCCAACCTGATCGGCGCCGATGCCGGGTTCGAGCAACTGATCGCCCAGGTCGTGGGATTTGTCGAAGCGCCAGCGATCGGCCTGGACTTGCCGCTTGACGTGCGCGGCACGGCATTCCAGGAGCGCGTATGGCAAGCGCTGCGTGAGATCCCGCTGGGGCAGACGGCCAGTTACGCGCAGATCGCCCAGCGCATCGGCGCGCCAACATCGATGCGTGCCGTGGCGCAGGCCTGTGGGGCCAACCGTCTGGCGGTGGCAATCCCGTGCCACCGGGTGGTGCGCAGCGATGGCAACCTGTCAGGCTATCGCTGGGGCGTTGAGCGCAAACGGCAATTGCTCGAGCGCGAAACTCAGCCTTAGCGCCTGGCGCTCGTTCAGGTCAGCGATTGACGTCAACCACAACGCGTCCGCGCAACTGCCCGGCCAGCAACTGCGGCGCGGCGTCGATGGCCTCACTCAGGCCGATCTCATGGCTGATCAAGCTCAGTAGCGAGAAATCCAGATCCTCGGCCAGCCGCTCCCACGCGTGCAAACGTCGCGTTTTCGGTTGGGTCACGCTGTTGATTCCGGCAAGCGTCACGCCGCGCAAAATGAACGGCGCCACCGATGCCGGGAAATCCATGCCTTGCGCCAGACCACAGGCGGCGACGGTGCCTTCGGCGCGAGTGCTGGCGCAGGCATTGGCCAAGGTGTGACTGCCGACGGAATCGATCACGGCGGCCCAGCGCTCCTTAACCAACGGCTTGCCCGGTTCGGACAGCGTCGCGCGGTCGATGATTTCGCTGGCGCCCAATCGCCGCAAATATTCATGCTCCGACACTCGCCCGGTGGACGCCACCACGCGATAACCGAGTTTGCTCAACAGCGCGATCGCGAAGCTGCCAACACCGCCATTGGCGCCGGTGACCAGCACCTCACCCTGGGCTGGCGTCACACCATTGCGTTCGAGCGCCAAAATACACAGCATCGCGGTGTAACCGGCCGTACCAACCGCCATGGCCTGCGCCGACGTAAAAGCCTTGGGCAAAGGAATCAGCCAGTCGCCATTGAGCCGCGCCTTTTGTGCCAGACCGCCCCAGTGATTTTCGCCAACGCCCCAGCCATTGAGCAGCACCTGGTCGCCGACCTGGTAATCCGGATGGGAGCTGTGCTCCACGGTACCGGCCAGATCGATCCCCGGCACCATCGGAAACTTGCGCACCACCGGGCTGCTGCCGGTAATCGCCAGACCGTCCTTGAAGTTCAGCGTGCTATAGGCGACAGCTACCGAAACGTCTCCTTCAGGCAATTGCGCTTCGTCAAGTTGCTGCAGATTGGCGCGGTAACCGCTGTCGTCTTTGTCGATCACAATGGCGTTGAACATGACTGCCTCGCATGACTGTTTTCAAAATGTCGTGCCGTTTAATAGCACATCGAAACACATTGCCACATTCGACCATGGGCCAAACAGGAAATGGTGGAGTTGCCCACGCAGAACGGATTGCAGGATCATCGGCGCTGAAAAACTGCATGGGTTGTTCTCAATTTCGGACTGGCTCGAAACGCGCGTTTGCTGTTACAAACCGCTTCTGCCGTCCCTGCCCGCTTCCTCGTTCGGAGAACAGCTTCATGAGCCAATGGCCAGACACTCGCATCGTAGATTTGCTCGGCATCGAATTACCGATCATCCAGGGGCCGATGGCCGGCGCGACGAATTCGTCCATGGTGATCGCCGTATGCAACGCGGGTGGATTGGGATCAATGCCGGCGGCGATGTTGAGCATCGAGCAGCTGCGCGAAGAGCTGAAAACCATTCGCCAGCACACGATCAAGCCATTCAATGTGAATTTTTTCTGTCATCAGCCACCGACAGCCGATGAGCAGCGCGCGCGCGAATGGAAAAGCCTGTTGGAGCCGTACTACCGCGAACTGGGCGTCGATTTCGATGCACCGACGCCGGTGTCCAACCGTGCGCCTTTCGATGCGGCGGCCTGCGAAGTGCTGGAAGAGTTCCGGCCCGAGGTGGTGAGTTTCCATTTCGGCCTGCCGGAGAAATCCCTGCTGGAGCGGGTCAAGGCTACCGGTGCAAAAATCCTTTCTTCGGCCACTACGGTTGATGAAGCCGTCTGGCTGGAACAGCACGGTTGCGACGCAATCATCGCCATGGGCTATGAGGCCGGCGGCCATCGGGGCATGTTTCTCAGCGATGACCTGAACAGTCAGGTCGGCACGTTTGCCTTGGTGCCACAGGTAGTCGATGCGGTAAAAATCCCGGTGATTGCCGCAGGCGCCATTGCCGATGCGCGCGGCGTGGCGGCGGCATTCATGCTCGGCGCCTCGGCCGTACAGGTCGGCACCGCTTATCTGTTTACGACCGAAGCGAAAATCAGCGCCAGCCACCACAAGGCGGTGCGCACCGCCAAGGAAAGCGAAACCGCAATCACCAATCTTTTTACCGGGCGGCCCGCGCGGGGCATTCTCAACCGGGTGATGCGCGAACTCGGCCCGATGTCGGCTCAAGCACCGGCGTTCCCGTTGGCTGGCGGGGCATTGATGCCGTTGCGCGCGGCGAAAGAGGAACAGTTCGCCAATCTCTGGGCCGGTCAGGCGTTCACGCTGGGCAAGGACACAAACAGTGCTGAACTGACCCGGCAGTTGGCCGAAGGCGCACTGGCGAAACTCAAGCATCGTTGACGTGGCACAGAACATTTCCTGTTTGGCCTGCTTTCGCTATATATTTCCGTATATAGCGAACCCACAGTCGCCGCGCGGCAGTTCTTAATAAAAGTGCTGCGAGCGTACGAGCCAACAACGGAGCTGTTAGATGACTATTCGTGCCTCACGTCTTGCCCCCGCCTGCCTGGCGTCTCTCATCGCAGTGTTCGCCAGCAGTGGTGCTTTTGCTGATGAGGTCCAGGTGGCCGTGGCCGCGAATTTCACCGCGCCGATCCAGGCCATCGCCGCCGACTTCGAAAAAGACACCGGCCATAAACTGGTTGCAGCCTACGGCGCCACCGGCCAGTTCTATACGCAAATCAAGAACGGCGCGCCATTCGAAGTATTCCTTGCCGCCGACGACAGCACCCCGCAAAAGCTCGAGAAAGAAGGCGACACCGTCAAAGGTTCGCGCTTCACCTACGCGATCGGCACGCTGGCGCTGTGGTCGGCGAAACAAGGTTACGTCGATGACAAAGGCGAGGTCCTGCTAAAAAACCAGTACCAGCATCTGTCCATCGCCAATCCGAAAGCCGCGCCCTACGGCTTGGCGGCTACGCAAGTACTGGCCAAACTCAAACTGACTGAGGCCACTCAAGCCAAACTGGTGGAGGGGCAAAACATCACCCAGGCTTATCAATTTGTCTCGACCGGCAACGCCGAACTGGGTTTTGTCGCCCTGTCGCAGATCTACAGGGACGGTAAAGTCAGCAGCGGTTCGGCATGGGTCGTGCCGGCCGACATGCATGATCCGATCAAACAGGACGCCGTGATTCTCAACAAAGGCAAAGACAATCCCGCCGCCAAGGCACTGGTCGAATACCTCAAAGGCCCGAAAGCCACTGCGGTGATCAAGTCCTACGGTTATCAACTGTAAATGGCGCTGACCAGTGCCGATTTCGCCGCGATCTGGCTGACCCTGAAACTGGCGTCAGTGACCACGGCGATCCTGTTGGTGATCGGCACACCGATTGCCCTGTGGTTGTCGCGCACCCGCTCATGGCTGCGTGGCCCGATCGGGGCGATCGTCGCCCTGCCGCTGGTCCTGCCGCCCACCGTCATCGGTTTTTACCTGTTGCTGATGATGGGCCCGAACGGCTTTCTCGGCCAATTCACCCAATGGCTGGGTCTGGGCACGCTGACCTTCAGCTTCACGGGGCTGGTGATCGGTTCAGTGATCTATTCCATGCCGTTCGTGGTGCAACCGTTGCAGAACGCGTTTTCCGCCATTGGTCAGCGCCCGCTGGAAGTTGCCGCCACGCTGCGCGCCGGCCCCTGGGATACGTTCTTCAGCGTGATAGTGCCGCTGGCTCGGCCCGGGTTCATCACCGCAGCGGTCCTCGGCTTTGCGCATACCGTCGGTGAATTTGGCGTGGTGTTGATGATCGGCGGCAATATTCCCGACAAGACCCGTGTGGTTTCCGTGCAAATCTACGACCACGTCGAAGCCTTGGAATACGCACAGGCCCACTGGCTGGCCGGGGCAATGCTGATATTTTCGTTTCTGGTATTGCTGGCGCTGTATTCCAGCCGCAAGACCCGCGCGGGCTGGAGCTGAGTGATGATCGATGCTCGTTTGAAAACCGTCTGGCCGGGCTTCAGTCTCGATGTCGACTTGCATGTGCCGGGCCGCGGCGTGACCGCGCTTTATGGACCTTCGGGCTCAGGCAAGACCAGCTGTCTGCGTTGTATCGCTGGACTCGAACGCGCCGGGCAAGGCTTTGTTGAGGTTAACGGCGAGGTCTGGCAGGACAGCGAAAACGGCATTTTCGTCCCGCCGCACAAGCGAGCAATCGGCTATGTGTTCCAGGAAGCGAGCCTGTTTGCGCATCTGTCGGTCATGGCCAATTTGCAGTTCGGCCTCAAACGTATTGCCAAATCACAACGCCAGGTCGACCTGTCGCAAGCCACCGAACTGCTGGGCATCGAGCATTTGTTGGAACGCCATCCAGAGCATTTGTCCGGCGGCGAGCGGCAGCGTGTCGGCATCGCCCGCGCGTTGCTCACCAGTCCGAAATTGTTGCTGATGGACGAACCGCTGGCCGCTCTCGATAGCCAGCGCAAAAACGAAATCGTGCCTTACCTGCAGCGGCTGCACGACGAACTGGACATTCCGGTGCTGTACGTCAGCCACGCCCAGGACGAAGTGGCGCGGCTGGCCGATCACCTGGTGTTGCTCAGCGAGGGCACGGTGTTGGCCAGCGGCCCGATCGGCGAAACCCTCGCGCGGCTGGACTTGCCAATGGCGCTGGGCGATGACGCTGGCGTGATCATCGAAGGCCAGGTCAGCGCCTACGATGCGCAGTATCAATTGCTGAGTCTGCAACTGCCGGCTACCGAAATGAGCATTCGCGTCACGCATGCGCCGATGAATATCGGCCAGACGCTGCGCTGCAAGGTGCATGCGCGAGACATCAGCCTGGCGCTGCATGACAGCGAATCCAGCAGCATTCTCAATCGACTGCCCGTCACGGTGATCGGCGAGCAGGCAGCCGACAACGCCGCTCACGTGCTGATTCGTCTCGATGCGGGCGGCACGCCGTTGCTCGCACGGATCACCCGCTATTCCAGAGACCAATTGCGTGTGCATCCGGGCCAGCGGTTGTGGGCGCAGATCAAAGCAGTCGCGGTCCTGGCCTGAATCATTTGGCACGACGGCAACGGCGTGCGGTCAATGATTTTACTGACCGCTGCCACCCAAGGACCTTGCCATGCCCGATACCGAGCTGACTGCTGCACTGCCATCCGACCTGCATTACGTCGATGACTCCCAGCCCGGTATCACTCGCAAGAAACTGCGCGGCAAGTTCTGCTACTTCTTACCGTCGGGACAACGCATCACCGACCCGGATGAAATCAAACGGATCAACGCCCTCGCCGTGCCTCCGGCCTACACCGATGTGTGGATCTGCGCGGATCCGTGCGGTCATCTGCAAGCCACTGGCCGCGATGCGCGCGGACGCAAGCAGTATCGTTACCATGCACGCTGGCGTGAGGTGCGCGATGCCGACAAGTATTCGCGGCTGCGCGATTTCGGTCTGGCACTGCCAAAGCTGCGCAAGCAACTGGAAGCGCTGCTGGCGGCGCCCGGCTTCAGTCGCGACAAGGTCATGGCCACCGTCATCACCTTGCTCGACGCTACGCTGATTCGGGTCGGCAACACGCAGTATGCCCGCGACAACCGTTCTTACGGCCTGACCACCCTGCGCAGCCGCCATGTCGAGGTCAACGGCAGTGCGATCCTGTTCCAGTTTCGCGGCAAGAGCGGCATTGAACACCAGATCACCGTCAAGGACCGACGGCTGGCACGCATCATCAAGCGCTGCCTGGAGATTCCCGGGCAGAACCTGTTTCAGTACCTGGACGAAAATGGCGAGCGCCACTCCGTCACCTCCTCAGATGTCAACGCCTACTTGAAAACCCTCACCGGTGCCGATTTCACCGCCAAGGATTACCGCACCTGGGCCGGCAGCGCTTTGGCGCTTTCGACACTGCGTGAACTGCAATGGGAGTCCGAGGCGGAGGCCAAGCGGCACGTTGTAGAGATGGTCAAGAACGTCGCCAAACAGTTGGGCAACACGCCGGCGGTGTGCCGAAAATGCTACATCCACCCCGGCGTGGTGGAAAAATTCATGCGCGGTGCCCTTGCCGAATTGCCGAAACCGCGCGTGCGCAAAGGCTTGCGGAGCGAGGAAGTGGCGCTGGCGATGTTTCTTGAACAAATGATTGAAGTGGCGGACGCCAGTTGAGGCTTAACCTGAGCCCTGGCGGTTGACGCCTTGAGCTGTCTATTTTTTGCGCAATCGCCATAAGCTTCCTATAGTTGTTGTGACACGAATCAGTGCGGTGACGCCATGGAAGACATTTTCGTCGTGCAGCGTTGCACCAAAATCATCATTCATGGCCGTCGCGCCGATGACAGTCAGCAAGATCCCGCTGAAGCGCAGAGCTGGTTTCGAATCCGTGACACGCGCACTGGCGGCTTCATCGGCGATGGCTACGACAAAGAGCGCGACGCACAGCGCGAATGCAACCGGCTGAACGCAGTCAGCGCCCCGTCCGTTGCTCGCCAGCCCTGCCCCTGATATCGATCAAAAGCGGGTCTATACTCAAACGAGCTGAGGGAGCAGCCCCCCACGGCAGGAGGCTCGCAAACGCGGGCTTTTTGCTGCCATTCAGCTTAGATAGAACGGAGGTGTTCCATGTCCGAAAAAGAGTCCATCACCACCCTCCTCACCCTGCTCGACGCCCGCCAGGCCCGCCTTGCCGCCGCCTGCAAGGAAATCGCCGACTGGGTCGATCATCAAGGCGGCCACCCCACCGCCCTGCGCATCCGCGACCGGCTCAACGACATCGAAAAGGATGCTCCGTTGATTCGCAATACGCTATCGACGTTGAAACCCATCGATCGACCATTGCCTCGGTTCAGATGACCGCGACTGAACAAGCGGACGTGAGGTTTGCTGTACGAGCGGTGACGCTGCGGTCACCGCCAGCTCGCTTGCGTGTGATGATTGTTTTCCCTTCCTGATCGGTTTGCTGCCGGTCAAAAGCCAACATCGCTTTTTACCCCGCCAGCACCCACGCAATTTTCCCGTAGCACAATCCAGCCGGAAAAAGATGAACATACGTTCACCGCAAATATCAACGAAAGCGTCTAGCCTGCGGGTTCCAACATAGTGACTACAGGAGTAACCCACCATGTTCTCGCACGAAGGCATCGCGCTGATCACGCTTTTTTCAATTCTGGTTGTGGGCGCGCTTGCGGGCGTCCTGCATCCGCTACATGCGCTCGCGAGCTGGATACGCAGACGCCGAATAAAGTCCACTCGAATCAGCAAAGAGGCGGATTCGCGCTAAACGTGGCAACCGCGGAGCAAAAAAAAGGGCTTGCATGAGACATCTCATGCAAGCCCTTCATATTCATGGTGCCCGAAGCCGGAATCGAACCGGCACGCCCTTACGAGCGGGGGATTTTAAGTCCCATGCGTCTACCAGTTTCGCCATTCGGGCGGTAGCGCGGTGCTGCTGTTGCCTGCATCAGAGCAGCAATCCTGACAGGATCCAGCCCTTGAAGCAGTGCGGGAAATATATACATCACTTCCCGTTGAAGCAAGTTTGCAATGGCTGTATTTCAAGACTGAATCTTGCAGCGCAGTACAAATAAAAAAGCTCCGTAAATCATGGATCTACGGAGCTTGTTTAATGTGGAGGCCGAGGTCGGAATCGAACCGGCGTAGGTGGATTTGCAATCCACTGCATAACCATTTTGCTACTCGGCCTCAAAGCATTTGCTGTCAGTAGCACAACAACAAATACGTAAAACTTGGAGCGGGAAACGAGACTCGAACTCGCGACCCCGACCTTGGCAAGGTCGTGCTCTACCAACTGAGCTATTCCCGCTTGGTGATGCGCATTCTATAGAATTAAGAAGGTCCGTCAACCCCTTGATTCAAAAAAGTTTTATTTCTTTTCCACATCCGTCTTCAGATGCGGCCAGGCGGCACGGAGGTATTGAACCATCGACCATAATGTCAGGCCGGCGGAGACCATCAGCAAGGCGTAGCCCAATATGACCCAGAAGCTGAAGTCCTTGGGATTGGCCAGCAGGATCACCAAAGCAAGCATCTGTGCAGCGGTTTTCCATTTGCCCAGGTTGGACACTGCGACATGGGCACGGGCACCGAGTTCGGCCATCCATTCACGCAATGCCGACACGACGATTTCGCGACCGATGATGACTGCCGCCGGCAACGTGAGCCAGAGATTGCCGTGTTCCTGGACCAGCAATACCAGCGCCACGGCGACCATGAGTTTGTCGGCAACCGGATCGAGAAACGCGCCGAACGGCGTGCTCTGCTCCAGACGACGGGCCAGATAACCGTCCAGCCAGTCGGTCGCTGCCGCGAAGGCAAATACCGAGGCGGAGGCCATGTAACTCCACTGATAAGGCAGATAGAACAGCAAAATGAAGATCGGTATGAGCAGGACGCGTAGAACGGTAATCAGATTAGGGATATTCATCGGCACAACTGGCTACGAGGTGAGGGGGCATTCTACTCGCTATGCAGGTTCGCATAAATCGACTCTGCGAGCTTTTTACTGATCCCCGGGGCTTTGGCGATCTCTTCGATGCTTGCACGAGACAGCTCCTGCAATCCACCAAAATGTTTCAACAAGTCGCGACGGCGGGTTGGCCCAACACCGGCAACGCCTTCAAGCGTAGACGTACGGCGGGTTTTGCCACGACGAGCGCGGTGCCCGGTGATTGCGAAACGGTGTGCTTCGTCGCGAATCTGCTGAATAAGATGCAATGCCGGCGAGTCGCCGCGCAACGTGAACTCGTGCGCTGCATCATTCAGATACAACGTTTCGAAGCCGGCCTTGCGCGTTGCGCCCTTGGCAACACCGAGCAGGATCAGATCCGGCACGGCCAGTTCATTGAGCACATCGCGAGCCATCGATAGCTGGCCCTTGCCACCGTCCACCAGCAGAATGTCCGGCAACTTGCCCTCGCCTTCCTTGAGTCGACTGAAGCGCCGCGTCAGTGCCTGGTGCATGGCAGCGTAATCATCACCGGGCGTGACACCTTCGATGTTGTAGCGGCGGTAATCCGACTTGATTGCACCTTCAGGGCCGAACACCACGCAGGACGCCACCGTCGCTTCACCGCTGGAATGACTGATGTCGTAGCATTCCAGACGCTGTGGCGGCTCATCCAGATTCAGCACCTCAGCCAAGGCCTCGAAGCGCGCCGCGGTGTGTTGACGGTTGGCCAGACGTGCACCCAACGCTTGCTCGGCATTGGTGACAGCCAGTTGCTGCCAGCGCGCACGCGTACCACGGACCCGATGACTGATCGCCAACTCGCGGCCACGCAACTCGTGAATGGCCTCGATCAGCGCCGCAAAGTCTTCGTGCACCACGTTGACGATCAGCTCGCTCGGCAAATCGCGCTCGGGACTGCTGATGAAGTATTGGCCCAGAAACGCCGCCATGACTTCCGACACGTCTTCTTCGATGCCCACTTGCGGGAAGAAATTCTTGCTGCCCAGCACGCGCCCGCCGCGAACACTGATCAGATGCACACAGGCACCACCGGGGTTGACGAACGCAGCGATGACATCAATGTCTCCCGTGCCACCTTCCATGCTTTGCTGATCCTGGACCCGTCGCAACAGTGCGATCTGATCGCGAAGCTCGGCGGCTCGCTCGAACTCCAGATTGATCGCCGCCTCTTCCATTGCCGTGGACAGCTCGTTGGTCAACGCATGACTGCGCCCTTCAAGAAACATCACCGAGTGACGCACGTCCTCGGCATACACCTCAGGCTCGACCAGGCCAACACAAGGCGCCTTGCAACGTTTGATCTGATATTGCAGGCATGGCCGCGCGCGGTTCTTGTAGTAGCTGTCTTCACACTGACGAACGAAAAAGGTCTTTTGCAGCAGGCTCAGGCTTTCGCGAATGGCACCGGCACTCGGATAGGGACCGAAGTACTTGCCCTTGGCTTTTTTCGCTCCGCGATGAATGCTCAGACGCGGAAATTGACCATCGGAGAGAAACACGTAGGGATAGGATTTGTCGTCACGCAACAGAATGTTGTACGGCGGTCGCCATTCCTTGATCAGCGTTTGCTCAAGCAACAACGCTTCGGTTTCATTCGCCGTGATGGTTGTCTCGACCTGCGCAATCCGTCCGACCAACGCCGCGGTTTTCGGTGCTAGACCGGTTTTGCGAAAGTAGCTGGCCAGGCGTTTCTTCAGGTTTTTGGCTTTACCGACGTATAACAGTCGCGCATCACTGTCGAACATGCGATAGACGCCTGGGCGTCCGCTGACGGTCGAGAGAAAAGCGCTGGAGTCGAATGTTTCAGTCATGATCAGAGGCTGGCATCTACCATGCCGTGACGAACCGCCAACAGCGTCAACTCGACGTCGCTGCTGATCGAAAGCTTCTCGAAGATACGGTAGCGATAGGTGTTCACGGTTTTCGGCGACAGGCACAGCTTATCGGAAATGATCTGCACCTTTTGACAGCCGACAATCATCAAAGCGATCTGAATCTCGCGCTCCGACAGCGCATCGAAGGGCGAGTCGTTGGACGGCTGGAAGGATTTGATTGCCAGTTGCTGAGCGATTTGCGGACTGATGTAGCGCTGACCGGCGAACACCAGGCGAATCGCCTGAACCATTTCCGGCAATCCCGCGCCCTTGGTCAGATATCCCGCAGCGCCGGCCTGCAGCAAGCGTGTCGGGAAAGGATCCTCTTCACATACCGTCACCGCGACGACTTTGATGTCCGGATGACTGCGCAGCAGTTTGCGCGTGGCTTCCAGACCACCGATGCCGGGCATCTTGACGTCCATGAGAACCACATCGGGTTTCAACTCTCGAGCCTTGATCAGGGACTCTTCCCCGGACTCGGCCTGGCCGACCACCTGCAAGCCGTCGATATCGGCCAGCATGCGGGTAATGCCCGTACGAACGAGATCATGGTCATCGACCACTAGCACCCTAATCAAGCAGACACCTCGCGATATGGTCATATTGGGATGCCGGACACCTTAGCAAAAAGTGCCCCACAGACCTAGCGGAAAGCAGCATTAAAAAAGTTTCAATACATCATTGAGGGCTTGCCGGCTGCGGGTTTCAGAGCACACCTGTGCTGATATCGAGCTGCATTCGCAGAAAACACTCGTCCTTGCCCCGAACCTGCAGGCCTTTTCTTTCGTAGAGGCTCCTTGCCGGATTATTCTCGAAAACCGTCAGTCGAATCGCCGGACGACGCTCTCCGCGCGCGATGTCGATAACCTGATCGATTGCCCAGGAACCGGCGCCTTGCCGATGAAACGCTTCAGCGACCTGTAATTCACGGATATAAAGTGCGCGCATGTCCCGGCTCAGACTGACATAACCAACAGGCACGCTATCACGCACTATCAGCCAGTTCTGCCGCTCCGACCACGCGACATCGAACGCATGGTCCTGCCATGGCAGTTCGAATTCGATGTAGTAACGCAGCATGTTCTGGCAGGTCATCTCGCGGGCGAATATCAGATCTTCGGCGGTGGCACGACGCAATTCGAAGCTCATCCTGCTTTCTCCGGATCCACCAAATGCGGATTCCTGCCATTCTTGACCTCATTGCTCAGCGCCCCGGCGAGCATGAATGACAACACTGTTCATCTTCGGTAAACAAACAAAGTACTGGGTGTCACGACTATCAAACACCTCGACAATAGGCGTTATGTTGAACATGCAATAGCAATTTCTGATTGCTGCCGCCAGTCAGCGTCGAGTAAGCTCGGCTCATTCATCGGAGACAGATCATGTTCAACGCCCTTTCACAGCTTCATCCCGTCAGCGCCCAGCGCTCGGTTGCGGCTGCGTGGGTGAACGGTGTTTGCGCTCCGGTCAGCTTTTATTTTGGGTATTGGTTTAGCCACTGGCGCGCCTGATACCCAAACGGCGCCCATGTAAACGGGTCGCCTACCAGAGATTTCTCAACCCCCGGTCGGCTCCCCGACCGGGGGTTTTGTTTTTTCAGGCTTCACAAATTTTCAGCCACACCACCAGACATTTGAGGATTCACCCATGAACCACACCACTTATTACCGTTACGACAGCTTTAGCGCCTGGCGATTTACCAGCTTCCGCTCGGGACAGCCTGCCGCCTCCGATCGGTCACCTGCAGGTGGCAAGCACACACACGTAGCCATTCCGGCCAATTGTCGAACACCCCAGTAGGGCCGAATGCGCGGTGAAAAACCGCCGCCAGCCCAGGAAGACCGAATATGAACTCGTCCGTTTCCGCTCTGCCACTCTCCACGTTGAACCCTGCCAACGAAGCGCTGACGTTGCGTCTGCCCTGCTCGTTGCAATTAAAACAGCAATTACCGCTCGACAACGTCTTGAGCCAGCAAGTCGCCGCCCAACGCCAAGCCGTACGCGCCATTCTCAACGGCCAGGACCAGCGCCTGCTGGTAATCGTTGGCCCCTGCTCTATCCATGACCCGCAATCCGCACTTGAATATGCCGACAAACTCGCTCGACTGGCTGAACAGGTCAACGACGAAATGCTTCTGGTGATGCGTGCCTATGTAGAAAAACCGCGCACCACGGTTGGCTGGAAAGGCCTGGCCTATGACCCGCACCTGGATGGCAGCGATGACATGGCCGGTGGCCTTGCGCTGTCACGTGAATTGATGCTGGAAATGATCCGGCTCGGCTTGCCGGTGGCCACAGAACTGCTGCAACCAATGGCCGCCGGGTACTTCGATGATTTGCTGAGCTGGGTAGCGATTGGTGCGCGCACCACGGAATCGCAGATCCACCGCGAAATGGCCAGTGGCTTGAGCATGCCGGTCGGCTTCAAGAACGGCACCGACGGCGGCGCCGCCATTGCAGTTGACGCCATGCGGTCGGCCGCGCACCCGCACCGGCACTTCGGCGTCGACAGCCAAGGTCACCCGGCCATCATTCAAACCCCAGGCAACCCAGACACCCATCTGGTATTGCGCGGAGGTCACAAAGGGCCGAACCATGATCGTGAGAGCGTGGCAAAGATCCACGCCGATCTGAATCGACTGAATATCCCGAGCCGGATCATGGTCGATTGCAGTCACGCCAACAGCGGCAAGGACCCCCTGCGCCAACCCGGCGTTTTCAACGAAGTGCTTGACCAACGCCTGCGGGGTGATTGCGGACTGATTGGCATGATGCTCGAATCCCACCTGTTCGAGGGCTGCCAGCCACTGAGCGGATCTCTGCGCTACGGGGTATCGATTACCGATGGCTGCCTCGGTTTCAGTGCAACTGAACGCCTACTGCTTGATGCTGCCAAGCGACTCGCTGCGCACGCGAACTGATAACCATGCCAGCCCTCCGGTTTCGCTGAAACTGGAGGGCTGGGCAAACAGTGCTATGCCTCGACTCGCACCTGTGTTTGCGCAGATTCCTCACTGACGTCGTCCAGACGTTCAACCGTGTAGGCCACACGCACCGTAGTGCCATGATGCTCACGCCAGAACCGGTGCGGCACGATAAAAATCAGCGGTTTCCCTGCCGTTTCGCGCGTGATATCACGGTCGTCGCGGTGGTTGAAAAACTCTCCATCACATTTGAGGTAGACCAGCTCCCCTTCCTGTGTCCCGGCATTACCGATCACGACGGTCACGCCGTCGACTGAATTCTCGCTGTCGAGCACGCCATCTTGCGCTTCCAGCACATCTGGGGCGTTCAGATCATTACGAACAAAAGGCGCCACGAGCAGTTCCGTCACTTCCGACTCGCGCACTTTGCCGTCAACGCTTTCGACCCGGTAGCGCACCGCGATCTGCTCACCGAAATGGCCCGCGATATGTACTCCGTCAACCCAAAATGACAGCACGTCGGCGACAGCGAAGGTCTCGACCTTCAAACTGTCCCTGAAGGAAGCTGCACCGGCATCGGCGCACCACAGCAGCGTCACCCGATCGCCAGCCGCCATGCGCGCGTAAGGCTGCAGCGAAACAAGCGTGCCCTGCGGCACCCGCGCTGGGTCGAGCGTCCCACTGATCACGCCTTCGACGATCGGCGCGAGCAATTGTGCTCGTGTATCACCCACCGACAATTGCACACGCGCCGACACGGAGGGCTCGGGCGAGCCGGCACTGTCTCGTGTCCAGTAGACCTCCAGCGAACCGCCATCCAGTGCCGCGACATGCAGGCCTTTGATGACGAACACCACATCCTTCCCGATTTGAGTTTCAGTGACATAACGAACCATTTCATGCTGGTAAGCGAAGCCTTCGATATCCAGCCCTTCCCAACTCAGCAGCAAGCGGTCGCCGCACGTCATGCCGGGATAAGGCGCGATACGGACAACGACTCTGCCCAGCGCGGGATCGAGCACTGTGCCGTCGATTGAATCCAGGGTCACCGCGGGTAGCAGTTCACTTGACATACAAGGACCTGCAGGGTGGCGCATCCGGTAGCAAAACTCGACTTCATGCGTGTTCATTGTGGCTCCACTCCTTGGAAAAACGCCGCTGGATGGGCGGCGTCGACAGCTCACATTGAACAAGATCGCGCCCGTTTTCTCTGTCAGGCCAATTCGCCACAGGTCTCGGGTAAACGCGGCGCGCCAGGTAGGCAAACAGCGTGAATTCAAAATGGAGCTGGCGAAAGATGGCGGCAACTTCCGATTCGGATCTCAGAAGTATCTGAAAATTCGTACAACTCCTAGTCCATATTCAACGGCCAAGAGATGCCTCTTCTTACTTCTTCGGCGGGATGAGTGTTTTAGAGTGGCGTCCGTATTCCCGACGAATTTCTGTGAAAAAGGTAAGAACATGCAACGGAATGCTTCAACTCGCTATCCCATCCTGTTGGTACACGGCCTGTTCGGATTCGAGCGCATCGGCCATTTCGAGCTATTCCATGAAGTAAAAAACGCACTGAAAACGGCCGGCAACCGCGTGTTTGTTCCACACCTCTCTGCCACCCAAAAGAATGAAACAAGGGGTGAACAGTTGCTTGCACAGATAGACCGAGTCTTGCGGGGCACAGGTGCCGAGAAAGTCAACCTCATCGGGCACAGCCAGGGGGCATTGGCGGCTCGATACGCTGCAGCGCTTGCGCCACACTCGGTCGCCTCGGTGACTTCAGTCAGTGGCCCGAATCATGGATCGGAACTGGCGGATTTTCTGCGCAAGGCACTGGTGCCAGGCAGATTGCCAGAAACCGTCGCTCAGAACGTGGCTACCCTCTTCGCCAACTTTCTTTCCTTGCTCAGTGGCAACCTGACGTTGCCGCAGAACGCCCTGGCAGCGCTTAACGCACTCACGACCGAAGGGGTCGGCCATTTCAATGATCGATTCCCGCAGGGATTACCCCAGACATGGGGCGGCCAGGGTGCGGATCAGGTCAACGGGGTGCGCTATTACTCCTGGAGCGGGGTGATTGCGACAGAGAGCCCGTCGCTGGTCGATCAGACGCAGAGCGTTTGCCACGCCCTCTCGCAGTACTTCATGACCGAGACAGAGCAGAACGATGGTTTCGTCGGTCGCTTCAGCTCTCACCTGGGCCAAGTGATTCGCTCAGACTATCCGCTGGATCATCTGGGCAGCCTGCGCCGCGCGGCCGGCACGGTCACGGCACTGCCCGATCCGATCGAACTGTACGTCGACCACGCTGCGCGTCTGCGCGCAGCCAGTCTTTGACGAGCACCACATACCCAGCAAGGAACTTTGCCGGGAAATCGCTCACTGAATCCGGTAGGCTCCACACTTTACTGAAATACATTGGAGAAATTCCCCATGGCTAAAGCCACTGCCCGCCACATCCTGGTTTCCAGCGAAGACAAGTGCAACGAACTCAAGGCCCAGATCGAAGCCGGCGCCGATTTTGCCGAAGTAGCCAAGTCAAACTCCAGCTGCCCATCGAGCCGTCAGGGCGGTGATCTGGGTTCCTTCGGTCCTGGCCAGATGGTCAAGGAGTTCGACGCCGTGGTGTTCAGCGCGCCAATCAATGTCGTTCAAGGCCCGGTGAAAACCCAGTTCGGCTATCACCTGCTGGAAGTCACCAGCCGTCAGGACTGATTCGTCGTCTGATTGCTCGCAGCGGCCCGCCATATGGCGGGCCGTTGTATTTCAGTTACACATACGGCTGGCGAGCGACGCGCCTCTCGCGTACAACTTGCGCTTACCGATTCAAGTCCCAAGGCTGACAATGCGACTGGTTTTCCCCACATTGATGCTCGCCGCCCTCGCCCTGCTGACGGCTGGCGCAAGCGCGAACGCCGCACCGCAACATGCCCTGACCGTTTATGGTGAGCCTGCCAAATATCCCGCCGGTTTCAGCCATTTCGACTACACCAACCTGCAGGCGCCCAAGGGCGGCACGATGCGCCGCTCGGCCATCGAGATCGGCCATTTCGACCATGTCCTTCCTTATATAGACAAAGGCATCGGCGTCACGCAGATCGATGGGTTGCTCTATTCGCCGCTGGCCCAGCGCTCGCTCGACGAGCCTTACACCGTATATGGCCTGGTCGCGCAAAAAATGGAGCGCGCGGACGATGGCCTGTCGCTGCGCTTCTTCATCAATCCCAAGGCCCGCTTCGCCGACGGCAAAGCGATTACCGCCGAAGACGTTCGCTACACCTATGACCTTTTGATGACCCAGGGCAGCCTGCGCTATCGCACGCAGTTCGCCGACGTCAAAGGCGTCGAGGTGGAAGCGCCGCTGACCGTGCGTTTCGATTTCAAGAGCAACGAAAACCGCACCCTGCCCCTCGATATAGCGACGCTCCCGGTGTTCCCTGAACACTGGTGGAAGAGCCGCGATTTCGCCGGCGGTGGCGGTTATGAAGCCCCGCTGGGCAGCGGTCCCTATCGAGTCGGCAAGGTCGATTCGGGGCGCAGCATCACCTTTGAGCGCAACCCCGACTGGTGGGGCAAGGACCTGCCGGTCAGTCGCGGGTTGTACAATTTCGATCACTTCAGCATCGAATACTTCGGTGACACCGATGTCGCCCGCCAAGTACTGCGCGGCGGCGCCTACGACTACAACCGAGAGTTCTCGGCGACCGGCTATTCGATCGGCTATGACAGCCCCGCGCTGAGCGACGGCCGCCTGCAAAAAGCCCATCTGGCGACCGAAGCGCCGCAATCGGCTCAGGGATTCGTGTTCAACCTGCAAAAGCCGATGTTCGCCGACCGGCGTGTGCGCCAGGCATTGGCGATGCTCTGGGACTTCGAGTGGAGCAATCGGCAAATGATGCGCAGCCTGTATATCCGCCAGCAAAGCTATTTCTCCAATACGTCACTGGCTGCAACCGAGTTGCCCGACGCGCAAGAACTGAAAATCCTCGAGCCGTTGCGTGGGCAGATCCCCGACGAGGTGTTCAGTAAAGTGTTCGAAGCGCCGAAAACCGACGGCAGTGGCGTCATCCGCGACAAGCAACTGCAAGCCCTCGCACTGCTCGAAGAAGCTGGGTGGAAACCCGACGGCGATCAATTGGTCAACGCCCAGGGTGAGCCGCTGAGCTTCACTTTTCTGGTCAGCCAGAACGGCATGGATCGCCTGCTACTGCCCTACAAGCGCACGCTGAAACAGATCGGCATCGAGCTCAACATCCGCCGCATCGATTCGTCGCAATACGTCAACCGGCTGATGAGCCGCGATTACGACATGATCGTTACCGGCTATCCCGTCACGACATCCCCGGGCGGCGAACTGCTCAACTACTTCGGCTCGGCATCGGCCAACGATCCCGGCGCCAACAACTACATGGTGCTGAAAAACCCGGCGGTCGATACCTTGATCAATGGCCTGATTCGCGCATCGACCCAGGCCGACATGCTGCGCTACGCGCATGCACTGGACCGGGTGCTGCAATGGAACTATTACTGGATCCCCAACTACTATCCGCCCGGCACTTCGACCGTGTGGTGGAACCGTTTCGGTATACCGACGATTCAGGCCAGCAATGACGAAGCGATCGAGAGCTGGTGGGAAATCAGCCGTACGCCGCTGACCAACCAACAGATGACCGCCGAGAAAATCGCCCGCGGCAGACCCGGAGGGCCGCACTGATGTGGGGTTACATACTGCGGCGTCTGCTGCTGATCATTCCGACGCTGGTGATCATTCTGCTGGTCAATTTCGTGATCATTCAGGCCGCTCCCGGCGGCCCGGTGGAACAAGCCATCGCTCATCTGCAAGGGATCGGTGGTGCGAGCGTAGGCGGCGGTGCCAGCGAGACTGCCAGCGGCGCCTCGCGTGCCAGTCGTGGCCTTGATCCGCAACTGATCAAGGACATCGAGAAACAATACGGCTTCGACAAACCGGCCCATGAGCGCCTGTGGCTGATGCTGAAAAACTATGCGCAGCTGGATTTCGGCAAGAGTTTCTTCCGTGGCGCCACGGTCACTGATCTGATCCTTGAAAAGATGCCGGTGACCATTTCGCTCGGCTTGTGGGCGACCTTGATTACCTATCTGGTGTCGATCCCGCTGGGAATTCGCAAGGCCGTGCACCACGGCAGCCATTTCGATGTCTGGAGCAGCACCGCGATCATCATCGGCTATGCGATGCCGGCATTTCTGTTTGCCATGTTTCTGATTGTGGTGTTCGCCGGCGGTACTTCGCTGAACTGGTTTCCGGTGCGCGGGCTGGTCTCGGACAATTTCGAATCGCTGTCCACACTGGGCAAAATTGCCGACTACTTCTGGCATTTGGTGCTGCCAGTGACAGCGCTGGTGATCGGCGGATTTGCGACGCTGACAATCCTCACCAAAAATTCGTTTCTCAATGAAATCACCCGCCAGTACGTAGTGACCGCGCGCGCCAAAGGCCTGAGCGAACGTCGTGTGCTGTATGGCCATGTGTTTCGCAATGCCATGCTGCTGGTGGTCTCGGGGATTCCTCAAGCGTTCATCAGTGTGTTCTTCGCCGGCTCCCTGCTGATTGAGGTGATCTTCTCGCTCGATGGCCTCGGGCGGATGAGCTACGAAGCGGCAGTTTCGCGGGATTATCCGGTGGTGTTTGGCTCGCTGTTCATCTTCACCCTGTTCGGCCTGCTGATAAAACTGGTGGGCGATTTGTGCTACACCCTGGTCGACCCGCGTATCGACTTCGCCGCGAGGAACGCCTGATGCTCAAGCTCTCGCCGTTGGGCCGTCGCCGTTTCGAGCGCTTCAAGAAAAACCGTCGCGGCTGGTGGTCACTGTGGCTGTTTATCGGCCTGTTTGTGCTGACACTCGGCGGCGAGTTGATCGCCAACGACAAGCCGTTGATGGTCAGTTATCAGGGCCAGTGGTTCTTCCCGGTGTTCAAGCGCCACACCGAGCAGGAGTTCGGCGGACAGCTGCCGTTCCAGGCCGATTATCGCAGCGACTATGTGCAGAACCTGATTCGCAAGGATGGCGGCTGGCTGCTGTTCCCACCGATTCCGTTCAGTGACGACACGCCGAACTATGATCTCAATAAACCCGCGCCCAGCCCTCCTACATCGGTGAACTGGCTGGGGACTGACGATCAGTCGCGGGATGTGCTGGCACGGGTGATTTTTGGCGCGCGGGTGTCGATTCTGTTCGCCTTGATGCTGACCTTTGTCAGCGCGCTGATCGGCATTGCCGCCGGCGCGTTGCAAGGCTACTACGGCGGCTGGGTCGACTTGCTCGGGCAACGGCTGCTGGAAGTCTGGTCGGGGCTGCCGGTGCTGTACCTGTTGATCATTCTTTCCGGTTTCGTCGAGCCGAATTTCTGGTGGTTGCTGGGGATCATGGCGCTGTTCTCGTGGCTGGCGCTGGTGGACGTAGTGCGCGCCGAGTTCCTGCGCGGGCGCAATCTGGAATATGTCAAAGCTGCCCGTGCGCTGGGGCTCAGCGACCGCAAGGTGATTTTCCGGCACATCCTGCCCAACGCGATGAACGCGACATTGAGTTACCTGCCGTTCATTCTCACCGGGGCGATCTCGACCCTGACTGCGCTGGATTTTCTGGGGTTCGGCATGCCCGCCGGCAGTGCCTCGCTGGGTGAGTTGATCGGCCAGGGCAAACAGAACCTGCAAGCCCCCTGGCTCGGTCTGACGGCGTTCTTCACGCTGGCGCTGATTCTGTCTTTATTGGTATTCATCGGCGAAGCGTTGCGTGACGCATTCGATCCAAGGTCCTGAAGCGTGCCCATGACTGACAATCTGATTGAAATCCGCAACCTCAATGTCGCGTTCCATGGCCAGACCGTGGTGCGCGACCTGTGTCTGGATATCCGCCCCGGCGAATGCCTGGCGCTGGTCGGTGAATCCGGCTCCGGAAAGTCGGTCACCGCGCACTCGATCCTGCAGTTGTTGCCTGAATCCGAAGCGCAAACCAGTGGCAGCATTCGTTACCGTGGACAGGAACTGCTCGGCGCGGATCCCAAAGTCTTGCGCGAACTGCGCGGCAACCGCATCGCGATGATCTTCCAGGAGCCGATGACCTCGCTCAATCCGCTGCACACCATCGAAAAGCAGATTGGCGAGACACTTCTGTTGCATCGCGGTCTCGGCGGCAAAGCAGCGCAGCAACGCATTCTCGAATTGCTTGGCCTGGTCGGCATTCAGAAGCCAAAAGAGCGCTTGAAGGCTTACCCGCATCAGCTGTCGGGCGGGCAGCGGCAACGGGTCATGATCGCCATGGCGCTGGCGTGCGAACCGGAATTGTTGATCGCCGACGAACCCACTACCGCGCTCGACGTCACGGTGCAGCGCAAGATTCTGCTGCTGCTCAAATCCCTGCAAAAGCGTCTAGGCATGTCGCTGCTGCTGATCAGCCATGACCTCAACCTTGTGCGCAGCATCGCTCAGCGTGTGTGCGTAATGAAGGCAGGCGAAATCGTCGAGCAGGCACCCTGCGAAACCTTGTTCACCGAGCCGAAGCACCCTTACAGCTGCGTGCTGCTCAACGCCGAGCCGGAAGGCGAAGCGCTGCCACGGGACGAGCGTGAGAATGTGCTGGAAGTCGATGACCTGAAGGTCGAGTTCGCCGTCGGCGGCGGGCTGTTTCAGCGCAAGCAGTACCTGCGTGCGGTGGACGGTATCAGTCTGAATATTCAGCGTGGCAAGACGTTGGGCATCGTCGGCGAATCGGGCTCAGGCAAGTCGACACTGGGTCAGGCGATCCTGCGACTGCTCGACTCCCAAGGCAGCATTCGTTTCCAGGGCGAGGCGCTCGACGCGCTCAATCAGAAACAGATGCGACCGTGGCGGCGGCAGATGCAAGTAGTATTTCAGGACCCGTTCGGTAGCCTCAGTCCGCGCATGTCGGTGGCACAGATCATCAGCGAAGGCCTCGAAGTGCATTGTGAGTCGAGCGCCGACGAATGTGATGAGCAAGTGATTCGCGTGCTCAAAGAGGTCGGCCTCGACCCGGAGAGCCGTCATCGCTATCCCCACGAGTTTTCCGGTGGGCAACGCCAGCGCATCGCCATTGCCCGGGCACTGGTTTTGAAACCGGCGCTGATTCTGCTCGACGAACCAACGTCGGCGCTGGATCGCACGGTACAGAAACAAGTGGTCGCACTGCTCCGCCAGTTGCAGGAAAAGCACGGTCTGACCTACCTGTTCATCAGCCACGACCTGGCCGTCGTCCGCGCGCTGGCCCATGACATGATTGTGATCAAGGACGGTAAAGTCGTGGAGCGTGGCGCCAGCCATGATGTCTTTGATGCGCCGCAGCATCCTTACACCAAAGAGCTGTTGGCGGCGGCGCATCCGGGGTAGGCATAATCCGAGATGGCCGACAAACCGAGTCATATTCATCGCGAGCAGGCTCACTCCTACATTTGAAATGCATTCCAATTGTAGGAGTGAGCCTGCTCGCGATAGCGCCATTACTGACGAAACGTTTTCAGGATCTACCCGATGAACACCACCGAAAGCCTCAAGGACTACCAACGCGTTCGCACGCTGGCGATCCGCTCGCTGTTCGAGATCATCGAGCAGTCCAGCGAAGGCACGGTGATCGTCGATCGGGACGCCAACATCGTCTGGATGAACGAGCGCTATGCCCGGCGCTTCGGCCTTGAATCGGCTGCCGGCGCGATCGGCAAGGCTTGTGAAAGCGTGATTCCCGGCAGCCTGCTGCGTGAAGTGGTGCGCACCGGGCGGCCGATTCTGCTCGATATGCAAGACACGCCAAAAGAGCCGTTGGTGGTGATGCGTCTGCCGATTCATGACGATGCCGGCACGGTGATCGGCGCTATCGGCTTCGCCCTGTTTGATGAGTTGCGCACCCTGTCGCCGATGCTCAAGCGCTACCTGAGCATGCAGGAAGAACTGGCCTCGACGCGTTCGCTGCTGCGCGCCCGGCAGACCAAATACAACTTCGCCCACTTCATCGGCACCAGCGCCGCCAGCCTCGAAGTCAAACGCCGCGCCCGGCGCAGTGCCAGTGCCGAATCGCCGGTCTTGCTGCTCGGCGAAACCGGCACCGGCAAGGAGCTGCTCGCTCAAGCGATCCACAGCGCATCGCCCCGCGCGCACAAAGCCTTTGTCAGCATCAACAGCGCGGCGATCCCCGAAGCACTGCTCGAAGCCGAATTTTTTGGAACGGCCCCCGGCGCGTTCACCGGTGCTGATCGCAAGGGGCGTACCGGTAAATTGCAGATTGCTCAGGGCGGCACGCTGTTTCTCGACGAGATCGGCGACATGCCGCTGCCGCTGCAAAGCAAGTTGCTGCGCGTGTTGCAGGAAAAGGAGTTTGAACCGGTCGGCTCCAACGAGGTGATTCAGAGCGATGTGCGGGTCATTGCCGCGACGTCGACTGATCTGCAAGCGGCGATCAAGCGCGGCGAATTTCGCGCCGATTTGTACTATCGCCTGAATGTGCTGCCGATCCAGGTGCCGCCCCTGCGCGAACGCCTCGATGATCTGCCGGCACTCAGCGAAGCGATTCTTGAGGAGCTGCGCAGCCAGCACGAACTGCACCGGGATGCGCTGGCATTGCTCGGCCAACACGCCTGGCCGGGCAACATTCGCGAATTGCGTAATGTGCTTGAGCGTGCGGCGTTGCTCAGCGATGACCTGATTCTTACCGAGCAGGATCTGCGTGCGGCGATCGGCACGTTGACGCCCGTCGAGCGTTCGCCCGCGTCTGTCGCACAAGCGGCGACGGAGGAAACCTTCGCCCAGGCCCGCGAGCGCTTTGATCGACAATTGATTGAAACGGCGTTGGCTGAATGCGCGGGGAAGGTGCCGGAAGCGGCGGCCCGACTGGGGCTTGGGCGGTCGACGTTGTACAAGAAAATGGTGGCGCTGGGGATTGCCTAGTCTCACTTTAGAGACTTCGCTCTCACTTAGTAGATGGAAGTGCTTCGCACTTATCGCGAGCGGGCTCACTCCTACAGGAACTGCGTACACCGTCACCTTGTAGGAGTGAGCCTGCTCGCGATAGCGCCAGATCGTCCGCCGAAAATCTCAACTCAGAGACAGACTAACTTTACCTTGACTAATCCTCACTCATTAATTCCTTATTTTTCAACCCCTTAGCAGATTGGCACAAATCTCGCTAACACCTCTCCACACCCGTTCCACCCACAAAAATAACAATTCTGGAGAGACACACCATGAGTGTGATCATTGCCTTGGCAGCCCTCGCGTTGCTGATGCTGGCTGCCTACCGTGGCTACAGCGTTATCCTCTTCGCCCCGATTGCCGCGCTCGGCGCGGTCCTGCTCACCGATCCATCCGCCGTTGCGCCTGCCTTCACCGGGGTGTTCATGGAGAAAATGGTCGGCTTCATCAAACTGTATTTTCCGGTGTTCCTGCTCGGCGCCGTGTTCGGCAAGCTGATCGAGCTGTCGGGGTTCTCCCGTTCGATCGTCGCCGCGGCGATTCGCCTGCTCGGCACTCGCCAAGCGATGCTGGTGATCGTGCTGGTTTGCGCGCTGCTTACCTATGGCGGCGTGTCGTTGTTCGTGGTGGTGTTTGCGGTGTATCCGTTCGCCGCCGAGATGTTCCGCCAGAGCAATATCCCCAAACGGCTGATTCCGGCGACCATCGCCCTCGGTGCGTTTTCCTTCACCATGGACGCTCTGCCCGGCACCCCGCAGATTCAGAACATCATCCCCAGCACGTTCTTCAACACCACCGCATGGGCCGCGCCGTGGCTGGGTGTGATTGGCACGATTTTCGTGTTCTGCGCCGGCATGCTGTTTCTTCAGGGCCAGCGCAACAAGGCCCAGCGCGCCGGTGAGGGCTATGGCACCGAGCTGCGCAACGAGCCGGAAACCGCCGAAGATCTGAAACTGCCCAACCCGTGGATTGCATTGTCGCCGCTGCTCGCGGTAGGCATCATGAACCTGCTGTTCACCCAGTGGATTCCGCAGTGGTACGGCAAGACCCACAGCCTTGCGCTGCCGGGCATGGCCACGCCGGTCACCACCGAGATTGCCAAGCTCACGGCAATCTGGGCGGTACAGGCGGCGTTGCTGGTCGGCATTCTGATGGTGCTGGCGTTCGGCTTTCAGGCGATTCGCAGCAAACTCGCCGAAGGCAGCAAGAGTGCGGTCAGCGGCGCACTGCTGGCGGCGATGAACACCGCGTCCGAATACGGTTTCGGCGCAGTGATCGCCTCGTTGCCGGGTTTTCTGGTACTGGCGGACTGGCTCAAGCAAATCCCCAATCCATTGGTCAACGAAGCCATCACCGTGACGCTGCTGGCCGGGATCACCGGCTCGGCATCGGGCGGCATGAGCATTGCCCTGGCGGCGATGTCCGAGCAGTTCATCAGCGCGGCCAACGCTGCGAACATTCCGCTGGAAGTGCTGCACCGCGTGGCTGCCATGGCCAGCGGTGGCATGGACACCCTGCCGCACAACGGCGCGGTGATCACCCTGCTGGCGGTGACCGGACTGACCCACCGCGAAGCCTATAAAGACATTTTCTGTATTACGCTGATCAAGACCCTGGCGGTTTTCGTAGTGATCGGTACTTTCTACGCCACTGGCATTGTGTGAGGTATTCATGACGACTCTTTCCGGCAAGACCGCGCTGGTTACCGGTTCCACCAGCGGTATCGGCCTGGGTATTGCGCTGAGCCTGGCCAAGGCTGGCGCCGATCTGATTCTCAACGGTTTTGGCGATGCGTCGCAGGTCATCGCAGAAGTTGGCCAGTTCGGCGGCAAGGTTGGCCATCATCCGGCCGATGTCAGCGATCCGGCGCAGATCGCCGAGATGATCGCCTACGCCGAGCGCGAGTTCGGCGGCGTGGATATCCTGGTCAACAATGCCGGCATTCAGCATGTCGCGGCGGTGGAAGAGTTTCCGATCGAGCGCTGGGATTCGATCATTGCCATCAACCTGTCCTCGGTGTTCCACAGCACCCGCCTGAGCCTGCCGGGCATGCGCAGCAACAACTGGGGGCGGATCATCAATATCGCCTCAGTGCACGGCCAGGTCGGTTCGACCGGCAAAGCCGCGTATGTGGCCGCCAAACACGGCGTGATCGGCCTGACCAAGGTGGTCGGCCTGGAAACCGCGACCTGCAACGTCACCTGCAACGCCATCTGCCCCGGTTGGGTGCTGACGCCGCTGGTGCAAAAGCAGATCGATGATCGTGCGGCCAAGGGTGTCGATCCACAGCAGGCGCAACATGATCTGCTGGCCGAAAAGCAACCGTCGCTGGAGTTCGTCACGCCGCAGCATCTGGGCGAACTGGTGTTGTTTCTGTGCAGCGAGGCTGGCAGTCAGGTGCGTGGCGCGGCGTGGAATATCGATGGCGGCTGGCTCGCGCAATAAATGCTTGCTCCCACCGGTAGCCCCGGCAATTCAATAAAAAGAGGCAAGCAATGTCCGACATCCTCTGGCAACCCGACGCCAACCGTATCGCCCAATCACGCATGGATGCGTTTCGCCGTGCCATCAATCAGCGCCATGATCTGAACATCGGC
This sequence comes from Pseudomonas sp. R3-57, assembly GCF_051132065.1. Lineage (NCBI taxonomy): Bacteria > Pseudomonadati > Pseudomonadota > Gammaproteobacteria > Pseudomonadales > Pseudomonadaceae > Pseudomonas > Pseudomonas sp. R3-57. Next base: position 3,323,665 of record NZ_CP071655.1, read on the forward strand.
GACTACCCTGCCCTGCACCAATGGAGCATCGAGCAGCGAGCGGATTTCTGGCAGGCGCTTGTCGATTGTTTCGATATCCGCTTTCACACCCAGCCCGACGCGGTAATGCGTGAAGGCGCGCAGATGCCCAGCGCCGAATGGTTTCCCGGCGCGACCCTGAACTTCGCCGAACACCTGCTGCGCCGCCGCGACGACGCCGTGGCGGTGATCAGCGTCGCGGAGAACGGCCAGCGCGAGCAATTGACCTGGGCCGAACTGGCCGAGCACGTCGCCGGTTTTCAAGCGAGCCTGCAGGCGGCCGGCGTGGGCCTCGGTGATCGGGTCGCGGCATGCATGCCCAATACCTGGCAAACGCTGGTGGCGATGCTCGCGACCACCAGCCTTGGGGCGATCTGGTCGTGCTCATCGCCCGACTTCGGTACCCACGGGGTCATCGATCGCTTCGGCCAGATCGAACCGAAGGTGTTGCTGACTTGCGCCGCTTACCGCTACGCCGGCAAGACTCTCGACCAGACCGACAAGATCAACGGCATCCTCGAACAGCTGCCGACGCTGAAACAATTGATCATTGTCCCTTACGCCGATCCGCAAGCGAGCATGGAGGTGTACCAGACACAGGCTGAAGTGAGTTCGTGGGAGGACTTCTACGCAGTCGGCGGCGAGGCGCATTTCGTCCCGGTGCCGTTCAACCATCCGTTGTATGTGCTGTATTCCAGCGGCACCACCGGCGTGCCGAAGTGCATCGTCCACAGTACCGGCGGTGTCTTGCTGCAACACGTCAAGGAACACGGTCTGCACTGCGATCTCGGCCCCGGCGACCGGCTGTTCTATTACACGACGTGCGGCTGGATGATGTGGAACTGGCTGGTCTCGGCACTCGCAGTCGGCAGTGCCGTAGTGCTTTACGATGGATCGCCGTTTTACCCGGACCACCAGCGCTTGCTCGACTTGATCAACGATGAGCGCATCAGCGTGTTCGGCACCAGCCCGAAATTTCTCGCCACCCTAGAAAGCAGCGGCGCCAGACCCCGTGACAGCCATGATCTGAGCAGTTTGAAAACCCTGCTGTGCACCGGCTCGGCGCTGTCGCCGCAGAGCTATGACTACGTTTACCGCGAGATCAAAAGCGATGTGTGCCTGGCGTCGATGTCCGGTGGCACCGATATCGTCTCGTGCTTCGTCAACGGCAATCCGCTGTCGGCGGTACGGCGCGGTGAAATCATGGGCAAGAGCTTGGGCATGGCGGTCGAGGTGTGGAACGACGCCGGCCAGGCGGTGATTGACGAGAAAGGCGAACTGGTCTGCACCCGGCATTTTCCGGCCATGCCGATCGGTTTGTGGAATGACCCGGACGGGACAAAACTGCGCCAGTCGTATTTCAGCCTGTTTCCCGGTGTCTGGGCCCAGGGCGATTATGCTGAACAATCGCCGCACGGCGCGATGTTGATTCACGGGCGTTCGGATGCTGTGCTCAACCCCGGCGGCGTGCGCATCGGCACGGCGGAGATCTACCGTCAGGTCGAAAAGCTCAGCGAAGTAATGGACAGCGTCGCCATCGGCCAGCAGTGGCAGGATGACGTGCGGGTCGTGTTGTTTGTGCGATTGCGCGAAGGGCTGCAACTGGATGACGCGCTCGAACAGCGCATCCGCCAAGTGATCCGCGCCAATACCACCCCAAGGCATGTACCGGCAAAGATCGTGGCGGTCACAGACATTCCGCGCACCATCAGCGGCAAGGTTGTTGAGCTGGCAGTGCGCGATATGGTCCACGGGCGGACAGTAAAAAACACTGATGCGCTGGCCAATCCCGAAGCGCTGGAGCAATTCAGGGATCGCCGTGAGCTGACGAGCTAGTCGAAACTTGGCTCATGATCTGGATCGATACCCGCTGGTAATCAGAGTCTCTTCCACCCCGGTGCCAGAAGGGACTCTGACAGATCAGGCGTGGGGGCGGTATTCAAGCGGATTACAACCGGGCCCGCGATGGTGCCACCCCCACTGCCAGCGACGCCTGCGCGCAAGGCCTGCACATTGCTCTCGAAAACAGTGGGATCACTGGTCATTTGGCTCAGCAGCGCGGTGAGCACTGAAAGGGAGTCGGCGTTCGCCAGCGCTTTGGAGCTCGGGTGGTAAACATTGGCGGATTCGCCAGTGGGCAGACGACCCAATGCAAGGTTCAGCAGTGCAGTCACGTCCAGTTGCTGTCCCCCGGCAGCTGCACGCCCGATATCCACGGCATAGCCCACATCGTTGTTCTGCGCAGTCGCGTGGAACAGCTCATGAATCAGGCCGTCCACCACGACATCGTGGTTGAAAGCATTTTCGATGAACTGACGATTGATGCTCGGCGTGCAGATTTTAATGAACGCCGTGCTTGTTTGCCCACGGGCTTTTTTCCACTGTTGATACGCGTCCAGATCAAATTCGGCGATGCTGTTGGTGTGCTTGTTCTCATCCAGAAGAATATTGCTCATGGACAAGCCTGCGATATCCGCTCGTATCAACCGCAGAATGTCTACTGTCGTGCTCACGGCCTCGCTGGAGTTATTGCCCAGCAGCATTTTGATTAGAGACTCGCGTGCAGATTTGTGCCTGGAACCGGTCATAACGGTCAGCGCGTTGTCGACCTTGATCTGCATTCGCGGCAGGCTTTGCTCCACAAATTTTTGCGTATAAATCAAAGGCATTGTCTTGGCGGCGTGAGGGAAACGCCCGGCTGTGACTAGATTGAAGTTGCTCAGTTTCGGCCCCCACGGACGACCCCGACGATCCAGGGCGTACCATTGAAAATTCTTGCGCCCTGCCAGCACGGTGAGCGTACGTGTGCTGGTGCTTATCGGACGCCAGGTGCCGTGCCCGGTTGACAAGGTGTCTGCCGCACGTATCAGGCTCGGGCCTTTGGTTACGCCGTGCAATGTGTCCAGTTGCGATTTGGCCAGACCGAGAAGTTCCAGGGTGGATTTGCTGAATCGCAGGGCGCCATTATGTACAAATTTGCCCAAGCCATAGAGTGCCGTCGGCACCCCGTCAACCGGGTTGAAGAGCGAAACGGAAGACGTCACCACCAGTTTCGCCACGCGTGCGGCTTTGTTGGCTGCCGATATCGATTTGGCTGAAATACTCAGCACCTTTGCACCGGCCCCGAAGAACGCCCCGCCCAACGAAATAGCGTCCATCATGCAACCGTAGATGCCGTCTGCTACCCGATTGTGTTCGCCACTGGCGATATCTTCGATGCATTTCTTGAACGGCACCACCAGATCGATGATGTAAGTAGCGATCTTTTCGCCTTTCTCGCGCTCTTTCTCGAGTTCGGTCTGCTCGCTGGCGGCGGCCAGCAGTTCGTCGAACTTTACCAGCGGATGGCTGCTCACAATAAACTCGGCGAGCCGGGAAACGCCAGGATTATTAAAATTTCGATAAGCGCTGTTTCCCAGCCGTTGCGAGTTGGCTGCAGCTTGCAACTCGGCCAGTTTTTCTGGCACCGCCCGGCCATCTCCCCGCCCTTCTGTTGACGACTCGCCGTGCAAATATTTATGAACGTCGATCTTCAGATGTTCTTTCAATACCGGTTTTCTCAATGCCTTGGGATTTCCATTGAAATCGATTCTTGCAGGCTCATCAAAATAGCCGGTTTTGCCAAGATAATTACCAAGCCAGTTATTTTTCTTCAATTCCCCGCGCATCGTGAACAGTTCGTACGACGTAGTCTTGCCGCCCTCAGACGCACATAACAGCAGGCCAAATCGCCCGGTCACCGCGTCTCTGGACTCGCGTGTTTCCACGTTGGCTTTCGAAGTGTAATTCGGAATAAACAGGGCGGAGTATTTTTCGGTATGAATATAACTTGCATCTTCCCGGAAGGTAAAAAGCGTCACTTTTCCGCTCATGAACATTTGCAAATCATCACAGGGCATTTGTGACAAAGCATGCTTGACAGTTGCGACAAGTGGTCGGTTTATACTTTCCAGATACGTGCGAACCTGCCGCTCGAGTTCTTCTTTAACTGAACGCAGACGTCGCAGTCGGGGGAACTCCTCATAAATGCTTTTTACCGAAGGATCATGATACTGGACGGGTTTGTAGTTAGTGACCCCGGCATGCAGGGACGGCGTTTTCGAATAAACCTGATCAGGGAATACGGCGCGTCTATCCCACTCGCCGCCTACCAGATCACCAGACATATGCAAATCAACCATAGACTCGGCTGAAGGCGATTTACCCAGTCCTGGCCGCTGGTAAAGCACCTTGTCATCGACAAAGTCACACAAAGGTGCGGCGTCTTCGATTGCTTCTTTAGCAATCAAGCGTCTGCTGGGTAGTGCCTTCGTCGGCATAAGGAAGCTGTCGGCGAATGCTTGAAACCTCAAGATTGCCCGTTCCGTAGTTTCTTTAGCCTGGCTGGCAAGTTCCGCTGAGGTAACGACACCATTGATCAGTGCCCAGTCGACAATTGGATCGATCATTGTCAGATCGCGTAGTTCGGTGTGCGCTTCGGTCAACGGCTCAAGTTCGGCATAAGCGGTGATTTCTGCATAGGTGAGTATGCGTGCGGCTCCTGGTCTGATCGACTCGACCAGCTTCACCGCGCGACTGAAGTTCATCCATTCGGTGGACCCCATCATCAGCGAGGAGGGAATGCCTTTGACTTGCAGTTCCGGCGCTACGCCGGCCAGTAGCAGATGCACGGCAACGGGGGCTAACGCAGGCGACACCCATTTTTTGCCACTGAAGAAGGTTCGCAAGTCGCTGCACACGGCTGAAGGATGCCGACTGGCATTGTTCGGCGCATAGAGTTCCTGAGCACCGATTGCCTTGCGCGACTGGACGGTGCCGATCGTTGGATCAATATCAAGCAATAATGCGGTGACCAACAGTTGAGAGAGATAGCTATCCGCCGCGGTCTCTCCCGGCTGCGATCCTAACCACTGCAGTTTTTCAAGGTAGGCGCGTGCCAACCCTTTAGCGAAAGGATGGGCAAGTACGTGGTGGGTCCAATTGGACGCATTGTCTTGGGTAACCGCAACTTGTGCCGTTTTCAGATGAAGTACATCCAATAGCTTCTCACCGGGCGCTAGCAACTGCGCAGTAGCGCGGCGAATGGCTTGGCAGTGCTCGACGGACAAGCCCAGCAGCGCATCATCCACCGGATCCAATTGAGCCCAGTAGTTACCCAATGCATCCACTGGCGGATCAAACTGCAAATAATCAATCAGATTGAGGGTCTGGGCTTTGGTTTGCGGAACAGGCAAGTTACGAAATTTAAGCCACTGGTCGATATCGACACTGCCAGCATCATAGATATAGCCGCCGGCCTTTGCGGCGATCTCACCGAGCAGCAATATATTCTTGTAAAGGTATGATGTTGGAACGATTCCATCGACGTCGACCTCTTGCCATACAGCGCTATGGTCCCTGAATAATTCTATACCACCACGACCATTTACCCTGACGAGATCTATACCTATCGCTCGCTGCCGGCGAAGTTCACTTTCCAGTTTTGCGTTATTGTAAAGTTTCTTCCAAAACAGGCGACCCGGATTATAGATCTCGAACAGCGACGAACCGTCCTTGACGTCTACGCGGTAGCCCTGCCAACCGTAAAACTCATCATCACCCTGCTCCTCAACTCCGTCCAGCAGTTGCTCGAGCACCTCTTTTCGTTCTTCTTCATCACGCGCCTCCCGAACTTGTTGCTGCGCATATGCAGCGCCATAAAGCTTGAATGATTTGCCAATCTTGTTTGCAGACATCAATAACTCTCATAATTATTTAACGCGCTCAATCAGCGCCGACGGAGTATCGAGCCTTACTCCAAAGAATAGCCAACTGATATTTATGAGAATATATTTAGCGCGTTAATTTATTTAACGCGTCATTCCACCAACCCCCACTCGCCACTGCTCGAAGGTCTGACATCTTTTTCCATATGCAGTTTTATTCGCAGTTTCACATTAGTTGATGAGTCAGCATTTTTCAGCGCTTCCTCTTCGCTGATTGCGCCCTCTGCCAGCAATTCAAAAATGGCCTGATCAAATGTCTTCATGCCCATTTCCGGTGACTTTTCCATAATGTTTTTGAGTTCGCCAAGTTCATTACGACGGATCAGGTCGGCCACCGTCGCTGAGCCCAACAATACTTCAACCGCCGCCCTGCGCTGCCCTTCCAGCGTACGCAGCAGACGTTGCGAAACAACCGCCTTCATCTGGTTGCCTAATGTCTGCAACAACTGCGGCCGCCGCTCTTCAGGAAACATATTGATGATCCGGTCCAGCGCCTGGTTGGCATTGGTCGCGTGCAACGTCGACAACACCAGATGCCCGGTATCGGCGAACGTCAACGCATGCTCCATGGTCTCGCGATCGCGGATTTCGCCGATCAGCACGACGTCAGGGGCCTGACGCAGGGTATTTTTCAACGCAGCGTGGAAGCTACGCGTATCGACGCCCACTTCACGTTGATTGACGATCGAGCGCTGATGCCGATGGATGTACTCGATCGGGTCTTCGATGGTGATGATGTGCCCGGTACTATGGCGGTTGCGATGATCGATGAGTGCAGCCAGCGAGGTCGATTTGCCTGAATTGGTCGCGCCGACGAACAGAATCAGCCCGTGCTTGAGCATGATGGTTTCGAGCAGCACTGGCGGTAGTTTCAGATCGGCGAACCGCGGGATATCAAGTTTGACGTTGCGTATGACGATCGACACGTCGTTGCGCTGCTTGAAAATGTTCACTCGAAAGCGGCCGATGCCCGTTCGGGAGATTGCCAGATTCATTTCCAGATCCCGGTCGAACTCCCGTTGCTGCTCGGCGTCCATCAATGAGGCAGCGATGGCGGCGGTATCGCCGAGTTTGAACGGCTGATCACCCAACGGGACGAGCACGCCGTCGATCCGCGCGCTGGGCGGCGCACCTGTGGAAAGAAACAGGTCTGAGCCGTTTTTATTGGACAAAATTGCTAACAGTGCATCGATTTCCATGGCAAAAATCACCCGCGAAGCATTCAATGAACAGAAATTGGCCTGCACCTGACGCACGCCTGTTTGCAACAATGATAGACGCCGCCTCACCGAACCATGCTCAGGACCGATGTAATGAACGCTGTACCGATTCCCGATGATGCCCAGGCACTGCTCACCCGCACCGACTGGAGTCGCGGCCCGTTGGGCGCTGCCGAAAGCTGGCCGCAGAGCCTGCGCACTGCGGTCGACATCGTCATTCACTCGCCCATGCCCATGGTGTTGCTGTGGGGCCCGGAGCTCACGCAGATCTACAACAACGGTTTTGCCATGCTTGCTGGGCAGAAGCATCCGCAGGCTTTCGGGCAGCCGGCGCATGAGGTCTGGCCGGAGCTTCGCGACTTTACTGACCCGATTTACTCCGCCGTCCTGCAAGGCCAGGTGCGCACCTACAGCGAACGGCGGTTTACCTTGCAGCGTGACGGCAAGGACAGCGACTTCTGGCTCGATCTGACCTACAGCCCGATTCGCGACGAATCCGCGCAAGTCGCCGGGATTCTCGTAACCGCCATTGAAACCAATGAACGTCGGCGCGTGGCGCTGGAGTTGCAGCGTCGCTCCGAAGAAAGCCTGCAGGCACAACGTGAAACCGAAGAGCGCCTGCAACTGGCCCTCGCTGCCACCGACGCGGTCGGCACCTGGGACTGGAATATCGGCGAAGACCGCTTTATCGCCGACGCGCATTTCGCCCAGTTGCACGGGGTCGATCCCGCGCAGGCCCGGCAATTGCCGATCAGCGACTACCTGCAAGGCGTGCACCCCGAAGACCGCGCCATGGTCGCGCGCAGCATCAAACACTGCATCACCCACGGCACCGAATACGCCGAGGAATATCGCCTGCTCCAACGTGACGGCGAGGTGCGCCGGGTGTTTGCGCGCGGGCGCTGCTACAAGGATCACCATGGCCGGCCGACGCGGTTCCTCGGCGCGGCGCTGGACCTGACCGAACGCAAGCAGACTGAACAGGCATTGCGTCAGAGTCAGACCGAGCTGCAACTGATCATCAACGCCATGCCGATTCTGATCAGCTACGTTGATCGCGAAGAGCGCTTTCGCTTGAACAACGCGGCTTATCTGGATTGGTACGGCCTCACGCCACAGGAGCTGTACGGGCGCACGATCCGCGAGGTAATTGGTGAGGAGGCGTATTTCCTGCGCCTGCCGTACATTGCCGAAGCGCTGGCCGGCCGGCCGTGTTCCTTCAGCCTGTACACGCCGCACCGCGACGGCAGCAGCCGCCACGCATTGATGAATTATCTGCCGCGTTATGGCGCCGACGGTGCGGTCAACGGTTTCTACATCTTTGTGATCGACGAGACCGAGCGCAAGAAAACCGAAGAAGCCCTGCGCAATCTCAACGAAACCCTGGAAGAACGCGTCAGTGCCCGCACCGAGCAACTGGCCCTGGCCAATCAGCGTTTGCAGAGCGAAATGTTCGAGCGCGAGCGCGCTGAAGATGCGTTGCGCCATGCGCAGAAAATGGAAGCGGTCGGTCAGCTCACCGGTGGCATCGCTCACGACTTCAACAACATGCTCACCGGGATCATCGGCAGTCTCGATCTGATGCAGCGCTACATTGCCAACGGCCGGGCCGACGAGATCGGCCGGTTTACCGAAGCGGCGGTGTCTTCGGCCAATCGCGCAGCGGCACTGACCCACCGTTTGCTCGCGTTTTCGCGGCGCCAATCGCTGGACCGCAAAACCCTCGACGTCAATGTGCTGGTGCTATCGCTGGAGGATCTGATCCGGCGGACCAAGGGCGATCCGATCGAACTCAAACTGCAACTGGCCGACGATGTGTGGCCGGTCAGCACCGACGTCAGCCAACTGGAAAATGCTCTGCTCAATCTGGTCATCAACGCCCGCGATGCCATGCCGGATGGTGGCGAGCTGTTGATCGAAACCGCCAACGTCTATCTCGACGGCACTGACATCACCACGCTGGAACCAGTGAAGGCTGGCGATTATCTGATGCTCGCAGTCAGCGATAACGGCACCGGCATGACGCCCTCGGTACGCTCGAAGGCCTTCGATCCGTTCTTTACCACCAAGCCGATCGGCCAGGGTACCGGCCTCGGTTTGTCGATGATTTATGGTTTTGCCCAGCAATCAGGCGGGCATGTCAGCCTCGACAGTTTGCCGGGCCAGGGTACATCGGTGCGTTTGTATCTGCCGCGCCTGCACGGCGTCGAAGCGCAGCAAGCCACGCAACTGGCCGTTGAACAAACGCCGACCATCGCCACCGGTGAAACCGTGATGGTGGTCGAAGACGATCCGGCGGTGCGCATGCTGGTGCTCGATCTGCTCCGGGAATTGGGTTATCAGACCTACGAAGCCGTCGACGCGAAGACCGCCCTGCCCCTGCTTGAGTCCAGCCGGCGCGTCGACCTGCTGGTTACCGACGTCGGTCTGCCGGGCATGAACGGTCGGCAATTGGCGGAGATTGCCCGTCAGCATCGGCCGGGCCTGAAGGTGCTGTTCATGACCGGCTACGCGCAGAAAGCCGCCGAGCGTCAGGGCTTTCTTGAGGACGGCATGGACATGGTCGCCAAACCGTTCGCGGTCGAACTACTGGCCAGCAAGATCCGCACGATGACCAGCCAAACCCTGTGACTTGAGGCATAATCCGCGCCCCGCCGTCACCCCGTTATCAGGACCGCCCGATGAAAGCCCAAGCCCGCCACATTCTGGTGAAAACCGTCGAAGAGGCCGAACAGCTCAAACAACGCATCGCCAAGGGTGAGGCGTTCGATGTGCTGGCGAAGAAATTTTCCACCTGCCCGTCCGGCAAACGCGGCGGCGACCTGGGCGAAGTGCGACCGGGGCAGATGGTCGGTGCGATTGATGCGGTGATCTTCAAGAAGCCCCTGCGCACGGTGCATGGGCCGATCAAGAGCAAGTTTGGTTATCACCTGGTGCAGGTGTTTTACCGGGATTAGTGAGTTGGCTTGCGGGCCTCTTCGCGAGCAGGCTCGCTCCCACAGGGGATCGTATTTAAAATGTGGGAGCGAGCCTGCTCGCGATCGATTGCCCAGCAAGCGGCCATTCAACAACTATTTCGGAATCAAAGCCCCCGGCACCTGTATCACCCGGCTCGCCAACAGATGACCGGCTTGCGCTGCCTCTGCGGGACTGCCACCGGACAAGCGACTGGCCAAATAAGCCGCACTGAACGAATCCCCCGCCGCGGTGGTATCCACCACTGTCTCGACCTTCTGCGCCGGCACTTCGAACGCCGCACCCTCGCAGCGAATCAGACAAGCCTCGGCCCCACGCTTGAGCACCACCTCCGGCGTACCGATCTGCGCATACGCCGCAAACACTTCATCGCAGTCGGGGAAGCCGAACAGCGCCTGCTCGTCATCCACCGTCAATAGCGCCAGATCAACGTGAGGCAAAATACTGCGATACGCCGCTCGCGCGTCCTCAACTGAAGCCCACAGCCGCGGCCGGTAGTTGTTGTCGAAGACGATCCGTGCATCGTTTTGCCGCGCATTGATCAAGGTTTCGATCAGTCTCTCCCGGCCCTTTGCACCGAGTACAGCGAGGGTAATTCCGCTGAAATACAGCACGTCATAATCGGGCAACGCCGCCAGCACCGGTTCGGCGGCCGGTGTGGTGAAGCACTCGCGGACGGCGGCTTCGTTGCGCCAATAAAGGAAACGTCGCTCACCGTTGGCGTCGGTCTGAATGCAATACAAACCGGGCAAACGGCCAGGCAGGCGCTGGACCAGATCGAGGCCAATGCCTTCGTTTGCCCAGATCTGGCACATGGCGTCACTGAAACTGTCATCGCCCAATGCGGTGACGTAGTCGACTTTGGCCTGATCGCCCATGGCGCGGGACAGATACACCGCGGTGTTCAGCGTATCGCCGCCGAAGCTTTGCTGCAGGCTGCCATCGGCGCGCTGCTGCAGCTCGATCATGCATTCGCCGATCAGGGCGATGCGCGGGGTGTTTGGGCCCAGGGGGCTTAAGGTGTTCATTTCAGGGGGTCTCTGATGGTTCGGTGGTGGCTGTGCCGCCGTCATCGCGAGCAGGCTCGCTCCCACATTTGGAATACGATCCCTGTGGGAGCGAGCCTGCTCGCGAATAGCCGCAACGCGGTCTGGAGCCCTAGAAACAAGTCTCCATGCTCTCGATCACCGTCAGTTGTTCATCCACCAACAAGCCCACCCGCCATTTGTCGAACGTCAGGCACGGGTGCGACGTGCCAAAGGAAATGATATCGCCCACGCGCAGTTCCACGCCCGGCGCCACCGTCATGAACGCATGCTGATCCATCACCGCAGTCACTTTGCAGGCACTCACGTCATCGCCCGCGCCTGGCACGGCGCCGGCCTTGTAGCGCAGCAATGGCACCGGCAAACCGGCGTCGAACGCCACATCACGCTTGCCCAGTGCGATCACCGCGAAACCCGCTTCCGGCAATGACTGCACATGCGCCCAGACTTCCAGCGCCGGGCGCAAGCCTTCGTGCAGATCGCTGCGCCGGTCGAGGACGCAGCACTGCGCATCCTTGTAGATGCCGTGGTCATGGGCGACGTAACTGCCCGGACGCAGCACGCTGAGAAAGCGCCCGGCGGCGTTTTGCGTCTCGAACGATTCGGCAATCAAGTCGTACCACGCCGAGCCAGACGCAGTGATGATCGGCTTGGCAACGGCAAAACCGCCGCTGTCCTGCAACTGCACCGCCAGGCGGACCAACGAGGCGGCGAACTCGCGAATGCCGCTCACCGCGTGGTCGCCATGGATCACCCCTTCGTATCCTTCGATGCCGGTCAGGGCCAGCGCCGGTTGGGCGTTGATCGCCTTGGCCAGTTCGATGACTTCCTGCTCGCTGCGGCAACCGCAACGTCCGCCGACGACGCCGTATTCGATCATCACGTTGAGCTTGAGCCCGCGCGAGGCAAAGTACGCGCCGAGGTCAGCGACGTTATCCGGGTGATCGACCATGCAATGGAATTCGAATGCCGGATCGGCGAGCAAGTCGGCGATCAGCGCCATGTTCGGGGTGCCGACCAGTTGGTTGGCCATCAGCACCCGGCGCACGCCATGGGCATAGGCGGCGCAGGTCTGGGTCGCGCTGGCGAGGGTGATGCCCCACGCACCGGCATCGAGCTGACGTTTGAACAACGCCGGGGTCATGCTGGTTTTGCCGTGGGGCGCCAGTTCGGCGCCGCTGTCGCTGACGAATTTCTGCATCCAGCGAATGTTGTGCTCCAGTGCCTGGCGGTGCAGCACCAGCGCGGGCAGGCTGACATCGCGCACCAGCTGCGCGCCGATGGCCGCGTCGCCCTTTTGCACAGCATGATTGTTGGCAGTCGTCATGGTCGAACTCCTCGTTGTCGCGGCCGCAGGCAGCCGCGTTTATTCGTTTATGCGCCGGGCGAGGCTGTTGGCGCTCTCTATCAGTACCCGGCGATAGTCGTCGTAATGGGTTTTCGCGTCGGCCCGGGGCGCGACGATGCACAAGGTACAAATCACTACGCCGTGCGGGTCTTTGACCGGCGCGGCGAAGCAATGGGTGAAGGTGTCGGCGACGCTGTCGAAGGAGAAGAAACCGTCAATGCCGGCCTGACGGATCTCCGCCAGAAAGCGCTCCAGCGGCAGACGTTCGCCGTCGGGCAGGATGTAGTCGTCTTCGTCGATCAGGTCGATGATCTGCTGGTCGCTCAGGTGCGCCAGCAGCAGGCGCCCGGAAGCTGTCCACGGGATCGGCGCGTTCTCGCCGATGTCGGAGGAAATGCGGAAATGCCGCTCGCCCTCCTTCATCAACGCCACCGTGTATTTGCGCCCGTTGAGCAGGCACATCTGCGCGGTTTCGCGGGTCTGGCGGACGATCTCCTGCAAGGCGTGATCGGCTTCGCGACTGAGGTCGAAATGGCGCAGATGCGCCTGGCCGAGAAAGTACAACTGCCGGCCCAGGTAGACATGACCGTCCTTGCCCACCGGCTCGAGAATGCGCCGTTCGAGTAACGAGGCAACCAGTTCGTAGACCGTGGATTTCGGGCTGCCGATGCCGTTGGCGATGTCGTTCGGGCGCAGCGGCTGGCCGATTTCCTTGAGAAAATCGAGGATATCGAACGCCCGGTCCAGACCGCGAGCCCGGCGCTTGATGGTGTCTTCGGTCATATCAGTGGTTCCCATTCAAAGTCGCCGGGAGTTTACCGCTAATGATCGTTCCCACGCTCTGCGTGGGAATGCAGCCGGGGACGCTCTGCGTCCCATTGGAACGCGGAGCGTCCCTTGAGGCATTCCCACGCAGAGCGTGGGAACGATCGGTGTGGTTCAGGCCTTTTTCCTGTACGCGATACAGTCAATCTCAACCTTGCAATCGACCATCATGCTCGCCTGCACACAAGCCCGCGCCGGGGCGTGCTCGGGTTTGAAATATTCGCCGAAGACTTTGTTGAAGCTGCTGAAATCCCGCGGGTCATCCAGCCACACACCGACCCGCACTACATCCTCCAGGCCATAACCAGCCTCTTCGAGAATCGCGATCAGGTTCTTCATGGTCTGGTGAGTCTGTTCGACGATGCCGCCAACAATGATCTCGCCCTCGACCGCTGGCACCTGGCCGGAGACGTGCAGCCAGCCATCCGCTTCGACTGCACGCGCGAAGGGACGCGGCTGACCGCCGGCGGCGGTGCTGCCGGTGCCATAACGAGTAATGCTCATGGGTGTTTCTCCTGATTACAAAACAAAAAATTAGAACCGCGTGCTTTTCAAGAATTCGGCCAGACGCGGTGACTGCGGACGTTCAAACAGTTCCTTGGGAGGCCCCTGCTCTTCGATTCGCCCCTGATTCATGAAAACGATCTTGTCCGAGACCTCGAAGGCGAAACGCATTTCGTGGGTCACCAGCAGCATGGTCATGCCGTCTTCGGCCAGGCCCTTGATCACATTGAGCACTTCGCCGACCAGCTCCGGGTCGAGCGCCGAGGTGACTTCGTCGAAAAGCATCAGGCTGGGGTTCATCGCAATCGCCCGGGCAATCGCCACGCGCTGTTGCTGACCGCCGGACAACTGACCGGGAAAGTGATTGCGCCGCTCAAGCAAGCCGACGCGCTCCAGCCATTTCTCGGCGAGGACCACGGCTTCGTCCTTGGGCATTTTCTTCACCTTGAGCAAGCCCAGGGTGACGTTCTGCAATGCGGTCAGATGCGGGAACAAGTTGAACTGCTGAAACGCCATGCCGGTCATCGCACGATGGCGGGCGATGACTTTTTCCGCATGACGCACGCGCTTGCCGTTGACCTCGTCATAGCCGATGGATTCACCGTCGAGCAGAATCTGCCCGCCCTGAAATTCCTCGAGCATGTTCACGCAGCGCAGCAGCGTGGTCTTGCCCGAACCGCTGGAGCCGATCAGCGTTACGACGTTGCCGCGCTGCATGCTCAGGTCGACACCTTTGAGCACTTCGACCGCGCCGTACTGTTTGTGCAGGCCGCGAATGTCCAGCAGCGCCTGATTCTGTGGGGAAACTTGAGCTTGAGTCATGGCAGGGCCACCCGCTTTTCAATGTGCCGGCCGAGTAATTCGATGCCGAAGTTGATGACGAAGAACAGAAAACCGGCAAACAGATAGAACTCCAGGGTCATGAAATTCCGCGCGATGACCTGCTGCGTGCTGAGCAGCAATTCAGCCACACCGATCACCGAGAGCAAGGTCGAGGCCTTGACGATTTCCGTGGACGAGTTGACCCAGGTTGGCAAAATCTGCCGCAATGCCTGCGGCAACAGCACGTAACCGAGGGATTGGTAAAACGTCAGGCCGATGGCTTTGCCCGCTTCCATCTGCCCGCGTGGCAACGCTTGCAGCGCGCCGCGGACAATCTCGGCGACGTGCGAGCCGCAAAACAGCGTCAGGCCCAAGGCGCCGGCCTGAAACGCGCTGATCTGCCAACCCAGCGCCGGCGCCATGTAGAAGCAGGCCAGCACCAATACAAACACCGGTGTGCCGCGAATCAGATCGACGTAAAAGCGAAACGGCGCACGCATCCAGAAGCGCCCGTACGTCAGCACCAACCCGGCAACAACGCCGAGCAAGGTGCCGAGCAGGATCGCCAGCGCCGACACTTGCACACTGGTCAGAAAACCTTGCAAGAGCGGCTCGCGAGCGACCCACAATTCATGCAACCAGCTAGGTGATTCGTACATCGCAGCCTCCTATCGGCGGATCGCCAGACGCTGCTCGAGGTACCGCAGCAGCATGGCAATGAGGTAACAGGCCGCGACATACAACGCCGTGGTCACCAGCCAGGTTTCGATCACCCGGTAGCTTTCGACGTTGATCTTGCGCGCGTAGTAAGTCAGCTCCGGCACCGCAATCGCAGCGGCCAGCGAGGTGTCCTTGAACAGCGAAATGAAATTGTTCGACAGTGCCGGCAAAACATTGCGCAGCATCACCGGCACGGTGACGTAGGCCTTGACCTGCCACTCGCCCAACCCGATCGCCAGCCCGGCTTCACGCTGCCCTTTGGGAATGCTCAGCAAGCCACCGCGGAAGACTTCAGTCAGGTACGCACCGGCGTACAACGACAGCGTGATGATGAACGAGGGAATCTTGTCCAGCCGGATGCCCAGGCTCGGCAAGGCAAAGTAGATCAACAGAATCAACACCAGAATCGGCGTATTGCGTACCACCGTGACGTACACCGAGGCCAGCACCCGCAAGGCGCGATGCTTCGACAACAAGGCAAACGCCATCAGCAGGCCGATCACGCAACCGATGGCGATCGACACCAGCGCCAGTTGCAGGCCCAGACCGAGCCCCGCCAGCAAGGTGTCGAAGTCGCGCCACACGGCGGCAAAGTTCAACTGATAGTTCATGGTCAGCAGTACCTTGAGCGAGGCGACGGCAATCGCCCCGCTCTCACGGGATCATTTGAATTCGACAGGGAAACCGATCGCCGGCGACGGCAGATCGACGCCGAACCATTGCTTGAACGACGCGGCGTAGGTCGGGAATTCAACGCCGGTCATGGCTTCATGCAACGCGGTATTGACGAAGTTCAACCAGTCCTGATCGCCGCGTTTGACGGCGCAGGCGTAGGTCTGCGGGCTCCAGGCGTATGCCGGGCTGCGATAGCGGCCAGGGTTCTGCACCATCAGGTATTTGACCGAAGACTGGTCGGTGGCAGCCGCGTCGGCACGGCCGGAGTTCACTGCCTGATACATCAGATCGACGCTGTCGTACTGATCGACCTTGGCCTTGGGCAAGGCCTGATGCACCAGTTCTTCGCCGTAGACGTTTTGCAGCACAGCAACGGTGACGTCGTCGCCCGCCGCTTGCAGGTCTTCGATTTCCTTGTACTTGCTGTTGTTCGGCAACAACAGGCCAACACCTTCACGGTAATACGGGAGAGTAAACGCCACTTGCTGCGCACGGCTGGCGGTGACGGTGATGAACTGGCAGCTCATGTCGACCTTGTCGGTGAGCAGATTGGGAATCCGCGCATCGGACGACTGCACGACGAACTCGACCTTGCTCGGGTCATTGAACAGCCCTTTGGCCACCATCCTGGCGATATCGATATCGAAGCCCTGCAACTTGCCGTCCGCACCCTGAAAGTGCCACGGCGCATTGGTGCTGCCAGTGCCGACAATCAATTTGCCGCGGGCCAGGACACTGTCGAGCTTGCTCTCGGCAGCCTGGGCCAGGCCCATCACGGTTGATGAAGCTGCAAGAACGAAAACACACGCTTTGAACAACGAAGGACGGCGATGCATGGCAAGCACTCCAGAATGGTGTTTATTCCGCTATACCGGAACACGGTTTGTTACTACGGAATAGACAGCAGAAAGTGTGCCACAGCCTTGATCAGAAATCTGCGCGGGTTTTAAAGGTTTTTAGAATCAAAGAGATGCAATGAAAATATTGCTTGAGGGTGGCGAGTTGAAGGGAGCGGTTGCGCTACCGAATGCTACTGCAGGCGGGTATCTGGTTCCCAAATGGGATGGGGTTGGGCGAATACGGTGCGTTTGATAATCAGGCGTTGTTTGAAGGGCACCTGTAATTTCTGACAGTAGACGTCATCACACACCCTCCTTTAACGTCGCCAGACCTCACCGTCGTTGAAAAGGAGGCCTTCGATGAGCGCATCCACCCCTGCGGCAACGCTGGCACCGGTTTATCGCAAAGCCCTGAAAACCTGGCGCCCGGTCATCCTGTATTTTGCCAACGAGCACTGCCCCGCGTGCGAATGGGCCGGGCCGATCTTTCGACAGACCGCTGAACCCTACCGCCACCGTGCCAACGTGTACATGCTCGACACCAGCCAGTCCCCGCGCCATCCGTTAGTCACCGGCACACCCACCGTGTTGTTTTACAAGGATGGCAAGTTGCTGAAAAAGCTGAAGGGCATCGGAACCGAAGAGACGCTTGCAAAGGACTTTGCCCGGCACGTCGGCAAGACCAAGGCGCCAGCCGCAGCGGCGCGTAAGCCTGAGCATGATCTGGCCTGGTTGCGCCGGGCGCTGCGGTCGTTGTGTATGGTTAATCGTGCCCGTCACCGGCTGATCGGGTAAGCGGGAAGCTCACTCGCGCCGAACAGCACTGACAAACGTGCACACGAACCGGGATTGGACAACTGCCCATCCGGCTGCTTTGCTCTTGAGCGAACACGCAGCGCTACAGCCCTTCAGGCGCGTGGCCGCTGCCATCAAAACAAGCAGCAGGACGAGCATGTTCGAAAGCATAGAAGCGCAGGCCTTGAAGGAAAGCGCGTCGGCGCCGTTGAGAAGCGAGTTTCTTCAGCGCGAATTCGAGCGACTGAAACCCTTTAGCGTGCTGATTTACGTGGTCAGCATTTTCATGTGGCTGTTGTTCGACCTGATCGTCAGTTTCATGGGCGGACAAGGCTTCACCTGGCGCTCGATGGTGTTTCTTGGGGCCTTCGGTGTTTTGACCCTGGCCCTCGCGTTTACTCGCAAAGCCGCGCACTTTGATGTGCTCACCGTGTTGTTGGTCGTGGGCCTGACGGTCGGCGTGCGAATGATCGTCGACGGCCTGCCGCCTGCGGTGCACAGTTCGTGGCTGATGCTCGCCGCTGCGAGCCTGCTGTACAGCGTTTCGGTGTTGCCGTTGCGGCGCTGGGCGTTTTTTGCCGTGCAGGTGGTTATCTGGCTGTTGCTTAACCCGTTCCTCGGTACTAGCACCGAACTGGGCGAACTGCGCGGCGTACTGACCGCCTGCTACAGCGTGTTCCTCTGCGCGCTGACCCTGTACGCGTTTTTGAAATTTCGCGAGGCGCGGTTTAGCAACTACATCATGTCCAGGTTGCTGCTGGAACAGGCGTACAACGACCCACTGACGCAAATTCCCAACCGTCGCGCGTTCATGACGCACGCGCAACAGCGTCTGCAAGCGATTCCACGCGAATACGACCACTTTCTGATGATGATCGACATCGACAATTTCAAGAAGGTCAACGACACCTTCGGCCATGACATCGGTGACGAAGTGCTCAAACGCGTCGCTGCCGATATCAAAACCGTGATGGCTGAATTCGACTACGCGCGCCTGGGTGGTGAAGAGTTTGCGATCTATCTGGCGGCCGTGCGCCGCGAAGATGCTGCCGGGCTTGCCACTGAGCTGTGCCGTTTGGTCCGTGAACAGCCTGCCGAGCACCCGGTCACCATCAGCATCGGCATAACCCGGGTCGAGGATGGTGACACGTTGAATCAGGCGTTGATCAAGGCTGATGCGGCGTTGTATGAGTCCAAGCACACCGGCAAGGACCGGTACACCTTTCATTCATGACAGCTGCGTCGCCTGACCGATCGCCATGGCTGGCAGGCCAGTTCCGACAAGGTGCGTGCGGCATTCGATTTGCCGCAAACACAAAACCTGTGGGAGCCAGCCTGCTGGCGATGCCTGAGGGTCAGGCAATGACCAGCGCAATCATGCAGCCGCGCGCTCCAACAACACTCGCGTCACCCGTCGCTCTTCCACCGCCTTCACCGTCAATTGCCAGCCTTCATATGCCAGCCGGTCACCCTTCATCGGCAAGCGATCCAGCAGACTCATCACCAACCCGGCCATGGTTTGATAATCCTCGGTCGGCTCGGCAGCGAACCCGGTGCGCTGGCGCACGCGGGCCAGCGGTAATGCGCCGCTGACCAGATAGCCGCCCTGCTCCTCCAGCACGTCCGGGCCTTCGATTTCGCTGGCATCGGGCAACTCACCGGCAATCGATTCCAGAATGTCGGTCATGGTCAGCACACCGACGAAATCACCAAATTCGTTGACCACAAACGCAATGTGCGTCGAGGCCGCGCGCATCTGTTCCAGCGCGTTGAGGATCGAATAGCTGTCGAGCAGGTTGACAGTCTGGCGAGCCAGTTGCTCCAGGTTTGGCTCGGCGCCGGCCAGATAATCCTTGAGCAATTCCTTCTTGTGCACAAAGCCCAACGGTTCATCCACCGCACCGTCGCGAATCAATGGCAAGCGCGAGTAGGACGAATGCATCAACTTCGTACGAATCGTTTCCGCGTCGTCAGCCAGATCGATGGCGTCGACATCGGCGCGGACCGTCATCAACTGGCGAATCGGTCGCTCGGCCAGTTGCAGCACGCCACTGATCATCACCCGCTCGCGACGGTCGAACAGCTCGGCACTCGGCGCGTCACCGTTATCGAGCAGGTCGGAGATTTCTTCACCGACCTCTTCCGCAGCCAGGGTGCGACCGCCGAGCAAGCGCAACACCGCATGGGCCGTGCGCTCACGCAACGGGCGCACACCCTGCATCGAGCGTTTGCGGCGCGCCCGGGAAATCTGGTTGAACACCTCGATCAGGATCGAGAAACCGATGGCCGCGTACAGGTAACCCTTCGGAATATGGAAGCCCAGACCTTCAGCGGTCAGGGCGAAACCGATCATCATCAAAAAGCCCAGGCACAGCATGATCACCGTCGGGTGCGCATTGACGAAGCGGGTCAGCGGCTTGCTGGCGACGATCATCAGGCCGATGGAAATGATCACCGCGATCATCATCACCGCCAGTTCATCGACCATGCCCACCGCCGTAATCACCGCATCGAGGGAGAACACCGCGTCCAGCACCACGATCTGCGCAACGATCGGCCAGAACAGCGCGTACGCCGCGTTGGTGGTGCGCTCGCCGACATGGCCCTCCAGCCGCTCGTGCAATTCCATGGTGGCCTTGAACAGCAGGAACACACCACCGAACAGCATGATCAGATCACGCCCGGAGAAGCTTTTGCCGAACACTTCGAACAGTGGCTGCGTCAGCGTGACCAGCCAGGAAATGCTCGCCAGCAGGCCCAGACGCATGATCAGTGCCAGCGACAGGCCGATGATTCGCGCACGGTCGCGCTGATGCGGCGGCAGTTTGTCCGCCAGAATCGCAATGAACACCAGGTTGTCGATACCCAGCACCAGTTCCAGCACGATCAATGTCAACAAGCCCAGCCAGGCCGTGGGATCCGCTAACCATTCCATAAAACGTCTCGATCTCTCTCAGTGAATTCAGGCTGCCGGACACGACAAAGCGCAACGCAAAGGCTCTAGAGCCGCATTGGCAAAGATAGTCGGAAGTCGAAAAACCGGATGCTGCGCGAGCACCGAGACCGCGCCGTGGCGCGAGGAGGCGGGATAACTGGGGGGCTCCGAGAGGGTGTTCATGCAAATCCTGAATGAAAAATGGCCTTGGAGCGTACAGCCTCAAGACACATTTTCCCCAGTGGCAAATCATTTCAAGATCTGTACGGATGAGCTGAAGACAGCTGCGTTCGCGAGCAGGCTCGCCAAGCGATCGTCAACGCTCAGCCAGCTCATCGATGTGCCGATAATCAGTCCCCAGCGCTTCGGCGATTGCCTGCGCCCGGCCCAGGCGAATTGGTCCACGCTCGATATCGACCAGCAATCCCGGGCAATCCAGCACCGGCAGCCCGGAACATTGTTTCAAGCGCCCGTCGGTTACCACCAGCAATCGCTGCTGTTCGGCAGGGAAACGCTTGCGCCGTTGCACCAGCCACTGCTGCGCCTGCAACAGCGCCGCAAGCAACGGCGTGCCACCACCCGCCCCCAACGCTTGCAGCCACGCTTGCAGACCACTGGACGCTTTGAGTCCCTGCACTTGCCATTTCGGCGTCGAACCACTGGCGGTCAACAAAGCGAGCCGGGCGCGTTGGCGGTAGGCGTCGTCGAACAACTGCGCGAGCAGACCTTTGGCATCGCTCAAGGCCTGATGGCGTCGCGTCGAAGCGGAGGCGTCGACAATCACCAGCCACAACTCGAGCGGCGAGCGGGTGCGCAGTTGAAACAGCAGATCTTCGCGCAGTCGTGGCCGTCCGTTTATCAGCGTGCCCGGCCAGTTCACCGAGCCATTCCTCGCGCTGTGGCGCTTGCCTTGGCGTCCGTTGTCGAGCCGTCCGGCGCGGGGTCTGGCATTCGCCCCCGCGTCGGATCGGGGGCGAATGCCTAGGGCTTTTTTGGCCAGACGGGCACTTCTCGTCGAGTGCCGGTGGCAAGCGCCGGTGCCGGCATATCGCCCCACTGGCCCTGCCCTTCGCTCGCGGTGCTTTGCGTCTGTTTGGGCGACTGTGGCGGTTGTTGTGGCTGTTGCTGCTGTTGCGGGCTCGGCGGGGCCGACGGTTCGCGACGTCGATGGCGCAGGGCAAACTCGGCCACGGCGTCAATATCTTCCTCGCCAATCTGCGTCGCCCCACGCCATGCCGCGTGCGCGCGGGCTGCGCGCAACCACACCAGATCGGCGCGTAAGCCATCCACGCCGGCGGCGAAACAGCGCTCGGTAATCTGCGCCAGCGCGGCATCGTCCAGTTCGATGCCGGTCAATGCGATGCGCGCATGCTCACAGCGCTCACGCAGGCTTTGTTGCGCGGTGGCCCATTGCGCACAAAAGGCCTGCGGATCGCTGTCGAAATCCAGCCGTCGACGAATGATCTGGCCGCGCTCGGTCGGTTGCGTATGGCCGCTGAGCGCGACGTTCAGACCAAAGCGGTCGAGCAGCTGCGGGCGCAACTCGCCTTCTTCCGGGTTCATCGTGCCGATCAGGACAAATTTCGCCGAATGACGATGGGAAATCCCGTCACGTTCAATCAGGTTGGTGCCGCTGGCGGCGACGTCGAGCAGTAGATCGACCAAGTGATCAGGCAGCAGATTGACTTCATCGACATAGAGCACGCCGCCATCAGCCTTGGCCAGCACACCGGGGGAAAACTGCGCGCGACCGTCACTCAGGGCGGCATCGAGGTCGAGGGTGCCGACCAGACGCTCCTCAGTCGCGCCCAGTGGCAAGGTGACGAACTGGCCGCTGGCGAGAAGGTCCGCAAGGCCACGGGCCAGGGTCGATTTGGCCATGCCGCGCGGGCCTTCGATCAGCACGCCGCCGATTTTCGGATCGATGGCGGTGAGGCACAGGGCGAGCTTGAGGTCATCGGCGCCGACCACGGCGGAGAGGGGGAAATGCGGGGTGTCGGTCATGTGTGGGTTCTCTGGCGTGGTCGTTGGTGGTCTTCAATGTTCTGGTGTGTCAGGTAAAGCCCCTCACCCTAGCCCTCTCCCGGAGGAGAGGGGACTGATTGGGATGATCTCTCGATTTGCGCCGATCTGATATTGCGAGTCGAACACACGCCTCGAACAAGACCAGATCGGCTCCCTCTCCCTCCGGGAGAGGGCTGGGGTGAGGGTTGGCTTTTGGAGGCGTTATCCATCTTCCTCGATATCCAGCAACAAATTCTCCAGCGCTTCCTTATAAGCCCCCGGCTCCTGCCACATGCCCCGCTGCTGCGCTTCGAGCATGCGTTCGGTCATATCTCGCAAGGCATGCGGATTGTGCTCGCGAACAAACTCCCGGGTCTGCGGATCCAGCAGATAAGCGTCGGCCAGCAGCGCATATTGATGATCGTCGATCAATTGCGTGGTTGCGTCGAAGGCGAAAAGATTATCAACCGTCGCGGCCATCTCGAACGCGCCTTTATAGCCGTGGCGCTTGACCCCGTCGATCCACTTCGGATTCGCCGCGCGTGCACGGATCACCCGGTTCAGCTCTTCTTTCAGGGTGCGGATTCTCGGCAAATCCGGTTGGCTGTGATCGCCGTGATAACTCGCCGCCACTTCGCCGCGCAGGCTCTCCACGGCGGCGAGCATGCCGCCCTGGAACTGGTAGTAATCGTTGGAATCGAGCAAGTCATGCTCGCGATTGTCCTGATTCTGCAGCACCGCCTGCACCTGACTCAGGCGCTGGACGAACTGTTCGCGGGCGGCGGTGCCTTCGTCGGCGCCGCCATAGGCGTAAGCGCCCCAGTTCAGATAGACCTCGGCGAGGTCTTCGCGGCTCTGCCACAGGCGACCGTCGATGGCACCCTGCACGCCAGCGCCGTAAGCACCGGGCTTGGCGCCGAAGATGCGCCAGCCGGCCTGCCGCCGCGCGGTGTCTTCATCGACGCCGGTCTGACGCAGCGCTTCGCGCTCGGCGCGCACTTTGGCGGCCAGCGGATTGAGGTCATCCGGCTCGTCCAGCGCCGCGACCGCTTGCACGGCGGCGTCGAACAAGCGGATCAGGTTGGCAAACGCATCGCGGAAAAATCCCGAAACGCGCAACGTCACATCGACGCGCGGACGATCAAGCAGGCTCAGCGGCAGGATCTCGAAATCATCGACGCGCTGACTGCCGGTGGCCCACACCGGCCGTACGCCCATCAGCGCCATCGCTTGGGCAATATCATCACCGCCAGTGCGCATGGTGGCGGTGCCCCAGACCGACAAGCCGAGCTGACGCAGGTGATCGCCGTGATCCTGCAAGTGCCGTTCGAGAATCAGCGTCGCCGACTGGAAACCGATGCGCCACGCGGTGGTGGTCGGCAAATTGCGCACGTCCACCGAATAGAAGTTGCGCCCGGTCGGCAGCACGTCGAGGCGCCCGCGACTGGGCGCGCCGCTCGGGCCGGCGGGGACGAAACGACCGCTGAGGGCGTCGAGCAGGCCGCGCATTTCTGCCGGGCCGCAGGCGTCGAGGCGTGGTGCGATGACCTCGCGCAAACTATCAATGATCAACCCGACTTCAGCCCACCCCGGTTCCTGTAGGAGTGAGCCTGCTCGCGATGGCGGTGTGTCAGTTGATTTGATGTTGGCTGATCCACCGCTATCGCGAGCAGGCTCACTCCTACAAGGGATATGCAGGGATTGGGCGATCAGGTCGGTGGCGAACAATTCCAGGCGTTCGCGGGTGTCGCCGGCGGTGCGCCAGGCTTCATCGGTGACGATTTGCAGTTCGGCCGGGCGCGGGCCGGTCCATGGCTCGGCCAGGGCGCAATCCAGCGGATCGAACCCCAGTTCGAACGCCTTGGCCAGCGCACGTAACAGGCTCGATTGCGCGCCCTTTCCGTCACCGCGCGGAATCCGCAGCAAGGCCAGCAAGGTATCGATGCGCAAACGTCCGCTCGGCGATTCGCCGAAGATATGCAGACCGTCGCGAATCTGCGACTCCTTCAAATCGCACAGATAGGTATCCAGACGCGGCAACCAGATCGCCGCGTCGGCATCACTGTCCAGCGCGGCATCCAGTTGCAGTTCGCGGTCGATCTGCGTATCGCGCACCAGTTGCAGAATGTCGCGCTGCAATTCCCGGGCGCGACGCGGGTCGAGCAACTGCGCTTCGTAATACTCGTCGGCGAGCAATTCGAGATTGCGTAGCGGACCGTAGGTTTCAGCGCGGGTCAGCGGCGGCATCAGGTGATCAATGATCACCGCTTGCGTACGCCGTTTGGCCTGAGCGCCCTCGCCCGGGTCATTGACGATGAACGGGTAGATATTCGGCAGCGGCCCGAGCAGCGCGTCCGGCCAGCATTTCTCCGACAGGCCGACGCCTTTGCCCGGCAACCATTCGAGATTGCCGTGCTTGCCGACATGGATCACGCCGTGGGCGCCGTAGGTGTTGCGCAGCCAGAAATAGAACGCCAGATAGCCATGCGGCGGAACCAGATCCGGGTCGTGATAGACCGCACTCGGGTCGACCTGATACCCGCGTGCCGGCTGAATGCCGACGAAGGTCAGACCGAAACGCAGACCGGCAATCATCATGCGTCCATCGCGGCACATCGGGTCGGTATCCGGCGCGCCCCAGCGCACAATCACGGCGGCGCGATTGGCTTCAGGCAGTGCGTCGAACATCGCGAGATAAGCGTCCATCGCCAGGCTTTGCTGGCACGGGCGCAGGTCAATCGTGTCGAGGTCATTGCTGACGCCGCCGAGCAATTGCTCGATCAACGCGCTGCCGCTGCCTGGTAAATCGGCCGACACCGGATAGCCCTCAGCCTGCAACGCACGCAGGATATTCAGCGCGGCCGCTGGCGTGTCGAGGCCGACGCCGTTACCGATGCGTCCATCGCGGGTCGGGTAGTTGGCGAGGATCAGTGCGATGCGCTTTTCGCTGTTCGGCACTCGCGCCAGATCAGTCCAGCGCCGCGCCAGTTCGGCGACGAAATCCATGCGCTCGGGTTGCGCGCGGTAGCACACCACATCGGATTGGCTGCGCTCGCTGCGCCAGGCCAGATCCTTGAAGCTGATCGGCCGGCTGATGATGCGCCCGTCAAGTTCCGGCAAGGCAATGTGCATGGCCAGATCACGCGGGCCGAGGCCTTGCTCGCTGTCGCGCCAGCCGGGCTCGTTGTCCTGGGCGCAGATCGCCTGGATCACCGGGATATTGCGGCGAAACGGCCGCAGATGAGGCGCTTCGGGGCTGGACTGGGCAAAACCGGTGGTATTGAGGATTACCCCCGCCTCGACTTCGTCCAGCCAGTCCTCGACCACCGCCAGGCAGCCGGGTTCTTTCAGGCTGGCGACGGCGATGGGCAGCGGATTGAGTCCCGCGACCTGCATGCGCTGGCAGAACACATCAATGAATGCTGTGTTGGCTGCTTGCAAGTGCGAACGATAGAACAACAGCGCCGCCACCGGTTGCGCGGGCCGCCATTCGGCTTGCCAGTCACTCAGTGTCGCGGTGGTTTTGTTCGGATGGTAAATCGCCGTGCGCGGCAGGGTTTGCGGCTCGTCCCACGGGCAATCGCGGGCGAACCAGCGATTGCCCAGGCAACGGAAAAAATCCAGCGCATTACCCAGGCCGCCCTGACGCAGAAATTGCCAGAGACGGTCACGCTCCACCGCGCTGACGGTGCTCAAGTCGCTGAGTTCCGGGTCGGGGCGATCGTCGCCCGGCACCAGAATCACGTGCACGCCGCGCTCGGACAATTCCACCAGGCGCTCGACGCCATACCGCCAATAGGCGATGCCGCCATGCAGCGAAATCAGAATCAGCTTGGCGTGGCGCAACACTTCATCGACGTACAGATCGACCGACGCATGATTCTGCACCTGCATCGGGTTGGCCAGACGCAGGCTCGGGTAGTTCGGCGGCAACTGCTGCGCCGCTTCGGCGAGCAGCGCAAGGCTGGAATCGCCGCTGCACAGGATCACCAACTCGGCGGGGGTCTGGCCGAGGTCGGCAATGTTGTCATCCGAGACGAAACCGCCGGGCTGGGTCCTGAGCAGGTGCATGGCTTAAACGCTGAGCGCGGCGCGCAGTTGCGCTTCGAGTTGTGCTGCATCCAATTCCTGGCCGATCAACACCAGACGTGTCACGCGCGCTTCGTCGGCGCCCCACTGACGGTCGAAATGCTTGTCGAAGCGCGTACCCACGCCTTGAATCAGCAGGCGCATCGGCTTGTTCGGAATCGCGGCGAAGCCTTTCACGCGCAGGATGCCGTGTTGCACCACCAGTTGCGTCAGCGCGTCGAGCAGCAGGCTTTCGTCGGCTTGCGGCAGTTCGATGGAGATCGAGTCGAAAGCGTCGTGATCGTGATCGTCATCACCGTCGTGGTGATGGTCATGGTGACTGTGACGGCTGTCGATGTGTTCTTCGGAGCCCGCGCCGAGGCCGATCAGCACGTCCAGCGGCAGACGGCCGTTGCTCGCTTCAATGATTTTTACCGCAGGTGGCAACTCTTCGGCGACTTCAGCGCGCACACGCGCCAGATCTTCCGGACTGGTCTGGTCGGCTTTATTGAGGATCACCAGATCGGCGCTGGCCAGTTGGTCGGCGAACAGTTCGTGCAGCGGTGACTCGTGATCGAGGTTCGGGTCAAGCTTGCGCTGGGCATCGACCTGATCCGGGAACGCGGCAAAGGTGCCGGCGGCCACGGCCGGGCTGTCGACCACAGTGATCACCGCATCAACGGTGCAGGCGCTGCGGATTTCCGGCCACTGGAAGGCTTGCACCAACGGCTTGGGCAAGGCCAGGCCCGAGGTTTCGATGAGGATGTGATCGAGATCGCCGCGACGCGCGACCAGTTCGCGCATCACCGGGAAGAATTCTTCCTGCACGGTGCAGCACAGGCAGCCGTTGGCCAGTTCGTAAACGCGGCCGCTGGCTTCTTCTTCGGTGCAACCGATGGTGCACTGCTTGAGGATTTCGCCGTCGATGCCCAGCTCGCCAAACTCGTTGACGATCACCGCAATGCGCCGGCCCTGAGCATTGTCGAGCATGTGCCGCAGCAAGGTGGTTTTGCCCGAACCGAGGAAACCGGTGACGATGGTGACGGGGAGTTTGGCCAGTGTTTTCATCGGTATGCCCTTTGGCAAAGCGGCGGGCATACGGGACGAGAACCGGCCACGCGCAGGCGCGCCGGAAGTATTCGCCACCGGATCACCCCGCCCGGTTGAAAGTGAGAATCTGTGACGAGGCAGGTCTCCTGGCTGACAGTGTTCAGGCGCCGGGCCTGGCGTTCGCTGCGCCTTCCCGCGGGCTCGTAGACCAAGCTGGCAGTGGCGTGGCAGCGAACATCACCGTTCACAGTTGCGGGGGCAGCCGCGGCTTTGACCGCGTTCCCTTCTTAGCTTCGGCAGATACCGAAGAACCTCGAAGGCGCAAGGCTACGCATGGCTTGGTAATGGGTCAATGCTTTGGTTTCGTGGATATTCACTCGCGACCGAAAATTGACTCAAACCCACCCACATGCTCTCCTGTACGCCTTGTTACGGGTGCCCTTCACAGGGTGAAACGGGAAACCGGTGAATCATGTGCTTTACTCAGAGCCATGTCAGTCCGGTGCTGCCCCCGCAACGGTAAGCGAGCGAAGCGTCAAAACCACTGTGCCAACCCGGCATGGGAAGGTGACGCTTGCAGGTCGGCCAGGCGCCAACCCCTCGCGAGCCCGGAGACCGGCCCGCAACACACAGTGCGCAATCGGCGTCACTGGACATAACAAACCCGCGGTGGGCGGGCGCTGTTCGTACCTCTGCGCGTCCGTCACGCAGGGTCCGCATGCGTTCGACTGCCCCTGACACTATAGGGAAGCGCCATGTCGATCATCAGCAGCACCGCCAGCAACACGGACAAAATCACCCGCACCACCACCCTGAGCCAACGCCTGATCGCCGCCGCCTTCGCCTCGATTCTCGGCGCGGGCCTTGTGTATTTCGCCGGTTTTTCGCATATCGAAGCGGTGCACAACGCCGCCCACGACACCCGCCACAGCGCTGCGTTTCCGTGCCACTGAGACCTCTCGACATGATCAAGCGAATTGCGCAAACCGCAGGTTTCACTGGCCTGCTGGCCGCCCTGCTCCTCACGCTGCTGCAAAGCTTCTGGGTCTCGCCGCTGATTCTTCAGGCGGAAACCTATGAAAAATCCGAGCCGGTCGCCGCAGTCCACGAACACGCGGCCGGCACCGCGGCGCACAGCCATGACGGCGAAGCCTGGGAGCCGGAAAACGGCTGGCAGCGGGTGGTTTCGACTACCGGTGGCAATCTGGTGGTAGCGGTCGGTTTCGCCCTGATGCTTGCCGGTCTGTACACCCTGCGTGCGCCGCGCTCCACCGCGCAAGGCTTGCTCTGGGGTCTGGCCGGTTACGCGACGTTCGTTCTGGCGCCAACGCTGGGCCTGCCGCCGGAATTGCCGGGCACCGCTGCGGCTGATCTGGCGTCGCGGCAGATGTGGTGGATCGGCACGGCGGCCTCGACCGCCGTCGGCCTGTCGCTGATCGCCTTCAGCCGGCACTGGCTGATGAAGCTGCTCGGCGTAGCGATTCTCGCGGTGCCGCATGTGATCGGCGCGCCGCAGCCGCTGGTGCATTCAATGCTCGCGCCCGAGGCGCTGGAAAGCCAGTTCAAGATCGCTTCGCAGTTGACCAACGTGGCGTTCTGGCTGGCCCTGGGCCTGATCAGCGCCTGGTTGTTCCGCCGCAACAGCGACGGTCGCTACCACGCATGAGCGATGACCGCGCGGCGTCCACGCTGGTGGTCGGCCTCGGCTGCCAACGCGGCTGTCCGACCAGCACGCTGCGCGCGTTGCTCGACCAGGCCTTGCAGGCGCACCGCATCGAGCTCAAGTCAATCAAGGCCCTGGCCAGCATCGATTTGAAGCGCGACGAACCGGGCCTGCAGGAACTGGCCGTACAACTGGCCTTGCCCCTGCTGTACTTCAGCAGCGAGGAATTGGCCGGTTACCAGTCAATGCTCAGCCACCAGTCGCAAATCGCTTACGAACGCACCGGCTGCTACGGCGTGGCGGAAAGTGCAGCGCTGGCGCTCGCCGAACAACTCCTGCAGGCGCCGGCAAAGCTGCTGATCAGCCGACAAAAATACGCTCAGGCCACTCTGGCATTGGCCGGCGCCGCGTAAATCCTGATAATCGCCGCCATCCATCATGAACAATCTTCATCTGAAGCGTTGTCGCGCCTCTACTACTAGGATTCAACGATGACCGTTTATTTCATCGGCGCCGGCCCCGGCGACCCGGAATTGATCACTGTCAAAGGCCAACGGTTGATCCGCCACTGTCCGGTGATCATCTATGCCGGTTCACTGGTACCCGCCGCAGTGCTCGAGGGGCATCAGGCGCAAACCGTGGTCAATAGTGCCGAGTTGCACCTTGAACAAATCATCGAGCTGATCAAGACCGCGCATGCCAACGGTCATGACATCGCGCGGGTACATTCCGGCGATCCGAGCCTGTATGGCGCGATCGGTGAGCAGATTCGTTATCTGCGTGAGCTTGATATCCCGTTCGAGATCATTCCGGGCGTGACGGCCACCGCCGCCTGTGCGGCGCTGCTCGGGGCGGAACTGACCCTGCCGGATGTGTCGCAGAGCGTGATTCTGACCCGCTATGCCGACAAGACCGCGATGCCGGTCGGCGAAGAACTGGGCAATCTGGCCCGGCATGGCGCAACCATGGCGATCCACCTGGGGGTCAATCATCTGCAGAAGATTCTTGTGGAGTTGTTGCCGCATTACGGTGCGGATTGCCCGATAGCGGTGATTCATCGGGCGACGTGGCCGGATCAGGATTGGGTAGTAGGGACGCTTGCGGACATTGCGGACAAGGTGGCAGCGAAAGGCTTTCGGCGCACGGCGCTGATTCTGGTCGGGCGGGTGCTGGGGAGTGAGGTATTCAGTGAGTCGTCGTTGTATCGGGCGGGGCATGCGCACTTATACAGACCGTAAGCTGGAACGCGGAGCGTCCCGGGCTGCGTTACCACGCTGAGCGTGGGAACGATCAAACATAAGTGCGGGGCATAAAAAAACGGCGCTCACGGGGCGCCGTTTTTCTTGTTCGCAGCGAACGCCTTAGTAGTAGGCGTTTTCTTTCTGCGTGTGGTCGGTCACGTCGCGCACGCCCTTGAGTTCCGGGATGCGCTCGAGCAGCGTGCGCTCGATGCCTTCCTTCAAGGTCACGTCGGCCTGGCCGCAGCCTTGGCAACCGCCGCCGAATTGCAGCACGGCAATGCCGTCTTCAACCACATCGATCAGGCTGACCTGACCGCCGTGGCTGGCCAGCCCCGGGTTGATTTCGGTTTGCAGGTAGTAATTGATGCGCTCGTTGACCGGGCTGTCGGCGTTGACCATCGGTACTTTGGCGTTTGGCGCCTTGATAGTCAGCTGGCCGCCCATGCGGTCGGTGGCGTAGTCGACCACGGCGTCGTCGAGAAACGCTTCGCTGAACGAATCGATATACGCGGTGAAGCTTTTCAGCCCCAGCGCCGTATCTTCAGGTTTTTCTTCGCCCGGCTTGCAGTAGGCAATGCAGGTCTCGGCGTACTGGGTGCCAGGCTGGGTGATGAAGACGCGGATGCCGATGCCTGGGGTGTTCTGCTTGGACAGCAGATCAGCCAGGTAATCGTGGGCGGCGTCGGTAATGGTAATAGCGGTCATGGAAACTCCTCGCAGGCTTGGGCGCAGTTTACGCCAATCGGCGCGCGGGACAAAGTCCCAGTATTTTTGTCGGAAAAAGCCGGGCGTGTGCCCTCGCCCGCTCGCTGACCACGCTGATGGTTCGGCGCTTGAACGGCGGGTGCGCTGTTAACAAATGGAAACCCAAGCACATTCGCCTCCATATATATGTATGCCTTCGCCGGATTTCCACCCCCCTATATTCAAGGCCTTCGACTATTTTCCGAGCCACTATGGTTCAAAGGCCTTGAATGTCTACTTCGCTATCCCGTTTTTACAACAAGACACCGCCGCGCAGATTGCACGACCTCAACCACCTGATCAGTTACCTGCATGGGCTGATCGACGATAACTTCAACACCGATGCCAGCCAGCTCTATTACCACCCGCCCGCCGGCTCGGAATTGGGCCGAGAGTGTAAGGAAGCCTTTCGGGTATTGAAAAAACTCGAGGCAGACGAAGATTTCATAGCGCACCTTGCTACCCCTGCCGTGCCCGATCAATCGCTGTTAGGCAACGACTTCCTGTACGATCTTCTGTCCTTTCAGTTGAGTTCCACGAAGTCGCCGACACCTGACCCTGCGGAAGTTTTCCCGATCGCCGGTCACTCGGCAACGCTCAGGGATGTGCCGATGTATTGGTCCATCGACATTGATGTCTTGCTGGATATCTATCGCAAGGTCGGCAACGGGCTCAAAAGCGACGGTTCCGTGCGCTTCGACCAGGTTCTGGCGTTTTACGCGCTGATCCCGCGGCGTCCCGCGAAACATGCCGACTGGCAGCGCCTGCTGCACAATCTGGTTGAGCATCGCGCGTTATGGCTGCTCGGGCATCACGGGCCTGTCAGTGATTATGAGCATTTGTTCAGCGCCGACGGCGACGAAACAATCATGCGGGCTGTCCGCGAAATTGAAGCCGAAACATCACGCTGTCTGCTGGCGAATGTCGTACCGGTGAAACTCAATGCAAAATTTGAAAAGTTGACCCAGACCACGCCGGTAGCGCTTCTGGAAACAGCCCTGCAATCTGCCAATAACCTGCAACTGGCGCAACGTATTGCCGATGAACTGAATTGGTACACGACAAAGAACAAGCAAAACCGCGCGGCGAGTGTACTGACGAAGTTGTTATGGCGAGCGCTTTGGCTAAGTATCAAACCGGACCCGCACGGTAACTATCAGAACGAACTGCAGATACTGATCGAGCCCGGGTGTGGCTATTCGGCCATCCACGATTCATTGATCGAACACTTCCAGAGATCGCTGTCAGTCGAGCGGCCCATTGCCTTGTTAGCGGTGGCCATCATGAAGAGCAATGTGGCCAGCGAAGCGTGGGTTCAGGACATCCCCGACGCACTGCCGTACGCCGCGTCCAGCACCTGGGTGAATTTCAAGAGCGGTTTCGTGCTGGCCGAATCCGTCGCGCCAGGCTCCTCCCGGCACATGAACTTCGAACAGTTGCTCAACCTGCCGGCAGAGCATTTTCGGGCCTTTGCGCACGATATCGAGCAACAGCGACTGGTAGCCGCCGCCAAGGTCCGCCCGACGGTGGAATGGGGGGCGGCGATGGGATTGTTCGCCACACGTCAGGCGGCTTACCCGGTCATCGAAATAGAACTGGCATTGAGCACGCTGGAACAGCATGAGCAAGAAATGCTCGATGCCCTGAAAAACCTCGCGCTGAGCCCGCCGAGTCGCTTTCGCTATGCCTCGGACGCAGCGTACGACAAGGCATTTCATGCCTGGCTGATCACTCCACGAGCCGCCTATAAGTCTTTGATCAAGACACTGCTCGCCCAATATCTGCCCGCATGCCGGGGTGATCTGGAGCGGGACGAAGTGACTGTTTACTCGCTGAGGCTGCCACTCAACGACACGCAAGTCGAACATGAGAACAAAACCAATACCGACGCCGTGCGTGCCCGCTGCGGGTTCATTCTGCGAATGGTCAACCCGGTCTATCCGGCAAAAGTCCGCTACGTTGAAGTCTTCCCGCGAGCGGGTATCGTGCGCCTGCGCAAAGACATCGACTCGCTGCCAGTCGGTGGTGAGATCAAGGTCGAGAGCGTTGGCTCCAGCAGTCGAACCAGCCGGGGGTCTTTCAGAAAAGGCACCGAGTTGCCGTTCGACTGGCAAGCCTACCGCGACGGCTCGAAACCCAGAGCGGACGAGCACGCCAACCTTATCGCCGAACAGGTCGGCGAAACGCTTGTAGCGGTATCCATTGAAAATCGCTCTCCCGACGTCGCAACACGCACCCTGCCCTTTGCGGCCAATAACCTGACCTCTGCCCGGGCAGAAACACTGGCCGCCATGATCGCTCGCGAGCTGTTTTACAAGGATGAGTCAGCCCTGCTCGAAGACACCCGCAAGGCTACGCGCAGCATGGACATTGGCAGGGATTTTCTCGAGGACCTCAGCTTCTGGGGAAAGATGCTCGTACCGTTCTGGGGCGCCGTTGACGACCTCGCTTCTGGCGACCCGCAACGCATCGAACGCGGCGGGCTTGGCCTGTTCACCGATATCGTGTCTTTTGCCCTGCCTATCGGCAAATACCTCGCCGGCTGTTCCCGGCTGGTCAGTCAGGCGGGCAAGCTCGGCCTGCGCCTCGCCCTGCCCAGGTTCGCCAGCCTGACGCGGACCCTGCTGATCTCGACGCTGCGCGAACTCAATCCGCTGGAATCGGTGTTGGGGTTGCTCCAGCTTGGGCGCTTTGCCCTGCGCAAGATCGGCGCAGCGGCAATACGCCAGGCACGGCTGGGCATCGCCCAGTTGCGCGACGGCACGGTCACCGCTCAGCATCTGCTCGCAGTCGACCCGAACACCTGGACCCCGCGTCAACCCGGTGATCGGCTGTGTACGGTCGAGGGGATTGCCAATATTCCGATGCGCAACGTTGGCAGCCTGGACGCGGTGGATTATCGCCTGATCGACGCCGTGTCGAACCAGGCGTTCGGCCCACGCTATCGCGAGCCGGTGACGGTCATGAGCAACAGCAGTCCGTTGCTGCGGCCCTACGCGGTTCAACCGCACTGGATATCCGGACTTGAAGCCGACGCGCGCGGCATCTTTTTCCGGACTGAGTACAACCAGAAGTTCATTTGCAACATTGATGAACGCGGCACCGTCGCCGTTTATCAGGTACGTGAAAACTCCTATGGATTCATTCAGGAGACCGCGCAGACCGGCGAAAACAGTTTTTCGGTGGTGCTGGTCAACCCAAAAAACAACCGTGACCTGTCAATTAATGTGTCATCGGTAAAGCCCGGTCACTGGTACACCCGGGAAATCCGGGTCAGGGGCGGCGCGCCTGATGATCCCACCGTGACAACACCGTTGCATCTGCAAAAGTGGTCGCGGTTCAGCGAGCACGTGCTGGAGGTCACCCTTGAGGCCTTCGCGAAAAAACATCGGCTGGACCCGGCCGCTTTCAGGCAATTTGTCCACACACAAGGGCAATTGAAACCGCTGGGCCAACAAGTACTGGATCGGGCCGGCACCGCGCGTACGGTCGTCACCTACGAGCATCTGCGGGAGTGGCGCAGCCTGTCGCAGGAAGGCCGCAGCACCCTCAGCCGCGAAGGCTTCGCCGCCACGCACAATCTTGACCCGCAGGACTTCATTA
Organism: Pseudomonas sp. R3-57; assembly: GCF_051132065.1. Classification (NCBI taxonomy): domain Bacteria; kingdom Pseudomonadati; phylum Pseudomonadota; class Gammaproteobacteria; order Pseudomonadales; family Pseudomonadaceae; genus Pseudomonas; species Pseudomonas sp. R3-57. The sequence continues at coordinate 3,358,526 of NZ_CP071655.1, forward strand.
CCCACGTCAACACCGATGGCTCGTTCCGGGCACCTGGCAAGGTATTGGAGAAATATGCCCATAACCAGGCGTTCACGCCTTTGACCGCAGAGCACATCGAGCAATGGCGCGTGCGTTACATCGCTACCGGGTCCGCCAGTACCATGGGTACGTTCCTCAATGACAACAATCTAGACCCGGTGCTCTGGTCAACGTTTGTCAATGATCGGGGTGAATTGAGAAGTGCGGTGCCAGAGTGTCTGCAATTGCTTGCTGCCTCGGATTCAGCGCTCATGCGTGCTCGAAAGTCCCTTCCCCCCGGTAGTGCGATAAAATCCGCTTCCTGGCAGATCCCGCAGCCACCATCGCCTCGCGAAACAGGGCCACTTTCGCCGCCGGTTGCTGGCAGTTCCAAACGACCTCGACTGGACAATGCTGCGCCAGACAACGCCCGCGCCACGGATCTGGCCCCTTCGCTTGGGCATCACATCAATAACAATGCCCCCATTCTTCAGGACCCGACGGATGTCAGAATCAGCCTCACGAGCAAACTTGAGGGTGATATCGACAAAATCACCATCACCGAAACCAATCGCTTTCTCGCGGGGTTCGAGGGTCCCAGACTCAAGGAAATGACACGAAGAATCACCGAAGACGTCCAGGAATGGATCGCCGATGAAGGCCGCCATCATGACAGGCTGGCCAGTCGACTCGAAGTCAGACGACCGCTCGACGGCCCGGAACGGGGGTTGTCGGTATTTGCCAAAGTCGACATCGAGCCTTTCGAAGTGCTAGGACCTTACACCGGCAAACTGCACCGCACGACCAAATCCGTACGGGCGGAAATGCTGGAGAAATCCACCGAAAAAGTCAGCACGTTTCTCTTCGCAACGGCAACGAAGGGCGCCACTCTGAGCGGTCATGGCAACAGCAACGTGCTGAGCCTGATCAATGCGGTCAATGTGCCCGGCCAAGCCAACATAGGCGTCGAGAACGTAGGCTCGATCTATGTTGGCAAATACATGGTGTTTTTGCTCGCATGGGAGAAGATTCCGGCAGGCACCGAACTGTTCCTCGATTACGGCTATGAATACTGGAAAGCCTTGAGGGCCGCTGGCGTAGCCTCAGCGACCGATCCGACATGAGCGCTGTTCAGCATTGACGCACCCAACGACGCACCCAACGACGCAGGCCACAAGCCTGCGTCGTTGTCTGCTCAAAGATTCTCGTAGCGATTCATGTCCAGCACACCCTCTTCCACCGGGTCGGTTTCGTGCAGGTACTGGCTCAGATCATGGAAATAAAACCAGAACTGCGGGTGACTGCGACGGATGCCCCAGCGCTCGACGATTTTATCGAAGCGATGGGCATCCCTGGCATTTTCCATGGCATCGACAAACGCCGGCACCTGATCCGCCGGGACGTTGAAGATGAAATTCGGATAACTGGTCAACACGCCCGGATAGATTGTCAGCGTGTCGAGCCCCGGCTGATAGCGCCGCGATTCACCGAGCAGGAACGCCACGTTGCTGTGCGCGCGGTTGCGCAGCAGGCTGTACACCTCGCGTTTGCCGCCAGCGGTTTCGATGCGCAGCAGGGTCGCTTCCGGCAATTGATCGATGACTTTCAATCCGGCAGCCGGGCGTGAGCTCAGGTGACTCAGGGCCTGCTCGGCATTTTGCAGTACCGGGTCGATGTTCGGCCGCGAGCAGTAAGCGCCATCGCAACGATTGATCGGATCAGGCCGCGCATTGAGGTCACCGTAACGTGCCAGCAATTGCATCGCGAAGTCGCGTTTCGGGTCCTTTTCGTCGAGTTTCAGGGCGGTCGGCTTGTCGTCATCGATGGCTTCGTAATCGAGCCACATCTTGAACTGGCCGCCGTCCTGATACCAATCGTCGAGGTAGTCCTCGCGGGAATCGGCCGGCATCAGGCGCAAAAAGTTCTGCTCGGCGCCGTTGCGGATCAGGTCGAAGTACAGACGCGTCTGCGCTTGATGGGAGACGTTGCCGAACACATCGAAGTTGACCGCCAACTGGTAATAGGTGCGTTCGAGCAGCGGATAGTCGAACAGCCACATCGTCTGCGGCACGTCGCCGATCAGACCCTTGACCACCGCTGCGCTGTCGAAGTGACGGAAGATACTCAACAGCGCGTTGTCATTGCCGGCCCACAGGGTCGACCAGCTCGGCGCCGGAATTTCGGCGTAGTTGTCGCGGCGCAGCGCCTCGTATTCGTTACGTTTGTTGCGATAATCGCGCCACAGGCTCAGGACACTGCCGACGTCATCGTTCTGCCCCGGCATGGCCAGCAACGGCGTGGCCTGACCGCGATAGCGCGGGTCGGTGATGTACAGGTCGTGTTCCGGGGCCTGGAACAGCGCCCAGAAGTTGTCGCGAATCACGTCGGTCGCAATTTGCCCGCGGCACACCGGGCCGCGAATAAAGGTCCGGACAAAATATTCGGCGTTGTCGAGCATGAACTGATACCGCGCCTGCGCCGGAATCGCTTCGAACGTGGCAAACGGGTTGGCGCGACTCTGCGGGCCATAACCGGGCAACGCATCGACCTGCCAGTTACCGCTGTAGAACAGGCTTTTGACCCGCGCCATCTTCGCCGCGCTCAAGGGATAGGTGATGTGGGTTTTATGCACGATCACCCCTTGCACCGGCCACAAGCGGTAATACACCTGCGTACCCGGATCGTCATTGGGCCGGCGCGTGGCGATCAGGTCGATCGGTTGACCGGTCGGCGTGCGCGAACGCACCCACTGGAAGAAATGCCCCGGCTCGCCGTCCTTGAAATAGATGTGCGCCAGATACCAGTGCTCGAACAACCAGCGCCCGACCAGACTCTGCCGCGCGCCGGGGGCGTTGAGCAGGTTTTCCCACTGGACGATCTGCAATGCTTCTTTGGCGCTCGGCGCCAGCCCCTGTTCATCGATCGGCGCGCCGGACGCCAGCCAGCGCTGCAAGGTCTGATATTGCTGGTCGCTCAGCCCGGTGACCGCCAGCGGCATGCCTTCTTTGGGGTGCGCGCCGGCATAAGCGTCGAATTCGCCAGGCATCGCGCACAGATTGCTGCGGTTGAGCCCCAGCACGATGTCTTCCGGCAGTTTCGCGTTCGGCGTCAGCGGGGTTTTATGGCCAAGTTCGAGCATGCGCGTCATCAGCGCCGCCTGGCTGCCTTGGGCGTCGAGCACCGAATAGAAATCCTTCTGTTGCCAGGCACGCTTGCCGAACGCGTCGTAGAACAAACGAGTGGTGGGTGCCGCCTGGGTGCGTTCGCCGTCGTAGACCGGCATCTTGCTCGCGCCACGCGCCGCGCCTTCGCCGCTGCCCAGGTTCAACTGGCAGGCCGAGTCATAGCAGGCGTGGCAGGCAACGCATTTCTCGGTGAAGATCGGCTGGATATCACGCGTGTAACTGATCGGGGACGAGGTCGCAGGCGTCTGCGCTGCAGCAACGCCGCTCAGGAACAGCAACATGAAACTGATGACGCGGTACGACATGCTGCTGATCCCGATTGTAAAAAAGGCTGCGATTCTACCGTTATGACGTCCGTACCAACATGAGCGATATTCATGGAAAAGCCTGGCATGCTCCAAAAGCGCACAGGTTTGTTATGATCCCGCTCCTTCGTAATGGTCTTTTCGAGTAGTCCACATGTCCGATCGCAGCGTCCGCCTTCAAGCTCTCAAGCAAGCCCTCAAAGAGCGCATCCTGATTCTCGACGGCGGGATGGGCACGATGATCCAGAGCTACAAGCTCGAAGAACAGGATTATCGCGGCAAGCGCTTTGCCGACTGGCCGAGTGACGTCAAGGGCAACAACGACCTGCTGGTGATCACCCGTCCGGACGTGATTGGTGGCATCGAGAAAGCCTATCTCGACGCCGGTGCCGACATTCTCGAAACCAACACCTTCAACGCCACGCGCATTTCCATGGCCGACTACGGCATGGAAGAACTGGCTTACGAGTTAAACGTAGAAGGCGCACGCCTGGCCCGCAAGGTCGCCGACGCCAAGACGGCCGAAAACCCGGCCAAGCCGCGCTTCGTCGCCGGCGTACTTGGCCCGACCAGCCGCACCTGCTCGCTGTCGCCTGACGTCAACAACCCCGGCTACCGCAACGTCACCTTCGATGAGCTGGTGGAAAACTACACCGAAGCCACCAAAGGCCTGATCGAGGGCGGCGCCGACCTGATCCTGATCGAGACGATTTTCGACACCCTCAATGCCAAGGCGGCGATTTTCGCCGTGCAGGGCGTGTTCGAAGAACTGCACATCGAACTGCCGATCATGATTTCCGGGACCATCACCGATGCGTCCGGCCGGACCCTGTCGGGGCAGACCACCGAGGCGTTCTGGAACTCGGTGGCGCACGCCAAGCCGATTTCCGTGGGCCTGAACTGCGCGCTCGGCGCCAGTGAGCTGCGTCCGTATCTGGAAGAGCTATCCAACAAGGCCAGCACCCATGTTTCCGCGCACCCGAACGCCGGCCTGCCGAACGAGTTCGGCGAATACGACGAGCTGCCGTCGCAAACGGCCAAAGTCATCGAGGAATTCGCCCAGAGCGGTTTCCTCAACATCGTCGGCGGTTGCTGTGGCACCACGCCGGGGCACATTGAGGCCATCGCCAAAGCCGTTGCCGGTTACGCGCCGCGGCAGATTCCGGACATTCCAAAAGCTTGCCGCCTCTCGGGTCTGGAGCCGTTCACCATCGATCGCAGCTCGCTGTTCGTCAACGTCGGCGAACGCACCAACATCACCGGTTCGGCGAAATTCGCCCGTCTGATTCGCGAAGACAACTACACCGAAGCCCTCGAAGTTGCCCTGCAACAGGTCGAGGCCGGCGCGCAGATCATCGACATCAACATGGACGAGGGCATGCTCGATTCGAAGAAGGCCATGGTGACCTTCCTCAATCTGATTGCCGGCGAGCCGGACATCTCGCGCGTGCCGATCATGATCGACTCGTCGAAATGGGAAGTGATCGAAGCCGGCCTCAAGTGCATTCAGGGCAAGGGCATCGTCAACTCGATCAGCATGAAAGAAGGCGTCGAGCAGTTCATCCATCACGCCAAATTGTGCAAGCGCTACGGCGCGGCGGTGGTGGTGATGGCCTTCGACGAAGCCGGCCAGGCCGACACCGAGGCGCGCAAGAAGGAAATCTGCAAACGCTCCTACGACATTCTGGTCAACGAAGTCGGCTTCCCGCCGGAAGACATCATTTTCGACCCGAACATCTTCGCCGTAGCCACCGGCATCGAAGAACACAACAACTACGCGGTCGACTTCATCAATGCCTGCGCCTACATCCGCGATGAACTGCCGTACGCGTTGAGCTCGGGCGGCGTGTCCAACGTGTCGTTCTCGTTCCGCGGCAACAACCCGGTGCGCGAGGCGATCCACTCGGTGTTCCTGCTGTATGCGATCCGCGCGGGCCTGACCATGGGCATCGTCAACGCCGGCCAGCTGGAGATCTACGATCAGATCCCGCAAGAGCTGCGCGACGCCGTTGAAGACGTGATCCTCAACCGCACGCCGGACGGCACCGACGCCCTCCTCGCTATTGCCGACAAGTACAAGGGCGACGGCAGCGTCAAGGAAGCCGAGACCGAAGAGTGGCGCAACTGGGACGTCAACAAGCGTCTGGAGCATGCGCTGGTCAAGGGCATCACCACGCACATCGTCGAAGACACCGAAGAATCGCGTCAGTCTTTCGCGCGGCCGATCGAAGTGATCGAAGGCCCGCTGATGTCCGGCATGAACATCGTCGGCGACCTGTTCGGCGCCGGCAAAATGTTCCTGCCGCAAGTGGTGAAATCCGCACGCGTGATGAAGCAGGCCGTGGCGCACCTGATTCCGTTCATCGAACTGGAAAAAGGCGACAAACCGGAAGCCAAGGGCAAGATCCTCATGGCCACGGTCAAGGGCGACGTGCACGACATCGGCAAGAACATCGTCGGCGTCGTGCTCGGCTGCAACGGCTACGACATTGTTGACCTCGGGGTAATGGTCCCGGCGGAGAAAATCCTGCAGGTCGCCAAGGATGAGAAATGCGACATCATCGGCCTCTCCGGCCTGATCACGCCGTCGCTGGATGAAATGGTTCATGTGGCCCGCGAGATGCAGCGTCAGGATTTCCACCTGCCGCTGATGATCGGTGGCGCAACGACTTCCAAAGCGCACACGGCGGTGAAGATCGAGCCGAAGTACAGCAACGATGCGGTGGTTTATGTGACCGACGCCTCCCGCGCCGTGGGCGTGGCGACGCAGTTGCTGTCCAAGGAACTGAAGGCCGGTTTCGTCGAGAAGACCCGCCTGGAATACGTCGACGTGCGTGAGCGCACCTCGAACCGCAGCGCGCGCACCGAGCGCCTGAGCTACGCCGCCGCCATCGCCAAGAAACCGCAATTCGACTGGGCCAACTATCAGCCGGTTAAGCCGACCTTCACTGGCAGCAAAGTGCTCGATAACATCGATCTGAAGGTGCTGGCCGAATACATCGACTGGACGCCGTTCTTCATTTCCTGGGATCTGGCCGGCAAGTTCCCGCGCATCCTTGAAGACGAAGTGGTCGGTGAAGCCGCCACCGCGCTGTACAAGGACGCGCAGGAGATGCTGGCCAAGCTGATCGACGAGAAGCTGATCAGCGCCCGCGCCGTGTTCGGTTTCTGGCCGGCGAATCAGGTGCATGACGACGATATCGAGCTGTACGGCGATGACGGCCAGCCGCTGGCGAAACTGCATCACCTGCGCCAACAGATCATCAAGACCGACGGCAAACCGAACTTCTCCCTCGCCGACTTCGTCGCACCGAAGGACAGCGAAGTGACCGATTACGTCGGTGGTTTCATCACCACTGCCGGTATCGGCGCCGAAGAAGTCGCCAAGGCTTATCAGGACGCCGGCGACGATTACAACTCGATCATGGTCAAGGCCTTGGCCGACCGTCTCGCCGAGGCGTGTGCCGAGTGGCTGCACCAGCAGGTGCGTAAGGAGCACTGGGGTTACGCCAAGGATGAAACGCTCGACAACGAAGCGCTGATCAAAGAGCAATACAGCGGCATCCGCCCTGCCCCCGGCTACCCGGCCTGCCCGGACCACACCGAGAAAGCGGCGCTGTTCGCCCTGCTTGATCCTGAAGCGGCCGAAATGCGTGCCGGACGCAGCGGCGTGTTCCTCACCGAACACTACGCGATGTTCCCGGCAGCAGCGGTCAGCGGCTGGTACTTCGCCCATCCGCAAGCGCAGTATTTTGCCGTAGGCAAGATCGACAAGGACCAGGTGCAAAGCTACACCGCGCGCAAGGGCCAGGATCTGAGCGTGACCGAGCGCTGGCTCGCGCCGAACCTGGGTTACGACAACTAAGGCACGATGCTCAATTACGACAACCAAGGCGCGCAAGGCCCGGGAGCTGCTTGCTCCCGGGCCTTGTCCTTTATCTGATCACGGCCGCGATGACGGACCGGGCTGCGGTGAGGATGGAGCGGGTGTCGCCGCGCCCTCGCCGCTCGGCGCCAGGTTTTGCAGTTGCGCGCGCGTCAGTTCTTTTAACTTTTCTATACGCGCTTCCGCCAGTTCGATCTCCAGCGCTGCCATTGCCTCGAGATAACGGTTGCGGGTGACCTCGTTGTCCTCTTTGTCCGGGTAGGCGTCCTCAACCTCTTCCTGACGCTGGCCAGCGTTGCGCTCCAGCGTCTCTAACACTTCGGGGTTGCGCTCGTGCAAGTAGCGAATCCAGTAATCGCGGGCGATCAGATCCTCAAGAAACCTGTCCGACGCCTCATCGGCGAGGACCGTTGCGCGCGCATCGAGCAAGCGCTGCCCGCGAATGGGTGTGGCGTACAGCATGTGCTCGGGTTGCGCCGGCAATTCGAGGCCGTCCGGCCAGCCGCGAGTCAAGCCGATGCGGTATTGCAGGCGGACTTCGGCGCGGTCCTTGTTTTTCGCAGCGGCTTCAGCCAAGCGGTCGACTCTTTCCAGGCGAAACAAGCGGCGGGTGAGATCAAGCAGCGCTCTGCCGCGCTGCTGCGGACGGTGCCGTGGGATATCACGCAAAGCGTTGTATTCATAGACCCGGGTTTCCAGTTCGCTGAACGACAGGATTCGCCCATCACCGCAAGTGCCGTGCGTCTCGGCATTGAGAAACAACAGCTCGCGCAGCTCGGTATTTTCCGTGGCGGCCTCGATGACCTGCCACACCCGATGAGTCAGATCGGCGCCGGACAACCTGTATTCGAGGGTGTCAGGCAAGGTCGAGAGCAAATGAAAGAACGACTCATGGTTGGCCTGTTGCGCCAACTGCAGCCATAGCGCTTGCCGCCCGGCACGCGCATCGGCATGGGTATGCGTCATCCAGGTTTCCATCGCCGGCGGTGCCACATCCTGCGCAGGATTGGCAACGGCCTCCGCGGCTTCCACAGCGGCATGCGTGTCAACGCGCCTGGCCCCGCCACCGCCTCTGCCGCTCGCGTCATCACCGTCGTCGCTATCGGAATCCGAGCCCGAATCGGTCCCGGAGCTGGAGTCGCTCTCAGCCTCAACGAGGCGCTCGGATATTTCACGTTGCAGAGACGCTGACGAGTAGCCCATCACATCACTGTCACCCTGCGCGACGCTGTAGTCCCTGAGCTGCTCCAATGCGTTGAGCGACAGCGAGTTATCCGCCAAGTCAGCACCCGCCACGAGCCGCTCATGGTTGCCGCCCAACAGCCGGTCCGGGAAGAACATGAGGTTGTTGCCCGACAGGTCCAGCCTTTGCAGATGCGCCAGTTCGAGCACGCCGTCAGGCCAGAAATCCAGACCGTTCTGGCCGAGGTTGAGGGTTTCCAGACGGCTGAACGTTCTGGCGTCGAAGTCTTCCAGCTGGTTGTGGCTGAGGTCGAGCCAGCGCAGGCGCGGCCCGGCCGCGTACTGATACACGGTTTGCGCGGCGGCCAGGCGATTACCGCTCAATTCCAGCCGTTCCAGCCGGCTCAGACCCGCGACAGCTTCCGGCACACGGGCCAGTGCATTGCCGTTAAGCATCAGGGTGGTCAACTCAGGGAACGCCGGGCAAAAGCGGTTGAAACCCTCAACGGTAAACTTGACCCCTGTCAGGTCCAGTGTTCGCACGTGGGAAAACACGCTAGACAACGCAGGCAAATCACCGATGAGTCCCGCTGAAAGACTCAGCGTCTGTCCGGCGGACTCGGTCAGCGCGGTAACCCCGTCGCGCCAGCAATTTCGGATCCTCGTCGCGTCGAACAGTCTCGTGGACGACGACACCCCCTCACCAGGCCCTGGCGCCGGGTTGAAAATCCAGCCGTTCAACTCACGCGTCAGCGTCTCGTTAGTCGCTCGCCACTGGTTCAGCCTGTCCACCACTTGTTCGGGAAGCAGCCCTTCGCTGCGTAAGCGCGCAACGCTGGCTTGCGCTTGTTCAAGCGTCAGCAAGGGAAATATCTCCAGCACACTGGCGCTCATGTCAGAGCCGCCGCTGATTGCGGAGACCGGCGGGAGTGGTAACAGCTGACCGGCGCGATTCAGCGCACTTTCCGGCAGGGTCGCGCTTGAAATGCCCGGCAGTGACACCGACTGCGCATCGAACTGTTGCAAGGCGCCCTCGGGCAAACCGATGGACATTTCAATCCGGCGGTGCGCCGCTTCAAGGTCCGCCTCGCCTGCGACACTGAAGCGGTTGTTGAGCAAGCGGGTCTTGAGCAGCACCGTGTCGTCGGCAAGGACATCTTCGGGAAGCGACCCGATGGTGTTATGACGCAAATCCAGCATTTGCAAACGCGGCAGGCTTTGCGCCCCTGGCGGCCATTGATTGAGTCCGTTGGAGCTGAGGTTCAGCGTCTTGAGCCCGGTCAGGCGAGAAACGTCGAGTGTGTCCAGCCGATTGAGCCGGGCATTGAGGTGTTCCAGTTTGTTCAGCGCATTGAACTGGCCCTGCACCTCAGGGGTTACGGCGATAAGGTTGAGAGACAGGTCCAGCTGAGTCAGCTGGGTGAAGTCGGCTGGCCGCACCGGCACTTCGGTCAAGCCGCAGGCGGTGATTTCCAGGCTTGTGGCGCCACTGAATGCCTGGAGAAACCCGCGAAGCTGATCGATCGGCACGTTCAACCGCTCCAACCGCACGGTCTGCACATGCGCAAACGTACCGACTGGCAATTGCGGCAGTTCACTGATCGGCGCCTCGCCCTCTACCCAGGCGGTGTCGACCAGTTCAAACACGCCGGCATCGTCGAGATCGGTGGCGGATGTCCAGTTCGTCGCATTGAAGGGATGCATGTCGTCGCTCAAGCGATAACGCCGGCGTATCGCAGCACGCCAGTTCTTTTCCAGCGCACGAACCACCCGGTCATGGGGCGGCGTTTGCCAACGCGCGGCCGGCTTCGCAGTCCGCAGTCCTGCGGATGCAGTGGGCTCGTAGAACCGGCGGAAAATCGCGGTGTGCTCCACACGCAGGATCTCCACGGCCTTGAGCCTGGTTTCCGGGGTGTTCCACAGGCTCATGATGCGCTCGGGCAACGGGTTGGGACGGCCGGCCTCGCCCGTGAGGAATTGCAGTTCTCCGGCGCAGTAGCGGCGGACCATCGTGTCCAGATCAACCAGGTGTCGCCACTGCCCGAGGTAATTTTTCACATAGTCGTAAGCCGGTTTGAACGCTTCATGGGAAAACTTCGACCAGTCCAGCGACAACCCCGCCCAGAGTTTTTCATGGCCGATATAGAGCGTTTGTGGCAGCGAAGCGATGGCGGTCTGAGTCAGATCCAGTCTTTCCAGTTCAGGCAGTTGCTCGACATATGCCGGCCACTGCGTAAGGCCCGGCGCTTCGATCTTGAGTTTTTTCAGGCGCCTGAGGGGCGTCAGGTCCAGGCCAGGCGGAATGCTCGCGCCGCTGGGAAGATCGAGATGAAGCTCCTCAACGGCGGTCAACGTACGCAATCGCGTTGGCAGATCGGCAGCCAGGGCCGTGGCTTGGCTTCTGAACTTGAGCTTCGTCAGCGCGGACATTCGCGTCACCGTCAAGGGCACGGTCGTCAGTGACTGCTCATGCCCAATGTAAGTGCCGAACAGAGTGCCCCGCTCCCCCAGCGACAGCTTTTGCACATTGGCAAACCGCGCCAGAAATGTGTCTGCATTGGCATCGGTCAAACCGTTGCCGCCAATCGAAAGCTCACGTACATGTGCAAAATCTGCGGTCAGCACCGGCAGAGGGTCGTAAGTGAGAATCGAAAGTTGATCAGCACCCGCCACTCCGGTGGACAAGGCATTGCGCCAACAGGTTTTCAGCGCTTGCGCGGCGCGAAACTTGTGATCTATACCGGAACGTTCCCAGGGTGCGAGCGTCGATGTCCCCGCCCATTCATCCAGCGTCGCGTTCAGTTGCTCCCACTCGCGCCGACGGGATAGCAACAGTTCGAAAATGGCGCTGCTGTCTTTTCCCGCCCGATATTGTTCAAGAATGAAGCCTTGAACCTGCTCGTAGCTCAGTTGCGGATAGATATCGCGCACATGAGCGACCAGCTGCGTTGGCAATCCCGCGCCGCGTCCGCTGGCGGGATAACCGATCAGCGTAGCGTTCACCCGCACGGGCGGCTTGATCCACTTGACCGGTGGCGCCAGCAGCGCAGACGCATCTGCTTGATGCTTATCGGCATAATCGATGATCTTTGTTCGCAACCCGGCGGACTGCCCGACCTCAGGCACACCGAGGCTGCGGCGCGCCGCATCAGGCAGGGCATGCATGATCGATGAGTAAAAATTATCGCCGTGGCGAGGCAGGCTGTTGAGCGCCTCCCCGCGTTCGTCGAAGGCCTGAAACTGCATGCCTTGCTTGATCAGGTATTTTTTCTCGCCGGCTGTTTCGCTGCCAATGCTGTCGATTAGCGTGCCAGCCGCATGCCCCTCGCGTACTTCGATACGCAAGGTGTCAGGCCAGCCCGGCAATTGTTCCAGCGCGTGCAGCCCCAGGCGCCGGCTGTCCGCCGAAGCCACATTTTCACTGCGCAGACCGGCGTAGGCCGCCACTTTTCGGCTTTGACGCGCATACCAGCGTGCCTCTTCCAGCAGGCGCAGCGGCACTCGCTGGCCTGCGCCGAGTCGCTCCAGTTCATCGGGGCGCCCATGTGCAAGCACTGTCTGTGCCGCCGCTTCGCTGAGCCAGGGACAGGCCTTCTGTAAACGCAAAACCTGAGGGGCGACGGGACTTGTCCCCAGATAGAGGCTGTCGTAAATCGCCGGCTGACGGCTGTTGGCGTATTCGGCGATCTGCTTGCCGAATTCTGCCGGCCGGGCACCGCGCACGCGTGCACCTTGCTCTCCCAGCAGCGCGGTGACTTCAGATTCGTCCAGCGCCGCCAGAATATGGGTTGACAGTTCACCGCTGAGGACATCTGCCCGCGATATCTGAATCGGCGCCTTGACGCCGACATCGCGAAAGCGCCGAGCGGAGCCATACCTGACGGACTTGCCGGACAATGACTCGCCGTCAAAGACCTCCAACACCCGGTTCGCCGGCCAGCGCGGCATTTCGGTGATCAGCGGCAACGCGTAGAGATAAAGATCGTCGATCGGTTGTGTCCCGCGCAACTGCTCAACGACTCGCGCCGCGTTGCTATCGGCCCGCATCATGCGCAGGGCCTGGGTCAGTTCCGGTGGTGGCAGCGCCGAATCGATGTGCATCTTGCGCAGGGCCGCCTCACTGACACCGCTGATATCGGCAGCCTTGAGCAGTTGCGCATCGGAGAAGGCTTCGGTTGCATGGCCGATGCGCCGCAGCAGCGTCAGACGATCCCAGGTCTGTGGACGCTCCAGCGTATGCCGCCAGGCGCCGCGGCCATTGCTCTCGAGCACCGGCTGCCAGGCGTTGGCGTCGCTCGGATGCCTGATCCGCCATTTGCCGAGCGAGTCATCGAAGAACTGCTCGTAAACTTTGCCGCTTTGGCGGATATAGGTTTTCCCTTCAAACACGTGCTGCCCGGCATCATTCGGCCCGGGAATGTCGGGCAGCGTGACCGCAGACTCGTAAGCTTGCAGGTCGGCTCTCCACAAGCGCGTGTCGCCGTTGGGCAACTGCACCGGCTGCAGCTGTTCAATCACCGGCACAGCTTTGGCGCTGGAGATTTTCCGCACCCCTGCCCCCACCCCCGCCATCACTGCAATCTGCGCCAGATTCTCCGCCACATCGATCAGATGATCTTTGGCCGCACGGCGATCGCCCTCAGCCCATTCAATTGAGCCTTCAAGGGTTTCATAGAGCAGTTGCCCGGCCATCACCACCATCATTACTTCGCCCAGTACCGGCACGAACATCGACACCACGTTCAAACCAAGCAGGCCGATCTGCATCAGGTGCGCCAGTTTGGCCTCGCGCGCCTTGACGTCGACATCGTCGGTGGGCACGGCATGGCTTCGCGCGTCGGCCAATACCTTGGCCCGGCTCTCGTCGTAGAGGTACTGCCACAGATCCTGGTTTTTTTCCCACAGCCCGCGCTGCCTTTGCAAAAGCGCGCCGGGAGCGATGTATGGATCAGGTTCAGGCTCGAGCTTTGCGGCAGGCGGCGGGGGCAACTGCTTGATTCGCGTGAATGGCGCGCCGGGGCCAAACTCGGTGACGATACGCCAAGGGGAGCGCCAAAAATCACTGGGTGAATCCGCTGCCTTTCTTGTGAACTGACTGAAATAGTAGCCTCGCTGGTCGTAAGGCAAAAACTGGCTGAGGAATCGCTGATAGGCGGTCGGTTCCGCGCCCGACGCTGACGGCGTGCTTCGAGCCGTGAGCAGTCGCTTGAATTCTTCCTTCTCGTCATTGCCGCGATAGCATTTGAACGGGTGCTCGGGATCGTGCGGAATGTACACAAGCCATTCGTTGCTGTAGCGGTACTTGTCGCTGATGACGAAGACCACACAGCCCGTCATTCTTTTTTTCATCAGGCTGAAGTCGCGGAACCACACCGGTTTGTTACCGACCGAGGGATTGAGCTCGCCCTCGATCACCGAAACGATCATCGCGTAGTGCGCAGCGTCGATGTCCTTCGTCAGCAAAGCCTGCTCGGCAGCAGCGCGCATTGTCGCTTTCTGGCTGGCAATGAAACGCTCGCGCAGCACCGCCTCGGCCACTGGATCCGCGGGATGAAAGAATGACTGCAACCAGGTCTGATATTGCTTGCCAATGTCCAGACGGCGACACAATCCGAGAAACTGGCTGACCGAGATCGCAAGGCTCACGGCCTCATAATCGCCGGCTTCAGTCGTTGCCACGACGAAGCCGGAGGTTGCGTGGTAAGCACCCCGATCACATTCCCAGGCTTCGAAGTTATGCAGCGCGGCCTCCAGCAATGACAGTTTGAGCACTTCGAAGGAGCCCACCTCTATTGCCAGAACGCTGACCTCCAGCGGCCGGCGCAGGCACAGCAGCGTCTGGTCAACGTCCACTTGCAGCCGATACGCGTCCGCAAGGGCCTTGATCAGCAAAGGCCTGGCAAAGGCTTCGACCTGCTGAAACGTCGCCATGCTTTTATCGAGGCTGTTCTGCGCATCGAAACTGGCCTTGAAGCGGTCGCTCAATGTCTGGCGCTGGGTCTGCGTCGCATTTAAAAACCAGGACGGCAGCGCCGTTTTGACGCCCTTGAACGCCTCGCGTCTTTGCGCTGAGGCGTTGGTCAACCAGGCAGGAATCGATTTCGTCAGGAACTGGCCGTGCAGGCTTTGCGTCGCTTTCGGTTTTGCAGAAGGCGCGAGCGAAGCAGGTTGCTTCGCTCGCGCAGTGGATGATGTCGGGCTCATGATTGCTCCTTATGGGGAAACAATCAGCAGACCATGTCAGGCGCTTGCGTCTGCGGTACCCGGATATTGCACGATCGATCATGAGTAACCGGATACGTCACCAGTCCCACGGCACGGATCGCGAGAGAGTTGTCACGTCGTGTCTGGCCTCTCTGAGGGGCGGTTATTTGACTATGCTGTTCAGGAACGACTTCGTGGAGGGGGATATATGGACGATCCAAGCGACAACAAACCACCGACTCTGTGGCAGATGCTGCACAGCGTCATGGCCGCCGCGTTCGGGGTGCAGAGCGGCAAGAACCGCGAAAGGGATTTCACCCACGGCAAACCCAGCCATTTCGTCATTCTGGGGGTTTTGTTCACAGCCCTGTTCGGCTTGACGCTGTTTGGCATCGTCAAACTGGTGCTGCATCTGGCCGGGGTTTGAGGCCTGCATGAAAAATCCGGGCCATGGCAAAACGATCGCGCCTTGTCACCGGCGAACCACCGGCCAGGGGCATGCGATCAGGCCCGGAGTTTCATTTACTGGTGGCTGACCCAGAATACCGCTGTCCCTACAACGAGAATGATCAGGAACAGGATGGCCCACGCATCGACACTGCTGTCGCTCTTTCTTGCCTTGGTCGGGTTGCTCATTGCATCGCCTCTTGTCGGTTTTGTCGGTGATTGCAGAAAGACTCGACCACAGTTAAGACGAAGATTGTCCGCACGACAAATGTGGAATAGTTGACAGCGATTCTCGTTAGGCGATTTGGTTCTTTACATATACTCAAACATCACTTTTGCGCATAACTGCAAACGGGTATATTGCCCCGGCTCCGTCAGGGAGTGCGCGGCCGTGCGCGCAGAATTGCAGAGGCACAATCGGACTCCAGCAAGCGAAAACGCAGCGTTTTCCGAGTAGCCCAAAGCCTGAGAACAGGACTTATATGTACGTATACGACGAGTACGATCAGCGGATCATCGAGGACCGCGTCAAGCAGTTCCGTGATCAGACCCGACGCTATCTGGCAGGTGAGCTGAGCGAAGAAGAATTCCGCCCCCTGCGCCTGCAAAATGGCCTGTACATCCAGCGTTTCGCGCCGATGTTGCGCGTCGCCGTGCCGTACGGCCAACTGACCTCGCGTCAGGTGCGCATGATGGCCAAAATTGCCCGCGACTACGACAAGGGCTACGCCCACATCAGTACGCGGCAGAACGTGCAGTTCAACTGGCCGGCTGTGGAAGACATTCCGGACATTCTGGCTGAACTGGCCACCGTGCAGATGCACGCCATCCAGACCAGCGGCAACTGCCTGCGCAACGTCACCACCGACCAGTTCGCCGGCGTCGCTGCGGACGAAGTGATCGACCCGCGTCCCTGGTGCGAAATCGTTCGGCAGTGGACCACGTTCCACCCTGAATTCGCTTACCTGCCGCGCAAATTCAAGATTGCCGTCAACGGTTCTACCAGCGACCGTGCCGCCATTGAAGTCCACGATATCGGACTTGAGCCGGTGTACAACGCTGCTGGCGAACTGGGCTTCCGCGTGCTGGTCGGCGGTGGCCTCGGTCGTACGCCGGTCGTTGGCGCCTTCATCAACGAGTTCCTGCCGTGGCAGGATCTGTTGAGCTATCTCGACGCCATCCTGCGGGTCTACAACCGCTACGGCCGTCGTGACAACAAGTACAAGGCGCGGATCAAGATCCTCGTCAAGGCGCTCACGCCTGAAGTGTTCGCGCAGAAAGTCGATGCGGAAATGGAGCACCTGCGTGGTGGCCAGACCACGTTGACCGACGCTGAACTGCAGCGTGTCGCCAAGCACTTCGTCGATCCGGACTACAAGGCGCTCGACAACCAGACCGCACAACTGGCTGATCTGGACAAAGAGCATCCAGGTTTCGCCCGCTGGCGCAGCCGCAACACCCTGACGCACAAGAAACCGGGCTATGTCGCCGTGACCCTGTCGCTGAAGCCGACCGGCGTAGCGCCAGGCGATATCACCGACAAGCAGCTCGATGCCGTCGCCGACCTGGCCGAGCGCTACAGCTTCGGTCAACTGCGCACCTCCCATGAGCAGAACATCATCCTTGCCGATGTCGAGCAGAGCCAGTTGTTCACCTTGTGGGGCGAATTGCGCGAGCAAGGTTTCGCCACGCCGAACATTGGTTTGCTGACCGATATCATCTGCTGCCCTGGCGGTGATTTCTGCTCGCTGGCCAACGCCAAGTCGATCCCGATCGCCGAATCGATCCAGCGTCGTTTCGACGATCTCGACTACCTGTTCGATATCGGCGAGCTGGACCTGAACATCTCCGGTTGCATGAACGCCTGTGGTCACCACCACGTCGGCCACATCGGCATCCTCGGTGTGGACAAGAAAGGCGAAGAGTTCTATCAGGTGTCCCTCGGTGGCAGCGCCAGCCGTGACGCGAGCCTGGGCAAGATCCTCGGCCCGTCCTTCGCGCAGGACGCCATGCCTGACGTGATTTCGAAACTGATCGACGTGTACGTTGAACAGCGCACCGAAGACGAGCGCTTCATCGACACCTATCAGCGTATTGGCATCGACCTCTTCAAGGAACGCGTCTATGCAGCGAATCATTAAGAACAACGAAGTCGTCGACGAAACCTGGCACCTGCTGCCAAAGGATTTCAACATCGACGAAATCAGCAACTGCGACGACCTGATCGTTCCGCTGCAACTGTGGCGCGAGCACAGCCGCATGCTCAAGGCTCGCGATGGCGGTCTGGGTGTCTGGCTGGACGCTGACGAAGAAGCCGAAGAGATCGGTGAAGTGGTCAATGAGTTTCAGGTGATTGCCCTGAACTTCCCGGCTTTCACCGACGGCCGCAGCTATTCCAATGCGCGCCTGTTGCGTGACCGCTATGGCTTCAAAGGTGAACTGCGTGCGATTGGCGACGTGCTGCGCGATCAGCTGTTCTACATGCATCGCTGCGGTTTCGACGCGTTTGCCATTCGCGCCGACAAAGATCCGTACGAGGCGCTGGAAGGTCTCAAGGACTTCTCCGTGACGTACCAGGCCGCGACTGACGAACCGCTGCCGCTGTTCCGTCGCCGTTAAGCCCCATCGCTTTGTAGCAGATACAAAAACGCCGGTCATGTGACCGGCGTTTTTTATGCCTGTTGAGTTACCAAAACCGTTGCTGCGTCAGGCGGCTCCACCAGCTCAACAGCACGCGATCGACTGAACCGCTGGCGGCCATGCCGATACGCTCCTGCAGGCTTTTACGCTCGGCGTAGTGCAGGTGATAAACCTCGGCTTTTTTCGCCCGGTCTGCCAGGTATTCGTCGCTGGTCTTCAATTCGTCGACCAACTGCTTGTCCAGCGCCGCGATGCCGAGCCAGACTTCGCCGGTCGCCACGTCATCGATCGCCAGTTGCGGGCGATAGCGCGCGACGAAGTTCTTGAACAGTTGATGGGTGATGTCCAGGTCTTCCTGGAACTTCTCCCGGCCCTTTTCGGTGTTTTCGCCAAACACGGTCAGGGTGCGCTTGTACTCACCGGCGGTCAGCACTTCGAAGTCGATATCGTGCTTCTTGAGCAGGCGATTGACGTTGGGCAACTGCGCAACCACCCCGATCGAGCCGAGAATCGCGAACGGCGCGCTGATGATCTTCTCGCCGATGCAGGCCATCATGTAGCCGCCGCTCGCCGCAACCTTGTCAATGCAGACGGTCAACGGCACGCCGGCCTCACGGATACGCGCCAGTTGCGAGGAGGCCAGACCGTAGCTGTGAACCATGCCGCCGCCGCTTTCCAGGCGCAGCACGACTTCATCCCTGGGCGTGGCGAGGGTCAGCAACGCGGTGATCTCGTGGCGCAGGCTTTCGGTAGCCGAGGCCTTGATATCGCCATCGAAATCGAGCACGAACACCCGTGATTTTTTCTCCGGCTTGTTCTTTTGTTTCTTCTCGCCTTTCTCGGATTTCGCCTCGCTTTTGCGCAGCGCCTTGAGCTGATCCTTGTCGAGC
The DNA here is from genome assembly GCF_051132065.1 of Pseudomonas sp. R3-57. Classification (NCBI taxonomy): domain Bacteria; kingdom Pseudomonadati; phylum Pseudomonadota; class Gammaproteobacteria; order Pseudomonadales; family Pseudomonadaceae; genus Pseudomonas; species Pseudomonas sp. R3-57. Next base: position 3,377,265 of record NZ_CP071655.1, read on the forward strand.
AGCGTCTGCTCAAGGCGCTCACGCAGGCCTTTGTAGAAATCGTTGAGCTTGCTGACCTGCAATTGCCCCGCCGACTTGCGCCGGCCCTTGCTGCGCAATGCAGCAAAACTGGCCAGCACCACCAAAATGGCGATCACCAGCGTGACAGTCTTGGCCAGGAAGCTGGCGTATTCGGTGAAAAACTCCACAGAGACTCCTTAGAACAATGCGTGGTGGTACGGCACACGCGGGATGGCCCCAGCATACCCATGCGCCGCCCTGTCGACCAGCCGGGAAACCTCCGGCAACACCCCGGTAACGGGCATTTCAAACAAGCGTATGTTTTTTCATTGACAGCTACCCGCCATCCTCATAACCTCGCCGAACCTTCAACGTACCGGGAAGACGCGGACGTGGGCAGCATCTACTTGATTCGACATGGCCAGGCCTCCTTCGGTGCAGACGACTATGACGTGCTGTCGCCAACCGGCGTGCGCCAGGCAGAAATCCTCGGTCAGCACCTCGCTGAACTGGGCATTCGCTTCGATCGCTGCCTCGCCGGTGACCTGCGCCGCCAGCAACACACGGCCACCAGCGCCCTGGAGCAATTCAGCGCCAAAGGCCTGCCGGTGCCGATCCTCGAAACCGACTCGGCGTTCAACGAATTCGATGCCGACGCGGTGATCCGCGCGCTGCTCCCGGCGATGTTGCCGGAAGAACCGGAAGCGCTCGACATCCTGCGTAACGCCGCGCAAAACCGTGGCGAATTCCAGCGCATTTTCGCCCTGATCATCGAGCGCTGGCTGGCCGGCACCTTCGACACCCCTGGCCTGGAAAGCTGGCAGGGCTTCGTCGAACGCGTCCGCGCCGGTCTGCACCGGATTCTTGATCTGGCGGAAAAGCATCAATCCGTTGCCGTATTCACTTCCGGCGGCACCATCACTGCCCTGCTCCACCTCATTACGCAAATGCCTGCGAAACAGGCCTTTGAATTGAACTGGCAAATCGTCAACACCTCGCTCAACCAGCTGAAATTCCGCGGTCGCGAGGTGGCCCTGGCTTCCTTCAACAGTCATGCGCACTTGCAACTGCTGAAGGCTCCGGAACTCATCACCTTCCGCTGAGTACCGGACAACTGTGACCCTTGCTGTAACACCAGCACCATTACCTAACAAAGGATCGAACCATGACCTCCGTAGCTGATGCCGTAAAAGCAATGCAAGCCAAGTTCAACCCAGCCGCCGCTGCCGGTCTGGACCTGGTCTTCGGTTTCAACATCACCGACGAAGACAAGCAGTACGCACTGATCGTCAAGGACGGTACTTGTGACATCCAGGAAGGCGAAAACCCGGATGCCAACTGCACGCTGGTACTCGACAGCCAGACCCTGAAAGACATCGTCAGCGGCGAAACCGACGGCATGCAGGCATTCATGGGCGGCAAGCTGCGCGTTGAAGGCGACATGATGCTGTCGATGAAACTGTCCGAGCTGTTCCCTTCGTAAGAAGCGGCTTGGCTATCTGCAAATCCCGTCCTGGTGGCGGGATTTGTCGTTTCTGCGCCTGGCTTGCGTATGGCAGTTGAGCGTCTGGTCAGCTTGCCACCAAATCCTTCAACAACCGCGTATCCAGACCAAAACGCTCTTGCGAAATCATTTTGAACTGTCCCTCCGCCAGGTCGCAGCTCACCAGCAAATTCCACGAATGGCGGGTTGCGACCGAGGGCACCAGTACAAAGGGGTGTTCCGCCAACAATGCGTCGGCAAACTTGCGCTGATTGGGCGATGTTTTCATCGGGTGCAACCAATGCGGATTGGGCACTTCTTCCGGTTGCACGATTCTGACGCTGGCTTCGTGGATGACCTCAAAACAGGTCAACACGTGAGGCTCCTCGTCCAGTGCATCGAACCCGCCATGGGCGGCTACTTCGAGGATGGCCGTGGATGGGTCGACTGACGCATAAACCACACGTCTCCCGGGTGTATTCCAGCGGCCGCCACGGCGATTCGAACCCAGGCCGCGATCCCACGTATCGCTGTACATCTCGCGATCCAGTCGCCAGGCGTACCAGCGTTCATCCCAGGGCAAGGGATTCATTGATAAACCCCGTATTTGATCTGGTTCAGATACTCCTCGACCATCCTGAAGCCCAATGCGTGCCCGACCAGATCGAGCGGAACATGACCGTAGAAATAGGTCGCAGATTGTTGCAGCCACGACTCGGCCTTGGCCTGGCGTGCGAACACTTCGGTGGCCAATTCCAGCGCAGCGGCGTATTGGTACGCGATGATGCTCTGCGGCGTGTCCAGGCGCACCGACGTTCCCTCTTTGAGCAGGCGCCGCACGGTTCTGACCGACCTTCCAGTGATGCGTTTGACCAGATCGCCACGCTGATAGAGCTCGCTGGTGGCGAGCATATTGACGACATCGTGCAGTTCAAACCCTTCGGTTGTGCAGCGCAGAATCAGCATCGGGTCGTCGCCGGTGTCCTGCCCGCGCAGCAACAACTCGACGGGCTTGCCCTCGAGTTTTTTCAAACCCGTAAGCCGAGGCGCTTTGGCGGTTGGCATGGCGACGTCCTCCGAGGGGCATCTGGCGCGATCGTCGCGCCAGTAATGGCGAGGGGAGTAAGCAGGCGTGTGGCCTTCAAGCAGCGGGATTCGCATATTGCCGTCCTTTGTCTGGGTTCAGAGCGATCAAGCGCTCGGTGACTTCAATGTCGGGACTGATGCTATAGGCCAGGCGTCCGACAACCAACCTGAAAAAGTCGTCAGAAATATCCCCTCATCAGCTGGAAACAGGCCCGTTTCCGTAGGACCTGAACGAACGCCAGGCAGCACAACGAGTCGGCCCGAGCAGACAGAGCGTTGCGCCGCACAACCACAACCAGTTCGCCGAGAAGTGCCGCAACTTCGTCTACAAGCGCAAGGTTTGCGGCACGCCGGCGCGGTTGGTCGAGGACTGGGCACGGGTGCGTTCGGTTGAGTTGGCCAGTTGATTTGGCGGTGACTTTTGCCCGTACAATGCGCCATCTGAAAACACCGGCCCGCCCATGGACATCGATCTCGCTCGCACTTTTCTGGAAATTGTCCGCCATGGCAGCCTCGCCGCGGCGGCGCAGAAGCTGTTTGTCACGCAGACGGCAATTACTGCGCGGGTGCAGAAGCTGGAGAGCCAGCTCGGCAGTACGCTGTTCGTGCGTAACCGCGCCGGGGCGAAGCTGACGCCCAATGGCGAGGCCTTCGTGATCTATGCCAATCAACTGGTGCAGACCTGGGAAGCTGCACGCCGCGACCTGCCGCTGCCCGAGGGCTATCACAACGTGCTGCACATCGGCGGCGAAGTCAGCCTGTGCAATCCGTTGATGCTCAGTTGGGCGGCGGAACTGCGCGAGAAGATCCCCGGTCACGCCCTGCGCATGGAAATCCGCGATGGCGAGAACCTGCTGCGCCAGCTCGAACTCGGCGTGCTCGACGCAGCCCTGGTCTATCAACCGGAATACTGGCCGGGCTTGCAGGTTGAGCAAGTGCTGGAAGAAAAACTGATTCTGGTGCGCGCCCCGGATCGCCCGGATCCCTACGTGTACATCGACTGGGGCCCGGATTTCCGCCGCCAGCACGACGCCGCGCTGCCGGAAAAGGCCAAGGCGCCGCTGAGTTTCAATCTTGGCCCACTGGCCCTGCAATACATTCTCGAACACGGCGGCAGCGGCTACTTCCGGACCCGCGTGGTGCGCACCTATCTTGAAACCGGTGCGCTGGAGGCGGTGACCAAAGCCCCGGAATTCGGCTATCCGACCTACCTCGTCTATTCACGCGACCGGGATTCGGCAACCCTGCAGCACGCCTTCGACCTGCTGCGCGAAGTGATCCGCACCGATGACGACTGGTCGCAGCGCTGGAATCCGTTGAGCTGACGCGAACGCTTTACACCGGATGATGGCGCAACTGCCATCAAGGTCGAGCCTGCACCCATGGCCGGATCGGCTACTCTGCCGGGTATAACAACGACACCCGCAGGTGAGGCAGTGAGGCAGACCACCGAGATGTTCCGCGAGCGCTACCGCGTGGCCGTTCATCCGCGCTACAACCCGTGGCTGCACGGCGGTTTTGTACTGGTGTTTGGTGTGCTGGCGATCGCCGGGTTCTGGAGCGGCGTGCAACAGGTCAGTCCGCTGCAATGGCTGACGGTGCCGCTGACCCTGCTGCTGTTCAATTTTGGCGTGTACATGGCCCATCGTCATCTCGGCCACCACAAAAAGGCTTGGGCGAAAATGTTCTATGCCCGCCACGCAGGCGATCACCACAGCTTTTTCACCCCGGGCCACATGAGCTACGACAGCGCGCGCGACTGGCGGGTGATTCTGTTTCCGGCGTGGCTGGTCGTGATCCATACGCTGCTGATCACCCTCCCGCTGTGGTGGTTGCTGGCGCAGGTAAACAGCAACGTCGCCGGCCTGTTCGGCGGTTGCATGGTGCTGGGCTACCTGACTTACGAAGTGTTTCACGCCTGCGAACATCTACCGCCAGATCATCCGCTGGCGCGCCTGCCGTGGATTCGGCAGATGCGCCGCCTGCATGAATTGCATCACCGCCGCGAGCACATGCAGGCAAGCAATTTCAACATCGTTGTGCCGCTGATGGATTACCTGTTCGGCACGCTTTATCGCGCGCCTGAAGCCCCCCTTCCGAGCCACTCGAGACTGCCCATGACCCGCATGCAGCACCAGATCGATATTGCTGGCGACCCTGTTGCCGTCCTCGCCTATGCCGCCACCGTCAGTCGCTGGCCGGAGTGGCATCCTTCGTCGCTGAAAATCGACGGCGCCCAAGGGCCGCTGCATGCCGGTTCACGTTTCGAGGAAGACATCAACGCCGGCGGGCGCAGCGGCCATTTGCGCTGGGAGGTTACCGAATACCTGCCCGGCCGCCGCTGGTGTGCGCGGGCACAGGGTGACCAGGGACTGTCGTTGAATCTGACTTACGAATGCAGCGCCGAGGCTGGCGCGACGCGATTCGTGCGCACGCTGGATTATCGCTTCGACGGCTTCGCCCTGCGCATCGCCAATCGCTTGCTGCTCAAGCGGCGTATCGAGCGCGAGTCCGCCGCGTCATTGCTGGCGTTGCGCGACATGGCCACGCAGTACCTGGCCTCAGCGAGGGCGCACGCGTGAAGCTACGGCATGGATTGTCATTGCTGATCGTCATCGTAGTCGGTTTTCTATTGTTGTTGCCGACCCGCGTCGAACCGCTGGCCTGGACGCCACCGCCAGCACCGTCGCTGAAAGAAGGCATCTACGCCGACAATCAGAAACTCAAAGGCGCGGTAAAGGTCGGGCCGAGCGATATCGAAGGGCCGGAAGCATTACTGCTGGAAGACGATTACCTCATCACCGGCCTGCACGACGGCCGACTGATCCGCACCAGCCTCGACGGCCAGGCGCGCAAAGTGCTGGCTGACACTGGCGGTCGTCCGCTGGGCCTGGCGCGGCATCCCAACGGTTTGCTGGTGATCGCCGATGCGGTCAAGGGCTTGCTGTCCCTCGACGCGCAAGGTCGGTTGATTCCATTGAGCACCGAGGCCAACGGTCTGGCTTTCGGCTTCACCGATGACGTGGCGATCGACAAATCCGGGCATTACGCCTACTTCAGCGACGCGTCCAGCCGCTGGGGCTATGGCCATGACGGCGAGGCGATCATCGAGCACGGCGCCGACGGGCGTTTGCTGCGCTACGACTTTCAGACCGGCAAGACCAGTGTGTTGCTGGACGAACTGCAGTTCGCCAACGGTGTGACCCTCGGCCCGGATGACGCCTATGTGCTGGTCAACGAAACCGGCGCCTACCGCATCAGCCGTTACTGGCTGAGCGGACCGCAAGCCGGCACCCGTGATGTCTTCATCGACAACTTGCCGGGGCTGCCGGACAACCTCGCGTTCAACGGCAGCAATCGCTTCTGGGTGGCCTTGTATGCGCCGCGCAATGCGTTGCTCGATGGCACCGCCGAGCACCCGTTCGTGCGCAAGATGATCGTCCGGGCGCTCACCGTGCTGCCGAAACCGGTGGAGAAACGCGGCTTTGTGCTGGGGCTGGATCTGCAGGGCAAGGTGATCGCCAATCTGCAGGACGCGAGCAGCGGCAATTATTCGCCGATTACCACGGTGCGCGAGTATGGGGAGTGGTTGTATTTCGGCTCGTTGAAGGCGCGGCATATGGCGCGTTTGCCACTGGATGCGGCTCTGAAGTGACCCCTTCGAGGCTGTGTTGAATGGACTGGCGCTATCGCTAGCAGGCTAGCTCCCACAGGGTTCTGCGTCGGTCACAAAATCTGTGGGCAACACATTCCACTGTGGGAGGCAGCCTGCTGGCGATAGCGGTTTGTCAGTTGCTGGACCTGTCGAACTTCTCGGGATCTTCATCCTCAGGCAATTCTTCTACAGGCTTTTCGGGATGCGCAGTGGTATGCGCCGGGCTGTTCGGTTCGGGACGGGTTGGAATCGGGTCGAATCCGCCCTGCTCCTCACTGGGGAATCTGGGGTCGTTCATAAGGCACCTCGCCAAGAGTCGGGGACAAGAGACTCTGAATATTCGAGGTGCCGTTGCCGATAGTCGTTCCGGTCAGTCTGTGACCGCCGGTCGGTAGCTCACTGGCCCGTCAGCGGCTGCCCGGCCAGTCGGGCGACGATGCCTTCTTTGGCGATCACGCGTTTCTCCTTGAGCTTTTTCAGGTCGTCATCACTGAGTGTATTGGCGTTCTCGGCCTCGACCACTTCCTTGTCCACATCAAAGTATTTAGCCACCAACGAATCCAGCTTCGGATCCTCGGAGCGTTTTTGCTCGATCTCTTCCTTTTTGCAACCCAGGTCCTGATACAGATCATGTGAAACCGGCATGAAACACCTCCATCAATTGATCGACAACCAACGCGACCGATGCGCTGGTTCGTTATCAGCATGGCCTCACCCGCAGGCGTCTGTCGACACCCTGTCAGACCAGCGGTTGCCGTTCGTCGCCCTGTCGCAAATGCGATAAAACCTTTGCCGGGTGCGTTCGCTCCATTGGTTAACGCTCACAAAAACCTGCGTGGAGATACCCAATGGACGGATTCAACCTGCGTCATCTCGCTCTGGCTGTTGCCCTCAGTGCCGGCATGAGCTCGGCCTTTGCTGCCACTTCCAACGACTTTGTCGACAACGCGGCGGCCGGTGGCATCGCGGAAATCGAAACCAGTCGCCTGGCGCTGGAAAAAAGCCAATCGGCTGACATCAAGGCTTTCGCCAACCAGATGATCACCGATCACAGCAAGGCCAACGATGAGCTGGCGAAGATCGCCAAAGCCAACGACATCGAAGTGCCGGACACCACGACCCTGACCAAACAGGCCAAGGCCAAGATTCTCGACATGCGCGACGAATCGTTCGATGCAGCCTATGCCAACAATCAGGTCATGGCACACCAGGAAACCATCGAGCTGTTCAAGAAACAGGCGAACACCGTGACCGATGACAAGGCCAAGGGTGCGACTGAGCTCAAAGCCTTCGCACAAAAAATGCTCCCGGCGCTGGAAGAACACCTCAAACACGCCAAAGAGCTACAAGCCAAGCATACGAGCAAATAAACGCCCGGAGCGTAAAAAGCCGCATCCATGGATGCGGCTTTTTTGTGTGTGCCAATCAACCCCCGTCGGTGTCGATGTCGGCGTCGGTGCTCTCGCCCGGCGCAGGTCTGTCCGGATCGGGCTTGAAGCCGGGGCTGAAGTCGTTGCTGTTGTCGTTGTGATGCTGCTTCTGATCGACGTCACTGCGCGCACTGTCCGCCTGGCCCTCTTCTACTGGCGCTGGCGTGGTCTGCCCCGGTGATTGCGGATCGATCGCGGGGTCGTTGCGGTTGATCGAATCAGCTGATTGATTTTGCTGTTGCGACGCTTGATCGTTCATAGCCACCTCATTCAGGGTCCTGCATCTTTCATCTGGCACGACTGGAAACGTCGGCCATGCAGATTCGAAGCCCGACGGCGATGATTCGTTCAAAACATCGCAGGAGCTTGTGATTCGGCGGATAAATCATTCGTGGCGAATAGACTCACACAGTGACTGGCGTGTCGCCACGGCCTTGAGTACACCGCAGAAACCTGTGGGAGCCAGTCTGCTGGCGATAGCTGACTCCCAGTCAATGAACGTTTGAATGTTCTACCGCTATCGCTTGCAGGCAAGCTCCCACAGGTTTTGTGTTGTGGCTCAATAATCAGACATCTCCAAGATCCCTGTGGGAGCTGGCTTGCCAGCGATGGCGCCAGCCAATCCACCACTGTTCTGATGCCGAACCGAGATCCATTGTGGGAGCCAGCCTGCTGGCGATGGGGCCGGCCGCGGCCATGGAGCTATCGGCCCAAAGCCTGGGCGAGAAACGGTGCAGTCTTGCTTCTCTTGCTGGCGGCGATTTTTTGCGGTGTGCCGGCGGCGACGATTCTGCCGCCCTGATCCCCCGCTCCCGGGCCGATGTCGATCACCCAGTCGCTTTGCGCGACCACGCGCATTTCATGCTCGACGACGATCACCGTGTGCCCTGCGGTCACCAGCGTATCCAGTTGCTCGAGCAACCGATCGACATCGCGCGGGTGCAATCCGGTGGTCGGTTCGTCGAGCACATACAAGGTCGCGCCGCGCTGGTTGCGCTGCAATTCGGTGGCGAGTTTGATGCGCTGCGCCTCACCACCGGACAGCTCGGTGGCCGGCTGCCCGAGGCGCAGGTAGCCGAGGCCAATGTCACGCAGCACTTCCAGCGAGCGGCGAATGGCCGGTTGCTCGGCAAACACCGTGACTGCCTCATCGACGGTCAATTGCAACACCTGAGCGATGCTCAAGCCTTGCCAGACAATCGCCAGGGTCTGCGGGTTATAGCGCGCGCCATGACAGGTCGGGCACGGTGCGTAGACGCTGGGCATGAACAACAACTCGACACTGACAAACCCCTCACCTTCGCAGGTGGCGCAGCGGCCTTTGGCGACGTTGAAGGAAAACTGCCCGGCGGCGTAACCTTCGGCGCGCGCCGCATCGGTGGCGGCAAACAGTTTGCGTACGTTATCGAACAGCCCGGTATAGGTCGCCAGGTTGGAGCGTGGCGTGCGACCAATCGGCTTCTGGTCGACCTGCACCAGACGCTTGATCGATTCCAGCCCCGCCGTGACCTGGCCACCGCTGACCTGCGGTGCATCGTCTTCGAGGCTGAGTTCTTCCGGTTCGGCCTCAACCGTCGGCCGGCCCAGTTGCGCACCGACCAGCTCGAGCAAGGCCTGACTGACCAGGCTCGACTTGCCGGAGCCCGACACACCGGTCACCGAGGTGAAACAGCCCAAGGGAAATTCGGCACTGAGGTTGTTCAAATTATTGCGCGTGATGCCCGCAAGCTTCAGCCACGCCGTAGGCTTACGCGCCGTGCGTGGCGGACGCTGCGCTTCGCCGAACAGATAGGGTCGGGTCTGCGACAACCCGACCTCGGCCAGACCGGCCGGCGGGCCGCTGTACAACACCTCACCGCCCTTCTCGCCCGCAGCCGGGCCGACGTCAATCAGCCAGTCGGCGCGGCGCATGGTCTCGACATCATGCTCGACCACGAACAGCGTGTTGCCGTCCGCCTTCAATCGCTGCAAGGCCTCGAACAACGCCTCGCCATCGGCCGGATGCAAGCCGGCGGACGGCTCGTCGAGCACGTAGATCACGCCGAACAGCTGCGAGCCCAATTGCGTCGCCAGGCGCAAGCGCTGCAACTCGCCGGACGACAGCGTCGGCGTGCTGCGCTCGAGCGCCAGATAACCGAGGCCCAGATCAGTCAGGGTGCTGACCCGCTCCAGCAGATCCTCGGCGATGCGCTGTGCGGCAATGCGCTTTTCCAGCGACAGGTTCGGCGTGTGCCGCACATCCGGCGCGCTGGCGTGACCGCTGGCGCCGTGGGCCACACGCTGCTGGCGGGCCTCGCGGGTTTGCGCGTGGCTAAGGGTTGCGCTGCTTTCTTCAGCCTGCTCGAGATAATCCGCCGCAGCGACTGGGCGCAACACCTCAGCCACTTGCAGCAGCGGCATCTGCGACAGCGCACCGATGTCATGCCCGGCAAACGTCACCGACAACGCCTCACGCTTCAGGCGCTTGCCCTCACACAGCGGGCACGGGCTGCCGAGCATGAACTGCGAAACGCGCTTTTTCATCAGCGCACTTTGCGAGTGGGTAAACGTGTGCAGGATGTAGCGACGGGCGCCGGTAAATGTGCCCTGGTAACTCGGATCCAGCTTGCGTTTGAGGGCGACGCGGGTTTCTTCCGGGGTCAGCCCGGCGTACACCGGCACGGTCGGGGTTTCTTCGGTGAAGAGAATCCAGTCGCGCTGCTTTTTCGGCAGTTTCTTCCATGGAATGTCGACGTCTATACCCATGGTGACCAGGATGTCGCGCAGGTTCTGCCCCTGCCACGCCAGCGGCCAGGACGCCACGGCGCGCTGGCGGATGGTCAGGTTCGGATCCGGCACCATCAGCGCCTCGGTGACCTCATAAACCCGCCCCAACCCATGACATTCCGGGCAGGCGCCTTGCGGGGTATTCGGCGAAAAATCCTCGGCGTACAACATCGGTTGCCCCGGCGGATAACTGCCGGCGCGCGAATAGAGCATGCGGATCAGGCTCGATAGCGTGGTCACGCTGCCCACCGATGAACGCGTACTCGGCGTACCGCGCTGTTGCTGCAACGCGACGGCGGGCGGCAGGCCTTCGATGGAATCGACATCCGGCACACCGACCTGATCGATCAGGCGCCGAGCGTAAGGCGCCACCGATTCGAAATAGCGCCGCTGCGCCTCAGCGTACAGGGTCGAAAAGGCCAGTGATGATTTGCCCGAACCGGAGACTCCGGTGAACACCACCAAGGCGTCGCGCGGAATGTCGACGTCAACGTTTTTCAGGTTGTGTTCGCGGGCGCCACGAACCCGGACCATGCCGGCGGGGGCTTTGGAGCTGCGTTTGGAAGTCATCGGCCTGCCTTGGTGAAGGGGTGTTCAGCGCTCAACTGCTGAGTACCGCGCGAATCGTTTGCAGCAGCGCTTGCGGACTGTACGGCTTGCCGAGCAGGTGGGTGTCGGGGCTGAGCTGGTGATTGCGCGAAATGATGTCGCGGGTATGTCCGGACGTGAACAGCACCGCCACCGGCGGCGTCTGCACCTTGGCCCAGGCGAACAGATCCGAGCTCTTGATCAATCCCGGCATGACCACATCAGTGAAAATCAGATCGACTTCAGTGCCTTCAAGCAGTGTCTGCATCGCCACGTCGCCATTGCCGGCGGTGACCACGCGATAACCTTCCTCGCGCAGTAACTCGACCGCCGAAGCGCGCACGGCATCGTTGTCCTCGACCACCAGAATCGTCTCGTTGCCGCCACTTTGCTGGCGTTGCAGATTCGGCGATTCGTCGAGGACCGGACGCAGACTGCGCGGGAAATACAACTGCACCCGCGTGCCCTCGCCGATGCGGCTGTCGATTTCGACATGGCCGCCGCTCTGCTTGACGAAACCGAAGACCATGCTCAAGCCAAGCCCGGTACCCTGACCATCGGCCTTGGTGGTGAAAAACGGCTCGAACACTTGCTCGAGAATGTCCGGCGGGATACCGGCGCCGCTGTCGCTGACCGCGACCCGCACGAAGTCGCCGGGACTGATGCCTTTACCGGCACAGAACGCGCTGTCGAGCTGCACGTTGGAGGCGCTGAGGCCGATCACGCCCTCGCCTTGCATGGCATCGCGGGCGTTGATCGCCAGGTTGAGAATGGCGTTTTCCAGCTGGTTGCGGTCGACGTAGACATGCCACGGTGCTGGCGGCAATTGCACGTCGATCTGGATAGTTTCGCCGAGGGCGCGCTGAAGCAATTCGCCGACGCCTTCGAAGATCTGCTGCGGGTTGCATACCGCCGGCGACAACGGCTGGCGCCGGGCAAACGCGAGCAGTTGCGAAGACAGCTTGGCGCCGCGCTCGACCGCTGCCAGCGAAGCACCGACGCGGCGCTGCACATTGGCATTGTTCGGTTCATGCCGCGCGAGCAGATGCAGGTTGCCCGCGATCACTTGCAGCAGATTGTTGAAATCGTGAGCGACGCCGCCAGTCAGTCCGCCGATCGATTCGAGCTTCTGCGACTGGCGCAACTGCTCTTCAGCCGCAAGCCGCGCCTCGACCTCTTCGGCCACACGCTGTTCCAGATTGCGCGTGAACCTGAGCAGGGATTCTTCAGCGTTCTTGCGTTCATGAATGTCGATCAGCACACCCGGGAAGCGCAGCGGCGCGCCGTCTTCGTCGAACTCGCAAGCACCGCTGGCCAGCACCCACAGGTAACTGCCATCGCTGCGCAACACCCGGTATTCGGCGTTGTATGGCTCACCGGTGTGCACCGAATGAGCGACACGTTCCCGTACCCAGGCGAGGTCATCGGGATGAATGCGCGAGTCGGCGACAGCCTGCGACAGATTGCTCAGGTCCCGGTCCGGTGGATAGGAGAAGGTCCGGGTGAAGCGCTCATCCGCCGACAGTCGGTTGTTTTTGATGTCCCAGACAAACGAGCCGAGCAATGCCCCTGCATTCAGCGCCAGCCGCACTCGCTCGTTATCGGCGCGGTAGGCGTTCTCCGCTTCCTGACGCAGGCGCTCGGAGATCACCAGCTCGGTGGTTTCCACCACCATCGCCATGACGCCGGCGGGCGCGCCGTCATCATTGGCCACCGGGCTGTAATAGAGATCAAGCCAGACGTCTTCCGGGACGCGGTCGCGCAACAGCACCAGGAGTTTATTGCGATAGGACAGCGTGCCGCCCGCCAGGCAGGTGTCGACCACGTTGCGATTGAATTCGGCGACTTCTGGCCAGCCCAACTCGACGGGCGCGCCAAGCAGGTAAGGATGGCGGCCGCCGGCGAATTGCGAATAGGCGTCGTTGTAAACCATGTAACCGGCACGGCCCCAAAGCATCACCATTGGCAGCGGCGAGGCCAGCATCAGTTGTACCGCGCTGCACAGGCTGGCCGGCCAGCTATGCAACGGGCCCAGCTCGGTGTGGCTCCAGTCGAACGCCCGAATACGCTCGGCCATTTCGCCTTTCCAGCCGTCACAACCGTAGCTATCGGATAAAAACTGCATCGATTGACTCGGTGTCCTGTGGTGAATGCCCGATCTGTCGCGACGCCGGAACGACGCGACGCTCGTGAGTTTCGAGCGTCTTCGGTCGTATTGGTTTCATCAGAGATTAGCCGATTTGCTGGCGTGCAGCCGACTAGACGCCGATCAAGTGCTTGAGCGGGTGGTAGCCGGTTTTCATTTTCGCGGCGACGTCGAGAATGGCCTTCTCGATACCGTTCAAATGGGTGCAGGTCAGTTCAATGGCAGCGCTCTGGTTGCCGGCCTCGATATGCTCGATCAGACGCAAGTGTTCGTCGTCACGGCAGACTTCATGGCTGTCGTCATCCAGCGCGGCAGCGTACAGCGAGGCGCGGGAGATCAGTTTCTGGAACCAGTCGAGCAGGACAGGATTATTCAGGCTGCGCGCCAGTTTGAGGTGGAATTCACCGAGCAGGTAAATCAGCCGTTCGTGATCGCCCGCCGCGTGGGCTTCGTCTTCGAGCAGCAGGTGCGCACGCAGGTCCTGCATCGCCGCCGGGTCTTTGCGCCGGCACAGTTCGGTGACGATGCCGATCTCGATCAGACGGCGGGTTTCGAACAGCGAACGCAGCTCTTCGTTGCTCGGCAATGACACCGATGCGCCCTTGTTGGGCTCGGTGGTGACCAGCCCTTCGGCTTCCAATTGCTTGAGCGCCGCGCGCACCGAGGTGCGGCTGACATTGAACAGCTCGGCCAGCGAGGCCTCGCCCAGTTTCATCCCCGGACGCAGCGAACGCTTGCTGATCGCCTGGTAAACCCCTTGATAGACGCGGTCGACCGTGGTCTCCGGTTTCTTGTCGGTCATACGAACACTCCTTTGGCGTCGATTGGCCCGAGGCGCAGAATATCGACTTTGGCGTCAGGATACAGGGGTTTCGATGGGGAGATAGCGGCTTGGCTGGTAGCGGCAGCTGGTGTTGATCGTTCCCTCGCTCCGCGTGGGAATGCATCCCGTGACGCTCCGCGTCACAGTGGACGCAGAGCGTCCATGGCGGCATTCCCACGCAGAGCGTGGGAACGATCACCGGTAGAGGTTCAGTCGGTGCCGTACTTCGGCGAGCGCGGGCCGTACAGCAGGCCTGCCGGGTGGCCGGCGGAGAGCAGACGATTGCTCGCGACACCGGCAATCGGGTAGCCGGCGTCGGTGGAGCTGTTGATGATCTGCTTTACGGCGGCAGTGATCAGCATGCCGATCAGACCGCCGCCACCGTTGTTGCCGCCCTCTTCGCTCGACGCGCGCGCCGTACCGGTCCACAGCGTCGTGCCGCTTTTCAGGTCGACCAGTTTCGCCGTCGCGGTCACCGCAGTCTCGCTGCTGATTACCATGTAGCGAGTGCCGTATTCGCTCACGGTGATGTACAGCGCCGCGTCCGCCCCGAAGATTTCCTTCAGTTTGTTTGGCGGTGCCTGATGGATGTCATCAGGCGTGGTCATGCCGTTCTGGCGGAAGGTTTCATCGACCAGCGCAATCGGCAGGACGTAGTAACCGGCCTCGGCCAGCGGGAACGTCACTTGCGACAGCAGGCTGTAGGAAGCCTTCACGTCCGGCGAGGTATTGAGCGGCGGCAGCACCAGAATGGTTTTCGGGCGCGCCTGTTTGTAGGCCGAGTAATCCACGGTTTTCGGCGCGACGCAGCCACCCAGCACGGTCAGGGCCAGACCGGCGATCAGCCATTTGCAGGTACGCGAGATCATTGGGTGACTCCGGCCTTGGCGTTTTTAAGCAGAAAGTCCATGTACGTGCCGGACTCGGGAAACAATGTTTTTTCGGTGTTGAACTGCTGCACCATCTGATCGTCCTTGCCCATGCTCAGATAGAGCAGGCCCAGGTGCGCGTGGTAGCCCGGCGGTACGGCTTTGCCGGTCGAGCGGATTTTCTGCAGGTCACGTTCCAGTGCTTCGGCCTGTGCTTCTTTCGGCTCTTCGCCTTTGAAGTATTCGTAGACCTGCGGCTCGTAGCCTTCCCACTGGTACAGGGTTTTCGGACCGGCACAACCGGCCAGCAGCGTACTGGCGGCCAGAGTCAGCGCCAGCAGCGGGCGCGACAGATTCAGTTTCATGGGTGTTGCTCCTTGCAATGGGCGTCGATCAGTTGCCCGGTTTCCAGGCACCGGCGTTCATGCCATCGACCAGACGATTGATCGCCTCGCGCATGGCCAGATCCAGGACTTTGCCGTTGAGGGTGGAGTCGTAGGCAGCGGTGCCACCGAAGCCGATGATTTCGCGGTTGGACAAGGCGTACTCGCCGGCGCCCTGGGTCGAATAGACCACTTCCGACGTGCTGATATTGACGATGTTCAGGTTGACCTTGGCGTAGGCGACCTGGGTCTTGCCGCGACCGAGAATGCCGAACAACTGGTGGTCGCCGGTTTCTTTGCGGCCGAACTCGGTGACGTCACCGGTGACCACGTAATCAGCGCCTTTCAAGCGCTGAGCCTGGCCCTTGATGGTGGCTTCCTGCTGGATTTCGCCCATGTTGTCGCGGTCCAGCACGCTGAAGCGGTTGGTCTGCTGCAAGTGAGTGATGAGGATGGTCTTGGCCTGGCCGCCGAGACGGTCGACGCCGTCGGAGAAAATGCCGCGCATGTAGCTGGAGCGGTTATCGAATTTGCCCACGGCCATCGGCACGCGAACACCGGTCCAGACCTGAGTGGCGCTTTCGACCTTGGCCACCGGCAGCGCGCGGGAGCTTTCCGTGGCGCAGCCGGACAGCGTGGTGGCCAGCGTGCCGAGCACGGCGATCGCAACGCCTGAGACCAACATCCGGGAGATCATTCTCACTGAGTATTTCCTTCTTGAAAAACGGGGTGTCCCGGCACGGCAAAGCGCTGGGCAGCGGAAAAGGGCCGGCATTATGACAAAGTGCCATCATTCGTGACAGATTTTTTTGACGTCAATAAACAGGCTGTGGATTCAGGCTCACTCAAACAGGTTTTGTGCTGATCGTTCCCACGCTCTGCGTGGGAATGCAGCCATGCACGCTCCGCGTCCACTGTGACGCAGAGCGTCACCGGAGGCGTTACCACGCGGAGCGTGGGAACGAGCGGCCCAGGGGATGGTTGGTCAGTGGAAATCCCGGCTCTGCACGCGTATGCCATTGAGCAGCGGACTCAGGTCGCTCAGGCGTCCGGCGATCAGGTGCCGCACTTCGCCCTCGCGTTCCCAGCGGCCATCGACCCTGAGCAGTTGCGAGCCGACCAGTACTTGCCGCTGGCGCTCGGCGAGGTCGCGCCAGACCACTACATTGACGTTGCCGAACTCGTCTTCCAGCGTGACGAAAGTCACCCCACTGGCCGTACTCGGTCGTTGACGCCCAGTCACCAGCCCGGCCATGCTCACCGGCCGGCCATGTTCGACATCGAGCAATTCCCGCGAGCTGCGACAGCGCAGGGCCCGCAACTCACCGCGCAACAGTGCCAGCGGGTGCGGGCCCAAGGTGGTGCCGACGGTCGCGTAGTCGGCGTGCAGATCCTCGCCAACACTGGGTTTGGGCAGCAGCACTTCCGGCTCTTCCTGACTGGGCAATCCAGCAAACAGCCCCAACTGCTTCTGCACCCCCGCCACTTCCCAGCGCGCCCGATGCCGATGCCCGGCCAGCCCACGCAAGGCCCCGGAATCGGCAAGCAAGGCTTGCGCGCGGCTGTCGATCGCCGCACGCTCGCCCAGGTCGGCGACGTCGGCAAACGCCCCGCGCACCCGCGCCGCTTCAATGCGCCGGGCGTCGTCCTCGCGAAAGCCCTTGATCATGCGCAAGCCCATGCGAATCGCTGGTTGTGGCCCGGTGGTGGTTTCCAGACTGCAATCCCAATCGCTGGCACGTACGTCGACCGGGCGAATCTGCAATTGATGACGGCGCGCATCCTGCAGAATCTGGTCGGGACTGTAGAAGCCCATCGGCCAGCTATTGATCAGCGCGCAGGCAAACGCTGCCGGTTCGTGGCACTTGAGCCAGCAACTGGCGTAGGTCAGCAAAGCGAAACTGGCGGCATGGGACTCGGGGAAACCGTAGCTGCCGAATCCTTTGATCTGTTCGAAGATCTGCGCAGCGAATTCCGGCGTGTAGCCGTTTTTTTTCATACCGGCAGCAAGGCGCTCCTTGTGCGGTTCCAGGCCGCCGTGACGTTTCCACGCAGCCATGGAGCGACGCAACTGGTCGGCCTCGCCGGGGCTGTAGTCGGCGGCCACAATGGCGATCTGCATCACCTGTTCCTGAAACAGCGGCACGCCGAGGGTGCGCTTGAGCACCACTTCCAGCTCTGGCGAAGGATAGGTTTCTTTTTCTTCTTTATTACGCCGACGCAGATACGGGTGAACCATCCCGCCCTGAATTGGCCCCGGCCGGACAATCGCCACCTGAATCACCAGGTCGTAGAATTTTTGCGGACGCAGGCGCGGCAGCATCGACATCTGTGCCCGCGACTCGATCTGGAACACGCCGATGGTGTCCGCGCGGCTGATCATGTCGTAGGTCGGCTTGTCTTCGGGAGGAATCGTCGCCAGGCTCAGATCGCGCTGGCGATGGCGGCGCAGCAGATCGAAACAGCGGCGGATCGCGCTGAGCATGCCGAGTGCCAGGATATCCACCTTGAGCAGGCCAACCGCATCGAGGTCGTCCTTGTCCCATTGAATGATCGTGCGCTCGGCCATGGCCGCGTTCTCGACCGGCACCAGGGTGTCCAGCGGTTGCTCGGAAATCACGAAGCCGCCGGGGTGTTGCGACAGGTGCCGGGGGAAGCCGATCAACTGCCCGGTCAGGCTCAAGACCCGTCGCAGCAGCGGGCTTTCGGGGTCGAAACCGTTTTCGCGCAAGCGTTCCAGCGGCGGAGTTTCGTCGCTCCAGTGGCCGCAGCAATCGGCCAGCGCATTGATCTGATCCGGCGGCAGGCCCAAGGCTTTTGCCACGTCCCGCACGGCACCGGCGGCGTGGTAACTGCTGACCACCGCGGTCAACGCTGCACGACCACGGCCATATCGACGGAAGACATATTGCAGGACTTCTTCGCGACGCTCGTGCTCGAAATCGACGTCGATGTCCGGCGGTTCGTTGCGCTCCCTGGACATGAAGCGTTCGAACAGCAATGTGGTGCGCTCCGGGTCGATTTCGGTGATGCCCAAGGCAAAGCACACCGCCGAGTTGGCTGCCGAACCACGACCCTGACAAAGAATCTGTTGCTCGCGAGCGAAACGCACCACGTCGTGTACGGTGAGGAAGTAGCTTTCGTAGCCGAGTTCGGCGATCAGTTGCAGTTCCTTGTTGATCTGCCGTAGCACCTTGAAGGGTGCGCCTTTTTTCCAGCGCCAGGCGATGCCCTTCTTGGTCAACTGGCGCAACCAGGAAGTGGCGCTGTGGCCCTCAGGCACCAGTTCCTTTGGATATTGATAGCGCAATTCGCTCAGATCAAAAGTGCAACGCCGAGCGAGGGCGACCGACTCATCGAGCAACGCCTGCGGATACAGTTCACGCAACACCTCGACACTGCGCAAGTGCCGCTCGCCATTGGGGTGCAAGCGCAGGCCGGCCTCGGCCACCGGCAAGTGATGACGGATCGCGGTCATGGTGTCCTGCAGGGCACGGCGGCCACGAGCGTGCATGTGCACATCACCACTGGCTACGGCTGGAACCTGCAACTCGGCGGCCAGATTCAGCAGTGCCGCCAGACGCTGTCGATCGTCCTGGCCTCGGTGCAATTGCACGGCCAGCCACAGCCTGTCGCCGAACGTCTGTTTCAGCCAGCGCCCTTCTTGCACCTCAGTGACAGAATCCGGCACCCACAACACCAGCAGCCCCGACAACGCGTCGTCTAGATCTTCGCGCAGGACTTGATACTGGCCTTTCTGCGTACGCCGCCGGGCGCGGGTGATCAAGCCGCACAGCGCCTGATAACCGGCCAGGTTCTCCACCAGCAGCACCAGCTTCGGGCCGTTTTCAACGCGCACTTCGCTGCCGATGATCAGCGGCAACTCAACCGACTTTGCCGCTTGCCATGCGCGCACGATCCCGGCCAGGGTGCATTCGTCGGTGATCGCCAAGGCCTGATAGCCGTGCTTTTTCGCTCGTTGAAACAATTCCAACGCACTGGACGCACCGCGCTGGAAACTGAAATTCGACAGGCAATGCAGTTCAGCGTAACCGCTGCTCATGCAAACCAGCCCTGCAGCCACAACGGGCCGCCCTCACCCACCGCCCGCCAGGCCCAGCCTTGCTGGCCGGCGCGGTTCTGGATCAGGTAATAATCGCGGCGCACATCATCGCCGTCCCACCAGCCGGATTCAATGCGCTCCGGGCCCATGAGAATCCGCGCCGAACCTTCCGGCACACTCTGCGGTTCAGTGAGTAGCCAGCCCGGACGCTGCACGCTCGGCAGGCCGGCACACGGTTGTTTGTCGACACCAAATTGCCAGGCGCACTCGGGACGATGATCGGCCTGGAAGCGCAAACCCTGCACTGCATCGTCGCCCAGCCGTGCGCGCAGACGTTCGCGCAATTGCTCCCACGGCAAGGTCTGCTGCGGACGGTCGTCGAACAGCTCCTGAAACTGCGGCACGAAACTCGGCAGATCTTCTGCACGCAGGCGAAAGCCGCGCACCGGCGCCTCGACCTGTACCTGTTCCAGCCGGCCCCGGGCCAGTTCGAAAAGCATCGCCGGATCCCGTTCGGCGCTGAGCAGGCCGACCTTGATCAGCGTGTCCGGCAAGCCGGCGTGTTCCAGATGCAGATCGAAACGCTGAACGCCGCTGTCGCGCCCGCACAGGAACGCCGACAGATCGCCGGTCAGACGCCGCAACGGGAACAGCAGTGCCTGATGCGATTGCACGTCGAAGTTGAGTTCGATGCGCACATCGAAACGATCGGGTGGCAAGTAGAACTCCAGCGCCAACGGTCGGGCGCCGAACAGCGTATCGAGGTGTTTGAGCATCGACGCTTCGAAGCGCCGCGCCAGCGCCTGACGCGGCAGGCTTTGCACTTGATTGAGATTGCGCAGGCCCATCCGTGAAAGTGCCGTGGCCACGCTCGGCTCGAGACCGACCCGGTCGACCGGCAATTGCCCCAGGTGATGTTGCAAGGCCTCGCCGTCCGGCACCACCAGCCCATCGTAGGCGTTGGCCAACACGCGGGCAGCCACTGGATTGGGGGCGGCGACGATGCGATGGCGAAAGCCCAGATCGGTCAGTTCCTGGCGCAACCGCGCTTCGAATTGCGCCCAGGTGCCGAACAGGCCCAGGCTCGACTCGATCTCGAACACCACCGTACGTGGGTAGTTCACGCTGACCTGTGCACTGAAACGATAGGCCCACGCCGCGAGAAACTGCTGCCAGCGCTCGACTTCGGCGGCCTGGTAATCAACCGTGGCAAAGCCTTTGCTCATGGCCTGGGCCGCGGTCATCGATTGCCCTGCACGTAAACCCAGCTTGCGGGCCGCCGGGTTGACCGCCTGCAATACCCGGCGCTGGGCCGGGCCGTTGAGCAGCACCAACGGCTCATCGGCATCGGGGCGCTGACGCAGTACAGCGTCCAGAGCCAATTGCGGAAACAGAATGCATACCCAGCGCATGACGGTCTCAGTGCCCCACGGCAAAGGCAATCGGCGCTGAGCGCGCCAACCCGCCACGGCACTTGAGGATGCGCAACTGAGCGGGTTTGGCGTCGATGGCAATCCGCAGCGCCGCTGGAGACGGGTTGACCGCCTCGCTCAACGGTCGCCAGGCGAAGGCCAGGGTCTGACCGGATTCGGCGGCCACCTGCAAACGCCGCAAGGCACGATCATCAGCCTTGTGCGGCCAGCACAGCACTGCGCCACAACTGCCCGAACGCAGGCATTGTTCCGCCGCCCACAAGGCATCGCGTTCACTGGCCTGAATCACCGACAACTGCCGCAGGTCGACCCCGGCGCTGGCCCACGCCTGCGGATAGGGCACGAACGGCGGCGCCACCAGCACGATGCGCTCACCCGCCGCCGCCAGCCGCGCCAGCGTCGGCCAGACCAGTTGCAGCTCACCGACACCCGGGCCGGCCAGGAGGATTTCGCTCAATGCTCCTTCCGGCCAGCCACCGCTGGGCAGCGCTGCATCGAGTGCGGCATGCCCGGTCGGCTGTGGACTGGCCGCCGGTGGCGCAGGCCGGCCCTTCCAGACCTGGCCGCCATTGAACAGCGTATCCAGTGCAACGACGGCGCCCATCAGCCTTGCCTCACCAGACCGCAGAACACCCCTTCGATGGCCAGATCCTGATCGTCACGCACAACAATCGGCTGATACGCCGGGTTGCGCGGCAACAGCCGCACCTCAGTGCCCAGCCGTTCGAAGCGTTTGATGGTGACTTCACCATCGAGACGCGCGACCACGATCTGCCCATTCAGCGCTTCCGGATTGCGCCGCACACCGACCAGATCGCCGTCGAGAATGCCATCCTCGATCATCGAATCACCCTGCACCCGCAGCAGGTAATCGGGGGTACGGGAGAACAGCGCGGGATCGAGCATCAAGCGCCCATGCACATCGGCATCGGCGCCAATCGGCGTACCGGCGGCCACCCGGCCAAGTACGGGGACATCAAGCATTTCGGCACGCGACGGTTGTCCGAGCAGCCGGATGCCCCGGGCCTGATGCGGGTTGACCTCGATAAAACCGGCTTCGGTGAGCGCCAGCACATGCTTGCGCGCCACACTGCGCGAGGCAAAACCAAAAGCCTCGCTGATTTCAGCGAGGCTTGGGGACTGACCGTGTTCGGCGATACGTTCGCGGATAAAGGTCAGGATGGCGGTACGGCGAGGAGTGAGATGGGTCATGGAGTACATTTGTACTCCTGTAGGAAATACCTGACAAGCACCGCCAGTCAGGTTGGCCTAAGCCCCTGACCCCTGGCTCTCTCCTGGAAGGAAAAGATAAGGTAAGCGGCCTTCAAGCCTGCAGATTCTTGATCCAGAACAGCATGCGCCCGTGATCCGGGTCGAACATGCCCGGCGCGAAGCCGAACTTGCGGTACGACTGCTGCGCGATGGCATTGCCTTCGAGCACTTCGAGGGTAATTTTGCAGCAGCCGCGCTGGCGCGAGATTTCTTCGACCTTTTGCAACATTTTCTGGCTCAGGCCCAAGCCGCGAAACTGGCTCACGACCACCACATCGTGGACGTTGACCAGCGGTTTGCAGGCGAAGGTCGAGAAACCTTCGAAGCAGTTGACCAGCCCCGCCGGTTCGCCACCGACGAAGGCCAGTACGCTGAAGGCGTGCGGGCGGCGGGCGAGTTCTTCGGGTAGCCGGCGCAGCAGGTCCGGGTCGAGCAAGTGACCGCCGCCCATGGGGTCTTCTGCGTAGTGGTTGAGCACAAGGCCGATGGCTTCGGCGTGCGTTGGGTTGGTGTAGCTGGCTTGAAGTACTAGAATTTCTGCGGAATCCATTTCCATCCCCGAACAGACAAAAAGCCCCGGCGCGCAAGGTACGCACTGAAAGGCTGCCTGACCTTAACGCGGCCAGATACCGGTGAGCAACCGGCAGATCCGCGGATCAGGCGTGGCCCCAGATCAATTCCTCGGTCCAGCCGAGCTCGGCGAAGTCGGCGGCACGCAACGCGCTTTCGCCGGCGCAGAAGAATTCGTCCAGCTGTGGCGGTTCCACCGAAGTATTGCTGAGCATCGCGTGCACCTGGCCGCGGTGATGGATCTGATGTTCGAACAGGTGCGACAGCAAGCGCAGGCGACTGTCGTGCTGGGGCATGTCGCGGGCGATGGTGACGATCCGGTTCAGCTCGGCATCGCGCAGTTGCTCACAATAAGCGATCAGCCTGCGGTCGACGTGAGCCTGTTCCTGGCGCAGTTGCCCGGCGTCGGTGAAGGGCTCGTCCGCACTGAAGAACACATAGCAATCAGGATGCGGCTCAGCCCCGCGCAGTTCGCGCTCCAGCGCATCGACGTAAAACCAGTCGCACGTCCGGATGTGGTTCAGCGTCAGGCGAATACTCGGGAAAAAACTCACCCTCGGCGCCGCAAGATCCGCCGCGTCGAGTTGGCTCCAGGCCTTGGCCAGACGATGATTGGCCCACGCATTCTGATAAGCCATGGTCAGCAAATGATGGGACAACGGTTGGCTCATGTCGGCGCCCTCTTCCATTCAAGCTTCGGCAAAGCGCTGCAGCTGCATCTCTTGCAAACGACTCAGGGTGCGGCGGAACGGGAATTCCAGGTAACCCTCGGTATACAGCGCGGCCATCGGCACTTCGGCCTCGATGTACAGCGGCACCTTGCGGTCGTAGCACTCGTCGACCAAAGCGATAAACCGCCGCACGCCGTCGTCGTGTACGGACAACTGCGGCAGCTCTCGATCACCCGCCACTACACGCTCGGCGCCGTCTTCCGTGCCACGGGCAATACGCCCTTCGCGTTTGCGCGCGCTGAGGTTTGGTACGTCGCTCAACAGAATAGCCCGATAGCGATCACAGAGTGCGATGAAGTCCATGGCGGCGAACGGTTGCTCGCACAGGTCGGCGTAACGACACCACAACACCGACTGACTGGCCCGCACCACGTTCAGTTGGCGATGACCGACTGACACCGGTTCAGCGGTGGCCGGCTCACCGGCGGCCAGGGTCTGGAAGATGTCGTCCAGCGCACTGAGCGATGACGTGGCCACAAAGTAACGTTGCAGGCCTGCCCCCGGATGCAGGCGATGATCCTCAGCACCATTCACCGCAACCACCCGCATATGCGCCTTGATCGCGGCAATCGCCGGGACGAAACGGTCACGGTTGAAACCCTCGGCGTAGAGATCGTCCGGCGGCAGGTTGGAGGTGCAGACGATCACCACGCCCTCATCGAACATCACCTGAAACAGCCGCCCGAGAATGATCGCGTCGCCGATGTCGTTGACGAACAACTCATCGAAACACAGCACTTTGACTTCTGCCGCGAGTTCTTTGGCCAGCGCCCGCAGCGGATCGGCGATTCCGGTCAACTGGAACGAGCGCTGATGCACCCAGCCCATGAAGTGATGAAAATGCTGCCGGCGCGCCGGCACCCGCAGGCTCTGGTAGAACTGGTCCATGAGCCAGGTCTTGCCGCGCCCGACCGGGCCCCACAGATAAACGCCGGTGACCGAACGGGCACCGGCGTGCAGCGCTTCGTGACATTTTTGCAGGGCCCAGATCGCGTGTTCCTGGGCTTCATCCTGGACGAAGCCGTTGTGTTGAACGGCGTGTTGCCAGGCGCTTAAGGGGGAATCGAAAGTCATGCGCGGCAGTATGCCACGATGGCTACAGGGAAATATCCAGCCGGGTAATTTTCCCCTGCTCGTTCAACCGGAACGTGTAGCGCAGCTGCGCCGGGCTGCCGGGAAATGTGCCGGAGATCAGTCCCTGTACCAGCACTTTTCCGGTGCGCTGCTGCACGTCGAGCACTTCAACACGAGGCTGATAACGTTGCCCGGTGTCGCGCATCCATTGGGCGATGGCTTGCGGGCCGACCTGATGCAGGCCTTCATCGAACACGTTGGCATCCTCGGCGAAAAAACTGGCGACCTGCGACGTGTCGCGTGCATTGGCCGCCTCGATATACGCAGCAATCGCCGGGGCCAGTGTTGAGGCGGGTTGGGACATGGTGGCAGCTCCTTGTTGTGTGGTTCTGCGACCATCCTAAAACAGCGTTGTGTCAGTTTTTGTCAGGAGTGAAACGGCCGTCCTCGTCCAGTTGCATCTGCTTGCGCCAGATACGCAGCAGGTCGCTGCGCCGGCCCGGATACGCCTCGCCCTGTGGGTTTGCAGCGCTGATCCGGTCAGTTCGGAACGTGCGATAGGCACCGCGTAACTCACACCACGCGACAATGATCCGCACCTCATTGAGAAACCCCAGCGCCAAGGGCCAGATCAGCCGCTGAGTCGGCACCTGCTGCGCGTCGGCGTAATCAATGTGCAGTTTGGCCTGGTCGCGGATCGCGTGGCGAAACACGTTCAACGGCACCGCGTTCTGCGGGAACCCGTAGCCCGGCGGCCCCGGCAGCACCGTCGGATTGCGCAGTGCTTCCTGAGCCTGCGGATCGAGCACCGCGGCGATCTTGGCCAAGGCATCCGCCGCCGCTTTGCTCAATGTTTCATCGCCACGCTGATCGACATAACGTAAACCGAGAACGATCGCTTCGGTCTCGTCGGCATTGAGCATCAGCGGTGGCAGGAACAGGCCGTTGCGCAGCACATAACCGATCCCTGCCTCGCCCTGAATCGGCGCGCCAAGGGCGGTCAGCTCGGCGATGTCGCGGTAGAGCGTGCGCTCGGACACCTGCAGCTCGGCGGCCAGGGTGGCGGCAGTCACCGGGCGTTTTTTGCCGCGCAGCACTTGCAGCAGGGTCAACAGTCGGGTGGTACGCGACACGATAGGCAGGCTCAGGTTGGAAAGATGTCGGAGATTAGCAGAGGCTGGCGTCAGAAAATGGCAGGAGCTTGAGGTGCAGCAAGATCGTTCCCACGCTCCTGCGTGGGAACGATCAGAACCTGACCTTTCGGGCAATTATTGCTCGTTGCCCTCACCGCCCGCTTGCGGCATCCTGCGCCTCCATTTTCTGACCCGGCCCCGCCTCGCAGCGCGCAAAACACCATGACCGCCTCTGAAAACGCCCCGCGCAACAACGACCTGATCTACGGCCTCAACGACCGCCCGCACCTGACCGCCACCGTGTTCGCCGCGCTGCAACACGTACTGGCGAGCTTCGTCGGGATCATTACGCCTACGCTGATCATGGGCGGCGCCCTTGGCCTGCAAAGCGAAATCCCTTACCTGATCAGCATGGCGCTGTTTGTCTCCGGGCTCGGCACGTTCGTCCAGGCCAAGCGCTTCGGCCCGGTCGGTTCTGGTTTGCTGTGCCTTCAGGGCACGAGCTTTTCCTTTATCAGCGTGATTCTCAGCGCCGGCTTCATGGTCAAGGCGCGCGGTGGCGGCACCGATGAAATCCTCTCGACGATCTTCGGCGTGTGCTTTTTCGCCGCGTTCATCGAGGTGGTGCTGAGCCAGTTCATCGGCAAATTGCGCATGCTGATCACCCCGGTGGTCACTGGCACGATCATTACGCTGATGGGCCTGTCGCTGATCAAAGTGGCGATGACCGACATTGCCGGCGGCTTCGGCGCAGCCGACCTGGGCGCGGCCAGCCATGTGTTCCTGGCGGCGCTGGTGATCGGCACCATCGTTGTGCTGAACCGGGTCGACGTACCGTTCCTGCGTTTGGGCGCGATCGTTATCAGCCTGACCCTCGGCTACGTCGTGGCGTGGCTGATGGGCACGGTGGATTTCGCCGCGATGCCCGCCGTGCCGCTGTTCAGCGTGCCGGTGCCGTTCAAGTACGGCTTCAATTTCGACTGGGTAGCGTTCGTGCCGGTGGCGGTGATTTTCCTCGTTTCGCCACTGGAAGCGGCCGGCGATCTGACCGCCAACTCGATGATCTCGAGGCAACCGGTCAAGGGGCCGCTATACATTCGCCGGATCAAATCCGGCCTGCTCGCTGACGGACTCAATTCGGCCATGGCCGCAGTGTTCAACAGCATGCCGATGGTCACCTTCGCGCAAAACAACGGGGTGATTCAGCTCACCGGTGTCGCCAGCCGCTATGTCGCGTTCTTCATTGCCGGGTTACTGGTGATTCTCGGGTTGTTCCCGATGATCGGCGCCGTGCTGCAATTAATGCCGAAACCGGTGCTCGGCGGTGCCGAACTGGTGATGTTCGGCACCGTTGCCGTGGCCGGGATCAAGATCCTCGCCGAAGCCGGCCTGCATCGGCGCAATATGCTGATTGTGGCGATTTCGCTGGGCATGGGCCTGGGCATCGCGGCGGTCCCGGAAGTATTGCGCGAACTGCCGCAGGCGCTGCGCAACATCTTCGAATCACCAATCACCGTCGGCGCGCTGTGCGCGATCGTGCTGAATATCTTCCTGCCGGAGGAATTCATCGAGCTGGAAGAAGACGACTTCGACCCGGAAGCTTCTATTCTTCAGGTCATGGAAAACCCGGACGTGCCGGCTAAAGCTGAACCGGGCCCAACGGCGACTGTCGCACAAGAGTACCGCTGACGTCCGGCCTTGAAAAAAGGGCTGAACCGACAGGCCGGTTCAGCCCTTTTTTCGAGAGACCGTTTATGCGCCGCCTCCACGCCTTGATTCTGTCGCTGCTGCTGTTATCCCTGAGCGCCTGTGCGCTGTTCCCCAATCGAGATCCGGTCAACATCAACGTGGTCGGCCTCGAACCGTTGCCGAGCCAGGATCTGGAAGTGCGCTTTGCGATCAAACTGCGCGTGCAGAATCCCAACGAAACCGCCATCGACTACAACGGCATCGCCCTCGATCTGGACGTCAACGGCCATTCACTGGCTTCCGGTGTGAGCGATCAAAGCGGCTCGATCCCGCGCTTTTCCGAAACCATTGTCAGCGTACCGGTGAGCATCTCCGCATTTTCGGTCCTGCGCCAGACCCTGGGCCTGAGCCAGACCCAAACCCTCGACAACCTGCCCTATGTCCTGCGCGGCAAACTCGCCGGAGGTCTGTTCGGCACGATGCGCTTTGTCGACAGCGGCACGTTGAGTTTGCCCAGGACGAGTGCCGCTACATGGTAAAAATGCGTTAGCCTGCCTCGATTCCTTGAGCTATCAACGAAGGCTGCAGTTTCATGGAAGATATACCGACGCTCTACACCGAACGATTGATTCTGCGTCCACTCGAACTGGCCGATGCCGAAGCCGTGCAAAAGCAGTTTGCGCACTGGCAAGTGGTGCGTTATCTGAATGCCGCCGTGCCGTGGCCCTACCCGGACGATGGCGCCCTGACCTACCTTCGCGATGTCGCCCTGCCCGCCGTCGCCGCCGGCACGGAATGGCACTGGTCGATCCGCCTGAAAACGGCACCGGAGCAATTGATCGGCAGCATCAGCCTGATGGACCAAGTCGACAATCACCGTGGCTTTTGGCTCGCGCCGGCATGGCAAGGTCAGGGATTGATGGGTGAGGCCAGTGCAGCGGCGACCGAATACTGGTTCAGGACCCTTGGACGCCCGCTGATGCGCGTCCCGAAAGCGGCGCCGAACATCGGCTCGCGCAAGCTTTCGCAGCGAGCAGGGATGCGCTTGATTCGTACCGATGAAGATGATTTTGTCGGCGGACGGTTTGCTCGGGAGATCTGGGAGATTACCCGCGAGGAATGGCTGGACCGGCATTGATGCCGGTTATGCAGTCATGCACATGACCCGGGATGAACCAAAACCAATGTGGGAGCGAGCCTGCTCGCGAAAGCGTAGTGTCAGTCAACTTATGTGTTGAATGTGCTGGCGCTTTCGCGAGCAGGCTCGCTCCCACAGGGTTTGCGGTGGGTGCAGTACTGGCGGATGAAACTGGATCCATTGTGGGAGCGAGCCTGCTCGCGAAAGCGTAGTGTCAGTCAACTTATGTGTTGAATGTGCTGGCGCTTTCGCGAGCAGGCTCGCTCCCACAGGGTTTGGGTTAGCCGGCAGTCAATGGTTGAAACGCACTCCGGGCCTGGCGCGTTCATCGACGGATAACTCGAACACATCCGGCCGCGCATAGTGGCCGACAACGTCGTAGTCGTAACGCGCGCGCACCAGTTCGTCAGTGTCGATTTCAGCAGTCAGCAGGCCCGCTTCGCCGCGTAACGGCCCTGCCAGCACGTCCCCCATCGGCCCGACGATCACGCTGCCGCCGGCAATCAGCGGGCGGTCTGCCGGCCAGTTGGCGATGTCCACGCCCAGTTCGTTCGGCGAGGCCTGGACCTGGCAAGCGCTGACCACAAAGCATCGGCCTTCATGGGCGATGTGGCGCATGCTCACTTGCCACATTTCGCGCTCATCGACCGTTGGTGCGCACCAGACCTCGATGCCTTTGGCGTACATGGCCGTGCGCAGCAGCGGCATCATGTTTTCCCAGCACACCACCGCGCCGAGCTTGCCGACCTGGGTGTCGAACACTGGCAAGGTCGAGCCGTCGCCCTTGCCCCAGATCAGCCGTTCGGTGCCGGTCGGCATCAGTTTGCGGTGCTTGCCGACCAGCCCGGCCTGCGGGTCGAAATACAAGGCGGTGCAATACAAGGTGCTGCCAGCGCGCTCGATCACGCCGATCACCAGATTGGCCCCGGTGCGCGCCGACAGCCCGGCGAGCGCCTCGGTTTCTGCGCCCGGCACGTCAATCGCGTTGGCGAAGTAGCGGGCGTAGGCTTCGCGCCCCTCGGGCAGGCGATAGCCCAGTTGCGTGCCGAAGCCCTCGCCTTTCGGGTAACCGCCGAGCAACGCTTCCGGCATGACCACGAGCGCCGCGCCGGATTCGCTGATCGCGGCTTCCCAGCTCAGAATCTGGTCAAGGGTGGCCTCTTTGCCGGCGGGCAATGAGCCGATTTGCAGCGCAGCGACAATGGATTTGGGCATCGCAGTAACTCCGTCAGGTTCAGTGGTTGCCGATTCTGCGGCGCCAAGCGATCATCAATAAAGCCCCGATTACTGCTGAATGATATGAACCAAATGAATATCGCCAACATCGACCTCAACCTGCTGAAAGTCTTCGAAGCGTTGCACGAAGAATCCAGCGCCAGCCGCGCCGCGCTGCGTCTGGGCGTCACCCAATCAGCCGTGAGTGCGGCGCTGCGCCGGTTGCGCGAGGTGTATGGCGATCAATTGTTCGTGCGCACCGGGCGCGGCCTCGCTCCGACGCTCAAGGCCAATCAATTGAAACCGGTGGTCAGTGAAGCCCTGAATAAATGTCGGCAAAGCCTGGCGATGGTCGACCCGGCGGCCAATCAATACGATGGCCGCTCGGTGACCATCGGGCTTTCCGATGATTTCGAGATTGCCTACGGTCGCCGCCTCATCGAAGAAATTGCTCGCAGCATGCCGAAGTTGCGCCTGATCTTCCGCCAGACCCACAGCCAGATTGTCGCCCGTGCGCTGATGGAGCGCAGCATCGATCTGGCGATCACCGCCGGCGGTTTTGCCGAGCGCCTGCTCAGCCGGCAAGTGCTGGGCGAAGGCGCTTATGCGTGCCTGGTCGACCCGTCGAGCCTTGCGCCCGGTCAGGAGCAGATCGGGCTGGAGGAGTTTGTTGCCCGCGAGCACGTTCTGGTGTCGTCCGGCGGTTTTATCGGCATCACCGATGAAGGGCTGGCGGCCGTGGGCTTGAGCCGTCGGGTCTGCGCGTCAACCACGCATTTTGCTGCGCTGCCTTGGCTGCTCAAGGGTAGCCGTGCGGTGGCGACGATACCGGCGCATGCCGCCGAAAGTATCGCGGCGCTCAGCGGCC
Source organism: Pseudomonas sp. R3-57 (assembly GCF_051132065.1). Taxonomy (NCBI): domain Bacteria; kingdom Pseudomonadati; phylum Pseudomonadota; class Gammaproteobacteria; order Pseudomonadales; family Pseudomonadaceae; genus Pseudomonas; species Pseudomonas sp. R3-57. The sequence continues at coordinate 3,407,680 of NZ_CP071655.1, forward strand.
TGGCGTTGCTGCCCTGCCCGCTGCCACTGCCGCGTTACCCGATCGAGCTGGGCTGGCGTACCAGCACGCAGATCGATCCGCTGGTGGTCAAGGTTCGCGAGGTGATTGCCGCGAGCTTCAACTGAACGTTACTTGTTCGCGGCCATCAGTCGATTGACTTCACTGCGCACCATGTTGGCGAATTCCGGCGGCGACATGCCGTCCAGTTCCGCGCGAACCCATTCGGCCCATTTGCCCTTGCGCTTGGCGCGCTCGCCGAACAACCGCGCGGCCTCGCCTTTGGCTTTGCCCAGATTGTTCTGCCAGAGTTCGAACAGACGGGATTTCTCATCTTCCAGCGCGGCGCGCTCTGCGAGTGATTTGTCGGCCAGATTGAAACTCATGGGGAATTATCCTGCTGCGTAAAATGGCGACATCTTACACGCTCGGCCGAAAACTCCGGCGCAGGTTTTTCTTATGGGGAGCGTTGGCGTGCAACTTTATGCGTTGCGCCATACTCCATTGCTCACTGTCCATTCATCTGCAAGGAGTCACCCATGGCCCGCAAATCTGCCGTGCAAGCCGCTGAAGAGCAAATCAAGGATCAGGCGTTCAGCGAACTTCAGGCGCTGATTGAAGAATCGGACAAGCTGCTCAAGAGCAGTGCTTCACTGGTGGGCGAGGAAGCGGAGACGCTGCGGGGGCAAATCGCTCTGAAATTGCAGCAGGCGCTGGATTCGGTGTCGAGTGTGCGGGATCGGACCAAGCCGGCGGTCGAGGCGACCGAGACCTATATTGGCGGGCATCCTTGGCAGACGGTGGCGATTTCGGCGGGGTTCGGGTTGGTGGTCGGGTTGTTGCTTGGCCGACGTTGAGGTTTTTTGGTTTTTTGGAAAAGCGGGCCTTTGGGTTCGCTTTTTTTTGTGTCTGGTTTTTTGACTTGGCGGCCTCTGGGCCGACCAGGTTCTGGTTGTTTTGGGTGAATATCCGTTTTTTTTGTTGTTGCGGCTGGCGGTTCCGCTCTTACAGCGGGTCACTTTTACAGACGCCTAAAAGTAACCAAAACGCTGGGCCCCTGCGTTCGGCCCTCGCAGGCTCGGGTTCCTTCGCTCCGGGACCGATCCGGGCGCAGCGGCTACGGTTTGCTTCGCTGCACCTACTTCCGCTGTGTACGACTTCGTCGTACGGTCGCTGCGCTCCCACGCCCGGATCGATCCCTCCGCTCAGCCTGCCGATGGGGCCGGTTAGGCAAGATCAAGGGCACTCGAGCTGGCGCTCATTGTAAGGAGTGGTTAGAAGCAGCGTTCGGCTTGGGACTGGCGGTGGGTTTGCCCCTCATCGGAACGCCGCCCGCCCAGCCCTCTCCCCTTGGAGAGGGAGCCGATCTTTGCGCTTTTCAAATTGTGTGTACAACTCGGTATTGCATGTTGGCGTACGCCTTCCAATCTCCGCGGTCAGTCCCCTCTCCCTCTGGGAGAGGGCTAGGGTGAGGGGCTTTTGATCTTGGCTTACTCTCCCGCCAATTCGCGCAATTGCTCCAGCGTCTGCGCATCCAGTGCGATGCCTTCGGCCAGTGAGCGGCTGCGTTGCCAGTGGCGGCGGTCGCCCGGTAGGCGTTTGAGGCCGACGCTGTGCATCTGGCGGACCAGTTCGCCGCTGCGTTCGGCGAAGCTTTGGCCGGCGGCTTTGCTGGGGTCGATGACGATGAGCAACTGGCCGGTCCATGGGGTTTTCGCGCCGGGGTGGTTGGACCAGTCGAATTCGAAGGAGAAGTTGCCGCCGGTCAGTGCCGCGGCGAGCAGTTCGACCATCATCGACAGTGCCGAGCCTTTATGGCCGCCGAATGGCAGCAGCGCCCCGCCTTCGAGGATGGCTTTGGGGTCCTGGGTCGGTTGGCCGAGGCTGTCGACGCCCATGCCGGGCGGCAGGCGTTCGCCTTTGCGGGCGGCGATCTGGACGTCGCCGTGGGCGATGGCGCTGGTGGCCAGGTCGAAGACGATCGGGGCGGCGCCGACGCGGGGCGCGGCGAAGGCGATCGGGTTGGTGCCGAACAGTGGACGGTCGGCGCCGTGGGGGACGACGCAGGTCATGCTGTTGACCACGCTGAGCGCCACCAGCCCTTCATCAGCGAAGGGTTCGACATCCGGCCACAGCGCTGCGAAGTGATGCGAGTTACGGATGGCCAATACGGCGATCCCGGCGTTACGGGCCTTTTCCACCAGTAACGCGCGCGCCGCTGCCAATGCCGGCTGGGCGAATCCGTTGCCGGCGTCGACGCGCACGAAACCGGGGGCAACGTCCTCGACTTGCGGCACAGCGTGCCCATTGACCCAACCGCTTTTCAGCGTCGACACATACCCGGGAATCCTGAACACACCATGACTGTGGGCACCGTCGCGCTCGGCCGCGGCACAGTTGGCGGCAAGCACCCGGGCGACGTCGGCGGAGGTGCCATGGCGCAGAAAAATCGTTTCAAGCAATTGCGTCAGCGCTTCGAGCGACAACGACGACGAGACAGCAGAGGACACATGATCGTGTGGCGCAGACATCTGAAGCTCCAGAATGATTATTGGAGGGAACAACAGCGTACGGACGACTTGCCCAGCGATTAACCATGGCCCAGCGGTCGGCTGTCAACCCTTCGCTGATTCAACGATGGCTCGCGCAGGTACGTGGCAGATTTCCACGCGGTGAGTGCGGTATCCATGTACCGCCAATGCGTCGAGTTGCGTACCTATTCTCGGGTCTCTGCCCATGGCGTCCGTTCAGAGCTCCGCTAATGCCCAGCCCCACCGCACCGCTTCTGTTTCCCGAGATTCTCGATTCCCCTGGCGTGCACGCCGAACTCGGCAAAGCTCACGGTTTGAACAGCAAGGATTTCAGTTGGCTTGCCCACGTGCAGTTGGCGACGCACGCCCTGCGCCAGCAGCAGACTCCGCCCATGCACGCCGAACGCATTCTGCTCAACGCCGACAAGCAACTGCCCGTACCGCTAGCTGGCAGCTTTATTCTTGGCGCCGGGCCGGATGACGGCGGCGTGTTCCTCTATACCCCTTATGACGGCCTGAAAAAGTACAGCGACGACGACGCACTGACCAAAGCCTTGCAAGCGCGCCTCGACAACGCGGACGAAAACGATGATCTGTTGGCCTTCATCAGCCTCTCATTGCGCAAGGAACTGGTCGAAAAACGCGATATCACGGTGACTCGCGAAACGATCAACGGCGATGTGTTTGAGGATCAGCAATCAGCGATCGAGACCACGCAGAATGCCTGCGCGCGCGATGTACTGGACGAACTGAAGCGTCTGCCTTCGCTGTCAACGCTGCTGGAAAAGATTCTCGACGAGCTGCTGGCTCCGCATTTCGCCGGGCTACAGCAGTCGCAGACCCGCGTCAGTCTGTATCCAGCCAGCGGCGCGGGTGCCGACGATCGCCGGCAGCGGCTGGATTCGCTGTCATTGAGTGAAGCGCTGCTGGTGTACTTTCGCCGCCAGGGCTGGCCGCGCGGGCAGTCAGCCAAGTTTACTCATCCGGCCCGTACCGGCGGCGACAGCGACCAGAAGGCCTGGGCGGATGCGCTGAAATCGGCGTCGGGAAAACTCGTCATGCTGTTGTTTCGAGAACTGGAGGTTTACTGGAACGCCGCATCCTTCGAAGGTTCACCCAGGCGTACCTTCTTGCGCCAGACCCTGAAGGATCAAGCGCGTGCGCAACTGATGAGCAAGCGCGAAACCAGCATCATCAGCGCCGGGGAGTTCGATGCCCTGCACAGTTTGATCCGCGAGCCGAACACGGCTGTACGGCGGCCGACTTTCGAAACGGTGTGTTTGCGCAAGGACACCGCCTCGGTCGAGCTGGCCGGCTCGCTGATGGTCAACCACGACAAGGCCTACCTCTACACCCCGACTCAAGGTCTGCAAGTGCTTGAGGACTACGCCGATCTTAAACAGACCCTGACCGCCAAACTCGATGCAAAAGGTCATGAAGACGAGCTCTATGGCCTGATGAACCTTGAGGAACGCAACCGCTATCTGGGCTTCGTCGACCCGCAGGTAACCGGCGAGCATATCGGCGGCGACATCATCGCCACGCTGCTTGAAGCGATCCTGACCAAGCAACGTCAGAACGTCGAATTCGCCTTGCAGCGTTTGCGCCAGGGTGAACATTCAACCGATATCCATGCCTTGTTCGACAAGGCATTGGATATTCGCTCGATGCTGCATGAGCGTCTGCTCAAGCTTGAGGTCAATGAGCGCTGGAGTACCCGCCCCTTGTTTTCCAGCACCCCACCCTCCTCTGTGGTACAGGCCGACAAAGCGGCGCAACTGGCGTTCAAACTCGAGAGAGAGCTGGAGAATCTCAGTAGTAATTTCCGCGATCAGCCAACCGGCCACGACGCCGAACAGGGGCGTTTTCTGCGAGGCATTCTCTGGAAACTGGCGAAGGCGTTCGAGGACGGCCTCCGCGCCGAGGGCCACATCAATCAGCTCAGCGGTGCGTGGCGGGCAGCCGAACGCAATATCATCGACACGGTGTTCGACGCCAGACACCCGACCCGCACGGAGCGTCAGTCGCTCAACGGTTTTCGCCCGGATGCCTGGTCGCTCACCCTCACAGGTCCCGGCGACGCTGGCACGCTGGCGCTTGCCAACTGCGTTCTGTTGACCGAACGCGGTGGTCTGGATATCGCGCATTCCGGGCGCGCGATCCTCTGGACTCCAGCGATCGGCCTGGAGACGTTCGACGATATCGCCATTGCCCAACAAACGTTGCAGCGCCGCCTGGACGATAAAGACCAGTGTCAGGCGCTGCTGGAAAACCTGCCAACGGCGCAACAACGGCTGGACGAGTCTTTCACCCTCGCCAGCTTCCAGTTGATTGACGAAAGCGTGGCGAGTAACCGCATGAACTCGGCCATTGGGCAGTTCCTCGACCATTGCCAGACATTGCGCCAGTGCATCGAAGACAAGGACACGCTCGAACGCTTTCTGGAGCAAATGAAAAACACCGTGATCAACACCAATCTCGGCCGTGCCGTCGAACTCGCCAAGGCCCTAGCCCGCCAACTGGACTATCCCGATTGGCTCCAACTGGCGCCCGTCGCGGAACAGCGCACACACCTTGCGCTACTCGATCAATTGCGCAGCAGCTTTGTCGATGACAAGGATTTTCTCGACGATGTGCCGGAGTTGCGCACGCATGTCGAGCAAACATTGCAAACGCTGCTCGACAGCCGATTTCCAGGCAATGGACCCAAACCCGTGGACATCCAGATCACGCCGAATCTGACGCTGGCCGGCCCGGCCTGCAATCTGCTTGATTTTGCCTTGCATCATTTCAACGTGGTGCAAGGCACCGGTTTCAAGGTCGCCTCGTTTACCGCCACGCCTTTGCCGGCGAAGCTGGATCAGGCCGCAGTCGAGCAACTGCTGCAATCGCTGGAGGTCACCAGCACCTACACGCGCAAAATCAGCGCAGCGCTGTCAGCCGATACCACGTCTGCACGCACCAGCAAGGAACGCTTTCTGCGCCAGCTTCCCTGGCATCTGATACAGCACGCGCATTCGATGAAGCTGCAACAGCAACTGTCGGACACCGGCTACGACTTGATCTGCCAGGTGCTGGACATGCCCGATGCGCTCGCACGCGCCACCGTGGCGCTGGCCCACGCCACTGTCAGCCCGCTGTCATTGATCAAGACCAGCGGCGCCGATGCCGCCGACACACTCGGGCTGTATGTCATCGGCCCGGGCACAGGGCAAACAGGGCCGCGCGTGCTCTACGCACCGTATTCGCGGTTCGTCTTTCGCGAGTTCGAAGATGAGGCGCAGTTGATCAACGCGTTGAACACGCCCGGACAGTTCCAGGACCTGGTGATCCGCCGCCTGCCAACGGAACAACAGGCGATCTTCAAAAACCTGCTGCAAACCACGCTGGGCAACAGCAGTGAAATCACGCTGCAGAGCACACCCATCAGCGGCAATCTGCTAGAACGTTTGCACAAGGACACACTCAGCCTGTTGCCACGCTTGCTCGGTTGCCAGGCGCAAATCGATGCGCAATCCGATTGGGAAGCAGCAAAGTCTCTGTTCAGTCGCGGTGTGCGTCTGGTTCCCCATGTGTTGTCCGGCAAACTCGCCTCGTTGTTTTTTCTTTGGAAGAGCTACAACGACTTCAAAGATTCGGCTGAAAATCTGCAGGAGCACCGCTGGTCGAACGCCCTGAAAAGCTTTATCACGGGAGCGATTTCTCTGTTCAGCCTTGGTCAACTGTCATGGGAGGACGAGGCGATGGAAACCACCGCGGAGTTTGCCGCCGAGACGCAGCCCCCCGTGGTGCCGGTGACCGAAACCCCTGGCCAAACCACGGAGAAAGCCGCACCGCTGTGGAACAAAGTCCCGCCCGTTACGTCCTCTCGTCTGCATTTACAATCGTATGAAACCAGCACTGCGCTGGAAGACCTCACGCTCGAAGCCAGCAAACTGGTCTATCGCAATGCGGCCGGCACACAAAAATACGCAGCGATTGCCGGCAAGGTCTATCCGGTGAGCGAATCCGAAAAAACCTGGTATCTGCACCACAAGGAAGACGGACTAGGGCCCGAGCTTGAGCAAAACAACGAGCGGCTGGTCCTCGCCAGACCCCGCAAATCCGGGCGTCGTTGCCGTTCAAAGCAGCGCGACCGCGAGCAAACCGAAGTCGAACGCAGTCGCTCGTATGTCATGCACATCCAGGCCAGAGGGATGGCGCAAATCAACAAGCGCTATCCGGCGCGCGCCTTCGTCATACAGCAAGCGGTCGTTCGCGCACGCACGTACGCACTCAATTGCCTGCATAACTATGTCACCCATCGCGGCAATCTGGGTGGCTCTCGCCTGGAACGCATTTTCAGGGAGGTTTTCGAGGTCTCTGAGGTAACCCCGTCACTGCTGAGTAAAATTGCAAAGGTGGTCATCCCGCTTTGCCGCGAACTGACCGATCCGAAAGACGACTTGCTTTACACGGAGCGTTTTTTTGCCGGTTTGAATGTGCATCCCGATAACACGGTGGCCTTCGTTTTCAATGAGGACAAACGCAGGATTATTCACCTGACCGAACTGTTCTTCAATCCGGACATGGACGCTTATACGCCTTGTTTACCCGCGCGGTTCAACGTGGACTCACACGCCCGCGCGGTAACACTGATTCACGAACTGTCGCACTTGCTGTTCAAAACCGAGGACTTTGGTTCGGTCGAAGCCATAGCGCCGTTTCCCGATCTGATCGATACCACCACCGCTATCGGGAGAGCGCTCAAAGCCAGTACGGACCGCTTGCGTAGGTCCTTTTCCCGCAGCACGCCCGCCGCGCAGTTATTCCAGCATATCGATGACAACGGCAGGTGGGTCGATCTGGACACCTTGCCCAAGCGGTCCGAGGTGCTGGACAAACTTCTTGCGCTGACGAAAACCAGCACCCTCGCCGATGCGCGCAAGGCCTTTCGTGATGCCGTCTCCGCCGAAGCGAGGATTGAAGTGGTGCTGGCCAATGCCGACTCCATCGCTTGGCTGATCAGCGAAATGGGCCGGCAACTCGATCCGTTACCGGCGGCGATCCCTTTGCCACCCCCCACGTCAAGCCGGACTGAAAACCTGGCGCTGGCGTAAACAAGCGTTCAAAAAAATGCGCAGGCTCAAGGCCTGCGCATTTTTGTTTCAAGCACTGAATTGAAGGCGAAGCTCAGTCCTTCTGATCGCGCAACACGTTGCCCGAAGCGCCATCGATGCGGAACTCGTAAACAACGCCGTCCGCCTTGCGTCCTTCGCCCTCCCAGTAGCCGTCGTTGTCGGCGCCGATCTCGTAAACCTCGACATAACCCGCTTTGGTCTTGGCGATCTCGATGGCTTTTTCGATGGTGATCCAGCCAGCTCCCGGCTTGTCGGCCAGCGCGGCGCCCGCGCTGAACAACGCGGCAGTGGCAATCAACGCGGCGAATGTATTTTTGATCATTTTTTCACTCCATTTGTGGATAGTGGTCTTGAGCGTCCTGTTTTTTGGGTGCTTGAGCGAAAAATAAGTTCCACTTTGATGGGTAAATGCCATGACGGCAGTTCTCGGCCACTTCCCCAGAAGGTTAGAATGTGCGAAATCAGGACGAGTCCATGACCCAAGACACCCTCTCGGAAGCCGAATACGATGCGATCACCGATGCCGCCGCGCATTGGTGCATGCGCGTGCATGCCGCTGACTGCACGGCCGAGGAGCAGCGCGCGTTCCAGCAATGGCATGACGCGCACCCGCTGCATGCCTTCGAATACGAAGCCATGCTGGAAATCTGGGACGTGGCCGCAGACCTGCCGCGTCCGGAATCTGCGCCAGTCAAGCCTGTAGCGAAATCGCCACGCCCGTGGCGCCAGTTCGCGATAGCGGCAGGTGTCTGTGCCCTCGCTTTGCCGCTGGCGGCGTATTCGGGCTGGAATCTGGGCTGGCTGCCCGACAGCTATCAGCACTTCGCCGCCACTGACGAGATCCGCCAGGTCACCCTCAGCGACGGCAGTCAGCTGGAACTGAACCTGAACACCGACCTGACCTTCAGCAATTACAAGGACGAGCGGCGCGTCACCCTCAAGCAGGGTGAGGCGTTCTTTACCGTCAGCCACGATGTGTCGCACCCGTTTGTGGTGCGTGCAGGCGAAGGCGAAATTCGCGTCACCGGCACGCGTTTCAATGTCTGGATGTATCAGGATCAGGTGCGCGTGAACCTCGTCGAAGGTTCGGTGCTGGTGACCAGCAATCGCTCATTGCCGGGCGACGGCTTGCGCCTCGGTCCGTCGATGCAGGCGCGTTACCAGCACGGCGATTACATGCCGCAGATCAGCCAGACCTACGCCAGCGACACCTCGTTGACCTGGCGCGACGGCAAACTGGTGCTGGACAATCTTGCGTTGAGCGAAGCATTGCCGCTGATCAACCGCTATCTGAACAAGCCACTGGAACTGGCTGACACGCGAACCGGTGCGATTCGCGTGGGTGGCATCTACAACATCAAAGCGCTGAACAACTTGCCCGACAGCCTGCCCAAAGTGCTGCCCGTCTACCTGACGCGCAACAAGGAAGGCAATCCGGTGATCAACTCGATACCGCAACAGCCGCCGAAAAGCTGAAGGCCGCGCCACTTGCGGGATGCGGCCTCCATTTGCAGCACTTCACATTGCGGATTACTGAGCGGCCACCTTCCCTGCCTTGTCCAGCGTCTCGCGAACGGTCTGCACCTGATAGTGCGGGTCTGCCTGGATCTGCTGCTCCGTGAACGGCAACACGCTCCACTGCTTCTTCGAAAACGCTTCAGTCTGGTCCCGCGAGTACTTCGACGCCGGGTCGCTCGACAGCGAGAACGCCAACAGCCCTTGAGCGTGCGGCCCCTTGTCATCGAAGCTCACCACTTGCAGGTAGCTGGTGCCACTCACCACTTCGAGCTTGCCGTCTTCGCGCGGCACGCTTTGCATCGCGTTGTAGATGCCCAGCGTACCCGGCCCGCCATGAATCGGCGTTTGCCGCCCGCCGCTGCTGACCACCTGGATATCACCCCAGCGGGTTTTCGCGTCGAGGCCCATTTTCGCGCTCATCTTCAGCGACACCATCATCGCCTCGCGCAGAGCCTTGGCCACTGCCGGTTGTTCGACCGCCAGACCGCGCGGCGTATGTTGCGGATCCTTCGGGTCGAAGCCGACACGCCAGACATCCGGCATGGACTGCATCGTCTGCATGATGTTCTGGAAGTGCACCAGGCCCACGCCTGAATCCAGATTCGCCCGGCCGTCCCAGGCCTTGAGGCTGGCACACACCGGTTTCACTGCCTGCGCGTCGGCGCCAGGGTCAGCGCTGCAGAACTTGAGCAGATCCGGCATGACCTGAGTCGCCAGATACACCTGGTCATCCATCACCATCTGCTGCAGATCCTTGATTGCCAACGGCCCCTTGTTCAGCGTGCCCAGGCGATCAAGAGCGAAACGCGAGCGCAAGCCCAACGGCTGACTGTCCTGACTGATCAGCGGCGAGAAACCGCTGAGCGGTTGCGCTGGATTGGCCAGCCACGCCGAGTCGTTGGAGTGCTGAACGAAATCCTTGCGCAGCAGTTGCGGCAATTGGCTGGCCGCGTAGATGCCCGGCTGCGCCGCTTGCGGATCGATATCCCAGGCGCAGGCGCTGTTGGAACCGTCGAGCACGATCATCTGCGTGCCGATGCGCGGGTCGCTGCACCTGGCAAGTTTCTCGGCGTTGACGTTGGGTACCACCGACAGATTCATGTACAGCGTCTGGCCCTGGTCATCGACGGCCAGCGTGTTGACCCAAGGGATGCCCTGAATCGTGTGCACCGAATCCTGCAACTGCTGCAGCGTCGAGGCCTGATTCATCGCATACCATTGTTTCAGTACGCGATCATTGTCGAGGTTGGCATCGCGCAAGCTATAGGCGTATTGATTGTCCCAGTCCAGCTTGCCCGGCCACTGCACGATCGGCCCGAACTGTGAGCTGTAAACTTCCTTGGCAACCGGCACGACCTGGCCGTCGGCCTGTTTGACCTGCACGGTCACGGTCTGCTTGTGCATCGGCAGCGACTGGCCATCGAGCAGATAACGCGTCGGATCCTTCGGGTCGAGTTGCAGACGGTACAGCGTGAAGTGTTTCGACGAGTCGACCGTGTGCGTCCAGGCCAGATGCTGGTTGAACCCAATGTTGATCATCGGCAGCCCCGGCAACGCCGCGCCCATAACGTCGAGCTTGCCGGGAATGGTCAAGTGCATCTGGTAAAACCGCATGCCACCCACCCATGGAAAATGCGGGTTGGCCAACAGCATGCCACGGCCGTTGAACGAACGCTCACTGCCCACGGCCACGGCGTTACTGCCGCGATCCAGGGCGAAACGTTGCTGACGGGCTTCGGCCAGGCGATAAGCCTGCGTGTCCTGGCGAATGTCAGCCGTCGCTTGTGGCGCGGTGGCACCGGCCAGTGCTTCGGCAAACTGCCCGACCCCGCCCTCGACCAACAGCCGCCGGGTGAGCTTGACCAGATCCTGCGCGGCGATCTCCCGCACCCATTCACCCTGACACTGCTGCGGCAACCCCTGCTTGCGACGTTCGGCCAGATAGTGGTTGTAGCCGGCCGCATAACCCTCGACCAGATCACGCACCGGCCCCGGCTGCGCCTGCCAGAAGCGCTCAACCGCCTGCGGCGTATTCAGCCAAGTGAAAAACACATCGCTGACCCGATTTTCCCGTTGCTCGACCGTCAACTGATCCGGCCCGAAATACTTCGAACGCTGACCATTCACCGTAACGATCTCATTGGCCAGCAGACACAGATTGTCCTGCGCATACGCATAACCAATCCCGAACCCGAGCCCCCGCTCGTCCTGCGCACGAATATGCGGCACACCAAAAGCGGTCCGGCGAATATCCGCACTTGCCTCGGCCGCCGGGCTCAACGCATGGGCTGAACAACTCAACCCCAGCAACACGCCAGCCAACGTCAGCCCGGTTAACTGTCTGGAAATAATCACGCTCGCTCCTGATCGACATGCCAAAGGGTGGATCAGCACCCTACGCAAACACCACGCAAAGAAGACCCGCCCTGCAAATACCCACGCGTCCACGCGCAATGAGCCTTTCGAAGAAACGAAGCCGGGGGAGAAAATTTAAGCGATCAACATCAAAAGCCCCTCATCAGAACGCCGCCCGCCTGGCCCTCTCCCGGAGGGAGAGGAAACTGACAGTGGTGGATGTGAAAGCTACGCCGACATGGAATACCGCGTCGAACTCACGTTGCGAAAATCAAAAGCCCCTCACCCTAGCCCTCTCCCGGAGGGAGAGGGGACTGACCGAGGTGACTTGGAGAGGTACGTCAAAGCGCAATACCGAGTCGTACTCAACTTGGAATCCAACCAAATTCGGCTTCCTCTCCCTCGGGAGAGGGCTGGGGTGAGGGGCGAATCCACCGAAAATCTCAAGCCATACGGCGCTTCTCACCACTCAACAATGAGCGCCAGCTCGAGTGCTTTTGATCTTGCCTGACCAGCGACATCGGAAGGCTGAGCGGAGGGATCGATCCGGGCGTGGGAGCGCAGCGACCGTCTGGCGCAGCCAGACACAGCGGAAGGAGGTGCAGCGAAGCAAACCGTAGCCGCTGCGCCCGGATCGATCCCGCAGCGAAGGGACCCGAGCCTGCGAGGGCCGAACGCAGGAGCAAGCCTTTTGGTTCCTTTTTGGCGTCTGAAAAAGGGACTCGCCGTAAGGGCGAAACCGCCAGCAGCCCCCCCGAAGCAACGGATATTCACCCCAAACACCCAAAGCATGGTCGGCCCAGAAGCCGCCACGCCACAAAAAAATCACAAGAAAAAAACATCAGGCCAACAAATTTTCCACATCTTTTCTTTCATGATTCGTCGCGCTGGTACGTCTAGTTCAGAGACAACGAAAAAAACCCATTCCCGATCAGGCCCTGAAAAGGAGTAAGCGCATGTACAACTCGCAACTACCAACGGACGGTAGCCAGGCCCCCCAAGGAATCTCCATGAGCCCAAACGCGAGCGAATTCGGCCAACGCGGCGAGCGACACGGCAACGAACGCATCCGGTTGCTGCTGAAAAGCTTCGGCCTGCGTACCAGCCTGATCCGTCTGAAAGTCATCGACGCCCTGCTGGTCGCAGCACACCACGAGCGCAGACTGGGCGTACGCGGTGTCCACAGCCAATTGCTGGACCTGGATATTCCGCTGTCCTTTCTCAGTGTGCGCGAAGTGCTCAAACGCCTGTGCAGCGAAGGGGTGATTGTCTTCAATGAAGACAAGAGCTACAGCCTGCATCCACAGGCTGCGGCGGTTCTCAACCACGATTGAACCGAGCGGCGATCGCCGTCAAGGCTTGACCTTGCGGCGCATCACGCCATTGATCACCACGACGACCACCGCTACAGCGATCGCGACAAACTGGAAGGTCTTCTCGGTGATCATCCCGGCGTTTTGCAGCCACGACAGGCCGAGCATGATCGCCAGGACCGACAAGGCGATCACAATCGAATAAATCAAGCGTTGCTTCTGGGTCATTGCGGGTTCCTGAAACGTTTGAAATGTATCGGATTTGTATCCGTTTGCATGCCATGCACTTACCGATTTGCTGCAATGCACTGCTGTAAACGGGGTCTCATGTTACAGCCGCGCAAGGGTTTTGGCTTGCTGGTGGCGTTACCTCTGAGGATTTTTCACATGCTGCGTCGTATCACCTGGCTGATCCCCGTTCTGGCCCTGCTCACCCTGAGCGGCTGCATCATCTTTCCCCATGGGCATGGCGATCATCACCACTATTACCAGGGAGGCCCAGCCTATTACCAACATCGTTGAAGCGCGGTTGCCTCCCCTTCCCTGCAGGTCGATAAACTGATCGAGGCTGTTAATTCAACAGCCCGAATCATATTCAACAAAGCCCGCCAATCGCGGGCTTTTCTGTTTCTGCCATAAACAAAATCGGCAGATCGCCAAACAAGTTGCAAGCATTTGAAATTTAATGTCGCAGCAAAACAATAGGTTGCGCGAGTCGGTGCAACTTAGTCTCTGGCCACTCATTCGATTAACCAACAGGGACGTTTATGCAGAGAACTCTAATACCCATCGGGCCCTATCAAGTGCTCGGCTTCTGTCTGGCGATCAGTGCTTTTGAATTACTGACGTACATGGCCAGCGACTTGATCATGCCATCCATGCTCGGCGTAACGCGCGACTTGCAGGCGGATGTGCGACATGTTCCCAATGCTTTCAATCTCTATTTGCTGGGCGGCGTCTGTCTGCAATGGCTGATCGGGCCGTTGTCGGATCATTGGGGGCGACGCCGCGTATTGCTGGTCGGCTGCGCCTTGTTCGCAGCGGCGTGCGCGGCGGTGTTCGTCAGCCAGAGCATTGCCGGATTCAATCTGCTGCGGCTGCTGCAAGGCATGGGTATCGGCTTCGTGGTTGCGGTCAGTTATCCGGCGCTTCAGGAGGTGTTCTGCGAGGCCGATGCGGTGCGCCTGATGGCGCTGCTCGGCAACATCGCCCTGCTGTCGCCGCTGATCGGGCCCTTGCTGGGCGTCGTCCTGCTGCAATGGCTGTCATGGCGCGAACTGTTTCTGGGTCTGGGTGTTGCCGCTTTGCTGGTCTGGCTGGGGTTGTTTGCCTGGATGCCGGAGACGGTGGGCGTGACCCGGCGCGACGGGCATCGACAAGCGCCGGTTCGCTTTTGCTGGCAGCAGACCGGGCAACGTTATCGCGCCCTGCTCGGCAACCGACGGTTTCTCGCCGCAAGTCTGGCCCTGGGGCTGATGAGCCTGCCGCTGATTGCCTGGATCGGTCTGGCACCGTTGCTGCTGATGCAGGCGCTGGACCTGACGCCCATTCAGTATGGCTTGTGGCAGATCCCCATCTTCAGCGCCGTGATCGTTGGCAATCTGATTCTCGACCGTTTGCTGCCCACTCATTCGTTGCCTCGGCTTGTTCGCCTGGCGCTCTGGCCGTTCTGTGCCGGTCTGTTCGCGCTGATCGGCTGCGCCCTGTCCGGCGCCGGCCTCGCTCCGGTGGTTGCGAGCCTGTCGGTGTACGCGGTCGGGCTGGGCATGAGCAACGCTGCTCTGTATCGGTTGGCGTTATTTGCCAGCGATGACAGCAAAGGGCTGGTGTCGGCGTCGGTCGGTATGTTGTCGATCGCGGTGATGGGCCTCGGCGGCGGGCTGATTGCAACTCTCGGCGGAGGCGCACGCCTCGAACTCTTCGCCCTGTGCGCGGCCTTCAGCGGCTTGATGTGCCTGCCTCTGTTGCAAGGCCTGCTGAAAAGGCGCAGTCGCGCCTCTGATCAATAAAGGAATATTGAAATGATTGATTTACCCGCCTGCGATGCGCTGTGCGCATTGCCGCAGCCCTATTGCCGAAATTCAGTGCCCGCAGAACTTTTCGATCAGGCCATGCGCGAGATCAGCCAGTTCCATTGCCAGCACACGCCGGGCTACGAACATTGGTTGAACGCCAACGGTCTTGATGTCCGCGACCTCGACTGCCTTGATGACTGGTCGCGACTGCCGCCCATTCTTGCCAACTTTTTCAAGCAACAATTGGTGCTCAGCCCCAGCGCAGACAACGCGCTGGAGCTGACGTCGTCCGGCACCAGCGGCCAGAAAAGCCGCATGCGCTATGACCCGCGCAGCCTGTCGCGTGCGCAGTTCATGGTCGAACGGATTTTCCATCACTACGCCTGGAATACCGCAGACACGCCCTGCAATTACCTGCTGCTCAGTTATGAACCGCACGGTGCCATTACGCTGGGCACGTCATTTACCGATCAATTTCTCTGCCGCTTCGCTCCCGTCAATCGAGTGGTCTACGCCTTGCGCAGCAACGGCGCAGGCCATCAGTTCGATCTGTTCGGAGTGATCGCGGCCCTGCAGGCATTCGCTGAAGAAGGCTTGCCCGTGCGGATTTTCGGCTTTCCGGCGTTTCTCTGGCAGGCCCTCGAGCATATGAAGGCCACCGGGGTGGCCGAGCTGAAACTGCCGGAGCAGTCACTGGTGTTTTTCGGCGGTGGCTGGAAAACCCGCGCCAGCGAGGAAATTCCCAAACAGCAACTGTACGCGCGCATCGCGGCGCAACTCGGCATCGCAACATCGCGCTGTCGAGACGGTTACGGCGCAGTCGAGCACGCGGTGCCTTACATCGAATGCGCGCATCACCATTTCCACGTGCCGGTTTACGCCAGGGTTTACGTGCGCAATCCACACGACTGGTCTGCGCAGCCTTACGGCCGGCAAGGCCTGCTGGGGTTCGTCTCTCCATACATTTCCTCAAGTCCGGCGCATGCGGTGGTGATGAGCGATCTGGCCACCTTGCACCCAGGATCAAGCTGCGGCTGCGGCCTGTCCAGCGACTGGTTCGAACTGCATGGCCGCGCGGGCACCACTGCAGGCCGAAGCTGCGCGATCGCGGCATCCGAACTACTGGGGAGACACTGATATGTACCTGATCAATGGACAACTCACCGCCGACTGCGACCTCGACAACGCCCTCATACTGCTGCAGCAGAACTTGCCGCAACAGCTGCGCATCCCGCTTGACCACGCAACCGTCCTCGCCGCAGTGGCAAATTTCGCGCAGCGCTTGCAAGACTCCACCCCAGCGCTGCCTCTCGATGATGAGCAACGGCTGGCACTGATTGATTTCTGCCGGCCGCAAGCACTGCAACACAAGCTCGACCGAGAACTCGGCGAAGATTCGGAGTCGCTGCGCCGCATCGACTATCGGCAAACCCATTTCGAACGCTGGTACCCGTTGGGTCTGGTGGTGCATGTCACGCCGGCCAACGCGCCGCTGCTGGCCTGTTGCGCCATGATCGAAAGCCTGCTGGCCGGCAACGTCAACTGGCTGCGCCCGAGCAGCAGCGACCAGGGTCTGACGGCACAACTGCTGCACGCGCTGGTGCACAGCGACACCAGCGGACAGTTGCGTCATTACGTGGCGGTGCTACCGGTCGCCACGGCGCAGATCAGCCAGTTATGCCAATTGGCCAACGGCGTGTCGGCCTGGGGCGGCGAAACCGCGTTGCGCGCCATCCGCGAACAGTTGCCACCCGGATGTCGCTGGATCGACTGGGGCCATCGCATCAGTTTTGCCTACCTGACGCCGGACGCCGCTACACCGCAGGCGCTGGAGGCGTTGGTCGATGAAGTCTGCCGACTTGACCAGCAAGCTTGCTCGAGCCCGCAATGGCTGCTGGTCGACAGTGATGACCCTGCCGTGCTGGAAGCCATCGGTGCGGCGCTCGCCGAGGCGTTCGAACGGCGCGCCGAACGGTGGCCGCCGCTGCTGCCGACGATTCAGGAAGCCAGTGAGATCAGCATCCAGGCGATGATGGCACGGCTGAGCCAGAGCTTTTCCGCGGTGAGCGGACGCGTATGGAGCGCGGCGGGATGGCGAGTGATCTGGTCCCATGATCAGTCGCTCGCGCCCTCGCCGCTGTTTCGCACATTGCGGCTCAAACCCCTGCCGCGTCATGCTTTGACTGAGCATTTACTGCCGTGGCGCAACGTCTTGCAGAGCTGCGCACTGATCTGCGGTGAGGCGCAGATTGGCGAATTGGCGCGCGAGTTGATCGCCGCAGGCGTCAGCCGGATTGCCCCGGTCGAAAGTATTCATGACGGCTACGCTGGCGAACCCCATGACGGCGTGTACGCACTGCAACGCCTGAGTCGCCGGGTGTCGGTCAGCGTCACACCCACGCAGATCCCCGGCCGGATGAACCTCGACCCGGCACCTCGCGCACTGGCCCTGACGGGCCTGCCGATCACCGATAAAAGTGCTTTCATCGCCACCCCGCCGACCGCCACCGCACAACTTTTTTTCCGCTCCGGCGGCAGCAGTGGTACGCCGGCGCTGTCGGGCTTCAGTTACCGCGACTTCGAACTGCAAATGCGCGCGACGGCTGACGGTCTGTTTGCGGCGGGCCTCGATCCACAGCGCGACAAGGTAATGAATCTGTTTTTCACGGGTGGCCTTTACGGTGGTTTCTTCAGTTTCGCCAAAGTGCTGGAGCTGCTGGGCGCCCGTCACTTGCCCATGGGTGCGCCGGCGGACGATGACTACAGCGATATCGCGCAAGTGATCATCGAGCAAAACGTCACCGTACTGATCGGCATGCCCAGCACCGTGCATCGACTGTTTGTCAATGAAGAGCAGCGTCTGCGCGCTTATGGCGCGATCGAAAAAGTCTTTCTCGGCGGTGAACACGTCAGCGATCAGTGCCGTGCGCTACTGCAGGCCTGCGGTGTCAGCAACATTCGCTCGGCGGTGTACGGCAGCGTCGATGCCGGCCCCTTCGGGCATGCCTGCGCAGCGACCAGCGACGGCGTGTTCCATCTGATGGAGGCGATCCAGCAACTGGAAATCGTTGGGCTGGACGCCGACGTGCCGGTGATCGGCGATGAGGTCGGCCGTTTGCTGTTTACCTCCAAAGCACGCGAAGGACAGCGCGTACAGCGTTATGACGTCGGCGACACCGGTCGCTGGCTTGCCGGCCACTGCGCGTGCGGCCTGGGTTCGCCACGCTTCGAACTGCTGCAACGGCACGGCCGCCTGTTGCGCATCGGCACCGATTTCATTTGCCTCGAAAAACTTGCCCGGCATCTGCAATCACCGTTTCAACTGCACCTCGATCACGCCGCTGACGGCCTGGAGCGCCTGCTGATTCGCAGCCCGCGGGAACCGGCCGATGTCCATGAGCGGCTGCAAAAGTACACGACGCTGGACCTGCTGCAGCGCAGCGGACTACTCACGGTGCAGGCGCAACGCTGTGCGCCCGAGCAATTTCAGCGCAATAACCATAGCGGCAAGACCCCGTTGCTGGTCGATGCACGCCGTCAGTGAGCGTCGGGTCATCGCATGAATAATGAAAGGAATCTTTATGAACGCAGCATTTGAACTAAACCAGTTGCTGAGTTTTGCCCGAAAGCACTCAGCGTATTACGCCAGGCTATGGCAAAACGTTGCAGCGCAGGACACCGCACTCGACCAATTGCCAATCGTCGATCCACACGCGTATTGGCAACTCAGCCAGACGCTCGACCACTGGCCGGTGCTGACCTCGCCAATCGAACGCGCGCTGGTATTCAAAACGGGAGGCTCCACCGGTGCCGGCAAGCTGTCGGTGTTTACCCGCGAAGAATGGCAGGCGCTGGTTCGCGACTTTGGCAGACAGCTTGGCCTGCAACTCAATCGGGGCGACCGGGTGGCAAACCTGTTCTTCGTCGGCGATCTGTATGCCAGTTTCATTTTTATCCATGATGCCTTGGCGCACGAAGACGCAGGCGTCATCGAATACCCCTTCACCGGCGATGTCGATCCTGCGGCCCTCGCTGACGCTGTCCGTCAGTACCGGATCAACGTGCTGGCCGGCGTTCCCGCGCAACTGTTGGCGTTTGCCGGCGAACTCGAGCGCCAGTCGTTGTGCTTCAGCGAGGTCGAAACGCTGCTGTATGGCGGCGAAAGCCTGTTCGCCGGGCAATTGCAAAGGTTGCGTCGGGTGTTTCCCAACGCACGGATTGCTTCGATCGGCTACGCCAGTGTCGACGCCGGTTTCATCGGCGCATCAAGCCGCGATTGCGCGCTGGGCGAACACCGCATGCTGGCAAACCATAGCGTCGTGGAAATCATCGATGAGCACACCGGCGAGGTCATCGACGAGTGCGGGCGGACCGGACGGCTGGTGATCACCAACCTCACCCGTCGGTTGATGCCGTTGATTCGTTATCCGGTCGGCGATCTTGCCTGCTGGCGGGAACCGGCCACGGTAGCGCGGCGCAAGTTTGCCCTGATGGGTCGCAGTGCCAGCAGCCGGCGCATCCGGGTGGGCAGTCTGACCTTGCTTACCGAAGACATTGAACGGATGGTTCAGCGCACCACCGGCAGCGAAGACTGGCAATTGATCATCAGCCAATCGGCGGGCGTCGACAGGCTCGGCTTCAAATGGCTGATGGATGCGCAAACGCCGGCAACTGCGCAATCCAGCGCGGCATTGCACAGCGACCTGATTGATCAGTATCCGCTGATCACGCAACTTGGCGCGCAGCAATTGCTTGAAATAGAGGTGCTTGGTTGCAGCGCCGACCAATTCGCGCGCCATCCGCGCTCCGGCAAGCATCAACCAGTCGTTGACCTGCGCGTTTATGACACTACCCGCCCGGAGCAAAGCCCATGGACAACGTGACGTTACGCAGCTATCGCCGCTCCGACGCTGGCGCCGTCAGCCGACTGTTCCGCGAGATCTATGGCGATCACTACGTGCAGCCGCACGTGTACCTGCCGTTGATGATCAATCAGAATCACGGTGAAGGTCGTTGGCATTCGTTGCTGGCGCATGCGGAGAAAAAGCTCCTCGGACATGCCAGCTTGTGCCGAAACAGCGGATCGCATACAGCGGAACTGGCGTTGAGCGTGGTCCATCCGTCGACGCGCGGCCAGAACATCGCCACACAACTGGGTGTGCGCCTGTTGATTCATGCACAGGCGCTGGGTTGCCAGGGCGTGACCATCAAACAAGTGACACACCACCCGTACACACAACGCATGGCCGAGCGCCTGGGTTTTTGCAGTACCGGGTTGTTACTCGATTATGTGCCTTCGCCCTTCGGCGAGCCGCTGCCGGAGTCGATCGTGGTCGGCTTTACCGCCATCGATGGCTATCGTCGTCCGTTGCCGGTACTGCCGTGGCCCGCCAGCTGTCGCAATTTCATGGAGCGCCTGTCCAGCGTCTACGGGACGCAGGACAAGGAGCCACCGTGGATCGGGCCGCCGTTGCACGTTGAGCATTGTTCCGGGCGTTACGACGTGACGTTGAAAAAACTGGATTGCAGTCTGTTGAGACAGCTACGCCAACTGCCGCGGCAATGGATGATTTCGATCAGACTCAGGCTCGCCAGCGGTTTTGCCAGCGCCACCGAGAGCCTGGCGGCGATGGGTTACATTTTCACCGGGATTGCACCGAATGAACGCTGCGCGGGATGGCTGGCATTGTTTCATCGAGGCTACCGCGCGCGAACACTGGAACTGCATTGCCCGCACATTCAGCTTCTGCATGACCAGGCCCAACTGCACATCGCCCCACGTACTGCCGAGGTGCCGCCAGCAATTTGAACAGACTTGGCCCGCTCGAGTACCGAGCGGGCCAGCGCAGGGGTTTTTATGCCTTGGCTTTGACGCCTTGGTCGACCGGCTTGGCGACGTTGCCTTCGCCGTAAGTCTTGAGGTTTTGCAAGACGTAAATGGCTTTCTTGAATTCCGGAATCAGGTTTTTGCCGTAGGCGTTGCCATTCAGGCCGTTGGTCTGGATCGCATCGAGTTGGGTGGCGAAATATTCCAGTGCGTTGAATTTGGCATCGACGTCTTTGGTCACGCCGAAACGGTCAAACTTGTCGCCTGCGTTCATCAATGTAAAGGAAGTGATTTCCGAGATCAGCCCGCGGCTGCGCAGCATCTCGCTCAAATTGCCCATTTGCTTGACCGAAACATTGGCCGGATCGAAACCCTTGATTGCTTTGCGCAACCCCTGCTTGTCCATCTCGGCGGTATTGATCGCGTTGGGATCGTTGCCGACCAGGGTGAGCATCTGCTGCACCTTGACGCTCTGAGCCACCTGCTTTTTGGCACCGGTGTCTCGCACCATCACCCCTGCCTTGCTCTCCCAACCGCCGACAATACCGATTGTCATGAAATGTCTCCCTGCGAAATAGCCATGAAATGTCCGTTTTGAAGATGTTCAATGGGCGCGAGTATCGGCGGGCGAACTGATGGCACCAACCTTTTTCTGCACTTTTTTACAAATCTCGTACATTCACGATACAAAAGCCAAAATCCGCACAAGCCTTGGGCCAGAGCTGTCATCAGACTGACATGTCGGCATGGGTTTGACGCCCGCGCCTGGGCTGAATCGCGTCCATGTATCGGGCTTGTTACCGACCAGTCATCGGCGTCGCGATTATTAGCACGCGTGTACCTAAAGCTTCGCCCGAGAACGACGATACGCTTTCGATAGCCGCACTTTTGCATCCCCGCCCCCCCAAACAAGAAACGCTGCTCAAGGACCGGTCTCCATGCCCGCATTCCGCACCATTCAGGCTCGCTATACGCTGTTTCTGGTTCTGTTCATCCTGCTGCTGTCAGTGTTGACGGTGGTCGGCATCAGCCAACTGGTCGCCCCCAAACTGCGCGAAACCGAAGAACAGGTGGTGCTCAACCGCATCGCCGAAGTGGCCGAGCAGATTCAGGGCGAATTGAACAAGGTGCAGGCGCAACAGCGCAGCATCACCCAGACCATTCCTTTGCTCGACAGCGCTGCCATCGATACCGTGCTGCCGGGACTCGTCGATCAGTACGGCGAGTTGAAGGTGTTTGGTGGCGGGATCTGGCCGCTGCCGGGCCAGCGTGAAGCCGGGCGCAACAAGTTCAGTACGTTCTGGCACCGCGACGCCTCGGGCAAGCTCGCCGTCAACACGTTCTGGAACAGCGACGCTGCTCCCAACTACTACGACCAGAGCTGGCACAAGGGCGGCATGACCACCCCGCGCGGCCAGTGCGCCTGGGCGGCGGCCTATAAAGACGATGCCAGCGCCGAGTCACGCACCAACTGCGCCATGGCGATCCAGAAAAACGGCAGCGCCTGGGGCGTGTCGACCATCGACGTAACCCTGGGTTTCTTCAACGATCTGGTGGCGCGCAAGGAAAAAGACCTCAACGCCGAAATGCTCATTGTTGAAGCTGACGGCAAGATCATCAGTAACAGTTCGCGCATCAGCGGGCCGATCGTGCTGAAGAACATCAGCGAACTGGCCGCGACCTCGACCTTCGCCGCTCAGGTGAAAGCCGGCCTGCAGAACCGCGACCAGGCGCAGCGCAGCGAATTCGATAACAACGGTGAAGACAGCACCTTCTTCATGCGCCCGATCGAAGGTACGCCGTGGTTCCTCGCCACCGCCCTGCCGACGAAAATGCTCACTGCCCAGCGTGACGACGTGCTCAGCACCTTGAGCATGCTGCAGATTCCGCTGGTGATTCTGCTGGTGTTGTTGCAGGTCTATGCGATTCGCCAGTTGGTGCAGCGCATGAAAGCCTTGAAAGCCAACATCGACTTGCTCTCCAGCGGGGATGCCGACCTGACACGACGCATCACCATCCGCGCCGAAGACGAATTGGGTGCCATCGGTCATTCGGTCAACACGTTTATCGCCTACCTGCAAAACATGATCAGCGAAGTGACCCAGGCCACCGGCGCCATGGCCTCCAGCCTCGACGACCTGCAACGCACCTCGGCGCACACCGGGCAGATCCTGCTGCGCCATGCCTCGGAAACCGATCAGACCGTCACCGCCATCACCGAAATGAGTTCGACCGCCGAAAGCGTGGCACAGAACGCTGCCGAAACCGCGGCCTTCACTCAACGCGCCAACGAGAACGCCGATCGCTCGCGCGTGGTGGTCGGCGAAGCCACCAACAGCGTGGTCGCGCTGATCGACGAAGTGGCGAGTGCCACGCACAAAGTCGAGAACATGCAGCAAGACGCTCAGCGCATCACCGAGATCCTCGGCGTGATCGGCGCAATTGCCGGGCAGACCAATCTGCTCGCGCTTAACGCCGCCATCGAGGCCGCACGTGCTGGCGAACAGGGTCGCGGTTTCGCCGTGGTTGCTGATGAAGTACGTGCCCTCGCCGCCCGCACCCAGGCGAGCACCTCGGAAATCAACGAGATGCTGACCCGTTTGACGCAAGGCGTGAGCTCGTCGGTCAGCGCCATGGAAAACACCCAGGCCAGTTGCCAGTCCGCCGCCGTCGCCACCGCAAGGGTCAACTCGGGGCTGGACGAAATGGCCGGCTCGGTCAGCCACATCAACAGCCTCAGCACCCAGATCGCCACGGCTGCCGAACAGCAAAGCGCCGTCACCGAAGAGATCAACCGCAGCATGGTGCAGATCCGGCACATGGTCGATGAACTGGTGCAGAGCGGCCAGACCAGCGAACTCAACACCCGCCAGTTGCTGGAAGCCAACAGCCGGGTCAGCGCGATCATGGGGCGGTTCAAGGTCCGCTGATCTTCCAGACCTGGGCGCTCACCTCACTTGAAACACGATCACCTGTAGGAGTGAGCCTGCTCGCGATAGCGCAATGTCAGCAAACACACACGTTGCCTGACACACCGCCATCGCGAGCAGGCTCACTCCTACAGCGTTTTGCCTGTGTGTTTTGCAATAACCTGAAACACTGCGTTGATGCCAAACAGCAAAAACCGGTCAAAATGCGTTCTCCTCCGACCGCCACCCGAGCCGAGAATCATGCGAACCCACCTGCGTCTGCTCGCCCTGAGCGCCCTGTTCATTTCCTCCCTCGCCCAGGCCGCCGACCTGATTCCGATCGAAGTGCACCGCGACGCCAACTGCGGTTGCTGCAAAAAATGGATCAGCCACCTCGAAGCCAACGGCTTCAAGGTCGACGATCACGTCGAAAGCGACATGAGCAGCTTCAAGCAACAGCACGGCGTGCCGCCCCGTCTGGCCTCGTGCCACACCGCAATCATCAACGGCAAGTTCGTCGAAGGTCATGTCCCGGCTGAACAGGTTCTGGCCCTGAGCAAGCGCGACGACCTGCTCGGTGTGGCTGCACCGGGCATGCCGATGGGCTCGCCGGGCATGGAAATGGACGGCATGAGCGACGCTTATCAAGTGATCGGCCTGCAAAAGGACGGCGCGGATGTCGTCGTGGCGGATTACCCGGCGCATTGATCGGGGCCGCTTACGCCGGGCTGTTCCTTGCCGCGTTCGGCGCCGCTACGCTGCTGCCCCTGCAATCGGAAGCGCTGCTGGTCGGCTTGATCGTCAGCGAGCATTACTGGCTGTGGGGACTGCTGGGCGTGGCGACGCTGGGCAATGTCCTGGGTTCGCTGGTCAACTGGTGGCTGGGGCGAGGGCTTGAACGCTTTCAGGACCGGCGCTGGTTTCCGGTCAGTCGACAACACATGGCCAAAGCTCAACAGCACTACCAGCGTTTCGGTCACTGGTCGCTGCTGTTCAGCTGGCTGCCGGTTATCGGTGATCCATTGACGCTGATCGCCGGGGTCATGCGCGAACCGCTCGGGCGCTTCCTGCTGATCGTGACCCTGGCCAAAGGCGCGCGTTACGGTGCGCTGGCCATGCTGACGCTGGGCTGGCTCGGTTGAACCATCGGGCGCAATCATTGCCTGTTTTTAACGTCGCCATAATCTGGCCGTTCGAGCATCGGCCCATTTCAAACGGAGTTTGACCTTATGCCTGTCTCGTTTTCCCGCTGGCTCCCCGGCCTGCTTCTGTGCGCCACTCTGCCCCTGTCCGTCCAGGCCGCCACGCCAGCCGCCGCCGAAGGCCCGGCCTACGGTCCCGAGCTGCAAGGCTTCGATTACCCTTACACACTCAAACACTTCGCCTTCGAATCCCAGGGCAAATCGCTGCAGATGGGTTACATGGATGTCGCCGCCAACGGCAAGGCCAATGGGCGCACCGTGGTGCTGATGCACGGCAAGAATTTCTGCGCGGCGACCTGGGACAGTTCGATCAAGGCGCTGAGCGAGGCCGGTTACCGGGTGATTGCGCCGGATCAGATCGGCTTCTGTAGCTCCAGCAAACCCGATCACTACCAATACACCTTCCAGCAACTGGCGACCAACACGCAGCAGTTGCTCAAAGCGCTGGGTATCCAGAAAGCCACGCTGCTGGGCCACTCCACTGGCGGCATGCTCGCCACCCGTTATGCCTTGCAGTATCCCGAGCAGGTCGAACAGCTGGCGATGGTCAATCCGATCGGCCTGGAAGACTGGAAAGCCCTCGGCGTGCCCTATCGCACCATTGATCAGTGGTATCAGCGCGAATTGAAAGTCAGCGCCCAAGGCATTCGCGAGTACGAGCGCACTACCTATTACGACGGCCGCTGGAAGCCGGAATTCGACCGTTGGGTCGATATGCTCGCCGGGCTGAGCAAAGGCCCGGGCAAGACTCAGGTCGCGTGGAACTCGGCGCTGATCTACGACATGATCTTCACCCAGCCGGTGTATTACGAGTTCAAGGACCTGAAAATGCCGACGCTGCTGCTGATCGGTACCTCCGACACCACCGCGATCGGCAAGGACATCGCACCGCCGGAAGTCAAAGCGAAGATCGGCCACTACGACGTACTCGGCAAGCAAGTCGCCAAACTGATCCCGCAATCGACACTGGTCGAATTCCCCGGCATGGGCCATGCACCGCAAATGGAAGAACCCGCGCAGTTCCACAAAGCCCTGCTCGGCTGGCTGAACACATCCAATCCTGTTCGTTGATGAGGTAAGGCTGATGGCGGTGCAGATTGCAGTGATCGATGACTGGCAGGGCGTGGCCCGCGACGTGGTCGACTGGTCAGTCCTCGAGAGCATCGGTGAAGTGACCTTCGTGCATGACTACCCGGCGGACAACGCCACTCTGGCCGAACGTCTGGGCCGCTATCAGGTGATCTGCGTGATGCGCGAGCGCACGCGTTTCGACGAGGACCTGCTCAAGCGCTTGTCGGCGCTCAAGCTGCTGGTCACCGGCGGCATGCGCAACGCAGCGCTCGATATGCAGGCCGCAGCGAAACTCGGGATCAAGGTCTGCGGCACCGACAGTTACAAGCACGCCGCGCCCGAGTTGACCTGGGCGCTGATCATGGCCGCCACGCGCAATCTGCTCAACGAAGCCAACGCCTTGCGCAGCGGCCAGTGGCAGCAAGGCCTGGGCGGCGATCTGCATGGCAAGACCCTGGGCATTCTCGGTCTGGGCAGCATCGGCCAGCGCGTGGCGCAGTTCGGCCAGGTGTTTGGCATGCGGGTGATCGCCTGGAGCGAAAACCTCACCGCCGAGCGCGCCGAACAGGCCGGCGTGACCTACGTCAGCAAGCAAGAGCTGTTCGAGCAGGCCGATGTGCTGTCGGTGCACCTGGTGCTCAGCGAACGCAGCCGCGGGCTGGTCGACGCGCAGGCGCTGGGCTGGATGAAACCGACTGCGTTGCTGGTCAACACCGCGCGCGGGCCGATCGTCGACGAAGCGGCGTTGATCAAGGCTTTGCAGAAACAGCACATTGCCGGGGCAGCGCTGGATGTCTTCGCCGAGGAACCGCTGCCGGCGCTGCACCCGTTTCGCACACTCGATAACGTGCTGGCGACGCCGCATGTGGGGTATGTCAGTCGACAGAACTATGCGCAGTTCTTTACGCAGATGATCGAGGATATTCAGGCCTGGGCTGCGGGGGAGCCGATTCGCCTGCTTAATTGAACCCATCGCAAATCAAGCGGTGTGGCGGCAATCGCTATCGCGAGCAGGCTCACTCCTACATGTTGGAATGCGTACCCCTGTAGGAGTGAGCCTGCTCGCGATAGCGTTTTGATAGCCACCACCACCTCCCGCACCACAACAGTGCAACCGCCCTCCCCGCTAGCACAAAATCGTGACCGCCAGGTCACCGTTTTGGCCCTCCGTCGCAAAAAAACCTGCCCTTCGTCGGTGCGTTTGCTCCGATCCAGCAATATTTTCTTACGCACAAACCGATTGTCGAACAATTTACCCATTTGCTCTGGCCCGCTCTAGGATCTGGCCTAGACTCATTTTCGCAGGGTGAAACCGCCCGGTCACATCGCCGAAAAAAACTCGAAACTTTTGCAACCAGCGTCGGGTCATCAAGAAGACAGAGCCAAAACGACTGGTGCAATCCTTGCAATGGCTTCACCACCCATTCTGCTTGCGCGTGTTGGGTAGCGTTTGCTCACCGATGCGTGGCGCGTTTGCGCCCGGTCACAGGACGTGGCTCTGAACTTCGTTTGTACGAGACAAGAACAGATCAACACTACGGGAGATACATATGATCAGTGCGGCATTGGATATTCAGGGAGAGCGTGCTCACCAGGTGATTGGCGACTCGAGCACCGTCAGCGTTCCCGGCAGCCGATCGATCAACGTTCCCGGCACCAAGACGCTGACTCCGGTCGCGAGCAAAAACCCCAACAAGAAAAAAGTCCTGTTCGTCACCTCGGAAATCGCCGATCTGGTGAAGACCGGTGGCCTGGGCGACGTTTCCGCCGCCCTGCCGCGCGCCATGGCACATCTTCACGATGTGCGCGTGCTGATTCCCGGTTATCCGCAGGTGATGCACAGCGAGAACCCGATTCACATCATCGGCGAACTCGGTGGCCACGCCGCGCTGCCACCGTGCAAGATCGGGCGCATGGACATGCCCGACGGTCTGGTGATCTACGTGTTGATCTGTCCCGAACTGTACGAGCGTGAAGGCGGCCCTTACGGCGCCAACAACGGCCGCGACTGGCCAGACAACCATATCCGTTTCGCCCGCCTGGGGCTGGCCGCTGCCGATATCGCCGCCAACCTCGCGCAGATTCACTGGTGCCCGGACCTCGTCCACGCCCACGACTGGCCAGCGGGCCTCGCCCCGGCCTACATGCACTGGCGCGGCCAGCGTACACCGACGCTGTTCACCATTCACAACCTCGCCTACCAGGGCGTGACCAGCCTCGGTTCCTGCCCGGAACTGGGGATTCCCGCCCACGCCCTGCAGCAGGAAGGGATGGAATTCTACGGCAAGATGTCGTTCCTCAAGGCCGGCATGGCTTATTCCAGCCATATCACCACGGTCAGCGCCACGTACGCGCAGGAAATCACCACCCCTGATTTCGGCTGCGGCCTCGACGGTTTCCTCGCCGCCAAGACCCAGCAGGGCTTGCTCAGCGGCATCCCCAACGGCATCGACGAGAGCTGGGATTCGGCCACCGATCCGCATCTGTTCGCGCCGTTCGCCATCGGCGACTGGGAAGGCAAAGCGGTCAACGCCGCCCATGTTCGCGAGCTGTTCGGCCTCAACGACTCCAGCGGCCCGCTGTTCGCCGTGGTCTCGCGTCTGGTCTATCAGAAAGGTCTGGACCTGACTGAAGCGGTCTCCGAATTCATCGTGCAGAACGGTGGCCAGATCGCAATCATCGGCCGTGGCGAGCCGGAAGAAGAACAGGCCATGCGCGAGCTGGCGCTGCGCTTCCCGGGGCAGATCGGCGTACGCATCGGCTTCAACGAGACTGACGCGCGGCGCATGTTCGCCGGCAGCGATTTCCTCTTGATGCCGTCGCGTTACGAGCCTTGCGGGCTGAGCCAGATGTACGCGCAGCGCTTCGGCTCGTTGCCGGTGGCGCGCAATACCGGCGGTCTGGCCGACACCATTGAAAACGGCGTGACCGGTTTCCTCTTCGATGAATCCACCGTCGACAGCTACAAGGAAGCTCTGAGCCGCGCGTTCAAGGTGTTCGCCTTTCCTGAACTGCTCAACGCCATGCGTTGCCGGGCAATGGCGGCGCCATTCAACTGGAGCAAAGCGGTCGAACCGTACGCCGAACTCTACGAAAAACTGGTGGCCAAGGCATTGGGTAAAGCCAGCCACAAATAATCAGGGAGGTTTCAAAGATGCCGTCAAGGACCCAAGAAACCTGGCCCCACGGCGCGATCGTGCTGGACGCCGAACACACGCAATTTGCTTTGTGGGCTCCCGATGCGTTTTACGTCAGTGTCGAACTGGCCGATGGTCAATCGCTGCCCATGCTGCCGCAGGGTGATGGATGGTTTGTGATCAAGGCCCGCTGTCCGGCGGGCAGTCGCTACCGCTACTGTATCGATGGCGAACTGGAGGTGCCGGACCCGGCCTCAAGGGCGCAGGATGGTGACCTCGACCGCCACAGCGTGGTGGTCGATCCGCATGCTTACACCTGGCGACACAGCGCCTGGACCGGTCGGCCGTGGAACGAAGCGGTGATCTACGAGCTGCACGTTGGGGCGCTCGGTGGCTTCGCCGAAGTCGAGCAGCATCTGGCGCGGCTCACTGCAATGGGCATCACCGCGATTGAATTGATGCCGCTGGCGCAATTTCCCGGTGATCGCAACTGGGGTTACGACGGCGTTCTGCCCTACGCGCCGCAAGCCTCTTACGGCAGCCCCGAACAACTCAAACATCTGATCGACACCGCCCACGGCCATGGTCTGGCGGTGATTCTCGACGTGGTCTACAACCACTTCGGCCCCGACGGCAATTATTTGCACCGCTACGCGAAAAGCTTTTTCCGCGAGGACCAGCACACGCCGTGGGGCGCGGCGATCGATTTCCGCCGCCCGGAAGTGCGCGAATTCTTCATCGAGAACGCACTGATGTGGGTGCTCGAATATCGCTTCGACGGCCTGCGTCTGGACGCCGTGCATGCGATTGGCGATTCAGATTTTCTGCATGAACTGGCGCAGCGCGTGCGCCAACAGATCGATCCGGCCCGTCACGTCTGGCTGACAGTCGAGAACGAGCTCAATCAGGCCAGCCTGCTGGAACACGATTACAACGCGCAGTGGAACGACGACGGCCATAACGCCCTGCACGTTTTGCTGACCGGCGAAACCGACGCCTATTACGCTGACTATGCCGAGCAGCCCACCGAACAATTGGTGCGCTGCCTGAGTCAGGGCTTTGTCTTTCAGGGCCACGTCAACCGCCACGGCGAACGGCGCGGCGAACCCAGCGAGCATCTGCCATCGACTGCGTTTGTGCTGTTTCTACAAAACCACGACCAGATCGGTAATCGCGCATTCGGCGAGCGTCTGCATCAACTTGCTGACCCGCGCGCGTTGCAGGCAGCCACGGTATTGCTGCTGTCGCCGATGATTCCGCTGATGTTCATGGGCGACGAGTTCGCCGCCGAGCAACCGTTTCTGTTCTTCACCAGCCATCACGGCGAACTGGCCGAACTGGTGCGTGAGGGCCGGCGCAATGAATTCGCCGCATTCAGCGCGTTTGCTGATCCGCACAAACGTGAGCAGATTCCCGACCCGAACGCCGAACAGACCTTCCACGCCTCGCAGCCACGGCAAGACATTGGCAGTCAACAGCAACAGCAAACCCTTGAGTTGTACCGGCAGCTCCTGCATTTGCGCCACCAGCACATCATTCCGCATCTGCCCGGCACCCAGGCACTGGGCGCGCAAAAACTCGGTCACGGCGCGGTCAGTGCGCGCTGGCGGCTGGGCGATGGCAGTGAGCTGCGAATTGACCTGAACCTCAGCGACACGCCAGTGGTCAACCCTCCACACACCGACGCCGTCTGGCTGTTTCAGCAGCCTGCCGGTGTCACCCCGGAGTCGGGCGAACTGCCCGCGTATTGCGCGCTTGTCAGCCTCACGGCCGCAACCCCTTTGCTACCTCTGGATGGAGAGCGCCTATGAGCGATGCGCAACTGGAAATACTCGCCAGCCGAGCCGGCCTCGCCGTCGACTGGATCGACGCCAACGGGCGTCAGCAAAAAGTCGCTCCTGCGGTACTCCGCAATGTCTTGATCGGCCTTGGCCACCCCGCCAGCACGGCGCAGGAAATCGATGCCAGCCTGCTGGAACTGCAAGCGGCGCAGCAGGACCACCATTTGCCGCCGCTGTTGACCTGCGATGTCGGCACACCGGTGGACCTGACGCGTTATTTTGCCCCGGAAACGCCCTGCGAAATTCACCTCGAAGACGGCTCGCGCCTGGATCTCAAGCTCGATTCACAAGCGATGTTGCCCGGCCTGATCCCGGTCGGTTATCAGCAAGTGCATATCGGCGATCAATATTTCACCCTGGCGGTGGCACCGGAACGCTGCTTCAGCGTCGCTGACGCCGTGGACAATCCGATCCCCCGCGCCTGGGGCCTGAGCGCGCAGTTGTATGCCTTGCGTCGTCCCGGCGATGGCGGTTTCGGCGACACCCTCGCCCTTGAAGAGCTGGTGCGCGTGGCCGGTGAGCGCGGCGCCGACGCCGTGGCGATCAGCCCGATGCACGCAATGTTCAGCGCCGACACCAGCCGCTACAGCCCGTATTCGCCTTCGAGCCGGCTGTTCCTCAATTCACTCTATGCCGCGCCCGGTGCGATCCTCGGTGAACGGGCATTGCGCGATGCGATCGACGCTACCGGTCTGGGCAACCAGTTCGCGCAGCTTGAAGACTTGCCCCTGATCGACTGGCCGGCCGCGGCCGAGACCAAGCAAAAATTGCTGCAAGCCTTGTACGACGGTTTTGTTGCCGGTGATCACCCGTTGCATCCGGACTTCGCCAGTTTCCGCCACAGCGGCGGCGAAGCGCTGGAAAACCATTGCCGCTTCGAAGCAATCCAGGAAATGCGCGCCGCCCGTGGCGAAAGCCTCGACTGGCGCGAATGGCCGGAACACTGGCGTGACCCGCGCGGCGCGGCGCTGGAAGCTTTCGCCGAAGAATACGCCGAGCGCATTGGCTATTTCGCCTTTTGCCAATGGCTGATCCACCGCTGCCTGGAACGCGCACAGACGGCTGCGCGCAGCGCCGGCATGAGCATTGGCCTGATCGCCGATCTGGCGGTGGGTGCCGATGGCGCCGGCAGCCAGGCCTGGAGTTTTCAGGATGAGTTGCTCGCCTCACTGACGGTCGGCGCACCGCCGGACATTCTCAACCGTTCCGGTCAAGGCTGGGGCATCTCCGCGTTTTCGCCTGAAGGTCTGGTGCGCAACGGCTTCCGCGCCTTCATCGACATGCTGCGGGCCAATTTCGCCCACGCCGGTGGCCTGCGCATCGACCACGTCATGGGTCTGCAACGTCTGTGGGTGATCCCCAACGGCGCCGATCCCGCCGATGGCGCCTACCTCTATTACCCGTTTGACGACATGCTGCGGTTACTGACGCTGGAGTCCCACCGTCACCAGGCCATCGTGCTTGGCGAGGATCTGGGCACGGTGCCCGAAGGCCTGCGCGAAAAGCTCGCCGCGCGCTCGATGCTGGGCATGCGCGTGCTGCTGTTCGAACAGGACAACACGCATTTCAAGCCGATTCTCGACTGGCCGGACAACGCGCTGGCGACCACCAGCACCCACGACTTGCCGACGCTCAACGGCTGGTGGCACGGTCGCGATATCGACTGGAACGCGCGCCTTGGGCTGGTCGACGCCAACGGCGAAATCGACTGGCGCCATCACCGTCAGCGCGAGCGCGAAGGCCTGCGCAGTGCGTTGAGCCAGGATCCACAGAATTTTCGCGAGGAATCCCACGAGGCCGATCAAGTGGTCGATGCCAGCGTGCGGTTCCTCGGCCACACCCGTGCGCCGCTGGTACTTTTGCCGCTGGAAGATGCCCTCGGCATCAACGAGCAAGCGAATCTGCCGGGCACCACGGACACCCACCCGAACTGGTCGCGGCGCTTGCCGGGCACCAGCGAAACGCTGCTCGACACCGACGACGCCGCGCGACGCCTGGAATTGCTCGCCTGTGCCCGACTCCAGGCTGCCGAGCGTGACCAATGAACCAAACGCTTATCCAGCCGCTGCGCGCGACCCTGCGGCTGCAATTTCATAAAGGCTTTACCCTCGAACAAGCGGTGCCACTGGTGCCGTACTTCGCCAGCCTCGGTATCAGCCATGTCTACGCCTCGCCACTGCTGGCGGCGCGCGCCGGCTCGATGCACGGTTACGACGTGGTCGACCCGACCCAGGTCAACCCGGAACTGGGCGGCGAAGCGGCGCTGCGGCGTCTGGTCAGCACCCTGCGCGAGCACAACATGGGGCTGATCCTCGACATCGTCTCCAACCACATGGCGGTGGGCGGCAGCGACAACCCTTGGTGGCTCGACCTGCTCGAATGGGGCCGACTGAGCCCCTACGGCGAATTCTTCGACATTCAGTGGCATTCCCCGGACCCGTTGATGGAAGGCCAGTTGTTGCTGCCGTTCCTTGGCAGTGATTACGGTGTCGCTTTGCAGGAAGGTACGCTGAAACTGCAATTCAACGTGCAGACCGGCGGTTTCCATGTCGAGCATTACGACCACCATTTCCCGATCTGCCCGAACGATTACGGCGAATTGCTCAAGGGCGATGAAGCGCTGAAATCCCTGGCCGATCGTTTCAGTGCGCTGAGCTATCAGACCGATGCGCATTCGCTGTCGATTCCGTTGAAGCAGGAACTGCAGCAACTGGCCAGCGACCCGCAGATTCTTGATTCGATCCAGCGCAATCTGCAGTACTACGATTCGACCACGGCCGAAGGCTTCGACAAGCTGCATCAGTTGCTCGAACGCCAGAGCTATCGCCTCGCCAGTTGGCGCACCGCAGCGGATGACATTAACTGGCGGCGCTTTTTCGACATCAACGAGCTCGGTGGTTTGCGCGTCGAACGCCCGGCGGTGTTCGAAGCCACCCACGGCAAAATCTTTCAGTTGATCGAAGAAGGCCTGGTCGACGGCCTGCGCATCGACCACATCGATGGCCTCGCCGACCCACGCGGTTACTGCCGCAAACTGCGTCGACGTCTCGACAGTCTCGCGCCGGGACGGCACTTGCCGATTTACGTCGAGAAAATTCTCGGCGCCGGCGAAACCCTGCGCCGCGACTGGGCGGTGGACGGCACCACCGGTTACGAATTCATGAATCAGCTGTCGCTGTTGCAGCACGATCCGGACGGTGAACATGTCCTCGGTGAGCTGTGGCAGCGCCGCACCGAACGCCCCGCCGCGTTCATCGAAGAAGCGCAACTGGCGCGTCAGCAGATTCTCAACGGCTCGCTGGCCAGCGATTGCGAAAGCGTCGCCCAGGCGTTGCTGCAAGTGGCCCGCGATGACCTGATGACCCGCGACCTGACGCTGGGCGCGATCCGCCGGGTATTGCAGGCGCTGATCGTGCATTTCCCGGTGTATCGCACCTATGTCAGCGCCATGGGCCGCTCGGAACAGGACGAAGTGTTCTTCCAGGAAGCCATGGACGGTGCCCGGCAAACCCTCAGCGAAGCCGACTGGCCAGTGCTCGATTGTGTCGCTGGCTGGCTCGGTGGCACGCCGTGGCGACACAAGCCGTGCGGGCGTTCGCGCAAGATCCTCAAGCACGCCTGCGTACGTTTCCAGCAACTGACCTCACCCGCCGCCGCCAAAGCCGTCGAAGACACCGCGCTGTATCGCTCGGCCGTGCTGCTATCGCGCAACGATGTCGGCTACGACACCGAGCAGTTCAGCGCGCCGCTGAGTGATTTCCATGCCGTCAACCAACGGCGACTCAGCGAATTCCCGGATAACTTGCTCGCCACCGCGACCCACGACCACAAACGTGGCGAGGACACCCGTGCACGTCTGGCCGTGCTCAGTGAACGCAGCCATTGGTACGCCGAGCAGGTCGAATTGTGGCGCGCCCTCGCGCGCCCGGTGCGCAGTGACGAGCAGATGCCGTCGAATGGCGATGAACTGATCCTCTATCAGGCCTTGCTCGGCAGTTGGCCGCTGGACCTGCGCGATGACGATCAGGCCGGTTTCGCCGACTACGCCAAGCGCATCTGGCAATGGCAACAAAAAGCCTTGCGCGAGGCCAAGCTGCAAAGCAGTTGGAGCGCGCCGAACGAAGCGTACGAAAACGCAGCGAAGGCGTTCACCGAGAAACTCCTGACCAGCGCTGAAGGCCAACTGTTGCGCGCAGCGTTGAGCAAGACCGTCACCAGCATCGCCGCCGCCGGCGCGCTCAATGGCCTGGCGCAAACCTTGCTGCGCATGACCGTGCCGGGGGTGCCGGATCTGTATCAAGGCAACGAGTTCTGGGACTTCAGCCTGGTCGATCCGGACAATCGCCGGCCCGTGGATTACCCCGCGCGCGCGCAGGCTTTGCAGGCGCAATCGGCGCCCGCAGAACTGCTGGCGAACTGGCGTGAGGGGCGCATCAAGCAGGCCCTGATCGCCGAGGTGTTGAACCTGCGTGCCGAGCATGCCGAGCTGTTCCGTCGGGGCAGCTATCAGGCCCTGGAAGTGCTCGGCAGCCAGGCACATAACGTCCTCGCGTTCGCTCGCGAACATGAGGGCAAACAGGCCGTCGTGATCGTGCCGGTGCGTTGCGCCAACCTGCTGGAAAACAGTGCCCTGCCACAAGTGGATGCGCTGCGCTGGGGCGATACACGGGTGGTTTTACCGTTCGCCGCCTCTGACACAAACCTGAAGGGACTTTTTGCCAGCGCAGCAGTCACAAAACACAGGGAGCTGAATGTCAGCGACGCGCTGGGGGATGTCCCGGTCAATCTCTTTATCCAACACTTAACGTAAGCAAGAGTTCAGTTCAGGAGTATTGCGATGAGCACCGACGATAAACGCATTCGCGAATTCGCCTATCAGATATGGGAATCGGAGGGTAAACCCGAAGGCCATGAGGAGCGCCACTGGGAGATGGCGCGCAAGCTGGCCGAGGCTGAAGCGCTGGCACCGAAGAAGCCGCCAAAAGCCACGGGCAGCAAAACCGCCGGCAAGACTGCGGCGAGCAAGGGCGCTGACAGCAAGCCCGCTGAGAGCAAACTCGCCAGTGGCAAGGCACCGGCCGCGGCAAAAGCCAAACCGGCGGCGAAAGCCAAGCCTGCGAGCACACCGAAAGTCGTGCCACCGGGCGAAAAAGCCGCCGAGAAAAAACCGCGCGCGCCGAGAAAGCCCCCAGCGATCTGACGCCACCCGATTATTGAACTGAACGAACGTGTGGCGGGCTTGCTCGCCATAACGGGGCAACTCGCCCTCAAGAACACTTCAATTCCTGTGGGAGCGGGCTTGCCCGCGATGGCGTCATTACATTCACCTTCAGTGCTGAGTGTACCGCCGCTATCGCGGGCAAGCCCGCTCCCACAGGGACAGAGTCAACCGAACCATCCGCGTTTTTTGCAGGAGCAATCATGACCCGTCCAAAAAAAGCCGAGCCCGCCGCGCACGCCGAGCCGTCCAGAATCCGTGAAGGCCTGCCCTTCCCGCTCGGTGCGACCTGGGATGGTCTGGGGGTAAACTTTGCTCTGTTTTCCGCCAACGCCACCAAGGTCGAACTGTGCATCTTCGACGATGCCGGTGAAGTCGAACTCGAGCGCATCGAACTGCCCGAATACACCGACGAGATTTACCACGGCTATTTGCCCGATGCGCATCCCGGCCTGATCTACGGCTACCGCGTTTACGGCCCATATGATCCGGCCAACGGCCACCGTTTCAACCACAACAAATTGCTCATCGACCCGTACGCCAAGCAACTGGTCGGCGAATTGAAGTGGTCGGAAGCGCTGTTCGGCTACACCATCGGCCATCCGGACGCCGACCTCAGTTTCGATGAACGCGATAGCGCGCCGTTCGTGCCCAAGTGCAAGGTCATCGACCCGGCGCACACCTGGGGCAACGATCACCGCGTCAGCGTGCCGTGGGACAAAACCATCATTTATGAAACCCACGTGCGCGGCATCAGCATGCGTCACCCTTCCGTGCCGGAAAACGTACGCGGGACCTTTGCCGGGCTGATGGTCGACGATGTGCTCGAACACGTCCGCAAGCTCGGCGTATCCACTGTCGAATTGCTGCCGATCCATGCCTTCGTCAATGACCAGCACCTGCTGCAAAAAGGCATGACCAACTACTGGGGCTACAACAGCATCGCGTTCTTCGCCCCGGATCCGCGCTACCTCGCCAGCGGCAAGATTGCCGAGTTCAAGGAAATGGTCGCGCACCTGCACGATGCCAATCTCGAAGTGATCCTCGATGTGGTCTACAACCACACCGCCGAAGGCAACGAGCAAGGCCCGACCCTGTCGATGCGCGGTATCGACAACGCCTCCTACTACCGCTTGATGCCCGACGACAAGCGCTACTACATCAACGATTCGGGGACCGGCAACACCCTCGACCTGAGCCATCCATGCGTCCTGCAAATGGTCACCGACTCGCTGCGCTACTGGGCCAGCGAAATGCACGTCGACGGTTTCCGCTTCGACCTGGCAACGATTCTCGGGCGTTATCACGACGGTTTCGACGAGCGTCACAGCTTCCTCGTCGCCTGCCGTCAGGACCCGGTGCTGCGTCAGGTGAAAATGATCGCCGAGCCGTGGGATTGCGGTCCCGGTGGTTATCAGGTGGGCAACTTCCCGCCGGGCTGGGTCGAGTGGAACGACAAGTTCCGCGACACCGTACGCGCGTTCTGGAAAGGCGACGACGGCCAGCTCGCCGACTTCGCCAGCCGCATGACCGCTTCGGGCGAGATGTTCAATCAACGCGGGCGCCGGCCGTACGCTTCGGTGAACTTCGTCACTGCGCACGACGGTTTCACCCTTAACGATCTGGTCTCGTACAACGACAAGCACAACGAAGCCAACGACGAAAACAATCAGGACGGCAGCAACAACAACCTGTCGTGGAACCATGGCGTCGAAGGCCCGACCGACGATGCGGAGATCAACGCCCTGCGCCACCGGCAGATGCGCAACTTCTTCGCCACCCTGCTGCTGGCCCAAGGCACACCGATGATCGTCGCCGGCGATGAGTTCGCCCGCACCCAGGACGGCAACAACAATGCCTATTGCCAGGACAGCGAGATCGGCTGGGTCAACTGGGACCTGAGCGAGGACGGCAAGGCCCTGCTGAAGTTCGTCAAACGCTTGATCAAGTTGCGTCTCGCCTATCCGATCCTGCGCCGTGGGCGGTTCCTGGTCGGCGAGTACAACGAGGACATCGGCGTCAAGGACGTCACCTGGCTGGCACCGGACGCTACCGAGATGACCACCGAGCACTGGCATGACGCACACAACCGCTGCCTGGGCATGCTGCTTGACGGCCGCGCGCAGGAAACCGGGATTCGCCGCAAGGGTGGCGATGCGACGCTGTTGCTGGTGGTCAACGCGCACCACGACATCGTCAATTTCGTCCTGCCGGAAGTGCCGGATGGCGGCTTCTGGACGTGCATGATCGATACCAATCAGCCGGCGATTCGCGGCCAGGAACGCTTCGAATTCGGCCACGAATACTCGGTGACCGGGCGCTCGTTGCTGTTGTTCGAACTGCAACGCGACGAAGAAGAGTGATATGGACCTGCAAAGCTATCTGGCCCGACGTGCGCCGGATTACGCCGCCACCGCCGCCCTCGGCCAATGCCTGCGGGCAATGGTCGAGGCCGGCCTGGATCGCCTGCCGCTGCCCGGCAGCGGTCACACACTGGAGCGTTTTCAGCGTCTGGCCGCGGTCGGCGGGCATGATCTGGGGCTGTGCAAGCTATACGAGGGGCACACCGAAGCGCTGGCAATCATCGAACAATTGGGCGGCACCCCGACACCCGGCAGTACCTGGGGCATGTGGGCGGCAGAGCCGCCGCAGGCGCGGGTCAAGGTCAGCCCGGCCGGGCACATGGTCAATCTCAATGGGCGCAAAGCCTGGTGTTCCGGCGCGGCGGTGCTCAGCCATGCCCTGCTCACGGCGTGGGACGCTGACGATCAGCAGCAACTGGTTGCGGTAGCCCTTGATCAACCTGGCGTAACCATCACCGAGCACGGCTGGCAAGCCGTGGGCATGGGCGCCACCGGCAGCGTCGAGGTGGTATTCGAGAATGCCGAAGCCCAGGCCATCGGTGACCCCGGCGACTATCTGCAACGGCCGGGTTTCTGGCAAGGCGGGATCGGTATTGCCGCGTGCTGGTACGGCGCTGCGCGGCAGATCGGCGAACGCTTGCGCCAACACTGTGCCGAACGCGATGAACCGCACGCGATGGCACACCTCGGTGCGGTCGACAGCGCCTTGCAGGCTGCCGCCGATGTGCTGCGCTTCAGCGCATTGCAGATCGACGCCCAGCCTGAATCCGACGCGGAACTGCTGGCGCGACGTGCGCGGGCGGTGGTCGAACAGTCCGCTGAACAGGTTTTGCGTGACACCGGCCGAGCGCTCGGTGCCGGGCCGTTTTGTCAGGATCGCCGTTTTGCCCATCTGGTGGCCGATTTGCCGGTGTTCCTGCGTCAGAGTCATGCCGAGCGCGATCTCGCCGCGCTCGGGCAAAGGGTCGCGCAGCAGCCCGGCGAGGTCTGGGCGCTATGAAAGCCAACCCGATTGTCGGCCAGGGCACCTCGCTGCATCAGTGGCAAAATTCGCAGCGCCTGGCGGAGCTGCCGGTGATCGATGTGCCTGATCTGGTGCCGGTGGGCGCGCGGGCCGTCATCGTTGCGCCGCACCCGGATGACGAAGTGCTCGGTTGCGGCGGGCTGATGCAACTGCTCGCAGCGGCCGGACGGCCGATGCAACTGATCTCGGTCACCGACGGCAGCGCCAGCCACCCCGGCTCGACGCGCTGGCCGGTCGAACGCCTGAGCGTGGTGCGCCCGCAGGAATCGGCCGAAGCCTTGCGCCGTCTCGGCTTGCCGATGCACAGCCTGAAATGGCTGCGCGGTGGTTTCACCGATACCCAAGTGGCGGTGCAGGAACAGGCACTGAGCGAATTCATTCAAAGCTATTTGCATCCTCACGACGTGCTGTTTACCACGTGGCGTGAGGACGGTCACAGCGATCATGAAGCGGTCGGCCGCGCCAGTCTCGAAGCAGCGCGCCGCGCCGGCGTGGTGTGTCACGAGCTACCGGTGTGGACCTGGCACTGGGCGACGCCGGAAGACGCGGCGGTGCCGTGGCAACGCGCGCGCAAGATTCTCCTTTCACCTACCCACGTCGCACGCAAACGCCACGCCGCCCATGCGTTCGCCAGCCAACTCGAGGGTGATCGTGATGCCGGACTGGCGCCGGTGTTGGCGCCCTACGTCCTCGAGCGTCTGTTGCAGCCTTTCGAAGTGGTGTTCCTTTGAGCGTCGAGGATCGCTATTTCGACGGTCTTTTCTCTGGTAACGACGACCCTTGGGCATTCCGCCAACGCTGGTACGAACAGCGCAAACGCGCGATCACCCTCGCCGCCCTGCCGCGACCGCATTATCGGGCGATCTTCGAACCGGGTTGCGCCAACGGTGAACTGAGCGCCGAGCTGGCCAACCGTTGCAGCCGTCTGCTGTGCTGCGACACTGCCGCCGCCGCGGTGAAACTGGCGCAGACCCGCTTGAGCCTGTTCGACCACGTCGAAGTGCGGCAGAACCGCCTCCCCGGCCACTGGCCCGAGGAAAAATTCGACCTGATTGTATTTAGCGAAATCGGCTACTACCTCGACCGCGAGGATCTGACAGAAGTGATCCGCCACATCAGTAACTCGCTGACCGCAGACGGCCAATTACTGGCCTGCCACTGGCGCCCGCCGATCGAGGGCTGCCCGTTGAATGCACGGCAGGTTCACGACCAGATCCATGAACAACTGGCATTGCCGCGTCTGGTGCTGCATCAGGAAGCGGATTTCATCCTTGAGGTCTGGAGTCGCGAGCCGCGTTCGGTGGCGGCGCTGGAGGGTTTGCGTTGATCGGTATTGTGATTCCGGCACACAACGAAGAGACGCTGCTCGATGAGTGCCTGCGCGCCGCGCTACGCGCCAGCCAACATGCGCAACTGGCCGGCGAGGAAGTGCAGGTGCTGGTGGTGCTCGACAGCTGCACCGATCGCTCGGCGCAAATCGTCAGTCGATACCCGGTGCTGTGCCTGCCGATAGACGCCAGCAACGTTGGCGAAGCGCGCGCAGTCGGCGCCTGGTGGCTACTCGAGCGCGGCGCACGCTGGATCGCCTGTACCGACGCCGACAGCCGGGTCGCCGACGATTGGCTGGTCGCCCAGCTCGGCCTGCAGGCGGACGCGGTGTGCGGCACGGTGACCATTGAGCACTGGCCCGATTCGGTCGATGAAGCGGCGCAGATCCGCTATCACCGCCACTATCAGGCGCGTGAGGGCCATCGACATATCCACGGCGCCAACCTGGGTGTCAGCGCGGCGGCTTATATCACTGCCGGCGGCTTTAAACCGCTGGCCTGCGACGAAGACGTGCAACTGGTGCGCGCCCTGGAACGCTCGGGTGCGCACATTGCCTGGAGCCATCGGCCACGGGTGCACACCAGCGCCCGCCTCGACAGTCGCGCCCGTGGCGGATTCGGCGACTTTTTGCGCAATCTGGCACAGTCAGGCGAAAAAAATACGGATCAGATTGATCTGTGACGCGACGAATGCCGTGTCTTGAGCAATACTCTGCATCGCGGTAACCCAAGGGTCGGAGCACCGCACAGTTGCAACCCATTTTGCCATCAGCGTTCTCGGCCAGCGTTTGTGACCGATGACGCTGGGCATGCCACACAAGGACGTCGCCCTGATGAAACCGTTCATCCTCAATGACAGCAACCTGCCGGCGCAAATCTGGAATTCAGCCGCGCAGCTCGACAGCATTCCCGTCATCAATACCCTCGCGCTGGTCCCGCCCGGTGCTCGCGCCGTATTGATCGCCCCGCATCCCGGTGATGAGGTGGTGACGTGCGGCGGCCTCCTGCAACTGCTCGCCAACCTCGGCCATCCGCTGCAATTGCTCTCGATCACCGACGGCAGCGCCAGCCACCCCGGCTCGCGGCAATGGTCGGAAAAACGCCTGAGCGTGTTCCGCCCGCAGGAAAGCGTCGAAGCCCTGCGCCGCCTCGGTCTGCCGATGCACAGCTTGAAATGGGTGCGCGGCGGTTTCACCGACAATGCGCTGCGGGTACAGGAAGCGCAGGTCTGCGAGTTCATCAGCCGCTATCTGCGCCCCGGCGATGTGGTGTTCAGTACCTGGCGCAACGATGGCAACGATGATCATGAAGCGGTCGGCCGTGCCAGCGCCAAAGCCGCTGAACAGGTCGGCGCCGGCTACCACGACGTGCCGGTCTGGGCCTGGCACTGGCCGGAGCGCGAACAGCAACAGATTCCCTGGGAACGCGCACGCAAAGTGCGCCTCGACACCTGGACCGTCGCGCGCAAAAGCCACGCCACCCACGCCTACGCAAGCCAGCTCAACGGCGAACCGGCCATTGGCATCGCGCCGCTGTTGCCACCGGTGATCCTGGAGCGGATGCGCTTGCCCTACGAAATCGTCTTCGTCTGACAATGAATACCCTTGTAGGAGTGAGCCTGCTCGCGATAGCGGTGGGTCAGCCTACGAATGCGTCAACTGGTGAACCGCTATCGCGAGCAGGCTCACTCCTACAGGGGGACTGCGTGTTGAGATCAGACGGAACTGCCGCCCCTCCCCATCAGTCGCATGAACAAGCGTGCGCAAATCCGAGGAGTGAACGTGTCCAGCGAACCCGAGCGTCAGCGTGTCGACGCACCCGTCATTCATCGCCTGCGCGTGTTGACGGTCAATACCCACAAGGGCTTCACCGCACTGAATCGCCGTTTCATCCTGCCCGAGCTGCGCGAAGCGGTGCGCAGTACGGCGGCCGACCTGGTGTTCCTGCAGGAAGTGGTCGGTGAACATGAACGGCATTCGAGCCGCTACAACGAATGGCCGCAAACCTCGCAATATGAATTTCTCGCCGACAGCATGTGGAGCGATTTTGCCTACGGGCGTAACGCCGTGTACCCCGACGGCCATCATGGCAATGCCCTGCTGTCGAAATACCCGATCCGCGAATACCGCAACCTCGATGTGTCGATCACCGGCCCCGAACGGCGTGGCTTGCTGCACTGCATCCTCGATGTGCCGGGACACGCCGAAGTGCACGCCATTTGCGTGCATTTGAGCCTGCTCGAAAGCCACCGGCAATTGCAGTTGAAGCTGCTTTGCCAGTTGCTGGAATCGTTGCCTGACGATGCACCGGTGATCATTGCCGGCGATTTCAATGACTGGCAGTTGCAAGGCAACGTCGCCCTCGCCCGGCGCGACTATCTGCACGAGGCATTCGAGCGTCATCATGGCCGCCCGGCCAAGACCTATCCGGCACGATTCCCGTTGCTGCGCCTGGACCGGATCTACCTGCGCAATGCCAGCAGCCATGACCCGCAAATCCTCGGCAACAAACCGTGGACGCATCTTTCCGATCATTTGCCGCTGGCGGTGGAAGTGCATCTGTAGACGCAATTTTGACAGTGCTTTGCTTGGCGCCGAGGTCGGCAGCATTGCTCTTGGCGCATGGCCGACGACCATCCGTCGGCGACTGGATGGCTCTGTCTTGCTGTTGCACAAGTGATTCCTCGCGCAAACAATCACTTAGTAATACGCAGAAAAACAAACATTTGGCGGAGCCGTTTGCCATTACCGCCCATCGTCCAATTTCTTGACGCAGCGCCATCACTCTTCTTATCTCTACCTTACTACCCCGGAATTACTACCGGGACGAACCTCCGGCCACTCGCAAAAGCGAGCGGTCACGGCTCGCCCCGCTCCATTCGGTCGCCCCTCGTTCGGGTTAGGAGAGGCGCCACATCGAGATGCCGCATGCGCCTGCAAGGTAGACCGCCATGAAAACTTCACTCACCCCACAAAAGATCAAAATCACTTTCTGCACCGTGTCGAGCTCGATCCTGTTGTGCTCGTCCATGGAGGCCAAGGCCGAGCCAGCAGTGGATGCCACCCGCATCTGGTATCGCGCGGATGTGCCGGTGATGACCCTCCCCGCCACTGTGATTACCCCTGACCCACAGCAACTCGGCCCACGGTCTGATCCGCGCGGCTCACGGCTGATCGGTGAAGATCTGGCACCGTCAGCCTGGGACGAGTTGTACGGACGCAGTGCGCGGCAGGCGCAAACCGATGTGTTGTCGTCCGGCTATGCAATGCCCGGCAGCGGCGAGAACAAAGGGCCGGCGCTGCTGACCCTGCAAAGCCACAACGGCTATACGCAAACCATCGGTGTCATCGGTGGCGATAATCAGATCCGCGGTAATCGCAACGGCCCGCTGACCAGCCGCGCCCTCGCCGACCCCGGCACTGACACACTGAATCTGCAAGGCCAAAGCCTGGGTGCCTATTACAGCCTGACCGGCGCTCAGGGCTGGCACGTCGATCTGTCCGCCAGCGCCGGCCGCGTCAGTGGTTTCAGCCGCAGCCCGCAGGGCACACGCCAGGCCACCGAAGGCAGCGCGATGACGTTCTCGGTCGAAGGCGGTTTTCCTATCGGGCTGAGCGAAAACTGGGTGGTGGAACCGCAGGCGCAACTGATCAATCAGCGCATCAGCCTCGACACGCCTTATGCAGGCTCCGGCAATGCCTCGTCCAGTGATCTGACGGCGTGGAGCGGTCGCGTCGGTGCGCGTTTGAAAGGCAGTTACGATTTGCACGGTTTGCCGGTGGAACCCTACGTGCGCACCAACCTCTGGCACACCGTCTACACCGGCAGCACGGTAACACTTGATCAGGTCGACAAGATCAGCAGCAGCCGCAAGTCATCAACCGTGGAGTTAGGCCTGGGCCTGGTGGCGCGAATGACCCCGGCGGTGAGCCTGTATGTCAGCGCCGATTACAGCAGCGATGTCGATGACAATGATTTGAATGGGTTGATTGGCAGCCTGGGAGTGCGGATGCGTTGGTGATTTCAGCTCCCCACAGTTTCCTGTGGGAGCTGGCTTGCCAGCGATGGCGGCGTGTCAGTCACTGTTAATGCTGAATGTGCCGGCGTCATCGCGGGCAAGCCCGCTCCCACAGGGTCTGGGTGGTTTACTGACCCTCCGGCTTGAGAATCAACACCGCGAGCGGCGGCA
The DNA here is from genome assembly GCF_051132065.1 of Pseudomonas sp. R3-57. Taxonomy (NCBI): domain Bacteria; kingdom Pseudomonadati; phylum Pseudomonadota; class Gammaproteobacteria; order Pseudomonadales; family Pseudomonadaceae; genus Pseudomonas; species Pseudomonas sp. R3-57. The sequence continues at coordinate 3,452,638 of NZ_CP071655.1, forward strand.
AATTCAGCTCCAGCGAAAGCGCCTGACCATGGCTTGGCACCTCTTCGGTCTGCGCCCCGCCGCCGTTGCCATAGTTGGAACCGGCATAGGTCTCGGCGTCGCTGTTGAGCAACTCCTTCCAGCGCCCGGCAAACGGCACGCCGACACGATAGGACTGGCGCGGTACCGGAGTGAAGTTGGCCACCACCAGCACCGGTTCGCCCTCCTTGCTCCAGCGCAACCAGGCGTAAACGCTGTTGATCGCATCGTCGCCGATCAACCACTGGAAGCCCTGCGGCGCGTCGTCCTGATCATGTAGCGCCGGTTCTTCGCGATACAGCCGATTGAGGTCACCGACCAGTTTCTGCACGCCTTTGTGCTCGGAATATTGCAGTAGGTACCAGTCCAGCTGCTGATCGTGGTTCCACTCGCGCCACTGGCCGAACTCGCAGCCCATGAACAGCAGCTTCTTGCCCGGGTGGGTCCACATGAAGCTCAGATAGGCGCGCAGATTGGCGAATTTCTGCCAGCGGTCGCCGGGCATCTTGTCGATCAGCGAATGCTTGCCGTGCACCACTTCGTCGTGGGAGATCGGCAGGATGAAACGCTCGGACCAGGCGTAGACCAGACCGAAACTCAATTCGTTGTGATGGTGCGCGCGGTACACCGGATCCTGCTGGATGTAATGCAGCGAATCGTGCATCCAGCCCATGTTCCATTTGTAGGAAAAGCCGAGGCCGCCCTGCTGGGTGCTCTGGCTGACGCCGGGCCATGCGGTGGACTCTTCGGCGATCACCAGTGCTCCAGGTGCCTCCAGCTCAACCACGTCGTTCAAGTGGCGCAGAAAGTCGATTGCTTCGAGATTCTCGCGTCCGCCATGGCGGTTCGGCACCCATTCACCGGCCTTGCGTGAATAGTCGCGATAAAGCATCGAGGCCACCGCGTCGACGCGCAAACCGTCGATATGGAAATGCTTGAGCCAGTGCAACGCCGAAGCCAGCATGTAGCCGTGCACCTCAGTGCGGCCAAGGTTGTAGATCAGCGTGTCCCAATCCTGATGGAAGCCTTCCAGCGGGTTGGCATATTCATACAGCGCGGTGCCGTCGAATTGCGCCAGCCCGTGGGTATCGGTGGGGAAATGCGCCGGCACCCAGTCGAGGATCACGCCGATATCGGCCTGGTGACAGGCGTTAACGAAGGCAGCGAACTGATCCGGCGTGCCATAACGCGCGCTCGGCGCAAACTGCGAGAGCAACTGATAACCCCAGGAACCACCGAACGGGTGTTCCATGATCGGCATCAGCTCGATGTGGGTGAAACCGAGTTCTTTCACATACGGGATCAGCCGGTCGGCCAGCTCCGGCCAACTGTACTGGCGCGCTACTTCGCCGAGATCGTCCAGCTCGCATTGCCACGAGCCCGCGTGCAATTCGTAGATCGACAGGGGTTTGGCGCGTTGCTGGCGCTCGCGGCGGCCGCTCATCCAGTCCTGATCCTGCCAGTCGATCTGCAACGGCGAGGCGACTTTCGAGGCGGTGTCCGGCGGCAGACTGGTGGCCAGCGCCATCGGGTCGGCCTTGAGCGGCAGAATGCCGTGCGCGCCAAGAATTTCGTATTTGTACAACTCACCCGCTTGCATACGCGGAATGAACAGCTCCCAGACCCCGGACGGATGGCGCAAGCGCATCGGATGGCGACGACCGTCCCAGACGTTGAAATCACCGACTACCGAAACCCGCCGGGCATTCGGCGCCCACACGGCGAAGCGTACGCCATCGACGCCGTCGACGGTTTTCAGCTGCGCGCCCAGGCAGGCACTGAGGTCACGGTGATTGCCTTCGGCGAACAGGTACAAGTCCATTTCGCCGAGCAACTGGCCGAAGCTGTAAGGATCTTCAGCGACCTGTTCGCCCCCTGCCCAACGGGTGCGCAGCAGGTACGAACGCGCTTGAGCAAAGTGGCCGACAAACAGCCCGGGCGTCTCGGTCATTTCCAGCGGACCGAGTTCTTCGCCGCTGTCCTTGTCCAGCACCGCCACGCTCAGCGCGCCGGGTAGATAGGCGCGGATGAATTGCCCGCCAGCGCCATCGCCGTGCGGACCGAGAATGGAAAAAGGATCGTGATGTTCAGCACGCACCAGGGCATCGATATCTTTTGCCGAGGGCAGCAAGGCCTCTTTGACCTGACCCTGTTCCTTGTTCGAGAAACTCATGACTACTCTCCACCAAGATCGGAAAAGGGTTTAAGCCCCGTCAATAACCCATACAAACCGTGCAAAGGCACGGGCAACCACGTGGGGCGATTCAAGGCTTCATAGGCCACTTCATAGGCCGCCTTCTCCAGGCCGAACAGCGCCAGCGCCGCGTCGGCGCCTGCAGGATCCTGCCAGGCATGATCAAGATTAGCCGCCGCCTGGCGGTATGCCTGAACAAATGCCTCACGGGCCTCACGCAGATAGCGCTCGGCGACGCGTTTGCGCGCGGCTTCGGCTTCGGCGCTGTTATCGACGTTGTGCACGTTGATGGTCATCGCCGCTGCGTAATCGAAGGAGCGCAGCACCCCGCTGACGTCCTTGTACGGACTGTGTTTGCCACGGCGCTCACTCAATGGCCGTGCCGGTTCGCCCTCGAAATCGATCAGGTAAGCATCGCCCTTGATCACCAAGACCTGCCCAAGGTGTAGATCGCCGTGCACGCGAATGCGCAGCCCGCCGGTGGCTTTTTTCGCCAGATCCTGCACATGGGCGAGGATGGTTTTCTTGTCGTCGATCAAGCGCTTGACCAGTTTCTGATCCGCTGCGCCAAGTTCGCCCTGATGCTGCTTGAGCAGGGTCAGCGCACGCTCGACTTGTGCGGCAACGTCCTTGCCGGTCGCCTGCATGTCCTTGGCCGACGCCACTTGCGGTGCGAAATCGGCATTGTCGGTCGGCGCGGCGAGCACCTGATGCATCTCGCCCAGACGCTGGCCGAGCATGCCGGCAAAATCCTTCAGTTCGCCGAGGGCGTTGTAGTGTTGCTCCTGCTCGGAGACGGCATCGGCCAGTTCGTCGCGCAATGCTCGTTCGAGGTTGTTCTGCGTCCATTCCCACGCATCGCCCTGATTGCTCAGATAGCCTTGGGCAATCATCAGCAGGTTGTCTTCGCCGGCGCCATCGCGGCGAATCACCGAACCCAGCAGCGGAGAGATATTGGCAAATCCGGCCTCGGTCAGGTAAGCGCTCATCTCCAGTTCCGGGTGTACGCCAGAAGCGACTTTACGTATCAGCTTAAGCACCAGGCTGTTGCCGATCACCACCGAGCTGTTTGACTGTTCGGCCGACAGATAACGCACTTCCGACTCGGCATTGAGCCCCAGTTTTTTCAGATGCTCGGTTGAGGCAAAGCGGATTTCACCCTCGGCCGACTCCAGCACCGTGTCGTTCTGCATGCCTTGCAGCACCGCACGAACGAAGGCTTCGAGGCTGAACGCATCGGTGATCAGACCGACCTGTCGCACACGTCTTACACGCGACAGCGCCAATTGCTGCGGCAACGCCGGGCCGACCTGATCCTCTGCAATGAAGCCGAACGGCAACTGATAGCGATGGGTCTGGCCGCCAGCAGTCACTTCGATTTCGCTGAGCAGCACCGGATGCTGGGCATCGCCGAAACGCACGCCGTAAGCCAGATGGACCTTCTCGATGGCCGCATCCTTACCGGCGAACCAGCGGCGGTTCTGCAGCCAGCTCGGCAGAATGCTTTGCTCCAGCGTCGTACGCGACGGCGCTTCGAGCAGTTCTTCCATGCGTTTTTTCAGCACCAGCGTGGTGAAGTCTGGCAGGCTCTGCGCCGGCTCGACGTGCCAGCTCGGCATCTGGTTTTCTGCGGCCAGACCGAACCAATAGAAGCCATACGGCGCCAGGGTCAGAAGGAAATTCAACTGGCCGATCGGTGGGAACGCGTTACCACCGAGCATTTCCACCGGGACCATGCCGGCGTAGGCCGAGAGATCCAGCTCCACCGCCTGCGCACTGCGCGATACGTTGGCCACACAGAGAATGATCTCGTGCTTGCCGTCGACATCGGTGTACTCACGGATGTACGCCAGCACGCGACGATTGTTCGGCGAGAGCATTTTCAACGAGCCACGGCCGAACGCCTTCGATTGCTTGCGCACGGCGAGCAGGCGGCGCGTCCAGTTCAGCAGCGAATGCGGGTCGCCGGACTGGGTTTCGACGTTGACCGACTGATAACCATAGAGCGGGTCCATGATCGGCGGCAGCACCAGACTCGCCGGGTCGGCGCGGGAAAAGCCGCCGTTGCGGTCGATCGACCACTGCATCGGGGTGCGCACGCCATCGCGGTCGCCCAGATAGATGTTATCGCCCATGCCGATCTCGTCGCCGTAATACAGGGTCGGCGTGCCGGGCATCGACAGCAACAGACTGTTGAGCAATTCGATGCGGCGGCGATCACGTTCCATCAACGGCGCCAGACGCCGGCGGATGCCAAGGTTGATCCGTGCACGACGATCCGCGGCGTAGTAGTTCCACAGGTAATCGCGCTCCTTGTCGGTGACCATTTCCAGGGTCAGCTCATCGTGGTTGCGCAGGAAAATCGCCCATTGGCAGTTGGCAGGAATTTCCGGGGTCTGGCGAAGAATATCGGTGATCGGGAAGCGATCTTCCTGTGCCAGCGCCATGTACATGCGTGGCATCAGCGGGAAGTGAAAAGCCATGTGGCATTCGTCGCCGTTGATCCCGGCAGCATCGGTGTCGCCGAAGTACAACTGCGTATCTTCCGGCCATTGATTGGCCTCGGCGAGCAGCATGCGGTCAGGGTAATTGGCGTCGATCTCGGCGCGGATCTGCTTGAGGACGTCGTGGGTTTCCGGCAGGTTTTCGTTGTTGGTGCCGTCACGCTCGATCAGGTACGGAATCGCATCGAGACGCAGGCCATCGATGCCCATGTCGAGCCAGTAGCGCATCACCGACAACACGGCCTTCATGACTTGCGGATTGTCAAAATTCAGGTCCGGCTGGTGCGAATAGAAGCGGTGCCAGAAGTACTGACCAGCGACCGGGTCCCAGGTCCAGTTGGATTTTTCGGTGTCGAGGAAGATGATCCGCGTGCCGTCGTATTTCTGATCGTCATCCGACCACACGTAGAAATCCCGCGCCGCCGAACCGGGCTTGGCCTTGCGTGCGCGTTGAAACCACGGATGCTGGTCCGAAGTGTGGTTGATGACCAGCTCGGTGATCACCCGCAAGCCACGCTTGTGCGCCTCGGCGATAAAGCGCCGCGCATCGGCCATGGTCCCGTAGTCGCTGTGCACGCCGCGGTATTCGGCGATGTCGTAGCCGTCGTCGCGACGTGGCGAAGGATAGAACGGCAAAAGCCAGATGGTGTTGACGCCGAGGTCGGCAATGTAATCGAGTTTGGCGATCAAGCCGGGAAAGTCGCCGATGCCGTCATTGTTGGAGTCGAAAAACGATTTGACGTGAACCTGATAGATCACCGCATCCTTGTACCAGAGCGGGTCTTTGATGAAGGCGGCTGCCTTGGGTTTCTTCGCCATGTGAAACTCCTGTTCAATGCTTTATGGGCGTCTCACAACGATCGTTCCCACGCTCTGCGTGGGAATGCCGCCATGGACGCTCCGCGTCCGCTTTGGGACGCAGAGCGTCCCGGGATGCATTCCCACGCAGAGCGCGGGAACGATCAATTAGGGGGTCACGCAGTAATCCGCCAGATCCCGAACGGCTGATACGCCGGGTCGATGCGCATGAACTGGTATTTGCCATGCCAGTCCCAGCGGTGGCCGTTCATCAAGTCTTCGCCGTGGGTCGTTGCATCGTCTGGCAGACCCATTTCCCACAGCGGCAGTTCAAAATTCGCTTCCTGGACGTTATGCGGATCAAGGCTGACCGCCACCAGAATGAAATTGCTGCCATCCGCGCTGCGCTTGCCGAAGTACAGAATGTTGTCGTTCCAGGCGTTGTAGATCTTCAGGCCCAGATGCGTGTGCAGCGCCGGGTTCTGCCGGCGGATGCGGTTGAGCTGGGCGATCTCGGCAATGATGTTGCCCGGCGCGGTAAAATCGCGGACGCGGATCTCGTACTTCTCCGAATCCAGATATTCCTCTTTGCCCGGCACCGGCGCCGATTCGCACAGTTCAAAGCCCGAATACATGCCCCACAGGCCAGAGCCCATGGTCGCCAGCGCCGCCCGAATGAGGAACCCGGGACGCCCGGACTCGTGCAGAAACGCCGGGTTGATGTCCGGTGTATTGACGAAGAAATTCGGCCGGTAGCATTCGCGCCACGGCGACTGATTCAGCTCGGTGAAATACTCGGCCAGCTCGGCTTTGGTGTTGCGCCAGGTGAAGTAGGTGTAACTCTGCGTGTAACCGACCTTGCCCAGACGCGCCATCATTGCCGGGGTGGTGAAGGCTTCAGCGAGAAAGATCACCTCCGGGTACAGCGCGCGCACGTCGGCGATCAGCCATTGCCAGAAGGGCAGCGGTTTGGTGTGGGGATTGTCGACGCGAAAGATCTTCACGCCCTCCTCGACCCAGCCGACGACAATGTCGCGCAACTCCACCCACAGGCTCGGAATCGCATCCGGTGCGTAGAAATCGACGTTGACGATGTCCTGATATTTCTTCGGCGGGTTCTCGGCGTATTTGATCGTGCCGTCCGGGCGCCAGTTGAACCAGCCCGGATGCTGCTTGAGCCACGGGTGGTCCTGCGAACACTGGATGGCGAAATCGAGGGCGATCTCCAGCCCATGTTCAGCGGCCGCGGCCACCAATCGGCGGAAGTCTTCGCGGGTGCCGAGTTGCGAGTGAATCGCTTCGTGGCCGCCCTCCTCGCTGCCAATCGCATACGGGCTGCCGGGATCATCCGGGCCGGCGGTCAGCGAATTGTTGCGGCCCTTGCGATGCGCGCGGCCAATCGGATGGATCGGCGTGAAGTACAACACGTCGAAACCCATGTCCTGAATCATCGGCAAGCGTGAATGCACATCGTTGAACGTGCCGTGGCGCTTGGGATCGTTGGTGATCGAGCGCGGAAACAGCTCGTACCAACTGGCGAACTCGGCCAGTTCGCGTTCAACGTCTACGGGGAATTCGGGGCTGATGCTCAGATAGGCGCGGTGATCGGCGTGGGCCATCAGCTCTGCACTGCGCGAGTGCAGAAATAACGCGACCTGCTCGGTTTCGAGCAGGCCGGACAATTGGTGGTGCAGCGCGGCAAGATCTTCGCTGAGCTGACCTTCGCTGCGTTCGGCGGCCTGTTGCACCATGCTGCGGCCTTCCTGCAATTCCAGCGAGACCGGCACGGCGGCGCTGTGTTTTTTCTCCAGTTCATATTGAAAACTGGCGAAATGATCGATCCACGCTTCGATGCAATAAACGTAGCGGCCCTGCTGTTCCGGGCGGAACTGGCCTTGCCAGCCATTATTGCCCTGATCGGACATGACCTCGGTCTGCCATTCCTCGGCGCCTGCTTCGCGCCAGCGGATGCGCACCGCGAGTTTGTCGTGGCCATCGGCGAAGACCTTGCTGGTGACGACTATGTCGCGCCCGGCGATCGACTTGACCGCGAACTGGCCGCCGTCGAGGGTCGGCATGGTGTTTTCAATAACGATACGCGGCAGCAGCAACGCCTGCGCCAACGGCATGTGCGGGTTGTAGCCGAGTTCGGAAGGTTGTTCAGCAGTCATTGAGCATCTCTCCTTCTACGCCCCAAGGACGCTCTTGTGCCTGATCACTGTTCGCGACAAGGCAGCCGCCCCGTGTTGAACTCACTTAGGTTCCGAGCGACCGGCGCGGATAAAAGTTCAGATGAAATTACTGCGCCGCGACGGCGGATCGAATTGATCGCAAGGTGGTCAACCCACTTAAGCACGTCTCACGCCATGTGCCACACGGAGGTTCTCAATGACTATCCCGATCCCGGCCGAAACGCCGGACCCGAACATCGACAAACCGACCCTGCCGGAAACCGAACCGCCAGCGGTGCCCGAGCAGGAACCGCCCGGCACCACACCACCCCCGAAAGAAGAACCGCCATCGACGATGCCCCCCGTTATCGTCTGATTTTTGTACCCGATCATTCCCACGCTCCGCGTGGGAATGCCTCAAGGGACGCTCCGCGTTCCCGCTCGAGAAGGGACGCAGAGCGTCCCGGGCTGCATTCCCACGCAGAGCGTGGGAACGATCACCGTGGCAGCGAATCACCGTGGCAGCGATCAGTCAGAGGTGGTCATTCTTGTCGACGTCCTTTTCAAACACCCGCACCACATGAGGCATCACGCTGAAGATCGCCAGCGCCAGAACGGTACTCAGCAGCGCTGTCGCTTCCTTGCCCAGCCCCACCGCTACGCCAATTGCCGCGGTCATCCATAACCCGGCCGCGGTGGTCAGGCCTTTGACGTGGGCCTCGTCGCCCTGCTGATTCTTCAGAATGGTCCCGGCGCCCAGAAAGCCAATCCCGGCGATTACCCCTTGCAAGACCCGGCTCATGGCATCGGACTCCGCGCCCGACGTTTGCGGCACCAGCACGAACAACGCGGCGCCGAGCGCCACCAGCATGTGCGTGCGCACGCCAGCGGCCTTGCCCTTGTGCTCGCGCTCGAAGCCAAGGATGCCGCCGAGCACCGCTGCCATCACCAGGCGTACGGTGATGCGGGTGATTTGCGATGCATCGGCGACGTCGGCAAATTCCGCTTGCAGGGTTTGCCACACCTCGTCCCACCAGTCGTCCATCGTTCAGTCTCTTGTTATGGCTTGATAAACGATGGACAACGGCGACCATTAATCGGTTGCGCAGAACCAACCGCAACGCTTGCGCCCTAATCCACAAGACCCTCATGGAAAAAGGACAGCGCTCATGCCCGTTCGAATCGAGAACCAGACGTGCTTCTTCACCACCGAAAACGGCGAGGAAATTCGCCTGTGCAGCGACCTGACCGTAATCACCGACACCGACAAAGCCATGTCGGCGGTCGATATCGAAGGTCAGCGCATCTACCTGACCGAGGCCGAAGTCGATGCACTGACCGTCGCCGGCGCCAAAGACGGCCGCGAACATGTGAAAGCGGACACGGGTGATTCGGTGATTTGACTGACCGTGATCAACACCGCACGCAAGCGCCTGCGATAGGCGCTTGCGCCTTTATCGGCTTGCTGCTTCAAGTTGACGCAGGCCCTGCGCCAAAGCTCATCTGATCCGCTTTTTATTCAAATACCTGAGTCTGTTCTGCAAACAGATCGACGCTCATAGTGCTCCGGCCTGATGGAGGCTGATGAGCGAACGACCATGAGCGAACAAATCCCCGTCCGAACCGTTGAAGCGTCCCCCACCCAAGCGCCCCATATAAAAAAGGTACCCGCACGCCCGCTGAAGGCGACGTTCAAGTCCAGCGACACGCAGATCCACACCCGCAGCTTCACTGGTCTGTTTCGCAGCTTGCGCCTCAGCGGCGCGGGGTTTCTGTTTGCACTGTTCTTCGGCACCGTGTGGCTGAATTGGGGTGGTCGCCAGGCGGTGCTCTGGGATCTGGCTGAAAGCAAATTCCATATCTTTGGCGCAACCTTCTGGCCACAGGATTTCATTCTGCTGTCGGCGCTGCTGATCATCGCCGCGTTCGGCCTGTTCGCCATCACCGTGTTCGCCGGCCGCGTCTGGTGTGGCTATACCTGCCCGCAAAGTTCGTGGACGTGGATTTTCATGTGGTGCGAGAAGATCACCGAAGGCGAACGCAACCAGCGCATCAAACTGCAAGCCGCGCCGTGGACCCTGAACAAACTGGCGCGGCGCGCGGCCAAGCACACCCTGTGGCTGGCGATCAGTGTGCTCACCGGGCTGACCTTCGTCGGCTACTTCACGCCGATCCGGCCCCTTGCCGAGGAGCTGCTGACGTTGCAGATCGGCGGTGTCAGCTTGTTCTGGGTGTTGTTCTTCACCGCCGCCACTTACATCAATGCCGGTTGGCTGCGCGAGGCGGTGTGCATGCACATGTGTCCTTATGCGCGGTTCCAGAGCGTGATGTTCGATAAGGACACCCTGACCATCGCCTACGACGCCGCGCGCGGCGAAAACCGTGGGCCACGCAAACGCGAGATCAAACCTGTTGAAGCCGGACTTGGCGATTGCATCGATTGCCAGTTGTGCGTGCAGGTCTGCCCGACCGGCATCGATATCCGCGACGGCTTGCAAATGGAATGCATCGGTTGCGCCGCGTGCATCGATGCTTGCGATTCGATCATGGACAAGATGAACTACCCGCGCGGGCTGATCCGCTACAGTTCGGAGCGCGAATTGCAGGGCGGCAAAACGCATCTGCTACGTCCTCGTTTGATCGGCTACACGCTGGTGCTGCTGGTGATGATCGGCGCGCTGGCGCTGGCGTTGGTGGAGCGGCCGATGGTCTCGCTGGACGTGACCAAGGACCGCGGGCTGTTTCGCGAAAATGCTCAAGGGCAGATCGAGAACATTTATAGCCTCAAGGTCATCAACAAAACCCAACAACGGCAGAACTACAACCTGAGCCTGGTCGACGCGGATGGCTTCCAGTTGCAAGGCCAGACCCAACTGAGCCTGGCGCCCGGCGAGATTGTCGATGTGCCAGTGTCCGTGGCGATGACCAGCGAACGGCCGAGCAGCAGCTCGCAGACGTTAAGTTTCAGGATCGCCGACAGCGACGACCCACAGGTGTACAGCGTGGCCAAGAGCAGGTTTGTCGCGCCGATGAATCGTTGAGCCGTTAGAATCGGGCCCCTCACCCCAGCCCTCTCCCGAGGGAGAGGGAGCCGACCGAGGTGTATGACTTACTGCATCAATCTGCAAAACCGAGTCGATTATGGATTCAACACAGCCAGCTCAGGTCGGCATACTTTCCGAATTCAACACGGTCAGTTCCCTCTCCCCCCGGGGAGAGGGCCAGGGTGAGGGGCCTTCCCCCTGACACACCACAAAAATCAAGAACACCAAGGCTCCCAATGAAACGCTACGAAAAATTCGCCGACGACATCGCTGAACTGATCCGGTCCGGCGTCCTCGGCCCCGGCCAGCGCGTGCCGTCGGTGCGTTACGCCAGCCAGACCTACGGCGTCAGCCCGTCCACGGTGTTTCAGGCCTACTACCTGCTCGAACGCCGCGGCCTGATCCGCGCGCGGCCGCGTTCCGGCTATTTCGTCAACACCCATGCACCGAGCCCGTTTTCCGAGCCGGTGATCAGCCATCAGGTCAATGAGTCCACCGAAGTCGACGTCAGCGAACTGGTGTTCTCGGTACTCGATTCGATCAAGGACCCGAACACCGTACCCTTCGGCTCGGCCTTCCCCAGCCCGACCCTGTTCCCGCTGCAACGGCTGTCGCGCTCGCTGGCCAGCGCCGCCCGCGAGATGGACCCGCGCATGGTGGTCACCGACATGTCGCCGGGCAACCCGCAATTGCGTCGGCAGATCGCCCTGCGCTACATGGTCGGCGGGCTGATGCTGCCGATGGAAGAACTGCTGATCACCAACGGCGCGCTCGAGGCGCTGAACCTGTGCCTGCAAGCCGTGACCGAACCCGGCGATCTGGTGGCCATCGAAGCCCCGGCGTTCTATGCCAGCCTGCAAGTGCTTGAGCGGCTCAAGCTCAAGGCCGTGGAAATTCCCGTGCATCCGCGCGACGGAATCGACCTCGGCGTGCTCGCGCAGACGCTCGAACGCCATCCGATCAAGGCCTGCTGGTGCATGACCAGTTTTCAGAACCCGATGGGCGCGACCATGCCCGAGGCGAAGAAACAGGAACTGGTCGCATTGCTGCGCGAGCACCAGGTGCCGCTGATCGAAGACGATGTCTACGCCGAACTCTATTACGGTCAGCACGCGCCGAAACCGGCCAAGGCGTTCGACACCGAAGGGCTGGTGATGCATTGCGGCTCGTTCGCCAAAAGCCTGGCCCCCGGCTACCGCATCGGCTGGGTTGCCGCCGGGCGTTATGCGCAAAAGATCGAACGACTGAAACTGATGACCTCGCTGTGCGCGTCGATGCCGGCGCAAGCAGCGATTGCCGATTACCTGCAACACGGCGGCTACGACCGTCACCTGCGCAAATTGCGCTACGCGCTGGAGGAACAGCAAAGCGCCATGCTCGCCGCCATTGCCCGCTATTTCCCGGCGCAGACGCGGGTCAGCCAGCCGGCAGGCGGGTACTTCTTGTGGCTGGAATTGCCGCCGCAGATGGATTCGCTGAAATTGTTTCAAATGGCGCTGGCACAGGGCATCAGCATCGCGCCGGGGCCGATTTTCTCGCCGACCCAGCGCTTTCGAAATTGCATTCGCCTGAACTATGGCAGCCCGTGGACCGAGGATTCGGAAAAGGCCATGGAGACGTTGGGGCGGATTGTGCGGTCGTTCTGACAGACAGATATTGCCTGATCGATCGCCATCGCCAGCAGGCTGGCTCCCACAGTAGATTTGTAAATACAGAACCAATGTGGGAGCCAGCCTGCTGGCGATAGCGCCATACCAGCCACCGCAGAACTAACGCCCGCCCCCCAGATCCACAAACGTCCCCGTCGCATACGACGCCTTGTCCGACAACAACCAGACAATCGCCTCCGCCACTTCATCCGGGCGGCCACCACGGGCCATGGGGATCGCCGATTCCAGTTTGCTGACCCGCTCCGGGTCGCCACTCAACGCGTGGAAATCGGTATAGATGTAACCCGGACGCACCGCATTGACGCGAATGCCCTCGCCCGCGACTTCCTTGGACAGGCCAATGGTGAAGGTATCGAGTGCACCTTTGGAGGCGGCGTAATCGACGTATTCGTTGGGCGAACCGAGCCGTGCAGCGACTGAGGAGACGTTAACGATGCTGCCACCCTGCCCGCCGTGCTTGGGCGACATGCGCAGGATCGCGTGTTTGGCGCAGAGGATCGGCGCCAGTACGTTGGTTTTCATGATTTTCAAAATACGGAATTCGGACATTTCATCGACCCGCGACTTTTGCCCGACGGTGCCGGCGTTGTTCACCAGAGCGGTGACCCGGCCCAGTTCAGTGTCGACGCGATGGAACAGCGCGATCACTTCATCTTCAATACTGACGTCGGCGCGTACTGCAATGGCTTGGGCGCCCAAGGCACGGACTTGCTCCAGCACGCTTTGCGCGGCCTGTTCATCCGACTGATAGTTGATGCAGATCCGATAGCCCTGCGCGGCAGCCAACAGCGCCGTAGCGGCGCCGATGCCACGCCCGCCGCCGGTGATCACGATGACTTTATCCATGCTGGCCTTTCCCCCAAATGCACACGAGACAGTCGGGGCCAAGAATAACCGTCATTGCCGGGTTTTGCATAAGTCTGTGGCGCCCGGTCGGCTGGCCACAGTGGACCCGTTCACCGCGCAAAACCCTGTGGGAGCCAGCCTGCTGGATTGCAGGCGACGCGGTCAATCAGGCCAGCGCCAGCGCCTCGCCGCGCACAATGTCCTGCATGAAACGCTCGGCCGGCATCGGATGCCCGAGCAGATAGCCCTGCAGGGAATCACAGCCCAACTGGGTAAGAAACTTCTGCTGCACACCGGTTTCAACCCCTTCAGCAACAATCCGCAAACCCAACGCCTGCCCCAGCGCGACGATCGCCGAGACAATCGCCGCGTCGTCGCTGTCGTGTTCCAGATCGCGGACAAAACCGCGGTCGATCTTCAGCTCGTTAGCCGGCAGGCGCTTGAGGTACATCAGGCTGGAATAACCGGTGCCAAAGTCATCGATCGACAGGTCGACGCCCATGTCCGACAACTCCTGCAACACCGTCATGCTCGCATCGGCATCGCTCATCGCCGTGGTTTCGGTGATTTCCAGGGTCAGGCTGTTCGCGGGCAGGTGATGCGTGGCCAACGCTTTGGCGACGCTGCGCACCAGCCCGGTGTGGCAGAACTGCAAGGCCGAGAGGTTCACGGCAATCCGCCAGTCGGTGTAACCAAGCACAAACCACTCGCGCATCTGCCGGCAGGCCTCGTTGAGCACCCACTCGCCGATCGGAATGATCAGGCCGCTTTTCTCCGCCAGCTCGATGAACTTGTCCGGCATCAACAGGCCGTGCACCGGGTGCTGCCAGCGCAGCAATGCCTCGGCCCCGACCGCACGACCATTGCCGGCGTCGAACTTGGGCTGGTAATGCAGGCTGAACTGGCTGTGCTCCAGCGCCGCGCGCAGGTCTTGCAGCAACTGCAACTGCTTGCGCGCATTGTTGTTCATCGAGACGTCGAAAAAGCTGTAGCCGTTTTTCCCGCCGCCCTTGGCGTGGTACATCGCCGCGTCGGCGTTCATCAGCAGTTCCTGGGCGTTCTGACCGTTGCCCGGATACAGGGCGATGCCGACGCTGGCGGAAATCTGCAGATCATGGCCCGCGACGCGGAACGCCTGGGCGACCAAACCCACCTGGCGCGCAGCCAGGCCCAGCGCATCATTGGGTTCGCTCAAACGCACCAACAGGACGAACTCGTCGCCGCCGATCCGCGCCAGCGTGTCCTGGCCGCGCAAGTCTTCGCGCAGACGCACACCGACTTCGCGCAGCAACTCGTCGCCCATGTGGTGGCCGAACGCATCGTTGACCGGCTTGAAACCGTCCAGATCGATGAACATCAGCGCGAAGCAGCCGCCGTGCTCATGGACTTTTTTCATCGCCTGATTGATGCGGTCGTCGAGCAGCATGCGATTCGGCAGACCGGTCAGGGTGTCGTGCAGCGCCAATTGCGTAAGTTCGCGGTTGGCCACGGTCAGCGAATGCGCGAGGTCGGCAGTACGTGCTTCGAGGCGCGCATCGAGGATCGAGGTGAGCAAGGCAATCGACAGCACCGCCAGCGTGGTGATCAGGACCAGACCGTCGAGGCCGTTGCCTTTCAACCCGTTAAGCGTCGCGCCACAGAAGCTGCCAGCCGGGAATTGCGCAGCAGCCATGCCGGTGTAGTGCATGCCGACGATGGCGACCCCCATGATCACCGCCGCGCCGGCGCGAATCAGCCGTACATAAGGTGAATGCTGGCGCAGACGGAAGGCGATCCACAGCGCCGCGGCCGAAGCGCCGACGGCGATCAGCAACGAAGCGCCGAACAGCGCCGGATCGTAATCGATGCCTGGCGTCATGTGCATCGCCGCCATGCCGGTGTAATGCATGGCACTGATGCCGGCGCCCATGATCAGCGCGCCGAAGCCCAGTTGGAGGATCGGCAGCTTCGGCTGGCTGACTAGCCACAGCGCAAAGCCGCAGGACAGTACGGCAATCAGCAGCGACAGCGCGGTGAGGACAATGTCGTAGCCCAGATCGATCGGCAGTTTGAAGGCGAGCATGCCGATGAAGTGCATCGACCACACGCCGATGCCCATGGCGAACGCGCCGCCGGCCGTCCAGAAATGCACGGCGCGGCCCTTGGCAGTGGCGATGCGGCCGGTGAGGTCGAGTGCGGTGTAGGAAGCGAGAATCGCCACGCACAACGAAATGAAAACCAGAGTGGAAGAGTAACTACCGATGAGCATGGGGATTCTCGTGGCCACCCAACGCACAATCGCGTCCATTCTCGGTCGGGCAAATGCGGCGATTGTACTGATTGCGTAGAAGAACGCACTGACAAAGTTATCAAATGGCCATCAAGCCGATGAAGCGGTGTCGGATCGTCTTACAATCGGCTGATTGATCGTTCCCACGCTCCGCGTGGGAATGCAGCCCGGGACGCTCCGCGTCCCAGATAAAGCCGAACGCAGAGCGTCCGTAGAGGCATTCCCACGCAGAGCGTGGGAACGATCCATGCAGGCAGTGACCGTGCGGACGCTATCGCGAGCAGGCTCGCTCCCGCCAGTGATCGGCAGGTCATTGGCTGTCGCTGACTTCCAGCTGACCATCCCAGCCACCGCCCAGCGCGGCAATCAATTGCACACTGGCGATCAAACGGCTTTGCAGAATATTCAGCACACTGCGCTCGTTGCTCAGCGCCGTGGCTTGCACCACGACCACGTCGATATAGGCAATCAGCCCGGCCTTGTACTGGTTTTCGGTCAGGCGCCAGGAATCGCGCGCTGCGTCGAGCGCTTCCTGGCGTACTGCGGCTTCTTCTTCATACACCTTGAGCTGCACCAGATAGTTTTCCACTTCGCGGAAACCGTCGAGCACGGTCTGCCGGTACTGGGCCACGGTCTGGTCATATACCGCTTCGGTGCGGTCCACTTCCGCCGAGCGCTGGCCGCCGTCGAACAACGGCAACGCCAGCTTCGGTCCCACCGACCAGAAACGGTTCGGCAGGCTGATCAGGTTCTGCGAAGTACTGCTGCTATAGCCGCCACTCAAACTCAGGGTCAGGTCCGGGTAGTACGCGGCTTTCGCCACGCCGATATTGGCGTTGGCGGCAATCACCGAACGCTCCGCCGAAGCGATGTCCGGACGCCGTTCCAGCAATTGCGACGGCAGACTCACCGGCACTTGCGGCAGTTTCGGGATGGTCTGTACTTCGGCAATGCTGAAGTCGGCGGGCGCCTGCCCGGTCAGTACGGCAATGGCGTTCTCGAATTGCGCACGCTGCCAGATCAGGTCGACCAGATCGGCCTGGGTGCTTTTCAGTTGGGTCTGCGCCTGCGCCACCGCGTCACGCCCGGAAACCCCGGCGCGGTACTGGTTCTGGGTCATCTGCAACGAACGCTGATAAGCCGCCACCGTCGCCTCGAGCAAGCGTTTCTGCTGATCGATGACCCGCAATTGCAGGTAATTCTGCACCAGCTCCGATTGCTGGCTCAGGCGCATCGCCGCCAGATCGGCAAAACTGGCCTGGGCGCTGGCCTCGTCGGCTTCGAGGCCGCGGCGCAGCTTGCCCCAGACGTCGGCTTCCCAACTGACGCCCAGCTCAGCATTGTAAGTATCGCGAATGCCACTGGAAGAACTGCTCAGGCTCGAACTGCTGCTGCCGGTGCCTTGGCTGGAGCGAGTCTTGCCCAGGCTCAGATCGACACTCGGGTAAAACGCCCCGCGCGCGCTGCGCACCAAGGCCTGGGCCTGGCGATACTGGGCTTCCGACTGAGCGACGGTCTGGTTGGAGCTGTTGAGTTTCTCGATCAGCCCGTTGAGCTGCTGATCGCCATACAACTCCCACCAGGCGCCGCGGGCCAGCGCATCGCTCGGGTTAGCCTGGGTCCAGCCTTCGGCTTCCTTGTACTGAGCGATTTCAGCCGTCTGCGGGCGCTGATAATCCGGGCCGACAGCGCAGGCACTGAGCAGCGCCACGCACAGCGACAGGCTCAGCAAGCGCGAACCCCGTGCGGTGGCGAAATTGAAAAGCGAACGGTCAGTCATAGCGGAGTTTCCAGAGCGGCGTCAGTGCGCACGCCACGCCATTTGTTGAAACGATGGCGCAGCTTGTCGAGATAGAGGTAAACCACCGGGGTGGTGTAAAGCGTGAGGATCTGGCTGAAGACCAGCCCGCCGATGATGGTCAGGCCCAGCGGCTGGCGCATTTCCGCACCTTCGGCACGGCCGAGCAGCAGCGGCAAGGCGCCGAGAATCGCCGCCAGCGTGGTCATCAGAATCGGTCGCAGCCGTTGCAGGCAGGCGCTGCGGATCGATTCCAGCGGCGACAGGCCCTGATGGCGTTCCAGTTGCAAAGCGAGGTCGATCATCAGAATGGCGTTTTTCTTCACCACGCCGATCAGCAGGAACAGGCCCAGCAAGGAGATCAGGCTGAATTCGCTACCCAACACATAGATCGACAGCAATGCGCCGACACCCGCCGACGGCAGCGTGGAAAGAATCGTCAGCGGATGAATATAGCTTTCATACAGCACGCCGAGCACCAGATACACCGCCAGCAGTGCGCCGAGAATCATGAACGGCTGGCTTTTTTGCGTCGCGGCAAAGGCGTCGGCGGTACCGGCCATTTTTGCGATCACGTCTTCCGGCAGACCGACTTTGGCAATCGCCCGCTCGATGGCTGCGCTACCCTGCTCCACCGTCACGCCTTCGGCCATGTCGAACGCGATGCTCTCGGAGGCGAACTGGCCTTCGTGGCTGACGCGGTCGTCTTCGAGGCTGTTTTCGTAATGGGCGAAGGTCGATAGCGGCACGCGCGCGCCCTCGGCGGTAATCACCTGCACCTGCTTGAGCGTCACCGGGTCCTGGGCGTATTTCGGATTGACCTCCATCACCACCTGATATTGGTTGAGGCTGTCGTAGATGGTTGAAATCTGCCGCTGGCTGTAGGCGTTGTTGAGCACGGCGGTGACCATGTCCATGTCGACGCCGAGGCGTTTGGCCTGATCGCGATCCACGATCAGCGTAACTTGCTGCGCCCCCGCCCCTTCACGGGCATCGATTGCAGTCAGTTCAGGCAAGGCGCGCAACGCGGTGACCACTTTCGGGTACCACTTGCGCAGCTCGCCCAGATCACCGCTTTGCAGGATGTAGCTGTACTGCGAAGTGGTCTGCTCGCGGCCACCGCCGAATTGCAGGTCCTGGTCGGCCATTAGCATCAGTTGTGCGCCGGGGACCTTGGGCATTTCCTTGCGCAGGCGTTCGATGACCTTCTGTGCGTTGAGCTGGCGGTCCTTGATCGGCTTCAGGCGCACCAGCATGAAGGCGTTGTTGGTGCCGTTGCTGCCACCGATGAAGCCGGCGACACTCTCTACCGCAGCGTCCTTGAGCACAGCGCGGCGGAAGATTTCCATTTTCGGCTGCATCACGCTGAACGACAGCCCGTCGTCGCCGCGCACGAAACCGATCAACTGGCCGGTGTCCTGCTGGGGCATGAAGGTTTTCGGCACCACCACGTACAGGGCGACGTTGACCGCGACGGTGATCAACAGGCTGAACAGGGTCAAACGGCGGTGACGCAGCACCCAGTCGAGACTGCTGGCGTACTTGTCGACCATCCAGTCGTTGGTCCGCTGGCTCCAGCGTTGCAGGCGATTTTCCTGCCCCGGCGTGTGCGGCTTGAGCCAGCGCGCGCAGAGCATCGGCGTCAACGTCAGGGAGACCACCAGCGAGACGATGATCGCCGCCGCGAGGGTGATGGAAAACTCGCGGAACAGGCTTTCGACAATCCCGCCCATGAACAGAATCGACAGAAACACGGCCACCAGCGAGACGTTCATCGACAGCAAGGTGAAACCGACTTCCTTGGCCCCGAGGTAAGCGGCCTGCATCGGTTTGACGCCTTCGTCGATGTGCCGGGAAATGTTCTCCAGCACCACAATCGCGTCGTCCACCACCAGACCGGTGGCGAGAATCAGCGCCATCAGCGACAGATTGTTCAGCGAGAAACCATACAGGTACATCACCGCAAAGGTGCCGACCAGCGACACCGGTACGGCCAGTGACGGAATCAGCGACGCGCGGAAGTTACCGAGAAACAGGAACACCACCACAATCACCAGGGCCACGGCGATCAACAAGGTCATTTCCGCTTCGTGCAGAGTCGCCTTGATCACCGGCGAGCGGTCCATCGCCAGGTTCAGCTTGACGCTGGCCGGCAACACCGCTTGCAACGCGGGCAACTGTGCCTTGATCTCGTTGACGGTCTCGATGATGTTCGCACCGGCCTGACGGTTGATCACCAACAGCACCGCCGCGTCATCGTTGAAGAAACCGCTGTTGTAACGGTCTTCGACGCCATCACTGACCTTGGCCACGTCCTTGAGGCGCAGCGCCGCGCCGTCGGCGTAGTGAATGATCAGCGATTCGTAGTCCTTGGCCTTCTCCAACTGGTCATTGGCCTGGATCTGCCACAGCCGCTGACCGTCCTCGACCGAACCTTTCGGCCGGCGGACGTTGGCTTCGGCGATGGTCTTGCGCACATCGTCGAGCGCCACGCCGTACTGGTTCAGCGCCTGCGGTTCCAGTTCGATGCGCACTGCCGGCAGCGAACTGCCGCCGATCTGCACTTCGCCGACGCCCTGCACCTGGGACAGACTTTGCGAAAGGATGGTCGAGGCGAGGTCGTAGAGCTGGCCTTTTTCCAGCACGTCCGAGGTCAGCGACAGGACCATGATCGGTGCCTGCGACGGGTTGACCTTTTTATAGGTCGGCATGCTGCGCATCCCGCTTGGCAGCAGATTGCGCGAAGCGTTGATTGCCGCCTGCACCTCCCGCGCCGCGCCATTGATGTCGCGGTCGAGGTCGAACTGCAGAATGACCCGGGTCGAGCCCTGACTGGAGCGACTGCTCATGGTGTTGACGCCGGCGATCGCACCGAACGACCGCTCCAGCGGCGTCGCCACGGTCGACGCCATAACTTCCGGGCTGGCACCGGGCAGACTCGCCTGCACGACGATCACCGGGAAATCCATTTGCGGCAGCGGCGACACCGGCAGCAGACCGAAACTGACGCCACCGAGCAGCATGATTGCCAATGAAAGCAGCATGGTTGCCACGGGGCGTTTGATGAACGGACCGGAGAGATTCATCGAGCGCTATTCCCAATTTCAAGCCGACCCCTTGTAGGAGTGAGCCTGCTCGCGATAGCGGTATGTCTGTGCAGATTGATAATGAATGTGCCGACGCCATCGCGAGCAGGCTCACTCCTACAGAGGTTGCGTGCGATCATGCGGAGACCTCTTCGCCTTCTGCCTTGCGCTTGCCAAAGCGTCGGCCGAGGCGGTCGAAGTACAGGTAGATCACCGGTGTGGTGAACAGCGTCAGCACCTGGCTCACCAGCAATCCGCCAACCATCACCAGACCCAGCGGTTGACGCAGTTCAGCGCCGGAACCGGTCGCGAGCATCAACGGCACCGCGCCAAACAATGCCGCCAGCGTGGTCATCAGGATCGGCCGGAAGCGCAGCAGCGCTGCCTGATAGATCGCCTGTTCCGGGGCCATGCCCTGGGTGCGTTCGGCATCGAGGGCGAAGTCGATCATCATGATCGCGTTCTTTTTCACGATACCGATCAGCAGAATGATGCCGATGATCGCGATCATCCCCAGATCGTTGCCGCTGAGCAGCAGCGCGAGCAACGCACCGACCGCCGCCGAAGGCAGCGTCGAAAGGATCGTGATCGGGTGGATGTAGCTTTCGTACAGCACGCCGAGCACGATGTACATGGTCACCACCGCGGCCAGAATCAGCAGCAAGGTGCTCGACAGCGACGCCTGGAAGGCTTCGGCCGCGCCCTGGAACTGGGTCTGCACGCCGACCGGCATGCCAATCTCCTGCTGCACCTGTTCGATCACGTCGACCGCATGCCCCAGCGCCACGCCGGGAGCGAGGTTGAAGGACATCATCACCGCCGGGAACTGGCCGATATGGGTAATTGCCAACTGCGCCTGCCGCTCTTCGACATGGGCCAGACTCGACAGCCGCACCTGCGCGTCATCGGTGGTCTTGACGTAGATCTGGTCCAGCGCCTGCGGGCCGATGCGTTCGCCGGCCTGGGCCTGCAGCACCACGCGGTACTGGCTGGCCTGGGTGTAAATGGTCGAGATCTGCCGCTGACCAAAAGCGTCGTACAGCGCATCGGTGATGTTCGACACCGAAACGCCAAGGCGTGAAGCGGCGTCGCGGTCGATCACCAGATAGACCTGCAAGCCCTTGTCCTGCAAATCACTGGCGACGTCAGTCAGTTCCGGGCGTTGGGCCAGTGCCTCGACCAGCCGCCCGCTCCATTGGCTGAGCAGTTCGGCGTCCGGCGAAGACATGCTGAACTGGTACTGCGTGCGGCTGACGCGGTCTTCAATGGTCAGGTCCTGCACCGGCTGCATGAACAGGCGAATACCCACCAGCTTGTCCAGCCTGGGTTGCAGGCGCGCAATCACTTCACTGGCGCTCAGATCACGTTCGCCGTGGGGCTTGAGGTTGATCAGCAAGCGGCCGCTGTTGAGGGTGGCGTTATCGCCGTCGACACCGATATACGACGACAGGCTTTGCACCGCTGGGTCTTCGAGGATGACCCGGGCCAGTTCCTGCTGGCGCTCGCCCATGGCGGCAAAGGAGATCGACTGCGGCGCCTCGGAAATCCCCTGGATCACGCCGGTGTCCTGAACAGGGAAGAAGCCCTTCGGCACGACCATGTAGAGGAACACCGTCAGCGCCAGTGTGCCGATGGCCACCAGCAAGGTCAGCGGCTGATGTTTGAGGACCCACTGCAACATGCGCCCGTAGCCGGCGATCATCCAGTCAATGAAGGCACCACTGGCCCGGTAAAAACGGCCCTGTTCGTGTTCTTGCGGTTCACGTTTGAGCAGGCGTGCGCACATCATTGGCGTCAGGGTCAGCGACACCACCAGCGAAATCAGGATTGCCACCGCGAGGGTAATCGCGAATTCGCGGAACAGGCGCCCGACCACGTCGGCCATGAACAACAGCGGGATCAATACGGCGATCAGCGACAGGGTCAGGGAAATCAGGGTGAAGCCGATCTGTCTGGCGCCCTTGAGCGCGGCCTGCATCGGGCTGTCACCCTCCTCGATGAAGCGCGAAATGTTTTCCAGCATGACGATGGCATCGTCGACCACGAAGCCGGTGGCAATGGTCAGCGCCATCAGCGTCAGGTTGTTGACCGAGAACCCGGCCAGGTACATCACGCCGAACGTGCCGATCAGCGACAGTGGCACAGCCACCGACGGGATGATCGTCGCGCTGAAACGGCGCAGGAACAGGAACGTCACCATTACCACCAGAGCAATGGCGATCAGCAATTCATGTTGCACGTCGGTAACCGAAGCGCGGATGGTCTGGGTGCGGTCGGTGAGCACCGTCACGTCGAGGCCGGCCGGCAGGTTGTCGGTGATGCTTGGCAGCAATGCCTTGATGCGGTCGACCACCTCAATCACGTTGGCCCCGGGCTGGCGCTGAATGTTCAGCAATACCGCCTGATTCTGGTTGGCCCACGCCGCCAGACGTTCGTTCTCGGCGCCATCGACGATCTCGGCGACGTCCTTGAGTCGCAGCGGCGCGCCGTTCTTATAGGCGAGAATCAGGTTGGCGTAGTCCTCGGGCGAGGTCAGCTGGTCGTTGGCATCGAGCATCGAGACCCGCGTCGGGCCGTCGAAGTTGCCTTTCGGCTGGTTGACGTTGGAAGCGCTGATCAAGGTGCGCACGTCCGACAGGTTCAGGCTGTTCGCCGCCAGAGCCTCCGGGTTGACCTTGATCCGCACCGCCTGACGCTGGCCGCCGGCAATGCTGACCATGCCGACCCCGCTGATCTGGGCGATCTTCTGCGCCATGCGCGTATCGACCAGATCGTTGAGCTTGGGCAGCAGCATGGTTTTCGAGGTGATCGCCAGCGTCAGCACCGGCGTATCAGCGGGGTTGACCTTGTTGTACACCGGCGGTGCCGGTAAATCGGTCGGCAGCAGATTGGTCGCCGCGTTGATCGCCGCCTGTACCTGCTGCTCGGCGACATCCATATTGATGTCGAGGCTGAAACGCAGGGTCAGCACCGAAGCGCCACCGGAACTGGTCGAAGCCATTTGCGTCAGGCCTGGCATCTGCCCGAACTGGCGTTCGAGCGGCGCCGTCACCGCGCTGGTCATTACATCCGGGCTGGCGCCGGGATACAGAGTCATGACGCGGATGGTCGGGTAGTCGACCTGAGGCAGCGCCGACACCGGCAACAGGCGATAGGCGATCAGACCGGCCAGGACAATGGCCAGCATGCTCAGGGTGGTGGCTACCGGTCGGAGGATGAACAGCCGCGAAATGTTCATGCGCCCTTCTTGGCCTTGTCAGTCACGGCCGCGTCCGGCGCGTTGGCAGCGGATTTGCCCTGCAGGTGTTCGGTCGGGGTGGTCGGCACCTGATTGCTGTCGTTGACCACTTCAACCTCGCTGCCTTCCTTGAGGCGGTCGGTGCCTTCCAGCACCACGCGGTCGCCGGCAGCCAGGCCTTCGGTGACAACGGTGTTCTCGCCATCACTGGCGCCGATCTTCAACTGGCGGATGGTGACTTTCTTGTCGCCGTCCAGCGCATAAACGAAGGTGCCATTGGTGCCGAACTGAATCGCAGCCGACGGTGCCAGCACCACGCCCTTCAGCGTGTCCGCGAGCAAATGGATATTGACGAACTGATTGGGGAACAGCGCCTGATCGCGGTTATCGTAACGGGCCTTGAATTTCAGGGTGCCGGTGGCGACGTCGATCTGGTTGTCGAGGCTTTGCAGTACACCGGTGGCCTGCAGTTTGCTGTCGCCGCGATCCCACGCCTCGGCCGACAGTCTGGCACCGCTGCGATAGCGCGCGAGCACGGTGTCGAGGCTGTTTTCCGGCAAGGTGAAAGCCACGCTGATTGGCTGCGTCTGGGTAATGACTGCCAGCGCCGTGGTGTCGTTGGCGGTGACGAGGTTACCGACGTCGACCTGACGCAAGCCGACGCGCCCGGCAATCGGTGCGCGGATTTTGGTGAATTCAAGGTTGAGTTTGGCGTCGTTGACTGCGGCCTGATTGGTCTTGACCGTGCCCAGATACTGGCCGACCAGCGCTTCAGCGGTATCGAGCGTCTGTTTGGCGATGCTGTCTTCTTTATACAGGCCGCGATAACGCTCGACGTCAACCTGCGCGTTTTTCAACTGCGCCTGGTTCTGCAGCAAGGTGCCCTCGGCCTGGAGCAAGGCGTTCTGGTACGGACGCGGATCGATCTCGGCCAGGACATCGCCAGCCTTGACCATTTGCCCTTCTTCGAAATTGATCTTCATCAGCTCGCCGCCGACCCGGCTGCGTACGTTGATGGTATTGAGCGCGGTCACGGTGCCCAGCGCCTTGTAATACAGCGGGAAGTCCCCGGTGACCGCCGGCGCCACGCGCACCGGAATCGGCCCGGTGCCGCCGCCGAAGCCCGGCCGCATCATTCCCGAACGCCCGGCGTGCCCAGCCGCATCCTTGTCCGCGCCCTCCTTGTGGGCGGAACCGGCGGGCCAGAATTTCCAGCACAGGACGGCGATCACCAACAGGACAAGCAGGCTGATCAGCCAGCGACGGGATTTGCGGGAGGACGATTGCATGGAGTGATTAACCATTGGGCGCGTGGGCTTCTATTACGGGAGGCTGAACGATAAGCACTGACTGGATTTAAGCAAAGCAGCTTTACCGGCAATTTACCTTGTACTTACGTTTCAAGGTGTGAGGCAAAACCCTGATACACAAATGAAAACGGCCTGGACAGGGCCAGGCCGTTAACAATTGTAAAAGCCTTACTTGAGAACGGACAGTGCCGCTTCGTAGTTTGGCTCTTCAGCGATTTCCTTGACCAGTTCGCTGTGCAGAACGTTGTCGTTCTCGTCCAGCACGACCACGGCACGCGCGGTCAGGCCTTTCAGCGGGCCGTCAGCGATGGCTACGCCGTAGTTTTCGATGAACTCGGCACCGCGCAGGGTCGACAGGTTCTTGACGTTTTCCAGACCTTCGGCACCGCAGAAACGTGCCTGAGCGAACGGCAGGTCGGCGGAAATGCACAGCACCACGGTGTTTGCGATGTCGTTGCCCTGGGCGTTGAACTTGCGCACGGAGGTGGCGCAGGTCGGGGTGTCGACGCTTGGGAAGATGTTGAGGATTTTGCGCTTGCCGGCAAAGTCTTTCAGGGTGACGTCAGACAGATCGCCGGCAACCAGAGAAAAGGCTGGAGCCTTGGAACCGGCTTGTGGCAACTGGCCGTTGACTTGAACCGGATTGCCTTTAAGGGTGACTTGAGCCATGACTTGAGTCCTTCTGATGTTTTTGATTGGAAAGCATGCAAGAGGCGGAAGTTAACCATGAAATGGCCCAGCGAGCTAAACCCTTCGATGAATTGTTGGGGTGCGTCGCGGAAAATTGTATACAACCCAGCGCCCATCCCCCTGTAGGAGTGAGCCTGCTCGCGATAGCGGTGTGTCAGAGATTCATACATTGGCTGACACACCGCTATCGCGAGCAGGCTCACTCCTACAGTTTTTTGCGGTGTTGCGTGAAATGGTGTCGATTCAGCGCTGCCCCATTCGACCAGTGAGTGAAACCACTTCGGCACCGAGTTCACTCCCGAGGCGCGAGCGCAGGAAGAGCACATTCGCGAACATGCCAAGAAAAACGGCTAAACGGAATATCACATCCAGGAGCTGCCGAAAGTGCGATCTTATGATCTGGAAAAGCAAAGTCAAAAGATCACAGCCTTGCTTCACTCGAAAGCTGCAAATTCATCAGTCGGGCATAGAGCGGATTATGTCGGCCAGATCATCCTTGGTTATTCCATTGGCCTTTATAGCAGCGGCGACATCCGCTTTGGAAAGCGGGAAACGTTTGAAAATTCCCTTTAAGGCTTCCTCATTAACATTGGCCAACCAGAGCGGGTCGATAAATGAACCGCCATACTCCGGTTTCATGGGTACGTCTTCGTGGGCAATTGCACCTTTATGGTTGAGATACACTACATAACGGTCATGCCCTTCAGGAAAACTTTTATCATGATAAAGCGTAGTACCCATAGGCAGAACATAGTAGTTCTCGTCGCCATTTGGCCCTTCAATCAGCAACGGTTCTTTAGTTTTGATCATTTCCATATTGTGCCCCTTCGCAATATCGCCAAAAATCAGAAAAGCCAAAAAAATCGCATTGACAGATAAAACTGTGACCAGCCATACGCCAAGTCGCCTATTTGTAAACATTTTTCTTATCATATGGGGCCTCGGTATTCGCTTCGAGCATGGCTTGTAAATCCGCCGGCATGAAAATACCGTCCTTAGGACTACTTTGCGTACGCGCAGCCTGTCTCTCGATGAAAGAGAGACCTCGCATCTCATTAAATTTCGCCGGGTTCTGCACAATTGATTTACCCGAAACCTTTGCTCCCGCAATGGTCACGGTTGTGCAGTTATTCGTAGTCGGATGATAGTTGGATGGCAACACATACCGTGCTGATGACGCAGTCTTTTTTCGCTGTTCTGTTTGCTGGGCGACAATATTGTCGAAATGAACGATCACAGCCTCAGCTTTCGGCGTCTGATTCTGGCGGATTGGGTGTTGGCTTTTTCATGGTGGTACTCCACTGGAAAGTTGGAGCTGCCCCATTCGGTTTCCGGACGAAGAGGTGGCAGCTGTACGCAGGTTGGAAACCCGGGCAGCGGCGACCCGGTCGACCCGAAGGTCTCCCGCGCACAGCCGCCATAACGGAGTGCACACATTCGAAGTGCGCAAGGATACGTTATGAAAGGCGTGTACGCGCCACTAATACCCGTCGGGGTTTCCAGTCCCGGTCGCTGAATTGGCAGCGACGAACACAGGCTAGAGACCCGACGTCCGACGGACAACCTGAAAACGTTGTAAGAACGTTCCGCAAATTCGAAATAACTTTAAACATCTCGAAGTGAAATACGCATAGGTAGGAGCCGCCGAAGGCTTGAGCCACGATCAGACGATCTTTTAATTTTGCTTCTGAAAAACAGGATCAAAAGATCGTAGCCTCGTTTCACTAGATAGCTCCTGCTCCCTATTCGCGAGCAGACGAAAAAGACCTGACGAGCTCGCTATGCGTTGTCCCCTCGATACGCCAAGGAATTAATTCCTTCGACTGGCTAACCCCCGATTTGCTGCTAGTTTCAGAAGGACTTGTCCTACAGCCTTGATAAAGAACGGGAAGACGCAGGGGTGGCGAAACAGCACCCAGTTGTCCTGGAACACACCATGGAATCGGGAAATGATCTGCAGTCGAGCCGGGATTACTGATTTTCAGCGCGGGCGGGACGGCGCAGCGTGTCCGATGCTCAAGCCGTTGGTAATGCGCCCGTGGCTGGCGCTGTGCATGTGCGGCAGCCCTGCACTGTACGCCGCTGAGGGCGGCGTCGGCCGGCCGATCACCGGCCAGCAGGTGTTTGCCAACGCCGGGATTGTCCCGCCCGAACCGGGCTGGATCATGTCGCTGACCAGCATCTGGTATGACGGTTCGCTCAAGGGCAGCAAGGGCGCGCCGATTTCCGGTGCGGTCAGCGGCGGGCTCGACATGACGGTCTCCTACACCATGGGTAACTTCACCCACGTCTGGGACACCGGCCCGGGCCGCTGGAATTACGCCTCGGCGCTTGGCGTACCGGTGCAATACACCGACATCAAGGCCAGCGTCACCGGACCGCGCGGGCGCACCCTCGGCAGCAGTGATTCAGGGACGCAGTTCGCCGATGCGCTGATCACCCCGATTGCCGCCGGATACCACTTCGATGAGCGCAATCACCTGTCCTTCTCGCTGCCGATCTACGTGCCCAGCGGCGCCTACAACAAGGACCGCCTGGCTAACGCAGGGCAGAACACCTACACGCTCATGCCGACCGTCGCGTTCACCCATCTGGATGGCAAGGGTGGCGAGTTCAGTCTGATGAGTGCCTTCGAGCGCTACAGCGAAAACGACGCCACCGACTATCGCAACGGCAATATCTTTCGCCTCGACGCACTGTGGACCCACGGTTTCGGCAACGGCTGGAACGCTGGTATCGCCGCCGGCTACATCCAGCAATTGACCGACGACAAGGGCCAGACCGCCGATGCCTTCAACGGCTACCGCGGTCGCGCAGTCGGCGCCGGGCCGTTACTCGGCTGGGCCGGCAAATTCGCCGATGCCCAGGCCAACGTCAGTGCGCGCTGGGTACCGGAGTTCGACAGCAAAAACCGCCCCGAAGGCAATGGCTTCAGCGTCAACCTGACCCTGGCATTTTTCTAGACCCGGCCACAAAGGATTGTCCTCATGACCGCGCTCAGCGACCTCAACGCCCTGCAAGCCAGCATCGCCGAAGCGGTGCTCGGTCAGGATCAAGTCATTCGACAGATCCTGCTCGGCCTCTTGGCCAACGGCCATTTGCTGCTGGAAAGCCTGCCGGGGCTGGCCAAGACCCGTACGGTCAAAGCCCTGGCCAAACACCTCGACGCGAAAATGAGCCGCATCCAGTTCACCCCGGACCTGCTACCCTCGGACATCACCGGCGCCGAGGTGCTGCATCAGGTCGAAGGCAAAAACGAAATTCGTTTTCAGCCCGGCCCGCTGTTCGGCAACCTGATTCTCGCCGACGAGATCAACCGCGCCCCGGCCAAGGTCCAGGCAGCCTTGCTCGAAGCCATGGAAGAGCGGCAGATTACGGTGGCCGGCAACAGCCATGCGCTGCCGGAGTTGTTCATCGTGGTGGCGACGCAAAACCCGATCGAGCAGGAAGGCACCTACCCGCTGCCGGAAGCGCAGATGGACCGTTTCCTGATGAAGGTGCTGCTCGATTATCCGAGCGCCGAAAACGAAAGTCAGGTGCTGCGCCTGTTGCGTAACGAAGAGTTCGCCCAAGGCGCGAGCACCGCGCCGGCCAAGGGTTTCAACCTCGCCCAGGACGTGATTTTCGCGGCGCGCAAGGAAGTCAGCGCCGTGCACGTTTCGCCTGCGATCGACAGCTACCTGATCGACCTGATCAACGCCACCCGCTACCCCGCCGATTACGACGAAGATCTGGCACGCTGGATCGCCATCGGCGCCAGCCCGCGCGGTGGTATCGGTCTGGACCGTTGTGCGCGCGCCGATGCGTGGTTGCAGGGGCAGGATTTCGTTTCCCCGGACAACGTCCGCGCGGTGGTGCATCCGGTGCTGCGCCATCGTCTGCAACTGAGTTACGACGCGGTCGCCGACGGCGTCAGTGCCGATCAGGTGCTGGACCGCATTCTCGATAAAGTCGCGATTCCGGCATGAACACCGACGGACTGGTCTACGTGTCTCTTGCGCAATTGATGGCGCTGGAGTTCAAGGCCCGTGACCTGAGCTTTCTCGCCCGCCAGCCACGCGGCAGCATTCTTGCCGGCAACCATGCCTCGCGGCTGCGCGGGCGCGGCTTGAACTTCGATGAGCTGCGCCGCTATCAGCCCGGCGATGACTTACGCCACCTCGACTGGCGTGCGTCCTTGCGCACCGGCAAACCGGTAGTGCGTACCTTCACCGAGGAACGCGACCGCCCGGCGCTGATCGTGGTCGACCAGCGCATGTCGATGTTCTTCGGCTCGCAGCGCAGCTTCAAATCTGCCCTTGCCGCCGAGCTTGCAGCGTTGGCGGCATGGATGGTGTTCAACGCCGGGGATCGCGTTGGCGGGCTGGTATTCAACGACCAGCGCATCGACGCCGTCGCGCCGTTGCGCAGCCGCAAACGCGTGGAGGCGTTGCTCAGTCGCGTCGCCGAACATAATCAGGCGCTGCACGCGAGCAACCCTGACGCTGAAGACGAAGCACAGCTGGACACCGCCCTGCAACGCTGCCTCGCACTGGCCGGGCATGATCATCTGATCTGCATTGTCAGCGACTTTGCCGGAGCCGGCCCGCGCACCTTGCAGTTGCTGAGGCACTTGGCGGCGCATAACGATGTGATCGCCTTGCAGGTCTACGATCCGCTGGCGCTGAAGTTGCCGAACAATGGCCGACTGCTGGTCACTCAGGGCGAGTTGCAGGTCGAACTGGCGGTCGACAAGCGCAATGTACGTCAGCCGTTGGGGGATTTTCTCAGCGGTCGTCTGCAAGACGTTGCCAGCCTGCTGCGCCGCAGTCAGGTGCCGCTGATGATGTTCAGCAGCGCTGAAAACGCCCACGAACAATTGCGCGCGGAACTGGGTAAAAACGCCGGAGCACGGCGGTGAATCCGGATATTCCCAGTATCGACCAGCTCAAGGAGTTGAGCCTGCCGGCACCGGTCAGCTATGCGCCGCAGACGTGGGGTTGGTGGATGCTGCTCGGGATGTTGTTGCTCGCCGCGTTGCTTGTAGGTTTGCGACGTTATGGGCAATGGCGCAGAGATGCTTATCGACGCGAAGGTCTGGCGCGACTGGCACACTTGCGCGAGCGCAGCGATGACTTGAATGCCTTGCGCGAATTGCCAGAGCTGCTCAAGCGCGTGGCGCTGTCCATGCCCACACAATCGCAAAAATGGAACCCGATCCCTGTGGGAGCTGGCTTGCCACCGATGAGGCCATCTAATTCAGCATCGGCGTTGACTGACAGCACGCCATCGCTGGCAAGCCAGCTCCCACAGGGTGTGGCGGCGCTTGGGAGGGACGACTGGCAAGCCTTCCTGCAACGCCACAGCAAAAAACCACTCCCCGCCGACTTCAGCACGCAACTCGCGCAGCTCGCCTACGCCCCAGACGACACTCTGCGCGCCCTGCCCGCGCCGCAACGTCAGGCGCTGTTCGACACCTGCCAATACTGGATGGAGCATCACCATGTGGCAGCTTGATTACCCATGGCTGTTGCTGCTGATGCCGCTGCCCTGGCTGGCTTACCGCTATCTGCCCGCCTACAACGAGGCACGCAGCGCCGTGCGCGTGCCTTTTTTTGCCGCGATGAGCCGCGCGGTCGGCGAAGCACCGGGGGGCGTCGGCAGCCGCCGCAATCACTGGCAACTGCTGCTCAACCTGCTGGTCTGGGCGCTGATCCTGCTCGCCGCCGCGCGCCCGGTATTTGTCGAAAAGCCTCTGGAACGGCAACAACCGGTGCGCGACTTGATGCTCGCAATCGACCTCTCACAGTCGATGGAAACCGAGGACTTCAGCAACGCCAGCGGCGAGAAAATCAATCGCCTCGCGGCGGTGAAGGACGTCGTGCAAGGCTTCATCGACAAGCGCAAGGATGATCGCCTCGGCCTGATCGTGTTCGGCAGCGGTGCTTATCCGCAGGCGCCGCTGACCCTCGATCACGCCAGCCTGTCGCTGCTGCTCGCCGATACCGGCATCGGCATGGCCGGCCCGGACACGGCGATTGGCGATGCCATCGGTTTGAGTCTCAAGTTGCTGGATCAGGCCCACGAGCAGGAGAAAGTGCTGATCCTGCTCACCGACGGCAATGACACCAGTAGCGCGATCACCCCGGACCACGCGGCACAAATGGCCGCGAGCAAAGGCGTGATCATTCACACCATCGGCATTGGCGACCCGAGCGCCTCGGGCGAGGCCAAGGTCAATCTGCCGGCGCTGGAACAAATCGCCCAAAGCACCGGTGGTCAGTTTTTCCGCGCCGAAGACCGCAACGCGCTGAATCAGGTCTACGACACCCTCGATCGCCTCACGCCGCACCAGGTCAAAACCCTCAGCCATCAGCCGCAGCGCGAATTGTTTTATTGGCCGTTGGCTGCCGCGCTGCTGATTCTGGCGCTGTATCACCTTGGCGCCCTGCTGCGGGTTCGCCTGGTTTTCGCTCGCCAGCGCGAAGAGGCCTGAGATGGAGATCAACCTCAGCGATCTGCATTTCCTGCGCCCGGCATGGCTGCTGCTCGCGCTGTTCGCGGCGTTTTTGCCGCTGCTCTGGCGTCGCGGCCGCGACTTGCAACGCCGGCTGCGCGGGCAGATCGCTGAACATCTGCTGCCACATTTGTTGGTCACGCCTGAAGATCATCAGCGCCTGCGCCCGGTGCATGGGCTCTGCGCGTTGTTGATGCTCGGCGCGCTCGCCGCCGCCGGCCCGACCTGGGAACAGGACCGGCCCGATTATCTGGAAAACCGCGCACCGCTGATCGTCGCGGTGGATCTGTCGCCGTCAATGGACGCCAGCGATGTGCAGCCAACCCGGCTGGAAGCGGTGAAACACAAGCTGCACGATCTGATCCAGCGTCGCGCCGGCGCGCGTACCGCACTGATTGCCTACGCCGGCAGTGCGCATCTGGTGTTGCCGGCGACCGATGATCCGGCGCTGCTCGATACCTTTATCCAAGCGTTGAACACGGGGCTGATCGATAAACCGGGCAAGAACGTTGGTGCCGCGATCGATCAGGCGAAACGCTTGCTCGACGCGGAAAAGACACCCGGCACCCTCCTGCTGCTCACCGACGGCGCCGACACCGCGCTGCTCGGCGACCTCGATCAACGTTTGCGCGGGAGCGCCTTGCAGGTGCTGGTACTCGCGGTCGGCAGTGTTGACGGCGGCGTCATAAGGGTTGCCAACGGCCAACCGCGCAGCGATGGCAACGGGCGCCCGGTGCTGGGCAGCTTCGATCAGGCCGCGCTCAAGCAACTGGCATCTGCGGTTGATGCGCCGCTGGGCAGCCTGACCCTCAACAACGACGATCTGGACTGGATCGAACTGCACGCGCAACGGCACTTTCAGACCAGCAGCGCCGAACAGCGCGAATTGCACTGGAAAGACGCTGGCTACTGGCTGTGCTGGCCGCTGCTGTTGCTAGCGCTGTTCAACCTGCGCAAGGGCTGGAGCGTCAATTGGCTGCCGGCGCTGTTGCTCGCTGCGGGGCTGGGCTGGCCCGCCGCGCCGGCGCAGGCCAACGCGCTGACCGATGCTTTTTTCACCCGCGATCAGCAGGGCCGCTGGGCCTTCGAACACGATCATTTGCCGCAGGCGGCGGCGCTGTTTATCGACCCATACTGGAAAGGCGTTGCGGCGTATCACGCAGCCGATTACGACCTCGCACTGGCGACCTTTGCGCGGCTGGACACGCCGCAGGCGTATTTCTATCTGGGCAACATTTACGTGCGCCGTTTCAAGTTCGATCAGGCCATCGCTGCGTATACCCAAGCCTTGAAACTGCAACCACAGTTCCCAGAAGCCACGGCCAATCTGGCCCTCGCGCAGGCGCTGCTGAAAGACACCGAAAGCGCCGAGCGGAACGCCCCTGAAACCAAACCCGACGAGGTGAAATTCGACAAGGCACCGGGCAAGGGCCAGAGCAAAGCGATCAAGACCGAGCAGGCGGCGTCCGATGCGCTGTGGCTGCACAACCTGACCGCTTCGCCGGCGAGGTTCTTGCGGCAGAAGTTCAGGTTGCAGGATCAACAGGAGGCGGCCAATCCATGATTTCTATCAGTCCTGCTGCCGCCATCGCTGGCAAGCCAGCTCCCACAGGGTATTACAGAGTAGACAAATCTCGCCTGAACACAGCGAGCCACTGTGGGAGCTGGCTTGCCAGCGATGGGGCCAGATCATTCATCACAAAAATCAGCTTGCTCATGTGTTGCCTGTTCACCCTCCAGGCCTTCGCCGCCGCACCCCAACTCAAAGTCCAGGCCCATCTGCAACCCGCCGAAGGGGCGATGGTCGGCGGTCTGGTTGAGCTGCAACTCGATGTTCTCACCGACACCTGGTTCACCAGCGCCGCCACCCTGCCCGATCTCAAGCTCGACGGTGCCTTGGTCACGCCGCCGGACGGTCAGGCGCAGCACCTCAATCAGACCTTCGACGGCGTGGCTTTCAGCGGCCTGCGCTACTGCTACCTGATCACGCCGAACGTCGCGCAAACCTTCGCTATTCCCGCCTTGACCGTGCGCGCCACACCTGGCCAGGCCAGCGCTGAACTCAGCGCCCAGAGCCAGCCGTTGCAGTTCAGCGCCACGCGGCCGCCGGGTTTTGCCGAGGATGAAACGCCGCTGGTAGCAACGGCGCTGCGCTTTACCCAAGAAATCGTCCATTCGGCCACGCCGCTGAAAGTCGGCGACAGCATCCGCCGACAGTTGAGCCTGCAAGCGGACGGCGCGTTGGCGATGGCCCTGCCGATTCCTCGATTTGGCGATGTCGGTGGCCTGAGTCGCTATGTGCAAAACCCGCAAGTCAGCACCGTGGACGACGGTCGCGGCAATGTCCTCGGCGGGCAGCGCATCGACAGCGTCAGCTATCGTATCGATCAGGCCGGTGCCTACACGTTGCCAGCGATCGAGATGAAATGGTGGGACGCTACGGCGCAACAACTGCGACGCGCACAAGTCCCGGCGGTCACCTTCGAGGCCGTGGCGAACAGCGCTTATCAACCGGTGTTTTCAATCACTGAAGACCTCAAGCAACTGGGTCGCAATCAACTGCGTTTTTCCACCCGCTGGTTGCTCTGGCTGAGCGTATTGCTCGCGTTGATCAGCGCCGTTTATCTGCTGCGCCCTGCGTTCACTCGCGCCCGGCAGCGCTGGCTGGCACGCAGGCACGCCAGGCAGATGGCGTGGCTGCAATCCCCCGCGTTCGCCTGGCAACAAATCGATGGCCAGTTGCAAGCCCGCCCGGCGCAATTGAGCGCCCTGTATCTGTGGCTGCGGCGCAGTCGCCTGGGGCTGAAACTGGTCGAGGCCGGGCCGCGTTTACAAGGACTGTTACGCGGGCTTTACGGACGTCAACCGACCACTGAGCAAACACTTGTTCAACTGCGCCAATCCTTGACTACGCTTCAAAGTCAGGCCGAACAGCAGCAGGTAAAAACGGCCTCGGCGCTGCGTCCGCTCAACCCTGTTCACGAGAAGGATTTCCCATGACGAACCCGATGCTGTACCGCCAACGTTTCGGACTCGCCTTGCTGTTTACTCTGGCCCTGCCGTGGCTCGCCCAGGCCAGCGAGCCGCTACCGTCGTGGCAGGAAGGCCCGGCGAAAAAAAACATCATCGAATTTGTCCAGGCCGTGACCGACCAGAACAGCAAGGACTTCGTCAAACCCGCCGACCGGATCGCCGTATTCGACAACGACGGTACGCTGTGGAGTGAACAGCCCGCTTATTTCGAACTGTTGTTCGCCTTCGACGAAATCAAGCGCAACGCCGCCCAGCACCCGGAATGGAAAACCACGCAACCCTTCAAAGCGGTTCTTGAGAGCGATCACAAAGCCCTCGCCGCGACGGGCATGGAGGGCGTGCTGAAGATCGTCGGCGCGACGCACACCGGCATGACCACCGAAGCCTTCGATGACTACGCGAAAACCTGGCTGAGCCAGGCGCGCCATCCGAAAACCGGCAAGCCGTACACTGAAATGATCTTCCAGCCGATGCTGGAAATGCTCGACTACCTGCGCAGCCAGGACTTCAAGACCTACATCGTTTCCGGTGGCGACACGGGCTTCATGCGCGCCTTCGCCGAGAAGGTCTACGGCATCCCGCCCGAGCAAGTGATCGGCACCACGTTCATCACCTCGTTCCAGTACAAGGATGGCAAGGCCTCGATCCTGCGTACGCCGAAACTGGCGCACAACGACGACGGCCCCGGCAAACCGGAAAGCATCGACGCGGTCATCGGCAAACGCCCGATCCTCGCCTTCGGCAATTCCGATGGTGACCTGCAGATGCTGCAGTGGACGGCCGCCGGGCCGGGCAAACGATTCATGGGGCTGGTGCATCACACCGACGCCAAACGCGAATGGGCCTATGACCGCCAATCCAGCATTGGCCGGCTCGACCTGGCTCTCGACGAAGCGAAATCCCGCGGCTGGACCGTGGTCGACATGGCTGCCGAATGGCGGCGTATCTACCCGTTCGAACCGCTGGCCACCGAGCAGGTGCAATAAAAGAAAGCGTGCTGCAGGACTGCAACAAACGTTTGTCGAAAAAACAACCACCCCCGCGAAAGGAGCAAGTCATATGACTCGCATACGCAAGTGGCTACCGAAGCTCGCCCTGGTGGCGGCGTCGGTGATGGCGTTGTCGGCAACCGCCACAGCGGCTGAAAAACCCAATATTCTGGTGATCTTCGGCGATGACATCGGCCAGACCAATATCAGCGCCTATTCCATGGGCGTGGTCGGCTACAAGACCCCCAACATCGACCGTATCGCCAAAGAAGGCATGATCTTCACCGATTACTATGCTGAAAACAGCTGCACGGCCGGGCGATCCTCGTTCATTACCGGGCAGACGCCGTTGCGTACGGGGCTGTCGAAAGTCGGCATGCCCGGCGTGCCGGTCGGCTTGCAGGCCCGCGATGTGACCATCGCCCAGGCGCTGAAGGCCCAAGGCTATGCCACCGGCCAGTTCGGCAAGAACCACCTGGGCGATAAAGACGAATACCTGCCGACCAATCACGGCTTCGACGAGTTTTTCGGCAACCTCTATCACCTCAACGCCGAGGAAGAACCGGAGCGCCCGTACTGGCCCAAGGATGACGCCGAGTTCGTCAAAGCCGCCTCACCACGCGGTGTGATCCACAGCTTCGCCGATGGCAAGATCGAAGACACCGGCGCACTGAACAAAAAACGCATGGAGACCATCGACGACGAAACCACTGCTGCCGCGCAGGCCTTCATCGAAAAACAGGCGAAGGCGGACAAGCCGTTCTTTGTCTGGATGAACACCACACGCATGCACGCATTCACCCACGTACGCGAGTCAATGCGTGGCCAGAGCGGGATGATCGGCAACGATTACGCCGACGGCATGCTCGAGCATGACGGCGATGTCGGCAAGCTGCTCAAAACTCTTGATGACCTGAAGCTCACCGACAATACGATCGTGGTCTACACCACCGACAACGGCCCTAACCAATGGTCGTGGCCGGACGCGGCAACCACGCCGTTCCGCAACGAGAAGAACTCCAACTGGGAAGGCGCCTACCGGGTTCCGGCGATGATTCGCTGGCCGGGCAAAGTCAAACCGGGTGAAGTGTCGACGCAGATGGTCTCGGGCCTCGACTGGTTCCCGACCTTGCTCGCGGCGGTAGGCGATACCGACATCAAGGACCGGTTGCTCAAGGGCACGGACCTGGGCGGGAAAAACTACAAAGTGCATCTGGACGGGTTTAACCAGCTGGATTACCTGACCGGCAAAACCGACAAGAGCGCACGCAGCGAGTTCTACTACTTCAACGATGATGGCGAGCTGGTCGGCATGCGCTACAACGACTGGAAGATAGTGTTCTGCGAGCAACGTGCTCCCGGTGGTTTGCAGGTGTGGAGCGAACCGTTCGTGTGCCTGCGCGTGCCGAAAATGTTCAACCTGCGCATGGACCCGTATGAACGCGCCGACGTCGTGTCGGATCAGTATTACGACTTCCTCACGAAAAACGATTATCTGATCTTTGACGGTACCCGGCGTTCGGCGAAGTTCCTCCAGACCTTCGTCGACTATCCACCGAGCCAGCGCCCGGCAAGCTTCAGCATCGATCAGATCCGTGCGGACGTAGACCGGCGTATCGAGGAAAAAATGAAGAAAGCTCAGTAACCATGCTGCACCGCCGCCCGCCTCCATCGGCGGCGGCCCTTTTGACTTGAGACCGTGTCGCCTCCATCGCGGGCAAGCCCGCTCCCACAGGTATCTCTGTGGTTCACAAAACCGGTAATCACCGGAGTTCCTTGTGGGAGCGGGCTTGCCCGCGATGAGGCCGGCACTGTCATGATGGTTTTCGAATCGAACCAAGGCTCCCGCAATGTCCACACGTATCGCCAGCAAGCCGTCGGCCATACCCGCCTCGCCCAGCGCCGCTGTGACCCTGCTCATCCCCGCCATCCTGCTGTGCATTTCCGGTGCCGCCGCGCTGGTTTATCAAGTGCTGTGGATCAAGCAGTTGTCGCTGGTGGTCGGCGTCGAGGTGTATGCGATCACCACGGGCATCAGCGCCTTTTTCGCCGGACTGGCCATCGGCGGCTGGCTGTTCGGACGCTGGGCCGACCGCGTGGCGCAACCGTTGTTGCTGTATGCCGGGCTGGAAGTGCTGGTGGCGATCCTCGCAGTCGGCACAACTGTCGCCATGAGTGTTGCGGCCGGTGCGTTTGCCTGGCTGCAAAGCCATGTCGGCGTGTTCGCCTGGCTGTTGCCGTTCACCCTGGTCGGCATTCCCGCCGTGTTGATGGGCGGCACCTTGCCGGTGCTGGTGCGCGCGCTGGCCAACGATCCGGGCAAGGCTGGCGGGCAGTTGTATGCGGCAAACACTCTGGGCGCGATTGTCGGCACTTTGCTCGCCGCGTTTGTGCTGATCGCCAGTCTCGGCGTGCGCGGCAGTGCCTTGTTTGCGGCAATGCTCAATCTGCTCGCGGCGGTCGGCGCATTGTGGTTCGCCCGCCAGCATCCAGCCGTCGTGACGGCCCCCATCAAACATCACGCTGAAAAAGCCCCGGATCGCACCGCGCTGTGGCTGTATTCCATCGCCGGTGGCGTGGCGCTTGGTTATGAAGTGGTGTGGTCACAATCGATCGTGCAGTTCATGAGCACCCGCACCTATGCCTTCGCCGTGGTGCTGGCAACCTATCTGGCCGGTTTGTTCATCGGCAGCGCCCTGCTCGCCCGCCGCGTCGAGCGCATCCGCGATCCGTGGGGCGTGTTCGGCCTGCTGATTGCCGGCGCCGGGCTGGTCGCGCTGCTGGAAATCGCCCTGCTCGGGCGCTGGCTGGTGCTCGCGCAGAGTCAGGCAGAAACCTGGCTACTGACGCTGGGAGCCAGCGAACTGGTCGGAATGAGCGCGCGCTTTGCCGTGGCGGCGCTGAGTATCGTGTTTGTGCCGACCCTGCTGCTCGGCGCGGCGTTTCCGTTGGCGTTGCGTTTGAGCGTCGGCCAGCAGCGTGTCGGCCGAGACGTCGGCGCGGTGGTGGCGTTCAATACGCTGGGCGGGATTGTCGGCGTGATGCTCTGCGGTTTTCTGCTGATCCCCTGGCTGGGTCTGGTACGCACCTTGGGCCTGCTGGCGATTATCGCCGCAGGCATCGGGTACATCGCCGTGCGCAAAGGGCATCACGTCAGGAAAGGTCGGCGGCAGGCCGTGGTGGCGTT
This sequence comes from Pseudomonas sp. R3-57, assembly GCF_051132065.1. Classification (NCBI taxonomy): domain Bacteria; kingdom Pseudomonadati; phylum Pseudomonadota; class Gammaproteobacteria; order Pseudomonadales; family Pseudomonadaceae; genus Pseudomonas; species Pseudomonas sp. R3-57. The sequence continues at coordinate 3,491,979 of NZ_CP071655.1, forward strand.
GGGACTGATCACCGTGGCCGTGGCGCTGCTGACCCCGGTCGACAAAATCGCCGGCCTGCTGCCCGGCGCACGCAATGGCACCCTGGCGTTCTATGAAGAAGGCCGTGGCGGCACCGTCGCGGTCGTTGCTCAGGGTCGCGGCGCGAACACTTTCCACCGTTTGTACATTCAGGGCGTATCCAACACCGGCGATGCCATGCCATCGCTGCGCTACATGCGCATTCAGGCACTGCTGCCGCTGCTGATCCACAACGGCGAACCACGCTCGGCCCTGGTGATCGGTTTCGGCACCGGCATTACCGCCGGCGCACTGCTGCGCTATCCGGACCTGCAACACCGGGTGGTTGCCGAGCTGTTACCTGCCGTGGTCGAAGCCGCGCCGCTGTTCAAAGGCAACTTCAACGCCGCCAGCGATCCCGGCGTGGACGTGCGCCTGCGCGACGGCCGCCAGGAACTGCTGCGCAGCACGCAGACCTACGACCTGATCACCCTCGAACCGCCACCGCCGTCAGCCGCCGGCGTGGTCAACCTGTATTCGCGCGACTTTTACCAACTGGCCGCCAGTCGCCTGCAAAACCAGGGCATCGTCGCGCAATGGCTGCCGCTGCCGACGCAGAACATCGACGACTCACGCTCGTTGGTGCGCAGCTTTCTCGATGTGTTCCCCTACGCCTCATTGTGGACCAGCGAATTCCACGAAATGCTGCTGGTCGGGTCTCAGCAATCCATGACCCTCGACGCGGCAAAAATCAGCGCACGCTTCCAGCAGGACAGCGTGCGCAGCACCTTGCAGGATGTCGGCATCGGCTCCGCCGCCGCCCTGCTCGCAACCTGGGTCACCGACCGCGCCGGCCTCGAACGCTTCGCCGCCGACGCCCCCGCCGTGACCGACGATCAACCCCGCATCGAATACGCACCGTGGGTGCGCAGCCAGGAAATCACCCGCGTGCTGCCGGCCTTGCTCGACCTGTACCAACCGCCGCCACTGGTGAATGTCGATGGCGCATTCACCGAACGCATGCAAACGCACCGCCAGCGCCTGATGCAGTTTTATCGGGCGAGCCTGCATGCCTATGACGGTGATCGCGACGCCTGGGCGCGGGATATTCGCGAAGTCATGCAGGGGGATGGCTCGAACCCGTATTTTCGCTGGTTTGTCGGGCAGTGATGTGGCGCCTGTTGGGGCGCTATCGCCAGCAGGCTGGCTCCCACAGGTTTCGCGGTGGAGGGAAGGCTTGGGACAACATACGAATTCACAGTGGGAGCCAGCCTGCTAGCGATGGCGGTGGTTCAGGCAAATGTTTGACTCAGTCTGAAAATCAAAAGCCCCTCACCCTAACCCTCTCCCGGAGGGAGAGGGGACTGACCGTGTGGGATGCGAAAGCTACGCTGACCTGAAATACCGGGTCGTACGCAGTTTCCGAGCCCACAAATCGGCTCCCTCTTCTGGGGGAGAGGGCTGGGGTGAGGGGCGAATCCACCACAAATCCCAAGCCATGCGCTGCTTCTAACCACTCAATAGGCCGAGTGTCAGCTCGCCTGCTTTTGATCTTGATCCACCGGCGACGTCGGAAGGCTGAGTGGAGGGATTGATCCGGGCGTGGGAGCGCAGCGACCGTCTGGCGAAGCCAGACACAGCGGAAGGAGGTGCAGCGAAGCAAACCGTAGCCGCTGCGCCCGGATCGATCCCGGAGCGAAGGGACCCGAGCTTGCGAGGGCCGAACGCAGGAGCAAGCGTTTTGGGTTACCTTTTTGGCGTTTGAAAAAGGTGACCCGCCGTCAGGGCGGAACCCTAAGCCGCCGTGACCGCAGCAACGGATATGTACCCAAAACTCAGCGCCTGAAAGAAAGCCATCGCTTGCAGGCAAGCTCCCACAGTTTCAACCGAGTACATCAGCACAAAAATCAGCACCCAGCAGATAATCCCAGGGATAAATCCCCCGCTGATGCCCATCACTGAACACCAACTGCACCCCATACCCCTGACCATTCACCTCAACCACACGCACCCGATGATCGACCAACGGCGCACCCCCCCGCAGGCGAAACGCACGGCATTGCGAACACGGACACTGCCGCCGCAGTTGAGCATGACCCAACACCGACTCACGCCCATCCGGCCAACTCAGACGCAAGGTCCGCTCAGGCTGCGAATTGACCACCGCCAAAGGACTCATTGCAACTGACTCAAGGCAATCCGCACCGCCTTGCGCACTTCCGGATCACCGTCATCCTGCGCCGCCTGCAAAGCCGCCACAGCGCCACGATCATTCAACTCACCCAAGGCCAGCGCCGCCTCCTTGCGCAGGTTGCTGATGCGATGACCGAGCGTATCGATCAACGCCGCCAGCGCCGGCACGAAACGCAAACGACCCAGGCTGCGAGTGGCGCGCAGACGCACTTGCCAATAGTCATCGCTCAACGCCTCGACCAGCGCCGGGCCGGCGTCGCCATGGCCGACCTTGCCCAACGTCGTCGCCGCTTCTTCTCGCACCTGCCACGCAATGTCGCGCAAGGCCTGACGCAGGGCTGGCAACACCTCGGCACAGGAGGCCAACCCCAGCGCACCTGTCGCCGCACGGCGCACTTCGGTGTCCGGATCGTCGCTGGCCAAACGCGCCAACGCCGGCAGCGCGTCGAGTTGCTTGAGCCAACCCAGCACGCCGACCGCTTCGCGGCGCACATTGGCGTCGGCATCGTTCAGCGCGGCGACGGCAGCGGGTGCCGCGTCGGCAAAACGCAACTCACGCAGGGCGCGAAACGCGGCGATGCGCACGTTGACATCGGCATGAGCCGTCCACGGCAGAATCACCCGCCCCGCCGCTTCCGACTTGAGCAGACTCAGGCTTTGTGCGGCAGCCGCTTGCACGGCCAGCGATGGATCGGTCAACGCCTCGCACAGCGCCTGCACGACCGGCTCATCCTCCCAGGCCTCAAGCAATCGCGCAGCTTCGGCGCGGACATCTTCGGCAGGATCACGGCCAAGACGATCGACCAGCCAGAGCAAGCCATCCGGTTCTTCAAGATCCGCCAGCTCGATCAGGGCGATGCGCCGCACGCCAGGGTCATCAGCGGTCAGGCGCGGTTGCAGAGCGAGGATTTCATCGATATCGGTCACAGCAAAAATAGAGGTCATAGGGCAAATCGCGGCAAAGGGTTTTCAGGAGGCAAGCCGAGCGGGTTGAGGCGCGGCAGCGGTCGGTCGGTGTCGTGGCGCAGCAGGTCGAGGCAATGGCGTTTGAGGCGGGCGAACTCGGTGCTAGTCACCAGTTCGCTGGTACGCGGTCGGGAAAAATCCAGACGCAGGTCTTCGATGATCCGCCCCGGACGTGCGCTCATCACCAGCAAGCGGTCGGCGAGAAACAGCGCTTCGTCGATGTCGTGGGTGACGAACACGACGGTGGTCCGGATGCGCGTCCAGATATCCAGCAGCAGCTCTTGCATGTTCAGGCGGGTCAGCGCATCCAGCGCACCGAACGGCTCGTCCATCAGCAACAGCCGCGGACGATTGACCAGCACCCGAGCGATTTCCACCCGTTGCTGCATGCCGCCGGACAACTGATCGGGCCAGCGCTCGGCAAATCCGTCGAGCCCCACCAGTTTGAGAATGTCATCGGCCGCGCGATGCCGCTCGGCCTTGCCGATACCGCGCATCTTCAAGCCGAAGGCAACGTTGTCGCGCACCGTGCGCCACGGAAACAGCGTGTGATGCTGGAACACCATGCCGCGCTGCGGCGAAGGTCCGGAGACTGCCGCGCCGTCGACTTGCAGGTTGCCGGTGCTGGCCCTCAAGTGCCCGGCCAAGGCCCCGAGCAACGTCGATTTGCCGCAACCGGACGGACCAAGAATGCACACGAACTGGCCGGGGTCGATCTGGCAATCGAGACTCTGCACCGCTTCGAAGGCGTCGCGGCCTTCGCCGAGCACGATCGACAATTGGCGAATGTCGATCCGCCCTTCGGGGTTTTGCATCACGCTCATCAGGCTTTTCCTCGTGGTCGATGCCAGGGCGTGAACAAGCTGCCCAGACGTTTGATCAGCCAACTGCTGCCCATGCCCAGCACACCGATCAGCAACATGCCGACGACAATGTCGGCGTAGTTTTGAATGGTGTAGGACTCCCACGTGTAGTAACCGATGCCGAACTGGCCGGAGATCATTTCCGCCGTCACCAGACAGAACCACGACGTGCCCATGCCGATGGCCAGGCCAGTGATGATGCTCGGCGCGGCGCCGGGCAGAATCACTTCGAGCAGAATCGCCCGACGCCCTGCCCCGAGGCTTTTCGCCGAAGCGATCAGCCGCGGGTCGACACCTTCGACGCCGTGCACGGTGTTGAGCAGGATCGGAAACAGTGCGCCGGTGAAGGTGATGAAGACCATCGACAGTTCCGAGGACGGAAACATCAGGATCGCCAGCGGAATCCACGCCACGGCGGGAATCGGGCGCAGGACTTCCAGGGGCGGCAGCAGCACGTCTTCGGCCCATTTCGAGCGACCGATGGCCAGGCCCAGGGCGATGCCGATGACCAGCGCGGCGAGATAACCGGCAAACACGCGGCCGAGGCTGGCGGTCAGGTGCTGCCAGAGTTTGCCGGAGTCGCCGAGGCCCAAAGCAGCTTCGATCACGGCCAATGGCGTGGGCACGTTAGCAAAGGTGACCAGGCCGAGGTTCCAGTGGTGGCTGGCGGCGAGTTGCCAAAAGAGCAGGCAGAGCAGCAGTGAGGCGGCTCTAGGAACCCAGCGTAAACAGGATCGGTACAAAATAATTCCTCTCAACACAAATCCCTGTAGGAGTGAGCCTGCTCGCGATAGCGGTGTGTCAGGCAACACATCAACACCTGAGCCACCGCTATCGCGAGCAGGCTCACTCCTACAGAGGAAACGGTACTCCGAAGTTAGCGGACAGCCACGGCCTGGCTCGTGGCATCGCTGAAATCGAACACCTTGCCCCCCTGCACCGAAGCAAACTCCTGCGCCTGCCCCTTGAGCAGAAACGCACTCAAACGCCCATTGGCATCACTGGCAAACCACGCCTGCTCGGCCAGCAACTTGATCCCGCTGTCGCTGGCCTGCGCATACACCGCACGAATATTCTTGCCCTCCTGCTTCAACGCGGCCAATGCGCTGAACGCCGATTCAGCCGAGGCATAACGGCGCACCTTGTCTTCGCCGCGCACCCAGATTTCCGCGACATGGCTGACGTCGGTGATTGCTTTGCCGGTTGCGGCATCCACACCGGTCAACGGCGTCTGCGCGTAATTAGCCAGTTGCGCTGTGTAGTCGAGATTCGACGCGTTGAACGCCGCGAGGATGTATTGGTCGTCGATGAAGCTGTTGAGATCGAGCCCGCGATCGGCCTTTTTCAGCAGCTTCAGCGTGTCGATGGCGGTACCGACCGCCAGGCGATATTCGGGTTTCCAGCTCAGGTCGCGGGTCTGCACGCCGAGCGGGCCGTGGTACAGGTAGGCGACTTCGGCATCGACCCCGGTGACCTTGGCGATCAGCTCGCTGTATTTTTCAGGCTCGGCCGCGAGCAGTCGATTGGCCTCGAGACTCGCCCGCAGATACGCGACGACGATCTCCGGGTATTTCTTCGCGTAGGCCTGATCGACCAGCGCACCATGAAACGTCGGCGCATTGGCCTGAGAGCCGTCGTAGATCTTGCGAGCGAAACCGCGGCTGGGGAATAGTTCGGCGAACGGCACAAAATCGGCGTGGGCGTCGATCTTGCCGGCCTGCAACGCCGAGCCGGCCACTTCCGGTGGCTGAGCGATGATGTTGACGTCCTTGAGCGGATCCCAGCCCTGCGCCGCCACCGCGCGCAACAACATGCCGTGGGCTGTCGAGGCGAACGGCACGGAAATGGTCTTGCCCTTGAGCTCGGCCAGCGACTGCACCGAGGACGCGCTCGGCACGACAATGCCGTTGCCGCTGCCCTTGATGCTCCCCGACAGCACACTGATGAACAGGCTGTGCTTGCCCGCGGTTTCAAACGCCACGCCGTTGAACGCACCGGGGAAATCGGCCATGGCGCCGAAGTCGAGTTTGCCGGCGACCATCTCGTTGGTCAGCGGTGCGCCGCTGGTAAAGTTCTTCCACTGCACCTCATATCTGGCGTCTTTGTAGGCGCCGTCGTGGGGCAGGTATTTGTCGAGCAGACCCAGTTCACGAATCAACAAGCCGCCAGCGGCGCAGTTGATGGTGGTGTCCTGAGTGCCGATGGCGATACGGATGGTTTCGGCCGACGCCAACACGGTGAACGAAGCCAGTAGCAGACCGGCGATTGCTGCACGCAACATGGGTGTTTCCCCTCGAATCGTTTATTGGATGTTCGTCTCCGCCGCGATCGGGGCGCGGTGGGAAACGAGGGGTGTTGTTGGATTCAGCGTCCGGTGTTTCCGGATGGCTGGGGGTTGCCACTAATCCCTTGTAGGAGTGAGCCTGCTCGCGATAGCGGTGTGTCAGGCAACACATCAACACCTGAGCCACCGCTATCGCGAGCAGGCTCACTCCTACAGGAATCGGTGTTCAACGCAGGAGGTAGGGGATGTCGACCTTGACGGCCCCGGTCGGGCAATCCTTCTCGCACGGCATGCAGTACCAGCATTCATCGAACGCCATGTAGGCCTTTTGCGTGGCCGGGTTGATCGCCAGCAAGTCCATCGGGCAGACATCGACACACACGGTGCAGCCCTTTTCGGCGATGCATTTGTCCTCGTCGACGGTGACGGGGGCGTTGGAACGGAAGAAGATTTCCTGAGCTTGATAGGCCATGGTTCGGACTCTCTTTTTAGTGGTGCATCAAGCGGCGAAGGCGCCCACGCGCAAGCGGTCGTAAGCCTGCATTTCTTCAGCATCGAGCGGGATGATGTAAGGCTCGACGGCTTTCTTGAAACTGGTCATCTGGCCGTCCTCGCCCTTCTTCAGGTGGCAATGGCAGAACCACTCGCTGTCGTCGCGTTGCGGGTGATCGACGCGGTAGTGATACAAGCCCCAGCGGCTTTCGGCGCGGAACAACGAAGCGCGAGCAGCCATTTCGGCGCAGTCGCGAATCACGCTGGTTTCCATCGCGCGCATCAGTTCATGCGCGTTGTTGGCTTTCATCTGCTCCAGATCGCGTTCGATGTCGCTGAAGCGTTGCAGGCCAATCTGCATCTTCTTCGTCACTTTCGGCGGTTGCAGGTAGTCGTTGACGAAGCGCCGCAGCTTGTATTCGACCTGCGCTGGCGGCAGCCCGTGTTCGCGATCCAGTGGTGCGTAGACCCGGGCTTTTTCCTTGGCGATCTGCTCGGCATCCAGCGCCGTGAATTCGCGCCCGGCGACAAACTCCGCGGCGTTGTGCCCGGCGAACCAGCCGTAAGTGAAGGCACCGAGCATGTAGTTGTGCGGCACGGCGGCCATGTCACCCGCCGAATACAGGCCTTTCACCGAGGTTTCCGCGCGTTCGTTGACCCACACGCCTGACGCCGAGTGGCCGCTGCAAAAGCCGATTTCGGAAATGTGCATCTCGACCATTTGCGTGCGGTAGTCAGTGCCGCGATTGGCGTGAAACTGGCCGCGGCTCGGCCGTTCGTTGCTGTGCAGGATCTCCTCGATGTTCTGGATGGTTTCCTCAGCCAGATGATCGAGTTTGAGGAACACCGGGCCGTTGCCGCTTTCCAGTTCCTGATGAAATTCCCACATCATCTGCCCGCTCCAGTAGTCGCACTCGATGAAGCGCTCGCCCTTGTTGTTGGCGGTGTAGCCGCCCAGGGGACCGGTGACGTAGGCGCAGGCCGGGCCGTTGTAATCCTTGATCAACGGGTTGATCTGGAAGCACTCGAGGTTGGCCAGTTCGGCGCCGGCGTGATACGCCATCGCGTAGCCGTCGCCGGCATTGGTCGGGTTCTCATACGTGCCCATCAGGTAGCCCGACGACGGCAGACCGAGGCGCCCCGCCGCACCGCACGCCAGAATGACCGCTTTGGCCTTGATCACATGGAAATCGGCGGTGCGGCAATCGAAGCCCATCACGCCATTGACGGCGCCCTCCTCGTCGGTCAGCAAACGCGTGCAGACCAGGCGATTGGTAATGCTCACCCGCGCCCGCTTCAACTGCCGATACAGGACTTTCTTGATGTCGTGCCCTTCCGGCATCGGCAGCACGTAGGCGCCCATGTGGTGGACCTTTTTCACCGCGTAATCGCCGGTCTCGTCCTTCTCGAACTTCACGCCCCAGCGATCTAGTTGCTCGATAGTTTCGAAACTGTGCGTTGCATAGGCGTAAACCGCGGCTTGATTGACGATGCCGTCGTTGGCGATAGTGATTTCCTTGGTGTACTGCTCCGGCGTCGAATGGCCGGGAATGATCGCGTTGTTCAGGCCATCCATGCCCATGCTGATCGCGCCACTGCGTTTGACATTGGCCTTGTCGACCAGCAGAACGCGCAAGTCGCGGTTCTGCTCCTTGGCCTTGATCGCTGCCATCGGCCCGGCGGTGCCGCCGCCAATCACGACGATGTCGTATTCCTGTTCGAGCACGTTGCGGGTCATGCCTGCTCCCCTTTTTGCCGATCGATGCGCAGGCGGTACTGGAAGGCATCGCCACGGTAGTAAAGGTGTTCGAAGTCCAGCGGCTGGCCCTGGGCATTGTGGGTCAGACGCTCGATGCGCATGATCGGCGAACCGGCCTCGACGTTGAGCGCCTGGGTCAAGTCGCTGTCGGCGAGCACCGCATCGATGGCGAGATCGGCGTGGCCGAGGGCGATGCCGCAGTCGTTTTCGAGGATCAGGAAAATGTCGCGGGTGACCAGATCAGCCTTCTCCAGGCGCTCGCCCAGTGCTTTGGGCAAGTAGGTGATCTCCAGCGAGATCGGCTCTCGGTTGATCAGGCGCACGCGTTTGATCTGCGCCACGGTCTCGCCCTCCGCCACCTGCAAACGCTCGGCGACACGCTTGTCCGCCGCGATGAACTTGAAACTGCGCAGACGGTTGATCACTTCGTAACCGCGGCCGGTCATCGACTCGGCGAGGCCTTGCAGGCTGCTGACGTTCTGAAAGGTTTTCGGCTTGGCGACGAAGGTGCCTTTGCCATGGATCTTGAAGATCAGCCCTTCCTTCTGCAGATCGCCGAGCGCCTGGCGCACGGTGATGCGGCTGACTTTGAACAGCGCACCGAGTTCGCTTTCGGAGGGCATCTGGCTGTCTTGCGGGTATTCACCGTCGAGAATCCGCGCACGCAGCACATCGCGCAATTGGGTGTGCAGCGGGACGCTGCCAAGGGAGAGAACGTTATCGGTCATCTTCGGATCACTTGTCATAACGAGTTATGACGTGATCTTAGAGTTGTTATGACAAGTCTGGGAAATACCGAATGGGCATAACCTTAGATGCTTCACACGGTCGCTTTTGTAGGAGTGAGCCTGCTCGCGATAGCGGTGTGTCAGTCATTGATGTGTTGTCTGACACACCGCTATCGCGAGCAGGCTCACTCCTACAGGGAATCGCGTTGCAGCAAGGGATCAGCCGATGCGCAAGGCGCGCAGGTCGAGGTGGCCGTCCTTGAGTGGCGGGCACCAGTAGTAGCCGCCGGTGATCGGCCGGCTGATTCGATACAAGCCGTCGGTGATGCCGTCTTCCAGGCCGCTCATGCGCCGCAGTTGCGCTTCGAAGGCGTCCAGCGAGAAACCAAATGCGAGGAACATCAAACCGGCGCGATCGCCTTCGATCCACGGCATCGAGCGGCGCACGACGAAGGCTTCCGGGGCGAAGCTTTCCTGCGCGGTGCGTTTGACGTGGGCCGAGACCGGCGCATCGTCGATTTCTTCGTTGTCGCTCAGGCGCCGGCCCATGATGTTGTCTTTGTCCTCGCCGGACAGTTGGTGAAAGCCCTTGAGGTCGTGCTGCCATTGCTGGATCGCGGCGAAACTGGCGCCGACGTGGCCATCAGCGCCCTGGCTCAGCAGCGCGGCGGCAATGGCGGCGTCATCGTGGGGGTTTTCCGTGCCGTCCTCATAACCGGTGAGGTCGTGGCCGTCCTTGTGGCGGAAGGCTTCCTGACGGTCGACCAGGCGCAAGGCCGGTGCGAGTGCGGCTTCAAGGGCGTTGGAGCGATTGAGCAATTCGCCACGGTCGACACCGTGCAACCAGACCCACAGCGCGTGCTGGGTGGCAGGGTTTTCAACACCGACACCGGCCAGCGCCGGGAAGCTGCGCAGACCGTCGATGTACACGTTGAGCACCTTGACCAGCGGTTCACCGAAACCGACCACCGCCGACGCGCCATCCACCTGATTGAGCAGGTTGTCGAGCGCCTGCGGCAGCGCTTCCACCGACTCGAGGGCGAAGAACAGGTGACGCGCTTGCGCAGGAACTGGGGTGGCGAGAATGCCCGGCTGGTAGTAACTCATGTGAACTCCTTGAAAAAGTGCGCGGAGTTTACCTGCGGGCGGTGGGTTTGTGGGGGGTTGGTGAGTGCATGAGCCCCAAACCCTCACCCCAGCCCTCTCCCAGAGGGAGAGGGAGCTGACCGAGGTGAACAGGAAAGGTACGCCGACGTGAATTACCGAGTCGTACTCAAGTTTTGAACCCCCACAAATCGGCTCCCTCTCCAGGGCGAGAGGGCGGGCGGCGTTCCGATGAGGGGCAGCTCCACCACAAACCCAAAGCAACCCGCCGCTTCTAACCACTCTACAATGAGCGTTAGCTCGCGTGCTTTTGATCTTGCTTTTGACTCACCGGCGACGTCGGAAGGCTGAGTGGAGGGATTGATCCGGGCGTGGGAGCGCAGCGACCGTACGACGCAGTCGTACACAGCGGAAGGAGGTGCAGCGAAGCAAACCGTAGCCGCTGCGCCCGGATCGATCCCGGAGCGAAGGGACCCGAGCTTGCGAGGGCCGAACGTAGGAGCAAGCGTTTTTTTGCTTACTTTTTTTAGGCGTTTGTAAAAAAAGTGAGTCGCCGTCAGGCGAAACCATAAGCGGCCGTTACCGCAGCAACGGATATGCACTGAATCAGAAAAATAAGGGCGACCCAACGGTCGCCCAAACATACCGCACGAGAGTTCTCTTACATCGTCAGCTGCCCACGCTCCTCCTCGGTCAACTGCTGCCTGGCCTGCTCATCCAACGCCCCCGCGCCCAAGACCTGCACCGGGCTGTTCGGGTTGTAACCCGGGGCCGGTGCGCGGCTGGCGCCATCGCGCGATGGTGTGAGTTGTTCGTTGCCGAAGCTCAGCACCTGCACGGTGAACACCGAGGCCTGATTCTGCCGCGCCGCCGCTTGTTGCTGCCGCGCGACGTCTTCGGCGGCTTGCGTGGCCGAGGATGCCGCCGAGCTGGCCGAGGTGATCGCGCCGGTGTTCACCGCGGACACCACCGGCACACCGGTTGCCTTGCCCTGCACCGAAATGTTCGCGGCGTTGACCACCGTTAGCGCGGCGATGTTGACGTTGCCCGACACGCGAATCCCCGCCTCGCCCGCATCGATGGTGCCCAGCGGCGCGATCAGGTCGATATCGCCCGGCGCCACTTCGGCAATCGGGTTGAGCGTGGCAATACCGGCGCCGGTGCTCGGCACCGACGGCGACAGCGTGACGTTGCCCCACGTGTCGTAGACACGCTTTGGCGGGGTGTAGACCACGGTGGTTTTCGAACCGCGACCAGCGTTGATGTCGCCCTCGGCCGACCAGCCGAGAATCGAGCCGCCGAAGGTGGTCATGATCCGGCTCTGCCCGAGCAGGATGCTGCCCTGCGAATACAGCTGAATGTTGCCCGAGCCCTGGGTGATGATCCCCGCCGTCGAGGGTGGTGCTGCGCCTTCGATGCCGAACACCTGACCGCCGCCCGGGGTGAGCATCTGAATGTCGCCGCCAAACAGGGTCTTGACCCCTGCTCCGCCGTACAGCGTGATATCGCCGTCGTAGCGGATCGGGTTGCCGGCGACATCGGTGGTCGGGAACAGTGCCGCAATCGCGTTGCGTCCGCGCAGATAACTGCCTTGGCGCGGGCCGTCGGCGTTGTTGTACTCCAGGCCGCCGGCGCGCAGTTCGGCGAAGTACACCTGCCGGGCGAAGATTGCCTGCTCGACGCTTGGCAGCGCGGCGAAAAAGGCTTGCGCCTGTTCCGCGTTGCCGCTGAAGCCGTACCCGAGGGTCAGCCAGCTCTGCAGCTCGTCGAGGTACGTCTTGATCACCTTGCCCGGTTGCGCGCTCAACGACGAATCAGGATTGGCCAGATTTTGCGGATTCAGGTAATGCGCGATGAACCGTGAATAATCCGGCCCTTGCGCGCCGGTGCCGGCCTGCAAGACCACGCTGGCGCCCGGCCGCTGATCACCTGCCAGCAACGAACCAAGGCTGGTGATGCTGGCCCGGTCTTCCATGAGAATGTTACGCCCGGCATTCACCTCCAGGGTGCCAGGGCCGGCGATATCGAAGCTGCTGTAGAGGATGTCGCGACCGGCCGATACTTTCGACACGTCCCTTGGATCGTTATGCACGAACAGGTTGCCGGTGGAGTAGATCGTGTCCTTGGTGGTGCCGACGCCATCCTTCGGCGAAATCGTCGGCTGGCCCAGATAGGTGCCAGAGGCGACGATGTCGCGACCGGCCATCATCCACACCGGCCCGGCGGCTTCGTACCAGGTGCGCAGCGAATCGCTCGCCCGCAACGATTCGCCGCTGCGGATACCAACCAGATCGCCGGTCAACGCGTAGATTCGCGCCGGGCCCATTACATCGCTGAGGCTGGCGTACGAGTTGCTGCCGAAAGCGAACAAGGGATAACGCAGATTCGGTTCCGCGGCGACACCATCGCTGCCGCTGTTAGAGATGAACGGGGTTTGCGCCGAGTTGCTGGCATAGCCGTTGAACGCCGGGGCAAACGGCGTGGCAATTGCCAATGGACTGGCCCCGGACTGGTTGATCGCATAGCCGCCGGCATAAATCGAATCACCGGCCAACAGCTCCAGTTGACCTGAGGCCGACGGCGCCAACAACAGCGACCAAGCGGTCGCGGGCGCGGTGTTGCCGACGCTGTAAGCCGCCGACGAACCGGCGTAAATCGAACCCTGCCCTGCCACTGCGCGCAGAATCGACGGATAGACGAAACGGCTGTCGGTGGGCGAAGTGTTCTGCCCTTTGAGTGGCCCGTTGGTGTCGGTCTCGGCCAATTGGGTACTCGGGGTGAGATTGCCGCCAGCAGAGAACAGATCGATCGCCGTGTGCTCGGTCCACAGCGAAAAGCCGCTCAAAATCCCGCCCTGGGTGATGTCCCCCGCCTCGTCAAACAACGGCGTGGCGTTCTGCAGACGCACGCGGCCCGGGTCTGCCGCGCCGCCGAGCACCAGATCGCCACGGGTGTTGATGCGCATGCCCGAGTCGCCGGGTATCAGCACCAGCCCGCCGGATGCGTTGCTGGTGGTCGCGGTGAACGGGTCAAGCGCACGGGTTTCGCGAGCGTCATGCTGCACGCTGTTGGCGCCATATTGCAGATTGATGCCGCCGACCGCGCTGCCACTGATCTGGGCCGCGCCGCGCAGGTTGATCAGCGCGCCTTGCAGATCATGTCTGGGCGGCGTGATCCCATCGTTGCCGGCCCGCGCTTGAAGGGACGGGTTGAGCGAGCCACCGATGCGGATATCCATGTCACCGCCACCGGTCAGTTGCAGGCTGCCGTCGCTGCCGACGCGACCGGTGCTGCCCACCGCCACGATCAGCCCCTGACTGCGCGGGTGGGTCCGCGAATCCCCCATAGGTCTGAGCATGCCGGCGTCTTCGCCGGCGCGCAGACGGATATTGCCGCCCCCCAGCGTACCGAAACCGGTGAAGCCCACCAGATACGGCGCAGCGTCCATGTCGGCATCCGGCAATGGCTGAGTCACATAACTGCCGAAGTTGATCCACCAGGCGGTCGGCACGTCATTGTTGCCGGTGCCCTGACGCCATAACCAGTTGCCCACCGCCACACTCGGCACCTGCTCACGGTAGCCGCCGCTATTGGCGGCCTTGCGTCCAAGGGTATCGCCAGAAACCGAACCGCCGGCGCTGATCGTCAGGTTGCCCCCCAACTGTGGATACCAGGCCTGATAAAGACTGTCGGCGCCGCCGTTAACCCATTTTTCGACATCGCTGCCTGCGCTGCCCAATACCGAGTCCTTGTCCGACAAGCGCCCACGCATCTGGTTGAAGCGCGGATCGACATCGGCCGACTGGGTGCCCGCGGTGTACACGCCAAATGGCGAGGCCATGCTCACATTACCGGCGGCGATCAGATCCAGATCGCCGGTGCCAGTGCGCAAGACGCTGAACATCTGACTGTGGATGGTAGCGCTCTTCGCCGGATTGCTTTCGACGCACACCTCGGGATAGCTGTCGCACAGCGTCAGGTATTCCTCGGGAATCGGCGCGTAATCCTGGAAACCGAACTGGTTGCCAGGGGCCCAGGTCCAGCGCGCCATGGGTGCACAGGCGCCGGGATCGGTGTCGCAGAGAATCAGGTATTCCTCGGGCACCGGTTCGAAGGCAGGGAACCCATACTGGTTGGTTTCCGACCACACCGCGCGTGGATTGCCTTCGGTGATCTTCGCCCCGTAATGGGTGTCCGCCAGGCGCAGATTGCCCTCGGCGGTGAGCGGTTTCACCGCACGACTGTCGGCTGCGGAAACATCAGCCCCCGCCACCGCGCGGATCGACCACGACGCACTGCCGGACGGCAACATCGGCGCGAGTGCCCAGTTGGCGCCCTGGCTGGCGCCATTCAAGGCGCGCAACTCGATGAACGCGACACCATCAGCGAGCACCACATTGGTCATCGACGGAATCAGCGAGCCGCGCAACAGCGCCACTGAACGGCTCAACATCAAATTCTTGCTACTGCCCGTGTCGGCATCGAAAGCGCCTGGCAACGGCACGCCTTTGGGCCAGTTCATGGCATTCAATGCCGTGTTGCGATTCAAGCGAATACCAGCGCCCAAACGGCTATTGGCCGGTACCGTGATATCGTCGCCGAGCAGCGTTCCGGCGGCATACAACAGATTGCCCGAGGCGTCATGCACCGCCCCCGCCAGCACCGTGCCGGCGCTGAAGGTATAAGGTGCGGCCAGTTCCACCTGCACCGGCAGCAGCGTGCCGCTGACCAGCGTCGTCGCCTGAATCGGCAAATCGTAGTTGAGGGTCACGCCCGCCGGAAACTGCGTACCCGGGGCCAGCGTCACCCCGGCTCCCGGCACAATCAGATCGCCGCCGAACGGCTGCACGCCCGGCACCAGCTTCCAGCCAGCGTCGTCGACGGTTTCGGGTGGCGGCGCGAAACCGTCGTTGATGCTGCCGTAGATATCAAGGTTGCCGCCGGCGCGAATCACCAGGCTGGCGGACTCACCAGAGCCATAAACACCGGCGACCTTGCTCGTGTGCGGATTGAGGCTGTCATAGCGGTAGCGCGACAGATCGATGTCACCTTCCACCACAAGGTCGCCGGCCGCTGTCTTGCTGGCGATCTCGACGCCGGGACGCAGGTGGAAGGCATCGGCGTAAGCCGCGTTGTTCAGACCGGCCAGTTTGCGTTGCAACAGATCGGCGTTACTCAGCGCGGCCTCGACGAAAGTCGTGTTGTCGCCATCGATGCGGGTAAAGAGCGCCTGATCGATCACCTGATACGGCCGGCCACTGGCCGCTGGATCGACACCATCGCGCGCATCGGTATAGCGCCGCATGCCATTGAGGCCGATGGAACGCGCGCCTTGAATATTCACGGTGCCAGTCGCGTCGATGGCGATGTCACCGGCGCCCAGACGCGGTGCGTTGAGTTCCAGGGTACCGCGCAGCATCTGATCGTGCTGACCGGCGAGCAAACCCGACACCGCATCGGTACCATGACGCAAGTCGATGCGCGTACCCGACGCCAGGGTCAACAACCCGGTGCCTGAATTCAACTCGACGATGGCACGGTTCGGCGCGTCGATGATCTTGCCGTAACTGTCGACGCGCAACACCCGACCATGGGCATCAAGCACGCTGTCGCCGGCCAGCGTCAGGCCGTTTTGCGCCGACAGTCGAATGCTGCCGACCCGCTCGCCGCTGGCATCGATCAAACCGTTGACCGTCAGGCTGCCATTGTCCACCGAGACATTGACCTCGCCTGCCTTGAGCCCGTCGCCAATCAGCAAATCGCCTTGCTTGAGTTGCAAGCTGCGACTGCCGAACACCTGCCCGGCGTTCAGGCGCTGGTTGAGTGCCGCGAACTGCACGCTCGCGTCACCGCCCAACTGCTGGGCGCGAATATCCACGCCAGCGGCGTTGTACGGTACCCGCGTACCACCGGCGTCGTAGTAGCCGCTGCTGGCGCCGATGATTTCGCCCTGCAGATCGACAACGCCGGCATCGATCGCCAATGCCACGGCGCTGAGGTTACCGGCCTGATTGTTTTTTGCCGACAGGTCGATGCGCGACCCGGCAAACTGGCGGATATTGCCGTTGTTGCTCAACAAGGACACGTCGCCGCCCCAGCTGTATTTGCTGACGTCGTTGAACGGCAAGGTGCGCCCGGACATGTCCAGTTGCGCACCGTCGGCCAGCGTCAAGTCGTGTTCGGCTTTGGCCGTGAGTTTGCCGCTGGCCAGCGCAATGCGGCTGTCGAGCACGATATCGCGGGCTTGCAGATGGAGCTCTGCGCCGAGGGCATCGGCCACACCCGAAGCAGCCGCACCGCCGAGCGTCAAGCGATTGCCGGCCTTGAGCAGATTGACCGACGCCGCCTCACCGGTCAGCAATGGTGTGCGCAGCGTGAGGTTGCCGCCCGTGTAGGCGTAACCCTTGAGCGGGTCGTAAGCGCCCTGCTGCTGATACACCGCCAGGCTGCCTTTGTGATTGGCGGTGATACGTTCGCTGGCGCTCAGGTTAACGTTGGCAAACCCCAGCGCCAGACGATTGTTCTGATCAAGGCCATTGGGTTGTGGCATAGGGCCGTAACCCAACTCGATGCGTTGTGCCTGAATATCCAGGGTACCGCTGCCGGTACCGGCGCCGCCGCTGATCACACTACCGGGGTCCTGAGTGGCCCCGTTCCAGATCAGGTTGGCGGTGCGGATCGTCGCGATATCCTCGGCACCGCCTGCACCATAAATCGCCGGGGTGGCGAGCACGAGGTTTTGCAGCTTGCTCTGGCCTGTCTGCGCATCGAAGGTGTCGAGGGTCACGCTGCCGTAGAGATTGAAGGCGTCGCGCGTGGTCAGGCTCAGTGTCTCCAGAGCCGGCGCGCCGAACCGGGTATCACCGCGCAGCAAACGATCCAGAACATTCTGGTTCAAGGTCAGACCGGCCGGTACGCGGTCGCCTGCAGCCGCCAGCGCCTGGGCACTGCCAGCGTTGAGCGCGCCCACCGCCAGCGCCAGATGACGCGTGCCAAAACGCACGGCTTCACCCAGCTCGAACTGGTTATCCGTCGCGGCGGTGATACTGCCGTTTGAATATAGCAGCGCCGGGCTGGCACACACCGTCGTGGTGCAGGTGCCGATCCGAATGCTGCCGGCACCGGTGAAACCACCGCCCGCCTCCGGCGCCAGCACATTGGTCCAGCCGTTCGAGACCACCACCACACTGGCCGCGCCCGGCTGGTAAATGTACCCGGCCGTCGAGTCATAAGCGGCGTTGCCACGCCCCAGGGCGTTGATCCCGGCGCCCGCTTCGACGGTGATGCCGCCACTGATCGAGTTGGTGCGCAGCAACACTTCCGGTGCCGCCAGCAACGCCCCGTCACGCAGGACGATGCTGGAGGTGTCCCCGATGAATCCGATGATGTTGCCCGCCGTGCTGTAACTGACGGTCGGCATCGCGCCGAGGGTCAAACGTCCGGCGTTGAGGTTATTCAACGTTTCGGCGTATAGCGAGATACCGTTGAAGCCCTCGGTGGGCGCCTGCCCGCTGCCGAGGATTTCGAAGCTGCTGCGGGCGTTGCCACTGCGCACCACTGCCGTGCCGACCAGACCACCCGCGGCGGCGCCGAACCGCGCCTGTCCGTTGAATTGCAATGCGATGTCCTGCTCGCCACCGTCAATCAGGCGCAGGTCCAGCGTCTTGCCGTCCTGCGGGGCCAGCGCCCGGGGGACTCCGCGGCGCACGGCATCGCTCTGAATGAATTGGCCGAGACTGGTTTCGTTGTACTGCGAGTAACGGCGCAACACATCCGCCGACGTCAGGATGACCTGTTGGGCGAGGCTGTCGCGCAGGGGGGTGTTGGCAATCGACATTTGTCCGCTGCCAGTCCACGAACCATTACGCATCGGCAACGCACCATGGCTTGCACCCGGCGTTGCCTGACCGTTGACTTCGACCCGGAACGCCCCGGGCAGCAAAGCAAACGTCGACGGCAACAACGTGTATGTACCGGCCGCCAGACCCGGCACTCCAGCGCCAATAGTGACCTGCTGACCGATACGCGGATCGACTGCGCCGGCCTCGGTCAACACCGGTGCGTAAGTGCTCTGGTTGCCCGGAACGATTGCGTAAACAGGGTTGCTCGCCAACCCCGGCAAGCTGAACGTGCCGTCGGTAGCGTTGCGCACCAGCGGATTGAAACGGGCATCTGTGGAACCGCCGCGCCCGGAAATGAAACCGGCACCGCGCAGGTCGCCACCCCCCGACAAATCGATGATTGCGCCGCTCTGCACATCGATGAACCGGGTGCTCATCGACACACCGGTCGCTTCCCCGGTGACGCCGTCCAACACCACCGATCTGCCGCCGTAGCGGTAATCGATGCCATCAGTGGTGCCGCCGTAGGGCATGACCAGCCCGGCACCGCTGACCGACGTCACGCTGCCCGGCAACAAACGAACCTCACGGGTGGTGGTCAACAAGTCGTCGCCAAGGACAATCTTGCCCAGCGGTGCACGCAACACACCGCCCTGCTCGATAGACGCCGCCGAGAAGGTCAGCTTGCCGAACGCCGAAAAAGGCGCAGCAGCCGGCGCCGCTCCGTGGCCGCTGATGCGCAGGGTATGTTCGGCCGCCGACTCCGCGCCCTGATAACCGACACGCACTTCTGCCTGAACATCACTGGCGGGATAAATCTGTGCCGCCCGCAGGTTCAAGTCACCTGGGGTCCACAAACGGCTTTTCTCTGCGCCATCGGTGGGTGCCAGAAAGCGCAGATCGCCGCTGCTGTCGAGACTCACCTGGGCAAAACCACGGCGACTGTATTCGGCGGCCGCTGCCTTCAGTTGCAGGATCGAACCCTGTGCCCCGAACGACAGACCATTGCCCAGATCCATCAGGTTGGCCGACGCCGTGAAGCGGGCGTCCGCCAGCCTGGCGGTCGGGCTGTTCGTCAGGCGCGGGCGCACGCTGCCGACCACGCTGTAATAGCTGCCGACGCCGGACAGGCGCAGATACGGCGCGCTCAGATCGACCCGTGCCGTGTCTTTGGCTGACTCGGCCAGGGTCAACGCCCCGGCGTACAGGCTGAGGCTTTGCTGCATGTGCAGGTTGACGTCACCGTCGAACGACAACAGTCCGTTGCTCAACAGGCTCAGGGTGTCGAAGCCGCCCGCCATCAGGCTGTCGGCATGCACACGAGCCTGACCGTAGCGCAAACCGTCGTCAGCCTCGCCCGGGCGCAGGTCGGCGGCAAGCGTCGGCCCGGTCGACGTCTGGTCGATGATCAACTCGCGTGGCGTGCGCACACTGTTGTCCGCCGAATCGACGTACAACGGCGTCTCCAGCGCCACTTCCAGACGACCACCGGCTGCCCCGACACCGCCGGCCAGCGCGCGCAGATCACCGTCGATGAACAGGCCGTTGTAAGAGCCGATCGCGATGCGTCCGCCATCAGTGGCTACGCGCGTCGGTCCCTGCCCGGCGATGTCCAGCAGCGCCTCGGCACCCGAAGCATCGAGTTGTGCGCCCTGGCGCACCACCACGTAAGCATCGGCGGCAGTGGCCGTGGCGAGTTTCGCGTCGATCTCGCCACCGAGGATGATGCTGCCCGCCTTGCCGACCTGCCCATAGGTGCGACCCAAAGCGTCCACTGCGGTGTTCACGCGCCCTGCCACATCCAGCCGCGCGTGTTCACCGATCCAGATCGAACGGTCATGCGCGTTCGGCTCCGCGAGTTGATCGGAGGTGGCCGGTTTGATCGAGCCGAACTGTTGCTGGCGGATATCAATTGTGCCGCCCCAGGCATTGAGTTCACCGTCCACGGTGATCTGCCCGGCGCCGCGCAATGTGATGCTTTGCCCCGGGTCGACGCTGATGCGCGAGCCACGGCCGAGGGTCAGGCTGCTGTTGGCCGCATCGATCAGGCTGAGCAGGCTGGCCCCGCCTTGCAGCGTCAGGCTGGCACCGGCGCGTTGCGTCAGCACGCCCTCAGTCGGGTTCTGCTGGAACAGCGCCGGCGTCCACAACTCCAGCGCCGCTTGTGGATCGGCGCCGCTGAGCTGATTCGGCGCGGCATCGCTAAAACGGTACAGCGGCAGACTGACGTCAACGACACTGCCTTCAACCACGTCCAGACCGCTCAAGCCAATCAGGTTGTAAGCGGAGAAACCTTTGTTGAACAGATCGGTAGACAGTTGCAGGGTGTTGTCGGCCAACGGTTTGTCGCTCTGGCCGATCAGGATCTTGTTGGCCTGCACGGTCAGGGTGCCGCCACCCGTTACACCGTAGCCACGCCACTCGCCATCGAGGCGCAGGTGCGATTGACCGGGTGCGGATATCGCGCTGGATTCCAGAGTCAAGTCACCGCCCTTGCCGCCGCGGGTCTTGCCGTTGGCGAGGATCGCGCCACCGGACGACACATCGAGCACGCTGCCGGCGCCGATATTGATATCGCCGCTGCTGCGGATCGACACCCGCCCACCGTTGAGCGAGGCCAGGCTCGCGCCATCGTCCGGCCGGGTACGCAGATTGCTCCAGACGCCGCGGGTATCGAGGTGAACGTCTTCGGCCACAGACACTTGCGTCGGTTTGCCGGTTTTCGCCGTGAGCCGGGTGTCGCTGCTCTGGGTACCGTTGAACTGATTGAGCACGTTGCCCAGACGCAGGCTGCCGCTACGCGCGGTCAGGTCTGCGCCGATCTGCACATCCGGCGCATACAGCGTGATGTCGCCAGCGGTATCGACGGTGATCGCGCCGTCGACGACGACTTGATCCCTGGCCGCCACCTTGAGCGCACCGAGACGGAAACCGTTGAGCTGCTCGTTATCGAGGAACAGCTTGCCCTGGCGCGTCTCTGACACGGCACTGGCGAGGTCCAGGTCATTGCCGGCCAACGGCCTGTCGCCACCGATCTGCACCTGATCCAGCAACGGATTGAGCGTATACAACACGCCGCCCGCCGCCGCGACATACGCCGGGTCATAACTGCCGACGATCAATTGCGCGCGGCGTGCCAGTGCGGTCTGGCTCTGCTCATACCCGTCGAGCACCGGTTGGGGCGCCTGATTTTGCCGCTCGCCCTGATACACCTCGCCGAGCATCTGCCCGTCGAGCATGGCGTTGGCCGTGGCGATCACCAGTTGCCCGGCGTCCCGCCCGACGGTGTAACCCGACTCGATACGCGAGCGCGGGGCAATCAGCGGATTGTAAAAATAGCGGGTCTGACCCCAGCGTTCGCTGCTGTCCTCAAAACCGTTGTACAACCCGGTGTAAAGCAGATCGCCCGGCGCACGGGACACTTCATACAGCTTGCCGTCCGCACCGCGCAGCCAGCTCTGGCGAATCTCGCCGCTTTGCACATCCAGGGTGCCGCCGGACAAATTGATCAACGAGCCCTTCTCGGTGACCACATCGTTGCCGGCAAAACTCACCGTCCCACCCTGCGCCATCCATTCACCGACGCTGTGCGTCTGGGTGCCGAGATAACCGCCGACTTCAAGCAAGCCCCCGGGGGTGTACCAGCGATCCGAGGCATAGCCGTTGGTGCCCGCCGGCACGTAGACCAGTTCGCGTACATCGATCCAGATGTCATTGCTGTTGAGCGCGCCCTTCTCGCGATTGACCGAGGCATCGCGCTGCTCGTTGCCTTGCACATTGATCTTGATGTTGTTGTTTTCCATCGCCACTTTGACGCCGAGTGCACCCGACACGTCGATCATCGCCCCGTCGCGCACCAGGCTGCGGCGCTGCGCCGTCACTGCCACTTGCCCGCCGGTAGCGAGGGTGATCGAGCCGTTCTGGAACTCGACGCTGCCACCGCTCTGAATCTCGATACGCGACTGATCGCCCCGAATCCGGTTGTTCGCAGTGACCGCGCTGAGGGCCGCCTGATGCTGACTGTCGAGTGCGCTCAGGTCGCTGCTGTCGAGCATGATCGCCGTGACACTGCCTTGCGCCAGCGTGACGCTGCCAGCACTGTCGCTGTCGGGGTTGGACAGATGAACGGTGCCGCGAGCAGCCACTGAGGTGCTGGCGAGCAATACGCCGTTCTGCAGCACTTCGTGGCCGGTCAGAGTGATGTCGCCAGTGGCGGACTGGATCAAGCCGTTGTTGCTGACCTTGCCGCTGACGTCGCCCGCCTTGAAACCAGGGGTGACTTCGTTACCGAACGTGGTCGACAGCGCATTGCCCTCGGTGCCTGCGCCTTTGCGAATGTAGAAGCGGTCACCGGCGCCGAGTACGGTCTGGCCCTTGGCGGTGCTGATGCTGCCATCGTTCTGCACTTCGCTGCCGAGCAGCAAGGCATAACCACCGCCATCAGTAGACGTCGCGGGTGGGTGCGTTGCAATGCTCGCGCCGCGTTCCACCAGTACCTTGCCAGCGGCATCGGTAAAGGTCGGCTGCGTGGCGCTACTGTCAAAGTACAGACCACGCTCGCGGAACTGGGTATCGGTGATGCTGGCCGCCGCTGCCACGAGGTTGCGCACATTGACCTGACTGCTGCCGCTGAAGACGATGCCGTTGCGGTTGATCAGCATCACCGTGCCGTCGCCCTTGATCTGCCCCTGGATCTGGCTCGCCCGGGCATTCGGATCGTTGACCCGGTTGAGCACCGCCCAATTCGCTTGCTGGTCAAATTCAACCGTGGTGTTGCGCCCGACGTTGAAGGTTTCCCAATTGAGAATGGCCTTGTCGGCGGTCTGTTCGATCTTCACCGTGGTCTTGCCGTCGGCCTGGGTTTGCTGCGGGCCCTTGGCATTCTGCCAGCCTTGGGTGAGGCTGTTATCGACCTTCAGACCGCCCTCGCCCAAACCGTCCGGGACAAACTGCACCGAGCCCAGCGCAGCGGCACGACCTGCCGCCTGAGCCGCCTGCTGCGCGGCAATCGCGGCGACCGTGTTGTTCAGGGTCTGGATCGAGCGCTGCAATTGCTGGTTGGCTTTTTGCTGCTGTGCCAGGGGCGGCGTCATGCCCGGCAAGCCGCCGCTGCTCGGCCGCGCGGCTGCACCTTGCTGCGCGGCCCCCTTGGCGGCGAACCAGTTCGAACTGAACGCCGGTGCCGCCTGCGCATTACCCGCCACCAGACACAACGCCACCGCTTGGGCCAGTGGTTTGAGCAACCACAGCGCCGGCTCCGCGGCTTCACGTTTGAACGACTGGACGTTGGTACGACGGGATGGGCGAGCGAGCATCACTACGAGATCCTTTTGGGTTGCCACACTTTGGTTGCCACACAGGCCGCAGGCGTGCAAAAACCTGCTGTTACGTCATAGGCAGTTGGCGGCGGTCGCGACCGAACGGATGTCACACAAACTTCATGTTTGCGGTGTATCCGCGGTGTCTATGGTTGTTTTGCGGGCAAAAAATGGCAGCCCAGGGGCTGCCATTGATTGGCACGCCGCTTTCTCAAAGGGGACGGCCAATCCCGTTGCACACGGAAGGGTTGTTGATGTCGAGGTTGTAGCCAGTGGTGTTGGTGATGAAGTTGGCGGTAACGGCGTTTTTCCAGCTCAGTGGCATCACCAGTAATTTGTGCGCCACCACTGCGGCATTGTTGCCAGGATTGCTGTAGTGGGTGGTCAGGAAGGCGCGAATCTCGTTGGCCACGTTGGCATCCCTGTAGCACTGCCCGATGATCAAGTTGCTGTAGGCGACCATTTTGTAGCCGTTGAAAGGGTTCGCCACCACGGGCGACCAATTGGCGGGATTGGCTGCCTGAGACGCTGACGCCGGTGGCGCAACGGACGACAGTCCGAGCGCGATGTTGATCAGGGTTGGCAACACACCATTAAGACGCGCAACGACAGTGTTATCGCTCACCAGTACACCGTCAGGGCCGGAGTAACCGATCGAGCCGTCGACCTGATTGATCGTAGGCAGGACATCTCTGTCGCTCGACACCCCGACCCAGTTGCTCGGCAGTGTCGAACCTGACGGCTGGCGCGCCGTCGTGAACAACGAACTGGTCGAGAACTTTGTCGGGCAAACGGAATTGAGGTGGCGAGTGAGGATTTCCGAAGTGCCGCTGGCGTTGTTCCGGTAGACCACGCGAATCGGTGTGGTGTCGGCAGTGCCCATGAGATGGCCCCACGTTGGGGCCTCACCCGACAGCGCCCAGCACAACTGGCTGCTCGTCAGGTTGAGATTACTGATACCGCTTTTCTTATAAGACACGGCGATTGCAGTGCCAACGGATGGCAGCTGGATCAGCGGACCATAACTGGCGTAAAAAGCGCTGTTGTATTGGCTGATTTCGCTTGGCGTCAGGATCGAATCGCTGCCAGTGAAATGCACAGTGCCTGTAGTGCCGAACGGCGCAGCATTGTTGCTTAAAAACGCCGCTTTACCTGCCCCGCTGCCAACACCGGCGTAGCTGAAACTGACCGGCAAAATGCTGTTGGCCGAGCCCTTGTAAAGCGCCGCAGGCAACGTCGCCCCGCCACCGGTCACCGCCAACGCGTGGCCCGACATCAACGCCGCCGACAGCAACGCAACCTTTGCAATGTGTTTGTACATGTTCAATCTCCTTATCGAATGCCCCGCGAACGGGAGCCAAAAAAAATGGCAGCCCCGAGGGCTGCCATTCGTGTTGCAGAGTGAATCGAGCGTCTTACTGAGGACGACCGATGGTGTTGCAGACGCTGGTGTTGTTGATGTTCAGGTTGTAACCGGTAGCGTTGGAAACGAACGTCTCATACACCTTGGTTTTCCAGGCCGATGGAACGGTTACGAAACCGTGGTTCTTGATGGCCAGGTCGTTGGTGGTGGTGTTGTAGTGAGTGGTCAGGAAAGCCTTCACGTCGTTGGCCACAGCTGCATCCTTGTAGCACTGACCGACGATGAGGTTGGTGTAGGCAGCCAGTTTGTAACCGATGGCCGGGTTAGCCACCACTGGCGACCAGCGAATCGGGTCAGCAGCCAGAGCAGCGGTCGCTGGTGGAGTTACCGAAGCCAGTGCCAGGGCAACGTTGGCCGACGTTGGCTGTACGTTGTTGATGCGTGAAACCAGGGCGTTGCTGGTGGCGTCAATGCCATCCGGACCGACATAACCGAGCGAACCATCAACGGCTGCAACGGTAGGCGCAACGTCAGCAGTGCCAGCGACACCGACCCAGTTCGAAGGCAAGGTGGAACCGGCTGGACGTGCCTTGACGAACGTCGAGTTGGTGGTGAATTTGGTTGGGCAGACAGCATTCAGGTGACGGGTGAGAATTTCCGAAGTACCGCTGGAAGTGTTGCGATAAACGATGCGGATCGGCGTGGTGTCAGCAGTGCCCAGCAGGCCGCCCCAGGTCGTCACGGTGCCCGAGAAGGCGTCGCACAGTTGAGCGCTGGTCAGGTTCAGAGCGGTCTGGCCGGATTTTTTGTAAGGGATGGCAACCGAAGTGGCAACCGAAGGCAGTTGGATCAGCGGGCCGTATGAAGCACCGAAAGCGCTGTTGTAGGTGCTGATTTCCGAAGCGCTGAGCACCGAGTCGCTGCCGGCGAAGTGCACGGTGCCGGTGGCGCCAAAGCCAGTGGCGACGTTGGTCAGGAAGGCCGTTTTGCCGGCGCCGCTACCCACAGCCGCGTAGCTGAAGTTGGCCGGCAGGATGCTGTCGGCAGAACCTTTGTACAGAGCGGCAGGCAGAGTTGCACCACCACCGGTAACGGCCATGGCTTGTGCGGAAGCCAGAGCGGCGACGGTCAGGGATGCGGCGATCAGAGTGCGCTTGAACATGAAGAATCTCCTTTTCAACTAGGTTGTGAACACAGGTTTTTCGGATGACTTGCATGACGCTTTTATTGAGGACTCACCGGGCCCTCGCTGGCTGGCCGGGGTTAAGTCGCACTGAGAAATTCGCAGTTTCCGGTGACAGATAAAGGAAAAAACCTCGGGAGCTGAACGCTGTTTTCAGAGCGGTTTTCTCGGGTGTTTGCGGGGGTTGGAGGGGTGTCTGGACCGCGGATTTGGCGCAATCGGGCTGGAGCCGTTGGCGGGTGGTTGCAGATGACAGAAAGGAGAACCCGAGGATGGTTCTTTTGAGGGTCGGGTGATGGAGAATCTTTTGCAAAAACTTTGAATTGTTCATTGGCCTGACTGGCCTCATCGCTGGCAAGCCAGCTCCCACAAGGAGCCAGGTTGACAATGCGAACTGCGACACAACACAAAACCCTGTGGGAGCTGGCTTGCCAGCGATGAGGCCGGCCCAGTCACAATCAATATTTCAGGCACACCGCTACTGGACCAATTGGTTGATCTCAATGATCGGCAACAACACCGCCATCACAATCACCAGCACCACCCCACCCATCACCACAATCATCAGCGGCTCCAGCAGTGCGGTCATGCCCATCGCCCGGCGCTCGATGTCGCGCGACAGGGTCTGCGCCGCACGCTCGAGCATGGGCGGCAACGAGCCGGTTTTTTCGCCGCTGGCGATCAGGTGAATCAGCACTGGCGGAAACACGTTTTCGACGCGCAACGCCGCCGCCAGATTCGCCCCCTCGCGCACTTTTGCGGTCGCCTCGCTGACGCTCAGACTCAAGCGATCATTGGACAACGTCTGCCGCGCCGCCTCCAGTGCGCGCAACAACGGCACCCCGGCGCCGCCGAGAATCGCCAGTGTCGAAGCGAAGCGCGCAGTGTTCAGGCCCAGAATAAACCGTCCGAACAGTGGCAACTTCAGCACCCGATGATGCCAGCGCAACCGCGCCGCCGGGTTGCGCAAATACAAGCGCCAGCACCAGAACGCCCCGGCGATGAGCGCCGCACACAACCAGCCCCAGGCACGAATGAAATCACTCGCGGTGAGCATCGCCAGAGTCAGCCCCGGCAGATCCTGGCGCGCCTGGGAAAACGCACTGACCACCTGCGGCACCACATAACTGAGCAGGAAAATCACAATGCCGATCGACACCAGACCGACCACGCCCGGGTAGATGAACGCGGTGAGAATCTTGCCGCGCAGGTTGTTGCGCTCCTCGATGTAATCCGCGAGGCGTTCCATGACCTGCGCCAGATCCCCGGACTCCTCCCCTGCGGCGATCAGCGCCCGATAGATCTCGGGAAAATCCCGCGGTCGCGCCGCCAGCGATTCCGCCAGGCGCATGCCGCTGCGCACATCGGCGCGCACGGCGCTGAGGGTGTGGGCGATGTGCTTTTTCTCCGCCTGCTCGACCGTGGCACTCAGCGCCGCTTCCAGCGGCAGACTCGCGCCCAGCAGGCTCGCCAGTTGCCGCGTGGCCCAGGCCAGATCGTTGTCCGACAGCCTGGCACTGAACAATCCGCCGCCGCCGTGCTGGGCAACGTTGCTCTCCTTGTGCACCGACAGCGCGGTCAAACCACGCCCGCGCAAGGCGCTGAACGCCGCGCCCTGACTGTCCGCCTCCAGATGCCCGGACTCGATCTTGCCGCTGGCATCGGCGGCCTCAAAACGATAGCGATTCATCAGGCGTCCCGGGTTACACGCAGGATTTCTTCCGGCGCGGTGGCGCCGCTGCGGATCCAGCGCTCACCGTCCTCGCGCAAACTGAACATCCCGGCTTTGGCGGCCGAGGCGCGCAAGGCCTGCTCCCCTGCCCCTTGGTGAATCAGCGTGCGGATGTCGTCGTCGATACAGAACAATTCATGAATGCCGGTGCGGCCGCTGTAACCGGTCTGATTGCACGCGGCGCAGCCGACCGGGCGCCAGGTGCCGGGCGCGGCCGGGTCTTCCTGTTTGCACTGGTTGCACAGACGGCGCACCAGTCGTTGCGCGAGCACGCCAAGCATCGATGAGGCCAGCAGAAACGGCTCGACGCCCATGTCGATCAAGCGGTTGACCGCCGACACCGCGTCGTTGGTGTGCAGCGTCGCCAACACCAAGTGACCGGTCAGCGAGGCCTGCACGGCGATTTGTGCGGTTTCCAGATCGCGGATCTCGCCGATCATGATGATGTCCGGGTCCTGGCGCAGAATCGCCCGCAGCGCCAGGGCGAAGGTCATGTCGATCTTGGCGTTGACCTGAATCTGGCTGATCCCCGGCAGGTCATATTCGACTGGGTCTTCTACGGTCAGAATGTTGCTGGTGCTGGCGTCCAGTCGCGCCAGCGCTGCGTAGAGACTGGTGGTCTTGCCGCTGCCGGTCGGCCCGGTGACCAGCACGATGCCGTGGGGCTGGCGGATCAGCTGATCGAGCTTGGCCAGCACCTGCGCATCCATGCCGAGGGTCTCCAGTTGCAGGCGCCCGGCCTGCTTGTCGAGCAAGCGCATCACCACCCGTTCGCCATGGCCGGTCGGCACCGTCGACACACGAATATCGATCGGCCGCCCGGCCACGCGCAAGGCGATCCGGCCGTCTTGCGGCAGGCGTTTTTCGGCGATGTCGAGCTGGGCCATGATCTTGATCCGCGACACCAGTGCGCCGTGCAGCGCCTTGCGCGGCGAGACCACATCGCGCAGGGTGCCGTCGACGCGGTAGCGCACCACCGAATGGGTCTCGAACGGCTCGATATGAATGTCGCTGGCCTCGTCGCGCGCCGCCTGGGTCAGCAAGGCGTTGATCATGCGGATCACCGGCGCGCCGTCCTGGGTGTCGAGCAGGTCGGTGATTTCCGGCATGTCCTGCATCAAGCGATCAAGGTCGACTTCGTTTTCCGCAGCACCGACCACGGCGGCAGCGCTGCCGGTGTCGGAATACGCGGCGGCAAGCAAGCCGTCGAGTTCGTCATCACGCACCCGCTCCAGCCGCGCCACGCCGAACTGGCGCCGCGCTTCGCTGATCGACCAGCCCGGCGTCGACGGGCACACGGTCAGCACGTCATCGCGCAGCAGAATCCGCTGCGCCTTGGCCCAGGCGTAGGGCAAGCGACTCAAGACACACACCTGCCCGTAGGCACTTGATCGTTCCCATGCTCCGCGTGGGAATGCAGCAAGGGACGCTCTGCGTCCCAAAGCCGACGCAGAGCGTCGCAAGAGGCATTCCCACACAGAGCATGGGAACGATCAACATCACAACGGGACGTGGTGTTCATCGGATGGGCACTGCCTTGATCGTCGCGCGCGGGCTGGAAGTCGGCACCACCGCCGGCACGCCTTGCGCCGCCGAAGGCAACTGAGGCGCCTGCATGTCCGGCATCGCCCAGCTGCGTTCCGGTTGCAGACCGCCCTGCGCGCGGCGCATGAAGTCGTAGCGGTTCAGCGTAATGCTGCGCCCCGCTTCGCTGTCGCGAATGATGTACGGGCGCAGGAACACCATCAGGTTGGTCTTGGTGATCGCCCGGCGCTCGTTGCGAAACAGCGCGCCGATTCCCGGAATTGTCGACAGCCACGGCACCGCGTCATTGCTCTGGCTGTAGCCGTCCTGCAGCAGGCCGCCGAGAACCATGATCTGGCCGTCATCGAGCAGAATGCTGGTGTCGATCGCGCGTTTGTTGGTGACGATGCCGGCGGCATTCACGCTGGCGGAAGCGCGCTCGTCAATGCTGCTGACTTCCTGATAGATGTCGAGCTTGACCGTGCCGCCCTCGGAAATCTGCGGGCGCACATTGAGCTTGAGGCCGACCTCTTCGCGGGTCACGGTCTGGAACGGGTTGTTGCTGGTGCCACCGCCACCGGTGACGTAACTGCCGCTGACAAACGGGATGGTCTGGCCGACGAAAATGCTCGCCGCTTCGTTGTCCAGGGTCAGCAGGTTGGGCGTCGACAGCACGTTGGTGCCGCCCTTGCTCTTCAGAGCGCGGGCCAGCACTTTGAGGTCGAGAATCTTGCCGATGCCGGGAATGTCGACGGTGCCGTTGACGTAGCCGAGGTTCAGCCCCTGCGGCAGCACATCGAGGCTGGTCTTACCGCTGAGGTTGATCCCCGAGCCGCCCAGATTGGCACCGCCGATCACGCCTTTGCCGCCGAGATCGCCGGTCTGCCATTGCACACCGAACTCGCTGGCATCGTCCTCGCCGACTTCGACGATCAGGCTTTCGATTACGACTTGCGCGCGGCGCTGGTCGAGCAAATCGATGACCTCGCGCAGGTTGCGGTACAGCGGCTCCGGCGCGGAAATCAGCAAGGTGTTGGTGGTGGCGTCGGCCTGAATGGTCACGCCGCCGGCGGTGAACGCCACGTTCTGCTCGCTGCTTTGCGCCCCGCCGCTACTGCTGCCGGCACTGCCGCCTTGGGCATAACTGCCGCCGCTGCTGCCGCTGTTGGTCGTGGTCGAATTGCCGGTGGTGGGTGTGCCGCTCTGACCAGCCTGCCCAGCGTTGCCACCGGTGCTGCTGCCCATGCTGCTGAGCACCGAGCGCGCAGTGTCGCTGCTGCCGCTGTCGCTCTCACCGGTAAGAAGACCGCGCAGCGCCTGCGCCAGTTTCGCCGCTTGCGCGTTGCGCAGGTACACCACATGCAGATTGCTCGGATTGCTCTGCGCGTTGTCGAGTTTGTAGATCAGGTTGCGCGCCAGCTCGGTGCGCTCGGGGCTGCCGGCGCGGATGATGATGCTGTTGGAGCGCGGATCACCGATCACGGCGATTTTTTGCGTCGGATCGTTGCCCGGTGCGTCGAGCAGATCGGCGACCATCGGCGCGATGTCGGCAGCAATGCCGTTCTGGATCTGCACCACGTCGGTGTCGATCGCGCTTGGCGAATCGATGCTGGCGATCAACTGCGCAACGCGCGTGAGGTTCTCGGCGTAATCGGTAATGACGATGGTGTTGTTGCCCGGATAAGCGTTGATCGGGTTATTCGGCGAGACGATCGGCCGCAGCACCGGAATCAGGTTCACCGCGTTCTCGTATTGCAGGCGAAAGGTGCGGGTGAGCATGCCGTTGCCGGCCGGTTTGTCGGCGCTGTAGATCGGCCCGCCGAGCAGTTTCGCATCGGCTTCCGGCACCACTTGGGCGACGCCGCCGACATCGACCACGCTGAAACCCTGCATGCGCAATGCCGCCAGCAACATGTCGTAAGCCTGCCGCGCCGGCACCTGCCCTTCCGAAACCAGGGTCAGCGTGCCCTTGACCCGCGGATCGACGAGAAACTGCTGGCCGGTCGAACGCGACAGCGCGCGCACCACCGCTTGTATATCGGCGTCGACAAAATTCAATGTCACCGGTTGATCACCCAACGGATTGCTCGGCAAGCTGCTGCCCGTAGACGTGGCCCCGGCCCGCGCGCTTTTGCTGATGTTGTGCAACTGTTTGGGCGCCGGTCGCGCCTGCGCCTGCGCGCGTTCGCGATCGAGCACCGCGTCGCCGCTGCGCTGGGTACTCGCCAGCGGTCGGCCCAATTCACTGTCGACCAGCAACGGCGGCTGATTTTGCGGCGTTCCGGTGTTGCTGCACGCACTCAACGCCATCAGCAACAACGGCAATGCCAGTTGTGCCGGTTTGGATCCTGACCCCTTCATGAAGCTTCCTTAGCGCCCAGCGCCTGATCCATGCGAACGGTGCCTGACAACGTGCCGGCAGTGACTTCGGTCGAGGGGTTGTCTGCGCGTTGCAAACGGGCCTCAACCACTTGCAGAGAAAGTTGCGACGGCGTGCTCAGCAGCCAGTCGATTACCGCGTCCGCTGGCGCGCCATCGAAGGTCAACTGCCAGGCGCCGGCCTCACCGGGTTGCAATTGATAGTGCCCGGCCAGGCTGCTGGCGTGCAGGGTTTGCTCCAGCGCCTGGGCCACGCTTTGCCCGTCCGGGCGCACGCTGACTTCGCGCAGCAGCACCTCCAGCGCTTCGGTTTGTGCGCGCAACTTCGGTGTTTCGGTTTGCCAATAGCTGATTTTTTTCAATGGCGGCTGGATCAGCGCAACCCACAGTAAAAGGCCAATCAGCGCCACGGCCATGCCGCCGACCATGCGTTTCTCGCGCGACGCCAACGGCTGCCAGCGCGCCTGCAACTGAGCGCTGAAGCGCTGCCACTTCGCCCGGTAAGGCGCGAGCTTATTCATCTTCTTCCGCTCCGCTGCTGTCGTCGCTGTCGCTTGCGGCGGCTTCGCTGGACGGGCGCAAAATCCAGCCCTCGTCGTCGGCGGTGACGCTGATGCCGGCCTGCGCCAAGGTGGTTTGCCACTCCTGATTGTTCGCGCTGCGCCGGGCCTCGCTGAGCAACGCCAGTTGCAAGGTGTCGTCGGCAAAGGTCAGGCGCTCGACCGTGCCGGCCATGGACGGCATGCTGCTGCCGGCCTGCAATACCAGGCGGTTGAAGGTTTGCGCCGGATCATCTGTCGCGCCCTTCTGCCGCTCGGCCAATTGCTGCCGCGCCTGTTGCAGCGGGTTGAGAATCACCGGCAACTGCGGAAACGCCTGTTTGACCCGCTGACTCATCTGCGCCTTGAGCTGCTGGCCCTGACTGGCTTCGCGCGCGGCGTACAGATTCAGGCCAACGACCCACACCGCGACAGCCAGCGCCGATAAGCCGATCGCCCGGCCCCAGCCGCGATGTTCGGTAGTCTGCGACTGCACCGCGCCGTGCAAGCCCCAACCCGGCAACGGCCCGGTCCAGCGCTGCGCATCGGCCATCGGCACCTCGGCAGACACCGGCGCCTGATCGCCAATCCAGTGCAGGGTGGTGCCCGGCTCCCACATCGCGGTGTCGACGTCCTCGCCGAACAACGGTTGCACCCGCGCCGCCTGCACACTGTCGCGCAGCAGCAGATGCCCGTCCCGCACACACGCGACGGTGCCCGGCAACACCGGCAAGCTGTAGGCCGCCGGGTAGAGACCGCGCAGATTCAAACCCGCGTGTTTCAACAACTGCGCCAGTTGCTGCAACGGCTGACGCGGTGCCCAGGCGATCTGCACCCGCCCGGCCTCGTCGCGCGGCCCGTGGGCAACGTGCATCTCGCTGAGGTCGCCAAGCACCAAGGCCTGCGCCGCGCACTGCACCGCCGCTGCGGTTTTATTGGCCGGCAGCGGCGGCAGGTCGATACTCGCCAACAGGCTGTCCGCCGGGTGCAGAAAACCCAGCAGCGGCGGCAGTTTCGGCACTTGGCTCAACTGCCTCAAGCTCATGGATTGTTCACGGCTGACCTGACCGGCACGGTCCAGCCAGGCAACGTGCAGCTCGCTGTCCAGATCAAGATTTGCCAGTGGTGGCAGCGCAACTCTGAGCTGACTCATGCGCCCACCCGCGACCAGATCACTTGTGGCAAGCGGTCCTGACTGCGATGCAGCAACGCCTCGAGACTGACGCGCCGCTGATCGCGCCGCGCTTCGCCGCGCAGGCGAAACCAGTCGCTGGTGATGCCGACCCGCACAGTGGTCAGCTCCAGTTCCGGCATGCGCAAGCGGTTGACGAAATCGCCCCGGTTGATGAACCAGCGCCCGGCATCGCGCTCATTGATCAGCGCCTGCGCCCGCTCCAGCGACAACCCCGGCACATACGCCGCCAACACCGGCGCGGTGGCGGTGTTGCCGTTGAGCCAGGTCGTCGCCGGAATCACCGTCAGGTACGCCGCGAGTTTGCCGATCACCGCGTCATTTACGCCATCGATGCTGCGCAAATCCTCAAGGCTGCGCAGCATCGGCAGCGTCGGGTTTTGTGGTTTGCGTGAAGCATTGGGCGAGGTCAAGCGGCCACTGTCGAAAGTGTTTTTCGTGGTCTCAGCGATCTGCGCATTGATCAGTCGCGGGTAAGAGCCGATCACCCGCTGAATGATCCGCTGGCTCAACCCGGCATTGACACCGAGCAACCCGCACAAGCGCTCGAACGCTCGTACCTGCTCATCATCAACTCGTTCGTTGGCCACCAGATTGCGCAGGTTGAACTTGCCCTGCTCATCCTCCAGCCGCCCTTGAAAACCCTGCGCATTCAAGCTTTGCGCCCACGGCTGATCGAGCCGGGTCAACGGGTCACGCTGGCGTACATCCCACAGCAATTGACGACTGATTTCCAGCCCGCCCTGCGCCAGCCAGCGCCCTTGAATGCGCTGCTGATCGGCTTCCAGCGCACGGGTCGACACGCTCTGGCGCGTCAACATCCCCGCCGCGATCACCGCCACCACGGCGGCAATCAACAAGGCGCTGATGATCGCCATGCCTCCCTGCTTCGCCCCCTTGGGCGAACGGCGATTCATGGCCGGCCTTACAACTGCCAGGAACCGATATCGGCATTCACGCCGTCGCCGTCCGGCTGACCGTCGGCACCGAGGGAAAAGATGTCGATCTCGCCATTGGCACCGGGGTTGAGGTATTGATAAGGCCGGCCCCACGGATCGTTCGGCAAGCGCTCCAGGTACGAGCGCCAGTTGCTGTTCTTCGCATCCGCCGGCCGCTCGACCAGCACTTTCATCCCCTGATTCATGCTCGGGTACGTGCCGTGGTCGAGGCGATACAACTTCAACGCCTGCATCAACCCGCCAACATCCTGCTTGGCCGCCGTCGCCCGCGCCTGATCCGGCCGGTCGAGCACCTTGGGCACCACCATCGCCGCGAGAATCCCCAGAATGACCACCACCACCATGATCTCGATCAGGGTAAAACCCTGCTGCCCACGCGGCGTGCGCAGCGGTTGCTGGCGCGAAGTGAAAGGTGCGATATCCATCTCGACAATCCCTGGCTTGGTTCGATTCGACGCGCAGTGTTGCAAGAAGATATGTCAGGGATGTTGAAAATCCTCGGGAGTTTTCGTCGTCAAGCCGTCAAGCGTGCGGGTTAGCGTCGAGGACTGTTTTTTGCTTTTGGGGCTTTTATGCCTGCGCGTTCCCGCCAAAGCGGATTCACCCTGATTGAAGTGCTGGTGGCGCTGGCGATCATCGCCGTGGCGATGTCCGCGGCTGTACGCGTGGCGGGAATGATGACGCAGAGCAACGGGCTGCTGCGGGATCGGTCGATTGCGCTGGTGGCGGCGCAGAGCCGGATGGCGGAGTTGCGATTGGAGGGGCGGTTGCCGGTGGGCCTGAAAGCCGTTGAGTGTGATCAGGGGCGGTTGTTGTTGCGCTGTGAGCAGGTGATCGCGACCGCAGAAAAGGGACGGCTCCTCACGGTTGGCATTCAAGTATTTGACCGCAGTCAGGATGCGCCGCCGTTGGCCAGGCTGGAGACTTCATTGTCACGGACGGACAGCCCCTCACCCTAGCCCTCTCCCCCAGGAGAGGGAACTGATTCGGGGAGATTCGAGGGTTGCGGCGGCCTGAACGGATCGCTTTGAATCCATCATCGGCCCGGTCATTCAGGTCGATGTGCAGAGTCTGCTCATCACACGACTGATCTCCCCAACCACCCGCCTAGTCGCCTCCTCGATCGTTCCCTCATTCCGGCATAAAAACCAACCCTGATCCGCGACGGCTTGTTCAAACGCCTGAGTACAAGCGACATGCTCCTCCAGACCGCGAAGCACGGTACTGCTCAAGCCGCGCCGTCGTGCAGCCGCCCTCGCCCAGGAGATCTCTGCCGCTGTGACCACGCCGACATGCAGGTCTGGCACCTGGACGTCACGATCAAGGTTCAACTGCAGGATTTCGGCGAACGGAACTGTCCGGCGAAACGCGGCCTCGGACGGGTACCAGCGATCGATCAGGATAATGCTGTCGGTGGGTTGTCTGGTCAGCACATGCCGGGAAATCCAGCCGCGGCTATCAGCCAGACGCTCGCAAACTTGCAGTTCCAGAGCCCGGTCAGGATGGCGGGCAAGCCGATTCACCAACTGCATGGTCTCGCCCCGGAACGGGTCGCTTTTTTTCTCGCAAAGCCGGATGACTTTCTGGTTGTCGGCCCTCAGGACTTCGGTGATGGCCTCCAACAGCGAGGTTTTGCCGACGCCTTTGGGGCCATCCAGCGCGACAAACAGCGGACGATTCATTTTCACAGGCTTCAACGGGGATGGGTGAACACTCTAACGGATTTTCAGGTTGAACCTCTGTTGCTCAGGCGTACTCCGAAACCTGAATACAGGAGAAACCTATGACTCAGACAGCTTTGGTCGTGGGCGCCAGCGGCATCGTCGGCAGCGCCATCACGCAGTTACTCATCGACAACCAGTGGCAGGTCGCCGCGCTATCGCGCCACCCCTCGCAAGCGCCAGGTGTGATCCCGGTCGCGGCTGATCTTCAAGATCCGGCTTCGCTGGAACGTGCACTTGCGGGGTTGAAACCCACCCATGTGTTCATCACCACATGGTCACGGCAAGCCACGGAAGCCGAGAACATTCGCGTCAATGCCGCCATGGTACGCAACGTCCTCAGCGCCGTTCGCCCAGCCAAGAGCGTTGAGCATGTAGCGCTGGTGACCGGCCTGAAACACTACCTCGGCCCGTTCGAAGCGTATGGAAAAGGCAGCCTGCCGCAAACACCGTTTCGCGAAGAGCAGGGTCGTCTGGATGTCGAGAATTTCTATTACGCCCAAGAAGACGAACTGTTCGCCGCAGCCGAAAAAGACGGCTTCACCTGGAGCGTTCATCGCCCGCATACCGTCACCGGAGTTGCCGTCGGCAACGCGATGAACATGGCAACCACCCTCGCCGTCTACGCCTCGATTTGCAAAAAAACCAACCGCCCTTTTGTTTTCCCCGGATCAAGGGTGCAGTGGGACAGCCTCACCGATATGACCGATGCCCGGCAGTTGGCGAAACAGCAACTGTGGGCGGCCACCACGCCGGCGGCGGCCAACCAGGCATTCAATGTCACCAATGGCGATGTGTTTCGCTGGAAATGGATGTGGGGCCGAATTGCCGAATATTTCGATTTGCGTGCTGCCGACTATCCCGCCTCCCCCTCACCCCTTGAAAAGCAGATGGCCAACGACCAAGCCGTATGGACGCAAATAGTCGCCGAACACGGCTTGAAAGAATCCGACATTGGTCGCCTGATATCGCCATGGCATACCGATGCTGACCTCGGCCGCCCTATCGAAGTGGTCACGGACATGTCGAAAAGCCGTGCAATGGGTTTCACGGCCTACCAGGCGAGCGATCAGGCTTTTTTCGATGTGTTCGACAAACTGCGCGAGATGCGCTTGATACCTTAGGTGATTGCGGAGCGAACAGGCTCAGCTGATTTGAAGCAGAGGTAAAGGAAATGGCAAGTGAATCAGACTTGCTGGACGACGTGCCAAAAGCAGCTCGACGCTAGTTGAAAAAAGCCCCGCACGTGCGGGGCCATTTATTGAGCTCAAGCAACTTTTCTTTGCTGCGACAACTGATTGTAGTACGTGATCAAATCCACTGTTTTAGCGCCGGCCATCGCTGACTGCACCTGGGCCGAAGTCATGCCATATTCGAGGTTGGCATTGTTCACCTGAAGATCAAGCTGCAATGAACCAGCTTGAGCATAGGAGTCATTCCATTCGCTTATGGCTTCATTGACGTCATTGAGCACTGCCGTGAAATTAGTAGAGCTGGCGTCAGAAATGGCTGTTCTGATGTCAGTTACCGCGGCATTCACATCATTTTCCAAGGTTTGCCATTCAGCCAATACTGCCTGCAGATTTGTCTCGATCGCTACCGACTGCGTCGCCAGATCAGCAAAGTTATGCGCTAACACGTGCAAGGTTGCGACATCGGCAGTAATACCCTGGATGATGGAAAGGGTCGATTTGATGCTCGCTTGATCAGCCTCTATTTGCTTGGCGTCCAGCGCAATATAAGTGCTGGCAACAGCGATCGCTGGGCCAAGCATAAACCAGACAAGCGCGCCAACTGGCCAAAGTGCAATTGTCGCAACAGTCCCCAATGTCAATGCCACACCGTCAGCAATACCAAGCGCAATAATGGCAGCTGTGAGGCTTTTGATGTCGGCCTTCAATTGATCAATTTGAGCATTGAGCTTGTCAATTTGAGCTTGGTCAGCATTGGCATCGACTGTCGACTTATCAGCGATGCTCTGTAGCTGGGCGGCCATATCCGGAAGCGTGTCACGTGATGTTTGTAAGGCGACAATTGCTCCGCTGATGAACGAGGTCACCAGGCCAAGCTGGTTAGTGAGCGTAGTCAGATCTTGATTGAGCGTCGCCAGTGCTATCTGATTCGTTGGCTGAGCGACCAGTGTTTCGCTTTGGCTTTTGGCATCCTGAAGAACCTGGCTGATCACTGCGTTGTAGCCGATCACCTCTTGGGGGACGTTCAGCAAACGGGCCATAACGGTATTGACCCAATTCAGCGCGTCGCCATTGGCCGCTTCAAAAGCGCTGACAAAGGACTGCCAATCCGGCGGCACTTGATGGAGGGTAGGCAGGCTTGACCCCAAGACACTTGTCATTACGGTATTGACCGCAACTACGTTCTGCTTGTAGTCAGTTTGTACTTGAACGAGAGAGCCGGAACTTTTACGAATTGCATGGGCGAGAGACAGCATGACGTGTTGCTCCTTTGGGTGCTGCGGTTGGGTGATCCTTCAACTGAAACCAAGCTTAGTGACAAAGCATCGGAGCAATGGAATGTTTGGGTTTATGGATGAGAGCCAAAGGAAATAACCGGGCTGCATACGAGAGACAAGACCGCTAAACACGAAGGGACGTCTAATCTCACTGTAAGCCGGCGTAATCAAGTTGGTCGCGATGAAAACTGATTAATCGATATCTGTAGGAGCAATGGATATGCGCAAAAAATCCCAATCCTGGTTTGTCCCGCTATTGATCCTGTTCGCCGTTCTTTGGGTGATCGGCAAAAAGGACACTCCTCCATCTCAGGTTCAACCCGCCGCCCAGAGCACACCTGATAAATTGATCTCCGTTCCGGCTACATCTACCTCACCAATAGCCCCACCTGCAGACCAATACGTCAGCACAGACAAACTCAACATCCGAGATCAACCCGGCGGAAAAGTCATTTCCAGGCTTCAGCGCGGAGATAAGGTGCAGGTCTTTGAAAAACGAAACGAGTGGGTACGCATAAGCATCGATGGCCAGCCAGCCAGGTGGCTTTCCTCCAAGAGTCTTTGCAGCGGTTCAGATTGCTACGTCGCGCCTGTTCCAAAACCTGCACGTGCCGCGCCGCAACCGGTGCGAAGCCCCGCTACTGAATATGGCTCATCGTGTTCATGTTCCTCCGGCAGCGTATGCATTGGGCCGCGAGGGGGAAGATACTGCATCACTTCAGGAGGGAAAAAGCGTTATGGCGTGTGACTTCAGGCGCAATGCCGCTACAGCTGTTAGACGTCTTCGGCGTCGTCAACAAGCGTAAGCGGTATGGTGGAACCACCACGATGGACACAGACATCGGATAGAAGACGGGCTTCTCCCTTGTCGTCGCGGAAGGCAACAAATGGCTGACCGAGCGGACGTACTGCCGCCAGTTTGCTGGTCAATTGCGCGGACGGCAGGACGACGTACCAAAGGTTTGTGAGCATGGGAGCGTTGGACTGAATGGCCAGGAACGGAAATAGCTCACATCACGAGCGAGAAGACGCGTCATTAAGAGTGCGCCTTATCGTTGCCCACCCGGGCCCAGAATTCTTCCGCCGACGGGCTGATGGGTGCCGTCGGGCGCGTGAGGTGAATTTCCAGAGGGATATCCCAGCTTTCGTCCAGCGCCCGCACCAGACGTCCGTCAGTCATCTCCTGTTCGGTCAGACTTTTTGGTAACCAGGCGACCCCCTTGCTCTCCAACGCCATCGACATCAGAACCGCAGCCAGATGGCTGCTGAAAAGGGGTTTGAGATGAAGATAATCTTCTTTGCCGTGGAGTCGGTGAGCGACGATTCGGCCGAGGCCCGATTCGTGGGTGTAGGCCAGATAAGGCAGGGTTTCAGGGGAGGTACCGAAATGGGCAGAAGGACTCGCCAGTGGCACCAGCACATCCTCGCCGATCTTTTTTCCAATGAACTGGTCAGGGGCTAGCAACGGCGGTACATCGGGGTGGCGATGACACAGGAGAAATTGAACCTGGCCCTGGATCAGCATCTGCTCGCACACCGCCATGCTGTCTGAATGCAGACGCACCGCTTCTATCGGTGCGCCGTTTTCGGCGCTTCTCAACCATCGTGGGAAGAAGGTGAATGACAGAGAATGAGTCGCTGCAAATTGCAGTGTTTTTGCAGCCATCCCCGCCACTTCCTGTGCCTCGGAGCGCATCCGGTACAGGCGCCTGGCCGCCTCTTGGGCGCTAGGCAAAATCTGTCTTCCGGCCTCGGTCAAGGTCGCTCCCTGCGGGGTGCGGACGAACAGTTCGACGCCCATCCAATTCTCCAGCGAACGGACTCTGCGGCTAAAAGCAGGCTGCGTCACGTGGCGCGCTTCAGCGGCACGAACAAAGCTGCCGTATTCCGCAAGCGCTGAAAAATCCTCTAGCCAAACGAGTTCCAAAGGCAATGCCTCCTGTGCATAGGGCGCGGCATTAATAGCATTGGGCGGGTGTCATCGCAAAGCATAACGTGGGGCCACAAACAACAAGAGGAACCCGTCATGCGTATCGTCGACATCCGTGAAAAAACCGTTTCCATTGCCTCGCCGATTGCCAACGCGTATATCGATTTTTCCAAAATGACCTGCTCGGTCGTCGCGGTTATCACGGATGTGATTCGCGATGGAAAACCGGTCATCGGCTACGGTTTCAACTCCAACGGTCGTTATGGTCAAGGCGCTCTGATGCGTGATCGCTTCCTGGCGCGCATCACCGAAGCGGATCCAGAAACGCTCGTCGACCATGAAAACAATAACCTCGATCCGTTTGCCATCTGGAAAGCCCTGATGACCAACGAAAAGCCTGGCGGTCACGGTGAGCGCTCGGTCGCGGTGGGCACCATCGACATGGCGGTATGGGATGCCGTCGCCAAGATCGAAGGCAAACCGCTCTATCGTCTGCTCGCCGATCGCTACCGTAACGGCGTGGCGGATGACAAGGTCTGGGTCTACGCAGCAGGCGGCTATTACTACCCAGGCAAGGACCAGAGCAAACTCAAAGCGGAAATGCAGAGCTACCTGGATCGTGGCTACGACGTTGTCAAAATGAAGATTGGTGCGGTGCCACTCGACGAAGATATCCGTCGCATCGAAGCGGTACTCGAAGTGGTTGGTGACGGTCGTCGACTGGCAGTCGATGCCAACGGTCGTTTCGATCTGCAGACCGGTATCGCTTACGCCGAAGCCATCAAGAAGTACAACCTGTTCTGGTACGAGGAAATCGGCGACCCGCTCGACTTCGCACTGCAGGCCGAACTTGCCAACCACTACGAACTGCCCATGGCCACCGGGGAAAACCTGTTTTCCCACCAGGACGCTCGCAACTTGCTGCGTCATGGCGGCATGCGCCCGGATCGCGACTTCCTCCAGTTCGACTGCGCGCTGTCCTATGGGCTCGTGGAGTACATGCGCACCCTGAAAGTGATGGAAGAAATGGGCTGGTCGTCGCGCCGCGTGGTTCCGCACGGTGGTCATCAGATGTCCCTGAACATCGCCGCCGGTCTGCACCTGGGCGGCAACGAATCCTACCCCGACGTGTTCCAGCCTTTCGGCGGCTTCGCCGACGGCATCAAGGTGGAAAACGGTTATGTCGGCCTGCCGGATATTCCAGGTGTCGGCTTCGAAGCCAAGTCCGCCTTGTACGCCGTCATGTGCGAGCTGGGCGAAGGCTGATTCAACTCGATCTGCGGTTTCTTTTAGAGGGGCCGCAGACTCAGGCGTCTTTCGCCGACGCCAAACCACATGCCCATCACAACAATAAAATGAGGTGCTTCCGTGGAAACGTCCAAGTCCCGCTGGTACAGCCAGCTGTATGTGCAAGTGCTGATCGGCATCGTGATCGGTGCCGCGATCGGTTACTTCGTACCCGATATCGGCGCCAAGCTCCAACCCTTCGCCGATGGCTTTATCAAGCTGATCAAAATGCTCTTGGCGCCCATCATCTTCGGTACGGTCGTAGTCGGTATCGCGAAGATGGGCAGTATCAAAGAGGTCGGGCGGATTGGTGTGAAAGCGCTGATCTACTTCGAGATTCTTTCAACCATCGCCCTCGTCGTCGGCCTGATCGTGGTCAACATCGTCAAGCCTGGCGTCGGGATGAATATCAACGTTGGCGCGCTTGATGGCAGTGCGATCAGCAAGTACAGCCAGGCCGCGACTGAGCAAGGCGGCACCGTTGAGTTCTTTCTCAACATCATCCCTCACACCTTCCTCGGCGCGTTCTCCAACGGCGTCATGCTGCAGGTCATTCTGCTTTCAGTATTGATGGGTGTGGCTCTGGTTCAGATGGGCGAAACCAGCAAACCCTTGATCAATACCATCGATCTGTTTCTGCAGGGTCTGTTCAGGATCGTGGCGATGGTCATGCGCCTGGCGCCACTGGGTGCCGGTGCCGGCATGGCGTTCACGATTGGCAAATACGGGATCGGCACGCTGCTATCGCTCGGGCAGTTGCTGGTCGCCCTCTACATCACCACCTTGATTTTCATCGTCGTGGTACTGGGTACGGTGGCCAGATGGTCGGGGATGCCGCTGATGCAGTTTCTGCGCTACTTCAAGGATGAAATCCTCATCACGCTTGGCACCTGCTCAACCGAAGCGGTGTTGCCCCGCATGATGGTGAAACTGGAAAAACTTGGCTGCAAAAAATCCGTAGTCGGCATGGTGCTGCCGACGGGCTACACCTTCAACGCAGACGGCACCTGCATCTATCTGACCATGGCCGCCATCTTCATTGCCCAGGCGACCAATACGCCACTGACCTTTATGGATCAGATGATCTTGCTGGGCGTATTCCTGCTGACCTCAAAGGGCTCGGCCGGGGTGGCGGGCGCAGGCTTTGTAACACTGGCCGCAACGCTCACCACCATTCACTCCATTCCTCTGGTGGGCCTGGTCTTGCTGCTGGGCATTGACCGGTTCCTCAACGAAGCGCGGGCCGTGACCAACCTGATCGGTAACGGCATCGGCACCATCGCTATTGCCAAGTGGGACAACTCGTTTGATGTCGAGGCGTGCGAGCGTGAAATCGCCGCCATGAAACACGAGAAAGCGACCAGGAAGGCATTGCTGGCGCAGAAATAATCTGCAAAGGGATCCGGTCATCTTGCCGTGGCATAGGGCTATGACCGGTAGCGCCTTCCAGGTCTCGTTCAACTCGGATGAGACCTCGCACATCACTGGTAGATATTCGATGGAGCCGAGAATGATTGAGCGATCACATCATGAATTACGCCAGGCGTTCGGTGATTTACTCAGAGGAAACGTCTGCAGGTTTGCTGCTTCAGTATTCGATCCGATCTCGGTGCGTATGGCTGGCGACCTTGGCTTTGAGGTGGCCATTCAAGGAGGTTCCGTCGCCTCGCTTCAGGTACTCGGGGCACCGGACATTGCATTGCTCACGCTGGATGAGTATGTCGAGCAGGTTTCCCGAGTCGGCCGGGCCAGCCAGATCCCGATCATCGCGGATGCTGACCATGGATACGGAAACGCGCTGAATGTCATGCGCACAGTGACCGAGCTGCAGAAAGCCGGTGTCGCTGCCCTGACGCTGGAAGACACCCACCTGCCGGCCAGGTACGAGGAGCAATCGCCTGTGCTTATCCAAAGGGAAAAAGCCGCGAGCAAGATTTACGCTGCGCGGTTTGCCCGATCAGATGATGCCCTCAGCATCATCGCCCGCACCAACGTGGCCGTGACCACGCTGGAA
This sequence comes from Pseudomonas sp. R3-57, assembly GCF_051132065.1. Classification (NCBI taxonomy): domain Bacteria; kingdom Pseudomonadati; phylum Pseudomonadota; class Gammaproteobacteria; order Pseudomonadales; family Pseudomonadaceae; genus Pseudomonas; species Pseudomonas sp. R3-57. The sequence continues at coordinate 3,535,818 of NZ_CP071655.1, forward strand.
GATTCCATTGCACGCACCGCCGCCTATGAAAAAGCCGGGGCCGACGCGATTTGTCTCGTTGGGGTCAAAGACTTCGGGCATCTGGAAGCACTCACCGCACATCTCAGTGTGCCGATCATGCTGATCAACTATGCAAATCCGGCGCTGAGCGATGTCGAGCAACTGAGTGCTGCCAATGTGCGGATTGTGGTCAATGGGCATGCGCCGTATCTGGCTGCAATCGAAGCGACGTACGCGGCGTTGCGTGAACAAAGCGGCGCAGGGGGAAACGGGCTTTCGCTATCTGAGTTGCTTGCTAGATACACACTCTCGGACCATTACCGGGAGTGGGCGGAAACCTATTTGAGGTCGGGTCGTGATTCGTGAGTTTGAAGCCGGTGAACTAAAGTGTCATGGGGCGAGGCTGGAGACATTGTCGCCGCAGACGGACCGCCCCTCACCCTAGCCCTCTCCCCCTGGAGAGGGAACCGATTCGGGGATATTCGAGGGTTGCGTCGACCTGAACGTGGCTCGTTGAATCCAAGCAAGTAGAACCCCCGCCAGCAAGAGGGGTCTGCTCTTGTATACCCTCTCTGGATTACATCGAATGTCCGCGCAACATAGCCTGGTAATACTCGCTCGGGGCGGTTACGCCGCTCGTGGCGTGCTGTATTTGATCATCGGTATCTTCGCCCTGCTGGCAGCACAGGACTCGACAAAACCCAAGGACAGCCACAAAAGTCTGGAGGCACTGCTCAGCCAACCGTTCGGCTATTTCCTGGTGGGGCTTGTGGTAGCAGGCTTGCTTGCTTTTGCGGCTTGGCGCGTCCTGCAAGCGACGCGTGATGTTGATCATCATGGCAAGGACCTAAAAGGTCTGGTCATTCGCGCGGGTCTGCTGGCGGGCGGTATGGTCAACGGCGCTTTAGCGATCTTTGCACTGGGCTTGCTCGTCAGCGGCATCAGAAGCTCGGGCGACTCAGGTGGGCAGACCAAAGACTGGCTGGCGCATTTGTTGTCCTGGGACCACTCGAATCTTTTGGTGTACCTGATCGCACTCGTTCCGCTGGGGGTCGGTATTGCTCACATCATCAAGGGCTGGAAGGCGACGTTCGAGAAATACTTTGAGGCGGACGAGGATGTCATGCGGTATGTCCGCCCCGTCTCGAGGTTCGGCCTGATCGCCCGTGGGGTGGTTTTTATAGAGATTGCGGTGCTGCTGGCTGTCAGCGGTTCCACTTATCAAGCGATGGATCCACCGGGTATGAAAGAGGCTTTGGATGCGCTGCAGAATCTTCCAGCGGGTTGGTTGATTTTGATCGTGATGGCGTTGGGGTTGATGGCTTTCTCGGTTTACAGCTTTTCTGAAGCTTTCTGGCGAAAGATCAATATGGATGTGCCTGGGGTAGCGAGACCGTAAAGCTACGTTCATCGCTTGCCGATTGGAAACCACGTTGGCGGTACCCGCGATAAAGCGGGCACCGCTTCCTGGCAAAGCACAAGGCTTAAACCCCCACTTACCAGTTGTAACTCACTTTGGCGGTAATCTCGCGACCCGGGTTGTAGAAGTTCGCTGTGCCGGAACCGACCACGTGCTGCTCATCCAGCAAGTTGCTGACGTTCACCGCAAGATCGGTACCCTTGGCGATCTTGTAGTTGAAGGCAGCGTCGAACAGCGTGGTGCCGTCGCTTTTGCCGGAGTTGGCTGCATCGAAGTAATAAGAACCGACATAACGCGCGCCCAAGCCAACGCTGACATCCGTGCCGGGCAGGTCGTAATAACTCCAGAGCGACGCGGAGTGCTTGGGCGCCGTGGCAAACTCGTTACCCTTCAGCGAACTGCCGTCGTACAACGAACCGCGCAGTACCTCAGACTCCATGTAGGAATAACCACCGATCAGGCTGAGGTTCTGCGTCACCTGCGCCTTGGCCTCCAGGTCGAGACCACGGGCCCGCGACTCACCCACCGTTTGTTGCTCGATGATGCCGCTCGGCAGCACCACGGCGATGGTGACGTTCTCCTGGGTCAGGTCATAAACGGCGGCGGAAAACAGTGCGTCCATCCCCATCGGCGCATATTTCACGCCCACTTCGTACTGCCGGCCCGTCTGCGGTGTGACGCCAACTTGCGGCGGCGAGACGGATTCGACCATGCTCACATAAGTGGACACTTCGTCGTTGACGATGTAAGTCAACGCACCGCGGTAGGAGGTTTCGGAGAAGGTATCTTTCTCGGTCGATTGCAAACCTTTGCTGGTCAGGTCCATCGAATCGTTGCGCACACCACCGGTGACGATGAAACGCTCGTAGAACGACAGGTTCTGCTGGAGGAACACGGCCTTGGTGGTCGCGTCTCGCTTGTTCACGGCATACGGCGCGATTGAACGTGAAACACCGGTAAACACCGGATTGGCAATATCAATCGGGGTCGTCAGGTCGTAGACCGAGCTTTCCTTGGTGGTCGAATCGAGGTACTCCACGCCCACCAGACTGCTGCTGTCGATGTTCTCGAAGCGGGCATCGTATTGCAGCATCAGATTGCCGTTGAACTGGTCGGCCTCGGTGTCTGTTCCAAACAGATAGCGGTCGACGGTCGTACCGACACGTGCGGCGCTGTCGCTTAAGTAAACGTAGCCAAAATCATCGGTCAACTTGCTGTAACGCAGATTGCTGCGCAGTACGAAGCCGTTGTCGAAGTCATGGGTGACGTTACCGCTCAGGCTGGTGCGCTCGACATCGTGGAAGTTGTAGCTCGGCTCACCATAGAACTTGCTGCGGTCGTATTCCTTGTCCAGTGGATAACCGCCACTGTTGGGCGAACTTTCGGTTTTCAGGTAATCCAGAATCACCGTCGCCGACGTGTAATCCGACGGAGCCCAGGTCAGGCCACCCATAAACAACTGGTTGTCGTCCTGTGAGTGATCGTACTCGCGGTCGCTGTTCTGGCCTTTGGCAGTGAAGCGCCCAGCCAGGGTTTTCTCGTCGTTCAGCGCATCCCCCACATCGATGCCGGTCTCGACATGATCGAACGAGCCGTAGGTCACATAACCCTGACCAAACTTCTCGAAGCGCGGCTGTTTGGTCACGAAGTTCACCGAACCGCCCGGGTCTGCGGGGCCAAACAGCGTGGAGTTGGCGCCGCGCAGAATCTCGATGCGCTCATAGGCGAATGGATCTTCGCGTACGCCGCGCATCGAACTCAGGGTCAAGCCGTCACGGTAGGTGGTGGCCTGGAAGCCGCGGATCTGGAAATAGTCGTTGCGGTCATCCGTGCCATAGAAGTCACTGACCACACCCGGCGTGTATTGCAGCGCCTCTTCCGTGGTGCTGACGCTGCGTTGCTGCATTTCCTTGTTGGTCACCACCGACACCGATGCCGGTGTATTGAGAATGCTGGTGGCCACCTTGCCGCCCACCCAGAGCTCCTTGGCGACCACCGAGTTGGTGTCGTCGTCGGCGCTGACCCGAACCTTGGCATTGATGATGAGGGGCGCAAGGCGATAGTCCTCGACGTCCGTTGCGTCGAGCTCCAGCGGGCCGGCGGGCTTTGCCTGAGGCACCAGCAGGTAGGCATTCGGGCCTTGCTGTTCGATTTGCAATTCGCTGCCTTGCAGCAACGATGACAGCGCTGCCGATGTATCGAGCGTGCCATTCACGCCAGCCGTGGTGCGGTTCGCGACACTCGACGCGTCGAAGGAAAGACTGACGCCCGCCTCGCGCGCAAAGCGATCAAGCGCCGGCGCCAGTGGGCCCGCAGCGATGTTCCACGCTTTGACTTGATTGCTCGGGTCAGCGCTCGACGTTTGCGCCAGCGACGGCAAGGCGTAGCTGCTGACGATCAAACCCAAAATCGCAGCGTGCAAGGCGCGATTCAGTGGATGGCGCTGTGAAACCGGGGACGAACTCATTTTCTCGCTCCAAGAAAGGACATCGACAGACTGGCCTGTATTCCGGCCTTCCAAAGAGGTCGAACGAGAATGAGAAACCACCTCATTATTTTTCACGCAGTACGAAATTCAGCTTGCAGCGGTCACGGTCACCCAATAACGGGTTCGATAATCGACGTGCAAGTGCAGCGATTGCGCGATCAACGCCAGGACCTGATCGTTGTCGGCAAGCTGGAAGGTCCCGGACACACGACGGTCCGCGACCTCTTCGGCGCAGCGCAACACCCCGGGGCGATAACGCGACAACTCCGCGATGAAATCACCGAGGCGCATATTGCGCGCACTGATCACCCCGTCACCCCAGCTCCAGGGATCAAGGCCCTTGTCGCTAAACGTTCGCACGCCACTGGATGTGAACAGCAACTGATCGCCTGCCTGCACGCTGCGGCTCGCAGGCGTTTGACGGGCGCCGGGGAACAGCGTGACGGATCCTTCCTGAGCCGCGACCAGCGTGCCATCGTCACGCTCGCGGACCAGAAAGCGCGAGCTGTGGGCTTGCAGGAGGCCGTCGCGTGATTGCACCCAGAGCGGTCGCGCTGGATGCGAGTGTTGATCCGCGCCGACATTCACGATGATTTCACCTCGCCGCAGGATGATCAGGCGTCGCTGGGCGTCGAACTCGCTGTCGACGGCGCTATCGCTGTTGAGCTGGACCAGGCTGCCATCATCAAGCTGGAATCGGCGTCGCTCGCCGGTGCTGCTGCGCTGCTGCGCAAGCATGGCGGGTACCGGCGTGTAGTCCCGGCCGAGCCAGGCTGCCGTGCCAACAGTCGCCAATAGGCCCAGCAGCTTCAGGCTTTCGCGCCGGCGCATTCCCTGACGGCTGCCAGCAAGGGTTTGTCGGGCCAGTTGCGCGGGCACGCCTTCGAAGTCATCGCCAAGGGTTTCTACACGCTGCCACGCCAACCCATGCTCCGGGCGCTGCTGCAGCCAGTGCTCAAAACTGCGCTGTGTCTGTTCATCGGCTTGATTGAAGCGAACGCGCACCAGCCATTGGATCGCCTGTTCGACAATGGCCGGATCGAGCGCCTGCGGCTCAGGCTTCGACATAACGCAAGCGATAGCAATGTTGCAGGGCCGTGGCCAGGTCGCGCTCCACCGTCGCGCGGGAAACACCGAGCTTTTCGGCTATCTGCGCGCAGGTCAGCCCGTCGAGCCGGGCAAACAAAAACGCCTGTCGGATTCTTGGTTTAAGCGTACCGAGCATGCGGTCTATGCGTTCGAGCGCATCCAGGATCACCAGCCGGCTCTCTTCCGAGGGCACCTCGTGTGGAGGCAACAACATGACGCTTTCGAGGTAGGCACGTTCGAGCTCGCGACGACGATACTGATCAATCATCAGCCCACGGGCGATACTGCTCAAATAGGCGCGCGGTTCGCGCAAGGGGCTGGACTGACGAGATTTGAGCAGACGCACGAACGTGTCCTGCGCCAGATCGGCAGCGTTATCGCGGCATCCGGTGCGCCGGATCAGCCAGCCCTGTAACCACGAATGGTGGGTGCGATAGAGCAGCCCTAGATCAGCAGTGCCTAGTGTTTCGTCGCTGCGCATCGGAATCCCGGCGAATACATGATTGATAATGAATCGCATTCTACTCACGGGATGAGGACTTAGGCAAATACCCCTTTCCGCCCACTCAAACCCAACTGAAAACCTCCTTGAATGCTGACGGCAGCCATCGTGTCGACTGACGTACCGTCAGCAGAATAAATCTCAGACGATGCTGTCGATCACCCCGCCGTCGACGCGCAACGCTGCGCCCGTGGTGGCGGACGCCTGTTCGGAGCTGACATAGATGATCATGTTCGCGACTTCCTCAACGCTGGCGGCACGCTGGATGATCGAGGAGCTGCGGTGTGCGTTGACGAAGTCGGCGGCGACCTTCTCCAGGCTCTCGCCGCTGCTTGCGACGGTGGAACTGAGCATTTGCGCAACGCCTTCGGACAGGGTCGGCCCGGGCAGCACGGCATTGACCGTCACCCCGGTGCCCGCCAGACGCTTGGCGAGGCCGCGCGACACGGCGAGCTGCGCGGTTTTGCTGAAGCCGTAATGAATCATGTCAGCCGGAATATTCACCGCCGACTCCGACGAGATAAACACGATCCGCCCCCACTTGCGCTCCACCATGCCCTGCGCATAGGCGCGTGACAGGCGCACGCCGGACATGACGTTGACCTCGAAAAAGCGTTGCCACTCGCTGTCCGGTATCTCGAAGAAATCCTGCGGATTGAACACACCGAGATTGTTGATGACGATGTCGAAAGCGCTGTGCTCCGCGACCAGTTTATCGACGCCAGCCTCACTGCCCAGATCACCGGCAAAACCAATGGCCTTGGCGGCCAGTTCGCCCAGCCGTTGCAAAGCACCGTCGACGCTTTCCTGGCTGCGACCGTTGATCACCACCTGCGCCCCCGCTTGCAAAAAGCCCTTGGCCGTCGCAAAACCGATACCGCTGGTGGAACCCGAAACCAAAACCTTACGTCCGGTGAAATCAATGTTCATGATGACCTCGCAATGGGGTGAATGGCTGGATGTTGCAGTGTTTGTAGCGCCTCGATAGTCCGGTTGGATTAGAGATGACTTTTGGAGTTTGTCGAATGATCGTCGGTGCGTCGCCGCTCAAGGTTAATTGCTTATGGATACTCGGGTTATTGCATTAACTCAAAGAAAGGCACGTGCCTGCGCGTCGACACCATTGACGAGCAGTTCAATGACATGACCGTGACGCGCTGGACCCGCGAATGCTCCGAAGCGCCTCAATAACCCAGTAAAGTCAGCGCAGAAAAGTAACCGCCCCACTCCCACAGATCCCAGCCCCGAACACAATATCCGCGACCAACGCAAAACCCTGTGGGAGCCAGCCTGCTGGCGATAGCGGCCGATCAGGCAACAGAGACAGCGCATGTGCCACCGCTGCCCGCCCTACTCCACATCACTCCGGCAACTGCAAATTATCCAAAGCCCGATTCACCGCCAGCTCCCCGAGCATGATCAACTGCGAAATTCCCAACAACGCCCGCCGCTGCGACGCCGGCAACAGACTGGCGACGTTCTGCGTAATGGTCTGGGCCGAAGCGAGCGTTTCACTGGCATCGATCAGCAGCTCTTCGTTTTTGTTGTCCGCAGTTACCGCATACATCCCACGGTATTTACGCGGCGGCGGCGTGGAACCGGGCTGACAGAGATAATGGTCAAGCGCACGGTCGGCGGCTTCGTGGAGTTTTTTGGAGTGGGTGGATTCGTAGGGGGATGTGGGGTTGGATTCGGGTGGGTTGGGTGTGGGTTTGATCATGGTGAAGCTCCATTTTTATACCTGGTGGAACCACCAAAACCTGTCGCTAAACAGATAAGGGTGGCAGCTGTACGCGGGTTAGCGAACCGAGAGGTATAAGACCCGGCAGACCCGAAGGTCTCCCACGCACAGCCACCATATCGTCATCGCAAGCGTCTGCGACAAACTGGAGCGTCGTTGAACTTATACCTGGTCGGGTCGCTAAACCCGGTCGCTGGGTTACCAGCGACACGTAGACGATATAGACCAGGTGAAAAGCCCACAAGCCGGCGGATTCTGGCGTAGCTGTAGGCAAAGGCGCAAGGAGGTGTAGCCTAGGAGAGTGTTTGTAGATGTCTTTTTAAACGTTTGTGTTTATCAAGGTCTCATAACGTTATGTCGCCTCAGACGGATTCGCCCCTCACCCCGTTTGTAAAGCTGTTTTCTTCGCGGCGAAGCATGGCGGCTTTCGGCTAAGAGCGGCCTCTCATCTGAGGGATGCTTCTGGCCCAGGCAGATGGATTGTCTGGGTGCAAACAGTCTCAAAGGAACTGTATGATTCCCTAAACGCGGCATTGGGCTTTTCTCATCAGCAACGGAAGCAAGGCGATGTATCAAGCGCAGTATTGGGTGGAGCTGCAAAATCTTAAAGCGCATGTCTACTATCTAGAACTCTACCAAATCAGATCTGAAAATATAGAGAGAGGAATCGCTATAGTACTAGCCATAGCATCGGCTGGAAGTATTGGTGGCTGGGCCATCTGGAAAGAATACGCGTTTGTGTGGGGCTTCTTCATCATGCTCAGCCAAGTCGTATCGGTCATCTACAAATTTCTTCCATTCAAAGCCCGCATCAAGCCTCTAAGCGCAGCGGGAATAGAGCTTTCTGTATTAGCTGATGACGCAGAAAAAGGGTGGTTTGATGTCGCGCAAGGTGAACTGACCGAACGAGAAATCAACGAAAAACGTTTCGCAATACGCAAGAAGAAATCGGCGGTAATGAAATCTGCATTTGCTGGAATGGTCATTCCTGAGAAAGCAGATCTTATGACCAAAGCCGAGTTACAGATGAGACGGTACTTCCAAAGCCATTACCCGGAGTTGTCCAATGAGTAACGAAAAATCGCAGCCACCGCGCCATAACCCAAGCAGACCAGTACAGACCAATGATCGAGGGTTACCTCCTGTACAAAACACTCTTCCTATGCCGAAAGTGCTACCCCCGAAAAAAGAGAAGTGAATCACAGGTGATCCGGTTCACGACGGTTGAGCTGATCACCTGTTGAATAAAGCATTTTCGCTTGTCCAAGCTTCGAAGCCTGTATTGACCGACAGGAGGTATCTTTACAGTTTGAAAAAGTGCGGCAGCAGGGCATTTTCTACATTCTGTTCTACAATTAAATGTAAGACTCAACGGGTCTATAACAACCGCGCGGCGGCATCTCGTAGTGTTGGTATGGCTGGCTTTAACTTCAGCCGCAACTAGATTGGTAAAAGTGGTGGAGATCATGGAGCGTAGCAGCCTGAGTGTTGATTATTTTGTAGATTCTGACTTTGTAGAAAATTTTAATGAATCCCTGAGAAGACTGTTATCTACGCTTCAGCAAAGCACAATGGCAAAATATATCAATCCAGAAAACGCGCAACGAATAAAGCATGGCGCGGCGTTCTGCAATCCTGCTGCCCCCCAAGTATACAACAGCGGAATTGAAACTCACTCCACGCTTTTTGACATTGCGCTCGAGAGCCTTGCTGCCCATGACGTTAAAGTTTTAGAAAGGTGCTTCAATAGTTTTCAGGAGGATATGGAAGCTCAGTTTGCAAGCATGATTTACTCATCACTAACGAAGGTCTGCGATCAAACTGGAAACGTTGTGGATGCAAAGGAATCTGGATCTCTGCCGCTCGCCTTCTTGGAAATGCTTGAGAAAATAGAGTTTAGTGCGAACAAGGCAGGAGAAGTGACACTGCCAGAGATCCACCTTGGAACGGATACGTTAAATCAGTTCACAAGGGCAATGCAAGAAAGCACTCCAGCATATAAGGCGATGGTCGAAGACATCAAGGCGAGAAAGGTGGCTGAGGCGCTGGAAAGAGAATCTGCTCGAAAAGCTAAGTTTGTGCGTTACGGGGAGAGTTCGCGATGAGGATCCTCTTAGCAATTGGCTGCAACGAATATGATCATGCTAAACCCCTCGATTCTGCAGAGTATGATGCGGTAAGAATATTCAATGCTCTCGTGAAACCCGAAGTTGGTCAGTTCAACAGCGCACACTCTCTACTTCTGCTGTCTCCGACCATTGAACAAGTTAGATCTGCATTAAAAAAATCGCTTTTCGAAAATTCACACATAGAGAATTTCACATTTTTTTTCGCAGGACATGGTGGTGTGAGCTCTGGTAGCTTCCATATGTGGCTCCGAGACACAAGCCCAAGAATACAATCTATGACGGCGCTGTCTTTGAGTGAGTTGTTTAGACTGCTTAATGAAACATCACCAAAGCAGAGCAATATAATTATAGATGCTTGCCAGAGTGGCGGACTGATATCAGATCTCGGAGTATTATTAAAACCTGAGCTTATTGGTGATGCCGGAACACCTGCTTTGACGCTAATCGCTACCTCAGCAAAAAACCAGACCGCCGGCGAAACTCAAGAAGGAGGCATAGGTACTAACGCCATTCTCGACTGTGTTGAAGGGAGAGACTTTGTACAAGACAAAGCAAGCATTTTAGATTTAGTCGAAATAGGTAGACATATCTCAAAAAAACTTGATGACCATGGACAAAATGCAATCGTTTGGGGACTGAATCTGTATGGACCACCTAGTTTTTGCCGTAATCCTAAATATGAAACAGATCCCAATACACCTCTTCGTAGTTTAATGCATCAGTGGCCATCAAACCTCGACAAAGCAATAAAAGACAATTACAACGACATATGGAGCACATATGGTGCATTGGATCGGCATTGGAATGCTTCACAGTTTATCCCACTTGTGAATTCAGTTTTAAATCCATGCAGGGAAAATGAGTCGATATTAATTAGCTGTGCTGATCGGTTAGCTGTGACATTCTCTACAAAAGCTGCACAGTCTAATGACGCTTACCGGACGCCTATGATCACTGCTGGGATAGTGGCTTGCCTACTCCCGAGCTTGGGTGCACCTATAGTAGATATTGGAGCAGAACTGCTAACTCACAAGCTTGTCGATGAGCTTCTGGTCGTAAACGAATCCGTATTGTCCTCACTGGAACAAAATAAGTACTGTTTGTTGCCAAGAGAGGGTGGTGGCTTTGTGGAGCTGTATCAATTACCTCTTCGTTTATCTAAAATTCTCGGTTGGGCAGGAGTAGCGTTTCTTTGCGCGCCGGAATTAAACAAGACAAAAGCAGGACAACAATTCGCAGACATCCTCAATAAAATATTGGAGCTGTATTCTGGTTCTGTGATTGCATTGAGTGATGCTCAAGCTTCACACTGGGAGGTCTCTCTAGCAGTTGCCAAAGCGCTGAACCTCAATGAACAAGCCGAACAGTTAGTAGGATTGCTATTCAACTCTATAATAAGCTGCGAAGGCAAGCTCGCCAGATATGATATCTCCCCCGACAAAGCACTGAGCTATCTACTATCTAGAGAGTATAATAATTTTAAGAACAACTACACCCTTGTTGAGAAGCCAATTGAGACCTTATCCGTGCTATTGCGAGCGGCAAAAATTTTTGAGCTTGAAGATATTTTTAATGAAGATTTGTGGCAGATTGACGGTCTGAGTTTTTCTTGCTATCGCCCAGACTCTTACATTCACTACTCATCAATTTTTATGGAGGGCGGAACGAACGAGGCATGGCAAATCGGTTTTGATGTCTTTCGAGTTGAGGACTTCATAAAGTCATGGACATTATCGCACGAACTCAGCGGAAGCATTGTCTACAAGCTTTCAGTTATTGGATCGTTATTGCTCGAGGATCGTGTACCTTGGTTTTGTATTGATTATTTCCTTGCAAGTACCCAGGATTAGTTTTGACTCGCATTGCAAGTGCGATTACGCAATTGTTTTTGATTAAATCTTACACGAACACGAAGTGAAGTGCTGCGCTAGGTTGTGTGTGTGACAAAATTTTCTCCTATCTGAGTATCCGCTTTTGGCGGTAAGCAGTTACCTCGTACGTCCGCTTTTGGCCGATTGCTGCCGGTCGCGAAAAGCAGAAAACGGCCAAAAGTGGTCAGTCATGACCAACTGCTATCGACCCAAAGCAGACCTTCACATGCTACAAGTTCGAGCGCAGCAACATGCCGATTGCGCTGAAGATGTGGATGTGGATGTTCCCCGGTACTGACCTAGCTGATTGCTGCCTTTTGGGAGAGACCGCTTTGGGCCGATTTTTGACGGCAAAGACTTACCCGTGCGCTTGTCATATCCGATGCAAATGTTTGGTCAATTCGAATGCCAAGAGGTGGTCAAATTAATGCAATTACCCACCTGAACAGGTGATTCTGCCCTTCATGTACACGAAGACCGTTGTTTTAAGTCTTGTCTGCCTCATCTGCGGCGGTTACCGCCCGCTCACCGATATGCCGCTCATAGGAATCAGCCAGCATGTGAAAATATTTGAAAGAAAAGCGCAAAGTTTTCATTGAGACTTTGAATTCCTTGCCGTCTAAATAACCGCCGTTGTGCGTGTAAGAGTTTCTGGCCTTTAATACTTCCTGCCCCTGATAGTGCGTATATTATGTTTTATATAAATCTTAACGCAGATCATTCAATGTTTAGCTCGATATAAAGAGACATACTCAATGTAAGGAGACATTTGGCCAGTGCCCTGCATCATGAACGATCCAGTGATGAACATCCAGCCGCCGTCCTGTCCAATATCCTTAAAGATGTATGTGTTGGTCGCTACGTGGAATAAAACCTGCATCTATGGCCTGGCAGCAATGCCGCAGAAGTCAGCCGCTGCTGGAGGGGGGCTGCATCCCATCTTCAGCTTTCGTTTCATTATATCCCGGAGCCTAAATTTGTCCGCTTTTGGCCCGAAAGCAGCCGTTAACGACCATGCGGTTTTGACAATAGGTCATCTCGACAACTCTCGTCTTTTCCAGATCATTTCGTTGAGATGCGCTTGAATCGTCGACCCATCCAAACTGCAAACAATAGCTTAAATCCCAAAAATCACGGCCTCACCAACCTAGGCAACACCACCCCCTCCCCCAACCTCTCAACCCCCAACCGCACCCTCTCCCCCCCTTGCTCAACCACCACCCCATCTCTCTCAACCGCCACCAACCTCACCCCAACCCCAACCCGCTCCCCCGCCAAAAAGCTCCTCGGCGGTCCATCATTCAAACTCAATATCGCCACCGCCCCGCGACTCCCCGCCATCACGCCGCTTACCTTGATATCCACCGGCGCGGTCTGGTTGGAGAACCACTGCAACGCCGGGCTATCACTGCGTGCCGCCAACAACTGCGGGGCCGCTGCCGGTGTGTGCGATTCGGCGCGGGTCAGCAGCAGCGACGACCATGTCGCGACGCCGATCAGTGCGGCGAGCAGCGCGAGGGCCTGGGCCATTTGCGGTGGGGAAAAGCGTGTGGTGAGTCTCATGGGGTGAATCTCCTTTTTGTCCCTGTTGCCAGCCTACGCGGCAATTCTCTCCGTTTTATTTCACACGCCTTACATGTTGGCGGTGCATCTTGGCTGTTCGGGACATGGCGGGACGCGAAGGAGCGTGCGATCGATGGACGCGGGCAAGCAACGGGGTTTTACGCTGATCGAGTTGATGGTGGTGCTGGTGATCATCGGCATTGCCAGTGCGGCGATCAGTTTGAGTATCAAGCCGGATCCTGCGCAGTTGCTGCGCAAGGATGCCGAGCGGGTGGCGCAGTTGCTGCAGGTGGCGCAGGCGGAGGCGCGGGCGGATGGGCGGCCGATTGTCTGGGTTAGCGATGCGAAGGGGTTTCGGTTTAGTCGGCGTAGCGACAGTGGCCGGGGGTTTGAGCATTTCAAGGATGACGCGCAGTTGCGCCCGCGTGCCTGGCAGAGTCCGAAGGTCGAGGTGCGTGTGGAGCCCAAGCAGCGGGTTGTGCTGAATGCTGAGTGGATCAATCCGCCGTTGCAGGTGACGCTGTCCGATGGCTTGAATCGGTTGAGCGTGCTGCGTGATGGCTCGGGTCGGATCCGTCAGCAATGAGGGCTCAACAGGGGTTTACGCTGATCGAGGTGATGGTCGCGATTTTGTTGATGGCGGTGGTCAGTCTGATTGCCTGGCGTGGGCTGGACAGTGTGACGCGGGCGGATCAGCATTTGCAGGCCAGCAGTGAGCAGAGCGACGGGTTGTTGCGGGTGTTGAATCAGTTGCAGCGCGATGTGGATATGCGTGCGGGGGTTGAGTTGACGGAGCCGCGCAAGGTTGGTGTGGATGATGAGCCGCCGACCGCGCCGCCCGCGATTACCGTGCGCAGCAGTGACAGCAAGGGGTTTCGGTTGGATGTGATTCGCACGGCGGCGGATCAGCCGGGGGCGTTGCAGCGGGTGCGCTGGTGGTTGAAGGGCGACACGTTGTATCGGGCGGTGGCTGAGGCGCGCAGTCGGTATCCGCTGCCGGCGCCGGGGGTTGGGGTGGCGGTGTTGGCGGATGTGCGGGATTTGCAGGTGCGGGTTTGGGAAAAGGATAAGGGTTGGCGGCAGTTGAGTGGGAATCGGCGGGAGGATCCGCAGGGGCTGGAGATTCGGTTGAGTCGGGGGACGCCGCAGGGGGTGGAGGTTTATCGGCAGGTGATTGGGCCGTTGCAGTGATGGTTTTTTGTAGGAGTGAGCCTGCTCGCGATTGCGGTGGGTCAGTTGATGGAGAGGTTGGATGGTGTGGCGCTATCGCGAGCAGGCTCACTCCTACAATTGGATTGGGTTGGGTCAGTTTGGGATTGGTTGGCTGTGGGGGCGCTATCGCTGGCGAGCCAGCTCCCACAGGGATGGGGTTTGGGCAGTGGGAGATGGGTTGGTTGGTGGGTGGCTATCGCGAGCAGGCTCACTCCTACAATTGGATGGGGTTGGGTCAGTTTGGGATTGGTTGGCTTTGAGGGCGTTATCGCTGGCGAGCCAGCTCCCACAGGGATTGGGTTAGCTGAGGACGACCACGCCGCCCGGGAGTTCGGTGCATTTGATGCCGTAGGCGTCGCGGATCAGTAGGGCGACGCCGGCGAGTTGGTCGAGGTTGAAGCGGGCCTGGACGCGGCGTTGGCCGAGGTCGCGGTTGAGCAGCAGGAGCATGCCGGGGCGGTAGCGGTTGATTTCGTCGATCATCTGGCTGAGGGTGGCGCCGTTGAAGACCAGGACTTGTTGGCGCCAGTTCATCACGGCGGCGGTGTCGACGGTTTGGACGCTGCCGATTTGGCGGGCGTCGTAGGTCACTTGCTGGCCGGGTTCGAGGCGCAGGCTGCGGCCGTCTACGTCGACTTCGACCGCGCCGTCGAGGCAGGTCACGCAGACTTGTTGATCGGTGTTGCGCAGGTTGAAGCGCGCCTGACTGGCGCGTAACCACCCGCCTCCGGCCTGCATCGCCAGCGGCAAACGTGCGGTTTGTACTTCGACTTCGCCGCTGACCAGTTCGAAACCCTGCACGCCTTCGGCAACAGTGCGCTGGTTGATGCGGGTCTGGGTGTTGAGTTCCAGGCTCACGCCTTGCGCCGGTTCGACGCGGCGTTGCTGGCCGACTTCGGTGATGTAGTCGGCGCCGAGCCCTTCGAAGCCGCCGGGGATGGTGCCGCGCACCAGCAAAAAGGCGGCGGACGCGGCGATGGCGCCGCCAAGGAAGGCGCGTCGACCGAACCCGTGCGGTGCCTGCACGCCTTGCGCGGCGGGTTGCAGGTTGTGCCACAACACCTTGGCCTGCTCGAACGCCTGCGCGTGTTCGGCGCTCTGCGCACACCATTCGCGCAGGGCGCGGGCGTCGGCGACGGTGGCGCGGCCGGAGGTCAGCAGGATCAGCCAATCGTGGGCTTCGCTGTGCAGGTTGTCGGCCACCGAGGGTTCGGCAGGGGTCAGTCGAAAGATGTTCAAACGCGCAGATTCTCAACGAATTGATCGGGCTCTATTCAGAAGACGGTTTTCCGGCCCCGCGACCGAACCGCTGAAACACTTTTCTTTCCAGTTTCGCTGCGCAGTAGCCCAACGCGGCTTTGATTTCCTTCTCGACCATGCGCGTGGAGATGCCGAAGCGCTGGGAGATTTCCAGGTGCGGCGCCTCTTCCAGGCGTGCGGCGATGAAGATCCGCCGGCGTCGCGCGGGCAGTTCATACAGGGCGCTGAGCAGAGACTGGATTTCCTTTTGCCCGCCGACCACCCGCGACGGATCGAGCGATTCGTCGCCGATCTGCAGCAGCTCTTCGACTTCCTCGCCGGTGAGCAGGCGCGCGTCGGCCTGACGGCGGTCGGCGGCGATGTTCAGGGCCATGCGATACAGGTAGGCATTGGGCCGCAGGACGTTCGGCGGCGTCTCCATGCGGTCGACGCGCAGCCAGGTTTCGTGAAGCACATCGTTGGCCAGGTCCTCCGAGCCGAGACGGCGGCGCAAACGTCCGCGAAAGTCCTCGTAGGACGTCAGAAACAGTTGCGCCAGCGACCCTTGTCCGGTGTCTTTCATCCCCCGGAAACTCCTTCCCATGTGGTGCATTCCATGCGTTTCCCTGACGACTCCGGTAACAACAGCAACGTGACCGGCTGACGCAAGGCACTGGGCGTCGGCCGGTCGATCCTGAATTGACGAAAGCTTTCCACCAGCGCGTTGTCGCGCCGTACATCGCCGGTCGAAGTGACCAACCGGTTGTGTTGCACCACGCCGTCGCGCCCGACCCAGACCTGCAACAGCGCGCGGTAACTGCCCGGCCGGGTCAGCGGCGAGCGACACAGATTGCGTTCGACCGCGGCCTGCACCGCTGTGGCGTAACTGCGGCTGACGGCGATGCTTTCCGCCGACTGCTTTTGCGGCGGCGCCGGCACGTCTTCGACCTGCGCCATTTGCAAGGTAAATGCATCGGCACGGGCATACCGCGCCATCAAGCCACTGCCGCCGAGCAGTCGACGCAAGGCATCGGCGGCGGTGTATTCACCGTCCACCGCCAACGAGCGGCGACCGCGACTCAACTGACTGTCGACCAGCACCGCGACGCCGGTGGCGTGGCTGTACTGGTCCAGCGCATGCGCGAGATCCTGCGCCGGAATGTGCAGGGTCATGCGCATGTCCGCGGGCGGCGGTTGCGCGCCGACCGGGCTCGCCGCGCAGCCAAGCAACCACCCCAGACAGATCCGGCGCACAAGAATCGTTGAACGCTGAAAACCGCCTCGGGAAGTGCCTCGCTGCACGGCTGACGAATCCTTGAAAATCGTCATCCTGAGGGCTGTTTATGAATCTGGTGTGACGGCCGGTGCAAAAAAACCATCACGGGAATTACGCAAGGCTTGCACTAGACTCAAGGTATCGCGCGGCCGCATTGGCCGGCCAGGAGGCGAGCATGAAAACACTGTGGCGAATTACTCTCGGCGGGCTGTTGCTGACCGCCGTGTCTGGCGCTTATGCAGAGGAACCGTTGGGTTGTGTGGAGGTGACGGTCGGCGGCTACAAAGCGCCGAATTACGATTGCCTGAGCCAGCAAATGGGCAACAACCCCGAAGGCGCGGCGGCGGCGCAGAAGAATCTGGAAGCGCTGAATGTGCCGGTTAGCAAGCGACCGCCGAATCAGGTCGGCCTGGCGACACCGGCCGCGACCAGCACGCGGATGGGCAACACTTTCGGCACTTCGGTGAAACCGCAACGCCCACCGCAATAACCCCACCCTCGCCCACTTATCGTTCCCACGCTCTGCGTGGGCATGCAGCCCGGGACGCTCCGCGTCCCCTCCAGAGCCGAACGCAGAGCGTCCGTGGCGGCATTTCCACGCGGGAGCGTGGGAACGATCATGACCAAAACCGTGCCTCCCGGATCGTTCCCACGCTCTGCGTGGGAATGCAGCTCGGGACGCTCTGCGTCCCCTCCAGAGCCGAACGCAGAGCGTCCGTGGCGGCATTCCCACGCGGGAGCGTGGGAACGATCAGCGCGCACTGCGGTAGTCCGACGCTCAGTCGCTGGGGACTTGGCGGAAGCTGACGGCGAGGCGGTTCCAGCTGTTGATCGTGGTCACCGCCATGGTCAGGTCGACCAGCTCTCCTTCGCTGAACTGCTCGCGCGCCTGCTGATAAACGTCATCCGGCACGCGGCTGTCCGCCAACAGCGTCACCGCCTCTGCCCAGGCCAGCGCAGCTCGCTCGCGCGGGTTGAAGAAGTTGCTGTCGCGCCACACCGCAATCGCATACAGGCGCCGATCACTCTCCCCGGCCCGCCGCGCGTCCACCGAATGCATGTCGGTGCAGAATGCGCAGCCGTTGAGCTGCGAAGCGCGAATCCGGATCAATTGCAGCAGCGGCGGCTCGATGCTCAGGTTGGCGGTCAGCGCCTCCATGGCAATCATCGCTTTCATCGCCTTGGGCGAAGCGTTGTAGTAATCCAGGCGCGGGGACATGGTCAGGTCTCGGAGGACGGAATGATGAGTGCACCGTAAGCGCTGACGGGCGCAGGTTACAGCCCCAATATTTCGATTTATGGCTACACCATTAATCTCGGAATCACGCGATCCCCTGTAGGAGTGAGCCTGCTCGCGATAGCGGTGTGTCGGTTGGTTAATTGGTGCCTGACACACCGCTATCGCGAGCAGGCTCACTCCTACGGGGGTTTTAGGCCAATTCCGGGTATTTGCGGTAGACAACTACTGCCAACCCCGCAACAGCGCTAATCTGCCCGACACTTCATTCACCGCCCCCCGGAGCCCCATCGGTATGGAACTTCATGTCGTGATCAACGGCCGCAAGGATCTGGCCGGTCAGTTGTATCAGCAACTGCGCGGGGCGATCGAATCCGGGCGGCTGGCGGCGGGTACGCAATTGCCGCCGAGCCGCTTGCTCGCCGAGCAACTGGGTATCTCGCGCAAGACTATTTCCGACACCTACGCGCAGCTGACCTACGAAAACTTCCTCACCGGGGTGATCGGCAAAGGCACCTACGTCAACGCCCGCGCGGCGCAGATCCAGCGCAAGCAGAGCCACAGCGAACTGGCCAGCGCCGAGGTGATCGAGAGCTGGTGCAATCTGCCGGTATTCCTGCGCCATCCAACGCTGGCCGGCTCGTTGCGTTACGACTTCATCGGCGGCGCCACCAGCAAGGGCCAGTTCCCCCACGATGACTGGCGCCGCTGCGTGTCCCACGCGATGCGCCAGATGGCCCAGTCCAAAGGCTTTTACAGCCTGCCCGAAGGCCTGCCGGCGCTGCGCAACGCGATTGCCCGACACATCGCGTTTTCGCGCGGGGTCAATTGTCAGGACGAAGACATCGTCGTGTGCAACGGCGCGCAACAGGCGCTGGACCTGATCAGCCGCGTGCTGACCCGGCCGGGGAGTCTGGTGGCGATGGAAGATCCCGGTTATCCGCCGGCTCGCCTGCTGTTCGGCACCCATGGCGCGGAGGTGGTCGGCGTTCCGGTGGATGCCGAAGGCATGCAGGTCGAGCACATCCCCGACGGCACGCGCCTCATCTATGTCACGCCCTCGCACCAGTTCCCGCTGGGCATGCCGATGAGTCATGCACGACGTGAGGCCCTGCTGGCCCGCGCCCATGAGCTGGGCGCAATCATCATCGAAGACGACTACGACAGCGAGTTCCGCTACGAAGGCCGGCCGACCGATTCGCTGTTCAGCCTCGACCAGCGCGGCATCGTCGCGTACGTCGGCACCTTCTCGAAAACACTGCTGCCGGAGCTGCGTCTGGGTTACGCGATTCTGCCGCCGGCGATCCTCGAAGCGGTGATCCGCGCCAAGCAACTGACCGACCTGCACGCCTCGACCCTGCCGCAATGGGCGCTGGCCAAGTTCATCGCCGAGGGTTGCCTGCTCAAGCACATTCGCCGCTGCCACACCATTTACGCGCAACGCCGCGAGCGCATTCTGGCGCGCATGGCCGATGATCTGTCGCCGTGGCTGGAAGCGGTGCCACCGAGTGCCGGGTTCCACATGACGGTGTGGTGCAAGGTGCCGATCGACTTGCCGCTGGTGATTGAACTGGCGAAAAAGGTCGAAGTCGGGCTGTACGCGATCAACGGTTTCTACTACCAGCAGCCGGCGAAAAACGGCCTGTATTTCGGCTTCGGCGCGATCGAAACCCTGGACATCGACACCGCGCTGGATCGCCTGCGCGACATCCTCGAACAGCTCGCCTGAGCCATTGGCCTAAGGATTTAACCGCCGATTGGTTATTGGTCTTCGAGGGTTGCAGGCCTATTCTGCACAGGCGTTATCCCTCAATGAGCAGGATTCGTCCGGCCTGATTCAGGAGTGTTAGCAATGTCCAACGAAGTGATCAACACCGTGCAGGTGCAGGCTGCTGCCGGCCGTTCGGAGGAGCTGGGCAAGCAATTGCAGAAAATCGTAGACACTCTGCGCGCAACCCCGGGCTGCGATTCCTACCTGGTCGACCGCTGCCCCGAAGACAATCACCGCTGGATGGTCAGCGCACGCTGGCAGTCGGAAGCGGCGATGCAAGCGCATTTCAACCGGCCCGAAGCGCAGGGGTTTATCGACCTGATCGATAGCCGCTTGGCCAATAGTGTGGATTTCAACAGCTTTCCCATCGTCTGACCCGGCCCCTTCGCGAGCAGGCTCGCGAAGGCGTCAGCCTGGTCAACATTGGTATTGTCTGACCCACCGCTATCGCGAGCAGGCTCACTCCTACAAGGTTATGTGTTGCTCACAATATGGCTGAGCACCCTCGAACCCTGTGGGAGCGAGCCTGCTCGCGAAGGCGTCCTGCGCCGCACCAAAAATCTCTCTGACACCAACAATTGGTCACCCCAACTTCCCGAACATTGGCCGTTTGAATGCCCCAACCTGCGGACTACTGTGATCAGCAACACTCAACCTCACAGGTAACCCGCCATGAAAGCCCTGCCCCTGCTCGCCGCCGCCCTCGCCTTCAGCCTTTCGACCGCCGCCCTGGCCCACGACCCCTCGGAAAAAGTCACCGTGCTGCAAGAGCAACTGCTGAAAAACGCCCCCGGCAAAAAAGCCATGATGATCGAAGTCGACTACCAGCCCGGCCAGTCGTCCATCGCCCACAAACACGACGGCACGGCGATGGCATATGTGCTGGAAGGCGAAGTGGTTTCCCAGGTCAAAGGTGAACAGCCGGTCACTTACAAGAGAGGTCAATTCTGGTACGAAGCGGCCGGCTCCGAACATCTGGTGTCGAAAAACGCCAGCCAGAGCAAGCCTGCCAAGCTGCTGGTGTTCATGGTCCTGGCCCCCGATGAACCAGTGCTGATCCCGCTGAAAAACTGATGGCTGCACAACCAACCATAAATAAACCGGCGCCAATCGTGGATTGGCGCTTTTTAATTGCCACGAGTGGTTAAGCGGCGCCGGTTACAGCAAAACGAACTAGTAAAGCGCATTTGCCTCAGCCAATTGTCAGGTGGGCGGGTTTAGTCTGAATAAATCGCCGTCACACGCGACACTCAGAACTTTCCGACTGCTGTTGTCTCACGGGAGTAACACCATGAACCGTGCGTTAGTCAGTGCCTTTGCTTTATCGCTGTTAGCCCTGTCCGCCTGCTCGGTGCCCACCGCGCCGCAAGCAGTTTCATCCCTCGACACGCTCCTGCCCCACCCGACCGGCCGCAGCAGCGCAACCCTGGTGAAAAGCGGCCCCGGCGTGTCCCTTGGCGTGATCTACAGCCCAAGCACCCAGACCAATCGCCAATACCTGCGCGACTATCAAGCCAACGCCGGTACCGGTTTCGGCCAGAGCCTGCTGGTGCAATCGATCCACGACGCTTACGTCGCCAGTTCAAAACCGGACATGGCGGTGGAATGGGTCAACGCCTCCCTGCAACGCCAGTTCGGCGCGGTGACGGTCTACCCGGACATGCAAAGCCTGCGCGCTGCCAAGCCGGATGTGGTGGCGATCGTCGACACCCACAGCCAGTTGATCACCTCGCGCAGCTCCGACGTCAAAGCCAATGTCAGTGCCGATTTTTATGATGCGCAACTGAACTACATCGGCACGGCGAAAGGCTCCGAGGCCAGAGAACTGACACCGGTGTGGGCGGATTTCAAACGTTCGGAGGAGATTGTTGCCGATATCAATCAGCAGCAGGACGTGCAGGTTCGAGCGTTGCAAGAATTTGATCGGTCGCTGAGCAATCTAGTGGCGCGGCCGGCGGGGGCTGTGTCGATGCTCGAAGATAAACAAGCTCAGAAGTTGTATTGAATCAAAATGCGCTATCGCGAGCAGGCTCACTCCTACAATTGGAATGCGTACCCCTTGTAGGAGTGAGCCTGCTCGCGATAGCGCCAGAACAGACACCACAAAACCAACTCGCGAAGAGGCCGGAAAAGCCGGCTCAAAACCCACAGACGTAAAAAAGCCCCGGCAATCTCACAATGCAGGGGCTTCTTTATTGAATTCTTGGCAACAATCTAATGCTGTTCGACTAGCAAAGTAGCAAGCTCAGATGCGCCGACCAAAGTGGTCCAACACGCATTCCATTGCTTGTCTACTGTCAGGTTTTACAGTAGACAGCCTTGTATGTTCGACACCTAATAAGTCCACGCTTTGTGAAGTCATCC
This sequence comes from Pseudomonas sp. R3-57, assembly GCF_051132065.1. Classification (NCBI taxonomy): domain Bacteria; kingdom Pseudomonadati; phylum Pseudomonadota; class Gammaproteobacteria; order Pseudomonadales; family Pseudomonadaceae; genus Pseudomonas; species Pseudomonas sp. R3-57. Next base: position 3,557,720 of record NZ_CP071655.1, read on the forward strand.
ATGACAGGGCGCCAACTCGTGGAGAAGACAATGGAAAATCGCAGTGATAAAGCAGGTGAACTTGATAGCTCATTCGGCGCTGGCGGCATCGCTTTACCCGAACGCGCTGGTATCTTTTCTGGAATGACGACGGACAGACATAACCGTATTTACGCCGCAGGCAGGTCAACAGATGATCAATTTTATGTTGCCCGTTTAACTCCGGAAGGGCAGCTCGATTCCAAACTCAACGGGGTTGGATATATCTATGGGTCTTTCGGTGAAAGTTCTAAGTCTCAGGCTTACACGGTCAATGTCGATGACAAAGATCGGATTCTGATCGTCGGTGATCAATACAATTTTTTTGGTCCTGTCTGTATTGCCCGCTTCACCACAGATGGCAAACCGGACACGACGTTTGGCATAAATGGCGAAGTGGTACTAACGCTACCAACATCGTCTAAAAAATCTACCGCCAAGGATTATGAGTTTGACAGCGACAGCTCGCAATCCAATGCGTGTACTGTAACCAGTGACGGCAAAATCTTTTCAGCAGAGCGGGCAATGGATTTAATCCCTTTCTCATCCGACTTACAGAAACTGGGAAATTGGACACAACATTCAACCGCAGCGGTTATGCTGAAGTCTGTTACATGGGTCAAGACGTATACCCAAGCTCACTAAGCATCATCAAGGGAGAGCGAATAGTCGTCAGCGCTTTCACTATCGAAGAATCAACTCACTATGGATTACTGGTGGGTTACAATCTGGATGGAACACTCGACGAATCATTCGCGGACAAAGGTTACGCTCTCCTCGGAGCACCAACTTATAAACGCTCTGAAGTTTGGGATTTACAACAGACGCAAGGCGGGCTGCTATTGGCGATCGGGAGAGGTATCTCTGAGGAGTCACATAGAGGAGGTTTCCTGACAAGACTGCACGAGAATGGCCGAGCCGACCCGACGTTCAATTTAGGCAAGCCAATATTCACCCCCGCAGGGCTGCTGGACGAGTTGATGGCAGGTGCAGTCCAGGCTGACGGAAAAATAATACTGGCGGGTTCAAAATTCCATGAAACTGGCGGCGCACTGGTGCGTTACGACCCGGACGGTAGCCCCGATATAAGCTTTGGCAATGCGGGTATCACGCATTTCCCCAGCGTCGGCGATGCCAGGCTGGTGAAGCTGCAACAGGACGGTCTCATCCTTGCAGGCGGAGCCGTCTCTCCGGATGGTTCTAGAGTCGCGGCTGTATTGCGGTATCACCCATAAACAAGAAAAAAGCCCCGGCATCTCACGATACCGGGGGTTTTTCATTCAACCACTACTTACGCCAGTTCCAGCTCGGCATTCGCAGCAGCCACAGGCACGATCGTCTGCCCGCTCAACGCCAGATCCAGCAATTCACGGTTGGCGACGGCATACATGGCGTAGTCCGTGCCGCTCGCGGCGCGGATTTCCACCAGCATGGCGCGCCAGCGCGAGATCATGCTTTCGTGCTGTTCCATCCACAGCGCCAGGCGTGTTTCCACGTCCTGAGTGCCGTCGCCCTGTTGCAGGACGGAGATGGTGATCGCGCGTTGCTGCCAGTCGACGTCGTCACGGAACGCTTCACGGGCCAGCGCCTGCCAGTTGTTTTCAACCGGCAGCGCGCTGATCTGTTGCAGGTACCAGGTCACGTCCAGCGCCGAACCGACGGCGAAGTAGGCCTTGGCCACTTCGGCCGGGTTCTGCCCGGTGACGTCGGAGGCTTCGATGATCGGCAGCAGCGTGTAAAGGTGCGAAGTGCCTGCAACCATACGCGCCAGCAGCTCCGGCACACCGGCAGCGACGTAAGCCTGATAACGCGCCTGCCAGTTTTCGCGGATTTCGCCGCTGAGCAGTTCGTCGAGTTTCAGACCTAGCTCTTTCAGGTGCGGACCGAAGTGCGCGACGTCACGGGCAGCGTTCTGCTCGTTGCGACGGGCACGCAGGAACCAGCGCGTGGCGCGGCGACCCAGACGCATCAGCTCGTCCATCAGCTCCAGTTGCACGTCAGCGGAGACCTGATAGTCCAGCGCTTCGATCTGCCGGAACCAGTGCGGGAGGTGGAAAATGTCGCGCACAATCACATAAGCACCGGCCACGTTCGCCGGGCTCATGCCGGTCGACTCTTTGAGTCGTTGAACGAAGGTGATGCCCATGTGGTTGACCAGATCGTTGGCAATCTGGGTGCTGACGATCTCGCGCTTCAGACGATGGCGGCGCATGGCTTCGGAGAACTTGCTGACCAGGGTCGGCGGGAACGCCGTTTCCATGTCGCGGGTCAGGTAATCGTCATCCGGCACCTGCGAGCCCAGCAACTGCTCCTTGAGGTCGATCTTGCTGTAGGAAATCAACACCGACAGCTCAGGACGCGTCAGGCCGTGGCCTTCAGCGATACGCTCGGCCAATTGCTCTTCGGTCGGCAGGAACTCGATGGCACGATCCAGCTTGCCGCGGCCTTCCAGATCGCTCATCAGACGCTTGTACTCAGCGATGCGCGCATACGCACGACGCGCCGCCAGGGACAGGGCCTGAGTCTGCTTGTAGTTGTTGCCCAGCACCAGATTGCCGACTTCGTCGGTCATGCTCGCCAGCAACTGGTTGCGTTGCTTGTCGGTCATGTCACCGGCCTGAACCACTTCGTTCAGCAGGATCTTGATGTTCACTTCGTGGTCGGAGCAGTCCACGCCACCGGCGTTGTCGATGAAGTCGGTGTTGGAACCGCCGCCATTGAGACCGAACTCCACACGACCCAGTTGGGTCATGCCGAGGTTACCGCCCTCGCCCACGACTTTGCAGCGCAGCTCGTTGCCGTTGACGCGCAATGCATCGTTGGCCTTGTCGCCGACGTCGGCATGGCTTTCGGTGCTGGCCTTGACGTACGTGCCGATACCGCCGTTCCACAACAGATCCACCGGCGCCTTGAGCAAGGCATTGAGCAGTTCGGTCGGGGTCAGCTTGTCGGCCTTGATGTCGAAGCGTTCTTGCATCTGCGGGCTGATCGCGATGCTCTTCGCGCTGCGCGAGAAGATCCCGCCACCTTCGGACATGATGCTGGTGTCGTAGTCGGTCCAGGCCGAACGCGGCAGGTCGAACAGACGCTGACGCTCGACGAAGCTGGTCGCCGGGTTCGGGTTTGGATCGATGAAGATGTGCATGTGGTTGAAGGCCGCGACCAGTTGCAGCTTGTCGGACATCAACAGGCCGTTACCGAACACGTCACCGGCCATGTCGCCGACGCCGACCACAGTGATGCTGTCTTCCTGAACATTGATGCCGCGCTCGCGGAAGTGGCGTTGTACGCCAACCCACGCGCCTTTGGCGGTGATGCCCATTTTCTTGTGGTCGTAACCAGCCGAACCACCGGAGGCAAATGCGTCACCCAGCCAGAAGCCGTAGTCGATGGCGATGCCGTTGGCGATGTCGGAGAAGGTTGCAGTGCCCTTGTCTGCTGCCACGACCAGGTACGGGTCATCGTCGTCATGACGCACGACGTTGGCCGGCGGTACCAGCGCACCGTCCTTCAGGTTGTCGGTGATGTCCAGCAGACCGGAAATGAAGATGCGGTAGCAGGCGATGCCCTCGGCCGCGATCTCGTCACGGCTGCCGCCCAGTGGCAGACGACGCGGCAGGAAGCCGCCCTTCGCGCCCACTGGCACGATGACCGAGTTCTTCACTTGCTGGGCTTTTACCAGGCCAAGAACTTCGGTACGGAAGTCTTCTTCACGGTCGGACCAGCGCAGGCCACCACGAGCGACGTTACCGAAGCGCAGGTGCACGCCTTCAACGCGTGGCGAGTAAACGAAGATTTCGAACTTCGGCACTGGCTTCGGCAGTTCAGGAATCGCGTGCGGGTTGAACTTGAAGCTGAAGTACGACTTGTTCTGGCCGTTGGCGTCAGTCTGATAGAAGTTGGTGCGCAGCGTGGCTTTGATCAGGTCGAGGTAACGACGCAGGATGCGGTCTTCGTTGAGCACCTGGACGTCGTCCAGTGCGGTCAGAATCGCTTGTTCCAGACGCAGTTGCTTGTCTTCCAGATCGTCGTCGCTGAGCTTGCGCGCCAGATAGAAGCGGGTCTTGAACAACCGGGTCAGTTCGCGAGCGATGTCGGTGTGGTTGTTCAGGGTGCTGGCGATGTAGCCCAGATCGAAGCCCAGACGAATCTGCTTCAGGTAACGCGCATAGGCACGCAGCAGCGCAACGTCGCGCCATGGCAGGCCGGCGGTCAGCACCAGACGGTTGAACGCATCGTTTTCGGCGTCGCCGCTGACGATGTGGACGAAGGCGTCCTGCAGGGTGTCGTTGAGTTGCTGGATGTCGAGGTCCAGGCCTTCAGCGGCGGTGAACGCAAAATCGTGAATCCAGAACTCGCGGCCATTGGTGTGACGCAGACGGTACGGGAATTCACCCAGCACGCGCAGGCCGAGGTTTTCCAGGATCGGCAATACGTCGGACAGCGCCAGCGGCGTGTCGGCGTGATACAGCTTGCAATGCAGCTCGCGCTGGCCGGAAACCTGGCCCAGCGGCTGATAGAAGCTCATCACCAGCGGATTTTTTTCGTTGAGGCTCAGCAGGTGCTGCATGTCGACCACGGCCGAATGCGCAGCGAAACGCTCGCGGTAGCCGGCCGGGAAGCCTTTCGGGAAATCCGCCAGCACGTTGGTGCCGTGGGCTTCGCCGAAGCTCTCGACGGTCAGTGCGGCGTAATCGTCCTGCCAGCTGCGGCAGGCCTGGACCACTTCTTTTTCCAGCAGCACCGGGTCGATGTCGAGACGGTTTTTCGGGTCGACCCGCAGAATCAACTGCACGCGCGCCAGTACCGACTCGGAGAAGAACGTCCAGAATTCGCAATCGGAGGCCTTCAGGCGCTCCATCAGCACTTGCTGGATCTTCTGGCGAACTTCGGTGGAATAGATGTCGCGCGGCACGTAGGCCAGGCAGTAGCAGAAACGCCCGTACGGGTCTTTGCGCAGGAACACGCGAATTTTGTTGCGTTCCTGGATCTGCACGATCGACATCACTGTGGTGAACAGTTCGTCGACCGGAGTCTGGAACAGATCATCACGCGGCAGCACTTCGAGTACCTGCGCCAGTTCCTTGCCCAGGTGAGCCTTGGACTGGAAGCCGGAGCGACGCTCGATTTCTTCGACCTTGCGGCGAATGAACGGAATGACCCGCACGCTTTCGCCATACACCGAGGAGGTGTACAGGCCCATGAAGCGGTGTTCCTTGATGACTTTGCCATCGGCGTCGATCTCGCGGATCGACACGTAGTCAGGGTAAGCCGGACGGTGCACACGGCTCGGGTGCGCGGCCTTGGCGAACGACAGTGGAGTCGGTTCACGCAGGTAGGCAACGGCGTAGTCTTCGATGCGCAGGTCTTCGTAGGTCAGGCCGGTGCGCAGCAGTTTGGTCAGGCCGAGGAAGGAGTTCTGGTCGTACTCGATGTGGCCGCCGTCGGCCTGATCGGTGACCACGAATTCTTCGTAGCCGAGGAAGGTGAAGTGGTTGCCCACCAGCCATTCCAGGAAGCTTTTGATTTCGTTCTTTTCATCGGCATCGATGGCGAATGCGCTGGCGTCGAGCTTGCCGAGGATTTCCTGGACCTTGGCTTTCATCGGCTCGAAATCGGCGACCGCGACGCGGACTTCACCGAGCACCTGTTCCAGCTCTTTGCTCAGCACGTTCAGCTCGGCCGCGTTGGCGCAGCGGTCGATTTCCAGGTACATCAGCGATTCGTGCAACACGTCTTCGCCGGTGCTGCCTTTTGGCAGGATTTCCAGCAGCTCGCCCTTGCTGCCACGGCGTACGCTGAGCACGGTGGTTTGCAGGGTGTGGATGCTGTAGCCGCGGCGGTTCAGCTCGGTGCGCACCGAGTCGACCAGGAATGGCAGGTCGTGGTGCAGGACTTCGACCGCAGTGTGGGTCGACTGCCAGCCGTGGCGTTCGTAATCGGGGTTGTAGACGCGCACTTGCGGTTGCGCGTGATCGAAGCGCTCAAGCAGGCGCCACGCGGAAAGAGTACAGCCAGCGAGGTCGGAGAGACGACGTTGAGTCAGCTCGTCCAGAGAAATGATGCCGAAGAATTGTTCAGCGAACAGCGCCACTTGTGGCAGTGCCTGTTCACTGATGTGCTGCGCCAGTGCCGCTTGCAGTTGGTGCTGGAAGTCGGCTTTGCTGGCTGCGGTGAAGAACGCCATCTGTGGTACTCCGCTTAAGCTTGTTATTGATGGAAAGCGTCGCGTGCAACACCCCTTTCGGGGCCTGTGTCGCCCTGTTCCTGATTCTCGGGCAGAGGAAACAGGGTGACAGGTGGGTGAAGCTGGACGAGACCCTCAGGTCACATTCACCTTCCATTGGATGGGCAGCTGCAAAAGCGACTGTCCTGACTGCCGACAATGCCTTTACGGGTGCCCATCCGATGCGCAGCTTAAAGGGTGCGACAATGTGTCTGCTTGCGGTGCTGCGACATATTCGGTCATCGGCACGTAAACAAAGGCCCGGGCATCGTTCAACACTAGCAGCCGTGACGAAAAATGGCGCAGCGAAAGCCCGGTTTTACGGCACATTCGTTCCACAAACCGCCGCGCCGCCGTTACATATCCGGAAACGAAAACGCCCAGAGTCGTGGTATCGACCCTGAGCGTGGCAGCCGGTTCAGCGCGGGTGCTTGATGCGGATCAGTCTGGCAGCGTTTCAAACGCCTTGAATTGACTCACCGTGGCACAGTCGTAACACATCACCTGCAAGGTCACTTTGTCCATGCTGGCGTCGATGTTGCTGGAGTCGCACTCGCGGCAGAACAATTGAATCTGACCGATCAGATCGCTGCCAAACGCTGTGCCGGAGAAAAACTGCGGCACCAGTTCATCGCGCCAGTACATGCCCGGCGACTTGGAAAACCCCGCGCCGCTGTCCTTGAGCACGACGTCATACAACAACCGCTGCAACGCAGTTTGCGGCACTCGAGAATCGCGGTGAGCGTTTTTGCGCCAGTTTCGCGCCAGCGCATCCTGCGCCGTGCCGAGCATGTTGCGCGGAATCGTATTGGAGGCGTGGCTGCGCCCTTTGGAATTGCCCGTGGCATAAAAGTGTGCGGCGTTGCGTACTCCCAGTCGGGCGAAGTAATACAGTTGGCTGACCGAGAAGTCCTGCAGCAACTGGTCGACGACGGCTTCGGCACGCGCCTCGGCGGTGAAGGCAAAACTGACCTCGTCGGCCAGCACATGGATGTAGCGAATCGATTCCTCTCGCGCCAGTTTGAAGATCAGTCCGTAGAGTTCACTCTTCCACGCCGTCTGAACGTCGCCGGACAGTTCCTGATACAGCGCCAGATACAAATGCTCTCGCGAACTGCGCCCGATGCCGTCCAGCGTGACATTGGCCAACCAGCGCACCGCCGCGTAATCGCTGATGGCGCAAGCATTGGCGCGGTCAAAGGCGCGGATATCGGAATCGGGCGCGACAGCCAGCAAACCGGCCTCGTGAAGACTTTTCAGCCAGTCCTCGCTGGCATCGTCCGAGAGTGCAAGGGCTTCGCTTCTGCACGGCGACGCCAGGGGCGCAATCGACTCGGCCTGCCGTCCACCGCCATCGTCAAGCAGCGCCAACAGCACAAGCTTTTGCGCAAACCCCAACGCGGTGTAAGCCACTGCGGCACTGGGGGCACCATAGCGCGCCTCGAGTTCGAGGCGATCACGCTGAGCCTGGGCCGCCAATTGCTGCTGCCGGACCTTGAAACACTCCTTGCACGTGCAAGGGTTACGGCGCCCATGGGCATCTGCCGCGAAATATCGATGATCGCAACGCACACACCTGAACGGATGACGCAGCGACACCGGCGTGCCTCTGGCGTGGCGACGCACCCACATCGGCAAATCGCAATAGGGACAGGCGAGATCCTGACTGACGATCGGTGGCAGTACTTTGAGCAAACTGCGCACAGTCTCGGGGATTTTGAATTCGGCCATGAGGACGGCGGTTTTTTCGCCGGCGAGATAACGCTGATACAGCGCTTCGATCTGTTCATCCGAGAGGTGGCTGATTTCCTCGGCGCGCTGGAAATACTGAGTCATGAAACAGGTCCTTTTTTTCAGTTCTGGATGCGCACTCCTTTGCGTTCAGCCAGCAAACTAAGGGCAACCTGGAGGCCAAAACAAGCGAAAACTCATAAAAAACGCCCTTTTCGCCCACGAGCCCCACTCCCTACAGCGCCATCGGAATATTCCTCGGCGAACGCTGCCTCCGGCTGAAGGACTTATCCTTCTTTTAGGCGTTTACGGCACAAGCAGGCGGCGCAAACGCCCAGACACTGGCAAAATCGCCTTTTCGATCACATCAGCGCCCTCGCCGGGCAGGAATTTCCCGTATGCAAATGACCACCGCCCTGCTCATCGTCAACCCGTGCGATGACGAAGAAGACAACATGGCCATGCTCTGCTGCCACAGCGACAAGGGCGAGATGTTCCTGATGAGCCGCTACCCGGATGAGGATGAGTTGGAGATCACGCTGGATGGCGAGCCTTCTACTCTCGACGGGGTCAAGGTCACCTTGAGTTCGAATCTGTTGAAGATCGAGATCGGCGCGGCGGATGCCGATGCGTTGAACGGGGATGATGTGCTGGAGATCAGCTTCAATCCGGATATGGTGGATATGGATGAGGTTGTCGAGACCTTGAAGAACATCCTTGATGGGACGGGTACCTTCATTAGCGAGATTTAATGGCGTCCGGACTGGCCCCATCGCGAGCAGGCTCACTCCTACAAGGGATCGGCGCACACCGACCTGTAGGAGTGAGCCTGCTCGCGATAGGGCCGGCACAGGCAACCAATCACTCACCTGCTACAAAAAAGCAACAAATCCCCCAATCATTTCCCGCACTTTGCGCAAAATGCCGTTAGTCGCCACCCCCCGCGATGGATTAAAGTAACGCCCCCAGCCACAGCGTTAGCGAACGCGTGGCTACCCCTTTGCAGGAACCGTCACCGATGGAACATCGTGAAGCGCTGCTGGCGCTGCGAACCTTTCTTTCAACGCAGATTCTCGGCCAGGAAAAGCTCATCGAGCGTTTGCTCATCGCCCTGCTCGCCGACGGCCACATGCTGGTCGAGGGCGCGCCGGGGCTGGCCAAGACCAAAGCGATCAAAGAGCTCGCCGAGGGCATCGAAGCCCAGTTCCATCGCATCCAGTTCACTCCTGACCTGTTGCCGGCCGACATCACCGGCACCGAGATCTATCGCCCGGAAACCGGCAGTTTCGTGTTCCAGCAAGGGCCGATCTTTCACAACCTGGTGCTGGCAGACGAAATCAACCGGGCCCCGGCCAAGGTTCAATCGGCCTTGCTCGAAGCGATGGCCGAGCGTCAGGTCAGCGTCGGGCGCAGCACCTATGAGCTGTCGCCGCTGTTTCTGGTGATGGCCACGCAGAACCCGATCGAGCAGGAAGGCACCTATCCGCTGCCTGAAGCGCAGCTCGACCGTTTCCTCATGCACGTCAAGATCGGTTTCCCGGACGCCGCCGTCGAGCGGCGCATTCTGCAGCAGGCCCGGGGCGAAGCGCTGAACGGCGAAACCAAACCCGAACGTCGCGTCAGCCAGCAGGCGATCTTCGCCGCGCGCAAGGAAATTCTTGGTTTGTACATGGCCGACGCCGTGGAGGAATACCTGGTGCAACTGGTCATGGCCACACGCAACCCGGCCAAGTTCGACCCGGAGATGGCCGAGTGGATTGCCTATGGCGCCAGCCCGCGCGGTTCGATCGCGCTGGACCGCTGCGCCCGCGCCCACGCCTGGCTGGCCGGTCGCGACTTCGTCAGCCCGGAAGACATTCAGGCGGTGCTGTTCGACGTGTTGCGCCACCGCATCATTCTGTCGTTTGAAGCCGAGGCCGCGGGCATCGATCAGGACCGCGTGGTGCAGCGGATTCTCGACGTCGTCGCCGTCGCTTGAGCCCCATGAACGCCGCCCTGCCCGCCGAGCCCGGTATCCGCATCAACCTCACCGAGTTGATCGAGATGCGTCACCGCGTGCGCGAGGTGCAGCTGTTTTCCACGCCAAGTCAGCGCAGCCCGCTGATCGGCCTGCATCACTCGAAATTTCGTGGGCGCGGCGTCGACTTCGATCAGGTGCGGGTCTATCAGGCCGGCGACGATGTGCGCACCATCGACTGGCGCGTGACGGCGCGTACCCAGGAACCGCACACCAAGCTGTTCCACGAAGAACGCGAACGACCGATTTTCATCATGGTCGAGCAAAGCACGCGGCTGTTCTTCGGCTCCGGGCTGATGTTCAAATCGGTGCTGGCGGCACAAGTGGCCGCGCTGATCGGCTGGGCCGCACTGGGTCACAACGACCGTGTCGGCGGGCTGGTATTTGGTGACAACGAGCATTACGAAATCAAACCGCGGCGCAGCAAACAGAGCCTGCTGCAATTGCTCAACCGGCTGGTCAAGGTCAATCAGTCGCTGCACAGCGAGCGTGAGCCGGATCGCGACGCCTTGGGCGTGGCTCTGCGCCGTGCCCGCGAGGTACTGCGCCCGGGCAGTCTGGTGATCGTGATCTGCGATGAGCGTGCCTTGTCCGACAGTGCCGAGCAGCAACTGAGCCTGCTGTCGCGGCATTGCGATCTGTTGCTGCTGCCGCTGTCCGACCCGCTCGATCACGCCCTGCCCGCCGCCGGGCTTTTGCGCTTCGCCCAGAAAGGCGCGCAACTGGAACTCGACACGCTGAACTTCGACCTGCGCCAGACCTATCGCGCCCAGGCCGAGGCGCGCATTGCTCGCTGGGAATTGCTCGCGCAGAAACTGCGGGTGCTGTTGATGCCACTCAGCACGCAAAGCGAAATGGTCGAGCAGATGCGCGAATTTCTCAATCCGCAGCGGCCGGGGACCGGTCGATGAACGGCCTCGAACAACTGCAACCGCTGATCTCTCCGCCGCCGATTGGCTTCTGGCCACCGGCGCCGGGCTGGTGGCTGTTACTGCTGCTGTTGCCGCTGCTGGGTTTCGCCGTGTGGAAGCTGCGCCGTTTCATTCCGGTCAGGAAACGCCCGGTGGTGCGCGCCGAACAGCCGCTCGACCCGGTGCGCATCGCCGCCCTCACCGAACTCGCACAAATGCCCAAACCCTATGACGGCGCGCCGGCCGGCACCTGGCTGCAGCAGCTCAACGGCCTGCTCAAACGCCTGTGTCGCAACCACTATCCCTACAGCCAGAGCCACACCCTCAACGGGCGTAAATGGCTGGCGTTTCTCGACAACCGCTGCCCGGCGGCGGGTCTGACGCGCTGGATGGTGCTGGTCGAAGGCGCCTACAAGCCGGAGTGCAAACTCGACGACAAAGCCATCGCTGGCCTGACCCAAGCGGTCGACACGTGGATTCGCAAACATGTTTGAGTTCGCCTGGCCGTGGATTTTCGTGCTGTTGCCGCTGCCGTGGCTGATGCGGGTGCTGCTGCCGGTGGCCGACAGCGGCGAGCCGGCGCTGAAAGTGAGTTTTCTCGCCGACCTCGAAGGCCTTGCCCGCCGCCGCGCCCGGGCCAATCTGCCTGCGTGGCGGCAGCAGGCGCCGTTCATCCTGTTGTGGTTGTTGCTGCTGGTCGCCGCCGCGCGCCCGCAATGGCTCGGCGAACCGCTGCCGATTGCCGCCAGTGGTCGCGATTTGTTGGTGGCGGTGGACGTGTCCGGTTCGATGGACTTTCCCGACATGCAGTGGCAGGACGAAGAAGTCAGCCGCCTGTCGCTCGTTCAGCATTTGCTCGGCGACTTTCTGGAAAGCCGCGAGGGTGACCGGGTCGGGCTGATTCTGTTCGGCAGCCAGGCCTATCTGCAAGCGCCACTGACTTTTGATCGGCGCACCGTGCGCATCTGGCTCGACGAGGCGCGGATCGGCATCGCCGGCAAGAACACCGCGATTGGCGATGCAATCGGTCTGGCGCTGAAACGCCTGCGCCTGCGTCCGGCACAAAGCCGCGTATTGATTCTGGTGACCGACGGCGCCAACAACGGCGGCGAAATCGATCCGCTGACGGCCGCCCGACTCGCCGCCAGCGAAGGCGTGAAAATCTACCCGATCGGCATCGGCGCCAACCCCGAAGACAGCGGCTCGACCGGCCTGCTCGGCGTCAATCCGAGCCTGGACCTCGACGAGCCGGCGCTCAAAGCCATCGCCGACGTCACCGGCGGGCAATACTTCCGCGCCCACGATGGCCTCGAGCTGCAAACCATCAAAGACGCACTCGACCAGCTCGAGCCGGTGACCCAGCAACCGACCCAGGCGCGCCCGGCCCAGGCCTTGTATCACTGGCCGCTGGCCTTGGCGCTGTGGTTGAGCCTGTTATTGGTCGCCCGCGAACTGTGGCCGGACAACCCGCTGCAACGCCTGCTCAACAAGGAACTGAATCTGCAAAGTCCGTTGCCTGACTGGCGCGAGCGACTCAAGCGCCTGCGCTTGCGGAGGCGTCGATGATCGCGCTCTGGCCGCACTGGTTCCGTCCCTGGTGGCTGCTGCTGTCGCCGCTACTGGGCTGGATGATCTGGCAGCTCTGGCACCGGCAGAAACGCGCCGGGCGCTGGCAGATGATTCTGCCGCCGGCCTTCCACGCCACCCTGCTCAGCGGGGGCAATGGCCGCGACAGCAAACTGCCGTGGGTCGCCCTCGGCGTGGCGTGGCTGCTGACCATTCTGGCGCTGCTCGGGCCGAGCTGGCAGCGCGTCGAACAGACCAGCCAGAAACCGGCCGACCCGTTGGTGGTGGTGCTGGAACTGACCGCGGAAATGCTCGCCACCGACTCGCCTCCGACGCGTCTGGAGCAGGCCCGGCGCAAGCTCTTCGACTTGTTGCAGGCGCGCAGCGATGCGCAGACCGCCATCGTCGTCTATGCCGGCAGCGCACACACACTGGTGCCGCTGTCGGATGATCTGGCGACCAGTCGCAATTTGCTTGATGCCTTGAAACCGTCGCTGATGCCACAAAGCGGTCACCGCGCCGATCTGGCTGTCAGCAAAGCTTTGGCGTTGCTGGAACAGGGTGCACTCGGCCAAGGGCGGATTTTGCTGATCGGCTCGTCACTCGATGAGCAAGAGCGCGACGGCATTCGTCGGGCGCTACGCGGGCAATCGGCGCAACTGCTGATGCTCGGAATTGGCACTGCCGAAGGTGCGCCGATTGCTCAGGAGGACGGCAGTTTCCTCAAGGACGAACAAGGCGCTATTCGCATTCCGCAACTCGACAGCCCCGGTCTGGCGACGTTCCTCGACAGCGTCGGTGGCGAATACCATCCGGCGCGTCTGGACGAAGGCGACCTCGGCGCGCTCGGCCTGCTCAACGGCCCGCGCAGTCTGCGCGACGATGGCCAGACCGTGCGCCTCGACACCTGGGCCGATCAGGGCTATTGGCTGCTGCTGCCGCTGTTGTTGCTCGCCGCGTGCGCCGGGCGTCGCGGCTGGCTGTTCTGTCTGCCGTTGCTGCTGTGCCTGCCACAACCGAGCTACGCTTTTGACTTTGAGGATTTGTGGCTGCGCCCCGATCAACAGGGCCTGCACCTGCTCAAACAGAAGCGCCCGGCCGAAGCCGCGCAACATTTTGAAGATCACCAATGGCAAGGGGTGGCGTTGTACGAGGCCGGCGACTACAGTGGCGCCGCCCAGCGCTTCGCCGAAGGCAGCGATGCCCGCGCCCACTACAATCGTGGCAATGCCTTGGCGAAAAGCGGCGAGCTGGAAGCGGCGATTGACGCCTATGAACAGGCGCTGGAACTGCAAGCGGATCTGCGTCCGGCGCAAACCAACAAGGCGCTGCTGGAAAATCTGCTCAAGCAGAAAAACGCCCCGCCGCCAGTTGAACCAGAGAGCAAGCCGAGCGAACAGCCCAGTCTGCCCGGCGAGGAACCTTCGCCCGCCAGCGCTCCGCCGCCAGCGGTCAGCAGCGAAAGCCCAAGCGAGGCGCAGACGGCCGAGTCGCCCAACGAGCCGCCACCGGCCACACCGCCGCAGCCCGGCCCCAATGAGGTGCCAGGCAGTAACGAGGCCGAAGAAACGGACACCGTGCCAACCCTGCGCCCGAGCGAGAACAATCTCGAAGGTGAGCAGCGTCAGGCACTGGAACAATGGCTGGGCAAGATCCCGGACGATCCGGGGGAACTGCTGCGGCGCAAATTCTGGTACGAACAGCAGCAACATCAGGATCAGGAAAACATTCGATGACCCGCTTCACCGCTCTCTTGCTGCCCCTGCTGATCTGCTCGGCCACCGCCCAGGCGGCCGAGCTGACCGCCAGCGTGGATCGCAGTCGCCTGAACTCCGGCGAGACGGTCGAACTCACCCTCGAGACGGATGACGTCACGCAGTTCGGCAAGCCCGACCTGACTGCGCTGGAACCGCTGTTCGAGGTGCGCGGCACACGCCAGGTCAACCAGTTGAATACCCTTAACGGTGCCAACCGCGCGACCACACGCTGGATCATTACTCTGCTGCCGAAAGAAAACGGCACCGTAGTGATTCCGCCGCTGCAGTTGGGCGAGGCGCAGAGCCAGCCGATCACCGTGCAAGTCATCGAGAGCGACACCCGCGAAAGCCAGAACAGCCTCGACCCGGTGTTCATCGAAGCCAGCCTCGATCAGTCCAGCGTCTATGTGCAGGCGCAGGCGATTCTGACACTGCGCATCTACCATTCGGTGTCGCTGTACGACGACAGCAGCCTGACCCCGCTGCACATCGCCGATGCGCGCATCGAGCAACTGGGCGACACGCGCACCTACGAAAAAGACCTCAACGGTGTGCGCCACGGGGTGATCGAGATGCGCTATGCAATTTATCCGCAGCACAGCGGCTTGCTGACCATCGCCCCGCAGACTTTCAGCGCCACGCTGGTCGACACGCAGCCGTCTCAAGACGCGAATGCTCAGGGGCCGAAACCGGGCAAACTGATGCGCGTCAGCTCCGCGGAAATCCCGCTGACCGTTAAACCCAAACCGCTGACCTACCCGGTCGACGCGCCCTGGCTACCCGCGCGCAGCCTGAGCCTGAGCGAAAGCTGGAACCCCGAGCCCGAGCACACTCAGGTCGGCGACTCACTGACCCGCAGCCTGACCCTGAAAGTCGAAGGCCTCGCCAGCTCGCAACTCCCCGCCCTGCCCGCCACCGACGTCGCCGGCCTGCGCCGCTATCCCGACCAACCGGTGCTGAGCAACCAGAGCAGCGAGCGCGGCCTCATCGGCAGCCGCGAAGAACGCGAAGCGCTGGTGCCCAATCGTAGTGGCGCGATCGACCTGCCGACCGTCGACGTAGTCTGGTGGAACACCTTTGAAGACCATCTCGAACACAGCAGCCTGCCCGCGCGCACCCTGCAAGTGGCCAACAACCCGAGCCTGCAAATCGACACCCCGGCCGGCACCCTGCAACCGAGCAGCGTCGACAACGAGGTGTTGTGGTGGTGGAAACTCAGCACCCTGATCCTCGCCTGCACCACCCTGCTCGGCTTCGGCCTGTGGTGGCGCGCCCGCTGGCAACCGGCAATCCACCGCGCCGCCCAGACCGGCCCGAGCCCACGCACCCTGATGGACGACATCAAGCGTGCGAGTCAGGCCAATGATCCGCAAGCCACGCGCCAGGCACTGGATGCCTGGGCGCGTCAGCAACCAGAGACACTGGCGGACATGGCGGCGCGGTTTGTGCCGCTGTCGGATGCGCTGGATGGGCTGAATGGCGCGCTGTACAGCGAGACGGGGCAGCATTGGCAAGGTGAGGATTTGTGGCGGGCGATCCGCACGATACCGCCGGCGGAGCGGGTGCAGGATCCGGTGGGTGACAGTGGGTTGCCGCCGCTTTATCCGAAGTGACCGCGCTCACTGTACCTCGTGGCGATTGTGGCGAGGCCGCACGACTGCGCCTCACGCAGTTGCTTCAGCATTGATCGCCACGACAGCCCTGGCCCGACAATAATCTGTAAACTTCCCTTATTTTGCCGCCGTCATATTCAAGCGGCCTTCACCTGATTTTTAGCGGAGTCCACCTTGCGTCTGTTCCACACCTCCGACTGGCACCTTGGGCAAAACCTGCACGGCCAGGAGCGCGATTTCGAGCATGCGTGCTTTCTCGAATGGCTGCTGCGCCAATTGCAACTGGCGCAGCCGGATGTGCTGCTAATTGCCGGGGACATCTTCGACACGGTCAACCCGCCAGTCAAAGCCCAGGAACGCCTCTACGATTTCATCGTCAGCGCCCATGAGCAGCAGCCGCTGCTGACCATCGTGATGATCGCCGGCAATCATGATTCCGGCTCGCGCATCGAACTGCCCGCGCCATTGATGCGGCGTTTGCGCACCCATGCGCTGGGTCGGGTGTTGTGGCTGGATGACGGGCAACTGGACGCCGAACGCTTGCTGCTGCCGTTGCCGGATAAAACCGGTGAAATTGCCGCATGGTGTCTGGCGCTGCCATTCCTGCGGCCGGCGGAAGTCACCGGTGCGCACCTGGGCGACAACTATTTGCGCGGCATCGGTCAGGTGCATGAATGGCTGATCGCGGCGGCCAACGCCAAGCGCCAGCCGGGTCAGGCGCTGATCGCCATCAGCCACGCGCACATGGCCGGCGGTTCGGTGTCGGAGGATTCCGAGCGCAGCCTGATCATCGGCAACGCCGAAGCCCTGCCCGCCAGCCTGTTCGGCGCGAGCATCAGCTACGTCGCCCTCGGCCATTTGCACAAGCCGCAGAAGGTCAATGGCGAGGAGCGCATTCGCTACAGCGGCTCGCCGATTCCGCTGTCGTTCTCGGAGATCGGTTATCAGCACCAGATTCTCGATGTCGTGCTCGACGGTGAAACGTTGGTCAGCGTCGAGCCGAAGCTGATCCCGCGCTCGGTCAATCTGCAGCGCATCGGCCCGGCGCCACTGGCCGAGATTCTGCTGCAACTGGCCGATCTGCCGAACATCGACCTGCTCGCCGAAACCCAGCGCCAACCGTGGCTGGAAGTGCGCGTGCGCCTTGATGAGCCGCAGCCGGATCTGCGTCATCAAGTGGAAACCGCGCTGCAAGGCAAAGCCGTGCGCCTGGTGCGCATTGCCGCTGAATACGCCGGTAATCGAGGCGCTGATGGCAGCGATGACGGCAGCGCGCTGATCGAACTCGACCAGCTCACCCCGCAGGAATTGTTCAGCCGCGCCTGGCTCGACAACTATGGCAGCGAGGTCGACGAACAGACCCTCAAGGACTTCGCCGAACTGCTGCAGGACGTACAAATGGAGGGCGAGCAGCCATGAAGATTCTCGCCATTCGTTTGAAGAACCTGGCTTCGCTGGCCGGCCCGTTCGAAATCGATTTCACCGCCGAACCGCTGGCCAGCGCTGGCTTGTTTGCGATCACCGGCCCGACCGGCGCCGGCAAAAGCACGCTGCTCGATGCCTTGTGCCTGGCGCTGTTTGGCGCGGTGCCGCGCCTCAACAACACCGGCCGCGACGCCAAAGTCCCCGACGCCGACGGCGAAATCGCCACGGGCGACCCGCGTACCTTGTTGCGGCGCGGCACCGGTGAAGGCTATGCCGAAGTAGATTTTGTTGGCGTTGACGGTCGTCGCTATCGCGCGCGCTGGGAAGCCAACCGTGCTCGCGAAAAGGCCGGGGGCAAGTTGCAGGCCAGCCGGCAGAGCCTGCGCGACATCGATCAGGATCAACTGCTCGCCAGCCAGAAGGGCGAATACAAAACCCAGCTCGAAGCCGCGCTGGGCCTGAACTTCGAGCAGTTCACCCGCGCCGTGTTGCTGGCGCAGAGTGAGTTCAGCGCGTTCCTCAAGGCGGACGATAATGACCGCAGCGAACTGCTGGAAAAACTCACCGACACCGCGCTGTATACGCGCCTCGGTCGGCGCGCCTTCGACAAGACCAAAGAGGCCCGCGAAGCGCACAAGCTGTTGCAGGATCAGGCCAGCGGCGTCACGCCGCTCGCTCCCGAAGCCCGCGCCGAACTGGACGAGCGCTGCAACGCCGCGCAGCAGCAAATGAAGCTGCAACAGGCGCAGCTCAAGCAGCTCGAACAACAGCACGGCTGGCTCAAGGATTTGCGCCTGTTGCAGGATTCGCAGCAAGCCGCCACCGAGCAATTGCACAGCGCGCAGCAGCAATGGCAAGCGCTGGCCGGCGAACGGGTCAAGCTGACTCGACTGGAGCAACTGGCGCCGCAACGTCACCAGTTCGCCCGCAAAACCGAACTCGATGCACTGCTCACGCCGTTGGCCGCGCAGATCGCCGCGCACACGCAACAACACACCGAACTGAGCGAGCGCCAGACGCATCTGGAGCAAACCCTTGAGGCCGCGAAAGTTGCCCTGAGCCAGGCGCAACAACAGCAAAGCGAGAACGCGCCGCTGTTGCGTCAGGCCTTTGATGAACAAAGTGCTCTCGCGCGTCTGGTCAAGGACGTCGCGCAAAGTACCGAGGCCAAACTCGCGGCGCAGCAGGCCTGCAGCGACGGCCAGCAGGCCATTCAGGGCTTGCAGGAAAAGCAGGCCGAGGCCGCCGAGCGCCTGCAGCGCATCGCCAGCGCGCTGGAGCAAAGCGCCCATCTGGCGCCGCTGAGCGATGCCTGGAACGCCTACCGCGATCGCCTGCAACAACTGATGTTGATCGGCAATCGCTTGAACAAGGGTCAGGCAGAACTGGCGAGCCTCGAAGACAGCGCCGCCCGCAGCGCTGATGCCCTGACCGCACAAAAACAGCAACTGGAAGTGCTGTTCAAGGAGGCCGGCGCCGAGCCCGATGCCGTCGCCGAACAGATCGGCCTCCTTGGCACATTGCTGCAGGACAACCGCAAACAGTTGCGCGCCTTCGAAGATCTCTCGCGTTTGTGGGCCAGCCAACAGGACCTCGACAAGCGCGCTAGTGAATTGCAACAACGCCTGCTCAGCGCCCAGCAGCAACGCGAGCAGTTGACTCAAGACGGGGTGAAAAGCAAAGCCGAGCTGACCGTGGCCGAGCAAACCCTCAACGTCACCCGCGAGTTGCTCGAGCGTCAGCGGCTGGCGCGCAGTGCCAGTGTCGAAGAATTGCGCGCGCAGTTGCAGGACGACCAGCCCTGCCCGGTCTGCGGCAGCAACGAGCATCCGTATCACCAGCCTGAAGCACTGCTGCAAAGCCTCGGTCGTCACGATGAAAGCGAACAGGCCAACGCGCAGCAGGTAGTCGATCAGCTCAAGGAAAAACTCGCCGAATTGCGCGCCGAAGTCGGTGGCGTGATCGCCCAGCAGAAAGAACTGCTGCAGCAGCAGGAGCAACTGGCCGCGCAGCAACACGCCTTGGCGCCGAGCCTCGAGGCGCATCCGCTGGCAGCCCAATTGCTCAATCAGGACGCGGCCAGGCGCGACGCCTGGCTGAGCCGGCAAAACGAGCAACTGAACCAGAGCATCAGCCAGGACGAACAGCGCCAAAGCACCCTGCTCACCCTGCAACAGGACGCCGCGCGCCTGACTCAGCAACTGCGTCAGGCCGAAACCGCGCATCAGCAAGCCGCGCAGCAATTGAGTAACCAGCAGCGCGAACTGAGCAGCGACCGTCAGCGTCTCGACGAAGAACTCGCCGCGTTCGCCAGCCTGCTACCCGCTGACACCCTCGAAGCCTTGCGCCAAGAGCCGGCTGCGACGTTCATGCAGCTGGATCGGCAGATCGCCGAGCGTCTGGCTCAGCTTGATCAGCACAAGGAAGAACAGGCCGAACAGTTGCAGCGCCAGCAGACGCTGGAGAAGGAACAGGACCGCCAGCAGACCCGCGCCCAGCAATTGCACACGGCCGAAGCGCAACTCAACGGGCTGACCGAACAGCAGCAGACCTGCCAAGAGAAACTCGCGCAATTGCTTGGCGAACACAGCAGCGCCGAACAATGGCAGCAACAGCTCGAACACGCGGTCGAACAGGCGCGCAGCAGCGAAGCCCGTACCGCGCAGGAGTTGCAGAACGTGCGCACGCAACTCGTGCAAATCGCCGCTGAACTCAAGGCGCAGCAGGAACGCCTGCAAGCGCTGCAAACCGAAGATCACGACCTGCGCGGCAAGATCGCCGACTGGCGTGGCCGTCACCCGGAACTGGATGACCAAGGTCTCGAAGCCCTGTTGCAGGTCGACGACGCGCAACTCAGCGAACTGCGTCAGCGCTTGCAGCACAACGAAAAAGCCATCGAACAGGCTCAGGTGTTGTTGCAGGAGCGCGACCAGCGTCTGCTCGATCATCAGGCGCAATACAACGGCAACCTCGATGCCGAACAATTGGCCAGCGCCCTCGCCGACCTGCAAAATCAGTTCGCCGTCAGCGAGCAGCAATGCGCTGAACTGCGCGCCGAGCAGGTCGAAGACCAGCGCCGGCAGAACGCCAATCAGGCACTGGCGCAGCAGATCGCCGACGCTTACGCCGAATATCAGCGCTGGGCGCGCCTCAGTGCGTTGATCGGCTCGGCCACTGGCGACACTTTCCGCAAGATTGCCCAGGCCTATAACCTGGATCTGTTGGTGCATCACGCCAACGTGCAGCTGCGCCAACTGGTCAAACGCTATCGCCTCAAACGTGGCGGCAGCATGCTCGGCCTGCTGGTGCTGGACACGGAAATGGGCGATGAATTGCGCTCGGTGCATTCGCTGTCCGGCGGCGAGACATTCCTGGTGTCGCTGGCGCTGGCATTGGGGTTGGCGTCGATGGCCTCGAGCACGCTGAAAATCGAATCGCTGTTTATCGACGAAGGCTTTGGCAGCCTCGATCCGGAATCCCTGCAACTGGCTATGGATGCTCTCGACGGCTTACAGGCCCAGGGCCGCAAGGTCGCGGTGATCTCCCATGTGCAGGAAATGCACGAGCGCATCCCGGTGCAGATTCAGGTGCAGCGCCAAGGCAATGGTTTGAGCACACTGGAGGTGAAATGAACACGTTGTATTCCTTCCGCCGCTGCCCGTATGCGATGCGTGCGCGGATGGCCTTGCACTACTCAGGCGTGCCGGTGGAGATCGTTGAGGTCAGCC
The DNA here is from genome assembly GCF_051132065.1 of Pseudomonas sp. R3-57. Taxonomy (NCBI): domain Bacteria; kingdom Pseudomonadati; phylum Pseudomonadota; class Gammaproteobacteria; order Pseudomonadales; family Pseudomonadaceae; genus Pseudomonas; species Pseudomonas sp. R3-57. The sequence goes on from NZ_CP071655.1 coordinate 3,578,712, forward strand.
TCAAGGACAAACCGGCCGAGATGCTCGCGCTGTCGCCCAAAGGCACGGTGCCGGTGCTCAATGCCAATGGCCGGGTGATCGATGAAAGCCTGGCGATCATGCACTGGGCCTTGGAGCAGCATGATCCGGACGACTGGCGCCTGAAGAACGATCCCGGTGCGGAGCTCGTCACCAATATGCTGATCGAAATTAATGACACGCAGTTCAAGACTGCGCTTAACCACTACAAGTACGCCGAGCGCTATCCGGAAAAACCGATGGAGGTCTATCGAATGGAATGCGAAATGATCGCCCATTCGCTGGATCTGCTGCTCGCGGATCAGGACTATTTGCTGGGTGATCAGCTCAGCCTCGCTGACGTTGCCCTGCTGCCGTTCATTCGGCAGTTCGCCCATGTCGACCGCGAGTGGTTTGCGCAGACGCCGTATGTGGCCTTGCAGGGATGGTTGCAGCGGTTGCTCGAGTCTGAACTGTTTACGTCGGTTATGAAGAAGTAGCCTGACCTGCCTGACTTGACCGTTCCCTGCGCAGCAAGAAATGCAGCCCCGTACGTTCTGCGTCCACTCCAGAGCTGGAACGCGGAGCGTCCCTTGAGGCATTCCCACGCAGAGCGTGGGAACGATCATGACCGATCAGGCCAGCACCTGGCACATGCCCAGCGCCGAGCAATCGACTTCGAACGGGCCGAGGAAATCCACCGCGACCTTGGCCGGTGGGTTGCCGGCCATCAGCCCCAGCGTGTTGGCGCGTTCGATGTTGTGAGCGATGCTGTGATTGACCTCGATGGCCCGGGCCAGCGCGCCGACCGAGCCTTGGCCGATGCCCAATAACGAAGTGCCGTTGGTGAAGAACGCCAGACCGGCGATCACCCAGAGTCTGTAGCCTTTCATGCGCCGCCGACTCCTGCGAGTTCGGCCCGGTCGACCATGACGCTCTGCGAGCGCACTTCGAACTGGACACCGGGATGAGCGACGTCAATGGGCGCGTCGAAGCTGTGTTCCATCTGCGAGGCGATGCTGACAAACAGCACCACGGCCAGGTACACACCAATGGCCAGGTAGGCGCCGCGTTTGGCGGAGTGAAGGATTGCGCTGGCCATGGTGTTCTCCCGTAGGCAGGTTTCGATGCCCACAGAATCGATCAAAAAAGCCGTGGCAACCACTCAGGGTTTGCCATAGTAAACATCAGCTTCGTTGATTATTTAGCCGCTCTATTCCCTCGTTTGAAGAAACCTACGACCGAATGCCGCGCACAGTTGATCGTTCCCACGCGCAGCAAAGGAATGCCCGTTACTGATCGTTCCCACGCTCTGCGTGGGAATGCCTCTAGGGACGCTCCGCGTTCCATGGGACGCGGAGCGTCCCCGGCTGCATTCCCACGCAGAGCGTGGGAACGATCGATCAAAAACGTAGAGCGTGGGAACGATCGATGGTGTTGAGCGCGCAAAAAAGGGCCGTCGAAGGCTGCGATCTTTTGACGTTGAAGATCAAAAGATCGCAGCCTTCGACAGCCCTTTTCAGGTGACGGGAATTTCAAGCCTGGGTTTTGTGATCCAGTGCGGCGTAGAAGTTGGCGCTCTGTTGCAGGTATTTCTGGGTGTAGCTCTGGGTGTGGGATTTTTTCTCGGCGATTTCGACGTTGGCACCGGCAGGCAGTACCACGGTGGCGGAAATGGCGGAGGCGGCGATAACGGAGAAGAGATTGAAGTTCATGGCGGTAACCCTCGTGTTCGTTTGCTTGGTTTGCCCGGTCGGGCTGTGAAACAAACGTAACGCTGCAGGGTTGCCGCTTGAAATCTTTTGTAGCATTAGCCGTTATCAGTGTAATTAATACAAAGACGCAGGCCCCGAATAACGGGGCCTGCGGCTTATTGTCGCACTAGAAATTTCAGGTCGCTGGGCGCGTCGATTGGCAGTTTCTGCACGGTTTTGCCGAGCAGACCGGTCTTGCCATCGCGTTCGACGACAACAATCTCGTTGCTCTTCTGATTGGCGATCAACACGAATTTCCCGCTCGGATCGAGGGCGAATTCACGCGGATGGTCGCCTTCCACCGAGCGTTTTTGCAGCTCTTTCAACTGACCGTTGGCCGGATCGATGGCAAACACCACCAGTTGATTGGCGGTGCCACGGTTGCTGACGTAGAGAAACTTGCCGTCTGCCGAGGCATGCAACGCGGCGCCGGCCTTGTCCGAAGTCGGCTGACCGGCCGCCAGATCGACCAGTTGCGTCTGGGTCAGGACGCCATCCTTGTAGTTGAACACCGCGACCTGCGCGCTCATTTCCATGGTCAGCCAGGCGTGCTTGCCGTCGGCGCTGAACAGCAAATGACGCGGGCCACTGCCGGCCGGCAATGCCACCGACGGCGTCTTCGCAGGCGTCAGCGGCAGGTGCGGATTGGCTTTCGGGTCGAATTGATAGATGAAGATCTTGTCCGCGCCCAGATCGTTGGAGAACACGTAACGGCCATCCGGCGAGGACACCGTCGAATGCACGTGGTTGGACGCCTGACGCTCAGGATTGACCCCGCTGGCCGGGTGCGCGCTCATCTGCACCACCGGCTGGAGCTTGCCGTCGGCACCGACCGGCAACACCGCCAGGGTGCCGCCCGGATCTTCCACCACCGAATAGTTGCTGACAAACAAATGGCTGGCGTCAGCGCTGAGGCTCGAATGGGTCGGCTCGTTGCCCAGGCTCTGCACCTGATTGATCAGGCTCAGGGCGTGGGTTTTCGGATCGATGGCGAAGCTGCTGACGCGGCCGACCGGGTCCTGCTGGCCCGGACCGTTTTCGTTCACTACGAACAGGCGTTTCTGATCCCTGGACAGGGTCAGCCACGACGGGTTTTCCGTTTTGACCACTTGCAGCGGCTTGGCGGCGATCTGGCCGGTGGCGCTGTCGAAGCTCATCCGGTAAATGCCTTCGCTGCTGCCGGCGGTGTACGAGCCGACCAGCAACTGGAAGTTTTCCGCATAGGCGCCGGAAAAGCCCATCGCGCCGACGCTGCCGGCCATCAGCAGCGGCCAGAAATTACGCATTTTCATTATTGTTCATCCTCATCGTCGCTGCTGCTGACTACATCACCGAGGCAGACCAGGCGGTGTTCGCCGGTGGTCTTGGTGTGGCTGGCGTAACCGATGATCAGCCAGTTCTTCAGCTTTTCATCAAAGGTGGCAGCCTCGACTTGTGCCGGGGTGAATTCCCAATGTTTGGCCTCACGACCAACCATGCATTCGATGTGCAGGTTATCGTCTTCGTCGAGGGCGAATTCGAAGGCGTGCAGGTCGTCGATTACGACCATACCGCAGTGTTCGAGGGCGTTGAGAAGGGTTTGGGCAGTCATGGCAAACAGTCTTTCTTGGGGGGGAAAGGGCCAATGATAGCTTAATGTCGCGCCGTCCCCTTGTAGGAGTGAGCCTGCTCGCGATTGCATCGTGTCAGCCGACATCTTGATTGACTGACTCACCGCTATCGCGAGCAGGCTCACTCCTACATGGGGATCATGGGTGGGTTTTAGATCGCTTCACGCGATGGCTTGCCATCCACCAATCGTTGAATGCGCAACGGGTTGGCGTTCTTCAGCGGCTCGGGCAGCAAGCTGTCCGGGTAGTTCTGGAAGCACACCGGGCGCAGGAAACGGTCGATCGCCAGCGTGCCCACCGAGGTGCCGCGCGCATCGGACGTCGCCGGATACGGCCCGCCGTGGACCATCGAATCACACACCTCGACACCGGTCGGATAACCATTGAGCAGGATGCGCCCGACTTTCTGCTCGAGCAGCGGCGTCAGTTCGGCGAACTGTTCGAAGTCGGCCGGCTCGCCGATGATCGTCGCGGTGAGTTGCCCGTGCAGGCCGTGCAGCGCAGCGCTGAGTTGCGCCTGATCGGCGACTTCAACGATCACCGTGGTCGGGCCGAACACTTCTTCCTGCAGCACTTCATCGCCGTTGATCAACAGGCTGACATCCGCTTTGAACAGCTGCGGTTGCGCCTGATTGCCCTGCTGCGGATTGCCAGCCAGATGTTCGATGCCGCTGTGTGCCAGGAGTTTTTCCAGGCCTTTGCCGTAGCTGCCGAGGGTGCCGGCGTTGAGCATGGTTTGCGCCGGCTGATCACCAATCGCTGCAGCAACCTGCTGCACAAACGCGCTGAACTGCGGCGAGCGGATGCCGATGACCAGACCCGGGTTGGTGCAGAACTGACCGCAGCCCTGTACCACCGACGCGGTGAGATCGCGGGCGACGGTTTCCGAGCGTGTCGCCAGTGCCTGCGGCAGTACGATCACCGGGTTGATGCTGGACATTTCGGCGAACACCGGAATCGGCTGCGGACGCGCCGCGGCCATGTCGCACAGCGCGCGGCCGCCCTTGAGCGAACCGGTGAAACCAACCGCCTGAATCGCCGGGTGCTTGACCAGCCACTCGCCGACGCCACCGCCGTAGATCATGTTGAACACACCTGCCGGCATGCCGGTTTTTTCCGCCGCACGAATCACCGCATCCGCGACCAGCTCAGCGGTGGCCATGTGGCCGCTGTGGGCCTTGAATACCACCGGGCAACCGGCGGCCAGCGCCGCTGCGGTGTCGCCGCCGGCAGTGGAGAACGCCAGCGGGAAGTTGCTCGCGCCGAACACCGCGACCGGGCCGAGGCCGATGCGATATTGACGCAGGTCCGGGCGTGGCAATGGCTGCCGATCGGGCAATGCCTGATCGATGCGTGCGCCATAAAAGTCGCCGCGACGCAGGACCTTGGCAAACAGACGCATCTGCCCACTGGTGCGACCGCGTTCGCCCTGAATGCGCCCGGCCGGCAGTGCGGTTTCGCGGCAGACCACGGCGACGAAATCATCGCCGAGGGCGTCCAGCTCATCGGCAATCGCGTCGAGAAACTGTGCGCGGCGTTCAGCGCTGAGGCTGCGATAGGCCGGATATGCGGCGGCGGCGGCCTTGGCGGCGGCGTCGACTTCTTCTGCGGTGGCCTGAATGAAGTCGTGCGGCAGTGCTTCGCCGGTGCTGGCGTCGACCGATTGCAGTTTGACGCTGCCAGCGGCGCTGCGCTGACCGCCAATGTAGTTGTGACCGAGAATCTGAGTCATGGGATCTCCTTAAAGGGTGCCAATGCTGTCGGGGGCGAATACTGCGTCGATCGGCACGATACCATTGACCAGCGGTGCGCCGAACTCAGCCTGACTGATTTCAAACACGTCGCCCGGCTGGGTGCGAATGCCGTCGGCGAACGACAGCGTCGCGGTGCCGAAGAAATGAATGTGCACGTCGCCCGGACGCAGGAACTGCCGGTATTTGAAGTGGTGGTATTCGAGGTTCGCCAGGCTGTGGCACATGTTGGCCTCGCCGCTGAGGAATTCGTTCTGCCACAGCACTTCACCGTCACGCAGGATGCGACTGGCACCTGCAAGGTGTTGAGGCAATTCACCGGTGCGAAGTTCCGGACCATAACTGCAACTGCGCAATTTCGAATGCGCCAGGTACAGGTAATTCTTGCGCTCCATGACGTGATCGGAGAACTCGTTGCCCACCGCAAAGCCGAGGCGATACGGCTTGCCGTCGTGACCGATGACGTAGAGGCCGGCCATTTCCGGCTCCTCGCCCGCGTCCTCGGCGAACGGCGGCAACGGGAACGGTTGGCCCGGGCGCACGACGATGCTGCCGTCACCTTTGTAGAACCACTCCGGTTGCACACCGGCCTGCCCCGCCGCCGGTTTGCCACCCTCCAGACCCCATTTGAAAATGCGCATGGTGTCGGTCATGGCCGCTTCATCGCCGGCCTGCTGGTGCATTTTGTCCCGCGCCGAGGCGCTGCCCAAGTGGGTCAGGCCGGTGCCGCTGACCAGCATGTGCGCCGGGTCCGGGTGATCGAGTGGCGGCAGGATGCGCAGCTCGGCGAGCAGTTCGGGGTAATCGTGATCGGCGCCGAAGCCGAGGGTTTGTACGTGCTGCTCCAGCGAGTGGCCGGCCTCGATGGCGGCCAGCGCCAGATCGCGTACGCTGCGCGCGCCCTGCACTTCACGCACCCGCGCCGTGTCGACCACGCCGACGCGGCGCTCGCCGTTGGTTAATTCGAATTGAACCAAATGCATACGTCCTCTCCTTTAGTCAAAAATGCGCAACACTGCAAATCCCTGTGGGAGCTGGCTCGCCAGCGATAGCGATCTGTCAGACACATCAATATCGGATAGGCCGACGTCATCGCTGGCAAGCCAGCTCCCACAGGGTCGGTGGTAAATCATCGTCCGGGTTCAGGTGCGGGTAGCGCCCCGCGCACTGGCAGCAAACTGCTCAACCGGCAGTACATGCTTGCGTTCCAGCACACGATAAACGATGCCAGTCAGGATCAGCCCGAACACCATCACGCCCGAGAGGAAGTACAGCCCCGAAGCCAGATTGCCGGTGTATTCCTTCAGCGCGCCGATCACGAACGGCCCGATGTACCCGCCCAGATTGCCGACCGAGTTGATCAGCGCAATCCCCGCCGCCGCGCTCGCGCCGGCAAAGAAGCGCCCCGGCAAGGTCCAGAACACCGCCGTGCAAGAAAACAACGCAAACGCGACCAGACACAGCGCCGCCAGTTGCGCGACGGGCATCGACAGCCAGGCGCTGAGGAACAGACCCAGCGCACCGAGCACATACAGCACCGCCAGGTGCCCGTAGCGATCATTCAAGCGGTCGGAACTACGCGGGATGATCAGCAGGCCGATGATGCCGAAGATGTAAGGCACCGAGGACACGAAACCGGTGACCAGGTCGCTGCCGCCAAACTGCTTGATCAGCGTCGGCAGCCACAGGCCGAGGCCATAAATGCTCAGGGTCACTGGCAGGTAGAACAGCGCCAGCAGCAACACGCGCTTGTCCTTCAGAGCGTGCAACGGATTGCCGTGACGGGTCTGGCCGTATTCCTGCAAATCCTTTTTCAGCTCACCGGTCAGCCAGTCTTTTTCCGCCTGATCCATCCACTTCACTTGCTGCGGGCCGTCCGGCAGCCAGCGCAGCACCGGCCACGTCAGCAGGATCGCCGGAGTGCCGATGACGATAAACAGCCACTGCCAGCCGTGCAGGCCAAGGATGCCGTCCATGCCGAGCAAACCGCCGGACACGGGTCCGGTGATCATCATCGCGATCGGTTGCGAGAGGATGAACAGGCCGAGGATCTTGCCGCGATGGCGCACCGGGAACCATTGGGTGATGTAGTACAGCACGCCGGGGAAGAAGCCCGCCTCGGCCGCGCCGAGCAGAAAGCGCATCACATAGAAGCTGTGCGGGCCCTGAACGAAGGCCATGCCGATGGTGATTGCGCCCCAGGTGATCATGATCCGCGCGAACCAGCGCCGCGCGCCGAAGCGTTCGAGCATCAGGTTGCTGGGGATTTCAAGCAGGAAGTAACCAATGAAGAACAGCCCGGCGCCCAGGCCATAGGCCGCGTCGCCGATGCCGATGTCGGCGCCCATGTGCAGCTTGGCGAAGCCGACGGCGGAGCGATCCACATAGGCGATCAGGTACAGCAGGATCAGGAAGGGAATCAGTTTCAGTGTGATGCGCCGGATAAGCCGCAATTCCTGGCTCATGAGATCGGTCTCCGATTGTTGTTTTTATAGAACCTCGGGGGACGCCTCTCGCTGCACAGCGGCCAGGGCCATCCCTCCGTCGAAAACGACTATATAGTAATACTAATTACGCAACAACACTTCCAAAGCGGCGAATTTGCGCTTATGTTAGGCCATCGCTGGAACACTATAGTCATACAATAAGAGAATCGATCATGGCTGATAAGAAACCCACCCTGCGCTCCGCCCAATGGTTTGGCACGGCCGACAAGAACGGCTTCATGTACCGCAGCTGGATGAAGAATCAGGGCATTGCCGACCACCAGTTTCACGGCAAGCCGATCATCGGCATCTGCAACACCTGGTCGGAGCTGACGCCGTGCAACGCGCACTTCCGCCAGATCGCCGAGCACGTCAAACGCGGCGTGATCGAAGCCGGTGGTTTTCCAGTGGAATTTCCAGTGTTCTCCAACGGCGAATCGAACCTGCGCCCGACCGCCATGCTCACCCGCAACCTGGCGAGCATGGACGTTGAAGAAGCGATTCGCGGCAACCCGATCGACGGCGTGGTGCTGCTGACCGGCTGCGACAAGACCACCCCGGCGCTGCTGATGGGTGCGGCCAGTTGCGACGTGCCGGCGATCGTTGTCACCGGCGGTCCGATGCTCAACGGCAAGCACAAGGGCAAGGACATCGGCTCGGGCACGGTGGTCTGGCAGCTCAGCGAACAGGTCAAGGCCGGCACCATCACCATTGACGATTTCCTTGCGGCCGAAGGCGGCATGTCGCGCTCGGCGGGCACCTGCAACACCATGGGCACCGCGTCGACCATGGCCTGCATGGCCGAAGCACTGGGCACTTCCCTGCCCCATAACGCAGCGATCCCGGCAGTGGATGCGCGCCGTTATGTGTTGGCGCACATGTCCGGTATGCGCGCCGTGGAAATGGTGCGCGAAGACCTGAAACTGTCGAAGATCCTCACCAAGGAAGCCTTCGAAAACGCCATTCGCGTCAACGCCGCCATCGGTGGTTCGACCAACGCTGTAATTCACTTGAAAGCCATTGCCGGGCGCATCGGCGTCGAACTCGATCTGGACGACTGGACGCGCATCGGTCGCGGCATGCCGACCATCGTCGACCTGCAGCCTTCCGGGCGCTTCCTGATGGAAGAGTTCTATTACGCCGGTGGTTTGCCTGCGGTGCTGCGTCGCCTCGGCGAAGCCAATCTGATCCCCAATCCAAACGCACTGACCGTGAACGGCAAATCGATCGGCGAGAACACCAAGGACGCGCCGATCTACGGCGAAGACGAAGTCATCCGCACGCTGGACAATCCGATCCGCGCCGACGGCGGTATCTGCGTACTGCGCGGCAACCTCGCGCCACTCGGTGCGGTGCTCAAACCCTCTGCCGCCACTGCTGAACTGATGCAGCATCGCGGCCGCGCCGTGGTGTTCGAGAACTTCGACATGTACAAGGCGCGGATCAACGATCCGGAGCTGGACGTCGATAAAGACTCGATTTTGGTGATGAAGAACTGCGGGCCGAAGGGTTATCCGGGCATGGCCGAAGTCGGCAACATGGGCTTGCCGGCCAAGCTGCTGGCGCAGGGTGTGACCGACATGGTGCGCATTTCTGATGCGCGGATGAGCGGCACCGCCTACGGCACGGTGGTCTTGCACGTCGCGCCGGAAGCGGCGGCCGGCGGGCCTTTGGCGGCGGTGAAGGAAGGCGACTGGATCGAACTCGACTGCGCCAGCGGGCGTCTGCACCTGGACATTTCCGATGCCGAACTGGCCGCGCGCATGGCCGACCTGCAGCCACCGCAGCAATTGCTGGTGGGCGGTTATCGTCAGCTGTACATCGACCATGTGCTGCAAGCGGATCAGGGTTGCGACTTCGACTTCCTGGTTGGTTGCCGCGGCGCTGAAGTCCCACGCCACTCGCACTAACAGCCCCACCGATCGTTCCCACGCTCCGCGTGGGAATGCCTCAAGGGACGCTCCGCGTTCCAGCTCGGAAATGGGACGCAGAGCGTCCCGGGCCGCATTCCCACGCGGAGCGTGGGAACGATCATTGCCCGACTCAAGATTGCGCCGTGCCTGCTATGATGCGCGGCATCTCCATCGCTCAGGATCGCGCCGCTCCCCATGGATTACCGCAAACCCTCCGACCGTAAAAGCATGCACTCGCGCATCGTCCAGGAACTGGGCATGCAGATCGTCTCCGGACGCTTTTTGCCCGACGACAAACTGCCCGCCGAAGCCCTGCTCTGCGAGGAGTACGCGGTCAGCCGGCCGGTGCTGCGCGAGGCCACGCGGGTGCTGGTGGCCAAGGGCTTGGTGTACTCCAAACCGCGCGTCGGCACGGTGGTCAAGGCGCGCCGCGAATGGCACATGCTCGACCCGGACGTGCTGCACTGGCTGATGCAAAGCAGCCCGCAGAACGAATTCTTCAACGTGCTGACCAGCGTGCGCAGCATCATCGAACCCGCCGCCGCTGCCCTCGCCGCCCAGCACGCCACCGATGCCGACATCGCCGCCATCCATGAAGCGTATCAACGCATGGAAGCGGCGCCGACACCGGAAGCCTTGTTGCAACCGGACCTGGACTTCCACAGCCGGATCGCCGATGCCACGCACAATGATTTGCTGGCGAACCTGTGCAACATGCTCGCGGTGGCGATTGCCGAGGCGTTGAAGCATTCCAATCAGCGGCCGAATCTGCATGAGCTGGCGCTGCCGCGGCATAAGGCGATCTTGACCGCGATTGAAAATCGCGACGCCCTCGGCGCAAGGCATGCGACGCTGGTGCAGCTGGATGATGCGCGGAGTGCGCTGAGTGTGGTGCTTGGCACCGAACTCTCCTGACACACCATAAATCCCCTGTAGGAGTGAGCCTGCTCGCGATAGCGGTGTATCAGTTGACCATTTACCGCCTGACACACCGCTATCGCGAGCAGGCTCACTCCTACATTTGATCTGAGTGGATTCCGGGACATAAAAAAGCCGCAACCCCCAAAGGTTGCGGCTTTGTCGTTTCAGCCACTCAGATCAATGGGCAAACAACGAATTGCCCTTCTGCCCCGCCAGTTTCTCCGGCTTGATCAGGAACTTGGCCAGCGCCGGCAGCAGCCACAGCGCGCCAAACATGTTCCACAACAACATGAAGGTCAGCATCAGCCCCATGTCAGCCTGGAACTTGATCGCCGAGAAGATCCAGGTGCACACGCCGATTGCCAGGCACAGGCCGGTGAACAGCACGGCTTTACCGGTCGATTTCAGGGTCTGGTAATAGGCTTCCTGCAACGGCAGCCCCGCACGCAGGAAGCTTTCCAGACGGCTGTAAATGTAGATGCCGTAGTCCACGCCAATCCCCACCCCCAGCGCCACCACCGGCAACGTCGCGACTTTCACGCCGATGCCCATGAACGCCATCAGCGCGTTGCCGAGGACCGAGGTCAGCACCAGCGGCAGGACGATGCACAGGGTCGCCGCCCACGAGCGGAAGGTGATCATGCACATCACCGCGACGCAGATGTACACCAGAATCAGGATGGTCAGCTCGGCCTGTTTGATGACTTCGTTGGTCGCCGCTTCGATCCCGGCGTTACCGGCGGCGAGGATGAATTCGAGGCCGTCCTTGTTGTTCTCCTTGGCGAATTCCTGCACCGCGTTCACCGCACGATCGAGGGTTTCAGCCTTGTGATCGTTGAGGAACACCAGCACCGGCGCCAGTGAGCAACTGTTGTTGTAGAGGCCGTCGGCACGGGCGATCGAGTTGTTCAGCACGTCCGGGTTGCGCGACAGGGTTTCCCATTTCAGGTTGCCCTCGTTCATGCCCTTGATCATCTGCTTGGACACGGTCACCAGCGAGATCGCCGACTGCACGCCCTCGGTGTTCTGCATCTTCCACATCAACTGATCGATCGGCGCCATGGCTTCGTAGCGCGAGCAGCCTTCAGCCTTGGTCTTGACCATCACCACCAGCACGTCGGAACTGGTCGAGTAGTTGCTGATGATGAAGTTGTTGTCCTTGTTGTAGCGCGAGTCCGGGCGCAGTTCCGGCGCACCCTGGTCAAGGTCGCCGATTTTCAGGTTCTGGCTGTACCAGAGGCCGCCGCCGAAGGCGATCAGCGCCAGCACCACCGAGATGCGTGCGACTTTCGGATTGGCGAAGTTCGACAGCAGGCGCCAGAACGGATGTTCGCGGTTAGCGTCTTTCTTGCTCTTGGCGATCGCGCGCTTGCTGATGCCGACATAGGAAATCGCCACCGGCAGCAGGATCAGGTTGGTAAAGACAATCACCGCCACACCGATGGACGCGCCAATCGCCAGTTCACGGATCACGCCGATGTCGATGATCAGCAAGGTGATGAAGCCCACCGCATCGGCGAGAATCGCGATCATCCCCGGCAGGAACAACTGCCGGAACGTGCGCCGTGCGGCAGTCAGCGCGTTGTCGGCCTCGCTGGATTGCAGGGCGATCCCGTTGATCTTCTGCACGCCGTGGGAAATGCCGATGGCGAAAATCAGGAACGGCACCAGCATCGAATATGGATCGAGGCCGAAGCCAAAAAAGTGCATCAAGCCGAGCTGCCAGACCACCGCTACCAGCGTCGTGCTCAGCACGGCAATGGTGCTGCGCACGCAGTTGGTGAACCACAGCAGCAGGATCAAGGTGATGACGAAGGCGACGCCAAAGAACAGCACGACCATCACCAGACCATCGATCAGGTCGCCGACCTTCTTGGCGAAACCGACGATGTGGATCTTGACGTTGGGGTTCTGTGCTTCGAACTTGTTGCGGATCTTGTCTTCGAGTTCATGGGAGAACTGGCGATAGTCCAGGGCGAGCAACTTGCCCTGGTCCTGCGGGTCCGGATACGACTCGAGCAGCGGAATGTCGACGATGCTCGACTTGAAATCGTTGGCCACCAGACGCCCGACCTGGCCGGACTTGAGCACGTTGTTGCGCAGCAGATCGAGGCTGTCCTGCGAGCCGTTGTAGCTCTGCGGGATCACTTCACCACCGGCGAAGCCCTCTTCGGTCACTTCGGTCCAGCGTACGCTCGGGCTCCACAGCGACTTCAGCCCGGAGCGGTCGACGCCGGAGATGTAGAACACCTCGTCGTTGATCTGCCGCAGGGTCTCCATGTACTCCTTGGAGAAGATGTCGCCGTCAGTGGCTTCCACCGAAATACGCACGGTGTTGCCGAGGTTCGCCAGATCATTGCGGTGCTCCATCATCTTTTCGATGAAGGGATGCTGCAGCGGGATCATTTTTTCGAAACTGGTCGACGGCCGGATCAGCGTGGCCTGCCAGAACAGGAAAATGCTCACCACCAGACAGATCAGAATCACCGCCGGGCGGTTGTTGAAAATCAGGCGTTCGAGGAACGTCGCCTTTTCCTGCTGGGGAGTGATCAAGGAAGTCATAGGCCCGCCTTCTTGTTATTGGTCTCGGCACCGTTTGGCTGGGTGAGGTGTACACCGCCCTGCCCGCTCAGAACCAGATTGCCGTCGCCGGCCGCGGCGACCGACGACAGCGAAATGCGGTCCGGGCGGTTGAACACGCTGAAGGTCTCGCCGTTGTCGCTGCTGCTGATCACCGAGCCGCCGTTGCCGACAATGACGATCGAGCCGTCTTCGAGCAGCGTGCCGCCGGAGAGGCCGAACTCCAGCGCACCGCGCGCGGCTTTAAGCTCGACCTGCTCCCAGTTGCTGCCGAAATCGGTGGAGCGGTAGAGATTGCCGCGCAAGCCGTAGGCCAGCAGGGTCTGCGCTTGCGCCGTGCCGATCACGCCGAACAGCGAACCTTCGTACGGGCCTTCGAGCTTTTCCCAAGTCTGGCCGTCATCGGCGGAGCGGAACATGCTGCCCGACTCGCCGACGATGAACAGCCCGGCGTCTTTCACGGCAGCGATGGCGTTGAGGTGGAACTGGTCTTCGTTGTCGAGGCGGTCGCTGACGTCTTGCCAGTCCTTGCCGCCGTCGGTGGTTTCCAGCAGCGTGCCGTACGCGCCCACGGCAAAGCCGCTGTTGGCGTCCTTGAACCAGACGTCGAGCAGCGGCGATTCACGTTTGAGGTCTTCGAACTGCTTGGTCCAGGTCAGACCGCCGTCTGCACTGGCGAGGATCTGCGCGTCATGGCCGACTGCCCAGCCGTGCTGGTCGTCGACGAAATACACGGCGGTGAGCAGTTGCCGGGTTGGCACTTTGGCCTGGACCCAGGTTTTGCCCTGGTCATCGGAATAGAGAATGTGCCCACGGTCACCCACCGCGACCAGGCGCTTGCCGGCATGGACGACATCGAGAATCAGGCTTTTCGCGGCTTTTGCCGATTCCGTGGCATACACCACGTCAGCAGGTGCCTCGGCGGCGATGACGGGCGCCGAGAGTGTGGCAAAACCCAGCAGAGAGAGTGCTGTGACCAGCAACGCGGTGTTGCGCAACGCCGGCGGGCGGCAACGACTCATAGACCTTCCCCTATTTATTATTGTTGGGCCATCAGGCCTTCAAGGGCGCCGCAAGGGTGCTGCGATGATGGCTGATCAGAAGCATAGTCCTGAAACCCGCCATCCAGAGCCCCTTCGGAAGCTGGCTCATCCTATCGGGCTTTCGAAACGTCTGACAATCGGCGCCACGTTATCTTTTGTTAACCACATTGCCGACGGATTCCCCCCTGTAGGAGTGAGCCTGCTCGCGATAGCGGTGCGTCAGTTAGCAAATCACTGGCTGACACACCGCTATCGCGAGCAGGCTCACTCCTACAGGGGTCGGTGGTGCCTTGCGGATTTGAATACATGACCATTCGCCGGGGTGATGCGGCAAAAGTGCGCGAGGGGACTTGCACGATCAGTATTATGGTATACCATCAGACGCACAGACACTCTCAATCCCCCTACGGAGCAGCTCATGAGTTTCGAAATCCGCAAGATCGTCAGCTATGTCGAAGAAACCTTTATTGAAGGCGGCAAAGCCACCGACAAGCCTGTGACCATGGTGGGCCTCGCCGTGGTGATGAAGAACCCTTGGGTGGGCAACGGTTTTGTCGAAGACCTCAAGCCGCAGATCCGCGCCAACTGCTCTGATCTCGGCGCGCTGATGGTCGAGCGTCTGGTCGGCATCATCGGCGGCGCGGAAAAGATCGAGGCTTACGGCAAAGCCGCGGTGGTCGGCGCTGATGGCGAGATCGAACACGCCTCCGCCGTGATCCACACCCTGCGCTTCGGCAACCATTATCGCGAAGCGGTCAACGCCAAGAGCTACCTGAGCTTCACCAACAAGCGCGGCGGCCCGGGCACCTCGATCCAGATCCCGATGATGCACAAGGACGACGAAGGTCAGCGTTCGCACTACATCACCCTGGAAATGCAGATCGAAGACGCCCCGCGTGCCGACGAAATCGTCGTGGTGCTGGGCTGCGCTGACGGCGGCCGTCTGCACCCGCGCATCGGCAACCGCTACATCGATCTGGAAGAACTGGCCGCCGAAAAAGCCCAGTAATCACAATAAAAAGGCATTGCAGGAGCGCTCCATGATTCGGCTCACCGCTGAACTCACCCCGGCTGGCACCAGTTACCTGGCGACCGGCCAAGGCCAGCCCGTGGTTTTGATCCACGGCGTGGGCCTGAACAAAGAAATGTGGGGCGGCCAGATCGTTGGCCTGTCCAGCGACTATCAGGTGATCGCCTACGACATGCTCGGCCACGGCGCCAGTCCGCGGCCGGCCAGCGGCACCGACCTGCTCGGTTACGCCGATCAGTTGCTCGAACTGCTCGATCACCTGAATCTGCCGCAGGCCGCAGTGATCGGTTTCTCCATGGGCGGCCTGGTCGCGCGGGCGTTTGCCCTGCACTACCCAGAGCGCCTGCAAAGCCTGGTGGTTCTCAACAGCGTGTTCAACCGCAGCGAAGAGCAGCGTGCCGGTGTCATCGCGCGCACCGCGCAGGCCGCCGAGCATGGCCCGGATGCCAACGCCGAAGCGGCGCTGTCACGCTGGTTCAGCCGTGAATATCAGGCGGCCAACCCGGCACAGATCGCCGCGCTGCGCCAGACCCTGGCCAACAACGATCCGCAGGGTTACCTGACCACCTACGAACTGTTCGCCACCCAGGACATGTACCGCGCCGACGACCTCGGCACGATCACCGCACCGACGCTGATCGCCACTGGCGAGCTCGATCCCGGTTCGACCCCGGAAATGGCCGAGCAACTGGCCCGACGCATTCCCGGTGCGAAGGTTGCCGTGCTCCCCGAGCAACGGCATATGATGCCGGTAGAGTCGCCGCGCCTGGTCAACCAGACATTGCTGCAATTTCTGCAATTCGCACACTCCCGACAAAACCATATAAAGGGGATCGTTGCATGACACTCGCACGCTTCCAGATGTGCATCGGCGGAGAATGGGTCGACGCCCTCTCCGGCAAGACCTTCGAAAGCCTCAACCCGGCCTCGGCGCAAGCCTGGGCCGAACTGCCCGATGCCGATGAAGCCGACGTCGAACGCGCCGTGCAAGCCGCGCAAACCGCATTCGACAGCCCGGCCTGGCGCGGTCTGACCGCCACCGCACGGGGCAAGCTGCTGCGCCGCCTCGGTGACCTGATCGCTGAAAACAAGGAACAACTGGCGCAGCTGGAAAGCCGCGACAACGGCAAGCTGATCCGCGAAACCCGTGGCCAGGTCGGCTATCTGCCGGAGTTCTTCCACTACACCGCCGGCCTGGCCGACAAGCTTGAAGGCGGCACGCTGCCGCTGGACAAGCCCGACCTGTTTGCCTACACCGTGCACGAAGCGATGGGCGTGGTCGCCGCGATCATTCCGTGGAACAGCCCGCTCTATCTGACGGCAATCAAACTGGCCCCGGCCCTCGCCGCCGGCAACACCATTGTGATCAAGCCGTCCGAGCACGCTTCGGCAACGATTCTGGAACTGGCGCGGCTGGCCCTCGAAGCCGGGATTCCGCCGGGTGTGGTCAACGTCGTCACCGGTTACGGCCCGAGCACCGGCGCCGCCCTCACCCGCCATCCGCTGATCCGCAAGATCGCCTTTACTGGCGGCGCGGCGACGGCACGGCATGTGGTGCGCAGCAGCGCCGAGAACTTCGCGAAGCTGTCGCTGGAACTGGGCGGCAAGTCGCCGAACATTATCTTCGCCGACGCCGATCTGGACAGCGCGATCAACGGCGCGATTGCCGGCATCTACGCCGCGTCCGGGCAGAGTTGCGTATCCGGTTCGCGCTTGCTGGTGCAGGACGAAATCTACGACGAGTTCGTCAATCGGCTGGTCGAACGCGCCCAGCGCATTCGCATCGGCAACCCGCAGGAAGACCACAGCGAGATGGGCCCGATGGCCACCGCCCAGCAATTGGCGGTAGTCGAAGGCCTGGTCGCCGATGCCATCGCTGAAGGCGCGCGTTTGCGTACCGGCGGCAAGCGGCCGACGGATGTCGGCGAAGGCTGGTTCTACGAGCCGACGCTGTTCGAGTGCGACCGCAACTCGATGAAGATCATGCAGGAAGAAGTCTTCGGTCCGGTGGCGTCGGTGATCCGTTTCAAAGATGAAGCCGAAGCGCTGGCAATCGCCAACGACTCGCAGTTCGGCCTCGCCGCCGGCATCTGGACCCGCGACCTGGGCCGTGCCCATCGCCTGGCGCGCGATGTGCGCTCGGGGATCATCTGGGTCAACACTTACCGCGCGGTGTCGGCGATGGCGCCGATCGGCGGCTTCAAGAACAGTGGCTATGGACGCGAAAGCGGCATCGATTCGGTGCTGGCCTACACCGAACTGAAAACGGTGTGGATCAATCTCTCCCAGGCGCCAATGCCTGATCCGTTTGTGATGCGCTAGGAGTCCTGCGAAATGATCGAACCCGGCATTTACAAAGACGTCATGAGCTCGTTTCCGTCCGGCGTCACGGTGGTCACGACGCTGGACCCGGACGGCGGCATCGTCGGCATCACCGCCAGCGCCTTCAGCGCGCTGTCGATCGACCCGGCACTGGTGCTGTTCTGCCCCAACTACGCCTCCGACACCTATCCGGTGCTGCGCGACAGCAAGAAGTTCGCCATTCACTTGCTCTCCGCCGAGCAGACCGCCGAAGCCTATGCGTTCGCCGGCAAGGGCAAGGACAAGGCCAAAGACATCGAGTGGCACTTGAGCGATCTGGGCAACCCGATCCTCGCCAAGGCCACGGCGATCATCGAGTGCGAGTTGTGGCGGGAATACGATGGCGGAGACCACGCGATCATCGTCGGCGCAGTGAAGCACCTGATCCTGCCCGAGCAACCGGTGACGCCGATGATTTACCACAAGGGCAAGCTGGGTGCGCTGCCGACCCTGGTTTGAGCTAACAACGCAAAACCCTGTGGGAGCTGGCTTGCCAGCGATGGCGTCAGGTCAGTCGATATTGATTTCGAATGTGACGCCGTCATCGCTGGCAAGCCAGCTCCCACAGGGATTGAGGTGAGGCAAAGAATATGAGTAACGAAAAGTACCAAAAAGGCCTGAAGATCCGCACCCAGGTATTGGGCGAAGCCTACGTGCAGCGCTCGATCGACAACGCCGATGACTTCACCCGTCCGCTGCAGGAAATGGTCACCGAGTACTGCTGGGGCCATGTCTGGGGACGCGAGGGGTTGTCGCTCAAGGAGCGCAGCATGATCAACCTGGCGATGATCTCGGCGCTCAACCGCCCGCACGAACTCAAGCTGCATGTGCGTGGCGCCTTGCGTAACGGCCTGAGTCGTGAGCAAATACGCGAAATTCTGCTTCAGGTCGGCATTTATTGCGGCGTTCCGGCAGCCGTGGACAGTTTCCGGCTGGCCCGTGAAGCCTTTGCCGAAGCCGACGCCGAGGCCTCCAGTTAACCCCTCGGCTGTTTAGATGCCCGTCTGGCATGGACAGCCAAGCTCAAGAGCGGACCCCATGAAACGCCAGCCACTCGACGACAGCTTCAAGGTCAATCGCAACCCCGTTACCCTGCGCGAAATCGTGCTGGACAAACTGCGTAGCGCGATCATGAATTTCCAGCTCATGCCAGGCGATCGTCTGGTCGAACGCGACCTGTGTGATCGCCTCGGCGTCAGCCGCACTTCGGTGCGCGAAGCCTTGCGTCATCTTGAATCCGAAGGTCTGGTCGAATTCGCCGACGCCAAGGGCCCGCGCGTGGCGATCATCACCCTCGCCGATGCCGTCGATATCTACGAACTGCGTTGCGTGCTCGAAGGCCTGATCGTGCAGCTGTTCACCCTGCGCGCCAAGGCCAAGGACATCAAAGCCCTGGAAAAAGCCCTCGACGACAACCGCAAGGCGTTGAAGGACGGCGAGTTGCAGCAGGTGATCGACTCGGTGCAGGGTTTCTACGACGTACTGCTCGAAGGCTCGGGCAACCACGTCGCCGCCACCCAGTTGCGCCAGTTGCAGGCGCGCATCAGCTACTTGCGCGCGACCTCGGTGTCGCAGGAAAACCGTCGCGGCGCAAGTAATCACGAGATGGAAAAAATGGTCGCGGCAATCAAGAGCGGCGATCCGCTGGCGGCGCATCAGGCCTGTGTCGATCACGTGCGCGCTGCGGCTGCCGTGGCCCTCGACTACCTCAAGCGCAAGCAGGAAGAGACTGGCGCGACGCCGGCGATCACCCTGCCGATCGCGCTGAAAGAACCGCGTATAGGTCACTGATATGTTCAGCCCGAGCTATTGCCCGAAATGCGGTGGCCCTGACCTCGGTCAGCAGGTACCGGCGGGCGATACGCACGAGCGCCTGATGTGCCGCGGCTGTGGCTACATCCACTACGTCAATCCGAAGATCATCGCCGGCTGCATCATCGAGCAGGACGGCAAATACCTGCTGTGCCAACGGGCGATCCCGCCGCGCCCGGGCACCTGGACGCTGCCTGCCGGTTTCATGGAAAGCTTTGAGACCACCGAGCAGGCGGCGTTGCGCGAAGTCTGGGAAGAAAGCGGCGTGCGCGCCGAGATCGTCTCGCCGTATTCGATTTTCAGCGTGCCAAAGATCAGCGAGGTGTACATCATCTTCCGCGCCATCGCCCTGGAGATTACCGGGCAATATGGGCCGGAGACGCTGGACTACAAATTCTTCGCCCCTGAAGACATTCCGTGGGAACAGATCTACTACCCGGCGATCCGGCAGATTCTCGAGCGCTACATCGAAGAGCGTCAGGCGGGGGTTTACGGGATTTACATGGGTAATGACGACAGCGGCAAAATTCACTTCATGCGCTGATGTCTGATCGTTCCCACGCTCCGCGTGGGAATGCCTCTACGGACGCTCCGCGTTCGGCTCTGGATGGGACGCAGAGCGTCCCGGGCTGCATTCCCACGCGGAGCGTGGGAACGATCAATGCGGCTTAGAGCGGGGCAAAGGCCTCAACGATAATGATCTCCGCCCTCGCCCAGTCCTCGCGATAACGCCTCGCCTCCTGATACGCCGCCGAGCGGTAGCACGCCACGGCTTGCTCATAGCTCTCGAACTCGATCACCACCGTGCGTTGCGGCGTTTCACGCCCTTCCATCGCTTCGCTGCGCCCGCCTCTGACGAGAAATACGCCACCGAACGCGGCAATCGCCTGCGGCGTGCGCTGGGTGTATTGGCTGTAGTGTTCGGCATCGGCTATATCCACATGAGCAATCCAGTACGCCTTCATAGTGACCTCTTGGTTGATTTCGTATTATGGTATACCAATATATTTCCAACGAACCCTGAGAGTCCAGCATGGCCTTCAACAGCATCGAAGAAATCATCGAAGATTATCGCCTCGGCAAAATGGTTTTGCTGGTCGATGACGAAGACCGCGAGAACGAAGGCGACCTGTTGCTGGCCGCCGACCGCTGTACGCCCGAGGCGATCAGCTTCATGGCCCGCGAAGCGCGCGGGCTGATCTGCCTGACCCTGACCGACGAACATTGCCAGCGTTTGGGCCTGGAGCAAATGGTCCCGAGCAACGGCAGCGTGTTCAGCACCGCGTTCACCGTGTCGATTGAAGCAGCGGTCGGCGTGACCACCGGCATTTCCGCAGCCGATCGCGCCTGCACCGTCGCCGCCGCCGTCGCGCCGAATGCGCGTGCCGAAGACCTGGTGCAGCCCGGCCACATCTTCCCGCTGCGCGCCAAGGAAGGCGGCGTGCTGACCCGCGCCGGCCACACCGAAGCCGGTTGTGACCTGGCGCGACTGGCCGGTTTCACTCCAGCCTCGGTGATCGTCGAGGTGATGAACGACGACGGCACCATGGCCCGGCGCCCGGATCTGGAACTGTTCGCACGCAAGCACGGGATCAAGATCGGCACCATCGCCGACCTGATCCACTATCGCCTGAGCACCGAGCACACCATCGAACGCATCGGTGAACGTGAGCTGCCGACGGTACACGGCACCTTCCGCTTGATCACCTTTGAGGACCGCATCGAGGGCGGCGTGCACATGGCGATGGTCATGGGCGATCTGCGCCGTGACGAGCCGACGCTGGTGCGCGTGCATGTGATCGATCCGCTGCGCGATCTGGTCGGTGCCGAATACAGCGGGCCGAAGAACTGGACGCTGTGGGCGGCGCTGCAACGGGTCGCTGCCGAAGGTCACGGGGTGGTTGTGGTGCTGGCCAATCATGAGTCGTCACAGGCCTTGCTTGAGCGGGTGCCGCAACTGACCCAGCCACCGCGACAGTTCAGCCGCTCGCAGTCGCGGATCTATTCGGAAGTCGGCACCGGAGCGCAGATTCTGCAGAACCTCGGGGTTGGCAAGCTGCGGCATCTCGGCCCGCCGCTGAAATATGCGGGGTTGACCGGGTATGACCTTGAGGTGGTCGAGAGCATCCCGTTCACTGAATAACCCGCGCCAAGCACAGATTCAATTGTAGGAGTGAGCCTGCTCGCGATGGCGGTGTATCAGTTGAGGAAGATGTTGGCTGACACACCGCTATCGCGAGCAGGCTCACTCCTACAGGGGTTTGTATTTCAAACATTGATTTCCTGAGGCACTAAAACGGCTTCGCCAGATAACCGGTAAGGCAAAGTGCTTGCACAAAGTTTGGAATACCATAATATGATATTCCATAGACCGGACACTCCAACGAACGTCCATCTACTGCTCCCGTCAGGCGGGCAACAACGCAAGCCCGCTCAATAAACACAACAATGAGGGCGTAAAAATGGTGTTGAACAAAGCTGCAACCGCAATTCTGTTTGCGGGACTGCTCAGCGTCACCGGCCAGGCTGCAATGGCTGCCGAAAGCGTCAACTTCGTCAGCTGGGGCGGTAGCACCCAGGATGCGCAGAAGCAGGCCTGGGCCGATCCGTTCAGCAAGGCCAGCGGCATTACCGTCGTGCAGGACGGGCCGACCGACTACGGCAAACTCAAGGCCATGGTCGAGAGCGGCAACGTGCAGTGGGACGTGGTCGATGTCGAAGCCGATTTCGCCCTGCGCGCCGCGGCTGAAGGCCTGCTCGAACCCCTCGATTTCAAAGTGATCCAGCGCGACAAGATCGACTTGCGCTTCGTCAACGATCACGGTGTCGGCTCGTTCTTCTTCTCCTTTGTCCTCGGCTACAACGAAGGCAAGCTCGGCGCCAACAAGCCGCAGGACTGGAGCGCGCTGTTCGACACCAAGACCTACCCCGGTAAACGCGCCCTGTACAAATGGCCGAGCCCCGGCGTGCTGGAACTGGCGCTGCTGGCCGATGGCGTCGCCGCCAACAAGCTCTACCCGCTGGATCTGGATCGCGCTTTCAAGAAACTCGACACCATCAAGAAAGACATCGTCTGGTGGGGCGGCGGCGCGCAGTCGCAGCAACTGCTGGCCTCCGGTGAAGCGAGCATGGGCCAGTTCTGGAACGGTCGCGTCCACGCCCTGCAGGAAGACGGCGCGCCGGTCGGCGTGAGCTGGAAGCAGAACCTGGTCATGGCCGACATTCTGGTCATTCCAAAAGGTGCGAAAAACAAGGACGCGGCGATGAAGTTCCTCGCCAACGCCAGCAGCGCCAAAGGCCAGGCTGACTTTTCCAACCTGACCGCCTACGCGCCGGTCAACCTCGACAGTGTGGGGCGTCTGGATTCGACGCTGGCCCCCAACCTGCCGACTGCCTACGCCAAGGATCAGATCACTCTTGATTTTGCGTACTGGGCCAAGAACGGTCCGGCCATCGCGACACGGTGGAACGAATGGCTGGTCAAATGAAAATGGCGGCCACCGCGCCCCGTCCCTCCACTGCTACCGGGAGCGCCCTCGGCGCTGCCGGTTCGGCCCACGGAACCCAGGCGGTTGCGATGCAGCAAGCCCCGTCCCTCAGACACCGCTGGCGCGGCGCCGGCAACCTTGCCCCGGCGCTGTTGTTCCTCGGCCTGTTCTTTCTGGCGCCGTTGATTGGCCTGTTGTTGCGCGGCGTGCTCGAACCAACGCCAAGCCTTGGCAACTATGAACAGCTGTTCGCCAACTCGGCGTATGCGCGGGTGTTGCTCAACACCTTTTCGGTGGCCGGGCTGGTGACGTTGTTCAGCCTGCTGCTGGGCTTCCCGCTGGCCTGGGCAATCACCCTGGTGCCGCGCGGCTGGGGCCGCTGGATTCTCAACATCGTGCTGTTGTCGATGTGGACCAGCCTGCTCGCCCGCACCTATTCATGGCTGGTGTTGCTGCAAGCCTCGGGCGTGATCAACAAGGCGCTGATGGCCATGGGCATCATCGACCAGCCGCTGGAAATGGTGCACAACCTCACCGGCGTGGTGATCGGCATGAGCTACATCATGATCCCGTTCATCGTGCTGCCGTTGCAGGCGACCATGCAGGCCATCGACCCGATGATCCTGCAGGCCGGCTCGATCTGCGGCGCGAGCCCGTGGACCAACTTCTTCCGGGTGTTCCTGCCGCTGTGCCGGCCGGGTCTGGCCTCCGGCGGGTTGATGGTGTTCGTGATGTCGCTCGGTTACTACGTGACCCCGGCGCTGCTCGGCGGCGCGCAGAACATGATGTTGCCGGAGTTCATCATTCAGCAGGTGCAATCGTTCCTCAACTGGGGCCTGGCCAGTGCCGGCGCTGCGTTGCTGATCGCGATCACTTTGGTGCTGTTCTACTTCTACCTGAAGCTTCAGCCGGAATCCCCGGTTGGCGCCAGCAACGCGAGGTAAGCCGACATGCTCCTGACTCCCAACGCCATGAGCCGGCGCATGCGTTTCGGCTTGTATGCCACCACCGGGCTGATCGGTCTGTTCCTGCTGTTGCCGATCGTGTTCATCGTGCTGCTGTCGTTCGGTTCCTCGCAGTGGCTGGTGTTCCCGCCACCGGGCTGGACGCTGAAATGGTACGGCCAGTTCTTCTCCAATCCCGACTGGATGAGCGCCGCTGCGGCCAGCCTCAAAGTGGCCGTGCTGACCACGATCTGCGCCGTGGCCCTCGGCTTGCCGACCGCGTTTGCGCTGGTGCGCGGGCGTTTTCCTGGCCGGGAAATGCTGTACGGGCTGTTCACCCTGCCGATGATCGTGCCGCTGGTGATCATCGCCGTGGCGGTGTACGCACTGTTTCTCAAGCTCGGCTACACCGGGACGATGTTCGCGTTCGTCGTCAGCCATGTGATCGTCGCACTGCCGTTCACCATCATCTCGATCATCAACTCGCTGAAGCTGTTCGATCAGTCGATTGAAGACGCGGCGGTGATCTGCGGCGCCTCGCGCCTGCAAGCGGTGTTCAAGGTGACGTTTCCGGCGATTCGTCCGGGCATGGTCGCCGGCGCCCTCTTCGCCTTTCTGGTTTCGTGGGATGAAGTGGTGCTCAGCGTGATGATGGCAAGCCCGACCCTGCAAACCCTTCCCGTGAAAATGTGGACCACTTTGCGCCAGGACCTGACCCCGGTGATCGCCGTCGCTTCGACGCTGCTGATCGGCCTGTCGGTATTGGTCATGGTGATCGCCGCCGCCCTGCGCCGGCGCAACGAAATCAGCGCCTGAGCGCCGAGGAGTACGACATGAGTGCCGTGATCAAAGACGCCTCCCAGCAGAACGACAAACCCCTGGTCAGCCTGCGCAACCTGAACAAGCACTACGGCGACTTTGCCGCCGTCGACAACATCTCGCTGGACATCAAGGACGGTGAATTCCTGACCTTCCTCGGCTCCAGCGGCTCGGGCAAAAGTACGACGCTGTCGATGCTCGCCGGCTTCGAAACACCGAGCAGCGGCGAGATCCTCGTCAACGGCCAATCGCTGGTCAATGTGCCGCCGCACAAGCGCGACATCGGCATGGTCTTCCAGCGCTATTCGCTGTTCCCGCATCTGTCGGTGCGCGACAACATCGCCTTCCCTCTGGCGATTCGCAAACTGGCAGCGGCCGAGCGCAACAAACGCGTCGACGCCATGCTGAAACTGGTGCAACTGGAACAGTTCGCCCATCGCCGCCCTTCGCAACTGTCCGGCGGCCAGCAGCAGCGTGTGGCCATCGCCCGTGCGCTGGTTTACGAACCACGCATCCTGCTGATGGACGAACCGCTCGGTGCGCTGGACAAAAAACTGCGCGAGGATCTGCAGGACGAACTGCGCCAACTGCATCGGCGCCTGGGCATCACCATCGTCTACGTGACTCACGATCAGGAAGAAGCCATGCGTTTGTCGCAGCGCATCGCGATTTTCAGCCACGGCAAGATTGTCGGGTTGGGCAGCGGTTATGACCTGTATCAGAATCCGCCGAACGCCTTTGTGGCTTCATTCCTCGGCAACTCGAACTTTCTCAAGCTCAAGGCGCAGGGCAATGCGGCGGCGAGTTTCGAGGGGCAGCCGTTGTCGATCCGGCTGACGGCCGGGTTGCAGACTGATCAGGATGTGTTGCTGATGGTGCGGCCGGAAAAGGCCTTGGCCTTGAGCGTGCAGCAGGCAACCCGCGAACCGCTGCCGTCGGGCTGGAACGAGGTGTCAGCGACCGTGGTGGAAGTGCTGTTCCTCGGCGAAAGCCAGACCTGCAGCGTGGTCACCGCAGGCGGAACCTCGATGAAAGTGAAAGCCTTGTCAGCCGCCGGCATGCCGCTCAAGGCCGGCGACCCGGTGCATGTGCGCTGGGCGACCACCGACGCCTGCGTCTACACCGAATGGACTGAAAGCGACCTCAACAAGGCTGCCGGCTCGCACTGAGTTCTCTCTGACACTGCCAATCCCTGTGGGAGCGGGCTTGCCCGCGATAGCTGAATTTCAGACACACCAATGTTGAATGTGGCGAAGCCATCGCGGGCAAGCCCGCTCCCACAGGTTCATCAGTCAACCAAAATGTCACCCTCGGGTCACCTCAGCGTCGGGCTGAGGTGGCCTTTTTTTCAAGTGCACAAAAACCGACTCGAGTAGGCCCTCAAGCCAGACTCTTGCTCACCACCTCGTACACATCACTCGACAACGCCCCCGACGCGAGAATCCGCTCCAGCTCGGCCTTCATCAGCGCCTGACGCGCGCTGTCGTATTTGCGCCAGCGAGTCAGCGGCGCCAGTTGGCGCGAGGCGATTTGCGGGTTGAAGCCATTCAACTCGATCACCAGATCGGCGAGGAAGCGATAGCCGGAACCGTCCGCCGCGTGGAAGTTGATCAGGTTCTGCCCGGCGAACGCACCGATCAGCGCGCGGACCTTGTTCGGGTTCTTGATGTTGAACGCCGGGTGCTGCATCAACGCCTTCACCCGTTCCAGTCCGCCCGGCAAGGTGCTACCGGCCTGCACGCTGAACCACTGATCCATGACCAGCGGATTGTCCTTGAAGTGCTCGGCGAAACTGGCCAGCGCCAGGGCTTTCTGCTCTTCGAACGGCGAGTTGACCAGCACGGCCAGCGCGGTCAGACGCTCGGTCATGTTGTCGGCGTTTTCGAACTGCTCCAGCGCCGCCGCCAGTACTTCCGGCTTGCCGCTGAGCATCAGGTACGACAGCGCGATGTTCTGCAAGGCGCGACGGGCAAAATGCTCGGCTTCGGCCACGTACGGCGTTTGCTTGGACAGGTCGCGGTTGGCCTGGTAACGCAGCCACAGCGCTTCGAACAAACCTTCGGTAAGTTGCTTGCGGGCGAACTCGCGGGCGTTGTGGATCGCCTCGACGTCGGCCACTTCGCTGATTTCGGTGAGATAGGCCTCACCCGGCAGCGAAAGCATTTCGGCGACCATCGCCTGATCCAGCGACTCGTCGGACAGCACCGTGCGCAGCGCCGAGGTCAGGCGCGGGTCAAGGACCATGGCCTCGCCCTTTTGCTGCTGGCCGATCAACTCTTGCAACACCTGCACCGCCAGTTGCTGGCCGGCATCCCAGCGGTTGAAGCCGTCGCTGTCGTGCTGCATGAGGAACATCAGTTGATCGCGGTTGTACGGGAAGCTCAGTTTCACCGGCGCCGAGAAGCCGCGCAGCAGCGATGGCAGCGGTTGCTCGTTGATATCGACGAAGGTGAAGGTCTGCTCGGCCTCGGTCACCGAGATCACCCGCGTGGTGCCTTGCGCCGAGGCTTCGCCGGCCAGACGCAGCGCCAGCTCGTTGCCCTGGCTGTCGAGCAGACCCAGTTCGACCGGAATCACGAACGGCAGTTTTTCAACTTTGTCCGGGGTTTCCGGGCAGCTCTGGCGGAAGGTCAGGCTGTAGGTTTTCGCTGCGGCATCGTACGACTGGCTGACCGCCAGACGCGGTGTGCCGGCCTGGCTGTACCAGCGCTTGAATTGCGTCAGGTCGACGCCATTGGCGTCTTCCATGGCCTTGACGAAGTCATCGCAGGTCACGGCTTGCCCGTCGTGACGCTCGAAGTACAGATCGCTGCCCTTGCGGAAGCCTGCGGCGCCCAGCAGGGTGTGGAGCATGCCGACCACTTCCGAGCCCTTTTCGTACACGGTCAGGGTGTAGAAGTTGGAAATCTCGATGAAGCTGTCCGGGCGCACCGCGTGGGCCATCGGGCCGGCATCTTCGGCGAACTGGTGGGTGCGCAGGTAGGCGACGTCCTGAATGCGCTTGACCGTGGCCGAGTTCATGTCCGAGGAGAAACCGGCGTCACGGAACACCGTGAAGCCTTCCTTGAGCGACAGCTGGAACCAGTCGCGGCAAGTCACGCGGTTGCCCGACCAGTTGTGGAAATATTCGTGAGCGACGATCGCCTCGACCCGCTGGTGCGCGGCGTCAGTGGCGGTTTCGGCGCGGGCCAGCACGGCACTGGAGTTGAAGATGTTGAGGCCCTTGTTCTCCATCGCGCCCATGTTGAAATCGTTGACCGCGACGATCATGAAGATGTCCAGATCGTACTCGCGACCGTAGACCTCTTCGTCCCAGCGCATCGACTTCTTCAGGCTATTCATCGCGTGCTGGCACTTGTCGATGTTTTCCGGCTCGACATAGATGCGCAGCGCGACGTTGCGCTGGCTCATGGTGGTGAAGGTGTCTTCGACGCACCACAAATCACCGGCGACCAGCGCGAACAGGTAGGCGGGTTTCTTGAACGGGTCTTCCCAGGTCGCCCAGTGCCGGCCGTCCTCGCCCGGGCCCGAAGCGATCGGGTTGCCGTTGGAGAGCAGCACCGGGTAGCTGTGCTGTTCGGCGACCACGGTGGTGGTGAACTTGCTCATCACGTCCGGGCGGTCGAGGTAATAGGTGATTTTGCGGAAGCCTTCGGCCTCGCATTGGGTGCAAAACATCGTGCCGGACTTGTACAGGCCTTCCAGCGCGGTGTTGGTTTCCGGGTGGATCCTGACGCTGGTGTCGAGGGTGAAGCTGTCGCTGCCCGGCTGCAGGGTCAGGTGGCTGTCGGAGACTTGATAGTCCGCGGCGCTCAGCTCCTGGTCGGCCAACGTTACCGAGAGCAGTTCCAGCTGCTGGCCGTCCAGCACCAGCGGCGGCAGGCCCGGGCCACGTTCGGGGTTGCGGCGCATCACCAGTTGCGCGTGGACCAGACTGTGGTCCTCGAACAACTCGAAGGTCAGGTGCGTTTCGTCGATCAGGTACTCGGGCGCCTGATAGTCCTTGAGGTAAATCATCTTCGGTTGTTCGGTGCGCATGCTGGAATCCTTATTGATGCACGGCGAGCTGGTAAGCCGTGTATTTACGAATGTTGATCACGCCGGTGTCGAAGATCAGGTACTGACCCTTGATCCCCAGTAGCGTGCCTTCGGCAATCGGGTTCTTGTCCAGGTTAAAGCTGACGATTTTCGCCGGGTATTGCTCGACGGGATAGCGGATTTCCAGCGGTTCGACATCGGCAATCGTCTGAATTGCCTGTAGGCCGAATCGCTCTTGCAAACCTTGCAGGCCTTCGGCGCAGCTTTCAAACAGCTGATCGCGCACCTGCGCCAGATCCACCGCCGCCGCGTCGCCCTTGAGCAGCGCGCGCCAGTTGGTTTTATCGGCCACCTGGCTGCGGAAAAGGTCTTCGACGAACCCCGATTGCTGGCGTGTCGACACGCGCATGATCGGCAACGCCTGACTGGCGCCCTGATCGAGCCAGCGGGTCGGCAGCTGCGTTGCACGGGTGATGCCAACCTTGATCCCCGACGAATTGGCCAGATAGACCACATGATCGGTCATGCAGAACTGCTCGCCCCACGCCGGATCGCGACAGGTGCCCGCGTCAAAGTGGCAGCGCTCCGGGCTCATGATGCACAGGTCGCATTGCGCCAGTCTGGTCATGCACGGGTAGCAATAACCCTGACTGAAACTGGTTTTGGTCTTGCGCCCGCAATGGGTGCAGTGGATCGCCCCCAGATATTCCAGACGCACCGTGCTGCCGATCAACGGGTTGACCGGCACCTCGACGTCATCCAGACGAAACGCATATTGCACGTTCGGCCCGTCCAGGCGCGCCGACATTTTGCTGATTGCACCGCGGCCAATCTCGATCAATGGATGGCATCCGACTTGAACAGGATGTTCGGCACTTCGATCGATTTCGACGCACATTCCTGCGGGCCCATGTAACCGGTGCGCTGGTCTTCAGGCAGGTTCTGGATTTCCCAGGCGATCATCGCCTGCAACGACAGCTCGCGCTGTTCGGCGGTGAGCTTGTTGCCGTCGGACCATTTGCCGATTTCCACGGCCAGTTTCAGGCTCTCGTAGATGTCCGGGGTGATGTTGCTGATCATGTCGTTAAAAGAGGACATCAGGGGTCTCCGTGCTCTTCGATTCGCTAAAAATTCAGACGGCCAGTTTACGGCGGTTATACAAACCACCCAACAAACCGGTAAAGCATCCGATGAGTAACCCGCTCAGGTGCGCAGCGTTGGCGATCTGGCCGAAGCCGATCAACGAGATCAGCCCGGACATGCACACCACCAGCCAGATCAGCATCATCGCCAGCACACCACGCGGCAGACGATAGGCTGGATTCGGCGCCAGCAACTGGAAAATCCAGCAATGCCCGAGCAAGCCGTAAAGCACGCCGGACAGACCACC
The DNA here is from genome assembly GCF_051132065.1 of Pseudomonas sp. R3-57. Lineage (NCBI taxonomy): Bacteria > Pseudomonadati > Pseudomonadota > Gammaproteobacteria > Pseudomonadales > Pseudomonadaceae > Pseudomonas > Pseudomonas sp. R3-57. The sequence continues at coordinate 3,608,649 of NZ_CP071655.1, forward strand.
AAACAAGGTCGGGCCGCTCCAGACAAACTGCGCATAGTTGGACACCAGACTGAACAGTAGCGTCAGGCCGATCAGGTTGATGCTGCCCTGACGCGATTCGATGCGCCGGCCCAGCTCCCAGTACCACATGCCGTTCATCGCCAGATGCAGAATGCCGAAGTGGATCAGCATCGGCGTGACCAGCCGCCACCACTGCCCTGCCGCCAGGCTGTCGGCCAATGGCGTGAAGTGGATGAACTCGCCGATCACCCGAAAATCGAGAAAGGTCAGCCAGCGCAGCGTCTCAAGGTTTTCGCCGAGGAACGTCAGACCGCCGACGATCAGGCTCAACAGCAGGATCAAGCCGGTAGCCTTGGCGTGTTTCAATTGTTCGGCGAAGCTCGGGCGCTTGAAGGTCTGGCCCACTGGAATATCCAGTTGCTGGTCAGGGTCGCCGGCCGGAAAACGCTCGTACAGCGAGCGCACGTCGTCGCTGATTTCTGCCGGCGCCCACAGCACCTGCTCGCCCGCCTCCTCGCTGACCCGATGCGGCACCTGCATGCGTTGCAGCAGTTTGACGAAACCGCTCAGGTCCACCGCCAACGGCAGGCGCAATACCGCTACTGAACTCATTGCAGCACCTCCGGCCGCTCGACATCGACCCAGACGAATTTTTGCGGATCGAGGCGTGTTTCCTGGTCCAGACGATAGGCAACCAGTTTGCCGTAGAGCACCGCGCTGTAATCCAGGCAGGCGAGGTTCGGGCGGATCGGCGCCGGTTTGCCGCTGCGCCAATAGTGGCCGACGAACAGCAAGGGTTCGTCGACGCCGTAGCGCAGCAGCGAATTCTTTTCCGTGGAGCTCAGCGGCGTCTGCGCTACCGGCTCCGGCAAGGCATCGGGCTGGAAGACGATGTCGCCGTAGGTTTTCGGGTCGTCTTCCCAGAATTTGGTGCGGAAGAACGAACGCACCAGGCCGTCACCGCTGGTCATGGTCTGGCCGCCCGGCAGGCGCATGTCAGTGCCGCGCAGCAAGCGGTCGAACACCGTGCAGGCGAAGCTCCCGGGTACCGCCGAAGCCTGTAAAAAGTGTTCATCGATGCAGCCATCGGGGAACAGGCCGCGCAACGGCTCGATCAGGCCGGCATCCCAACAGGCGTGCACAACCCGGAAGCGGCCGGCATCGACGAACAATGGCAGCTCGTAAAACCATTGCTGGAAATCATGCCAGTCGCCCGGATGGTCTTCGAATTGCGTCAGGGTTTCATGCAGCAGCCGCGCATGGCGCTTGGTATGTTCACGCACGAACTGCTTGCCGCTGCCCGGTGGCGCCGGCGTGCTCCAGCCGAGGGCGTTGAATTCGTGGTTGCCCATGATGCACAAGGCCTGACCGGCTTCGACCATGTCATGCACGATGTGCAGCGCTTCGCGAATCCGCGGGCCACGGTCGATGATGTCGCCGACGAACACCGCCATCCGCGACGGATGCCGCCAGACCCCGCCCTGCTTGTGGTAACCGAGACGGTCAAGCAAGTGTTCGAGGGTCAAGGCGCATCCGTGCACGTCACCGATCAGGTCGTAACTGCGCGCGGGATCGAGCATCAGTCGCCTCCACCGCCCAGCTTGCTGCCCCAGCCGAGCTTGGTGCGGCAGACTTCGTAGTAGTTGTGATCGAGGGGGTGGATCAGTCGCAGCTTCTGCGCTTTCTTGCTCACAGTAATGGTGTCGCCCGGCGCGCAGGTGAAATGGTTCTGGCCGTCGCAGGAAACTTGCGGGTAGATCTGCATATCTTTGGACACGACGATTTTCAGCTCACTGTTGCCATCGACCACGATTGGCCGTCCCGACAAGGTATGGGGGTACATCGGCACAATCACAATAGCGTCGAGCTTGGGATGCATGATCGGCCCGCCGGCGGACAAGGCGTAGGCGGTGGAGCCCGTGGGCGTGGCGACGATCAGGCCGTCGGCCTTCTGGCTGCACACAAACTGGCCGTCGATGTACAGCTCGAATTCGATCATCCGCGTCGATTTGCCCGGGTGCAGCACCACGTCGTTGAGCGCATCACCCTGGCCGATGGCCTCGGCGTGACGGCGGACTTCGGCTTGCAGCAGGAAGCGGTTTTCCACCAGATAATGGCCGTCGAGCACTTCGGCGACCTTGATTTCCAGCTCGTCCGGGCGAATATCAGTGAGGAAACCGAGGCTGCCACGGTTGATGCCCAGCACTGGAATATTGTGTTTGGCCAGCGCCCGCGCGGCGCCGAGCAGGCTGCCGTCGCCGCCGACGACGATGACCATGTCACAGACTTCGCCGAGCATCTTGCGCGACGACGTTTGCAGGCCGTGACCCGGCAGGACTTCGGCGATGGTGTCTTCGAGGATCACATGCAGGTGCCGATCGAGCAGAAAGCGTTTCAGTCGGCGGACGGTATCCAGCACCTGGGAACTGCCCAGGCGACCGATGATGCCGATATTACGAAATTGCTCCATGGGACCTCTGCGGACGATCGATAACGCGAAAACCCGATTATGGGCGAAAGCCCGCGATAGACAAAATCCTTTCAGCCTCAAGGGCGCTCATGATTCAGGCTATGCTCGCAAGATGATCCTGTTTCCCGATTTGCTCCAGTTACCTCATCAGTTGCGCCATCCCGAAGTGCGGGATCTGGCGTGGGTGATCCTCGCCCCGCCGATGCTCGCCGTCACGCCATGGCCGCAGCGCCATCCGCTGGCGGGCAGCGACTGGGTGCGGGACCCGCAGCGCCTCGAACACTGGCTGCGCCAGCTCGACCGTGACAGTTACGGCTTGCTGCAATGGCTGTCGCAGGCACGCACACGGCGTCTGGGCCTGTATTACGAGCGACTGTGGCAGTTTGCGGTGGAGCATGCGCCGGGCATCGACTTGATCGCCGCCAACCTGCCGATCCGCCGCGAAGGCCACACCCTTGGCGAGCTGGACATGCTGTTGCGCGATCGCGATGGCGTGCATCACCTGGAACTGGCGATCAAACTTTACCTCGGGCCGCAGAATGGCGACGGCGACGATCCGGCGCAGTGGCTGGGCCCCGGCTGCCATGATCGGCTGGACCGCAAACTGGCGCATCTGGCCGAACATCAATTGCCGATCTCGGCGCGCGCGGAAAGCCGCGAAGTGCTGGCGGCGCTGGATATTGAAACCTTCGACGCGCATTTATGGCTGGGCGGCTACCTGCTCTACCCGTGGCCCGGTGAGGCTGCATCGCCGCACGGCGCGCATCCGCAGCACTTGCGCGGCACCTGGCTGCATCAGAAGGATTGGCCGGCGTTCGTCGCGCAACGCCCGCCGGGCCGCTGGCAACCCCTGCCCCGGCATGCCTGGCTGGCGCCGGCGCATTACCCGGCGGATCAGGTCTGGACCGAAGAAGCGTTGCGCCTGTGGCTGTTGGAACTGCCGCCACTGGCTCCGGCGCAATTGATGGTGCGCCTGAGTGAAAACTCACAGGGCGAATGGGAAGAGGCGGAGCGGTTGTTTCTGGTGTCGGACCTTTGGCCGAATGTGCCGGGGCAAGCCTGAGATTTGCGGTGCCCGCGCGGGCCCCATCGCTAGCAGGCTAGCTCCCACAGGTTCCGCGGAGTACACAAAACCTGTGGGAGCTAGCCCTGCTAGCGATTGGGGTCACCTCGGTTTAAAGCGAAAGACGCACCGCCAAAGCCGCCAACGTCACCAGCAACACCGGCACCGTCAACACGATCCCGACCCGGAAGTAATAGCCCCAGCCCATGTGGATGCCCTTGCGCTCCAGCACATGCAGCCACAACAGCGTCGCCAGGCTGCCGATCGGGGTGATCTTCGGCCCCAGATCGCTGCCGATCACGTTGGCGTAAATCATCGCTTCCTTGATCACCCCGCTGGCCTGGCTGGCATCGATCGACAGCAAACCGATCAACACGGTCGGCAAATTATTCATGATCGACGACAGCAGTGCCGTCAGCACACCGGTACCGAGCGCAGCGCCCAACACGCCATGGCCGGCGAAGGCGTCGAGCCAACCGGCCAGATAACCGGTCAGCCCGGCGTTGCGCAGGCCGTACACCACCAGATACATGCCCAGCGAGAAAATCACGATCTGCCACGGCGCTTCTTTCATCACCTTGCGCGTGGAAATCCTGTGCCCGCGCGCAGCAATGCCGAGCAACAGCGCGGCGCACACCGCCGAAATCGCGCTGATCGGAATGCCCAGCGGCTCCAGGGCAAAACAGCCAATCAGCAGAATCGCCAATACCACCCAGCCCGCGTAGAACGTGGCTTTATCGTGGATAGCGGTCGTCGGGTCTTCGAGCTGCGCCGGGTCGTACGCGGCCGGGATGTCCCGGCGGAAAAACCACAGCAACATGCCCAGCGTCGCCGCCACGCTGACGAAGTTGACCGGCACCATCACCGCCGCGTAGCGGTTGAAGCTGATGTGAAAGAAGTCCGCCGAGACGATGTTGACCAGGTTCGACACCACCAGCGGCAGGCTCGCGGTGTCGGCGATAAACCCGGCGCCCATGACGAAGGCCAGCGTTGCCGGCGGCGAGAAGCGCAACGCCAGCAGCATTGAGATCACAATCGGCGTGAGGATCAGCGCCGCGCCGTCGTTGGCGAACAACGCCGAAACCAGCGCGCCGAGCAGCACCATAAAAGCGAACAGCTTGCGCCCGCTGCCCCGTCCCCAGCGCGCCACATGCAGCGCGGCCCAGGCGAAAAACCCGGCTTCATCGAGTAGCAGGCTAATGATGATCAACGCCACGAAGGTGCCGGTGGCGTTCCAGATGATTTGCCAGACCAGCGGGATGTCGCTCAGCTGGACCACGCCGAAAATCAAGGCCAGCACCGCGCCAAGGGTTGCACTCCAGCCGACGCCGAGGCCTTTGGGTTGCCAGATCACCAGGGTGATGGTCAGGAGGAAAATCAGTGACGCAGCGAGCATTCGCAGAAGCCTTAATGGAAAGTCAGACAGATAAAAACTGTAGGAGTGAGCCTGCTCGCGATAGCGGTCTGTCAGTTAACAATAATGCTGACTGATACACCGCTCGCGAGCAGGCTCACTCCTGCACGGGACCGCGTTCGGTTTATTTCTTGTGTTGCTCTACGAACTGGCCGTAGGCATCGATGAATTTCTGCAGGAACGGTTTGACCGTTTCGCTCAGCTTGCCCGCCTCGTCAAACGCATTACCCGCGCCGCCCAGATAGGCTTCCGGCTGTTGCAGGCAGTGAATATCGAGGAACACAAAGGTCTGGCGCAGATGCTGATTGGCCCCGAAACCGCCGATCGCACCCGGCGAAACACTCATGACCGCACCCGGCTTGCCGCTCCAGCAGCTCTTGCCATAAGGCCGCGAACCGACGTCGATGGCGTTCTTCAGCGGCGCCGGGATCGAACGGTTGTATTCAGGGGTGACAAACAGCACCGCGTCGGATGACGCCACTTTCTGACGGAAAGTGCTGTAGGCTGCGGGCGACAAATCGCCATCGATGTCTTCGTTGTAAAGAGGCAGATCGCCGATTTCGACAATTTCCAGTTTCAGGTTCGCCGGCGCCAGTTCAGCCAGTGCCAGTGCGATCTTGCGATTGATCGAAGCTTTGCGCAGGCTACCGACCACTACGGCGACGTTGTAGACATTGCTCATGGAAGACTCTCGATGGTCTGTGGGAAGAGTCGCTAGTTATAGATGATGTGTTGGCGATTTCACCAGCGATCATTGGTTTTTCCTGCGCGAGGAATATTTTTTCGTTGTAGGAAAACTTACCAAGCTTGATGACGGTCTACCAAGCCGCAAATCAAGCGTTTTATCTCCAGAGGTTTTAAGCAGATGGCAGCAGTACTCGTCGGTCAGTTTCATGCAAGAGATGCGGAAGGCCGCGTTTATTCCGTGCATGAATTCCAGGAATCGAACCCGTCTGCAGACGGCTTCACCGGCTCGGAGCCCGTCACCACCTACAAATTGGCCATTGGTGACCGCATCAACAAGGTCAGCGAAAGCGAATACCTGCTGGTGCAATCGGGTATTACGCTGATTCGCGAGCCTGAGCCGATCGCTGCGCAATAAGCCGGCGTGATGAGCAGAGTCATGTGCGCAGAGTTGGGGTAGGATTCAGCACCGCCCTCACCTGCTGAACATGGACTTCACGCATGCGTTTACGCCACATCGAAGTGATTCAGGCGCTCTTGCAGACAGGTCACCTGGGCACCGCCGCCGAATGGTTGCAGTTGCCGGTGACCGAGGTCGAAGAGCGTTTGCGCGAAGCCGAAAGTCAGCTGGGGTTCATGCTCTTCGCCAGTGTTCGCGGGCGTCTGCAACCGACCGCCGAAGCACGGGCGTTGCAGGTCGAAATCGCCCACGTCTATGCCGCGCTGGAACCGGTGCAACGCCTGGCCGGCAGCCTCAAGCAATACCTCGCGCCGCCCTTGCGCATCATCGGCACACCGCCGCTGGCGCAACAGTTATTGCCGCAAAGCCTCGCAGCCCTGCGTCGACGCCTGCCGGATGCACCTTGCAGCCTGCTCAGCGCCTGCACTCGCGATATCGTCCGCAGCCTGTTGCTGCGTGAAAGCGATCTCGGCCTGAGCCTGCACGATCCCGAACATGCCGACATCGACTGCCAGCCACTGGCCCAGGGCAAATTGCAGTTGCTTGCCCCGCACGGCTGGCTGCAACCGAAGCAGAAATACATTTCTCTACAGGATCTGGCCGGTCAGGCGATGATCGGCCTCGAAGGTCAGGACCCGCTCAGCCCGGCACTGGAAAACAAGCTGCAAGCGCTACGCCCGGCGCCGAGCATCCAGACCCGCGTACAAACCCAGCAGATGATGCGTTGCATGGTCGAGGCCGGCGAAGGTCTGGCCATCGTCGACCCGTTCACCGCACTGGGCGCTCGCGCAGGTGGGCTGGACGTTTGCCCGCTGTCACCGGCGGTGCCGATCAGCCTGTATGCGCTGACGTTCAAGCACGCCGCGCCGTCCTCGGCGATTCAAACCTTACTGACGATCATCACGGAACAAGCCGAGGCGATGTTGTCGAGCTGAGCGGGTTTTCCAGCGGGTTATCGAACAACCGATACCAGAACAGCGCCACTTCAGCGGTGTTCGGGTCGATGCCGCGATAGCGCAACTGATCGATACCGCCAATCACGTAACCGCAACGCTCGTACAGCCGACAGGCGCCGAGGTTGTTGTTCTGGGTTTCGAGCATGATCCCCGGAAGCTTTTTCTTGCGGCTCCAGAACTGCGCCACATCAAGCAAGGCCTTGGCCACGCCATGACGCCGGGCCGGCGCATGCACCGCCAGCTCATCAATATGGGCAAAACCGTTCCAGTTGGTGCTGATCACCAGATGCCCGACCGGCTCGTCATCGAGATGAGCCATGAAGATCGCGCTGTCGGGCGCGTTGTGAAAAGCGCTGAACTCCTCGGGGTCGATGCCGTAACACTTGCGATACGGCACGATCGGCGTGACTTGCCATTGCTCGACAGGCTTGCCGATCACCGCAGCGCCATACGCCGCGACTTCGAAACTGAAATCGCTGCCCCAGATATACGGCGCAAAGCCGTCGTCGGCGACACGCACCGACAGCCCTGGGTATTTCGGATTCATGACCGGACGCATACTGGGAAAAGTCCTCATTCCTTGATTTTCATCTGCCAATGCACTCAGGGTAGAGGGTTGCAGCGGATGTGGCGACGGTGGCCACTTGTCAGTACTGACAGCGCCTTATGCCTGCGCGTCGGCTTCGGCGATCTGCGTCCACAGCGCCGGGGTGCCGGCCGACTTGGCGATGATCTCCAGCCGCACCAGATGCGCCGCCAGCTCTTCTTCGGTCGCGCGAATGATCCGCGCCGGCTGGCGATCGGCCGGCAAACGACGGATTTCCGTGGCGGAGTTGTCGGCGCCCTCACCCGTGCCATTGCCGTCAGAGGCGTTGCCGGCCAGCGACAGGCTGGTCTGGCCACCGGTCATGGTCAGGTAGACGTCGGCGAGAATTTCCGAGTCGAGCAAAGCGCCGTGCAATTCACGGCCGGAGTTGTCGACACCGTAACGCTTGCACAACGCATCGAGGCTGTTGCGCTGCCCCGGGTGACGTTCCCGGGCCATCATCAGGGTGTCGAGGATCGAGCAGTGCTGGGTGATGTCGGCGCGGTCGTGCTGACCCATCAGGGCGAATTCGTTGTTGATGAAGCCAACGTCGAACGCCGCGTTATGGATGATCAGCTGCGCGCCTTTGATGAACTCGAAGAACTCGTCGGCGACTTCGGCAAAGCGTGGCTTGCCGACCAGGAATTCGTTGGTGATGCCGTGAACGCCGATAGCGCCCTCGTCACTTTCACGATCCGGTTGCAGGTACACGTGAAAATGCCGGCCCGTCAGGCGCCGACCGATCAGTTCGACACAGCCGATTTCGATGATCCGGTGACCATCGGTCACCGGCATGCCGGTGGTTTCGGTATCGAGTACAACGGATCTGGTGGCCATCAGTGCTCAGCTCTCAACGGGTCAATCGTGCAAAAGCGCGGATGTTACCACGCTCGGCGGGGTGTTTCAGGTGGACCGTGCCGACCCCATCGCCAGCAGGCTGGCTCCCACACTGGATCTGGGGCGTTCACAAAACCCTGTGGGAGCCAGCCTGCTGGCGATTGCATCCACCTCGGTCCATCAGCAAAACATCAGCTCTGCTTGTACCCGCGCACCTCATCCACCCCACGGTTGGCCAGTTGGTCGGCCCGCTCGTTACCGTGATGTCCGATGTGCCCGCGCACCCATTTCCATTTGACGTTGTGACGGTTGACCTGCTCGTCCAGCTCCTTCCACAGGTCGGCATTCTTCACTGGCTCCTTGGCCGCGGTTTTCCAGCCGCGCTTTTTCCAGTTGGCCATCCACTCGTTGATGCCCTTCATCACGTATTGCGAGTCGGTCACCAGCAACACTTCGCACGGGCGCTTGAGCGCTTCGAGGCCGCGGATCGCACCGAGCAACTCCATGCGGTTATTGGTGGTGTTGGCTTCGCCGCCCCACAACTCCTTTTCCACGCCCTTGCACACCAGCAACGCGCCCCAGCCGCCCGGGCCAGGGTTGCCCTTGCAGGCGCCGTCGGTGAACAGTTCTACGGTGTCGACGCTTTCAACGCTTTCGCTCATGCCAGTCTTTCCAGAAAATGCCTGTCTTGCCAATCACGGATCGACAATGACCGTGGCCGGGGAAACCCGGCCACGAATATAAGAAGATTTACGGTTCGATGCGGCGACGATTGACCTTGGCCATCGGCAGCGGAATCAGCTTGCCCATCGGCTCGCGGCGTTCCTGACGCAATGGCCGGAGGCCGACCACGATCTTGCGCGCGACCAGTAGATAGAAGCCACCGCCAGACAGTTGCCAGTCGCCGGCCTTGCGTTCCCAGCCGGCCAGACGGGCCTGCCACTTGGGCGACGCGAGCGGCGGACGATAGCATCCGAAGCGGCGTTTCTCCAGCGCAAAGCCGAGCAGGTTTAGCCAGTCGCCGAGCCGTGACGGCGAGATGCAGCGCGCCTGGCGCAGGGCATCGTGGGCGAACACATGACGCAGCCCCCAGGTGCTCCACGGGTTGATGCCGATGATCAGCAAGTGTCCGCCGGGCCGCACGGCGCTCGCCGCTTCGCGCAGCAAACCGTGGGGCGACAGGCAGAAATCCAGACCGTGCTGCATCACCACGACGTCGGCGGCATGCTCGCTCAACGGCCAGGCCTGTTCTTCGCAGACAATCTCGACGCCGGGCAGCGGCGCGCCCAGGCGCACATTGCGCTGCACTTGCGGCGCCGCCGGCGGGGTCTCGGCCGATGGCCCGTAATGCACCAGATAACCGCCGAAGAACCGCCCCAGTTCGTCTTCGAGCATGCGCCGCTCTTCGTCGAGCAACAATTGCCCGAGGGGGCCGGACAGCCATTCACGGGCTGCGCCGATCAGGGCCAGCCAGTCAGGATCAGCCTGTGCGAACGCTTTATCACTCATCGCATTCTCCAAAGCGCCAGGAACTACTAAGATGCGCCAATGTTTTCCGCTTGGCGATTCCGACGATGATACAGATCAGTGCCCTGCCCGCGTTCACCGACAACTACATCTGGTTGTTACAGGATCACCGCACCCAGCGTTGCGCGGTCGTCGATCCGGGCGACGCCGCGCCCGTGCAAGCGTGGCTCGACGGCCACCCGGGCTGGGTACTGAGCGACATTCTGATCACTCATCATCACCACGACCACGTCGGCGGCGTCGAGCGCCTCAAAGCCGCGACCGGCGCGAAAGTCTACGGTCCGGCCAGCGAAACCATTCCGGGGCGCGACGTGGCGCTCAAGGACAACGACAGCGTCAGCGTGCTTGGCTGGGACTTCGCCGTCTACGCAGTGCCCGGTCACACCCTGGGACACATTGCCTATTACCACCACGGCCTGCTGTTTTGCGGCGACACCTTGTTCGCGGCCGGATGCGGGCGCCTGTTCGAAGGCACGCCGGAGCAAATGCACCACTCGCTCAGCCGTCTCGCTGCCTTGCCTGAAGATACGCTGGTTTACTGCACCCATGAATACACCCTGAGCAACCTCAAGTTTGCTGCCGCCGTGGAACCGGGCAACGCGGACGTTGCCGCTCGTCTGGAAAAAGTCACCGAGCAACGGCAAAACGGCGTCATGACCCTGCCCTCGACCCTGGCTCTGGAAAAGCTCACCAACCCGTTTTTGCGCACTTCTGAAACATTGGTTACACAAAAAGTGGACGAACGGGCAGGCGCTCAAAACCGGGCGCCGAGCGAGGTATTTGCAGCTTTGCGGGCCTGGAAAGATACGTTCTAAGTCGCCCGCTTGTTGGCACAAATATTCTGAATGGTTGACCGCGGGGGGTGCGCTTTCTAGAATCGCCCGACATTTTTGCCCGGAACTTACTTCCAGCCAATGTCGTCATCCATACGTAAGTCCATCAATTCAGACGCATTGACCCGCCTGGCGCAAGCCATCGCGGTGGCTGTGTCCGCCACGCTGGCGGGCTGTTCCAGCCATGCTCCGCAGACTGAAGCGACCCATACGCCGAACATTGCTGCGCGAGCCAAGCAGAAGCCGATCTGGCTGACCGAAAAGCCCAGCCCGCAGGTGCCCCAGGACATCTGGGAACGCATGCGCGCAGGCTTCCAGTTGCAGGACGGCCTGGGCGTCAACCCGCGCATCGAGCAACAGCGCCTGTGGTTCGCCAGCAATCCCTCTTTCCTCGAGAACGCCGGCGAACGCGGCAGTCTTTATATTCACTACATCGTCGAACGCCTCGAAGAGCGCAACATGCCGCTGGAACTGGCCCTGCTGCCAGTGATCGAGAGCGCGTACAACCCGATGGCCTACTCCCGCGCCGATGCGGTGGGCCTGTGGCAATTCATTCCTTCGACCGGGCGTTACTTCAACCTGCGGCAGACCCGCTTCTATGATGGCCGCCGCGATATCACCGCCTCGACCACCGCAGCGATGGATTACCTGACCCGCCTGCATGACATGTTCAACGGCGACTGGCTGTTGGCCTTGGCGGCGTACAACGCCGGTGAAGGCACGGTCAGCCGCGCCATCGAGCGCAACGAAAAGCTCGGCCTGCCGACCGATTACTGGAACCTGCCGCTGCCAGCGGAAACCCAGGCCTACGTGCCAAAGCTGCTGGCGCTGTCGCAAGTGGTACTGGCGCCGGAAGCCTACGGGGTCAACCTCAACCCGATCGCCAACGAACCGTATTTCCAGGTTGTCGAAATCAACCAGCGCATGGACCTGTCCAAGGTCGCCGCGGTGGCCAATATCGACGAAGACGAGCTGTTCCAGCTCAACCCGGCCTTCAAGCAGCGCACCACGATCGACGGTCCACAGCATCTGCTGGTGCCGACGTCCAAGGCGCAATTGCTCACGGCCAGTCTGCAGACCATGCGCCCCGACGAGCTGATCAGCCCGCGTTCGCTGAAACCGGTATTCGAAGGCGCCGACCCGTCCGAAGTCGCGCAGCTCAAGCGCGCTTACCGGGTCAAACGTGGCGACAATCTCGGTTCCATTGCCAAGGCCAACAAGGTCGAGGTGAAGGATCTGCAGCGCTGGAACAAGCTGACCGGCAAGAATCTCAAGGTTGGTCAGACCTTGGTGATGCAGGACACCAGCAAACGCGCACCGGCTCGCAAGTCTGGCCGGGTCAACACGGTGGTGGCGGCCAACAGCAAGACCAAAGGCAAGGACGACAGCCAGCAGCAGACCCAGTACAAGGTCAAGCGTGGCGACACCTTGTATGTGGTGGCCAAGCGTTTCAACGTGCAGATGCAGCATCTCAAGCGCTGGAATCCAGGCGCCGGGAAGGCCTTGAAGCCGGGGCAGATGCTCACGGTGTATCAGCCGCATTGATTGCAAGAGCCCCTGAGTTTTCGGGGGCTTTTTTTTGCATCGGATTTTGTGGCGCCCGTCAGATCCAATCCCCCCTCACCCCAGCCCTCTCCCCCAAGGGGGCGAGGGGGAAAGGGAGCCGATCTCCATGCTTTTCAGAACCTGCGTTCAACTCGATATTTCAGGTTATCGCCATTCTCCCAAACACCCCAATCAGTCCCCTCTCCCCCCGGGAGAGGGTTAAGGTGAGGGGCTTTTGATTTTCCCGGGGCCCAGCCACTCCAAAGGCCAAGGTGAGGGCTCTTCGCCCCAGCGATTAACCGCGCATTAACCCATGATCTTTTGCCTGTCCAGACAAGCTGTTACTGTACCGCCCACAAAGCCCAAGCCGCTGGATCGGATCTGACTTGAAGCGTGCCCTCCCCCTGCTCCTGATCAGCCTGGCCTTGAGCTCAACCGCAAGCGCGACGATTACCGAAAGTCACGGTTATGCGCAGTTCGGCACGCTCAAGTACCCGGCCAGATTTACCCATTTCGATTGGGTCAACCCGCAAGCGCCCAAGGGCGGTACGTTGCGGGTGATGGCGTTCGGCACGTTCGACACGGTCAATCCGTACACCTTCAAGGGCACCAGCCCGGTTACTACCGCGAATTTCCTCCAGTACGGCATCAACGAGCTGAACGAGCCGTTGATGGTCGGCACCGGACAGTATTCGCCGTCCGGTGACGAGCCGGCGTCGAGCTATGGCTTGATCGCGCAATCGGTGGAGTACAGCGAAGATCGCAGCTGGGTGGTGTTCAATCTGCGGCCCGAGGCGCGGTTTCACGATGGCGCGCCGATCACCGCCTATGACGTGGCGTTCTCCTATCGCCTGTTATTGAAGGAAGGCCATCCGCTGTACCGCACGGCCCTGCAAGAGGTGCTGCGCGTCGACATTCTGAACAAGCAGCGCATCCGTTTCGTGCTCAAGCGTTCGGGCAATCCGCTGTTGATCCTGCGCCTGGGCGAGTTGCCGGTGCTGCCGCAGCATTACTGGAAGGACCGCGACTTCAAGGCCACCACTTTCGAACCGCCGCTGGGCAGCGGCCCGTACCGCATCACTGCGGTGACGCCGGGGCGGCAGCTGATGTTCGAGCGGGTCAAGGACTACTGGGGCAAGGACCTGGCGGTCAATCGCGGCAAGTACAACTTCGATCGCATGGAAGTCGAGTTCTACCGCGACAGCGATGTGGCGTTCGAAGCGTTCAAGGCCGGCGAATTCGACATCTACATCGAGCACCAGGCGAAGAACTGGGCCAACGGCTACAACTTCCCGGCGATTCGCCGTGGCGAGGTGATCAAGGCGCAGATCCCGCATCAGATCCCGACCCAGAGTCAGGGCCTGTTCATGAACACCCGCCGCGCGACGTTTGCCGATGCGAAGACCCGTGAAGCGCTGGGCCTGATGTTCGACTTCGAGTGGACCAATCGCACGCTGTTCAGCGACGCCTATCAGCGCACCAACAGTTATTACCCCAACAGCGAATTCACCGCCAGCGGCCTGCCGGTCGGGCATGAATGGCTGATGCTCAAGCCGTACAAGGATCTGCTGCCGGCGAGGCTGTTTACCGAACCGTTCACCCTGCCAACCACCGATGGTCGCGGCATTCCGCGCGAAACCATGCGTAAAGCCCTGGCGCTGCTCGCCGAGGCTGGCTGGAAACTCCATGGCCAGCGCCTGCAAAACGCCGAAGGGGAACCGCTGCGGTTCGAACTGCTGCTGGTCAATCCGAATCTGGAGCGTCTTTACCAGCCGTACATCGTCAATCTCAACAGCATTGGCGTCGACGCGCACCTGCGCACCGTCGATCGCGCCCAGTACAAACAGCGCCTCGATCAATTCGATTTCGACATGATCTCGATGACCCTGGGGCAGACTCTGAGCCCTGGCCTTGAGCAGTGGCAGTACTTCCACTCCAGCCAAGTGAACGTCAAGGGCAGCAAGAATTACGCGGGCATCGCCAATCCAGTGGTCGATCACCTGCTTGAACAATTGCTCGCCGCGCGCACCCGCGACGAGCAGGTCGCCGCCGGCAAGGCGCTCGACCGTGTGCTGCTGTGGCAGCACTACAGCATTCCCAACTGGTACCTCAATTATCACCGTCTGGCCTACCGCAAGCGGTTGGCCTTCGTCACCACGCCGCCCTACACCCTGGGCCTGAGCGCGTGGTGGCTGAAGTCTTCGGAGAAAGATCGATGAACCCTGTTCGCGCCCTGCTCGTGCAGGCCAGCGGCTTGCTGTTCGCCGGGCTGGCCTTTGCTGCCCCGCAACACGCCGTGACCCTGTACAACGAGCCGCCGAAATACCCGGCCGATTTCAAGCATTTCGATTACGTGAACCCCGACGCACCCAAGGGCGGCGTGTTCCGCCAGGCCGGCTTCGGCGGCTTCGACAGCCTCAACCCATTCATCAGCAAAGGCGTGCCGGCCGATGACATCGGGCAGATCTACGACACCCTGACCCGCCACAGCCTCGACGAGCCGTTCACCGAGTACGGCCTGATCGCTGGCAAGATCGAAAAAGCCGACGACAACAGCTGGGTGCGTTTCTACCTGCGCCCGGAAGCACGCTTTCATGACGGTCATCAGGTGCGCGCCGACGACGTGGTGTTCAGCTTCAATACGCTGACCAAGGAAGGTTCGCCGATGTTTCGCGGCTATTACAGCGACGTCGCCGAAGTCGTCGCTGAAGACCCGCTGAAAGTGCTGTTCAAGTTCAAGCACAGCAACAACCGAGAACTGCCGTTGATCCTCGGCCAGTTGCCGGTGCTGCCAAAACACTGGTGGGCCGATCGTGACTTCAACAAGGGCAATCTGGAGATTCCGCTGGGCAGCGGGCCGTACAAGGTCACCGAGGTCAAGGCCGGTCGCTCGGTGCGTTACGAGCGGGTCAAGGATTACTGGGGCAAGGACCTGCCGGTCAACCGGGGTTTCTACAACTTCGACACGATGACCACGGATTACTACCGCGACAACACCGTCGCCCTTGAAGCACTGAAGGCCGGGCAGTTCGATTACTGGCTGGAGATGACCGCGAAGAACTGGGCCAACGCCTACAATGTTCCG
This sequence comes from Pseudomonas sp. R3-57, assembly GCF_051132065.1. Classification (NCBI taxonomy): domain Bacteria; kingdom Pseudomonadati; phylum Pseudomonadota; class Gammaproteobacteria; order Pseudomonadales; family Pseudomonadaceae; genus Pseudomonas; species Pseudomonas sp. R3-57. The sequence goes on from NZ_CP071655.1 coordinate 3,624,109, forward strand.
GCGGTGACCGAGGGGCGTCTGATCAAGGAACTGATCGCCAACAGCAACCCGACCGGCATGCAGGGTTTCGTCTTCAACTTGCGCCGCCCGGTGTTTCAGGATGTGCGGGTGCGTCAGGCGCTCGGTCTGCTGTTCGATTTCGAATGGACCAACAAGCAACTGTTCAACGGCGCCTACGTGCGCACCCGCAGTTATTTCGAAAACTCGGAAATGGCCGCCACCGGCCTGCCCGACGCCGAGCAACGGGCGATCCTCGAGCCGTTCCGCAGCAAGCTGCCGGCCCAGGTGTTCAGCGAAGCCTATGAGAACCCCAAAACCGACGCCAGCGGCATGATCCGCAGCCAGCAGCGCGAGGCTTATCAACTGCTGCAAGAGGCCGGTTGGAAAATCGTCGATGACAAAATGGTCGATGCCACGGGCAAACCGGTGGTGATCGAGTTCCTGCTCGCACAGACCGAATTCGAACGCGTGCTCCTGCCGTTCAAGCGCAACCTCAGCGATCTGGGCATCGATCTGGTGATCCGCCGCGTCGACGTCTCGCAGTACATCAACCGCGTGCGTTCGCGGGACTTCGACATGATGGTCGGCAGCTTCCCGCAATCCAACTCGCCGGGCAACGAACAGCGCGAATACTGGATGAGTGCCGCCGCCGACAAACCGAGCAGCCGCAACAGCATGGGCCTGAAGGATCCGATCGTCGATCAACTGGTGGAAAGCCTGATCAACGCCGATTCGCGCAACAGCCTGGTCGCCCATGCGCGAGCCCTTGATCGCGTATTGCAATGGGGCTATTACGTGGTGCCCAACTGGCACATCAAGAGCTGGCGTGTGGCGTACTGGAACCACATCGGCCACCCGAAAACCTCGCCCAAGTACGACATCGGCATCAATACCTGGTGGGTCAAGCCTGACGCCAAACCTGCGGTAGAAGTCGAAACCCAACTGCAAGCCGACCCTGCGGGCACGGAGTAATCAGATGCTGGCGTATATCTTTCGGCGACTGTTGCTGATCATCCCGACCCTGTTCGGCATTCTGCTGATCAACTTCGTGATCATCCAGGCCGCGCCCGGCGGGCCGGTGGAGCAGATGATCGCCAAGCTCGAAGGTTTCGAAGGTGCTACCAGCCGGATTGCCGGCGGCGGCGCCGAAGTGGCGGTGGCCGGTTCGTCATATCGCGGCGCGCAAGGTCTGGACCCGGCGCTGATCAAGGAAATCGAGCACATGTACGGGTTCGACAAGTCGGCCCCGGAACGCCTGTGGATCATGGTCAAGAACTACGCCCAACTGGATTTCGGCGACAGCTTTTTTCGCGACGCCAAGGTCATCGACCTGATCAAGGAAAAGATGCCGGTGTCGATTTCGCTGGGGCTGTGGAGCACGCTGATCATGTACCTGGTGTCGATTCCGCTGGGGATCGCCAAGGCCACGCGGCACGGCAGCCATTTCGATGTGTGGACCAGTTCGGCAATCATCGTCGGTTATGCGATCCCGGCGTTCCTGTTTGCGATTCTGCTGATCGTGGTGTTCGCCGGCGGCAGTTATCTGGACTGGTTCCCGCTGCGCGGGCTGACCTCGAACAACTTCGATGAACTGAGCCTGGGCGGCAAGATCCTCGATTACTTCTGGCACCTGGCACTACCGGTCACGGCGCTGGTGATCGGCAACTTCGCGACCATGACCCTGCTGACCAAAAACAGCTTCCTCGACGAGATCAACAAACAGTACGTGGTCACCGCCAAGGCCAAAGGCCTGACGCGCAATCGCGTGCTCTACGGGCACGTGTTCCGCAACGCGATGCTGCTGGTGATTGCCGGGTTTCCGTCGGCGTTCATCGGGATCTTCTTCACCGGCTCGTTGTTGGTGGAGGTGATTTTCTCCCTTGATGGCCTCGGCCTGATGAGTTTCGAAGCAGCGATCAACCGCGACTACCCGGTGGTGTTCGGCACGCTGTTCATCTTCACCCTGCTCGGGCTGGTGGTGAAACTGATCGGCGACCTCACCTACACCTTTGTCGATCCGCGCATCGACTTTGAAAGCCGGGAGCATTGAGATGAACCTGTCCCCTCTCAACCGCCGCCGCTTCGAACTGTTCAAGGCCAACAAGCGTGGCTGGTGGTCGCTGTGGCTGTTTCTGATTCTGTTCGGGCTGAGCCTGGGTGCCGAGCTGATCGCCAACGACAAGCCGCTGGTGGTGCATTACGACAACAACTGGTATTTCCCGGCGATCAAGCGCTACCCGGAAACCACCTTCGGCGGCGAATTCCCGCTGGAAGCCAACTACAAGAGCCCGTACATCCGCGAACTGCTCAAGGACAAGGACGCCTGGGTGTTGTGGGCGCCGATTCCGTACAGCTACCAGAGCATCAACTACGACCTGAAAGTCCCGGCCCCGGCACCGCCCTCGGCGGACAACCTGCTGGGCACCGACGATCAGGGCCGCGATGTGCTGGCGCGGGTGATCTACGGCTTCCGCATTTCCGTGTTGTTTGCGCTGACCTTGACCGTGCTGAGTTCGATCATCGGCGTGATTGCCGGTGCGCTTCAGGGGTTTTATGGCGGCTGGGTCGATCTGGCCGGGCAGCGCTTTCTGGAGATCTGGTCGGGGCTGCCGGTGCTGTATCTGCTGATCATCCTCGCCAGTTTCGTCCAGCCGAATTTCTGGTGGCTGCTGGGGATCATGCTGCTGTTTTCGTGGATGAGCCTGGTCGACGTGGTGCGCGCCGAGTTCCTGCGTGGCCGCAACCTTGAATACGTTCGCGCCGCTCGGGCGCTGGGCATGCAGAACGGCGCGATCATGTTCCGCCATATCCTGCCCAACGCCATGGTCTCGACCATGACCTTCATGCCGTTCATCCTCACCGGCGCCATCGGCACCCTCACCGCGCTGGATTTCCTCGGCTTCGGCTTGCCGGCCGGCAGCCCGTCGCTGGGTGAACTGGTCGCGCAGGGCAAATCAAACCTGCAGGCGCCGTGGCTGGGCATGAGCGCGTTTGCTGTGCTGGCGCTGATGTTGAGCCTGCTGGTGTTTATCGGCGAGTCCGCTCGCGATGCCTTCGACCCGAGGAAGTGAAATGAATCAGGACAATCTGATCGAAGTGCGCGACCTCGCCGTCGAGTTCGGTTTCGGCGAGCGCATCCATCGCGTGGTCGAGGGCGTGAGTTTCGATATCAAGCGCGGCGAAACCCTGGCGCTGGTCGGCGAATCCGGCTCGGGCAAATCGGTGACTGCGCACTCGATCCTGCGGCTGCTGCCCTACCCCATGGCGCGCCACCCGGCCGGCAGCATCAATTACGCCGGGCAAAACCTGCTGGGCCTGAGCGAAAAGACCATCCGCCATATTCGCGGCAACCGCATCGCGATGATCTTTCAGGAGCCGATGACCTCGCTCAATCCGCTGCATTCGATCGAGAAACAGATCAACGAAGTGCTGGGCATCCACAAGGGCCTGTCCGGCAAAGTCGCGACCAGGCGCACGCTGGAACTGCTGGAGATGGTCGGCATTCCCGAGCCGCACAAGCGCCTCAAGGCCCTGCCCCACGAACTCTCTGGTGGTCAGCGCCAGCGCGTGATGATCGCCATGGCTTTGGCCAACGAGCCGGAACTGCTGATTGCCGACGAGCCGACCACCGCGCTGGACGTGACCGTTCAGCTGAAAATCCTCGATTTGCTCAAGGAACTTCAGGCGCGATTGGGCATGTCGCTGTTACTGATCAGTCACGATTTGAACCTGGTGCGAAGAATTGCGCACCGCGTATGTGTCATGCAGCGCGGTTGCATCGTCGAACAGGCATCGTGCGCAGAGCTGTTCCGTTCGCCACAGCATCCGTACACTCGGGAATTGCTCGGCGCGGAGCCCAGCGGCGGTCCGGCGAGCAATGAAATCGGCGCGCCGCTGCTCGAAGTCGAGGACCTGAAAGTCTGGTTCCCGATCAAGAAAGGCCTGCTCAAGCGCACGGTGGATCACGTCAAGGCAGTGGACGGCATCAATTTCAGCCTGCCTCAGGGTCAGACTCTGGGGATCGTGGGTGAGAGTGGTTCCGGCAAATCCACGCTGGGTCTGGCGATTTTGCGCCTGATCGGCAGCCAGGGCGGCATCCGTTTTGAAGGCAAGCAGCTAGACTGCCTGACGCAGAACGAGGTTCGCCCGTTACGGCGGGAGATGCAGGTGGTGTTTCAGGACCCGTTCGGCAGCCTGAGCCCGCGTATGTGCGTCAATGACATCGTCGGCGAAGGCCTGCGGATTCACAGGATGGGCACCGCGGCCGAACAGGAAGCGGCGATCATCGCGGCATTGAAGGAGGTAGGTCTGGATCCGGAAACCCGGCACCGCTACCCCCATGAATTTTCCGGTGGGCAGCGGCAGCGAATCGCCATTGCCCGGGCTTTGGTGCTCAAACCGGCGCTGATCCTGCTGGACGAGCCGACTTCGGCGCTCGACCGGACGGTGCAGCGGCAAGTGGTGGAGCTGTTGCGTTCACTGCAAGCCAAGTACAACCTGACGTATTTGTTCATCAGCCATGACCTGGCTGTCGTCAAAGCGCTGAGCCACCAGTTGATGGTGGTCAAGCATGGCCAAGTGGTCGAACAGGGAGACGCGCAAAGTATCTTTGCCGCCCCCCAACATCCGTATACACAGCAGTTGCTGGAAGCCGCTTTTCTGGCACCAGCCACTGCGCAATAACCTGAAAGAGGAGCAACACATGGGTTTTCTCGCCGGTAAGCGCGTACTGATCGTCGGTGTCGCCAGCAAGCTGTCCATCGCATCCGGCATCGCTGCCGCCATGCATCGCGAGGGCGCTGAGCTTGCCTTCACTTATCAGAACGACAAACTCAAGGGTCGCGTCGAAGAGTTCGCACAAGGCTGGGGCTCGAGCCCTGAGCTGTGCTTCCCGTGCGACGTGGCCAGCGATGAAGAAATCGCCAAGGTCTTCGAAGCACTGAGCAAGAAGTGGGACGGCCTGGACTGCATCGTTCACTCCGTCGGCTTCGCCCCGGGCGACCAACTGGACGGCGACTTCACCGAAGCCACCACCCGTGAAGGTTTCCGCATCGCTCACGACATCAGCGCCTACAGCTTCGTGGCACTGGCCAAAGCCGGTCGCGAAATGATGAAAGGCCGCAACGGCAGCCTGCTGACCCTGTCGTACCTGGGCGCCGAGCGCACCATGCCGAACTACAACGTCATGGGCATGGCCAAGGCTTCGCTGGAAGCTGGCGTTCGTTACCTGGCTGGCTCCCTGGGCCCGGATGGCACCCGCGTCAACTGCGTATCGGCCGGCCCGATCCGCACCCTGGCAGCCTCGGGCATCAAGAACTTCCGCAAGATGCTGGCCGCCAACGAAGCGCAAACCCCACTGCGCCGCAACGTCACCATCGACGAAGTCGGCAACGCCGGCGCCTTCCTGTGCTCCGACCTGGCGTCGGGCATCAGCGGTGAAATCATGTACGTCGACGGCGGCTTCAACACCACCGCCATGGGCAACATCGAAGAGTAATCTTCGCTGGCCAGAAAAAACCCGTCGAATGACGGGTTTTTTTGTGCCCGCAGGAATGGCCCCGCGCATTACATAACTACCACCCGCCCCGCCCTCCACCGCTCGACAATCGGCGCTTGATGCCTGTCAGCCGCCATGGAGAGCGCAAATGAACGACACAGTGCAACCCGCGTCACCGCAACAGACTTTTCTGCAAAACCTGATCGATGAGTTGATCGCCGTCCCGGTCGCCAAACCTCAGGAGCCTGAGCGTACGCTGGAGATTCCGCGCGGTTGCCTGCTGCGCGAATGGATGGAGCTGTACTGGGCGGCTCTGGAGCGCCCGGAGTTTCTCGACTGGGCCAGTCGCTTTCACATTGATCTGGATACGTTGCGTATCAAGGGCGCCACCCTGGAGGCGCGAACCCAGACGAATGGCACCGCGAGCGTACGCACCTTCGCGCTGGACGATGATTCCGGCTGGTGGCAGGTCGCACCGGCGTTGTTGTGGATTGCCCAGCGTATTGACCCCGGCGAAATGGGCCTGCCGTATATCGGTGGCAAATCGGCCAATCCGCTGTACCGCTTTCCACGTCAGATCGCGCTGGCGTTCTATGGTTATCCCGAGCCGCAGAACGAAGCCCAGACGAAGGTAATCGTCGCTGAATTAAAGGCCGACGGCCTCGCTGCGATAGATGAAAACGGTCACACCACCTCGGCAGTGGTCAAGGAGCGCGATGCACAACTGGAGGACTTCCAGGCCATCGCCGACACCCTCGAAACAGTGTTGACCCGCGAACCTTTCGAACAACGCGGCATGGAGGACACGCCGGTGTCACTGACCTCCGCGTCGGTGTCAGCCAGTCGGGGCGGTCCGCGTTTCAAGCTTGGCCCGTTGCTTGAACGCTACGCCCTGCCGATCCCGGAGGATGCCAAACAAGCCAAAGCGTTGGTACAACGCCTGCGCGACCACCGCTGGCCGGCGCTGCCGTATGTCAGCGAATACGTGCAGACGGGCAGCCCCATTCTCAGCCATCGACATGGTTTTGCCGATATCGAAGACGGCCGGTATATCCTGCGCCGACTGCAAGCGCTGTGCTGGAACCAGTCACCGATGGCGAAAATCGACCTTGAGGAATTCAGCGAGCCCCATCCGGACTCGGCGCTGGCCGAGTGGATGGCACTGGGTCAGCGGGAACTGTGCACATTCAGTGCACGTCCAGCCTTTCAGGCCATTCTGAAAAAACACGGTCTGCCCGCTGACAGCCCGTTGTTGCTCAGTGCAACCGGTCACGTCGGTACGGCCAGCGACAACGGCTGGATAACCTTGACGGCGGAAGTGGAAAAACACGCCGATCTGAAAGTCTATCGCGACCGTCTCAAGGCGAAGGCTCGTGAAGCCGGGGGTGCCTTTCGTGCCAGCGGCAAGGTCACGCTTGGGCAAATGCTGCGTTTTTACAAGTTGCCTTCGCCGAGAACCGTCGAACAAGCTCTCGGCTTTGTGAAATGGGACCAGATCAACCTGCACATGCGCCCCGGCCACATGAATCATTGGTACTTGCTCGGCCAGCCCGGTAGAAAGACTGAGCGTTTTACCGCTGAACAACGCCAGCAGGTCGTCGACACCACTCAGGCATTTCTACCCAAGAATGCAGCGCCGCTGATTGATTACCTGAGCGAGGGCGTCGATACCGATCTGCCTTTGGCCAGCCTCAACGCCAAGGCCGACTACCTGATCGGCCGCATCCTCATCACCCAACGCGCTCAGGCTTTGGGCAACCAGCTACTGGAGAAAATCGCGCGCCCCGCCCAGCCCAAGGAGCTGCTGGCGACCAATCGCGATCGCTTGCTGCTCGCAGCGTTGCTGCTCAGCCTTGATCCGAAGGCAGGCGAACAGTCTCAGCAGATCATTGGCCAAGCGGTCAATGACAGTTTTTACTGGGGTGAACGGTATGACGAAGTTCGGCGTTTCCTCGACCGCCAATTCGGTCTTGCGCTGATAAAAAACAAGTCGCTGGCGACCCATCTTTTACTGTCCGGCATCGCCCCTGAATTCTTGATTCGCGATATTCCCGCTTCATTCCAGTACATGAGTTGCGTGCGCTGGGTCCGGTTCAAGCAGGTGGTGCTGTATATCGAAGAACGCATCCCTGGCGTGGCACGCCTGATGAGTTATGCGCAACTGGTCAGTCTGACCGATGGCCCGGCTCCATCGGATTTTTACCGTTTCCTGCGCAGTGACGTGTGTACTGCGGTCGTCCTCGATTGGGCCGTCGCCAGGGGCGTGGTCCAGCGAGACCTGGAAAATCCTGGCAACCATGCCGCCACTCTGAAGCGTGCCGAGAGTATCTTCCGCGATCACTGTCGGAGGATGCGCAGTTTCTCCCAGCGGGCTTTTCTGGCGAAATGTCCCACACCAGCGACCGTTGCACTGGCTGATCTGCGCAAGGTGTTTATCGATAATCCGCACCTGGAGGAGCAGGCGTTGTTCAACCCGGGGTCGGGTGGCAAACATTTCTCGCTGAGCGAGTTGCATGTGGCCGGCAAGTTGACCGGCGATTTAAAGGGCTGGCAATCAAACAATACCGCACTGCAACTGCCGTCGATCAAAGCGTCGTTGGCCCGGCTCGGCAACGTGTCGAGTTTGTTTCGTGCGGCACTGAGCGCGCGCCTGCGACAGATGAAAGACGCCCATGTCGCTTTGATCAAGGATGCTTTTTCCCGGTTGCCATTGGCGCAACGGCAGGACATCGAAGACAACGCCCTGGAATTGTTTGCTCTGCAACTGGGAGCGTCGGCAAGCTCAACCAGTACCTCGAAGCCAAACGCAGAGACTGCGCGGTTTGCCATCATTGCCTTGCTGCGCGGATCGACGCCGAGGGTGTACGAAATCTTTACCCGCCGATCCGCTGTCACGTTGCGCAGGGATATCGATCTTGCGCTGCTGACGCCGTCTGCCGCCAATGCCAAGGCAATAACGCTGCCCTTCGACGCCGAGGCGTATCGACACGGGACTCTGCCCATCGGCAATGCCAGGTGCGATGCGCTGATCACCCGCCTCGACATCGACGGCGCGCCGCTGCCGGTACAGTCGCGTAGCGACGTTCCCGATACGTTTGCCTCCAACAAGGTCAACGCCATCGCCAGTACGGCTGTGCAACACCTGTTTGACGCGTACGAAAGCAAAGCGCTGCAAGAAGCGCTGATCGCGCCTGCGCTTGAGGATGTGCAAACCAATCAGGAGAAATGGCTGAAGTTTTACGCGACGTTGAGCCCGCCGAAATGATGTCGGGTCGTGCGTTATCGCCTTCTGATCGCGGGCTCTGGCTAAAAGTGAAGTGATCAGTCAATAAAAACCCGTCGACCTCGGCGGGTTCTCCCGGGCGACGGCTCGGCGCGTTATCCGTTCAACACTCCGATTAAAGTGGGCATGTTCTTGCCACCGAATTGCGGTATGTCCGTTGCAATGACAAGACGCTGGTTGTCAGGTTGAATGGCGCCTGCCCAGACCTCTCCGTAACCCAAATCTTCCACTCCCGCTTCACCAAAATCAGGATCAAGCGAGCCATCGTTTCGAATGCCCAACAGGTAGATTTGTCCACCCGACTCATGACCTGTCATTAGCACGTTCAGTCTCACCCTGGCCTGCAACAAACCGGTTGGAAAAACGGGCGCGTGCGGTAGACCAATAATGAGAGGGACGGCGTTATTGAATTCGGGATCGGCTTCACCTCGTGCCGTTAATCGGGTCAGACACAGGGCCCGGCCCTCCGGTACTTCGGCAGTTCCCAAACACATAATTTTGTCACTATCGATCAGCATTTTTGACAAAGTTGTACCAGGCAGTGCTTCCCAATACCCGTGCGCAGCAAACGTTTGATCCAAGAGGCCTGTCAATTTGAAACAGGCCACGCCCATTGTTTGATTCGCACTGCTGTTTCGAATTCGGTCGACTCTGGCGCTTACAACAATAGACTCGTCGAATTCACTACTTAACAATCCGACGGATTCGATCCTGGTGTCCTGTCCATTGATGCGTACCTCGATTTCACCTTGTACGCCAAAGCCGGAATCGGTCACTCCTGTGGATTCCAGGCGGGTTATTCTTCCAGCCTCGAAGAGACTCGTGCCTTGTGCGTCAATTACTGAGTAACCGGTAGTTATCAATAGCTTCCCGTCCGTCTGCTGTGCAAAAACGGGCACATGCGTTGTTAAACTGACCTCTTCCGGGTCATACGGATACGGCAGAATCGGAGTGCCGAAGATCAGATCCGGACTTCCATTGGGATGGAATCTGGATACCGCCGCGCGCCAGATGAACGGATCGCGGTCATCGATAGTCCGTCCAAGCAATAAGATCTTGCCGTCCGGCTGACTGATCAACTGCTCGGGTGCCGCACGTTGCCCTGATTCGAACCTCCATCGGACAGCGCCATTCTGGCCAAAATTGGAATCAACCGAACCATCCGCATGCAAGCGGCACAATCGTATGTCATCACCACTCCACTCAGCGTAAACAATGGCGCCGAGATGCTCGGTGATCGCCCTGACCGAATCGCCCGATGTACCCTCGACAAAACCTTCTTTGCCAAAGGATAGATCGATACCACCAGCGTTTCGCGGGTCGGTGCTTGTCGTCGACTTGTTCATGAAAAATCCTCAAAGAAGAGACGTCATCTGTATTCAGGTTGTCGAACTGCTGCGAACCTGGCCGCAAGGAGTGGGTCTTGCCCGCTGATACTCAACTGGGGCGCAAGGTTGGCGCAACTGTCAGGAATGACAGTTGACTTTCCTGCACAAACTTGATTTGTTGGCTTTTGCCCCTGTGTTGTGGGTCACAGATGACAAAATGCGGGAGCCAGCCTGCTGGCGATGGCGGTGGGTCAGTTGATGAGGATGTTGCTTGACCGGCGCTATCGCCAGCAGGCTGGCTCCCACAGGGTTTTGGGGTGAGTCTGGGCTTTGTGTACACCCGATAATCAGTGTAGGAGCCAGCCTGCTGGCGATGGGGCCTGGATCAGCAGCGCTTCAGGGCCTGCTTGTGCGCATACATCGCGCCGTCGGCGTCGGCCAGCAAGCGGTCGACGCTGTCGTGGCGCTTGGGGTCGTATTCGATCTGGCCGACGCTGAACCGAATGGCGTAGCCGCGGTGCAGCGTGGCGTTGCGCTCTTCAAGGATTTCTTTCATGCGCGCCATGATCGCTGTGGTTTCGACATGGCTGGAGCCGGTCAGCAGCGCGACGAACTCATCGCCACCCAGGCGCCCGACCACGTCGCTTTCGCGAAAGGCGATGCGCAGCACATCGGCAAAGGTTTTCAGCGCACTGTCGCCCTCGGCATGCCCGTAGAGGTCGTTGATCTGCTTGAAGTCGTTGAGGTCGAAAAACAGCAAGGTCGCCGGGCGATTCAGCCGCGAACAGGCGTCCAGTGCGTGCTGGGCCAGTTGCTTGAAACCGCGGCGGTTGGACAGCAAGGTCAGCTCGTCCATGCTCGCCATCTGCACCGCGGTCAGCTCCTGCTCGGCCATTTCTGCCAGATCGCGCAACAATGCGCGTTCTTCATCGTCGAGTTCGCGGGGCTTGGTATCGATCAGGCACAGCGTACCCAACTTGTTGCCATGGGGAACGGTCAGCGGATAACCGGCGTAGAAGCGAATGTTCGGCGCCCCGGTCACCAGCGGGTTGTCATGAAAACGCAGGTCTTCGCGGGCATCCGGCACCAGCAGCAGCTCATTCTGCAGGATCGCGTGACCGCAGAACGACACATCTCGCGGCGTTTCGGTGGCGTCGAGGCCGACACAGGACTTGAACCACTGGCGGTCCTTGTCCACCAGCGTAACCAGCGCAATCGGCACATTGAACAAGCGCTTGGCCAGCCGCGTCAGACGATCGAAGCGCTCTTCGGGGGCCGAGTCGAGCAGGTTCAGACCTTGCAGCGCTTGTACGCGCGCCGCTTCATTCTCGGGTTTTCCGGGCACCAGCATCACACACTCCACAGGCTGTAATGCTCTTCAGCGTAGCCCTGAATTGACGAGGGCTCACATCATATTCCAGCCACCGGGCCCAGCCCAGCCGCATCGGCCCACATTTTGAACTGCTCGACAAAAAAATCGTGGCGCACTGGCGCGCCTCGGTTTGTCTCTTTCAGCGAAACCTGATTTGCGCTTTCAAGCGAGACGTTGCGACCACCGGTCATGCACACATCAACATTGCTCCTACAGTTGATAACGGCTCGCACTTTGCTTGCACATCACCTGTATCAGCCAAATCGGTCCGCGCGTATCGCGCGGGTTGCCCTTCACATCGGTCAGGAGTTGCGAACATGGGATATGTCACCACCACAGACGGCGTTGAAATCTTCTACAAGGACTGGGGCCCGCGCGACGCGCCGGTGATCCATTTCCACCACGGCTGGCCGCTCAGTTCCGACGATTGGGATGCACAAATGCTGTTCTTCCTCGGTCAGGGCTTTCGCGTTATTGCCCATGATCGGCGCGGGCACGGGCGCTCTGCCCAGGTCTGGGACGGTCACGACATGGACCATTACGCAGACGATGCCCTGGCGGTGGTCAAGCATCTGGGCACGAAGAATGTCGTGCATGTCGGCCACTCCACCGGCGGCGGCGAGGTGATCCACTACATCGCCCGCCACGGCCAGGACAATGTCGCCAAAGCGGTACTGATCGCTGCGGTGCCACCGCTGATGGTGCAGACCGCAAGCAATCCCGGAGGCTTGCCGAAGTCGGTGTTCGATGGTTTTCAGGCCCAAGTAGCGGCCAATCGCGCGCAGTTCTATCGGGACGTACCGAGCGGACCGTTTTATGGGTACAACCGCCCCGGTGCCGAGGCGGCGGAAGGCGTGATCGCCAACTGGTGGCGCCAAGGCATGATGGGCTCGGCCAAAGCGCATTACGACGGCATCGTCGCGTTCTCGCAGACCGACTTCACCGAAGACTTGAAGACAGTCAGCGTGCCGGTGCTGGTGATGCATGGCGAGGACGATCAGATCGTGCCGTATGCCAATTCGGGGCCGCTGTCGGCGAAGTTATTACCCAATGGCACGCTGAAGTCATATCCGGGGTTCCCGCACGGTATGCCGACGACCGAAGCCGAGACGATCAACGCCGATCTGCTGGCGTTTATTCGCGGTTGATCGAGCCGCCGCAAGGCTGGGCTCTGGCTAGTCTTCCGAGCGGCCTGGGCCCTCGCGATCACGTAGATAATGGTGCGCCAGCGCAAACGCCGGCAGCCAGGACTCGCGGCGCAGGGTCCAGCTTTCGTAGGTCGGTTGCAGTTGATCGGGGCTATCGAGGGCGCCGAGGTTGACCTCGATTTCGTCTTCACTGCGGTTGAACACCGAGGATCCGCAACGCGGGCAGAAATGTCGGCCGGCGTAATCGCGGGTTTCGCCGCTGAGGGTGACGGCGCTGGCGGGGAAAATGGCTGAAGCGTGGAACAGGGCGCCGTGGACTTTGCGGCAGTCGAGGCAGTGGCAGAGGCCGACGCGGTAGGGTTGGCCTTTGGCTTCGAGGCGGACATTGCCGCAGAGGCAGCTACCGGTGAAGGTTGGCATCGGGTGACTCCTTTTCGGTTGGTCTTGAGGACCGGTTTCTCCAGTGACAGCCCTCACCCTAGCCCTCTCCCAAGGGGAGAGGGGACTGATTGGGGGATATTGAGGGAATATGCCGACCTGAACGTGCAGCTGTGAATCCAGCATCGGTTAGAGTTTTTCGGCTTTGCCGATTCCGGCGTGCGCTGAATCCACGATGCGTTCAATTTCCGCCTTTGCCGATTTCGGTGTGCGCTGAATCCACAATCGACTCGGTCATTCAGGTCGATACATCCCGCAGAACACCTCGGTCGGCCCCCTCACCCTCTGGGAGAGGGCTGGGGTGAGGGGAACTGACACACCCCGATAGCCCGAACGCCGCCCTTCCAAACAGACATAAACAATCGGCAATAAAAAAAGGAGGCCATACCAAGGCCTCCCTTATCCACCATCATCAAGACGTCCCCAATCCCTTGGACAGATCCGCCGACTCATCAGGCGTCGTCGCGTGCCCAGGCTGAGACCCCTGCCCCGTCGCCTGCTCAGTCGTCTTGGTCACCGTATCGCGGACCGTTTCATAGCCCTCCCGCGCCTGTTTTTTCACTTTATCGACCATGCCCGCACTGGTCCGCCCCAGATAGCGTTGCTCGGCTGAAGTCTTGGGCAACGCGGCACCGAGCATGGCGCCGAGCGCGATACCGGCCGCCGCGACCATCAGCGGCTGCTCCTTGAGCAACTGACTGAATTGCTGCCCCATGGCCTGGCTGCTCTGGCTCAGTCGGTCGCTGGCATCGTGCATCGAGTGACGCAAATTCTCCTTGGCTGCGCCAACATTTTCGCTCATGTGCGCAGCCTTGCCCTTGAGCGATTGATAGCCGTGCTTCAACGAATCGCTGGTCTGGTGCATATGCTCGCGCGCATTGCCGAGGCTATCGGCCAAGCCATCAGCCCACTCACCAGCGCGGTCCTGATCCGGGCCGCTGCGGTAGGTCGGCTGCGGCACTGGCGGGCGGTTCTGGCCCATCATCAGCCAGAGCAGGCCGACCGAGGTCAACACCGCCGGCACCGGGTTGTTGCGCACGCTGGTGCCCAGGTTGGTGACGAACTGCGAGCCGTTGTTCTGCAGCATGCCCCACGCCTGATCGATCATCTGGCCGGGGGTGAACTTGCTTTCCAGTTGGTCGACGATGTTGCCGATGCTGGCGCGTTGCGCATCGATCTCGCGCTCGATCTGCTCAGGGCTTTTTTGCGATTCGATATCCAATTCAGTCTTCATGAGGCTTTCCTCCGCAGCGCTTCCTGGTCTTTGTTCAAGGCGTCCAGCGTCCGGTCAGGTTTGAAGTGGGACGGTTCGAACTGTTTCTTGCCCGACTGCACCATGACAAAACCGATGATCATCACCACCACGCCGACGATCAGCGCCGCCAGCCACGGCGCCATGAACATACTCAGGCCGTACACCGCCGACATCAGCAAAATGATCAGCCCCGCCAGCAGCACAATCGCCCCGCCGGCGACCGCACCGATACCGGCCTTGAGCGTGTTGAGGCTGGATTGGAACTCGGCCTTGGCCAGCGCCAGTTCCTTGGTGAACAGCGCGGGCACTTCGCGGGACAACTGCCGCAGCAGTCCCGTCACCGAAGCATCGTCATGGTTGGCTGTGGGTCGGGCGCCTTGCAGATCTGCATCGTCTCGGTTCATGACAGGTCTCCTTTGGTTGGCGAGGTGGGGATGGCGGTTCCGGCAAAATCACTCGGGTGATCGTGCTCATCGGCCGACGTCGGAGTGATACCGGTCGCCAGGCCAGGACTGGCATCAGTGCGGGTTGCAGTGGAGGTTTCATCGGGTCGTTGGGCGCCGAAACCGCCGGCGGGAGGCGTCGAGCTGCCGGCTGCCGGCTGATGATCGGCAGTCACTTCGGCCGCCGCAGAAGTCCCAGCCTTGAGAAACCGCGACAGGCCGAAACCGATCGCCACGCTGCCGGCAATGAACAACGCGGGGTTGCTGCGCGCCAGCTCGGCGGCGTCGTGCAACAGCTGTTCGGCACTCTTGCCACGCAGATTCTGCGCCAGGCCGGTCATCGACTCGGCCATGTCGGAGAGGTAATCGGACATGCCCAGCGTGTCCTTGTCCTCCAGCTCCGAGACGAAGCTTTTCGCGCCTTGCGCCAGTGCTTCGATCTGCTCGGCGGCCATGTCACGATACTGACCGAATTGCGCATCGGCTTGCTGTCGAGCACCGCCGAGCGTTTCGCTGACGTCATCTTTCAAATGCTCGAAGGCCTGCCCGGCCTGGCCCTTGGACGGTTCGTCTGCGGTGGTTCCTGCCCTGTTATCTGAAGTGTTCATGTAGTCCCTCGCCTTCTGAGTGAAAACGTTAAGTGGGGCGACCTGACAACATTGCCCTGAGTCCCCTCATAGGAAGTGACGGAAGAGTCTAGCGCGGAGTTCAACCGTTTTGATGAGCGCACCATTTACCGATCTGCATGCGCCGTTGGGCCTGAAAAAGCCAATCCTGTCGAACTTGGACGAGCCTTTGGCGTCCGCAGCCCCTACACTGGCGCACTGGCCTGCCGGGATAACCACCATGAAACACGCTGCCGCCAAAACCCCAGAAAAAGCCCCGCGCTTCTGGCGCGACGATGCCCTGCCCTTCATCGAGGCGCGGGCCATCGCCGATGGCCGTGAGGTGTGTTATGCGCGGCACTCCCACGCGCACTTCTCCATCGGCGCGATCACCGCCGGGCGCAGCACGTATGTGCATGAGCAATCAGCGTTCGAGGTGGCCGCAGGCACGGTGGTGCTGATGAACCCCGGCGATGTGCACGCGTGCAATCCGATCGACGATCAGCCGTGGTCGTATGTGATGCTGTACGTCGAGACGCCGTGGCTGCGCGATTTGCAGCAACAGCTGGGGTTCGGTGCACAGGGGTTTTGTCGCTTTGCTGTGACCCATCTCGATGACGCGGCGCTGTTTCACGATTTGCACGCGCTGTACGAAATCCTCGTCGACGATCAACACGACCTGCTGCGCAAACACAGCGCAGCGGTGGAGTTTTTCAGCGATCTGCACCTGCGTCTGAACCCCGCCAGCGCGCCGTTACGCGAGGCGAACGACAAGCTCGAACGCGCCGCCGATTTCATTCGCGAGCATTGCACCGATGCGCTGAGCCTCGACGAGATTTGCACGGCGGCGCAGCTATCGCCGTCGTACCTGATCCGCGCGTTCAAACAACATTACGGCATGACGCCCCATGCGTTCTTGATCAACCAGCGCATCCAGTTCGCCCGCGAGCGCCTGCGCAGCGGCCAGTTGATCGCCGACGTCGCGCTCGCGGCCGGGTTTGCCGATCAGGCGCATTTTCAACGTGCTTTCAAACAGCATCTGGCGGCGACGCCAGGGCAGTATCGGGGTTGATGACCCATCGAAATCAGTCGTTGACATATCGGTAAAATCCGATATCTTCGCGGCATGGACCTACTCGACATCTTCAAAGCACTCTCCAACCGTACTCGCCTCGATATTCTCAAAGGCTTGAAGGACCCGGCCAACAGCTTTCCTCCTCAGGATGAAGGCGACGTGCATACAGTGGGTGTTTGCGTCAGCAGTATTCAGGAAGGCGTCGGGCTGTCGCAGTCGACGGTGTCCGATTATCTGGCGACGCTGCAACGAGCGGGCCTGGTCGAAGTCAGGCGCATCGGCCAATGGACGTACTACAAGCGCAATGAAGCAGCAATCCGTGAGCTGGCCGAGATCATCGGCAGCGAGCTGTAATTTTTTGCCCCATGATATCGATAATTCCCGATATCCCTTTTTACCGAAACGAGGAAATGCAATGAAAGCGATGATGCTTGAATCATTTGGTGGCCCGGAATCGTTCGAACTGCGCGATGTTCCCACGCCCATCCCCAATGCTGGCGAAGTACTGGTGCGAGTACACGCCACCTCCATCAATCCGTTGGACTATCAGGTTCGGCGTGGCGACTACCCCGACCTTGTGCCGCTGCCGGCAATCAGCGGTCACGACGTCTCCGGCGTGGTCGAGGCAGTCGGGCCGGGCGTGACGGCTTTCGTGCCGGGCGACGAGGTCTGGTACACCCCGCAGATCTTCGCCGGGCCTGGCAGTTACGCCGAGTACCACGTTGCCGCGCAGACTATCGTGGCCAAGAAGCCGAAAGCGCTGAGCCACCTCGAAGCGGCCAGCCTCAGCCTGGTCGGCGGCACGGCGTGGGAAGCGCTGGTGGTGCGAGCGTCGCTCAGGGTTGGTGAAAGCGTGCTGATTCATGGCGGCGCGGGTGGCGTCGGACATGTCGCGATCCAGTTGGCCAAAGCCATGGGCGCGAGAGTCTTCACCACCGTGCGCGAAGCCAACTTCGAGTTCGCGCGACGCATGGGTGCCGATGTCCTGATCGATTATGAGAAGGAGGACTACATCGACGCCATCCTGCGCGAAACCGGCGGGCATGGCGTTGATGTGGTGTTTGACACCATCGGCGGCGACACCTTGGCGCGCAGCCCCGACGCCCTCGCGCAGCTGGGCCGGGTGGTGACCATCGTCGATATCGCCCAGCCACAGAACGTGATCCAGGCCTGGGGCAAAAATGCCAGTTTCCACTTTGTGTTCACCCGCCAGAACCGCGGCAAGCTCGATGAATTGAGCGCACTGGTCGAACGCGGTCAATTGCGCCCGCATGTCGGCGCGGTCTATGCACTGGCCGACCTCGGACTCGCCCACGCCCGACTGGAAAGCCGTAACAACGGGCTGCTGGGCAAGATCGCGATTGCCGTCGATCCATCCGCACTCAGCGATGCGCCATCCACCACGCAGCACGCACGTTAAGGGGAACGTCATGGTTTACGAGATCGCTGTGCTACCCGTGCATCAACAACACGTTGAGCGGTTCAAACAGGCCTTCGTCGAGGTCGCCCCCCTGCTCTGCCGCGCCAAGGGTTATGGCGGGCACATGCTCGCGCAAGGGATCGAGACGCCCGAACGTTTCAATTTGATCGTGCGCTGGCAGTCGCTTGAGCATCACACGCCGGGTTTTGAAGCGAGTGAGGATCATCGATTGTTCATGCTGGGGCTGGAGGAATATTTTTCCGAAGAGCCGACGGTGTATCACATGGAAGGGGCGGCGTTTGAGTTGCCGTTCATGTGAGATTGAACACCAATCCCTGTAGGAGTGAGCCTGCTCGCGATAGCGGACTTCCAGTCGGAAGCATAATTGACTGGAAGTCCGCTATCGCGAGCAGGCTCACTCCTACATGGGGTCACGGGAGCAGCAGATAAATTGCGCTCAACGCCAACAACCCGGCCATGACCCGATTGAACCAGCGCATCCCCTTGGCATTGTTCAGATACCCGCGCAAAAACGTCCCCGCATACGCCCAGCAGCCGACCGACAGATAACAGATCACCAGATACACCGCCGCAAACTGCCAGACCAACCGCGCCTCGCCATCGGCAACAAACGCCCCCATGCCCGCCACACACGCCAGCCAGGCTTTGGGGTTGAGCCATTGCATGACCGCACCGTAGAGCATCGACGGTGCCCGACCTGAGTCGGTCGCATTAAGCTGGCCGTCATCACTGGCGAGTTTCCACGCCATGAACAGCAAAAACGCAACACCGGCCCATTGCACCAAACGGGTCATGAACGGCCAGCGCTGCAAAACCTCATGCAGACCCAGGCCCATCAACACCAGCAACAACACAAACCCCAACGTCGCCCCGGCGACATGCCGCTGACTGGCACGAAACCCATACCTCGCCCCCGAGCTCAACGCCACGATATTCACCGGCCCCGGCGTGATGGAAGCCGCCAACGCAAACGCCGCCATCGAAACAATCAGACTCATCGCACACCTGCTTCAAAACGAGGAACAAGGGGCACACCTTAGTCAGTGGCGATGGGTGGGTATTGAAGAAAATTACCTTTTGGTCAATGACAGTGTTGCCTGTACTGGCCCAATCGCTTGCAGGCAAGCTCCCACAGGGGCCGAGTACAACCATGAGGCCGAGTGTCAGCTCGCCTGCTTTCGACCTTGATGGCGACGCTGAAGATCAAAAGCCCCTCATCGGAACGCCGCCCGCCTAGCCCTCTCCCGGAGGGAGAGGGAACTGATCGTGGTGGATGGGCGAGGTACGCCACCGGAAATACCGAGTCGAATGCAGATTTTGAACGGCCCCAAAATCGGCTCCCTCTCCAGGGGGGAGGGCTGGGGTGAGGGGCAGCCACACCACCAATCCAAAGCCAACCACCCGCTTCTAACCACTCAACAATGAGCGTTAGCTCGAGTGCTCTTGATCTTGATCTTGATCTTGATCTTGCCTAACCGGCGACATCGGAAGGCTGAGTGGAGGGATTGATCCGGGCGTGGGAGCGCAGCGACCGTCTGGCGCAGCCAGACACAGCGGAAGGAGGTGCAGCGCAGCAAACCGTAGCCGCTGCGCCCGGATCGATCCCGGAGCGAAGGGACCCGAGCCTGCGAGGGCCGTACGTAGGAGCAAGCGTTTTGGGTTACCTTTTTGGCGTTTGAAAAAGGTGACCCGCCGTAAGGGCGGAACCCTAAGCAGCCGTTACCGCAGCAACGGATATGTACCCAAAACTCAAAGATCAAAGATCAAAGATCAAAGATCAAGCGACCCGCGGCACCGTAAACCGAAACTCGCTCCCCCGCCCCGGCTCACTCTCGGCAACGATCCGCCCGCCATGCGCCTCAACAATCCCCTGAGTGATATACAACCCCAGCCCCGTACCCGTCGGATTACCCTCTTTCACCGTCCAGTACCGATCGAACACATGCGGCAGATGCTCCTTCGGAATCCCCTCACCGCTATCACGCACAGTAAACACAATCTCGTCACCCACCGTGGTCGCATGCACACCAACAGTGCCCAGTCGCGGAGTGAACTTGATCGCATTGCCGACCAGATTCGACAGCACCTGAAACAACCGCTCAGGGTCGGCGTGGATCCGCAGATCCGGATCAGCCTCGAAGGAAATGCTGATGTCCTTGTCCTGCGCCAGCGGCGTCAGCAGCGACTGCGCCTCTTCGAAGATATGCCCGACTTCCAGCGGCTGCGGGCTGATGGTGTAGCGCCCAGCATCGATTTTCGAGGTATCGAGCAAATCCTCCAGCAGGGTATTCATCCGCGCGGTGGCCTGCTGCATCGTGTCGATGGCCGTGGAGATGCGCCGCGAGGTGTGCGCGCCGTCGGAGCTGAAAGCCTTTTGCATCATGCCGCAGAGCATCGAGATCACCGTCATCGGGTTGCGCAGATCGTGGGAGACCACCGCCACCAGCTCCTCGCGCGCACGCACCGCTTCCTGCTCGCGACGCACCTGGCGTGCCAGGTCGTTTTCCAGTGCCGAGCGGCGCAGATCGTTGGCGGCAAACAGGTCGCCATGGCTCCATTTGACTGAAATGCCGGCCATCTCGACTTTCCAGATCTCGAACGAGGTGCGCGGCCGCAGGCGCAGGCCCGCGTCGGAGTTTTCCAAGTCCAGCGGTTTGCGCGGGTCGCCGCTCCAATTGATGTTTTCTTTGACCTCCGGGCGGAACCACAGCACGCCGTTCTCTACCGGTTTGGGCAAGCTCAACGCCAGCACTCCGCTGGCCACCTGCTGATACTGCGCTGCGGGTGGGTAGACGCTGGACAAATGATGGCTGGCGAATACCGGCTCGCCGCGTTCCTGCAGCCATCTGTGCAGCGCGCGGATGTCTTCCGGCTCAGGGCAGTTGCCGTAACGGTGCAATTGCTTGTCTTCGATAATCGCGATGCCGCCGGCGCCGGTCAGGGCCATCAACGTCTCGGGCTGTTGCGCCAGGCCGTCGAAAACGTTTTGCGGTGAGTCGATCATCGCCTGATTGAGCTGCGCCAGCGCTTCGAGCTTTTCGTCGCGCTGACGGCTCAGTTCCAGCGCTTCCATCGCGCTGATCTGCAATGACAGCACCTGGCCGATGGTTTGGCAGGCCATGCGCAATTCATGAGGCACATGCAGCGGCTGGCGATTGCCGCAACTGATCAGGCCCCAGAGCTTGTCGCCCTTGAGCAGGGAAATGCTCATCGACGACAACACGCCCATGTTCTTCATGTACTGGCAATGAATCGGCGAGACGCTGCGCAGCGTGGCGAAGCTCAGGTCCAGCGGCTGCTGGGTGTCCGGGCGCAACTTCGGCACCAGCGGCACCGGCTGGTAATCGGCATTGGGGATGATCCGCAGCCAATTGGTGCGGTACAGCTCGCGGGCCTGTTCGGGAATGTCCGAGGCCGGGAAAAACAGGCCGTTGAACACTTCCATCGATGGATCGGAGGCTTCGGCGATGACCTGACCGTGGCCCTCCTCCTCGAACCGATAGATCAGCACCCGGTCGTAACCGGTCATCGCCTGGATTTCCTTGACGCTGATGTCGTACAGCGCCAGCAGCGACGTCGCCGCTTGCAGGCGTTGCAACATGCGCCCCAGATGAGTTTTGACCCCGGCGACGTTGCGCGGCTGGAAGTTCTCGACGTGGATTTCCAGTTCCAGAATCAGCACGCCTTGATGGCGGTGCAGCAAACCCTCGAACGCGGTGCCGTTCAGACGAAAATACAGCGGTGGCGCATCGGCCTGCGCATCGCGTTGCAATGCCTCAAGCACCTGCGCGCAGTGCTCCAGACCAATCAGTTCGTGCAGCGGCTGGCCGATCAGCGGCTCTGGCGCCTGGCCGAGCAATGTTTCGACGTTGGCGCTGACCTGAATGATCTGCAGCGCAGGCTCGCTCAGGGTCAACAGCAGACCGTGGGGCTGAATCGCACCGGGAAACCGGATCGGTTCGTCGGCGCAGTTGGCGAGCAGCTCTTCGAAGGCTTGTTTGTCTTGCGGGGTCATGCCAGCACCTCCCGGCGCTCGAGCCACTGCTCGAAACAGCTGAATGTAGTTTGCGCAGCGCGGACGACGTCTGCCCGTTCGGCAGCGTCCATGGGCCGGCTGCCGAGGTATTCGATGAAACCGCGCCAGCGGCGCCCGGTGGCCGCGCCGTAGACATCGAGAAAAGCCGCGCCGTTGTCGGCTTCCAGGCCCAACCGGGCAGCGATTTCCCGGCGCAGAATCTGCCCGCCGAGGGTCGCACCTTCCAGTACATACAACACGCCGAGGCAGGCCGCGCTGGAATCGATACGCGGCAACTCATCGCATTGCGGCAGGCTGGCCAGCGCTTCGGCACTGGCGCCCAGCGCTTGCAGGTCAGCGCGCAAGGTTGCGGTCTTGAGCCGTGGGGTCAGATCGAAGTCGTCCGGAATCGCGTTGCTGGCTTGCAGGGCCTGTTCCAGCGGCCGATAAAAGCCGTAATAGGCCTGCATCAGACGCTCGAAAGCCTGGGTATCAAGGGTGTCGGAGAAAAAAGGAAGGCGTTTTTCCAGTGCGATGTGCAGTTCGGCTGTGCCGGCCCGCAGATCCTGCAGCACCGGTGGCACATAAACCTCACGGGCCTTTGCTTGCATGTAGATCGCTCTTGGTGGGGCCGCCTGGGGCCATTCGGGGTCGGCATAACGGGCGACGAATTTATCACGGCGCGCGCCTAAACTGCCTGCCGGGCCAGTTTTTTCTGCCGCCCGGTGACCCTCTGAATGGTTCAGAGTGGCGCCGAACGCGAAAAGTTCGCCCGGCGCCGCCATCCCCACTGTTCAAGGCTTGAGATCGGGATCGCTGTCCAGATGTGGCTGTTGCACGGCGTCGATGTGCGTCGGCGGGTTGCTCGGCTGCGCCTGATCGATACCCGGTGGCGGCGTCAGTTGCAGCACTTCGCTGGTGTAGCGCCACTCCTCCATGACCTTGTCCGGGTGTTCATTCAGGCGCGTGCCGTAGCTGGGCACGATCTGGCGCAGCTTGTCCTGCCACGGCGCGGACGCCAGTTTGTCCTTGAACACCTTCTGCATCAGATCAAGCATGATCGGCGCCGCCGTCGAGGCACCCGGCGAGGCGCCGAGCAACGCGGCAATGCTGCCGTCCTTGGACGCGACCACCTCGGTGCCAAGCTTGAGCACCCCGCCCTGCTGCTCGTCCTTTTTGATGATCTGCACACGCTGGCCCGCTTGCCACAAGCGCCAGTCCTGCTTCTGCGCCTGTGGGAAATACGCTTGGAGCGCCTCGAAACGGTCATCGTCGGACTGCATCAACTGGCCGGCGAGGTATTGCACCAGATCGAATTCACGCACGCCGACCCGGACCATCGGCCACAGATTATGCAAAGTGGTACTGGCCGGCAGGTCGAAGTACGAGCCCTCCTTGAGGAACTTGGTCGAGAACGTCGCAAACGGCCCGAACAGAATCACCCGTTTGCCGTCGAGCACGCGCGTGTCGAGGTGCGGCACCGACATCGGCGGTGCGCCGGTTGAGGCGATGCCATAGGCCTTGGCCATGTGCTGCTGGGCTATCTCGGTATTCTCGGTGACCAGAAACGAGCCGCCGACCGGGAACCCGGCGTAGTCCTTGGCCTCCTCGATGCCGGACTTCTGCAACAGCGGCAACGCTGCACCACCGGCACCGATAAAGAGGAATTTGGCATCGGTGGCGGTGGTCGTGCCGTCCTTCAGATTCTTGTACTCGACGTGCCAGGAGCCGTCATCGTTGCGAGTGATGTCGCGCACTTCCGAGGACAATTGCAGCGAGAAGTTATCGCGCGATTGCAAATGGCTGACGAACTGCCGGGTGATCTCGCCAAAATTGACGTCGGTGCCGATCGGCGTCCAGGTCGCGGCGATTTTCTGCGCCGGGTCGCGCCCTTCCATCATCAGCGGTACCCATTGCTTGATCTGCGCCGGGTCTTCGGAATATTGCATCGGGCGGAACAACGGGCTGGCCTGCAACGCCTCGTAGCGCTTTTTCAGGAAGCGGATGTTGTCATCGCCCCAGACGAAGCTCATGTGCGGCGTGGAATTGATGAACGAACGCGGATTTTTCAACACGCCGGTTTTCACCTGCCAGGCGAGAAACTGCCGGGTGATCTGGAACGCTTCGTTGATTTCGACGGCTTTGGTGATGTCGATCTTGCCGTCCTTCTCCGGCGTGTAGTTCAGTTCGGCCAGCGCCGAGTGGCCGGTGCCGGCGTTGTTCCAGCCGTTGGAGCTTTCCTCGGCGACCTTGTCCAGGCGCTCGACCATTTCCATCGACCAGCCCGGTTCCAGTTCGCTGAGCCACACCGCCAGGGTCGAACTCATGATCCCGCCGCCCACCAGCAGCACATCGACGCGCTTGGTTTGCGCGGCATAGGCCTGCGCCATGCCGAGAGAAAAAGTCAGCGCGACCAGCGCACATTTGAGCATCGGTTTATTCATCGCAAGCCTCCCGCGATCTGCTGTCGTACGACGGTTCAATCGGCGCTGTCGTTGGTTTGCAGGGCCGGGTCGCCGTTGGCCGGAATGCTGCTGTCGACACTTTGCGTGTCCTTGCCGGCTTTCTCTGCGCCGGGATAGCCGGGCAAACCGCGGGTATCGGCGGGCGTCATCACCTCGTCGGTGTCGCGCGCATGGTCCCAGTCAGTTGTGGCGTTAGGGTCTTCGTCGCGCCCGGCGGTGCCGATAACAAAACCATCGTCGTTCGGGCTGAGGGTTTCTTCGAGCGGCTTGTCAGTGCTGGATGGATGGGTCATGGCTGCCTCCAGAAAAGTCGTGATCGGACTTGTTTGGAATGCCCAAGGCTTGTGGAGTGCGATGGAAAAGACCAACGGTGCCTGCGCTAGTGACCTGAGCCGAATCAGGCTTCGCTCGGCCCTTTGAGTTCGACCTGATTGCCGTCCGGGTCAAAGCAATACAGCGAGAGGCCGTAACCCTCGGCGCCGAAGCGTCTGGCGGCTTTCTCCACGGTCAGGCCGCAGGCTTGCAAGTGAACGGTGAGCGCCGCTTCGTCGAACGGTTCGATGCGCAGGCAGAAATGATCGACATTACGCCGCTCCGCCCCTGCTGCGCCGCCGCCCTTGCGGCCCAGCTCGCCTTGCAGGTCGACCAGATCGATCATCGAAGTGCCGGCGCGCAGATGCACCAAACCCAGCGGCTGATTGTGGCGGACCACTTCGGCACCGAATACCCGGGCGTAGAAGTCGATGCTACGTTGCAGATCGGCGACGCGCAGGACGATGTGATCGATGCGCTGGATGGTGAACGGTGGCATGGCGTTGATTCCTCACAAGCGGCGATCGAGTGATTGTGGTGCAGATCGAAAAAAATTCACTGTCGATTTTTCGGTGGAGTCATCGACGAAGCAGTTTTACTCTCAGCCCATGAACATACAGACCACTGCCCTGCCGCCCCACGCCGAAATGGTTCGCGCCATGCTTGAACGCGACACTGCCTATGAGGGCGTGTTCTTCACGGCGGTGAAAACCACCGGAATCTTTTGCCGCCCCAGTTGCACGGCGCGCAAACCGAAACCGGAGAATGTCGAGTTTTTCGCGCATGCCGACGATTGCCTGTCGGCCGGCTACCGCGCCTGCCTGCGCTGCAAACCGCTGGATGCAGCGGCCATCGCCCCGGACTGGGTGCAGCGCCTGCTCAGCGCTGTGGATGCCGACCCCGAGGTGCGCTGGAGCGATGCGCAGTTGCTCGCTGAAGGCATCGAACCGCTGAAGCTGCGCCGCTGGTTCAAGCAGCACTTCGGCATGACCTTCCATGCCTGGCTGCGCACACGACGGCTGGGCATGGCGCTGGGCGGAATCAAGCAAGGCGCATCGATCGACCATGCGGCCTTCGATTCCGGCTATGAATCGCTCAGCGGTTTTCGCGATGCGTTTCAGAAGTCCTTCCACATCACGCCAGGCCGCGTCGCCCAGAGCGAGCCGCTGCTGTTCACCCGACTGACCACGCCGCTGGGGCCGATGATCGCCATGGCCGAACGCCGCGGTCTGGTGTTGCTGGAATTCCTCGACCGGCCGGCGCTGATCCGCGAAGTCGAGCAGTTGCACGGGCGCTACGGTTACGCCGTCGCGCCGGGACACAACGCGCATTTGCAGCAGATCGAAACGCAACTGGCGGAGTATTTTGCCGGGAGACTGAACGAGTTCAGCGTCGCCCTGCATTTACCCGGCAACAAGTTTGATCGCCAGGTCTGGGCGGCGCTGCTGCAAATCCCCTACGGCCATACCAGCACTTACGGCGCCATCGCTGCCACGCTGGGCAAACCCGGCGCCAGCCGCGCCGTCGGCCTGGCCAACGGGCATAATCGCCTGTCGATCGTGGTGCCGTGTCACCGGGTGATCGGCGCAGATGGCGCGTTGACCGGCTATGGTGGAGGGCAGCCGCGCAAGGCGTTTCTGTTGCGCCTGGAAAACGCCGCCACGCAGCTCACGCAACAACTCGCGTTCTGACTTGCTGAAACTGATCACAAAGGGATTTCGATGAGCATGCTCGATACACAACTCAACGGCCTGCTGAAATAACGTGACAGAGACCTATCAAGCGGCGAGCGATTTTCTCGCCGCACTCGATGCTGACTGGCATCGCCATATCGCCGCTATAGGCCCGTGCCTGCATCGCCCGCATCCGGCGCGCGATCCGTATGAATCGCTGGTGCGGGCGATCGCTTATCAGCAACTGCACGCCAAGGCCGGGGACGCGATTCTGGGGCGTTTGCTGGGGTTGTTCGCCGCACAGACGTTTCCGCGGCCGGAGCAGATTCTCGCCACCGACGTCGAGCGCCTGCGCGGCTGCGGGTTTTCCGCGAGCAAGATCGCCACGATTCATGGCATCGCCCAGGCGACGCTGGATGGTGTAGTGCCGGATTACGCCACGGCGCTGGCAATGGACGATGAGGCGCTGATCGAACGGCTGGTGAGTTTGCGCGGGGTCGGGCGCTGGACGGTGGAGATGTTGTTGATCTACAGCCTGGAGCGCATGGATATTCTGCCGGCCGACGATTTCGGGATGCGTGAGGGTTATCGGCGGTTGAAGGGGCTGGAGGTGCAGCCGACGCGCAAGCAGATGATCGAAATTGGGTTGGCGTGGCGGCCTTATCGGACGGTGGCGGCTTGGTATTTGTGGCGGGTGCCGAAATTGCTGCCCTCATCGGAACGCCGCCCGCCTAGCCCTCTCCCGGAGGGAGAGGGCTAGGGTGAGGATATTGGCGTAATGCGCCGACCTGAACGGTTAGCGCTGAATCCGTTATCGCCAAGCCATTGGAAGTTGACTCCATCCTGGCCGCACCTCGGCAGAGCCAAAATCGACTCGGTGTCTCAGGTCGATGCACAGCGCAAAACCCCGCGGTCGGCCCCCTCTCCCTCTGGGAGAGGGCTGGGCGGGCGGCGTTCCGATGAGGGGCCGAGCCAACTCGGTTTCACTGCGTGTACCCCAGTGTATCCAGCCCCCGCCCAGACACACCCAACCAACAATTCCCCACCCCAACGACACACCCCCGATACACCCCACACTTCAAATGCACCGGTCGATTTCACTTGAAGAACCACCGGAGCCCCTCATGAGCAAAACCCTCTCCAACACCGTTCAGCACCTGCACCTGAACCTCGATCGCGCCGGCGCGTGGCTGGCGCCGTTGACCTTGCGCCTGTTCATCGCCTGGGAATTCTTCGAATCCGGGCTGGAGAAATTCAACGGGCAGAACTGGTTCGAGGACATTCAAGAGCGCTTCCCCTTCCCCTTCGACCGACTGCCGGCAACGCTGAACTGGGAACTGTCGATGTGGGCCGAGCTGATCTGCGCCGTGGCGATCCTGATCGGTTTCGGCACGCGCTTTTCGGCACTGGTCTTGATGGTGGTGACGGTGGTCGCCACGGCTGCTGTGCACTGGCCTGCCGACTGGTCGTCGCTGAGCGAACTGGCGCAGGGTTACGCGATCACCAACAAGGGCTTCGGCAACTTCAAGCTGCCAGCGATCTACCTGGCCGCGTTGGCGCCACTGGTATTCGCCGGGGCCGGCAAGTTGAGTGTCGATGCTTGGCTGGCGCGCCTGTTGTGGAGGCGCGGCCAGCGCTGAGCCTCAATGCGCGCGGTCAAGCCCGGCCAGTAACGCACTGTCGCGGCTGTAGATGTCCGGCGCATAACGCAACTGGCCGTTGCCGTCGACTTGCGCGGTCCAGTAGGTCATCAGGATCGGCACCGGCGCCGACAAGCGAAATTCGTGGGTGGTGCCGGACGCCAGCAAGGTTTCGGTGCGGGCCTTTTCCGCCGGGGTGAGCAGCAGATCGCGCAGTTGCATCGGATGTTCGACGCGCACGCAACCGGAGCTGAATGCGCGCGGGCCTTTGTCGAACAGCGCCTTGCTCGGCGTGTCGTGCAGGTACACCGAAAACGGGTTGGGAAACCGGATGACCATTTGCCCCAACGGATTGCGCGGCCCGGCGTCCTGGCGCAGAAGGATGTTGCCGGGGTTTTCCCAGTCGATGTCCGCTGCCGCCAACGGCAGACCGTTGGCGTCGAGGACTTGCAGGTTGTGGCGGCTGAGGAAGGTCTGGTCCTTGCGGATTTCCGGCAGTTTGTCTTCCTTCCAGATCGTCGGCGGCACGGTCCAGGTCGGGTTCAGGGTCAGGCGGGTTACGCGCGATTTCAGCAACGGCGTCTGGCGGTCGGCGCGGCCAACCTGAGTGCGCGTTTGCCACACGGGCGCGCCGTCCTGATACAGCGTCAGTTCGGCGGCGGCGACGTTGATCAGCAGCGTATTGGGCTCCATGTCCTGCGACATCCAGCGGAAGCGCTCGAGATTGACGCGCAACTGTTCGCGGCGGATCAGCGGGCTGATGTTCAGTTCGGCAATCGTCCCCGGCCCGACCACCCCGTCAGCCTGCAACGAATGATTGACCTGAAAACTCTTCACCGCATCAACCAGTGCGCCTTCATAAGCATTACCCGACGTGCCGATGGCGTCGCTCAGATAGCCTTCGCTGTACAGCCGCTGAGCCAGCTCAGGTACGCGCTTGTCTTCCATCGCCGGGCGCAACAGTGGCCCGCTGCCGACCGGTTGCCATTGCGGCAAGGTTTGCAGGCGTTGGGCGGCGTAGAGCTGCCGCAGATCCTGATATTGCGCCAGACGCGGCCGCGCCAGATCGAACGCTGCGGGGATGTCATGCAGGCCGGGAACGGCGATCGCCAATAATTCCGCCTGACGGTCACGCGGGGTGTCGTCTGAATGCCACAGCGGTTCGAAATGCGATTGCAGCAGGCGGCCGAAATGCAGGTCCTGCAGCGCTTGCAGGTAATAGCGACTGATCTCGATATCGGCGCACAGCTCGCCGTCCTGCGGCGCTACGGCCGCGACCGGGTAGCGCGCCGGATTGAGACCATCGTCGACCAACAAGCGCAATTGCCCGTGCAATGCCGGCAAACGTGCGGATTCGCTGGCCCACACCGGCAGCCAGTCCTGCTGCTGATAGAACGCTTGCAACTGGCTCAGCGCCGCGCCGTCGAGCCGCGTTGCAATCGCCGGGCAGGACTGGCGCAGATTGATCAATACCGCCTGTAACGGGCTTTGCGGTTCGACCGGTATTTCGGCCGCTGGCGTCGGCAGGGTCGGCAACGGCGGCAGCGCCTCCTCGGCACAAGCGACAAACGGCGCAGCGAGCAAACAAATGCTCAAGTAGCATGCGTACTTTTTGAACAACTGCTTTACTCCAATCCATGGCCGTCTCGATGACGGTCAACCTTACATCAGGTGCGCTGAACAGTCAGGCTCGATCATCGAGCCTGCAGGTATCGACTGGACGTCAGGAACCAAAGTGCCCGATATGTAGCAAGTGAGGACACTTCATCAATGTTGACGTTTTTGCGCCGACTTTTGCTGAGCACCGCGACCCTTGTCGTAGTGACCAGCCCCGTTTTTGCCGCCGGCAAACTCTCGCCGGTTCTTTACACCAGCCTCGCGCACGCCGCGCCAGAACTCAATCCCCACGCGCTGAAAGGTGCGCTGAACGCCATGCAGTGTGCGGTGAGCAACGGCGCGAAACCGTCGCGTCATCTGGCGATCATCGACTATTCGCAACCGTCCACCGAACGCCGACTGTGGATCTTCGACCTGAGCAAGAAGAAGCTGGTGCTGCGCGATCTGGTCGCCCATGGCTCCAACTCCGGGGAAAACTTCGCCACGCAATTCTCCAATCGCGAAGGAAGTTTCCAGTCCAGCCTCGGCCTGTTCCGCACTCAGGAAAGTTACAGCGGCACCCACGGTTACTCGTTGCGCATGGACGGTCTGGAGCCGGGCTTTAACGACATGGCGCGCGACCGGGCGATTGTCATCCATGCCGCCGATTACGTGAACCCGCTGTGGAGCAAGCGCCAGGGCCGCATCGGCCGCAGCCAGGGCTGCCCCGCAGTTCGGCCGCAGATTGCCAGACAGGTGATCGATCGCCTGAAGAACGGCCAGTTCATGTTTTCCTGGTACCCCGATCAGCGCTGGCTGAAATCCTCGCCGTACCTCAACTGCCAGCCGCAGCAGATTGCGAGCATTCTCAGTACCCACGCGAGCTGAAGCACACCGAATCCCCCTGTAGGAGTGAGCCTGCTCGCGATAGCGGTACATCAGTCAACATCTGTACTGAATGACACACCGCTATCGCGAGCAGGCTCACTCCTACAAGGGATCTTCGTCTGCCTTACCTCCCCGTTTCATTACAACTTTGTCATTCAGTTGTCGGTTTGCCGTGCGGATCGCTCGGTAGCCTGAAGTTGTTCCGGCGCCATTGCCGATCCACTTCACCCACTGAGTGACTGACCATGAAAACCCTCCTGCTCGCCTTCACCGCCCTGCTCGCCACCGGCAGTGTGTTTGCCGCCACCATCCCCGACAGCGGCGTAATCCATGACAAACCCGGTTTCTACGTGCATCTGGATATCGACAAAGTGCTGTCCAGCACCGATATTTCACAGGCTTGCGGAGTGATCCCGGCGCGCTTGAATTACCTCGACCATCAGGGCCACGAACATGTGCTGGACTATCAGGTTCAAGGCAGCGGCTGCACCAACGACCATTGAGACTGACCGATGAATATTCTGGTTGTCGAAGACGAACCCAAGGCTGGCAATTACCTGCTCAACGGTTTGCAGGAATTAGGCTACAGCGTCAGCCTGGCCCGCGACGGTGCCGATGGGTTGCACCTGGCGCTGGAGCACAGCTTCGACGTGATCGTGCTGGACGTGATGATGCCGAAAATGGATGGCTGGGAAGTGCTGCGCCGGCTGCGCAAGGAAGCTGACACGCCGGTGTTGTTCCTGACCGCCCGTGATGACATCGCCGACCGCGTCAAAGGCCTTGAGCTCGGCGCCGACGATTACCTGATCAAGCCGTTTTCCTTCGCCGAACTGGTGGCGCGCCTGCGCACCCTGACCCGGCGTGGGCCGATTCATGAAGACGAGCAACTGCAAGTCGCCGATCTACAGATCGACGTGCTCAAGCGCCGCGTGACTCGCGCCGGTACCCGCATCACCCTGACCAACAAGGAGTTCGCCCTGCTGCAATTGTTCGCCAGCCACACCGGGCAAGTGCTCGCGCGTTCGCTGATCGCCTCGCGGGTCTGGGACATGAATTTCGACAGCGACACCAACGTCGTCGACGTCGCCGTGCGGCGCTTGCGGGCGAAAATCGATGACCCGTTCCAGCTCAAGCTGATTCACAGCGTGCGCGGTATCGGCTATCGCTTCGACACCCAGCCATGAGCCGCCCTCGCGCGTATTCGCTGACCCTGCGCCTGGCGCTGTTGTTCGCCCTGCTCGCCTTCGCTTCGCTGGCCGGCCTCGGGGCTGCGCTGTACAACGAGCTGGAACAGCAACTGACCCGGCGCGATGACACGGCGCTGGTCAGTCGTATCGATCAATTGCGCAGTTTCCTCAACGACAGCAACACGCTGGAATTGATCAAGCACAAACCGGCGCTGTTCCAGAACATGCTCGGCAATCGCGAAGCGTTGTTGACCATCGGCGCGCCCGGCGAGCCGCCGCTGCTGGTGGTCAACCCGGGCAACCTCACCGCACCGGATTTGCCCGCCGTGCCGATCGACCACCCAATGACCCTGCGCGATGTGCAGCATCTGCCGAGCGTCAACGGCGTGCCGTTTTCGGCAGTGGCGGCGACCATCGATTCCGGCGATCTGGGCAATCTGCAAGTCACCACCGGGCGCCTGATGAGCGAGCGCACGGCCATGCTCGAAAGCTACCGCTTGAGCGTTTACGGGCTGGCCTCGCTGGCGGCGTTGCTGTTGGCGTTGGTGGGTTGCCTGTTGGTGTATCGCGGCCTGCTGCCGGTGCGACGTCTGGCCCGACATGCGCACGGCATTGGCGTCGGCAACCTGGACCAGCGCCTCGACAGCCAAGGTGCACCGCGCGAATTGCAGCCGATGATCGAAGCCTTCAATGCCATGCTCGACCGGCTCGCCACTGGCTTTGCGCAGTTGAGCCAGGTGTCCACCGACATGGCCCATGAGCTGCGCACGCCGATCAACAATCTGCTCGGCGAAACCCAGGTCGCCCTGCAGCAACACCGCAGTGTCGAGGCCTATCAGCAATTGCTCGCCTCCAACGTCGAGGAGCTGGAACGCCTGACGCGCATGCTCGACAACATGCTGTTCCTGGCCCGCACCGATCCGGCCAGTGCCTTGAGCCAACGTCAGGAGCTGGACGCAGCGGAGGAAATGCAGCGCATCGCCGATTACTTCGAGGGCCTGGCGGCGGATGTCGGCATGACCATCGAAGCTCGCGGCGACGGCGTGATCTGGGCCGAACCGATGCTGTTGCGCCGTGCTCTGGCCAATCTCTGCGCCAATGCGATCAAGTACGGCGCAGCGGATTCGACGCTGCAGGTTGAGGCCAGTGCCGAGGCGGATGGCAGTTATCTATGCGTGCGCAATCAGGGCGCGAGCATTGCGCCGAAGCATCTGGCGCGGCTGTTCGAGCGTTTCTATCGGGTGGACCAGTCACGCGAGCGTTCGGCGCAATCCAACGGCTTGGGCCTGTCGATTGTCGCGACGATCATGCAGCTGCATCAGGGACGCTACAGGGTCAGCAGCGAGAATGGCGTGACCTGTTTCGAGCTGTTTTTTCCCGCTCGCCAACCGCTGGACTGACAGCCAACACAACCCCCTGTAGGAGTGAGCCTGCTCGCGATAGCGGTACATCAGTCAACATCTGTATTGAATGACACACCGCTATCGCGAGCAGGCTCACTCCTACAAGGGATCTTCATGCGACGACAGAGGGCGGTGGGCCTACCGCGCATCCCCTCCCGCCGGTTTATAAAACTGAAACTTGCCGATCTGCGCCGTGCGGCGATATTCATTGGCCCAGCCCGGATGCACCCTGCGGTCGTGGAAATACATGGCGCCGTGGGTGCGATCCTTGAGTTGGCGGTTCAGTGCCTTGCCGGCGATTTCCTTGGCCAGCGCATATTCGGCATCTTCCTTGACCTGATCGGGTTTGCCGTCGCACCACCAGGAAAACTGGCAGCTTTTGCTTTCCGAGCCTTGTTTGACCACTGCGCACACCGTATCGGGAAAACCGTCGTGACCGAGACGATTCATCACCACGCTGGCCACGGCTTCCATTTCCGGGGTGTCCTTGCCCTTGGCTTCCCAGTAGATGCTGCGTGCCAGACAGGTCAGCGGATCGTCCAGCGGCGCCGCGCCGGCCGGGTCAACCGCTTGCGCCTCGGTCGGGGTGATCGCTTCGGATTTCGGTGCCGGGACGCTGCTGACCTTGTCCGCCGCTTTCTCCTCCAGCACCTGCGCTTTCTCTTCGGCCTTGGCCTCGATCGGCGCCTGCTCGGTGGCGGATGCCACGCCTGCCAGCAAAGTGAATACCAGACAACCCGCCAAGCGTTTCAATCCCATGTCAGTTCTTCCGGCAGCGCCCGTTACGGGCTGGATGTTTCGTCGGTGAGACGCCCGGTTTTCGGGGTCTGCGCAGAGTGTAGCCGGCAAAAATGGCAGAAACATCCCGGATAAAAAAACCGCCGGATGCCGAAAAAAGACATTGCACCCACCGGGGGCCTTTCGCGCATCATGGGCGCATTCAGCTCAAGGGAGATTTCCATGCGCTTCATGCCATCTGTTTTGCGTCTCGCCGGGTTATCGCTGGGCGTTGTCTTCGCCGCATCAGCGGTGGCGGCCGATGAGTTGCAACTGATCGAGTCGATCAACAGCTACCGCAGCCAGCCGCAGCGCTGCGGGACGCAGGCGTCAAATGAATTGCCGCCATTGTCCGCCGATCCACGGCTGCGCCTGCCGGCCAGCGGCGCGGTCGATTTGCAGCAAGCCATGGCCAGTGCCCGCTACCCGATGGTCAACGTCCAGGCGATTACCCTCAACGGTCCGCGCGACGCGGCTTCGGCGATGCAAGCGATTCAGGAAAGTTTCTGTCAGGTGGTGCTCGATCCGCAGTTCGTCGATATCGGCGTAAACCGCGTCGATCGCGACTGGCGCATCGTCCTTGCACGGCCACTGCTCTCGGCGAAGCTCGGCGACGGGCAAAGCGAAGGGCAGAAACTGCTCACCCAGCTCAACGCCGCCCGCAGCCAGCCGCGCCAATGCGGCGGCCAGGCCTTCGCCGCTGCGGCACCGCTGGCGTGGAACGCGACGCTCGGCGCGGTAGCGCAGGATCACAGCCGCGACATGGCCAACAACAATTACCTCGACCACAAGGACCGCGACGGCCGCACCCCCGGCGACCGCGCCGAACTCGCCGGCTACAGCGGGCAACTGGTCGGCGAAAACATCGCCGCCGGGCAAGACACAGTCGGCAAAGTCGTCGACGGCTGGCTTGCCAGCCCCGGCCATTGCGCCAACCTGATGAACCCGCAATACAAGGAACTCGGTGCGGCTTACGCGACCGATCCGAAAAGCAACGCCGGCATTTACTGGACGGCGATGTTCGGTGCGCAATGATTTGATCATCGACCGGATCAATCAGCCGGTCAGCCAGAGTGATTGGACGGCAACGGGTGCGGACTTTACCCTGCGCAACTGCGCCAATTGGCCGCACCTGACACCCACGAGGCGAACCCATGACAGAGCGTGAATTGATCGATGGTCACAACCGCCGCGTGGATTATTTGCGCCTGTCGGTGACTGATCGCTGCGATTTCCGCTGCGTCTATTGCATGGCCGAAGACATGCAGTTCCTGCCGCGCCAGCAGATCCTTACGCTCGAAGAGCTGTTTCAGGTCGCGCAAAGCTTCGTCGCCCTCGGCACGCGCAAGATCCGCCTCACCGGTGGCGAACCACTGATCCGCCCCGGTGTGGTCAAGCTCTGCGAACAGATCGCCGCCCTGCCCGGCCTGCGCGAACTGTGCCTGACCACCAACGGCTCGCAACTGGGCAAACTCGCCGCGCCGCTGTTCGACGCCGGGGTCAAGCGCCTGAACATCAGCCTCGACAGCCTCGACCCGCAGCGCTTCAAGGAACTGACCCGCACCGGTGATCTGGCCCAGGTGATCGACGGCATCGATGCCGCTCGCAAGGCCGGTTTTACCCGCACCAAACTCAATTGCGTGGTCATGCAAGGGCGCAACGATCACGAGATCAACGATCTGGTGAGCTTCGCCAT
Source organism: Pseudomonas sp. R3-57 (assembly GCF_051132065.1). Taxonomy (NCBI): domain Bacteria; kingdom Pseudomonadati; phylum Pseudomonadota; class Gammaproteobacteria; order Pseudomonadales; family Pseudomonadaceae; genus Pseudomonas; species Pseudomonas sp. R3-57. The sequence continues at coordinate 3,659,646 of NZ_CP071655.1, forward strand.
CGATCGTCAGCTCGACATCTCCTTCATCGAAGAAATGCCGCTGGGCACGATCAGCGAACACAGCCGCGCCGAGTCGTTTTTCTCCAGCGCCCAGGTGCGCGAGAAAATCGCCGAACGCTACACCCTGATCGACTCCGCCGAATCGACCCAAGGCCCGTCACGCTACTGGCGCCTGGCCGAAGCACCGGAGATTCGCCTGGGCTTCATCTCCCCGCACAGCCACAACTTCTGCGCCACCTGCAACCGTGTACGGCTGACTGTCGAAGGCCGGTTGTTGTTGTGTTTGGGTAACGAGCATTCGATGGACCTTAAAGCGGTGCTACGCGCCCATCCGGGGCAACCGCAACGCCTGGAAAAAGCCATCATCGAAGCCATGAAGCTGAAACCGTATCGGCACAATTTCGAAGTCAACGATGATGTGCAGGTGGTGCGGTTCATGAACATGACGGGGGGCTGACCGGCCACCCCCAGCGCGCAAACGGGACCGTTCAATGATTGTCAGACCGAAACCCAATCAGTTCGGGGCTGAGGTTTGGGGCAGACATCGTAGCCCCTCATCGGAACGCCGCCCGCCTAGCCCTCTCCCGAGGGAGAGGGAACTGATCGGGGGATGCTGGCGAGCTCCGTCGAGGTGATGTTGCATTGGTGAATCCATAAGCCACACATTTCGTTCTGGATGCTTGGTCTCATAATCGACGCGGTCATTCAGGTCGATGCATAACGCCAGACACTTCGGTCGGCTCCCTCTCCCTCGGGAGAGGGCTGGGCGGGCGGCGCTCCGATGAGGGGCCGCGGTTTGACCACCACAGATGCACCAAAACCTGCTTAGATACCCGCTCCGCCGAGCCCCACCGCAGGAGTTGCACTTGAACCCAACCCCCGAAGCCCCGCCGCGCCCCACCCCCATCACCCTGAAACACGCCTGGCGCTTCTGGCTCAAACTAGGCTGCATCGGCTTCGGCGGTCCGGCCGGGCAGATCGCGATCATGCATCAGGAACTGGTCGAGCGACGCCGCTGGATTTCCGAAAAGCGTTTTCTCCACGCGCTCAACTACTGCATGTTGCTGCCCGGCCCCGAGGCCCAGCAACTGGCGACCTACATTGGCTGGCTGCTGCATCGCTCCTGGGGTGGAGTCGTTGCCGGTGTGCTGTTTGTGCTGCCGTCGCTGTTCATTCTGATTGCACTGTCGTGGGTCTACATCGCCTTCGGCGACATGCCCGCCGTGGCCGGGGTGTTTTATGGGATCAAACCGGCGGTGACGGCAATCGTCCTGCATGCGGCCCATCGCATCGGCTCGCGTGCACTGAAGAACGCCTGGCTGTGGGCGATTGCCGGGGCGTCATTCGTGGCGATTTTTGCCTTCAATGCCCCCTTCCCGCTGATCGTGCTCGGCGCGGCACTGATCGGCTATCTCGGCGGGCGCTTCGCCCCGCAGCGGTTCAACGCTGCCAGCCCGCGTAACAGCGGCAAATCCTTTGGCCCGGCGCTGATCGATGACGACACGCCGACACCGGAACACGCGCGTTTCAAACCGGCGAAACTGTGGAAACTGGCGCTGATTGGCGCGGCACTGTGGTGCTTGCCGATGGCACTGCTGACGACATTGTTCGGCTGGGACGGCACGTTCACGCAGATGGGCTGGTTCTTTACCAAAGCTGCCCTGCTGACCTTCGGCGGCGCGTACGCGGTGTTGCCGTACGTTTATCAGGGCGCGGTCGGCCATTACGGCTGGCTGACGCCGACGCAGATGATCGACGGCCTCGCCCTCGGTGAAACCACGCCCGGGCCGCTGATCATGGTGGTGGCGTTTGTCGGTTTCGTCGGTGCTTACGTGCAACCGACGTTCGGCCCCGAGCACGCTTTTGCCGCTGGTGCCCTGGCGGCGACATTGGTGACGTGGTTCACCTTCCTGCCCTCGTTTCTGTTCATCCTCGCCGGTGGGCCGCTGGTGGAATCGACGCACGACGAACTGAAGTTCACCGCGCCGCTGACTGCCATCACCGCCGCGGTGGTCGGGGTGATCGTCAATCTGGCGTGTTTCTTCGCCTACCACGTGTTCTGGCCGAACGGTTTTGCCGGCGCCGTCGATGTGTTTTCGATCGCTCTGGCGATAGCGGCGGGCGTGGCGCTGTTCGTGTTCAAGCGCGGGGTGATCAGCGTGCTGATCGTTTGCGCCCTCGTCGGGCTGGGCTTTCATCTGATGCGCTGAGGCGCGGCGCGATAATCTTCCGTTTACACGCCCGCGGATTCCCCCTTACTATCCGGGCACACCGGCCGGCGGGTCAGCCCCGCCACCGACGTTTTCCGCCAACGGAAACACGCGTTATGAGTACGTCACCTCAACAACCACATTGGTTGTACGTCTCACCCTCGCACGCCCTCGTCAGGAGTGGCGTATGAACCGTATCGTCAATCTGCCCATGGCCCTGCGCCGTTCCAAGCTGCGTCACTCCGCACGCCCGCCGGATATCGCCCTGCCCGTCTGATCGCGTCGGTAAAAAACCGCGACAGCCTTCTGTTCCCTGATATCTCTGCCAGGACGCCCACGCCTTTTGCCGCGTCGTGTCCGGCCCGATTCTGCGCGCCTGTGCGGCGCCCCCCGTGAGTGATTGCCATGAAATTCGCAGCCCTTGAAGACGCACGTCTGTTCCTTGCGCAAAACCCCGATATCGACATGATCGAGCTGTTCATCCTCGACGCCAACGGCGTGCCGCGCGGCAAGCTGTTGCACCGCGAAGAACTGCTCGCCGTGTACGAAAGCGGCCGGCCATTGCCGAGCACCATCCTCGGCCTGACCGTGCAGGGTGCAGACGTGGAAAACTCCGGTCTGGTCTGGGACGTCGGCGACATCGACTGCCGCGCCTATCCATTGGAAGGCAGTCTGGTGCGCCTGCCGTGGCGGCAGATTCCAACCGCCGCGGTGCAGGTCAGCATGCACCCGAGCGAAGGCCTGCCGGCGAGCATCGCCGACCCACGGCACTTGCTGATCAAGGTCATCGACGCGCTCAAAGCCGAGGGCTACCACCCGATCATGGCCTGCGAGCTGGAGTTCTATCTGCTCGACGCCAAACGCGATCACAACGGCCGACCGCAACCGGCGCTGGACGCTGACGGTGGTCGACCGCGACACACCCAGGTTTACGGTTTGCGCGAACTGGAACAGATCGAACCGTTCCTCGCCGACCTCTACAGCGCCTGCAAACTGCACGGCATTCCGGCGCGCACGGCGATCTCCGAATACGCGCCGGGCCAGGTAGAAATCACCCTCGAACACGGCGATGCACTGGCGGCGATGGATCAGGCCGTGCGCTACAAACGTCTGGTCAAAGCGGTGGCGCACAAGCACGGCATGCAGGCGACATTCATGGCCAAGCCGTTCGATAACCTGGCCGGCACCGGCATGCACATGCACGTCAGCCTCGCCGATGGCGCCGGGCACAACCTGTTCGCCTCGCAAGATCCGGCCGGCACGCCGCTGCTGCGCACGGCGATTGGCGGCATGCTCGCCTCGCTGCTCGATTCGCTGCTGCTGTTCTGCCCGAACGCCAATTCCTACCGGCGTTTCCAGGCCAACAGCTACGCCCCGCTGGCGCCGACCTGGGGCGTCGACAACCGCACCGTCAGCCTGCGCGTACCCGGTGGCCCGGCGCATACCCGGCACATCGAACACCGCATCTGCGGCGCCGACGCCAACCCGTATCTGGCAGCGGCGGCGATTCTTGCCGGGATCCATCGCGGCATTCGTGAAGACCTCGATCCGGGTGCGCCGGTCGAGGGCAATGGCTATGCGCAGGCCAAGGAGTTGCTGCCCACAGACTGGCTGACTTCGTTGCAGGCGCTGGAAAATTCGGTGTGGGCGCGGGATGCCTTGGGGCAGGAATTTCTGGGCGTGTATCTGGCGGTGAAAAGGGCCGAGTACCGGCAGTTCATGGCCGAGGTGGGTGAGCAGGATTGGCGCTGGTACCTGACCGAGGCCTGAAGCCCCAACACCATCCTTTGTAGGAGTGAGCCTGCTCGCGATAGCGGTATGTCAGTGAAAAATCAGTGTCTGACACACCGCTATCGCGAGCAGGCTCACTCCTACAGGGGACCGCGTACAACCGAAGAATTTGTGTGGACACTGACATGACTCAACGCTGCAATTCCTACTACACCGCCACCCTCAACCGCGACACCGACTACCCGACCCTGCAAGGCCGGCATTCGGTGGACGTGGTGATCATCGGCGGCGGTTTCACCGGCGTCGCTACCGCGGTCGAACTCGCGGAAAAAGGCCTGAAAGTCGCCATCGTCGAAAGCCAAAAGATCGGCTGGGGCGCCACTGGGCGCAATGGCGGTCAGGTCACCGGCAGCTTGTCCGGCGACGGCGCGATGCGCAAACAGATGCGCGCGAAACTCGGTGATGACGTCGACGATTTCATCTGGCACCTGCGCTGGCGCGGTCATGAAATCATCAAACAGCGCGTCGAAAAATATGCCATCCAGTGCGACCTCAAACACGGCCATTTGCACGCGGCGTACAAGCCCAGCCACATGACCGGCCTGCGCAGCGACTATGAAGAAGCCGTGCGGCGCGGACTGGGCGATGAGGTGAGCCTGCTCGACCGCACTCAGGTCCGCGATCTGCTGCAAAGCGACCTCTATCACGGGGCGATCAAGAACACCCGCAACCTGCACCTGCACCCGCTCAATCTGTGCATCGGCGAAGCACGGGCGGCGGAAAGTCTCGGGGCGCTGATTTTCGAGAACAGCGAAGTGCTGGAGATCATTCATGGTGACAAGCCGGGCGTGCGCACCGCTCACGGGCAGATCGACGCCAGCCAGGTGATGCTCGCCGGCGACGTTTACCACAAGCTCGAACCGGGCAAACTCAAAGGCAAGATTTTCCCGGCCATGGGCGGGATCGTCGCCACCGCGCCGCTGGGCGAGCTGGCGCGGCAGATCAACCCGCAAGACCTCGCCGTGTACGACTGCCGTTTTGTCCTCGATTACTATCGCCTTACGGCTGACGGCCGTTTGCTGTTCGGCGGCGGCGCCAACTACAGCGGCAAGGACTCACGGGACATCGCCGCCGAACTGCGCCCGTGCATCGAGCGAACTTTCCCGGCGCTCAAAGGCGTGCAAATCGACTATCAGTGGAGCTGCGCGATGGGCATCGTCATCAATCGCATCCCGCAACTGGGCAAGCTCTCGGACAACGTCTGGTACTGCCAGGGCTACTCCGGCCACGGCATCGCCACCACGCACATCATGGGTGAAATCATGAGCCGGGCGATCACCGGACAACTGGAACAGTTCGACACCTTCGCCGCCTGCCAGCACATCCGCGTGCCGATGGGCGATTTGCTCGGCAACCCGTTGCTGGCGGCGGGGATGTGGTATTACCAGATGCTTGAAAAGTTGCGTTGACTGCACCGGCCCTATCGCGAGCAGGCGAAGGCCTACAGGGGAACGCATTCCAATTGTAGGCCTTCGCCTGCTCGCGATGAGGCCATCAGCCCCACCACAAAACCTCAATCGGGAAGCTGCTCGACCACAATCCCCAACCGCTGATAATCCTCGACACTCCCCGACGCCACATGCCGCTCGGTGATCAACATGTGCAAGCGCGTACACGGCGCGACCACAAACGGTTCCACCGCGCCGAGCTTGTCCGCCGAGGTCACGGCAATCACCCGCGCCGCGCTGTCGAGCATCGCTTGCTTGACCGGAACTTCATCGAAATGCAGCGAGGTAATCCCCACTTCCGGATGAATCGCGCACACGCCGGTAATCGCCAGATCAGCCTTGATCCCGGCCAGCAGACGCAGCGCCTCATGACCGCCCGCCGCCATGGTCCGCGGGTTCAACTGCCCTCCGGCGAGAATCACTTTCACACCGCTGTATTCGGACAAGGCAATCGCCGTCATCGGCGACGCGGTGACCGCCGTAATGCTGATATCGGCACGCAGCGAGCGCGCCACCTGCAACGTGGTCGAGCCGGAATCGAACAGCACGATCTGCCCGTCCTCAATCTGCCGCGCCGCCAGTTGCGCCAGGCGAACTTTGACCTCATCGGTTTCATCGAGTCGGGTGAAGTAATCCTTGCCCGAGTCTTTCGGCCGCGGTAACGCCCCGCCGTGCACGCGCTGCACCAGCCCGGCGTTGTCTAGTTCGGCGAGGTCGCGGCGGATGGTGTCTTCGGACACTGCGAAGTGCTGGCTCAACTCGGACGCCATGACCTTGCCGTCGCGTTCAAGGAGCAAGAGGATTTTCTGCCGGCGCAGCGAGGGCAATTCGGCGATGGAGTGATCGTGCATGGTTGTGCCTGTTTGTGCTTGTAGTTGCAGGTTTATCCAAGGCTAGCGAAAGCCTCAGACAAATACAAACGCAGCGGCTATCAATTGTTTCGATCATTGGAATCAACAAGGCGAATTTTTTCTTTGCCGTGCGCCTGTTCACAATGGCCCCATTCTAAAACGGCTCAGGATGAACACCCCATGAATCTCAATTTCGCCTTCGCGTGCATGATCGTCGTGTCGTTTGCAGTGGCGTTGGTCCACGCCTGACCAGACCTCAGACCGACGCCAGCAGATGCTCGCGCAACCACTTGTGCGCCGGATCGCGGTGCGCGCGTTCACCCCAGAACATCGCCATTTCATAACTTGGCACTTGAAGGGGCGCGTCGACCACCTGCAAGGCTGGATTGCCGCGCACCAGCCGTGACGGCAGCATCGCAACCAGGTCGGTGCTGACCAGCACCGACATTGCCATCAGAAAGTGCGGCACCGACAACACAACGTTGCGCCTCAAACCGACATCGGCCAACGCCCGGTCGGTCACCCCGAAAAAGCCCCCCCCCTCTCTTGACACCAATACGTGTTCCAGCGAGCAGAACTGTTCACGCGTAGGCGCCGTTTGCAGGTGCGGATGGCCGATGCGCCCGGTCAGCACGTAGCGTTCCTGAAACAGCGGTCGCCGATGCAGCTCCGGCGGCGCGTCCTCGCTGATGTGCAGCGCCAGATCGAACACGCCCTGCTCAGCCTCTTTGACCAATTGCTGCGGGTGCAGATCGATCACCGCCAGCCGCGTGCCCGGCGCCTGTTCGCGCAAGCCACTGAGTGCCGGCAGCACCACGGTCGATTCGCCGTAATCGGTCGCGGCAATTTTCCAGCTGTGCGTCGCCTGCGCCGGGTCGAACGCACTGGCCGGCGCCACCGCCCGCTCCAACGCTTCCAGCGCTTCGCGCAACGGTTCGCGCAATTCATCGGCCCGTGCGGTCGGACGCATGCCCCGAGGGCCGGGTAGCAAAAGTGGATCGCCGAAAATGTCGCGCAACTTGGCCAGATGCACGCTCACCGACGGCTGCGACAGGTTCAGCCGCTGCGCCGCGCGCGTGACGTTGTGCTCGGCCAGTAGCACATCCAGGGTCAGCAACAGATTGATATCCAGCCGTCTCAAATTATTCATGGCTATACCAGTCATACCAGACATTCATTTCCAATATACCTGGCGAACGCCGATCCTGCAGTCATTCACCCACGGAGCTTCCCACCATGAATGTTTTACTGGTTTACGCCCACCCCGAATCGACGTCTCTCAACGGCTCGCTCAAGGACTTCACCGTTCAGCGCCTGCAAGCCGCCGGCCACAGCGTACAAGTCTCCGACCTCTACGCGATGAACTGGAAAACCACCCTCGACGCCGACGACGCACCGCAGCGCGACCCGTCGCAACCGTTCCACGCCTCGCTCGACTCAAAACGCGCCTACGCCGACGGCACCCAGTCCGCCGACATCGCCCGCGAACAAGAAAAACTGCAATGGGCTGACGCACTGATCCTGCAGTTCCCGCTGTGGTGGTTCAGCATGCCGGCAATCCTCAAAGGCTGGGTCGACCGTGTCTACGCCTACGGCTTTGCCTACGGCGTCGGCGAACATTCCGACAGCCGCTGGGGCGAGCGTTACGGCGAAGGCAAAATGAAAGGCAAACGCGCGATGCTGATGGTCACCACCGGCGGCTGGGAATCCCACTACGCCGCGCGCGGGATCAACGGGCCGATGGATGATCTGCTGTTTCCGATCCAGCACGGGATCTTGTACTACCCCGGCTTTGAAGTGGTGCCACCGTTTGTGGTGTATCGGACTAGTCGGATGGATGCTGCGCGGTATGCTGAGACGACCGATGAACTGGGGCGGCGGCTGGATGAGTTGTGGAGTGCCCGGCCGATCGGGTTTCGGCAGCAGAATGGGGGGGAGTATGAGATTCCGGCGTTAACCTTGAAAGATGAAATTGCGCGCGGAATCACAGGGTTCGCTACGCATATTTTGTAGGTTCCTCTCGCCTCGAATGACTCGCATTCAATTCAGGTGCTTTTTTTAGCCGCATAGACAGAACCATGGCCCACCTTGGTCGAGTTGTGTAACATTTCTGAACCATTCGTTTTTACAAGGAAGTTCGCAATGTCTGGAAAACCTGCTGCCCGAGTGACCGATCCTACCTCTTGTCCACTTCCGGGACACGGTGTTAACCCCATTGCTGCTGGCTCTGCAGATGTATTTTTCGACGGTCTGGCTGCCGCCCGTCAAAACGACAAGAGCGCATGCGGCAGCCCCATCAGAGGAGACGTTGCTTCGACGGTTCTCATCAACGGTATGCCCGCTGCTACCGTTGGCAGCGTGGGTGCTCATGGCAACAAGGTTGTCAGCGGATCTACGACTGTAATCATTGGTAATTCGCACACTCCCGCAGAGTTCGTTCCGCCTTCCGCCATGCCACTCTGGACGATGGTATTTGACGAAAAATTCAGAATCGTCGGCAGTGATGGTCAGCCTTTAGCTAATGTGCCTTTTCACATCAAGGATGAGGCCGGCCGCGTATATACTGGCTTTTCCGATGAAGCGGGCCACACGCCGCGAATCGCAACAAGTAAACAAGAAACACTGGAAATAACGACGGGCGTTGCCGCGCTGGAAAAGTGGGGTGATGCATGACGGACTTTTCTTGCCAGGTTCCGACTAACAAACAAGCAGGCTCGGTGAGCAATGTCCCCGGCTACCTTATGCCAGCCAACATCCACTTGTTTGTAGTAGTTGATGAAATAGGTAAAGACGGCTTTCTTGTCAGAAAAATTTACTCTTCTCCCGACAACCCACACCTAGTTGCTAAAAACCTTCCTGAATTCCAGATAAAAAATGAAGTTTGGCCAGAAAAATATGGAATGAAACCGGTAGCACCCGGCTCCACTGCAACAGTGGCACAACATGTTTACAGCAGTCGAAAGTACCCCTCGAGTTATTTATCCACCAGCTCAGAGTTTCCAAACGGATCGCCAAGGTTCGACGGAAAGACGGTATATATAGACATTGAAAAAGCAAAAGCCGCGGGCGCTAAGTTGGTTAGCACAGATGAAATACTGAAAGCACTTGAAGACTACAAGAAAAACGCACCAAAAAATGTAGCAAAGATTGACGAAATTGCAGACTGGGTCAAAAACATCGACAAAGAAGTATTGATTCAATCAGAGAAAGTTCCCGCAAGCGCCATTTTCACCCCAGGATCAGAGAAAGCAACAAGAGCATTTATCAAAGGTGCAAAAGTAGTACGCGTATTCGCTATCGGATTCACAGCCTATGACCTAAAAATCGCCACAGAAGAATCATTCAAACAAAATAGCATTAAACCAATTTCCGTCGAAGTCGTAAATCAAGCTGGTGGCTGGGGCGCCGCTCTTGCAGGAGCACGAATTGGCGTGGTAGCTGGCGCAGCAGTGGGCATAGAAACAGGACCTGGCGCGATAGTTAGTAGCGCTATTGGTGGGATAGTATTTGGTACTGCTGGGTATCTAGGAGCTACTTGGCTAACTGAATATTTACAGGAATAAAAAATCCATGAATTTTTTCCGTCGAATATTTCGCTCCGTCAAGTCCGAACCAGATGAGCAGATAATTGGGTATACCTTACCAGAACTGAAGAAGCTATTCTCTCGTCCGCTACAGATTGTCGAATTTATGAAATACCCCCCCACCTCGTCGTTGAAAAACATAGGCATTGAGGCTGTTTATTCTAGCTTCCTTATTGCCACTGATGACATTAGTCACTTCGAGGGGCTCATAGAGTCTAATTTCAGGCTGGCAACCAAACGATCTTTTAACGGATTACCTGTTCACCAATATACGAACACCACCACGAATTCCGAAGCGATCCTCTCTATATCCACGCGAGAGTTCCATTCGACGACTATCAGAATAGTGACAAACAGCACTGATCTTCTGTTACGTTTGAATAGTGAAAGGCTCCCGTTGCCGCCTCCTTGGGTCGCATTTCCCGACTATGAGCCTTCGTGGTGGGGTGGAAATATGGAAGGTGCTCAAGGATACTATGACGACAATTATTTTTATCCTTTCTTCACCAATTTGGATAACAGCGAAAAGCAGGCTTATTACCAAAAATTTAGCGCATCTAAAGAGTGGATCGATAGATTAGAGCTGATGTACACCGACGATTAACTGCATTTTGGTGCCTGAATCTTCAGGCACCTGCGCGATTTCGCCGCACCTGCACCCACAACGCCGGCGCGAAATGCAGCAACACCATCCGGCTCAAATGATGCGTCAGGATAAACACCACATTCAGCCCACCACCAAACGCGACAATCGCGATCGTCTCAATCGCACCCGGCATGTAGGCGAGCCATAACGACAGCGGATCGTTGTCCAGCCACCGCGCCGCGACTTCGGCGAACACCGCCGCGACCACGATCATCAAGCCAACCGAGACCAGCGCTGTGCGCCCGTGCCGGGCCAGTTCGGTGAAGCCGAGGCCCTGGAACCGTGAGCCGATGCGTACGCCGAGAATCAGCGCGGCCAGGTTCAGGCTCCAGTCCGGCATGTGAAAACCGTGCAGCCATCCTGATTTCACGAACACGGCGGTGATGATGATCGCGGTGAGCATGAACGGCGCCGGTACACCGATCATCAGCAGCAGGCGGCCGAGCAGTACGCTCAGCGCGATGACAGCACACGCGGTCAGCGCCATGCCTGTCGTCAACGGATCGCCATCGGCAACCGCCACGGCAGCCTGGCCCGGGATCAACAAACTCACCAGCACGGTGATCAACAGCAAGCGCATCAGGTGCACGATGATGACCTTGCTCGACGCCTTTTCCGACTCGAGCAGATCGAACACCGCCGCGAGTGCACCGGGATAAACCGCCAGCAGCGCATCGGTGCGATTCCAGCCGGCGCCGCGCGTCAGCCACCAGCCGGCCAGTGCGATCTGCACGGTCAGGCAGATCAGCAATACACCGAGGCTGGGCAACAACGCCGACAACGTCGCGCTGTCCCACGCCTCGAACATCAGGCCGGTGGCAATCCCCAGCGTGACCTGGATGTAGCCCAGTCCATAGGGGGTTGCCGGCGCGATGCCGGTTTTACTGGCGAACACTGCGGTGACGATAATCGAACCCAGCAGCAAGCCATGGGGGACGCCTTCGAACTGCAACAACACGCCGAAACCGGCAGCAAGCAACAAGCAAATAATGGATTTCATAGTCGCCTTCCTGGCTATTCAACTGACACACCACCAATCCATTGTGGGAGCGAGCCTGCTCGCGAAAGCGCTGTGCCAGTCACCGATGCATAACCGGTCTGGCGCCTTCGCGAGCAGGCTCGCTCCCACAGGGGATGTAATCGTTTTCACATGCGCAACCGCGCAATCGCCCGCCGATACTTCTCGACCCGTTCCAGATCCTCCCAACCCGGTGAGGCGATCCGCGAGAGATCGCTGTTCTCCTCCAGATCCGCCAGTTTCACCGCTCGGCCGATCGGGTTATGCGCGGCGCGGTCGACGAAATCCTCATAGGATTCGCCGGGCACTTTGGTCACGGATTTGATAGCGCTTAATACGTCGTCGCTAAAGCCTTCCCCGCGCAAATCATCCAGGCTGACGCCGCAGTCTTCGACCACATCGTGCAGCACAGCGACGATGCGTTCTTCCAGCGTGGTCATGCGCAACATGACTTTCAACGGATGCAGAATGTACGGCGCGCCGCCCTTGTCGACTTGCCCGGCGTGAGCGGTGGCGGCGATAGCGATAGCCCGTTCGAGGGTTTGCGTCATGAGAATCTCCGAAGGTCAGATGCCGTAACGGCCGCCGAAGTGGATATTGCGTTTGAGCCAGCTGCCGAGGGCTTTCCAGCGCCCGACCGGCTGCGCGGACGCTGCGTGACGCTGAAGAATCAACGCCACCAGCGTCGCTTGATCGGCGTGCGGGTTGGCATCGATCAACTCGGCGACCCAGGCGCAATCGGCTTTGCTCAAGTGGTCGCGCCAGTCGCCGGACCACGCGTCGAGTTCATCCAGCGCAAGAAACCGTGCGCCGCCATGCTCCATGTGCCCGCCGCCCATCGACTGCTCGAAGCAGAACGGCGTATCGGGTTTTGCGGGGTCGATATGGAAAAGATAAATATCGTGAAACGGATCCTGCGAAGCGGGGGCGATGTTGCGGCGGCCAATTTCGATCATGGCGACGGTCCAATCCTTGGGCACTGAATGTTTCTGATTGTTGCGCAGTGTACGCGAAGATCACCCGTCGCGAAGCCGATGGAACCCTGCACGTCTTCGCCACCTCGAAAGCAGACAAGCGCCCAATCACCGATCAGACGCGGCGCCATTGGAGAGGAACTGCCGATGAAAACCCGACTGCTGTTGCTGATCGCCACATTCGTCATCATCCCCACCTGCGTCATGGCCGAGGGCTGCGATGTGCAGACCCGCTCCTCCAGCGCCGCGGTGCCCGCCGTAGAAACCCACAGCTGCTATGAATACGAAGGCGTGCCGGTGGATTCGATCAACTGGTCATGCAGCAACGAAAGCAAAGACACCCTCAACGCCACGAAGAAAAAAGTCCAACGCTGCGAGGACCACTACCAGGCCACCTGCACCGCCCGCCTCACCCAGGAATCCCTGGCCAACCCGCACTCCACCAGCAAAGACAAAAGCGCCCAACCGCTGAATCTGCCGGACAACGCGCAAGTGACTACGTATTACTACGGTGGTGAGCATCTGGAGCAGGCGAAGATCGACTGTGAAAACAGCGGCGGCAGCTGGAAGGCCAAATAGCCTTCAGTCACTCAGGATTAGCGCATAAAAAAGCCCGGCTAAATGCCGGGCTTGCTGCATTCGAAACACGCTCAACCTTCGCCGGCACCGCTGCTGGTGCCGCTGTCGTTGGATTGTTTCGAACCACTGGGCTTACCGCCCGAAGGGGTCGAGCCATCATTGTTGGTGGTGTTGCCCTGCGTACCTTTCGGCACCGTGGCGCCGTTGGAATGAATGTCTTCCGGCGCGCTCGGGTTGGTCTGGCTGTTGCCGTCGTTGGCGGTCGGCGCAGGGGTTTCGTTGGCGGCGGTTGCGTAGAGGGAGGTGGCGGATAACAGGGTGGCGAGGGTCAGGGCTGCGAAGTTGACTGGGCGCATGTTGGCTGTTTCCTTTGCGGGGTGAGTTACGCATTGGAAGCAGGTGCGCGGCGAAAATGCGGTGCGGCTGACGAATGGCAAAAATAAACCCGACACCTCGCAAGAAATATCGGGTCATCAAAACAATGTCTTAAAGCACAGCTCAAAAGACAGGGCATTCTAATGCAGGGCACCCATCAACCGCCGCCGCTACCCCCGCTGCTGTTACCGGATGGTTGACCCGCAGGGCTGGGTTTGGAGGCAGAGGGCACCGGCCCATTGTCGGTCTTGCCACCATCACCACCTTGGGGTAGCGAATCGGCATCCGGGTCGGCGTTTGTGGCTGGAGATGCCGGTTCACGCGTCTGGCTGGTGCCATCGCTCGCCGTTGGGTTCGACGTTTCACCAGCCGCGAGCGCGTACGGCGAACTGCCGAACAGCAACGCCGCGAGGGCAATCACCGCAATTTTATGGTTCTGCATGGTGGCTCTTCCGTTGCGTGGGAGTTACAGCATTGGAAGACGGTGCGCGGCGAACGTGCGATGCGCCGGACGAGTGGTTATCGCCCAAAAGTCTCGCGCAATTCGACGTCTAAAAACTTCGTAGGAAAACACGCCATGTGGCGAGAGAGCTTGCAACCGTTGGGCTGCGAATCTGCGCCAAAACCGGATGATCCGTTTCTTCCAGACATACCGCACGCCCCGGATTAAGACGAATGCGCCGCTGAGCGGGAGTAAGCTGCCCCGCCACACGTATGCGTTTCACGTCATACAGATCGGTTGTGGCTGCCGAAATTGCTGCCTAGAGTGAGTCTGTCGCTGACCGCAGTTAGCGATGGGTTTCGCAGCCCTCAGAAGTGACACACACCGCTAAATGGCAACTGTGGCAAAATCCGCCACCGCCTCATTTTATGGTGGCTGTGTGTGGGAGACCTTCGGGTCTGCCGGTTTGACTCTTCTCCGGTCTGCGAACCCGCATACAGCTGCCACCCGTTTGTTTCGCAGCAGAAAGGTGGCACTTACAGACCAATTGAAGAGTGCAACCTATGACGATCAAAATACCGCTCCACCATTACGCCCACATGTCCCACCCCGCCACCGACCACCCCGTCCTCATAATCGACACCAACGCACCACTACTCGATCTCCATGCCTGCGCAGCCGAACGCCTCAACGCCGTCCTCAAATATCTCGATCTCATCGCCTGCACGCGTCTCTCCGATCACGCCGAGCACGACATCAATACCGTCACCAACATCGCTAGGATCATGGTGCAGGATGTGAGTGATGTGTTTCGGGTGATTGAGCAGCGAGGTTTTGAGGCGGCATCGTAATAAGAGCAGGAGCAGGAGCAGGAGCAGGAGCAGGATTTGGAGGTGATTCCGGTACCACATTTTTTCGATAGCCATCTTTACACAATAAGGGATGGAAATCGCGATAGCGTTTTGATAGCGTTCGGATCAGCCATTGGGCATCAGCAGTTCGGTAAAACGCAAATTACCGAGTATTTTGTGAATCAAGGCTGTGTTTTTTCATGTACCCCTTAAATTAATGTAAGGAAGAAAAAATGACAGATAGAAGGCCTTTTAACCCAAACGTGACTGTACCGAAGCCAGGCGGTGGTGAGCAGCCTCGCTCTAGAAACAATGATGGTCAAGTTCGCGACAAGCGAAGTGATGCAGGTAAACCTAAAAAGAAATAAACCACAATGGTGACAGATCACTTACAAAATAGATCTGTCACCTTCCGGAAATTGATCCAACACCTTTGTAGCCACCTCACCCCCTCTTTAGTATCACTGAAGACAGCCGCGACAAAAACCATAAACTAACATAACTAATTCTTTAAAAATGAATACGCACAACCAAGAAAACCTTAAAATAGCTATTGACATAGAGACCAGCAGCGTCGACTTCGTTGATATCCAAATAGAACTACTAACACATGCATTACAAAAAGCAATAAATCTGCTCTACACCTTCGGCCACACCTCTGACTACAAACAAATATTACTTCCAATTCTTTTATATAAAAGACTTTGTGACGTACACAATGATGAAGCCCACGTCAATCACTTACAAGATAAAAATACACACCGATTCATCATACCTAAGAATTGTCTTTGGCATAACATAATTGAAACCGAATACTATTTAAAAGACAAACTTGACAAAGCCTTTGGCGAAATCGAGAGCAACAATGAAAATCTTGCCGGATTGCTAAGATTTGGATATTCCGGACGCGATCTTCAAGACAGGACGTTACGCGAAATATTTTTTATATTTAACCCATACAACCTCGGCACATACACTATACCCGACGAACAAATGGGAATGATTTTCACGGCTTTATTAGAGCTGATAGCTAGAAATGAGGGCCGAGGACGAGCAAATTATCTCACCCCGCCTTCAGTCGCGACGTTACTAGCTAAGATTTCAACACAAGATAAAGACGGAATAATCAGTGCCTATGATCCTGCGTGCGGTTCTGCTGGATTACTTCTTGCGATTGCGAATCAAACGTTAGTTATCCGAGAGCTCGCCGGCCAAGATATAAGTACTGACATCTTGCGGGTTGCGCGCATCAACGTGATTATGCATGGTAAAAACACGAATCAAGTAAATCTTAAACTTGGAAACACACTCAGCGAGCCACAGCACTCGAGCAAGGAATTCGACGTTGTTTTGTCTGTTCCACCTTTTGGAGTCAAATGGGACCCAACTGCCGCACACGACCGAACTGAGCTACAAGTTTATGGACCTGAGCCATCTCGTTCGAGGGCTGATTTTGCGTTCGTTCAACATATGTTAAGCAGATTAGACAATGACGGTACGATGGTCGTTACATTGCCTATGGGGGCATTATTCCGCGGAAATACAGATCAGAAAATTCGTAGACACTTGATACACAACTTGAACTGCCTAGACGCCGTGATTGGGCTGCCCCCCAGTCTATTTTACGGCACTGCCATACCAACATGCATTTTAGTTTTCCGAAAACAACGCAAAGACAAAAACAACATATTCTTTATTGATGCAAGCAACGAGCATGGCAAAGAAAAGTGGTACAACTACATCCGAGATCAGGACCTAGACAGAATATTAACTAGCTTAACCCATCGCACAAACGTAGAGCTCTACTCTGAAAACGTGTCAATTGACCGCATCAAGAAAAACAATTTTAATCTTAACATCTCGCTATATATTGACGAATACCGCAAAGAGACAATACATAGCTTTGTGGACTTCCACAATCTAGTTGAAAAATACAACGCAAAAGAAGTCGTGTTTCGTGGAGTGAAGGACTCGAAATTCGAGCTAATCCCGTCAATAGGCCGCTTGCCAATTGATAGCACAAAAATAGAAGAAACTGAAGAAACAATCTTCAAGCAATTTAGAGAACAAGCCTTACCCCACTTAAGTTTCACACCGAGAAACGACTGGGAATGGCTGGCCCTGGCCCAACATCATGGTCTACCAACACGCTTGCTTGACTGGACAGTCAACCCACTCATAGCGCTCTACTTCGCAGTAGAAGAAGACTGCAAGACTGACTCTGCTGTGTATGTTTATGCAGACTGTGATTCTCCAGTAGAAACAGGATTACCGGAGTATGAGGACCCATTGCGCTTCCCTAGTGACAAGCCAGTTCTTCGTTACATACCAGCACATTTAACACCAAGAATCATCGCTCAAAGTGGACTATTTACGACACATCAAAATATTACCCAAGGCTTCACGTCTGAGAAAATTTATAAAATTGTAGTGCCAAACTCTTTAAGAGCAAAACTAAAACAGCAACTTTACCGCTACGGAATCCATCGTGGAACTGTTTACCCTGGGCTAGACGGAACGAGTGCACATATAAAATGGATCAACTGCCAGTCCGGCGACTAAAGTAAGTAACATTACTTTTCGAAACTTAGCGAGCACAGGTCTGATGTTCGAAACCCGACACCTACTACGATGTCGGGGGGATTCCAAGAACAGCAAGCCAGGTGCGCAAACCCAACCTGATCAAGTGGGTTTATTAGAAATTCGCCGGCGTATTCGCACTAATGATCTCAGCCTCATCCGCCCCAATATTGCGAAACTTGTGCGGCAACGTGGTCGGAAAGTAATACCCGTCCCCCGCACTCAACACACTCACCTGCCCGTCCACCGTTAACTCCACGGTGCCACGGGTAACGAGCCCGCACTCCTCGCCTTCGGCATGCACGATCGGCTCGTCGCCGGAGCTGGCGCCCGGGGCGTATTGTTCGCGCAGCAGGCGCATCTGGCGGCTGGGGACGGAGGCGCCGATCAGCAGCAGGCGCAGGCCGTGGCGGCCGAGGTCGGGTTGTTCGTTGGCGCGGAAGACATATTGGTGTTCGCGCGGCGGCTGGTCGAAGGTGAAGAAGTCGGCCAGGGACATCGGTATGCCTTCGAGCAGCTTTTTCAGTGAGCTGACGGAAGGACTGACACGATTCTGTTCGATCAGCGAGATGGTGGCATTGGTCACGCCGCTACGCCGGGCGAGCTCGCGCTGGGAGAGTTTGTAGCTTTCGCGTACTAGTTTGAGTCGAGAACCCGTATCCATGACAGCCTTATGTGAGAACGACAAGGACGATGGGGGTGGGTGGCGGTGACGCGCAGGTCGCGCGGATCACGTTGCTCCCGTGTCCCGGAACCGTGAAAGGCGGCTATTAAATCACGTTTGCCGGTGTTGCTCAGCAGGTTCGATGGATGGTGGCTGAAATGAGCCTGCTGGTGATTATTCCCGGTAAACAGAAGTCCTGTGGGAGCTGGCTTGCCAGCGATTGGATGGCATATTCAACATCCCTTTTGCTGAAACACCGCTATCGCTGGCAAGCCAGCTCCCACAGGGGGACATCAGGGCTTTAGCGTAGGGGAAAAACCGGCGGGGTTTTGGGCCGCCGCCGGGGAGGCAATCAGACGCCGAAGCGGTCGCGCAGTGAGTAGTAGACGGCGCCCAGGGCGGTCAGCGGTGCGGAGAAGGTGCGGCCGCCGAGCATTGGCATGTGCGGCAGCGAGGCGAAGGCGTCGAAGCGTTCGGCGTCGCCGCGGATCATTTCCGAGATCAGTTTGCCGGCCAGGTGCGAGCAGGTGACGCCGTGGCCGCTGTAGCCTTGCATGTAGTAGGCGTTTTTCTCGATGCGGCCGAATTGCGGCATGCGCGACATGGTCAGCAGGAAATTTCCGGTCCAGCGGTAATCGATTTTCACGTCCTTGAGCTGCGGGAAGGTTTTGAGGATCTTCGGGCGGATCAGTTGTTCGATGTCGTCCGGTTCCCGCGCGCCGTAGACCACACCGCCACCGTAAAGCAGACGGTTGTCGGCGGTCAGGCGATAGTAGTCGAGCAGGTAATTGCAGTCTTCGACGCAGTAGTTGTTGGTGATCAGGCTGCGCGCCTGCTGCTCGGTCAACGGTTCGGTAACGACGATCTGCGAGCCGCACGGCATGCTTTTCGCGGTTACGCGGTTGTCGAGGCCTTGCGGCAGATAGGCGTTGCCGGCGATCAGCAGGTACTTGGCGCGGACCTGGCCTTTGGCGGTGCGCACGATGTTCGGCTCGCCATAGGTGATTTCCACCGCAGCCGACTGCTCGTAGATCTTGCCGCCCAAACGCACGATCGCCGCCGCTTCACCGAGCGCCAGGTTCAGCGGATGAATATGTCCGCCCTGCATGTCCAGCAGCCCGCCGACATAGGCGTCGGAGCCGACTTCGCGACGAATGTCAGCCGTGTCGAGCATCTTCAGATTACGGTTGCCGTAACGCTCCCAACTGCGCTTTTGCTCGGCCAGGCCATTGAGTTGTTTCTTGTTCAGCGCCGCGAAAATACCGCCCGGGCGGTAGTCGCACTGGATGTCGTAATCCTTGATGCGCGAACGGATGATGTCGGCGCCTTCGAAGATCATGCTGCCGAGTATTTCTGCGGTCTTGTCGCCGTAGCGCGCTTCGATCACATCGACGTCGCGGCTATAGGAATTGACCAGTTGCCCGCCGTTGCGGCCGCTGGCGCCGTAGCCGACTTTCGCCGCTTCGAGCACGGTGACTTTGTAGCCCGCTTCTGTAAGGAACAGTGCCGACGACAGGCCGGTATAACCGGCACCAATGATGCAGACGTCGCACTCGACCGACTCTTCGAGGGTCGGGAAGTCGATGACTTCGTTGCGGGTGGCGGCGTAGTAGCTGTTGACGTGTTGCTGTTTCATAGGTTTCTCCGATGGCCGCCAGACGCTGGCGACCGCCGCTGTAAAAGAATTAGAGCTTGATCCAGGTCGCTTTCAGCTCGGTGTACTTGTCGAACGCGTGCAGCGATTTGTCGCGACCGTTGCCCGATTGCTTGAAGCCACCGAACGGTGCGGTCATGTCGCCGCCGTCGTACTGGTTGACCCAGACGCTGCCGGCACGCAAGCCACGGGCGAAGGTGTGCGCCTTGCTCAGGTTGCTGGTCCAGACGCCGGCAGCGAGGCCGAAGATGCTGTCGTTGGCGATCTGCAACGCTTCTTCGGCGGTGTCGAAGGTGATCAGCGACAGCACCGGGCCGAAGATTTCTTCCTGGGCGATGGTCATCGCGTTGGTCACGCCATCGAAGATCGCCGGCTGCACATAGAGGCCGCCGGTTTCTTCGAGGGTGCGTTGGCCGCCGGCGATCAGCTCGGCGCCCTGCTCGCGACCGATGCTGATGTAGCGCAGCACGTTATCGAGTTGACGCTGATCGACCACGGCGCCGACGGTGGTCGCCGGGTCGAGGGCATGCCCCGGTTTCCACGCTTGCAACGCTTCCACCAGCAGCGGAATGAACTGCTCGCGAATGGATCGCTCGACCAGCAGGCGCGAACCGGCGGTGCAGACCTCGCCCTGATTGAAGGCGATGGCGCTGGCCGCCGCTTCTGCTGCCGCGCGCAAGTCCGGCGCGTCGGCAAACACCACGTTCGGGCTCTTGCCACCGGCTTCGAGCCAGACGCGTTTCATGTTGCTTTGTCCGGCATAAATCATCAGTTGCTTGGCGATTGCCGTGGAGCCGGTGAAGGCCAGAACGTCGACATCCATATGCAGCGCCAGCGCCTTGCCGACGGTATGGCCGAAGCCCGGCAGCACGTTGAACACGCCTTTGGGAATGCCGGCATCCAGCGCCAACTGGGCGATGCGAATCGCCGTCAGGGGGGATTTTTCCGACGGTTTGAGAATGAACGAGTTGCCCGCCGCCAGCGCCGGGGCGAATTTCCAGCTGGCCATGATCAGCGGGAAATTCCACGGCACGATGGCCGCGACCACCCCGGAAGGCTCGCGAGTGACCAGGCCGAGCTGGTCATGCGGAGTGGCGGCGACTTCGTCGTAGATCTTGTCGATCGCCTCGGCGCTCCAGCGGATCGCGTTCGCGGCCGCCGGGATGTCGATGCTCATCGAGTCGCTGATCGGTTTGCCCATGTCGAGGGTTTCCAGCAGCGCCAGTTCTTCCTGGTGTTGCAGGATCAGATCGGCGAAGCGGATCAGGATGCGCTTGCGCTCGGCCGGGGCTTGTTTCGCCCACACGCCGGAGTTGAAAGACTGGCGTGCGGCTTCGACGGCGAGGTTGGCGTCGGCTTCATCGGTGCTGGCGACCGCGGCCAGAAAACGGCCGTCGACCGGGCTCAGGCATTCGAAGGTTGCGCCGCTGATCGCCGGGCGATATTCACCGTTGATGAAGGCGCGTGCTTCGAGGGTCAGGGACTGGAAGCGTTGTTCCCAGTCGTTGCGGGTTTTGGTCATTGTTTTGGCTCGACAAGGGGAATGGAATGACGAGTGAGTACCCGTCAATCAGAATCTGATAACCCGATCCCTGTAGGAGTGAGCCTGCTCGCGATAGCGTCGACACATTCAAAAGTGATGGTGACTGATCCACCGCTATCGCGAGCAGGCTCACTCCTACAGGTTTGGGTGTTGGTCTTCAGACCGTATGCAGATACCAGTTGTACTCAAGATCAGAAATCGAGTTCTCGAACTCCGCCAGTTCGCTTTCCTTGCACGCGACAAACACGTCGATGTACATCGGATCGATGTAACGGGCCATGACTTCGCTATCGTCCAGCTCGCGCAAGGCATCGCGCAGGTTGTTCGGCAGGCTCTGTTCGTTCTGTTCGTAGCTGTTGCCTTCGACTGGCGCGCCCGGTTCGATCTGATTGGTCAAACCGTGGTGAATACCGGCCAGTACCGAAGCCATCAGCAGGTACGGGTTGGCATCGGCGCCGGCGACGCGGTGCTCGATGCGCACGGCGTCGGCTGAACCAGTCGGCACACGCACGGCCACGGTGCGGTTGTCGATGCCCCAGCTCGGCGAGTTCGGGACGTAGAACTGCGCGCCGAAGCGGCGGTACGAGTTGACGTTCGGGCAGAGGAACGCCATTTGCGCCGGCAGGGTCTCGAGCACACCGCCGATCGCGTGACGCAGCGCGGCGTTCTGCTCGGGATCCTCGCTGGCGAAGATGTTGTTGCCTTCTTTATCCAGAATCGAAATGTGCACATGCAGACCGTTGCCCGCCTGGCCCGGATACGGCTTGGCCATGAAGGTCGTGTCCATCTCGTGGTCGTAGGCGATGTTCTTCACCAGACGCTTGAGCAGCACCGCGTAATCGCAGGCCTTGATCGGGTCGGAGACGTGATGCAGGTTGACTTCGAACTGCGCCGGGGCGCTTTCCTTGACGATGGCGTCAGCCGGGATGCCTTGCTCTTTCGCGCCTTCGAGGATGTCTTGCAGGCAATCGACGTATTCGTCGAGATCGTCGATCAGATACACCTGAGTCGACACCGGACGCTTGCCGGACACCGGCGAACGCGGCGACTGCGGACGGCCGTTCACGTTGTCCTGGTCGATCAGATAGAACTCCAGTTCGAAGGCTGCGCAAATGGTCAGGCCCATGTCGTCGAACTTGCGCACGACATTGGCCAGCACTTCACGCGGATCGGCGAAAAACGGCTGCCCTTCGATTTCGTGCATGGTCATCAACAGTTGCGCGGTCGGGCGCTTCTGCCAAGGCTCGATGCTCAGGGTGCCGGGAATCGGGTAGCAGATGCGGTCAGCGTCGCCGATATCGAGACCCAGACCGGTGCTTTCCACCGTCGAACCATTGATGTCCAGCGCGAAGAGTGAGGCCGGGAGGTTGATGCCTTTTTCGTACACCTTATGAAGACTGGTGCGTTCGATGCGCTTGCCGCGCACCACACCGTTCATATCCGCAATCAGAAGGTCGACGTACAAAACCTCAGGATATTTCTTAAGGAATGCGTTGGCTTCGTTGAGTTGAACGGTACGCAGAGGGACCGACATGATGCACCTATTTAGCTGTTAATTATTATGTTCACTACCCTGTCACGCAGCCAGTCAATCCGAAAGGCGAAGTGAAGTCAATAGCGAACACCGCGCCGCGCAGCCTTTATTTTTCGGGCTTTTTTTAACACTCACGTGCCGAGGCAGGCGCCAGAGCGGCGCAAACGTTAAGGATTGGATGAACGGCGTTTAGAATTTTTTACATGGCAGTTGTTAATTAAAATCAACGACGCTAAGCTCCGGAAAAGCTCGTTCAAGTGTCAGACTTCGAGGTGAATAAAAATGGCATTCAAGCCATTGATCGGCGTTACTGCGTGCGTCAAACAGATTGGCCTGCACCCCTATCACATCAGCGGCGACAAATATGTTCGCGCTGTCAGCGTTGGCGCTGAAGGGTTGCCGGTGGTCATTCCTTCCCTTGGCAGCCTGACCGAAATCGACGACCTGCTCGGTCAGCTCGACGGTCTGCTGCTGACCGGCTCGCCTTCGAACGTGGAACCCTTCCACTATAAAGGTCCGGCCAGCGCCCCCGGTACGGATCACGATCCGGCGCGGGACGCCACCACCCTTCCTCTTTTACGTGCAGCCATCGCCGCGGGCGTTCCGCTGCTGGGCATTTGCCGTGGCTTTCAGGAAATGAACGTGGCGTTTGGTGGCAGCCTGCATCAGAAGGTGCATGAACTGCCGGGCATGCTTGATCACCGCGAAGCCGACAGCCCCGACGTGGCCGTGCAATACGCACCGGCCCACGCGGTGACGGTGCTTGCGGGCGGCGTGTTCGAAGCGCTCGGGCTGCCGGGTGAGTTTCAGGTCAACTCGATTCACAGCCAGGGCATCGATCGCCTCGCTCCCGGCCTGCGTGCCGAAGCCGTGGCGCCGGATGGCTTGATCGAAGCGATCTCGGTCGAGCACAGCCCGACCTTCGCCCTCGGCGTGCAATGGCACCCGGAATGGCAAGTGCTGGACAACCCGAACTACCTGAAGATTTTCCAGGCGTTCGGCGCGGCCTGCCGACAACGGGCGGCGCGACGCAACCAGCGCTGACACCAGCCACGAATACCAGACGATTTACTGCCCCCACGGCGGTCGGGAGCGCCTGCGCGCATCCGGCAGCCGTGTACAGCAACACCCGTGATAACAACAAGTACGACCCAGGCAGCCAGGACGGCGGCGCCGAACAAGCCCTCGGCAGTGCAAGGTCAGTCAGGCATGCGCAATTCCCCTGTAGGAGTGAGCCTGCTCGCGATAGCGATAGACCAGTCGATAGAGATGTCGACTGACATGGCCTCATCGCGAGCAGGCTCACTCCTACAGGGGATGTGTAAGGACTGGAATTGCATTTGCAGGCTTGCAATCCACTTAAGCCCGGCCACATTGGCCAGGCAAACGAAACCTGTTGGGAGTTTCACATGGCAAACGCCTCCAGCACTTACAGGAAGGCACTTGAAGGTCATCAGCAACCGAAAAAGGTGTTGGTGAAAGTCGATCGTGTCACCAAGAAGTTCGATGAAACCGTGGCCGTGGACGATGTGTCCCTGGAGATCCATCAGGGCGAGATCTTCGCGCTGCTGGGTGGCTCGGGTTCGGGCAAATCGACCCTGTTGCGCATGCTCGCCGGTTTCGAGCGCCCGACCGAGGGGCGGATTCTGCTCGACGGCGTGGACATCACCGACATGCCGCCGTACGAGCGGCCGATCAACATGATGTTCCAGTCCTACGCGCTGTTCCCGCACATGACCGTCGCGCAGAACATCGCCTTCGGCCTCAAGCAGGACCGTTTGCCCGCCAGCGAAATCGATGCACGTGTCGAAGAAATGCTGCGCCTGGTGCACATGACCCAATACGCCAAGCGCCGCCCGCACCAGTTGTCCGGCGGCCAGCGCCAGCGCGTCGCCCTCGCCCGCTCGCTGGCGAAACGGCCGAAGCTGTTGCTGCTCGACGAACCGATGGGTGCGCTGGATAAAAAGCTGCGTTCGCAGATGCAGCTGGAACTGGTCGAGATCATCGAACGCGTCGGCGTGACCTGCGTGATGGTGACTCACGATCAGGAAGAAGCCATGACCATGGCCGAGCGCATCGCGATCATGCACCTGGGCTGGATCGCGCAGATCGGCAGCCCGGTCGACATCTACGAAGCGCCGGTCAGCCGCATGGTCTGCGAATTCATCGGCAACGTGAACGCCTTCGATGGCACCGTGGTGGAAGACCTCGAAGGCCACGCGATCATTCACAGCCCGGATCTGCAGCAGAAGATTTATGTCGGTCACGGCGTCAGCACGTCGGTGCAGGACAAGTCGATCACCTACGCGATTCGCCCGGAAAAAATGCTCGTCAGCAGCACCCAACCGGAGGGCCGCTACAACTGGTCCGAAGGCAAGGTGCATGACATCGCCTACCTCGGCGGCCACTCAGTGTTCTACGTCGAACTGCCCGGCGGCAAGATCGTCCAGTCATTCATGGCCAACGCCGAACGCCGTGGCGCGCGGCCGACCTGGGACGACAAGGTCTACGTGTGGTGGGAAGACGACAGCGGCGTGGTGCTGCGCTCATGAGAACCTTCAATCAACAATTCCTGCGCCTGGTGCCCAGCGGGCGAAAACTGGTGATCGGCATTCCCTTCATCTGGCTGTTTCTGTTCTTCATGCTGCCGTTCTTTCTGGTGATGAAGATCAGTTTCTCGGAAGCCGCGCTGGCGATCCCGCCGTACTCGGAGATCTACACCTACGCCGAACAGAAATTCCAGCTGCTGTTGAACATCGGCAACTACACCCTGCTCGGCGAAGACGACTTGTACCTGTCGGCCTACCTCGGCTCGCTGAAGGTGGCGGCACTGAGCACCGTGATGTGTTTGCTGATCGGTTTCCCGATGGCTTACGCGATCACCAAGACCGGCAAGGAAACGCAAAACGTCCTGCTGCTGTTGATCATGATGCCGACCTGGACCGCGATCCTGATCCGCGTTTACGCGTGGATGGGCATTCTCAGCAACAACGGTTTGCTCAATGCGTTTCTGATGTGGACCGGGCTGACCGACCAGCCGATCGAGATCCTCAACACCAACACCGCGGTCTATATAGGTGTCGTCTACGCGTACCTGCCGTTCATGGTGTTGCCGCTGTACGCCAACCTGGTCAAGCACGACAACAGCCTGCTCGAAGCCGCGCAGGATCTGGGTTCGAGCAACTTCAACAACTTCTGGAAAATCACCGTGCCGCTGGCAAAGAACGGGATCATCGCAGGCTGCATGCTGGTGTTCATTCCGGTGGTCGGTGAGTTCGTGATTCCGGAGCTGCTGGGCGGGCCGGAGACCCTGATGATCGGCCGCGTGCTTTGGCAAGAGTTCTTCAATAACCGCGACTGGCCGGTGGCATCTGCGCTGGCGGTGGTGATGCTGTTGATCCTGATTGTGCCGATTCTGCTGTTCAACCGCAGCCAGGCCAAAGAGATGGAGGCACGGGGATGAAACGCTTCAATTTTTCCAGGTTCATGCTGATTTTCGGTCTGATGTTCATTTATCTGCCGATGCTGATTCTGGTGATCTACTCGTTCAACGCCTCGAAACTGGTGACGGTGTGGGGCGGTTGGTCGGTCAAGTGGTATGTCGGCCTGCTCGACAACACGCAACTGATGGGCTCGGTGCTGCGCTCGCTGGAAATCGCCTGCTACACCGCGATTGCTGCGGTCGCGCTGGGCACCCTCGCCGCCTTCGTTCTGACGCGAGTGACGCGCTTCAAGGGCCGCACGCTGTTTGGCGGTCTGGTTACCGCGCCGCTGGTGATGCCGGAAGTGATCACCGGTCTGTCGCTGTTGCTGCTGTTCGTGGCGATGGCGCAGCTGATCGGCTGGCCGCAGGAGCGTGGCATCGTGACGATCTGGATCGCCCATACCACGTTTTGTGCCGCTTATGTGGCGGTGGTAGTCTCCGCGCGCCTTCGCGAGCTGGACCTGTCGATTGAGGAAGCGGCGATGGATCTCGGTGCGAAACCGTTCAAGGTGTTTTTCCTGATCACCATTCCGATGATTGCGCCGTCGCTGGCGGCGGGCGGGATGATGTCGTTTGCCTTGTCGCTGGATGACCTGGTGCTGGCGAGTTTCGTTTCCGGGCCGGGTTCGACGACCCTGCCGATGGAAGTGTTTTCGGCGGTGCGTCTGGGTGTAAAACCGGAGATCAACGCCGTGGCCAGCCTGATTTTGCTGGCGGTGTCGCTGGTGACGTTCCTGGTCTGGTACTTCGGCCGCAAGGCGGAAGCCAACCGCAAGCGCGCGATTCAGGAAGCGATGGATCAGACGGCCAACGAGTCGTGGCAGCCTCGGCAATCCGCAGCAACGGCTTGACCTACAGGCGCAGCGTGTCCCAGCGCCTGGCTAAATGTAATCAGCCCCCCGGTCAGTTCCCTCTCCCTTTGGGAGAGGGTTAGGGTGAGGGGCCTTTTAGCTTGAAGTGAATAAAAAGAATGGAGTTGTACCGATGAAAATGTTTGGCAGGACTCTGCTGACACTGTCCTTGATGGGCGCAATGGTCATGGGCGCCCAGGCCAACGATAAGGTGCTGCGGGTTTACAACTGGTCCGATTACATCGCCCCGGACACCATGAAGAAGTTCGAGGACGAAACCGGCATCCGCGTGACCTACGACGTCTTCGACAGCAACGAAACCCTTGAGGCACGTTTGCTCGCGGGTAAATCCGGTTACGACCTGGTGGTGCCGTCGAACAGTTTTCTGGCCAAGCAGATCAAGGCCGGCGTCTATCAGCCGCTGGACAAATCGAAGCTGCCGAACTGGAAGAATCTCAACCCGGTGCTGCTGAAAAACGCCTCCGCCAGTGATCCGGACAACGCCCATGCGTTCCCGTACATGTGGGGCTCGATCGGCATCGGCTTCAACCCGGCCAAGGTCAAGGAAGTGCTCGGCGCCAACGCCCCGACCAACTCCTGGGACTTGCTCTTCAAGCCGGAGAACGCTGAAAAACTCAAGGCCTGCGGCATCAGCTTCCTCGATTCGCCGACCGAAATGATCCCGGCCGCCCTGCACTATCTGGGCTATCCGGTGAACGATAAGGACGCCGCGCACATCAAGGAAGCCGAGGCGCTGTTCATGAAAATCCGCCCGAACGTGGCGTATTTCCATTCCTCGAAATACATCTCCGATCTGGCCAACGGCAACATCTGCGTGGCGGTCGGTTACTCCGGTGACGTCCTGCAGGCCAAGGCCCGCGCGGTGGAATCGGGCAACAACGTGGTGATCGACTACAGCATTCCCAAGGAAGGCGCCGGCAGCTTCTACGACATGGTCGCCATCCCGCGCGATGCCGCGAACGTCGAGAATGCTTACCTGTTCATGGACTTCCTGATGCGCCCGGAGATCATCGCCGAGATCACCAACAGCAACGGCTACAGCAACGCCAACGCAGCGGCAACACCACTGGTGGACGAAGCGATCCGCAACGACCCTGGTTCGTACCCGTCGCAAGCGGTGATGGCGACGCTGTACGCGGTGCCGGATCAGCCAATCGCCACCCAGCGAATCATGACGCGCGGCTGGACCCGGGTAAAACTCGGTAGATAACCGCGCCAGTCAACACTGATAAACCCTGTGGGAGCTGGCTTGCCAGCGATGGCGGTGGGTCAGACAACGATGACGCTAGATGTGCTGGCCCTATCGCTGGCAAGCCAGCTCCCACAGGTTTTGCGATCGAATTCGGACGCAGAGCGCCCATTGAGGCATTCCCACACAGAGCGTGTAACGACCCGCGCAACCCTTTCCGTTCACGCAGCGCCTTACCACCGCTGCCCCTGCTCTGAACGGCCTCACCTGGCTTCCTCGGTTCAGGTGAATTTCAGGCGCCCTCGGGCGCCTTTTTTTGTGAGGTCAGATCAGCGGCCAGTCTTGAATGATCCGATAGCGGCCCTTGTGCGATTCGAACAGGGCAAAGCGTTCGGCTCGCAGGAAGAATTCCGGCGCTGTGGCGGCTTCCGGCTCCGGCGCGCGAAATTCTCGGGCCAGGGTCAGGTGCGGGCGAAATTCGCGCGGCGTCTCCTCAAAACCGAACGGCAACATGGCTTGTTCCAGTGCGTAGACCAAACGCAACAGTGCTGGCGGCGCCTGTTCCGGCGCCAGCGACAGGACCCCCGCGCGGTGCCACACCTGCAAGCGATCCAGGGCAACTCTCAACGCAGCGCCCGGCGTGCGCACCTGGGCGGCGGCTTCGCAAACAGGCTGGATCTGTGCCAACGGCACGGCGCCGAGGAACAGCAGGGTCAGATGAAAATTATCCGCCGGCACCGGTTTGCCGGTGCGCAGGCGCAATTCACTGCGCCACTGAGCGATCGCCTTGCGCTGCGCTGGCGGGCAGTCCAAGGCGAAAAACAGCCGCTTGAACGGCTCGTCCCTGCGCACTTCATCGATCATGGCCCGGTCTCCTTCTCACTGTCAGCCGTCGAGTTTACACAGCCTGTTCTGACGACCGGTGACACGCGGCTATAGTTCAAGGATCGCTATCAACCGGAGGCAGCCATGCGCGAGATCCTCAGCAAAGAACCGTGGTGGGCTCGGCCACCGCAACCCGGGCAAGACGAAAGCCAGCTGGAATGGGGCTGGCTGGTGCATTACAGCGAGGGCGAACCGCGTTTCGAGTTCGTCCGTG
The DNA here is from genome assembly GCF_051132065.1 of Pseudomonas sp. R3-57. Classification (NCBI taxonomy): domain Bacteria; kingdom Pseudomonadati; phylum Pseudomonadota; class Gammaproteobacteria; order Pseudomonadales; family Pseudomonadaceae; genus Pseudomonas; species Pseudomonas sp. R3-57. The sequence goes on from NZ_CP071655.1 coordinate 3,689,034, forward strand.
AACGCCCGACCGATGAACAGATCCGCCAGCGGAAGAGTTGTCGCATCACCCCCTCACCCGAGTGAACACAAAAACCTGTGGGAGTGAGCCTGCTCGCGATAGCGGTCGAACAATCAATGCCTATGTTGGCTGTCCCGGCCCAATCGCCAGCAGGCTGGCTCCCACAGGATTTTCGGCTGTACACAAATCCCCAGCTCACCTCAGATCCCTTGAAGGAGTGAGCCTGCTCGCGATAGCGGTCGAACAGTCAATGCATACGTTGGCTGTCCCGGCCCAATCGCCAGCAGGCTGGCTCCCACAGGATCTTCGGCTGTACACAAATCCCCAGCTCACCTCAGATCCCTTGTAGGAGTGAGCCTGCTCGCGATAGCGGTCGATCAGTCAATGCATACGTTGGCTGTCCCGGCCCAATCGCCAGCAGGCTGGCTCCCACAGGATCTTCGGCTGTACACAAATCCCCAGCTCACCTCAGATCCCTTGCAGGTGTGCCTGCTCGCGATGACGGTCAGATAATCAATGAGATTTTGAATGCGCGAAGGTTTTCGGTTCATCGCTCTCACTTAGATAGCGCTCGACCTGCCCGGCGATGTGCAGCGTGCCGGCCATCACCCCGGTGGTCGGACTTTGCACCAGCTTCAGCCAGGCCATGTCGAACGTCCCGCCCAGGCTGCTGCGGATCAGCGCCTCGCTGTCGGGACGGTCGTTGGCCTGGATGATCGCGCGAATCCCCGCCACGCCCACCGAGATCAAACCTCCCGCAAGCTTCCCGGCTGCGGCAGCAACGGCACTGGCGGCGCCGCGCGGGGCCATTTCCGCCTCCATGCGCTGACTCGCGCGTTTGGCCACCGGCGCCATCCCGGCGTCGGTCGAGGCGATGCCTTTGGCGCCGCCATCGGTGTGGATCTTGTCGATCAGCGCGGCATACGCCGGCAGGGTATTCAGCGGCTCAGTGCTGATGACCTGAAATAAAGAAGCATCGCGCGCCGGCGGTGGGCCGACGGCGATGGCCGGGACTTTCTGCAAGCGCCCGTTGAGCTGCGCGACCGGCACCCCGTGGCGGTGGGCGATCACCGGCATTTGCTGCGCCATCAGCTGCGCATAGAACGCGGTGGCCTGGGCGAGAATCGCATCCGGGTCGATCTCCACCGCCACCGGCGCCAGCACCCTTTCCTGATATTGCTCAAGCAGATACGCCGCCAGGCGCTTGGCTGACGCGTCCTGTTCGCCGCCGGCATTGATCGTGTACCAGCTGACTTTCATTGACAGCCATTCCTGGGTCCAGTAACTGCTGAACCACGGGATGAAATTTTCTTCAGTTTGCTGATAGACCCGAGTGCGCCAATGTTCCATCGAGCCACGGGCGAACAGCTTGACCTGCGCGGTGGCCTGCTGCGAGGCGCTGACGATTTCCCGGTCGATCTGCTGCCAGGTGGCGGGCGACACCACCACCGCCCGCGGCGCGATCACCGGCGCCGGTGCCGACGTGGCGCAGCCGGTCAGGATGAGCAGTGCGGCGATCAGCAGCGCACGGGGGTTCACGGTGCTGGTTCCTTGGATGAACGGGGGCGGATTTGAGTATAGGTGGGTCAGTGAATATTGAGGGTGGCTGCACCGGCCTCATCGCTGGCAAGCCAGCTCCCACAGGTGTCTGGTTTGGATGCAAAACCTGCGGTCACTGAAAACCTGTGGGGAGCTGGCTTGCCAGCTCCCCACAGGTTTGTGGTCTGCATACAAAACCTGCTGTCGCTGAAACCTCTGTGGGAGCTGGCTTGCCAGCGATGAGGCCATCAGCAGCGCCGCAGAACCCAACCATCACCGCCATCGATATTCACCATCGCCACGATTGCCTTCCGCCAACCGCCCATCAAAGGCACGATTAAGCCATCCGAAACACAACGAGGAGTTCACAGCATGATTCACACCCAAGTCACCCTCTCCGTGAGTTTCCCGGTGTTCGGCAGCAACTATTACGCTCAGCACGTCGTGTCGCACAAGGCCCGCGCGCTGGTATTCAACGAGGCATTCGAGGATCTGCTGATGCCCGCTGCCAGCAATCACTTCAGCAATGAAGTGGTCGGCTTCAACGATCAGTTCCGTTTTCTGAGCGACATTCTCGCCACCCATTTGCTGGACATCGAGGCCGCTGTTCCTGCGCGATCCAGCGTCCGGGCGAGCGCTCGTTTTTAATCGTCGAGGGCGTTCCCCTTTCGGTGGAACGCCCTCTTTTTCATTCAATCAATCATCATCCCGATCACGGTAGTAGCGACGCCCGTCACGACGATCGTCATCGCGGTCATCCCAGCGCCGGTCGTGGTCGTAATAGCGACCGTGATCGCGGTCGTAGTGCCGGCCGTGGCGGTGGTCATCATCAAAATCTGCCACACAGCCACCGAGCAAAAGGGCGGCGGTCACGGTCAGCAGCATCGTTGTCGCTTGCTTCATTCAAAGTTCCCTAAAACCAAGGTCTTGACGACGGAATCGGCCACGCTGCCCACGCCTTCGGGACGCAGTGCGCGCAGCCGCAGATACGACCGGGCAAAACGCGGTTGATTCAGTGGCCAGCATCGACCGTTGGTCGCCTCGTTCCTCAGCGCCGAACAGCGGCGAAACGCCACCTATACTGCTTGCAACCAACCCCATGCAATGGATCTGCACCCTCAATAACAACAAGCAGAGGTGGACCATGGTCTGGCAGCAAGTGTATGACCCGTTTGGCAATCCAGTGATTTCCACACTGATGGCCGCCGTGCCGGTGGTGGTGATGCTCGCGGCGCTGGCGTTCTTTCACGTCAAGGCGCATCTGGCCGCGCTGTTGGCGCTGGCCTCGGCCTTGCTGATATCGATTTTCGCGTTCGACATGCCGGCGGGCATGGCCGGTTCGGCGGCGCTGTTCGGCGCCGCGAATGGCTTGCTGCCGATCGGCTGGATCGTGCTCAACATCATCTTTCTGCATCGCCTGACCACCGAGAACGGCTCGTTCAAAGTGCTGCAGGATTCCCTCGCGCGAATCACCGATGACCGCCGTTTACAGTTGCTGCTGATCGCCTTCTGTTTCGGTGCATTCTTCGAAGGCGCGGCCGGTTTCGGCACACCGGTGGCGGTGACCGGAGCGATCCTGATCGGCCTGGGGTTTTCGCCATTGGCGGCGTCGGGGCTGGCGCTGATCGCCAACACCGCGCCGGTGGCGTTTGGCGCGCTCGGCACGCCGATCATCACCTTGGCGAAAGTCACCGGGCTGGATGAAATGGAATTGTCGATGATGGTCGGTCGGCAGTTGCCGTTCTTCTCGGTGCTGGTGCCGTTCTGGCTGATCTGGGCGTTCGCCGGTTGGCGCAAGATGCTCGAAGTGTGGCCGGCGATTCTGGTGGCCGGCGTCAGCTTCGCCATTCCGCAATTTCTGGTGTCGAACTTTCACGGGCCGATGCTGGTGGACGTCATCGCCGCGCTGATTTCCATGGCGTGCCTGACGCTGTTTCTGAAGGTGTGGAAACCGGCGACCATTCACACCTCCGCAGCACTTTCGGGGCGCGTCGACAACTCCAGGGTCGACGAGGAAAAAGTCACCGCCAGCGCCGCATTCAGCGATCAGGCGCGGCCAGCGGTGATACGCGCGTGGATGCCGTGGATCATCCTCACGGTGTTCGTGTTTGCCTGGGGCACCCAGGGCTTCAAAAACATGTTCGACACGCGCCCGGCGATTGATCCGGTGACGCAATCGGCCAGGCTGGATGCGCAAGGCAAACCGCTGCGCGAGGCCAACCCGATTTTCGCCCCGGCCGTAACTTTCACCAGCCTGCATTTGCAGATCGAAAAAGTGCCGCCCGTGGTGGCCGCGCCGAAAGCCGAAGAAGCGGTGTACAAATTCACCTGGCTCACCGCGACCGGCAGCGGGATTCTGCTGGCGGCGATTGTCGGCGGGCTGTTGATGGGCTATTCGATCCCGCAGTTGATCAAGCAATACCTGCGCACGCTGTGGGTGGTGCGGTTTTCGCTGATCACCATTGCGGCGATGCTGGCGCTGGGATTCCTCACGCGCTATTCGGGGCTCGACGCGACCATGGGTCTGGCGTTCGCGGCGACGGGGATTTTCTATCCGATGTTCGGCACGCTGCTCGGCTGGCTCGGCGTGGCGCTGACCGGCTCGGACACGGCGTCGAACGTGCTGTTCGGCGGCTTGCAACGGGTCACCTCGGAACAGCTCGGCATCAGCCCGGTGCTGATGGCGGCGGCGAACAGTTCGGGTGGGGTGATGGGCAAAATGGTCGATGCGCAATCGATCGTGGTCGCGTCCACCGCCACTCGCTGGTACGGGCATGAGGGCGAGATTCTGCGCTACGTGTTCTTCCACTCGATCGTGCTGGCGATCCTGGTCGGCGGGCTGGTGACGTTGCAGGCGTATGTAGCGCCGTTTACCTCGATGGTGGTGGGCGCGCATTAACCAGACGCAACACATTCCAATGTAGGCCTTCGCCTGCTCGCGATAGCGGTGTGTCAGCTAAGTAAACGCTGGATGACACACCGCTATCGCGAGCAGGCGAAGGCCTACAAGGGATTTGTGTTGGCCTGATGATTGATGAACGGCACGCATAACGCTTGGCGCGAAATCCGACAAAACCTTTTCCCCTCTCCTGCGGTCACTCCTTTTACGAGACCGGTACGCATGCCGGCGCGCCCGACAGGGCCCTTTGTGATCCTGCCGCCTGATGAGAGACAAGGAATCGAACCATGACGATTTCCCGACGCAGCTTTTTGATCCTCGGCGCTGTGACTGCGACCGCGTTTGCGATGCCCCCGTTTATCAGCCTCAAGGCCTATGCGGCCAACTGGAGCAACCCGCCATGAGCAAAGTGAGCCTCAACGTCAACGGCCAACCGCGCGAGTTGAACGTCGACAACCGCACCACCCTGCTCGACGCGCTGCGCGAGCACCTGCACCTGACCGGCAGCAAGAAAGGCTGCGACCACGGCCAGTGTGGCGCCTGCACGGTGATCGTCGATGGCCGGCGGATCAATTCGTGCCTGAGCCTGGCGGTGATGCACGAAGGCAGCGAGGTCACCACCATCGAAGGCCTCGGTATGCCGGACACGCTGCACCCGATGCAGGCGGCGTTCATCAAGCACGATGGCTATCAGTGCGGCTATTGCACGCCGGGGCAGATCTGCTCGGCGGTGGCGGTGCTCAAGGAAATCCGCGACGGCATCCCCAGCCATGTCAGCCCGAGCCTCACCGAGCCGCCGCAACTGATCGCCGCCGAATTGCAGGAACGTATGAGCGGCAACATCTGCCGTTGCGGCGCCTATTCGAACATCATCGAAGCCATCACTGAAGTCGCGGAGGAATCGGCATGAGAGCGTTCAATTACAGCCGCGCCGATTCGCCCGCCGCAGCCGCCGCACAAGCCGCTCAGGTCGAAGGTGCGCGGTTCATCGCCGGCGGCACCAACCTGCTCGACCTGATGAAGCTCGACATCGAAACACCGCCACATCTGATCGATATCAATCACTTGGGTCTGGATCAGATCGAAGCCACGCCCGAGGGCGGTCTGCGCATTGGCGCACTGGTGCGCAACACCGACCTGGCCGCCGATGCGCGCGTGCGCAAGGACTACGCCCTGCTCTCCCGCGCCCTGCTCGCGGGCGCCTCGGGACAATTGCGCAACATGGCCAGCACCGCCGGCAACCTGCTGCAACGCACCCGCTGCCCGTACTTCTACGACACCCATCAGGCCTGCAACAAACGCAACCCCGGCAGCGGCTGTTCGGCCATCGGTGGGGTCACGCGGCAGCTCGGCATCATCGGCGTCAGCGACGCGTGCATCGCCACCCATCCGAGTGACATGGCCATTGCCATGCGCGCCCTTGATGCGCAGATCGAAACGGTGAAACCCGACGGCAGCACGCGCAGCATCGCCATGGCCGATTTCCATCAGTTGCCCGGTGACACGCCGCACATCGAAACCAGCCTCACGCCCGGCGAGTTCATCACCGCCGTGACCCTGCCGCCACCGGTGGGCGGCACGCACATCTACCACAAGGTGCGCGATCGCTCCTCCTACGCGTTTGCGCTGGTTTCGGTCGGGCTGATCCTGCAAGCGGACGGCAGCGGCCGCGTGGCGGTCGGTGGCATTGCGCCGAAACCGTGGCGCGTCGAAGCCGCCGACGCGTTGCTGCCGCAAGGTGCCAAAGCCGTCAGCCAGCGTCTGCTCGAAGGCGCGACACCGACCGACGACAACCAATTCAAACTGACCCTGGTCGAGCGCACGCTCGGCGCGGTGTTGGCGCAAGCGAGGGAAACCGCATGAAATTCGACACACCCGCCACCACCAACCCGATCGACCAACTGAAAGTGGTCGGCCAACCCACCCCACGCGTCGAAGGCCGGTTGAAAACCTGCGGTCAGGCGACCTACGCCTATGAGCAACATGAAGCGGCGGCCAATCAGGCCTACGGTTTCATGGTCGATTCCGGCATTGCCAAGGGCCGGATCAAAGCCATTCACCTCGACGAAGCGAAAGCCGCGCCCGGTGTGCTGGCGATCGTCACCGGCGCCAATGCCGGCAAGCTCGACAAGGGCCAATACAACGCCGCGCACCTGCTCGCCCATCCTGAGGTGCAGCATTATCAGCAAGCGGTTGCGCTGGTGGTGGCCGAAACCTTCGAACAGGCGCGCGCGGCGGCGCAGTTGGTCAAGGTCGACTACGAAACCAGCGACGGCAAGTTCGATCTGGCCAGCGTGCGTGATTTGGGCGTCGAGCCGAAAGATGAACTGCCTGATGTCAATCACGGCGATTTCGACAAGGCCTTCGCCGCTGCACCGGTGCAGTTCGACCGCACCTACACCACGCCGGACCAGTCCCACGCGATGATGGAACCGCATTCGACGCTGGCCGCCTGGAGCGGCGATCAACTGACCTTGTGGACGTCCAATCAAATGGTCGACTGGAGCGTCGGCGATGTGGCCAAGACGCTGGGCTTGCCGAAGGAAAAAGTGCGCATCGTCTCGCCCTACATTGGTGGCGGTTTCGGCGGCAAATTGTTCGTACGCGCTGACGCGATCCTCGCCGCCCTCGGCGCGCGCATGGCTGGCCGGCCAGTGAAAGTCGCGCTCGCCCGCCCGCAGATGGCCAACAACACCACCCATCGCCCGGCGACGATTCAGCGCATCCGTATGGGCGCGACAGCGGATGGCAAGCTCACGGCCATTGCCCACGAAGGCTGGTCCGGCAACCTCGCCGACGGCAAGGTCGAACTGGCCGCGCAGCCGAGCCAGTTGCTCTATGCCGCAGCAAACCGCCGAGTCAGCATGCGCCTCGCGCCGCTGGATCTGCCCGAGGGCAACGCCATGCGCGCACCGGGTGAAGCGCCGGGGCTGATGGTGCTGGAAATCGCCATGGATGAAATGGCCGAACAGTTGAACATGGACCCCATCCAGTTCCGTATTGTCAACGACACCCAGGTCGACCCGGTCAAAACCGAGCGGCCGTTTTCCCAGCGTCAACTGGTCAAGTGCCTGGAGCTGGGCGCGCAGAAGTTCGGCTGGGATCAGCGCCACGCCAAACCCGGCACGCACCGCGAAGGCCGCTGGCTGATCGGCATGGGCGTGGCCGCGGCGTTTCGCAACAACCTGCTGGTCAAGTCCGGTGCGCGAGTGCGCCTGGAGCGCGACGGCAAGGTCACGGTGGAAACCGACATGACCGACATTGGCACCGGCAGTTACACGATCATCGCGCAGACTGCTGCGGAAATGCTCGGCGTCGGCCTCAACGATGTGACCGTGCGCCTGGGCGATTCGAACTTCCCGGTATCGTCCGGCTCCGGTGGCCAGTTCGGCGGTAATTGCTCGACCGCCGGCGTATATGCCGCGTGTGTGAAACTGCGCGAAGCGGTGGCCGGCAAACTCGGCATGGAGGCAGACCAGGCCGAATTCGTCGACGGCCAGGTCCGCGCGGGCGGTAAAACCCTGCCATTGCGCAATGCCGCCGAAGGCGGCGCACTGGTTGGCGAGGACAGCATTGAATTCGGCGATCTGGCCGAGAAGTACCAGCAGTCGACTTTCGGCGCGCATTTCGTCGAAGTCGCCGTCGACGCCGCCACCGGCGAAGTCCGCGTGCGGCGCATGCTCGCGGTGTGCGCGGCGGGTCGTATCCTCAACCCCACGTCGGCGCGCAGCCAGGTGATCGGTGCAATGACCATGGGCGTTGGCGCGGCGTTGATGGAGGAACTGTCGGTGGACACCCGCCTGGGCTTTTTCGTCAACCATGATCTGGCCGGATACGAAGTGCCGGTGCATGCCGACATTCCCCATCAGGAGGTGATTTTCCTCGATGAAACCGACCCGATTTCCTCGCCCATGAAGGCCAAGGGTGTCGGTGAACTGGGGATTTGCGGGGTCAGTGCAGCGGTGGCCAATGCGATCTATAACGCCACTGGCGCGCGGGTGCGGGAGTATCCGATTACGCTGGACAAGCTGTTGTCGTCGTTGCCGGAGATGATCTGAGGCCTGCAAGAACCCCTCACCCTAGCCCTCTCCCAAAGGGAGAGGGAACTGATTGGGGGATGTTCGAGGGTTGCGCAGACTTGAATGTCCTGCGGTGAATCCATGATCGACTCGGTTTTTCAGGTCGATGCAAGACGTTTGACACCTCGGTCGGCCCCCTCTCCCTCCGGGCGGTCCGACGTTTCGGGAGGGCTGGGGTGAGGGTAACGCTTGGCGCACTAGCATGGGGTGCTAGGGGTCGGTTGGTGAAACAAAGTCATTCTTCGGGATATTGCTCAGCCCCCACCTGCTCCATCCATTCCACCACTTCCCCATCAAGCACCTCGGCAATCGCAATATGTGTCATCGCCGTGTTCGGTGCAGCGCCGTGCCAATGCTTGGCCCCCGGGGCGATCCAGACGGTATCGCCCGGTCCGATCCGCCGAACGGGCTGTCCCCATTCCTGCACCAGCCCCGCGCCCGTCGTCACGATCAACGTCTGCCCCAACGGATGCGTGTGCCATGCGGTGCGCGCGCCCGGTTCAAAGGTCACCGTCGCGCCGCTGACCCTCGCCTGCCCCGTGCCCTTGAATGGCGCATCCACCCGCACGGTGCCGGTAAACCAGTCCGCCGGGCCTTGGGCTGAAGGCTGCGAGCCATTCGGGGTTACGCTGACGCGTGGGGTTTCGTTGGCCTGCACCTCGCCTGCCAACAGGGAAAGGGTCAACGCCGAAGCGGCAATCGGGTTCATGGCGGTTCCTCCTGATAGTCAATGCCACCACTGTACCCAGCCCCACTCTGCGAATAATCGCCTAGAATGCGAAAAAACTTATGCAGAAGGCTCATCAATGCTTCGAGAAAATGCCATTGATCTGCTCGCCTTTCTCGCGGTGGCCCGGGAGCGCAGTTTCACCAAGGCGGCAGCGAAGCTCGGCGTTTCGCAGTCGGCGCTGAGCCATACCATTCGCGGCCTCGAAGCGCGCCTCGGCCTGCGCCTGTTGACCCGCACCACCCGGAGCGTTTCGCCCACCGAGGCCGGCGAGCACCTGTTGCGAACCATCGGCCCGCGCTTCGAAGAAATCGAAGTGGAGCTGGCAGCGCTGAGCACTCTGCGCGACACCCCGGCCGGCAAGATTCGCCTCAGCGCCACCGACCATTCGCTGGACTGGATCCTGCGCCCGGTGCTGCAGGACTTCCTCTTGCGCTACCCGGACATCGCCGTTGAAGTGTGCTGCGATTACGGCTTCGTCGACATCGCCGGCCAAGGCTTCGACGCCGGCGTGCGTCTGGGCGAAGACGTCGCACAAGGCATGATCGCCACCCGCATCGGCCCGGACATGCGCATGGCGGTGGTCGGTTCACCTGCCTATTTCGCCCATCGCAGCGCGCCGCAAACCCCACGCGACCTGACCGACCACGCCTGCAACAACCTGCGCCTGCCAACCAACGGCGGGTTGTACGCGTGGGAATTCGAAAAGGACGGCGAGAGCCTGAAAGTGCGGGTATCCGGGCAAATCACCTTGAATGGCGTCTACCCACTACTGAATGCCGCACTCGACGGCTTCGGCCTGAGCTACATACCGGAAAACGTCGTCGCACCGTACCTGGCCGACGGTCGTTTGCAGCGGGTCCTGACCGATTGGTGCCCGAGCTTCGCCGGTTATCACCTGTACTACCCGAGCCGACGCCAGGCAGCGCCGGCGTTTGCGTTGTTGCTGGAGGCGCTGCGCTATCGTGGTTGAGTGCTGGATTTTCATAACAACCGACGCTTCGCCAGTAAATTCGCGCCAGCCTGACGGCTTGCGCCTCGGAAGCAGCAATCACGGTTGCTTGCTGCCCACGCTCCGGTCCGAGACAGATGTACTGCATCATCTCTGCCGAAGCGTTCAGGGACATTGCCAACAGACAGCCCACTAGACTGCCGGTCAACGTCTGGCGGGCGTTGTTCATGACAGCTCTTCCTTGTCGGAACCCAAGGCCACCATGATTGATTACATCGACAGCCCTTCCCACTGTCAGACCTGACAGTCCTTTAGACGCTTTTGCAATAACCCGCCAATGCGGCTACCCCAACAGCGCTACCAATTGATGCCGCTGTGCATCGGTGAGCATCGGCCCGAACCCGGCCTTGACGTTGTCCGCCATGTAGCGCGGATTGCTGGTGCCCGGAATTACGCACGTCACCGCAGAGTGCGACAGCAGAAACTTCAGCGCCAGTTGCGGCCAGCTATTGACCTGCACATCGGAAACCCAGCCCGGCAGCGGCTTGCCTTTGAGCCGCGCGAGCAAGTCACCGCCACCGAATGGCCGATTGCAGATCACCGCGACTCCACGTTCGCGGCACAGCGGCAGGATCCGTTTCTCGACGCCGCGATCATCGAGGGCGTAATTGATTTGCAGGAAATCCACTGGCTCGGTCTTGAGCACCGCTTCAACTTCGTCGTAAGCCGAGGGCGTGTAGTGGGTGATGCCGATGTAGCGGATGCGCCCCTGCTCCTTCCATACACGCATCGTCGGCAGGTGGGTTTGCCAGTCGAGCAGGTTGTGGATCTGCATCAGGTCGATGCGCTCGGTTTGCAACAGGCTGAATGACTGCTCCATTTGCGCGATGCCTTCCTCGCGCCCACGCGTCCAGACTTTGGTGGCCAGAAATGCCGGCGAACGTGGCTGGTGGATCGACAGCAGTTCACCGGTGGTCTGTTCGGCGCGGCCATACATCGGTGAGCTGTCGATCAACGTGCCGCCCTTGCCGAACAACTCATCGAGTACCGCCGGCAACTGCCGGTAAAGCGGATCGCCGGGAGCTACGTCGAAACCGCGATAGGTGCCCAGGCCGACGATCGGCAACGCCTCGGAGCTGGATGGGATGGCGCGGGTCTGCATGGTCTGGCCTCCGGTCGTCGCGGATGTCGTGCGGCTGGCCAAGGCCCGATCAAGGCTGAAGACCGCCGAAACCCCGGCCGCCAGCGTGAGCAGGCGGCGTCGGGAATACCCCTCAGTGTGGCTCATGCTGGCTCCCCTGCTGCATGGATCTGTTGCCGGTTGTGTGGCGAGCGGCCAGGTGCCGTGCTCGACTACACTGCGACGGCCCACCTTCACTCACGGTTAAAAATAGCCGAATGTCCCGAATCTTGATGTCACTCGTCGCATTGCTCGTCGCTGTGTACCTGGTGTTGTGCGCGGCGCTGTTCGTGTTTCAGCGCTCGCTGATCTACTTCCCGCAGCCCAATGCCGTCGCCAGCGCTGACTCGCGGATGACCTTGTCGATGCCCGACGCAAAGGTTTCGGTGCTCACCCGCGCCCATAACGGCCCGCGGGCGCTGCTGTATTTCGGCGGCAATGCCGAGGACGTCTCGCGCAATCTGCCGGAGTTTGCCGACGCTTTTCCTGACTATGCGTTGTACCTGCTTGATTACCGTGGCTTCGGTGACAGCGACGGCTCGCCGTCAGAAGCGGCGATTGCTGAGGATGCGCTGGCGCTGTTCGATCAGGTTTACGCCAGTCATCCGCAGATCGCGGTAATCGGACGCAGTCTCGGTTCGGGTGTCGCTGTGCGCCTCGCCAGTCAGCGGCCGGTGCAGCAGTTGGTTCTGGTGACGCCTTACAACAGCCTCGAAGAAATCGCCGTGCGCCAGTACCCGTGGGTGCCGGTGAAGTGGTTGCTCAAGGATCGCTTCGAGTCGGGCAAATATGCCGCGCATCTCCGCGTGCCGACGTTGCTGCTCGCGGCCAGTGATGATGAGGTGATTCCGCGCGCCAGCACCCAGCGCCTGCTTGAAAATTTCCCTGCGGGCGTGGCGGCGCTTCGAGTGGTGCCGGAGTCGGGGCATAACTCGATTTCCGCGCGGGACGAGTATTTGCAGTGGATGGAGGAAGTGTTGAATCGGTGATAGTCGAGTCGTTCTCAAGGGCCTCTTCGCGAGCAGGCTCACTCCTACAGGGGAATTGCATTTCAAATGTAGGAGTGAGCCTGCTCGCGATGGCGTCATCCAGCGCAACATTGCATCTTGTTTGATCAAGCCCTTTGTCGCCCCGCCAAAAAAACCGCCACCCATCGCTTGAACCAAGTCCCGAATCACCAGTCCTACCCGCGCCGCATTCCGCGGTTCACTCAACCTAAGCGCTGTCCTCCTTCAGAGCCGCCCGCCCCATGCGCCACGCCGTTCGTTCGTCTCGCTTCGTTTCGCTGTGCCTGCTGATCCTTTCTGCGCTGTTTGTCGAAACCGCCCATGCCGGCGCGGAACGGCAACTGGTGGCCGCGATCAATGACTATCGCGCCCATCCGCAACGCTGCGAGCGGCGCCCGGCGCAGCGTCTGGCACCGTTGCGGCTGAACGCGAACCTGGCCCTGCCGATCGGCTATGGCTACGCCGGCGGCATGCGCGAGGCGCTGAAATCCTCGGGCTACGCCGCCACGGCGGTGCGCAGTATTCGCGTGGTCGGTGCCGAGGACGCCGAAGAGGCCTTCGACCAGTTGCTCGACGAACACTGCGCCGCACTGCTCGATGCGACATATGCCGACATCGGCGTCAGCCGCTCGCGCAATCAATGGCAAGTGGTGCTGGCGCGACCGGTGCTCGACAGCCGCGTCGGTGACAACCGCAGCGTCGGCAAGGCATTGCTTGCTGAAGTCAACGCCGCCCGCGCCCGTCCACGGATGTGCGGCCGCCAGCGCTTCGCCGCCGCACGGCCGTTGAGCTGGAACGCGGCATTGGGTGCCGCCGCGCAGGGCCACAGCAAAGCCATGGCCTACGGCAACTATTTCGCCCACCGCGACCCGGACGGCGACCAACCCGCCGACCGTGCGCGCGCCGCCGGTTATCGCGGGCGGCAAATCGGCGAAAACATCGCCGCAGGCCAGAGTTCACCGGGCAAGGCGATGGCCAGCTGGCTGGCCAGCCCGGGCCATTGCGCCAACCTGATGAACCCGATGTACACCCAGGTCGGCGCCGGCTTCGCCAGCGAAGCGCGCAGCGCTGAAGGGGTGTACTGGACGATGATGTTTGGTGCGCCTTGAGGGATGCTCCGCCCGGAGTTTCTTCGCTAGACGGCAGCCTGCTGGTAACTGGCTGCGCCTCAATGCTGAATGGCACGTTTATGAAGAGACCGAAAGACCCAGTTTCAACAGCTCCTTGCGCAGCATGGACGGCTCCAGAACAGCCATTCCAGTGTGCCAGTGGAGCGACAATAAACTACTCAGTTTGTGCTGGCTGACCAGTGACTCGGCCAGCAAACAGCTTTTTCGGTCGCGGATGCTGATGAGGTTCAGCAACCAGTCATCGCACTGTTCTGCCATCCAGCGGTGGATCGCTGAACGATGTTTTTGCAACAACGTGTCGGCATCCCACACAGTCATTTGCGCGAATGCCTGCGGCAGCTGTGTTTCAGGCTTCATCTGTTTCAAATCAGCAGCCAATGCGGCGCCAAGGTCAGATTCAACGACAGCCTGGCACTCGATGAAATACTGTTCCGGCCAGCCCGCCGATAAATTCGCCAGCCGCGCGAGGACCGCATACGCCTGAACATCCCGCGCGTTGGTCATTTGTCCCGTGAAATTCAGGGTATTGTCCAGTATCGCCGTGGCCAATAGCGCAGCGCTTTGCTGACTGATCTTCGGCAACAAATCGGTGCTTTCCCAACGCTGAAATACCTGTGTGGCGCAAGCACCGATGGGACGGATATCGGCCGCAGAGCCGAGTCTCCGCTCCCAGTAACGTTCGTAACCGGGATGATGATCGATGACCTCCACAACCTGATCAAGCACCACTAACGGGTCGAAATGGTGATAGTCCGAAACATCCACCAGGACGAATTCATCCGTTGCTTTGGGCAGGTAATCGTCGAGCGAATCACCATTGATCTTCAGACGCAGGGGAATGCTGGCATTGAGCGGCGCACTGCTGACCGCTCGGGCCGCCACGCCCAGGCAGTTCAGCAGTTCGGCGTAGGCAATGCAGCAGGCGTATGCATCAATGTCCAGGTAGGCCGAACCGGACGTCACCACTCTCACAAGGCGTGCTCCTCAAACCGTGCTGGCGATGCGTTCAGCGGCAAATTCAAAGCCTGAGCGATGCCGGCCAGAATTCTCTCGTAGGTGACCTGACACTGTTCTTCTGCAATGGAAATCCGCATCGTGCTCGCGGCGATCAGCTCAGGGTAGCCCAATTGCGTGACGGTATTGGACAGGTTGTTTTTCTTGTCCGAACAGGCTGATCCCCCCGTAACGTAGATCGCTTGGTTGTTGAGTAACCATTGCAGTTTTCTGGTGTTCACCCCCGGTAGTGCGACGAAGCTGACGCATGGCACACGTGGCGCTCGCTGTCCGATCACGACAACCTCACCGAGCAGGTTCTGCAGCTCGCCTTCAAACCACTCCCTCGCGTGTTGAACCTGGCCATTTCCATCCGAATAGTTGAGGTATTTTTCCTGCAACGCCGTTTCGATTGAGAGAATACCCGGGTAATTCTGAGTGCCCCCGCGCAGTCCGCCCTCTTGGCCACCGCCTGCAATCAAGGGCGACAAGTCGTAACGATTGCGCGCATACAGAAACCCAGCCCCAGGCAGGGCACCGAACTTGTGTCCCGAGGCAATGGCGAAGTCGACGCCGGATGCTTGTAGATCCACCGGGATTTTACCAATGGCTTGGGTCATATCGGAAAACAGCGTTCCGCCCTGCGCCTTGACCATACCGGCTATGACTTCGAGCGGTTGAATCACCCCGGTCTCGTTATGCACGGCCATGACGCAGACCAGCGTCGGTCGACCGTTATGTGCGATCAACAAGTGCTGCAACTGTTCAAGGTCGAGCAAACCGCTTGTGTCATGCCCTACCGCGACAGCATGCAGCCCTTCCAGGCCGTAACGCTTGATGTTCTGCAGCGTACAAGCGTGTTCAATGGCCGAGTAGAGCACCACCGGACGATCGTGCTTGTAGCGCTCGAAAAAATCATGAAAAACCTGCGCGCAGCCTTCGCTGGAGCCGCTATTGAAAATCAGGCATTGCGTATCGACATTCAACAATCGAGCAACGCTGCCGCGCGCCCGCTCCACCCGTTCCAGCAATTGCACACCGAGGGCATGGTTGGCATTGGGGTTCGCGCACTGGCGGGTCGAGAACAGAGCCTGGAGCATCTTGCTCACGCTCGTCGAGACCGGTGCCGAACCACAAACATCGGCATAAATTGCGTCCACAGACATATCCGTATCCATATCAAACTTCCAGTTTTCTGTTTTATGTCGTGAGGATGCTGCCCGAGAAAGTCGGGCAGTCGTGGTTGTTCAGACGATCAAGCGCGCCATGAGCTGAATCGAACAGAGCAGAACGAAGGCATTCAAGGCACGTTTCAAATGCCTTGCATCCAGTCGGTGAGATAAGGCTGCGCCCAAAAAGCCGCCCACAATAATCCCGATCACCAGTTCACCGGTGTAACCGAGAAACTCTTGCGCCGAGCCTAGCCGGCCAAACAATGCACCACTGGCGCCGATGATGCCGATCAGTGCCGAGGTCGAAATCGCCTGTTTGATGGGCAGGCCGAACAGGCTGACCAACACCGGCAGATAAATGAATCCGCCCCCCTGCCCGACCAGTCCGCACAAAACCCCAAGCGCCAACCCCGTTAACGGCAACGACAATGACGAATGGTTGCACAACAGGGCAACCGGCTGGCGGAACAGGTACGTCAACAGCAGTGATAACAACCCCAGCAGTCCGAAGACAAACAGAATGAAGTTTTCACTGAATGCTTCGGCATGGACCGAGGCGAAAAAGTTGGCAGCGGCCATCGGTACCGCAAAGTTTGCAATCACTCGCCAATCAGGCTGAAAGCGGGTGCGGTGCAGTGCAAACGAAACCAGCGAAGAGAAAAAGCCCTGTGCGGAAGACAGCCCCGTTACCACTTCAATCGGTAACTTCTGTCCGGACACCATCGGATAAACCAGCACCAGCAGAGGCGTCACAATGATGCCGCCACCGATACCGAACAGGCCCGACATGAATCCGGCCAGCACTCCCACACCGGTCATGACCGGGTAGAACGTCATGGCAGTCATTTCAGCAAACCTTGATCTTGCCCGTACCTTGTGTCACTCGGCCAATCACCATCAGGTCGGCAGACAACGCTTGCCACGCTTGCCGGTTTTGCGCCAGGCAGGCTTCGCTGACGGTGAACAGCAATCCGCCGTTGGTTTGCGGATCGTGCAGCAGAAACTTGTGCGCCAGTGACAACTCACCAAGATATTCCACGTTTTGTGCGTATTTCTTCATGTTGGCGAAAACGCCGCTCTCAGATGAAGTCACCGCCACCGCCAGCGATTCGGCACCGTCATAAAACGTCAGCGCAGCGGTATCCAACAGCACATCCAGTTGTCCTGGCCCGACCATCTCGCTGATATGCCCGATCAAGCCGAAACCGGTGATGTCGGTCAGGCTGCTGACCTCAGGACTAGCGCTCAAGGTGCGGCCAAACTCGTTGTTACCTGTGATCAACTCCAGCGTCCGCGCAGCAATATCCGCTTGCTCGAGAATCCCGACCTTCAGTGCATTGGCAAGGATGCCTACGCCAAGCGGACGCGTCATCACCAACACGTCGCCGGCCTTGGCGGTGTTGTTTTTTTTCAAACGATTTTTTTCGACCTGGCCGATGATTGAAAAGCCATAGAGCGGCTGGCTGTTCTTGATTGTGTGGCCGCCAACGATGCTGACATTGAACTTGTTCATGACTGACTGGGCGCCAAGAATCATCTGGGTCACCTGCTCGACCGCTACTTGCTCCGGGTCGAAAGCCATGATCGAGTTGGCAATCAACGGATAGCCGCCGGAAGCGAAGATATCGCTCACCGCGTTGCTGGCTGCCAATTGGCCAAACATGTACGGATCGTTAACGATCGGTGAGAAGTAGTCGGTTGTGAACAACAGGTAATTGTCGCCATTGTCATAAACGGCGCAATCATCGGAAGACTCGAAGCCCAGAACAACTCTGTCATCAGAAACAGTACTGGCCGCTGAGGTTTCCGACAGGATTTTGCTTAAAACACTGGATGGGATCTTGCACCCGCACCCGCCACTCTCAGACTTATCCATAATCTGACAAAACGTCGACATCACACTTCCTTAGAATCCATTTTCCTTTGCGAAAGCAGAGCTTTAGTCTGCTCACCACCTGTTACTTCATGTCTCAGGCAGCGGAAAAATCGCACACTCTCATGACGGAAATATGACAGAAGCATTGGATGTCGAAGTCTGCATTGCACGGCATCATCTACACAGGCCATCGATCTTTGCTGGTTTTATCGACGGCCTGATTTTTTGCTTTTTCAAGCCGCCGCTTTGCCAGCGGCGACCATCGCCGATGCCGCCAGCATCGCCCGCAGCAGCACCGCACACCCCGCCGCCAGATCATCCGGTGCGGCATTTTCGATTTCGTTGTGGCTGATGCCGCCTTCGCACGGGACGAAGATCATCCCCGCCGGGCCGAGTTCGGCGAGGAAGATCGCGTCGTGGCCGGCGCCGCTGACGATGTCCATGTGTGACAGGCCGAGCCCTTGTGCCGCGCCACGTACCGCTTCGACGCAGCCTTTTTCGAAGTACAGCGGCGGGAAGTCGGCAGTTGGCGTCAGTTCATAAGTGAGGCCGTGAGCCTGGCAAGTGGATTCGATGACTTGCTTCACTTCAGCGATCATCGAATCCAGGCGCGCCGGCTCGAGATGACGGAAATCCAGGGTCATGCGCACTTCCCCGGGAATCACGTTGCGTGAGCCGGGATAGGCTTGCAGGCAACCGACCGTGCCACAGGCGTGCGGCTGGTGACCGAGGGCGGCGCGATTGACGGCGCCGACGATCACTGCGGCGCCGACCAGGGCGTCCTTGCGCAGGTGCATCGGCGTCGGGCCGGCATGGGCTTCGACACCGCGCAACTTGAGGTCGAACCACTTCTGCCCGAGCGCGCCGAGGACCACGCCGATGGTTTTCTTTTCGTCCTCGAGAATCGGGCCTTGCTCGATGTGCGCTTCGAAATAGGCGCCGACCGGGTGTCCGCTGACTTTGCGCGAACCGGCGTAGCCGATGGCGTTGAGCGCTTCACCGACCGTGACACCGTCGGCGTCAACTTTGGCCAGGGTTTCGGCGAGGGTGAATTTTTCCGCGAAGACGCCCGAGCCCATCATGCACGGGGCAAAGCGCGAGCCTTCTTCGTTGGTCCAGACCACCACTTCCAGCGGCGCTTCGGTCTCCACGTTGAGGTCGTTCAAGGTGCGCAGGACTTCGACGCCGGCGAGCACGCCGAAGCAGCCGTCGAACTTGCCGCCGGTGGGTTGCGTGTCGATGTGGCTGCCGGTCATTACCGGTGGCAGCTCGGGATTACGGCCCGGACGGCGAGCGAAAATGTTGCCAACAGCATCCACCGTGACGCTGCATCCGGCCTCCTTGCACCATTGCACGAACAGGTCGCGGGCCTGGCGGTCGAGGTCGGTCAGGGCCAGGCGACAGACGCCACCCTTGACCGTGGCGCCGAGTCTGGCCAGCTCCATGAGCGAGGCCCACAGGCGATCGCGGTTGATGTGCTGATGGCTCGATTGCAAAACGTCGACGGCTGCGTTCATGGGAATCTCCTCAGTGTTGATACCGATAGGAACGCAGAGCGTCCCGGGCTGCATTCCCACGCAGAGCGTGGGAACGATCAATTTCTTTGGTGTCTGTCAGGCCGCCATCGCTGGCAAGCCAGCTCCCACAGGTTTTGTGGTTGAACACACAATGTGTGTACGACTCAATCCTTGTGGGAGCTGGCTTGCCAGCGATGGGGCCCTCACTTACACCGCTGATTTAACGACCGAAGGCTGCGCGCGCAACACGCACAACCCGTAATAAATCAAACCGCCCAGCGCCGAGCCGGTGAACCAGCCGTAGCTGTAGAACCAGCTGAACGCATCGCTGCCCAGCGACAGCAAAGTCAGCAGCACCGGCACGCCGAAGGCGATGAACCCGGCGCCGTTCCAGGCCGGATACACGTCGTCGCGGTACAGGCCGGCAAGGTCCAGTTGCTGTTTCTTGATCAGGAAATAGTCCACCACCATGATCCCGGCGATCGGCCCGAGCAGGCTCGAATAGCCCAGCAGCCAGTTGGAATACACGCTTTCCAGGCTGACATCGGACACGATCAGACCGAGTTTTTTCAGCAGCTCATGGGCCATCAGCGCCAGGCCTACCAGACCGGTCAGCAACACCGCTTTGGTGCGGTTGATCACCTTGGGCGCGATGTTCTGAAAGTCGTTGGTGGGCGAGACGATGTTGGCCGCGGTGTTGGTCGACAGCGTCGCAATGATGATCAGCGCCATGGCCACCGCCACCCATACCGGGCTCTGGATGTGACCAATCAGCGTGACCGGATCCGACACGGTCACGCCGACCAGTTTCACCGACGCAGCGGTCATCACCACGCCGAGCGCGGCGAACAGAAACATGGTCAATGGCAGGCCGATGATCTGCCCGAGAATCTGGTCTTTCTGACTTTTGGCATAGCGGCTGAAGTCAGGAATGTTCAGCGACAGCGTGGCCCAGAAACCGACCATCGCCGTCAGCCCGGCGGCGAAGTAACCGACCACGCTGGCGCCTTCCGGACGCTTGGCCGGGATCGCCATCAATTCGCTCATCGACACATTGGGCATCGCCCAGACCAGCAGACCGATACCGACCGCCACCAGCAGCGGCGCAGACAGGGTTTCCAGCCATTTGATCGACTCAGCGCCGCGAATCACCACCCACAGGTTCAGCGCCCAGAACACCATGAAACCGATCACCTCGCCGGTGCCGCCCAGCGACTTCCAGCCCTCGAACACCGAGCCGAGAAACAGGTGAATCGCCAACCCGCCGAACATGGTCTGGATGCCGAACCAGCCACACGCGACCAGCGCGCGAATGAGGCACGGCACGTTGGAGCCGAGAATCCCGAACGAGGAGCGCAGCAGCACCGGAAACGGGATGCCGTACTTGGTGCCGGGGAAGGCGTTCAGCGTCAGCGGAATCAGCACAATGATGTTGGCAAACAGAATCGCCAGCAGCGCTTCACCGACCGTCAGGCCGAAATAGGCGGTGAGCACGCCGCCCAGCGTATAGGTCGGCACGCAGATCGACATGCCGACCCACAGCGCGGTGATGTGCCATTTGTTCCAGCTGCGTTCGTGCACCTTGGTCGGCGCCATGTCGTGGTTGTAACGGGGACTGTCGAGGACATCGCTGCCGGCTTCGAGCTCGAACAAGCCGTCGCGCTCGCTCACTTGCGATCTGATCTGTTGCATGGCCGCTCCACTGTTCTTCTGATTATTTTTGCTCATCAGGCGGCTGGCACACGCAGGTGCGAGCCGGACGATGGCCGGAGGAACTGACAACTTTCATGCACCGGCCATGGTGTCAGCGGCGGCATCAATAAACGTGCCGGGTACCCCGCTGGTGCATCGAGCCAATGCGTTAAACGCTATGCAACTTTCTGATATTCATCAGTTTTAATTATTTACCCGAGTGCCCTGCGGAAACTTGTCTGAGCGCTCAGGCTAAACGCTTGGCAAGTTGCTCGAACTGTCAGGACTCAATCTGGTGCACTGCACTTTTTTTTCTTGTGAGCGAACCGCTGCAGCTCAACTTCAAGCGGCTGATTTCACATAGGAAATCTTGCTCATATTTCCATCCTGTCAAGTGCGTCAAAATGGTGAACGGCCTCACCATTTTGGTGAATGATGTTTTTTATCGTTATTTTTCAGCGACTTAAAACGATTCTAAGCTTATAAAAAATATTCTTGCCCATTTATAAAATCGCGACTAGTTTCTATTCCTGACAGCCATGACAGGAATAAACCCTGCTGTGCTGAAGACCTATAAAACATCTAGAACCGACACCAGTCGGTCATGCCTGCGAGGAACTCGGAATGTCTCTGTTGATCCGTGGCGCCACCGTTGTTACCCATGATGAAAGTTATCGCGCCGACGTCTATTGCGCTGACGGCGTGATCAAAGCCATCGGTGCCAACCTGGATATTCCGGCCGGCGCTGAAGTGCTCGACGGCAGCGGCCAATACCTGATGCCCGGCGGCATCGATCCGCACACGCACATGCAACTACCGTTCATGGGCACCGTGGCCAGTGAAGACTTCTACAGCGGCACGGCGGCGGGTCTGGCGGGCGGCACCACGTCGATCATCGACTTCGTGATTCCCAACCCGCAGCAGTCATTGATGGAGGCGTTTCATCAGTGGCGCGGCTGGGCGGAGAAATCCGCTTCCGACTACGGCTTCCACGTCGCGATCACCTGGTGGAGCGAGCAGGTCCGCGAAGAAATGGCCGAGCTGGTCAGCCACCACGGGATCAACAGCTTCAAGCATTTCATGGCCTACAAGAACGCAATCATGGCCGCCGACGACACACTGGTGGCGAGTTTCGAGCGCTGTCTGGAACTCGGCGCGGTGCCGACCGTGCATGCGGAAAACGGCGAGCTGGTCTATCACCTGCAACGCAAGCTGATGGCCCAGGGCATCACCGGGCCAGAAGCGCATCCGTTGTCGCGGCCGTCGCAAGTCGAAGGCGAAGCGGCGAGCCGGGCGATTCGTATCGCTGAAACCCTCGGTACGCCGCTATACCTGGTACACGTCTCGACCAAGGAAGCCCTCGACGAAATCACCTATGCCCGCAGCAAGGGCCAGCCGGTTTACGGCGAAGTGCTGGCCGGGCATCTGCTGCTTGATGACAGCGTATACCAACACCCCGACTGGCAGACCGCGGCCGGTTACGTGATGAGCCCGCCGTTCCGCCCGCGCGGGCATCAAGAAGCGCTGTGGCATGGCTTGCAGGCCGGCAACCTGCACACCACCGCCACCGATCACTGCTGTTTCTGCGCTGAGCAAAAAGCTGCCGGGCGCGATGACTTCAGCAAGATTCCCAACGGCACGGCCGGCATCGAAGATCGCATGGCGGTGCTCTGGGATGAAGGCGTCAACAGTGGCCGTTTGTCGATGCAGGACTTCGTCGCCCTCACCTCCACCAACACCGCGAAGATCTTCAATCTCTATCCGCGCAAAGGCGCGATACGCGTCGGCGCCGATGCCGATCTGGTGCTGTGGGACCCGCACGGCACGCGGACGATTTCCGCCAAGACCCACCATCAGCAGGTGGACTTCAACATCTTCGAAGGCAAGACCGTGCGCGGCGTGCCCAGCCATACCGTCAGCCAGGGCCGGCTGGTCTGGGCCGACGGCGACCTGCGCGCCGAACGCGGCGCCGGGCGTTATATCGAACGGCCGGCGTATCCGGCGGTGTTTGATTTGTTGAGCAAGCGCGCTGAATTGCACAAGCCCACAGCGGTGAAACGCTGAAAGCGGCCTTCGGCCTATCGCTGGCAAGCCAGCTCCCACAAGGTTTTGTGAACGCCATAGATCCCTGTGGGAGCTGGCTTGCCAGCGATGAGGCCATCACAAGCACCACAAAAACCACTGCCCGACAGAGGCAGAAAAACCTCAAATAACCGTGAGGCACACCACCGTGATCGACTCCCTGAACCACCTCCCCCACCCGCACGAAAGCGCGGCTGCCCTCGCCGGGCATTTCACCGATCTGGCGCCGCCGCTCAATGCCAGGCAGGCGCACCTGGAAGCTTCGCGCTGCCTGTATTGCTACGACGCGCCGTGCGTCAATGCGTGCCCGAGCGAGATCGACATTCCCTCGTTCATCCGCAATATCCATCAGGACAACGTGCCTGGCGCGGCGCAGAAAATCCTTTCGGCGAACATTCTTGGCGGCAGTTGCGCGCGGGTCTGTCCGACCGAGATTCTTTGCCAGCAAGCCTGTGTGCGCAACAACGCCCAGGAATGTGCGCCGGTGCTGATCGGCCTGCTGCAACGCTACGCGGTCGACAACGCACACTTCACCGAGCACCCGTTCCAGCGCGCCGCCGCCAGCGGCAAACGCATCGCCGTGGTCGGTGCCGGGCCGGCCGGTTTGTCCTGTGCGCATCGCAGTGCCATGCACGGGCATGACGTGGTGATTTTTGAGGCGCGGGACAAGGCTGGCGGCCTCAACGAATACGGCATCGCCAAATACAAACTGGTCGACGATTACGCGCAGAAGGAACTGGATTTTCTCCTGCAGATCGGCGGCATCGAAATCCGCCACGGGCAGAAACTCGGCGACAACCTGACCCTCAGCGAACTGCATCAACAGTTCGACGCGGTGTTCCTCGGCCTGGGACTCAACGCCAGCAAGCAGCTCGGCCTGGCCCACGAAGATGCGCCCGGCCTGCTCGCCGCCACCGATTACATCCGCGAACTGCGCCAGGCCGATGACCTCACGCAACTGCCGCTGGCCGAGCGCTGCATCGTCCTCGGTGCCGGCAACACCGCAATCGACATGGCCGTGCAAATGGCCCGCCTCGGTGCGCGCGATGTGAATCTGGTGTATCGGCGTGGCGCCGCTGACATGGGCGCGACCCTGCACGAACAGGACATCGCCAAGGCCAATCAGGTGCGTTTGCTGACCTGGGCGCAACCAGAAGAAGTGCTGCTCGATGCTCAGGGCCATGTGCGCGGCATGCGTTTCGCCCGCACCGATCTGGTCGACGGACGCCTGCAAAGCACCGGCGAAACCTTCGAACTGGCCGCCGACGCGATCTTCAAAGCCATCGGCCAGAGCTTCGACGGCGGCGCCCTCGCCGACCCGCTGGCGCGTGAACTCAAGCGTCAGGGCGAGCGCATTCAAGTGGATGAAAACCTGCGCACCAGCATCCCCGGCGTGTATGCCGGCGGCGACTGCACCAGCCTCGATCAGGACCTCACCGT
Organism: Pseudomonas sp. R3-57; assembly: GCF_051132065.1. NCBI lineage: Bacteria > Pseudomonadati > Pseudomonadota > Gammaproteobacteria > Pseudomonadales > Pseudomonadaceae > Pseudomonas > Pseudomonas sp. R3-57. The sequence goes on from NZ_CP071655.1 coordinate 3,713,319, forward strand.
GCAAGCCGTGCAGCACGGCAAACTCGCCGCCGAGGCGATCAACGCGCAATTGATGCTCAACGTGGAGGCTGCGTAAATGGCCGATCTCTCGATAGTCTTCGCCGGCATCAAAGCCCCGAATCCGTTCTGGCTGGCCTCCGCGCCGCCTACCGACAAGGCCTACAACGTAGTCCGCGCCTTCGAGGCCGGTTGGGGTGGCGTGGTCTGGAAAACCCTCGGCGAAGACCCGGCGGCGGTCAACGTTTCCTCACGTTATTCGGCGCACTACGGCAATAACCGGGAAGTGCTCGGCATCAACAACATCGAGCTGATCACCGACCGCTCGCTGGAAATCAACCTGCGCGAAATCACTCAGGTGAAAAAGGCCTGGCCCGACCGTGCGCTGATCGTCTCGCTGATGGTGCCGTGCGTGGAGGAATCGTGGAAACACATCTTGCCGCTGGTCGAGGCAACCGGCGCTGATGGCATCGAGCTGAACTTCGGCTGCCCCCACGGCATGCCCGAGCGCGGCATGGGCGCCGCGGTCGGGCAGGTGCCGGAGTACGTCGAGCAGGTAACGCGCTGGTGCAAGACCTATTGCTCGCTGCCGGTGATCGTCAAACTGACGCCGAACATCACCGACATCCGCGTCGCCGCCCGCGCCGCACATCGCGGTGGCGCCGATGCGGTGTCGCTGATCAACACGATCAACTCGATCACCAGCGTCGACCTCGAACACATGGTCGCCCTGCCCACCGTCGGCAGCAAAAGCACCCACGGCGGCTATTGCGGCTCGGCGGTCAAACCGATTGCACTGAACATGGTCGCCGAAATCGCCCGCGATCCGCAGACTCAAGGCTTGCCGATCTGCGGCATTGGCGGCATCGGCAGCTGGCGCGATGCCGCAGAATTCATGGCGCTGGGCAGTGGCGCGGTGCAGGTGTGCACGGCGGCGATGCTTCACGGTTTCCGCATTGTCGAGGAGATGAAGGACGGCTTGTCGCGCTGGATGGACAGTCAGGGTTACGCCAACATCAGTGAGTTTTCCGGGCGCGCGGTGGGCAATACCACCGACTGGAAATACCTCGATATCAACTACCAGGTGATTGCGAAGATTGATCAGGAGGCGTGCATCGGTTGCGGGCGGTGTCATATCGCTTGCGAAGACACCTCACACCAGGCGATCGGCAGCTTGAAGCAGGCGGACGGCACACATAAATACGAGGTGATCGACGACGAGTGTGTCGGCTGTAACCTGTGCCAGATCACCTGTCCGGTGGCGGACTGCATCGAGATGGTACCGATGGACACGGGCAAGCCGTTTCTCGACTGGAATCACGATCCGAGGAATCCGTATTGTGTGGCTGTCTGAATCGGGGGCTGATCCTCAAAGCCCCTCACCCTAGCCCTCTCCCAGAGGGAGAGGGGACTGATTGGGGGATGCTGCAAAATTGCGCCGACCTGTTACCGATCGTTCCCACGCTCTGCGTGGGAACGATCACGCAACCACCGCAATCGCTAGCAGGGCTAGCTCCCACAGTTGAAATACGATCCCCTGTGGGAGCTAGCCTGCTAGCGATGACGTCGGTGGCTTCACCGAAGGCCTCAAGGCTCCAGCCCGATCCCGCGCAAGATCACACTCGTCACCGTCTGCACCGCCCGCTCGAACTGCATGTCCGACAGCGGCTGATGCTCGTTCAGGATATTCACCTGATGATCGAAGTCGGCATAGTGCTGGGTCGAGGCCCAGATCATGTACAGCAGGCTCGACGGTTCCACCGGCAGAATCCGCTTGTCTTCGACCCACTGGCGAATCTTCGCTTCCTTCATTTTCGCCCAGTCATACAGGCTGGCATCCAGCGCCTCGCCCAGCGTCGGCGCGCCATGGATGATTTCGTTGGCCCAGACTTTCGAGCCGTACGGGCGGCTGCGCGAGTGGTTCATCTTGGCACGGATGTAACTGCTGAGCACAACGCGCGGGTCGTCGAACATTTCGAAGCACAGCGCGTCCTGCTTCCACACTTCGAGCAGGTCGAACAGCACCGCGCTGTACAGCTCGCTTTTGGTCGAAAAGTAGTAATGCAGATTGGAACGCGGCAGTTGCACCTCGGCGGCGATATCGGCCATGGCGGTGCTGCCGAAGCCTTTTTCGGCGAAGACTTTTTCCGCCGCCAGCAGGATTTTCTCGACGTTACTGCGGCGAATTTCGATCTTGTGATTGCCCATGTGGGCTCCCTGACGACAGCGTTGGCCAAGACTAGCATTCGCTTGCAACTGATGGAAAACCCGCGCCCCACACCATCCCTTGTAGGCCTTCGCCTGCTCGCGATTGCGGTGTGTCAGTGACAAACAGGGCGACTGACACACCGCAATCGCGAGCAGGCGAAGGCCTACATTGGAAAATGTGTGCATCAATGCGGTTGTGTGTCGCCCGCCGCGGTATCAATGCTGACCACCACCGACATACCCGGCCGCAACCGCTCCTCTTCCTGCTGATCCGGATCGATGGTGATCCGCACCGGCACGCGCTGGGCGATCTTGACGAAGTTGCCGGTGGCGTTGTCGGCCTGCAGCAAGGCGAATTCGGAACCGGTGCCCGGCGAAATATGCTGCACATGCCCGGTGAACTTGCGGTGGTTCAACGCATCGACAGTGAAGCGCACCGGTTGCCCGACGCGAACGTTGTCCATCTGGGTTTCCTTCATGTTGGCGATCACCCATTTCTGCTCCGGCACCAGCGCCATCAACTGTGCCCCGGAGTTGACGTAAGCGCCGAGGCGCACGCCGATCTGCCCGAGCTGGCCGTCGCGCGGGGCGACGATGCGCGTGTTCGACAGGTCGATCCGCGCCAGTTGCACTGCTGCTTCCGCGCTGGCAACGGCGGCCTCCAGTGAGCCGCGATTGACGATCACGGTTTGCAGGTCCTGGCGGGCGATTTCCAGGTTGGCCTTGGCTTGCGCCACGGACGCGGTGCTTTGCGCATTGGCAGCGAGGGTCACGTCGAATTCGCGCTTGGACACCGAGCCGTCGCTGACCAGATCCTTGTTGCGGCGCAGATCCGCCTCACTCTTGCGCAACTGCGCTTCACTGTCGGCGAGCACCGCCTGACGCAGCTTGATTGTCGCCTCGGCGCTGTTGCGTTGCTGCACCACGTTGGCCAGCGCCGCGCGCTGCACCGCCAGTTGCGCCAGCGCCTGATCGAGGCGCTGCTGGTAGATCCGGTCATCCAGACGCACCAGCAGATCGCCGGCCTTCACGTATTGAAAATCCTGCACCGGCACTTCGAACACATAACCGCTGAGCTGTGGCCCGATGATCGTCACCTGCCCGCGAATCAATGCGTTCTCGGTGGTTTCGACCGCGCTGCTGAACGGCGGCAATTGCCAGGCGTACAGCACGATCAGCACGCCGACGATGGCAATCGCGGCAAAGCCCAGTGACGAAATGATGCGTACGCGCAGCGAGCGCGGCGCGGTGTTTGGCGATGACGGCGGCGTCTGCCCTTCAGGCGTGGCGGCAATGGCGTTGGTAGTTGTGGTGGTCGGTTCGGTCATGAAGAAGTGGCACCGCTTGTTGGTACGGAAGGCGTCGGTTCGATGGCTTTGGTGGTGCTCATCAGCCACAACGCGCGAATCGAAAGCCAGATCATGGTCAGTACCGCAATGACCGCGATCAGCATGAAGACATCGTTATAGGCCAGCACGTTCGCTTCGCGTGTCGCCGCATTGGCGAGGCTGCGGATGCCGACCAGGTTGCGCAGGCCGGGGTCGGCGAAAAATCCGCCGTAGGCCGCCCCGCCACTTTGCACGCGCGCCGCCACCAGCGGATCGGACATCACCAATTGCTCGACGATGTGGCTGGAATGGTACTTCTCGCGCACGATCTGAAAGGTCCCGAGCAACGCCGCGCCGAGCAGCCCGCCGAGGTTGTTGCAGATCCCGAACAGCACGGAAAAGCTCACCAGATTGCGCGGATTGGTCAGCACGTTGCGCGTGCCGAAGACCATGGTCGGGCCGAGAAAGAACGTACTGCCGAACGCCAGCAGGAACTGGCTGAAATACATGTTTTGCGGGCGCGTGATGTTGCTGGAAAAACTGTCCATCACCGACCCCGTGGCCATCAGCGCCAGGGAGATGATCAGCGGCATCAGCAAGTGTTTCGGGTCGATGGTCAATGCGCTGGTTGCCAGCCCGGCGATGCTGCCGATCAGCATCACCACGTACAGACTGTGCAGTTGCTCATAGCCCATGTTCAGGTTCTGCATGAACCCGACTGCGCCGGTGGATTGTTCCGAGGTCACCATGCGAATCAGGGTCACCGCGAGCGCCAGGCGGATCATCGTTCCGCTGCCCAGCCAGCGCGTCATCAGCAACGGGTTGCTGCGGTTGTGCTCGATGGCCAGGCCCATGATGATCAGCGCGATTGACGCCGTCAGGGCGATGCCGATCCAGTCGGCTTCCAGCCACCAGTCGATGCGTCCCAATGACAACACCGCACAGAGCAGGCCGACGCCGGTGGCGAGAATGGCGAAGGTCAGGAAGTCGAGTTTTTCGAAGGTCTTGAAGCGGTCACCCGGCGGCAACTTGAGCAGCAATACGCAGCCCAGCGACAGCAGCGCCATGCCCAGTTCGAACAGGTACAAACCGCGCCACTCGGCAATCTGCAACAGGTCTTCAGAGAACAGCCGTGCCAGTGGCAGCGCCAGTTGCGAGGTGCCGAGGCCGAGCACCAGCGCCTTCAGCCGCCACTTCGCCGGGAACGCCTGAACCATGTAATACAGGCCCAGCGAACTCAGCGCCGCGCCGACCATGCCGTGCGCCGCGCGCACCGCTATCGCCGAATTCAGGTCGTTGACGAACAGATGCCCAAAGGTCACCAGTGCATACAGCACCAGAAACACCTCGGTGAACGCACGCAAGCCGAACTGCTGACGAAACTTCACCAGCAGCAGGTTCATCGACACGTTGGTCATCACGAAGGCCGCTGGCAACCAGGCCATTTCCGCCGTGGTCGCGCCAAGCGAGCCTTGCAGATAAATCAGGTTGGCAACCACCAGCGAATTACCCAAACCGCCGGTCACCGCCACCAGCACACCGACCAACGCATAGGCCAGGCGCTTGCGGTTGGAGTGCAACGGTGTCGAGGGCGAACCGGGCAGGCTGGGCTTCTCGTGCGGCTGCCATTGGCGCGGGGCGTATTTATCCATGGATCGGCCTGGTGCTGGGAGTGAAGGAAGTTTGCCGCAATTCAACGGGTAATACACTTATCCGTAGGCGGAACAAAACCCTGTGGGAGCTGGCTTGCCAGCGATGAGGCCGGCAACTCCAGCCTTTGCGGCAGCTGACAAATCGCTCTCGCTGGCAAGCCAGCTCCCACAGGGGTTTATGCCTGATTCGAAATTACGACAGACTTCTACAGGGTGTCGTTCCTGCCAACCCCGAGTCATCGTATAACTTGCTGTTGACAATCCCCGAAAATATGGGAAATATCCGCATCGATGTTGTACGACGACGTATGACAAATAATAAAAACAACAAGCGAATCTGGGAGCGTCACAGTGAGCACACTCGCCCGCAATTCCGTCCGCCCTTCACCTGTTTCCAATTTCAAACCGCGTTCGACCCTCAGCCTGATCGGCTGCAGCAGTCTGGCCCTCGCCCTGCCAATGAGCGCCGATGCCGAAGGCTTTCTCGATGACAGCAAAGCCACGCTGAACCTGCGCAATGCCTATTTCAACCGCAACTTCGTCAACCCGGCCAACCCGCAGGGCAAGGCTGAAGAGTGGACGCAGAGCTTCATTCTCGATGCCAAATCCGGTTTCACCCAGGGCACCGTCGGCTTCGGCCTCGACGTGCTCGGGCTGTATTCGCAAAAGCTCGATGGCGGCAAAGGCACCGGCGGCACGCAACTGTTGCCGATCCACGATGACGGGCGCCCGGCGGACAACTTCGGTCGCCTCGGCGTTGCGCTGAAAGCCAAGGTGTCGAAGACCGAATTGAAAGTCGGCGAATGGATGCCGGTGTTGCCGATCCTGCGTTCCGACGACGGTCGTTCGCTGCCGCAAACCTTCCGCGGCGGGCAGATCACGTCCACCGAGATCAATGGCTTGACCGTCTACGGTGGCCAGTTTCGCGGTAACAGCCCGCGCAACGATGCGAGCATGGAAGACATGTCGATGAACGGCCGCGGCGCCTTCACTTCCGATCGCTTCAACTTCGGCGGCGGCGAGTACACCTTCAACGACAAGCGCACCATGGTCGGCGTGTGGTACGCCGAGCTGACCGATATCTATCAGCAGCAATATTTCAACCTCAGCCACAGCCAGCCGCTCGGCGACTGGACCCTGGGCGCCAACCTCGGTTTCTTCACCGGCAAGGAAGACGGCAGCGCTCAGGCCGGCGATCTCGACAACAAGACCGCGTTTGCCATGCTCTCGGCCAAATACGGTGGCAACACCTTCTACGTCGGCCTGCAGAAACTCACCGGTGACGATGCCTGGATGCGGGTCAACGGCACCAGCGGCGGTACCCTCGCCAACGACAGCTACAACGCCAGTTATGACAACGCCAAGGAACGCTCCTGGCAGCTGCGTCACGACTACAACTTCGTCGCCCTCGGCATCCCCGGTCTGACCCTGATGAACCGCTACATCAGCGGCGATAACGTGCACACCGCCAGCACCAACGACGGCAAGGAATGGGGCCGCGAATCGGAACTGGCCTACACCGTGCAGAGCGGCCCGCTGAAAAGCCTCAACGTTAAATGGCGCAACGCGACCATCCGCCGCGACTTCAGCACCAACGAATTTGACGAGAACCGGATTTTCATCAGCTACCCGATTTCGTTGTTGTAACGGTTGACACGTTCACGCACCTCCACTGTGGGAGCGGGCCTGCTCGCGAAAGCTTGAAGTAAGCGGGAGTGATTTTTATTGCTCAAGCGGGCCCCATCGCTGGCAAGCCAGCTCCCACAGGGTCTTGTGGCGAATAGAAAGGTTGGAGCCGGCTCGGATTATTGTGGGAGCTGGCTTGCCAGCGATGGCGACGGCAGATTCGGCAGAAATGAACTCTGACACACCGCCTTCGCGAGCAGGCTCGCTCCCACAAGGGGATTGCATTGCAAGGCGGGTATCAGGGGTTCAGAAAAATGATTCGGCCCTTCCGTCATCTACACCAAAAGTCGCGTTGACAAGTTCCCGGAACCCTACCGATACTTCAGCGCAGTCATACGACAACCTACAACAAACCTAATAACAATGTGTTCAGGGATTGCCATGACGTCTACCTCTACTCCGCGCGCTCCATTCAATCGCCTGCTGCTGACCGGCGCTGCCGGTGGCCTGGGCAAAGTCTTGCGCGAACGCCTGCGTCCTTACGCCAATGTGCTGCGTTTGTCCGATATCGCCGCCCTCGCCCCGGCCGTCGATGATCACGAAGAAGTCGTACTCTGCGATCTGGCCGACAAACAGGCCGTGCATCAACTGGTCGATGGGGTCGACGCGATCCTGCATTTCGGCGGTGTCTCGGTCGAGCGCCCGTTCGAAGAAATCCTCGGCGCCAACATCAGCGGCGTGTTTCATATCTACGAGGCCGCCCGCAAGCATGGTGTGAAGCGGGTGATCTTCGCCAGCTCCAACCATGTCATTGGCTTCTACAAGCAGGACGAAAAGCTCGACGCCAGCTCCCCGCGCCGCCCTGATGGCTACTACGGTCTGTCCAAGTCCTACGGCGAAGACATGGCCAGTTTCTACTTCGATCGCTACGGCATCGAAACCGTCAGCATCCGCATCGGTTCTTCGTTCCCGGAACCGCAGAACCGCCGGATGATGCACACCTGGCTGAGCTTCGACGACCTCACGCAACTGCTCGAGCGTTCGCTATACACGCCGAACGTCGGTCACACCGTGGTCTACGGCATGTCCGACAACAAAGACTTGTGGTGGGACAACCGCTACGCCAGCCACCTCGGTTATGAAGCCAAGGACAGCTCGGAAGTGTTCCGCGACAAGGTCGAAGCACAACCGATGCCAGCAGCCGACGACCCGGCGCGAATCTACCAGGGCGGCGCCTTTGTGGCGGCCGGCCCGTTCGGCGACTGATCCCCGCGACCACGACACGAGGTAATCAGTATGCAAGCCGAATTGATCGTCGATGCGCGCAACGCTGTGGGCGAAAGCCCGGTCTGGGTCGCCGAGGAAAACGCCCTGTACTGGGTGGACATTCCCAACGGCGGGCTGCAACGCTGGAGCGCCGACAGCGGGCACGTGGCGTCGTGGAAAGCGCCAGAAATGCTCGCCTGCATCAGCCGCCACCGCAGTGGTGGCTGGGTGGCCGGCATGGAAAGCGGTTTCTTTCGCCTGCACTCGCACAGCGACGGCAGCCTCGACAGCGAATTGCTCGCCAGTGTCGAACACAGCCGCGCGGACATGCGCCTCAACGATGGTCGCTGCGACCGTCAGGGGCGTTTCTGGGCCGGCAGCATGGTGCTGAACATGGGCCTGAATGCGCCTGAAGGCCGGCTCTATCGCTACGGCGCCGGGCAGTCCGGGGTGATCGAAGCGCAACTCGACGGTTTCATCGTGCCCAACGGCCTCGGTTTCAGCCCGGACGGCAAGATCATGTACCTGTCGGATTCGCATCCCGACGTGCAACTGATCTGGGCGTTCGATTACGACACCGAGACCGGCACGCCGTCGAATCGCCGGGTGTTTGTCGACATGAACCACTTCCCCGGCCGCCCCGATGGCGCCGCCGTGGATGCCGAAGGGTGCTACTGGATTTGCGCCAACGACGCCGGACTGATTCACCGTTTCGCCCCGGACGGTCGTCTGGATTTTTCACTGGAAGTGCCGGTGAAGAAACCGACCATGTGTGCCTTCGGCGGCAGCGACATGAGCACCCTGTTTGTCGCTTCGATTCGCCCCGGTGACGACCACGATCCGCAATCCCTGGCCGGTGGCGTGTTCGCCCTGAAGCCCGGCGTCAAAGGCCTCGCCGAACCGCTGTTCAACGATTTGCTTTAAACCCTCTGCTGCACCGCTGCGCCTTGAACACAAAAATAACAAGACTGGAGACTCACCCCCATGAATTTCAAACGCACCTTGCTCGCCGCTGCACTCCCGCTGATGTTCACCTTCGCCGGTGCCGCTCAGGCGGACATGAAACTGAAATTCGCTGACATCCACCCCGACGGCTACCCAACCGTGGCGGCCGAAAAGAGCATGGGCAAAACACTTGAAAAGGAAACCAACGGCGAGCTGACTTTCCAGTACTTCCCGGGCGGTGTGCTGGGTTCGGAAAAGGAAGTCATCGAGCAGATGCAGGTCGGCGCGGTCCAGCTGTCGCGCGTCAGCCTGGGGATCGTCGGCCCGGTGGTGCCGGACGTGAACGTGTTCAACATGCCGTTCATCTTCCGCGACCATCAACACATGCGTAACGTCATCGACGGTCCGGTGGGCGACGAGATCCTCGACAAGATCACCAACTCCGAATTCGGCCTGGTGGCCCTGGCCTGGATGGACGGCGGCACGCGCAACATCTACACCAAAAAACCGGTGCGCAAGCTCGAAGACCTCAAGGGCATGAAAATCCGCGTACAGGGCAACCCGATGTTCATCGACATGATGAACGCCATGGGCGGCAACGGCATCGCCATGGACACCGGCGAAATCTTCAGCGCCCTGCAGACCGGCGTGATCGACGGCGCGGAAAACAACCCGCCAACCCTGCTCGAACATAACCACTTCCAGAACGCCAAGTTCTACAGCCTGACCGGTCACCTGATCCTGCCAGAGCCGATCGTGATGTCGAAAATCACCTGGGAGAAACTCACCCCGGATCAGCAGACCCTGGTCAAGAAAGCCGCCAAGGCTGCCCAGGCTGAAGAACGCGTGTTGTGGGACAAGAAGTCCGCTGCCAGCGAAGAAAAACTCAAGGCCGCCGGCGTCGAGTTCATCACCGTCGACAAGAAACCCTTCTACGACGCCACCGCTCCGGTACGCGAGAAGTACGGCGCGAAATACGCTGACCTGATCAAGAAAATCGAAGCCGTTCAGTAACGCCCCCGCTCTATACTCCTGAAAAAAGGCCCGGCGCGCCTGCTGTTCAAGGCGCGCCCGGTTACGGTGGAACCCGATGAAGAATCTGCTGCTGCGTATCAACGACAAGATCTACATGACGTGCATCTGGGTCGCCGGCCTGTCTGTCCTGGCAATCTCCCTGATGATCCCCTGGGGCGTATTCGCCCGCTATGTGCTCGGTACCGGTTCGAGCTGGCCGGAGCCTACGGCGATCCTGCTGATGATGGTGTTCACCTTCATCGGCGCCGCCGCCAGTTACCGCGCCGGTGCGCACATGGCCGTGGCCATGCTCACCGACCGCATGCCGCCGCAGATGAAATCCGCAGCGGCGATTTTCTCCCAACTGCTGATGGCGGCGATCTGCATTTTCATGACGATCTGGGGCGCCAAGTTGTGCATGTCCACCTGGAACCAGTTCATGGCCGCCCTGCCCGACCTGAGGGTTGGCGTGACCTACCTGCCGATTCCCGTGGGCGGCTTGCTGACGCTGATTTTCGTGCTGGAAAAACTCTTGCTCGGTGACCAGAGCAAACGTCGGGTCGTGCAGTTCGACCTGGTTGAAGAAAGTGAAGGTACCGCTTAATGGACGCTCTGATTCTGCTGGGCAGTTTTATCGTATTGATCCTGATCGGCATGCCGGTCGCCTATGCGCTGGGCGCTGCGGCGCTGATAGGTGCGTGGTGGATCGACATCCCGTTCCAGGCGGTGATGATCCAGGTCGCCTCGGGGGTGAACAAATTCTCCCTGCTGGCGATTCCGTTCTTCGTCCTGGCCGGGGCGATCATGGCCGAGGGCGGCATGTCGCGGCGCCTTGTGGCGTGTGCCGGGGTGCTGGTGGGTTTCGTGCGCGGAGGCCTGTCGCTGGTCAACATCGTCGCTTCGACGTTCTTCGGCGCGATCTCCGGCTCCTCGGTAGCGGATACCGCCTCGGTGGGTTCGGTGCTGATTCCGGAAATGGAACGCAAGGGCTATCCGCGCGACTTCTCCACCGCTGTAACCGTCAGCGGTTCGGTGCAAGCCCTGCTGACCCCGCCAAGCCATAACTCGGTGCTCTACTCGCTGGCCGCCGGCGGTACGGTGTCGATTGCCTCGCTGTTCATGGCCGGCATCGTTCCGGGTCTGATGATGAGCGCGTGCCTGATGGTGCTGTGCCTGATCTTCGCGAAAAAGCGCAACTACCCCAAGGGTGAAGTGATCCCGATGCGCCAGGCGTTGAAAATCGTCGGCGAAGCAATGTGGGGCATGATGGCCATGGTGATCATCCTTGGCGGCATCCTCTCGGGCATTTTCACCGCCACCGAATCGGCGGCCATCGCCGTGCTGTGGTCGTTCTTCGTGACCATGTTCATCTACCGCGACTACAAATGGAGCGAGCTGCCGAAACTGATGCACCGCACCGTGCGGACGATTTCGATCGTGATGATCCTGATCGGTTTCGCCGCCAGCTTCGGCTACATCATGACCCTGATGCAGATCCCGGCGAAGATCACCACGATGTTCCTGACCCTGTCGGACAACCGTTACGTGATCCTGATGTGCATCAACGTCATGCTGCTGTTGCTCGGCACAGTGATGGACATGGCGCCGCTGATCCTGATCCTCACGCCGATCCTGATGCCGGTGATTCTGGGAATCGGTGTCGACCCGGTGCAGTTCGGCATGATCATGCTGGTCAACCTGGGGATCGGACTGATAACACCGCCCGTGGGAGCCGTGCTGTTCGTCGGTTCGGCGATCGGCAAAGTCAGCATCGAAAGCACCGTGAAAGCGCTGCTGCCGTTCTACGGTGTGCTGTTCCTGGTGCTGCTGCTGGTGACCTACGTGCCGGCCATTTCCCTGTGGCTGCCGCACCTGGTGTTGTAAACCGCTGACCCATCGCAGCCCGGGCCGGGCTGCGATGGTTTCACCTCAGGCCCGCAGCAACATGTACCCCGCCACCACGACACAGACACTGGCAAACCCGACCTGCAAGGCCCGCGCCGGCACCCGCGCACAAAGTTTGCGGCCGATGATCATGCCGACCACGCTGGCGACAATGAACGCCGCGCCCTGGCTGTCGATTCGCACTCCGGCGTGAAACGCGCCGATCACACCCATCGCCGAAATCAGACTGATCACCATCAAAGACGTAGCGACGATGCCGCGCATCTGCACGTCGGTCAGTTGCTTGAACGCCGGCACGATCAGAAAGCCGCCACCGACCCCCAGCAAGCCCGAGACCACGCCCGTGACTGCGCCCAGCGCGGCCAGGGTCGCGGTGCATTTGGCGGTCCAGTCGAAACGCCCGGTCTGCTCATTGAGCATGCAGTTTTTCTGGCCCCAACTGGCGTGGCCATGATCGCTCGGCCCGGCTTGCTGACGGTCTTTTCTGAACATCCGCCAGGCAACCATGACCATTAGCAGGCTGAACAGAATCATCAGCACCTTCTCCGGCAACTGATGCGCGAAATAGATCCCCAGTGGCGAAAACACCGCGCCTAATGCCGCAATCAGCAACGCGGCGCGATAGCGCACCAGGCCATGGCGCAAACCGTCGACAGCGCCGACCGCCGCCGCGCTGCCCACCGCAAACAGCGCCACCGGCGCCGCTTGCGTCATGCTCCAGCCGAGCCCCAAAACCAGCGCCGGCACCGCGAGGATCCCGCCGCCAGCGCCAGTCAAACCGAGCACCAGGCCCATCACCACGCCAAACACACTTGCCAGCCACATAAGGTTTTCTCAGTCGACCCTGGACAGGCTGGTCAGCCATTCGCGGCCCTTGAGCATGCCGTTCCAGTAGAACCACGGCAGCAGCGTCGCCTTCAGCCACCACGCCGAACGGCGTGCGACGGTCGGGTCCAGCGCAAAGGTCGGCAGCAGTTTTCCGCCATAGCCGAACTCGGCCAGAATCACCTTGCCCTTCTCCACCGTCAGCGGGCAGGAACCGTAGCCGTCGTACTTCAGCGGTAGCGGTTGCTGCTGGCGTGCGGCCAACAGATTCTGCGCGACCACCACGACTTGCTTGCGCACCGCCGCGGCGGTTTTCGCGTTGCTGGTGCCGCAAATGTCGCCCAAGGCGAACACCTCGGCAAAGCGCGGATGTTGCAGGCTGTGCGGGTCGACTTCGCACCAGCCAGCCGCGTCGGCCAGCGCACTGTGCGCAATGAAGTCCGGCGAAACCTGCGGCGGTACGACATGCAGCAAGTCGAAGGTTTTCGCCACACGGCTGACGTTGCCCTCGGCATCCTTGATCTCGAACCAGGCGGTCTGCGCCGGGCCGTCGACTTTCACCAGATTGGAGTTGAAGGCCAATTGCGCGTTGTACTTTTCGATGTATCTCATCAACGGCGGGACGAACGTCGCCACGCCGAACAGCGCCGCGCCGGCGAGGTTGAATTCAACATCGATGTTGTTCAGGACCGCGTGTTTGCGCCAGTGATCGCAGGACAGGTACAAGGCCTTTTGCGGCGCGCCGGCGCACTTGATCGGCATCGCCGGCTGGGTGAACAGCGCCTTGCCGCCACGCAGTTTTTGCACCTGATCCCAGGTGTATTGCGCATGCTGATAGCTGTAGTTGGAGGTCACGCCGTGCTGGCCAAGGCTGTCCTGCAGGCCTTCGATTTTCTCCCAGGCCAGACGCAGGCCGGGGCAGACGATCAGGTTCTGATAGCTGACGGTGCGCTGATCGTTGAGCGTGAGTTGACGTTGCGCCGGGTCGATTGCTGTGACTGCCGCCTGCACCCAGGTTGCTTGCCGGGGCATGACATTGTTCATCGGCCGGGCGCTGTCCTTGACATCAAAGGCGCCGCCGCCGACCAGTGTCCACGCCGGCTGGTAATAGTGATGGGTGCTCGGCTCGATCACGGTGATGTTCAGCGCCGGATCGCGCTTGAGCAGGCTGGCGACAACTGCAATACCGGCCGAACCGCCGCCGATGACCACAATATCGGCACTGATGGATGGGCCCCAGTGTTGATCGTTCATTGCTTGTTCCTTTTGCTGCACGCAAGGATTTCTGGCCTTCACACAAATCCCTTGTAGGAGTGAGCCTGCTCGCGATGGCGGTGTATCAGTCAAGGAATGTGTTGGCTGACCTACCGCTATCGCGAGCAGGCTCACTCCTACAGGGGGCGTGTCATGGCTGGCATTTATTGATGGCCCAGGGTTTTGAGCACCGCTCCGCAATAAAGCCCGGACAGGGTCTTCATCACCTGAATCACTTCGTGGCTGGCGAGGCCGTAAAAAATGTACTTGCCTTCACGACGGGTCGCGACGAGTCCCTCGTCACGCAGGATGCCCAATTGCTGGGACAGCGTCGGCTGGCGCACGCCGGTCATGGTTTCCAGTTCGCCGACATTGCGTTCGCCCTGGGTCAGTTGACACAGGATCAACAGACGATCCTCATTGGCCAACGCCTTGAGCAGCGCGCAGGCCTTGGAGGCCGAGGCGCGCAGTTGGGCGACTTCACATTCGGTCAGACTGGATTGCATTTGCACGAGGCCTTCAAGGTCACTTAAGCTGCGAACATTATGTTTTTAGATAAAGTGTTGCAACCCATTTCCCCGATTCAGGTTGATGACCATGCCCGCGCAGATTGAAGCTTTCCTCGACCCCGCCTCCTCGACCTACAGCTATGTGGTCTACGAAACGGACGGCGGCGAATGCGCGATCGTCGACCCGGTGCTCGATTATGACGGCGCCGCCGGACGCACCGGCACCGTGCAGGCAGACAGGATCATTGCCTTTGTCGAAACGCATCGATTGCAAGTGCAATGGCTGCTGGAAACCCACGCCCACGCCGATCACCTCTCCGCCGCGCCGTATCTGCGGCAGAAGCTGGGTGGGAAGATCGCCATCGGCGCCGCGATCAGCCAAGTGCAGAACGTGTTCAAGACATTGTTCAATCTGGAGCCGGAGTTCTCGGTCGACGGTTCGCAGTTCGATCATCTGTTCGCGCCGAACGAGTCATTTCGCATCGGCGATCTCAAAGCCACCGCCCTGCACGTGCCCGGCCACACCCCGGCCGACATGGCCTATCTGATCGACGGCGAGCAGATTCTGGTCGGCGACACACTGTTCATGCCGGATGTCGGCACGGCGCGCTGCGACTTCCCCGGCGGCAATGCCCATCAGCTGTTCGGGTCGATCAAAAAGCTGCTGGCCTTCCCCGCCAGTGTGAAGCTCTACGTCTGCCACGACTACCCGCCCGAAGGCCGCGCCGCGCAGTGCCAGACCACGGTCGGCGAGCAGCGCAAAAGCAATATCCACGTGCATGACGGCATCGACGAAGCGGCATTCGTCGAGATGCGCACCCGCCGCGATGCCGGCCTGGGCATGCCGACGCTGTTGCTGCCGGCGATTCAGGTCAACGTCCGCGCGGGCAATCTGCCGGCGGCGGAAGACAATGGCGTGGTGTACCTGAAGATTCCGCTCAACAAACTCTGACCCCTAGTCAGGCGCCTTAAGTCTGATCGTTCCCACGCTCTGCGTGGGAATGCCGCCAGGGACGCTCCGCGTTCCGCCTCAGGAAGTGACGCAAGCGTCATGGGATGCATTCCCACGCAGAGCGTGGGAACGATCGGCGTCGGCGGGTCGGGTCGGGTCGGGTGGATCAGGTCAGGTCAGGTCAGGTCAGGTCAGGTCAGGTCAGGCGCCGAGGGTCAGGCCGTTGGCAGGCAACGGCAACGCCGTCTTATAGCGCACCTGCTTCAGCGCAAAACTTGAGCGGATATTCGCCACCCCCGGCACCTTGGTCAGAAAATCCATCATGAAGCGCTCCAGCGACTGGATCGTCGGCACCAGCACCCGGATCAGGTAGTCCGGGTCGCCGGCCATCAGGTAGCACTCCATCACTTCGGGGCGATCAGAGATCGCCTCTTCGAAATGCTGCAGCGCCTCCTCCACCTGCTTCTCCAGGCTGACGTGAATGAACACGTTCACGTGCAGCCCCAGCAGGTCGGCATCCAGCAGCGTCACCTGCTCGCGAATCAGCCCCAGTTCCTCCATGGCCTTGACCCGGTTGAAGCACGGCGTCGGCGATAGATTCACCGAGCGGGCTAGGTCGGCGTTGGTGATGCGCGCGTTCTCCTGAAGGCTGTTGAGAATGCCGATGTCGGTACGGTCCAGTTTGCGCATGAGACAAAACCACCTGTTTTTTATGTTTATGCAGAATTTCTATCTGCAAATCATCTTCAGCGCAATGAAACACAGATAAATATTCTTCTTGGCCGCGCCTATGATTGTTGTAGGACAAGATTTCTTCTACCCAGGAATGACTGCCAGCTCACTACAAGAAATTCACAAGATCGAGCGTAGAAGCCATGACCCAAGCGTATGAACCGCTGCGTCTGCACGTCCCTGAACCCTCGGGCCGCCCAGGCTGCAAAACCGATTTCTCCTACCTGCATCTGACCGACGCAGGCACGGTGCGCAAACCTCCCATCGACGTAGAACCTGCCGACACCGCCGACCTGGCGCGTTGCCTGATTCGCGTGCTCGACGACCAGGGCAACGCCCTCGGTCCGTGGGCCGAAAACGTGCCGGTCGAGATCCTGCGCAAAGGCATGCGCGCGATGCTCAAGACGCGTATCTACGACAACCGCATGGTGGTCGCCCAGCGCCAGAAAAAGATGTCGTTCTACATGCAGAGCCTCGGTGAAGAAGCCATCGGCAGCGCTCAGGCGCTGGCGCTGAACATCGATGACATGTGCTTCCCGACCTATCGCCAGCAAAGCATTCTGATGGCCCGCGACGTGCCGCTGGTCGACCTGATCTGCCAACTGCTGTCCAACGAGCGCGATCCGCTCAAGGGTCGCCAGTTGCCAATCATGTACTCGGTCAAGGATGCCGGTTTCTTTACCATCTCAGGCAACCTCGCCACCCAGTTCATTCAGGGCGTGGGCTGGGGCATGGCCTCGGCGATCAAGGGCGACACCAAAATCGCCTCGGCATGGATCGGTGACGGCGCTACCGCCGAATCGGACTTCCACACTGCCCTCACCTTCGCTCACGTCTACCGCGCGCCGGTGATCCTCAACGTGGTCAACAACCAGTGGGCAATTTCGACCTTTCAGGCAATCGCCGGTGGTGAAGCGACCACCTTCGCCGGACGCGGCGTCGGTTGCGGCATCGCCTCGCTGCGGGTCGATGGCAACGACTTCTACGCGGTCTACGCCGCTTCTGCCTGGGCCGCTGAACGTGCCCGACGCAACCTCGGCCCAACGATGATCGAATGGGTCACCTACCGCGCCGGCCCGCATTCGACGTCGGACGATCCATCCAAATACCGCCCGGCCGATGACTGGAGCCACTTCCCGCTCGGCGATCCGATTGCGCGTCTGAAGCAGCACCTGATCAAGGTCGGTCACTGGTCGGACGAAGAGCACGCCGCCGTCAGCGCCGAACTCGAAGCCGAAGTGATTGCTGCGCAGAAACAGGCCGAACAGTACGGCACCCTCGCCGGCGGCCAGATCCCAAGCGCCGCGACCATGTTCGAAGACGTCTACAAAGAGATGCCGGAGCACTTGAAGCGCCAGCGTCAGCAGCTGGGGATCTGAGATGAACGATCACAATAACAATATTCAGCTGGAAACCGCCATGACCACGACCACCATGACCATGATCCAGGCCCTGCGCTCGGCCATGGATGTGATGCTTGAGCGTGATGACAACGTCGTTGTGTTCGGTCAGGACGTCGGCTACTTCGGCGGCGTGTTCCGCTGCACCGAAGGCCTGCAGAGCAAATACGGCACCTCGCGGGTGTTCGACGCACCGATCTCGGAAAGCGGCATTGTCGGTGTGGCGGTGGGCATGGGTGCTTACGGTCTGCGTCCGGTCGCTGAAATCCAGTTCGCCGACTACGTCTACCCGGCCTCCGACCAGATCATTTCCGAAGCAGCGCGCCTGCGTTATCGCTCGGCCGGTGAGTTCACCGCGCCGATGACCCTGCGCATGCCGTGCGGCGGCGGCATCTATGGCGGCCAGACTCACAGCCAGAGCATCGAGGCGATGTTCACTCAGGTCTGCGGCCTGCGCACGGTGATGCCGTCCAACCCGTACGACGCCAAAGGCCTGCTGATCGCCTCCATCGAAAACGATGACCCGGTGATCTTCCTCGAGCCGAAACGCCTGTACAACGGCCCGTTCGACGGCCACCACGACCGTCCGGTAACGCCTTGGTCGAAACACCCGCAAGCGCAGGTGCCGGACGGTTACTACACCGTGCCGCTGGACGTCGCCGCGATCACCCGTCCGGGCAAGGACGTGACCGTGCTGACTTACGGCACCACCGTCTACGTGTCGCAAGTGGCGGCCGAAGAAAGCGGTGTCGATGCCGAAGTCATCGACCTGCGCAGCCTGTGGCCGCTGGACCTGGACACCATCGTCAAATCGGTGAAGAAAACCGGCCGTTGCGTGGTAGTTCACGAAGCCACCCGCACCTGCGGTTTCGGCGCCGAACTGGTGGCGCTGGTGCAAGAGCATTGCTTCCATCACCTGGAAGCGCCGATCGAACGCGTCACCGGTTGGGACACCCCCTACCCGCACGCGCAGGAATGGGCGTATTTCCCAGGGCCGTCCCGAGTGGGCGCGGCGTTGAAACGGGTCATGGAGGTCTGAATGGGCACGCACGTTATCAAGATGCCGGACATTGGCGAAGGCATCGCAGAGGTGGAACTGTCGCAATGGCACGTCAAGGTCGGCGATCTGGTGGTTGAAGATCAGGTGCTGGCGGACGTGATGACCGACAAGGCGATGGTCGATATTCCGTCGCCGGTGCATGGCAAGGTGATTGCCCTTGGCGGTCAGCCGGGGGAAGTGATGGCGGTCGGTAGCGTACTGATCAGCATCGAAGTGGAAGGCGCCGGCAACCTCAAGGAATCATCCGCGCCAGCCCCGGTAAAAGAAGCACTTGCGCCAGCAAAAGCCGAACCCGTGGCGGAAAGCAAACATACCGCCGCCCCACGTCCTGCGGCGGTATGCCAGGGCCCGATGGTTGCCCGCGAGGCCGATGAGCG
This sequence comes from Pseudomonas sp. R3-57, assembly GCF_051132065.1. Lineage (NCBI taxonomy): Bacteria > Pseudomonadati > Pseudomonadota > Gammaproteobacteria > Pseudomonadales > Pseudomonadaceae > Pseudomonas > Pseudomonas sp. R3-57. The sequence goes on from NZ_CP071655.1 coordinate 3,732,369, forward strand.
TCCGCTGGCCTCACCGGCGGTGCGCAAACATGCGCTGGATCTGGGCATTCAATTGCGTCTGGTGCGCGGCAGCGGCCCGGCCGGTCGCGTGCTGCACGAAGACCTCGAAGCCTATCTCGCGCAAGGTCAGGCGAATGCCTCGGCGCCAGTCGCTGCGGCCTACGCCCAGCGCAACGATGAAGAGCAGATTCAAGTGATCGGCATGCGCCGCAAGATCGCCCAGCGCATGCAGGACGCCACTCAACGTGCCGCGCATTTCAGTTACGTCGAGGAAATCGATGTCACCGCCATCGAAGAACTGCGTGCACATCTGAACGAAAAGCATGGCGCCAGCCGTGGCAAGTTGACCTTGTTGCCATTCCTCGTTCGTGCGCTGGTCGTGGCCCTGCGCGACTTTCCGCAGATGAACGCCCGTTACGATGACGAAGCGCAAGTCATCACCCGCCTCGGCGCGGTGCATGTCGGCGTCGCCACGCAAAGCGATGTCGGCCTGATGGTCCCGGTGGTGCGTCACGCCGAAGCGCGCAGCCTGTGGGACAGCGCCGCAGAGATCTCGCGCCTGGCCAACGCTGCGCGCAATGGCAAGGCCAGCCGCGATGAATTGTCCGGTTCGACAATCACCCTGACCAGCCTCGGTGCGCTGGGCGGCATCGTCAGTACGCCGGTACTGAACCTGCCGGAAGTGGCGATCGTCGGCGTGAACAAAATCGTCGAACGGCCTATGGTCGTCAAAGGCCAGGTGGTCATTCGCAAGATGATGAACCTCTCCAGCTCGTTCGATCACCGCGTGGTCGACGGCATGGACGCGGCGCTCTTCATCCAGGCCATTCGCGGCCTGATCGAACAACCTGCCACTTTGTTTGTGGAGTAAGGCGCCCATGCAATCTTTGAACACTACGCTGCTGATCATTGGCGGCGGCCCCGGCGGTTACGTCACCGCGATTCGCGCCGGGCAACTGGGCATTCCAACGATTCTGGTCGAAGGTCAGGCACTGGGTGGCACCTGCCTGAATATCGGCTGCATTCCGTCGAAAGCGCTGATTCACGTCGCCGAACAGTTTCACCAGACGCAACATCACAGTCAGCATTCGGCGCTGGGCATCAGCGTTTCCGCGCCGATCCTCGACATCAGCAAGAGCGTCGAGTGGAAGGACGGCATCGTCGATCGCCTGACCACCGGCGTTGCCGCGCTGTTGAAGAAGCACAAGGTTCAGGTGGTCAACGGCTGGGCGAAAATCATCGATGGCAAAACCGTTGAGGTGGGCGACACGCGCATCCACTGTGAACATCTGGTGCTGGCCACCGGATCGACCAGCGTCAACCTGCCGATCCTGCCGATTGGCGGGCCGATCATCTCCTCCACCGAAGCGCTCACGCCGAAGTCGGTGCCCAAACGCTTGATCGTGGTCGGCGGCGGTTACATCGGCCTGGAACTGGGCATCGCTTATCGCAAGCTCGGCGCCGAGGTCAGCGTGGTCGAGGCGCAGGATCGCATCCTGCCCGCCTACGACGCGGAACTGACGCAACCGGTGCACGAGGCGCTGAAGCAACTAGGAGTGAAGCTGTACCTCAAGCACAGCGTTTCGGGTTTCGACGGCACCTTGCAGGTGCGCGATCCAGACGGCGAGACCCTGAACCTGGAAACCGATCAGGTGCTGGTCGCCGTGGGTCGCAAGCCGAATACCCAGGGCTTCAACCTCGAAACGTTGAATCTGGAAATGAACGGCGCGGCGATCAAAATCGACAACCGTTGCCAGACCAGCATGCGCAACGTCTACGCCATTGGCGATCTTAGCGGCGAGCCGATGCTGGCGCACCGTGCCATGGCGCAGGGTGAAATGGTTGCCGAGCTGATCAGCGGCAAAACCCGCGAATTCAACCCGACCGCCATCGCCGCCGTGTGCTTCACCGACCCGGAACTGGTGGTGGTCGGCAAAACTCCGGACGAAGCCAAGGCCGCCGGGCTCGACTGCATCGTTTCCAGCTTCCCGTTCGCCGCCAACGGCCGGGCGATGACCCTGGAATCAAAAAGCGGTTTCGTCCGCGTGGTCGCCCGTCGCGACAATCATCTGATTGTCGGCTGGCAAGCGGTGGGCGTTGGCGTGTCCGAGTTATCGACAGCGTTTGCGCAAAGCCTGGAAATGGGCGCACGGCTGGAAGACATCGGCGGCACCATCCATGCGCATCCGACGCTGGGTGAAGCGGTGCAGGAAGCGGCGTTGCGTGCATTGGGGCATGCGCTGCATCTGTAGACAGTGGCGGCCCCTTCGCGAGCAGGCTCGCTCCCACTGATCGTTCCCACGCTCCGCGTGGGAATGCAGCCGGGGACGCTCTGCGTCCCGACAGCCGAACGCGGAGCGTCCGATAAGGCATTCCCACGCAGAGCGTGGGAACGATCAGGCGTGGGAACGATCAGCGGAGCGAATTCCGGCTGCGAAACCGCTCAAGAATGAAGTATTGTTGTGCCCATCCAAAAAACGTCAGAAGCCTTGAACCGTTTCGGCGGTTGTTCAGTGATAGAGGGTGTCATGGGTAACGAGAGCATCAATTGGGACAAGCTGGGTTTTGATTACATCAAGACCGACAAACGCTATCTGTCGTACTTTCGCGATGGCGAGTGGGACAAAGGCACCCTGACCGAAGACAACGTGTTGCACATCAGCGAAGGCTCGACGGCTCTTCACTATGGCCAGCAATGCTTCGAAGGCATGAAGGCCTATCGTTGCAAGGACGGCTCGATCAACCTGTTCCGCCCGGACCAGAACGCCCTGCGCATGCAGCGCAGCTGCGCACGTCTGCTGATGCCGACCGTGGACACCGAGCAGTTCATCGAAGCCTGTAAAGCCGTGGTTCGCGCCAACGAGCGTTTCATCCCGCCTTACGGCACTGGCGGCGCGCTGTACCTGCGTCCGTTCGTGATCGGCGTCGGTGACAACATCGGCGTGCGTACTGCCCCCGAGTTCATCTTCTCGATCTTCTGCATCCCGGTCGGCGCCTACTTCAAGGGCGGCCTCACCCCGCACAACTTCCAGATCTCCAGCTACGACCGCGCCGCCCCACAAGGCACCGGCGCTGCCAAGGTCGGCGGCAACTACGCAGCCAGCCTGATGCCAGGCTCGAAAGCCAAGAAAGCCAACTTTGCTGACGCGATCTATCTGGACCCGATGACCCACACCAAAATCGAAGAAGTCGGCTCGGCCAACTTCTTCGGGATCACCCACGACAACAAGTTCATCACCCCGAACTCGCCGTCGGTACTGCCGGGCATCACCCGTCTGTCGCTGATCGAACTGGCGAAATCGCGTCTGGGCCTGGAAGTGGTCGAAGGCGATGTGCTGATCGACAAACTGGCGGACTTCAAGGAAGCCGGCGCTTGCGGCACCGCTGCCGTGATCACCCCGATTGGCGGCATCAGTTACAACGACCATCTGCATGTGTTCCACAGTGAAACCGAAGTCGGCCCGGTGACGCAGCAGCTCTACAAAGAGCTGACCGGCGTGCAGACCGGCGACATCGAAGCGCCAGCGGGCTGGATCGTCAAGGTTTGATTTGACGGTTCTGGCTAAAGAAAAGCCCTCCACCAAGTGATTGGTGGGGGGCTTTTTTTATGGTCAGCTAGTTGTGTGTTCGGCTTGGAAATTTCTGTGAATTCACCCCTCACCCCAGCCCTCTCCCCAAGGAGAGGGAGCTGATCTGTGTGGTTTTCTGAACCTGAGTTCGACTCGAGTTCTCAGGTCGATGTAGTACGGGCGGGCTCCTCGGTCGGCTCCCTCTCCCTCCGGGAAAAGGCTGGGGTGAGGGCTTGCTGCTGGCTTTTTAGCGTAATCCGCTTACCCGACCGCGCCGCAATCCCACTCGCCTGCCCATCCCCCTGCTTGCCCATCCGCGCCTGCGTAATCAGCCCCGGAATCAACTCCCCCTCCGGCAAATTCTTCCAGAACCGCACCGGCAAATGCCCTTGCATGACCTTCGGGTTCAACCGCGCCGGGTTGAAGATGTGGCTGTAATAGGTCAGCCACAGATCACCATGGGGATCGTCAACGTTCTGCGCCAGTTGCTGCCATTCCACCGGGCATTGGTGCTGATGGATCAGTTGCTCGCCATCGTAATAGACCCCGTCCCGCGGCGTGGCGATCAGCCAGCGATGGCGGCCCATGCGTCCGATGAAGTGGGTGCTGGCACTGTGCAGAATGTCGTGAGCCGGTTCATGCCACGCCACGTATTCGGGGCCGGCGCTGTCTTTCGGCCGTTCGATGAAGCGCACGAACGCATGCAGGTGATGGGCTTCACGACTCACCTGTTTGATCCGCCGCTGCAACTCGCTACCGAGTTTGTCGCCGGCCATCATCGCGGTCCGGTCGCCGTGGCTGACGCGCCATAACACTTCGTAGAGCAAACTCCAGCGCTGATCACCGCGATAGCGCGAGGCTTGTTCCAGGGTTTCGAGCAACGCGCGGGGAATACGCGCCTGAAATGGCCCCTGCCCTTCAGGCACCGGGTCGTCACTGGCAAACAGATCGCCCACGCCTTGCGAGGCCCAGCTCACCAGACTCGGATCGACTTCATGGCTGAGCAGCCAGCGCGCCTGCTGGCGCCAGTTATCGAACAGGTCGTCGCAATCGAGATTGATCATCCCCATAGCCCCATCTGCTGTGGCTGCGGCCGGTCGCGCAGCTGTTGATAGAGCATGTGGCTGGTGACTTCGGCCTGCTGCGGATGGTAATCGCTGGTGATGATGAACGGCTTGGCCTTGGCCAGCACGCAACGCATGCGCGCGACGTCTTCGTAGCGGATGCGTCGCTGTCGGCGCAGTTCGACCAAGCGTTCGGTAGTGCGCAGGCCGATGCCGGGAATGCGTGCGATCAACGAGGCCTCGGCACGATTCAGATCCAGCGGAAACACTTCGCGATTCTGCAGCGCCCAGGCCAGTTTCGGGTCAATGTCGAGCGCCAGATTGCCCGGCCCCTTGAGCAGTTCGTCAGCGCTGTAGCCATAACTGCGCAACAGGAAATCAGCCTGATACAAACGATGCTCGCGCATCAGCGGTGGCGCGGCCAGTGGCACGCTCTTCGGGCTGTCGGGGATGGGGCTGAACGCCGAGTAATAAACCCGGCGCAGACGGAAGTTGCCGTACAAGGATTGAGCGCTGTGGAGGATGGTGCTGTCGTCGGTGTCATCGGCGCCGACAATCAACTGCGTGCTTTGCCCGGCCGGGGCGAATTTCGGCGCGCGTGGCTCGTTGAGCACGGTCTGCACGCCGGTGTAGATGGTGTTCATCGCCTGCTTGATCGAACCGATGTCCTTTTCCGGCGCCAGGGTTTGCAGGCTGGCATCGGTCGGCAGTTCGATGTTGACGCTCAGGCGATCGGCGTAACGCCCGGCCTCCTCGATCAGCGCCGGATCGGCCTCAGGAATGGTCTTGAGATGAATGTAACCGCGAAACTCATGTTCCTCGCGCAACAGCTTCGCCACCCGCACCAGTTGCTCCATGGTGTAGTCCGCCGAGCGAATGATGCCGGAGCTGAGAAACAGCCCGCTGACACAGTTGCGCCGATAGAAATCCATGGTCAGCGCCACGACTTCCTCGGGGGTGAAACGCGCGCGCGGCACATCGCTGGAGCGGCGGTTGACGCAGTATTGGCAATCGTAAAGACAGAAATTGGTCAGCAGGATCTTCAGCAGCGACACGCAACGCCCATCCGGCGTGTAGCTGTGGCAGATGCCCATGCCATCGGTCGAGCCCAACCCGCTCTTGCCCTCGGAGCTGCGCTTGGGCGCACCACTGCTCGCGCACGACGCGTCGTACTTGGCGGCGTCGGCGAGAATGCTCAGCTTGTCGATGATTTGCATGGGCGCGGGCTCTTTACTGTGTGCATATACAGTATAGGCTCGACCGCTTTGACACAAGGTGACGGATAACCCCCTCGTCGGAAGGTGTGTTGTCTGAACTGACCCCTTCGCGAGCAGGCTCGCTCCTACACTTGAAATGCGCTCCGCCGTTTCTGATCGTTCCCACGCTCCGCGTGGGAATGCAGCCACGGACGCTCCGCGTCCGCTGTGACGCAGAGCGTCACGGGAGGCGTTACCACGCCGAGCGTGGGAACGATCAGATCACCCACTGCGAAATCAGCCAGCCATTCGCCCCGCTGATCACCACGAACAACCCCCACGCCAACACCCGCGTCGGCCAGCGATTCACAAACGGCCCCATAAGTTGCTTGTCATTGGTCATGCGAATCAGCGGATAAAGAGCAAACGGCAATTGCAGGCTCAACACCACCTGACTCAGTACCAGCAACTTGCCGATTGCGTTATCGCCCAGCAGCCACACGCCGATGAACGCCGGGATCAGCGCCAGCCCGCGGGTGATCAACCGCCGCTGCCAGCACGGGATGCGCAGGTTCAGATAGCCTTCCATGATCACCTGCCCGGCGATGGTGCCGGTGAAGGTCGAACTCTGCCCCGAGGCGAGCAGCGCCACGCCGAACAACACGCTGGCCAGCGCGCCGCCCACCAGCGGATCGAGCAAGTGATAAGCGTCCTGGATGTCCACCACCTCGGTATGCCCGGACTGGTGAAACGCGGCCGCTGCGAGGATCAGGATCGCCGCGTTGACGAGCAGTGCCAGCGCCAGTGAGCCGATAGTGTCGATGCGCGCCAGTTTCACTGCGTCCTGCTTGCTCGCCAAGTCCCTGCCGATCATCCGCGTCTGCACGATCGAGGTGTGCAGATAAAGGTTATGCGGCATCACCGTTGCGCCAAGAATTCCGATGGCCAGATACAGCGGTGCGGCATCGCCGATTGCGGCCAGCGAGGGTTTGAAGCCTTGGGCGACGTCCGGCCAGTAGGGTTTGATCAACAGCAATTCGACGAAAAAACACACGCCGATGGTCGCGACCAGCACCAGCATGATCGCTTCCAGCCGTCGGAAACCGCGATTTTGCAGGGCCAGCACCAGCAGCGTGTCGAACGCGGTCAGCGCGATGCCGAAGGTCAGCGAGCAACCCAGCAACAAGTGAAACGCCAGCGCGCAACCGAGCACTTCGGCAAGGTCGGTGGCGATGATCGAGATTTCCGCCAACACCCACTGCAAACGCGCGGTCGGCGTGCTGTAGCGCTGGCGCGACAGTTGCGCCAGATCACGCCCGGTGGCGATGCCCAGCCGCGAACACAGGCACTGCACGACCATTCCCGCCAGACTGGCCAGCAACACCACAAACAACAGGCTGTAACCAAACCGCGAACCGGCCTCGATCGCCGTCGCCCAGTTGCCGGGGTCCATGTAGCCGATCGACACCAGCAAACCGGGGCCGGCGAAACGCAGTACACGCTTGAAGAACGAGGCAGAAGGATCGACCGCAACACTGCCGGCCACTTCCGGCGGGCAAAACGGCGCGGTGGCGATTTTGGGCAAGCTGAATTTCACGCACACATCCAGAAACAAGTCGAAAGGACGCAGCTTAGACGTTTCGCCCGGTGCGGTGGAAGGTCAAGGTTGGCGGGTGCCCAATAATTGCTCGCGCAACGTCGGATTGCGCGTGCGCGGGTCGAGCCAGATGTCGAAAAATGCGCGGGCGAACTGCGGATCGTCGATTTCGTGCTGCAAACGCTGGCCGACAAAAAACCGCGCACCCTGCCCTGGCAGATACACCCCGGTAATGCGTGTGCCGGATTGCACGTCGACGAACGATTTCTCCATCTGCGCCTGCCAACCGGCCAGTTGCGCTGGGCTCACGCGATTACCGGACAGGCGTTTGATCTCGTCGACACTGGCCTGCACCAGGTCATCGCGGGAAATCTTGCGGCGGTAGATCAGCTCCAGCGCAAACGGCTGATCGTTCGCCAGCGGGCGCGCGGCACTCCACAGCCGTGCATCGTAAACGTCGAAACCAAACACGCTGAATTCGCCGCTGCCAATGATCTGCGCCCCCGGCACCGCGTCCTGCCAATTGGCCCAGGTCGGCGTCAGCAGCAGCGCCCACAGGCCGATGCCGCAACAGCCGCGAAGCATTCTTGAGGATTTGTTCATCGCGCATCGTTTCCAGGCAGTCCTGATAGTCAGAGCATAGCTGTAATTGCTTTCGAGTTTTTGTATACAAAAATTGCAAACATAGGCAGCAATCGCTTTGCCACGATGCTAACGTGGCCTCCCTGCATCTCGATGGAGACACCTGCGTGCTGATCCTCAAACTGCTGCTGATTCCGGCCTTCCTCTTGCTCATTTCGTTGGCGGGCAAACGCTGGGGGCCGAGCGTGGCCGGATGGCTGTCGGGGTTGCCGGTGGTGGTCGGGCCGATTCTGTTTTTCCTCGCCATCGAACAGGGGCCGGAGTTTGCCGCGCAATCGGCGGTCGCAGCGCTATCGGCAATGTTTGCGATGATTGCTTTCTGCATCACTTACGCGCAGGTGGCGCAACGGGCGAACTGGCCGTGGGCACTCGCGGCCTCGCTGGCCGTCTGGAGCGTACTGGCGCTGCTCCTGTCGCTGGTGCCGCCGTCGTTGCCGTTTTCATTGGCAGCAGCGGCGATTGCGTTGCTGGCCTCGCCTTATCTGTTTCCGCTGGTGCAACCGGTGCTGAACGGTCCGGCGCCGAAGTCCGACCGACTGATCTGGCGCATGCTGGCCGGCGCCGCGCTGACCTTGGCAGTGACGATGCTGGCCAGCACCGTCGGCGAGCGCTGGAGCGGTTTGCTCGCGGTGTTCCCGGTACTCGGCAGCGTCATGGCGGTGTTCTCGCAGCAGACCCGCGGCCCGGCCTTCACCGCCGCGCTGTTGCGGGCGACGGCGACCGGCATGTATTCATTCTCGGCGTTCTGCCTGGTGTCGGCGCTGACCTTGCCGAGCCTCGGCCTGAACGGTTTCATCGTCGGTGTGGCGGTGTCGGTGGCCATGCTCGGGGTGACCAGAAAGCTGCTGGCCCGGCCAGTGGCCAGCGCGCCGGCGCAGTAACCACTCGGGCGAAACGTGCTGGAACGTGCGCCCCGCTCCGTGGGATCATCGCCCGCCTCGCGCGACCATCCCACGGAGATTTACATGTCATTGTTGAGCAAAAAAGCCGCCGTCCTGCTGCTGTCGGCGGTTGCCGCTCTCGGCGCGTTCAACGCGCAAGCGGCCAAGGAAAAAGCCACCAGCGAAAAAGTCTCGCTGCTCGACGGCAAGTTCAGCTTTGTCCTGCCCAAGGGCTTCGTCGCCGACCCGCTGCCGCCAAGCCCGAGCGGCGCCAAGGGTACGATGTACACCAACCAGGCGACGAAAACCGTGGTCATCGCAGCGCAAAACCAGATTACACAAGGGCAGAACGTCAAGGACAACGATGGCCCGTTCCTCGACGGTGCGGTGTCCAGCTTCATTGAAGACCAGCGCAAAGCCCTGCCGGACTTTAACAAGCTCAGCGAAAAAAGCCTGACCCGCAAAGGCACCGGCCTCGGCTTGCGCCAGGTCGACAGCACCGCCACTCAGGGCGGCGGCCAGACCCTCAATACCACATTGATGGCTGGCTCCGGGACGAAGATGGCGCTGGTGCAGGTGATTTCCCGCGCCAGCGACAAAAAAGGTCACGACGCGCTGATCAAGACCCTCCTCAAGGATTGAGCTGCTGCAGCCAGCCGTTCAGGTCGCGCAATTCGGCGGCGGTGATGCTGTGGCCGATGCCGGGATAGGCGTGAAACTGCGGTTTGTAACCGAGCTTCTGTAGTTGCGCGTTGGCTTCGGTGCCGAGGCGGTAAGGCACCGGATCATCGGCGGTGCCGTGGCCGATGAAGATGTGTACCGGCAGCGGCGATTGATCGGCTTTCAACTGGCTTTTCAGCACCGGCAGCAAGCGTCCGCTCAACGCGGCAAACCCGCCGATCAACACCGGCGGCCGCAGCCCCACTTCGTAACTCATCATCGCGCCCTGGCTGAAGCCGATCAGGTACACCTTGTCAGCCGTCGCGTGATATTTGCGCGTGGCCTGGGCGATGAACTCGCGCAGTTTCTGGCCGCTGACCTTCAGATCATCGGTCTCGCCGTTGTAGGCGCCTTCGCCCTTTTTGCGAAACCATTGGTAACGTCCTTCACCGAGTGCCATCGGCGCCTGCACCGACAGGTAGTTGTACTGCGCCGGGAGCTGAAACTTCATACCGATCAGGTCGGCTTCGTTACTGCCGTAACCGTGCAGGAAAATCACCAGCGGCCGCGGCTCGGCGTCGGGGTGGACCTGTTCGAGGTACTTGAGCGGCAGATCCGATTGCAGCGTGGTTTGCGCGTGGACGGCGGTGGAGGCCAGCAGGGTCAGCAGAGCGAATATCTTCAACATTGCAGCGTTCCTTCACAGAGTGTCGGGTTCGGGGGGAGCCTAACACTCTGAAAGATAGCGGTGTTGCCGCTCACGCCATCGCTGGCAAGCCAGCTCCCACAGTGAGCGAGGGTGATTGCAAAAAATGTGTTCACCACAAAACCTGTGGGAGCTGGCTTGCCAGCGATGAGGCCATCAGCCCCAGCGAAAATCTGTCAGTCGTTGGTCAGCTTGCCAGTCCGAAACGGCACCCGCCCCGCCACTTTCGCCTGCCAGATCCCCGGTTCGGTATAGCGTCCGCGATCCAGCGCAAACAACACGCCGCTGGTGCCGGCACGCACGGTGCTGACGCGGTCCTGTAACGGGTCGACCACCTCGAACAAGGCATCGCCCTGCTCCACCCATTCGCCGGCACTGCGCAGAAAACTCACCACGCCATGGTGCGGGGCGAAGAGGTATTCGGTGCCTTCGAACGGCAGGCCTTCGCAGCATTCGCTCGGCGCCTCCGGCCATTCGCCGCTGATGAAACCCTGCTCGGCGAGAAAGCCAAGGATCGCCTCGCAATTGGCCTGGGCCTGCTCGACCCGGGTGTCGCCCATGCTGCCCAGCTCCAGCGTGGTCGCCAGATTCGCCGCTGGAATAGCAGCCTGCGGAAACGCCCGCGCCAGGCGCAACCACGGCGTCGAGCAGGATTCATCGAACGAACTGCCGCCGGAGTCTTCACACAACAACGCCACGCCGGCCTTCAGGCGCGCTGCCAGCGATTGCCATTGCGGCCAGTGCTGCGGCAGTGCGTAGAGGTGAATCGCCGCATCGAAGTCGCAATGCAGATCGAGGGTGATATCGGCGTCGCAAGCGTGGCGCAACAACAGCCGATGCAGCGCCTCCAGTTGCGAAGCCGGTGCCGGCAGCGCCTCGAATACCTGGCCCATGGCCTGACGGATCAGCGCGACGTTGGCCTCGGCATCCGTGCCCAATTGCTCGCCGATCAGCGCTGCAACCGGCGCGCTGAGTTCGACGAACGCGCGGTTGAAATTCTTGCCGCTGCCCAGCTCGAAACGGCCCATGTGCGCGCCTTGCACATGCTGATCGAGGCCGATCGGGTTGGCCACCGGTACCAGCTCGATCACGCCTTGCAAACGGCCTTGCTGTTCGAGTTGGTTAAGACGTTGCTTGAGCTCCCACGCCGTGCGCATGCCCGGCAATTCATCGGCGTGCAGGCTGGCCTGGATGTACACCTTGCGAGTGCCCGCGCCATAGCGAAACACGCTGAGAGAACGCTCACTGCCCAAGTGACTCCAGGGCAGGCTGTGGTCGATGCGTTGCATGGGGAAACTCCTGAAATATGAGCGCGACACAAATCCCCTGTAGGAGTGAGCCTGCTCGCGATAGCGGTCTGTCAGTCAATCAAGATGTCGAATGATAAACCGCTATCGCGAGCAGGCTCACTCCTACAGGTTCTTCGTCGCTAAGAAGAATGCATAAAAAAAGTGGCCACCGCGCAAACGGGGCCACTTTTTTCTACGGCGTATTAATGGCCGTACACGTCAAAGTCGAAGTACTTGTCCTGGACTTTCTTGTACTCGCCATTGGCGCGAATTTCGGTGATGGCTTTGTTGAATTGCTCGGCCAGCGCGGTATCGCCCTTGCGCACCGCGATGCCGGCGCCGCCGCCGAAGTACTTGGCGTCTTCGTAGGTCGGGCCGACGAATTCGAAGCCTTTGCCGGCGTCGGTTTTCAGGAAACCGTCGCTGAGGTTGACCGAGTCAGCCAGCATCGCATCCAGACGACCCGAAGTAATGTCGAGGTTGGCTTCCTGCTGCGAGCCGTAGCGCACCAGTTCGATCCCGGCCGGGACCAGCACTTCGGTGGCGTAGCGGTCGTGGGTGCTGGCACGCAGCACGCCGACTTTCTTGCCCTTGAGTTCGGTCAGCGGGTCTTTCACGCCCGAGCCTGCCTTCATCACGAAGCGCGCCGGGGTGTGGTAGTACTTGATGGTGAAATCGACGTTCTTCTTGCGGTCGTCGGTGATGGTCATCGACGACAGGATCGCGTCGATCTTCTTCACTTTCAGCGCCGGGATCAGGCCATCGAATTCCTGCTCGACCCAGGTGCATTTGACCTTCATCTGCGCGCACAGCGCATCACCGATGTCGACGTCGAAACCGGTGAGTTCGCCGTCAGGGGTTTTCATCGAGAATGGCGGGTAACCGGCTTCGATACCGATGCGGATCGGCTTGGCGTCGGCGGCCACGGCGGTCAGGGACAACATCGACAGTGCCAGGGCACCGAACATCACTAGCTTGTTCATTTATAACTCCTGTGTGCGGAGGCTTTTATTGGCAGCTTCAAGTCAGCGTTCGGTCAAGCCTTGGAACGGCAAAAACCGACGTGGCCGGCAGTCTATGGCGGCGCGCACAGGGCAAATTGTGTTTAAGCGACAAATACTTATGTAAGTTCGGCGCAGCGCTTGACCGGGGTCAAAGGCTGCGCCGTCGTGGTGCAAAGGCTGTAGGACAAGCGCCGTTTTTGCTCAAATTCTTCTATAAATCCCTCAGCATTCGCAGGCGGTCGGTGCCTTGGCCAGTTGCGCCACGCTCAGCGCAAACCCTTCATCGAGCCAACCGGTGACACCGCCGATCATCTCCTTGACCGGATAGCCGAGCGCCGCCAGTTTCACCGCGGCCTTGTTCGCGCCGTTGCAATGCGGGCCGGCGCAATAGACCACGAACAACGTGCTTTTCGGATAACTCGCCAGCTCGGTCGCGGTGAGCAAGCGCGTCGGGATATTGACCGCGCCAGGGACGTGTCCGCGCTCAAAGGCCAGCGGCCCGCGTACGTCGACCAGGACAAAGTCGACGTCGCCGGCCTCGTAGCTGCTGAATACGTCGGAACAATCGGTTTCGAAGGTCAGGCGATTGCTGAAGTGCATCAGGGCAATTGCCGAGGGGGCGGCAGGAATGTCGCGAACCAGGCTGGTCATGGGTGTGGCTCCTTGCTTCTGTTCTGGGGTGAACAGACTTTATCGCCGCCCCGCTTGCGGCTACAGTGGCGGACAAGACACCTACCGGGAATTTTCCGCCAAATGCCGACTTCCTCCAATCTGGTGGCGATTCTCGCCTATGACGGCCTCTGCACCTTCGAGTTCGGAATTGCCGTGGAGATCTTCGGCCTCGCCCGACCGGAGTTCGATTTCCCCTGGTATACGCATGCAATTGCCGCGGTCGATCAGGGGCCAATGCGCGCCATGGGCGGCATTCAGGTATTGGCCGACGGCGGTCTGGAACTATTGGCCAAAGCGCGCACGATCATCATTCCCGGATGGCGCGATCGCAACGCGGCGGTACCGGAAGCATTGCTCGCCGCACTGCGCCAGGCCCACGCTCGCGGCGCGCGCTTGCTGTCGATCTGCTCCGGTGTCTTCGTCCTCGCGGCCAGCGGCTTGCTCGACGGCCGCCGCGCCACCACCCACTGGCGTTACACCGACGAACTGGCGCAACGCTTCCCGGCCATCGAAGTCGACCCGGACGTGCTCTATGTCGACGCCGGCCAACTGATCACCTCGGCCGGCAGCGCCGCCGGCATCGACGCCTGCCTGCACCTGGTCGCTCGCGACTTCGGCACCCAGGTCGCCAACAGCGTCGCGCGGCGACTGGTGATGTCGCCACAACGCACCGGCGGCCAGGCGCAGTTCATTCCGACCCCGGTCAGCGCCACTCCGCGCAACGACCTTTCACGGGTCATGCAATGGGCCCGCGAGCGGCTGCATCAACCGCTGGAAGTGCGCGATCTGGCCAGTGAAGCGGCGATGAGCGAGCGCACGTTTCTGCGGCGCTTTACCGAGGCCAGCGGACAGTCGCCCAAGGCGTGGTTGCAGCATGAGCGACTGGCACGGGCGCGGGAGTTGCTGGAGAGCACGGATCAGCAGACTGAACAGATTGCCGAGCGCTGTGGCTATCGCTCGGTGGAGAGTTTTCGCGTGGCGTTTCGTGGGGTGGTCGGAGTGCCGCCTTCGGTTTATCGAGAGCGGTTTGGCCGGGGCTTGAGGGTTTAGCTGACTCGCCCCAGAAATCTTCAGGGCGAGTCGGCGATTGTCAGATCGAACGCTGATTGACCCGCGCCATCAATTGCTCGGCGCTTTCCTTGCGTTCGGAATAGCGGTCGACCAGATCCGTCTGATGCTCGCGCAGCAGCACGGTGAACTTCACCAGTTCCTCCATTACATCGACCACGCGGTCGTAGAACGGCGAGGGTTTCATCCGTCCCGCGTCGTCGAATTCCATGTAGGCCTTGGGCACCGAGGACTGGTTGGGGATGGTGAACATGCGCATCCAGCGGCCGAGCACGCGTAATTGATTGACCACGTTGAACGACTGCGAACCGCCGCACACCTGCATCACCGCGAGGGTTTTGCCTTGGGTCGGGCGTACGGCGCCGAGTTCCAGCGGGACCCAGTCGATCTGTGCCTTGAACACGGCGGACATCGCACCGTGGCGTTCCGGTGAACACCAGACCTGGCCTTCCGACCACAGCACCAGCTCGCGAAGTTCCTGGACTTTCGGATGGTCGACCGGAACATCGTCGGGCAGTGGCAAACCGGACGGGTCGAAAATGCGCGTTTCAGCACCGAAGTGCTCTAGCAGGCGCGCCGCCTCTTCGACCAGCAAACGGCTGAACGAGCGTTCACGGGTCGAGCCGTAGAGCAGCAGGATGCGTGGCTTGCGTTCGCCCGATTTCACAGGTTTGCCGTCATCGAACAGGCTGGGATCGAGGTTGGGTAGATCGGCGGACATGGGTTCTCCTTAAAGCGTACCGATGCGGTCGAGCGCGGTTTTCAGTTCATCGCGGCTGAGGGTTTCAAAAGGCAGATCGAGAAAGGCCTGGCAGCGATGTCCGATGCGCGCCAATGTCGCGCGAAAAGCCGCCTCAATCGTCGCCTCGTCACCGCTGACTTCCGAGGGATCTTCCAGCCCCCAGTGGGATTTCAGCGCCGGGCCGAAATACACCGGGCAAGTCTCGCCGGCGGCTTTATCGCACACGGTGATGACGATGTCCGGCGGATTGCTTGCAAAAGCGTCGTTGCCTTTGCTGTGCAAGCCTTCAATGGCGATGCCGGCCTGTCGCAGTGTCGACAGGCTGCGCGGCAACACCTGACCTTTGGGGAAACTGCCGGCGCTCACCGCTTCGAAGCCTGCCGGCGCCAGATGATTGAACATCGCTTCAGAAAGGATGCTGCGGCAGCTGTTGGCCGTGCACATGAACAGGACTCGCATGGGTTTTTTCTCCATCAGCAACACGCGGCTTCACGAACCGGACGCCCGTGCATGTTTTGCAGGCGGGCGGCATTGTCCTGCAGCCAAGTGGTGTTGGCGTCGGACGTCATTTGCAGGACTTGCGCGATCCAGGTCGGCAGATCCGGGTTGAGGCGGTAATAGACCCACTGGCCCTGGCGCCGATCGAGCAGCAGGCCGTTGCTGCGCAATTGCGCGAGGTGGCGGCTGATCTTCGGTTGGCTGTCGTTGAGCGCGCACATCAGTTCGCACACACACAGTTCACCCTGCGCGGCGATCAGCAGCATCGCGCGGACGCGGGTTTCGTCGGCAAGACTTTTGAAGACTTCGGTGGGAGTGAGCATGGGTCGGGCCCAAAATATACGGAAAATCGAATATACGGATATCCATATATTTAGCAATCTGAAATGCTGCTCTCTGTAGGAGTGAGCCTGCTCGCGATAGCGCTCTTTTACTCAACATCATTCTTGACTGACACACCGCTATCGCGAGCAGGCTCACTCCTACAGGGGATTTCTGTGAACCGGCTAACCGAGCAGCAACCCCTGCTCCACCTCGCACAATCCCACCACATAATCCCAGACCACGCGCAAGCGCACCGATTTGTGCAGCTCGCGCCGGGTGCTGATCCAGTAACTGCGCTCGATGCTTTCATCCGCCAGCAATGGCACCAGCTCCGGATCAGACGCGGCCATGTAGCACGGCAAGACCGCAATGCCCAATCCAGAGCGTGCGGCTTCCTGCTGGGCGATGACGCTGGTGCTGTGAAACACCACGCGCGGGCTGCGGCAAAAGCTGTTGAGGAACATCAGTTCCTGGCTGAACAGCAGATCGTCGACATAACCGATCCACGCATGCCGTCCCAGGTCTTCGCGGCTAAGTAGCGGCGGCGCTTTGTCCAGGTAGGCCTGGCTGGCATACAGCGCCAGGCGGTAGTCGGTGAGTTTACGGGTGACCAGCATGTCGGCCGCCGGGCGTTCGAGGTGGATGCTGATTTCCGCCTCGCGGTTGAGGATGCTGACAAATCGCGGCACTGCGACCAGTTCTACTTCCAGACCCGGATAGCGTTCGAACAAGCCGATCATGCGGCTGGCAAGAAATTTGACGCCGAGGCCCTCCGTCACGCCGACGCGGATCTTGCCCAGCGGAGCTGTGGACTGGGTGATTTCTTCCTGGGCCAGCAGCGCGACGTTTTCCATCGCTTCGGCATGCTTGAGCAGCGCTTCGCCGGCGGGGGTCATTTCGTACCCTTGAGCGTGCTGGACGAACAGCGCGGTCCCGAGGCTTTTCTCGATGGCTTCGATGTGGCGGGCGACGGTGGCATGGGTGGTGTTGAGCCGGCGGGCGGCGGTGAGCAGGCGGCCGCTGCGTTGCAGTTCGAGAAAAAACCGCAGGTCGTTCCAGTCGAACATGGCGTGTCCTTGTCAGCTAAGGTCGATGCGAGCTGTTTGAAAACGCACAGCGGCTGCGCAAAAACTAACATTCTTTTAACGAAAGCTAACAACTAGAGTGTCCGACAATAAAAACAAAAAGCGAGGTCAGGGAATGCAGACTTCCCTCGATGAATACGACTACATCGTGGTCGGCGCCGGTCCGGCCGGCTGTGTGCTGGCCAATCGACTGTCAGCGGACCCGCAGCACCGCGTACTGTTGCTCGAAGCCGGCGGGCGCGACAACTATGCGTGGATTCACATCCCGGTCGGTTACCTGTTCTGCATCGGTAACCCACGCACCGACTGGTGTTTCAAAACCGAAGAACAGGCCGGCCTCAACGGCCGTGCGCTGAGCTATCCGCGCGGCAAAGTGCTCGGCGGTTGTTCGTCGATCAACGGCATGATCTACATGCGCGGCCAGGCCAGCGACTACGACGGCTGGGCCGCCGAGGGCAATCCGGGGTGGGCGTGGAACGACGTTCTGCCGTTGTTCAAACAGAGCGAAAACCACTTTGCCGGCACCGCTGATTTTCATGGCGCCCAAGGCGAATGGCGGGTCGAGCAACAGCGCTTGTCGTGGCCGATTCTCGATGCCTTTCGCAGTGCCGCTGAGCAGAGCGGCATTGCCAGCGTCAGCGACTTCAATCAGGGCGACAACGAGGGTTGCGGCTACTTTCAGGTCAACCAGAAAGCCGGGGTGCGCTGGAACGCCGCCAAGGCGTTTTTAAAACCGCTGCGCAGCCGCGCGAATCTGACCGTACTGACCGGCGTCGAGGTCGACCGCGTGTTGCTGGAGAATGGCCGCGCTTCGAAGGTCAGTGCGCGACATGAAGGCCAGATCAAACAGTTCAAGGCGCGCAAGGAGATTATCCTGTGCGCTGGGTCGGTCGGTTCGCCGAGCATTCTGCAGCGCTCCGGGATCGGCCCTCGACCACTGCTCGAACGGTTGGGCATCGGCGTGATTCATGAACTGCCGGGCGTCGGTGGCAACCTGCAGGATCACCTGCAGCTGCGGCTGATCTATCAACTGGAAAACGCCCGCACACTGAACCAGATCGCCGGCAGCGTCTGGGGCAAGATGGGCATGGGCCTGCGTTATCTGTATGACCGCAGCGGACCGCTGTCGATGGCGCCGAGTCAGCTGGGCGCCTTTGCGCGCTCGGGGCCGGAACAGACTTCGGCGAATCTCGAATACCACGTCCAGCCGCTGTCGCTGGAGCGTTTTGGCGAGCCGTTGCACAGCTTTCCGGCATTCACCGCCTCGGTGTGCGATCTGCGTCCGCACAGCCGTGGGCGCATCGAAATCCGCTCAGCAGACCCGCAGCAGGCGCCGCTGATCAATCCCAATTATCTGAGCCATCCTGAAGATCTGCGCGTGGCTGCGGACGCGATTCGCTTGACCCGACGCATCGTCAGCGCCCCTGCCCTGCGCGGGTTCAAACCGGTCGAGTATCTGCCGGGCGGCAGCCTGCAAACCGAGGAGCAACTGCACGAAGCCGCAGCGAAAATCGGCACGACGATTTTCCATCCGGTCGGCACGTGTCGCATGGGCAATGACGGCGATGCGGTGGTCGATGCGCAACTGCGCGTGCACGGCGTGCCCGGTCTGCGCGTGGCCGATGCGTCGATCATGCCGCGGATCATCTCCGGCAACACCTGTTCGCCTACGCTGATGATTGGCGAAAAGGCTGCGCAGCTGATTCTTTCGCCACCTGTGAACACCGTAACTGTGGGAGCCAGCCTGCTGGCGATGACGGAATAACATTCAACATTTGCGCTGGCTGACACACCGCCATCGCGAGCAGGCTCACTCCTACAAGGGACCGCGTCTGATTCAAGGACATCGCGCAACACCGGGACACGCAACACCAGTGGAACAACAAAAACAATCACTGTGAGGGATACCGACATGTCAGAACACGCTCAGCCGCTGGACGCTGCGAGCAGCGCCGAGACCAGCAATGCCACGCAAAAAGTCATCTTCGCCTCGTCCCTCGGGACGGTGTTCGAGTGGTATGACTTCTTTCTTTACGGTGCCCTCGCGGCAGTGATCAGCAAGCAGTTTTTCGCCGGGGTCAACGACACCACCGCGTTCATTTTTGCGCTGATGGCGTTCGCCGCCGGCTTCATCGTGCGGCCGTTCGGTGCGCTGGTGTTCGGGCGACTGGGCGACATGATCGGGCGCAAGTACACGTTTTTGGCGACGATCATTCTGATGGGCGTGGCGACGTTCTGCGTCGGCCTGCTACCGACTTACGCCAGCATCGGCATTGCCGCACCGATCATTCTGGTGGTGCTGAGGATGCTCCAGGGCCTGGCGCTCGGTGGCGAATACGGCGGCGCGGCGACTTACGTGGCCGAACACGCGCCGATCGGCAAGCGCGGTTTCCACACCAGCTGGATTCAGTCCACCGCCACCCTCGGCTTGCTGCTGTCGCTGCTGGTGGTGCTCGGTTGCCGTTATTTCACCGGCGACCAGTTTGAAGTCTGGGGCTGGCGCATTCCGTTCCTGCTGTCGATCGTGCTGCTGGGCATTTCCACCTGGATTCGCCTGAGCCTGCACGAGTCGCCGGCCTACCTGAAAATGAAGGAGGAAGGCAAAACCTCGAAAGCGCCGATCCGCGAATCCTTCGGCAAATGGGAAAACCTCAAAGTCGTGCTGATCGCCCTGTTCAGCATCAACGCCGGGCAAGCGGTGACGTTTTATGCGGCGCAGTTCTACGTGCTGTTTTTCCTCACCCAATTCCTGAAAATGGACCCGGCGCTGGCCAACAGCCTGCTGATTGTCAGTGTGGTCATCGGCGCGCCGTTCTTCATTTTCTTTGGCTGGCTGTCGGACAAGGTCGGGCGCAAACCGGTGTTGATGCTGGGCTTGCTGCTGGCCACCGCGCTGTACTTTCCGATTTTCAAATCCCTGGCGCATTACGCCAACCCGGCGATCGATCTGGCCAGCCGTCAGGCGCCGATCACCGTGACGGCAGACCCGGCGACCTGCACCTTCCAGTTCGACCCGGTAGGCAAAGCCAAATTCGACAGCCCGTGCGACAAGGTCAAGACCTTCCTGGTCAAACAAGGCCTGCCCTACTCCAGCGTCGCCGCCCCGGCGGGCAGCGGCGTGCAGGTCAGCGTTGGCGACGTCAAACTCGATGGCTTCGATGAAGCCGCCCTGCGCGGCGCGATCACCCTCGCCGGCTACCCGCAACAGGCCGACATGCAGCAGATCAACAAGCCAATGATCGTCGCCCTGATCGTGGCGCTGATCATCATCTCGGCGATGTGCTACGGGCCACTGGCGGCGCTGATGGTCGAGCTGTTCCCGACGCGCATCCGCTACACCTCGATGTCGCTGCCCTACCACATCGGCAACGGCTGGTTCGGCGGTTTCCTGCCGACGGTGTCGTTTGCCCTGGTGGTGTACACCGGCGATATCTTTTACGGGCTGTGGTACCCGGTATTGATTACAGGGGTCAGCCTGGTGGTGGGCATGATCTGCCTGCGTGAGACGAAGAACATCGACCTCGACAAGAACTGAAACCGCTGCCGGCGAGAGCGTTCGCGCGCTCGCCGTTTCTTTGCTCAGGCATCAGCCTTTATCACCTCGAACTTCACCTGATCCGGATAGAACGCCACATAGTCGCGGATCGGTGCCACCGACACTTTCGGGTTTTCGTACGTCCACACTGCATTCGGCTGCTCATGCCCCGGCACCTGCAAACTGAAGTAGTTGGCATCGCCCTTGTACGGGCAATAGCTGGTGTGATCGGTGCGGGCGAAATATTTCTCGTCGATGTCTTCGCGCGGCAGGTAATACACCGGCGGGTAATTGGCTTCTTTGAGGACCAGCACGTGGGAGGATGCGGCCACCTGGATGCCGTGGAATTTCACCACCAGGCAGCCGGCGAGTTGTTCGAGGTTGATCACGGGGCTGGGGCTTTTCATGGGGTTCTCCTGAATACGGCGAAGAGACGGTTCAGGTATAGCTGATGGCGCCTGATGAAGACGGGATTGCAGCCGAACGGCGAAGCGCCTCCCCCCAGTCAGTCCCCTCGCCCTCAGAGAGAGGGCCAGGGTGAGGGCAAGGGCCGGCAACTTTTACATGTATATCCATACAGATAAAAGTTGCCCCCACCGCCAAGTCCGGCCATTCTGTGCACCTGTTCCGACCCTGATCGACGATGGTGGCTATGCGGCTGTACCTCTGCGAAAAACCCTCCCAGGCCAAAGACATTGCGGCCGTGCTCGGCGCCCGGCGTCGGGGCGACGGCTGCTGGCTGGGAACGGACGTCACGGTGACCTGGTGCATCGGCCATCTGCTCGAAACCGCGCCGCCGGACGCCTACGACGCGCGCTACAAGCGTTGGGTGCTGGCGGACCTGCCGATCATTCCGGAAAAATGGAAAATGACCGTCAAGCCGCGCACCGCCAGCCAGTTCAAAGCGGTGAAACGCCTGCTCGGCGAGGCCAGCGAACTGATCATCGCCACCGACGCCGACCGTGAGGGCGAGATGATCGCCCGGGAACTGGTCGAGCATTGCCGCTATCGTGGGCCGATACGGCGATTGTGGCTGTCGGCGCTGGACGAGGCCTCGATCCGCAAGGCCCTGGCCGCACTGAAGCCGGGCGCAGAGACCTTCAGCCTGTATCACTCGGCACTGGGCCGTTCGCGGGCGGACTGGCTGATCGGCATGAACATGAGCCGCCTGTTTACCCTGCTCGGCCGCCAGTCGGGTTATCAAGGCGTGCTGCCGGTAGGCCGGGTGCAAACGCCGACCTTGCGGCTGGTGGTGGATCGCGACCGCAGCATTGCCGATTTCGTGCCCGTGCCGTTCTGGGCGATCGATGTCGATCTGCTGCACAACGGCACGCGGTTTACCGCGCAATGGCGCGCGCCGACGGATGCCTGTGACGAGCAGGAGCGCTGCCTGAATCAGGCGCTGGCCCAGCAGGCAGCGGCGGCGATCGGCAGTGCGCCCAGCGCGCGGGTAGTCAAGCTGAAAACCGAGCGCATGCGCGAAGTCGCGCCACTGCCCTTCGATCTCGGCACCTTGCAGGAAGTCTGCTCGAAGAAACTCGGCCTTGGCGCGCAGGAAACCCTCGACATCGCCCAAGCGCTGTACGAAACCTACAAAGTCATCACTTACCCGCGCAGCGATTGCGGTTACTTGCCGCTGAGCCAGCACAGCGAAGCGCCGGGCATTCTTGCGGCGTTGCGTCAGGCCGATCCGGGCCTCGAAGCGCTGCGAGGCCATCTTGAACCACAGCGCCGCTCACGCGCATGGAACGACGCCAAGGTCAGCGCTCACCATGGCATCATCCCCACCGCCGCGGCGAAAAACCTCGAGCGCCTGACCGGCAAGCATCGCGCGGTGTACACGCTGATTCGCGCACGCTATCTGGCGCAGTTTCTGCCCAATCATGAATACGATCGCACCCAGGCCGATTTCGATTGCGCTGGTCAAGCGCTGCGCGCAGTCGGCAAGCAGATCATCGAGCCGGGCTGGAAACGCGCGTTGCCCGAAGCACTCGCCCCGGCCAAGGGCCGCGAGGCTGCGGCGCCGCAGACCTTGCCGGCACTTAGCCAGGGCGTCGAATGCGCCGTCGCCGAGGTCAAGCTCAAGGACCTGTGGACGCAACCGCCGAAACCCTACACCGAAGGCGATCTGATCAAGGCGATGAAAAACGTCGCCAGACTGGTGGAAGATCCGCTGCTCAAACAGAAACTCAAGGACACCACCGGGATCGGCACCGAAGCCACCCGCGCCTCGATCATTCAGGGCTTGATTGACCGGGGTTATCTGGTGAAAAACGGCAAGGCGCTCGCCGCCACGCCGGCCGCGTTCAGCCTGATCGATGCGGTACCTCGCGCAATTGCCGACCCCGGCACCACGGCGATCTGGGAACAGGCGCTGGACATGGTGCAGAGCGGCGAGATGAGTCTGGAAGAATTCGTCACCAAACAAGCGGCGTGGATGAGCAAGCAAGTCACCCGTTGTTCCGGCCTGAGCCTGACCATCAGCGGCCCGAAGCCCGCCGGTAAAGCGGCGGCGCCATGGAAGAAGAAACGCAAATCGACCGCCAGCAAAACCACCGCCACGCGTAAACGCACAGCTCGCCCAGCGACTCGCTAAACCCCTCGCGGTTCCCTCATTTCGTCTCGGCTGCGGATTTTTTCTCATACCAAACAGCTTTGTCCGACAATATGTAGTGCTTAAAAATAATCACTACAAAACCGTTGACGGCATCGTTTTGCTTTTGCATGATGAAGACGTTCCCCGATCGGGAACGCTGGTAACACGCTTGAGCAAACTCGTCTGACCGCCGAGTTGTTTTTTCCGGATACACGCTGCCCACAAGGCAGATTGAAGAAGCTGACCTGGCCTGAACGTCCAGTACAAGGACGAGAAGCGCTGGCGAAAATTCTCAAGATGCTTGTGATCGACGCTGAAAACGTCGGCAATGCGCCTCCCGGTTTTCGCTGCTTCTCCTCGTTGTGACGCTATTGCGTAGCAGTTATTCAACACGACTACATGCAACAGATGCACGACCCCGTACTTCACACGGGCGAGCGCTGACGTCCTGGTTTCGGTGCCAGGGATCAACTAACCGATGGGCTACCTGTATTAGCGAATCAACTTTGAAAGATCACCAGACTGGTCAAGGGGCAATAATCATGAATCTGAACAATCAACCTACTGTCGAAGAACTGGCTCGTATGTTCGCTGCGCAAAAAGACAGCCACGACAGCCATATTCTGTGGATCAGCAAGTCGGGTCAGGTGCATATCGACTGCCTGTCGCCCCATGCTGGTGAAGAAGAATTCGACCGTAACCACCAGAACCTGGCGGCCCGCCTGAAGATGTACCGGCGCGGCCACGGTTATGTCGGCAAGAAGGCAGCGGCCGACAGGGACTTTATTGGCAATGTTTTGCAAACGCTGAAACAGGCGTGGGATTCGCTGCAGAACAACAATGAAGTTCGGGTGATTGATCGGTTGTATTGAGTTCTGCACTTCATAACTATTGGGCCTGGTCCTGAAAAGGAGCAGGCCCTTTTTATATCCAGAGTTCACCAATGCCCCTGTAGGAGTGAGCCTGCTCGCGATTGCGGTGCTTCAGTCAAGAAAGATGCGTCTGAATTGACGCTATCGCGAGCAGGCTCACTCCTACACGAACCGTGTTGCTTGAAGGCTCTGCGTTTCCAGCATCAACTCGACAAACGCCAGCGCCGCCGCACTGTGATAATTATTACGCCGCCGCAAAATCGCCGCCCCACGCTGCGGCGTTTCATTCGCCACGTGCAACCGGCGCAACGCCCGGTCCTCTGTCGCGATCGCCTGCGGCAACATCGTCGCCATCGGTGAACAGCGCACCACTTCCAGCAACGTGCTCACCGAATTCACTTCTATGTGCACCTTCGGCGTGATCCCCTGCTGTCGAAAGTACTCGTCCACCGACAACCGCGTAATGAACTCAGGCGCCAGCAAGGCGAAATCCAGCTGAGCAATGTCCTCCGCCAGTAACCGCGAGTCACTGGCATACAGCGGATGCTCACGGCCGACCATGATCGCCAACGTTTCGGTAAAGGCCGGAATGCATTCGATCTCCGCATTGCGCACCGGCGTAAACGCAATCGCAATATCCAGCGAGTCATCCGCCAGCCCGGCCTCGATGTCGCCCATCGACAACTCGAAAATCTGCAGATGAATCCCCGGATACCGCGCCGCGAAATCCCGCACCAGCGGCCCGACCAGGTACGCCATGAACGTCGGCGTCATGGCCAGACGCAACATGCCGCGCGACAGATCCTTAACGTCATGCAAGGCGCGCTTGCCCGCCTCCAGCTCTACCAGGACTCGCCGCGCACATTCGATGTACGCCTCGCCGGCATCGGTGGGTTTCACGGTGCGCGAGGTGCGGTCGAACAGCGTTACGCCGAGGGTTTCTTCCAACTGACGGATCTGCTGCGATAGGGTCGGCTGCGACACGTGCAGCGCTTCGGCGGCACGGGTGAAACCGCCGTGATCGGCAACGGCCAGCAGATACCGCAAATGTCGCAACAGCATGGGGCACACCATCTATAGGCAGGACTAATGCCCGGCATTGTATATCGGTCTTGGACGCTATGGATCAATCGGCCGAAGATCTCTCTCACACAGCAAGCCAACCCTGAAAGGAGTGACACAATGCAACAGTCCCACGCCTGCAACGACACCAGCCTGGCCCTGACTACCCGCATCCTCGACGCCAAGGCACGCAAGGATCTGTCGTGGCAGGATCTCGCCGATGACACCGGCCTGAGCCTGGCCTACGTCACCGCCGCCCTGCTCGGCCAGCACCCACTGCCGGAAAACGCTGCGAAAGTGGTCGGCAACAAGCTGGTGCTGAGCGTTGCAGACGTCGCGGCGATGCAGATCATCCCGTTGCGCGGCAGCCTCAACGGCGTACCGACCGACCCGACCATCTACCGCTTTCACGAGATGATCCAGATCTATGGCACCACGCTCAAAGCGCTGGTCCACGAGCAGTTCGGCGACGGCATCATCAGCGCGATCAACTTCAAACTCGACATCAAGAAAGTTGACGATCCAGAAGGCGGCTCCCGCGCCGTGGTCACCCTCGATGGCAAGTTCCTGCCGCTGCGTCCGTTCTGATTGCTCCGGCCCGCATCCCGGATGCGGGCCACTCGATCACCTTATAGAGGACACGCCCATGCAAGCCCTGATTGACGGCTTCCTGAAATTTCAGAACGAAGCCTTTCCGCAACGCAGCGAACTGTTCCGTCACCTGGCCACCGCGCAGCAGCCCGGCACCTTGTTCATCGCCTGTTCCGACAGCCGCGTGGTGCCGGAACTGCTGACCCAGCAAGAGCCCGGCGAGCTGTTCGTGATCCGCAACGCCGGCAACATCGTGCCGTCCTACAGCCCGCATCCGGGCGGGGTTTCAGCGACCGTGGAATACGCGGTGGCCGTACTCGGCGTGAGCGATATCGTGATTTGCGGGCATTCCGATTGCGGCGCAATGACCGCGATTGCCCAGTGCAAATGCATGGACCACCTGCCGGCGGTCAGTGGCTGGCTGCAGCATGCCGAATCTGCAAAAGTGGTCAACGAAGCGCGACCTCACATCAACGATGCGGCGAAGCTGAGTTCGATGGTGCGCGAGAACGTGATCGCGCAACTGGCCAATATCCAGACCCACCCGAGCGTGCGCCTGGCGCAGGAAAAAGGCCTGTTGAATCTGCATGGCTGGGTGTACGACATCGAGACCGGCTCGATCGATGCGCTGTCTTCGGACCGCCGCACCTTTGTGCCACTGGCCGAGCAACCGACGACTTGCGCGGTGCATGCGCAGGCTAATCACGCAGCATGACTGATCGCTCCCACGCTCTGCGTGGGAATGCCTCCGGGGACGCTCTGCGTCCAGTGACGCGGAGCGTCACGGGCTGCGTTCCCACGCAGAGCATGGGAGCGATCACCGGCTAAGGAATCAGCGCTTTACCGTGAGATCAACCTGCGTCATGCGGCTGCGCACGGTAAACACACCATCCCCGGAAAGAATCGCACTGCGCGCAAACAAGCGCCCGCTTTCCCAGTTGGAAAGGCCCAGCTCCGGCTTGTTCAGCGCGTACTGCCCGTCGACCCAGCGGGTGATGCCATTGCCCACGAACGGCGCGTTGACCGCGTTGTAGAAACGCTCATGGACGGCGGCATCCTCGCTGATCAACGACACGGTGAATTGCGGGCTGTAGCGGTTGAACAAGGCGATCGCCTGGTCCAGATCGTCGACGATCATCAGGCTGACTTCCGGGGTTTCCTCCCACTCCCACTCGCGGCCCAGTTCCGATTCCGCCAGCGGTTCGGCGAGCGCTTCAGTCTGGTAACCCTCGGCGCGGTAAACCTCGACCGTTGCGTTCTGCCATTCACTCGGCAAGCAACTTTCGCTGCCTTCAACGATGTGCAGTTTGCAACCCTGCCCGCGCGCGGTGCCTGCCTGTTTCAACGCATCAAGAAACAACGGCACCAGTTCAGCGGCGCGATCACGCTGGATCAGGCAAACGTTGAGGGTGTTGCAGACTTTGCGGTCCAGCGAGTTGCGCACAACCGCAGCAAAGCGCTCGGCATCGGCGGCCTGATCGGCGATCAGCCATGCCCCACCAGTGCCGTGCAGGCTGACCGCGGTACCGGCCTGCTGGGCGATGCTGCCGAGTTGACTGACCGCACGACCCGAACCCCGCGCTATCGCCAGCGACAAGCGTCGGTCAGCGAACATCGCCCAACCGGCGGCGTGATTGACACTTTCCACCAGCGACACCGCGCCGTCCGGAAGGCCGGCTGCGGCCAGTGCCGGGTTCAAGGCGTGGGCGACGATTGCTTGCGCGGTGCCCAGCGCATCGCTGCCGATACGCAGCACCGCGGTGTTGCCGGTGCGCAAGACGCCAGCGGCATCGGCGAACACGTTCGGCCGGCCTTCAAAGACAAACGCAACGATGCCCAGCGGCGCGACCACTTGCTCGACCTTCCAGCCGTCGTGCTCGACACTGCTGATGATTTTGCCGCGGGTTGCTGCGGCATCGCGCCAGGCACGCAGGCCGGCGATCATGTCGCGGCGCATGCGTTCGTCGGCGAGCAGTCGAGTGGTGGAGCGGCCGCGGGCCTTGGCGCGTTCGATGTCGGCGCGGTTGGCGGATTCTATGTGGGCCCAACATTGCGGGTCTTCCAGACGCTGGGCAAACAGATCGAAGAACTCGCTGATCGCCTCGTCGCTCACCGCCGACAACGCCGTGAATGCCGCTGCCGCACGCTCGATCGCGACCGACGCCGCTTGCTGATCCGTCACGGGGATCAGCAGCAACTCGCCACTGACCTGCTCGACCAGCAGGTGATCACCCGGCTGAAAGCGTGCGGCCAGTTCGGGGCTGACCACGGTGACGCGGTTACCAGCGAAAGGGATCGGCGTGCCAGCGACTAGACGTTCGAGCGCGAGAGACATGAAGCGGATTCACCATGCAGGGGGCGGCCGGAAAATGTAGCGGATTAACCGATGAAATACACCTCTTCAATCCACCAATAAACCCTTGTAGAAGTGAGCCTGCTCGCGATAGCGGTGGGTCAGATACACCCATGGCGACTGATCCGGCGCTATCGCGAGCAGGCTCACTCCTACAAGGGAATTGTGTGAGTTTCAGAAAACCGACCAGCCAATCCGTGAGCTGAGCAACTCCAGCGCCGCCATCCCCGCCAGCGAATTCCCCGCGGCGTTGAGCTCCGGCGACCACACGCAAACCGTGAACTGCCCTGGCACCACCGCGACGATTCCGCCACCGACGCCGCTCTTGCCTGGCAAACCAACGCGGTAGGCGAAGTTCCCGGCCTCGTCATACAGCCCGCTGGTGGCCATGATCGAATTGACCTGCTGGGTCTGTCGAGGCGTGAGGATGCGCTCGCCGCTGTGTTTGCAGAAACCGTCGTTGGCCAGAAAGCAGAAGGCCCGGGCCAGATCGATGCAATTCATGCGCAGTGCACAGTGGCTGAAATAGCTGCGCAGCACCGCTTCGACATCGTTGTGGAAATTGCCGAACGACTGCATGAGATACGCCATCGCCGCATTGCGCGCGCGGTGCTGGTATTCGGAATCGGCGACCTTGCCGTCGATCATGATCTGCGGGTTGCCCGACAGGCGCCGAACGAAGTCGCGCATCGACAAGGTCGGCGCGGCGAAGCGTGACTGATTGATGTCGCAAATCACCAATGCACCGGCATTGATGAACGGATTGCGTGGCCGGCCGCGTTCGAATTCCAGTTGCACCAGCGAGTTGAACGGCTGCCCGGAAGGCTCGTGGCCGAGGCGCTCCCAGATCGCTTCGCCGGAATGATCGATCGCCTGCACGAGGCTGAACACCTTGGAAATACTTTGCACCGAGAACGGCGTTTCAGCGTCGCCGGCGCAGTACATTTCGCCGTCATTCCCATACACGGCGATGCCCAGTTGATTGGCCGGCACGGTGCCAAGGGCGGGGATGTAATCAGCCACTTTGCCCTGCCCGATCAACGGGCGGACAGCGTCAAGGATCTCGTTCAACAGCGCTTGCATGCCGGGTCTCGAAGTCTCGCCCCAAGGGATCGCGGGGACACTGGGGCTAGACGCTGCGCGCGGGCGGCGCATCACACCGCGTGTAATGTTCTAGGCTTGAGCAAACATTCATCATCAGGAGAACACCATGCACCTCGAAGGCTCCTGCCATTGCGGCGAGGTCACGTTCAGCCTCGACAGCGCCCACCCCTACCCTTATCAACGCTGCTATTGCTCGATCTGCCGCAAGACCCAGGGCGGCGGCGGTTATGCAATCAACCTTGGCGGCGACGCGACCAGCCTCAAGGTGCGCGGGCGCAAACACATCAGCATCTACCACGCGAAAATGAAAAACCCCGGCGATCAACGCGCCCATTGCAGCAGCGCCGAACGGCATTTCTGCTCACTGTGTGGCAGCGGCTTGTGGTTGTTCAGTCCGGAGTGGCCAGAGCTGATCCATCCGTTTGCCTCGGCTATCGATACAGCGCTGCCGGTGCCGCCGGAGCACACGCATTTGATGCTCGGGTCGAAAGCGTCTTGGGTTGAAGTCGAGGCGAAAGCCAGGGATCAGCAATTTGACGAATACCCCGAAGAGTCGATTGCCCAGTGGCATGAGCGCCTCGGTGTGACCCGCTGAACCGTGCCCCCTGTAGGAGTGAGCCTGCTCGCGATAGCGGTGGATCAGTCAGCATTGGTGTGTCTAACCAAGCGCTATCGCGAGCAGGCTCACTCCTACAGGGGGGCGTAATCCCGACAGGAGACTCACAGTCTTCAATCCAGATGCGCCCAGGTCATCCGAAACACCGCCCCACCCCACGCCGAATCCCCCACTTCAACCTGTCCGCCATGGGACTGCGACACCCGCCGCACCAACGCCAGGCCCAAACCAAAACCACCGGTGCGCCGATCCCGGCTGGCATCCAGTCGCGAGAACGGCTCAAAGATTTTCTCCCGGCCGTCGATCGGCACGCCAGGCCCGTCATCGCTGACCTGCACTTCATACAGATCACCGCTGCGCGCCAACGACACTTCAACGCGCCCCTCGGCATAACGAATGGCATTGCGTAGCAGGTTGATCACCGCGCGCGCCATGAACCGCGGTTCGATGCGCACGGTGTCGACACGGCAATCACCAATCAGCAACTCGATGCCGGCCGCCTCCGCCTCCAGTGCGACGCTGCCGACCACGCTGTCGAGCCAGTTGGCTGCCTGAATATTTTCCCGTTTGATCACCGTGGCGCCGTGCTCGAGGCTGGCGTAGGTCAGCAGCTCCGAAACCATTTCCTCCAGCTCGCCCAGGTCGGCGTACATGTCGGCAATCAGCTCGCGATTCTGGCTGGCGTCGGGTTGCTGTCTGAGCTGATCGAGTTCAAACGACAACCGCGCGATCGGCGTGCGCAGTTCGTGGGATACCGCGTTGGTCAACTCACGCTGATTGGCAATCAGGCCCTCGATGCGCGCCGCCATCAGATTGAAGTGTTCGGCCAGATCACGAATGTTCGAGCGCCTGGACAATTGAATACGCACCGACAGATCGTTAGCGCCAAAACGCTCGGCGGCCATGCGCAGCTTTTCCAGATCGCGCCAGTGTGGGCGCACCCAGAAAAACAGGACGATGCCGATCAGCACCGCGAGCATGACGTAGGCGGCACTGATGTAGAACGGCATCAGGCTCGGCTCCGGCGGCAGCTTGATGCTGAGCAATTGCGAGCCGCCGTCGATGTTGCTGATGAACTGGGTGTAATCGTCGCGAATCACCAGCAGATTCTGCGCCAGCTCGGCTTTTTCCTGCGCCGTCAGCGCCAGTTGCGCGGCCTCGACCAGGCTGAGCGAAAGCCCATAGTGCTTGCGTAAGCTGTCGAGTTTCTGCTCACGCTGCGCCCCCTGCGTGCCGCGCAAATGATCGACCAGCGACCACGCCTGCCCACGCACCGCTTCGCGGTTGTAAGCCTGCATTTGATTGTCGAGCAACGCGTTGAACGTATGTTCGACGGTTTGCAACGCCGCCACCAGGCCGAGGGTCATGACCAGAAACAAACCGAGAAACAAGCGCAGCATTTACAGCTCCCACGCGAACGGATTGAACAGATAACCTTTGCCCCACACCGTCTTGATGCACACCGGTTCGCGCGGGTTGTCCTTGAGCTTGTTGCGTAACTTGCTGATGTACACGTCGACGCTGCGGTTGAGCCCGTCGAAGGCAATTCCGCGCATGCGATTGAGAATGTCATCGCGTGAAAGAATCTTGCCCGCCGCGCTGGCCAGCAACCACAGCAGTTCGAATTCCATGGTGGTCAATTCGATGAGCTCGCCGCTCAGGCGTACTTCACGGCAACTGCGGTCGATGCTCAACAGACCGAACTCGAGAAAACTCACTACGCTGTTGTCCGGCATCTGCCGCCGCTGCAATGCGCGCAGCCGCGCAAGCAACACTGGCGGCTTGATCGGTTTGATCAGGTAATCGTCGGCGCCGGATTCGAGGCCGAGAATATGGTCGAGGTCGTCTTCCTTGGCCGTCAGCATCACGATCGGCGTGTCCGACACGCTGCGGATCTCGCGGCACACCTGCAGCCCGCTCTGCCCCGGCAGCATCAGGTCGAGCACCAGCACCTTGGGCTTGAATTCGAGAAAAGCCGCCACGGCCAGATCGCCGCGATGCACCACGCGGACCTCGTAGCCATGTTGTTCGAGGAAGTGCGCGATCAGCGCCGCCAGACGCTCATCGTCTTCCACCAGCAGGACTTTGCCAAAACCCAGGTTATCCATAACGCCCATCTGACCCTCGTCGAAAGTGGCCGGCATTATGGCGGCAATCAACAGGCAAGCGATTGGCGCAGGCAGCAAAAACCGGCCGCTGGGGCCGGTTTTTCGCTGATGTTTCATGTTTTTAAGAGTTTTTAACAAACGGCGGCGGGCACACCGCTGTGGAAGCGGAATTCTTCGTCGGGCGACTCGATCAATTCCTGCTCGGCGGCGCGGACCTTTTCGATGACCTGCGCGACGTCTTTCGCCTCGCCGTATTGATAGGCCAGTTTCAGATAACCCTGAAAATGCCGCGCCTCGCTTTTCAGCAGGCCGAAGTAGAACTTGCCGAGTTCTTCGTCCAGATGCGGCACCAGCGCCTCAAAACGCTCGCAACTGCGCGCTTCGATAAACGCGCCGACCACCAGCGTATCGACCAGTTTCACCGGCTCATGGCTGCGCACGACTTTGCGCAGGCCCGAGGCGTAACGACCGGCGTGCAGCTGACGCAGTTCGATCTTGCGCCGTTTCATGATGCGCATGACTTGCTCGTGGTGCACCAGCTCTTCCCGGGCCAGACGCGACATCATGTTGATCAGGTCGACATGGGAATGGTACTTGGCAATCAGGCTCAGGGCGGTACTGGCGGCCTTGAACTCGCAGTTCTTGTGGTCGATCAGCAGGGTTTCCTGATCGGCCAGGGCGGCCTGAACCCAGGCGTCGGGGGTGCGGCAGCCAAGGAATTCGTGGATTTCGGGAAGGATCATGGGGCTCACGGCAAAAGGTCTACGAGCGAAGGGCGCCGATTATACCGGCCTGCCCGCAGACCACCAGCGGCTGGCGTTGATATGCATCAAGTCGCAGACGATCGCGCAGCAACTATAGTTGTGCAACGCCGTGCCTTTTCTTTGCTGGAGACTCCGCTCATGCAAGCCATTCGCAGCATTCTGGTGGTCATCGAACCCGAACACGCGGAAAGCCTGGCGCTCAAACGCGCCAAGCTGATCGCCGGCGTGACCCAGGCCCATCTGCATCTGCTGGTGTGCGACAAGAAACATGACCACGCCGGCCTGCTCAGCGTGCTCAAGGCTGCGCTGCTGGCCGAAGGCTACAGCGTGACCACCGAACAGGCATGGAACGAGAGCCTGCACGAAACCATCATCGATGTGCAGCAGGCCGAGGGCTGCGGGCTAGTGATCAAACAGCATTTCCCCGACAGCTCGTTGAAAAAAGCTCTGTTGACCCCGGCGGACTGGAAACTGCTGCGCCACTGCCCTACCCCGGTGCTGCTGGTGAAAACCACGGGCTCATGGAAAGACCGGGTGATTCTGGCGGCAATCGACGTCGGCAATGCCGATGGCGAACATCGGCATCTGCACACCACGATCATTGATCACGGCTACGACATCGCCAGCCTGGCGAAGGCGCACCTGCATGTAATCACCGCGCATCCGTCGCCGATGCTCTCGGCGGCAGACCCGACCTTTCAGCTCAAATCGACGATAGAAGCCAAATATCGCGAACAGTGCCGGGCGTTTCAGGCCGAGTTCGATGTAGATGACGAGCATTTGCACATCGAAGAAGGCCCGGCGGACGTCTTGATCCCGTATCTGGCGCACGAGCTGCAGGCGGCGGTGACGGTGATTGGCACCGTCGCGCGCAACGGCCTCTCGGGCGCGTTGATCGGCAATACGGCCGAAGCGGTGCTGGACGCGCTGGAAAGCGATGTGCTGGTGCTCAAGCCGCAGGAGGTTGAGGATCATCTGGTGGAGCTGGCGGTGAAACATTAAGGATGGCGGTGCCTGGACTGGCGCCTTCGCGAGCGGGCTCGCTCCCACATTTGAAATGCATTCCCCTGTGGGAGCTGGCTTGCCAGCGATGGCGGTGTGTCAGTCACATTGATACTGGATGGGCCGACCTCATCGCTGGCAAGCCAGCTCCCACAGGATCAGCTGATACCTCGGATCTGTATTCCACCCCCAATTACTGTGCGAGCGAGCCTGCTCGCGAAGCTTTTGACCTTCAGGCGCCGAAGGCATCCTTGAGGAAACCGGGGGCGATGTAGCGCTGATAGTGCGCTTCCGACAGCAGGAAGAATTCCCGATCAATGGCATCGCGCAGTTCCGGCAGGTTCCAGTCGCGAAACTCCGGCAGCAAGACCATCCCGTACGCTTCCAGATTAACGATCACCCGCGCCCCCCGGGCAATCAACTGATAGGCCCAGCAATATTCCGACTGATGCGGCACGAAGCGGATCTTGCGCTGTTCCAACTGTTCGCGCAGGCGCGCCGGGTCAAAGATCTCGACCTTGCTCGCCATCACTTGTGACAGCAATTGCTCCAGACGCAGCCACACCGCGCGCTTCTGCTCCTCGTCGTAACCATTCCAGTGGATCACTTCGTGGTGGAAACGCTTGCAGCCACGACAGACCAAGTCACCGTAAACAGTGGAGCAGAGGCCGACGCAGGGAGTCTTGATGGTCTGATTGGGCATAAGGTAGGCAAGGCACTGAAACGCGGAACAGACCGGCATGTTAGCCCTTTGTCGGCCATTGATCACCCCTCAGACGTCAGGGTTACAGCCACGCTGGAACTTCGCCGCAAGCGCGCCCATTGCCACGAAAGTCCAATAGAGCGCGACTTACCTTTAAATTTTTTTTGCCGTAGAATCAGCCAGCCTTTTAAGGCGCCAATGTCCGTTAGAAGCTGTTTTCAAAGCGTCACGAGCACAGTCGTTCCTTCAGAGCGGTGTTGGCGAAGGGTTTTTCCAGCGGGGAAAAGCCCAACGCCAACCCTCATCAGCTCCCCGTTCTGCAGGCGTAAAACTTTGAAAGCAGCTTCTGTAAGGAATGCCCGGTAATTCTGGCTAAGCGGCCCACAACGCCACGCAGCGCATGAGTACGAGCATTTCGCGACGAGCGTCCCGGACACCCATTTGGGACCACTGATGAGGGTAATAACTGTGCTTGAAGCCTACCGCAAACATATCGAAGAGCGTGCAGCCCTGGGTATCGTTCCCCAGCCGCTTAACGCCGAACAAACAGCAGGCCTGATCGAGCTGCTGAAAAACCCTCCGGCTGGCGAAGAAGCTTTCCTCGTTGACCTGATCACCAACCGCGTACCGCCTGGAGTGGACGAAGCCGCCTACGTCAAGGCCGGCTTCCTGTCTGCACTGGCCAAGGGCGAAGCCTCCTCCCCTCTGCTGGACAAGAAACGCGCCGTCGAACTGCTCGGCACCATGCAGGGCGGCTACAACATCGTCACCCTGGTTGAACTGCTGGACGACGCCGCGCTGGCGCCAGTCGCCGCCGAAGAACTCAAGCACACCCTGCTGATGTTCGACGCCTTCCACGATGTGGCTGAAAAAGCCAAGAACGGCAACGTTCACGCCAAGGCCGTGCTGCAATCCTGGGCTGATGGCGAGTGGTTCAAGAAGCGCCCGGTGCTGGCCGACAAGATCAGCCTGCGCGTATTCAAGGTCACCGGCGAAACCAACACCGACGACCTCTCCCCTGCGCCAGACGCCTGGTCGCGTCCTGACATCCCGCTGCACGCCCTGGCCATGCTGAAAATGGCCCGTGACGGCATCGTTCCGGACGAGCAAGGCAAAACCGGCCCGATGAAGCAGATCGAAGAGATGCGCGGCCAGGGCTTCCCTATCGCCTACGTCGGTGACGTGGTCGGTACCGGTTCCTCGCGTAAATCGGCAACCAACTCGGTGCTGTGGTTCTTCGGCGACGACATCCCGTACGTGCCGAACAAGCGCGCTGGCGGTTTCTGCTTCGGCAGCAAGATCGCTCCGATCTTCTACAACACCATGGAAGATGCCGGCGCACTGCCAATCGAATTCGACGTGTCGAACATGAACATGGGCGACGTGATCGACCTGTACCCGCAC
The DNA here is from genome assembly GCF_051132065.1 of Pseudomonas sp. R3-57. Taxonomy (NCBI): domain Bacteria; kingdom Pseudomonadati; phylum Pseudomonadota; class Gammaproteobacteria; order Pseudomonadales; family Pseudomonadaceae; genus Pseudomonas; species Pseudomonas sp. R3-57. The sequence continues at coordinate 3,768,076 of NZ_CP071655.1, forward strand.
GCTGGCAAAGTCTGCAAGCACGGTACCGACGAAGTCATCACCACTTTCGAAATGAAAACCCCGGTGCTGCTGGACGAAGTCCGTGCCGGCGGTCGTATCCCGCTGATCATCGGCCGTGGCCTGACCGAGAAGGCTCGCGCCGAACTGGGTCTGCCGGCGTTCGATCTGTTCAAGAAGCCTGAAGCTCCGGCTGAAAGCACCAAGGGTTTCACCCTGGCGCAGAAAATGGTCGGCAAGGCTTGCGGTCTGGCGGAAGGTCAGGGCGTGCGTCCTGGCACCTACTGCGAACCGAAGATGACCACCGTAGGTTCTCAGGACACCACAGGTCCGATGACCCGTGACGAACTGAAAGACCTGGCGTGCCTGGGCTTCTCCGCTGATCTGGTGATGCAGTCCTTCTGCCACACCGCGGCCTATCCAAAGCCGATCGACGTGACCACCCACCACACCCTGCCTGACTTCATCATGACCCGCGGCGGCGTTTCCCTGCGTCCGGGCGACGGCATCATCCACTCGTGGCTGAACCGCATGCTGCTGCCGGACACCGTTGGTACCGGTGGTGATTCGCACACCCGTTTCCCGATGGGCATTTCGTTCCCGGCCGGTTCCGGTCTGGTGGCGTTTGCTGCAGCCACTGGCGTGATGCCGCTGGACATGCCGGAATCGATCCTGGTGCGCTTCAAAGGCAAGATGAAACCTGGCATCACCCTGCGTGACCTGGTTCATGCCATTCCTTACTTCGCCATCCAGAACGGTCTGCTGACCGTCGAGAAGAAAGGCAAGAAAAACGCCTTCTCCGGCCGCATCCTGGAAATCGAAGGTCTGGAAGGTCTGACCCTGGAGCAGGCGTTCGAACTGTCCGACGCCTCGGCCGAACGCTCGGCTGCCGGTTGCACCATCAAGCTGTCGAAAGAGTCGATCACCGAGTACCTGCAGTCCAACATCACCCTGCTGCGCTGGATGATCGGCGAAGGCTACGGCGATGCGCGTACCCTGGAACGTCGCGCGCAAGCGATGGAAGCCTGGTTCGCCAATCCTGAACTGATGGAAGCCGATGCCGACGCCGAATACGCCGAAGTCATCGAAATCGATCTGGCCGAGATCAACGAGCCTGTGCTCTGCGCACCAAACGATCCGGACGACGCCCGTCTGCTGTCCAGCGTTGCTGGCGAGAAGATCGACGAAGTGTTCATCGGTTCGTGCATGACCAACATCGGTCACTTCCGCGCTGCCGGTAAACTGCTGGATCAGGTCAAGGGTCAGCTGCCAACCCGTCTGTGGCTGTCGCCGCCGACCAAAATGGACGCTCACCAACTGACCGAAGAAGGCTACTACGGCATCTACGGCAAGGCTGGCGCACGCATGGAAATGCCAGGCTGCTCGCTGTGCATGGGTAACCAGGCACGCGTTGAGCCGAACAGCACCGTGGTCTCGACTTCGACCCGTAACTTCCCGAATCGTCTGGGCGACGGCGCGAACGTCTACCTGGCCTCGGCCGAGCTGGCGTCCGTTGCTTCGATCCTGGGTCGCCTGCCGACCGTCGAGGAGTACATGGAATACGCTGGCAAGATCGACAGCATGGCGGCCGATGTCTACCGCTACCTGTCCTTCGACCAGATCGCCGAGTTCCGCGAAGCCGCTGCGAACGCCAAGATCCCGGTCGTTCAAGCCTAACGCTGCAAGGCAATAAAAAACGCCGCCCATCGTGAGATGAGCGGCGTTTTTTATGCCTGATCGAGGTGGTTGGCTGTTCGGGCCTCATCGCTGGCAAGCCAGCTCCCACACAGGTTTATGGCGTTCCAAGAGGGTGAGTTTTACACATGACCCTGTGGGAGCTGGCTTGCCAGCGATGGCGGAGTGTCAGTCGACATCATTGTTGATGACTCACCGCTCGCGAGCATGCTCGGCTCCCGAGCCAAAAAAAACCGCTGTGCCCGGGCAGGCACAGCGGTTCTTATCGATTGACGCCGCGTTACATCGCCAGTTTGTAAACCAGCGCCGAAATCGCCACCAGACCAACAGCCGTTACAAACACATTCGACGCCTGCCCGCGATACTGCGCCATGGCCGGCACTTTGCGAATCGCATACATCGGCATGAGGAACAGAATCGCCGCGATCACCGGGCCGCCAATCGTCTCGATCATCCCCAGAATGCTTGGGTTCAGCGTCGCCACGATCCAGCAGATCACCAGCATGAGCGCCGCGACGATGCGATCCAGTGCCTTGGCCCCCGGACGCTTGCCGCTCTTGACGATCAAGCCTTTCAGGCCTTCGCTGGCACCGATGTAGTGGCCGAGGAACGACTTGGAGATCGCCACAAAAGCAATCAGCGGCGCCGCAAAAGCGATGGTCGGATTACTGAAATGGTTGGCCAGGTACGACAGGATCGACAGGTTTTGCGCCTTGGCCTCAGCCAGTTGCTCCGGCGACAGCGTCAGCACGCAACTGAACACGAAGAACATCACCATCAGCACCATCAACGCATGGGCGCGCGACAGGATCTGCGAACTGCGCTCCTCTGCATGCTTGCCGTAGCGGCGTTTCTGATCGACCGCAAAGGCCGAGATGATCGGCGAATGGTTGAATGAGAACACCATCACCGTAATCGCCAGCCACAGGGTGCGCAACAGCTCAGACGGTGCCGGTACGTGCGATGCGGTGGCGAGAATACCGCCGTTCCAGTGCGGGATCAGGTACACCGCCAGAAACAGCAGCGCAACGATAAATGGATAGACCATCAGGCTCATCGCTTTGACGATCGCTTGCTCGCCGCAGCGCACCACCGCCAGCAAACCGAGGATCAGCACGAACGACAGCAGCGCTCGTGGCGGTGGCGTGATGTGCAGTTGGTGTTCGAGGAAACTGGCGACCGTGTTGGTCAGGCCGACACTGTAGATGAGCAGGATGGGGAAGATTGCAAAGAAGTACAGCAACGTGATCAGTGCGCCGGCCTTGATGCCGAAATGCTGCTCGACCACCTCGGTGATGTCGGCACCTTCACGCCCGGACAACACGAACCGCGTCAGACCACGGTGCGCATAGAACGTCATCGGGAACGCCAGCAGCGCGAGGATCACCAGCGGCCAGAAGCCTCCCAGACCCGCGTTGATCGGCAGGAACAGGGTGCCGGCGCCGATGGCCGTCCCGAACAGTCCCAACATCCAGGTGGTGTCCTGGCGATTCCAGCTCGAAAGTTCAGCGGGTGCTGCTGCATCAAAGCGCTCTTCGACGCTATTGGCCTGATCATTCATCCGGTCGGATCTCCGCATTCCGGTCACTTGCCACTCGGTCAGGACGCGTCGGAAAAAACCGACAGACATGCTCCGGCCGAAACAGGGGCGCGATTCTCCGTGATAAATCAACAGAAGCAAAGACTTAGCTGAGGAATGGTTGTGCGGTGCAGATGAATTTGGCGTCGTTTTCTGGAAAATAACCGTCGCAAACAGACATTCCGAGCGTCGTTTTTAAACTCTGACCGCGTGTCACCGGGAAATATGCTCAGATCGTGCGCGCCAGCAGAAACCCCAGTGACATGCAAAAAATCCCGAAACCCAACATCCCCCAGACCGGGTACATATCGCCCTTGTTTTTGATACGCATTCTTTCAGCCCACTCATCATGCTCCCGTTCCATTGCTTCCATTCTGGCTTTGCGATCATAAGTACTCATACTGCCCTTCCCTTTGCGTGCCGCATTTGACGGTTATACAGCGTTGATAATCAAGATTTGAAGAAAACCCCTGCGACTGCGGTGACCGCAGTTACGACCCCAGCCAACACAGCGAGCGGATATAAACTCGTCTCTCGAACAAGCTTTTTTTCTTCCGCCAGAAGCTTTTGTCGTTCGGCCACGAGTTTGCGCGACTCGTTCTCCAGCCTGTCGAGTTCGAGATTTTCATGATCGTTCCTGAGCATTTTGCCTTCCCTGGCTGCAGGCGATGTCTGCCCTGGCTTTATGATTTCCTGTTATCCCGTGTGCCGGATAGCAGATCGATCTGCCGAATGCGTAGGCAAAATCCGCGAGTTTCGTCAGTCGCCTGGCTACGTCAGTTCACTCTCCGATACTTTCAATTTGGCCCACGTCATCTAGCGTGTAGTAGTTCCCCACTCTCAGGAGCCACCTCATGCCCCTCGTTCGCATCGACATAAAACAAAACCCCGACGCCACCTTCGCAAAGCGTATTGGCGAACAGATCTACGCCGCCCTGCGCAGCTGCATCGATGTGCCGGAACATGACAATTTCCAGATTCTCACCGAGCACGATGCGCAGCACCTGGTTTACGACCCGCAATACCTCGGGATTCAGCGCAGCGACGGCGTGGTGTTCATTCAGATCACCATCAGCGAGGGCCGGTCGGTGGAGAAGAAGCAACTGCTGTTCAAAACCATCGCCGATAACCTGCACGCTGAACTGGCGGTGCGTCTGGAAGACGTGTTCATCAATCTGATCGAGGTGAAGAAGGAGAACTGGTCGTTTGGCAATGGTATTGCGCAATACGTTACCTGACCGCCCTGCGCCGATGGCCCGAAGCGAACCTGACCTTGACTCGACAAACCAAGCCCGGGCAGCTCAATAAAGCCCGCAGCACAGCGAATCACCGCTGTGCTGCTACGCCTTGCTTCTTGCCCGAAGCCGTCCAGAATCAATGCACGACTGCGCGAATGATCATGATTGCCAAAACGCGGCGGATTCAGCACGCTGAAACGATTTTCGCGCCCCATCCGCCATTGATCTCAGGAGCCGTGCAATGCCCGCAACCGTTCTGGTACTGGTTGAAACCATCAATGACTATCTGCCGATTCTCGAACATCAGGGTTTTCACCTGATTCTCGCGCCCACGCCTGCCGAGCGTGCGCAAGCCATTGCCAGTCATGGCGGCCGCATCGACGCAGTGCTGACCCGTGGTCCGCTGGGCCTCACTGCCGAGGAAATCGCTGCCTTACCCGCACTGAAGATCATCACGGTGATCGGCGCCGGTTACGAGCAAGTGGATTTGCAGGCGGCCAGTGACCGTGGGATTACCGTGACCAATGGCGCCGGGGTCAACGCCTCGTCGGTGGCCGACCATGCGATGGCGATGCTGTTGGCGCTGGTGCGCGATATACCCCGTTGTGACGCTGCGGTACGCCGCGGTGAATGGCCGAAGATCATGCGTCCGTCGCTGGCCGGCAAACGTCTGGGCATCCTCGGGCTTGGTGCAGTGGGCATGGCGATCGCCAAACGGGCCAATCTTGGTTTCGACATGTCGGTCAGTTATCACAACCGTCAGGTGCGCAGTGATGTGCCTTACGCGTTCTGCTCAACCCCGACCGAGCTGGCGCGGGCCGCGGATTTCCTGATCGTTGCCACGCCGGGTGGCGTCGGCACGCAGCACCTGGTTACTCGCTCGGTACTCGATGCGCTGGGCCCGAACGGCTTCATCGTCAATATCGCCCGCGCCAGTGTCATCGACACGGCGGATCTGGTGACGGCTCTCGAACAACGGCGGATCGCCGGTGCCGCCCTCGATGTGTTCGACCACGAGCCGCAAGTGCCCGACACCTTGAAAACACTCAATAACGTGTTGCTGACCCCGCACGTTGCAGGTCTGTCGCCGGAAGCCATGCAGGGTACGGTGGAGTTGGTGGGGAAAAACCTCGTGGCGTTTTTCTCCGGGCAAGCGGTACTCACCCCCGTTTCCCTCCCACCCCGACTTAACGACCAGCGCGTTTATTGAAGATCGCCAACCCGGCTTCTGCATCGCCAACGGCCCACGCCTGTAGCCCCTTCCGCTCGGAAGGGAGGGCTCATTCCCAAAGGTGATTATCGGGCAACACGCTAACCTATAAGACCGACCCGCGCTTGTCGCTGCACGAGCGTGCCATTAGATTAGCCAATGATGTCTGGCCTCCAAAATAAGCAGAAGGGATAAGCATGGCGCTTACTGACCAGTCCACACGTATCCGCTCCGGCGAAGAACTCGATGCCAGCCTGATCGATCCGTACCTCAAGGCGCACATTCCGGGCCTGACCGGCACACCTGCAATCAGCCAGTTTCCCGGTGGTGCGTCGAACCTGACCTACCTGCTGGAATACCCCGAGCAGGAATTCGTTCTGCGGCGTCCGCCCTTCGGCCACAAGGCCAAATCCGCCCATGACATGGGCCGCGAATTCCGCATCCTCAATCAATTGCGCGACGGTTTCCCGTATTGCCCGAAAGCCTATGTGCACTGCACCGACGAATCGGTGATCGGCGCCGAGTTCTACGTGATGGAACGGGTCAAGGGCATCATCCTGCGCTCGGATCTGCCGCCGGAACTGAGCCTCGACTCAGCGAAGACCGAAGCGCTGTGCAAGAGCTTTATCGACCGCTTCGTCGAACTGCACCGCGTCGATTACAACGCCTGCGGCCTGGGTGACCTGGGCAGACCTGAAGGTTACGTCGCCCGGCAGATCAAAGGCTGGAGCGAGCGCTACGAGAAAGCCCTGACCCCGGATGCGCCGCACTGGGATCAGGTTAAAGCCTGGCTCAACAACAAGATGCCCGGCGACCATCCGACGTCGAGCATCGTCCACAATGATTACCGCTTCGACAACGTCATCCTCGACCCACAGAACCCGATGCAGATCATCGGCGTGCTCGACTGGGAACTGACGACACTCGGCGATCCGCTGATGGATCTGGGCAACACCCTCGCCTACTGGATCCAGGCTGACGACCCGGCGCCCGTGCAGTTGATGCGCCGCCAGCCGAGCCATGCGCCGGGCATGCTCACCCGCCGTGAATTCGTTGATTACTACGCCGAACGGTCGGGCATCCAGATCGATAACTTCGACTTCTACTACACCTACGGCCTGTTCCGCCTCGCCGGCATCGTGCAGCAGATTTACTACCGCTTCTACCATGGCCAGACCCAGGACAAACGCTTCGCGCAGTTCATTCACATGAACAAACTGCTGGAGCAGATGAGCCTGCAGGTCATTGCGAAATCGAGCCTCTGACGGCCCACACCAAGGAACCCTTATGTCCAAGACTCAGTTGTTCGACCTCGACGGCAAGATCGCTTTCGTTTCCGGCGCCAGCCGTGGTATCGGTGAAGCCATCGCCAAACTGCTGGCCCAGCAAGGCGCGCATGTAATCGTCTCGAGCCGCAAGCTCGACGGCTGCCAGCATGTCGCCGAAGCGATCGTCGCCGCCGGCGGCAAAGCCACGGCCGTGGCCTGCCACATTGGTGAAATGGAGCAGATTGCTCAGGTGTTCGCCGGTATCAAGGAACAGTTCGGCCGCCTCGACATTCTGGTCAACAACGCCGCGACCAACCCGCAGTTCTGCAACGTGCTGGACACTGACCTGGGGGCGTTTCAAAAGACCGTCGATGTGAACATCCGCGGCTATTTCTTCATGTCGGTCGAAGCCGGCAAGCTGATGCGCGAAAACGGCGGCGGCAGCATCATCAACGTCGCCTCGATCAACGGCATCTCGCCGGGGATTTTCCAGGGCATCTATTCGGTGACCAAAGCGGCCGTGATCAACATGACCAAGGTGTTCGCCAAGGAATGCGCGCAATTCGGCATCCGCTGCAACGCCCTGCTGCCGGGCCTGACCGACACCAAGTTCGCCTCGGCACTGGTGAAAAACGATGCGATCCTCAAACAGGCACTGACGCAGATCCCGCTCAAGCGTGTCGCTGATCCAAGCGAAATGGCCGGCGCGGTGCTGTACCTGGCCAGCGATGCATCAAGCTACACCACCGGTGTGGCGCTGAACGTGGACGGCGGTTTCCTGTCCTGATCTGACTATTCAGACAAGCCAGCCCTGCGGAAGCGAGCACGCTCGTTCCCGCAGGGTTTGTGCGCCGCTGCTACTGAGTGATGCAACGAGTGGTGGTGATGTGCCGGGTGACCTGCCCGTCCACGTACATGTCACCGGCAACCTCGGTGTTTTCCATGACCTGACAGGTGCGCTCGGGCGGTGGTGGTGGCGCCACTGGCGCTGGGGGTGGTGGACTGGCACAGCCGGCCAGCAACACAAATAGAAAAGCCAACGGCAACACGCGATTCCCAGAATTGTTCATAGGACGACCCGCGGTGAATGAGAGACGAATTCCCGCGACCCAACGGGTCACGGAAAACCTGACGACTCATTATTTATAGCCGAGACCCTTGCAAGTGCCAGTGGATAGGCTGTTTGAACGGGTTGGAGCTGTCGATTTTGTGTTGGAGGTCGAGTCAGTGAGGGAAAAGGCGTCGTAAGGTAGATCGCCTTCGCGAGCAGGCTCGCTCCCATACAAGCCCATCACAAGCCCGATTCAGCCGATGAGCGTAGCGAGTTGCTTTCCAGCTCATAGCGCAATTCATCGACCAGCGCTTGCACCGACTCTGGCGTGCGCAACTCATTGAGCTTCAGACCACTGATCACTAGATCCACCGCTCCCGACTCCTTGTGGTAAAGCTTGACCGTCAGCGAATGATCGCCATCGACCGAACACTCACACGCCAGCGGCGGAAAACTGCGCTCAAGCTGCGCACGCAACTGTGCAAGATTCATCATTTGGGTTGTTCCTTTGGCTGCATCGAGGGGGACGCGGTCCCGTGCCAAAAAGCTCGTACCGCACCCCACAAGCCTAAGAACTGAACTCGACGGCCAATACACGAATTTGCACCCGAATCACTAGTGCATTTGCACCCCTAGCGTTGCCCCTTGGCGCCCCACTCGCCAGAAAACAATCCGCGTTCGCGCGCCCAGACGATCGCCTCGCTGCGGCTGTGGACGTCGAGCTTGGAGTACACGGTGGCAACATGATTGCGCACGGTATTGGGTGCCAGCTTCAGCCGTGCGGCGATTTCCTTGTCCGCCAGTCCTTCGCAGATCAGCCCCAGCACATCGCGTTCGCGCGCGGTCAAGTCGGTGAACGACGCGCTCGGCAACTGCGGCGAATTGATCTTTTTCACGTTGGCCAGTTTTTCGATCAGCGTGCGGCTGAACCACGACGCATCCTTCATCACCTCTTCAATCGCGGCGACCAGTTCCAGCTCGGAGCGCTTGCGCTCGGTCATGTCCATCAGTACCAGCAGATAGCAGGACGTGTCGTGGATCTTCACCGTGTCCGCCGACACCGCGCATTCCAGTAATTCGTCGTCGCGCTTGCGCACGCGCACGTCGACCCGATCTATTCGAGCATTGTTTGCCAGCGCCGCGAGCAGCCGCGTGCGCTCGCCTTCATCATCGATGAACTTCAACTGAGTGACGGTTTTACCGAGGACGTCATCAGCCTCATAGCCCAGCGTTTCGAGGAACGCCTGGTTGACGTCGATGACCTCCTGCCGGTCGGCGCTGCAGATCAGAATCGGCACCGGGGTCAGGCGGAACGCCTTGGCGAAACGCTCTTCGCTCTGACGCAGGGCGAGTTCGACCTTGCGCCGTGGCTCCATGTCGACGAAGGAAAACAGCATGCAATTCTCATCGTTGAGCAACAGCGGTTGCCCAGCGACGATCACTTGTTTACTGCCGCCATCGGGCAGGCGCAGTTCGGCCTGCATCTGCGGGATGGTCGCGACGTCGCGCAGTCGCTGGATGGCCAGATCGCGTTTCTCGGCCTGTTCGAAGATATCGATTTCGTACGCCGAGGTTCCGATCACTTGTTCGCGGCTGTAGCCGGTCATTTCGAGGAACCCCGGGTTGACCTTGATATAGCGCAAGTCGCTAAGGCGGCAGATCACCGCCGGCGCCGGGTTGGCATTGAAGGTTTTTTCGAAGCGCTGCTCGGCGTTGGCCCAGTCGGTGACATCGCTCATGATCAGCACCAGCGACTCGGGCTGGCCCAAACGGTCGGTCAGCACCATGCTGCGCACGCTGTGCACCCAGATGCGCTCCGGGTCATCGGCAGGCGAGACTTCGATCAGCACGTCACTGAACATTTCGCAGCGCGCAACTCGGCTGATCGGATAGTTCTCCGGTGGCAAGGTGTGATTGTTGCGATAGCGCAGGCTGAACCGCTTGGCGTATTCCTCGGCATTGCTGCCCAGCTCGCCGATGCGGCTGACGCCATGCATGGCCAGCGCCGCTTCGTTGGCCCACAGAATGCTTTGATCGAGTTCCAGCAAAATCACCCCGTCCGACAGCCCGGCGATGATTTGCTGCAACTGGCGACGGTTGGTTTCGGTGGTCAGGACTTCCTGGCTCATTGGATCTCCACACAGTGAGGCGGCTCGGTGAAGACTACGACCGCAGCGGCTCGGGTTCGTGCGGCAGCTTGAAAACCGGCGAGAACGCCTGTGGCAGCGAGCTTTATCGCGCAGGCGGTGGGCGAGTATGCATCAATTCATCTGATCCGGGTTGCGCAAGCAATCGCCCATATTATTGATCCGGGATCTGCAGAAACCAGGCACCCGCCAGTTTTGTCGTCTAACGTTAAATCCTCATCGGATTGAGCCCCTGTCCGCAACACCGGGCTCTTGATCAAGGAGAGACTGATGCGATCGCACCGCAACATCGAACAGACCTACCGCACCTGGTCCAGCCCCATCCTGCTGGAGTTGAAAAAGCGCGAGCACCAGATGGCGCTGGTGGAACGCCAGGCGCTTGAGCGTGTTTTGCTGGAAAGACGATTGCTGGACATGGGCAAACCGGAGGGGATGGAAAGTCGCCGCAGCGGCGGAGGCTGACCCACCGCTTTCGCGAGCAGGCTCGCTCCCACAGGGATTGGGGATGAGCACAGGTTTTCGTGCGCAACTGCAAGCCCTGTGGGAGCGACCGAACGCATTACTCAAGGTGTGGGCTGCGTACCCCGAGCATTCTTATCGCTGCCCGTCGATGGACGTGGCATCAGATGCGTGTGCCCGGTCGGGTCTGGCAGTTGCAGCACATTGCCCTGTTGCCAGGCATCGGCGCCCTGCTCGATAGGCGCCGGTTTGATCGCCGCGCGGGCGGTTTTGTTTTTCGCGGTGTCGACGCCCAGGCGTTGGTCACGTTGCTGCACCATCTGCGGATCGGCCTGGCCGTCGGTGGTGAAGCCCATCATCAATTGCGGTACGCCAAGCGGCAGTTGCTTGTCCTGATCGGTGTGCCAGGTGTGCCAGGTCTTGCCGTAGGTGTTGGCGAGTTTTTCCATCAGCCGGGTTTCAGCGACTTGCGCGATGCCCGGGGCGACCAGTTGGCCGGAGGTGACTTCGTGTGCATGGCTGTGCCAAAGCGCTTTTTCCTTGGCGGGCAGTTGGGCGAACAGGCGTTTGCTGATGATGTACTCGACGCCCATCAATTTCGCCTCGGCGCTGTTGCCGTCATAGATCACGCATTGAAAGACTTCTTCGTTGAGCACCGAACAATAGTGGTGCGCCTCCATTTGCACATCGGGGTGCCCGTTGTAGAAGTGAAAGCCGTCGAGGTAGAGGTTCAAGGCGCGAATCGGCGGTTTGTCTTGCAGCCATTGCGCGCCGGTCTCAAGCAGCTCGGTGTCGGAGGCCTTGGCTTTGCCGGGCGTCTGTACCGGCGACTCGGTGTTGCTCATCGCGCAGCCGCTCAGCGCCGTCAGCAGCACGCCCATCGATAGCCATCGTCCGTGCGGGGTTGTGCAACGCATGTCTCGCTCCTTCTTTCAGTCCGTGGGGCCGCTGGCATGGCCCTGTACTGCAACTGAAAGCGCGAACATGGCGGAGTTCGAAAAAACTGCGGGGGCTTCAGACCGGAGAAATCGTCGCGAGCAAACCGATCAGAATGGTCAGTGTCAGGAAGCCACCCAGGAAAATCGCCATCTTGTTCATCTTGCTCTCCTCAATGCCGGGTTTGCGGTGCACTAGACGCTTCAGGATGAAGGAAAATCGCGAGTGCCCGCACTGCCGGGGCATTGTGAGCGCTTGGCTGAACCGGTTACAGCGTCAGTTAAAGCGAAAAAATACGGATCAAATGCGCATCTGATCCGCATGGGCGATGGTTTGGCATTCAGCTCGGCACTGCATGATGTCCTTTCAACGAGGTTGGTCTACAGTCAGCGCGATCGACAGAACAACAACAAAAAACGGAGCCCCCATGACCGAGCTGAACCTGCAAGCCGCCGTCGCCCAATCCCTGCAGCGCTGGCACGAGATGATCCGCACCGGCAACCTGCGCGCCCTGCCCGAGCTGCTTGATGCCCGAGCCGTGTTTCGCTCACCGATGGCCCACACGCCCTACCCCGGCGCGCCGGTGGTGTCGATGATCCTCAATACCGTGTTCGAGGTCTTCGAGGATTTTCAATATCACCGCGAGCTGGCCAGTGCCGATGGGCTCAACGTGATCCTCGAATTCAGTGCCAGGGTCGGTACGAAAGAGCTCAAAGGCATCGACATGATTCGCTTCGATGAGCACGGCAAGATTGTCGAGTTTGAAGTGATGGTGCGGCCGTTGAGCGGCTTGCAGGCGCTGGGTGAAGAGATGGGCCGGCGGCTGGGGGCTTACCTGGCCAAAGCCAAGGCTTGAAGCGCAGGCACAAAAAAGCCCACTGACCGTCACCGGTGCAGTGGGCTTTGTGCGTCAGGCGTCTGTTTTAGAGGGCCATGTCGCGTGCAGCGTTGTCCTTCAGCGCCGGGGCTTTTTCAGCCGCAGCGCCGGCTGCCGGAGCAGCGGCCTGACCGATCACCGGAGGCGTCGGCAGTTCGAGGATCTTGGCGGTGTAAGCCCATTCTGCGGCCACTTTGGCCGGATCGCTGTTCAGCTGAGTGCCGTAGCTTGGGACGATCTGGTGCAGCTTGGCTTGCCATTCAGGGGAGGCGACTTTGTCTTTGAAGACTTTCTGCAGCACGCTCAGCATGATCGGTGCAGCGGTCGACGCGCCTGGCGATGCGCCCAGCAGGCCGGCAATGGAGCCGTCCTGAGCAGCAACGATTTCGGTACCCAGTTTCAGCACGCCGCCTGCAGCCTCATCACGCTTGATGATCTGCACGCGCTGGCCGGCTTGCCACAGACGCCAGTCTTCGGCTTTGGCGTTCGGGAAGTATTCCTTCAGCGCGTTCATGCGGTCTTCATCCGACAGCATCAGTTGGCCGGCAAGGTACTCGACCAGCGGATATTCCTTGATGCCGACCTTGGTCATCGGCCAGATGTTGTGCGTGGTGGTGCTGGTCAGCAGGTCCAGGTACGAACCTTCCTTGAGGAACTTGGTGCTGAAGGTCGCGAATGGGCCAAACAGGATAACGCGCTTGCCGTCCAGGACACGGGTGTCCAGGTGCGGAACCGACATCGGTGGCGAACCCACCGAGGCTTTACCGTAAGCCTTGGCCAGGTGCTGTTCAGCAATGGTCGGGTTTTCGGTCACGAGGAACGAACCACCCACCGGGAAGCCACCGTACTCCTTGGCTTCAGGAATGCCCGACTTCTGCAGCAGGTGCAGGGCACCGCCGCCAGCGCCGATGAAGACGAACTTGGCGTCGGTTTCGGTTTTAGTGCCGTCTTTGAGGTTTTTGTAGCTGACGCGCCAGGTGCCATCGGCGTTCTTGGTGATGTCCTCGACTTCGCTCGACAGTTTCAGATCGAAGTTAGGCTTGGTCTGCAGGTGCGCGGCGAACTGGCGGGTGATTTCGCCGAAGTTCATGTCGGTACCCAGCGGGCTCCAGGTGGCCGCGATTTTCTGGTTCGGGTCACGCCCTTCCATCATCAGCGGAACCCACTTCTTGATCACAGCCGGATCTTCGGAGTACTGCATACCGGCGAACAGCGGGCTCGCCTGCAGGGCTTCGTAGCGCTTTTTGAGGAACTTGATGTTGTCATCGCCCCACACGAAGCTCATGTGCGGTGTGGTGTTGATGAACGAGCGAGGGTTCTTCAGAACGCCCTGCTGAACCTGCCAGGCCCAGAACTGACGGGACACCTGGAACGCTTCGTTGATCTCGACGGCTTTCGGGATCGTTACGTTGCCTTTGTCGTCTTCCGGGGTGTAGTTCAGCTCAGCGAGTGCCGAGTGACCGGTACCGGCGTTGTTCCAGCCGTTGGAGCTTTCTTGGGCGACGCCATCGAGGCGCTCGACCATTTCCATCGACCAGCTCGGCTCCAGCTCATTGATCCACACACCCAGGGTGGTGCTCATGATGCCGCCGCCGATCAGCAGGACGTCGACTTTCTTTGCTTCGTCAGCATTGGCGGATGTCATCCCCATTGCCAAAGCCAGACCCAGCAAGGCTGTGTTCACTTTCTTAAACATCTGTTGCACCTATGATAAAACGCCTTCCGCCCGCCTCTGTTATCAGCATGCGATCCGCTTTGATGACGCTCAGGCTGGCGTCGCAGATTCCGGCACACTTCAATTTTGACGGGTGGGCACACAAGGCCGACATGCCGCATCGACCTCAGTTGATGTCCCTTCTGAACTGACTTCTTATCATTATTGGCTTCAGCTACTTGAGCGACAGGGATCCTGCCAGCGCGCCTGCGGGCACGCTGACTGAATAAGGTCAAACCAAGTTGGCGCGCAGAATATCACGTCAGGGCAAACCCGCGCGTCTGTTCCCGACTTGAAAGTCGTTTTGCACCACTAGCGCTTTATCGGCTGACAGCGGCCGAACATGACTCTGCGCCTCACGGCTTTTTCCAGCGACGACGAAGCGCCGCAAAGTGCTGACTGATCGCTGGGTACTCTGCTACGTTGTACGATGACTGATGAATACATGCCAAGTCAGTCATCAACCCATAACAACAAGGAACTACCGCAATGACCAAGACCCGACTGCTGATCGGCTTTCTCTGCGCCTTCAACGGTTACGCCATGGCCGCGCCTGCTGCGGCGGAAAAGGACGTCGCCCAGGCCGTGGACCATCTGACGCAGGCAATGCTGCACAAGGACATCGCCAAACTGAACGCCATCACCGCGCCCAACCTGACCTACGGCCATTCCAGCGGCAAGGTCCAGGACAAGCAGGAATTCATCGCCGACATCGAAACTGGCCGAAGCGCTTTCAAGACCCTGGAAATGCAGAAGCAGACCATTACCCTGTCCGGCGATACCGCGCTGGTGCGCAATCATTTTTCGGCGCAGGCATTGAAGGGGACCGAGGTGGTGCCGACCGAGATCGAGAACTTTCAGATCTGGCAAAAGCAGCAGGGCAAGTGGTTGCTGATTGGGCGACAGGCGTTCAAGTTCTGATCGTGATTATCCAGCCTGAATCAATTTCGTTCGGGCTGGCCTCATCGCGGGCAAGCCCGCTCCCACAGGGTTCTATGTTGTGAATGCAAGGGTGTTTACACCATTACTCACTGTGGGAGCGGGCTTGCCCGCGATGGGGCTTTATCAGACGCCACAATTGCAATTGATCCAACCGTTATCACAACCGAAACCGATCCACCGACTGCGCCAACTGCCCCGCCAGGCTCGACAACTCGTCCGTGGTCGTCGCGGTCTGGCCGATTACCCGGCTGTTGCCTTCCGACATCCCGGCAATCATTTCCACCTGATGGGCAATTTCGTTACTGGCCTGGCTCTGCTCGCCAATCGTGCGGGTGATGTCGTTGACCAGTTGCGTGGTGCTCAAGGTCGCGTCAAGAATTTCGCGAATCGCCCGTTCGACCTCGGCGGTTACCGCCATTCCTTTATCAACCTGCGCCACCCCAGCCTCCATGCTGCTGACCGCCTCACGCGTGCTGTTTTGAATCCGCGCGACCATCGCGGCGATTTCCTGGGTCGAGGCGCTGGTGCGCGCCGCCAGACTGCGCACCTCGTCAGCGACCACAGCGAAGCCACGCCCCTGCTCGCCGGCCCGCGCGGCTTCGATCGCGGCGTTGAGCGCCAGCAGATTGGTCTGATCGGCGATGCTTTTGATCACTTGAATGATGTTGAAGATGGCTTCCGATTCCTGGTCCAGCGTGCGAATGACCTGTGCCGACTGTTGTGCAGAGCGGGCGATATCGTCCATATCGCTGACCACCTGATGGATCACCCCGCCGCCCTCTTTCGCCAGGGTTTCGGCCTGATTGGCCATGCTCAAGGCGCGCTCGGCGTGGCGGGTGATTTCTTCGATGCTGGCGGTCATCTGGCTCGCGGCTGCGGCCATGGTGCCGGCGGCGACGCTTTGCTGCTGACTGCTGTCGGCAACCTGATGGCAGCCGTGACTGAGCTGTTCGCTCATGCCGCTGACGCCGTGGGCGTTGCGTCGAACCACCTCGATCATGTTGCGCAGGTCGCGTTGCATGGTCGCCAGCGTGCGGATCAGCACGCTGGCCTCGTCCTTGCCGGATGGTTCGGCGATCGGCTCGCTGAGGTTGCCGTGAGCGATGCTTTCGGCGATGCGACTGGCGGTTTGCAACGGCCCGGTGATGCTGCGAATCACCCAGCGACCTTGCGCCAGCAGCAACAGCAGGCTGGCTAGCAGCACCACGCCGAGGGTGATATTGGCGCTGCGGATCGCTGCTTCCGTGACCTCGGCGGTGTGCTGGGTGTTGGACTCGATCAGTTCGCTCAGCGCTGCCATCTGTTCTTCGAGCTGGCTGAACGCCGCGTTGAAGGTGCCGAGTTGCTGCTGGGCGGCTTCGGGGTTGTCCAGCGCCAGCTCGACAATCCGTTCGCCGGTGTCGATGTAGGTGTCGAGGCTCGGCTTGATCTGCTCCAGCGCCGTGCGCAATGTCGGGTTGATCGGCAGCTTCAGATTGTCGTTGAGCACCTGGTGAAAATGCCCGGCGTGCTCGGTGAGCGAATCACGTACCTGCGCCGCCGTGCTGCTGCTTTTGCCCAATCCGACCAACATCGCCGAATAGACATCGGCGCGCAGGGCGTCGTGCATCATGTCGGCTTCCATGTGATTGCGCAGCGCGCTCATGCTCACCGTGTTATCGCCGACCGCCGTGGCCATCCGCAGATTGCCGACATAACTGACCAGACTCACGATCAGCGCCGTCAGCAGGCTGGTCGCAATCAGCAACACCAAACGCAGTTTGATCGACACCGTGGAATCTCCCGTGGGCACGCTGGATTGCGCTTGTCGGATTTCAGTTAAGCCTATTTGCATGGAACTGCCGACACAGAGCGTATCGGCTGATGTCAGCGGCGACTTGAATCCGGCAAAACTTTTCGGTCGAGCGGCCAGTCACACGCTGCAGCGCCGATGGATTGCACCTTCATCGCCGGTTAACGCTGGCAGGCTATTAATCCATCGCTTCGAACATTCATGCAGCTGAAGGAAACGCTTATGAAACGCGCACTGTGGTTTGGCCTGCTCGGCACCCTGGCGATGGGCACCGCACAGGCAGCAACGGAAAAAGTCGCGATCAATCTGGTCAGCGCCGACGGCGCGCCGCAGGCGATCGGCTCGGTCAGCGTCAGCGAGACGCCTTATGGCCTGCTGTTTACGCCCGACCTGAAATCGCTGCCGGCCGGCATTCACGGGTTTCACGTGCATGAAAACGGCAGCTGCGAAGCGGGCGTGAAGGATGGGGTGAAAGGCGCGGCACTGGCAGCTGGCGGTCACTTCGATCCGGCGAAAACCGGCAAGCACCTTGGCCCCTACGCCGAGGGCCATCCGGGTGATCTGCCAGCGGTGTATGTGACGGCTGACGGTGTCGCCAATTATCCGGTGCTGGCCCCGCGCCTGAAGAAAATTTCCGAGATCAAGGGCCATGCCCTAATGATTCATGCCGGCGGCGACAACCACTCCGACATGCCCAAACCACTGGGCGGTGGCGGCGATCGCATGGCCTGCGGAGTGATCTGACCGCTTAGCGCTGCGCTCCACGACGCCAGCCTGCCAACATCAGCAAGGACAGCCCGGCGCCGAACAGCGCCAGGGCCATGTCCTTCTGCGAATCCCAGGGATCCTTCTGCGCGCCGACGAAGGCCTGTCCGGTGTCATCGCCCAGATAAGCGCCGCCGATCCACTCGATCAATTCGTACAACGCCGAAGTCGCCAGCACCACGTTCAAGGTCATCAGCACCAGCCAGGCGCCGCGCAACGGGGTCAGGCGCAGCAGCACTTCGCGAATCGGCCAGACCATCAGCAATCCGTAGCTCAAGTGCACCAGCCGATCATAGTGATTGCGCTCAAGGCCCAGAACCTTGTTGACGCTGACGCCGGTCAGCAGCGTGCTCCATTGATCGTAGGGCACCCGCGAGTAGGTGTAATGCGAGCCGACTTCATGGATGCACAGAAAGGCGAAGATCATCACCAGCGACCAGGACGACAAGCGAAACCGCCGATATGCCAGCACCAGGGCCAACACCAGCGTCACGGCCAGCACATTTTCCAGCAGCCAATCGACGCGACTTCGCGGGGAGATGCCGAGGGCGATGGCCAGCAGGACAAACCCGCCGAACAAGGCGGCTTCGATTCGCGTATCTGCGGGGCGGGCAACGTTGTCGCTGACTCTGACGAGCATTGGGTCATTCTCAACAATACAGGCAAGCGGTAGACCCTTCGCCGTTTTGCCCGGTTCCTTGCCGCTGCGTTTTCGCCGCTCACGGAACTCCCGCGCGCCGAACATCTCTGACGTTATGTAGTCCCTTCCCTTTCGCTTCGCGCCTTCGGAGGAACACCGTCATGCGCAAGTTAGTGCTCGTCTCATCTCTACTCCTTTGCCTGCCGGTCGGTTCGGCGCTGGCCCGTGTCGATGCGGGCGATGTTGCCACCTCGGCCGGTGTATCGGCTTCGCTGTACTCAACCTTCAAGGACGACAAAATGGTCATTCCGGCCCGTGACGACGTGTCTGCGTTCGTCGCCAGTGGCGGGGCCATTCGTGGGGTTTATCTTGAATCGGTGCTGCAGCAGGTGCGCCAGGACAACCCGGGGCTCAACGCCAGCGATGAAGACCTCGCCAATGCGATTCTGGTGCATTACGAAGGCCTGAAACCTTAGTTTTCAGGGAGACGGCGGCCGATGGATGGCTGCCTCACGCACATAGGCAAAACGGTCCGACGGCCTCTATGATGGAGGCCATGACGACCACCGCGCCTTTGCGCTCCCCTTGCCCACCCGGCGCCTGCGTTTGCGGGCGCGATCCGTTGCTGGACACGCCCGGCGCGGATCTACGCATCCTGCGCCTGACCCGCAACGAAGAAAAAGTCCTGCTGGCGCGTCTGGAACAACTCAAAGACCTCGACGATCTGCGTCATTTGCAAAAACGCATGTATGACCAGTTAGGTATTCGCGTTGAAGTCTCCCCAGGCTTCCACGAAGTCCGGACGATGCTCGGTATCGATATCGAGATCGACGACCTACCGGGGCTGTGCCGCAAAACCCGCAAAGCGATCCCGACGGCGATTCGCCGAGGCTTGAACAACAACCCGGCGATCGCCTTCGAACTGCTCAACGCCCACGACTTGCTGCGCGACGCCTGATCATTTTTTCATGCCGACGCGTTTGCGCATTTGCGCGGTGATGGTCTGGCGGGTTTTCTTCATGTCCGCCCACGGCTCTTCACCGACCTCGGCCAGGCGCTCATGGACGTTATGAATATTCCAGTGATTGCCGCCCTTGATCTCCGCTACTTCCTCACGAAAAACCGGTACGGACACCGGCATGCCTTCGCGCGCGCGCGCCGCGTAAGTACAAATGGTGGTCGCGCCCAGACCGTTGCGCAGGTAATCGATGAAGATCTTGCCGACGCGGTTTTTCGGCCCGGACACCGCTGAAAAACGGTCCGGCAACAGCTTGGCCATATGGCTGACGATGGCGTGACTGAAATCCTTGACCTCATCCCAGCCGTGCTTGCGGGTCAACGGAACGACCAAGTGAATACCCTTGCCGCCACTGGTTTTGAGAAACGCCTTGAGCCCCAGTTCATCAAGCACGGTCAGGGTCAGCGCCGTGGCTTCGACCATGCTTTTCCACGGCAACGCCGGGTCCGGATCGAGGTCGAGGACAAAGCGGTCGGGCTTGTCCAGGTCGCTCTGGGTAGCATTCCAGGTGTGCAGCTCGACGGTGCTCATCTGCACCGCGCCAATCAGCGCTTCGGCACTGTTGATCATCATCACCGGCTGCCCGGTGACGTCTTTGTCGAGCGTGCTGATGCCGGGAATCGCCAGGCGCTCGGCGTTCTTCTGGAAGAACAGTTCGCCAGCGATCCCGTCCGGGGCGCGGACCAGCGCCACCGGGCGATCCTTGAGGTGCGGCAGAATATATTCGGCGACGCTGGCGTAATACTCGGCAAGCTGCATTTTCGTGGTGCCGCTGACCGCGTCGATCACCCGGTCCGGGTGGGTGATACGCACTTTGCCGTTGGCCAGGTTGGCTTGCGACGGTGCGCTTTCGGTTTTGCTTGGCGCGGTTTTTTTGCTCGCAGCCTTGCTCGGAGCCTTGCTGGCAGCGGCTTTTTTCGTCGGTTTTTTCTCGGCAGTTTCACTCTCGACAGTCTTCACGGGCTTCGCTCGCTCCTCGGTGATGGCCTTGGCCGGTTTGTCGTTGCGCAGGCCATGGAACACGGCGTGGCGCACCGAGCCGTCCTTGGTCATCTCGGCAAATGCCACTTCCGCCAGCAGTTTCGGCTTGAGCCAGTGCACGCCTTTGGCCTCGAAGCCGCTGGGCGGGTTGACCACCGCCGCGCTCTTGGCCTGCAAGGGTTTGAGTTGCGCCAGAATGCTTTTCAAGGTGGTTTCGTTGAACCCGGTGCCGACCTTGCCGGCATAGCGCAATTCACCGCTGTCACTATCATGCAGGCCGAGCAACAAGGCGCCGAAGGCACTGCGCGCGCCTTTCGGATCGGTGTAGCCGACGATGACGAATTCCTGCCGGTGTTTGCATTTGAGCTTGATCCAGTCGCTGCTGCGCCGAGATACGTAAGGCGAGCCGAGGCGCTTGCCGATCAAGCCTTCCATTTGCATCTGGCAGGCACTGTTGAGCAGCGCGTCCGGGGTCTCTTCGAAGGCTTCGGAAAAGCGCAGCAACTCGCTTTTCTGCGTGCCGAGAATGGTCGCCAACGCGGCACGCCGTTCCTCGACCGCGACTTCGCGCAGATCGACACCATTGAGATAGGGCAAATCGAACAGGTAATAAACGATGTTGCCGCTGCGCCCGACTTCGAAGGCGTTCTGCAGCGCCTGAAAATCCGGCACGCCCTGCTCGTTGGCGACGATCATTTCACCGTCCAGCCAGGCCGACTCCAGACCTAATGCCGCCAAGGCTTCAGCCTGTTGCGGCAGTTTGTGCGTCCAGTCGTGGCCGTTACGCGTAAACAGTTGCACCTGATCGCCGTCGATGCGCGCCATGATCCGGTAACCATCGAACTTGATTTCGTAACTCCACTGCCCTTCCGGTGCACTGTCGACCAGTGTCGCCAGCTCGGGTTTGAGTTGCGCTGGCAACTTGGCCTTGTGTGCGCCGGTGAGTTTGCCAGTCGCCTGTTTGCGGGGCTTCGCCGGAGCTTTTTTCAGCGGCTTGGCCGGTTCGGCGGATTTTTTCGGGCTGGCGACGATCGTGCGTTCACTCAACACACTGTCCGGTTCCGCGACCAGTACGTCGTAGTCGTCCTGCGGGCGGGCGGCGTTGTCCTGATGCTTGATCAGGAACCACTGCTCCTTTTTGCCCGGCATGTGCGTGCGCACCAGATTCCACACACCGCCAAGCTTCTCGCCTTGCAACTCGAACTTGAGCCGGCCTTTGGCGTAAGCCTTTTGCGGATCGTCGAGGGGAATCCACACCCCGCGATCCCAGACGATCACATCGCCGGCGCCGTAATGTCCTTCGGGAATGCTGCCCTCGAAGGTCGCGTAATCCAGCGGGTGATCTTCGACGTGCACCGCCAGACGCTTGACCTTGGGGTCGAGCGACGGCCCTTTCGGCACCGCCCAGCTCTTGAGCGCGCCGTCGAGTTCGAGGCGAAAGTCGTAATGCAGGTGCGAAGCGTCGTGCTTCTGGATGCAGAACTGCAAGGCATGATCCTTCGCAGCCTTACGGCCGGAACGCTTGACCGCGGCCGGTTCCGAAGTCGCGGAAAAATCGCGCATGCGATTGTAGTCGTCGAGATTCCTGTTCATGGGCGCACCGATTGCAGACTGGCTCTGTTATGCAGAAGAGCGATGCGCCGTGAGAAAAATTCAATCGAGCTGAAAAAGCCCCTGACGGATGGAACGCCAAGGGCTTTGATTGTCGGGCGGTTTTGGCTTTTAGATCAGGCCTGAGCTTTGGCCTGCGCTTCGAGGTGCACCTGCAAATCGGGATTGATGTTCAGGGCGGCGGCGAGTTCGTCGAGGTAGCGGCGCTCGGCGTCCTGCTGGTCGTCTACCAGCAGGACGCTGGCCAGATACATTTCTGCCGCCACCGCTGGCTCGCCCTGCGCAGATTGCGCCACTTCGGCAGGATCCAGCGGCTTGGCGACTTCGGCGTCGAGCCATTGCTGCAGCTGCGGATCGCTGGTGTGTTTGCCGATTTCGCTGCTGATCAGGTGTTTCTCGGTTTTATCGATACGACCGTCAGCCTTGGCCGCCGCGATCAACGCGCGCAGTACCGCGTGGCTATGCTCTTCGATTTGCGGGCCGGCGAGCAGATCGGCGGTTTGCGGAATCTGTGGCGGCGCCGCACTGGCCTGGCTGCGTTGCCAGGCCTGATAAGCCTGATACGCCATCATCCCCAGCGATGCCAGTGCGGCGTAATTGGTACCGCCAGAACGAGTGCGACTGCCGCCGCCCAGCGCCCCGCCCAAAGCACCGCCCAATCCGCCACTGCCTCCGCCGAGCAAGCCACCAAGCAACCCGCCGAGCCCGCCGGATGCAGCCGCGCCAGCGCCACCGGCCTGACCGCCGCCCAAAAGTCCGCCGAGCAAACCACCGAGCCCACCCAGACCATCCCCGGCGGACGCGCCTGTGGAGGGTCGCCCCGAGGCTTGGCCCCGCAACAACTGTTCAAGCAAATCACTGGTGTTCATGACGTCATCCTCAGGCGTTAGCCGTGACTGCGTCAGGCAACGATAGACCCCGCCAGCCATAGCGCCAGCACCGTTTGGCTGACACTTGAGCGCTGGCGGCCCCGGTCGAGGAATTTTTTCACCGCCCGGCTAAGATTGATGGTGCGTGAACCTTATCCCGGCCAAACCGGTCGATAGCTGCAACCCGACCCGGTTTGCCGGCGCCCTGCTACCTGCGGGCGACCCCCGGCCAGCTGCATTTTCTGGAGAACGCTCCCGTGATATCGACCATACACATCGCCAGGCTCAAAGCATGGGGCGCCCATGGTTTTACCGCGACTGGCGTGGTCACCGCATTCCTGGCGACCCTCGCCCTGCTGGAAAACCAGCCGACCCACTGCCTGATGTGGCTGGGCGTGGCACTGATCGTCGACGGCCTCGACGGCGCGCTGGCGCGCAAGGTCAATGTTCAATCGGTGCTACCGAGCTTCGACGGCTCGATCCTCGACCTGGTGATCGATTACCTGACGTACGTATTCATCCCGGCGCTGTTCATCTATCGCTACATCCCCTTGCCCGACTACACCTTGCTGCTGACGGTATCGCTGATTCTGGTGTCGTCGCTGTTCTGCTTCTGCAACGTCAACATGAAAAGCAAAGACAACTACTTCGTCGGCTTCCCGGCCGCCTGGAACGTGGTTGCGCTGTGCCTGTACATCATCGGCCCGGGACCGTGGATCACCTTCCTCACCGTGATCGGCCTGGCATTGCTGACCGTGACCCGGATGAAATTCCTGCATCCGTTCCGCGTCCGCCGGTTCATGCCGATCAACATTGCCGTCACTGCGATATGGCTGCTGTGCAGCCTGTCGCTGGTACTCAACCACCCGCAGATCAACCCGATGGTCATGGGTGTCTGGTTGCTGATGTCGGCTTATTTCCTGGGCATCTGCATCTGGCGCACGGCGCTGGAATGGTTTGATCGGGGGCAGGTGAAGTAAGGGGCATCGCAGAAGAGATTGGCCGGCCGTTGCGCCGCCATCGCTTGCAGGCAAGCTCCCACATTTTGATCGTATGTTTTCAGTTGGAATGCCGCCAGCCTGTGGGAGCTAGCCTGCTGGCGATGGCGGCGATCGGGTAGATGCTTGAACTGAGCCTGAAAATCAAAAGCCCCTCACCCTAGCCCTCTCCCGGAGGGAGAGGGGACTGACCGGGGTGGATGCGAGAGCTGCGCCAACCTGAAATACCGAGTCGTACACGATTTCAAAGCCAACACAGATCAGCTCCCTCTCCAGGGGGAGAGGGCTGGGGTGAGGGGCGAATCCACCGCAAATCTCAAGCCAAGCGCCGCTTCTAACCACTCAACAATGAGCGCAAGCTCGAGTGCTCTTGATCTTGATCTTGCCTAACCAGCGACATCGGAAGGCTGAGCGGAGGGATTGATCCGGGCGTGGGAGCGCAGCGACCGTACGACGAAGTCGTACACAGCGGAAGTAGGTGCAGCGAAGCAAACCGTAGCCGCTGCGCCCGGATCGATCCCGCAGCGAAGGGACCCGAGCCTGCGAGGGCCGAACGTAGGAGCAAGCCTTTTTGGGTACTTTTTCGGCGTCTGGAAAAAGTGCCTCGCCGTAAGGGCGAAACCGCCAGCCGCAGCACCCGAAGCAACGGATATGCCCCCACTCAAACCAGAAAAAATCAACGCTTGCCAATCACCACCTCAAGATACTCACTCGGCACCACCAACGATCCCTCCCCCGCCCGATTCAACCGCTCAAGCAACTCCGTCAGATCCGCCTCCAGCGCCTCCCCGCCCTCCGGCGGCAACACCGCAAAAGCCTTGTGCACCGGCCCATACCAATGGCGAAAAATATCAATGAAATGCGCCGCCGAACGATAACGAAAATTGAAATGCCGGCGCGTCACCTCAACCACAAAATCCTGATCAACAAAATGCGTATGCAGCCACGCCTCCGTGCCCCAGTTCGACGGCGGTTGCGCCCCGGCCGGCGGAGGCAGATGCCGGCCAAGCACCTTGAACATCTGCCCCACGAAACCGCCCGGCGTCCAGTTGGCCAGACCAATCCGCCCGCCACGCCGACAAACCCTGCCCAACTCCGCCGCTGCCTGAGCCTGATCCGGCGCAAACATCACCCCGAACGTCGACAACACCGCGTCGTAACTCTCGTCAGCGAACGGCAACGCCTCGGCATCAGCCACTTGAAACGTCACATCCAGATGCTCGGCCCGCGCCCGATCCTGCCCGCGTTCCAACAATGCCGGAACATAGTCGGTTGAAGTCACCAGACACCCACGCCGCGCCGCCGCCAGCGTGGCATTGCCATTGCCAGCAGCGACGTCCAGCACCTGCTCATCGCACCGCAGATCGCAGGCCTCGGCGAGGTTCTCACCGACGATCTGCAGCGTGGTGCCGATCAAGGCGTAATCGCCACTGGCCCACGCCACCTTCTGGCGTTCTTTCAGGGCGGTGAGATCAATCGGGGTACTCATGCTTTGGTGCTCCGCTACACAGTGACTGAGGCATCAAACAGGGGGCGGATCCTTGGCAACGCCCTGCCAGTTTCACTATCGCGCTACTGCTGATCGGCGTCCCTGCCGATCGTCTGCCCACCCTTGAAAACCGGGGCTTTGCCGATGAATGGTGGCAATCTGTCAAGCGCCTGAAACACCTCGTTGATTGCCTGCAACGCAAGATTGGTTTTTGATGCACGTTCAATTCAGGAAAGGACTCGACCGATGTCTCTGCACCTCGTCTGGCTAGCCGATCACCTGCACCACAGCGACCGTTATGCCGAATGGATTCACAGCCATTTTTCTTACGAATACGCTCAGCAGCCGCTCGCCGAATGGCAACGCGAATTTGCCGCAGGGCAAAGCAATGGTGACTGGCCTTGCCTCGTTGCCCTCGACGATGAGCAGTTGATCGGTGGCGCCGCACTGGCTCGCGCCGATCTTGCCCTGCGGCCCGACCTCGGACCTTGGCTGGCCTGCGTGTTCGTCAGCCCTGACGCCCGGGGGCACGGGTTGGCGGAATGCTTGATTGACGGGGTTTGCCAGGAGGCAAAAAATCGCGGTTGGTCACGTCTGTACCTCCATACGCAAACCAAGCGGGACTACTACGCCAAACGCGGCTGGCAAGCACTGGAAAACTTTCAAGCCTGGGGAAACGAACAATGGCTCATGGTCCGCGACCTCTGAGCCATTGATTTCGCTGATCAGGCTGCCGGCGCTTTCGCCTCCTCCAGCAGTTGCCTGATCATCTGCTCCTGCGCCTCGTAGCGACCTTCACCGAAGTGGGTGTAACGCACCTGCCCCTTGGCGTCGATCAGGTAATGCGCCGGCCAGTACTGGTTGTCGAAGTTGCGCCAGATCGCGTAGTTGTTGTCGATTGCCACCGGGTAGGTAATGCCTAGTTTCTTTACCTGATCCTTGACGTTATCGATGATCCGCTCGTAGCCGTACTCCGGCGTATGAACTCCGATCACCACGAGGCCGTCCTTTTCGTATTTTTTCGCCCAGTCCTTCACGTAAGGCAGGGTGTGCTGGCAATTGATGCAGTCGTAGGTCCAGAAGTCCACCAGCACCACTTTGCCGCGCAGGGATTCGCTGGTCAGCTCGGGCGAGTTCAGCCATTGCACCGCGCCCGTCAATGGCGGCATCACGCCTTTGCCCTCCTCCATCGGCGAGTCAGCGCGGACCTTGGTGACGAGGTAGTCGACAACTTTCGGCACGTTCTCCAGCACGCTTTTTTCCACGCTGGCCACGCCCTCGGAGGAGGTGTTCGCCAGCAGGGTTTTATCGAAACCCGTGGCAATGACCGCCGCCGCACCCAGCACCGCGACACCGGCACCGCGACGCAACCAACCGGTAAACGGGATCGATGGTTTCAAACGGTTGACCAAGCCACGACCGGCGAAGATCAGCAGGCCCAGCGACAAGGCACTGCCGGCGCCATAAGCGAGCAACAGCAGGCTGGTCTGCGCATTCGCCCCTTGCAGCATGGCGCCAGTGAGAATCACGCCGAGGATTGGCCCGGCGCACGGCGCCCACAGCAGCCCGGTGGCGACACCAAGCATGATCGAGCCCAGCGGCCCGGCCTTGTTTTGTGCCTGCGGGTCGAGACGGTTGCCGAGTATCACAAAGGGACGCGTCAGCCAGTCGCCGATGCGCGCCGAGATCAGCGACAGGGCAAATACGCTCATCACGATCAGCGCGACGTGGCGTCCGGTGTTGCTGGCCTGAATCACCCATTCGCTGCTGACCACCGCCAGGCTGGAGATCAGCGCGAACGTCAGGGCCATGCCGCCGAGGGTGAGCAGGATCGAAGTGCGGCTACGCTGCGCACCGGCAAACAGAAACGGCACCACCGGCAGGATGCAGGGGCTGAGCACGGTCAGCAGACCGCCGAGAAACGCGATGAGGTACATGGTGAGTTACCTTTTCCATATGACGGTGATGAGCAATCAGGCGCTCTGGCTTTGCAGCCATTGACCCTGTGGCGTGCGGCTGGCGCCGTTCTCGGCAAACATCTGGCCTTGCGGTGTGCGACTGGAACCGTCCGCGGCGAACATCTGGCCCAGCGGTGTGCGACTGGAACCGTCCGCGGCGAACATCTGGCCCAGCGGTGTGCGACTGGAACCGTCCGCGGCAAACATCTGGCCCAGCGGCGTGCGACTGGAACCGTCCGCGGCGAACATCTGGCCCAGCGGTGTGCGAGCGGAGCCGTCCGCGGCGAGCAAGCCGTCGGTGCCTTGCCTGGCCACCGGGGTCAGTTGGAAACAGGTACTGCTGTGGCAGCCAGGCTGTTCAACCGCAGCGTTGGCATGGGCGGCTACGCCGGCCAGGGAGAAAGCGATGGCAGTCAGAAAGCGCGATACGTTGTTCATGATGTTTACCTTCCAGAAAGAGTGATGGATCAGTTGTCGTTGTTGCAGCCGTCAGCGAATTTGCTGTAATCGAGCACGCGGGTGGTGCCGGCCGAATCGAGGTAGGTCATACGCGCTTCGACGATGCCGCAGGCCACCGAGTTGTCCTGTTCCAGCGAGATCACTTGGTGGATATCCAGGTGGGTGCCGTAGGTGTAGGTTTGCGGGGCGGCAGCGGCTTCGGCACGGGCCGACAGAGTGCAGATGTTCAAAGCGGCAAACAGGCAGGCGGCGACTACGGATTTGTTGTTCATGGTGATATTCCTCAGGACTTTATTGGGTTTGGGCCGAGGCGTTTTGCGTCTGCCTCGATGGAACCTATTTAAAGCCCGCGAGGTATCGCGTCTGTGTCAGGAACAGGCGCGTTTCAATCGCTGTGTATCCCCGTCACCGGGCGATACACAGCGATACAAAACCGCGGAAAAATCCTGTTTTTGCGTTTCCGTGTATCTGTCGACACGGTAGATACACTGCAATACAAAGGCTGGCAGGCACGCCGATGCAGGCGCTATAGACTGCAGGGCATTCCCGTTCTGACAGAGGCTCGAACCGATGGAACATGTCGATCACATTCTCATCGTCGACGACGACCGCGAGATCCGTGAGCTGGTGGGCAACTACCTGAAGAAAAACGGTCTACGCACGACAGTCGTCGCCGATGGCCGGCAGATGCGCAGCTTCCTCGAAGCCAACACTGTCGACTTGATCGTGCTCGACATCATGATGCCCGGCGACGATGGCCTGCAGCTGTGCCGGGAATTGCGCGTGGGCAAACACAAGGCCACGCCGGTGTTGATGCTGACCGCGCGCAACGATGAAACCGACCGCATCATCGGCCTGGAAATGGGTGCCGATGACTACCTGACCAAACCCTTCGCCGCACGCGAACTGCTGGCGCGGATCAACGCGGTGCTGCGCCGCACGCGGATGCTGCCGCCAAATCTGGTGGTTACCGAAGCTGGCCGCCTGCTCGCCTTTGGCCGTTGGCAACTGGACACCTCGGCCCGGCATCTGCTCGACACCGACGGCACCATGGTCGCCCTCAGCGGCGCCGAGTATCGTTTGCTGCGGGTGTTCCTCGATCATCCGCAACGGGTGCTCAGCCGCGATCAATTGCTCAACCTGACCCAGGGCCGCGATGCCGACTTGTTCGACCGTTCCATTGATTTGCTGGTCAGCCGTTTGCGCCAGCGTCTGCTCGATGACGCGCGCGAACCGGCTTATATCAAGACCGTGCGCAGCGAGGGCTACGTGTTTTCATTGCCGGTGGAGATTCTCGGGGCACCGGCGTGACCCTCAACGTGCACTGGCCACGCACCCTCGCGTCGCGCCTGTCGCTGATTTTCCTGATCGGCCTGATCCTCGCCCAGGCGCTGTCGTTCGGCGCGCAGTATTACGAGCGCTACGAAAGCGCGAAGAACACCATGCTGGGCAATCTGCAAACCGACGTTTCCACTTCTGTTGCGATCCTCGATCGCCTGCCTGCCGAAGAACGTCCGGCGTGGCTCACCCGTCTGGCGCGCCAGAATTACGGTTACCTGCTGAGCGAGGGCGATCCGGGCACGCCGATCGATGCCCGTGATGTGCCAGTGGCGGTGACTTCGATCACCGAAGCCATCGGTGAGCGCTATCCGCTGACCTTCACCGACATACCCGGGCCACGCCAACACTTTCAGGGCCACCTGCGTCTGAGCGACGGCAGCCCGCTGACCATCGACGTGCGCCCGGCCATGGCCCCGCTGTCGCCGTGGTTGCCGGGGGTGCTGCTCGGCCAGTTGGCGTTGATGATCGCCTGCACCTGGCTGGCGGTGCGCATCGCGATCCGCCCGCTGACCCGCCTGGCCAACGCCGTGGAAACCCTCGACCCCAACGCTCAGCCGATCAAACTTGACGAATCAGGTCCGAACGAAGTGGTTTACGCGGCGCGTGCCTTCAACACCATGCAGGCGCGCATCGCCGCCTACCTGAAAGAACGCATGCAATTGCTGGCAGCGATTTCCCACGACCTGCAAACGCCGATCACCCGAATGAAATTGCGCGCCGAGTTCATGGACGACTGCGCCGAGAAAGACAAACTGTGCAACGACCTCAGCGAGATGGAGCATCTGGTGCGCGAAGGCGTGGCCTATGCGCGCAGCGTCCACGGGTCGACCGAAGAGAGCCGGCGCACCAACATGGATTCCTTCCTCGAAAGCCTGGTGTTCGACTATCAGGACATGGACAAGCAGGTGCAACTGGTCGGCCACAGCGCAGCGGTCATCGACACCCGCCCGCATGCCTTGCGCCGGGTGCTGGTGAACCTCACCGACAATGCCCTGAAGTTCGCTGGCGCTGCTGAAGTCCACGTTGCGGCGGACGGCGCCAGTCTGTCGATCAGCGTACTCGACCGCGGCCCAGGCATCGCCGAAGCCGAACTGGCGCAGGTGCTGCAGCCGTTTTACCGGGTGGAGAACTCGCGTAATCGCGATACCGGCGGTACTGGTCTGGGTTTGGCCATTGCTCAGCAACTGGCGATGGCGCTGGGCGGCACGCTGACCTTGAGCAACCGTGAGGGCGGCGGGCTGTGTGCGGAACTGGAGTTGCCCATCAACCAATAAGCGCACACATGATTGTAGGAGTGAGCCTGCTCGCGATAGCGGTGTGTCAGCCAATGCAATATGTCTGACCGACCGCTATCGCGAGCAGGCTCACTCCTACAATGACTTGTGTTTCATTCAGGTGATGCCAACCACCCGATCCGCATGCAGCTGTTGCAGCAACGCCAGGCCTTCGTCGACGAACGCATCACTGGTCGCTTGCTCCGCCTCCTCTGCAAGCTCCTGCAACTGCTCACGCCCCGTCAACTCTGCAAACTCGCCAACACGCTGCAACAAACGCAAAGCCAACGGGCTCAGCAGGGAAAACTTCACGCTGAAATCTGCCGTGCGCCGCACCAGTAGCAGGGTCGATTGCGCCGGTGGCGAATCGGGCTGGTTGTTTGGGTCGAGTTCATGCACCGGCCATACATACGCCAACGGCCAGGCTAGCGCCGAAACCTGCAACGGGCGATGCAGCAACAGGGCCGGATCCGTCAGCGGCAACGCGGGCGCATCGGACTGCTGCAGAACCATCTCGACCCATTCGTAATGCGCCAGCTCCAACAGAAACGCCGGCGACTGCCCGTCCTGCAACACCTGCGGTTGCGCCGCCAGATAGTCGATAAATTCCCCGGCGATCTCGCCGAACTTTGGTGTCTGCGCACGCCAGTCGCGCAGAAAGCCACGCACCAGCAAGCGCCAGCGTGGTTCGCCGATGATCCGGATCAATACCGGAAAGGTTCCGCTCAACAATACCGAGACGTTGTTGAACACCAGATCACGATAAACCTCGACGCGCGCCGCGTTCATGTCGGCGGGTGGTGTCTGCTGTTCGGGGTCACGCAGGTAGCGGGTCAGCGCCTGTTGTTGCTGTTGCAGGTTATCCATGAGGGCCTCCTCCTGCTTGCAGGTGGCGAATGGTCTGCAATTCGGCCACCAGTTCGGCAAAGGCTGGAAAATTGAAATCCCGCTCCAGCAAAGTCGGCTGCGCACCGAATCGCGCATAGGCCTGCGCCAACAATGCCCATACCACAGGTTTGACCGAGGCACCGTGGGTGTCGATTTTCAGGCTGTCGGACTCATCGAAATGCCCGGCGACATGCATGCCCACCACCCGCCCCGGCTCGATACCCGCAAGAAACGCCTGCGGATCGAAGCCGTGATTGACCGAATTGACGTAAACGTTATTCACGTCCAGCAGCAGCTCGCAATCGGCCTCGCGCAGCACAGCGTTGGTGAACGTCACTTCGTCCATTTCCTGGTGCGGGGCGGCGTAATAGGAGACGTTTTCTATCGCCAGACGCCGGCCGAGGATGTCCTGCGCCTGACGGATGCGCGCGGCGACGTGATACACGGCTTCTTCGGTAAAGGGCAGCGGCAGCAGGTCGTAAAGGTGACCGTCATCGCTGCAGTAGCTCAGGTGTTCGCTGTACAGCGGCACGTTGTAATGGTCGAGAAACACCCGCACTTCCTGCAGGAAACCGACATCCAGCGGCGCCGGGCCACCGAGCGACAGCGATAAGCCGTGGCAGGACAACGGATAGCGCTCGGCCAATTGCCCCAGCGCCGCGCCGTGCGCCCCGCCAACGCCAATCCAGTTTTCCGGCGCGACTTCAAGAAAGTCGAAACTGCCAGGGCGGGCGTTTCGCAGATCGTTGAGCAGGCCACGGCGCAGGCCGAGGCCGACGCTGGGTGGCAGGGATGAAAGCGGCATGTGCACGGCCTCTGTTGTGGATTTTCTCCAGTTGACGCGCTGGCTGTATCACAGCTGTGTGCAACTGAGCGCAGGTTTGCAAGCGTGTGTATCGCTCGGTGGCCGGAATACACAAAGATACAGCTCGATTGCGAATCCATTGTGGGAGCGAGCCTGCTCGCGAATGCGGTTTATCATTCAACATCTTCATTGTCTGATTCACCGCTTTCGCGAGCAGGCTCGCTCCCACAGGTTTTTTCATTGTTCACAAAGTCGGCATTACGCCCGAACGGCGGCTAGACTGTTTCATTACCCAGTCGAGGGGGACGCAGGACTTCTGTCGTGCCCTGCCCGTTTCCGCGACCACCGCCCGGTGGCGCACGCCTCGACCTTCGACGCCGCCGGACTGTGATCCTGTTTTCAGGAGCACACATGATGGACGAGGCGAAGCTCAACCAATTCATGGGCAAACTGGTCAACGACATGGGTGGCGCGGCGATGTTGGCCAATGTCATCGTCGGCGAAGAACTCGGGCTGTACCGGGCGATGGCCGACAGTCAGCCGATCAGTGCCGATGCCCTTGCCGCAAAAACCACCTGCAATCCACGGCTGGTCCGCGAATGGCTCAGCGCCCACGCGGCGTCCGGCTACATGGAGCATCAGGACGGGCAGTTCCGTCTGCCGGAAGAACAGGCGCTGGCCCTGGCTGTCGAGGACTCGCCGGTCTACGTGGCTGGCGGCCTCGGCGTCGTGGCGTCGTTTTTCCACGACAAGGACAAATTGGTCAAAGCCATGCGCGGCAATGGCGCCCTGCCCTGGGGCGACCACCATCCGTGCATGTTCAGCGGCACCGAACGTTTCTTTCGCCCGGGCTACAAGGGCCATCTGATCGCCGAATGGTTGCCGGCGCTGGACGGCGTGGTGGCCAAGCTGGAAGAAGGCGCGAAAGTCGCCGACATCGGCTGCGGTCACGGCGCCTCGACGGTGATCATGGCGCAAGCGTTTCCCAACTCGCGTTTCGTCGGCTACGACTATCACGCGCCATCCATCAGCGTCGCCACCCAGCGCGCCGAGGAAGGCGGCGTCAGCAGCCGGGCGAAGTTCTTTCAGGGTTCGGCCAAAGGCTACCCCGGCGTTGACTACGACCTGATCTGCTATTTCGATTGCCTGCACGATATGGGCGACCCGGTCGGCGCCGCGCGTCACGCCTATGCAGCGCTGAAGGATGACGGCACGGTGTTGCTGGTCGAGCCGTTCGCCAACGACACGCTGGACGATAATATCAATCCGGTCGGACGATTGTTTTATGCGGCGTCGACCTTTATCTGCACGCCGAACTCGCTGTCCCAGGAAGTCGGCCTGGGCCTCGGTGCTCAAGCAGGCGAAATGCGCCTGCGCAGGGTCTTCAATGAAGCCGGGTTCAAGCAGTTCCGCCGGGCCAGTCAGACACCGTTCAACCTGATTCTGGAGGCGCGCAAGTAACCCGCGCGGGTCGTGCTAACCTGCTGGCAACGTCTTTTCGGAGCGCTGACCATGCTCGACAGCCCGACCCGCGAACACCTCGACACCTTGCGACAACTGATGGCCGATGGCGATTTTATGGTGCTGACCGGCGCCGGCATCAGCACGCCGTCGGGCATTCCCGACTACCGCGACAGCGACGGCGTACGCCGTGGCCGGCAGCCGATGATGTATCAGGAGTTTCTTGCCGCCCCGCAATCACGCCGGCGTTATTGGGCGCGGGCGATGCTGGGCTGGCCGCGAGTGCGCCAGGCGCGGCCGAATGCGGCGCACGAGGCCTTGGCCGGTTTGCAGCGCCAAGGGTTGATCAGCAACTTGATCACGCAGAACGTCGACACCCTGCACGATCAGGCCGGCAGTCCTGATGTGATCGAACTGCACGGCAGCCTGCATCGAGTGCTGTGCCTGGACTGCGGCCAGCGCAGTGAGCGCGATGCGATTCAGCAGTTGATGGAGCAGCAAAATCCCTATCTGGCCGGCGTCGATGCGGTGCAGGCGCCTGATGGCGACACCTTGCTTGACCCCGCCTTCGAAGCACGCTTTCAGGTGCCGCACTGCCCGCATTGCGCGGGCGAACGGATGAAGCCGGACGTGGTGTTTTTCGGTGAAAACGTCGCACAACACACGGCGGCACGGGCGATGAAAGCGGCGGAAACTGCCGGGGGCATGCTGGTGGTCGGGTCTTCGTTGATGGCTTATTCGGCGTTTCGTTTGTGCCGGGTGATGGCCGATCGTGGCCGGCCGCTGATTGCGATCAACCTGGGCAAGACCCGGGCGGATGAGTTGCTGGATGTGAAGATCGAGGCTTCGTGTGAGCGGTTGTTGCCTTTGTTGGCGTTGACGCTGGGGCGATGAGCGTTGGGGACTTTCGTTCGGCTTGAAATCGGCCCCCTCACCCTAGCCCTCTCCCGAGGGAGAGGGGACCGATTGGGGGATATTCGAGTGCTTTAGCGGTATGAACGTCCCGCTGGGAATCCGCAATTGGAAAACGTACAACATGGATCCCTGATCGCGGTTTTGCAGGTCGATGTATGACGCAAGACAACTCGATCGGCCCCCTCTCCCTCCGGGAGAGGGCTGGGGTGAGGGTCAGCATCGCCTGTCATCGCAAATCTTCAGCCTTGAAAATATCAAACAACGCCTGCGCCGCCGCCGACAGCTCATTGCCCGGTTCAGTCAGCACGCCGATTGCGCGCTCCACCGAATCATTCAGCGTCAGGCACTGGGCGCCGAGCTCCTGCATCTGTTCGGCGCACAACGCCGGCACTGCGCTGACGCCCAGCCCGCTCGCCACCATCCGCCCGACCGTCGCCAACTGATGACTCTCGAATTCCACCGGCAACTTCTTGCCCCGCGCCTGCAAGTGTTCCTCCAGCATCACCCGCACCGTCGATGGCCGCTGCAAGGTGATGAACGGTTCCTGCAACAACGTTTGCCAGTCGATCTCGGTGCGCTGCGCCAAAGGTGAATCCTTCGGCACCACGGCAACGAAGCGATCCATGTACAACGGGGTAAACGTCAGCGAGGTGCTCTGCATCGGCTCGAACGCCACGCCCAGTTCAACCTGGCGGTCACGGACCATTTCCAGCACTTGCTCGTTGATCACGTCGTTTACCGTGACGTTGACGTTCGGATAACGCGCGCGAAAGGTTTTCAGGATCGGCGGCAACAGGTTGCCGGCAAACGACGGCATCGCCGCCAGCGTCACCCGCCCGCGTTGCAGGCTGAAGCGCTGGCGCATTTCGTCTTCGGCGTTGTCCCAATCGGCGATCAGACGCCGGGCCAGTGGCAGCAGCGACTCGCCTTCTGCGGTCAGTGCCACATTACGCGTATTGCGGCTGAACAGACGTCCACCCAGGCCCTCCTCCAGCGCCTTGATGGTCAGGCTCAACGCTGATTGCGACAGGTGCAAGCGCTCGCAGGCCACGGCGAAACTCAGGCTCTGGGCCACGGCGAGAAATGCACGGATCTGTTTGATGGTCATGGTCGCTGCGCTCCAGTTGTAAGCTACAAGCGTTAAGCGGCAAGCCATAACGCGACTATTGAGTTTTATCTATCAATCAACCTTAAAAATCAACTTAACAAATATATCCTGCGGCGCGACACTCCAGTCATTCGGCTAGCCAGCCGCCCGCAAATAATAAAAGAGGTGCATATGGCAGGTTTCGACAAGCGCGTGAGTTCCTATGAGGAAGCCCTGGCCGGGCTTGAGGACGGCATGACCGTCATCGCCGGCGGCTTTGGCCTGTGCGGCATTCCGGAAAACCTGATCGCCGAGATCAAGCGCAAAGGCACCCGCGACCTCACCGTGGTTTCCAACAACTGCGGCGTCGACGGCTTTGGCCTCGGCGTGCTGCTCTCCGACCGCCAGATCAGCAAAGTCATCGCCTCCTACGTTGGCGAAAACAAGCTGTTCGAAGAGCAACTGCTTAAAGGCGAAATCGAAGTCATCCTGACCCCGCAAGGCACCCTCGCCGAGAAGATGCGCGCCGGCGGTGCTGGCATTCCGGCGTTCTTCACCGCGACCGGCGTCGGCACCCCGGTCGCCGAAGGCAAGGAAGTGCGCGAGTTCAACGGGCGCAAGTACCTGATGGAAGAATCCATCACCGGCGACTTCGCCATCGTCAAAGGCTGGAAAGCCGACCACTTCGGTAACGTCGTCTACCGTCACACCGCGCAGAACTTCAACCCGCTGGCGGCGACTGCCGGCAAGATCACCGTGGTCGAAGTCGAAGAGATCGTCGAACCCGGCGAACTCGACCCCACCCAGATCCACACCCCGGGCATCTACGTCGATCGGGTCATTTGCGGCACGTTCGAAAAACGCATCGAACAGCGCACCATCCGCAAATAATTCAGGCTGACGGAGAATAAAACCATGGCACTTACCCGCGAACAAATGGCTCAGCGCGTCGCCCGCGAAATGCAGGACGGCTACTACGTGAACCTCGGTATCGGCATTCCGACCCTGGTCGCCAACTACATTCCTGAAGGCATGGAAGTCATGCTGCAGTCGGAAAACGGCCTGCTCGGCATGGGCCCTTTTCCTACCGAAGACACCATCGATGCCGACATGATCAACGCCGGCAAACAGACCGTCACCGCGCGCATCGGCGCGTCGATCTTCAACTCTGCCGAATCCTTTGCGATGATCCGCGGCGGCCACGTCGACCTGACCGTGCTCGGCGCGTTCGAAGTCGACGTCGAAGGCAACATCGCCTCCTGGATGATCCCCGGCAAACTGGTCAAGGGCATGGGCGGCGCAATGGACCTGGTGGCCGGCGCCGACAACATCATTGTGATCATGACCCACGCATCGAAGGACGGTGAGTCGAAGCTGTTGGCCAAATGCAGCCTGCCGCTGACTGGCGCCGGTTGCATCAAGCGCGTGCTGACCGACCTCGCCTACCTGGAAATCGAAAATGGCGCTTTTGTCCTCAAGGAACGCGCACCTGGCGTCAGCGTCGAGGAAATCGTCGCCAAAACCGCTGGTAAACTGATCGTCCCGGATCACGTACCGGAAATGCAGTTCGCTGCCGAGTGAGGAATTCGAAAATGCAAGACGTTGTCATTGTTGCCGCCACGCGTACTGCGATCGGCAGTTTTCAAGGCTCGCTGGCCAGCGTGTCCGCAGTCGATCTGGGCGCGGCGGTAATCCGTCAGTTGCTCGAGCAGACCGGTCTGGACGGTGCCCAGGTCGATGAAGTGATCATGGGTCAGGTGCTCACCGCCGGCGCCGGCCAGAACCCGGCGCGTCAGGCCGCGATTAAGGCCGGCCTGCCCCACGCGGTGCCGGCAATGACCCTGAACAAGGTCTGCGGCTCGGGCCTGAAAGCCTTGCACCTCGGCGCGCAGGCAATCCGTTGCGGCGACGCTGACGTGATCATCGCCGGAGGTCAGGAAAACATGAGCCTGTCCAACTATGTGATGCCGGGCGCACGCACCGGTCTGCGCATGGGCCACGCGCAAATCGTCGACACCATGATCAGCGACGGCCTGTGGGATGCGTTCAACGACTACCACATGGGCATCACCGCCGAGAACCTGGTCGATAAATACCAGATCAGCCGCGAACAGCAGGACGCTTTTGCCGCTGCGTCGCAGCAAAAAGCCGCCGCCGCCATTGAGGCCGGTCGTTTTGTTGATGAGATCACCCCGATCCTGATTCCGCAGCGCAAAGGCGATCCGCTCGCGTTCAAGGTCGACGAACAGCCACGCGGCGATACCACCGCCGAATCCCTGGCCAAACTGCGTCCGGCGTTCAAAAAGGACGGCAGCGTCACCGCCGGCAACGCTTCGTCGTTGAACGACGGCGCGGCGGCAGTGATCCTGATGAGTGCCGAAAAAGCCAAGGCCCTCGGCCTGCCGGTGCTGGCAAAAATCGCCGCTTACGCCAATGCTGGCGTTGATCCGGCAATCATGGGCATCGGCCCGGTATCGGCGACCCGCCGCTGCCTGGACAAGGCGGGCTGGAGCATCGAGCAGCTTGAGCTGATCGAGGCCAACGAAGCCTTTGCCGCACAATCGCTGGCGGTGGCCAAGGATCTGCAATGGGATCTGGACAAGGTCAACGTCAACGGCGGCGCCATCGCGCTGGGTCACCCGATCGGTGCGTCGGGCTGCCGGGTGCTGGTGACCCTGCTCCACGAAATGCTCAAGCGTGATGCGAAAAAAGGTCTGGCGACCTTGTGCATCGGCGGCGGCCAAGGCGTGGCATTGGCGCTGGAACGCGGCTGACCACGAGTTCGCGGCAGGCGGCGGATCCACGACATCCGCTGTTTGCCGGCAACAAAAAACCCGGTGCGACTTGCGTTGCACCGGGTGTTTTTTGCCTGTCCGAAACGTGTTTGGATGTTCTGGCCCCTATCGCGAGCAGGCTCACTCCTACATTGGAATTGCGAACCCGATCAAGTGTAGGAGTGAGCCTGCTCGCGATGAGGCCAGCCCAGACATTACCCATCTAAGGCTTGCGCAACAAATACGTATCCATGATCCACCCATGCTCCGCCCGCGCCGCCTTGCGCACCCTTTCGATCTCATCCGCCACGTCTGCCAGCCGGCCGCTGATCAGGAGTTCGTCCGACGTACCCAGATAGGCTCCCCAAAAAATCTCGGTCTGCGCATCGGCCATCCGCTGATACGCGTCCTCGGCATCGAGCATCACCACCAGACTGTCCGTGTCACTCACCTGCCCCGCGGCCAGACGCCGTCCGGTGGTGATTTCAATGGAGCGGCCAATCGTGTTCAGCGGCACCTTGTGCTGCGCCGCCAGCGCCTGAACGCTGGTGATGCCAGGGATCACCAGAAATTCGAAGGCGCACGCACCCGACGCCAATATCGCCTGAAGAATGCGCACCGTGCTGTCGTATAACGCCGGGTCGCCCCAGACCAGAAAACCGCCGCACTGGCCATCAGACAATTCGTCATTGATCAGCCGTTCAAACGTTCGCTGTTTGGCCCTGTTCAGCTCATCGACACTGGCCGTGTAGTCGCCAGCACCGCGCTCGCGTTCCGGGCTGTGGGCTTCGACGAACCGATAATCGCGGTCGTTGATGTATTGCGCGCAGAGTTCCCGGCGCAAATCGATCAGCTTGTCTTTGCGCGGACCTTTGTCCAGCAGAAAGAACACGTCCACCCGATTCAGCGCTTTGACCGCCTGCATCGTGATGTAGTCGGGATTTCCGGCACCAATGCCGATCACCAGCAATTGTTTCATCAGCAGGCTCCTCTCAAATCCAGGCCGGGTAGAAGCAGACGCCAGCGGCCGCTGAAGCGCAATTCGACGGTCGACAACGGTTCGACATCGATGTCATGAAACGCCGACCCGCGCATGACTTCGGTCAGGGCTGCGCGAATGACAAATGGATGAGTCACCGCCAACACATGACCCGCAGTCGCTTGCACACTGCCCAGCCATCCCGCCACCCGCTCACAGAGTTGTGCTACCGATTCCCCGCCATGCGGCGTGGCATGGGTGTCGCGCAGCCAGCTGTTCAGGGCTGCCTCTTCGCTGCGTTGCAGGTCCTTGATCGACACGCCGCTCCAGCGCCCCCAATCACAGTCGCGCAGCGCTTCATCGATTTGCGCATTGGCGCCAAACCATGCCGCCGTCTGGCGCGTGCGCAGCTCCGGCGCGCAGAGCAAACGCGGCGCATTATTGAAACGCGCGATCAGTGCAGTCGGCGCCAGCCCGTTGTTTTCAACAGGCTCGTTCGTAGGAAAACGCGCCAGTTTCTGTGCGACGGTTCGTGCATGGCACATCAATGTCAAACGCGTGGTCTGCACGGGAAGCGCTCCGGTCGGTCAACTGCTGCAATCAAGGGCGTGGTTCTGAATTGGCAGCAATTGTGCCGTAAACCGCGGGCTGCCGGGTGAACGCAAGAGCCTCTGTGGTCGCTTGAATGACTACCCATACGGCAAGTTCTGACGCTGGTATGGGCAATGGACTACAAGACCAGTCGACATTCGTGAAGCCCTTGTTACACGGGCGTCTCGCCCTGTTTTGGTGCCGTTTCAACACGCCGAAAAATTCGCTAGACATGTAGCGTCACTTACATAAATACTGTTTTAACGAAATATGAAGCAGATTCAACACCCCTCATCCAGCAGGAGCCCGGATGCCCCCTCTAAGAGACCTGATCACCGAGCCCGGCCTGGATCTTACGCCGTCGGAGCGTAAAGTCGTTCGCGCCTTGCTCGATCAGTACCCGCGTAATGGCCTGGGGCCGATGGCGCGGCTGGCCGAACACGCGGGTGTCAGTGATCCGACCATCGTGCGTCTGGTAAAAAAACTCGGTTTCGGCGGTTATGCCGAATTTCAGGACGCTCTGCTCAGTGACATGGACCATCGCCTGCGCTCGCCGCGCACCCTGTTGCAACCACGCGCCCAGCAACACAAGGACGACGCCTGGAGCCACTACCTGGGCGACAGCCATCGTCTGCTGGTGGAAACCCAATCGCTGACGCAACCGGAAGACGTGCGCATCCTTACCGACTGGCTGCTCGATGCGCGGCATCAGGTGTACTGCTTCGGCGGACGCTTCAGCAGCCTGATGGCCACCTATCTGCTCAATCACTTGCGGCTGTTGCGCCCCGGCTGCTTTGCGCTGGAGGACAACGCGCAACTGCCCGATCGGCTGTTCGATCTGCAACGTCAGGACGTGGTGCTGCTGTTCGACTATCGCCGCTACCAGACCCAGGCGTTGCGCGTCGCCAGTGCGGCGAAAAACAACAACGCCCGGGTGGTGCTGTTCACCGACATCTATGCCTCGCCGCTGCGCGAGCTGGCTGACCTGATCATCAGCGCTCCGGTCGAATCGGCCTCGCCGTTCGACACCATGGTCCCGGCGCTGGCGCAGGTCGAGGCGCTGATCGCCTGCCTGACGTTACGCACTGAAAATCTGGCCGATCGCCTGGAAGGCATCGATGCCCTGCGCAACGACTTCAACACCCACTTGCTGGAGGATAAATAAGGATGTTCAGCCTTCCCCACCGCTCGCCGCGGGACTTGCCGTTTGCCAGCGACCACACCGCACTGCTGCTGGTGGACATGCAGCGTGCCTGGCTCGAACCACAGTTCGATGCTCACCTGACGGGGCCTGACGCCGAGTATTTCCTCAGCCGCGCACGCACCCAGGTGGTGCCCAACCAACAACGCTTGCTCGCGGGGTTTCGGCAGGCCCGGCAGAACGTCCTGCACACGATCATCGAAAGCCTGACCGCCGACGGCCGCGACCGCTCGCTCGATCACAAACTCTCGGACATGCACCTGCCCAAAGGCAGCGCGCAGGCGCAGATCATTGCTGAACTGACCCCGGCGGAAAACGAAATCGTCCTGCCGAAGACCTCTTCCGGCGTGTTCAACTCGACCAACATCGACTACGTCCTGCGCAACCTCGAAACCCGCCATTTGATCATCGCCGGCATCGTCACCGACCAATGCGTCGACATGGCCGTGCGCGACGCTGCTGACCGCGGTTATCTGGTCACGCTGGTGGAAGATGCCTGCGCCACCTACAGCGCCGAACGCCATCACGCCTGCCTCAACGCGATCAAGGGTTACTGCTGGATCACCGACACCGACACCGTGCTCGGCCGCTTGCAGGAAATGCAGGCATGAGCGCGCGCCTGACACCGCTGCCGCTGACCACGCTGGTCACCACGGACCTGATCGGCATCACCCGTGGCCGCTCGTTTCCTACCGATGAACTGGAGCATTACCAAGCCACCGGATGCGGCTGGGTGCCGGCCAACAGCGCGTTGACGCCACAGGACATCATCGCCTCGACCAATCCATGGGGTGCGTACGGTGACTTGCGGCTGATTGCCGATTTGAGCAGCCGCGTCACCGTCAGCAATGGCCCGGACGCCAATGCCCCGGCCCTGGATTTCCTCCACGGCGATATTCGCGAGACCGACGGCCGCCCGTGGGGCGCCTGCCCGCGCACGTTGCTGCGCGACGAAATCGAGCGTTATCGCGACGAGCTGGGCCTGCAGGTCAACGCGGCGTTCGAACACGAATTCAACCTGCACGCCGGGGTTGCCGAGCATCTGGCTTTCTCGCTCCAGGCCCAGCGTCAGGGCGCCGAGTTTGGCGGCTGGCTGCTCAGCGCGTTGCGCGCCGGTGGCGTCGAGCCGGAGATGTTTCTGCCTGAATACGGCAAGCACCAATACGAAATCACCTGTCGCCCGGCCCTCGGCGTGGCGGCAGCCGATCGTGCAGTGAACGTGCGCGAGATCAGCCGCGAGATCGCCCGGCAAATGGGTCTGGACCTGAGCTTCGCGCCGAAAACCAAAGCTGACGCGGTGTGCAACGGCGTGCACCTGCATGTCAGCCTGCTCGATCTGGCAGGCCAGCCGATGCTGTACGACGCCGGCACCAGTAACGGCCTGTCGAGCATTGGCCAACACTGGGCGGCGGGGATCCTGCATTATTTGCCGGCGCTGTGTGCGTTTACCGCGCCGACGCCGGTGTCTTACCAGCGCTTGCAGCCGCATCACTGGAGCGCGTCCTATGCGTGTCTGGGTCAGCAAAACCGCGAAGCAGCGCTGCGCATCTGCCCGACCGTCAGCCTTGGCGGCAAGTCCGTCGCCCAGCAGTTCAATGTGGAATTCCGCGCGATGGACGCCACCGCTTCGCCGCATCTGGCCATGGCCGCATTGCTGATTGCCGGACGGCTGGGCATCGAACAGCGTCTGGCGCTGAACGCGATCACCGATGAAATTCCCGATTCACTCAACGACGAGCAACGCAAGGCCCGGGGCATTGTCGCCCTGCCCGCCTCGCTGGCGCAGGCGCTGGAATGCCTGCGCAACAGCCCCGCGTTCACCGAGTGGCTGCCCAAGCCATTGCTCGACACCTATTACGCCCTGAAAACCGAGGAACTGGCGCTGACGGAACAGCTCTCGCCCGCTGACTTGTGTGAGCACTATGCACGCCTGTACTGAATCCACCGAGCACGGGTTGTACACCCGCCCGGCTTACAACCTGATCCGCGAGGATTCGCCACACCCGTTGATTCTGGTGTGCGAACACGCCAGCCGCTACATTCCCGCTGCCCTGAACAATCTGGGCCTGGACGAGGCCGCGGCGCAGGAACATATCGCCTGGGACATCGGCGCCCTGCAACTGGCCGAACAGCTTTCCGAACAACTTGGCGCGACCTTGCTGAGCGCCAACTATTCGCGGCTGCTGATCGACCTGAACCGGCCCCGGCATGCCGCGGACAGCATTCCGGCGCAAAGCGAGATCTATCAGGTGCCGGGCAATCGCGAACTTGATGAAGTCACTCGTGAGTACCGTCGGCAGATGCTGTTCAAGCCCTTTCACGCGCGTTTGCAAACGTTGATCGACGAACGCATCGCCCACGGGCAACCTGTACGCGTGGTCGGGATTCACAGTTTCACCCCGGTGTATTACGGCCAGCCACGAACGCTGGAAGCCGGCGTGCTGTTCGGCCAGGCCAAAGCCTATGCCCAACGCCTGCTCGACGGTCTCGAAGCGCATCCGCTGAAAGTGGCCGGCAATCAGCCATACCGCATCGACCCGCTGGGCGACATGACCGTACCGGTGCATGGCGACGCTCGTGGTCTCGACTCGGTGCTGATCGAGGTGCGCAACGACCTGCTGCGCAGCCCCGCAGCCGTGTCGCGCTGGGCCGGTTACCTCGCGCCCTTGCTGTAATCGATATGGCAGTAACGAAACACCGCTGACGCTGTAAACGACGGACCGAAAACGACTACAACGACCGATTGGCTGACAAGGAGGTAGGCTTCATGGAAATTGAACAATTCGGCTACAAACAAGAGTTGAAACGTAGCCTGACGCTGACCGACCTGGTGGTGTACGGGATGATCTTCATGATCCCCATCGCCCCGTTCGGTGTGTATGGCTACGTCAACGCCGAGGCGCCGGGCATGGTGCCGCTGGCCTACATCATCGGCATGGTGGCGATGCTGTTCACCGCGCTGAGCTACGGCAGCATGGCCAAGGCCTTTCCGATCGCCGGCTCGGTGTATTCCTATGCGCAACGCGGGCTGAATCAACACGTCGGTTTCATCGCCGGCTGGCTGATGCTGCTCGACTACCTGCTGATTCCGCCGCTGCTCTACGTGTACGCGGCCATGGCGTTAAACCATTTGTATCCGGACATTCCGAAAGTCGGCTTCATTCTGGCATTCCTGGTCAGCGCGACGTTCGTCAACCTGCGCGGAATCACCTTTACCGCACGGATGAACATCGTCTTCCTGCTAGCACAACTGGTGGTGCTGGGGATTTTCCTGATCTACGCCTGGAATGCCCTGCACAACGGCGGCGGCAACGGCGAGCTGACGCTGGCGCCGCTGTATCACCCGGAAACCTTCAATTTCGCCCTGCTGATGCAAGCGGTATCGATTGCCGTGCTGTCGTTCCTCGGCTTTGACGCAATCTCTACCCTCGCCGAAGAAATCAAGGGCGATCCGGGCAAGAGCGTCGGCAAAGCGGCGCTGCTGACCCTGCTGGTGATGGGGGTGATTTTCGTCGTGCAAACCTGGATTGCCACCGATCTGGCGGCGGGCATGGGTTTCAAATCCGCCGACACCGCGTTCTATGAAATTGCCGAAATCGCCGCCGGCAGCTGGCTGGCGACCCTGACCGCAGTCGCCACGGCGCTGGCCTGGGGCGTGGCGGTGGCAATCACCTCGCAAGCCGCCGTATCGCGTCTGCTGTTCGGCATGGCCCGCGATGGCAAGTTGCCTAAA
Organism: Pseudomonas sp. R3-57; assembly: GCF_051132065.1. Classification (NCBI taxonomy): domain Bacteria; kingdom Pseudomonadati; phylum Pseudomonadota; class Gammaproteobacteria; order Pseudomonadales; family Pseudomonadaceae; genus Pseudomonas; species Pseudomonas sp. R3-57. Next base: position 3,812,818 of record NZ_CP071655.1, read on the forward strand.
GTGCTGGCCAAGGTGCACCCGAAACACAACACGCCGTACCTGAGCATTTACCTGGTGGCCGTGCTGTCGCTGGTGATCTGCTACCTGTTCATCAATTCGGTCGACACCCTGACCTCGCTGGTCAACTTCGGCGCACTGAGCGGTTTCATGCTGCTGCACCTGACCGTGATCAACTACTACTGGCGTCGGCGGAAATCCGGTCAGATCGTGCGACATCTGCTCTGCCCGGTGGTCGGTTTCATCATCGTCGCGGCCATCATGTACAACATGGGCGTCGATGCGCAGAAACTCGGCCTGATCTGGATTGCCCTGGGTCTGGTGTACCTGTTCTTCCTAAACAAATTCGGGGCCAGCACCGCGCTGCCGGACCCGAGCAACGGCTGACAAGAAAAAGAGCAGCGTCTGACAACGAATCAGGCGACTGCCGATTTATTGCGTGGAAACCGACAGTGATAGTCAGGTTCGGCGCCATCGCCGAACCTTTTGATACAGGAGTACATCCATGCTGGTCTTACGCCCGGTCGAGCAGACTGACCTGCCCCAGCTTCAACAATTGGCCCGCGACAGCCTGCTGGGCGTAACCTCGTTGCCGGACGACAGCGAACGCCTGCACGAGAAAATCGCCGCGTCCATCACCTCGTTTGCCAGCCCTGCGGCAGCGCATGGCCCGGAGAGTTATTGCTTCGTGCTCGAAGACCTCGACAGCCAGCGCTTGCGCGGCTGCTCGGAAATTCTCGCTACCGCCGGCTATGACGAGCCGTTTTACAGCCTGCGCAACCGCCATTTCACCAGCGCGTCGCGGGAGCTGAACATCGAACACGGCGTGCCGGCGCTGTCGCTGTGCCACGATCTCAACGACCATACGCTGCTGCGCGGCTTCCACATCGACGCGGCGCTGGTGCGTACGCCGTTTTCCGAGTTGCTGTCACGGGCGCGTCTGCTGTTCATCGCCGCCCACGCGCCGCGCTTTGCCGAAGCGGTGATCACCGAAATCGTCGGTTACAGCGACGAGGACGGGCATTCGCCGTTCTGGGACGCGCTGGGCAAGCACTTCTTCGACCTGCCCTACGCCGAGGCCGAACGCTTGTGTGGCCTGCAGAGCCGAAGGTTTCTCGCCGAACTGATGCCGCAATACCCGATCTACGTGCCCATGCTGCCGCCCGCGGCGCAGGACTGCATCGGTCGCGTCCATCCGGATGGTCAGGAGGCGTTCGATATTCTTGAACGCGAAGGCTTCGAGACCAACAGCTACATCGATCTGTTCGATGCCGGCCCGACCCTTTACGCGCGCACGGCCAACATTCGATCGGTCACCCATAGCCAGATCGCCCGCGTGCGGCAAGAGGCGCACATCGATGCGCGTGGCCGTTTTCTACTGAGCAACGACGCGCTGCACGGTTTCCGCGCCATCGTCGCCGAGCTGGATTACCACCCCGATCAACCGCTGGCTGTCACCGCCGCCATGTGCGCGGCGCTGAACGTGACCGATGGCAGCCCGATTCGGCTGATTGCCCTGTGAACCCCACCCGGATCCACCACCAACGACAACGCCCGAACAGGCGCGCAGAAGGAGTGACAGGATGATTGTCCGCCCGGTGAAAGTCAGCGATCTGCCCGCCCTGATGGCCTTGGTGCAACAGGCTGGCCCGGGGTTCACCACCCTGCCGGCCAATGAAGAGCGCCTGACTCATCGCGTGCGCTGGGCGCAACGGGCGTTTGCCGAACAGGTGGAACGCGCCGATGCCGACTATCTGTTTGTCCTAGAAGACGACGAGATGCGCGTGGTCGGCGTCAGTGCGATGGCCGGGGCGGTCGGCCTGCGCGAGCCCTGGTACAACTATCGGGTCGGTATAACGGTGAGTTCGGCGCCGGACCTCGGTATCCAGCGGCAGATCCCGACACTGTTCCTCAACAACGAACTGACTGGCCAGTCCGAGCTGTGCTCGCTGTTTCTGAGCCATGACCAGCGCCACGGTAGCAACGGTCGCCTGCTCTCGCTCGGGCGTTTGCTGTTTGCTGCGGAATTCCCCCATCTGTTCGGTGAAAAGATGATTGCCGAACTGCGCGGCAGCGCCGATGAACAAGGCTGTTCGCCGTTCTGGGACAGTCTCGGTCGGCATTTCTTCCAGATGGACTTCAGCCATGCCGACCACTTGTCCGGGCTTGGCAACAAAGCCTTCATCGCTGAACTGATGCCGCGCCAGCCGCTGTACACCTGCATGCTCACTGAAGCAGCCCAGGCCGCCATCGGTCAGGCGCACCCGAACACCGAGCCGGCGCTGAAAATCCTCCAGGCTGAGGGTTTCGCCCACAAGGGCTACATCGACATCTTCGACGGTGGCCCGGTGATCGAAGCACCGCTGCGCAATATCCGCACCGTGCGCGACAGTGCGGAGCTGACCTTGAGCCTCGGTAGCCCGGACGAACAGGCACCGTTGTGGCTGATTCACAACCGTCGGCTGGAGAACTGCCGCATCACCGTGGCCCGTGCGCGCCGGGTCGGCAGCAGCCTGGTGATCGACCGACTCACGGCCAAACGACTGCAACTGCAACCGGGCAATTCGGTACGGGCGGTCACGCTGCCAAATCAACAGCAACAGGCGGTGGCAGCCTGACCGTCGCCACCGTCAGGGTAAATCCTTTCAGCAAACAGCAGGTCAACGCTGCGGCTGGTGCAAATTCGTCATGATCATTGACCCATTCGCGTGATAGCCTTTTCATTCTTCGGCGTTGACACATTTGTTCAAGCCGTTCCATTCCTTGGTATTGGTGGAACTCGAATGACCAGGCTTTCTCATCAAGATTTGCGCCGTAACTTCCGTCAGTTGCTGGCCTCCGACACCTGCTACCACACGGCCTCGGTGTTTGATCCGATGTCCGCGCGCATTGCTGCCGATCTCGGTTTTGAAGTGGGGATTCTCGGCGGTTCCGTGGCCTCGTTGCAGGTCCTCGGCGCCCCGGACTTTGCCCTGATCACCCTCAGCGAGTTCGCCGAACAAGCCACCCGCATCGGCCGCGTTGCCCAATTGCCAGTGATCGCCGATGCCGACCACGGCTACGGCAACGCCCTGAATGTGATGCGCACCATCGTTGAACTGGAACGAGCCGGCGTCGCTGCGCTGACCATCGAAGACACCTTGTTGCCGGCGCAATTCGGCCGTAAATCCACCGACCTGATCACCGTCGCCGAAGGCGTCGGCAAGATCCGCGCGGCGCTGGAAGCCCGGGTCGACACGGAAATGGCCATTATCGCCCGCACCAATGCCGGCATTCTGCCGAACCAGGAAATCATCAGCCGCACCCGCCAATACCAAGCGGCTGGCGCCGATGGCATCTGCATGGTCGGTGTACAAGACTTCGATCAGCTCGAGCAGATTGCCGAGCACCTCACCGTACCGCTGATGCTGGTGACCTACGGCAACCCGGCGCTGCGCGACGACAAACGCCTGGCCGAACTCGGCGTGCGCGTGACCATCGACGGGCATGGCGCTTACTTTGCGGCGATCAAAGCGACTTACGACAGCCTGCGCGAGCAACGGCAGATCTTCACTCAGGCCGCCGATCTCAGCGCGACAGAATTGACCCACACCTATACCCAACCGGAGGAATACATCCTCTGGGCCAAGGAGTACATGAGCGTCAAGGAGTGATGTCCGAAACAAAAGCCCCTCACCGCATCAATGATCGTTCCCACGCTCTGCGTGGGAATGCAGCCCGGGACGCTCTGCGTCCCAGCCCAAAGCCGAACGCGGAGCGTCCGTAGAGGCATTCCCACGCAGAGCGTGGGAACGATCACCTTTATCGTGGCTTCGACAGCTCCATGATCATCCGCGACAACAAATAAATCCGCGGCGCCACGCTCGCCACTTCGGCGTATTCCTCCGGCGTATGGATATTGCCGCCAACAATGCCAAAACCATCCAGCGTCGGCGTGCCGACCCCGGCAGACAAACTCGCATCCGCCGCGCCACCACTGCCCTCCTCGGTCAGTTTGCGGCCGATCTCGCCGTAGATGCCTTGGGCCATGGCCATCAGGCGATCCGACTCCGCCGTTTGCGGCATCGGCGGCAAGCCACGTTGCAAGGAAGTCTTCACTTCAGTCTCAGGAATCAACTTGTCCTGAGAGACCCGTGCCAGGTCCTTTTCGATCCGGTCGAACTCTTCAGGTACCGCCGCGCGTACGTCAGCCTTGGCCGTGGCTTGATCGGGAATCACGTTGGTGCGGTCACCGGCCTTGAGCACGGTGAAGTTGATGGTGGTCTTCTTCGCCTCATCGCCAAGCTTGCCCAGTTGCAGAATCTGGTGCGCTGCTTCCATGGCGGCGTTGCGCCCCAGTTCCGGCGCGACACCGGCATGCGCGGCTTTGCCCTTGACCTCCACCAGCGCCGTTGCGCTGCCCTTGCGCCACACCACCAGGCCATCGGCCGGGCGGCCCGGCTCGAGGTTGAGGGTCACGTCGTGCTGTCTGGCGGTTTTCTTGATCAGGTCGGTGGCGACGTCCGAACCGGTTTCTTCGCTGGCGTCGAGCAGGAAGGTGATTTGCGCGTAGTCCTTGAAATCAAGGTTCTTCAGCACTTTCAGCGCATAAATCCCGGCGACGATACCGCCCTTGTCGTCCATCACTCCCGGCCCGTAGGCGCGGCCGTCCTTGATGTGAAATGGCCGCTCGGCCGCCGAGCCTTCCTTGAAAACGGTGTCCATGTGCGCCATCAGCAGGATTTTTGCCTTGCCGGTGCCTTTCAGCGTCGCCAGTACATGGCTGGACTTATCTGGCGTGTTCGGCACCAGCTCGATCGTCGCGCCGAGCTTTTTCAGCTCATCGATAGCAATCTCGCTGACTTGCTTGAGGCCAGGTTCGTAACCGGAACCGGAGTCGATATTGACCAGCCGCTCAAGCAGCTTCAGCGCTTCGGGCTGGTACTGCTCGGCATCGGCGAGCACTTGTTTATGCGGTTCGGCGAAGGCGCCGGTGGCAGCGAGGGTCAGAGACAGGCCGAGGCTGGCGGCCAGCAGGGAGCGAGGAAATGAGAACGTCATGAAGCGGTCCTTGTTTCGCGTACGGGGGCCTTTAACCGTACCCGACATCGGCGCGAGGCTCTACACCGGATGCGACACTGACCTAACCAACAACACAACACCCTGTAGGAGTGAGCCTGCTCGCGATAACGGTGGGTCAGCCGACTACGATGTCACCTGACACGACGCCATCGCGAGCAGGCTCACTCCTACAAAGGTTTTGTGGAGGGCAATCAGACCGAATCGAGCACCGGCTGGCGAGGCTGCTCGTCGCAATTGCAGATCACCCGATTACGCCCGCTCGCCTTGGCTTCGTATAACGCCTGATCGGCCTCATTGAGCCAGCGGGTGGCGTCGGCATGCGCCGGATCGTAAGCCGCCAGGCCAATGCTCAAACTGACCTTCAGCGCCGGATTCTGCTCATAGCCAAGAATTGCGAAACGCTCGCGCAACGCTTCCATGGCCTGGGCGGCGTTGAACAGCGGCAACTCGGGCAGGATCACGCAGAACTCGTCGCCGCCATAGCGTCCGGCCACATCCGTCGCGCGCAGGTTGTGCTTGAGCAATTTGCTCAACTGGCGCAACACGATATCGCCGGCGACATGGCCGTAGGTGTCGTTGATCGTCTTGAAATGATCGATGTCGATCAACGCAATCGCCGCGCCCTGCTGCTGCCGTCTGCAGCGCTGAAAGGCAATTTCCAGTTGATCTTTCCAGGCGCCGTGGTTAAGCAGCCCGGTCAGGCTGTCGGTGCGGCTCAGGGCGAGCAGTTCGCGTTTATGCCGGCCGAGATTGTAGGCCTGACGAAAGCAGATCCAGCCCAGTGCCAACGGGTACAACAGCAGTAACGGGAAACACGCGTACATCTGCGCAGGCGAGGTTTGCGGGATGAATGCCGGGGCAAATACCGCCAGGCCGACGAACACCCCAAGCAATTGCGCAGCAGAACCTGCCAACAGAAAGCGTGCACCGCCGATCGCGACGTTGTTCATCGCCATCATCGAAATGGTCACCGCCGTGGGCAATGGATTGAAATGCATCGCGGCGACCCAGAAACCACCGAGAAACGCATCGATCAACAGATTTCGGTGTTCAGCATGATAGGGAACACGCGAGCGGCGCGCCCATTGAAACGCCAGATGTGGCCAGACCAGGCCGTTGAAGAACATCAGTGCCCAGACCCACAGCGGCGGATCGAGCGCATACATCGTCACGGACACACACAGCAGCCCAAGCAATAGCCCGAGGATTCGCGACGTATAGAGCCTCCTGGCGACTGAAAGTCCCTTTCCTCCCGCATTTCCCATAAGGACCTCGATCACGCACTCCGCTGTGCGGATGTGATGGGAGTCTATCAGGGCGACGTTAATTCGCCATCACCGGTCAGCGGGCTGAATGGCGCGACATCAGGGGCGCGCACACGGCAAATATTTGGCTATACATGAAAGGAGCAAAATGGAAAAAAGACTATAAGAAGGAGGCCCATGCGCACCTACCAAGTGTTGATCATCGGCAGCGGTTTTGGCGGCCAGTGTGCGGCGGTCAACCTGCTCAAGGCCGGCATCGACGATTTTCGCCTGCTGGAGCGCAGGGACTTCTTCGGCGGCACCTGGTGCCAGAACACCTACCCCGGCGCAGCGGTGGACGTGCCGTCGCCGCTGTATTCGCTGTCGTTCGCGCCCTACCGCTGGTCACAGATGTTCGCCGGGCAGGCCGAACTGCGACGCTACACCGAGCATGTCATTGACGCGTTCCATTTGCGTGACCGCGTTGAGCTGCAGACCAATGTCGAGCGCGTCGAATGGGACGAGTCGGCAAAACGCTGGTCCGTCCACACCAGCCGCCAAGGCACCTGGTACGCACAATTCCTGATCAATGCCAGCGGACCGCTAAGCCAGCCGGTAATCCCACATTTCCCGGGCCGGGATCGCTTCAAGGGCAAGACTTTTCATACAAACAACTGGGACCACAGCTACGACTATCGCGGCAAACGTGTGGCCATCGTCGGCAGCGGTGCCAGCGCGGTCCAGGTGATTCCAGCGATTGCGCCGCAAGTGGAACATTTGCACGTATTCCAGCGCACACCACATTGGGTTCTGCCCCGCGCCGATCGCCGCTTCGGACCGATTCAACGCTGGCTGCTCGGTCGTAAACCCGCCTACAAACTGCTGCGCTGGCTGATCTACTGGCAGTTCGAAACCCGCGTGATCGCCTTCAAGTATTCGAAACCGGCGATCCACATGGTGCAGCAGCACGCCCTGCGCTTTCTCATACGACAGGTGCCGGACCCGCAGTTACGGGAAAAACTCATTCCGGACTTCACCATCGGCTGCAAACGCGTGCTGGTCTCCAGTACTTACTACCCGACGCTGAGCCGCGCGAACGTCACCTTGCACAGCCGCGAACAAGGCATCGCTTCCATCGACGAAACCGGGATCAACACCACAGACGGCCAGCATGTCGACGCGGATCTGATTGTCTGGTCGACCGGTTACGACGCCACCGACGGGGTGATTTCCTACCCGGTCAGCGGAAAAAACGCCGTGCAGCTCAGCGATGTCTGGGCCGAATATCCGCGCGCCTATCTGGGCACAAGCCTGCCGGACTTTCCCAACCTGTTTATCGTCACCGGACCGAACACCGGCATCGGCCATACCTCGGCGCTGTTCATCATCGAATCGCAGATGAACTACATCATTGACTGCATCCGCACCGTGCGCGATCAAGGGTTGCGCAGCATCGAAGTGCGCCGCGACGCAGAACGTACCTACACTGCAATGATCCATCGGGAAATGCAGCGCACGGTGTGGAAGTCCGGTGGTTGCCACAGTTGGTATCAAAGCAAGAGCGGTCATGTGATCGCCATGTTTCCCGGCTTCAGTTTCAGCTACTACCGTTTGACCCGGGCGCTGAAACCCGCCGACCACATTCTGTCCTGAACACGTAAAAGGAAGACGTCGATGCTTTTGCTGTTTGTCGCCCTCGCGGTTTTCGTGGCCTGGAGCTGGTTGAGTTACCCGGCGGTCGGGCACTGGCTGTATGACCTCAGCATGGCCATCGAGGCCAGGTTGTATAAATTGCACAAGATCGAAGTGCCGATCGCCGAAATGACGGTGTCGACCTGGCAGGGCGGGCCGTACGAAGCGGCCAGTGCGATCCTGATGCTGCACGGTTTCAGTGCCGACAAGAATCTGTGGCTGCGTTTCTCCCGGCACTTTGTGCGGCAGTATCGAGTGATCATTCCGGACTTGCCCGGCCACGGTGAAACCGGCTTCAAGGCCGGTGGCGGTTTTGATATTCCGCTGCAGGCCAAGCGCATGATCCAGTTGCTCGACGTCTGTGGCGTGGAAAAGGTGCATGTGATCGGCAACTCGATGGGCGGCTATCTGGCAGCGTGGCTGGCGGCAACCTGTCCCGAGCGAATCGCCTCGCTGGCGCTGATCGATCCGGCGGGCGTCACCGCGCCGCAGGCCAGCGACATGGAGCGGCATCTGGCGCGCGGGTACAACCCGTTTCTGGTCAATTCCCGCGAAGAGTTTCGCTATCTATACGCAATGACCATGGCCTCGCCGCCCTGGGTGCCGAAGGTTGTGCTCGACGCCATCGCTCAGCGTTACGTGCAGCAACGCGACGAATTGGAAGAAATCTTCCGTGACTTCCACGCCAGTCCGCCGATGGAACCGAAACTGGCAGAAATTCGCTGCCCGGCGCTGTTGCTGTGGGGACGCAAGGATCGCTTGATCGACGTCAGCAGCGTGCCGGTCTGGAGCAAGGGCATCGCGAATTTGCGTGTGGAGGTCTGGGACCACGTCGGGCACATGCCGATGGTCGAGCAGCCGACGCATAGCGCACGCCTGTATCAGGAGTTTCTTGGAAGCCAGCGATGACAACTTCCCCTGATCGTCCTGATCCTGATCGTTCCCAGAGACATCCCCACGCGCGAGCGTGGGAACCATCAGCGGCGGGGCCTGGAGCTGAGATGAACATCCTTTACGACGAGCGCCTCGACGGCCCGCTGCCGCAGGTGAACAAGGCCGAACTGCTCACGGCGCTGCAACGGGCCGTGCCTGACCTCGATCTGCTGTGGCGCGAGGAGGAACTGAAACCTTACGAATGCGACGGCCTCTCCGCCTATCGCACCACGCCGATGCTGGTCGCCCTGCCCCGGCGTCTCGATCAGGTGCAGAGCCTGCTCAAACTTTGCCACGCACAGAACGTCCCGGTGGTCGCGCGCGGTGCCGGCACCGGTTTGTCTGGCGGCGCCTTGCCGCTGGCACAGGGCGTGCTATTGGTGATGGCGCGGTTCAACAATATTCTGCATATCGACCCCGCCGCCCGCACCGCGCGGGTCCAGCCGGGGGTGCGCAATCTGGCGATCTCTCAGGCCGCCGCGCCGTTTGGCCTGTACTACGCGCCGGATCCATCCTCGCAGATCGCCTGTTCGATTGGCGGTAACGTCGCCGAAAACGCTGGCGGCGTGCATTGCCTCAAGTACGGTCTGACCGTGCACAACCTGCTGAAAATCGAAGTGCTGACCATCGAAGGCGAACGCCTGACCCTGGGCTCCGACGCGCTGGATTCGGCAGGTTTCGATTTGCTCGCGCTGTTCACCGGCTCCGAAGGCCTGCTGGGGATCATCACCGAAGTCACGGTCAGGTTGCTGCCCAGACCGCAAGTGGCGAAAGTCCTGCTGGCGAGTTTCGATTCGGTGGAAAAGGCTGGCCGCGCGGTAGCCGAAATCATCGCGGCGGGGATCATTCCCGGTGGCCTGGAAATGATGGACAACCTGGCCATCCGCGCCGCCGAAGACTTCATCCACGCCGGTTACCCGGTCGATGCCGAGGCCATTCTGCTGTGCGAACTCGATGGCGTCGAAGCCGATGTGCATGACGATTGCCAGCGTGTGCTCGAGGTCATGCTCGCCGCGGGGGCGACTGAGGTTCGTCAGGCGCAGGACGAAGCCGAGCGCGTGCGTTTCTGGGCCGGGCGCAAGAATGCCTTCCCGGCGATTGGCCGTTTGTCGCCGGACTATTACTGCATGGACGGCACCATTCCGCGCCGTGAATTGCCCGGTGTCCTGCAAGGCATCGCAACGCTTGCCGAAGAGTACGGTTTGCGCGTTGCCAACGTGTTTCATGCCGGCGACGGCAACATGCACCCGCTGATCCTGTTCGACGCCAACCAAGCGGGCGAACTGCAGCGCGCGGAAGCCTTGGGCGGCAAGATCCTCGAACTGTGCGTGCAGGTCGGCGGCAGCATCACCGGCGAACACGGGGTTGGCCGGGAGAAAATCAATCAAATGTGCGCGCAATTCAACAGTGACGAACTGAGCCTGTTCCATGCAGTAAAAGCGGCGTTCGACCCGCAAGGCCTGCTCAATCCCGGCAAGAACATCCCGACGCTGCACCGCTGCGCCGAATTTGGTGCCATGCACATTCACGCCGGGCAACTGCCATTCCCCGAGCTGGAGCGTTTCTGATGGCCGATTTCGACGGCGCCAGCGCCCTGCTCGATCAGGTCAACGCCGCGCGCGCCAATCGCACACCGTTGAAAATCCAGGGTGGCAACAGCAAGGCGTTTCTCGGCCGCGAGGTGGCGGGCGAAATACTCGACACACGCGCCCACCGCGGCATCGTGCGCTACGAACCGACCGAACTGGTGATCACCGCGCGCGCGGGGACGCCGTTATCAGAGCTGCTTTCAGCATTGGACAGCGCCGGGCAGATGCTGCCGTGCGAACCGCCGGCATTCGCCGACAGCGCCACCGTCGGCGGCATGATCGCTACCGGTTTATCGGGCCCGCGTCGGCCGTGGTCAGGCTCGGTGCGCGACTTCGTGCTCGGCACGCGGGTCATCACCGGCCTCGGTCAGCACTTGCGTTTTGGCGGCGAAGTGATGAAAAACGTCGCCGGCTACGACCTGTCGCGGCTGATGGCCGGCAGTTTTGGTTGCCTTGGCGTGCTCACTGAAGTTTCGCTGAAGGTCCTGCCCAAACCGCGCCAGTGCCTGAGCATTCGCCTGGATATCGACTGCGCTCGCGCGTTGAGCAAACTCGCCGAGTGGGGTCAGCAACCGCTGCCGATCAGTGCCGCGTGTCACGATGGCGAAAATCTGTACCTGCGCCTCGAGGGCGGCGAGGGTTCGGTGACCGCGGCGCATCAACGCCTGGGTGGCGAGCCGTTGGACTCGATTTTATGGCGTGATCTGAATGAGCATCGCCTGGCCTTTTTCGATGAAGGCCTGCCGCTATGGCGTCTGTCGCTGCCGAACAATCTCGGCCCGCTGGAACTGCCCGGCGAGCAATTGATCGACTGGGCCGGCGCGCAACGCTGGTTGAAGTCCGCCAGCGCCGACATTCATGCGCTCGCCCAGTCGCTGGGCGGCCATGCCACCTGTTTCCGCCACGGTGCCAGTGACACACCGTTCCAGCCGTTGCCGCCGACGCTGCTGCGCTATCACCGCCAGCTCAAGGCGCAACTCGATCCGCAAGGGCTGTTCAATCCCGGGCGGATGTACGCGGAGTTCTAGCCATGCAAACCACCCTCAGCGAACAAGCGCGACAGCTGCCCCGGGCCGCCGAGGCGGAAAAGATTCTGCGCACCTGCGTGCATTGCGGTTTTTGCAACGCGACCTGCCCGACCTATCAACTGCTCGGCGATGAACTCGACGGCCCGCGTGGGCGCATCTATCTGATCAAGCAAGTGCTCGAAGGCGCACCTGCGACCGCGCAGACGCAACTGCATCTGGATCGTTGCCTGTCCTGCCGCAATTGCGAAACCACCTGCCCGTCCGGCGTCGACTATCACAACCTGCTCGACATTGGCCGTGCGGTGGTCGATCAGGCCGTGCCGCGTACACCGGCTCAGCGGCTGTTGCGTAAGGGCCTGCGGGCGTTGGCGCCGAATCCACGCGTGTTCAAAAGCTTGTTGCGGGTAGGCGCGACGTTTCGCCCGCTGTTGCCGCGCTTGCTGGAAAGCAAACTGCCGCACGCGGTGTCAGGCAACGATTCGCGCCCTGCTCCTCGACATGCACGCCGCGTGTTGCTGCTTGAAGGTTGCGTGCAACCGGGGTTGTCGCCGAATACCAACGATGCGACGGCGCGAGTGCTGGATCGACTCGGCATCAGTGTCACCCCGGTTGCGGAGGCCGGTTGTTGCGGCGCGCTGGATTATCACCTCGACGCCCAAGCCAAAGGCCTCGATCGCGCCCGGCACAATATCGATGCGTGGTGGCCGCATTTGCAGAGCGGCGCCGAAGCGATCGTGCAAACGGCCAGCGGCTGCGGCGCCTTCATCAAGGACTACGGGCATTTGCTGGAAAACGATCCGGCTTACGCGGCCAAGGCTCGATACATCAGCGAGCGGACGCTGGATCTGGTGCAGATCCTTGCGCAGGAACCGCTGGAACAGGTGTGCGCTGCCAGCGAACAACGAATCGCCGTGCATTGCCCGTGCACCTTGCAGCACGCGCTGAAACTCGGCGGCGCGGTGGAGTCAGTGTTGACCCGTCTCGGATTCAATCTCACTGCCGTACCGGACGGCCATTTGTGTTGCGGCTCGGCGGGCACCTATTCACTGACGCAGCCGCTGCTGGCCCGGCAACTGCGCGACAACCGCCTCAACGCGCTGGAGAGCGGCCGGCCACAGTTGATCGTCACCTCCAACGTCGGTTGCCAAAGCCATCTGGCCAGCGCTGGGCGTACCCGCGTGTTGCACTGGATCGAGCTGGTGGATCAGTCGTTGGCAGAATGAAGTTCGTAGGATTCTTCGTTTGCCCGCGTGGGCGAAGGCTGCGATCTTTTCCGCCATCCATTCCGTGACCGTGGCAGGAATTTTTTTCATGACCGTGCAGCCGTTTGTCAGCCCCGACCTGATCCGCCAGCGCTTCTCCAAAGCGATGTCCGACATGTACCGCGCAGAAGTGCCGCTGTACGGCACGCTGATGGAATTGGTGGAACAGACCAACCGTGACGTGCTGGCTCGCCAACCGGACATCGCCCGGCAACTGCACAGCAGCGGTGAAATCGAACGCCTGGACATGGAGCGCCACGGCGCCATCCGCGTCGGCACCGCTACCGAACTGGCCACCCTCGCCCGCCTGTTTGCGGTGATGGGCATGCAGCCGGTGGGCTATTACGACCTGACGCCGGCGGGTGTGCCGGTGCATTCCACGGCGTTTCGCGCAGTGCATGAAGACGCTTTGCAGGTCAGCCCGTTTCGCGTGTTCACCTCGCTGCTGCGCCTGGAGCTGATTGAGGATCCCGGCGTGCGCGCCTTTGCCGAATCGGTGCTGGCTCGGCGATCTATTTTTACCCCGCAAGCATTGCGCCTGATCGCCCACGCTGAAACCGCGGGCGGGCTCAACGAAAGCGAGGCCGAGGCATTCGTCTTACAGGCACTGGAAACCTTTCGCTGGCATCACAGCGCCACCGTCAGCGCCGCGCAATACCAGACGCTGAGCGCGCAGCACCGTTTGATCGCCGATGTCGTCGCCTTCAAAGGTCCGCACATTAACCACCTGACCCCGCGTACGCTGGACATCGACCGCGTGCAGGAACAGATGCCGGCCCATGGCATCACCCCCAAAGCGGTGATCGAGGGCCCACCGCGCCGGCAATGTCCGATCCTGCTGCGCCAGACCAGTTTCAAAGCACTGGACGAGCCAATCGCCTTCACCGACCAGCAGCAGACCCGCGGCAGCCACAGCGCGCGCTTCGGCGAAATCGAACAACGCGGCGCCGCACTGACGCCCACAGGCCGCGCGCTGTACGACCGTTTGCTGAATGCAGCGCGGGATGAACTGGGCGAGTTTCCCAATGAAGGCAACGCCGCACGCTACAACGCGCTGATGACTCAACACTTTGGCGAATTCCCTGACAGCGCCGAGGGCATGCGCGAACAAGGGCTGGCGTACTTTCGCTATTTCGCTACGGAAAAAGGCATGGCGGCGAGTGGTCTCGGTGAGTCGTCGCTGGAAGATTTGTTGCGTGAGGGCCATGTGAAAGCCGAGCCACTGGTGTACGAAGATTTCCTGCCGGTCAGTGCCGCGGGGATTTTTCAGTCAAACCTCGGCGACGCGGCGCAGACGCACTATGGCGAACACTCCAATCGCCAAGCTTTCGAGCAGGCGCTCGGGCGCCCGACCATTGACGAACTGGGCTTGTATGCCGCGACGCAACAGCGCTCGATCGAGGAATGCGCCGCGGTGTTGCGGATCAAATTGCGCTGAGCTCTGGATTCACACAAATCACTCCTACAGGTCTCGCGGCGAACACAGACTTTGCGGCAAACCACAAATCCACTGTGGGAGCCAGCCTGCTGGCGATGGCGGTGTGTCAGCCACTGATGATTCGGAACCCGATGATTTGTCGGAACCGACGCCATCGCGAGCAGGCTCGCTCCCACAGGTTTTTGCGGTGAACTCAGACTTTGCGGCAAACCACAAAACCATTGTGGGAGCCAGCCTGCTGGCGATGGCGGTGTGTCAGCCACTGATGATTTATCGGAACCGACGCCATCGCGAGCAAGCTCGCTCCCACAGGTTTTTGCGGCGAACACAGACTTTGCGGCAAACCACAAATCCATTGTGGGAGCCAGCCTGCTGGCGATGGCGGTGTGTCAGTCGCCAATGATTTGCCTGGGCTGATGCCTTCGCGAGCAGGCTCACTCCTACAGGTCTCGCGGCGAACACAGACTCTGCGGTAGGCCACAATTCCACTGTGAGCGAGCCTGCTCGTGATCGCGGTGTGTCAGTCATCAATTATTTGCCTGAACTGACGCCTTCGCGAGCAGGCTCGCTCCTACACGTTTCCGCAGTGAACGCGAGCTCTGGGGCATCTCACAAACTGACGGGCACCGCCCCACCCGCAAATTAAGCTTCACCTAAGCTTCCCTCGCTAGCATCGCGCCTCATGAATCCTGTCGTCATGAGCCGTGAATGAATCCTACCGACATGCAAGCCTTTGATTTACCCAGCCAGCCGCCAGCGAATTACAGCCTCGTTCTGGTCAATTACAAAACCCCGGATATCACCCGGATGTGCCTTGAGCTGCTGCGCGAGCACGTTCAAGCGCAGCGTATTGCGGTGTGGGTGGTGGATAACGATTCGGCGGATGCCAGCCTCGATTATTTGCGCTCGCTGGACTGGATCAATTTGATCGAGCGCCCATCGCCGGGCAAGGAAGCGGGGCATATTGCGCATGGCAAGGCGCTGGATCTGGCTTTGGAGAAAGTTGAAACCGACTATTTGTTTCTGCTGCATACCGACACTTTCGTCTACGACAAGGAAATATTTGCGATGATGATGCGCGAGTGCGCCAAGTCGCCGGATATGGCGGCAGTGGGTTGTGTCGAACAACTCAATCGCGGGTGGCTGCGCGATACGTGGCGTTTAACTTCGCGATTCTGCAAGCACCATGTTCGTCGGGTAAAACTGCATCTGGGCATTCGCTCAAAACAGCCGCGACCTTATAAAGAAACGCATTTGAAAAGCTTCTGCACACTGTGGAATGCGCGTCTAATGAAATCGTTGGGACTGCACTTCTGCATGGACGAGCAAGTTCCGGGTTATGCCGTGCAAGATCGAATGAGTGGTTTGGGCTATGGCATCAAATTCCTCTCGCCGCGCAAGATCTTCAGCTATCTGGATCACATTCAGGCCGGCACCGTCGCTGCGGCAGGTATCTACGGGGAAAACCACCGGCGGACAAAGATGTATCAGGCCACGCTGAAGCGCTTCCAGGGACAGCAAGGCAAAACGGATATTCGAGCCTCGGCGTAATTCGAAGCAACAAAAAAAGGGCGACTTGTCAGTCGCCCTTTTTTGTTGCGTAAAATTGTATACAGCTCCCCAAAGAGGTGTCCGCCCAGTGTAATGGCCTGGCAATCCATGCACCGGTAAAGAGCCCTGACACTGGGCGAACCGAGAGGATTTTAATTGAAGATGGCGGATATGTCGTCAGGCTTAAACATGAAATTTTTGTACTGGTAAGTTAAAAAGTGTGTCTCGTCGATATTTACCGGGAAACTTCCTACAGCCGGTTTTTTATATGACTGTTCTCATACATAAAGCTGTACAAGAACAATCACCTTGTAGAGTTAATACTCAACTATCGTGTTGACTGGTCACTTTCAGGATATCGGTGTAGGTGACAATAACGCTCTGCCCTACTTTCAAATCCTTGAGTTTCGCTTGAATTTCCGGCTTTTTCACATCAAGCGTCTTCGATTGTCCGGACGGGTTCTGGAGGGTGACCTGATTGGACTTCAAATCAATTTTGCTGATTTTCAGCTGCACCTGTACCTGCCGGTAAGCTTCGCCACCGGGGTTATCGCTGCCCGGCGCCTTGCGCAGTTCGCCGGTGCGCTCGGTGGTGCCGGGCAGACCTTTATCCACATCGGTGTCGAGATAAGCGGCGACCGAGCGCTGCACCTCGATCTTCACCAGATCGCCGACCTTGAGATTGGCAAGGTTCTTCGCCTTGTCGGTGAGCTGTACGTGGACCTTCGCGCCTTCGGGCCCTTCAAGCACAACCTGGTGATTGGCAGCGTCAACTGCGAGCACTTTGGTGGTAACGGTATCGGCCTCAACGACGGCGGATAACGGAATATTGGCAGCCCAGGCGCCGAAACTGGTGGCAGACAGGAGCGTTGCGAGAGTGATGGCCTTGGCCAGTGCGTCGAGCTTCATATGCATGACTTTCCCTGTGATGAAATGGCGACGCCCGCCGCCAAATCGACTTCAGCGGCGGGCGTGCCAGTGAGCATAGACGCTGTTCAGGGCTTGACTTGCGTTTGTGGCCCACGCGTGTGCGGCTTCGCGGTCTCCTGAGCAGTGGATTCGCCGCTCGGTGTACCTTTGCTGCTCGGCCGCTGCTTGGGATCGGTCGGCCGCAGGGCATCATTGTCACGCTCGGTTTCACCGGCCGGGCGCGGCTCATCGGGATTGTCGTTCTGGCTGACGGTAGTGTTCATGGGGCGAGTCCTCAAGCTTCGGGGTCGTCGAGTTCGCGGGCGACATTCACCGCGGGTGAGTCCTTGTGCAGATCATCGGCCTTGGCACGCAGGAGCTGCCACTGTTCCAGGTCGATGGCACCCTGACCGAGCAAATCATCGGCGATGCGCTGCAGATCGAGATAGTGAGCGTCGGGAGAGTCCTGCCAATAGGCGCGGTCGTCGAACAGGCGTTGCCAAGTGTCCAGGTCTGGGAGTTGCAAGTCGTCGCTCATGGGAGAGTCCGGAAAATTTGCGGGTTTCTGGGTAGAGCGGCGGGTGGCGGGGAGAGTTCCGGGCGGTTCGTCTGGGCGCGGATCGGGATTGCTGGATGAGACTTGAAACAGCCTGAAAATCAAAAGCCCCTCATCGGAACGCCGCCCGCCTATCCCTCTCCCGGAGGGAGAGGGGACTGACCGTGGTGATTGGGCGAGGTGCGCCGGCCTGAAATACCGAGTTGTGCACGATTTTCAAAGCCAAAGCAGATCGGCTCCCTCTCCAGGGGGAGAGGGCTGGGCGGGCGGCGTTCCGATGAGGGGCAAATCCACCGCAAATCCCAAGCCATGCGACGCTTCTAACCACTCAACAATGAGCGTTAGCTCGCGTGCCCTTGATCTTGATCTTGCCTAACCGGCGACATCGGAAGGCTGAGTGGAGGGATCGATCCGGGCGTGGGAGCGCAGCGACCGTCTGGCGCAGCCAGACACAGCGGAAGGAGGTGCAGCGAAGCAAACCGTAGCCGCTGCGCCCGGATCGATCCCGCAGCGAAGGGACCCGAGCTTGCGAGGGCCGAACGCAGGAGCAAGCGTTTTGGGTTACCTTTTTGGCGTTTGAAAAAGGTGACCCGCCGTCAGGGCGGAACCCTAAGTAGCCGTTACCGCAGCAACGAATATGTACCCAAAACTCAGCGCCTGAAAGAAAGCCATCGCGAGCAGGCTCACTCCTACAGGGGTATCGGGCTGCCCGCAAGAAAATCGCACCCGCTCAATACCCGGTCATCTCCAGATACCCCCGACCAGCATGACTCCCGCCAATCCCCACCGGTCCCTCCCAATAAGGGATACGCAAATCCATCCACGCGTCACGATTAAGCGCATCGACGCTGATATCGAGGTGCTTGTCCGGAATGCGCACCAACCACTTCACCGGCATCGACCGCCCGGCGACCTCGGCCGTGTCCTGCGGCACAAGGCTGATCTGCTCACGACGCAACGTCTGAATCTGCCCATCCGCAGCAATCCACGTACCGGTCAGATAAGCCGCCCCCTCCTTCTGCCGCATCCGGTAAAGCATCACATGCTCACCGCTGTCCAGATGCAGGGAAAACCAGTCCCAACCGGTCTGATTCGCGGTCAGCGGCTGGCTGCTCCATTCCCGGTCCAGCCACGCCGGCCCGCTGACCGTATAAGTCTGACCATCGATCTGCAACGTTCCGCTGGCCTGAAAAAACGGCTGACTGTAGTAATACGACGCCTGACCCTGCTCGGACTTCTGGCTGAAACCCTTGTCACCCTGCAACACCAGCGACCGACTGGACGTCAGCCGCAGGTCATAAGCGAAATTTTTATCGCGAGCGCGAAGCAGCATGTCGCTCAACGGATCGGCAGCCTTGCTGGCAAACATCCAGTCATCAATCCACGCCTCGAACGGCGCCAGGCGCACACCGGCCTGCCCTACGCCACCGCGCGCATAGCGCTCGGCGGCGTGGTGCACCGTACTCGACGTCACCGCCGCATGCCCCAGCCACACCGTCTGGTTGCCCCACCCTGCCTGCTCTGCCTCAGGTTTCAAGGCGCTGCGAAACAAGGTCCACTGCACGCCGAAATCGTTGCCGTGCTGATCCTTGAGGTTCGCCGTGACATACCACCATTCGATGCGAAAGCCATCGTGGGCGCCGTGATCCGCCGGAAAACTGAACACCCGCCCCGGCACCACCGGAGTAAACGCCTGCGCCTGCGCGCCCATGCCGGCAAAGCCCTTCTGTTCCGGCGCGGACTGATCGCAAGCGGTGAGCAACAGCGCGGCCAGCACCGCGACGAGCTTAATCTTCATGAGCAAAGGTCCTCAGCAGATCCGCCGGTTGCGTGCGGTACAGCGAATACAGCGGCCACGCGGAAGCAAGCAAGGTCGCCAGCAGCGCCAACCCCATCAGTTGCAGCAGTTGCCATGGAAACACGCGCAACGGCAGGCGCCAGCCGAACGCCTGCACGTTGATCACCGCGTCGAGGCACCACGCCAGCGCAATGCCCAGCGGCAACGCCAGGATCAGCGTCAACACCGCCAGCAGCCAGGTCTGGCCGAGATTGAGCAGCATCAACTGCCGCCGCGTGACGCCCAGCGCCCACAACGGCGCGAGCTGGCCGAGACGGCTTTGGCTCTGCGTCAGCAGGCTGATGAACAACGCGACGCCCGCGACCGCCAGGGTCAGGCTGTTCAACGCCGCCGTCGCAGCGAAGGTGCGTTCGAAAACCTGCACCGACCAGCCCTTGAGTCGGGCCTGATCAATAATGCGGCTGTCGTCCAGTTGAAAGCGCGCCTGCAAGGCACTCAGGAACGCAGGAATGTGCGGCGGGTCAATGCGCAAATTGAAACGGTTCGGCGTCAGTTGCGGCCAGCCGCGCAGCAGATGATTGCTGTTGACCAGCAAGTGGCCCTTGGGATTGCCGTAATCGGCGTAGATGCCGACGATACGCGGCGACCATGTGCCATTCGGCGCGGCAATCGTCAGTTGATCGCCCGCGCGCACCTTGAGCCGGCGCGCCAGTTGCTCGCTGAGCATCACCGCATCGTCCGTCGCCAGATGCGCCCACGGGTCGCTGCCACTGCTGTCGAGCAGCGGCCAGTGCTGGCGATAATGCGGATGATCGACGATGCCGAACAGCTCCGCCGGCCAGCCTTGCAGCGTCACCGTGACCTCCCAGTTGGGCAGCACCGCGCGAACATTCGGCTGCTGCTTGAGCCAACTGTACATTTCCAGTGACTGGGCCGGATTGCTCGGATTGATGTACAGCTCGGCGCTCAGGCGTTGTTCGAGCCAGTCATTGAAGGTCTGGCGAAACCCGGCGGTCATGCTCCCCGCGCCGATGTTGGCGGCGAGCGCCAGCAGCAGCGCCATCAGCGCCAGACTCAATGCTGGCAATTGCTGCCGGCAATCAGCGAGAAACCACTGCCCCAGCACCGAACGACTGCGCCCCAGCAACGGCGTCAACAGCGCACTGAGCAATACCGGCAAGGCCAGCGCCGCGCCGAGCAACAGCCCGGCCATCAAGACGAAGCCACTGCTCAGGCTGTCGCCCCAGATCAGCGCCGCCAGCGCAATCGCCAGCAAGCCCGCCGCCAACCACCCCTGCCGACGCAACCAGCGGGAGTATTGTTCGTGCCAGGCCTGCGGATCGGCGACCGCCAGCAATGGCAGACGCGCTGCCCGCAACAGGCTGCTGGCGCCAGCGAGCAAAGCGCCGAGCAGGCTCAAACCGATGCCGCTGAACCACCACCACGGGCTCAGACGCAACTGCCCCGCCACCTCCGCGCCGTATAGACCGCGCAGGCTGGCGGCGACATCCGGCAGCAACACGCTGGCCAACCAGTAGCCGCTGATCACGCCAAATACGCCGCCGAGCAATGCCAGCACACCAAGCTCGACGATCAGACAGGTGATCAGCATTCGCGCACTGACCCCGCAAGCGCGCAACGTGCGCAGCAGGCCACGACGCTGTTCAAGCGCCAGACCGATGGCCGCGTGCACGATGAACAAACCGACCACGAACGACAGAAAGCCCAAGGCATCGAGATTAAGGTGAAAGCTCTCGGTCAGCCGCGCGAGATTGTTTTCTTCGCCACTGCTTTTGAGTTGCAACTGGCCCTTGAACGACGCCGGCAACTCAGCATGAAAATCCTTCGGCAACAGCAGTCGTGACAGCTGCCCCGGTTGTTCCAGCACGGTTTGCGCCACACCGATGTCGACCAGCAACACACCGGGCGCCATGTCGTTCTGCACCACCAGCGGCGGCAGAACCTGCCCGTTGACTGCCTGAGGCGTAGCGCCTTCGCGCAGTTTCAGCGCTTGCAAGGTATCGGCGGAAATCCACGTGCTGCCCGGTGGCGTGAAGAATTCGACAACCCGTTCAATCGGCATGGCCTGCCCGGCCACAGCTGAGTCAGACGGCAATGACACCGGTTCGATGCCCATCAATTGCAGACGCTGGCCTTCGTGACCTTTGAGCACCAAGCGACCCTGCAACAGCGGCGACACCGGCCAGCCCTGGCGGCGCAAATCCACGAACCATTGTTGGGTAAACGTCGCCCCGCCGGGTGTACTCAGGCTGGCCTGCGGTTCGCCGCCGATCAATTGACTGGCCCGCGCGTAGCTGTCGCGCGCCTGACTGTTCAGCGCTTCGACACCAGTCAGCAGACTGGTCGCCAGCCACAACCCGGTCAGCACACTGAAAAACTGCACCGGATGACGCCGCCAATGACTGAGCAGCGCGCGCAACGTCTGCCGGAAAACCATCACGTCAGGCGCCCGCTGGACAGCACCACTTGCTGCGCCAGACGCGCCGCGACCCGTGGGCTGTGAGTGACCATCAACAAGGTTGTCGGCGTGTCATCGAGCAGTTCCAGCAACAGCCGCAGCACCTCATCGCTGGTGGCTTCATCGAGGCTGCCGGTGGGTTCGTCGGCCAGCAGTAATTTCGGCTGCGACGCCAGCGCCCGGCCCAGCGCGACCCGCTGCTGTTGACCACCG
This sequence comes from Pseudomonas sp. R3-57, assembly GCF_051132065.1. Taxonomy (NCBI): domain Bacteria; kingdom Pseudomonadati; phylum Pseudomonadota; class Gammaproteobacteria; order Pseudomonadales; family Pseudomonadaceae; genus Pseudomonas; species Pseudomonas sp. R3-57. The sequence continues at coordinate 3,834,568 of NZ_CP071655.1, forward strand.
GAAAGTTGTTCGGGATAACGCTTGAGCAAATCACCCAGGCCCAGACGCTGGACCAGATGCGCCTGCCAGCGCGGCTCATGGCGCCCAGCCAGCCGCGCCTGAAACGCCAGATTGTCCTCGACGCGCAAACTGCCGATCAGGTTGAACTGCTGGAACACCAGACCGATTTCCGTACGTCGCCAGTTAGCCAGTTGCGCCTCGCTCATCGACTCCAGCCGATGCTCACCGCTGTGAATACTGCCACGGTCGACCTTGTCGAGGCCGGCGACCAGATGCAGCAATGTGCTCTTGCCGCTGCCCGATTCGCCCATCAGCGCCAGACTGCTGCCAGCCGCCAGCGTCAGGTCGACGCCCTGCAACACCGGCAGCGAACCTTGTGGCGTGGGGTAACTTTTGTGGACGTTGCGAACCTCGAGCATGGCGGAACCTGATCAATGAGCCTGGGCCAAGGATAGCGGCATGGACCGGTTTTGTGCGCATTGATAAACCTGGAGAGGGTTGCCCCGCTTGTTATTGGCGTCGCTCGGGATGGCCTCATCGCTTGCAGGCAAGCTCCCACATTTTGATTGTATTGTTTCAGTTGGAATGCGGTGGACCGGTGGCAGCCAGCCTGCTGGCGATGGTGGCGGTACAGGCAAATGCTTGACTCAGTCCTGAAAATCAAAAGCCCCTCACCCTAGCCCTCTCCCGGGGGGAGAGGGAACTGATCGTGGTGGATGTGAGAGAGACGCCGACCTGCAATACCGAGTCGTACGCAAAATTTGAAACGCTCACAAATCGGCTCCCTCTCCAGGGGGAGAGGGCTGGGCGGGCGGCGTTCCGATGAGGGGCAAATCCACCGCAAATCCAAATCCATGCGACGCTTCTCACCACTCAATAGGCCGAGTGTCAGCTCGCCTGCTTTTGATCTTGCTTTTGATCCACCGGCGACGTCGGAAGGCTGAGCGGATCGATCCCGCAGCGAAGGAACCCGAGCCTGCGAGGGCCGTACGTAGGAGCAAGCCTTTTGGGTTACCTTTTTGGCGTTTGAAAAAGGTGACCCGCCGTAAGAGCGGAACCCTAAGCCGCCGTTACCGCAGCAACGGATATGTACCCAATAAAACCCTCATAACCGCAAACAATAAAGCCACCCCAGCCAACCCAAAACTCACTGCCCAACCGCCACACTGGCAGGCGCCTGCGCCGGGGTGACGATGCTGCCCAGATCAATATGTTTCCACTCAGGCTTGGCCCCCAACCGCGCATTGAACCGATAGTTGAAAGTGAAGTCATCGGCGGTCGGCACACTCAGCGGTTTGCCATACACCGCCTCGACGCCCGCGAGGTCATACCCCATCAACTGCAGCAGGGTCGGGAAGATGTTGTAGTGGCTGGAGCGATCCTTGTTCGCCGCCAGTTGCGCCGACCAGTCCAGGGTCTTCAGCGCCCTGCCGGAAATCACCACCAGCGGCACCAGGCCCTCCTCCTCCACCGGATCGCCGCCGCAATGGGTGTTCAAGCCAGGATTGCCACGTTCGTGCAGATCCTGGCCATGATCGGAGGTATAGATCAGCAGCGCATTGTCGAGCTTCGCCTGGGCAAACACTCGGGCAAAGAACTCACCGACATTCCACAGCACCGTGTTCTTGTAGGCGTTGCGGTACAGCACCCAGTCGTCCGGCTGACCGTTGAAACCGGCGCGCTCACCGGTGTCGGCGACTTCGGTGAACTGCCCGCGAGGCAAGGTCGGCCGGTAAGCCATGAAGGCGTCAGGGTATTTGTCATGCACCGGAAAATGCGCGCCGACCTTGTTGATCACCACCAGCTCTGGCGTGTCATCGTTGAGCAGTTCGATCAACTTCGCCGCCGCCGCCATGTCGCGGTCGCGCACGCTGGTCTGGTCGAATTGCACGAACAGATCGATGTCGTTTTTTTCACTCGCGGTCATCAGGTTCTGCAGGTTGCCGCCGGTGCGTTGACCGTCGATATACACCGTGCGCAGCCCGGCATTCTTCGCGTACTGCCAGATCGACGGCAGCGTGCTGTTGATGCGCATGTAATCGCTGCGGGTGCCGCCGTAGCGCAGGGTGACATTGGTGTCGGCGCTGCAATTGGCGATGGAAGCGGCGTAGCCGTAATTGAAAATGTTAACCCCGGCCGGTGCCTGCTTGAGGTTGCTGTGCACGCCGAACGGCGCATTGATGTCCAGGTAATTGCCGGAAATGCTTTCATCGATGATCAGCACAATGTCGTGACCAACGCCAGGCGCGCTGCGCGCAAGGGTGACCGGCTCACGCGGGCCGACGCTGTTGTGCAGCGCCTCGTAGGCAAACAGGTTCAGGTAGGCCAGCGGCGTGTACAGGATCGGCAAGCCGCGGGCGCCCTCGCCCGCACGCAGAAACAGCAGCGCACTGAGCATCAGCACGCCCGCGAACGGCGCCGTCACTCGCCACGCGTTCGGTATGACCAGCGCATGCCGTGGCTTGAGCCCGATGCCGAACAGCAGCAATAACCCGCCGAGCACGCTTCGCAGGATCGCCTCGCGATATTGATACGCCGCTTCCTGAATGAAGCCACCGGAATAGATCAGCGAGACGAAATCGCTGTACCTCAGGTAGTCAGCGGTGACGCGGGTATACACATCAAAAAAAACCGCCGAAACAAACATCGTCAATGCGAATGCATGACGGACGAGTGCTTGTCGTATATAGGCCGTTAAATACAACGCAACCGTCAGCGCCAAAAACATCGCGCCAAAAAAAAGCACATTCAAACTCCACCCGATAGCATTTAACCGATCAAAGTAATAACCGGTAAAAAGCAGCAACCAAGCGATTAACAGCAGTTCTTTGGTAAATCGGAACATGGCGATACCGGTCGTAAAAAACGGCTAGGAGTCAAAGGATTGTCAGCCAGAAGCTGACACTAGCACCCGGATATAAAAGCGCAAGAAATGACTGATAGGCGGATTTAGTGTCAAAAAAACGGTGACTCAAATCTGACACAGGCGATGCGCTACAGGCCTTTAAAACAGCGGCTTACGACCGTTTATCGCTTATTTGAAATCTGAACAAATCTGCACTAACGCAACAATTTCAATCGCAGCAATGACTTGATGGCCAATCGCCAAAAAGTACTTAAGTGTTATACCACTGCAACATGTCATTTTGCTGACACGTTTTTCAAACGCTGCGCTATACCCCTCTAACAGTCTCTTTCCGTAGTTAACTTTTGGTTTTATCGAGGGTGCGCAGATGGACGTGAGCGTATTTGGCACGGGCTATGTTGGACTTATACAAGCCGCCGCTCTTGCAGATGTGGGTCATCGGGTTTTATGCATTGATATTGACCCCAACAAGATCAGACAACTGCAACAAGCAGTACCGCCGATCAGCGAGCCTGGGTTATCGGCCACCCTGGAAGAAAACATCAAGGCTGGGCGCCTGCTGTTCAGCACCCAGGCCAGCGATGCGGTGGCACACGCCGAGCTGATTTTCATTGCCGTCGGCACCCCGGCTGACGAAGACGGTTCGGCCGATCTCAGCCACGTGCTCAACGTCGCTCGGCAGATTGCCGGTTTCATGGAGGCCGATCGCACCCTGATCATCAAGTCGACGGTGCCGGTGGGCACGGCGGATCAGGTCCTGGCCGCGGCCAATAGCGAGTTGCTGCGCCGCGGCAAGACCGAGCTGACGGTGCACGTGGTGTCCAATCCTGAGTTTCTCAAGGAAGGCAGTGCCCTCGCCGACTGCATGCGCCCCGACCGGATCATCGTCGGCACCCGCGATGACGCGGCCCGCGAACAGATGAGCGAGCTGTACGCGCCGTTCTGCCGCAACCACGAAAAACTGATGTTCATGGACAACCGCAGCGCCGAGCTGACCAAGTACGCGGCCAATGCGATGCTCGCCACGCGCATCAGTTTCATGAACGAGCTGGCTAACCTCACCGAACTGCTCGGCGCCGACATTGAAGCCGTGCGCAAAGGCATCGGCTCCGATCCACGCATCGGCTATCACTTTATTTATCCCGGTTGCGGTTTTGGCGGTTCGTGTTTTCCCAAAGACCTGCGCGCCCTGCTGCACACCGCCGAACACAACGGCATGCCGCTGAAACTGCTGCGCAGCGTCACCGACGTCAACGACAGCCAGCGGCATATCCTGTTCAGCAAACTCAAAGCGCAATTTCCTCAAGGCCTGGCCGGCAAGTCGATCGCGGTCTGGGGCCTGGCGTTCAAGCCCAACACCGATGACATGCGCGAGGCGCCGAGCCGTTACCTGATGGATGCACTGTGGGCCGAGGGTGCCAGCGTGCAGGCTTACGATCCGGAAGCAATGTCCGAGTGCCGCCGCCTCTATGGCTATCGCAACGACCTGCATCTGTGTGCCACCCGTGACGACACCCTGGAAGATGCCGACGCGCTGGTGATCTGCACCGAGTGGAAAAACTTCCGTGTGGTCGACTTCGAACTGCTCGCCGAGAAGCTGCGTTCGAAGGTGATCATCGACGGGCGCAACCTGTACAACCCGGAACAGGTGGCGGCTGCCGGTCTGCATTACAGCGGCATCGGTCTGCGCCACATCGCTCCTGAAGGGCTGCGGCCATGAAGGTGCTGGTCACCGGCGCGGCCGGTTTTATCGGAGCCCATTGCGTGCTGCGCCTGCTGCGCGACGGGCACACAGTGGTTGGCCTGGACAACTTCAACCACTACTACGATCCGCAGCTCAAACAGGATCGCGTGCAGTGGGTGCGCGAAGAAGTTGGCGATTTCCAACTGGCCACGGTCGATCTGGCGCACGCCTCGGCCATTGATGCACTGTTTGCCCGCGAGCAGCCACAAGTGGTGATTCATCTGGCGGCGCAGGCTGGCGTGCGTTATTCGCTGGACAACCCACGGGCCTATCTGGACAGCAACCTCAACGGTTTTCTGAACATTCTGGAGAGCTGCCGGCATCACCCGGTCGAGCATCTGATCTACGCCTCGTCGAGTTCGGTGTACGGCGCCAACCAGCACACGCCCTACTCGGTCAAGGACGGCGTCAATCATCCTCTGTCGCTGTATGCCGCAACCAAGAAAGCCAACGAGCTGATGGCGCACAGCTACAGCCATCTGTTCGGCATTCCCTGCACTGGCTTGCGCTTTTTCACCGTGTACGGCCCCTGGGGCCGGCCGGACATGTCGCCGATCCAGTTCGCCCGGGCGATCAGCGAAGGCACACCGCTGAAGTTGTTCAACTACGGCGAGCATCAGCGCGACTTCACCTACATCGACGACATCATCGAGAGCATCGCGCGCCTCATCGATCAGCCCCCGCAGGCCAATCCGCAGTGGGATCGCGAACAGCCCGACCCGGCCAGCAGCATGGCGCCGTGGCGGCTGTTCAACATCGGCGGGCAGCAGCCGGTCGCGCTGAAAACCTACCTGGCCCTGATGGAAAAACACCTCGGCCAACAAGCCATTGTCGAGCTGCTGCCGCTGCAACCGGGCGACGTGCTCAACACCTGCGCCGAGGCCAGCGATCTGGCCCAGGCCACCGGGTTCCAGCCCCGCATCGAGCTGGACGAAGGGCTGGGGCGATTCATCGCCTGGTTTCGCGGCTACTACCCCAATGCCCGTGCGCCGCTTGCGGCTGAATGAATGCGGAGGACCTCATGACTGGACATGAAAAAAGTGTGGCGATTGCGCAGATGCGCCCTGACAAGCGCGTCGACCCTGAACATCGCATGCGCCTCGACGCAGCGATCCACCGCCAGGGTCGCGGCTGGCTCAGCGGCCGTGACGGCGGTCGACCGTGGCAATTGTCGCGGACCAATCGAGTGGTCGCGTGCTTCGGCGCGCTGCTGATTCTGCTGTTGATCTCGCCGCTGCTGCTGGGCCTGGCGCTGGCGATCAAGTTCACCAGCCCCGGCCCGGTGATATTCGTGCAAAAGCGCACCGGTTATCGCGGTCGCAAGTTCGGCATGTACAAATTCCGCACCATGGTCAGCAACGCCGAAGAACTCAAGGAATCGCTACGCCACCTGAACAAACACGGGGCCGACGCCATCGATTTCAAGATCGACAAGGACCCGCGCGTCACCGGCATCGGCGCATTCTTGCGGCGCACCAGCCTCGACGAGCTGCCCAACCTGATCAACGTGGTGACCGGTGACATGCGCCTGGTCGGCCCTCGCCCGACCTCGTTCAACGCCTATCGCTACAAGGACAATCACCTCGCGCGTCTGAGCATCTACCCCGGCATGACCGGTCTGTGGCAGATCTCCGGACGCAGCAATATCGACTTCGACCAGCGCGTTGAGTTGGACCTCAGCTACATCGCCGAGCAGAGCCTTCTGCTTGATCTGAAGATTCTGTTGAAAACCCCCTTCAAAGTATTCAGCGGCCACGGAGCAAGCTAATGGACGGTTCAACCAATACAAGCCTGAGCATCGCCAATCCCAGCGAATCGAACCTGACGTCGACCGTGCTGGATCTCGATCTGCGGATCCTGTTGCTGACCGCCGCCAACCCCGGCGCCGGCACCACCACCAGTGCGATGGCGCTCGCCAGCCAACTGGCGCAAATGAGCAGCGGCCAGGTGCTGCTGGTCGATGCCAGCCAGTCGGCGAGCAACCTCACCCAGCAGTTGAACCTGAGCAAGGAACGCGGCCTGCGCGATTTGCTGTTCAGCTCGGGCAACCCGCCGCTGTTGCAGGACTGCGTGGTGCACACCTCCAGCCTGCCCTTCCATGTGCTGCCCAACGGCCGGCCGATCCGCACGCTGGAGCACCTGACCGCCGAACGCCTGAGCCCGTTGCTCGACCAGTTGGGCAGTCAGTACCGCTTTGTGGTGATCGATGGCGACGCGGTGTATTCCGCCGCCGACACGCTGGTCATCAGTACGCAAGTGGATGGCGTGGTGTTTGTCGTCCGCGCCGAAGACACCCGCTGGGAAGTCGCCCAGGCCGCCGTGCAACGCCTGACCCAGGCCGGAGCGAAAGTGGTCGGTAGCGTGTTCAACCGGCGCAAGTACTACATGCCCAAATGGCTTTACAAAAACCTGTAAGCGAACGCGAAGGATGACGCCATGAACGCCAAAATGCTTGTCCTGCTGATGCTGCCGCTTGCGGGCTGCTCCAGCACTTCCGAGACCCGCAACATGCCGGTGAATATCCTCACCGCCACCCCGGCCAATGCCCAGGCCACCGACATGCCGCGTGTCGAGCAGACCCTGCGCCCGAAAGACGTGCTCGATGTGATTTTCCACATCAGCACCAGCGGCTCGGATGCTTACCGGGTGCAGTCGGGTGACCAGATCGGCCTGAACTTCACCGCCGCAAGCCAGCTTAACGGCACGCAACTGGTGCTGCCCGACGGCACCATCGAACTGCCGGGCGCCAACACTTCGGTGAAAATCGCCGGGCTGACCAGCGAAGAAGCGCGGCAGGAAATCCAGCGCGCGTATGAGCGCAAGCAATTGTTCCAGCCCAACCGCAATCAGCTCGCGGTGCAGATTCTCAGCCCGCTGAGCAACGAGCAGAACCTCAAAAGCGCGTTGAACCACCCGGCCACCGGCATGAGTCGCGAGATCACCGTCGGCACCGACGGCTATGCGAGTTTCCCGGAAATCGGCGCCGTGCCGCTGCAAGGCATGACGATCAATCAGCTGGAAACCTTTCTCAACCAGAGATACGCGCAACTACCGGGGCGGATGACCGTCGACGTGCTGCTCAAGTCCACCGCCGGCAACGAGATCTACGTGCTCGGCGAAGTCGCGCAGCCAGGCTCCTACCCCATCCGGCGACCGGTGTCGGTACTCGAGGCGCTGACGCTGGCGCGAGGCACCAACGTCAAGGCGCGGCTCGATTCGGTCGTGATCATGCGGCGCAACGGCAATCAAGTGCAGGCGATGAATTACGACGTCGAAAAGGCCTTGTCTGGCGACGCCCCACAAATCGCCTATCTGCAGCCGGACGACATGCTCTACGTGCCAAAAACCAAACTGGCCAGCGCCGGCGAACTCGCCCGCCAACTGGCCGATGTGGTGCTGTTCCAGGGCGTCGGTTTCAGCTTCGGCTACCGCGTCGACAACAAAGGCAGTGACAACTGACTCTCAGGTGACCGACATGAATCCAAAAGAAAATTACCTGCACGAGTTCTTCAGGATTTTCTTCGCCAACAAGCAACTGGTGAAGCGCATCTTCCTGACCTTTGCAGTGATCGCCCTGCTCCTGCCATTGCTGCTCAAACAGAGCTTCGATATCACCGCGCAGGTGATCGTGCAGTCGAAAAAACTCTCTCAGGGCGATGCGACCACCTCGCTGACCCAGGACAACGCCACCTTCATTCCGCCATCGCTGGCGGACATGGAAACCGAGAGCAATATCCTCCGTTCGCCGGCGCTGATCCGTCAGACCATCAGCGAACTGCGCGACAAGGGCCAGTACAACCCGCCGCCGGGGATGCTCAGCAAGCTGGCCGGCGAGCCGTTCAAGCGTTACGTCAGCACGCCACTGCGCGAGTACGTGATCAATCCGCTGCGTGATGCACTGGGCATGGAAACCGATCCGGTGCGCGACACGGCGCTGGACGGCTTGACCCAGGAAGCCATCGACAATCTGAAGATCGAAACCCTGCCGGGTTCCAATGTCATCTCGATCGTCTACAGCTTCCCTGATCCTGCCCAAGGCACCACGTTCGTGGCCGCGTTGTTGCAAAACTATCTGGTCGATCGTCAGGCGTTGCAATCGATCGAGCTGCCGCACTCGTTCTACGAGACCAAGAAGCATCAATATCAGGTGCGGCTCGATGGCCTGGAAGGCGCGAGGCTGGGCCTGCTGGAGAGCGTCGGTTCGTCCGATCCGAAAGAAGAAATCACCTTCCGCCTCAACGCGATCAACACCGAAGAGCAGGCACTCAACCTGTATCGCGATCGCTTGCTGCAAAGCCAGCGCTGGCTCGATTACCTGAAAACCAGCCTGGCCGCCGCCAACACCAACAAGCTCAATGACTACACCTTTCCGTTCACCTTCACCACGACGGTGGACAACATTGCCTTCGAGGACCGCGAGATCAGGCAAATGGGCGAGGCGCTGACCACTCAGGTCAGCCGCTACATGAATGACCTGGCGGTATTCCAGCCGGGCAGCGAGCCGATGTTGCTGGCCCGCGAGCAGATTGCCCGCACGCGTCAGCAGTTCCTCAAAGTGGTCAACAACCGCATCCAGGAACGTACGATTGACCTGTCGGTGGTCAGCCAGGTCATCGAGCAGAAAACCGCGCGCATTGCCGAGTTCAAGAATCGCATCCATCAATTGCAGCAGACCCAAAGCAAGCTGCGCCAGATGGACACCGAGATCGGCGCGTTGCACGCGGCGTTTTCTACCTATGCGCAACGCTTTGCCGAAAGCAGCACGACCCGCGCGCTGGATAACGACTTGTCCAACGCTCGTGTCCTCAGTCCGCCGTATGAACCGACCGAGGCGGCTTTTCCCAAGCCGATGCTGATCATCCCGTTCGGGCTGTTCACCGGTCTGTTGCTGGCAATCGCGTTCGTCTACGTACGTGAGTTCTTCGACCATCGCTTCAAGCATCCGGCGCAAATCAGTCACGAACTGGGCCTGCCGGTGCTGTTGGTGCTCAACGAAGAAACGCCACAGGCGGGCAATCCGCACAAGAACTGGACCATGCCGAGCCTGGTTCACTGGGTGCGCAATTGAACGCGGTGTCCACCCCTTACGTCGCGCTGCCGATCATTCATTTGCTCAGCAGCGGCGGCTTCTACGGGGCCGAGCGAATGTTGCTGGATCATTGCCTGGCGACGCCGGGGCAGCATCAGGTGCTGTTTCTCGACGCGCCGCCAGAGCTGATCGCGCGCTTTCGTGAGGCTGGGGTGGACGCTTGCTACTGCACCGGGCTGGGCGAATTGTTGCGGCACCTGCGGCAGCGCCGGGGCGACAAGCCGTTGCTCAACACGCACAACTTCAAAGGGCTGTTGTTCGGCTGGGTTGGCGCAACGCTGTTGCGCCTGCCGCTGGTGATTACTCAGCACGGGTTCACGCCGCGCAGTCGCAAGCAGAAGTTCTACACCTGGCTGAGCCTGCAACTGTGCCGCACCGCAGCGGTGAAACGGGTGGTTTGCGTGGCGCAAAGCATCGCCGCGCTGCACCTCGAGGCCCGCGTGCGGGCGGAGAAACTACAGGTGATTCCCAACGGTTTACCAGCGGCGCCAGCCATGCCGCCGGTGGCAGATCGGCAACGCTGGCTGGCCGGTTACGTCGGTCGGTTGAGCAGTGAAAAGGGCCCGGATCTGTTTCTCGATGCGCTGATTCCCTTGTGTCATCAGCACCCGCAACTGGACGCCGTGATGCTCGGTGACGGCCCGGAACGGGAGAGCTTGCAGGCGCGCATCAACGCTGCCGGTTTGCCGCGGCGGATTCGCCTGCCGGGCTATCAAACGGCGATGCAAGGCTGGTGGCAACAACTCGATGCGCTGGTGATCAGTTCGCGCACCGAGGGCACGCCGATGATTCTGCTTGAAGCGATGCAGGCCGGCGTGCCGGTGGTGGCGTTCGCGGTCGGCGGTATTCCCGATGTCTTGCAGCACGGCGTCAACGGGCTACTCGCGCCGCCAACCGATACCGCCGCCCTCACCCGCCAGCTCGACACCTTGCTGGCCGAACCGAAACTGGCCGCGCAGCTGCGCGACAACGCCAGACGCACACAACAGGAGCGCTACGACCTCAAGGCCCTGGCCGAACGCTGGTCGCAGCTGTACATCCACACGGCATGGGAGGCACGCGCATGATTTTCCCGCTCTCGATCGTCAGTCTGTTCGCACTGGTCAGCCTGGGTTTGCTGGCCAGTCCCTGGCCCTATCTCGCACCGGGGGCCGTCATTGGTCTGGTCGGTTTTACCGTCCTGTACCGCAAACCGACCTGGGGTCTGCTGGGCATTGCCGCGCTGGTACCGTTCGAAGGTTTCTTCAAGGACAGTTCAGTGTCGGGCAGCAAGTTGCTCGGTGCTTCGCTGGCGGTGATCGTGATGCTGCAACTGGCGCTGCATCAGATTCCATCGCAGCGCCTGCGCAGCAATCTGTGGCGCTACCTGATCGGCTTTATGGCGCTGTATATGCTGAGCCTGTTCGCCACCGACAACCTGGGCATGTCACAAAGTCATCTGCGTGAACTGAGCGTGGGCCTGCTGCTGTTTGTGATTACCTTATTGATCGGCCGTGAATTGAATCTGGACCTGTTCGCCCGACTGGTCACCCTCAGCGTCAGCACGACCTGCGCCATGGCGATGTTTTCCAGCAGATTCCAGGACAAGGGCCGCGCCGCCGGCCTGCTCGAAGACCCGAACGCCTTTGCGTTGCTGATCGCCTTCGCCGTGCCGCTGGGCCTGCTGCTGGTGATACGCAGCCCGAACCTGCTGCACCGTTTGTTCTGGGGAGGCTGCTGCCTCTTGCTGTTGGGCGGCATGACCAAAACCGAGTCGCGCTCAGGCCTGGTGGTGCTGGCCTTGAGCCTGGCAATCGGTGTCTGGCATTACCGCCAGCAGTTGACACGCATTCGTCCGCGGCACTTCGGCTTCGCCATGCTCGGCGCCGCGATCATTCTGCCCTTGGCGATCTACGCGATGCCGGCCGGTTATCTGGCACGCATCCAGTCGCTGAGTATCCTCAGCGCCGGGGCCAAGGCCCAGGACGAATCCCTCGGCCGTCGCGCCTCGTACATTGTCGTCGGCAGCCAGATCATCCGCGAGCATCCGCTGCTCGGCTCCGGCCCCGGCACCTTTCCGTTGCACTACGCAACCACCGGTTATGCCAAGGCGTTTTCGGCCAACCGCAAGATCGGCGACCTGTATCGGCGGGCGCACAACACGTATCTGGAGATTTTCAGCGAACTGGGTATTCCCGCCGGCCTGCTGTTTGTCGGCATGCTCGTGCAGGGCTTCTACAACCTGATCCGCGCACGGGGCGCGTGGCTTGAGCGGCGCGAGCGGCAGCACGCGGATCTGGTCACCCACCTGGGCATGAGTTTTCTGTCGTTGACGTTGTTCCTGATGTTCCTCAGCGCGCCGAACCTGAAATACCTGTGGATCATGCTGGCGCTGACCTGGGTACTGCGCGTGAAAGCCGAGCAGGCAGCGCTGCCGGAGGCCAGAACATGAGCCGGATCAGCATTGTCATGCCGATGTTCAACGAGGCCCGGCACATCGGCCGCACCTTGCTGGCCGCGCGCAAAGCGGCGAATGCCGCCGACATCGACTGTGAACTGATCGTGGTCGACAACGGCTCCATCGACGACGGACCACAGATCGCCCGCGCATTCGGCGCACGAGTTCTGGTGCTGCCCGGCCTGCTGATCGGCGCCTTGCGCAACCGTGGCGCAGCAGTTGCCAGCGGCGACTGGCTGGCGTTCATCGACGCCGATATCGAAATGCCCGAAGACTGGCTCAAGCAAATGTTCGCCCTGGCCGCGAGCGACCAGGGCGACGTCTTCGGCCTGGACCTGCACACCCCTGCCGCCGCGCCATGGTTCGCCGCCGCCTGGCAGCGCCGCTCTTTGTCTGCATCGGGCCGCGCCACTCGCAGCGTGCACTGGCTGCCCAGTGCCAACCTGCTGATGCGCAAGCAGTGGTTCGACAATGCCGGCGGTTTCAACGAAACCCTGCGCACCGGTGAGGACAAGGAATACACCCTGCGTCTGCACGGACACGGTGCGCGCCTGCTGTCGGTCAGTAGCAGCGTCGCCCTGCACTGGGGCTATGAAATGACCTGGCGCGAATGGGTCGGCAAGGAACTGTGGCGTCAGGGCAGTCATCTGCAATTGCTCCGCGCCCATGGCATGAGCCTGCGCCTGCTGCGTTTTCCGTTGCTGTCAGGGCTGGTGTGGTTGCTCGATGCGTTGGCGATCCTCGCGTTGCTCACGGGCTACGCGAATCAGGCGTTGCTGCTGCTGATGCTGGGCCTGCTACCGAGTCTGCTGCTCAGCGTGCGGCAAAGCATTCGCCAGCAAAACCTCGGCCTGACGTTGCAACTCTGGGGCCTGCACTGGGTGCGTCTGCACCTGGCCAGCGCGGCATTGATTCTCGGTCTGTGTCATTGGAACGCCAGGAGGCCCGCCCGTGGCTGAACTCATTTTTTGCCTGTGCCTGTTGCTGCCGGTGTACGCGTACATCGGCTATCCGCTGCTGCTGACCTTGCTGGCGCCGCTGTTCCCGGCCTGGCGGCATGCCCCGGCGCCGCCGCTGAACATCAGCATCGTCATTGCCGCGCACAATGAGGCGCGGCATATCGAGCACAAGTTGCGCACGCTGCTGGCCCAGGATTATCAGCCGGCCACGCTGCAGATCATTCTCGCCAGCGACGGTTCGACCGATGACACCGTGGCCTGCGCGCACAAAGTGACTGATCCGCGCATTACCGTGCTCGACCTGCCGCGCCAGGGCAAAGCCGCCACGCTCAATGCGGGGGTTGCCGTGAGCAACGGCGACATTCTGGTGTTTACCGACGCCGATAACCAATGGTCGCGCGACACCCTCGGCCACTTGCTCGCGCCGTTGAACGATCCACAAGTCGGGGCCTGTGCAGGGCATATGGTGATCCCGGTCACCGGTGGCGGCCTGAGCATCGGCGACAGCCTCTATCGGCATTACGAAGGCTGGTTGCGCCGGGTCGAGAATCGCACCGGCTGCATGGTCTCCGCCGACGGCGCGCTGCTTGCGCTGCGCCGCGAGTTGTTCCAGCCCGTGCCGGCCGAGGTCAACGATGATTTCTTCATCAGTACCTGCGCACCGGTGGCGCGCAAACGCATTGTCTACGTGCCCGAGGCCCAGGTGATCGACCAGGGTGTCGACGAAGCGGACAAGCAATGGCGTCGCCGCCAGCGGGTCACGGTCGGTGGCCTGCAGAGCCTGGCGCAACGCCGCGAACTGCTCAACCCGTTCAAGCACGGCCTGTATTCCATCGCTTTGATCAGCCACAAACTGATCCGGCGACTGGCGCCGGTGCTGTTGCTGCCGCTGCTGCTGAGCAATTTCTGGCTGTGGAACGAACACGGTTTCTATCGCCTGAGTCTGGTCGCGCAACTGATCGGTTACTCGATTGCCATCGCCGGCCTGCTGGATTCGCAACACCGTTTGCCGAAACCGTTCCGCCTCGCGGCATTCCTGCTGGTGACGCTGGCCGGCATGAGCGCCGGCCTGTGGCAGTTCCTGCGCGGGCAACGGTACGCGCAGTGGAACCCTGACCAGAATCGTTGAGAGGACGCACGCCATGGCGATCAAACAATTGCTCAAACGCACCAGCGGCTGGCTTTATCTCAACTCGTCAGTGGGGCGTAACCAGTTGCACGGGGCCGGGGTCATCCTGATGCTCCACCGGGTGCTGGGCAACGACCGTGCCGCCAACCTGCCGCACCGCAATGAACTGTGCGTTGGTCCGCAGGCGTTCGAACATTTGCTGATATGGCTGCGCAAGCATTTCGATTGCGTGCCGCTGATGGAATTGCTGCAGCCCAACGCCCTGCGCACCGAGCGCCCGCGTGTAGCGCTGACCTTCGATGATGGCTGGCGTGACAACGCGGTCAATGCCTATCCGCTGCTGCAAAAACAGCAGGTGCCGGCGAGCATTTTTCTCTCCACCGATTTCATTGGCAGCCGGCAACGCTTCTGGTGGGAAAGCGTCGGGGAAACGCTGTGGGGCAGTCATGGCGAAAAGGCCCGCATGCACCTGATCGAGCACCTGCGCATCACCGGTCATCCGTTACCGGTGCTGCTCGACGATATCGACGTCGACCGGCGCAGCGTGGCGCTGCTGCATTATTTGCAAGGGTTGAAGAGCCTCGATCCGCAGGAACTTGAACGTCTTACCAACGAGTGTCCGCCGGATTCCTTGCCGCAAGCGCTGGACTGGCATCAGGTGCGCGCCATGGAAGCCTCCGGCCTGGTGCGTTTCGGCCCGCACGGCGCCAGTCACTCGATCCTCACCGGGCTGGACGACGTGCGTCTGCACGAAGAAATCAGCCGCAGCCGTGGCGCCTTGCAAAACGGCTGCAATCGGCCATTGCCGGTGTATTGCTACCCCAACGGCGACAACGACGAGCGCGTGCGTGAGCAGGTTGCCAATCACGACTATCCGTTTGCCCTGGGCACCACCACAGGACTCTATCGCGGCGCCGGCGATCCGCTGAACCTGCCACGCTTCGGCGTCAGCCAGCGCACCGCGCGCAATCCGGAACTGTTGTCGTTACGGATCTTTCGCGGGGCACGGCCATGAGTCGCGGCAGCTACCTCAAGCACCTCGCCCTGAGCATGGGCACCAAACTGGCGATGATCGCCTTGCGCCTGCTGCGCAACGTGTTGCTGGCGCGGATTCTCGGGCCGAGTGAGCGCGGTTTGTTCGCCCTGCTCAGCACCCTGCCGGATCTGATCAGTGCGGCCACCAGCGGCGGCCTGAATTCGGCGGTCGGTTATCAAGCGGCCAATCAGCGGCCGATGGGCTTGTTGCTCGCTCAGGTGTTGGTGTTCGGCTGTCTGCTGGCGGGGCTGCTGACGTTGCTGGTGGTGGCGCTGGCGCGAGAATTCGGCAGCGAACTGGATGTCACGATGCAACTTGGGTTGCTCGCGTGGCTGTTGTTGCTGGCGGTGCCGCTGACGGTACTCAAAAGCGGCCTGCTGACCTTGCACAACGCCTCGGGTGGTGTGGTCGCGTTCAACGTCCTGCGCCTGATCGAATCGCTGGCGCCGTTGCTGTTGTTTGTCGCGCTGTTCTGGATGTGGAAAGAGGCCGCACTCGAAGCCGCGCTGATCAGTTGGCTGGCCGGCATCAGTCTGGTGGTGCTGGTGGGCTGGATGTGGCTCAAACGCGCACAGCCAACTCAGTTGCAATGGGATCGTGCGAGCCAGAACGAGCTGCTGCGATTCAGTGCGCGCAGCCATCCGGATCTGCTGTTCCAACAGGTCATTCTGCGCTCCGATTACTTGTTTATCGGGGCCCTTCTGGGCAGCACCGCGCTCGGCCATTACGCCATGGCCAGCGCCGCCGCCGAACTGCTGCTGATCGTTCCGGAAACCGTCACCACACCGCTGATGAAGCGTCTGCTGCAACAGGACAAAGGCATGGACAAGGTCACGCCGCTGGCGCTGCGCCTGACCGCCACGGTGATGCTCGGCGCCTGCATTACCATGGCGCTGATCGGCGAGTGGCTGATCGTCACCTTGTTTGGTGTCGCTTACCAACCGGCCTACCCGGCGTTGCTGGCATTGCTCCCGGGGCTGTTGGGCCTGTGCTACGCCAGCATTCTGCGCCTGGACCTGATCGGCAAAAATCGCCCCGCCACCGTGTCGCTGATGATGGGGGTGGGTGCGTTACTCAATCTGGCATTGAATCTGTTGCTGATTCCGAGCTACGGCATCGTCGGCGCAGCAGCAGCGTCCTCGATTGCCTATCTGGCAGTGACCCTGGCGATGCTCGTGCTGTATTGCAAGCTCAGCGGCGTGGCGTTCCGGCACACGCTGTTCATCCTGCCCGCTGACATCAGCCCGATGTGGCTGATGTTGCAACGCCGGAAAGCCGCATGAAGCGCCTGGCCCTGTTGCTCGGACTCGGCATGTCGCTGAACGGCTTCGCTGCGCCGATGCAGTGGAGCGACATCCGCGACGGCAGTCTGTATCTGCAAGCCGATCGCCCGGACACCGTCACCGTGAGCTGGGTTCCGGCATGGCAGGCCGAGGCCAATGAAGAGCATATCTACCTGCTCGACGGCTACGGCCGATTGCAAGGTGACCGGTTCATCAAGGCCAGTGAGGTGCGCGGTTCACAGCGCTGGCCGCTGGTGCCGGGAGCGGCCAGCTACCGTCTGGAGATTCCCGGCTACAGCTTTCGCAGTTACCGCGTCGAACATGACGACCAGACCGTGGCGCTGTTCAGTCCGGCCAAGGTGCACTTCAGTGTCGAAACGCGCAGTGGCGCTGAGCTGTTTTTCCAGGTCGCACCGGGCGAACGTGCGGTGCTGAACGGCAAGTACCATGGCGGCGTCAACGCACTGCAGGCACAGCGCGTGGACGACGGCCAACAGCTGTCACTGCCCCTCAAGCGTCACCCCGCCTATTGGCAATTCGATCAAATCGCCTTGCCGGTCAGCGACCAGGTCCAGGTCTGGCGCTTGCGCCTGCAAGGCAGCGGCAAAGCGGCGTTCTGGCTCGACGGCACGGCCAACCTGTTTGCGCAAAACCCCCAGCAGCTCCAGCCATTGCGTGAAGATCCGGGCCAGGTACGACTGACCCTGCACGATAAAGTCCTTGGGCGCACGCCGGATCTGGGCATAGCCCTGCCCAATCTCATGCCGCCCGCCACCAGTTACGCCGCACTGGATGCGTTGAAACCGACCGCAGCGAGTTATTACAGCTACGTTGACGTTGTTTCGAAAAAGGCCGGTTTCGAAGACCCGGTTCGTCAGCTCTATCAGTCTCGTTTCGGCATCCGTCAGGACATCACCCTGCTCGCCGGCACCGGGCGTCAGGCCAATCTGCGTGCCGACGTGCAAAGCAGCAACGGTCTTGACGCGTGGCTCGCCGCTACACGCGCACTGGGTGGTCAAGGCACGCATTACATCGGCTTCGCCGACGAGCCGAATCTCAACTATTCGAGCTACGAAGATTACCGGGCGATCTTTGTCAGCATGGCCCGCCAGGTGCGCAGCGACCCAGCCAATGCCAAGGCCGGCGTGCGCATCGCCATGCCCGCCACTTCACGCTTGGTCAACGGGCCGTTCACGCGCAACGCGGCGAGCAAACGCGGCATCGACTGGGCCCGCCGAATGCTCAGCGAATCCGCCGATCAGGTCGACGCATTGGCCTGGCACGAATGGATGATTCGCGACCTGCTGGCAACCCGGGTCTACCGCGACAGCGTGCGCCGCGCCGCCGATCTGGTCGGCCTCGACGCAAACGGTCAGCCGCGCAAGGCCTTGCTGCTCGATCAGACCAACCTGTCCAGCGGCTCGAGCCTGAGCCCGTACGATCAGGAAACTCACTACGCCGCGCTGTGGTGGGCCTCGGTTGTCATCAACGCTTCTCAGGATGGTCTGCTGAGCATGCTCAACTGGTTTCAGGCAGCCGATGAACCGCCCTACGCCAAGGGCATGGCGCGCGTGTCGGGCGACGGTCGCTTCGAGCTGAAACCGGTAGGCCTTGCCCAGCAATTCATCGCTCGGCATTGGCTGCCGCAAGTGCTGCAACTGGATAACGACGCCTTTGAAGTGGACGTGCTGGCGATGGCCGGCGACGCGCAGCGCACTGTGCTCGGGGTGAACAAAGGCACACGCCTGCAACGTGTTGACCTGAGCGGCGCCCAGTGCCCGCTGAACCACGGCGTCCTGCGCTTTTTCGGCACCGACAATCGCAGCCGCGACGCAGCGTTTGCCTGCGAAAACGGCCGCGTGCGTTTCGAGTTACCGGGGCAAACCCTGTTTGCCCTGAACTGGAGCGCGTCATGAACCGCCCTTCCGCCCTGCGAGCGTCATTGCTGCGCGTGGCACCTTCAGCAGGAGATGAAACCATGGATACCTTGAAAAAACTCAGCGGACATATCCGGCGCAAAGGTCTGCGAGCGACCTTGACGAAGATCCGCAGAATGTACATTTTCGCCCATCAGCAATTGCTGTGGATGGAGCGCGATCTGGTCAGTCCGGTGCCGCCGTACAGCCTCAAGCCTTACCCGCCGCTGCGCGTAATGAACATAACCGCAGACAACGCCAGCGCCTTCACCCGTTACTTCGGCGACCGGGTCGGGGTCATGGCCGAGCTGGCCGATGAAGGTCACACCGGGCATATGCATGTCGACGAGCACGGCGATGCCGTGGCGTTTATCTGGGGTACGCCGCGCGATTATTTTGATCGGCATTACTACGGTTGCCGGTTCCCGGTGAAGCCCGGCGAGTTTTTCGAATTTGGTGGGGAAATGGCCCGCGCCTACTGGGGCACGGCATTGTCCGTCGATGTGCAAGTGCGCCTGTGGCAGGCCATGGCCGTGCAAGGATGCAGCAAAGTGGTCGATGTCTGTGACTCGAGCAACATCCCGGCGCTCAAGCTGCACCTGCGCATGGGCTATACCGAACAACAGCGGATCATGAATATCTACACGCTGTTCGGCCGCTGGCGTTTCTACCGCGAAACCCGCTACAGCGGCTCACGCCTGGCGGCGCTGCGCAAACCTTCCCGTCCACCTGTCGAAGCAACGGCGGCCTGAACCCATGGCGATGCGATTCGAATGGCGCACCTCCCTGTGCGCAGCGGACTTCCCGGCGAACGCCTACGAAGCACTGCGCCTGCACGTAGCCGACCATACGCCGTTCAATAACCTTGGCTGGTTGTGCGCGGCCGAGCAGGCCCTGGCCGAGGATCAGCGCCTGCACATTCTGCTCGGCTGGGACGCAGACACATTGCGCCTGTGCCTGCCGCTGGTGGCCAGCCGCGAACGCTTCGCTGGGGTGCCCTTTCGCGTCTTGCATCACCTGGGTTATCCGCTGGCCGATCGGCTCGCGCTGCTGTCGTTGCTCGGCGCCGAGGACATGCGCGAGGCGCTGGGGCTGATCCGTCAGCGCCTGCCCCATGCGCTGCTGCAACTCAATGAACTGTCGGAACCGGCCGGTGAAGAAAGTGCACTCACCCAGTGGATGGCGCGCAGCTCCACTGCCGAACGGCGCCTGAGTTGCCGGGTGCCGGTGCACCTGATCAGCGAAGCTGACCGTCAGGAAGTTTCCGGCGACCCGCGCTACAAACTGCGGCGGGCGCGCAAACGGATTGCCGCGTGCGGCGCCCAGGTACGGCGAATCACCCCCGATGCGCTGTCGATGCCCACGGTTTTACAGGCATTGCAGGCAGTCGAGTCGGTCAGCTGGAAAGGTGACGAAGGTGTCGGGATCTTCGCCACCGAACACAGTCGTCAGTGGATAAACAGCGCGTTCACCGCCCTCGCCGCTCAGGGCCTGGTGCGGGTCGTGACGCTGGAGCTGGACGGTCGCTGCATCAGCTATCGGCTGGGCCTGCTCGAGCAGGGCCGACTCTACGACTACAACCTTGCGTTCTTGCCGCAGCATGCCGATCTGGGCAGCGGCCGCGTGCTGCTGGAGGAATGGATTCGTTGGGGCCTGGACGAACAATGGCACTGGATCGATGCGTCGCGGGTCAGCCTGGAGAACTCCAGCCATCAATTGCACGAGCGCATGACCGGACAACTCGAACACTGGCGCTGGAGCTTCTACTCATGGCGCCCCAGTGGCTTGCTGCTGGGCCTTGCGCTACGTCTTTGGTACTGCGTCAAACCGGCCTTGCAAAAAAGACGCGCACAGCGTGCGGGCAACCCGGCGGCAACAGATACATCTGCAACTCAACCGGCAACATCATCCCCCACACCTGGGCTAGCGCCTCGGAGAGCATCATGAACGTCATCGAAGAACTGCTTCTGCGCATCAAACAAAAAGGCCTGCGCCGCACCCTTGGCGCGCTGGGGAAACGTTACATATTCGCTCATCGTAAATTGCTCTGGATGGAGCGCGATCTGGTCACGCCGATTGCCCCGAACAAACTGCGCCCCTGTGAAGGTTTGCGCAGGGTCGACATCACCGAGGAAAACGCCAAGGCCTTCAGCAAGTACTTTGGCGACCGCGTGCAGACCATGGCCGAACTGGCCGCTGAAGGACATACGGGGCACATGTACCTGGACCAGGACGATCACACCGTCGGTTTCGTCTGGGCCAGCGCACGCGACTATTACGACCGCCACTTCTATCGCTGCACGTTCCCGGTCCAGCCCGGTGAATACTTCCAGTTCGGTGCCGAAATTACCCGGCACTATTTTGGCAGTAGCCTGACCGTCGATGCACAGGTCGCACTCTGGCAAGTCATGGCGGCCCGCGGCTTCAAGAAAGTCGTGGATATCTGCGACAGCGCCAATATTCAAGCCCTGAAAATGCACATGCGCCTGGGTTATCAGGAACAAGGGCGGATCACCCACGTCTACGACCTGTTCGGGCACTGGCGCTTCACCCGCCAAACGCGCTACAGCGAGTCAAGACTGGAAGCACTGCGCAAGCCGGAAAGACCGGTAGTGAGCGCGGCGGCACAGGCGTAATTCACCCCGCAAGCGGCGGCCATGGGGCCGCCATCGCTTGCAGGCAAGCTCCTGCATGTTGATTGCATTTGTTCAGTTGGAGCGACTTCAACTTGGGGGAGCCAGCCTGCTGGCGATGGCGCAGGTCAGGCAATGCTTGAACTCAGCCTGAAAATCAAAAGCCCCTCATCGGAACGCCGCCCGCCTAGCCCTCTCCCAGAGGGAGAGGGGACTGACCGGGGTGGATGAAAGAGATGCGCCAACGCGCAACACCGAGTCGAACTCAGGTTTTGAACGGCCCACAAATCGGCTCCCTCTCCAGGGGGAGAGGGCTGGGGTGAGGGGCAGCCACACCACCAATCCAAAGCCGAACAACCGCTTCTAACCACTCAACAATGAGCGTTAGCTCGAGTGCTCTTGATCTTGATCCACCGGCGACGTCGGAAGGCTGAGTGGAAGGATCGATCCGGGCGTGGGAGCGCAGCGACCGTCTGGCGAAGCCAGACACAGCGGAAGTAGGTGCAGCGAAGCAAACCGTAGCCGCTGCGCCCGGATCGATCCCGCAGCGAAGGGACCCGAGCCTGCGAGGGCCGAACGTAGGAGCAAGCGTTTTTTGCTTACTTTTTTTGGCGTTTGAAAAAAAGTGAGTCGCCGTCAGGCGAAACCGCCAGCCGCAGCACCCGAAGCAACGGATATGTACCCAAAACCAAAAAACTCAGCACCTGAAAGAAAGCCATCGCCACCAGGCTGGCTCCCACAGTGCAACCGAGTACATCCACAACGATGGCTCGACCATCAGGCCCGCTGGTGATGAGGCCGGTAGCCATACCCGCTGCTCCCACAAGCCATAGCTTCATTGCCTACATTCACCGACGAATTCTCCAACCTGCAGTAAAGACCTGACTGACTGCTTATCCGTATCTACTTGGATACAGTCAGGTAATGACTTATCTTATCCAGCAAACCGCAACCTTCCAGGCCTGGCACCGCTCGATCCGAGATCTTCAGGCCAAAGTGGCCATCGCTCGGCGTATCGATCGGGCGTCAACAGGCAATCTCGGCGATGCAAAATCGGTGGGTGACGGTGTATCTGAAATGCGCTTGGATATCGGTCCAGGCTACCGGGTGTATTTCACGATACGCAACGGTGCAGTGATCATATTGCTGGCCGGAGGCGACAAATCTTCACAAAGCGCAGACATCCGCCGCGCACAAAAAATGGCCAAGGAGGTATGACCATGAGTCAGGCTTTAACCAATTTCGACATGGCATCACTGCTGGACAGCGACGAAGCCATCAGCGAATACCTGTCTCAGGTACTCGCTGACGGAGATAACGAAGAGTTCCTTCGCGCGATCGGCCATGTGCTCAAGGCCCGTGGAATGACGCAGATAGCCAAAAGCTCAGGCATGGGCCGCGAGAGTCTGTACAAGGCGTTCGCGCCGGGTGCAAAACCGCGCTTCGATACAGTTCTGAAAGTGATTCATGCCCTCGGCATGGACCTTTGCGCACAACCGGGGCATGTGATCAATCACTCGGCTTCCTGAGTTCTGATGCGACCATAGATCTCTTGGCGAGCACACTCCCACATTGGTCTCGCGTACCGCGACTGTCCTTTGTGGGAGCCTGTTCGCGAAGAGGCCCGTCGTCGCAATAAAGGTGCTCAGACCTTGCTCGCCACCAAGGTAAAACACATCGGCATCTGCGCCGTCTGGTTCATATAGCGGTCATACACCTCTTCCCGATTCGAATGCGCATATTCCCTGAAGTGCGCGACATTCAACCCCGCCCCGATCACCCCGCTGAATATCGCGCCAAGGGTGTGCACGAACCAGTACGACTTTGCCGCCTGCTGTTCAACCTTGCCGACGTAGACAATCGGCTCTTTCTGCACAAACGGCTCGGCGCGAAAGTACGAGCTGGCGAGGCGATAAGGGTCCTCGCCAGCAGGATCGACCATTTCCAGAAACGGATGGGTCTCGTAGATCACCAGCTTGCCACCCGGTTTGAGCACCTGTGCGACATGACGAAAAAACTCGCCAAGGTCGGGCATCCAGTTGAGCACGCCAATGGTGATCAGGGCGACGTCAAACCGGTTATGCAATGACGCAGGCAAATGATGGATATCGCTTTCGACAAACTCGGCAGGATGCGGTGAGCGAGCATTCAGCGCGCGGGCCTGTTCGAGGAAGGCTGCCGACTGATCGACGCCGACCACACTGCGCGCACCCAGGGCAAACAGCGACAGGCTTTCCCGACCGTTGTTGCAGCCCAGTTGAATCACGTCCTTGCCGTCGACTTCCAGCAAACCGCTCAGGGTTTCGTCGAGACAGGAAAAATCCGCCTGCACGACGTCGCTGAGCAAGGCCTGCCAGTCCGGTGAATTCTGATGGTGATGAGCGGAATCATTCCAGGCCTGTCGATTACTCTCGATGGCGGTTTTGGGATTGGGCACTTCCATGGCGCACTCCGGATAGGGCTCGTGATCGAGCGGCATGAGTCTAGACCAGACCCGGAGTGGCGGTTGTTGCAATGTTGTAAATGCGAATTCGGCGACGGGCTATCGTTCTTCGCGGGTGTGCCAAAGGCGCAGCAGGTAGATAGTCGGACCGATAATCTCATAGCGCATGTCGTAGTGCCCTACCAGAATCCTTCGCACATCTCGCGGTTCAAACTCTTCCAGACGCTCGCCCAAGCGCGGATTGGCCAATAGCATTGCAGAAGCAGCAGTCAGCTGTTGCACAGTACGTGCAGCGGCAGGTTGATTGACTGCTGCCAAGAACTCGTAAAGCCTGGTCAAATCGGAAAGTCCTTTGCTCGTCCACTTCAACTCCATATTAAAGTGGTGCCTTGAGCGGAGCATCAGAACTCAAGCTGTCCGCCCAAGCCTGCACCGATTGATGATCGATGACGCGCCCGGCGTCCACATCAGCCAACGCTTCGCGCGTCAAACGGCTGCGTTCTTCTTCTTGATCAATCCAGGCGCTCAGGGCTTGTTTCACGATCCAGTTGCGCGAGCGTTCAAGACGCTCGGCCATCAGGTCGACCTTCTCGGCCAACTGCACCGGAACGTGGGCAGTAACGGATCGGGTTTTCATTGTCGCGGCCATGTGAGTGTCTCCTGATGATTGAGGGCAGCGAGAGTCATAAGCCAACAGAATAGTGACCTGTGATTGAGCTTGCCTACTCTCGCAACAAACTGAATCAAAGTTAATCACAACACACCATCTTCTGCTATCAAGCCCGACGGAACGTCAAGGGGCAGAAAAGCTTTCTTTCCAGATCAAAGATTCACATGGCTCTGGTTCAACCGCTCACGCAAAAACTCCACCAGCGCCTGCACCGGCCTCGATGCCTGCCGATGCTGCGGATAAACCGCCGACAACGTCAGTGGCTCGGGGCGCAGATCGTCCAGCACCGGCACCAGTCGTCCATCCTTCAACGCCGCGCCGACGATGAATGTCGGCAGATAAGTAATACCCATCCCCTGCACCGCCGCATCGCGCAGCAATTCACCATTATTCACGCGCATGCGCCCGGCGACGTTAATCAATACCGGTTTGCCCTGCCCTTCGTTGAATCGCCATTGCACCGAGCGCCCGTGACCATACGGCAAGCAATCATGGCCGTGCAGGTCTTCAGGCTTGAGTGGCGTACCGCGTTCGGCCAAATAGGCCGGGCTTGCGCAATACACTCGTTCGATGGACGCGATGCGCCGGGCGATCAGCGTCGAGTCCTCCAGCGTGCCAATGCGTAGGGCCAGGTCGTAGCCCTCGCCCAGCAAGTCCACCGGGCGATCGCTCAGGTCCACTTCCACCGTCACTTCGCGATAGCGCTGCAGAAACAGCGGCAGCAGGCAACCCAGATGCGCCACGGCAAACGACAGCGGCGCGCTCAGGCGGATCGTCCCGCGCGGCTCCGCCGTTTCCCCGGCGATGCCCTGCTCGACTTGCTCGACTTCGCTCAGCAAGCGCAAGGCCGCTTCGTAATAACTCTGCCCCAGCGGGGTGACATCGAGGCGCCGGGTCGAGCGGTTCAATAAACGCACGCCAAGCCGCTCTTCCAACTGCATCAAACGACGGCTGACGAACTGCTTGGACAGGCCCAACTGATCAGCCGCTGAGGTGAAGCTGCCGGAGTCCATGACCTGGCAAAAAATACGCATGTCTTCGAACGGGTTCATTGTCACTCTCTGGTGGACAGTTAAACGCTTTATAGCTGCTTTTTCACTTTTCAGCAGCCCATTAATCTGTGCTCACGGTGTTGCTGAGGCCAGAAACCCAGCGCCACAGCAGCCCGCAACTCAGGCAAAAAATCAAAAAACATTCAAAAGGATTTCCACCCATGAGCATCGTCAAGAAAACCCTCGCCGCATCCTTCCTCGCCCTGTCCATCGGCAATGCGTTCGCCGCTGAAAGTACCGGGGTCGAACACAACACCCAGGCCTTCCTCGATGCCCTCGCCGCTGGCGGCGGCAAGCCGCTGGAACAGTTGAGCCCGAAAGACGCCCGTGCGGTGCTGACCGGTGCCCAGGCGTCGGTGAAAGTGGATCTGTCGGGGATTGAAGTCAGCGACAAGGCGATCAAGGTCGACGGCCAGACGATCAACCTGAAAGTAGTGCGCCCGGCCAAGGTCAAGGGCGAGTTGCCGGTGTTCATGTTCTTCCACGGTGGCGGCTGGGTGCTCGGCGACTTCCCGACGCACCAACGGCTGATTCGTGATCTGGTGGTCGGCTCTGGGGCTGTTGCGGTGTACGTCGATTACACGCCGTCGCCGGAAGCGCAGTACCCGACCGCGATCAACCAGGCCTACGCCGCAACGAAATGGGTCGCCGAGCACGGCAAGGAAATTGGCGTCGACGGCATGCGCCTCGCCGTGGCCGGCAACAGCGTCGGCGGCAACATGGCCGCGGTGGTGGCGTTGATGGCCAAGGAACAAAAAGCCCCGGCGCTGCGCTTCCAGTTGCTGATGTGGCCGGTGACCAATGCGCAGTTTAACGACGGTTCGTACCAGCAATTTGCCGAGGGGCATTTCCTCACCAAAGGCATGATGCAGTGGTTCTGGGACAACTACACCATCAACCCGGCCGAGCGTGCGCAGATCCACGCCTCGCCGCTCAACGCCAGCCGCGAACAGCTCAAAGGCTTGCCGGCAGCGCTGGTGCAGACCGCCGAATTCGACGTCCTGCGCGATGAAGGCGAAGGCTATGCGCGGCACCTGGATGCGGCCGGCGTGGCGGTGACCTCGGTGCGCTACAACGGGATGATCCATGACTTCGGCCTGCTCAACCCACTGAGCCAGATTCCCGAAGTGCAGGCAGCGGTACGGCAAGCGGCCGCCGAACTGAAAACCCACCTCAACTGAGCCCAGGCCCGGCGCCCTAAAAGCGCCGGGCTTTTTGTGTGAGTAACGCCCATGACTTTCCTTCTCGCTCACCTGCTCTCCTGGAGCGCCGTGCTGTTGTTGCTCGACGCCGCGCTGTGGCACTTCGCGCCCTACAAGCATCGCGCGCCGAAAGTCGGTGTGCGGCTGGTGCTGTTCCTGGCCTTTAGCGCGCTGGTGATCAACGCCGGTGTCAGCCCGTTGCAGGCGCCGCAATTTGCCGATGACCCGGTGGCGCAATTGGGCGCGACGGCGCTGGGCATTCTCTGGTGGCTGTACGCCGCGCGGGTGCTGACCGAAGTCATCGGCCTGGCCCTGATGCGTCGCATCGGCCACAGCGGCCGTCTGTTGCAGGACGTGATCGGCGCGCTGGTGTTTCTCGTCGCCATCGTCGCCGCCGCCGGTTATGTGCTGGAGCTGCCGGTGAAAGGTCTGCTGGCGACGTCGGGCGTGGTCGCCATCGTTGTTGGTCTGGCGCTGCAAAGCACGCTGGCCGATGTGTTTTCCGGGATCGTGCTGAACACCACCAAGCCGTATCAGGTGGACGATTTCGTGATGATCGACGGCGTCGAAGGCAAGGTGTTCGACATCGACTGGCGCGCCACCCATCTGCTGACCAGTGCCGGGACCATGGCGGTGGTGCCGAACTCGGTGGCGGCCAAGGCGAAGATCGTCAACCTCAGCCGCCCGAACAACATGCATGGCGTGTCGATCAGCATCAAAGTGCCTAACCATATCCGCCCACGCCGGGTGCTCGATGCGCTGGATCGCACGCTGCAAGGCAGCAGTTCGCTGTTGCTCAGCCCGGCACCAAAAGCCGTGCTGAAGGAGGCCGGCGAAACCATGTCGGAGTACGTCGCCAGCGGTTTCATCGCCGAGCTGGGCAAGAAAAGCGAAGTGCGCAATCAACTGTTCGACCTCGCCCACCGGCATCTCGAAGCCGCCGGCATTTCGCGTCATCCCGATGGCGTGATCGAACCCTCGAGCCGCGCCCGCGCGTTGCTCGACGAGGTGAAGATCTTCCGTTCGCTGAGCAGTGACGAGCGTGATCGCCTCGCCGAATCGATGGTCGCCGAGCAATACACGGCGGGTCAGGTGGTTCTCGACCTGGATGAAGTGCCGGACAGCCTGTTCGTGATTGCCACAGGCGTGGTCAGCGCGACTGTGCCGGATGGCGACAACAAGGTCGAAGCCGGGCGTATGGGTCCGAGTGAGGTGATGGGTGAACAGAGCATCCTCGCCGACACGCCGTCGCAGGCGACGTTCACGGCGCTGACGTCGAGCATCGTTTATCGACTCGACAAGCAGTTGACCCGTGAGTGCATGGGCAAACGCAGTGAGGTGGGTCGGGCCTTGAACAAGTTGCAGGCGGTGCGTCAGCAGAACAGTCGCCTCGCGTTGATGGCCAAACCGGTGGCGGTGAAGAAGGGAGGGTTTTTGGGGTGGTTGCAGAAGCGCTGAAGATCAAGATCAAAAGCCTCCCCCCTCATCGGAACGCCGCCCGCCCAGCCCTCTCCCCCAAGGGGGCGAGGGGGAAAGGGAGCCGATCTTCAAGCCTTGCAACACCGGAGATCGACTCGATATTGGAGGTCGGAGTATCTCGAAAGAGCCCCTCGGTCAGTCCCCTCTCCCTCTGGGAGAGGGGTAGGCGGGCGGCGTTCCGATGAGGGGCTTTTCAGACTCGCACCCAATTACTGAGCAGTAAACTTGGTATAGCTGTTGATCAGGTTGCGATAGTTAGGCAGACGCTCCGACAGCAGGTGCGCCAGACCTTCCATGTCGTTGCGCCAGTCACCCTGCAGCTCGCACGCCACCGAGAACCAGTTCAACAGGTGAGCACCGGCAGCCGACATACGCGCCCACGCCGCTTGCTGCACGGTGGTGTTGAAAGTGCCCGACGAGTCGGTCACCACGAACACTTCGAAACCTTCGGCAATGGCCGACAGGGTCGGGAACGCTACGCAGACGTCGGTCACCACACCAGCAATGATCAGTTGCTTGCGGCCGGTAGCCTTGATCGCCTTGACGAAGTCTTCGTTGTCCCAAGCGTTGATCTGGCCTGGACGCTGGATGAACGGTGCGTCCGGGAACTGCTCGCGCAGTTCAGGCACGATCGGGCCGTTGGGACCTGCATCGAAGCTGGTGGTGAGGATGGTTGGCAGTTTGAAGAACTTGGCGATGTCGCCCAGCGCCAGCACGTTGTTCTTGAACTCGTTCGGGGTGAAATCCTGGACCAGCGAGATCAGACCGGTCTGGTGATCGACCAGCAGCACGACGGCATCATCTTTGTTCAGACGCTTGTAAGGAACGCTCATGGCAAAACTCCTGGATGGATGGTTGTTGCGTGAAGCGCCGGCCGGGATGACCGGCGCTTTTTTCGAAATCAGAAGGCGAAGCAGGAACAGCCGAACGCGCCCCAGAAACCGGCGAAGTCGCTGACCGGCGCGTTCGACATCCGCGCCTTTTCATGGCTGTGGGTGTGCACCGCGCACGGCCCGCTGCACTGGTGAACCTGCGCCTGCAACGGCGAGTTCGGGCGCCAGTGGCCCGGCACCTTGACCACCGGCGACCAGTCCGGCAGCACCGGAATCGAGCGCGGGCCGAGGTCTTCGAAATCGCCGGCGGCGTAGACGATCTTGCCGCCGACCACGGTCATCACCGACTCGATCCACTTGATGGCCTCTTCTTCGACGCTGAAGAAATCCGCGCTCAGTGCCGCCAGATCCGCCAGTTGCCCGACGCGAATCTGGCCCTTCTTGCCCTGCTCCGAGGAGAACCAGGCGCTGCCGTGGGTGAACAGCTCCAGCGCGGTGCTGCGTGGCAGACCTTCTTCGTACAGAGCCAGACCGCCGACGGTGCGACCGCTGACCATCCAGTACAGCGAAGTCCACGGGTTGTAGCTCGACACGCGCGTGGCGTCGGTACCGGCGCCCACCGGCACGCCTTCAGCGAGCATGCGCTTGATCGGCGGCGTCGCTTCGGCGGCTTGTTTGCCATAGCGATCAACGAAGTATTCGCCCTGGAACGCCATGCGATCCTGAATCGCAATGCCGCCGCCCAGCGCTTTGACTCGCTCGATGTTCTGCGGGGTGATGGTTTCGGCGTGGTCGAAGAACCACGGCAGACCGTTGAACGGAATGTCACGATTGACCTTCTCGAACACGTCGAGCATGCGGCTGATCGATTCGTTGTACGTGGCGTGCAGGCGGAACGGCCAGCGCTGTTCGACCAGATGACGAACCACCGGCTCCAGCTCTTGTTCCATGGTCTGCGGCAGGTCCGGACGCGGTTCGAGGAAGTCTTCGAAGTCGGCCGCCGAGAACACCAGCATTTCGCCGGCGCCGTTGTGGCGCAGGAAGTCGTCGCCCTGGTGTAACTTGACGCTGCCGGTCCAGTTCTGGAAATCGGTCAGTTCTTCTTTCGGCTTCTGGGTGAACAGGTTGTAGGCGATGCGCACGGTCAACTGGTCTTCTTTGGCCAGTTGCTCGATCACCTGATAATCGTCCGGGTAGTTCTGGAAACCACCGCCGGCGTCGATCGCGCTGGTCAGGCCGAGGCGATTGAGTTCGCGCATGAACTGCCGGGTCGAGTTGACCTGATATTCCAGCGGCAGCTTCGGCCCCTTGGCCAGCGTCGAGTAGAGAATCATCGCGTTCGGCCGCGCAACCAGCATGCCGGTCGGGTTGCCGTTGCTGTCGCGCACGATCTCGCCGCCCGGCGGGTTCGGTGTGTCGCGGGTGTAACCGGCGACGCGCAATGCCGCGCGGTTGAGCAAGGCACGATCGTACAGGTGCAGGATGAACACCGGGGTGTCCGGCGCCGCCTGGTTGATTTCTTCGAGGGTCGGCATGCGCTTTTCGGCGAACTGGAATTCGTTCCAGCCACCGACCACGCGCACCCATTGCGGGGTCGGCGTGCGATCGGCCTGATCCTTGAGCATGCGCAGCGCGTCGGCGAGCGACGGCACACCTTCCCAGCGCAGTTCGAGGTTGTAGTTCAAACCGCCACGGATCAAGTGCAGGTGCGAGTCATTGAGGCCAGGAATGACGCAGCGGCCCTTCATGTCGACCACTTGCGTGGCGCTGCCCTTGAGGGCCATGGCTTCGGCGTCGTTACCGACGGCGACGAAGCGGCCGTCCTTGATCGCCACGGCGCTGGCGAGCGGTTTTTCGCGGTCAACCGTATGAAATTGGCCATTGAACAGAATCAGATCGGCGTTCATCGCAGTTCCTCAAGCAAAAGTAAAAAGAAGCAAACCCCGCTCAACGCGGCGAGGTTTCTTGGGAATCGAGGTGCTCATGGGCCTGACTGGCTTCCAGCCACGGCGTGAACAAACGGGTCACCGGTGGCATCACCACGTACACCACCGAGAGGACGATGGTCAGGGTGATAAAAAAGGTGGCGACCACGTAGTTGGAAAGGAGTGGATGCAACGCCAGCAACGGTCCCCAGATCAGAGGCACCAGCAAGGTGTGCGGCAGAATGACCAGCAATGACACCACGGCTTGTTTCCAGCGCGGCGGTGGCGAAGCGGCGTCAGCCAATGGCGAGAACCAGAACTCGTTGACCGGCGCCACTTCGGTCTGATCGCCGTCAGCCAGCATCGGCGCGGCTTCGGCGACCAGCGCCTGACGCTCGGACGATTCCAGCCAACCTTGCATCGCTTCGGTGCTGCTGAAGCGCAGCACGCAGGTATAGAAGTCGAGGCGCCCACGCTTGCCGCGCACCACGTCGACGCCCAGATGCCCTTCGCGCTGCCCCGCCACTCGGACAATATTGCGCAGCCAGGCTTCATACGCCGACTCGAAACCGGCCTTGACCCGGTGCTTGATGATCAACGTGACGGTCTCATCGGCCCCCGGTGTGAGTTGATTCAGGGCTTCAGGCATAACGCAGTACTCCGGGCAAACGAACATTGATCGCCAGCCGACCCGGCCCGGCAATGAACACAGTGGTAAAGAGGATCAACAGCAACCAGCCGAACTGCCCTTCAGCCACACTCCATTGCGGATGCACGACCAGCAACGCAACGAGCAGCACGAAGAGAATAGGCAAGCAGGCCAACCGCGCCAGAACACCGGCGACGATCAGCAGCGGACAGAGGACTTCAGCGAAAATCGCCAGGCTCAGCGTGAGGTGTGCACCGAGGTGGAACGGGTCTTCGATCAGTTGCAGTTGCGCGGTGAAGTCGAGCAGCTTGGGCAAGCCGTGCACCCACAACAGAAACAACCCGCCACTGACCCGCAGGAACAGCAAACCGATGGCTTGCGCCCGTTCATCCCTCGAAATATTCATGACCCTACCCTTTGAATGTCATTGACGAGAATCATGCCAAGGCAAGGGCGGAAGAAATTGGATGGGTGTGCTTAGTTGGTTTTCAGAGCATGGATGGTGTGCAGACAGCGAGGAAAAAATGCAGGTGAAGGCTTACAGGGAATGTGTAATACCCGTGCGGAACGGGTCGGCTGTCAAGCCGCTATCGCTTGCAGGCAAGCTCCTACATGAACCGAGCCCACCCGGAGGCCGAGTGCCAGCTCGCCTGCTTTTGATGTTGACCTTGATCCAACGGCTCAGCCTGAAAATCAAAAGCCCCTCACCCTAGCCCTCTCCCAGAGGGAGAGGGGACTGACCGGGGTGCCTGGAAAAGCTACGCCGACGTGAAATACCGAGTCGTACTCAGGTTTTGAACGGCTCAAAAATCGGCTCCCTCTCCTGGGGGAGAGGGTTGGGGTGAGGGGCGAATCCACCGCAAATCCCAAGCCATGCGACGCTTTTCACCACTCAATAGGCCGAGTGTCAGCTCGCCTGCTTTTGATCTTGATCCACCGGCGACATCGGAAGGCTGAGCGAAGGGATCGATCCGGGCGTGGGAGCGCAGCGACCGTCTGGCGCAGCCAGACACAGCGGAAGTAGGTGCAGCGAAGCAAACCGTAGCCGCTGCGCCCGGATCGATTCCGCAGCGAAGGGACCCGAGCCTGCGAGGGCCGGACGTAGGAGCAAGCGTTTTTTGCTTACTTTTTTTGGCGCTTGTAAAAAAGTAAGTCGCCGTCAGGCGAAACCGCCAGCCGCAGCACCCGCAGCAACGGATATGCCCCCCTTCATCCAGAACCACAAAAACTCAGCCAAGCGGCGCCGCCATGAACTGACTGATCCGCGACCGCAGCCACTTCTCCGCCGGGTCATTGTCATGCACCCCGCTCCAGGCCATCGACAACTGCGCCGCATCGATCGGAAACGGCGGATCTTCAGCACGCAACGCACAACCCTCAACCAAGGCGCAGGCAGCATAATCCGGCACAGTGGCAATCATCTCGGTGCCAGCCAACAAGGCGCGCAAACCACTGAACTGCGGCACTCCCAGAACCACCCGGCGACAGCGGCCAATCTTCGCCAGGTCCAGATCGATATTGCCGCTCAGGTCACCCGAGAACGACACCATCGCATGCGGACGCGCGCAATATTCGTCCAGCGTCAGCGGCCCCGGACGGTCATCGCCGCGTAGCACCTTGCAGGGAATGTCACGCAGCTTCTTGCGCTTGGCATTGGCCGGCAGATCGGTGGTGTAGCTGACGCCCACGGAGATTTCCCCCGAGGCCAGCAGCGCTGGCATCAGCAGATAGTTCGCACGGCGCACCACCACGACAATCCCCGGCGCTTCCTGCTGAAGCTGACGCAGCAGCGGCGGAAACAGGCCGAATTCGGCGTCATCCGACAGGCCAATGCGAAACACGTCGCAACTGCTCGCTGGCTCGAATTCCTTGGCCCGGCTGACCGCCCCGGAAATCACATCCATCGCCGGTTGCAGTTCCTTGAGAATTGCCAGCGCCCGCGCAGTCGGCTCCATGCCGCGCCCATTGCGCAACAGCAATGGATCGTCGAACAGGTCACGCAAACGGCCGAGCGCCGCGCTGACAGCGGGCTGGCCCATGAACAGTTTTTCGGCGACGCGGGTCAGGTTCTTCTCGAACATCAGCGCCTCGAAAATCACCAGCAGGTTCATGTCGACGCGACGCAGGTCGTTACGGTTCATGGGCAGGTCGTCCTTATCAATGTCAGCCGCTCAAGCGGGTCGGCGCTACGCACTTTACTCGATCAACGGTACTTTGGCCGCGCGTTTGTACGGGCCGTATTCCACCGGCACCCATTGGAAATGTTTGCCTTCGGCAGTGATGTGGCCGATCCCGGGGAACGGCAGGTGCGCGGCGGTGACCCACGTCTTGCTCGCCGCCGCCGCGCTGAACACCGCCTGCCGGCTATTGATCGCCTGCTGGCTGTTGACGTCGAAGCCGATCGACACTTCCGGATGCAGGAATTGTACCGCGAGGTTGTGCACCAGATCGCCCATGAACACGATGCTCTGCTTCTGCGAGGTAAAACGATAGGTGGTGCTGCCTGGCGTATGCCCGGCTTCGAGCGTGGCTTCGACCACGCCCGGCAATGGCGACTCGCCTGCGCTGAAGGTCTTGAAACGCCCGGCAGCGACGTAAGCGGCAGTGGATTGCTGGGCGATCTCGAAGAATTCTTTGGCGCCGGCCGGGGCCTTGGCCAGTGCGGCCGGGTCGAGCCAGTAATCGGCTTCGGCCTTGGCCGCGTACACCGTGGCGTTGCTGAACAGCGCCTGCTTCTGTCCATCGACCAGACCGCAGACATGATCCAGGTGCAGGTGCGTCAGCAGAATCGTATCGACCTGTTCCGGTTTATAGCCGGCCGCCTGCATGTTGTTCAGCAGTTGGCCAGCGGTGGCGCCGATGCACTGGCCGGCGCCGCTGTCGACCAGAATCAGTTGTTTGCCGGTATTGACCAGAAAGGCGTTGAACGCGGTCTGCACGCCCGGCGTTTCAATCGAACGGCGCGCGAGCAGCGCACGAATCTGGCTCTGACTCATGCCTTGCAGCAGCTTGGGCGACAAGTCGTTGTAGCCGTCGAACAACGCCGTGACTTCGTAATCGCCCACCGCCAGACGGAAATAACCCGGCGCCTGGATGCCCACTTGTGGTGCTTGCGCCATCGCGCAGGACATCGCCAGTGCGAGCGTCATGGTCGTCGCGGCTTTGAACATGCTTTTCATCGAATTCTCCTGAACCTGACCGACTGCGGCGGCCCTGTCGGTTCGCCACGCTTGCCCGGATCGTGGCGCAAAACGCCCGGCGCAGACTTGCAAGGATGTGCTGAGTTCCGGTCGATGCGCGGCAATTAACAACGATTAACTCGTCAGCTCGAAGCCCGCGCTGAACAATGCCGTCACTCGCACAGCGTTGTTTTTTGACCTGACGGGATGCGCCTTTCGTGCATTCCCCATCGACACGGACCTTGGCCATGGCTCAATTGCAACCCACCGTCGCCCTCGCCCCTGCCCGCCAACCGGATACACCTGCCATTGGCGGGCTCAGTCCGCAACGCGAGCGGCTGGTCAAACAACTGATCCTCGAACGCCTCGGTGACAGCCTGGAAGTGGCCGAACTGGCCCGCGCCTGCTCACTGTCACGCAGTCATTTTTCCCGCGCCTTCAAGTGCAGCACCGGGCTTTCGCCGCAGGACTGGATTCGTACCCAGCGCATCGCCCGCGCCAAGTTGCTGATCCAGCACACCGACCTGAGCCTGACGCATATAAGCCTGGAATGCGGCTTCTGCGATCAGGCGCATTTCTGTCACATGTTCACCCGTAGCGAAGGGATCAACCCGTTCGCCTGGCGCTGCCAGATCATGCGCGAACCGCGGTCGCCGCGTTCGCAGCCCGGCATGTTCTGATCGAGGCGCCCGTTGCACCCATGCGCAAACCTGAGGATCATGCCCAGACACCCGAACCAGAGAGCCCGCACCTGCGTGCGCGACCGTTCGGTACCGTCCGCCGCAGCGCCGCAGGAGTGAGCTGTTGAGTCTTTCCCCGAATCAGGCCATCGGTTTCGGCCCCTATCGGATTCATCCCGGACAACGCCGCGTATTCGAAGGCGAGCAACCGTTGCGTCTGGGTCGACGGGCGATGGACATTCTGCTGATTTTGCTGGCGCAGGCCGGCGAAGTGGTGAGCAAGCAGGAACTGATGGCCGGGGTCTGGCCGGACAGTGTGGTCGAAGAAATCAATTTGCGCGTGCACATGGCGGCATTGCGCAAGGCGCTCGGTGACGGTCAGGCCGGCCAGCGCTACATCGTCACGGTGGCGCAGCGAGGCTACAGTTTTGTCGCGCCGCTCCTGCTGCATTCCATGGAGGAGCGCCCTTTGGACGATGCCGGCGGTCGCCACAATCTGCCCTTGCGGCGCACGCGCATGATCGGCCGCCAGCCACTGGTCGACAGCCTGATGAACGAGCTGCCGCGTCGACGCTGCATCACCCTGGTCGGCCCTGGCGGAATCGGCAAGACCACCGTCGCGCTGCGGGTCGCCGAGCAGTTGATCGGCTTTTACCGCGACGGTATTCGCCTGGTGGATCTGGCGCCGCTCAACGACCCTGCGCTGATCGGCTCGCACCTCGCCACCCTGCTTGATCTGGTGCTGCCCGAAGGCGACTCGCTGGCGGCGCTGGTCGACGCGCTGCAACCACGGCAGATGCTGTTGCTGCTCGACAACTGTGAACACCTGATCGACGCCGTCGCGACCCTCAGCGAAAGCATTCTGCGCGGTGCCCCGAAAGTGCACATTCTTGCCACCAGCCGCGAAAGCCTGCGGGCCGAAGGCGAGTGTGTCCAGCGCCTGGACGCGCTCGCCTACCCGTCGATGAGTACGATGCTCAGTCGCGAACAGGTACTCGAATTCTCGGCACTGCAACTGTTCATCGAGCGAGCCACGGCCGCCCAGGAAAATTTCGAACTGAGCGACGCTCAGCTGCCGCAGGTGATCGAAATCTGCCACCGACTGGACGGGATGCCGCTGGCGCTGGAACTGGCGGCCGCGCAGGTTGCCGAGCTCGGCCTCGACGGTCTGCTCAGGCAGTTGCAGGGTCGCCTGCCGGCTTTGAGCAAAGGCCGACAAAGCAGTCATGAACGCCACCTCACGCTGCGCGCTACGCTGGACTGGAGTTTCAATCTGCTGGAGCGTTGCGAACAGACGTGCCTGCGGCGTCTGGCTGTTTTTCGCGGCGGTTTTACCCTGGAGTCGGCGGCGGCTGTGATCGTTGGCGAGCAGATCAACCCCAGCGTGGTATTCGTCTCGATCACCCAATTGGTGGCCAAATCCTTGCTCAGCGTCGAGGTCGGCGATGAACAGGTGTTCTATCGCTTGCTCGACACCACCCGCCGCTATGCGCTGGAAAAACTCGAACAGGCCGCGGAATTCGATGACACGCGTGATCGTCACGCCGAGCGCTGCCTGGCGCTGATGCAGCAGGCGAAAAGCGAGTGGGAACATACCCCGACGGCGCTGTGGATCGAACGCTACGCCCGTGGGCTCGAAGATTTGCGCGCGGCGCTGGAGTGGAGCCTGCACGGGGTCGGCTCCGGGGGGTTGGGGATTCGTCTGGCGGCGGCCTCGGCGCCGTTGTGGCAAGAATTGTCGTTGCTCAAGGAATATGGCGGCTATGTGCGCCGGGCGCTAAGCCTGTTCGATGAGCGGAACGAGCCTTGCCCGCGGCTGCAAATCACGCTGAAACTGGCCCTGGGCAGTGCCTGCTACCACACCTGGGGCGGCACCGCCGAAACCATCGACGCCTTTGCCCAGGCGCAGCAACTGGCGCAGGCGCACAACGACGTTGCTGGCCAGTTGCGTGCGGTGTCCGGGCACATGGCGGTCAACCTCAGTTGCGGGCATTACCGCCTCGCGCTGGCGCAGAGCGAGCAGTTCGACCGCCTCGGCCTGCACGGCGATCCGTTGCTGTCACTGAGCACGCACCGCTTGCGCGTACTGGCGCTGCATTACGCCGGCGACCAGCCGCAGGCGCGCACCCATGCCGAACAGGTCTTGCAGCGCATGGCGCACAGCGGCAACGTCAACCGTTTCACCCACGGATTTGGCGTGCAATACGACCAGAGCGTGGCCTCGTTGACGGTGCTGGCGCGGGTCTTGTGGATGCAAGGTTTGCCCGAGCAGGCGTGGCGCGCGGCGCGCCAGGCGCTGGACATCGCCGTGCAGATCGATCACGGCACCTCGATCTGTTACACCCTGGCATTGGCCAGTTGTCCGATCGCTCATTACAACGGCGATCAACAAAACGCCCGCATGCTGCTGCGTCTGCTGTTGGAGCAATCGCAGAAGCATTCGGTGCTGTTGTTCAATCATTGGGGTCGGCATTACGCACAGGTCATTGATGCAGAGTCCAGCGACCTGGCGCCGACGGAGAGCGGCGGGTTGATCGGTGAAATCATGGTCACGCTGGATCCGCGTTTTGTCGACGATGCCTTGCTGCAGCGAGCGCTGAGTGGCGAGGCGGGATGGAGCACGGCAGAAATTTTGCGGGCGCAGGCGTTGGAAGATTCTGGATACGCCACTGATCCCTGTGGGAGCTGGCCTGCCAGCGATGGCGTCCTGTCAGACAACGCCAATATCAAGCAAGCCGAACACCTCCTGCAACAAGCCCTGACCACCGCCCGCACCCAAGGCGCCCTCGCCTGGGAACTGCGCAGCGCCACATCACTGGCGCAACTCTGGCAAAGCCAGTCGCGCGGTCATCAAGCACTGAATCTGCTGCGTCCTGTCATTGAGCGGTTCAATGAAGGCCATGCGACCCCGGACTTGCGCAAAGCGCGCGGGCTTATCGAAGCCTTAAGTGAGGGCATGCACGCCTGAGACGCGGCGTAACTGATTAATGTAGCGCGCATACCGACGCTCAAGCTCGACCCCTTCCCCGCTGCGTTCAAGCTGCTCGCGCGCATAACGTCGAGTGGTGTTGAGCATGCGGTATCGGCAAGCGCTGCCGCTACCCTCCTCCGTCAGCAGCGATTTGTGCACCAGGCTTGTGATGATCGCGGCGAGGCGCGACGAGGCCAGTTGCGTGCAACTGACCACCGCCAGCGCCGCCTCCAGCGTGAAAGGCATTTTGAATACCGATAAGCGCTGCAATACGCGCTGCTCCGGTTCACTCAAGCGCTGATAGCTGCAGTCCAGCGCAGCCTGCATCGACTGATGGCGCGGCACGGCGGTGCGCCGACCCTGGCTGAGCACTTGCAGCCCATTGGCCACGTGCATGTGCAACCCGACCAGACCCAGCGCATCGATCTGCGCCGCCGCCAGTTCGATGGCCAGCGGCAAGCCGTCGAGTTGTCGGCAAATTTCGCGTAGCGGCTGCACATCCTGAGTGCGCAGCTGGAAATCATGCTGGCGCGCCCGTGCGCGACTGACGAACAACTGCACCGCCGCGCAGCCCATGGCCTCGGCGACATCGTCGACTGCGACAGGCTTTGGCAGGTTCAAGGGTGGCAGTTGTTTGAGGACTTCACCGCTGACCTGCAAGGGCTCACGGCTGGTAACCAGAAAGGACACACGTGGCGCCACGCCTGACAGGGTTTCGACCAGTGCCTTGCAGGCCGCATGCTGATGCTCGGCGTTGTCGAGCACCAGCAAGGCATGACGTTCGCACAGCCCGGCCAGATCGCTGCCGAGCCGGTCCAGACAATGCTCCAGCAATGCGCTGTCGTCGCTGATCTGCGCGAGATCGACGTGCCAGACGCCATGGCGAAAATACTGCACCAACAGTTCCGCTACCCGTAGGGCCACGGTGGACTTGCCCACGCCGGTCGGGCCGGTGATGGTCAGCAGGCGACACGCTGGCAGGTGTCGCATCAGACTGCCCACCAGCGCATCGCGGCCGATCACCGGGGTCAGGCGCGCGGGCAAGTTGTGCGGTGGTGGCGCATTGGCAGGTGTCTGCGGCGCTGCACTGTCGCGATGCACCGGGGCAATGAAACTGTAGCCGCACTGCGGCAAGTTAACGATGTAACGCTGACCGTTGCCACCGTCGCCCAGTGCGCGGCGCAGTGCCGCGATGTGCACTCGCAAGTTGATTTCCTCGACCACCGACGTCGGCCACACCTGGGCGATCAATTGCGCCTTGGTGACCACCCGACCGGCCCGCTCGACCAACACCTGCAAAATGTCCAGCGCACGACTGCCCACGCGCACTGGCTGATCCCCGTTGAGGACCAGTCGTTGTCGCACATGAAAGGTGTAAGGGCCGAAACGCAGCACTGACGCCGGGTTGAAATCATCGAGGCTGTTCATGCCAACCATCTTGGCAGCGTTCGATGACGCGACAACGGCGACACGGGGCGCAATACGGACATACCGAGGCGCCAGACGGACAGAAACGCTCTAGCTGAACTGCTCGCGGTACTGCGCCGGGGTCAGGCCGAGCTTTTCGGCGAACAGCGAACGCATGTGCCGGACGCTGCCGAAGCCGCTTTTGTAGGCCACGGTCTTGAGCGGCAACTCGCTGGTTTCCAACAGATTTCGTGCACAGTCGACGCGGGCGCTTTGCAGAAACTCCATCGGCGTCATGTTGATTTCCCGGGCGAACACCCGGGCGAAATGCCGCGCACTCATATTGGCAATAGCCGCCATGCGCTCGACCGTGAATGTTTCGTCGAGGTGTTCGAGTACGTAGCTCTGCGCGCGGGTGATCGGCGTCTCCTGCGGAGCCACGGCCGCCATCAACGGGCTGAATTGCGCCTGTCCGCCCTGACGCTTCATCACCACCAGCAGAACTTTGGCGACATCCTGGGCGAGTTTCTTGCCGTGATCGCGGGCCACCACGGCCAATGCCATATCAATGCCTGCGGTCACACCGCCGGAGGTGATCAGGTTGCGGTCTTCGATATAGATCTGATCGGTGGCGACGTCCGCCTTGGGAAACGCCCGGATCAGCCGCTCGGTGTAATTCCAGTGCGTGGTCACCTGATAGCCATCAAGCAGACCGGCATGCCCCAATACAAACGCACCGGTGCAAATCGAACCGTAATACTCGGCCCGCTGCACGGCGCCTTTGAGCCAGGCGAACAAGGCAGGAAACTGCTGGTTGTAGGCGCCAGGGCCGCCGGGCACAAGCAACAGGTCATAGCGCTCGGTGTCTTCGTCGATTGTCCGATCAGCCTGGACCATCACCCCGTTGGACGCCCGCAGCGCGCCGGGCTCGGTTCCCAGGGTGACCAATTGATAGTGCGCGTCGGGCTTGAGGTAGCGGTTGGCAACCGCAAAAACCTCCAGCGGCCCGGCCATGTCGAGCAGGAGAAAGTCGGGAAACAGCACCATTGCCACGGTTTTCATGGGAGCACGTCACTTCAATCGAGAACATGAGACAGGCCGGACATTATGACCAAGCGAGGCATTGCAGGCGCGAAAAATTGTGTGAGCGGCCTCGCACAACTGTCAACCTGACCGAGACAGTCTTTCAGTTTTCACCTACTTATTGGATTTCACGGTTAACAGTAACCTTCTCCTCACTCGGACGAATTCACGTCCCGCCAGGAGATTTTAATCATGCTGACTCTTCGCAAAGCCTCCGATCGTGGCCTCGCCAATCATGGCTGGTTGAAGTCGTTTCACACCTTTTCCTTCGCCAGCTATCGCAACCCTCGTGAACAGGGTTTCTCCGACCTGCTGGTGATCAATGATGACCGCGTTGCTGCCGGCAAAGGTTTCGGCCAGCACCCGCACCGCGACATGGAGATCTTTTCCTACGTGCTGGAAGGTGCACTGGAACACAAGGACACACTGGGTACCGGCTCGGTCATCCGCCCGGGCGACGTGCAACTGATGAGCGCCGGCAGCGGCGTGGCGCACAGCGAGTTCAACCATTCGGCCACCAGGCCTGTGCATTTTCTGCAGATCTGGATCGTGCCGGAAGTCAGCGGTGCCAAACCGCGTTATCAACAGGAGCATTTCAGCGCGCAGAGAAAACGCGGTCGCCTGCAATTGATCATCTCGCCAGACGGCAAGGACGGCTCGCTGAAAGTTCGCCAGGACGCACGTGTGTTCGCCGGGCTGTTCGACGGCGAAGAAAGCGCCACGCTGAAACTGCCGGCCGACCGTTACGCGTAT
Organism: Pseudomonas sp. R3-57; assembly: GCF_051132065.1. Taxonomy (NCBI): domain Bacteria; kingdom Pseudomonadati; phylum Pseudomonadota; class Gammaproteobacteria; order Pseudomonadales; family Pseudomonadaceae; genus Pseudomonas; species Pseudomonas sp. R3-57. The sequence goes on from NZ_CP071655.1 coordinate 3,875,986, forward strand.
GTGCATGTGGCACGCGGCAGTGTTGAACTCAATGGCCAGCCATTGCAGGAAGGCGATGGTGTGCGGGTTCGCGAAGAACAATTGCTGACCTTGAGCAACGGTGTCGATGCCGAGGTGCTGGTATTTGACTTGCGGCCGCAGGAGCTGCCGCAGATGCCATGACGCGGTATTTCAACGCTCAACAGAACGGCCTTCCTATGAAGGCCGTTTTTCATTCAGGTGATTTGCTCCATGGCAGCGAGGGCGGCATGGGTACGGTAAATTCCTTGCCGGCCTGAATCGCCGCCAGCGTCGTCTGGACCGCCGCATAGGCGTTGGCCTGATTGGCATAACAGGCACCGACGACGATTGCGACCAGCCCCACCAACTGTACGGCGGCCGCTGCCCAGACATTGGCTTTCGTCGTGCTTGCCTGCCTGATGGCTTCTTTCGATTCCTGTGCAATGTTCTGGATTGCAGAGGACATCAATTCGAAGCGTTTATCCCGCTCCGACTGCGCCCTGTCCATCTCTGACCGAATCCGGGAGTCTGTCTTGTCCCGCTCCGCCTGAGCCGCCAGGAATGCATCAATACGCATCGATACGCCTTCCATCCGCGCATCCATTCTCGCTTCTATGGTCTCGATCCTGGCATCGAAATCTTCGCGGCTTATGCTGCTCATGGTGTGCGTATTCCGGCTGTCATTGAATGGATCACTGTCTGAGTATTGCCTCAATTCCCTGGCTTTCAATTCGTCACCTTTGGCGGTTACCGAGACCTTCCGTGGTCGATCGTTTCAGTGCGAGCCCTGCGACTCTCACCAGACTGGGGAAACGATAAAGCCGTTACCCCATACCAACAAGCCGGCCGATTCGGCCACGTTTGTAGGCTTTTTCGTCAGCCGATGTAGCCTCCTCCAAGCAGCCTTGAGCTCACTCATTTTCCTGCGAAAACGCTTCGACAATCTGCTCGATCACCGCCCTCACCCGCGCCGTGTGGCGCAAATCCGCATGGGTCACCAGCCACACGTCGTACGGCAGCGGTCGTGTACGTTGCGGCCACAGTCGGATCAGGCCATCGCGTTCGCCCATGTACACCGGGATTTCTCCTACACCCAGACCCGCCGCAATCGAGCGGCGCACCAGCAGGCTGGAGCTGAGGGCGGCGACGATTCGCCCGCGACCCAACGGTTCGGAGACCAGCGTCAGGTCTTTCTTGCTTTGCAGATAGGGCTGATAGACCACCAGATCATGGCCTTCGAACGCCGTGTCTGGTTGCGGTGAGCCATTGGCGTCGATGTAAGCCTGCGAAGCGAACAGGCCCACCGGCCAGCGGGCAATGCGTCGGGCGATCAGGTCTGGATTATCTGGCCGGGTGTTGCGCACGGCGATATCGGCTTCGCGTTTGGCCAGGCTGAGGATCTGCGTGGACGCATCCAGTTGCACGCGCACGTCCGGGTGCCGGGCATGCAAGCGCGCCATGGCCGGGATCAGGAAATCAATGGCCAGCGAATCGGTGGTGCTGACCCGCACGGTGCCGGTCAGACGATCGTCCAGACCTTCGATTTGTCGCTGCAGATCCAGCGCTGACTGCTCCATTTTCTCCACACTCCTGAGCGCCGCTTCGCCGACCGCCGTCAATGCGTAACCGTCGGATGTGCGCAGGAACAGCGTCGCCCCCAAGGTCTTTTCCAACGCGGTGACACGCCGCCCGACGGTCGCCTGATCAACGCCCAGCACCCGTGCCGCGCCCCGCAGCGTCGACTCACGGCAAACCGCCAGGAACACCCGCGCATCATCCCAATTCATGTTCTCTCCAATGATGCAAATTCGCATCAGTGCGCCGCTTAATCGCTGCGTTATCGCAGCAACGATAGCGGATATGCTCAGCGCTATAAACCTTTGATGAGATCGCTGTCATGCGTACTTCAACCTCCTCCGGCATCTGGATGCCGATCTTCGCCGGACTCTGTGCCAGCCTGGTCAGCATTGGCCTGGCGCGCTTCGCTTACACCCCGTTGATCCCTTCGCTGATTGAAGCGCGCTGGTTCAGCGCCAATGATGTGGTCTACCTCGGTGCGGCCAATCTGGTCGGCTACCTGATCGGCGCGCTGCTCGGTCGGCCGACGGCGCGCCAACTCGGCAATAAAAATGCCCTGCGGCTGATGATGCTGGTGGTGACGACGGCGTTTTTTGCCTGTGCATTCCCATTGTCGGTGAGCTGGTTCTTCGGCTGGCGGCTGCTGTCGGGCATTGCCGGTGGCGCAATCATGGTGCTGGTGGCTGCAACCGTTCTGCCGCATGTGCCGGCAGCGCGCAAAGGATTGGCCAGCGGTGCGATCTTCCTCGGTATCGGCCTCGGCATCGCTGGTTCCGGGACGTTGGTACCGCCGCTGTTGAGCTTGGGCTTGCAGGCAACGTGGCTCGGCCTTGGCGCTTTGGCGCTGGTGCTGAGCGCACTGAGCTGGTTCGGCTGGCCGGACGACTTTGCCCATCTGCCAATGACACATGAAGCGACGGGCGCAGAGCCAACACCGCGCGCTGTGTATCTGTTGTTCGCCCAGTACGCGTTCATGGCCGCAGGGCTGGTGCCGGCGATGGTGTTTCTGGTTGATTACGTCGCACGTGGCCTCGGTGCCGGCGCGCACACCGGTGCGCTGATCTGGGTAATGTACGGTCTCGGCGCGATTGTCGGGCCAGTGAGTTATGGTTTTCTTGCCGATCACCTTGGCGCGCGCTCTGGCATTCGTTTGGTGCTGGTGGTGCAAGCCGTTGCCCTCGGTCTGCTGACGGTCTCTCACGCGTTTCTGGCACTGGCGTTGCTGGCGGTGATTCTTGGTTCTTTCCCGCCGGGGATCGTGCCGCTGGCGCTGGCACGGGTGCATGAGCTGGTGCCGGAGCATCATGGTCAGCAGATCGCCTGGAGCCGCGCCACGGTGTCTTTCGCCACATTTCAAGCCTTGGCCGGGTTTGCTTATTCGGCGCTGTTCAATGCCAGTGGCGGTCAGCACACGTTGTTGTTCATGTTCGCCGCAGGCGCGATCGTTATAGCGCTGCTGCTGGAATATGCCGTGATGTGGCTGCCCGCCGCGGCTGAACCACGCCGTTGCACAAATTGAGGGGAATCATTGCCCACCCGGCAAGCTCCCATTACAGAACGTATGCCTACAGGAGTCGACATGTCCCTGCCCAATCAAATGACCCGTATCGAAATCACCGAGCCCGGCGGGCCCGAAGTCTTGCAGCCCAAGCGCCTGCCGCTGTCGGTCGCTGCCGCCGGCGAAGTGCTGATTCGCGTGCACGCCGCCGGCATCAATCGCCCGGACGCCTTGCAGCGTGCTGGCAAATACCCGATGAAGCCCGGCATGAACCCGATTCCAGGGCTGGAAGTTGCCGGCGAAGTCGTCGCGCTTGGTGAAGGTGTCAAGCAGTTCGCCATCGGTGACCGCGTCTGCGCGCTGACCAATGGTGGCGGCTATGCCGAATACTGTGCGGTTCCAGCCGGCCAGACTCTGCCGATTCCCGCGGGTCTCGACTGGGTGCATGCTGCCGCCATTCCGGAAACCTTCTTCACTGTCTGGGCCAACCTGTTCGGTCTTGGCGGCGCGAGCCGCGGGCAGCGTGTGCTGATTCACGGCGGCACCAGCGGCATCGGCACTACCGCGCTGATGCTGTGCCGAGAGTTCGGTATTGAAGCATTTGCCACCGCCGGCAGCCCGGACAAGTGCGCAGCGATTCGCGATCTCGGCGCCGAAGCGATCAACTATCGCGATGAAGATTTCGCGGCAGTCATCGCCGAAAAAACCGCAGGCCAGGGCGTCAATGTAATCCTCGACATCATGGGCGGCTCGTACCTCAATGCTAACGTCAGCGCCCTGGCGATGGACGGCCGACTGGTCATGCTTGGTTTCCTCGGCGGCGCGCGCGCCAATGACTTTGACCTGCTGGCAATGATGGCCAAACGCGCGGTGATCACCGGCTCCCTCTTGCGCGCCCGCACCGCTGCCGAAAAAGCCGCCATTGCCGATCAACTGCGCGAACATGTCTGGCCAGCGCTGGCTGCCGGGCGCTGCCTGCCATTGATCGATAAGGTCTACCCACTGACCGACGCGGCGAAGGCCCACGCCCACATGGAGGCAGGTGACCATATCGGTAAGATCGTGCTGCAGGTGAGTTAAGCCTCGCAGCATCTTGTAATCAATGCAGCCGGACAGCGGTCGAAAAAATCACGCGCAGACCTGAGCATCTGGTAAAAGGCGTTCTTTGTCTGCGCTCAGGTGAAACGTTTAATGTTCCGGTCCTTCATGACGCGTCTGCGCCGTCGCCGCCTGGCGTTCGCCTGCATGGCCGCGCTGCTCATCGGCGTGCCGACCAGTTGTGCCGTGCTCGAACACACCGAGCGCACCCTGTTGTTTCGCATCGAACCGGGCAATGCTGGCTGGTATCGCGGCTTGCCCGGCAGCGTGCAGGAACTCGACCTGCAACCGAAAAGCTTCAAGGCCGGACAAAACATCCATGCCTGGTGGTGGCCGGCGGAGAAAGCCGATGCGCCGGCGATTCTTTATCTGCACGGGGTCCGTTGGAACCTCACCGGGCAGCTGTTCCGCATAGAACAATTGCGCGCGGCGGGCTATTCGGTGCTGGCCATCGACTACCGTGGCTTTGGTCAGAGCAAGGGTGATTTACCGTCGGAAAGCAGTGTTTATGAAGACGCTCGCGTTGCGTGGGAGCGCTTCCAACTGCTGCAACCGGACCCGGACAAACGCCTGATCTATGGTCACTCTCTGGGCGGCGCGGTAGCGATTGATCTGGCCGCGGAACTCGGCCAGCAGGCTGCTCGCAGTCACTCCCCCTTACCCGTGCGCGGTCTGGTCATTGAGTCGACCTTCACGTCGCTGGCCGACGTGGCTGCCGCCGTTGCCAATACCTCGCTACCTGTGCGCTGGCTGTTGTCACAGAAATTCGATTCCATCGACAAGATTGCCGACATTCACATGCCACTGCTGGTGGTGCATGGCCAGGCCGATGCCTTCGTACCGCCGCGCTTCAGCGAGCAATTGTTCAATGCCGCTGAGCAGCCCAAACGCCTGCTGCTGGTGCCCGGCGCGACGCACAACAACAGCATGGCGCTCGGTGGCCAGGGCTATCGCAAGGCACTCGATGCGTTGATGCAGACCAAACCATCGCCGCGGGTTGCCGGGCCGGCAGTGGCCAAGGGCTCTCGCGATTCATGAGCTGTCCGGCAACCTATGCACACTGCCATCAGCGCCGTGCCAGTTCGTGGCGTACGCACTGTTCGTAATAGGTCTGCTTGACCGCCGCGGGTTTCAGCTTCGAACTGCTGTTATAGGTTTGCTCGGTAATGCCCATCGCGGTCATGCGCATCCAGGGCTGCTGAAACCGCCGAACCTGCAATTGTTTGCGTGCGCCGTACAACGAGACTCCGGATAGTTTTGACCGCTGCGCGCCGGCAGCAATGTCCGAGCCCCACGTGCAGGCAAATCGATGGCTCTTGCTCAGCTCTTTTGCCTGCACGCCCGAGACGATCAAAGCCAGGGAAAGCGTCGCAACGGTTATCACAATCGTCCGCATATAGCCGACCTAACCTTCTGAAAAAAGGCGATTTTGCCGGGACAGATCAAGTCCGGGGGCCAGCAATTTGCCTTCCTGCGAAGGCTAACCTTTAAACCGAATACATCCCGAGCTCTGCCGCTTGTCCAGTCCCTCGCACCTTTGGCGGGCTGGCTTATCCATAACAGTACATTCCGCCCTGCAGAAGGCTCATGCAATGAACAGGAAAATCGCCGCCTTATCGTTCGCCAGTCTGTTTCTGATCGTCCCGCTTCATGCATCGTCAGCCGAAACAACAGCGGGTGCCGCCACCCCCGCCACCGCCCTGCCGGGTGTCAATCATGCAGAAAGCTCCCGCGACCATGACGAGAAGGCTAACAAGAAAGGCGAAGAGTCATCAGGTGCCAACGCAGGGTCACAGCCTCATGAGACGCAGAATGATGCCGCCACGTCTAGCGACTCCAAAGATCTGGAGAAAAAGCCCACCCAGTAATATCCATCGGACAACTCGAAGACCATCGGTTTGTGCTCAGGAATCCAAAAATAACAAAGGCCAATGTCATCGACATTGGCCTTTGTATTTCAGTCCCGAAAAAACCGGTTCGTCATTGCTTGGTGCACTGAGCGCCCAGCCCCATTCCCATGGAACCCAGCGCAACCATCGGGCCGCTCGGAAGTTCGCACTTGTATTCGCCGCCATCGGTTTGAGCGGTGTAGTAGGTTGTATTGAAGTCGTTGCGGATGTTGGAAACCTTGATAACGGGTTTGCCAATGGTGGTCTGCGCTCGATCCTTCAGATCACTTTCTCCCGGTTTGACGGTCTGGCATCCAGAGACCGTGAGCGCGAATGTTGCGAGTAAAACGAGAACCGGGACAGTCCTTGATGAGTTCATTGCAGATCGACCTTTTTAATTTTATGCCGGAAAATTTTGACAGCGAGCTGTCAGGCGATAGGACTTTAAAGTCGAGCCGGGACAGGGGCAATTAGGGCGGATGTGCTAATGGCTCAAAGCTAGCGTCATTCCCGATGCGGTTTTGCAACTGCGTTCGGGGGGCGTAAAAATATTTGAGCGACCTCAATCACTAAGCTAGAAAAAATGAATTAGCCACCTGATCCCTCGGTCAAGAATTATGAACGCAGTAAATCTGACGAGGTGACAGTAATGACTATCCAGGCAGAGACACTCGCAAAACTGACCAAAGCGCTCCAAGAGCGAGGCATGAATAGGGTTTCAGACATCCATTTCACCCGCGCGCCTTACCGATACAACCATCGCTGGATCTGTATCGTGGAGTGAATGTGCTGAATGCCCGCGGCTGGAGCGAAGTATCCAGCGCGGGCGCCACGGTGGTCCGCGCAGACAACGAAAGAAACGCATGGTGACGAGTTCGTCGGCTGTTTCAGAGCTTGTCCATAAGTCGACGGCATTAAAAAAACCCGGCACGGTGGCCGGGTCTTGTGAATGATATGGATCATGGCGCCTTTTTCGCGCCGCCGTTATCCCGGCCTGTCTGAGCATCCTGGTCAGAACCGGGATTCCCGGGTGGCGGGTTCCAGTCCTCTGGTCGCTCGTCGGCACCCTGCTTTGGCTCAGAGACAGCCTGTTCCAGGCCAGAATCATGGCCCTCGCCAGAGTCCGGCGTTTGCTCGCTAGGTCCCGGATACGGAGCTTCAGGGCCGTTGTTGTCGTCAATCATCATTTTTCTCCCGTCAGTGGCGCAGGGACTGCGCTGACTACTGAGAGACGATCCGACGCCAGGGAGTGCAATTCGCTCGACGAGCGGAAATTAAAAAGCCCGTATAACAAGGAGGCCCGCGACGGCCATCACCTATTACGCTGCAGCCAACCTGTCAGCATGAACACCAGACCAGGTATCAACAGGCCCGTCGCGACATAGGCAAAGGTTCCGCTGGCGAGAAGACCAGTAAGACCGAAAACGAAGCCGCAAATCGCCAGCGGCAGTCCCACGATAAACATTGGCTGCTTGAAAGCCTTTTCCATTACTCGATTCCATTCTGAGATTTTTCTCAAACCACGGGGGCCTGCAAATGATGGCGGGCGAGAAATTCCATCAGCCGTGCGCAAGATTCCGATTCATGGCTGGAGTAGTGCCCGCGGTTGTCCTGCTGCAAGCGTAGCCGAAGAAGATCCCAATCGAGAAGCCCCCGCAAATCTACCGCCCATGAAAAAGCCCAACTGGTTAGAGTTGGGCTAAGTCATTAAAAATATGGTCGGGACGGAGTGATTCGAACACTCGACCCCTAGCACCCCATGCTGGGGACTGTAGCCACGCAAGCAACTGATTTGTATGGATAATACCCTGTTTTACGGCTAGCAAAACATCCGACTTTTTGTGCTTATGCAAACGAAAGCACGCGGCCTCCATAGGAGGTTTTGCGCACCCTAATCCGGCGTCCTGCCGACAAACACCAATCCAGAATCCTACAGCTCGTCGCCTCACCCTCGCCCACTTACCGCGCCTCGATTACTGTATATACAAACAGTACCCGTAAGGCATTGCCGTGGACCACCTCATAGAAGACACCGACGATTGGCTCGGTAACCCGACCCCGCTCGAAACCTGCCGACACCAGCTCAGGATGTACGAAAACGAATTCGAAGCGCTCACTCTCAAGCTGCAGCGGGCACTTGAGAATATTCAGGGTCTGGTCAAAGACAACGACGCACTGAGGCAGGAAACGGTTTCGCTCCGCACTAAGCTGGCAACAGCTGAGTCAGTGGCGGCCGACGAGCGCCGGCGTGCCACTGATATCGAGACCAGAACCAACTGGGAGCTCATGGCGAAGAACAAGCACATCTCTCACCTGGCGACACAAATCCAAATCCTGAAGGGCGATAACCCTTATAAATCGACTTTTCCCCATCAGCGGGACATTTCCTGAACGTACGCTTGGCACCCCTGCAGCGCGATCAGTCCGCGATCACCGGTGTCGGTGATGGCGATAATTCGTTGAGCATGCGCCGGGTCAAGTCGGGCTCGTACGGATGCATGATCCACGCCGCCGGCGCCGGTGGCTTTTGGCACGTTACAGCCACCGGCTGAATCCGCGTCGATGAGGACTGACAGCCGCAGATCAGCAGTGGCAAGGCGATCGCGCAGGCGATCCTGGTCACGTTGGGCATCGCTCAATTTCCTGTAATGGGTTTGCTCACTGGCCGCCAGTCGCTGCTCGAGCGCCAGGCGCTTGTCTTGCTCTGCCTTCTGCGCATCGGCGCCGGCCAGCGCCAACAGGTTCAACGTCTCGCCGTGCTGCTTGTCCTGCTCGGCGAGCTGCCGGCCGTAGCGCCAGTCCTGAAACTGCCAGGCGCTGCCGAAGCCGGCGAGCACCAGCACCAGCACGCCGATCGTTTTCCACGGAATGACCATCACGGCACATCCTTGAAGAACAAGTGGCCACCCAACTTGAGTGTCTGCTTCGCCTTCGCTGACCAGGCCGGCGCCTTGATGCTGGTGGCGTAGTAGTGAGTGGCGCCGTTGGTTGGGTCCGGTACCTTGCCGTCGATCACCTGGTCAGCAGCGATCCGGCACTGCGCCAGTTCGCGGAAAGGGATCTGCTTCACGTCGATCAGGAACTGATAATTCGGGTCGGTCTTGTTCCAGCAGCTGAACTGGTACGGCTTCTGGCACACACCGGCATACCCCTCACCCCACCATGACTTCTCCTTCCCATCGAACACGCGGTTGCGGATCGCCCAGGCTACGGCGATCTGGCCGGCAGTTCCTTCGCCGCGAGCCTCCCCCCAGATAGTCCGTGCGAGCACGTTGCGGTCTTTTTCTGTAGTGGACATCACTTTCTCCAGGCAATAAAAAACCGCCCACTCGGGCGGTTTCAGTAATTCATTCGATTCAGGCCGGGTCGACCCCTCGGCGATCGGGCCTTGGATTTACGGCATCGTAAACTTGCATAATCCCTTTCTGACATGGCTTTTCTACAAGTCGCCAGATAATGTAGGCAGCAACTATCGAGGCACCGGAAAAAATAGAGAACCGTATACTCTGGTCAAGATCAGGTAATAGGTTTTTCTCTAAAACTAACCTGAAAATTATTTGATGTATCAAATACAGGGAAAAGCTGATTTCTCCAAGCAGCACTAAAGGCCGCCAAGAAAGAGCTTTTGAAATCATTCCTTTTTCCAAGTAGAAGCAGCAAATTACGGCCGCAAATAACAATGCAAGGGATGTGTGCTTTACGAATTCAAAAACTGCCGGGCTAGACTTTCCGATATAGGGTCTCAGCCACAACGCTACTATCGGTGACAGAAAGACAACCGCGAGTACAGCGCATATCTCAATAAAAGATCCGGACTTAAAGCCAATATTTCTATCACGTACTCCAACCATCAATTGATGGCAAATGATGCCCAACATGAATTCCTGAATCCTTCCAACAGGGCTAATGTAAATTATACCGTGACTGGTCAATGACTGCTGGCTTTCCGCAGCATAGTAAGTAACCCCAAAATAGTCCAAAAAAAATGATAGACCCAGCCCGACCGCCACAAACGCTGTGTATTTCACCCACGGCCTTGATGGCAGCCACATCAGCAGCAGCGGAAATAATGCGTAGAAAAACATTTCAGTAGAAATGCTCCACGACACGCTATTAAACGAAAAATAATATTCAGGAATAGGAATCATAGAATGAATAAGAAATAAGTTGGACAAAAAAACAACTATCCACTTAAAGGACTCGAGCAATGTGGCCTGATACGGAATCAAAAAAAGCAACAGTAAGGCGCAAACGACGTGGGCTGGCCATAACCTGGCAACCCTAGATACGTAAAACCGCGACAGCTCCATGCGCCCAGACACTTTCGAGTGAGCATGCGACAGGATGAACCCTGATAGAACAAAGAAAAAACCAACACCACCAGCCAATGGGACAGTGTTGAAAAACCCGTCCGGTATGAATATTCCTTGCGAGTGATGAAGCAGGATTGCAAGCGCTGCAAAAAACCTAAGCGATGTCAGTCCTTTAATTTGCTTTGTGATCATTTGCAGCACGCCTAAAGATTTTGCGGCTGATGCTACCACGCAGCTGTACCTGGCGGGAATCAGTCCATTACCCCTTACCTGGCTCCGGTGGTAAGGTCGGGTATGCTGGCCAATCAATTGATGACGGATAGCCAGACTGCTGATCGATTTTGTTCAGCGCCAGCTTATATCCAGCGAATGTCTTGAACTTTGCCTCGTCTTCCTCATCGAGCAAGCCAGCTAGGTAGGCGTCGGCCATTCCGATGGTTGCCTCATTGGAAATAGCGAGCAACGTGTCGCGTTGAGCTAGCGCCTCATAAATGAGTTCGGCTTCAGACTTTTGGTGAGGCACCGGCGCGCTCAGCGACCAGCTCCCAGAAGACTCAACTGCTAGCCAACCCACCGCAGGACTTTTTTCAAAGTCACTAACATCCACCCACACCATATCGGGGTGGAACATTTCAGAAATATCTCCATCCGTGGAGAACAGTTCTTGAACTTCACCTTCGCAAATTCGTGCGTAGCTTCTCATTTAAATTTTTCCTAATGGGTCATATACCATTGAACAAGTGGGTTGATCATAGTGAAGAGATTGTCGGCCTTATACTGGTAAAGCGCGTCAGTTGGGTGTACCCCGTCTGACAGCAGTTCTGTCCAGTTTGGGAGCCCGGTTTGAATCCACTGATGATGGTCGGCCAGCGTCAGGCCCTTGGATTTCGCAAGCTGACGTATGACGAGAGCTATTTGCGATAGCCTCGCGTACTGCGGGGTGTTGATCGGGTTTGGAGTCTCGACCAGCACCGTCTTCCCATGCTCTTGGGCGATCCTGATTAACTCCGAGAAATAGAAGCTCACGTCGTTATCTGTCTCCCAACCCGAATACGCATCGTTTATTCCGTAGTTGATCGTCACGATATGCGCCGGAGAGACACTCATGGCGTGCTCCCAAGTTTCCAGCGCAGGCGATGCCCCGATACAGCGCTGTGGCGCTGTCAACCCGGGGATCCCCTTATTGTTGACGACGACGATGGCACCATATTTACGCTGTAGAGCCGACGGGACATTGTTTGTTGATATCACATAAGCACCATTGAGCTTGGTGCCACCCTGTGTCGTAGAGTCACCATGCATATCCACTATGACGGGATTGGCTGGCATCATGCATATTCCCACACAACGACAATACCAGGCGCGCCCGCCCCACCGGTTAATGCACTGGAACTCGCTGTATTGCCCGTGCCGCCACCACCGGAACCCGGTGATGCAGCTGCAACACCCGCCACCCCAGCAACCCCAGGCGCGGCTCCGGCGCCAAAGAGCGATGCGCCTCCACGACCAGGCTGAAGGCTTGTTGGGCCGAAGCAAATGCTCAAGTCGGAACCTTGGCCGACAAAATTTCTAATATTTCCGCCGCTTGGACCGTTACTGTTTCCCGCCAGCGCCACGAAAGATCCTGGTGATGGACCAGATGTGTTACCACCCTTTCCGCCTGGGCAGCTTACAAAACCACCAAAAGAAGAAGACCCGCCCGGATTGCCCGCTGCGCCTGAAACTCCAGTTCCGCCTGCCCCAACAACGATAGACACACCGGCAAATCCCGAGGTGATGAACGATTGTGCGTATGCACCGGCGCCACCTGCGGAACCAAGAGAACCATTGCCGGCAGTCGTTGCAGGAGCGCCAGCGCCAGCACCGCCAGCCCCACAGCACTCAGCAATAATCCTCGCGGTACCCGCTGACGGCGTGTAAGTGAAGGTTCCGGCAGTAGCAAAAACGCGAACGTTGATCAGGCGACCAGTTGCGAGTTTCCGGATTGCCTCCACCAACTGCGTGTTGTTCAGTTCTGCGGGCGTAAGCCCTGCAGCGGTGATGACGTTTAGGATTTCGTCGGTGACGGCGTTGCCCCACTGCGACGGAATCAAAGAGCCCGGCGTCCCCGTCAGAGGGTTTTCATCTACAAACTTTCCGCCCACCAGTCCAATGCTGGGAACGCTAATCGGATAATCCACAGGTCTACCTCTCAGTCATAATTGATGTGCACGACAGTGTGCGCAGGTGCAGGCCGGCGAATGGTGCATTCAAGCGGATCGCCCGGGTTGGTGCCGAACCGCTCTCCCCAGTAGCTCACACCGAACCGCCGCCCTTGTCGCTGGCGGCCGCCGGTGTTCAGCGTCCACATGAACTGCGCGCGCCATGTACCAAAATGAGCCGCGCCAAAACGAGAACGCCCCATCCGTGGCGCTCTGAGCTCAGTGATCGTTGCGTCTGGATAGCCTTGGCTTACGGCAATCTCGATGAAATACCCCCTACTCTGCCCACCGACTTCTACGAGCCTGCGCCGTACGGCCAAGCGGCGATCTTCGAAAGCGGGGTTTGGCCCGAGACAAGGATCTGGCAGATTCATCACCCGTTCCCAATCGGGCACCAGTTCGCTCACGCTGGCTGGGTCCATTTCATTCAGCAAGTCGACAGCTCGCGCATCGAGGCGGGAAAATTCGACGGCAACCCCCGTCAGCACCAATTCAATTTCAGGCACCAGTTCGGGATCCCAAGCAGGCCCGGCGGGTAACAAACCGAGGAGCTGGCGGCGGTATTGATCGGCGGTTCTGGCTACAGCCATGTGATGGCTCCGAAGGTAAGCAACTCATTGGCGGCGGCAACAACATCGGACGACGGCACAGTCAGCGCGTGATCCGTTTCTCCAGCGGCGCCACTGATCGCCTCACGAATGTGACTGATCAGCAGTTCTTCACCGAGCCCGGCTTCGCGCTCATGCAGATCCTTTAGGCTTGCGGTGATAGCGGCGCGCACCGCTGTTGTGTCGGGAACTGGGTGGATGCTGTAGAGCACGGGCTTCAGCGTCGGTGCAAGAACGTAGAGTTCGGCTGTTACAGGTCGCAACGGCTCGATGTAATCCTTGATTTCCTGAAGCTGAGCCAGGTTCGGAAGTGGCACTGGATCGTTGTCGCGCATTACAAAGAGCCCAACTGTGCCAGGCCCCATGTAGTTGCCCCGGCACCAGGCTCTGGTTACACCGGGAAACTCCAAGGCCCAGGTCTCGTAATCGTCAGCCGATCCACCGTGAGGGATGACCCGGTACGACCGGATGACCCGCGCGCGTAGGGATTCGACGCTTTCCTTTTCAATACCACCGGACAATCCGGGAGCAATGACAGTAAACGTGTTGGTTACACCGGCGACCGGTTGAACCAGTGTCAGCTGAAGGCCTGCATCAGCGTTGCCGAGCGCCCCAGGCTCGACGGCTTCGATCGTGGTCGTGTTGAGCCCCGCTACCGTAGTGACGCCAGCAGTCACGCGATACATGCGCCCATCACTCGCTTGCAACACAACATCGACATCCAGTACAGCACCTGCGGCGGCACTGAAGCTGACACCGCCTTCTGCAGGCTGAGCATTGTTGCGCGGACGATTAAGGCGTAGCGCGGCAATGCGCTCGAGCGTTTCCTCGTCGGCTTTGTCTGGCAGGATTTGGTCGGCGATCCAGTCGAGATAGCCGTAAATCCCGTAGGCCGTGCCGCTCAAGGTCCGCGCCAGCACCTGCGCATCGGAGCGGCGCAGCGCTTCGCTCGCAAGATCGCTTTGGGTGCGGCTGATGAGCACCGGCAGTGAAGGTGTGTCAAACGGCATAAATCACCTGCCAGGAAGAGATGGGTTTGATTTCGATGCGATCGCCACCGGGCATCGTGAGGATGACCGTCAGGTTCAGCCGGCTGATGTCGGCCTTCTCACTGGTGATCTCGATTGCGATCACGTGTCCGTCATCGAGGAGCCAGCGCAGGGCTTCGTTAGCGTAGAACTCCGCGTCTCGCTGTGTGGCATCTGTCAGCTTGACCCGGCGCAACAGCCATAGGCGCGAACCAATGCGGTCGTCGGCAATATCCGGGTAACTGTCGCCCCACCAGCCGAACAGTTCTTCATCATCCACGGGGTCATCGGTCAGCGCTCGGCGCCAGGTGAAGAGGCTGATCAGCACCGCGCGGGTCAGGGTTGCCTCACGATCATCAGAAAATATCATCAGCCCCCCGCCGCGGGTGGCCCGCTGTTGCCGCTGCCCGCCTGGACATTGGTGTGGACGTGCTCGATCTGGCTGACGCCGCCGGCTACCTGGTCACCGGTAGAGATGATTTGCCCGGTCTGGTTGATGACTGGCGTGTCAAAGTTCACCGACGTTGTCGCCTTGATGTTCAGCGTGGAGGTTTCGATATCGATGATTCGGCCGCGCTTGAAGTGGATCTTGTCGCCCTCATCCGTGTAGATGGCCACCTCCCCCGGCTTCAGTTCCTTGATGCGGTAACGGCGATCTGACGCAACCACGACCACCGCATGAGAACGATCACCGTTGAGGAACATTGTCAGCACCTCGGCGCCCGGCAGGGGATTGCTGGTCAACCCGTATGGCTCGAAGTGTTCGACGTTGTCTTTCAATTCGCCGGCTGTCAGCCTCACCTGCAGCGCCTGCATCATCTTCCCGGCCGCCGCGAGCACAACCGTGCCGCGCGCCATCATACTTTTCAGGCTCATTTTTTCGGCTCGTAGTCTGCGGGGATGAGGTATTCGAAGTTGTCGGCCTTGCCGCCCTTCTTCAGCTTGCGGTCTTTGTGCGGGTCGTGCGGTTCAGGCTCGAAGCCGTCGGGCGGGCCGACCTCCAACTTGGTGATCTCTCCGCTGTCGGTGAGCGTGTAAGTAACCCGTGCGATGAGCATGATTCGGTCGAAGCCCACAATTGGATCGATGACGCGCACCAGCGAGTTGTGTTTCCACAGCGCGCCGTTCGACTGACGCCAGCCTTGCACCGTGTAGTTGGTGGTGAGCGCCTTGCCCATTCGGGTACCGCGCTCCCAGTTCGCCCGGGCCTGCGCCAGCTCGTTGGTCATCTGGCCGGATTCCTGAATGATCATGACCCGCTTACGACCCACGCGCGGATCCGCCAAAACAGCCGACACCTCTGCAGCCTGCTCGCCGAACTCTTCGTCGGTGCCGCTCTTCTGACCGAGCACCTGGTATTCGGAAAACACCGCCGAGAAGTCCAGCGCGGCGTCACCGGTCAGGATGTTGTTGCCGACTTCCAGCGCATCGAACGCCCTGACCTCGCTGCCGGGCTTGGCCAGCACGGCTAGGCCCTTGGCGTCGTCGCTGGAGAAAACACGGAACAGCGTCAGCAGGCGGTCGATGGATTCAAAAACTGTTTCGCCCGGTTCGATCGTGTGGTCTGAAAGCTTTGCCCCTTCCGGGATCTCGCTGCGGACACGCACGCCGTAAGGGGCCGCCAGCGCCCTGACGATAGAAAGGACGCTTTGGTTGTTCCACTGCCCCGGCTTATTGATGGCCGCGCAGTCCACCAGATCGGCGGTGAGTGAGCGCCCGCTGACGCTGGTGGTGATTTGCTGATGGTCGTAGCTGATCGGTGTGGCGAACACCCAGCCAGTCAGCACGAGGTCGTCGCCGATCCTGACCTGGCATTTGGCACCCTGCTTGATCGGCAAAGGCAACGGCTGCCCGGGCCACTTCCATGTAATGTTCAGGGTGAACGACCTCGCCTGATCCTCAAGCCCGGCGGTGATCTCTACCGATTTCCAGCCGAAGTAATCCAGACCGTCAACCGTGAGGCTGACAGCGTTGACGTCTTCCATGGGTTACCTCTGGGCGATTTTGATCGGGCGCGACGGGACGAAACCGGGGTGACGCAGGCGGTTGCGCTGCACCACTTCGGATTCCCGAGTGGCATCACCGAAACGACGGTAGGCCAGCACCAGAGCCGACAGCGTTTCAGGCGGTGTGATCTCCACTAGGCGCACGCCCGACTCCGCAACGGCGGTCAGGTGTTTGACGATGGTCTGTCGAAGGGTGTTGAGCACCATGTAGTGCTCGGGATCCGCCTTCAACGACGCTTGAAAAATTGCCTCGTTGAGGTTGTCGCGCAACTCGATCACATCATCAGCTACCGGTACCTCCGGGCGCACGATCGGCTGCACTGCCTGCTGCTCGACCGATGCCACCGTGGCCGTCGAAACAGGCTGCGTGGCGACAGGCATTTCACTGATGATGAGGGCGACCTGCACCAGCAAAGCGTCCTGCACCAGGTTGGCAGTGGCTTGTGATGCAGCCGCCGCGTCGACACCACCCGAATCGCTGACGGTATTGATGCTGGCCACGGCTTCAGTTTGCTGCGTGGCGGTGGCCACTGAGTTCCGGTAGCTCGAACCGGAGTCATCACCCAGGTAATCGTCGACTGAAAACTCGCTGAAGTAGCCGGAGAACAGCGACGACAGCGAATCTGGCGCGTTCATCAGTGACTGCGCGAAGCCGGTCAGGTTGGTGAAGGCGCCAATAATGGTTGAGAACTGCTGTTGAATTACCGTGTACACGCCCGAAAGGCTGTTGCGCAGTCGGGCCAATCCCAGACGGGCCTGATCCACCTTCGCCATCGCGAATTTGTACCGGGCCAGCGCGGAGTCCAGCAGGCTATCGGAGGCCTTCAACACCTGCTGCTGGGTGTTCACCTTCGCTGTCGGAAACTTCAGCGGGATGTCCGGATAGAACGTCACGGCGAAGGCCGCCATACCGCCCTGCTTGAAGTCGTGCGTCAGCTCGGCTTCACCGGCCTTGACCTGCATGCGTCCGAGCCAAGGGTGCACCAGCTCGCCGGCGCCCGGAGTCTGCACGGCCTCCATGAATTTATCGCGGCGCTCGAAGCAGTCGTCACCGATGATCCAGCAGACCAGACGGTGAACCTGCGCCTGTTTGCCCATTTGCTCAGCGTAAGGCTCGTCGCGTTGCGGAAACTCGTGCAGCTGCACTTTCATGCCGACCGGAACCGAAGCCTGAGGAATCAAGAAACTGATTCCCCGGAACGAGGCCGGCAGCATTTGATCACGCCATGTCTGATCCATTTATGGCCTCATCACACCCACGGTGCGGGTGCCTACGTTGGGCTTGATGTTCAGCCCAGGCTGATTGGTTTGTGGCTTGTCGACCTGAAGGCCAGGTGGCGGATTCTCGAAGCGCATCACCAACTCGCCCTGCAGCTTTGGCTGACTGGCGGCCATGGCGTTCTGAACCAGCGAATCACCCTGCGGTGACCAACGCTCACCCTCAGGCCGCGGGCGCAGCATCGTGCCGTCGCCGTTACCAGCCCGCGCGGGAGCCACCTGCATGGTCAGGTTGTTGACGGCATTGGTTGCGCTATTCACCGCACCGTCCATGCCGGCATCGCCCACCAGGCCGAATGCGCCCATGATCGATTTCACCCAACCGCTGATCTTGTCCCATGCATCCTTGAACCACTGGAGCGCAGGTTCCCAGTTTGCAATCAGCGCACCGGCGGCCATGGCGATCAGGCTGGCAATCAAAATGAACGGGTTGGCTTTCGCCACCAAGTTGAATATCCGGGTCGCCACCGTTGCCGCCAGCACTGCCCCCCTCACCACGACCAGCGTCGCGCTGAAGATTTTTCCGGCGACCGTTGCGGCCAGCATGGCGACACGCATCGCAAGGAACCCAGCGGCCGCGCCCATCAGGCTTTTCGCCAGAACAGGGCTGGTCTGGGTGAACTTGTCCCACGCCAACTGCGCACGCTGGGCGACAGCCTTGATCAGGTTCCAGAGCGCCGAGAAGAACGGCGCGACCTTCTGCCAGTTCGCGATGAGCAGTCCGGCCGTCAGAGCAAGGGCACGGATGATAAAACCGACTGGCGATATTTTTACTGCAGTGTCGAACAACTTCATTGCAACAACGCTGCCGAGCACCGCCAACTTGAGCGCGACGAACGCAATGCCTGCTCCAAGGATGCCTTTTATCAGTCCGGGATTCGCGGCGGCGAACTCCGAAATCTGGCTAACGATCGGCCCCATCAGCGTCATGATTTCGTTGAGCGGCGGCAGCAGTGCATTGCCGATCTCAATGCCGAGGCGGGTGACCCGATTACGCATCAGTTGCAGCGCGTTCGCCGTGGTCGCCGAACGGGCCTCATATTCCTTGCTCATCGAGCCAGCGAACTTGGTGCTTGCCGAAACGTCGCCGAAGCTCTTCTTCAGCATGTCCAGATTTGTCAGAAGCGGAGCAATAGCCGCGATTGATTCAGATCCGAATAGCTGAGTCAGCAGACCGGCCTGTTTCTCCGGTGCGACTTTCGATACCCGTTCGAGCACATCGAGCATCGTACCCTGAGCATCTTTTTGCATGCCTTCGGAAACTTTCTTCACGTCCAGGCGCAGCGCCTTGAACGCTTGAGTTTGCTCCTTGGTAGCAGCCTTGCCCTTGGTCAGCGCCAGCATGAAGTTCTTCAAGCCGGTGGCCGCGACTTCGCTCGGCACCCCAACCCCGGCAAGCGTGGCGCCCATCGCGGCTATTTGCCCGGACGCCAAGCCTGCGATTTTACCCAGAGGGCCAATGCGGGTGACGATATCGGCAATCTGCGCCGCAGAGGATGGTCCAGTGTTGCTGAGGTAGTTGATCTGGTCAGCCAGTTTTACAACCTCTGGCTGAGTGAGTTTGAACGACGTTCGCCACTTGGCCATCATCTCACCGGACTGCTCGGCGGTCTGGTCAAAAGCGATACCCATCTTCACGGCGTCTTCCGCGAACTGGCGCAACTCGCCAGCAGCGAAGCCAGCCTGCCCACCGGCGGCGACGATAGCGGCGATGCCGCTGGCCGCCATCGGCATTTTCTCGGACAGATCGAGCACGTCCTTGCCCATGGCCTTGAACTGCTCAGGCGTGGCGAAATCGACCACCTTCTTCACATCGGCCATGGATGATTCGAATTCTATCGCCGCCTTGGTTCCCGCCACGAACGGGGCAGCGAATGCCCCGCCCTGCAACACATCTTGGAAACTGATTTTGCCGAGTCCCGAGCTTTCCATTTGCTTGCGAAAGCCCGCGACCTTTTTCCGGATGCCGCCCAGCATCGGCGACAGCTTGTCGACGCCGGTGATCAACGCCTTTAGCTGGAATTTATCCGCCATCACTGCACCTGCTGGAGTCTATTGATTCGTTGCGCGTGCTCCATGGATTCGCGGAGCACGTCGAGCGGGCGAGCCAACATCAGTTCCGGATCCGTTTTCCAGAACCACGCCAGGTCATAAGCAACGGCGATCAGGTCGTGGATGGAGTCGACGCCGCACTCATGAAAAAACTGGCCACCGCCCAGCTCAGCGAGTTCAGGTCCGCCAGATCCAGCTGGTTGACCGAGGACGGCGGGATGCCGGCGCAGACGGCGATGTATTTCGCGGCCACGTCCATGTCCAAGCTGACTTCTTCGTTTTTATCGATCTTGTACGGCAGCGCCTTTATGGCCCGCACTTCCTGCACCGTCGGACGGCGCATGGTCAGCTCCGTCAGCGGCTCGCCATGAGCCTCGATCGCTACCTGCAACTTCACCGAACTACTCATTGCCAGCTCCCATTTACGCCATCGAATTGCAACTCAAGTGTGCCGTCGTCGCCTTTAAAAGAAGGCTCATCGACGAGGAATGCCCCCGACAGCACGTAGACTCGGCCGTTGTTGAATTCACAAGTCACCGTCATGTCCCGACCGTTTTCCAGTTTTTTAATCGGAAAGCCCTGCGGCATCAGCGCGGTCATCTTCAGGTAAGGCGCGAGCTCTTCTTCCTTGTAAAAACCGGGATAGACTGACTCGCGTTTTACCTTCATCAATGGCGCTTCTGCGCCACCCGTGATGGTCAGCTGCTCACCGTCTACTTTGACGTACGCGGTGCCGGCTACTTTTTCGCCCATGGTCTTTGTCTCCAGAATGAAAAAGCCCGCACTGGGCGGGCTGGTTGTTCAGTTGAGCGTTACGCCGCTTCGTCGTACTGGAGGCGGAACTGGTTGAGCAGCGCGAAGATGCGCAGGCCGTTGATGTAATCCGGCGGGAACAACACGTTGACCCGGCTCGGGTCGTTCAGATCGCGTTCCACGACCAAGTGCTCCGCGAACAGATCAGCGTTTTCCACGTGACCTTCAAGCTCGAGCTTGGCGTACTGGGCAATGATTTCGCCGCGGATGGTCGCCGGGGTGACGATCGGTTGGCCGGCGCCGAAGCGGGTGCCGTCGCTCGCCAGCTTGTGCCGGCCGTACTTGCTGGTGATGACGCTACGCATGCGGCGCACGATGAACGCCGATTGGTGCATGGTCTCGCTGTCCAGGTACGAGTTGTCGGCCTGGCCATAGGCGTTTTTCTGATAGGTGGTGATCGAGCGCTGGATGCGCACGTAACCGCCTTCGTAGTACGCAGTGGCAATGCCGTAGTTCAGCAGCGACTGGCGTTCGGTCAGGGTGAAGCGGTCACTGGCCGGTGCCGGATCGATACCAGGCATGCTGCCGCTCTGCGTTGGACGGCTGGCATCGGCAGAGATGAACACCGCCGTGCGAGCCGCAAGCGATGCCGCGACCACCCATACCGGTTGCGGCACACCGGGCTCTACGCCCTGAATGGTCATGTGTTGATCGTTGCGCACCTGCCCGGCAGCGACCAGCGTGCCGATGGTGCCGCGCTTGGCGGTGTAGACATGACCGAACAACTGTTTCGCCCAGCTCCAGCGGCCAGTGTTGTCGTCCATCGCATCCTTCCAGGCATTCAGCGTGGTCGTGTCCGACCAAGGCTGGCACAGGAATTCGAAGGGTTCATCACCCAACGCGGCGATCGCATCGACGACATCCGGCGCGCCGGCGCCCGCGGTCATTGCAGTGGTGACCACAGTCAAGCCTGCCGGCGTGGATTCGCCGTTGGACTTGCCGAGGCGGTTCATCTGAATGCTGATGTCGTTGCCGCTTTCGCCGGTCCATTTGCAGGTCAGCGTCACCACGCCAGCAGCGGCCGCCGCGGTGACGGGCAGGTCTGGTGTGGCGTTGATCTTCACGGCCAAGGCAGCGGCCGCGATCGTCGGGGTTGCCGCCGATGCCACCACCGACTGGACGCGCACGCCGCCGATGTACAGGTTCAGGAGCCCGGCCTCGGTAGCAGCGCCGGTGATGGTGATGGTTGCCGAAGCGGATTCGCCGGTTTCATTCTGGAGCGGCAGACACCAGACCTCGCCAATCGGATCGACCTTGCGCCAGGTCTCGTACATCGCAGCGAGCATCGAGCCTTGGCCGGCAATGCTCTTGGCGATCGCGAGGCTGGAGACCAGCACCAGCTTGCCGATGCTTTCGCTCTCGGCGTCGTCATTGACTTGCGCGACGATGAGGCGGCGCATCACGCTCGAAGCGCTGTTTGCCGCCGAACTATCCATCTCCGCATAGAACAGCGGCACACGGATATCGGCGGGGATGTTGCTGAATCCGATGGCCATTATTTGCCTTCCTCGATCAGCGCCGTTTTAACGGCTTTGGTGGATGGGGCTTCAACCGTTTTGGTTCTGACGTCACCGTCAGCCAGACGACGACGCCACCAGGCGTTGTCGGGGACTTCCCGACCTTCAACGGGCAACAGGTCGCCAGCCTCCGGATCGGGCACAGAGCGGCCAGCGGCCGGCACCACAGTGATGCGCTTGGTCATGGTGTTACGTCTCCAGTGAATGCAACTTCAATGCGCCCGTCAGGGCCAGGTCGTTTCAGGTTGGGGTCTGCTGGGTCAATGCAGTCCATGTTGATGGTCGCGCCAGTAAGCCCGGGCAAGCCGTCGAGCTTCCACTCCTGCCATGTCTCCGGCGGCTGGTCGGAGCGATTGCGGCCGAGCTGGAATTCGGAGAAAAAGGTGAACTGGTAAACCACCCGCGCCCGGCTGATATGCAGCAAGGCGCCCTTCCCGTATTCGATTTGCGTGTATTCGGGTCCCGGAATCCAACCAACAAGAGCGCGCCAGAGCTCAGCGCGAATGTCGTGCAGCAGATCGTTGTCGGCCTGTCCGCGCTCATCCGATGTCTTCAGCACGATCACCACATTGAACTGGTCGGTGACGTCCTGAATGATCATGTTCTGTGCTTTGCTCGGCGTCGCAGCATCGGCCGTGGCGATCACATAAGCGGCCGGCAATTCAAGCTGGGCGCTGTCGACGACGGCGTCCCAGTCGATACCGCCCGCAATTCGCTCGGCAAAGGTCGGGCACGTCAGCCGTAGATGGGCAACGATAGGATTCAATTTCATGCGGGTGTCCGGGGCAGCGATCAGCCCAGCGCGTTTGCGAATGCGGCAGAGAGGATCGATTGAACTTGCGAAGCCGAGTCCTGCAGAGCGTCGGCCATGTAGTTGTCGCGCGGCTTGATGCGCCATTCGCCGGCGGCGCGCTCAGCCATCGCAGCAGCCCGCTCGCCTCGCGCGCGACGGTTGGATTTTCCTTTCCCCTGGCCCGGCGCAAGCTTGCCCAGTTTTCGGCCCTTCTTCACACCGTAGTGCAGATACGCCGGATAAAACTCTTCCATCGCCGACGTTTTGGTCGGAGAGATGCGCACTAAAAATCCCGATCGGGAAACCTTGTAGGTCACGGACTCGACCGTAGCGCCGGTGCGGTTCACCGGGTATCCATCCTGCCCTTTGCCCAGCACCAGGTTCATCTGGGCTCGTTGCACCACCAGCAAACCGACCTTGCGCATCCCGGCGCGAATCTTCCGTTTATCGAAGGCGTCACGCTGGAAGTTGTCGAAGCCTTCGACGTGCAGGTAGCCATCGATTGATGCTGAGTTAGCCATAGATGCCTCCACCTGAGTTGATCAGGCCGAGCTCTTCGACCTCAAGCAATGTGAAACGCCGGGTACCGTTCATATCGGCGGATCGCTTCACTCGATAAATCGGGCTCCCAGCAACCACCTCATAAGTGTCTATCAGACCGGGCGTCTGTGTTACGTGGACGATTTCGTGAGCTTCGGTTACGCCTTTTACGAGCCTGAACCAAATTCGGTGCGTGACCTTGTTGTCAGTCTGAACGCCTTCGGCATAAACGGCCGTGCCCACCGGTTGGATTTTTCCCCATCGAGCTTTTAAGACTGAGAAAATCGGGTCCAATCCCATATTGGCGGAAGGCAGATCAGTTCTACGCCGAATCGCCAGACGTCGATTTAACTCACCGGCAGCAGGTTCTCGGTATGCAGCCATGACACACCCTCTCAGAAGCGCTTTCGGTACCAGAGCAGGCGCTCATAGGCGAGTGGCACCTCGGAAGCGGATACACCGTTCGACCCGATCATCACGGCCTCTCGGTTCGAGTACCAATGACCGACCAACAAGAGCACAGCCTGCCGGACGTCTTTAGTCAGACCCATTTGCTCGGGCAGTAGCGGCTCGCCGTCGACGAGTTCTCTGTCGCAGTGCTGCTCAACATGCGCCAGTGCGCCGTCGATATATCCCTGGATCAGGAAATCCTCATCATCGTGGTCGACGCGCAAATGCTGCTTCACCAGGGATAGATCGATCATCACTTGTTCTCGTTGGGCTTGGCTTGCTTGGTGCTGGCCGGCTTCACTGCTTCAGCCAAACCTTTGCCGATGAGAGCATGGGCATACTCTTCGTCTGCCAGATCGAGGACGGCTCCCGCCGTGACATGGCCGTTCTGAGTTTTGACTTTTTCGGGGTCGCCTTCGAAACCCCAGAGCACTTTAATTTCCATGATATTTACCAGGTAGTGGGGCCAGTAGGCCCCGGATGACGAGAAAGGTTATTCGGTCACCGCGAAGCGGCCTTTCACGAAGGCGTACTTCTTACGAACCGCCAGACCAAGACGCTCTTCAACCAGGATGGCGCGCTGGTTTTTGATGAAGTCGTCGTTGATCATGCCGACCTTGATGGTGAAGACCATGCGGTCGTAGATGCGAGCACCCTGCTGGAACGAACCAGTCAGAAATTCACCGCCGGTCGTTGCACCATCGCCTTCGTCCATGCTGTCGGAAGCAACCACTGGACGCCCCCACAAGATCGGGGTAGACAGACCTTGCAAATTCGCGAAGAGATAGCGGTTCTCGCCATCCTTCTGCAGCTCGATATTCATCCAATCGAGATCGGACATCACCACCGCATCCGCTGGCAGCTTGGATTGTTTGCGCGCCTGGTAGATCGCTCGGCGCACGGTATCAATCGCCGTGTCGGTGACCTTGGTGAGGGCGGTGTCGAACGCAGTGGCCTGGGTCATGATGCCGTTCAGGTTGTTACCGATGCCATCGCCTTTCAGCAACTGACCTTCGCGCTTCAGCTGGAGGTCATAACGCAGCAGTTCCTGGATGTAGCTGTAGAGTTGAGGGACGTCGTCGAGCGCTTCGTCGGTGACCGGCATCCATACGGCGATTTTCTTGATGATGTCGGTGACTTGTTCGAAGGTCACGTTGCTGGTTGGCTTGGCCGCGCCCTCAGCAACCATGCCTGCGCCCAGCGTGTGCAACAGCTCGCGGAAGTAAGTGAACGACTGACCGGTGACCGGAGTCGTCGGAATCAGGTCACGAATAAGCAGGTTCTGGCGTGGAGCGCCCTGAATCACCGTGTCGTACTGTGGGGCAACCAAGCCGGCGCTGGTGACTTTGGTTTCAGCCATGCTGGCCATGTCGGACTTGGTCACTTCCATCTCGGCGAAGCTTTGGCTTTTCTGAGCCAGTGCCTGGTACTTGTCATTACCCTTGACGAAGTCGATGAAGCTTTTCTTCTCAGGGTTCTGATTGCGCAGCTTCACACCTTTTTCTTCGAGCTTTTGTACCTGCTCGATGACGCGCTCGATCTCGCCCTTTTGGTTTTCGATCTGCTTTTTCAGGTCAGCAGATGCGCTGCTGCCCTTTTCAAGCTCTTCAGACACTGCGTCGTACTTTACTTGTAGTGTGCCGAAGCCTTCCTTGAGCTGCTTTTCGAGGGCTTCGCGAATTTCTTTAACATCAGCGGTCATGGCTGAACTCCAAATTGATTTGTGAACAGGTTGGATATTTCTTTCAGCTCATCCACGATCGCCGTGGCCGCCGTTCCACCATCACGGTGTACTGCGGAGTAGCCGAGCGAAGCGACCGCAGCCGCCTCCTTCTGAGAGAGCCCCATGCGGTCGCGCAAAGCGTTCTCAAAAAGCCTGATGTCCGACTTCACGTCGGTGACTTGTGCCTGCGGGTTCATCCCGAAAGGCACCAGGGAAGCTTCCCAGAGCTCCGCCTGCTTGATGATGCGGATGCTTCGGCCCTCGCGCTCTTCGTAAGCCGCGAGGATCGTGTTGAATCCGATGGACATGCTGTCGAGCGTGCCTTCTTTCATCAGTTCATAGGCATCACGGGCATAGCTGACCGCCAGATTGACCTTACCTTTTAGATAAAGCCCGTGGCTGTCCTGGGTAAAGTCTGCCGATCCTACAAGACGGGTAAGGTCGTGAAAAAGCGCCAGTTTCAATCGACCGGCTCGCGTAGTTTTCACCTTTGTGAACGCGCCCGGGAGGATCACGTCGTCACCCAGGTCGACGTTATTGAACACAGCCGCATAACCCTCGAAGTTGCCGGCCTCATCGCTGGCCTTCACTTCGAAGGGGACTTCAATTTTGCTGAACATTCTTCTGCATCTCCCACCGGGTGACCCGGTCGTATTCTTCGCCAGCCAGCGGAGGAAGGTTTTCTTTGCGACGAACCTCGTTGATGCACATCCAGCCAGAGCCGCCGGACCCACCGAGGGCTGCCTGGTAGTAGGTGGCCCGCCCTGCACTATCCGCCCGCAGCAAGCCCTCTACGACAAACTCCACAAACTGGGGCTTGTCGCGAAAAAGCTTGTCGTTGATTTCGTCTTCAATGGCATCGAGGTAAGGCTTGAGCCCGAACGTAACGAACCCACTGGTCTGCTGTTCCAGGTTCGACCCCATGATGGAAGTCTTCCCGGCGCGATTGGCCAGGTAGAGAGGAACGCCGTAGCAACCCGCGATCGCTTCTTCTTGAAACTGCTGAGACTCAATGAACTGACTGTCTTTCTGGCTCAACCCTGCAGGAACAATCTTCGGGCCGCCCTGAAGAATGCCCATGGAGCCAATGTCATTCACGTCGCCTTTGCGCACATCCGGAAATTTTTCCATGATCTGCGCTTGCTGGGTCTTCGTCAGAAACTGGTCGTAGATGACATAGCCGCCGGTGAACCCACCTTTGCGCATGAACATTGCCGACCAGTTTTGCGCTGTCTTCGACAAACCCATCGACTCGGCCATGTACTCGACCGGCGAGAGTCCAATGATCCCGTCGACGCTGAAGAGCTTGAAGTGCAGCATGTTCTCCGGTGATACCGGAAAACGCTTGCCGCCGACTGTCGCCCAGTAGAGCAAATCGTCCGATGTGTCGACTTCGACGTCATCAGCGCTGACCGGGATCAGGCCGATCCAATCACCGTTATCGGCCCTTTCGATGATGTTGTAACCGTTGCCACGCAACGCCATATTCACAACGGCGCACTTCAGAAAATTCAGCTTCGTCATGTGCGGGTTCGGCTTGCGCAACAATCGAGCTTGTCGGGTTTTTGTATCAGCCAATACCCGGCCAGCCGGTGTATCTTCGAATATTTTCAGTGGCAGACCAGCAGCTGACTCACTCAAGATTTTCACGCAGGACCACACGATTGGAATCGTAAGGGCGGTTTTGGCTGTGATGGTCACCCCTGATTTGGTGCGCTTCCCGCCGGCCAGCATTTCTACTTCGATGTATTCTCCGGTCGCAGGGTCGTTGTAGCCGAACATGCGCCATGTCAGCGGGTTGTACCAACGAGATGCCATATTCAGCCTATGAGTTCGAGCCGATGAGTCCGAAGAATCCGTCGGAGAGGTAATTGTCGAGGCCGCCCTGGGCCTGCGGGTTCAGCGAGATGAGCGATACGGCGTTGAAGGTCGCCATCAACGGGTCGATTTTGGCGAAGCCCGATGCTTGCTTGGTTATGAGAATCGAGTTGCCGCGAGGCTCTACTCGAGCATTGCCACAGCACCAGTTCATCAACGGTTGACCACCGTGCACCAAACCGCCTTCCGCGAGCCTGCGCTCAGTCGTTTTGATGGCACCGCCGAGCTTCCAGCCCTGAGAAATGCCGATCACCTTTTCCTCTGGCACCTCTGCCGCCACCAGTGCGTCGAGGATCGCGCCAACGCCAGCCGGGTCGACCCCTACCTTGTCCAATAGGCCTGCCATTTCGATGCGGGCGACCAGCTCTGCCACTTCCGTCACATCGTCACCAATGGCTTTGACCAACGTGAGATGCCCATCGCGGGCAAAGTCATGGAACCTGGCTGCCTCGCTTTTGCGGCGAATAAGTACGGATGGATGTGCCCAAGCATGGGTCCACAACAGCCACTCCCTCGTTTCGCGATCACGGCCGATGGCGGCAAAGCCAAGCAAGTCATCCAGCCCGCCCCCATCGATTCCAACATCAATGACTTCGCTGCGATCGAGCAAGTACTCGAAGCTCACTCCAGCCGGTCGCGCTTGCGCCTCCCAGAACTCGGCGCCGGCCCAGCGATCCGAGCGCAGAGCCAAACCGATCTCAACGTTCAAGTGCTTCGCAAGGAAGCCCCGCATTGACTCTTCGCCGTCTTCATTCGCCTTCTGGAATTCACGAAGCAGAAACTCGGTGTCGACCGAGGCGCCCATGTTCGGGTTGGTGACAAAGAAATTGGCGGGATCCCGGTGTTTGTTTGCCTTGATCATTTCCTCCGGAAATTCATAGATCACCGGAAGAAAGCGTTTGTCATTGATGCGCCCATCCCGAACGCCGCGGGCATAGTTCAGCTTCTGCCGAAATACGCCAGCGGGAGGCTCATCGGATTGGGTGGAAAGAAATATGGTGAAACCTTCAGGCCGTGACGCCAGGCCGCCGCAGGCTTCGCGCAGCATGTTTTCGGCGTTGGGCCGCTTGCCGAACAACCACAACTCATCGATCAGAACACCAGTGGCTTTCTTGCCGCCGACCGTATCGCTGTCGGCGGCTACTACTTTCAGCGTGGCGCCAGTCAAGCGATGCGTGATGGTCCGTGTGTGGTCCTGCACCTGGAGCAGTTCCGACAGTTCGTCGTCGCTGTTCACCATGTCCCGAGCAGGGAAGAAACTGTTGTTGGCGATCTCAATCGTCGGCGCCAGGATCAGGAACTCTGCCGAATGACGCCAGTTGCGGATCAGCGCGGTGAGCATGATTCCGGCGGCGGTCGTCGACTTGGTGTTCTTCTTCGAGATCAGAAGGAAGAATTCGGTGATCAGCCGTCGGCCTTGCTCCGGATCGTACGAGCCGAACACTGAACCAACGAAATCGATGATCCAGTCGCGAGAGACTTCGCCCATCGTCGGCTTGCCGGCCATGTCCGCAACACGAAGCTGCTTGAAAACCTCCATCGCTTCTGTGCGTTCCGTAGGAAACAGTGGAGCAAC
The DNA here is from genome assembly GCF_051132065.1 of Pseudomonas sp. R3-57. Classification (NCBI taxonomy): domain Bacteria; kingdom Pseudomonadati; phylum Pseudomonadota; class Gammaproteobacteria; order Pseudomonadales; family Pseudomonadaceae; genus Pseudomonas; species Pseudomonas sp. R3-57. The sequence continues at coordinate 3,904,825 of NZ_CP071655.1, forward strand.
CGGCACCAGCGACTCGCTCGCCAAGATGCGCTTTTCCCAATCAGGGCAAGCTGTTGTCCATTCCATTTCACTTCACCGCACGGAGCGGTGGCGCGCCTGTGCCGAAGCGACCGGCACCGGCCTGCTTCGCGGCGTCCTGCTTGTCCTGTTTTTTACCGACATCACCCTTTCGCTGGTGCATAAAGGGCATCAATGCCTTCGCAGCATCCACCCGAAGCTTGGCTTCACTGCCGAAGTCGTTCATCACGGCGAGCAGAAAGTCTTTTGGGTCGCTGTGCCGCATCGCTTGGGCGAGATCAAAGCCAGCTTCAGTAGCCTCTTCGAATGCCTCACCGACGTCGTCGATGGGGGCAGAACGAGGCGGTCTGGCTTTAACAATTTTGTTAACGCTCGGCGCAGCAAGTGCGGCCATCACGTCTGGGTGTTTTGCCAACCGTGAACCGGCGACCGATGCGCTGTCGACCGCATATCCCGCGGCGATGGCTGCATTTTTATTGGACGCACCTCCCCTAACAGCATTCACAAATGCCTGCTGTTTGGGTGTTAACGCCATTAACAAAAAACCTATGAGAGGAAAAAAATCTGTCCGTGCGGGGGCGAGTGGTCTAGAAGAAATCTACCGACCAGAATTTCACCCCCCCCCGGTGGGGCAGTGACGTGCCGCACCGTAACGGTGCGCCAACCGGGAAGTTGGCGTGCTTCATCGCTACCATCGAGGCAACAACGCTTCTTCCCGCTTCTTCACCACGTCGTGGCAGGTCTTGCACAGGGACTGCCAGTTGGTCTGGTCCCAGAACAGCACCATGTCGCCACGGTGTGGGATCTTGTGGTCGACGACGCTTGCGCCAGTGACTCGACCTTCACGGTCGCAGTACACACACAAAGGGTTCTCATTAAGGAACGCGAGGCGCGCTTGCTGCCACTCGTAGGTGTAGCCACGCTGGTTGGATGTTCGCTTATCAGCCCGCCATGAATCAGGCTCAGCTGTTGCCACTCGATCACTCTGCGTTTTAACGCGAGTCGCAAGGGTCTTTAGGCGAGCCATTAAGACCTCCAACTATCAAGTGCGCGTTAGGGTGTTTGCCGTTCAACGGCTTCGTTGACCTTCTCCGCTGCCTTGCTCGCTGTATCGGCCGCTTGGACTGCTGAGTTCGACGCTTCCTGCACCTTTACCGCTGCATCCTGCGTCTTCTCGGCCAGGCTATTGAGGCGGACGTCGCGCTTGCCCAGCGCCGCATCGTAGGCGGCGCGAACTTCGGCGAGCTGCTTGGTCTGCTCACTGCTTGCTGACCACACGCCGGCTTGGTAACCCAGGATCAGGCCGCCGGCGAGCAGCAGCGCTGCGATCACCCAAATCTCTGCTCGGCGCCACCAGCGGCGAGCGATGAATTCCATTGCGCATCTGTCCATCAGCTGATGCCTCCCAGCTTGGTACGCAGGCGGGCGATCTCTTCGCTCTGCGAGGTTACCGTTGCGGTGAGCTGTGCGACCTGGCTGGTTAGGGCTTCAATCTTCCCTTCCATCCGCCCGACTGCGGCGGCGAGCTCGTTGCGCTCCTTGGCGAACTGGTCAGCGCGAGCTTCAGCCTCCTTTCGCGCAACACGCTCGGAGTCCAGCAGCTCATTCAGTCGGCGAAGCGTGAAGATATCGGCGTTATCCATCGCCCTGTCGGCAGCATCCTTCGACAGGAATTTACGCAACCACAGGAATCCTGCCAGCAACACGGTTCCAGTACCGCCAAGCCAGGTGGCTGTGCCTGGGCCGAGGTCAGTAGGATCCATCCGATACTCCAGAAACGAAAAAGCCCCGCACGGTGGCGGGGCTCAGAATTGTTAGTCGTCTCTCATAACGCGCAAGATCGACATGATGGGGTTAATTTACGGCCAACTGGCCATCATGGTCAAGCGGCATCTACAAAGATTTGTTCGCGGTCGAAAATCTCGGTGGCATGGATCACCGCAGTCTCTTCCAGCTGCTCAAGTCGCTTGTGAATTCCACCACGCCAGTTACGACGGGTGCGCTCTGGCGAGCCGGCCAGATCCCAGGTGTTCATGTCGTAGAACTCGGACGGCAGCACAATCATGTCGGTTGAACGCTTGCCCGACTGGACACCCTTCAGTTTCGGAATCGCCCAGGCCGTGAGCGCTTTGTAAATGAACAGCTCCGGTGCCGGAGACGTCATTCGCGATACCAGCCGACCAATCGCGGCGACCTTGTTGGCCTTGTGAGTCGAATACTTGGCGACCAGAACATCCCACTGCGCGGGAGCGAGCTGGCGGTGCAGGAGCGCATACAAGCAGCAGTCGTAATCGAACTTGTCGCGGGGTGATAGAGAGCTGCCATTGCCGCCCTGACGCAGATCGGCATCGATCAGCTTCTGCCAGGACTGCTTGGTGCTGTTATCGATGTTATCGGCAGCCAGTACGCGTACCAAGGTGCTCATCACGTCTTTATAAATGCCCATCGATCAATCCCCCGTGTAGTTCGATCCACCGGCACCGCGGCGGTTGTTCTGTTCGTACTGCTGATGCGCACCACCGACGGCACGGTTGAATTTGGCGATCTCACCGAGCGCTTCCCGCAGCCGTGCGTTGAGCACCTGCACGACGTCGATGAGCGGCAAGGTCTTCAGCGTCTCACCACACACCCAGCCCGAGGCGTGACAGTTCTCGCAGGTCATTTGATGAAAGACGCCGGTGTAAATGCCGGTACCGCGGCAAACGTTGCACTCAACGATGAATTTCAACTTTCGCCGGAAGTCTGGGCCGTGCGACTTCTTCATACGGACACCATCAGGCGGCGGTGAATCTCTACGACGTCAATTCCGGCGTTCGGCGCATCATGGATAGCCAGCTCGAACCCATCTTTCATGGTGATCACAACGCGCAAACTGGGAATCTCAACGATCTTGATTGCCGCGATCAGCTTGGGATTTACAGCGAGGCCGGTGGCCGCATTGAGCAAAATCATCATTTTTAAACCTCGCCTATGGTTGTTTCTTGAATGGCCTTGCAGGCCTTATGGTCTGTGGCTTGCAGCGAATTACCGGAATCTTCAAATCTAAAGCCGGTCAATCCATGAATCGCTGCAAAGCCTTTCTGATCTAGATGCGCATGCCAATGCTCGAGTGCATCGCGCTTGCGGCTCATCACGTCCGACTGGATGTAAACCTTCACGTTGTGGCCCATCGCGTGGTTGATCAGCAGCTCACCAATCAAGTGGTCGATGCCAAGGTCTGCCCAGCCAGTGCGGGCCACCTTGCGCAGGTCGTGACTGGTCCACTCGCCCTGCCCCAGCCGACGAAACACGGCGCAGCCCTGAGCCTCGCCCAGCGCCTTGCCGTTGCGCGCCGGGAACAGGCACTGGCCCTCATAGCCTCGGGCGAACTGGCCTTCGCGGTACCGGGTCAACAGCGTGCACACTTGCTCGGTCAGGGGCAGGTGATGCTCGACGCCGGTCTTGGTGTGCTCGGCCGGGATGAACCATTCGCGTTCGGCTAGGCTGATGTGCGACCAGCGCGCCATCCGGGTTTCGCCGATGCGCGTGCCGTGGCAGAGCATCATCAGCGCGAGCATCGAATCCATCGGCGCCTTGTCCATGACCTCGGCCAACTGCGTGAGCAGACCTTCCAGCTGGACACCGCGCAGCCGGGACGGCTTGATTCCGACCTTCGCCTTGGAAAAGTCGTTGAACCGGATCGTCGCCATGGGGTTGGACGTGATCATCGCCAGCTTGGCGGCCTGCCGGAATGCCAGGGCCAGCAACTGGAAGGCAGAGCGCACGTAGTCGATGGACACCGTCTCCTGCAGCGGCCACATCAACAAGGTGTCGAGCGCAGCCTTGTCGATGCCGATCAGCGGCAGTTCGCCAAGGCGCGGTTTGAGGTGGCACTTGATGATTGAGGCACCGGTGTTCTTGCGTTTGGTCGACAGATTGCGATCGCGCGACATGCGGTCAGCGAACCAGTCCAGCAGTTCACCCACGGTGCTCCACTTCGACAGGCTCGCACCTTCGCCGGCCGCCAGACGCAGCCGTAACGACGGCAGCGCCGCGACGACCTGTTTATGCGTCAGTTCGGGGAAGGTGCCGATCTGATTCCACTCACCTTTCAGCACCAGGTACCACGAGCCACCGGTGCGAGCCTTGTTAAAGCGCAGGTACAGGCCCTTGTTTTCGAGGTCTCGCACGTCCTGCACGGTGCCGGCGGCCTGCCGCTTGATCTCGGCTTCGGTGATCTTCACAGCGGCAGTGCTCATGCGGCCACCACAGTAGGAGCGAGTCGAAGGTAGGCGCGGATCTGCTCCATCGCGTCGAAGTGCCCACGGCACACGATGGCGAGATAGCCCTGCTCGTTCAGCTTGCGTAGCCGCTCCTGCTGACTCGGCGACACCGGGGCGTCGTTCGGCGGCGTGGCCTTGAATTCGATATAGAGACCGAAGTAGCCACCGCGAGCCATGTTCAGCACCAGATCCGGGATACCGGCCTTGACGCCTTGGGCTTTTAGCTTGGCAGCGACCGCCTTCACTCGGTGCCCGCCGTTCGGGACGTGGTAGATCAGATCGAACACAGCCGGCAAGCAGAGCTCAAGCTCACGCATGAGACCTGCCTGTTCCAACCCTTCCCGGTCGACTGGCTTGGCTCGGACGGCTTTCGCTTTGAACAACCTCATGGCAGCAGGCTTCATACGCGCTCACCACGCACCATGCGGGCACGTCGAGTCATCCGAAGAATTCCCCACAAGCAGGCGACGAACAAAATTAGCAACGAACCAAAAAAGATGTGGAGCAGATTGTTTTCCAGAAAGGCGATCATGCGGCCCCCTTCACGGTGAGAATTCCTGCCCTGATCAGGGCTTCGTGGGTTTCGGCGATCGCGCGCGGCACATCCTGCCAATCGATCTCGCCGGCGGCGCGGCCATCGATCACGTCATGGCAGGCGCTGCACGCGTACACCGCCACGGTGTCGAAGCCCTTCATCCCCATGCCCTTCTGCCCGCAAGGCAGATGCGCGAGCACGGTAGTTTCCGGGTTGTGGTTGCAGATGCCCGGCATCCGCAACGTGCAGTCTTGGCCGTTCGCCGAGGCGCGGAGTTTCTTCGAGCTCACTCGCATGCCGGACTCCCTGTGATGACATCGACGACTTCGTAGGTTCCTGGCCACATCCAAGCGCCGTAGCGCTTCGCCATGGCCGAATCGGCGAACAAAGCCAGCGCGTGATCAGGTGGCGAGCTCAAATCGACCTTGAACGAGCAGCAGAACACCGCCCAGCGGTACGTCTCAATCTCAGGTACGGCAAGACGGCGATCAGGCATGACGAGCACCACTCGAACGCATGGCACGCAGTTCAGCGAGCGCTCTGTTACCGATCTCAGGAGTCCGGCGCCCTTCAACTCGCTCTGGCAGAGCCAAGGGCATTTTCTGCAACGGCAGCCCCTCGATGAGGCGGCGAACGGTGATGGTGTAATTGCGCTCGAATAGCTTTAGGCTGAGCGATTCTTCAAGCTTGTTCAGGCTTTCAAAACCGCACTCTTTCGCCGTATGCCAGACCGCGTCGTGACTCCACCGCGCACGGCCAGCCATGCAGGGATGGGCGTTGCGGCATGCTTCCCTATGTGCGGCGGCCAGCGTTGGCAGGCCAAGCATCTCGGCAGTCGGTGTGCACCAAGCGATGAACACGCCAGGAGCGGGGATAAAATCCCGGCCGGACTGGCGAGCGCCCATCAGACCGAACTGCAACTGATCAAGGCTGCGTAATCCCGCCTCCAGAAAGGCCTGCAGCCACTCTTTTTTTGCCGATTTGTAGGCCGCCATGTCAGGCCACGCCTGCTTCCAGGCTGGGAAGATCGCCCGCAACTGGCGGAACAAACCGTTGATAACAATGGCCGTTTCACGATTGAGTTCTGCCTGAATCTCTTGTGGCAGCTGATGCTCCTTCGCGATGTACTGCCCCGACTGAACCTTCGCCCAGAGACCGGTAGTTACGACTGCAACGCTCTTCATTGTGCCGCCCCCTGCTCAATCCAGTCAGTGGCATCATCATCAAAGTCCTGAGGTGCTTGGCGTGGTGCGAATGGCTTGACGTTGGAAGACCTATTCAGGTCGTTGCGCACCCACTTGACCAGCATGCTGACCCACTCGGCCTCGGTGTTGACTTGGCCTTTCGGCTCGTAGTGGCCAGTGAAGGCGTTCAAGACCTGGTCGGTGAAGAGATCCAGCGACACGCCCTGATGCAGCGCGTAGGTCTTGAGGATCTTCGGATCTGGCGTCCAGTTCAGGGTCATTTCGCTAGGCATGCGAGGGTCGACCGACTCACGCGCAGAGAGAGGTTCTTTATTCTTCTCTACATCTTCTTTAGGTAACGCACCGCTAACGCTGGCAGCGTTACCTTTTGCGTTACTGGCTTTGTGGTTTGCAACGCGCTTTGCCGTAAGAAGCCTGTTTTTAGCGGTCTTGCCGTTATGCCGGTCAAAATGCGGGAGACTGATTACGCCATCAGCCTCGATCATCCAGTCAACGAGCTTCATGAATTCGCAGAAATCGTTAACGCCCACCAAACGATCAAGTAACTTTTTGCTAACGCTAGGAGCGTTACCGTTTTCTGTCTGCTGATCAAACCAACCCCAGACGCGCATCAGTTTCCCGACTACCGCGTCAGGGTCGATATTGGCGAAATCAGCGATCTGGCAAACCTCGGGTTTGTCCAGGGTGGTAAGTTCGAATTTGATCCAGTCGCCGGCCATTACGCGGCCTCCTGCAGAAGTTCAGCAAGGCGCGTGAGGCCTTTGGGGGTGACCATTGGGTCGAACGCGGCTCGCTCAATGCCGGTTTCAGGGTCTGGCTTGAGCGCAGTCACTTTGTGAGTCATGTGTCCGGAGGTAATACGGGGTTGATAGGCAACCCAGCGCTTGCAGCCATGCCGCCGGAATATCCAGCGGTGCTGTTCCATCCAAGAGAAAAGCCGGGCCGGTGCAAGGCCAAGTTGCTTGGCCGCGTCGGTGATGCAGATCGCCCCACCAGCAGCTGCTAGTCGAGTGATCGCAGCAACCTTTGGTGCTTGTTTTTCAATAATGCGCTGAAGCTCCCCGTTCTTGTCAGCCAGATCGGCGGCGAGCCGCAACGCTTCCGGTAGGCTTTGGGGAATTGCGACGTGTCGCGACACGTTTTCGAGTTCAGTCAAACGTGTCACGACACGATGACGAAGCGGAATGCTGTAGCCGGTCAGCAGGGTCTCCGTAAGCACGCGATCAAGGTGAAATTCAGCGGTGTAATCCCGCCCGTCCTTGACCTCATGGAGATGGCGCAGATCTGCGCCATCATCGGCCAGCGCTTTGCGCATCACCCGGATGTCACGAATGACATCCTTGTGCTGCTTGCCAGTAAGATCAGCAATCTCCCGGCTGGACATGCTGACCGTATTGCTTGGAGCGACGATCGTGTTCATAATGGTCCCTCAAGTTTTATTGCTGTTGAAAGAACCGCCCTGCCAGGCGGTTTTTTTATGCCTGCAATTCAGGCGGACTTGATTGAAGCCTTGAACTGAGCAAGTGCTTCCTCTGCGTCAGCGATCTCTTTCATGATCCGAGCGCGCTCGACTTGATCGATCCGGCCGTCAGCCATGGCCGCATGTGTTTCAACTGTCAGCTCTGCAAACTCCAGCGTGGCGCGACCAAGCGCCTTGTGGACGTCGATTGCCGCCGGCTGTGCAGTCTTCGAAATCGCGTAGCCAAATTCCCCAGCAAGCGCAGCCAGAGGTCGCATGTCGCCGGTGTGGAGCAGCAATGCGTAGAGATGCTTCACGTTGAACCAAGCGCCGTCGTATTCGGCGTTGCTCCGCTGAAGCAGACTGATCGAAGGCATACCCATAAGCGTCGCCAAGCTTTTGGTTTCGGCCTCTTGAACCGCAATGTGGCAAGCCTTCAGAAAGTCCTGCATCCGTAAAACCTCGAATTTGTTTATGTGGCTGCGTGCCATCAGTCGTTGCAAAATGTTTCTCGTCGGGATTAAGCGGACTGCTTGACCGGCTGAGACGGTTCGTCTTCAAGCTTCGCGATCAACGCTCCACCAGATTCCTTCTCGAGAACGCACTGCATCGGGTAGGAGAAACCACCCGCTGTACGGCACTGCGATACCCGGCTACCGGTTACGCGTAGCGCTTCGCCAATCGCGCGGCCGGTGCGGTAATGCTTCAGGGCTTCGTCGTAGGTCATGGATTGACTCCTGTGTCTTCGGCGAGTTTAGAGTTCTTAACACTACAAGGCAAGTTATCTAAACAATGAAATGTTTAGAATCCTAAATATGGAATTTAAAGACCGACTCGCGGCGCGAATGAGGGAGCTCAACCTCAACGCTACCGACCTCAGCAAACAGACCGGCGTCTCTAAGGCGACCGTCAGCTTTTGGGTGAGTGGAACAAATGGTGCGAAGGGCAAAAATTTGCTTGCCCTCGCCAGGGTGCTTGAGTGCTCCCCAGACTGGCTTTCAGATGGCACCGGTTCGCCTGGTGCCAGTACTGATGGGCAGCAGTCCGTGAGCGCTTCGACTACGGATCTGGTCGCGCAAATGCTCGCCTCTAACGCCGGTAAAAAGCTTTCGGCGAAGGCGCGGGAAACAATGCTGGCGGCGGCAGAAGAAGCAGATCACGCCGTAGAAACGAACTCATCCTACTTGCCTGCGAACTATTCCAGCCTCAAACCCAAGCAAGAAGAGATCCTGATTCCGCAATATGACGTTCGCGGCGCAATGGGTCATGGCCAAGTGCCGACTGAGTACAATGAGGCAGTCCGCAATCTTGTCGTGAGGGAGGAAATCCTTCGTGAAAAGGGCGTTACGTACACGTCGACGACAGCTCTAGCCATGGTCACTGGTTGGGGGCAATCGATGGAGGGAACCATCAATGACAAGGACTTGGTAGTTGTAGATCGGGGAATAAAGGAGTTCGTCGGCGAGGGAATCTATCTACTGACCTGGCACCAAGAGCTGTACATCAAGCGGGTCATGCGCCTGGATGAGGACCATTACCGGCTGATCTCTGATAACCAGCACTATGAGAACCAGACGGCACGCATTGACGACGTGGTGATTCACGCGAAGGTCTTGCTCGTTTGGAATGCCCGCAAGGTCTGATTGCCCGTCGACCGCTTGAAAGAAGCCCGCATATGCGGGCTTTTTGCTGCTCAGAACGGCGCTGGCTCATCCATCAGCGTGAGCTCTTCACGCTCCTGAACTTGTGGATCGTCTTCGGACGAAGCCTCCCAGCGCAGCGTTACCGACCCATCGTCGTTGAACGTCATTTCGATACCGTCGGTTTCGGATATCAGCGACATCACCTCATCCCATTCCATGTCGCCATCGCTGTCCAATTTGTGGATCGTTACCCACCGCTGCTCTTGGGCAATTGGGTGATTGATCATTGCTGAGACGCGCAAACCAAGGCGCTCTAAACCACTCACTACGTGTTTGACTGCAGGCTTCGACTTGGACATTGGCGCTCTCCTATTGCTGTATGGATGTACAGTTTTTCAGCAGCATACCTCAGCAAATTCCACCACGTAAGTGCTGGCAAAACGATCTCGACGAACAGCTCGCTCGCCCCATCAGTTAAGTTTTCTAAAATAAAAGTTGACGATTTCTGTTTAGTTTTCTAAATTGAAGTCACCGCCGGATAACCACCGGCCACGACAAGGCAGCGATGAATCGGCCTAAACGATTCAGAGGGATGGCAACTGTCCCAGGGTGCGCAGCGTAAAGCCCCGAATCAGTTATCCGGCGGACGGTGTCGCGGTCGGAAGAAAAATCAATTTGGCCTGATGACGGCCGCCAGCAGCGGGTCATCAGGTGGCCAACATCACTTCTGCACCTTGGCGACAGGGTGCAGCGGGATGTAACCCAACCCCAGAGGAATCACCCATGTTCGGTATCGGTAAAAAGCTGTTCGGCGCCAAGCGCGCAGTCAAGAAACTGGAAAATCGTGACCTGATGCAAGCCATCGTCGGCGGCTGCCTACTGGTTGCGGCATCGGATGGCGAGATCAGCAAAAACGAAGCGGCGCAGATCGACATCCAGATCCGCGCAAACAAGGCCCTTGAGCACTTCGGCTCCGAAATCACCAGCACCGTCAACCTGTTCACCGAACAGTTGCAGGCGGGTTTCCGTCTCGGTCGCATGAACATCCTGCGCGAGATTCGCGACATCAAAAACAACCCGGCGGACGCCGAAGAAGTCTTCGTGAACATGCTCACGGTGGCCGAAGGCGACGGCAACATCAGCGCCGAAGAGATGAAGGTGCTCGCCGAGATCGGCAATGAGCTCGGCCTGCGCCTGAAAGACTTCGGTATCGAAGCGTGAGCAAGCGGCTGCGCCAGGCCTTGATCATCCTTGGGGTGCTCTTGGTCGCAGGGCTTCTCATCAGCAGCATCTTCAAGCGCGGCGTCTGCTCCTACTACGGCTACCAAACCGATCGCGAAACCAAGTACGCACCATTCGTAGGCTGCATGGTGAAAGCGTCCGGTAACTGGGTGCTGCGTAGCGAGATGAGAGCCATCCAATAGGCATCACTTCTGCCCATTCACTGAGTGGGCAGCGGGATGCGGACGCCAACCCAGCAGACGCTGGACACCTGCATCAGGCGCTCGGTGTCAGGAACCGACGGCGCGGGGTGCGTCGATAAATCAGCCTCTTCGATTTACCCGGAACGGAGGATTGGCAGCCATGTAAACGATGATCAAAGCCCTCCAGCAGGAGGCAGTTTCACTCTTCGCGTAGGGAGGTCTACTCGAAGACAAAGCCCGGGGCGACTCGGGCTTTTTTACGCCCGCCTTTATCCGTCAGCACTCTCCCCTGCGCCCAACGGCAACCAGCAGGCGGCACAGAGTGCTGACGTATACACGCAACCCACACTGAGGCATCAGCCATGCACCCATCATTTCAAGAGCGCATCGACGAACTCGGTGTGCTGCTCCAGAAAACCCACGCCGCGCGGCTCGAGTTCTTCAAGCGCGTTGACCTGGTCATGCCACCAAAGAAGGTCCGCTTCCAAGTGTCCGGCGAGAGCGGCGGGATGTATCGGGTCATCGACCTGAGCAGCGGCAAGACTCGCGCCTTCCGTGAAACCTTCAAGGCCGCGTACGACATCGCAATGCAGTTCGAAGAGAAGGCCAACCGGCCGGTGGGAGGTGTCCAATGATCGGCCAGCCAATGCCTGATCCGCGCGACGCGATCACCGCCAACCTGAACCGCGCGCTCGAAGATTTCTTCGGCGCCGGCAAACACATCAAGCAGATCCCCGCCGGCGTCAGCGCCAATGCGCCAGTGCTCGGTACCACGCCTCACGCCAAGAAGCTGCGGGCCCTGCGTGACAAAGACGCGCCGAAGGTGAAAGCCATGGCCGAAGCCGGCAAGACCGCGTCCATGGCCGCAACCGCGCTCGACATGCGCATCAGCCGCGTGAAGCTGATCGCCCAGGAGAACGGATTCACGTTCGCCGAAAAATGAAGCGCATCAGCAGACAGGTGCAGCAGCGCCGCAAACAGACCTGGCTGGACTTGCCGGCCAGCGGAATTCAAGAGGTAGGCCATGGCCGAGGAAAAGGAACTGACGGAGGAAGCCAAGAAGCAGCGCAGGAAGCGCGAGAAGGCAGCAGCAAAGGACGCTGCATTGGGCGTCGAGAAGTTTACGGTTGAAGTGGCCGGCGTGTTCAAGGCAGACCTCAAGCGGGTCATGGCAGCGCACGGCATCAACAACCAGCAGGAGGTTTACCAGCTGCTGCTGATGAACCTGATCGCCGCTGACTTCGATGCCCAAGCCAAGATGCTGCGTTGTGTCACGACACCTTTTATTGTTACTGAAAAGGTGTCGCGACTGATTGAGGCGGCAGGCATCAAGTCGCTGGCCGACGATCCGCCAGAGCCTGACGACGAGGTAGTTACCCCTCTTTAGCGCCCTTCCCTAGCACGATATCTAGCCAGGATTTTGCCCAGTCTTGAGCAGCCGCCAAGGCTTCCTCTCGTGTTTTCCAAGGACCGCGCAAACGATGGAATCTCGTCTCTTCCGTATCCTCCGGAAGAACCCCGTCGATATCGACCTGGGCCACATGATCCGCGCCATTTTCTAAAAGATAAGTGAACCTGACCGGGATATTTCGATAGCGAAAGGCGTTGGTGGGACCGTCTTGACCATATGGTTCGAACATCTGCTACCTCCTTGAGCCGGCCCCATGCCGGTCACCCGTAATACCCCACCCCAAACCAAATTGCCACCACCGGTCACGGAGGGCGGCGCCTGACTGGAGATAATCCATGGACCACAACTGCGAATACGTGAGGCAGCACTATCAGGTGCCCGCCGAAGTCGGCCGTCGCGTCATCGCCTACGGGAAGCCCGGCGTCATCCTGGCAGACCGCGGCCATTACATCGGCGTGGTGCTGGACGAAGACCCGAAGAAGCGCATCGGCAATTACCACCCCACCCACGAAATGCAGTACGGCGAAATGGCCGAGACGTTGCCTCTGAAAGAGTGGCTGGTCCTGCCATTCAAGCATGACTGGGATGATCTCGACTGGAGCCGCGAGGCCCGCGAAGATTTGGTCAGAGTCTGGGCCGCTACTCGAAGCCAGGCCAAGTACAAGGCCTACGAGCGGCTTCAGGATTACTGCCACAGCATCAAGGCGATGCTTCACTTCAAAGTCCGGCGCGCCTGACCGGCCACGGGCCGAACACAAATACCCCACTTATACGAATCACGCCAGCCGGCGAGGATCCCCTATGCCTATTCACAACATCGTCAGCATGAGCGGCGGTAAGGACAGCACAGCTACGCTGCTGGTCGCCCGAGAGCTGGAGGCGCCGAACCTCAGCGCAGTGGTAGCTGACACCGGGCATGAGCATCCGGAAACGTACGACTACCTCCACTACCTGGCCGAAGCCACTGGTGTTCCCATCCGGTGGGTGAAGGCAGACTTCTCCAGGCAGATCGCCGGCAAGCGCAAATTCATCGAAACGAAATGGCGCGAAAAAGGTGTGGCGGAATCCGTGGTGCTTGGAGCTCTGGAAGTCCTGCACCCAACCGGCAACCCATTCCTGGACCTGTGCCTGTGGAAAGGCCGATTTCCCAGCACCAAAGCCCGCTTCTGCACCGACGAGCTGAAGCGCAACCCAATCATCGAGCAGGTATACCTGCCACTCATGGACGGCGAGAACATGCTGCTGTCCTGGCAGGGTGTTCGGGCCGATGAATCGCCGGCCCGCAAGTACCTACCAGAGTGCGATGAGGTTGGAGGCGGTCTGTTCAACTACCGGCCCATCTTGAAGTGGACGGTTGATTCGGTCTTCGAGGCTCACCGCGCCGCCGGCATAAAGCCGAACCCGCTGTACTTGCAGGGCTGCAACCGCGTTGGGTGCATGCCATGCATCATGTGCGCGAAGGACGAACTGCGGCAGATTGCGGCCAGGTGGCCAGAGGAAGTTGACCGAGTGCGGGAGTGGGAGCGACTGGTGAGCATCGCCAGTAAGCGCGGCGCAGCCACATTCTTCGCCACCGTTACCGACCCCACCGTCCGATCGGATGACAAGGTCAGCGCCGTCACGCACGGCATTGACCGAATCGTCGACTGGAGCAACACCGCCCGCGGCGGCCGCCAGTTCGACATGGTCGACCTGATCGCTCGCACCGACAGTCAAAACAGTTGTTCATCCGCGTACGGTCTTTGCGAGTAATCGACTGCCTGCTCACCTATTCTGAGGGGGCATTTCTTTAACGCTCTCCGCTGGATGGGCGCCACTTTGATCTGGCTGAGGATCGATAATTTTTAGAAGACGGGGGCCTACAATTGCGAGAATTTCTTTGGTGCTTTCGAACTCCGAAACTGAAAGCTCTATTGATAAACTAATGAGGTTTTTGCTGTTGTTGATGGCTTTGTCTTTCTCTTTCATTGCGGGCTCAGCGGCTTTAATTCTATCTGCCAGCGATCCATTATCGAGTTCTACAATCTTTAGCGCTGCATCAGACATCGCCTCAGCTTGCCGCTGCTGATTCGCCAACAGAATGTCAATGAGCTTGAACTGATTAGCCAGATAATTTTGAACCAGGGCTCTTTCTGACTCCTCTCTAGTAAGGTGCAACTGCTGATCTTGGCGCTGAAGGGATTCCATCTGCTGCTGACTCAAATTGATGAATTCCTGCTTTTGAGTCTCCAATAACTCCCTCTGCAAGTACACCGTTTTAAGTACGGCTGCCAGCGTTAGAAAGGAGATCATCGGCCCTAATACGCCTCCCATATAACTGCCGAACGCCGACCAATCACCGGACACCGTTGAAAAGCCGCCTCCGAATTGGAGGCGGTACGCAAAAAAAGCGGCGTACACGGTTGCCAGAGCTACCAAAGTCAACAGAAACCAAAAGCTGAAAATTACCCTACTTAGTCTTTTCGTGTAGTCCATCACTGCCTCCCTTTTGGCGCGGATGATACCGGCAACGAACCTATATGCCCATCGCCTAAACAAGCGCGTTCGCCAGCGTTCGACGGCGCAGATTTCCGCTCCTCCCCACCACCCCCCACCACCCTCCACCGCCCGGGCATGCCCCGGCATAGGACGCCCCATGCCCACAGAAAACATTATCGATTGCCCGGCCCTGCACAAGCGCAGCAAAAGCTACCCGTTCGGCGACCGCGTGCCGCGCACGGTGAAGATGTTCACGACCGCCGTGGCTGATCCGATGCCGGGAATTGGGTCCGCACTCTTGCGGGGTGATGGCCCGATCTGCCCTGAAGGTGAAATCTTTCCCGTATGGACCAACAGCCACGGCGCGGTGGCGGCTGTGCTGCCAGATGGCAGGCGCCTTGGCCTTCGCCCGGCAGAGTTCGAGGTCGACACCTGGCACGAACTATCGCCGGCGCCAGCGGGGTCAGGGGTAACGCTTCACGCCGACCGCGCCAACCGCCTGTACCTGGCCGGCCCGATGACTGGCTTCGAAGACTTCAATTTCCCCGCCTTCAACAAGATGGCCGCCGAGCTGCGCGCCCGTGGCTACGTCGTCGAGAATCCGGCAGAACACGGCGTCGTCGACGGTGCCGACTGGGCCGACTACATGGCCTACGACCTGACCCGCCTCGGTCTCTGCGGGCAAGTGGCGGTGCTGCCCGGCTGGGAGAACTCGAAAGGCGCCCGGCTCGAAGTGCACATTGCCCGCGAGCTCGGCATGAAGGTTGTGAATGCCCATGATCTGGTATCGATGGAGATTGCATGATGCGCAACATACAAACGCGTGAAGGGTATGAGTTCTGGGACAAAATCTGCGCAGTCCAAAGCTATGCATTCCTGCTGTCGCCCGACGGGCGCCGCGTCGTGAAGACGCCTGATATCGGCGACTGGATCGACAAGCATGAAGCGCAGGTGATCGTTGATCATGCTCAGGAAGAGTTCAACGTGATGAAAGCAGAGCGTGACGCCCTGCAGCAGCGCCTGAACGCAGCGGATCAGCGGATTGATGAGCTGGAACAAGACAAGGCCCGGCTGGACGCGCTGGATTCTAATTGCTGGGACGTCCGCTTCAACAGCAGCCCGAACGGCGACGCCGGCGACAGCAGCTTCAACATCGAGGTCGTCGGCCACTGGATGGATAAGCCGTTCGAGCGCGTCATCGGCGAGAACTACAACGAGGACCTTCGCGCTGCCATCGATCAAGCGATGAAGGCACCAGCTTATCCGCCTGCTCGCCCTGAATATCCTGAGCCGGAATCCGGCATGGATGATGACTGGCATATGAACCCATGCAAGCAAGGTCACCGCGATGTCGGCGCGGCCGGCGGTGTGGCGGCGTGCAACCAGTGCGACGAGAAGATCGAAGCTGCCACCACGCAAGAAGCCTTCGAGCGCTGGAACGCGAGCCACCCGGTACCGCAGGAATGAAGCGCTTCATCCGCCGCAAGTTCGAAGCCTGGCTGATCCTGCTGGCCGCGAAGATCCTCGAAGGCCGGAACGTCCACCGCTGCAAGGTTGTTTCTCGCCGTGACAACAATGACATGCAGTACATGGCGGAAAAGCTCGAAGACATCGCCGAACGCATCAGCACCAAATACCAGTAACCCCTCCCCCTTCAAAGTCAGCCGCTATAGCGGCAAGGACGAGCTCGCCCATGGAAACGATAAAACTGATTCAGCCGGCACCCGTCGTGCGAGACGAAGACGGCATGTTCCAACACCCCGACTTGCCTGATTTTGATGAGGGCGACGGCGAGAAATGCAAAGCCTGGATCGCCGATCAAGGCCTGCAAGTGAAGATGGTCGAGCTCGAGTACCACAGCGACCAAGCGATATCCGACCGCTACTTCGACGCAGGCGATTCGGATTGCAGCTACTGGGATCCGGATAAACCCGACGGCGAAGGCTGGTTCTGCCTGTCGATACACGACACCGACAACGGCCCGGTCTGCTGGTGGGCACGCCGTGAGGTGACGCCATGAGCCGCAGCGGATACAGCGACGATTGCGGCGGATGGGACCTGATCCGCTGGCGTGGCGCCGTGAAGGCGGCGCTGAGCGGGAAGCGCGGCCAGGCGTTTCTGATCGAACTGCGGGACGCAATGGATGCGATGCCGGACAAGCGACTGGTCACAGACACGCTCGAGTCCGACGGCCAGTTCTGCACTCTCGGCGTGCTCGGTGCCAAGCGCGGTCTCGACATGGCGGGCGTCGACTCGCATTGCCGAGAAAGCGTTTCGCATGCCTTCGGAATCGCCGAGGCCATGGCTGCGGAGATTGTTTTCGAGAACGACGAACGCGACGGTGAGTATGAGCTGCAAGCCGACGGCCGCTACAAGTTCATTCGCGAAACACCGGAGCGGCGCTGGCAGCGAATGCGCAAATGGGTCGACTCCCACATCAAGGAAGCGCAGCCATGATCATCAAGTGCTTACTCGGCCGCACCCTCTTCTTCTGGCTTCCATTGGTACTGACCATAAAGGCGGTGATCGGATGAAAGTAACCGACTCAGAAATCCTGCGCGCCATCTGGCGAGCCCAGGTAAAACGAACCGCGAAGGGCGTTATCGTCAATTATATCGGTGGCGGCAAAGGGCTAACCGGTGATCGCGATATCGACCGCCATCATGCGCAGTACCTGAGCATGATCAGCCGCGGTGGCCTTGGAATCGAACTGAGCAAAGGGCAGCTTGCGAGACGCATCAAGTCCTTGGTGGGCACGGGATGCCTGCAATGGAATGGTCGGCCGGGGAACGCTTACGAGTTCAAAGCCCCGGCAGCCACCGAGATGTTCCACTTCGCGCGTAACTGGTGGGCAGATCGCGGCGTGCCGGCCGGGTTCGACCGAGAACAAAATCGCATGCGCACGATCAGGCTCAGCGATTACGAGGTATTGGTCGGCCAGCTCGAGGAAGAGCTGATGCGGTTATTCGGCGATCGAGAGGTGACGCCATGATCGCCCTCGCCTGGTTCGCCTACGTGTATTGCTACAAGGGGCCGCGGTGATGAGCGGAATGATCGGCGCCCGCGCAGCGCAGCCCAAACACAAGAGCGTCGAGTGGTACACGCCAGCGTGGATCTTCGAGCGGCTCGGCCTGCAGTTTGAACTCGACCCCTCCAGCCCGCACGACTATGTGACGGCTGTACCTGCAAAAACGAAATACACGATCTTCGATGACGGTCTCTCGAAAGAATGGGCCGGCCGCGTCTGGATGAATCCCCCATACGGCCCCGACACCGGCTTCTGGATGCGGCGCCTGATCGCTCACGGCGACGGTATTGCTCTGGTGTTCAGCCGAACGGACGCCGAATGGTTCCAGGAAGCAATGGCCACCGCCTCGGCAACCCTGCTGATCAGAGGTCGGATCGCATTCGTGCCGGGACACGAAAACAGCCACAAGAAAGGCCGTTCTGGTGCTGGCAGCGCCATGTTTGCTTTCGGCGATGAATGTGCGATCGCGCTTCAAAGTTTGGCTGATCTCGGCATTCTGGTACCGCGCATCGCCGCCTGAGACGTTCCCGATGCAACCCCTCCCCCAACTCAACAGCCTGCCGGTGTACGGCGGGCGGAGCTATGTCATGACCGCATTGATTCGATTTCACGAAGCAGCAAGCGAAGCGCTCGAGAAGATCGCCCGGCGCCTCCCGGCCGATGCAAAAATTTGCTTGGTCATTCACACCCCAGAAAAGCCCGAGTCGGACATCGTGCTCAAAGATCCTTCTGCCTCTCTCGACGAGGTCGTTTCAACCCTGCGTCGACGCGGCCTGAGCATCGACGGGGACAACGCCTACAAGCGCGACCTGCTGGACTGCGTCGTCGGCGCCTTGGCACAAGGAGCACAGAACAGGAATCCGCCGCCGACCGGACACTGGGCCCAGCGCTTCTGGGATATCGGCCGTGAGGAGCGCGGACTGCACGAAGAAATGACCGCCGCGCTCGTTGAGGCGCGCCAAGTACTCGCCGTGGCACTCAAGGCCGGAGCGCCCGACTGGTTCGACACAGACGAAAAGGTGGCGCAGCACGCCACTGTGCAGCGGATCGACGCAGTCTTGGCCAAGGCCAGCGCATAACCATCACCACCTTCTGCCGCCACGCGCGGCATGGAGCATCACATGAAAAAAGAGCTGATCAAGATCAGTGAATTCCAGCGCCGGCGCTGGGGTGAGAACGGAACACCACCTTGCCCCCAGGCGATCCGCAACTACATCCGCAACGGTCAGGTGCCCGGCGAGCAAATCGGCAAACTCTGGTACGTTGACTGGACAGCCTTCAGCCGGTCGGATGGCAATGACTTGGTCGCGATGGTATTGAAAGGAGCTGCATGATGGTCCCACGGCCGCGCAACAAGGCGAACAAGAGCCTCCCGCAGAACTTGTACTTCGATCCGCGGCGCTCGACCTATCGCTACCGCCGGCCCACCGACGGTAAATGGTTCCAGTTCGGCGGCGACCGGATCAAAGCGATCGATGCCGCTAAGCAATTGAATCTGGAGTTCATGCGCGGCGCTGACCTGGTCGGCGCCGTCATGGGCAGTACATCGGAATCGTTCGCCGGCTTCCTGGACGCATACGAACGCGACGTGCTGCCGCCGAGGGAGCTGGCAAAAGGAACCTTGGGCCTTTACGCCGTTCACTTCCGCCGCTTCCGGAAACAGTTCGAAGGCAAAGCCGTCGATCAGATCACGATCCGCATGCTGGCGGAGATGCTAGACGCCCTCACCCCGCGCACTGCCAACCAATGCCGCGCGCTGCTGATCGACATCTTCAACCACGCAGCGGCCAAGGGCCTGTGCCCGGATAACCCGGCCGCCAGCACCATCAACCGAATCGAGAAAAAGCAACGCAAGCGACACACCGTCGAGGGGCTGAAGGCCATCCGGGAGAAGTCACCGTTCTGGCTGCAGAATGCAATCGACCTCGCGCTCATTACTGCGCAGCGCCGGACGGACATCCTGAATATGCGTTTCGACGGTGTTCGGGAAGGTTTTTTGTATGTGGTTCAGCAGAAGACGGCCAAGGCCAGCGACGCGGCGTGGATCCGGTTCAAAGTGACCGAAGAACTTCAAGCGGTCATCAGCCGTTGCCGGGATGACATCGTCTCACCGTACCTGATCCACCGACGGCCCGATCGCAAAAAGCAGAAGCAGGCGCAGACGAAAGACCACTGGACTCAGGTCGAAGAACGATATTTGACGCGAGCCTTCAAGGAGGCCCGGGAAGCGGCGGGTTGTTACAAGGGATGGAAGGAAGAGGAGATGCCGGGCTTCCATGAAGTGCGAGCGCTGTCGCTGCACCTGTATCAGAAAGCCGGGAAGGACGGTCAGAAGATCGCCGGCCACGCCAGCGAGACCATGACGAAGAACTACCAGAAGGACCATGCCGAGATCGTCTGGTCAGAGGCAATTCCTGATCTGAATATCAGCGAAATCACCGGGTAGTTTTGCGCAAGTTTTGCGCGGGTTTTGCGCAGGCACAAAAAAGCCGATCCATCTGATCGGCTTAAGTGTCTGATTCTAACCAGGAATAATGGTCGGGACGGAGTGATTCGAACACTCGACCCCTAGCACCCCATGCTAGTGCGCTACCGGACTGCGCTACGCCCCGACTGATGTTGTATCTCGTTCTTCACCTCGAAGAACACTCAAGAATATAGCGCAAGCGTTTGAAAACTGGAAGTATTCAAACGCTGCTTTTTTATTTCTTGAGTACTACCAGTACGTCTTCCAGCTCGGCAATCATCTGCCGGATCATCTGCTTGTACTGGGTTGTGTCGTCTTTGGCTTCGTCGCCGGACAGACGCAGGCGTGCGCCGCCGATGGTGAAACCCTGATCGTAAAGGAGCGCGCGGATCTGCCGGATCATCAGCACGTCCTGGCGCTGATAATACCGGCGGTTTCCGCGGCGTTTGACGGGGTTGAGCTGAGGAAACTCCTGCTCCCAGTAGCGCAGCACGTGTGGCTTTACGGCACACAGCTCGCTGACTTCACCAATGGTGAAGTAGCGTTTGCCCGGGATGACGGGTAGTTCGTCGTTATGACTTGGTTCCAGCATAAGCCTCAACTCGGGCCTTCAACTTCTGCCCTGGACGAAAGGTGACCACACGGCGAGCCGTGATCGGGATTTCTTCCCCCGTTTTCGGGTTGCGGCCAGGCCGCTGGCGTTTGTCCCGAAGGTCGAAATTGCCGAAACCGGACAATTTGACCTGCTCGTTGTCTTCAAGAGCGTGCCTGATTTCCTCGAAAAACAGTTCTACCAATTCCTTGGCTTCCCGCTTGTTCAGGCCCAGCTCTTCATACAGACGTTCCGCCATCTCAGCTTTCGTCAAAGCCCCCATACGTCACTTCCTTAACGTGGCGTTCAACCTTTGTTCGAGCGAGGTGAGGATATTTTGCGTCGTCGAATTCACCTCATCGTCATTAAGAGTGCGCGATGGATGCTGCCAGGTCAAGCCAACGGCGAGGCTTTTTCTATCAGGATCAATGCCTTTACCCTGATACACGTCAAACAGCCTGAGATCTGTGAGCCATTCGCCTGCATTTTCACGGATTACGTCCAGTACAGCCGAGGCGGCGACGTCTTTATGTGCGATCAGTGCAAGGTCACGGCGCACTTCAGGAAAGCGCGACAACTCGTGGAATTTCGGCATTTTACCGAGTGCCACTTCAGCCAGAACCAGCTCGAAAACGAAGACCGGACGATCCAGGCCTAGCGCTTTCGACAATTCTGGGTGAATCGCACCGATGAAACCGACCTCACGGCCTTCACGTTCGATGCGCGCGGTTTGGCCCGGGTGCAGCGCCGGGTGTTTGCCCGGAGCAAAGGTGAACGAGTCCAGCGCACCGGCGAAGCCCAGCACCGCTTCCACGTCAGCCTTGACGTCGAAGAAATCCACGGTATCGCGACCCTGTGCCCAGCCTTCCGGCAGGCGGCTGCCACAAACGACACCCGACAACATCGGCTCTTGCTTCAGACCGTCGAGTTGACCAACGAAACGCAGACCGCTTTCGAACAGGCGCACGCGATCCTGTTGACGATTGAGGTTGTGCTGCAGCGCTTTGACCAGGCCCGGCCACAGCGACGAACGCATGGCGGCCATGTCATTGGAAATCGGATTGGCCAGCAACAAAGGCTCAACGCCCGGATTGAACAGTTCGAACTGACGCGGATCGATGAAGCTGTACGTGATCGCTTCCTGATAGCCACGAGCAACCAGCAGACGACGCAGCTCCGGCAGATCGCTACGCGCTTCTGCCTTGGCTTGCGGTGCCAGACGTGCTTGCGGGTAACGAACCGGCAGACGGTTGTAGCCGTAAAGACGGGCCAGCTCTTCGATCAGATCGACTTCCAGGCTGATATCGAAGCGATGGCTTGGCACTTCAACGCGCCACTGCCCTGCCCCATCGGCGGTAATCTTCAGACCCAGCCCGCTGAGCAGGCTTTCGACCTGAGCCGAATCCATTTCCATGCCGAGCATTTGCGCGATGCGCTGGGAACGCAGGGTGATCGGAGCGATCGACGGCAGGTGCTGCTCGCTGACGGTCTCGATGATCGGGCCGGCTTCGCCACCGGTAATGTCCAGCAGCAGGCCAGTGGCGCGCTCCATGGCTTCACGGGCCAGTTGCCAGTCAACGCCACGCTCGTAGCGGTGCGAGGCGTCGGTGTGCAGGCCGTAGGAACGAGCTTTGCCTGCAACAGCGATCTGGTCGAAGAAAGCACTTTCCAGAAAAACGTCGCGTGTAGTAGAGGAAACACCGCTGTGCTCACCGCCCATCACACCGGCAATAGCCAGCGCACGGCTATGGTCAGCGATCACCAGCGTATCGCTACGCAGGCTGACTTCCTGACCGTCGAGCAGCACCAGCTTCTCACCCTCTACCGCCATGCGCACGCGGATACCGCCATTGATTTCGGCGAGATCGAATGCGTGCAGCGGCTGACCCAGCTCAAGCATCACGTAGTTGGTGATGTCGACGGCAGCGTCGATGCTGCGCACGTCGGCGCGACGCAGGCGCTCAACCATCCACAGCGGTGTCGGCTTGGACAGGTCGACGTTACGGATCACACGACCCAGATAACGCGGGCATGCGGCGGGCGCCAGTACTTCGACCGAGCGGACTTCGTTATGTGTGGCAGGAACGGCGGCTACTACCGGACGCGTTACCGGCGCGGCGTACAGCGCACCGACCTCACGGGCCAGACCGGCCAGCGACAGGCAGTCGCCACGGTTCGGGGTCAGGTCGACCTCGATGCTCACGTCTTCCAGGTCCAGGTAAACCCGGAAATCTTCGCCCACCGGCGCATCGGCCGGCAGCTCCATCAGACCGTCGTTGCCTTCGCCAATCTGCAGCTCGGCTTGCGAGCACAGCATGCCGTTGGACTCGACGCCGCGCAGCTTGGCTTTCTTGATCTTGAAATCACCCGGCAGCTCGGCGCCAATCATGGCGAACGGAATCTTCAGGCCCGGACGCACGTTCGGCGCACCGCATACGACCTGGAAGGTTTCCGCGCCATTGCTGACCTGGCACACACGCAATTTGTCGGCGTCAGGGTGCTGCTCGGTGCTCAGCACCTCACCGACCACCACACCGCTGAATACACCGGCGGCCGGGGTCACGCTGTCGACCTCCAGACCGGCCATCGACAGACGGGCAACCAGCTCGTCGCGATCTACCTGCGGGCTAACCCAGCCACGCAGCCATTGTTCACTGAATTTCATCCTGCTCTCCTAAGAATTCGTTACGACTAGCGAAATTGCGCGAGGAACCGCAAGTCGTTGTCGAAGAACAGACGCAAGTCGTTCACGCCGTAACGGAGCATGGCCAGACGCTCGACGCCCATGCCGAAAGCAAAGCCGGAGAACTCTTCCGGATCGATGCCGGACATGCGCAGCACGTTCGGGTGAACCATGCCGCAGCCCATCACTTCCAGCCAGCCGGTCTGCTTGCAGACGCGGCAGCCTTTACCGCTGCACATCACGCATTCCATGTCGACTTCAGCGGATGGCTCGGTGAACGGGAAGTACGAAGGACGGAAACGTACGGCCAGCTCTTTCTCGAAGAACACCCGCAGGAATTCTTCGATGGTGCCTTTGAGATCGGCAAAATTGATGTCGCGATCGACCAGCAGGCCTTCGACCTGGTGGAACATCGGCGAGTGGGTGATATCAGAGTCGCTGCGATACACACGGCCCGGGCAGACGATGCGGATTGGCGGCTGCTTCGATTCCATGGTGCGGACCTGTACCGGCGAGGTATGGGTGCGCAGCAGCATGTTGGCATTGAAATAGAAGGTGTCATGCATCGACCGGGCCGGGTGGTGGCCTGGGATGTTGAGCGCTTCGAAGTTGTGATAGTCGTCTTCGACCTCGGGGCCTTCGGCGATGCCGTAGCCGATACGGGTGAAGAACTGCTCGACACGCTCCAGCGTGCGAGTCACCGGATGCAGACCACCGGAGGTCTGGCCACGCCCCGGCAATGTCACGTCGATGGATTCGGCGGACAGTTTGGCAGCCAGTTCGGCTTCTTCAAACAGAGCCATGCGCGCATTGAGAACGCCTGTAACACGCTCCTTGGCAACGTTGATCAGGGCGCCGACTTGCGGACGCTCTTCTGCCGGCAGATTCCCCAGGGTCTTCATCACCTGAGTCAATTCGCCCTTTTTGCCAAGGTATTGAACCCGGATTTGCTCCAGGGCATTGATATCTTCAGCGCTTTGCACAGCCTCTAGTGCTTGAGCGACCAGCGCATCCAGGTTTTCCATGTACAGACTCCAGATACAAAATAGGGGAAGAGCTTGAAGGCTCTTCCCCTATTTATGACGTTTAACACCTGACCCCACAAAGGTGAGGCCGGGTGACTGTCGGGGGTACTTAAGCCAAGGTGGCTTTAGCTTTCTCGACAATCGCAGCAAACGCCGCTTTTTCGTTCACTGCCAGATCAGCCAGAACCTTACGGTCGATCTCGATGGACGCTTTTTTCAGGCCAGCGATGAAACGGCTGTAGGACAGACCGTTAACACGAGCACCAGCGTTGATACGAGCGATCCACAGAGCGCGGAACTGACGTTTTTTCTGACGACGGTCACGGTAGGCGTACTGGCCTGCCTTGATTACCGCTTGCTTGGCAACACGGAATACGCGGGAGCGTGCGCCGTAGTAGCCTTTAGCAAGTTTCAGAATTTTTTTGTGACGCTTACGGGCAATGACGCCACGCTTTACACGAGCCATGAGTTACTTCCTCTATTCTTGACTAAATTAACGAAGGCGCAGCATGCGCTCGACTTTTGCCACGTCAGACGGATGCAGCAAGCTGCTACCGCGCAGTTGACGCTTACGCTTGGTCGACATTTTAGTCAGGATGTGGCTCTTGAAAGCGTGCTTGTGCTTGATGCCGTTAGCAGTTTTCAGAAACCGCTTGGCAGCACCACTTTTGGTTTTCATTTTTGGCATGTTCGGATACTCCGCATTCAGTTGATAAACATAATCAGAAGGCCTGCCGTGCCCTGTTGATTACTTCTTCTTTTTCGGGGCGATGACCATGATCAGCTGGCGTCCTTCCATCTTAGGATGCTGTTCGACCGAACCGTACTCGAGCAGGTCTTGTTCAACCCGCTTGAGGAGTTCCATCCCCAGCTCCTGGTGGGCCATCTCACGGCCGCGGAATCGCAAGGATACCTTGGCCCTGTCCCCGTCACTCAGGAAACGTACCAGGTTGCGCAGTTTTACCTGGTAATCCCCTTCCTCCGTCCCTGGACGAAACTTGATTTCTTTAACCTGAATCTGCTTCTGGTTCTTCTTCGCCGCGGCAATCTGCTTCTTCTTTTCGAAGATCGATTTGCCGTAGTCCATCACCCGGCAAACCGGCGGGACTGCGTCTGCGGAGATTTCCACCAGATCAAGCTTTGCTTCTTCAGCGATACGAAGCGCTTCATCAATCGAGACGATGCCAATCTGCTCGCCATCAGCGCCAATTAACCGAACCTCGCGTGCCGAGATATTCTCGTTGATCGGGGCTTTCGGTGCAGCTCGTTTATCTTGTCTCATTTCACGCTTAATAATAATTACTCCGAATCTGGGCGACCACGCCGGGAAACCGCTTGCGCGAGAAACTCAGCGAACCGGGCGACGGGCATCGAGCCCAGGTCAGCACCTTCACGAGTACGCACAGCGACAGTCTGCATCTCGACTTCCTTATCTCCGATAACCAAAAGATAGGGAACCTTGAGCAAAGTATGCTCGCGGATTTTAAAGCCGATCTTTTCATTTCTCAAGTCGGACTTGGCACGAAATCCGCTTTCGTTGAGAGTTTTTTCAACCTCTGCAACAAAATCTGCCTGTTTATCAGTGATATTCATGATCACCGCCTGCGTTGGCGCCAGCCAGGCAGGGAACGCACCTTCGTAGTGCTCGATCAGAATCCCGACGAAACGCTCGAAGGAACCGAGGATCGCGCGGTGCAGCATCACCGGGTGTTTGCGGCTGTTGTCTTCGGAGACGTATTCAGCGCCCAAACGGACAGGCAGGTTAAAATCGAGCTGCAAGGTACCACATTGCCAGACGCGACCGAGGCAATCTTTTAGCGAGAACTCGATCTTCGGACCGTAGAACGCGCCCTCGCCCGGCTGCAGATCGTACGGCAGGCCCGCAGAATCGAGGGCTGCAGCCAGTGCGGCTTCAGCGCGATCCCACAGCTCGTCGGAACCGACGCGTTTTTCCGGACGAGTGGACAGCTTCATCTCGACGTCGGTGAAGCCGAAGTCGCGATAAACGTCCATGGTCAGTTTGATGAACGCGGCGGACTCAGCCTGCATCTGCTCTTCGGTGCAGAAAATGTGGGCGTCATCCTGAGTGAACGCACGCACACGCATGATGCCGTGCAGCGCACCCGATGGCTCGTTGCGGTGGCAGGCACCGAATTCGGCCAGACGCATCGGCAGTTCGCGGTAGCTCTTCAGACCCTGATTGAAAACCTGCACGTGGCACGGGCAGTTCATCGGCTTGATTGCGTAGTCGCGGCTTTCCGACTCGGTGGTGAACATGTTGTCGGCGTAGTTGGCCCAGTGTCCGGATTTCTCCCACAGGCTGCGGTCAACGACTTGCGGCGTTTTGATCTCAAGGTAGCCGTTGTCGCGCTGTACCTTGCGCATGTACTGCTCAAGTACCTGATACAAAGTCCAGCCGTTCGGATGCCAGAAGACCATGCCGGGCGCTTCTTCCTGGGTGTGGAACAGGCCCAGACGCTTGCCGATCTTGCGGTGATCACGCTTTTCGGCTTCTTCGATGCGCTGAATGTAAGCCGCCAGTTGCTTCTTGTCGGCCCAGGCAGTGCCGTAAACGCGCTGCAATTGCTCGTTCTTGGCGTCGCCGCGCCAATAGGCACCGGACAGCTTGGTCAGCTTGAAGGATTTCAGGAAACGCGTGTTCGGCACGTGCGGACCGCGGCACATGTCGACGTATTCTTCGTGATAGTACAGGCCCATGGCCTGCTCATTCGGCATGTCCTCGACCAGGCGCAGCTTGTAGTCTTCGCCGCGGGCCTTGAACACTTCGATCACTTCGGCGCGCGGAGTGACTTTCTTGATCACGTCGTAATCTTTCTCGATCAGCTGCTGCATGCGCTGTTCGATGGCGGCCATGTCGTCCGGAGTAAAAGGACGCTCGAAGGCGATGTCGTAATAGAAGCCTTCGTCGATGACCGGCCCGATGACCATTTTTGCGGTCGGGTACAGCTGCTTGACCGCATGGCCAACCAGGTGCGCGCAAGAGTGGCGAATGATCTCCAGCCCCTCTTCATCCTTTGGCGTGATGATTTGCAGGGTCGCGTCGCTGCTGATGAGGTCGCTGGCGTCGACCAGTTGCCCATTGACCTTGCCGGCCAGGGTCGCCTTGGCCAGACCGGCACCAATGGATGCGGCGACCTCGGCTACGGAAACCGGGTGATCGAATGAACGTTGACTGCCGTCGGGAAGAGTAATAGTTGGCATGGCGCCTCCTCTCCTAGTGGTGACCCCTACCAAAGGTCACGTGGGTTGGGATGAGCCAGTACAAGATCCGGTCCAGGCCATTCAATGACGAACGCCTGCCTTACAGCGGCAGGAGCCTTGCGGCCAACCGGAAAACCGAACCAGAGTGACTGGGATTCAAATCAGAATATTCGCACGCTGACCGCGGCCGGGACTGAAGGTCGTCGGCGCCTGAAAACGCATGAGACCGGCATCCTAGCACAGATGAGCGGTCGCTTACGTGCTGATTTGGCAGAAGGCAAACCGTCCGTTTTTGTGCCAGAGTGCTGAACTAGATCGGCCCTTCAGCCCTCAGATAACAAGACATTGACCCACAAGGAGCATCCTCGCATGCGTCTGAACACCTTATTCGCCGTCGTCGCCCCTCTTGCTCTGCTGCTGCCGCTGAGCGCTCACGCCGACTGGCCGAAGGGCGAGCGTGAAAAATACATGGCGCAGTGCACCCAGGCGGCGATGCCGCAAATTGGCGCTGCTGCAGCCAAATCCCATTGCGCCTGTGGCGCTGATGCCATCAAGTCTTATCCGGCCAGTGATATTCAGTCATTGATGGACAACAAGGCCACCCCTGAACTGCAACAGAAAGCCCTCGGCCAGATCGCCAAATGCAAGGCAAATCCACCAGCGAAAAAATGAGAAAACCGCGCTTTCTGATCGGCTGAAAGCTGGAAAAAAGTGCTGGAAATGAAGCTTTTCAGACGATTTATGCAGGTTTTACAGGTTTTTTTATCGTCTTTACCTTTCGCTGCAAGCCTTTCAAACCGGGGCTTTCAGCAGAAACAGGTGGTAAAGAAAACACGACTGATTGGCAAACAGCACGTCCGGGGGGCTCCCAAAGCGAACATTTCGACTATGATACCCGGGTGTGCCCAGTTGGCCTGAGCAGCACAGTACTACTGAAAATATATGTTTCTTGGAGATACACCATGTCTAATCGCCAAACCGGCACCGTTAAATGGTTCAACGATGAAAAAGGCTTCGGCTTCATCACTCCTCAAGGTGGCGGTGACGACCTGTTCGTACACTTCAAAGCTATCGAATCCGACGGTTTCAAAAGCCTGAAAGAAGGCCAGACCGTCTCTTTCGTGGCTGAGAAAGGCCAAAAGGGTATGCAAGCTGCACAAGTTCGCCCAGAGTAATTTCCCGGCGCACTAAAAAAACCCCGTCCATGTGACGGGGTTTTTTGTGGCAGCAACAAAGTGGTTTGCGATCAGCCGCAGTTGACGCGGGTAACTACCAGATTGTTGTCGGTGTTGAGATTCAGCCGATCGGAACGGTATTCCAGGGTGATCATGTCGGTCGGCTTGAGGAACCGCGCATTTTGCGCACCGGCCTTGGCGCGCGCCTGCTCCAGGAGCTCCGGCGAAGCCTTCTTGCCGACGGTAAACTGCGCTGCCGTTGCTTCACAGCGGCTGTGACCGGTGTCGGTCGCCACACTATCCTTTGCCGACTCGCTGGAGCTCGTGCTGCAACCGGCCAACAGCGCAGCGGCGATGAGTGCACCCAGTGTCGCGAACTTCAAAGGCATGAAGCCTCCTTGATTTCAAAATGGTTAAGCTGAGATCGTGCGACCGCCAATCCGGCGTTTGGTTTCGCAAGCGAAGCCGTCACCCTGGCCGCACAATCGGAAAAACGCCGAGTGTGCCTGAGCGCACCAGCATTCTCAGCCCGCAATCGTGACTGAATATTAACGACGCTTAATAGACGTCGATGTAGTCATAAGGCGGATTCGGCCAGTTGTCCTTGAGCGCGTTGTAGATCTGCATGACCCAGACCTCATCGCTGGCCGCCACATTGCCGACATAACCGGACCCCTTCGCCCACGTCTCGAGGCGAAACAGCAGACCGTCGACATCCTGACCACCCGTGACCGTCGACAGGTAGGCGATACCGCCCTTGGTCACGCGCAATTGGGTGTGCACGTCATCACTGGCCGAGGCCAACAACTGGCGCACAGCCTCTACCGTCAGGCCGCCGGGAGTATTCAAATCGATTTGCACAGCACAGCCTCTGGATCGCTGGAAAAGACCAAGTGTCGCATAGCGCCCCGCTCATGCCTAAGTCGCAGTGCCAAGCGCACGACAAAATGGTTAACTCGACGTTCGGACTATCCACTCTTCGAGCGCCCCATGAACACCATCAACATCGACGCCGACATCAAAGCCAAATGGGCAGACGGACACAGCTCTTACAGCCCGGGCACCGCCGAGGAGCTTGCGTTGATTGGCATTGATCTGCTGGTCAAGGCGCTGGGCACCGAAGCAGCCCAGCAATTCATCAAGCAAGTGTTCGAGCGCTACCCTGTCGAGGTCACCGCGCAGGAACTGACTGAGAAAGGATAAAAAAACCCGCAGACTGGCACCTGCGGGCGGGTCGTTTATTTCAAGCGCTTGAGACGCTCGGTCAGCAGATCGAAGAAACCCTGGGCATCGCCATTCTCGACCCAGAATGCATTCTTCGGCGCCTTCAGGCCGTCGTACCAATCGACAATGGTCTGACCAAACGTCGGACCTTCACGACTGTCGACCACCACGTTGACCGCGCGGCCGGTGAACAGCTCGGGCTTGAGCAGATACGCGACGACGGTGGCGTCATGCACCGGGCCACCCGGAATGCCGTAGTGCTCCATATCGCCTTTGATGTATTCGTTAAGGATGTCGCCGACGATCTTGCTCGCATTGTTATTGAGCGCAGCGATCTGCTTCAGGCGGGCGTCACTGGTGAGGATCTTGTGGGTCACGTCCAGCGGCAGATACGTCAGCTTCACCCCGCTTTTGAGCACCACTTCCGCCGCTTGCGGGTCAGCGAACAGGTTGAATTCGGCTACAGGCGTGATGTTGCCGCCATTGAAATGCGCGCCGCCCATGATCACTACTTCCTTGATGCCCTGAACGATCTCCGGCTCCTGGATCAGCGCCAGCGCGAGGTTGGTCTGCGGACCGAGCATGGCGATGGTGATGCTGTGCGGCTT
The DNA here is from genome assembly GCF_051132065.1 of Pseudomonas sp. R3-57. Classification (NCBI taxonomy): domain Bacteria; kingdom Pseudomonadati; phylum Pseudomonadota; class Gammaproteobacteria; order Pseudomonadales; family Pseudomonadaceae; genus Pseudomonas; species Pseudomonas sp. R3-57. Next base: position 3,935,284 of record NZ_CP071655.1, read on the forward strand.
GGCCTTTTTCAGGGTGTCGATCAGGTAGTTGACCGCATTGCCTTCAGCCAGGCCCTTTTTCGGCTCGTGTACAGTGACGCCCGACAGGCCTTCCTTGCCATGGATGTTTTCGGCATAGATCGGCGTGCGCATCAGCGGCTTCGGCGCACCGGCGTACACCGGTACATCTTCGCGCCCTGCCCATTCGCGAGCCAGTCGGGCATTGCGCGAGGTTTTGTCCAGACGCACGTTGCCGGCCACGGTGGTCAGCGCGCGGATATGCAGCTCGTCCGGCGAGGCCAGCGCGAACAGCAAGGCGACCACGTCGTCAGCGCCGGGATCGGTGTCGATGATCAGATCGATTTTCTCCGCCGCCTGGGCGCCGGTGGCAGTGATAACGGACAAAAGCAGCAGACTCCGGAGCAATTGGTGCAGTTTCTGAGCATAACGTTGCATGGCGCATTCCTTGTGCAGATGAAATCAAAAAATCAGAATGTAACTCCCGCGACCAGCACGATGTTGCAGTACGGCTGGCATTCGCCCGTACGAACAATCGCTCGCGCCTGTCGGCTGAGTACCTTGAATTGCTCATGACCGAGCAGATCGCGACGGCCCAGAGCCCCCTCCTCGTTCAACGTTTCGAGCGCACTCAAGGCGCTCGGTTGTTTATCGAAGATTTCCTTGGCGATTGCGTGGCTTTCCACCTGCATCTCGCTGAGCACCACGTTGAGGGTGCTGATGAAATCCGGCACGCCGTGGGTCAGTGCCAGGTCGATCAGCTCGACACCCGGCGGCACGGGCAGCCCGGCATCGCCAATCACCACCATGTCGCCATGGCCGAGCGATGCGATCAGTCGCGACAATGCGATGTTGAGCAAAGGTGTTTTTTTCATACCGGTACAAAAGCCTTTACGTCGGACAAAGTAGGAATGGACGGTTGCGCGCCCGCGCGGGTGACTGACAGCGCGGCGGCGATCTGTCCGTAGCGAATGGCTGAAGCTTCGGATTGGCCATTCGCCAGTGCCGCGGCGAAACCACCGACAAACGTGTCCCCCGCCGCCGTGGTATCGACAGCCTGCACTTTCGGCGCAGGGAAATGCTCGAAGCCCTGACCATTGGCAAACAGCGAACCCTGCGCCCCGAGTGTGACGATGACCTTGCCGGCGCCCATGGCGATCAACCGGGTGGCCGCACTTTCTGCGGCCTGCAGCGAGTCCACCGGCATGCCGCTCAGTGCGGCCGCCTCGCTCTCGTTCGGAATCAGGTAATCGATTGCCGCAAACCAGTCTGCCGGCAGCGGACGACTGGCTGGCGCCGGATTGAGGATGACAATCTTGCCGAGGGCGCGTGCGCGCTTGAGCGCATGCCCTACGGTGGCGTCCGGAATTTCCAGTTGGCAGATAATCACGTCTGCCGCTTGCAGCACCGCGTCAAACCGGTCGATAACGGCTGGCGTCATGGCACCGTTGGCACCGGCGACGATGACGATGGCGTTCTGGCTGTTGTCATCGACCACAATCAGCGCCACTCCGCTGGAACCGTCAACACTACTCACGGCCTGGCAGTCGATCTGCTCGGCCAGCAGCGCATCACGCAACTGCACACCGTAATCGTCGTTGCCGACACAGCCGACCATCGCCACCTGCGCGCCGAGCCGTGCAGCAGCCACTGCCTGATTGGCGCCCTTGCCGCCGGACACCGTGGCAAACGAATGGCCGATCAGGGTTTCACCGCCGACGGGCAGCCGAGGCGCGCGGGTCACCAGATCCATATTCAGGCTGCCAATTACCACTACATTTGCGGGCATACATCATTACTCATCAATTCGGTTTCAGCGGTATTCGGTGAACACGCCGGACAGCGGTGCGGTCGATTCACGCAAGACAATACTTGGGGTAACGATGCGTTGATCGGTGCCCAGATTCGGCGTGGCGATCCTGCGCAGCAGCACCTCGGCGGCCATCTCACCGAGTTGCAGGATCGACTGCCCCACCGTGGTCAGCGCCGGGTACACGTAACGGCTCATCTGAATGTCATCGAAGCCGATGACCGACAACTCGCCAGGTACCCGCACGTTGCGTTCTGCTGCCGCGCGCAACACACCGATGCCGATCATGTCGTTACCGGCAAAAATCGCGCTCGGCGGATTGTTTTCCAGCAGCTTCGCCGCGGCGTTGTAGCCGCCCGTACTGGTAAAGTCACTTTCCAGCATGCGTTCCTGCCGCACCGCGATATCCGCCTCTGCCAACGCTCGGCAATAGCCGGCCTGACGCATCTGCGCAACACTGGTGCTCGCCGGGCCGCCGATAGTAGCGATGTCGCGATGACCCAATTCCAGCAGATGACGGGTTGCGAGGTACGCACCGTATTCGTGATCGATACGCACCAGATCGGCATCAACGCCTTCAAGACCACGGTCGACAATGACCATGGGCGTTTTCACCCCCGCCAGCCCCTGCGCCAGGGCGCTGTCACCGCCGGCAGACGCGAAGATCAGACCGTCGATGCGCTTTTCCAGCAACACACGCAAATAGCTGCGCTGCTTGTCAGGATTGTCATCGGAGTTGCAGAGAATCACGCAATAGCCGTTACGCTCGCAATAGTCCTCGATCCCGCGCGCCAGCTCGGCGAAGTAAGGGTTGAGACTGTTCGGCACCAACAGGCCAATGGTTGCCGTGGTCTTGGCTTTGAGCGACCGCGCCACCGCGCTCGGCACATAGTCGAGGCTCTGGATTGCCGCTTCGACTTTCAAGCGCACTTCCTTGCTGACCGGCCGGGTGTTGTTCACCACATGCGACACGGTCGTGTAGGAAATGCCTGCGAGCGCTGCCACATCCTTGATCGTTGCCATATATTAGCCCCGCCGACTGGCGCGCTGACTGCGGTAAGTGTCGAGCACCACCGCGATCACGATGACGGCGCCGGTGATGATGCGTTTGGTTGGCTCGGTCGCGCCGATCTGTGCCAGCCCCGCCGCCAATACCGAGATGATCAACACGCCGAAAAACGTACTGATGACCGAACCGCGCCCGCCCATCAGGCTGGTGCCGCCGATCACCACTGCGGCGATCACCTGCAGCTCAAGACCGGAGCCGGCATTCGGGTCAGCCGCTTCCAGACGGGAAATCTGAAACAGCGCCGCGATACCCGCCAGCAGGCCCATCAGGCTGAATACCAGAATCTTGTAGGGTTTCGGATTGATCCCCGCGAGCCGTACCGCCTCTTCATTGGTACCGATGCCGATCAGGTAGCGACCGAATACGGTGCGCGTCAGCACGGCCTGGGCGATGAAAATCACCAGCAAGGCAATGATGAACGACGGCGAAATACCGAAGGCGATCGGGTTCGACAGCCAGGCAAACGAATCACCGATGTAGGCAGTACGCGAGCCGGTCATCTGATACGCCAGACCACGGGCCATCTCCAGCACACCGAGCGACACGATAAAGGAAGGAATCCGCCAGGCCACCGTGATGGAACCGGTAACGGTGCCGGCAAGTGCCGCTACCGCCATACCAAGCAACGCCGACGGCAACACGCCCCAGCCCCAGCCGAGAATCGCCACGCTGACGGTCGAAGCCGCCAATGCCAGCACCGAACCGACCGAGAGGTCGATGCCGCCGATGATCAATACGAACGTCATGCCGACCGCCAGCACCATCAGATCGGGGATCTGGTTGGCCAGCGTGCTGAAGGTGTTATAGGACAGAAAGTGGCTGCTCAAGACCGAGAACAGCGCAATCATCGCCAGCAAGGCACCGGCCAGGCCCAGATAGGTGCCCAGGCCATAGAAGTTGCCACTACGTTTGCCGGCAGGAGATGCAGTTTTCATGGGAGATCCCTAGGCGCCGCTTCATTGAGCAACGCATCACGTTTTTGGTAGCCGGCGAAAGCGGCGGCAAGCAAGTCATCCTGGGTCCAGCTGTCGCGCTCGAAGGTATCGATCAGACGCCCTGCCGAGAGCACGCCGATGCGGTCGCAGATCAGCATCAGCTCGCGCAGGTCACTGGACACCACCACCAGCGCTTTGCCCTGCCGCGTCAGCTCACCGAGCAAGGCATAAATGTCGAACTTGGCGCCGACGTCGATGCCCCGGGTCGGCTCGTCGAACAGCAACACCGAACAGTCACGCTCCAGCCAGCGGCCGATGACAACCTTTTGCTGATTGCCCCCGGACAGCTCGGACACCAGTTGTGTCGGGCTCGAACTGCGGATGCGCATGGCGTCGATCTGACGCTGCGCCAAAGAGATTTCATCGCCATTGTTGACGAAACCACCGCTGGAAATTTCCGGCATGTTGCCCAGCGCAATGTTGGCGCTGATCGACTGACTGAGCAGCAGCCCCTCGCCTTTACGGTCCTCGGTGATCAATGCAATGCCATGCCGCACTGCATCGACTGGCGAGCGCACACTGACTGCCTTCGCTGGCGAGCCGAGCGCGATGGTGCCACTGTCGGCTGCGTCCGCGCCGAAGATCAGCCGTAGCAGTTCGGTACGCCCTGCCCCGATCAGTCCGGAAATCCCGAAGATTTCCCCGGCACGCACTTCGAACGAGACATCACGGACTTTGTCACCGCGAGTCAGTCCGTTGATCGTCAAGGCCGGCGCGCCTATCTTGCGCGGACCCATGTCGATGTGTTCGCCCAATGCGCGACCGACCATCAGCGTGACCAGTTGCTCGCTGTTGTAATTGGCCATCGGCTCGACGCAAACCAGATTGCCGTCCCGCAACACGGCAATGCGCTGCGCGACGCGGGCGAGTTCTTCGAGACGGTGGGAAATGTAGATGATCGAGACGCCGCGCGCCTGCAATCGGGTGATCTGCTCAAAGAGCATTTCGACTTCGCGGGCCGTGAGCATCGCGGTCGGCTCGTCAAGAATCAGCACATGGCAATCGCCAATCAGGTTGCGGGCGATTTCGACCATTTGCTGATGGCCGATACCCAGCTCGCCGACCAGCGTATCCGGATCGATCGCATCAAGACCGACCTGCGCCATGGCCTCAATAGCCGCTTTGCGCAGTTGCTTGCGGCTGATCCAGCCGCCGTTGCTCGGCAAATTGTCGAGAAACAGGTTTTCCGCCACCGACAGGGTCGGTAACAGATTGAGTTCTTGCATGACCATGCGCACACCAAGCTCTTCGGCCTGGGTGCGACTGCCCGGGCGATAGTCCTTGCCGTGGAATTGCATCTGGCCGGTGGTCGGCGTAACGAGACCGCCGATGATCTTCGACAGGGTGCTTTTGCCGGCGCCATTCTCGCCGGTCAGCGCCAGCACTTCACCGCGCATCAGCGTCAGATCGATGCCGGCAAGCACCGGTTGCGCATAGGTCTTACCGATACCGCTGACCGAGAGGACAGCGTTCGGGGCGGAAACTGACATAGATAACTCTCCGTGCGCTCGCCCGGACGGACGAGCGCCATTGTGTCGCCAGAAGCTTACTGAGTGACCAGCTCGACCGGTGTTTCAATCACGCCGTTGGCACCGCTGTCGACTTTCTCGCCCTTGATGATCTTCAGCGCAGTCTCGATGCCGAACACCGCCTGTTTGGCGGCGAACTGGTCAGCCGTGGCCAGCACGCGACCGTCCTTGAGCATCGGCTTGATCGCATTGATGTTGTCGTAACCGACGACCTTCACCTGACCCGCCTTGCCGGCAGCACGGACGGCGGAAACGGCGCCGACTGCCATGCTGTCGTTGCCGGTCAGCAACGCTTTGACGTTCGGGTATTCACTGAGAATCGAAGCGGCGACCTTGTTGCCCTTGTCGATTTCCCAGTCACCGGATTGCAGGGAAACGATCTTGATCTGCGCAGCCTCCATCGCATCCTTGAAGCCAGCCGTACGTTGCTGGGCATTGGTGGTCGTGGACACACCTTCAATGATGCCGACTTCGTCACCGGCCTTGAGCTGCTTGGCCAGGTATTCACCGACCAGGCGCGCACCTTTACGGTTGTCGGGTCCTACGAAAGGGACGCTGATGTTTTTGCTTTTGACGATTGCCGGATCAAGCTGATTGTCGATATTGATCACGGTAATACCGGCATCGACGGCCTTCTTGATCACCGGCACCATGGCTTTGGAGTCCGAGGGTGCGATAACCAGCGCATCGACCTTGGCGAGGATCATCTGCTCGACAATCTTCGTCTGGCCTGCGGTATCGGTTTCGTCCTTGATGCCGTTGGAGATCAGGTCGAAATCGGCGGAGTGTTCTTTCTGGTAGGCCTTGGCGCCGTCTTCCATGGTCAGGAAGAACTCGTTGGCCAGGGATTTCATGACCAGGGCGACTTTGGGTTTTTCAGCGGATTCGGCGAACGCCGAGGAGACAGGTAGCGCGGCGGCTGTGGCAGCCAGCATAGCGACAGCAAGAAGACGTCCAGCGAATGGCAGCTTCATGGGTTCACTCCGATCTTATGATTATTGTGAGCAACGCTTGCGCTGGCGTAAGCTACATCGCTTGCAGACGGGGCGACAGCACCGGAGGTAAGCGACGCAAACGTTTGCGTAGACCGAACTATGCGAATCCCGCCGACATTTGTCAACAATCAGAAATCGTCATTTATTGTAGGGCGAATCCGCCGATTCGCCCCTTCTGCGTCAAACCGTGGTGTTCACCACATTGCCGCTGGTTGAACCCTGAGACATTTCCTTGACCAGCGCAGCGGCGACTTCCGTCATTGCGGCGCTGGTCTGCGCGATCTGCCCTTGAATCGACATCACCGCCTGGGACTTGGCTTCGGGTGTCGGGTAGCTCTTGGCCTGGGCGGCGGCCAACTGCTGCTGTTGCTCTTGAAGCTGCTTTTGCAATTCCTGCATGCGCTTGAGGAGCATTTTCACGGTGGTGTTGAGGTTGCTGCTGCCTTCGGTTTTGCTCTCCTCGGGCGCGGCGCCACCGGTCCTGACCTGATTACTCTTGTCTTTTTCAACGCCCAGGGCCTCGGTAGAAGCGTCCTTGCCCGCGTCGTTCAACGTGTTGATCGTTGCTGCGGTTTTACCGCCAATGGTGACAGCACCCGGATTTGCAAAGCCGACCGTCAGTGACATGTGTATCCCCAGATTTCAGATTCCTTGAACACCCATCGGCGCCTGGCCGAATTTCTTTAGCAGAAAATCGAAAATCGGCCAGCCGACGGGCTCGACAGCGCTCGTAGTCTTTTTCGGAGAGCCGAACGCGAAAGCTCTCTTTGTTCGGGAAACCGGATAAACCCACGCGCCCAACTTTTACTTACACCTGAAATCTTGATGTAAATCATCAGGTTAAGCATTTTGGCGGGGCACAGTACGGCTGGTACAGATCCTGCTCCCTTCATCGCACCCCGGGCATCCAGATCGGCTTGGGGCGCATCTAGATGAACCTGCATCAGCACCGTCTCACTACTAGAGAGAAAAATAATGAAATCTGCTTTCAACACTTTGGTTCCGGGCGCATTGGCCCTCCTCCTGCTCCTGCCCACCGCCCTTCAGGCCAAAGAAGCCGAAACCCAGACCAAGCTGGCCAACGTCGTGGTCCTCGCTACCGGCGGCACGATTGCCGGTGCCGGCGCCAGCGCCGCCAACAGTGCTACCTATCAGGCCGCGAAGGTCGGTGTCGAGCAACTGATTGCCGGCATTCCCGAACTGAGCAAGCTGGCCAACGTACGTGGCGAACAAGTCATGCAGATCGCCTCGGAAAGCATCACCAACGAAAACCTGCTGCAACTGGGCCGCCGCGTCGCCGAACTGGCCGACAGCAAGGATGTCGATGGCATCGTTATCACTCATGGCACCGACACTCTGGAAGAAACCGCTTACTTCCTGAACCTGGTGGAGAAAACCGACAAGCCAATCATCGTGGTCGGCTCGATGCGTCCGGGTACCGCCATGTCCGCCGATGGCATGCTCAACCTGTATAACGCCGTGGCCGTGGCCAGCAGCAAAGAAGCGCACGGCAAAGGCGTACTGGTGACCATGAACGATGAAATCCAGTCCGGTCGCGACGTCAGCAAAATGATCAACATCAAGACCGAGGCGTTCAAAAGTGCCTGGGGCCCGTTGGGCATGGTCGTTGAAGGCAAGTCCTACTGGTTCCGCTTGCCGGCCAAGCGTCACACCATGGATTCTGAATTCGACATCAAGAACATCAAGAGCCTGCCTGACGTAGAAATTGCCTATTCCTACGGCAACGTCAGCGATACTGCCTACAAGGCGCTCGCGCAGTCCGGCGCCAAGGCGATCATTCACGCCGGCACCGGCAACGGTTCGGTGTCCTCGCGCGTCGTCCCGGCCCTGCAAGCGCTGCGCAAGGATGGCGTACAGATCATTCGCTCGTCCCACGTCAACGCTGGCGGCTTCGTTCTGCGCAACGCCGAACAACCTGACGACAAGTACGACTGGGTCGTTGCTCACGACCTGAACCCGCAGAAAGCCCGGATCCTGGCGATGGTCGCGCTGACCAAGACCAACGACAGCAAAGAGCTGCAACGGATGTTCTGGGAATATTGAGTGCTCTCCGCCCGGTCCATTCGTGATCGGGCAATTCACGCATCACCCGTCTGCCAAAGCGGGTGATGCGCTGCTTACTGCCATCGCGCACTTTTCGCACAAAAAAATCGATTCCTCCCACACCAAAATCGGAAAACCACTGTCAGAGGATTTTCTTGAATTTTAAGCAGTTGCGAAAACGCTTACAGTTAAATACTGTATGCACGTACAGCTTAATAAGGATAACCTCGTGGCCACCTCCCCTGATGCTCCTGACGCTTACGAACGCATGGGTATGCGCGTTCAGAAAATCATCAATTCCCCCACCGCCCAAAAAGCCAAAGCCGCCCTGATCTTCCGCCTGCCAGACGAGCCGATGGACGACTGGGAGCGCCTGCTTGAGGAAATCGACGAGAACGACAATGTCACCCTCGCTTATCGCGACGACGGTGGCGTACAGATTTTTTGGGTTGTACCGAAGGAAGATTGATTCAATGAGTGTCCGCTGTTTTGCGTTTCTGTTGCTGCTTGTCGCCATGGGTGCTCAGGCCGGCGCCCCCCGAACTTTTTCCGAAGCCAAGAAGGCGGCCTGGAAACTCTATGCGCCCCAGTCCACGGAGTTTTATTGCGGGTGCAAATACACCGGTAACCGGGTTGATCTGAAAGCCTGCGGCTACGTCCCGCGCAAGAGCGCCAAGCGCGCCTCACGCATCGAGTGGGAGCACATTGTGCCGGCCTGGCAAATCGGCCATCAGCGCCAATGCTGGCAGACCGGTGGACGCAAGAATTGCACACGCTACGACCCGGTCTACCAGAAAGCCGAGGCCGATCTGCACAACCTGGTCCCGAGCATTGGCGAGGTGAATGGTGACCGCAGCAACTTCAGCTTCGGCTGGTTGCCGGTGCAATCGGGCCAATACGGCTCGTGCCTGACTCAAGTCGATTTCAAGGCAAAGAAGGTCATGCCCCGCCCTTCGATCCGCGGCATGATCGCCCGGACGTACTTCTACATGAGCAAGCAGTACGGCTTGCGCCTGTCGAAACAGGATCGAAAATTGTATGAGGCGTGGGACAAGACCTATCCGGTGCAAGACTGGGAGCTTCAGCGCAATCAGAGCGTGGCGTGTGTGATGGGACGCGGCAACGAATTCGTCGGCCCGGTGAACATGAAAGCCTGCGGCTGAATCAGCGGACAAAAGAAAGCCTCGAATGTCATGTTCGAGGCTTTTTTATTGGCTAATTAGCCGCCTTGTTGTGTCGCCAGTAACCCATCAGATTGAGCGACTCACGCGGCAGACCGCAGTCCTTGATCAGATATTTGCGCAAGCTCATCACCGCTGCAGACTCTCCGGCGATCCAGCCGTAAAATCCATCCGGGGCGGTATCAGCGATCTCCCAAAGAATGTCTTTTTCGATATCAACATCAGCCAGCTCAGGTGATTGGGCAACCGAGGCCGCATGGACTGGCAAAACAGCTGTCCGCACGGCTTGCACCATCAAGGTTCCAGCGACCGACTCGCTCGCTTGGTCGCGAATCAGCCACTGCACCGACAACTCCGGCCAATCGGGAACGGCAAGCATGTCCTGCAGGCTGTCCACTTCGAAAAACGCCTGGACATGCGGCGGCGCCGAAGACCTCGCCAACTGATCCAGTATGCCCATCGCGGCCGGCAGCGCTGTCGCATCGGCAACCAGCAACAATTGCTTAAGGGTTTGCGGCGGCTTCCACTCAAAACCGCCCGCCTCCTTCGCCGAGTATTGCCGGTCAGGTGCAAGGATCTGCATCGCATCGCCTGGCTGCGAATGCAGTGCCCAGCGCGACGCCGGACCGGTCTCGCCGTGCAGGACAAAATCGATATCGACTTCGCCCTGCCCGGCGCGCAAGTGGCGAATGGTGTAGGTGCGCATCGCCGGGCGTCGATCCGCGAGCATCGCGCGAAACCGAGCGTACCAGCCGTCCTCCTGCGCGAGCTTCGCGTGCGAACCATTGGCCGCCGGGAAAAACAGTTTCACCCGCTGATCCGGCGCCCAGGTAGCCATCTCAGCCACTGACGGACCCGCCAATGTGATGCGCATCAGGTGCGGGCTCAACCGGGTCTTGCGATGCAGGGTTGTATCAAACAGCTTGTACGGGTTGGCGGAGGCCATGGGAGCTCCTTCTGGAAATCATCAGCGACTGCAAAGGAACGAGTCGCGCGTGACAGCCTTTAGGCTGATCCGCCAAGTGGATGGGTCATGGCGCGATCGGGTGCTCGATCAGCACCGATTCGATGTTCTGTTTTTTCGCCTTGACCAGCGCCGCGTCCACCTGCACCTTCCGTGCTTCGGCCTCGGCTTTGGAATTGAACGGGCCAATCAGAATTCGCGTTTTGCCGCCGCTGTCCTTGATGACCGTCGGCACGAAAGCATGCTCGATCAACCAGCCACTCAGATCACTGACCGCCTGCGGCGTTTCTCCACGCACCTCGAGATCCCATTGCGGAGCAGCGGCGACTGCCGGCGCTGCAACGGCAGTTTTCGGCGTCGGCAGATCACCTTGCTTGCCCTCTCCACAGCCCGCCAGTACCAGTGCTGCGATTACCCAGACCAATTTGCGCACAACGCTTTCCTCGAAAATCCCAAAGCCGCGATCTTATCATTCATAAATCTTCGCGAGCCCCGCAAAATGGGCACAAAACAACGAGATTGATGCTTGCAGCCTCTGTATAGTTACGCCCTGGGAATTAATGCCGCTTCTGCGCGTCAGAAAGAGGCACCCAAACCGTGAGACTTCGCACTAATCTATACGTACCACCGACCTCTGCACTGTCTGAATCAGGTGCCCTACAAAGCAATCAAGGAGAAGACCATGCTGATACTCACCCGCAAAGTCGGTGAAAGCATAAACATTGGCGACGACATCACTATCACCATTCTGGGCGTTAGCGGCCAACAGGTTCGCATTGGCATCAACGCACCAAAAAACGTGGCCGTGCACCGTGAAGAGATTTACCAGCGCATCCAGGCTGGCCTGACCGCTCCGGACAAGCCACAAACGCCTTGAGTCGCATCGCAGTCAGTAGCCAGTCCGTTTACCTCGTGGAATGACTGGCTAGAGCTTTACGCGCCGTTTTGCCATCCGCTTCCCACATCGCTGGGCACGGCGCCTGACACGCAAGTCCCGCCTTCACTTCAACACGCCATTCCTCCCGTTGCCCGCCAGATACTACCTGCCATCTCAAAGACTGGCTGTCGGACGTTTCCGACAGAGCACAGGGAATTCGCACCGCTAAACAAATGTCACGCCACGCGCCATTCCGGTCGCTGCGATCATCATCAACATCAATAACAACGCCTCGACATGGCTGATCCGGGCGTACAGCCCGGCCCGCCCTGTCGCGAGCGCTTCGCCGCGCGCCAAGGCGCTCCGCTCGGCACAATCGTGACGCGCGTAACACGTCGAATCGAATCGTCAGCAAAAGAAAAAAGCCAAATCGCAGGCAAAAAAAATCCCAAGCAGCTGATGGAAGCTTGGGATTTAAAAATGCATAAACCGTGGTGGTGAACGCGGGGCGGATATTACTGAAACCCACCTGCTGCCACAACCGTTTTCTGATAACCGGTTGGTCCAATAGCACTGTAACCCCTTCAATATCCACATTATTTTAGTGGATGCTGGACTAACGTACCTGAAAGCGAACGGTCTGTGCAGGAAATGGTCCTGTGACAAAGGTCCGCGAGGAAGGCTACGCTAATGACGCTGGCAAGAACCTTGGTTGATACGATGCCAGGGCAGGCTCGGCAACGCAGAAGCAATCTGGAGATTTGAACGTATGGAAATGAGTGAGACTGTTCTCAAAGCATCCCTGAGTGCAGAAGAACGCTCGGCGATTGCCGAAATCGAAGCAACAACGAATATCTTGCAGCTTGTAACGCGCTTGACCGGAACACGCTTCGCCGGGATCGCAAAATTCACCGAAACCGAATGGATAGTTTGCTCGGCGTACGATCCGATCGAGCTTGGTATCAACGTCGGCGATACCCTGGATCTGGAGACCACGCTTTGCAGCGAGTTCCGGCGAGACCCCAAGGTGCTTTTCCTGCCGAAAATCAGTGACGACGGTCGGCTGTGCTCACGTCCAGTCGTGAAGCAATTTGCGATCGAGAGCTATGCAGGGGCGCCTGTTTTTCTGCCGGATGGAAGATTGTGGGGAGCATTGTGCGCGTTGGATTCAAGGGCTGTGCTGTTCGATAACCCGGACCTTGCCGACACACTGACACTGTTCGCAAGGCTCATAGGCTGTATTTTCTTCACAAATCTGGCGGTGGAAGAAAGCGGACGCAGCGAACCGCAGAGCGCCTGACCGCACACGCTTGGAAGCCCTTTCATTTTGGTTGGTCACCAAGCGGATTTGGCAAATCCCAGACAACAAAAAAGGGCTCACCTTTCGGTGAGCCCTTCTAGACCGCCCAGCAGAGCGGATTTTGTTTGGTAGGCGCGATTGGACTCGAACCAACGACCCCCACCATGTCAAGGTGGTGCTCTAACCAACTGAGCTACGTGCCTGCTGTGAGGCGGCATTCTACGGAATTCCGGAGGGGTGTCAACACCTTTTTTTCACCTAACCCTATGAATATGCAAAATATTTAATTTGCCCCCGGCAACGCGGTTTTTCCGGTGGCTGGCGGAGGTTTTTCAACTCGGGTAGGATCAGCGCACTCGTAAAATATATTAAACAGAGGCGGCAGGATGGCGAACACCCCTTACCCAGAGTCTTATTACGCTGCGTCGGCCAACGCCGCGCCGTCACGTCCGGCGCTGCAGGATGATGTGGAGACGGATGTCTGTGTGATTGGCGCCGGGTACACCGGGCTGTCCTCGGCACTGTTTCTGCTGGAGAACGGTTTTCGCGTGACCGTGCTGGAAGCGGCCAGGGTCGGCTTCGGCGCCTCGGGGCGCAATGGCGGGCAGATCGTCAACAGTTACAGCCGGGACATTGACGTGATCGAACGCAGTGTCGGCCCGAAGCAAGCGCAATTGCTTGGGCAGATGGCCTTCGAGGGCGGCCGGATCATTCGCGAGCGTGTCGCCAAATACAATATTCAATGCGATTTGAAGGACGGTGGCGTGTTCGCCGCCCTCACGCCCAAGCAGATGGGCCATCTGGAATCGCAGAAGCGCCTCTGGGAGCGCTTCGGCCATTCGCAACTTGAGCTGCTCGATCAGCGCCGTATTCACGAAGTCGTCGGTTGTGAGCAATACGTCGGCGGCATGCTCGACATGAGCGGCGGGCATATCCATCCGCTGAACCTGGCGCTCGGCGAAGCGGCGGCGGTTGAATCTCTCGGCGGCACTGTCTATGAACAGTCGCCGGCGGTGCGTATCGAACGCGGTGCCAACCCGGTTGTGCATACGCCGCAAGGCAAGGTCAGGGCCAAATTCATCATCGTGGCGGGCAATGCCTACCTCGGCAATCTGGTACCGGAGCTGGCAGCCAAATCGATGCCGTGCGGCACTCAGGTGATCACCACCGAGCCATTGGGCGATGAGTTGGCCAAAGCACTGCTGCCGCAGGATTACTGCGTCGAAGACTGCAACTACCTGCTCGACTACTACCGCCTGACGAGAGACAAGCGCCTGATCTTCGGCGGCGGTGTGGTGTATGGCGCGCGCGACCCGGCCAATATCGAGGCGATCATCCGTCCGAAAATGCTCAAGGCTTTTCCGCAGCTCAAGGACGTGAAGATTGACTACGCCTGGACCGGAAACTTCCTGCTGACGCTGTCGCGTTTGCCACAGGTGGGTCGTCTTGGCGACAACATCTATTACTCGCAAGGTTGCAGCGGCCATGGCGTCACGTACACACACCTGGCGGGCAAGGTGTTGGCCGAAGCGTTGCGCGGTCAGGCCGAGCGTTTCGATGCGTTCGCCGATCTGCCGCACTACCCGTTCCCGGGCGGACAGTTGCTGCGCACACCGTTCGCCGCACTCGGCGCTTGGTATTACGGACTGCGCGATAAATTCGGGATGTAAAAAAAGGGGCCGCTGAACAGCGGCCCCTTTTTCATCAACGTAGACTCAGAGCTGGTCCCGAGGAATCCCGCTACGAATCCGCACGATATCCGCCAGTACCGCCAAGGCGATTTCTGCCGGCGTCTTGCTGCCGAGATTGAGACCGATCGGCGCATGTATCCGCGCCAGCTCGCCCTCCCCCAGACCGCCAATCCGACGCAAACGCTCGAAGCGCTTTTGCGAAGTCTGCAGTGAACCCATCACACCGATGTAGAAGGCTTCGGTGCGCACCGCTTCCATCATCGCCAGATCGTCGATGCGTGGATCGTGAGTCAGCGCCACCACCGCGGTGTCACGATGACAGCCGCCGTCAGCAATGAACACCGACGGCAACTGCCGGCGAATTTCCACGCCTTCGAGTATGACTCCCTCAAGCACTTCATCACGCGGATCGCAGAGAATCACCTCGAAGCCCAGACCTACGGCGAACTCGGCGCACGCCTGCGCGACGCTGGAGTAGCCAGCGAGCAACAAGCGCTGCGCCGCGCCGATACGAATGCGCACCCGATCAATCTCACGCTCGATCCGCGCGCCCTGCTCGCGATCAACGAACAGACCACGCGCACCATTGGCCAGATCGACCTCACGAATCAGACGACGCTGACCAAGCAGCGCCGATTCCAGTTCGCGCAGATGCGCCTGCACCTCGCAGCCGGCATCGAGTTTTTCCACCAGCACATCAAGAATGCCGCCACAGGGCAGACTGACCCGCGAGCGCGGATCGTCACCCTCGCCGTAGCGCACAACGTTGGCAGCATCATGAAACGCACCCTCGGCGACGCGCTGGAGAAAATCCTCCTCGACGCAACCACCGGACAGCGATCCGATCCACTGCCCGCCGTCGTTCACCGCCAACAGCGAACCCGGCGCGCGCGGTGCCGAGCCATAGGTGGCCAGCACCGTGCACAGCCAGATACGCTGCCCGGCCAGTGACCACTCCAACGCCCGGCGCACCACTTGCAGATCGAGATGCTGCATATCAGTGCGCCTTGTGCTCGATCGACGATGCGTCGGCTTGCAACTTGTGCACCTCGCTCACCACCAGCTCCGCCGATTGCCCGCCCCAGCCTTGACGCAGGTAGTTGAGCAGATCGGTCAGTTGCTCAGGACTGAGCTTGTCGGCGAAACCCGGCATCGGTTGCATGTGCTCGAACCCGGAGAATTTCTGTTCGCCGATGCCGTCCTCGATCACCCGCAGCAGGTTACGCGGATCTTCCAGACGCAACGTGGTGTTGCCGCGCATGGCCACCGCAATGTGCGGCTTGCCTTCGCCACCCGCCGCGTGGCAACCGGCGCAGACGTTCAGGTATTCCTGACGGCCACGCTGGGCGCTGGCGCCGAGCTGCGCGACCGGCACTTCAACCAGCGCCTTGGCTGCCGGCGGTTGCTCGCCCAGCAGGAAAGTCGCCATGGCCGCCAGATCCGCATCCTTGAGACCCTGGGTGCTGTTATGAAACACCGGGAACATCTCGTTGAACATCGTGCCCTGCGCACTCATGCCGTGTTTAAGAAACGTCGCCAGATCCTGCTGGTTCCAGCCGCGCGCAGCCAGATCGGTGGCGAGCAGGCTCGGCGCCAGGTAGCCGTTGAGGATGCCGCCAGTCAGACGCTTGTCCAATTGCATCGCTCCCGGCAGACCGCGCGGGGTGTGGCATTCGCCGCAGTGGCCGAGCACTTCGACCATGTACTGGCCGCGCTTCCACGCTTCGCTTTTGCCTTCGGCTGGTTCCAGCTTCAGAGCGCTGCCATAGAGCATGTTCCAGCCCATCAGGCCCGGGCGCACGTTAAACGGGAAGCTCAGGCTGGTGACCGGCGCGGCGCGCTCGATCGGCTCGATGGTTTTCAGGTAGGCATGAATCGCGTCGGAGTCTGCACGCGGCATCAAGTGATACGAGGTGTACGGCATCGCCGGATACAGGTTCGCCCCGTCGCGCCGCTTGCCTGCGGTCAGCGCAGCAAAGAACTCGTCATCGCTATACAAACCGATACCGTACTTTTTGCTCGGAGTGATGTTGGTGCCGTAGATCGTGCCGAACGGCGAGACGATCGGCAGTCCACCGGCAAATGGCGCACCACCGGCGGCGGTGTGGCAGGCCATGCAGTCGGCAGCGCGGGCGAGGTATTCGCCGCGTTTGACTTGCTCATCGGCATGAGCGAACAACGCTGGCGCGGCAAGGCCGACCGCCAGCGTCAGGCGGGTCAGTAAACGCTTCATGTTTAACCCTCCTTGACCAGGCCGAGATCGGTCAGCACGTTGCGGGTGGCGTTGTAATAACGCACGTACCCGGTGCAACGGCAGACGTGATGGCCGAGGCTGTCCTCGATGACTCTTTCCAGCTGGCTTTTGACGATTGGCTGACGCTGCAGCTTCTCCACCAGCACCGTCGCGG
Source organism: Pseudomonas sp. R3-57 (assembly GCF_051132065.1). Taxonomy (NCBI): domain Bacteria; kingdom Pseudomonadati; phylum Pseudomonadota; class Gammaproteobacteria; order Pseudomonadales; family Pseudomonadaceae; genus Pseudomonas; species Pseudomonas sp. R3-57. Next base: position 3,952,164 of record NZ_CP071655.1, read on the forward strand.
CGTTGACGAAGCCTGGCGCGCAGTAGCTGCACTGGAAGGCGAACTCATCGACGAAACGTTGCTGGATCGGATTCAACTCAGTGACCTGCCCGTGCTCGTCACGCTTGGCGTGGGATTCGATGGTGCGGACCTTTTTGCCCTCGAAGTAATGCGCACCCGTGATGCAGGTGCGCACTTCTTCGCTGGTGCCGTCCGGGTTGTCGACGATCACCACGCAGGCGTGACAGATGCCTTGGCCACAGCCCAGACGCGAACCGGTGAGGTTTTTGTATTCGTGCAGATAGTCGATCATCGGCAGGTCATCAGGGATGTCCACCGGGCCGACGGATTGACCATTGAGGGTCAGTTGAAGCGGACGGTTAGCCATTGAGGGCCTCCTTGATGCGCGCAGCAGTGATGGGCAGGTCGCGAACACGTTTACCGATGGCGTGCGCCACGGCGTTACCGATGGCACCGACAATCGGGATCATCACCACCTCGGCGATGCCTTTGGACGGGTCGCTCGGCGACAGCGGCGGCAGAATCTCCGCGGTCTGCTTCCACACCGCAACGTGACGGGCCATCGGCAAGCGATAGCGGTTGAAGTTCCAGTCACCCTCCCCTGGCCCGCCTTCGTACAGCGGCATTTCTTCCATTAAGGCGTGCCCGATGCCCATGGCGATACCGCCTTCGAGCTGGCCCTTGACCAGTTCTTCGACCAGCACGCGGCCGCACTCGACCCACGAATGGTGGTTGAGCACTTCAACTTCTGCAGAACCCTTGTTGACCTTCAGCTCGACCAGCGTGGCGACCGGGCTGTAGTAAGTCACTGCCGCGTTGTTCAGTTGCACCACCGGGTAGTTGATGTTCTGCCGATCGAGCAAATGGAAACCGGCGCTGTTCATCTGCGCTTTTTTCGCTTGCGGCGCGCCATCACCGTACTTCACCGCCAGACCGTCAAGCGGCAGGCGCTCGCGTACACCGTCGATGCTGTATTCAGCCTCGGCCCAGCTCCAGCGGTTGAAACCGTGCACGGTGGCAGCGGTGACCAGACCGCGTTCATGAGCACGCTTGGCCAGTTCTTCGAAGCTCAGCGGCTGCATGCCGTTGGCGGTCAGTTTGCCGTCGACCCAGTGCGCATCTTCGCGCCGCACCACGTAAGGGTTGGCCTGGCCGCCATACGGGCCCTGACGCCAGATCTCCAGCGCCGCCGGCCACAATCCGTGATTGAACAGCACGCGCGCCGCTTCCCGGGTGGCGTGGCTGAAGTAGTAAGCCGAGTTGGTCGCCGACGATGCCGAAGCCAATTTGCCGACCCAACGCGGGTTGCGCAGCAGGTTGTTCTGCTCGGCCTGGCTCATGATGTAAGGGTTGCCACTGGTGATCAGCTGCATTTCCTTCCATTCGGTTTCGCCGGTCTTCACTTCATGAGCCGGGCTGCCGAGGAAATCGGCCACCACCAGCGCCTGCGAGGTGGACATGCCGGTGCCGATTTCGATGCCGATGTGACGCAGACTGATGCGCCCGTCAGCACTGAACTCGATGCTGGCCATCGGCGCTTCGGAACCGGTGCCGAAGTCTTTCTGGCAAATGGCAAAACCGACGCCATACCAGTTGTCCGGGTCGGCCGCTTCGCGCTGCTGCTTGATCGCCTCGCGGTTTTTCCAGACTTCGTGCACCGCGGCCTTGTCGAGAATTTCGTGCAGGCGCAGTGCACCGGCAGGAATCGCGCCCTGGGTGTTTTTCATGCCCGAACGCAGGGCGTTCTTGCGGCGCAGATCGATCGCGTCGACACCGAGGCGATCGGCGATTTCATCGACCATCATTTCGGTCGACGCCATGCTCTGCAGCGTGCCGTAACCGCGCATCGAACCCGCTTCCACCGCACGCGAGTGGTACGCGGTGACCTGCAGATCGTTCTGCGGCATGTAGTAGATCGACTGCGCCGCTGTTGCACCGACCGCCGCCACCGATGGGCTGTAGTTGACCCGACCGCCACCGTCGACGCTCATTTCAGCGCGGAAAATCTTGAAGGTGTAGTCGTTCTTGTCCACGGCCAACTGGTAGCGGATGTCGAACGGGTGACGCTTGATGCCGCTCTGAAATTGCTCGTAGCGGTCGTTGGCCAGACGCACCGGCACCCCAGCGCCATACAGCGCAGCGAGAGCTGCGTAGTAGACGAAAATGTTGTGGTCCTTGGAGCCGTACCCGACGGTGTAACCCGGGTGCATGTTCAGATTGGCGAGGCCAAAGCGCGACGGCGCGATCATTTTCGCGGTCTCGGTCGCCACTTCCAATGGGCACTGAGTGGCCACGACGAAGTGCAGGGTCTTGGTCTGCGGATCGTACCAGCCGTTGCCGTTGTCCGGTTCCAGCGCGGCCGGCTCGATCGACGGCGTCTTGTAGCGCTCGTCGAACACCAGCCAGTTGTCCGGCGGCGTATCGATCTCTTTCTTCATGCGCTCGGCGTAGAACAGGCCGCGCTCGGTCAGGTTGCCGTGCAGGTTCGGCTGGGAATTCCACACCGGGCGGCGGTTTTTCAGCATCGGGAACAGGATCGAGTCCTTGAGGCTGGCAAATTCGTCTTCATCCGCCGAGGTCGGGCCGCCGACACGTACGTAGCGGAAGCTGCCGTAGGGATCGCCTTCGTAGAACGGCACTTTGTCGCCATAACGAATCGCTTTGTCGTTGAATTTGAGCTGGTTCTTGGCCTGACGGAAACGCTCGAAATCGTTCCAGACCAGGATCGCCACCGGGTGGCCGATGAACATCGGTACCTTGCCTTCCGGCAGCAATGGATCAGGGGCGTGCTCTTCCGGGAAGACGATGCCGTCCTTGTCCAGGTCAGCGGCGGTGACGATACGGTCCGGCTGCAACTCGGTGCCGAGCCAGGACAGGTCGAAGCCGTTGTAGATTCGGTCAGCCTTGATGGTTTTCAACAACATGGCGTGGCCCTGCTGCTGCGGCCAGCCCGGCATGTCTTTGGATCGAATGTCGCGGGCAAACACTTTGCTGCCGCAGACCTTGGACAAGGCATCGTTACGCTGACGCGCCTTGCCATTGTTACCGAGCCACTGCTCGGACGGCACGGTGACGCTGTTTTCCATCAAGGCAGCCAGCGCCTGACTGCTGAGCGGCGTGAGCGTGACGCTCACGCCCGCCACCAGCCCGCCCTGGAGGAACGAGCGCCGGGATATTTCACGGTTGGACATGGATCATCCTCTGGGCGGTTATATATCCGCCCTTGTGGTTATCTACTGGGGATCTCGAGTCTTGCAGAAGCCCTTTCTGGCGAAGCAAAGAGCTGTGTTGACAGTGCAAAGCTGACCGAAAGGTTAACTTTAAAGGTTTCCGAGGCCGCAGCAAACAACCAGACACAAAAAAGCTGACTAAATAATCAAAAAATCAATGCGGCGTGGTACCGCAGCAACTGATTTGAAAATCGAATCCTGTAGGAGTGAGCCTGCTCGCGATTGCGATTCTTCAGTCACAAAGTTGTCGACTGGACTACCGCGATCGCGAGCAGGCTCACTCCTACAAGGGATTTGCGCTGGATTCAGGAGGGAAGATCAAATTTCAGACACAAAAAACCCCGGCCTTTCGACCAGGGTCTTTGCTATCGATTCCGAATCAACCGTTGGCTGACTTCGGTGCTTCAAGGCGTTCAGTGGGCCCTGGAGCAGATATGGCGCAGCGGACGGGACTCGAACCCGCGACCCCCGGCGTGACAGGCCGGTATTCTAACCGACTGAACTACCGCTGCGTATCGCTTTGAGCTTGCGCTCAAGTAACTCGTTTTGACTGCAGGCTTCGGTGCCTGACAATCACGAACCAGATGAATCTGACTCGTAAAATATGGCGCAGCGGACGGGACTCGAACCCGCGACCCCCGGCGTGACAGGCCGGTATTCTAACCGACTGAACTACCGCTGCGCGTCGGTGCAGGCACTTTCAGCCTACGTTCTTGCTTGCGCAAGTTTCTCGGGAGTGGTGGGTGATGACGGGATCGAACCGCCGACATTCTGCTTGTAAGGCAGACGCTCTCCCAGCTGAGCTAATCACCCGTTTGCATCTCCGAGGCCGCGAAATTTACGCAGGTAGCGAACCTAAGTCAATAGCAGGATTGGAGTTTTTTTCAAAAACAGCTTTTAGCTGCAAGCTATCAGCCGCAAGAAAAAGCATGAACACCCACAGCAGGTACACCACCATGCTTCAACTTGCAGCTTGAAGCTAGAAGCTGCCTCTCGCTACGTGTAGACCATTTTCTTGGTCATGCCGCCATCGACGACGAATTCCTGCCCGGTGACGAACCCGGCATTCCTCGACAGCAGCCACGCCACCATCGCCGCGACGTCTTCGACCGTGCCTACCCTGCCCGCCGGATGCTGGGCATGATCGGCATCCGCCAAGGGTTCGGCGCGCCGCGCAGAGGCGTCGCGTGCGTCGATCCAGCCGGGGCTGACGGCGTTGACGCGAATCTCTGGCCCGAGGCTGATCGCCAACGCGTGAGTCAGCGCCAGCAGCCCGCCCTTGCTCGCCGCGTACGCCTCGCTATCGGCCTCGGACTGGCGGGCGCGGGTCGAGGCCAGATTAACGATCGAACCGTTGTGCGCGCGCAGGTAAGGTGCACAGTGCTTGGCCAACAGCATCGGCCCGCTGAGGTTCACCGCCAGCACGCGATTCCAGTACGCCAGGTCAAGGCTTTCCAAGGTGATATTGTGCGGGTCAGCCACAGCGGCGTTGCACACCAGCGCATCGAGCCGGCCAAACTGCCCCAGCACCTCAGCGACGCCCAAGGCGACCTGACTTTCGTCGGCGACATCCATGGCGATGAACCAGGCATTTTCACCCAGCACCTTCGCCACCTTCGAGCCCCGCGCGCGATCAAGATCGGTCAGCACCACTTGCCAGCCTTCGCTGATCAGCCAGGCCGAAATCCCCAGACCGATGCCCCGCGCGGCACCCGTGACCAGCGCAACGCGGCCATGGGTGCCTGCGGTCGGCGTAGGCAACTCGATCACAACGCAGCCAGACCGCGCGCCAGATCGGCCTGCAGGTCAGCCACATCTTCCAGACCGACCGCAATGCGGATCAGGCTGTCACGAATACCCGCCGCTTCGCGCTCCTGCGGCGCCAGACGGCCGTGGGAGGTGGTACTCGGATGGGTAATGGTGGTCTTGCTGTCGCCCAGGTTGGCAGTGATCGAGATCAGTCGAGTCGCGTCGATAAAGCGCCAGGCGCCCTCCTTGCCCCCCTTGACCTCAAAACTCACCACCGCACCGAAAGCCCTCTGCTGACGCTGCGCCAGTTCGTGCTGCGGATGGCTCTTGAGACCGGCGTAATGGACCTTCTCGATGCCTTCCTGCCGCTCCAGCCACTCGGCCAGCTCCTGCGCATTGGCGCAATGCGCTTTCATGCGCAGGTTGAGGGTTTCCAGGCCCTTGAGGAAAATCCACGCATTGAACGGGCTCAGCGTCGGCCCGGCAGTACGCAGAAAGCCGACCACTTCTTTCATCTGCTCGCTGCGGCCAGCGACCACACCGCCCATGCAACGACCCTGGCCGTCGATGAACTTGGTCGCCGAGTGCACAACAATATCGGCGCCCATCTTCAGCGGCTGCTGCAACGCCGGGGTGCAGAAGCAGTTGTCGACCACCAGCATCGCGCCCTTGCCGTGAGCAATTTCCGCCAGCGCGGCGATATCGACCAGCTCTGCCAGCGGATTGGACGGCGACTCGACAAACAGTAGTTTGGTGTTGGACTTGATCGCCGCATCCCACGCCGACAGATCGGCGAGGGGCACGTAATCGACTTGCACACCGAAACGCTTGAAGTACTTCTCGAACAGGCTGATGGTCGAACCAAATACGCTACGCGAAACCAGCACGTGATCGCCAGCGCTGCACAGGCTCATGACCACTGCCATGATCGCGGCCATGCCGGTGGCGGTCGCAACGGCCTGCTCGGCACCTTCCAGCGCAGCAATGCGCTCTTCGAATGCGCGCACGGTCGGGTTGGTATAACGCGAATACACGTTGCCCGGCACTTCACCGGCAAACCGCGCAGCCGCATCGGCAGCAGTACGGAACACGTAGCTGGAGGTGAAGAACATCGGATCGCCGTGTTCGCCTTCCGGCGTACGGTGCTGACCGGCGCGTACGGCCAGAGTATCGAACGCTACGCCTTCGAGGTCGCTGTCCAGCCGACCGGCATCCCATTCCTGACTCATGCTGTCACTCCTTGCCCTGTTCTCGAAAATTGAATATCAGATACAAAACCGGCCCCTCAGGGCCGGTAGAAACTCAGTTGTTGTACAGATCGATGATCGCACTGACCGCCTGGGTCTTGACCTTCGAGGCATCATTGCGTGCCTGCTCGATCTTGTTCAGGTAGGCCTCGTCGACGTCGCCGGTGACGTACTTGCCGTCAAACACCGCACAATCGAACTGCTCGATCTTGATCTTGCCGCCACCGACCGCTTCGATCAAGTCCGGCAGGTCTTGGTAGATCAGCCAGTCAGCGCCGATCAGATCGGCCACATCCTGAGTGGAACGATTATGGGCGATCAGTTCGTGCGCGCTCGGCATGTCGATGCCGTAGACGTTCGGGAAGCGTACCGCCGGCGCCGCCGAGCAGAAGTAGACGTTTTTCGCGCCGGCTTCGCGGGCCATCTGGATGATCTGCTTGCAGGTGGTGCCACGCACGATCGAGTCGTCGACCAGCATCACGTTCTTGCCGCGGAATTCCAGCTCGATGGCGTTGAGTTTCTGACGCACCGACTTCTTGCGTGCCGCTTGGCCTGGCATGATGAAGGTCCGGCCGATGTAGCGGTTCTTGACGAAACCTTCGCGGAATTTCACACCCAGGTGGTTGGCCAGTTCCAGTGCCGCGGTGCGGCTGGTATCAGGAATCGGGATGACCACGTCGATATCGTGCTCCGGACGCTCGCGCTGAATCTTCTCGGCGAGCTTCTCACCCATGCGCAGACGCGCCTTGTAGACCGACACGCCGTCGATGATCGAGTCCGGGCGCGCCAGATAGACGTGTTCGAAGATGCACGGGGTCAGCGACGGGTTGGTCGCGCACTGACGGGTGTGCAGCTTGCCGTCTTCGGTGATGTACACCGCTTCGCCTGGGGCGAGGTCGCGAATCAGGGTGAAACCGAGCACGTCCAGCGAAACGCTTTCCGAAGCGATCATGTACTCGACGCCTTCGTCGGTGTGACGCTGGCCGAACACAATCGGACGGATGCCGTGCGGATCGCGGAAACCGACGATGCCGTAACCGGTAACCATCGCCACGACCGCGTAACCCCCGACGCAACGGTTATGCACGTCAGTCACGGCGGCAAACACGTCTTCTTCGGTCGGTTGCAGCTTGCCGCGCTGGGCCAGCTCGTGGGCGAACACGTTGAGCAGCACTTCCGAGTCGGAACTGGTGTTGACGTGACGCAGATCGGATTCGTAGATCTCTTTGGCCAACTGCTCGACGTTGGTCAGGTTGCCGTTGTGCGCCAAAGTGATGCCGTAAGGCGAGTTGACGTAGAACGGCTGGGCTTCGGCCGAAGTCGAACTGCCCGCCGTCGGGTAACGGACATGGCCGATACCCATGTGGCCGACCAGACGCTGCATGTGACGCTGCTGAAACACGTCACGCACCAGGCCATTGTCCTTGCGCAGGAACAACCGGCCATCATGGCTGGTCACGATACCGGCAGCGTCCTGGCCGCGGTGCTGGAGCACGGTTAGCGCGTCATACAGCGCCTGATTGACGTTCGACTTACCGACGATACCGACGATGCCACACATGCGACGCAACCCCTACTTAATGGATCTGAACTGAACAACACTCACTGAGGCGTTTTCGCCGTCGGCAAGAGCTGCTCCTTGAACGGAATATCAGCGGGTACGCTGATTCCGCTGGCAAGCCACTGACTGCTCCACCCGAGAATCAGGTTTTTGGACCAGTCGGCGACCAATAGAAACTTGGGTACGAGCTGTGATTCTTTCCACCACCCGTCCTGCTGTACCGGCCCCAGGCTCAACAGCCCGACCGCCACGACCACCAGCAACACGCCACGCGCTGCGCCGAAGGCCATGCCGAGGAATCGATCGGTCCCGGACAACCCGGTGACGCGAACCAACTCGCCGATAAGATAATTGATCATTGCGCCCACGATCAGTGTGGCGACAAACATGATGGCACAGCCCGCGATCACGCGAGCCGATGGGGTTTCGATGTATCCGGCGAGGTACTCGGACAATGAGCCACCGAACATCCAGGCGACGGCTCCTGCGATGATCCAGGTCACCAGCGATAATGCTTCCTTGACGAAGCCGCGGCTCAGACTGATCAAAGCGGAGATGGCGATGATTGCAACGATCGCCCAGTCAACCCAGGTAAATGGCACAGTGCAGCCTACAGACGGATAAGGCGGCGCATTTTAGCAGAGCGCATGCCTCTCGGTAAGCTGCGATTTCCTGTGCTTTTCAATCGAGGCGATAGTTTTTAACCGCGCTCGGGCTGGAAACGCACAACAAAGCCCTTGAGGTTCTGCTGACGGCTGAGCAGATCGCGCAGACGATCGGCTTCGGCACGCTCGATCAGCGGACCGACGAACACCCGATTCTTGCCGTCGGCAGAACGAATGTAGGCGTTATAGCCCTGGCTGCGCAGATTTTTCTGCAGGCTCTCGGCGCTGGCGCGGCTCGACAGACTGGCCAGTTGCACCGACCAGCTCACCGACAGACCGTTGGCATCGACGCGACTTTGCGCCGGATCAGGCTTGGTCGACGATGACGTGATCGGCTGCGCCGGTGCCGGAATCGGCTTGGACACCGCAGGCGGCGCTGCGGGCTTGGCGATGGCGATAGGTGCAGTGGGTGCTGGCGCTGGTGCGGCGGGCGCCGCTGGAGCTGCCGGCGCCGTGTCTGCGGCGACTTCTTCGTCGGTTGGCACGGGTTCTTGCGGCAAGGCTTGCGGCTCCGGCACGGCTACAGGCTCCATTTGCACCTGCGGCACGACCGGCGCTTGCGGCGCGGCGGGCGCATCGACAGTCACCTGCCGCTGCTCGTCCTGACGGGAAAACAGCATCGGCAGGAAAATCACCGCCAGCGCCACCAGCACCAGCGCGCCAACCATGCGCTGCTTGTACGCTTTATCCAGCAAAGCCATTTGCCGCTTCCTCCGTGGAGCGCCGGGACAGCCATTCAAGGGCCTCGGCGACACAATAAAATGAGCCGAACAACAGAATCTCGTCGTCAGCGGTCGCGAGCGCGCACTGCCCTTCCAAAGCGGCGGCGACACTGGTGTAAGACGTGACCGAGGCGCCAAGCCCCTGCAACGCTGCGTGCAATTCGGCTACCGGGCGCGAGCGCGGCGAATCCAGCGGCGCCACCGCCCAGTGCTGGACACTAGCATTCAATTCGCCGACAACACCATCCAGATCCTTGTCGGCCAGCAGACCGAACACCGCCAGACGCTTGCCGAGCGGCGGGCGCGAAGCCAAACGACGCGCCAGGTACTCGGCGGCATGCGGATTGTGGCCGACATCGAGCAACAGGCTCAGACGCTTGCCGTTCCACTCGAAGGTCCGCCGATCGAGGCGCCCGACCACGCGCGTTGCCTGCAACGCGGCCACGATCTGCTGCGCATCCCAGGGCAACCCAAGCAACAGGTACGCCTGCAACGCCAGCGCGGCGTTTTCCATCGGCAGTTCGAGCAGCGGTAAATCGCGCAGCTCAACCACTTGTCCCCGCGCATCGGTCCCGCGCCACTGCCAGTGCTGATCAGTGATGCCGAGATCGAAGTCACGCCCACGCAAAAAGAACGGGCACGCCAGTTCTCGCGCCTTGGCGAGCAGCGGTTGCGGAGGATTGAGATCGCCACACAGGGCAGGCTTGCCCCGGCGGAAGATGCCGGCCTTTTCGAAGGCCACGGATTCGCGGGTGTCACCGAGATAGTCAGCGTGATCGACGCCAATACTGGTCACCAGTGCGATGTCGGCATCGACCACGTTGACCGTGTCCAGCCGCCCCCCCAGGCCAACTTCCAGCACCACCGCGTCCAGCCCGGCTTGTTGAAACAGCCAGAACGCCGCCAGCGTGCCCATTTCGAAGTAAGTCAGGGAAGTGTCGCCGCGTCCGGCCTCGACGGCGGCAAAGGCCTGGCACAACTGTGCATCGGTGGCTTCGACGCCATTGAGCTGCACCCGCTCGTTGTAACGCAGCAAGTGCGGAGAATTGTAGACACCAACGTTCAGGCCCTGCGCACGCAGCAATGACGCCACGAATGCGCAGGTCGAACCCTTGCCGTTGGTGCCGGTGACCGTGATCACCCGAGGCGCCGGCTGGCCCAGCCCCATGCGGGACGCTACCTGTTGCGAACGCTCCAGCCCCATGTCGATGGCCGATGGATGCAACTGCTCAAGGTAGGCGAGCCATTCGCCAAGGGTGCGCTCGGTCATAGGCCGGCAGGGACCGGCGGCACGACGACCGGCTCGACCGGCGCAGCGACGAATTTCGGCGTCGGCTTGCCAGTCATTTGCGCCAGCAGGTTGCCCAGACGCGGACGCAGTTCCTGACGATGGATGATCATGTCGATCGCGCCGTGCTCCAGCAGGAACTCGCTGCGCTGGAAGCCTTCCGGCAGTTTTTCCCGCACGGTCTGTTCGATAACGCGCGGGCCGGCGAAGCCGATCAGGGCTTTCGGCTCACCGACAATGACGTCGCCGAGCATCGCCAGACTGGCGGAAACACCGCCGTAGACCGGGTCGGTCAGCACCGAGATGAACGGAATGCCTTCTTCGCGCAGCCGCGCCAGTACGGCCGAAGTCTTGGCCATCTGCATCAGCGAGATCAGCGCTTCCTGCATGCGCGCACCGCCGGAAGCGGCGAAGCAGATCATCGGGCAACGGTTTTCCAGCGCGTAGTTGGCTGCACGGACAAAGCGCTCACCGACGATGGCGCCCATCGAACCGCCCATGAAATTGAATTCAAAAGCCGAAACCACCACCGGCATGCCCAGCAACGTGCCGCTGACCGAGATCAGCGCATCTTTCTCGCCGGTCTGCTTCTGCGCCGCGGTCAGGCGGTCCTTGTACTTCTTGCCGTCGCGGAATTTCAGACGGTCAACCGGCTCCAGATCGGCGCCCAGTTCATTGCGACCTTCTGCATCGAGGAAAATGTCGATGCGCGCGCGTGCGCCGATGCGCATGTGGTGGTTGCACTTTGGGCAAACATCCAGGGTCTTTTCCAGCTCCGGACGGTACAGCACAGCCTCGCACGAAGGGCATTTGTGCCACAGACCTTCAGGCACCGAGCTCTTCTTGACCTCCGAGCGCATGATCGAAGGGATCAGTTTGTCTACTAACCAGTTGCTCATGCTTTCTTTCTCCAGTACCGGCGGCCCGAACGCTCTGGTTCGCAGCCCCGCGTATGCCCTTGAGCTAAATTCATGTGTGTGGCGATGATTGCCGCTAGCCACGATCAGCGCGAAACATGACCTGCGTGCAAATCGACAACCCTCAGCCGCGCCCGCTGTGTGCAGGTGCATTGATGGACGGCGGCAGACTGCCAGCCGTCACATCCTTATGGTGCTTTGCGTACCGCCTCGATGAAGGCTCGAATCTTTGCGTGTTCCTTGATGCCCTTGCTCAGCTCCACCCCGCCGCTGACGTCCACCGCGTACGGTTTTACTCGCGCAACCGCGTCGGCAATGTTCTCGGGAGTCAGCCCGCCCGCCAGAATCAACGGCTTGCTCAAATGCTGCGGAATCAGTGACCAGTCGAAGGCTTCCCCGGTTCCGCCGGGCACGCCTTCAACGTAAGTGTCGAGCAGCACGCCGCTGGCGCCCGGATAAGCGTCACAAGCCGCGGCAACGTCATCGCCCGCCTTGACGCGCAATGCCTTGATATACGGACGATGCCAGCCTTCACAGTCCTCGGCGGCTTCGTCGCCATGAAACTGCAGCAGGTCCAGCGGCACCGCATCGAGGATTTCGCCGAGTTCGCAACGGCTGGCATTGACAAACAGGCCGACCGTGGTAACGAATGGAGGCAGCGCCTGGATGATCGCCCGGGCCTGCTGCACGCTGACTGCCCGCGGGCTCTTGGCGTAGAACACCAGGCCGATCGCGTCGGCGCCGGCTGCAACCGCGGCGAGCGCATCTTCGATGCGGGTAATCCCGCAGATCTTGCTGCGAACGGCTGACATGTGGAAACACTCCGAGGCTAAAACCGGGAAAGTCCCGGATGGTAACAAAAGCGTTCAAAGGCGTCAGCCGTCAAGTTCGGAGAAACCCGTAAGGAAATGTGGCCCGATGAAACGTTCCGGCAGCGGGAATTCATCGTGGTATTCGACTTGCACCAGGTACAAGCCGTAAGGATGCGCGGTCACCCCGCCGGAGCGCCGCTCGCGGCTTTCCAGCACTTCCTTCATCCACTCGACCGGGCGCTCGCCAGCACCGATGGTCATCAGCACACCGGCTATATTGCGCACCATGTGGTGCAAAAAGGCATTGGCGCGGATATCCAGCACGATCATTTTGCCGTGCCGGGTCACGCGTAGGTGATGCATCTTCTTGATCGGTGACTTGGCCTGGCACTGGCCGGCACGAAACGCACTGAAATCGTGAGTACCAATCAGGCACTGCGCGGCCTCAGCCATCCGCTCGACGTCCAGCGGACGGTGATTCCAGGTGATTTCTTCGTTGAGATGCGCCGGGCGGATCTGGTCGTTGTAGATCACATACCGATAACGCCGGGCGATTGCCTTGAAGCGCGCGTGAAAATGCGCCGGCATCACCCGCGCCCAACTGACGCTGATGTCATGGGGCAGATTGATGTTGGCGCCCATGACCCAGGCCTTCAGCGAGCGATCGACCTGAGTGTCGAAATGCACCACTTGCCCGCAGGCATGCACGCCGGCGTCAGTACGCCCGGCGCATTGCAGGGAAATCGGCGAGTTGGCAACTTTCGACAAAGCCTTTTCGAGTTCTTCCTGCACCGTCGCGACACCCGTCAGCTGCCGCTGCCAGCCGCTGTAGCGCGAGCCTTTGTACTCGACGCCCAGCGCGACGCGGTAAAAGCCGTCGGGGGCCATTTCGGCGACCGGGTTATCTATGTTTGCCAAGGTGGGACAGCCTGCTGTGTTTGCAAAGGCGGGCATTATAAGGCGGTGGTTCAGGGATGCCAGAGTTCTCTATCACCATCAAGGGCCCCATCGCGAGCAGGCTCACTCCTACAGGGAAACGCATTCCAAATGTAGGAGTGAGCCTGCTCGCGATAGCAATAGCCCTGACAACAGATGTTCGGGCACAAACAAAAACGGCAGCCTCAATGGCTGCCGCTTTGGCTTCAACGTAGAACCTACGCCAGGTTAGAAAGCATCTCCTTGGCCTCGCCACGCTGCGTTTCATTACCTTCGGTCAGCACTTCATTGAGGATGTCGCGTGCCCCGTCGGCGTCGCCCATGTCGATGTAGGCCTGAGCCAGATCAAGCTTGGTCGCCGCTTCGTCAGTACCGGCGAGGAAGTCGAAATCGTCTTCGCCCAGATCGTCACCCAGCGCCGCGTCGGCTTCGGTGAAGGTCGGCTCGGCAATGCTTTGCGACAGGCGATCGAGTTCGGCGTTGACATCGTCCAGCTCGGTGGTGAACGCGTTCGACTCGGTGGCCGGGTTGCTGTCCATTTCATCAGCCAGCGACAGATCGAAATCGGCCGGTAGCTCAAGATCGTCCTGCGGCAAGTCGGCCACCACCGGCGCCTCGACTGGCGGTAGATCCTTCACGCCCTCGTCCAGATCAAGCAGGAACTCGTCTTCAGCCAAAGTCGCTGGCGACGGCTCGGCACCGAGATCCATATCAAGATCGAAATCCGACAGGTCGTCGAGGTTCTCTTTCGCTTCGGTCTGCTGTTGCAGCACCGACTCGAAACTCAGGTCATCGTCGGCCGGAAACGCGTCCAGCTCGACCGGTGCTTCAGGCTCGACCACTGGCGCCGGCTCAACCGGGGTGATGTTGTCGAGATCGTCCAGGCTCAGGTCGAAGGCGCTGTCCAGGTCATCTTCAGCCGGCGCAGGCGCTTCAGGCTCGTCCAGCAGCAGGTCCTTGACGTATTGCGCGTCCAGCTCGGCAGCGACCGCCGCCGCAGCCAGACCACCTGCAGCCACCAGGGCCATCGCTGGGAAGCGGCTTTTCAGCGCTTCAACTTTGGCGAAGTTGTCGCCGTTGGCCACCAGTTGCCGCTCCTGCGCGACGAACGCGTCACGATCGCCCTGCTGACCGTAGACTTCCATCAGCTTCAGGCGCAGGTCACTGCGCTCCGGCTCGAGGCCGACGCCCTCCTCCAGCAGCGCGGCGGCCTGATTCAGGCGCCCGGCATTGATATGCGACTGGGCCTTGTCGAGGACGTCATCGGAGCGATCCGCGGCCGGCGCGACCAGCGGCGCGGCAATCGGCTCGGCCATGACCACTGGCGCCACGATCGGTGCCGGAGTCGGTGCAGGCGCTGGTGCCGGGGTATTGAGCTTGACGCTCGCCGCCGGAGTTTCCAGACCTTCGAAGCTGCTTTCCGGCAGATCCTGTTCGGCGGAGAATTCTTGCTCTTCGGCCAGCGCACGGGCCATGCGCACATGCTTCTCGGCTTCCTGCTGGGCTTTGCGGCGACGGGCCAGCAACAACAGCAGAAGCAGCAGCACCACGGCACCACCACCGATCAGCCCGAGCAGGATCGGATTGGTCAGCAGTTCATTGAAGGTTTTGTCGTCATCAGCGGCCGGGGTGGTTTCGACAACCGGCTCGACCACTGGATCAACTGGCGTCTCCGCCGGTGGCGCGATGGCCGATTCCGGGGTGGGCGATGCCGAGGCTGCGTCAGCCGGAGTGGCTGGCGGTGTCGCCGCCAATTCAGCGGTGATTGCCGGTACCGGCGGTACTGCACCATTAGCCCCAGGCGCAGTGCCGGGAGCAGCAACAGCGCCATCGGCCTGCATCTTCGCCAGTTGATTGTTCTTCAGCTCGATCAGCTTTTGCAGCTTGTCCAGTTGGCTTTGCAGATCGGCCATGCGGCTTTTCAGTTCCTCGTTGTCACGACGGGTCGTGTCGAGGTTTTCCTGAGTGATTGCCAGTTTGTTGCTCAGCGCCTGAGCGTCGCCGGCCGGGCCCTTGCGGCCAGCCTTGGCGCTTTCGGCGGAGACCAGGCTCAGGTTGTCCTGCGCATTCGGCGCAGCACCGGTATTGCCGCGACCGCGATTGGTCGCATCAAGCTGCTGCTGACCGCTACCCGGCTTGGCCACATAACGCCGACCCTGACGCCAGGCTTCGTTCTGCGCCGCGACTTCAGCGATGGCTGCGGACTGCGGCAACGCCGTGCTTTGTACAGGATCTGGCAGACGCAATACCTGACCGGTTTTCAGGCGGTTGATGTTGCCGCCGATAAACGCATCCGGGTTCAGGGCTTGAATGGCCAGCATGGTTTGTTGCACCGAACCGCCATTGCGCGCCTTCGCGGCGATTTCCCAGAGGGTATCGCGCGGCGTGGTGGTGTATTGCCCGCGGTGAGTGGCGCCCGTAGTCGGTGCGGCAATGGTCTGCGACGGCGCCGGTTGGGCTGCGGCGTCAGCGGTCTGCGGCGAGAACTTCGATGGGTCCAGCAGTACGCTGTAATCGCGCAGCAAGCGGCCGTTCGGCCACATTACCTGCACGAGGAATTTCACCATCGGTTCCGACAGCGGCTTGCTTGAAGTCACCCGCAAGACGCTTTTGCCGCTGGCGTTGAGCACCGGGGTGAACGTCAGATCATTGAGGAAAGCCTGGCGGTCAACGCCGGCCTTGGCGAAATCTTCAGGAGACGCCAGGCTCGGCACCACTTCTGCCGCGGTGAGATCCTTGACATCAAGCAGCTCGATTTCGGCCACCAGCGGCTGGTTCAGGGTCGACTTCAGGGTCAGCTCCCCGAGCCCGAGGGCATGCGCCATACCGGAGGACAGCGCCGAGGCGGCCGCTATTGCTAACACCAGTTTGCGAACTTGAACCATAGCCTCATCCTTTGTTTGAACGTTCCTCGGCCAGCGAGAAGCTTTTGAATAGCGCTGCCGTAAGGCATTGCGCGAGACGACAACAGATGTCGCGCGCGATCATTTCTTTGATGCCCCGAAAAATCCCAGAGGGCTGACACGTCATCGACGTTTCGGATCAAGCATAGCGCTGACCTAGAATCAGTCGACAAATTGTTGCCAAGTATCTTTTACAGCAGGTCTTTTATCAACAATTCAGCCACCTGCACAGCATTGAGCGCTGCACCTTTGCGTACGTTATCTGACGTCAGCCACAGATTTAGTTCCGCCGGATCGCCGACACCGAGGCGCACGCGACCGACATACACCACATCCTGCCCCACCGCGTCGCCGACGGCGGTCGGGTAATCGCCAGCCTCGACCAGCTCGATGCCCGGCGCCGCTTCCAGCGCAGCGTTAACCTTTTCCAGGTCGACAGCCCGTGCTGAATGCAAGGTCACGCTAAAGCTATCGCCAAAAAACACTGGGGCTTGAACGCAAGTTGCGGAAATCTTCAGCGAAGGCCGCGCGAGCACCTGACGCAACTCACGCACCAGACGCTTTTCCAGCAGCGTGTGGCCCTGCGCATCAGGCGTACCAACCTGAGCCAGCAGGTTGAAGGCCATCTGCCGATCGAAGAAGGTCGGCTCAAGCGGACGCATGTTCAACAGCTCGGCGGTCTGCCGCGCCAGCTCGGCCACGGCTTCGCGACCCTGCGCGGAAACTGCCAGATTGCCAGTGACGTTGACGTATTGCAGATCGAGCAGATCAAGCAAGGGCGCCAGCACCACGGCAAGCGACGTCGCCGAAGGGCTTGGGCTGCTGACCTGGAACGGCGCGCTCAGCGTGGCGAGCAATTCGGCATTGGCTTCCGGCACCACTTGCGGCGCCTGATCAGCCGGCAA
Source organism: Pseudomonas sp. R3-57 (assembly GCF_051132065.1). Taxonomy (NCBI): domain Bacteria; kingdom Pseudomonadati; phylum Pseudomonadota; class Gammaproteobacteria; order Pseudomonadales; family Pseudomonadaceae; genus Pseudomonas; species Pseudomonas sp. R3-57. The sequence goes on from NZ_CP071655.1 coordinate 3,969,099, forward strand.
GGCGCCAGACAGGTCGATCAACGAACAACCAGCGGCATGCGCACGGGCCGCGTAGCTCAGAGAGACCGCTGCGCCAGCGGCGAAAAACACCAGTTTGACCTTGCTGAAATCAAACTCGTCGACTTCACGCACGCGGACGTTCTTATTGCGAAACAGCACCGAGCTGCCAGCCGATTCGCTGCTGGCCAGCAGGTGCAGATTGCCGACGGGAAAGTCGCGCTCTTCAAGGATTTGCACGAGGGTTTCGCCGACAGTACCGGTGGCGCCGATCACGGCAATATCTAGGGTCTGGGTCATGCTGCGAGCCTCTGGTGAAACGGGGGGAGCGGCACTTTACCGGGTGACTGGCGTGCAGGCAATTTCTGCCAGCGATCGCTCAGGTAAATGCCTGACTCAGTCCGAAAATCAAAAGCCCCTCACCCTAACCCTCTCCCGGAGGGAGAGGGGACTGACCGTGGTGGTTGGGCTAGATACGGAAATCTGAAATACCGAGTCGAACGCGAATTTCGAATCCAACCAAAATCGGCTCCCTCTTCTCGGGGAGCGGGCTGGGTGGGCGGCGTTCCGATGAGTGGCGAATCCACCGAAAATTTCAAGCCATGCGGCGCTTCTAACCACTCAACAATGAGCGTTAGCTCGAGTGCCCTTGATCTTGATCTTGCCTAACCAGCGACATCGGAAGGCTGAGCGGAGGGATTGATCCGGGCGTGGGAGCGCAGCGACCGTCTGGCGCAGCCAGACACAGCGGACGTACGTGCAGCGAAGCAAACCGTAGCCGCTGCGCCCGGAGCGATTCCGGAGCGAAGGAACCCGAGCCTGCGAGGGCCGAACGCAGGAGCAAGCCTTTTGGGTTACCTTTTTGGCGTTTGAAAAAGGTGACCCGCCGTCAGGGCGGAACCCTAAGTAGCCGTTACCGCAGCAACGGATATGTACTCCTCCAACCACCCGAAAAAAACCCGCACCTCTTTCAAAGCGCGGGCTTCTTCATCACATTAACCAATCAGCGCTCAAGCAAAATCCGCAGCATGCGACGCAACGGTTCCGCCGCACCCCACAACAACTGATCGCCCACGGTAAACGCGCCGACAAACTGCGAACCCATGTTCAGCTTGCGCAGACGACCCACCGGAACATTCAGGGTGCCGGTGACCTTGGTCGGACTCAGCTCCTGCATGCTGATCTCACGGTTGTTCGGCACCAGCTTGACCCAAGGGTTGTGCTGGCTGATCAGCCCTTCGATATCAGCGATCGGCACGTCCTTGTTGAGCTTGATGGTCAGCGCCTGACTGTGGCAGCGCATGGCGCCGATGCGCACGCAGATACCGTCGACCGGGATCGGGCTCTTGAAGCGACCGAGAATCTTGTTGGTCTCGGCCTGGGCCTTCCACTCTTCGCGGCTCTGACCGTTCGGAAGTTCCTTGTCGATCCACGGGATCAGGCTGCCGGCCAGCGGAACGCCGAAGTTCTCGGTTGGATACGCTTCGCTGCGCATGGCATCGGCCACGCGGCGGTCGATGTCGAGGATCGCGCTGGCCGGGTCGGCCAGTTGATCGGCGACAGCGGCGTGGGTCGCGCCCATCTGCTTGATCAGTTCACGCATGTTCTGCGCGCCGGCCCCGGAGGCCGCCTGATAAGTCATGGCGCTCATCCATTCCACCAGACCGGCTTCAAACAGACCGCCCAGGCCCATCAGCATCAAGCTGACGGTGCAGTTGCCACCGATGTAGTTCCTGGTGCCGGCATCGAGTTGCTGATCGATGACCTTGCGGTTGACCGGGTCGAGAATGATCACCGCGTCATCGTTCATGCGCAGGCTTGAGGCTGCGTCGATCCAGTAACCCTGCCAGCCGGCTTCGCGCAGCTTGGGGAATACTTCGCTGGTGTAGTCGCCGCCCTGGCAGGTCAGGATCACGTCGAGGGTCTTCAGCTCGTCAATGCTGTAAGCGTCCTTGAGCGGAGCAATGTCCTTGCCCACGGACGGGCCTTGGCCACCGACATTGGAAGTGGTGAAAAACACCGGCTCGATTAGATCGAAATCCTGCTCTTCCAGCATCCGCTGCATGAGCACGGAACCGACCATCCCGCGCCAACCGATCAGACCTACACGTTTCATCGCAACTACACCTTCTTGAAAAGTGGGCCGCTGCTTTGTATTGAATTTCGCAGCGGGCCCGAGAGATTACAGATTCCGCAGCGCGGCGACTACTGCGTCGCCCATTTGCTGCGTACCGACTTTGGTACAACCGGCCGAATGGATATCGCCGGTGCGCAAGCCTTGATCGAGCACGACGCTGACGGCTTTTTCGATGGCATCAGCGGCATCGTGCAGATTGAAGCTGTAACGCAGCATCATCGATACCGAGAGGATGGTCGCCAGCGGGTTGGCGATGCCTTGGCCGGCGATGTCCGGTGCGGAGCCGTGGCAAGGCTCGTACATGCCCTTGTTGCTGGAGTCCAGCGAGGCCGAAGGCAGCATGCCGATGGAGCCAGTGAGCATCGACGCTTCGTCGGAGAGAATGTCGCCGAACATATTGTCGGTGACGATCACATCGAACTGCTTCGGTGCGCGCACCAGTTGCATGGCGGCGTTGTCGACGTACATGTGGCTCAGCTCGACTTCTGGATAGTCTTTGGCCACTTGCTCGACCACTTCGCGCCACAATTGGCTGGACGCCAGCACGTTGGCCTTGTCCACCGAGCACAACTTTTTGCCACGGACCATGGCCATGTCGAAACCGACGCGGGCGATGCGGCGGATTTCGCTTTCGCTGTATGGCAGGGTGTCGTAGGACTGACGCTCGCCGTTGTCCAGCGTACGGGTGCCGCGCGGCGCACCGAAGTAGATGCCGCCGGTCAATTCACGAACGATCAGGATGTCCAGACCGGCAACGATCTCCGGCTTCAGGCTCGAAGCGTCAGCCAGTTGCGGGTACAGGATGGCCGGACGCAGGTTGCCGAACAGGCCCAGTTGCGCTCGGATTTTCAGCAGACCGCGCTCAGGACGAATATCGCGCTCGATGGTGTCCCATTTCGGGCCACCGACGGCGCCGAGCAGCACGGCATCGGCAGCGCGGGCGCGGTCGAGGGTTTCGTCGGCCAATGGCACGCCGTGCTTGTCGATGGCCGCACCACCGATCACGTCATGGCTCAGCTCGAAGCCCAGGCTGTACTTGTCGTTGGCCAGTTCCAGCACCTTGACCGCTTCGGCCATGATTTCCGGACCAATACCGTCACCTGGGAGAATCAGAATCTGCTTGCTCATGCTTTCCTCATGTCTTCAATCGGTGCGCCTTCACCGGCGCGCCCGGAAAAATGCTTATCGCTCGGCCATCAATACGATCACATCGGTACTGAAGGAGCCATCGGCCTCAATTTCGAAATATTCGCGCACTTCGTTGCCCATCGATTGCTGCAACTGAACAATCGCCGCACGCATCACCTCGGGGGTGCGCATGCGCTCTACCCAACTGGCGTACTCCAGGCGCAGGCGCTGACGCGTGGTACTGCGCACATGCAACCCGGCCTCACTGACCTGGCGCAGCCATTCGGCGGCGGAATAATCGCGCACATGGCTGGTGTCACGCAGCACTTCGACGCTTTGCAGGTAAGTGTCGAACAGTGGGCTGCCCGGTGACAACACGTCCACGAAAGCTGCGACACCGCCCGGCTTCAGCACCCGACGCACTTCGCGCAGGGCCACACCGAGATCGCTCCAGTGATGCGCCGAATAACGGCTGAACACAAAATCGAACTCGCCATCGGCAAACGGCAGACGCTCGGCGGCACCGTTGACCGTGGAAATATTGCCCATGCCGCGCTCGGCCGCCGCGGCGGTGACCACGTCGAGCATCTGCTGCGACAGGTCATAGGCCACCACTTCGCTGACCAGCGGTGCGACATGAAAACTCACATGACCGGCACCGCAACCCAGATCGAGCACCCGCGCCCCGCCCTGCCCGGCCAGCTCGGCTTGCAACAGGGCGAATTCGCTGCCCTGCGCGTGAACGGCGCTGCTCAGGTAAGCGGCGGCCTGTTCGCCGAATTGCTTCTGGACGACCTGGGTGTGTTGGGCGGTGCTGGTCATGGTCACATCCTGTTCAGTCTTGTGTTGCTTTGGAGGGCCCTATCGCTGGCAAGCCAGCTCCCACAGGTTTTGTGAACAGCGCAAAACCCTGTGGGAGCTGGCTTGCCAGCGATGGGGCCGGCCCTGACTACATCATCTCGAATTCTGCTCAGGCGTCGCTAAACAACCACGGCTGACTCACCCGGTGCTTCGCTTCGAACGTGGCAATCGCATCGCCGTCCTGCAGGGTCAGGCCGATATCATCCAGACCGTTCAACAGGCAATGCTTGCGAAACGCATCGATCTCGAAGCGGTACACCTTGCCATCAGGGCGGGTCACGGTTTGAGCTTGCAGGTCGACCTGCAATTGATAACCCGGCTCGGCCTCAACCTGCTTAAACAATTCATCGACTTCAGCATCGTTGAGGATGATCGGCAGCAAGCCGTTCTTGAAGCTGTTGTTGAAGAAGATATCGGCGTAGCTCGGCGCAATGATGCTGCGGAAACCGTATTCTTCCAGCGCCCATGGCGCGTGCTCACGGCTGGAGCCGCAACCGAAGTTCTCGCGGGCGAGCAACACGCTGGCGCCTTGATAACGCTCGGCGTTGAGCACGAAATCCTTGTTCAAGGGGCGCTTGGAGTTGTCCTGATACGGCTGGCCAACGTCGAGATAACGCCACTCGTCGAACAGGTTCGGACCAAAACCGGTGCGTTTGATCGACTTCAGGAACTGTTTGGGAATGATCTGATCGGTGTCGACGTTGGCACGATCCAGAGGCGCGACAAGACCAGTGTGCTGGGTAAAAGCTTTCATGCTGCGCTCCTTTTAGATCAATTCACGAACGTCGATGAAACGACCGTTCACCGCTGCGGCAGCGGCCATGGCCGGACTGACCAGGTGGGTACGGCCACCGGCGCCCTGACGGCCTTCGAAGTTGCGGTTGGACGTCGAGGCGCAATGCTCGCCGGACTCCAAACGGTCCGGGTTCATCGCCAGGCACATTGAGCAACCCGGCTCACGCCATTCGAAACCGGCTTCGAGGAAGATCTTGTCCAGACCTTCGGCTTCCGCTTGCGCCTTGACCAGACCCGAGCCCGGCACGACGATCGCCTGCTTGATGGTCGACGCAACCTTGCGGCCTTTGGCGATCACCGCCGCGGCGCGCAAGTCTTCGATCCGCGAGTTGGTGCATGAACCGATGAACACGCGGTCGAGCTGAATGTCGGTAATCGCCTGATTGGCGGTCAAGCCCATGTATTTCAGGGCGCGGACGATCGAGTCGCGCTTGACCAGATCCATCTCCTTGGCCGGGTCCGGGACGTTCTGATCAACGGCCAAAACCATTTCCGGCGAAGTGCCCCAGCTGACTTGCGGCTTGATCTGCGCGGCGTCGAGCTCAACCACGGTGTCGAACTGCGCGTCGGCGTCGGAAACCAGGTCTTTCCAGGCTTCGACGGCCATGTCCCACTGGGCGCCTTTCGGAGCAAACGGACGGCCCTTCACGTAATCGATGGTCTTCTGATCCGCCGCCACCAGCCCCACGCGGGCGCCAGCTTCAATGGACATGTTGCAAATGGTCATGCGGCCTTCGACGGACAGATCGCGGATCGCGCTGCCGGCGAATTCGATGGCATGGCCGTTACCGCCGGCGGTGCCGATCTTGCCGATCACCGCGAGGACGATGTCCTTGGCGGTCACGCCGAACGGCAATTGCCCTTCGACGCGCACCAGCATGTTTTTCATTTTCTTGGCAACCAGGCACTGAGTGGCGAGCACGTGCTCGACCTCGGAAGTGCCGATGCCGTGAGCCAACGCGCCGAAGGCGCCGTGGGTCGAGGTGTGTGAGTCGCCGCAGACCACGGTCATGCCCGGCAAGGTCGCGCCCTGCTCCGGGCTGATGACGTGGACGATGCCTTGGCGCACGTCATTCATCTTGAACTCGACGATGCCGTATTCATCACAGTTGTCATCGAGGGTCTGCACCTGCAAACGCGAGACCTGGTCGGCAATGGCTGCGATGCCGCCCTTGCGTTCCGGAGTGGTCGGTACGTTGTGGTCCGGGGTCGCGATGTTGGCATCGATGCGCCACGGCTTGCGCCCGGCCAGACGCAGGCCTTCGAAGGCTTGCGGCGAGGTCACTTCGTGAATGATGTGACGGTCGATGTAGATCAGCGCAGAGCCATCGTCGCGCTGCTTGACCAAATGCGAATCCCAGAGCTTGTCGTACAGCGTTTTGCCGGCCATCAGACGGTTCCTCATCAGCTTGTTTCTATGCCCTGGGCTTATCAATAACCCTTTGGCTTGTGAGGCCGATCCTATGGGGTTAGATTAAATAACTCAAATTCATATTTTTTATGCTTTGGATAACCGACTGGAATACTGAATGGATCTGGCCAACCTGAATGCTTTTATTGCCATCGCCGAGACCGGCAGCTTCTCCGGCGCCGGCGAACGCCTGCACCTGACTCAACCGGCGATCAGCAAGCGCATCGCCGGTCTGGAGCAACAACTGAAGGTGCGCCTGTTCGACCGTCTGGGCCGTGAAGTCGGCCTGACCGAGGCTGGCCGCGCCCTGCTGCCGCGGGCTTACCAGATTTTAAACGTGCTGGATGACACCCGCCGCGCCCTGACCAACCTGACCGGCGAAGTCAGCGGTCGTCTGACGCTGGCCACCAGTCATCACATCGGTCTGCATCGATTACCACCCTTATTAAGGGAGTTCACCCGCCGCTACCCACAGGTCGCGCTGGATATTCAGTTCCTCGATTCGGAAGTGGCCTACGAAGAGATTCTTCACGGCCGCGCTGAACTGGCAGTCATCACCTTGGCGCCGGAGCCTCACGCGCTGGTCAAGGCCACACCGGTGTGGGACGACCCACTGGATTTCGTGGTCGCCCCGGAGCATTCGCTGATCAATAACGGCGCCGTCAGTCTGATCGACATTGCCGGCCATCCGGCAGTATTCCCCGGCGGCAACACCTTTACCCACCACATCGTCCAGCGTTTATTCGAGGCCCAAGGCCTGACGCCAAACATCGCCATGAGCACCAACTATCTGGAAACCATCAAAATGATGGTCTCGATCGGCCTCGCCTGGAGCGTGTTGCCACGCACCATGCTCGATGAGCAAGTGGCGAGCATCGCATTACCGGGCATACAGCTCAGTCGCCAGCTAGGCTATATCCTGCACACCGAACGGACGCTCTCGAACGCGGCAAGAGCCTTCATGGCCTTGCTGGATGCACAAATCGATCTGCCAGGGACTTGAGGCCGACTTGTGCTACTCCTGTAGAGCCGCGATTGCTGTGCCTAACGCCACCATCCGCTCAAGGCCTGTCCACAATGCCGAAATCTGTTCACCGAACGCCGCCGATGCCGCGAATACAGGCGATTGACCCGCGCCACTCCGAGCAGAGCTGGGAAAGCGCGCCGCAATTGCTGGCGGCGCTCAACGGCGCCCGGCTCGGTGCCTGGTATTGGGACATCGAGCGCGGGCAGATCAGTTGGTCGCGCGGCACCCAGGCGTTGTTCGGCTTCGATCCCCGGCAGCCGCTGCCCGAAGACCTGGAATATCTGGATTTGCTGCCACCGGAAGACCGGGCAAAAACCGTTCGCGCCTTTCATGCGGTGATCGCCGGCGCGCCGCTGGAGCAGGCGATGCACCACCGCATCCGCTGGCCCGACGGCAGCCTGCACTGGCTGGAGATCAATGGCAGCCTGCTGCCGGACAAAAACGGCCGTCCCCGAATGATCGGGGTGATTCGCGAAATCACCCACCAGCGTCAACGTGAACAGGCGCTGAGCAGCTCGGAGAAACGTTTCGCCACACTTTTCCACCTGTGCCCCAACATGGTGCTGCTGACCCGCCAGGAAGACGGCCTGATCAGCGAAGCCAACCAGTATTTTGAAAGTCTGTTCGGCTGGCCGGTGCTGAACGCCATTGGTCGGACCACCCTTGAACTTGGCCTGTGGGTGCACCCCGAGCAGCGCGCCGAACTGGTGAAAAAAACCAAGGCCAAAGGCGAACTGACCAGCATGGAAGTGCAGTTTCGCGCCAGCAACGGCCAGGTGCATGACGGCATTCTCAGTGCGCAGAAAGTCGAACTCGAAGGTCAGCCGTACCTGCTCAGCACCTTCCTCGACACCACCGAACGCAAAGCCGCCGAACTGGCCTTGAAAGACAGCCAGGAACGCCTCGACCTGGCGCTGGATTCGGCGCAGCTCGGTACCTGGGACTGGCACATCCCCAGCGGCATGCTCTACGGCTCGGCGCGCGCCGCACAATTGCACGGGCTCGACCCGATACCGTTTCATGAATCATTCGAGGCGTTTTTCGAGGGCGTGCCGGGCGAAGAACGCGACAGCATGCGCGATGCCTACCGCAGTCTGCGCGAAGGCCCGGCGGGCAACTATCAACTGACCTATCGTGTGCAATTGCCGGACGGCAGCTCGCGCTATCTGGAAAGTCGCGCGCGCCTGTATCGCGATGACAACGGCACACCGCTGCGCATGGCCGGCACTCTGCTGGACATTACCGACCAGGTCGAACGCGAACAGCGACTGGTGGCCTCGGAAGAGAAATTCGCCACGCTGTTTCAGGTCAGCCCGGACCCGATCTGCGTCACCCGCCAGGAAACCGGCCAGTTCATCGAGATCAACTCCAGTTTCACCCAGACGTTCGGCTGGAACGCCGTTGACGTGATTGGCCACACCGCCGAGGAAATCGGCCTGTGGGACGCCTCGGCAAAAAGCCTGCAACGCATTGAGCGGGTGATCCGCGAGCAGGGCTTGAGCAATGTCGCGATCATCGTCCAGCACAAGGATGGCCAGTCTCTGACGTGTGTGATTTCCAGTCGGCAGATCAGCGTTGGCGATCAGCCGTGCATCGTCACCACGTTGCGCGACATCACCCAACAACAACGCTCGGAAGCGGCGCTGAAGGCCAGCGAAGAGAAGTTTGCCAAGGCGTTTCACTCCAGCCCCGACGCGATCACCATCACCGAGCGTGATACCGGGCGTTATCTGGAAGTCAACGACGGCTTCTGCCGCTTGACGGGCTATCGCGCCGAGGAAGTGGTGGGCAAAACCGTGTATCAGGTCGGCATTTGGGCCGAGGAAAAGCAGCGTTCGGCGCTGTTGGCTGAATTGCAGATCAAGGGCCGCGTGCACCATCAGGAAATGCTCGGGCGCAACAAGCGCGGGGAGATACTGACTGTCGAGGTCTCGGTCGAGCCGATCACCCTCAACGAAACCGCCTGCCTGCTGCTGACCGCGCGAGACGTCAGCCTGCTGAAGAACGCCGAAGCGCAGATCCGCCATCTGGCCTATCACGACCCGCTGACCAACCTGCCCAACCGCGCCTTGCTGATGGATCGGTTGAGCCAGCAGATAGCCCTGCTCAAGCGTCACAACCTGCGTGGCGCCCTGCTGTTTCTCGATCTTGACCACTTCAAGCACATCAATGACTCGCTCGGCCATCCGGTCGGCGACACCGTGCTGAAGATCATCACCGCGCGGCTCGAAGCCAGTGTTCGCATGGAAGACACCGTGGCACGCCTGGGTGGCGACGAATTCGTCGTGCTGCTCAGCGGACTCGAAGGCTCGCGCAGTGACGTCAGCGAGCAGGTGCGCGCGCTGGCCGACACCATTCGCGAATTGCTGTCCGAGCCGATGTTTCTCGACGGCCAGCGCCTGCAAGTGACGCCGAGCATCGGCGTGGCGCTGATTCCCGATCACGGCTCGACGCCGACCGACCTGCTCAAACGCGCCGACATCGCCCTGTATCGGGCCAAGGATTCGGGGCGCAACACCACGCAGATGTATCACAACACCATGCAGAAAGCCGCGAGCGAACGGCTGCGCATGGAGACCGATCTGCGTCTGGCGCTGTCACGCGGCGAATTCAATGTGCACTTTCAGCCGCAGGTCGATGCACGCGACAACCGCATCATCGGCGCCGAAGCCCTGGTGCGCTGGAACCATCCGCAGCTGGGCGCGCAATCGCCTGCCGAGTTCATCAAGGTTCTGGAGGACAGCGGGCTGATTCTCGAAGTCGGCACCTGGATCCTCGACGAAGCCTGCAATGCCTTCAAGCAACTGATCGCGCTGCGCCTGGTCAACCCGCTCGCTTTCAGCCTGTGCGTGAACATCAGCCCACGGCAGTTCCGTCAGAACGATTTCGTCGAGCGCATCGAACACAGCATGAGCAGCCACGGCCTCCCCTGCTCGCTGCTGAAACTGGAAATCACCGAAGGCATCGTCATCCAGAACCTGGAAGACACCATCGGCAAGATGCGCCGCTTGAAAAAGCTCGGCGTCAGTTTTGCCATGGACGATTTCGGCACCGGTTATTCATCGCTCACTTATCTGAAACGCCTGCCGGTGGACACGCTGAAAATCGATCAGTCATTCATCCGCGACGCGACCACCGACCCGAACGACGCCGAGATCATCCGCGCGATTGTCGCGATGGCACGCAGCCTGGAGCTGGAGGTGATTGCCGAAGGCGTGGAGACGCCGGAGCAGTTGGCGTTTTTGCAGGGGCTGGGCTGTCATTTGTATCAGGGGTATCTGCACAGTCGACCGGTGGCACTGAGCGATTTAAAGGTGCTGCTGGAATGACGCGCACAAAAAAGGGCGCCATTGGCGCCCTTTTCGTTACTCGGCGTTATTGCAGCGCCGGCTGCTGCGCACCATTGATTGGAATGCGCTTGGCTTTCGCCTCTTCAGGGACCACGCGCAGCAGGTCGATGCTCAGCAGGCCGTTGCTCAGGTCCGCGGCCTTGATCTCGATGTGATCGGCCAGACGGAACGACAGCTTGAACGCACGCTGGGCGATGCCCTGATGCAGGAAGGTCACACCTTCGTTGGCGTCACGCTTGCCACCACTGATGGTCAGCACACCTTTCTCGACCTGCAGTTCCAGGTCTTCTTCCCGGAAACCGGCGGCGGCAACGACGATACGGTATTGGTCATCACCGTGTTTCTCGACGTTGTAAGGTGGGTAGCTGCTGCCTGGCTCGTTGCGCAGGGCGGTTTCGAACAGGTCGTTGAAACGGTCGAAACCTACCGAGGAACGGAACAGTGGCGCGAGGGAAAATGCAGTACTCATGATTCAAATCTCCTGAAAACAATCAGCAAGTTTTTGTGTCTCCGCGACCCGAATTCGGCATCGCGTAACCCTTAGATAGGGACCGCTGTCTGGTTTTCAAGAGATTATTTTCAGATTTTTTATGCGGCCTCGACCAACGGCAGACCGAGCAGACGCGAGACCTGATCGGGCTCGGTTTCGCGGCGCAACACCGTGAACAGCTCGGTGGCTTGCGGGTAGTTGCGCGTCAACATCGCCAGCCATTGCTTCAAGCGCCCCGGCGATTGACGCGCGGTCATCTGCGCTTTGGCTTGCAGCCAGAAATCCTGAATCAACGGCATCAGCTCCGCCCAGGTCATCTCGACCACCTCTTCGCCGGCGCGAGCCGCAGCGATCTGCCGGGCCAGATCCGGACGCGACACCAGTCCACGACCGAGCATGATGTCTTCGACGCCGCTGATCTCGCGGCAACGCCGCCAGTCTTCGACGCTCCAGATATCACCGTTGGCGAATACCGGCACCTTGACCACGTCCTGCACCCGCGGAATCCACTCCCAGTGCGCCGGCGGCTTGTAGCCGTCCATTTTGGTCCGCGCGTGAACCACGATGTGCTCGGCGCCACCCTCGGCCAGCGCCGTGGCGCAGACCAGCGAACCGTCAGGGCTGTCAAAGCCCAGGCGCATTTTCGCAGTGACCGGAATGTGCGCGGGCACGGCACGGCGGACGTGCTCGACGATCTGGTTAAGCAGTTCCGGTTCTTTCAGCAACACCGCGCCGCCCCGGGACTTGTTCACAGTCTTGGCCGGGCAACCAAAGTTGAGGTCGATCACTTCGGAGCCAAGTTCGCAGGCCAGCGCTGCGTTTTCCGCCAGGCACACCGGATCGGAACCGAGCAATTGCACGCGCAACGGCACACCGGCTGCGGTGCGTGCACCATTGAGCAGCTCAGGGCCGAACTTGTGGAAATAGGCCGGTGTGAGCAACTGATCGTTGACTCGAATGAATTCGGTCACGCACCAGTCGATGCCGCCAACGCGGGTCAGCACGTCACGCAGGATGTCGTCGACCAACCCCTCCATGGGCGCCAGAGCAATTTGCATGGGAAAACACTACTTGAAAGAAAAAACGTGCGGCAGTTTACTGGATTACGCGCGAAACCGCAGAACAACACAGATCCCTTGTAGGAGTGAGCCTGCTCGCGATAGCGGTGGGTCAGTTACACCTATGTTACAGACACACCGCTATCGCGAGCAGGCTCACTCCTACAGTTTAGATTTGCGGTGTTGCCGGGATCTGAATCGCCGCGCCATAGCCTTCGATGAATTCCGCCGGCATGCGCTTGGGCTTGCCCGTCGACAATTCGATGCAGACAAACGTGGTCTGCGCCCGCAATAGGGTGGCGTTGTCGCTCGGGCGTTTCAGCTGGAAATGCCGGGTCATTTTCAGGCGCTGGTCCCAATCGACGATCCAGGTCGCCAATTGCAGTTCGTCGCCCTCGTAGGCAGCGGCGAGATAATCGATTTCGTGGCGCACTACGGCCATCGCCCGATCCAGTCGCCGGTACTCGACCAGGTCCAGACCCAGGCGCTGCGAGTGGCGCCAGGCGCAGCGCTCAAGCCAGGTCACATAAACCGCGTTGTTGGCGTGGCCCAGCCCGTCGATATCCTCGGCGCCTACTTGCAGATCAATGGTAAACGGCGTTGCCCGATCCCAGCCCATGCCCCACTCCCGGTCGATGTATTGAACCTGGGCAGTGTAACGGATGGCTATGCCGATTGGCGCGTCTGAAGGCTGCGCCCGGCCAGCAGTGATAACACGCCATCAATCACCCGAGGGTCGGCCAGCACGCGCTGATGCCCGCCGCTTTCGAGGCGCAGCAAGCGGCTGTCGAACCAGGCCTCGTGGATCAACTGCGACTCTTTTACCGAAACAAAATTGTCGTCCTCGGCATGCACGATCAAGCCCGGCATATCCAGTTGATAGCGCGCCACATCAAGGGTGGCGGCGCGCATGCCGACGTCCTGTTCGACTTGGCGTATGAACGCCGATCGCGCTCGCGGCGGCATTCCGACCATGCGCGCAAAACCACGCAGCACGCCGAGAATACGTGCCGGTGCGGCAATGCTGACGAGGGTTTCGGTGCGCAGGCCCATTTGCACAGCGAGCATTGCGCTGGCGCCACCCATCGAATGGCCGATGACGGCTTGCAGCGGTGGCAGCTCAGCCGCTGCCTCAAGCATGGCTCGGGCAAACAGCGCCACATTGGCTTCGCGCCCCGGCGAACGACCATGGGCTGGGCCATCCAGTGCGACAACGGTATAACCGGCATCGACCAGCGCCGTGGTCAACGCGGCGAACTGGGTTGGCCGCCCTTCCCAACCATGCATCAGCAGCACGGCCGGGCCCTGGCCCCAGCGCAACGCGGAGAGGCCAAAGCGCAAGGTGATGCGCTCGGCACTGGCCAGCATCGGCAGTTCCCAGTCTCGCAGAGGCAGCGTGCGCGGCGTCATGAACACCAGACGCATCTTGCTCGCCACCCGTTTCGGTGCAATCCAGCCCAAGGTGCCGTTAACGCCACGAACCCACTTCAACGCGTTCATCGCTCTCTCCTCAGGCAGGATGCCTTCAAGTCAACGCACCGCCGACTTGGCGGCGCGCAGCAATCGATCGGATAAATCACCAGGGCCGAGCGCGCGTGCCAGCGCCAGACCGCCCACCATCAACGCCACGTCAGCCAGGGCCTTGTCGGTGTCTTCGGGGCTGGCCGCCAGTTGCGCGACCATCAGCTCCAGGTGCTCGTTCAGCGCCAGGCGGAACGACTCCGGCAAACGACCCAATTCACCGATCGAAGCGGGAATCGGGCACGCCGCCTCGCTGGAATCACGGTGTTTGCGCGACAGGTAGAACGCGGCAACCAGGGCGCGACGCTCTTCGCCGGTCAACTCGGCATCCATGTCGGCAATCAGGTCGCGACGCCGACCCAGCAATTGCTTGAACGCTTCGAGCATCATCGCGTCCTTGCTTTCGAAGTGCGCGTAGAAGCCGCCGACGGTCAGGCCGGCCGCGCCCATCACTTCGCCCACGCTGGGGTCTGCCGGGCCGCGCTGGATCAGTGCAGCGCTGGCAGCCTTGAGGATGCGTTCGCGGGTTTGAGCTTTTTTATCGTTCATCGTTGCCTCCGAATATTACGACTAGAATATTATTCGCATAATAATATTCCGCAAGTCAAGGATATGACCGCTGGTCTGAAGCACAGTGTAAGGAAAAAGGAGAGTTGGCCAAACGCCAGACAAACAAAAGGGCCATTCAATAATTGAATGACCCTTATAAAATCCCGCAGAGCGGGTAATCGTGGCGTCCCCTAGGGGACTCGAACCCCTGTTACCGCCGTGAAAGGGCGGTGTCCTAGGCCACTAGACGAAGGGGACACAAACCCTTCTATACAACTGATCAGTGCTGAGTGCTGATCGATTCAAGGTCGGTGTGGCCAGACCTCGAATTGTAAAATTGGTGGAGCTAAGCGGGATCGAACCGCTGACCTCCTGCATGCCATGCAGGCGCTCTCCCAGCTGAGCTATAGCCCCGGATTTTTCGCCTCGCGGCGGAGCGACGTTTTGCAACATCACTTCTGTAAAACTGGCGTCCCCTAGGGGACTCGAACCCCTGTTACCGCCGTGAAAGGGCGGTGTCCTAGGCCACTAGACGAAGGGGACGCAAACCCTTCTGTACAACTGATCAACGCTGAGTGTTGATCGCTTCAAGGCCGGTGTGGCCAGGCCTTGAAGTGTAAATTGGTGGAGCTAGACGGGATCGAACCGTCGACCTCTTGCATGCCATGCAAGCGCTCTCCCAGCTGAGCTATAGCCCCTCATCGTTGATGTCATCGCTGAGGACGGGGCGAATCTTAAGGGCGTATCGAAACCCTGTCAAACTTATTTTTGAAAAATTTCAAAATTTTTCGTCGGGATAACAATCACTTACCGCCCTCCCCCCCGTAAATCAGGGAGAAGCGCCGAAGGCCGGATCAAAAGATCGCGGCCTTCGGCTGCCGTCACACTGGGTCAGACCCGCTCAAGCAATGGCGCCCAGCAGCTTTTCCCACTCCTTGTTTTCTTTCTTCGATACGCCGCCCAGCAGGTCGATCGCCTGGCGCAGACGGAAACGGGTCAGGTCCGGCCCGAGAATTTCCATCGCATCGAGCACCGACACCGAACTGGCCTGGCCGGTGATCGCCGCGAACATCAGCGGCATCGCATCGCGCAGCTTCAGCTCAAGGGATTCGACCACCGCCTGAATCGTCGCGGTGATGCTGTCCTTTTCCCACTGACGCAGGCTTTCGAGTTTCCACAGGATCAACTGCATCAACTGACGCACCTGATCGCCGGAGAGCTTTTTCGATTCGAACAGTTTGGCGTCCGGATTGACCCCCCCGGCAAAGAAGAACCCGGCCAATGGCGCCACTTGGCTGAAGGTCTCGACGCGGCCCTGAACGTGCGGCGCGATTTTCATCATGTATTCGGAGTTGAACGCCCACTTCTGCACGCGTGCGGCAAACTCTTCCACCGGCAGATCACGCAGCCACTGGCCGTTGAGCCACGACAACTTCTCAATGTCGAAAATCGGACCGCCGAGGGACACGCGCTTCAGGTCGAAGTTGTCGACCATGTCCTGCAGCGAGAATTTTTCACGCTCGTCCGGCATCGACCAGCCCATGCGCCCCAGGTAGTTGAGCATCGCCTCAGGCATGAAGCCCATGCGCTCGTAGAACGTCACCGAAGTCGGGTTCTTGCGCTTGGACAGCTTGCTCTTGTCCGGGTTACGCAGCAGCGGCATGTAGCACAGCTCTGGCTGTTCCCAGCCGAAGTACTCGTAAAGCAGGATCAGTTTCGGCGCCGATGGCAGCCATTCTTCGCCGCGCAACACGTGGGTGATGCCCATCAGGTGATCGTCGACCACGTTGGCGAGGAAGTACGTCGGCAGGCCGTCGGTCTTCATCAGCACTTGCATATCCATGCGATTCCCACGGGATTTCGACATCGCCACGCAGCATGTCCGGCACCACGCACACGCCTTCGCTCGGGACTTTCATGCGGATCACGTGAGGCTCGCCAGCGGCCAGACGTGCCGCGACTTCTTCTTTCGACAGCAGCAGCGCGCGGCCGTCATAGCGTGGCGTTTCACCGCGAGCCATTTGTTCGGCGCGCATCTGGTCGAGTTCTTCGGCGGTGCAGAAGCACGGGAAGGCATGACCCATGTCGACCAGTTGCTGGCAATACTTCTGATAGATATCGCCGCGCTCGCTCTGCCGGTACGGGCCGTGCGGGCCGCCGACGTCCGGGCCTTCGCTCCAGTCGATACCCAACCAGCGCAGGGCGTCGAAGATCTGCTGTTCGGACTCGCGGGTCGAACGCAACTGGTCGGTGTCTTCGATGCGCAGGATGAACTCACCGCCATGCTGCTTGGCAAAGCAGTAGTTGAACAATGCGATGTAAGCGGTACCTACGTGGGGGTCCCCGGTAGGCGATGGCGCGATGCGAGTGCGGACGGTGGTCATGGCATGTCTCGAAAAGAATGAAAAGCAGAACAATCAAGCGGCGAATGGTAACAGGCGACACCCGCCCGGCTCCAGCAGGCAGGTTTTTTAAGGCAGACTTGCGGTCGCACTGACACCGAGTCGCCCCAATCGCTAGCAGGGCTAGCTCCCACAGGTTTTGTGGCGAGCGCGATTCCTGTGTTGATCGTTCCCACGCTCTGCGTGGGCACGATCCCTTATACCGTAAGCAATCGCTCACGCAATTTGGCAATCTCGTCGCGCATCTGCGCCGCCGCTTCAAACTCCAGGTCCCGCGCCAATTGGTACATCTTTTCTTCCAGCGCACGAATGCGTTTGGTGATTTCGCTTGGCGAGCGCAGTTCGGCTTCGTACTTGGCGTTTTCTTCGGCAGCCTTGGCCATGCCTTTGCGTTTCTTGCTGCGCGAGCCCGGCACGGTGGCGCCTTCCATGATGTCGGCAACGTCCTTGATCACGCCCTTCGGAGTGATACCGTTCTCAAGGTTGAAAGCGATCTGCTTCTCACGGCGGCGTTCGGTTTCGCCAATCGCCCTTTCCATCGAACCAGTCATGCGATCGGCATACAGAATGGCCCGGCCATTGAGGTTACGCGCCGCACGGCCGATGGTCTGGATCAGCGAACGCTCGGAACGCAGGAACCCTTCCTTGTCGGCATCGAGGATCGCCACCAGCGAGACTTCCGGCATGTCCAGGCCTTCGCGCAACAGGTTGATGCCGACCAGCACATCAAACACGCCAAGGCGCAAGTCGCGGATGATCTCGACGCGTTCGACGGTGTCGATGTCAGAGTGCAGATAGCGCACGCGCACACCGTGGTCGGCGAGGTAATCGGTGAGGTCTTCGGCCATACGCTTGGTCAGCGTGGTCACCAGCACCCGCTCTTCCACCGCTACGCGCTTGGTGATTTCCGAGAGCAGGTCATCGACCTGGGTCAGCGCCGGGCGCACTTCGACCTGCGGGTCGACCAGACCGGTCGGGCGCACCACTTGCTCGACCACGCGCCCGGCGTGTTCGGCCTCGTAATTGCCCGGCGTCGCCGAGACGAAAATGGTCTGCGGGCTGACCCCTTCCCACTCGTCGAAACGCATCGGCCGGTTATCCAGCGCCGAAGGCAGGCGGAAGCCGTATTCGACCAGCGTCTCTTTACGCGAGCGGTCGCCCTTATACATCGCGCCGACCTGCGGCACGCTGACGTGCGATTCATCGATGACCAGCAAGGCGTCGGCCGGCAGGTAATCGTAAAGCGTCGGCGGCGCGGCACCGGCCGGGCGCCCGGACAGGTAGCGCGAGTAGTTTTCGATGCCGTTGCAGTAACCCAGCTCGAGAATCATCTCCAGATCGAAGCGCGTGCGCTGCTCCAGACGCTGGGCTTCCACCAGTTTATTGTTGCTGCGCAGGTACTCAAGACGTTCCTGCAATTCGACCTTGATGCCTTCGATGGCGTCGAGCAGGGTTTCGCGCGGCGTCACGTAGTGGCTCTTCGGGTAAAAAGTGAACCGCGGCATCTTGCGAATGACTTCGCCGGTCAGCGGATCGAACGCGGAAATGCTTTCGACCTCGTCATCGAACAGCTCGATGCGGATCGCTTCCAGATCGGATTCCGCCGGAAAAATATCGATCACATCGCCGCGCACGCGGAATGTCGCCCGGGCGAAGTCCATGTCGTTGCGCGTGTATTGCAGATCGGCCAACCGGCGCAGCAGCGCGCGCTGATCGAGTTTGTCGCCGCGATCGACGTGCAACACCATCTTCAAATAGGTTTCCGGACTGCCCAGACCGTAGATGCACGACACCGTGGTGACGATGATCGCGTCTTTGCGCTCGAGCAGCGCTTTGGTCGCGGAGAGGCGCATCTGCTCGATGTGGTCGTTGATCGACGCGTCCTTCTCGATGAAGGTGTCGGACGACGGCACGTAGGCTTCCGGCTGGTAATAATCGTAGTAAGAGACGAAATACTCGACCGCGTTGTTCGGGAAGAATGCCTTGAATTCGCCGTACAACTGCGCCGCCAGGGTCTTGTTCGGCGCCAGCACCAGCGTCGGGCGCTGCACCTGGGAAATCACATTGGCGATGCTGAAGGTCTTGCCCGAGCCGGTCACACCGAGCAGCGTCTGGTGCGCCAGCCCGGCTTCGATGCCTTCGACCATCTGGCGAATCGCTTCCGGCTGATCGCCGGCAGGCTCGAAGCGGGTGACTAGCTGGAATTCGGACATACACACCTCTGGGATCGCGGCATCGCGCACCAGGCGCAGCACCACGGGGACGACCGCAAACGACCGACGTCGCGCAAGAAAATAGCTGGATTGTGCTCAATGTGGTGGCGATTGCCCGCGCTTTCAAGGCAAACGTCCTACATCTGTTAAAGACTCTGACACGCGCAGGCGACTAACGGTCAAGAAATAATCGGAAAAACTTCGCGCAAAAGCCGATTCGCCTGTCGCCATTGCCGAGTAATGGCCTCTATACTAGCTCCCCGTTTGTGCACCGCTCTAGTGCATCCGGCTGGAGCGCGACACGTCCCTCCATATCCCATTCAGAGCCGCCGCAATAATGAGCCTGTTCTCCGCTGTCGAAATGGCACCCCGCGATCCAATCCTGGGCCTCAACGAAGCATTCAACGCCGATACCCGGACCACCAAGGTCAACCTGGGCGTGGGTGTCTACTGCAACGAAGAGGGGCGAATTCCACTGCTGCGCGCGGTGATCGAAGCCGAGTCGATTCGCGTCGCGCAACACGCTTCGCGCGGTTACCTGCCGATCGATGGCATCGCCGCCTACGACCAGGCCGTGCAAAAGCTGCTGTTCGGTAACGACTCGCCGCTGATCAACGCTGGCCGTGTCATCACCACCCAGGCGGTCGGCGGTACCGGCGCCCTGAAAATCGGCGCTGACTTCCTCAAGCAACTGCTGCCGAACGCCGTCGTGGCAATCAGCGATCCGAGCTGGGAAAACCACCGTGCGCTGTTCGAAACCGCCGGGTTCCCGGTGCAGAACTACCGTTACTACGACGCCGCCACGCACGACGTGAACCGCGCCGGCATGCTCGAAGACCTCAACGCCCTGCCGAACGGCTCGATTATTGTCCTGCACGCTTGCTGCCACAACCCGACCGGCGTCGACCTGAGCCCGGCGGACTGGAACAACGTACTGCAAGCGGTCAAAGCCAAAGGCCACGTGCCGTTCCTCGACATGGCCTACCAGGGTTTTGGCGACGGCATCGACGAAGACGCCGCTGCGGTGCGCCTGTTCGCCGAGTCCGGCCTGACCTTCTTCGTTTCCAGCTCGTTCTCCAAGTCGTTCTCGCTGTACGGCGAGCGCGTTGGCGCGCTGTCGATCATCAGCGAATCGAAGGAAGAAAGCGCGCGCGTGCTGTCGCAAGTCAAACGCGTGATCCGCACCAACTACTCCAACCCGCCGACCCATGGTGCGAGCATCGTCGCCGCCGTGCTGAACAGCCCTGAGCTGCGCGCCCAGTGGGAAGCCGAGCTGGCGGAAATGCGTCTGCGCATTCGCGGCATGCGCACGCAAATGGTCGATCTGCTGGCAGAAAAAGCGCCGGGCCGCGATTTCAGCTTCGTCGGTCGTCAGCGCGGCATGTTCTCCTACTCGGGCCTGACCACTGAACAGGTTCATCGCCTGCGCAACGAGTTCGGCATCTACGCCCTGGACACTGGCCGCATCTGCGTGGCGGCGTTGAACCAGAGCAACATCAAGGCTGTGACGGATGCGATTGTTCAGGTCATCTGACTTCGCAGCTTGATGAAAAACGGGAAGCCTTGGGGCTTCCCGTTTTTTATTTGTCTTTGAAAACGCCCCGTAACCTCTAGACTGCACACAATTCCAACTGTAGGAGTGAGCCTGCTCGCGATAGCGTTTTGTCAGCCTGAATATGTATGACTGACACACCGCTATCGCGAGCAGGCTCACTCCTACAGGGTTTTGTGTACATTCGAGAGCTTTGCGAGAACCCACATGAAAAACGACAACCTGCGTGCCGACCGTGACGATCTGGATGATTTCATCCCGCGCGCCTCGGCCAAACGCGAAAAGAGCCTGGTGCTGCAAGTCGCCACCGGGGTATTCCTCGGCGGCCTGGCCCTGTGGCTGGTGCAACTGGCGGCAACGGCGGCGTATGCCAAGCTGATGCTCGGCACGATTACCTTCGGCAGTTAAGCCAGTTCAGCCGAGCGCTGAGCGGCGGCATCGTCGTAAATCACATACAGCGATTCGGCCACCTGGCTCTTGATGGTCTTGCTGCTTTCGAGCCCGAGGACGAACCCTTCGGCCTTGCCGCCGGCGCGGTTCAATTCTTCGGCAGTACTGGCCCCGGCGATTGCATCGAAGAGTTTTTCCGCGTGCGGGCCGATCCCTTTGGGCAGGCTGATCTGTGCAGTGCTCATGCGAGCACCTCGATATTGCTAGTGAGTTTAGACATGACGCGTACCTTTGCGGCGAATGGCCGGCAGCGCGTGTGACCACTTCCGGGCGGTCATGGTAGACCGCTGAGGCTTTTCTGGTAACCGCCAATCACTGACAAATCACCGTCCGTCCCGAAGATTCCTGCAATTTTGCATCAGGCGCTTGACTAGTCTTTTTAAATCAGTAACATACGCACCAATTCCGCAATAGCTCAGTTGGTAGAGCAAATGACTGTTAATCATTGGGTCCCTGGTTCGAGTCCAGGTTGTGGAGCCAAATAGCAAAGCCCCTGAATCGAAAGATTCAGGGGCTTTTTTGTGGGCGCTCGAAAAGCCCCAATGAAAAGGGCCGATCTGTCCATGACAGATCGGCCCTTTTCTATTCAGTCGCAGCCGTCAAACGTGTTCGCTGCTCTTGATCTGCACTTTCGCTGCGCCGTGCCCATGATCATGTTCGTCAGGCTCGATCACCGGCACTTCCTTGCCATCGCAATCGTGCAGCTTGCCGTCGCTGAAGTAGTCACCTTCGCGCAGCGCGGCCAGATCGCGGTAGCGCAAGGTGCGCTCCTCCGCTGCAGCGAACACCGATTGCTGATCCGAGTTACCGGCGGTGAAGTGGTTGAACGCGAGGTTGAGCAGGATCGCCATGATCGCCGACGAACTGATACCGGAATGGAAAATCGTCGCGAACCAGCTCGGGAACTGATCGTAGAAACTCGGCGCGGCAATCGGGATCATGCCGAAACCAATCGAAGTAGCGACAATGATCAGGTTGACGTTGTTGCGGTAATCCACCTTGGACAATGTGCGAATGCCACTCGCAGCCACCGTGCCGAACAGCACGATACCGGCACCGCCGAGTACCGAAGTCGGCACTGCGGCAATGACCCGCCCCATGAACGGCAACAGGCCGAGGATCACCAGGAACAGACCGCCCGTGGCCACCACGTAACGGCTCTTGATGCCGGTCACCGCCACCAGGCCAACGTTCTGCGCAAAGGCGCTTTGGGTGAACGAGCCGAAGATCGGCGCAAACATGCTCGACAGCATATCCGCGCGCAAGCCATTGCCCAGGCGCTTGGAGTCGACCTTGGTGCCGATAATCTCACCCACCGCCAGAATGTCCGCCGAGGTCTCCACCAGCGTCACCATGACCACGATGCACATCGACAGGATCGCCGCGAAGTGGAAGGTCGGCATGCCGAAGTGAAACGGCGTCGGGAAGCCGAACATCGGCCCGGTGGTAACGCTGGAGAAATCCGCCATGCCGAGGAACACCGCCAGCACCGTGCCGATCACCATGGCCAACAGGATCGACAGGCGCGAAATGGTCGCACTGCCGACCTTGCTCAGCAGCAACACGAGCACCAACGTAACTGCCGCCAAACCAATGTTCTGCATGCTGCCGAAGTCCGGCGCATGACTGTTGCCACCCATCGCCCAGCGTGCGGCCACCGGCATCAGCGTCAGGCCGATGGTGGTGATCACGATGCCGGTGACCAGCGGCGGAAAGAACTTGGTAATGCGCGAGAACACCGGGGTGATCAACAAGCCTATCAAGGACGCCGCAATCACCGCGCCGAGCACCGACTGAAAGCCGCCCTCCCCGCCACTGCTGACAATCGCGACCATGGTCGCCACGCCGGAAAACGACACGCCCTGCACCAGCGGCAACTGACAGCCAAAAAACGGCAAACCCAGGGTTTGCAGCAGCGTCGCCAGCCCCCCCGCAAACAATGAAGCAGCAATCAACAAACCGATGTCCGCCGGCGACAGGCCGGCCGCCTGGCCGATGATCAGCGGCACCGCAACGATACCGCCGTACATGGTCAGCACATGTTGCAGGCCGTAAGCCATATTCGCGCCGACCCCGAGATTTTCGTCCTCGGGCCGTGGGTGTGAAACATGGGGCGTTTTCATGGTGGGGGGTTCCCTGGTTTTTGTTATGCGCACACTGTATTCAATACCCGTGACAAATGTCCATAGAGTTGTATACAACTTGTCAGTCACATAATGGTTAGTTAGCCACCCAACCTTCTAGCCTGCGGCTTCTGCCTCACAAATCCGGCAACACATCCTCGACAGCGTCCATGCACATGCCCACTAGGCTGAAGTGTTCATGGCGACCAGCGGTACGGTCGCATCCTTTCTTATACATATAAAGCATGCATAATGAAGTCATTCAAAATTCAGTACGACAAAAGCAAGAACGCAGCCAACAAACTCAAGCACAAAGGCATCAGCCTCGCCGAGGTCGAACCCGTCTTGCACGACGAACGCGCACTGACGCTTGAGGACAACGATCATGACGAACAACGCTGGATCAGCCTTGGGCTCGATGCAAAGGGGTGCGTGCTGGTCGTTGCGTACAGCTACCGAGAAGTGAATGTCGTTCGAATCATTTCCGCACGCCTCGCCACACCGAGCGAACGACGTGCCTGTTTTCAGGAGGCTTGAACCATGCAAGACGAATATAATTTTTACGCGGGCAAACGCGGTGCAGTGGCGCCCAACAAAGGCAAGACCCGCATCACGATCATGCTGGATGACGCGGTAATCGAAGCGGCGCGTACGACCGCGGACCATGAGGGGTTCGGCTATCAGACGGTCATCAACAACACGCTGCGCCACGCCTTGCTCGACACTGCCCGCCAGCAACAGCCGGATGATTCGGGCGTTAGTGGACAATTCAAAAAAGGCATTACGGCCAGCGATCTGAAGAGTCTGGAAAGGAAGCTTTCGGCCGCGATCGGCGAAATCCGCCGCGTGCTCGAACCGGACGTCAAACCTTAGGCAGCGACAGGCGCAATCACCCGCGCCAGTGCCTGGCGAATACGCGGCAAATCACCCACATCAAGGCCAAACTCGCGTTGCAGCACGTCGATCAACTCGTCAACTTCGGTCAGCTCGCGCCGCTCGCTTTGTGCGTTCATGCGATGGATAGCAAAGCTGCCGTTGTTCAGCGTCTTGCGCCAGCCATCGCCAGTACGCGCGACCATCAACCGCTGAGTGAACGGTGACTGCGGGTGCGTCGAGACGTACCAGTTGCCGACGGTGTAATCGATGTCCTCCTGACGTTGCAGGTCGAACAGGTACATGGGCCGCCACTCACCGGCCACGTTGGCGCGGAGCATGTAGCCGTCGGGCTGGTGTTCGAGGCGATAGGGTTCGTGCGGGGTCGCTTGTTCGGCTTCGGTGTCGAGCCGCAACGGTGCGGTAGGCACCATGCCGCCGAAGCCGACGTCCGTGATGTAGCGCTCGGCGCCGATTGTCACCAGGCTCAAACGATGGGTGCGTGCCGTCCAACTGCCTTCGGGCTGATTCATCACCACGCGCCCGCTGATCGCCCGAGCTTCGAAGCCCAGCTCCAGCAACAGCGCGAAGAACAAGTGATTGAGTTCGTAGCAATAACCACCGCGACCACCGAGCAAGACTTTCTCTTCAATCGAGGGTAGGTCGATCAGCACTGGCGCGCCGGTGATGGTCGCCAGATTCTCGAAAGGAAACACGCCGGTATGGCGTAATTGCAACTGGCGCAGCGTCTTCAGCGTCGCGGGCGGCGCTGAATCGAACCCCAGGCGTTGCAGGTACCGTTGCAGATTCTTCAGGCGTGGCGCGCTCATTGCTCGGTCCTTTTGCAGGGAGGCCGCAGATCACTGCGTTGCTGCTCGCCATGTATACGGATCGGGCGCACGTTTCGACAATTGATTTCGCCAATCGCCATCAGCGCTTCTTGCGCGAGCCAATACGGATCCACGTGGGCGCATGGTCGCTGGCATGCGGCTCGTTGCGCACCCAGGCGTCTACCCCTGCGTCATGCAAATACGGACTCAGCGCCGGGTTGAGCAGCAGGTGATCGATGCGCAGGCCGGAGTTGGTCTGCCAATGCTGGCGGAAATAGTCCCAGAACGTATAAATGCGCTCCTCGGGATACAGATGACGCAGCGAATCGGTCCAGCCCTGATCGAGCAGCCGTTGGTAGCACTCGCGACTCTCCGGTTGCAGCAAGGCATCCTTGAGCCATGAGCGGGTATTGTAGATGTCCATGTCGGTGGGCACGACGTTGTAATCGCCGGCCAGCACCACCGGATGATCGCCGTTTTGCAGGTCTTTGGCGTAGGTGATCAGCCGTTCGAACCATGCCAGTTTGTAATCGAATTTCGGCCCCGGTTGCGGGTTGCCGTTGGGCAGATACAGGCAGCCGACCAGCACGCCGTGCACCGCTGCTTCGATGTAGCGGCTCTGCGTGTCATCCGCGTCACCGGGCAGCCCGCGGCGACTCTCCAGCGGTTGCGCATCGCGAGCCAGAATCGCCACGCCATTCCACGACGCCTGGCCCTGCCAGATCGCGCCGTAACCGGCCGCTTCCAGCTCGGCGGCGGGAAAGGCGCTGTCCACCGATTTGAGCTCTTGCAGGCAGACGATGTCGGGCTGCTCGCGCTTGAGCCATTCCAGCAGATTCGGCAGCCGCGCGCGCATGCCGTTGACGTTGAAGGTGGCGATCCGCAGGTTTTTCATCGTCTGCAACTCCGGCCAGTGGGTATGCCAATAGTGACCCCGAGAGCGCCGCGCAGGTTGCATTCGATAACAGCGGTGACCTCAGGCGCGATTGCGCAGCCATTGCAGAAAACCGCGTTTTGGCGCGACCACAGGGACTTCCTCGGTCAGTGCTTGCGCCTTGTGCAGGCGGAAATCGAGCAAGGCCTGCATCGCGTCGTGGATATCGTGACGGGCGTCCAGGCACGGTTTCAGGTAGGATTTTTCGATGCGGTACAAGGCGCAGAAAGTCTTCGCCGAGAAGTCCGCCGGCAGCGCGGTGTCGGACAGGATCCCCGCCTCGCCGATCACCTCGCCCGGCCCCATGCGCCCGGATTCGAACGTGGTGCCGTGGCGCTTCAATGTTACCGAGACCACGCCGGACTCGATGATGAACAAATGATCGCTGACCTCCCCGCCCGCCAGAATGATCTCGCCGGCGCGGAAGATCTGCAGGTTCATGTTCTGGCTGAAGGTGTCCTTCTCCTCCTCGCGCAGGGTCGAGAAGATCGGCGAACTGTCGAGCAACGCCCGCTGCCGCGACAATTGTGGCGCGGCGCTGGTTTCATTGCTCGACAGCAGATTGACCCCGGACGCCTGCAAATGCCGGTACGCCAGGTCGAACAGCTGATTACGCACGACACGCTTCTCGCCCATCGACGCGACGAAACCGCTGATCTCGTACTCCGCGCCAGCGCTGGCAGCGCTTTTAAGCGCCACGCTCGGCGCCGGGGTGTCGAGCAATTGCCGACAGCCCTGCATCGCCCGTTCCAGCGCCTCGATCACCGCACTGGGTCGCGCATGCGGGCTGACCTGCAAGCTGACCGCGACGCCGAACATATTGCTTGGCCGGCTGAAGTTGATGATCTTGGCCTTCGCCGCCAACGAGTTGGGAATCACCGCCATGCTGCCCTGGCTGGTCTGCAGACGCGTGGCGCGCCAATCGATATCGGTCACCCGGCCCTCGGTGCCGTCGATGGAAATCCAGTCATCGAGTTGGTAAGGCTTGGTGGTGTTAAGGACGATCCCCGAGAACACGTCGCTGAGCGTGCTCTGCAACGCCAGACCGACAATGATCGCCAGCGCGCCAGAAGTCGCCAGCACACCTTTGACCGGCAGATCGAGCACATAGGCCAGCGCCGCAATGATCGCGACCAGAAAAATCACCGCCCCGAGCAGATCCTGCAACAGCCGCCCGGTATGCCCGACCCGCTGCATCATCACCGCACCGATCAACACCGTCAGCGTCCGCGCACCAAACAGCCACCAACCAATCTGCAACCCCGTCGCCGCCAGATGCAACGGCACATTCTCCGCCCACGGCGCCGGCTCCATCGGATTGAGCCCTTCGTTGAACAGCAACACACTGAACAACGCAAAAATCAGCACCCGCACCAACAGCTTCCACTCACTGCCACGGGAACTGATCAACCGCCACAGACCAAGATCGAGCAAGATCAGGATAAACGCGCTAAACAGCGGATGTTCGGTCAGCAGAGACAGCATCAAACAACTCCGACGAAGGTCAATCGCGAGAAGATCGCACAGATTGGCACAGTGTAGGAGCAAATGATTTTGGTGCGGCTTTGATCTTGGTTCAGCGGTGATGTCAGGAGGTTGAGTGATGCTTGAAGTCAGCTGAAAATCAAAAGCCCCTCACCCTAGCCCTCTCCCGGAGGGAGAGGGAACTGACCGGGGTGGATGCGGGAGTTACGCCGACCTGAAATACCGAGTCGAACACAAATTATGAAACGCCCACAAATCGGCTCCCTCTCCCTCGGGAGAGGGCTGGGGTGAGGGGTAGCCACACCACAAATTAAAAGCCAACGACCGCTTCTAACCACTCAACAATGAGCGTTAGCTCGAGTGCTTTTGATCTTGCGTCACCGGCGACGTCGGAAGGCTGAGTGGAGGGATCAATCCGGGCGTAGGAGCGCAGCGACCGTCTGGCGCAGCCAGACACAGCGGACGTAGGTGCAGCGAAGCAAACCGTAGCCGCTGCGCCCGGATCGATCCCGCAGCGAAGGGACCCGAGCCTGCGAGGGCCGAACGCAGGAGCAAGCGTTTTGGGTTACCTTTTTGGCGTTTGAAAAAGGTGACCCGCCGTAAGGGCGGAACCCTAAGCAGCCGTTACCGCAGCAACGGATATGTACCCCAAAAAAAGGCTCATCTCAACCCCGCATCCGCCCAAACCGCCCCGACTGAAAATCAACAAACGCCTGATGAATCTCCGCCTCCGAATTCATCACAAACGGACCATGCCCGACAATCGGCTCATCGATCGGCTCGCCGCTGAGCAACAACACTACCGCATCCTCAGCCGCCTCAAGCGACACCGCCCGCCCCGCGCGCTCGAACAATACCAACTGCCCGACAGCCGCCGACTCCCCCGCATTGACCCGCACCGAACCTCGCAACACCACCAACGCCGTATTACGCCCTTCATGCAAATCAAGCGTCAGCAACCTGCCAGCGTTCAGCCGCAAATCCCACACATCAATCGGCGTAAACGTGCGCGACGGCCCTTTATGCCCCTCGAACTCACCCGCAATCAAACGCAGGCTGCCAGCGTCATCCTTGAGCGCGATGTGCGGAATGTCACTGTCGAGAATGGTCTGATACCCCGGCGCAGCCATCTTGTCCTTGGCGGGCAAGTTGACCCACAACTGCACCATCTCCAGTTTGCCACCGGTTCTGGCGAAGTTTTCCGAGTGAAACTCTTCATGCAGAATCCCCGACGCAGCCGTCATCCACTGCACATCGCCGGGGCCGATCAGCCCGCCACTGCCGGTCGAGTCGCGGTGCTGCACTTCGCCGTCGTAAACGATCGTCACGGTTTCGAAACCGCGATGCGGATGCTGGCCCACGCCGCGTTGTTCCGTGGTCGGCGTGAATTCGGCCGGGCCGGCATGATCGAGCAGCAGGAACGGGCTGATGTGTTTGCCCAGGTTGTCGTAGGAAAACAGCGTGCGCACCGGAAAACCATCGCCGACCCAATGGCCGCGCGGGCTGGTGTAGATACCGATAAGGTTTTTCATGGGGTCTCCAATCTGGATAAAAGCATTGGATTAATCCTAACCGCCTGACCAATATCGGACTAGAGGGCGAAAACCGGCTTCAGCGTTCCATCAGAGGAACAGTGGTTTGCCAACAGAATTTGCAGCGCTGCAATCGCCAGCAGGCTGGCTCCCACAAAAACCAAAGCGCCGCTATCAGGTCAGCAGGTGTTTCGCGAGGCTGTCCATCGCATCGCGCAACGCCTCGATTACCGTGTTCGGCAGCGGCGTTTGCCCGTCAGCGCAAGCCAGTTCCAGGTCGACACAGGCCGCCACCACCCGCGCCGCGCCGACCATCTGCGCGCCACCCTTGATGTGATGCGCCAGCTCGCGTAACCCGGCGCGGTCGCGGTCATCCTGCAACACCGCCAGCAGTTGCCGGTCCAGGCGCAAGCTGTGCAGCACTTCCTCGCGCAGGCGTTCGATCAGGTCACGATCATCACCGGCCATTTGCTCCAGCGTACTGAGGTCGATTTCCGCCAGCGCAGAGGTTGCAACCTGCTCCGCCGGCATGTCGCAATGGCTGGCGGCGGCCAATGCCTGGGCCAGATCGTGCAAGCGAATCGGCTTGAACAGGCAATCGTCCATGCCGGCGGCCAGACAGCGAGCGCGTTCCTCGGCCTGTGCATTGGCGGTGAAACCCAGCAGCAGGCACGGTGTGCGTTCGGCCAGCGATTCTTGCTCACGAATCGCCTGTGCGAGCTGATAGCCGTTGCGCCGCGGCATGTTGCAATCGGTAATCACCACGTCGAATGCCTGCGTCCGCCAGCGCTGCAGGGCGTCGTCGCCGTCGCCGTTGTCGGTGTCGACCGTCCGATGGCCGAGTTCACTCAGTTGCCAACACAACAGCAAACGGTTGACCGGATGATCATCGACCACCAGCACATTCAGCGAACGCACCGCCGTGACAACCGCAACGGGAGCCGACGCGGCTTGCGCGAGCGCCGCCAGCAGCGGCAGTTCGAGACTGACCTCAACCTGGGTGCCTTCACTGGGCACGCTGTCCAGTCGCAACGTGCCGCCCATCATCTCGCACAGGTTGCGGCTGATCACCAGGCCCAGCCCGGAACCGCTGCGCGCCGATTGCGCATGGTTGCTCGCCTGCACGAACGGGCTGAACAACCGTTGGCGATCCTCATGACTGATGCCCACGCCGCTGTCCTCGATCAACACCTTCACCGCCAAGCGCTCGGCCGTTGCGGCGCTTACTGTCAAATGCAGACTGACTTCGCCCTCATCAGTGAACTTGATGGCGTTGCTCAGCAGGTTTGACAGCACCTGCTTGAAACGTGTCGGGTCGATCAATACGTCGACGTCGCTGCGGGTATCGAGTTGCAGATGCCAGAGCAAGTGTTTCTGCCGCGCCAGCCCCTCGAAGACCCGGCACACCGAGAGCACCAGTTCACGCAGGTTGGCGCGTTCAGGCGCGAGGGACAGATGCCCGGTCTCGATCCGCGCGATGTCGAGAATGTCGCCGATCAGCGCCAGCAATTGTTGCCCGGCGTTGGACGCCACCTGAATCGCCAGACGATCGGTCACGCCCTCCTCCGCGCGCTTCAAGGCCAGTTCGAGCATGCCGATCAAGGCGTTCATCGGCGTGCGGATTTCATGGCTCATGGTCGCCAGAAACGTGGTCTTGGCGCGATTGGCATCGTCCGCCGCATCCTTGGCGTCCTGCAGTTGCTGCAGCCAATGCTGACGGCGGCGCAACTGGCGGCGCTGCCAGACGATCCAGCCCAGCGCCAGCGCCAACAGCAACGCCGCTGCCGCAAAACCGAGGAGTATTTCGTGGCGATGGCGCAGCCAGTAACTGTCATCGACCACCACCTCGTGGCTCCAGCGCTCGACCAGTTCATCCATCTGCTGCGGGGCGATGCTCAGCAGTGCCTTGTTCAGGATCGAGTGCAGCGCCGGCATGTGCGGTGCGGTCGCCAAGGCAATGCGCGCCGGTTGATCACCGACCGTGCCGGTAATACGCAGGCGTTCGCGGTGATGGCGGGCAATCAGAAACCGCGCCACCACCAACGAACTCACCGTGACGTCGACCTGGCGCTTGAGGATCATCGCCATGCCGTCGGCCGGGCTCGCGGTTTCGACCAGGCGCAAGCGCGGCACACGGGCCACCAGATAACTGCGCAACGGATGGCCGCGGTAGATTGCCAGACGCTTGCCCGCCAGTTCGTCCAGCGGGAGCGGCCCCTGCCAGGTGCTTGCGCTGACCAGCACGAACGGATTGTTCAGGTAGGCGCGGGTGAATTGCAGCTCGGTTTCGCGCTCGCTACTGGGCGTCACCACCGGCAACAGGTCCAGCTCGCCGGCCTTGAGCTGTTCGATCTGACGGTCCAGCGAGGTTCCGCGCACGATCTCGAAGTTGAGCCCGCTGCGCTGGCTGATCAGGCTCAGCAATTGCGCCGTGAGCCCGCTGAAACGGCCGTCGGCATCGAAAAACGTCAGCGGCGCGAAATCTTCGATGGCGCCGACTCGCACGACCGGGTGCTCGTCGAGCCAGGCCTGCTCGCTGGCGCTGAGTTGCACTCGTGACTGCTCCGCCATTTCCGCCAGACCGGCGCTCCAGCGCTGTTCGATGCGTTGCCGGCGCTCCATGGGAATGGCCGCCAGCGCCAGATCGACGATGCGTTTGAGCCGCGCATCGCTGCGCAGCAAGGCGAAGCCGAACGCATTGGCGTCCAGGCCCGACGGCCCGGCCAGTTGCAGGTCGTTGCGATAATTGGTGTTGATCAGGTAGTTGGCGCTGATGAAATCACCGAGGTACACGTCGTCTGCGCCGAACGCCACCGCACCGAGTGCGTCCATCGCCGACGGGTAACGCTGCACATGGGCCAGCGGATAAAAGCCTTGCACGGCCGCCAGCGGTAGATAGTCCTCGACGATCGCCAGACGTTTGTCGGCCAGATCGGTCGGTATCTGTTCGTCGAGGCGAGTCACCAGCATCGGTTGATCTTCGGCGTACGGCCGGGACAACACAAAGGCCGGATCGGCGATTTCAAAGCTGTTGGAGGTGCCGAGCAGATCGACCTCGCCACGCTTGAGCGCAGCCATCACCGCCTCACGGTCGGCAAACCGGCGCACCTCGATGCGGATGCCGAGCAACTGCGCCAGCAGATCGGCGTAATCAGCGGTCAGCCCTTCGAGTTCATGCTGGTTACGGGTCAATTCGAATGGCGGGTAATCCGGCCCGGAAATGCCCATGCGCAACAGCGGGTGCTGACGCAGCCATTGCCGGTCCTGAGCGTCGAGGCGCAACTGGACATTTTCCAGGCCGGTCCGGGTCAGCACTTCCAGCACCTGCGGTGGTTCACTCGCCGCGCACAGCGCGCTCAGGCTCAGCCACAGCCCGACGATCCAGCCTCCCTGGCGCATGGTCGCGTGCTCAGATGACGTGATTGCGCTTGGCGAAATCGCGCAAGTGCACCGCTGAGTTGACCCCGAGTTTTTTCATCAACCGGGTCTTGTAAGTGCTGACGGTCTTGTGGCTCAGGTGCATGTCCTCGGCGATCGACTTGTTGGACTTGCCCTGGCCCAATTGCTCGAGAATGCTCAGCTCACGGTTGGAAAGCTGATCGATCATTTCCTTCTCGGTGGTCTGCACCGCGTTCAGCACGCTGGCGTTATCCGACAGCGCGGCGAAATAGGTGTAGCCCGACATCAATGCCTGAATGGCTTTGTGCAACTGCTGCAACTGATTGGTCTTGGTCACATACGCCATGGCCCCGGCGCGCAGGCAGCGCTCCTGATAAAACAACGGATCGTGAGTACTGAATACCAGCACGCGGCAGTCCAGATCGTTGGCCTTGATCCGTGCCAGCACCTCCAGCCCGCCGAGCGCCGGCAGGTTGATGTCGAGGATCACCAGTTGCGGCTGATGTTCACGAATCAGTGCCAGCACCTCGTTGCCCTGAGAAGCCTCGTAAATCAGTTTGAATCCTTCAGCTTGCAATACGATCCGGATGGCGGCGCGCACCACCGGATGATCGTCGACGATCAGCGCTGACTTCATGGCCACTCCCAGTGCATAGCCCGACGAACAGCCCACCGGTGTGGGCGAATCCGGACTCAGTGGCTGCGCCGGGACTGTTACACGGAACGACGGGCAAATCACCTGTCAGGTCTGACAGTTGTGCACATTGATGTTTTATGCATGGGCTGCCCTGCGCACCGCCGCAAATGGCGGCCGGGCCAACGCCTCGGCGCGGGTGGCGGGCGCATCGATCAGCGCCATCAACTGTTTGATCGACGGCAGGCCTGGCAGGGCCAGCGGACTGATCTGTACGTTGTCCTGGGCGAACCCGGCAGCGCACTGCAACGGCGCCGTGCGTTCGTTGTAAATCAAGGCCTGTCGCACCTGTGGGTTATCGAGGAAAAAACCCAGCAGGTCGAGCGAACCGGCCAGATCGGCATTGATGACCACCGCATCGAACGGCTCGCAGCCGTAGTCGACCAGCGTCAACAGCTCGGCGAGGCTTTGCGCCGGCGCCACGCGGTAATAATCGAGGCTGTTGAACAGGCGCTCGATTTTCATCCGGTGAAAATGCTGGGTGTCGGCGATCAGGATGCGCAGGGCTTTGTTGATCATGGTCATTCTCCCGCTGTCAGGGTTTCTGGGTGGGCAAGCCTACGCAATCGCCCATGCCGGGCTCTGTAGGACTTTTCCTAAAAAATCGGCCATTCATCCGAGGCTGTGCCGGCGCGGCGCTTTTGCAGCCCAGTGCCAGGGTGCTGCTGATGGCGGCGCGGCAACGCGGTACCTCGGGCGGGCCTGAAATCAAAAGCCCTTCACCCTAGCCCTCTCCCAGAGGGAGAGGGGACCGACCGAGGTGAATGCGAGAGATACGCCGACATCCGATACCGAGTCGAACGCAAATGCCAAATCCAACCAAAATCGGCTCCCTCTCCAGGGGGAGAGGGCTGGGCGGGCGGCGTTCCGATGAGGGAAAATCCACCACAAATCCCAAGCCAACCACCCGCTTCTAACCACTCAACGATGAGCGTTAGCTCGAGTGCTTTTGATCTTGCCTAACCGGCGACATCGGAAGGCTGAGCGGAGGGATTGATCCGGGCGTGTGAGCGCAGCGACCGTCTGGCGTAGCCAGACACAGCGGACGTAGGTGCAGCGCAGCAAACCGTAGCCGCTGCGCCCGGATCAGTCCCGGAGCGAAGGGACCCGAGCCTGCGAGGGCCGTACGTAGGAGCAAGCCTTTTGGTTCCTTTTTGGCGTTTGAAAAAGGGACTCGCCGTAAGGGCGAAACCATAAGCAGCCGTTACCGCAGAAACGGATATGTACCCAAAAAATCAACACAGCACAGACCAATCATTGCCAGCCAAACCGCCGAACATAAAACCCCTTCACCGCCTGAGTCAGCCCCATATACGCCAACAGAATCACCGGCAAAAACACAAAATACAGCGACGGCAATGCCTGCAACTTGAAGTAATGCGCCAACGGCCCCATCGGCAGAAAAATCCCGACCGCCATGATAATCCCGGTCATCACCAGCAGCGGCATCGCAGCACGGCTTTGCAGGAACGGAATCTTCGGCGTGCGAATCATGTGCACGATCAACGTCTGGGTCAGCAGCCCGACCACAAACCAGCCAGATTGAAACAGGGTCTGGTGGTCCGGCGTGTTGGCATCGAACACGTACCACATCAAGGCAAACGTGGTGATGTCGAAAATCGAACTGATCGGGCCAAAAAACAGCATGAAACGCCCAACGTCGCCCGGCTGCCAGCGCTGCGGTTGTTTCAGCATGTCCTCGTCGACGTTATCGAACGGAATGGCAATCTGCGAAATGTCGTAGAGCAGGTTCTGCACCAGCAAGTGCATCGGCAGCATCGGCAGGAATGGAATGAACGCACTGGCCACCAGCACCGAGAACACGTTGCCGAAGTTGGAGCTGGCAGTCATCTTGATGTACTTGAGCATGTTGGCGAAAGTGCGCCGCCCTTCGAGGACGCCCTCCTCCAGCACCATCAGGCTTTTTTCCAGAAGAATGATGTCGGCCGCTTCCTTGGCGATGTCCACCGCGCTGTCGACGGAAATTCCGATATCGGCAGTACGCAGCGCTGGCGCATCGCTGATGCCGTCGCCCATGAAGCCGACCACATGGCCGTTGCCTTTGAGGATGCGCACGATGCGTTCCTTGTGCGACGGCGTCAGTCTGGCGAAGACGTTGGTTCGCTCCACCGCCACGGCCAGTTCGGCATCGCTCATGCGCTCGATATCGTTGCCCATCAGCAAGCCTTGCTGAGCGAGACCGACTTCACGGCAGATCTTCGCTGTCACCAGTTCGTTGTCGCCGGTCAGCACTTTCACCGCCACGCCATGTGCGGCCAGAGCCTTGAGCGCCGGCGCCGTGCTTTCCTTCGGTGGATCGAGGAACGCCACGTAACCGATCAGCGTCAGGTCCTGTTCGTCGGCAAGGCTGTAGACATCGCGACCCTCTGGCATCGAGCGAGCCGCCACCGCCACCACGCGCAAGCCTTCAGCGTTGAACGCTGCAGTGACCTGGCGAATCCGGCTCAGCAGTTCATCGCTCAAGGCTTCATCAACCTCGCCATGACGTACCCGGCTGCACACCGCCAACACCTCCTCCACCGCGCCTTTGCAGATCAGTTGATGCGCCTGTCCCCGGCCCTCGACCACCACCGACATGCGTCGGCGATTGAAGTCGAACGGGATTTCATCGACCTTGCGAAACGCCGTGCCGACTTTCAGCTGACGATGGATTTCCACGTGTTCCAGCACTGCCACATCGAGCAGGTTTTTCAAGCCGGTCTGGTAGTAGCTGTTGAGGTAAGCCATTTCCAGCACGTCGTCAGAATCTTCGCCCCAGACGTCGACATTGCGCGCAAGGAAAATCTTGTCCTGGGTCAGGGTGCCGGTCTTGTCGGTGCACAGCACGTCCATGGCGCCGAAGTTCTGGATCGCGTCGAGGCGCTTGACGATGACTTTCTTGCGCGACAGAAACACCGCGCCTTTGGCCAGGGTCGAGGTGACGATCATCGGCAGCATTTCCGGGGTCAGGCCGACCGCGATCGACAGCGCGAACAGCAGCGCTTCGGTCCAGTCGCCCTTGGTGAAACCGTTGATGAACAACACCAGCGGCGCCATGACGAACATGAAACGGATCAACAGCCAGCTGACCTTGTTGACCCCTTGCTG
Source organism: Pseudomonas sp. R3-57 (assembly GCF_051132065.1). Classification (NCBI taxonomy): domain Bacteria; kingdom Pseudomonadati; phylum Pseudomonadota; class Gammaproteobacteria; order Pseudomonadales; family Pseudomonadaceae; genus Pseudomonas; species Pseudomonas sp. R3-57. Next base: position 4,005,018 of record NZ_CP071655.1, read on the forward strand.
GAACGAGGTCACCGCCCGATCAGTCGCCCCGACCCGCTGCGCCAGCGCGCCGAAATAGGTGTGATTGCCGGTGGTGAGGATCACCGCCACGGCGGTTCCGGACACGACGTTGGTGCCCATGAACAGGATGTTGTCCAGCTCCAGCGGATTGCACGTATCGCGATCGGCCTGGCGCGGGAATTTCTCCACCGGCATCGATTCACCGGTCATCGCCGCCTGGCTGACGAACAGATCCTTCGCGCTGAGCACCCGGCAATCGGCGGGAATCATGTCGCCGGCCGAGAGCACGATCAGATCGCCTGGCACCAGTTGCTTGATCGGCAACTCGCGGCGCGGCGCGTCACGGCGCAGCACCGTGGCGGTGTTGCTGACCATGGCTTTGAGCGCATCGGCGGCCTGGTTGGATTTGCTCTCCTGCCAGAAGCGCAGCAGCGTCGACAGCACCACCATGGAGAAAATCACCACAGCGGCCTTGAGGTCTTCGGTCAGCCACGAGATCAGCGCCAACAAGGTCAGCAGCAGGTTGAACGGGTTTTTGTAGCAGTGCCACAAGTGCGTACACCAGGGCAGCGGTTGCTCGTGCTCGACCTCGTTGAAGCCGTGTTGCGCGCGCAGTGCGTCGACGTCGACATCGCGCAGGCCTTCGCAATGGCTGCCGAGCGATGCCAGCAATTCGCTGCTGTCGCAATGCGCGGCAGCAACCAGCGTGTTGGCCAGGGTCGGCGGGACTTCACGGCTGACCGTAGTGTCGTTGAGCGATTCCAGCAGCGCCAGACGACGGAAGTGCCGGGCGATGTGGCGGTTGCGCAGGAAGCCTGCGAAAAATTCCTTGAGCGTAAGTTTCATGGCTGTTGCCCCTGTGGTCAGCCGGGAAACCGTCAAGCAGGTACGACCGCACCGCTGCCGCCGGGAAAACCGGCACGGCAAGGCGTGGCGCGCCGGTCAAAAAGACCGGCGTGTCGATAGGGCTGCGATTACGACAATGAGGTCGTCATCACGCTCTGTTCAGCGTCGATGAGAGGGACGTCAAGGCATGCCCAGGACGGGCCATGCACGGGATGCCGCTGCTCGCTGTTACGGCGAGACAACGGCAGGGAAAGGCTGCGCGTTATCTTGCCGAGCATCTGCCGGTTACCGAGACCGGCCGACAACTGTCACTCGAACAAGTACCCACTGTGGGTCTCCGCTATTGATGAAAACGCGTGGAGCTTACGCCCGCAGCAAAACGGCTGGAAGAGGTGTTACGCGGAATTTGGCGGGTGTTCAGGAAGGGTTCAGGAATCAGTTTTTCGCTGGACTTGAAGGCCCCATCGCGGGCAAGCCCGCTCCCACAGGGATCTGCGGTGAACACACATTTTGCGTCCAGCGCAGATCCTGTGGGAGCGGGCTTGCCCGCGATGGCGGTGTGTCTGGCGCAGCAGGTTTCAGCTGGCAGTCGCCAACAGCAAATCCGCCACCGACCGCTGCCCACGGTGCCTGCCATGCTCATACAGCGAGCCGGCAATTTCGTCCGCGCGGATCGGCAGCACCGACAGCAAGGTGTCGCTCAGGCCATGGCTGGCCTGGCAGAAGCCCTGCATGTAGATGCCGGCCTTGCAGCGCTCATCGGTGATCAGTTTGTAATGGCGGTCAACCTCGAACTCGCCGAGATACTCTTCCAGCGGCGCCAACAGCTTACGGTGCATCTGCCGTTCATAACCGGTGGCCAGTACCACCGCATCGTAATGCCGCACGGTGACTTCGCCGGTGGCGTTGTTGCGCACCGCCAGTTCAACACCGTTGTCAGTCGCGGTGGCGCTCTCGACGGTGGTCAGGGTGCGGAAGGCATGCCGGGCGATCCCGGAGACCTTCTGCCGATAGAAGATGCCGTAGATGCGTTCGATCAGGTCGATGTCGACCACCGAATAATTGGTGTTGTGATACTCGTTGACCAGACGCTCACGCTCGGCGCTGTTCTGCTGGAACACCAGGTCGGTGAACTCCGGCGAAAACACTTCGTTGACGAACGGGCTGTCGTCGGCCGGCTTCAGCGCCGAACCGCGCAAGATCATGTCGACCTGCACCGACGGGAACGAATCGTTGAGATCGATGAACGCTTCTGCCGCGCTCTGCCCACCGCCGATAATCGCGATGCTCATCGGCTGATTGTTCACGCACGGCTGCTTGGCCATTTGCGACAGGTACTGCGAGTGATGGAAGACCCGGCGATCGCCCTTCAGCGCCTTGAACGCCTCGGGAATACGTGGGGTACCGCCGGCACTGACCACCACCGAGCGCGTGGTGCGCACGAACTGCTGGCCGTCGCTGCCACGGGAAATCACCCGCAACGCCTCGACCTGCTGGTTATGCAGAACCGGTTCGATGGTCAACACTTCTTCACCGTAACGGCTCTGCGCAGTGAACTGCCCGGCCACCCAGCGCAGGTAGTCGTTGTATTCCATGCGGCACGGATAGAAGGTGCCGAGGTTGATGAAGTCGACCAGACGACCGTGATATTTCAGGTAGTTGACGAACGAGTAGGGGCTGGTCGGATTGCGCAGGGTCACCAGGTCCTTGAGGAAGGAAATCTGCAATTCGCTCTGGGTCGACAGGGTGTTGCCGTGCCAGCTGTAATCGGCCTGCTTGTCGAGGAACAGCACATCCAGCTCGCCGTGGGTCGGCCCGCGCTCTTGCAGAGCGATGGCCAGCGCCAGGTTCGAAGGGCCGAAACCGACGCCGATCAGGTCGTGAACGATGGGCGATGCAATTGCCTGAGTCATTTCCAGTGTCCTCTGGATGAACCCCTCAACAAGGGGCAAGGAGAGCCTAAGTGACCCGACTGGCCTTGAGCAGGACAGCAGGTCGTCTGTTGAGTAGGAACGAGGACAGGGAAATAAAATTTAACGGCGCCGGCTCAATGGGCATCCCATTGCTTGATCCGCTGGCGGCAATGTTTCATCGCGTTGACGATGTGTTTTTCCACCAGCGCCTTGGAAATACCCAATTGCTCGGCGATTTCCGGGTGCGACAGGCCTTCGATCTTGCGCAGCAGGAAACTGTCGCGGCACAGCGGCGACAACTCGGCCAGGGCGCGCTGCAGCATGTCAAGTCGCTGACCATGGTCGAGCGTGCTGTGCGGCGACGGAGTGAAGTAGCGCTCTTCGTTGTCGAGCACTTCCAGTGACTCGACCTGGCGCAGGGCATTGCGCCGATGGTCGTCGATGACCAGGTTCAACGCCGTGCGGTAGAGAAACGCGCGGGGTTGTTCGATCGGGGTTTCGCTGGAGCGTTCGAGCACCCGCAGATAAGCGTCATGCACCACATCTTCGGCGACCTGACGGTTGCCGAGCTTGGCGTTCAGGAAACACACCAGCTCTCGATAGTAGTTTTCCAACATGACTCCCGGCCGCAAACCTGCGGTTTCTGTCCTTGAGCGCACTGATCGACCACGCCGTAAATGGCAGTAGCAAGATAGTGGCAACTTGAGGAGCGTAATTTATAGTAATTCTCATATAGATTTAAAGTAGTGTTTGGCCTTGACCGATAAATAGTGCGGTTCTATAGCTGTAACTTTGTGTGTCCCCGCTTAAATTCCCCTGCCCTTGCCACGTTTACAGGACAGCTTCCCGTGTCTGTCGCGCCCCGTGACAGCGTTCGATGCGGCCCCAATCTGTATGTGCCAGCCGAACGACGGGCCGATTTCCACTGGCCGGAACCCTGCATGAAACGTCCCCGCCCTGCCCGACGCGCCCTGCTCGTAATCCTTTGTCTGATCCCGGTTGTCGGTTATGCCGCGTGGCAAATGCTGCCACCGGGCCGGGATAAATTTGCCACCGTGCAAGTGTCGCGCGGCGACATAGAAAGCAGCGTCACCGCCCTCGGCACCCTGCAACCGCGCCGTTATGTGGACGTCGGTGCGCAGGCTTCCGGGCAGATTCGCAAGATCCACGTCGAAGTCGGTGACGTGGTCAAGGAAGGCCAGTTGCTGGTGGAAATCGACCCGTCGACGCAAAAAGCCAAACTCGACGCCGGGCGTTTCTCGATTGAAAACCTCAAGGCGCAATGGCAGGAACAGCGCGCTCAGCACGAACTGGCGCAGCAAAAATACCAGCGTCAGCAAAACCTCGCGGCTGGCGGCGCAACCCGTGAAGAAGACGTGCAGACCGCCCGCGCCGAACTGAAAGCTACGCAAGCACGCATCGACATGTTCCAGGCGCAGATACGCCAGGCCGAAGCCAGCCTGCGCAGCGATCAGGCCGAGCTCGGCTACACGCAGATCTACGCGCCGATGGCCGGCACCGTGGTTGCTCTCGATGCGCGCGAAGGCCAGACCCTCAATGCCCAGCAACAGACGCCGCTGATTTTGCGCATCGCCAGACTGTCACCGATGACCGTGTGGGCCGAGGTCTCGGAAGCCGATATCGGCCACGTCAAACCGGGCATGACCGCGTACTTCACCACGCTCAGCGGCGGCAACCGGCGCTGGAGCAGTAAGGTCCGACAGATTTTACCAGTGCCACCCAAGCCGCTGGACCAGACCAGCCAGGGCGGCGGCAGCCCGGCCAGCAGCAGTAAAAGCGGCAGCGCCCGGGTGGTGCTTTACACCGTGCTGCTGGATGTCGATAACGCCGACAACGCCCTGATGGCGGAGATGACCACCCAAGTGTTCTTCGTCGCCGATCAGGCCAAAGACGTACTCACCGCGCCGGTGGCCGCCCTGCAAGGCAGCAGCAAAGCTGATCGGCAGACCGCGCAAGTGGTCGCCGCCAACGGCAAGATCGAATCCCGCGAAGTGCGCACCGGCATCAGTGACCGGCTCAAGGTGCAGATTCTCGACGGCCTCAATGAAGGCGATCATCTGCTGATCGGCCCGGCCAGCGGCAGCGGGGGTTGAATGCAGACGCCCCTGATCGACCTGCAGGACATCCGCAAATCCTACGGTGGCGGCGACGCACCGCAAGTCCACGTGCTGCGCGGCATCGATCTGGCGATCCACGCCGGTGAATTCGTGGCGATCGTCGGCGCGTCCGGCTCCGGCAAATCGACGCTGATGAACATCCTCGGCTGCCTCGACCGGCCGACTTGCGGCGAATACCGTTTCGCCGGGGAAAACGTCGCCGGCCTGGACAGCGATGAACTGGCCTGGCTGCGTCGCGAAGCGTTCGGTTTCGTGTTTCAGGGCTATCACCTGATTCCGTCCGGCTCGGCCCAGGAAAACGTCGAGATGCCGGCGATCTATGCCGGCACCCCGGCCGCCGAACGTCATGCCCGCGCCGCCGCCCTGCTCGACCGTCTCGGTCTGGCCGCGCGCACCGGTAACCGTCCGCATCAGTTGTCCGGCGGCCAGCAACAGCGTGTCTCGATCGCACGCGCCTTGATGAACGGCGGCCACATCATTCTCGCCGACGAACCAACCGGCGCCCTCGACAGCCACAGCGGCAAAGAGGTCATGGCCCTGCTCGACGAACTGGCGAGTCAGGGCCATGTGGTGATTCTTATCACCCACGACCGCGAAGTGGCGGCGCGGGCCAAACGCATCATCGAAATCAGTGACGGCCTGATCATCAGCGACAGCGCCCGGGACAACCCCGAAGCCCAGACCAGCGCCAACCCCGGCGCCTTGCAAGCGGTCGACCTGCGCAAGCGCCTGAGCGAAGGTGCCGAAGCCACCGGCGCGTGGAAAGGCGAACTGGTCGACGCCCTGCACGCGGCATGGCGGGTGATGTGGATCAACCGTTTCCGCACGGCATTGACCCTGCTCGGGATCATCATCGGCGTGGCGTCGGTGGTGGTGATGCTCGCCGTCGGCGAAGGCAGCAAGCGTCAGGTCATGGCGCAGATGGGCGCCTTCGGCTCGAACATCATTTACCTCAGCGGCTCGGCGCCGAATCCGCGCACGCCGCCAGGGATCGTCACCCTCGATGACGTGCGGGCGCTGGCAAGCCTGCCGCAAGTGCAACGGATCATGCCGGTCAACGGCGCCGAGGCTGGCGTACGCTTCGGCAATGCCGACCATTTGAGCTACGTCGGCGGCAACGACACCCACTTCCCGGCGATTTTCAACTGGCCAGTGGTGCAAGGCAGCTACTTCACCGAGGCCGACGAAGCCAACGCGGCCGCCGTCGCCGTGATCGGCCATAAGGTGCGAACCAAACTGCTCAAGGACATCGCCGACCCCATCGGCCAATACATCCTGATCGAGAACGTACCGTTTCAGGTGGTCGGCGTGCTCGCGGAAAAAGGCGCCAGCTCCGGCGACTCCGACAGCGACAACCGCATCGCCATCCCCTACTCCGCTGCGAGCGTTCGGCTGTTCGGCACACGTGACCCGGAATACGTCGCCATTGCTGCCACCGACGCTGGCAAGGTCAAGAACGCCGAGCAGGCGATCGAACAACTGATGCTGCAACTGCACAACGGCAAGAAAGATTTCGAGCTGACCAACAATGCCGCGATGATCCAGGCCGAAGCGCGCACGCAGAACACGCTGTCGCTGATGCTCGGTTCGATTGCGGCGATTTCGCTGCTGGTCGGCGGCATCGGCGTGATGAACATCATGCTGATGACCGTGCGCGAACGCACGCGCGAGATCGGCATCCGCATGGCCACTGGTGCGCGCCAACGCGACATCCTTCGTCAGTTCCTCACCGAGGCGGTGATGCTGTCGGTGGTCGGCGGCATCGCCGGGATCGCCCTGGCATTGATTGTTGGCGGCGTGCTGATGCTCAGTGAAGTCGCCGTCGCCTTCTCGTTGCTGGCGGTGCTCGGCGCGTTTGGCTGCGCCCTGGTGACCGGTGTCGTCTTCGGCTTCATGCCGGCCCGCAAAGCTGCCCGGCTCGACCCGGTCACGGCCCTTACCAGTGAATGATCGATCTATGAAACCGCGTCTCAGTGTGTTGACCGTGTGCCTGATGCTCAGCGCTTGCGGCAGTCCCGTTCAGCGCCCGGACAGCGGCGTGCAGGCACCCGCGGCCTGGCAAGCGCCGCACGCCGCCAGCGTCGCCCATAGTGATCGGCAATGGTGGACAGAATTTTCCAGCGCGGAACTCGATCGCCTGATCGAACAGGCCCGCCTCGGCAGTTTCGACCTCGCCGCAGCGGTTGCGCGCGTGCGCCAAGCCCAGGCCGGCACGGTGATTGCCGGTGGCTCGCAGTTGCCGGAGGTCAAGGCCGGGCTCAACGGCAATCGGCAAAAACTGCTGCGCGGCAATGGCTACAGCCAGCTCGATGCCGACAGCAGCAACCAGGCCGTGGACTATTTCGATGCCAGCCTGAGCGCAACCTACGAAGTCGATTTCTGGGGCGGTAAGCGTGCCTCCCGCGACAGTGCGCAATTCACTTTGCAGGCCAGCGAGTTCGATCGCGCGACGGTCGAACTGACCCTGCTCAGCAGCGTCGCCACGACGTATGCGCAGACCCTGGCGCTGCGCGAGCAAAGCCGCATCGCTGGACTGAATCTGGCCAACGCGCAACGGGTGCTGAAACTGGTGCAGACACGCTTCGATTCAGGCTCGGCCACGGCGCTGGAACTGGCGCAACAGAAGAGTCTGGTCGCCGCCCAGCAATGGCAATTGCCGCGCGTGCAACAGGAGGCCCAATCCGCGTTGATCAGCCTCGCGGCCCTGCTCGGCCAACCGGTGCAACAACTGGCGCCAACCGGTTCTTTCGAAGACCTGCAATGGCCCGAGATTGCGGCCGGCATCCCCAGCGACCTGCTCAGCCGGCGCCCGGACATCGCCCGCGCCGAAGCGCAACTGGCCGCCGCCGAGGCCGACGTCAAGGTCGCCCGTGCGGCGATGCTGCCGACGCTGACATTGACGGCGCAACTCGGCTCCGGTGCCGATCAGTTCGATGATGTGTTGCGCAGCCCTTTTTACAATCTCACCGCCGGCCTGGTCGCGCCGATCTTCAACAATGGCCGTCTCGGCGCCGAACGTGACAAGGCCACGGCGCGCCAGCAGGAGCTACTGGAAACCTACCGCGGTGCGATCGTCAATGGTTTTGCCGATGTGGAAAAAGCCTTGAACAGCATTCGTCGTCTGGACGAGCAGCGGCGATGGCAATCCGAGGAGTTGAGTCAGGCGCAGATGGCTTTCAATATTGCCCAGAGCCGCTACGAAGCGGGCGCTGAGGATCTGCTTACGGTGCTGGAGACTCAGCGCACGCTGTATGCCGCGCAGGATCAGCAGGTGCAGCTGCGGCTGGCGCGGGTGCAGGCGAGTATTGCGTTGTACAAGGCGTTGGGGGGTGGGTGGCGGGCGCTGTGATTGGGGATTTTTTGGGTACATATCCGTTGCTGCGGTAACGGCTTCTTATGGTTTCGCCCTTACGGCGAGTCCCTTTTTCAGACGCCAAAAAGGAACCAAAAGGCTTTGCTCCTACGTACGGCCCTCGCAGGCTCGGGTCCCTTCGCTGCGGAATCGATCCGGGCGCAGCGGCTACGGTTTGCTTCGCTGCACCTACTTCCGCTGTGTCTGGCTGCGCCAGACGGTCGCTGCGCTCCCACGCCCGGATCAATCCCTGCGCTCAGCCTTCCGATGTCGCTGGTTAGTCAAGATCAAGATCAAGGGCACTCGAGCTAACGCTCATTGTTGAGTGGTTAGAAGCGGTTGTTTGGCTTGGGATTTGCGGTGTATTCGCCCCTCACCCCAGCCCTCTCCCGAGGGAGAGGGAGCCGATTTGGTTGGTTTCGAAACTTGCATTCGACTCGGTATTTCACGTCGGCGTACTTCCCCTGATCACCGCGATCAGTCCCCTCTCCCTCCGGGAGAGGGCTAGGGTGAGGGGCTTTTGATTTTGCTTACGCTTTACTCGATTCGTTTGTGAGAGCGAGCCTGCTAGCGAATGAACGATGACCCAGCCCTCAAGCCGGGCTGGTTTTAGCCTTCAGGTTGCGTGCATACCAAGGTCGTTGCGGCACGCGGCGGAACAGGCCGGCGAGTTTTTCTTCGTCGGCAAGAAAGGTGATGCGCAACGCCAGTTTCATGGTTTCCGGGTCCATTTCGACTGTTTTGCCTGTCTGCAAGCCGGGCGTGGTGCTGCAGCCGTGGGTGATCGGGCCCAGCCATGGGTCGTCGATTTCGACCCAGCGCCCCGGGGCGAACCAGGGCACGCCATTGACTTGCAGGCGCTTGACTTCGCCCGGATGAAAACGCTCATGGGCGCGAAACCAGTCTTCGATGCGATCATCGATCCAGCCGTGGAAATACCAGAACGCCGGGTTGACGTGCGAGGAAAACGGATCGCCGAGGAAGTCGTTTTCAGGACGGTACCAGCGCGCGGCGAAGTCGGCCGGATCGCGTGCGAACGGCACCGGTTGGCCATTCGATGGATCGCGCGGCACCGAGGCCCAGCGCATGTGCAACCAGTCGTGCAGGCCCAGCTCGACCTCGGAGCCGAACTGGCCCAGAGTCAGTCTGGCCAGGTACGCCGGATCACGGTACTGCGACTCCCAGACCTGGAAGTTGCTCTCGTAGGTTTCGGCGGTTTTGATGTCGCTGACCCACTGGCTGAATTCATCGTCGCCGGCGGCGGTCCAGGTCGGCGGTAACGCGGTGCCGTCGTGGTTATCGAAATAGCGGGCAAAACCGAGCCGGTCGCGGATCAGTTCCGGCTGCGGCAGCGGGAAATACTCCCACGATGGCAGATCCTGCATCGAGCGCGCGGTGCCCAGCATGTGCCGGTGCATGAAAAAGAAGTCCACGCCGGAACCGTTGCGATCCTTGCGCGGGCCACGGGCATCGCGCTCGTGATCGCGAGGGCCAGGTTGCCAGCCGATGCCGCGTAGCGCCTCGCGCTTGTCCTCGGGAAGTTTGTGCCACTTGTCACGGGTCGCATGCCACAACTGGTGAAACAGGCGATGCTCGGGGGAAACCAGCCACGCCAGCAATGTTTGATTCAGCGGTGTACGCTCGCGGGCTTCGGGGAACAGCTGTTTGACCGCAACGAAACGGTTGTCCTGCACCGGCAGGTGCAATGGTCGGTCAAGACGCAGCGCCTTGCCGCTGAGAGTGCCGCTGCCGGCATTGCCGAAGTCGGCCCAGACTTCATCGAGGACCATTTCCAGCTCATAGCTGATCTGACCGTCGGCGCCGATCAGCCGCCAACTGAGTTTCGCGGCATCGGCCTTGGCCAGATCGCCGAGAATTCGGTAACGCGGTGTGTCGTCAGAGCGCAAGCGCTGCGGCGTGTCGAGAAAGCCACAGACGCCGCGGCCTTTCTGGCCGATATCAAGGAACACTTGCAGACCGGTTTGCGGCAAGCCCTCAAGGCCGGCATCAGCACCTTCGAAACGGATATCCCACACTCCGCGCAAGGCGTTCGCCAGGCGCTGGCCGGCCACGTCCGCCACATCGAAAGAGGCTTCGCCCGGGGTGATCGTCGGGTCCGGTCTGGTCCATTCGCGATGCCCGAAATAAGCCGCTGGCACGGCCGCGCCGGTCAGCGCCAGACCGGCCATGAACCATCGTCGAGAAATCTTCATTGCCCTACCTGTGTCAGCCCTGAAGCAGGCTTTATCCAAGCTAGAACGTTTGTTGCCGCGGCAAATTTAAGCGGCATTTTGGCCGGCACGCGGCCAGCCTAAATTTCCCCGCCGACCGCTCGTTCTTCCCAGATAGCAAAGGCCGCCGCGCCTGCACCTCACTGGCGAACCCGACTGAGATGGCAATGACAAAACCACGTTCGAAAAAGGCTCTATTCATCGGCCTGCCGTTAGCCCTGGCGATCAGCGCCGGCGCCGGCTTTGCCGTGTGGCACCACTGGTTCAAGGACGATCTCGGCTACCCGGTCAAAGTGATGCAACAGGCAGATGAACTGCACGAACGCATGCTGTCCTTCGACAGCCACGTCAGCCTGACACAGAACTTCGGCACCGACGGCCACGAAGCCGACAAGGACGGCGACGGTCAGTTCGACCTGGCCAAGGCCAATCGCGGGCGACTGTCCGGTGCGGCGCTGACCATCTTCGGCTGGCCGGAAATGTGGAACGGCCCGAACGCCCCGCACAAACCGACGCCCGGCTTCGTCGATGAGGCGCGCAATCAGCAGGAAATCCGCTTCCGGATCATCAGCGGCATGGTTCGCGACTATCCCAATCAAGTCGCCATCGCCTACACGCCGGACGATTTCCGTCGCCTGCACGGCGAGGGTAAATTCGCGATTTTCATCAGCATGCTCAACGCCTACCCGCTGGGCCACGACCTGAACCTGCTGGATCTGTGGACGGCGCGTGGCATGCGCATGTTTGGTTTCAGCTACATCGGCAATAACGACTGGGCCGACTCGTCGCGGCCGCTGCCGTTTCTCAACGACTCACCGGACGCCCTCGACGGCCTCTCGGCTCTGGGCAAGCAAGCGGTCAAGCGCCTCAATGATCTTGGGGTGATCATCGATGTGTCGCAAATGTCGAGCAAAGCCCTCGAGCAGGTTGCGCAACTCAGCCGTACCCCGCTGATCGCCTCGCATTCGGCGCCGCGGGCGATGGTCGATATTCCGCGCAACCTCAGCGACAAGGAAATGCAGCTGATCAAGAACAGCGGCGGCGTGGTGCAGATCGTCGCGTTTTCCCAGTACTTGCGCCCGCTGACCCAGGCCACGCAGGACAAGCTCAACGAGATGCGCAAGGACTTCGACCTGCCACCGCTGCCGAACCTGGCCATGGCCTTGATGCCCGGCGATCCGATCATCGCGGCATGGTCCGAGCAGAAATTCGGCCAGTACGCCAGCCGCCTCTACGGCATCCTCGAGGAGGAGCCCAAAGCCAGCCTCAAGGACTTCGGCAACGCCATCGATTACGCGGTCCGCAAGATCGGCATCGACCACGTCGGCATCAGTTCCGACTTCAACGAGGGCGGCGGCGTCAAAGGTTTCGAAAATGTGGGCGAGATTCGCAACGTCACCGCCGAGCTGATCTCGCGCGGCTACTCCGAGGCGGACATCGCCAAGCTGTGGGGCGGCAACTTCCTGCGCGTCTGGGATCAGGTCGAGAAAGCCGCGAAACCGGCACTGGCCACCGCGCCGGGAACCGCCACGCCATGAGCAATCGTCGTGACTTTCTCAAGCAGGCCGGGATTCTAGCCGCCGCGCTGCCGCTGGGGGCGAGCCTGCCGAATGTCGCCCTTGCGGCAAGCAATGCATCGCTGCCGCGCAACCAGTGGGCGCAATTGCAGCAACTGTTCGAGCAGGATCCGGACTATCTGCACTTCTCCAACTTCCTCATCACTTCGCACCCCAGACCGGTGCGCGAGGCGATTGCCCGGCATCGCGCCGCCCTCGACAAAAATCCCGGCCTGGCCATGGATTGGGATCTGGGGGTGATCGAACAGCGGGAAGAAAACGTGCGGGTCTGGGCCGGCCGTTACCTCGAGACCAGCCCGAAACAGATCGCGCTGACCGGCAGCACCACCGAAGGCCTGGCGACGATTTACGGTGGCGTGCACGTACGCGCCGATCAGGAAATCCTCACCACCGTCCATGAACATTACGCCACCCACACCACCCTTGCGCTGCGCAGCGAACGTGACGGCACACGGGTGCGCAAAATTCCGCTGTTCAAGGACGTGTTCAGCGCCAGCCAAGCCGAAATTCTGGCCAGCATCGACAATGCGATCCGCCCGCAAACCCGCGTACTGGGCATGTGCTGGGTGCATTCCGGCAGTGGCCTGAAGCTGCCGATCGGCGAAATCGGCGCAATCGTCGACAAGCACAATCGCGGCCGCAGCGATGCCGACCGCATCGTTTACGTGGTCGACGGCGTACACGGCTTCGGCGTCGACAACCTGAATTTCGCGCAGATGAATTGCGACTTCTTTATCGCCGGCACACACAAATGGATGTTCGGCCCACGGGGCACCGGGATCATTTGCAGCCGCTTCGAGGAGGTGAAATATGTCACCCCGGTGATTCCGACCTTCTCCGAGGCCACCGCGTTTTCCACCACGATGACGCCCGGCGGCTATCACGCCTTCGAGCACCGCTGGGCGCTGGACGAAGCCTTCAAGTTGCATCTGCAACTGGGCAAAGCCGAGGTCGAAGCGCGGATTCATGCGCTCAACAGTTACCTCAAGCAACGCCTGCAACAACGTCCGCAGATCGAGCTGGTGACGCCGCTGAGCCCGCAGTTGTCCGCCGGTTTCACCTTCTTCCGGGTCAGGGGCAAGGACAGTGACAAGGTCGCTGCGCACCTGATGGCCAACCGCGTGATTGCCGATGCCGTGCACCGCGACGTCGGCCCGGTGATCCGCACCGCCCCCGGTCTGCTCAATGACGAAGCGCAGATCGACCGCCTGCTGGCCGTGCTCGACCAAGCCCTGTGAGCACCCTTCTTCTTTTAGCGAGAGCCACCATGAAATCCGTACCACGTCGTTTTCTTCTGCAGCCGCTGCCGGCACTGATGCTCGGGACACTTGCCGTCCTTTTGGCGCCGACTGCCGCCCAGGCCAGCACCCCGCTGGCACCCGGCAAAGTGTTCAAGGACTGCAAGGACTGCCCGGAAATGGTCGTGCTGCCGACCGGCACATTCACCATGGGCACCCCGGAGGACGAAGTCGGACGCGAGCCAGACGAAGGCCCGATGCATCCAGTGACGTTCGCCAAGCCGCTGGCGATCAGCCGTTTCCAGATTCTCAAAGGTCAGTGGGACGCCTACCTCAAGGACACCGGCTATCAAATGCCCGGTGGCGACACGCGCCCCGGCCGGGCGTGCAAGGCCGGGATTCCCGACTATCAGGGCAGCGACCCGCGCAAGCAGTACACCGACAGGCATCCGGCGGTGTGCATGGACTTTGCGGAAATCGAGGCCTACGTGGCGTGGCTATCGAAAAAGACCGGCAAGGCTTATCGGCTGGTCAGCGAATCCCTGCGCGAATACGCCGCCCGTGGCGGAAGCAGCGGCCCGTTCCCCTTCCCCTTCGATGAGGGCAAGGAATACAGCATCGCCCGACACGCCAACACCTATGGCGCCGCCGATGGCTACAACTTCACCGCGCCGGCCGGCAGTTTTCCGGCCAACGCCTTCGGCGTCTACGACATGCACGGCAACCTCTATGAATGGACTGCCGATTGCTACAACGACAACTACGTCGGCGCGCCGAGTGATGGCAGCGCCTGGCTGAGCGGCAAGTGCGAAGTGCGGCGCATCCGTGGCAACGACTGGGGTGAAGCGCCGGTGTTTTCCCGCTCGGGCAATCGCAACGCCACCTACACCGACACCCGCGGCGACTGGATCGGCTTTCGCGTCGCCCGCGATCTGTAACGCCTGCGCCCGGCTAAATTCGCCGTCCTGCCAGCCGTTTTACAGGTGAGCGCGAACCGCCACGGCGCGCCACCGCCCTCTACGTCATCCAGGCGAAACCCGCGCTCCGGCATGCCGGGCTTCGCCGCTCTTTCAAGCAGGGAACCTCCATGAGCAAACCAACACGCGGGGTGATCAACGAATTGTTCGCCCTGCTCAAACCCTTTCGGCTGATCGTCATCGTCTCGACCCTGCTCGGCATGCTCGGCGGTCTGAGTGTCACCGCATTGCTGGCGACCATCAACAGCGTGCTGCACAGCGAGGGCGACGTCAGCAACACCATGGTCGCGGTGTTCGCCGGGTTGTGCCTGCTGGCCCTGACCAGCTCGATTTGCTCCGACATCGGCACCAACCATGTCGGCCAGCACATCATTGCCAGATTGCGCAAAGAGCTGGGTGAGAAAGTCCTCTCGGCGCCCATCGAGCAGATCGAACGCTACCGCAGCCACCGGCTGATCCCGGTGTTGACCCACGACGTCGACACCATCAGCGACTTCGCGTTTGCCTTCGCCCCGTTGGCGATTTCCATGACCGTCACGCTCGGCTGCATGGGCTATCTGGCCATGTTGTCGTGGCCGATGTTCCTGATGGTGGTGGTCGCGATTGCGCTGAGCACGGTCATCCAGTACATCGCCCGCGGCCGCGGCATGCAGGGCTTCATGAAGGCCCGCGACTACGAAGACGAGCTGCAAAAGAACTACCACGCCGTGGCTGAAGGCGCGAAAGAGCTGCGCATCCACCGCCCGCGCCGCCATCGCATGTTCGTTTCGGGCATTGAAGGCACGGCGAACAAGATCTGCGACACCCAGGTGCGTTCGGTGAACATTTTCGTCATCGCCAAGACGCTCGGCTCGATGCTGTTTTTCGTGGTGATTGGCTTGGCGCTGGTCCTGCAATCGTTCTGGCCGAGTGCGGACAAAGCGGTAATCAGCGGTTTCGTGCTGGTATTGCTGTACATGAAAGGCCCGCTGGAGCACCTGATCAGTACGCTGCCGATTGTCAGCCGCGCACAGATCGCCTTTCGCCGCATCGCCGATCTGTCGGAGCAATTCTCCTCGCCCGAACCGCACCTGCTGCTCAGCGAGCAGGCGCCGAAAAACAACGCCATACACAGCCTCGAACTGAACAATGTCACTTACAGTTTCCCGACCGTTGCAGGCGCGGCGCCCTTCCGTCTCGGGCCGGTGAACCTGAAGATCGAACAGGGTGACATCATCTTCATCGTCGGCGAAAACGGCTGCGGCAAGACCACCCTGATCAAACTGCTGCTGGGCCTGTACGCGCCACAACAAGGTGAGATCCGCCTCAACGAGCAACTGATCGACGCGGCGAACCGCGATGATTATCGTCAGTTGTTCACGACGATCTTCGCCGACTATTACCTGTTCGACGACGTGGTCCAGGGCGACACGCATATCCCCGAGGACGCCAACAAATACCTGCAACGCCTGGAGATTGCGCACAAGGTCAGCGTGCGGGACGGCGCCTTCACCACCACGGACCTATCGACCGGGCAGCGCAAGCGCCTGGCGCTGGTCAATGCGTGGCTGGAAGAACGCCCGGTGCTGGTGTTTGACGAATGGGCCGCCGATCAGGACCCGACGTTCCGGCGTATTTTCTACACCGAGCTGCTGCCCGATCTCAAACGCCTGGGCAAAACCATCATCGTCATTTCCCATGACGATCGTTACTTCGACGTGGCCGACCAACTGGTACGGATGAACGCCGGCAAAGTGCTGACCGAGCTGCAACCGGCCTGATTGTGAAAAATCTGTAAAAAAACTGTGTCGAGCCTTTCCGGTTTTCGAAGGGCTCAACGTCTTATCTACAGTTAATAGAAATAGTTCTCAGTCAACACTTTGAAGAGTAGAAGAATAATGCCCGCACCGCACGGACTCCACCCGCTCGCCAAGGCTCTGCTGATCCGCCGCTCCTTGCGTTCCACCTTGCCGGCGCTGTGCGCCATGGCCCTTACCCTGCCGATCATCGGTCAGGCCCAGGCTGCAGCCGTGGCGATCAATATTCCTGCACAGTCGCTGGGGAGCGCCTTGCAGGAATTCGGTCGCCAGACCAACCTGCAAGTGCTGTACAGCCCGGATGAGGTCAGCGGTCTGCGCAGCAGCGCCGTCAGCGGCACCCTCGAACCGACGGCCGCAATCGCACAGTTGCTCAAAGGCACCGACATTGCCTACAGCGTCGACGGCAACAACGTCGCCCTGCGCTCGCGCAGCAACAGCGGCGCCAGCCTCGACCTCGCCCCGACGAACATTTCCGCCACTGCCGAATCGGCCTGGGGCCCGGTCGACGGCATCGTCGCCAAACGCAGCGCCACCGGTTCGAAGACCGACACCGCGATCAAAGTCATCCCGCAGACCATCAACGTCGTCACCCAGGACGAAATCAAGATGCGCGGCTCGCAATCGGTTACCGAAGCCCTGCGCTACACCCCGGGCATGACCGGCGGCGGCTTCGCTGACCGGGTGAAGATTTTCGACGAGCCGACCTCGCGCGGCTTCTCGCCGACCCCGCTGTACCTCGACGGCCTGCACATGCCGTATGGCGGCGGCAGCACCGGCGGTTCGCTGCAGATCGACCCGTACACTCTGGAGCGCATCGAAGTGCTCAAGGGCCCGGCCTCGGTGCTGTACGGCCAGAACCAGCCCGGCGGTATCGTCAACATGGTCAGCAAGCGCCCGACTGCCACCCCGCTGCACGAGGTGAAGATTGGCGGCGGCAGCTATGACCGTAAATACGGCGCCTTCGACCTCGGCGGGCCGATCGACGACCAGGGTGAATTCCTTTATCGCCTCACCGGTGTGGTCAACGACAGTGGCTCGGCGATCGATTACGCCAGCCAGAACCGCATGCTGCTCGCACCGAGCCTGACCTGGCTGCCGAACGACCGCACCACCATCACCGTCTTCGGCCAGTACCAGAAAGACCACGATGTACCGGAAGCCCAGGGCTTGCCGGCCTTCGGTACGGTCAAGAGCACTTCCAACGGCCGCATCGGCCGCAGTCTGTTCATCGGCGAGCCGGACGTGAACAAGTACCACCGCGAACAGTTCGTGGTCGGTTACGAGATCGCCCACGAACTCAACGATATCTGGACCTTCAAGCAGAACGCGCGCTACGCCGACGTCAACGACCAGTACGTCGCGCCGCTGCACGGCTATTCGTTCCCGACCAACCCGGTGACCGGCCTTGACGACAACAGCTTCCAGAGCCGCTATGCGGTGGACTGGTCGCAGCACAACAAGGTCTACGGCATCGATAACATCGCCCAGGCCAAGTTCAACACCGGCGAAGTCGACCATACCGTACTGCTGGGCGTGGACTACTACCATTCCAACTCGAAGTTCCTCGGCCTGTACGACCGCACCGCGCCGGGCATCGATCTGTACAACCCGGTGTATGGCAGCGCGATCAACTTCCGCCAGCCCTACAAGTGGGACAACACCATCACCCAGACCGGCCTCTACGCCCAGGACCAACTGCGCTGGAACCAGTGGTTCCTGACCCTCGGCGGTCGTTATGACTTCGCCGAAACCGATAACAAACAACCCCTGACCAATGGCCACAGCAACCAGAAGGACGAGAAATTCACCGGCCGTGCGGGCCTGGGCTACGAGTTCGAGAACGGCATCACGCCGTACGTCAGCTACGCCGAATCGTTCCTGCCGCAAACCGGTACCGACCTGAGCGGCAGCGCCTTCGAGCCGACCACTGGCAAGCAGTACGAAGTGGGCATCAAGTACGAACCGACCTTCGTCGACGGTTTTATCCAGCTGTCGGCTTACCAGATCGATCAGGACAACATGCTGACCACCGACCTCGATAACCCGGGGTTCAGCGTGCAGAGCGGTACGGTGCGTTCGCGTGGCGTGGAACTGGAAGGCAAGGTCAACGTCACCCAGAACCTGCGCGTACTCGCCGCCGTGTCGCGTAATCAGACCAAATGGCACAGCGCCAACGATGGCCGCGAAGGTCGCACCGTGGCCATGGCTCCACCGTTGACCGCGTCGGCGTGGATCAACTACGACTTCGATATTTCCACCGCGCTGGCCGGTTTCGGCATGGGTCTGGGTGCGCGCTATGTGCAGCAGAGTTACGGTTCGGACTACGAGTCGGATTCTTTCCAGGTGCCGTCTTACACGGTGTATGACGCGATGGTTTCCTACGATCTGGAAAAATCGCCACTGCATGTCAAGGGTGTGAAGTTGCAGGCCAATCTGCAGAACCTGACCAACGAGAAGTATGTTGCTGCGTGTAATGGCACGCTTGACTGCTACTACGGTGAGAGCCGGACGATGACGGCTGATGTGACTTACAACTGGTAAGGTTTTCAGCGCTTTGAGTTTGAGAAAAACGCCGGCGATTGCTGGCGTTTTTTTTTTGCGCGTGGTGGCCTTTGGGCCGGCCAGGCTCTGGTTTGGTTGTGTGAATATCCGTTTTTATGGGTGTTGCGGCTGGCGGTTTCGCTTTTACAGCGAGTCCCTTTGGCAAACGCCCCAAAGGAACCAAAGGTCTGGGCCCCGGCGTACGGCCCTCGCAGGCTCGGGTTCCTTCGCTCCGGGACCGATCCGGGCGCAGCGGCTACGGTTTGCTGCGCTGCACCTCCTTCCGCTGTGTCTGGCTACGCCAGACGGTCGCTACGCTCCCACCCCCGGATCGATCCCTCCACTCAGCCTGCCGAAGGGGCCGGCACGGCAGGATCAAGAGCACTCGAGCTGGCGCTCATTGTAATGAGTGGTGGGGAGCGTGAGTCAGGGTTGGGGTTGGTTTGTTGTAGAAGATTTACAGTTGATGGGTACAGTGCGGATATCGATTCGCGCGTGCAGACCCTGCAGATCAAAAGCCCCTCACCCTAGCCCTCTCCCGGAGGGAGAGGGGACTGACCGCGGTGATTGGAGGACTACGCAAACATGAAATACCGAGTCGAACGCAAGTTTCGAATCCAACCAAATCGGCTCCCTCTCCAGGGGGAGAGGGCTGGGGTGAGGGGCTGCCACACCGCAAATCCAAATCCATGCGACGCTTCTCACCACTCAATAGGCCGAGTGTCAGCTCGCCTGCTTTTGATCTTGCGTCACCGGCGACGTCGGAAGGCTGAGCGCAGGGATTGATCCGGGCGTGGGAGCGCAGCGACCGTACGACGAAGTCGTACACAGCGGAAGGAGGTGCAGCGAAGCAAACCGTAGCCGCTGCGCCCGGATCAGTCCCGGAGCGAAGGGACCCGAGCCTGCGAGGGCCGAACGCAGGAGCAAGCGTTTTGGGTTACCTTTTTGGCGTTTGAAAAAGGTGACCCGCTGTAAGAGCGGAACCGCCAAAAGCAACACCCGAAGCAATGGATATTCACCCGAAACCCCAAGAGCCTGGTCGGCCCAAAGGCCGCCAAGGCCGCCAAGGCCGCCACGGCCAAAACAAAATCACCCCCGAGCAAACGCCTGAACCAAACGCTGGCCAATAACCAACTGCGCCTCCTCAGCCTCATCGACAATCGCGCCCATGCGCATGAAGTCATGCGTCATCCCCGCATACACCTTGAGCTCGACAGCCACCCCCGCCGCCTGCAAATGACGCGCATACGCCACCCCCTCATCATGCAGCGGATCACACTCGGCCAACACCAGCAGCACCGGTGCAACATCAGCCGAGACTTCCCCGAGCAACGGCGAAAACCGCGGATCAAAACGATCACCCGGCTCACGCTGATAGTGGCTGTAAAACCACTCCAGCGATGCCTTCTCCAACAGATGACCTTCAGCAAACCGCTCGATCGACGGTGTACTGCGACTGGCATCGGTAACCGGATAGATCAGCACCTGCAAGCGCGGTCGCACCACGGCATCGGCCAGTTGCGCCGCTAACACCGTGGCCAGGCTGCCGCCCACGCTGTCACCGGCAACCGCCAGACACGACGCATCCACACCGAGATCCGCAGCACTGGCCACCAACCAGTCCCACGCATCACGGGCATCATCCGCCGCGGTGGGAAAGCGAAACTCCGGTGCCAGCCGATACGCCACCGACAGCACCACGCAGTCAGCCATCGCCGCCAGCGCCCGGCACAGCGAATCGTGGGAGTCGAGGCTGCCGACCACATAGCCACCGCCATGAAAATACAACAGCGCCGGCCGGCCGGCATCCGCCTGCAAGGGCTGGTTACTGTAGATCCGTGCATTCAACAGCGCGCCGTCACGCACCGGCAATTGCAGCTCATCCACCACGTGCAGTTCTTCACCGCCAGCGTCCATCAACAGTGAAGACTGATCGAACTGCTCACGCGCCTCGGCCGGACTCAACTGGTGCATGCCCACGCGTTTGCCGCTCGCCCGGCCGTTGCCGACCAGTTGCAAAAACGCGGCGATATCAGGGTTCAACGACATTCAAATCTCCAGCGCAGTGAAGCGCCACAGGCGCCCACCGCTGTTCAGTTCAGGACATGGCTACAGGTTCAACGATCTCGCCAAGCATTTCTTCAGCCTCGGACAGGAACGTTGCATCGCGCGGAATCTGGAAGTGCCCGCAATCGAGCCATTCACCGCCCATGCCCGGCTGCTCCAGTTGCGCCGCCAATTGCACGGCTTCCTCTTCGCGGCCCAGGGTCCACCAGCACATCGGTGTGATTGCCAACGGTGTGCAGCGGTCCAGTTGCAGCGACAGCTGTTTGAGTCGGCGGGCGACGCTGAACACATGGGCCAGTTCATCGGCGCCCAGCGCTACGTAGGTCGAAGCCCCGCGCGCGGTGCTCATGGCGCGGCTGAACAGTGCTTGAATGTTCTGCGGGGTTTCTTCGCCGTCGATGTGCAAACCCGGCGCGGCATCCGGCAGCGTCACTTGCAGGAAGTCGCGCAAGTCGGCTTGCCAGTCGTCCAGCGTGCCTTCGTCAACCCTGGCCGACGGCACGAAGCTGTCGACCAGACCGACAAATTCCACCCTCTGCCCAGCCTGTTCCAGTTGCGCCGCGATCAGCATCGCCAGGGTCCCGCCCAGCGACCAGCCCAACAGGTGATACGGCCCGTGCGCCTGTTTTGCGCGGATCTGCGCAACATAGTCGCTGGCCATGCTCTGCAGCGATACGTCGTGAAACGTCGGATCGAGGAGCATCCGCGACTGGATCGCCAACACCTGGCGGCGACCGCTCAGACGTCTCGCCAACGGCTCGTAATCGAACACCGTGCCAAAGCCTGCATGGATGCAGAACAGCGGCGCGACAGCGTCGACGTGAGCATTCATCGCCAACATTGCGCTGGCTTTCTCGGCGCTGCCCTGCACGCTGGCCACCAACTCGGCGATGCTCGGTTTCTGCATCAGGTCGCGCAGTTTCAAACTCAGGCCCTGAGCCTTGAGCACACGGCTGCGGGCGATCACTTGCAGACTGAGAATCGAGTCGCCGCCCAGTTCGAAGAAGTTGTCGCTGAGGCCGACGCGTTCGATCTTCAGCACGTCCTGCCAGATCTTCGCCAGCGCCTTTTCCAGCTCGGTGCGCGGCGCCAGATAAGCCTGCCGCTGTTCGGCATCCGGGTTCGGCAAGGCCTTGCGGTCAAGTTTGCCGTTCGGCGTCAGCGGCATGCGTTCGAGCAGCATCAGGTGCGCAGGCACCATGTAGTCCGGCAGGCTGGCCTTGAGCTGTTCGCGCAGGCGTTCGCAGAAACCGTCCGCCGCGGCAGGGGCCATAGCGACGACATACGCGAGCAATTGCTTGCCGCTGACACCTTCGCGGGCCACCACAGCGGCGTCGCGCACGCCGGGTTGCTGCTTGAGACGCGCCTCGACTTCGCCCAGCTCGATGCGGAAACCGCGGATCTTCACCTGCTGATCGATGCGCCCGAGATAGTCGACGGTACCGTCCTCGCGCTGGCGCACCAGGTCGCCGGTGCGGTACAGACGGCTGCCGTCGGCGCTGAACGGGTTGGCGACGAAGCGCTCGGCGCTGCCGCCGGCGCGGCCCAGATAACCACGGGCCAACGCGCCGCCCAGGTACAGCTCACCGGCAAGGCCCAGCGGCAGCGGATTGAGGTCGGCGTCGAGCACGTAACCGCTACGCTCGCCGACCACCGTGCCAATCGGTGCGTAGGCCGCCCCGCACACGTCGTCAGCGCCGGCCTTCCAGATCAACGGCGTGACCACGGTTTCCGTCGGGCCATAACCATTGATGATGTACTGCGGCTTCAGCGCACGTTTGGCCAGCTCAAAACTCGCCACCGGCACCGCGTCGCCACCGAAGCAATAGATGCGTACCGCGGGCGGGTTGCCGTGCTGCTCGGCGTGCTCGGCCAATTGTTGCAGGTATACCGGCGGAAACGCCGCCACGGTCACACTGTATTCATGCAGCGCTTCGTAAGTCTGCTCGGCGGTCCACAGGCTGTCGTCACGGATCAGCAGGCGCGCGCCGTGGGTCAACGTGGTCAACCAGCGCTCATGGGCGCCGTCGAAGGCGAACGACATGAAGTGCAATTCGCAATCGGCTGCGGTCATTTCGTAACGCTGACCGATCGCCTCGCAGTGCATCGCCAACGGTCCGTGGGCGACGCCGACGCCTTTCGGCAGGCCCGTGGAGCCGGAGGTGTAGATGACGTAGGCGAGGTTGTCGGCGTGCACGGCGATCTGCGGTGCGCTCTCGGGCTGACCATTCAGATCAAGTTGATCCAGCTCCAGCACAGGCAGACCGGCCTGCGTCGGCATGACCTCACGCAGACTGGAATCGCTGAGCAACAAGGCGATACCGGAATCACCCATCAGGTAGCTCAGGCGTTCACGCGGATAAGTCGCATCGAGCGGCACGTAAGCGCCGCCGGCCTTGAGCACCGCCAGTAACGCCACAATCATGTGTTCGCTACGCGGCAGCGCGACACCGACGCGCACTTCCGGCCCTACGCCTTCAGCGATCAACGCATGGGCCAGGCGGTTGGCGCGGGCGTCGATTTGCGCGTAACTGAACGTCTGGCCGTTGCAGATCACCGCCGTCTGCTCGCCCTGCTCCAGCGCCTGTTGCGCAATACGCTGATGCACCGTCAGCGTCGGCGACGCGGCTGGCAGGCTCGGCGCGACCACCGACCGAGCGCTTGGCAAACCGATCCGCCCCAGTGGTTGCGCGGCATCTGCGGCCAATGCAGCGAGCAGGCCTTCCATGTTGGCGCGAATGCCTTCCACGGTCGATCGATCGAAATGCTCACGCAGGAACATGTATTCGATCACCAGTCCTTCTTCGAGCGTAACCATCAAGTCCATCGGGAAGTTGGTCAGGCCGGCGTTGCTGATCTCGCCGAACGTCAGCGAGTCGTCGCGCCACTCGCGCAGCGCCTGATCGATCGGGTGGTTCTCGAAGACGATGATGCTGTCGAACAACGCCTGCCCCGCCCGTCCGGCCCAACGCTGCACGTCGGTCAACGGGGTGTATTCGCGCTCACGCAGTTCGAGGTTGAAGTCCTGCAGGTCACGCAGCCAGTCGCCGACCGCTTGTTCGGCCGGCACGTCTTTGATCACCGGCAGGGTGTTGATGAACAGGCCAAGGATCGACTCCGACGCCGGCAGGCTCGCCGGGCGCCCCGCCACCGTCGCACCGAACGCCACGCAGCGCTGGCCGCTGTAACGGCTGAGCAGCATCAGCCACGCGCCCTGCACCAGCGTGTTGAGGGTGACGTGCTGCGCTTGCGCAAAGGTCTTGAGCTGTTCGGTACGCACTTCACCCAAGCGGCTGTACAGCGCCTCGTGACCGCGACCGCTGCCAGTGCGCGACACCGCGTCGGCAAGGTAAGTCGGCTCGTCGAGCTGGCTCAATTGCGCGCGCCAGAAACCTTCGCTGGCCGCGTCGTCCTGCTGTTGCAGCCAGTTGATGTAATGACGGTACGGCACCGCCTCGGCCAGCGGTGTGCCGGAGTACTGGCTCAACACCTCGCCGATCAACTGCGAACTGCTCCAGCCGTCGATCAGGATGTGGTGATAGGTCCAGATCAATTGATAACTGTCAGCGCCAACCTGCACCAGCGTCAGGCGTTGCAGCGGTGGCTGATGGAGATCGAAGCCTTTCGCCCGCTCGGCATCGGCCAATGCTTGCAGCGCCTCGGCCGAGTGATCCTGGTCACGCCAGTCGAGCAGGCAGAACGGCAACTGCGGATCGGCGAGAACGAATTGCAGCGGCTCGGCCATGTCCTGCCAGAGGAAACCCGTGCGCAGAATGTCGTGACGACGGCTGACGCTGGCCCAGGCCGCGTGCAAACGCGCCGGTTCAAGGCCTTGCACGGCAATGCTCAACTGGTTGATGTAGAGGTCCGATTCCGGCGAATTCAAGCCGAGGAACAGCATGCCCTGCTGCATCGGTGACAGACGATAAAGCCCGGCCAACTGATCCTGCGCCAGCGGTAAATCGGCGACTTGCGTGTCGCTCAGGCCATGCAGCGGCATCTCGATCAGCACCGTCGGCGCAACGTTGCTGGCACTACCGACACGCTGAGCCAATTGCTCGATGGTCGGGTGCTGGAACAGGTCTTTCGGGCTCAGTTCCAGGCCTTGCTGGCGGGCGCGGCTGACCACCTGAATGGAGACGATCGAATCGCCGCCCAAGGCGAAGAAGCTATCGCGGGTGCTGACCTGCGCCAGACCCAGCACCTCCTTCCAGATATCCACCAGCGTCTGCTCGGTAGCGTTGACCGGTTCGACGTGTTGTTGCACCGCGTTCAATTCCGGCGCCGGCAAGCGCTTGCGATCGATCTTGCCGTTGGGGGTCAGCGGCAGTTGCGCCAGCCACAGACGATGGCTGGGCACCATGTAGTCCGGCAGGGTCGCGCCCAGCCAAGTGCTGAGGCGGTGATGCAGGTCACCTTGCAACTCGGCGCTGGCCTCGATCACTGTCGGATCGGCCGGTACCAGATAGGCGATCAGTTGCTGGCTGCCCGACACTTCGCTGGCGATCACCACCGCTTCGCGCACTTCGGCATGCGCGACCAGGCGTGCTTCGATTTCACCGAGTTCGATACGCAAGCCGCGAATCTTCACTTGGTGGTCGATGCGGCCCAGGTATTCGAGGTTGCCCTGTTCACGCTGGCGAATCAGGTCGCCGGTGCGGTACAGGCGCTCGCCATTGCCGCTGAAGGGATTGGGTACGAAACGTTCGGCAGTCATCGCCGCACGGCCGAGGTAACCACGGGTGATGCCAGCGCCGGACAGGTACAGCTCCGCCGCAACGCCCTGCGGCACCCGATGCAGATCGGCGTCCAGCAGATGACTGGCGCTGTGATCGAGAGCACGACCGATACGCGGTTGACCACCCGAAACACGGCGAGTCCAGGTCGAGTACGTGGTGTCTTCCGACGGGCCGTAGAGGTCGTAGACGTGCTCGATACTCGACTGTTGATACAGCGCATCGACCAGACCTTGCTTGAGAGGTTCGCCGGCCAGATTGATGATCCGAACGCTGGCAGGAATCTGCCCGGCACGTTGCAGTGCGGCGATGGCCGATGGCACGGTGTTGATCAAACGCACCTGATCGCGCGCCGGCAATTGCGCCAGCTCCAAAGCGTTGCGCGCGATGATCAGCGAACCGCCGTTGGCCAACGTTACGAACAGCTCCCATACCGACAAATCGAAGCACACCGACGTCGACGCCAGCACGCCTTGAATATCGTCGCGGCTGTAGACCTTGGCCGACCAGTCGATCAGTGCCATGACGTTGCGATGGGCAATCGCCACGCCTTTTGGTTTTCCGGTGGAACCCGAGGTGTAAATCACATAGGCGAGGTTGTCCGGCTGCACGGTCGTTTGCGGCGCAGCGGTTGGGTAGCGGCTCAGGTCAACCTGATCCATCAACACCACTTGAGTCGAGGCCGGTACGCTCAACGTTACGGCCACCGCTTGTTCGGTAAGCAACACTCGCGCACGGCTGTCTTCGAGCATGTAAGCGACGCGATCGGCCGGGTAATCCGGGTCCAGTGGCACGTAGGCGCCACCCGCCTTGAGCACTGCCAATAGCGCGATGAGCAATTGCTCGGAACGCGGCATCGCCACGCCCACGCGCACTTCCGGGCCGACGCCCATTTCGATCAGTTTGTGCGCCAGACGATTGGCCTGTGCGTCCAGTTCGGCGTAAGTCAGTTGACGGTCGCTGAACGTCACCGCCAGCGCATCGGGCGTCGCCGCTGCGCGATCGGCGATGGCCTGATGAATGCACTGTTCAGTGACGAACGAGGTGTCAACGCACGGAACGTCTTCGATCAGTTGCAACTCACCAAGCGTACGTTCACTCGATTCGCTCATCTGCCCGAGCAAACGCTGCAGAAACTCGCCCAATTGCGCCACGCTGTGTGCGGCGAAGCTGTCGCACTGGTAGCTGAAGTGCATGGACAACTCGTCGCTCAGATGCACCAGCAGAGTCAGCGGGTAGTTGGTCTGTTCGTGGTTGGCGATTTCGCCGAAACGCAGTTCTTGCGGCGCGCCCTGGGCCAGCGCTTCGGAGACCGGGTAGTTCTCGAACACCAGAATATTGTCGAACAGCGCTTCACCATTGCGCGCCGCCCAACGCTGAATGTCGAACAACGGCGTGTGTTCATGCTCGCGCAGCGCCAGGTTTTGCGCCTGTACGCTTTGCAGCCACTCGCCAACACTGAGTTGCGCACGCGGGCTGGCGATCACCGGCAGGGTGTTGATGAACAGGCCGATCTGCTGCTCGACGCCTTTGAGCTCGCTCGGGCGCCCGGCCACCGTGGCGCCGAACGCCACGCTCGCCTGCCCGGTCAGGCGCTGCAACAGCAACAGCCACGCCGCTTGAATCAGCGTGTTGACGGTAACTTTCTGCTGCCGGGCGAACTCGCCCAATTGCCGGGTTTGCAGTGAATCGAGCACACAGAAATGCTCGCCATGGCCCTGTTGTGCGGCGTCGCCACGCTGCGCCTGGAGTGCCGGCGCCAACAAGGTCGGCGCCTCCAGCTCCGCCAGTTGCGCGGTCCAGTAATGCTCGCTGGCCTGGACATCCTGACCTTGCAGCCACTCGATGTAATCGCGATACCGCCCGGCCAGCGCCGGCTGGGCGATGCCGCTGTAACGCTGCAAGACCTCGCCAAGCAACTGCGAGTTGCTCCAGCCGTCCATCAGGATGTGATGGTTGGTGTAGATCAAATGGCAGCGCTGCGCATCGAGACGCACCACCACCATCCGCAGCAACGGCCCCTGACTCAGGTCGAAACCCTGCGCCTGCTCGGCCGCGGCCAGTGCATTGAGCTCATTCACGCAATCGCCACGCTCGCGCCAGTCGAGCACGCGAA
Source organism: Pseudomonas sp. R3-57 (assembly GCF_051132065.1). Classification (NCBI taxonomy): domain Bacteria; kingdom Pseudomonadati; phylum Pseudomonadota; class Gammaproteobacteria; order Pseudomonadales; family Pseudomonadaceae; genus Pseudomonas; species Pseudomonas sp. R3-57. Next base: position 4,032,549 of record NZ_CP071655.1, read on the forward strand.
AGGGCATCTGCAAATGTTTGTGCACCACTTGCAGCGGCCGCGTCAGTTGGCCTTGCCAGACAAAACCGGTGCGCAGGATATCGTGGTGGTCCACCGCCGCTTGCCACGCCTGCTGGAAGCGCTGCAGGTCGAGACCTTCAACGTCGAGGCGAACCTGATTGAGGTAATCCCCGCTGGCCTGCTCGTAGAGGCTGTGGAACAACATGCCCTGCTGCATCGCCGACAGCGGATAGACGTCGGCGATCTGCTGCGCCGGCACCGGCAAGTTATCGAGTTGCGCCTGAGTCAGCCCGGCCAGCGGGACGTCCGAGGGGGTCAGACCGTCGATGCCTGGGGTCAGACAATGCTCAATCAGCGCGGCCAGCTCGTCAGCGTAATCCGCCGCGAGGGCTTCGATGACCGCCGTGTCGAAACGCTCGGTGCTGAAGGTCCAGCCGACGCGCAACTCACCGCCATACACCTGACCATTAAGGGTCAACCAGTTGCCCAGTGGCGCGTCCGCGCTCTGGTCGAGGCCGGCGTTGTCCGGCGCAGGGGTAAACAGCGCCGCCTCGTCAGCGGCAAAACTGCCGTCGAACTGGCCGAGGTAGTTGAAGGTGATGCGCGGCGTCGGCAAGGCGCGCAGGCTCTGCTGCGCATCAGCATCGCCGAGGTGGCGCAACGCACCGAAACCGATGCCCTTGTTGGGGATCGAGCGCAGTTGTTCCTTGATCTGTTTGATCGACTCGCCGGGCGTTTGCGCCGGGGTCAGGCGCACCGGAAACAGGCTGGTGAACCAGCCCACGGTGCGGGTCAGGTCGACGCCGTCGAACATATCTTCACGACCGTGGCCTTCGAGCTGAATCAGTGTCGAGGTATGCCCGCTCCAACGGCCGATCACCCGCGCCAGCGCGGTCAGCAACAGGTCGTTGACCTGGGTGCGATAGGCCGCCGGCGCTTGCTGCAGCAGTTGACGAGTCAGCTCCACGTCCAGTCTGGTCTGCACGGTCTGCGCCAGTCGGTTGTGCTGCCCGGCCTCCACGCGTTGGCATGGCAGATCGGTGCTGACATCGCGCAGGCAGGCTTGCCAGTACGCCAGCTCTTGCTGCAACGCTGTGCTGTTGGCGTAGCGCTGCAAGTGTTCGCTCCAGACCTTGAAGGCGCTGGTTTTCGCCGGCAGGCGCAGCGGCTGGCCGTCGAGCAATTGCTGATACGCGTTCTGCAGGTCTTCGAGCAGAATCCGCCACGACACACCGTCCACTGCCAAGTGATGGATCACCAGTTGCAAACGTTGCGTGCCGTCAGCCAGTTGCGCCAGCACCGCACGCAGCAGCGGCCCGTTTTGCAGGTCGAGGCTGCGCTGGGCGCGGTTGCCCAAGGCTTCCAGTGCCGCGGCATCGGCGACCTGCTCCTGCCACAGCAGATTGTCCGGCAGGTTTTCAACGGCACGGTGCTCGGCCTGCCACACGCCATCGCGCTGAGTGAAGCTCAGGCGCAGGGCATCGTGATGGGCAACCAGCGCCCGCAGCACTTGCTCGATCTTGTCCGCATCCAGTGGCTGACGCGGCTTGAGCAGCACCGACTGGTTCCAGTGATGGCGCTCAGGAATGTCGTCTTCGAAGAATTGCTGCTGAATCGGCAGCAGCAACGCTGCCCCGCTCACCGCTTGTTGATCAATCATCGTTGGGGCCGCGCCCAACTGCGCAACCAGCGCCAGGCGCGCAATGGTCTGGTGCTGAAACAGGTCTTTCGGGTTCAGGCCAATCCCGGCCTGACGCGCACGACTGACCACCTGAATCGAGATGATCGAGTCGCCGCCCAATTCGAAGAAATTATCGTTGAGGCCGACTTGCGGCAGCTTCAGCACGTCTTGCCAGATCGCCGCCAGACGTTGTTCCAGCCCGCTTTGCGGCGCCTGATAAGCCTGTTGGGCCTGACTCGCATCCGGTGCAGGCAGCGCACTGCGGGCGAGTTTGCCGTTGGCGGTCAACGGCAGTTGCGCGAGCAGCAGCAGGTGCGCCGGGACCATGTGATCCGGCAGGCTTGCCTTGAGCTCGGCACGCACGCTGTCGCGCCATTGCGCCTGCTTGGCCGCATCGGCCTCGAGCAACGCAGCATCCTGCGGCACCAGCCACGCGACCAGTTGCTGACCGCTGAGGCCCGATTGCGCGAGCACCACGGCCTGGCGCACGGCTTGCTGCGCCTGCAGTTGCGCCTCGATCTCGCCCAGTTCGATTCGGAACCCACGGATTTTCACCTGATGGTCGATCCGCCCGATGTACTCGATAATGCCGTCGGCGCGATAGCGGGCGAGATCGCCGGTGCGGTACAGGCGACCGCCGTCAGCGGCAAACGGGTCGGGAATGAACCGCAGTGACGTCAGATCGGCACGGTTCAGATAACCACGCGCCAGACCGGCGCGCCCGACGTACAGCTCACCGATGCAACCCTTGGCCACCGGATTCAGATCAGCGTCGAGCAGATACCACGACAGATCAGGGATCGGCACGCCGATCGGGCTGCTGGCGTCGCCCTGCAAATCGGCCATCGACAGCGGACGGTAAGTGACGTGCACGGTGGTTTCGGTGATGCCGTACATGTTGATCAGTCGCGGCGCCTGATCGCCAAAACGTTCGAACCACGGGCGCAGGCTCTTGACCTCCAGCGCCTCGCCGCCGAACACCACGTAACGCAGCGCCGGCTGTTGCGCGGCGTGCTCCGGCGCGCAGGCCACCTGCATCAATTGCTTGAACGCCGAGGGCGTCTGGTTGAGCACGGTGACGCCTTCGCGGCAGAGCAAGGCGAAGAAATCTTCTGGCGCACGGCTGACCTCGTAAGGCACCACGACCAGTTTGCCGCCGTACAGCAGCGCACCGAAAATCTCCCACACGGAGAAGTCGAACGCGTAGGAATGGAACAGGCTCCAGACATCGTCCGCGCCGAAATCGAACCAGGCATCGGTGGCCTCGAACAGACGCAGCACATTGCGATGGGCGAGCAAGGTGCCCTTCGGCTGGCCAGTCGAACCGGAGGTGTAAATCACATAGGCAAGGTTGTCGGCGCTCAGGCTGACGTGCGGATTGCTGTCGCTGTAGCCTTCGAGGTCTTCACCCTGCTGATCGAGCATCAGGCTGCGCACGGCATCCGGCACCGGCAGTTGCGCAAGCAGATGGCGTTGGGTCAGCAGCAAACCGATGCCACTGTCGCCGATCATGTAGCTCAGGCGCTCTTGCGGATAGCTCGGATCCAGCGGCACATAAGCGCCGCCGGCCTTGAGAATCGCCAACAGACCCACCAGCATGTCGAGGCTGCGCTCCACCGCCAGACCGACGCGCACATCCGCGCCGACACCCTGCGCAATCAGTCTGTGCGCCCACTGGTTGGCGCGGCGATTGAGCGCGGCATAACTCAGCGTTTTACCGGCGCAGCTCACGGCGATGGCGTCCGGCGCGCGGGCGGCCTGGGCTTCGATCAAATGATGCAGGCACTGTTCGCTGGGGAAATCGACGACCGCCGGGTTCCATTGCAGCAGGATCGCCTCGCGCTCAGCGGCATTGTGCAATGGCAGATCAGCGATGCGTTGAGCACTGTCGGCCACGATCCCGTGCAGCAGATTGAGCCAGTGCTGCGCCAGGCGCTCGATGGTCGCCAAGTCAAACAAATCGGTGGCGTAGGTCAGTTCGGCCCAGACATTGTCAGCCGATTCGAACGTGTTCAGGGTCAGGTCGAACTGCGCGGTGTTGGAGGCCCATGGCAAGCCTTCGATGTGCAATTGCGGCAGGCGGGTTGGGCCCTGCCCTTGGCGGGCCTGGCTCTGGTGATTGTGCATCACCTGGAACAGCGGGCTGTGGCTGAGGCTGCGTTGCGGTTGCAGCGCGTCGACCAGTTGCTCGAACGGCAAATCCTGATGGGCCTGCGCGCCGAGCACGCTGTTTTTAACCTGTTGCAGCAGGCTGCGGAAGCTCTGCTGACTGTCGAGTTCGGCCTTGAGCACTTGAGTGTTGACGAAAAACCCGATCAGGCCTTCGGTCTCGACCCGATTGCGGTTGGCCACCGGTACGCCGACGCGGATATCAGCCTGTCCGCTGTAGCGATGCAGCAGGGTCTGGAATGACGCCAGCAGCAGCACAAACAGGGTAACGTTTTCACGCTGCGCGACCTGCTTGAGCGCCGTCGCCAGTTCAAGGCTCAGCGGGACATCGTGACGGGCACCGCGATAGCTTTGCTCGGCGGGGCGTGGACGGTCGCTCGGCAGCTCCAGCAATGGCTGCTCACCGTCGCCAAGTTGCGCCGTCCAGTAATTCAATTGACGCTCACGCTCACCGGCGTTCATCCATTGTCTTTGCCACACCGCGTAATCGGCGTATTGCACCGGCAAGGCTGGCAATTGCGCGGTCTGGCCCTGGCTGTAAGCGGCGTACAACGCCACCAGCTCATCGACCATGACATTCATCGACCAGCCATCGGAGACGATGTGGTGCAAGGTGATGACCAGCGCGTGATCATCGGCGGCCAGACGTAGCAGTTTCACCCGCAGTAGCGGGCCTTGCTGGAGGTCGAACAGATGCAGGGTTTCTGCCGCGACCAGCGCTTGCAAGGCCGCGTCATCCAGCCCCGCCGCGTCCTGCACTTGCAGGTCCAGCGTGCCTTGAGCCTGAATCACTTGCAGGGTCTGGCCTTGCTGTTCGACGAAGCAGGTGCGCAGGGATTCATGGCGTTCGATCAACGCATTGAAGCTGTGCTGTAACGCTTGCAAATCCAGCTCGCCGCGCAGACGCAGCGCAGCCGGCACGTGATAAGCCGTACTGGTCGGCTCCAGTTGCCAGAGGAACCACTGACGTTCCTGCGCATAGGAAAGCGCCATCGGTTGCAGACGGGGCAAGGCAACAATCGGCGGTTCTTCGGTTGCCTGATCGACGCCCAGTGCGGCAACGAAATCTGCCAGCGTGCTGTGCTCGAACAGGCTGCGCAGGGGCACTTGCACATTCAGCGCCTGACGCACGCGCGACACCACTTGGGTCACCAGCAACGAGTGGCCACCGAGTTCGAAGAAATGGTCGCTGAGGCCTACTCGGTCCAGCTTCAACACCGCTTGCCAGATCTCGGCGACGGCGTGCTGGGTGGCGGTTTGTGGCGCAACGTAAGTTGATTGCGACTGGCTGGCGTCTGGCGCCGGCAAGGCTTTGCGGTCGACTTTGCCATTCGGGGTCAACGGCAGTTGTGCGAGGAACAGCAGATGCGCCGGCACCATGTAATCCGGCAGTTCGGCCTTGAGGCTGGCCTTGAGTGCGGCGCGCAATTGAACTTCATCGAACGCGCTGGCAGATGGCACGACATAGCCGACCAGTTGCGCGCCGGTCGGGCCGTCCTGCGCGACCACCACGGTTTCGCGCACGCTGTCGAGCGCGAGCAAGCGGGCTTCGATCTCGCCCAGCTCGATACGGAAACCGCGAATCTTCACCTGATGGTCGATACGCCCGATATATTCGATCACGCCTTCGGCGCGATAACGGGCCAGGTCGCCGGTGCGGTACAGACGCGCACCGGTTGTGGAAAACGGGTCTGGCACAAAACGTTCGGCGGTCAGGTCCGGACGCTGGAAATAACCGCGCGCCAGGCCCTCGCCACCGATCAGCAATTCTCCCGGCGCACCGACCGGATTCAGCTCAAGGTCGCTGCCGAGGATGTACAACGCGGTGTTATCGATCGGCGTGCCGAGGAACGGCCGGCTGTTGTCGGCACTGAGGGCATGTTGCGCCGACCAGATGGTGGTCTCGGTCGGGCCATAGAGGTTCCACACGTTCGGCGTCAGCGCCAGCATGCGCGTGGCCAGTTCCTGCGGCAGCGCTTCACCGCCACAAAGGAACGTGCGACCGCGCAGAGTCGCTGCGTGTTCGTGATCGAGCAGCATGCGCCAGGTCGACGGGGTGGCTTGCAGAATGATCACGGCGTGTCGCTCGATCAGTTCGAGCACTGCGTGCGGGTCCTGATGCACGTCCTTGCCAGTCAGTACCACGCAGGCGCCAGCCAGCAGCGGGCCGTAGATTTCCAGGCCGAAAATATCGAAGGAGAACGTGGTCAGCGAGAGCACGCGATCGGCGGCGGCAATCCCCGGCTGACGGATCATGCTCGCGACGAAATTGCTCAGCGCCGCATGGCGCACCATCACGCCTTTCGGTTTACCGGTGGAGCCCGAGGTATAGATCGTATAGGCCAGATGTTCGCCAGTGACGGCCACCTGCGGCGCAGTCTGTGGATAAGCCGCCAGCCACTCTGCTGGCTGATCGAGCAGCAGGGTTTGCACACCCGCCGGGACCGGCAACTGCGCCTGCACGTGCGCCTGGGTCAGCAGCCATTGCAGGCCGCTGTCCTCGATCATGTAGGCCAGCCGCTCCTGTGGGTACGCCGGGTCCAGCGGCACATAAGCACCGCCGGCCTTGAGAATCGCCAGCAGTCCGACGAGCATGTCGGCACTGCGCTCGACTGCAATCCCCACCAGTCGGTCCGGCCCCACACCGGTCTCGACAAGCTTGTGCGCGAGCCGGTTGGCGCGGGCATCGAGCTCGCCGTAAGTCAGCACCTCATCGCCGATGATCAGTGCCGTGGCGTGCGGATTCTGTTGCGCCTGCAAGGCGAAGTCCTGCTGCACGCAGTCGCCGTGCGCGCGGTGATCCGTCACGCGGAACCAGTCTTGCAGCAGCACGCCATGCTCGGCCTGCTCCAGCAGCGGCAATTCGCCGACACGCTGCGTCGGCGCGGCGACAATGCCTTGCAACAGGTTTTGCCAGTGACGGGCCAGACGCTCGACCGTTTCAGGCTTGAACAGATCGGTCGCGTAAATCAGTTCGGCGGCAAAACCGTCGTTCGATTCATACGTGTTAAGGGTCAGGTCGAACTGCGCCGTGCGCCCTTCCCACTGCACATCCTCGACGCTCAGTTGCGGCAACCGGGCGGCGCTGCGCCCTGGGTCACGGCTGCTCTGGTGGTTGAACATCACCTGGAACACCGGGCTGTGACTCAGACTGCGCTGCGGTTGCAGCGCTTCGATCAGTTGCTCGAACGGCAGGTCCTGGTGCGCCTGCGCCGCCAGCGCCGCTTGCTTGACCTGGGCCAGCAACTGGTTGAACGGCAGTTGCCCGTTGATCTCGGCGTGCAACACCTGAGTGTTGACGAAGAAGCCGATCAGGCCTTCGGTTTCGACGCGGTTACGGTTGGCGGTCGGCACGCCAACGCGAATCTGCGCCTGACCACTGTAGCGATGCAGCAAGGCCTGGAACGATGCCAGCAACACCATGAACAGGCTCGCGCCTTCGCGCTGGGCCAGTTGCTTGAGCGCATCGCCGAGTGCCGCCGGCAGGTTCAGCTCCAGGCGTGCTCCGCGCAGGCTTTGCACGGCCGGACGCGGGAAGTCAATCGGCAATTCCAGCACCGGCGGCTCGCCGTCCAGGGTCTTGATCCAGTACGCCAGTTGCCGCTCGCGTTCGCCCGCCTCCAGCCAGTGGCGCTGCCAGATCGCGTAATCGGCGTATTGCACCTCCAACGCCGGCAGGCTCAGCGGCTGCCCGGCGGTGTCGGCGGCGTAATGCTGGATCAGTTCATTGATCAGCACCTTGATCGACCAGCCATCGGAAATAATGTGGTGCTGGATCAACGCCAGCACATGGTCGTCCGCGCCGATTTCGAGCAGCGCCACGCGCAGCAGCGGGCCGTGTTGCAGATCGAACGGGCGCGCCGTCTCGCTTTCAACGAACGCCTTGATCGCCGCCTCACTGCCGGCCGCATCAAGGCCTGCGGGCAGCGCTGCCACGGCGATGTTCAATGGCAACTGCGGGTGAATCACCTGGCAAAAGCTGTCGCCGTGCTCAGTGAAGGTGGTGCGCAAACTTTCGTGGCGCGCCGCCACGGCATCGAAGCTGCGTTGCAGCGCCGCGACGTCCAGTTGCCCCTTGAGGCGCAAGGCGCTGGGGATGTGATAAGCGCTGCTGTGCGGGTCCATTTGCCAGAGGAACAACTGGCGTTCCTGCGCATACGACAGAGGAATTGCCGCGAACCCGGAACGCGTCTCCGGGATCGGCAGATTGGCCGGAGAGACGCCCTCTTCGAGCATCTTCTCCAGGTACAGTTTGCGTTTGTCCAGCGGCAGAGTGATAAAGCGCTTGGCTACCCTCAAAGCAACACTCTTGTCCATCAGACTTCCTCCATATCGTCAAGCAGGGCTTCCAGCTTGCTCAGTTTCTGTTCGTTGATTGCCCCGCCTCCTGTATCGAGTCGAGCGACAAAATCGCTCAGGACGGGGTGCTGGAATAACAATTGCGGGGTCAGCGTCAGGCCCAGCTCAAGGGCGATGCGCGACACCACGTTGACCGCCAGCAGCGAGTGCCCGCCCAGTTCGAAGAAGTGATCGCTGCGACCGATGCGTTCAACCTCGAGCACGTGCTGCCAGATCGCCGCGACCTGCTGCTCAAGCTCACTCTGCGGCGCGACATACGCGGCCTGCATCTGGCTGGCATCCACCGCTGGCAGGGCCTTGCGGTCGAGTTTGCCGTTGGGGGTCAGTGGCAACTGCTCAAGGAACAGCAGGTGCGCGGGAATCATGTAGTCAGGTAACGAAGACTTGAGGCCAGTCTTTAGTCCGTCGCGCAGTTGCCGCTGCGCTTCGCCGTCCTGCATGTCCAGTTGCGGAGCGACCACGTAGGCCACCAGTTGCGCGCCGCTATCGCTGTCGACCGCCAGCACCGCCGCTTGCGTAACCTCGGCTTGAGCGAGCAATCGCGTCTCGATCTCACCCAGTTCGATACGGAATCCACGAATTTTCACTTGATGGTCAATACGCCCCAGGTACTCCAGTTCGGCGTTTTCGCGCTGGCGAATCAGGTCGCCCGTGCGGTACAGGCGCTCGCCGTTGGCGCTGAATGGATTGGGTACGAAACGTTCGGCAGTCATCGCCGCGCGGCCAAGGTAACCGCGAGTGATGCCAGCGCCGGACAGGTACAGCTCCGCCGCAACGCCCTGTGGCACCCGGTGCAGATCGGCATCCAGCAGATGACTGGCGCTGTGCTCCAGCGCACGACCGATACGCGGTTGGCCACCCGAAACACGGCGGGTCCAGGTCGAATAGGTGGTGTCTTCCGATGGGCCGTACAGGTCGTAGATGTGTTCAACGTTCGCCTGTTGATACAGCGCATCGACCAGGCCTTGCTTGAGCGGTTCGCCGGCCAGATTGATGATCCGGACGCTGGCAGGAATTTGCCCGGCACGTTGCAGTGCGGCGATGGCTGACGGTACGGTGTTGATCAAACGCACCTGATCACGCGCCGGCAGTTGCGCCAGTTCCAGCGCGTTGCGCGCGATGATCAGCGAGCCGCCGTTCGCCAGCGTTACGAACAGTTCCCACACCGACAAATCAAAGCACACCGACGTCGACGCCAGCACGCCTTGAATATCGTCGCGGCTGTAGACCCTGGCCGACCAGTCGATCAATGCCATGACGTTGCGATGGGCAATCGCCACGCCCTTCGGTTTGCCGGTGGAACCCGAGGTGTAGATCACGTAAGCGAGGTTGTCCGGCTGCACGCGCGTTTGCGGCGCAACGGTTGCGTAGCGGCTCAGGTCAACCTGATCCATCAACAGCACTTGAGTCGAGGCAGGTATGCTCAACGTCGCGGCGACCGCTTGTTCGGTAAGCAACACTCGCGCACGGCTGTCTTCGAGCATGTAAGCGACGCGATCGGCCGGGTATTCCGGGTCCAGTGGCACGTAGGCGCCACCCGCCTTGAGCACTGCCAATAGCGCGATGAGCAATTGCTCGGAACGCGGCATCGCCACGCCCACGCGCACTTCCGGCCCAACACCCAATTCGATGAGCTTGTGCGCAAGGCGATTGGCCTGTGCGTCCAGTTCGGCGTAGCTCAATTGTTTATCGTTGAAGGTCACAGCCAGCGCATCCGGCGTCGCCGCTACGCGATCAGCAATCGCCTGATGAATGCACTGCTCAGTCACGAACCGGGTGTCATCGCGCGGAACGTCTTCGACCAGCTGCAACTCGCCAAGCGTGCGCTCGCCTGCCTCGCTCATCTGCACAAGCAGGCGCTGCAGATGCGCACCCAACTGCGCCACGCTGGCCGGGGCGAAGCGGTCGCGCTGATAGCTGAAATGCACCGACCGCTGTTCGCCGAGGCTCACCAGCAGGGTCAACGGGTAGTTGGTCTGCTCCTGATTGACCACCGCGCCAAAGCGCAGGCCTTGCGGCGCGCCACGCTCCAGCGCCTCGGCAATCGGGTAGTTCTCGAACACCATCAGGCTGTCGAATAGCGCGTCGCCGCCCTGCCCGGCCCAGCGCTGAATGTCGGCCAGCGGCGTGTGTTCGAATTCGCGCGAGGTGAGGTTTTGGGCCTGCACGGCTTGCAGCCACTCGCTCAGACTGTCCTGCGCCTGCGGCGCGGCGACCACCGGCAAGGTGTTGATGAACAGGCCGATCTGCGACTCGACGCCCGGCACATCGGCCGGCCGCCCAGCCACGGTCGCGCCGAACGCCACGCAGATTTTCCCGGTGTAGCGCTGCAACAGCAGCAACCACGCCGCTTGCACCAAGGTGTTGACGGTGACTTTCGCCGCCCGGGCAAATTCGCTCAGGCGCCGGGTCAGGTCGGCGTCCAGCACTTGGTAATGGTCACCATAACCGATGCTCGGCAAAGCCTCGTTCGGCCGCGCAATGGCATCGGCCAGACGCGTCGGCTCGCGCAGTTCGCGCAACGTTGCCAGCCAGTAATGTTCGGCCGCCGCCGCGTCCTGACGCTGCAACCAGCCGATGTAATCGCGATAGCGCCCCGCTGGCCGCGCGACCGCTTCGCCGCGGTAATGCTGCAGGACTTCGCCAAGCAACTGCGCGCTGCTCCAGCCATCCATCAGGATGTGATGGTTGGTGTAGATCAGGTGATGCCGATCGGTCGCCGTGCGCACCAGTACCAGACGCAACAACGGCGCACTGTTCAGGTCCAGGCCCAACGCGCGTTCTTCGTCGGCGAGGGTTTGCAACGCCGTGTCGAGGTCGCTCTTGCCGCGCCAGTCGATGACGCTGAACGGCACCTCGACCTGACGCTGCACCACTTGCAACGGTTGCGGCAGATCGCCCTGCCAGAAGAAGCCACTGCGCAGAACATCATGAGCGTCTACCGCCGCTTGCCAGGCCGCACGGAAGCGCTGCGGCTCGACACCGTCGACGTCGAGGCGCATCTGGTTGATGTAATCGCCATTGCCGTGTTCGAGCAACGTGTGAAACAGCATGCCCTGCTGCATCGGCGACAACGGGTAGATGTCGTCGATGCTCTGCGGCGCCAGCACCAAGCCATCGAGTTGCGCTTGCGACAACTGCGCCAGCGGGAAATCCGACGGCGTCAAGCCACGGTGGCCGCTGGCGCAGCAATGGCCGATCAGTGCCGTCAGCTCCTGCACATAGTCATCGGCCAGGCGCTGAATGGTCGCCGCATCGAACAGGCCGCTGCTGTAGGTCCAGTTCAGGTCCAGCTCACCACCGAAGACCTTGCCGTTCAACGCCAGCGGATTGCCCAGCGGACCTTGCAGGTTGACTTCGGCACCGGCGGCTTCGCCGGTCGGTACGAACAAGGCGTGATCGGCCTCAGCGAAACTGCCGTCGAACTGGCCCAGATAGTTGAAGGTCAGGCGCGGTACCGGCAAGGCTTGCAGGGCCTGGCGTGCCTGTTCATTGCCCAGGTACGCCAGCGCGCCGAAGCCGATGCCCTTGTGCGGAATCGCGCGCAATTGTTCTTTGATTTGCTTGAGCGAGGCGCCCAGCTCGGCGGCCGGCGTCAGGCAGGCCGGGTAAACGCTGGTGAACCAGCCGACGCTGCGGGTCAGGTCGATGTGCTCGAACAGGTCTTCGCGACCGTGACCCTCGAGCAACACCAGCGCCCTGTCGTCACCGGTCCAGCGCACCAGCACCCGCGCCAGCGCGGTCAACAGCAGATCGTTGACCTGCGTGCGATAGGCTTGCGGTGCGTCCTGCAGCAGCTGACGCGTCAGGGTCTGGTCCAGTTTGCTGTGAATAGTCAGCGCCTGATCGTGTCGCTGTCCACCGTCCGGACGGTCGTACGGCAACGCCGCCGAGGCACCGTGCAACTGCTGCTGCCAGAAGCCCGGTTCGGCTTGCAAGGCGGGACTGGCAGCGTAGTCCTGCAAGGCCGCCGCCCAGTCCTTAAGCGCACTGGTCTTGGCTGGAAGCTGCACAGCCTGACCGGCGCTGATCTGCCGATAGGCGTTTTGCAGATCCTCGAACAGAATCCGCCACGACACGCCATCGACCACCAGGTGATGGACGATCAGCAACAGCCGTTGCGAACCGTCAGCCAGATTGGCAAGCACCGCGCGGATCAGCGAACCGCCACTCAGTTGCAGGCTGCGCTGCGCCTTGTCGCCCAGCGCCTCTAAAGCTTCAAGGTCAGCAACCTCGACCTGCCATAGAATCGTTTCGCCCGCCTGCGTGGCGACGTCGCGGTAATGCGCAGCCCAGCCGTCAGCCTGCTCGACAAATTGCAGACGCAAGCTGTCGTGGTGCACGACCAACGCATCCAGCGCTTGCTCCAGCACTTGCGCGTCCAGCGTTTGCGTGGGTTTGAGCATCACCGACTGGTTCCAGTGATGACGGTCGGGAATCGCTTGGGCGAAGAATTCATGATGAATCGGCAGCAGCGCGCTGCTGCCGGTCACCGCTTGCTGATCGATCTGGTGCAGCGCTTCACCGGTCTGCGCGACCACGGCCAGCGCGGCAATGGTCTGGTGCTCGAAGAGGTCTTTGGGGGTGAAGCGAATCCCGGCCTGCCGCGCGCGGCTGACCACTTGAATCGAAATGATCGAATCGCCGCCCAGCTCGAAGAAGTTGTCGCTGATGCCGACCCGCTCAAGCTTGAGCACGTCCTGCCAGATCGCCGCCAGTTGCTGCTCCAGCGCGGTTTGCGGCGCCACATAAGCCTGCTGCAATTGACTGACATCCGGCTTCGGCAGGTTCTTGCGATCGAGTTTGCCGTTCGGGGTCAGTGGCAGGCGCTCGAGACGCAAAACGTACGCCGGAACCATGTGCGCCGGCAGACTCGCCGCGAGTTGCGCGCGCAGTTCGTCAGTGAAATCGGCACGGTTTGAATCACTGACCACATACGCCACCAGACGCTTGCCGCTGCCGGCACTGCCTTCCTGCGCAATCACCACTGCTTCGCGCACGCCGGCAAGGGCTTGCAGGGCGGCTTCGACCTCGCCGAGTTCGATGCGGAAACCACGGATTTTCACCTGATTGTCGATGCGATCGAGGTAGTCGAAGGTACCGTCGCCGCGCTGGCGCACCAGATCGCCGGTGCGATAGAGCAAGCCACCGGTGGTGCTGAACGGATCGGCAACGAAGCGTTCGGCGGTCAGCCCCGGACGGTTCAGGTAACCACGCGCCAGACCGCTGCCACCGAGGTACAACTCACCGGCCATGCCTTGCGGCAGCAGGTTCAGCGCAGCGTCGAGGACATAGGCGCTGCGGTCGCCGATACGGCTGCCGATCGGCGCGTACGCCGCGCCGCACGGTTCTTCGCGACCGGCCTTCCAGATCAGCGGCGTGACCACGGTTTCGGTCGGGCCGTAACCGTTGATGATGTAATCCGGATCCAGCGCGCGTTTGACCCGCTCGAAACTGGCGCTCGGCACAGCATCGCCGCCGAAGCAGTAGATCCGCACTTTCGGCGGCTGGCCAACGCGCTCGGCGTGCTCGGCCAGTTGCTGCAAATACACCGGCGGGAACGCCACCACGGTCACACCGTGCTCAATCATCGCGTTGTAGGTCTGCTCCGGCGTCCACAAGGTGTCGTCGCGAATCAGCAGCGAGGCGCCGTGGGTCAGGCTGGTCAGCCAGCGCTCGTGGGCGCCGTCGAAGGCAAACGACATGAAGTGGAATTCGCAGTCGCTGTCGCGCATTTCATAGCGCTGACCGATGGCCTGGCAGTGCATCGCCAACGGGCCGTGGGCAACGCTGACGCCTTTCGGATTGCCGGTGGAGCCGGAGGTGTAAATCACATAGGCAAGGTTATCGGGGTCGAGTTGCACCTGCGGTGCTGCGACCGGCCATTCGCTCACGTCCAGACGATCCAGCTCCAGCAGCGGCACCGACGCGGCGACCGGCAGTTGCGCCGACACCGACGAATCGCTGATCAGCAGCGCCAGCCCGGAATCCTCGATCAAATAGGCCAGACGCTCACGCGGGTAGCTGGTATCCAGCGGCACATAGGCGCCGCCCGCCTTGAGTACCGCCAGCAGTGCAACGATCACCGCCTCGCTGCGCGGCAAGGCCACGCCGACCCGGGTTTCCGCGCCGACGCCACGGGCGATCAGCGCATGGGCCAGTTGATTGGCGCGCTGGTCGATCTCGCCGTAACTGAAATGCCGGCCATTAAAAATGACCGCTGTGCGCTGCGGACGCTCGGCGGCCAGCGCCGCGATGCGCTGATGCACGCCGATGTCCACCGGGTACGGCTGCGGATGGTTTTCGGCTTGCTGACGAGCCTGTTCTTGAGCATCCGCGAGGGCGATTTCGCCTAGGTTACGCGTCGCTGAGAGCGCGAACTGCTCGAGCAGTTGCAGCAGATGCGCACTGATGCCTTCGATCACCTCGCGGGCGAACTGGCCGCGGTCGAAGCTGTAATGCAGCGCCAGTTGCTCGCCGAGGGTGACGGCGACGCTGAGCGCATAGTGGGTCTGTTCGAGGTTACCGACCTCGCCGAATTGCAGCCCCTGCCCGGCCTGACTCAGCGCCTGGGCAATCGGGTAGTTTTCGAACACCAGAATGTTGTCGAACAGCGCTTCGCCGCCCTGCCCGGCCCAGCGCTGGATGTCCGCCAGCGGCGTGTGCTCGAAATCGCGCAGACTGAGGTTCTGCGCCTGCACCGCTTGCAGCCAGTCGCCAACGCTGTGATCCGGGCGCGGCGCACCGATCACCGGCAAGGTGTTGATGAACAGACCGACCTGTTGCTCGATGCCCGGTAATTCGGCCGGTCGTCCAGCCACGGTCGCCCCGAACGCCACCGCGTCAAGGCCGGTGTAGCGTTGCAGCAACAGCAGCCAAGCGGCTTGCACCAGCGTGTTGACGGTGACTTTTTGCTGACGGGCGAACGCTTCCAGGCGTTGCGTGCGTTGCGCGTCCAGAATCAGGTAATGATCGCCATGACCGCTGTGCTGCTTACCAGCGGTGGCCGCGCGCGCCAGTCGGGTCGGCTCGTGCAGCGCAGCCAGTTGCTCGGTCCAGAAGTCCTCGCTCAACTGGCCGTCCTGGCGTTGCAGCCAGGCGATGTAATCGCGATAACGCCCGCCGTGGTTTGCCGGCGCGCGACCGCTGTAGCGCTGCAACACTTCGCCGAGCAGCTGCGCATTGCTCCAGCCGTCCATCAGAATATGATGATGGGTGTAAATCAGATGCCATTGCTCGGCGCCGGTCTGTACCAGCAGCAGTCGCAACAGTGGCGCATGCGTCAGATCGAAACCTTGTTGCCGCTCGGCATCCGCCAGTGCCGCGAGCGCCGTCGGTTGATCATCGCGATCACGCCAGTCGAGCGTGGTGAATGGCAGTTGCACGTGTTTGTGAACAATCTGCAGCGGCTGCGCCAGCTCGCCCTGCCAGACAAAACCGCTGCGCAAAATATCCTGCGCATCGACCGTGGCCTGCCACGCGGCACGGAAGCGCTCGGGGTCGAGGCCTTGCACGTCGACACGCAACTGGTTGATGTACTCACCCGCCGCTTGTTCGTACAGCGTGTGGAACAGCAAGCCCTGCTGCATCGGCGACAGCGGATAGACATCGTCAAGCTGACCTGCCGACGCCGGCAGCGCGTCTAGTTGCGCCTGGCTGATGCGCGCCAGCGGGAAGTCCGATGGCGTCGCCTGCGTGACTGGCAATGCACAGCAATGTTCGATCAGCGCGTGCAGCTCGATAGCGTACTGATCGACCAGCGCCTGCACCGTTGCACTGTCGAACATCTCGCGACTGAAGCCCCAGCTCATCGACAGTTCACCGCCGTAGACCTGACCTTCCACGGTCAGCCAGTTGGCGAGCGGTGCCGCCGGATCCTGGGCGACGCCGCTGGTTTCGGCGCACGGCACGAACAACGCTGCCTCGTCGAATTGGCGATCGAACTGGCCGAGGTAGTTGAACGTGATGCGCGGTGGCGCCAGCGCTGCCAGTTCGGCGCGCACCGCTGGCGCCGCCAGATAACGCAGCACGCCGTAGCCCAGACCTTTGTCCGGCACCGCGCGCAGTTGCTCCTTGATCATTTTGATCGAAGCGTCGAGGTCTTCGGCCGCCGTCAGCTTGACCGCGAACAGACTGGTCAACCAACCGACGGTGCGGTTCAGGTCGATGTCATCGAACAGGTCTTCGCGGCCATGCCCTTCCAGTTCGATCAGCGTGCCCGGCTGCTGGCTCCAGCGGCTGACGGTGCGTGCCAGCGCCGTGAGCAACAGATCATTGACCTGAGTGCGATACGCCGCCGGCGCCTGTTGCAGCAACTGGCGGGTGCGCTCGGCGTCGAGGCGCCATTGGATTTTTTCGCCGTGGCGATTTTCCAGACGGCCGTGCGGACGGTCGCACGGCAGATCCCGGGCGTCCTGATGCTGGGTTTTCCAGTACGCCAGTTGCTCATCGAAGCGCGACGCCTCGTCAGCAAGGCGCGACGTCCAACTCTGGAACGCGTTGGTTTTCGCCGGCAACTGAATGCCACCGCCGGCCGCCCGTTGTTCGTACGCCTGCTGCAGATCTTCCAGCAGCACGCGCCAGGAAACCCCGTCGACGACCAGGTGATGAATGATCAGCGCCAGACGCTGGCTACCGTCCGCCATGTTCACCAGCAATGCGCGCAGCAACGGACCTTGTTGCAGGTCGAGGCTGCGCTGGGCCTGGTTGCACAGCGTCTGCAATTCTTCGGCGGATTGAACGTCGCGCACCCACAGGTCAGCGCTGTCGACCAGCGAACCATGGCTTTGCTGCCAGCCTTCAGCGCCTTCGGCAAAACGCAGGCGCAAGGCGTCGTGATGATTGATCAGTTGCGTCAGCGCCGCGTCGAGCCACTGCGGGTTCAGGGTTTCGCGCGGGGTCAGTAGCAACGACTGGTTCCAGTGTTCACGCACCGGCATCGCTTGACTGAAAAAATGCTGCTGGATCGGCCCGAGGACTGCGGCGCCGGTAACAGCAGCCTGATCCACGGTGGTCTGTTGATCGAGACTTGCCACCCGCGCCAGGCTGCGCACGGTCTGGTACTGGAACAGATCACGCGGGCTCAAGCGAATGCCGGCCTGCCGCGCGCGGCTGACCACTTGAATCGAGATGATCGAGTCGCCGCCCAGTTCGAAGAAATTGTCTTCAAGACCTACGCGCTCCCGGCCGAGCACATCTTCCCAGATCGCCGCGAGGGCTTTTTGCAGCGCATCCTGCGGCGCGACGAACGTTTGCTGTGGCGTGGCATCCGCTGGCGGCAGGGCCTTGCGATCAAGTTTGCCGTTGGCGGTGACCGGCAACTTCTCCAGCGTGATCAGGCAGGTTGGCACCATGAACTCGGGCAGGCTGCCGAGCAGCCAGGCTTTGACGTCTTGCTGCCAGTCGGCGGTCGGTTGCGGATTGTCCAGCACCAGCCAGGCGACCAGCTGTTTGCCATCCGGCACCAGCACTACCGCCTCACGCACCAACGGGTGCTGCATCAGGCGGGTTTCGATTTCGCCCAGTTCGATGCGCAAGCCGCGCAGCTTCACTTGATGGTCGAGACGGCCGAGGTATTCGATCACCCCATCGCCACGCTGGCGCACCCGGTCGCCGGTGCGATACAGGCGCGCACCGGGATGGAACGGGCACGGCACGAAACGCTCGGCGGTCAGCCCCGGGCGCTGGTGATAACTGCGCGCCAGCCCGGCGCCGCCCAGGTACAGCTCGCCGGCCACACCACTGGGCACCGGCAGCAGTTCAGCGTCGAGCACGTGGGTGCGCAGGTTGGCGATCGGCCGGCCGATCGGCACGCTGTCGGCGCCCTCATCGACGCACGTCCAGTGGGTGACGTCGATGGCCGCTTCGGTCGGGCCGTACAGGTTATAAAGCCCTGCGTGTGGCAGCTTGGCGAAAACCTGCAATTGCGCGTCCAGCGGCAACGCTTCACCGCTGCAAACGATGCGTTTGAGACCGACGCAGCTTTCCACGCCGGGCTCGTGAATGAACGCCTGCAACATCGACGGCACGAAGTGCAGCGTGCTGATGCCGTAGTGGTTGATGGTGTCGATCAGTTGCAGCGGATCGCGGTGCGCGCCCGGTGCGGCGACCACCAGCCGCGCACCGGTCAGCAGCGGCCAGAAGAACTCCCAGACCGAGACGTCGAAACTGAACGGGGTTTTCTGCAACACCGCATCGCTGGCATCCAGCCCGTAGGCCTCCTGCATCCAGCACAAGCGGTTGACCAGCGCCGCGTGGCTGTTGCCGGCGCCTTTCGGTTTGCCGGTGGAGCCCGAGGTGTAAATCACGTAAGCCAGGTTCAACGGATCGACGCTGACGTCAGGACGCTGATCGCTATAGCCCTCGAGCAGATCGGGCTGGTCCAGCGTGATCACCTGCACCGCGTCGCTCGGCAATGCTGAGTGCAACGCAGCCTGAGTCAACAGCAAGCTGATGCCGCTGTCCTCGATCATGTACGCCAGGCGTTCCTGCGGGTATTCCGGGTCGAGCGGTACGTAAGCGCCGCCGGCCTTGAGCACCGCCAGCAACGCGACGACCATTTCCACCGAACGCAACGCACAAACGCCGACCAGACTGTCGGCGCGCACGCCGCGCTCGCGCAGCAGATGCGCCAGACGGTTGGCCCGGGCATCCAGCTCGGCGTAGCTCAGCGACTGTTCGGCGAACACCAGCGCCGGCGCCTCCGGTGTGCGCATGACCTGCGCTTCGATCAGTTGATGGATCGGCGTGCCGCTCGGATAGTCCGCGTGAACACTGTTCCACTCATGCACCAGAGTGTGTTGCTCGTCGGCGTGGAGCAGCGGCAATTCGCCGATGCGCTGCGACGGATCGGCGACCATCGCCGCAAGCAGGCGCAACCAGTGCTGCGCCATGCGCTCGATAGTCGGTGCCTCGAACAGATCGCTGGCGTAGGTCAATGCGGCATGCAGCTTGCCGCCCTGCTCGTAGGTATCCAGCGTCAGGTCAAACTGGGTGGTGCGGCTCTGCCAGTCGAGGCTGTCGAGCACCAGACCCGAGGCGGTGCTGAGGCGGGCGATATCGGCCACCTGCGGTTGATGGTTGTACATCACCTGAAACAGCGGCGTGTGGCTGAGGCTGCGTTCCAGTTTCAGCGCGTCGACCAGTTGCTCGAACGGCAGATCCTGATGAGCCTGGGCGCCGAGTGCGGTTTCCTTGACCGCGCGCAGCAGAGCGTCAACCCGGGTCTGCCCGTCCAGTTGCGTGCGCAGCACCTGAGTGTTGACGAAGAAGCCGATCAGCCCTTCGGTTTCGCCCCGGTTGCGGTTGGCAATCGGCACGCCGACGCGAATATCGCGCTGCCCGCTGTAACGGTGCAGCAAGGCGTTGAACGCCGCGAGCAACAGCATGAACAAGGTGACCTGGTGCTGCTGCGCGGTGTGGCGCAATTGCCCGGCCAAGGCTTCATCGATGGCGAATTCGTAGCGCGTACCGCGATAGCTCGGCATCGCCGGGCGGGAATGGTCCAGCGGCAGTTCCAGCACCGGATGCTCATCGCCCAGTTGCGCCTGCCAGTACTCGAGTTGCCGCGCCTGCTCGCCGGCCTCCAGCCAGCGTCGCTGCCACAGGGCGTAGTCGCTGTACTGGATCGGCAACGCGGCCAGTTGCGGCGTGAGCCCGGCGTCGAACGCGTCGTAGCAACGGATGAACTCGTCGATCAGCACGTTCATCGACCAGCCATCGGAGACGATGTGGTGCAGGGTCAGCAGCAGCACGTGCTCCTGCCCGGCGAGCTTGAGCAAGGTCACGCGCAACAGCGGGCCGACCGCCAGATCGAACGGTACCAGCGATTGCTGCTCGGCGGTACTGACCACCGCCTGCTCCCGTTCGTTGGGGGGCAGTGCGCTGAAATCTTCGTGCCTGATCAGCAAAGGCGCGGTGGCGGGCACCTGCAGCAGGCTGTCGTCCGCCTGACGCTGGAACACCGTGCGCAAGGTTTCGTGGCGCTCGACCAGACTGGCAAACGCCTGTTCCAGCGCGGGCAGATTTAGCTGACCACGCAGTCGCACCGCGCCGGGCAGGTTATAGGCGCCGCTCTGCGGATCGAGCTGCCAGAGAAACCACATGCGCCGCTGCGCGTAGGACAACGCCTGACGGTCCTCGGCCTCGATGCCGGCCGGAATCGGAAACCGGGCGAAATCGACGCCCTCCTTTTGCAGGGCCGCGAGGAACATCTGGCGCTTTTCCAGGGGCAACCCGATAAACCGGCGAGCAAGTTTCAAGGAGTCTTCAGCATTCATTTCTCAGCATCCGGATCAGTAGGCAGGAAGCACAAAGGCACGTCATCCCTGTAAAACGAATGCAGACCGGAAAAATTAGCGAATGAGAACAACTGTCAGAGGAGACAGCCGAGGGCTTTTTCGGACACGCACAAAACGCTGTGGGAGCGAGCCTGCTCGGGTAAACGGTGTGTCAGGCGGCATCAATACGGACTGATCTGACGCCATCGCGAGCAGGCTCACTCCTACAGGAATTCGGGGATGAGCCGAGATTTGTGGCCTGGCGAATAACCAATGTAGGAGTGAGCCTGCTCGGGTAAACGGTGTGTCAGGCGGCATCAATACGGACTGATCTGACGCCATCGCGAGCAGGCTCACTCCTACAGGAATTCGGGGATGAGCCGAGATTTGTGGCCTGGCGAATAACCAGTGTAGGAGCGAGCCTACTCGCGATAGCGGTGGATCAGGCAGCATCAATATTGGCTGGCCTGACGCCATCGCGAGCAGGCTCGCTCCCACAGGGATTTGGGGATGAGCGGAGATTTGTGGCCTGGCGAATAACCAGTGTAGGAGCGAGCCTGCTCGCGAAAGCGGTGCGTCAGGCAACATCAATATGGACCGATCCGACGCGATCGCGAGCAGGCTCGCTCCACAATGGTTGGGTGTTGGTCAGGCGGTGGCGGCGATGGCGTGGCGGCGGTGGTGCCTTTCCAGTTGGTCCTTGATCACCTTGAGCACTTTGGCTTCGTGTTCGTGGATGAAGAAGTGCCCGCCGGCGAGCATGTCCACCGAGAAGCTGCCGTGGGTTTCCTGGCTCCAGCCGATCAACTGCTCGGTGGTGGCGCGGTCGGCCTTGCCGCCGAGCACGTGCACCGGGCAATTGAGCAGCGGGCGCTGCAGCGGCTCGAATTTGCCGCATAACTGGAAATCGGCGCGCAGGATCGGCAGGGTCAGGCTCATCAGTTCTTCGTTGGCCAACACTTCTTCGCTTGTGCCATTGAGGGTGCGCAGTTGCTCGATCAGTTCCGCATCGGTTTTCGGTTCGGCAAAGCCGCGATCGTAATCGGCACGCAGGGTCGGCGCTGCCGTGCCCGATGCAAACAGCGCCACCGGTTCCGGGCAGCCCAGCGCGCGCAAGGCATGGGCCATTTCACAGGCCAGCAAGGCGCCGAGACTATGGCCGAACAGCGCATAGGGCGCATGCAGTGTCGGCCGCAACTCTCTGGCAAGTTGCATCGCCAGCACACGCATATCGGTATGCAGCGGTTCGCCAAACCGCGCGCCGCGCCCCGGCAGCTCGACCGGTTGCAAGTGCAGCCACTGCGGCAATTTTGGCCGCCAGCGGCTGTAGACCATGGCACTGGCGCCGGAATACGGCAGGCACAGCAGGGTCAACTGAGTCACCACGCTTCCCTCGAAAAATTCATCTGTAGAAAGAAACGCATGCGCTGGCGGGCAAATTAGTCGTCGACCAGTAAATTGCCCAAACGGGTGCTCGTTAACTGTTCAGGCCAAAACCAATAACGAGGGATCACCGTGGACCTGCAGAGCATTCTCGGCAAACTGTTCGCCAATGCTGGCGCTGTCGGCATCGAAGGCGTGTTCCAATTCGTGTTCGGACCGCAGCAGGCCTACTGGTCCGAGGTCAAGGCTGGCAGCCGTACCGAGGCTGGCCGCCACGCCAATCCGGACGTGACCATCGAAGTCGCGGAGAAGGATTTTCTCGGGATCATGGGCGGCATCGCCAACGTCGAAGAACTGTTTGCCAGCGGCCGCCTGAAGATCGGCGGCAACATGGGCCTGGCGACCCTGCTGCCGCAAATCATCGAACATGCGATGCACGGCGGCGCGGTGGCGGAAAAGGTCGACATGAACAAGCGTTACCCGACGCCGCCGCGCTTCAGCGAAAAGCTCACCGCTGGGCTGCCGACGCAACGCAACGTCGAACGCATTGCGCGTAGCGATCTGTCGGTTGCCGAATTCAAAAGCCGCTACCTGCCCAACGGCATTCCGCTGGTGATCAGCAATGCCCTGCACGACTGGCCACTGTTCAAGCTCAGCCGCGAAGAATCGCTGGTGCATTTCGCCGAGCTGCAGGGCATCACCCGCCACGGTGATTATGTGAAGAAGACTTTCTCCACCGAGCGGGATTTTCGTTCGACCTCAATGGCCGAGTTCATCGCCTCGCTGGACCAACCGGCAGCGAAAAGGACAGATGGCGAGCCGCCCGCCTACATGGGCAACAACATTCTGCCGGCGCAACTGCTGCAGCAGATCAAGTACCCGCCCTACTTCGATGCCGCGCAGTTCATCCCGCCACGCATCTGGATCGGTCCCAAAGGCACGCTGACCCCGCTGCACCGTGACGACACCGATAATCTGTTCGCGCAGGTCTGGGGGCAAAAGACCTTCACCCTCGCTGCGCCGCATCATCGCCAAGCGCTGGGCACGTGGTCGACGGCACCGAAAGGCGGACTGGATGGTTGTGATTTCAATCCCGATGCCCCGGATTACCAGCGCTTCCCCGCCGCGCGCGACGTGCCGTTTTTGCGGGTGACGCTGGAGGCCGGGGATCTGCTGTTTCTGCCGGAGGGCTGGTTCCATCAGGTGGAGTCGGTGTCGACTTCGTTGTCGGTGAATTTCTGGGTCAATTCGGGCCGCGGCTGGTAACACTCAATCCCCTTGTAGGAGTGAGCCTGCTCGCGATAGCGGTGTATCAGTTACTGCACCAACATCTGACACACCGCTATCGCGAGCAGGCTCACTCCTACAAAGGCGATCTATTTCAAATGGCGGAAGCTCTGCACCGCGGAGCCGAGCACCACCGCCCCCGCGGCAATCGCCAGCCAGAAACCGCTGCGCGCACCAAACGCATCGACCAACGCGCCGGAGCCCGCCGCGCCGATCGCCACGCCGATACTCAAACCGGTGACCAGCCAGGTCAGGCCTTCGGTCAATTTTGCCGGCGGCACGATGCGCTCGATCAAGGCCATCGCCACGATCAGTGTCGGCGAAAAGAACAACCCGGCCACGAACATTGCCACCGACAAGCTGACAATATTGCTCGCCAGCAACAGCGGCAGAGTCGTCACCGCCGTCGCCACCCCGCCGTACAAAAACAAACGCGGCAATGGCAGTTTCGAACGCATCGCGCCGAAGGCGATCCCCGCCAGACACGAGCCGATCGCATACACCGACAAGACGATGCTCGCCGCCGCGGGTTGCCCCTGGTGTTGCGCGAACGCGACGCTGACCACATCGACCACGCCGACGATAACGCCCATGGCGATCATCAGCGCCAGCAGCAGTTGCACGTCAGTCGAGGCGATGATCGAGCCGTGATGGTCAGACCCATGCGGATGTACCGGCGGCTCGGTGCTGCGCTGGGCGACGAATGCGGTCACGCCGATTGCCAGGGCCAGCAACGCTGCCAGCGGCCCGGCTTCGGGAAACACCGCCACGCACAGCCCCACCGACAATGGCGGGCCGACGATAAAACACACCTCGTCAAGCACCGACTCCAGCGCATAGGCCGTCTGCAACTGTGGCTGCCCGCGATAGATTTCGGTCCAGCGCGCCCGCACCATCGCCGACATGCTCGGCATACAGCCGGCCAGCGCGGCAAACACGAACAACGTCCAGCTCGGCGCCTGCAACCGCGTACACAGCAGCAACAGCAACAGCGCCCCACCACCGATCAGCGCCGACAACGGCAGAATCCGCCCCTGACCGAAACGGTCAACCAGCCGCGACACCTGCGGTGCGCAAAACGCTGTAGCCAGGGCAAACGTCGCCGCCACGCCGCCGGCCAGCGCATAGCCGCCCTTGAGTTGCGAAAGCATGGTGATCACGCCGATACCGGTCATGGAGATCGGCATGCGCGCAAGCATCCCGGCCAGCACAAAATTCCGTGCGCCGGGAGCATTGAACAATTCGCGGTAAGGGTTCGCCATCGGTTGCTGCCTCATCAAGGGCCGACACGTTGCCATAGGCTCGCGGCGCGGGGGAAGCGGGGAATTGTTGGTGGAATGTGAAAGGCCGCTCTCACCTTGGACTTGCGGTGGACACCCACCCTGTGGGAGCGAGCCTGCTCGCGAAGACGCCAGCAAAACCACCCCGACATTTGCGTCAAATGAACTCTGGCGCCACACCACCAGTCAGCTAGGTAAGCCCTCACTCAAGGCGCAACTTTCCATGCAGATTTCCCTCGCCCGACAAGTCGCGATCGTCACCGGTGCCAGCTCCGGCATCGGCCACGCCTGTGCCAAAGCCCTCGCCGCAGCCGGCGCCGCGGTCGTCATCAATTACAACAGCAACGCTGAACCTGCAGAAGAACTGGCACGACAGATCATTGCCGATGGCGGTCAGGCGCTGGCCATCGGCGCCGATGTGTCGAAGGAGGATGAGGTCGAACGGCTGTTCAGCGAAACCCTCGACGCCTTTGGCACCCTGGACATACTGCTGGCCAATTCCGGGCTGCAAAAGGATGCGCCGGCGGTGGACATGACGCTCGATGACTGGAACAAGGTGATCGGGGTCAACCTCACCGGCCAGTTCCTCTGCGCCCGCGCCGCCCTGCGGATTTTCAATCGCCAGGGCATTCGCCAAGGCGTGTCGCGCGCCGCCGGCAAGATCATTCACATGAGTTCGGTGCATCAGCGCATTCCCTGGGCCGGGCACGTCAATTACGCCGCCTCCAAGGGAGGTGTCGACCAGTTGATGCAGACCCTCGCCCAAGAAGTCAGCCATCAGCGCATTCGCATCAACGGCATTGCGCCGGGGGCGATTCGCACGGCGATCAACGCCAAAGCCACCGCCGACGACGCTGCAGAAAAACTCCTCGAACTTATTCCTTACGGCCGGATTGGTGATGCCGAAGATGTCGCCAATGCCGTGGTGTTCCTCGCCTCGGATGCCTCCGATTACATCGTCGGCACCACCTTGTTCATCGACGGCGGCATGAGTCTTTATCCGGAGTTTCGCGGCAATGGCTGAGCCTATTCCGGAACGACAAAGCGCCATCGATGCCCACGGCATCATCGGCGACATGCGCAGCGCGGCGCTGATCAACGATCGCGGCAGCGTGGATTTTTTCTGCTGGCCGGAGTTCGACAGCCCATCGATTTTCTGTGCATTGCTGGACACCCCCGACGCGGGGATCTTCCAGCTCGCGCCGGACCTGCCCGATGCGCGCCGAGAGCAGATTTACCTGCCCGACACCAACGTCCTGCAAACCCGCTGGCTAAGCGAACGCGCCGTGGTGGAAATCACCGATCTGCTGCCGGTGGCCGACAACCCGGACGACTTGTCCGTGTTGCTGCGCCGGGTGCGGGTGGTCAGCGGTGAGGCGACGTTCCACCTGCGCTGCGCTGTGCGCCATGACTATGCCCGCGCCGACACCCGCGCGCGCATGGACGGGCAAACCGTGGTGTTCAGCGCCGAGGGCCAGCCGTCACTGCGCCTGGCCGCCGATCAGCCACTGAGCATCGACACTGAGGCGGCGGTCGCCACCTTCACCCTGAGCCACGAGCAAAGCGCCGAATTCATCCTCGGCGCCGAAGACGACCCACGTTTTCAGGAGGGCGCGGCGCAGTTGTGCCTGCAACGCACCTTGCAGTTCTGGCGCGGCTGGATCGGCCAGTCCAACTACCGTGGGCGCTGGCGTGAAATGGTCAACCGCTCGGCCCTCGCGCTCAAGCTGCTGACGTCCCGTCGCCACGGCGCGATCCTCGCCGCCGCGACTTTTGGCCTGCCGGAATCACGCGGCGGCGAACGCAACTGGGACTATCGCTATACCTGGATTCGCGACGCCTCGTTCACCGTGTACGCGTTCATGCGCCTGGGTTTCGTCGCCGAGGCCAACCACTACATGCAATGGCTGCGCGGGCGCGTCAGCGATTGCTGCGGCAAACCGATGAAGCTGAACATTCTGTACGCCATTGACGGCCAGCAGGAATTGCCCGAGACCGAACTCTCGCACCTGTCCGGACACGGTGGCGCGCAACCGGTGCGCATCGGCAATCAGGCTTACGATCAGATCCAGCTCGACATCTTTGGTGAGCTGATGGACGCGGTGTATCTGGTCAACAAATACGGCGATGCAATTTCCCACGAGGGCTGGAAACACGTGTGCGAAGTGGTCGGTCAGGTCTGTGAAACCTGGCAGACCAAAGACGTCGGCATCTGGGAAATGCGCGGTGAGCAGCACCACTTTCTGCACTCGCGGCTGATGTGCTGGGTCGCGCTGGACCGGGCCATCCGGCTGGCGTCGAAACGCTCGCTGCCCGCACCTTTCACCCAGTGGGATCAGACCCGACAGGCGATCTACGCCGATATCTGGGACAACTTCTGGGACGAAGAGCGCGGGCATTTCGTGCAGTACAAGGGCAGCACCGCCCTGGACGGCTCGATGCTGCTGATGCCGCTGGTGCGCTTTGTCAGCGCCAAGGACCCGCGCTGGTTGTCGACCCTCACAGCGATCGAGAAAAGCCTGGTGCGCGACGGCATGGTTTATCGCTATCGCAACGACGACAACAACATCGATGGCTTGACCGGCACCGAAGGCGCCTTCGCGGCGTGCTCGTTCTGGTACGTCGAATGCCTGGCCCGCGCCGGACAGGTGGAAAAAGCCCATCTGGAGTTCGAGCAACTGTTGCGTTACGCCAACCCGCTGGGCCTGTACGCCGAAGAGTTCGACAGCCACGGCCGGCATTTGGGCAACACGCCGCAAGCGCTGACGCATCTGGCGTTGATCAGCGCGGCGAGCTTTCTCGATCGCAAATTGAGCGGAGAAAAGAGCAGCTGGCAGCCGTAACCAGTCGATTATTCGCCAGAGTTCGTCAGACAAATCGGAGGTTAAACGCGTTTTGCCGAAGTCCGTCCTACACTTCATCAACGCCTGCAAAAGCCACAAGTAACCGCTGCCTCCCGCAGCGGTTACTTGTGGCGACAGTTTGTGTAAAACCACGACGCAGGAAAACTCACAAATCGCCGGCAACGCTGCCTCGGTAACTTGCACTTACACCACGAAATACCTTGTTGCCAGCCGAAACATCCGCCCCTAACATCCAGCGCAACGGGCACAGCGGAGCTGTCCAACAAAACCCGAATTCAAGGAAGCAGAATGCCTCGACACATCCAGCGCAGCATCGACTCCCCTCTTCGCACGGGCCTGACCCGCCGCCAGCTCTGGGAAGACACCGACCAGGGCCTGATCAAATGCTGGGAAGTCGGCCGCCAGCGCGCCGCCCGGTTTCCCGATCTGGCTCAACGCTGCGCGGCCGGCGAACTGCCGGTCCTCGGCTGGAAAGGTGGCGTCAGTCGTAGCCTGAAGAAAAACGAAAAATACGGCTCGCTGAAATACCTGGCGCAGTGGCAAGGGCTGCGCGGCGAGGATCTGGACATTGATTTGAGCGTCGAGCGCTCGCTGACGTGCTCGCGAACGAAAATGAAGGTGACGTTTACCCCGGATCGGGCGAAGTATTTCAATCAGGTGGCGGAAGTCGAGACTTAGTGCCTGGTTGGTATGCATCTCGTCGGTTGAATCGAGCCGAGCAGGCTGATCGCAGGTCCAGAATTCTTGAATGCGATTCCAACGGAGTGGTCAATCATGATCGAGACCGTGCTTACCCCAACCCTGACCATCGCCTACGAACAGCACGGACCGGCCGCCGGTGCGGCGGTGGTTCTGCTACACGGCTTCCCGTACTCTCCGCGCGCCTATGACGAAGTCGCTCCGGCACTTGCCGCACAAGGCTATCGCGTCATCGTGCCGTATTTGCGCGGTTATGGGCCGACCCGGTTCAACAACGAGCAAACGCTGCGCTCTGGCCAGCAAGCCGCCATGGCGCAAGACCTGCTCGATCTGATGGATGCGCTGGGCATCGAGCAGACGATGCTGTGCGGTTACGATTGGGGCGGTCGGGCGGCGTGCATTGTCGCCGCGCTTTTTCCGGCACGCGTGAGCGGGTTAGTCACCGGCGATGGCTATCTATTGCAGGACATCGCCCATGCGACTCAGCCGTTGGACCCGGAAGACGAGCATCGGCTCTGGTATCAGTATTATTTCCACACGCCGCGTGGCGCCGAAGGTCTCAAGCAAAATCGTCGAGAGCTCTGTCAGTTGCTCTGGCGGCTGTGGTCGCCGACGTGGTCGCGACGGGACGAACGCTACCCGCTGACCGCCAGCGCTTTTGATAATCCTGATTTTGTCGACGTGGCGATTCATTCCTACCGGCATCGCTTCGGCTACGCGTCGGGCGATCCGGCACTGCAATGGATGGAAGAGGCAATTGCCAGTCAGCCGGCAATCAGCGTACCGAGCATTTCGCTGTGCGGCGCCGACGATGGCGTTGGCCCGCCTTCGGTTATTGACGAAGATGCCGAGCATTTCAGCGGCTTTTATGAGCGGCGCGTATTGGCCGGCGTCGGCCACAACATTCCCGAGGAAGCGCCGCAGCAAACGCTCAAGGCAATACTGGATCTGTTGCAGCGCTGACTGAAAAGCGCTCGCGATAGGCCTGCGGCGTGATGCCAATGGCGCGCAGAAAACTACGGCGCAACGTTTCTTCACTGCCAAACCCGCAATGGGCGGCGATGCGTTTCACTGGCAAGCCGCTGTCGCTGAGCAACCGTCGTGCGGTTTCGACGCGGATCAGTTCAATGGCGCGGGCCGGGGTCTGGCCGGTGTCGGCGCGGTAGTGGCGCACGAAGCTGCGTTCGCTCATGCCGGCCTGTTCGGCGAGGGTCGGGATGCCGAGGTCGCAGGTGAGGTGTTCGGCGATCCACGCGTGCAACTCATCAAAGCGATTGCCCTGGTTTTGCAACGACAGCGTCACGCTGAATTGCGATTGCCCGCCCGGGCGCTTGAGAAACACCACCAGATGCCGGGCGACGTCGAGGGCGATGTCGCGGCCAAGGTCTTCTTCGACCATCGCCAGCGCCAGATCGATACCGGCGGTGACCCCGGCCGAGGTCCAGACCGGGCCGTCGTTAATGAAGATCGGGTTGGCCTCCACGTGCAGATTCGGATGCTGCTGCGCCAGTTGCTCGCAGCGCGTCCAGTGGGTTACCACGCGGCGGCCGTCGAGCCAGCCGCTGGCCGCGAGCAGAAAGGCACCGGTACACACCGAAGCCACTCGCCGGCACTGATTACCGTGCTGGCGCACCCAGTCGACCAGTTGCAGATCCTCAGCAGCCGGATAGATGCCCCAACCACCGGCAATGATCAAAGTATCGCTGGGCTCGCTCGGCAACGGTTCGGCCAACACCGCCAAACCCGCCGACGACATCACCGCCCCACCGCCGCTGGCAATCACCGTTGGCGCATAGGGCTCCGGCAACCCGCGCTGGCGGGCCAGATCGTTCGCCGAGGCAAACACCTGCAACGGCCCGGTGACGTCGAGGATCTGCATGTTGGCAAACGCGAGGACGTGAATGGCTTTAGGCATATTGGCGTAATTCGTGGGGTGATTGGCGTATGCGCCAGAAACTACGCGCCTACAGTGAAGCCGTCCAGTCCTATCATGAGAGTAAGCACGATGACTTTGCAGATCGGTTTTCTGTTGTTTCCACAGGTTCAGCAACTCGACCTGACCGGCCCTTACGACGTACTCGCCTCCCTGCCGGGCGTGCAGGTGCATCTGATCTGGAAGGATTTGATGCCGGTCACCGCCAGCACCGGACTGCTGCTGAAACCGACCACT
The DNA here is from genome assembly GCF_051132065.1 of Pseudomonas sp. R3-57. NCBI lineage: Bacteria > Pseudomonadati > Pseudomonadota > Gammaproteobacteria > Pseudomonadales > Pseudomonadaceae > Pseudomonas > Pseudomonas sp. R3-57. Next base: position 4,062,719 of record NZ_CP071655.1, read on the forward strand.
ACGTTCGAGGATTGCCCGGATCTGGATGTGATCTGCGTGCCCGGCGGTGGCGGCGTCGGGCCGTTGATGGAAGATGAGCAAACCTTGAATTTCATCAAACGCCAGGCAGCGCAGGCGCGTTACGTGACCTCCGTTTGCACCGGTTCGCTGGTGCTCGGCGCGGCAGGCCTGCTGCAAGGCAAACGCGCGACCACGCATTGGGCGTATCACGACCTGCTGCCGACACTGGGCGCGATTGCGGTGAAGGATCGGGTGGTGCGCGACGGCAATCTGTTTACCGGTGGCGGGATCACTGCGGGGATCGATTTTGCCCTGGTGCTGGCGGCGGAACTGATGGATGCGGACACGGCGCAACTGGTGCAGTTGCAGCTGGAATATGCGCCGGCACCGCCGTTCAACTCCGGCAGCCCCGAAAGTGCGCCGAGTGCGATCGTCGATGAAGCCCGCCTGCGCGCCGCGCCTTCGTTGAAGCTGCGCACGGAAATCACCGAGCGCGCAGCAGCGAAACTCAACATGCGCTGATCCTTCAGCCCAACACCATTCCCTGTAGGAGTGAGCCTGCTCGCGATGGCGGTGTGTCAGTCAATATAAATGTGGCCGACATACCGCCATCGCGAGCAGGCTCACTCTTACAGGGGACCGCGGTTGATCGTGATTGGGGGCTGTGCCCGGTTATCGCCGCATCTCCATGCACTCGCCCCGCCCCGTGTAAAAAATCCCTCGAGAAAACGCGCCGCGGATCGTCAATGCATATCCGATGCTGGCCAAGTGACGCAAGCGCCGTTTTGCGACGCCGTACTTAAATCTGAAAAAAAACTTCAATAAAAACCTGTCAGCGCCGACAACCTTTCAAAGCCTTGCGGATTGAACAACATGCGTAATAACCAGCCCATCACACAACGCGAACGGACTTTTCCGGCACAGCAACGGTTGATTTCCACAACCGACGCCAAGGGCGTGATCACCTACTGCAACGACGCTTTCGTCGAAATCAGCGGGTTTTCGCGTGAGGAGCTGATCCGTGCGCCGCACAATCTGGTCCGTCACCCTGACGTACCGTCGGCGGTGTTCTCGCACATGTGGGGCACATTGAAACAAGGCTTGCCATGGATGGGCATTGTCAAGAATCGCTGCAAATCCGGTGACCACTATTGGGTTAACGCCTACGTTACACCGGTGTTTGATGGCAGCCAGGTGGTCGGTTACGAGTCGGTGCGCGTCAAGCCCACCGCCGAACAGATCCGCCGTGCCGAAGCGCTCTACCAACGCATCAACCAGGGCAAGTCGGCGATTCCTTCAACGGACAAATGGCTGCCGATCCTGCAGGACTGGCTGCCGTTCATTCTGGTCAGCCAGTTGAGTTTCATGATCGGCGCGACCCTGACCTCGCAGTGGGGCTTCGCCCTCGCCGCCGCGCTGTCGGTGCCACTGGGCCTGATGGGCCTGCAATGGCAGCAACGCGGGCTCAAGCGCCTGCTGCGCCTGGCCGAGCAGACCACCTCCGACCCGCTGATCGCGCAGATGTACACCGACAGCCGTGGCGCACAAGCGCGTCTGGAGATGTCGATTCTCAGCCAGGAAGCGCGCCTGAAAACCTGCCTGACCCGCCTGCAGGACACCGCCGAACACCTGACCGATCAGGCCAAGCAGTCCGACGCCCTGGCGCACAACAGCTCGACCGGCCTGGAACGTCAGCGCGTGGAAACCGAACAGGTCGCCACCGCCGTCAACCAGATGGCCGCCACCACCCAGGAAGTCGCCAGCCACGTACAACGCACCGCTGACGCTACCCAGGAAGCCAACCGCCTGACCGGCCGTGGCCGCGACATCGCCGGGGAAACCCGCGAAGCCATCCAGCGCCTGTCGGTGGTCGTCGGCGAAACCGGCCTGACCGTGACGCAACTGGCCAAGGACAGCGACGAAATCGGCGGTGTGGTCGACGTGATCAAAGGCATCGCCGACCAGACCAACCTGCTCGCTCTCAACGCCGCGATCGAAGCGGCGCGTGCCGGCGAGATGGGTCGCGGATTCGCCGTGGTGGCTGACGAAGTACGTCAACTGGCGCAGCGCACCAGCGAATCGACCGGCCAGATTCATGCGCTGATCGCCAAGCTGCAGCAGACCGCCTCCAGCGCCGTGCAAACCATGGAAGCCGGGCACCGCCAGGCCGAAGAAGGTGTCGCGCGGGTACTGGAAGCGGATCAGGCACTGGTCGGCATCAGCGAAGCAGTGGCCAACATCACCGACATGACCACCCAGATCGCTGCGGCAACCGAAGAGCAAAGTGCGGTGGCTGAAGAGATCAGCCGCAACATCAGCAACATCTCGGAACTGGCGGACCAGACCTCTGAACAGGCGCATAACTCGGCGTTGCTGAGTGAAGAGCTGACCAAGACGGCGAATACCCAGTATTCGTTGGTGGAGCGGTTCAACCGCTGACTGCAAGGCTGGAATGAAGAACCCGGACGGCGTGAGCTTCCGGGTTTTTTTATTGCCTGTATGAAAGGGCAGACCGCTTTCGCAACAGGCGCTGGTCATGCAGGAATATCGACGATCAAGTCACTTCGCGCTAGGCGTTTAAGATCCACCCAAAATACGTTTAAAACACGCACCGCATCACCACCTGAAGCCTACAGACCCTCTCGCCATTACCTACAACAACGACAGAATCCGCTGGCTTGTACGCCTGGCGCATGGGCTCTATCGTGACCTTGTTCCATAAATCCGCAAAAGGATTTGCAGAATAGGTTTCCTTAGAGGAATGCCTATTCAAAAGAATGTTTCTTATATCTACCCCCGTTACTCAATATGTAATTCTCAAAAATCATCCACAGCTTATTCAGGCATTTAACTTAGAAGAGGATTGGATCATGTTAAAAAGAAACAAGTACGTCACTCTCGATAAAACAAGCCGCCCTTTGATGTTCAAAGCGACCCCAACGATAAATGGCTACGGTGGAGGCTGCGTCCTGGAAGGCAAATACTTCATTTTTCGGCCAGATTGCGGCGGCCCTAGAATTCCAAGCCCGAGGTAACTCCCAAACGTCATTATTGAGCGCCCCTACGGGCGCTGAATAATCCGTCCAGCTCACATAAAGCCAAGGAGTGGCCATGAACAACGAAGGAAAGCGTTATCAAGCGCATAACCCTAATTCAGCACCGCAATACCCCACCGCAGAAAAAATAGTGCACGTGAATCCCTTATCATCCTGCAAGTTGATGATAATCGACAATAGTATCGGCAGAATTGTGAGCGATAATTTCGAGCAATCAATATTCAACAAAGAACCGGACAGGTATCAAATAATTCACCAACTTACCCGAGACGAACCTGTCTTAATGCCGACCTATTGGCCAGGGTTCATAATGCTCCCACCCTCCCATACCTACACATACGATACCATATCAAAGACCAGCACCATTGAGACCAACCTCACCCGCCTTCAAGACCAACATCTAGTCGCAAATCAAGACCCTTTTGAATTGATAATTGATTACATCGCCAAAGAACATATTAAAAACAAACATGAAAAGCTTGTAGTACGTTTCTCGGGAGGCGTCGATTCAACGTGTTTACTACTTGCAGCGATCGAAGTCGCTGGGAAAGATCACGTTACCGCCATCACTTGGTTCGACGAAAAATGTAGTGCAAATAACGATAAAAACACAGCCACCGCTTTATGCAAAACACTTCAAGTAAACCACATATTGTTCAAGCTCGAACCAGAAGACTTCTTCCAGGAAGTGAGTCCGACTGATTATTTCCATATCAACTCCAGCATGGCTTCAGAGCAGGTATTCAAGAAAGAAAGAGACTTTATCCTCTCCCAACTAGGAGACGAATTCATTGTATTGGATGGGCATGGAGGTGATCATTTGTTTTTGACCCCGTCCCCTCCGCTGCATTCCAACATCCAATTAGTAAAAAGAGATTTTTCAAGGGTTTAAATATAGCTGCAACAATCTCCAGACTGACAGGGTCAAACTTCTACCAAACCCTTACTCAACACAGGCGACTACAAAATAACGAGACTGATCAGTTAACTTATTTTTTCAACACGAAGTTTTTGCCGCGAAGGGGTGCAGAAAAATCCAAGAGTCTAGCCGAGGAACATGTACAAGCTATAGCACAGGCCGTTTTCCAGAATTCGATGAGTTCGACCCTTAACAAGTCCGGCAACATAATTTTTCCATTCACAAGCCAGAAAATCATTGAATATGCACTTACACAAGACCCATACAGCATGTTCGATGAAAGTGAAACCAGACTACCATTAAAGCGAGCCTTCAGAAAAAAACATCCAGACATACTACTTCGACGTGACAAGGGGCATATAACAGGCGCCTATCAAAAAGCATTAAAATTTCATCAAAAAGACATCATAAGCAAGCTTCGCAGCAATTGGATGAACCAAGAAAATATAATTAACATGCCCAACATAGAAAACTCTATAAATCGCTCAGCAATGGGATTTGGAGGCGTCGAAAAAAATCTGCTGAACATCATATGCACTTCATTAATTAAAAACCTTTAAAAGAGAAAAGGCAAAATGGATTTTACTTTTCAGCCCCACGCACACGCCATCTTGATAGACAATCAACTTGTTGTCCTTGATGAAAAGCGCGACACCTACTTGATTTTTAACGAATCACAAACCACGACACTGACTAACGGCGACAAGGACTGCGCTGAATACAACGAGATTCGACACGAACTCACCTCTCTAAACATCATCACCGATACTATTGACAACGCTACCCCTTTAACAAAAGCGAATGATGACTATGAAGGTATTGATAATTATACGTGGGGAATAAAAAGGCAAAACCCTCGTCAACCCTTTAAATTGCTACCGACAATGCGGGCATGCCTGGATCTCCTGCATTTAAAGCTAACAATCGCATTCGGTGGCCTGGAAACCTGCCTGGCTAGCATGAGAGCCTCAAAAAAAGCTCTATCAGGAAGCCCTTTATCAGCGTGGCATGAAAGTATTGAAAGCTATGCGCAAGGGATTCGTATCGCTTCACTTGTATTGCCATTTAAGGTCAAGTGCCTCGAATCTTCTGTCTGCCTTTTCAAACACGCCATGAGAAACAATAAAGACTGTGACTTCTTTATTGGCGTTCAGTTATATGATTTCCTTTCGCACGCCTGGGTTGAAATAAATGGAAAAGTCATTGCCGATGATCCACACCTATCACGCAAGCCCCCTAAAATACTAACAATATAAGGCTGCTCAAAAATGAACTGGCTACATCAATACATGAAGATTTTTAAAATCATATCAAAAAACTATCGCTGGTTCACAGCCAGCTTTATCGGAATATCAGCAATATTTCTCCTCTGCAGTGCCCTAAACTCCCTTCTTCCGGTTATATTGAGAAATGCTGCCAACTCCATTCATGAATCAAATAGCACGCAAACCCGGTTTCTGTTTTTTGCAGCATCTTATTCGATCATATGGACTCTTTCGCAGGTTCTTTCGAATATACGTGGAATATTATCAGCCTGGATACTTGCAAAATGCGACACTACAATCTACGAATCAATCATTAACAGGATTTTTCAATATCCATATAAAAAACAAAAAAACCTGGACCCAGGATTTATTGTAGCCGACATAAACAGATCCGCCAGCAGTTTCAGCATGATAACCATAGGCGTATTCTGGACAATTGCTCCTATCATTGTCGAAATCATCATCGCCATAAGTGTGCTGTACGCGATCATGGGCCCCGCCTACGCATTCTTGTTCCTCCTCTCCTCCTTAATACTTATATGCATATCGATTTACGTCGCCAAGTCAAGCTCCAGCATTCATCGAGAATTATATGAGGCAGACGCCAAACTATCCAGCTATACAGTCGAAAGACTTGGCCGCACTTACGACATAAGGCTCAATAGTACCCAACTTAAGGAGCGTCATGCAGGAAAAAACTTTTTTGACAACTATGTCAAGACAATCAGAAAAGCCAATCTTCATATGGGCATTCGCATCGCCGCCCAAGGATTAGCAATTGGAGTTGTTTTGGCTTTTTTTGTGATCTTGGCAGGAGTTAATTATAATTCAACATTTACCCCAGGTGATTTCATCATGATCACCGGCTACATTACAATGTTCACGATGCAATTACATCTAATGTCTGGAACATTGATAAATCTTCAGGGACACCTCGTCTCCCTGGCTGACGGCGTTAAATATATCGAAGAAGAAACCTATATCTCGCATTACCCGAGCACCTCTCACACCGAACAAGGCTTCGTTCTTAGAGACCTATCACTTACCAAGGAAAATAACGTTATATTTTCCAGAATCAACTATCAATTCAAACAAGGTGTAAATATTATATCAGGCAGTTCTGGCGCAGGAAAAACAACACTCATCAATACGCTTTTAGGTCTCGAAGAAAACTACACTGGAGCGATACATTATAGAGGACACTTGATAAACGAGGCCATGAGCGAATTCATACTCTCTGAGGTTTCCGTTGCACCACAGCAACCTATCCTCATAGCTGGCACCTTTAAAGACAACCTGCTTTATGGAGCAAAAAATGTCTCCTCGCAAAAGCTAAGATGGGTTATTGAACTTCTGGGATTTTCAAAAGACGACTCTGAAACAGAAAAATTATTGAATACCGTGATAGGCGCCGCGAACAGCGAACTCAGCGGGGGAGAAAAACAACGAATTGCTATTGGCCGAGCGATTCTAAGAGATAACCGTACGTTAATACTAGACGAGCCGACCTCTTCACTTGACGAGATAACCGCTCACAAAATCATTGATTGGCTTGTCGCCAACATACCTTGCTTAATAATTGTCACTCATGATGCTGGTTTGAAAAAGAAATACGGCGTGGCAATAGAGCTGAGCGAACATTACCCTCAGAGCACTTAGCCGCTCAGCGTGTTCCCCCGCCCGCGATGAGTGCTATCGGACCGGCCAGCATGAATACAGCCTCCACCCAAAAACCCGCAACACAGCAAGTTCGCGATGTAGTGACATTCCTTGATGTTCGGCAAGCCGCGCGTGATGGGCAAAAAGTGTTCGATAAATTCGTGATCACTGGCAGGCTACCTATTACAAGATAGGCCTGGATGCCAGGCCATATCGGCCAAGGCCGAAAGCAAGCGAGATTTACAGCTCAGACGGCGTGATCGCCACAGGTTAAGAACATCGTAAGTTTCCATAGCCCCAATCACTTTAAAATTGGCCAAAGGCAACAATCTTTTAGTTCCAAAAGCCCGGAAAGCGAAAGCTTCAGGGCTTTTTACTATCCGCTATAACGTCGTCGCTGACGAAGTGCGCCAACTGGCGCAACGCACAAGCGAATCCACCGGCAAGATTCACGCTGATCGCCAAGCTGCAACAGACCGCCTCCAGCGCCGTGCAAACCATGGAAGCCGGGCATCGCCAGGCCGAAGAAGGTGTGGCACGGGTACTGGAAGCGGATCAGGCACTGGTCGGCACCGATCCCCTGTAGGAGTGAGCCTGCTCGCGATGAGGCCTTGTATGCCTCACAGGATCATCACTCCATGTCCAGTCGCTTCGGAGCATTCTCAAGGAGGATAGTGGCACATTAATATGCATTACCCCTTCAGAATTCCTGCATGCGGACGACAACCTCCGCAAATCCGTTCCTTGTTGTGAGTCCTTCATGAAGAAGTTCGCTGTCCTGATGTTCGCCGTTCTGTGCCTGGCCGGATGCGCCAACCAGAAATTCAAGCCCGAATACCGTACCCAGATCCACACCGTGAAAATCCTCCCGGTGTCATGGAAACCGCGGGAAATGAGCTATATGGGCCGCGAACAAGCATGGGGCGCCGCCATTGGCGCAGGCGTCGGCACCGGCGTAGGTCTGGCGGCGGGCGCTGGCAAAATCGGTACGGCGGCACTCGGCGGTGCCGGTTTTGCCGCTGGTTTGAAGGCCGGCGACCTGGCCTCCATGTCGACCGTCGATGCGATCCTGTACAACATGGAAACCGCCAACATCAACCTCGGCGACCTGGTGAAAAAGAGCTTCGAAGAAAAACTCGCCGCCAGCGGCCGCTTCAAAATCGTCGGCGACAACGAACCGGCGGACGCGCAGATTGAACTGACCGTATTCAACTGGGGCTTCGCCCTGACCCAGGGATTCAGCAGCGTGGTTTACCCGACCATCGCGGTCAACGGCGTGATGAAGCGCGGCGACGAGTTGATCTGGCAGCGCAACGAGCCGATCACCGCGTTTAACGGCGCCAATACCTACGGCTATGAGCCACTGCGCTATCGCACCGAACCGGAACTGGTACGCACCGCGTTGACCGGTGTTTCGCAGATCGTCGGCGACTATCTGGTCAAGGATTTGAACGAGTAAGGGTGATGGCGCTGCGCTGAGCTGCGCCACACGCAATTCCCCACGCTGCTGGCCCGCTATTTCCTCAATGCCGACAACCAGGTCACCGACGGAGTCTGGCAAGCCGCCATCGCGAGCAGGCTCCCTCCCACTTTGGAACTGATCGGCATCACATTTTCCTGTACGACGACAATCCCCTGTGGGAGCGAGCCTGCTCGCGATGAGGCCATTACAGCCAGCGAAATTATTGAGGCAACTTCAGCTTATCCAGCAGTCGATTGACCAACAGTTCGTTGAGCATGATCACCTGTTCAGCGCCAGCAGTGGTTTACGCTCCGGGCCGCCTATCGAGTGGGCGATGTTGCCGGCCATCGCATGAGCATATGAAAGCGACGCACTCGCCTCTACCAGCAGGGTTTCGTCATCCAGCGTCGGGTCGACGAGATAGACCGGGCGGTTTTTCGGCGAGTTTGACGCAGCCGCCAGGTCTTCGGGGTTGAGGTAGTAATCGAGGGCGCGGTCGGTGGCTTCTTTGATCCTTTGCGGGGTCAGCGCTGGGTCGTGGGGGATTTGGTCGGTGACGGGTGGGTTGGGTGTGATTTTGAACATGGATGAAACTCCTATCGCAGTTTAGGAAGCCATCACGCTCGCTACCAAACGAGTGGGTGGTGGCCATACGCGGGTTGGTAGACCGGCTGCAATAGGAACCCGGCGCTCATGAATGAGCCCCACGCATGACCACCATAAATCGAGCCTCGATAGAGAAGCTTCAATCAGGTGTCGCCACACGGCTATTACAGACGGGCTACCAAACCCGATCACTGATTTGCAGTGACAGACAAACGATATAGCCCGCCCTATAGCCGTGTAAGCCGGCGGATTCTGGAGTACGCGTAGGCAACGGCGCAAGGAGTTGTAGCCGTTATGGCGTAACGGCTCGTGTAGTTTAAACGCGGGCATCCGATGATGTTTAAGTGCTGGGATCACCTCTGACAGGCTGGTTGGTTTGATGTCGTTTGAAGGAGAGCTTTCGCGAGCAGGCTCGCACATTCGGACCGGGTACATCAGTGGGGGATTGGTCGGCTCGCAGGTCGCCATCGCTGGCAAGCCAGCTCCCACAGGGATTGAGTCCAGCCGGTAGACAATCGTCGGTTGTCAGGGCGTCATCGCGAGCAGGCTCACTCCTACAGTTGGATTGGGTACATCAGTGGGGGATTGGTCGGCTCGCAGGTCGCCATCGCTGGCAAGCCAGCTCCCACAGGGATTGAGTCCAGCCGGTAGACAATCGTCGGTTGTCAGGGCGTTATCGCGAGCAGGCTCACTCCTACAGTTGGATTGGGTACATCAGTGGGGATTGGTCGGCTCGGAGGTCGCCATCGCTGGAAAGCCAGCTCCCACAGGGATTGAGTCCAGCCGGTAGATAATCGTCGGTTGTCAGGGCGTCATCGCGAGCAGGCTCACTCCTACAGTTGGATTGGGTACATCCGTGGGGGATTGGTCGGCTCGGAGGTCTCCATCGCTGGCAAGCCAGCTCCCACAGGGATTGAGTCCAGCCGGTAGATAATCGTCGGTTGTCAGGGCGTCATCGCGAGCAGGCTCACTCTGGGTACATCCGTAAGAAACAGGTCGGCTGTCAGACCGCCTTCGCGAGCAAGCTCGCTCAAAAAAGCAAAGCAGCGCAGCTGCCCGCGGCGAAGCCGCACCACTCAACAATGAGCGTTAGCTCGAGTGCTTTTGATCTTGACTCACCGGCGACGTCGGAAGGCTGAGCGGAGGGATTGATGCGGGCGTGGGAGCGCAGCGACCGTCTGGCGCAGCCAGACACAGCGGAAGGAGGTGCAGCGCAGCAAACCGTAGCCGCTGCGCCCGGATCAGTCCCGGAGCGAAGGGACCCCGAGCCTGCGAGGGGCCGGACGTAGGAGCAAGCGTTTTGGGTTACCTTTTTGGCGTTTGAAAAAGGTGACCCGCCGTCAGGGCGGAACCGTAAGCAGCCGTTACCGCAGCAACGGATATGCCCTCGAAAGCAAGATCAAAAGCGAACCCCCTCACCTCGACCCTCTCCCCCAAGGGGGCGAGGGGGAAAGGGGGCAGATCTTCATGCGGTTCAAAATTTCGGCCCGGCTCAAAATCAATTGCGGAGAAATTCAGCCACTTTCTGCGCAGCACTCGCCAAATGATCCGAATGCGCAAAGCCAGAAGCCTTGAGCGGCTTCAAATCATGGTCCCCGGAGGCCAACCAAAACACCTCAATACTTGGCGATAGGTCGTAAGCCTCGACAGCGTCCCGATTGCCGAGAGCATCCCGTTCGCCTTGCACAATCAGCGTCCGAGTCTGCAAAGAAGCCAAATGCTCAACCCGCGGCTTCTCCGGTTTCCCCGCCGCATAAAACGGATACCCCAGACACACCAACGCATCCCCACCCAACTCATTCGCCAGCAAACTGGCCATCCGCCCGCCCATTGATTTCCCGCCAACCGCCAAAACCCCAGCGACCTGGCGCCGAACAACCGCAAACACCTCCCGCCAGCACTCCAACAGTTTCGCCGCAGGATTGGGCGGCCGCTTCACACCGTCAACCCGCCGCTGCGCCATATAGGGAAACTCAAACCGCAACACGTTGACCCCAAGCCCGGCAAGGCGCCCAGCCATGTCGTTCATCCAATCGCTGTCCATCGGCGCCCCCGCCCCATGCGCCAGGATCAACGTCGTCGAAGCCTCACCCACAGCGGCGTCCCACAGCCACCCATGATCACGCACACACTGCGCCCATTGATCCCCGTCAATACTGGCCTTGTGCTGTTTGTCCATGCTTGCCTCGCTTTTAGTCTGCCTATAACTCCAGGCGAAGGATTCGCGCGGTTTGCGCGCGCTCACTTCGGCTGAACCGTGGATGGGGAACCATGAACACTTCTATCAGTACCGCCTACAACTACAAGGTGGTCCGCCAATTCGCCATTATGACGGTGGTGTGGGGCATCGTCGGCATGGGCCTCGGGGTTTTTCTCGCGGCGCAATTGGTCTGGCCGCAACTCAACTTCGATTTGCCCTGGACCAGTTTCGGTCGCCTGCGCCCGCTGCACACCAACGCGGTGATCTTCGCTTTCGGTGGCTGTGCATTGTTCGCCAGTTCGTTCTACTCGGTGCAACGCACCTGTCAGACGCAACTGTTTGCACCGAAAATCGCCGCGTTCTGCTTCTGGGGCTGGCAACTGGTGATCCTGCTGGCGGCGATCAGCCTGCCGCTGGGTTACACCAGTTCCAAGGAATACGCCGAGCTGGAATGGCCAATTGACATCTTGATCACCATCGTCTGGGTCGCCTACGCCATCGTGTTCTTCGGCACGATCATGCAGCGCAAGACCAAGCACATTTATGTTGGCAACTGGTTCTTCGGCGCATTCATCATCACCGTGGCGATTCTGCACATCGTCAACAACCTTGAATTGCCGGTGAGTTTCACCAAGTCCTACTCGCTGTACGCCGGCGCGACCGACGCCATGGTGCAGTGGTGGTACGGCCACAACGCCGTGGGCTTCTTCCTCACCGCAGGCTTCCTCGGCATGATGTATTACTTCGTGCCGAAGCAGGCCGAGCGTCCGGTGTATTCGTATCGCCTGTCGATCGTGCACTTCTGGGCATTGATCACTCTGTACATCTGGGCCGGTCCGCACCACCTGCACTACACCGCCCTGCCGGACTGGGCGCAATCGCTGGGCATGGTGATGTCGCTGATTCTGCTGGCGCCGAGCTGGGGCGGCATGATCAACGGCATGATGACCCTCTCGGGCGCCTGGCATAAGTTGCGCAGCGACCCGATCCTGCGCTTCCTCGTGGTGTCGCTGGCGTTCTACGGCATGTCGACCTTCGAAGGGCCGATGATGGCGATCAAGACCGTCAACTCGCTTTCGCACTACACCGACTGGACCATCGGCCACGTTCACGCCGGCGCCCTCGGCTGGGTGGCGATGATTTCGATCGGCGCGCTGTACCACATGATCCCGAAAATCTTCGGCAAAGCGCAGATGCACAGCATCGGTCTGATCAACGCGCATTTCTGGCTCGCGACCATCGGCACCGTGCTGTACATCGCTTCGATGTGGGTCAACGGCATCGCCCAGGGCCTGATGTGGCGCGCGATCAACGAAGACGGCACGCTGACTTACTCCTTCGTCGAAACCCTGGTGGCCAGCCATCCGGGCTTTGTCGTGCGGCTGATTGGCGGGGCGATTTTCCTGAGCGGCATGTTGCTGATGGCTTACAACACCTGGCGCACCGTGCGGGCCTCGCAGCCTGCCGACGTCGTCGCTGCCGCGCAGATGGCCTGAGGAGTTCGCCATGAAACACGAAACGATAGAAAAGAACGTCGGCCTGCTGATGCTGCTGATGGTGTTCGCCGTGAGCATCGGCGGCCTGACCCAGATCGTCCCGCTGTTCTTCCAGGACGTCACCAACAAACCGGTGGAAGGAATGAAGCCTTACACCGCGCTGCAACTGGAAGGTCGCGACATCTATATCCGCGAAGGCTGCGTCGGTTGCCATTCGCAGATGATCCGTCCGTTCCGCGCCGAAACCGAGCGCTACGGGCACTACTCGGTGGCCGGTGAGAGCGTCTGGGATCACCCGTTCCTGTGGGGCTCGAAACGTACTGGGCCAGACCTCGCCCGGGTCGGCGCGCGCTACTCGGATGACTGGCACCGCGCGCACCTGTACAACCCGCGCAACGTCGTACCGGAGTCGAAGATGCCGGCCTACCCGTGGCTGGTCACGCAAGCGGTCGACAGCAGCCACACCGAAACCAAGCTGAACACCATGCGCACCCTCGGCGTGCCGTACACCGACGACGACATCAGCGGCGCGGTCGCCAGTCTCAAGGGCAAGACCGAAATGGACGCCCTCGTCGCCTACCTGCAAGTGCTCGGCACTGCGATCAAGAGCAAGAGGTGAGCCATGGTCATTGAAATGAGCACTGGCCTGATACGCGGCCTCGGCACGGTCGTGGTGTTCGTCGCTTTCGTTGGCCTGACATTGTGGGTATTCAACCGCAAGCGCACGCCGGAGTTTGCCGAAGCACGCCTGCTGCCGTTCGCCGACGAACCACTACCCGACACAACCCCCGCCTCTGAAACAAGGAGTACCCGGCCATGACCACCTTCTGGAGTACGTGGATCTGCGTACTGACCATTGGCAGCCTGATCGGCCTGACCTGGCTGCTGATCGGCACCCGCCGGGGCGAGACCAAAGGCAGCGTCGACCAGACCATGGGCCACAGCTTCGACGGCATCGAGGAGTACGACAACCCGCTGCCGCAGTGGTGGTTCATGCTGTTCGCCGGCACGCTGGTGTTCGCCGTAGGTTATCTGATTCTGTATCCGGGCCTGGGCAACTGGAAAGGCATCCTGCCCGGTTACGAGGATGGCTGGACCGGCGCGCATGAATGGGAAAAGGAAATGAACAAGGCCGACGCCCGCTTCGGACCGATCTTCGCCAGGTTCGCGGCGATGCCGCTGGAAGAAGTGGCCAAGGACCCGCAGGCGCTGAAAATGGGCGGCCGTCTGTTTGCCTCCAACTGCTCGGTGTGCCACGGCTCGGATGCCAAGGGCGCGTTCGGCTTCCCTAACCTCGCCGACAGTGACTGGCGCTGGGGCGGCGATGCCGAAACCATCAAGACCACCATCATGGGTGGGCGGATGGCGGCGATGCCGGCCTGGGGCGAACTGCTCGGTGAGGCCGGAGTGAAAAACGTTGCCGCCTATGTGCGCCACGAACTGGCCGGCCTGCCGCTACCCGCCGACAACAAGGCGGATCTGCAGGCCGGGCAGCAGGCGTTCAGCACCACTTGTGTGGCTTGCCACGGTGCAACCGGCCGAGGCACTGCCGCGATGGGCGCGCCGAACCTGACCCATCCGGCCGGCTTCATTTACGGCACCAGCCTGACGCAATTGGAGCAGACCATTCGCCACGGTCGCCAAGGACACATGCCAGCGCAGAACGAGTTGCTGGGCAACGACAAAGTGCAGTTGCTTGCCGCTTATGTGTACAGCCTTAGCCACAGATTGAATACAACTAAACTTGCAACTGAAGACAAAATTAAATAACTCTTGCGTACACAACCGCCGCGACTTTTCCGTCGCGGCAGTTTCCTTCCCCCTTGCGACGCATTGTCGCACCCCTTCCCACCTCACCTTTCGGTTCGCCTGATTCGGGTCTACGCTTGTTCGAAAGCAGACCGGCGCGTGACGGTTTCAACTGCCCACCGAGCGAAGCGTCCGATGAAGCGGCTTGTGGATTTGCCGCAAAGGCAGGCAGTTAACGGCTGTTACGCCGATTGCCTTCCGAAACCCGATCAAGACCTTTGAGCAGGCATCGTTGACGGCGATGCGGACCCAGCATTTTTTTCACTCACCGCGACATTTTGACAGAGGTCATTTTTGACCCTACGCGGCACATGGAAAGGCCGCAGAATCAGCGTTGGAAAGCATTGACCCAGGTCATGGCGCGTTGCAATGACCCCCTGCTTTATACATACTTGCGGCCGATTTTATCCCTATAAAAATACCCAAACCGTGGAACCTTAGAATGAGCACAGCAATCAGTCCGACTGCTTATAACTATAAGGTAGTCCGCCAGTTCGCCATCATGACGGTGGTCTGGGGGATCCTTGGCATGGGGCTCGGTGTTTTCATCGCCTCGCAACTGGTCTGGCCGGAACTGAACTTCGGTCTGCCGTGGACGAGCTTTGGACGCTTGCGCCCGTTGCACACAAACCTGGTGATTTTTGCCTTCGGTGGTTGTGCACTGTTCGCCACTTCCTACTATGTCGTGCAGCGAACCTGCCAGACGCGACTGATTTCCGACAGCCTCGCGGCCTTCACCTTCTGGGGCTGGCAAGCGGTGATCGTCGGCGCCATCGTTACCTTGCCGCTGGGTTACACCACCACCAAGGAATACGCCGAGCTGGAATGGCCGATTGCGATTCTGCTGGCGATTGTCTGGGTCACCTACGGTCTGGTGTTCTTCGGCACCATCACCAAGCGCAAAACCAGGCACATCTATGTCGGTAACTGGTTCTACGGCGCGTTTATTGTCGTGACGGCGATGCTGCACATCGTCAACCACATGTCGCTACCGGTCAGCCTGTTCAAGTCGTACTCGGCCTACTCGGGCGCGACCGATGCGATGATCCAGTGGTGGTACGGGCACAACGCGGTGGGCTTCTTCCTCACCACCGGTTTCCTCGGGATGATGTACTACTTCGTGCCGAAACAGGCCGAACGCCCGATCTACTCCTATCGCCTGTCGATCGTGCACTTCTGGGCATTGATCACCCTGTACATCTGGGCCGGCCCGCACCACCTGCACTACACCGCCCTGCCGGACTGGGCGCAATCGCTGGGCATGGCGATGTCGATCATTCTCCTGGCGCCAAGCTGGGGCGGCATGATCAACGGCATGATGACCCTGTCGGGCGCCTGGCATAAATTGCGCACCGACCCGATCCTGCGGTTCCTCGTGGTATCGCTGGCGTTCTACGGCATGTCGACCTTCGAAGGCCCGATGATGGCGATCAAGACCGTTAACTCGCTTTCGCACTACACCGACTGGACCATCGGCCACGTACACGCCGGCGCTCTCGGCTGGGTAGCGATGATCTCGATCGGCGCGATCTACCACATGATTCCTAAACTGTTCGGCCGTGCGCAGATGCACAGCACCGGCCTGATCAACGCGCACTTCTGGCTCGCGACCATTGGCACCGTGCTGTACATCGCTTCGATGTGGGTCAACGGCATCACCCAGGGCCTGATGTGGCGTGCAATCAACGATGACGGCACCCTCACCTACTCGTTCGTCGAAGCGCTGCAGGCCAGCCACCCGGGCTTCATCGTCCGTGCGCTGGGCGGGGCGTTCTTTGCCAGCGGCATGCTGCTGATGGCTTACAACGTGTACCGCACCGTACGCGCGTCGGATCCGGTTGAAGCCGAAGCCGCCGCCAAGATTGCCGTCGTTGGAGCTCACTGATGAAGCATGAAGCTGTCGAGAAGAATATTGGCCTGCTGGCCTTCTTCATGGTTATCGCCGTCAGCGTCGGTGGCCTGACCCAGATCGTTCCGCTGTTCTTTCAGGACGTCACCAACAAGCCGGTCGAGGGCATGAAACCACGCTCGGCCCTGGAGCTGGAAGGCCGCGACGTCTACATCGCCAACGGTTGTGTCGGCTGCCACTCGCAGATGATCCGTCCGTTCCGCGCGGAAACCGAACGCTATGGCCACTACTCGGTTGCCGGTGAAAGCGTCTGGGACCACCCGTTCCTGTGGGGTTCCAAACGTACCGGCCCGGATCTGGCCCGAGTGGGCGGTCGTTACTCCGATGACTGGCAACGTGCGCACTTGTACAACCCGCGCAACGTGGTGCCCGAGTCGAAAATGCCGGCGTACCCCTTCCTCGTGGAGAACAAGCTCGACGGCAAGGAAACCGCGAAGAAAATGGAAGTGTTGCGCACCCTCGGCGTCCCTTACACCGACGAAGACATCGCCGGCGCACAGGATGCGGTGAAGGGCAAAACCGAAATGGACGCGCTGGTGGCCTATCTGCAAGGCCTGGGCACCATCATCAAAAGCAAACGGTGAATCTGATGGATATCGGGATGATTCGCGGCCTGGGCACCGTTGTCGTGATGGTGGCCTTCATCGGTCTGGCCTTGTGGGTGTTCAGCCCCAAGCGCAAGTCGGAGTTTGACGACGCGACCTTGTTGCCTTTTGCGGATGATCCAGAAGCCATCAAGCACGTCGAGCAAGCTTCTAGGAGTAACAAAGAATGACTACATTCTGGAGTCTGTACGTCACAGTCCTCAGTCTCGGTACGATCTTCGCCCTGACCTGGCTGTTGCTGTCGACCCGCAAGGGCCAGCGCAGCGAACAGACGGACGAGACGGTCGGCCACTCCTTCGACGGGATCGAGGAGTACGACAACCCGCTGCCGAAATGGTGGTTCATGCTGTTCGTTGGCACGATCATTTTCGCCTTGGGTTATCTGGTGCTGTATCCGGGCCTGGGCAACTGGAAAGGTCTGCTGCCGGGCTACAACTATCTGGATAACGAGAAGCAGACCGCGTTCGCCAACGGCCAGACCGGCTGGACCGGCGTGCACGAATGGGAAAAGGAAATGGCCCGTTCGGACGCTCGCTTCGGCCCGATCTTCGCCAAGTTCGCGGCGATGCCGATCGAAGAAGTCGCCAAGGACCCGCAAGCGTTGAAAATGGGCGGTCGCCTGTTTGCCTCCAACTGCTCGGTGTGCCACGGCTCCGACGCCAAGGGTGCCTATGGCTTCCCTAACCTGACCGACGCCGACTGGCGCTGGGGCGGCGAGCCGGAAACCATCAAGACCACCATCATGGGCGGTCGCCACGCGGTGATGCCGGCGTGGGCGGAAGTGATCGGCGAGCAAGGCGTGGCCGACGTGGCAGCGTTTGTCGTGACCAACCTCGACGGGCGCAAACTGCCGGAAGGCACCAAGGCCGATCCGGCCAACGGGCAGAAGCTGTTTGCCGCCAACTGCGTGGCCTGCCACGGCCCTGCTGGTAAAGGTACCCCGGCCATGGGCGCGCCTGACCTGACCCATCCGGGCGCATTCATCTACGGCTCAAGCTTCGCGCAACTGCAGCAGACCATCCGTTATGGCCGCCAGGGCCAGATGCCGGCGCAGGAACAACTGCAGGGCAACGACAAGGTGCACCTGCTTGCGGCGTATGTTTACAGCCTGTCCCACGGTGAAAAAGCACCGGAGGCGAACGCCGAATAAGGCCGACGCTCGACACAAAAAAGGCCCCGCCAATTTCGATTGGCGGGGCCTTTTTCATGCCGGCATTCACGCTTTGAGACATTTGGTTGATGGACCGGTGCAGCGCTGGCCTGTAGGTTTTTTTCATCGCGATGAGCCGCATCGCGGAGAACCTTCAAGGATGAAGCCAGATGTCGAAGACAGACGAACCTACGCTGCAAACGCAACCACAACCCCACCCTGATGATCAGCCAAAAGCCGCAACGCCGTTGGTACAACCCGAACACTCAACATCGCAAAATACCCTGAGCAGCCCCGGTAACGGTGGCGGTCTGGACGGCCTCGGCGGCGGCAGATTGCCCTGACAGGCCAGTGAGTCGCACCTGATGCTCCCACAAACTCAGCGCCCCTCCCTTATGGCGGGGGGTGGGCTTTCGCCGGTGCCGTTATGACAGTGACAAACCGATCGTCCGCAAACCAGTTTTTCGATTGCCGGGGAAAGCCCGAGGTAGTAACGTTTCTACTTAATATCATCCGGAGGCCGAACATGATGGCCATCACGACCATTTCCAGCCGCGAATTCAATCAGGACACGAGTGCTGCCAAAAAAGCCGCGCATCAAGGTCCCGTCATCATTACCGACCGGGGCAAGCCTGCCCATGTACTGCTGAGCATCGAGGAGTACCACAAACTGACCGGCAGCCAGGCCAGCATCGCCGATCTGCTGGTGATGCCGAATGCGCCAGAAATCGAGTTCGAACCCGAGCGCGCCCTCATCACTCCTCGTAGCGTGGACCTTTCTTGATGTTCCTACTGGATACCAACGTAGTTTCAGAGCTGCGAAAAACCCAAGCCGACCAGCATGTGGTGACATGGGCACACAGCATTTCCCCGGCGAGCCTGTATATATCCGCAATCACTGTGCTGGAACTTGAAACCGGCGTTCTACGTATCGAACGCCGCGACCCTTTACAAGGCCATCTGTTGCGCAACTGGCTGGAGCATCACGTCAAGCCAGCGTTCTCTGGAAGAATCCTGCCGGTCGATACCATCGTCGCCACCCGATGCGCACGATTGCATGTACCTGACCGCAGCAGCGAATGCGACGCCTTGATCGCCGCCACCGCGCTTGTGCACGGGCTTACGCTGGTGACTCGCAACATTGCGGACTTTCAACTCAGCGGCGTCCCGCTGATCAACCCGTGGATAGCTGCCAATAACTGATAAATGAATACCCCGCCTGGTCATCGGCGGGGCTTTTTCATGGGCGTTGGGCAAAGATCGAATGCACCGCAACGGTGTCGATCAGCGTCCGATCGCGCCACTGGTTGTTCTTCACCAGATAGATTTCCAGTTGCTTGCGGTCATCGGTAAAGCTGGCGGTCAGATAGGTCTGCTGAGAGGTACTGCCACTCAAAAACATTGGCACGTTCCCCTTCCAGTAGGCGTCTCCCCCGTCCCGATGCAAATGGCCAGCGAAAATGGCCGTCACTTGATATTTGCTGATCATGTCCAGGAAGCGCTTGTTCTGCTCCGGGGAAACTTTATCGCCGAACGGTTTATGCATATTGATGATGATCGCGTAGCCCGAGACCCGGGCGAGTCTGAGATCGGTTTCCAGCCAGTCCAGCGCGTCATTGATTTGAAAGGTTGTGGGGTTCAGCGGGTGAGCAATTCGGGTCGTATAAGACGGATCGTTATTGAGCTGAACCATATGAACTTCACCAATATTCTTCGAATAAGCGAGGCTGCCTGAATAGGTCTTGCTCAAGAATCCACTGGTGATTTGCAGATCAAAGCTGTCGACCCGACCTTCATGATGCTCTTTGAACTCGACGATACTTCCGGCCGCACAACTATTGGTAAAACAATCGTCAACATTATTTTCATAGTCATGATTACCCAAACCGTACAAGTAATCACCCTTGAAGTGTTTATTCAACATCTCGTTCATGAACGACCGCTGCCAGCCATGACCAAAGGCAGTTATATCGCCGTTGATCATCAAAGGAACCTGCTCTAGAGAGCCGTGCTGATTTCGGAAATCGGCGATGCTCGCCAACTGCGTTTCCACCAGCCACTTGGAGCGGGCCTTGAATTCGGAATCGGCTTCGAAGTCCCCGCGATCCGTCTTGTCTGTCCACGGGTATTGCGTGTCCGATGCAAAAACCATGTGCCTGGGTGTTCCCGTTACAGCCTGAGCCGAGACAACCGATGCCAGTAAACACAGACCCAGCACGGCGCTTGCAAACTTATTGAAAGGCATACATTAAACTCCATTTAAATTATCCAACATGCGAACCACTTCGCCTCCAACAAAACTTATTCGAAAACATCCAAAAGTACAAAGCACTCATTAATAACAATCAAGTAGTTATATTTCAGACACACACACTAACAACTACCAGAACACTTGTTTCATACAGGATGGAAATTAACTCGGCACATACGAACAACAAACTTTTCAATCAAACATAACGTTTCGTGCCTTATGAAACGTGCAGATGCGGTTTCAAGCCACGTTGCGGCGGGCCGATCGAGGCCTGGAATACTCAACTAGCTGGGAGGCAAAAACCGTCCATACTCAACGAGTCAATTGACCTGCGTCATGCTTTGCTGCATTCGCTACACCATTCAGGTTTTTTCCCCAACGCGACCAAAGGTCGCACCCTTGAGCCAGAGCGACAGGCGTATCATCGCGCCACTGCAACAGCCCTTTTTGACCTTGGTTGGCACGTATCGACCGGGGCATTTTTCCACTGCCGTGGGATGCAATGATGAGCAACCAGATTCCGGTACACGACGTCACACCACCGAGCAAAAACCCGAACAACAGCGTCGACCTTTACGCTTCACGCGAAAAAATCTACACCCGCGCCTTCACCGGCCTGTTCCGCAATCTGCGGATGCTCGGCGGTGCGGCGCTGTTCTTGTTGTATTTCGGTACGGTGTGGCTGAACTGGGGCGGTCATCAGGCCGTGTGGTGGAACCTGCCAGAGCGCAAGTTCTTCATTTTTGGCGCGACGTTCTGGCCGCAGGATTTCATCTTGCTTTCCGGCCTGTTGATCATTGCGGCGTTCGGCCTGTTCTTCATCACCGTGTATGCCGGGCGGGTCTGGTGCGGTTACACCTGCCCGCAAAGTGTGTGGACGTGGATTTTCATGTGGTGCGAAAAGGTCACCGAAGGCGACCGCAACCAGCGGATCAAACTCGACAAGGCGCCGATGAGCGCCAACAAGTTTTTGCGCAAAGCGGCCAAACACGCACTGTGGTTGCTGATCGGTTTTGTCACCGGCATGACCTTTGTCGGCTACTTCTCGCCGATCCGCGAACTGGTCATTGAGTTCTTTACCGGCCAGGCCGATGGCTGGTCGTATTTCTGGGTCGGTTTTTTCACCCTCGCCACGTACGGCAACGCGGGTTGGTTGCGTGAGCAGGTGTGCATCTACATGTGCCCGTATGCGCGCTTTCAGAGTGTGATGTTCGACAAGGACACGCTGATCGTTTCCTACGACCCGCGCCGGGGTGAAAGCCGCGGCCCGCGCAAAAAAGGCATCGATTACAAGGCGCTGGGCCTGGGCGATTGCATCGACTGCACGATGTGCGTGCAGGTCTGCCCGACCGGCATCGACATTCGCGACGGCCTGCAAATCGAGTGCATCGGCTGCGCCGCGTGCATCGATGCCTGCGACAGCATCATGGACAAGATGGACTACCCGCGCGGCCTGATCAGCTACACCACCGAACACAACCTGTCCGGGCAGAAAACCCATAAACTGCGGCCACGCCTGATCGGCTATGCGGTGGTGTTGCTGGCGATGATCAGCTTGCTGGTCACTGCCTTCTTCATGCGCTCGCTGGTCGGTTTCGACGTCAGCAAGGACCGTGTGCTGTACCGCGAAAACGCCGAAGGCCGGATCGAAAACGTCTACAGCCTGAAGATCATGAACAAGGATCAGCGCGACCACACCTACGTGCTGCACGCCGAAGGTCTGCCGGACCTGCGCCTGCAAGGCAAGCGCGAAATCAAGGTGGCGGCCGGCGATATCGTCAGCATGCCGGTGGAGTTGTCGAGCGCGCCGGAACAACTGCCGTCGAGTACCAACGAGGTTGAATTCATCCTCGAAGATGCCGATGACGACAGCGTCCACGTTGAAGCCAAGAGCCGATTCATCGGCCCCCAAATTCGTTAAGAGAACTGCATATGTCTGCCGCAAACGCTGCAAGTCCCTGGTACAAGCACCTCTGGCCGTGGATCATCATCGGCATTCTGGCCTGCTCGGTGGCGCTGACCTTGTCGATGGTGACGATTGCGGTGAACAACCCGGACAATCTGGTCAACGACAACTATTACGAGGCCGGCAAAGGCATCAACCGTTCGCTGGACCGTGAACTGCTGGCGCAAACCCTGAAAATGCGCGCGGCGGTGCATCTGGACGATGTCACCGGCGAAGTCGACTTGCGCTTGAGTGGTGACAGTCAGCCGAACACGCTGGAGCTGAACCTGATTTCACCGACGCAGCCGGAGAAGGATCGCAAAGTTGTTCTGGCTCGCAGCGAGAGCGAGACCGGGCGTTACATCGGTCAGTTGAACGACAAGGTTGAAGGTCGCCGGTTTGTCGAGCTGCTGGGTAGCCAGGATGAGCATGTGTGGCGCATGTTCGAGGAAGAACTGGTCAGCCATGACACGGAACTGCTGCTGGGCGATGAGCCGTTGCAGGGTGCGGAAGACCTGAAAAAATAAGCCTTACTCTGATCGTTCCCACGCTCTGCGTGGGAACGCAGCCAGGGACGCTCTGCGTCCCAGCCGAAGCGGACGCGGAGCGTCCGGGGAGGCATTCCCACGCGGAGCGTGGGAACGATCATCGGAACGCGCATCATGACCACCCCACTCCCCTGCTACCACTGCGCCCTGCCCGTCCCGTCCGGCAGCCGCTTCACCGCCGTCGTCCTCGGGCAACCGCGCGAATTCTGTTGCCCGGGCTGTCAGGCCGTGGCCGAAGCCATCGTCGCTGGTGGCCTGGACAGCTATTACCAACACCGCAGCGAAGCCTCGGCCAACCCCGAAGCACTGCCGGTGCAATTGACCGACGAACTGGCGCTGTACGACCGCGCCGACGTCCAGCAACCGTTCGTGCGCCACGAAGGCGAGCTGGCTGAAACCACGCTGTTGATGGAAGGCATCAGTTGCGCCGCTTGCGGCTGGCTGATCGAGAAACACCTGCGCACCCTGCCCGCCGTCGCCGAAGCACGATTGAACCTGTCCAACCATCGCCTGCACGTGCGCTGGGCCGACGCGCAGTTACCGCTGAGCCAGATCCTCGCTGAACTGCGGCACATCGGCTATGCCGCGCACCCCTATCAGGCCGACCGCGCCAGTGAGCAACTGGCCAGCGAAAACCGCCGTGCCCTGCGCCAGCTCGGCGTCGCCGGGCTGCTGTGGTTTCAGGCGATGATGGCGACCATGGCAACGTGGCCGGAATTCAACATCGACCTCAGCCCCGAGCTGCACACGATCCTGCGCTGGGTCGCGCTGTTTCTGACCACGCCAATTGTGTTCTACAGTTGCGCGCCGTTTTTCAAAGGGGCAATGCGCGACCTGCGCACGCGCCACCTGACCATGGACGTTTCGGTTTCGCTGGCGATCGGCAGTGCATACGTCGCCGGGATCTGGACGGCGATCACTGGCGTCGGCGAGTTGTATTTCGATGCGGTCGGCATGTTTGCGCTGTTTCTGCTCGCTGGTCGCTATCTGGAACGGCGCGCCCGCGAGCGCACCGCGGCCGCCACCGCGCAATTGGTCAATCTGTTGCCAGCCTCGTGTTTGCGCCTGGATGCCAACGGCCAGAGCGAGCGCATTCTGCTCAGCGAACTGCGCGTCGGCGAGCGGATTCTGGTGCAGCCCGGCTCGGTCTTGCCGGCGGACGGCAAGATCATCGACGGCCAGTCGAGTATCGACGAATCGCTGCTGACCGGCGAATACCTGCCGCAACCGCGCGCGCAGGGCGATGCCGTCACCGCCGGCACGCTGAATGTCGAAGGCGCGTTGACCGTGGAAGTTCAAGCGTTGGGACATGACACGCGCCTGTCGGCGATCGTCCGTCTGCTCGACCGCGCCCAGGCCGAGAAACCGCGACTGGCAGAAATCGCCGACCGCGCCGCGCAATGGTTCCTGCTGCTGTCGCTGATCGCCGCTGCCGCCATCGGCCTGCTGTGGTGGCAACTGGACGCGTCGCGGGCGTTCTGGATCGTGCTTGCGATGCTGGTCGCGACCTGCCCCTGTGCCCTGTCGCTGGCGACCCCGACCGCCCTCACCGCCGCCACCGGCACCCTGCACAAACTCGGTTTGCTGCTGACCCGCGGGCATGTGCTGGAAGGCTTGAACCAGATCGACACGGTGATTTTCGACAAGACCGGCACCCTCACCGAAGGTCGCCTGGTGCTGCGCTCGATCCGCCCTCTCGGCGCGCTCGACAGCGAGCAATGCCTGAGCCTCGCCGCAGCCTTGGAAAACCGCTCCGAACACCCGATCGCCCGCGCTTTCGGCCGTGCGCCGCTGGCCGCTGATGAAGTGCACAGCACGCCGGGACTGGGCCTTGAAGGTTCGGTGGGCTGGCAGCGTTTGCGCATTGGTCAGGCAGATTTCGTTTGCGCGCTGAGCGCTGCGAGTGTGCCGGCAATGCCGAATGAGCCAGGCCAATGGTTACTGCTTGGCGATGAAAGCGGTCCGCTGGCGTGGCTGGTGCTCGATGATCGCCTGCGCGACGATGCCCCCGCCCTGCTCGCCGCGTGCAAGGCGCGCGGCTGGCGCACGCTGCTGCTGTCCGGCGACAGCTCGCCGATGGTCGCCAGCGTCGCCGCCGAACTGGGCATTGACGAGGCGCGCGGCAGTTTGCGCCCGGACGACAAGCTGCAAGTGCTGCAACAACTGCACAAGGAAGGACGCAAAGTGCTGATGCTCGGCGACGGCGTCAACGACGTGCCGGTGCTGGCGGCCGCCGACATCAGCGTGGCCATGGGCTCGGCCACCGATCTGGCGAAAACCAGTGCCGACGCGGTATTGCTGTCGAACCGCCTCGACGCTCTGGTGCAAGCATTCACATTGGCACGCCGTACCCGCCGGGTGATCATCGAAAACCTGCTGTGGGCGGCGCTGTACAATGGCCTCATGTTGCCGTTCGCCGCCCTCGGCTGGATCACTCCGGTATGGGCCGCGGTCGGCATGTCGATCAGTTCGCTGACCGTGGTGCTCAACGCCCTGCGCCTGACTCGCCTGCCGGGTTCGCCGCACACCAGCACCCGTGCAGAAACCCGCCCGCTGCCGGCCTGAGCCGCGCGGGCATGGAGTAACGATGCCAGCTCTCTACGTGATGATCCCCGCTGCACTGCTGATCGTGGCCATCGCCGTGTACATCTTCTTCTGGGCCGTGGACAGCGGCCAGTACGACGACCTCGACGGCCCGGCACACAGCATTCTGTTCGATGATCAGGATCCGAACCACACCGCTGCAGTAGACGAAATCAACGCCAGCAAGCCGGACGACAAGGCGCCTCCGCATGCTTGAACTGGCGCCACTGCTGGTTTCCGCCCTGATTCTTGGCCTGCTGGGCGGCGGCCACTGCCTGGGCATGTGCGGCGGCCTGATGGGCGCGCTGACCCTGGCGATTCCCAAGGAGCAACGCAGCCGACGCTTTCGTCTGCTGCTGGCGTACAACCTCGGGCGGATTCTCAGCTATGCCACGGCCGGCCTGCTCATCGGCCTCGCCGGTTGGGCGGTGGCCAACAGTCCGGCGGCGCTGTTCATGCGCGTACTGGCGGGATTGCTGTTGATCGCCATGGGCTTGTATCTCGCCGGCTGGTGGAGCGGGCTGACGCGAATCGAAAGCCTTGGCCGCGGGTTGTGGCGTTACATTCAGCCCGTGGCCAATCGCTTGCTGCCGGTATCGAGTCTGCCACGCGCCTTGCTACTCGGCGCGCTGTGGGGCTGGCTGCCGTGCGGGCTGGTTTACAGCACGTTGCTGTGGTCGGCAAGCCAAGGCAATGCACTGGACAGCGCCTTGCTGATGCTCGCGTTTGGCTTGGGCACCTGGCCAGTGTTGCTGGCGACCGGGCTGGCGGCGGAGCGGGTTACCGCGATCTTGCGCAAGCGCAGTGTGCGGATGGCCGGCGGTTTGTTGGTCATTCTGTTTGGTATCTGGACCCTTCCCGGCCCGCATCAGCATTGGCTTATGGGCCATTGATCGGCGGTGCAGCCTTCGCGAGCAGGCTCGCTCTCACACTGATCGCATGAACACTGCACATCCCCTGTGGGAGCGAGCCTGCTCGCGAAGAGGCCCGCATGATCAACACACCTCCTGCCCTTTGATGCAAATCAACAGCCTCACCGCCGCCCCCCGATAAACTCGCCCACACTGCCAGCCTATCCGGGGGAATGCCCGCATGCTCGACGCCATTCGTTGGGACACCGATTTGATCCGCCGCTATGACCTGGCGGGGCCGCGCTACACCTCGTATCCGACTGCCGTGCAATTTCACGGTCAGGTCGGCACCTTCGATCTGTTCCATGCCCTGCGCGACAGCCGCAAAGCCCAGCGCCCGTTGTCGTTGTATGTGCACGTGCCGTTCTGCGCGAACATCTGCTACTACTGCGCCTGCAACAAGGTCATCACCAAGGACCGCGGACGCGCCGCGCCGTACCTGCAACGGCTGGAGCAGGAAATCCAGTTGATCGCCTGCCACCTCGATCCGACCCAGAAAGTCGAGCAACTGCACTTTGGTGGCGGCACGCCGACTTTCCTCAGCCACGACGAACTGCGGCAACTGATGGCGCACCTGCGCAAGCATTTCAACCTTCTGGATGACGACTCCGGCGATTACGGCATCGAAATCGACCCCCGCGAGGCCGATTGGTCGACCATGGGCCTGCTGCGCGAGCTGGGTTTCAACCGCGTCAGCATCGGCCTGCAAGACCTCGATCCGGCCGTGCAGCGCGCCGTCAATCGCCTGCAAAGCCTTGAAGAAACCCGCGCAGTGATCGATGCCGCGCGCACCCTGCAATTTCGCTCGATCAACATCGACCTGATCTACGGCCTGCCCAAACAGACCCCGGACAACTTCGCGCGCACCGTCGAAGAAGTCATCAGCCTGCAGCCGGATCGGCTCTCGGTGTTCAACTACGCGCATCTGCCGGAACGCTTCATGCCGCAGCGGCGGATCAATGGCCACGAACTGCCGGCGCCGGCGCAAAAGCTGGAAATGCTCGAACGCACCATTGCGCAGCTCACCGCCGCCGGCTATCGCTACATCGGCATGGATCACTTCGCCCTGCCCGACGATGAACTGGCGATCGCTCAGGAAGAACAGACCCTGCAACGTAACTTTCAGGGCTACACCACCCACGGTCATTGCGACCTGATTGGCCTGGGCGTTTCGGCGATCAGCCAGATCGGTGACCTGTACTGCCAGAACAACAGCGATCTCAACCAATACCAAACCACCCTGGCAAGCGCACAACTGGCGACCAGCCGGGGCCTGGTGTGCAACGCTGACGATCGTTTGCGCCGCGAAGTGATTCAGCAACTGATCTGCAACTTCAGCCTGCACTTCGCCGACATCGAGCGGCGTTTCAATATCGTCTTTCAGGGCTATTTCGTTGAGCTGTGGCCGCAACTACAGGGCATGGCCGATGACGGCCTGATTGAACTGGATCGCGAGCGGATCAACGTGCTGCCAGCCGGGCGCCTGCTGGTGCGCTCGGTGTGCATGGTGTTCGATGCGTACCTGCAACAACAGAACCGTCAACGCTTTTCACGGGTGATCTAGTTCTTGGTGAGCAAGGCGCCGACCTTGAGGTTCTGGTCCGGGGTCATTGCCGACTGGCCCATGACTTTGGACAGGGCCAGGCTGGCGGTGACCACGCCGCTGTTCAGCGCGGCGATGGCACCGCGCAAGGCGGCGAGCTTGTTGATCCGTTCTTCGTTGGACAGGGTCTTGTCGGCCATGACCTTGTTCATCTGCGCCTTCTTTTCGGCAATCTGTTTTTGCAACTTGCGGATCATCTTCAACAGCTGCTGGATGTTCTCCGGCAGGCCGCTGTTGTCGATATCGCTGTTTTCACCGCCGACGCTGGCGGCCTTGGCGATCGACGCACCGGACAGCGACACTTTGACGCCCTCGACCAAGGTCGGGGTTGCGCTGTGCAACGCGTCAGCGTCGCTCTCGCTGGCGGCGTCGTGGCTGGCGACCTCCGGTAATGCCGGAACGCCGCTGTTACCGGGGCCTAGCGTGCCAATGGCAGTCATCGGATCCTTCCTTTCATGCATTCTGATACCGGTTTATCGGCGGCGTTTGCGCAGGCTTGATGTCTGTGGGACAACGCCTTCATACGCTGGCCTGAAGGTCCTTCGGTGAGTTACCCTTACGTCTTATGTGTGTTTTCCCACAAGGATTGAAGAAATGTCCGAGCCAGTCAAACTGCGCGCTCACACCCAGGCCCATTGCAAGGATTGCAGCCTGGCCCCGCTGTGTCTGCCACTCTCGCTGAATCTGGAAGACATGGATGCGCTGGACGAAATCGTTAAACGCGGTCGCCCGTTGAAAAAAGGTGAATTCCTGTTCCGCCAGGGCGACACGTTCGATTCCGTTTATGCAGTACGCTCCGGAGCCCTCAAGACCTTCAGCCTCAGCGATGGCGGCGAAGAGCAATTGACCGGCTTCCACCTGCCGAGCGAACTGGTCGGCCTGTCCGGCATGGACACCGAGAAACATCCGGTATCGGCCCAGGCACTGGAAACCACCTCGGTCTGCGAAATCCCTTTCGAACGTCTCGACGAACTGGCCCTGCAACTGCCGCAACTGCGCCGTCAGCTGATGCGCGTGATGAGCCGGGAAATCCGCGACGACCAGCAAATGATGTTGCTGCTGTCGAAGAAAACCGCCGACGAGCGCATCGCCACGTTCCTGGTCAACCTGTCCGCACGTTTCCGCGCCCGCGGTTTCTCGGCCAACCAGTTCCGCCTGAGCATGTCGCGCAATGAAATCGGCAACTATCTGGGCCTGGCGGTGGAAACCGTGTCGCGGGTGTTCACACGTTTCCAGCAGAACCAACTGATCGCCGCCGAGGGCAAGGAAATTCATATCCTCGACCCGATCCAGCTGTGCGCGCTGGCCGGTGGCTCCATCGAAGGCTGAGTAGGCTGATCACGACCCGCGGTTGAGCGAATCGTTTCAGCCGCGGGTATACTGCGCCGTTTGCAGCCCTGCCAGGACACCTCGACGATGGTCTTCGACTCCTTCGACATCAAATCCCTTATCCGCCCTGTGATCGACTTCCCGAAGCCGGGCGTGATCTTTCGCGACATCACCCCGCTGTTCCAGTCGCCGACCGCGCTGCGCCTGGTGATGGACAGCTTCGCCCACCGCTATGTCGAAGCCGACTTCACCCACATCGGTGCGATGGATGCCCGGGGTTTTCTGATCGGTTCGGTATTGGCCTATCAGTTGAACAAGCCGCTGGTGCTGTTCCGCAAGCAAGGTAAACTGCCGGCGGACGTGCTCGCCGAAGGTTACGCCACCGAGTACGGCGAGGCGTTTCTGGAAGTGCACGCCGATAGCCTCTGCGAAGGCGATTCGGTGGTGATGTTCGATGACCTGATCGCCACCGGCGGCACGCTGATCGCCGCCGCCAACCTGATCCGCCGCATGGGCGCGCGGGTGCATGAAGCCGCAGCGATCATTGATTTACCGGAGCTGCAAGGTTCGCAGCGCCTGCAGGACATGGGCATTCCGACGTTCTGCCTGACGCAGTTTGCCTTGACCGATAAATAGTAGCGCCTTTACTGACGCTATCGCTGGCAAGCCAGCTCCCACAGTGATTTCGGTCGTTCACAAATATTGTGTATGCCCCTGAACATGTGGGAGCTGGCGTGCCAGCGATGAGGCCAGCAGCTTGCGATAGGGACGCGGAGCGTCCCGGGCTGCATTCCTTTGCTGCGCGTGGGAACGA
Organism: Pseudomonas sp. R3-57; assembly: GCF_051132065.1. Lineage (NCBI taxonomy): Bacteria > Pseudomonadati > Pseudomonadota > Gammaproteobacteria > Pseudomonadales > Pseudomonadaceae > Pseudomonas > Pseudomonas sp. R3-57. Next base: position 4,092,839 of record NZ_CP071655.1, read on the forward strand.
TCAGATCAAAGTCCCATCTGCTTGCTGATGATCTCGTTCATCACTTCCCGCGTGCCGCCGCCAATCGACAGTATGCGGTTATCCCGATACAGCCGCTCCACCAGACTTTCACGCATGTAACCGAGCCCGCCGAGAATCTGCACCGCTTCGCTGGTGATCCGATCGGAGGTGTCCGTGGCAAAGTTCTTCGCCATGGAGATCTCCTTGATCACGCTCTGCCCCGCCGCCATCTTCGCCGCTTGCCGATAGGTGAATTCCCGCGACACCTCCAGCGCCGTGGCCATTTCGGCGAGACGATGCTTGATCACCTGGAACTTGCCAATCGGTTTGCCGAAGGCCTCACGCTCGCGCGCCCATTTCAGGCTTTGTTCCAGCGCAAGCTGCGAAGTCATGTTGGCCATCAGCGCCAGGGCCAGGCGTTCGCTTTGAAAGTTGCCCATGATGCAGGCGAAACCCATGTTCTCGGCGCCGATCAGATTGCCCACCGGCACACGGCAATCGTCGAAGAACAGCTCGGCGGTGTCCGACGCCCACCAGCCCATCTTCTTCAACGAGCGGCCGACGGTGAAGCCCGGTGTGCCCTTCTCGATCAGCAGCAGGCTGATACCGCCGAAACCCGGCGCACCGGTGCGCACTGCGACGGTGTAGAAATCGGCGCGAACGCCACTGGTTATAAAGGTTTTGCTGCCGCTGACCCGGTAACAGTCGCCATCACGCACAGCGCGGGTCTGCAGGTTGGCGACGTCGGAACCGCCGCCGGGTTCGGTCACCGCCAGGGCGCTGATCTTCACGCCGCTGAGCACTTGCGGCACCACGCGATCGCGCACTTCAGGCCGCGCCCATTTGACGATCGGTGGCAAGCCGATGTCCAGCGAGCCCAGCCCCGCCACCAACCCGCCAGAGCCGCAGCGCATCAACTCCTCACTGGCGGCGACCTTGGCAAACAGATCGCCCTCATGGCTGCCACCGAGCGCTTCGGGATAACCGATGCCGAGGATGCCCGCCGCGCCGGCCTTCAGGTACAGCTCACGCGGGAAGCTTTCGGCTTCTTCCCACTGATCGACGTCCGGCAGAATCTCGCGTTCGACGAAACGCCGGACGCTGTCGCGGACCAATTGATGGCTGGGGTCGAAGTATTCCTGGAAGGCAGGCATGGGCGAACTCCGCAGAGGGGTTCGCCGAACTTAACCGAGCGCTTGCTTGGTTTTCAACATAATTGTATGAATCTGACGGGCCGAGGTGCGGCCATCGCCGGCAAGCCAGCTCCCACAGGGATCTCGGGCGTTCACAAATATTGTGTTCAACAAAGAAACCTGTGGGAGCTGGCTTGCCAGCGATGAGGCCAGAACAGACCGTAAAGAACTTACAGAGAGATGGGCTTACGCCCGGCAAACGAATGCGCCAGCGTGCCGCCATCGACCAGTTCCAGCTCGCCACCCAACGGCACGCCGTGAGCGATGCGCGAGGCGATCAGGCCTTTGTGCTGCAACAGTTGCGCGATGTAATGCGCGGTCGCTTCACCTTCCACCGTCGGGTTGGTGGCGAGGATGACTTCGGTAAAGGTGCCCGCCTCTTCGATCCGCGCCATCAACTGCGGAATGCCGATCGCCTCAGGCCCGAGCCCGTCGAGCGGCGAGAGATGCCCTTTGAGTACGAAATAACGCCCACGGAAACCGGTCTGCTCGACGGCATAGACATCCATCGGCCCTTCGACCACGCACAACAGCGTGTCGTCGCGGCGGTTATCGGCGCATTGCGGGCACAGATCGTCTTCGGTCAGCGTGCGGCATTGCCGGCAGTGACCGACGCCTTCCATGGCCTGACTCAGCGCCTGGGCCAGACGCACGCCGCCGCTGCGATCGCGCTCGAGCATCTGCAACGCCATGCGCTGGGCGGTTTTCTGACCGACGCCGGGCAAGGTGCGCAGGGCGTCGATCAGTTGGCGAATCAAAGGGCTGAAGCTCATGGGGAAAAGTCCGACAAAACAACGAGACGCGGTTTATACCCGCGCCTCCGGCCAGCGTCAAATGCTCAGTCCTCGGCGACCTTCACCACCAGTTTGCCGAAGTTGCGCCCTTCCAGCAGGCCGATAAACGCCTCGGGCGCCTGCTCCAGGCCTTCGACCACGTCCTCGCGGAATTTGACTTTGCCATCGCGCACCCACGGCACCATGTGGCTGATGAATTCCGGCTGGCGGTCACCGTAGTCGTCGAAGACGATAAAGCCCTGAATGCGTATACGCTTGGTCAGCAACGTGCGTTGCAGCAGCGGCAAACGATCCGGGCCCTTCGGTGCTTCCGAGGCGTTGTACCCGGCAATCAGGCCGCACAACGGAATCCGCGCCTTGGGATTGAGCAACGGCACCACCGCTTCGAAAACATGGCCGCCGACGTTCTCGAAATAAATGTCGATGCCCTCGGGGCACGCCTCGGCCAATTGCTCGGCAAAATCATCCGCCTTGTGGTCGATGCACGCGTCGAAACCGAGTTCATCGACCACGTATTGGCACTTCTCGGCACCGCCGGCCACACCGACCACGCGCAGACCTTTGATCTTCGCCACCTGGCCGACCACCGAACCGACCGCACCGGAAGCAGCGGCGACCACCAGGGTCTCGCCTTCTTGCGGCTGGCCGATGTCCATCAGGCCCATGTACGCGGTCATCCCCGGCATACCGAGCACACCGAGGGCCATGGACGGACTCGGCAGGCCGGCGGGGATCGGAATGATGTTACGGCCGTCGCTGATGCTGTGGCTTTGCCAACCGGTCGCGCCAACCACCAGATCGCCCTTGTGGAATTTCGGATGACGCGAATCCTCGACCCGGCTGACCGCGCCGCCGGTCATCACTTCGCCAATCTGCACTGGCGCGGCGTAGGACGGTGCATCGCTCATGCGCCCGCGCATGTACGGATCGAGCGACAGGTACAGGGTTTTCAGCAGCACCTGACCGTCTTCGAGATCCGGCAACGCTTCGCGTTCAAGACGAAAGTTCTCCGGCGTCGGCGCACCGGTCGGCCGCGAGGCGAGGACGAAGCGTTGGTTGAGGGTGAGAGGATCGGACATGTCAGCGTCTCCTGTGAATTGGAATTCGGCGGTATAGGGAGCAGACCCTTGTGGCATGAGGCGGTTCGATGTTTATTCTGTGAGACCGCGGCGGACTCGATCGCGAGCAGGCTCACTCCTACATTTGGAATGCGTTCCCTGTAGGAGCGAGCCTGCTCGCGATGGCGGTTCACCTGGCGCCCCATCTGCCCCGGCAGAAACAAAAATGCCAGGCGCTATGCCTGGCATTTTGTGTAGCTCATCTGCCGCCGGTTGGCGAATCAGAATGGCAGTTTCATACCCGCTGGCAGGTTCATGCCGGCGGTCATGCTGCCCATTTTTTCCTGGCTGTTGGCTTCGATCTTGCGCACCGCGTCGTTGACGGCGGAAGCGACCACGGCTTCGAGCATTTCCTTGTCGTCTTCGCTCATGCCTTCGACCAGGCTCGGGTCGATAGTCACGCTCTTGACGTCATGACGACCGGTCATCACCACGGTGACCATATCGCCGCCGGCCTTGCCGATGACTTCGGCGTTGGCCAGTTCTTCCTGCATCTTGGCCATTTTTTCCTGCATCTGCTGCGCCTGCTTCATCAGGCCGGCCATGCCACCTTTCATCATGGTAATCACCTCAAATGTACTTGGATCAAAACAGCGCCCGGCGATGTTGGCCGGGCACCTACAGTTATTAGCCTTGGGTGACCAAGGCGTCGACAGGTTCAATAGTATCGTGTCGCACCACCGCGCCGAACTGCTGAACCATCTGCTGGATGAACGGATCGCCGTGGATCGACTCCTCCGCCTCGCGCTGACGGTTGGCGCGGCGCCGCGAGGCCGCCTGGGCCGGGGTTTCCTGCTCGGGCTTGATCAATTCGATGGTCAGGCTCAGCGTGCGCCCGTGGAACTGGTTCAGCGCGTCGTTGAAACGTCGTTGCTGGGTGGCGTTGAACAGCGCACTGTGCGCCGGATCGAGGTGCATCAGCCAATGGTCGCCATCCACCGCGATCAGCGTGCAGTTGGCGGCGATGCTGCCGGTCATGCCGGAGATCGGCAGTTTCGGGAACAGCTCTAGCCATTGCGCAGCCAGACCGGTGGCCGGGGCCGCAGCCGGTTCAGGCTCGGGTTCCGGTTCGGGGTCGGCGGCGTGTTCGCTGGCCAGTTCGTCGAGGTAGCTGTAGGCCGAATCGATGTCCGGCTCGATGTAGTCCTCGTCCAGCGGCGGCTCATCGTCGAGATCCATGCCCGGTGTGGCGGCATCGACGTCGGCGACCGACGGCTCGGGAATCGGCGCAGCGGCCCACTCCGGTGCGTCCGGGACGACGCTGTCCGGGGTCGGCAGCGGCATCGGCGGCAACTCGGGTTGCTCGGCGGCGGTTTCCAGCACCGGCTCGACGGCGGGTTGCTGCGCCGGCGCAGGTTCAGCCTCGGCTTCTACCGGGTCGTTCCACGGCAGATCAACCACCGCTTCGACGGCCATGGGCTCAGGCTCTGCCACGGGTTCCGGTTCAGCGACTGCAACTGGCGCGGGCGCAGCGGCCTGTGCAGGTGCAGGTGCTGCCACTGGCGTCGGCGCTGGCGCAACTGGCGCGGCGACCACCGGCGCAGGCTTGGGCGCGGCAGCCACGGCGTTTGCGGAATCAACTGTGGCCTGGCTGATCCCCACTGGCTTTAGCGGCTGCCTCGGGGCGTCCGCCGTGTCGGCCGGTCGGAAGGCCAGCATGCGCAGCAGAACCATCTCGAAACCACCGCGCGGGTCCGGCGCCAGCGGCAAGTCGCGGCGACCGATCAGGCCCATCTGGTAATAGAACTGCACGTCTTCGGCCGGCAACGCCTGGGCCAGCGCCAACACACGGTCACGGTCGCCATGGCCGTTGTCGACACCTTCGGGCAACGCCTGGGCGATGGCGACACGGTGCAACACGTTGAGAATTTCCGAGAGCACGCCGTTCCAGTCCGGGCCCTGCTCGGCCAGATGACGCACGGCTTCAAGCAAGGCCTTGGCGTCGCCTTCGATCAACGAATGCAGGACGTCAAAGACCTGGCCGTGATCCAGCGTGCCGAGCATCGCGCGCACGTCGGTGGCGAGGACCTTGCCTTCACCGAAAGCGATGGCCTGATCGGTCAGGCTCATGGCGTCACGCATCGAGCCGTCAGCGGCGCGACCGAGCAGCCACAGCGCATCGTCTTCGAACGGCACGTTTTCCGCGGTCAGCACGTGGGTCAAATGCTCGACCACGCGCTCAGGCGTCATGTTCTTCAGGGAGAACTGCAGGCAGCGCGAGAGAATCGTTGCCGGAAGTTTCTGCGGATCGGTGGTCGCCAGGATGAACTTGACGTACGGCGGCGGCTCTTCGAGGGTTTTCAACAGCGCATTGAAAGAATGACTGGAGAGCATGTGCACTTCGTCGATCAGGTAGACCTTGAAGCGCCCACGGCTCGGCGCGTACTGCACGTTGTCGAGCAGCTCGCGAGTGTCTTCGACCTTGGTCCGGCTGGCGGCGTCGATCTCGATCAGGTCGACGAAACGGCCCTCATCGATTTCCCGGCACACCGAGCACTCGCCGCATGGGCTGGAGGTGATACCTGTTTCACAGTTCAGGCATTTGGCAATGATCCGCGCAATGGTCGTCTTGCCGACCCCGCGCGTCCCGGTAAACAGGTACGCATGGTGCAGCCGCTGGCTGTCCAAGGCATTGATCAGAGCCTTGAGCACATGGGTCTGGCCGACCATTTCGCGGAACGAGCGCGGACGCCATTTACGTGCAAGAACCTGATAACTCATCGAAAACCGTCGCAACGAAGGAAGCTGAAGCGGCTAATGCTAGCGGAGCAAGGGCAAAATTGCATCCGGTGTCCGCGCCTAAAATGGCTAAGCTGCATCAGCAGAGGCTTTTATCGGCTCGGGATGGGCAACGACCGGAGCATTTATGCGGTGGGCCATGGGGGCATTGCTGGGTATCAGCCTGAGCGCGACGGCCGCCGAACCGCCGCTGCGCTTCGCGGTGTCTGACAGCTGGGCGATGCCGATGGTGCAACTCGAACGCAACCGCCCAACCCAAGGCATCCTCTTCGACCTGATGCTCAGCCTCGCAACACAGGTCGGCGTGCCGGCCGAATTCATCGTGCTGCCGCGGGCCCGCGTGCAAAGCGCCATGGAAAATGGCGAGATCGATGTGCGCTGCTATGCCGCCCAGTCGTGGCTGCCGAATCAGTCCGGCGATTACCTGTGGAGCGTGCCGCTGCTGTTCCAGCGCGACCTGCTGATCAGCCGCAAGGACCAGCCTGCGGACATTGATCCCGCGCGCCTGCCCCGCCAGGCCATCGGCACGGTGCGCGGCTACACCTACCCGACCCTGCAATCACTGTTCGAGGCCGATCAACTGCAACGCGAAGACGCGCGCAATCAGGAACAAGTGCTGGAAAAACTGCTGGCCGGGCGTTATCGCTACGCCGTGAGCAACCAGTGGACACTGGACTGGTTCAATCAACGCCTGCTGCCGGCGGAACAACTGCAAGCGGTGGCGGTGCTGCAGGAGCAGGAGGTGGGCTGTTACGTGAGGAACGATCCAAACGTGCCGGTGCAGCGGATATTGCGCACGTTGCTGCGGATGAAGACGTCGGGGGAGATTGAGGAGATTATCCGGCTCTATACCGGCCATTCCGACAACACCCGATAACCCCTGTAGGAGTGAGCCTGCTCGCGATAGCAGTGTGTCAGACACATCTATTTCGACTGAGACACCGCTATCGCGAGCAGGCTCACTCCTACAGGGGATTTGTGTCGCTCCGGTAAATCACAGACACAAAAAAACCGCAGTGGGCGAAACCCATGCAGTTCTGGTTGAAGCGTTCGATTGTTCGTTAAGGTGGCAACCCCACCAGCCACACCCCGGCACACAATGTTCCCGCTGTGGCTGCTGCCTTCCGGCTCTGACCAGGTTCACGGGTAATCGTTGCGGGGGGACCGATGGGGTCACCATAACGACGCTTGCCTGTCGGCGAGCCGCGCCATTGTACCTGTCTGAGACGAAGTTACAACCCTGGTTGCAGATTAAAAATATCAAGGGGCTCAAGCACTTGCTATTGCGCCTGAAGCACCTCGTCGGCCCTGCCGCCAGCTTGCTGGATGACCAGATGGATGAAGTGCAGCTTGGCAATCGCCGCAGCCGGCAGAACGAACGGGTAGAAATCCGGCTGACCCATGCTGCGCGACAATTCGTTGAGCATGCCGGCCAGTTCGATCCACGCGTTGACGAATGACAGAAACGCTTCGCCACCGGGATGTTCGGGGTCGTACAGCGTGCTGGATGGAAACGGTTGATAGTCAAAGTCCATTTCCCGCGCGCTCATGCCGAAGCCCAGCGCGGTGTCCACCGCGTCCATCATGTGCAGGTAGTGCGCCCAGGTTTCCGCCCAGTCTTCCCACGGGTGCATGGTCGCGTAGGCGCTGACGTAATGCTGCGGCCAGTCCAGCGGGGCGCCCTGCTGATAATGCCGATCGAGCGCTTCGGCGTAACTGGCGCGCTCGTCGCCGAACAGGCTTCGGAACGCGCCGAGCCACGGGCCGTTGGCGATCAGACGATCCCAGTAATAGTGGCCGACCTCATGGCGAAAATGCCCGAGCAACGTGCGATAGGGTTCGTGCATCTGCGCCCTCACCTGCTCGCGGTGGGCGTCGTCGGCTTCCTTGATGTCGAGGGTGATCAGGCCGTTGGCGTGCCCGGTCATCGGCGCGTTGCCTTCGAGGTCAATACCGATGAAATCGAAGGCCAGCCCGGTTTCTTCGTCGACGCTTTTCGGGATGACCGGCAGGCCGAGGGTGATCAGTTGCGCGACGAGGCGGCGTTTGGCGATTTCGACTTTGCGCCAGCGTTCCGGGTTTTCCGGGACGGACAGATCGGGAATGGTGCGATTGAGGCTGCAGGCGATGCACAGGCTGTCGTGATCGTTGGCCGGCAGTAGCCAGTTGCACGCAGCGGGCGTATCGAGATTGGCGCAACGGCGAAACAGTCCGGCGTCGGGATCGACGTCCAGCGTCCACGTGCCTTCTTGCGGCCCCGGTTGCAGCGAGGTCAGGTGGCTTTCTTCGGGTTGATAGCCAAGCAAGGCGTTGCAGGCCAGGCACTGGCTGTTGCGAAAGAACAAAGACTGGCCGCAGCGGCACGGCCAGATTTTGCTGTTGCGTGAAGACCCGGCCATGAACGGCGCGATGATGCGGGAACTGAGCTGCTCGAAGAAGCGGTGCATGGCGATCTCTCCCTGGGACTGGCCAAGACTAGATCATCCTGGCGCGAAGATCGTTCCCAAGCATCGCCGCACGCTCTCCACCTGATCGTTCCCACGCCTTCTCGACTGATCGTTCCCACGCTCCGCGTGGTAACGATCAGGTCGAGTTCATACGGAAATACCATGGATTTTGAGGAAAGCGATAAACGCCTCCTCATCCATGACCTTCACGCCCAGCTCATTGGCCTTGGTCAGTTTCGAGCCAGCACCGGGGCCGGCGACTACGCAATGGGTCTTGGCCGACACCGAACCCGCGACTTTCGCGCCGAGGCTTTCCAGATGCTCCTTGGCGACATCGCGGCTCATCAATTCGACTTTGCCGGTCAGCACCCAGGTCTCACCGGACAACGGCAAGCCTTCGACAACTTTCTTCTCGCTCTGCCAGTGCATGCCGAAATCACGCAGCTGTTTTTCCGACGCCTCGGCCAGTTGCCGATGCTCGGGTACGGCGAAAAACTCGCGCACCGAATTCGCCTGCTTCTCCGGCAAGGCCTGGCGCATGTCCAGCCAGTCGGCGGTCATCACTGCTTCCAGCGAACCGAACTTGTCGGCAAGTTTCTGCGCGCCACCCGGGCCCACCGAAGGAATATGCAGCTTGTCGAGAAAACCACCCAGCGTGGTGCTCGCGGCGAACTCGGCGCCCAGTTCGCCCTGATCCTGAATCTGCAAACCGTGGCCAAGCAACTCGCTGATGACCTGCTGGTTATGCGCATCTTCAAAGAAGCTGTGGATCTCGTGAGCCACTTCCAGACCGACGTCCGGCAGGTAGGTCAACACTTGCGGCAAAGCCTGCTGCACCCGCTCCAGCGAACCCAGCGAGCGTGCCAGCACCTTGGCCGTCTCCTCGCCAACATCGGGGATGCCGAGTGCGTAGATAAAGCGCGCCAGGCCCGGCTGTTTGCTGTCCTCGATGGCCTTCAACAGCTTGTTGCTGGACACCTCGGCAAAGCCTTCCAGATCGACGATGTCGTCGAACTTCAGCGCATACAGATCGGCCGGCGAATTGACCAGCCCCTCGTCGACCAACTGCTCGACGCTCTTGTCGCCCAACCCTTCAATGTCCATCGCCCGGCGCGAGACGAAATGAATGATCGCCTGCTTGAGTTGCGCGCCACAGGCCAGACGGCCGACGCAGCGATACACCGCACCTTCGCTGACGGTTTCCTTGCCCTTGCTGCGTTTGATCAGTTGCGTGCGCTCGACGTGAGATCCACAGACCGGGCAGCTCTGCGGAATTTCCACTGCTCGCGCGTGCGCCGGGCGACGTTCAGTGACCACCTGCACCACTTGCGGAATCACATCACCGGCGCGGCGAATGATCACCGTGTCGCCGATCATCAGCCCCAGCCGCGCGACTTCGTCCATGTTGTGCAGCGTGGCATTGGCGACGGTGACGCCGGCGACTTTCACCGGTTTCAAGCGCGCCACTGGCGTTACTGCGCCGGTGCGGCCGACCTGGAATTCAACGTCGAGCAGTTCGGTGAGTTCTTCCATGGCCGGGAATTTGTGCGCGATCGCCCAGCGCGGCTCACGGGCGCGGAAACCCAGTTCGCGCTGGTCGGCAATGCTATTGACCTTGAACACCACGCCATCGATTTCATAGGCCAGCGAGTCGCGGCGCGCGCCGATGTCGCGGTAATAGTCCAGGCATTCGTCGATGCCCTTGGCCAGTTTCAGTTCGTGGCTGATCGGCATGCCCCACTTCTGCAACTGCTTGAGGTTGCCGATGTGGGTGTCGGAAATATCATGCGAAACCTGGCCGATGCCGTAGCAGCAAAATTCCAGCGGCCGGTTGGCGGTGATCTTCGAATCGAGCTGGCGCAGGCTACCGGCCGCGGCGTTGCGCGGGTTGGCGAAGGTCTTGCCGCCGATTTCCAGTTGCGAGGCGTTGAGCCGCTCGAAACCGGCCTTGGACATGAACACTTCGCCGCGCACTTCCAGCGTCGCCGGCCAGCCTTCGCCGTGCAGCTTGAGCGGAATATTGCGCACGGTGCGCACGTTGACGCTGATGTCTTCACCGGTGGTGCCGTCGCCGCGCGTAGCGCCCCGCACCAATACGCCGTCTTGATACAGCAGGCTGACCGCCAGGCCATCGAGTTTCGGCTCGCAGCTGTATTCCACGGCCGCCCCGCCGCCGAACAGATCGCCCGCAGGCATGTCCAGGCCTTCGGTCACGCGGCGATCGAACTCGCGCATGTCGGTTTCTTCGAAGGCGTTGCCGAGGCTGAGCATCGGCACTTCATGCCGCACCTGAGTGAACGCGGTAAGCGCCACGCTGCCGACGCGCTGGGTCGGCGAGTCGCTGGTGATCAGTTCCGGATTGGCCGCTTCCAGCGCCTTGAGCTCGTGGAACAACCGATCGTACTCGGCGTCCGGAATGCTCGGCTCGTCAAGAACGTGGTAGCGGTAGTTGTGCTGGTCGAGTTCAGCGCGCAGCTCGAGGATGCGGTTTTTCGCGGCGGTCATGGTGTTCTCTCATAAAGCAAAAGAGCAGCCGAGGCTGCTCAATCATTCTGCCGATCGTCCCGTTAAACAGGAACAACCTTTTGTATCAGCGCTTCTGGGTCAGCGCGCGGCGCTCGAATTCGACGATGCGCTGGCGGTAGTGCTCGATGGTCTGCGCGGTCAGCACGCTGCGCTGGTCATCTTTCAGCTCGCCATTGAGTTCCTGCGACAGCTTGCGGGCCGCGGCCACCATCACGTCGAAGGCTTGCTTCGGATGACGCGGGCCTGGCAGGCCGAGGAAGAAGCTCACCGCCGGGGTGCTGAAATGGTCGATGTCGTCCAGATCGAAAATGCCCGGCTTGACCGCGTTGGCCATGGAGAACAGCACTTCGCCGTTGCCGGCCATGCTTTCGTGACGGTGGAAAATATCCATCTCGCCAAAACGCAGACCGCTTTCGAGGATGTTCTGCAACAACGCCGGGCCTTTGAAACCGGCCGGGTCGCGGCAGATCACGCTGATCACCAGGACTTCTTCGGCTTGCGGCTGATCCTTGTCGGCCACGGCCGGCGAAGGCTTGCTGTCTTCAGCGAAGTCGTCGTCACGGCTGTTGAAGCTCGGGCCACCGTCCAGATCGAGGTCAAGGTTCAGGTCGCCCTGCGCCGGGCCATTGCTGCCACGCTTGCCACGTTTCGAGCCGGATTCGCGCGGCTCGCGGGCTTCACGGGCCGGCATGCTCACCGACGGCAGATCGTGCTCGTCCAGTTGCGGTTCCTTGTGCGTGTCCAGTACGCGGGCCGGGCCCAGCAGCTCGGCGCTGCTGTCCTCGTCCGGCAGGTTGGACAGACTTCGGTCAAGACGGAATTTCAGTTTTCCCTTGCCGCCGCGCATACGGCGCCAGCCATCGAAAAGAATACCGGCTATCACTATGATGCCGATGACGATCAGCCACTCGCGCAGACCGATTTCCATGTAATCCCGTGCCTCTATAAAAAATGCTGAAAAATAAGGGGTTTACATTGTGCAAACCGCTTTAAAACGTGGCGCCAACTCTATGTTCTGACAGGCGTTTTGCCCACGTATACGAAAAATTGACATTAAACTAGCACGATCAACGGCTTCGCAGCTACAAGCTTTAAGCGCCAAGCTGCAAGCCGTCCACTTGCAGCTCGGAGCTTGTAACTCGCAGCTGCGCCGCTAGGCGTCCACCATCGCCATCGCCTCCTCGACATCCACCGCCACCAGCCGCGAACAACCCGGCTCATGCATCGTCACGCCCATCAACTGTTCGGCCATTTCCATGGCGATCTTGTTGTGGGTGATATAGATGAATTGCACGGTCTGCGACATCTCTTTGACCAGGCGTGCGTAGCGTCCAACGTTAGCGTCATCCAGCGGTGCGTCAACTTCGTCGAGCATGCAGAACGGCGCCGGATTCAACTTGAAGATGGCAAAAACCAGGGCCAGTGCCGTCAGGGCTTTTTCGCCGCCGGAGAGCAAATGGATGGTGCTGTTCTTCTTTCCGGGCGGCTGCGCCATGATCGTCACCCCTGTATCGAGTAGATCTTCGCCCGTCAGTTCCAAATACGCGCGCCCGCCACCGAAAACTTTTGGAAAAAGCGCCTGTAAACCGCCATTGATCTGATCAAAGGTATCTTTGAAACGGTTGCGGGTTTCCTTGTCGATCTTGCGAATGACGTTTTCCAGAGTCTCCAGCGCTTCGACCAGATCGGCATCCTGCGCATCCAGATAACGTTTACGCTCCGATTGTTGCGTGTATTCGTCGATGGCCGCGAGGTTGATCGCGCCCAGGCGTTGAATCCGCGCGTTGATGCGTTCGAGTTCTTCTTCGGCTTCGCGTTCACTGGCCTGTGCGGTCAATGTCGCGAGCACGCCGTTGAGATCGTAGCCGTCTTCGAGCAACTGATCCTGCAAGGCCTTGCGCCGCACGGTCAGGGCTTGCCATTCCATGCGTTGCTGTTCGAGCTGGCCACGAATCAGTTGCGATTGCTGCTCGGCCTGGGTGCGGCGTTTTTCCGCGTCGCGCAGTTCGCGGTCGGCGTCTTCCAGGGCGATCTGTGCGGTCTTGAGTTCTTCGTCGACGGTCATGCGCTTGTCGAGCAGTTCTTCGAGTTTCAGGCGCAGCTCTTCCAGCGGTGCCTCGCCCTCCTCCAGATTCAGACTCAACTGTTCGCGCTTTTCGGTGAGGCGCTCGGCCTGCATTTCCAGACGCTCCAGCGCCTGGCGCGTGGAGTCGTGCTGCGCACGTAACGAGCCGAGACGCACGGCCAACTGATGCGCGTGATCCTTGTGCTGACGGGCTTCCTGACGCACCCGGTCGAGGCGTTCGCGCAGGCTGTCGCGCTGAGCCAGCAGCAACTCGCGCTGCTCGGTATCGAGCGCCATGGCGTCCAGCGCTTCCTGCAAGTGCATGCGCGCTTCGCCGACCTGCTCGTGCTCAAGCTCGCGCTGCTCGGCGAGCTCGACCAGCTCTTCATCGAGGCGCGTGCGACGCAAGGTCAGTTGCTCGGCCTTGGCTTTGCCGGCGGACAACTGCGCTTTCAATTCACCTTGCTGACGAGCTTCGTCCTGCAGCAGACGGCGCAGATGTTCGCGACCGTTTTCCTGTTGACGCTGTTGCGCACGCAGGGTTTGCAGGCGCGCTTCCATGGCCTCGACCGTGGCTTCTTTCTCCTCGCGTTCGAGGTGCAGTGCTTCGATTTCCTGCCCTCGGGCGAGCATGCCGCTTTCCGCTTCGCTGGCCCGGCGCACGCGCAAAAAGTGCCGACCGACCCAATAGCCATCGCGGCTGATCAGGCTTTCGCCAGCGCCGAGCTGCCCGCGCAAAGCCAAGGCCTGCTCGAGACTGTCGACCGGCTTGACCTGGCCGAGCCACGGCGACAGATCGATCTGCGCATCGACTTTATCCAGCAGACTGCCAGCCACGCGCACGCCATCGCTGGCCGGGCTGAGCAGGCGCAGATCGCCCTGGCTGAAGCCGGACAAATCGAAGCCGCTGAAGTCATCGACCAGCACCGCTTGCAGATCGGCGCCGAGCACGGTTTCCACCGCCAGCTCCCAACCGGCCTCGACCTTGAGGCCTTCGGCCAGACGCGGGCGCTCGGTGAGATTGTGTTCCTTCAGCCATTCGGCGGTGCCGGTGCCCGGATCAAGCGCCGCCTGTTGCAGGGCTTCAAGGGACGCGAGGCGCCCGTTGAGCCGCTGCAGATCGCCCTGCGCCTGTTGCTGCGCGGTCAGCGCCTGCTGCAATTCCTGACGCAGTTGTTCGAGTTTTTCGACCTGCGCTTCTTCGCTGGTCTGCAAATCTTCGAGAGTCGCTTCGGACTCGGCAAGCTGCTCGTTGAGCGCCATGATCGCCGCGTCTTCCGGGTCGGCAGACAGCAGCGCGCGCTCTTCGCCGAGACGTTTCTGCCGGTCGGCCAGACGCTCCATGCTCGCTTCGAGTTGCTGAATGCGCGACTGCTGCACCTCGGCCTGACGCCGCGGTTCGGCGGAGGTCAGGTTGAACGCGTCCCACTGCTCCTGCCAGCCGTGCATCACGCTTTCGGAATCTTCCAGTGCAGCGGCAGCTTCTTCGGCGGCGGCGCTGGTGACTTCCTGCTCGGGGGTGAGCATGTCCAGCTCTTCGCCAAGGGTCAGCAGCAATGTGCGGTCGTGACCCAGGTGCGATTCGGTTTCCAGCCGCGCGCGTTCGGCTTCCTTGAGATCGTCCTGCAATTTGCGCAGGCGTTGCTGGCCGTGCTGGATGCTTTGCTCGACCCGAGCGATGTCGCCGCCGACCGAATAGAACCGCCCCTGCACCAGATTGAAGCGCTCGGACAGATCGTGGTGGCCGTCGCGCAAGCGCTCAATGGCCGCGTCAGCATTACGCTGCTCGGCAACCAGCGCCTCGAAACTGATTTCCTGGGTCCCGATGATCGACTCGCGCTGACCGACCTGCTCGTTCAGATCCTGCCAGCGCAGCGCCGACAGTTGCGCCTTGAGCTGACGCTCCTCGGCCTTGAATTCCTGGTACTTCTTCGCCGCTTCGGCCTGTCGGTGCAGGCGTTCGAGCTGGCGCTCCAGCTCTTCACGCAGGTCGGTCAGGCGCGCGAGGTTTTCGTGGGTGCGGCGGATGCGGTTTTCGGTCTCGCGCCGACGCTCCTTGTACTTGGAAATACCGGCGGCTTCTTCGATGAAGTTGCGCAGATCTTCGGGCTTGGACTCGATCAGCTTGGAGATCATCCCCTGCTCGATGATCGAGTAGCTGCGCGGGCCGAGGCCGGTGCCGAGGAAGATATCGGTAATGTCGCGGCGCCGGCATTTGGTGCCGTTGAGGTAATAGGTGGTCTGGCTGTCGCGGGTGACTTTGCGGCGAATGGAGATTTCCGCGTACGCCGCGTATTCGCCGAGCAGTGTGCCGTCGGAGTTGTCGAAGACCAGCTCGATGCTCGCCTGGCTCACCGGTTTGCGGCTGGTCGAGCCGTTGAAGATGACGTCGGTCATCGACTCGCCGCGAAGGTTTTTCGCCGAACTTTCGCCCATCACCCAGCGTACGGCGTCGATGATGTTCGACTTGCCGCAACCGTTCGGCCCGACCACTGCCGCCATGTTACTGGGGAAGTTCACCGTGGTCGGGTCGACGAAGGATTTGAATCCCGCCAGTTTGATGCACTTGAGCCGCACGCTTAAGCAACCGTCAGGGCAGACACCACCAGATCGCAGCTGCGCTGGGCGTATGCCGTCAACACGATGCGGATCTGCGGCAAATCACGGGCGAGTACGGCGGCGAGCAGGCGTTCGAACAGTTCGAGGAACTCGCTCATTTCCGCCTTGCGCTGTTCGAGGGCGAGAAAGTACGCGCGGCTCATCGCCGGCTGCAGGTTCTCGACGGTTTCCTGCAGATACGGGTTGTTGGCGAACGGATAAGCCGCGCGCATCACCGCGAAGCTGTCATCGACAAAGCTGCGGATATCGCCGCGTTCGTAATGCCCGGTCAGACGCTGCTGGATCTGCACGAACGGCGCCATGTCCGACTGCACTTGCCAGCCGTTGGCCACTGAATTGCCGAGCAGGATGTACAGCTCGCTCATCAGCGTGCACAGGCTCTGCACCTTGTGCGCAGTGAGTTCGGTGACGTGGGCGCCACGCCGCGGCAGGATCGCGATCAGGTGGCGGCGTTCGAGGATCAGCAAGGCTTCGCGGACCGAACCGCGGCTGACGTTGAGCGCCAGCGTGACCTTCTGTTCCTGGATGCGCTCTCCGGGTTTCATTTCGCCACGAATGATGCGCTCGGCGAGGTGGTGAGCGATTTGCTCGGCGAGGCTGTCCGGCGCCTTGAACGTCATGGTTGTCCTTCAAACTCTATCGATCTGCACAAGCGGCGCAGTGTAGCGCAAATGCACGGTCATGGCGGAGTGCCCACTCAGCGGTTTTTGGCACGATTCCCGCAAAAAAGCGCAGTGACCGATGAGGGTCAATACTGAATAGACACGTTGTTGATCGGCGAAACCGATTTTCCTGACCTTTAAGTCAGAAAACCATTGACCGAAAAGTCAGACCTGCTAAATTCGGTTCACGTCGGTTAACAACAATAATGAGTCTGCGAGGCCTTCCGTGATCCAGTTTTTACTTAACCAGGAACTCCGTAGCGAGCACGCCCTGGACCCGAATCTGACTGTGCTCAATTACCTGCGCGAACATGTCGGCAAGCCTGGCACCAAAGAAGGTTGCGCCAGCGGTGACTGCGGCGCGTGCACCGTGGTGGTCGGCGAGTTGCAGACGGATGACGCCGGGCGTGAGCACATTCGCTATCGCAGCCTCAATTCCTGCCTGACCTTCGTCTCGTCATTGCATGGCAAACAACTGATCAGCGTCGAAGACCTCAAACACCAAGGCCAACTGCACAGCGTCCAGCAAGCGATGGTCGAGTGCCACGGCTCGCAGTGCGGCTTCTGCACCCCCGGTTTCGTCATGTCGCTGTTTGCCCTGCAAAAGAACAGCGATGCCCCGGATCACGCCAAGGCCCACGAAGCGCTGGCCGGCAACCTCTGCCGCTGCACCGGCTACCGGCCGATTCTGGCGGCGGCCGAGCAATCGTGCTGCGCTAAACAGCCCGACCAGTTCGACGCCCGCGAAGCCGAAACCATTGCCCGCCTCAAAGCCATCGCCCCGACCGATATCGGCGAGCTCAACAGCGGCGACAAGCGCTGTCTTGTACCGCTGACAGTGGCCGACCTGGCCGATCTCTACGACGCTTATCCACAAGCGCGCCTGCTCGCCGGCGGTACCGACCTGGCCTTGGAAGTGACGCAGTTTCACCGCACCTTGCCGGTGATGATCTACGTCGGCAACGTCGCCGAAATGAAGCGCATCGAACGCTTTGAAGATCGCATTGAAATCGGTGCCGCGACCGCCCTCTCCGACTGCTACGAAGCGCTGAAAGCCGAGTACCCGGACTTTGGCGAACTGCTGCAGCGCTTCGCGTCCTTGCAGATCCGCAACCAGGGCACGCTCGGCGGCAACATCGGCAACGCCTCGCCGATCGGTGATTCGCCACCGCTGCTGATCGCCCTCGGTGCGCATATCGTGCTGTGCAAAGGCGAGACCCGCCGCACGCTGAATCTGGAAGATTACTTCATCGATTACCGCGTCACGGCCCGTCAGGAAAGTGAGTTCATCGAGAAAATCATCGTCCCGCGCGCCAGCGCCGAGCAGTTGTTCCGTGCCTATAAAGTGTCGAAGCGTCTGGACGACGACATCTCGGCCGTCTGCGCAGCCTTCAATCTGCGCGTGGAAAACGGCGTGATCGCCGACGCCCGCGTGGCCTTTGGCGGCATGGCGGCCATTCCGAAACGCGCCGCGCATTGCGAGGCCGTACTGCTCGGTCAGCCGTTCAATAACGCCGTGATCGAACGTGCCTGCGCCGCACTGGCCGAGGACTTCACGCCGCTGAGCGATTTCCGCGCCAGCAAGGAATATCGCCTGCTCAGCGCGCAGAATCTGCTGCGCAAATACTTCATCGAACTGCAAACACCGCACATCGAGACTCGGGTGACCGCTTATGTCTAACCATCACAGCGTAGAGAAAACTCAAGCTGAACTGGCTGAACTGTTCGCCAAAGACCTGACCACCGGCGTCGGCCGCAGCGTCAAGCACGACAGCGCCGCCAAGCACGTGTCCGGTGAAGCGCAGTACATCGATGATCGCCTGGAATTTCCCAATCAATTGCACCTGTACGTGCGTCTGTCGGACCGCGCCCACGCGAAAATCCTCAGCATCGACACCCAGCCCTGCTACGCCTTCGAAGGCGTGCGCATCGTCATCACCCACGAAGACGTCCCCGGCCTGAAAGACATCGGCCCGTTGCTGCCCGGCGATCCGCTACTGGCCATCGACGATGTGCAGTTTGTCGGCCAGCCGGTACTCGCCGTCGCGGCGAAGGATCTGGAAACCGCACGCAAAGCGGCGATGGCCGCGATCATCGAATACGAAGACCTCGAACCGGTGCTCGATGTGGTCGAAGCCCTGCGCAAGCGCCACTTCGTACTCGACAGCCACACCCACCAGCGCGGCGATTCCGTTTCGGCGCTGGCCAGCGCCGAACACCGCATCCAGGGCACGCTGCACATCGGCGGTCAGGAACACTTTTATCTGGAGACGCAGATCTCCTCGGTGATGCCGACCGAAGACGGCGGCATGATCGTCTACTGCTCGACGCAGAACCCCACCGAAGTGCAGAAACTGGTCGCCGAAGTGCTGGACGTGTCGATGAACAAGATCGTCGTCGACATGCGCCGCATGGGCGGTGGTTTCGGTGGCAAGGAAACCCAGGCCGCCAGCCCGGCATGCCTGTGCGCGGTAGTCGCGCACCTCACCGGCCAGCCGACCAAGATGCGCCTGCCGCGTGTCGAAGACATGCTGATGACCGGCAAGCGCCACCCGTTCTATGTCGAGTACGACGTTGGCTTCGACAGCAGCGGCCGCCTGCACGGGATCAATATGGACCTGGCTGGTAACTGCGGCTGCTCGCCGGACCTGTCGGCGTCAATCGTCGACCGCGCGATGTTCCACTCTGACAACTCCTATTACCTCGGCGATGCGACCATCAACGGTCACCGTTGCAAGACCAACACCGCGTCGAACACTGCCTATCGCGGCTTCGGCGGCCCGCAGGGCATGGTCGCCATCGAAGAGGTGATGGACGCGATTGCCCGTCACCTCAACCTTGATCCGCTGGCGGTGCGCAAGGCCAACTACTACGGCAAGACCGAACGCAACGTCACGCACTACTACCAGACCGTCGAGCACAACATGCTCGAAGAGATGACCGCTGAACTGGAAGCAAGCAGCCAGTACGCCGAGCGCCGCGAAGCGATCCGTCGCTACAATGCCAACAGCCCGATCCTGAAAAAGGGTCTGGCGCTGACCCCGGTGAAATTCGGCATTTCCTTCACCGCCAGCTTCCTCAACCAGGCCGGCGCGTTGATCCACATCTACACCGACGGCAGCATCCATCTGAACCACGGTGGCACGGAAATGGGCCAAGGCCTGAATACCAAAGTCGCCCAGGTTGTGGCTGAAGTGTTCCAGGTCGACATCGACCGCGTGCAGATCACCGCGACCAACACCGACAAGGTACCGAATACCTCGCCAACCGCTGCTTCGAGCGGTGCCGATCTAAACGGCAAAGCGGCGCAGAACGCGGCAGAAACCATCAAGCAACGTCTGGTCGAATTCGCCGCGCGGCATTTCAAGGTCAGCGAAGAAGACGTCGAGTTCCGCAACGGCCATGTGCGCGTGCGTGAGCACATTCTGACCTTCGAAGCGCTGGTCCAGCAGGCGTATTTCAATCAGGTGTCGCTGTCGAGCACTGGCTTCTACAAGACCCCGAAAATCTACTACGACCGCAGTCAGGCCCGTGGTCGTCCGTTCTACTACTTCGCCTTCGGCGCGGCGTGCTGCGAAGTGATCGTCGACACCCTGACCGGCGAGTACAAGATGCTGCGCACCGACATTCTTCACGACGTCGGCGCCTCGCTGAACCCGTCGATCGACATCGGTCAGGTCGAGGGCGGTTTCGTCCAGGGCATGGGCTGGCTGACCATGGAAGAGCTGGTCTGGAACAACAAGGGCAAGCTGATGACCAACGGCCCGGCCAGTTACAAGATTCCGGCCGTGGCAGACATGCCGCTGGACCTGCGGGTGAAACTGGTGGAAAACCGCAAGAACCCGGAAGACACGGTGTTCCATTCCAAGGCTGTGGGCGAGCCGCCGTTCATGCTCGGGATTGCTGCGTGGTGCGCGATCAAGGATGCGGTGGCGAGCCTCGGTGACTACAAACATCAGCCAAAAATCGACGCGCCGGCGACCCCGGAGCGAGTGCTGTGGGGGTGTGAGCAGATGCGCCAGTTCAAAGCGGTGAAAGCTGTTGCGGCTGAAACCGAGCTGGCTCCGCTCTAGGACCGAGGCACGGCCAATCGCTGGCAAGCCAGCTCCCAGGATTTGAGTTGAGTCCAGATTTTGTGGTCACCACAAATCACTGTGGGAGCTGGCTTGCCAGCGATGAGGCCCGAACAGACAACGATGTTGTAGGGGTGAACTATGTACAACTGGATCGACGCCCTCGCCGACCTGCAGAACCAGGGCGAACCCTGTGTGCTGGTGACGATCATCGAAGAGCTCGGCTCGACGCCACGCAATGCCGGCTCGAAAATGGTCGTCAGCGCCCACCGGATGTTCGACACCATTGGTGGCGGGCATCTGGAATACAAGGCCATGCAGATCGCCCGCGACATGCTCGCCAGCGGCAAGCAGGACACCCATCTTGAGCGTTTCAGCCTCGGCGCCAGCCTCGGCCAGTGCTGCGGTGGCGCGACGGTGTTGCTGTTCGAACCGATGGGCCAGGTGCAGGCGCAGATCGCTGTATTCGGTGCCGGCCACGTCGGTCGCGCCCTGGTGCCGCTGCTTGCCAGCCTGCCCTGCCGGGTGCGCTGGATCGATTCGCGCGAGGCCGAATTCCCTGAACACATCCCTCACGGCGTGCGTAAAATCGTCAGCGAAGAGCCTGTGGATGAAATCGATGATCTGCCCGCCGGCAGCTATTGCATTGTCATGACCCACAACCATCAACTCGACCTTGATCTCACCGCCGCCATTCTCAAACGCAACGACTTCGCCTGGTTCGGCCTGATCGGCTCGAAGACCAAACGGGTCAAGTTCGAACATCGCCTGCGTGATCGCGGTTTCGACCCCAGCGTGGTGCAACGCATGCGCTGCCCGATGGGCATCAGCGAAGTCAAAGGCAAACTGCCGGTGGAAATTGCCATCTCCATCGCCGGCGAAATCATTGCCACCTACAACGCCAACTTCGGCCAGCACAGCGCCAGCGCCGAACCGATTGCCCGATTGCTGCCCGCCTCGCGCCGCAGCCAGTCCGCCAAACTCAAAGCCTCAAACTGATTAGAGAACCCTCATGCCTCTGACTCGCAAAGCCTACCGCGCCGCCATCCTGCACAGCATTGCCGACCCCGCCGAAGTCGGCATCGAAGCCTCCTACGAATATTTCGAGGACGGCCTGCTGGTGGTCGATGGCGGCAAGATCAGCGCCCTCGGCCACGCCAGCGACCTGCTGCCGACTCTGCCGGCGGACATTGAAATCGAGCATTATCAGGACGCGCTGATTACCCCGGGCTTTATCGATACCCACATTCATCTGCCGCAAACCGGCATGGTCGGCTCCTACGGCGAGCAATTGCTCGACTGGCTCAACACCTACACCTTCCCCTGCGAAAGCCAGTTCGGCGACAAGGCCCACGCCGACGAGGTCGCGGACATTTTCATCAAGGAACTGCTGCGCAACGGCACCACCACCGCGCTGGTGTTCGGCAGCGTGCACCCGCAATCGGTGAACTCATTTTTTGAAGCGGCCGAGAAACTCGACCTGCGGATGATCGCCGGCAAGGTGATGATGGACCGCAACGCCCCGGACTATCTGGTCGATACCGCTGAATCAAGCTATGTCGAGAGCAAGGCGCTGATCGAGCGCTGGCACGGCAAGGGTCGCCTGCACTATGCGGTGACCCCACGCTTCGCGCCGACCAGCACCCCGGAACAACTGACCCTCGCCGGGCAACTGCTGACCGAATACCCGGACCTGTACATGCAGACCCACATCAGCGAGAACCTCAAGGAAATCGAGTGGGTCAAGGAGCTGTTCCCGGAACGCAAAGGCTACCTCGACGTTTACGACCACTATCAGTTGCTCGGCGAGCGCTCGGTGTTTGCCCATGGCGTGCACTTGTGCGATGACGAGTGCGCGCGGCTGGCGGAAACCGGTTCGGCGATCTCGTTCTGCCCGACCTCCAACCTGTTTCTCGGCAGCGGTCTGTTCAACTTGCCGATGGCGGAAAAGCACAAGCTCAACGTCGGCCTCGGTACGGACGTCGGTGGCGGCACCAGTTTCTCGCTGCTGCAGACGCTCAACGAAGCGTACAAGGTGATGCAACTGCAAGGCGCGCGGCTGAGTCCGTTCAAGTCGCTGTATCTGGCGACGCTGGGTGGCGCGCGGGCGCTGCGTCTGGAAGACAGAATCGGCAACCTGCAACCGGGTTCCGATGCGGATTTTCTGGTACTGGATTACCACGCCACGCCGCTGCTGAGCTACCGGTTGAAGCAATCCAATAACATTGCCGAAACGTTGTTTGTGCTGATGACCCTGGGCGATGACCGCACCGTGGCACAGACCTATGCAGCGGGGGCGCTGGTGCATCAGCGCTAAGCTTTCCCAAGGCATAAAAAAACCCCGGTACTTTTCAGTTCAGGGGATTTTTTATTGCCTGTCAGATTGCTATCGCGAGCAGGCTCACTCCTACATTGGATCTTCAGTGGCCACAAAATGTGTGAACAACAAAGATCAACTGTAGGAGTGAGCCTGCTCGCGATGGGGCCAACTCGGTGTCAGCTCAGAGCTTGGCGCTCGAACGCCCCGGCTTCTTGGTCTGCAACAAATGCGAGAACACCGCATGCAGGTCATCCGACGCGCCTTCCTCGTCGAGGTTGAGCTTGCTGTCGATGTGATCCATGTGATGCATCATCAGGTTTACCGCCAACTCGCCGTCGCGTTTTTCGATGGCGTCGATCAATTGGGTGTGTTCGTCGTACGAACAGTGCGAACGGTTGCCGCTTTCATACTGGGCAATGATCAGCGAAGTCTGCGAGACCAGGCTGCGCTGGAAACTGATCAACGGCGCGTTCATCGCCGCTTCCGCCAGTTTCAGGTGAAATTCGCCCGAGAGACGAATACCGGCGCCGCGATCACCGCGCGAGAAACTGTCGCGTTCGTCATTGACCATTTGCCGCAATTCGGCGATCTGCTCGGCCGTTGCATGCTGCACCGCCAGTTCTGTGATCGCACGCTCGACCAGACGGCGCGCGAGAAACACCTGACGCGCCTCTTCCACGCTCGGGCTGGCGACCACCGCGCCACGGTTGGGCCGCAACAACACCACGCCTTCATGGGCCAGACGCGACAGCGCACGGCGAATGATGGTGCGGCTGACCCCGAAGATTTCCCCCAGCGCTTCTTCGCTCAACTTGGTGCCGGGCGCCAGACGCTGCTCGAGGATCGCCTCGAAGATATGCGCGTAGACAATATCGTCCTGGGTTCCGCTGCGCCCGGCTTTGCCTGCTCGCGGTTGTTTCTTGAGGGGTTGCAACTGTTCGTTCATGGGCACTCGGGTCGGAAGGACTGCGGCGAATAGACCGTGACTGTAATACGGCACAGTAGGTCGCTGGCAAGTATCGCGTAAAAAACAGCGCGATTGTACACAATGAATGGTGGCAACACGACTGTACGGCTGTTTGCGACTTCGGCTGTATTGCAACGATCCGTCGGGTTTGAGTTTAGGCTTGATCGCAGAATCCGCCTTCAACGCTAACCCCCTGTAGGCCTTCGCCTGCTCGCGATAGCGGTGTGTCATCCAAAAAAGTGTCGATTGACCCACCGCTATCGCGAGCAGGCTCACTCCTACAGGTTCTGTGTTGAGGCGGGGATCTTCATTGGTATAAGGAACAGCACCGTCATGACCGACGCCACCCACGCCCGCCTGCGTCCCCTCGCCGACACCACACCGTCCGCCATCGTCGCCGGCTTCATTGCGATGATGACCGGTTACACCAGCTCCCTGGTGCTGATGTTCCAGGCCGGGCAAGCGGCGGGCCTGACCAGCGGGCAGATTTCCTCGTGGATCTGGGCGATTTCGATCGGCATGGCGGTGTCTTCGATCGGCCTGTCGCTGCGCTATCGCACGCCGATCACCATCGCCTGGTCGACCCCCGGCGCCGCCCTTTTGATCACCAGCCTCGGCGGTGTGAGCTACGGCGAGGCGATTGGCGCCTACATTACCTGCGCAGCGCTGGTGACCATTTGCGGCCTGACCGGCAGCTTCGAACGGCTGGTGAAGAAGATCCCCGCTTCGCTGGCCGCGGCTTTGCTGGCCGGCATCCTCTTCAAGATCGGCAGCGAAATTTTTGTTGCTGCGCAGCACCGTACCGGGCTGGTGCTGGGGATGTTCTTCACGTATCTGCTGATCAAACGCCTGTCGCCACGCTACGCCGTTCTCGCCGCCCTGTTGGTTGGCACCGCGCTGTCAGGCGCCATGGGCCTGCTCGACTTCAGCGGCTTTCATCTGGAAGTTGCGACTCCGGTCTGGACCACTCCGCACTTTTCATTGGCCGCGACCATCAGCATCGGCATCCCGCTGTTCGTGGTCGCCATGACCTCACAAAACATGCCCGGCGTCGCCGTCCTGCGCGCCGACGGCTACAACGTACCGGCCTCGCCGCTGATCACCACCACCGGCATCGCCTCGCTGCTGCTGGCGCCGTTCGGCTCCCACGGCATCAACCTCGCCGCCATCAGCGCCGCCATCTGCACCGGCCCGCACGCCCACGAAGATCGCGACAAACGCTACACCGCTGCCGTCTGGTGCGGGATTTTCTACGGGATTGCCGGGGTGTTCGGTGCGACGTTGGCGGCACTGTTTGCCGCGCTGCCGAAAGAACTGGTGCTGTCGATTGCGGCACTGGCGTTGTTTGGTTCGATCATCAATGGTTTGAGCATTGCCATGACCGAGGTGAAAGAACGGGAGGCGGCGCTGATTACCTTTATGGTCACGGCGTCGGGGTTGACGCTGTTTTCGATTGGGTCGGCGTTTTGGGGGATTGTGGCGGGGGTTTTGACTTTATTGATCTTGAATTGGCGCAAAGCTTAAGGTCAAAAGCCCCTCACCCTAGCCCTCTCCCAGAGGGAGAGGGGACTGACCGAGGTGTCTGGAAGACATACGCCGAGATGGGATACCGAGTCGAACTCAAATTTTGCAAAGCCCATAAATCGGCTCCCTCTCCAAGGGGAGAGGGCTGGGGTGAGGGGCAGCTCCACCGCAGATCCCGAACCGAACCCCCAAACCCCAGACGAAAAAAAACGGCGACCCTCAGGCCGCCGTTCTTTTCAGTATCACTTGGCCGCGTTGATCGGCTTTTCCGGATACCACACGTCCAGCAACGGGCTGACTTCGTACTTGGTCAGCTCGGAACGGTTTTTCAGCCAGGCTTCAACGGCAGCACGCTGCTCTTCGTTGACCGAGCCACGCTTCTGCAGGCACACCAGACCGAAGTCATCGCCGCCGACATAACCCAGACCGTTGGCTTCCATGGCTTCTTTGATGAATGCTTCGAGGAAAGCGTCAATGGCTTCTTCGGACAAGTCTTCTTTGAAGTCCAGGTTCAGTTCGAAACCCAGCTCTTGAAATTCATCAACGCACAGTTTTTTGCGCAGACGCTGGGAACGGTTAGTCGCCATTGGAACAATCCTCTTAAGTAATAACGGCCGGCACTTTACCAGTTTAAGCCGGCGATTGCCCGACTCTCTGGCCTCTGTGGCCGACCGCCTGTAAAAAATAACGATTTGCAACGCCCCGACAAGGCACAAGCTGTTACAGCTTGGGGCATAATGCCGACACTTTCATGACCACTGAGGGCTTTTTCATCCATGCCCTCGTTATTTTCCCCTCGGCTGTAGGGTTTTATTTCATATGATCAAATCGTTGCGTCCACTGCTTCTCGCCGGCCTTCTTCTGCCCCTGGCCCTGCCTGTTTCCGCTGCCACCATCAACACCGCCCTCACCCCCAACGTCGAAAAAGCCCTCAAGGCCAGCAAATTGCAGCCCAGCGCCCTGTCGCTGGTGATGGTGCCGCTGGAAGGTCCGGGCACGCCAACCGTGTTCAACGCCGACGTGTCGGTGAACCCGGCGTCGACGATGAAACTGGTGACCACTTATGCGGCGCTGGAAATGCTCGGCCCCAACCACCAGTGGAAAACCGAGTTCTACACCGATGGCGATCTGAGCGGCGGCATTCTCAACGGCAACCTCTACCTCAAGGGCGGCGGCGATCCGAAGCTGAACATGGAAAAACTCTGGTTGCTGATGCGCGACCTGCGCGCCAACGGCGTGACCCAGATCACCGGTGATCTGGTGCTCGACCGCAACTTCTTCATTCAGCCGCAACTGCCGGAATTCAACGACGACGGCAATGATGACAACAAGCCGTTCCTGGTCAAGCCGGACTCGCTGCTGGTCAATCTCAAGGCGCTGCGCTTCGTCGCGCGCAACGACGGCGGCCGCGTACTGATTTCCGTTGAGCCACCGATTGCCAGCATCCATATCGAAAATACAGTCAAGGCGCTGCCGTCCAAGCAGTGCACCGGCGGCGTGCGCTACAACCCTGTGCCGCAGGCCGACGGCAGCGTCAACGTGACCGTCGCCGGACAGTTGGGCGAAGGTTGCAGCTCGCAGACCTACCTGTCACTGCTCGATCACGCGACCTACACCGCCGGCGCGGTGCGGGCGATCTGGAAAGAACTGGGTGGCAGCATTCAGGGCCAGGATCGTCTGGCCTCGACGCCGGGCAATGCCAAGCTGCTGGCCCGCGCCTACTCGCCGGACCTCGCCGAGATCATCCGCGACATCAACAAATACAGTAACAACACCATGGCCCAGCAGTTGTTCCTCAGCCTCGGTCAGCGTTTCCGCAACGAAGCCGACGGTGACGACGCCAAGGCCGCACAACGCGTAGTACGCCAGTGGCTGGCGAAGAAAGGCATCACCGCGCCGCATCTGGTGATGGAGAACGGCTCCGGCCTGTCCCGCGCCGAACGCGTCAGCGCCCGTGAAATGGCGAGCATGCTGCAAGCGGCGTGGCACAGCCCGTATGCCGCCGAATACATCAGCTCGATGCCGATCGCCGGCACCGACGGCACCATGCGCAAACGCCTGAAGACCACCGCCATGCGCGGTGAAGCGCACATCAAGACCGGTACGTTGAACACCGTGCGGGCGATTGCCGGGTTCAGCCGCGATGTGAATGGCAACACCTGGGCGGTGGTGGCGATCCTCAATGACAAGGCACCGTTCGGCGCATCGTCGGTGCTCGATCAGGTGCTGCTGGATCTGTACAAACAGCCGAAACTGCCGCAGACCGCTTCGGTCCTCTGACCAACACACAACCCCTTGTAGGCCTTCGCCTGCTCGCGATAGCGGTGTATCAGTCACTGATATGTATCTCGACTGACGCTATCGCGAGCAGGCTCACTCCTACAGGGGATCGGTGTAATCGGCTGAGTTCATCTGCCGCTCAACCCGGTCACGGCCATTCTGCTTCGCTGCGTAAACGCCCGAGTCTGCCCGCAGCAACAACGCATCCGCACCCTCCCCCGGTCGCCAGCTGGCGATGCCGAAACTCGCCGTGACCACGCCGACCACGTCCACCGGCGCACTGCGCAGGCCTTCCCAGAGTTCCATCGCCAACATGTAAGCATGTTCGCCGTCGATGTCCGGGCACAGCACCATGAACTCCTCGCCGCCCAGACGGCAGAACACATCGGTGCGGCGCAGGCGATGGCCAATTCGTTCACACACCGCTTGCAATACCCGGTCGCCCACGGCGTGGCCATAGTGGTCGTTGATCCGTTTGAAATGATCGATATCGAGCATGATCACCGACAATTCGCCACCGCCGCGCTCGACCCGCGCCATTTCGGTGGTCAGACGTTCCTGGAAGTAGCGGCGGTTGTGAATGCCGGTCAGCGAGTCGGTAATCGACAAGGCGCGCAGTTCTTCTTCCACGCGTTTGAGGTCGGAGATGTCCGAGATATAGCCGTGCCACAGCACGCCACCGCCCGGCAGTTCCTCGGGCGTCGCCTCGCCGCGTACCCAGCGCAGGCCGCGTTCGGGCAGTTGCACGCGGTACTCCTCGCGCCACGGGCTGAGGCTTTCGGCCGAGGCGCGGATCGACGAGCGCACGCGAGTGACGTCTTGCGGATGGATGCGGGTGAAAATCGCCTCGGCGTTGAACAGCAGCACGTCCGGCTCCAGCTCGTAGATCTCGCGGATACCGTCGCTGGCATAGATCACGCTGAAGCGCCCATCAAATTCCATCTTGAACTGGTAGATGCCACCGGGCACATGGGCGCTGAGCTTCTTTAGCAGCACATCGCGCGCCGCCAGCACTTCGTGCACGCGCTTGCGCTCGGTGATGTCGATGCAGATCGCCAGGTGGCCGACCCACAAACCCTGCTCATCGAGCACCGGGGTGGCGAGCATGTTCACCGGCAGATGACTGCCGTCGTTGCGCACCAGCGTCCATTCGCGGGCCTCGTGACCGCCGACTTCACCGCCCTCGACCAGCATGGCATGACAGGTCGGAATGCTTTTGCCGTAGCGCGCGCTCAGCTCGGCCGCGCGGGCCGCCAGTTCGCGGGGCAGGTGCAGGTTTTCCAGGGTCATGCGCCCGACAACTTCGGCGCTGTTGTAGCCGAGCATCTGCTCGGCACCGGGGTTGAAGGTATTGATCACGCCACGCAAATCCGTAGCGATGATTGCCACCTGGGTCGCTGCGTTGAGCACCCCGCGCAACTGGCCGTGGGTGCCGCGCAGTTCCTGTTCGCTGGCATGCAGCTCCTGAGTGCGCAGTTGAACCAGGCGCAAGGCGCGCTGGCGCTGGCTGACCAGCACATACAGCAGTGCACTGAGCAACAGACTGAGCAGGCTGCCCAGGACCACCACGCTGCTGACCGACGAGTGGTTGGCCTGCAGAAACCCTTCGCTCGGCAGGATATCGACCTGATAGTCGTGGTCGGCCATGCGCACCAGTCGCGTGGCCGCCAGATCGCTCGGCACTGGCTGATTGCTCGACTCGAACAGCACCTCATGCTGGTCATGGGTCGACAGATCGAGAATGCGCACCGAGAGATAATCATGCAGCGCATCCGGCAAGCCGTCGGCGAGCAACTGGCGCATGCTGATCACCGCCATCACATAGCCGAACGGCTGTGCCTCGTCCGGGCGAATCACCGGTGCCAGCAGCAACACCCCGCGCGCATACGAAGGTTCTATCCCGACCAGATGCATCGGTTGCGACACCACCAGACTGCGCAGCCGGTCGGCACGTTGCAGGGTTTCGCGGCGCAATGGCTGAGCGAGCAAGTCATATCCCAGCGGCGCCGGCAGGCGACTCTGCGTCTGGGTGTACAGCACCGGCACGTATTCATCGCGCGGCGCGGCCAGTTGCAGATCACCGTTGGCATCCAGTTCGCGGATGTTGAACGTGCTCAGGCCTTCATCACGCGCGCGTTGCTCGAACAGCGCACGTTCGGCGCCGCTGATTCTGGGGGCATAGGTATAGGCTTGGGTGCGCAGCAATAACGGTCGCGAGTAACCGTCAAATTCGGCGCGGGAGACTGATTCGGAATTGGCGAAGAACCGCCGCAGGCCATCGAGGCGCTGCTCCTGATCCTGAAAGCGTTCTTCGATGCGGCTGTAGCGCTCGTTGGCCAGCAGCTGGAAGCGCTGACGCAGTTGTTGCTGAAACTGGTTGTAGCTGGCCCAGGCGAGCAGCCCCGTGAGAATCCCGCCGGCGAGCAATACCAGCATCGCGACCAGCCAGGCCGAGACGTCTTCGCTGATAAAGCCCAGTATCTTCGGGCGCACGGGGTGCAACGACATAAAGACCACTCACTACGCGAGCATAGACGGGAAAACCCCATTGACCGTGTGTGAGTTATAGCTATTAGCCACTAATTTAGCTAGCGCGGGCAGATCCACGGAGCCTTTTAAAATCAAGGCTCTGAGGATCCAATCCCGACTGGCGTCAACGGGCCGTGATTTTCCAGGCGCGGTGGATCCTGGTATTGCGGGCGAAATCCGGATCAATGGTCTGCGCGCTGATTTCCTCGACCGCGTAACGTTCGGCGAGGTTGTCCTCCAGCTGGAACTTGCGGAAGTTGTTGGAGAAATACAGCACACCGCCTGATGCCAGACGCGCCATGGCCAGATCGATCAACTGCACCTGATCACGCTGCACGTCGAAGATACCTTCCATGCGCTTGGAGTTGGAGAACGTCGGCGGGTCGATAAAGATCAGGTCGTACTCGTCGCGGCTGCTTTCCAGCCAGGCCATCACGTCGCCCTGCTCCAGACGGTTCTTGTCCGAGAAACCGTTCAGCGACAGGTTGCGACGCGCCCAGTCCAGATAGGTTTTCGACAGGTCGACGCTGGTGGTGCTGCGCGCGCCGCCCTTGGCCGCGTGCACGCTGGCGGTCGCGGTGTAGCAGAACAGATTGAGGAAGCGCTTGCCGGCGGCCTCTTTCTGAATGCGCATGCGCATCGGCCGGTGGTCGAGGAACAGGCCGGTGTCGAGGTAGTCGGTGAGGTTGACCAGCAGCTTCACCCCGCCTTCATTGACCTCGACAAACTTGCCCTGCGCCGCCTGACGCTCGTACTGTTTGGTGCCGCTTTGACGTTCGCGACGCTTGACCACCACGCGGCTCTTGTCGACGTTCAGCGCCTGCGGAATCGCTGCCAGCGCATCGAACATACGCGCCGAGGCTTTTTCCGGGTCGATGGATTTCGGCGCGGCGTATTCCTGAACGTGCACCCAGTCGTGGTACAGGTCGATGGCCATCGCATACTCAGGCATGTCGGCATCGTAGACACGGTAGCAATCGATGCCTTCGCGCTTGACCCACTTGCCCATCGCCTTGAGGTTCTTTTGCAGACGGTTGGCGAACATCTGCCCGCCTTCGCTCAAGCGCGGCTGTTCGATTACCGGTGCCGGGGCTGGCGTCGGCTTGATCGGGTTGCCGTTCTTGTTGAACTTGCGTTCCTGCGGCTCGTCCGGGGTCTGATCGTAGGCCGCTTGCTCACGCTCGGCCTGACGTTGTTCCGGGGTGCGCCGCTCGCCAGTGACAAACTGGTCCGGCAGGACCTTGATCAGCAGCAGCTTGCACGGCAGCGCGCCGTTCCAGAACGAATACTGTTTGTGGCTGCGAATGCCCATGCGCTTGCCCAGATCCGGGGCGCCGGTGAACACCGCCGCTTCCCAGTTCAGGCAGGCCTGACGCAGCCGCTCGCCGAGGTTCTGGTAGAGGTACAACAGGCTGGCTTCGTCACCGAGACGCTCGCCGTACGGCGGGTTGCAGATGACCAGACCTTTCTGGTTCTGGTCCGGGCGCGGTTCGAACGTCGCGACTTCGCCCTGATAGATCTTGATCCACTCACTCAGGCCGGCGCGTTCAACGTTGTTGCGGCCCGGCTGGATCAA
This sequence comes from Pseudomonas sp. R3-57, assembly GCF_051132065.1. Taxonomy (NCBI): domain Bacteria; kingdom Pseudomonadati; phylum Pseudomonadota; class Gammaproteobacteria; order Pseudomonadales; family Pseudomonadaceae; genus Pseudomonas; species Pseudomonas sp. R3-57. The sequence continues at coordinate 4,124,271 of NZ_CP071655.1, forward strand.
GCGCGGATCAGCTTCGTAACCGCGAATCCACAGCGGTGGCTTGGCCAGACCGGCCGCAGCGCGTTCAACAGCTTCTTCGTGGAGCTTTTTCCACAGCGCCGGAACGTGGCCGAGCCAGGCGGTGAAGCCCCACTGTTCACGACGCAGGTTCGGCGCCATGTCGGCAGCGATCATCGCCGCTTCGACGAGGAACGTACCGACACCGCACATCGGGTCGGCCAGTGCGCCACCTTCGGCGGCAATACGCGGCCAGCCGGAACGGATCAGGATTGCAGCCGCAAGGTTTTCCTTCAGCGGTGCTGCGCCCTGCTGCAAACGATAGCCGCGCTGGTGCAGGCTGTGCCCGGAGAGGTCGAGGGAGAGGATCGCTTCGCCGCGATCCAGACGCAGGTGAATGCGCAGGTCCGGATTGAGCTTGTCGATCGACGGGCGGTCGCCCTGCGGCGTGCGCAGTTTGTCGACGATGGCGTCTTTGACTTTCAACGCGCCGAAGTGGGTGTTGTCGATGCCCGAGCCGTGGCCGCTGAATTCGACGGCCAGGGTGCCGTCGCTGAGCATGTGGTCCTGCCAGTCGATGTCGAGCACGCCGTGGTACAGGTCCTCAGCGTCTTTCATCGGAAAGCGCTTGAGCACCAGCAACACGCGGTTGGCCAGACGCGACCAGAGGCACAGGCGATAGGCGGTTTCCATGGTCGCCATGCCACGCACGGCGGAAGTGTGCTCGCGCGCTTCTTCAAGGCCAAGCCCGACGGCTTCCTCGATGAGCAGGCCTTCAAGGCCTTTGGGGCAAGTGAGGAAGAGTTCGAAACGGTCGGACATGGTGATTTCCAGAGCCTTTGGCTAGTGGACCGGCAACGCATTGCCGATCCGGTTTTCAATCAGGCGCTTTTCTGAAAGAGCGCCCGCGTGGCACGAAGGTGTGCCGTTCCATCCCCGCTGCTCGGGTTAAAAGAGCTTAGATGCCGGGACAGATAAAAAAGTTGAGGCAACAAAATGTCTTGAAGTGACCCTTCGTCGCTTAGTACCTGAGCGCAAACGTGGGTCATTCTCACTAAAGAATTAACCCCATTATCCAGCGCGGCGCCGATCATACCGGGGTTTGCTCACAAAACGGTCAATAAATACACGGTTACTTATTGCCATAGCATCCTTTCCGTTACGTGCTTATGACAAAACGGTCATTCCCTCGCTGTGACTCATTGGTTAGAACTGCATACAGGTTGACGTCGCAACGGCGTCAACACCTTGGCTCGCCACGCCGGCAGCGAGCCGCACCATGGCAGGTTTCTTCTGCCAGACCTCAATTGAGGTCAACGCGACACTACAGTCAACAAGTGAGGGAAACACCCTATGAGAAGACTTAAGCGTGATCCGTTGGAAAGAGCGTTTTTGCGCGGATATCAATATGGCGTTGGTGGCAAATCCCGTGAGCTTTGCCCATTTACTCTACCGTCGGTACGTCAAGCCTGGATCAACGGCTGGCGAGAAGGACGCGGCGACAACTGGGACGGTATGACCGGCACTGCGGGAATCCACAGACTCAACGAACTTCACGCCGTCGGCTGACACAGGGCATTTATTCCGACACGACAATCTGAATTTGTAACGAATTAACCACGCACGTCCTTCCCGGACGGCGGGCTACGGCCCTGGGGCTCCTTCGAGGAGCCCTTTTTATTGCCTGCATATTTTTTCTGCCGAGCACATAACCTGTAGGAGTGAGCCTGCTCGCGATAGCTTTTGTTCAGTCACTTCATGAGTGACTGGTACACCGCTATCGCGAGCAGGCTCACTCCTACAGGGGATCACCGTGATGGCAGATGGCTCAGCGCAACGCGGCGATGGCGTCGACCGCTTCGCGAATCAATGCTGGGCCTTTATAGATGAAGCCCGAATAAATCTGCACCAGGCTGGCACCGGCCTCAATCTTCTCGGCCGCGTGCTTGCCTTCGGTGATCCCGCCGGCGGCGATGATCGGCAAACGCCCGGCCAGCTCACCCGCCAGTACCTTCACGGTGTGGGTGCTCTTCTCGCGTACCGGTGCGCCGGACAGACCGCCCGCCTCGTCGCCATGCTCCATGCCTTCAACGCCGACCCGGCTGAGGGTGGTGTTGGTGGCGATCACCGCGTCCATGCCGGTTTCGATCAGCGCCTGCGCCACCTGCACGGTTTCTTCGTCGGTCATGTCCGGGGCGATCTTGATTGCCAGCGGCACATGCTTGCCGTGCCGCAGCGCGAGTTCGGCGCGGCGCGTGGCCAGGTCGGCGAGCAACTGCTTGAGCGAATCACCAAACTGCAGGCTGCGCAGGCCCGGGGTGTTCGGCGAGCTGACGTTGACCGTCACATAGCTGGCGTGGGCATAGACCTTGTCGAGGCAGATCAGGTAATCGTCGACCGCACGTTCGACCGGGGTGTCGAAGTTCTTGCCGATGTTGATGCCCAGCACGCCCTGGTATTTCGCCGCAGCGACCCGCGTCAGCAGGTTATCGACGCCGAGGTTGTTGAAGCCCATGCGGTTGATGATCGCCTCGGCTTCCGGCAGGCGGAAAATCCGTGGTTTCGGGTTACCCGGTTGTGGACGCGGGGTCACGGTACCGATTTCGACAAAGCCAAAACCCAGTTGTGCGAAACCATCGATGGCCGCGCCGTTCTTGTCCAGACCGGCCGCCAGCCCCACCGGGTTGGGAAACTCCAGGCCCATGACGGTCACTGGCACCTGCGCCGGCGCCTTGCACAGCAAGCCGTTGAGACCCAAACGCCCACCCGCGCCGATCAGATCCAGCGACAGATCGTGGGAGGTTTCCGGGGAAAGTTTGAACAACAGCTGACGGGCCAGGGTGTACATGGGCGGCGATGACTCGGGCGGCGAAAAGAGGCGGCGATTATAGCCGGGCATCACCCCGCGGCGCGAGGCGCACGCCACAAATCGCGCCGGTGGCATATGCCTTGCACTTTCCCGGTTATCAACTCGCCGGCCAATGACGGCAGACGAGCACGGACAATGGCGTCGTCGACGGGTTTGCCTGGGCAAAGTCCGCGGCGGCGCTTTTTTTTTCGAGGTGGCGGTATATGAATGAACTGACGGTCGGGCCACTGGCCTGGGTCAATGGCAGCGATGCGCCGGAAAAGAGCGCGATCAACCTCGGCTTCATGGCCCTGAGCGATTGCGCCTCGGTCGTCGTCGCGGCCACGCAGGGCTTTGCCCAGCCGTACGGCCTGACCCTGAACCTCAAGCGCCAGGCCTCTTGGGCCAACCTGCGCGACAACCTGGTCAGCGGCGAACTCGACGCCGCGCACAGCTTGTACGGCTTGATCTACGCTGTGCATCTGGGCATCGGCGGTGTTGCGCCGACCGACATGGCGGTGCTGATGGGCCTCAATCAGAACGGCCAAAGCCTCAACCTTTCACGCAACCTGCAAAACCTCGGCGTGAACAGTCCTGAAGCGCTCGACCGCCACGTGCACCAAAGCCGCGCAAAACTGACCTTCGCCCAGACCTTCCCCACCGGCACCCATGCGATGTGGCTGTATTACTGGCTGGCGAGCCAAGGCATTCATCCGTTGCAGGATGTCGACAGTGTGGTGGTACCGCCGCCGCAAATGGTCGCGCACCTGCAAGCCGGGCGCATCGACGGTTTTTGCGTGGGCGAGCCGTGGGCCGCCAGCGCGGTGCAGCAGGACCTCGGTTTCACCCTCGCCACCAGCCAGACCATCTGGCCCGATCACCCGGAAAAAGTCCTCGGTTGCACCCGTGAATTCGTCGAGCAATACCCCAATACCGCGCGGGCGCTGGTGATGGCGATTCTCGAGGCCAGCCGCTTCATCGAAGCCAGCCCGGAAAATCGTCGCAGCACCGCACACCTGCTCAGCGCGGCGGAATACCTCGACGCGCCGGTGGCGTGCATCGAACCGCGTTTTCTCGGCGAGTATGCCGACGGCCTCGGCAACCGCTGGCAAGACCCGCACGCGCTGCGCTTTCATGGCCATGGCGAGGTCAACTTGCCGTACCTCTCCGATGGCATGTGGTTCATGACCCAGTTCCGCCGCTGGGGTTTGTTGCGCAGCGACCCGGACTACCTCGCCGTGGCCCGTCAGGTTCAGCAACTGCAGTTGTATCGCGATGCCGCAACGGCGGTTGGCGTGGCCGCCTGGGGCACCGACATGCGCAGCAGCCAGTTGCTCGACGGCAAGGTCTGGGACGGCAGCGATCCGGCGGGCTATGCGCGTAGCTTCAAGCTGCACGCGCTGAGCGACGACGCTCCCCTGCTTGCCCAGCGCTGACCGGAGGCCGCGAACATGTTGCGCATTCTACTGATCAACGACACCGCGAAAAAAGTCGGCCGTCTGAAGGCCGCGTTGACCGAGGCCGGTTTCGAGGTGATCGACGAGTCCGGCCTGACCATCGACCTGCCCGCCCGCGTCGAAACGGTGCGCCCGGACGTGATCCTGATCGATACCGAGTCACCAAGCCGCGATGTCATGGAGCAAGTGGTGCTCGTCAGCCGCGACCAGCCACGGCCGATCGTGATGTTTACCGACGAGCATGACCCGACGGTGATGCGCCAGGCGATCAAGTCCGGGGTCAGCGCTTACATCGTGGAGGGTATTCACGCCCAGCGCCTTCAGCCGATTCTGGATGTGGCGATGGCGCGCTTCGAAAGCGACCAGGCCTTGCGTGCGCAGTTGCAGGCACGGGACCAGCAACTGGCCGAGCGCAAGCGCATCGAGCTGGCCAAGGGCTTGTTGATGAAGATGAAGGATTGCAACGAGGAAGAGGCTTACACCCTGATGCGGCGCCAGGCCATGAGCCGGCAGCAGAAGCTGATACAGGTGGCGGAGCAAATAATTGCCATGAGCGAGTTGCTGGGCTGACTGATCGTTCCCACGCTCTGCGTGGGAATGCATCCCGTGACGCTCTGCGTCACCTCGCAAGAGCGGACGCGGAGCGTCCATGGCGGCATTCCCACGCGGAGCATGGGAACGATCTGAATTCCCCTGTGGGAGCGAGCCTGCTCGCGAAGGATGCACCTCGGTCTTCGATTGTTGGCACAAATCTCGCTAAGCATTCCCTCAGGTAACCAACGGCGGTTGCCCCACCCACGACAAAGACGTCGCTCACCCCATTCGCCCTTTAGCGAATCCGGTAGCGGCGTTTTTGCGTTTTGGCCCCACAGACCGGGGCCGGTGGTGCGGCCGTGCAGGCGCTCCACCTGCTGTGCATGACTCCCGAGACTCTTATCAGCTGAGGTGCGCGATGAATTCAAGCTTCTGGAAATCCGGCCACACCCCGACCCTGTTCGCGGCCTTTCTGTATTTCGACCTGAGCTTCATGGTCTGGTACCTGCTCGGCCCGCTGGCGGTGCAGATTGCCACCGACCTGCAACTGACCACCCAACAACGCGGTCTGGTCGTCGCCACGCCGATTCTCGCCGGCGCGGTGCTGCGCTTCGCCATGGGCATGCTGGCCGATCGGCTGTCGCCGAAAACCGCCGGGCTGATCGGTCAGGTCATCGTCATCTGCGCACTGTTCGGCGCGTGGAAACTCGGCATTCACAGTTACGAGCAGGCGCTGATCCTCGGCCTCTTCCTCGGCATGGCCGGCGCCTCGTTCGCCGTGGCCCTGCCGCTGGCCTCGCAATGGTATCCGCCAGAGCATCAGGGCAAAGCCATGGGCATTGCCGGTGCGGGCAACTCCGGGACAGTCTTCGCCGCGCTGCTCGCGCCAGTGATTGCCGCCGCATTCGGCTGGAGCAATGTCTTTGGCTTTGCGCTGATCCCACTAGTCCTGACATTGGTGCTGTTCGCCTTGCTGGCGAAAAACGCCCCGCAGCGGCCGAAAGCCAAAGCCATGGCCGATTACTTCAAAGCCCTTGGCGACCGTGACAGCTGGTGGTTCATGTTTTTCTACAGCGTGACCTTCGGCGGCTTCATCGGTCTGGCCAGCGCCCTGCCCGGCTACTTCAACGATCAATACGGTTTGAGCCCGGTGACCGCCGGTTACTACACCGCCGCCTGCGTGTTCGGCGGCAGCCTGATGCGCCCACTGGGTGGCGCGCTGGCCGATCGCTTCGGTGGCATCCGCACCCTGCTGGCGATGTACACCGTCGCCGCCATCTGCATCGCCGCCGTTGGCTTCAACCTGCCAAGTTCCTACGCTGCACTGGCGCTCTTCGTCTGCACCATGCTCGGCCTGGGTGCCGGCAACGGTGCGGTGTTTCAACTGGTGCCGCAGCGCTTTCGTCTGGAAATCGGTGTGATGACCGGGTTGATCGGCATGGCCGGCGGCATCGGCGGTTTTGCTCTGGCGGCCGGCATGGGCGCAATCAAGCAGAGCACCGGCAGCTATCAACTGGCGCTGTGGTTGTTCGCCAGCCTCGGCGTCCTGGCATGGTTTGGCCTGCACGGCGTCAAGCGCCGCTGGCGGACCACCTGGGGTTCGGCAGCGGTAACGGCGGCGCGAGTCTGAGGCGTCGATGGCTCTGCAACTGAGCTTTGCCGAAGCCAGCGCCACCGGCCCGCGCGCGGAAAATCAGGACGCGCTGCGTGCGGTGACGCCGGCGCCAGCGCTGGCGGCGAGCAAAGGCTATCTGTTCGCCATCGCCGACGGCGTCAGCCAGTGCGCCGATGGCGGCCTCGCCGCGCGCTCGACCTTGCAGGCGCTGGCGCTGGACTACTACGCCACCCCGGAAACCTGGAGCGTGGCGCAAGCGCTGGATCGTCTGTTGCTCGCGCAAAACCGTTGGTTGCAGGCCAATGGCGGCGGGCAACCGCTGCTGACCACGGTCAGTGCGCTGGTGCTGCGCGGGCAGCGCTTCACCCTCGCCCATGTCGGCGATTGCCGGGTGTATCGCTGGCACGCCGACACGTTGCAGCGCATCTCCGAGGATCACGTCTGGGACCAGCCGGGTATGCAACATGTCCTCAAGCGCGCGCTGGGACTGGACCAGCACCTGGTGCTGGATTTTCTCGATGGTGAACTGCAGGAAGGCGAAAGCTTCGTGCTGCTCAGCGATGGCGTCTGGTCGACGCTGGGCGATACCGCAATCGCGGCGATTCTGCGTGATCAACCGGATCTGACGAGCGCCGCACAGACGCTGATCAACGCCGCGCATCTGGCCGGCAGTCAGGACAACGCCAGTGCCTTGCTGGTGCGCGTCGATGCGCTTGGCGAATCGAGCATTGGCGACGCTTTGATTCACTTGCAACAATGGCCGTTGCCGCCACCACTGAAACCCGCTCAGTCATTCGAAAGCTGGCAGGTGCAAGGCATTGTTGCGCAGAGTCAGCAATCGCTGCTGTACCGGGTCGCCGATGGCCAAGGCCAGTCGTGGCTGTTGAAAACCCTGCCGGCGCGCCTGGCGGACGACCCGCAGGCCGGGCAAGCGCTACTGTCCGAAGAATGGTTTCTCAGGCGCGTCGCCGGCCGGCACTTCCCCGAAGTGCATGCCTGCCCGCAGCGCCAGCATCTGTATTACGTGATGCGCGAATACCCGGGAACGACTCTCGCCCAATTGTTTCAACAACACGGCCCGCTGCCGCTGGCGCAATGGCAGGACATCGCCGAGCGCTTGCTGCGCGCGGTCGGCCTGCTGCATCGGCGGCAAATCCTGCACCGCGACATCAAACCGGAAAACCTGCATTGGGGCGATGACGGCGAATTGCGTCTGCTGGACTTCGGCCTCGCTTATTGCCCCGGTCTGTCGCAAGACGCGCCGTCGACGTTGCCGGGAACCCCGAGTTTCATTGCCCCGGAAGCGTTTCGCGGCGATTCGCCGAGCGTGCAGCAGGATTTGTATGCGCTCGGCGTGACCCTGTATTACCTGCTCACCGGGCATTTTCCGTATGGCGAGATCGAAGCCTTTCAGCGGCCGCGATTTGGCGTGCCGGTGAGCGCTAGTCGGTTTCGCCCGGATCTGCCGGAATGGCTGGCGCAGAGCCTTGAGCGCGGCGTCGCCGCCGATCCGCAGCAGCGCTTTGAAACGGCGGAAGAATGGTTGCTGCTGCTGGAACAGGGTGAGCGACGCAGTTTGAGCGTGCGGCCCAGACCTTTGCTGGAGCGCGAGCCGCTGAAGGTCTGGCGGACCATGGCGCTGCTGGCCTTGTTGGGGAATGTGGTGCTGCTTGTGTTGCTGTTTCACAGTTGAAACCGAGTTGCGGCTATCGCAAGCAGGCTCACTCCTACAATTTGGAAAGCGTTCCCCTATAAGAGTGAGCCTGCTCGCGATGAAGCCAGACGCTGCGCTGCAAATCTTTTCGGATGAATGCGCCACGAACGAGCAACACGCCTCCAATCGGTGCAAAAAAAGCCCTTCATTTTCAACCAATCCCCAATAAACCCGCCATTTGCCAAGTTGGCACAACCACTGCATTACTCCTCTCAACACACACATAAAGCCCAACCTTCAACGACGAAGGCTGGGCTCCCCGAGAGAACGGGACCAGGACAAAGGCGTCCTCGCTAGGCAACTAGCGGGACGCCTTTTTTTGTTTGCGCAAAATTTGTCGAGCACGGCCCGACGGCCCACCAGAGGCCCGCCGCAGCTCCCCGGAGAACCTGATGAAAAAACTCAAACTGGTGATGGTCGGCAATGGCATGGCCGGGGTTCGCACCCTCGAAGAATTGCTGAAACTGAGCAACGACCTGTACGACATCACCGTCTTCGGCGCCGAACCGCACACCAACTACAACCGCATCCTGCTCTCCCCGGTGCTCGCCGGTGAGCAGACCTTCGAAGAGATCGTGCTCAACGACCTCGACTGGTACCTCGAAAACAACATCAAGCTGCTGCTCAACCGCAAAGTGGTGGAGATCGACCGGGTCAAGCGCCGGGTGATCGCCGAGGACGGCAGCGAAGCCGAATACGATCGCTTGCTGATTGCCACCGGCTCCACGCCATTCATCCTGCCGATCCCCGGCAACACCCTGGAGGGCGTGATCGGTTACCGCGACATCGCCGACACCCAGGCCATGATCGACACCGCCAAAACCCACAAGCACGCCGTGGTCATCGGCGGCGGCCTGCTTGGCCTCGAAGCGGCCAACGGCCTGATGCTGCGCGGCATGCACGTCACCGTGGTGCACCTCGGTGAATGGCTGCTGGAGCGGCAACTGGACAAGACCAGCGGCCAACTTCTGCAATCGGCGCTGGAATCCCGTGGCCTGCACTTCCGCCTGTGCGAACAGACCCAGGCCCTGCACGACGCCGGCAATGGCCGGGTCGGCTCGGTGCAGTTCAAGAACGGCGACATCATCCCCGCCGATCTGGTGGTCATGGCGGCCGGCATCCGCCCCAACACCGAACTGGCGGAAAAGGCTGGCATCCCGTGCAACCGCGGGATTCTGGTCAACGACACCCTGCAAACCTACGACCCGCGTATCTACGCGATCGGCGAATGCGCCAGCCACCGCGGCATCGCCTACGGTCTGGTCGCGCCGCTGTTCGAACAGGCCAAGGTCTGCGCCAACCACCTCGCGCAACTGGGTTTCGCCCGTTATCAGGGCTCGGTGACCTCGACCAAACTCAAAGTCACCGGCATCGACCTGTTCTCTGCCGGCGACTTCATGGGCGGCGAAGGCACCGAAACCATCACCCTCTCCGACCCGATCGGCGGTGTGTACAAGAAACTGGTAATCAAGGATGACGTGCTGGTCGGAGCCTGTCTGTACGGCGATACGGCAGATGGCGGTTGGTATTTCCGGCAGATTCGTGAGAATCACGCCATCGGCGAGATCCGCGATCATTTGATGTTTGGCGAAAACGCCCTTGGCGATGTAGGACATCAGGGCCAGGACAAAGCCATGGTCATGGCCGACAGCGCCGAAGTCTGCGGCTGCAACGGCGTGTGCAAAGGCACCATCGTCAAGGCGATTCAGGAACACGGCCTGTTCAGCGTCGATGAAGTGAAGAAACACACCAAGGCTGCCAGCTCCTGCGGTTCCTGCGCTGGTCTGGTCGAGCAGATCCTGATCAACACGGTCGGCGGCGCGGCGGACGTCAAACCGAAAAGCGAAAAAGCCATTTGCGGTTGCAGCGACCTCAATCACGGGCAGATCCGCCAGGCGATTCGCCAAGAGCATCTGCTGACCATCGCCGACACCATGAGTTACCTGAACTGGCGCACGCCCAATGGCTGTGCGACCTGCCGCCCGGCGCTCAACTATTACCTGATTTCCACGTGGCCGGGCGAAGCCAAGGACGATCCGCAATCGCGCCTGATCAACGAACGCGCCCACGCCAACATTCAAAAGGACGGCACCTATTCGGTGGTGCCACGGATGTGGGGCGGCGTGACCAATCCCTCGGAATTGCGGCGCATCGCTGACGTCGCCGACAAATATCAAGTGCCGATGGTCAAGGTCACCGGCGGCCAGCGCATCGACCTGCTGGGGATCAAAAAGCAGGACCTGCCCGGCGTGTGGAAAGACCTCGACATGCCGTCCGGCCACGCCTACGGCAAATCCATCCGTACGGTGAAGACCTGCGTGGGCAGCGAGTTCTGCCGCTTCGGCACGCAGAATTCGACGCAACTGGGCATCGACCTCGAACACGACCTGTTCAACATGTGGTCGCCGCACAAGGTCAAACTCGCGGTCTCCGGCTGCCCGCGCAATTGCTCGGAAGCGGGCATCAAAGACGTCGGCATCATCGGCGTCGATTCCGGTTGGGAGATGTACATCGGCGGCAACGGCGGGATCAAAACCGAGGTCGCCGAGTTCTTCGTCAAACTGAAAACCGCCGATGAAGTGCGCGAATACAACGGCGCCTTCCTGCAGCTGTACCGCGAAGAAGCTTTCTACCTCGAACGCACCGTGCACTACCTGCAGCGGGTCGGCATGGAGCACATCAAGAAGAACGTGCTCGAAGACGCCGAGCGGCGCAAAGCCTTGAACGAGCGCCTGCAATTCTCCCTGTCGTTCGAACAGGACCCGTGGAAAGAGCGTCTGGCGCAACCGCAACTGAAGAAAGAATTCGACGTGATCCCTCTGAAAAACCTGGAGGTGCCGGCATGAACTGGCTCGATATCTGTGCCCTCGACGAGATCAATGCCCTCGGCTCTCGAATCATTGCCGGGCCAAAAGGTGACATTGCGATTTTTCGTACCAGCGACGACGAGGTTTTCGCCCTCGACGACCGCTGCCCGCACAAGGGCGGGCCGTTGTCGCAAGGCCTGATCTATGGCAAACGCGTAGCCTGCCCGCTGCACAACTGGCAGATCGACCTCGAGTCCGGCGAAGCCCAGGCGCCGGACGTTGGCTGCGCCCATCACCATCCGGCCCGGGTCGAAAACGGTCGGGTGCAATTGGCGCTGCGGGACGCCATCTGATGAACCGCCAGACGACCGCCTCGACCTGCTGCTATTGCGGGGTCGGCTGCGGCGTACTGATCGAGCATGACGGCGAGCGCATCCTCGGCGTCAGCGGCGATCCGGCGCACCCGGCCAACTTCGGCAAACTGTGCAGCAAAGGCTCGACCCTGCACCTGACCGGCGACCTTGCCGCCCGCGCGCTCTACCCAGAGCTGCGCCTGGGCAAAGGTCTGGCGCGCAGCCGCACAGACTGGGACACCGCGCTGGAACACGCCGCCAATGTTTTCGCCGAAACCATCGCCGAGCACGGCCCGGACAGCGTGGCGTTCTACATTTCCGGGCAGTTGCTCACCGAGGATTACTACGCCTTCAACAAACTGGCGCGGGCGCTGGTCGGCACCAACAACATCGACAGTAATTCACGCCTGTGCATGTCTTCCGCCGTGGTCGGCTACAAACGCAGTCTGGGTGCCGACGCGCCGCCGTGCAGTTATGAAGATCTGGAGCTGAGCGATTGCGTGATGATCGTCGGCAGTAACATGGCCTACGCCCATCCGGTGCTTTTCCGTCGGCTGGAAGAAGCCAAAGCGCGGCGCCCGCAGATGAAAGTCATCGTCATCGATCCACGGCGTACCGACACCTGCGATCTGGCTGACCTGCATCTGGCGATTCTGCCGGGCACCGATGTCGCGCTGTTTCATGGGATTTTGCACCTGCTGCTGTGGGAAGACTGGGTCGACCGCGATTTCATCAATGCCCACACCGAAGGTCTGGCCGAACTGAAGAATCTGGTCCGCGACTACACCCCGCAAATGGTCTCGCAACTGTGCGGGATCAGCGTCGAGCAGTTGCAGCAGTGCGCCGAATGGGTCGGCACGTCGCCGAGCTTTCTGTCGCTGTGGTGCATGGGCTTGAATCAGTCCACCGCTGGCAGCGCGAAAAACAGTGCGCTGATCAATCTGCACCTGGCCACCGGGCAAATCGGCCGGCCGGGCGCAGGACCTTTCTCCCTGACCGGTCAGCCGAACGCCATGGGCGGGCGCGAAACCGGCAGCCTGTCGAATCTGCTGCCCGGCCACCGCGATGCGGCCGACCCGGCGCACCGCGCTGAAGTGGCGCGATACTGGGGCGTGGAAAGTCTGCCGGAAGCGCCCGGCCTCAGCGCCATCGAATTGTTCGAAAACCTGCGCAGCGGCAAGATCAAGGCCTTGTGGATTGCCTGTACCAACCCGGCGCAATCGATGCCGGACCAAAGCGCGGTGCGCGCGGCCCTTGAGGCCTGCCCGTTCGTGGTGTTGCAGGAAGCGTTTCGCACCACCGAAACCGCCGCCTTCGCAGACCTGCTGCTGCCTGCCGCCAGCTGGGGCGAGAAAGAAGGCTCGGTGACCAACTCTGAGCGGCGCATTTCCCACGTTCGCCAGGCGATTGTCCCACCGGGTGAAGCACGGCCGGACTGGGCGATCACCGTGGATTTCGCCCAGCGTCTTGAGCAACGTCTGCGTGCGCAGCAACCGAGTCTGTTTGCCTTCGCTGAGCCGGCGCAATTGTTCGATGAATTCAAAGGCCTGACCCGAGGCCGCGATCTCGATCTGTCCGGCATCAGCCATGCGCTGATCGATCAGATCGGCCCGCAACAGTGGCCGTTCCCGATCGGTGCCCGGCAAGGCACGTCGCGCTTGTACACCGACGGGGTTTTTCCTACCGCCAGCGGTCGCGCGCAATTCATCGCCGAGCCGTACCGTGCCGCCAAGGAGCAACGCGACGCGCGCTTCCCGCTGACTCTTCTCACCGGGCGCCTGCGCGATCAGTGGCACGGCATGAGCCGCACCGGCACCGCTGCGCAACTGTTCGGCCATGTCAGCGAAGCCGTGCTCAGTCTGCATCCCGACGAGATGCGCCGGCACCGTCTGCAACCAGGCGATCTGGTCAATCTGAAAAGCCGTCGCGGCGCGGTGATCGTCGCAGTCGGCAGCGATGACAGCGTGCGTCCCGGTCAGGCGTTTTTGCCGATGCACTGGGGCGATCGTTTTCTCAAGGGCGGCGTGAACAACCTGACCCAGCCGGCCTTCGATCCACTGTCGAAACAACCGGAACTGAAACACAGCGGTGTGCGCCTGGAGCCGGTCAATCTGCCGTGGCAACTGTTCGCCCTGATCGAGGGCGATGTGCAGCGGCATTTCGAGACGCTACGGCCGCTCTGCGAGGCGTTTTCCTACGTCAGCCTCAGCCTTGTCGGACGCGAACGTCCGGCGCTGCTGATACGCGCTGCCAGCCAAGAGGCGCCGGATGCGCCATTGCTCGCGCAAATTGACCAGTGCCTGTCACTGATTGACGGACCGGTCCTCGCCTACGACGACCCACGCCGCGCGATTGGCAAACGCGTGCGCATCGAGAACGGTCGGATTACTGCGATTCGTCTGGCTGGCGAAACCCTGGCGCAGCACTGGTTGCAGGGGTTGTGGCTGGAGGGCCGTGCCGACGAACAACTGCGCCGCTGGCTGCTGGCGCCGATGAGCGCGCCGCCGGGCAATGCCGGCGTGCAGGTCGCGGCCAATAAAACTTTGTGCAACTGCAAAAACGTCAGCCTCAACGCCGTCTGCGCTGGCATTCGCCAGGGTCTGGATCTGCAAGGTCTGAAAAATCAATTGGGCTGCGGCACGCAATGCGGCTCGTGCGTCCCGGAAATCAAACGCTTGCTGGCCGCCGAAGTGCAGCCGGCCGCCGTCATCTGATGAGGAAAACACCATGAATGCAAAAGTCTGGCTGGTGGGTGCAGGTCCTGGTGATCCGGAATTGCTGACCCTCAAAGCGGTACGTGCGTTGCGCGCGGCCGATGTGGTGTTGATCGACGACCTGGTCAACGAAGCGGTGCTGGAACACTGCCCTGACGCGCGGATCATCAGCGTGGGCAAACGTGGCGGCTGTCGCTCGACCCCGCAGGCATTCATCCATCGGCTGATGCTGCGTTACGCGCGCCACGGCAAATGCGTGGTGCGGCTCAAGGGTGGCGATCCGTGCATTTTCGGCCGTGGCGGTGAAGAAGCGCAGTGGCTGCGCGAGCGCGGCGTCGAAGTGGAGCTGGTCAATGGCATCACCGCAGGCCTGGCCGGCGCCACGCAATGCGATATTTCGCTGACCTTGCGCGGCGTGGCCCGCGGCGTGACGCTGGTGACCGCGCACACTCAGGACGACAGCCAACTGAACTGGCAGGCACTGGCACAGAGCGGGACGACGCTGGTGATTTACATGGGTGTGGCCAAACTCGGCGAGATTCGCGAGCAACTGCTGGCCGGGGGCATGGCGGCGGAAACGCCGGTGGCGATGATCGAGAATGCCTCACTGCCGCAGCAGCGCGAATGCCGCAGCGACCTGAGCACCATGAATGAGGATGCCAAACTATTCGAGCTGAAAAGCCCTGCGATTCTGGTGATCGGTGCAGTCGCAGCCGCGACTCAGTCCGCGCAATACGATCTGCCTTCGATGGCGACGGCCTGAATACATATCGCCTCGGCAAATCGCAGACAAAGAAAAGCCCGGCCTAAGCCGGGCTTTTCTCAGAGCGGCAGCTAATTACTTAGCTTGAGCTTCAACCTGCGCTTCTACGCGACGGTTAACAGCGCGGCCAGCGTCAGTTTTGTTGTCAGCAACTGGGCGGGATTCGCCGTAGCCAACAGACTGAACGCGGGACGATTCAACACCGTACTGGTTGGTCAGAACTTGCTTAACGGCGTTTGCACGACGCTCGGACAGTTTCTGGTTGTAAGCGTCAGGACCGACGGAGTCAGTGTGACCTTCAACAGTAGTGGTGGTGGATGGGTACTGCTTCATGAAGTCAGCCAGGTTCTTGATGTCGCCGTAGCTGTTTGGCTTGACGACCGACTTGTCGAAGTCGAATTTCACGTCCAGCTCAACACGAACAACTTCAGCAACTGCTGGGCAGCCATCAGCGTCAACAGTTACGTTGGCTGGGGTGTCCGGGCACTTGTCAACGTTGTCGCAAACGCCATCGTTGTCGCTGTCGGAGCAGACTTCAGCGGGTGCTGGAACTGGAGCAGCAGCAGGCTTGGAGCCGCCACCGAAGTTCACACCGATACCGACGCTAGGAGCCCACTCGGTGTCGCCCTGGTCGATGTTGTATTGAGCTTCAACGCCAGCACGGGCGTAGAAGTTCTCGGTGAAGTACAGCTTGGCACCGCCGCCAACGTTGGCGAAGGTGGAACGGTTACGACCGTTCGAACCGTTCTGGTCGATGCTCTGGTCAGAGAAACCGGCCGAAACGTATGGACGAATCATGTCGCCTGGGTTGTTGAAGTGGTACAGAGCGTCCAGAGCGGTGTTAGCGCCTTTGACGTTCTTGCCATCGTCGGCACGTACGTTGTGCACTTCGTCGTAGCCCAGACGCAGTTCTACGTCGTCGGTCAGGAAGTAACCGATCGAACCGCCGAACAGGTTGCCGTTGTTCTTGAAGTTACGAGCGCTGTCGAATTGTTCTTTCTTGGCGAAGCCTTCGATTTCAACTGCGCCTTGGCCTTGTGCCAGAGCGCCGAACGAAGTGGCGGCAATCAGAGAACCAATGGCCAAGCCCAAGGTGTTTTTCAGTTTCATCCGTTAAATCCCCATCTGGTGATTGTGAAGCAGTCCCGCAAACCGGGGGACAACTCGGCGGCAAGTCTATCAGAACTTGCCTACACGTAAGAGATATTTGCGCTGAACTAAGTTTCAGCAATGCCTGCAAATTTCTCACGCAATTTATCTAGAGCGCGTTTGTAACGCATTTTTGTCGCACTCAAACCCATGTGCATGATGTCTGCGATCTCCTGAAACTCCAGCTCTGCGACAAATCGTAGCACCAGAATTTCGCGGTCAATCGGATTCACATACACCAGCCAGCGATCAAGCCCACCCTTCTCCTCCGGTTTCGGCGCCTTTTCTTCAGACGCTTCTTCAAGAGGGTCCAGGCTGAGAGCGTCCATCAAGCGACGCTTACGCCGTTCCTTCCGATACTGCGTGATGCATTCGTTGTAAGTGATGCTGTAAAGCCAGGTTTTGAACTTCGATTTCCCCTCGAAGTTCTTCAGGCCATACAGCACCTTCAGCATCACTTCCTGACAGACATCGTCTGCGTCGCGATCGTTCCCAAGATATCTCGCACAGACATTAAATAATGTTCGCTGGTAACGCCGCATCAACTCTTCATAGGCGCGCGTTACGTGAAAAAGCTCGGTGTGCGAGCGCGCGACCAACTCCTCATCAGAGAGCTCGCGGGGGTCGTAGCGCGTGGATAGCGTTTGGGCTTTATTCAAAACAAGTCGTGCCGACAGTCAGGTCAATGTCCACCGCAGCCAGCCTTGGCTGGCATTTTGCGGCGGCATACATTAGCAGGGTTTGCCGGTTTAGCGGCTACTCACATGCTGTTCCAGCAGGATCCGATTGGAGAGAGAGACTAGCTCACCCTCATCGGTCAGCAATGTGGTTTTAACCGTGCCGATCTCTTCGATCTGGCCTTCGACCTCGCCAACACGCACTTGTTGCCCAACCTCGTACAACTCACGCACATAGATTCCCGCAAGAATCTGCCCGGCAATTTCCCGGCTTCCCAACCCCATGGCCAGCGCAACTGCCAGACCAACGGTAATCAATACAATGACAATCACATGGTTCAGCAGGTCGGTCTTGACCTCGAGCTGACTGATCGCCACCGAAATACTGATGATGATCACCAGCCCCTGCGCGATGCGCCCCAGCCCCGAAGCGTAGTCCAGGCCTACGCCTTCCGCCGCTCCGCGCACCAGGCCGTTGGCCAATTGCGCGAGCAACACACCGACCAGCAACACCAGCGCGGCGCCGAAGACTTTCGGCAGATACAGCGCCAGCATGTCCAGCGTAGCTGAAACTCGCTCAAGGCCAAGGGATTCTGCTGCAGAAACCAGGAAAATCAGCAGAACGAACCAGTAAACGATTTTACCGATCAAGGTCGAGATCGGCACTTGCAGCCCGGCACGCGACATCAGCTTGGTCAGACCGGTGCCGCCCATCAGGCGATCAAGGCCCAATTTGGCCAGCAACTTGGAAAGCAAGGTGTCGAGCAGCTTGGCCACGACGAAACCCAACAGCAGCACAACCAGTGCGCCGAACAGGTTCGGAATGAAATTAGCGACTTTGGTCCACAACGCAGTCATTGCAGTGACGAGGCTCTGAGTCCAGAGATCAAGTTCCATATTCAATCAGCCTTATCAGCAGTGCGAACAGCAGGTTTACGAAGACGGGAAACCGGCGAAACATGCGCCGAGCCATTGTTCAGGGCGATCATCAGCGCGGGCAGCCAGCGGCCCAGCAGGCTGAACAGATCACCGGCGCCGACCTGGCGGTTGGCGGTTTTGAGTACGCGGCCCAGGCAGGCATCGTCGTCGCGGCTGGACGGCGAGGCGTTGAGCATGTCGCGCAAAGACTGTTCAAACGGATCGTGCATACGCACCTCTCGTGATGTCTGTGAAAGACGCGGGCAGATTTGCTCGGGTCACATGCGGCCTCTTCATACCCAGCGCAAACGACGGAACAACCACCATTGCCCCAGAGCCATGGCGAGCACCGTCAAGCAGGCGATCAGGAACCCGTAAGGGCTTTCGGCAAACGGAATGCCGCCGACATTGATACCCAGCAGGCCGGTGAAAAAACTCATCGGCAAAAAAATGCAGGTGATGATCCCGAAGCGATACATGGTGCGATTCATGCGTACGCTCAAACGCCGGTCTTCGGCCTCCAGCACAAGCCCCACGCGCTCCCGGGTCAATTCCAGCTCTTCCAGATAGCGGGTCAGGCTGTTGTTCAGTTCGTTCCAGTAATCGGCATCGTCATCGACGAACCAGGGCAGTTTTATCCGCGTCAGCTGGCCGAAAATATCCCGTTGCGGGGCGAGAAAACGCTTGAGCCCGGCAGCCCGCCGACGGATGTGCAAAACCGAGCCATGCTCGGGGGTATACCGTTCGTCGGCATCCATTTTTTCTTCTTCCTCATCGGCGATTTCCGAGAGGCAAGTGACCAGATCCTGCACTTTATTGGTGAGGAACTGCGCCAGATAAAGGATCAGCTCCGAAGAAGTCTTCGGGCCTTTGCCGTCAGCCAGTTGCGCGAGCAACTCATCAGTGGCGCGCAATGGCCGCAAACGCAGGGAGATCACCCGTTGCGCAGAAGCGAAAATCCGCACCGAAACCATGTCTTCCGGCTCGGCGCCCGGGTTGAGATTGACCCCACGCAAAAACAGCAGCAGCTCGGACTCGGGCAGCGGCAACAGGCGTGGTCGGGTGTTCTCTTCCAGCAGCAGGTCGCAGGTGAACTCGTTGAGTCCGCTGGATTTGCGCAGCCAGGTCTGGGTCTGCGGATGGCTGCGATCCCAATGCAGCCACAGGCTTTCGTGCGCCTGCAGCTGCAGATCGTCAAGTTCCGTCCGGGCTATCGAACGCGCACCGCCCTTACCGTCCAGCACCAGGGCATGCACCAGCCCCCACTGCGCGTTTTCTTCCTCGAACATCCGCATCCCTTTGTCGAAAAGCTTATTCAGGCATCTGCAGCGGACTCGGCGAAACGATCACGCCGTTGTTGTCCGCATAGACATAGTGGCCCGGCTGGAAAGTCACACCGGCGAAGGTCACCGCGACGTTGAGGTCGCCGATGCCGCGCTTTTCGGTCTTCATCGGGTGGCTGGCCAGCGCCTGCACGCCGAGATCGGTTTGAGCCAAGACATCGACGTCACGGATGCAACCGTAGATCACCATGCCTTCCCAACCGTTTTTTGCAGCCTTTTCGGCAATCATGTCGCCCAACAGCGCGCGGCGCAGCGAGCCGCCGCCGTCGACCACCAGCACTTTGCCGGTGCCGTCGAGTTCGGCCTGTTCCTTGACCAGCGAGTTGTCTTCGAAGCATTTGATGGTCACGATTTCGCCGCCGAAGGAATCACGGCCGCCGAAATTGCTGAACATCGGTTCCAGCACCTGCACCAGCTCCGGGTAGGCGTCGCACAGGTCAGGCGTAAGGTAATGGTTCATCGAAAAACTCCTGTAAAAAGCAAGACGATCAAGGATGCCGCATTCTGATGAGACGAGTCCGGCCAGTCGCTGTTTACCTTAGCCCACGCCATGGTCGCTGAGCGAACCTGAACGCAGCCTGAAACGTAATCGCTAAACAGTCGCAAAATATGACCAGAACCGCACAATTCGTCATATCTTAGCCGCAAGCCAGGCTGAACGGAACGCCCCTTACACCGCAGCGGCCAGATCTGCCGCCTGCGCCAGCAATGGCGTCTGCTGATCGTTCAGCCAGCGCGCCACCAGTGGCCACACTTCGGCCTGCGCCGCTTTGCTCACCAGCATTTCGACATGGCCGAAATTATCGCTGAAACCTTGCTCGCGCCCCAGATTGACGAACTGCTTGTGCTCGGAGCCGATCTGCTCGAACAGCTTGCGACAGGCCCACGCCGGATCCTGATGATCGCCCGCCGCCGTCACCGCCAACACCGGCACCCGAACGTCGGCGAGCCCGGCCCACCAATCCTTGTCCTTGTCGCCAAAGCGGCCGAACAAGCCGTACCAGCGCATGCTTTCGATGGCGAGGCCGATCGGCTCGTCTTCCGGGCCGCGTCGCAGGCGTGACCCGGACAACTGCGCGAAACGCTTGAGAATGAAGCGACTGCCCCACTCCAGCGGCGGAATCTTCAGCGGCCAGTAGGTGCGGCTGACCTGGGTACCAAAAAGCGCCGCCGACGCCACCGCCGGTTCGCCTAGATATTCGCCACCCAGCGCCGCCGCCAGGGTAATCCCGCCCAGCGAATGGCCGATCCAGTGCGGAATCTGCCCACTTTGCTCACGAACGAACGCGGCAATCGCCGGCAGATCGTAACGCGCGTAATCGGCGACCCGGTTGCGCCGATAATCCTCGTTGCGCTGCGACAGACCGTGGCCGCGCATCTCGGGAATCCAGACGTCGAAGCCCAAGCGCGTCAGGTACGCACCCAGGCCCAGACCTTTGGGCGAAAACCAGAAGCGTCGATTGGAAAAACTGCTGTGCAGCAGAATCACCGGCACGCCACGCGGCGCCGAGTCATCGGCCATGCCCAGGCGGGTGACGGCGATTTCCACGGACCAGTCGGGGCTGTTGCCGGGTTTGAGTCGATACACATCTTCGCTCAGATCACCGCGCCGCTCGGCACTGATCAGGGCGACAGGAAACAGGTTGCTGCTGCTTTGCATAATGCTCTTGCACAAAAAAGGGCGGCATCTACAAGAGCCCGCCCTACTTCAATCAAAAGGCCCCTCCCCTTGTAGGAGTGAGCCTGCTCGCGATGGCGGTGTGTCATTCGAATCAATCTTGACTGTCATGACGCTATCGCGAGCAGGCTCACTCCTACAAAAGGGAGCGGCCCGTTCACATGTTGATCAAGCCTGGGCCTGACCTTCAGCGAGGAAGAACCAGGTTTCCAGCACGGTGTCCGGATTCAGCGACACGCTTTCGATGCCCTGCTCCATCAGCCATTTGGCCAGGTCCGGGTGGTCCGAAGGGCCCTGACCGCAGATGCCGATGTACTTGCCGGCCTTGTTGCAGGCCTGGATGGCATTCGCCAGCAGCTTCTTGACCGCCGGATTTCGCTCGTCGAACAGGTGCGCGATGATACCGGAATCGCGGTCCAGACCCAGGGTCAACTGGGTCAGGTCGTTGGAACCGATCGAGAAGCCGTCGAAGAACTCGAGGAATTCATCAGCCAGAATCGCGTTGGATGGCAGTTCGCACATCATGATCACGCGCAAACCGTTGTCGCCACGGGCCAGGCCGTTTTCGGCGAGCAGGTCCACGACCTGGCTGGCTTCACCAAGCGTACGGACGAACGGCACCATGATTTCGACGTTGGTCAGGCCCATCTCGTTGCGCACACGTTTCAGCGCGCGGCATTCAAGTTCGAAGCAGTCGCGGAACGATTCGCTGATGTAACGCGAAGCACCGCGGAAGCCCAGCATCGGGTTTTCTTCTTCCGGCTCGTAGAGCTTGCCGCCGATCAGGTTGGCGTATTCGTTGGACTTGAAGTCCGACAGGCGCACGATGACTTTCTTCGGTGCGAACGCGGCAGCCAGGGTGCTGATGCCTTCGACCAATTTCTCGACATAGAAACCGACCGGATCGTCGTAACCGGCGATGCGCTTGTCGACGCTTTCCTTGATTTCCTGCGGCAGACCGTCGTAGTTCAACAGCGCTTTCGGGTGCACACCGATCATGCGGTTGATGATGAATTCCAGACGGGCCAGGCCCACACCGGCGTTCGGCAGTTGCGCGAAGTCGAAGGCGCGATCCGGGTTACCGACGTTCATCATGATCTTGAACGGCAGTTCCGGCATGGCATCAACGGAGTTTTTCTTGATGTCGAAGCCCAGTTCGCCTTCGAAGATGTAACCGGTGTCGCCTTCGGCGCAGGACACGGTCACGCCCTGGCCATCCTTCAGCAGCTGGGTGGCGTTGCCACAACCGACGACCGCGGGAATGCCCAGTTCGCGAGCAATGATCGCCGCGTGGCAGGTACGCCCGCCACGGTTGGTGACGATGGCGCTGGCACGCTTCATCACCGGTTCCCAGTCCGGGTCGGTCATGTCGGAGACCAGCACGTCGCCCGGCTGGACCTTGTCCATCTCGGAGACATCTTTGATGATCCGCACTTTGCCGGCGCCGATGCGCTGGCCGATGGCGCGACCTTCGACCAGCACGGTGCCGGTTTCCTTGAGCAGGTAACGTTCCATGACGTTGGCCTGGGTGCGGCTTTTCACGGTTTCCGGACGCGCCTGCACGATGTACAGCTTGCCGTCGTCACCGTCCTTGGCCCACTCGATGTCCATCGGGCAGCCGTAGTGCTTCTCGATGATCATCGCCTGCTTGGCCAGTTCGCTGACTTCAGCGTCGGTCAGGCAGAAACGCGCGCGTTCGGCCTTGTCGACATCGACGGTCTTGACCGAACGACCGGCCTTGGCCTCGTCGCCGTAGATCATCTTGATGGCTTTGCTGCCGAGGTTGCGACGCAGGATCGCCGGACGACCGGCCTCCAGCGTGCCCTTGTGCACATAGAACTCATCCGGGTTGACCGCGCCTTGTACGACGGTTTCGCCCAGGCCGTAGGCGCCGGTGATGAACACCACGTCCCGGAAGCCGGATTCGGTATCGAGGGTGAACATCACGCCGGCGGTGCCGGTTTCCGAACGCACCATGCGCTGTACGCCGGCCGACAGGGCGACCAGTTTGTGGTCGAAGCCCTGGTGCACGCGGTAGGAAATCGCACGGTCGTTGAACAGCGAAGCGAACACCTCTTTGGCGGCGCGGATGACGTTTTCCACGCCACGGATGTTCAGGAAGGTTTCCTGCTGACCGGCGAAGGACGCGTCCGGCAAGTCTTCGGCGGTGGCGGAAGACCGCACGGCCACGGCGACATCAGGATTGCCGGCCGACAACGCGGCGAACGCGGTGCGGATCTCGGTGTTGAGTTTCTCGGGGAATTCGGCGTCCATGATCCATTGACGGATCTGCGCGCCGGTCTTGGCCAAGGCATTGACGTCGTCGACGTCGAGCGCGTCGAGGGCCTTGTGGATCTGCTCGTTCAGGCCGCTCAGTTCGAGGAAGTCACGATAGGCCTGAGCCGTCGTGGCGAAGCCGCCGGGGACCGAAACACCGGCGCCTGCCAGGTTACTGATCATCTCGCCCAGGGATGCGTTCTTGCCCCCCACATGCTCAACATCGTGTTTGCCGAGCTTATCGAGGGAAACTACGTACTCTACCAAGGTGATCTCTCCACTAACTGTTTTGGAAAAGCTCAGAAGCCGGCGGCCCGGGGGAGCCTTGGCCGGCTGTATGGCCTGGACCTGGAAAATAAGTGAGAATGCGGGCCAATCGCGGCCGACAAATCGCGCCTATCATATCCAAGAGCGTCAATTAACTTAAGGCCCAAGGTGCAAATGAAACGATCCGCTTTCTTCATCTCCGATGGCACCGGCATCACTGCCGAAACCCTGGGTCAAAGTCTTCTGGCGCAGTTCGAAAACATTACCTTCAGCAAGTTCACCCGGCCGTACATCGACAGCGTTGAAAAAGCGCGGGCCATGGTACAACAAATCAACAAAGCCGCTGAAACCGACGGCTTTCGGCCGATCATCTTCGACACCATCGTCAATCAGGACATTCGTGAGATTCTCGCAACGTCCAATGGTTTCATGATCGACATTTTCTCGACCTTCCTCGCCCCGCTCGAACAGGAGCTGACCGAGCATTCGTCGTACACCGTCGGCAAATCGCATTCGATCGGGCACAACTCCAATTACATGGAGCGCATTGAGGCGGTGAACTTTGCCCTCGACAACGATGACGGCGCCCGCACCCACTATTACGACAAAGCCGATCTGATACTAGTCGGCGTGTCGCGATGCGGCAAAACACCGACGTGTCTGTATATGGCGATGCAGTTCGGCATTCGCGCAGCCAACTACCCGTTGACCGAAGACGACATGGAACGCCTGACCCTGCCGACCGCCCTGCGCGCCCATCAGCACAAGCTGTTCGGCCTGACCATCGACCCGGACCGCCTCACCGCCATCCGCAACGAGCGCAAGCCCAACAGCCGCTATTCGAGCTACGCCCAGTGCGAATTTGAAGTGCGCGAAGTGGAAAACCTGTTCCGCCGCGAAAACATCCCGCACATCAATTCCACGCATTTTTCCGTGGAAGAGATTTCCGCGAAGATTCTAGTGGAGAAAGGGGTTGAGCGGCGGTTCAAGTAGGTTTGTATTGCCTGATCTGACGCTATCGCGGGCAAGCCCGCTCCCACAGGTTATGAAGGCGTTCACAATTTTTGCGTTCATCACAAAACCCTGTGGGAGCGGGCTTGCCCGCGATGAACGATAACGCGGTCTGTCAGATCACCAACAGGTCGATGAATCGATTCACCGGCGTGCTTTCCAGCCGCGTCTGATCCGTGCACAAGCCAACAATCTCTGCGCAACGCTGCCCGGCAAAACGCGTCGCCAGGTTGGCCTTGAACTTGTCCTCCAGCAACGGAATCCCCTCAGCCCGGCGGCGCCGATGGCCGATCGGGTATTCCACCAGCACGTTGTCGGTGCTGCTGCCGTCCTTGAAAAACACCTGCACGGCATTGGCAATCGAGCGTTTGTCGGGCTCGAGGTATTCGCGGCTGAAACGCGGCTCTTCAACAATGACCATTTTCTCGCGCAGCACGTCGATGATCGGATGCGCTTGATGAAAATCGTCTTCGTACTGCTCGGCAACCAGATTGCCGAACGCCAGCGGCACCGCGGTCATGTACTGCAAGCAGTGATCGCGATCGGCAGCGTTGGCCAGCGGCCCGACCTTGGAAATGATACGAATCGCCGATTCATGGGTGGTGATGACGATCCGATCGATTTCATGCAGACGATTGCGCACCTGCGGGTGCAGGGTCACCGCTGCTTCGCAGGCGGTTTGTGCGTGGAATTCGGCAGGAAAGCTGATCTTGAACAGCACGTTTTCCATCACATAACTGCCGAACGGGCGGGAAAAACTAAAGGCCCGTTTGCCCTCAGGTTTTAGCGCCAGATCGTTATTGGTGTGACTGAACGACACGTCATAAAAGCCCCACTGTTTCGCGCTCAAGACACCGGGAATGCCCATCTCGCCACGCATGGCGATATCCGCCAGACGCACGCCACGACTCGCCGCATCCCCCGCCGCCCAGGATTTGCGCGAACCGGCGTTGGGCGCATGGCGATACGTGCGCAGCGCCTGACCATCGGCAAAGGCATGCGACAGCGCTGACAGCAGTTGCTCGCGGTTGGCGCCCATGAGTCGGGCGCTGACAGCGGTTGAAGCGACTTTGACTAGCATCACGTGGTCGAGGCCGACACGATTGAACGAGTTTTCCAGAGCGATCACGCCTTGAATTTCATGGGCCATGATCATTGCTTCGAGCACGTCGCGAAGGGTCAGCGCTGCCTCGCCGTTGGCGATGCGTTTCTGCGACAGGTGATCGGCGACCGCGAGAATGGCGCCGAGATTGTCGGACGGATGGCCCCATTCGGCGGCGAGCCAGGTGTCGTTGTAATCCAGCCAGCGAACGATGCAGCCGATGTCCCACGCGGCTTTGACCGGATCGAGGCGATAGCTGGTGCCGGGCACCCGCGCACCGAAAGGTACAACCGTACCCTCGACAATCGGGCCCAGATGCTTGGTGCATTCGGGAAACCGCAGCGCCAACAGGCCGCAGCCCAGCGTGTCCATCAGGCAGTTGCGGGCGGTGTCGAGGGCTTCGGCGGAGGGTGTTTTGAAGGTCAGGACGTAGTCGGCGATCGTCTGCAGGACATCGTCGTAGTCGGGGCGGTTGTTCAGGTCGACGTTGGCGCTCATGTTCGATTCACTCTTGAAGTGGTTCGTTGAGGGGACCTCGGTTCAGGGCTAACGATTTCTTGTAGTTGGAATACAAAACTGTAGGAGTGAGCCTGCTCGCGATAGCGGTGTGTCAGTCGACATAAATATTCGCTGGTATGACCTATCGCGAGCAGGCTCACTCCTACAGGGTATTGCGTCGGGTCAGAAAGAACCTCCGGGCACGCGCACGCAGCCTTCCATAAGAACCCGCGCACTGCGGCTCATGATGGCTTTCTTCACCACCCACTCGCCGTTTTCCTGACTGGCCTCGGCGCCCACACGCAACGTCCCGGACGGATGGCCAAAACGCACGGCATTGCGCTCGACTCCGCCAGCGGCGAGGTTGACCAGCGTGCCGGGAATTGCCGCCGCCGTGCCGATGGCCACTGCGGCCGTGCCCATCATCGCGTGGTGCAATTTGCCCATCGACAGCGCGCGCACCAGCAGATCGACGTCGCCAACGGTAACGGCCTTACCACTCGACGCGACGTAATCCGTTGGCTTGGCGACAAACGCCACTTTCGGCGTGTGCTGCCGTTTCGCCGCTTCCTTGACATCCGCGATCAGGCCCATGCGCAGGGCGCCATACGCGCGAATCGTCTCGAACATCAGCAACGCTTTCGGATCGCCGTTGATCGCGCCTTGCAGTTCGGTGCCGGTGTAGCCGATGTCTTCGGCGTTGACGAAAATCGTCGGAATGCCTGCGTTGATCAGTGTCGCCTTGAACGTGCCGACACCCGGCACTTCCAGCTCGTCGACCAGATTGCCGGTGGGGAACATCGAACCGCCGCCGCCCTCTTCTTCCGCCGCCGGGTCCATGAACTCGACCTGCACTTCGGCGGCGGGAAAGGTCACGCCGTCAAGTTCGAAGTCACCGGTTTCCTGCACCTCGCCATTGGTGATCGGCACGTGGGCAATGATCGTTTTGCGGATGTTGGTCTGCCACACGCGCACCACCGCGACACCGTTGTGCGGAATGCGGCTGGCGTCGACCAGACCGTTGCTGATGGCGAACGAACCGACCGCCGCCGAGAGGTTGCCGCAGTTGCCGCTCCAGTCGACGAACGGCTTGTCGATCGAGACCTGACCGAACAGGTAGTCGACATCGTGATCAGCGCGGGTGCTTTTCGACAGGATCACGGTTTTGCTGGTGCTTGAAGTGGCGCCACCCATGCCATCGATCTGCTTGTCGTACGGGTCGGGGCTGCCGATCACCCGCAGCAATAAAGCATCGCGGGCCGGGCCTGGAACCTGCGCGGCTTCGGGCAAATCCGTGAGGCTGAAGAACACGCCTTTGCTGGTGCCGCCGCGCATGTAGGTCGCGGGGATCTTGATCTGTGGTGCGTGAGCCATATTGCTCCTTATCGAAGGCACGGGATTGGAAATCCCATGCCCATATAAGTTGATTTAAACGGCAACCGCCGACTCTTCGAGGAAGTCCTGAGCGAAGCGCTGCAACACGCCGCCGGCCTCGTAGATGGACACTTCTTCAGCAGTATCCAGACGGCAGGTCACCGGCACTTCCACCCGCTCGCCATTTTTGCGATGGATCACCAGCGTCAGGTCCGCACGGGGTTTGCGCTCGCCGATCACGTCGTAGGTCTCGCTGCCATCGATCGCCAGCGTGTGACGATTGGTGCCCGGTTTGAACTCCAGTGGCAGCACACCCATACCCACCAGGTTGGTGCGGTGGATGCGCTCGAAGCCTTCGGCGGCAATCGCCTCGACACCGGCCAGCCGCACGCCTTTCGCCGCCCAGTCACGGGACGAGCCCTGACCGTAATCGGCGCCGGCAATGATGATCAGCGGCTGCTTGCGTTCCATATAGGTTTCGATGGCTTCCCACATGCGCATCACTTTGCCTTCCGGCTCTACGCGGGCCAGCGAACCCTGCTTGACCTGGCCGTTTTCCACGACCATTTCGTTGAACAGTTTCGGGTTGGCAAACGTTGCGCGCTGCGCGGTCAAGTGGTCGCCACGGTGGGTGGCGTAAGAGTTGAAGTCCTCTTCCGGCAAGCCCATTTTCGCCAGGTATTCGCCGGCGGCGCTGTCGAGCATGATCGCGTTGGACGGCGACAGGTGGTCGGTGGTGATGTTGTCCGGCAGCACCGCCAACGGGCGCATGCCTTTGAGTGGTCGCGCGCCAGCCAGCGCACCTTCCCAGTACGGCGGACGGCGGATGTAGGTGCTCATCTCGCGCCATTCGTACAGCGGCGCGACTTTCGGGCCGGTGTCTTCGTGGACGGCAAACATCGGGATGTAGACCTGACGGAACTGCTCCGGCTTGACCGAAGATTTCACCACCGCATCGATTTCTTCATCGCTCGGCCAGATGTCTTTCAGGCGGATTTCCCGGCCGTCGACCACGCCCAGCACATCCTTTTCGATGTCGAAACGGATGGTCCCGGCGATGGCGTAAGCGACCACCAGCGGCGGCGAAGCGAGGAATGCCTGCTTGGCGTACGGGTGAATGCGGCCGTCGAAGTTACGGTTGCCGGAAAGCACGGCGGTCGCATACAGATCGCGGTCGATGATCTCTTGCTGGATCGCCGGATCGAGCGCACCGGACATGCCGTTGCAGGTGGTGCAGGCAAACGCGACCACGCCGAAACCGAGCTGCTCCAGTTCAGTCGTCAGCCCGGCTTCGTCGAGGTACAGCGCTACGGTTTTAGAGCCCGGCGCCAACGAGGATTTCACCCACGGCTTGCGGGTCAGGCCGAGCTGGTTGGCGTTGCGTGCGAGCAGGCCCGCAGCGATGACGTTGCGCGGGTTGCTGGTGTTGGTGCAACTGGTGATTGCGGCGATGATCACCGCGCCGTCGGGCATTTGCCCCGGCACTTCATCCCACTGCCCGGAGATGCCTTTGGCCGCCAGATCGGACACCGCGACGCGGGCGTGCGGGTTGCTCGGCCCGGCCATGTTGCGCACCACCGACGACAGATCGAAGGTCAGACCACGCTCGTATTGCGCGCCTTTCAGACTGTCGGCCCACAGGCCAGTCAGCTTGGCGTACTGCTCGACCAGTTGTACCTGCTGGTCTTCGCGGCCAGTGAGTTTCAGGTAATCGATGGTCTGCTGGTCGATGTAGAACATCGCTGCGGTGGCGCCGTATTCCGGGGCCATGTTGGAAATGGTCGCGCGGTCGCCGAGGGTCAGCGCCGCGGCGCCTTCGCCGAAGAACTCCAGCCACGCGCCGACGACTTTCTGTTTGCGCAGGTATTCGGTCAGCGCCAGGACCATGTCGGTGGCGGTGATGCCCGGCTGTAGCTTGCCGGTCAGCTCGACGCCGACGCTTTCCGTCAGGCGCATCCACGAGGCGCGGCCGAGCATCACGCTCTCGGCTTCGAGGCCGCCGACGCCGATGGCGATCACGCCCAGCGCGTCGACGTGCGGGGTGTGGCTGTCGGTGCCGACGCAGGTGTCGGGGAACGCCACGCCGTCACGCACCTGAATCACCGGAGACATTTTCTCCAGGTTGATCTGGTGCATGATGCCGTTGCCCGGCGGGATCACATCAACGTTCTTGAAAGCCTTTTTGGTCCAGTTGATGAAGTGGAAACGGTCCTCGTTGCGACGGTCTTCGATGGCGCGGTTCTTTTCGAACGCCTGAGCATCGAAACCGCCCGCCTCGACGGCCAGCGAGTGGTCGACGATCAGTTGCGTCGGCACTACCGGGTTGACCTGCGCCGGGTCACCACCCTGCAAAGCAATGGCGTCGCGCAGACCGGCGAGATCGACCAGTGCGGTCTGGCCGAGAATGTCATGGCAGACCACCCGCGCCGGAAACCATGGGAAATCGAGGTCGCGCTTGCGTTCGATCAGTTGCTTGAGCGAATCGGTCAGCGTGCCCGGGTCGCAGCGCCGCACGAGGTTTTCCGCGAGCACACGCGAGGTGTACGGCAGCGTGTCGTAGCTACCGGGCTGGATTGCTTCGACAACCGCGCGGGCGTCGAAATAATCCAGAGGACTGCCGGGCAGGGTTTTACGAAATTGTGTGTTCATCGGGTCAGGACTCGGGTCACGGTGGTTTCAAGGCTGAGGCCAGACACCGACCTTGCAACTCACACTGCACCCTGTGGGAGCTGGCTTGCCAGCGATAGCGGTGGTCGAGTCGACATCTATGGTGCATGTGACTCAGTCATCGCTGGCAAGCCAGCTCCCACAGGGTTTCAGGTGAACTTCAAGTTCGGTGTTCGGCCCTCCCCGGTCAGCGGCGTTCGATTGGCACGAACTTGCGCTGTTCGACGCCGGTGTACTCGGCGCTTGGGCGGATGATGCGGTTGTTGGCACGTTGTTCGAACACGTGCGCGGCCCAGCCGGTCAGGCGCGAGCAGACGAAGATCGGCGTGAACAGCTTGGTCGGAATGCCCATGAAGTGGTAGGCCGAGGCATGGTAGAAATCGGCGTTCGGAAACAGCTTCTTCTGCTCCCACATGGTCTTGTCGATGGCTTCCGAGACCGCGAACAACACCTTGTCACCGACTTCGTCAGCAAGTTTTTTCGACCAGCCCTTGATCACCTCGTTACGCGGATCGCTGTCCTTATAGATCGCGTGGCCGAAGCCCATGATCTTGTCCTTGCGCTCGAGCATGCCGAGGGTGCCTTTGAT
The DNA here is from genome assembly GCF_051132065.1 of Pseudomonas sp. R3-57. Lineage (NCBI taxonomy): Bacteria > Pseudomonadati > Pseudomonadota > Gammaproteobacteria > Pseudomonadales > Pseudomonadaceae > Pseudomonas > Pseudomonas sp. R3-57. The sequence goes on from NZ_CP071655.1 coordinate 4,154,623, forward strand.
CGCCTCTTCCGGCGACGAGAAGCGCTCGATCATTTCCATCGCTGCTTCGTTGGCGCCGCCGTGCAACGGGCCGCGCAGCGAACCGATCGCCGCGGTGACGCAGGAATACAGATCGGACAGGGTCGAAGCGCACACGCGGGCGGTGAAGGTCGAGGCGTTGAATTCGTGCTCGGCGTAGAGGATCAGCGAGACGTTCATCACTTTGACGTGCAGCTCGCTCGGCTTCTTGCCGTGCAGCAAGTGCAGGAAATGCCCGCCGAGGCTCGGCTCGTCGCTGACGCAATTGATGCGCTGGCCATCGTGGCTGAAGCGGTACCAGTAGCACATGATCGCCGGGAACGCGGCGAGCAGGCGGTCAGTCTTGTCGCGCTGCTCGGAGAAGTCTTTCTCCGGCTCGATGTTGCCAAGGAACGAGCAACCGGTGCGCATCACGTCCATCGGATGGGCGTCGGCCGGGATGCGTTCGAGCACTTCCTTCAAGGCTTGTGGCAGGTCGCGCAGTTTGCTCAGTTTTTGCTGGTAATCGGCGAGTTGCGCCTGGGTCGGCAGTTCGCCGTACAGCAGCAGGTAGGCGACTTCCTCGAATTGCGCGTCGGCGGCCAGTTCACGCACGTCATAGCCGCGATAGGTCAGCCCGGCCCCGGCCTGGCCCACGGTGGACAGCGCGGTTTGCCCGGCCACCTGGCCACGGAGCCCGGCGCCACTGAGTACTTTTGCTTCGGCCATTGTGTTCTCCAATCTTGTTGAATTTGTCTGGGGAAACTTGTGGGAGCAGGCCCCCACAGTTTTTGATCAGCCTTTCTTCTGTGCAAACAGCGCGTCGAGCTTCTGTTCGAAGGTGTGGTAGTCGATGCGATCGTAAAGCTCCATGCGAGTCTGCATGGTGTCGATGACATTCTGTTGCGTGCCGTCGCGGCGAATCGCGGTGTAGACGTTTTCCGCCGCCTTGTTCATCGCGCGGAACGCCGACAGCGGATAGAGCACCAGCGACACGTCGGCGCCGGCCAGTTGCTCGGTGGTGTACAGCGGCGTCGCGCCGAATTCGGTGATGTTGGCCAGGATCGGCGCTTTCACGCGGCTGGCGAACAGCTTGTACATGTCGAGTTCGGTGATGGCTTCGGGGAAAATCATGTCGGCACCGGCCTCGATGCACGCAGCGGCGCGATCGAGTGCCGATTCCAGCCCTTCCACCGCCAGTGCATCGGTGCGCGCCATGATCACGAAGCTGTCGTCGGTCCGAGCATCGACCGCGGCTTTGATGCGGTCGACCATTTCCTGCTGGCTGACAATCTCTTTGTTCGGCCGATGACCGCAGCGCTTGGCACCGACCTGGTCTTCGATATGAATTGCCGCCGCGCCGAACTTGCTCATCGACTTGACGGTACGCGCGACGTTGAACGCCGACGAGCCGAAACCGGTATCCACATCCACCAGCAACGGCAGATCGCAGACGTCGGTGATGCGCCGCACGTCGGTGAGCACGTCATCCAGACCGGTGATGCCCAGATCCGGCACGCCGAGGGAACCTGCGGCCACCCCGCCACCGGACAGGTAGATCGCCTTGAAACCGGCGCGCTTGGCCAGCAGCGCGTGGTTGGCGTTGATCGCACCGACCACCTGCAAAGGGTGCTCGCTGGCGACCGCATCGCGGAAACGCTGGCCGGGAGTGTTCGGGTTGGAACTCATGACTCACCTCGTTCAGTGGCTGTCTGGTTATGGGCGCCGTCCTGGTAATGACGGGCAATATTGCGTTTCGAGGCGCCTATGTGCCGGCGCATCAACAATTCGGCGAGCTCGCCGTCACGGTCGGCGATGGCATCGAGAATCCGGTGGTGTTCGGCAAAGGCCTGGCGCGGGCGGTTCGGCGTGGTGGAAAACTGGATGCGGTACATGCGCACCAGTTGGTACAGCTCGCCGCAAAGCATCTGCGTCAACGTGCGGTTGCCGCTGCCCTGGATGATCCGGTAATGAAAGTCGAAATCGCCTTCCTGCTGGTAATAACCGACACCGGCCTGAAATGCCGCGTCGCGCTCGTGGGTTTCCAGCACCCGCCGCAACTCGTCGATTTCTTCGACGCTCATGCGCTCGGCGGCCAAACGGCAGGCCATGCCTTCAAGGGATTCGCGGATTTCGTAAAGTTCAAGCAGTTCGGCATGGCTGAGCGACACCACCCGCGCGCCGACATGCGGCACCCGCACCAGCAGGCGCTGGCCTTCCAGACGATGGATCGCCTCGCGCAACGGCCCGCGACTGATGCCGTAGGTGCGCGCCAGCTCCGGTTCGGAGATCTTGCTACCCGGCGCGATCTCGCCTTTGACGATTGCCGCCTGAATGCGCCGGAAGACGTTCTCCGAGAGCGTTTCCGAATCGTCGCCGCTGATGACCGGGGGATCGAGTTGATCCAGCATGATTGTCGACACCTTCAAATCCAATGCGGCAAAAACTAGCCAATCGAGCGGCATACGTCAAAGGATAAATGCAGATTGTCGACAATCGTCTAATAACCAGATTAATAGAACGCTTCGATACCTGTGGGAGCGAGCCTGCTCGCGAAAGCGGTGTGTCAACCAAAAGATGTTTCGAATGACCCAGCGCTTTCGCGAGCAGGCTCGCACAGGGGGAACTTCTCAGGGTTATAGACTTGCGTGGGCGCTGGCGCCATAAAACCACCGTGCTAGAATGCCGCCCGCATTTGCTGGCCATTTGTACGGCTTGTCATAAAAAGCTGCCAGGCACACGAAAGGTCTTGGGCAACCATTGTCAAAGGCCTGAACCGACCACGGAACGCTGCGCACCAGGATTTATGAGACTCAAGCCTTATCCCGCCTTTTTTGCCCTTTTCTGCCTGCCCGGCCTCGCCGCCGCGGGGGAAAAAACCGTGTACGGCCTCAACGAATATGCTTCGCTTGACGGCATCAATCTCGAAGTCGCGGCCAAACTCGACACCGGCGCGAAAACCGCCTCGCTGAGTGCCCGCGACATCAAACGCTTCAAACGCAACGGTGAATCCTGGGTACGTTTCTACCTGGCGATCGATGCCGCGCATTCGCACCCGATCGAACGGCCGCTGGCGCGGGTCAGCAAGATCAAGCGCCGCGCCGGCGACTACGACCCGGAAGAAGGCAAGAAGTACACCGCCCGTCCGGTGATCGAGCTGGATATCTGCATGGGTTCGGCGATGCGCAGCATCGAAGTGAACCTGACCGACCGAAGTGCGTTCCAATATCCGCTTTTGATCGGCTCCGAAGCGCTGAAACGCTTCGACGCGCTGGTCGACCCCAGTCTTAAATACGCTGCCGGCAAACCCGCCTGCACCATCGCCGCTCATACCGCCGAGTAATTTCCATGCGTTCTCTAACCTTCCACCTGAAAATCCTGATCGCCGTTCTGGTGCTGCTGGGCGTTTCGGTTACGGCCTATCAGATTTTCGTGCTCGGCATTCCGGTGACCGAAGACGCCACCGACGACTTGTGGAACATCGACGCCAAGGTCGAGTTCGTCGCCAGCACCAAGGATCCGGTGAAGATCCAGATGTTCGTGCCGCCGCTGAGCCGCGATTACGTCAGCCTCAACGAGAGCTTCATCTCCAATAATTACGGGGTGGCGGTGAACCGCGTCGACGGCAACCGCAAGGTGACCTGGTCGGCCCGCCGCGCCAAGGGCAATCAGACGTTGTATTACCGTCTGGTCCTGACCAAGCGCTACACCGCGGAAAAATCCAAGGTCAAAGGCCCGACCTTCCGCGACAGCATGGTCATCGAAGGCCCGGAAAAGATCGCTGCCGAAGCCCTGCTCGCGCCGATCCGCCAGCACTCGGCGGACGTCGAAACCTTTATTGGCGAGGCGATCAAACGCGTCAACAATCTCAACGACGACAACGTGAAGCTGCTGCTGGCCGGCGATCCATCGACCGCGCACAAAGCCAAAATCGTCGAACTGCTGCTGTCCATCGCCCATGTGCCGGTGGAAAAAGTCCACACCATCCGCCTCGTCGCCGACCAGCCGCAAATGCCTGAATTGTGGCTGCGCAGCTTCAACGGCAACGACTGGCTCTACTTCAACCCGGAAACCGGCGAGCAAGGCCTGCCTACCGACCGCCTGCTGTGGTGGACCGGCGACGAAAACCTGATCACCGTCGACGGCGGCAAGAAAGCCAACGTGACCTTCAGCCTGAACAACAGCGAGATGAACGCGATTCGTCTGGCCAAGCTGACCGACGAAAACACCGACGCCAACTTCCTCGAATACTCGCTGTACGGCTTGCCGCTGCAGACCCAGCAGACGTTCATGATCATGGTGATGATCCCGATCGGCGTGCTGGTGATCCTGATTCTGCGCAACCTGATCGGCCTGCAGACCCTCGGCACGTTCACGCCGGTACTGATCGCCCTCGCCTTCCGCGAAACGCAACTGGGCTTCGGTATTCTGCTGTTTACCGTGATTACCGCACTGGGGCTGTCGCTGCGCTCGTATCTGGAACACCTGAAACTGCAAATGCTGCCGCGTCTGTCGGTGGTGCTGACGTTTGTCGTGGTGTTGATCGCGGCGATCAGTCTGTTCAGCCATAAACTCGGTCTGGAACGCGGCCTGTCGGTGGCGCTGTTCCCGATGGTGATTTTGACCATGACCATCGAACGGCTGTCGATCACCTGGGAAGAACGCGGTGCCAATCACGCACTGAAAGTGGCGATCGGCACGCTGTTCGCCGCCTCCCTGGCGCATCTGATCATGACCGTGCCGGAGCTGGTGTACTTCGTGTTTACCTTCCCGGCGATCCTGCTGATTCTGGTCGGCTTCATGCTGGCGATGGGTCGCTATCGCGGCTACCGCCTGACCGAGCTGGTGCGTTTCAAGGCTTTCCTGAAGAAGGCTGACGCCTGATGTTCGGTTTCTGGAAGACCTGGAAGGCCCTGGAGGCGCGGGGCATCATGGGCATCAATCGGCGTAACGCCGACTACGTGCTCAAGTACAACAAGCGCAGCCTCTACCCGATCGTCGACGACAAGATCCTCACCAAGGAGCGCGCCATCGCCGCCGGCATCCATGTGCCGGAGCTGTACGGGGTGATCTCCACCGAGAAGGAAATCGACAAGCTCGACGAGATCATCGGCGGGCGCAGCGACTTCGTGATCAAACCGGCCCAGGGCGCGGGTGGCGACGGCATCATCGTCATCGCCGACCGCTTCGAGGGTCGTTATCGCACCGTGTCGGGCAAGATCCTTGCCCACGAAGAGCTCGAGCACCACATTTCGAGCATCCTCACCGGCCTGTATTCGCTGGGCGGCCACCGTGACCGCGCGCTGATCGAATACCGCGTTACACCGGACCAGATCTTCAAAAGCATCAGCTACGAAGGCGTACCGGACATCCGCATCATCGTGCTGATGGGTTACCCGGTAATGGCCATGCTGCGCCTGCCGACCCGCCAGTCCGGCGGCAAGGCCAACCTGCACCAGGGCGCGATCGGCGTCGGTGTCGACCTGGCAACCGGCCTGACCCTGCGTGGCACCTGGCTGAACAACATCATCACCAAACACCCCGACACCACCAACGCGGTGGACGGTGTGCAACTGCCCTACTGGGACGGTTTCATGAAGCTCGCCGCCGGCTGCTATGAGCTGTGCGGGCTGGGTTATATCGGTGTCGACATGGTGCTGGACCAGGAAAAAGGCCCGCTGATTCTTGAGCTGAATGCGCGGCCGGGACTGAACATCCAGATCGCCAATGACTGCGGACTGACCTTGCGCACCCATGCCGTGGAAGCGCGGCTGGAAGAACTGAAGGCTCGCGGCGTGACGGAATCGGTTGAAGAGCGGGTGGCGTTTACCCAGGAGATGTTTGGGCATATTCCGGCGGTCGAGGGCTGATCCAGAACCGAGTCGCGGCCTTCGCGAGCAGGCTCGCTCCCACAGGGCAATGCATTCCAAATGTGGGAGCGAGCCTGCTCGCGAAAGCGGTCTCCCTGCCATAAATGATTTGCAGCCTGCCGCCGATCTGTCAATCCCCTACATCCCCTCTAGGAGCAACTCACCCAGAGGACTACAATCCCCACCCCGCCGCCACGGCCGATCTACCCCGCCCATGTTGACCTGCTCCGTACACCCGCTGCCCTATCGCGCCAATCCCGCCGACTACTTCGCGGCCATCCGCAACGCGCCCGGTGCCGTGCTGCTCGACAGTGGCCGGCCGAGTGCCGAGCGCGGTCGCTTCGACCTGCTCAGCGCTTGGCCGCTGGCGCAACTGGCGGTCCTGCCGGACGAGAGCGGCAGCCATTTCCTGCAACGTCTGCGCGACAACCTCAACCGCTTGGGCGAAGCTGATTTGCCAGCGGGCTGCGAGTTGCCCTTCGCCGGCGGCCTGATCGGTTACCTGAGCTACGACTTCGGCCGGCATCTGGAACACCTGCCAAACCAGGCCAAGGATGATCTGCAGCTGCCGGATGCGCGTTTCGGATTGTACGACTGGGCGCTGATCAGCGATCACCAGGCGCAAACCACCCAATTGGTCTTTCACCCGTCCCTTGCCGACAGTGAACAGCAGCGCCTGATCGGGTTGTTCACCCAGCCGGTGGTGAGCGCGTTGACGCCGTTCAAACTCAACCAGCCAATGACTGCCGACCTCTCGGCCAACGATTACCGTCAGGCATTCGAGCGCATTCAGCAGTACATCCAGGCCGGCGATTGCTACCAGGTCAACTTCGCCCAGCGCTTTCGCGCGTCGTGCCAGGGCGATCCATGGCTGGCGTACTGCAAGTTGCGTGAAGCCTGCCCGACACCCTTTTCCGGTTTCCAGAGCCTGGCCGATGGCGGCGCAGTGCTGAGTCTGTCGCCGGAACGTTTCGTCAAAGTCAGCCAGCGTCAGGTCGAAACCCGCCCGATCAAAGGCACCCGCCCCCGCGGCCTGACGCCAACCGAAGACGCCGCCAACGCCGCCGAACTGCTGGCCAGCCCCAAGGATCGTGCGGAAAACCTGATGATCGTCGACCTGTTGCGCAACGATCTCGGCCGCACCTGTCGCATCGGCTCGGTGCGGGTACCGGAGTTGTTCAGCCTGGAAAGCTATCCGAATGTGCATCATCTGGTCAGCAGCGTGACCGGTGAACTGGCAGAGGATCGCGACGCACTGGACCTGATCGCCGGCAGCTTCCCCGGCGGCTCGATCACTGGCGCACCGAAGATTCGTGCGATGCAGATCATCGACGAACTGGAGCCGACGCGGCGCGGCCTGTATTGCGGGTCGTTGCTGTATCTGGACGTGCGCGGCGAGATGGACAGCTCCATCGCTATTCGCAGTCTGTTGGTCAAGGACGGGCAGGTGTGCTGCTGGGGCGGCGGCGGGATCGTCGCCGATTCGGACTGGCAGGCGGAGTATCAGGAGTCGATCACCAAGGTCCGGATCCTCCTCGATACCCTGCAAACCCTCTGAAAGCTTAAAAGCTTGACCGTTGATCGTTCCCACGCTCTGCGTGGGAATGCAGCCCGGGACGCTCCGCGTCCCAAGCGGACGCGGAGCGTCCATTGAGGCATTCCCACGCAGAGCATGGGAACGATCGTCAGGTGGTTGGGTTTACAGGCTAAGGTCGCGGTTGGAGGCCTTGAGGAACTCCTGCTTCAGCTCGGCAAAGGTATGCACCGCCGGAAACTGCGGAAACTCGCGGATCACATTCTCCGGCGCATGAAACAGAATCCCGGCATCCGCCTCGCCGAGCATGCTCGTGTCGTTGTACGAATCCCCCGCGGCAATCACCCGGTAATACAGGCTCTTGAACGCCAGCACCGACTGGCGCTTGGGATCTTTCTGACGCAACTGATAGCTGGTCACACCCCCACTCTCGTCAGTAATCAAGCGATGGCAAAGCAGCGTTGGAAAGCCCAACTGGCGCATCAGCGGCTGGGAAAACTCATAGAACGTGTCCGACAGAATCACTACCTGAAAGCGCTCGCGCAGCCAGTCGACGAACTCCACCGCGCCGTCCAGCGGCTTGAGCGTGGCGATCACTTCCTGGATGTGCGACAGTTTCAGGCCGTGCTCATCGAGGATGCGCAGACGCTGTTTCATCAGCACGTCGTAGTCGGGAATGTCCCGGGTGGTGGCCTTGAGCGAGTCGATGCCGGTTTTTTCAGCGAACGCGATCCAGATTTCCGGTACCAGTACCCCTTCAAGATCCAGGCAAGCAATTTCCACAAGACACTCCCGTTTGTAGTGATTATCGAGTCGAGCGAGGCCGAACTCTAGCGACTCGACTGCCGATGCGCAACGCACGGCACGCCCCCGAGCCTTGCTGCTTTTTGTTACCATCGGCGCCATATAGAGCGCCCAGCGCCACCGACCTGTAGGAAGCCGCCCTGATGAGCCCAACGTTCGACGTCGTGGAACTCGCCACGACCTATGCCAACAAATCCGCACAAGACATTCTCAAACTCGCCTTTGCCGAGTTCGGTGATGAGCTGTGGATATCTTTCAGCGGCGCCGAGGATGTGGTGCTGGTGGACATGGCCTGGAAGCTCAACAAGAACGTCAAAGTGTTCAGTCTCGATACCGGTCGCCTGCACCCGGAAACCTACCGATTCATCGAGCAGGTGCGCGAGCACTACAAGATCGACATCGAAATCGTCTCGCCGGACCACGCGAAACTTGAACCGTTCGTGAAGGAAAAAGGCCTGTTCAGTTTCTACCGCGACGGCCATGGCGAATGCTGCGGCATCCGCAAGATCGAGCCGCTGCGGCGCAAGCTCGCCGGCGTCAAGGCCTGGGCCACCGGCCAGCGCCGCGACCAGAGTCCGGGCACACGCAGCGCGGTCGCAGTGCTGGAAATCGACACCGCGTTCTCCACCCCGGAGCGCACCTTGTACAAGTTCAACCCGCTGGCGCAGATGACCAGCGAAGAAATCTGGGGCTACATCCGCATGCTCGAACTGCCCTACAACAGCCTGCACGAGCGCGGTTTCATCAGCATCGGCTGCGAACCCTGCACCCGCCCGGTCCTGCCCAACCAGCATGAGCGCGAAGGCCGCTGGTGGTGGGAAGAAGCGACGCAGAAAGAGTGCGGGCTGCATGCGGGGAATATCATCAGCAAGAGCAAGGCGTAGTCCTCAGCCACACTGATCTCCCTTGTAGGAGTGAGCCTGCTCGCGATAGCGGCGTGTCTGCCAAACATTTAGAACTGACACACCGCTATCGCGAGCAGGCTCACTCCTACATTAAATCTCCAGCGACTCGAAAAAACGTGTACACAAAATGTCACCATCGGTGCCATTTATGTGTGCACTTTTCATTTCAGCGCCCTGAAAAGTTACATTCCCGCTCCAATTCCCGCTTTCACGTTTCCGCAAAAAATCCCTCCAAAAAAATAATTACCTGCGCAATCGGTCAGTTTTTAGCGCCCGGTTTTCAGCCACTTATCGTCCGTCGATAACTTTTTTGAAATCAGTAACGCTGGGCACAGATTCTCAACTGGCACAGATCTCGCTTTAGTGCATACATGTTTTGTATACAAAACCGCAAAACATGAATTCACTTTCGATCCGCAAGCCTGAAGCGCCCTATCCCGTACAGGCTGCAGATGCCCCGTAACCAGTGATGTTGCCACTGTCGCGACGAAGATATGTCGAGCCCGCCGGCTCATGCACAGTCATCGCGGCCTGAACATCAGGAGCCTGCCGGAATGCGTACAAGTCTCTCCAATAACATCGCGCTGAATCTGCCCTCCTCCACGCTTGATCAGCCGTTGCCCGACGCCGGACTGAGCGAGCCGCTGCAACTGAGCCCGCGTCTGCACAACAGCGACCTGGCGCCGACCAAGGTCGAAGGCCGGCGCTGGGGCAAGTACAGCATCTTCGCGCTGTGGACGAACGACGTGCACAACATTGCCAACTATTCGTTCGCCATCGGCCTGTACGCGTTGGGTCTGGGCGGCTGGCAGATTCTGCTGTCGCTGGGGATCGGCGCGGCGCTGGTGTATTTCTTCATGAACCTGTCCGGTTACATGGGACAGAAAACCGGGGTGCCGTTTCCGGTGATCAGCCGGATCAGTTTCGGCATTCACGGGGCGCAAATTCCTGCATTGATCAGGGCAGTTATCGCCATTGCCTGGTTCGGTATTCAGACGTACCTCGCCTCGGTGGTATTCCGCGTTTTGCTGACCGCCGTGCATCCCGGCTTCGCCGAATACGATCACAACTCGATCCTTGGCCTGTCGAGTCTGGGCTGGGTGTGTTTCGTGGCGATCTGGCTAGTGCAACTGGCGATTCTTGCTTATGGCATGGAGATGGTGCGCCGATACGAAGCGTTTGCCGGTCCGGTGATTCTGCTGACCGTCGCTGCCCTCGCCGCCTGGATGTACTTCCAGGCCAACGCGACCATCGCCTGGTCGATCCGCGAACCGCTGACCGGTGCCGAGATGTGGCGCAATATCTTTGCCGGCGGCGCGTTGTGGCTGGCGATCTACGGCACGTTGATTCTGAATTTCTGCGATTTCGCCCGCTCTTCACCGTGCCGCAAGACCATCAAGGTGGGAAATTTCTGGGGTTTGCCGGTGAATATTCTGCTGTTCGCCGCGATTACGGTCCTGCTCTGTGGCGCGCAATTTCAGATCAACGGGCGAATCATCGAAAGTCCGACCGAGATCATCGCCTCGATTCCCAACACGTTCTTTCTGGTACTGGGTTGCCTGGCGTTTCTGATCGTCACCGTGGCGGTGAACATCATGGCCAACTTCGTCGCGCCGGCCTTCGTACTGAGCAACCTGGCGCCGAAGTACCTGACCTTCCGCCGCGCCGGGTTGATCAGCGCGACCATCGCGGTGCTGATCCTGCCGTGGAATCTCTACAACAGCCCGCTGGTGATCGTGTATTTCCTCTCCGGTCTCGGCGCCCTGCTGGGCCCGTTGTACGGGGTGATCATGGTCGACTACTGGCTGATCCGCAAAGGCCGGATCAACGTGCCGCAGCTCTACAGCGAAGCAGCCGATGGCGCTTATTACTACAGCCGTGGCGTCAATTTCCGCGCCGTGGCTGCGTTCATTCCTGCGGCGCTGATCGCCATCGTCCTGGCGCTGGTGCCAGGTTTCCACAGCGTCTCACCGTTTTCCTGGCTGATCGGCGCCGGGATCGCCGGAATGCTTTATCTGATCATCGCCCAACGTCAGCCGCACTACGCCGACGTCAGTGGCGAGTCCATCGCTGTCGATAACGTCTGCCATTAATCCCTTCGCGGCCCGGTTTTCGGGCCGCACTACTGCCCGCAATAAGGATGTCCCCATGCGTATTCTCGTGGTCAACGTCAACACCACCGAATCCATCACCGAAGCCATCGCCCGCTCGGCGCAGGCTGTCGCTGCTCCCGGCACCGAAATCGTCGGCTTGACCCCGCATTTCGGCGCCGATTCGATTGAAGGCAACTTCGAAAGCTATCTCGCCGCCATCGCCGTGATGGACCGGGTGCTGTCCTACGACCAGCCGTTCGACGCAGTGATTCAGGCCGGCTACGGCGAACACGGCCGCGAAGGCTTGCAGGAATTGCTCAACGTGCCGGTGGTGGACATCACCGATGCGGCGGCAAGCACGGCGATGTTTCTCGGCCACGCCTATTCGGTAGTGACCACGCTGGACCGCACCGTGCCGCTGATCGAGGATCGCCTGAAACTGTCCGGTCTGTGGGATCGTTGTGCCTCAGTGCGCGCCAGTGGTCTGGCAGTGCTGGAGCTGGAACATGAGCCGCAGCGGGCACTGGAAGCGATTGTGCAGCAGGCGGAATTGGCGGTGACCCAGGATAAGGCTGAGGTGATCTGTCTGGGTTGCGGCGGCATGGCCGGGCTGGATGAGCAGATTCGTCGGCGGACCGGCGTGCCGGTGGTGGATGGCGTGACAGCGGCGGTGACGATTGCCGAAGCGTTGGTGCGCTTGCGTTTGTCGACGTCCAAGGTGCGCACTTATGCGACGCCACGCCCGAAGAACATTGTGGGCTGGCCGGGGCGGTTTGCTCGATAGACCGCGTTATCGTTCATCGCGAGCAGGCTCACTCCTACAGGGGAACGCATTCCAAATGTAGGAGTGAGCCTGCTCGCGATGGCAACGACTCGATTCAAAGCCCTGCTCAGATGGCACTGAACCGCCGCGCCAGTCCCCGCTCGGCAAACTGCTCAATCACAAAATCGACAAACGCCCGAGTCTTGCCCGGCAACAATTTATGCTCGGCGTAGTAAATCGAAATATTGCCATCATCGACAAACCAGTCCGGCAGCACCCGCTGTAACGTCCCTGTCTGCAGATACCCGACCGCAAACGGCATGCTTACCAGCGCAATGCCCAACCCTTGCATTGCCGTCGCACACGCCGCTTCGGAATCGCTCATGGTCATCCGCGCCTGCAGCGTCAACGGACTGTGTTGCCGATCACGGTGGGTCAGTTGCCAGGAACGCACGCGCCCGGTTTGCGGCGAGCGAATCAGGATGCCGTCGTGCGGTTTGAGGTCGTCCGGATGAGTGATCGCCGGGTGCGCCGACAGATAGTCCTGTGACGCGACCAGCACCCGATGGGCCGGTGTCAGTTTGCGTGCGACCACGCCCTGAGGCAGTTCGAAACCACCGCCGATCGCCGCATCGAAGCCCTGGCCGATCAGATCGACCTGTCGATTATCGAAATGCCAGTCCGGGTTGATCGCCGGGTAACGCTGCAGAAACTCACCGAGCAACGGCACGATATACAGGCGCCCGAACACCGTACCCATGCTGACTTTCAACGTCCCGGCCGGCTGCCCTCCGGCGGTGGCCAGATTCGCCACAGCATTCTGGATCGTTGTCAGGCTGGCGCTGACTTCGCTCAAAAACAGTTGCCCGGCCTCGGTCAGCGTCAGGCTGCGTGTACTACGCTGGAACAGCCGTACGCCGAGCCGCGCCTCCAGTTTCGCCACGCTCTTGCCGACTGCCGCCGGGGTCAGACTCAAGCGGCGCGCGGCTTCGGCGAAGCTGCCAACCTCGGCACTGCGCACAAAGCATTCGATACTGCTGAACGTTTCCATGATCACCACTATAAACTTCTGGTTTACACAGACTATAGCAATCAGGGTCTACACGGTGGTCGATGCGACGCCGATACTCGGCACCAACACCAAGGCATCCCGCCTTGAACATTTGGAGATCGAACAATGACCACTCAACACCTCAGCGGCAAAGTCGCTCTGATTCAAGGCGGCTCGCGCGGCATCGGCGCTGCCATCGTCAACCGCCTGGCCGCTGAAGGCGCTGCTGTTGCCTTCACTTACGTCAGCTCCGCTGCCAAGGCCGAAGAACTGCAGAACAGCATCACCGCCAACGGCGGCAAAGCCCTGGCGATCAAGGCTGACAGCGCCGACGCCGAGGCCATCCGCGACGCCGTCAGCGCCACCGTCGAAGCGTTTGGCCGCCTCGACATTCTGGTCAACAACGCCGGCGTCTTGGCCATTGCACCACTGGAAGACTTCAGTCTGGAAGATTTCGACCGGACGCTTGCGATCAACGTACGCAGCGTGTTCATTGCTTCACAGGAAGCAGCGAAGCACATGGGCGAAGGCGCGCGAATCATCAACATCGGCAGCACCAACGCCGACCGCATGCCCTTCGGCGGCGGCGGTGTGTATGCGATGAGCAAATCGGCGCTGGTCGGTCTGACCAAAGGCCTGGCCCGCGACCTCGGCCCGCGCGGCATCACCATCAACAACGTACAACCGGGCCCGGTCGACACCGACATGAACCCGGCGCACGGTGATTTCGCCGAGAGCCTGATTCCCTTGATGGCCGTCGGCCGTTACGGCACCGCCGCGGAAATCGCCGGTTTCGTCGCTTATCTGGCAGGACCGGAAGCCGGTTACATCACCGGTGCCAGCCTGACCATCGACGGTGGTTTCGGCGCCTGATCTTACTGAGTCGCCTGAACGTAAAAACGCCGCCGCTCCGTCTATGGAGCGGCGGCGTTTTTTTGTTTCAGATGTTCAGGCCCATTCGAGCATCGGCAAACCGAAGGCACTCGGGGTGAAGCCTTTCAAGGTACGAAGAATGCCGTCGGCGTGTGCGTACTTTTCATCGGGCATCGCGGCATCGGGAATCGCGATGGCGGTCATCCCGGCCGCTTTCGCGGCGGTCACGCCGAACGGCGAATCCTCGAACACCAGACAATCCTGCGGCGCGACACCCAGACGTCGTGCGGCGGTAAGGAAGATATCCGGCGCCGGTTTCGCTGCGCCGACTTCCGGATCGTCGGCGGTGACGATGAAATCGAACAGCGCGAACCAGTCGCGGTGCAGCGTGGTTTTCTGGCCGAACGACTGACGCGAGGAACTGGTGCCCACGGCGATCGGAATATTATGCGCCTTGAGGTGCCGAACCAGTTCTTCTGCCCCCGGCATCGCTTGCGCCTTGGGAAAACGCTCGCGCATCAAGGGTTCGCGGATCTGCAGAAACTCTTCTGCGGTGATCGGCAGCTCCAGCGCCTGCACCACGTAGTTCGCCAGGTCATTGGCGCCACGGCCGATGATGTTCTGTTTGATGCTCCAGTCGAAGGTGCGCCCGTAGCGCCCGACAATCAGCGAAGTGACTTCGGTGTAGATGCCCTCGGTGTCCAGCAGCAAACCGTCCATATCGAAAATCACGGCCTTGATCGGCCCTAACGCCTTCAGCGGTGCATTCATCTCGGATCCGTTATCAATGACATCCCAGGCGGCGAAGACGCCGCTGCTCGGATCGGATTAAAGGGTTCAGCAGCATAGCGAGCCCGACAGACATTGAGCAACGACCAATGTCCGCGAGGCGCTGAAACACTCGCGAAAAATTAGCGAAACATCCTACAGACACTGCCTACTTCCCCGACTTCTTTCTCGTTTGATCCCCCGCAAAGTCCTCGCACCCTTTTTGATGTGCGCGAGCGACTGCGAATGTTTGAACCTGATCGGCTCCTGGCCCTGAACAACAGCATCGGTTTGCTGGTGGTGGCCGCGCTCAATCCAAAGCAACCGGATTTCGAAGCCCTGATCGGCGAATTCCGCCTCTGCCTGAACAACTACGACGCCTGGGCCGAGCAGTTCTGGACCGGCACTGCGCTCGACATCGAGCAGGTGTTTAGCGTCGGCAACGACGTGCGCCTGAGTGCGCCGATCACCTCGCGCCAGCCGCTCAGTTCGTCGGTGGTGATGTGCCCGGCCAGCGGTCCTTTGACCCTGGTGCACCTGTTCGAAGCCGCGCGTTTTGTGCCGATCGGCAATACACCGGTGACGCTTGAACCGTTGCTCAGTGAGGTCGACGGCGTCCAGACCTTCGGCGAACCGCTGCGCCACACCATCGGCCCCAGCGGCATTCTGCAAGTCACCGACTGCGATCGGGGCCAGCGTTATCGCATCTCCTTCTTTCCCGATGTTTCCACTGCTCAGGTGCGGGCGTTGTATGCCTCTTATGAAGGGGTTATTGCTGAATTGGAAGGCTGGTTACGCGGCGAATGGGCCGGGTTTCAGCCGCAGTGGACGGAGTTTTCCAGCGCCGGTTTTCTCGACCGTTACGGGCAGTTGCAACGGGCCGACTGGCGTGGTTTCGAGAACGCGCTCAACGGCGTTTGGGACGACATTAAACAGGTTTTCGCCCTCCTCGCTGACTTGCAGCTTAACAGCGAAAAACTCCTCGAATACCTCAGCGACCTCGAACTGGAGGCGTTGCTCGCGGCCTCCAGCGAGGCCATCGCCAACGCGCTGTTGATGCTCAGCGACGAGCCGCTGCTGTTCATTCATCTGGCCGCGTTTACCGGTTGGCTGAAGATGCTACCCCCGCATTACCTTGCCGAAGTGGTGGCCGAGGTTCGCACCGAGTTGCTGGTCAGTTTTCTGTTGATGCGCGTCGCGGGTGGTGCCGGCGTGTCGCTGCGGTTGAGCAGCAAGGTGCTGGACAAGATCAAGTCACCGCGGGCGCGGCAATGGCTGGCGGGCTCGGCACTGCGCCTGGCGGAGCTGACGTCGGCGCCGGAACTGAACAAGCACGCCAGCGCGTTGAAACCGTTGATGCTGCACGCGCGTGAGGTGGCGCTGAAACCCACACCTTCCATTCCGCTGAACATTCGTCAGGTCGATTCGGTGGTGCTGACCGTGCCGAATCCGGCGCCGCTGGCGCGCGGCAAGACTGGCGCTTCGACGCGGATGGAGCGCCACGAACCTCACGACGACGCTTCCGATCAGGCGAAAAACCCCAACGGCGACAGCGCCGATTGCGTGCCGCTGACTTGCACCAATGGCTGTCCGGTGTCGATGGTTACCGGTGAGGAACTCCTGACGCTGACGGATGCGGTGCTTGATGGTGTGCTGCCGTTTGAGTTCAGGCGTTTGTATCGCTCAAGCGCGGTCGAGATCGACATTGGCCTGGGGTTTGGCTGGAGCCACTCGCTGGCGCATCGGCTGGAGTTTGAGGGCGACTTTGTTGTTTGGGTCGACCATGAAAACCGGCGTACGCGGTTTCCTTTACCGAGTGCGACGCGGCCGGCGATTCACAACAGTCTGTCGCGGGCGGCGGTTTTTCTTGGCGATGAACCGGAGGAACTGATTCTCGCGCTGGCCGGCGAGACGGCGCGGTTTTATCACTTTCGCGCGGGTCGGCTGACGGCGATCAGTGATGCGTATGGCAATCGGCTCTCCGTGCAGCGCGATCGGGCTGATCGAGTGCAAAGACTCGATAACGGCGCTGGTCGTTCGCTGCTGTTGCGTTATGACCGCGCGCAGTTGGTCGGCGTGGATTATCAGGTGTTTCGCGAGGGCGCCTGGTACACCGAACAGACGCTGGTCAGCTACCGCTACGACGCCTATCAAAATCTGATCGAAGCCACCAACGCGGTCGGCGACAGCGAGCGTTACGACTACGACGACGCTCATGTGATTTTGCAGCGGCAACTGGCCGGTGGGGCGAGTTTTTTCTGGGAATGGGAACGCTCCGGCAAGGCGGCGCGGTGCGTCCGCCACTGGGCCTCGTTCTCGCAGATGAACACCCGCTACGTCTGGGCCGACGACGGCAGCGTCGCGGTGCAGTACGTCGACGGCACCGAAGAAACCTACGTTCACGACGACCGCGCGCGACTGGTGCGCAAGGTCGAGGCGGATGGCGGCGAACACCTCAAGGCCTATGACGCCGCGGGGCGGTTGATCGCCGAGCAGGACCCGCTGGGCGCGGTCACCGAATACCGCTACGACGAGGTCGGACGGCTGATCGCGCTGATTCCTCCGGACGATGTGCCAACGTCCTACGAGTATCGCAACGGTTTTCTCTACCGGCGCACCCGCGGCGATGCGGTGTGGATCTACCGGCGCAACGCCGAGGGCGATATCACCGAAGCGGTCGACCCCGACGGTCAGGTCACCCATTACTACTACAACGTGCGCGGGCAACTGCTGTCGATCCGCTACCCGGACAGCAGCCGGCATCGGCTGGTGTGGAATCCGCTTGGTCAGTTGACCGAAGAAACCCTGCCCGACGGCGGTGTGCGGCGTTTTTCCTACGACGCGTTAGGACGGCGGACTACGAGTGCCGACGAACACGGCGCCATCACCCGCCAGCAGTGGGACGCCGTTGGCCGACTGATCCAGACGACATTTCCTACCGGCAGCACCCGCGCCTACAGCTACGGCGCCTACGGCCAGGTGACCGCCGAACGCGACGAGCTCGGACGCATTACCCGTTACGAGTACGACGATGACCTGCACCTGGTCTCGCGGCGGATCAACCCCGACGGCACGCAGGTGCAGTACCGCTACGACCATGCGCAACTACTGCTCACCGAGATCGAAAACGAGTCCGGAGAAAAATACCGACTGGACTACACGCCAAGCGGATTGATCCGACAGGAAACCGGTTTTGATGGGCGGCGCACGGCGTATGCCTACGACCTCAATGGGCATCTGCTGGAAAAGACCGAATTTGGTGATGACGGCTCATGTTTGCTGACTGCTTATAAGCGCGACGCGGCCGGCCGACTGCTGATCAAAACCCTTCCCGACGGGCTGAAAGTCTCCTATCAATATGACCGCCTCGGCCGTCTGATCGCCGTCGATGACGGCCACAACCACCCGCTGGCCTTCGAGTACGACCGCCAGGATCGGCTGATCACCGAACACCAGGGCTGGGGCACCCTGCGTTACGCCTATGACGCCTGCGGCCAGCTCAAACGCCTGCGCCTGCCGGACAACAGCAAGCTCGACTACCACTACGCCAAGGGCGGCGCGTTGACGGCAATCGACCTCAACGGCACGCCGCTGACCCGCCACGTCTACCAGTTCGGCCGCGAAGTGCAGCGCCAGCAAGGCCTGCTGCTCAGCGAATATGCCTACGACGAACAGGGAAGATTACTGGCTCACGCCGTAGGCCATCAGCGCGATTCAGTCTACCGCCGCGATTATGCCTACAGCGCCAACGGCAACCTTGCCCACATCGCCGACAGCCGCCACGGCCAGCGCACCTACGGCTACGACGCCCTCGACCGACTGATCCGCGTCCGCCACTCGCGCGACGAACTGCCGGAATCCCTCGCCCACGACCCGGCCGGAAACCTGCTCATGCAGGACCGCCCCGGCCCGAGCCAGGTCAAAGGCAACCGCCTGCTGATGCAAGGCGACCGGCATTACGACTACGACGCCTTCGGCAACCTGATCCGCGAACGGCGTGGCAAAGAACAAGCACTCGTCACCGAATACCGCTACGACAGCCAGCACCGCCTGATCGGCCTGACCCGCCCCGACGGCCAAACCGCCACTTACCAATACGACGCCTTCGGCCGGCGCATCCGCAAAACCGTTGACGGCCAGACCAACGAATTCTTCTGGCAAGGCGACCAAGTCGTCGCCGAAAGCAGCCAGAACGAATACCGCAGCTACATCTATGAACCCGGCACCTTCCGCCCGCTGGCCCTGCTCGACGGCAAAGGCCCGAAAAAAGCCTGCCCGTTCTACTACCAGCTCGACCACCTCGGCACGCCGCAAGAACTCACCGACTACGGCGGCGACATCGTCTGGTCCGCCCAATACGACGCCTACGGCAAAACCGCCGCACTGACCCTGGCTGGTGAGGACTACCTGAACCAGCCGCTGCGTTTTCAGGGGCAGTACTTCGATGTTGAAAGTGGCCTGCATTACAACCGTCACCGGTATTACGACCCGCGGCTGGGACGCTACCTGACGCCGGACCCGATCAAGTTGGCCGGTGGGTTGAATCAGTACCAGTACGTGCCCAATCCTACGGGGTGGGTGGATCCGTTGGGGTTGAACTCCAACTGTCCGCCGCCGAAGAAGCCGGGTTGCGAAGTGCCGGGGGCGAGTGATGGGGTTAAAGTTGATGAGGGAGAGCCGGATCTACCGGCCATTGCTCACAATATCGATCCAAAAACTCTGAAGCGAATACACACAATCGAGGGAAAGACCTCAACCAAGACAGTCGAAAAGTATAAAAATCAAATGAGTAACGGATACGACCCAGTAGATCCTATCGACGTCGTAGAACATAACGGCAGCCTATACATTCTAGACGGACACCATCGTGCAGCAGCTGCACGACAAACTTCGACCAATGTGACAATCAGGCTCATAACCGATCTTACAAAGTACGACAGAACTCTAAATAGTATTGAAGAGGTAATAGAGTCAGCAAATAACGTAGGTTTAGACAGACTGGAGCACCGGAGAAAAAGATGAGTGAAAAAAATGAAACGCTGGAAATCCTGATAAATGACTTTATCTCTATGGTAGAGACCAGCACGCTGATATTTGAAACCAAATTTGGCACTCGAGACATTCGAAGGCTCTGGCGCACCAAAGCAATAAAGCGATGCGGGAGAGTCACTCGAGGCGTCAAATATGAGTTGCACGGAATTGGCTGCCGCATCAATCTATCGACAGGAACCGTAGATTTTGATTACGGCCCTAATGGTGAAATCAACGGTTTTGATACTTGGCGCTTATACAACTTTGCTTGTGAACGACCATCCAAGCATAGAAAATATTGCGACAAAGAAACCGTCGAAAAAGAATTCGACGAATATATCACTCTAAAAAAAATCAAAAAAATGTCAGCTATAAGTAATTTGTACGTATGGGCCGACTTAAAAGAAGCGAACTAGACAAGATCGCAAAAAGGGCCTGTTCACTCAGGCCCTCAAAATCCAATCCAAAATCTCAGCTCACCACAATCCTTTATCACTGCTCGTCCCCATCCTCCTCATACTCCATATCCGCCTCATCCGCATCATTCAACGGCACCGTCGCATCATCCATCAATGACCCCGGATCCTCGTTCCCCGGATCATTGATAAACGGCTGCCCATTCGGGCCCTTTTCTTCTTTGCCTTCAGTTTCAGGAGTCATGGCAAACCTCGTTATGTCGTGGAATGTAGACGTTCGAAAAGCCCCACTGTCAATCGTTCCTCTTTCCAACTGCCAGACACGAAAAACCCGGCGCCAAGCCGGGTTTCCGTTGATCAATCAGCGATGTTTATTTTTGTGTTTATTCTTGTGCTTGTGGCCGCCGGAATGAGATCCACCGTCGTCGTCGCCAAGGTTGTTACCCACCGCACCGCCCGCGGCGCCGCCCAAACCTGCGCCGATAGCGGAGCCGGTGGAGCCGCCGAGGCTGTTGCCGACGACCGAGCCGCCTGCGGCGCCAAGACCGCCACCAATCGCGGCTTCGGTGCGATTACGTTTGTCCGCGCCGACGGCACTGCCCGCCGCGCCACCAACACCCGCGCCGACCGCTGCGCCCGTGCTGCCGCCGAGTTGTCCGCCAACCACATTACCCAGCACACCGCCGAGACCACCGCCCACGGCAGCGCTGCCGTCTCCGGCAGCCATCGCGCCCTGCGCCACGAACAAACCGAAAAACAGTGCAGATAATGACAATCGCATTTGAACCTCGCAGTTCCCGAATCGGGACGTTCCGCCCAAGCGGGGCGTATGCAGATTGGAGATGATTTCTGGCGAAACGTTCAGCCATGAAAAAGCCCGATATCGAATCGGGCTTTTTCCGACAAGCAATCAGGCTCAGTGGCGCTTGTGACCTTTGCCCAGGTTGCTGCCCACTGCACCGCCGGCCGCGCCACCCAGACCTGCGCCAATAGTGGCGCCAGTCTTGCCGCCCAGGCTGTTGCCGATCACCGAACCACCGGCTGCACCGACACCGCCGCCAATCGCGGCTTTGGTGCGGCTGCCCTTGCGCGCGGCGACTGCGCTACCCGCTGCGCCCGCGACGCCAGCGCCGATTGCCGCACCCGTGCTGCCGCCCATTTTCTGACCGACCACGTTGCCCAGCGCGCCACCCAGGCCACCGCCCAGCGCAGCGGTGCCGTCGCCGGCAGCCATTGCCCCTTGAGCAACCAGAAGGCCAAGAACCAGAGCAGGCAGTGTTAAACGCATGACGAAAACCTCAAATAAACGGGATGAACAAGAAGGGCCGGGATTTAATGCGCTCGGCACGGGAAAGTCCAGACGCAAGCAGCGTCGTTTGGACCGCGATCAGAGAAAAGGTTTTATGCCGGACAAAAAAAAGCCCGCTGGGGAGACGGGCTGGAGACTTGCTTTCTAACGGATGGCTTCACCCTACGTTGACCAACGTGAAAAGTTTGTGAAAAAAAACCCACATTTATGTCAACGCCGAGGGCACATTCTGCGCGCGTAAAAAACCCCGCTCGATGACGGGGTTACGGGGCAAAATCACTTTCGGGTCCTTGCCGTGACCTTGGGCAGGAACTTCGCCCTGGGCCCTTTGGGGACCACGGATTTGATTTTGCCAATGCTCACCGGATCTTCGCCAAAACCCGACTGATACTCCGACTGACCGCAGCGCACACAGTTGTTGAATGAAAACTCAGCGCCATCATCTTCGACATACGGACCTGTCATAGCCTCTCCCCTGCATAACCGGGCCGATACCGGCAAAACAGTTTTGCCTGAAAGAAATATCGCCCCTAGCGCCTTTGAGACTAGTCGGTCACTACTGGACTTGCCGTTCAACGATGCTCATCACCGACGAATGGATCAAGCGTCGCGACCACAGCGATCATCCCCTAAAGATTTCCTTCGAACGGCCGTTGCCCTGATTCCTACAAATGAATCTCAAGGAGAGATCATGCAGATCAACGGATTTCCCAACATGCCAGTCGTAAAACTCACGGACGAGCAGATCGCAGCCGGCAAAGCCGCTGCGGAAAAACTCAAGGAAAAGATCGCCTCGGGCGAGATCACCATCAAATATCCGGACAAACCGCTCTTGCAGCCGGGCGTCGTCTATCACCCCAGCGAGCCAGCCCCATCGACCCCGCCTGACGGAACACCGCCGCTTGTCGCCATCGATACTCCGCTGACCTATGACTCAAAAGGTACCGTGATTCTCAAGCCGCAAGGCTGATCGACGCGGCCAAGCCCACTCCTTGTGCGAATGGGCTTGGCCCTGACGGCGATGATCAGCGCAGTTTCACCGCCGTTCCGGTGACAAACACCACCACCATGCCACCCTTGCCTGCCGGCATGCTGATTTCGAAATCCACGCCGACCACGGCGTCAGCCTGCAACGCCCGCGCACGATCCTTGAGTTCGTCGGTTGCCTGAATGCGAGCTTCCTTCAATGCCCGCTCCAGCGTCTGCGACCGTCCGCCAAAGAAGTCGCGCATGCCCGCGAACATATCGCGAATAACATTGACACCTTGCACAGATTCAGCACTGACAATGTCCAGATACGCTGTGATCTGCCGCCCCTCGACGGAATGAGTGGTGGAAATGATCATGAGAAAAGTCCTTTTATTGCAAAAGTGAAAGCCGCGATTGTAAGGCCGATCCAGTCGATTGGAGCAGCGCGACGCCAAAGCGGAACCTTTGTGGCTTCAATTGCATTTAACCACCCACAACTGATCGATCCTCGTCGTAAAACTCGAGCTCATCATCTCCCGCCGCATCCCCCAGGCCGGGTCCGCCGGGACGCTTGCCGCGCGCAGCGTCCCGCTACCCCAGCGCTGATTGATCCGATCCAGAACGCCCATCACTTTCTCCGCCGCCTGCGGTTGGGACTCAGC
Organism: Pseudomonas sp. R3-57; assembly: GCF_051132065.1. NCBI lineage: Bacteria > Pseudomonadati > Pseudomonadota > Gammaproteobacteria > Pseudomonadales > Pseudomonadaceae > Pseudomonas > Pseudomonas sp. R3-57. Next base: position 4,177,668 of record NZ_CP071655.1, read on the forward strand.
AAACAGGTCCTGGGTAAATTCTCCGGGCTGGCGCAGATCCATCAACAACACCTCAGCCTTGCTGTACTTGAAGCCCGGCCTGAACAACCGGTCAATCGCTTCGCTCGCCGCCTTGCACAGCAAGCGCACGTCGTTCGTGGGATATGGCAGCTCGATCAGCGCACCATTTCCATACTTGGCCTCCTCCGGATTGAACATGCCGGTACGAATGCTCACGCGGATCTTCTTGCATAAAGAGTCCTGCGCACGCAGCTTTTCTGCCGCGCGATGCACATAGGTCGCCACCGCTTCCTTGATCGGTTCGATCGTCGTCAGGCGTCTACCAAACATGCGGCTGCTGCAGATTTCCTGCTTCGGCGGCTCCGTTTCCGACAGCTCCAGACAGGATGTCCCACCGAGTTCGCGCGCGGTCTTTTCGATCACCACGCTGAACTTGCGCCGCAATGTCCACGGATCAGCCTTCGCCAGGTCCATCGCGCTTCTGATCTGCATGCTCCCAAGATGAGCCTTCATCCGCCGGCCGACGCCCCACACGTCACCCACGTCGGTGTTGCGCAGCACCCAGTCACGCTTGACCGGGTCGCAAATATCGACCACGCCGCCGGTATGCGCCTGCAAACGTTTTGCGGTGTGGTTGGCGAGCTTGGCCAGCGTCTTCGTCGGGGCGATGCCGACGCCGACCGGAATACCGGTGCGTTTGTAAACGGCGGAACGAATGGTCCTGCCAAATGCCGTCAGATCGCCAGGAATGCCACTGAGATCGGCGAAGGCTTCATCAATGCTATACACCTCGACGGCGGGCACCATGGATTCGATGATCGTCATCACCCGTTCACTCATATCGCCGTATAGCGCGTAGTTGCTGCTGAACACCTGGATGCCGTGGCGGCGCAAGTCATCGCGAATCTGAAAGTACGGCGCACCCATTTTCACAAAAGGTTTGGCATCGTAACTGCGCGCAATAACGCAACCGTCGTTATTGCTCAGCACCACGATCGGCGTCTTCGCCAGATCAGGCCGGAATACCCGCTCGCAGCTTGCGTAGAAGCTGTTGCAATCGATCAGCGCAAAGACCTGGTCACGATTTGCCATGGTCACGCACGCTGTAAGTCACCACGCCCCAGATAACCAGCTCGTCGCCCTCCATCACATAGCGCGGCGGGTATTTGCTGTTGGCGGACAAGAGAATGATGGTGTTATCGCGCAGGTGCAGGCGCTTGCAGACCGGCTCGGAATTGAGCCCGGCGATAACGATATCGCCATGCTCGGCAGTGCGGCTGCGATCGACAATCACCAGATCGCCGCAAAATATCCCGGCATCGCGCATGCTCTCCCCTTCGATCTTCGCCAGATAAACATGCGGCGCCCGAATCTCGAAAACCTCATCGAGGGAAATGTGCTTTTCGATGTGATCGGCCGCCGGCGAAGGAAAACCCGCAGGAATCTGAAACGAATACAGCGGAAGCCTTTCGCCGGCGTCGGCAAGGGGACCAAGGAGGGTGACGCTCATGTGACGAACCTGATAGTGAGTTTACTGTATGCGCATACAGTAAACGTGGCGCACGGAGGTTGGTCAATGAGGTGTGTAGGAGATTTCGACGGGTGACAGGGATTTGTACAACTTTAAGTGAATAGTTTTTCCAGACACCAAAAACCACAAACCCCCGACTTTCTCCAGGAAAATCAGGGGTTTGTGTTTACAGAATGTGGCGGTGAAGGAGAGATTCGAACTCTCGATACAGTTTCCTGTATACACACTTTCCAGGCGTGCTCCTTAAGCCACTCGGACACTTCACCGTATCTCTTCAAACATGTTCTGTCTGTCGAGGCGCGCTAATGTAGTCGAAAGCTTTTGCGATGGCAAATTTTTTTTCAGAATTTTCATGCGGTTAAGCGAGAAACGATTTCCCGCATCGGCAGGCGATGACAAACCGGCCAATCTCCGGTGGGCTCGGCGCTTCCCTATAGAGGCAAACGCCTCGTTACGCAGGAAGAGCCGGGAAACGGTGACTGGCGGGTCAGTCACGGCGCTTTACCTGGCCTGCGGTGGTGGGTAACGTCTGCCCATCTTTCTTATAAGGAATAGCGTCATGAGTGAGCTGATTGCCTACCACCTCGAAGACGGTATCGCGACCCTGACCCTGAACAATGGCAAGGTCAACGCCATTTCGCCGGATGTGATTGCGGCATTCAATGCGGCGCTGGATCAGGCGGTAGCTGATCGTGCCGTGGTGATCATCACCGGGCAGCCGGGGATTCTGTCGGGTGGTTACGATTTGAAAGTCATGACCGCCGGGCCGAAGGAAGCGGTGTCGCTGGTGACGGCCGGTTCGACATTGGCGCGTCGCCTGCTCGCTCACCCGTTCCCGGTTATCGTCGCTTGCACGGGGCATGCGGTGGCGAAAGGTGCGTTCATTCTGTTGTCGGCCGATTACCGGATTGGCGTCGACGGGCCGTTCAGCATCGGTCTGAACGAAGTGCAGATCGGTATGACCATGCACCACGCGGGTATCGAGCTGGCGCGTGATCGTCTGCGCCGCTCGGCGTTTCACCGTTCGGTGATCAACGGCGAGATGTTCGATCCGCAAAGCGCGGTCGACGCTGGTTTCCTCGACAAGGTGGTATCGGCCGAGGAGTTGCAAGGTGCCGCCCTCGCCGCTGCGCGTCAGTTGAAGAAGATCAACATGACGGCGCACAAGAATACCAAGCTGAAAGTACGCAAGGCGCTGCTGGAAACTCTCGACAACGCAATCGCGATGGATCAGCAGCATCTGGGCTGAGCCTCGGCGAATGCAGAGCACAGGAAAAGCCCGACCGTCGTGTCGGGCTTTTTCTTACGCCCGTTGTTGAACGTTCCTGAGTGGCTCTAGGACGCGCCTGACAGCCGCCACTGAAACATGCGCTTAAACATCGCCCATCTCCGCACTCTATAGTGGCAATTGCCGAAAACAGTGCACATCCGTACACTGCGCCACCTTTTGTCCCGATGGGCCTGAAAATGCTGTTCGTGTTCCGTATGTTGTTGATGGGCCTGCACTTTATTCTGGCTGGTGTGCTCGGTGTGATTCTCGGGCTTTGCCGTCCGTTCAATCCCGACAACAGTCGCCTCTGTGCCCGCCTCTATGCGCTGCCGGCGATGTGCATTTTGCGCCTGCGGGTGAAATCCGAGGTCAGCGGCCTGATGAACAAGCCCGACAGCTGCGTGATCATCGCCAACCATCAGTCCAACTATGATCTGTTCGTGTTCGGCAATGTCGTGCCGCGCCGGACCGTGTGCATCGGCAAGAAGAGCCTGAAGTGGGTGCCGCTGTTCGGGCAGTTGTTCTGGCTGGCCGGCAATGTGCTGATCGACCGTGGCAACGCGCACAAGGCGCGCCAGTCGATGCTCACCACTACTCATACCTTGCAGAACGAGGACACCTCGATCTGGGTGTTTCCCGAAGGCACGCGCAATCTGGGTGAAGAACTGCTGCCATTCAAGAAAGGCGCGTTCCAAATGGCCATCGCCGCGGGCGTGCCGATCGTGCCGGTGTGTGTCAGCAGTTACGTTAAACAGATGCGCCTCGATCGCTGGCGCAGCGGGGACATTCTCATACGCTCGTTGCCGGCCATTCCTACCGCCGGCCTGACCATGGACGATATGCCCAGGCTGATCGATCAGTGCCGCGAACAAATGCGCGAGTGCATCGAATCGATGGATCGGCAACTGCAAGCCGCGTGAAACGAAACCCGCCCTGTGCGGGTTTTCTTTTGCCGGCTGAACTGTGCAGATTTCACTGACTCTCAAGCAGCGACACGGCTAAGCTGATGCCGTGAATCCCTGCCACCTGCCAAGAAGAAGTGAATCACCACCATGGGTCGAGTTGTTGCTGCTGCGGTGTACAGCGAAGGCAAGAAAGTTAGCGATATTTCCATCGACGAAGGCGCGGCCTGGGCGGCAAAACCCGGCCACTTTGTCTGGATCGGTCTCGAAGAACCGGACGCTCAGGAACTGTTCAATCTGCAACGTCAGTTCAACCTGCACGAACTGGCCATTGAAGACGCTTTGGAAAAACACAGCCGGCCGAAGCTGGAAACCTTTGGCGACGCTTTGTTTATCGTCACCTACTCACCGGTGCGTGAACATGGCGTTCTGCAGTTCATCGAGACGCATATCTTCGCCGGCAAGGGCTACATCATCACCGCCCGCAACGGCCACTCGGCGTCCTACGCGCATGTTCGTCAGCGCTGTGAGGCACGGCCGCTGCTGCTGGAGCACGGTGAAGATTTCGTCCTGTATGCCTTGCTCGATTTTGTCATCGAGAATTACCAGCCCGTGGGCGAAGCGATTCACGCCGAAATCGATGAACTGGAGCGCAACGTCCTGTGTAGCGCGTTGAACGAGCGTGACATTCAAAAGCTGCATGGCTTGCGTCGTGATGTTGTGCGTCTGCGCCGGTATGCAGCGCCGATGGTGGAAATTGGCGAGGAGCTGCAAAAGCTCAGCTTCCCGTTTATCGACAAGAACATGCGCCCGTACTTCCGTGACGTGCAGATTCATGTCACGCGGCAGATGGAGGATCTCAGCACGCTGGCCGACATCGCCAGCCAGACCATCGAGATTGGCGTGTTGCTCGAGGCGTCACGACAAAGTGTGGTGCAGCGCAAGTTTGCCGCATGGGCAGCGATTCTGGCGTTCCCGACGGCTGTGGCGGGGATTTACGGGATGAACTTCGAGAACATGCCGGAGTTGACCTGGCACTACGGCTATTTTGCGGTGCTGGGGTTTATTACGGTGGGGTGTGTGGGATTGTGGACGAGTTTCAAGCGGTCTGGGTGGTTGTAAGCCAGACCGGGTTGGCCGGGCGAATCGCTAGCAGGGCTAGCTCCCACATGGGATTTGCGTAGTAACGCAGACCCGTGTGGGAGCCAGCCTGCTGGCGATGCTGTGTGATGTCAGACAGTTTCCGGCTTGTGCGCGACGAAACGCATCATCCATTCCGCGACCGTCGCGCCGTGGTGCTCTTGCTCCAGGCTGGCCACGCCTTTGTTGTAGATCTGCGAACCCAGCGCTTCCTGACGCAAATCGAGCAACGCTCGTGAATAATCGTGGATGAATTCCGGGTGCCCCTGGAAGCACAGCACCTGATCGTTGATGTGATACGCGGCGAACGGGCAGAAATCGCTGGACGCGATCACCGTGGCGTTTTCCGGTAGCGCGGTGACCTGATCCTGGTGGCTGATCAGCAGCGTCAGTTCTTCGCGCACCGGGCTCATCCACGGTGCCTTGGCCGCCAGTTTGTATTGATGCGTGCCAACGCCCCAGCCTTGGGTGGCGCGCTCGCTTTTGCCGCCGAGCAACAGCGCCAGCAGTTGATGGCCGAAGCACACGCCGAGCAGTTTGTCGCCACGCTCGTAACGGTTGAGCAGGTATTGCTTGAGGGTCTGGATCCAGGGATCGGTGCCGAACGAATCGGCCTTGCTGCCGGTAACCAGATAGGCATCGAAACTCAGCTCATCGCTCGGGTAGTCGCCCTGCATCACGTTGTAGACGGTGAACTCGGCGGCGATCGGTTGCTGCGAGAACAGGCGCTGAAACATCTGCCCGTAACCCTGATATTGGTCGACCAGTTCCGGACGCAGGATGTCGGTTTCCAGAATGCAGATGCGTAGCGACATAAAAAATACCTGACACGTGATGGGAATATTGCACACCCAGAGCCTGCCCTGAAACACCCGGCCAAGGCAAGCCCCGCAGTGCGCCCGTGCCTTAGAACCTTTCGCCTTTCGCCGCTTTGTCGAGCAACAGCGCCGACGGCGCAAACCGCTCGCCGTACTGCTCGGCCAGGTATTGCGCACGGGCGACAAAATCCTTCACGCCATATTGGTTGATGAACTGCAGCGCGCCGCCGGTCCACGCGGCGAAACCGATGCCGAAAATCGAGCCGACGTTGGCGTCAGCCGTCGAGGTCAACACCCCCTCCTCGACACAGCGCACGGTTTCGAGGGCCTGCACGAACAGCAGCCGATCACGCACATCCGTTGCAGGAATCTGCCCGTCGGCCTTCTCGAAACGCGCCTTCAGTTCTGGCCACAGATGCTTCTGCGCACCGGCCGGGTAATCGTAGAAGCCGCCGCCGGCCGCTTTGCCCGCTCGCTTGTATTCGTTGAGCAGTAAATCGATCACGGCGAAGGCCGGATGCTCGGTCAGCGGCTTCCCTTCAGCCTGTAGGTCTTTGGCAGTTTGCTGGCGGATATGGCTCATCAGGCTGAGGGAAACTTCGTCGGAGATCGCCAGAGGCCCGACCGGCATGCCGGCCTTGCGCGCTTCGGTCTCGATCATCGGCGCGCTCACGCCCTCGCCGAGCATGGCGATGCCTTCGTTGGTAAAGGTGCCGAATACCCGCGAGGTGAAGAAGCCGCGGCTGTCGTTGACCACGATCGGGGTTTTCTTGATCTGCAGGACGAAATCGAAACCACGGGCCAGGGTTTCATCACTGGTGTGTGCGCCTTTGATGATTTCCACCAGCGGCATTTTTTCCACTGGGCTGAAGAAATGCAGACCGATGAATTTTCCCGGATCAGGCACAGCAGCGGCCAGCCCGGTAATCGGCAGGGTTGAAGTATTGGAGGCGATCACCGCATCCTGCCCCACGACACGCTGCGCCGCTGAAGAAACCCGCGCCTTGAGTTCGCGATCTTCAAACACCGCCTCGATGATCAGGTCGCAACCGGCCAGATCGGCATCATTGTCAGTGGTCTGAATCCGCGCCAGGACTGCCTCGCGCTTTGTCGCATCCATCTGGCCACGGGCGACTTTCTTGTCGAGCAACGCCGCCGAATGCGCCTTGCCTTTCTCGGCGGCGGCGAGATTGATGTCCTTGAGCACTACGTCGATGCCCGCCGACGCACTGACGAAAGCGATGCCGGCGCCCATCATCCCCGCGCCGAGCACACCGACTTTCTGCGTCTTGTAAGGCGCAATACCCTGCGGCCGCGAACCGCCGGCATTGATTTCGTTGAGCTGAAACCAAAACGTGCCGATCAGGTTTTTCGAGATCTGCCCGGTGGTCAGTTCGGTGAAATAACGGGTTTCGATCAAATGCGCGGTATCGAAATCGACCTGAGCGCCCTCCACCGCCGCGCAGAGAATTTTTTCCGGCGCCGGCAACGTACCTTGGGTTTTCGTACGCAGGATCGACGGCGCAATCGCCAGCATCTGTGCGACTTTCGGGTTCGACGGCGTGCCGCCGGGAATCTGGTAACCCTTCACATCCCAGCGCTGCACCGCCGTCGGGTTGGCAACGATCCAGGCGCGCGCCTTGGCCAGCAGCTCGTCTCGATCTGCCGCCAGTTCATCGATCAACCCGGCCTGCAAGGCTTGTTGCGGACGGACTTTCTTGCCTTCGAGCAGATACGGCAGGGCTTTTTCGATGCCGAGCATGCGCACCATGCGCACCACGCCGCCGCCACCCGGCAGCAGGCCAAGGGTCACTTCCGGCAGACCGAGCTGCACCGACGCATCGTCAAGCGCGACCCGGTGCTGGCAGGCCAGACAGATTTCCCAACCGCCGCCCAGCGCCGCGCCGTTGATCGCTGCGACCACCGGTTTGCCGAGGGTTTCCAGGGTGCGCAACTGTCCTTTCAGCGTTAGCACCATGTCGTAAAAGGCTTTGGCTTCAGGCTTGCCGACCTTGATCAACTCGTTGAGGTCGCCGCCGGCGAAGAAGGTTTTCTTCGCCGAGGTAATGATCACCCCGGCAATTTGATCCTTTTCCGCGACCAGCCGGGCAACGCAGGCAGCCATGGCCTCACGATACACAGCGTTCATGGTGTTGGCGCTCTGGCCCGGCAGGTCGATGGTCAGCACGACGATGCCGTCGGGGCCCGCTTCGTAACGAATGGCTTGGTTCATGTCACGGTTCCTTGGAGGCGAGGGCTCAGAGGCGTTCGATGATGGTGGCAATGCCCATGCCGCCGCCGACACACAGCGTCGCCAGGCCATAGCGCAAACGCCGCGCCTCCAGCTCATCGAGCAAGGTGCCGAGGATCGCGCAGCCGGTGGCACCGAGCGGATGGCCCATGGCAATCGAGCCGCCGTTGATGTTGACCTTGTCCGGATCGACGGCCATGTCCTTGATGAATTTGAGTACCACCGAGGCAAACGCTTCGTTGACCTCGAACAGGTCGATGTCTTCGACGCGCAGCCCGGCCTTCGCCAATGCCTTGCGGGTGGCCGGCGCCGGGCCGGTAAGCATGATGGTCGGGTCGGTACTGGTCACTGCCGTGGCGACGATCCGCGCGCGAGGTTGCAGGCCCAGCGCTTTGCCCTTGGCTTCGGAGCCGATCAGCATCAGCGCGGCACCGTCGACAATCCCGGAGCTGTTACCGGGGGTATGCACATGATGGATCCGCTCGACATGGCTGTAGACCCGCAGCGCAGTGGCGTCAAAACCCATCTGACCGATCATTTCGAAACTCGGCTTGAGCTTGCCAAGACCTTCCAGCGTCGATTCGGCACGAATGAACTCATCGTGGTCGAGCAGGATGATGCCGTTCTGGTCTTGCACCGGCACCAGTGATTTGTTGAATGACCCATCGGCCCGTGCCCGCGCGGCTTTCTGCTGCGAATGCAGCGCGTAGGCATCGACGTCGTGACGGCTGAAGCCCTCGAGTGTGGCGATCAGATCCGCGCCGACGCCTTGCGGGGTGAAATGGCTGTGCAGGTTGGTTTGCGGGTCCACCGCCCAGGCGCCGCCATCGCTGCCCATCGGCACGCGCGACATGGATTCGACGCCACCGACCACCACCAACTCTTCGAAACCCGAACGCACTTTCATCGCGCCAAGATTGACCGCTTCCAGGCCCGAAGCGCAGAAACGGTTGATTTGCAGCCCCGCCACGCTGACGTCCCAATCGGCGACCTGCACGGCGGTCTTGCCGATGTCCGCGCCTTGATCGCCAACTGGCGTGACGCAGCCCAGCACCACATCATCGACCTGGCTGGTGTCGAGCGCGGTGCGTTGCTGCAACGCGGTCAGCAGGCCGGCGACCAGATTTACCGGTTTGACACTGTGCAAGGCGCCGTCGGCCTTGCCCCTGCCGCGGGGCGTGCGTAACGCATCGAATATCAAAGCTTCGGTCATGGCGTCCTCGAACCTGGGCGGTCAGTGAATATTTGTTGCCTCACTGTCGACCGCAGCGCCCGAGGATTCAATGACCACAGCGCTCAAAGCGCTTGACGCACACGCTCAGACGGACGGTCATCGGCCATCAGGTGAACCGGTTCAGGTCGGCGAGTTGTCTAGCCAGCGGCCAGCAAAGAAGCTGGCAATACGCCTCATAGCGTTTTAATCGCAAATCGCAGCAAAGACATATGAAATGGATCTAAGCCACGGTCCGCATGGGCCCTAATGTAGAAGATGTACGTCATGGTCGTCGGGTTTTGCCGAGGCCGGCGTTCTTCAACAGGAAGTGCAGCGCGTGCCGTCATGGATATGCAGGCAGGCATCAGGAAATAACAATAAAGGCGGTCAAGCCATGTTCAAACAACCGAAAGTACGTCAAGCAGGGCTCATTCTTTTTGCCACGACGCTGTTGTTGATTTTACCGAATCTGACCAAGGTCATTGGCTGAATCAAGCGGCAGGTGCGATCAATCGCCAGTGAAAAGATGACTGGCCCGCTATCCGGGCCCGCGTGGCTGTGCCAATCTTTGCGCCTTTCCACGACAGGGATGGCGATCATTTGAAAGCGTTCATTGTGTTCGGGGCGCTGCTGCTCAGCACGCAGTTGTCAGCCGCTCAGCTTGATCTGCAGTTGGGCGCAACCGCGCGCACCTGGCAGACCGAGGAATTGCTCAAGCATCCTCAAGTGCAAACCCTGACGATCAAAGACGATGTGTCCTACAAAAGGGACATGACTTATCGCGTCGTGCCCATGGCCGCGTTGCTAACCGGCATCAAGCCGCAGGATCATCTGCAAGCGGTGGCGCTGGACGGCTTTGCCGCTGAGTTGGCCGCAGCACCGCTGCTCAACCGTGACGGCGCGCGAGCGTGGCTGGCCATCGAAGACCCGGCACAGCCATGGCCACCGCTAGGAGAAGGCAAACACAGTGCCGGACCGTTCTATCTGGTCTGGAGCGATCCGCAGAAAGGCCTTATCAGCCCCGAACAATGGCCATTCGAAGTGGCGAGCATCAAGCGCATGGCTCCCGTGGCCGAGCGCTTCCCTGCCCTACTGCCTGACCCGGCACTAAAGGCGGATGACCCGGTGAATCAGGGTTTCGCGCTGTTTCAGAAAAACTGCCTGGCCTGTCACCGATTGAACGGCGCGGGGGACGCGCAATTCGGGCCGGACCTGAATATTCCGTACAACCCGGCCGAATACTTCGGCGCGGACTTTCTCAAGCGCTACATCCGCGATCCGCAGAGTTTGCGCCAGTGGCCGCAGGCGAAGATGCCGGGGTTTTCCGCGACGGTGTTGCCGGATGGGGAGCTGGAGATGCTGGTGGGGTATCTCAAGCACATGGCCGGACGCAAGGTTAAGCCCTGACGCCCTTCCCTGTAGGAGTGAGCCTGCTCGCGATAGCGGAGTGTCAGTCAGCATCGATGTGTCTGACATATCGCTATCGCGAGCAGGCTCACTCCTACAGAGGGTTCGCGTGAACCAGTTACTGTTGCTGCACGGAAATGACCGGCGTCGGCGATACCAGGACCTTCGCATGCATCTGCTCACACCCGCCGCCACGGCGCATGCCGCGTACCGGGCAGGCATCCAGATAATCCAGACCTACCGCCAGTTTCAGGTGCCGCTCGGGCCGCGCCAGTTGATTGGTCACGTCGAAGCTGTACCAGGCGTCATCCAGCCAGGCTTCCGCCCAGGCGTGGCTGGCCAGATGCTCGCAATCCTCGCTGTACAGATAGCCCGACACATAACGTGACGGAACCCCCAAACTACGGGCACAGGCCAGGAACGCGTGGGTGTGGTCCTGACAGACGCCGGCGCGCCCGGCAAACGCTTCGGCGGCGCTGGTGTCGACTTCGGTCGAACCCGGCGTGTAGGTCATGTACTGATTCAAGCCGTGCATCAAGTCGATCAGCGCGGTGCGATCACGGCGCTGCTTGCAGGATTTTTCCGCGAATGCGCGCAGCGCCTCGTCCGTCTCGGTCAGGCGGGTGAAGCGCAGGAATGGCAGCGCCGACTGGCTCTCGTGCTCGGCTTCGCGCAATTCGTCGATATCAACCTGCCCGCGCGCACCGATGATGATCGCTTCGTGCGGTTCATCCATGGTCAGCACATGGAGGATATTGCCGAACGGATCGAGTTGCGCACGCACCGGACGCGGCAGATCGAGCTGCCAGCTCAGCACATGCTGACGTTCGCTGTCATGGGGCGTCAGACGCAGGTACTGGATGCTCGCGCGCACCTGATCTTCGTAGTGATAGGTGGTCTCGTGGCTAATAGAGAGTCTCATGCAGCCTCCAGGTAGGAACTGTGAATGGCGTTGCCCAACTGGCGCACCAGCGGGATGAATTCGGTCAGCCAGGCGTGCAGGCCTTCCTCGAGGATTTCGTTAATGCCGGTGTAGCGCAGGCGCGCGTCCATTTCCGCGGCCAGACGTTGCGCCGGTCGCCCGTTGGCACCGGGCAGCTGCGCGAGGATCTGGTCGATCTCCTCGGTGCAGGCGCGCAGCGAACGCGGCACATCGGCGCGCAGCAGCAGCAGTTCGGCAACGTGACGGGCGCCGGGCGCATCGCGGTAGATTTCGGTGTAGGCCTCGAAGGACGACAGCGCGCGCAGCAAGGCACTCCACTGGTAATACGCATGCGCGGTGCCGTCGCTAACGGCTTCGGCCTGATCGCCGGCCATTTCATAACGCGCATCGAGCAAGCGCAGCGTGTTGTCCGCGCGCTCGATGAATGTGCCCAGACGAATGAAGCGAAACGCATCGTTGCGCATGATCGTGCCGTAGGACGCGCCACGAAACAGGTGCGAACGTTCCTTGATCCATTCGCAGAAACGGCTCATGCCATAGCGGCTCAGGCCTTGTTCAGCGATCCCGCGAATTTCCAGCCAGGTCGCATTGATGTTTTCCCACATGTCCGCCGTGATCCGCCCACGCACCGCATGCGCACTGGCCCTTGCAGCGCCGAGGCAGCTGTAGATGCTGGCCGGGTTGGCCGCGTCGAGGGCGAAAAAGTGCAGCAGGCGTTCGGCGTGCAGCGCGCCGTGACGCTCCAGGTAATCATCGAGGGTGCCGGTGATCAGCAGCGGCATCGCCAGTTCGTGCAAACCATCGCCGCGCCCGTCCTGCGGCATCAGCGACAGCGAATAACTGATGTCGAGCATGCGCGCGAGGTTTTCCGCGCGCTCCAGATAACGCGACATCCAATACAGATCCGAGGCAGTTCTACTTAACATGGCAAGCTTCCTTCAATCCTCGACCACCCAGGTGTCCTTGGTTCCGCCACCCTGAGAGGAATTCACCACCAGGGAGCCCTCGCGCAGGGCGACACGGGTCAAACCCCCGGGCACGACCCGGGTCTCGCGCCCGGACAAGACAAACGGGCGCAAGTCGATATGGCGTGGCGCGATGCCGTTTTCGACAAAGGTCGGACAGGTCGACAGCGACAGCGTCGGCTGGGCGATGTAGGCGTGCGGCTTGGCTTTGATGCGCTCGCGAAACGCGTCGATTTCGGCCGTCGTCGCGGCCGGCCCCACCAGCATTCCGTAACCGCCGGAGCCCTGGGTTTCCTTGACCACCAGATCTGGAAGATTGGCCAGCACATGGGAAAGTTCAGACGGGTTGCGGCATTGCCAGGTCGGCACGTTTTTCAGAATCGGTTCTTCGTCGAGGTAGAAACGGATCATGTCGGTGACAAACGGATACACCGATTTGTCATCCGCCACGCCAGTGCCAATCGCATTGGCGAGCACGACATTGCCGGAGCGGTACGACGACAGCAGCCCCGGCACGCCGAGCATCGAATCCGGGTTGAACGCCAGCGGATCGAGGAACGCGTCATCGAGGCGACGATAGATCACGTCGACCGCTTTCGGGCCATCGGTGGTGCGCATGAACACCTTGTCGTCACGCACGAACAGATCCGCGCCCTCGACCAGTTCCACGCCCATTTCCCGGGCGAGAAACGCGTGCTCGAAAAACGCGCTGTTGAAGCGCCCCGGTGTCAGCACCACCACGCTCGGGTCATCGATCGGGCTTGAGCTTTTCAGGGTGTCGAGCAGCAGGTTGGGATAGTGGTCGATCGGCGCGATGCGCTGGGCGGCGAACAGCTCCGGGAACAGGCGCATCATCATCTTGCGGTCTTCGAGCATGTAGCTCACGCCGCTCGGCGTACGCAGATTGTCCTCGAGCACGTAATACGTGCCGTCGCCGTCGCGCACCAGATCGACCCCGGAAATATGCGAATAGATATCGCGGTGCAGATCCAGGCCTTGCATCGCCAACTGGTATTGCTCGTTGGCCAGCACCTGTTCGGCGGGAATGATCCCGGCCTTGATGATGCGCTGCTCGTGGTACAGGTCGGCGAGGAACATGTTCAGCGCCTTGACCCGCTGAATGCAGCCACGCTCGACGATCCGCCATTCGCTGGCAGGAATGCTGCGCGGGATGGTGTCGAACGGAATCAGGCGCTCGGTACCCTGCTCGTCCCCATAGAGCGTGAAGGTAATCCCGGCACGATGGAACAGCAGATCGGCTTCTCGCCGCCGTTGCGCCAGCAGCTCATCCGGCGTATCGGCCAGCCATCGGGCGAACTCGCGATAATGCGGGCGAACCTGGCCGCCGGCATCGTACATCTCATCAAAATAGGTGCGGATCATGCCGTACTCCTTGTCACCCGGACATACAGGCCTTCGCAAGGCCCGTGCCATCGGCATAAACGCTTTAATTTCAATCGGTTGGATATTCACATCGCAGACGCCGCACCATTCCTGTGCGACAAATGCTCCAACAGGATTGCCCCGCTTCATTGCGACGCATTGCAACGCCTATCACCAGCATAGTCAGAACTGATTTCACTGCCCGCCGCGGCGTACGGATAATCCGCGCATTCGCTGCGAAATTCGCCGGCCACCGGCTCGCGAAACTGCCAGCTCAACTGCCCTGGACTGCTCCGGCAGCCCGCCCGCTATAGCCCTCAAGGGTTTCAGCGCGTATCGCTCTTCCCTTTTAGCCACCCTCTCCGGTGGCTTTTTTTTGCCTTGGATTCTTGTTTCAGGGTTTTGCCACAGCGTTTGCGCAGCGCACAAACGACAACGGCCGACCCAAAGGTCAGCCGTTGCTCAACAAGCCGTGCAAACGATCAGTTCAAACGGTGGCGGTTGCGCACCTCCTGCTTGACGCCCCAGCCTTCGATGATGCCGCCCAGCGGTTCGACCACGGCGGAAAAGCCTTGCTCGAAATCACCGATATCGTCATAGGTCGCGTACATGACCTTGCTGAGTTCCAGCGACCAGGCGCCGTCGTCGCGCGCGCTGACCTGGGCATTGATGGATTCACCGCGAAATTTGCCCGCCGCCCTGCGCGCCCGCTCCTCATCCGGGAAAATGGCGTAGAACTCGATGGGATGAAACCTGGAAAAATCGAAACCGCCTTCTTTCATGCGGCGCAGAACATTGCTGCTGATGTCTTCTTGATAGGCTGTGCTCATGAATCGTCCCCCTCGCATAGATGGATAGACTTTCCGTATTCCCGCCCCGGGCCTGTGGCCTAAGTACTTCGACAACACTGCGGTTGCATGCGGGAAACAAGCATGTAGCTGACAAGACCAGACCTTAGCGATCCATTCGCTGATCTCCCTTGCAGAGTAGCCGCAAGAGAGCGGCGCTGCCAAGGCCTGGTTTACGAGATGACAGGAAGTGTTCAGATTGGCGTGATGCTGCGGATCTCGATGCCGTTCTGGGTCTTGAGGTTTTTAACGCCAGCATCGGCGGTGCGTCCTTCCAGATCGTTCAGATCCAGTTGGGCAGCCACCGGAAGGAGCCTTTCCTTTATCAGCCGGGCGGCTTCATCATCGGTCGGGCATTCCTCACGTTCGAAGATTTCATCAACGATTTCACCATGATCATCCACGAAAGTGACTTTCCACTTTTGCATCAGTGCCTCCTCGATCAACCCGTAGATGGGCTTACCTCTATCTGGACGTTTTGCCGCGATAGTTGGTTCAAAAGGATTACACAGGGCGATGATCAAATTGCAGGAGTGAGTCTGCTCGCGATTGCGGTTTGCCAGTCACATAGATATCGACTGATAAACAGCTATCGCGAGCAGGCTCACTCCTACAGGGGTACTGTGTTGAAAATCAGTTATTGCCCGGCTTGTTGATCGCCTGCAGTACGTATTGCGGCAAGGCGAATGCGCCGATGTGGATTTCCGGGTTGTAGTAACGGGTGACGATGCCGCTGCCGATGAAGCGCTGTTGCAGGGTTTCGCGGCTGAGTTTGCGGTAGGCCGGGTTGGTCGAGCCCCACGCGAAGGTCATCGAGCCGCCGATGTAGGTCGGCACCGCCGCCTGATAGAAATGCCAGTCCGGGAACAGGCTGTTGAGGCGACCGGCGGTGGTCTTCACTTCGTCGATCTGCATGAACGGTGTGCCGTTCTGCGTGACCAGAATGCCGCCCTCGTTGAGGCAGCGGTGGCAGGCCTGGTAGAAGTTCTCCGAAAACAGCACTTCGCCCGGGCCGATCGGGTCGGTGGAGTCGGAGATGATCACGTCGAATTTTTCCGTGGTCGTGGCAACGAAGCGCATGCCATCATCGATGACCAGGTTCAGGCGTGGATCGTCATAGGCGCCGGCGGAATGGTTCGGCAGAAACTCTTTGCACATGTCGACCACGGTGCCGTCGATTTCGACCATGGTGATGTGCTCGACGCCTGCGTGCTTGGTCACTTCGCGCAGCATGCCGCCGTCACCGCCACCGATGATCAGCACACGCTTGGCGCTACCGTGGGCGAGGATCGGCACATGGGTGAGCATTTCGTGGTAGATGAATTCGTCGGCTTCGGTAGTCTGGATCACGCCGTCCAGCGCCATCACCCGGCCCATGCGCGGGTTCTGGAAAATCACCAGATGCTGGTGTTCGGTGCGCACTTCGTGCAGCAGTTTTTCCATGCGAAAACGCTGGCCGTAGCCTTCGTAGAGGGTTTCCAGGTACTCGCTGGTTTTGGTGACGGTCATGGTCAAGTGCTCCGATGAAATGCGCGGGCGCCAATCGTGGGGGACGATTGCCCGGGAAAGGCGCGCATTCTACGTTGCCGAAGATGACAGGTCGAACCTCACTTTACCGTCGCAGCACAATCCTTTGTAGGAGTGAGCCTGCTCGCGATTGCGGTTTGTCAGCCAAAAAACCATTGACTGATAAATAGCTATCGCGAGCAGGCTCACTCCTACAGGGGTACTGCGGTGATCCTGATATCAGGTCAGACCCGCACATTGCCCCGCGGTCCGGCAATCGCCCAGATGATCAGACCCAGCACCGGCAGGAGGATGATCAGCAGCGTCCAGACGATTTTCATGCCGGTGGACGCGCCGCTTTTCAGCACATTGATGATGGCCCAGATGTCGAGGGCGAGGATGATCAGGCCGATCAGACCGTTGAACGTGGAACCCATAATGTCGCTCCAGAATAGTGGCATGCACTTCTAGGATAGACGGCCCGGCGCAGGGTTCCGTTTTATTGCGAATCAGACGTGAACGGCAACCTTCAACACCTCGAGTGCCGGTGCAGCGCTGATGCCGAGTTCGGCGCACAGCTCCAGTACCCGCGGCACGTCGTTGCCGTAGACCAGCACCATTTGCAGTTCGTCGTCGAGCAACTGACTGAAGTTCATCAGCGTGTAACCGCCGTTCTCTTTGTTCAGGCTGCTCATCTGCACCTGAATGCGGTTGAGCGCGGTCAGGGCTTCGGTCTTGGCCAGTTGCTTGGGCTTGAGGTTGAAATCCACGCCAGGCCCGAACGAGGCGACGATTTGCGCGAACAGGTCAACGTAGGTATCGGCCTGGAACAGCACGGTTTCAGGCAGGCTGCCCACCACCACCCACTCGCCCAACGGAATCGGGAAAGTGTCGTCGTAGTTGATGTCCGGGTTGGCGGTCAGAAAGGCGTCGGCATCGGCATAGGCTTGCGCCGCTTCGTCAGCGACTTTCAGGATCTCGTCCTCGCCCATGCAGCCAGAGCTGATTTTGCTGATGAGTTCGACGAGTGCGGCTTTCATGAGGGCGGATCCTGTGGCGAAGGGAGATTTCAGGGGCGCGAAGGATAGCGCATTCTCTGCTTCGCCACAGTCCGGCTGGGCGGATTTCAGCCCAACAGTTTCTCGAGTTGCGCGGTGGTATCGACGGCACCCATGGTCCGCGCTGCGTCGAGCGCGGTAACGCCATTGGCATCCTTGGCCTTGGGATCGGCGCCCTTGCTGATCAGGTAATCGACGATTTCCACGCGATTGAACATCGCCGCCATCATCAATGCGGTACGGCCATCAAAGGACGAACCTTCGATCTCGGCGCCTGCTTCGACCAACGCTTTGACCACCGCCAGATCGCCTTTGAATGCGGCGCCGGCAATCGGGCTCTGGCCGTTGCCATTGCGCATTTCCGGATCGGCCTTGTGCTTGAGCAGCACGTTCACGGCGTCGACGTGGCCGTAATAGCTGGCGAGCATCAGCAAGGTGTCGCCCTTGCTGTTTTTCAGGTTCACCGGCAAACCGGCCGTCACCAAACGATCAAGCATTTCGGCATCACCGTCACGCGCCTTGTTGAAGACCTGCTCGGTGAATTCGGCGGCTTCTTCCGGGGTCATCTGGCGGCTTTGGTCGGACATGGGGCAACTCCACTTCGGTCAATCGGAAAGCCGACAGTTTCCCGAGGCAGAGGAAAACTGTCACCCTCTTTTTCCACAGCGCAGCGATAGCCGAAATCAATAACGATGCTTGCCTTCGAGAATTTCCGCCAGCACCTGCTCGGTGACTCGGCTATACGTCTGCGTGCCGGGCAGCCACGCATAAATCGGGTCGCCCCCCGTCTGGCCGGGGTCGAAGCCTTCATTCTTGAGACGGGTTTTCTGGTATTTGAAGGTGCCGGTGGTTTCCATTTTCACCTTGACCCGCAAGAACAACGGCACCGCATAGGACGGCAGGCGTTCGCGGGCGAAGGTCAGCAGCTCGGCGAAATCCAGCGTTGCCAGGGATTCCGCCGGGGTGATGGCCGCCATCCCGGCGCGGCCGTTGGTGTTGTGGATCTCCACGCCATACGCCACTGCCTCGGAGATATGCGGGTGTTGCAGCAACAGGTTTTCGACTTCGGTGGTCGAGACGTTCTCGCCCTTCCAGCGATAGGTGTCGCCGAGACGATCGACAAACTGCGCATGACCGAAACCAATATTGCGCAGCAGATCGCCAGTGTTGAAATAGCGGTCACCCTTGTTGAACACGTCTTGCAGCACGACCCGGGCAGTCTTCTGCGGATCGGTGTAACCGTCCAGCGGCGCTTTTTCGTCGATCCGCGCCAGCAACAGCCCCTTCTCGCCCTTGTCGACCTTGCGCATGAAACCATCGGCGCTGCGCAGCGGCTCGCCACTGTCGTGATCGTAGGCCACCAGCTCCCAGGCCATCAGCGAGAAACCGATGGTGTTGTCGAAGTTGAGCACGTTGGTGAAGCCGATATTGCCGTCGCTCGCCGCGTACAGCTCGCAGATGTGCTCGACGGCAAAACGGCCCTTGAACTCGGCCCATGCGCCGGGGCGCAGACCGTTGCCGATCATCTTGCGTACATCGTGACGACTGTCGTCGGCACTCAGGGGTTGATCGACCAGATAGCGGCACAACTCACCGACGTAGCCGATGGTGGTTGCGCGGTAGCGGCGTACGTCGCTCCAGAACTGACTGGCGCTGAACTTGCGCCGGATCGCAAAGCCCGCGGCGCCGTTGACCGCCGAACCCCAACACACGCACAGACCGGTGGCGTGGTACAGCGGCAAGGTGCAATAGACGACATCGTCAGGGCCCATGTCGAGGGCGATCATGCCGAAACTGGCAGAGCTGCGCATCCAGCGCCCATGTTTGAACACCCCGGCCTTGGGCAAACCGGTGGTGCCGGAGGTGTAGATGTAGAAACACGGATCGTCGCAGAAGATCTGCCGGCTGCTCGGCGGATTTTCGCTGCTGGCATCGGCGCTGGCGCTGATCAGATTGATGTAGCCTTCAGGCGCGATGCCTGGATGGCTGTAGGTGTCCTGATCGGCCACAAACCAGATGCGCTGTGCGCCAATCGATACTTGCTCGCGAACGGCGGCAAAGGCAGGCAGCAATTCTTCGCCGACCACGATCGCCACCGGCGCGACCAGGTTGACGCTGTGAATCAGCGTATCGCGGGTCTGTGCGGTATTGAGCAAGGCACTGACCGCGCCGACCTTGGCCAGCGCCAGGATGGTCACGAGCAATTCCGGGCGGTTCTCGATGAACACCGCCACTACGTCGCCCTTACCGATGCCCTGCCCGCTCAGGTAGTGAGCGATGCGATTGGCCCATTGATTGACCTGCGCGTAAGTCAGCCGCAGATCGCCCTGCATCAATGCCGGGCCGTCGGGGTTGCGCAGCGTCGCTTGTTCGAACGTCCAGCCGAGACCACAGCTCTGCGTCGGGTCCGTGACGCTGGCCGCTTTCATGCCTTTGACCACCCGCGGGATGGCTTTGGCAATCATCGGCAGCTTGCGGAGCATCATGCCCCAGGTAATCGTGTCGCTTGGCGCGTGACGCATGAAAGCTCCCCGTTCGACCTTGGCTGGCCGATGTTTTTATTGTCGGGCATGGCTTGAAGCAACCGGCGCCTTCGAACGCGGGTCGAGCTTGAAAATACGTCAGCGCTTCGCGGGCTGTACACGCGGTTTTTGCAATGTTTTGTATCCGCCGGTCGTGCGGCCACAGCGAGGATCTTCACTCCGGCATTTGGTTCCATGGTGCCAGGAATAATCCCGCAAAATGCAGGATGCACGATGGCCATTCATGCAGTTTGCACGACAGCCAAAAATCAGACCACTTGTAAGGCATTGTTTTAAAAGGATTTTTAAAAAGATAAATGCTGGCACAATCGCTGCAACCTCCTATGCATGCTTGCCATTCAAGTACATACGGAGCTGATGACATGAGCCTGATTCAAGAAAAATTTACATCGCTGTTCTCCAACTACGAAGTCAGCACTGCCCCACGTCCTGACGGTGGCATCCTGCTCACTCTGCGTAGCAGCGACGGCAAAGTCTTCAAACGCGCACTCTCGTATCAGCAACTGCACGCTGGCGACCAACTGTCGTGGGCGATCAGTGCAATCCGTCGTGACCTGGCCGAACAAGCCAGTGAGCTGCCGCAAATTGCAATGCTGCAAAGCCAGCAGCGTTTTGCCCTGCCGACGTATCACTCGCTGTAATTCGCTTTAAACAAAAACAGGCCGTGAAGCATGCGCTTCACGGCCTGTTTGTTTTTGTCCGCCACAAAACCCTGTGGGAGCCAGCCTGCTGGCGATTGCGGTGGGTCAGGCGACATCTGTTTTGCTGATCTGCCGCTATCGCCAGCAGGCTGGCTGGCTGGCTCCCACATTGGGCCGTGTGTGAGTTCTTAGAAGGCTTCGGGTTCGATGCCAGTAAAGCTATCGACAGTAATGTGGCTTCCCAGCTCCCCACCGTCACGCGCCAGTCCACAGGTCTGCAGGCCAGCGGCTTGCGCAGCGTCCAGTTCTTCGACGATATCCGAAAGAAACAGGATTTCCTCCGCCTCGGCACCCAGCGCTTGCTGGATGTTGGTGTAAGACTGCGCCTCGCGCTTGCCGCCTGACGTGGTGTCGAAGTAACCACTGAACAGCGGCGTCAGATCCCCCGCCTCCGAGCAGCCGAATATCAGCTTCTGCGCCTGTATCGAGCCGGACGAGTAAACAAACAGTTGATAACCGGCCTGATGCCAACGTTGCAGGGCTTCAACGGCATCCGGGTAAACATGCCCCTTCAACTGCCCGGCGTGATAACCCTCGGCCCAGACCATGCCCTGCAAGGCCTTGAGCGGCGTGGCCTTGCGATCTTCGGCGATCCAGCCAAGGAGGATTTCAACAACCCGTTCAATGTCCGCGTTCGGCTCGTTGCTCTCGCGGCGCACGGCATCGAGCTGTTCGGCGACATCGGCACGCTCGGCGTTCTGGCGCACGAAGTCCGGCAGATGTTTGGCCGCGTACGGAAACAGCACGTCGAAGACGAAACTGACCGCGCTGGTGGTGCCTTCGATATCGGTGAGGATGGCTTTGATCGACACGGGCTCAATCCTCCAGACGCGGGAAGCGGCCGGCGATGTCTTCGCCGGTGAAATTGGCAACCCAGCCTTCCGGGTTGTTGAACAGACGGATCGCGACAAAGTGTGGATGTTCGCCCATGTCGAACCAGTGCTTGGTGCCTGCCGGAACCGAGATCAGATCGTTCTTCTCGCAAAGCACCGCATAGACGTAATCGTCGATGTGCAGGGTAAACAAGCCGCGACCGGCGACGAAAAATCTGACTTCGTCTTCGCCGTGCCGATGTTCTTCAAGGAACCTGGCGCGCAATTCGGCTTTTTGCGGATGATCGCTGTTGAGGCTGATCACATCGACGGTGATGTAGCCACGCTCGGTCATCAACTGGTCAATCTGCTTTTTATACGCGCTGATCACTTCTTCCTGGGTGGCGCCTGGCTGAATCTTCGCCGCGGCTTGCCAGCGGTCGAAGCGCACGCCCTGCTCGGC
Organism: Pseudomonas sp. R3-57; assembly: GCF_051132065.1. Taxonomy (NCBI): domain Bacteria; kingdom Pseudomonadati; phylum Pseudomonadota; class Gammaproteobacteria; order Pseudomonadales; family Pseudomonadaceae; genus Pseudomonas; species Pseudomonas sp. R3-57. The sequence continues at coordinate 4,199,422 of NZ_CP071655.1, forward strand.
CAGTGTCGAGGCGATGTCTTCGAAATGGGTCAGCACCTTGTTGGGAATTTCAGGGCTGGAAACGTGGTAAACGGACAGGCTGCTCATGGGCAATTCCTCGGTATCGGCCTTGCCGTCCGGCTCTTGCAGACCGGTCGGGCAGTGCGTTTCATCAGGGCAAACGGGCTGCTTGTGGTGAAGTCAGCCCTGGCGGTTCATGACGCTGCGGGTTTTCAGCTCGCATTCAAACAGAAATTCAAAGGCCTCGATCTGCCGCAGCGCGTCGCTCATCTGCGCGCCCCAGGTGTACAGGCCGTGGCCGCGGATCAGGTAGCCGACGCAATCGGGATGGGCGTCGAGCCAAGGCTGCACCTTGGCGGCGAGGCGCGCAATGTCCTGATCGTTGTCGAAAATCGGCACACGCACCCGCGATTCGTGGGTCGAGACGCCGCTGAAGGCTTTTTGCAGCTCGTAGTCTTCGAACTCAATAAAGTCGTCCGGCGTCAGGCGCGACAGCACCGTGGCGTTCACCGAATGGGTGTGCAGCACCGCGCCGATCTCCGCGCGCCAGCTGTAGAGCTGGGTGTGCAGCAGGGTTTCGGCGGAGGGCTTTTTGCCCGGTTCCAGACTGTTGCCAGAGAGATCGGTGGCGAGCACATCGCCCAGGCCCAACTGGCCCTTGTGCTTGCCCGACACGGTCAGCAGCGCTTCGCTCGGCGACAGGCGCGTCGAATAGTTGCTGCTGGTGGCCGGCGACCAGCCGCGGCCATAGAGAAAGCGCCCGGCGTCGACGATTTGCTGAGCGAGTTGTTCACGGGTAAGGCTCATGGCCTGTCCTCTTGCATACGTGTGGCAATGATAACGGCCGCGGCGAGCGCCGCGAGACTGGCAATACTGAAGGTCAATGTCGCGCCCAGGGCGTTCCAGCTGTAGCCGGAATACAACGCGCCGAGCGCACCGCCGGTGCCGGCCAGCGCTGCGTACAGCGCCTGGCCCTGGCCTTGTTGTCGTGCGCCGAAGCTACGTTGCACGAACGCGATGGCAGCGGCGTGAAAGCTGCCGAACGTCGCCGCGTGCAGCACCTGGGCAAACAGCAGCACCCAAAGAAATTCGGCGAACGTGCCCAGCAGCACCCAACGCAGCGCCGCCAGCAGAAAACTCGCCATCAGCACCTGGCGCAGGGAAAACCGCGCCAGAATCCGGCTCATGGCCATGAACATCAGCACCTCGGCCACCACTCCCACCGCCCATAGCATGCCGATCACGCCGCGACTGTAACCGAGTCGTTCAAGGTGCAAGGTCAGAAAGGTGTAATACGGGCCGTGGCTCATCTGCATCAGCGCCACACAGGCATAAAATGCCAACACTCCCGGATTGCGCAACTGCTTGAGAAAGCCCTCGCCGCTCGCCCGGTTGCCTTGCGGCGGCTGCGCGTTCGGCACCCACAGGCTGCTGAGGACGATGCCGGCCATGATCAATACCAGAGCCGCCGGGTAGATATCCAGGCTCAGCCATTCGAACAATCGGCCCAGTGCGACCACGGTGATGATGAAACCGATCGAGCCCCACAGGCGGATCTGGCTGTAGCGCGAAGTCTGGCCCTGCAAGTGCGCCAGGGTGATGACTTCGAACTGTGGCAGCACCGCATGCCAGAAAAACGCATGCAGGGCCATGACCATCGCCAGCCACGCGTAGCTCTTGCTGATGAAAATCAGCGAAAAGGTCAGCAGCGTGCACACCGCGCCAAAGCGCACGATGGCCAGACGCCTGCCGGTGTAGTCGCCGAGCCAGCCCCAGATGTTCGGCGCCACGCAGCGCATCAACATTGGGATCGCCACCAGCTCACCGATGCGCGCCGCGCTGAAGCCGAGATGATCGAAGTACAGCGCCAGAAACGGCGCCGTCGAACCGAGCAAGGCGAAATAGAACAGATAGAAACTGGACAGCCGCCAGTACGGAAGCGCCGCCACGCTCAGGCCGCGGCGTTCGACGAGTCAGCCATCAAAGCTGACCCAGCACCGGAGTGCTCACGCGCACATCGGCGTTCTGCCCACGGTGGCGCAGCAGGTGATCCATCAGCACGATGGCCATCATTGCCTCGGCAATCGGGGTGGCACGGATGCCGACGCACGGGTCGTGACGGCCCTTGGTGATCACGTCGACCGGGTTGCCGTGAATGTCGATCGAACGGCCCGGGGTAGTAATGCTCGATGTCGGCTTCAACGCCAGATGCGCGACGATCGGCTGGCCCGAAGAAATGCCACCGAGAATGCCGCCGGCGTTGTTGCTGAGGAAACCTTCCGGGGTCATTTCATCGCGGTGCTCGGTGCCGCGCTGGGCTACCGAGGCGAAACCGGCGCCGATTTCCACGCCCTTGACCGCGTTGATGCTCATCAGTGCGTGAGCCAGTTCGGCGTCGAGACGGTCGAAGATCGGCTCACCCAGACCGGGCATGACGCCTTCGGCAACCACGGTGATCTTCGCCCCGACCGAATCCTGATCGCGACGCAACTGATCCATGTAGGCTTCCAGCTCCGGCACCTTGTCCGGGTCAGGGCTGAAAAAGGCGTTTTCTTCCACCGAATCCCAGGTCTTGAACGGGATTTCGATCGGGCCGAGCTGGCTCATGTAGCCACGAATGACGATGCCCTGGCTGGCCAGGTATTTCTTCGCAATCGCCCCGGCCGCCACGCGCATCGCGGTTTCCCGCGCCGAGCTGCGACCGCCGCCGCGATAGTCGCGTTCGCCGTATTTGTGATGGTAGGTGTAGTCGGCGTGGGCCGGGCGGAACAAATCCTTGATCGCCGAGTAGTCCTTGGACTTCTGGTCGGTGTTGCGGATCAGCAGGCCGATCGAGCAACCGGTGGTGCGCCCTTCGAACACGCCCGAGAGGATTTCGACTTCATCGGCTTCCTGGCGCTGGGTGGTGTGGCGGCTGGTCCCCGGCTTGCGGCGATCGAGGTCGCGCTGCAGATCTTCCAGGGAAATCTCCAGGCCCGGCGGGCAGCCGTCGACAATGGCGACCAACGCCGGACCATGGCTTTCGCCAGCGGTGGTGACAGTGAACAACTTGCCGTAGGTATTGCCGGACATGCAGGACGCTCCGTGAAATCAAACCCGAATTCTTGATGCGCGCCAGTATACGCAGGCTAACCGAGTAGTTCATCCTCGAACCTTGGCGGTGTTGGCGAGTCCAACCGGCACCTTGGCGAATGATGGCGTGATGATGCTGCGAGTTTTGATCTTGAGTCTTACCCTGTTCACGGGCTTTGCCCAAGCGACGGTCCTGCAACGCCCGATGACTTTGACTACGGGCAGCGGCGAACTTTTCGGTTCACTGTTGCTGCCAAAGTCTGACAGCCCGGTACCGGTTGTCCTGATCATTTCCGGCTCCGGTCCTACCGATCGTGACGGAAACAACCCCGACGGCGGGCGCAATGACAGCCTCAAGCGTTTGGCCTGGGTGCTGGCCAAACACAACATTGCCAGCGTGCGTTACGACAAACGCGGAGTGGCCGCGAGCCTCGCCGCGACGCCGGACGAGCGCAATCTTTCGGTGGAGGCTTATGCGGCGGACGCTGTGGCGTGGGGGCAGAAACTCAAGGCCGACCCGCGTTTCGGCCCGCTGATCGTCCTTGGTCACAGCGAAGGTGCGCTGATCGCCAGCCTCGCCGCGCCAAAGCTCGATGCCGCAGCGGTGATTTCCCTGTCCGGCAGCGCTCGACCGGTCGATCAGGTGATCCGCGAACAACTGGCGCGCAGCCTGCCACCGCCGCTGATGCTGCGCAGCAATGAGCTGCTCGACAGCCTCAAGGCCGGCCGTACCGATGACAATGTTCCGCAGCCGTTGCAGGTGATTTTCCGCCCGAGCGTGCAGCCGTACCTGATTTCGCTGTTCCGCCAGGATCCTGCCAAAGCCTTCGCGCAGTTGCAGATGCCGGCGCTGATCGTTCAGGGCAGCAATGATATTCAGGTCGGCACCGAAGACGCGAAGCTGCTCAAGGCCGCCAAACCGGATGCGCAACTGGTGGTGATCGAAGGCATGAACCACGTGCTGCGCATCGTTCATAACGACATGAAACGGCAATTGGCCTCGTACAAGGACCCGAATTTGCCGCTGGCTGCCGAGCTTGGTTCGGCGATCCTCGGTTTTATTGACGGACTTCGCACCCGTTAACCGCTGTTAGCCCTCCAGTCCTTGAAAAAACGGCCGATAAGCCTTTGTCGCCAGCGCAACGGCTGGTGACAAGCAGGGCATGGACAGGATCGCGCCGTTATGACTGATACCCAGACTTCACCCGACACCACCGCTGAAAAAGACGCACCGCCAGCGGTCGAGCTGCCGTGGGCGGATGTTCACGCCGAGCACCACAAGATGCTCCGCCTGGCGCCGCTGCAGACCGATCGCCATACCGGCGGCCGGCCGCTGCGCTTCGTCGAATTCGGTTACGCCGAGCGTCACAGCAAAGAACACAGCCTGATGCGCATGGCGATCAAACTGCCCGGCCAGCGCGTGCGCAAGGAACAGAACGTCCTCGACGTGTGGGCCGACCACGCCACCAAGCGTGTGCGTTTCGGCCCCGACAGCGGCTTGCAGATCGAACCGCTGAACCGCGGCATCGGCCGTTTCATCGCCGCGCAGGGCATCAACTGGGCGAAAAAACGCTGGCCCGGCTACACCGTCGACGGCATGGACCTGAACAACAAGGACGCGCTGAACGAAGACACGCGCCTGCGTCGCGATCACTTTTTGCGGGTACACGGTTTTGATGTCGCGTACGCCGATGCCCAGCATCTCAAAGGCAGTATCAAGACTGTGCAGGTCGGTGATCTGCTCGGCGACTGGAACAGCGAAAAGCTGCAGATCGTCGAGATTCTTGAAGCGGCGCAGATGCTTCAGCAGGCCGAGCAGAATCTGGCCGAGCAGGAAGTGAAACTGAAAAAACAGGAAGAAAAGGTCAGCAAGTTCAAGCGCGAAGACGCCGGGCTGCGTTTCACCATTACCTGTCTGGTGGCGTTTGCGGTGTTTCAGGCGGGGCTGTTGATCTGGATTGCTACGCACCGGTAAAGATTCAAGACCGAGGCGGTCCCATCGCGGGCAAGCCACGCTCCCACAGCTTATGCGCCGTACCCGAATGTTGCGGTACACACAAAAACCTGTGGGAGCGGGCTTGCCCGCGATTGATCGTTCCCACGCTCTGCGTGGGAATGCAGCCCGGGACGCTCCGCGTCCCAAAAGCGGACGCAGAGCGTCCATTGAGGCATTCCCACGCGGAGCGTGGGAACGATCTGTCACAACCTTAAACGCGGGACGCGAACAAGGCCTGATGCGCGCGGCACTGCTCCGCCGTAAGCATGAACACACCATGCCCGCCGCGGGCGAATTCCAGCCAGGCAAAATCCACTTCCGGGTACAACGCCTCGACGTGCACCTGGCTGTTGCCGACCTCGACAATCAGCAAGCCCTTCTCGGTCAGATGATCCGCCGCTTCGGCGAGCATGCGCCGCACCAGGTTCAAGCCATCATCGCCACAGGCCAGGCCCAGCTCAGGCTCATGCTGATATTCGTCCGGCATGTCGGCGAAATCTTCCGCGTCCACGTAAGGCGGATTCGACACGATCAGGTCGAAACGCTGCCCTGGCAAACCATCGAAACCATCGCCCTGCACGGTATAGACACGTTCATCAACGCCATGGCGCTCGATGTTCTGATTAGCCACTTCCAGCGCTTCGAACGACAAATCCGCCAACACCACCTCGGCGTTCTGGAATTCGTAGGCGCAGGCGATACCGATGCAACCGGAACCGGTGCACAGGTCAAGAATCCGCGCCGGCTCGCTACCGAGCCACGGTGCAAAGCGGTTCTCGATCAACTCGCCAATCGGCGAACGCGGAATCAACACGCGATCATCGACGATAAACGACATGCCGCAGAACCACGCTTCGCCCAGCAGGTACGCGGTAGGAATGCGTTCTTCGATGCGACGCTTGAGCAGGCGCTGCAGGTTGACCAGTTCGTCGTCTTCCAGTGCGCAATCGAGGTAGCTGTCGGCGATTTCCCATGGCAGGTGCAGCGCACCCAGCACCAGTTGCCGGGCTTCGTCCCAGGCATTATCGGTGCCATGGCCGAAAAACAGATCCTCCCCATGGAAGCGGCTGACGGCCCAACGAATATGGTCGCGCAGGGTACGAAGTCGGGAAGTGATCACGGGGCAGAACTCCTGAAAAAACGACTGGCGATTCTAACAGCCAAAACGCGTGACGACGACGCAGGAAAACCACTGCGGCGACGGTAGGAGTTTTCTGTTTTTTGCATCAGCTATTGAACAGAAGGTGTAACTTGACAAGGCTGCAGGCCAATAACGACGGCGCCTACGATGGTAGCGATTCACAGAAGCGCTCAGCCAGAGGACAATGTCGCAAAAGCCCCACCCCAAGGAGCCCCAGAATGTCCGTTCCAAAAACGATGTTTCAACTCAGCGGTCGCGGTTACGCAGCGGCCACACTGAGCCATGCCACCGTGGTCATCATCGATGCCCAGAAAGAATATCTCAGTGGCCCGCTGGCCCTGAGCGGCATGGACGCGGCCGTCGCGAACATCAAACAACTGGTTGCCGCAGCCCGTGCCGCCGGTCGGCCGATCGTGCACGTGCGTCATCTCGGCACCGTTGGTGGCCTGTTCGACCCGCAGGGCGAGCGCGGCGAATTCATCCCCGGCCTGGAACCACAGGGTGACGAAACCATCATCGGCAAACTGCTGCCGAGTGCGTTTCACGGCACCGAATTGCTCGACCGCCTGCAGAACCTGGGTTCGCTGGACCTGATCGTCTGCGGCTTCATGAGCCATTCCAGTGTCAGCACCACGGTGCGCGCAGCGAAGAATCTGGGTTTTCGCTGCACCCTGGTCGAAGACGCCTGCGCGACGCGCGACCTGCCGTTCAAGGGCGGCGTGCTCAAGGCCGAGCAAGTCCAGGAAGCCGAAATGGCGATCATGGCGGACAACTTCGCCACCCTCGCCCTGACGCAAGACCTGATCTGATCTGCGCGGATGAGTGGCTTGCGGCGCCGCTCATCCATTAAGCCCGTTGATTTGCCGCAAATGCCATAGCCTCAGGAACAACCCGGTCAACTCCCGGTCGAAGGGCCGATACCCATTGAGGAAGGTCGGAATGAAGTTATCCGATGGATTTGACGCACGCCGCTTGCGGCCCAAAGGCCAAAGCAACTGGCGTTTTCGATTCGGCGCTGCGATCGCTGCCATTCTGGCGACGTTCGGCGTGCTGCTGGCGATGGCCGGGGCGGCCAGCCTGCTCGGACGCCCGCCGGCGCTGGGTGACTTGAACGCCACGCCGATGGGCTCGGCGATCATTCTGGCGGTCGGCTTGCTGTTTCTGTATTTCGGTGTCGCCCTGTGGCGCCGTTGCCGCCGTCGCGCACGGCAATCGCGGGAACTGAACATGTCCCCGCATCTGATGAAAAAACACGACTGACCGACGGCCTGGCTTTTTGCCGGGCCGTTTTGTTTCGACTTGGGTAAACTGGCCGCCCTTCGCGGAGGCTGACATGCAAGACGACGATTTTTCCCTGTTCAAAAGTGCCATCCAAGGCGTCAAGCCGATCAAGCACGACCGCGCCGACACCGGCAAACCCAAGGCTGACCGCGCGCAGATCGCCAAATTGCGCCAGTCCGCCACCGTGCGCAGCAACACCACCATCATCGACGGCCTGTCCGACCAGTTCGTGATCGACGTCGGCCCGGAAGACGAGCTGATGTGGGCCCGCGACGGGGTGCAGGAAAGTCAGATGCGCAAGCTCAAGATCGGCCAGATCCCGTTCGAAGGCAGCCTCGACCTGCATGGCATGAGCGTCGAGAAGGCCCGGGAAACCCTCTGGGCCTTTCTGGCCGAAGCGACGAAATTTGAAATCCGCTGCGTGCGCGTGACCCACGGCAAGGCTGTGCGTCTCGATGGCAAGCGGCCGATGATCAAAAGCCACGTCAACACCTGGCTGCGCCAGCACGCCCAGGTACTCGGTTTTTGTTCCTGCCAGGCGAAACACGGCGGCGCCGGCGCGGTTTACGTGATGCTCAAACGCACCATGATGGAAGGTCGCGACGAATAATCGCGTCACACCGAACTTGCAGGGTTGTGTCCGCCGCCGTACCCTTGCCGCTTGCGAAAATCCCCCCACAGGTAGTTTCATGTCCCTGGAACAGAATTACACCGCGATTCTCGGCCAACTGGGCGAGGACGTCTCCCGCGAGGGCCTGCTCGACACGCCAAAGCGTGCCGCCAAAGCCATGCAGTACCTCTGCCGCGGTTATGAACAGACGCTCGAAGAGGTCACCAACGGTGCCCTGTTCAGCTCCGACAACAGCGAAATGGTGCTGGTCAAGGACATCGAGCTGTATTCGTTGTGCGAACACCACCTGTTGCCGTTCATCGGCAAGGCGCATGTGGCCTACATCCCGAGCGGCAAGGTGCTGGGCCTGTCCAAGGTTGCGCGGATCGTCGACATGTACGCTCGCCGCCTGCAGATTCAGGAAAACCTCAGCCGCCAGATCGCCGATGCCGTGTTGCAGGTGACCGGTGCGCTGGGTGTGGCCGTGGTGATCGAGGCCAAGCACATGTGCATGATGATGCGCGGCGTGGAGAAGCAGAACTCGTCGATGATCACCTCGGTGATGCTCGGTGAATTCCGCGAAAACGCCGCGACCCGCAGCGAATTCCTCAGCCTCATCAAGTAATTCGCCGTCGCAGAAAAAACCGGCTTTCATCGCCGGTTTTTTTTCGTCCGCGAAAAATCGGGTAAGCTGCGCGCCTTTCTCAATTCGCACCGTGAGGCTTTCAACGTGTTCGTCAAAGCGCTTCGTGTCGGCCTCGGCCAACTGGTTATCTTCGCCGACTTCATCACCCGCCCGGGCAAAAAACAGCGCCCCGCCGTGGCTCAGGCGCAAGTCGACGCCGCCGCCAGGGACCTGACCCTGTATCAGTTCCATGCCTGCCCGTTTTGTGTGAAGACTCGTCGCGCCCTGCGTCGTCTGAATGTGCCAGTGGCGCTGAAAGATGCGAAGAACAACGAACAGGACCGTCAGACCCTGCTGGAACAGGGCGGCCGCATCAAGGTGCCTTGCCTGCGGATTGAAGAGAATGGCCAGACGACCTGGATGTATGAGTCCAAGGTGATTATTGATTATCTGGACAAGCGCTTCGCTGCGGTCTGATGGTTGGGCGGAGTTGCTGATGGCCCCATCGCTGGCAAGCCAGCTCCCACATTGATCTGTGGCGTTCAAAAAAACTGTGGGAGCTGGCTTGCCAGCGATGAGGCCTTCCCAGGCACCACAAATTCTGGACAAAAATAAACCGGCCTTCGAGCCGGTTTGTTTTTTCACGCCGCTTTATCGATCTGCGCTTGCCGAATCACCGCCGCCAATCGCTTCAGCCCTTCATCCAGCCGCGCCGGGTCGATGTGGCTGAAGTTCAGGCGCAGATGCCCAAGGTGATTATCCGGATCCGGGAAAAACGGCTCACCGGGCATGAACGCCACATCATTGGCCAAGGCATCGTTGAGCAACGTTCGCGTGTCCAGCGGCTGCTTGAGTGTCAGCCAGAAAAACAGCCCGCCCTGCGGCATCTCCCATTCGGCCAGGTCAGCAAAGTGCTTTTCCAGCATCGCCTGAAAGGCATCGCGCCGCTGCCGGTAGAACCCGCGCAGCTCGCTTAAATGCTGCTGGTACTTATCGCTGCCAATCCACTGCAACGCCTGCCACTGGCCGATGCGGTTGGTGTGCAGATCGGCCGATTGCTTGAGTTTCAGCAGATGCGGAAACAGGTCTGGGCTGGCGATCAGATAGCCGACGCGCAATCCCGGCAGCAGGGTTTTCGACACGGTGCCGGTGTAGATCCAGCTGGCGCTTTGCAAGCGGCCGGCGATCGGTCTGGCGCTGGCGCCGTCGAACGTCAGTTCTCGGTAGGGTTCGTCTTCGATCAGCGTCACGCCGAATTCATCGAGCAACGCAGCGACGGCGGCACGCTTGGCTTCGCTGTAGCGTACGGCGGACGGGTTCTGGAAGGTCGGGATCAGGTAGATGAATGCGGGACGATGCTGTTCCAGGCGCTGGCGCAATTGCGCCAGATTCGGGCCGTCGGCCTCTTGCGCGACGGTCAGGCAATCGGCGCCGAACAGCTGGAAAATCTGCAGCGCGGCGAGATAGGTCGGCGCTTCCAGCAAAATTTCCGTGCCCTTGTCGATGTACAGCTTCGCCGCCAGATCGAGGGTTTGCTGGGAACCGCTGACCACCAGCACCTGACTGGCCTGACAGTCCAGCCCAAGCGCCCTCGCCTGCGCCGCCAAGGCTTCACGCAAGGCCGGTTCGCCTTCGCTCATGCCGTACTGGCCGAGCGACAGCGGCATGTCGGCCCACTCGACTTTCGGCAGCATGGCCTCGGCGGGCAAGCCACCGGCAAACGACATCACCTCAGAACGCTGGGCGGCAGCAAGGATTTCGCGGATCAAAGAACTTTTAAGGCGCGTGACACGTTCGGAAAAAGCCATGGAAGTCACCGGTAGCGAGGCGTGAGGAAAATAAGTCAAACTGCTTGACTGAAATTACGCCAACGTGAGCGAGTACGTCAACATGCTTGACCTTAAAAACCCGACCAGCCAACAACACGCGATGGAAGCGTTTTTCTTCGGCTATCAGGCGTTCACTGCCAAGGCAGACGAAATGCTCGAGCGTCGCGGACTGTCGCGGGTACATCAGCGCATCGTGTTTTTCATCGCGCGTTACCCGAATCTGAGCGTGAAGGAATTGCTCGCGCTGCTTGGGGTGAGCAAACAGGCGCTGAACATGCCGCTGCGCCAGTTGCAGGAAATGCATCTGGTCGACAGCGTGGCGTCGCAGACCGACAAGCGTAAGCGCCTGTTGGAGCTGACAGCGGAAGGCGCAAAGTTCGAGCAGGCGCTGCGCCGCGAGCAGGTGAAATTACTCGAGCGGGTGTTTGCCGAGGCTGGCGAGGCGGCGGTGAATGGCTGGCTGGCGGTGAATGTGGCGCTGGGCAAAAGCCAGACAGTTGTTGATTGACTGTACCGGCCCCATCGCCAGCAGGCTGGCTCCCACATTGGCCTGTGCGGGCCATATATCCCTATCAATGGAAAAACTGAAGACAAAACCAAAAACAATATTTGCTTTATTTGTACACAAAAGCATAATCCACAGCGTGCGAGTTCCTGACCGCATGGTCAACAAATTCGCGTATGCCTCAAAGGGCCGCTGCCACCCCTCATGGGTCCGGCCCTGGAAATAACAATAAAACTCTTGAGGAGTACCGCTGTGGAAAGCCGCAAATCCGAAGCATCGCCGCTGGATCTCTCGCCGCCCTTACGCACTGGCCTGCTGGAGCGTCTGTTTAAACTCAGCTTGCATGGCACCACGGTGAAGACCGAGCTGATTGCCGGTCTGACAACCTTCATCACCATGGCTTACATCATTTTCGTCAACCCGAACATCATGGCCGATGCCGGGATCGATCACGGTGCAGCCTTCGTCGCCACCTGTATCGCCGCTGCGCTGGGCTGCCTGTTGATGGGCCTGTACGCGAACTGGCCGGTGGGTCTGGCGCCGGGCATGGGCCTCAACGCATTCTTCACCTACACCGTCGTCGGGACCATGGGCTACAACTGGGAAACCGCACTGGGCGCGGTGTTCGTTTCCGGTGTGCTGTTCATGATCCTGACGTTCTCGCGCATTCGCGAATGGCTGCTCAACAGCATCCCGGTCAGCCTGCGCTTTGCGATGGGCGCCGGCGTCGGCCTGTTTCTCGGGCTGATCGGTCTGAAAACCGCCGGCATCGTCGTCGATAGTCCGGCGACCCTGATCAAACTTGGCTCGCTGCGCGAACCCGGCCCGCTGCTCGCCGCGATCTGCTTTTTGATGATCGCGATCCTCAGCTACCACAAAGTTTTCGGCGCCATTCTCATCAGCATCATCACCGTCACCCTCGCCGGTTGGGGCCTGGGCATCGTTCACTATCAAGGCATCATGTCCGCCCCGCCGAGCCTGGCGCCGACCTGGATGGCCATGAACGTCGCCGGCGTGTTCAACGTCAGCATGATCAGCGTGGTTCTCGCCTTCCTGTTCGTGCACATGTTCGACACTGCCGGCACGCTGATGGGCGTCGCCCAGCGCGCCAATCTGGTCAACCCAGACGGCCGCATCGAAAACCTCTCCCGCGCGATGAAAGCCGACAGTGCCTCCAGCGTATTCGGCGCGGTGGTCGGTGTTCCGCCGGTCACCAGCTACGTGGAAAGTGCTGCCGGCGTGGCCGCGGGTGGTCGGACTGGTCTTACCGCCGTGACCGTAGGTGTGCTATTTATAGCGGCAATGTTTTTCGCACCGCTCGCCGGCATGATTCCCGCGTATGCCACTGCCGGTGCACTGATCTACGTCGCGATGCTGATGATGGGCGGCATGGCCCATATCGAATGGGACGAAGCCACCGACGCGATTCCGGCCATCGTCACGGCGATCATGATGCCGCTGACCTTTTCGGTCGCCGACGGCATCGCACTGGGCTTCATCACCTACGTGGCGTTGAAGGCCGGTACCGGCAAGTACAAGGAAATTTCCGTCAGCCTGTGGGTGCTCTGCGCGATCTTCATCGCCAAGTTCCTCTTCCTCTAAGCGCTGCGCGGTCCGGTTTCCAGACAGCCCCACCCTCGCCGGTGGGGCTTTTGCACATTCATGAACACAACAAAAAAGGAGCAACAAGATGAGTCTGGAAACCTGGCTGCTGTTCAGCGGCGCTGCGCTGGTGGTGATCCTCATTCCGGGGCCGCTGTCGTTGCTGATGATCAGCAACAGCCTGAACTACGGATTGCGCCGTTCGTACCCGGCGTTTCTCGGCGGTGTGACGGCATCAATCTGTCTGCTCAGCGCATCGGCATTGGGGCTCGGCGCGTTGTTGCTCGCTTCCGAGCAACTGTTCAGCGCGCTGAAAATCGTCGGCGCGCTGTATCTGTTCTACCTCGCCTGGCAGAGCTGGCAACAGTCGCGCCAGCCTTCGATCGGTGCCGACGTCCCGCAAGCCGCACCCGTGCCACGTTTTCGTGCACTGTTCACCCGCGCCTTCGTGCTGGGCGCGAGCAATCCGAAAGACATCCTGTTTTTCGCCGCGTTCCTGCCGCAGTTCCTCAGCGCCGAGCAACCGTTTCTGCCGCAACTGCTGGTGATGATCGCCACCTGGACCGTGCTGGACCTGCTCTGCAAACTGGCCTACGGCCTCGGTGCCCACGGCGCCGCGCGCTACCTGCGCAGCGGCAAGGGCCAGAGCTGGTTCAACCGCATCAGCGCGGGGCTGTTCGGCGGCGCTGGCGCCGCTTCGTTGCTCAGCAGCCACTGAGATCGTTGACCGCGTGGCGGTCTATCGCCCCCCCGCCGGTCTGACTTGAACTGTTCCAGGTCAGGCTGGCGCTCTCCTCGCCTGTCGGCAATTCCCAACGCCCTGTTCTCCTGCAGGCCGCGCAATACACCGCAACAACCCGTTGATATACATCCCTGGAACGCTCCTCGTACTATCTCGGCGTGTTTTTACGACAACCCGCCAGAACAAGGACGTTCACATGGCCACCCTGATAAGCGAAGCCTCGATACAAACTGACCCGGTCGTCATCACGGATATGCAGATCGAGACCAATGAACATAACGTCTCGACCATCGATTTCACCGACAGTAGCGACAACGCAGCGGCCACTTCGAATAAAAGCAAACTTCATCAGTTGAAATTCAACGACTCGGTGTTCGGCCCTTTCCAGATTGGCGAAGTCTCGATTACCCGCGTCTCTCTCGATGGACTGGGAGCAACATTCGACGGACAACCTTTAACCAGCAAAAACACCTTTTTCCGCATTCCTCAGCGCTCGTTCATCGATTCGTTACAGTTCAGCGCCAGCGCAATCGAACGGCACATGAAGTCCTCAAGCGGTAGTAACGCCTACCTGCTGCCGACCTTGCTTTTCGACATGGCCAGCCGCCGCCCGCTGACTGCCCCGGCGCTGATCCGCGATAACCCGCAAGACGACGTCGATTCATCGGGTTACCGCAGCAAGATCAAGAAACTCCTCGGCTCGGCACGGAAACTCGATCTGCAGCACAGTCAGTTACCGCAAAACACTCGGCGCTGGGTTGCCACGGCCAAGACGCACCTGACCGTCGGCTCGAGCGTAGGGCTTCAGGCGTTCGGCATATTCATGGGTTTGCGTGGCGTGGTTCAGGCCGTCAAGGCCGGTGATAACGCTGAAGTCGTGATCAACAGCGTAGGGATTGCCTCGGAACTCGGCTCTATCGCCATCGACATCGGGGTCAGCAAGATCGCCGCCGAGATGCTGACGGCCGGGCAAAGCGCCTTCAAGGATTTCGCCAAAACCAGGTTTGCGGTGCGGCTCGGTCGATCCGGTGGACTGATTGGCGGAGCGCTGACACTACCATTCGATGTGTACACCGCCGTCCGCTCGCTGAATGCCGCGAGCCATGCAACCGGCAAAGAGGCCATCGACCATTACGTCAGCGCCGGCTTGAGCATCACCAGCGCCGCCATGACCATCATTCTCGGTAGCGCTGCGCTGGCGGGGTTGTCATTCGTGGGGCCGGCAGGCCTGCTGGCCGGTGCGATGCTGGCCATCGGATCGCAGATATATGGCGCGGTACGCATTGTCGACGACATCGATGATTACATCGAACTCACCGTCGGCGAACGCTGGCGCTCGGGCTTTTTCTCGTTCTGCATGATGGACGTCGAGCAAGGCGTCAAGGATCGCTACAGCCGGGCCAGAACCCTGATTCAGCACACCGAACGACTCAAGCGCAATGCCCGCCGATTGCTGGACGTCGATCTGAAGGATTCCACCGAAGCGGTGGTCAATGGCGCGTTCGAAGTCGATCTGGTCAGCAGACAAGTGTGGAAACGCAATTGGTGGACGAAGATCGATGCCTGGGAAACCGAAAACGTCCCGGTGATCCGCGGTGGTGATGACACCATCGATGCCCGCGAAGGCGTCACCAAAGACACCCCCGGCGCGGTGCTGGGGGTTGCCGGCGACGACAAGAGTATTTTATGGCTGCTTGGCGATGGTCGCGATTCGATCAAGGGTGTGGAAAAGAAATCGAATATCTTCCAGTACGGCTCAGGGATAAAAGACCTGACCGGTGGCGAAAAGGACGATCGTTTCGTATTCCAGTCGGCTGCCGGTTCCATCTCGAAAAAAGCCGAGGGATCGACGTATTCGAAGTTGAGAGGCGGCGCAGGTAACGACACCCTGGCTCTGGATGGCTTCAAGTTCACGCAACAGGGCCATGACATTGACCTGCAGGCCGGCACGCTGCAAGTGAGGAAGCCCAATTCCGATGCCGACGACGGGGCCGATTTTACATTCCACAGCCTGCTGGAAAGCATTGAGAACGTGGAAACGGTGAACAGTGCGGCAAGCGTGGTCACGGGCACCGAGCAACGCAACATCATCAAATCCCGCGGCCGCGATACGATAAAAGCGGGAGCCGGCAACGACCAGATACAGCTGCTGCATAAAGGCGCAATCGCCTCGGGTGAAGAAGGTATCGATGAGTATTTCATCGCTCATCAGGAGGGTCGGTTCTGCATCATCGAAGACGGCAAGCAGGAAAGCAGCGTTGAATTTGCCTGGCGTGTCAGCCTGATCGAAAGCTGGGCCATCGAAAAGAACTCGCTGGTCATTACGTCCGGATTCGAGTTCCACGACAGGCCGAAATGCGTGGTCTTCATCCATGAAGTCTATGAAACGATCAACAAACAGCGCCGCTTGAAAAACAACAAACTGACGTTCCTGACCAAGGATGGATACGTGTTGCGACCAGACCTGCCTGAAACCATCGAAAGCGGCGAGACGGTCGATATCGAAGTGGTCATCCTGAAACACGGCAAGCCTCCAAAACCCGTCATCCATTACAACCCTGAATGCTGGATCCTGCATCAGCATGAAGCGCGTTATTTTCTGCCGCGCACCGGGCAAAGCACTACGTTCTATTCAGCCGAACGACCCGACGTCATTACCTGTATCCATCTGGATTACGCCAGCACCGAATTGAGCAAAGTCGAAGCTCACTTCCGCGCCACGGAATCGGCGAAAAGCAGCGACCTGCTGGCCGGCTGCGACCTGACCTACCACTTCGGCGATAAAACCCTGACGTTGAAACATTTTGCCTGGGCGCGAGGCGGCTCAGCCCCCCGCAACATGGTCAAGATCCTGCGCACCATGGCTGCCCGCCCCAGTCACCAGTATCTGCTGATATTCAACGACGGCGTTGCACTGAATGCGCAGCTTACGGCAGAAACCGACGCCGCCCCGGCCGACGACAACTACCAGATCAATGCCTTCAGGTGCTGGACGACGGCGCTGAAGTTGCCCCTTGAGTTTCGTGCGCGGCAGTTCACTTATGAGTTACCAACGAACGAAGCGTGGAAGCTCAGTGCAAAAAACGTATGCGCCGTCATTGCGCCCGGCGCCAATCAGACAGCACTGGAAACACTGGAGGGTGAAGGTGGCACCTACCTGATTCATCTTGTCGCCGACCGGACCATCAGGCTGACAACCCCGGGCGCACTGGTCAACGCGGTGGTCAGGCTGCCTTACTCATCTACCTGGGAGCTCGACGCGACAGCGCTGGGGAAGGTTGAGGTCAAACTGGATAACAACCAATTGCAGATCGGTACCTGCACGGTGCACTTGCCGGTTTATGAAAGTGAAGACCTGATCGACCAGATCCGCGTCATCACGGAAAAAGGCATCGTCCATGTGGTGGATCTTTCTTTCGACCGGGTCTACCGGGATGGCCTCGATGCGCGGTTCTTTGAAGAACCCGACCCGGCGATAGCCCTTCCCGACGCCTTCGCGTCAATGGCGAATCAACAAGTCAAAGTGCGCAACATCCTCTTTGCCGACAACTGGCCCGGTGCGTTCAGCTACAGCTTTGCCGCCCACGGCTGGATCCTGCGCAGCGACAAATCCCGCGTCGAATATTCGAAGTTGAAAGTCATCAATCGGTGCAGCCATCAGGATGCGCACATTTTCAATCCGCCTGCGCTCGATGTCCCACCGGCATGACGCGGGCGACCGCTAGTCAGCACTGACAACGTCCGCGCAACAGCAACGACCCAACCTCCAGATCCTGTTCCGGACCAGACTTTTGCGGGACGCCTGCGCGTGCGCCTGAACGATACGGCGAGCGCGCTGACAGCACTCGATATCAAAACCGAATGAGTAAATTGCCCATGGCCAAACCACCGAAAAAGATTCCTGCGACCACAGCAGCCGACACCACCGTTACCACCCGACCAGTTCAGTCAGGCTCAGGTACTCGCAGCAACGTCAGTCTGCCTGACACACCGTTATCCGGCGTCGACTCGACCAGCGGCTCGTCGAGTACGGCAAACATCGCCCCTGCGGTGATCACCGTCAGCACGATGCCGGGACCAGCCGCCCAATCGGTCAGTGCCCCACGCCATGCCGTCGCCTGGCCTGACAATCGCCTGAGCGAGCTGACCCCGATCGGAGAAAACAGCGGACTGTTCACCGGACCGGATCAACGCACTTACGCGCAACTCGGCAGCGAAGGACGCTTTCTTGTCGAAGAGGATGCGCAAGGCCGCTATTACATGCCGATGACTTTCGCACCCGGTGTCGCCGGCCCGTTTCTGACGAAGCCTGAAGGGCACGCCAGTTGGCAACTTCAGCGCCCCGGCCGGGCATCCAGCCAGACGCGAACCACAGCCACCGATACCCCGCTCCCCAGCTACCTTTCGCCTGAGGATGCGAACACTCTGACCCGAGCAGACATGTCGAGCGCAGGCATCCGTTACAACAAGCTCAAGCAAGCCTTCGTCGACACGGCAGAAGGCACGGTGATGGTTCGCAAGAATCCGCAAGGCGAGTACCAGCATGTCTCGGCGACCACGCGAAGCGCCCTCGACATCGTCTTTGAACAGATTCCCGACAGCCTGCTCTGGCGACGAAAAACCACACAGGCTCAGGCCGGAATTTCAACTGGCGTGCCTCGTCGTATCGCCGAGCCGACTGTCGAGAGCAACAAACGCGTGCGCCTCGATGCTAGCGAGCAGCCGGTCACAACTCCACCGCCCGCCGCCAGTTTGCCGAATGATCAGACGCCGTTTTTCTGGTTACCCTGGGGGCACTTGAACAAGCCTCCCGTCGTGGAGTCGATCCAGCTGGGGTGGTTGCATTACCCGATCGTGCCGGTTGGCTCCAATCGCACACCGAAAGTCTATTTCGTGCAGCACCCGGACTTTGCCCCAGCTCGCTTCGAGGGGTTCGAACAGATGCTGCGCTCCGCGCCGTCACTGCAACCGGTCGCCACGTTTCGCATCGGTAACGATCCCGGTGAAATCCACCCCGGCAAACGCTTTTTCGAAGAGCCCATATCGCAATCGGTGGCCAACACCTTTCCCGATTTTTCCGCAGCTACAGCATGGGCGGTTGGCAAAAGGCTGTTCGAACTCGCCGACAATTCCGCCGTCATCACCGGCACCGGTCTGGTCAATATCCAGGCGGTCCTGCACCAATGGAAGCAGAAGCCGTTTCCCTCCGCACCGGCTTATGCCGACCCGCTCAATATGCTGGCGATCGCGCCCTCGATTGATGTCGGCGGCAAGAAACTCATCCCCATGCCTTCGCAATCGGACAGCGAACTGCAACGGCTGACCTTTGATCCACAACGGTTTCCCATCGAATGGAATCACTACAAAGCCTGGCCCACCGATCTGAACCTCAGGCGCCTGCTCGGTGCGCTGTTGATTCGCTGCGGTTATGACGTCTTTCCTCTGACGTACGAACACCGCCAGCCGACGTTGGTGTTCAAGCGCGAAGGCCATGACCCGGTGTACTTCTTGAAGCTGGGTTCAGTTGCCCAGGTTGGCTTGTCCCATAGGCCCGGCAATGAACTGGCAGACCCGAGCCTGCCGAGCAGAATCGGCAGCGAGGCGTTTCGTGAGCTGACCACCGCAGCCACGCAAGGCAAAGTGATCTGGCTGATCGGCGGGGTATTAAAGGTCGAATCGAATCCAGACTCGGTATTCATCATCCGGGAGCGCTGATTTGCCTCACCAACACTCACCCTGGATGGCGGGTGTTGGCGGCGGATCGTTTACGCCGCGTAACACGCGGCAACACGCCTGCTCAGCGCAATACCTATATACCGCACGCCTCGCCTGCCCTTTGCCGACCATAACGCTTTCAAGCCAGGGCATCGGGCAGGCGCGAACCCGCCCCCGCTTGTCCGGCCCACCCTGATCGGCAGTTCATCGGAGCAGTTTTATGGCCAAGCCCCCCAAGAAAATCCCTCGCCCGTCTTCAACGCAAACGCCGACTACGTCGACCCATCCTTCGCCTGCTGTACAAGGAACCTCAGCAGGCGACAGCGGGCAATCCGCCGCGAGCGTAATCACCGCAAGCCCTTTCCCGGACACCCGTGCGATACGTCCCACGGTCACCATAAGTGAGCCTCCAGCTTCCGACACTGCATTGAGCATGACCCGCGCCGGCGATTCAGTACAACAGCATGCTCTTGGCACCGAGCCGCCGACATCGGGCAGCCCCTCCACCAGCGAAGGTTCGTCGGAGACGGTTTTTATCAACCCGGAATTCGCCACGCAATTGACGCGCAAACGCAACAGCGAAGAGGGTTTTCTGTACGACAAGCGCAACAAAACCTATGTCGAGCTACAAGAAGGCATCGTCATGGTCGGCCATGCCGCCGATGGCTGGCGCCAGACCTATGCCGGCGAATCGACGCCGACCGGAAAAAAGGTCGAGCAGATTCCTGGCTCGACACTCTGGCGTGAAACGGCCTCGGTATCGCCGATCAGCCTTGTTCAATCCGCGCCCGCGACACAACGATCGCCTGCCCCGAGCGATACCCGCACGCTGATCGACAATCTTGTATCGCGCCAGACTGAGGCTTTGGATCTTTCCGCCGGCCCTTGGCAAAACTGGGGCAAATCGACCCGACCCGAATCAGGCGATTCGATCGAGATAGACGGGCTGCACTACGCGATCCTTGCACAACACCTGGGCATTGAAAGCGGCCTGGTGTATGTGCAGCACCCGGGTTTTACCCCGCACAGGTTCGATGCCTTCGAAAACATGTTGCGCGATGAACCGTCGCGCCAGCCGATGTGGGCGCGCAAACGCGACGGCCACTGGCAGGTTCTGGATGGCTATCCGCCCTTTGAAATGTCCCCCAGCCAATATGTCGCCACGGCATTCAGACACCTGTCGCAACGTTCGAGCAGCAACCTCGCCCGAGCTGTGTTCGATCGCGCGTCTCTGCTCACGGGCATAAACGGCGACGGGCTTTCCGTGGTGTCATTGACGTATCGCCATTGGCTCGACAGGGTGAATAACGTGGCACCGGGATTCGGCCTTGCCGAACCGTTGCTGATGCTACCGAAACTGTCGACGCCACCCGGCAGCACTCCAGGCGCAGGATTGCTTGTCCTGCCTGACTACAACTCCACTCTGCTACAGCGTCTGGACTTCGACCCGCGCAAATTCCCTGCGCAATGGGCCGCCTATAACGCGCAGCCGACCGCACTCAATCTGCGTACGTTGTTCATCGATCTGCTGCAAGACAACGGCTATAGCGTCGCGCCGCCGGTAACCATGCTTGTCGAAAATACTCTGGTCTTCCACCGGCCAGAGATCACCGGGCTATTCATCCTGAAACTCCCGCTGGTCAGCGGTGATCAGGTACCTCGCTACACCACCCCCGGTTCCAACTTCAACAATCCCGACTTTCTGGCCTCGCTAAGCGCAGAAAACAAACGCGATCTTGATCAATACCTGAGTCAGGTTGAGGTCGCCCATCTGGTGGGTGGCGTGCAACGGCTGTCCGCCGACACCCAGACACTTTTCATCGTTCGTGAGGGTTGAAACCAATGGTCAAACCACCCAAGCGCGGCGCGGGAGTCATTCCTGCCGATACGCCGCCGATACCCCTGCACCCGATAAATGACGCACCGGAACGGCCTCGTATCGATCTGCAAAACAGCCACCACGCAAACGAACAGGCTGATTCCGCTGGAGGACCAGACGCATCCACGCTGCCAGCGTCCGTGCTGATCAAGGCAGAACGGCAACCGTTGTGGAACGTCGAAATACCGGACTGGTTGACGCAAGATTCACAGCGCGAAGAGCAGTACGCAGAGGCCGATCAGCCGATTTATCTGGCAGCCGCTGACGCCGCCCGCCTCTCATCGCCTCTGGATAACACCGACGGCATCCGCTATGACAAGCACCGCAAGACATACGTCGATACGGCGCAAGGAACGGTCATGGTGCGCAAGAACAGCGCCGGCGACTATCAGCAAAGCTCGGCGACGCGCCGCACTGATTTCGCTCTGCTGTTCGAACCGATTCCAGGAACAAGACTGTGGCAGCGCAAAGTCACGCGCCATGAGCCTGCCCCGCCACCCACCGATTCCGGCGCAGCACTGGCGGCCAGCCTGCTGTCGGCCAATCCCGAAGCGACGAATCTGCGTTTCGGACTCTGGAGAACCTGGGGATGCAGCAGCCGCCCACTGCTGGGGCAGCACATTGCAATAGACGGCCAGTACTACCCGATCGTCCAGCAGGACCTGAATGCCCAGCCATCACTGGCGTACCTGCAACACCCGTTGTTTTCCCCCGCCCTGTACGACGCCTTCGAATCCATGCTGCGCGATCACCCGTCACTGCAGCCGAAGTTCGTCGTTAACCGCAACAACCAGTGGACGGTGCTGGACGATCCCGTTCCCTTTGCCATGCCGATCACTCAATACATCGCCACCACATTCAGATCTCTTGCGGACCGCTCCGTCAGCGCGCTGGCCCGGGCCATGTTCAATCAAGCCAGTCACTCCGAAGTCATTACGGGTGCAGGGTTGGCTGTGCTGAACCGGGTCCTGCGCTATTGGACCCACCGGGATCTGCACAAAGCGCCTCAAGGGGAACTGGCCGACCCGCTGCTGATGCTACGCACCCCGCTCGCCTCGACGCCAGGCTATGGTTTACCGCGCCTGGACTTTGATCCCGGACGCTTCGCCCAACACTGGAACCGCTTCGCCAGCCAGCCTTCGACGACCCGCTTGCAAAGACTTTTCAGCGAGGTACTGGCCGACGAAGGCTACGTCATCGAACGCGCCGCACCGCAAGCGTCAAGCCATGAAGTGCGCTTTCATCGCGACGGCATCGATCAGCTATTTGCCTTGATGGTTTATCCGCTGAGCGCACGCGAAGATGCCGGGCGTGTGGCGACAAAAGGTGAGCTAGAGCGCACACGTACCGAGACCAGCGACGTTGTCTGTTTGCGTGGTGGTTTGCAAACGGACGCGCTGGGGCAGACGACGTTGTTTGTTGTCAGGGAACGTTGAAGGGGTCGCCAGACGAAAAAAAGCCCGCAGTGTGAGCGGGCGAAAGACCAAAGAAGCTATATGCGCAGTCGCTTCCCGGCAGGGGCAGCCGCTTGGGGGATCAACTGCCCCGATACGTGGAATAGCTGTAAGGCGAAATCAACAACGGTACGTGGTAGTGGTCCTGCTCGGCAGAGATGCCGAAACGCAGCACGACCACATCCAGAAACGCCGGCTCCGGCAACTGGACACCGCGGGCGCGGTAGTAATCGCCTGCATGGAACTGAACCTGATAAACCCCGGTGCGATAATCATCGCCCTGCAACAGCGGTGCATCGACCCGGCCGTCGCTGTTGGTAATCGCACTGGCGACCAATTCCAGCTGCGAACCCTCAACGCGGTACAGCTCGACCTTGATCGAACTGCCCGGGCAACCGTGTGCAGCGTCCAAAACGTGAGTAGTCAAACGTCCCATTGATTCTGCGCGCCTGCCTGCGTGGAGCAGCCAGACTTCGCGCCTCCCGAAGTCAGTTGGAAAGGAGACCGCACCGATTCGGGGCACGAAACGCTGCGGCGAGCGACTGATTAAGACACTTTTCAAAAAAATTGTACACAATAAAAACGACATTTTTCTTGCCACCCCCGCCATTCGGGGGTTTCCTCCTGATTGAACGGCGATACGCCTATTCATTGATCCTTCCGTTCAATAGCTGACGGGTCAGGCAGGTTTCTTGCAGGCTCACGCCAATATCAGGAAAAGATGACAGTCGGTGAAAAATGCGAAAATTCGGGCTTACAAAATGTAAATAAAGTTGTATACAATCAGCCCATCGCTGTGACGCCAGCCTGTTCCCTCACCGCCAGGCCGCCACACCCTCTGTCAACGTATAAGAAGGAAGACTGCAGTGAGCGCTGACTACCCACGCGACCTGATCGGTTACGGCAGTAACCCTCCTCACCCACACTGGCCGGGCAATGCCCGCATCGCCCTGTCCTTCGTACTCAATTACGAGGAAGGTGGCGAGCGCAACATTCTCCACGGCGACAAGGAATCCGAAGCGTTCCTGTCTGAAATGGTCGCCGCGCAGCCGCTGCAAGGCGCGCGCAACATGAGCATGGAATCGCTTTACGAGTATGGCAGCCGTGCCGGCGTCTGGCGCATTCTGAAACTGTTCAAGGAATTCGACATTCCGCTGACCATCTTCGCCGTGGCCATGGCCGCCCAGCGCCACCCGGATGTGATCCGCGCGATGGTCGAGGCTGGCCACGAAATCTGCAGTCACGGCTACCGCTGGATCGACTACCAGTACATGGACGAAGCGCAGGAACGCGAGCATATGCTCGAAGCGATCCGCATCCTCACCGAACTGACTGGCGAGCGCCCACTCGGCTGGTACACCGGCCGCACCGGGCCGAACACCCGTCGACTGGTGATGGAAGAAGGTGGTTTCCTCTACGACTGCGACACCTACGACGATGACCTGCCCTACTGGGAGCCGAACAACCCGACCGGCAAGCCGCATCTGGTGATTCCGTACACCCTCGACACCAATGACATGCGTTTTACCCAGGTGCAGGGTTTCAACAAGGGCGACGATTTCTTCGAATACCTCAAAGACGCGTTCGACGTGCTTTACGCCGAAGGTGCCGAAGCGCCGAAAATGCTCTCGATCGGTCTGCACTGCCGGCTGATCGGCCGTCCCGGTCGCCTCGCCTCGCTCAAACGCTTCATCGAATACGCCAAAAGTCATGAACAGGTGTGGTTCAGCCGTCGCGTCGACATCGCGCGCCACTGGCACGAAACCCACCCGTACCAAGAGGCCGCCCAATGAGCCGCTTTCAAACCCTGCAACCGTCGACCCTGAGCCGCGACGCTTTCGTCAACGCCTTCGCCGACATCTACGAACACTCGCCATGGGTGGCCGAAAAGGCCTACGACCTCGGTGCGGACGCCTCGATCGACGAGATCGAAACCCTGCACCAGCGCATGAGCGACATCCTGTTGAGCGCCGATCACGCCAGTCAGCTGGCACTGATCAACGCTCACCCGGACCTGGCCGGCAAAGCTGCCGTCCAGGGCCAACTGACCGAAGCCAGCACTAACGAACAGGCTGGCGCCGGTATTCACCAATGCACGGCCGAAGAGTTCCAGCGCTTCACCGAGCTGAACGACGCCTACAAAGCCAAGTTCAAGTTTCCCTTCATCATGGCGGTAAAAGGCAGCAACCGGCATCAGATCCTCGCGGCGTTCGAAACGCGCATCAATAATTCGGTGGAAGCCGAGTTCAAATGCGCGCTGGCGGAGATCAACAAGATTGCCCTGTTCCGTTTACTGACCCTTTAGCGAGCATTGCCCGAGTACATCAAACGCGGAGAGTACCCAGGGCCTTGCAAGCATCCCCAGCCACTAATTCAAAGGCAGACAAGAAGAATGAAAGCTTACGCCGTACCTTTCGAAAAATACGTCAACCTGGCCGATGCCCGTCTGGGCACCAAGATCATTTCGGTCACCGATGACTGGTTCGCAGACGCCAATCGTCTGTTCCAACCGACCCCGGCCGTATGGAAGGAGGGCGTGTTCGATGACAACGGCAAGTGGATGGACGGCTGGGAGTCGCGTCGCAAGCGCTTCGAAGGTTTCGACAGCGCAGTGATCCGTCTCGGCGTGCCGGGCTCGATCAAAGGCGTCGACATCGACACCTCATTCTTCACCGGTAACTACCCGCCGTCGGCCTCGCTGGAAGCCTGCTTCCTGGCCTCGGGCGAGCCGGATGAAAACACCCAGTGGACCGAAGTACTGTCGGCCGTCGAGCTGCAGGGCAACAGCCACCACTACCACGAAATCAGCAACGACCAGGCCTTCAGCCACCTGCGCTTCAACATCTACCCGGACGGCGGTGTGGCGCGCCTGCGCGTGTACGGCGTTCCGTTCCGCGACTGGTCGGCGGTGGGTGACAACGAGCAAGTCGACCTGGCTGCAGCCCTCAACGGCGGCCGCGCCCTCGCCTGCTCCGACGAACACTTCGGGCGCATGAGCAACATCCTCAACCCGGGCCGTGGCATCAACATGGGCGACGGCTGGGAAACCGCACGCCGTCGCACGCCGGGCAATGACTGGGTGATCGTCGCGCTGGGTCATCCGGGCGAGATCGAGAAAATCGTCGTCGACACCCTGCACTTCAAGGGCAACTACCCGGACACCTGCTCGATCCAGGGCGCGTTCGTCAAGGGCGGCACCGACAGCCAGATCGAAACCCAGTCGCTGTTCTGGCGCGAACTGCTGCCAAGCCAGAAGCTGGAAATGCACGCCGAACACACCTTCGTCGAGCAGATCAAGGCACTGGGCCCGATCACCCACATCCGCCTGAATGTGTTCCCGGATGGTGGTGTGAGTCGCCTGCGTGTACTGGGCAAGGTCGCTAAACAAGGTTGAACCCGATCGCTGGCAAGCCAGCTCCCGCAGGTTTTGTGAACGCCACAGTCCACTGTGGGAGCGGGCTTGCCCGCGATGGCGATAGATCTAACAACACAGAATTCGGATAAGAAGAACAGCATGCGCACACTGACGATTGAACCGCTGACCAAAGAAGCCTTCGCCCCTTTCGGTGACGTGATCGAAACCGACGGCAGCGATCACTTCATGATCAACAACGGTTCGACCATGCGCTTCCACAAACTGGCGACGGTCGAAACCGCACAGCCTGAGGACAACGCGATCATCAGCATATTCCGCGCCGACGCGCAGGACATGCCGTTGACCGTTTGCATGCTGGAACGCCATCCGCTGGGCAGCCAGGCGTTCATTCCGCTGCTCGGCAACCCCTTTCTGATCGTGGTCGCGCCACTTGGCGATGAACCTGTATCAGGCTTGGTCCGCGCCTTCGTCACCAACGGCAGGCAGGGCATCAATTACCATCGCGGCGTCTGGCACCACCCGGTGCTGACGATCGAAAAGCGGGATGACTTCCTGGTGGTTGATCGCAGTGGCACAGGCAATAACTGCGATGAGCATTTTTTCAAAGAGGATGAGCGTTTGATCCTCGCCCCCCACCAATAAGAGAAGGTTTGATCACTCGACAACAAGAGTGACAGGCGAGAGGTAAAGACTGTGGAAGCACATCTGTTGGAATGGCTGAACCTGAGCGTGCGCTGGGTTCACATGATCACTGGCGTGGCCTGGATCGGCGCGTCGTTCTACTTCGTCTGGCTGGAGAACAACCTCAACCGCGTCAACCCGAAAACCGGTCTGGCCGGTGATCTGTGGGCGATCCACGGCGGCGGCATCTACCACCTGGAAAAATACAAACTGGCCCCACCGTCCATGCCGGACAACCTGCACTGGTTCAAGTGGGAAGCCTACTTCACCTGGATGTCGGGGATCGCGCTGCTGTGCGTGGTGTTCTATTCCAATCCGACGCTCTATCTGCTCGCACCGGGCAGCACCCTGAGTGGTCCGGAAGGCGTGGCCATCGGTCTCGGCTCGCTGTTCGTCGGCTGGTTCATCTACTCCTTCCTCTGCGACTCGGCGCTGGGCAAACGCCCTGCCCTGCTGGGCTTCATTTTGTTCGTGCTGATCATCGGCGCGGCGTATGGCTTCAGCAAAGTGTTCAGCGGTCGCGGTGCGTACCTGCACGTCGGCGCGATCATCGGCACCATCATGGTCGGCAACGTGTTCCGCATCATCATGCCGGCGCAACGCGCGCTGGTTGCGGCTATCGCTGAGAACCGCACGCCGGACCCGGCGCTACCGGCCAAGGGTCTGCTGCGTTCGCGACACAACAACTACTTCACCCTGCCGGTGCTGTTCATCATGATCAGCAATCACTTCCCGAGCACGTATGGCAGCCAGTACAACTGGTTGATCCTGGCCGGGATCGCAGTGTTGGCGGTGTTGGTGCGTCACTACTTCAACACCCGTCACGACAGCCACAAGTTCGCCTGGACCCTGCCGGTCGGCGCGGTGGGCATGATCTGCCTGGCTTACGTCACCGGCCCGATGCCGATGTCGAACGCCCCGGACGTGGCCAAGGCACCGGCGAAAATCGAGTACCAGCCATTGCCGGAAACGGCGCTGGGGGGTGGTGCGAAACCGGCTGATGCGGCGCAACCTGCCGAGCCTGCCGCAGCACCGGCGCAAGCCGCCAATGCCGGTCCAGGTTTCGACAAAGTGCACCACGTGATTCAGGAACGTTGCACGGTTTGTCACTCGTCGAAGCCGACCAGCCCGTTGTTCAGCGCAGCGCCAGCGGGTGTGATACTCGACACCCCGGAGCAGATTCGCCAGAACGCGGCGCGCATCCAGGCGCAAGCCATCACCACGCAGATCATGCCACTGGGCAACATCACCCAGATGACCCAGCAGGAACGTGACCTGATCGGTGCATGGATCGCTCAGGGAGCGCAGACCAACTAAGCCGTAAAAGCATCGCTGGCAAGCCAGCTCCCACAAGGTTTTGCACTGCCTGCGTGGGAGCTGGCTTGCCAGCGATTGGCCGCAACGCGGTCACCTGATGCAAAGAAACAGCTGCAAGCAACCCGGCAGCTGTTAATCACAAGAATAAAAAAGATCCGAGGTGTTGCATGTCCGAGCTGTCCAAAGCGCGCATCCCCGACGCACCCGCCATTCAGCGTTTGCCCCTTTTGCAACTGATCCTGGTCGGTCTGCAACATGTTCTGCTGATGTACGGTGGCGCCATCGCGGTGCCGCTGATCATCGGACAGGCCGCTGGCCTGAGTCGTGAAGAAATCGCCTTCCTGATCAACGCCGACCTGCTGGTCGCCGGCATCGCCACCATCGTGCAATCGCTGGGCATCGGCCCGATGGGCATTCGCATGCCGGTGATGATGGGCGCCAGTTTTGCGGCGGTCGGCAGCATGGTCGCCATGGCGGGCATGCCTGGCATTGGTCTGCAAGGGATCTTCGGCGCAACCATCGCCGCCGGTTTCTTCGGCATGCTGATCGCGCCGTTCATGTCCAAGGT
This sequence comes from Pseudomonas sp. R3-57, assembly GCF_051132065.1. Classification (NCBI taxonomy): domain Bacteria; kingdom Pseudomonadati; phylum Pseudomonadota; class Gammaproteobacteria; order Pseudomonadales; family Pseudomonadaceae; genus Pseudomonas; species Pseudomonas sp. R3-57. Next base: position 4,227,815 of record NZ_CP071655.1, read on the forward strand.
CGTGCGTTTCTTCCCGCCGCTGGTGACCGGCACGGTCATCACCTCGATCGGCTTGTCGTTGTTCCCTGTTGCCGTGAATTGGGCCGGCGGCGGTGTCGACGCTGCACAATTCGGCTCACCGATTTATCTGGCCATCGCCGCCCTGGTGCTGGCAACCATCCTGCTCGTTCACCGCTTCATGCGCGGTTTCTGGGTGAACATTTCCGTGCTGATCGGCATGTGCCTGGGCTACGTGCTGTGCGGCGTGATCGGCATGGTCGACCTCAGCGGCATGGCCAGCGCGCCATGGATTCAGTTCGTCACCCCGCTGCATTTCGGCATGCCCAAGTTCGAACTCGCGCCAATTCTGTCGATGTGTCTGGTGGTGGTGATCATCTTCGTCGAGTCGACCGGGATGTTCCTCGCGCTGGGCAAGATCACCGGCCAGGAAGTCTGCCCGCGCATGCTGCGGCGCGGCTTGCTCTGTGATGCGGGCGCATCGTTCTTCGCCGGGTTCTTCAACACCTTCACCCACTCCTCGTTCGCGCAGAACATCGGCCTGGTGCAGATGACCGGCGTGCGTTGCCGCTCGGTGACCATCGTCGCCGGCGGATTGCTGATCGTCCTCAGCCTGCTGCCGAAAGCGGCGTTTCTGGTGGCCTCGATTCCGCCGGCGGTACTCGGTGGCGCGGCGATCGCGATGTTCGGCATGGTCGCCGCGACCGGGATCAAGATCCTCCAGGAAGCCGACATCGGTGACCGTCGCAACCAGTTGCTGGTCGCGGTCAGCATCGGCATGGGCCTGATTCCGGTGGTCCGTCCGGAGTTCTTCGCCCATCTGCCAATGTGGATGAGCCCGATCACCCACAGTGGCATCGCCATGGCCACCCTCAGCGCGCTGACGCTGAACCTGTTGTTCAACATTCTCGGCGGCAAGGAGCGTGCGGCGATCAATGATTGCCATGCGCACTGACAGCCACACAGTGATCTTTATGTAGGAGTGAGCCTGCTCGCGATAGCGGTATGACATTCAACAACTGAGTTGACTTAAAGAACGCCATCGCGAGCAGGCTCACTCCTACAGAAGCTACAGCTCTGCGTCTCAAACAATAAAAACAAGAGTGAGCAACCGATGATCCGCACGCAAACCAGCGTCATGTTGAGTGGCGGCCTGCTGGCCGCGAGTCAGGCCATGGCCGGCGATCTGCTGCTGTGGCAGACCAACAGCCTCAGCTATCTGTACGGCAAGAATTTCGCCATCAACCCATCCATCCAGCAGACCGTGACCTTCGAGCACGCCGACCGCTGGAAGTACGGCGACAACTTTCTGTTTGTCGACAAGATCTTCTACAACGGCAAAGAAGACGCCAACAAAGGCCCGCACGCCTTCTATGGCGAATTCAGCCCGCGCCTGTCGTTCGGCAAGATCTTCGACCGCAAGATCGAGTTCGGCCCGATCAAGGACGTGCTGCTGGCGATGACCTACGAGTACGGCGAAGGCGACAGCGAGGCCTACCTGATCGGCCCTGGCTTCGATCTCAAAGTCCCCGGTTTCAACTACGTCACGCTGAACTTCTACCGCCGCCAGACCGAAGGCCCACGCCCCGGCGACGGTGTCTGGCAGATCACGCCGAGCTGGTCTTACAGCTTCCCGCTGGGCAACTCCGACGTGCTGATTGACGGCTATCTGGATTGGGTCGTCGACAACGACGAAAACTCGCGCGGTACCTACCACGCCAACTTGCACATCAATCCGCAGATCAAATACGACCTCGGCAAAGCCCTGGGCTGGAGTCAGAAGCAGCTGTATGTCGGCACTGAATACAGCTACTGGAAGAACAAGTACGGCGTCGAAAACACCCACAACTTCGACACCAATCAAAACACCGCGAGCCTGCTGCTCAAGGTGCACTTCTAAGATGATCCGCAACCGTGCGCCCTGCCTGTCGTCGGTGCTCTGTTGCGGGGCACTTGAGACCTGGCCGTTGAGTCAGTATTCTCCGCGGCCTTCCGAATTCGGTCTAAAAAAAAGCCCGAATTTAATTCCTGACCGAAAAGCCAACTTATCCCGGCCCCGGTCAGTACCGAGGCAACCCGAAAACACGCGCAATCGACTGTTTTTTCAGCAGCCGAGCGGGCGTTTTTTGGCTTTTCGAACGCCTTGGCTCAGCTCTTGCTAACAGCATTGAAGCTGACCGATCGGATGAATTTTGCAGCAATGAAAAAAGGCGCCACACCAGAGCGCCGATCTTAAAAAAACAAACGTGGAACACCTACTTTGGGAGCAACCGAATGAAACGTATGTGCACCAGCCTGATGCTTGCGGGATCGCTGCTGGCCGGGGGGCAGGCCATGGCCGACGGCCTTCTGCAATGGCAGAACAACAGCCTGACCTACCTCTATGGCAAGGACTTCCAGGTCAATCCGCGCATTCAGCAGACCGTCACCTTCGAACATGCCGATGCCTGGAAATATGGGGATAACTTCCTGTTCATCGACAAGATCTTCTACAACGGCAAGGAAGATGGCGGCGTCGGCTCCAACACTTACTACGGCGAACTGAGTCCGCGTCTGTCGTTCGGCAAGATCTTCGATCAGAAACTGGCGTTCGGCCCGGTGACCGACGTGCTGCTGGCGATGACCTACGAGTTCGGTGAAGGCGATACCGAGTCGTACCTGATCGGTCCGGGTTTCGATCTGGCGATTCCGGGCTTCGACTACTTCCAGCTGAACTTCTATCAGCGTCACACCCAGGGCGCACGCGCCGGTGACAATGTCTGGCAGATCACGCCGGTATGGTCCTACACGATTCCGGTGGGCAACTCGAATATCCTCATCGACGGTTTCATGGACTGGGTAGTCGACAACGACTCCAACTCCAAGGGCGACTATCACGCCAACCTGCACTTCAACCCACAGGTCAAATATGACTTGGGCAAGGCGCTGAATTTCGGCGAGAAGCAATTGTATGTCGGTGTTGAATACGATTACTGGTCGGACAAGTACGGCATCGAAGACAGCCAGTACTTCAAGACCGATCAGAGCACCACAAGCTTCCTGGTGAAGTTCCACTTCTGATCCAGCGGCGTCCTCACCGACGCCTTCGCTGGCAAGCCAGCTCCCACAGGTTTCCATGTGTATTCAAAAATTGTGAAAGACACATGCCCCTGTGGGAGCTGGCTTGCCAGCGATAGCCGCACCGCAAATGTCAGGCTGAAACCGCCTCGGATATCCGCAAAAACCGGCACAGCTCCTCGCGCTTGGCCAGTGCATCCCTTCGCCCCAACTCAATCAACTCGCTGCAATACCCCGCCTCGAACAGCAGATAACTGAGCACCCCCGCCCCGCTCGTTTTGGTCGCCCCCGGCCCACGCAAGAACAAACGCAACGCCGCCGGCAATTCCTGGCGATGGCGCGCGGCGATTTCATCGATCGGCTGACTTGGCGCAATCACTAGCACCTCCACCGGCGCCACGCCCAACTCGCGGGTCGGCGTACCGTCCGGCAGCAAGTGACTGAACTGGTTGAGGCGCTGCAGCAACTCGATGTCACTCTCCAGACTGTCAATGAACGTGCTGTTGAGCATGTGCCCGCCGATCTGCGCCAGCGTCGGTTGTTGTCCGGTGTAGCTGCGCGCCAGCGGTTGTTGCGGATCGACCCCGCGCGGGTTGCCGCTGACGCCGACCACCAGCACGCGGCTGGCACCCAGGTGCAGGGCCGGGCTGATCGGTGCCGACTGGCGCACTGCACCATCGCCGAAAAACTCATCGTCGAGTTTCACCGGTGCGAACAGCAACGGGATCGCCGAGCTGGCCAGCAGATGCTCGACCGACAACGACGTCGGCACACCGATGCGCCGATGCCGCAGCCAGGCATCGATGGTGCCGCCACCCTCATAAAAGGTCACCGCCTGCCCCGATTCGTAGCCAAACGCCGTCACCGCCACCGCGTGCAATTGCTTGCGGGCGATGGATTCGGCGATGCCGGGCAGGTGCAGTTTTTCATTGAGCAATTCGCGCAGCGGCGAACTGTTGAGCAGCGCCACCGGCATTTGCCGGCCGAGGCCGAGCAGGCTGTGGCTGACGAAGCGGCTGGCCTGGCGAATGACGCCGGGCCAGTCGCTGCGCAGTACACGATGGCTGCGCAAGCCTTGCCAGAACGAGGTCAGGCGTTCGATGGCGGCGCGAAAATCCGTCGCGCCGCTGGCGAGGCTGACCGCGTTGATCGCCCCGGCCGAGGTGCCGACGATCACCGGGAACGGATTGTCTGCGCCCAGCGGAAGCAGTTCGGCAATCGCCGCCAGCACGCCCACCTGGTACGCCGCTCGAGCCCCGCCGCCGGAGAGAATCAGACCTGTGACCGGTTCAGCTGGGCGCATCGCAACCCTCCAGGGTGCTTACAGAAAAGGGCGATCAAGCGCGTTTGGCGTACAGCTTCGGCTCGCCCGGCGGGCGGCTTTTGAAGCGCCGGTGCGCCCATAGGTATTGCTCCGGGCACGCGCGCAACGCGCTTTCGACCCACTGATTGATGCGGATGCAATCGGCCTCTTCGGTTTCGCCGGGGAAGTCGTCCAGCGGCGGATGGATCACCAGCCGATAGCCGCTGCCGTCCGCCAGACGCTCCTGAGTGAACGGCACCACCAGCGCCTTGCCCAGACGGGCAAATTTGGTTGTCGCAGTCACCGTCGCCGCCTGAATGCCGAACAGCGGCACGAAGATGCTCTGCTTGGCGCCGTAGTCCTGATCCGGCGCGTACCAGATCGCCCGGCCCGAGCGCAGCAGCTTGAGCATGCCGCGCACGTCGTCGCGCTCCACCGCCAGCGAATCGAGATTGTGCCGCTCACGGCCACGACGCTGGACGTAGTCGAACAACGGATTCTTGTGCTCGCGGTACATGCCGTCGATGGTGTGTTGCTGGCCGAGCAGCGCCGCGCCGATTTCCAGCGTGGTGAAATGCGCGGCCATCAGGATTACACCCTTGCCTTCGCGCTGGGCCTTCTGCAAATGCTCAAGCCCTTCGACGTGGGCCAGTTTCGCCAGACGTTCACGCGACCACCACCAGCTCATCGCCATCTCGAAAAAAGCGATACCGGTGGAGGCGAAGTTTTCCTTGAGCAGGCGTTTGCGTTCGGCGGCGGATTTTTCCGGGAAGCACAATTCAAGATTGCGCCGGGCGATGGCCCGCCGGTCGCCGGCCACGCGATACATCAACGCGCCCAAAACTCGACCGATGGTCAACAGCGCCGGATACGGCAACTGCACGATCAGCCATAAAAGCCCCAGACCGCACCAGAGCGGCCAGAAGCGCGGAGCAAGAAATGCTTTTCGAAAACGCGGGCGATCCATTAAAGCTTCCGTAAATACAGTGGCCGCGCATTCTACATCGTTCGACCCGGCTTGCGGCTCGCGGGCGTTCTCGTTATAAGTCTCGGCACTTTTAGTGACAAGCCGTTGTATGCCGACATGAGCCAAACCGACCCGTTAGACCAAGATCCCGTATTCCAGCTCAAGGGCAGCATGCTGGCCATTACTGTGCTGGAACTGGCCCGTAACGACCTCGAGAGCCTCGATCGGCAATTGGCCGCGAAAGTCGCCCAGGCGCCGAATTTCTTCAGCAACGCGCCGCTGGTTCTGGCGCTGGACAAACTGCCGCCGAGTCAGGGCGCCATCGACCTGCCGGGGCTGATGCGCGTGTGCCGTCAGCATGGCCTGCGCACGCTGGCCATTCGCGCCAGCCGCATCGAAGACATCGCCGCCGCCATCGCCATCGATATCCCCGTGCTGCCGCCGTCCGGTGCCCGTGAACGGCCGCTGGAAATGCCCGAAGCCGAAGTCAAAAAGAAGCCGGAAAAGCCGCCTGAGCCGACAGTCAAACCGACCCGTGTCATCACCACGCCAGTGCGTGGTGGCCAACAGATATACGCCCAGGGTGGCGATCTGGTGGTGGTGTCCTCGGTCAGTCCGGGGGCGGAACTTCTCGCCGATGGCAACATCCATGTATACGGTCCGATGCGTGGCCGCGCGCTGGCCGGCGTGAAAGGCGACACCAAGGCACGGATTTTCTGTCAGCAATTGAGCGCTGAACTGATCTCCATCGCCGGTCATTACAAGGTTTCCGAAGATCTGCGTCGCGATCCGATGTGGGGTTCGGGCGTGCAGGTCAGCCTGTCGGGCGACGTGTTGAATATCATTCGGCTTTAACGGATACTGCCGCATTTTCCAAGCATCTCTAAAACGTAGCGAAAACGGCTCAAACGAAGTAGGAAAAAGGCCTTAAAGCCAAATTCCAGCCAAGGCTGTCCGACTGCAGTAGTTTTCAAGAGATGTTTTTCAGGGGCTGAACAGTCCTTCTTCCTTAGGGGTGAAACACCTTGGCCAAGATTCTCGTGGTTACATCCGGCAAGGGTGGTGTGGGTAAGACCACCACCAGCGCCGCTATCGGTACCGGTCTCGCACTGCGCGGCCACAAAACAGTGATCGTCGACTTCGACGTCGGCTTGCGTAACCTCGACCTGATCATGGGTTGCGAGCGCCGCGTGGTATACGACTTCGTCAACGTCGTGAACGGCGAAGCCAACCTGCAACAGGCGCTGATAAAAGACAAGCGCCTGGAAAACCTCTACGTACTGGCCGCCAGCCAGACCCGCGACAAAGACGCGCTGACCGTCGAAGGCGTCGAAAAGGTCCTGATGGAGCTCAAGGAGCAATTCGAGTTCGTCGTCTGCGACTCTCCGGCGGGCATCGAGAAAGGCGCGCACCTGGCCATGTACTTCGCTGACGAAGCGATCGTCGTGACCAACCCGGAAGTCTCCTCGGTACGTGACTCGGACCGCATGCTCGGCCTGCTGGCGAGCAAATCGCGCCGTGCCGAACGTGGCGAAGACCCGATCAAGGAACACCTGCTGATCACCCGCTACCATCCAGAGCGTGTTGAAAAAGGCGAAATGCTCGGCGTTGAAGACGTCAAGGAAATCCTCTCGGTAACCCTGCTCGGCGTGATCCCGGAATCCCAGGCGGTGCTCAAGGCTTCCAACCAGGGCGTGCCAGTGATTCTCGACGACCAGAGCGATGCCGGTCAGGCTTACAGCGATACCGTCGACCGCCTGCTGGGCAAAGAAAAAGCCCACCGATTCCTCGATGTCGAGAAGAAGGGATTCTTCGAGCGCCTGTTTGGAGGTAGGTAATGAACCTTTTTGACTTCTTTCGTGCCAACAAAAAGCCAAGTACCGCCTCGGTAGCGAAAGAGCGTCTACAGATCATCGTGGCGCATGAGCGCGGCCAGCGCAGCACGCCGGATTACCTGCCAGCCTTGCAGAAGGAACTGGTCGACGTGATCCGCAAGTACGTCAACATCGGCAACGACGACGTACATGTTGCACTGGAAAACCAGGGCAGTTGCTCGATTCTGGAACTCAACATCACCCTGCCCGATCGCTGAGTCGATCCGGCAGGTACGACGGCGGTTCAGGGTCATTCCTTCAGAGGAATGACGCTGAACCGCCGTTGGCATTTGTTACGAGGCTGTTTAATGCCGTTGTCCAACATCCGCATCATCCATCAGGACGCCGCCGTACTGGTGGTCGACAAACCGACCCTGCTGCTCTCGGTGCCCGGCCGCGCTGACGACAACAAGGACTGCCTGATCACCCGCCTGCAGGAAAACGGCTACCCGGAAGCGCGCATCGTCCATCGTCTGGACTGGGAAACTTCCGGCATCATTCTGCTGGCTCGCGACGCCGACACGCATCGCGAACTGTCGCGACAATTTCACGACCGCGAAACCGAAAAGGCCTACACCGCACTGGCCTGGGGTCAGCCGGAACTCGACAGCGGCAGCATCGATCTGCCCCTGCGTTACGATCCGCCGACCAAGCCACGGCACGTGGTCGATCACGAATTCGGCAAGCATGCGCTGACGTTCTGGAAGGTGCTGGAGCGTTGCGGCGATTGGTGCCGCGTCGAACTGACGCCGATCACCGGTCGTTCGCACCAGTTGCGCGTGCACATGTTGTCGATCGGCCATCCGCTGCTCGGCGACGGGCTCTATGCCCATGAACAGGCGCTGGCAGCGTGGCCGCGGCTGTGCCTGCACGCGAGCATGCTCAGCTTCACCCACCCGCAAAGCGGCGAACGCCTGCGCTTCGAGTGCCCGGCACCGTTCTGACAAGCAGCACCGAACCCCTGTAGGAGTGAGCCTGCTCGCGATTGCGCCCTGTCAGTCAATCCATAATGATCTGACACACCGCAATCGCGAGCAGGCTCACTCCTACAGGGGTTACGCGTCGGATTCAATTGTTTGGCCAATACGTTAAACTCCCGCCCATTGCTGTCTGGAGTTTCTTATGCGCGAAGAGTTGAACCAAGGCCTGATCGACTTTCTCAAGGCCTCCCCTACCCCGTTCCACGCCACCGCCAGTCTGGTTCAGCGTCTGGAGGCCGCCGGTTATGTGCGCCTCGATGAGCGCGAGCCGTGGACCACCGAGCCGAACGGCCGCTATTACGTCACCCGTAACGACTCTTCCATCGTCGCCATCAAAATGGGCCGCACCTCGCCGCTGCATGGTGGTATCCGTCTGGTCGGCGCGCACACCGACAGCCCATGCCTGCGGGTAAAGCCGCAACCGGAACTGCAGCGTCAGGGCTTCTGGCAACTGGGCGTGGAAGTCTATGGTGGTGCCTTGCTGGCGCCGTGGTTCGACCGTGATTTGTCGCTGGCCGGCCGCGTGACTTTCCGCCGCGATGGCAAGGTCGAGAGCCAGTTGATCGACTTCAAGGCGCCGATCGCGATCATTCCCAACCTGGCCATTCACCTCAACCGTGAAGCCAATCAGGGCTGGGCGATCAACGCGCAGACCGAACTGCCACCGATCCTCGCGCAGTTCGCCGGTGACGAGCGCGTGGATTTCCGCGCCGTGCTCACCGATCAACTGGCCCGCGAACACGGTTTGAACGCCGACGTGGTGCTCGATTACGAGCTGAGCTTCTACGACACGCAAAGCGCGGCGGTGATTGGCCTTAATGGCGACTTCATCGCCGGCGCGCGCCTCGACAACCTGCTGTCGTGCTATGCCGGCCTGCAAGCCTTGCTCAACGCCGAAACCGACGAAACCTGCGTGCTGGTGTGCAACGATCACGAAGAAGTCGGCTCCTGCTCGGCGTGCGGCGCCGATGGTCCGATGCTCGAACAGACCCTGCGCCGCGTGCTGCCGGAAGGTGATGAGTTCGTTCGCACCATCCAGAAATCCCTGCTGATCTCGGCCGACAACGCCCACGGCGTGCATCCAAACTATGCCGAGAAGCACGACGCCAACCACGGTCCGAAACTCAACGCCGGGCCGGTGATCAAGGTCAACAGCAACCAGCGCTACGCCACCAACAGCGAAACCGCCGGTTTCTTCCGTCACCTGTGCATGGCCGAGGAAGTCCCGGTGCAGAGCTTCGTGGTGCGCAGCGACATGGGCTGCGGCTCGACCATCGGCCCGATCACCGCCAGCCATCTAGGCGTGCGCACCGTCGACATCGGCCTGCCGACGTTCGCCATGCACTCAATCCGCGAATTGTGCGGCAGCCATGATCTGGCGCACCTGGTCAAAGTGCTCAGCGCGTTCTATGCCAGTCGCGACTTGCCTTAAAGGCTGAACAGCTTCGCGAGCAGGCTCGCTCCCACCTTGGAATGGATTCCAACTGTAGGAGCGAGCCTGCTCGCGAAAGCGCCGGTTCAGACACAAGTAATCTCAAATTGCTGCACCACATCACTCCCCCAACACGAAAAGCCGCCTAGACTTCAGTCATCTCAAAGACAAGGCAGTCTCCATGATCTCGATGTCGTCGTTCCACGCCATGCTCATTCCGATCCTCAGCGGGATGCTCCTGCTGGCAGTCGGTTTCAACTTCCGTGACAAGAACGCCGGCGTCTTCGCCATGTGGATCGGCATGCTGATGATCCTCGCCACGGTGATCTACAAGATCCTCGCCAAACTCAACGAATGACCCGTGCCGGCTCGCATTGCCCCCATGGGCCTCGTACACTCCAGCGCATCCACCCCTTGCCCGGTTGACCGCCCAGTGTTCGCTCGTTTCCTTGCCTTGCCCAGTCTGTTTCTCGTTTGCCTGCTGTGCCTGCTGCCGCTGGCGCCCGCCCATGCGGTCGGTTTGCCCGGCGTGCTCAACACCGGTAAAGCGCAGCCCGTCGCCGAGGAACCGCTCGGCCAGTCCCTCGACGAAGTCATCAAGTCACTGGAAAACGACCAGCAGCGCGCGCAACTCTTGAGCGACCTGAAGAAACTGCGCGACGCCACCAACAAGGCTCAGGCCAGCTCCGAAGAAGGCGTGCTCGGCCTGATCGGCGGCACCCTCGCCAATTTCGAAAAACAGTTCACCGGCGCCGACAGCCCACTCAATCGCTGGGGCAATGAATTCGATCTGGCCAAGGACGAATTGCGCGGCCTGATGCTGCCGGCCAATCAATGGCTGCCAATCATTTTCGGCTTCGCGATGATCCTGATGCTCTGGAGCCTGCTCGCCGCCGCGTTGATCTGGCTCGGCCACCGCGTACGCCTGCGCTTCGGCCTCACCGAAGAACTGCCGCAACACCCCCGCGCGCTCGACATGCTGCGCTTTGCCCTGCGCAAGCTCGGGCCGTGGCTGATCGCGTTGGTGATGACCGTGTACATGAGCTACGCCTTGCCCTCGTCTCTGGGCAAGAGTCTGGCGATGGTGCTGGCGTATGCGTTGGTGGTCGGCACCTGTTTCTCGGCGATCTGCGTGATCGCGTTCTCCCTGCTCGACGGTCCGCACCGTCACCGAGCGCTGTACATCCTGCGCCATCAGGCGTTCCGGCCGCTTTGGCTGATCGGCAGCTTCGCCGCGTTCGGTGAAGCCTTGAGCGACCCGCGTCTGGTCGCCAGCCTCGGCGTGCATCTGGCCCACACTGCCGCTACCGTGGCCAATGTCCTCGCGGCGCTGTCGACCGGCTTGTTCATCTTGCGTTTCCGCCGACCGATCGCGCACCTGATCCGCAACCAGCCACTGTCGCGACGCCTGACCCGCCGCGCCCTCAGCGACACCATCGAAATCCTTGGCACCTTCTGGTACGTGCCGGCGCTGGTGCTGGTGGGTATTTCGCTGTTCGCCACCTTCGTTTCCGCCGGCGATACCAGTACCGCATTGCGCCAGTCGCTGATCTGCACGGTGCTGCTGGTGCTGTGTATGGTCATCAACGGCCTCGTTCGCCGCCATTCACTAAAACCGCAACGCGGGACGAAACGCCATGCGCTGTATTCGGAACGCTTGAAAAACTTCTTCTACACCCTCGCGCATTTGCTGGTGTGGCTGCTGTTCATCGAACTGGGCCTGCGGGTCTGGGGCCATTCGCTGATCGGTTTCGCCGAGGGCGACGGTCATGACGTCAGCGTCAAACTGTTCAGCTTGATCGGTACGCTGATCATTTCCTGGCTGATCTGGATTCTCGCCGACACCGCTGTGCATCACGCCCTCACCCGCTCACGCAAAGGCCTGGCCAACGCTCGCGCACAGACGATGATGCCGCTGATCCGCAACGTGCTGTTCGTGGCGATTTTCATCATTGCGCTGATCGTCGCCCTGGCGAACATGGGCATGAACGTCACGCCGCTGCTGGCCGGTGCCGGTGTCATCGGTCTGGCCATCGGCTTCGGTGCGCAGTCACTGGTCGCGGACTTGATCACCGGCCTGTTCATCATTATTGAAGACTCGCTGGCCATCGACGATTACGTCGACGTCGGCGGCCACCTCGGCACGGTCGAAGGCCTGACCATTCGCACCGTGCGCCTGCGCGATATCGACGGCATCGTTCACACCATCCCGTTCAGCGAAATCAAAAGCATCAAGAACTACTCGCGCGAGTTCGGCTACGCGATCTTCCGCGTGGCGGTGCCGTACAACATGGAAATCGACGACGCGATCAAACTGATGCGCGACGTCGGGCAGAAAATGCGCACCGATCCGTTGCAGCGGCGCAAAATCTGGTCGCCGCTGGAAATCCAGGGCGTGGAAAGTTTCGAGTCCGGCAGTGCGATTTTGCGTGCACGCTTCAAGACCGCGCCGATCAAGCAATGGGAAGTGTCCCGCGCGTTCAACCTGTCGCTCAAACGCCATCTCGACGAGGCCGGGCTGGACCTGGCAACGCCGCGCATGAGCGTGCAGGTGATCACCGCCGGTGGCGGCCAGCCGAAGGAATAGCACTCAGGCGCGCGGTTGCAGTCACAGGCAGGGAAGCCCGACAACAACAATCAAGGAAAAAGCCATGCAACTGACGCGCATTGCCCAGACTGTTTTGCTCAGCCTGATCGCCAGCCACGCCGGCGCCGCCACCCTCGAGAGCAGCCGCCAGCAGATCGCCGAACAAGCGCAACAGCTTGAGCCCGAACTGCTGGAAACCCGCCGCGACCTGCACGCTCACCCGGAACTCGGCAACAGCGAAAAACGCACCGCCGAGCTGGTCGCCAAACAGCTCAAAGCCATGGGCCTGGAAGTCAAAACCGGCGTCGCCCGCACCGGCGTGGTCGCCATCCTCAAAGGCGCCCTGCCCGGCCCGACCGTGGCCCTGCGCGCTGACATGGACGCGCTGCCGGTCAAGGAAGTCTCCGACCTGCCGTTCGCCTCGAAAGCCAAAGGCACCTACCTCGACAAGGAAGTCGACGTCATGCACGCCTGCGGCCACGACGCCCACACCGCGATCCTGCTGAGCACGGCGAAAATCCTGACCGGCATGCGCGACACCCTGCCCGGCACGGTGGTGTTCTACTTCCAGCCCGCCGAAGAAGGCCCAAGCGACTTCATTCCCGACGGCAAAAATACCTGGGGCGCGAAAATGATGGTGCAGGAAGGCGTAATGAAATCACCCAAGCCCGACGCGGTGTTCGGCCTGCACGTCTGGGCCGGCGTCCCCGCCGGCCAGATCGCCTACCGCCCCGGCCCGACCCTGGCCAGCTCCGACGACCTGCGCATCAAAATCCTCGGCAAACAAACCCACGCCGGCCGCCCCTGGGACGGCATCGACCCGATCACCGTCAGCGCCCAAACCCTCGTCGGCCTGCAAACCGTGGTCAGCCGCCGCACCGACATTTCCTCTTATCCATCCGTGGTCAGCATCGGCACCATCAACGGCGGCACCCGCTACAACATCATCCCCGAATCCGTCGACATGACCGGCACCCTCCGCTCCTACGACTACGGCATCCGCCAGAAACTGCACAAAGACGTGCGCCAGACCATCGAGAAAATCGCCGAAAGCGGCGGCGCAAAAGCCGACGTCACCATCATCGAAAAATACGACCCGACCATCAACAATCCGGCACTCACCGAGAAAATGCTCCCGACCCTGAAATGGGCCGCCAAGGACGACGTCGTCCAGGGGCCACTGGTGGGCGGCGCGGAAGACTTCTCCTTCTTCGCCAAGGAAGCGCCGGGGCTGTTTGTATTCCTGGGCGTGACCCCACGAGATCAGGACATGAGCAAAGCCGCGCCGAACCATAATCCGGGGTTCTTTGTCGACGAATCGGCATTGGTGGTGGGAGTCAGGACATTGGCCTCGCTGGCGACGGATTATCTGTATGCGAATGCCGAGGTGGGCAAATGAGACCGAAGCGGTTGAAAACCCTCAACATCAAAAGCCCCTCACCCTAGCCCTCTCCCAGAGGGAGAGGGGACTGATCGTGGCGGATGCGAGAGCTGCGCCGACATGACCTACCGAGTTGTACGCAAATATCGAAGCCAACACAGATCGGCTCCCTCTCCAAGGGGAGAGGACTGGGGTGAGGGGCAGCCACACCACAAAACCAAGGCCAACCACCCGCTTCTCACCACTCAACAATGAGCGCCAGCTCGAGTGCCCTTGATCTTGATTTTGCCTAACCAGCGACATCGGAAGGCTGAGCGCAGGGATCGATCGGGGCGTGGGAGCGCAGCGACCGTCTGGCGCAGCCAGACACAGCGGAAGTAGGTGCAGCGAAGCAAACCGTAGCCGCTGCGCCCGGATCGGTCCCGGAGCGAAGGGACCCGAGCCTGCGAGGGCCGTACGTAGGAGCAAAGCCTTTTGGTTCCTTTTTGGCGTCTGAAAAAGGGACTCGCCGTAAGGGCGAAACCGCCATCAGCACCACCCGAAGCAACGGATATTCACGCAAAACACCCAAAGCCTGGTCGGCCCAGAGGCCGCCAAGGATCAAACCACATCAACCCCAACATGAATCGCATCATGCCGCCAAAACTCCAGATCACAATCAATCAACCGCTCATGCTGATCATAATTGACCCGAGCAATCCGCAACCCCGGACTCCCCACCGAAACCCTTAAAGCGGCCGCCGCATCCACCGACAATGACGTCGGCACAATCTCAAAGCGCACCCGCCCGTAGTGCAAATCAAAATGCCGCGCATACAACTCAGTCATCGACTGATTCAGATCAAACCCCAGAATCCCCGGAAAAAACTGCGGATTCAGATAATGCTCCACGTACAACACCAACCGCCCGTCAATGCGCCGCGAGCGGCAAATCTGAATCACGCTCGACAGCGCCGGCAACTGCAACCACGCACACACCGCGGCCGACGCCGGCTGCAAACGCGCCGAAATCACCTCGGTCGACGCTACCCGCCCCTGCGCACTGACCATCGCGTGAAAGTGACTGCGCTGCATCAGGTTGTAGGCCAGACGCGGCGGCGACACGAACCAGCCCCGGCGCTCCTCGCGATAAATCTGCCCCTGCGCTTCCAGCTGCAACAACGCCTCGCGCACGGTAATCCGCGTCGTGCCGAACAACTCACTGAGCTTGCGCTCGGCCGGCAACTTGCTGCCCGCCGCCAGCAAGCCGTGATCGAGCTGCTCCTGCAACACCTGGCCAATCGCTGTCACCGCTTTTGTTGCCTCATCACGCATCAACGTTACCTATCTGGACTAGACCAGCACTGTTTCGGGGCAAAAGCGCACGGCCAACGTGCCGATTGCTGATGTTGCAAGCCTAGGCAGTGCAGATGACCGGCAGATGACAAAACTGCCCAGCGGTCGTGCTCACGACTTGCAATACATCGGCCAAGTCCCTTGCGTACCGGGCTTTCGGGGTTGGTCTACGCTTAGCGAGCACCTGCCCACACCGGGCACAGAAAAGGCCGGACAAACCGCCGTCGACATTAAAGTGTCATCCAGCCCGCTTAAATTGGCTCAGGTATTGCTGACCTAGACCAACACAAACCGCAATCGCAGCGTTGATCACGACCAAGGAGCTTCGGAATGAAACAGCTTTTCCTGGCAACACTGTTAGGCTCGACCATTGCACTGTGCACCTCCGCCATGGCGGCCGGCACCGATCTGAAAACCCTCGAAGCCGCTGCCAAAGCGGAAGGCGCCGTCAACAGCGTCGGCATGCCGGATGACTGGGCCAACTGGAAAGGCACCTGGGAAGACCTGGCCAAGACCTATGGCCTGAAACACATCGACACCGACATGAGCTCGGCGCAGGAAATCGCCAAGTTCGCTGCGGAGAAAGACAACGCCACCGCCGACATCGGCGACGTCGGTGCGGCCTTCGGCCCGATCGCGGTCAAGCAGGGCGTGGTGCAACCGTACAAGCCAAGCACCTGGGATCAGGTGCCGGACTGGGCCAAGGACAAGGACGGCAACTGGGCGCTGGCCTACACCGGCACCATCGCCTTCATCGTCAACAAGAAGCTGCTGCACGGCTCCGAAGTACCGACCAAATGGGCTGACCTGAAAAGCGGCAAATACAAGGTCTCCATCGGTGACGTGAGCACCGCCGCCCAAGCGGCCAACGGCGTACTCGCCGCTGCACTGGCCAACGGTGGCGACGAGAAGAACATCAAACCGGCCCTGCTGCTGTTCGCCGACATCGCCAAGCAAGGTCGCCTGTCGATGGCCAACCCGACCATCGCCACCATGGAAAAAGGCGAGATCGAAGTCGGTGTGGTCTGGGACTTCAACGGCCTGAGCTACAAGGCCAAGATGGCCAACCCGGATGATTACGTGGTGCTGATCCCGTCCGACGGTTCGGTGATTTCCGGCTACACCACGATCATCAACAAGTACGCGAAAAACCCCAACGCCGCCAAGCTGACGCGTGAATACATCTTCAGCGACGCCGGCCAGACCAACCTCGCCCGCGGCAACGCCCGTCCGATCCGCGCCGAACACCTGCAACTGCCGGAAGACGTCAAAGCCAAACTGCTGCCGAACGAGCAGTACAAAAAGGTCACCCCGATCAAGGACGCCGATGCCTGGGAAAAGACCTCCAAAGGCCTGCCACAGGTGTGGAACGAGGAAGTCATCGTAGAGATGAAGTAAGGCTTCAGATCGCCACTCTTTGATCTGAAGCAAATCCCCCTGTAGGAGTGAGCCTGCTCGCGATAGCGGTCGAACATTCACCAACCATGTTGGCTGAACCACCGCTATCGCGAGCAGGCTCACTCCTACAAGGGATCTCTGTTGAATTTGAAATTCACTGTTTCGCGGAGTTCTTGCCCCTATGAAGCACAACGTCATCCTTGTCGTGTTCGACGGCCTCAACTACGAGGTTGCGCGTCACGCCATGGGGCATCTGCAGGCTTATGTTGGCGCAGGACGCGCCGCGCTCTATCGACTGGAGTGCGAACTGCCGGCCCTGTCCCGACCGCTTTATGAATGCATTCTCACCGGTGTGGCGCCGATCGACAGCGGCATCGTTCACAACAACGTCTCGCGCCTGTCCAGCCAGCGCAGCATTTATCACTACGCACGCGATGCCGGGCTGAAAACCGCGGCGGCGGCCTATCACTGGGTCAGCGAACTGTACAACCGCTCGCCATTCGTCGCGGCGCGTGATCGACACACCGACGATCCGTCCTTGCCGATTCAGCACGGGCACTTCTACTGGAACGACCACTACCCGGATTCGCACCTGTTCGCCGACGCGGAAAACCTGCGCCTGCGCCACGCGCCGAATTTCCTGCTGGTCCATCCAATGAACATCGACGATGCCGGACACAAGCACGGCCTCGACAGCTCGCAATACCGCAACAGCGCGCGTTCGGCCGATATCGTTCTCGCCGATTATCTGCAAGGCTGGCTCGACGCCGGCTATCAAGTGCTGGTGACAGCCGACCACGGTATGAACAACGACCGCTCGCACAACGGCCTGCTGCCGGAAGAACGCCAGGTGCCGCTGTTCGTCCTCGGCGATGCCTTCAGCCTGAACGCGAACGCTGCCCCCAGACAGACCGAAATCTGCGGTACCGTCTGCGAGATGCTCGGCGTGCCCCACGATAAACCTGTGTGCCGGGAGCTGCTCAAGTGAACGCCCTGACTCGCGGCAAATGGCTGGCGGCGCTGTGTCTGGTGCCGTTCGCGCTGTTCTTCATCGTCTTCGAAATCGCCCCGCTTGTCTGGGTGATGATCAACAGCCTGCAATCGGAAGAGTCCGGCTGGGGCCTGGCCAATTTCAGCAAGATCTTCGCATCGAAGTTCTATCGGCAGGCGATCCAGTACAGTCTTGAGATCAGTTTCTGGTCGAGCGTGTTCGGCATCCTGATCGCCGTCCTCGGTGCGTATTCGCTGCGTCGGGTCGACTCGAAACTGCGCAACTTCGTCAACGCCTTCGCCAACATGACCAGCAACTTCGCCGGCGTGCCGCTGGCGTTCGCGTTCATCATCCTGCTCGGTTTCAACGGCAGCATCACGATCATGTTGAAACAGTCGGGGATCATTCAGGACTTCAACCTGTACTCGAAGACCGGCCTGATCATTCTCTACACCTACTTCCAGATTCCCCTCGGTGTGCTGCTGCTCTACCCGGCCTTCGACGCGCTGCGTGAGGACTGGCGCGAATCCGCCGCGCTGCTGGGTGCCAATGGCTGGCAGTTCTGGCGGCACATCGGCTTGCCGGTGCTGACGCCAGCGCTGCTCGGCACGTTCGTGATCCTGCTGGCCAATGCCCTCGGCGCCTATGCCACGGTGTATGCGTTGACCACCGGCAACTTCAACGTGCTGCCGATCCGCATCGCGGCAATGGTTTCCGGGGACATCTCTCTCGACCCGAACCTGGCCAGCGCGCTGGCCGTGGTGCTGGTGGCGCTGATGACCATCGTCACCGTCGTGCATCAACTGCTGTTGAAGAGGAGCTACCATGTCTCGCGCTGAATCCGGCCCGGCCGGTCTCTACCACCGCGTCGTGGTTTACCTGTTGTTCGCGATCCTCTTGCTGCCACTGGCCGGCACTCTGGTGTACTCGATCGCCAGCAGTTGGTCGGCGACCATTCTGCCCAGCGGCTTTACCTTCAAGTGGTACATCCAGTTGTGGAGCGATCCGCGTTTTCTGCACGCCTTCGGCCAGTCGTTGCTGGTGTGCGTCGGCGCGCTGGTGCTGTCGGTGGTGCTGATCCTGCCGCTGCTGTTCGTGGTGCATTACCACTTCCCGAAACTCGATGCGCTGATGAATATCCTGATCCTGCTGCCCTTCGCGGTGCCGCCGGTGGTGTCCTCGGTGGGCCTGTTGCAGCTTTACGGCTCCGGGCCGATGGCGATGGTCGGCACGCCGTGGATCCTGATCGGCTGCTACTTCACCGTGGCGTTGCCCTTCATGTACCGGGCGATCACCAACAACCTGCAAGCGATCAACCTGCGCGACCTGATGGACGCCGCGCAACTGCTCGGCGCCAGCACCTTTCAGGCGGCAATCCTGGTGGTGCTGCCGAACCTGCGCAAAGGCCTGATGGTGGCGCTGCTGCTGTCGTTCTCGTTCCTGTTCGGTGAGTTCGTCTTCGCCAACATCCTCGTCGGCACCCGCTACGAAACCCTGCAGGTGTACCTGAACAACATGCGCAACAGCAGCGGCCACTTCACCAGTGCGCTGGTCATCTCGTATTTCTTTTTCGTGCTGGTCCTGACCTGGATCGCCAACACCTTGAACAAGGACAAAAGCGAATGAGCTATGTCAGCGTCCAACACCTGCAGAAAAACTACGCGGGCACCACGGTGTTCAGCGACATCAACTGCGAGATCAACAAGGGTGAGTTCGTCACCCTGCTTGGCCCGTCCGGTTGCGGCAAGTCGACCCTGTTGCGCTGCATCGCCGGGCTGACACCGGTGGATGGCGGGCAGATCCTGCTCGACGGCGTCGACATCGTGCCGTTGAGCCCGCAGAAGCGCGGCATCGGTATGGTGTTCCAGAGCTATGCGCTGTTTCCCAACATGACCGTCGAGCAGAACGTCGCCTTCGGTTTGCGCATGCAGAAGGTCAATAGCGACGACAGCCATAAACGCGTTTCCGAAGTGTTGAAACTGGTTGAACTGCACGACTTCGCCAGCCGCTACCCGCACCAGCTCTCCGGCGGCCAATGCCAGCGCGTCGCCCTCGCCCGCTCGTTGGTCACCCGCCCGCGTTTGCTCCTGCTCGATGAGCCGCTGTCGGCCCTCGATGCACGAATTCGTAAACACTTGCGTGAACAGATCCGGCAGATTCAACGCGAACTCGGCCTGACGACAATTTTCGTCACCCACGATCAGGAAGAAGCGCTGACCATGTCGGATCGAATCTTCCTGATGAATCAGGGCAAGATCGTCCAGAGCGGCGACGCCGAAACCCTCTACACAGCGCCGGTCGATGTGTTCGCCGCCGGCTTCATCGGCAATTACAACCTGCTCGACGCCGAGGCCGCTTCGAAGCTGCTGCAGCGGCCGATCAACCACCGCATCGCGATTCGTCCGGAAGCCATCGAGCTAAGCCTCAACGGCGAACCCGACGCGCAGATCCGCAGCCACAGCCTGCTGGGCAATGTCATTCGCTATCGCGTCGAAGCCCGAGGCGTTGAGCTGGTGGTGGATGTGCTCAACCGCTCGGCAGCGGATTTGCTTCCCGATGGTCAGCGCCTGGCACTTTCCATCGATCCGACCGCCCTGTGCGAAGTAGCTTAGGAGCAGCTGCAAGCTTCGAGCTATCAGCTTCAAGCTGTAGACTGCGGCGCACCTGATTTTAATTCTTGCAGCTCGAAGCTTGTAGCTTGCAGCTGTTCTCGGAGAGAACCCATGGCTTTGGCAATTTTTGATCTGGACGAAACGTTGATCCACGGCGACTGCTCCTCGCTGTGGAGCGAGCAAATGGTCCGCCTCGGTTGGGTCGATGGCGAATCGTTCATGCAGCGCGACAAGGAATTGATGGACGCCTACGGCCGCGGCCACCTGGCGATGGAAGACTACATGGCCTTCAGCCTTGAACCGCTGATCGGCCGCACGCCGGCAGAAATCGACCACCTGGTTGGCCCGTGGGTAGAAGATTTCATCGAACCGATCATCTTCAGCGATGCGACCAAAACCATCGCCGCACACCGCCAGGCCGGCGACCGCATTCTGGTGATTTCGGCATCGGGTACGCACCTGGTCAAACCGATCGCCGAACGCCTGGGCATCGATGAGGTGCTGGCCATCGAACTGGACGTCGCCCATGGCGTTTACAGCGGCAAGACCGTTGGCACCCTGACCTATCGCGAAGGCAAGATCACCCGCTTGCTGGAATGGCTGGATGCCGAGGAAGAAAATCTTGAAGGCGCGAGTTTCTACTCCGACTCGCGTAATGATCTGCCGTTGTTGCTGAAGGTGGATTTCCCGCATGTGGTCAACCCGGACCCGGTGCTGCTCGAACACGCAGAAAAATCCGGCTGGCCAATCCATCTGTGGAAATAAACCGATCCCTGTAGGAGTGAGCCTGCTCGCGATTGCGGTCTATCTGCCAACTGTGATGGTGACTGACACGGTGCTATCGCGAGCAGGCTCACTCCTACAGGAGGGCTGTATTGTCAGCTCAGGCTTTCATCAATCAACAACACCACTTTCCCCGCCACCGTATTGCTCGCCAACTCGGCAAACGCCGCCTCGGCATCCTTCACCGCAAACGCCTTGGCCAATTGCGGACGCAACCGCCCTTCAGCAAACAACGGCCAAACTTGCTGACCGAGATCGCTGAGCAAATCTGCCTTGAACTGATCACTGCGACTGCGCAATGTCGAACCGAGCAGTTGCACACGCTTGGCCAGCACCTGCGCCAGATCCAGTTTCGCCTCACGGCCCCCCATCAGACCGATCAGCACCCAACGTCCGTCCAGTGCCACCAACTGCAGATTCAGCGCCGAATAGTTGCCGCCGACCGGATCGAGGATCACATCGAACGGACCGAAATCGCGCAGGCTTTGCAGATCGTCAGTACGCAGCACGCCGCCCTGCGCGCCCAATGACTCGCAGTAAGCCAGACGTTCGGCCGAACCGACGCTGACCCAACACGGGTTACCGAAAGCCTTGCACAGCTGAATGGCGGCTGAACCGATTCCACTGGCGCCGGCATGCAGAAGAACTTTCTCACCGGGTTTGAGCGCCGCAAGTTGAAACACATTCAGCCAGACTGTTGCATAAACCTCGGGCAATGCGGCGGCTTCGATCAGCGAAACGCCTTCAGGAACCGGCAGCACGTGCCGCCCATCGACAACCACCTCTTCAGCCATGCCGCCCCCGGCCAACAAGGCGCAAACCCGATCACCGACCTGCCACGCACTCCCCGCGCCGACCTCGCTGATGATCCCGGAGCACTCAAGACCGAGCACTTGGCTGGCCCCTGGTGGCGGCGGATACAGCCCCGCTTTCTGTAACAAATCGGCGCGATTGAGGCCGGCTGCCGCCACTCGGATGCGGACTTGTCCTACATCGCACGTAGGACTCGGCTCTTCAACCCATGCCACTTGACCGTCAACGCCTTGCAATGCCTTCACAGTGCCTCCATAGTGAGTCTGGACTGAGCCCGAAGCTGTAGCGCCGGGCTTTTTGCATTATGCGACCGGCTCTCGTAGAACCGGCGACTTCAAAGACGGCCTAATATGCGTTATCAATTGTCCCCGCGTCGAATCAGCATGAAGCATCTGCTCCCCAGCACCGCCCTCGCTCTTTTCATCGGTATCGGTCTGTTGCCGGTGTCGGGCACTACATTCGCAGCCAACAGCTGGGACAAGTTGCAGCCTGATCGCGATGAAGTCATCGCCAGTCTAAACGTCGTCGAGTTGCTCAAGCGTCATCACTACAGCAAGCCGCCGCTGGACGATGCGCGTTCGGTGATCATCTACGACAGCTACCTCAAGCTGCTGGATCCGTCGCGCAGCTATTTCATGTCCAGCGACATCGCTGAATTCGACAAGTGGAAGACCCAGTTCGACGACTTCCTCAAGAGCGGCGACCTCAACGCCGGGTTCACCATCTACAAGCGCTATCTGGACCGCGTCAAGGCGCGTCTGGACTTCGCCCTTGCCGAGCTGAACAAAGGCGTCGACAAGATGGACTTCACCACCAAAGAGACCTTGCTGATCGATCGCAAGGACGCGCCTTGGCTCAAATCCACCGCTGAACTCGACGACCTCTGGCGCAAACGCGTCAAGGACGAAGTGCTGCGGATGAAGATCGCCGGCAAAGAGCCCAAGCAGATCCAGGAAACCCTGACCAAGCGCTACAAGAACCAGTTGGCGCGCCTGGACCAGACCCGTCCGGAAGATATCTTCCAGGCGTACATCAACACCTTCGCCATGTCCTACGATCCGCACACCAACTATCTGTCGCCGGACAACGCGGAGAACTTCGACATCAACATGAGCCTGTCCCTCGAGGGCATCGGTGCCGTGTTGCAGAGCGACAACGATCAGGTGAAAGTCGTGCGTCTGGTGCCGGCAGGCCCGGCTGACAAGACCAAGCAAGTGGCTCCGGCCGACAAGATCATCGGCGTTGCCCAGGGCAACAAAGAAATGGTCGACGTGGTCGGCTGGCGTCTGGACGAAGTGGTCAAGCTGATCCGCGGGCCGAAAGGCACCGTGGTGCGCCTTGAAGTGATTCCGGCGAGCAATGCGCCCAACGACCAGACCACCAAGATCGTGCCGATCACCCGTGAAGCGGTGAAGCTCGAAGACCAGGCCGTGAAGAAGTCGGTGCTGAACCTGAAACAGGACGGCAAGGACTACAAGCTCGGCGTGATCGAAATTCCGGCCTTCTACCTCGACTTCAAGGCGTTCCGTGCCGGTGACCCGGATTACAAGAGCACCACGCGCGACGTGAAGAAGCTGCTGACCGAACTGCAGAAAGACAAAGTCGACGGTGTGGTCATCGACCTGCGCAACAACGGCGGCGGTTCCCTGCAGGAAGCCACCGAGCTGACCAGTCTGTTCATCGACAAGGGCCCGACCGTCCTCGTGCGTAACGCCGATGGCCGCGTCGACGTGCTGGAAGATGAAAACCCGGGCGCGTTCTACAAAGGGCCGATGGCGTTGCTGGTCAACCGCTTGTCCGCCTCGGCTTCGGAGATCTTCGCCGGCGCCATGCAGGACTACCACCGTGCGCTGATCATCGGCGGTCAGACTTTCGGTAAAGGCACCGTGCAGACCATTCAGCCGCTGAACCACGGCGAACTGAAACTGACCCTGGCCAAGTTCTACCGGGTTTCCGGGCAGAGCACCCAGCATCAGGGCGTGCTGCCGGACATCGACTACCCGTCGCTGATCGACACCAAGGAAATCGGCGAGAGCGCCCTGCCGGAAGCCATGCCGTGGGACACCATTCGCGCGGCAATCAAACCGGCAGCCGATCCGTTCAAGCCGTACCTGGCTCAGCTCAAGTTCGAACATGACACGCGCACCGCCAAGGATGCCGAGTTCGTGTTCATCCGCGACAAGCTGGCGCTGGCGCAGAAACTGATGGAAGAAAAAACCGTCAGCCTCAACGAAGCCGAGCGTCGTGCCCAGCACGCCGACATCGACGCCAAACAGCTGACCATGGAGAACCTGCGTCGCAAGGCCAAAGGCGAAGAACCGCTCAAAGAGCTGAAGAAAGAAGACGAGGACGCACTGGCGGCAGCCGATCCGGACAAAGTCAAACCGGAAGACGATGCCTACCTGAGCGAAACCGGGCGCGTACTGCTCGATTACCTGAAGCTGAGCAATCAGGTGGCCAAGAAGTAAGTGATGGCAAATTAATGCTGACGATCCCTGGATCGTCATCAAACAGTCATCATTCTGTCGTGCAATAAAGGACCGAGAGCTCACGCTCCCGGTCCTTTTTTTATCGCCAGAGACTGCCATGACCACGACCGAACAGCTGAGCGCGTTGAGCTCGATCCTGACTCAAAGCGGTTTGCACAGCCTGTTCCAGCCGATCATCAGCCTCTCCGAGCGACGCATCCTCGGTTACGAAGCGCTGACTCGCGGCCCGTCCAACAGCCCTCTGCACTCACCGATTGCGCTGTTTGCCGTGGCGCGTCAGGCCGGCCGTCTGAGTGAGCTGGAGATTGCCTGTAGAGAATCTGCCTGCCGGCGTTTCAACGAGCAGAAGCTTCCGGGCAAACTGTTTCTCAACGTCTCGCCGGAATCTCTCCTCGAAGCGGCGCATCAGCCGGGACGAACCTTGCAGTTGCTGCAGGACTTCGGCATTCCGCCCAGTCAGGTGGTCATCGAACTGACCGAACAGACACCCATCGACGATTTCCAGTTGCTGCAAACCGCCCTGCATCATTACCGGGCCATGGGTTTTTCCATTGCGCTGGATGACCTTGGTGCCGGGTATTCGAGCCTGCGCCTGTGGTCAGAACTGCGCCCGGATTACGTGAAGATCGACCGGCATTTCATCGACGGCATTCATCAGGATGCGTTGAAACGCGAGTTCGTCGGCTCGATTCTGCAAATCGCCAAAGCGTCGCGCGCGCAAGTTATCGCCGAAGGCATCGAGCTGCCGGAAGAACTCGCCGTTCTGACTGAAATGGGCGTCGATCTGGTGCAAGGCTATTTGCTCGGTCGCCCCCAGGAACACCCATCGCGAGACTCGCGCGCGCTGATGCCGAAACACGACAGCAGCGCCGTAGCGCTGAACGACGAAGGCAGCGACCTCAGCGCCCTGCTCAACGAGCAGCCGGCGGTGCACCGCGACACACCCACCGCCACCGTGCTCGAAGCGTTCCGCCGCCAGGCCAACCTCAACTCACTGGCGGTGCTAGACGAACAGGGCCAACCGGCTGGCATCGTCCACCGTCATTCGCTGTCCGACGCCCTGCTCAAACCGTTCGCCACCGACTTGTTCGCACGCAAGCCGATCAGCCGCCTGATGAGCGACGACTTCCTCGCCGTGGAAATGAGCCAGTCGCTGCAACAAGTCAGCCGCCTGATCACCAGCCGCGCTCGCCAGCGCATCGAAGAAGACTTCATCATCACCCTCAACGGTATCTACCTCGGCCTCGGCCGGGTAATCGACGTGCTCAAGCTGATCACCGAACTGAAAATTCAGCAGGCCCGCTACGCCAACCCGCTGACCTTGCTGCCCGGTAACGTGCCGATTCAACAATGCCTTACCCGCCTGCTGCAGCAGGGCCGCGAGTCGATCATCTGCTACGTTGACATCGACAGCTTCAAACCTTTCAACGACATCTACGGCTACGGCCGTGGCGACGAAGTCCTGCTGTGCCTCGCCCAGTGCCTCAACGAACGCGTCGACCCCACCCGCGACTTCGTCGGCCACATCGGCGGCGACGACTTCCTCCTCGTCCTCGGCCCGGAAGACTGGCGCAAACGCCTCAATCAACTGCTTGATGATTTTCAGAGCCAGTGCCGCCGGTTCTACCGGCCTGAGCATCTTGAGGCGGGGTGTTTCGTCGCGCCGAACCGCCAAGGCGTGCGGCAGGAGTTTGCGTTGTTGTCGCTGTCCATTGGCGTGGTGCACCTACACCCCGAGGCCTGCGCGCAGCTGGATGCGAGCCAGCTGGCGGAGATGGCTTCGCAGGCAAAGCATCATGCGAAGAATGTTCCGGGGTATAGCGTGCATGTGCTCGGCGATTTAGCGCCCACACCCCGGACGACGCAACTAGTTAGTTAAGACCACGAGAGAGGCCGCCCTAATAGCACAAAAAGCCAGACTGGAATTTCATTGTCCGAGGTCTTTTTTTTCATTTCGATATTTCGTCAAACACCTTAACAAAACCCCCATAAAGCGCGGCCTTTCGGCAACTTCTTGACCGAAATAAGTCGTCATACGATTGAATACGAGGTCAAAATTGTCATTCGTCATCAAAAAATGATCGACTGTTCCTATGAGAGATTCTTGCTCTGTATCTGTGTACTCATAAAATTCAGGCTTTAACAAAGTATCGAATAACTCCGTCAACTGCTGCGAATCATTGACGTCTTTTTCAGCTATCAATCGCTCTCGCTCTATGTCGTGAGTATTTTCAATATCGAATACAAACAGTAAATTTTTTATGTCCAAAATCTCATATATTTTTTTCATCAATCAAAATCCGCGTACGAAGTTACGGTGTCGCCATTTGCTTTGAGAATAACTACAGCTTTCTTTTGCTGCCCATAAACCCCGTCCCTCGTATAACCTTCGCCAATGATCTTCCCCATATCCATCGGCCTTCTCGACGTTTGCAGATCGGTCCTTCGGAGTATCAGCTTGGCTCTGTAGATAGCATTTAGCTGGTCTCTATGACTGAGAAAATGAGTGGCCGCGCTAGGGATTTTAGGTTCTCCATGGTTTGGTCCGCCGTAGTAGGTCTCTACTATCCCAGTTGTCGGATTTTTCCCTGTCATAATTCGTTCAAATTGAGATCGTAGAGTTGTTTGAGCTCCGTGCTTCTCTACAAAGTGAGCGCCTTGTGTTGACCTCTCCATCTCACCCAAACGCCGATAAGCGTTTGCCTCCGCCAACTCATCAATCCTCGCCCTCCGCTCCTGCGCCGTCATCTTCGGCAGCGCTGGCTCACCCTCATCAACCTTAGCGCCACCAGTCCCACCCGGCACTTCGCAACCCGGCTTCTTCGGCGGCGGGCAGTTGGAGTTCAACCCCAACGGATCCACCCACCCCGTCGGATTCGGCACGTACTGGTATTGATTCAACCCACCCGCCAGCTTCACCGGATCGGGCGTCAGATAGCGCCCCAGCCGCGGGTCGTAATACCGGTGCCGGTTGTAGTGCAATCCGCTTTCGGCATCGAAGTACTGCCCTTGAAAACGCAGCGGCTGGTTCAGGTAATCGTCGCCGGCCAGGGTCAGTGCGGCGGTTTTGCCGTAGGCGTCGTATTGCGCGGACCAGACGATGTCGCCGCCGTAGTCGGTGAGTTCCTGCGGCGTGCCGAGGTGGTCGAGTTGGTAGTAGAACGGGCAGGCTTTTTTCGGGCCTTTGCCGTCGATCAGCGCGAGCGGGCGAAAGGTGCCGGGTTCGTAGACGTAGCTGCGGTATTCGTTCTCGCTGCTTTCGGCGACGACTTGGTCGCCTTGCCAGAAGAATTCGGTGGTCTGGCCGTCGACGGTTTTGCGGATGCGGCGGCCGAAGGCGTCGTATTGATAGGTCGCGGTCTGACCGTCGGGACGGGTCAGGCCGATCAGGCGGTGCTGGCTGTCGTAGCGGTATTCGGTGACGAGTGTCTGTTCTTTGCCGCGGCGTTCGCGGATCAGGTTGCCGAAGGCGTCGTAGTCGTAATGGCGGTCGCCCTGCATCAGCAGGCGGTTACCTTTGACCTGACTCGGGCCGGCGCGGTCCTGCATCAGCAGGTTGCCGGCCGGGTCGTGGGCGAAGGATTCCGGCAGTTCGTCGCGCGAATGGCGGACGCGAATCAGCCGGTCGAGGGCGTCGTAGCCGTAGGTGCGTTGGCCGTGGCGGCTGTCGGCGATGTGGGCGAGGTTGCCGTTGGCGCTGTAGGCATAATCGCGGCGGTAGACCGAATCGCGCTGATGGCCTACGGCGTGAGCCAGTAACCTTCCCTGTTCGTCGTAGGCATATTCGCTGAGCAGCAGGCCTTGCTGGCGCTGCACTTCGCGGCCGAACTGGTAGACGTGGCGGGTCAGCGGCGTGCCGTTGAGGTCGATCGCCGTCAGCGCGCCGCCTTTGGCGTAGTGGTAATCGAGTTTGCTGTTGTCCGGCAGGCGCAGACGTTTGAGCTGGCCGCAGGCGTCATAGGCGTAACGCAGGGTGCCCCAGCCCTGGTGTTCGGTGATCAGCCGGTCCTGGCGGTCGTATTCGAAGGCCAGCGGGTGGTTGTGGCCGTCATCGACGGCGATCAGACGGCCGAGGCGGTCGTAGGAATATTTAACATTGATGCCGTCAGGCAGGGTCTTGACCAGTAGGCGTCCGGCCGCATCGCGCTCATAAGCAGTCAGCAAACATGAGCCGTCATCACCAAACTCGGTCTTTTCCAGCAGATGCCCGTTGAGGTCATAGGCATACGCCGTGCGCCGTCCGTCAAAACCCGTTTCCTGTCGGATCAATCCGCTTGGCGTGTAGTCCAGCCGGTACTTTTCCCCGGACTCGTTTTCGATCTCGGTGAGCAGCAGTTGCGCGTGGTCATAGCGGTACTGCACCTGCGTGCCGTCGGGGTTGATCCGCCGCGAGACCAGGTGCAGGTCATCGTCGTACTCGTAACGGGTGATGCGCCCGAGTTCGTCGCGTTCGGCGGTGACCTGGCCGTAGGCGCCGTAGCTGTAGGCGCGGCTGCTGCCGGTAGGAAAAGTCGTCAGGATCAGTCGGCCAACGGCGTCCCATTGCTGGCGGGTGACGGCGCCGTGTTCGTCGGCAGTCGTCGTCCGCCGCCCCAATGCGTCGTAGGAAAAGCGTCGCACACCGCCATCGGGCAGGGTTTCTTCGGTCAACTGGCCGAGCGGATTCCACACCAGCTTATGGCGGCTGCTGTCCGAGTAGCGGATCGACAGCAGTTGCCCGCGCACGTTGTAGTAGTAATGGGTGACCTGGCCGTCAGGATCGACCGCTTCAGTGACGTCGCCCTCGGCGTTGCGCCGATAAATCCACACCGCATCGCCGCGGGTGCGCCGGTAGAGAAAACCGTTGCGATACTCGTAGGACGTTGGCACATCATCCGGAGGAATCAACGCGATCAGCCGTCCGACCTCGTCGTAGCGGTATTCGGTGACCGCGCCCAGCGGGTCCTGCTCGGCGATCAACCGGCCTTCAGCGTCATAGGCCTTGAGGTGTTCGCCGCCATCCGCCTCGACCTTGCGCACCAGTCGCGCGCGGTCGTCGTGAACGTAGGTTTCTTCGGTGCCGTCGACGTACTGCACCGCGACGCTGCCGTCGTCGGCCCAGACGTAGCGGGTGTTCATTTGCGAGAACGAGGCCCAGTGGCGGACGCACCGCGCCGCCTTGCCGGAGCGTTCCCATTCCCAGAAAAAACTCGCCCCACCGGCCAGTTGCCGCTGCAGGATGACGTGAGCGTCGTCGTAGTCGTAACGCTCGCTGTCGCCGACCGCGTTGGTGGCTTCGATCAGATTTTGATAGGCATCGAAGCCATAACTAACGAGCGTCTGTTCGGTGTGCCAGGCAGCCTCACGAAACACCTGATAATCCACGCCGACCAACTGCGCGCGGTCATAACGCAACAGCAGCGAACGACCAGCGCCGTTATCGAGTCTTTGCACTCGATCAGCCCGATCACGAAGCACCGAGAGCCGATTGCCATACGCATCACTGATCGCCGTCAGCCGACCCGCGCGAAAGTGATAAAACCGCGCCGTCTCGCCGGCCAGCGCGAGAATCAGTTCCTCCGGTTCATCGCCAAGAAAAATCGCTGCCCGCGAGAGACTGTTATGAATCGCCGGCCGGGTCGCACTGGGCAACGGAAACCGCGTACGCCGGTTTTCATGGTCGACCCAGACAACAAACTCACCCTCAAACTCCAGCCGATGCGCCAGCGAGTGGCTCCAGCCAAACCCCAATCCAATGTCGATCTCAACGGCGCTTGAGCGATACAAACGGCTGAATTCAAACGGCAGCACACCATCAAGCACCGCATCCGTCAGCGTCAGCAGCTCCTCACCGGTAACCATCGACACCGGGCAACCATTGGTGCAGGTCAGCGGCACGCAATCGGCGCTGTCGCCGTTGGGGTTTTTCGCTTGGTCGGAAGCGTCGTCGTGCGGCTCGTCTTTCTTCAGCGTGGTGTTGCGCCTGGCATCCCAACGCAGTTGCATCCGGCCTTTCTTCACACCGACTGCAATACCGCGGGCAGCGACGCTCTTGTAGCGGTCGACGTATTCAATGAAGGTGCTGACGATGCCGAAGATGGCCTTGACCAACCGCTTCACCGCCGAGAGCAATTGCACGGCGCGGTCAGCCAGACGCAGGGTCAAATAGGCAATGCCCGCACCGCCACTGGCGAATGTCAGAACCACGCCGATCAGCACATCGATGAGCAACTGCACGATCATCATTGACGCGGCTTCGGCGGTTTTGCCGGCGATCTCACTAGGCGGCAGCATCTCCAGCCAAAGGCTGGCCGTGCGCAGCAGCAAACACAGCGCCGCTTCGTCACTGACCAGCAACTGCAGCTTTTCCATCAGCTCAGGTGCCGTCGTGGCCAGTTCCATCAACTCGGTCGCGCCGCTGCCCAGTCGCTCAACAAACGCGCCGGGGTTTTGCAGGATGTCGGAGAGCAGGCCGATGCTGTCCCAGACGCCCTCAATCGCCGCCCAACTGCCGGCCAGCAGGCCGTTGCCGGCTGCCGTCGCCACGGACTGCGACCACTGCGGCCTGAAGCCTTGCCATTCGCTGCGCAGCCAGCCGTCCAGTTCGCGGGTCAAGCCGTCATAGGCTTTGAAAAGATCGTCGAGCTGGCCCGGCGTGACCTCGCTGTGCACTTGCACCCGGTAGAACTTGCCCGGCGTGCCCTCGAACGAACCCTTGCCTTGAGCATCAAGGGTCACCGGCGTCGTTTCGCCACCGTCCATGGCGATTACATCGACTTGAATGTTGCCGAGCGCAATGTCGTAGACCGACTCGAACTTGCTCTCGATCTGCATCACCCCGCCCTGCGGACACTGCACGACATCCGAGAAAAACTGGTCGTCCGTGCTGCTGACAGTGGTGCTGCGTTCGCCGAAGCGGATGACCCGCTCCATGCCCATCAGCGAAGGCATGTCCGCCGCATGGCTGACCGAGTCGGCGCTACGACTGGCCCAATGCTCAAGTTGCTGGCGGTAGAGACTGAGAGTGCCGGGAAAGCTGTCGAGTGCTTGCTCGATGCGGTGGATGGCGTCCATCAGCGCACGCGCAAGTGCGAAGTGGATGGGTTCAGCGGGTCAAACATGAGCGTTCCCTCGCGCAAAAAGTTAGGCGCGGGAACTGTGCGGGGGATCAATCAGGAAAGAAGTCAGGCAAGTAGGCGATACCTGTAGGACTTGTCTGTAAAAAATTACCTACAGATAAACAGGTGCGCGAAAACGCAAACATGGCCTGAGGAAAACCTCAGGCCATGTTTATAGAACCGACATAAAGAGAATTAATGCGTTGAATCGCCGCGGCTCAGTTCTTTCAATTTGAGCTCGGCCAAGGGATGCCCGGCCCTGGCAGCGATGCCCCACCAGCGCGCAGCGTCGGCAGTGTCCGGCGCCTTGCTCGGTGTGCCGGCGAGGCTGATCACGCCGAGCTGATAAGCCGCTTTGCCGTCACCACCGAGCGCTGCCAGACGCAACAAGCGCACGCCCTCTTCGCGCGCACCGAGGCCGACGCCGCGAAAGGTCAGGATGTGTCCGTAGAAGCTTTGCGCACCGACATCGCCAAGGTTGGCCATGCGCGCAAACCGGCCTTCAAGCCAGTGCCAGCCACGCGGCTGACGCACCAGCCACGACCAATGAAACAACCGGCGGGCCAGCCAGTAACCGGCCCGCGCCTTGAGGCGCAAGAACACTCAGGCCTCCGCCGATTCCGGGTACTCGTACTCAAAGACCCGCACCACTTCCGAGGCATGCCAGGAGGCAGCGGCGACGCCATCGGACGGCCCGGAAAAACGCCCGAGACGTTCAACGCATTCAAAAAAACCGGTGCGTGGCAAACGGCTTGCGCCCTGGCTGATCACCAGCGAACTGCGCAGTGGTTGTTCAGCCCTGGCGTCCAGTGCCGCCAGATGCTCAAGCGCGGCAGTCAGGGTTTGCATGGCCGGTGTCGGCAGTTGCAAACGCTCCAGCAAGGCCCGGTAAGTCAGCAGATGGCGCTGACGTCGCGCCTGATCCAGTTCCCCCAGCAGTCCGTCCCAATGTTGTCGGCTGATGCGTACGCTCACGATTCTTCCCTCCACCCTGGCACCGTCAATTCCCAGGCCAGGCTGCGGCGAATCGCGGCGTCGGGCTGACGCTCGCCACTTTCGATCATGGCCAGATAAGACGGGCTGATGCCTACCGTGCGGGCCAGCGCCTCGATGGCGATGCCCTTCCCTTCGCGCAAACTGCGTAGTTGATCCAGACCCGGAAGAATCGGATCTGCCGTGGCTGCGAGCGGCGTGGCTGCCGGACGCGTCGGTGTCTCGTTGATGCCTGCTGCTTTTAGTAGAGCCTGATACTGAGCCCAGGGCAGAACCGCGTATTCGGGTTCGCCATCGCGAGCAATTATCTGAATATCCATGACTACCCCGTAGGACAACAACACTTAGCGAGTCGGCACTTTTCCCTAGAAGTGTAATCCTAACAGCGGCCAAGGTCGCGGGGGGTATCTATCTGCAGGCAGGTTTGCACAATCAGGGCTTTTTGGGTCCCTGAAGTTGCAGTTGTTCGGGGGTGTCAGGCAAGCGTTCGACCACGGCGAGTTTTTCCGGCGCCTGGCGGTTGCGCCACTGGCGAAAGGCATCGAGCTCACCGCTGAGGGTTTTCATCAGCCAGGCCAGGACGGCGACGTCGTCGAGCATGCCGAACATGGGGATGAAATCCGGCACCGCATCCACCGGGCTGAGGAAGTACATCAAACCCGCCACCACCGAAATCAGCGCTTTGCCGCTGATGGCTCGGTACTCGCCGCGCCAGTAGGCCAGGCACAAGGCCTGAAGCAGGCGCAGATCGTCTTTGAGTCTACCGAGGCGATTGCCTTGTGCCGCGCCTTTGCTGGCGACTGCGAACAACAAGGTCGGCAAACGACCACGGGCCAGCAGACGGCCGGCCAAGGGCAGGAATCGAGCGAAATTCCACGGAGCTTTCATCTATTCCTCCCACTGAAATGTTATCCACACAAATTGTGGATAACCTTGTGAACAGAGCTGCATTTCAGCGCTGAAAGCCCCGTTTCATAAGGGCTGCGCTCAGATCGGGCGTTTTTTACTCACATAAAAAACCCCAATATTTCATTGACTTGGCTGCTCAGGGCGGCTAGCGCGGGCAGCCTCAATGGCTATGACTGTGCCAAGCGGCATCGGTTCGTTCTGTTTACCCTTGCCAAGGTCCAGATGCAACAACGCCCCGCATAAGCGAGGCGTTGTTGTTGAAGCTTTTACCAATTACTTGGCAGCGGCAGCTTCTTTGGCCGGATCCTTGATGGCCAGCAGTTCGAGGTCGAAGACCAGAACCGAGTTGGCCGGGATTGCCGGGCTAGGCGATTGCGCGCCGTAAGCCAGATCGCTAGGGATGTACAGTTTGTACTTCTCGCCAACGTGCATCAGTTGCAGACCTTCGACCCAACCCGGGATCACGCCGCTCACCGGCAGATCGATCGGGCTGCCGCGCTCGACGGAGCTGTCGAACACGGTGCCGTTGGTCAGCTTGCCGGTATAGTGAACGGTCACTACGTCAGTCGGCTTGGGCTGTGGGCCGTCGGCTTTCTTCACCACTTCGTATTGCAGACCCGAAGCGGTAGTGGTCACGCCGGCCTTCTTGCCGTTTTCTTCGAGGAATTTCTTGCCGGCGGCTGCCGACTCTTCGCTCATCTTGGCCATGCGCTCTTCGGCACGCTTTTGCAGCGCGGCGAAGGCTTCGACCAGCTCTTCATCTTTCAGCTTCTGTTCTTTCTTGCCGACGGCATCTTCGATGCCCTGGGCTACCGCTTTGGAGTCCAGGTCATCCATGCCTTCCTGAGCCAGGCTTTTGCCCATGTTCAGGCCGATGCCGTAGGAAGCTTTCTGCGCCGGGGTTTTCAGCTCTACGCTGGTCTGCGAGTCACAACCCGCGAGTACCAGGCTAACCAGGGCTACCGCCGCCGCCAACCGATGCTGTTTCATGCTATTTCCTTGTTCATGCGCCGAATGGGCAATCGAGTAAAGCCGCGAGCTTATCAGGCCGCCACGACCAATGGCTACCGGCATGAGAGCAGCAAACTTGCGATAAGTTCAGGGACTCAAAGGTATTGGCCGCCTGCAACGATGAAGCTTCTGTCATCTGCTTGCGACAATCGCAGCCAGCCCTTTTCGCTACATCTGGCGTAATGGCCACTTGCCGCATAGGGGCTTACTCAGGCATAACAGCGCAACAACTCGACAAGGACGTTTATCTTGCGCCTCTTCTTCCGTGTGCTGACGCTGATCGTCGTACTGCTGGGCCTCGTTCTGGCCGTGGTGCTGTATTACATCGCCAATCCGAAATTGCCTTTCTACACGCCCGCCGAGCAAGTGCATTACCTTGATCAGTGGAGCGAGCAGGACCGGCAAACCTATTACTTCACGCCGCAGGGCACACAGGTCAAAGGCCTGCGCTACGAATGGTTCCAGGCACTCGAACTGCCCTTCTCGCAGCAGCGCTTCGCCTCGCCCGAGTACCTCGCACGTTTCGGTTTCCTGACTGATCCGCACCAGCAAGCCACGCCAAACAATCCCGGCAACCTGCCCGTCGGCTTCGCTCGACATCAGAATCCTGGCAGTGGCGAGCACTATCTGGACATTACCTGCGCCGCTTGCCACACCGGTGAGCTGCGCTTCAAAGGTCAGGCTGTGCGGATCGATGGAGGCGCGGCGCAACACGTGCTGCCGTCCAGCGTTCCTACACTGCGCGGTGGCAGTTTCGGACAGGCATTGGTAGCCAGTCTGACCTCGACTTACTACAACCCGTGGAAATTCGAACGTTTCGCCAGAAACGTATTGGGCGATGCCTACGACGCGCGCCAGCAACAGTTGCGCAAAGACTTCAAAACCTCGCTCGACACCTTCCTCAAGGTGGCCTGGAACGATACCCATCGCGGCCTCTATCCAACCGAAGAAGGTCCCGGTCGCACCGACGCGTTCGGGCGGATCGCCAACGCCACGTTCGGCGATGCGATTTCCGCGAGCAACTATCGCGTGGCCGATGCGCCGGTGGATTACCCGCAACTGTGGGACATGTGGACGTTCGACTGGGTGCAGTGGAACGGCTCGGCGCAACAGCCGATGGCGCGCAATATCGGCGAGGCGCTGGGCGTCGGCGCCACGCTGAATTTTTTCGACAGCAACGGCCAACCGCTGCAAGGCGATGCGCGCTACGCCTCCAGCGTGCGCGTGCGTGATCTGCATACCATCGAAGAAACCCTGCAAAGACTCCGCCCGCCCGCCTGGCCAGAGGCGCTGTTCGGTGCCATCGACAAGCCGCTGGCCGCGAAGGGCCGCGCACTGTTTACCGAGAATTGCGCCGGTTGCCATGTGCCGCCGCAGACTCAGGAAGGCGGGCGCTGGGTGCAAAGTCTGCACATGTTGCCGGTCGCGGTGATCGGTACCGATCCCAACGCCGCCAACAACATTGCCAGCCACCGTTTCGACCTGAGCGCGCTGCAATGGGACCTGAAAGAGCTGGAAACGATGGACGTCAAACTGCACCCGACGCCCAAAGAGCCGCTGGACCTCAGCCAGTTGTCAGTGGCCAAGGGACTGGCGTACGTCACCGCTTTTGTCGAGAACCGCGCCTATCGTGAAGCCAACGTCACGCCGCAGGAGAAACCGCAACTGGACGGTTTCGGCCTGCCGATCGGTGTACGGGAAAAAGTCGCCTACAAGGCGCGGCCATTGGCCGGGGTCTGGGCCACTGCGCCGTTTCTGCACAACGGTTCGGTGCCGAGCCTTTATCAGTTGCTGTCGCCGCAGGATGAACGCGCCAGCACCTTCTATAAGGGCAGCTTCGAATACGATCCGCGCCATCTGGGTTACCGCACCGAAGCGTTCACCAATGGTTTCCTGTTCGACACGCGCATCAGCGGCAACCACAACAGCGGTCATGAATTTCGTGCCGGCGAACGCGGCAACGGCGTGATTGGCCGCTTATTGCAGCCGGAAGAACGCTGGGCCTTGCTCGAATACCTGAAAGTGCTCGGCGGCCCGCTGGAGGCGCAACTGCCATGATCTCGACCTTCAATAAAGAACTGCCACTGTTGGCGCGGATCTGGCTGCGTATTGGCCGATGGCTCGGCAAGCTTGTGCTGATCGCGCTCGCCGTCGGCCTGCTCGGCTGGGCCACTGCCAGCGCCTGGTTCGCCTGGCAGCACCGCGGCCCGGTGTCGGCGCTCGAGCAAGTTCCGGCTGGCGAAGCGGCGTTGACGCAAAGCGTGATCCAGACCGCCGTGCGTATCGTCGATCAGCATCGCGAACCGACGCGCTATCTGCGCGATGCCCACGCCAAGGCTCACGGCTGTGTCAAAGCGCAGGTGCAGGTCTTGCCGGATCTCGAGCAGTCCCTGCGTCAAGGCGTGTTCAATGAGCCGGGCAAAACCTGGCAGGCGCTGATCCGGCTATCGAACGGCAATGCCTATCCGCAGTTCGACAGCATGCGTGACGCCCGCGGCATGGCGATCAAACTGCTTGATGTTCCGGGTAAACAGTTGCTCGGCAACCGCCAGGCTTCGCCGGAACAGGATTTCGTCATGTTCAGCCACCCGAATTTCTTTGTCAGCGATGTCGCCGAGTACCGGCAGAATGTTGCGGCGCAGGCCGATGGCAAAAAAGTCATGGCGTTCTTCCCGACGTGGGATCCGCGCACCTGGCAGGTCCGCCACTTGTTCATAGCGCTGGCAACCTTGGCCCCGCCCCCGGACAGCCCGACCGAGACCACGTACTTTTCGGTTTCACCGTATAAATTTGGCGAGGCCAACGCGAAGTTTCGCGTCGTACCGGACCCGGACAATTGCCCGACGTACACATTGCCCAAGCAAAACCACGATCTGCCGAATTTCCTGCGCAGTGCGTTGACTCAACAATTGTCGACCGACCGGGTGCCGGCCTGCTTCGTTCTGCAGATCCAGCGTCAGGATGCCAACAAGTTCATGCCGATCGAGGACACCAGCATTGAATGGCGCGAGAAGGATTCGCCCTTCGAAACCGTCGCGCGGATCACTTTGCCGCCGCAGGATTTCGACACTCCGGCGCTGAATCTGCAATGCGACAACCTTTCGTTCAACCCGTGGTTCGGCATTGAAGCGCATCGCCCGATCGGTGGCATCAACCGCCTGCGCAAAGCGGTGTACGAGGCCGTCAGCGACTATCGTCATCAACGCAACGCCGAGTGAGCCGCGCAAAGTGCAGAAACACAAACGCCAGACAGCAAAAAGCCCGCACTAGGCGGGCTTTCCGTGGTATCTGGCGTTCAGTGTTCCAGATGCCGAATATGGCGCAGCGGACGGGACTCGAACCCGCGACCCCCGGCGTGACAGGCCGGTATTCTAACCGACTGAACTACCGCTGCGCGAAACGCTTGAAACGAATGGTGGGTGATGACGGGATCGAACCGCCGACATTCTGCTTGTAAGGCAGACGCTCTCCCAGCTGAGCTAATCACCCTTCGCTTCGTTACGGGGCGCATTATGCCACAAGTTTTCGTAATGTGCTGATTTAATTGAAGTTTTTTTTCAAATAAATCCGAAAACCGGTGAAACGATGCATCCCGTGGGTACAACCTTGGGGCAGAAAAAAGCCCGCTTCAGCGGGCTTTTCCGTGGTGACCTGGCGTTCAGTGGTCCAGGTTACCGAATATGGCGCAGCGGACGGGACTCGAACCCGCGACCCCCGGCGTGACAGGCCGGTATTCTAACCGACTGAACTACCGCTGCGCTAAACACTTGAAACGAATGGTGGGTGATGACGGGATCGAACCGCCGACATTCTGCTTGTAAGGCAGACGCTCTCCCAGCTGAGCTAATCACCCTTCGCTTCGGTGTGGCGCGCATTCTACGGAGCGCCCCCACCTCTGGCAAGCACTTTTTTAAATAATTTTCCGAGGCCTTCCAAAGGCTTAGAGAAGGGTTGGCCTATGCCACGGCGAAGACAATAATGCCCCCCTTTGTATAAAGGAGAGACTCACCCCATGTGGTTCAAGAACCTGCTTATCTATCGCCTGACCCAAGACCTGCCTGTCGATGCCGAGGCGCTGGAAACTGCACTGGCCACCAAACTGGCGCGTCCATGTGCAAGCCAGGAGTTGACCACCTACGGTTTCGTCGCGCCGTTCGGCAAAGGCGAAGACGCACCACTGGTGCATGTCAGCGGTGACTTCCTGCTGATTGCCGCGCGTAAGGAAGAACGCATTCTGCCGGGCAGCGTCGTGCGTGACGCGGTCAAGGAAAAGGTCGAAGAGATCGAAGCCGAGCAGATGCGCAAGGTCTATAAAAAGGAACGCGACCAGATCAAGGATGAAATCATCCAGGCCTTCCTGCCGCGCGCGTTCATTCGTCGCTCGTCGACCTTTGCCGCCGTCGCGCCGAAACAGGGGCTGATCCTGGTCAACTCGGCCAGCCCGAAACGCGCCGAAGACCTGTTGTCGACCCTGCGTGAAGTGATTGGCACCCTGCCTGTGCGTCCGTTGACCGTGAAAATGGCACCGACCGCCGTGATGACCGATTGGGTCACCACGCAAAAAGCCGCCGACGACTTCTATGTACTGGACGAGTGCGAACTGCGCGACACCCACGAAGACGGTGGTATCGTGCGCTGCAAGCGTCAGGACCTGACCAGCGAAGAGATTCAGCTGCACCTGAGCACCGGCAAAGTGGTCACCCAGTTGTCGCTGGCGTGGCAGGACAAACTGTCGTTCATGCTTGACGACAAGATGACCGTCAAGCGCCTGAAGTTCGAAGACTTGCTGCAGGATCAGGCAGAACAGGACGGCGGCGACGAAGCCCTCGGCCAGCTCGACGCCAGCTTCACCCTGATGATGCTGACCTTCGGCGACTTCCTGCCGGCACTGGTGGAAGCGCTGGGCGGGGAAGAGACTCCGCAGGGGATCTAAAACCAACCTGTTCCCATTGAAGGAACCGGTCCAAATGTGGGAGCTGGCTTGCCAGCGATAGCGGTGTTACAGATGGCTTATAGGGAGTCTGACACGCCGCCATCGCTGGCAAGCCAGCTCCCACAATGTTATGTGGTGTAACCTAAAATAAGGACCAGGCCATGCGCGCACTGACTGCACTCAGCCGTTTCGTCGGCAATACCTTCGCTTACTGGGTTCTGATTTTCGCCGTGATCGCGTTTCTGCAGCCGGCGTGGTTCCTAGGCCTGAAAAGCGCCATCGTGCCGCTGCTGGGGCTGGTAATGTTCGGCATGGGCCTGACCCTCAAACTTGACGACTTCGCTGCCGTTGCTCGCCATCCATGGCGTGTGGCGTTGGGCGTGGTTGCGCATTTCGTGATCATGCCCGGTGTGGCGTGGTTGCTCTGTCAAGTGTTTCATCTGCCACCGGAAATCGCCGTTGGCGTAATCCTGGTCGGCTGCTGTCCGAGTGGCACGTCGTCCAATGTGATGACCTGGCTGGCGCGCGGTGATCTGGCGTTGTCGGTGGCCATCGCCGCCGTCACCACCCTCCTCGCCCCGCTGCTGACACCGGCGCTGATCTGGCTGCTGGCTTCGGCGTGGCTGCCGGTGTCGTTCATGGAGTTGTTCTGGTCGATCCTGCAAGTGGTGCTGCTGCCGATCGTGCTTGGTGTGGTGGCCCAGCGCGTATTGGGGGACAAGGTCCGCCATGCGGTCGACGTGCTGCCACTGGTGTCGGTGGTCAGCATCGTGATCATCGTCACGGCGGTGGTCGCCGCCAGTCAGGCGAAGATCGCCGAGTCGGGCCTGCTGATCATGGCGGTGGTGATGCTGCACAACAGCTTCGGTTACCTGCTCGGCTACTTCACCGGGCGCCTGTTCAAATTGCCATTGGCGCAGCGCAAGTCGCTGGCGCTGGAAGTCGGCATGCAGAATTCGGGTCTCGGCGCCGCGCTGGCCAGCGCGCACTTTTCGCCATTGGCGGCAGTGCCGAGTGCATTGTTCAGCGTCTGGCACAATATTTCCGGCGCGCTGCTGTCGACGTATTTCCGCCGGATGAGTGAAAAGGCAGATCGCGATACTGCGGCGCAACAAGCGGCCGACTGAGGCGAAAACTTGATCCCCGGGTTAATGATCGCCACTATATTGCGCAACGCGGGGACGACCCTGCGGCTCGCTCGAGTCATTAATCTGGGGACGACCCCGTCAAACGATGGAGGTCTCGCATGTCCTGGATCATTCTGTTTTTCGCCGGCCTGTTCGAGGTTGGCTGGGCCGTCGGCCTGAAATACACCGACGGCTTCACCCGCCCGCTACCCACCGTACTGACCCTTGCAGCCATGGCCATCAGCCTTGGGTTGCTGGGCCTGGCCATGAAGGAATTGCCGCTGGGCACGGCTTATGCGATCTGGACCGGAGTCGGTGCTGTCGGCACGGTGATCGCCGGGATCATTCTGTTTGGCGAATCGATGGCGTTGATTCGGCTGGCGAGTGTGGCGTTGATCGTGACCGGGTTGATTGGCCTTAAGATCAGCGCTTAGGCCACCGGCCCCATCGCTGGCAAGCCAGCTCCCACAAGATTGGTGTACACCATCGAACCTGTGGGAGCTGGCTTGCCAGCGATGAGGGCCGTCCAGTCAACGCCTATCTAACGGATCCGCGCAATTCTCCGACCAACACCTGCAACTTCGCCGGCTCCGCCCCTTCGGTAATCGCCGAACCCGCGACCAGCGTCACCCGCGACCACAACCGGCGCAAAAAGCCCTTGTTCGGATCGCGACTGAAGAAACTCCCCCACAACCCCTGCAACGCCAACGGAATCACCGGCACCGGCGTCTCCTCGAGAATCCGCGTCAACCCACCCCGGAACTCGTTGATCTCGCCATCGGCCGTCAATTTGCCCTCGGGAAAGATGCACACCAGTTCACCTTCCTTCAGATACTGCGCAATACGGCTGAAGGCCTTTTCGTAAATCTGGATATCTTCCTGGCGTCCGGCGATGGGAATCGCGCCAGCGGTGCGGAAGATAAAGTTCAGCACCGGCAGGTTGTAGATCTTGTAGTACATGACAAAGCGAATCGGC
Source organism: Pseudomonas sp. R3-57 (assembly GCF_051132065.1). Classification (NCBI taxonomy): domain Bacteria; kingdom Pseudomonadati; phylum Pseudomonadota; class Gammaproteobacteria; order Pseudomonadales; family Pseudomonadaceae; genus Pseudomonas; species Pseudomonas sp. R3-57. The sequence goes on from NZ_CP071655.1 coordinate 4,268,860, forward strand.
CGACGCACCGCGCCGCCGATGAGCAAGGCATCGACGAACGACACGTGGTTGCACACCAGCAACGCCGCGCCTTCATCGGGAATCGCTTCAAGATTGCGGTGCTCGACGCGGTACATGGAATGGCTGAGCAGCCAGATCATGAAACGCATGCTGAACTCGGGCACGATCTTGAAGATGTAGGCGTTGACGCCGATGTTCAGCAGCGACACGACCAGGAACAGCTGCGGGATCGACAGCTTGGCCACGCTCAGCAGCACGATCGAAACAATCGCCGAAACCACCATGAACAGCGCGTTAAGAATATTGTTCGCGGCAATCACCCGCGCCCGCTCGTTCTCGGCGGTGCGCGACTGGATCAGCGCGTACAGCGGCACGATATAAAAGCCGCCAAATATGCCCAGGCCAAGAATGTCGATCAGCACTGCCCAGGTGTGAACGAAGCCGAGCACTTCAATCCAGCCATGACCGTTGACGCTGTCGGGAATCCCGCCGGAATGCCACCACAGCAGCAGGCCGAACACCGTCAGCCCGAACGAGCCGAACGGCACCAGCCCGATCTCGACTTTGCGCCCGGACAGCTTCTCGCAAAGCATCGACCCCAACGCAATGCCCACCGAAAACACAGTGAGGATCAGGGTCACCACGGTCTCATCGCCGTGCATCCACTCCTTGGCGTAGGCCGGAATCTGCGTCAGGTAAATCGCCCCGACAAACCAGAACCACGAGTTGCCGACGATCGAGCGCGACACGGCGGGCGTCTGGCCCAGGCCGAGTTTCAGCGTCGCCCAGGATTGGCTGAAGATGTTCCAGTTCAGGCGCATCTCCGGGGAGGACGCAGCAGCGCGGGGAATACTGCGGCTGGCCAGATAACCCAGCACGGCAATGCCGACGATGGCGGCAGACACCACCGGCGCGTAGTGTTCTGACGACATCATGATCCCGGCACCAATCGTCCCGGCGAGAATCGCCAGAAACGTGCCCATTTCCACCAGACCGTTGCCACCGACCAACTCGTCATCACGCAGCGCCTGCGGCAGGATCGAATACTTCACCGGCCCGAACAGCGCCGAGTGGGTGCCCATGGCGAACAGCGCCACCAGCATCAGCGACAAATGATCGAAGAGAAAACCGACCGATCCTACGGCCATGATCGCGATTTCCGCGAGTTTGATCAGACGGATCAGTGCGTCCTTGGCGAACTTTTCGCCAAACTGCCCGGCCAGTGCCGAGAACAGAAAGAACGGCAGGATAAACAACAGCGCACACAGGTTGACCCAGATCGAGCGGTCACCCTCGATGGTCAGCCGATAGAGAATCGCGAGAATCAACGACTGCTTGAACACGTTGTCGTTGAACGCACCGAGCGACTGCGTAATGAAGAACGGCAGGAAGCGCCGGGTGCGCAGCAGGTTGAACTGTGAGGGGTGACTCATCTTCCGTGTTTCCCTGATGTTTAAGGTAGCGAGGCCTGGATACTGCTTATTGGAATCTCGAACCGCGTTCCAGGCCACACCTTACCTAAACTTTTCAGGTTATTGCTTCAAACCTGCGATGCAAGGCGAGACAAACAGCTCGCCGCGCCAGGCACCCTGCACGGTGCGCTTGCCGACGATCAGCCACATCAGCGCCAGCAACATCACCAGCGCCGTGCCGACGACGCTGAAAAACGTCAGGTTCAAGGTGCTCGCCAGTTTCAGGGTGGCCAGCGAATACACGCCCAACGGGAAGGTAAACCCCCACCAGCCGAGGTTGAACGGGATGCCATCGCGCAGGTAGCGCACGGTGATCAACAGCGCCATCAACATCCACCAAAGGCCGAAGCCCCACAGCGTGATACCGGCGACCAGCCCGAGCCCGGCAGCGATTTCACCGACGCCCGGCAAACCGTTGGCAGCGAAAATCAGCGGCGCATCGCTTCCCAGCAGCAGCATGCCCAGCGCGCCGGTGCCGATCGGCCCGAGGGCCAGCCAGCTCGACGCGGCCATGTTTTCATGGGGCAGTTTATGCAGGGCCATGCGCAGCAGCAGGATCGTCAGAATGCTGAACGCCACGGGTAGGGAAAATGCCCAGAGGACGTAGCTTGTGGTCAGCACCACCAGTTGCGCATGAGCATCGGTGAGATGCGGCGCAAGCAGGCCACCACTGGCCGCGGCCACTTCCGCTGCCACTACCGGCAGCAGCCAGACGGCGGTCATCTGATCGATACTGTGTTCCTGACGGGTGAACATCATGTAGGGAATCAACACCCCGCAAGCGAGCGACATTGCCACGTCAATCCACCACAGCACTTCGGCCAGATCAATCACGCCCTCGCCCCAGCGCGGCAGACCGAATACGAGAAAGCCATTGATGATCGTCGCCAGCCCCATCGGGATCGTGCCGAAGAACATCGACACGGTGGAGTGGCCGAAAATCCGCCGGGCTTCGTCGAAAAACAGGATCCAGCGTGCGGCGTAGGCAACGGTAAACAGCGTGAACAACAGAATGTTGAACAACCACAGTGCTTCAGCCACGGCGCGCAGGCCGGGAACGGCAAACGGTAGTTGCGCCAGCGCCAACGCCAGCACACCGGTGCCCATGGTTGCGGCGAACCAGTTGGGAGTGAACTGACGAATCACTTCACGCGGGTGCTGAAGCTGGCTGAACGGCATGAGGCCGGGTTTGGCGGTTTGTGGGCAAATCATCATGAACTCCTGTCCTCTGGTGAGGTTGAGTCCATGGTAGAACCGAATCGAATATCTATATAACGGGTAATATCTCTAACTGTTATCGGCTTTGCCGATATGGGTCAAACGCTGCCTTCGTTTTCGATCACCAGAATCCGCGCCTCGCCTTGCGGATGGGCGACATGCTCGGTGCCCACGGAGGCGTAAAAGATGTCACCGACGGCGAGCTGCACCTGTTTTTCTTCGCCCTGTTCGCGGTAATGCATCGTCACTTGACCATCGAGCACTACGAACACTTCCTCGCCATCGTTAACGTGCCACTTGTATGGTTGATCAGTCCAGTGCAGGCGCGTGGTGATGCCGTTCATGCTGGCAATGTCCAGCGCGCCCCAGGCGCGGTCGGCGGTGAAAGCTTTGCTGCGAATAATCTTCATGATCGGTTCGAGAGAAGAATGGCCAAGGCAGGTTAACCGAAAGCCCGACGATCAGGGCGCGCTGCATACTTTGGCAGGCGCTGCACGCAAGCTGAGCAGCAACGCGGCGACAGCCAGGATGATCAGCACCGCGCCGTAACCATCGGTTGTCTGCACTAACCCGTAGAGGTGCGAGAAGTGCCCGGCGAGCATTGCCGGCAGGCAGAACGCCAGATAACTGAGCACGTAATACGCCGCCATCAACCCGGCGCGCTCATGCGGCAAGGCCAACGGAACCAGGCTGCGTACGGCGCCGAGAAATCCCGAACCAAAACCACAACCGGCCACCAGCGTGCCGAGGAAAAACAACGGCAGGCTGGCGCTGTGCACGCCCAGCAGAATCAGGATCACACCGATCGGCAGCAGGCTGGCGCCTAAACGCAGCGCTTGTGCTGCCGGACGCTGACGCAGGGTAAAAATCATCATCGCGCCGGTCACGGTCAATACGGCTACCGTCGCGCCGCCGATCAGATTTGACGTCGACCCGGTAGCGGTGCGCACCAGCGATGGCGCGAGAGAGGCGTAAAACCCGCCGAGCGCCCAGGTGGCTGTGTTCAGCGGCAATACTCGCCACAAGGTCGACCGGGCTTGCACCGGCACATGCAAGGTTGGCCGCAACGAGGCCCACGCGCCAACCTGCGGTGTGACGCTTTCCGGCAATCGCCAGACATACACGCCCTGCAAGACAAACAGCGCCAGCAACAGCCAATAGGTCAGCTGCAACGGTGCCGGGGCAAATTCGGCCAGCAAACCACAGCCCATCCCGCCCAGCGCCATGCCCAGCAACGGCGCCACGCTGTTGATCAGCGGGCCGTGCTGGCGATCGGTATCGAGCAATGTCGCACTCAACACAGCCGTGGCCATGCCAGTGGCGAAACCTTGCAGAACGCGTGCACCGATCAGCCATTCCACGCTGTTGGCGTAGATGAACAAGAGCATCGCCGCCCCATTGAGGAGTATCGCCGTGAAGATCACCGGTTTGCGGCCAAGGTGATCCGACAGCGAACCCACGGTCAACAACGCTGCGAGCAGACTGAGCGCATACACGGCAAAGATCAGCGTCAGCACCGTCGCGGAAAATTGCAGTTGCTGCTGATACAAGTGATACAGCGGTGTTGGCGCTGTAGAGGCGGCGAGAAAACTCAGTAAAGTGATCGCCAGAAACCACAGGCTGGATCGATTGGACGCAAGGCTAAACATGTGCACACTCCGCAAAAGCTAATTTTTTGCTTTTGCGCAGTGTGCTACCGCCTCGCGCTTAAAGCAAATTCTTTGTGTTAAGGTCTGCGCCATGGCTATTAAAGAAGGTTTACGCCCCGGCGGCCGCAGTGCCCGGGTGCAAGAGTCGGTTCATTCGGCTGTCCACGCGCTCCTCGAAGAACAGGAGCGCTCCACCGTGACCGTGCCGCAAATCGCCGCACGCGCGGGGGTTACGCCGTCGACGATCTATCGGCGCTGGGGCGATCTGGCGGCGTTGCTTGCCGATGTCGCCCTCGCCCGCCTGCGCCCGGATAGCGAACCGGCCGACACCGGCAGTTTGCGCGGCGATGTTCGCGCCTGGGCCGAGCAATACCTCGATGAGATGAGTTCGGAGATCGGGCGCAACATGATGCGCGACGTGCAGGCGAGCGCGACGCCAGGCTATTGCGTGACGATTATCGGTGCGCAGTTGCAGGCCATCGTTGATCGTTATCCGGATGAAGCGGCGCCGAGTGTCGATCGGCTGATCAATCTGGTGGTGGCACCAGTGGTGTTCCGGATTCTGTTTTCGGCGGCGGCGCTGGAAATTGATGAAATGCACAGGTTGATTGATATCGCATTGCACCAGGATTGACGCCTTCGCTGGCAAGCCAGCTCCCACAGGGATCGCCAGCGAGCACAAACAGGGTGGGCACCATGAATCATGTGGTAGCTGGCTTGCCAGCGATGAGGCCCGCCTGGTCACCCGAGAAACCCTCCGGTTCCACACCTGCGACACCCCGCCACGCCACGACCATGGTCGACACTGACTAACCGCCGCGCGCGTGCCAGACTGTCCGCCCGGGCAGGAGTGCCCCGGGAGTCTTTAGTCGGGAGTGTTGCATGTCGCTGTCCACCGGGCTGATCGCCGTCGTCGCCCTGGCCTATATGGCCATCATGTTCGCCATCGCCTTTTACGGCGACCGTCGCAGCACGCCATTGCCGCCGCGTGTGCGTGCCTGGGTGTACAGCCTGTCGCTGGCGGTTTACTGCACCAGCTGGACGTTTTTCGGTGCGGTCGGTCAGGCGGCGGAGCAATTGTGGTCGTTTCTGCCGATCTACCTCGGGCCGATCCTGTTGCTGGTCGGCGCGCCGTGGGTCCTGCAAAAAATGGTGATGATCAGCAAACAGGAGAACATCACCTCCATCGCTGACTTCATCGCCGCGCGCTACGGCAAATCGCAATCGCTGGCAGTGGTGGTGGCGCTGATCTGTCTGGTCGGCGTGCTGCCCTACATCGCCCTGCAACTCAAAGGTATCGTTCTTGGCGTGAACCTGTTGATTGGCGCCGGCGCCGACGCGATGGGCACGCGCGCGCAGGACACCGCGCTGATCGTGTCGCTGGTGCTGGCGCTGTTCACGATCGTCTTCGGTACGCGCAACCTCGATGCCACCGAGCACCACCGCGGCATGGTGCTGGCGATTGCCTTCGAATCGCTGGTCAAGCTGTTCGCGTTTCTCGCGGTCGGCGCGTTCGTCACCTACGGCCTGTATGACGGTTTCGATGATCTGTTCAATCAGGCGATGCTCGCGCCGCGCCTCGAGCAATACTGGAAAGAGACGATCAACTGGCCGTCGATGGTGGTGCAGACCGGCGTGGCGATGATGGCGATCATCTGCCTGCCGCGGCAGTTCCACGTCACCGTGGTGGAAAACATCGATCCGCAGGATCTGCGCCTGGCCAAATGGGTGTTTCCGGCCTACCTCGCCCTCGCTGCGCTGTTTGTAGTCCCGATCGCTTTGGCCGGGCAGATGATGCTGCCGAGTGACGTGCTGCCCGATTCTTTCGTGATCAGCCTGCCACTGGCCCAGGCGCATCCGGCGCTGGCGATGCTGGCGTTTATCGGCGGCGCATCGGCGGCCACCGGCATGGTGATTGTCGCCAGCGTGGCGCTGTCGACCATGGTTTCCAATGACATGCTCCTGCCGTGGCTGCTGCGGCGCAACAATGCCGAGCGGCCGTTCGAAGTGTTCCGTCAGTGGATGCTGTCGGTGCGCCGCGTGAGCATCGTGGTCATTCTGCTGCTGGCCTACGTCAGCTATCGCTTGCTCGGCTCCACCGCGAGCCTGGCAACCATCGGCCAGATCGCTTTTGCCGCAGTGACGCAGCTGGCCCCGGCCATGCTCGGTGCGCTGTACTGGAAGCAGGCCAACCGGCGCGGCGTGTTTGCCGGCCTCGCGACAGGCACATTCCTGTGGTTCTACACCTTGGTCTTGCCAATTGCCGCGCACAGTCTCGGTTGGTCGCTGAACAGTTTTCCGGGGCTGGCATGGCTGCACAGCAACCCGCTGAACCTGCCGATCAGCCCGCTGACCCAAGGCGTGGTGCTGTCGCTCGCCGGCAACTTCACCCTGTTTGCCTGGGTCTCGGTGCTGTCGCGCACGCGGGTGTCGGAACACTGGCAGGCCGGACGTTTCATCGGCCAGGAGATCAGCGCACGGCCAAGTGCGCGCTCGATGCTGGCGGTGCAGATCGACGATCTGCTGCAACTGGCTGCGCGCTTCGTCGGTGAAGAACGTGCGCGGCAGAGCTTTATTCGCTTCGCCTACCGCCAGGGCAAAGGCTTTAACCCGAACCAGAATGCCGACAGCGAATGGATCGCCCACACCGAGCGTTTGCTCGCCGGTGTACTCGGCGCTTCGTCAACGCGTGCGGTGGTAAAAGCCGCCATCGAAGGCCGGGAAATGCAGCTGGAGGACGTCGTGCGTATCGCTGACGAAGCCTCAGAAGTGCTGCAATTCAACCGTGCCCTGCTGCAAGGCGCGATTGAAAACATCACCCAGGGCATCAGCGTGGTCGACCAGTCGCTGAAACTGGTGGCGTGGAATCGTCGCTATCTGGAGCTGTTCAATTACCCCGACGGCTTGATCAGCGTCGGCCGGCCGATTGCCGACATCATTCGCTACAACGCCGAGCGCGGTTTGTGTGGCCCCGGCGAAGCGGAAGTCCACGTTGCGCGACGCCTGCACTGGATGCGCCAGGGCCGCGCGCACACCTCCGAGCGGCTGTTCCCCAACGGTCGAGTGATCGAGTTGATCGGCAACCCCATGCCCGGCGGCGGCTTCGTCATGAGTTTCACCGACATTACCGCGTTCCGCGAAGCCGAACAGGCTCTGACCGAAGCCAACGAAGGGCTGGAGCAACGGGTCAGCGAACGTACCCAGGAACTGTCGCAGCTCAACCTGGCGCTGACCGCGGCCAAAGGCACCGCCGAAGCGGCCAGCCAGTCGAAAACCCGCTTTCTGGCGGCGGTCAGCCACGACCTGATGCAGCCGCTCAACGCCGCCCGCCTGTTCTCCGCCGCCCTCTCCCACCAAAGCGAAGGCTTGAGCAGCGACGCGCAAAAACTGGTGCAGCACCTCGACAGCTCGTTGCGCTCGGCCGAAGACCTGATCAGCGATCTGCTGGATATTTCCCGCCTGGAAAACGGCAAGATCAACCCCGATCGCAAGCCCTTTGCGCTCAACGAACTGTTCGACATTCTCGGCGCCGAGTTCAAGGCCCTGGCGCAGGAACAGGGGCTGACCTTCCGCGTGCGCGGCAGTCATTTGCGCATCGACAGCGACATCAAGTTGCTGCGGCGGATTCTGCAGAATTTCCTTACCAACGCCTTCCGCTACGCCAAAGGCCCGGTGTTGCTCGGCGTGCGCCGGCGCGGCGCTGAGCTGTGTCTGGAAGTGTGGGATCGCGGGCCGGGCATTCCCGAGGACAAACAGCAAGTGATCTTCGAGGAATTCAAACGCCTCGACAGCCACCAGACCCGCGCCGAAAAAGGCCTCGGCCTCGGCCTGGCGATCGCCGACGGCTTATGCCGCGTGCTCGGCCATACCCTGCGCGTGCGTTCATGGCCGGGGCGCGGCAGCGTATTCAGCGTCAGCGTACCGCTCGCGCGCTCACAAACCGCGCCGGCCAGCGCCATCGCCGAAATCAACGGCAAGTTGCTCAGCGGCGCACAGGTCCTGTGTATCGACAATGAAGACAGCATCCTGATCGGCATGAACAGCCTGTTGAGCCGCTGGGGCTGCCAAGTCTGGACCGCGCGCAACCGCGATGAATGCGCAGCGCTGCTCAGCGAAGGCGTCCGCCCGCAACTGGCGCTGGTCGACTATCACCTCGACCACGGCGACACCGGCACCGAACTGATGGCGTGGCTGCGCACGCGCTTGGGCGAACCGGTGCCCGGGGTAGTGATCAGCGCCGACGGACGCCCGGAGATGGTCGCCCAAGTGCATGCGGCGGGCCTGGATTACCTGGCCAAACCGGTGAAGCCGGCGGCGTTGCGAGCATTGTTGAGCCGGTATTTGCCGTTGTAGGGGGTGATCTTGTAGACGCTATCGCGAGCAGGCTCGCTCCCACAGTTTGATCGCATTCGTTCAGTTGGAATGCCGTCTACCTCTAGGAGCCAGCCTTCTGGCGGTGGCGGTGGTTCATGCAAATGCTTGAACTCAGCCTGAAAATCAAAAGCCCCTCACCCTAGCCCTCTCCCGGAGGGAGAGGGACTGACCGAGGTGGATGCGAGAGATACGCTGACCTGGGATACCGAGTCGTATGCGATTTCAAAGCCAACGCAAATCGGCTCCCTCTCCAGGGGGAGAGGGCTGGGGTGAGGGGCGAATCCAACCGAAATCCCAAGCCAACCACCCGCTTCTAACCACTCAACAATGAGCGTTAGCTCGAGTGTTCTTGATCTTGCGTCACCGGCGACGTCGGAAGGCTGAGCGCAGGGATTGATCCGGGCGTGGGAGCGCAGCGACCGTCTGGCGCAGCCAGACACAGCGGAAGTAGGTGCAGCGAAGCAAACCGTAGCCGCTGCGCCCGGATCGATCCCGCAGCGAAGGAACCCGAGCCTGCGAGGGCCGTACGTAGGAGCAAGCGTTTTGGTTCCTTTTTGGCGTCTGAAAAAGGGACTCGCCGTAAGGGCCATCCCTTTCAAGGTCTTCTGTAAAATCCCCTGAAATTCATTTAGGGATACCCGAACGATGTGGGCCGATGTTCTAGCGCGTTTCGAGAAAAAAGCACCTGCCAGTGTCATGGCCAAATTGGCGCTGGAGCAGGCTATTGCCCCTGAGTGGATCGATCAGGTTTTCGAAGAGCATCGGCAACGGCAGTACTCTCGCGAACTGCTGTTTTCGACCATTATCAAGCTGATGTCCCTTGTTTCATTGGGCTTGAAGCCATCCCTTCACGCCGCCGCGCGGCAGCTTGAAGATCTTCCTGTGAGCTTGGCGGCTCTTTACGACAAGATCAGTCGTACCGAGCCTGCTCTGTTGCGCGCGTTGGTTACGGGCTGTGCACAGCGCCTGACTCCAACCATCAGGGAGTTGGGCTGCACGGCGATGTTGCCGGGCTGGCAGATTCGGGTGGTGGATGGCAACCACTTGGCGTCCACTGAGAAGCGTCTAGGGGCTTTACGTAATGAGCGCGGCGCTGCTCGTCCCGGTTTTTCGGTGGTTGCCTACGACCCCGATCTGGACCAGGTCATCGACCTTCAGGCGTGTGAGGATGCGTACGCAAGTGAGCGTGTTTGTGTGCTGCCTCTATTGGCCAATGCCGAGCCGGGCCAAGTCTGGCTGGCTGATCGGCTCTACTGCACGCTGCCGGTTATGGAGGCCTGTGAGCAGGTTCAAACCTCGTTTGTCATTCGTCAGCAAGCCAAACATCCACGCTTGATTCAAGAGGGTGAATGGCAAGAGCCGGTACCTGTGGAAACAGGCACTGTGCGAGAGCAGATCATCCAGGTCAGAGGCGGTTACCAATGCCGGCGTGTCGAGCTGACGCTTCATTCGCCAACGGACTCCGGTGACAGCAGTTTGATGTTCTGGAGCAACCTGCCTGAGAGCGTCACTGCACCACAGATCGCGGAACTCTATCGCCGCCGCTGGAGCATTGAAGGCATGTTCCAGCGACTGGAAGCGATTCTGGAAAGTGAGATTGAAACTCTTGGTAGCCCAAAGGCTGCCTTGCTCGGGTTCGCTACGGCGGTACTGGCCTATAACGTTCTGGCCGTCCTCAAACGAAGTGTTGAGCAAGCTCATCGCGATACCCAGCCGAAAGGATGGGAGGCCTCTATCTATCACTTGGCGGTTCAAGTCAGGAGTGGATATGAGGGAATGCAAATTGCGTTGCCCGCGGAACATCTTCCCGTTATCCCGCTAGAAAAACTGGCCCAGCGCTTATTGGAACTGGCCAGAAATATCCAGCCCAAACAAGTCGCGAAAAGCCCTCGCGGTCCCAAAGTGCCCAAGCCTAAAACATGGGTCCAGGGCACCGCAGTACATGCGCATGTTTCAACGGACCGGTTAATCAAGGCTAAAAAAACGAAAAGACCTTGAAAGGGATGGCCGTAAGGGCGAAACCGCCAGCCGCAGTACCCGAAGCAACGGATATGCACTCAAAAACCGAGCGCGCCAAGCTTCTAGTCCGGCAACTCGACCAGCCCATCAACATCCGTCATCGCCCGCTCCAGCAGATCAGCCGGCAGACTCTTGCTCGCCCGCGCCCCCAGCAACTTCAACTGCTCACTGCGACTGACCAGATTGCCCCGCCCTTCTGTGAGCTTGTTACGCGCCGAACTGTAAGCCTTGTCCAGTTGCTGCAAGCGATTGCCCACCTCGTCCAGATCTTGAATGAACAACACAAACTTGTCATACAGCCACCCGGCACGCTCAGCGATCTCCCGGGCATTCTGACTCTGGCGCTCCTGCTTCCACAGACTGTCAATGACCCGCAACGTAGCGAGCAAAGTGGTCGGGCTGACAATCACGATATTGCGATCGAAGGCCTCCTGAAACAGCGTCGGTTCAGCCTGCAACGCCGCCGAGAACGCCGCTTCGATCGGCACGAACAGCAAAACGAAATCAAGGCTGTGCAAACCTTCCAGACGCTTGTAATCCTTACCAGCCAAGCCCTTGACGTGATTGCGCAGCGACAGCACGTGCTGCTTGATCGCGATCTGCCCGAGCGTGTCATCGTCGGCGGCTACGTATTGCTGGTAGGCGGTAAGGCTGACCTTGGAGTCGACCACCACTTGCTTGTCGCCAGGCAGGTAAATGATCACGTCCGGCTGGAAGCGCTCGCCGTCCGGGCCTTTGAGATTGACTTGGGTCTGGTACTCTCGGCCCTTCTCCAGACCGGCGTGTTCAAGCACGCGCTCGAGAATCAGTTCGCCCCAATTGCCTTGGGTCTTCTGCCCTTTCAGGGCACGAGTGAGATTGGTCGCTTCATCGCTCAGGCGCAGGTTCAGCGCCTGTAAACGCTCAAGTTCCTTGGCCAGGGAAAAGCGCTCACGAGCCTCAGCCTGATAACTCTCCTCGACGCGTTTTTCGAAGGACTGGATGCGCTCCTTCAGCGGATCAAGCAACTGGCCGAGCCGTTGCTGACTGGTTTCGGCGAAGCGCTGTTCGCGCTCATCGAAAATCCTCCCGGCCAGCTCGGCAAACTGCGCGCGCAGTTCATCGCGCGAGCCTTGCAGGTCGTCGAGGCGTTGTTGATGGCTTTCCTGTTGCTCGCGCAGCTCGGCATTCAGCGACGCGGCTTGCGCATCGAGGCGGCGCAGTTCGGCTTCCTTGTTGGCGCGTTCGAGGTTCCAGGCGTGGGCGGCGTCGCGAGCGTCGTCGCGCTCGATCTGCAGCAGTTCGACTTCACGACGCAGGGCGGCCAGCTCAGCCTGTTTGGCGGCGTTGGCCTGGCCGAGATCGGCGACTTCATCGCGACTGGCCTCGAGCTGCGCATTGAGCCCGTCCTGGGCCAGTTGCGCCATGGCCAGCCGTTCTTCCAGCAAGGCCTGCGCGGCTTGCCCGCTGCTCGCCCGGCGTTGCAGCTGCCAGGCAAGAGCCAACAAGGGCAGCCCTGCCGCTGCGAGACCGAGCAATATGCTGGTCAAGTCCATAGCCATAGCGACTCCTGCCGGTCCGATAAAGCCTGAAGGTTAACCAAGGTGTCAGGTCTTGGACAGCTCAGTCTTCGAGCTGGCCGAGTTCCCTTTGTGCACGACGGTCGCCGGCGCGGGCGGCCTGGCGCAGCAGTTCCTGGCCAATGCGTCGATCCCGTGCGTTACCGCACTCGCGGCACATCAGTTGACCGAGGCGGCTTTGCGCCGTGACCACGCCTTCGCGCGCCGGTTGCTTGAGCAGGCGGCCAGCGAGGTGCTTGGCGTTATGGCTGGCGCTCAGGCGCGGACTGTCGAGCAACCATTCCGCAACACGTACGGAAAATCGCTTGGGCGGGGTAACAGCAGGAAGGTCTGAGGTAACAGAGTCTGATACTGAGCGAAACTTCATAAAGCACTGTGGGACGAATCGGAGGCGCGCCACTCTACTCTTTTTTTCTTACAGGTAAAGTCTAAAAACAACCCGGCACGCCCGTGCTAGAGCAAGCGCTCGGGACAATCCACAGAAGCTGTGGATAACTCAGTGGACAACCGTCCTGCAACCCGCGCAAAGCCTTATGGAACGGGGCTCGCAGTCAAACTGACGATTTTTTCACCAACAAAAAAAAGCGATGTTTTTCATTGACTTAAACTTTCGATGCAGGCAGCCACCGGGGTCAGGATTGATATGACAGTGCTGTGACAGCCTGCGCAACTAATGTGCACAAGTACCTGTTACCCGGTTATATCGCTGCGCTTTTTCGGGTCGTTTTGGCTGTTGATCCGTGGATAAGCCGCTTGCCAGCGCGGTTGATCAACGTAACCGCGCCGACCGACGGTCGAAAAATGCCCGTTTACGGCGGCCACGTTTTCACGCCAGGCAAACCCTGCGCTGGACTGCAATGTTTTTTTTCGCCGGCCATTTGCTTTAGCGATTTCGATCCGTTACTATCCGCGGCGTTAGTACCAAGCTGAAAGTCAATTCCGGTCGAACACATCCCCACGGTCAGCCTCTTGCAAAGAAGCCCAACCGAAAAAAGCGGGAACGACCCCTCGATGGTTTCCAGGTAAATCTTGCGCCAACACAGCCTTCCACTGATGCGAAGGGTGTTGCGAAGAACACTTACTCTGACCGAACCAACCTGCAAATTGATCAGGATCTTCACCCTGGGCCCAGAACCTCTGCCCTCGTTGTGATGCCTGTCCTCCTAAGTACCTACCTGCCAGCCCAAAGCGCGCCAACTTAATATAGCGCTGCAAACTGGCTGCTTTGTTCCAGTCGGGTTCTTCGTTCGATCAATGGTGATCGACGTTACTGGAACGTTTTAACGTTGCACGGTTCTTAACCGTGTCATTTGTAGGAACACCTAATAACTATGTCTACTCAAATCCAGACTCAGGATGCCATTCGCACCCTAACCAACGCTTTTGCCCCCATGAACTGCATGATCATGGCCGCTCGCAAAGGCTGCTTCAGCTTCACCGTGGTCAATGAACACGGGATCGCCCGCCACAGCGAGCGTCTGTACCCCGATCAGTACTCCAGCGCCGAACCGCTGCAGGCCGTGATCGATCGTACACGTCAGGCGCTGATCGCCTGAGAGCCGAAAAGGCTGCAAGCACAAGCCCCGCATGAAAATGCGGGGCTTTTTATTGCCCGATGTTTCTCTTTTTACGCATTAAGCCTAAGTACCAACGGATATAACGTTTATAACTCGAAGCCGGAAAGAATTTAAAAACAGGCTTTTACGTCGCGAATATGACACTACACTTGAACTCGGGCGACATGATTCGCTCACGGCGAGCCTGAACCGATCCACCGCTGCCAAGCCTCCTTCAGGACTCGCCACCCATTACCAGAACCGAGGGATTTATGGGTATCGCTGCCAGTGAACTGTGTCGATATGTGATTCGCCCTACGCTGATCTATCTGGGCCGTCACTGCGCCACTGCCGAATCACTGCTGCTGGGCATTGCCGCCAGCCAGTCAGCCCTCGGATCCGCCCTGCACGACCGCCGTGGCCACGGCCTCTACCGCATCGCCGAACAGCGCCATCAAGCGCTGTGGGATGACTACCTGGCGCTCGACCCGGAGCGTGCCAGCCTGGTACGCGGCCTCGCCAGTCAGCATGCGTTTCTCAGCGGTCCACACGTCGAGTTGACCGTCAATCTGCGTTATGCCACCGCCATCGCCTGGCTGCTGGTTGAAGAACAAAACCCCACCCTCCCCGCCCCGAACGATCTGTTGGCGATGGCGCGCATCTGGCGTCAGACCTTCCAGCCCCAGGGCCGTCTGCGCGATTTCACATTTGCCTGGCAAACCTGTGTTTCACCGCTGAAGCAGGTCGCCTGCTGACCGAGCGGTTTCGCAAGTTCTCGCAACAGGCCGCCATTCTGGTCGGATTGTCCTACAAAACCTCTCTAAATCAAGGCATACGGGCTATAGCGCTGCGGCGAAAATGTTGGTAATTTTCGCCCCGGTGATCACCAGGAGTTCTAATAATGAAAAAAGTCATGCTCAAAACCACCCTTAGCCTCGCCGTTACCCTTGCCTCCACCCAGATTTTCGCGGCAGGTTTTGCCCTTAACGAACAAAGCATCAGCGGGATGGGGACGGGTTTTGCCGGGCGATCTTCTTCTGCCGACGACGCAAGCACTGTTTATGGCAACCCGGCCGGCATGGCGCGCATCAAGCGCGAACAAGTCACCGGCGGTGTCGCCCTGGTTGACGCACATACCGATATCAGCGACGCCAGCTCCAGCCCCAACCGCGGTAGCAACGACGGCGATATGGTGCCTCTCACCGCCGTACCGATGGGCTTTTATGTCAAGCCGATCGACGATCACTGGGCATTCGGTCTGGGCGTGTACGTGCCGTTCGGCCTGATCACCGATTACGAAAACGGCTTTGCCGGCCGTTACTTCGGCAGCAAGTCCGAAGTGCAAGTCATCACCTTCCAGCCAACCGTCAGCTACGCCTTCAACGACAAGGTGTCGATCGGTTTCGGTCCGACCATCAACCGCATCGACGGCTCGCTGGAATCGAACCTGTCGATCACCCAGGCGCTGCCGGACGGCAAGGTCAAGATCAAGGGTGACGACACCGCGCTGGGCTACAACATCGGCGTGCTGGTGCAAGCCACCGACACCACGCGCGTGGGCCTGACCTACCACTCCAAGGTTGATTACAAGCTCGAAGGCGACACCAAGGTCAAGTACGGCGCACTGGCGCTGGCAGGTCTGGGCGCCAGCCAGAAGTACGACGCTTCGCTGAAGATCACCACGCCGGAATCGGTGGACCTGTCGGTTACTCAGGCAATCAACGATCGCTGGAACGTCTACGCCGGTACTACCTGGACCCGCTGGAGCCAGCTGGACAAGATCACCGTGAAAAACTCCGGTGTGCAGCCTGCGCTGGCCGGCCAGTTCGGCTCGATCAACGAAGACCAGAACTGGCATGACTCCTGGGCTTACGCCGTCGGTACGTCGTACCAGTTGAACAAGGAATGGGTACTGCGTACCGGCCTGACCTTCGACCAGTCGCCGACCAACAACGAAGACCGCTCGCCACGTATCCCGACCGGCGACCGGACCATCTTCAGCATCGGTGCCGGCTGGAGCCCGACCGACGACCTGACCATCGACGTTGCCTACTCGTACCTGAAGGAAGAGTCGGTCAACATCCGCAACGAAAACGCACGTGGCCAAAGCTACGACGCCAAGTATGAAAACTCGGCAAACGGTTTCGGTGTCGGCGCGACCTACCGCTTCTGATGCACGCTGGCGAGGCTGACCCCTCGCCACAAAAAAGCCCCGCTCTCTTGCCAGAGGCGGGGCTTTTTCATGCAGATCCAAAATTCGGGAACAGGGTGAGTCAGTTGGCCAACGGCTTCGAGGCAATCGCCTTCTCGATCGCCGCAATGAACTCCGGATCATCCGGTTTGGTCAGGCTTGAGAAACTGGCAACGACCTTGCCCTGCCGATCGATCACGTATTTATAGAAATTCCATTTCGGCGCATTGCTCTGCGCAGCCAGCACTTGAAACAGGTGCGTGGCATCGTCGCCGCGGACCTTTTGCGGTTCGGTCATGTTGAAGGTGACGCCGTAGTTGGCGTAGCAGACCTTGGCGGTTTCGGCGCTGTCCCTGGACTCTTGCTTGAAGTCATTGGACGGCACGCCGAGCATTTCCAGGCCCTGGGGCTTGAAGCGCTGATTGACCGCCTCAAGACCTTCGAACTGCGGGGCGAAACCGCAGAAGCTGGCGGTGTTGACCACCACCAGCGGTTTGTCCGCGTACTGTTTGCACAGATCGATGGATTCCTTGGCCCGCAACTTCGGCAGCGAACCTTGCAGCAGCTCCGGGCAATCCGCGGCCTGGGCGAGGCCGGTCATCGCCAGCAGCAATGCGGGAACAGCACACCAACGCATCAACATGTCGAACATCCTTGAGCAGTTGTCAGGCCTTGACGTTACTCGCCATGCCGAGTTCTAGCAAATGCTCATGCCCAACTGCATCAGGGCCAGACCGCCCTGCTGCCAGCCCCACCACGCCAGCGCCAGCAGCGCGGCGCCGAGTGCGCTGATGGCCAGTCGCGGCCAGAGGCGATTCACGCGGCGCTCGCACTGGCTTGCAGGCGTGCGACCGGGCACTCGCGCACCGGCCAGTTCAACGCCGCGGCCAACAGGCTGAGAAGAATCGCCACTTGCCAGATCAAGTCATAACTCCCGGTGCGGTCGTACACCACCCCGCCCAGCCAGCCGCCGAGGAACGAGCCAAGCTGATGGAACAGGAACACGATGCCACCGAGCATGGACAGGTTGCGCACGCCGAACAAGGTCGCCACCGTACCGTTGGTCAGCGGCACTGTCGACAGCCACAAAAAGCCCATGGCCATGCCGAACAGGTACGCCGATGTGGTGGTTACCGGCAGCCACAGAAACAACACGATCACCACCGCCCGCAACAGATACAGCCCGGTCAACAAGCGCGGCTTGGACATGCGCCCGCCGAGCCAGCCGGCGGTGTAGGTACCGAAGATATTGAACAAGCCGATCAGCGCCAGCACCGTGGTGCCGACTGTGGCCGGCAGGTGCTGGTCGACCAGGTAGGCCGGCAGGTGCACACCAATGAACACCACCTGGAAACCGCAGACGAAGAAGCCGAACGCCAACAGCCAGAATCCGGAATGCGAGCAAGCTTCACGCAAGGCTTCGGACAGGCTTTGCTCATGCCCTAGGACCGGCAATGGCTTGTCCTTGAGCATGCTCACCAACGGCACGATCATCGCCACCAACAGGCCCAGCACCAACAACGCCGCCGACCAGCCGAGCCAGCCGATCAGGCCGAGGGTGCCCGGCAACATCGCGAACTGGCCGAACGACCCGGCGGCGCTGGCAATGCCCATGCCCATGCTGCGTTTCTCTGCTGGCACGGCGCGCCCGACCACACCGAGAATCACCGAGAATGAGGTGCCGGACAGGCCGATACCGATCAGCAGCCCGGCACTGAGCGACAGCGTCATCGGCGAATCGGACAAGCCCATGCAGACCAGCCCCAGCGCATACAGCACTCCGCCGATCAGCACCACTTTCGCCGCGCCAAAGCGGTCGGCCAATGCACCGGTGAACGGCTGCGCCAAGCCCCAGATCAGGTTCTGCAAGGCAATGGCGAAAGCGAACACCTCGCGCCCCCAGCCGAACTGCGCGCTCATCGGCGACAGAAACAGACCGAACCCGTGGCGCACGCCCAATGACAACGCCAGGATCAGCGCACTCCCCAGCAACACCCAACCGCACGTACGCCACATCGATGTCATTATTATTCTCCGGTCGCGGGTATATACCCGCTTGAGTTCGGAAAAAACCGGCCTCAGGCCAGTTCATCCAGCAATTTGAGCAAGGTCTCGCGTTTTTCCGCGCCGAGCCGATCAATCAAGCGCTCCTGCGCCGCTTCCCAGGCCGGCAATGCTGCGGCCAGGCGCTGCGCACCGGTTTCGGTCAGACGGACGATGCGGTTGCGCATGTCCTCGCCTTCGGCCAGCGCCACCAGCCCTTCGCCTTCCAGCACCCGCAGATTGCGCCCGAGGGTGCTGCGGTCCAGGCCCATGGCTTCGGCCAGTTCGGAAATGCTCGGCTGCTCCAGACGCTGCAGATTGCACAGCAGAGAATACTGGGCAACGTTGATCCCGAAGCCGTCGAGGGCGCCGTCGTAATGCCTGCTGACGCCACGCGCGGCGCGACGCAGGTTGATGCATAAACACTGAGAAGGAAGCATGGTGCGTGTATATACCCGCGACTGTGTTAAATCAAGTTACAGATGGATTTTGACCGGAACATTTGTGGTGGCTGGAATATCGCTATCGCGAGCAGGCTCACTCCTACAGGGGATTGCATTTCAAATGTAGGAGCGAGCCTGCTCGCGAAGGGGCCAGCACAACCGACGCGAAAACCTCAGACCAACGCCAGCCCAACCAACACCGCCATCTCCAGCAATTCCAGCAACGCCCCCGCCGTATCGCCAGTCGTCCCGCCCAACCGGCGCATCATCACCTGACGCAGCCAGACAAACATGACGACGCAAATCACCACCGCAACGATCCCGGCAATCAACGCGCACGCAAGCGCACTCAAGCCCAGCACCCACCAGCCCGCCCTGCGTGGCAGATGGTCGGCCAACGCCTGCCCCAAGCCGCCGGCCCGCACATACGGCGTGGTCAGAAACAATCCTAACAACGCCGACCGACCCAGCAGCGGCACGATGATCAACGCCAGCCCCTGCCCTTGCTCGATCAACGCCAGCAACGCGGCGAACTTGAGCAGCATCACCAGCACCAGCGTTACCACGGCAATCGGCCCGCTGCGTGGGTCTTTCATGATGGTCAGCGTGCGCTCGCGATCACCGAAACCGCCGAGCCAGGCGTCGGCGCTGTCGGCCAGACCATCGAGATGTAGCGCGCCGCTGAGCAACACCCAGACCGTCAGCAACAGTGCCGTGTGCAGCAGCAACGGCGCACCGGCCAGCAGCAGATTCAAACCCCAGAGGATCAGGCCAAACAACAAACCCACCAACGGATAGAACAGCAATGAGCGACCGAGCTGTTCCGGCTCGGGCATCCCCGGCAGCCGAATCGGCAAACTGCTGAGAAACTGCAAGGCGATCCACAGCGGCAACATCTCAGTGACCTTCCTTGAGCGAGCCATCGGCCGCGACCGTCAGCGCAAATAGTGCGCCATGACCCACCTCGACATTCAGCAGTTGCTCGCGAGGCAAACCGCGCGCCCGCGCCAGCAGCAGGCGCATTACGCCGCCATGGCTGACCAGCAGAATCCGCTCACCTGCGTACGCGGCGTACAGCCGTTCAATGGCCGCCAATACCCGCGCCGAAAAGTCGCTGACCGCTTCTCCATCCGGTGGCGTAAAGGCATACGGATTAGCCCAGAACAGCCCCAACGCCTCGGCGTCAGTCTCCATCAGCGCCGCCGCACTTTGTCCTTCCCAAGCGCCGAAATGCAGTTCCTGCAAGTCCTTGTCCAGATGCACGCTGAGGTTCAGTTGTTCGCCGAGTTCGGCGGCGAACCGCGCGCAACGCTGCAACGGCGAGCTGACGATTCGATCCCACGGTCCGCCCGCGACCACCGCCGCGCGCATTTGCGCCCAGCCCTGCTCGGTCAGCGCATCATCAAGACTGCCGCGCAAACCGCCGCCCAGTTCGGTTTCGCCGTGGCGCAGCAGATGCAGATGCAAAGTCATGCGGGACGATCCGCCACTGCCGCTTCGGCGAACGTTGCCATGTGCCCGTGCAGATCGCAGGCCAGGCGCAACAGCGGCACCGCCAGCGCCGCGCCACTGCCCTCGCCCAAGCGCAGACCGAGTTCCAGCAACGGCTCGGCCTGCAGCGTTTCGAGCACATGCCGATGCCCCGGTTCGGCACCGCGATGGCCAAACAGCAGCCATTCGCGGCAGGCCGGATTCAAGCGCACCGCGACCAGCGCCGCGACTGTGCAGATAAACCCGTCCACCAACACCGCAACACCCTCCTGCGCCGCCGCCAGATAAGCGCCGACCAGCGCGGCGATTTCGAACCCACCGAGGTTGAACAGCGTCTGCAACGCATCGCCGCGCTGTGCCGCGTGCAGTGTCAGGGCACGCTCGATGACCTGCGCCTTATGACTGACGCCTGCGGCATTCAACCCGGTGCCGGGACCGGTCAGGTGCGCGACCGGGCAATCGAGCAAGGCGCAGGCCAGGGCGCTGGCCGCCGTGGTATTGCCGATGCCCATTTCGCCACCGATGAACAACTGCGCGCCCGCCGCTTTCGCCCGCAGCAGGGTTTCACGCCCGGCCTGCAAGGCCCGCTCGCCTTGAGCTTGGGACATTGCCGCGCCGTGGACGAAGTTCGCCGTGCCCGCGCCGATGTTCACATGCCGCACGCCGGGCAGATTCAACGCCGGATTCACTGTGCCCAGATCGACCACTTCCAGCTGCGCGCCGAGCTGGCGCGCCAACACGCTGATCGCCGCGCCGCCGCTGACGAAGTTGAGCAGCATCTGCCCGGTGACTTCCTGCGGGAACGCCGAAACACCCTCGGCGACCACACCGTGATCGCCGGCAAAAATCGCGATCCAGATCTGCTCCAGCGTCGGCTTGACCTGCCCTTGCAGGCCGGCCAGTTGCACCGCAACGGTTTCCAGCCGACCGAGCGAGCCGGCCGGTTTGGTCAGTTGCTGTTGCCGCGCCGCCGCTTGTTCAACGGCGTTGTTGTCGACCGATTGGCACGGGTTGAGCCACCAGGCTTGAGTCATAACGCAGGTCCTTTCAGAGTCAGGGGCAGGCCGGCAACGGTCAGGACGACTCGCTGACAACGCTCGGCCAGAGCTTGATGCAGCCAACCGGCTTCATCGACATAGCGGCGAGTCAATTCGCCCAGCGGCACGACACCCATACCGGTCTCGTTGCTGACAAAAATGATTTCACCGGGCAGCGAGGCCAGGCAATCGAGCAGCGCTTCACGCTCGGCGACGAGGCGTTCGGCGTCGTCGAGCATCAGCAGATTGGTCAGCCACAAGGTCAGGCAATCGACCAACAGGCAACGCTCGGCGCTGGCAGATTCGCGCAACACCCGAGCCAGTTCCAGCGGTTCTTCGATGAGTGCCCATTCAGCCGGACGGCGGGCGCGATGGTGAGCGACGCGCGCGTTCATTTCGCCATCGAGCGGTTGGCTGGTGGCGACGTACGTCACCGCCAGCTGGCTGTCGCTGGCGAGTTTTTCGGCCAACCGGCTTTTGCCGGAGCGGGCGCCGCCGAGGATCAGTTGGAGCATGGGGAACATCCTGAAAATTGTGGGTTGAGGCGACTGGCGCTATCGCGAGCAGGCTCACTCCTACAAGGGATCTCGAGTAGCCATGAATTTTGTGTAAAACACATAACCCTGTAGGAGTGAGCCTGCTCGCGATGAGGCAATTGAACCCACCTCAAACCCCACAGAGCTCACGCAACAACCCGGTATCCAGATGCTGCTCCACCAGATCCGCCAGGCGCTCGATATCGCGCTCGCGCAGGCCGTGGTAATCCACCGTTTGCACATCGCTCAACCCGGCCCAGCGCAGCACCGCCACACAAGCCTGGGGCGATTCGAACAAGCCATGCAGATAGGTGCCGAACACCTGACCGTCAGCATTTTGCGCGCCGTCGCGACGACCGTCGTCAAGCAACACCGCCGCGTTCTCCAGCGCCGGCCCGCGGGTGACGCCAGCATGGATTTCATAGCCGCTGACTTGCGCGTTTTCCAGCGCCAGCCGCCCGCGCACGTTGCGCAATTGCTTCTCGGCTTCGAGCGTTGTTTCAAACGCGAGCAAGCCCAGCCCGGCGCTGGAACCTGCTGCGCCTTCCAGACCCAGCGGATCGTGGACCTGCTCGCCAAGCATCTGCAGACCACCGCAAATGCCCAACACTTTGCCGCCGTAGCGCAAATGCCGGTTGATCGCGGTTTCCCAGCCGTTGCCACGCAGATACGCAAGGTCGCTGCGCACGCTTTTCGAGCCCGGCAGGATGATCAGGTCCGCAGGCGGAATCGCCTGCCCCGGCCCGACAAATTGCAGATCGACTTGCGGATGCAAACGCAGCGGATCGAAATCGGTGTGATTGCTGATGCGCGGCAGCACCGGCACCACGACTTTCAGTACTTGCTCGGCCTTGTCGGTCTGGCGCTGGTCGATGCCGTCTTCCGCTTCCAGATGCAGATCCAGCACATACGGCAGGACGCCAACCACCGGTTTGCCGGTGCGCTGTTCCAGCCAATCGAGGCCCGGTTGCAGCAAGGCGATGTCACCGCGAAAGCGGTTGATGATGAAACCCTTGACCCGCGCCTGCTCGCTCGGCGACAACAACTCCAGGGTACCGACCAGATGGGCGAAAACCCCGCCGCGATTGATGTCGGCAATCAGCAGCACCGGGCAATCCACCGCTTCGGCAAAGCCCATGTTGGCGATGTCGCCGGCACGCAGATTGATCTCGGCCGGTGAGCCCGCGCCCTCGACCATCACCAGTGGATAGGCGGCGCTAAGGCGTTGGTGCGAGGCCAGCACCGCTTGCATGGCGATGGCTTTGTAGTCGTGATAGGCGACGGCGTTCATCGTCGTCACCGCGCGGCCGTGAATGATCACTTGCGCGCCGGTGTCGCTGTTGGGCTTGAGCAGCACCGGGTTCATGTCGGTGTGCGGTTCGAGATACGCGGCTTGCGCCTGCACCGCTTGCGCGCGGCCGATCTCGCCGCCGTCCGCCGTCACCGCGCTGTTGAGCGCCATGTTCTGCGGCTTGAACGGCACCACCGCGACGCCCTGACGGGTCGCCCAACGACAGAGCGCCGTCACCAGCGTACTTTTACCGGCATCCGACGTGGTGCCCTGCACCATCAGCGTGGTCATGGGTGTTCCTTACGGTAGGCGTCGAAGGCGTGTGCCAGTCGCAGCTCATCGGCGGCATCGCCGGGCAGGCCGAAACGCAGGCTGCTGTTGTGGGTGAACAGGCGCAGGAGGATGCCGCGCCGGGCCATGAAATCGTGCAGCGTTTCGGCGTCTTCGGTGATCAGCCATTGGAACAGCGCGCAGCCGCCCTGCGGCTTGAAGCCGTAGCGCTCAAGCAATGCCGCCAGCCGTTCGCTGGCTTCATCGCTGCGAATCCGTTGGCGCGTGTGATTTTCGGTGTCTTGCAGACACGCCTGACCGAGCACCCGCGTCGGCCCGCTGACCGCCCACGGTCCGACCTGTTCGGCGAGCAGTTTGAGCAACTTGCGCTCGGCTAGCACGAAGCCCAGACGCACCCCGGCCAGACCGAAAAACTTGCCGAACGAGCGCAACACGATCAGGCCGATGAGATGGCTGTGCGCGGCCAGGCTCAAGTGCGGCGTGTTGTCCATGAACGCTTCGTCGACCACCAGCCAGCCGCCGCGCTGGGCCAGCCGCGCGTGCCAGTCGAGCAGCCGCGCCGGGGTCAGGCTGAGGCCGGTCGGATTGTTCGGGTTGACCACCACCAGCACATCGAGGCTGTCGAGAAAGAACTCGACTTCCTGCTCCAGCACTTCGCGGACGATATAGCCACTGCGCCGCCACGCCTCGGCGTGTTCGGCATAGCACGGCGACAACACGCCGACCTTGCCGGCACGGCGCAAGCGCGGCAGCAACTGGATGGCCATCTGCGAACCGGCCACCGACAGCACTTGCGCGGCACCGTAGTAATCGCACGCTGCCTGCTCCAGGCCATCGTCGGTTTCCGGCAGGCGAGCCCAGGCGCGCAAGGGGATTTCCGGGATCGGAAAAGGCCACGGCGCCAGGCCGCTGGACAGGTCCAGCCAGTCGGCTTCGGCAATGCCGTAATCGTGTGCCGCCTTGCGCAGTCGGCCACCGTGCTCAAGCATAGAATTCAGCCCCCACGCAAAGAATCAGCAGCCATAACCATACCCCGCGCTGGACCAATTGCCAGCCGCGCTCGATGGAATCGGCGTCGGCGGGGGCGCCTTCACCGAGTTGAGGGCGCTCGTGCAGTTCGCCGTGGTAGATAGCCGGCCCGCCCAGCTCGACGCCGAGTGCGCCGGCACCCGCGGCCATCACCGGGCCGGCGTTGGGGCTGTCCCATTGTGGCGCCTGGGTGCGCCAGCACGTGAGCGCGAGGCGGGTTTTGCCGAGCAGCGCGTAGGTCAGCGCCACCAGCCGTGCAGGAATGTAGTTCAACACGTCGTCGATTTTCGCCGCCGCCCAGCCGAAGCGCTCGAAGCGTTCGTTGCGATAGCCCCACATCGCGTCCAGCGTGTTGCTCAAGCGATAGAGCACCACGCCCGGCGCACCGGCGACAACAAACCAGAACAGCGCAGCAAATACCGCATCGCTGCCGTTTTCCAGCACCGACTCGGTGGCGGCGCGGGCCACGGCGTTGCTGTCGAGTTCGTCGGTCTGGCGGCTGACCAGATAGCCGACGCGAGTGCGCGCCTCAGCCAGATCATCAGCGCGCAATGCCGCAGCCACTGGAGCGACATGTTCGCCGAGGCTGCGCATGCCGAGGGCACAATACAGCGCAAGAATCTCAACGACCCAACCCACGTACGGCGCCCAGGAAAATGCCGTGGCGAGCAGCGTCAGCGGCAGCACCGCGATCACCCACGCGGTCACGCCATGGCTGCGCCAGCCGCGGCCACCGGCGTTGAAACGTTGCTCGATGCGCCCGGCAAAATTGCCGAACGCCACCAGCGGATGCCAGCGTTTCGGTTCACCGAGCAGCGCATCCAGCGCCACTGCGGCGACACTCAACAACGCCACACTCATTGACTCACTCCCCAATAATTTTCGTACAGCAATTCGTTCAGCGGTCGCGCCTGCGCCCAGCCTTCGAGGACCAGCATCGGCGCCGGGTAGAATTCCTTGACCGGGCCCAGACACAGCACCGCCAGCGGCTTGGCACCCGGCGGCAATTGCAACAGATCCGCCAGCGCTTGCGGCTCGAACAGCGACACCCAGCCCATGCCCAATCCTTCGGCACGGGACGCCAACCACAGATTCTGGATCGCGCAGGACAGCGAAGCCATGTCCATTTCCGGCAGCGTGCGCCGGCCGAAGATGTGCTTTTCACGATCGTCCATCAGCGCCGCCACCAGTACTTCGGCGCAGTCATTGATGCCTTCGACCTTGAGTTTCATGAACTCGTCACTGCGCTCACCAAGGGCTTCGGCGGTGCGCACGCGTTCGGCTTCGACCAGATGCTGGATCTGCCCGCGCAGGGTGCGGTCGCTGATGCGGATGAAGCGCCAGGGCTGCATCAGGCCGACACTTGGCGCTTGATGGGCGGCTTCGAGCAGACGCCGCAGCAGTTGCGGTTCAACGGTGCCGCCGCTGAAATGGCGCATGTCGCGGCGTTCGGTGATAGCTTTGTAAACGGCCTGGCGCTCGGCTTCGGAGAATGCGTTGTCGGTCATGGCCCTTTCGCGAGCAGGCTCGCTCCCACAGGGGATTGCGTTTCGTCAGGTGTTACACCGTCCAATGTGGGAGCTAGCCTGCTAGCGATAGCGGTTTCAAGATCAGGCACAAACAGCGCGGCAATCGCAGTCGGATTCGACGGAAAATAAAAGTGCACATAAGAAGCCGTCATCCGCCCTTCACGATAAACCGCCTCGGCCCCGCGCCCGCCATTCGGGCTCAGCCCACGGGCAATCGGCGTCAGCTCAGTGGTCGTCAGCGAATGATGATACGTGTGGCCGCGCAACGAGCCTTCCGGCAGATCGACCGCCTGCAACGCCAGTGCCGCCAGACGCTTTTGCATCACCGCCTCGCCCTGTAACAACCCGACCAGTTCAGCGCGGGTGCCTTCGACATCGGTCAGCGAATCGAGCAGATAAAGCATGCCACCGCATTCGGCCAGCAACGGCTTGCCTGCCGCATGGTGCGCGCGGATCGCCTCGAGCATCGCAGTGTTCTGTGCCAGTGCAACGTGGTGCAGCTCGGGGTAGCCGCCCGGCAGATACAGACTGTCCGCCTCGGGCAATTGCGTGTCGCGGATCGGCGAGAAGAAGCTCAACTCGGCGCCCATCGCCCGCAACAGATCGAGGCTTGCGCCATAGGTGAAAGCGAACGCTTCGTCGCGGGCAACGGCGATCCGCACGCCTTGCAACAGTGGCTCGGCAGCGATGACATCCGGCGCGGCAAATTCAACGGCCGGCGGCAGCGCCACTTCGCAACTGCTGGCCAGGGCATCGGCGGCGGCGTCGAGACGCAAGTCCAGATCATTCAGTTCGCTGGCCTGCACCAGGCCGAGATGGCGACTCGGCAGCTCGATGCCGGTCTCGCGCGACAACGCGCCGTACCAGCGCAGGCCTTCGGTGAGGCTGCCTTCGAGCAATTGCGCATGACGCAAAGTGCCGACGCGGTTGGCCAGCACCCCGGCGAACGGCAGGTCCGGCTGATATTTCGCCAGGCCCAGCGCCAATGCACCGAAGGTCTGCGCCATGGCGGTGCCGTCGATCACCCCGAGCACCGGCACGCCAAAGTGTCGCGCCAGGTCAGCGCTCGATGGCGTGCCGTCAAACAGGCCCATCACGCCTTCGATCAGAATCAGGTCCGCATCGGCGGCGGCTTCCCACAACAGGCGACGGCTTTCCTGCTCGCCGACCATCCACATGTCCAGTTGATAGACCGACGCACCGCTGGCGCGCTCAAGGATCATCGGGTCGAGAAAGTCCGGACCGCATTTGAACACGCGCACCTTGCGCCCCTGATTGCGATGCAAACGGGCGAGCGCGGCGGTGACCGTGGTCTTGCCCTGGCCGGAAGCCGGCGCGGCAATCAGGACGGCCGGGCAGTGACGGGGCTGATTCAAAGTTCGACGCCTTTCTGCGCTTTGATCCCGGCCTGGAACGCATGCTTGAGCATGCCCATTTCCGTGACCGTATCGCCCATCTCGATCATTTCCGGCTTGGCGCCGCGCCCGGTCACGACGACATGCTGCATCGGCGGCCGCGCCTGCAAATCGCTGAGCACCTGATCGAGATCCAGATAACCGTGCTTGAGGGCGATGTTCAATTCGTCGAGCACCACCAGCCCTATCGACGGATCGCGCAGCAGCTCACGAGACACTTCCCACGCCGCCGTGGCGGCGGCGATATCGCGCTGACGGTCCTGGGTCTCCCAAGTGAAACCTTCGCCCATCACATGGAAGCGCACTTGCTCGGGGAAGCGGCGGAAGAACAGCTCCTCGCCTGTGCTGTTGCGGCCCTTGATGAACTGCACCACACCGCACTGCATGCCGTGGCCCATGGCGCGGGCAAGCATGCCGAAGGCCGAGCTGCTCTTGCCTTTGCCATTGCCGGTCAGCACCAGCACCAGGCCGCACTCGTCGGGCGAATTGGCGATGCGTTCGTCGATCACGGCTTTTTTACGCTGCATGCGCGCCAGATGGCGTTCGTCGCGCTCGGGGGAATCGGTCATGGGGGAGCTCTCCGTTGAGACGGGTAAACGGCGGGCAGGCACAAGAATAGACGGCAAAAAGCCTGGCATCGCCCACCGTGATGCCGCTGGATGGATCAGGCCGGTCTCCGGGCTCATGAGCGGCGTTGGCCAGACTGCGCGCCTTCCCGCTGTTGAGCAGTGGCATTGAACGCAGTGTTCACTCATTTACCGTTGCGGGGGCAGCGCCGGGATCGTCGTGGCTTCGCGTGAAGACCACCCTCACCGGCTTCCCTGTTTCACTCTGTCGACGCAGGTCACAGAGCACCTGAAACAAGCGGCGAAGGTTAGAGGGTTGGGGGTGGAGCGTCAATTAAAGAGGCGGCCATCGGGCAAGAAACTGCGATCGATCAATTATCTGCCGGCAATCTTGTGCCAGACTGTGACAAGTGATATCAAAGAGCCATGCTTTTCTCGAAAAAGCACATCACAACAATAAGGACGATGACGATGCAAGGCATGATCATCAGCAACCCGCGCCTGGAATTCCTGCGCCCGGTGCTTGAACGCTGGTTTGACTGTATCGACCGCTACAACACCGTGCGCGGCGACGGCGATACGCCGTACTGGCATGACGAGAGAGCCAACCTCGGCCTGCTTTCGGCCGCAGCCTGGATGGCCGAGCTGGTGACCTTGAACGACACCGTCACCCGCAAACAGAACGAAGACGGCGAGCGCAACGCCCGCGCCGATCTGTTTATCGCCGGCAACGAAGACCGCGCCTTCATTCAAGGCACCCAGCGCTGGCCACGGGTGAACAACCTCAACCTGACCCAGGCTCTTGCCGACATCACTCAGGACGCCAAACGCATCAGTTACGCCAGCGACCTCAAGCTCGGCTGCCTGTTCGTCGCCCCGCAAAAAGCCCAGCACAGCGCCAGCCCCGAAGAATTGCAGGACATGGTCGACGATCTGCAAAAGGAACACACCTGCGCCGTGGCCTGGTATTTCCCCTATGCCTACCGCAAATTGCACAGCGAAGCGGGCAACTATCACCCGGGCATTGCCGTGCTGTTCAAGGAAGCCCGCGGTTGAGCAGTTGAACCATCGGGCTTGCGCCCTCCTCTATGGTTAGGAATGCATTCATAGGGAAGATCAGCAATGCGCAAGCCCCACCTAGTTTTTGTCATCGCCCTCGCCGGCGGGCTCAGCGCCTGTGGCGAAACCTCCAGCCTGCAAGTCTCCGACGGCACTGGCCCGTCGCCGAAACTGCCGGAACCGAACAAGACCCTGATCCCGACAGTGAACATTGCCCCGGCGATCGGCTGGCCCGAGGGGGCAAAACCGACGGCGGCAGCCGGCACTCAGGTCGCCGCGTTCGCCGAAGGCCTCGATCATCCGCGCTGGCTGTACGTGCTGCCCAATGGGGATGTGCTGGTGGCCGAAACCAATGCGCCACCGAAACCGGACGACAGCAAAGGCATTCGTGGCTGGGTGATGAAAAAGGTCATGGGCAAGGCCGGCGCCGGCGTACCGAGCCCGAATCGCATCACCTTGCTGCGCGATGCCGACAAGGATGGCGTGGCCGAAACCCGCACGGTGTTTCTGCAAAACCTTAATTCGCCATTCGGCATGGCCCTGGTCGGCAACGACTTGTACGTGGCCGATACCGATCGCCTGTTGCGCTTCAATTACGAGCCCGGCACCACCGAAATCAAGTCCCAGCCGATCAAGGTCGTCGATCTGCCGGGCGGCACGCTGAACCATCACTGGACCAAAAACGTGATCGCCAGCAAGGACGGCAGCAAGCTCTACGTCACCGTCGGTTCGAACAGCAACGTCGGCGAAAACGGCCTGGATCAGGAAGAGGGTCGTGCGGCGATCTGGGAAGTCGATCGCGCCACCGGCAATCACCGAATCTTCGCCTCGGGCATCCGCAATCCCAACGGCCTGGCGTGGGAGCCCACCAGCGGCGCGCTGTGGACGGCGGTCAACGAGCGTGACGAGATCGGCAGCGATCTGGTGCCGGACTACATCACCTCGGTCAAGGACGGCGGCTTCTATGGCTGGCCGTTCAGCTATTACGGCCAACACGTCGACGTGCGGGTCAAGCCGCAGAACCTCGACCTGGTGGCCAAGGCCATCGTCCCGGATTACGCAGTCGGCCCGCACACCGCCTCGCTGGGCCTGACCTTTGCCGAGGGCAACAAGCTGCCGGCGCAATTCAAGGAAGGTGCGTTCATCGGCCAGCACGGCTCGTGGAACCGCAAACCGCACAGTGGCTACAAAGTGATTTTCGTGCCCTTCAGTGGCGGTAAACCCAACGGCACACCGGTGGATGTGCTGACCGGCTTCCTCGACAAGGACGAAAACGCGCTGGGCCGCCCGGTGGGCGTGGCGATCGATCAGCAAGGCGGGTTGCTGGTGGCGGATGATGTGGGCAACAAGGTGTGGCGTGTGTCGGCCACAAAATAACTTTCGCCTGACACAAACCAACTGTAGGAGTGAGCCTGCTCGCGATAGCGGTCTTTCAGTTAACGATGATGTTGACTGACAAGGCGCTATCGCGAGCAGGCTCACTCCTACAGGGATTTTGTGTGATTTGATTTACGGGTTATGCGCCAACTGCCCCGGCTGCAACACCCGTTTGGCGCTCAGATAGGCCTTCTGCCAATACGCCTTCGACAGGCTGTCGAGCTTGACCGTGCCGCCCGTTGCCGGCGCATGCACGAAGCGCCCTTCGCCGACATAAATGCCGGCATGGCTGACCTGCGAGCCGCCGTTGGTAGCGAAGAAAATCAGGTCACCGGTCTGCAAGCCTTCCTTGCCGACGTTCGGTGCCTGCATGACGATCATTTCGCGAGTGGAACGTGGCAGCGAGATTCCCGCCGCATCGCGGTAAACGAAGCCGATCAGGCCGCTGCAATCGAAACCCGAATCCGGCGTGTTGCCGCCCCAGCGATAGGGCGTGCCGACGAGGCCGAGCGCGCGAAACAGCACGTCTTCAGCAACCGGTGAAAAAGCCTGTGAAGAGCCGAACACAATCGGCGCGCGAACCACGGGGGCTGGCGGCGGTGTACGACTGGCGCAGGCGCTGAGCAGCGCGGCGCAAAGGATCAAGGTGAGGCGGGCCGACATCGTCATAAGCAGAACATCCTGATCAGGCTGCGGCTTTCTCTGCCGAATGGACAGAAACAAAACCGCCTGCGTCTGTACGCAGGCGGTTTGCCATCAATATGATTCAGGATTCTAGCGGCTACGCGGCAAACTTCAAGTAAGACTTTAACTTCACCTTGTAAAGTTTGTGTCTACTCCGTTTGCCGGCAGCTTGAGTGTCGCCACGAACGCAGCGACAACAGGGCAATTACTTGCGCGCAGTGACCACGGTCGGAGCGTTCGCCAGTGCGCGTTTCGCTTCGATGAAGGTCTTGCTCCAGTAGCTGTCACCCAGACTGTCGATGCGAACACCGCCGCTGCGACGACTGCTGGAGTGGATGAACTGGTTGTCGCCCAGGTAGATCCCGGCGTGACTGACCCGGCCGCGACGGCCATTGGTGGCGAAGAACAGCAGATCGCCCGGCTCAAGGTTGCTGCGCGCAACCAGCGGCGCATCCACGTTGATCATTTCGCGGGTGGAGCGCGGCAGATTCATGCCGGCTTCTTCGCGGAACAGATAACCGATGAAACCGCTGCAATCGAAACCGGCTTCAGAGGTACCACCGAAACGGTAACGGGTACCGATCAGGGACATGCCGCGTTCGAGAATGCTGTCGGCCAGAACAGGAAGCTGATAAGGCTTCTTGCCGTTGAATTCGTTGAGTTCTTTTTCGGTGTCCAGCTCTTCCTGATAAATAACGGAAGACTGGGCCGTGGCGGAATTTTTAACCTGCTGAGGCTGCTCTTGAACTGGAGAATGAGCAGCACAACCGTACAACAGGGTGACGAGTGCGAGAGGCACGAGGGGTGCGAAGCGCTTTAGCATGGGCACGACCGTGGCTGATAGTTGTAAAGAAGCCGAGACTATGCCCGCTATCGTCCTCATTTGCAAATTCAATCGAACTAAATGTGACTTGGCGGTTTCGCGTTTACATCTAAGCGCTTAAGCCCATTTGAACCGATACGCGGCCTGCAACCCATGCAGGAATGCGGATTTTCTGGCGCCTGAAAGATGCCACCCGCCCCTTGAAACCCGCACTACAGCAGGCTCGGCTTACCAGCCCAAGGTTTCTTTGAGGAACGGAATGGTCAGCTTGCGCTGGGCCTGGAGCGAGGCTTGATCGAGCTGTTCGAGCAGATCGAACAATGCACTCATGCTGCGCGTGCCACGGGTCAGAATGAAGTGCCCGACCTCATCGGTCAGGTGCAAACCACGACGCGACGCGCGTAATTGCAGCGCACGCAACTTGTCTTCATCGGAAAGCGGGCGCATCTGGAAGATCAGCGCCAGGGTCAGGCGCGATTTCAGGTCGGCCAGTTTCACCGGCAATTCGCGCGGTGACGTCGACGCGGCGATCAGCAGACGCCGACCGCTGTCACGCAGACGATTGAACAGGTGGAACATCGCCTCTTCCCAATCCGCCTTGCCGGCAATCACCTGCAAGTCGTCGAGACAGACCAGTTCGTACTGTTCAAGGTTGTCGAGGATTTCGACGCCGCGGTCCATCAACTCGGCCAGCGGCAGGTACACCGCCGGCTCGCCCATCTGCTCGAAACGCAAGCATGCGGCCTGCAACAGATGCGTGCGCCCTACGCCGTGTTTGCCCCACAGGTAGATCAGGCTCTCTGTCCAGCCGGCGTCGGCTTCGCAAAGACGCTCGACATAGCCGAGTGCAGCGGCATTGGCGCCTGGGTAGTAGTTGATGAAGGTGGCGTCGTCACGCAGACGCACACCTAGGGGCAGCTGAATCGGTTTCATGCTGACTGAACGGTTACCAAGGAACCGTTAGTGGCCTCTGTGTAAAGTTGGCGAAGTTTATACCCGTGACGCTGAGCGCACAATGCGACAGAGTCCAAGCAAAATCAAAGGTTTGCGTTAACTCGCTGGTTTCATGACAGTTTCTTTGGCGCCAGCGCCTGCGGAAAACGGGGCGACCCGGCCGTTCGCCGGGCCGCCCTTCGCCCTTACAACTCCGGCTCGTCCACACCACTGTAGATGTCGGAATCCTTGTACAGGTCGTGCACATGGCGCACCAGGACCATGATCACCGCCGCCACCGGCAGCGCCAGCAACACCCCGGTAAAACCGAACAACTCGCCACCGGCAAGAATGGCGAAAATCACCGCCACCGGATGCAGGCCGATGCGGTCGCCCACCAAAAGCGGTGTCAGCACCATGCCTTCCAGCGCCTGCCCGACCATGAACACCGCGACAATGCCGACCATCGGGTATAGATCGCCACCGAACTGGAACAACCCGGCGATCAGCGCCGCGCCGATACCGATGACGAAGCCCATGTACGGCACGATCGCCGCCAGACCTGCGATCAGGCCGATCAACAGCCCCAGCTCCAGACCGACGATCATCAGCCCCGCCGCGTAAATCACGCCCAGCGCCAGCATTACCAGCAACTGCCCGCGCACGAACGCGCCGAGCACTTCATGGCATTCGCCGGCCAGCGCCACCACGCGCTCCTCGCGATCACGCGGCAGCAGGCTGCGGATCTTCGCCATCATCACGTCCCAATCGCGCAGCAGGTAAAAGCTCACCACCGGAATCAGCACCAGATTCGCCAGCCAGCCGATCAACGCCAGACTCGACGCCGTCGCCTGACTCAGCACCACGCCGACGATGTCGGTGGTCTGGCCCATGTGTTCACTGATCGCCGCTTTGACCTTGTCAAACTTCCAGAAACCATCCGACAGCCCCAGCTTCGCCTGCGCCCACGGCACCGCGGTGTGCTGCAGCCAGTCGAGCATCTGCGGCGCGAGTTCGTACAGACGCAGCAACTGCTTGGCGAGCATCGGCACCAGCACCAACAGCAATGCGGTGACGATCAGAGTGAACAAGGCGAACACCGAGATCACTCCCCAGGTGCGCGACAGGCCTGCCCGTTCCAGCCGATCCACCAGCGGATCGAACAGATAAGCCAGCAGCAGCGCAACCAGGAACGGCGTGAGGATCGGGTGCAGCAACCATACAAACGCGCAAAGCAGGACTACCCCACCGAGCCAGAACCAACGCCGCGTATCGGCCATTTACCACTCCTGCTTATATATAAAGAAAGATTTACCAACGAAAGCGTAACGACGGCGCCGCCGCTACCGGAGCCGGCGCTGCCACCGGTGCAACACCGCCCTCCACAGTCTGCGGCGCAGGCACCGGAGCCGGCGCTTCTGGCGGCAACTCCTGCAACTTCGCCAGCGAGAGTTGCGCACGCAACTGCTCGGCGCTGCCGCTGACCCGGTAGACGATACGATCGCCGTCAACAGTCTGCAGACGCACGCCGAACGGTTCGAGTAACCGCAACAACGCCGCGTAATGCTCCAGATTCATGCCCTGCACTTCGAGGGTCTGCTGCCCTGACACACCGGGCTTGACCACAAAGCGCGGCGCCAGGCGCTCGGCCACAGCCAGCATCACCGCATCGGCCACAGCAGCCTGATCGGCGCCCTGCACGCTGCCGGCCTCTTTCTGATCGCCCAGCCACAGGCGCCACTTGGCCTGCCACTGCCCGCCTTCTTCACGGGCATGCACGGCCAGCAAGGCGTCGGCGTTGTAGCGTTCGGAGGCACTGCGCAACGGCGCGGCATCGGCGCCCTCGAGTGTCGGCGCGGTGGCGACCAACTGCTCGCTCAGGTCGGCCAGCGGCAGGCGCAGCGGCAAGCCGCGATGTTGCGCCGCCGCACGTAATGGCGTCGCGGCCGCCTGACCATCGCCGACCAGACTCGAGCCTTCGGTCGAATCGTTCAGCCACCAACCGAGAATCGACGGCCGATTGGCGCCCCACAGCGACAACCCGGCGCGACGCAACGCCTGTTCGCTGGTCGCCGGGTCGAAATCGACCTTCAGCACTTCCGGCGGACCGGCATCGAAACCGAATTGACTGATGATCTGTTGCGGATCCTTGCGAATCGCCGCCAAACCGGGGCTTTGCGGGGCTTTCGGGTCGCCGGTCAGGCGCAGCACCAGCGTGTCGAGCGCCGCCTGCGTGGCGCGATCGCGTTCTTCCGGCGCCTGGCCAGTGACTGGCTGGCGCACCTGATAAAGGCCTTTGAGATTTTCGGCGTGACTCGCCAGGCTGAGCAGCGACAGACAGCCTACCAACAATAATTTTACAAAACGCATGGAGAATTCCCGTCGACAGGAGCGGCTGGAACAGGCCGCGTGAACCGTTTGAGCAAGGCTGTGACCCTTGGCCTGCGCAAAACATTCACGCGGCGGCGGTAAGTTTTTGCACAGTGATAACGATAGACGGTTAATGGCCACACCTTATACAGACGTTCAGGGCGCTGGATTGTAAAAAAATTCCGCGGATATGGCCCTGCCCGTCGGTGCGAGGATGGCCGCTGCCCCTCAAGCCTGATAAAATCGCGCGCCTTCGCAGACCGGCAACAGCCGGGCACCCCGAAACTCGCGTGAGGCCACCGCCACCTCGATTTCGATGTTCCCGCTGAACTCGGTCGTTACCCCCTGAATCCCCTCCCCTAAAGGCCTGGATCATGAGCAAGCAACCCTCCCTGAGCTACAAGGACGCCGGTGTAGACATCGACGCCGGTGAAGCATTGGTCGAACGCATCAAGAGCGTCGCCAAGCGCACTGCGCGCCCGGAAGTCATGGGCGGCCTGGGCGGTTTCGGCGCCCTCTGCGAAATCCCGGCCGGCTACAAGCAGCCCGTGCTGGTGTCCGGCACCGACGGCGTCGGCACCAAGCTGCGTCTGGCGCTGAACCTGAACAAGCACGACAGCATCGGCATCGACCTGGTCGCCATGTGCGTCAACGATCTGGTGGTGTGCGGCGCCGAGCCGCTGTTCTTCCTCGACTACTACGCCACCGGCAAACTCAACGTCGACACCGCAGCCCAGGTAGTGACCGGCATCGGCGCCGGCTGCGAACTGTCGGGTTGCTCGCTGGTGGGCGGCGAAACCGCTGAAATGCCCGGCATGTACGAAGGCGAAGACTACGACCTGGCCGGCTTCTGCGTCGGCGTCGTGGAAAAAGCCGAAATCATCGACGGCTCGAAAGTCGCCACCGGTGACGCGCTGATCGCCCTGCCATCGTCCGGCCCGCACTCCAACGGCTACTCGCTGATCCGCAAGATCATCGAAGTCTCCGGCGCCGACATCGAAAACATCCAGCTCGACGGCAAACCGCTGACCGACCTGCTGATGGCCCCGACCCGCATCTACGTCAAGCCGCTGCTCAAGCTGATCAAGGACACCGGTGCGGTCAAGGCCATGGCCCACATCACCGGTGGCGGCCTGCTCGACAACATACCGCGCGTGCTGCCAAAAGGCGCTCAGGCCGTGGTTGACGTCGCTAGCTGGACCCGCCCTGCGGTGTTCGACTGGCTGCAAGAAAAAGGCAACGTCGACGAGACCGAGATGCACCGCGTGCTGAACTGCGGCGTCGGCATGGTCATCTGCGTGGCTCAGGAACACGTTGAAGTGGCCCTGAAAACCCTGCGTGACGCGGGTGAGCAGCCTTGGGTCATCGGTCAGATCGCCGCGGCTGCCGAAGGCGCTGCCCAGGTCGATCTGCAGAACCTTAAGGCTCATTGATGTCCGCACCCTGTGATGTCGTGGTGCTGTTGTCCGGCACCGGCAGTAACTTGCAGGCTCTGATCGACAGCACGCGGACCGGCGACAGCCCGGTCCGCATCGCTGCAGTGATTTCCAATCGCGCCGACGCCTACGGCCTGCAGCGCGCCAGTGACGCGGGTATCGCCACCCGCTCGCTGGATCACAAGGCATTCGAGGGCCGCGAGGCCTTCGATGCTGCTCTGATCGAACTGATCGACGAATTCCAACCAAAACTCGTGGTACTGGCCGGTTTCATGCGCATTCTCAGCGCGAATTTCGTCCGTCATTACCAGGGCCGCCTGCTCAACATCCATCCGTCGTTGCTGCCCAAATACAAAGGGTTACACACTCATCAGCGCGCGCTGGAGGCCGGCGACACGGAACACGGCTGCTCGGTGCACTTTGTCACTGAGGAACTCGATGGCGGACCACTGGTCGTACAGGCAGTATTACCGGTAGAGTTGCACGACACGCCGCAGAGTCTGGCGCAGCGCGTCCACGTTCAGGAACACCGGATTTACCCGATGGCGGTACGCTGGTTTGCCGAAGGCAGGCTGGCACTCGGGGAGCACGGTGCTTTGCTGGACGGGCAGTTACTCGCCGCCAGCGGCCACTTGATTCGAATCTAGGAGATATTATGCGTCGCGCCCTGCTCTTCGCTTGCGCTCTGCTCGCCCTGCCCTTCGCGCAGGCAGCGGACCTTCAACCGTTCTCCGCCAGCTACACCGCCGACTGGAAGCAACTGCCCATGAGCGGCACCGCCGAGCGCAGCCTGGCCAAGGAAGCCAACGGCGTGTGGAAACTCAGCTTCAAGGCCTCGATGATGATCGCCAGCCTGACTGAAGAAAGCACCCTGACGCTGGACAAGGACACCTTGCTGCCGCAGTCCTACCACTTCGAACGCGGTGGGCTGGGCAAAGCCAAGAAGGCTGATCTGGATTTCGACTGGAACAACAAACTGGTCACCGGCACCGACCGTGGCGACGCGGTGAAGATCCCGCTGAACCGTGGCATGGTCGACAAGTCCACCTATCAACTGGCGCTGCAGCATGACGTGGCCGCCGGCAAAAAGACCATGAGCTATCAAGTGGTCGATGACGGCGAAGTCGATACTTATGACTTCCGCGTACTGGGCTCGGAAAAAGTCGAGACCAAGGCCGGCAAGATCGACGCGATCAAGGTCGAACGCGTGCGCGACCCGACACAAAGCAAGCGCATCACCGTGCTGTGGTTCGCCAAGGACTGGGATTATCTGCTGGTTCGCCTGCAGCAGGTCGAGACCGACGGCAAGGAGTACAACATCATGCTCCAGGACGGTACGGTCAACGGCAAGGCTGTCAAAGGCAGCTGATTCGATGCAGGAACAAAGAGCCCCGCGAAATGCGGGGCTTTTTTATTGGCTGCTGGATTGGAGATTTGTGGCTGGCTCGGCCCTCACCCCAGCCCTCTCCCCCAGGAGAGGGAGCCTACCGAGGTGTCTTTTGCTATGCGTCGACCTGACAGACCGAGTCGATTATGGATTCAATGGAGGTCGCTCAGTTCGGTATAGCTCTCCGATTCCCTGCGGTCAGTCCTCTCTCCCCCGGGGAGGGCTAGGGTGAGGGGCTTTTCGAGACACACACTCATACCGAAAACCGCGCCACCATTCCGTTCAAATCCACCGCCAACCGCGACAACTCCTGACTCGCCGCACTGGTCTGATTAGCCCCCGCCGAAGTCTGCATCGCCAGATCGCGAATGTTCATCAGGTTACGATCCACTTCCCGCGCCACCGCCGCCTGCTCCTCCGAAGCACTGGCAATCACCAGATTACGTTCGTTGATCAGGGTAAACGCCGAAGCTATTTCTTCCAGCGCCATGCCGGCAGACTTGGCCAGCTCCAGTGTCGAACGCGCGCGCGAATTGCTCTGCTGCATCGAACTGACTGCCGAATCGGTGCCCTGCTGAATCCCGCCGATCATCTGTTCGATTTCCTGTGTCGATTGCTGAGTGCGATGAGCCAAGGCCCGCACTTCATCCGCAACCACGGCAAAGCCACGTCCGGCATCACCAGCCCGGGCCGCTTCGATCGCGGCGTTCAAGGCCAGCAGATTGGTCTGCTCGGCAATCGAACGAATCACATCCAGTACCTTGCTGATACCATGAATCTTCTGTGCCAGATCTTCGACTTTGGCCGCGTTCTGGGTCACGTCGCCGGCGAGAAATTCGATGGATGTCACCGTCTGCTGCACTTGCTCGCGCCCTTGGCGGGCGATGCGATCGGACTCACGCGACGCTTCGGACGTGGCCACCGCGTTATTCGCCACCTCTTCCACCGCCGCGGTCATCTGGTTGACCGCCGTGGCTGCCTGCTCGATTTCCTGACTTTGCTGATGCAAGCCACGGGTGGCGTCTTCGGTAACGCTGCTCAGTTCCTCGGAGGCCGAGGCCAGTTGGGTGGACGACTCGGAGATCCGCCGGATCGTGTCACGCAGGTTGTGCTGCATGCTCTTGAGTGCCTGCAACAGCCGCGCCAGCTCGTCTTTGCCAGCGATGTGAATATCGCCGGTCAAATCACCACCGGCGACGACTTCAGCGACGCTGAGCGACTGGGTCAAAGGCACGACGATGCTGCGGGTCAACAGCCACGCCAGGCCAATGGTGATCAGCGCGGTCAATGCAATCATCGCGGCAACCCAGACCCGCGAATGGTTGAACACTTGACGTGCCGCTTCGGTGGCCAGATTGGCATTGCGCTTGTTCAGATCGACCAGTTCGCGCAGGGTGACGGCGATCTCGTCGGCCAGCGCGCTCATCTGCTCGTTGAGAATCGCTGAAGCTTCGGCAACCCGATTCTGCCCCGACAGCTGCACAACCTGCGCCTGAAGCTCAAGGTACTTGTGTTCGGCGACCTTGAAGCGATCGAACAGCGCTCGCTCTTCAGGCAAGGCGATAAGCCCCTCATAGCGCCGCTGCGTCTCGGTCAGGCCATTGCGCAGCTCGTTGAGCCTGGCGACGTTCTGCTCAAGCGCCTTGGGGTCTCGATTGAGCAGCAGGCGCATGGTCAATGCGCGCAGACGCAGCATGTCCTGACTCATGTCGCCGACCGCCATTACGCTTGGCAGCCAGTTGTTGTCGACTTCATCGGACTGCGCGCGCATGTTCGACATTTGCAGCAGGGCAAACGCCCCAAGGGCGAAGACCATCACCGCCAACAGACCAAACCCCACGCCGGCGCGCGGGGCGATATTGAAATTACGGATGTTCATGACACGGGCTCCTTCCAGATACGCTGCATCAGCCTGCAGCGGGTTGCTTTAGAAGGTATCGGCATTGCCCTTAAATTGCGTAAGACGAAAAGGCGATAGGCAGACGAGCGGCTAGTTCGAAGCGCTGGGCTTGACGTTTCAGCGCTGGTCAGGGCTTTTGAGCGTATCGCGCGGCAATATCGCCAGGAAGTTATCCCGCGCAACCTTGCGGGCTACCGCCTCCGGCAGTGCATCCAGAAACGGACGATAGCTGTGCATTTCCTGACCGAGTTTGTTGAATCGTCCTACCACGTCAGAGCCGAGCATGAAGCGATCAGGGTACTTTTCCACCAGCGCCAGCCACTCCGGCCGAGGTTTGCCCTGCTCATCCAGCAGGTAAGGCGTGAGCATGCTCCACGACAGATCGACGAACAGATTCGGATAAGCCTCAAGCATGCGCGTCAGGGTCGGCAGCAGAAACGGTAGCTGCTTTTGATGCCGATGGATTTCCGCACTGGTGCCCGCATGCGCCCAGATGAAGCGGGTGTGCGGATGATTACGCAGCGGCTCTTCGACTTCCTGCAGATACAGCGGATTTTTCTCACGTTTGGAGGTGATGTTGGAATGCAGCATCACCGGCAGATCATTTTCCGCAGCAAGGTGATAGATCTTCGTCATCGCTTCGTTGTTGGCTCGCGGGGTGTCGCCCGCGGTGAGTGCGGTCAGATCGTCGTGCCGAGTAAACACTTCGCCAATGCCCTGCCACAGCCCCGGATACAGGTCGAGCATGCGCTGGATGTGCGCGGCGGAGTTTTTGTCGTTGGGATTGAAACCTGACAAGAACGGGTGGAAGTACTGGCGCTGTTCCGGCGACAGCTTTTGCACCGCATCGGCAATGATCACGTCGGTGGCGCTGTACCAGTAGGCGTCGGCGTCATCACCGGCGTAATAGCGCGGGCGCTTGGGTTCGTCCTCGTGCCACTTCTTCGCCACGGGAATGCCGGAAATCATCACATGCTCGATGGAGTTTTCCTTCATGGCCGTCAGCAATTTCGCCATGCCGGCGCTTTCCTGGAAAAAATCCACGTAATGCAGGTGCGCATCGCTGTAGGTGTATTCGCGGGCATGGGCAGTCCCGGCGAGAGCCAGAAGGCAGGCGACAATCAGACGCGACAAAAACACAAGTAATCTCCGGCAGGTGGGCATAGCCTAGACCCCGCCCGAAGGACAAGGGTTCAGCCCTCACGGAAAGCGGAACGTGTACCCGTGGGAATGTTCTATAACTGCAAGGTCTTGCCTGACCCTACGATTTTCCCGCTGCCTGTGAGGTTCTCATGACTGTTACCGTCAATACCGTCTCCGCTGAAGGCTATCGTCACACCGTACAAATCGATGACCACGAACTGTTTGCCGACGTACCGAAAACGGCAGGTGGCGAAGGTTCGGCGCCAGAGCCGCACGATTATTTCGATGCCGCACTCGGCGCCTGCAAAGCGCTGACGCTGAAGATGTACGCGAAGAAGAAAGACATCCCGCTGACTGGTGTGGGCGTCGACGTCAAACGCGACAACAGCGAAGAACAAAAAGGCAAATATGTGCTGCACGTCACCCTGACCCTCAAAGGCGTACTCACCGACGCGCAACGCGACGAACTGCTGCGGGTCGCCGACCGTTGCCCGACTCACAAACTGATGACCACCAGTGACGTGACGATCGAAACCCACACCCCGCAAGGCTTCGACAGCCAATAAACCTCCCATGGCCAGCGGCGGGTTATGCTTCTGGCATCGCCCGCTCAGCCTGGAATGCCCCATGGATACGCAACCCCTGATCATCCGCCCGCGCGCCGAAGACGTCGAAGGCCAGCCGATCCTGCGCCCGCTGCCGTCAGCCAAATGCCGCAGCGTCGGGCCTTTCGTGTTTTTCGATCACATGCTCGAGACGGTTTATCCGACCGGCAAAGGCATGGACATCCGCCAGCATCCGCACATCGGTCTGTCGACCCTCACTTATCTGTTCGAAGGCCAACTGCAACACAAGGACAGCCTTGGTTCGGATCAGGTAGTCAGCGCCGGCGATGTCAGCTGGATGACCGCTGGCAGCGCCATCGCCCATGTCGAGCGCACCCCAGCGCCGTTACTGGCGCAAAGCTTTACCTTGCATGGCTTGCAGGTCTGGCTGGCCTCGCCCAGGGAACATGAACAGGGGCCGGGCCACTACAGCCATCATCCGGCAGCGAGCTTGCCGGTCAGCGATAACCTTGGCGTGCAGATCCGCATGATTGCCGGGTCAGGCTTTTGCCTCGAATCACCGGTGCCGGTACTTTCCCCTACGCTGTATGCCGAAGTACGGATGCAGAGCGCAACGACGCTGCTGATTCCGACCGAGCATGCGGAACGTGCGGTGTATGTGTTGAGCGGCGATGCCCAACTGAGCGGCGACGCCATCGAGGCCCACGCCTTGGTGGTGCTGCCGGCCGGGGAAGAGATGAGTCTGTTTGCCGAAAGTGATGTGCACGCGGTGATATTCGGCGGTGCGGCGCTGGACGGGCCGCGGCGGATCAACTGGAATTTCGTTGCAAGTGATCCGGCGGCGATCGATGAAGCGCGGCGCAAATGGGCGGCCGGGGATTGGCCGACGGTGCCAGGGGAAGTTGAACGGATCGAGTTACCCTGAGATTTATATCGCCTGGAAAATTGCTATCGCGAGCAGGCTCACTCCTACAGGGGAACGCATTCCAAATGTAGGAGTGAGCCTGCTCGCGATGAGGCCCTATCAGCCACCACAGAATGGTTGCCTGACAACTGAATCAGCCCTCGAACACTTCATCCAGCAAAGCATGCATCGACTTGAACGCACGCTTCGCGGTCTTCTCGTCGTACATCATCTTGCCCGGCACGTTCGCATACGGGTCGGTAAACGAGTGCACCGCCCCGCCGTAGCTGAGCAACTGCCAATCCACGCCAGCAGCATTCATCTCGTCTTCAAATGCCGGCAATTGCTCTTTCGGCACCAACGGATCGGACGCGCCGTGCAGCACCAGCACCGAGCCCTGGATGTTCTGCGCATCCGCCGGGTTCGGCGAGTCCAGCGTGCCGTGGAACGACACCGCCGCTTTCACTGGCGCGCCGGTGCGGGCCAGATCCAGTGCACAGCAGCCACCGAAGCAGAAACCGAACACCGCCAGTTTCGACGTATCGACCGCCGCTTCACCCTGGCTCTGCAACTGCTCGAAAGCCACTTGCAGACGTTTGCGCAGCAGAGCGCGGTCGTCCTTGAGTGGCATCATCGCCGCCAGCGCCTGATCGGCATTCTGTGGACGTACGCTTTGGCCGTAAACGTCAGCAATCAACACCACGTAACCTTTGGCCGCCACCGCTTTGGCGATGTCTTCGGCACCGGCGCTGACGCCCATCCAGTTCGGCGCCATCAACAAACCCGGCAGCGCACCCTTGTGCTCGGCGTCGAAGGCCAAACGACCTTCATAAGGCTGGCCGTCAATCTGGTAGACCACGGAACGTACAGTGACTTGGCTCATTTCTGACTCCTGATTCGTTAAACACCAGAATGAAAAAACCCGCCGAAGCGGGTTTTTCCTACAACGTGATCAAACCGACAGTTCAACCAGCAGCTTGTTCAGACGGCTCACATAAGCAGCCGGGTCTTTCAAGCTGTCGCCGGCAGCCAGTGCAGCCTGATCGAAGAGGATGTGCGCCAGGTCAGCGAAACGCCCTTCGCTCTGCTCGCCATCGAGCTTCTCGATCAGCGGGTGGCTTGGGTTGATTTCGAAGATCGGCTTCGAATCAGGCACCTTCTGCCCGCTGGCTTCGAGGATCTGGCGCATTTGCAGACCCAGGTCCTGCTCGC
Organism: Pseudomonas sp. R3-57; assembly: GCF_051132065.1. Classification (NCBI taxonomy): domain Bacteria; kingdom Pseudomonadati; phylum Pseudomonadota; class Gammaproteobacteria; order Pseudomonadales; family Pseudomonadaceae; genus Pseudomonas; species Pseudomonas sp. R3-57. Next base: position 4,312,363 of record NZ_CP071655.1, read on the forward strand.
CGATGGCCAGAATGGCTGGCGAATCGGTCAGGCGATGGGACACGCGAACTTCCGCGACGGAATCGCCCAGTGCGGTTTTCAGGCGCTCGACCAGACCTTCTTTGGACTTGGCGACTTCCTCTGCAGCCTTCTTGTCCTCTTCCGAGTCCAGGTTGCCCAGATCGAGGTCACCGCGCGCCACGTCGACAAAGGTCTTGCCGTCGAACTCGCTCAGGTAGCTCATCAGCCACTCGTCGATGCGGTCGGTCAGCAGCAGCACTTCGATGCCTTTCTTGCGGAAGACTTCCAGGTGCGGGCTGTTCTTGACCTGCGCATAGGTCTCGCCGGTGAGGTAGTAGATCTTGTCCTGACCTTCCTTGGTGCGGGCCAGATAGTCGGCCAGACCGACGATCTGCTCGCCGTCGTCACCCTGAGTCGATGCGAAACGCAGCAGACCGGCAATTTTCTCTTTGTTGGCGAAATCTTCTGCCGGGCCTTCTTTCATGACCTGACCGAAGTTTTTCCAGAAGCCCTTGTATTGCTCTGGCTCGTTCTTCGCCAGTTTTTCCAGCATGTCCAGTACGCGCTTGGTCAGCGCAGTCTTCATCGAATCGATGATCGGGTCTTTCTGCAGGATTTCCCGCGACACGTTCAGCGACAGATCGTTGGAATCGACCACACCTTTGATGAAGCGCAGGTACAGCGGCAGGAACGACTCGGCCTGATCCATGACGAACACACGCTGCACGTACAGCTTCAGGCCTTTCGGCGCTTCACGCTGGTACAGATCGAACGGGGCACGGGCCGGCACGTACAGCAGCGAGCTGTACTCGAGCTTGCCTTCGACCTTGTTGTGGCTCCACGCCAGCGGGTTTTCGAAGTCGTGAGCGATGTGCTTGTAGAACTCCTGGTATTCCTCGTCCTTCACTTCAGTGCGCGGACGGGTCCACAGGGCGCTGGCGCGGTTGACGGTTTCCCACTCGACGGCAGGAGCCTCTTCGCCTTCGGCCGGAGTGACTTCTTTCGGCAGCTCGATCGGCAGCGCGATGTGGTCGGAATACTTTTTGATGATGTTGCGCAGGCGCCAGCCATCGGCGAACTCGTCTTCACCGGACTTCAGATGCAGGACGATGCGAGTACCACGCTCTGGCTTGTCGATGTTGGCGACTTCGAACTCGCCCTCGCCTTTCGACGACCAGTGCACGCCTTCGCTGGCGGCGGTGCCGGCGCGACGGCTGTAGACGTCAACCTTGTCGGCAACGATGAAGGCCGAGTAGAAACCCACGCCGAACTGGCCGATCAGGTGCGAATCCTTCTTCTGATCGCCGGACAGGTTTTTCATGAAATCGGCAGTGCCGGATTTGGCGATGGTCCCCAGGTGGGTGATCACATCGTCACGGTTCATGCCGATACCGTTGTCTTCGAGGGTGACGGTCTTGGCGTCCTTGTCGAAGCTCACACGGATTTTCAGATCAGCGCCGCCCTCGAGCAACTCTGGCTTGGCCAGCGCTTCGAAGCGCAGCTTGTCGACAGCGTCAGAGGCGTTCGAGATCAATTCGCGCAGGAAGATTTCCTTGTTCGAATACAGCGAATGGATCATGAGGTGCAGCAGCTGCTTTACCTCGGTCTGGAAGCCCAGGGTTTCCTTTTGAGTTTCCACACTCATGGTCATCAAACTCCAATCAGATGGCAGTGGCCGCGACCCGAATGGTCGGCGGCGGGTTGTCATCTGAGTTGGGGGCACTGTTCAGGATTTCAAGGGTTCATCGATTTTGAAGTGCGCGCGAGCGGTGGCAATCGGTTCGGCCTCGGTCGTTTGCCAAGCGGTGATCGCCACATTGGCGACCCGACGCCCTTGACGACAGACCTGACATTTGGCCCAAGTGTCACGAAATTGTCCGGCGCGCAGGTAATCGAGGGAAAAGTCGATGATCTTCGGCACGCCCGGGGCGCCGGTGAAAATCAGCAGATGCAGGGCGGCCGCCAGCTCCATGAACCCGGCAATCACCCCGCCATGGATCGCCGGCAATAAAGGGTTACCAATGTTGTCCTTGTTCGCCGGCAGCTTGAACAGCAGTTCATCGCCTACGCGTGAACACTCGATGCCGATCAGGCCGGCGTAGGGGATCAGTTTCAGTAACGGCGCGTAGTCGCCTTGCGCATGGGCCAGCTGCAATTGCTGCTTGAGATCTTCGCTCACGGCTTGCCTCCCTTGATTGCGCCGCCAAAGCCCTGAGTGCCCCTGAGCGCCTTGCCCATCCGCATGAACGTGCCGACAACGTGAGCAATGGGTTGCTCGGGGTCGTCCTGATAGGCGAATCCGCGGGCGAAAATCACGTCAGTGGTAACCCGGTAGCACTGGGCAAAGCCATAGACATCCTTATGCGGCTCGGCGGCATGCATGTAATCGATGCGCAGATCGAGGGTCGGGCAGACTTCGAATTCCGGCAGCACACACAAGGTCGACATGCCGCAGGCCGTGTCCATCAGCGAGGTGATGGCGCCGCCATGAATCACGCCGGTTTGCGGGTTGCCGACGATCTGCGGGCTGTAAGGCAGGATCACCGTCAGACCTTCGCTGGAGGCACTCTGCACCTTTAACCCCAGCACCTGACAGTGGCGTAACGCCGATAGAAACCGCGTCGCGCGCTCAAAAACGCTGTTTTCAGCCATATGATAATTACTCGCGTTAAAGCCTTTTGCCAGTAGTGAGAAAAGCGGCAAAAGTTCCGTGATAAAACAAACTTATATATCTGAAACAAATGAGGAACTTAACCCGCAGCCCCGAGTTCTTAAGGCCAGTAGTTATTTTCCATAAGGAGAAACACCCCATGCGTAAGACTTTAGCTATTGCCTTGATGTTGACCGCTTCCCTCGGTCTCGCTGCCTGCGATAAAAAATCCGAGGACAAAGCTCAAGATGCCAACCAACATGCTGAGCAAGCTCAGCAGGACATGAACAAAGCTCAGGATAAAGTGAACGACGCTGCGAAAGAAAACGCCGAAGCTGCCAAAGCTCAGGCTGAATCGAACGCTGCCGCTCAAGACGAAGCTGCCAAGAAGCAATAAAGCGCTTTTGACGCAGTAAAAGAAAACCCGCCAAGTGCGGGTTTTCTTTTGTCCGGGATTTGATGCAATGGCCGCTTACAACAGAACCGTTCTAAAAGTCGGACTAATCATCAGCAACAACGAAGCTACCAAGCCGACCAGCCAGACCAGACTGCGCAACTTCGGCAGATCCGCCAGGTAGAACCACAAGTACAGAACCCGCGCAATCACGAAGATGATCGCCAGCGCATCGATCAGCCATCCCGCCGTTTGCGTGGTGTGCGCCATCAACACACCGACCGCGAACAGGATGAACGCTTCGATACTGTTCTGATGCGTCGCCAGTGCGCGTGCGCCGTAACCGGTCAATTGCGCCTGTTGCTGGCGCGGCAGGTGATTGTCATACCCGCCCTGCTCTTTCATCGCCTTGCCCACCGGCATACGCGCGATATAAATCAACAACGCGCTGATAAACACACACCAGAACGGAATACTCATCAAGCGGCCTCTCTATTGGTTTCGGGCACCGGTGCCTCGGTAGGGGTATAGACCATGACATCGAGTACGTCGGAATGAAATTCGCGGCGATACAACACCACCACGACACCAGCACTCATCAACATGAACAGCCACGGACTGACGAACCAGGCCAGCATGCTCATGCCGAAGTAGTAAGAGCGCAAACCGAAGTTGAACTGGTTGGCCGCCATCGAAATCACCCGTGCGGCTCGCGAGGCGAAAGCTTTGCGCTCCTGCTCGGAAACATGCCGCTCGCCGACCATCGGCGCCGAGCCGACCAGAATCGCCGCAAAGTTGTACTGGCGCATGCACCAGCTAAAAGTGAAGAAGGCGTAGACGAACACCAGCGCCAGACACAGCAACTTGATCTCCGACATGCCCTGCGACGCCTGCTGAACCATGGGAATGTCCGCCAGCAGCGACACAGCTCGATCAGACGCACCGAGCACGGTGAGAATACCGGCGAGGATAATCAGGGTACTGGAGGCGAAGAACGAGGCGTTGCGCTCCAGGTTGCCGATCACACTGGCGTCGGCAATCCGGTTGTCACGCAGCAGCATGCGGCGCATCCAGTCTTCGCGATACAGGTGTAAAACGCTGGCCAGACACGCCGTGTCGCGGGCCTTCCAGGTGGCATAACGGGTGTAACCGCCCCAGCAGATGACAAACCAGAGCGCGGCGAGCAGATGGATCAGATTGGCTTGGATGAACGACATGCAAATCCCTGTGAATATAGATGCTGTACCTGTAGGAGTGAGCCTGCTCGCGATAGCGGTGTGTCAGGCAACTTCAATGGTGACTGACACACCGCTATCGCGAGCAGGCTCACGCCTGCATAAAAGCGACGCAACCCTTCGACGTTAGCTCAGCCAAAAAGACACTGCCTCCTGCGCATAAAAAATGCCCCGTATCGATTGATACGGGGCATTTCCGTTTAATCCTGCGGGATCCGCTTGTGGCGGATCAGAACAGGTCAGGCAACCGCTTCGCTGCGCTTGCCCAGCAGGCGATCGCACACCACAGCAACCACCAGCGTCATCACGCACGGCACCAGCCAGGCCAGCCCCTGCTCGCTCAGCGGCAGTTGGCTGAGCTGGGTTGGCAGCCAGTCGGCCAGGCCGGCGCCTTTCAGCGCGTCGATGCTGCCGAAGACGAACGATACCAGCATCACCGGGCCAAGAATGCGACCGTGCTCATGCCAGAAGTCTTTGCAGAAGCTCAGCGCCACCAGCACGATGCACGGCGGGTAGATCGCGGTCAGTACCGGGATCGAGAAAGCGATGAGCTTGGTCAGGCCCAGGTTGGACACCAGCAGCGAGAACGCCGCGAGGATGATCACCAGTGTCTTGTACGACAGCGGCAACACGCGGCTGAAGTACTCGGCACAGGCGCAGGTCAGGCCGACCGCGGTCACCAGACACGCCAGCGAAATCAGCACAGCGAGGAAACCACTGCCCAGCGAGCCGAAGGTGTGTTGCACATAAGCGTGCAAGACCGCCGCGCCGTTGGTGGCACCGACCGCAACTTCATGGCTGCCGGAACCGAGACGGAACAGGCTGACATACACCAGCGCCAGACCGACACCGGCGATCAGCCCGGCGATGATCGCGTAACGGGTGATCAGCTTGGGCGACTCGACACCACGGGAGCGGATCGCGTTGACGATGACGATGCCGAACACCAGTGCGCCGAGAGTATCCATGGTCAGGTAACCATTGATGAAACCCTGGGAGAACGGCGCGGCAACGTATTCCGGCGTACCGTGGCCGATGTCACCGGCCGGCAAAGCGAACGCGGCGATACCGAGTACGGCGAGCGCGATGATTTTCAGCGGCGCGAGGAAACGGCCAACAGTGTCCAGCAAACGCCCCGGGTACAGGGAAATGAAGAACACCAGCAGGAAGTACACCGAGCTGTAGAGGAACAGCGCCAATGGGCTTTCGCCGGTCAGCGGTGCCAGACCCACTTCGAACGACACCGTCGCGGTACGCGGCGTAGCGAACAGCGGGCCGACCGCCAGGTAGCAGGCAGCCGCGAGGATGCCGCCGGCGATCTTGCCGATCGGGCTGCTCAACGCGTCCATCGCGCCACCGACCTTGGCCAGCGCAACAACAGTGATCACTGGCAGACCGACTGCAGTGATCAGAAAGCCCAGTGCAGCCATCCAGACGTGAGGTCCGGCCTGCAAGCCGACGATCGGTGGGAAAATGATGTTACCGGCCCCTACGAACAGGGCAAACGTCATAAAACCAAGTGCCAGGATGTCCTGACCTTTCAAAACTTTCATTAAGGTAATACCACACTACTGAAATCGGAATTTAGAGGGGGATTGCCCTGTGGGATTAGGGAAATGCTGTCGATCCGTATGGGACTGACCTGTGAAGCTGCGTGGCTGCCTTGTGGGCGACGCACTGCAAAATGGCCGCCAGCCTAACGAATCTGGCACGAAAACGCACTGTTAGAGGGCGAACTATCCGATACACGACGTTTCCGTGTCGCGTTTACATAAGAAAAGCAGCCGCAAGCTGCAAGTTTCGAGCTTGTGGCTTGCAGCTTGCCGCTGCGCTGGAACGACAAAGGCCACCCGAAGGTGGCCTTTGTTGCTGGAGCTAAAAAGTCAGCCGAAGCTTACTTTTTCACTTCCCAGCCAGTCAGCTCGGCCAGGGCCTTGCCGATGTCTGCCAGCGAACGCACGGTTTTCACGCCTGCGTCTTGCAGAGCAGCGAATTTCTCGTCTGCAGTGCCTTTGCCGCCAGAGATGATTGCGCCAGCATGGCCCATGCGCTTGCCCGGAGGAGCAGTCACACCGGCGATGTAGGAAACAACCGGCTTGGTCACGTTAGCCTTGATGTAGGCCGCCGCTTCTTCTTCAGCCGAACCGCCGATTTCGCCGATCATCACGATCGCTTCGGTCTGCGGGTCTTCCTGGAACAGCTTCAGGATGTCGATGAAGTTCGAACCCGGGATCGGGTCACCACCGATGCCGACGCAAGTCGACTGACCGAAACCGGCGTCAGTGGTCTGCTTCACAGCTTCGTAGGTCAGGGTGCCGGAACGCGAAACGATACCGACCTTGCCTGGCAAGTGAATGTGACCTGGCATGATGCCGATCTTGCATTCGCCTGGGGTGATCACGCCTGGGCAGTTAGGGCCGATCAGGACTACGCCCAGCTCGTCGCACTTGACCTTGGCGTCCAGCATGTCCAGGGTAGGAATGCCTTCGGTGATGCAGACGATCAGCTTGATGCCGCCGAATGCCGCCTCCAGGATCGAGTCCTTGCAGAAAGGAGCCGGTACGTAGATCACGCTGGCGGTGGCGCCAGTGGCTTCTACGGCTTCTTTCACAGTGTTGAACACTGGCAGGTTCAGGTGAGTGGTACCACCCTTGCCCGGAGTCACGCCGCCAACCATTTTGGTGCCGTAGGCAATGGCTTGTTCGGAGTGGAAAGTACCCTGCGCGCCGGTGAAACCCTGGCAGATGACTTTGGTGTCTTTATTGATCAGGACGCTCATTACTTGCCCTCCGCAGCTTTAACGACTTGTTGAGCAGCGTCGGTCAGGCTGGTAGCAGCGATGATGTTCAAACCGCTTTCTGCCAGTACTTTAGCGCCCAGTTCAGCGTTGTTGCCTTCAAGACGAACAACAACCGGGATTTTCACGCCGACTTCTTTCACAGCGCCGATGATGCCTTCGGCAATCATGTCGCAGCGAACGATGCCGCCGAAGATGTTGACCAGTACTGCGGCGACATTGCTGTCGGACAGGATGATCTTGAATGCTTCGGTCACGCGCTCTTTGGTAGCACCACCACCTACGTCGAGGAAGTTGGCTGGCTTGCCGCCGTGCAGGTTGACGATGTCCATGGTACCCATGGCCAGGCCGGCACCGTTGACCATGCAGCCAATGTTGCCTTCCAGTGCTACGTAGTTCAGTTCGAACTTGGCAGCGTGCGCTTCGCGCGGATCGTCCTGCGACGGATCGTGGAATGCCTTCAGCTTAGGCTGACGGTACATGGCGTTGGCGTCGATGTTGATCTTGGCGTCCAGGCAGTGCAGATCGCCGTCAGCCTTGATCACCAGCGGGTTCACTTCCAGCAGAGCCAGGTCGTGGTCTTTGAACAGTTTGGCCAGACCAACGAAGATCTTGGCGAACTGAGTGACCTGCTTGCCTTCCAGACCCAGCTGGAATGCCAGCTCGCGACCCTGGGATGGCTGAGCGCCAACCAGTGGATCGATAGTGGCCTTGAGAATTTTTTCTGGCGTGTCGTGAGCGATTTTCTCGATGTCCACGCCACCTTCGGTGGAAGCCATGAACACGATGCGACGGCTCGAACGGTCAACGACAGCGCCCAGGTACAGCTCTTTAGCGATATCAGTGCACGATTCAACCAGGATCTTGGTGACTGGCTGGCCGTTGGCGTCAGTCTGGTAAGTCACCAGACGCTTGCCCAGCCACTGCTGTGCGAAGGCTTTGGCGTCTTCTTTGCTGCGAACCAGCTTTACGCCGCCCGCTTTACCGCGACCACCGGCGTGGACCTGGGCTTTGACAACCCACTCGCTGCCGCCGATTTTGTCGCAAGCTTCTGCTGCTGCTTCCGGGGTGTCTACTGCGTAACCAGTGGAAACTGGCAGGCCGTATTCAGCGAACAGCTGCTTACCCTGATACTCGTGAAGATTCATGCTTTTTACCGTCTTCGTTAGGTACTGCGCATTCGGCGCTGCGCTCGTTTGAGTGCCGCGCCACCTGTGACTGCTGCTTGCGTAGCTGAGCTACGCAAGACTGCGTCCGGCGGACATTCCGCGGTGAGTCTTGCTCGCAAGGCTCACGACGGGCCGCTACCGCCGTGGTTTCTTATTATCAGTTAACGCTTCTTGCGGTTGGCCACGTGGATGGCGCCGCCATTCACTGCCAGAGCAGCTTCATGCAAGGCTTCGGACAGGGTCGGATGGGAGAAGACCATCATGCCCAGGTCTTCAGCGCTGGTGCCGAATTCCATACCGATCGCGCCCTGCTGAACCAGTTCTGCAGCGCTCGGGCCAATCACGTGCACGCCCAATACGCGGTCGGTCTTGGCATCGGCGATGACCTTGACGAAACCACCGGTATCGTTGGCAGCCATGGCACGGCCGGAAGCTGCGAACGGGAAGGTACCGACGTTGACTTCAACGCCTTCGGCCTTCAGCGCCTGCTCGGTTTTGCCAACCCACGCGATTTCCGGGTGAGTATAAATAACCGAAGGGATCAAATCATAGTTCATCTGAGCCTTGTGGCCCTTGATACGCTCGACGACCATGATGCCTTCTTCGGACGCCTTGTGCGCCAGCATCATGCCGCGAACCACGTCACCGATGGCGAATACGCCCGGTACGGCGGTTACGCAGTGGTCGTCGACGGCGATGAAACCGCGCTCGTCGAGGGCTACGCCGCTGTCGGCTGCAAGCAGATCAGTGGTCACCGGACGGCGACCAACGGCTACGATCAGCTTGTCGAACGTGATGGTCTGTTCGCCGTTGGCGTCGGTGTAGTTCACCACGACTTCTTCGCCGTTGACTTTCGAACCGGTCACGCGAGCGCCCAGCTTGATGTCCAGACCCTGTTTGGTCAGGGTTTTCAGCGCTTCCTTGGAAACAGCGGTGTCCGCTGCCATCAGGAAGGTGTCCAGCGCTTCGAGCACAGTCACTTCTGCACCCAGACGCGACCATACCGAACCCAGTTCCAGACCGATCACGCCAGCGCCGATCACGCCCAGACGTTTAGGCACGGACTGGAATTCCAGAGCACCGGTCGAATCGACGATGACTTTCTGGTCAACCGGAGCCGGTGGAATGTCGATCGGACGCGAACCTGGCGCGAGGATGACGTTTTCCGCTTCGATGACTTCAACCGAGCCGTCCGGCTTGGTGACTTCGACTTTCTTGCCAGCCAGCAGTTTGCCGTGGCCCTGGATCGAAGTTACGCCGTTGGCCTTGAACAGGGTGGCAACGCCGCCGGTCAGGTTCTTGACGATGCCAGCCTTGCGGCCAACCATCGCAGCGACGTCCATTTTGACTTCGCCGGTCGAGATACCGTGAACGTTGAAGCTTTCTTTCGCTTCCTTGTACTTCCAGGAGCTGTCGAGCAGCGCCTTGGACGGAATGCAGCCTACGTTCAGGCAGGTACCGCCCAGGGCTTGCTTGCCTTCAGCGTCGGTGTACTTCTCGATGCAGGCAGTGCTCAGGCCCAGTTGCGCGGCCTTGATGGCAGCTACGTAGCCACCAGGGCCAGCACCGATCACTACTACGTCAAATTTCTGCGACATTCAAAAAATCCTCTTTAGCAATAAAGCTACAAGCCGCAAGCTTCAAGCTGCAAGCCCACCGGCTCGTCTTGAGCTTGAGGCTTGTAGCTGAAAGCTTGCAGCTGTTTCTTAGATATCCAGCAACAGACGAGCCGGATCTTCCAGCAGGTTCTTGATGGTCACCAGGAAGGTCACAGCTTCTTTGCCATCGATCAGACGGTGATCGTAGGACAGTGCCAGGTACATCATCGGACGGATCACGACCTGACCGTTGATGGCCATAGGACGCTGGATGATGTTGTGCATGCCCAGAATCGCTGCCTGCGGCGGGTTGACGATCGGCGTCGACATCATCGAACCGAAGGTACCACCGTTGGTGATGGTGAAGGTACCACCGGTCATCTCGTCCATCGACAGTTTGCCGTCACGGGCTTTCTTGCCGAACGTGGCGATGCCGCCTTCGATTTCCGCCAGGCTCATCAGCTCGGCGTTACGTAGAACCGGAACAACCAGGCCACGGTCGCTGGAAACGGCAACGCCGATGTCCGCGTAGCCGTGGTAAACGATGTCGCCGCCGTCGATCGACGCGTTGACAGCCGGGAAGCGCTTCAGCGCCTCGGTAGCTGCTTTGACGAAGAACGACATGAAGCCCAGGCGCACACCATTGTGGGACTTCTCGAACAGGTCCTTGTACTTCGAACGCAGGGCCATGACTTCGGTCATGTCGACTTCGTTGAAGGTGGTCAGCATGGCCATGTTCGACTGTGCTTCAACCAGACGCTTGGCCACGGTGGCACGTACGCGGGTCATCGGTACACGCTTCTCGACGCGGTCGCCAGCGGCGAACACTGGAGCAGCGGCCGAAGGAGCAGCAGCCTTGGCAGGCGCGGCAGCCGGAGCGGCTTTCTTCGCGGCAACAGCGGCAACCACGTCTTCCTTGGTCACACGACCGCCCTTGCCGGTGCCGGCAACGGAAGCGATGTTGATGCCGTTCTCTTCAGCCAGCTTGCGTGCAGCGGGAGCCGCGATCGGGTCGTCTTCGCCATCGGCAGCAGCCGGTGCGGCAGCGGCAGTAGCGGCCGGAGCAGCGGCAGCGGCTGGAGCAGCGGCAGCAGCGCTGCCCTCTTCGATCGAGCCCAGAACCTGGTTCGACAGAACGGTAGCGCCTTCTTCAGCAACGATTGCGCCCAGTACGCCGTCAGCTTCGGCCAACACTTCCAGCACGACCTTGTCGGTCTCGATGTCGACGATCAGGTCGTCACGCTTGACGGCCTCGCCTGGTTTCTTGTGCCAGGTGGCAACGGTGCCATCGGCAACCGATTCCGGGAATGACGGGGCTTTGATTTCGATAGCCATTATCTGTGGGTCCTTAAAATTCGGTTTCAGTCAGCGCGAAGGCGTTAAACGGTAAACGCGTCTTGCAGCAGTTTTTCCTGCTGCTCGGCGTGCATCGATGCGTAACCACAAGCAGGTGCAGCCGAAGCCTCACGGCCCGCGTACTCAAGTACGAGAGTCTTGTCGAGGTTTGCGATGCTGCGACGCAAGTGATGCTGGCTGCAGTACCAGGCACCCTGGTTCATCGGCTCTTCCTGACACCAAACGGCATGCTTGACGTTGGTGTACGGAGCCAGGACTTCCTTCAAGTCGTCCTCAGGGAACGGATACAGCTGCTCGATACGCACGATGGCGATATCTTCGCGGCCTTCGGCACGGCGTTTTTCCAGCAGGTCGTAGTAGACCTTGCCGCTGCACAGAACCACGCGCTCGACCTTTTTCGGGTCCAGTGCGTCGATTTCCGGGATCACGGTCTGGAACGAGCCTTCGGCCAGATCTTCCAGCGTCGAGATGGCCAGCTTGTGGCGCAGCAGCGACTTCGGCGTCAGCACGACCAGCGGCTTGCGCAGCGGGCGAATCACCTGACGGCGCAGCAAGTGGTAGATCTGTGCCGGCGTGGTCGGCATGCACACCTGAATGTTGTGCTCGGCGCACAGCTGCAGGTAACGCTCAAGACGTGCCGAGCTGTGCTCAGGGCCCTGACCTTCATAACCGTGTGGCAGCAACATGGTCAGACCGCAGAGACGGCCCCACTTGTGCTCGCCGCTGGTGATGAACTGGTCGATCACGACCTGCGCACCGTTGGCGAAGTCGCCGAACTGGGCTTCCCAGATCACCAGCGCATTTGGCGTGGTGGTCGAGTAACCGTATTCGAAGGCCAGTACCGCTTCTTCCGAGAGGAACGAGTCGTACAGGTCAAAGCGTGGCTGACCGTCGTACAGGTTCTGCAGCGGAATGTAGGTGCCTGCGTCTTTCTGGTTGTGCAGCACAGCGTGACGGTGCGAGAACGTACCGCGGCCGATGTCCTGACCGGTCATGCGAATCGGGTGACCTTCGAACGCCAGGGTCGCGTACGCCATTGTTTCGGCGTAACCCCAGTTGATCGGCAGGCCGCCGGCTTGCATCTTCTGACGGTCTTCGTAGATCTTCGCAACCTGACGCTGAACCACGAAGCCTTCCGGAATTTCCAGCAGCTTGGCGGACAGCTCTTGCAGGGTCTTCAGATCGAAACGCGTGTCGTGACGCGCGGTCCAGGCATGGCCCAGATACGGACGCCAGTCGACGAACAGCTCTTTGTTCGGCTCTTTGACCAGCGATTTCACCACGTGCAGACCGTTGTCCAGCGCGTTGCGGTATTCGTCGACCTTGGCCTGAACACGTTCAGCGTCGAGGACACCGGCCTGGGTCAGACGATCGGCGTACAGCTCACGGGTAGTGCGCTGCTTGGTGATCTGCTGATACATCAGTGGCTGGGTGCCGCTTGGCTCGTCGGCCTCGTTGTGGCCGCGACGACGGTAGCAGACCAGATCGATCACCACGTCACGCTTGAACTGCATGCGGTAGTCGATGGCGAGCTGGGTTACGAACAGCACGGCCTCCGGATCATCGCCATTCACATGGAGGATCGGCGCCTGGATCATCTTGGCAACGTCGGTGGCGTACTCGGTGGAACGCGAGTCCAGCGGGTTGCTGATGGTGAAACCGACCTGGTTGTTGATCACGATGTGCACGGTACCGCCGGTCTTGAAACCGCGGGTCTGCGACATCTGGAAGGTTTCCATGACCACGCCCTGACCGGCGAAAGCCGCGTCACCGTGGATGGAGATCGGCAGCACTTTCTCGCCGGTCGCGTCGTTACGACGGTCCTGACGGGCACGCACCGAACCTTCGACCACCGGAGAAACGATTTCCAGGTGGGACGGGTTGAACGCCATGGCCAGGTGAACTTCACCGCCGGCGGTCATCACGTTGGACGAGAAGCCCTGGTGATATTTCACGTCACCGGAACCCAGCTCGACCTTCTTCTTGCCTTCGAACTCGTCGAACAGCTCGCGCGGGTTTTTGCCGAAGGTGTTGACCAGCACGTTCAGACGGCCACGGTGGGCCATGCCGATGACGACTTCCTTGGTGCCGTACGAGCCGGAACGCTGGATCAGTTCGTCGAGCATCGGAATCAGGCTTTCGCCGCCTTCCAGACCGAAACGCTTGGTGCCCGGGTATTTGGTACCGAGGTATTTTTCCAGGCCTTCACCGGCGGTCACGCGCTCAAGCAGGTGGCTCTTGATGTCGGCGGAGTACGTCGGACGACCACGCACGCTTTCCAGACGCTGCTGGAACCACTGGCGCTGCTCGGAATCGGTGATGTGCGTAAATTCAGCGCCGATGGTGCGGCAATATGTCTGCTGCAACGCTTCGTGAATATCGCGTAGGCTCGCTTCCTCTTTGCCGATGAACAGGTCGCCGGCACGGAAGGTCGTATCAAGATCGGCATTGGTCAAGCCGTAATGATTGATCGACAGGTCTGCAGGTGCAGGACGCTGCCACAGCCCCAGCGGGTCAAGCTGGGCTGCCTGGTGGCCACGCATACGGTAGGCCTGGATCAATCGCAACACTTCAACTTGCTTCTTCTCGTGCTCACTGCTCACGCTGCCGGCGGAAACCGGTTGGGCGCGGCGCTGGTTCTTTGCCAGCAGTACGAAATGATCGCGAATCGTGGAGTGCGAAACATCAGTGGCAGAGTTGCCGTCGGCTGGCAACTTCTGAAAGTAGGTGCGCCACTCTTCTGGCACAGCGTTAGGGTCGTGCAGGTAGAGCTCATAAAGCTCTTCCACATAGGCAGCGTTTCCACCTGAAAGGTAGGCGCTGTTCCACATGCGCTGCATCACGCTTTCTTGCATGCTTGGTCACCCTCGGTTAGGGGAACACCATCGGCGTCGACACCGAGCAAACTTGCAGAAGTCCGAATGCAGCGACTAAAACAAGCCACTTAGGATCACACTGATAGTCCGGGTACCAGCCCGGATGCCCCTGCTTGTCTCATTTCTTCAAAATAAGAGCGGCAGCTTGTGGCTACTGCTCTGGTTATAGCCATGACGCGGGTTGAAGCCCGCGCCACAGCCTCTACGGTGCAACGTTACAGCAGCTGAATCACACGCCGCTCGAGAGCAGCATGTTACGGATGTGACCGATGGCCTTAGTCGGGTTCAGGCCTTTCGGACATACGTTGACGCAGTTCATGATGCCCCGGCAGCGGAAAACGCTGAACGGGTCATCGAGCGAAGCCAGACGCTCGCTGGTCTTGGTGTCACGGCTGTCAGCCAGGAAGCGGTAGGCTTGCAGCAGTGCAGCAGGACCGAGGAACTTGTCAGGGTTCCACCAGAACGATGGGCACGAAGTCGAGCAGCAGGCGCACAGGATGCACTCGTACAGACCGTCGAGCTTTTCACGTTCTTCCGGCGACTGCAGACGTTCGATGGCCGGAGCCGGCGTGTCGTTCTGCAGGTAAGGCTTCACCTTCTCGTATTGCTTGTAGAAGATGCTCATATCGACGACCAGGTCACGGATAACCGGCAGACCTGGCAGTGGGCGAACGATCAACTTGTTACCTTTTACAACGGCGGACAGCGGCGTGATGCACGCCAGGCCGTTCTTGCCGTTGATGTTCATGCCGTCGGAGCCGCAGACGCCTTCACGGCAAGAGCGACGATAGGAGAAACCTTCGTCCTGCTCTTTGATCAGGGCCAGCACGTCGAGCACCATCAGGTCTTTACCACCGGTATCGACCTGGAAATCCTGCATGAACGGCGCAGCGTCCTGATCAGGGTTGTAGCGATAAACACTGACTTGCAACATGGCGGTCACCCCTTAATAAGTCCGGACTTTAGGTTCGAAAGTCGGAACAGTCTTCGGCGAGAAGTTGACGGCACGCTTGGTGACGCGCTTGTCACCCGGGAAGTACAGGGTGTGGCACAGCCAGTTTTCGTCGTCACGGTCTTCGAAGTCTTCACGGGCGTGCGCGCCGCGGGACTCTTTACGTACTTCGGCCGCGATGGCGGTAGCTTCAGCCACTTCCAGCAGGTTTTGCAGCTCCAGCGCTTCGATTCGTGCAGTGTTGAACGCCTGCGACTTGTCGTTGATCTTCACGTTGGCGATGCGGGCACGCAGGTCAGCAAGCTGAGCGATGCCTTTCTGCATGTATTCGCCGGTACGGAATACGCCGAAGTAGTTCTGCATGCAGCTTTGCAGCTCGCGACGCAGGGTTGCAACGTCTTCACCGTCGGTACGGTTGTTCAGTGCGTTCAGGCGCGACAGGGCAGCTTCGATGTCGGACTCGGTAGCGTCGTCGTATTCGATGCCGTCGGTCAGGGCCTTTTCCAGGTGCAGGCCGGCAGCGCGACCGAATACCACCAGGTCGAGCAGCGAGTTGCCGCCCAGACGGTTGGCACCGTGAACCGATACGCAAGCCACTTCACCGACCGCGAACAGGCCAGGAATGATCTGATCCTGACCTTCGGCGTTCTGGGTGATCGCCTGGCCATGAATGTTGGTGGCAACGCCGCCCATCATGTAGTGGCAGGTCGGAACAACCGGAACCGGCGCAACCACCGGGTCAACGTGTGCGAACGTCTTCGACAGTTCGCAGATGCCTGGTAGACGGCTGTGCAGCACTTCCTCGCCCAGGTGGTCGAGTTTGAGCATTACGTGGTCGCCATTCGGACCGCAACCGTTGCCGGCGATGATTTCCTTAACCATCGAACGGGCAACCACGTCACGACCGGCAAGGTCTTTGGCGTTCGGAGCATAACGCTCCATGAAACGCTCGCCGTGCTTGTTGATCAGGTAACCACCTTCACCACGGCAACCTTCGGTCACCAGTACACCGGCGCCGGCGATGCCGGTCGGGTGGAACTGCCACATTTCGATGTCCTGCACCGGCACGCCGGCACGCAGGGCCATGCCAACGCCGTCGCCGGTGTTGATCAGGGCGTTGGTGGTGGAGGCGTAGATACGGCCTGCACCGCCAGTGGCCAATACGGTGGCCTTGGCGCGGATGTACGAGGTTTCGCCGGTTTCGATGCAGATCGCGATCACACCGACGAATTCGCCTTCCTGGTTTTTCACCAGATCGACAGCGTAGTACTCGTTGAGGAACGTGGTGCCGGCCTTCAGGTTCCCCTGATAAAGAGTGTGCAGCAGCGCGTGACCGGTACGGTCGGAAGCGGCGCAAGTCCGTGCAGCCTGACCGCCCTTGCCGTAGTCCTTGGACTGGCCGCCGAACGGACGCTGGTAGATACGGCCTTGCTCGGTACGCGAGAACGGCAGACCCATGTGGTCCAGCTCGAACACCGCAGCCGGGCCTTCCTGACACATGTATTCGATCGCGTCCTGGTCACCGATGTAGTCGGAACCCTTGACGGTATCGTACATGTGCCAGCGCCAGTCATCGTTCGGGTCAGCGGACGCGATTGCGCAGGTGATGCCGCCCTGGGCGGATACAGTGTGCGAACGGGTCGGGAAAACCTTGGTGATCACCGCAGTCTTGTGCCCGCCCTGCGCCAGCTGCAGCGCAGCGCGCATGCCGGCACCGCCACCACCAATAATGATGGCGTCGAAAGAAATCGTTGGAATGTTAGCCATGACTCAGATACCCCAGAGAATCTGCACACCCCAGACGAAGTAAGCGAACATCGCAACGCCGCAAACTGCCTGGAAAAGGAAACGTATTGCCGTTGCGGACTTGCCGAACGCCATTGGCGTCAGGTAGTCGGTCGCGATGGTCCACATGCCGACCCAGGCGTGAGCGCCGAGTGCAACAAGGGCCAGCAGGCTGAAAATACGCATTCCGTTGTGGGCGAACAGTTCATGCCACTGGGCGTAATCGAGGCCAGGGTTGGCGACGATGTATCCGATCAGGAAAATGAAGTAAGCCGCGAGAACGACCGCAGACACACGTTGCGCCATCCAGTCATAGAGGCCCGAACGCGACAGGTTAGTGACGTTAGTTACCATATCCAGACTCCTGCCAGAACGATTACCACCACGGAAACGGCGATAACGATTTTCGAGCCCAGCTTGCCGCCTTCCAGCGTCTCACCGATGCCCATGTCCATGATCAAGTGGCGCACACCGGCTACCAGGTGATACAGCAGAGCGGACAGGATGCCCCAAATCACTAGCTTGGCTAGCGGACTGGTCAGACACGCTTTCACCTGACCGAAGCCTTCCTCGGAGCTCAGCGACTTGTCCAATGCATAAAGCATGATGGCAAGGCACACGAAGAGGATGACACCGGAGATACGGTGAAGAATGGACGTGTAAGCAGTGACTGGGAGTTTGATGGTCCTTAGGTCTAGGTTTACAGGTCGTTGGCTTTTCACGGCTTTTTTTTCACACTGAAGAGCCCCTAACAATCAGGGCAAAGTTGTTGGGGAGTGCACTGGTCAGGTAACCACCACCCAGGGATGCGACCCCCAATGAAAGCAAGCCCAAAAGCCCTTGGCGGTCGGTGGCCGAGTATAGACAGTTAGGCTACTAATGACAACGCGTTCACCTACCCCCAATAGCGGATTGCACAAGTCGCATAAAAGGCGTAAATGGCAGTCAATTTCGAGGAAAAAGTGCGCTTAAAGCCTTCTGGAGCAAGACTTTAGGCAAATTGACATTCGAATTTATCTCACTATAGTGGTGCGGGCCCTGCGTGGGGGGTCTGTCTGATGGTTCAAGCATAAATAGGAGGCCACATGGCTGACAAAAAAGCGCAGTTGATCATCGAGGGCGCAGCCCCCGTCGAGCTGCCCATTTTAACCGGCACCGTTGGTCCCGATGTAATCGATGTTCGGAGCCTGACGGCCACGGGCCGCTTCACGTTCGACCCGGGTTTCATGTCGACCGCCTCGTGCGAGTCGAAAATCACCTATATCGACGGCGACAACGGCATTCTGCTGCACCGCGGCTACCCGATCGAACAGCTGGCTGAAAAGTCGGACTACCTGGAAACCTGCTACCTGCTGCTCAACGGCGAATTGCCGACGGCAGAACAGAAGGCCCAGTTCGTCAGCACCGTGAAAAACCACACCATGGTTCACGAGCAGCTGAAAACCTTCTTCAACGGTTTCCGTCGCGACGCCCACCCGATGGCCGTCATGTGCGGTGTAGTCGGCGCCCTCTCGGCCTTCTACCACGACTCCCTGGACATCAATAACCCGCAGCATCGCGAAATCTCCGCGATCCGTCTGGTTGCCAAGATGCCGACCCTGGCAGCGATGGTTTACAAGTACTCCATGGGCCAACCCATGATGTACCCGCGCAACGACCTGACGTACGCGGAAAACTTCCTGCACATGATGTTCAACACCCCGTGCGAGATCAAACCGATCAGCCCGGTACTCGCCAAGGCCATGGACCGGATCTTCATCCTCCACGCCGACCACGAGCAGAACGCGTCGACCTCTACCGTGCGTCTGGCCGGCTCTTCGGGTGCCAACCCGTTCGCCTGTATCGCCGCCGGTATCGCCGCACTGTGGGGCCCTGCCCACGGCGGTGCGAACGAAGCCGTACTGACCATGCTCGATGAAATCGGCGATGTCTCGAACATCGACAAATTCATCGCCAAGGCCAAGGACAAGAACGATCCGTTCAAGCTGATGGGCTTCGGCCACCGCGTCTACAAGAACCGCGACCCTCGCGCGACTGTAATGAAGCAGACCTGCGACGAAGTATTGAAGGAACTGGGCATCAACAACGATCCGCAACTCGAACTGGCCATGCGCCTGGAAGAGATCGCCCTGACCGACCCGTACTTCATCGAACGCTCGCTGTACCCGAACGTCGACTTCTACTCGGGGATCATCCTCAAGGCGATCGGCATTCCAACCAGCATGTTCACCGTGATCTTCGCCCTGGCACGTACTGTCGGCTGGATTTCGCACTGGAAGGAAATGCTCTCGAGCCCGTACAAGATTGGCCGTCCGCGCCAGCTGTACACCGGTTACGAGTCGCGTGACATCATCAAGCTGGAAGACCGTAAGTAAGGTTTTCCTGTTTTGATGGTTTAGTGGTGTGTCAGGAACGGCCTCTTATATAGAGGCCGTTTTTGTTTGGGATTTTGTAGATTTTTGGGCATATCCGTTGCTGCGGGTGTTGCCGCTGGCGGTTTCGCTCTTACAGCGACTCACTTTTCCAGACGCCGAAAAGTAAGCAAAAGGCTTTGCCCCGGCGTTCGGCCCCTCGCTGGGGCTCGGGGTTCCTTCGTTACGGAATCGATCCGGGCGCAGCGGCTACGGTTTGCTGCGCTGCACCTACTTCCGCTGTGTACGACTTCGTCGTACGGTCGCTACGCTCCCACGCCCGGATCAATCCCTTCACTCAGCCTTCCGAAGGGGCAAAAGATCAAGAGCCAGAGCAAAATCAAAAGCCAGGTCAAAATCAAAAGCCCCTCACCCTAGCCCTCTCCCGGAGGGAGAGGGGACTGACCGTGGGGGATGCTAGGGCTACGCCGATCTGAAATACCAAGTCGAACACAAGTTTTGAACAGCTCACAAATCGGCTCCCTCTCCTCGGGGAGAGGGCTGGGGTGAGCACCAATCCCAAGCCATACGACGCTTCTCACCACTCAACAATGAGCGTTAGCTCGAGTGCTCTTGATCTTGCCTAACCAGCGACATCGGAAGGCTGAGTGGAGGGATTGATCCGGGCGTGGGAGCGCAGCGACCGTCTGGCGCAGCCAGACACAGCGGAAGGAGGTGCAGCGCAGCAAGCCGTAGCCGCTGCGCCCGGATCGATCCCGCAGCGAAGGGACCCGAGCTTGCGAGGGCCGTACGTAGGAGCAAAGCCTTTTGGTTCCTTGGCGTCTGAAAAAGGGACTCGCCGTAAGGGCGAAACCGCCAGAAGCAGCACCCGCAGCAACGGATATTCACCCGAAACCACCCGATAACCGCCCACAAAAAAAACGCCCCGATTTCTCAATCAGGGCGCTTTCTCATACAAGAAACCACAAGCAAATATTAGTGCGAAACCGCCCCACTCGCCCCCAACCCAGTCTGCGACCGCACAAACTGCGGGAAGAACAGCGCCCGCTCGTTGTCCGCTGCCGCCGACTTGTCAGTGATCGAGAAGAACCAGATCCCGATAAAAGCAATGATCATCGAAAACAGCGCCGGGTACTCATACGGGAAGATCGCCTTCTCATGATGCAGAATCTGCACCCAGATGGTCGGGCCAAGAATCATCAAGCCGACCGCACTGATCAACCCCAACCAGCCGCCAATCATCGCACCGCGCGTAGTCAGCTTCTTCCAGTACATCGAAAGCAGCAGCACCGGGAAGTTGCAGCTCGCCGCGATCGAGAACGCCAGGCCAACCATGAACGCAATGTTCTGGCTTTCGAACAGAATGCCCAGACCGATCGCCAGCACCGCCAGAGCGATGGTGGTGATCTTCGACACGCGAATCTCATCCTTCTCGTTGGCCTTGCCCTTCTTGATCACACTGGCATACAGGTCATGGGACACCGCCGAAGCACCGGCCAGCGTCAGGCCAGCCACCACCGCAAGAATCGTCGCAAACGCTACCGCCGAGATGAAGCCGAGGAAAATGCTGCCACCGACCGCGTTGGCCAGGTGCACCGCCGCCATGTTGTTGCCACCAAGCAAGGCGCCCGCTGCGTCTTTAAAGGCAGGGTTGGTGCTGACCAGCAGGATCGCGCCAAAGCCGATGATGAAGGTCAGGATGTAGAAGTAGCCGATGAAACCGGTCGCATAGAGCACGCTCTTGCGGGCTTCTTTCGCGTCACTCACGGTGAAGAAGCGCATCAGAATGTGCGGCAGGCCCGCGGTGCCGAACATCAGCGCCAGACCCAGCGAGAATGCCGAGATCGGATCCTTGACCAGGCCGCCCGGGCTCATGATCGCTTCGCCCTTGGCGTGCACCTTGATCGCTTCGGAGAACAGCGTGTTGAAATCGAAGCCAACGTGCTTCATGACCATCAGCGCCATGAACGAGGCACCGGACAGCAGCAGCACAGCCTTGATGATCTGCACCCAAGTGGTCGCCAGCATGCCGCCGAACAGCACGTACATGCACATCAGCACACCGACCAGGATCACCGCAACGTGGTAATCAAGGCCGAACAGCAGCTGGATCAGCTTGCCGGCACCAACCATTTGCGCGATCAGGTAGAACGCCACCACCACCAGCGAACCGCAGGCAGACAGGGTGCGAATCTGGGTTTGCCCGAGACGGTAGGACGCCACGTCGGCAAAGGTGTATTTACCCAGGTTACGCAGACGTTCGGCGATCAGGAACAGGATGATCGGCCAGCCCACCAGGAAGCCGATCGAGTAGATCAGGCCATCGTAGCCGGAGGTGAACACCAGCGCGGAAATCCCCAGGAAGGACGCCGCCGACATGTAGTCACCGGCAATCGCCAGACCGTTCTGGAAACCGGTGATCTTGCCGCCCGCCGCGTAATAATCGGCGGCCGAGTTGTTTTTCTTCGAAGCCCAGTAGGTGATGTACAGCGTCGCGCCGACGAAGGCCACGAACATCAGGATCGCCGGGATGTTCAGCGGTTGCTTGGCCACGGCGCCGGTCAGGGCGTCAGCGGCCCAGGCACCGGGCGCGAACGCGGCAACGCTTAAGAGAGCAAGTAAACGCCGGATCATTGCTGAGCCTCCTTGAGAATCGCATTGTTAAGGTCGTCGAACTCGCCATTGGCGCGGCGCACGTAGATGCCGGTCAGGACGAAGGCCGAAAGGATCAGGCCGACACCGATCGGGATGCCCCAGGTAATCGAAGATTCCGGACTGAGTTTCGCCCCGAGCACATGCGGCCCGTACGCGATCAGCAGGATGAATGCGGAGTACAGCCCAAGCATGATTGCCGAGAGAATCCAGGCGAATCGTTCCCTTTTCTTGACCAGCTCCTTGAATCGGGGACTGTTTTGAATCGAGAGGTAAATGCTGTCGTTCATTGTTTTTATCCTCGCAGCACAGATTATTGTTGGAACGTAGCTAATGTATGCGGCTGCGAGAGAGGTTCCAGACGACCTTAGTAGTAGATGGCCATGACGTATTCGCCATTTTCAAGCAAACACAAAAACCTGTGGGAGCTGGCTTGCCAGCGATGGCGTCGTTTCAGTCAACTGATTAGTCAACTGACAGACCGCTATCGCGGGCAAGCCCGCTCCCACAGGGTTTGCGGTGATCCGAAGCTATTTGCTGTTATTTGGTCCAGTCGGCTACGCGATCCGGGTGTTTCGCCACCCAGTCCTTGGCCGCTGCATCAGGCTTGGCACCATCCTGGATCGCCAGCATGACTTCGCCGATTTCGTCTTTCGACGCCCACTGGAAGTTCTTCAGGAATTTCGCCACTTCCGGGGCCTTGGCTTCGAGGCCTTTGCTGCCGATGCTGTTGACGGTTTCAGCCTGGCCATACACACCTTTCGGGTCGTCGAGGAAGCGCAGTTTCCACTTGGCGAACATCCAGTGCGGCACCCAACCGGTGACGGCGATGGACTCGTTTTTCTTCTCGGCGCGGGTCAGCTCGGCAATCATGCCGGCGCCGGAACTGGCCTTGAGGCTGTACTTGTCGAGACCGTAATCCTTGATCGCCTGATCGGTCTTGAGCATCACGCCTGAACCGGCATCGATCCCGACGATGCGGTTCTTGAAGGTGTCATCGGTTTTCAGGTCTTCGATCGATTTGGCTTTGACGTACTCCGGCACGATCAGGCCGATTTTCGCATCCTTGAAGTTCGGGCCGTAATCGACGACCTGATCCTTGTTCTTGGTCCAGTAGTCGCCGTGGGTAACCGGCAGCCACGCCGAGAGCATGGCGTCGAGCTTACCGGTGGCCACGCCCTGCCACATGATCCCGGTGGCAACGGCTTGCAGCTTCACGTCGTAACCAAGTTTCTGCTTGATCACTTCGGCCGCCACATGGGTGGTCGCGACGCTGTCGGACCAGCCGTCAACGTAACCGATGTTCAGGGTCTGTTTTTCAGCGTTGGCGAAACTGGAACTCATCGCAAGCGCCAGCACGGCACCTGCGCCTAAAAGTCGTCGCATCTTCATCGTTTACTTCCCCGAATGCTGCGCCCGACGGATGCCGGGCATCGTCAACGTATTGTTATGGTGCACGGCGCCCCCATCACGCCGCACCGCCACTCGATCGAACATCAGCGCGATTTTTCCCCAAGGGTACTGACGCTTCGATCATCAACCTGACGCCGCAGGCGACCTGCTCTGTCAGCGACCTCAAGGCAACGAGAAACGACATCAGAACGCCATTAATCGCGCCTGAATAATTGACGCCAGACAATCCGCCCGAACTTTGCATGTCGTCAGCATGCGGCGCACCAACCCCTCTATAAATGCAGGTAACATGCGTCGCTTTGCAGCCACTCGGCCTGACCATGACCGCGATGTCCCGTTTTCCTTTTCTGCCCTATCTGTTCGCCTGCCTGCTCGGCCTGTTTGCCCTCGCTGGCTTCTGGTTCGGGCTCGGCCAAGCGGTGATCCTGCCGGACGCGGCCACCCCGACGCACAAGCTGCAATGCGCCTCCTACACGCCGTTCGATAAAGACCAGTCGCCCTTCGACGTGCCGTTCAAATTGCGCCCCGAGCGCATGGACGCCGACCTCGCGTTGCTGGCCACGCGTTTCGAGTGCATCCGGACCTATTCGATGACCGGCCTCGAAGCGCTACCGGAGCTGGCGCGCAAGCACGGGCTGAAACTGATGATCGGCGCCTGGGTCAACAGCAACCCGGTCGACACCGAAAAGGAAGTCGATCTGCTGATCCAATCGGCCAACGCCAATCCCGACGTGGTGACAGCGGTTATCGTCGGCAACGAGGCGCTGCTGCGCAAAGAGGTGACTGGCGCGCAACTGGCCCGGCTGATCAACAAGGTCAAAAGCCAGATCAAGCAACCGGTGACCTACGCCGATGTCTGGGAATTCTGGCTCAAGCACCCGGAAGTCGCACCGGCGGTGGATTTCCTGACCATTCATTTATTGCCGTACTGGGAAGATGATCCGTCGAACATCGACGCTGCCCTGCAGCATGTTGCGGATGTGCGTCAGGTGTTCGGCAACAAGTTCGCACCCAAGGACGTGATGATCGGCGAAACCGGCTGGCCGAGCGAGGGCCGCCAGCGTGAGACCGCCGTGCCGAGCCGGGTCAACGAAGCGAAATTCATTCGCGGGTTCGTGGCGATGGCTGAGAAGGAAGGCTGGCGGTACAACCTGATCGAAGCGTTCGACCAACCGTGGAAACGCGGCAGCGAAGGCGCAGTCGGCGGTTATTGGGGCTTGTACGATGCCGATCGCCAAGATAAAGGCGTGCTGGCTGGGCCGGTGAGCAATGTGCCGTACTGGAAGGAGTGGCTGGCGCTTGGTGGTTTGATTTTTCTCGGCACACTGATGCTTGGCGGTCGCGTTCGGAACACGCGCTCGGCGCTGCTGTTACCGCTGCTGGGCGCCCTCGCCGCTTGCTCGATTGGCGCCTGGGGCGATCTGGCACGAGTAACCACGCGGTTTGCCAGCGAGTGGTTGTGGGTCGGCTTGCTGACGCTGTTGAATCTGCTCGTGTTGACGCACGCTGCATTGACCTTGAGTGCGCGCGCGGGTTGGCGTGGGCGTGCGTTCGGCTGGCTTGAGCGGCGCGCCGGCTGGCTGGTCGCGGCGGCCGGTTTTGCCGCGGCGGTGATGATGCTGGAAATGGTCTTCGATCCGCGTTATCGCAGCTTTGCCAGCATGGCGTTCGTGCTGCCGGCGCTGGTTTATGTGTGCCGGCCGGTGAGCGTGCCGCGCAGGGAGATTGCCTTGCTGACCTTCATGGTCGGGGCGGGGATTGCGCCGCAGCTGTATCAGGAAGGGTTGTTGAATCAGCAGGCTTGGGGTTGGGCGTTGGTCAGTGTATTAATGGTGGCGGCGTTGTGGCGCTGCCTGCGGGTTCGCAACACTTAAGCTTCATTGGCTGAAATGTCCCATCGCGAGCAGGCTCACTCCTACAATTGGAATGCGTACCCCTTGTAGGAGTGAGCCTGCTCGCGATGACTGACTATCAGGCGCCGCGGGACTCACGGACCAGGCGCAACCCGCCAATCACCACCGCAAACACCGCCAACGTGGTGTTGTACAACGCCAGCGCCGGCAAACCGATCACCAGCGCCAGCACCGCCAGCCACCACCCTGCCCGTCCCGGCACAACGAAGCCAATCAGTGCCGCAGCGAGCGCCGCCCAGCCCAATACCTTGAAATGAATCATCAACCCAAGGTTGGAGCGCACCACGCATTCCCAACGACTGGCCTCATCGACGCAGATGCCGACCCACTGGCCGTCTTCCATAAAGCCATAACGCGCGGCATAACTGGCAGCCAGCCACAACGGCAACAGCACGAGCAGCACAATCACGGGCAAGCGGCGGGACATGGAGCACTCCAATCTACGGAAATCGGCGGCCAGCTTAATCTGCCGCCCTGCATACGCAAGCGCTAACAACACTTAACTGTTCATTCAGGCCGTGCAAAGTGTATCGTCCAGCTACTATTACTCCGAATTCCGCCCGTTTGGTGCCGCAGCATGGCACTTTGGCGCAAGCGCGGTGGTCATAGCCTGCGAACTTCATTCGGCACCTTCCTCTAAGGGATCTAGTCATGCTCCGTTCCTTGCGCTTCGCCGCGCTGTTCAGCGGCCTTATTTTGAGTGCGTCCGCACTGGCGGTGGATATCGACGCCGCCAGTTATGGCTACCCCCTGACCAATCCGTTCGAGGCGACCATCGCCACGACGCCGCCGGATTTGCGCCCTGAATTGCCGCTCGACGACGACATCAATCAGTCGGATCGCAGCGTCACCCTGCGCCCGGAACGCGAGTTCATCCTCCCGGACAATTTCTGGGCGGTGAAAAAGCTGACCTATCGCATTGCCACGCAAGACAAACCGGCACCGCTGATCTTTCTGATCGCCGGCACCGGTGCGCGTTTTGACAGCACGCTCAACGAATACCTGAAAAAGCTCTATTACAAGGCCGGCTACCACGTCGTGCAGTTGTCGTCGCCGACCAGCTTCGATTTCATCAGCGCCGCTTCGCGCTTCGCCACACCGGGCGTGACCAAGGAAGACGCCGAAGACATGTACCGGGTGATGCAGGCCGTGCGGGCGCAGAACCCGAAGCTGCCGGTGACCGAGTACTACCTCACCGGCTACAGCCTCGGCGCCCTCGATGCCGCATTCGTCGCACATCTGGACGAGACGCGCCGCAGCTTCAACTTCAAGAAAGTGCTGCTGCTCAACCCGCCGGTCAACCTGTACACCTCGGTGACCAACCTCGACAAGCTGGTGCAGACCGAAGTCAAAGGCATCAACAGCAGCACCACCTTTTATGAACTGGTGCTGACCAAGCTGACCCGCTACTTCCAGCAAAAAGGCTACATCGACCTCAACGACGCGCTGCTTTATGACTTCCAACAGTCCAAGCAGCACCTGACCAATGAGCAGATGGCGATGCTGATCGGCACGTCGTTCCGCTTCTCCGCAGCCGACATCGCCTTTACTTCCGACCTGATCAACCGTCGCGGCCTGATCACCCCGCCGAAATTCCCGATCACCGAAGGCACCAGCCTCACGCCGTTCCTCAAGCGTGCGCTGCAATGTGATTTCGATTGCTACATCACCGAGCAGGTCATTCCGATGTGGCGCGCGCGCACCGACGGCGGCAGCCTGCTGCAACTGATCGATCAGGTCAGCCTGTACGCACTCAAGGATTACCTGCAAGCCAGCCCGAAAATTGCCGTAATGCACAACGCCGACGACGTGATCCTCGGCCCCGGCGACCTCGGTTTCCTGCGCAAGACCTTCGGTGATCGCCTGACCGTTTACCCACTGGGCGGCCACTGCGGCAACCTTAACTATCGCGTCAACAGCGACGCCATGCTGGAGTTCTTCCGTGGCTAAATATCTCCTGCTGATTACAGCGCTCCTCTGTGCAGGCGTGGCCCAGGCCGACAACAGCAAAGCCAACGCGCCGGTAGTGGTCGACAGCGACGGTTTCAAGGAACCGCTGACCAAACTGAAATTCAACGCGGGCCTGGACCAGCGCGAGTTCGAGCGTTCGACGCTCAACGCGCTGAACGTCTACGACCCGCTGGAATCGTGGAACCGTCGGGTCTACCACTTCAACTACCGCTTCGACCAATGGGTGTTCCTGCCGGTGGTCGATGGCTACCGCTACATCACCCCAAGCTTCGTGCGCACCGGGGTGAGCAACTTCTTCAACAACATTGGCGACGTGCCGAACCTGGTCAACAGCCTGTTGCAGTTCAAGGGCCAGCGCTCAATGGAAACTACCGCGCGCCTGCTGCTCAACACCACCATCGGGATCGCCGGTCTGTGGGACCCGGCCACCGCCATGGGCCTGCCGCGCCAGAGCGAAGACTTCGGTCAGACCCTGGGCTTCTACGGTGTACCGGGCGGCGCCTACTTCGTACTGCCGATCCTCGGCCCGTCGAACATCCGCGACACCGCGGGCCTTGCCGTGGACTACACCGCCGAATCGGCGATCAACTTCCTCAACGTCTCGGAAGTCAGCTCCAACCATCCGGAAGTCTGGGCGTTGCGTGCGGTCGACAAGCGCTACCAGACCAGCTTCCGCTACGGCCAGATGAACTCGCCGTTCGAGTATGAGAAGGTGCGTTACGTGTATACCGAGGCGCGCAAGTTGCAGGTGGCCGAGTAATTTCGGCGGGTACAAAAAAGGGCCATTCAGTGAAAATTGAATGGCCCTTTTTACTGACACAACAGCGATCAAAAATGTAGGAGTGAGCCTGCTCGCGATAGCGGTCTGTCAGGTAAGAAATGTTTTTCTGGTACACCGCTATCGCGAGCAGGCGAAGGCCTACAGGGGGCAGTGTTCAGCCTTTGATTGCGCGCCAGAGCTTGCCGACCACGGAAACCACCGCCAACACCACCGCACCGGCAATGATCCCCGCGACGCCATTGAGCAACATCGGCACCGCAAACCCGGCGCTGCCTGCCGCTGCGCCGACGCCTTCGATCCAGTGGTGCACCACCGGCACGCCATGGGTGAGGATGCCGCCACCGACCAGGAACATCGCCGCCGTGCCGACCACCGACAGGGTTTTCATCATGTACGGCGCGGCGCTGAGGATGACGCTGCCGGTTTTCTTCGCGAACTGGCCTGGCTTCTGCGTCAGCCACAAGCCGAGATCGTCGAGTTTGACGATACCCGCCACCAGCCCGTAAACGCCCACAGTCATGACGATGGCAATGCCGGACATGACAACCACCTGCTGAGTCAGCGAAGCATCCGCCACGGTACCGAGGGTGATCGCGATGATCTCTGCCGAGAGGATAAAGTCGGTGCGGATCGCGCCTTTGATCTTGTCCTTCTCATAGGCCACCAGATCGGTCGCCGGGTCCGCCACCGCCTCGGTCAACTGCGCATGCTCGGCCTCGTCTTCGGTCTTGCTGTGCAGAAACTTGTGCGCGAGTTTTTCGAAGCCCTCGAAGCACAGATAGGCACCGCCGACCATCAACAACGGCGTGACCAGCCACGGCACGAACGCACTGATCGCCAGCGCCGACGGCACCAGGATCAGTTTGTTGACGAACGAGCCCTTGGCCACCGCCCAGACCACCGGAATCTCGCGCTCGGCACGCACACCGGAGACCTGCTGGGCATTGAGCGCCAGATCGTCACCGAGCACGCCGGCAGTCTTCTTGGCGGCCATTTTGGTCATCAACGCCACGTCATCCAGAACGGTGGCGATGTCGTCGATCAGCACCAGCAAACTGCTTCCTGCCATGAATCCTGTTTCCTTCTGTGTATTAATGTTGCGAAGCATAACGCGACCGCAGGCCGCGTGGTGCATTGTTGAGCGCCGCGCGAGGCCGGTGCTACCATGCGCAACCGCCAGAACAGGCAAGGAACCACCGGGTTTATGAGCACAATCCGCGAGCGCAACAAAGAACTGATCCTGCGTGCCGCCAGCGAGGAGTTTGCCGACAAGGGCTTCGCGGCGACCAAAACCAGCGACATCGCCGCCAAGGCGGGATTGCCCAAGCCCAACGTCTACTACTACTTCAAATCCAAGGAAAACCTCTACCGCGAGGTGCTGGAAAGCATCATCGAGCCGATTCTGCAGGCCTCGACACCGTTCAACCCGGACGGCGTGCCGAGCGAAGTGCTCAGCGGCTACATCCGCTCGAAGATCCGCATCTCCCGCGACCTGCCCTTCGCCTCCAAGGTGTTCGCCAGCGAAATCATGCACGGCGCTCCGCACCTGAACGCCGACCTGGTCGAACAACTGAACGCCCAGGCCAAGCACAACATCGCCTGCATCCAGAGCTGGATCGACCGCGGCCAGATCGCCCCGATCGATCCCAATCACCTGATGTTCAGCATCTGGGCCGCCACCCAGACCTACGCCGACTTCGACTGGCAGATTTCAGCGGTCACCGGGAAAGACAAGCTGGATGAGGCGGATTATGAAGCGGCCGCGCAGACGATTATCCGGTTGGTGTTGAAGGGGTGTGAGCCGGACTGATAGACCGTAGCGACGCTATCGCGAGCAGGCTCACTCCTACAGGGGAACGCATTCCAAAATGTAGGAGTGAGCCCGCTCGCGATCGAGGCGACGCGGTCTCAGCTCAAACCCAGATCGCCCCCCAAAGCGGATATTCGCCAAGCTTCTCAACCAGCCCAGCGCGCAATGGGTTGGCTACGACATACCGCGCCATTTTCACCAGGTCATCTTCCTTTCGCAGCGCCCGATCATGAAAACCTCTCTGCCAGAGCATGCCGTTTTCACCAGTCGCTTGCCTGACAGACCTGGTGCTCAGCGACTTGGTTTTTTGCATCAGCTCACTTAATGAACCGGTTCGTAATTCAATCAACCAGTGGAAATGGTCCGGCATGACGACCCAGGCCAGTGAATTTACCAATCCCGATTCTTGCGCATTCTGGAATTGGTCGGCGACCAGTTTACCCAAGGCAAAATCTGTAAAAATCGGTCTTCGTTGATGAGTGTTACTGGTCAGCAGATAGATTCGGCTGACTTCGGCATATCGTCCGACTCGCAATTTATGTGCAGCAGGTAGATCCGGCATTCCTTTGCCTCCTATGATCAATTCATAAAAGGCTAGTCCGGAGGGAGGCAAATGGATCGGGAGACTGTTGGCAGGATGTGTCTGGGCGAAAGCTATCGCGAGCAGGCTCACTCCTACAGGGGGATTGTGGCGTTCAGACATTTTGTGTCTGACGCAAACCCAATGTAGGAGTGAGCCTGCTCGCGATGGCGATAACTCAGTCAACGCAAACTCAGGAAACCACCCCCCCATCCGCCCTCAAATCCAGCGCCTCCACCGCTTTGATCGCCACCTGCTCATCCACATCCGACAAATCCCCGCTGATCCCGATCGCCCCCAGCACATTGCCGGCCTGATCACGAATCAACACCCCACCCGGTGCCGGGACGACGCTGCCCTGGCCCATGCTGTTGAGGGCGGCAATGAAGGCCGGGCGTTGTTGGGCGTCTTGGGCCAGCAGGCGCGAGCCTTTGCCCAGGGCGATGGCGCCCCAGGCTTTGCCGATGGCGATGCTGGGGCGCAGCAGGCTGGCGCCGTCTTCGCGTTGCAGGGCGATCAGGTGGCCGCCGGTATCGAGTACCGCGATGGTCAACGGTGCGGCGTTGATGCCGCGCCCGGCGTTGATGGCTTCGCTGACCAGGTTGACTGCGACTTTCAAGGTTAAAGCGCTCATGGTGCCGTCCTCATTTTGTTATAGGGAAAGTCGTGGGGCTGCGCGTTTCTGCCGCAGTCCGATGCCACAAATAGAACACAATGAGTTATTTTTTTGTATACAATAATTCTCGAAAAGCGCCACATGCGACGAAAAGCCACACTCAGACGGGCTTCCGACGAATGAAACAGGCGCTTGAGAAAATGGATTGACCTGCGCCGTCCGCCGTGAATACACTCTGCGCAAAGCCACTTGTATACAATTACAAAACGTAAAGAGGCACAAAACCATGAGCAAAATGAGAGCAATCGAAGCCGCCGTTCTGGTGATGCGCCGTGAAGGGGTTGATACCGCTTTTGGCATCCCGGGCGCAGCGATCAACCCGCTGTACTCCGCCTTGCAGAAGGTCGGTGGCATCGATCACGTCCTTGCTCGCCACGTTGAAGGCGCCTCGCACATGGCCGAGGGCTACACCCGCACCAAGGCCGGCAATATCGGCGTGTGCATCGGTACATCCGGCCCGGCCGGTACCGACATGGTCACCGGGCTCTACAGCGCCTCGGCCGACTCGATTCCAATCCTTTGCATCACCGGTCAGGCACCCCGCGCCCGTATGCACAAGGAAGACTTCCAGGCTGTCGACATCACCAGCATCGTCAAGCCAGTGACCAAGTGGGCGACCACCGTTCTCGAACCGGGCCAGGTGCCTTACGCGTTCCAGAAAGCTTTTTATGAAATGCGCTCCGGCCGCCCAGGCCCGGTGCTGATCGACCTGCCGTTCGACGTGCAGATGGCCGAGATCGAATTCGACATCGACGCTTATCAGCCGCTGCCATTGGCCAAACCGACCGCGACCCGCGTGCAGGTCGAGAAGGCTTTGGCTTTGCTTGATCAAGCCGAGCGTCCATTGCTGGTCGCTGGTGGTGGCATCATCAACGCCGATGCCAGCGATCTGCTGGTGGAGTTCGCCGAGCTGACCGGTATTCCGGTCATCCCGACCCTGATGGGCTGGGGCACCATTCCCGACGATCACCCGCTGATGGTCGGCATGGTCGGTCTGCAGACATCGCACCGCTACGGCAACGCGACCATGCTCAAATCCGACGTGGTGCTGGGTATCGGTAACCGTTGGGCCAACCGTCACACCGGTTCGGTCGACGTCTACACCGAAGGCCGCAAGTTCATTCACGTCGACATCGAAGGCACGCAGATCGGCCGCGTGTTCACGCCGGATCTGGGCATCGTTTCCGACGCCGCCGCTGCACTGACCGTGTTCATCGAGGTCGCCCGTGAATGGCAAGCCGCCGGCAAGCTGAAAAACCGCAGCGCGTGGCTGCAGGATTGCCAGCAGCGCAAGGCCAGCCTGCATCGCAAGACCCACTTCGACAACGTGCCGGTCAAGCCGCAGCGCGTTTACGAAGAAATGAACCAGGTGTTTGGCAAGGACACCTGCTACGTCAGCACCATCGGTCTGTCGCAGATTGCCGGCGCGCAGTTCCTGCACGTCTACAAGCCGCGTCACTGGATCAACTGTGGTCAGGCCGGCCCGCTGGGCTGGACCATTCCTGCCGCGCTGGGCGTGGTCAAGGCCGATCCGAACCGGAAAGTCGTGGCCCTGTCGGGGGACTATGATTTCCAGTTCATGATCGAAGAACTGGCGGTCGGCGCTCAGTTCAAACTGCCGTACATCCACGTCGTGGTGAACAACTCGTACCTGGGGCTGATCCGTCAGGCGCAGCGCGGGTTCGAAATGGACTACTGCGTGCAGCTGTCCTTCGATAACCTCAACGCGCCGGAACTCAACGGTTACGGGGTAGACCACATCGCAGTCGCCGAAGGCCTCGGCTGTAAAGCACTGCGTGTATTCGAACCATCAGAAATCGCCCCAGCCCTGCGCAAGGCCGAACAGATGATCGAAGAGTTCAAGGTGCCGGTGATCGTCGAGATCATTCTGGAGCGTGTGACCAACATCTCCATGGGCACCGAGATCAACGCGGTCAACGAGTTTGAAGACCTGGCACTGGTCGGCAACGATGCGCCGACGGCGATTTCGTTGCTTGACTGACTGCTGACAGCTGATCGTTCCCACGCTCTGCGTGGGAATGCAGCCCGGGACGCTCCGCGTCCCAAAGCGGACGCAGAGCGTCCAATGAGGCATTCCCACGCAGAGCGTGGGAACGAGAATCTAGAACGGGAGACCACCATGCCGCGTTTCGCAGCCAACCTGTCCATGCTATTCACCGAACAGGATTTCCTTGCCCGTTTCGACGCCGCCGCCAAGGCCGGTTTCAGTGGTGTGGAATACCTGTTCCCGTACGACTTCAGCTCAGCTGAAATCAAGGCAAAACTCGATGCCAACGGTCTGACCCAAGTGCTGTTCAACCTGCCGGCCGGTGACTGGGCCAAGGGCGAGCGCGGGATTGCCTGCCTGCCGGACCGGGTCGAAGAGTTCCGCGCCGGGGTCGATCTGGCGATTGCCTATGCGCAAGTACTCGGCAACACCCAGATCAACTGTCTGGCCGGTATCCGTCCGCAGGGCGTCGACGATGCCACCGTGGAAAAGACTTTCGTCGCCAACCTCAAATACGCCGCCGACAAGCTGCAAGCGGTGGGCATCAAACTGGTGATGGAAGCGATCAACACCCGCGACATTCCCGGTTTCTACCTGAACAACACGGCGCAGGCCCTGTCGATTCGCGAACAGGTCGGCAGCGCCAATCTGCTCCTGCAATACGACATCTATCACATGCAAATCATGGAAGGCGATCTGGCCCGCACCCTGCAATCGCACCTGGGCGAGATCAACCATGTGCAGCTCGCGGACAACCCCGGGCGCAACGAACCGGGCACCGGCGAGATCAACTACCGCTTCCTGTTCGAACACCTCGACCGCATCGGTTATCAGGGTTGGGTCGGTTGCGAGTACAAGCCGCTGACTACTACCGAGGCTGGCCTCGGCTGGCTGAAGACCCACAACGCTATCTGACGCAGATCCCCTGTAGGCCTTCGCCTGCTCGCGATGAATTCACCTCGGTACACCTGATGTACCTCAGCGCCTGAATCGCGAGCAGGCGAAGGCCTACATAAAGGCAACAGCTTCCCCTATTTGCTTGAGCAAGACAAAAACAAGAGGAATTTCTCATGGCTAAAATCGGATTCATCGGCACCGGCATCATGGGCCACCCAATGGCGGCGAACCTGCAGAAAGCCGGTCACAGTCTCTTCCTGTCGCAACACCACGACGCCGCGCCGGCCGACCTCGTTGCCGCAGGTGCCGTCGCGCTGGCCAATCCGCGCGAAGTGGCGCAGGAAGCTGAATTCATCATCGTCATGGTCCCGGATACCCCGCAGGTCGATGACGTGCTGTTCCGTGCCGACGGCGTTGCCGCCGGTATCGGCAAAGGCAAAGTCGTGATCGACATGAGCTCGATCTCCCCAACCGCAACCAAAGCGTTCGCGGCGAAGATCAACGAAAAAGGCGCGCAGTACCTCGACGCGCCGGTGTCCGGCGGTGAAGTCGGCGCCAAAGCCGCAACCTTGAGCATCATGGTCGGTGGCGACGCCGATGCCTTCGAACGCGCTCTGCCGCTGTTCCAGGCCATGGGCAGGAACATCACCCTGGTCGGTGGCAATGGCGACGGTCAGACCGCCAAGGTCGCCAACCAGATCATTGTGGCCCTGAACATTCAGGCCGTGGCGGAAGCGCTGCTGTTCGCCTCGAAGAACGGCGCCGATCCGGCCAAGGTGCGTGAAGCACTGATGGGTGGTTTTGCCTCCTCGAAGATTCTTGAAGTGCACGGCGAGCGCATGATCAAAGGCACCTTTGACCCAGGCTTCCGCATCAGCCTGCACCAGAAGGACCTGAACCTGGCCCTGCAAGGCGCCAAGGAACTGAACATCAACCTGCCGAACACCGCCAACGCCCAGCAAGTGTTCAGCACCTGCGCGGCCATCGGTGGCAGCAACTGGGACCACTCGGCGCTGATCAAGGGCCTGGAACACATGGCTAATTTCTCGATTCGCGACAACAAATAAGCCTTCATCAATCCTGTAAGAGTGAGCCTGCTCGCGATGAATTCACCGCGGTGAACCATAGCCACCGCGCCGCCTGGATCGCGAGCAGGCTCACTCCTACAGAGACCTGAATTGTCCTTTCGAATAACAAGAATTCCGGGAGCCCGCCATGTCGGTCGATCCGCAACAACTGCTGCGCGAGCTGTTTGCCACAGCCATCGACGCGGCCCATCCGAACCGGGTCCTCGAAGCCCATTTGCCTGCCGACCGCAGTGGTCGGGTGATCGTCATCGGCGCCGGCAAAGCCGCTGCCGCCATGGCGCAAGTGGTCGAGCGCTGCTGGCAGGGAGAAGTGTCCGGTCTGGTGGTGACCCGCTACGGTCACGGCGCCCCGTGCGAGAAAATCGAAGTGGTCGAAGCTGCGCATCCGGTGCCGGACGCCGCCGGCCTGGCCGTGGCCAAACGCGTGCTGGAACTGGTCAGCAACCTGACTGAAGACGACCGCGTGATCTTCCTGCTCTCCGGCGGCGGCTCTGCCCTGCTCGCCCTGCCGGCCGAAGGCATCACCCTCGCCGACAAACAGTCGATCAACAAAGCCTTGCTCAAATCCGGCGCGACCATCGGTGAGATGAACTGCGTGCGCAAGCACCTCTCGGCGATCAAGGGCGGCCGCCTCGGCAAGGCCTGCTGGCCGGCGACGGTTTACACCTACGCGATTTCCGATGTACCCGGCGACCTCGCCACGGTCATCGCCTCCGGCCCGACCGTGGCCGACCCGAGCACCAGCGCCGAAGCCCTGGCGATCATCAAACGCTACGGCATCGACATTCCGGCCTCGGTGCGCACCTGGCTGCAAAGCCCGGAATCGGAAACCGTCAAACCCGGCGACCCGAGTCTGGCGCGCAGCCATTTCCAGTTGATCGCCCGTCCGCAGCAATCACTGGATGCCGCCGCGGTGAAATGCCGTCAGGCTGGTTTCAGCACGTTGATTCTGGGTGATCTCGAAGGCGAATCCCGCGAGGTGGCGAAAGTCCACGCCGGCATCGCCCGGCAGATCATCAACCACGGCCAGCCACTGGCGGCGCCGTGCGTGATTCTCTCCGGCGGCGAAACCACCGTGACTGTGCGCGGCAATGGCCGTGGCGGGCGCAACGCCGAATTCCTCTTGAGCCTCACCGACAACCTCAAGGGCCAACCCGGCGTCTACGCGCTGGCCGGTGACACCGACGGCATTGACGGCTCGGAAGACAACGCCGGCGCAATCATGACCCCGGACAGCTACGCCCGCGCCGCGGCCCTGGGCCTGAGCGCCAGCGACGAGCTGGATAACAACAACGGTTACGGCTACTTCCAGGCGCTCGACGCGTTGATCGTCACCGAGCCGACCCGCACCAACGTCAACGACTTCCGCGCCATCCTGATCCTTGAGAACTGCAAATCATGACGCCTGATAAAAAGGTCAAAATCCTCGCCACCCTCGGGCCTGCGTTGGATGGCATCGACGACATCCGTGAACTGGTCGAGGCCGGGGTCAATATCTTCCGGCTGAATTTCAGCCACGGCGATCACGCCGACCACGCCAAGCGCTATCAGTGGATCCGCGAAGTCGAGCGCCAGCTCAATTACCCGCTGGGTATTCTGATGGATTTGCAGGGGCCGAAATTGCGGGTCGGCAAGTTCGCCGACGGCAAGGTGCAGTTGCATCGCGGTCAGGCGTTCCGTCTCGATCTCGACGCGACACCGGGCGATGAGCGCCGGGTGAATCTGCCACATGCCGAGATCATCGCCGCGCTGGAAGCCGGTATGGATTTGCTGCTCGACGACGGCAAGCTGCGTCTGCGCGTGGTCACCAAGTACGCCGATGCGATCGACACCACCGTGCTCAATGGCGGCGAACTGTCCGACCGCAAAGGCGTCAACGTGCCGCAAGCGGTGCTCGACCTCAGCCCGCTGACCGCCAAGGATCGCCGCGACTTGAGCTTCGGTCTGGAGTTGGGTGTGGACTGGGTCGCGCTGTCGTTCGTGCAACGTCCACAAGACATCGTCGAGGCACGTGCGCTGATCGGCGACAAAGCCTTTCTGATGGCGAAGATCGAGAAGCCGTCGGCGGTTGAGCAATTGCGTGAAATCGCTGCGCTGAGCGACGCGATCATGGTCGCGCGCGGTGACCTCGGCGTTGAAGTGCCGGCCGAGAGCGTGCCGCAGATTCAGAAGAACATCATCACCACCTGCCGCGAACTTGGCAAACCGGTGGTGGTAGCGACGCAAATGCTCGAATCGATGCGCTTCTCCCCGGCGCCGACCCGCGCCGAAGTCACCGACGTCGCCAACGCCGTGGCCGAAGGCGCCGATGCAGTGATGCTCTCGGCGGAAACCGCCTCTGGCGAGTACCCGCTGGAAGCGGTGCAGATGATGAGCAAGATCATCCGCCAGGTGGAGAACGGCCCGGATTACCAGACCCAGCTCGACGTCAGCCGGCCAAAAGCCGAGGCAACGGTGTCCGATGCGATCAGCTGCGCGATCCGCCGGATCAGCAACGTGCTGCCGGTGGCGGTGCTGGTCAACTACAGCGAGTCGGGCGCCTCGACGCTGCGCGCATCACGGGAACGGCCGAAAGCGCCGATCCTCAACCTGACGCCGAACCTGCAGACGGCCCGGCGCTTGAGTGTGGCGTGGGGGATTCATTCGGTGGTCAACGATCGCCTGCGCCAGGTCGATGAAGTCTGCTCGACCGCGCTGGAGATTGCTCAGGCGCAAGGCATGGCCGAGCGTGGCGACACGTTGCTGATCACTGCTGGCGTGCCGTTTGGCCAGCCGGGTTCGACCAACTCGTTGCGCATTGAGACGTTGATCTAGCCCCCCACTATGATCGTTCCCACGCTCTGCGTGGGAATGCCTCAATGGACGCTCTGCGTCTGCTCTTGGGACGCGGAGCGTCCCGGGCTGCATTCCCACGCGGAGCGTGGGAACGATCAGTACGATCAACTGCCCAGATTTTCTCAACATGCCTGCCAATCACTTCAACACCCACTGCCCCGACTGGGCCGAGGCTTTGCTCAACGGTTTCAGTCAGATTTTTCTTCAGCGCCACCCGCTGTGCGGTCTGCTGTGCCTGTTGGCGATCCTGCTGACAGCGCCGGTGCTGTTCGCCGGGGCACTGCTCGGTGGCGTCGCCGGTTTGCTCACCGCGCAACGGCGCAATTACGCCAAAGCTGATCGTCAGGCCGGCTTGTTCAGCTACAACGGCGTGTTGCTCGGTTTGCTGCTGAGCCTGTATTTCCCTTGGTCGCCACTGTTGCCGCCGCTGATTCTGGCTGCCGGCGGCCTCAGTGCGATGATCACCCAGCAATGGCTCAAACGCGTCTACCGCAGCCGGGCGATACCCGCGTATACCTCGCCGTTCGTTGCCTTGAGTTGGCTGTTGCTGCTGTTCGCCGAGCCGTCCGCGGCCGTCGCCTCTATCGATTTGCATACGGCGAATGTGCTGGCCGCGGAGTTGAGAGGATTCGGCCAGGTCATGTTTCTTGATCATCCATTGGCCGGTGGTTTGATTGCCTGCGGCTTGCTGCTTGCCGATCGCCGTGCGTTCTGCTGGGCGCTGCTCGCTTCGGCGCTCGGCCTCGCTTCCAGCCTGCTGCAGCATGAGCCCGCCACCGCACTGCTGGGCCTGGGCAGTTACAACGCGGTGCTCGCCGCCCTCGCCTTCTCTGCGCAACGCCAATATCCGTGGCTGCCGCTGGTTGGCATCGTCCTGGCGCTGCTGGTGACGCCGCTGTTTGCCGCCGCCGGGCTCGCGACGCTGACTGCGCCGTTCATCCTCGCCGGCTGGCTGATCCACGCCGGCATGCAGATGTTTGGTAAAGCGTCGTTTGCGCAGGAGCCTTGCGCTCACCGGGAGAATCACCCTAGGCTGCGCTGATCTTCGATTCAGGCGTTATCCATGGACAGCAGCAACAATTGGCGCGAACGGCTTTACGTGATGATTTTCCAGAGCGACACCCCGGCCGGGCGTCGCTTCGACGGCATCCTGTTGTTGATCATCCTCGCCAGTCTAGTGATCGTGATGCTCGACAGCATCGACAGCGTTCACCGTAACTACGCGGACCTGCTGGCCTACATCGAGTGGGGCTTCACGGCGATTTTTCTCGGCGAATACATCCTGCGTCTGTACTGCTCGCCGAAACCGCTGCGCTATGCGTTCAGCTTTTACGGGCTGGTGGATCTGCTGGCGATCGTGCCGGGGATTCTCGCGCTGTATTACAGCGATGCGCAGTATCTGCTGATCATCCGCATCATTCGGATGCTGCGGATTTTCCGCGTGCTCAAGCTCAGCCCGTACCTCAAGCAAGCCAATTACCTGATGTCGGCGCTGCGCGGCAGCAAACAGAAAATCGTCGTGTTTCTGGTCAGCGTCTGCACGTTGGTCACGGTGTTCGGCACGCTGATGTATGTGATCGAAGGCCCGGAACACGGTTTTACCAGCATCCCCAAAGGTATCTATTGGGCAATCGTCACGCTGACCACCGTCGGCTTCGGCGACATCGTGCCGAAGACGCCGCTGGGCCAGGTGATTTCGTCGCTGGTGATGATTACCGGTTATTCGATCATTGCCGTGCCCACCGGGATTTTCACTGCGGAACTGGCCAACGCCATGCGCGGCGAACAGCTGCAACATGACTGCCCGGGGTGTCAGAAAAAGAACCATGAGCAAAGCGCGGCGTTTTGTTCGCGATGCGGCAGTCAGCTATTCAAGAAACTGGAATAAGCACAGAGCTTTTTAATCTTTAAGCGACTATCTCGACACCGTTATAGTCGCTGGCAAATCGCCCACTATTGACTCGACACCCCCATAGAACAAGGAATGCGCAGTGAAAAAACTCTTTGGCGCCTCACTTCTCGCCGCCGGCCTGGCCTTGGCCAACATCGCTCAGGCAGCGCCGACGTTGCTTAACGTTTCCTATGACGTGATGCGCGATTTCTACAAGGACTACAACACTGCGTTCCAGAAACACTGGCAGGCCGAGCACAACGAGAACATCACCGTGCAGATGTCTTTCGGTGGTTCGAGCAAGCAGGCGCGTTCGGTGATCGACGGCCTGCCGGCCGATGTCATCACCATGAACATGGCGACCGACATCAACGCCCTCGCCGACAACGGCAAACTGGTGCCGGAGAACTGGGTCACGCGTCTGCCGAACAACAGCGCACCGTTCACCTCGGCCACGGTGTTCATCGTCCGCAAGGGCAACCCGAAAGCCTTGAAAGACTGGCCGGACCTGCTCAAGGACGGCGTGCAGGTGATCGTGCCGAACCCGAAAACCTCGGGCAACGGCCGCTACACCTACCTGTCGGCCTGGGGCTATGTGCTGAAAAACGGCGGTGACGAAAACAAGGCCAAGGACTTCGTCGGCAAACTGTTCAAACAAGCCCCGGTGCTCGACACCGGTGGCCGCGCCGCCACCACCACGTTCATGACCAACCAGATCGGCGACGTGCTGGTGACCTTTGAAAACGAAGCGGAAATGATCGCCCGCGAATTTGGACGCGATCAGTTTGAAGTGGTCTACCCGAGCGTGTCCGCCGAAGCCGAACCACCGGTGTCGGTGGTGGATAAAGTCGTCGACAAGAAAGGTTCGCGGGCGGCGGCGGATGAATATCTGAAGTACCTGTGGTCGCCGCAGGGTCAGGAGATTGCAGCAGCCAACTACCTGCGCCCGCGTGATCCGGCGGTGCTGGCGAAGTACACCGATCGCTTCCCGAAAGTGGATTTCCTTTCGGTGGAGAAGACGTTTGGTGACTGGCGCACGGTGCAGAAGACACACTTCAATGATGGTGGGGTCTTTGATCAGATTTACACCGGGCAGTGAGGCTTGATCTGATAAACCAAGAGGCGACCCACTGAGGTCGCCTTTTTGTTGAGCCCGGATACCCTCACCCCAGCCCTCCCGAAACGTCGGACCGCCCATAGGGAGAGGGGGCCGACCGAGGTGTCTTGCGTCAGACATCGACCCGCGAGACCGAGTCGATTATGGATCGAAGCGATTTTCTTGGTTCGAACCCATTCCGGATTCACAGAAGCACGTTCAGGTCGACGTAGCTCCCAAGCATCCCCCAATCGGTCCCCTCTCCCTTTGGGAGTGTATGTACCGGACACATGGTAGAGGGCTAGGGTGAGGGGCTTTTAGGCCGGACCAGTAATCAGCCTTTACCCACCCAGCCGGCGCGCAAGACCCAGTCATTACACAACGTAATAAGCGTTATCATCCGAAACTGTCTTCTGCCAACCCGCGTTGTCCATTAGCCTTCACCGCTTTCCCGTGCCCGACCCGAGTATTCCTATGCCCACCACTCACGCAATGACCCGAGGCATGGTGCTGCTGTTCGCCTTCTGCTGCGGCGCCATCGTTGCCAATATCTATTACGCACAGCCGATCATCGGCCTGATCGCGCCGGACATCGGCTTGTCCGACACCATGGCCAGTTTCATCGTCTCGTTGACGCAGATCGGTTATGCGCTGGGCCTGTTCTTCCTGGTGCCGCTGGCCGATCTGCTGGAAAACCGGCGGTTGATGATCGTCACCACCCTCGTGGCAATCGCCAGCCTGCTGGCGGCGGCGTTTACCGATCAGCCGAATGTGTTTTTACTGATTTCGTTGCTGGTGGGGTTCAGCTCGGTATCGGTGCAAGTCCTGATTCCGCTGGCCGCGCACCTGGCGCCAGAAGAATCCCGAGGCCGCGTGGTCGGCGGGATCATGGGCGGTTTGTTGCTGGGCATTCTGTTGGCCCGACCGGTGTCGAGCGTGGTCGCCGACCATCTCGGCTGGCGCGCGATGTTCATGATTGCCGCCGGGTTGATGGCAGCGATCAGCGTGGTGCTGGCGCTGACCGTGCCCAAGCGCCAACCGGATCACAGCGCCACCTACGGGCAACTGATCGGCTCGCTGTGGACCTTGCTGCGTCAGCAACCGGTGCTGCGTCAGCGTGCGTTATATCAGGGCTGCATGTTTGCCACGTTCAGCCTGTTCTGGACCGCCGTGCCGCTGGAACTGGCGCGCAATCATGGCCTGTCGCAAAGCGAAATCGCGATCTTCGCCCTGGTCGGCGCCATCGGTGCCATCGCCGCGCCGATCAGCGGGCGCTTGGCCGACGCCGGCCACACCCGCATCGCCTCGCTGCTGGCCATGCTGTTTGCCAGTCTGAGTTTCCTGCCCGCTTTCATCCACCCGGTGTACAGCGTCATCGGCCTGGCGGTCACTGGCGTAGTGCTGGATTTCTGCGTGCAGATGAACATGGTCCTCGGCC
This sequence comes from Pseudomonas sp. R3-57, assembly GCF_051132065.1. Classification (NCBI taxonomy): domain Bacteria; kingdom Pseudomonadati; phylum Pseudomonadota; class Gammaproteobacteria; order Pseudomonadales; family Pseudomonadaceae; genus Pseudomonas; species Pseudomonas sp. R3-57. The sequence continues at coordinate 4,354,596 of NZ_CP071655.1, forward strand.
AACGCGCGGTGTATTCGCTGGACGCCAAAAGCCGTGGCCGTTTGAACGCGTTGTACATGACCAGCATCTTCATCGGCGGCGCGTTCGGCTCGTCGGTGGCCAGCGCCGTGTACGAACATGGCGGCTGGTTGTGGATCGTGATTGTCGGCAGTGTGTTTCCGCTGTTGGCGTTGTTGCGGTTCTTGAGCGCATCGCAAAACGCTTCACTGGCGCAACGAAAAATCGCGTCGTGAGCTGATTCAGTGTGGGAGCGAGCCTGCTCGCGAAGGCGTCAGTTCAAACGAGATTTGCGCTGACTGACACAGCGCTTTCGCGAGCAGGCTCGCTCTCACAATTGGCCGAGCCTTAGTATCGAACCAGTTTCTCCATCGCCGCATCCGCCAGAAACGAAGAGCGGCTTTTGACGTTATGTTCACGCACATAGCGGTCAATGCGCTGTATCACATAACCGGGCAGCGTGACGTTGACCTTCTCGGTCTTGCCCAGGTACGGCGAGATATCCAGCTCCAGCATGCCCCAGCCCATCTCGGCAAAATCCGCATTGCTGCGATGAGCCGACGCCGACGTCGGCAGCGGAATCGGCTCTCCTGCCGCGGCAATCTCCTGCAGCAGGATGTGGGCGACTTCAACGGCAGCGTTGTAGGCATCCTCAAACGTGTCCCCTGCCGTCACGGCCCCCGGAATATCGGGGATCTGAATACCGATCGCAGTATTTTCATCACCCCACTCGATGCAGATTGGATATTGCATTACGGATCTCCTTCATAACGGGCTGGCGGGTTGTACAACCCAGCCTGCGTCTTCAAGCTCCTTGATCAATAACCTGCTCTGCGCCCGGCGCCTCCTTGCCTTGGCTTGTCAAAAGTAACCCTAGAGTTATCTTTACTCAAGCACAGGATGGCGTGGAGTGACGGTTGGTTGTTTTACAAGATTCGTGGCGGCTGTTTCGTTTATTGCGATTTTCGTTTAATTCGAATACCGTTCGTGCATCGTCCATCAAATGCTGGAACAGTCTTATGTCCATCGCTATCCCCTCTGCCATCAACCTCCCGGTAGAACGTGAAGTCAAAGCTGCAATCGCAGGCCAGCGTGCTTTGACCGCTTTTCTCGCAACAGGCTTTGAAACTCAAAAAATCCAGATTTTTGATGATCAGAACGAAGCCCATGTCGTCGAGCTGCCTACATCCGCGCTGCGCTTGCTGAGCGATATCCTCGCGGCGCTGGCGCAGGGCAACGCTGTGAAGGTCGTACCGATCCACGCTGAGCTGACCACTCAGGATGCCGCCGACCTGCTCAATGTCTCACGTCCGCACATGATCAAACTGCTGGAGAGCGGTGAGATTTCCTACCACAAAACCGGCAAGCACCGACGTGTGCGTTTTGCCGATCTGATGGAATATAAAGCCCGGCGAGACACCGCCAGCGAGCAGGCAATGAAGCTTCTCGCAGAGCAGGCACAGGCGCTAAGGACAGGATACGAGTGAGGCACTCCTCTTTCACCGCTGTATACGATGCATGTGTTCTATACCCCGCCCCACTGAGAGACTTCCTGATGTGGCTCGCGTTGTCCGGACTCTATCGGGCGCGCTGGACTGAAGAAATTCACTGCGAATGGAAGCGCAATTTGTTAAAAAACCGGCCTGACCTGAGCATCGAGCAACTGGACCGGACATCGCAATTGATGGACCTCGCCATTCCGGATGCATGTGTTGATAGCTATGAAGATCTGATTGTCGGACTGAGCCTGCCCGACGAGGATGATCGCCATGTTCTTGCAGCAGCTATCCGGTGTGGCGCGGACGTCATCGTGACCTTCAACCTGAAGGATTTCCCCACTCGCTCTCTCGAACCCTATGGCATCGAAGCCCAACATCCGGATGAGTTTGTCGAAAACCTTTTTCATCTGGATTCATCCGCGGTCATTGCGGCTGCCCAAAGACAGCGCCAGCAGCTGAAGACGCCACCAATGGATGCGGATTGTTTTTCTTGTTCTCTTGCAACGCCAACGCCTGGACCAGTCAGTAAGTTCACTGAGCAGGTATCGTGCGATTCTCTGAAAACTCGGAAAAAACACGGCGATCCAAAGATCGCCGTTTTTCTTACTGACCGAACTGCTTGCCCAACCCCGGTGGCACGCCGTGGATGTCGGTGTCTTCCCATGGGCCGTTGGGGCTGACGGCGCGGCTCCAGCCGTTGTTCCAGCGGTAGTAGGTGCGCTGGCGGTAGAAGGTGTTGGACTGGTCGTCGAGCACGTAGACGCCGAGCTTCTGGTCCCAGTGGCTGTTGCCGCCCGGTGGTGGGGCGAAGCTGGCTGAGGTGCGGGGCACCGGTTTCGACGGTTTGGCCGGGATGCTCTTGCCCGGGGTCGGTGAGGTCGACGGGGTCGGGCTCGGTTGCGACGGCGGGATCGGCGGCAGGCTGGTGGTCGGTTCCGGTCGCTGGACCGCACATGCACTCAAGCCCAGGGCCAGTGTGAGGACTGTGATACGGGCGATGGTGTGCATGGCGGTGCTTTCCTGTGGTTCCGGTTATTGGTCCGGGCTGTCGATGGTCAGTTTTTGTGGCGCGGTGGTGCTGCTGGCCAGTGGGCCGCTGCGACCGATCCATTCACCGGCAGTGGGCTGGCCGGCGCGGGAAATGCGCGCAACCAGTTGGACTTCGGGAAAGTTGGACAGTTTCAACTGCGGCATCATCGCATCGGCATCGCCCAGTTCTACGGTCACCGGCAGATCGGCCACGGTCAGGCGTTTGGCCGCCAGCGGGGCCGGAGGGCCGGAGGTGGCGCGAGCAAAGATGAATACGCTGTCGCCCGGCTGCACTTTGCTTTTGAGCTCGCTGGCCAGATCGACGCTGACTTTCAGCAGCGCGCCTTTCGCCGCTGCGGGGGCCTGCGCGACTGTGCCGCCACTGGCTTGCAGGCGTTCGGCGGCGCGCTGGATGCCGCCTTGCAGCGCGGCGCGAGAGTTATCCTCCGGTGGCAGTTGCGCGAGCAGGCGGTTCCAATAATCGATGGCTTCCTGATAACGCTCGCCTTCAAACGCAGCGATGCCGAGCAGACCGAGGCTGGTGACTTCCTTCGGATCAGCTTTGAGCGCTTCGTCGGTCAGCGCCTGGATCTTCGGCGACCATTTTTTGCCATCGGCAAAATACTGCGCCTGCGCCCACTGGCCGAGCAGTTCCGGTTGGCGACCGGCAAGGCCCGCGGCGCGTTCGAACATCTTCGCCGCGTCCGCCGGGCGCTCCTGCGCCATGTAAGTACGACCGAGAAAATACAGCCCTTCGGCGGAGTCCGGTTGCGCGGCAACCGCACGTTCCAGGCGCTGGGTCATCTCTTCCATCGACTGCGGCGCCTGGGCGAATTCGCGGGTCAGCTCAACCTTGTCGGCAGCGCCGAAATGCAAGTACAAGCCCAAGCCCAGCAGCGGTACCAGCACGGCCGCGAGTAACGGCAACGGCTTGCCCAGCTTCGACACACGCGGCGCGGCAACCCCTTCGGTATCCGCCAGCAACTCCCGCGCCGCCTCGGCGCGACCGCTGTCCATTTGCGCCGCGTCGAGCACGCCTTCAGCCTGCTGCGCTTGCAACTCGGCGACACGTTCCTGATACAGGGCCACGTTAAGGGCGGTGCGATCCTCCTCGCGTTGGGCGCGACGACCACGCAACACCGGGATCAGCAGAAAACTCAGGGCGACCAGAAGCAGCAGCCCTGCGGCAAGCCAGAAATCAATCATTCTTGGGTTTTATCCAACAGTTGGTCGAGGCGCTGACGTTCTTCGATGGACAGCGATGACGGCGTTGCGGCGCGTTGCCCGCGACGTCGGCGGACGATCACCGCGATCACCACCAAACCGCCCAGCAGCAGGCCGGCCGGGCCGAACCAGAGCAGTGCGGTCTTGGCGTTGAGCGCCGGTTTGTAGCGAACGAAATCACCGTAGCGGTCGACCATGAAGTCGATGATCTGCTGGTTGTCCTTGCCCTCGCCGAGCATGCGGAAAATCTCTTTACGCAGGTCAGCGGCGATTGGCGCGTTGGAGTCGGCAATGTCCTGGTTCTGGCATTTGGGGCAGCGCAGTTCCTTGGTCAGTTCGCGGAAACGCTCGCGATCACCTTCTTTGGCGAATTCATAGGTGTCAATGGCCGCATGCGCGACACCGACCAGACTCAAGCCCAACACCACCGCAGCGAGAAAACGCTTCATGGCTTGGCCTCGTCGACCAGCGCCTGATATTTGGCCGCAAGTTTTTCGCGCCAGACCTGCTCGTCGATCACCCCGACAAACTTGTCGCGGATGATACCCTTTGCGTCGATGAAGAAGGTTTCCGGGGCGCCATAAACGCCTAGATTCAGGCCCAGCGAACCTTCGTCGTCGCGGATATCCAGCGCGTAGGGGTTGTGAAATTCCTTCAGCCATTTCAGCGCGTCGGCGTTGGTGTCCTTGTAGTTGATGCCGTAGATCACTACGCCGCGCTCGGCCAGTTTGTTCAGTACCGGATGCTCGACCCGGCAGGAGATGCACCAGGTGCCCCAGACATTGACCAGTGCCGGTTTGCCGAGAATGTCAGCCTTGGTCAGGGTCTTGTCGCCCTGCACGCTCGGCAGGGAAAACTCCGGGAACGGCTTGTTGATCATCGCCGACGGTAGCTCCGCCGGGTCGAGGTACAGCCCGCGATACAGAAACACCGCCACCAGCAGGAAAATCGCCAGCGGCACCAACATCAACCAACGTCTCATGCCGCGGCTCCCGTCATGCCCAGCGCTTCGCGCACTTTGCTTTTCACCTTGACCCGATAGCGCCGATCCAGCGCCGCCAGCAAACCACCGAAGCCGGTCAGCAAGCCGCCGAACCAGATCCAGCGCACGAACGGTTTGACGTGCACGCGCACTGCCCAGGCGCCGTTATCCAGCGGCTCGCCGAGGGCGACATAAATGTCGCGGGTGAAACCGGCGTCGATCCCGGCTTCGGTCATCACCGAGTTCTGCACGGTGTACAAACGTTTTTCCGGGTGCAGCACGCTGATTTCCTTGCCGTCGCGAATGACCCGAATCGTGCCTTTGTCCGACGTGAAGTTCGGCCCTTCGAAGTGCTTGGCACCTTCGAAAACAAAGTGGTAACCGGCCAGGTCCATCGACTCGCCCGGCGCCAGACGCAGGTCGCGTTCGGCACTGTTCTGGCTCGACAACACCACGCCGAGTGCGCACACGGCGATGCCCAGGTGCGCGATCTGCATGCCCCAATAACTGCGGGTCAGCGTCGGCAGCCCTTTGATCAGGCCTTTGTGGCGAGTCTTGTCGAACAAGTCACGAACACCGGCGAGCAACACCCACGCCGCCAGCAGGAACGTCGCGATCACCGCCCAGTTGAAATCGCCGTAAGCGACACCGGCAATTACCGCCAGCGCGACGCTGCCGAGCAACACCGGGGTGAGCATGCTCGCCAGCCATTTCACCGGGGTATCCTTCCAGCGCACGATCACGCCGACCGCCATGACCAGCATCAGCAACGCCATCAACGGAATGAACAGCGCATTGAAATACGGCGGGCCGACCGACATTTTCGCGCCGCTGAGGGCGTCGAGAATCAACGGGTACAGCGTGCCGAGCAGAATCATCGACGCGGCCACGACCAGCACCAGGTTGTTGCCCAGCAGCAGGGTTTCCCGCGACCACAGATTGAAGCCAACCTGACTTTTCACCACCGGCGCGCGCAGGGCGAACAGCGTCAGCGAACCACCGACGACGAACAGCAGGAAGATCAGAATGAACACGCCGCGCTCAGGATCGGAAGCGAACGCGTGGACCGACGTCAGTACGCCGGAACGCACAAGGAACGTGCCCAGCAGGCTCAGCGAGAAGGCGGCTATCGCCAGCAACACCGTCCAGCTTTTGAACACGCCGCGTTTTTCCGTCACCGCCAGCGAGTGAATCAGTGCGGTGCCGACCAGCCACGGCATGAACGAGGCGTTTTCCACCGGGTCCCAGAACCACCAGCCGCCCCAGCCGAGTTCGTAATACGCCCACCACGAACCGAGGGTGATGCCGATACCGAGGAACGCCCAGGCGACGATGGTCCATGGACGCGACCAGCGTGCCCAGGCAGCGTCAAGACGCCCGCCGAGCAACGCCGCGATGGCGAAGGCGAAAGCCACCGAGAAGCCGACATAGCCCATATAGAGCATCGGCGGATGCACGATCAGGCCGATGTCCTGCAGCAGCGGATTGAGGTCGCGACCGTCGGCCGGAATCTGCGGCAGGATCCGCGCGAACGGGTTCGAGGTCAGAATCAGGAACAACAGGAAACCGGTGCTGATCATGCCCATCACCGCCAGTACGCGGGCAAGCATGACTTGCGGCAACTGCCGCGAGAACACCGACACCGCGAAGGTCCAGCCGCCGAGAATCAACGCCCACAGCAGCAGCGAACCTTCGTGGGCGCCCCACACGGCGCTGAATTTGTAATACCACGGCAGCGCGCTGTTGGAGTTCATCGCCACATAGGCCACCGAGAAATCGTCGGTCATGAACGCGTAAGTGAGGATGCCGAAGGCAAACAGCAGAAAGGCAAACTGGCCCCACGCCGCCGGTTGCGCCAGGCCCATCCATAAACGGTCGCCGCGCCAGGCGCCGAGCAACGGCACCACGGCCTGCACCAAGGCAAAACACAGGGCCAGAATCATCGCCAGATGACCCAGCTCAGGAATGAATATCGCCGAGGTCATGTCAGCCCTCCTTGGCAGGGGTTGGCGCGGATTGACCGCTGTCTTTCAGCGCTTTGGTCACTTCTGGCGGCATGTACTTCTCGTCGTGCTTGGCCAGCACTTCATCGGCCACCACCACCCCGTCGGCGTTGAGTTTGCCGAGGGCAACGATGCCCTGCCCTTCGCGGAACAGGTCCGGGAGGATGCCGCGATAGGCGATGGTCACGGACTTGTTGAAATCGGTGACGACGAATTTGACGTCCAGCGAGTCCTTCGAGCGTTGCAGCGAACCCTTCTCGACCATGCCGCCAGCGCGGATGCGCGTGTCTTGCGGCGCTTCGCCGTTGGCGATCTGTGTCGGCGTATAGAACAGGTTGATGTTCTGCTGCAGGGCACTGAGGGCCAGGCCGACGGCAGCGCCGACCCCGACCAGAATGGCCAGAATGATGATCAGACGTTTCTTGCGCAGCGGATTCACTGGCCGTTCTCCCGGCGCAGACGACGCGCCTCTTGTTGCAGATAGCGCTTGCGGGCCAGGATCGGCGCCGCCACGTTGAGAGCCAGCACCGCCAGACAGATGCCGTAGGCCGACCAGACATACAGGCCGTGATGGCCCATGGCGAGAAAGTCGCCGAATGACGCGAAACTCATCGAGCGACCTCCAGACTGTGCTGCACTTCGGCTTTGACCCAACTGGCGCGGGCTTCGCGCTTGAGCACTTCGAGGCGCATGCGCAGCAACAGCACGGCGCCGAAGAAGCAGTAGAAACCCAGCACCGTCAGCAGCAGCGGCAGCCACATCTCCGCCGGCATCGCCGGTTTTTCGGTCAGGGTGAATGTCGCGCCCTGATGCAGGGTGTTCCACCACTCCACCGAGTATTTGATGATCGGGATGTTGATCACGCCGACGATGGCCAGCACGGCGCAGGCCTTGGCGGCGCTGTCGCGGTTGCTGATGGCATTGCCCAGCGCGATCACGCCGAAATACAGGAACAGCAAAATCAGCATCGAAGTCAGGCGCGCATCCCAGACCCACCACGAACCCCAGGTCGGTTTGCCCCAGATCGCCCCGGTGACCAGCGCCACGGCGGTCATCCACGCACCGATCGGGGCGGCGCATTGCAGGGCGACATCGGCCAGTTTCATTTTCCACACCAGCCCGACCACGCCGCACACCGCCAGCATCACGTAGATCGACTGAGCGAGCATCGCCGCAGGGACGTGGATGTAGATGATGCGGAAGCTGTTGCCTTGCTGATAGTCCGGCGGCGCGAAGGCCAAGCCCCAGACGACGCCGACCGCGATCAGCAGCAACGCGGCGATGCTCAGCCACGGCAGGAACTTGCTGCTGATGCCGTAAAACCATTTGGGCGAGCCGAGCTTGTGAAACCAGGTCCAGTTCATGTTGTTTCCATCACGGGTGCCGCTCCTCGATGTGAGCTGGCGCGGGTCATTCTTTTCGACAAAGTGGTTAAATTTTAACCAGACCTCATTATTATTCGCCGACGCTGATCTTCAGGCCAGCCGCTATTGCAAACGGTGTCAGGGTGATCGCCAGGGCGGTCAGGCTACCCAGCCACAGCAGATACCCGGTCGCCGGCATACCCTGCAAGGCGGCCTGCAAGGCGCCACTGCCGAGGATCAACACCGGGATGTACAACGGCAGAATCAGCAGCGCCAGCAACAGGCCGCCGCGTTTCAATCCCACCGTCAACGCCGCGCCCACCGCGCCGAGCAAGCTCAGTACCGGTGTGCCCAGCAGCAACGACAACAGCAAAACCGGCAGGCAGGCGGTCGGCAAACCGAGCATCAGCGCCAGCAACGGCGAGAGCAGCACCAGTGCCAGACCGGAGAAAAGCCAGTGTGCCAGCACCTTGGCCAGGACCAGAAGCGGCAACGGGTGCGACGAAAGGACCCACTGTTCCAGCGAGCCGTCTTCGAAGTCACTGCGGAACAGTCCGTCCAGCGACAGCAGGACCGACAATAACGCCGCCACCCAGACTAACCCCGGGGACAGGTTTTGCAAGACCTGAGTTTCCGGGCCGACGGCCAGCGGGAACAACGCAATGACGATGGCGAAGAAAATCAGCGGATTGGCCAGCTCCGCCGGACGGCGAAACAGCAGTCGGGACTCACGGGCGAGCAGCAGGCCGAAGACACTCATACGGCCCATTTCCCCAGATCGATATCGCGATAACCGGCCGGCATCCGGCTCAGCGTGTGGTGCGTGGTCAGCACCACCAGACCACCGCGTTCGCAGTGTCCCGCCAAGTGCTCTTCGAGTTGCGCGACGCCCTGTTTGTCGAGGGCGGTGAACGGCTCATCGAGAATCCACAGCGGCGGGCTGTCCAGATACAACCGCGCCAATGCCACGCGACGTTGCTGACCGGCCGACAGATTGTGGCAGGGAACATCTTCAAAACCGCGCAATCCTACTGCTGCCAGTGCTTGCCAGATCGCCTCGCGCTCGGCGGGCTGATGCAGGGCGCAGAGCCAGGACAGGTTTTCTTCCGCCGTCAGCAGATCCTTGATCCCGGCGGCGTGGCCGATCCACAGCAGGTTGCGGTCGAGTTCGTGGCGTTGTTCGGTCAGTGGCTGACCGTTGAGCAGGACCTGGCCGTCAGTCGGTTGCATCAGACCGGCCAGCAGACGTAAAAGACTGGTTTTGCCGCTGCCGTTGGGGCCGCTGATCTGCACCATATCGCCACCGGCCAGGCGCAATTCGAGGTTCTCGAAAAGCAGCCGCAGATCACGTTCACACGCCAGGGCAATGGTTTGCAGGACAGGACTGGTCAAGGGATCACGGGCCTTATACGGTTCAAGTCGGCTCTGGCGCGGCCGTTAAAGAGAGGCAGCATAGCTGCATTGACGGCTCGAACTGGCGAGCTGGATCAAACAATTGCTATGTTTTTTCAACGAAGCGCACGACGCGCGGCATTATACATGCCGTGCCTTACTCTCAAGAGCGCAATTTCCTCAGGTTGTGTCCGCGTATGACAGGCGAAATCAACATCCTCCCGCTGCCGCCCGCCTCTGCGGCGAGCGTGCGCCCGCAGGTCGGCGAACTGCTCAAGCTGCTGACTCCGGTTGAAGGCTTGATCGGCAGCGGCCAAAGCGCCAAGGCCGAGGTGTTGTCGCTCAAGCAGGCCGATCAGACCTTTGAATTGCTGCTCAAGGTGACCGTCGACGGCGGCCGCCAGACCACCGTGCAAGCGACCAGCAATCTGCCCTTGCCGCAAGGCACCAACCTGGCGATCACCCAGCCCTCGGCGGGCAATCTGGCGATCACCGTGCAACAGGCGATCGCCAGCAACGTCGCCGCCCTCACCCGCCTCGATACCGCGCAGTTGCCGGTCGGCACGCTGCTGCAGGGCAAGGTGCTGACCTCGCAGATTCTGCCGCAAACGCCGGGACAAGCGACGGTGTTTCGCTCGATGGTCAGCCTGCTCAACACCGCGTTGAGCGGCAGCACGTTGACCATCGACAGCCCGCAGCCGCTGCGCATCGGCACCTTGCTTTCAGCCATCGTTGAAGATGCGCAAAGCCTGAAATTCCTGCCGCTGAGCAACCGTCAGGAACAACTGGCGGTGAGCCAGCAACTGCTCGGCCAGCAAAGTCGCCAGGCCTCGTTGAGCGGCCTGCTGAACGCGCTGCAAAACCTGCCGCCGGCCACCGGTCAGACCTCCGGCGATTTGCGCGCGGTGGTCGACAAGCTGCTTGCCAGCCTGCCGGATGTGCAACAACTGAGCACCGCCAAAGGCGTGGCGCTGGCCCTGGCCAACAGCGGCGTGTTTCTTGAGACCAAACTGCTGACCGGACAAAACCCGAGCCTTGCGCCGGACATGAAAGCCGATCTGCTCAAGCTCATCGCGCAATTGACCCCGGGCCTGCCGAGCAGCACCAGTTTCAACGCGATCATTGCCGCCAACACCCTGGCGCAAGCGCTGCCGAGTTTCGTGCGCAACGCCCTCGGCATGCTCGGCCAGGTCAGCGCCAAACCGGTGCCGAGCAGCTTCCCGCTGCCCGAACGCTTGCTGCAAAGCCAGGACGGCGAAGGCGATCTGGAGCAGTTGCTGCGCCTCGCCGCTGCTGCGGTGTCGCGCCTGCAAAGCCATCAGCTGTCGAGCCTGGAACAGACCGGCGTCACTGACGACGGCCGCCTGCTCAGTACCTGGCAACTGGAAATCCCCATGCGCAACCTGCAGGACATCGTGCCGTTGCAGGTCAAGTTCCAGCGCGAAGAAGCGCCGGAACGCGAGCCGCAACCCAACGAGCGCCGCGACGAGCGCGAACCCAAACAGCAACTGTGGCGGGTCGATCTGGCCTTCGACATGGAACCGCTCGGACCCTTGCAGATTCAGGCGCAACTGGTGGCCGGCAGCCTGTCCGGGCAGCTGTGGGCCGAGCGCCCGTACACCGCCGACCTGATCGAAAACAACCTGTTCGCCCTGCGTCAGCGCCTGCTCGATCGCGGCCTGAATGTCGGCGACATCGACTGCCACCACGGCACCCCGCCGCAAGGCAACCAAACCCGCCTCGAACACCGCTGGGTCGACGAAACCGCATGAACGATTCCACTGCCCCACGCCAGGCCATCGCCCTCAAATACGACGGCAATCACGCCCCGACCCTCACCGCCAAGGGCGACGAAGAACTGGCCGAAGAGATTCTGCGCATCGCCCGCGATTGCGAAGTGCCGATTTACGAGAATGCCGAACTGGTGCGCCTGCTGGCGCGCATGGAACTGGGCGACAGCATTCCTGAAGAGCTTTATCGCACGATCGCCGAGATCATCGCGTTTGCGTGGAATCTGAAGGGGAAATTCCCCGAGGGACACGACCCGGACGCACCGATGGTCGAGAAGGATGTGACCGATCGCGGGGATGATTACTGATTCGTCAGGCCAACAAAGAGCAATTTCGTACCGTTTATCGCCACTGTCAGATCTGACAGTTGCGCGCCAGGTCGCCGCGGTCGCCAGATAGAAGGACCGCGCACATCAGTGTGATCGTTGCGCCCCTTTTGAAAGGAATGCTCCGATGACGACGGATCAGGCCGGTGACGATAGCCCCGAGGGCAGCGAACCACGGACCCTTTACCCCCCTTATATTCCCGCGATGATCACGCCCATCGACGGAGACGAAGGCTACGATGGTGGAGTTGGCGTTGCAGGCCTTGAAAACGACTTGCTCATTACAATTGATCCCTGGCTCGGTAATGCGCTCGACCAAAAGTGCCTGCTTTACTGGAATGACGAAACGACCCACGTACTCTCTGAAATCGTCGATACGCCCGAAGAACTTACCGAGCCTCTGCGGTTTCATTTACCCGCGAGCCAGATTCTCGATGGGCGCGCCTTCCCGGTTTACTACCGAATAGTATCGCCCAGCGGCAATGAAAGTTGTTCTCGCAAGCTCAACGTGCTGATCAAGCGCGCGTTACCGGGCGGCGTCCTCGACAATCCTGAACCGCTCGGCCATCCGGGTCTGCGCTACAGCCTTTCACCGGATATCAGCGGGGGAGTCGATGGGGAAATGGCGAAGCAAGGCATAGCCATGCTGATCAAGCCCTACGAGAACATGACCATCTTCGACCGCATCGTTGCGACATGGGGCGATGAGCAGGTCATGCATTATCCCGTCACAGCCGAACAGATCAGTGATCCAGACAAACATCCGATCACGTTGATCTTCGATGAACAACTGATTCACCGCGCGGGTAATGGGCCGCATGCAATCACCTATCAGGTCATCGATCGTTGCGGCAACCGCCCGCATGTTCATGCGCCTTGGGCAATTGCCACTAGAACCGTCGTCAATCTTGACCGGATACCGGCGCCCACCGTTTCAGGTGAGCAGGATGGCGTACTGGATCCCGCCTTCGTTACCTACATTCAAGCCGAGGCTTCAGGTACAGGTCTGATAGCCGGTGACGAAGTAAGAGTCCGCTGGCAGGGCCGAGTCGAACATGCGACAGCAGCCCAACGCTTCACGGCAAGTGCACTGCAATTCGCCATCCCGCTCATGTGGGCCAATGAAAGCGATCAAAGCACGGTCACCCTCACCTTGATCGTGACACGCGCAGGAGCCGACCTGACGTCCGATCCGAAATCCCTGGACATCAAAACGACAATCCGCTTATCCCCGCCCAAGATTCTGGAAGCCTACGGTGAGCGAGGTGATCGCCTGAAAATGTCCGACATTTATTATGCAAGGCACGTAACGATTCAGGTCCAGCAATATACGGGGATGGCCATAGGTCAAACCATCCGTGCCCGCTGGGCCGGGCCACGAAACACTTTTGACAGCGCAATCACGCCAGTAACAACTGTCGGCGCGATGAATCTTGAAGTGCCACGTATGGAAGTCGTGGATGCCATCGGTAGCACCGTACCCGTCGACTTCACGGTACGCACTTACATTGACGGCCCATTGCATCGCGCTGATCCGTTGCAGCTGACAGTAGATGCGCAGACGTTCGAATTACCCCCACCGAGACTTTCTTCTGATCGGACCATGGTCACCGTGCGTTATCCGGCAATGACTACCGGATACCAGGCCCGAGTGCGCTGGGGCGGGATCATCACACGCAGAACAGAATGGAAAAACGTGTTCCCCAATACCACCGCGGAGTTTTCGATCCCGATCGATTGGCTGAATGAGAACAAAGGAACAACCGTGCTGATCAACTACAGCGTGCATTTAACCGGGTCCAACGAACAGAGCCAGTTCTCACAGGTATTGAGAGTGGAGCTGTAAACAGTGCAATCCTCGATTGCGTGAACATTGATCAAGGGAGTCGCAAACATGGAAATTGAACAAGTGTCATGGGACCTGCGTCGGCCCACAGTAATCGAAGCGCCGACCAACCAGTTGAATTTCAACGCTGTCTACGGCAAACATTACATCTACGTGCAAATCCCGTACTACATCGGCATGCTCGCTGGTCATACAGTGAAAGTACGCTATGCCTCTGGCCGAAATACCCATCACACCGAGACATTGAAGGTCACTAAACCGTCCCCGTTAAATGTTGCCATTCCGATTTTAGAGGTCGTTGACTCAATCGACAGCAGCGTGTCGGTCAGTTATAGCGTTCGACCATATCCCGGAGCTCCGTTGCAGAACTCGGAAATACTGGATCTGACCGTAATGGAACAGACGTTTGACCTGCCCAGACCGAGACTTTCCAGCGACCGAAAAAACGTGACGGTAAAGTTTCTCAACATGGTGCCCGGCTACACCGTCAGGGTCAGATGGCACGGCGTGGTTGTGCGAGATACCGAAAGCCGCCCCATCCAGAATGACTCCTCAATGAGCTTCAGCATCCCGACGGGATGGGTCACGGAGAACTGGGGAAAACAGGTCATTATCAATTACAGTGTTCATCGATCAGGCTCTGACGACAATCTGATGTTCTCCAGATTGTTGCGAGTCATGCTTTGAAAAATTGTCGGACCATCCAGCGTGAAGCGCCAAGGATTGCGCTTCGCGCTTTTAAACCCGTGCGGTAAAAGTCAACCAGGCGATATTGTATAAATTTCTACTGCACCACCTGATCCACCGGGTGGTAACTGAATACTGCATCTTCGCCGGCAAAAGTTAATTTGATGACTGGAAGAAAATCTCCGGTTTGATTGAAATAATCACTTTGCATGAACTGCACACCTGCTTTAGCCGCGGCGGGCGCCGTGGCAACATAAACGAATGCTTCGATAGGCAGCATTTCGGGTATACCGCGCGGCCACGCAGCAATGACGACTTCGTTGGCCCAGTCCAGATTGTTTGCATTCTGAAAATTATTCCGGCCCTTCAGAAATATCGAAAACTGCTGTGTTTCAGCACCTAATGAACATTGCCGGGCATACCGCGTGCCATCATTCGGCGTCTGATGAAAATGGATCTTCCATTTATCCAGCGTATCGACACCGATCGCGAGACACGACTCTCCATCATCAGGGTAGTAAATATGGTGACCGCATGACTGTTCTCGGTTGACCGTTGCTCCATCTGTAGGGAACGCACACCGTACAGGCGGAACGTGAGCAGCGGCTTTAATCGCAGAATCATAATTCTTGAATATGAAAGCCTGTCCCTCACCAATGTAGAGACTGTCCATGCGAAGGTCTTTGCGCAAATAGGAAAAAGAAACCCCATTGCGCGCAACTGAACTGTCGCTAGGGTCCCATACGTGATAACTCGGCGTTCCTCTGGCAGACCGGATCAAGACACCATTGCAAAAATAGGCTGCCCTACCGGCGCAGTCATCAGATGTGGCTGCGTATCGCGCGTTCAAGCTTTGTGCTACCTGTGCTCCGAAAACCTGATCAGTATTCGAGAAGCTGAACGGCTGAGCGACACCAGCGCTCATGTTCAGCTTTACGATGGGTACATATAGCGATGTCGCCTGATGATAATCACGCTGAAAATTCTGCGCGTCTGCCAGTTTGGCGGGTGTTGACGCATCGTAAAAAACCGCTTCCAAAGGCAACTTCTCGGGTTTGCTTTCATCCCAGGTCTGCACCAATACTTCCATGGGTTTCGCTGTCCAGTCGGCGTCGACCAGTTCATGCGCCTCCAGGCTCGCTTTGAACTGACTCGCCACAAGCGTACTCAAAGAGCATTGGTTTTTCGGCAGCGAATCATGCTCACGGAAGTTCTTCAGCCACGCCGCTGCTGTGGTCGCGGGCACCGCCAACCTGGCGCAATTGGCCAGATCCACGCTGTCCTCTTCGACCTTGGGTGCAAACCCGCAGCCGTGGTCAGCGCGAACATCCAGCGACTCGGTGGGAAAAGGATAAATACAGCGCACATCAAGCGCCTTGTCTTGCGCCAGCGCCGATGTTTGATCCTTGAGAATAAAACCGCTTTTCCTGCCACCATTCAATGCACGACTACCGATATCCGAACGAATATAGGTAAACGCGACTGATCCTAACTCTGTGGCTTTCGAGCCGTAGTCCCAGAATTTGAAAAATGTGCTGTAGTCGACTGCGCGCAAAAGCACGCCTGAACAGTAATACGCTGGCGTGCCGTTGGAACAATTGGCGACATTGCTGCTGTATTTATTATTCAGATCCAGCACTAATGCTTCCCCGGACATGGCATTGGCACTGGACGTAAATAAACAAATCAAGGAAAGAAGGTATCTCATATTCATATCTGCCTGGAATTGAACTCCATGCTGAGTATGTTTTTAAGTAATTAGTGCTTGCCACTGTCAGATCTGACAGTCCCGACCAACGGCTATCCCTATACTTCAGTCGCTTAATCTTCTACGCCCTGCCATACACCGTTCGTCGTTACTGTCAGGTCTGACAGTAGCGCATGGCCGATGCCGCAGCGCTTGATGACGGACCAGACCTGACCCAGGTCGCGCACAGGTCCACCATCTCGAGTGATTGATTCCATGCCAAACGAAAAAGATGATTTGCCGCTGAACAGAAACGCTGAAGGCGAACTGCTGGTCATGGGCGCACGCGGCAATCGAGGTGGTCTGGGCAATTTCTACACGCGCAGCTGGCGACTTGTAGCGCTGGACGCCTCAACGCTCAACCCCTTGAACGTTACGTGGCAGTACGTCGCAGACAAGCAGTCCGTCACCGGTAGCGCGTTTTTTGATGTTCGGCCTTATGAGGAGCTGATCGTCTCGTCAGGCCAGAAACGCATAACCCTCAACCCATCGAATATCATCGGTACCTCATTTGCCCTGTGCGCTCGGCTGGACAGCGGAAAAGTCCATGCGTGGGGCTATGCCGACGCCGGCGGCACCTTGCCGGAACCGATAAAAGAAGTTCACGACGTCGTCGAGCTGTCGGCGGCGATGGGAGCCTTTGCGATCAGGCGCGCACAAGGCAACGTCCTCGCGTGGGGACATTACCCTAACGGCACCGTCCCCGAAGACATCGCACAGCTGGATACGATTGTCGCGGTCTCGGGCAGCACTTATGTGTTCGTGGCGCTGCTTGAGTCGGGCAGGATTGTCGCGTGGGGCAGGCCTGATACGGGAGGTGAACTTCCGGCGGAAATCGCCGATTTGACCGATATCACGCAGGCTTCGGGCGGGCAGTATGGTTTCGCGGCGTTGCGACGCAGCGGCAACGTCGTCTGTTGGGGCTATGAAGACCAATCACCGCAGCTGCCTGACGACATCGCATTGCTCACCGACATCACCAGACTGGCCTGCTCGACTCATGCTTTCGCAGTACTGAGCAACAATGGCCAGGTGCGGGCATGGGGAAGTGATTATGCCGGAGGCAAGGTCCCCTCGGACATCGAAGGACTGCGAGACATCGTCGATGTGGCCAGCTGCGGCTCAGCTTTTGCAGCACGCCGAAGCAATGGGACGCTGGTCGCATGGGGACACGTTCCACCCATGCCAGACGAAATTGCCAGTCGCAACGACATCGCCCACGTCATAGGCTCCGCGACTGGATTCGTCGTGCTGTGCAGGGATGGCGCAGTGCTCGCCTGGGCTGACACTTCCAGCGAAATCAATGACATTCCGTCCGACATTCGCGAGCTGAGGGATATTGTCGCCATTAACGCCAACCAACACGCGGCCGTGGCATTGCGCAGTAACGGCGTGGCAGTGGCGTGGGGAAGAGAGGCCGACGGCGGCGACACCAGCGCTGTTGCCGATTTGCTTACCAACGTACGTGCCGTGTACGGCGGAGGCGATACGTTCGTGGCACTCAGGGCCGATCGTCGAGTGGTAGCGTGGGGCAACGCCGCCTATGGCGGTAACGGTGAGCAGAAAGCCCTGCATCAATCGATCAGCTACACAAAAGCTCCGGCGAGCTGATCCGGACAACTGCAGATCGCGACGCCCTGCGATGCCATCAAGAAAAAAAAACGCAGCCTTCGCCAGCGCTTACATGAGATTCATGTAGGCGCCGTCGAAGGCTGCGATTTTTTGATCTCGCTTGCCGCTAAAAGCTCAAAGCTCCTAACTGTTTTTGTGCAGCTTGCGCATCAACTCCGCCTCAGCCTGGGTCAACCCACACGACTGCGTCAGTTCGTCAACGCTGGCGCCCATGCCCACCAGTTTCGCCGCTTGGGCGAATGACAGGCTCGACGGGTCGCGCTGTTCCAGGGCAACGATTTTGTCCGGCAAGGGGCCGACCACCGCGCGCAGCTCGTGCAGGGCTTCGCCCATGCGCACATTGCCGTTCTGGTAATCGTCGACACGCTTGGCCAGGTCCTTGATGCGCTGATCACGCAGCGCATCGCCCTGGGCCTGCTGCGCTGCGATCACCCGCTGCGCCTTGATGTACGAGACGAACATCGCCAGCGTGCCTGCCCAGAACAGGAACAGGACAATGACTGCAACCTCGAGAATCAAATCAGATGCTCTCCAGTTCCGACCACTCTTCTTCGCTCATCATCTTGTCCAGCTCGACCAGGATCAGCAACTCGTTGTTCTTGTTGCACACGCCCTGGATGAACTTGGCCGATTCTTCGTTACCGACGTTCGGTGCGGTTTCGATTTCCGACTGACGCAAGTAAACCACTTCGGCCACGCTGTCGACCATGATCCCGACCACCTGCTTGTCGGCTTCGATGATGACGATACGGGTGTTGTCGCTGATCTCACCGGTGCTCAGGCCGAAGCGCTGACGGGTGTCGATCACGGTGACCACGTTACCGCGCAGGTTGATGATGCCAAGCACGTAGCTTGGCGCACCCGGCACTGGCGCGATCTCGGTGTAGCGCAACACTTCCTGCACGCGCATCACGTTGATGCCGTAGGTTTCGTTATCCAGTTTGAAGGTCACCCATTGCAGGATCGGATCTTCAGAACCTTTTGCATTCGACGCCTGACTACTCATACCCTGACCCCTCGAAAAAACCGCCCCGGGCGGTGTGTGTTCTGTGTGGTGGCATTGAACAATGCCATCGCCTGATAGTTATGTCGGCTGCTAAGTCGGTTTATGTAGCGGCTTGTTGCCGCTCATGTGCTTCGCCCCGCCACTGGCGATCAACTCGGCCAGCGCGGAGACATCAAGCAATGCACACATGTGCTCGATCACGGTGCCGGCGAGCCATGGCCGCTGACCCCGGTGACTTCTCCATTTGATTTCATTCGGGTCCAGGCGCAACGAGCGGCTGACCTGATGCACCGCCAGGCCCCACTCGTAACCCTGCACCGAAATCACATATTGCAAGCCCTGGCGGAAATCATCGCGATAACGATCCGGCATGACCCAGCGCGCGGTGTCGAGCACCTTCAGGTTGCCGGCCTGGCTCGGCAGAATGCCGAGGAACCATTCCGGCTGCCCGAACAGCGGCGTCAGCTCGTGGCCGGCCAGCGAATAGATCGAACCGAGGCACACCAGCGGCACCGCCAAGGTCAGCCCGGCGACGTCGAACAGCAGGCATTCGAAGGCTTCGGCGGCCCACGCCGGGCGCCCGTCGGCTTCCACCGGCGGCGGTGGGTTGTTCGGCGGCAGGTGCACTTCGACCAGCGGCGGCACCAGCACCTGTGGTTCTTCTGGTTCTTCGACAACCGGGGCCGGCGCCGCAATCTGCTGCTCTGGCACTGTCAGTAATTGGGTTTGCAGCAGCGGCGCCAGGGTCGAGACCACGGCGCGCGGCTCTTCGAGCAAGGCCACCGGTGCCTTGGCCACTGGCGTGACAACGGGCGCAGCGGCAGGTCGGGCGGCTTTCTGCGCATCGCGGGCCTGCTCTTCCAGCACGGCGGCCTGGAACTCGTCCATGACCTCGGTGCTTTCGACGATTTCAGGCTGGGTCTGCTGCGCGACTGGCGCCGGCAACTCTTCGGGCACGTCGAGCAGCAAGTCTTCCAGATAAGACTGCAAGGCGCGTTGCGGACGTGAAGTGAGTTTCACTGGGCGGTTCATCGGTGATCAGCGCCTGGCAGGGAAACCGCGTTGCCTGCTTCGCGAGCAGGCTCGCTCCCACAGGGTTCGGGCAAGCGAATGGAGATCATGTTCACGCCACCTGCGCGACGAGTTGCTGCGCGAGCAGATGCTTGAGCAACGCGCGGTAAGCCAGGACGCCACGGCTCTTGCCGTCGAACTGCGAAGGCGTGACACCGGCGCGGCTGGCGTCGCGCAGACGCGTGTCGACCGGGATGTAACCCTGCCAGATCTCCTCGGGGAATTTGTCACGCAGCACACGCAAGGTGTGCATTGAGGCTTGCGTACGACGGTCAAACAACGTCGGCACGATGCTGAACGGCAACGCCTGTTTGCGCGAGCGGTTGATCATCGCCAGGGTGTTGACCATGCGTTCCAGGCCTTTGACGGCCAGGTGTTCGGTCTGCACCGGGATCACCAGTTGCTGGCTCGCCGCGAGGGCGTTGACCATCAACACGCCGAGCAACGGCGGGCTGTCGATGATGGCGTAATCGAAGTCCTGCCACAGTTGCGCCAGACTCTTGGCGATCACCAGCCCCAGACCACTTTGCCCCGGCGACTGGCGCTCGAGGGTGGCCAGTGCGGTGCTCGACGGCAACAGGGAAATGCGTTCGTCGCTGGTCGACAGCAGCAACTGCCCAGGCAGGCCTTGCGGCACGCTGCCCTTGTGCAGAAACAGGTCGTAGTTGCTGTGTTCCAGACTGTCGGGATCGTAGCCGAAATAGCTGGTCATCGAGCCGTGCGGGTCGAGATCGACCACAACCACGCGCTTGCCCGCCTCGGCCAGCAACCCGGCTAAAGCGATGGAGGATGTGGTTTTACCGACACCACCCTTTTGATTGGCGACTGCCCAGACTCTCATTCAGTTCGTTCCTCCCGGCCCATTGGCTCGGCCGAGACATGCTTCAGCGTGTTAATGCGGGCGACGGAGAATTGACGACACTCTCGCGTCCCGGCGTCTTGACCGGGGTCGGTGCAGTTTGTGTGCCAGCCCGCTTGAGTGCGGCATCCGGTTGCGCATTCGCCGTGCCGGTGCCCGTCAGGCTGCGGCGCACATCAAGATTGCGCGACACCACCAGCACCACGCGACGGTTCTTCGCCCGGCCTTCGACCGTGGCGTTATTGGCCACCGGCTGGAATTCACCGTAACCCACCGAAGCGAGCCGGCCAGGGTTTACGCCCTGCATCGCCAGCATGCGCACGATGCTCGCCGAACGCGCCGAGGACAGCTCCCAGTTGGTCGGGTACTGCGCGGTGCGGATCGGTTGGTCATCGGTGAAGCCTTCGACGTGGATCGGGTTGTCGAACGGTTTCAGAATCGCCGCGACCTTGTCGATGATGTTGAACGCGATGTCACTCGGCATCGCATCACCGCTGCCAAACAACAGGCTGGAGTTGAGTTCGATCTCGACCCACAGTTCGTTGCCGCGCACGGTCATCTGATTGGAGCTGATCAAATCGCCGAACGCGGCGCTGATGTCATCGGCGATGCTCTTCAGCGGATCGCTGGCGCCGGCGATACCGGCGTCGACCTGCTCGGCATCCTTGACCAGCGGCTTGGCCGGGGTCACGGTTTTCGGCCGCTCGTCGCCGATCGGGATCGGTTTGAGCGAGCGATCGGAGTCGGTAAACACCCCGATCAGCGCTTCGGAAATGACTTTGTACTTGCCTTCGTTGATCGACGAGATCGAGTACATCACCACGAAGAACGCGAACAGCAATGTGATGAAGTCGGCGTACGACACGAGCCAGCGCTCGTGGTTAACGTGTTCTTCCTGGTGCCTGCGACGAGCCATAGTCCATTACCCCCATCAATCCATGAAGCCCTGAAGCTTCAACTCGATAGAGCGCGGGTTTTCACCTTCGGCGATCGACAGGATTCCTTCCAGCAACATTTCGCGATAACGCGACTGCCGCAACGCGATGGACTTCAGCTTGGCGGCCACCGGCAACAGGATCAGGTTGGCACTGGCCACACCATAGATTGTTGCGACGAACGCCACGGCAATGCCGTTGCCCAGTTGCGACGGATCAGCCAGGTTGCCCATGACGTGAATCAGGCCCATCACCGCACCGATGATGCCGATGGTTGGCGCGTAGCCGCCCATGCTTTCAAAAACCTTGGCCGCTTCGATATCGCGCGATTCCTGGGTGTAGAAATCCACTTCGAGAATGCTGCGAATGGCTTCCGGCTCGGCACCGTCGACCAGCAATTGCAGGCCTTTGCGCGAGTAGGCGTCGGGTTCGGCATCGGCTACGCCTTCGAGCCCGAGCAAGCCTTCCTTGCGCGCGGTGAGGCTCCAGTTGACCACGCGGTCGATGCCGCCAGCCAGATCCACCCGCGGCGGGAAAAAGATCCACGCGAGAATCTGCATGGCGCGTTTGAACGCACTCATGGGCGATTGCAGCAGCGCCGCGCCGACGGTGCCGCCGAGCACGATCAGCGCCGCCGGGCCGTTGGCCAGCGCGCCGAGATGGCCGCCTTCAAGGTAGTTGCCGCCGATGATGGCGACGAACGCCATGATCAGGCCGATAAGGCTGAGAACATCCATCAGAGACACGCCTCGACGATGTGTTTACCCATGTCATCGAGGCTGTACACCGCGTCGGCCAGATCAGCTTTGACGATGGCCATCGGCATGCCGTAGATCACACAACTGGCTTCGTCCTGCGCCCACACCGCGCTGCCGCCCTGCTTGAGCAGACGCGCGCCTTCGCGGCCGTCGGCGCCCATGCCGGTCAAGACCACCGCCAACACTTTGTCGCCGTAGGATTTCGCCGCCGAGCCAAAGGTGATGTCGACACAAGGCTTGTAGTTCAGACGCTCGTCGCCCGGGAGGATTTTCACCGCGCCACGGCCGTCGACCATCATTTGCTTGCCACCCGGCGCCAGCAGAGCCAGGCCTGGACGCAGGATGTCGCCATCCTCGGCTTCCTTGACGCTGATGCGGCAGAGCTTGTCGAGGCGTTCGGCGAACGCCTTGGTGAACGCCGCCGGCATGTGCTGAATAAGCACGATCGGCGCCGGGAAATTCGCCGGCAATTGCGTCAATACACGTTGCAGCGCGACCGGGCCGCCCGTCGATGTACCGATGGCAACCAGTTTGTAGGCTTTGCGTTTCGGTGCCGCAGACGCAGCGCTGGCCGCCGAGGTGCGCGCAGGTGCGGGCGCCGGCGCCGGACGTGTCGGAACAGGGCTGCTGTGACTGCCGTAGCTCGATGCTGCCGGAGCAGGCGTCGGTGCTGGCGCAGCGGCAGGCGCCGGGGCGCTGTAGGCACTGAAACGACGGTTGCTGCGCGAAATGCTGTGAACCTTCTCGCACAGCAGTTGCTTGACCTTCTCGGGATTGCGCGAGATGTCTTCGAAATTCTTCGGCAGGAAATCCACCGCGCCGGCGTCCAGCGCATCGAGGGTTACCCGCGCGCCTTCGTGCGTCAGCGAGGAGAACATCAACACTGGGGTCGGGCAGCGCTGCATGATGTGCCGCACCGCCGTGATGCCGTCCATCATCGGCATCTCATAGTCCATGGTGATCACGTCCGGCTTGAGCGCCAGCGCCTGATCGATCGCCTCTTTACCGTTGGTTGCAGTGCCGACCACCTGAATGCTCGGATCCGCAGAAAGAATTTCCGAGACGCGGCGGCGGAAAAACCCCGAATCGTCCACCACCAGGACTTTGACTGCCATAAACACTCCATTAGGTGCAGCGGGACGTCAGCGCCCCGCCGCCCCGGATTCAAATACGCCGTGCGGCGTAACGCTTGAGCATGCTTGGAACATCGAGAATCAGTGCAATGCGGCCGTCACCGGTGATGGTGGCGCCGGACATGCCCGGAGTGCCCTGCAGCATTTTGCCCAATGGCTTGATGACCACTTCTTCCTGACCGACCAGTTGATCGACGACGAAGCCGATCCGCTGGGTGCCCACCGAAAGGATCACCACATGGCCTTCACGCTGCTCTTCGTGAGCGGCGGAGCTGACCAGCCAGCGCTTGAGGTAGAACAGTGGCAGCGCCTTGTCCCGTACGATCACCACTTCCTGACCGTCGACGACGTTGGTGGTCGACAGGTCGAGGTGAAAGATCTCGTTGACGTTGACCAGCGGGAACGCAAACGCCTGGTTGCCGAGCATGACCATCAGCGTCGGCATAATCGCCAGGGTCAGCGGCACCTTGATGACGATCTTCGAGCCCTGGCCCTTGGTCGAGTAGATGTTGATCGAACCGTTGAGCTGGGAAATCTTGGTCTTCACCACGTCCATGCCGACACCACGGCCGGACACGTCGGAGATCTCGGTCTTGGTCGAGAAACCCGGGGCGAAAATCAGGTTGTAGCACTCGGTATCGCTCAGGCGATCGGCCGCGTCCTTGTCCATCACGCCGCGTTTTACCGCGATCGCACGCAGCACGTTCGGGTCCATGCCTTTGCCGTCATCGGAAATCGACAGCAGGATATGGTCGCCTTCCTGCTCGGCCGCCAGCACCACACGACCGCCACGGGCCTTGCCCGACGCTTCGCGTTCTTCCGGCGACTCGATGCCGTGGTCGACGGCGTTGCGCACCAAGTGGACCAGCGGGTCGGCCAGGGCCTCGACAAGGTTTTTGTCGAGGTCGGTTTCTTCACCCACCAGTTCCAGGTTGATCTCTTTCTTGAGCTGACGCGCGAGGTCGCGAACCAGACGCGGGAAGCGCCCGAAGACCTTCTTGATCGGCTGCATCCGCGTCTTCATCACGGCGGTCTGCAGGTCAGCGGTGACCACGTCGAGGTTCGACACGGCCTTGGACATGGCTTCGTCGCCGCTGTTGAGGCCCAAGCGCACCAGACGGTTACGCACCAGCACCAGCTCGCCGACCATGTTCATGATTTCGTCGAGCCGCGCGGTGTCGACACGTACGGTGGTCTCGGCTTCGCTGGCCGGTTTTTCCGCAGGCGGCGCGGCAGGCGCACGGGCCGGAGCCGGTGCAGCAGCAGCGGCCGGTTTTGGCGCTTCGGCTTTTGGTTCTGGCTTCGGCGCAGCTTTTGGTGCAGCAGCGGCAGCAACCGGAGCCTTGGCGGCCGGCGTGGCCACGCTGGATGCGGAGCCAGCCGTCGCGGCACCGGCGTCGAACTTGCCCTTGCCGTGCAATTCGTCGAGCAGCGATTCGAATTCGTGATCGCTGATCAGGTCGCTGCCGGCTGCGGCGGCGGCCGGAGCGGCCGGAGCAGGTGCCGAGGCGATTGCCGATTCCAGCGCATCGACAGCAAAGTTGCCCTTGCCGTGCAACTGATCAAGCAGCGCTTCGAATTCATCGTCGGTGATGTCGGAGCTGTCGCCCTTGGCCGGTGCGGCGGGCGCCGCGGCGGTCGGTGCGACTGCGTCTACTGCGAACTGGCCTTTGCCGTGTAATTGATCGAGCAACGACTCGAACTCGGCATCGGTGATTTCATCGCTGGCCGGCGTCTCGGCGGCTGGCGCCGGGGCCGCAGCGGCCGGGGCTTCGGCTTCGGCCTTGACGGCGTTCAGCGAGTCCAGCAACTGCTCGAATTCGTTATCGGTGATGTCGCCGGATGCGTCGCCTTCGACGACCAGTTCTTCGATCATCTCGGCCACTGGCGAAGGCGGAGCTTCGTCGGCGGTTTGCGGCTCGGCCAGACGCGCCAGCGCGGCCAGCAGTTCTGGCGTGGCGGCCGTGATCGGTGCACGCTCGCGGACTTCGCTGAACATGCTGTTCACCGCGTCCAGTGCTTCGAGCACGACGTCCATCAGTTCTGCATCAACGCGACGCTCACCCTTACGGAGGATGTCGAACACGTTTTCGGCGATGTGACAGCACTCCACCAGCTCATTGAGCTGAAGGAAGCCGGCGCCCCCTTTTACAGTGTGGAAACCGCGAAAAATTGCGTTGAGCAGGTCTGCGTCATCCGGGCGGCTTTCCAGCTCGACCAGTTGTTCGGACAGTTGCTCAAGAATCTCGCCGGCCTCAACCAGGAAATCCTGAAGGATCTCTTCATCGGCGCCGAAGCTCATTAATGGGGTGCTCCTACAGGTCTAAAAACCCAAAAAACCCGAAATTCCGAAAATCTAGAATCCAAGGCTGGATAACAAATCGTCCACATCGTCCTGACCGGACACAACGTCTTCTCGTTTATCGGCATGAATCTGCGGACCTTCACCCTGCGAGAGATGTTTTTGTGGATCTTTTTCGGCAAGCATCGCGGCACGGTCATGTTCGATGCCCGCAAAGCGGTCGACCTGACTGGCCATGAGGACGAGTTTGAGCAGATTGCTTTCGACTTCGGTGACCAGTTGGGTCACGCGCTTGATCACCTGACCGGTGAGGTCCTGGTAATCCTGGGCCAGCAGGATGTCGTTGAGATTGCTCGACACCGCACGGTTGTCCGTGCTGCTGCGTGACAGAAAACCGTCGACCCGGCGCGCCAGCTCGCGGAACTCTTCAGCCCCGACCTCGCGACGCATGAAGCGACCCCAATCGGCGCTCAACGTCTGGGCTTCATCGGCCAGACTGTTGACCACCGGCGTGGCGCTTTCCACCAGATCCATGGTGCGGTTGGCCGCGGCTTCCGTCAGCTTGACCACATAGCCCAGGCGTTCGGTGGCGTCGGTGATCTGCGACACTTCCTCGGCCTGCGGCATGTGCGGATCGATCTGGAAATTGACGATCGCACTGTGCAGTTCACGCGTGAGCTTGCCCACTTCCTGATACAGGCCACGGTCACGGGTCTGATTGAGCTCATGGATCAGTTGCACCGCGTCGCCGAACCTGCCTTTTTCAAGGCTTTCGACCAGTTCGACCGCGTGTTTTTTCAGGGTCGATTCAAAATCGCCCTGTGAAGATTCGTTATGCTCCATAGCTCCCCCGCGCGTTCTCAGCCGATGCGTTCGAAAATCTTCTCGATTTTGTCTTTCAACGCCTGAGCCGTGAAAGGTTTGACCACGTAGCCGTTCACACCGGCCTGAGCGGCTTCGATGATCTGCTCGCGCTTGGCTTCAGCGGTCACCATCAGCACCGGCAGGTGCTTGAGTTTTTCATCGGCGCGCACGTGGCGCAGCAGGTCGATACCGGTCATGCCCGGCATGTTCCAGTCCGTTACCAGAAAGTCGATGCTGCCGCTGTTGAGGACCGGAATGGCGGTGACGCCATCGTCGGCCTCGACGGTGTTGGTGAACCCAAGATCGCGCAGCAGGTTCTTGATGATCCGCCGCATCGTTGAGAAGTCATCAACGATGAGGATTTTCATGTCTTTGTTCAATTCGACCTCCAAGCAGTCTTAAACGCGCCCAGCACCTGGACGCGCCACTTCAATCAATTGGCGCAACACTTAAAGTTTGTCTGGAGCACAACGGATCGAGACCGGCGCCGCTCATCACCGCACCAGCCTCGTTTCGCAGTGTCCCCACACTGCCTTCAGCGCGCTCGCCACTCCCCCAAACGCCCCCGCAAACGGGCCGCGCACTGGCTGTGTAACTGGCTGACCCGCGATTCACTGACGCCAAGGACTTCACCGATTTCCTTGAGGTTCAGCTCTTCGTCGTAGTACAGCGCCAACACCAGTCGCTCACGCTCCGGCAAATTGGCAATCGCGTCCGCCAGCGCCGTCTGGAAACGTTCATCTTCCAGATCGCGTGACGGCTCCATGTGAGCACTGGCGCCATCTTCGTGCAGCCCTTCGTGTTCGCCGTCCTGCAAGAGGTCGTCGAAACTGAACAGGCGGCTGCCCAAAGTGTCATTCAGAATCCCGTAATAATCGTCGAGACTCAATTGGAGTTCGGCCGCAACCTCGTGATCTTTAGCGTCACGGCCGGTTTTAGCTTCAATCGAGCGAATTGCGTCGCTGACCATCCGGGTATTGCGGTGGACCGAGCGTGGCGCCCAATCCCCTTTGCGCACTTCATCGAGCATCGCGCCGCGGATTCGAATGCCCGCGTACGTTTCGAAACTGGCGCCCTTGCTGGCGTCGTATTTGGTCGACACTTCGAGCAGGCCGATCATCCCGGCCTGGATCAGGTCTTCGACCTGCACACTGGCCGGCAACCGTGCCAGCAAGTGATAGGCAATGCGCTTGACCAGTGGCGCGTAACGCTCGATCAATTCGTACTGCGCGTCACGCGCCGACTTCTTGTAAAGATTCATGCCACTGGCGGTCATATCACAGGCCCTGCGGTTTGCTGCACGAGACGCTCGACGAAAAACTCCAGATGGCCGCGCGGGTTGGCCGGTAGCGGCCAGGTGTCGACCTTCTGCGCGATGGCCTTGAAGGCCAGGGCGCATTTGGAGCGTGGAAAGGCTTCGTAGACGGCGCGTTGTTTCTGCACGGCCTTGCGCACGCTTTCGTCATACGGGACGGCGCCGACGTATTGTAGGGCGACGTCAAGGAAACGGTCCGTGACCTTGGTCAACTTGGCGAACAGGTTGCGCCCTTCCTGCGGGCTCTGCGCCATGTTGGCGAGGACGCGGAAGCGGTTCATGCCGTAATCGCGGTTGAGCAGTTTGATCAGTGCGTAGGCGTCGGTGATCGAGGTCGGCTCGTCACACACCACCAGCAGCACTTCCTGCGCGGCGCGGACGAAACTGACCACCGAGTCACCAATGCCCGCAGCGGTGTCGATCACCAGCACGTCGAGATTGTCGCCGATGTCGCTGAACGCCTGAATCAGGCCGGCATGTTGCGCCGGGCTCAGGTGCACCATGCTCTGGGTGCCGGACGCCGCCGGCACGATGCGAATCCCGCCCGGGCCCTGCAACAGCACGTCGCGCAGTTCACAGCGGCCTTCGATCACGTCGGCCAGTGTGCGTTTGGGGGTCAGCCCCAGCAGAACGTCGACGTTCGCCAGACCGAGGTCGGCGTCCAGCAGCATGACCCGACGGCCAAGCTCTGCCAGCGCCAGCGACAAGTTCACTGACACGTTAGTCTTGCCGACGCCACCTTTGCCGCCGGTCACCGCGATCACCTGTACGGGATGCATGCTGCCCATGTTATTTCTTTACCTTGTCTTGCATAGACGGAGGCCACATTACTGGCTGCGCGTTCCGGATCGGAACAATGCGTGGCAGACCATCGATGTAGGTACAAAAACTGTTCATGATTACCTCAGCCAACCTGCTTGGTCGGGCTGTGATAGATATCAGCGAACATGTCAGCCATGGCTTCTTCGCTGGGTTCTTCCTGCATTTGCACGCTGACGGCGCGGCTGACCAGTTGATGACGGCGCGGCAGATGCAGATCATCCGGAATCCGTGGGCCATCGGTCAGGTACGCGACCGGCAATTCATGACTGATCGCCAGGCTCAACACTTCACCAAGACTGGCTGTTTCATCCAGTTTAGTCAGAATGCAGCCGGCCAGCCCGCAACGCTTGTAACTATGATAAGCGGCGGTTAGAACCTGTTTCTGGCTGGTGGTTGCCAGGACCAGATAATTTTTTGAGCGAATGCCACGCCCGGCGAGACTTTCCAGCTGCATGCGCAACGCCGGATCGCTGGCCTGCAGGCCGGCGGTATCGATCAGCACCACGCGCTTGCGCAGCAGTGGATCGAGCGCCTGCACCAGCGACTGGCCCGGATCGACGTGGGTCACCGGCACATTGAGAATGCGCCCCAGCGTCTTGAGTTGTTCCTGCGCACCGATGCGGAAGCTGTCCATGCTCACCAGCGCGACATTCTGCGCGCCGTACTTGAGCACATAACGCGCCGCCAGTTTCGCCAGCGTGGTGGTCTTGCCCATGCCCGCCGGGCCGACCATCGCAATCACACCGCCCTCTTCCAGCGGCTCGACTTCCGGCACGGCAATCATCCGCGCCAGATGCGCGAGCAACATGCGCCAGGCCTGACGCGGCTCTTCGATGCCAGTGATCATCGCCAACAGATCGCGCGACAGCGGGCCCGACAGGCCAATGCGCTGCAGACGACGATACAGATTGGCTTGCGCCGGGCGGCTGCCCTGCAACTGATTCCACGCCAGCGTGCCGAGCTGGACTTCCATCAGCTCGCGCAGGCTGTTCAATTCAAAACGCATCGAATCCAGCGCACGCGGATCGACGCCCGACGAGGCTTGCGCAGGCGCTGCGGCCGGACGCGCCGGCGCGGCGTAGGTCGGCTCGGTCAACGGCTCGGCGGCGGTCAGCGGCAGGCCGGCCGTCAATGGCAGCCCGGCCGTCAATGGCAGCCCGGCGAACAACTGCTGATTAGTGTTGCCGTCGGCTTCGCCACGCAGGCTCAATTCGGCCTGAGCGGTGACGATGCGCGACTGGGTCTTGCGCAGCTCGTCCTCAAGTTCCATGTTCGGAACCCGTGGCGCCAGCGCCGACAGTTTGTAATCCAGTGCCGCCGTCAACTCGACGCCGCCGGCAATGCGGCGGTTACCGATGATGGCGGCATCAGCGCCCAGCTCATCGCGAACCAGCTTCATGGCCTGACGCATATCGGCGGCGAAAAAACGCTTAACTTGCATAAACCACTACCTCAGCCGTTGGGCCCTACTGTCGCAACGATGGTCACTTGCTTGTTGTCCGGTATTTCCTGGTAGGCCAGCACATGCAGTCCAGGGACGGCGAGGCGACCAAAGCGCGAGAGCATCGCGCGGATCGGGCCGGCAACCAACAGGATCACCGGCTGACCTTGCATTTCCTGACGCTGCGCCGCTTCGATCAACGACCGTTGCAGCTTCTCGGCCATGCTTGGCTCCAGCAGAACGCCCTCTTCCGAGCCTTGTCCTGCCTTCTGCAGACTATTGAGCAATATCTGTTCCAACCTGGGTTCCAAGGTGATCACAGGCAGCTCGGACTCAGTGCCTACAATGCTTTGGACGATTGCACGGGATACGCCGACCCGCACGGCAGCCACCAGCGCGGCGGTATCTTGACTCTTGGCGGCGTTGTTGGCGATGGCTTCGGCGATGCTGCGGATATCGCGCACCGGCACGTGTTCGGCAAGCAACGCCTGCAGCACTTTGAGCAACTGCGACAACGAGACCACGCCCGGCACCAGCTCTTCCGCCAGTTTCGGCGAGCTCTTGGCCAGCAATTGCATGAGTTGCTGGACTTCTTCGTGGCCGATCAGCTCGCTGGAGTGCTTGTACAGAATCTGGTTCAAGTGCGTTGCGACCACAGTGCTGGCGTCGACCACGGTGTAGCCGAGCGATTGCGCCTGGGCGCGCTGGCTGATTTCGATCCACACCGCCTCCAGACCAAAAGCCGGATCTTTGGCGTTGATACCGTTGAGCGTGCCGTAGACCTGGCCCGGGTTGATCGCCAGTTCGCGATCCGGGTAGATCTCGGCTTCCGCCAGAATCACGCCCATCAGGGTCAGGCGATAGGCGCTCGGCGCCAGATCGAGGTTGTCGCGGATGTGCACGGTCGGCATCAGGAAGCCCAGATCCTGCGAGAGCTTCTTGCGCACACCCTTGATCCGCGCCAGCAACTGCCCACCCTGATTGCGATCCACGAGGGGAATCAGGCGATAACCGACTTCCAGGCCGATCATGTCGATGGGCGTCACGTCGTCCCAGCCCAGTTCCTTGGTTTCCATGGCACGGGCCGGCGACGGCAGCAGTTCCTGCTGACGCTTGACCTCTTCCAACGCCACGACCTTAGCGACGTTCTGCTTTTTCCAGAACAGGTAGGCGCCACCCGCGGCCAGCGCGGCCATGCTCAGGAAGGAGAAGTGCGGCATGCCCGGCACCAGGCCCATCACCGCCATCAAACCTGCGGCCACGGCCAGCGCTTTCGGCGAGGCGAACATCTGCCGGTTGATCTGCTTGCCCATGTCTTCCGAACCGGAAGCACGGGTCACCATGATCGCCGCAGCTGTCGATAACAACAGTGATGGCAATTGCGCCACCAAACCGTCACCGATGGTCAACAAGGCATACACCTTGCCGGCGTCAGCAAAACCCATGTTGTGCTGGAAGATACCGACAGCCATGCCGCCGATGAGGTTGATGAACAGAATCAGCAGGCCAGCGATGGCGTCACCGCGCACGAACTTGCTGGCACCGTCCATCGAACCGTAGAACTCGGCCTCTTGCGCGACTTCCTGACGGCGCGCCTTGGCCTGGGCCTGATCGATCAGGCCGGCGTTGAGGTCGGCGTCGATCGCCATTTGTTTGCCGGGCATCGCATCGAGGGTAAAACGCGCGCTCACCTCGGAAATCCGCCCGGCGCCCTTGGTCACCACGACGAAGTTGATGATCATCAAGATCGCGAACACCACGATACCGACCACGTAGTTACCGCCGATCACCACCTCACCGAAGGCCTGAATCACCTTACCGGCGGCGGCGTGGCCGTCCTGACCGTGAAGCATCACCACCCGCGTCGAGGCCACGTTCAGCGCCAGTCGCAACAGCGTCGCCACCAGCAGAATGGTCGGGAATACGGCAAAATCCAGCGGCCGCAGCGCATACACGCAGACCAGCAGGACCACGATCGACAGCGCAATGTTGAAGGTAAAGAACACGTCGAGCAGGAACGGCGGCACCGGCAACATCATCATCGCCAGCATCACTAGCAGCAACAACGGCACACCCAGATTGCCTCGACTGAGGTCGGCAACGTTTGTGCGAGCAGTGTTGAATAACTGAGAGCGATCCACCGGTTTTCCCCGTTCCTTTAAAGCAAACTTTTGACGCCCCGAGTGGGCGCACGGCGGCTATTGCAAGAAGCCTTCCAACTTTTGCCATTGATTGAAACAGAGCGGGAGGTGAACGCGATCAATGTAGGAGTGAGCCTGCTCGCGATAACGGTGTGTCATCCAAAAAATTCGCCAACTGACACGCCGCTATCGCGAGCAGGCTCACTCCTACACTGGTTTGCATTCCATTCCAAAATTGGAATGCGTTCACTTGTAGGAGCGAGCCTGCTCACGAAGAGGCCCTTATGTCCGGCACAAATTTCCTGATTTAAACGAAGCTGTTTAAAAGACACCTCCAGACACGCCTTCAAGGCTACAAATCCTTGCGCCATTGCCTACAGCCAAGCCAGAATCCGCCGGCTTGTGCGCTTTGGGGCCGGGTTCTATTGTGGTCCGGTCGCTGACGAATCAGCGATCGGGTTTAGCGACTCGAACTCATGTCAAAGGTGCATCAGCGTTCCAGGCTTTGTTGCGGATCTGTATGTTCGCGATTTCGTCATGGTGGCTGTATGCGGGAGACCTTCGGGTCTGCCGGGTGCCTTTGACCGGTTCGCTAACCCGCGTACAGCCGCCACCCTCCCTGTTTAGCGACAGGTTGTCGCGGCTCCATTTCAAAGGAGCTTCACCATGACCAAACCAACGCCGAACCCGCCGGAAACCGACCCCACCTCCCCCTACGAATCCCTCGACTCCAACAAACTCCACGACGCCGCCGACCGCGCGCTTGACCACTACCTCTGCCCGCCCGGCTCGCCGCCACCGCCGCGTAAAAAACGCACGATGTACGCCGTCACCGCCGACTTCAAGAACGAAGAACTGCTGGCCAACGCCTGCGAAACCCTCGCCTCGGCCAGAACCATCGCCAATGACTTCGCCAACCTCATCCCCGCGTCGCAACGCAGAACCCTGCTGGGCATCGCGCAATTGATCATGCTCGGCGAGCTGGCGATGAATCGGGTGCTGGATAATCTCGAGTTGCCCCAATAGCCGCGCCCCCATGATCGTTCCCACGCTCCTGCGTGGGAATGCCTCAACGGACGCTCCGCGTTCGGCCTTGGAAGGGACGCGGAGCGTCCCGGGCTGCATTCCCACGCAGAGCGTGGGAACGATCAGAAGACGATCATCAAAAACCGCCGTCCCGTTTTCAGCGGCTTTGTGGTCGAGTGGTCAATACCGGAGATTTTTTACTTTTCCGTTGTTGTTCCGTGGCAAATCAAACTCGACCTCGCCGCCCACTGTGATGTTCGCCTGACGGGCATCTGCCAATGGAATGCTGAACCGGTACTTTTTTGCAGTGAGAAAAAAACCTGTGGCTTCGGCAAAGGAAATACATCGGCCCGAGGGCTTCGGTGTGATGGTGCCTGTGCCGGTTTTTTCATCGTAACTGCTGAAGATACCTTTCATTGCCTTGCTCCCTTGCACTCGCTCGCCTGACCGCGCCAGGTTCGCGGCGCCACCTTGTATCAAACTGCAAAATCAGCGCGAGCGCACCTGTCAGAGTTGACAGTAAAGGGAGGTCTCAGACCGGTGGCTGCACAGTAATTTCCCGATAAGGGGACCAGAAAAGAGGCCGGATTTATCGACCTGAGCACTTGCCTGCGTCAGAACCATCGTCAATGACTTTGCCGATCTCATACTGGCGTCGAAGCGCAGAACGCTGCTGGGGATTGCGCAACTGATCATGCCTGGCGAGCTGGGGGTGAGTCGGGCGGTGAATAATCTGGAGTTGCCGCAGTAGCGGGGATTTTTGACAAGTCCTGGTTAAGTGCTGAGGCGGCTGACGTCTTCGCGGGCAAGCCCGCTCCCACAGGTGATTGGTGTCGATCACAAACCTTGTGTGTAGACGCCGGACCTGAGGGACGCGGAGCGTCCCGGGCTGCATTCCTTTGCTGCGCGTGGGAACGATCACCACGTAAAGCGTGGGAACGATCAACGGGGTGCATTTTGATCGTCATGGGCGATCCTTGGCGGTTAGCCTGGATCACTTCGCGATCAGGACCTGCTTCGCCGTGATTTCGCCGAAATCAAGACCGTTGCGATCAAAATACTGCGTGCCTCGCAAGATCGACTGGCCTTCGACCTCGACGAAGTCTTCGTCCATGTACATCAGAACGACCTTGGTAACAGGCCCGGTGATATCAGGGGTTGTGAGGTCACTTTGCAGCAGGTTCAGCGCCCAGTGAAATTCAATGATCGGTAGATCACCAATTTTGATCATGCCGCTATCATCCAGCAGCTTGAAATCCTTAATGGCTTTCACGCGTAACGTTTGCTCAACAATTTCGAACGCCGGCTTTCCATGACGGACCTTCAAATCAGGCCCGGTCGCCCATTGATCCATGTAGTAGCGTGGCGACGTGAATAGCTGAAACAAGGCGAACTTGTCGCGGATATTTCCTGCCGCATCGAACAGATAATTGTAAGAGTAGTGATAAGCCAGCCCATCCAGCTCAGGCCTGATCGCATTGACCGGGTTGTTCAGGTAACCGTGAATATAGACGTTAGCCATTTGCGCGAAGTGCGTGAAATCGAGATCCAGATCGAATTTCACCGTGTAACGGATAGACTCCTCCTTGATGTTCCTTTCCAACATCCCGGAAACATACTTCAGTGTCATTCCTTCGAGTTTTTTATAGATTCGCTCTGCCATGATCACAATCTCTGGGCGCGGGATTATTCCCATGTGCATAGCAACGCGACCAGTGAACAGCGTCTACTGTCAGAGTTGACAGGTAGCGACGCTTTTCAGACAGACGGCCCCATCAAGAATCCCGCCGTAAATCCGGCGGAATCGGCAAGTCATCCTTGAGCGGATCCGGCCGTTTGCCCTTGCCCGCGCGGTACTGGCGGATCTGGTAGACGTACGCCAACACCTGCGCCACGGCCAGATACAGCCCGCCAGGGATCTCCTGATCCAGCTCGGTGGAGTAATAGATCGAGCGCGCCAGGCCTGGCGATTCGAGAAGCATGACGTTGTTGGCGACGGCGATTTCGCGGATCTTCAGGGCGAGGAAGTCGCTGCCCTTGGCCAGCAGCACCGGTGCGCCGCCCTTCTCCGAGTCGTACTTGAGCGCGACGGCGTAGTGGGTCGGGTTGGTGATGACCACGTCGGCGTCGGGGATCGCGGCCATCATGCGGCGCTGGGACATTTCGCGCTGGGTCTGGCGGATGCGCTGTTTGACTTCCGGGCGGCCCTCCTGATCCTTGTGTTCGTCGCGCACTTCCTGCTTGGTCATCAGCAGTTTCTTGTGCGCTTCCCACAGCTGCACCGGCACGTCGACGGCGGCGATGATGATCAGGCCGCAGGCCAGCCACAAGGTGCTCCAGCCGACCAGCAACACACTGTGAATGATTGCCTGGTCGAGCGGTTCATGGGCAATGCGCAACAGGTCATCGACGTCGGCCGACAGCACCACCAGCGCCACGCCGAGGGTGATCAGAAACTTGGCCAGCGCCTTGAGCAGTTCGACCACGGCCTTGAATGAGAACATTCGCTTGAGGCCGGCGGCGGGGTTCATCCGGCTGAACTTGGGGGCCAGCGAGCCGGCGGCGAACAGCCAGCCACCGAGGGAGATCGGCCCGACGATGGCGGCGATCAACAAGGTGATCATCACCGGCTGAATCGCCAGCAGCGCCATCAGACCCGACTGCATCAAGAAGCGGCCCATGGCGCCCTGATCCATCACCACTTCACGGGACAAAGTGAAGTTCAGGCGCATCAGGTCCATCAGGTCTTCGGCAAGCATGCCGCCGAAGATCAACAGTGCCGCGGCGCCGGCCATCATGACCGCGAGGGTGTTGAGCTCTTTGGAGCGGGCGATCTCGCCCTTCTCACGGGAATCCTTTTTGCGTTTCTCCGTGGGGTCTTCTGTTTTGTCCTGACCGCTTTCGCTCTCTGCCATGACTCAGCGCGCCCGTGCCAGTTCGCGTAGCAACTGCAAGGCCTCGCTGGCCAGCGGTTGATACTGGTTGAGAATGTCCGCCAGCCCGACCCAGACAATGAAGAGACCGAGCACCAGGGTCAGCGGAAAACCGATCGAGAAAATGTTCAGCTGCGGCGCGGCGCGGGTCATCACGCCGAAAGCGATGTTGACCACCAGCAGCGCCGTCACCGCCGGCAACACCAGCAACAACGCCGCGCCGAGCACCCAGCCGAGCTTGCCGGCCAGCTCCCAATAGTGCGCGGTCATCAGACCGCCGCCGACCGGCAGCGTGGTGAAGCTTTCAGTGAGGACTTCGAAGACCACCAGATGGCCGTTCATCGACAGGAACAGCAGCGTCACCAGCATGGTGAAGAACTGCCCGATCACCGCTACCGAGACGCCGTTGGTGGGGTCGATCATCGAGGCGAAGCCCATGCCCATCTGGATCGCGACGATCTGCCCGGCCACGGCGAATGCCTGAAAAAACAGCTGCAGAGAAAAACCCAATACCGCGCCGACCAGAATCTGCTCGGCGATCAGCAGCAGGCCGCTCAGATCCAGCGGGCTGACGGCGGGCATCGGTGGCAGCGCCGGGGTAATCACCACGGTAATCGCTACGGCGAAATACAGGCGCACGCGCCGCGGAATCAGGGTGGTGCCGAAAATCGGCATGACCATCAGCATCGAGGCGACGCGAAACAGCGGCAACATGAACGACGCCACCCAGGTACTGATCTGGGTGTCGGTCAGCTGAAGCAGCGATTGCATGGCTTAGCCGATGACCATCGGAATGTTTTTGTACAGCTGGATGATGTATTCCATGAACGTCTGCACGATCCACGGACCACCGATGATCAACGTCACCAGCATCACCAGCAGACGCGGCAGAAAGCTCAGGGTCTGTTCGTTGATCTGCGTCGCGGCCTGAAACATCGACACCAGCAGACCGACCAGCAGGCTCGGCACCACCAGTATGGCGACCATCATGGTGGTCAGCCACAGCGCTTCACGAAAGATATCGACCGCAACTTCCGGCGTCATGGCGAGACACCTCCAAAACTGCTGGCGAGGGTGCCGATGATCAGCGCCCAGCCATCGACCAGCACGAACAGCATGATCTTGAACGGCAGCGAAATAATCAGCGGCGAGAGCATCATCATACCCATGGCCATCAGCACGCTCGCGACGACGAGGTCGATGATCAGGAACGGGATGAAGATCATGAAGCCGATCTGGAATGCGGTTTTAAGTTCGGAGGTGACAAACGCCGGCACCAGAATGGTCAGCGGCGCCTGATCCGGGCTGGCGATGTCGGTGCGCTTGGACAGGCGCATGAACAGCTCCAGATCGCTGGTGCGGGTCTGGGCGAGCATGAAGTCCTTGATCGGCACCTGGGCCTTCTCCACCGCCTGCTGCGCGGTGAGGGTTTCGGCCAGATACGGTTGCAGCGCGTCCTTGTTCACCCGATCGAACACCGGGGCCATGATGAACAGGGTCAAAAACAGCGCCATGCCGGTGAGGATCTGGTTCGACGGCGTCTGTTGCAGGCCGAGGGCCTGACGCAGGATCGAGAAGACGATGATGATCCGGGTGAAGCTGGTCATCAGGATCACGGCCGCCGGAATGAAACTCAGGGCGGTCATGATCAGCAGGATCTGCAGGCTGACCGAGTATTCCTGCGCGCCGTCGGCATTGGTGCCCAGGGTGATCGCCGGGATCGACAACGGATCGGCAGCCAATGCCAACGGCGCGGCCAGCATCAGGGCCAGCGTCAAGACGATGCGGAGCGCAGCCATTACTTCGTATCCTTTTGATCCTTGCCGAGAATCTTCAGCAGATGCTGGGCAAATTCCGGTGTGGCTTTTTCGCTGGCGGTGGGCACTTCGACCGGCTCCTTGAGCACGTGCAGCGCAGTGATACTGCCAGGGCTGAGGCCAAGCAGAATCTGCTCGTTGCCGACCTGCACCAGCATCAAGCGGTCACGCGGGCCGAGCGCGCGCGAACCGATCAGCTCGATGACCTGGCCCTTGCCCGCCGGACCTGCCTGCTGCACCCGGCGCAACAGCCAGGCAAGGAAGAAGATCAGGCCCAGCACCAGCAGCAAGCCGAACACCAGCTGCGTCAACTGTCCGGCCACGCCGCTGTTGACCATCGGCGCGGTGGCGGCAGGCGCAGCAGTGGTTGCGCCCGGCTCGGCGGCCAGCACGCTCAACGGCAATGCCAGCAGAGTCCAGAGAAACCTTTTCACTCAGCGCAGCTTCTTGATGCGTTCGCTTGGGCTGATCACGTCGGTCAGGCGGATGCCGAATTTCTCGTTGACCACTACCACTTCGCCGTGGGCGATCAGGGTGCCGTTGACCAGCACGTCCAGCGGCTCGCCGGCCAGACGATCGAGCTCGATCACCGAGCCCTGGTTGAGTTGCAGCAGGTTGCGGATGTTGATGTCGGTGCTGCCGACTTCCATCGAGATCGACACCGGAATGTCGAGAATCACGTCCAGGTTCGGGCCGTCGAGGGTTACCGGGTCGTTGTTTTTCGGCACGCTGCCGAACTCTTCCATCGGCAGGCGATTGGAGCTCGCAGCACCGGCATCGGCGGCCAGCAGTGCATCGATGTCAGCCTGGCCAGCGTCACCGGTTTCTTCCAGGGCCGCAGCCCATTCATCGGCCAGTGCCTGATCGTCCTGCGCGTTCATATCGTCGTTCATCATGTGTCCTCGGCGGGCAACAATTCGGTTAAATGCGGGGGTGGAAAGCGCCGCCTCAGCGACGCTCGATCGGCTCGATCACTTGCAACGCGAGGTTGCCTTTGTGCGAGCCCATCTTGACCTTGAAGGCCGGCACGCCGTTGGCGCGCATGATCATGTCTTCCGGCATCTCGACCGGGATCACGTCACCCGGCTGCATGTGCAGGATGTCGCGCAGCTTCAACTGACGGCGGGCCACGGTGGCGTCGATCGGCACGTCGACATCGAGCACGTCCTGGCGCAGGGCATTGACCCAGCGTTCGTCCTGATCGTCGAGGTCGGACTGGAAACCGGCATCGAGCATTTCGCGCACCGGCTCGATCATCGAATACGGCATGGTGACGTGCAGATCACCGCCACCGCCATCGAGTTCGATGTGGAAGGTGGAAACCACGATCGCTTCGCTCGGGCCGACGATGTTGGCCATGGCCGGGTTCACTTCCGAGTTGATGTACTCGAAATTGACTTCCATGATCGCCTGCCAGGCTTCTTTCAGATCGACGAAGGCCTGTTCCAGCACCATGCGCACCACGCGCAGTTCGGTCGGGGTAAATTCACGCCCTTCGATCTTCGCGTGACGGCCGTCGCCGCCGAAGAAGTTGTCGACCAGCTTGAACACCAGTTTGGCGTCGAGGATGAACAGCGCGGTGCCGCGCAACGGTTTGATCTTGACCAGGTTGAGGCTGGTCGGCACGTACAGCGAGTGTACGTATTCGCCGAACTTCATCACCTGCACGCCACCGACGGCAACGTCCGCGGAGCGGCGCAGCATGTTGAACATGCTGATGCGGGTGTAGCGGGCGAAACGCTCGTTGATCATTTCCAGCGTCGGCATGCGTCCACGGACGATGCGATCCTGGCTGGTCAGGTCGTAGCTTTTGACACTGCCGGGTTCGGCAGCGTTATCGGTCTGTACCAGACCATCGTCGACGCCATGCAACAGCGCGTCGATTTCATCCTGGGACAGCAGATCCTGCACGGCCATGTCGTGTTCCTACTGCAGTACGAAATTAGTGAAGAGCAACTGTTCGATGACCACTTTGCCCAGCTCTTTCTGCGCCACTTCCTGGACGCTGGCGGTGGCCTTCTGGCGCAACATCTCTTGACCGACCGGGGTCGCCAAAGTGGCGAAATCCTGACCGGAGAACAGCATCACCAGGTTGTTGCGGATCACCGGCATGTGCACTTTGAGCGCGTCCAGATCGGCCTGATTGCGTGCCAGCATGGTGATGCTCACCTGCATGTAGCGCTGACGGCCGTTCTGGTTGTAGTTGGCAACGAAGGCCGGTGCCATCGGCTCGAAGATCGCCGCCTGCTTGCCGACCGGCACAGCTTCGGCGGCCTCGGCAGGCTTGCTCTGGGCGCTGTGCATGAAGAACCAGGTCGCCCCTACGGACGCGCCGATGGCCAACAGCAAGGCCAGCACGATCACAATGATCAGCTTGAGTTTGCCTTTGGTTGCCGGGTCTTTTACCGCTGCTGCTTCGCTCTTCGCCATGCCAATAATCCGTCACTAATCGGGGGTTTTACAGTTGCACGGCTAGGCAAGAGCAAGTGTTATGCCAGAAGTGTCGGAGCGTGCGCAGACAACGCCAAAGTCAAAAGCCACCCTCACCCCAGCCTCTCCCGGAGGGAGAGAGAGCAGATTGAGTCGGGTTTTGGTTATGCGCCGGCCTGACAGACCGAGTTCAGGCAAGAGCAAGCGTATGCCAGAAGTGTCGGAGGCGGCGCAGACAGCGCCAAAGTCAAAAACCACCCTCACCCCAACCCTCTCCCGGAGGGAGAGGGAGCAGACCGAGTGGGGTTTTGGTTATGCGTCGGCCTGACAGACCGAGTCGATTACGGGTCGGACGACGAGATTCAGCAATGGGATTCAGCGCAAAACCATCAGGACGGCAAACATCCTGAGCATCCCCCCAATCAGTCCCCTCTCCCTCTGGGAGAGGGCTAGGGTGAGGGGCTTTTGATCTGAAGCGATCAGGCGTAATAATCGACCGCGCTGCTGCCAATCACGCTGGTGGTCTGAGCCGCCACTTCAGCCACGCTGGCCGGTGCCAACTCTTCGTCCAACGCATCAAGGCGACCGCCGGCAGCGCTGGTGCGCCCGCTCTGGCCCTGCTGCGCCTGTTCCTGGCCTTGCTGGCCCTGCCAGCCACGGTTCTGGTCGGCGACATTGACGTCGACCTGGCCCATGCCCTGCTGGTTGAACATGTCGCGCAGGCGATGCATCTGGCTGTCCAGCGCTTCACGTACGCTTGGGTGCGCACTCATGAACGTCACCTGCGTCTGCTGGTCCGGGACCATGTTCACGCGGATGTCCAGACGCCCGAGTTCGGCCGGTTGCAGCTGAATGTCCGCCGCTTTCAGGTTGGCACTCGACAGATACATGACGCGGTTGACCACTTCTTCGGTCCAGCCGCTCTGGTGCATGGCGATCGGCTGATTCACCGGCACCGCATTGGCGGTCTTCGGCGTGGCGGCCTGGGTCAACGCTGCCAAGCGGTTGGCGAAGTCATCGACGCGGGTGTCGCTGGTTGCTGATGTCAGATCCTTGAGACCATCGTCAATCAAGCCGCTGAAGGCTTTCTCGCCACCCTGGCTGGTGCTGTCCTTGTCAGCCTGCACATCGAGCATGCTGGCCATGCCGGCCGCGAAGTTCTGTGCCGCAGTCAATTCGCCGTCGGCCTGAGCCTGAGCCGGCGGGGCTTTCGGTTGTGCCTGGCTGGCGGCGGAAATATGCCCGCCCTGCTCCATCGCCATACGCACCGCGGGGAGCGAATCGAGTGGATCGGCGGACGGGTCGAAATCGCTGGCAGGGGTAGCCGCCGGATCTTTGACCATGCCCGGCAAAGCAGCCAGCGCAGGCGTCTCGACTTCCGGCTGGGCAGTGGCGACGACGGCCGGCGCCTGTACGACAGGCGCGGCGATCAGCGGTTGCGCAGCGGCAACCAATGCCGGATCCAGCGCCGGATCAACCGGTGTAGTTTCAGCGACCGGCGTCTGTGGGGTGTCCGCACTGGCGTCGCTGCCGGCGGCCGTGTCGTCACTGACTGCGGTTTTATCGGCAGGCAAGTCATTGCCGCTATCGGCAACCGCCGGCTGCGCAGCGGCAGACTGATCCTTGCCGAGGTCTTTTTTGCCGCCGGTATCGGCGACCTTGTCGCGCGCCGGTTTGGGCGAATTGTCAGCGCTGGCGACGGGCTTGTTCGAGCCCTGATCGGCGAACACTTTGGCGAAGCTGGAGGCTTTATCCCCGGTGTCTGCGGCCATTGCCGGCGTTTTGGCCGAGGCGGCTTGCGCCTTGGCCTGAGCGGCATTCTGAATAAGGATGTTAGGGGTCGCAGGCATGAAACGGGTCTCCGCTGCACTGGGATCGTAGGTACAGTTGCGGAGTTATCTGCAAGTGCCGGGCCAGATATCGCCGGCGCTTGGAAAAAGCGCCGGACGGCCGGATCAGTGGGTATGGGCGTGGTGCTTTTCGTTTTCGTACACAGGACGCACGTCGGCGAACTCACCGGCGATGCGAGCGACCAGTTGCGCCCGTGCTTCAGGCGTCTGATCTTTGGCGCTCGACTCCAGATCCTCGCACAACGCGGCCAGGCGAACCGCGCCCATGTTACTGGCGCTGCCCTTGAAGCTATGGGCAACTTCCGATAACGCCTTGGCATCCACCGCATTGCGCAGCTCGGCCAAGCGACTTTCTGAATCCGCCAGAAAAGTATCCAGAAGCTCTGTATAGCCCTCCTCCATGACCTCACGCAACACGCACAGCGCTTCGCGATCTATGTGTAAGTCAGTCACTTGCTCACTCCTTGATCAAGAATTTCGCGGATTATGCCTCAATCCCCCAGAAAAACTCCACGCAGGCACTACGACCTTCGTCCGCCCAGCGAGCGTTATGCCCCAGTTGCCGGACCAGACCGACACCGCGACCCGACAGACGGAGCCCTTCCAGCGGCCGCTCCATGACCTTGGCGACATCGAAACCCTTGCCGCTGTCCTCGACCCGAATCAGCAGACTGCCACCCGAGTCGCGCGGCTGCACCTGCAGATGCACACGAACAAAACCGTCCTGCAGCGCTTCGAGGCGGTCATTGCGTTGCTGATAATAAAGAGCAAAGCCGGCTGCATCGCGCTTGAGACTGGAGTCCAGGCCAAGCACGCCATGCTCCAGCGCGTTGGAATACAACTCGGCCAGCACGCTGTAGAGCGCACCACTTTGCGTGCGCAGCCCGTGCACCTCCTGCAACAGTTGCAGCAGATAAGGCAGGGGATTGAAGCGCTTGAGCGTGGCACCACGGAATTCGAAACTCACCGACCAGTCCAGCGGGCTCGACTGCCCACTGTCGGAATACACCGGCGCCAGCGTCTGCGCCGGCACGGACTCAAGCAGGCTGACCTCGACCATACTGACATCGTCACGCGCCTCGCCACCAAAATCGCGCAGCGCCTGCTCGATGTCCTCGAACAAACGATCTGCCTGGCGATTGGCGGCGAACACCTGCTGCAAGCGCTCAACGCCGAACAACTGGTCATGACCATCGCCGGTATCGATCACCCCGTCAGATAAGAGAAATACCCGATCGTCGACGGCCATCGGATACACGTCGGTGCGGTCGTCGAACGCCTCAGCGCTGAGAATCCCCAGCGGTAAGTGCGCCGACGGCAACGGCACCCGCTCGCCCGTAGCCATGCGGTGCAGATAACCATCCGGCATGCCGCCATTCCACACCTCCACCGAACGGCTCTGGAAACTCAAACAGAGCAGTGTGGCGCAGCAGAACATGTCCACCGGCAGAATGCGCTTGAGCTTGGCGTTCATCTCACGCAGGGTTTCGGCCAGACCGTAGCCTTTGGCGGTCATTCCGTAAAACACCTCGGCCAGCGGCATCGCCCCCACCGCCGCCGGCAAGCCGTGGCCGGTGAAATCTCCGAGCATGACGTGCATGTCACCGGCCGGCGTGTACGCCGCCAGCAACAGGTCACCGTTGAACAGCGCATAGGGCGATTGCAGATAGCGAATGTTCGGCGCATTCAGGCAACCGGAATGCGCGACTTTGTCGAACACCGCTTTGGCGACGCGCTGTTCATTGAGCAGGTAATCGTGATGCCGGGCGATCAGGTCGCGCTGTTGCAGAACCGTCGCCTGCAAACGGCGCAAGCGATCCATCGCCTTGATTTTGGCG
Organism: Pseudomonas sp. R3-57; assembly: GCF_051132065.1. NCBI lineage: Bacteria > Pseudomonadati > Pseudomonadota > Gammaproteobacteria > Pseudomonadales > Pseudomonadaceae > Pseudomonas > Pseudomonas sp. R3-57. The sequence continues at coordinate 4,398,655 of NZ_CP071655.1, forward strand.
GCGAGGATCACCTGGTTGTACGGCTTCGCCAGAAAGTCGTCACCACCCGCCTCCAGGCAGCGAACCAACGCTTCGCTTTCGGTCAGCGAGGTGAGGAAGATGATCGGCACCAGCGTCTCGCCCGCCAGCGCCTTGATCTGCCGCGCAGCTTCGAAGCCGTCCATCACCGGCATCAGCGCGTCCATCAGGACCAGATCGGGATGTTGCCGCTTGAAGGTATCGACCGCCTCGGCACCGTTCGCTGCTGTCAGCACGTGATGACCCTGACGACGGACGATGGTCGACAGCAGCAAGCGATCGGCGGCACTGTCTTCGGCGATCAGAACGGTCAGCGGCTCTTGCGCCTGCATGGCCGTCAACTGATGTCGAACAGTTTGTCGAAGTTGGAGATCGCGAGGATTTTCTTCACATCGGAACTGCTGTTGACCACGCGGATATCCGACTGGTCGCCACCGGCGTGATCGCGTAGCAAAAGCAGCATGCCCAGTGCCGAACTGTCGAGGTAGGTGGCTTCTTTCAGGTCGACGACGATGGACTCGGGTTTGGTATCGAGCTTTTCATACGACTCGCGAAATTCCTGATGGCGACCAAAATCGAACCGCCCCTTCACCGCTATCGTGAGTTTTTTCTGGTCTGGAGAGACTTGTGTAACGACTGACATTGACTGGCTTCCTTGTCATTGACGAACCTGTACAAGGTTTAGCACCTGGATAGGGATGGGGCAAGGCGCAACGGTTGATCATATGTGGATGTCAGTGTGGGAGCGAGCCTGCTCGCGAAAGCATCCTGTCAGTTGACTAAAGGGTGACGGACACTGCGCTTTCGCGAGCAGGCTCGCTCCCACAGGGGTTCAGCGGTGAGTTTAGAAGGCATCACGCCGCGGCAGGCGCTGGGACAATTCGTCGAGCAGCTTCTGTTCGCGCTTGTCTTCCAGACGCTGCGCCTCGTCGCGATAACGCTGGACCAGTTTGCGCAAACCCTCGACGCGAGCGAACGCCTGTTGCCACTCATTGCGTGCCTTGTCGAGATTGTTCTGGTGCCAGACCAGACTCTGGCGCTGCTGGTCGACGGCGGTGTCGAGCTGCGCCAGAAAGCCCTGGAACCCGAGCAGCCATTGACCGGACACGCCGGTGCTGCCGCGCACGATCCACTGCTGCGAGTAATCCAGACGAAAGGCATTGAGGTCGGCGAGTTTGCTCTCGGCGACTGTCACCTGCCCCTGGAAATAAGCCATGCGTTGCACGGCGGTTTTCTCGGCCTTCTCGGCCATTTCCACCACCGGTGCCAGGCGCGCGGCGCGGCTGACGGCCATGACCGCTTACCCGCCCGCCGCCGGGGCGAACAAGGTCTCGAGGTAGGCCTGGCTTTCGCCCATGGTGATCTTGTCGTTGAGACCCTGCCGCTGATAGCGGACCAGTTGCGCTTGCAGGGAAATCGCCAGATCGGTCTCGCGATCGCCGCCAGCGACGTAGGCGCCGACGCTGATCAGGTCGCGGCTCTGCTGATAGCGCGACCACAGTTGTTTGAAGTATTGCGCACGCTGCATGTGTTCCGGCGAGACCACCGCCGGCATCACCCGGCTGATCGACGCTTCGATGTCGATGGCCGGGTAATGCCCTTCTTCGGCGAGGCGCCGGGACAGCACAATGTGGCCGTCGAGCACGCCTCGCGCCGAGTCGGCAATCGGGTCCTGCTGGTCGTCGCCCTCGGAGAGCACGGTGTAGAACGCTGTGATCGAGCCGCCGCCCTTCTCCGCGTTACCGGCCCGTTCGACCAGTTTCGGCAGTTTGGCGAACACCGACGGCGGATAACCCTTGGTCGCTGGCGGCTCGCCGATGGCCAGGGCAATTTCCCGCTGGGCCTGGGCGAAACGGGTCAGCGAGTCCATCAGCAACAGGACGTTCTTGCCCTTGTCGCGAAAATACTCGGCGATGCGCGTGCAGTACATCGCCGCGCGCAAACGCATCAGCGGCGCATCGTCCGCCGGCGAGGCGACCACCACGGAACGCTTGAGGCCTTCCTCACCCAGGCTGTGCTCGATGAATTCTTTAACTTCGCGACCGCGCTCGCCGATCAGGCCGACGACAATAATGTCGGCTTCGGTGAAGCGGGTCATCATGCCCAGCAGTACCGATTTACCGACGCCGGTACCGGCGAACAGGCCCAGGCGCTGCCCGCGACCGACCGTCAACAAACCGTTGATGCAACGGATACCGACGTCCAGTGGCTCGCTGATCGGGTCACGGTTGAGCGGGTTGATCGTCGGGCCATCCATCGGCACCCAGTCTTCGGCTTTCATGCCGCCCTTGCCGTCCAGCGCGCGACCGGCACCATCGAGCACGCGACCGAGCATGCTCATGCCCATCGGCAAGCGACCGGTCTCGGCCAGCGGCACCACGCGGGCGCCCGGGGCAATCCCGGCGACGCTGCCGACCGGCATCAGAAAGACTTTGCTGCCAGAAAAGCCCATGACTTCCGCTTCGACCTGCGAGGGGTGATAGCTGTCGTCGTTGATCACCAGGCAGCGCGTGCCCATGGCCGCGCGCAAGCCCTCGGCTTCGAGCGTCAGGCCGACCATGCGCAGCAGACGCCCTTCGAGAATCGGCGCGCCGGCCATTTCGGTGGCCTCGGCATAGGTGCTCAGGCGCTTGGCGAAGCTGGTGCGTTCAAGGCGCATCGGGGTGATCCGCGAGCGGCTCTTCAGCAGCAGCCGTCGGCTTGATGTCGTCGGGGATGTCCAGGCTCAGGTCGGCCTCGGCCGGGTGCAAGGCCTGCTCGTGCAACTGGTCGAACAGCTTGTCCATGACCTGCGCGACGCGGGTCTCGATGCTCGCATCGATGCGGCTGTGCGCGGTTTCAACCCGGCAGCCACCCGGCATCAGCGCTTCGTCTTCGACGATGCGCCAGGTTTCTTCGTGACGTTCGCGCAGGCTTTTCGCTTGCTCGAAATCCTGCGGATTGACGTACAGGCGCACGTTATCAACGCCCAGCGGCAACAGCTTGAGGGCGTCGCGCATGACGAGTTCGATCTGGCTCGAGTCGATGGCCAGCTCGCGCTTGATCACCTGTCTGGTGATGTGCTGCACGAGGTCGACCAGCGACTTTTCGATCTGCGTGTCCTGCTCGGCGATCGGCTCGAACAGGTGCGCCATCAGTTGCTCGAGGCTGGCGAGTTTCGCCGCCAGCGCCACTTCGGCTTCTTGACGCACCTTCAGCGTGGCGCTGTGGAAACCTTCCTTTTCGCCGATGGCGAAGCCCTCGTTGTAAGCCTCCTGGCGGATGCTTTCGAGTTCTTCCAGGGTCAGTGGCTGGACTTCCTCCAGCGGCACTTCTTCCATCTCCGGCGGTTCGGGTTCCGGCTCGGGCTCGGGTTCCGGTTTTGGCGGGTCGAAGCTGGGCAGCGCCCACGATTCGAAACCACGAACATCGCGGGCGCGGATCAGATCCGTCACAGACTCGTCAGGCTTGTCCATGGGCTTAGATCATTTCCTCGCCGCCCTTGCCACCGAGCACGATCTCGCCGGCTTCGGCCATGCGGCGGGCAATGGTGAGGATTTCCTTCTGCGCGGTTTCGACGTCGCTGACGCGCACCGGGCCCTTGGCTTCGAGGTCGTCGCGCAACAGTTCGGCGGCACGCTTGGACATGTTCTTGAAGATCTTTTCCTTGACGCCTTCGTCCGAACCCTTGAGGGCCAGCACCAGCACATCGGACGAGACTTCGCGCAGCAGCGCCTGAATCCCGCGGTCGTCGACGTCCGCCAGGTTGTTGAACACGAACATGAGGTCTTCGATCTGACCGGACAGGTCTTCGTCGACTTCGCGGATCGAGTCCATGAGCTGGCCTTCGATCGAGCTGTCGAGGAAGTTCATGATGTCGGCCGCCCGCTTGATGCCACCCAGAGTGGTGCGCGAGGCATTCGAGTTACCGGAGAACTGCTTCTCGAGAATCTGGTTGAGCTCTTTCAATGCCGCCGGCTGCACGGTGTTCAACGACGAGACGCGCAGGATGATGTCCAGACGCACCTTGTGGTCGAAGTTGCCGAGCACCTCACCGGCCTGATCCGGGTCGAGGTACGCGACCACGATCGCCTGGATCTGCGGGTGTTCGTAACGGATGACGTCGGCGACCGCGCGCGGCTCCATCCATTTCAGGCTGTCCAGGCCACTGGTGTTGCCACCGAGCAGGATGCGGTCGATCAGGCCGTTGGCCTTGTCTTCGCCCAGCGCCTGGGTGAGCATTTTGCGCACGTAGTCGTCGGAGCCGACGCCGAGGCTGGTCTGATCGCCGACGATGTCGACGAACTCGCTCATGACTTGCTCGACCTGCTCGCGATGGACGTTGCCCATCTGCGCCATGGCCACGCCGACCCGCTGCACTTCTTTCGGGCCCATGTGGCGCAGCACTTGCGCAGCATCGGTCGAACCGAGGGACAGCAGCAGAATCGCGGCTTTGTCGACCTTGGTCAGTTTGAGGGTGGCGGCTCGGTTATCACTCATCTGCGTTAATCCACTCTTTCACGACCTGAGCCACGCGACCCGGGTCTTCAGCTACCAGACTCTTGATTGCATTCAGCTGCGCGTCATAACCCTCGCTCGGGCTCGGCAACAGAATGCTCTGCGGACCACCGAGGCTTACGCGGTCGTTGGCCAGTTCGCCGTCCAGGCCGCCCATGCCACCGAGTTCCACGTCGCTGCCCAGACCGGCCAGCTCCTTGCCTTTGCCACCGCCGGTGATGTTGTTGAGCACCGGACGCAGCACACCAAACACCAGCACCAGGATGAACAACACACCCAGCACTTGTTTGACGATGTCCCAGAACCATGGCTGGGAGTAGAACGGAATATCGGCAATCACTTCGCCGCGCTCGGCGGAGAACGGCATGTTGATCACGCTGACGCTGTCGCCACGGCTGGCGTCGAAACCGACGGCGTCCTGCACCAGACGGGTGAAGCGCGCCAATTCGTCGGCGGTCCACGGTGCACGGCTGGTTTCGCCGTTGGCCGCGTTGACCTTGACCTGATCGTCAACCACCACCGACACCGACAGGCGATTCAGACGGCCCTGTTGCTGTTTGGTGTGGCTGATCGAACGGTCGAGCTCAAAGTTCTTGGTGGATTGTTGACGCTTGTCTGCCGGGTATGGCGCGAGCATCGGCTGGCCGGTGGCCGGGTCCATGATCTGCTGACCGTTGGCATCGACCAGTGGCTGACCTGGCTGGATCATCCCCGCCGGAGCAGCAGCGCCGCCGGTAGTTTGCGGTGCCGAGGCTGGCGACGGTGGCTGGTTGCTCAGGGCACCCGGCACACCTTGCGGGCCATTGCTGGCGGTGCGTTGTTCGTTGACCGACTGCTCGCTGCGCAGCGCCGGTTGATCCGGGTTGAACTGCTCGGCGGTCGACTCGACGGCACTGAAATCGATGTCGGCGGAGACTTCAGCCTTGTAGCGATCGTTGCCCAGTACCGGTTGCAGAATGTTGTGCACGCGCTGGGTGAGCATGCTTTCCATGCGGCGGCTGTAATCGAACTGCTTGCCGGCCATGGTCATTTCGGAGTTTTCCGCCTGATCGGAGAGCAGGTTGCCCTTCTGATCGACGACGGTGATCTGCGATTTGCTCAGCTCGGGAACGGACGTCGCCACCAGATTGATGATCGCCACCACCTGGCCCGGCTCCAGCGAACGACCGCTGTAGAGCTCGACCAGTACCGAAGCGCTCGGCTTGCGCTCGTCACGCACGAACACCGAACTTTTCGGAATCGCCAGGTGCACGCGGGCGCCCTTGACGTTGTTCAGGCTGGAAATGGTCCGCGCCAGTTCACCTTCGAGGCCGCGACGATAACGGGTCGCTTCCATGAACTGGCTGGTGCCCAGACCCTGTTCCTTGTCGAGGATTTCGAAACCGATATTGCCGTCGCTGGGAGTGACACCAGCGGCTGCGAGTTTCATCCGCGCACGGGACAGGTCATCGGCCTTGACCAGCAAAGCACCAGAATTGGGTTCTACGTTGTAAGGAATGTCAGCGGCGGCCAGGGTTTCCATGACCTGCTTGGCGTCCAGCCCGGCGAGGCTGCCGTACAGTGGACGGTAATCCGGCTGCTGCGACCACAGCACCACGGCAAAGCCAATCGCCACGCTTGCAGCCAGACCGACCAACAGGCCGACCTGACGCAGCACGGTCATCTGGGAAAGGTTTTCCAGAAAGGACAGGCCGAACAGCGGCGGTTTGCCGTCGATCGGGGTGGCCTTGGCCGGAACGTTATCAGCGACTGCTTCTGCCATGACTCAATCTCGCCCTTATACCGGCATCTGCATGATGTCTTGATACGCCTGAACCAGTTTGTTGCGCACCTGGGTCAGAGCCTGGAACGACACGCTGGCTTTCTGCGACGCGACCATCACGTCGGTCAGATCGACGCCGCTCTTGCCGACCTCGAAGGCGTTGGCCAGTTGAGTCGACGCCTGCTGGGTATCGCTGACTTTGTTGATCGCCTGACCGAGCATGTCGGAAAAGCTGCTGCCCGCCAGTTCAGGAACAGCGGCGGTCGATTTGCGCGCAGACATGGCATCCACTTTCATGGCCTGCATGTCCATCATCAACCGATTAAATTCAATACCTTGGCTCATGGTCTACTCTCTTGGGCGGCCCGCAATTTTTTGACACTTCACTCGGCGGGTACACAGGTATTAGCAACAAGGGTGCCAGCTAGTGGGCACCGCTTTGAGAAAAGCATTTTGATTGTTTGCGCGGTGATTCAGGTGGCGAACAGATAGCCTTCAACGTCCATCCCGGCATCGCGCATTTGCGCCAGCTTGTAGCGCAGGGTGCGCGGGCTGATGCCGAGTTTTTCCGCGGCTTCTTTGCGTCGGCCGCGCTCGGCCCGCAGGGTGTCGATGATCATCTGAAACTCCCGGCGGCGCAGGTCATCGCCCAGCGCACCGGACGAATCCGCTTCGACTTCAAGCTCTCGAATCGCCGGCGCAGCGACCGGCAAAGCAGCAACCGGCAGCGCGCCAGCGAGACAGAAATCCTGCGGCTGAATCAACCCGCCCTGCTGCAGGATCAGCGCTCGTTGAATGGCATTATCCAGCTCGCGCACATTTCCAGGCCATGGGTAGGCCGTGAGGCATGCTTGCGCTTCAGGCGAAAGTCTTGCTGCGGCGTGCTTCATTTTATTGACGTGTTTGGCCAACAGTCTTTCTGCCAGCGGCAGGATATCGGCAGTGCGCTCGCGAAGTGGACGCCAGGCCAGAGGGAAAACCGACAGGCGGTAAAACAGATCCTCACGGAAGCGCCCCGCCGCCACTTCGCCCGCCAGATCACGGTTGGTCGTGGCGACCACGCGGATATCCAGGGTGATCGGCTTGCGTGCGCCGACGCGCTCGACTTCACGCTCCTGCAACACGCGCAGCAATTTGGCTTGCAGACCCAGAGGCATTTCCGAGATTTCGTCGAGCAGTAGGGTGCCACCGTCGGCCTGCTCGAACTTGCCGGGCTGGGCGGCGATGGCGCCGGTAAAGGAACCTTTCTCATGACCGAACAACGTCGCTTCGAGCATGTTGTCGGGGATCGCTGCGCAGTTGATCGCGATGAAGGGTTGATTGGCGCGGTGCGACTGCTGGTGAATGTAGCGCGCCAGTACTTCTTTACCGGCACCGGATTCGCCGGAGATCAATACTGTGGAATCGCTACGCGCCACGCGCGCGGCGAGATCGAGTAATTGCGCACTGGCCGGCTCGACGGCGATCGGCCCCTCGACTTCGCCGGCATTGATATTACCCAACGCATGCCGCGCCACCAGATCGAGCAGTGCTTTGGGTTCGAAAGGCTTGACCAGATAATCCGCCGCGCCCTGACGCATCGCGTCGACGGCGCGTTCGACCGCACCGTGGGCGGTCATCAGCAACACCGGCAATTGCGGCTGACGCGTGCGCAACAGCGCGAGCAATTGATGACCGTCCATGCCCGGCATGTTGACGTCACTGACCACCAGGCTGAAGGCTTCGTGCGCCACGGCCGTCAACGCGTCCTCGGCGCAACCGACCGCGCGGTAATCGTACCCGGCCAGCAATAGCGTATCGGCGAGCGCTTCGCGCAACGAACGGTCATCTTCGACCAGCAACACCTTGATGCCCATGGCAGTCACTCAACTCCTTGTGCGGCGGTAAACAATGGCAGGATCACCTGCGCGCAGGTGCCGCGACCGACCCGCGAACGCAGCCGCAATTCTCCCTGATGCGCCCGCGCCACTGCCTTGACCACGGTCAGGCCGAGGCCGGTACCGGTAACTTTAGTGGTGAAAAACGGTTCGCCAAGGCGCGCCAGTACGGCCGGCTCGATGCCGCTGCCACTGTCGCTGATGCTCAGGCGCAGAGTGTTGTCGCGGGTGTAGCAATGGACTTTCAGACGGACTGCGCCGGCGCTGGCCTGAATCGCGTTTTCGATCAGGTTCAACAGCGCGCCGACCAGCGTGTCGCGATTGCACAGCAACTCGCCGGCATGGCTGTCGCACTGCCAGCGGATCGGCAAGTCCTGCACATGGGTCAGCGCCGCGGCTTGCAGGGCCTGCATCAATGCGTTGGGGGTGAGGCGATCGGTCAGCGGCAATTCGCCGCGTGCGAACACCAGCATGTCGCGCACCTGATGCTCCAGCTCATGCAGGCGCTCTTTCAGGCGCCCGGCGAAACGCTGCTGCGTGGCGACCGGCAGCTCCTGTTCGGTCAAATGGCTGGCATACAGCAGCGCAGCCGACAGTGGCGTGCGAATCTGATGGGCCAGCGAAGCGACCATGCGCCCGAGTGAAGACAGACGCTCGTGGCGCGCCAGTTGATCCTGCAAATGACGGGTTTGCGTCAGATCGTTAAGCAGGACCAACTGCCCCGGCTCGGCATCCAGCGAGCGGGTGGCAATCGACAGGCGTCGACCGTTTTTCAGCGAGATTTCGTGACCATCGTCTTCACGCGGTGCGAAGCAGCGGGCGATCACCTGGCGCCACAACTCGCCTTCCAGCGGCAGGCCGAGCAATTCGATGGCGGCCGGATTGGCTTCGCAGACAATACCGTGGCCGTCGATGACGATGACGCCACCGGGCAACAGATCAAGGAGATTTTGCAGACGGTTGGCCAGGCGTTCCTTTTCCGCCAGCTCCTGCATGCGCTGGGCGCTGACCACCGCCAGCTCGCCCTTGAGCTCGGTCACCCGCGCTTCGAGCATGCTGTAGGAGTCGGTCAACTGGCTGGACATCTGGTTGAACAGCTCGAACGCCTGTTCAAGGCCCTGACGGCTTGCCTGCTCTACGGACGAGGGTTGCCCCACGATATTGGAGGCAGAAGAGATCTGGGCGGCTTGGGGCATTGTGCTCTCTCGCTTGGCTGACCGTCAGTGAAACGGAACGTTGCGAGGGCTGTAGCAATACCCGTGCCTAAAAAAAAGCGCTTATAGATGAAGCACTTGGAAAACAGGCGTCAATCATCCGCCTGTTCGTCTCCATCGCGCCGGCTCATGCCGTACTTGCGCATCTTTTCCACCAGTGTGGTACGACGGATGCGCAGACGTTCCGCCGCCCGCGCCACGATGCCGTTGGCATCGTCCAGCGCCTGCTGAATCAGGCCCTGCTCCAGACCACCGAGGTAGTCTTTGAGGTCCAGGCCTTCGGGCGGCAGCAATGCGTTGGCGCTGAAATCCGGTGTGTGACCGTTGATGGCCACGCGCTCTTCCAGATCGCTGCGCAGGCTGTCGACCATCTGCTCGTCTTCGTCGTCGACGTAGCGGAATTTCTTCGGCAACTCGACCACACCGATCACCCCGTACGGGTGCATGATCGCCATGCGCTCGACGAGGTTGGCCAGCTCGCGCACGTTGCCAGGCCAGCCGTGACGGCACAGCGACATGATCGCCGCCGAGTTGAAACGGATCGAGCCGCGCTTCTCATGTTCCATGCGCGAGATCAATTCGTTCATCAGCAACGGGATGTCTTCGACGCGCTCACGCAGCGGCGCCATCTCGATCGGGAACACATTCAAGCGGTAGTAGAGGTCTTCGCGGAAGCTGCCGATCTCAATCATGGTTTCGAGATTCTTGTGCGTCGCCGCGATAATGCGCACGTCGACGCTCTGGGTCTTGTTGCTGCCGACGCGCTCGAAGGTGCGCTCCTGCAGCACACGCAGCAGTTTGACCTGCATCGGCAGCGGCATGTCGCCGATTTCGTCGAGGAACAGCGTGCCGCCGTTGGCCAGCTCGAAACGCCCGGCACGGCTGGTGATCGCCCCGGTGAAGGCGCCCTTCTCGTGGCCGAACAGTTCACTTTCCAGCAGCTCTGCCGGGATCGCCCCGCAGTTGACCGGCACGAACGGCGCGTCACGACGCTTGGAATGGTAATGCAGGTTGCGCGCGACCACTTCCTTGCCGGTGCCGGATTCGCCGAGGATCAGCACGCTGGCGTCGGTGTCGGCGACCTGCTGCATCATCTGACGCACGTGCTGAATCGCCCGGCTGGTGCCGACGAGGCTGCGGAACAGATTGGGTTCGCGATGACGACCGCGCTCGCGAGCCTGGTCGTACATCTCGCGATAGACCTGGGCACGGTGCAGCGAATCAAGCAATTTGCTGTAGCTGGGCGGCATTTCCAGGGTCGAAAGCACCCGGCGTCGCTGGTCTTCAGGCAAGTCGACGGAAGAATTATCGCCCATCAACAAAACCGGAAGGAACTCATCCCAGGTTGAGAGTGTCTTTAGCAAGCCCAAAAGCGCACCAGGAGCATTGACGGTCCCGATCAGTACGCAAATGACCTCACGACTAGACGACAAAGAGCCGACTGCCTGCTGCCAGTCATGGCTGCCGCAGGGTAAATTTTCTTCGCCAAGAAAATTCAGAATCACCGCCAGGTCGCGGCGGCGGACGCTATCGTCATCGATCAGCAGAATTTTGGTTTCACGCCACATGCAATAGCAACTTCCCTAGTCAACTCAATGCCCGAAAAATGGGGCAAGCGAGACGCTTGCAGGACACCATGTGCCTGTAGACGCCCTAAATCTGATAATAGCCACTAGTTAAGTCAAAAAACCGTGCACAGTCAAATTTATGGCGCATATGCCTGGATTAACTGACGGTTAATCAACCAAACAGATGGTAAACCTTGGCCGCTTTTTGCGCTTGGGTGATCTGCGACATCTCATTGGCTATCGCCTGCCGCTCGCCCATGGCCACTTCGAGAAGCTCCTTGTAAACGAACAGCAGCTCTTCGAGGTTGTCGCGCAAGGCGACTTCGTCCAGCGATGCTTCCGCCATGACATCTTCCATGCAGGACCGGCAAGCCAGATCCAGCTCGCCGATGGCTTCCCAATTGCGTTCGGCCAGAGCACCGACCAGCGCTTCACGGGTATCGGCAATTCGCTGCAATACAAGACTCATGACGCTCTCCTTCAGAACTGCGGAGCAGGCACAGGCGCGATGGCGTCCCAGCCTTCCTTGACCGTGCTCAGCAAGCCGGCAACCTCGTCGAGAATGCGCGGGTCACTGCTGATGTTCGCCTCGGCGAGACGTTTCATCATGTAGATGTACAGGCCGTCGAGGTCAGCCAGCGCCTCGGCGTTGTTTTCCAGATCAAGACCCTCGCGCAGGCCACTGACAATGCCGATCGCCTTGCTGATCGACGTGCACTTGGCGGGGATGTCCTTGCGCTCGATGGCGCCTTTGGCCTGAGCGATACGGGCCAGGCCACCTTCCATCAACATTTGCACCAGACGGTGCGGGCTCGCTTCGGATGTCTGCGCATGGGCACCGACTTTCTGATACTGCCGAAGGGCTAACATCGGGTTCATGTTCTACCTCATTGCCACAATGACTCGTATAACCAGTGTATCGCCAACGAGCCTGAAAACTTTAGATCAAAAGACAAAAACCCGGCACACGCTGAGCTAGCGTAGCCGGGTTTTTGTCGTTACCAACGGTTACTTCGCGGACTGCTGCGCGTTGAGCGAGCTGAAGAACGAGGTGATGTTGCTCGCCGTCGCTTTCATCTGCCCTACCAGCAAGTCCATGGCGTTGTACTTGGCGGTCAACGTCGTGGTCAGGTTGGCCACGCGCAAGTCCAGCGCCACCTGCTGCTTCTGCAAGCTGCTGGTCAGATTGGTCAGGTTGGAGCTGCGCTGATCCAGCAGCCCGCCCGTCTTGACGTAAGGATCGACCGCCGCGCTCATGCGTGCCAACAGACCGTTTTTCGCGTCGGTACCGCTGAACAATTGCTGGACCTGGCCAGCCATGCCCGGGGTTTCCATACGCTTGTTGAACACGGCGGTGTCGAGGGTCAGCAAACCAGTCTTGCTGTCAGTCAACACACCCATCTGCGAGAGCACGGACAATTGCCCTGCTCCGCCCGCCCCTGGATCGGTCAACTGAGCGCGCACATCCGCCATCAACGAACGCGGCAGAGCGTCACCCGTGAAGGCTGCCGAAACGGTCAGATTGCCATCGGCGTCCGGCGTTGCCTTGGACAAGGTGTCGATGGTTTTCTTCAAGGTGTTATAGGAGTCGATGAACGACTGCAGCGATGTTTGAATCCCGGCGGTATTGGTGGCGACCGACACGGTAGACGGCGTTGCCACGCCACCGACGACAGGACTTGCGGTGACCAGATTCAGGGTCATGCCGCTGATTGCACCGGTCACGGTATTGGTCTTGCTGGTAACGGCAAGGCCGTCGATGGTCAGACTGGCATCCATCGCCAGCTTACCGACAGCACCGGACGCACCCGCCGCCGGGCTGCTGCCCATTTCCTGGGTGCCATCAATCTCCAGACCAGCGATCCCGCTGACCTGCAGGTCCATGCCGGCACCCGTCTTGTTCGAGCTGAGCACCAGTCGCGACGAACCGGTGCTGTCGGTCACGATGTTGGCCGAAATACCGTTGCTGGCCTGCGCGGTGTTGATCGCATCGCGGGTGGACTGCAAGGTGGCATTGGCCGGAATCGCGACATTGTAATCAATGCCATTCTGACTGATTTTCAGAGTACCACTCGGAATGGCACTGGCGGCCCCGCCGGCGAAGGCGGCACTGGCTACTTTCGAGCCGGTGGCCAGATTTTTCACAACAACGCTATAGGTACCCGGTACAGCGGTTTTATCCGATGTGGCACCGACAACAGTCGGCGTGTCCGAAGTCGCAGTAAAACCGGCGAACGCCGGGCTCGTTGCCTTGTTCAGATCACCCATTGCTTTCTGGTATGCCGCCAATGCGCTTTTCAGCGAACCGACGCCGGAAATCTTCAGGCTGTTGGTTTTGGTTGCGGTATCGATCTGCGTCTGCTTGGCAGACTTGTCGGCGTTGACCAGCGCAGTCACGATCGCGCCGATGTCCAGGCCGGAACCCAGTCCGGAACCCGGTAGAATTGGACTTGCCATGTGCATCTCCCTTCAGATTGTTGCCATTCTTTTGACCGTTACAGGCGTCCTGGGAACGGACAAACACTATTCATGCCATTTATCAGACTTTGGCGTCGAACAACACGTGACTGGCGTTGGCGAGGCTGTCCGCCAGCTTAAGGGCTTCGGCGGAAGGAATCTGTCGAACGACTTCACCTGTCTCGCTTGCGATCACCTTGACGATGACTTTGCCAGAATGCTCGTCGATCGAGAACTCCAGATTACGCTTGATCGACTGGACGAACTTTTCGATCTCTTGCACCGCCAGTTTTAACTTGGCGCTGTCCGAATCCTGATCCTTGACAGCGACCGGTGCTTCAGTCTTTTGGACTTTAGGCAGCTCTGACGGTTTGTCAGCAACCGGTGTCACTGGCTTGGGAGCCGGATAAGACACGTTAAGCTTTACGCTCATGTCCATGCCCATCACCTCTTAACGTAAAAAAGCGAGAGAGCACGACAAGCGCACTCCCCCGCTTAAACTCGATCCGAATTACTGAAGCAGCTTCAGTACAGCGGAAGGCAGTTGGTTGGCTTGAGCCAGTACGGAGGTCGAAGCTTGCTGCAGAGTCTGCTGCTTGGTCAGGTTAGCAGTTTCAGCGGCGAAGTCGGTGTCCTGTACACGACCCTGAGCAGCGGTGGTGTTTTCAGTGATGTTCTGCAGGTTCTGGATGGTGCTGGTCAGACGGTTTTGCGAAGCACCCAGGCTGGCACGGGTTGCACCGATGTTAGCGATAGCTGCGTCGATTGCAGTGATCGCGCTGTCGATGGCAACAGCAGCGTCAGAAGGGCTGGCGCCGGTCAGTACAACAGTGCCGCTGCCAACCGACAGGCTGACGGCGTCGAACTTGGAGCTCAGTACCAGGTCGATGTGGTTAGCCGAACCGGTGTTTGCGCCCACTTGCAGGGTCACAGTACCAGCCGAACCGTCCAGCAGGTTTTTGCCGTTCAGGTTGGTCGAAGCCGAGATACGGGTGATCTCGTCGGACATCTGAGCGAATTCAGCGTTGGTAGCGGTCTGGTCAGCAGTGCCGTTGGTACCGTTACGGGCTTTAACAGCCAGTTCACGCATACGCTGCAGAATGTCGGTAGTAGCTTGCAGAGCGCCTTCAGCGGTCTGGGCAACGGAGATACCGTCGTTGGCGTTCTGGATGGCCTGGGTGTTACCGCGGATCTGCGAGGACATACGGTTGGAGATCTGCAGGCCAGCGGCGTCGTCTTTGGCGCTGTTGATTTTCAGGCCGGAAGACAGGCGCTGCATCGAAGTGGACAGAGCGTCGGAAGCGCGGTTCAGGTTTTTCTGAACGTTCAACGATGTGGTGTTGGTGTTTACTGTTAAAGCCATGACGAATTCCTCGTTGGTTGGGTACTGCGGCTTCCGGCCCTGGCAACCGCCGGGTATGGCCTAGAGAACCTTCGTAATAGTTATCGTCGGGTTTGCAGGTTGCTTGAGGGCTTTTTGAAAAAATTTTGCCATCACCACGCCACCCCCGAGAAAACAAAGACTTAGCCGCCATCCCACCGCGAAAAACTGACGCCATAAAACCGCCTGCCGCGCAAAGCGGCGGGCCAGCGCCATCGGCCTGTTCAGGCCGCAGCACTTTCCAGCAGTTCGACCAGTTCGTACTCCATATAATCGGCCAGGGCCAGCCAGTCCTGACGCTCCTGACATTCGAACATTTGCGTCAACACCTGCGCCCACTGTTGCTGAGTCTCTACAGAGGCAGACGCCAGGCACTGCTGGGCGTTTTCGAAGACATCGACCATGCTCAGCGCCCCCTCGACATCACGACCCAGGCGAAACAGCGCTGCGGTGTCGCGGCACTGTTTTATGCAAGCGCTCAGGGCATTCATTGCACGAACTCCAGGTTGAACGCGGTTCCGGCGATCAGCGCCCCGGATCGACTGCTGTTGAGGAACTCGACCTGTGGATGCGCAGCAATGTAGCGCTCCAGCACACACAGATAACCGCGAAAATTGAGCTGCGTACTGACCCGCTGACCATGGCCGTCACGCACCCAGTGCCGCGCCTGATTCACCGGCGGCCCGAGATCGCCGTCATCCCAACCGGCGTGAGTCTTGTTCATCGGGAAGGCGAAGTCAGCACCAAACAGGGTGATCGTCGCAGCGCCCATCTTCACTGCAAGATCCACCGCTGGATGAATCACGCTGCCGCCGACGTGCAACTGGCCGCGCGGGTAGCGCTCACGTAAGTCCGCATAGATCGGGCTCGCGGAATAGCCGCCGTAGCGTTTGCCTTTCCACGCCTGCAATACCGTCGGATCGCTCATCGGCAGATACACCAGCGGGATGCCATCGGACTGCTCAAAAGGCAGATGCCGGAAGCTGATGCGCTGATCGATGCTCACTACAAGGTCAGGCGCAATCCCGTGCTCGCGCAGCGGGCGATAAGCGGTATCGACACAGATGAATAGCGGTCGCTCGGCACGTTGGCGGATCGCCGCCAGACTTGCGAAGTGCTGCTCCAGGCTCGGCCCGGTGGCAATCACGTAAATCTCCCGCCCGGCGCAGCTACCGAACAGTTGCGCCACATCGGCATCACCGAGCAGCACCGGCAGGCACTCCTGCAAGCGCTGCTGAATCTGCGCTGACTGCGGATCGAACTCGCGGTTGTTGAACATCAGATGGATTTCGTTGACCAGCCGATCGCGAATCTTCGCATTGCTGTCATCGGCCAGCAGCAACTCCGCCGGCAGGGCGAAAAACGGCGTGAAAAAGTCAGCATGCTCATCGGCGTAAAACAACTCGACGCGCGGATCGTCCAGCCACTGGCGCTGATCGAGCAGTTGCAGCACCAGTGCGAACAGCGCGCCATTGAGGATATGCACGTACAAGCGCTCAAGACCGGCACGCTCCAGCAGCACACCGGGCAAATCGCCCAGGCCGGTGCCATAAACATGCAGTTGCGGTTTTTCCGCCAGGCTCGCCGCCTGTACCTGCGCCTCATGCAGGCGATCATGACGGCTGGTCAGTTGCACGCCATTGACGCTCAGCGTCGCGCCGAGCCCGTGCACCAGTTCAGCAGCAACGCTTGCGCTGTCCTCGCCCAGCAAGCGCTCGAACAGCGCCGGCCAGCGCCGCTGCAACACCTGGGCATTGGCTTGGAAAAACTCGCTCATGGCGCCTCGCGCTCCGTATCAGGCAAAAAAATAGCGTTCAAGGTTAACCTTGAACGCTATTTTTGTATCCGCTGTTTTTGCGTCGATCAGGGACGATAGATGATCGCCGAACCCCACGACAGACCGACACCGAAGCCGCTCAGCGCGACCCGCTGCCATTGCGAATCGAGCGCGTGTTTTTCCAGCAACAGCGGAATGCTCGACGACACGGTATTGCCGGTCTCGACCATGTCCTTGATGAACTTCTCCGGCTCGCCTTCGAAACGTCGCGCCACGGCATCGACGATCGCCGCGCTGCCCTGGTGAATGCAGAACGCATCGATGTCAGCGGACTTGAGGCCGGAATCATCGAGTAGCTCGTGCAAATGCGCCGGGACCTTGAGCAGGGCAAAGTTGAAGACCTGGCGCCCGTTCATGAAGAACACGCCGTCGGTGACTTTCAAATGCGGTGCGCCGGAACCGTCCGTGCCGAACTTGGCCTTGCCCAGCGCCCAGGTCGGGTCTTCGCCCATCCAGGTCGCGGTGGCCGCATCGCCGAACAGCATGGTGGTGTTGCGGTCTTCCGGGTCGACGATTTTCGAATACGGGTCGGCGGTGATCAGCAGGCCGTTTTTCAGGCCGGCGGCTTCCATGAAGCCTTTGATCGCGTAGATGCCATAGACATAACCGGAGCAGCCCAGGGAAATGTCGAACGCCGCTACGTTGGTTGGCAGACCCAGTTTGTCTTGCACGATCGCTGCGGTGTGCGGCAGGCCTTCTTCGTCGCCGTTCTGGGTGACGACGATCAGCGCGTCGATCGATTCGCGCTTGAGCTGCGGGTTGCTGGCAAACAGCGCCTTGGCCGCTTCCACGCACAGGTCGGAGGTTTCCTGTTCAGCATCTTTGCGCGGCAGGAACGCCGAGCCGATCTTGCCAAGGATGAATTCTTCATCCTTCTCGAATTTTGCACCTTGTGCGTAATTGTCCACGCCGGCTACAGGAACGTAGCTCGCAATGCTTTTTATGCCAATCATTACGGCTTCCCAATAAAAAACAGCCCAAGACCACCGCTCGCAAGGATTTCGAGGGGCGCTGACAAACAGCAAATGGCCGCCACAACGGGCAGCCACGGGGAGCGCTAAGGGCTATCACTGGAACCGCAATACGGGCCAGGCGCCATCTCCCCGATCAATACAATACAGTGAAGATGCGCGTTATGACTCGCAGGTCACGCTATTTAGCCGAATCGGTGCAGATCGGCTTATTCGAGCAGCGACCAGTCCAGCGGCGTACCGCGCTTGATCGGCGCGCGGGCGCGACGTCCGAGGACGGCGTCGGTGTGCTTGGGCGGCAGACCGAGACCCGGGCGAATCGCGCGCAGATTGTCGCGACTGAAGGTGTCACCGGCGGCCATGTCGGCGGTGACATACAGCGAGCGCCGATACACCAGCGACTTGCGCTCGGCCTCGGTGACGCCGTAATGCACCTCGCCCATGGCTTGCCAGGCACGCTCGGTTTCCACCACCAGGCTGGCCATCTCTGAAGGTTCCAGGGAGAAACTGGCGTCAACGCCACCGGCTGAACGGTCGAGGGTGAAATGTTTTTCAACCACCGTCGCACCCAGCGCCACCGCTGCCACCGAAACACCGACGCCCATCGAATGATCCGACAGCCCGACCTCACAACCGAACAGTTCCCGCAGATGCGGGATCGTGCGCACATTGCTGTTGAGCGGGGTCGCCGGATAGGTGCTGGTGCACTTGAGCAGCACCAGATCCTTGCAGCCCGCCTCGCGAGCGGCACGCACGCTTTCATCCAGTTCGGCAATGCTGGCCATGCCGGTGGAAATGATCAACGGCTTGCCGGTGGCCGCCACACGACGAATCAGCGGCAGGTCGGTGTTTTCGAAACTGGCGATCTTGTAGGCCGGCACATCGAGGCTTTCGAGAAAATCCACCGCGCTGTCATCAAACGGCGTCGAGAATGCGAGCATCCCCAGCTCTTTAGCGCGGGCGAAGATCGGCGCGTGCCACTCCCACGGCGTGTGGGCTTTTTCGTACAGCTCATACAACGAGGTGCCAGCCCATAGGCTGCCCGGATCTTTGATGAAAAATTCACCTTCGGACAGATCCAGGGTCATGGTCTCGGCGGTATAGGTTTGCAGCTTCAAGGCATGCGCCCCGGCCCGGGCGGCGGCCTCGACGATTTGCAGGGCGAGCTCCAGCGACTGGTTATGGTTGCCGCTCATCTCGGCAATGATGAACGGCGGCGCATCGGCACCGATCAAGCGATTGCCAATCTTGAAGCTAGTCATGCGATTGATCCTTCAGAACACGGGTGAACACGCAGGCGTCCTGGCTGAAGCCGGCGTCACGAAACAGACTCAAAGAAGGCGCGTTGCCCGGCAAAACCCGGGCGCTGATGGCTTGCAGTTGCGGCCAATGCATCGCGACAAACGCTTCGCCCCGAGCCAGCAACGCCCTGCCCCAGCCCAGACCGATTCGCCCCTCGAGCAGATACAGCGAAACCTCCGCATCAAACCCGCGCAGGTCATAGCGCACGACACCGACCGAACCGTTGTCAGCCTCGGCGATGAGCAGCAACCGCTGCGGATTGCGCAGACTCGCCGACAGCCAGTCCAGATGCTGCGGCCAGTCGATCATCCCGGAATCCAGCGACCCGCGCCGCACCGCGTCGGCATTGCGCCCATCGAACAGCAACTGCGCATCGTCCAGCGTTGCCGGGCGCAGCTTCAGCACCGCCCCGGCCAACGCTGCTGCGACGCGCTCGGCGCCGCGGCCATCGACCAGTTGTCGCGAGCGTTCAGCCAGGCTCTGGCGCAAATAGAAATTGTTGGCGACGAAGCCGACCGCATCGCGCAATTGCTCAACGCTGACTTGCTCACGGGCGCCGAGAAACACATGCGCGCCCGCAGCGGCCATGACTTCGCCGTTGGCCTGCTGATTGTTCGACACCGCGATACAGATCGTCGGCAACCCGAGCGCCGCCCGTTCCCAACTGGTGCCGCCGCCAGCGCCGATGAACAGATCGGCTTCGGTCATGCGCTGATGAAAATCGTTGACGAAACTGTGCAAGCGCCAGTTCGGCCGCGTCTCGGCCAACGCCTGCATTTGTGCCCACGCCGGGTTGTCGGCGCCGGCAACGAAATCCACTTGCAGCTCGTTGAAATCGGCCAGGGCGAGCATCGCATGATGGGTCTGCATCGCCGCATCGAAGCCACCAAAGTTGACCAATACCCGGCGCGCCGTCGGTTTGATCTCGATTGCCGCACAAGCGAATTCCTCGCGCAACATCGCATAGCGCGGGCCGAGCAAGGTGCGGCATCCCGCTGGCAGCAGCGGCGCATAGTTTTCGCTGAGGCCGGACAAATTCTGGTTGAGCAACAGATCGACGCTGTAGCGCCGGGTGGCCAGATCATCCACCGCCGCGATGCGATGCGCCCAGCGCCGCGCCGCGGTTTGCCAGTGATGGTCGAGGCCGTAATGGTCGACGACGATCCAGTCGAATTCCGCCTGCCCGTCCAGACACTGGCCCAGCGCATCGATGTCGAACTGCCAAGGCAACATCGATTCGATGGCCTGCAACGGGTCTTCATCGCGATAGCGCTCGGGCAGCGCAAACGTCTCGAAGCCCTCGGCACTCAAGGCATCCAGTCGATGCCCGGGCAACCGCCGGCAGGCAAACGCGACATGGCTGCCCTGCTGGCGCAGAACCCGCGCCAGGGTCAGGCAACGGGCGATGTGGCCGCTGCCAATGGTCGGCGAAGCGTCGGCGCGAATCAGCACTCTCATGTCAGCTCTCCGCCCGCCTTGAGCGCTGCGTACAGGTATTCGGCGCGTTTCCAGTCTTCAGGCGTGTCGATGTCCTGGACCAGATAGCGCGGCAGGATCACCGGCAGGCTGGCTGGCGAATACAGCACGTCACCGCGCAACCACGCCGCGCTGCGCCCCCAATAGAACTGACCGGCATCCTGATACGCTTCGGGCAGGTCCTGCGAGCGGGTATTGCGATACTCGGGATACAAGGCCGTCAGGGCACCCTCCCCGTCCACGGTCAGCGCGCGCTGCACCGGAAACGCGAAATTGCAAACGGAGAACGCGAATGATCGATCGGGATGTCGCTCCAGCAACTCGAAGCCCTGACGCAGACAGTGCGCCTGTAACAGCGGCGCAGTGGCGTAGATGCAGCAAGCGAACTCAAAGGACGGCAACTGCTCCAGCGCATGCGCGATAACCGCCGCCGTGCCGGTAAAATCATCGGCCAGTGCTGCCGGGCGCATGAACGGCACCTGCGCACCGTGGGCCCTTGCGGCGTCGGCAATCTCAGCATCGTCGGTGCTGACCACGACCTGCTCGAACAAGCCTGAATCCAGCGCTGTGCGAATCGAGCGGACAATCATCGGCACGCCATCGAACGGCAAGAGATTCTTGCGCGGGATACGCTTGCTGCCGCCTCGGGCGGGGATGATTGCGACGTTGCTCAAGGGCGTTTTTCCAACAGGAACCAAGTGATGTCATCGGCTGGAAACTGCCGATCACGGTGATAGACGAAACCATAATCGAGCAGTTGCAGATCAGCATAGCGATCAAGCATTTCCCCGGCGAAATCGCGCTTGAACAGCTTGCCGCTGTTGCCACGATAGGCAATTTCCACCGGCGCCGGATTGTAATACTCGGCGATCAGGATGTAGCGCTGGCTCAGCTCGTACAACTGCGCATAGGCGCGCGGCAACAGCTCAGGGGCCAGATGGATCAGCACGCCTTTGCTCAGGGTCAGATCGTAGCGACGCTCGGCAGGAAAATCGAACAACGAACCGTGCCAGATCTGCGCAATGTCCAGCGCCTGCGCCTGTGCACACGCGCTTTCGTTGATCTCGACCCCGAACAGTTCGCAGCGCGGCAATAACTGACGCAGTGCCTGCAAATTGTTGCCAGCGTTGGTGCCCAGCTCCAGCAGGCTGTCAACGCGACCCGCGCGGCTCAGCGCTTTGGAGAAGAACCCTAGATTGCCCGCCACCAACGCCTGACCGACGTTGCGCTCAACGTACTGGTTGCCGAACTCACCCTGCCAGAATCTTTCCTGCTCGCTCAGATCGCGCATTGCACAGTCTCGTCCACCGCCGCAGCGGTCATCCTTCGGTCAGTCGCCGCAGTTGCTCGACTACATGATCCTGCTGCTCATCGCTCAGCAAGGGGTACAGCGGCAAGCTGATGGCTTGAGCGTAGTAGCGTTCAGCCTCGGGAAAATCGCCCTCGGCAAAACCCAGGTCGCGATAGTAAGGCTGCAAGTGCACCGGGATGTAGTGCAGATTCACACCGATACCGGCGGCGCGCAAACCCTCGAAGACCTGACGATGACTGAGGCTGATACGCTCGGTCTGCAAGCGAATCACATACAAGTGCCAGGCAGACTCCGCTTCTTCCTGCGGGCTCGGCAACGTCACCGGCAAATACGCCAGCAAGCGATCATAGCGCGCCGCCAGTTCGCGGCGCCGGGCGATGAATCCGTCCAGTTTATCCAACTGTGACAGGCCCAGCGCCGCTTGCAGATCCGTGATCCGATAGTTGAAGCCCAGCTCGATCTGCTGGTAGTACCAAGGCCCGTGACTGGGCTCGGTCATCTGCTGCGCATCACGGGTCATGCCATGGCTGCGCAGGCGTTGCAGACGCTCGGCCAGGTGTGGGCGATTGGTCAGGACCATGCCGCCCTCGGCGCTGGTGATGATTTTCACCGGATGGAAACTGAATACGGTCATCGCGGCAAATTCGCCGCACCCGACCGGGCGCCCGGCATAGCTGGCGCCAACCGCGTGCGAGGCATCCTCGATCACGGTGAAGTTGTAGCGCTCGGCCAGTTCGGCGATGCGCCGCATGTCACAGCTCTGCCCGGAGAATGCCACCGCAACCAGCACCTTGGGCAACGTGCCGTCGCGCTCGGCCTGCTCCAGCTTCGCCGCCAGCACCACCGCGTCGAGGTTCCAGGTCAGCGGGTCGATATCGACGAAATCCACCTCGGCGCCGCAATAGCGCCCGCAGTTGGCCGAGGCGAGAAAAGTGTTCGGCGTCGTCCACAAACGATCGCCCGGCCCCAGCCCCGCCGCCAGACAGGCGATGTGCAGTGCCGCGGTGGCGTTGCACACCGCCACGGCGAAATCCGCCTGACAGCGCGCGGCCATCGCCTGCTCGAAGCGCTCGATAGTCGGCCCCTGGGTCAGCCAGTCCGATTGCAGCACTTCGAGCACCGCATCGATGTCCGCCTGATCGACGCTTTGCCGACCGTAGGGGATCATACCGAGAGCTTCGCGTGCAGACCGGCGATCTGCCCGACCGAGAGGAACTGCGGGTTGGTGTCGGAGCGGTATTCGAAATCCTCACTCACCGCGCGCCCGCGCTCGCCGAGTTTGTCGACGGCAAAATCGACATCGACGCTGGTGAAGCGAATCGATGGCTGAATCGTGTAGTGATCCTCGAACTCGAGGGTCATGCGCGCATCGTCTAGCGGCACCATCAGCTCATGCAGCTTTTCGCCGGGACGGATACCGACGTTTTTGTGCGGCAGATGCCCGGCCATGCCGCGCGCCAGATCGACAATGCGGATCGACGGAATCTTCGGCACGAACACTTCGCCGCCGTGCATGCGCGCGAAGCTGTCGAGAACAAATTGCACACCATGGTCGAGGGTGATCCAGAACCGCGTCATGCGCTCGTCGGTGATCGGCAACTCCTGCGCGCCATCGGCGATCAGCTGGCTGAAGAACGGCACCACGGAGCCGCGCGAACCGGCGACGTTGCCGTAACGCACTACGGCAAAGCGGGTCTGCTGCTCGCCGGCAATGTTGTTGGCAGCGACAAACAATTTGTCCGAGAGCAGCTTGGTCGCGCCGTACAGATTGATCGGGCTGGCCGCTTTGTCGGTGGACAACGCCACGACTTTCTTCACGCCATTGTCGATGGCAGCGGCGATGATGTTTTCCGCGCCGTTGACGTTGGTGCGAATGCATTCGGTCGGGTTGTATTCCGCCGCCGGTACCTGCTTGAGCGCGGCGGCATGCACCACGTAGTCGATACCGCGCATGGCCTGACGCAAGCGATCGGCGTCACGCACGTCACCGATGAAATAGCGCATGCACGGCGCGTTGAACGTCTGCTGCATCTCGTACTGTTTCAGCTCGTCGCGGGAGAACACCACCACGCGCTTGGGCTGGTATTGCTCGAGCAAGCGACGGGTGAAGTTGCGCCCGAATGAACCGGTGCCGCCGGAGATGAAGATCGATTTACCGTTGAACATGTTCTGATTCCTGTCCGGCAAGCTTAAGCAAGCAACTGTTCCCAGTTGATCGGGGCACTTTCGCCCAGGGTAAAACCTTTGCCGGTCAGGCCCAGGTTGGCGTTGTAGGCCGGGTCGTGCGCGAAGGCGTCGGGCCATTTTTCACGCAGCGTCGCCAGTGCCGCTGGCGGCTGTGCCAGCTCGCCGTTGTGCAGCACTTGCACCAGAGGCGTCCACACGGTGAGGTAACCGGCCTGACCGGCCTTGAGGCACAGGTCAACATCGGCGAAACCTTCAGCAAAAGTCGCTTCATCCAGCCCGCCCAAGGCGCTGTACAGTTCTTTGCGCACCATCATGCAAACCCTGGAGACGGCCGAATAATTTTGCTCGGCGACCAGACGCTGCATATAACCCTCGGCCTTGTGTTTCTCGCCGATGAAGGGCGAACCCACGCCATCATTCAGACCAAGGATCAAACCGGCGTGCGAGACCTTGCCGTCGCGATCGACCAGTTTGGCACCGACGATCCCGACTTCCGGGCGCTGGGCGTGGTTGAGCAGCGAATCGATCCAGTTCGGGTTGACCACTTCGCTGTCAGCGGCCAGCAATACCAGATAGTCACCCTGGGCCTGCTCGCTGGCGGCGTTGTACAACGCGACCTCGCTCAACGGCTGATCGGCACGCAACACGTTGACCTTGGCATGGCGCAGCGTGCCCAGCCAGTCATTGACCTGCGCCGACTGCTGGGCGTTTGCCGCCAGCAATACTTCATAGCGGCTGTAACGGGTTCGCAGCAGCACACCTTCCAGGCAGCGACGCAGCGCCGGCAAATCATCGATGACCGGCACAATGATCGAAACCAGTGGCTGTTCGGTGTGGCGATAATCGATTTGCCAGGTGCCTGGCGTCTGCGAAGTAACCTTGGCCTTGTAGCCGCGATTGCCGAGATGGCGCAGCAATGCCAGGCGTTCATGGGTGTTTTCTTCCAGAGGCGCCTGCTCGGTGATCAGCAGCGGCTCATCGAGATGCGCCAGACCGTCGAGGCCACCTTGCTCAATGATGCGCAGCAGCAGATCGAATTCCAGCGCCTTGCTGAAATCAGCTTGATAGCCGCCGGCGTCGAGCAGCACTTGACGACGGATCAACCAGTGGCGCGCCATCAGGGACGGCACGCTTTGCAGCAGATCAAGATTGAAACCGGGGCGGAACACGTCGACCAGTGCACCGTTTTCCTTGCGCTGGATTTCATCGGTAGCGACAGCACGCACCCCGTCGGCGCCGATCAGTTCAACGCTGGCGCGCAACAGGCCGCTGGCGGTGAACTCATCACCGGCCTGAGCCAGCATCAACCAGTCGCTTGGCGACTGCTGAGCGCTCTGGTTGAGTTTGTCGACGAGATTGCCAGGCGTGACACGGACAAAGTGCAGGGTGTTCTGCGCAGTGGTCGCTGCTGGCGCCTCACCGGTGGTAAACACGACAATCCTGAATGCCTTGCAGTACCCCTCGACCAGGCTGTCGAGCGATACCTGCAACTTGTCGATGTCGTTGTCCAGATCAAGCAGGAAGATACCGAACTGCGGGCCACCACCTTCAGCAGCCACGTGCTGGCTGATCGACTCGAGCTGCTCGATGGCCGGCGCGCGTGCGGCCAGCCAATTCAACAGACGTCCCGATTGCATCTTGTCGAACGTGACCTGATGGTCGTCGACCGTCAGCGCCTCGAGGCGGGCGATCCATTCATGCAGTTGCGCCGCCGCCTCGTCACCGAGCATTTGCAATTGCGCGGCCAGACGCTTGGCAACCACTTGATTGAACGCATTCAGATCATGCGCCTGCCACAACCGGTCGATCACGCTCCCCGGCGTATCGTTATTGCGCGCCTCCAGCAGATGCGCCTGACGCGTCCATACGCCTTCCAGCCCTTCCAACTGAAGGCGACCCGCCGGCAGGGTATGCAGCATGAATTCAAACTGTTCCAGAAGATCGAAAAACGCCTGGTTGTAGAACGGCATCTCGACGTACTGCAGTGGGCCGAAGCGCCGATCAGGCCGGCGCAATTGCTGATTCCAGGTCGACTCGAAAATCAGCTCGGCAGTCAACGCCCGACGGACCGCCAGACTCTCGGCCATCGCCGCAAAGCTCTCCAGAACAAATGCCTTGGCCTGCCCTGCATCGAGGTTTTGAATACCGGTAGGCAGCGAGACGAGGAAATCGGCGAACGCCTCTCGTTCGGCGACTGACTTCGAATCAAGATAGGTCAGCGAGTGATACACATCGGTATTGTGTTCGGAAACGCCGTAGTTGATCTCGCGCACCACATAAGGAACAGGCAGGATCCGTGCCTTGGCGCTGGCCAGCAGGAAGTACACATGACCGATTTCCTGCCATTGAAAACTGGTCCCCGGCGGCAATGCCGAGTGCCAGGTTTTCATCAGGTCGGTACGGGTCACCGCGTAAAACGGCGGGATGTACTGACTCATGTAGTCAATGACGCGGTCCTGCGCGCGCTCGGAGCAATAGTCTTCCTGAACCTTCTTGTCGCGGCGGTAGTAGTTCACCCCATCGGCCTTGGCCAGGTACATCAGGCAATAGCCATGGCACATGCCATAGTCACGATTGGCCTGAAGAAAGCCGACAGACTCGCAGAGCGAATCGAACACGATGAAATCGTCATCCGCCGCCAGCACCATATAGGGCGTGGTCAGTCGCTCGACGCCATAGGCCAGTTTGGCCTGCATCCCCCAGTAGGCGAATTGCGGAACGTGATGATAATCGACGGCGGAAAAATCGCCTTGCGGACGTTCCGGCGTGGAATCCAGCACCATGATCCTGCACGGCAAGCTGCTGTAATACTTCACCGCACGGCGCAGGAACGCCGGTCGGTTGTGAGTAATCAGCACCACCGTCAACAACTCGTCGAGCGGTAGCGTCAGTTCAGAACTGTACTTGCCTTGCATAACTTCTCTCCACAACCGGCGACTCGCCGAGATAACGCTTGGGGGATGTTGCGAATTAACGAACGCGACGCAGATAGCCGTCCGGCGCCACGGTGATCAGCAGCTTGTTCTGCAACTGCTGGTCGATCTCGAAATCCTGGTTTTCCTCCAGGTATTTCCAGACGGCGGTTTTCGGGTTGTCACCCGGGCCCCACGGGCGATCCGGGAAGAAATCGGCCGGCATGTCTTCGACCACGGTGTCCATCACCACGCAATAGCTGTCGACCGACACCAGCGGTGCGTAGAGACGCAGCTCTTCGAGGACGTGATCGTGGGTGTGGTTGGAGTCGAGCACCAGAATGACTTTTTTGCCCTTGGCCGCCGCTTGCACCTGGGCGGCGATGCCTGCATCGATACTCGAGCCTTCGATCATCTTGATGCGCTTGGCCATCGGATGGCTTTCGATCGCTTCGCGGTTGTGCGCACGAATATCAAGGTCGATACCCAACACTTCGCCGTGACCTTGCAGTTCCAGCAACGAGGCGTAGTAGATGATCGATCCGCCGTGGGCGATGCCGCACTCGATGACCAGATCCGGTTTGACCTGCCAGATGATCTCCTGCATGGCCATCATGTCTTGTGGCAGCTGGATGATCGGGCGGCCCATCCATGAAAAGTGGTAGCTGTATTTGTGCCGGGCCGATTCGTTGAAGAAATCACGGGCAAGGCCGGTCAGTTTCGGGTCGTCACCCTGCTGGGCGATCTGCTCGCGGCACTCGGCTTCGAAGGCTTGGTTGATGCTGTGGTCGGTCATGTTGGTCATCTCAAGGGTCACTGGAACGAAGCGCTGTCGACGGCGTGATAGACGTAGCGTCCACCGGTCATCCGCTTGATCTCTTCGAGGTAATTGGAATTCATCACAAACAGGTTGGCGCCTTCGGGCAGCGCATCCATCGCCTCTTGCGGCGAAGACACCCGCGCACCGCTCAACGGCAGATACCGCCCCTGCTTGGCCGGGTTGATATCGACGACGCGGTCCACCGCGACACCGGCACGTTGCAGGAACAGCGAATAGATCACACCTTTGGACGAAGCGCCCCAGATCGCCGAGCCCTGCTCGGGGGCGGACTGAATGATCTGCACCGCGCGGTCGAGGCTGGCGGTGAAGCCATCCGGCAACGTCAGGCGCGGCACCGGTTGCTGCGGAGTCAGGCGCAAGGTTGCCAGGTCAGCGACGATGTACAGGTATTGGCCACCGAACAGATGACCAGCCTCGTGCACGCTGCCGAACAGACGGCGCAGGTCATCGAGGCGGAAATAATTGACGTGCTCATAGAACAGATCGAACCAGGCCTTGTGTTCGAGAATCCAGTCGAAGCACGGCACCTCGATGTAGATCTGCCCGCCCTGATTGGCCTCGGCGATCACGGTGAGGAAGCTCACCGGGTCCTGAATATGCTCCAGCACATGGCGCAGAACGATGGCATCGGCGGCCAGCCCCAGGCCGCGAGTAAACGGCGCCTTGATCACGTCGGCGTTCTCGCCTTCGTAAGCCGGGTCAATGCCGGTGATCGAGTAGCCCTGGCCCTTGAGCAGTTCGAGGAAATAGCCCTTGCCGCAACCGACCTCGATCAGTTCCCGGCCCTTGAAGTGCCTGGCGATAATGCCTTCGACGTCATTCAAGTGCTTCTGGAACTGGCCGGAATGCGCCTGCTCGTTCTGGTAATCGGCGTCGTAGTTGAGCTTGTCGGCATCGAACGCGGCATTGAAGATCAGACCGCTGTGCTCGTCCTGCACCAACAGCATGTCGGCACTCGCCGACGCCTGCGCCGAATCCGCGTCGGCAAAGGTGCGATTCTGCAACACCGGCAGGTCGGTGACCCGATACAACTCGTGCCTCATTGCGGCTCTCCCAGTAACTGTTGCAAGCGCTCGGTCACCGCCCAGAACGCCAGCGGTTCGTGGCTCGGATAAGGGTAATGACCAAGGTTCAATTCGATCGTCGCGCCGCGTTCGCGTAGACGCTGCTCAACCAGCGCGCGCACCGAAACCGCTTGGCCGCTGGCGCAATTGATCACACCGTTGAAATGCGGTTTTTGCACGATTGCGGCGAGGTAACCGGCTGCCTTTTCGATCGGTAGAAAATCGCGCAACTGCTCACCGGCCGACATGTTGAATGACGCCTCAGCGGCATCGATCGCCCGGTCCAGTGCCGCGAGCAGGCTGTTGGGGTTCTGCCCTTCACCGTGCAGATAGAACAACCGCGCCCATTGCAGGGTGAACGACCGTTCCTGCTGCAGATTCTGCAGAAACAGGTGCAGCGTATGCTTGGCCAGTCCGTACGGATTACTCGGGCGAGGCTCGGTTGTTTCACTGAGCGGGCCGCTTTGCATGCCATATTCGAAGCAGGTACCGGTGACCAGCACCTGCTTTACGCCGGCCTCGACCGCGCTTTTGATAAAGCGATAATCGGCCATCAGGTTGTGCTCGAAATGGAACAGCGCCCGATAGTTCGGCAAACCCGGCCAGGCCAGATGCGCCAGGGCATCGATGCCAGCGGTCAACGCGCTGACACCAAGATCGGCAGCATGAATATCCGCGGCGACGAACTCGACGTCGTTGATCCACGGCATGCCTTGCGCGGTTTGCGCATTACGCGCCACCGCGCGCACTTCGCAGCCGCGTGCCAGCAACGCGGCAACCAGATGCCGTCCGACAAACCCCGTGGCGCCCGTGACCAGCACCTTCACAGCACTTTCAACTCAGGCACGGCGATCACGAAGCGCCCGTCCCACTGACGAACCTGCGCCAGTTGCTGACTGACTTCGTGCAGCAGGTTCCACGGCAGCACCAGTACGTAATCCGGCTTGTCGATGTCGATCTGCGCCGGCGCCACAATCGGAATGCGGCTGCCCGGCAGAAATTTGCCCTGCTTGTGCGGGTTGGCATCCGCTACCCAAGCGAGCAAGTCAGGCTTGACCCCGGCGTAATTGAGCAAGGTATTGCCCTTGGCGGCCGCGCCGTAACCGACCACCCGTTTGCCCTCGGCCTTGGCCTGCAACAGAAAGCGCAGCAGTTCATGCTTGATGCGCTCAGCGGCGGGCGCGAGGGTTGCGTAGTACTCGGCGGTTTTCACCCCGGCGTCGAGTTCGGCCTGCAATTGTTGCTGAACGGCCGGTTGTACCGCTCGGCGCTCGCCGTCCTTGCGCTGCACGAACACCCGCAGCGAGCCGCCATGGGTGCTCAACTGGCTGACGTCGAAGACTTCCAGGCCATTGCGCTCGCACAAAGTCTGCACGGCGGTCAGCGACAGGTAGGAATAATGTTCGTGATACAGCGTGTCGAACTGCGCGCCGGCCATCAGTGTCAGCAATTGCGGAAATTCGAAGGTAGCGACGCCGCTCGGCTTGAGCAGTGTGGCAAATCCGCCGAGGAAATCGTTGATGTCCGGCACGTGGGCGAGCACGTTGTTGGCCGCCATCAGGTCGGCGCCCCAGCCTTCGCTTTGCAGCTGCGCAGCGGTGTCACGACCGAAAAACAGTTCACGAATCTCCAGGCCTTTTTCGCGTGCCGCCTGCGCGGTGCTGCGGGTCGGCTCGACGCCCAGGCAGGCAATGCCGCGTGCGGCGACGTATTGCAGCAAGTAGCCGTCGTTGGCGGCGACTTCGACTACGCGGCTGTCGGCGTGGAGACCGAAGCGTTCGACCATCTCGGCAACATAACGCTCAGCGTGGGTCAGCCAGGTGCTGGAAAACGAACTGAAATAGGCGTACTCGGCGTCGAACAGGCTGTCGGCGCGGGTGTAATCCTCGGTCTGTACCAGCCAGCATTGCTGACACACGGCGACTTTGAGCGGCACCCACTGCTCAGCCTGCTCCAGGCGATCGGCATGCACATAGGCATTGGACGGTGGCGAGGTGCCGAGGTCGATCAGCGGCAGGCTCAGCGGTGCAGCGCACCCACGGCAGTTCATAGACGCACTCCAGCAAAGTGTTGATCGAGCGCGGGATGGCTGGAATCCCGCGCTGACAAATTATTGACAGGCAGCGGCCAGGCAATCGCCAGCCGCGGATCGTTCACCGACAGACCGCCCTCATGCTCCGGCGCGTAATCGGCGCTGTGCAGGTAAAGCAGTTCGGCGTCTTCAGTCAGTGTCTGAAAGCCATGGGCAAAACCGGCCGGAATCAGCAGACTGCGGCCATCGCCAGCCTTCAGATGCTCGGCATGCCAGTGCAGAAACGTCTCTGAATCCGGGCGCAAATCCACTGCCACGTCCCAGACTTCGCCGCGCAGGCAGGTGATCAGTTTGGCTTCCGGGGCGTTGGCATTCTGGTAATGCAGCCCACGTACACTGCCCTTCTCGCGGGTGCAGGAATGGTTGATCTGGCGGATATGAAACTCGCTACCGAACGCGCTCAGACTGCCCTCGCAGAACAGCCGGGCGAAGTGCCCGCGCTGGTCTTCGAAACGTTTGTGCCGGACGTTGAACAGCCCGGCCAGTGGCAACGCCTCAAGGGAGAACTCGCTCACAGCGCGCCTCGGTACAGTTTCAGCTGGCCGAGGGTGACGTTGCGCATGTCATCGCCGTTCTGCCACGCCAGATGCCAGTCGAGGGTCTGGGTCAGGCATTGCTGCAAAGTCCAGCGTGGCTGCCAGCCGAGCAACTGGCGGGCGCGGCTGCTGTCCAGACGCAGCAGACCGGCTTCATGCAGCTCGCTTTTTTCAATGCGCAGACCGCGTGCCTGCGGCCAACGGCTGGCGAGCAATTCGACGACTTCGCCGACGCTGCACATGTCCGCCTCCCCGGGGCCGAAATTCCACGCGCCGGCGTACTCCGGGCCTTGCTCATAAAGGCCAGCGGCCAATTGCAAATAACCGGCCAGCGGCTCCAGCGCGTGCTGCCACGGACGCACGGCTTGCGGGTAACGCAAGGTTACCGGCTCGTCTGCACTCCAGGCTTTGAGCACGTCGGGAATCAGGCGCTCCGGGGCAAAATCACCGCCGCCCAGCACGTTGCCAGCGCGCGCGGTGGCCAAGGCCAGACCGTGTTCGGCGTGCTTGTCCGCCGGGAAGAACGATGCGGCGTAGGACTGCGCCAACAGCTCGCAACAGGCCTTGCTGCTGCTATACGGGTCGTGACCACCGAGGGCTTCGTCTTCACGATACGGCCACAGCCATTCATTGTTGGCGTAGACCTTGTCGGTGGTCACCAGCACGCAGGCGCGCACGCCACCGACCTGACGAATCGCTTCGAGCAGGTTCAGCGTGCCCATGACGTTGCTGGAATACGTGCCGAGCGGATCGCGATAGCCTTCACGCACCAACGGCTGCGCGGCCAGGTGCAGAACGATCTCCGGCTCGGTGTCGGCAATGATTTCCAGCAAGGCGCCGAGGTCACGCAAATCACCGCGCTGATCGTTGATGCCCTCGCTGACCCGCGCCAGTTGGAACAGGCTCGGCTCGGTCGACGGGTCCAGCGAAAAGCCGCTGACTTGCGCGCCGAGGCTTTGCAGCCACAGGGTCAGCCAGCTACCTTTGAAACCGGTGTGTCCGGTGACCAGAACGCGTTTACCGCGCCAGAACTCCGCACTCAGGCCCATTGCTTCCATGGGGCCTCCCCGCTCTGCCACAGTGCTTCGAGATGATTCTTGTCGCGCAGGGTGTCCATCGGATGCCAGAAACCTTCGTGTTCGAAAGCTTTCAACTGTTCGTCCGCGGCCAGACGCGCCAAAGGCTCAGCTTCCCAGGTAGTGGCGTCATCGGCGATGTACGGCAACACCTTTGGCGAGAGCACGAAGAAGCCGCCATTGATCCAGCCCCCATCGCCGCGGGGTTTTTCGGTGAAGCCCAGCACTTGATCGCCTTGACGCTCAAGGGCGCCGTAACGGCCCGGCGGCTGCACCGCGGTGACGGTCGCCAGACGCCCGTGGGCTTTGTGGTAGTCGACCAGTTGAACAATGTTGATATCGGAAACGCCATCGCCATAGGTGAAGCAGAACGCTTCTTCATCCTGCAGGTAACGGCCGGCGCGCAACAGACGGCCGCCGGTCATGGTTTCCTCACCGGTGTCGATCAGGGTGACGCTCCACGGCTCGCTGTAGTTCTGGTGCACGTCCATGCGATTTTCGCGCATGTTGAAGGTGACGTCAGAGGTATGCAGGAAGTAATTGGCGAAGAAGTCCTTGATCGCATAGCCCTTGTAGCCCAGGCAAATGACGAAGTCGTGGATTCCATGGGCGGAATACTGCTTCATGATGTGCCAGAGAATTGGCTTGCCGCCAATCTCGATCATCGGCTTGGGCTTGAGGTGCGACTCTTCACTGATGCGCGTGCCGAGGCCACCCGCCAAAATTACTGCCTTCATCGTCTCCCCTCTTGTTCTGCACCGGGCTGCGCATGGCTTTGTTGAGCGTTGCGGGCCTTGCGGCGACACCTTTTGCCGTTCCGGGCTCAGGTGAAATAACCGCGAGCGCTCGTTTTATGGCGATTTGAGGGGGACTTGCAGGAAACGCGCCAGCTCCAAATCACTGGCAACGATGAACACCAGCCAGAGCAAAATCAAAAGCCCCTCACCCTAACCCTAACCCTCTCCCAAGGGGAGAGGGGACTGACCGCGGTGGATGCGAGGACTACGCCGACTCGAAATACCGAGTCGAACTCAAGTCTTGAACGGCTCACAAATCGGCTCCCTCTCCCTCGGGAGAGGGCTGGGCGGGCGGCGTTCCGATGAGGGGCGCGTCCACCGAAAATCTCAAGCCATGCGGCGCTTCTAACCACTCAACAATGAGCGCCAGCTCGAGTGCTCTTGATCTTGCGTCACCGGCGACGTCGGAAGGCTGAGTGGAGGGACCGATCCGGGCGTGGGAGCGCAGCGACCGTCTGGCGTAGCCAGACACAGCGGAAGGAGGTGCAGCGAAGCAAACCGTAGCCGCTGCGCCCGGATCGATCCCGCAGCGAAGGGACCCGAGCCTGCGAGGGCCGAACGCAGGAGCAAGCGTTTTGGGTTACCTTTTTGGCGTCTGAAAAAGGTGACTCGCCGTAAGGGCGAAACCGCCAGCCGCCACACCAAAAAAAACGGATATTCACCCAAAAACCCAAGCGCCTGGTCGGCCCAGACGCCGCCAAGGCCAAAACGAAAAAAGGGACGAACCCAAAGATTCATCCCTCTTTTCAAAGCCCCCGACAACTACCCGAACATGGCAAACCCATCACCACCCGCAGGCAGCTCAAAGACCTGACCATCGGCCGTCTGAACATGCTCGATGGTGGCAAACCCCGCATACCAGTCCACCAGCCGCACACCATGGTCCGGCACGCCACTGCTACCGTCATTGGCACTGTGCAGATAAACATCATCGCCTACACGGGTCACGCTCAACTGACTGGCGTCAGCGATCATGTTCAGAATCAGCGTGTCATTGGCGTCCAGCCCTTCATCCTTGATCGTCACCAACGCCGACGTGTTCACCACATAGGTATCATCGCCCTGTTCGCCAAACCCGCTGCTGCCCAGGCTCGACGGGCCGGCGTCGTTGAAGATCAACACGTCGTTCCCCTGCCCACCATAGGCCACGCCCCGTCCGAGGGTAATGTTGTCATTGCCTTCATCGCCACTGACCCAGGTAAACAGACCGTCGCGCGCAGCCAGGATGACGTCATCGCCCAAGCCACCAAACAAGGTGTCGGACTGCCCGGCTGCATCGAGACCGGACGCCAGACCACCGTAGATATGATCGTTGCCTTCGCCACCCTGAATCTGGTCGTCACCACCACCGCCTTCAAGGACGTTGTCGCCCCACTCCCCTTCCAGAACATCATTGAACTGGCTGCCGCGCAGGCCTTCGATGTCGATATAGACGTCATGGAAGGCGATACCGCTCTGTGCGCCCCAGTTCAGCGAGGCGCTCAAGCCTTCAGCACTGTCGTCATAGCTGACGATGTCGATACCCGCGCCACCTTCGAAGTTATCGGCCCCCGCCCCGCCGAGCAGCACATCGTTCCCGGCCCCGGAAACGATCGTGTTGTCCCCGTCATTGCCGTAGCCGGTGAAATCGCTGCTGCCGGTATAGGTCAATCGCTCAACGAACGCACTCAGCCTCAACTCCGACAGGCTGGTGTATACATGATCGGTACCGCCCATGAAGCTGTCGTCTTCTTCGACAGTCACACCGGTGCTGTTGATCGTATAAACGTCATCACCGATACCGCCAGCCACCTTCACACCACCGGCATTGACGACAAAACGATCTGCGCCTGAGGTACCGATAACCTCTTCCACGTTGAGCAGCGTGTCACCAGCGAGGTTGCTGCCATTGCCGATCACGACATTGGCTACGTCGAAGGCGTAGCGGTAACTCACAGTGTCGTAACCCTGCGCACCATCAATGCTCATCGAGTCCTTGTGACGATAAATCACATCATCGAAGCCCGACCCCTGAAGCGCTTCGATGCCGGTGAACATATCGCCATAGGCGATGGTCAGGCCGTCGTAGTTGGCGAAGTCTTCGACTCGCACCCCTTCAAGGCTGTCGCTGTAGCTGACGGTGTCGTAACCGTCTCCCCCGACAAAATGATCGGCACCATCACCACCCCACAGCCAGTCGTTACCGGCGCCCGCGATGATCTCGTTGTCGGTGTCACTGCCGTAAGCCTTGAAATCACCGGTCCCCGTGAAGGTCAGCTTCTCGACGAAGCCAGCCATCTTGATGCTGTTGAGGCTGGTGCGCAGTTCGTCGTAGCCACCCCAGTCTTCCTCGACGATGGTCACGTCTTCAGCGCTGACGATGTAGACATCGTCACCGCTGCTGCCTTCCAGCGTCACGCCGGCTAGCGAACTGCTGAACGTATCGTTGGAAAAGGTCCCGACGATCTTCTCAACGGACACCAGCGTATCGAGCTTGCCGTCGGGGCCGGCGACGGTGGTCGCACCCTCGGCCAGTTCGACGTTGATTCCAGAGGTTATTGCGTAGTAATTCGCAGTGTCGAAGCCGTCCCCGCCATCAAGCTCATCCGATCCCGTACTTGCCAGCAGGACATCATCCGACTCCAGTCCATAGAGTTGGTCATTGCCGTCGGTGCCCGACAGGATGTCCGCTTCACTCGTTCCATTCACGACTGTCATCACATCTTCCTTGCGTTGTTGTTGAAACCGGATCCGTCAGTGCGGGCATTGCCTGTCCAGCGCGCATTCCCTCGCCTGATCGACTCGAACAAATCGTTGATCCTGTAAAAAAGGCGACCCGAGAGATCGCCTCAAATGAAGCCTTGCGACAGATCAATCTGCCAGCCAGCCGTATTCCCAATGCCGCAGGTTATCGCCGCGCAGCACGTAGTCGCGCAGCACCACTTCACGCAATTCATCGCCCATGCGGTAGCTGGCATCCGGATCAGCCAGATGCATGCGGATCGCTTGCAGCCATTCATCGGTCGTGTTGGTCTTGACCCGTGTGCACGGCAAGTAGCCGCGATAGGCCTCGGTGTCGGTGCAGACTACCGGGTAGCCGCAGGCGCCGTATTCCAGCAGGCGCAGGTTGCTCTTGCAGTCATTGAAGATGTGGAACTCGAGCGGCGCCAACGCCAGGTCAAGGTTCAGGCTGGCCAGTTTTGCCGGATACACATCCAGGGGAATCACACCGTGAAATTCGTGCATGTACGGCAGCAAGTCATCCGGGCACATACCGAAGAACACCCAGTCGACTTCGTTGGCCAGTTCGCGCACCACCTCGGCAATTACCGCCAGATCGCCATGGTGACTGGTGCCGCCACCCCAGCCGACACGCGGTTTTTTCGAGGTGCGGCGCTGGCTGCGCAGGTGTCCCCACAGATCCCTGGCCAACATGTTCGGCACCACGCGAATGTCGTGATGCATGTCAGATAGCGCGTTGGCCAGGGGCGCAGTCGAGACCACCACACGATCGCACAGGCCGATCGCCCGGCGAACCATGCGCTCCATGTCTGACTTGCCCGGCATATTGCGAATGTGTGCATTGCGATGGGGAACGTCGATCACATAGTCGTCGAGCTCGAAAATCCGTCGGGCATTGAAGAATTTCTTCAGCGGCGGGATTTCATCGATGGCGTGCTCCGAGTAGCGCCCCTGCAGGACGATCACATCGGGCGCCTGACGCTCGATATCAATGATCGATGGCAAGCCGTAACAGATGCGCCCTTCCACGCGGTTGGCTGCTTCCAGCTCGATCAATGGCTGACTCATGCGATAGTGACCGATGGCAGAAGCGTTGATCGGGACCGCGAGCACGTTCGGCAGTTGTGCCTTGGAGAAGGCGCTCCAGCCGGTACGCAGGCCCGGTTCAAGGCTGAAGTTGGTGGCGCCAACGCCCTGCAACGTCAGGTTGACGTTATACGCCGGATCGCGCGCAACCAGTGGCAGCCAGCGCTGATAAAAGGTGTCCTTCTCCTCGGCGTGCTGCGCTTGCTCTTGCTCCGTCGCCGCAATAACCGGTTGAGTGCCCACCGCCAGCACGGCGTGCGGGTTCATCACCACCAGATAACCGTCGCGGCCGATGCGCAGACACAGATCTACGACACTGAGCGTTTGCTTGAAATCCTGCTCATCAAGACCGCCGGCCGCCTCGAATACCGATTTGCGAATCATCAGGCAATCGCCACCGACCGCGCTCAGGTCATGCACAGCCTGCAGCCGGTGCATATATCCATCCGCCTGCATCGGCTGGCCATAGAACGGCAGTCCCGCCGGCCCATTCAGCCCCAGGATCAGACCGGCGTGCAGCACGCCACCGTCCGGGTTGAACAGCTTGGCGCCAACCACCCCGACTTCAGGGCGTTGTGCATGATTGAGCAGTTCGTCGAGCCAGTCGGCCTGGGTGATCACCGCAAAGGCATTGAGCAGCAGCACATACTCACCGCGCGCCTGGCGTGCGGCGAAGTTGTGCACGGCAGCGGCATTGTCCCTTTGCGCACACCGCAGCACGCGAATCCGGTCGCTGCCCAGCTGCGCCATGCCGTCCAGCCACGCCAGCGCTTCGGCGCTTTCGCTGCCGTTGTCGACCAGGAGCAATTCGTACTCGGTGTAGGCGGTTTTCTCCAGCAGCGTTTCGACACAGCGCTGCAAGGCGGCAGTCTGGTCCTGAGTGACGATGATCACCGACACCAGAGGGCGCTGCGCGTGGCGGTAGTCGACACGATTGAGCGGCCCGTTCTGGCGGATTTCATGAGCAATGCCGAGGCGCTGCAGATGCGTCTCGAGAATGCGCGGACTTTGCTCCACCACGCCAGGCTCGGTGAGCCATTGCGACAGGTCGAACTTCGACTCCAGCAGCACTTCAGCGACATGACCAATGACGTGCAGACCATCGCTTTCGGCCATCCGCCAGAGCATGTCGTGTGGCGCCAGCTCGGCGTACGTCGACGCAAACCCACCGAGCGCGAGGAAGCGCTCGCGCTGGAATGCCAGCGCTCGGCCGACGTATGGATAACTGCGCATGAGGTCGAGGTTGAAGTCCGGTTTGAACGCCGGCTCCGCCGATTCGCCGTCGCGCAGGCTGCCTTCATCGCTGTACAGACACGTCATCGACCGCGAATGCGCGATGCGATCGGCCATCACCAGCAATGCCGGTGCCACCGGGCGATCTCCCGGTTGCAGCAGATAGAACCAGTCGGCGCCTTCGAGTTGCGGCAACAGCGTATTGATCTGCTCCAGACCGTCATCCTGCAACGGCATGTGGAATACCCGATCCTGCAACTGCGCTTCGGTACAGGCGACGGACAGTACCAACACCAGCTCCGGCGGATAGTCCTGGGCAGCGAGCGCTTGCAGGGTGCGCTCGAGCCCGTTGCGGCTACCCTGCGCATCAATGACGATCGGCACGATTCTCGGCTGCTGCGGCCAGCCTGCGAGTGTTTCCGGTAACCATTGACGCTGCGTCTCGGTCAGCACCCGACACGCCAGCCACTGCGCATAGAGCTCGCCGAAACTGAAGCTGTCGACACCCACGCCCATTTCCTGGCGGCTTTGCTTGGTACCCAAGGTACGGCTCAGCGGCAGTTCGTCCCAAACGCGAGGCAACTCGTCGGCCTTGGTCAGTCGCACGTAGCGAACCCAGCCCTTCGCGGGCGCCGACTCGCCGCTGCGCACTTTGAGCATTTGCGAAAGCCACTCGCGCTCAACCTCGGCAGCATCCTTCATCGGTTGCTGCGCGCTCAAACGCTCAGGGTAAAGTCGCTCGGCGCTCAGAACATTGTTGGACGTCACCATGTTGCCGCGTCGCAGCAGACAGACATACAAGGCAAAATCCAGGGTCGCAACGAAACATGCACCCTCTTCAGTGAGCGCCGGCAACAATTCGGCGACATCGGCACGCCGGAACAACGCACTGCTGAAGCCGCCGAGGACGTTGACCGGGAATTTTTCGAAAATGCTCAGCACATCGTCGCCTTTGAGCAACGCGCTCACGGGTGATAGCGAGCTGTTTTCCAGACGGGCCGGCAGAATGATGTCGTTGGCGTCCCACAGCAGCCGTTGAGCGATCACCAGACTGACTTCTTCGCGCTGTAACTCATGGGCTTGCTGTTCGATGCAGGCCGAATAGAGCAGGTCATCGTCACACAGGAATTTGATGAACTCGCCGCGCGCCTGCTCGAGGCAGACCTTCAGATTGCCCACCAGCCCCAGGGTCTGCGGGTTGCGAACGTAGCGCACCTGGGCCCCGGTTTGCTCCCTGACCAGCCTGACGATGTCCATGATCTCGTCACCACGACTGTCATCGCACACGACGATGTCGAGATTGCTGTAAGTCTGGCTGACGGCACTGTTCAACGTCCGCTCGAAAAAACGCGGATTGAACGCAGGAATGGCAATGCTGACGAGGGGGAGTGAATTCACGGCGGGCTCACAGGCGGTACGAGCCCGCTCGGAAAAACGAGCCCTTGGTACCGCAAAAATCATTAACAGAGGGACAAGGTCAGCGGGCGCTTACGCGCCCGCTGCCCGTCAGATCTTGTTGAACAGACCCAACTGGCTGATCTTGCTGAACGCCAGTTGCGAGGCTTGCAGCATGGTCTGCTGCAAGGTCAGGCGCGTCATGACTTCGGCCGGATCGGAATCGCGGATCGAGCCTTGGGTCGTGGTGTTCGCCGTGCTCAGGCTGTCGTTGGTGATCGCTTGCATGTCCAGTGCCTGGCCGCGCGCACCGATGGTGGTGACGGCGGTGCCGATCTGATTGGCGGCGGCGTCGATGTTGCCGAGGCCCGCCTCCATCGCGCCCTGCAATTTCTGCTTGGCAACCGGATCGCCATCGACCGGGGTGTTCAGCGCCGTGATCATCTGGCCCAGGGTGTCGAGCACGTTCTGGGTCTGGTGATTGTTCGGCTGGATCGAGAACTGATCGCCAGTCGCTGGTGTACCGCCGAGGGCGAAGGTCACACCGGCAGCGGTCGCGTTGCCACCGACCACGGTGCCCGAGGATACCGGCTTGCTGTCGGCGGTCACTGGCGCTGCGTACAGATCGAAATCGGTCGCGCTGGTGAACTTGAGGACTGCCCCACCCTGCGGGAATGCGGCGGTATACGCAGCCTGGTCGGTGATGGTCGAACCGGTGATCACCGACGTCGAGGTATTGCCCGGGCTGCGCGTGGTAGTGAACGAATCAGGCGTGGTCGACAGCTGGAAGCTGTGCCCGGCAATGACTGCGTCCGGGTTGGTGTCGCCGGCCTTGAGGTTGACGTTCAACTTGAGGTCGACACCACGGAAACTGACGGTCTGGTTGGCACCGCTGCTGTTGCTGATCAGGCCGTTCTGGCTGGCCTCGGCAGTGACATCGTTGCCTAACGCGTCGGTGATCTTCAGCTGAGTGCTGCTGACGAAATCGATGGTATACGGCTGGCCGGCGCTGAATTTGGCGTCGTAGCCGGCAGCAGAGCCGACAGTGCCGTTGGACAGCACGACACGGCCGTCATCCACAGCGGGTGCGGTCATTTTGGTGTTGGTACGACCGGTGTTGATGGTCTGCTGGAAGGCGTCCCAACCGGTGGTATTGGTGCCGACAGTCATGCCGTCGCCAATGCCCAGATTGATGGTGGTCTGGTCGCCGTTGTAACTGAAAGTGCCGTCGGCATTTTTCGAGTATGGCGCGGTGTCGGTTTTCGAACCGGAGAACAGGTAGTTGCCGTTGGCGTCCTTGGCATTCATCAAGCCCAGCACTTGTTGCTGGATCTCGCCCATTTCCGAAGCGTACGCCTGACGGTCCTTGTCGGTGATCGTGCCGTTGTT
This sequence comes from Pseudomonas sp. R3-57, assembly GCF_051132065.1. NCBI lineage: Bacteria > Pseudomonadati > Pseudomonadota > Gammaproteobacteria > Pseudomonadales > Pseudomonadaceae > Pseudomonas > Pseudomonas sp. R3-57. The sequence continues at coordinate 4,439,656 of NZ_CP071655.1, forward strand.
GGCAGCCAGGGCCAGTTCCTTGGCCCGCGCCAGCGCCGTGGTGATCGACTCCAGGGTCGACTCTTGCACGTTCAAGGCGCTTTTGGTGGTGTCGACGTTGGTCTTGTATTGATCAAGCATCGCGGCCTGCTGGCCCAGTTGCAGCAAGCGCCCGGCACCGATCGGATCATCCGCCGCGGTGTTGATGCGCTGCAGGCTGCTCGCCTCGCTGGCGGTGGCAACGGCCTTGTTGAAGTTACGCTGATAGTCCGAAGCTTGCGTTCCGTAATACTGAGCGGTGGAAATGCGCATGAATTACGACTCCTTAAAGGCTGTTGATCAGCGTGGCGAAAGTTTCCTGCGCAGCTTTGATGATCTGCGAAGACGCTGTGTAGTACTGCTGGTATTTGACCAGGTTGCCGGTTTCTTCATCCAGGTTGACCCCGGACAACGAATCGCGCGCGCCCTTGGCGTTGTCCAGAATCGCGCTGGTTGCAGCGCTGTCGGACTTGCCCTGGGCAGTCTTGGTACCGACATTGGTGACCAATTTGTTGTAGGCGTCAGTCAGGCTGATGCCCTTGCTCGCCGAACCGGTGTCGACGCTCTGCGCGGTTTGCAGGCCGACCAGTGCCTGCGCGTTACGGTTGTCCGAAGACGCCGCACCGGTCAGGTTCATGGTGAAGGTCTCGCCGGATTTCGGCGTGCCGCCCACGGTGGTTTGCACGGTGAAGGTTTTCTGCACGTTCGGCGTGACGGTCGTATCCAGCACCGGATTGCCGCTGGCATCGACGATGCCGACTTTCAGATTCAGGGTGTTCGACTGGCCCGGAACGATGGTGCCGGTACCGATGGTCGCGCCCTTGGCGTCCACCAGGTTGTACGACTGACTGCCACCGCTGGCCGCGCCAAACACCAGTTTGACCGGCGTCGAATTCTTCAGCGCCGCCTGCATGTCCGCTTGAGCGGTCGGGTTGTAGATGTCGATCTTGTCGCTGAGCGTCGGCTGGGTGTAAGTGCCCAGACCGTTGGCGCTGGCCACGCCGGTCAAAGGACCTGCGGCGGCGATTTTCTTCGGATCGCTGAGCACCGTCTGGATGCTCGCCGCTGCGTTGCGGGTCGGCGTGACTTTGAACGAGTCACCGGCGCTCAACGCGCCACCGTTGAGTGCGAGGCTGAAACCGTCGATCACGGGTGGCGGGTTGGTCGTGGTGCTGAACGCGCCCATGTCGGTGCCGTCGGAACGCTTGACGGTGTAGTCAGTAGCGCTGGTGAACGTGACCTGATAATCGCTGGTGGTCAGCTTGCCGGTGTCCTTGATGGTCACATCGAGGTTGCCGGAGCCGGCGCTGTTACCATCTTTGGCAATGCTGCGCTGACTGATCAGCGCGGCACTGTTGATGTTGTTGAAAATCGCCGCGCCGAAGTCACCGTTCTTGTCGATGCCCTGGGCTTGCTGGCGGTTGATCTGATCGGCGACCACCAGGGCCACTCGACCCAGCTCGTTGAGCGACGGGTCGAGGACTTCCTTGCGATAGGTCAGCAGACCACCGATTTCGCCACCGCTGATCACCGAGGTGATGTCGATGGTGCTCGAACCGCGGTCCATCTGAATGGCCATGCGCGACGGATCGTCTTTGCTGGCAACCATGTTCAGGGTGTTGGTGGTGTTACCGATCACCAAGGGCTGGCCGCTGCCGACGTAGATATCGAAACTGGTGCCGCGCTCAACCACTTGGGCGCCGGTCAGCACCGACAGTTGGCGCACCGCTTCATTACGGCTGTCGAGCAGGTCGTTCGGCGCACCGCCGCTGGTGGAAATCTCGCCGATCTTCTGGTTCAGGTTGGCAATCGAAGTCGCCAGCTTGTTCACCTGGGCGGTCATGTCGCCCAGGCTGCCGTTGATCGTAGTGTTCTGGTCGTTGAGTTGCTTGGCGATGGTGTTGAAACGGCTGCTCAGCGCCTGCGCACCGGTCAGCACCGATTGGCGCGAGGTGTCATCGGTGGCCGAGGTCGACACGCCCTGCAGCGAAGTGAAGAACTTCTGCAGCACGCCGGTCAGGCCGGTGTTGGTGTCCGAGAGCATCGCGTCCAGCGGCGTGGCCTGGGCCAGGAACGAGGCCGCTTCGCTGTCCAGCGAAGTCGCCGTGTGCAGCTGGCTTTCCAGGTACGAGTTGTACACCCGGCGCACGTCGGCCAGGGTCGTGCCGGTGCCGATGAACACGGTGCCGTACTGCTGCGACGACTTGGTGCCCTGTACAGTTTGCTGACGTGAATAACCGGCGGTGTCGACGTTGGCAATGTTGTTGCCTGTCGTGGCCAGAGAGGACTGGCTGGCCGACAGTCCCGACATCCCGATATTGAGCAAACTCATGGTTCAGACCTTATTACCTGGTGCCTTATAAAGGCGTGGTGGAGACACCCGCCGCAGCGTAGTTTTCGAAACTGTTCATCTGCTTGGCAATTTGCGAAATCTTGTTGGCGTAGTTCGGGTCGGTGGCGTAACCGGCCTTCTGCAACTCGCGTACAAACTGTTCTGGGTTATCGGCCGACTTCAGCACTTCTTGATAGCGATTGTTGCTCTGCAGCAACGTCACCAGATCGTGGAAGCTGTCCTTGTACGAGGCGTAGGAACGGAACTCGGCCGTCTCCTTGACCATCGCACCGTTGCGGAATTCGCTGGTGATCGCCCGGGCCGAATCGCCCTTCCAGTTGCTGCTCGCCTTGATGCCGAACAGGTTGTGGCTGCTGCTGCCGTCCTGGGCGCGCATGACCGATTTGCCCCAACCGGTTTCCAGCGCCGCCTGGGCCACCAGATAACGCGGATCGACGCCGATCCGGTCGGCGGCTTCCTTGGCCATTGGCAGCATGGTGTTGACGAATTCGTCGGCAGAGCTGAAGGCTTTTCTCGCCGGCGCCAGCGGAATCTGCGCCATGGCGCGACCGTAGACCTGCATCTGCCCGCCAGCAGCCGCTTTCTGTTCTTCGGCGCGGGCCAGCCAGTCGCCGTTGTACAGCGGGCCGGAACCAGCGATGGCCGGGGTCGCGGCACGTTGTGGCAGGGCGTTGCTCGCCACCGCTGCCGTAGCTGCAGTTGCAGTTGCAGGCGCAGACGGCACCAGCCCGGCGAGCAAACGATCAGCCAGTTTCGGCGGCAAAGCCAAGCGACGCTGATTGATCAATTGCATGTCGTTGCGGTGAGAAATGTCGGTGTTCGGCGCATTCACCGAACGCGACGCCCACAACGGCCGCTCGCCATTGAGCCGTGACAACGGACCGTTGGTAGCAACGGTGCCGGCGGCAATCGGCGTCGGCACCGCGGCCGCCTTGGCCAGCGCTTCCTGCTGCTTGGCGGCGGACGCCGCAGCAGCTTCGCCCGGGGCCATCGGTTTGTTCTTCGACATCTGCCGGATCAGCACGTCGGCCAGGCCGATACCACCGCCCTCGCGGGACATGGAAACCGCCAGTTGCTGGTCGTACATTTCCTGATACTGCTTGGCGGCCGGCGTGTTCAGCGGGTTGTCCTGGCCGAGCGCATCGGTGGCCGAACGCATCGACTTGAGCATCTCGCCAAGGAACAGCGATTCGAATTCCTGCGCAACCTTGCGCATGTTTTCATCGCTGTTCTTGTCGCCGACCTTGAGCTGGTTCAGACGATTGAGGTCGGAGTACGAACCCGAATCGCTGCTGCTGACCAGACCGCTTTTGCGCATATCCATGGTGGCCGGCCTCAGATCACGATCAGGTCGGCTTGCAACGCGCCGGCCTGCTTCAGGGCTTCCAGGATCGCCATCAAGTCACCCGGTGCCGCGCCGACCTGGTTCACCGCGCGCACGATCTCGTCGAGGGTGGTGCCCGGGCCGAACTTGAACATCGGCTTGGCTTCCTGCTCGGCATTCACGCGCGAACGCGGCACCACAGCGGTCTGGCCGTTGGACAACGGGCCCGGCTGACTGACGATCGGGTCTTCGGTGATGGTCACGGTCAGGCTGCCGTGGGTTACGGCGGCCGGCGAAACTTTCACGTTCTGGCCGATGACGATGGTGCCGGTACGCGAATTGATGATGACTTTCGCCACCGCCTGACCCGGATCGACTTCGAGGTTTTCCAGGATCGACAGGTAGTCGACGCGCTGACTCGGATCGAGCGGCGCGGTGACGCGGATCGAACCGCCGTCGATGGCTTGCGCAACGCCAGGGCCGAGCATGTCATTGATCTTGTCGACGATGCGCTTGGCGGTGGTGAAGTCGGAACGGTTGAGGTTCAGCGTCAGGCTGTTGCCCTGGTTGAAACCGCTCGGCACCGAGCGTTCCACCGACGCACCGCCAGGGATGCGACCGGCCGACGGAACGTTGACAGTGATCTTCGAACCGTCGCGACCTTCGGCATCGAAACCACCGACCACCAGGTTGCCTTGGGCGATCGCGTAGACGTTGCCGTCGATACCCTTGAGCGGCGTCAACAGCAAGGTGCCGCCACGCAGGCTCTTGGAGTTACCGATCGAGGAAACGGTGATATCGACCTGCTGACCCGGTTTGGCGAACGCCGGCAGATCGGCACTCACCGACACCGCCGCGACGTTTTTCAACTGCACGTTGCCCGATCCCGGCGGCACCTTGATGCCGAACTGCGAGAGCATGTTGTTGAAAGTCTGCAGGGTGAACGGGGTTTGCGTCGTCTGGTCACCGGTGCCGTTAAGCCCGACCACCAGGCCGTAACCGATCAACTGGTTGGAACGCACGCCGGAAATGCTGGCGATGTCTTTCAGCCGCTCGGCGTGGGCGTTGAAGGCCGCCGACATCAACAACGCGGCCACCATAAGGCTCTTGAAATTCAAAGTCGCCACCTAGAAAGGGAACAGCGGGCTGAGGAAGAAACGGTCGAACCAGCCTGGCTGACTCGTATCGGCAAACGCGCCGGTACCCGAGTAGGTGATGCGTGCATCGGCAACGCGAGTCGACGACACGGTGTTGTCGGTGGCGATGTCATCGGCGCGGACCATGCCGGCGATGCGCACCAGTTCGTCACCGGTGTTCAGGGTCAGCCACTTCTCGCCACGCACAGCGATGATGCCGTTGGGCAACACGTCGGCCACGGTCACGGTGATCGAACCGGTCAGGCTGTTGCTCTGTCCGGACTTGGCGTCACCCTTGGTCGAACGGTCGGCGCTGTAGCCAGCGTTCAGGCTCAGGTCGCCGCCACCGATCGGGTTGTTGGTGGTCAGGCTGGAGCCGAACAACGAGGTCAGACCGATGCTGTTGTCGCTGTTCTTGTCCATCTGCGAGTTGGCATTCTTGCTCGCCTGGGTGCGCTCGTTCAGGGTGATGGTGATGATGTCACCGACCCGGAACGCCTTGCGGTCGCTGTACAGGTTCTGCTCGAAACCGGCCTGATAGATCGAGCCGTTGTTGGCGGCAGCCGGCAACGGTGTGCGCGGCAACACCGGGGCGTAATACGGGTCATTGGGCTTGGGCGTCGGAGCGACGCAGCCCGCGAGCGAGACGACCCCACTCAATGCCAGAACAGATACAAAGCGATTCATGACCCTACCTCACGGTGTTGCTGGCGACCTCAGGCCGCCCCATAGACTTGATTACAGATTCTGCGTTACGAACGAGAGCATCTGGTCGGCGGTGGAGATCACCTTGGAGTTCATCTCGTAGGCGCGCTGAGTAGTGATCATGTTGACCATCTCTTCAACGGTGCTGACGTTGGACGTTTCCAGGGTGTTCTGCAGCGTGGTACCGAAACCGTTCAGGCCCGGAGTACCGACTTGCGGTGCGCCGGAAGCCGCGGTTTCCAGGAACAGGTTGTTGCCCACCGCTTGCAGACCGGCCGGGTTGATGAAGTCGGCAGTTTGCAGGTTGCCGATCACCTGGGCGGCCGGGTTGCCGGCGATGGTCACCGAGACGGTGCCGTCACGGCCGACAGTGAACGTCTGCGCATCGTTCGGAATAACGATTGCCGGCTCCAGCGCGAAACCGCTGGCGTTGACGATCTGGCCATTGGAATCAAGGTGGAACGTACCGTCACGGGTGTACGAGGTGGTACCGTCCGGTTGCAGGATCTGGAAGAAACCGCGACCGTCGATCGCCATGTCCAGCGGCTGCTCGGTGGTTTGCAGGCTGCCGGCGGTGAAGTTTTTCTGGGTGCCGACAATGCGCACACCGGTACCCACTTGCAGACCCGACGGCAGTTCGCTGTCCTGAGTCGACTGGGCGCCAGGCTGACGCTTGATCTGATAGAGCAAGTCCTGGAACTCGGCGCGATCACGTTTGAAGCCCGTGGTCGAAACGTTCGCCAGGTTGTTGGAAATGGTGGTCAGGTTGGTGTCCTGGGCGGACAGACCGGTTTTGGCAACCCATAGAGCCGGAAGCATTCGATTCTCCTCGTGCGCCTGTTTTACGGCGCGACGTTCTGATAATTAGCTGATCTGCAAGACCCGAGCCATGGCCTGGTCGTCGTCTTTGGCGGTGTTCATCATCTTGACGTGCAACTCGAACTGCTTGGCCAGGGCCAGCACCGAGGTCATCTCTTCAACGGCGTTAACGTTGCTCGACTCAAGGAAACCCGAGACCAGTTTGACGTTGGCATCGGCCGGCGCCGGTTGGCCGTCCTTGGTGTAAATCGAGCCGTCGAGGCCTTTGTTCATGTTCTTGATGTCGGGGTTGACCAGCTTGATGCGGTCGACTTCAGCCATGACCCGTGGGCCCTCGCCCATCGCCCGAATGCTGATGGTGCCGTCTTCGCCGACCTCGATCTGCTGCTCGGGCGGCACGGCGATCGGACCGCCATTGCCCATCACCGGCATGCCGTTGCCGGCACGCAACACGCCGAGGGCATCGACATTGAGGCTGCCGGTGCGCACGTAGCTTTCGCCGCCATTGGGGTTCTGCACGGCGATCCAGCCATTGCCGCTCACGGCGACGTCGAGGTCACGGCCGGTCTGCACCAGCGAACCCGGGGTGAAGTCGGTGGCGGGCCGTTCGCTCATGGCAAACGCACGCGCCGGAAAGCTGTCACCGAACACCGGCATCGAACGCGCCTGTTCCAGGTCGCGCTGAAAACCGTTGGTGGAGATGTTCGCCAGGTTGTTGGCATGCGCCCGCTGCGCCAGTGCGTTCTGGCTGGCGCCGGTCATTGCCACATAAAGGTACTTGTCCACACTCTTTCCTCTGCATGCCGGACGTTTGCCGCCCACCGCTGTACTGCTGAGCCATAAGCAATTAGCAGACCAACTTTTAATTGGCGGTTCGAGGCCCGGTAAACAAAGGGTTTGAGGGATTCAGAGGGGAAAATTGAAATGCATCGAAGACGAAAAACCGGCGGTGTCCTGCCGGTGGGTGGCAACCTTTGGCAAAAGGCAACGGCAGCCACCCCATCGCGAGCAGGCTCACTCCTACAGTTGACCGCGTTCCGTCAGATGAAATCCGGTTTACTGTAGGAGTGAGCCTGCTCGCGATGAGGCCATCACAGCCAACGCAACTTCTGGCTTGATCGTTCCCACGCTCTGCGTGGGAATGCAGCCCGGGACGCTCCGCGTCCCAACAGCGGACGCAGAGCGTCCATCGAGGCATTCCCACGCGGAGCGTGGGAACGATCACGTGCTGCCCGACTCTTTGCCGACTTCGTACTCACGCAACTTGTTGGCAATCGTGGTGTGCGAAACCCCCAGGCGCTTGCCCAGTTGCCGACTGCTCGGATGCTCGGAATACAAACGCTCCAGCACCGCTTTTTCGAAGCGCCCGACAATCTCGTCGAGATTCCCATCGAGGGAAAAATCGCCAAGCGGCTGACGCACGCCATAATCCGGCAGGCGAATGTGTTCGGCCTTGACCGTGCCGCCATCGCACAGCGACACCGCCTGAAACAGCACGTTCTCCAGCTGCCGCACGTTGCCCGGCCAGTGGTAATGGCTGAGCCGGTCCATCGCCGCCGACGCCAGTTTCGGCAGCGCGCAGCCGATCTGCCGGCTGGCCTGATCGAGGAAATGTTCGACCAGCGGCGTCAGGCCATCGAGGCATTCACGTAGCGGCGGGATGTGCAGCGACAGCACGTTCAAGCGGTGATAGAGATCCTGGCGAAATTCGCCGCGTGCGCACAATTCGGACAAGTCCACCTGCGTCGCGCAGATCACCCGCACATCCAGATAAACCTCCTCGTCGCTGCCGACCCGGCGGAAGCAGCCATCCTGCAAAAAGCGCAGCAGTTTGACCTGCAAGCGCGGGCTCATTTCGCCGACGCCGTCGAGAAACAGCGTGCCGCCGGCGGTCAGCTCGAGCAGGCCGAGTTTGCCTTCGGCGCGTGCGCCTTCGAACGCGCCGGGGCCGTAGCCGAACAGCTCGGTCTCGGCCATCGACTCCGGCAGTCCGGCGCAGTTGAGCGCCATCAACGGCGACTGCCCGCGCGGACTGGCGAGGTGGCAAGCGCGCGCAAGCAACTCCTTGCCGGTGCCGGTTTCGCCTTCTATTAATAGTGGTGCATCCAGAGGCGCCATACGCCGCGCTTCACGGACCACGGCCGCCATGACTTTCGAGCTCTGGAAGATGCTGTCGAAGCCGCGCAGTTCCTGTTTGCGCACGTTATAAATTCGCTCACCGACGCGGTCAGCGCGATGCAACGTCAGTACCGCGCCGGCCATGGCTTCGCTGTCGTCGTGCTCCGATTGCAGCGGCGCAATATCGGCGAGAAAGACGTCGCCCTTGACCTTGACCCGCAGGCCATTGATCCGCGATTTGTTGGCACGCACCAGTTCCGGCAGATCGAAATCTTCGGCGTAACGCGACAGCGGAATGCCCGGCACTTCATCCACGCGCACGCCGAGCAACTGCGCCGCCGCACGGTTGGCCGCGACGATCGAGCCGCCCATGTCGATCGACAGCACCGGAAACTCCAGCGCCCCGAGCAACGCGTTCAACTCCATGTGCCGACGTTCGCTGGGCATCAGCCCGACCCGCTTGACCCCAAACACCCCGCCAATCGCCTCGAACTTCGGCCGCAGGGCCTGGAACTGGATGTTGATCAGGTTCGGGCAGTGCAGATAGATCGCATTGCCGTGCTCGCCACCGACCTCGCCGCGCGCGACGTTGATTCCGTAGGCCACGAGCAGGTTGAGAATGTCGCGCAGGATGCCGATGCGGTTCTGGCAGTGGACTTTGATGCGCATAGAAAGAGGCCCGGTTGAACGAAGAGAAACCTGTAGGAGTGAGCCTGCTCGCGATAGCGGTGTGTCATTCAGATCAGTGCTGTCTGACACACCGCTATCGCGAGCAGGCTCACTCCTACAGGGGAACAGCGCACGACTTTATGTCGAGGCGAGCAATTTGTTGTCAAGATTATGTGACAGCCACCGCCCTTTTCAAACCCGCCAATCGCCGCAGATGCGACTTATCTGGCAAAGCGTAACGATTATTTTACGAATTGAAGAGAAATTTCCTACGCACAGGCGCATCAACCGGCTGCACATCCACGCATTCTCGGGTAATCCTCTGTTCATCGCTGGACATAACAAAAACGAATTCCCCTAGCAGGAGAGCAGCATGAAGCAGACGCAATACGTGGCTCGCGAGCCCGATGCGCAAGGTTTTATCGACTACCCCGCCGAAGAACACGCGGTGTGGAACACGCTGATCACTCGTCAACTGAAAGTGATCGAAGGGCGTGCTTGCCAGGAATACCTGGACGGTATCGAAAAACTCGGTCTGCCCCACGACCGCATTCCGCAACTCGGCGAAATCAACAAGGTGCTCGGCGAGACCACCGGCTGGCAGGTTGCGCGTGTGCCGGCGCTGATCCCCTTCCAGACATTTTTTGAACTGCTCGCCAGCAAGCAGTTTCCCGTCGCGACGTTTATTCGTACCCGCGAAGAACTGGATTACTTGCAAGAGCCGGATATTTTTCACGAGATCTTCGGGCACTGCCCGCTGCTGACCAACCCGTACTTCGCAGAATTCACCCACACCTACGGCAAGCTCGGCCTGCAAGCGACCAAGGAAGAACGCGTGTATCTGGCGCGCCTGTACTGGATGACCATCGAATTCGGTCTGGTCGACACCCCGCAAGGCAAACGTATCTACGGTGGCGGCATTCTGTCCTCGCCAAAAGAAACCGTTTACTGCCTGTCAGACGAACCTGAGCATCAAGCCTTCGATCCGCTCGAAGCGATGCGCACGCCTTACCGTATCGACATCCTGCAACCCCTGTATTTCGTCCTGCCCAACCTCAAGCGTCTGTTCGACGTCGCTCACGAAGACATCATGGCCATGGCGCGTCAGGGCATGCAGCTGGGCTTGCACGCGCCAAAATTTCCGCCGAAACCAAAAGCCGCCTGAACCGCGACTTTTGCTGACAATTGCGCCTGTCCGTCGCCGCCACTTTGGTTTAGCGTGACGGTACCGACGGGCGCACACCCTTGAATAAAAAACACACTCGATTTCAGGAACCGACCATGTCCACTTTGAACCAAGCCCACTGCGAAGCCTGCCGCGCCGATGCGCCACAAGTCAGCGACGAAGAACTGCCGATCCTGATCAAGCAGATCCCTGACTGGAACATCGAAGTCCGCGACGGCATCATGCAGCTGGAGAAAATCTTCCTGTTCAAGAACTTCAAGCACGCGCTGGCGTTCACCAATGCAGTCGGCGAGATCTCCGAGGCCGAAGGTCACCACCCGGGCCTGCTGACCGAGTGGGGCAAAGTCACCGTGACCTGGTGGAGCCACTCGATCAAAGGCCTGCACCGCAACGACTTCATCATGGCCGCGCGCACTGACGAAGTGGCCAAGACCGCAGAAGGACGCAAGTAATGCACTTCGACGCCATCGGCCGGGTGCCCGGCGACCCGATCCTCGGCTTGATGGAGGCTTACGCGCAGGACAGTAATCCGCGCAAGTTCGACCTCGGCGTTGGCGTCTACAAGGACGCCCAAGGCCTGACGCCGATTCCCGAGGCGGTGAAAATGGCCGAATCGCGGCTCGTGGAAAGCCAGGACACCAAGACCTACATCGGTGGCCACGGCAATCCGCTGTTCGGCAAGGTCATCAATGAGCTGGTGCTTGGCGCCAACTCCAAACTGATTGCCGAACAACGTGCCGGCGCGACCCAGACGCCGGGCGGCACCGGTGCCTTGCGTCTGGCGGCCGATTTCATCGCTCAGTGCCTGCCGGGCAAAGGCGTGTGGCTGAGCAACCCGACCTGGCCGATTCACGAAACCATTTTCGCCGCGGCCGGGGTCAAGGTCAGTCACTACCCGTACGTGGGCAGCGACAACCGCCTCGACGTCGAAGCGATGCTCGCCGTACTCGAGGAAGCGCCAAAGGGTGATGTGGTGTTGCTGCATGCGTGCTGTCACAACCCGACCGGTTTCGACCTCAGCCATGACGACTGGCAGCGCGTGCTCGAGGTCGTGCGCAGCCGTGATCTGCTGCCGCTGATCGACTTCGCTTATCAAGGCTTTGGCGACGGTCTGGAGCAGGACGCCTGGTCGACGCGGTTGTTCGCGGCACAGGTGCCCGAGCTGTTGATCACCAGCTCCTGCTCGAAGAACTTCGGTCTGTACCGCGACCGCACCGGGGCGCTGATCGTCTGCGCGAAAAGCGCTGACAAGCTGATCGACATTCGCAGCCAACTGGCCAACATCGCCCGCAACCTTTGGTCGACGCCGCCGGATCATGGTGCTGCGGTGGTCGCCACCATTCTTGCCGATCCGGAGCTGAAAGCCCGTTGGGCCGATGAGGTGGAAGCCATGCGCCTGCGCATCGCGCAACTGCGCAGCGGCCTGGTGGAAGCGCTGGAACCGCACGGTTTGCGCGAACGCTTCGCGCATATTGGCGTGCAGCGCGGGATGTTCTCCTACACCGGTTTGTCGCCAGAGCAGGTCCAGCATCTGCGCGAGCGGCACAGCGTGTACATGGTCAGTTCGGGCCGGGCCAACGTCGCCGGCATCGACGCCACCCGCCTCGCCTTGCTGGCCGACGCCATCGCTGACGCCTGCAAATAACTCAAACACCGCAATTCCCCTGTGGGAGCGAGCCTGCTCGCGATGGCGGTGTATCAGTCAGCTTCAATGTTGATTGATACACCGCTATCGCGAGCAGGCTCACTCCTACATTTTTTTGCGTTGACCTCTCGCCCCTGCGGCCATCTGTCGCATTAATTTGAATTAAAAGTCTGATTGTCATTTTTCCTGCTGTATCCTGCGCAGGCTTTGTAAAAGCGCGGAGCACCTGATCTATCAACAGACTTAGCGAGGAGCGCAACCATGCACGAGATTCCTAATCTCCCCTTCCCAAGCCTGCACGTACCTGAGCAGACGACCCCGCAACACGCCGGCGCCGAAAAGCCCGAGCCGCAAGAAGCCGCTGACAGCCGCAAAGCCGACAGCGAAGCGTAAGACCCGCCGTACAGACCGTGTGGAAAGCGCTAACATGCGCTTTCCACACTGCCTGAAACCCGAGCCCGCCATGACCGACGAATTCTCCGAAAGCCAAGCCGCCGTCCTGATCGGTGCGACCGAGAAAATGATCGACATCTGGAACCGCCTCTCCCCGGAGAAACAGGCCGCCTTGCTCGAGCGATTCGGCAGCGAAGAAAACGCCCTCGCCGCCTTGGTCACCACGCAATTGGTCGCTCCGGCCAAGCCCTGATCGCGCCGCCCGGCAAATAGTTTTACTTTTCCCCGCCTCTGATCGGTTCACGCCGGTATCATGAGCAGCCTATCTAATCTGCTGCTGCCGTGGATCGTTACCCATGTCGTCCTCTATACCCGAGCCCCAGCGCCCACTGGCGGTTACGCTGCAAGTCGTTTCCATCGTCCTTTTCACCTTTATCGGTTACCTGAACATCGGCATTCCCTTGGCGGTGTTGCCCGGTTACGTGCACAGCGACCTCGGTTTTGGCGCGGTGATTGCCGGGCTGGTGATCAGCGTGCAATACCTCGCCACCCTGCTCAGCCGCCCCTACGCCGGCAAGATCATCGACAACCAGGGCAGCAAACGCGCGGTGATGATCGGTCTGGCCGGCTGTGGCTTGAGCGGTGTATTCATGCTGCTTTCGGCGTGGACGCCAAGCCTGCCGCTGTTCAGCCTGATCAGCCTGTTGATCGGCCGTCTGGTATTGGGCAGCGCCGAGAGTCTGGTCGGCTCCGGCTCGATTGGTTGGGGCATCGGCCGCGTCGGTGCGGCCAATACCGCCAAGGTGATCTCCTGGAACGGCATCGCCAGTTACGGCGCGCTGGCGATCGGTGCACCGTTCGGCGTCTGGCTGGTGGGCCGGTTGGGCCTGTGGAGCATGGGCGTCAGCATCATCCTGCTGGCCCTGCTCGGCCTCGCGCTGGCATGGCCGAAGACCGCCGCGCCGATTGTTGCCGGTGAGCGCCTGCCGTTCATCCATGTGCTGGGCAAAGTCTTTCCCCATGGCTGCGGCCTGGCGCTGGGCTCGATCGGCTTCGGCACCATTGCCACGTTCATTACTCTGTATTACGCGACCCAGCATTGGGACAACGCGGTGCTGTGCCTGAGCCTGTTCGGCGCCAGCTTCATTGGCGCGCGGCTGCTGTTCGGCAACCTGATCAACCGCCTCGGCGGGTTCCGCGTGGCGATTGCCTGCCTGTCGGTGGAAACCCTCGGGTTGCTGCTGCTGTGGATCGCACCGGATGCACACTGGGCGCTGGCGGGTGCGGCGTTGAGCGGGTTTGGCTTCTCGCTGGTGTTCCCGGCGCTGGGCGTCGAGGCAGTGAATCTAGTGCCAGCCTCAAGCCGTGGTGCGGCAGTCGGCGCTTACTCGCTGTTCATCGATTTGTCGCTGGGCATCACCGGGCCATTGGCCGGGGCGATTGCCGCGGGCTTCGGTTTTGCTTCGATCTTTCTGTTCGCTGCGCTCGCGGCGCTGAGCGGGCTCGGCCTGAGCGTCTATCTGTACAAGCACACCGCGAAGTACCGCGAGGATTAGAAATCGACCTTGCCGCGCCCGGCCTTGATGTCGCCGCGCTTGGACTTGGATTCGAGCCGACGCTTCTTCGAACCGAGGGTCGGCTTGGTCGGGCGACGTTTCTTTTCCACTTTGGTGGCGCTGAGAATCAGCTCGACCAGCCGCTCCAGCGCGTCGGCGCGGTTGGCTTCCTGGGTGCGGTATTGCTGCGCCTTGATGATCAACACGCCATCGCTGGTGATGCGACTGTCACGCAGCGCCAGCAAACGTTCCTTGTAGAACTCGGGCAGCGATGAGTTGGGAATGTCGAAGCGCAGGTGCACGGCGCTCGACACCTTGTTGACGTTCTGCCCACCGGCGCCTTGCGCACGGATGGCCGTCAGCTCGATCTCGGCATCGGGCAAATGCACGTTGTTGGAAATCACCAGCATGGAAAAGCGTCCGTATTCAGAGGGTGCAGGATACCTTGGAAACGAATCTCAAGCCTGTCACAGATCCCCTGTAGGAGTGAGCCTGCTCGCGATAGCGGTCTGTCAGGTACATATTTGTCGACTGGCACACCGCTATCGCGAGCAGGCTCACTCCTACAAGGGAATTGCATGAGGCTGAAAACAACAAACCCGGCACTCTGGCCGGGTTTGCTGTTTCTGCTTAAGCGGTTACTTGGCGATCACCGGCAGCGCCTGCTGCGCACTGCGCTTGTTCTTGATCAGGTAGCAGACCCACATGAACACCACCCACACCGGAATCGCGTACACCGAGATCTGAATGCCCGGGATCAGCAGCATCACGCCGAGGATGAACACCACGAACGCCAGGCAGACGAAGTTGCCGTACGGGTACCACAGCGCCTTGAACAGCGGCGTCTGCCGGGTCTGGTTCATATGCTGGCGGAACTTGAAGTGCGAGTAGCTGATCATCGCCCAGTTGATCACCAGCGTCGCAACCACCAGCGACATCAGCAATTCCAGCGCATGTTGCGGGATCAGATAGTTGAGCAGCACCGCGACCAGGGTCACCGCCGCCGAAGCCAGAATCGAACGCACCGGCACGCCGCGCTTGTCGATTTTCGCCAGGCCTTTCGGCGCATCGCCCTGCTCGGCCATGCCCAGCAGCATGCGGCTGTTGCAGTAGGTGCCACTGTTGTAAACCGACAGCGCCGCCGTCAGCACGACGAAGTTGAGGATGTGCGCGGCGGTATTGCTGCCGAGCATCGAGAACACCTGCACGAACGGGCTGCCGCTGTACGAATCACCCGAAGCGTTGAGGGTTTCCAGCAGGCTGTCCCACGGCGTCAGCGACAGCAGGATCACTAGCGCGCCGATGTAGAAAATCAGGATGCGGTAGATCACCTGGTTGATCGCTTTCGGGATCACGGTTTTCGGCTTGTCGGCTTCGGCTGCGGTGAAACCGAGCATTTCCAGACCGCCGAAGGAGAACATGATGATCGCCATGGCCATCACCAGACCGCTGACGCCATTGGGGAAGAACCCGCCGTGGGACCACAGGTTGCTGACCGAGGCTTGCGGGCCACCATGGCCGCTGACCAGCAGGTAGCTGCCCAGGGCAATCATGCCGACGATGGCCACGACCTTGATGATCGCGAACCAGAATTCGGCCTCACCGAAGACTTTGACGTTGGCCAGGTTGATCGCATTGATCAGCACGAAGAACGCCGCCGCCGAAACCCAGGTCGGGATGTCCGGCGCCCAGTAGTGAATGTACTTGCCGACGGCGGTCAGCTCGGACATGCCCACCAGAATGTACAGAATCCAGCAGTTCCAGCCCGACAGGAAACCGGCGAAGCCGCCCCAGTATTTGTGCGCAAAATGGCTGAAGGAACCGGCCACCGGCTCTTCGACAATCATCTCGCCCAGCTGGCGCATGATCATGAAGGCGATGAAGCCGCAGATGGCGTAGCCGAGGATCATCGACGGGCCAGCGGATTTCAGCACCCCGGCCGAGCCGAGGAACAATCCGGTACCGATCGCGCCACCGAGGGCGATCAGTTGAATGTGGCGATTTTTCAGGCCGCGTTTCAGCTCGCCTGACTGCGAGGGTTGTCCACTCATGAAAAAGGTCTCACGCAAGGTTTGATGGTGTGCAGTAGACGTTGCTGCAAGGTTGCGATTTCAGGCAGCCCCGATCAAACCCCAGCGCAGGCACCAGGAGTTCAGCTTGTTTACAACGGTCATGCGTCACCTGCTTGTTTTTATCTGTGACGAAATCGAACCCGGCACGCTTGTGGCGCGACGGAGTGAACAAGGCGGGTAGCCTTGAGATTTGCGCGATTACGCAGAGGGTCACAGTTAAAACGCGGCGCATTGTACACCGCTAACCCCCTGCTGCCAGACTCCGCTGGATCAGCGTGTCGGTTGCCGGGATTGCGTGTGTCCGCCCCGAGAGGTTCGGGCGGCTGCAAAAATTGAGTCAGGCCTTTGCAGGCCATCGGCGTGGACGAGGAAAAAACCGTCCCACAAAGAGAGGTGGAGATCAGTCACGGCGTTCATTGCGCCTCCTTCTTGTTATGCGCCTGCACGACAGGCATGGGCCGCATATCACCTTGCAAACGCCGCTGAAACAAGCGCGCCAGAGCCTTGCGCAACCCCCGCTGGGAGGGCATTCGGCAGGTTTTCCTTACAGCGCTGCGCTGGCTCGCCATTCAGGCGACCTGGCACGGATTTCCGTAAATATTTCCTGACAGCGCGTAACGTAACGTTTCCATTTCAGAACATTCCGTCAGACGTCTGCAAATTGACGGTAGCTAGCTTGCTATTGAAATACGCAGGCTAGTTTTTTGTTTTCAAATAAGAAAAACCGCCGTTAAAAACAGAACAAAAAGTCTATTTAAAAATTAAATGGATAATTTTTTGCATTACAAAATTAGCTGAACTAGGTTTTTCACGACTCGCCGGCCACCTCGACCGGCCAGTCATAAACCGTGAAAGTCATCTAGGAGATCGACCATGCAAGCACTGGAAAAAGACTTGGATACCGAACTGCAACTGGACGAATGGTTTGAAGCACCGACCCATGAGGCCGCCGTGGAAATGATGCAAGCCGACGCGGTCGTGCCGTTCGGCACGGCGATGTGGCCTCTGTAAGACATCCCCGGGCAGGCACGGTCCGGCCGGTCGTGCCTGCCGCTTCATTTCCCGGTCAGTCAGGGAGGACTCATGGATAAGCCCCGCGCCATCTCGCATTTCCTTTACTACCTCGAACACCACCCTGCCCTTGCCGGCCTCGATTCAGCGAAGGTATTGCTCGGCCACACCGCCGATTACCAAGCCCTGACCAGCGCCATCGCCGAACAGGCCGGCGAACATCCGCGCTTCCGTTTCAGCGCCTGCCGCCTGGATCTGGAGAGCACCGCAGCGCTGGCCGAGGCGATTGGCGACAGCGATCTGTACATTTTTTTCTACGACTCTTCGACCCTGCCCAATCCGCGCCCCGACGGCCCGGAATTCGTCCGCGCGCTGCAAGCGGTGATGGCGGAAAACTGGAAGAAGTCGCTGCTGTTCAAGGATTACGGCGATTATTTCTACGACACCTTCAGCGTCACCCCGCAGCGCATCGCCGGTCTCAACAGCCATTTGATCCAGCGCATGTCGCAGGCGACCACGTTGAGCTTCAAGGACGATGACGGCTCATGGTTCGAAACGCCGCTGAGCAGCATCAAGAAATGGACCGACATCAACGGGGTCGGCAACTTCGACCTGGCCCCTGGCGAGATCGCCACGCACAGCGAAGCCATCAACGGTCATGTGAAATTCAAGGGCACCTTCCTCAGTACCATTCCGTTTGCGCGCAAGTACGGCGTGCTGGAATCGCCGCTGGAATTGTGGATCGAGAACTCGACCATCAGCCGCATCGCCACCGACGTGCCGGGGCTGGAGCATGATTTCAACAAATACCTCGACGCCAACCCGTCGAACCGGCGGATTGAGGAACTGGGCATTGGTACTAACGAAGGCGTGAAAGACCTGTACGCGCGCAATGCCGGGTTTGAAGAGCGGCATTGTGGGTTGCACCTGGGGTTGGGTGGCGGGGCCAAGGGTAGTCATCACCTGGACCTGATTTTCTCCGGCGGGGTGCTGGCGCTGGATGACAAACCAGTATTCGATGGGCGCTTTGTCTTCTGATCCTGGGTTTGTGTAAGGCCACTGGCGCCATCGCGAGCAGGCTCACTCCTACAGGGGAACGCATTTCAAATTGTAGGAGTGAGCCTGCTCGCGATAGCTATTTCCCAGCCACCGCACACTTTCGTCAGACGAAAAAAAAACGCCAACCCTGCGGTTGGCGTTTTTGCTTCAGCTTGAAGCTTGCAGCTTAAAACTTGCAGCTGTCTTTATTCCGGCTTGCGACGACCAAAACCCGGGCGCTGGCCAGAACCTGCCGGTGCGCCGCGGCGCTTGCCCGAGGGCTTGTCGCCGTCGACCAGTTTGATTCCCGGACGCTTCGGCGCCGGTTTGGCCGGGCGCTTGTTGGTGGTGTCCGCCGGACGATCCGCCACTGGCGTACCGCGACCGGCCGATGCACGACCTTCACCACGCTCGGTACGGCCGTTGGCCGGACGCGGAGCGCGCTCGCCGTCACGGGCCACTGGCTTGCGACCTGGACGCTCGCCTTCGATCTGCGGCTCACGGCTCGGGCGCGGCGCGGTTGGTCCGCCAGCGGCAGGACGCAGGGTGCGCACGCGCTCGGTCTTGGCCATCGGCCGCGACGATTTGCGCTGCATGCGTTCCAGCTTGTCCTTGCTCTTGGCGTTCAACTGCGGCATCGCCACCGGCGTCAAGCCAACTTCAGCGCTGAGCACGTCGACTTCGTACTGGCTCATTTCGCGCCAGCGGCCCATCGGCAGGTCAGAGTTGAGGAACACCGGACCGAAACGCACGCGCTTCAGGCGGCTGACCACCAGGCCCTGCGATTCCCACAGACGACGCACTTCACGGTTGCGCCCTTCCATGACCACGCAGTGGTACCAGTGGTTGAAACCTTCGCCGCCCGGTGCCTGTTGAATGTCGGTGAAACGCGCCGGGCCGTCTTCCAGCACCACGCCGGCTTTCAGACGCTCGATCATCTCGTCGTCGACTTCACCGCGTACACGCACGGCGTATTCACGGTCCATCTCGTAGGACGGGTGCATCAGGCGGTTGGCCAGCTCACCATCAGTGGTGAACATCAGCAGACCGGTGGTGTTGATGTCGAGACGACCGATGTTGATCCAGCGGCCTTCTTTCGGACGTGGCAGCTTGTCGAACACGGTCGGACGGCCTTCCGGGTCGTCACGGGTGCAGATCTCGCCGTCAGGCTTGTTGTACATGATCACGCGGCGGACCGACTCGGCGGCTTCTTCGCGCTTGATCACCTTGCCATCGATGGTGATGGCGTCGTGCATGTCGACGCGCAGGCCGAGGGTGGCGTCTTTGCCGTTGACCTTGATGCGGCCCTGGCTGATCCAGGACTCGACGTCACGGCGCGAGCCGACGCCGATACGGGCGAGGACTTTCTGCAGCTTTTCGCCTGCCGGGCCGATTTCCTGGTCGTCTTTCTGATTGATGTCACTCATCTGGGCACCTCCCGGTGTGGTCTGTTCAGGCGGCGCCTGAAGCATTGGAATCTGGTCTTCGGGCCGAAGGGATCGGCGAAGGGTCGCGAATCATACGCGGATGTACGGCATTGCGCATCAGAGACTAGCTGATCGAGCGCAGGTTATTTGTTTTTCCGCCGACCGGCACCGCGCAGTTTGATCAGGCGCAGCGCGGCTTCGGCGAGCACGGTGCGCTTGTCGTCCTTGTCGAGTTTCTTCCAGGCCTTGATCTCGCGCTTGCTGCGGCCACAGCCGAGGCAGATGTCGTCGGAGAATTTGCACAGGCTGATGCACGGGTCTTTGGTCGAACTCATCGCTTTCTCCAGAAACACACAAGTCCCTTGTAGGAGTGAGCCTGCTCGCGATAGCGGTGTGTCTGACAAGAAAATGTCGACTGACACACCGCTATCGCGAGCAGGCTCACTCCTACAGGGGACGGCGGTGTTCTTCAAATGGGGTCAGTCCCCGAATTCGCGCCGTTCGGCTTCGATGGCTTCGGCCAGTGCGCGGGCTTCGGCTTCTTCTTCGCTGAGCTCGGGCTCCGGCGGTTCGAGGGCGGCGACGGCGGCCAAGAGTTTCTCACGGGCTTCGGCAACACCCAGAACGTCGTCTTCAGCTTCGGCTTCAAGCTCGGCTTCTGGTTCAGCGTCAAGGGTCGGCTCGCTCAGCTCGGGCTCGCTGATCGATGTGTCAGCATCAGCCCCATCGCGCAGCAAATCATCGAAGTCGGTCTTGATCCCCTCCTCCATGCTGTCCAGCTCCAGCAGCAGGCTGTGGAAACTGGTTTCCTCTTTTTCTTCTTCCGGCTCGGCACTGGCGTCGGCCAGTTCCTGCAAACTTTGCGGCACCGGCGCGTCGTCGAAATCGAGGACTGGTTCGGCTTCCATCTCACGCAGTTCGGCCAGCGGCGGCAAGTCTTCGAGGTTTTTCAGGTTGAAATGATCGAGAAACGCCTTGGTGGTGGCGAACATCGCCGGTTTGCCCGGTACGTCGCGGTAGCCGACCACGCGGATCCACTCACGCTCGAGCAAGGTCTTGGTGATGTTGCTGTTGACCGCCACGCCCCGCACGTCTTCGATCTCGCCACGGGTAATCGGCTGGCGATAGGCGATCAGCGCGATGGTCTCGAGCAAGGCGCGGGAATAACGTTGCGGGCGCTCTTCCCAGAGTCGGCCGACCCACGGTGAGAACTTCTCGCGAATCTGCAAGCGGTAACCCGACGAGACTTCCTTGAGCTCAAAGGCGCGGCCCTCGCAGGACTTGCCCAGCAGGGTCAGGGCTTTTTTGAAGACTGCCGGCTCCGGCCGCTCGCCTTCTTCGAACAGTTCATACAGGCGCTCAAGCGATTGCGGTTTTCCCGAGGCCAACAGAAAGGCTTCAAGCAGGGGCGCCAGCTCGCGGGGTTCAGTCAGGTTCATACAAGGACTCGTTATTCGGCTCGGGCTCGCACGTGGATCGCGGCGAACGGCTCATTCTGCACCAGCTCGACCAAGGATTCCTTGACCAGTTCAAGGATCGCCATAAAGGTCACCACCACACCGAGGCGACCTTCTTCGGCGGTGAACAGCTCGACGAACGGCACGAAACCGCCGCCCTTGAGCCGCTCCAGCACATCGCTCATGCGCTCGCGGGTCGACAGCGCTTCGCGGCTGACCTGGTGACTTTCAAACATGTCGCCACGGCGCAGCACTTCGGCCATGCACATCAGAATTTCTTCCAGCGCCACGTCGGGCAACAGCTTGCGTGCTCGCGCTTGCGGGGCATCCAGCTTGGGCACGATCACATCGCGGCCGACCCGGCTCAGGCCATCGATGCCTTCGGCGGCAGCCTTGAAGCGTTCGTACTCCTGCAAACGGCGGATCAGCTCGGCACGCGGGTCGTCTTCTTCGTCTTCGACGGTTTCGGCGCGCGGCAGAAGCATGCGCGATTTGATCTCGGCGAGCATTGCCGCCATCACTAGATACTCGGCGGCCAGTTCCAGACGCACCGACTGCATCAGCTCGACATAACCCATGTACTGGCGGGTGATTTCCGCCACCGGGATGTCAAGAATGTTGATGTTCTGTTTGCGGATCAGGTACAGCAGCAGGTCGAGGGGGCCTTCGAAGGCCTCGAGAAAGACTTCCAGCGCATCCGGCGGAATGTACAGATCCAGCGGCATTTCCATGACTGCCTGGCCATAGACCATGGCAAACGGCAGTTCCTGCTGGGCGCCGGCCTGGGGATCGACGACGGTTTCCACCGCGGACATTCAGGCCTCGACCATGAACGGCGTCGGGTCGCCGCAACCGACGCGGACCACTTCCGGGTCGTCGCCGGTCAGGTCAATCACCGTGGACGCCTTGATGCCGCCGAAACCGCCGTCGATGATCAAATCGACCTGATGCTCGAGCAACTGGCGCATTTCGTACGGATCGCTGAGCGGGTCTTCATCGCCGGGCATGATCAGCGTCACGCTCATCAGCGGCTCGCCCAGTTCGGCCAGCAGCGCCAGCGCGATCGGGTGGCTCGGTACGCGCAAACCGATGGTGCGCTTTTTCGGGTGCAGCAACAGGCGCGGCACTTCGCGGGTGGCGTTGAGAATAAAGGTGTACGGGCCCGGCAGATGCGCCTTGAGAATACGGAACGTGCCGGTGTCGATCTTGGCGTAGTTGCCCAGTTGCGACAGGTCGCTGCAGATCAGCGCAAAGTTATGTTTCTCGTCGAGCTGACGCAAACGGCGCACGCGCTCGATGGCGGTCTTGTCGCCGATCTGGCAACCGATCGCATAGGAGGAGTCCGTGGGATAGATCACCACCCCGCCCTTGCGGATGATCTCAACCGCCTGTTTGATCAGGCGCGCTTGCGGGTTTTCCGGATGTATCTGGAAAAATTGACTCACATTCTCTACCTGTTCAGACGGCGGCAATAACTGGGTCATGTTTGAACCGACACCACAGGGGTGGAAGGTCCTCGGGAACCGGCCGGTACTGGCCGATCTCGGACCAGCCGCCAGGGCCATGGAAGTCACTGCCGGCGCTGACCAGCAGACCGAACTCACGGGCAAGGATCGCCAGGCTGCCCACCTGTTCCGCAGGCTGAAAGCCATTGACCACTTCAATGGCATGCCCGCCCGCTTGAATATAGTCGGCAATCAGCTTGCGGCGCTTGCTGCGGGTGAAATCGTAATGCCAAGGATGCGCCAGGCTGACCCAGGCACCGGCGGCGCGCAGCGTGCCGACGGTATCTTCCAGTGTCGGCCAGTGCAATTTGACGTCACCCAGCTTGCCGGCGCCGAGCCATTTGCGAAATGCCTCGGCGCGATCCTTTACAAAACCTTCACGCACCATCCAGTCGGCGAAATGCGGACGGGCCGGCGCGTTGCCGCTGTCGCCCAGTTCCTGCTGGATCTGCCGGGCGCCGTCGAGGGCACCGGGCATGCCCTTGAGGGCGAGTTTGCGGCTTATTTCTTCCGACCGCAGCCAGCGACCATCGTGCAATCTGGCGATCGCTTCGACCAACGGCGCGGCGTTGACGTCGAAACCGTAGCCCAGCACATGAATGGTCGCCCCGCCCCAGGTGCAGGACAACTCGACGCCGTTGATCAGTTGCATGCCCAGCTCAGTGGCGGCCGCGCGCGCTTCGGCGAGGCCTTCAAGGGTGTCATGGTCAGTCAACGCCAGGACTTGCACGCCGTTTTCGAACGCACGCGCAACCAGAACCGCAGGCGCCAGGGCGCCGTCGGAGGCCGTGCTGTGGCAGTGCAAATCAACATTCACGGGGAGTTGTAACCTCAAATCAGCTGGCGCTATCGCGCGCCCATATGTTTGTTATTATGCCGCCACATCCAGCTTCTGGCTCTCACTGTGAAACAATTCATCGATTTCATCCCGCTTCTGCTGTTTTTCATCGTTTACAAACTTGATCCACGGGTCGTCGATATCGCTGGCCAGCCAGTGACCGTAGGGGGTATCTACAGCGCCACGGCGATGCTGATCATCAGCTCCCTGGTGGTCTACGGCGCGCTGTTCATCAAGCAGCGCAAGCTGGAAAAGAGCCAGTGGCTGACCCTGATCGCCTGCCTGGTGTTCGGCAGCCTGACGCTGGCCTTCCACAGCGAGACCTTCCTTAAATGGAAGGCGCCGGTGGTCAACTGGCTATTCGCCGCGGCCTTCATCGGCAGCCACTTCATCGGTGACCGCCTGCTGATCAAACGCATCATGGGCCATGCGCTGACCCTGCCGGACCCGGTCTGGACCCGCCTGAACATCGCCTGGATCGGGTTTTTCCTGTTCTGCGGCGCCGCCAACCTGTTCGTCGCCTTCACCTTCCAGAGCATCTGGGTCGATTTCAAGGTGTTCGGCAGCCTGGGCATGACCGTGCTGTTCCTGGTCGCACAGGGCGTTTACCTGTCGCGTCACCTGCACGACGCCGATACCACAACACCAAAAACCGAGGACTGACATGCTCTACGCCATCATTGCCACCGACGTCGCCAACTCGCTCGAGGCCCGCCTCGCCGCGCGCCCGGCGCATCTGGAACGCCTGCAAGCGCTCAAGGGCGAAGGCCGCATCGTGCTCGCCGGCCCGCACCCGGCGGTCGACAGCAATGATCCGGGCGCAGCGGGTTTCACCGGCAGCCTGATCGTCGCCGAATTCGACTCGCTGAGCGCTGCGCAGGCCTGGGCGGACGCCGATCCGTACATCGCTGCCGGCGTCTACGCCAATGTCGTGGTCAAGCCGTTCAAGCAAGTCCTGCCTTAAGCCTGTCCCCACGCGATGAACCTTGTCGGTTCATCGCGTTCTCAATCGCTCATTATTCTCGTTTGCCTGCCGACAACCTGCCCAATATCCATTGCAAACAGGTGTCGCGATGCGCAAGGGGCCGTTGTGTCTGATGTGGGTCACGTTGTCGATCATGGCGCCCGCCCATGGTGAGGAAATCACTGATGGCGGCAGTTCCACGCCATTTTCGCTGAGTGCCGGCAGCCAGATCACCGAGTTGCAGCAGCGCCTCAAGGCCAGCGAGCAACAACGAGAAGAACTGAGCAAACAACTGCAAAATGCCGACAACACCCGTGAAAGCGCCCAGCTTGCCCGGTTGCGCCAGGAGAATCAGCGCCTGAAGCTGCAACTCAAGGAAGCGCAGGCCAGTCCCCGGCCGCGTCTGCTGACCGATCAGCAACAGTGGTTCGTCACGGGAGCCGGGGTAGCGCTATTGGCGCTGCTCTGCGGTATCTTTGCCAGTGGAGCAAGCCGAAAACGTCGGCAATGGCTAAATTGAGTGAGTCATGAGCGAGCTGTTATTGATTGATGATGACCAGGAGTTGTGTGAACTCCTGAGTAGCTGGTTGAGCCAGGAAGGCTTCCAGGTGCGCGCCTGCCACGATGGCCAGAGTGCCCGCAAGGCGCTGGCCGAAACCGCTCCGGCGGCGGTGGTGCTGGACGTGATGCTGCCCGACGGCAGCGGTCTGGAACTGCTCAAGCAATTGCGCAACGATCACGCCGATCTGCCAGTGCTGATGCTCTCGGCCCGCGGCGAGCCGCTGGACCGCATCCTCGGTCTGGAGCTGGGCGCCGACGATTATCTGGCCAAGCCTTGCGATCCGCGCGAACTGACCGCCCGCCTGCGCGCCGTGTTGCGCCGCAGCCACCCGGCTGCGGTGTCGACGCAGCTTGAACTTGGCGACCTGAGTTTCAGCCCGGTGCGCGGTGTGGTCAGCATCGATGAAAAAGAACAGACCCTCACCGTTTCTGAAAGCCGCTTGCTCGAAGCCTTGCTCAAGCAGCCTGGCGAGCCGCTGGACAAGCAGGAACTGGCGCAGATTGCCCTTGGGCGCAAGCTGACTCTGTATGACCGTAGCCTCGACATGCATGTCAGCAACTTGCGCAAGAAGATCGGGCCCCACCCGGACGGACGGCCGCGGATCGTTGCGTTGCGTAGTCGGGGTTATTACTACAGCCTTTGAGTCGGCGCAGTTTGCCTGTGCAGATGGCTGGCTATGGTGCGTTTTGAGTGCATATCCGTTGCTGCGGTAACGGCTCCTTATGGTTTCGCCCTTACGGCGAGTCCCTTTTTCAAACGCCAAAAAGGAACCAAAAGGCTTGCTCCTACGTACGGCCCTCGCAAGCTCGGGTCCCTTCGCTCCGGGATCGCTCCGGGCGCAGCGGCTACGGTTTGCTTCGCTGCACCTCCTTCCGCTGTGTACGACTTCGTCGTACGGTCGCTGCGCTCCCACGCCCGGATCAATCCCTCCACTCAGCCTTCCGATGTCGCCGGTTAGGCAAGATCAAGATCAAGGGCACTCGAGCTTGCGCTCATTGTTGAGTGGTTAGAAGCGCCGCATGGCTTGAAATTTTCGGTGGATTCGCCCCTCACCCCAGCCCTCTCCCCTTGGAGAGGGAGCCGATCTCTGTGCTTTTCAAAATGTGCGTTCGACTCGGTGTTGCACGTGGGCGTAGCTCTCGCGTCCACCCCGGTCAGTCCCCTCTCCCTCCGGCAGAGGGCTAGGGTGAGGGGCTTTTGACGTTGCTTTGATCTTCAAGCGCCCGGGGTATGTCAGCTCGATGACAAATCGTCTTTACCCAAGCTTTACGCTGTACTGACCGCCGCTGACCTTGATCTGCGTAATCTGCACTCATCCGGAACGTACCGGGAACGAGACAAGGAGATACACCATGCGCAAGACTCTTATCGCTCTGATGTTCGCTGCCGCTCTGCCAACCGTCGCCATGGCCATGCCACAGGATGGCGGCCCGCTGGGTGGCCCGCTCGACGGTCCGCGCCACGGTGGGCAGATGCACGGTGGCATGCACGGCAAGGGCCCGTACAGCCAGCTCGACCTGTCCCGCGAACAGCGCGAGCAGATCCGCAAGATCATGGGCGAGCAGATGCACGAGCGTAAGCAAGTGGTCGACAAGTACCTGGAGAAACTCTCGCCGGCGGACCAGAAAGCCATGAAGGACGAGATCGCGGCCAACCACAAGAAAGCCGAGTCCGATGTCCGCGCCTTGCTGAAACCGGAGCAACAGAAGCAGTTCGACGAGATCCAGAAAAAGCGCGCCGAACGCCGTGCCGAATGGGCTGAGTTCAAAGCGTGGAAAGCGCAGCAGGCGCAAAAGGCGCAATAATGGTTTGACCCTGGGCCCGACGGCTGACCCCGTCGGGCCTGTTTTCAACGATCCACATGCAGGAGCGAGCCTGCTCGCGATAGCGGTGTGTCAGACAAGCATGATTTGGCTGATAGACCGCTATCGCGAGCAGGCTCACTCCTACATTGGGTTTTGTGTGTTTTTTGAGGACTTTCTGTGCGTTCACTGTTCTGGCGTATTCTCGCGAGCTTCTGGCTGGCGATTGCTCTGGTCGCGGGGCTGTCGATTCTGCTCGGGCACATGCTCAACCAGGACGCGTGGATTCTCAGCCGCCATCCCGGCCTCAATACGCTGGCCAGTGAATGGACGCAAACCTACGAAGCCCAGGGCGAAGAAGCCGCGCAGGACATCCTCGAACAGCGCAAGCGCCAGTATCACATCGACGTTCAAGTACTCAATGAAACCGGCGACCCGGTCGTACGCGGCACCTTCCCGCGCCGTGCCGCCGCGTTCGAAGCGCGGCAGAACAACGACGACCGCCGCCTGCCGTGGCGGCGTCTGACCGATGAGATCACCAGTGAAAAAACCGGTGACACTTATCTGTTCATCTACCGCATACCGCACCCGGAACTCGACGCGTGGCACCGCGAAAGCCTGCTCTGGCCGCTGAGTGCGCTGGGCATCGCGCTGGTGGTACTGACCCTGTTCAGCCTGCTGGTGACTTTCTCGATCACCCGCCCCCTCAGCCGCTTGCGTGGCGCGGTGCATGATCTGGGGCAAACCACTTATCAGCAGAACAGCCTGGCCAAACTGGCCAACCGCCGCGATGAATTCGGCGTCCTCGCCACCGACTTCAACCGCATGGGCGCGCGCCTGCAAAGCCTGATCGGCAGTCAGCGTCAGTTGCTGCGCGATGTCTCCCACGAATTGCGCTCGCCACTGGCACGGCTGCGCATCGCCCTGGCATTGGCGGAACGGGCGAATCCGCAAGAACGGGAAAAACTCTGGCCACGGCTGACCCGCGAATGCGATCGGCTGGAAGCCTTGATCAGTGAAATTCTGGTATTGGCGCGGGTCGATGCCGACAACGCCAGCGCTGAAGAGGTGGACCTGAACACGCTGCTCGGCGCCTTGCAGAAGGATGCGCAACTGGGCTCGCCGGAGCAGACTGTGCGCCTGCAGGCCGAGCCGCAATTGAATCTCAGAGGCTGGCCGACCATGATCGAGCGTGCCGTCGATAACTTGCTGCGCAATGCCCAGCGCTTCAATCCGCCGGAGCAGCCGATTGAATTGCAGGCCTCGCGTCAGGGCGAGCGGATCGTCATCAGCGTGCGCGACCATGGCCCGGGCGTGCAGGCTGAGCATCTGAGTCAATTGGGTGAGCCGTTTTATCGGGCGCCGGGGCAGACGGCGGCAGGGCATGGGTTGGGCCTGGCGATTGCCAAGCGGGCGGCGGAGCGGCATGGCGGCTCGCTGGTGTTGGCGAATCATCCGCAGGGTGGGTTTGTGGCGAGTCTGGAATTGCCGTTAGTGCCTGGGATTAACGTCCAGCCCTGAACAAACTCTGTAGGAGTGAGCCTGCTCGCGATTGCGGTGTGTCAGTTGATAAAGAATTGACCGACACACTGCAATCGCGAGCAGGCTCACTCCTACATTTGATCGCGAATGTCAGGCGTTGCCGGGCCAGGCGCTGACGAACTCGCTCAGATCAACTTTCTCAGCCACACGCGGCTCTTTCTGCGGCGTACCGAGGTACAAGAACGCGATGACTTCTTCGCCTTCTGCCAGCCCCAAGCCTTTTGCCACATGACTGGAATACGCCAGATCCCCAGTCCGCCACACCGCACCAATCCCCTGCGCATACGCCGCCAGCAAAATCCCATGCGCAGCGCACCCGGCCGCGAGCAATTGCTCGGCCTTCGGGTATTTGACGTGCTCCTGCAATTTGGCGATCACCACCACCACCAGCGGTGCACGCAGCGGGCCGTTGCGGGCTTTGTCGATCATCGCTTCGGTGACTTCGCCTGCCTGCATTTGCGCAGCCTCGGCCAGCAACTCACCCATTTGCTCACGCGCGGCGCCTTCGACGGTCAGGAAACGATACGGCTGCAGATGCCCGTGATCCGGCGCGCGCAAGGCGGCGCCAAACAGGGCTTCGCGCTGCTCGGCAGTGGGGGCCGGTTCGACCAGTCGGGGAACGGAAACACGGTTGAGCAACGCGTCGAGAGCCTGCATCGGCCACCTCCTTTGAAAAATGTGCGGCTATTCTAGCTTTAACTGTGCAGCGCCTGCCGGTTTACATGCCCTGCCCCGCAGGTAGAATGGCGCCCTTCTTCCATCAGCCCGAGCGGATTTCATGGCGTTGCCGACCTTACGGACCATTGGTTTCATCATCGGCATTTTCCTGATTACCCTGGCTGTGGCCATGGTCGTGCCGATGGCTACCCTGGTGATTTTCGAGCGCACCAGCGACCTGCCGTCCTTCCTCTGGGCGAGCATGATCACCTTCGTCGCCGGCCTCGCACTGGTGATTCCCGGCCGTCCGGAACACGTTCATCTGCGTCCGCGAGACATGTATCTGCTGACCGTCAGCAGCTGGTTGGTGGTGTGCATTTTTGCCGCGCTGCCGTTTCTGCTGACCCAGCACATCAGCTACACCGACTCGTTTTTCGAAAGCATGTCGGGCATCACCGCCACCGGCTCTACCGTGCTCAACGGCCTCGACACCATGTCGCCGGGCATCCTGATGTGGCGCTCGATGCTGCACTGGATCGGCGGCATCGGCTTTATCGGCATGGCGGTGGCGATTCTGCCGCTGTTGCGCATCGGCGGCATGCGCCTGTTCCAGACCGAATCTTCAGACCGCTCGGAAAAGGTCATGCCGCGCTCGCACATGGTGGCGCGGCTGATCGTGGCTGCTTATGTCGGCATCACCATCCTCGGCAGCCTCGCATTCTGGTGGGCGGGGATGAGCCCGTTCGATGCGATCAACCACGCGATGTCGGCGATTTCCACCGGCGGTTTTTCCACATCCGACCAGTCGCTGGCGAAGTGGACCCAGCCGGCGGTGCATTGGGTAGCGGTCGTGGTGATGATCCTTGGCAGCCTGCCGTTCACCCTGTACGTGGCGACGTTGCGCGGCAATCGCAAGGCGCTGATCCGCGATCAACAAGTGCAGGGGCTGCTGGCGATGTTGCTGGTGACCTGGCTGGTCCTCGGCACCTGGTACTGGTGGACCACCAAGCTGCACTGGCTCGAAGCGCTGCGCCATGTGGCGCTGAACGTGACGTCGGTGGTCACCACCACCGGGTTCGCCCTTGGCGATTACAGCCTGTGGGGCAACTTTTCGCTGATGTTGTTTTTCTACCTGGGCTTTGTTGGCGGCTGTTCCGGCTCGACGGCGGGCGGGATCAAGATTTTCCGCTTTCAGGTCGCCTATATCCTGCTCAAGTCCAACCTCAATCAGTTGATTCACCCGCGAGCAGTGATCAAGCAGAAGTACAACGGTCATCGCCTCGACGAAGAGATCGTGCGCTCGATTCTGACTTTTTCGTTCTTTTTCGCCATCACCATCTGTGTGATCGCCTTGCTGCTGTCGTTGCTCGGCGTCGACTGGATGACTGCGCTGACCGGCGCGGCGAGCACCGTGTCCGGGGTAGGCCCCGGACTGGGCGAAACCATCGGCCCGGCCGGCAACTTCGCCACCCTGCCGGATGCGGCCAAGTGGATTCTGTCGGCCGGCATGCTGCTCGGCCGACTGGAGATCATTACGGTGTTTGTGCTGTGTATTCCGGCGTTTTGGCGTCACTGACCGCGGTCGGCGCTTGCAGCAACCGCGCCCGATAATCACCGGGCGTGGTGTCGAACCAGCGGCGGAAGGCGCGGAAGAAGTTGCTCGGGTCGGCGAAGCCCAGCAGGTAGGCGATTTCCAGCAAGGTCATGCTCGGTTGCGCCAGATACTGTTCGGCAAGTTCGCGGCGGGTGTCGTCGAGCAATTGCTGAAAACTGGTGCCCTCCTCCTGCAAGCGACGCTGCAAGGTGCGCTGCGACAGATGCAGTGTCTGCGCCACGGTGTCGCGCTTGGGCTCGCCCTGCGGCAGCAAGCGGCACAGCACTTGCCGCGCCTTGTGCGTCACGCGGCTCTCGGAAAACCGCGCCAGATATTCCCCGGCAAAACGATCATGCAACAGCGCCATCGCTTCGTTGGCGGTGGGCAGCGGCGCTTCCATGTCGGCGCGCTTGAAAATCAGCGCGTCGTACGGCGCCTCAAACACCAGCGGCGCGTGAAAGGCGTGTTTATACGGTTCGAGGTCGGCGGGTTGATCGCCCTGCAGCAGCACCTTGACCGGGTGCAGCGGGCGCCCGCTGAGCCAGCCGCACAGGGCCAATGCACAGGCCAGCGAGGCTTCGGCGCTTTGCCGGGTCGGCGGCAGATGATCGCCATGCACGGTCAGAATCAGCCCGTAACCTTCATCGAGCAAACGAAAACTCAGGTCGGCACTTTCGGCAATGATGCGCTGATAACGCACCAGCCGTTGAAAGCCTTCGGCCAGGGTATTGCTCGACATCAGCGCGTAACCGGCGACATGAAACGAGGCCGGTCGGACCACCTTGCCCATGTTCAGGCCGATCGCCGGGTTACCGGACAAGTCGACCGCGCGTTGCCAGAGCCGGGTCATGGAGTCCTGCGTGAAACGCGCATCCGGATCATCCAGCGCTGCGTAATCGAGCCCCAGTTGCTTGAACAGAACCCGGCAATCCAGGCCGTCCATCTCCAGCGCTTTGACAATCCCCATCGCCCAGCTTGCAGAAGTCGTTCGTTCGCTCATGGCGTTTTTCTTATACATGATGGGCCACATGTCACGGCCCGATTTGCGAAGGATACTAAAGTGGCGCCGATTGTCACTGGCCCACCCCCATGATCACTCTAGACTCAAATAAGCTACCCGCCGCACAACTCGTCGCCAGAACAATAACCACAGAGATCGCAGTCGTGGAAAACGTAAAGCAATTCAGCAGCTTCGCTGAGTTTTACCCGTATTACCTCAGCGAGCACAGCAACAGCACCTGCCGGCGCCTGCACTTCATCGGCACCAGCCTGGTGATTTTCATCCTCGCCCTGACCATCGCCAAAGGCGCGTGGCTGCTGTTGCTGGCCTTGCCGCTGGCCGGTTACAGCTTCGCTTGGGTCGGGCATTTCTTCTTTGAAAAGAATCGACCGGCGACTTTTCAGCATCCGCTGTACAGCCTGCTCGGTGACTTCGTCATGTACCGCGACATGATTCTGGGTCGCGTAGCGTTCTGAAGGAGCTCTGCCCGTGAATGCCACTGCCCGCTTTACCCACATGAAAGACGGCACCGAGGAAGACTGGGCGATCATCGCCGCCGACTTCAGCGCCTATGCCAGACAGCTGCCGGCGCGGATCGTCACGCACCTGAAATTGCTCGAAGGTGATTTCGGCGGGTTTCCGGTAGATCGTCTGACCCACTCGCTGCAAACCGCGACCCGTGCGTTTCGTGATGGCCGCGATGAGGAATATGTGGTCTGCGCGCTGCTGCACGACATCGGCGACACCCTCGGCTCGTACAACCACCCGGACATTGCCGCAGCGATTCTCAAGCCCTTCGTCAGCGCCGAAAATCTGTGGATGGTCGAGAAACACGGGGTGTTTCAGGGCTATTACTTCTTTCACCACCTGGGCATGGATCGGCACCTGCGCGAGCAGTTCAAGGAACACCCGCAGTTTCAGGCAACCGCCGAATTCTGCGCCAGGTACGATGCGGCGGCGTTCGATCCGATGTATGACACGCTGCCGTTGAGCTTTTTCGAGCCGATGATGGAGCGGCTGTTTGCGCAGCCGAAAAACTCGATCTACAAAGCGGCGATGGAGCAACACAGCCCAGCCTGATGGTGACTCGGGAACCGCTGCGCGGTTCATCGCGAGCAGGCTCACTCCTACAGGGGAACGCATTTCAAATTGTAGGAGTGAGCCTGCTCGCGATGAGGCCAGTGCGGCCAGCCGAGAACTACGCCAGTTCGGTGACCTTGGCCGCCCTGAGCTGCGCCTCGCGCGCCTGCGCATCCGCCAGCCGATACAGCTCGATCGTGCCGTCCCAATGCTCGATCAACGCCGTGCACGATTCCACCCAGTCGCCGCAGTTGAGGTAATCCACCTCGCCGACTTTGCGGATTTCGGCATGGTGGATGTGCCCGCAGACCACACCATGCAACTCGCGCTTGACGCATTCATGGGCGATGGCTTCTTCGAAGTCGCTGATGAAACTCACCGCGGTTTTGACCTTGTGTTTCAGGTACGCCGACAACGACCAGTAGCCATAGCCATAACGCGCCCGCCAATGGTTGAGCCAGCGATTGAGGGTCAGGGTGAACTCGTAGGCTGAGTCGCCGAGGAAGGCCAGCCAGCGGTGATAACGGGTGATCACATCGAACTGATCGCCATGGATCACCAGCAGATGGCGACCATCGGCGGTGACGTGCACCGCCTCGTCGACCAGCTGGATATTGCCCAGAATCAGTTTCGAATAGCGGCGCAGGAATTCGTCGTGGTTACCGGTGACGTAGATCACTTCGGTGCCGCGCTTGCTCATGGTCAGCAGGCGGCGGATCACGTTGGTGTGCGCCTGTGGCCAGTACATGCCGCCGCGCAGTTTCCAGCCGTCGATGATGTCGCCGACCAGGTAGATCTTGTCGGCGTGATAACCCTTGAGAAACTTCGACAAGTGTTCCGCCTGGCAATCGCGCGTGCCCAGGTGCACGTCGGAAATCCACAGGGTTCGCACCCGTTGCTTGCGGCTGGGTCTGGCGAGCTCGGCGCTGGTCATGGGCAACCCTCTGCGATGTTTTCGCCATCGTGCACCGGCCCGGTGAATCGACCATGACAAGCGCAAGTCAGTCCTGTGACAACGCAGCCTTGCGGCGTCGGTGTAGACTGGCGACCACTGCGGAGACTGCCTGCCATGCGACCGATCCTCACCCTGCGTCACTACACTCGCGACCTGATCGTGCACAGCCACGACCACGCGCAATTGGTATTCGGGCTGTCCGGTGCGCTGGATTTCGAGGTCGAAGGTTGTGGCAGCCAGGTGCGCCAGCAGAGTTTTGTGGTGATTCCGTCCGGCGCCCATCACGCCTGTGGCAGCCCCAGCGGCAGCCGGTGTCTGGTGCTGGACGTTCCTGACGGAGGATGGCTGACGGATTCGCTGGGTGAGCATGCCGACGCCAGTCGCCGCTTGCTCGATCAGCCGGGGCGGTTGTCGCTGGATGCGGGGCAAAGCCAGTTGGTCAGTTGGCTGGCAAACAGCCCGGTCGCCGATCCGTTGATTGCCCAGCAAGGCGCGGTGTTGCTGCTGGCCAGTCTGAATCACGCGCAACCTGCCGAACTCGCGGCTCGCCGCCTGCCCTATGCCGCGCTGGATGCGCACATCGAGCAATACGCTGCCTATCCGCTGCAAGTCGCCGATCTGGCGCGGGTCGCCGGGTTGTCCAGCGCACGGTTGCACGCACGCTTTATGGCCGAATGCGGGCAGACGCCGATGGACTACATTCGCAGTCGGCGCCTGCATCTGGCGGTGCAATGGTTGCGCGACACGCCGCTGCCGATCGGCGAAATCGCCTGCCGCGTCGGCTATGCCTCGCAGAGTGCGTTTTCTGCTGCGGTGCTGCGTGAGTTCGGCGCGTCTCCGCGTCAGTTGCGCCGCGATTCCTGCGACAAAAGTCGCTAGCCTGCCGACAGATTTGCCGGGTGATTCGCGGTTTAATACAGCGCTGAACGACCATCTGCGCACTGATCGTTCCCACGCTCTGCGTGGGAATGTAGCCCGTGACGCTCCGCGTCACTGGACGCAGAACGTCCCTGGAGGCATTCCCACGCGGAGCGTGGGAACGATCAAAGTCCCACGTCTTATGAAATAAAGGATTGCAATGACTCCGCGTACCGCCCTCGGCGCTCTGCACATCGGCGCTTTGATGTTTGGCCTGACCGGTGTGTTCGGCAAACTCGCTGCCGCCTCGCCGGCGGTGATCGTCTTTGGTCGCGCCGCGTTCGCCGTACTCGCCCTCGCCTTCTTTGCCCGCTTCGCCAGTCAGCACGGCTGGCAAAAACTCCAGGCCGTGGACTGGCGTCGCCTCGCGCTCAGCGGCGTATTGCTGGCCGGGCACTGGGTGAGTTTTTTCCTCTCGGTGAAAGTCGCCGGCGTGGCCATCGCGACGTTGGGCTTTGCCAGTTTCCCGGCCTTCACGGTGATTCTCGAAGGGCTGATCTTTCGCGAACGCATCCGCGCCAACGAGATGCTGCTGGTGCTGTTGGTCAGTGTTGGCCTGATTCTGGTCACCCCGGCTTTCGATCTAGGCAGCGGCGCGACCATCGGTCTGCTCTGGTCGGTGCTGTCGGGGCTGCTGTTTTCGCTGTTGTCGCTGACCAACCGCGCCAGCTCCGGGCGGATTCCCGCAGTGCAGGCGGCGTTGTGCCAAAACGTCGTGGTGGCGCTGTGTCTGTTGCCGGTCGCGGCGCCGCAACTGAGCGCAGTGCGCGCGCTGGACTGGTTGTGGATCGCCCTGCTCGGGGTGTTCTGCACCGGGGTCGCGCACAGTCTGTTCGTCGCCAGTCTGGCGGTGATCAAGGCGCGCACGGCGGCGGTGGTGTTCGCCATGGAGCCGGTCTACGGCATCACCATCGCCTGGCTGCTGTTCGACGAGAACCCGACGCCGAAAATGTTACTTGGCGGCGCACTGATCATTGTCGCCATCGTCGTCTCAGCGCGGATGTCCGGGCATGCCGAGAAGAAAGCGGTCGCCGCCGAGGCCGCCTCTCACTGAGTGCGGTCGTTGTGGCCGAGGTCGCGCTCCGGGTCGATTCGGTCACGAACCCTCTGTTTCAGCACCTTGGCCTCGGGAAAACCGCCGTCAGCCTTGCGTTCCCATATCTGCACGCCATCGCAACTGATGTGGAAGATTCCGCCGGTACCCGGCACCAGCGACACTTTGCCGAGGTCGTCGCCGAAGGTGCTGAGCAGTTCCTGCGCCAGCCACGCGGCGCGCAGCAGCCATTGGCATTGCGTGCAATAAGTGATGACAACTTCTGCTTTTGCGACAGTCATGTTCGCTGAAACTCCTGAGACAGAGGGCGCCGCTATAATAGCCGGCTTTATCGCTTGCCCCGAGACTCACAATGCGCCGTTTGCTGTTCTGCCTGCTGCTTGGTTTCCTGCCATTTTTCGTTCACGCCAGCGATGCGCCGCGACCGAAAATCGGTCTGGTGCTGTCCGGCGGCGCGGCGCGCGGGCTGGCGCACATCGGCGTGCTCAAGGCCTTGGAAGAACAAGGCATCAAGATCGATGCGATCGCCGGCACCAGCATGGGCGCCGTCGTGGGCGGCTTGTACGCCTCGGGCTACAAGGTCGATGAGCTGGAAAAACTCGCCCTGAGCATCGATTGGCAAGCCGCGCTGTCCGACGCACCACCGCGCGAAGACGTACCGTTCCGGCGCAAACAGGACGACCGTGACTTTCTGGTGAAACAAAAGCTCAGCTTCCGCGACGACGGCAGCCTCGGCCTGCCGCTGGGGGTAATTCAGGGCCAGAACCTGGCGCTGCTGCTGGAAAGCCTGCTGGCGCATACCAGTGATACCCGCGACTTCGACAAGCTGCCGATTCCCTTCCGCGCCGTCGCCACCGACATCGCCAACGGTGAAAAAGTGGTGTTTCGCAAAGGTCATTTGCCCCAGGTGATCCGCGCCAGCATGTCGATCCCGGCGGTGTTCGCCCCGGTCGAACTCGACGGCCGACTGCTGGTAGACGGCGGCATGACCGACAACATTCCTCTCGATGTCGCGCGGCAAATGGGTGTTGACGTAGCCATCGTGGTCGACATCGGTACGCCATTGCGCAATCGCAAGCAACTGGCCACGGTGGTCGACGTGTTGAATCAGTCGATCACCCTGATGACCCGCAGCAACTCCGAAGAACAACTGGCTGCGCTGAAATCTACGGACGTGCTGATCCAGCCGGCACTGGCCGCTTACGGCGTGACCGATTTCGGCAAGACGCAGGAGATGATCGACGCCGGTTATCGCGCGACTCGAATTCTCGACAAGCGCCTCGCCGTGCTCAAACCCACGCAATCCCAGGACGCCGAACTCAACGCCGCGCGCTCACCGGGCCAGCGCACGCCGATCATCACCGCGATCCGCGTCGAGAACGATTCGAAAGTCGACGACGATGTGATCCGCTATTACATCCGCCAACCCGTAGGCGAGCCGCTGGATCTGGGCCGTCTGCACTCGGACATGGGCACGCTGTACGGCCTCGACTATTTCGAACAGGTGCAATATCGCGTGGTGCACAAGGGCGCCGATCACACTCTGGTCATCAGTGCCCGCGGCAAACGCAGCGGTACCGATTATTTGCGCGTCGGCCTCAACCTGTCGGACGACATGCGCGGCGACAGTGCTTTCAACCTAGGCGCCAGCTACCGCGTCAATGGCATCAACCGCCTCGGCGCGGAATGGCTGACCCGCGCGCAGATCGGCGATAAACAGGAGCTGTACAGCGAGTTCTATCAACCGCTGGACGTTGGCTCGCGGTATTTCGTCGCGCCGTACGCGTCGTTCGAAGCGCAGAACGTCGACTCGGTGCTGGATAACGACCCGATCGCGCAATATCGCGTCGAGCGCTACGGTTTCGGCCTTAACTTCGGTCGCCAGATCGGCAACAACGGCGAAGTGCGCTTCGGCGTCGGCGAAGCCTGGGGCAAAGCCGATGTGCGCATTGGTGATCAGGATCTGCCGAGCGAGAACTTCAACGAAGGTTTCTATGCGCTGAAGTATTCCTACGATTCGCTGGATAACGTTTACTTCCCGCATGAGGGCAAGGACATCAGCCTGACCCTGGTGCAGTACGAGCCGGGGCTCGGTTCGGATACGCGTTATCGGCAGTGGGATTTCAAGGTCGACAAAGCCATGAGCCATGGGCCGGACACGCTGATCCTCGGCGGGCGCTACGGACGCACGCTCAACGACGCCAATGTGGTGACGTCGAGCTTTCTGCTTGGCGGTGCGCGGCAGTTGTCGGGTTTCCGTGAAGATGCGATTTCCGGGCAGAACATCAGCCTGATGCGCGCCGTGTTCTACCGTCGCCTGACGCCTCGCGCCTATCTGCCGCTGGACTTCCCACTGTACGCCGGCGCCTCGCTGGAACGCGGCCGGGCGTGGAACAACGACAATGAATTCGACAGCGGCTACATCAACGCCGCCAGCGTGTTCATCGGTTTTGATACGCCGCTGGGGCCGCTGAATTTCAGTTATGGCTTGAATGATGCGGATGAACAGGCTGTGTATTTGAATCTGGGGCAGACGTTCTAGTGGTTTGGTCTGACAATCCGCTATCGCGAGCAGGCTCACTCCTACAGGGGGATGCATTTCAAATGTAGGAGTGAGCCTGCTCGCGATGGCGGAGTCAGCCGCACCACACATAGTTCAGGATCAGCGAATCCCCGCCAACAACGTCCGCGCTGTTTGCTTCAATGGTTCATCGCCCTCTTTGAGCAATTCATTGAGCAGTGCGATTGCACTGTCGATGTCGCCGTCATCGATGCAGGTCTGCGCCTGTTCCAGCTTCTGCGAGGCGCCAGGTTCAGGCGCCTGCAGATCCAGCGGTTCGAGCACTATCGAAGGCTTGGGATCAGCGAACTCATTGAGAAAGTCGTCGTCCAGCGGCTGCGCCTCTGGCTCGGGAATCCACTCCAGTTCTGTATCTTCCCCGGTCGTCGGTTCGGGCAGTTCGAAATCCTGAGGCAGCACTTCCAGGCCGGCACCGAGGTCGGAGTTCTCGACTGACGGTGCCTGGCGGGTATCTTCGAGGTCCCAACTGGACTCCATCGACAATTCGCCCAGCTTCGGTTCGAAGTCATGCTCGGCCGGCGGTTGTGCGGCTAGCCCAGGCGCGGCCGCGACAGTCGACAATGCAGGCGCCAGCGGCGCGGTGCCGGCCAGTTTCGGATGGCGGGCGCGCGTTTCCCGTAACGGCTGCTCGTCCATGCCGCGTTCGCGCAGGTGATTTTCCTGCTGTTCATACGCGGCGCTGTCGCCCTGACGCCCGAGCACTTCGAGCAATTGCAGGCCGAGGTCGAGGCGTTCAGGCTCCTTGTGCAAGGCATCACGCAAAACCCCCGCCGCTTCGTTGAGCCGACCATAGGCGAGGTAGATGCCCACCGCTTCCATGACATCCCCGGCTGTCGGCTCTTCGCGGTTGTCGGCACTGACTTGGGTTGCGACAGGCTCGGCAGTGTCCATCGCGTCGGCCGGCGGCTCGGCAAGGGGTGCCATCTGCGGCAGCGGTTCGCCGTCTCGTAGCCGCTGTCGACGATGCTTGCGCACGAACAGCGCCGCCAAAGCGCCGAGCAACAGCACCAGAGCGCCGAGCAAGGGCCAGTTCAAACCGTCTTCGGCAGGCTCGACCGGTGTGACCACTGGTGCGGCAGTGGGCACGACAATAGCGGGTGGCGGGGCTTTTTGCAGCTCGGCCAACCGCGTCTGCAGGTCAGTGATCTGCTTCTTGCCGTCAGCAATCTGCACATCCTGCGCCTGCACCTTCGCGTTCAATGCGTCGACGGTTTTCTGCAACTGCTGGTTCAGCAACTCGCTGGCGGCCAATTGCTCCTGGGTGTCGTCGACCGGTGCGGGCGTTGCCGCAGGCGCTGTTTCACGCTTGCCCTGAGCGGCCTGCGCCGGGGTGACGGGCTCAACGGTGGGAAATGCCGAGGATTGTGCGCGGGGGTCCGGCTCATCGGTCGCCGGCACGATACCCGGCGTACCCGGTGGATCGATCAGCACGGTGTATTCACGCAGTAAACGCCCATTGGGCTGATTGAGCTGCACGAGGAAATTCAGAAAGGGTTCGTTGACCGGCTTGCTCGACGTTACCCGGATCATCTGGCGCTGGCCACGCAGGATCGGAATGAACTTGAGGTCATTGAGAAAGAACACTCGCTCGACCCCGGCCTGAGCGAATTCATCCGCGGTGGCCAGGCTGACCGCCAGATCGTTTTGCGTCAGCCCGCCGACATCCACCAGGGCAATGTCGGCCTTGAGCGGCTGATTGAGGGCTGAATGAACGGTGATGTCACCCAGCCCCAAGGCCATCGACCAGGCCGAATAACTGAATACGCCAGCGACCAGCAGCCATTTGGCGCCACTGCGCAGTACCACGTGCCGACTTGCGAGCATGAGCATCCCTTAAATAAGCAAAACCGACTTCTATGCGTTCGCACATCCGGTACGAACACGATATTGCCCAGTAGTTCTTATAGTCGGCTCAGCGCGATCTCTCCAAGAATCGGCAGGTGGATATGCCTCAAGACTTTTCCAGGTTGCCCAGAATGTGCGCGTGAACGCGCATGCACACCTTCAGATCCGCCTCGTCGACGCCATCGAACAACTCGCGTCGCAGTTGCGTGGCAATGGTTTCGATTTGTTCGATCAACGGCAAGGCCGGTGCACAGAGGACGATTTTTTTCGCCCGGCGGTCTTCCATCACCGATTGACGTTGCACCAGGCCCTGGGTTTCCAGACTATCGAGCAAGCGCGCCAGAGTCGGCCCCTCGACGCCGACGCTCTGCGCCAGCTCACGTTGGGTCGGCGCTTCTTCGAACCGTGCCAGGTGCAGCAGCACCAGCCAGCGCGCTTGGGACAGCCCCAGCCCGGCCAGTCGACGGTCAAGTTCGGCACGCCAGCCACGGGACATATGGGCCAGTTGCATGCCAAAGCGGTGTTGATCGGTTAACGGCATAAAACACTCACGGATAGACTGAAAATACGGAAAATCTAATTATTAGTCAGCTAAGCATGGGCGGCAGTCATAGGCAAGTGGCGGTCTGTACTGAATCGTTACAACTGCTCATAGATCAAAAGCCCCGATGGGGACGGCCTGATTACATCTCAAATTCAGACTGCAACGCCGCCCGCACGCAATAAAGCACACCTTCCGGCACCCGCCCGGCAAACAGCTCTGCCACCTCAGCGACCGACGGCAATTCGCCCTCCCCGTCAAGAAATGCGTCCTGCACCTCGCCCATCAGTTCTTCAGGCAAATCCAGCGCCTGTTCGAGCGAGAGCTGCTGCTTGCCGATCGCTTCGGCGAGCATCGTGTAGACGTTCTTCTCCGAGCACTGCAACTGCCCGGCAATCTGCAGCGGCGTCATGCCGGCGCGGGCCAGAGTGATCAGTTCGTGGCGTAAATCGGCGACCGGTTTCGGCGCTTCGGCCTCGCCGCCAAGCACTTCGAGGAAGGCATCGCCGTAGCGTTCCAGCTTGCGCGCGCCGACGCCGCTGACCCGGGCCATTTCCGCTAGCGAGGTCGGCTGGCTGCGGAGCATTTCCAGCAAGGTCGAATCGGGGAAGATGACGTACGGCGGCACGCCATGTTCTTCGGCGAGTTTGCGTCGCAGTGCGCGCAGGGCTTCCCACTGTTCGCGCTCTTCGCCACGCACCAGTTGGCTGGCCGGGCTCTTGCTGGCGGTTTTGGCGGTGGCTTGCGGTTTGAGATCGCGACGCAGCTCCAGGGTCACTTCGCCCTTGAGCAACGGCCGGCAACTGTCGTTCAAGCGCAGGCCGCCATAACCTTCATGATCGACATCTGCCAGACCGCGCGCCACTAACTGGCGGTACAGCGAGCGCCAATCGCTCTCGCTCAGGGCCTTGCCGACGCCGTACACCGACAGATGCTGGTGCCCGAAGCTGCGGACTTTCTCGTTGTCCTTGCCCAACAGCACATCGACCAGATGCCCGACGCCGTAGCGCTGACCAGTGCGGAAAATTGCCGACAACGCCTGACGCGCCGGCTCGGTGGCGTCCCAGGTCTGCACACCATCGACGCAGTTGTCGCAATGGCCGCACGGCTCGGGCATGTCTTCGTCGAAGTAGGCCAGCAGGGTCTGACGGCGGCAGCGGGTTTCTTCGCACAGCGAGAGCATGGCGTCGAGCTTGTGCTGCTCCAGACGCTTGTGGCGCTCGTCGCCTTCGGAGTTCTGCAGCAGTTGTTTGAGCATCACCACGTCTTGCAGACCGTAGGCCATCCACGCATCCGCCGGCAGACCGTCACGGCCGCCGCGACCGGTTTCCTGGTAATAGGCCTCAAGGGATTTCGGCAGGTCGAGGTGCGCAACGAAACGCACGTTGGGCTTGTCGATGCCCATGCCGAACGCCACCGTGGCAACCATGATCAGGCCTTCCTCGTTGAGGAAGCGCTTCTGGTGATAGGCGCGCAGATCATTGGGCAGACCGGCGTGATACGGCAGCGCCGGGAAGCCTTGCTCACTGAGGAACGCAGCAACTTCCTCGACTTTCTTGCGTGACAGGCAATAGACGATGCCCGCATCGCTGCGCCGTTCGGCAAGGAACGCCAGCAACTGCTTGCGCGGCTGCTCCTTGGGCACGATGCGGTAGAAAATGTTCGGGCGGTCGAAGCTCGACAGAAAGCGCTCGGCGTTCTGCAGGTGCAGGCGATCGACAATCTCTTCGCGGGTGCGCTTGTCGGCGGTGGCCGTGAGGGCGATGCGCGGAACGTTAGGGAACAGCTCCGCCAATTGGCCGAGTTGCAGGTATTCGCGGCGGAAATCGTGGCCCCACTGCGACACGCAATGCGCTTCGTCGATGGCGAACAGGGCAATTTCCAGGCTTTGCAGGAACGCCAGCATGCGCGGCTGGACCAGACGCTCGGGCGCC
The DNA here is from genome assembly GCF_051132065.1 of Pseudomonas sp. R3-57. Lineage (NCBI taxonomy): Bacteria > Pseudomonadati > Pseudomonadota > Gammaproteobacteria > Pseudomonadales > Pseudomonadaceae > Pseudomonas > Pseudomonas sp. R3-57. Next base: position 4,481,955 of record NZ_CP071655.1, read on the forward strand.
AGATAAAGCATCTTCACTTCGCCGCGTTTGATCCGCGCCGCAAGATCGCGTTGCTGCTCGGCACTCAGGGTCGAGTTCAGCGCAGCGGCCGCCACACCCAGCTCTTCGAGGGTGGCAACCTGATCGTCCATCAACGCGATCAGCGGCGACACCACCACCGCCAGGCCGTCGCGCAGCAGCGCCGGGACCTGGAAGCACAGGGACTTGCCGCCACCGGTAGGCATCAGCACCAGCGCATCACCGCCGCTGGCCACACGCTCAATGATTGCACCCTGACGGCCACGGAAACTGTCGTAGCCGAAGATGTCCTTGAGGACGCGTTGAGCCTGTTCGAGCATAAAAACTCCAAAAATCTACCGGTACATCCCTGCTCAGGCTGGTTCAGAACAGCCGCGACTGCTTAAACAAAAGGTAAGCAACCGTTGCATGACCAGCACGATGCGGGCAGGGAGCGCAAAACGCGGCAGTATACCCGAGGCCTCTCCTGCGCAGGGTGCCGCTGATAAGACACTGCCCATTCAGCCATACATGGATCCTGTAGGAGTGAGCCTGCTCGCGATGACGGCGGCACATCCGGCAATAATGTGACTGATACACCGCTATCGCGAACAGGCTCACTCCTACAGGGTTTTGTTTAACTGGCGGCAAATCTGCCAGGCGGCTGGCTTGAGCGCGCAAGAAGGCCTAGAATTCCCGCATTGTTTATTCCCAAGGTAGCCCCGTAATGTCCTTCGCTGAGCAACTGACCCGCCTGCAAGTCTTCCTCGACGCCGACGAGCTGCACGACGAGGCGCTGGATTATGTGGCCGCCCACGGTTACCTGACCGCGCTGTCGATCTGCTCCGAAGACGTGCCGGAGCGTGAATGGATCGACGCCCTGTTCGCTGAAGAGCCGCACTACAGCAGCGAAGCCCAGCGCGAAGAAATCGAAGCCACGCTGATCGGCCTCAAGGCCCACATCGCCCGTCAACTGGCGTCCGATGAAGAATTCGAACTGCCTTGCGAACTGGACCTGGGCGACGACCCGGACGATTCCGAACTGCGCGGCTGGTGCATCGGTTTCATGGAAGGCGTATTCCTGCGTGAAGCCGCCTGGTTCGAAACCGCCGAGGAAGAAGTCAGCGAAATGCTTCTGCCGATCATGGTTGGTTCCGGCCTGTTCGACGAACAGCCCGAGTTCGAAGACATCGCCAAGGACGCCAACCTGATGGACGACATGATCGTGCAGATCCCGGAAGCCCTGACCGCGCTGTATCTGCTGTGCCAAGCGCCTGACGAAAAACCGGCGATCCTCAAGCCACGTCACCACTAAGACCCGGCCTATGGACAACCCCATAGGCAACCGCTCCCTGATGTTGCGCTACACCCTGCTGGCCGTCGGCTGGCTCAGCGTGACATTGGGGGTGATCGGCATCTTCCTGCCGGTCCTGCCCACCACGCCCTTCCTCCTGCTCGCCGCTGCATGCTTCGCGCGCAGCTCCCCACGTTTCTATCAATGGCTGGTCGAACACCCACGGCTCGGGCCATGGATCCGCGATTATCTCGATGGCAACGGCATTCCGCTCAAGGCCAAGGTCTACGCGATCGGGCTGATGTGGGCGAGCATTCTGTTTTCGTGCTACCTGGTGCCGCTGGTGTGGGCACGCGGGTTCATGCTGACCAGTGCGGTGCTGGTGACGGTTTATATTTTGCGGCAGAAAACCCTGCGCAAGCGCTGAGGCGTCCTTAAGAGCAGCCTCCACCATTCGTCGGGAACAGCCTGCCACCTGTAAGATCTGACAGTAGCCGATGAACAATGAATGAGCATAAAACGGAAGCACCCGTTTCCATGCTCAGGCGGCATGCCTCATGACCTCTTTCAGACTCTTCCTGTTTCCTGTGCGCCACGCTTCAGACGTCGCGCCCTTGCAACTTTATCCGGTGTATTTTGCCGGGATGACCCAACCCGTCGAAGATGGCGACGGCGGCATCAACCTCCAGACGTTTGAAGAAGACGAGGCAGGTATCTTTTCACTGATCGATCCTTATCTCGGCATGGGGACAGACGACAAGATCGACGTGTTCTGGAACGACAAAGTCATTCACAACATCGAGGTAAAAGCCGAACAGGTGAACAACCGGTTGTTCTTCTACTTGCCGAACACTGAAATTGTCCCTGGTTTTGCCACCTGCCATTATCAAGTGACGCGAGCAGGCGAGTCGTCGCCCGACGAGCCGTCGACGGTATTGACGCTGCTGATCAAGCTCAACAGGCCTGCCGGCGACGACGAGTCTCAACACCTGCCTTGGCATTCGCATCTGGACATGGTGGGTCTGCCCCAGGATGTCATCGACAATGGCGTCACCGCGCCATGGGCCGATAAAGGCGTGCCCATGAACATCAAGCACTACCGTGACATTCGAGTGAATGATGTCATCTGGGTGCGGTGGGGGGGGATCTTCCTGCTACCTCCGCATGTAGTGACACAAGCCGAAGCTGACGGCACGCAAGATATCGTGATCACCGCAACACCCAACGACATCAAGACTGCCGGGGATAACGCTGCGCTGGTGATCAAATACGAAGTTCATGACGAGGTGTGGAACTTCAGCGAAGACTGGTCAAAGCCGACCACGGTTTCCGTCGATTCCGGCGCTGTTCGCCTGGGCGCGCCGATTTTTCAGGACGCCATCAATGGTGAACTGCATCTTGAGGAGCTGGACCATCAGGCAACCCCACTGCTGATCAAGGTCGAGACGAACGAAGGGTTCGCCGCCGGTGACACCCTCGTCATCAAAGTCACAGGAATCGGCGGCGTGGGTACGGCCCCGCGAACATTATCCGAGGAAGTCATCGTTGGTAACCCGCCATACATTCATGAGTTCCCGATTCCTTTCGTTTTCGTAAGCCTGTTCGCAAGAGGTTCGCTGGACGGCTCCTACGAATTGCGCAAAAAAGACGGCAGCCCATCACTCTTTTCCAAGCGGACGTTTGTCCACGTCATAGGCGATCCGGCGCAACTGCCCGCACCGACCATTGATGAAGTGGTGGGCGCTATTTTGCCCGCTGACAGTAAAACAGCCAGCGTCAGGATCGCCTATCCGAGTCTCAAAGTTGGCGACACGGTCAACATGATCTGGCAGGGCACCGAATCAGACGGAACACCTTATTGCTATGAAGAGCCGTATGACATCAGTAGCAATGATCAACAAGCGGGCTTCACTTACCTGTATGTAATGAACGAGCACATCCTGCGGTTGAATAACGGCAGCCTCAAACTTTATTACTGCGTATACAACGAAGACCCTTCCGACTACGGGCTCAGCAAGTCGGATTATCTGCGCGTCGAAGTACGCGCCCTGCCCGCCACACTGCCAGCGCCTGATGTTGAAGAAGCCGTGGAAGGAGTCATCGACCCAACGCTGGTTTATACCCAGGCGCATGTACTGGTCAAACCGGTGAATTGGGTCAAGGGCGATACGCTGACGTATCACTGGTCGGGTGTCACGGCTTACGGTTCCACGAAGGGAAGCGTGCCGATCACGCAATTGACGATCGATAAGACAGTGCGGTTTCGGGTTGATGTGCGATACGTCTCGGCCAATATCGGCTATCCGGTTACGGTCCGATACACCCTGCTCCACGCAGCAACCGAAAAATACAGCTATTCCGCGCCCTTCGAGGTGATGGTCGGAATCCCGTTGGGGCATTTGCCCCCTCCCACGGTTGTACAAGCGCCCAGCGGCTCGTTGAACCCAATGGATGCGCTTCATGGTGTCGATATCGTCTGCAGTTATTCCACCATGGACGAGGCACTCGATACGCTGGCCTTGAAATGGCGTGGCACCCCGGGAGTTGGCACTTCGGAAGATCTCGAACTGCCCGCAGAAGTTTCCGGAAGCGTCTCTTTTCACCTTCCCCCATCCGTCGTCGGTGCCAATATTCGGCGCTCTGTCAGCGTCAACTATGACGTGGAACGATATGGACTGTGGACGCCGTCGGACGTAATGCTGCTCAACGTCCAGGATTTTCAAGACCCGGAAAACGATTTGCCACGACCCAGCGTTCCACAGGCAGTTGATGCAGTGCTGGACCTGATGGAGTTTGCTGGAGATCCTCGCGTGCTGGTCGATGTGTGGCCGTTCATTGCCAAGGGTCATCTCACCTGGGTTTATCTCGAAGGGCAGACCAGCACGGGCAGCTACCGGATCGATGTGCTCAAAGCCCATCCGCTCAGCGATTCGCAAGTGGCGGCGGGCTTGAACGATCCCTTGCTAAGAAGTGAACTGCTGAAATTGCTGCACAGTTCTCGAGCGGTGGTGAAATGCAAAGTGATTTTCGACAACAGCACCGAGGAATCCGCTGCCATCGAGTTTCCCTCCCTGCCGTTAACCATCCGCACACGCTACGACTACGTGACGCCGGTCATCACCAGAATTCTCAATCCGCAAGGACAGGAAATCCCCGAGGGCGGTCTGACCTACGACAAGCGCGTAACGATTCATGGCACGGCGACGCGCGGGGAAAACGTTGAAATCAAGGTCAACGGCATTATTGAAGGTACACCGCTGGCGTCTGATTCCTGGGCATGGGAGTGCCCCGTCGATGGCCTCGAAGAAGGCATGCAAACCGTCACGATCAAGGCGTTGTATGACGCAGACGTGCCGGTTGGCAATCCTCGAACATTTACCGTCGGTGTTGCCACCAAGCCGAGCATTACTGCTGTCACTGACTCGATAGGACCAGTGGCGCACAACGGCGTGACCTATGACGGCGAGGTGACCGTAACCGTCCTCGCTGATCCGGACCAGCGTGTTCAGCTTTATGATGGGGCCGCTTCCATCGGTTCACCGATTGATCTGGATGGCGCCGGCAAGGGCTTGACCAAACTGACGGCGCTGACTCAAAAGCCCTACGCCATCAAGGTTCGCGCACTGTATGGCGAGCAGTTGGAATCGCCCGTACACAACTTTACGGTCAAGCCTCACCTGGCAGTCACTTTGACATCTGTCCGGCATTCTGGCGGTGAGCTGGGCAATGGCGGCTCGACTATCGATACGTCCGTTACGCTCACTGGGACGATAACGCCGTTTTACAAGGTGCAAATTTTTCACAATAACAACCCACAACAAAATCCTGTGCCCAGCGATGCAAGCGGCACATGGAGAACCACCCTTTCAATCAATCTCGGCGACCATGCGGTTTACGCAAAAGCCGTTAGCACTGAACAGAAGTCCGCGACGCGAACATTTAAAAGAATTTCGCCTATGAACTTCGATACAAGTACGGTGACATTGGGTGGTAAGACGTACATCTGTGCGGGATACCCTCACCTGTTTCCGACCCCGAACGCAGGCAACTCGATCCGGCGGCAAGCGTCTGGCGGAATCGGCGCAATTACCTATCGTTCAGACAATCCCGACGTCGCAGCAGTCGATGCCAGTGGTTTTGTCACGGCACGGAGCAAAGGTAGCGCGAGAATCTTTGCAAGGGATTCTGCTCAGCAAGAAAAATATTTCATTGTATATGTCACTAATGTCGTTCTTTGTATTGGTCGCGGTAACGGTGGTTGGGCAATGGCGAACTCGGCTGTGGCTGCTGTAGGCGCACGTATTCCCAGCATGGGCGAACTGAACGAAATTCATGCTGCTTACGGTGCTTCATGGCCGATGGGCAATCACCATTATTGGTCCACCGATAAAGGCAACTATTGGTGGCCTTGGAAAAGCAAAAGGACCAAATACCTGGTCACAGGTGGAGATGGCGACGCCAAAGAATTCGGCCACGCTTCAAATATTGTCGGTATTCGATAACTAAACCGGCAAACAGGTTCGTTAATGGTGCTGTCCTGTTTTGTCTTTACACAGACTTGGCCTTTCGGGAAGGCTGCGTTTGCAGCCTATACAGTACCGTTTATCAGATTCATGCCCGCACCTGTCAGATCTGACAGGTGCGCTTTTCCCGCTTTTATCTCTTAATCACTCCATCGCCCGATCCCCGGCAGGAGTGTTCCCGCATGCTCACTCAACCGCGCAAAAGAATCTCCACGCTGGCCCTGCTCGACCCGGAAATCACCGGCGGCATACAGTTGCCGGATGGCACCTGGGGCATCAATCTTGCCGCCGCGCAGCTCAACTTTCCCGACCGGGGCCTGAAGATTCAGATTCCGGCCTGGTCCAGCATGAGCAAGGGCGACAACTGCAAGTTGCTGCTGAATAAAACCATAGTCGATCAAAAGTTTATCGCCGAGGACATCGAGATCGGCGAGCGCGTCACCGTGTTTGTCCCGCCGCAGCGTTTGCTGACCGGTGAGTGGGAACTGTCCTACAGTGTGAAGCGCATCAGTCAGGCTGACGAACCCGGGCCGGTGCTCAAGCTTTTCGTCAAACTCGAGCTGCCCGGTGGTCAGGACACCAATCCGGACTATGGCCATTCAGAATTGGCCATGACCTTCGAACCGCTGGATATCCTCACAACCGGTGTAGGGCCTGAACACCTCGACAAAGGCGTACACGTCATCGTTGCGCCCAAACCCGACCGCTATAAACCTTACCCCTTCGCGGCTGTTGGGGATGTGATCACCGTGGCGTGGGCCGGGAAAACGGTTGAGTCAACGCCGGTCACCCAGGAACAGATCGATGACCCGGATGCGCATCCGATCAGAATCCATGTTGACGGCAAAACAATCGAATTGGCCGGTGATTCCGCAGGCGTGTCGGTCAGCTACAAGATCCGCGACCGCGTGTACAACGAGTCCGAGGACTGGTGCGAGGCCGTGTCCATCGCCGTCGATACCCAGAATCTGCGTCTCGGCGCGCCCATCCTCAAGCAGGCCGATGGTCTCATCGTGGATCTGGAAGACTTGGGCGACGAACTACCGCAGGTGGAGGTCTGGGCGGATGATGTGAATATCTTCAAACAAAACGACGACATCGTCGTCCTTGTCACCGGCACCACCCTTGAGGGCAAGGAAATCTCCGTGACCGTGACCCAGCGCATTCAAACCGCGCCACCGGTGCGGGTTACCGTCGCGCACAGCAACAGCGCCCTGCGCGCCCTGGCCAAACGCACGGCCGTGTATTCCTATCAGGTGCTGCGCGCGGGTGTCCCGATCGAGAATTATCAGTCCAAGTCACGCGCCTACAGCGTGATCGGCGAACCGACCCGCCTGGCCGCGCCCATCGCCCTCGACAACGTCGGTGGGGCGGTTGACCCCGACCTGGCCGAATACCGCATTCGCATCCCTTACGATCCGTTGATCACCCCAGAGAACGCCATCGAACTCAAATGGTTCGGCACCCGGCCTGACCTGACCACCTACGACCCGGAACTGGAGTGGTATTTCCCCAGCGAAGACGAGGCCAATGACCCCAACGGTTTCATCATCACCGTCGAAGGCAAACACGGCAAAACCCTGGAAGGCGGCACGCTGGATCTATCGTACAACCTGCTGACCGATGAAAACGGCACGGTCACCCGCCGCCCTTCCCTGCACGCCCCGCTGCTGAACGTTGGTGAACCGCAACGTGAACTGGTCAAACCCATCGTCTTCGGCGAACAGGACGGCGCCCTCGACCCCGCCGACCTGCCCGGTGGCCTCGGCAAAGTCACCGCGCCCAGGCCGATAGCCGTACCCACGCAAACCGATGACGTCGTGACGTTTTTCTGGGTCGTCGAAGGCCAGCCACCGGTCAGCGACTTCAAGAAACTCAATGCGCTGTCCAGGGACAAGGACGTGGTGTTCGCGCTGAACGCCGAGTTTGTGGCCAAGAACATCGAGGCGCATCGCGGGAAAAAGGTGACGGTGAGTTACGAGATTTACCGCGCCGCGAGTAATACGACCAGTCAATCGAATGTGCTGGAGTTTGTGATCGGTGAGCCGGTGGTACTGGATCCGCCGACGATTGATTCGGTCAAGGGATCGACGAGCGGAGATGAGATCGCCGAAGGTGCCACCACGGTTGAAACCAGCGTGGTGCTGAGTGGCACAGCCGCTAAAGGCAAGGAGGTCGCGATACTCGACGGTGCCGAGGTCAAGGGTACGGCCACAGCTGATTCGGTCTCTGGAATCTGGACGTACACCGCGCCGGGGCTGAGTGCGACGACGCACAGTTTTACCGTGAAAGAGACTTTCGGCGAAGAGCGGCCATCCGCTGCGCGCGGCTTCGTCGTCACCGCGTTGATTGTTCCGACGCTGGACAATGTGCTGGATGACAAAGGCGTGGAGGTGCCTGACGAGCAAGCGACTATCAGCACTACGTTGACACTCAAAGGCACCGCAAGCCTGGCCCAGGAAGTCGAAATCTTTGACGGTGAAGAGTCAAATGCGGTGTCAAAAGGTGTCGCGACGGCGGATGAGACGACCGGTGAATGGGAGCGGGACATCGAAGTTGCAGTGCAGCAAGCGCTACACCGGTTGTATGCAAAATCGCTGTATCACAGCAGTTCGGTATATTCGAATGTTCGTCATGTGAGTGTGATTGAAGATGTTGCCCCGACCATTGACTCAGTTAAAGGCTCGCCGAGCGGCGATGAAATCCCCGAGGATGGCTTCACCGTAGAAGCAGCCGTCATTTTGAGCGGCGTTGCCGCAGCCGGGCGGGAAGTTGAAGTGCTCGACGGTACGGTTATCAAAGGTAAAAAGACCGCCGATGGAGTAACTGGCATCTGGAGTTTGCCCGTTTCAGACCTGAGCAAAGCCAGACACAGTTTTACGGCCAGATATCTGGAACAACCGAGCCTGGTGTCGGCAGCGAGAACGCTAACAGTGACAGAAAACGTCGCCCCCACGCTGACGTCAATTAAAGGCTATCCCAGCGGTTTTGACATTCCACAAGGTGGGGAAACTGCGGAAACAGCCGTGACGCTGAGCGGCGTTGCCGCTAAAGGTCAGGAAGTCGAGGTATTTGACGGAGAGGTATCCATTGATCAAGCGTCAGTACATGCTGATACCGGCGCATGGAACCTTTTTATTGGAGATCTAAGTGAAACAGAGCATAGATTTACTGCCAGAGCTTTATATGGCAACGCTGAAACTTCGGCTTCTTGGGCAATAACTGTAAGCAAGAATATCGACGACTTCACAGACTTCAGCAATAGCAACTGGAATGGTTGGTCAAACATTATCGAAAACCGAGGTGAAATAAAAAACACTCTTGGAGAATTTTATTGGGCAAACAACTTATCTTTTCTCAAGCCTAACGAACGCGTAGGAATCAAGAAAACTTATAAAAAACTAAAGCGAGGAGGTTATCAAATAAGTTTTTCATATAAGTATGACTATGTGGAAATCTCAATACCGGGCCATTTAAGGGTGGATTTTAATGGTCAGCTTGCTTACCACCTTGACGAATTACCAGCAGACAACATCTGGAAAAGTACTACAGGAAATTATTATTACAATTCCGAAAATCAGGATGTCGTTATTGAAATAAGCTGTAGACACAATAGAAATCAAACCCTATCGGTCCCTATTAACTTCGACAATATCACTATCAAGAAGCTTCCATGACCAAGAAAACCTTCAAAGACCAAGTTGGTTTTATTTGGAGTCCGGCGACAGTCATTCATAGGAGTCGAACCAGCGAGGGAACGGATGCCGTCAGCGGATAAAGGGAAGGCATTTATTTAACAGCCCCAAACACGAAACCCGCGCTCCTACTAAAAGGAGCGCGGGTTTCTAGTTAAGATCAGTCGCAGCAATCGCCACCTGAAACCGCCCCAACCCTCCTTCCTACGAATCCCTCGACTCCACCAAACTCAACGCCGCCGACCGAGCCCTTGATCACTACCTCAGCCGCCCGGGTCTCCGCCACCGCCGCGCAAAAACGCACGATGTACGCCGCGACCGCCGATTTCCAAAACGAAAAACTGCGGATCAATGCCTGCGAAACCCTCGCCTCGGGCAGAACCATCGCCAATGACTTCGCCTACCTTATCCCCGCGTCGCAGCGTAGAACGCTGCTAGGTATCGCACAGCTGATCATGCTGGAGGAGGTGGCGGTGAGTCGGGTATTGGATAATCTGGAGTTGCCGCAGTAACACCCCTTGAGTGGGTTATCGGGGACAGACCACGTTTTCACCCAGACCTTTCCTGCTATGGCATAGTGCGCTTTGGGGTCGGGTTCTATTGTGGTCCGGTCGCTGACGAATCAGCGATCGGGTTTAGCGACCCGGATCTTAAATAGGTGCATCAGCGCTCCAGGCTTCGTTGCGGCTCAGTATGTCTGCAACTTCGTTATGGTGGCTGTATGTGGGAGACCTTCGGGTCTGCCGGGTGCCTATAACCGGTTCGCTAACCTGCGTACAGCCGCCACCTTACTGTTTAGCGACAGTTCTGGGCGGCTCCACTTTATAGGAGCTTCGCATGATCAAACCAACCCCCAACCCACCCGTAACCGACCCCACCTCCCCCTACGAATCCCTCGACTCCACCAAACTCCACGACGCCGCCGACCGCGCCCTCGATCATTACCTCTGCCCGCCCGGCTCCCCGCCACCGCCGCGTAAAAAACGCACGATGTACGCCGTGACCGCCGACTTCAAAAACGAGGAACTGCTGGCCAATGCCTGCGAAACCCTCGCCTCGGCGAGAACCATCGCCAACGATTTCGCCAACCTCATACCGGCGTCGCAACGCAGAACACTGCTGGGGATCGCGCAACTGATCATGCTCGGCGAGCTGGCGATGAATCGGGTGCTGGATAACCTGGAGTTGCCGCAGTAGCGCCACCGATGATCGTTCCCACGCGCAGCAAAGGAATGCAGCCCGGGACGCTCCGCGTCCCCTCCACAGCTGGAACGCGGAGCGTCCCTTGAGGCATTCCCACGCAGGAGCGTGGGAACGATCAAGACTCCCGCCGATTATCGGTGCCAGTTCTGGCCCCATCGCGAGCAGGCTCGCTCCCACATGGGTTGACCGCGTTCCCCTGTGGGAGCGAGCCTGCTCGCGAAGACTGACCTATAAGCAATGCAGCACCCTCAGGCATACTAAAACCGCCGTCGCGATAACCGGGACGGCGGTTTTTTCGTTTCGGACTGCGCTTACACCGTATCCACCTTCAACGAATGATCATTCAACATGCCGCTGATGATCGTCGCCGTGTCATGCCCGCCAGCCACCATGCCGTCCGCCCCCGGCGTGACGCCGTAGTGACTGGCGAGGTTGACGCCGGCCAGATCGATGGTCTGGTTCGGCGTGGCGCCGGCCATGGCGCTGACATCGATGCTGGTCATCACCGACGCGCCGCTGCCGCTGACGGTGAAGTGCAAATAGTCGTCCAGCGAGGCGGTGCTGGCGTTTTCGCCTTGCAGCAGTTGCGACAGGTCGAGCTTGTCGGTGCCGGGGGTGAAGTCGGTGATCAGGTCGTGGCCGCTGTTGCCCTTGAGCCACTGGAAGGTATCCGCCCCGGCCCCGCCGGTCAGGGTGTTGTTGCCCAGGCCACCGATCAGCAGGTCATCGCCACCGCCACCGTTGAGGGTGTCGTTGCCGAGGCCGCCGTTGATCACGTTGCTGTTGTTGTCGCCGGTGAGGCTGTCGTTGAAGTTCGAGCCGAGCAGGTTTTCGATGCCGGTCAGGGTATCGCTGCCGGCGCCCAGGGTGTTTTGCGCGCCGAGCAGGCCGAGGTTGACGCTGACGCCGGCGGTGGCGTGGGCGTAGCTGGCGGTGTCGCTGCCGGCGCCGCCGTCGAGCAGGTCGTTGCCCGCGCCGCTGTAGAGCAAGTCATTGCCGGCGCCGCCGTGCAGCTCGTTGTTGCCGCTACCGGCGGTGAGCACATCGTTGCCGTCACCGGCATTGATGATGTTGTCATCGTTGCCGGCCACCAGCACATCATCGCCGGCGGTGCCGGTGAGGATGTGGCCGTCCTGATAGCTGATGCTGACGTTGGCCGTGTCGCTGCCGCCGTGGTTGTCGTTGGCGGTGTAAGTGCCGTGATAATCCGCGGTCACGTCGTGGGCCCCGGCGTAGTTCAGCGTCATGCTCAGTTGATAATTTTCCGCCCCGTTCGGGTTACCGTTCCCGGTAGCGTTGGCGATGTTGGTGATGTGGATCTGATAGACGCCATCGGCTGATGCCGTGAGGGTTTGCCCGTCAGTCAGGGCAATCCAGGCGCCGCCATTGAGTGAGTACTCCATGCTGATCCGACCGGGATCGAGGTTGTGATCCAGGTTGAGGGTTTCGCCCTGGCGTAGGTTGACGGTGATGCGGTCCTCGTCGTTGGCGTTGCTGTTGCTCACCGAGCCGAGATACCCCGTGACAACGAGCACGGCGGTCATGGTCGCGGCGTTGGCATTGAACGCGTTGCGCACGTTGGCGAGGTTCTGGTTGGCCGTGTTGTTGGCCTGGACATTGAAGGTGATCGCACCTGAGCCGGTGAAGTCCGCCGCTTTTGAAATCCAGCCGGTGTTGAAACTGGTCGGTGTGGCGTTGAGGGTGTCGCCGGTCGGATCGGTGTCATTGGCCAGCAACAGTTCGCCCGGCACCACGATGTTGCCCGACAGCACGTTGGTGATGACGTGATCGTCGATTGCCACGGGTGGCGCGTTGGGAATCACTTTGACGGTCAGCGTCGAGCTGGCGAGGTCGCCGTCGTTGTCGCTGACGGTGAAGCCGATGTTCTCGGTGATGACCACGGCGGTGGTTTTCTGCGAGGTGTAGGTGTACTCGCCGGTGTCGAGGTTGATCAGCAACGTGCCGCTGTTGTGGGTGGCGATGCTCAGCGTATTGCTGGCGGTGTTGAAGGTGCCGTGATTGGCCCCGCCGCTCGCGGTCAACGAGCCCTGACCGCTGAGGGCTTTCGGATCGTAGGTGTAGGTGGTGCCGTCGACCACGATGGACTTGATGAAACCGCCATCGGCGCCGAACGAACCGCCCTCGCCGAGCAGCGAGCCAGTGACCGGTGCGCCCTGCACTGTGCCGGACAACACCGAGTTGAGCTGATTGAGGTCGGTGACCACCACCGCGTTGGTGTTGGTGTGGCTGATGCCGTCATACGCGAGAGGGTCGAGGTTGGCATTGCTTACGCCGCTGCCCAGGCCAATGGCGTAGTTCTTGATGTTGTTGGCATCGAGGAAGTTTTTCAGCGCGGCTTCGTCGGCCGTGCCGATGTCACCCTCGTTGGGTTTGCCATCGGAAAAGAAGTAACCGACGTTCTGCGCCCCGGTGAGTTTGCCCGAGGTGTTGAACGCGCTCTGCATCACCGCCACCGCGGCATCGTAATTGGTACCGCCGCCGGCGTTGAGCCCGGCGAGCAAGGTTTTTGCCGTGGCGACATCGACCCACACCGAGGTGCGATCGGTGGCGCCGCTGCTGAAGGTGACGAGCTGCACTTTCACATCGCCGAGGTCGTCGTATTTTTCGAGCAAGGCGCTGATCGCCTGCTTGGCCAGATCCAGCCGCGACAGGCCTGGGACACCAGAGGCGTCGGCCATGCTTCCGGAAATATCGAGAACGATGAGGATGTTGGAGTCGATTTCCACCGCCGCCACCGAGCGATCCGACGCGACGGCTTTCGGCACGTCGTCGACGATGTTCACCACCAGTGTGCTGGTGGTGCTGTTGCCCAGCGCATCGGTGGCTTTGTAAGTGAAGCTTTCGCTCAGGGTGTTCGGCCCGTCGTTGGCGTTCGGCGTGGTTTTCGGCGCCGAGGTCAGCGTGTAGGTGTAGGTGCCGTCGGCGTTGAGCTGCAGCTGCCCGTAGCTGCCGGTGGCGCTGCCGACCAGGCTGTAGGTGATCGCACCCGTACCACCGCTGACGGCCCCGACCAGCGTGCCGGTCGCGGTTTCGACGCTGTTGGCGGGATCGCTACCGGTCACCGTGCCGGGCGCCAGATCCTGGCCATCCTTGGTCAGGTCGAGGGCTTTTTCATAGACCGTCACGTCAGAATCGCTGGCGGCTATCAGGCAGCTGTCGTGCACGTCGATGGTGATGGTGGTGGTGCTTTCGTCACCGTCGGCATCGCGCACGGTGTAGGTGAACACGTCCACCGCGCCCGGGCCGTTCACCACGTTGGGATTGCTGTGATAGACGGCGTTGCCGTTGGCGTCGAGGGTCAGGTAGCCGTAAGTGCCATTGATCTGTGAATTCAAACCGCCGATGGCAGAAGTGGATGTGTCGCCGCCTGCACGCACGCCAACCACTGCGCCGGTCAGCGCCGGACCGTCAGCGCCGCCCACATCGTTGCTGAAGACATTGCCGCTGACGGTGTCGCCTTCCGCAACCGAGGCTGCATCCGGATTGGCAATCGGCAGATCGTCGACGATATTGACGTTGATCTGGCCGCTGGCGCTGCTGCCGTCGGTGTCGGTAGCGACGACGGCGAAATTCTCGGTGAGGCTGTTGGCGCCGTTAGCGTTCGGGTGGGTTTCGTTATCGACCAGGGTGTAGCTGTAACTCACGACACCGGTGGCCGGGTTGTAACTAGTGACGGTGAAGGTGCTGCCCAGCGGCGAGACGACCGATTGCGGGAAGCCTGCGGCGACACCGTTGTTCACCACGGCGATGCCACCGACGGTCAGGGTTTGCAGGCCATCGAGGGCGGTAACCGTGAAGGTCCCGTTCTGGGTCAGAGCCGGTGTGTCTGGGCTGCTGCCGTCGCTGAGGTTTCGCTCGTAGACGGTCAGTTCGCCGCCTTTCACATCGAGGCCGTCAAGGCAGATCGGGTCGTCATTGTTATGGATGTTCAGCACCAGATTGGCGGTGCTGGTATCGCCGTCGGCATCGGTCAGTGTGTAGGTGAAGGTCTCACTGCCGTTGCCACCGCCGCCGAGGTTTTTGAAGTCCGCATCGTTGGCGTTGAGCGTATAGGTGTAGGTGCCGTTGGCGTTGAGCACCAGCGTGCCGTAAGTACCGGTGAAGGTGCCGGGGGTGATCGGTCCGGCATTCGGTCCGGTCGCCACCACGTCGGCGCCTTGCACATCGTTGGTCAGCACATTTCCGGTGAGGCTCAGCTGGTTCTCCGAAGCGCTGTTGGCGTTGCTGTCATTCAGCGCTTTCGGCACGTCGTCGACGACGCTGATCACAATCGTACTGGTGACAATGTTGCCCAGTGAATCAGTGGCCTGATAAGTGAAGGTTTCCGTCAGGGTGTTGGCACCGTCGTCGGCCTGCGGCGTGGTGGTCGCCGGCGCGGTCAGCGTGTAGGTGTAAGTGCCGTTGGGGTTGAGCTGAATCTGCCCGTAGTTGCCGGTGGCGCTGCCGACCAGCGCATAACTGATCGCACCGACCGCGCCGGTGACCGAGCCGACCAGCGTGCCGGACGCGGTTTCGCCGCTGTTGCCCGGATCGCTGCCGACCACACTGCCCGCCGCCAGATCCTGGCCGTCCTTGTTCAGATCGAGGGCGTTCTCATAGACGGTGACATCGCTGTCACTGACCGCTTTCAGGCAACTGTTATAGACATCGATGGTGATGGTGGTGGTGCTCTCATCACCGTCGGCATCGCGTACGGTGTAAGTGAATACGTCTACCGCGCCGGGGCCGTTCACGGTGTTGGGATTGCTGTGATAAACCGCATTGCCGTTGGCGTCGAGGGTCAGGTAGCCGTAGGTACCGTTGATCTGCGAATTGAGGCCGCCGATGGCGGATGTGGACGTGTCGGCACCGGCGCGCACGCCGACGACCGCACCGCTGACGGCCGGACCATCCGCGCCGCCAATATCGTTGTCGAGCACGTTGCCGCTGACCGTGCCGCCCTCCTTCACCGACGCAGCGTCGGCGTATGCGCTCGGCAAGTCGTCGACGATGTTGACGTTGATCTGGCCGCTGGCTGTGCTGCCATCGGTGTCCGTGGCCACGACATTGAAGTTCTCGGTAATGCTGTTGGCGCCGTTGGCGTTCGGATGGGCTTCGTTGTCGACCAGGGTGTAGCTATAGCTGACCACGCCAGTGGCCGGGTTGTAACCGGTGATGGTCAGCGTGCTGCCGAGCGGCGTGACGATCGATTGTGGAAAGCCTGCGGCGACGCCACCGGTCACCACGTTGATGCCGCCCACGGTCAGGGTTTGCAGGCCATCCAGCGCGGTGGCGGTGAAGGTGCCGCTCTGAGTCAGGGCTGGCGTGTCGGGGCTGGTGCCGTCGCTGAGGTTTTTCTCGTAGACGGTGAGCTCGCCACCGTTGACGTCGAGGCCGTTGATGATCACCGGATCGTCGTTGTTGTGAATCTGCAGAACTAGGTTGGCGGTGCTGGTATCGCCGTCGGCGTCGGTGATCGTGTAGGCGAAGGTTTCAGTGCCGTTGCCGCCACCGGTCAGCGCTTTGAAATCGGCGTCGCTGGTGTTGAGCGTGTAGGTGTAAGTGCCGTCGGTGTTCAGCACGAGAGTGCCGTAAGTACCGGTGAAGGTGCCGGCAGTCACTGGGCCAGTCGGCACGCGGTCGGCGCCTTGTACGTCGTTGGTCAGGACGTTGCCGGTCAGCGTCAGTTGGGTTTCCGAAGCAGTGCCGTTGTTGTCGTCGAACGCCTTGGGCACGTCGTCGGTGATGTTGACGTCGAGGGTGCCCGTGGCGGTGGTGCCGTTGTCATCGACCACGGTGACCGCGAACTGCTCGGGCAGGTTGTTGGTGCCGTTGGCGTTCGGGTGGGTTTCGTTGTCGACCAGGGTGTAGCTATAGCTGACCACGCCCGTGGCAGGGTTGAAACCCGTGATGGTCAGCGTGCTGCCCAGCGGCGTGGTGATCGATTGCGGGAAACCTGCGGCCACGCCGTTGGTGACCACGGCGATGCCGCCGACAGTCAGGGTGGTGACGCCGTCGAGTGCGGTGATGGTGAAGGTGCCGCTTTGGGTCAGCGCGCCGGCATTCGGGGCGCTGCCGTCGCTGAGGTCGCTTTCGTTGACCGTCAACTCGCCACCGTTGACGTCGAGGCCGTTGATGATCACTGGATCGTCATTGTTGTGGATCTGCAAGACGAGGTTGGCGGTGCTGGTATCGCCGTCGGCGTCGGTGATCGTGTAGGCGAAGGTTTCAGTGCCGTTGCCGCCACCGGTCAACGCTTTGAAATCGGCGTCGCTGGTGTTCAGGGTGTAGGTGTAGGTGCCGTCGGTGTTCAGCACGAGAGTGCCGTAAGTACCGGTGAAAGTGCCGGGAGTGACTGGCCCGGTCGGCACGCGATCGGCGCCTTGTACGTCGTTGGTCAGGACGTTGCCGGTCAGCGTCAGTTGGGTTTCCGAAGCGGTGCCGTTGTTGTCGTCGAACGCCTTGGGCACGTCGTCGGTGATGTTGACGTCGAGGGTGCCGGTGGCGGTGGTGCCGTTGTCGTCGACCACGGTCACGGCGAACTGCTCCGGCAGGTTATTCGTGCCGTTGGCGTTCGGGTGGGTTTCGTTGTCGACCAGGGTGTAGCTGTAGCTGACCACGCCCGTGGCAGGGTTGAAACCGGTGATGGTCAGCGTGCTGCCCAGCGGCGTGGTGATCGATTGCGGGAAGCCTGCGGCCACGCCGTTGGTGACCACGGCGATACCGCCGACGGTCAGGGTGCTGACGCCGTCGAGCGCGGTGATGGTGAAGGTGCCGCTTTGCGTGAGTGCGCCGGCATTCGGGGCGCTGCCGTCGCTGAGGTTGCTTTCGTTGACCGTCAGCTCGCCGCCCTCGACGTTCAGGCCGTTGATGACCACCGGATCGTCGTTGTTGTGAATCTGCAGAATGAGGTTCGCCGTGCTGGTATCGCCGTCGGCATCGGTGAGGGTATAGGCGAAGGTTTCGGTGCCATTGCCGCCGCCAGTCAGCGCTTTGAAATCGGCGTCGCTGGTGTTCAGCGTGTAGGTGTAAGTGCCATCGGCATTGAGCACCAGGGTGCCGTAAGTACCGGTGAAGGTGGCGGGCGTGATCGGGCCAGTCGGCACGCGGTCGGCGCCTTGTACATCGTTGGTCAGCACGCTGCCGGTCAGGGTCAGTTGGGTTTCTGACGCGGTGCCGTTGTTGTCGTCGAACGCCTTGGGCACGTCGTCGGTGATGTTGACATCGAGGGTGCCGGTGGCGGTGTCGCCATTGCTGTCGCCGGCGATCACGGTGAACTGTTCGCTGACGGTATTCGCGCCGTCACCGGCCGAATGGGTTTCGTTGCCGGTGAGGGTGTAGCTGTAGCTGACCACGCCAGTCGCCGGGTTGTAACCGGTGATCGTCAGGGTGTTGCCCAATTGCGAAGTGATCGACTGCGGGAAGCCGACCGCCACCCCGCCAACGATTATGTTGATGCCACCGATGCTCAGGCTGGTCAGACCATCGGGGGCGGAAATGCTGAATGTGCCGCGCTGGGTCAGCGCGCCGTTGTTACTGGCTGAGCCGTTGGGCAGATTGGCTTCGTTGACCGACAGTTCGCCGCCCTGAACGGCCAGGCCGGTCAGCGTCACCGGGTTGTTCGCCGGTGGCGGTGGCGCAATGATCGGCGCGGGCGCGTCATCGCCATCGTCGTTGTCCGCGTCGCGGCGATAGTCGGGAAACTCGGGGATGCCGTTGAAACCGGCGGTGGGGAAACCGATGATCGGGTCGACCCGGCCGCCGACTTCGCTCAGCAGCACAAAACTGTGACCGCCGCCCAGTTCACCGGTATTGCCGCTGGGCGCGTTGGGCCCGGCAGCGGTGGCTTCGGCGCTTTGGCTGGGGTCGTCACCGGCGGCAATGGCTTTCTGGATTTGCTCGACATCGGTCAGTTGTGCCTGACTCGGGGTCTGGGCTTCGTCTACGTTCACCGGCACCGCCTGATCGGCCAGCAGTTGCCCGGTCATGGTGATGCTGCTTCCGCGACCGAGGGTCAATTGCTCGCCGTTTTGCAGTTTCACCGCCACCGCGCCTTCCGCGCCGGTGATCAATTGATCGCCAGCATACAAACGATCGCCTTCGAACAGCGGACGTTTGATGCCGTCGCCCGCTTGAGCGAACACCTGGCCAATGACTTTTGTGACCGTACCGATGAGCGTTGCCATGTGAAATCCTCCGCTGCCGACCACCGTCGGCACTGGTTCGCGAAGCAGCCCATGGCTCAATCGGGTTGCCGGGGGCGACGCTCGCACCCTCGACAGTTCGTTTCGCGGGTTCCTTGCCGGGAAAACCTCAGCGCATTCAAGCACTTCGGCATCCTGTTCAAGGCAATGCACCCACTAGCGCTACGTAACGGTGGTGAATCACTCGAGTGACAAAAAACTGTCGCTCGCTCGCCGTTACGCGTCCCTCCCCTTCAGCAGTACTTCGCCGTCTAAAGCAAAGTGAATGGAACTTTCCTCAAGCCCTTTTGAGCTCCCTAAAGCGCATAAAACAAAGGCTTTCGAGCTGAACAATGTGCTGCTTTTGAAAAACCGCATAAGTTTTTTTTGGCATAAGCCTTATGAAAATTTTTTCTTAGCTACGCTTCAGGATGTTCTTAGCTCTGATGTTACAAGAGTGAGACGCCGACACCTTAAAATATCGTCAATTATTTGGCGACAGTAACACACCATCAGGACTTACGGAGATGCACCCATGCGCGTTCTAACCCCCCTCTGCAGCGCGGTTTTGCTGGCCATGGCTTGCACTTCTCAAGCCCACGCCATGAATCTGACTGAAGCCATTCAAAGCACGATTGCCACTCACCCGGAACTGGCTTCGCGCGTGGATGCGCGGCTGTCGGCAGACGAGCAAGTCAAAGTTGCCAAGGGCGGTTTCTATCCGTCCGTCGATCTGAATGCCGCCTACGGTCGCGGCTACAGCGACAACACCAACACCCGGGCTTTCGGTAACCACAACACCGAGATCCTCAATTACACCCAGTCCGAACTGCGTCTGCGGCAGATGATCTTTGACGGCTTCAACACCGCCAACGAGGTCGAGCGCACCAAAGGCGTGTCGAACTCGCGCGCCTATTACGCGCAAGGCACCGCGCAGGATCTGGCCCTGCGCACCATCGAGGTCTATCTCGAAGTGCTCAAGCGTCGCGAACTGGTGACGCTGGCGAAAAACAATCTGCAGGCGCACTTGCGGGTCAACGACCAGATCGGCCTGCGTACCGAGCGTGGCGTCGGCAGCACCGCGGACTCCGATCAATCGGTAGCGCGTAAGGCGCTGGCGCAGAACAACCTCGATACCGCCGAAGTCGATCTGGCCGACGCCGAATCGAACTTCTACAGCGTGGTCGGGCGCATGCCAGATGAGCTGGAAACGCCGGCTTCGACCCGCGGCGAACTGCCGACGGAACTGCGCGAAGCCCAGCAAAGCATGGTTGATAACAACCCGTACCTGAAATCGGCCCAGGCTGACGTGCAGTCTGCCGAAAGCCAATACGAAGTAGCGAAGTCGCCGTTCTACCCACGCTTCGACGCCGAAGCCGCGGTGGGTGCGAACAACAACGTGCAGGGCGATGAAGGCCACGACAACGAGTGGCGCGTCGGCGTGGTGATGAACTACAACCTGTTCCGCGGCGGCAGCGACAAGGCGCGCCTGGCGGCCAACGCCCACGACATCAACCAGGCGATGGACATCCGTAACAACGCCCTGCGCCAGCTCAACGAAAATATTCGTCTGGCCTGGAACGCCATGGAAAACGCGAAGAAACAGACGCCGACCGCGCGCGAATACGCCGAAACCACCAAACGCGTACGCGCCGCCTATCAGGATCAGTTCGGCCTCGGCCAACGCACCCTGCTCGACCTGCTCGACAGCGAAAACGAGCTGTACAACGCCAACCGTCGCTACACCGAAATTCGTTACACCGAGGAATACTCGATGTACCGCGTGCTGGCGAACATGGGCCAGTTGCTGAGCAAGCAGCGGGTGGTGCTGCCAGCCGATGCGATTGCCGCGACCGAGGTGAAAAACCAGGCGCGCTTGCCTGAGTTGAAGTAACCCCATAGGCGCCGTGGACACTTGATCGTTCCCACGCTCTGCGTGGGAATGCCTCTAGGGACGCTCCGCGTCCAGTGACGCGGAGCGTCACGGGCTGCATTCCCACGTGGGAGCGTGGGAACGATCCGATAACCAAGCCCGTTCAACTGAGGCAATCAATATGACCCGCATGGAAACCGGCGCCGCCGGCATCGATCCGCGTTTGAGCTTCGATGATCCGTTACTCGACGGTCTGCTGATCCTCTGCAAACTGCACGGTGCGACGGTCAGCCGCGCCAGCCTGAGTGCCGGGTTGCCTCTGAACAAACAACGCCTGAGCCTGGATCTGCTGCCCCGTGCGGCCGCCCGCGCCGGGTTGCAGGCGCGTTTGCTGCGCCGTGATCTGAAAGACATTTCGCCGTTGAACCTGCCGATCCTGCTGCTGCTCAACGACGGCCGCACGGCGGTGCTACGGCGCTTCGGCGACGACGGCAAAGCCTTGCTGCTGCCCAGTGAAGCCGATGGCGGCGAGCAATGGGTCAGCCGCGACGAACTCGCCGAACACTACAGTGGCCAGGCCTTGTTCGCCCGGCCGCGGCACGAACTCGAAGACCTGCGCGCACCGCTGGTGCCGCGGGTGCAGGCGTGGTTTCGCGACACCTTGAAGCTGTCGAAATGGCTATACAGCGACGCGATTCTCGCCAGTTTTTTGATCAACCTGCTGGGCCTGATGGTGCCGCTGTTCGTCATGCAGACCTACGACCGCGTGGTGCCGAACCAGGCGACGTCGACCTTATGGGTGCTGTCGATCGGCCTGTTGATCGGCACCGGTTTCGAACTGGTGTTGCGCGTTGTGCGTGCACATTTACTCGATACCGCCGGGAAGAAAACCGATGTGATTTTGTCTGCGACCTTATTCGAACGCATCACCGGCATGTCGATGAAGGCGCGGCCGGCGACCATCGGCGGGTTCGCACAAAGCATTCATGATTTTCAGGGGCTGCGCGAATTCCTCACCGCCGTGACCTTGACCAGCCTGATCGACCTGCCGTTCGTGGTGTTGATGCTCGCGGTGATTGGCCTGCTCGGTGGCTGGCTGGTGGTGATTCCGCTGCTGGCATTTCCGCTCACGATCATTTTCGCCATGATCATTCAGGTCAAACTGCGCGACACCGTGCAACAGAGCCTGAGCCTCGGCGCCGAACGCCAGGCGCTGCTGATCGAAACCCTCGGCGGCCTGGAAACCCTCAAGGCCTGCAGCGCCGAAAGCGAACGTCAGCACAAATGGGAAAGCACCCACGGCGCCCTCACCCGCCTCGACAGCCACGCGCGCAACCTTTCGGCGCTGGCGACCAATGGCACCTTGTTCATTCAGCAGTTCTCGGGGATGGCGACGATTGTCGCCGGGGTCTACAGCATCATTGCCGGTAACCTCAGCGTCGGTGCGCTGGTCGCCACCTACATGCTCGGCAGCCGGGTACTTGCGCCGCTGGGGCAGATCGCCGGGCTGATCACCCGCTATCAGCAAGCGCAACTGACCATGAAAAGCACCGATGCGCTGATGGCCTTGCCGCAGGAACGCGACGGCAAGCAGCGGCCGCTGGAACGCACGCAACTGCAAGGCGCGCTGGACGTCAGCGGCGTGACCTTTCACTACAACGGCCAGAATGCGCCGGCGCTGAGTAACGTCAGTTTCAGCCTCAAGCCCGGCGAACGGGTCGGCATTATCGGCCGCAGCGGCTCAGGCAAAAGCACCCTGGCGCGGCTGGTGATGGGTTTCTACGAACCCGAAGAAGGTCAATTGCTGCTCGACGGCCTCGACCTGCGCCAGCTCGATGTCGCCGACCTGCGCCAACAGATCGGCTACGTCGCCCACGACCTGCCGTTGCTGGCCGGCAGCCTGCGCGACAACCTCACCCTCGGCGCTCGCTACATCAGCGACGCGCGCATGCTCGAAGTGGCTGAGCTGACCGGCGTCACCGAACTGGCCCGCCAGCACCCGCAAGGCTTCGACCGGCCGGTGGGCGAACGCGGACAATTGCTCTCCGGCGGCCAGCGCCAGGCGGTGCTGCTGGCACGCTCGTTGTTGCTCGACCCGCCGATCATGCTGCTCGACGAACCCACCAGCGCCATGGACAACAGCAGCGAAGATCAGCTACGGCTGAAACTGCATCAATGGGTGCAGGGCAAAACCCTGCTGCTGGTCACCCACCGCACCTCGATGTTGAGCCTGGTCGATCGCTTGCTCGTACTGGACAACGGCCAGGTCGTCGCCGACGGTCCGAAAGAAGCGGTCATCGATGCACTGCGCAAGGGCCGTGTCGGCTCGACGGCGGTCTAGGAGTTGCCCATGTCTGCTTCCACCGATAGCCAGGATCGCGGCTACTTCGACAGTTTCGGCAAGAGCGCCGAGGCCGACTTCATGCCGGAAACCGCCGGCGCTTCGTTGCAGGATTCGCCGCGCAAATCGCGGATCACCGTGTGGCTGGCGGCGGCGCTGCTGATCAGCGCGGTGGTCTGGGCGAAGTTTGCCGTGCTCGAAGAAGTCACCATGGGCGAAGGCAAGGCGATTCCTTCGAGCAAGGTCCAGGTAATCCAGAACCTCGAAGGCGGCATCGTCACCGAGATCTTCGTTCGCGAAGGCCAGATGGTCAGCAAGGGCGATACCCTGCTGCGCCTGGATGACACGCGTTTTCGCTCGAACAAAGGCGAAAGCGAGGCCGACCGCTACGCGCTGACTGCGCAGGTCGAACGCCTGTCCGCCGAGGCCGAGGGCCGGCCGTTCAAACTCTCCGCGGAGGTGATTGCCAAGGCGCCGCAAGTCGCCGAAGACGAGCGCTCGCTGTACGAACAGCGCCAGCGCCGCCTCGCCAGCGAGCAGCGTACCTTGAGCGAACAACTGCGGCAGAAAACCCAGGAGCTGGCGGAGTTTCGTTCCAAGCAGGGCCAGTTCAGCTCCAGCCTGGCGTTATTGCAGCAAGAGATGAACATGTCCGAACCGCTGGTGAAAACCGGCGCCGTGTCACCGGTGGAAATCCTTCGCCTCAGGCGCAGCGCGGTGGAAATCCGTGGTTCGCTGAACGCCACCACGCTGGCAATTCCCCGCGCCGAATCGGCGATTGCCGAGATCCGCAGCAAGATCGACGAATCGGAGCAGACCTTCCGCTCCGAAGCCGCCAAAGAGCTCAACGAGAAACGCACCGACCTGTCGAAAATCACCGCCACCAGCATCGCCATCGATGACCGCGTCACCCGCACCACGGTGACTTCGCCGGTGCGCGGGGTGATCAAGCAGATGAAGGTCAACACCATTGGCGGCGTGGTCCAGCCGGGCAGCGACATGGTCGAAATCGTGCCGCTGGAAGACAACCTGCTGATCGAGGCCAAAGTACGGCCGCAGGATGTGGCTTTCCTGCATCCGGGCCAGAAAGCCATGGTCAAATTCAGCGCCTATGACTACACGATCTACGGCGGGCTGAGCGCCAGACTCGAGCTGATCGGCGCCGACACGATCACTGACGACAAGGGCAACAGCTTCTACCTGATCCAGGTGCGCACCGATAAAAACCATCTGGGCGGGGACGTCAAACCGCTGCTGATCATTCCGGGGATGGTGGCGACGGTGGACATCATCACCGGCGAGAAAAGCGTGCTGGATTATCTGCTCAAACCGGTGCTGAAAGCGCGGACCGAGGCGATGCGAGAGCGCTAGAGATATCCGGATTTTGTGGTGAATTGGCTGGCCCCATCGCTGGCAAGCCAGCTCCCACAGGTTCTGAGGTGTTCACAAGTTTTGTGGTCGACACGGACACTGTGGGAGCTGGCTTGCCAGCGATGGGGCCAGCAAGAACACCGACTATTTTTGCTGATAGTTCCCACGCTCCGCGTGGGAATGCCGCCCGGGACGCTCCCGCGTCCCTTTGCAACGATGACGCAGAGCGTCACTGGATGCATTCCCACGCAGAGCGTGGGAACGATCAGCGGTTGTGATTACGCTGAAAGGTCTCCTCCCCCATCGCCGCAATCTGCCCTTCGATCAGCGCTTCAAACGGATTGAGCAACGGCTCGAACGAAACCGGCGCTTCCAGGGTCTGCAACGCCTGCACAATAGCCTCGATAGTCGACAACGCCCCCGGCCCCGGTGCCTTGCGCAAGCGATAACGCGACACGCCGCCTTCAGCCAAAGTCACCCGTGGCAACGCTGCCAGCAACGGATTGAGGTGCAACATCTTGCGTGCCTTGCGCCAGGTACCGTCCGGCACGACCAGCAACAACGGTTCGTCAGTCGGCGCATAAGCCTGCAGCGGCTGCGCATCGTCGGCCGGAAACAACAGCCGCGCCTGATAGCCCGGGCGGTTCAACAGCGTCGGTAGATCTTCGAAGACTTCACCGACGATCAACTCGGCATTGCTCAGGCCCAGCGCCGCCAGCCGCGCAGTATTCAACGCATGGTTGACCTCGCTCGGGTGCTGCAACAGCAACACCCGCGTGCGGCTGTCGAGGCGCGGGATCAGCGGGCACAGGCAGTGGGTTTGAGGGCGCAGGCAGCGCGGGCATTGTGCTCGGGACATGATGGGTTACGCCTGATTCAACTGGGCTTTGAGCAAATCGCGAAAGGTCTGGATCAGCGGCTCGCGACTGCGGCCACGGCGCATGATCATCGAAAACGGCGCCTGATAGCCGAAAGTGGCCGGCAGCAAAACGCGCAAGTCGCCCTTGTCGGCCCAGGCCTGGGCATAGTGCTCCGGCAAGTAACCGATGTAGGCACCGGAGAGCACCAGTATCAACTGCGCCTCCATACTTTCCACGGTGGCGGCGCTGTGTTTGAAACCATGCCGGGCCAGTTCGGCCTGGCTCCAGTAACCACGCCCGACCATGCGCTGCTGGGTGATGACTTGCTCGGGAATGCGCCGCTCGTTGAACAACGGGTGGCGATTGCTGCAATACAACCAATGTTGCTCGCGGTACAACGGCATGTAGACCAGCCCGCTCATGCGCGTGGAAAACGCACCGATGGCCAGGTCGAGGCGGTTGTCCTGCACGCCCAGTTGCAGTTCATACGGACTCATCACCGACAAGTG
Source organism: Pseudomonas sp. R3-57 (assembly GCF_051132065.1). Classification (NCBI taxonomy): domain Bacteria; kingdom Pseudomonadati; phylum Pseudomonadota; class Gammaproteobacteria; order Pseudomonadales; family Pseudomonadaceae; genus Pseudomonas; species Pseudomonas sp. R3-57. The sequence continues at coordinate 4,507,804 of NZ_CP071655.1, forward strand.
CAAATGCACCGCCGGGTGCTCCTGACTGTAGGCGCCGATGGCTTCGGCAAAGGGCAAGGCTTTGTCGCTGACAGTGGAGTCGATCACCCCGAGATTGAGAGTGCCGCGCAATTCGCCTTTGAGCGCCGCGGCGTATTGCTCGAAGCCTTCGAGTTCGCCGAGCAGGCGCAGGGTTTCCTGATGGAACAGCTCGCCCTTGCTGGTCAGGCTGAACCCGCCTCGCCCGCGATGGCACAGCACCAGGCCGAGCGCCGCTTCGAGCTGGCTCATGTAGGTGCTGATCGCCGAGGTCGACAGGTTGAGTTCCTGCTGCGCATTGGCAAAACCCTGATGGCGCACGACGCTGACGAAGATGCGCAGCAGTTTCAGGTCGGGTAAAGCGTTGGCCATTGGTACTCCGGGCGTAAGAAATGTGTCGCCTGCTGAATTCCCCTCACCCCAGCCCTCTCCCGGAGGGAGAGGGAGCTGATCTCCATGGCGTTCAAATCCTGAGTTCGACTCGATTTTTCAGGTCGATGCAGATTCCGCCAACAACTCGGTCGGCCCCCTCTCCCTCTGGGAGAGGGCTGGGGTGAGGGCAACAATCTTCAACCCTACACTTCATTCGAACCCGCCAAAGTCTAATCCCACCACCTCCATTAGTTTAGAAAAATCTGAACTAAGTTTTTGCCCGTAGCGATTCTTCCCTGCCACTACATTTCGCATCATCGCCCCCACAGCGGCGTCCGAACCCGTATTCACAGCGCGCCGACATAAATAAAACAAAGACGATGAGGCCCTACCCGTGGACAAGATTCTTCACCAACCACTGGGCGGCAACGAAATGCCGCGCTTCGGCGGCATCGCCACCATGCTCCGACTCCCCCATGTACCGACCGCTGCCGGTCTGGACGCTGCCTTCGTTGGCGTGCCCCTGGACATCGGTACTTCGCTGCGCCCCGGCACCCGTTTCGGGCCGCGCGACATCCGCACCGAATCGGTGATGATCCGCCCGTACAACATGGCCACCGGCGCCGCGCCGTTCGACTCGCTGTCGGTCGCCGACATCGGTGACGTGGCGATCAACACCTTCAACCTGCTCGACGCCGTGCGCATCATCGAAGAAGCCTACGACAACATCCTCGAGCACAACGTCATCCCGATGACCCTGGGCGGCGACCACACCATCACCCTGCCGATCCTGCGTGCGATTCACAAAAAGCATGGCAAGGTCGGCCTGGTGCATATCGATGCCCACGCCGATGTGAACGATCACATGTTCGGCGAGAAGATCGCCCACGGCACGACTTTCCGTCGCGCCGTCGAGGAAGGTCTGCTCGACTGCGACCGTGTGGTGCAGATCGGTTTGCGCGCGCAGGGTTACACCGCTGACGACTTCAACTGGAGCCGCGATCAGGGTTTCCGTGTGGTCCAGGCTGAAGAGTGCTGGCACAAGTCGCTGGCACCACTGATGGCCGAAGTGCGCGAGAAAGTCGGCGGCGGCCCGGTGTACCTGAGCTTCGATATCGACGGCATCGACCCGGCCTGGGCGCCCGGCACCGGCACCCCGGAAATCGGCGGTCTGACCACCATTCAGGCAATTGAAATCGTCCGTGGCTGCCAGGGCCTCGACCTGATCGGTTGCGATCTGGTAGAAGTCTCGCCCGCTTATGACACCACCGGCAACACCTCGCTGCTGGCCGCCAATCTGCTGTACGAAATGCTCTGCGTACTGCCTGGCGTGGTTCATCGCTAAGGGTCGGGTCATGAACGCACGTGATCAGGTTCTGCACGCGGCCGCCGAGTTGGTCGCCGCGTTTGCCCGTAACGACCGCGAAGCCTACTTCGGCGCGTTCAGTGCCGATGCGAGCTTCGTGTTTTACACCCTCGAACAGCCACTGCTGTCACGCGATGCCTACCAGGCGTTGTGGGACCGCTGGCGTCACGAGGATGGCTTCGAGGTGCGGTCGTGCACCTCGAGCAACGCCTTCGTCAGCCTGCAGGGTGACGTGGCGATTTTCATTCATGACGTGGCCACCGAGCTGCGCATGCAAGGGGAGCAACACTTCAGCCAGGAGCGCGAGACGATTGTCTTCAAAAAACAAGCGTCGAGCCTAGAACAACAAGGCCTATGGCTGGCCTGTCACGAACATTTGTCCGCAATGCCGGAAGGGCTGCCATCCCCTTAGCCAATGGTGACGCTCACGCACGATGAGCGCGCCTGATGATCGGAGCAGATCATGAATAACAACAACAACGAAAAAAGCCTTAGCAGCATTGAAACCAACGGGGTCGAACAGATCCCGGACCATGAGCGCGACGCCCGACCCAGCGACCTGTTTCGCTTGATCTTCGGCGGCGCCAATACTTTTGCCACCGCGGTGCTGGGCAGTTTCCCGGTGCTGTTCGGCCTGTCGTTTCAGGCCGGCGTCTGGGCGATTGTCCTGGGTGTAGTGGTGGGTGCGCTGATTCTCGCGCCGATGGGCCTGTTCGGCCCGCTCAACGGCACCAACAACGCCGTGTCTTCCGGTGCGCATTTCGGCGTGCACGGGCGGATCGTCGGCTCCTTCCTGTCATTGCTGACCGCAATCGCGTTCTTCTCACTGTCGGTGTGGAGTTCGGGTGACGCGCTGGTCGGCGGCGCCAAACGCCTCCTCGACTTACCGGAAACCGACGTCACTTTAGGCCTCGCCTATGGTCTGTTCGCGCTGCTGGTGCTGACCGTATGCATCTACGGCTTCCGCTTCATGTTGTGGGTCAACCGCATCGCGGTGTGGGCCGCAAGCCTGTTGTTCCTGCTCGGGATCTTTGCCTTTGCGCCGGCCTTTGACAGCCAGTACGCCGGCAGCGTGGCGCTCGGTCAGGCCGGTTTCTGGGCGGCGTTCATTGGCGCAGCGCTGGTGGCGATGAGCAACCCGATCTCCTTCGGGGCGTTCCTCGGCGACTGGTCGCGCTACATCCCACGGACAACGCCGAAGGGCCAGATCATGCTGGCGGTGATCGCGGCGCAACTGGCGACGCTGATTCCGTTCCTGTTCGGCCTCGCCACTGCGACCATCGTGGCGATCAAGGCTCCCGACTACATTGCCGCGAACAATTATGTCGGCGGCTTGCTGGCGGTATCGCCGAGCTGGTTCTTCCTGCCGGTGTGCCTGATCGCGGTGATCGGCGGCATGTCCACCGGCACCACCTCGCTGTATGGCACCGGGCTGGACATGTCCAGCGTGTTCCCGCGTGTGCTGTCGCGGGTCAAGGCGACGTTGCTGATCGGCGTGCTGTCGATTGCCTTCATCTTCCTCGGTCGTTTTGCCGCCAACCTGGTGCAAAGCGTGTCGACCTTCGCCGTGCTGATCATCACCTGCACCACGCCCTGGATGGTGATCATGATCATCGGCCTGGTGGTGCGTCGCGGCTTCTACTGCCCGGACGATCTGCAAGTGTTCACCCGTGGCGAACAGGGCGGGCGCTACTGGTTCAGCCACGGCTGGAACTGGCGCGGTCTGGGTGCATGGATTCCGAGCGCGGCGGTCGGCCTGTGCTTCGTCAACCTGCCGGGGCAGTTCGTCGGCCCGCTCGGTGAACTGGCTGGCGGCATCGACATCAGCCTGCCGGTGACCCTGGGCCTGGCGTCGCTGGTGTACCTGACACTGCTCAAGCTGTTCCCGGAACCGCGGGAGGTGTTCGGGCCGACCGATGTGCGCCGTGAAGCCGCCGTAAAACCTCAACTGCGTCAGGCCGCCTGACACCGATCCCCTGTGGGAGCGAGCCTGCTCGCGATGACTGCGGCACATCCCACAAAGATGTGACTGACAGACCGCTATCGCGAGCAGGCTCACTCCTACAAGGGAACTGATTTCAGCCTCACCATAAAAAAGACAATCGGAGACTCGCCATCATGGCTTTGGATTTATTCGTCGTACTCATCTACGCCGCCGCGATGCTGATACTCGGCTACTACGGCATGCGCAAGGCCAAGACCCACGAGGATTACCTGGTCGCCGGGCGTAACCTGGGGCCGTCGCTGTACATGGGCACCATGGCCGCGACCGTTCTCGGTGGTGCGTCCACCGTCGGCACCGTGCGGCTGGGTTACGTGCATGGCATCTCCGGGTTCTGGCTGTGTGCGGCACTGGGGTGCGGGATCGTCGCGCTGAACCTGTTCCTCGCCAAACCGCTGCTGAAGCTCAAGGTGTTCACCGTCACCCAGGTGCTGGAAAAGCGCTACAACCCGATGGCCCGCACCGCCAGCGCAACCATCATGCTCGCTTACGCGCTGATGATCGGCGTGACCTCGATCCTGGCGATCGGCACCGTGCTGCAAGTGCTGTTCGGCCTGCCCTTCTGGATCTCGGTGCTGCTGGGCGGCGGTATCGTGGTGATCTATTCGACCATCGGCGGCATGTGGTCGCTGACCCTGACCGACATCGTCCAGTTCGGCATCCAGACGGTCGGCCTGATGTTCCTGCTGTTGCCGATCTGCCTGTACCGCGTCGGTGGCTGGGATCAACTGGTCGCGCAATTGCCGGCGGCCAGCTTCAACTTCACCAGCATCGGCTGGGACACGATCATCACCTACTTCATGATCTACTTCTTCGGCATCCTCATCGGCCAGGACATCTGGCAGCGCGTGTTCACTGCCAAAAGCGAGAAGGTCGCCAAGTATGCCGGCACCTCGGCCGGGATCTACTGCATCATCTACGGTCTGGTTTGCGCGCTGATCGGCATGGCCGCGCATGTGCTGATTCCGGATCTGGACAACGTCAACAACGCCTTCGCCGCCATCGTCAAAGTCTCGCTGCCGGACGGCATCCGTGGCCTGGTGATCGCTGCTGCATTGGCGGCGATGATGTCCACCGCCAGCGCCGGCCTGCTCGCCGCGTCCACCACGTTGACCGAAGACCTGCTGCCGAAACTGCGCGGCGGCAAACAGTCGAACGTTGCCGTCAGCCGTCTGTTCACCCTGCTGACCGGCGTGGCGGTGCTGGGCATTGCACTGGTGGTCAATGACGTGATCAGCGCACTGACCCTGGCTTACAACTTGCTGGTCGGCGGCATGCTGATTCCGCTGATGGGGGCGATTTTCTGGAAACGCGCGACCACCGCCGGTGCGATCAGCGCCATGACGCTGGGCTTCATCACCGCGCTGGTGTTCATGGTCAAGGACGGCATGGACGCGAACACGCCGATCTATTACAGCCTCGGTGTCAGCCTGGTGAGCTTCGTGCTGGTCAGCCTGTTTTCGCCACGCCCGGCGGCTGTGGCGCCTGCAATCTGAGGTTGACGTAAATACTTGATGCTTTCTTCGACGGGTGTGGCGTCGGTTGCCACACCCGTTTTTTTACGCCTGCAAAAAGCAAGAAATCGCAGCCTCCGACCGCACCCGCACGTTGATGTGCAGGGACGGCCGAAGACTGCGATTTCTCTGGATCTGGAAAACCGGGGCGTTAGCGCCGACGTGGCTGGCGGCGGCGCTGCTCGTCATCGGTGCGAATCGGCACAGGTTGCATTGGCGGTTCGATCAAGCCGAGCGCAACACCCAAATCGTGCAGCCAGTTTTGAATTTTCTCTTTCATCGTCGTGCCCCCTTCAGGGTGGTGCTGAGCGGCCGGAATTCTGAGGCCGCTTCGCACTGATAATAGTCCGAAGTCCTACGCAATGCTCGGCCAAATCCGCAATGATCTGTTACTGAATTGATCAGAATCTGCCGGCATTGGTTCAGGCTGTTTCGCGGGCTTGCGCCACAGGCGCGGGATAGACCGCTTGCTGCACGTCGATCCAGGCATTCAGATTGGCCCCAAGCATGCCTTTACGCCACATGAGCCACGTTGTCGCACCCACGAACGGCTCCGCCAGCGGATGCACCGCGACGCGCTCGCGCCCCGGCAGACTGGCCAGCATCGACTCTGCCATCAGCGCAACGCCGCTGCCGGCAATCACACAGGCGAGCATGCCCTGATACGACTCGATCTCCATGGCCCGCCCCATCGCCGCGTGGTAATGGGCGAACCAGGCTTCCAGGCGCATGCGGTACGAACAGCCCTGGCGAAAGGTGAACACTGCACGCCCGGCGACATCCAGAGCGGTTCGCACCGGCGGATGTTCAGGTTCGGTAATCAACACCAGACGCTCGTCGCACAACGGCACGCCGTCGAGCCCGGCCAGCTCCAGCGGGCCGTCGACCAGTGCCGCGTCGAGGCGTCCGGTGAGCAAACCTTCCAGCAGCTCGCCGCTCGGCGCTGCCTGCACTTGCAGATTCACCGCCGGGTATTGCTGGTGATAACGCGCCAGCAATTCCGGCAGATGAATCGCCGCCGTGCTGTACATCGTGCCGAGCACAAAATCCCCGGCCGGTTGCCCGCCCATCACTGCTGCACTGGCCTGATCGCGCAGGGCGAACAGCTTTCCGGTGTAGTCCAGCAAGACTTTTCCCGCAGGCGACAACTGCAAACGCTGACGCTCACGCACGAACAATTCGACGCCCAATTGCTCTTCAAGCTGCTTGAGCCGGGTCGACAGGTTCGACGGCACCCGATGCAAGCGCTCGGCGGCGCGAGTGATGGAACCCTCCTCGGCGACGGCCTGAAAGATTCGCAGTTGACTGAACTCCACTACCCTTCTCCAGAACAGAACAAGTTGCTCACTATTATTCAATTTTAAAGAAAGTCAATCAGTCCTAGCCTGACGGTCATTGCTCTCTCGACGGAAGCCCGACCATGTCGCCTCTGATTCGCTTATCCGCCTGCTTCGTTGCCCTGATGATAGCCATGGGCATTGGCCGTTTCGCCCTGACCCCGCAAATGCCCCACCTGCTCAGTGAAGGCCAGATCGACCTGACGGGCGCCGGACTGATCGCCGCGGCCAACTACCTCGGTTACCTGCTCGGCGCGGTGGATGCGATGTTCGCGCACCGCCCGCAGCAGGTGCAGCGACGCCTGCACGGTGGCTTGTGGCTGTGCGTGGTGCTGACGCTGGCGTCGTTCTGGGCGGATGGCTTCTGGTCGCACTTGCTGTTGCGCTTCGGCACCGGCGTGGCGAGTGCCTGGGTGCTGGTGATGATTACCACGTTGAGTCTGCCGTTGGCCGCGGCGGCGGGCCGACCACGGCTGGGCGCACTGGTATTTGCCGGACCGGGTTTGGGGATTTTTCTCACAGGCTTGCTGGCGCTGGTCTCGCATGGATTGCAGCAGACGTCGGCGACGCTATGGCTGATTTATGCGGCGGCCGCACTGGTGATGATGTTGAGCGTCTGGCGTCTGCTGCCGACGCCAGTCGCCACGGTTGCAGTGGCGGCGCCAAGGGCGAGCCCGGCGAATCGCGGCATCGGTCGTCTGGCACTGGTTTATGGGCTGTACGGGATTGGCTACATCATTCCGGCGACCTTCCTCTCGCAGATGGCCAACGCGCAATTTGACGGGCAATGGCAGGCCGATCTGTTCTGGCCGTGCTTCGGTCTGGCGGCGGCGCTGGGGGTGTTGCTGGTCAGCCTGCGCCGTCACGATCCGCAAACCACGCGGCACTGGCTGATGGCAACGCTATGGCTGCAAGCGGGCGGTGTGTTCGCTTGCTTGCTGGGCAGCGGCGTCGGTCTCGGCCTGGGCGTGATCCTCTGCGGCACGCCGTTTCTGGCGTGCATGCAACTGGTCATGCAGCGCTCGCGGGAACTGGCGCCCCACGCCACCCAGCGCAACGCCGGTTTGCTGACTGCCTGCTTTGCCGTCGGCCAGCTCAGCGGGCCATTGCTGGCGGCGCTGAGCAGCCACTTCAGCGGTGGTCTGCAACCGGCGCTGGTGATCGCCGCTTGCGGCTTGCTGATCGCTGGCGGCCTGGCGATGCAAGCGTCTAGCGCTGGCCCAGCGCGCTGCGCAAACGCCGACGCAGCCACTGCTCGGCGCTGACGAAGGTGATGCCGAGCAGCACCAGCACCGCGCCGAGGATGAAATTCAGCGTCAGTTGTTCGCCAAGCAGCAGCACGCCAAACGTCACGCCGAACAACGGTGTCATGAACGAAAACACCGCCAGATTCGCCGCCAGATAGCGACGCAGCAGCCAGAACCACACCAGATAACTGAAGAATGACACGATCAGTCCCTGGAACAGCACACTGGCCACCGCGACGGTGGTCAGGCTGACGTGGGTAATCTGGCCGCTGAACAGCGCGATCAGCAACAGGCCAAGGAAGCCGACGATCAACTGATAAAAAAGCGTCAGTGTCACCGGCGCTTCCGACAGCCGTGAAGCGCGCACCACCACCGTCGTCGCGCCCCAGCAGGCGCCCGCCAGCACACCGAACGCATCGCCCAACAGCATGCGTCGATCGAGGTTATCCCACGACACGCCGCCGGCGAAGGCGATCGCGATACCGATGAACGCGAGCAGAATCCCCAGCCATTGCAGCGGCCGCAGGCGCTCACTGGCCAGCAGAAAATGCACGCCCAGCGCGGTGAAAATCGGCGCGGTATAAAGGAACACCGACATGTGCGCGGCAGTGGTCAGTTGCAGGCCTTCGGCAATGAACAGGAACTCCAGGCCGAACAACGCACCGGCCAACAAGCCGCCGCGCCAGGTATTGCCGACCTGACCCCAACCGCCCTTCCAGCAGATCAGCAAACCGACCAGCAACGCGGAAATCCCCGAACGCGCCGCCGCTTGCATAACCGGGGCGATATCCGCTGCAGCCCACTTGATCAACACTTGCTGTACACCCCAGATCAGGCACAGGCCGATCATCACTTGCAGGGCAAAGCTGTCGGCATTGCGCCGCTCGACACTCACCGCAACACCTCGAACACACACAACATGGGCAGGCCATCCACTGGTCAGAATAAGAATGTCAGGGATTATTGATCAGGCGCGCAGAAAAAGCCGTGTGGAAAAGACATTTTGTTCTTCTGTGGCGTCAACTTTGAATGGCGGATGGCTGCGCCATCCATCGCCAGCAGGCTGGCTCCCACAGGGGAATTGTGGCCAACCCGGTAATTAGGGTACTAACCACAATCAGGGTGGGAGCCAGCCTGCTGGCGATAGCGGCAGCCGCCACAACATCAATTACCGATTTAAATGACCAAATCGATTCGCCAACAAAAACCCCACCGCACACGCCACCGCCGTGGCAAACGTCCCCCACGCCCAGTCCATCAGACTCACCTGCACCGACCAGCCGCGCAATGTCGCCCAATTGGTCAGGTCGTACGTGCCATACGCGATCAGCCCGAGCAACGCGCCCATTTTCGCCGCGCGTTGCCAAGTGAGGGCCGGCACCACCACAAACACCACGCAACCGCCGACGTACAGGCAATAAAAAACCGCTGCGGGGACCAGCAGCGGTTTATCGAGCATCAGCGGACCGAGCAGTTCGCGGTAGGTCGGCGCCATCAACAGGCCGAGCCAGACGCCGTCGAGCAAAAGAAACGTCAGCAGCGTGGCGACGTAGGCGATCAGCGTTTTTTTCATCGAACCGTTTCCCTGTGTGCCCATGGAGCATGGGCCATCCATGGGCTCAGGTTAGTTCAATGCGATCGGCATGGATAACAATCTTGCCTTCCTTGTACAGCGAACCAATGGCCTTCTTGAAGTTGCCCTTGCTCACGCCGAACAGGCTGCTGATCAGCGCCGGGTCGCTCTTGTCGCTGACCGCGAGCGTGCCGCTGTTGTCGCGCAATTTGGCGAGAATCTTCGAACTCAGGCTGCTGGCCGCTTCCTGACCAACCGGTTGCAGGCTCAGGGCAATCTTGCCATCGGCACGCACTTCCTTGATGTAGCCTTTCTCTAGCATGCCGGCGCGCATGAACTTGAAGATCTCGTTCTTGTGAATCAGACCCCAGTGCTTGTTGTTGATTATCGCTTTGAAGCCCATGTCGGTGGCTTCGGCCACCAGCAAATCGACTTCCTGGCCCGGGCTGTAGTTGGCCGGGGTTTTGTCGAGGTAGCGATCCAGACGCGCTGTGGCGGTGATGCGGCGGGTGTGCTTGTCGAGGTAGACGTGCACCACGCAGTATTCGCCGGCGGTCATCTGGCGTTTTTCTTCGGAGTACGGCAGCAACAGATCCTTGGGCAGACCCCAGTCGAGGAACACACCGATGCTGTTGACCTCAACGACTTTCAGGCTGGCAAACTCACCGACCTGGACTTTCGGTTTTTCTGTCGTCGCGAGCAGTTTGTCTTCGCTGTCCAGATAAACAAAGACATTGAGCCAATCTTCATCTTCGCTGGGAATATCCTTGGGGATATAACGGTTGGGCAGAAGGATTTCGCCGTCGGCACCGCCATCCAGATATAAACCGAAGTTAGTGTGTTTAACCACTTGCAAACTGTTGTAACGCCCGACTAAAGCCATTTTCCAGAACCCTCATTGCGTGGGCGGCATTCTACCCGTTTTTGGCCTGAGCGTCGGGCGACAGATCGGCGCGCCACGTTTAATCTTCGCAAGGCCTTGATTTGCCTCGCTGGCAGGCGGACCACATGCCATTCGTCAGGCCAACGAGGCCACGCTCGAGTGAATATTCAACGCTTGCGTCAGATAAATGTTCTTATTTAAAACAGCAGGTTAGACGATTATCTCAGAGATCGAAGCGATAATAATGCAGCGCAGCGGTCGGTTATTCCGAAGGATATTTACCAAGCAATTGTCAAGTTATTCCTGTACGATGCCTGGCCGAGTTACTTTCTACAGGTTAATGGCCGCCATGCGTGTAAAAGCATCCACCAGCAAAGCAAAGCCAGCTCCAGCCGTTGAAACCAGCGAATCGATCAACGATCAGATCGCCGCGTTCCTCAAGTCCGGCGGCGAGATTCAGCAAATTGCCAAAGGCGTCAGTGGCCAGACATTCGGCCCGTCCAAGCAGATCAGCCTGGGCAAGAAGTAATACCCGGTTTTACACCCGTCCAGAGGCGCTTTGAGCTTCGAAGCGCCTGGACTGGCACCGCGCAACCTCCCTTCGTTTTAAACAAAAATTCCCGAAAATCGACGAACGGCCATCAATGCCGGGCATTCGCCGGTATCCTTGCACGCGTCTAGATCAAGCGTTTCAGCAGGCGCAGCCCTGCCCTCGCGGTTCATGGAGTGACGCATGCGCCCATCTTCCTGTTTATTGCTCGTCAGCCTCTGCGCCAGCGCGTCCGCGCCTGCGCAGGTATTTCAGCGTGAACTGGGCGACTTCGACCTCAAGCTCGACACCACCCCGAGCCGCAGCATGGCCCAGGGTCTGGTCAAACCGGCGGCGGTCGGCTCGTTCCACGGCGGCCTCGATCTGAGCCACGACAGCGGCCTGTATGTCGGCCAGTACGCACCGAGCATGGGCCTGACGCCGGGCAAGGATCTGGAAATCGATTCCTACGTCGGCTACAAACAACCTTTCGATCAGGTTCTCGGCTACGAAGTCGGCATGATCCATTACAGCTATCCCAGCGTGGACACCCTCGACAGTCAGGAACTGTTTGGCGGCCTGACCCTGCTCGGCAGCCGTTTCGGCGTGGCCCTTAGCAACGACCCGGATAAACAGAACAACACGCTGTTTGCCGACCTCGGCGGCAATCAGCCGTTCGGCATCGGCGTCAGCATGAAATACACCACGCACCAATTGAACACGCCGATGGCAGTGGACGGCGGCTACGTCAGCAGTTTTACCGATTGGTCAGTGAAGTTGTCGCGGCCGTTCATGGGCGTCGACCTCGACCTGATCTACAGCAATTCCAGCCTCAGCGGCGACGATTGCTCGGCCTATTCCGGGCACAACAGCCAGTGCGATGGCCTCGTCACCCTGAAAGCCGCACGCGCGTTCTATTGATCGGCTGAACTGCCGCGCGCATCCTGCATCACATAAGAATCAGATTTCCGACGCCAGGCTCTCGCAAGGATTTGCCCATGTCTCGCTGGTTCAAACACATCGCTGCTTTATTGATCTTCACCCTCGCCCTCGGCGCCTGCAGCCGTGTCGGCCTGGCCTACCGCAATCTCGACGTGATCATTCCGTGGACGCTCGGCGATTACCTGGACATGAACGGCGAGCAGAAAGACTGGTTCAACGAACGGCTCAGGGAACATCTGAGCTGGCACTGCACCACGCAACTGCCCGGTTATCTGGATTGGCTCGATCGCCTGCAAAGCATGGTCGAAAGCAACCAGGTCACCGACGCTGCCCTGCAGGAGCGCACCGCCGAAGCCAAACAGGCGATCGCCCAAACCGCTCGGGAAATCACGCCGTCGGCCATTGAGCTGCTGCAGGGTCTGGATGACAAACAGGTAGCGGAAATGAACGACGCCTTCGCCAAGGATTTGCGCAAGCGCCAGAAGGAATACGTCGAGCCGCCGGTGGCGCAACAGATCAAGGAACGCGGCGAGCGCATGGAAAAACGCCTCGGCGACTGGCTCGGCCCACTCAGCGACAAACAGAAACAACGTGTAGCGCAGTGGTCCGCAGCCTTGGGTGATCAGAACATCCAGTGGATCGCCAACCGCGCCCACTGGCAGCAGCAATTCAGCGCCGCCGTGGCACAGCGCCAAAGCCCTGAATTTCCCCAACGCATCGAGACACTGCTGGTTAACCGTGAGCGTTTATGGACAGCGGATTACCGCAAGGCCTACGCCAACACCGAAGCGCAGGGACGCGCGCTGGCAGTGGACCTGATGGCCGACAGCACGCCGCAGCAGCGCGAGCGCTTGTTGAAGAAGATCGAGGGCGTGCGCAAGGATTTCAATGACCTGAAATGCCTGAAGGCGGCACAGAAACCCTGAGTAAACCGAGATCCCCCTGTAGGAGTGAGCCTGCTCGCGATAGCGGTGGTTCAGTCACCAGTGATGTGACTGAAAAAACGCTATCGCGAGCAGGCTCACTCCTACAGGTCAGGTGTTGGCTTCAGGCAATCTGCGCCTTGGATGCCACTTCATCAAACGTCAGCTCATCCAGCGCATCTTCCTGCTCGTCCAGCACCTCACGCGGGTGGTCATTGCCGGGAATGCTGCTGTCGATCAGGCTCAGCAGGCTCGCACCGCGCGGGGTCAGGACGAAGTTTTCGCCGTTGCCGCCCTCGTCCTCTGGCCGTGGCTCGATGAAACCGCGTTCCAGCAGCAATTTCTCGTATTGGCACGCCTGCGTTTTCAAATGATCCAGATTCTCCACCGGCTCACCCGACGCCGCCATATTCGCGGCGTGTTCCTCGGCATACGGGCGCGGCGTAAAACTGTGCCCGGCGCTGTTCTGCACTTCATGCAGCAAGCGTTCAATCAAATCCCAGTTGTATGTGGTCATCCTGATTCAACCTCCGGTGCGCATCGGTAATGGTGCGTTCTTAGGTTGTGACCGGAGCGGCACACAGCCGTTCAGCCGCGTTCGCGGCACTGACCGACCGGCGGTCTGTCGATTTCCCTCCCCGTTGAACGACTAATCTGAAACAGCCGCTTCAACCCCGCAGGAGACATCGTCATGAACGTTGAAAACCATCCGGTGGTATCGCGCGAAGAATGGCTCGCCGCGCGCCAGCAACACCTGGCCCACGAAAAAGCCTTCACCCGCGAGCGCGACCGTCTCAGCGCCGAGCGTCGCGCCCTGCCCTGGGTCAAGGTCGACAAGGACTATCACTTTCAGGGCCCGAACGGCGAGCTGAAGCTCACCGACCTGTTCGGCAAGCACAGCCAGTTGATCGTCTACCACTTCATGTTCGCCAAGGACTGGCAGCAAGGTTGTCAGGGTTGCTCGTTCCTCAGCGACCACATTGACGGCGCCAACCAGCATCTGGCCCATCACGATGTCGCCGTGGTTGCCGTGTCTCACGCGCCGTTCAGCGAGTTTCAGGATTTCAAAAAACGCATGGACTGGAAATTCGACTGGGTGTCCTCAGAAGGTTGCGACTTCAATTATGACTTCGGCGTCTGCGCACGCGCGGCCGACGTCGCGGCAGGGACGGCTACCTACAATTACGAAAAGACCGACAGCGCCGAGGAAGAAATGCCCGGGTTGAGCGTGTTTTATCGCAACGATCAAGGCGAGATTTTCCACACTTATTCAACCTATGCCCGCGGCCTTGACATGCTGGTCGGCGCCTACCACTACCTTGACCTCACGCCCAAGGGCCGCAATGAAGACGAGATCATGGACTGGGTGCGGCATCATGATCGTTACGAAGGGGCTACCCGCTCCGGTTGCTGCCACGGCAGTTGAGACGAATGAACTTTTCCCTGCGTCTCGCCCTCAACCGCGTAACCCGCCTTAACCGGAACTGAGGCCTGCCCCGATGAAAACCCTGCTCAAGCTGTCTCTTGCCGCCACTCTCGCCTGCGCCCTGCCCGTCTGGGCCTGCACGCCGGAAGAAGCGACGATCAAACGTGAACAACTGGCGAAGGAAGTCTCCAAGCTCACCGAACAGAATCCGCAAAAAGCCAAGGAGATCAACGCCGAGTTGCAGAAGATGGATCTGGGCACAGCCAGTGCCGATCTACCGGACAAGTGCCAGTTGATCGATCAGCGTCTGAAAGAGCTGAGCTCGGCAGAGAAAAAAGCCGATAGCTGAAGGCATAAAAAACCGGACATCGTCCGGTTTTTTTGTGCGCGATGAAAACGCTTACTCAGCCGCAGGCTCGGCCGGCTTGCGGCGCTTGAGCGGGGCCATGCCGTCGCTGCTCACCAGCGAATCCGGCTTTGGCCGGTTGGCGCTCTTGCGCTTGGTCGGCGTCTTGGCCGCGGTTTTCTTCTTGTCGCCCTTGGCGTCAGTCTTTTTCTTTTTCACGCCTACCGCTTTGCCCGAGGCCTTGACCTTCTTCGGCCCGCCGTAGGTGCCTTTGACTTCCTTGATAGTGCGGCGCTCAAAGCTCTGCTTCAGATAGCGCTCGATGCTCGACATCAGGTTCCAGTCGCCGTGGCAGATCAGCGAGATCGCCAGACCGTCGTTACCGGCACGGCCAGTACGACCAATGCGGTGCACGTATTCATCGCCGCTGCGTGGCATGTCGAAGTTGATCACCAGATCCAGACCATCAACGTCCAGACCACGGGCCGCAACATCGGTCGCCACCAGAATCTTCACGCCGCCCTGCTTCAGGCGATCGATCGCCAGTTTGCGATCCTTTTGGTCTTTTTCGCCGTGCAGCACGAACGCCTTGTATTCCTGCGCCACCAGGCGGCCGTAGATGCGGTCGGCCATGGCGCGGGTATTGGTGAAAACAATCGCTTTCTGGTAGGTCTCGTTGGCCAGCAGCCAGTTCACAATCTGCTCTTTGTGCTGATTGTGGTCGGCGGTGATGATTTGCTGGCGAGTCGTCGAGTTGAGCTGGCTGACCGCGTTGAGCTGCAAGTGCTCGGGGTTGTTCAGCACCTTGGCAATCATCTCGCGCAGGCCGGAACCGCCGGTGGTGGCGGAGAACAGCATGGTCTGCTGACGGTTCGGGCATTCATCGACCAGACGCTGTACGTCTTCGGCAAAACCCATGTCGAGCATGCGGTCAGCTTCGTCGAGCACCAGCACTTCGACTTCCTTGAGGTCGAGGTTGCCGGCGTTGAGTTGCTCGATCATCCGGCCCGGGGTGCCAATGAGGATGTCGGGCACTTTGCGCAGCATCGCCGCCTGGACCTTGAAGTCTTCACCGCCGGTGATCAGGCCGGACTTGATGAAGGTGAACTGCGAGAAGCGTTCGACTTCCTTCAGGGTCTGCTGGGCCAGTTCGCGGGTCGGCAGCAGGATCAGCGTCTTGATGCTGACGCGAATCTTCGCCGGGCCGATCAGGCGATTGAGAATGGGCAGAACGAAAGCGGCGGTTTTGCCGCTACCGGTTTGCGCCGTCACCCGCAGATCACGCCCTTGGAGCGCCAGCGGAATGGCCGCGGCTTGCACAGGCGTTGGCTCGACAAATTTCAGCTCGGCCACAGCTTTAAGCAGGCGTTCGTGCAGGGCGAATTGGGAAAACACGGGTGCTACCTCGAAGATATGCAAAAAAACAGCTGCATAGGTTACCGGTTTCGAGCGCTCAGGCCGAGTTTCTTTATGCAAACGGGCGCAATCAGTGGTTTTTTTGTTGCCTGATTTGTCTCCAATCGTAATACGCAGCGTCTTAAATGCTCTAATCGTCCCTCGCGTCTTATAGAAGAACCGTTTCGCTTATGGATATCAAACAGCTCTGGCTCAAAGCTCAGGACCTCTGGGGCACCCTCGAACAGCACCCGCTGTTGCAATCAGGGCTGGCGCTGATGGTGCTGCTGGTGGTCGCCCTCGTCCTCGGACGAGTGGCGCGCTATCTGATCCTGCACGCCAGTCGCATGCTCGGGCGTCAACCGGCGCTGCACTGGATCAACGACTTTCGTCACAACAAGGTGTTTCAGCGTCTGGCGCAGATGACGCCGTCGCTGGTAATTCAGTTCGGCCTGCATCTGGTGCCCGAGCTGAGCAAAAACGCGATGAATTTCCTTGGCAACGTGGCGCTGGCGTTCACTATTCTGTTCCTGCTGCTGGCGGTCAGCGCCCTGCTCAATGCCCTGCTCGACATCTATGCGCGTACCGAACACGCGCGCACCCGCTCGATCAAGGGCTACGTGCAACTGGCGAAAATGGTCTTGTACGTGTTCGGCGCGATCATCATCGTCGCCACCCTGATCGACCGCTCGCCGCTGTTGCTGCTGTCCGGTCTGGGTGCGATGTCGGCGGTGATTCTGTTGGTCTACAAGGACACGCTGCTGTCATTCGTTGCCAGCGTGCAACTGACCAGCAACGACATGCTGCGGGTCGGCGACTGGATCGAAATGCCGCAGGTCGGCGCCGACGGCGATGTGGTCGATATCACCCTGCACACGGTCAAGGTGCAGAATTTCGATAAGACCATCGTTTCGATCCCGACGTGGCGGTTGATGTCCGAGTCGTTCAAGAACTGGCGCGGCATGCAGCAATCGGGCGGACGACGGATCAAGCGCAGCCTGTTCATCGACGCCAGCGGCGTGCGCTTCATCCGTGACGATGAAGAAGAAAAGCTCTCGCAAGTGCACCTGCTGACCGACTACATGAGCCGCAAGAAAGCCGAACTCAAGGCCTGGAACGAGGCGCAGGGCAATGTCGCAGCAATGTCGGCCAACCGCCGACGCATGACCAATATCGGCACCTTCCGCGCCTATTCGCTGGCATACCTGAAGAGCCATCCGGAGATTCAGCCGAACATGACCTGCATGGTCCGCCAGATGCAGACCACCGCGCAGGGCATTCCGCTGGAAATCTACTGCTTCACCCGCACCACGGTCTGGGCCGATTACGAGCGGATTCAGGGGGATATTTTTGATTACCTGCTGGCGGTGCTGCCGGAGTTTGGCTTGAGCCTGTATCAGCAGCCAAGTGGCGGGGATTTGCGTTCGGGGTTGTTGCCGGCGGTGTTGGGCGCTTCCAGCATTCCCGAGCCTGAAAAGCATTTGATGTAGTTCATAAAACCAATGTGGGAGCCAGCCTGCTGGTGATTGAGGGGTGTCAGTCACATCGATACTGAGTGACACTGCGGGCGCTTGAGCTTGAGCATATAAAGTCTCTCAGGCGCTACTTCGCTCCCCCCAAGATCGCGCCTCCCTTCGCCACCAATAACCAGCATGCATCCCCATCTGTCGAGCGCGGTCATAGAGGTCTGATCGGTGGACAACGCGCGTTGACATCGGATAATTTCCATAAAGACACTTGGAAACTGGTCATCATTCATGATCTCAAAAATTAGAGCTGAGCATGGTACCTGTTCGTAAGCCCCAGCACTTGGCAGCACTTCGGGAGGTACTAGCCCCCTACCAATATCTTCTGTGTATCGATCTTGAGGCGACGTGTGATGAGCCCCCCAGACCGGGCGAGCCTCCACGGCAACTGATGGTGAAACGCGATGAAATGGAAACCATTGAGATTGGCTTGGCTGTGATCCAGCTTTCGTCCCTCAAAGTGATTGATCAATTTCAGAGCTTTGTCCGACCTACTCTGCACCCCGTGCTTACCGACTTTTGTCGAGGGCTGACGACGATCAGGCAAAGCGACGTTGACGCAGCTCCCGGCTACGCCAAAGTTGGTCAGATGCTTGAAGTATTTCTGGCAGCCTACCCAAACTCGATGTGGTGTTCATGGGGGGATTATGACTTCAAGCAACTGCAGCAAGATGCCTCTCGCCTACATTGCAGACCAATGCTCGATGGGATGCTTCACACCAACTTGAAGAAATGGCACTGGAAAATTTTCGACTGCCGTGCATTAGGCCTTCAGCCTGCCGTGGCGATGTCAGGACTGGTGTGGGAAGGCACCTACCATCGTGGCATCGATGATGCCCGGAATGCGGCAAACGTGGCGACTCACATGCTTGGTCGGTAATAGACTGCGTACCAGGAGGCCCATCCAAGTCACAAGGGCCTGATCACGAATGGCCATACATCCACTTCCCGCGGCCATGAGCACCGACACTTGCCCGAACTCACACAAATTATGCTCAACGAACGATCAGCGAGACACCCTTGCGCGCTCAAGCAGCACCACTGACTGCATCAATGGCGTCATTGCTGGCTGCACAATGATCCAGCAAATAATGCGCGACCCTTGCAAACGCTGCAAAGCAGGTGTCGAAATCAGGTGTTTCTTCAGCGTAAAGCAGAGGTATGAGCCTTTCTCCGAAATTGGCTTTCAACCCATCATGTATCGCGGCGACCTCAAGGGCATGCCGCAAGACCCCGAACGGATCTGCTCCGAACTCTGGGTGCCGTCTGCCAAACTCGGTGACGTCCTTACCTACCGACAAGGCGAATACTTTTGCAGCAGGCTCTATCGCCCCGGGGTACGCCGTCGCGATACGCCACACATCGTATACATGGCGAACCAGCGCAGTATCGAACTCTTCAGGCTGATACCCAGCCCAACTGCTGGCACAGCGTCGCAGCAGTGAGAGTATCTTTTCCGCTAGGGTCTCAGCTACGGTGATGCACTCCATGGGGAACTGGAAAGGGTCTTTACACCCATCAAGTTTTTCAAGCATGTAACCCAATTTTTGTGTTTGCGACGGAATCATGGGAGGCCGACAAACGAGCTCAATCTTTAGCTGCGGACGCAAAGTTCCTACCGCATCCTGAAAGTGAGCTTCGTACGACACCATCAAACAGTAGTAACGATGGGTATCCCTATAAATTGGATTACTTCTATTCACGACTCATTGAAAATCAAGCTCGGACAAGGCCGCCTCGACCGCTCCGTGCAGCGCTTTCAGCCGGCTACGATCCCCCAGGTCTTTTGGAAAAGCGTAACCTTCAGGCGGATTATCCAGCTCAACCTTGATGTCAATATCTTCCGACATCCGCTCGATAAGGCCGTATGCCTTCGATAGACAGGTGCCGCCAGCAAAAACCATTCGCGTTGCAACATTGACCGTCGCAGGCTTGGGATCACCCTTTTTCCGATTCACCTGGGTTGCGAGGTGAACCATGTGGATTCGCGAAAGTGCATGCAGCGCATCAGTGATGTGCTGGTCTTTCTCTGCGACAGCAGCTGGCATGTTTTTAAGAATGCCAGCCGTGGACGCATCCTCGATGCTAACCCGCAGCGGTTCTGGAAGAGTTTTCATAAACTACAGCGTTGTCCCCTACCGTCACTTTACGAGAAATACGTCGACTTCCGGTATTGACAACCGTACCCATAGGGATTTGAGTCGTTCTACCGCTGTTGTACTCAGCAACAAGGCTACTGGGCGCGATCGTAATATTGAGCTTGCGGAAAAGCTCAGTAGCAATCTTTTCCAGAGTGCCTGCGGGCGTTGGTTTGCCCGTGTACTGATTAATACGCGCTTTCGCAAATGCGCCTTTACTCACACGCACAAGCATACCGTTCGCAACAAACCGCGCCAAAACACGGCCGACCTGCGAATCGCTACCCATGCTTGAAAACTCCGAGCGCAACACGACGATGCCCGCACGCTGCTTGATTGAACGGCTCATGCGGTCTTCGAGTTTCATAAATCACCTCCCAAGACAAGCTATTTACCTTCAGGTCACTATAGGTCTTCACCGCGAGATTGGCTAGTAGGAGCCAGCCTTTGACCTGACAAAACCTGCGCATCCATGCGCGAAGCTCTATTGGTGCAGGAAGGCCGAATTCAGAACTGGAAAAAGCACCGGGACGATGTCGAGTGGGGAAGATTCGCTCTCAGGCCTCCCGCCAGTAGCACTAGATCGGTCAGCATTCGCGAGCTTGGAAAACATATCAAGCAACGCCGATGAAATATGCGGGCAAGCCCGCTCCCATCGGATATTTTGTGGTCAGCAATTACGCGCTGGCCGGGAAATTGCGGAAACCCAACCGGCTAATCCAAACTGCGGCGAGAATCACACTCCCGCCAAGGAACAACCGCCCCAGTTCCTCATCCTGATTCCAGATCAGCAGGTTCAACAACAACCCCACCGGCACGTGCAGGTTGTTCATCACCGCCAGCGTGCCGCCGTTGACCATGCACGCGCCCTTGTTCCACCAGTACAGACCCAACGCCGTCGACACCAGCCCCAGAAACAACAACACGCCCCACTGCAGCGGCGCTTCCGGCAGGAAGTTGGCTTTACCGAACAACAGGAACGCCGGCAATACCACGGCCAGTGCGCCGAGGTAGAAATAACCGAAGCGCCGGTAATGCGGCAGATCGCTCGGGTGTTTCGCCACCAGATGCTTGTACAGCACCTGCCCCGCCGCGTAAGTGAAGTTGGCCAGCTGCAGCAGCAGGAAACCCATGAAGAAGTCCGGACTGATGCTGTCGAAGCGAATCACCGCCGCCCCGCCCACCGCCACCAGCGCAGCAATCAACGCCCAAGGATTAAAGCGACGGTTCAGCGCGTCCTCGATCAACGTAACATGCAGCGGCGTCAGGATGGTGAACAGCAAGACTTCCGGGACGGTCAGCACACGGAAGCTCAGGTACAGGCAGACGTAAGTCACACCGAACTGCAACGCACCGATCAGCAGCATGCCGCGCATGAACCCAGGCTCTACCGAACGCCAGCGCGTCAACGGAATGAACACCAGGCCGGCCAGCACCACACGCACCAGCACGGCAAAATAACTGTCAACATGCCCCGCCAGGTATTCGCCGATCAGACTGAAGGAAAACGCCTGGATCAGCGTGACAAAAAGTAGATAGCCCATGCTCGCCTCGGAAATCGAATGGCGGCGACGATAGCGGTTTTCGATTCTGCAACCAACAGAAATCCCCTGTAGGAGTGAGCCTGCTCGCGATAGCGGTCGTTCAGGCACATCTGCATTGGCTGACACACCGTCATCGCGAGCAGGCTCACTCCTACAAGGGAAATTGTGTTGGCCGTCAAATCGTGGGCAAAAAAAAGCCCGATCTCGCTAAAGCGTTCAATCGGGCTACAGCACTCAGGAGCAAAAGTGCAAAGGGAGGTTCGTTGCGCGTAAAGCCTTGAAGGGGTTGCGCCAGGTCACTAGACCATCCAGCGATTATCTGGCGATTAACATCTCAAGCGACCTGGGACAGTTTGGCGTTGGCCTGATTGAGGCCCTTCTCCTGGAAGTCGCCACCAAGGTTCATGCCCTCGGCGTGAATGAACGTTACGTCGTGGATGCCGATGAAACCCATGACCTGACGCAGGTACGGTTCCTGATGATCCGCCGGGCCACCGGCATACACCCCGCCACGCGCCGTCAGGACAAAGGCACGCTTGTCATTGAGCAGGCCTTGCGGACCGGTTTCGGTGTACTTGAAGGTCACCCCGGCGCGCAGCACATGATCCAGCCAGGCCTTGAGCGTGCTCGGAATAGCGAAGTTGTACATCGGCGCCGCCAGCACCAGCACATCGGCCGCCAGCAACTCATCGGTCAGGGCGTTGGAGCGGTCCAGCGAAGCTTGCTCGATTTCGTTGCGCTGTTCGACAGGCTTCATCCAGCCGCCCAGCAGGTTGGCGTCCAGGTGCGGCACCGGGTTCACGGCGAGGTCACGCACGCTGATCTGATCGTTCGGGTGCGCGGCTTTCCACTGAGCGATGAAGGTCTGGGTCAGTTGACGGGAAACCGAGTCTTGCTGGCGGGCGCTGCTTTCGATGATCAGAACGCGGGACATGCTGTGTAGCCTCCATCCGAATATGTTGTAGGTCGATGGAGTGAAGGTTAAACAGGGCTGAATCGATTAAAAAGCGCAATTATCCGCTGTAACCGATCGATAAATTCGTTTATAAGCTAACCCATACCTGTAGGAGTGAGCCTGCTCGCGATAGCGGTCGATCAGCCGACATCATCGGTAACTGACACACCGCTATCGCGAGCAGGCTCGCTCCTACAGGGGATTACCGTTATTTCGGGGTGCAGGTCAGTTTGATGCGCAGCTTGATGATCTCGCGGGTGAACTTGGCCGTGGCGTTTTTATGTTTTCCGGCCGGCACGTCGATGCTGCGCGTGCGCGGCGCTTCCGGGCCGTTGCTGAATACGGCACGACACGTTGCATCAACGTCACCGTAGTTGGCCACGCGGATCGAGCCGATATCGTTATCGGTGTCGAAGGTCTCGTAGTCGATCTTCATGCCGTTGAGGTCTTTCCGCACATCGATCGGATAAGCAAAGGCCGTCAACGGCAGCAACGCCAGCACCACACAACAGAATTTTTTCATTCGCCGCTCTCCATGGGGAACGGCCAGCTTAGGACAAGAGGAGCTATTGATGAAAGCGCCCCGCGTGACCCTGGATCAATGGCGAACGTTGCAGGCCGTGGTCGACCACGGCGGATTCGCCCAGGCCGCCGAGATCTTGCACCGTTCGCAATCGTCGGTGAGCTACACCGTCGCGCGCATGCAGGACCAGCTCGGCGTGCCGCTGCTGCGCATCGACGGCCGTAAAGCCGTGCTCACCGAAGCCGGCGGCGTGTTGCTGCGCCGTTCCCGGCAACTGGTGAAACAGGCCAGCCAGCTCGAAGACCTTGCCCACCACATGGAGCAAGGCTGGGAAGCCGAAGTGCGCCTGGTGGTCGATGCGGCCTATCCGAGCGCGCGCATCGTGCGGGCATTGACCGCGTTCATGCCGCAGAGTCGCGGCTGCCGGGTGCGTCTGCGCGAAGAAGTATTGTCGGGCGTTGAGGAAGTCCTGCTCGAAGGCGTTGCCGATCTGGCGATCACCGGCCTGAGCATTCCCGGTTACCTGGGTGCGGAGTTGAGCGATGTCGAATTCGTCGCCGTGGCCCACCCTGATCACCCGCTGCACCGGCTCAATCGCGAGCTGAGCTTTCAGGATCTCGAGACCCAGATGCAAGTAGTGATCCGCGACTCCGGTCGCCAGCAGCCGCGCGACGTCGGCTGGCTCGGCGCCGAACAGCGCTGGACGGTCGGCAGCCTTGCCACTGCCGCAACGTTTGTCAGCAGCGGACTGGGCTTCGCCTGGCTGCCCCGGCACATGATCGAGCGGGAACTGAAGGATGGCTCGCTGAAGCTGCTACCGTTGGACAGAGGCGGCAATCGCAATTCCAGCTTCTATCTGTATTCGAACAAGGACAAACCGCTGGGCCCGGCCACGCAAATCCTCATCGAGCTGCTGCGCACCTTCGATACCTTGCCGCTGGACGCCCCGTTCGCCGCCCCCGAACAAGCCTGACACGGAGTTCACCGATGGCTTTTTTCGAGCACGATGGTTGCAACCTGCACTACGAAGAATATGGCCACGGTGCCCCGTTATTGCTGGTCCACGGGCTCGGTTCGAGCACGCTGGACTGGGAGATGCAGATTCCGGCCCTGGCCGCGCATTACCGGGTGATCGTCCCGGACATTCGCGGTCACGGCCGCTCGGACAAGCCGCGCGAGCGTTACAGCATCGCCGGTTTCAGCGCCGATCTGCTCGCCCTGATCGATTATCTGAACCTCGGCCCGGTGCATTACGTCGGCCTGTCGATGGGCGGCATGATTGGCTTCCAGCTCGGCGTCGATCAGCCGCAGGCGCTGAAAAGCCTGACCATCGTCAACAGCGCGCCACAGGTCAAATTGCGCAGCCGCGACGACTACTGGCAGTGGTTCAAACGCTGGAGCCTGATGCGCCTGCTCAGTCTGGAAACCATCGGCAAAGCCCTCGGCAGCAAACTGTTTCCCAAACCGGAACAGGCCGACCTGCGACGAAAAATGGCCGAACGCTGGGCAACAAACGACAAACGTGCTTATCTCGCCAGCTTCGATGCGATTGTGGGCTGGGGGGTTCAGGAACGACTTTCCCGGGTGACCTGTCCAACCCTCATCGTCAGCGCCGACCGCGACTACACGCCCGTGGCGCTGAAAGAAACCTATGTAAAACTGCTACCGAATGCGCGGCTGGTGGTGATCGCCGACTCGCGCCACGCCACCCCGCTCGATCAACCCGAACGCTTCAACCACACGCTGCTGGAGTTTCTCGCCGCAGCCGATATTCAATCTCAGGATCACTGACCCATGCTGAAAAAACTCGCCCTCGCCGCTGGTACCGTGCTGTTTGCCGCCAACCTGATGGCTGCTACCCCAGCCAAGGCGCCCCATGTTTTGCTCGACACCACCAACGGCCAGATCGAAATCGAACTGGACCCGGTCAAGGCACCGATCAGCACCAAGAACTTCCTTGAGTACGTCGACAGCGGCTTTTACACCAACACGATTTTCCACCGTGTGATCCCGGGCTTCATGGCCCAGGGCGGCGGCTTTACCCAGCAGATGCAGCAGAAAGACACCAAGGCGCCGATCAAGAACGAAGCCAGCAACGGCCTGCACAACGTTCGCGGTACCCTGTCAATGGCGCGCACCTCCAACCCGGATTCGGCCACCAGCCAGTTCTTCATCAACGTGGCTGACAACGCATTCCTTGATCCGGGCCGCGATGCCGGTTACGCGGTATTCGCCAAAGTGGTCAAGGGCATGGACGTGGTCGACATCATCGTCAACTCGCAAACCACTACCAAACAAGGCATGCAAAACGTGCCTGTCGACCCTGTGATCATCAAGTCGGCCAAGCGCATCGACTGATTGCTGCAGGGCATTACGAGCGGCGACGGCCTGATCCCGCGCCGCTCACACTGATAAAAGGAGAGCCCGTCTTGCGGGCGATTATCTGATGCTCTATCGCCGTTTCGAACAACTGATCGACATATTCCGCGACGCCCCGACGGCGTCTCCTCCAGACCGTGTCTGGCCTTTCTATACCTATTATCTCAAGCAAGTCTGGCCGAGTTTCGCCGCCCTGCTGGTCGTCGGCCTGTTTGCCTCGCTGATTGAAGTGGCGCTGTTCAGTTACCTGAGCCGCATCATTGATCTGGCGCAGGGCACGCCGAACCCGAATTTCTTCAGCGACCACGCCCTCGAACTGACATGGATGCTGGTGGTGGCCCTGGTGCTGCGGCCGATCTTTTTCGCCCTGCATGACCTGCTGGTGCACCAGACCCTGAGCCCCGGCATGACCAGCATGATTCGCTGGCAGAACCACAGTTATGTGCTCAAGCAGAGCCTGAATTTCTTCCAGAACGACTTCGCCGGGCGCATTGCCCAACGCATCATGCAGACCGGCAACTCGCTGCGCGATTCGGCCGTGCAGGCGGTCGACGCGCTGTGGCACGTGGTGATCTACGCGATCAGTTCGCTGGTGCTGTTCGCCGAGGCCGACTGGCGCCTGATGATTCCGCTGCTGACGTGGATCGTCGCCTACATCGGCGCGCTGTATTACTTCGTACCCCGCGTCAAAGAACGCTCGGTGGAAGCTTCCGACGCGCGCTCGAAACTGATGGGCCGCATCGTCGACGGCTACACCAACATCGCCACGCTGAAACTGTTCGCTCACACCAATTTCGAACAGCACTACGCCAAAGAGGCCATCGAAGAGCAGACCGTCAAAGCACAAATGGCCGGCCGTGTGGTGACCAGCATGGACGTGACGATCACCACCATGAACGGCCTGCTGATCGTCGGCACTACGGCGCTGGCCTTGTGGCTATGGACGCAGTCGCTGATCACGGTCGGCGCGATTGCTCTGGCGACCGGGCTGGTGATCCGCATCGTCAACATGTCCGGCTGGATCATGTGGGTGGTGACCGGGATCTTCGAAAACATCGGCATGGTCCAGGACGGTTTGCGCACCATTTCGCAACCGGTCAGCGTCACCGATCACGAGCAGGCCAAACCGTTGCAAGTGGCCCATGGCGAAGTGCGTTTCGAGCACGTGGACTTTCACTACGGCAAACAGCGCGGGATCATCGGCGACCTCAACCTGAACATCAAACCGGGAGAAAAGATCGGTTTGATCGGCCCGTCCGGCGCCGGCAAATCGACGCTGGTCAACCTGCTGCTGCGTCTCTACGACGTCGAGGGCGGGCGGATTCTGATCGATGGCCAGAACATCGCCGAAGTCGGCCAGGAAAGCCTGCGCGAGCGTATCGGCATGATCACTCAAGACACCTCCTTGCTGCACCGTTCGATCCGCGACAATTTGCTCTACGGCAAACCCGACGCGACCGACGCCGAGCTGTGGGAAGCGGTGCACAAGGCCCGCGCCGATGAGTTCATTCCGCGGCTGTCCGATGCCGAGGGCCGTACCGGCTTCGATGCACATGTCGGTGAACGTGGGGTGAAACTGTCCGGCGGCCAGCGGCAACGTATCGCCATCGCGCGGGTGCTGCTCAAGGACGCACCGATCCTGATCATGGACGAAGCCACCTCGGCGCTCGACTCGGAGGTCGAAGCGGCGATTCAGGAAAGCCTGGAAACCCTGATGCAAGGCAAAACCGTGATCGCCATTGCCCACCGCCTTTCGACCATCGCGCGCATGGACCGGCTGGTGGTGCTGGAAAACGGCAAGATCGCCGAAAGCGGCACCCACGCCGAACTGCTCGCCCATCGCGGCTTGTACGCGCGGCTGTGGGCGCATCAGACCGGAGGCTTTGTCGGCATCGATTGACGCACCCCATGATCGTTCCCACGCTCTGCGTGGGAATGCAGCCCGTGACGCTCCGCGTCACTGGACGCAGAGCGTCCTTTGAGGCGTTACCACGCAGAGCGTGGGAACGATCATGTCAGGTCTGGCGGTAGGGCAAGGCGGCGCGGGCTTCTTCGGCATAGGCCAAGACGCCGGCCCGTTCCTGCTGGAGGAAGTCCTTCACCGCCGCCTTCAACCCTGGATGGCGCAAGTAATGCCACGAATGGGTGATCACCGGCTCAAACCCGCGAATCAGCTTGTGCTCACCTTGCGCACCGGCATCAAAGCGCTGATAGCCCTGGGCAATCGCATAGTCCATGCCCTGATAGAAGCACGTCTCGAAATGCAGCCGATCGAACTCGGCCAGGCAACCCCAGTAACGCCCGTAAAAACTGTCGCCACCGACCAGACTGAAGGCCATCGCCACCGGCCGTGAAGCTTGTTTGGCCAACACCACGCGAATCGCTTCGGGCATGCGCTCGGCGAGCAGACTGAAGAACTCACGGGTCAGGTACGGCGTCTGGCGCCGCACCGCGTAGGTATTGGCATAACAGGCGTAGACGAAATCCCATTGCGTCTGGTCCAGCTCACGCCCCTCCAGCCACTCGAATTTGAAACCCTGCCCAGCCACCTGCTCGCGCTCTTTGCGCATCTGCTTGCGCTTGCGTGAGCTGAGCGCATCGAGGAAATCCTGAAAGTCGCGGTAGCGGCGGTTCTGCCAGTGATACTGACAGCCGATGCGCTGCAGCCAGCCCGGCTGTTCAGCCATCGCCGCGTCGGTGAACGGGTCGGTGAAATTGATGTGCGCGCTGGACAGCCCTTCGATCTCCAGATAGCCCGGCAGGCTTTTGAGCAGTTCGAAACCGTCTTCAACCTTCGCTGCCAACAGGCGCGGGCCGCCAACCGGGCTGAACGGCACGGCGCTGAGATACTTGGGGTAATAGTCGATGCCGGCACGGGCACAGGCGTCAGCCCAGCCGTGGTCGAACACGTATTCGCCGTAGGAATGCCACTTGCGGTAACCGGGCAACGCGGCGATCAGGCGATCCCCTTCAACATGCAGCAAATGTTCGGGCTGCCAGCCGCTGTGCGGGCCGACGCTGCCGCTGTCCTCCATCGCACTGAGGAAAGCGTGACGCAGAAACGGCTGGTTTTCCGGCACCAGTGCGTCCCAGCTCGCCGGGGCGATTTGCGACAGGTTTTGCAGGCATTGCAACGGCATCGACAGGCTCTCCAGACAGACTTCAGCGCCCGGCGAGTATCGCCGATTGCGCACCGTTGCACACCCGCCATCGCGACGACAGTGCTCTAGCCCGATAGTTCAGGGCGCATCGCGATCGTCATCATCCTGCCATCACCGTGCCACTGCTCTGTCATAAACGATCGCGATACTGGCGCCTGTTTTTAGAGCGCCGGGTTCTAGCCCGGACACAGTTTTCCGACGTCAACGTCGGTTGTGCCCAGGATGGTTCAGCCATCCCTTTCATCTTCGGAGATTGCTATGCGTCTTGCTTCCACGAAAACTGCGGCAGCCCTGTGTGGCGGCCTGTTGCTGGCCATGAGTGTTCCGGCCAGTGCCGCAGTCGACGCCAAACTGCTCGACATGCTCAAGGCCAACGGTTCGATTTCCCAGGCGCAGTACATCGAACTGCAAACGGAGCTGGCCAAGGATCAGAAGGCTCAGCAAATCGCCCAGCAGGCGCAGCAAGAGACCAACGAACAAGTCGCGGCTGTCGCCAAGAAGAGCAACGAACAAAGCGCCTTCGACCAGAAACTGGCCTGGGCGGCCAAGACCCAGTTCAAGGGCGATGTGCGTGTCCGTCAGGAAACCATCAAGATCGATGGCGAGCCGAACAACGGCGGCCGCGACAAGGATCGTCAGCGTATCCGTGCCCGTCTGGGCGCCTACACCGAGATCAACCCGCAGGTCGACACCGGCATTCGTATCGCCACCGGCGGCGGTGACGACGCGCGTTCGACCAACCAGGACCAGGACAACTACTTCGACAAGAAGCAGATCTGGCTCGACCTCGGCTACATCGACTACCACCCAGACCAGATCAAGAACCTGCACATCATCGGCGGCAAGATGCTGCAACCGTGGGTGAGCATGGGCGACGTGATCTGGGACAGCGATATCAACCCGGAAGGTCTGGCACTGACCTACAAGTACCCGTTGGGCGGCAGCGCCGAGCTGTTCGGCAGCCTGGGTAACTACAACCTCAAGGACAACGTCGACGGCGACGGCGTGCAGTTCCGTCACGACTTGCGTCTGACCGCCGGCCAGTTGGGCAGCCGCTTCAACATCACCGATAACCTGAAAGTGACTTTGGGCGGCAGTGTCTACGCCTACCAGAACGACGACGACAGCCGTTGCACCGGTACTTCGACACCGTGCGCCCTGGCCGTCAACGGCAACTCGGCCAACAACGAATTCCGTCTGTATGAAGGGTTCAGCCAGGTCGACATCGGCGGTCTGCCGATGCCACTGTCGTTCTACGGTCAGTACGTGAAAAACAACGATGCCGTGACCGATCAGGACACCGCCTGGTTGCTCGGCGCGAAATCGAAAGTGTTCGGTATGAACCTCGACTACAACTACCGCGACGTGCAGCGCAACGCCGTGGTCGGTGCCTTCACCGATTCCGACTTCGCCAACGGCACTACCGGTTCGCGTGGTCACAAGTTCAAGGTCGGTTACGACATCGACAAGAACTTCGCCATCGGCGCGACCTACTTCCTGACCAAGGCCGACTTCGCCAGCCGCGGTCAGCGCGATGCAGACGCCAACACCCTGCAACTGGATGCCGAAGCCAAGTTCTAAGAAAACAGCTCCAGGCTTCGAGCGACAAGCTGCAAGTCACCGCTCCCCTTGCGGCTTGTCGAACGAAGCTGGTTTTCCTGCAGCCCGGTACAGTTACAGCGATCCCCATCATCCGTTCGCTGGCGCTGCCCCGGGCTGATTTTTTCAAGGGCTGTCGTCGCGTCTCTGCGTCGCCAGCCGTTCAGCCAGCGCGTCTATCCCTTCCTGCGGTTGCTCCGGCATCGCCTTCAGCGTCGCCTGCATCAAGCGCATCTGCCGAATGAACCGGCGGCAGTTGGGGCAGAACAGCAGGTGATGGCGCACCATCAGTTTTTCCCGAAAGCTCAACTGGCCATCGAGATAATCGCTGGAGCGCGCCACTTGTTCCTTGCAGGTCAGCATTCTCCGGTCTCCTCAAAATGCTCCACGGTCGCGAAGACTTTCAGCCGCGCACGATGCAGCAGCACACGCACGTTGGAGAGCGAGATCTCCAGAAGATTACAGATTTCTTCCAGTTCCAGTCCCTGCCGCTCGCGCAATAGCAAGACGCTGCTCTGCAGTTCCGACAGGCTCAGCAGCGTGTGTTCCAGGCAGTCACGCAATTCGCCTTCGGTGAGCAGCGCCTCGGGCGTGTCCTGATGCCAGGCGAACGGTGCTACCAGCCAATGGCCGTCAGCCGAGGAAAAACGATCGTCGTCGATGCTGCCGTGAGGCGATGGCAAGTCATCCATCAGCACTTCGCGACGATTGAGCTTGTAGCGACTTTTCGCCGAATTGGCGGTGATGGTCAGCAGCCAGGTCTTGAGGCTGGAACGCCCCTCGAAGCTGCCCAGATGGCGCACCACCGACAGCCAGGCGTCCTGTACCACCTCTTCGACGTGACGCTGACCGACGATGGCGTAAGCCACGGCGCGCATGGCGCTCTGATACGTCGTCACCAGTTCCTTGAATGCCTGTTGCTCGCCGGCCAGCAGGCGCGTGAGCAGGAGGGTATCGTCAGCCGCCATCCATCATCCCCTTGTTCCGATTCCATAGATGAACGCGGCAGGTGATTGGCCTGCCGCTCTCTGCGGAAAAATTACAGCGTCAGAGCCGATTCGGATGTAGGAAAGGTCGCCGCGATTAAGCGGAAATTAAACCGATTTTCAACGCTTGCGCAGAATCACGCTGCCGATCGAGTAACCCGCACCGAACGAACTGAGCACCGCCAGCGAACCGGAGGCGAGATCGTCCTGATATTTGTGGAATGCAATCACCGAACCGGCCGAACTGGTGTTGGCGTAGGTGTCGAGAATCACCGGCGCTTCTTCTTCGGTGGCTTCGCGGCCGAGCAGTTTGCGCACGATCAGGTGGTTCATGCTCAGATTGGCCTGGTGCAGCCAGAAGCGCTTCACGTCAGCGACATTGAGCTGGTTTTCCTGCAGATGGTCGCCGACCAGTTCGGCAACCATCGGGCAGACATCCTTGAACACCTTGCGGCCTTCCTGCACGAACAGCTTGTCGCGGGTGCCAATGCCCTCTTCAGCCGCACGGTTGAGGAAACCGAAGTTGTTGCGGATGTTGTTGGAGAACTTGGTCAGCAGCTTGGTGCTGACCACGTCGAACTGGTACTTGGAAGTGGCCAGATCGGCACGCTCGATGATCACGGCTGTGGCGGCGTCACCGAAAATGAAGTGGCTGTCACGGTCGCGGAAGTTCAGGTGCCCGGTGCAGACTTCCGGGTTGACCATCAGAATCGCTCGGGCCTGGCCCAGTTGCACACTGTTGGCCGCTGCCTGAATGCCGAAGGTCGCCGAAGAACAGGCGACATTCATGTCGAAACCGAAACCTTCAATGCCCAGCGCTTCCTGAACTTCAATCGCAATGGCCGGATAGGCGCGTTGCAGGTTCGAGCAGGCAACGATCACGCCGTCGATGTCGGCGGCGGTCTTGCCGGCACGCTGCAAGGCTTGCTCGGCCGCACCCACGGCCATCTGGCAGAGCACCGACCATTCGTCGTTGGAACGCTCCGGCAGACGCGGGGCCATGCGTTGCGGATCGAGGATGCCGTCCTTGTCCATGACGAAGCGGCTCTTGATGCCCGAGGCTTTTTCAATGAACGCGGCGCTGGATTCGGTCAGGGCCTGAATTTCGCCGCGGGCGATGGCCTCGGCATTGTCGGCGTTGAACCGGGCGACGTAGGTATTGAAGGATTCCACCAGCTCTTCGTTGGAGATGCTGTTGGCCGGGGTGTACAGGCCGGTGCCGCTGATGACGACGTTATGCATGCTCGTTTCTCTAATCTGTTCAGGCAGAAAGTGCTGGAACCGTCGTACCAACACACAAAGGGTCTATTCCCGTCCGAGGGACGCAAACCTGGCATCGTTTTATTCCGCGGCGCGACACGGCCGAAGGCTCTGAGTCGCGAAACCGGCGTTTATGGTGGCGAAGTTTGCCATAAACCCTGCGTTTTGGCGCCATTCTCCTGCTAAACGCCGCTCCCCCTGTAGGAGTGAGCCTGCTCGCGATAGCGATCTGTCTGCCAGTGATAATGTGACTGACACACCGCAATCGCGAGCAGGCTCACTCCTACAGGGGATTGCGCATGGCTCGAGGTCAGGGTTCTACCTGGCTCCACTGTTTGCTCAGGCGCTTGTCGGAGATCGGTACTTTCGTGCCCAACTGCTGGGCGAACAGCGAGACGCGGTATTCCTCCAGCCACCAGCGGTACAACTCAAGCTGCGGATCGCGTTTGCCTTCCTGCGCATGCTTGGCCGCGCGGGCCTGGTATTGCGTCCAGAGACCGGCGAGTTCGCCGCTCCAGACCCGGTCTTTCTGCAATTGCGCAGCAAGCTTGTCGAAGCGCTGTTCGACTGCTTTCAGGTAGCGCGGCAGCTCCTTGAGCCACTGCATCGGCGTTTCACGGACGAACCCCGGATAAACCAGATGGCCGATTTGCTGCTTGATGTCATTCAGCGCCACAGCCTGAGCGAGGTCGATCTTGCCCTTGAAGCGTTTTTGCAAACCGTGCCAGAGCTTGAGAATCTCCAGCGTCAGGCGTGCCACGCGCTCGGCGTGCTCGGTCCAGTTGCCGCGTTTGCGCTCGGCCAGTGCCGCCAGACCGGCACCGTCACGGGGCAACGGGTCTTCGCCGTCAAGGATGCAGCTGTCGAGACTGGCCAACAGAATGTCTTCGACCAGCGCAT
Source organism: Pseudomonas sp. R3-57 (assembly GCF_051132065.1). Lineage (NCBI taxonomy): Bacteria > Pseudomonadati > Pseudomonadota > Gammaproteobacteria > Pseudomonadales > Pseudomonadaceae > Pseudomonas > Pseudomonas sp. R3-57. The sequence goes on from NZ_CP071655.1 coordinate 4,540,648, forward strand.
CGACGCGGCCCAGCTCACGATAGAGCAAGCCCAGCTCGGTCTGCCCCGGCAACTTGCCGCGCAGGAATTTGGCCGGCTCGGCCAGTTGCTGCATCAACAAGCGCTGCAAGGCGCGACGATGCTGGAACTCGGCTTCGGCCGGCGTCGAGAAGCGCCCTTCCTTGACCGTACCGCCCTCCTCGACCAGCGCCGGATACACCGTCATCGACAGGCCGGCAATTTTTTGCTGAGTCTTTTCCGCCACCGGTGCGAAGACTTTCGCCTCCACCGGCTGCTGACTTTTGGCACTCTGCGGCACCGCCAGCGCCGCCTGACTGGCTTCGGCAAAGCGCGCGGTCAGCTCGGCCAGATCGCGACCTTCACCGAGGAACTTGCCTTGGCCGTCGACGATTTCCAGGTTCATGCGCAGATGGCTTTCGACCTGCTGCGCTGCTTCCGCCCACGCCTCGTCACTGACCCGCGCACCGGTCATGCGCAGCAATTCGCGACCCAACGCCTGCGGCAGCGAACCTTCGGCGAAGGTCATGCGCTGCAACGCAGCCTTGATGAAGTCGGGCACCGGCACGAAATTTTTGCGCAGGGCCTTCGGCAGGTTGCGCACCAGCGCAACGCATTTGGCCTCGATCAGCCCCGGCACCAGCCACTCCAGGCGCTCCGGCGGCAGCATCGGCAACAGCGGCGCCGGCACACGCAGGGTCACGCCGTCGCGCGGGTGATTGGGTTCGAAGTGGTAGGTCAGCGCCAGTTCCAGATCGCCGATGTGCAGCGTGTCCGGGTAATCGCGTGCGGTGACTTCACTGGCCTCGCGGGCCAGCACGTCCTCTTCGCGCATGATCAGCAGTTGCGGGTTCTTATGGCTGTTGACCTTGTACCAACTATCGAAGGTCGCGGTCTGGTGGATTTCGGCTGGCAGACGGGCGTCGTAGAACGCGTAGAGGGTTTCTTCGTCGGCAAGAATGTCGCGGCGGCGCGCCTTGGCTTCCAGTTCGTCGAGCTGCTCGAGCAATTGCTGGTTGGCGCTCAGGCATTTGGCCCGCGACTGAATCTCGCCGCGCACCAGGCCTTCGCGGATAAACAGCTCGCGCGACACCACAGGATCGACCGGGCCGTAGTGCACCGGGCGCCGGCCGACGACGATCAGGCCGAACAAGGTGATCTGCTCGAAGGCCACGACCTGGCCGCGCTTCTTTTCCCAGTGCGGTTCGAAGTGGTTTTTCTTGATCAGGTGCCCGGCCAGCGGTTCGATCCAGTCGGCGTCGATCTTGGCGACCATGCGCGCATAGAGCTTGGTGGTTTCCACCAGCTCAGCCGCCATCAGCCATTGCGGGCGTTTCTTGCCGATACCCGACGACGGATGAATCCAGAAACGCCGCTGCCGCGCGCCAAGGTAATCGCCGTCTTCGGTTTTCTGGCCGATCTGGCTGAGCAAGCCGACCAGCACCGCTTTGTGCAGTTTCGGATAGTCGGCCGGCTCTTTGTTCAGGCTCAACTGCAGGTCGCGGCAGATCAGGCTCAACTGGCGATGCGAGTCGCGCCATTCGCGCAAGCGCATGTAATTGAGGAAATTCTTGCGGCACCAGTTGCGCAGCGGACTGGCCGTCAGCGCCTGGCGCTGCTCTTCAAAACCGCGCCATAGATTGACCAGCCCGGCGAAGTCCGAGTCGCTGTCTTTCCATTGCGCGTGGGCCTGATCGGCCGCTTGCTGACGCTCCGGCGGACGTTCGCGCGGGTCCTGAATCGACATGGCGCTGGCAACGATCAGCACTTCCTGCAGGCTGCCGAGTTTCGCCGCTTCGAGCAGCATGCGGCCCATGCGCGGGTCGACCGGCAAGCGCGCCAACTGGCGGCCGAGCGGCGTCAGTTGACTGTTGCGGTCGACTGCCGAAAGCTCCTGCAGCAGATTGAAACCGTCGCTGATCGCTTTGCCATCCGGCGGTTCGATGAACGGGAACGCTGTGATTTCGCCAAGGCGCAGGTGCAGCATCTGCAAGATAACGGCGGCGAGGTTGGTGCGCAGGATTTCCGGATCGGTAAATTCCGGGCGGCCGAGGAAGTCTTCCTCGCTGTACAGGCGCACGCAGATACCCGGCTCGACCCGGCCGCAACGGCCCTTGCGCTGATTGGCGCTGGCCTGGGAAATCGCCTCGATCGGCAGACGCTGGACCTTGGCCCGGTAGCTGTAGCGGCTGATGCGTGCGGTGCCGCTGTCGATCACATAGCGGATGCCCGGCACGGTCAGCGAGGTTTCGGCAACGTTGGTCGCCAGGACTACGCGGCGACCGGGGTGCGACTGGAAAATCCGCTGCTGCTCGGCCGGCGACAGGCGCGCATACAGTGGCAGGATTTCGGTGTGTTTGAGCTGCGCCTTGCGCAGCATGTCGGCGGCATCGCGGATCTCGCGCTCGCCTGGCAGGAACACCAGCACATCGCCGGGACTGCGGCGTTCGCTGCGCTCGTAAGCGGCGATTTCATCGAGAGTGGCGAGAATCGCCTGATCGACGGTCAGGTCATCCTCGACACGATTGCCCTCCTCGTCCTGCTCCAGCGTCAGCGGGCGATACCAGGTTTCCACCGGGAACGTGCGGCCGGATACTTCGACAATCGGCGCGTCGTCGAAGTGTTTGGAAAAACGCTCCAGATCGATGGTCGCCGAGGTGATGATAACCTTCAGATCCGGACGACGCGGCAGCAGGGTTTTCAGGTAACCGAGGAGGAAATCGATGTTGAGACTGCGTTCGTGGGCTTCGTCGACGATGATCGTGTCGTAGCGTTCCAGATAGCGGTCGTTCTGGGTTTCCGCGAGCAGGATGCCGTCGGTCATCAGCTTGATCAGGGTGTTGGCGTCGCTCTGATCTTCGAAACGCACCTGATAGCCGACCAGCGACCCGAGCGGTGTGCCGAGCTCTTCGGCGACGCGACTGGCGACGCTGCGCGCAGCGATTCGACGCGGCTGGGTGTGGCCGATCAAACCGTGCTGGCCGCGACCGATTTCCAGACAGATCTTCGGCAACTGGGTGGTTTTGCCCGAACCGGTTTCGCCGGCGATGATCAGCACCTGATGCTGTTCCAGGGCCTTTTTGATTTCGTCACGCTTGGCCGCGATCGGCAGGCTGTCGTCGTAACGAATCACCGGCAGGCTGGCCTTGCGCGCCAGCACCTGATCACAGGACGCCTGCATGCGCGCCACCCACTGAGCCAGTTTCGCCTCGTCGGGTTTCTTGCGCAGCTCAAGCAACTGCCGGCGCAACCGATGACGGTCGGCGAGCATGGCGTGATCGAGGTTTTTCAGCAGTTTGTCGATGGAGGGCGATTCGTCGGTCATCGGGTAGGCAATTCGGTCGTCTGTTAATGCAGGGGGCGATTGTGGCAGAAAAGCAGCTGTCAGCGCCAAGCCGCAAGCTGCAAGTTAAAAGCCGCTGTGACTTGTAGCTTGGTGTTTGCCGCTTGTAGCTGCTTGTCTGGTGATCGTTCCCACGCTCCGCGTGAGCATGCAGCCGGGGACGCTCTGCGTCCCAGAAGCGGACGCGGAGCGTCCGGTGAGGCATTCCCACGCAGAGCATGGGAACGATCAGGGCAAAGCAGCTTTCAGCAGCCAAGCCGCAAGCTGCAAGTTAAAAGCCGTAGCGGCCTTTAGCTTGAAGCTTGAAGCTTGTAGATGCCGTCATTCGTTATTGAGGCCCTTGCGCCGATACGGGAAGACGTCGATGACTTTCCCGGCGCGAATCGCCTCTTGCAGGCTTTTCCAGTAATCGGCGTCGTACAACTCGCCATGCAACTGATCGAACAGCTTGCGCTGCCCGGCATCGGCGAACAGAAACGGTGGAAACTCCTCAGGAAACACGTCCAGCGGCCCGATCGAATACCACGGTTCGGATGCCATTTCATCTTCCGGCGTGCGCGGCGCGGGGATGTGGCGGAAGTTGGCTTCGGTCAGAAAACAGATTTCGTCGTAGTCATAAAACACCACCCGCCCGTGCCGGGTGACACCGAAGTTTTTCAGCAGCATGTCGCCGGGAAAAATATTCGCCGCCGCCAGTTGCTTGATCGCCAGCCCATAATCTTCCAGCGCCTCGCGCACCTGAGCCTCGTTGGCATTTTCCAGGTACAGGTTGAGCGGGGTCATGCGCCGCTCGGTCCAGCAGTGGCGGATCAGCACCGTGTCGCCTTCCACGGAAACCGTCGAGGGCGCGACTTCGAGCAGTTCCTGCAGGCATGCCGGCTCGAACTTGCTCAGCGGAAAACGGAAGTCGGCGAATTCCTGGGTATCGGCCATGCGCCCTACCCGGTCGACACTTTTCACCAGTCGATACTTTTCGATCACCGTCGCGCGGTCGACGTTTTTCGACGGTGAGAAACGGTCCTTGATGATTTTGAACACGGTGTTGAAACCCGGCAGGGTAAACACGCTCATGACCATGCCGCGCACACCTGGCGCCATGATGAACTGATCGTCGGTGTTGGCCAGGTGATTGATCAGTGCGCGATAAAACTCGGACTTGCCGTGTTTATAGAAACCGATCGAGGTGTACAGCTCGGCAATGTGTTTGCCCGGCAGAATGCGCCGCAGAAAACCAATGAACTCCGCCGGCACCGGCACGTCGACCATGAAATACGAGCGGGTAAACGAGAAGATGATCGACACGTCGGCTTCGTCGGTGATCAACGCATCAATCTGAATCCCCCGTCCTTCGCGGTGCAGCAACGGAATCACCAGCGGCCATTGCTCGTCGCGGGTGTAAATGCGCCCGACCAGATAGGCGCCCTTGTTGCGGTACAACACCGAGGAAAACAGCTCGACCGCCAGTTCCGGGTCCTTGCACACCCAGTCCGGCAGGTTTTCCCGTAGTTGCGCTTCGAGCCGACTGAGGTCGCCGGGCAGATCGGCGTAATCCTCGCTGAAGCGGAAGTCGGCGAAGATACTGGCGAGCATGCCCGACAGTTGGCCCTGGGGCTTGTAGGTGCGGGTCTGCGCGGCGCGGGCGCGACGCAAGGTCGGCCGGGTGGTATGGATGAACATGCAGCCATCGCTGATCAGGTCATGGCTGAACAGTCCGCAGAAAATCGAGTTGTACCAGGTTTCGGACAGCTCATCGTCGAAGCGCAGGTCGATCACACTGATGTAGGCGCTTTTGACCAGCGGCCAGCAACTGACATTCATCAGCGTCTCTTCATCGAAATGCTCGCGCAGGCGCGCAACGGTTTCGCCGACCTTTTCCTCGTAGAGGCTGATCCGCGCGGCCGAGGCAGTCTGGGCCTCTTGCCAGCGAGCCTGCTCGAAACGCTCGCGGGCACCGTCGGTGATGCGCCGGAAATGCTCGCGGTAATCGTCGAAGCCAGCGAGGATCATGCGGGCGATATCGGTGGCTGGCCATTGCTGCGGCATGGGTGAAACCTCGGCGCGAATTCGGTTCGCTTGAGCTTAGTCACGGAAAGGCTCGCAGGAAAAGTGCAATTTCAGCCAAAACCGATACCGGGCTGCCCAACAAGCCCACTGGTGCGGGGTGATGCGAAATTAAATGCCCGATTAGCGGTTGCCATGGCCAAGGCACTCGGCAACACTCTCGTCCCGATCAAGGAAGGAGACCCGCCGTGAGCCCTGTCGATATTTTCCGCATGTTGTCGCTGGCCGCTATCTGGGGCGCGAGTTTTCTGTTCATGCGCATCATTGCGCCGGTGATCGGCACCATTCCGACCGGTTTCTTCAGGGTGTCGATCGCGGCTGCCGGCCTCTTGGTGATCCTCGGGCTGATGCGCGTCAGCTGGGATTTCAAAGGCAAACTGAAAACCGTGATGCTGCTCGGGGTAATCAACTCAGGCATTCCAGCGACGCTGTACTCGGTGGCGGCGCAAGTATTGCCGGCCGGTTATTCCGCGATTTTCAATGCCACCACGCCATTGATGGGCGTGCTGATCGGCGGTTTGTTCTTCAGTGAAAAGCTCACCGCAGCGAAACTGGGCGGAGTGTTTCTCGGCTTGTTCGGCGTCGGCGTTCTGACCCGCGCCGGTCCGGTGGCTTTTGACCTGCAATTGCTGATGGGCGCTGTCGCCTGTTTGCTCGCGACCACTTGCTATGGCTTTGCCGGGTTCCTCGCACGGCGCTGGCTGGATCAGGCCGGCGGCTTGGACAGTCGCCTCTCGGCGCTGGGCAGCATGCTCGGGGCAACCCTGTTTCTGCTGCCACTGTTTGGCTACAGCGTCATCACTGCGCCGCCAGTGAGCTGGGGCGGCTGGCACGTCTGGCTGTCGCTGCTCGGCCTGGGCCTGGGTTGCACGGCGTTTGCCTACATCATTTATTTCCGCCTGCTCAGCTCGATCGGCCCGGTCAAGTCGATGACCGTGACCTTCATGATCCCGCCGTTCGGGGTGTTGTGGGGGGCGTTGTTGCTGGATGAGCCGTTGTCGATGGCGCATGTGTATGGCGGGGTTCTGATTGCGCTGGCGTTGTGGCTGGTGTTGAAACCTGCGGTGGTGAAGCCGCCAGTAGTGGCTGATCGTTGATTGCTTTGCTGGCGAAGATCGCTATCGCGAGCAGGCTCACGCCTACAAGTTGAAATGCGTTCCCCCTGTAGGAGTGAGCCTGCTCGCGATGGCGGCCGAACAGCCACCATCGCAACTGAAGGTCATTAAGACTTACGAAACACAAACCCCAGACCAACAATAATCAACAACATCCCCAGCACGCTCAACGCCGCCAGGCGATTGCCGAAAATCAGGTAATCCATCACCGCAGTCACCGCCGGTACCAGATAAAACAGGCTGGTGACGTTGACCAGATTGCCCCGTGCGATCAAGCGATACAGCAACAGCGTCGCCAGCACCGAAACCACCAGTCCCATCCACAACACCGGCACGATAAACCCTGCCGAGTGTTCGAAATGGAATGGCTGAAACGGCACGAATATCCCGCACAACAACAGCCCGGCCAGATATTGCACCGGCAGTGTGCCGAGCGGATTGTCAGTGATGCGTTTCTGCATGATCGAGCCCAGCGTCATGCTCGCCAGCGCCAGCAGCCCTAACAGCATGCCGGCCCAGGACATCCCGGCCAGACCGATGCCTTGGTAAACCACCATGATCAACCCGGCCAACCCAAGCATCAGCCCGAAGATCCGGCTGGCCGAGCGCTGCCGCTCCATCAGCACCACCGTGAGAATCGGTTGCACGCCCATGATGGTCGCCATCACCCCCGGCGTTACTTTGCTGTTCAAGGCCAGCAGATAAAAAATCTGATAGGCCCCCAACAACACCACACCCGTAGCGAGCGCGAACAACATCGGCTTGCCGCCCTTGGGCAACTTCAGTTTGAGCAGCGGCACCAGCAGCACCAGCCCGCACAAGGCAATCGCAAAGCGGATCAGCAAAAAGGCGAACGGTGAAGCGTGGGCCAATCCCCACTTGGAGAAGATCGCCCCGCTGCTCCACAGCAGGACGAACAGGCTCGTGGACGCCGCCGCGAGCGCGGATTGTTTCGAAAGGACAAACATGAATACCACCTGTAGTCAGGCACAAAGCCAACTCAGCCGAAGCTGAAATTCAGTAGGTTGTTCTGGCGGGCGCAGGGGTCAGCAAAAAATTGCCGATCAGCCCGAAACGCCAACGCCCGGCGGTGCTACGACTGCGCGCACCGGCGTGCTACTGACAGGTGGGGGGTAATGACTGATCTGCACAGGCTGCTGATTCCCGCACGGCACGACGCCAGCGTTGACCGCTGAATCGACTACCGCGTAGATGTGGGATGCAGGCATTGAGCAGATCTCTTTGGGAGGAACGTGAACCGCCTGATTCACGAGCGCCGACTATAACCAGCCCGGGACACAGATTGCAATGACTTGGGCAAAGGGCCGCCAGCGACAATGCAGTGATGGGTGATTAGGGTAATTGGCAGTGGCAACGGATTGTCAGGAGACAGGAATGCAAGAGATCACATGCCAAGGGAACGGACGTATTTGCGGTATCAGTTGTATCGGTCAGAGGCCAGGAAACGAGCTGCAGCTACATTTTCGAAGCTGCAGAGCGAATTGGAGGGGCGCGGAATTGTTGACATCAATCATTCCAGAGTTCGCTTCGAAGCGATTGATGCGTCCGCCATGAATGCTTATGAGGAATGGCTTGATCCGCATTTCTGCTGGGAGGAAATTATCCGATGGAAAGCCAAGGAACCTATGAGCTTCGATCTGGCAATCTGGTTCAATCATGAACTTTGCGGGCTTTGCTTTGCCAATCCAAACCAAAGCCGCCTGCGCGTCAAGATTGTGCGGCTTGAAGGGCAGCCGGCAAACGATCACCCCCTCAAGAGCCGCATAGCGACTTTTGCCCTGACTGCCGTCACTCACTTCGCACTGATCATCGGCAGCCAGCAAATCGAAATCCAGGAGCCTCTTGCGGGAGCTATACCGCTATACCGACAACTAGGGTTCGAGTTCGATTCTGAGGGACGGCTTGTGAAGCATATTGACTGAGCCTAGTATTTGAGCAACTGCTTATTTACTGATCAACGTCGGGGGATCCATGAAAGCAGTCGTTGAAAAGAAAACATCAGGTTCCAAATCCAGAAAGACGGAAAAAAAGCGGCTTTCCAACGAATTGCCTGAAAGTGAGATGAATCGAATCAGAAATGCACTCGCCAGCCCAGCCATTGAAGAGCCAAGCGGCGTGTTGGCCGGTGCGTCCTTTTCCTTCAGCTAATAAAAAACCGCTCCTCAAGGAGCGGTTTTTTATTGCAAGGTTCAACCTCAGCCAAACAGCCAATACCCCAACAACGTCAGCACAATCACCGCCAGCACCGGGCGCATCACGCGGTAGGCCTTGGGATGACGGCGCTTCCACTGTTTGACCACGCCGCTGAATTTGTCGCTGAAATTTTTGCTCCACGCGTAAGCCTGATTGATCCCGCCGACGCGTTCGTCGTCAAGGTTCTGCGGAGCAGTGGCCCGACCGAGCCAGCCGCTGATGAAGCGGTTGATGCGGGTCATCAAGCGGTTGCTCAATGGCCGTTCGATATCGCAGAACAGGATCACGCGAGTCTGCTCGGTTTCGTTCTTGACCCAGTGCACATAGGTCTCGTCGAACATCACGTCTTCACCGTCACGCCAGGCATAGACCTGACCATCAACGAAGATCCGGCAATCGTCCGAGTTCGGCGTCGACAGGCCCAAGTGGTAACGCAGTGAACCGGCGAACGGGTCGCGATGCGGATTGAGGTGACTGCCGCCCGGCAGCAGCGCAAACATCGCACCTTTGACGTTGGGAATGGCACTGACCAGCGCCACGGTTTTCGGGCACAGGGTTTGCGCCGATGGCAGCGGTTTGTCGTACCACTTGAGGTAGAAACGCTTCCAGCCCTTCTTGAAGAACGAACCGAAACCGGCGTCGTTGTTCTGCTCTGCGGCGCGGATATAGCCTTCGTCGAACAGGTGCATCGCTTCGTCGCGAATGGTTTCCCAGTTATCGCGCAGCACATCCAGTTCCGGAAACTTGCTGCGATCCAGATACGGTTTCGACGGCACCCCGGAAAACAGGTACATCAAAGCGTTATACGGGGCGAACAACGCCGAGTGATTGACGAACTGACGCAATACCGGCAAACGCGCCTTGCCGCGCAAATGCACATAAAGCGTGCTGCCCAAAAACAGCAACAGCACAAACGCCTTGGCGGCAAACGAAACGGTCATCAACAACTCCTTGAATAAAGACAACGCTGCGCATGCCTTTTACCCGGCATGGCAGCCGGCCATGATAAACACTACCGGCGCCGGGAAAAACCCGCCTGACAAGATTCAGTGTCAAGCGGTTCGCAACAAAGCATTTATTAGCACAGGGCTCCTGAACCCTGGCTGACCTGCATCAATCTGCCTACTGCTGGTTCTCCTGGTCGGTGAACAAGTCGCTGAACAGCATGCTCGACAGATAACGCTCACCAGAGTCCGGCAGCACCACGACAATGGTCTTGCCTTGCATTTCCGGCGTTTCAGCCAGACGCACGGCAACCGCCATCGCCGCACCGCAGGAAATTCCGCACAGAATCCCCTCTTCCTGCATCAAGCGCAGCGCCATGGCCTTGGACTCTTCGTCGGTCACCTGTTCCACCCGGTCGACCATCGACAGATCAAGGTTCTTTGGCACGAAACCAGCGCCGATCCCCTGAATCTTGTGCGGGCTCGGTTTGATCTCCTGACCGGCAAGGGCCTGAGTGATGACCGGCGATGACGTCGGTTCCACGGCCACCGAGATAATCGGTTTGCCAGCAGTGTTCTTGATATACCGCGAAACGCCGGTGATGGTTCCACCGGTACCGACGCCCGCGACCAGCACGTCGACCGCACCGTCGGTGTCGTTCCAGATTTCCGGGCCGGTGGTCTTCTCATGGATTGCCGGGTTCGCCGGGTTATCGAATTGCGCCGGCATGAAGTATTGGTCGACATCGCTGGCGACGATCTCGGCCGCTTTTTCGATAGCGCCTTTCATGCCTTTGGCCGGTTCGGTCAGCACCAGCTCGGCGCCCAGCGCCTTGAGCACCTTGCGCCGCTCGATGCTCATTGAGGCGGGCATGGTCAGCATCAGCTTGTAGCCACGGGCCGCCGCAACGAAGGCCAGGCCAATACCAGTATTGCCCGATGTCGGTTCGACGATGGTCATGCCCGGCTTGAGCTTGCCGCTGCTTTCAGCGTCCCAGATCATGTTGGCGCCAATCCGGCATTTCACCGAATAACCCGGGTTGCGCCCCTCGATCTTGGCCAGAATGGTCACGCCGCGCGGCGCAATGCGGTTGATCTGCACCAGCGGTGTGTTACCGATGGAATGGGCGTTGTCAGCAAAAATACGGCTCATTGGCTGGGTCCTTGTGCAGCGTTGAATTCAGCTTTCCACGGTAAGCCTGTTGCCCATCACAGTCCAGTCGGGTCGAACGTCTGCGAACGCGCGCAGTCAATCGCAAAGATCCTCAAGGACCTTATTCAGGAAGCCTCGTCATGAAGCGTCGTTACAGCTGGCCGCTCTGGACCCTCGCAGGTGTCGTCGTGCTGCTGCTGGCCTTGCACATCGCCCTGCCCTATCTGGTGCGCGACTACCTCAATGACAAACTCGCCGACATGGGCGATTACCGCGGTCAGATCACCGATGTTGACCTTGCCTTGTGGCGCGGCGCGTACAAAATCAATGGTCTGAAAATCGTCAAGGTCGACGGCAAGGTGCCGGTGCCGTTCGTCGACGCGCCGTTGATCGATCTGTCGGTGAGCTGGCACTCGCTGTGGTACGACCATGCGGTGGTCGCGCAGGTGCAATTCCTCAATCCCGAAATCAACTTCGTCGATGGCGGCGCCAATAAACAGAACTCCCAGACCGGTCAAGGCACCGACTGGCGTGAGCAACTGGGCAAACTGCTGCCAATCACCCTCGACGAAGTGCAGATCAACGATGGCCGCATCACCTTCCGCAACTTCAACTCCAAGCCGCCAGTGAACATGAATGCGAGCAAGGTCAATGCGAGCATCTACAACCTGACCAACGTGGTCGACAAGGAAGGCAAACGCGATGCCCTTTTCGAAGGCAAGGCCCTGCTGTTGGGGCATGCCCCCGTCGAAGTGACCGCCACTTTCGATCCGCTGAGCGACTTCGAAGATTTCGAATTCCGCCTGCGCGCGCGCGATATCGAACTCAAACGCATGAACGATTTCGCCTCGGCCTATGGCAAGTTCGACTTCAATGCCGGCCATGGCGATGTGGTCATCGAAGCCAAGGCAGACAATGCAAGGCTCACCGGCTACATCAAACCGCTGCTGCGCGACGTTGACGTGTTCAACTGGCAGCAGGATGTAGAAAACAAGAACAAGGGCATTTTCCGCTCGATCTGGGAAGCGCTGGTCGGCGGCACCGAAACCGTGCTGAAAAACCAGAACAAAAACCAGTTTGCCACCCGTGTTGAAGTCAGCGGCAATGTCCACCAGCAAGATATCAACGCGTTCGAAGCGTTTTTGCAGATCTTGCGCAACGGCTTCATCCAGGCATTCAACGCCCGTTATGAGCGGCCGAAGCCAGACGAGGGTTAGGGTTTACGGTTGAGGATATAACGGCCGCTATCTTCTGCTGCGATGGTCGACGGCTGCAGCGAATCCCAGCCCAGACAAGCCAGCGCGAGCGAACGAGGCACGACCTCGCGACCATTACTGTAACGGCTGATGCTGCGAGCACTGACGCCCAATGCTTCGGCGGCCTGCTGAAGTGATAGTCCCGTTCGGGCGCGCCAGTCAATGAAGATCCGGGTGTTTTCATCCAATGCATTCTGTGCCAGCGCGTCCATATAAAGGGTGTCTGCGCCGATCTGTATATCCGGTTCAGGCCATTCAACCATCCAGCCGTCCTCATCGAGCGTTGCAGTGGCGAACACGTCGCTATCGAGCAACGGTCGTAGTCCCGGAAATCCACGAATGTCTCGTCCCAGATCGAGCGTCATCTGCTGGCCATCAATGAACGTCAGCGCAAGGCGCAGATCCGGCAGCACTTTTAAAGCGGCCAGACGAGGCCGCTTCATGGGTAACATCGTTGCCAATCCTCCAGTAATTGCGCCTGATGCGCGGCCACCCATGCGAGGGCCTCCTTGACAATCAGCGGCGGTGCCTTGCCCATCATCACTTCAATGGTCTCAAGGCTCAGCATCACATCAACGCCGCCACCGGTAAGGTGAACGTGAGGCGGTGGGTGATCCTTTTCCCGCAGCTGAATTCGGTATTTATCGCGAAATCGATATTTTAGTAGACATGCCGCAAGGCTATCGCCAAATCGGCGATACCTGAATACTGGCCATCAGCCGAGACTGAGTCAACATGTGACGCCCCATTCAGAGACTGAATAAGCCGTCTGCGTTCACAGTCGACCGGGCTGCGCGTTATAGTCGGGCATCCGATTATTTCGCCCCCGCCCTGCCCGTCAGGTCGGCGTTACCGTTCGAGGATTAGCAGATGAAGTTCGAAGGCACCCAGGCCTACGTCGCCACCGATGACCTGAAGCTGGCGGTCAACGCCGCCATCACCCTGGAGCGGCCGCTGCTGGTCAAGGGCGAGCCGGGCACCGGCAAGACCATGCTCGCCGAGCAACTGGCCGAGTCGTTTGGCGCGAAGTTGATCACCTGGCACATCAAGTCCACCACCAAGGCCCATCAGGGTCTGTATGAATACGATGCGGTCAGCCGCCTGCGTGATTCGCAACTGGGCAACGAGAAAGTCCACGATGTGCGCAATTACCTGAAGAAGGGCAAGCTCTGGGAAGCGTTCGAGTCCGAAGAGCGGGTAATTCTGCTGATCGACGAAATCGACAAGGCCGACATCGAGTTCCCGAATGACCTGCTGCAAGAACTCGACAAGATGGAGTTCTACGTTTACGAGATCGACGAAACCATCAAGGCGAAGAAACGCCCGATCATCATCATTACTTCCAATAACGAGAAAGAGCTGCCGGACGCGTTCCTGCGCCGCTGCTTCTTCCACTACATCGCCTTCCCTGATCGCAGCACCCTGCAAAAGATCGTCGACGTTCACTACCCGGACATCAAGAAAGACCTGATCAGCGAAGCGCTGGACGTATTTTTCGATGTGCGCAAAGTGCCGGGCCTGAAGAAAAAACCTTCCACCTCGGAACTGGTCGACTGGCTGAAACTGCTGATGGCCGACAACATTGGCGAAGCGGTGCTGCGCGAGCGCGATCCGACCAAAGCCATTCCGCCGCTGGCAGGCGCACTTGTGAAGAACGAACAGGACGTGCAATTGCTTGAGCGTCTGGCGTTCATGAGCCGGCGCGGCACCCGCTAAGAGGCTGCTGCCATGTTGCTCAACCTGTTCAATGAAATGCGCGCAGCGAAAGTGCCGGTGTCGGTGCGTGAAATGCTCGACCTGATCAACGCGCTGAAACAGCGCGTGACCTTCGCCGACATGGACGAGTTCTATTACTTGTCGCGCGCGATCCTGGTCAAGGACGAACGTCATTTCGACAAGTTCGACCGTGCCTTCGGCGCCTACTTCAATGGCCTGGAGAAGCTCGACGATCACTTGCAGGCACTGATCCCCGAAGACTGGCTGCGCAAGGAATTCGAGCGTTCACTGACTGACGAAGAACGTGCGCAGATCCAGTCCCTTGGCGGCCTCGACAAACTGATCGAGGAATTCAAGAAGCGTCTGGAAGAACAGAAGGAACGCCACGCCGGCGGCAATAAATGGATCGGTACCGGTGGCACCAGCCCGTTCGGCTCCGGCGGTTTCAACCCGGAAGGCATCCGTGTCGGCGATGCCGGCAAGCGCCAGGGCAAAGCGGTGAAAGTCTGGGATCAGCGCGAATACAAGAACCTCGATGATTCAGTGGAATTGGGCACGCGCAATATCAAGGTCGCCTTGCGTCGTCTGCGCAAGTTCGCCCGCCAGGGTGCAGCGGAGGAGCTGGATATCGACGGCACCATCGACCACACCGCCAAGGATGCCGGCCTGCTGAATATCCAGATGCGCCCGGAGCGACGCAACACCGTCAAGCTGTTGCTGCTGTTCGACATCGGCGGTTCGATGGACGCCCATGTAAAGATTTGCGAGGAACTGTTCTCGGCCTGCAAGACCGAGTTCAAGCATCTGGAGTATTTCTACTTCCACAACTTCATTTATGAATCGGTGTGGAAGAACAACATGCGCCGCACTTCCGAGCGCACCTCGACGCAGGATCTGCTGCACAAGTACGGCGCCGACTACAAAGTGATCTTCATCGGCGACGCCGCCATGGCGCCTTATGAAATCACCCAGGCCGGTGGCAGTGTCGAGCACTGGAACGAAGAACCGGGCTATGTGTGGATGCAGCGGTTCATGGAGAAGTACAAGAAACTCATCTGGATCAACCCGTATCCGAAAGATACCTGGGGCTATACCTCATCGACCAATATCGTCCGTGATCTGATCGAGGATCAGATGTATCCGCTGACCTTGCGCGGGCTTGAGGAAGGCATGCGGTTTTTGTCTAAATAAACCGGTTCGTCCCCCTCGCTTCACAGGGGGGACAATCCAGAGACCCGAGAATCCTTACCAGCCTAATTTGATATAGGACGTGCAAAGCCTGTCCATGAATTCACGGTCGTCCGTTTCGCAAATGACCGGAGGCTGCACACCTGGCCTTCTTGCCAACAGCTTCATTTTCGCTGTGTTCTGGGCCAGCAGCGTTCGCCGTTTTTTTCTTTCCAGATCGGTTTCAGGGCTGAGCAGCGTTTCATGTTTCAGCTCACCGTCTGCCGCAAAAAAACGAAATAAAACACCTGTAGCAACGCCGGCTTCGTTGTGCCCCTCGGCATTTAACAGCATGGATCTGCCGTGCTGATTTCCTCGGTGATGCCGGTCAAACATACGCTTCATACCCATACTGGCCCTGGATATGAACTGCTCGAACAAGCTCGCCGTTTCTTCGAAGCCGACCTTGTCGATACTCAACTTCTGCAGATTGCCGAAACGATCCAGTTCGCCTTTGTAAACGGCATCGTTATCGTCGGCCTCGTAGAATTCAACAATGCGAGTTTCAACACTGGCGGTGCCCTCAACGCTGACGTGAGCACTGACTTTCATATAACGCATCTGAAACTTCCTTGTGAGAGATGAAGTTCCATGATTTCACACATCGCCGAAAAGCAATGTAGGGCAATGTACTCAGCCTCAACGAATCGTCCCGGTTTTCAGTCCGAAGTTCGGACAGTCATAAGTAGGACTTCAGATAGTTGCTATGAACTTGCCAGGCACGCTCCTGCATGACCGGCGTAAATCGAACTCTGTCGCCCGGCAGACATTGCGCCAGCCGCGCCAGCGCCAGCGGCGTCAACGCTCCCAACCGTGGATAACCACCAATGGTCTGGCGATCATTGAGCAGCACGATCGGCTGCCCGTCCGGCGGCACCTGCACCGCCCCCAGCGGAATGCCTTCGGAAATCATCGGTTGTCCCTGGTATTGCAAGACTGTGCCCAACAAGCGAATACCCATGCGGTCAGCGCGACTGTCGAGGGTCCAGACCGTGTTGAACACATCGAACAGACTCTGCCCGCTGAACTCGCCGATCTGTGCGCCGAGCACCAGATCCAGCGGTTTATGTGATCGCAGATCAGGTTGATGCTGCCGGGGCACTTCAAGCATTGGCCGCGATGGCCCGTGATAGTCCAGCGTCGCCCCCTTGGCCAGCGGCAACCCCATGCCATCGAGACCGCCGAGCTCTTCGCGCAAAACGGTCGCAGTGCTGCCGAGCACCTTCGGCGCCACAAACCCGCCGGGCGCTGCCAGATACGCCCGGGCACCGAGCAAAGGTTGCGTGAGCTGCAACGTCTGCCCTTTATCCAGGTTGAAACTGCGCCACGGCGCCAGTGGCTGGCCGTCGATCTGCGCGCCAAGATCCGCGCCTGCCAATGCCAGGCAGCACGTTTCTTCAGCCACTAGCGCAAAGCCGCCGAGGGTGATTTCGATCACCGTGGCATCCAGCGCATTGCCGAGCAACCAATTGGCCCAGCTCATCGAGCACCAATCCGCCGCGCCGCCCTGTGTCACGCCCAAATGGCGCACGCCGAAGCGCCCAGAGTCCTGCAACAGACACAGCGGCGTGCTCGCGGTAATCGTCAGTCGGCTCATGCCAGCGCCTCCAACGGTGTGTCGTCACCGCCCAGGTTGATGAATTCGGCATGGCTGACCGCTTCGAAGCGCACCGTGTCGCCGGGCTGCATCAGGCTGTAGCCATCGCGTTCACGGTCGAACAGTTTTGCCGGGGTGCGCCCGATCAGGTTCCAGCCCCCCGGAGACACGACGGGATAAGCGGCGGTCTGGCGCTCGGCAATACCGACGCTGCCGGCCGCGACTTTCTTGCGCGGGGTATTCAAACGCGGCGCGGCGAGCACTTCTTCAACCAGGCCCATGAAGGCAAACCCCGGCGCAAACCCGAGGGCGAACACCTGATACTCCCGTGCACTGTGGCGGCGGATCACCTCCTCCACCGCCAGCCCGCTGCGCTCGCCGAGCAGGCGCAATTCCGGGCCGACGCTCAAGTCATACCAGACCGGCAAGACATGGGATTGGCCAGCGGCGCGCGCATTCGGCGACAGGTCAATCAGCGCTTCGGCGATTAACTCGCGCGCTTGCGTCGGGCTCAATGCACTCAGGTCGTAATGCACCATCAGCGTGGTATACGACGGCACCAGATCGATCAGATGCCCGGCGAAGACTGTGCGCAAACGCTCGCTGGCGGCGAGCATCCACGGCATGTTGGTTTCGGCGATCTCATCAAACAGACGCAGCATCAGACAATCCAGTGCTACCACTTCTACCCTGGGATTCATGGCGCACTCAGCTGATTCAAGGCTTCACGGATGCGCTGCACGGCGGCCACCGAACTGGCGTTGTCACCGTGTACGCAGAGGGTATCGGCGTGCAGGCGCAAGGCGCTGCCGTCGCTGGCGGTGAGGTCGCCGCCGCGAGCAATGGTGAGCGCTTGCGCGACGATTGTTTCGCCATCGTGATGCACCGCGCCCGGCAGTTGTCGCGAGACCAGCCGGCCGGCGCTGTCGTAGGCACGGTCGGCGAAAGCTTCGAACCACAGGGTCACGCCGTACTCATCGCCGATCCGCTGCGCCACTGCGTTGTCACGCGTGGCCATCAGCATCAACGGCAGGCTGCGATCGTAGGCCGCTATCGCCTGAATCACCGCGCGCAACTGCGCCGGGTTGGCCATCATGTCGTTGTACATCGCGCCGTGGGGCTTGACGTAACTGACCCGCGCGCCCTGCGCCTGGCAAATGCCGTCGAGAGCGCCGATCTGGTAATGCAGGATGTCCTGCAGTTCTTCTGCGGAATAGGCCATGGAGCGCCGGCCGAAGCCCACAAGATCCTGATAGGCCGGATGCGCACCGATCTGCACACCATGGCTCAAGGCCAGGCTGACCGTTTTGCGCATGATGCCCGGATCGCCGGCGTGAAAGCCGCAGGCCACGTTGGCGCAATCGATGAAAGGCATGACCTCGGCGTCCAGACCCATGGTCCAGCTACCGAAGCTCTCGCCAATGTCGCAATTCAAAAGCAGGCGGTTCACGGTGAACACTCCTGTAGGTGCTGATCTTTTTATCTGTAGGACTTTGCCTGGCAGGTTATCAGTTACTGCGCGTCGAGTTGCTTGCCACGGGTTTCCGGCAGGCTCAGCGCGGCGATTATCACCACGCCATACGACACCGCCGCGAACGCACCAATACCTACGCTCAACGGCACCTTCTGGCTGAGCAGGCCGATCAACAGCGGAAACAGTGCCGCCAATGCGCGGCCAATGTTGTAGCAGAAGCCCTGCCCGGATCCGCGAATACGGGTAGGAAACAGTTCAGTGAGAAACGCACCCATGCCGCTGAAAATCCCTGAAGCGAAAAAGCCCAGTGGAAAGCCCAGCCAAAGCATTACCCCGTTGCTCACTGGCATCTGCGTATAAAGCAGAACGATGGTGAACGAGCCGACCGCGAACAGGATGAAATTCTTTTTGCGCCCCAGCAGGTCGGTCAGATAGGCGCTGATCACATAGCCGACGTAAGAACCGACAATCACCATCGCCAGATAGCCGCCAGTGCCGAGCACACTCAAGCCGCGCTCGTTTTTCAAAAAGGTCGGCAGCCATGAGGTGATTGCGTAGTAACCGCCTAGCGCACCGGTGGTCAGCAACGACGCACGGAACGTGGTGAACAGCATGCCCGGGGCGAAAATCTCATAGAACTTCGCTGGGTTCTCCGGCGTTTGCGCCGCTTTGGCCTCGCGATAGATCTCCGGATCTTTCACCAGACGCCGCACGAATATCACGAAAATCGCCGGCACAATGCCGAGGATGAACAGCGCGCGCCAGGCGTCTTCCGGTGGCAACAGCGAGAACAGCACGGCATAGAGAATCGCCGTCAGGCCCCAGCCCAACGCCCAACCTGACTGCACCATACCGACTGCTTTGCCGCGGTCCTTGGCGCGGATCACCTCGCCGATCAGCACCGCGCCCGCGGTCCATTCACCGCCAAAGCCGAAGCCCATCAAGGTGCGCGCGATCAACAATTGTTCGTAGTTTTGCGCAAAGCCACAGAGGAACGTGAAGAAGGCAAACCACAGCACCGTCAGTTGCAAGGTGCGCACGCGGCCGATGCGGTCGGAGAGAATCCCGGCGACCCAGCCGCCAATGGCCGAGGCGATCAAGGTGCTGGTGTGAATCAGCCCCGCTTCGCCGGTGCTGATGCCCCACATCGCGATCAGGGTCGGCACGACGAAACTGAGCATCTGCGTGTCCATGCCATCGAGGCCATAGCCGATCTTGCAGCTCCAGAAGGTACGGCGCTCCTGCTGGTTGATGTTGCGGTACCAGTCGAACGGCCCCGGACGTGCCGCAGGCTCGGATAAAGGGAGGGTGTCGGGAGCACTCATGGCAAATCTCCGCAGGTTTTTATTGGTCTTGTTCGAAGCTCCGACGACGCCTATCGTGGGAACCGCATGCGCCGATTTTTCGCCGCACGGCGCTTGTGCGTCCAACGAATAAAAACCCGCCTTAGGCATAAGAAAAACTTGTCACCCGAGCCTTGCCCATGAACCTGAAGTTTCTCGAGACCTTTGTCTGGGTCGCCCGACTGAAGAGTTTTCGCCTGACCGCCGACAAGCTGTTTACCACGCAGGCGTCAATCTCCAGCCGCATCGCGGTGCTCGAAGGCGAGCTTGGGGTGAAGCTGTTCTTGCGTGACTCGCGCGGCGTGAGCCTGACGCCCGAAGGTTTGAAAGTACTCGACTACGCTGAGCAGATGCTCGACACCATGGCGGCGCTGAAACAATCGATCGAAACCCGTTCAAGCAAGATCGGCCGAGTGCGCATCGGTGTGATGGACACGGTAATTCACACCTGGCTCAGCCCGTTGGTGGCGCAGATGACCGATCTGTATCCACGGGTAGAAATCGAACTGGTCGCGGATACCGCGCTGAACCTCTGCGATCAACTGCAAAAAGGCTTTCTCGACATCATTCTGCAGACCGATCTGATCCGCCATGAAAGCGTGCGCAGCCTGGAACTGGCCAGCCATCCGTTGGGCTGGATCGTCGCCAGCCAGTCGATCTACCACCGCGACTACGCCGACCTCGCCGAACTGGCGCAGGAACGCATCATCACCTACTCGAAAAACTCACGGCCGCATCAGGACTTGCTGGCGTTGATGCAGGCCAATGGCGTGCTGGTGCCACGCCTGAACTGTGTGAATTCGGTGTCGGCGATCACGCGGTTACTTCGCGACGGATTTGGTATCGGTGTGCTGCCGCCGGTGCTGGTGGCCGAAGAACTGGCGCGCGAGGATTTGATCTTGCTGAATGTTGATCAGCGGCCGGCGGATTTGCCGGTGGTGGTGTCGTGGCGGATCGGGGTTGAGTGGGTCGAGGAGATTGTGACGTTGTGTCGGCAGGTGTTGGCGGACTATGCGCGCAAGGTGGGCACGGGTTACGTCACCCTCACGTCATGATCGTTCCCACGCTCTGCGTGGGAATACTTCCACGGACGCACCGCGTTCGGCTTGAAAGGGACGCAGAGCGTCCCGGGCTGCATTCCCACGCAGAGCGTGGGAACGATCAAAGGCCGCGCACATCGCGGTCTTCGATCGGTCGACTCTGGCGCAGGCGTCGGCCGCCGAGCACAACCCAGTCGATCAGGCGGAACAGGCATTCGATGCCGAACGACAGCAGCAGCGCGCCACTCATGCCCCAGATCATCGCCTCCGGGGTCAGCAGAATCTGATAGCTGTAGCCGTTCCAGGTTTCCTTGCGAATGTCCGGATCGGCGGCCAGCACCACTTGCAGAAAGCGGATGTACCACGGCCCTTGCATCGCCTGGAATTGTTTGTCCAGCGCAACCTGACGGGTGAGCAAGGTGTTCAGGCTGTCGGCATCGCTGCGGAATATCGGGTCTTCGCTGGCGCGGTAATGCGCGACCAGCGCCTGCATGTCACCTTTGAAAAACTGCTCGGCCGTGCCCTGGAAGCCACGCAGGCCGGTTTGCGCTTCGATCAGATGCGCCTCGACACGTTTCGCGTAATCGTTGATGAACCCCGGCACCTGGACACCGATCAACAGACCCGCCGCAAACAACACCAGCCGTACATAACTGAGCAACATGAGCTGCAATCCTTATTCGGTCTTGCCCTGGCTGACGCATTCGCCGCGTCGCCACAGGCTCCATTGGCCCGGTTCGTAGCGGGTCCAGGTTTCGTTTTCGGTCAACGGTTCGGTGGCGATCACCGTCACTACGTCGTTGGGCGTGGTTTCCGCCTGGAAGTCGACGATCACATCGACATCTTTCAGCCGCGCCGGGCCGAACGGTGCGCGCCGGGTTATCTGCGCCAGTTTGGTCGAGCAATAGCAGAACAGCCAGTCGCCGTCGCTGAGCAGGCAGTTGAACACGCCCTTGCTGCGATATTCAGCGCAGGCCGCGACCAGGTCTGGCAACAGCACTTCGATATCGACCGGCTCCGGGAACGCGGCGCGCACACGGTTAAGCAAATCGCAGAACGCCGCTTCGCTGTCGGTATCGCCGACCGGACGGTAGAAACTTTTGATCGGAGTGAATTCGGCAAGCTGGCCGTTGTGCGCGAAGCACCAGTTGCGGCCCCACAGCTCGCGCACGAACGGATGGGTATTGGACAGGCAGACCTTGCCGACGTTGGCCTGACGAATGTGCCCAATGACCACTTCGCTCTTGATCGGGTAGCGCTGCACCAGGTTGGCGACTTCCGACTCGCTGCTCGCCGCGGGGTCCTGGAACAGGCGCAAGCCGCGACCTTCATAAAAGGCGATGCCCCAGCCGTCGCGGTGCGGGCCGGTACGACCGCCGCGCTGCATCAGGCCGGTGAAGCTGAACACGATGTCGGTCGGCACGTTGGCACTCATGCCCAATAATTCACACATGTGCGGACTCTCGGATTACAGACGCGGCTCGACCCGCATGCGCTGCGGATTGTTCGGCACTGGCGGGCGGCCATAACGGTCATCACCGGCACCACCGAAGGGCTGATCGTCGTCGCGTTCATCGGCGCGCGCCGCAGCCCTGGCCGCTTCAGCCTGCTCGCGGCGTGCTTTGGAGGCACGCTCGATCGGTAGCCGAATCAATACGAACACCAGATAGATACCCAGCGCGATCATGCCGTACATGAACAGGTCGGACACCGCCCGCCAGGCGTTGTTGCCGACCTTGAACAGCAGGTCCAGGGCGGTAATGGCGATGGCCGGCGCGACCTTGGCTTTCACCGGATCGACGATGGTCGGGCTGAACAGCAACACCGCCATCAGCACACGCAGCGGCTCGCGCAACCAGCGCCACATCCAGGTGGTCAGGCGCATCCATACCAACAGGCAGCCTACGGCAGCAAAGGCGTAGAGGCCCCAGGCGATCAGATAGTCGTTCTCGGTCATGGTGTCCATGGCAAGGCAGGCAAAGAGGCGCTTATAGTAACGACTTTTCGCCCATGCGGCTTGTCCCAATAGACACACACCTTGTAGGAGTGAGCCTGCTCGCGATGGCGGTATCTCAGTCAGAATTGATTTGAATGACACACCGCTATCGCGAGCAGGCGAAGGCCTACAGGGTTTTGCGGCGCTTTCAAGACCCGCGAAAACCCTTATTCCGAATTGTCCGAGAGCCTTCCATGCCCGAATCCGCCAACGTCATCACTGCCCCGATCGCCCACCGGGCGCCCGGCGCCGACCCGTATGCCTGGCTGCAGGAGCGCGACACCGACGCGGTGCTCGATTACCTCAAGGCCGAAAACGCTTACCAGGAAGCGCAAACCGCCGATCAGGCCGAGCTGCGTGAAACCCTGTTCAACGAGATCAAGGGCCGGATCCTCGAAACCGACCTGTCGTTGCCGTCGCCGTGGGGCCCGTACCTGTATTACACGCGCACCACCGCCGGCGACGAATACGCCCGGCACTATCGCTGCCCGCGTCCGGCCGACGACAGCCTGACCCTCGACGAAAGCCGCGAACAATTGCTGCTCGACCCGAACGCCCTGGCCAACGGCGGCTTCTTTTCGCTGGGCGCGTTCAGCATCAGCCCCGACCATCAGCGTCTGGCCTACAGCGTCGATGCTTCGGGCGATGAAATTTACACACTGTTCGTCAAAGAGCTGTCCAGCGACCGCGTCAGCGAGCTTGAATTTGCCGACTGCGACGGCAGCATGACTTGGGCCAACGACAGCCTGACCCTGTTTTTCGGCGTGCTCGACGACACGCACCGCCCGCACAAACTGTTCCGTTATCGTCTTGACGGTACCGCAGCGGAAGAAGTGTTTCATGAGCCGGATGGGCGTTTTTTCCTGCACTGCTATCGTGCAAGCTCCGAGCAGCAGTTGCTGCTGTCGCTGGGCAGCAAGACCACCAGTGAAGTCTGGGCACTGGATGCCAACCAGCCGCACCTGCCGTTCACCTGTCTGGCGCCGCGGGTCGAAGACCATGAATACGATGTCGATCACGGCATGCTCGACGGCGTCTGGACCTGGTTCATCCGCAGTAACCGCGACGGCATCAACTATGCGCTGTATCAGGCGCCAGACACTGGCGTGCCGCCGAGCGAGGCGGAGTGGCAAAACCTGATCCCGCACAACGAAGAGGTGATGCTCGACGGGGTCAGTCTCAACGCCGAAGCCATGACCCTGAGCCTGCGCGAAGGTGGCTTGCCGATCATCGAAGTGCACCCGCACGGTCTGGCACCGTATCGCGTGCAATTGCCGGATGCGGCCTACAGTCTCTATGTGCAGAACAGCCTGGAGTTTGTCAGCGACCGCATTCGCCTGCGTTACGAAGCGTTGAACCGCCCGGCGCAGGTGCGTCAATTGATCCTCGCCACGGGCGAACAAACGGTGCTCAAGGAAACGCCGGTGCTCGGCCCGTTCGATGCCGATGCCTACGTCAGTCAGCGCCTGTGGGCGACCGCGCCGGACGGCACGCAAGTGCCGATCAGCCTGGTGATGAATCGCGAAATGCTCGGCAAACCGGTGCCGCTGTATCTCTATGGATATGGCGCTTACGGTTCCAGCCTCGATCCGTGGTTTTCCCATGCGCGCCTGAGCCTGCTCGATCGCGGCATGGCCTTCGCCATCGCCCATGTGCGTGGCGGCGGCGAACTGGGCGAGGCGTGGTACCGCGCCGGCAAACAGGAACACAAGCACAACACCTTCAGCGATTTCATCGCCTGCGCCGAGTTTCTGATTCTCAACGGCATCACCACCGCAGAAAAACTCGCAATCAGCGGCGGCAGCGCCGGTGGCTTGCTGATCGGCGCGGTGCTGAACCAGCGTCCCGACCTGTTCGGCGTGGCGATTGCCGAAGTGCCGTTCGTCGACGTGCTCAACACCATGCTCGACCCGGAACTGCCGCTGACCGTCACCGAATACGACGAATGGGGCAACCCGGAAGAACCGGACGTCTATGATCGGATCAAGGCTTACGCGCCGTACGAAAACGTCACCACGCAGGCTTATCCGCCGCTGCTGGTGATCGCCGGCTACAACGACAGCCGCGTGCAATATTGGGAAGCGGCCAAGTGGGTGGCTAAATTGCGCGCGACCAGGACCGACAACAATCTGCTGCTGCTCAAGACCGAACTGGGCGCCGGGCATGGCGGCATGAGCGGGCGTTATCAGGGATTACGTGACGTAGCGCTCGAATATGCGTTTGTGTTCAAGGTTTTGGGCCTGGCCTGAGGAACTCTGTGGGGCGCTTGGGTCTTAACTCAGACCCGAGCCTTCCACAGAACCCCTGTAGGAGTGAGCCTGCTCGCGATAGCGGTGTGTCAGTCACCGGTGATTTGAATATGGCACACCGCTATCGCGAGCAGGCTCACTCCTACAAGGGGATCGTGTAACGCCTGAAAATGTGAAAACAAAAAGACCGTGACGACATGTCAGAACCGACCTTACTGAACAACGAAATCCGCGACTGGCTGATGGATTGCGGCCTGTTCGACCAATTGCAACTGGCCGACTTTGCGGCCGCGTCCGGCTACTTCAGCATCAGCACCGTGGCGCAAGGCGAAGCAATCTTTCACGAGGGAGATGCCGGCAGTTTCATGTGCATCATCCATACCGGCCAGGTGGCGGTGCAGAAAACCGGCGCCGACGGCCAGGTCATTACCATGGCCACCCTGCGCAGCGGCCGGGCGTTCGGCGAAATGGCCGTGCTTGACGGCGAGCGGCGCTCGGCCACCTGCATTGCGGCGAGTAACTGCCAGTTGCTGAACCTGGGCAAGGATTCGCTGGAAAAAATGCTCAACGACGCGCCAAAGATCGCCGCAAAGATCATCCGCGCCCTCGCCGTCTCGCTGTCGAAACGCCTGCGCATGGCCGACGGCCAATTGGCGGCGCAACAGGTTTAACCGCCGGGTGATTTGGCCTTGGTGCCGTTCGGTTCGATGCCCGGTACCGGTTGATCCTTGCTTGGCGGGCTGGGCATCTCGATCGGCACCAGCGGCGGGCTGCCACTGCCGGCGCCGGACTTGGGCAGAGTGATCGGCGTAATCTGCGGATACGGCGTCGGTGTCGCGGTGCCGGGCGAACCGGGCTGCGGCGTCGGGCTGACCGGAATCGCCTGCTGCGCCTGCGCCGCAGTAATCGCGAGCGCGGCCAGGGCAATGACCGTTAGAATGGTGCGCTTCATCAAGGGCTCCGTTTGGCCTCTAGTCTGTGCTCAGGCTACTCCCAACAAGCCTGCTTGCCTTCCCCCCTGTAGAGATTTCCATGAAACGTTTCGTTCTGCTCGACACCACCCCGATCCCTGAAAGCGGCGGTGCCCTGTGCCTGTTCGAGTATGGCGAGGACTTCGTCATCAAGATCCAGGGCGGCGACGGCGGGCAATTGATGAACACGCGCATGCACGGCTCGGAAGATGCGCTGGCCGAGATTCCCTGCCGCAAGGTCGCCGGACGGCCGGATTCGCGCGTGCTGATCGGCGGCCTCGGCATGGGCTTCACCCTGGCTTCGGCACTTAAGCATCTGGGTAAATCCGCCGAAGTGGTGGTCGCCGAACTGGTGCCCGGCGTGGTCGAGTGGAACCGTGGCCCGCTGGGGGAAAAGTCCGGTCGGCCATTGCTCGATCCGCGCACGGTGATTCGTCAGGAAGACGTGGCCAATGTGCTGCAAAGCGAACCGAACGGCTTTGACGCGATTATGCTCGACGTCGACAACGGCCCCGAAGGCCTGACCCAGAAGGCCAACAGCTGGCTGTACTCCGCCGCCGGGCTGAATGCGTGCGCCAAGGCCTTGCGCCCCAAAGGTGTGCTCGCGGTGTGGTCGGCCAGCGCTGACCGGCAATTTTCCGACAAATTGAAAAAAGCCGGCTTCAAGGCCGAGGAAGTCCAGGTCTTCGCCCATGGCAACAAGGGCACCCGGCACACGATCTGGATTGCCGAGAAACTCAAGGGCTGAGCTAAACTGCCTGCATAACCGTCATTCGTCTTCTGCAAAGGTGAATCCATGAGTTCGTCCACCCCCACCAACACGTCGAAGCTGGACCGCATCCTCGCCGACAACCAGCGCGACAAGGAAATGGGCTACCGCGACAAAGCCCTGAAGATGTACCCGCACGTCTGCGGCCGCTGCGCCCGTGAATTCTCCGGCAAGCGCCTGAGCGAACTCACCGTGCACCACCGCGACCACAACCACGACAACAACCCCCAGGATGGCTCGAACTGGGAGCTGCTGTGCCTGTACTGCCACGATAACGAGCACTCGCGTTATACCGATCAGCAGTACTTCGGCGAAGGCTCGCTGAGCACGCCGAAAATCGCCAAGGCCACGCATAACCCGTTTGCCGCACTGGCCGGGCTGATGAAAAAAGAAGACTGAAATTCTTCAGTGCCTGAACTGGCCCCATCGCTGGCAAGCCAGCTCCCACAGTGATCAGGGTCGTTCACAAATTTTGTGGGTATCCCGGAAAACCTGTGGGAGCTGGCTTGCCAGCGATGAGGCCGGGCCAAACACCGCAGATCTTGAACCTGCCCGCCCTCCCCCAATCCCCGTATAATCGCGCTCTTTTTCCCGAAGGCACCCCGCTCGTGGCAGACAAACGGTACAGCTGCATTGGTTTGTATAACCCCAAATCACCCGAGAACGTCGGTTCGGTGATGCGCGCCGCCGGCTGCTATGGCGTGGCGTCGGTGTTCTATACCGGCAAGCGTTATGAACGCGCCGCGGACTTCGTCACCGATACCAAACGCGTGCACTATGACATCCCGCTGATCGGCATCGATGATCTGAAAAAGATTCTCCCGCTCAATTGTGTGCCCGTCGCCGTGGAACTGGTCGAGGGCGCCCGCCCGCTGCCGGAATACACCCACCCGGATCGCGCGCTGTACATCTTTGGCCCGGAAGACGGCTCGCTGGACAAAGAGATCCGCGACTGGTGTGAAGACGTCGTGTACATCCCGACCACCGGCTGCATGAACCTCGCCGCCACGGTCAACGTCGTGTTGTACGACCGCATGGCCAAAGGCCTGAACACTCGCTCCGGACCGAAATTCCGCTGAAGCGTCGCACATTCGATGGAACAAGCTGGTCGCCGCGGCAGTCAGCTTGTTTATCCATCATTGATTGCCTGGAGAACCATCATGTCCGAGCTCAAGCGCGTCGAATCGACCCCGTTTCAATCTCATTCCAACCAGAACGTCCACGGCTGGGAGCGCATTGGCTCGTTGACCGGCGGCGTGCTGATGGTCGGCAAAGGGCTGCGCCGCGGGGGGGTATTCGGCCTGATCCAGGTGGCCCTCGGCGGCATGGCCATGGCCCGCGGGATTACCGGGCACTGCTCGGCGAAGAGCCTGTTGGAGAAAAGTCGTCAGGACATGAATAACGTGCGGGCGAAAATCGAGCGCGCCGGGGAAGAACTGAACAAGCTGAAAACCAATGCCGAAGTGGCGACTGAAACCGCCACCGTGACCGGCAATGATTCGCTGAAGTCGCCGAAAGCTGCGGTTTGATCCGAATCTTGCGGTGAGGCATATGACGTCATCGCGAGCAGGCTCACTCCTACAAGGGAACGCGTTTCTAAGGTAGGAGTGAGCCTGCTCGCGATGACGGTGCCGCAGAAACATGCGGGTCTACAGGCTCATCCCGCGCGAAAGATCAGGTGATCCTCCCAGTCATCCTCGGGCACGCTGCCCTCGGCCAGCATGCGCCCGGACTGAGAAATCCGCTCGTGGTGCACCGCGTCGCGATCGCCACACACCAGGTGATGCCACAATGGCAGGTCCTTGCCCTCGCTGACCAGGCGATAGCCACAGGTCGGCGGTAGCCATTTGAATTCTTCAGCCTGACCCGGTGTGAGCTGAATGCAGTCTGGGACGAACTGGATGCGGTTCGGATAATCGCTGCACTGACAGGTTTTCAGATCCAGCAGTTTGCAGGCTATGCGCGTGTAATAGACGCTGTTGTCTTCTTCATCCTCGAGTTTCTGCAGGCAGCACAGACCGCAGCCGTCGCACAGCGATTCCCATTCCTCGTGATCGAGCTGATCGAGGGTTTTGCGTTTCCAGAACGGTTCGACTATCGCGGCCATGGCTCAAGCATCAACATCAGGTGGTGAAAAGGCCGCCAGTCTAGTGCCAGCGGGGCTGCGGGCCAAGCGCTGGCGACTGTCGGTAAAGGGCGCTTGTTAGTCATCGCCCCGCCAGCCTTCCGAACCACACCACAAAACACTGTGGGAGCCAGCCTGCTGGCGATAGCGTCCTGTCAGTCAACAGTGTTGCTTACTGCCACTGCGCAATCGCCAGCAGGCTGGCTCCTACAGGTTTTGCGCATCTCAAGGTAAGCAGCGGGTCAATAACCGCGGTCGAAATCCACTTCCCCGCGCAACGTCTCGCCCGCCTGATAGGCCTTCAGGTTGTCGACAAACAGTTGCACCATCAACGCCGGTGAAGTCGGCGCCGAGCTATGCCCGGTCAGCAACAGGCCCCAAGCGGTCCAGAACGGATGGCGCTGCGGCAATGGCTCCTGCCGACAGACGTCGATCACTGCGCCGGCCAGATGCCCTTCTTTCAGCGCCTCCACCAGATCAGCATCGACAACCGCGACACCGCGCCCGGCGTTAATGAACAATCCGGTCGGTTTGAATTGCTTGAACAGCGCCGCATCGTAGATATCGTGGGTGTGCTCGGTGTTGGGCAGCAGATTGACCACGTAATCGACCTCCCCGACCAGGCGCGGCAGATCCACCATCGAGCCGACTTCGACAAACGGCGCCTGCTCACGGGCGCTGCTGGCGATGCCGTACAACTCGATGCCGAACGGCAACAGAAACTGCGCCACGCTCTGGCCAATATCCCCGGTGCCGACGATCAGCACCTTGCGCCCGGCCAGGCTCTGGCCACTGCGGTTGTCCCACTTGCGCTCGACCTGGCTGACCAGACGCGCCAGCACTTCGCGCTCATGGCCGAGCATGTAGGTCAGCACGTATTCAGCCATCACCTGACCGAAAATCCCCACCGCACGGGTCAGGCGATAATCGCGGCGCAAGCCGTCGGCGAGCAACGGCGTGATCCCGGCCCAGGTTGATTGCAGCCATTGTGGCTGATGCCCTTGGCGCAACAGCGTTGCCAGCAGGTCCGGCTGGCCCAGCCACACCGGGCAATCGGCAGCCTGCCGCGCCAGTTCGGCGGAGTCGCCGCTGGTCAGTACTTCAAGCTCGGGCGCTGCCTGACGCAGCAGCCGGGCGTATATCGCGTGGTCGTGTTCAGCAATCAGAACGCGCATCTTCAAACCTTTCGCAAGCCGTGCAGACGGTCGCCGGATTCCGGCGGCCATCGCGGTAAAAACAGTTCCAGGGGGAATCGAGGCTCAGAACAGAGCCACGCCGATCAGACCGGGTCGTTGCGGCGCAGCAACTCTTCGGGCAAGTGCTCGATGTACTCGTCCTCGGCCGGCGGCATCTGCAGGTGATAGCCCTGCTTGTCGAGGTTTTCCAGGACCACGGTGATGTCTTCGCTGGCCAGTTTGCGCTCAGGCGACAGCACCAGATCGAAGGAATGTTTCGCTTTGCCGAACGCCAGCATCAGCGCTTCCGGCACGCGCTCGAGCGCATCGCTTTTGAGCACGTAAAGGTACATGCCGCTGCGCTTGGAGCTTTGGTAGATGGAGCAGATACGTTTCAAGGCTGTTCTCCGGCGGTGGCCAGGCTGTCGAGCAGCTTCTGACCCATGAGTTCGCGGCGCCAGCCACGCAACGACTCGGGCAATTGGTAAGGCCCCTCGGGGAAGCCGCTTTTGACCAGCGCTTCGAGGGTTTTCTTGCGCAGCATCAGTTCCGGCGCGATATCCAGACGCTCAGCCTCGGCCTGCCCCAGTGCGCGCAGGCGTTTGATCAGCGCAGCGGCTTCGATCGGCAACGGCTCCGGGACGGCGGGCGGCCATTGATCAGGCCCCACACTGCCAGAGCGCTTGATCAGATCAAGCAGAAACTGGCCGTCCTGACGCACGGTACGCGGGTGCATGTCTTCGATCTTGCCCAGCGCGGCGAGATTGTCCGGTTGCGTGCGGGCCAGCGGCCACAGTGAATGCTCGCGGACGATGCGGTTGCGCGGCAGGTCGCGGGCTCGCGCCTCACGCTCGCGCCAGGCGCACAGTTCGCGCAGCACGGCCAGTTGCGCACGGGACAGTTTCCACGCCAGCTTGGCCTCGCGGTAAACCTCGTACGGATCGGTTTCGCGGCGCAGGTTGGCGACCAGTTCGGCGCCATCTTCCAGCACCCAGGCGAACTTGTCGGCGGACAGCCTGGGCTGCAGTTCGACAAATACTTCGGCCAGATGCACGGCATCTTCGGCGGCGTAGCTGATCTGCGTCTCGGACAGCGGACGTTGCAACCAGTCGGAACGGGTTTCGCCTTTGGGCAGGTCGATGCCGAGCACTGACTGCACCAGCCGCGAGTAACCCATCGAGAAACCGAGGTTCAGGTACGCGGCAGCCAACTGGGTGTCGAACAGCGGCGCCGGCAGGCTGCCGGTCAGACGCAACAGCACTTCGAGGTCTTCGCTGCAGGCGTGCAGCACTTTCAGCACCGCCGGGTTTTCCAGCAACGCCGCCAGCGGTTGCCAGGCATTGATGGTCAGCGGATCGATCAGGTAGGCGCGTTTGCCGTCGCCAACCTGCAGCAGGCCAGCAATCGGATAGAAGGTGTCGACCCGCATGAATTCGGTGTCGAGGGCAACGAACGGCAGCTGCTGCCACTCAGCGCAAAACTGCGCGAGGCTTTCGTTGTCGCGAATCCAGTGAATATCGATAGCCACACGGCTCTCCCTTGAAGAATGGCGCGCAGTATATATCGCCACCGGCGATTTACGCGCCTGGGAAGGGTAACAGCTGTAACGAAATGTCCTGCGATATGGAAAGAATAGTCTGACAGAGGAAGTAGACAGGCCCGTCGCGTCAGCACGACGGGCCCGAGATTGTTCAGTCCTTGGCCAGCACGCCGTCGATCACCGCACCACGGCAACCGGCAAACAAGTCCAGATCGGCCTGGTAAACACTGCTTTTGACTTCCAGCAGGCCGAGCATCGAGTGAAACAGATTGTCCTGGCTCAGCGGTTTGTCGCGGCTCATCTGCAGGCAGTGCGTGTCGACCGAGTAGGCTTTTTGATAACTGTCGGAGAACCACGCCAGCATCGCCACATGTTTCTGTTGTTCCGGCGCCAGCATGTAAGGCGTGCCATGCAGGAACAGGTTGTACTCGCCCAGCGACTCGCCGTGATCGGACAGATACAACATCGCGGTATCGACTTTGTCTTGATTGCTGCGCAATACATCGATCAGGCTCGACAGCACATGATCGGTGTAGACCAGCGTGTTGTCGTAGCCATTGACGATACTTTCGCGGCTGCAATTGTTCAGCGCGTTACTTTCGCAGACCGGGGTGAAGTGCTCGTATTCCTTCGGATAGCGCTTGAAGTATTCCGGGCCGTGGCTGCCCATCTGGTGCAATACCAGCACGGTGTCCTTGTCCAGATGATCGATAAAGCTCTGCAGGCCTTGCAGGAGAATTTCGTCGCGGCATTCGCTGTTGGCGCACAGCGCCGGATCCTTCAGATTGCTGACATCCTGCACCGTGACGCGATCGCAAGTGCCTTTACAGCCGGACTGGTTGTCGCGCCAGATCACGTCAATGCCGGCACGCTTGAGCACATCGAGCAGACCTTCCTCATTCTTCGCCTTGCTCGCGTCGTAGTTCTTGCGGCCCATGTTGGAGAACATGCACGGCACCGACACGGCGGTTTCCGTGCCACAGGAATGTACATCGGTGAAGGCGATCAGCCCGGCTTCCTTGTCGAGTGTCGGGGTGGTGTCGCGGGGGTAACCGAGGATGCCGAAGTTTTCCGCACGGGCGCTTTCGCCGACGACCAGCACGGTCAGGGATTTACGCGGTTGCAACTTGATGTCCGGATTCCGCTGGGCGTCTTCGCCGATTTTGATGAACGGCTGCTGTGCGGAAGCGACTTGTTCACGCAAATAACCAGCAGAGGCGCCGATAAAGTTGCTCGGCACCAGCATCAAGCGAATTTCATGATGGTTGCGAAACAGCGAGGACAAGCCTTGATAGTTGGCCAATGCCACCCCGCCAATAACGGCAGCGCTGGCCACACTCACCACAACTTTACTGAAGAGCTCGCGATGCCAGCGACGATAATTAACCGGCACTTTCCACAGCAGCCATGAAGGCAAGACACCGAGCACCAGAATAAAAGCAAACAACTTCAACGACAGCAGATCGCGAACTTCCGTGACATTGGTTTCGGCAAAATTGCGAAACATGCCGGCATCCATCATCACGCCATACTGATTCATGAAATAAGCCACGCCGGCACTGGTTAAAAACAGCGCGATCAGCAACGGTTTAAGCAGCGGGCGAAAGGCAAATACCGTCAGCACCAGATTGAATGCGGCAAGGATCATCACAGCAAAAGCCACACACATGGCGATGCCCCGGCCATCGGCGCCGGTGATCGCGAACAGGCGCTGCCAGAGCACCAGGTTGAAACCGATCAGAAGAAAGGCACTGGCGATCAACGTCACCCATTCCGGGCGCACGGCTTTTGACTTGAACATAGAAGGGGCTGTTCCTGAAAAGAAGAGCCTTGGTTGTAACGACTTTTTCATTTGTGAAAAACTCATTAACCAAGTGCATACAAACTTTAGGCAGGCAACCATCAATTTTTTGTGAAAAAGACGCCAACGATTAGTTGGCCTTTAATAATATCGCCGGACCAAGTATGTATTTGAGAATGGTTCAGGTTTTATTCAGTTATACAGGGCCCCCTGTAGGAGCGAGCCTGCTCGCGATAGCGGTGTGTCAGGCAACACTTATGCTCAATGACACACCGCTATCGCGAGCAGGCTCACTCCTACAGAGGGTTGAGGTGGTATCGAGTTATTAAGTAGTGCTGTGGATTTTCTGGTTTGCCCGGCACGGGTGGCTTCGCGCCTAATCCATCGCCGCAGCTCGCCAGGGACACGCCATGCACACCGCCCACGCCACCGCTCGCCCCGCTGCGGGATTGATGCTCGCCATCATCCTCGTCGCACTCAATCTGCGGCCGTCGATGGCGGCGGTCGGCCCCCTGCTGTCGGCCATTCGCGGTGAAATCCCGCTGAGTTTCAGCCTCGCGTCACTGCTGACCATGCTGCCAGTGATGGCGATGGGGCTGGCGATGTTTTTCGGTCTCGCAATCAGCCAGCGCCTCGGCCAACAGCGCACGGTGTTGGTGTCGCTGCTGATCATTGCGCTGGCAACGCTGGCGCGGCTGTTTGTCGATACCGCGACCGGGTTGATTATCAGCGCCGTGCTGGCAGGTATCGGCATTGCGTTGATTCAGGCGTTGATGCCTGCGTTGATCAAGTCGCGTTTCACCGACAACGTGGCGCTGTGCATGGGCCTGTATGTCACGTCGATCATGGGCGGCGCGGCGCTGGCGGCGACCTTCGCGCCCTGGGTGATGGTGCAGACCGCGAGCTGGCGTATAGGTCTGGCGGTATGGTCCTTGCTGGCAGTAATGGCGCTGTTGGTCTGGTGGGCACAAGGGCGTCATTTGCGCGATAGCCTGACGCTGGCCGCGAAGAAGGACGTTTTCGCCAGTAACGGTCGTGCCTGGTTACTGGCGATTTTCTTCGGACTGGGGACTGCGTCCTACACCTGTGTGCTCGCCTGGCTCGCTCCGTACTACGTTGAACAAGGCTGGAGCGAAGAAAACGCCGGGCTGTTGTTGGGTTTTCTGACGGCGATGGAAGTGATTTCCGGCCTGCTCGTTCCCGCTATCGCCAACCGCAGCCGCGATCGACGCGCGATCCTGATGATATTACTGGCGCTGATCATTGCCGGGTTCTGCGGCCTGGTCCTAAGTCCACAGCAATTGAGCCTGGTCTGGCCGTGCCTGCTGGGCCTGGGCATCGGCGGTTTGTTTCCGATGAGTCTGATCGTCGCGCTCGATCACCTCGACGACCCGCAGCGGGCCGGTGGCCTGACGGCGTTCGTGCAGGGCATCGGGTATCTGATCGCCGGGCTCTCGCCACTGCTGGCCGGGTTGCTCCGCGACCGCCTGGGCAGCTTCGAGTGGGCGTGGTGGTCGCTGACGGCAGTCATGGCGCTGATGCTGCTGATGGTGTTGCACTTCGACCCACGGCACTACCGCCGACACTTTTCACCAGCGAGCTGAAGGCCTCTGGCCAGCTTTATCCGCTTTGATCGCTGACGTCGTATTGCTAAAAGTTTCTGTCCCACATGTGACCGTGAAATGTCTTACAGGGCTTTCTCCTGGCACCATCGTTCCGCTAGGATCGTTCGCACACGTTTGCGCGGTTTCAGCGCAAGGAGCACAGCGAGACAGAACGGATGCTGAACAGTAACTTGCTTCGAAAGCTCGACATGCAGGACCTCATGGTGTTTGTCGCCGTGTATGAGCAAAGCAGCGTCACCGATGTGTCGGAAACCCTGTTCGTCAGCCAGTCCACCGTCAGTTACTGCCTGAAAAAACTGCGCACCAGTTTTGAAGACGAACTGTTCATCAACACCCGCACCGGCATGCGCCCGACCTACAAGGCCAGCAGCATGTACGGCCATGTGCAGAAGATCATCGAAAGCATCAACCTGTGTCACGCCGGCGCCCCGACATTCGACCCAAGCCAGCAAGCCGTCACCTTCAACATCTGCGCGCCGGAATATTTCGAGCAACTGATCCTGCCGCGGCTGTTGAAGCGCTTCGACTTCGACGATTTGCCGGTGATGGTCAACGTGCACAAGCTCGAGACCGACGTCCCGGCAGAAGAACTGCGCGACGGCAGCCTCGATCTGGTGATCAGCTTCGGCCCCAACTTCCATCGCCAGCACAACGATCTGAAATCA
Source organism: Pseudomonas sp. R3-57 (assembly GCF_051132065.1). Classification (NCBI taxonomy): domain Bacteria; kingdom Pseudomonadati; phylum Pseudomonadota; class Gammaproteobacteria; order Pseudomonadales; family Pseudomonadaceae; genus Pseudomonas; species Pseudomonas sp. R3-57. The sequence goes on from NZ_CP071655.1 coordinate 4,576,044, forward strand.
CGCCTGCTGCTGGAAGATGATCTGGTTTGCGTGTTCGACAAACGCGCTACACCGCTGGAACCGCGCTTGAGCCTGCAAGCCTTCACCGAGCGCCGCCACGTTTTCCCGACCCCCTGGACTTCATCCACCAACATGGTCGATGGCTGGCTGGCGCGGCAGGCGCAGAAACGCCAGATCATCGCGCGTTCGAACAGCTACAGCGCGGCGTTGAAGATGATTACCGGCACCGATTTCATCCTCACCCTGCCCCGCCGTATCCAGCGTCTGCTGACCAACGAGGCAGTCTTCAACCACTGCGAGGCGCCGAACGGCTTGCCCGGCTTCACCCTCGACATGCAGTGGTGCCAGAGCGTCGATCAGGACAGCGCCAACGTCTGGCTGCGCGAGCAAGTGGTCAATGTGTGCAGCGAACTCGATGCAAGCTGAGTCCTACACGCCCACCACAGCTTTGCTGTAGGACTCGCGGTCGATATCGAGCAGTTCTACACACAATTGCACTTCGACACCGGCCGGCCATTCGCAGATGTCCTGCAACGCCGCCAGCAGACTTTGCGACAACTGCTTCTTGATCTCCGGCGACCGCCCGCTGAGCAATGCCAGTTTTATGTGAACGAAAGCACGCTCGGCGAGTGCGGTACCGACCTTGAATGTCTCAACCTTGACCGCACGGCCCTTGATATCGAACTCGGCAGCAAACTGACCGGACCCCACCAGAGTGTTGTTGAGCCGGATCAATGCAACATCGGCGTTCAGCGGCAGGTTGGCGGTGTATTCCATGTGCAGATGGGGCATTTAAAGTCTCCGGTCAGTGGGGCGTAGGGCGGTACATATACCACAGTCGCACCCAGGCTTTTTGTAGGAGTGAGCCTGCTCGCGATAGCGGTGTGTCAGGCAACACTTATGCAGAGTGAAACACCGCAATCGCGAGCAGGCTCACTCCTACAGAGGATATGTTGGTCAAAGCGGATTTTGTGGCCGTTCGCTCATGAAGGCTTCCAGCCGCGAACGCAACCAGCGCTCGGCCGGATCGCTGTCGACGTGGCTGAGCCAGACCATCGACAGGTCCAGCATCGGCGTCTTGAACGGAAACGGCTCCTGGAACAGCAATCCAGACGCAGCCATCGCCGCCGCGGTGTAATCCGGCAGGCTGGCGATCAGGTCCGTACCGGCCAGCAGCGCCGGCAACGCGCTGTATTGCGGCACCGATAACACCACCTGGCGCGTGCGACCCAGCTCCGCCAGCCACTCGTCAGCGTAGCCACTAACATTGGCCGTGTGCGAAACCAGTACATGCGGACGCGCGCAATATTCATCCAGGGTCAGCGGCGTATCGCTGGCATCGGCGCGCAGAATGCTCGGCTGGATGTGCCGCAGCAATTTACGCTTGGCGTTGGCCGGCAGGCCGCGGGTCTGGCTGATGCCAACGGTGATATCGCCCGCCGCGAGCAGATCGGGAATCCGCCAGTAATCGGCGTGTTGCACCACAAACACCACGTTTGGTGCTTCCTGGCGTAGCGCTCGCAACAACGGCGGCAGCAGGCCGAACTCGACGTCATCGGACAGGCCGATGCGAAAGGTCATGGTGCTCACGGCCGGGTCGAAATCACGGGTCAGGCTCAGCGCCACCGACAGCGAATCCAGCGCCGGCTTCAGATGACGGAAGATATCTTCGGCGCGGGCCGTCGGTTCCATGCGGTGGCCGACCCGGATGAACAGCGGGTCGTTGAGCATCGTGCGCAGGCGGTTGAGTGCCGAACTGATGGTCGGCTGGCCGAGAAACAGTTTCTCCGCCGCCCGGGTCACGTTGCGTTCGAGCATCAAGGTCTCGAACACCACCATGAGGTTGATATCGGCCTTGCGAAGTTCATTGCGGTTCATCCATTGCCCCCTGCTCCCCGGAATGCGGGCAGTGTAGAAAGACGCCGAGCCCGGCGTCCATCAACGTTTTCGCAACAAAACGCGATTTCAACGGACGGTCAGCGATTTCAGCCCCAGCCCCATCACGCGTGCGTCATCGTTCAAGCCGAGGTTTCGCGGACTGGTCGCGTCCGGCAGATGGATTTGCAGGATCAACGGCTGGCCATTTTTCAATTTGTCCTGGACCGCTGCGCTGAGCGGAATTTCCAGCACGTTGTCTTGCACCTGAGTCAGGCGCGTCGACAAGGCCTCAACCCCGTCGATGCTGACGATCACCCGCTGAGTCAGCCGGGGCGGCATGACGAACGCCAGCACGTCCATGACGATCGCAGTGCTCTGCGGCGCGACACGCAGAGCGATTTGCGCCTCTAGCCCTTCGCTCCAGGTTCCCCAGCTTTCCGGCGCGGCCCAGCCCTTGAGCAACTGTCGGCTGTTGCGATTGAACAGTTGCACCAGTCCCGGTTGGCTCAAGGGCAGCGCCGACATCGAGCGCCCCTCATCGACCATTGGCAGGCATTGCTCGCAACGCTTCCAGCCTGGTGCCAGCACGACAAAGTCGTCAACGCGAGCCAGCAGATCTGTCTCGCTGCGCACACTCTTGACCGCCAGATCCAGCGCGTCATCGTCGAGGATGTACAGCGAATCGGCCGCATAATCTCCGGCATTCAGCCGGCGTTGTGCGTCACGCTGAGCCTGGTCGAGTGCCTTGGGGCTCATGCGGCCCATATACACGGCATCGGTGCTCAAGCCATGCGTCGCGGCAAACCAGGCAATGGGCTGCCATTGATCCGACTGGTTTTTCGGCATCAGGGCACGGATCTTCTTGTAGTGCGCCGCGGCGCTGCCCCAGAACGGGTCGCGCATCGGGCTGGTCCACACCGAGGACGCCGGCAGCATTTTGGTCGCGCGTAGCCCCTGCCAGGCAATACGGGTGTCGGTGACTTGTGCGGTCAACGCCACGGCCAGCAAGGCGATGGCGATGGGCGCCCGGTATCCACGCACAATCAGATAGATCACCAGCAGCACCAAGGTGTAGAACACCGGCCAGAACATCCGGCCCGAAGCGCGGAAAATGCTCGCCAGCCCTTCGATGATTTTCGGCAGCGGATAACTGAACGTGCTCGCGCCGAAGCCGATCTGATTGGACAGTGCAAACAGAGTCAGCCCGATCATTGCCACCAGCAGCCATGGCCAGCGCAGCAGCAGCGATTTCAGGCTGATGTTGCTTCGCCACAGTGCAATCGTTGCCAACGGCAACAGCATCAGCACACCGAGGCCCAGATAATTGAAACCTTCGTAGTCGCCGCCGCCTTTGGCGAAACCCGGCAGCACGTACGACCAGCCATCCGCATCGATCAGGGCGAGCAGATTCATCCGGTACCAGCCGAAACCGCCGCCGCCCGCCCCGTCGACAATGCTGAAATAGCCCGCCTGCCAGCAACACACGCTGACCAGCGCAAACAAGCCACCAAACTCGATCAGCCCCCGACGCCGACTCAGCTTGCCGGCCATGACTTTACCGAACAGGTCAGCCACCCAGATCAACGCCACCATCACTAATAAATAGGCATGCACCAACGCCGTCGCCCCCAGCAGCGTGCCCCATGCCAAGCGGCGCCGACCCAGTGCCGGATGCAAGGACAGATACAACGCGGCGAGAATCAGAAAGTGTGCGACAAGCGACAGGTGCCCCCCGGTGCGCAAGAACATCGGCGGCGAAAACACCAATAATCCGCAACCCAACAGGCGCAGCGCGGCGTTATCGGTGATGAGCCCAAGCAATTTCCAGCCGAACCAGGCTTGCAAGACAAAACAGGCCAGCAACCATAAGCCGAAATACTGAAACGTCTCGGGCAACCAGCCATCGACAGTTTTGAACAGTATTGCCAGCAGCGGATTGGAATCGGAAAAAATCACCGCACTGCCCAGCTCCAGTCCATAAGACGGATTGAGCCCGAGCGGAAATGTCCACGGCCCATGACGAAAATTCACCCAGCCCAGGTAATGCGTTGCCGGGTCGCCGTCCTTGAGCCAGGCGATGTTCTGCGGGTCCAGCGCATGCGGGCCGATCACCAGCAAAAACGCCAGCACACCCAGCAATACAGGTAAAAGCGCGAGGGCTGGATGCTTGTTCAATTCCCTCATCGGTACGTCCAGAAGTTATGCAGCACAAACGTGAAAGCCGGAATCGTCAGCGCTACCGCCACGATGCCCAGCAAATAATGCAGCCCCGCCATTTGCGCCGCCCAGGCGACCAACATGGCCAGGAAAAATCCGCCGAGCGACACCAGCAGGAACCGCAGCAGCGTTCGGCCATGTAACCGCGCCGAAAAGCTCCAGGTGGTGTTGATCACATACGACACTACCGTTGCCACGGCGAACGCCACGCCGTTGGCCAAGGGCGGTAAAGGGCTGATGAAGTTGATGAACCCGATCGCGACCAACGCATGCAAAGCCGTGACGAACAAACCGGTCACGGCAAAGCGCACGCCACGCTGGATAAACGCGGCTTTTTCGCGTGGGGTCACGGTTTCTGCGCCAGTATAAATACGCTCAGACCCGCCAGACGATTCATCCCCATCAGCGGTAACTCAAGGCTGCAAAGCGTCTTGAGCACGGTATTGACCAGCGGGTGATGCCGCTTGAGTTGCGAGCGCGGCGGTTGCGCCTGGGCGCCCTGCGGCAGCCAACGCAACGCTGCGGCAAGCGGAAACACCGCGCCGAAATAATAGGCACCGCGCTGCACTGTCAAACCGGCATCGCGCGCCAGGGTTTCGAACTGCGCCAGGGTGTAACGGCGCTTGTGTTCGAGAAAGTCGTCATGACCACTCCACAGGAACTGAAACGCCGGCACGGTCATCAGAAAGCGGCTGCCTGACGGCACTTTGTCGACGTACATCTTGAGCAGGCCGAGGTCGTCGTCGACATGTTCGAGCACGTCCATCAGCAGCACCAGATCGGCGTCGACGTGGTCGATGTCGCGGCGATAATGCACCGGTTTGCCAGCGGCAGTACCGCTGGAATCGGCGGGGTAACTGATGTCGACGCACCACGCCTCGCGCGCCTGGGTGTGGGTCAGCAGGTGGTGCGAGAAGAATCCCGAGCCGGCGCCCACATCGAGAATCCGCTGGATCGGCCCGTCGCCAAGCAAGCGTCGCGTGGCCGCTGCCTTGGAGCTGTAATACCAATGCTCATCGATGCTGTCGCCGAGGATGTCGGTTTCCTTGAGATCCATGTGTCAGTCCTTGGGGTCGTAGACGCGACGCACCAGAAAAACCGGCCGGCGTTTGGATTCGATATACGTGCGGCCCAGGTACTCACCGAGCACGCCGATGCCGATCAATTGCAAGCCGCCGAGAAACGTCACGGCAACCATCAGCGACGCGTAACCAGGCATGTCGACGCCATGGATCAACGTGCGCAGGACAATGAACATGGCGAAGGCAAACGATACCAGCGACACCGCCGCGCCCACATACGTCCAGACGCGCAGCGGTTCGGTGCTGAAACTGGTGATGCCTTCAAGGGCGAAATTCCACAGCCGCCAGCCGTTGAACTTGCTTTGCCCCGCCACGCGCTCAGGGCGTTCGTAATCGACGTGCGTGGTGCGAAAACCAACCCAGGCGAACAAGCCCTTCATGAAGCGTCGGGATTCGGGCAGCGTCAGCAACGCATCGACCACGCAGCGATCCATCAGACGAAAATCGCCGACATTCTCGGGTAATGGCTGTTCGGCGATCCGGTTGTGCAGGCGATAGAACCAATGCGCCGAGGTCTGCTTGGCCCAGGTGTCGCTGCGGCGACTGACACGATGCCCCAGCACGACTTCATAACCTTCGCGCCAACGCTCGATCATTGGCAGGATGACTTCCGGCGGGTCCTGCAGATCGGCATCGATCGGCACGACAATTTGCCCGCCTGCGATCTGCAGCCCGGCAGACAACGCCGCCTCTTTACCGAAGTTGCGACTCAAATCAACGATGCGCAGGCGCGGGTCATGCCGCTGATGCCCGAGCAGCCGTTCAAGCGTGGCATCGGTGCTGCCGTCATTGACGAACACCAGCTCAAGGTCAATCAACGGTTGCTGTTGAAAGACTTCATTGATCCGCTGCACAAAGGTGTCGAGGCTGTCCTCTTCGTTAAAAACCGGGACCACCAGCGATAACGTCACCTGCGCGGCCTGTTGCGTTCCGTGCTCAGTCAAAGGGAGTGCTCTTTTTTATAGTGTTTGTCGGTCGCCGATCAGTTTCGACGCCATGAGCCGTCCCGTATTAAGCAGTAGCGCTGGCAGCGTTGCAACAAACAAACAGCGGCATATCGGCCAATCCGGACGCCTATCCCCCCGCTCTAGTCCGCGCCCCTCGGAAACATCCGCCAACGATTGGAAACAAATGTCCGATAGCCAAAAAAACCGTCTGCGCTAGGCTTGCGACGATGCGCCACACCGACTGACGCACATCTAAATCGCATGGAGCGAACTGAATGTATTTCGAGATTTACAGGCAATCCAGAGGCACCCCCCGCACCGGCCAGGGACAATGGCGCTGGAGACTGAGAGCAGGCAACCACGAGACCATCGCCAGCGGCGAGTCGTATGTGAACAAGGCGGACTGTCTTCACGTGATCGGGTTGATCAAGGCGGTGCAGGGAGAGACGCCGGTGAAGGAGATTTGAAGCCTCGGCCTGATAGGAATTCGTTCTCGTAAAACCAGGAAGCCCTGCAGACACATAACCGTCTGCTGGGCTTTTATCCGTACCGGTAACGGAGCGAATCCTTGCGCAATGGCAGACAAGGTCACAGGATTTTTACGGGACGACCGGTTCCCAGGCTCTCGATGACCAATGGATTGCGCCAGAAAAAAGCGAGTTCAATGCGCAGTGTCGACCGGAATCATCGTCTATCGGTTTGTATAGGTCAGATGTGCGGACCCGCGTACGGCCGATACCGGCTTTTGTCATCCAATGAAGGCATTCACGACGAGATACTGCGCGCCTGGCTCTCACTTTCGTCTATGCATATGCGGGTCTCACCCAATGTCAAATTAAACATCTCCTCTTGCTGCCGCTTCCCCCTTTCCAATGATCGGACACAAGCAAAAGAGCTTTACTGAACTAATATTTCAGCGTTAGTGCAATTCTTGACCGAAGATCGATATCCGAAAACGGCTTATGCAGGACCGGACAATCCGCAAACTCTTCCGGCAGGCCGCTAGCGCCGTAACCCGTACTGAACAAGAACGGGATGTTGCGCGCACGCAGAGTCCGAGCTGCCGGAAAAACGCGCTCTCCAGCCAGGTTTACGTCGAGAATCGCCAAATCTACATCCACCACACTTGCCGCCTGCAGAGCCTCCGCTAGTCGGGCCACGGAGGCGACTACCGTGCACTCCCATTCCTCGAGCATCTCCTCGATCAACATGGCAATGGCGCCTTCGTCTTCAACCAGAAGCACCTTTATTCCTTTGATAGAGGTCATGATGAATCCCCAGCGAGTGTGAACGAGAACCGGCAGCGAACGCCCTCACGGGAGAAGTCGAGTTCAAAAGAACCGCCTAGATCACGCTCGATGCAGCGCTTCATCAACCGCGAACCCAATCCTTCTCGCTCAGGCGTGAACACGGGGGGACCGCCCTGTTCACGCCAGTCCAGGCTGAGTAGCGCTCCGTTCGGTTTGGGTTGCACGCTCCACCTCACCGAAAGTGTCCCCCTCTCGGTGGACATCGCTCCGTATTTAAGGGCGTTGATTGCCAGCTCATTGAGCGTCATGGTGAGGTTCAGTGCGACGCGACTGTCAACGTTGAAGGCATCACCAGTGATCACGACGCGGCCGGGCTCTTGGCCAAATATCGGCATTAACACTTCATGGGCTAGCAGATCCAGCGGGGTAAGGCCCCAATGCCGCTTAGTCAGCAGATCGTGGGCACGCGACAATGCGAGCAACCGGGCTTCGAACCGTGTGTACCCATCATTGGCATCCTTCGCGTTGCGCGCTGTTTGCGCCGCTAAGGACTGAACCGTAGTCAGCGTGTTCTTGACTCGATGATTCAGCTCGTCGATCAGGTTTTTTTGTCGGTCTTCTGCTTGCTTACGCTCGGTGATATCCACCAGCATGTTAATGGCACCGACAAGGTTTCCGTCGGCATCATGGAGGGGGGTCGGATAAGGCGTAAATGGCACACGTGTGCCATCCGGACGCTCTGCTATGGCCTCAACGCCCCGAATCGGCCGATTTTCCTTAAGAGCTACGGCCATGGGGCATTGGTCGTGAGGAAGATAGGAGCCATCGGTGTTGAACAATTTCCAGGTTACGCACCATAATTCGCCCAGTTGCGGCGTTCGCCCCGACAACTCGACTGCCGCACGGTTATAGAATGTGATGCGCCCCTCAGCGTCAGTAGTGTAGGTGGCCGCCGGCAGCGCTTCTAGTAAATTGCGCATGTGACGCTCGCTTTCTCGCAACCGGTTTTCCGTTTTTCGGGCCAGCGTCACATCCTGGATGACGCGCACACCATAGCGGAACCTGCCGTCAGGAGCCCTTACCGACGAGCTATGAATATCGAGATAAAGCGGCTGGCCATCGAGCTTCATGGCCCTTTTGCGCAACACGTAGTTGTCCAGGTTACCTGCCACCTGCCGTGCATATAACTCTCTATCCTGCTCAACACTGTCCGGATGGGTATAGTCAAAAAAGGTCATCGCCAGCAGCTGCTCGCGAGAGCGACCTAGCATGGTACATAGGGCATCGTTCACCCGGAGTAGGCGGCCATCCTCTCCCGCCTCAGCAATTCCGATGGTCGCCGCCTCGTAGGTAGCCGCAAGTCGATCATCGCTCTCCTGGCGCTCAACTTCAGCTTCATGCACGCGCGTCACATCCACAGTGAAGCAACGTGTGTTGAAGAACTTACCGTCTTCAAATCGCCCGTTAGAGGTAATCGCGACATGTTTGATGGTGCCGTCCTTAGCCCTCAGACGCGCCGGATAACTTTTCAGGCAATCACCGCTACTGAGTTTATTGAGGATGTCTCCGATTACCGGCTCGTCAACATGAAAATCGGTGATGTGACGGCCAATGTACTCGTTCGGGGAATAACCCAGCAGCGACAACTCCGCTTTATTGGCCCGCAGGATAATGCCCTCGCCGCTGACAATATGAAGGCCGACGGCGCTGTTTTCGAAAAAGTCTTCAAGATCGGAGCCTTGGCGTCGCAATTCTTCGGCCATTGCATGGTGCATCGAGACGTCTTGAAAACAATTGATCGCGCCTTGGATTTCCCCACGCCGGTCTCTAAGGGTGCGGATATTCATGAGCGCTACAAAGCGTGATCCGTCCGGGCGCTCGATCAAAACCTCCTGGTTACGCGAATTCAGGCCTTTGATGAGGGTGGAAGCCATGGGACATTCGTCAACAGCTAATGGCGTGCCGTTTGTCGTGTAGAGCCGGTACGAGCCGCAAAAACGGTCCCCATTCTCACCTAGGTCAGGTGTTCTTCCCCACAGATTGACCGCTTCGCTGTTGAAGCTGACGAGCCATCCATTGCGGTCACACAAGTAGATTGCCCCCGGGATGGCATCGAGCGAATGGGGCCCCCTGGTGATCAGACTCTCGTACTCAGTGGGTTGCCCATTGTCCGTGGGGAACTCGTCAACATTCAACATGCTTCTTCCTCAATGCCTGTATTCCTAAAACGCGCCATCTATCGACGTCTTGGCTTTCTCTGAGAGTATCTCCTGAGGTCGTATTCCACCTCAGATAAATTTCATGAGCACAGCAAGCTTTTTCTTGGGGCAGCAAGGGACTGGATCGCTACTTGTTGCGCTAGTTCAGTAATTGGTACAAAGCCCCTGCACGTTTTGACGACGTTAAGAGCGTAGCCTTGCTGGGCGGCGTGACGAGGCCACAATGAATATGATCGCCTCCAAGAGGCACTGTCGACCAAGCGAATAGCCCGTGATATCTACCATATGAATTTCCAGATTAAGAAAGCAGCCTCACCCTGTTCATCGAAAATACCACTTGGATAACCAGGCCGTCGGAATGCCATTCGCGTCATGATGATCAGAACAAGCCGCCCAACGATTCTGGCGCCCAGTTCATGATCACCCGCTCACCGCTCACCGCTCACCTCGGCTTTGCCTTGCCGCTGGTTGGTTGGTTGGTTGGTTGGTTGTGGTGTAGCGGATGTCTAAGGTTTCAAAATGGAAACCATCGAACACACGGCGGATATCCGGATGGTCGTTGATGCTGATCATCACCTTGCCTTTGCAGCGGCGCATGAAGTCGGCCATCCGCTCGTAGCTCTCGAACGGAAAGTCCACGCCGTAACCGGCTGTCTGCCAGTAAGACGGGTCCATGTAGTGGAAGGTGTGGACGCGGTCGTGACGTTCAGCGAATTCAAGCCAAGGGACATTTTCGACGTAGGTGCCGGACAGTCGTTACCAAGCGACTGAGAGGTTTTCCTCGATCCGCAGCAGGTTAATGGCTGGGGCAGTCGTCGCCGTGCCGAACGTCTGCCCCGAGACCTTGCCGGCGAAGGCATGGTGCTGCAGGTAGAAGAATCGGCATATGCGGATATGAGTCCGACAAGCAGATCGCTCGTGACACTGATCGTTGCGTCTGCACATAGAAATGCGGCAATAGCTCCGCCTTCCAAAAACTGCCACAAAGGCAACCTGAGGTTTATACCCCTGCCACCAACAGCCAACGCTGTCGTGCTTCCTGCCAAACCCACATACGTAACTCCCTGATAGGCTCCAATATCTCGCGCGCGCCCTCGCCATCAGCGCAAACCCAACAGCACGCTTTCGAAATTGGCTGAAGCATACACAGGCCTAAAGCGTCCTCATGATGTCATTTTTTGCCTTAAAAATGCCCTAAACGAAAGTCCGGAAACGAAAAAGCCCCCGTAATCATCAATGATTACGGGGGCTTCGTCTTGTTCAATAATGGCGGAGAGATAGGGATTCGAACCCTAGGTACCGGTGAAGGTACAACGGATTTCGAATCCGTCCCATTCGGCCACTCTGGCATCTCTCCAACGGCGCGCATCATAACAACACTTTTACCGAAAGCAAACCCTCTTTCGAAATTTTCTTCGTGCTATCAGATGCTTGCGTCGATTAAAGCGGTACACCCAGACGATTGGCGACTTCTTCGTAGGCTTCGATGACGTCACCGAGGCCTTGGCGGAAGCGGTCCTTGTCCATCTTCTTCCTGGTGTCCTTGTCCCACAGACGGCAGCCGTCCGGGCTGAACTCGTCGCCGAGGACGATGGAGCCGTCGCTGAACACGCCGAATTCAAGCTTGAAGTCGACCAGCAGCAGACCTGCGTCGTCGAACAGCTTGGTCAGTACTTCGTTGACCTTCAGCGACAGTTCTTTCATGCGCGCCAGTTGCTCGGCGGTGCCCCAACCGAATGCCACGACGTGGGATTCGTTGATGAACGGGTCGCCCTTGGCGTCGTCCTTGAGGAACAGTTCGAAGGTGTATGGGTTGAGCTTCATGCCCTCTTCGACGCCCAGACGCTTGACCAGGCTGCCAGCGGCGTAGTTACGCACGACGCACTCGACCGGGATCATGTCGAGTTTCTTCACCAGGACTTCGTTGTCAGCCAGCAGCTTGTCGAATTGGGTCGGAATGCCGGCCGCTTCGAGTTTCTGCATGATGAAGGCGTTGAACTTGTTGTTGACCATGCCTTTGCGGTCAAGCTGCTCGATGCGCTTGCCGTCGAACGCCGAGGTGTCGTTGCGAAACAGCAGGATCAAGCGGTCAGCGTCGTCGGTCTTGTAAACCGATTTGGCTTTGCCGCGGTAGAGTTCTTCACGTTTTTCCATGATGGGCTCCGCTTGCTAGGTAGGTGGGCTAGGCGATGTGGCGCCAGTCGAGCCCTGAATCTTGATCGGCCAGTTGCAGCCAGTCCGGGTCGCACCCGAGGGTGTCGACAAAACATTGCCGGGCCAGCTGCGGCAGGTTGTTCTTGCTGCTCAGATGAGCCAGGACCAGGTGTTGCAAACCCTGCCAGCCCAACTCGGCCACCAGGAATGCCGCCTGATGGTTGTTCAAATGTCCCAGCTCGCCGCCCACCCGTTGCTTGAGGAAGTACGGGTAATGACCGCGCGCCAGCATGTCGCGGCAATGATTGGACTCGATCATCAATGCATCGAGATCCCGATAATTGTCCAGCACCCGCTCGCAGTACGATCCCAGGTCGGTGAGCAGGCCGAAGCGCCGCTGTTCCTGATCGCTGAAGACATACTGGGTCGGTTCCTGCGCATCATGGGCCACGGCAATGACCCCGACGCTCAGCGCACCGATCTGCAGTTGCTCGCCGCCGGCCAGAAAACCTGCCGGCTCAAGCGGTTTGCGCATCCCGCGCAGTGTGCCGCGACTGAGGTAGACCGGCAGATTGTAGCGCCGAGACAGCAAACCCACGCCATGCACGTGGTCGGCATGTTCGTGGGTCACGAGTATCGCGCTCAGTTGCGCCGGGTGAACACCCAGGCGCAACAGGCGTTTTTCGGTTTCCCGCAGGGAAAAACCACAATCCACCAGCACGTACGTATCAGCACTGGCGATCAGCGTGCCGTTCCCTTGGCTACCGCTGCCGAGAACGGCAAAACGCATGGTCGATCAGCCCAGATTGTCCTGAATCACGCTCAGCACTTTACGCGCCACATCAGCTGGCGCGACGGTATTGATGTTTTTCTCGACGGTCACCTGAATGTTCTCGCCGACCTTGCTCAGGCGTACCTGATAACGCTCGGCGCGGGCTTCCACTTCTTCCTTGCTCGGCGCGCTGCCGAACAGGCTGCTGAAGAAGCCAGGCTTGTCGTCTTTCTTCTCGGCTTTTTCGGCCAGGTTGATGTAGTACAGGCCCAGGCTGCGGTTGATGTCTTCAACGCGCCACTCACCCTGTTCCAGTGCACGGCCAACGCTCGACCAGGCACGGTCCAGATCGGTGCCGACGTTCAATACCGGGTTGCCGCTGCCGTCTTCGCTGAGGCTGACGCGGCTTGGCGCGTCGAAATCACGCGAAGCCAGCATCGATACCGAACCGCCCTTCTCGGACGTACGGCTCATGCTCGCGAGCATGTCGTCGACCAGCGCAGCATCCAGACCGGTGTTGACCGAACGGTTGGTGAAGGCGACATCGGCGGTGCTGCCGGCAGGACGCTCGGCGCTGACCACGTAGATCTCACTGGTATTGCGCTGCACGCCCGGCTCGATGCGTACACGCACGCGGGTTTCGCTGTCGCTGGCGATGCCGGCCGCGCTCAGACGCTTGGCCATCGATGCCGAAAGCTCATCGGAGTGCTGCCAGGTCGTGGTGAACTCGCCGGTCTGCGGACGCTGTTCATCCAGACGGAAACCGTTGTCCTGGAAGAACTGCAGCGCCACTGGCCAGACTTCGGCCGGCGGATGCTGGGCCACGACCCAACGCGAGTCGCCGCTCTTCTGCAGCGAGTAATCGCTGGCATCGGCCACGGCGGACAACGGCTGCGGACGCGGCACGATGTATTCGCCCTTGGCGGTGTCATCGGCGACGTTGCGCGGGATCGGCAACAGCGGATCGAGACGCTTGGAGGTGTTCACATCCGGTGGCAATTGCATCGGTGCAGTCTGTTGCGCTTGCAGGTAATCGCTACCACGGTCGCGGAAATAACCTTCCGGCCCCCAGACCCATCCGCAGCCGCTGGTGCTGGAGATAATCAAGGCAAGTGCGGAAAGTCCGGCCATTCGCTTCATGCGTTGTACTTCCTCAATTAAACCAGGACGCTGCACTGGCGCAGGGCCGTGCGAAGCGTTTCGTGACAAGGTGTGCTCAGCCAGGTCAGTGGCAGGCGGATGCCTTCGTGCATCAGGCCCATTTCGACCAGCGCCCACTTCACCGGAATCGGGTTGGCTTCGATGAACAGGTCTTTGTGCAGCGGCATCAGTTTTTCGTTGATTGCGCGTGCGGTGTCGGCGTCGCCCTTGAGCGCGGCCTCGCACAGGTCGGCCATCTCACGCGGCGCGACGTTGGCGGTCACCGAGATATTGCCTTTGCCGCCCAGCAGGATCAGTTCGACCGCGGTCGGATCATCGCCGGACAACACGATGAAATCCTTGCCCACGCCATCGATGATCGCTTTGGCACGCTTAAGGTCGCCGGTGGCTTCCTTGATACCGATGATGTTCGGAACGGTGGACAGGCGAATCACGGTCTCGGCCTGCATGTCGCAGGAGGTGCGGCCAGGAACGTTGTAAAGAATTTGCGGAATGTCGACCGCTTCAGCGATGTGCTTGAAGTGCTGGTACAGACCTTCCTGGGTCGGCTTGTTGTAATAAGGAACCACCAGCAGGCAGGCGTCGGCGCCTGCTTCCTTGGCATTACGGGTCAACTCGACGGCTTCGCGGGTCGAGTTGGCGCCAGTACCGGCGATGACCGGAATGCGCCCGGCAACCTGTTTGACCACGGCTTTGATCACGGCGATGTGTTCATCTACATCAAGGGTTGCCGACTCGCCGGTAGTACCGACCGCGACAATGGCATGGGTGCCGTTCTTGAGGTGGAAGTCCACGAGTTTGCTGAGGCTGTCCCAGTCAAGACGCCCTTGTGCATCCATGGGAGTGACCAGTGCCACCATACTGCCCGCAATCATGAAACCGCTCCTGCCGGAAAAAGAGAGCGGTAATGGTACTGGCGCCAAGATGCTTGCACAAGCGAAGTACTGCGCTGCCGCCATTCCCCTTGGCGCCGCTTTTCGCTACCCTTCAGACTTTGATCGGTACTGATCAGCTTGTACGCCGGGTTTCTGCCTCCCGTTTCGGCCTTCCAGACCCTGTTCCTGCATCGCCTCGTCGTGCTCACGCGTCAATGGAGCGAGCCGCGGGCGCTGGCCGGGTCGCCTTGAACGGACCGTCACAACAGGCACCTTCCGGCATCCAACGCCTCAACCTACCGACCGCTCATCGCTTTAGGAATGCTGCATGTCCACCCCCACAGTTCGCGAACAATTCCTTGTCATCAGTGCTCTCGGCGCCAACCCGATGGAGCTGACCAACGTGCTGTGCCGCGCCAGCCATGAAAATCGCTGCGCCGTGGTGACTTCGCGCCTGACTCGCCACGGTGAGTGCAGTGCGCTGGTTCTCGAGATTACCGGCAGCTGGGACGCCCTCGCCCGCCTCGAAGGCAGCCTGCCTGGCCTCGCCAAGAAACACGCGTTCACGGTCAACGTGGTGCGCAGCGCACCGCTGGAAAACCGCCCACAGGCATTGCCGTATGTGGCTTACGTCAGCTCGGCGTATCGCCCGGACATCATCAATGAGTTGTGCCAGTTCTTCATGGACCACAACGTCGAGCTGGAAAACCTGACCTGCGACACCTATCAGGCACCACAGACCGGCGGCACCATGCTTAACGCCACGTTCACCGTGACGCTGCCGGCCGGCACCCAGATCAGCTGGCTGCGCGATCAGTTCCTCGATTTCTCCGATGCGATGAATCTGGATGCGCTGATCGAGCCTTGGCGCCCACAAAACCCAATGTAAGGAAGCTTTAATGGCTGTTGTCATCGACCAACCGGTTGCCGATTTCGAAGCCCCTGCCACCAGCGGGCAAACCGTCAGCCTGGCAGCGCTCAAGGGCCAGCAAGTGGTGATCTACTTCTATCCGAAGGACAGCACCCCGGGCTGCACCACCGAAGGCCAAGGCTTTCGCGATCAATATGCAGCGTTCAAGGCTGCCAACACGGAGATCTTTGGCATCTCCCGCGACAGCCTGAAGTCCCACGAGAACTTCAAGTGCAAGCAGGAGTTTCCGTTCGAGCTGATCAGCGACAAGGACGAAGCCGTCTGCCAGTTGTTCGACGTGATCAAGTTGAAGAAGCTGTACGGCAAGGAATACCTGGGCGTTGATCGCAGCACCTTTCTGATCGACAAGGATGGTGTGCTGCGTCAGGAATGGCGTGGTGTGAAGGTGCCAGGGCATGTAGATGCGGTTCTGGCTGCTGCGCAAGCTTTGAATAAAGCCTGATGCTCTTGCCTTGAATTTACCGACGCTTTCGCGAGCAGGCTCGCTCCCACGGGGAATCAAATTCCAAATGTGTGAGCGAGCCTGCTCGCGAATGCCCCTTCAGCTTGACCGAGCAATTGGAATCAATCGCTACAGCAGCGGCGCCACCACCGGCTCTTTTCGCGGCCATGCATCGAGCACAGCCTTGAACAGCGTCGCCAGTGGAATCGCAAAAAACACGCCCCAGAATCCCCAAAGCCCACCGAACAGCAGCACCGCGCAGATGATCGCTACCGGGTGCAGGTTGACCGCCTCCGAAAATAGCAGCGGCACCAGCACGTTGCCGTCCAGCGTCTGAATGATTCCGTAAACCGCCATCAGATAGATGAACTGATCGCTCCAGCCCCACTGAAACAGCGCAATCAGCAACACCGGCACGGTCACCACCACGGCGCCGACATACGGCACCACCACCGACAGGCCCACCAGCAACGCCAGCAACGCCGCGTAGTTGAGACCGAGCGCGATAAATGCGATGTAGGTCACGCCACCGCAAATGACGATTTCGATACCTTTACCGCGGATGTAATTGGCGATCTGCCGGTTCATTTCCTGCGCAACGCGAGTAATCAGCGCGCGCTCACGGGGCAGATACCCACGCACCCACTCACCGATCATCGCCCGGTCTTTAAGGAAGAAAAACACCAGAATCGGCACCAGCACCAGGTAGATCATGATGTTCACCAGCAGCGGCAGACTCGATAGCGAGAAAGTCAGCGCCCACTGGCCGAACTTGCCGATCTCGCCGCGCGCCGCCTCGATCGCCTGCAGCACCTGCTCATCGGAGACCAGATGCGGATAGCGCTCCGGCAGCAACAACAGCAACGATTGCCACTTGGCGAGCATGCCCGGCAGTTCGTTGAACAGGGTGATCAACTGATGCCAGAGCAACGGCAGCACGACGACGATGAACAGCATCAGTGCGCCCATGAACAGCGCAAACACCAAACCCACCGCGACACCGCCCGGCACGCGCATTCGCTCAAGCGTGACCACTAGCCCCTGCATCAGATAAGCCAGCACCATGCCGGCCAACACCGGCGCAAGCATGCCGCCGAGGGTGAGTACCGCGGTGAAAGCAAGAAACAGCAGCACCGCCAGCACCACCGCTTCCTCATCGGAAAAATAGCGCTGAATCCAGTCGCGCAACACTTTGAACATCAATAATCCTCAGGTTCTGACGCTGTCGTTTTCAGGCTTTTTTCAACCAGTAACGGAAGACGCCGGCTTCGTCCTCTTCACGCAGTAGTGCATGACCGGCGAGTTTGGCAAAGGTGCGAAAGTCGCGTTGCGAGCCCGCATCCGTAGCGATCACCTTGAGTACTTCGCCGCTGGCCATTTTATTGAGCGCCATTTTTGCCTTGAGCAACGGCAACGGACAGTTCAGGCCAGTGGCGTCCAGTTCTACGTCAGGGACTACAGCGTCACTCATTGCGTCACTCCGGTTCAGGTCTCGAGCTGCCTAGAATATCTGGTCGCAGCGTTGGTGTCCGGCTACAGTAAGGTCTTTGTCTTTTAAGGCTTTGTGCATGACTTTTCTGCGCCCTACCCTGCTGACGCTCGCTTGCCTGCTCGCCTCACCAGGCTTTGCCGACGATCTGCCGTCACTCGGGGACGCCAGTTCTGCCATTGTCTCGCCACAACAGGAATACCAGCTCGGCCGCGCCTGGCTGGCCATGTTGCGCAGCCAGGTGTCACAACTCAACGACCCGCAATTGAAAGACTACGTTGAATCCAGCGTGTACAAACTGGTGGAAACCAGCCAGGTCACTGACCGGCGTCTTGAATTCATCCTGATCAACAGCCCGCAACTCAACGCCTTCGCGGCGCCCGGCGGCGTGGTCGGGGTCAATGGCGGCCTGTTTCTCAACGCGCAGACCGAAGGCGAATATGCCTCGGTACTCGCACACGAACTGGCGCACTTGTTGCAACGCCACTTCGCCCGCGGTGTCGAGGCTTCACAGCGCATGCAGGTGCCGATGATGGCTGCCCTGCTGGCCGGGATCGTCATCGCTGCGGCTGGCGGAGGCGATGCCGGGATTGCGGCGATCGCCGGTAGCCAGGCGGCGGCGATTCAGGCGCAACGAACCTTTTCCCGACAGAACGAACAGGAAGCCGACCGCATCGGCATCCTCAATTTGGAAAAGGCCGGCTACGACCCGCGCTCGATGCCGACCATGTTCGAACGCCTGATGCGCCAGTATCGCTTCGATGCCAAGCCGCCGGAATTCCTGCTGACGCACCCGGTGACCGAATCGCGTATCGCTGACACCCGCAACCGCGCCGAGCAGGCCAGACCGGGCGGCATCGAAGACTCCAAGCGCTATCAACTGATCCGCGCGCGGGTGCAGTTGATCTATGAAGAAACACCGGGGCTGGGCGCCAAGCGTTTTCGTGCGCTGCTGGACGAGAATCCGAAAAACGATGTAGCGCGCTATGGTCTGGCCATCGCTCAGATCAAGGGCGGGCAACTGAACGAGGCGCGCGAGAACCTCAAACAATTACTGGCAACATCGCCGAACGAGATCATCTACAACCTCGCTCAGGTCGATCTGGATATCACCAACAATCGTTTGCCCGACGCGCAGTCACGGGTAGACCGCATGCTGACGCAGTATCCGGGCAACTATCCGCTCAATCAGGTGCGCGTGGATCTGCTGCTCAAGCAGAACCGCGCGCCGGATGCCGAGAAAGCCTTGGAAGCCTTGCTCAAATCGCGCCCGGACGATCCGGACGTCTGGTATCAAGTGGCGGAAACCCGTGGCTTGTCAGGCAACATCATCGGCCTGCATCAGGCTCGAGCGGAATATTTTGCCCTCGTCGGCGACTATCGACAGGCTATTCAGCAACTGGACTTTGCCAAGCGCAAGGCCGGCAGCAACTTCCCGCTGTCGTCCCGCATCGATGCCCGCCAGCGTGAGCTGATGGAGCAGGAGCGCATGATCAAGGACATGATGGGCTGAGCCCGGTCGCTGAGCAAAAGCTTCAGGCATAAAAAAACCGCCTCTTTCGAGGCGGTTTTCTTTTTATCTTCCCAGCGGATTATTCAGCCAGTTTGAAGGTGATGAAGCTGGCGCGACCCTGGCGCAGAACGCGCATCGACACCGAGCGGTTCTTCGGCAGTGCCTTGGCGATATCCGTGAACTCCTTGGCCGAACCGATGGCCTGGTTGTTCAGGTGGGTGATCACGTCGCCTGGCTGCAGGCCGATCAGGGCGGCAGGACCATCCTGCACCTCCTTGATCACCACACCACCTTTGAGGTCGTAGGCCTTCTTCTGCTCAGCGGTCAGCTCGCCGACCGCCACACCGAGGCGATTGCTGCTGCTTTCAGCGCCGGATTTCGCCAGCGTATCCAGCTCTTTGTCTTCGTCCGGAATTGCGCCGACCGTCAGCTCGACGTTCTTGCGCTTGCCCTCGCGGATCACCTCCAGATTGGCTTTGGCGCCAGACTTCAGCGCGCCGACCAGATGCGGCAGGTCTGCGGACATGACGATCGGCTGGCCGTTCATGCTCAGAATTACGTCGCCGACCTGCAGGCCGCCCTTGGCTGCCGGACCGTCATCCTGAATCTGCGCAACCAGCGCACCGGCCGGTTTATCCAGACCGAACGATTCAGCCAGATCCTTGTTCACTTCCTGGATCACCACACCCAGCCAGCCTCGGCTGACCTTGCCACCGCTCTTGAGCTGATTGGAAACGTCCATCGCCACATCGATTGGAATGGCGAACGACACACCCATGAAGCCGCCAGAACGGGTATATATCTGCGAGTTGATGCCGACCACTTCGCCGTTGAGGTTGAACAGCGGGCCACCGGAGTTGCCCGGGTTGATCGGCACGTCGGTCTGGATGAACGGCACATAGTTTTCATTCGGCAGACTGCGGCCAACGGCGCTGACAATGCCTTGAGTCACGGTGTGGTCAAAGCCAAATGGAGAACCGATGGCAACAACCCACTGACCGGCCTTCAGATCCTGGGACTTGCCGAGCTTGAGTACCGGCAGATCCTTGCCTTCGATTTTCAGCAGTGCCACGTCGGAGCGTGGGTCAGTGCCGATCAGCTTGGCTTTCATCTCACTGCGGTCAGCCAGACGCACGAGGATTTCGTCAGCGTCGGCAATCACATGGTTATTGGTGAGGATGTAGCCATCCGGGGAAATGATGAAGCCCGAACCCAGCGATTGCGCTTCACGCTGGCGACCATCACGCGGGGAGCGCTGTTGCGGCGGCATGCCACGTTCGAAGAACTCGCGCAGCATTGGCGGCAGGCCCTCCAGATCGGGCATCTGCTGATTGACCTTGCGATCCGGCAGTTTCTGCGTGGTACTGATGTTCACCACGGCTGGCGAAGCTTGTTCGACCAATTGGGTGAAGTCAGGCAGATCGGCCGCCTGCGCAGCAGGAACTGCCTGACCGAGCACCAGCACGGTGGCAAAAATGGAAAGATAAGACTTCAAGCTAAGTATCGACATACAGCTCCCGTTACGACGAGCAGGGTTAAGCGATATGGAGCAAGGAACACCGGAAACCACAGACCGGCATTTTTGTTCCGGCAACAACAAACAAGGCCAGAGCCGTGAGGCTCTGACCTATAAAAAATTTCCGGGGTATTTGCAAATGAAAATGCTCAGCAAACATTTCCACGCCTCGTTGATGAAACGCGAATAGCTGAAATCAGCTCACTGTTTGCTGGTTGCGGCGCCATCGGTATTTCGCATCGACAGAGCAATTCGTTCGGCAGTGCCGATCGGGATCTCGCCGACCACGGTCACCATCATTTCACCCGACGGCGTGGTCAGGCGACGGGACACGGCAACTGTCGGACCGAGTTGCGTGCGGGTATCGGTCACTGTCGCGCCGTTCAATGGCTCGAGAAAAACCGAGAAACGTGCAAGACCGTCGTCGTACAGCAGGCTGTTGACCTGCGTCTTGGTCTCGGCATCTTTGTGCGACGTACTGCTGGTCAGTTCGAAGCCCGGCGGCAGCCAGTCCGAATGCCAGGTTTGCGCCGTTTTGACTGCCGATGCCTTGTCGCTGTCGAGCTTGACTGGCTTGCAATCGGCATTGGCCTGCAAATCACCATCAGACGGCACTTCATCAGTGTCGAGGCTGGTGAACTGGAATCGCTCGAGCAACTGCTCCTTGTCGTTCAACAGCAACGACTTGAGCGGCAGGCCGGTTTTTTTGTCCAGATGCAATTCGAATCCGTAGCGATGCTGATCTCGAGGCTTCAACGCCACGATCACGGCGTCTCGGCCGGCCACGCGCGACTTGCCAATGACCGCAAGGTCATACCAGTTTTTCAGCTTTTTGGGATCAAGAGGACGAGCCGCAGCATTTGGCGAGTCTCCCAGCCCGGCAATCAGGGTGCCGCTGACGCATTGAGTATGCCCATCAATGCGCACGACTTCCTGTGCCGAACCGTCGAGCTGAAGCAACCGCTCGCGGACCTGACCGTTCTGGACGCGATGCCAGATGTTGTGGGTAGAAAAGCTACCGTTACGCTCGTAAACGAAAGTACCGTGAAAGCTTTGCTGCTGCTCGGCCTGGCCCAGCCGGGTCAACCAATCCTGGGCCTCATCAGCGTGGGCTGGAACAACGAACCAGCCACTGAGCAGAAGCGAAAGTAGAGGTATGGCGCGCATGATCCTCCTTAACGGTTTTCCAGGCTTGCGGCACGTGCATAAGGCAGCGCGCTTTCAGTGCCTTTCAAAGCAGCCTGTTGGGCATGCTGACGCAGGTAGCCCGGCAGACGCTGATCATGCCAGCCTGGCTGACCTTGCAGTACGCCGTTGGCCATCGGGCCAGTGGCTTCAGAGCTCTCACTGTAGCCTGCCAGAACAGCCGGACCCTTGACTTGCGGGGTCGCCAGCGTTGGCTGGTTGGATTGCTGAGCCAATTCGACGCCAGCGATTTCGTCCTGATTGTACAGGCGAACACCCGCCAGCACGGCAACCGTCACCGAAGCTGCAACAGCCAGACGGCCGAGGCTGCGCCATGGGCTGCGAGATACTTTGGCCGGGACCGTTTCGTCTTCCAGCGCAGCAGACACTGCCGCAGCGATATCCAGACGCGGAAGCAGCAGATCCTTGTGCATGGCTGCCCGAGCGATCTGGTAACGAGCCCAGGTCTCACGGGTTTCAACATCATCCAGTGCATTAAGCACTCGACGCAATTCCAGTTCGTCCGCTTCGTTATCCATCACTGCGGACAGCGATTCCTGCAGGGCTTCACGACTCATGGCGTTCCTCTCTTGGCTGTCGCCGCTGTCTCAGTTTTCCTGCAACAACGGTTGCAGGGCTTTGTCGATGGCCTCCCGAGCGCGGAAAATCCGGGAGCGCACGGTACCCACCGGACACTGCATGACGCTCGCAATGTCCTCGTAACTCAGACCGTCGAATTCGCGCAAAGTTAAAGCCGTACGCAAATCTTCTGGTAGTTGCTGGATGGTTCGATGGACGGTGCCTTCGATCTCATCCCGCAGCAACGCACGTTCTGGTGATTCGAGATCCTTGAGGCCGTGATCGCCGTCGTAGAACTCTGCATCCTCGGAACTTACATCGCTGTCCGGCGGCCGGCGGCCGCGTGAAACCAGGTAATTCTTTGCCGTGTTAATGGCAATACGGTACAGCCACGTATAAAACGCACTGTCGCCGCGAAAGTTTCCAAGCGCTCGATACGCCTTGATAAAGGCTTCCTGAGCCACGTCCTGGGCTTCATGGGTGTCGTGCACAAACCGCACGATCAACCCGAGAATCTTGTGCTGATACTTCAGCACCAACAGATCGAAAGCTCGCTTGTCGCCGCGTTGAACGCGCTCGACCAGCTGCTGATCCTCTTCCTGGGTTAGCATGAACACTCCTCGATAAGCCCGGAGGAGGCTTGCATAACTAAACGACCAGACTTGCAAACATAGACTCGGGCTTTTCGCAAAAGTTCTCCCCCTCCAAGCAAGTTTCCTGCGGGCTCTGATTTGACACGCACGAAAAACGCAGCGCGGGATGAACCGGCTGCGCGAATAATCTTGTCATCGGTTTCGCGGACCGCAATCCAACCACAGATTGCATACTGAAGCCGACACGTCCCTTATCTCTGGCACCGACTATTGATCTTGGGCCTTTGGCAAAAGTTCCAATTATTTATAGCCGCTACCTACCGACATTCGACAACCCTGCGCGGAAAAACCGTGTTTCAGCGCCGATACAGTCGCCTTCACCCGTTAGGGATAAGAAAAACTTCCGACGAAGCGTGCGGTTTTTGCGGTCACAGTAGTTTCACAATGCCATACCGGCCCGGCTATTGTGCCGTCCCACCCCTCTATATACTAGTGGGCTGTGTGGCTGTCTTGACTCGCCAATCCAGCTGTCTTGCGCCAACCCCGATCCGGGTCGCTTTGAGCGGAATCCTGAAATGAGCCAACAGTTCCAACACGATGTTCTGGTCATTGGCAGCGGTGCTGCCGGTTTGAGTCTCGCGCTGACCTTGCCCGGTCATTTGCGCATTGCCGTACTGAGTAAAGGCGATCTGGCCAACGGCTCGACATTCTGGGCCCAGGGTGGCGTCGCCGCGGTGCTCGATGACACCGACACAGTCGAATCCCATGTCGATGACACGCTTAACGCTGGCGGTGGCCTTTGCCATGAGGATGCCGTGCGCTTTACGGTCGAGCACAGCCGCGAAGCCATCCAGTGGTTGATCGATCAAGGTGTGCCGTTCACTCGTGATGATCAGTCGGGGACCGAAGACGGCGGATTCGAATTCCATCTGACCCGCGAAGGTGGCCACAGCCACCGGCGCATCATCCATGCCGCCGATGCCACAGGCGCGGCGATTTTCAAGACCTTGCTGGCCCAGGCCAAACAGCGTCCGAATATCGATCTGCAGGAACAGCGCGTCGCCGTCGATCTGATCACCGAGCGCCGCCTGGGCATGCCCGGCGAGCGCTGCCTCGGCGCTTATGTGCTCAATCGCAAAACCGGCGAAGTCGACACTTATGGCGCACGTTTCGTGATCCTGGCCACGGGCGGCGCCGCCAAGGTTTATCTCTATACCAGCAACCCCGACGGCGCTTGCGGCGATGGCATCGCCATGGCCTGGCGTTCGGGTTGCCGCGTGGCGAACCTGGAATTCAATCAGTTTCACCCGACTTGCCTGTATCACCCGCAAGCCAAGAGTTTCCTGATCACCGAGGCCCTGCGCGGCGAAGGCGCACATTTGAAGCTGCCCAATGGCGAACGCTTCATGCAGCGCTTCGATCCGCGCGCCGAGCTGGCGCCGCGGGACATCGTCGCCCGGGCCATCGACCATGAAATGAAGCGGCTGGGCGTAGATTGCGTGTATCTCGACATCAGCCACAAACCCGAAGCGTTCGTAAAAAGTCACTTCCCGACGGTTTATGAGCGCTGCCTCGGCTTCGGCATCGACATCACCCAACAACCGATCCCTGTGGTGCCTGCCGCGCACTACACTTGCGGCGGCGTGATGGTCGATCAGAACGGCCGCACCGATGTGCCGGGCCTGTATGCCATTGGCGAAACCAGCTTCACCGGCCTGCATGGCGCTAACCGCATGGCCAGCAACTCTTTGCTGGAGTGTTTCGTCTATGCGCGTTCGGCGGCCGCCGACATTCTTGCGCAACTGGACGACGTCACCGCGCCAAGCGCCCTGCCCGCCTGGGACGCCAGTCAGGTCACCGACTCCGATGAAGACGTGATCATTGCGCACAACTGGGATGAACTGCGCCGGTTCATGTGGGACTACGTCGGCATCGTGCGCACCAACAAGCGTCTGCAACGAGCTCAACACCGGGTGCGGTTGTTGCTCGACGAAATCGACGAGTTCTACAGCAACTACAAAGTCAGCCGTGACCTGATCGAACTACGCAATCTGGCGCAAGTCGCCGAACTGATGATCAGCTCAGCCATGGAGCGCAAGGAAAGTCGCGGTCTGCATTACACCCTCGACTACCCGCAGATGCTGCCCGAGGCGCTCGACACTATTCTGGTGCCGCCCACCTACGTCGGCTGAATTTGAGCCGTACGCGCAGGCGCCGATGCACATCGGCCGTCTGCGCGTCCCGGGGCACGCAGATCGACCTGACCTGCCACTCGCCGCGCAAGCGAAACCGCAACACCACGATCAGCGGCAGCGCCAGACTGTCGCGGCACAATTGCGCCGCTTGCCAGCCGTCAGCCTGATTCCAGACCTGCCAGCCATCGGCATCGCGACGCAATCCACAAAATGCCTCTGGATGGCTGAGCAAAATCTGCCGCGGCAACACCCAAAAGCCATGCAGCACGCAGCCGAACGCCGCGAGCAGACTGGCCCACAAGGGAATCGACAATAGAAACACAGCGCCCAGGGCGAACGCCTGGACCAACAGATATGCCGCCAGCAATTGCCGTGAGGCATGCCAGCGGCATTCGAACGTGTTACTTGGGCTGGACACGATCCAGAATCATCCGGACCATGCGCTGCAGCTCGGGGTCTTCCGACTCGCTGCGTTCCATGAACCAGCCGAACATGTCCTGATCCTCACACGTCAGCAAACGGACGTACAAATCGCGGTCCACTTGATTGAGCGTCGCGTAAACCTCCTGCACGAATGGCACCAGCAACACGTCCAGCTCAAGCATGCCGCGACGGCTGTGCCAAAAGAGGCGATTCAGTTCAACTTGTTCGACCATGGAGCCCTCCTCGAATTTGGCGGCAAGTATACAGACCCCGGACGGGTCGCACAGTCGGCTTTGGTCGGCCACCACCGATCCTTTATCAACTACCCATTTCACCAACGCACCCTTATGATGTGCCCCAGTCTATTTACCCTGCGATGACCCATGGCCGATTCTGCTTTTTTCTGCACCCTGTCTCATGAAGGCGTTCTCGCGGTTCGCGGCGCGGATGCCGGAAAATTCCTGCAAGGCCAGTTGACCTGCAATATCAATTACCTCAGCGACAACCGCGCCAGCCTCGGTGCCCGCTGCACGCAGAAAGGCCGGATGCAGTCGAGTTTCCGCATTCTGCTCGAAGGCGACGGCGTGTTGATGGCAATGGCCAGCGAACTGCTGGAGCCGCAACTGGCGGACCTGAAGAAATACGCGGTGTTCTCCAAATCGAAATTGACCGATGAAAGCGCCGCCTGGGCGCGCTTCGGCGTTGAACAGGGTGATGCCGCGCTGGCCAGCCTCGGTCTGGAGTTGCCGGAAGAAACCGACAGTGTCGTGCGTCACGAAGCACTGATCGCAATCCGCGTGTCGCCACAGCGTGCCGAACTCTGGGTGCCGGCCGAGCAGGCCGACGCGATCAAGACCAGACTCGTCGCAACGTTGCCTGAAGCCGATCTGAATCAGTGGCTGCTGGGGCAGATCCGCGCCGGCATCGGTCAGGTCATGCCGACCACGCGCGAGCTGTTCATCCCGCAGATGCTCAATCTGCAAGCCGTCGGCGGCGTAAGTTTCAAGAAAGGCTGCTACACCGGTCAGGAAATCGTCGCGCGCATGCAGTACCTGGGCAAACTCAAGCGCCGTTTGTATCGCCTGAGCCTGGGCGGCACGCAGTTGCCGGAGCCCGGCACGCCGTTGTTCGCCCCCAGCCACAACAGCTCGATCGGCGAAGTGGTACTGGCCGCCGTCGACGCGGGCCAGAACATTGAACTCCTGGCGGTGTTGCAGGCCGAAGCTGCCGAAGCCGGTGATCTGCATCTGGGCACTCTCGAAGGCCCGACGCTGCATGTGCTCGACCTGCCTTACGAACTGGATCGCGACCGCGAAATCCAGCGCTAAGCGCAGCATTTGTCGCAACACCTAGAGAGTTTAAATGAGCGAACTGGCAGAAAAAGTCCAAACGGATTTGGTTGCGGCCATCGATAACGATGACCTGGTTCTGCCCACGCTACCGGAAGTGGCCCTGCAGATTCGCAAGGCCGCGGAAGACCCGGAAATCAGCGTCAGCGACCTGAGCAAAGTGATCGGCCGTGACACGGCGCTGTCGGCGCGTCTGATCAAAGTGGTCAACAGTCCCCTGCTGCGCGCCGCTCAGGAAGTCACCGACCTGCACACCGCGATCACCCGGCTGGGGATCAACTACAGCAGCAACCTGGCCATCGGTCTGGTGATGGAGCAGATTTTTCACGCCCGCTCCGAGGTGGTCGAACAGAAGATGCGGGAAGTCTGGCGCAAGAGTCTGGAGATCGCCGGGGTCAGCTATGCCTTGTGTCGCCGCTACACCACCCTCAAGCCTGATCAGGCTGCGCTGGGCGGGCTGGTGCACCAGATCGGCGTGCTGCCGATTCTGACCTACGCTGAGGACCACTACGAACTGCTTTCTGACCCGGTCAGCCTCAATCATGTGATCGACAGCATCCACCCGCTGCTCGGCGACAAGCTGTTGCGTGTCTGGGAGTTTCCCGAGCGGTTGGTGGCGTTGCCGGGGCTTTATCAGGATTTCAAACGCGATTCGGCTGAGATCGATTATGTGGATGTGGTGCAGGGGGCGAGCCTGTATTGCCACAAGGATACCGAGCATCCTTTCGCGCGGATCGTTCCGTTGAGCGTTCCGGCTTTCCGCAAGCTCGGGATAGACCCGGAGAACAAGGAACTGTGTGCGGATCTGCAGGAGTCGAGGTCGATGTTTTACTGATCCGGGACCGTGGTGCTGCCATCGCCAGCAGGCTGGCTCCCACAGGTTTTGCATTGATCTGCACTTTCCCCATGTGGGAGCCAGCCTGCTGGCGATAACGACTGAACAGGCGTCACAAATCACCCGGCAATAAAACTCACCCGCACCTTCAACCCCGCCTGCTCGCCATCGTGCAGGCTGATCTGCGCCAGATGCGCGCGGCAGATTTCGCCGACAATCGCCAGCCCCAGCCCGGATCCGGCCACTTGCTGATTGCGCCGGTAGAAGCGCTCGAATACCCGATCACGCTCCTCCAGCGGAATGCCCGGCCCGTCATCTTCGACCTCAAGCACCGCCGGCGCGGCGACCCGCAGGATCACGTTGCCACCGGGCGGGGTATGCGCCAAAGCATTGTCGACCAGGTTGCTCAGCAACTCGTTGAGCAACGTCGGCTCGCCGCGCAGCCACACCGGCTCATCCGCCTCCAGCGCCAATGCCACTCCGCGCTTGTGCGCCAACGGTGCCATGGCCATTCCCAGCTCGCGCGCCAATTGACTCAGATCGAGCAGTTGCGCGCCACCCTCGGCAATCGCCCGGGCACCATTTTCGACACGCGCCAGCGACAGCAGTTGATTGGCCAGATGGGTCAGGCGATCAGTGCCCTGAGCGGAGGATTCCAGCGTATCGCGCCAGGTCTGTGGCTCGGTCGAGCGCAGCCCCAGTTCAAGCCGCGCCTTCAGCGCCGCCAATGGCGTGCGTAGTTCGTGGGCGGCATCGGCGATAAATTGCGCCTGGCGCTCGAACTGCGCGCGCAGGCGCTCGGTAAAGTGATTGAGGCCGCGCACCAAGGGGCCCAGTTCATCCTGAACCTCCACCAGTGGCAGCGGGCGCAGATCGTCGGGCTGACGCTCTTCGACTGCCGTGCGCAGGCGTTCCAGCGGGCGCAACGCTGCGCTGACCGCGAACCAGACCATCAGCAGCGCACCGATCGCCAGCATGCCCAGACGCAGCAAGGTATCAGCAGCCAGACTGCGCGCCATGCTGACGCGTGCCTCGTCGGTTTCGGCGACGCGGATTTCCGCCATGCCGTTCATGTTCGGCTCGGACACCGCCTTGAGCAGACTGACCACACGCACGTTCTGGCCGTTGTAAGTGGCGTTGTAGAAACGCGCCAGTGCCGGATAACTGTCGGTGCGTGGCGTGCCGGGCGGTGGGCCGGGCAGATTTTCGTAGCCGGAAATCAGCTTCTGATGGATGTCGTTGACCTGGTAATAAATGCGCCCGGCGCTGTCGTAAGCAAAGGTGTCGAGGGCGACATAAGGGACATCGGCACTCAGGCTGCCATCGCGCTGCGACAGGCCGGCGGCAATGGTCCGCGCCGAGGCCAGCAGGGTGCGGTCATAAGCGGTGTCGGCGGCTTCGCGGCCGTTCCAGTAAGCGCTCAAGCCACTGGCGAGCATCAACACCACCAGCAACACTGCGAGGTTCCACAACAACCGCCAGCGCAGGCTGCTGGGCTTATGCATCGCGGCTTTCCAACAGATAACCGAGGCCGCGGAAGGTCACGATCGCCACTGGCTGACCGTCGAGTTTTTTGCGCAGGCGGTGCACGTAGATTTCGATGGCATCCGGGCTGGCTTCTTCGTCGAGGCCGAACACCTGCGCAGCCAACTGCTCCTTGCTCATCACCCGGCCAGGACGGGCGATCAGCGCTTCGAGCACAGCTTGTTCGCGGGAGGTCAGGGTCAGCAGTTCTTCGCCAAGGGTGAAGCGCCGGGTGTCGAGGTCGTAGGCCAGCACGCCGCAACGCTGCTGGCGCTCGCCGCCGAGCACACTGCGGCGCAACAGGGCTTTGACCCGCGCCTCGAGTTCGGTCAGTTCGAATGGCTTGGCGAGGTAATCGTCGGCGCCCAGATTGAGCCCATGCACGCGGTCTTTCACATCACTGCGCGCGGTCAGCATCAGCACCGGCACGTTTTTGCCACGGGCGCGCAACCGCGCCAACACCTCGAAACCGTCCATGCGCGGCAGGCCGACATCGAGGATCGCCACGGCATATTCCTCGCTGCCCAGCGCCAGGTCGGCGGCCACGCCATCGTGCAACACATCCACGGTCAAACCGGTGCTCTTGAGCGCCTGGGCGACGCTTTCAGCCAGTTGCAGATGGTCTTCGACGAGCAGAACACGCATGGATTTTTACCTCGTTCAGGGATGGCCGGCGCCACGCTTTGCCGCGGAGTTTACAGCCGCAACCGCTGCTGTGAAGCCCGAAAACCGTGAAAGCGAGCTGAAAGGTTAGCGAAAGGTTAGCGGATTACAGTCCGCTTCACGGACAGTTGCGACTGTCGTCGCTGCAGCCACACAGCGTCCGAAAAACGCCACGAAGCGTTTTCGACCCATAAGAACAATAACGGAGTACCCCAGCATGCTATCCATGCGCACCAAGGCTCTAACGCCTGCTCGCCCCTCCCGCTTCCAGTATTCTCTCGCCGGTTTTTCACCGCAGGCCTGCGTTGTTGCCCTGTTCAAGCTCACGCCGCGAGAAAACCGCGCCTGCCGCTAAGCTCTAGCGTTGCTCTTTGGTCATTCAGTCCACCCATAACAACAACTCCTCTGGAGACTCAAATGAACGTATCCCTGCGTAAAGTTGCTTTAGCCGCTGGCGCAATGTTGATTGCCGGCCAACTCATGGCCGAGCCGAAACGCCCGGAATGCATCGCCCCGGCCTCGCCGGGCGGTGGTTTCGACCTGACCTGCAAGCTGGTGCAGAGTGCACTGGTGAATGAAAAGCTGCTGAGCAAACCGATGCGCGTGACCTACATGCCCGGCGGTGTCGGCGCAGTGGCGTACAACGCCGTGGTCGCTCAGCGCCCGGCCGACGCCGGCACGCTGGTTGCCTGGTCGAGCGGTTCGTTGTTGAACCTGGCGCAGGGCAAGTTCGGGCGTTTCGACGAAACCAACGTGCGCTGGCTGGCCGCGGTCGGCACCAGCTACGGCGCCATCGCCGTGAAAAGCGATTCGCCCTACAAGACCCTCGACGATCTCGTTCAGGCATTGAAGAAAGATCCGGGCTCGGTGGTCATCGGTTCCGGCGGCACCGTCGGCAGCCAGGACTGGATGCAGACCGCACTGATCGCCAAGGCCGCCGGGATCAACCCGCGTGACCTGCGTTACGTTGCTCTGGAAGGCGGCGGCGAAATCGCTACCGCCCTGCTCGGCGGCCATATTCAGGTCGGCAGTACCGACATCTCTGACTCCATGCCGCACATCCAGAGCGGCGACATGCGTCTGCTCGCGGTGTTCGCTGAAAAGCGTCTCGACGAGCCGGAAATGAAGGACATCCCGACTGCCCGCGAACAAGGCTACGACATCGTCTGGCCAGTGGTGCGCGGCTTCTACCTGGGGCCAAAAGTCAGCGACGAAGATTACGCCTGGTGGAAAGACTCGTTCGACAAACTGCTGGCGTCGCCGGAGTTCGCCAAGCTGCGCGATCAGCGTGAACTGTTTCCGTTCGCCATGACCGGCGCGGAACTGGACACCTACGTGAAGAAGCAGGTTGCCGACTACAAAGTGCTGGCCAAAGAGTTCGGCCTGATCCAGTGATCGTCTCTGTCTAGTGGTGGCGTCTCCTGCGCGGGGACGTCACACAGGAGCTCCCATGCTTATTCAACGCATTTTCGCCTCGGTGTTGCTGCTGGCTTGCGCCGGCCTGGCACTGATGGCGTGGCCGTACCAAGCGGCTTTTTCCTACGAACCGGTGGGCCCGCGCGCCTTCCCGCTGCTGATGCTCGGCTTGATGGGCCTGGCGCTGCTGTACATGGTGTTCCGTCCGGCACCGATCAAGCACAACCCGGATGAGCCGCCGCTCGACCGCGAAAGCCTGACCAAGATCGGTCTCTGCGTGGTGCTGTTGCTGGTGTTCGCCGGCACCTTCGAGCCCCTTGGTTTCATCATTGCCAGCATCCTCACCGGCGTACCGATGGCCCGTCTCTACGGTGGCCGCTGGCTGCCGAGCGTGGTGATCATCAGCCTGATGGCGATCGGTCTTTACCTGCTGTTCGACCGTTTGATGGACGTTCCGCTGCCCCTCGGCCTGCTCAGCGTTCTGGAGAACTGATATGGATACTCTTGGCTATTTGGGTCAGGGTTTTGGCGTCGCGCTGAGCCCGTACAACCTGGTGACCGCACTGTGCGGCACGCTGATCGGCACCGTCGTCGGCCTGTTGCCGGGCCTGGGCCCGATCAACGGCGTGGCGTTGCTGATTCCGATCGCATTTGCTCTCGGCCTGCCACCGGAGTCGGCGCTGATTCTGCTCGCAGCGGTGTACCTGGGTTGCGAATACGGCGGCCGGATCAGTTCGATCCTGCTGAACATTCCCGGCGAAGCCTCCACCGTGATGACCACCCTCGACGGCTACCCGATGGCCCGCAAAGGCCTGGCCGGTGTAGCGCTGTCGCTGTCGGCGTGGAGCTCGTTCATCGGCGCGTTCATCGCCACCTGCGGCATGGTGCTGTTCGCGCCGCTGCTGGCGAAATGGGCGATTGCCTTCGGCCCGGCGGAATATTTCGTGTTGATGGTCTTCGCGATTGTCTGTCTCGGCGGCATGGCCGGCGATCGACCGCTGAAAACCTTCATCGCCGCGCTGATCGGCCTGTTCCTTTCCACCGTTGGCATCGACGCCAACAGCGGCGTGTACCGCTTCACCGGCGACAACATTCATCTGACCGACGGCATTCAGTTCGTCGTGCTGGTGCTGGGTCTGTTCTCGATCAGCGAAATCCTTCTGCTGCTGGAAAAAACCCACCACGGCCAGGAAGCGGTGAAAGCCACCGGGCGCATGATGTTCAACTTCAAGGAAGCGGCCTCGGTGTTCACGGTCAA
The DNA here is from genome assembly GCF_051132065.1 of Pseudomonas sp. R3-57. Lineage (NCBI taxonomy): Bacteria > Pseudomonadati > Pseudomonadota > Gammaproteobacteria > Pseudomonadales > Pseudomonadaceae > Pseudomonas > Pseudomonas sp. R3-57. Next base: position 4,608,510 of record NZ_CP071655.1, read on the forward strand.
CCTGCGTTGCGGCGTGCTCGGTTTCATCATGGGCGTTTTGCCCGGTGCCGGCGCGACCCTCGCCAGTGCCGTGGCCTACATGACCGAGAAGCGCATCGCTGGCACCAGCGGTAAATTCGGTGAAGGCGACGCCCGTGGCCTCGCGGCGCCAGAAACCGCCATCGGTGGCGCGGCATGCGGTGCATTGGTGCCGATGCTGACCCTCGGTGTTCCGGGTTCGGGCACCACCGCAGTGATGATCGGCGCGCTGTCGCTGTACAACATCACCCCGGGCCCGCTGCTGTTCCAACAACAACCGGACATCGTCTGGGGTCTGATCGCGTCGTTGTTCATCGCCAACGTCATGCTGGTGATCCTCAACATTCCGATGATCCGCGTGTTCACCCGCATCCTTGCTGTGCCGAACTGGGCACTGGTGCCGATCATCGCGATCATCACCGGGATCGGCGTTTACGCAGTGCATGCGACCACCTTCGACCTGTTCCTGATGATCGGTATCGGTATCTTCGGTTACATCCTGCGCAAGCTGGACTTCCCGTTGTCGCCGCTGCTGCTCGGTTTCATCCTCGGCGGTCTGATGGAGCAGAACCTGCGTCGCGCCCTGTCGATCTCCAACGGTGCGCTGGAAATCCTCTGGTCGAGCCCGATCACCTTCGGCTGCTGGATCCTGACGGCGATCATGCTGCTGATGCCGCTGATCCGCATCTGGCGCAAACGTTCGGCGGCCCGGCGCGTCATTGCCGATGTTTGATCGCTCTGCCCTGAAATCCTGGTGGGGCACCCCGCTGGTCGGTCTGCTTGGCGGATGCCTCGCCAGCCAGATCGGCTGGCCGTTGCCGTGGATGGTCGGCTCGTTACTGGCGATCATCCTCGTGCGCTGCCTGACCCCCTGGCAACTCACGGAAATCCCTGGCGGACGCAAGTGCGGCCAGTGGATCGTCGGCATCGGCATCGGCCTGCACTTCACCCCGCTGGTGATGGAGCAGGTGCTCAGCCACTTCGGTCTGATTTTCTTCGGTGCGCTGGTCACCAGCCTGTCGGCGGTGGTCGGCGTGTGGTTGATGCGGCGTACCGGCGAAGATCGCGCCACCGCATTCTTTTCCAGCATGCCCGGCGGCTCGGGCGAGATGGTCAACCTCGGCGCGCGCAACGGCGCTTTACTCAGCCACGTCGCGGCCGGGCAGAGTCTGCGGGTGTTGGTGGTGGTGCTGTGTGTGCCGGCGGCGTTCAAATACCTGCTCGGTGACGGCACGCCGATTTCTCATACGGGCAGCGTCGACTGGCGCTGGCTGGCGATTCTGTTTCCGGCGGGCGCCCTGCTCGCCTGGCTCTGGCAACGTCTGCGTCAACCCAATCCCTGGCTGTTCGGGCCGTTGCTGGTGAGTGCGGCGGTGAGCATCGCTTGGGATCTGCACATCGGCCTGCCCAATGGCGGCAGCCAGATCGGCCAGTGGCTGATCGGCAGTGGCCTGGGTTGTCATTTCAACCGCGAGTTTTTCCGCCGTGCGCCGTCATTCATGGGGCGGACGTTGATCGGCACAGCGCTGACCATGTTGATTGCTTCATTGGCAGCCTTGGGTTTGAGCGCGCTGACCCATCTGGATCTGCGCTCGCTGACCCTGGGCATGATGCCCGGCGGGATTGCCGAGATGAGCCTGACGGCTGAGACCTTGCAACTGTCGGTGCCGCTAGTGACGGCGATGCAGGTGATGCGGCTGTTGTTCGTACTGTTTCTGGCGGAGCCGTTGTTCAAGTACTGGAATCGTCAGCCAGAGTAAGTCCCGAACACCGAGTCGCCCCTATCGCTGGCAAGCCAGCTCCCACAGGGTTTTGGGGTGTTCACATGATCTGTGGCACCCACAAAACCCTGTGGGAGCTGGCTTGCCAGCGATGGGGCACTTCAGATCCCCATCAGATCGGCGGCAGGCGCCACTCGATCGGCGTCTCGCCATTCTGCTCGAGAAACTTGTTTGCCCGGCCGAAGTGCCCGCATCCGAGAAACCCGCGATAAGCCGACAGCGGCGATGGATGCACCGAGGTCAGCACCAGATGCTTGGTGGCGTCGATCAGCTTCTGCTTGCTCTGCGCATGCGCGCCCCAAAGCATGAACACCAAGTGCGGCTGCCGCTCGCTGACCACTTCGATGATGCGGTCGGTGAAGAACTGCCAGCCCTTGTCCTTGTGCGCATTGGCGTTGGCGCGCTCGACGGTCATGGTGGTGTTGAGCATCAACACGCCCTGATCGGCCCAGCTCTGCAGGTAGCCGTGATTGGGGATGTCGATGTTCAGGTCGCGCTTCAACTCTTTATAGATGTTGACCAGTGATGGCGGCGCCGGCACGCCCGGTTGCACCGAAAAGCACAAGCCGTGGGCCTGACCCGGGCCGTGATACGGGTCCTGGCCGAGAATCACCACTTTCACTTTATCGAGCGGCGTCGAATTCAGTGCGTTGAAAATCATCGGCCCCGGCGGATAGATTTCCTTGCCCGCCGCCCGCTCCTGCTGCAGAAACTGGCGCAACTCTGCCATGTACGGCTGGTCGAACTCAGCACGCAGTGCCTCCTTCCAGCTCGGTTCGAGTTTGATACGGTCGTCAGCAGTCATGGTCATACCCGGCAAAAACAATGGGGCGAACCCTAGGAAAGCCGACCACGCTTGTCAATTGATCTGACGCAGATCCGGCACTTTCCCCCACAACGATCATACTGATCGTTCAATTTCCCGATCGAGGTCACGATGAATCTGCACTTCGAAGAACTCACCGGCACCGATGGCGCGCGTATTGGCATCGCCAGCCTGGATGCCGAAAAGTCGCTGAACGCGCTGTCCCTGCCGATGATCAACGCCCTCAGCGACAAACTCAGCGCCTGGGCCAATGACCCGCAAATCGTCTGCGTGCTATTGCGTGGCAACGGCGCCAAGGCGTTCTGTGCCGGCGGCGAAGTGCGCAGCCTGGTCGAAGCCTGCCGCGCCCATCCCGGTGAAGTTCCGCCGCTGGCCGCGCAGTTTTTCAGTGCTGAATATCGTCTCGACTACCATCTGCACACCTACCCGAAGCCGCTGATTTGCTGGGGCCACGGTTACGTGCTCGGCGGTGGCATGGGCTTGTTGCAAGGCGCGAGCACGCGGATCGTCACACCGAGCAGTCGTCTGGCGATGCCGGAAATCACTATCGGTCTCTACCCGGATGTCGGCGCCAGTTGGTTTCTCGCCCGTTTGCCGGGCAAGCTCGGGCTGTTTCTCGGTTTGACTGGCGCGCACATCAATGGCCGTGATGCGCTCGATCTGGGCCTGGCTGACCGGTTTTTGCTCGACGAACAGCAACCGCAACTGATCAAAGGCTTGTTGCAGTTGAACTGGCAGGAACAGACCGACATGCAGCTCAACAGCCTGCTCAAGGCCTTGCAACAGGAAGCACTGGCGCAGATGCCCGAAGCGCAGTGGCTTCCGCGTCGGACGCAAATCGACGAATTGCTCGATGTCAGCGATGTTGCGTGTGCCTGGACCGCCCTCAGCCTGCAACGCGATAGCAGCGATCCGCTGATCGCCCGCGCAGCAAAGGCCCTGAGCGAAGGCTCGCCGCTGACTGCGCATCTGGTCTGGCAGCAGATCATTCGCGCGCGGCATATGTCACTGGCCGAAGTTTTCCAGATGGAATACACCCTGAGCCTCAACTGCTGCCGGCATCCGGAATTCAGTGAGGGCGTACGTGCGCGGTTGATCGACAAGGATCAGAAGCCACATTGGCACTGGCCGGATATTCATCACGTGCCGGAAGCGGTGGTTGAGGCGCATTTTCACAAGGCTTGGGAGGGGCGGCATCCGTTGGCGGATTTGACTCAGTATTGAAATGGCTCGTGGCCCGCGAGGCAATGGGGTTTGCATCGCGGGCTGGCTCATCGATCGTCCTTTTACTCAGACATTCAGTTCATAGAACTCGATGATTTCCGTCATTGCCTGTTGGGCTTCATCGTCGCCCTTTATCAAAATGTCTTCGACATCCCTCAGGGGCGGGAGAGGATGTAGTCGCTCGGCAATTTGCGTCGCGGTGTAGTCTTGAATCGCTGTTCCTTCGCTGACCCTTATGAATCCGATCGCGCTTTCGCCCCCGGCAAAGTGTCCGGCAACGCGAATCTTGGGGGCCATGCCGTAGTCCACGACAATCACCAGATCATCGTGCTCACGGTGAAACTTCAAATTGTCGATCGTCAGCCTGCGCTGTGAAAAATCGAGGCCATCCCGGCCGCCACCGCTGTTGATGAGCACATCTCTGCCGAGACCATCGTATTGGTAAATATCATTGCCAGCGCCGCCCGACAGCGTGTCATTGCCTGGCCCACCCAACAGCAGATCATCATCGGGGCCACCCGTCAGTACGTCATCTCCCTGCATGCCTCTCAACTCTCCGCTTGCGCTGAGCGTGTCATTGCCGCGACCGCCAACCAACGGCAGAGCTCGCCCTTCTCGGAGGGAAGTCGAACGCGTGGAAACATTAACCGTTACGCCCGTATGAAAAGTGTCGGGCGCAGGACCCAGCTGACTCGACTGCAGCAGTTGCTTCAAATCCACGCTTGTCCCGTCAGCAAACCGGACAAGTTCAATACCGGTCCCTTCCAGATCGCCAGCCTCAGGCAGGACGATGCGGACTTTCTGCGTTCCACCCCATTGAATATCGAGCGTCGAGTAGAGCCTTTTCGCCCGAGGTGGTTGGCGGTAAGCCGCGCGCGCCGGATGGGGTTGCAGCTCGACATGGGTGGTTTCAATCAGCGCGGCCCCCCAGCACAATTGCAGCGCATCGCGCTTCGCTTCTGCTGGTAGAACGACTGTATCCTGATCGACCAACCCGTATTCGTCTTTCCACCCCGCTACGCCAACTTCTGACCGGTGGAAAACAGGGTTCAGTACATCCGCAATCGTGGTTGTCGCGCCGGCATGCGCCTGGATGATGTAGGTGTCCGCGCCATCTTCACCGTAGAGCCAGTCATCCCCTGATCCACTAACGAGATAGTCCGCGCCTTCGGAACCCAGCAACGTATCGTTGCCGGCCCCGGCAGATAAATACGCGCCCGGTGTTCCGTGACCGACAGTGCCGTAATCAAGAGGGGAACCCGCGTAAGCGACGATCAGATCATCGCCCGCGCCGCCGTGGAAAACGTTTTCCACTTCAACGTTGACTCGCCCGCCGGCATCGTCGCCATGGACGATTTTGCGTTTGATCGTTGCATTATCAATGTTGCGACGAAACTCCTTGCGCAGCGTTTCGCCCGCTCCGAAGCTTTCAGCCGGATAGATGTACCAGCCTTGAAGGGCACCGGAGTCTTTTCTGTCTTCGACCAGAACATCTCCGGTTTTGAACGAAAAGCCACCGGCCGAACCGGATCGATAATAGCCCGGCGCCTGGTTTACGCGTGGTGTCGCGCCCTCGGCTTTTACCTGTTTCTGTTGCGTCTCGGTTGTGACGCCAGACTGCCTTTCACTGAGCACTGCTTGCCCGCCATGTGCCCCCATCCATGGCGGCACCTCGGACAATGTTCCCGTTTCGATGCGGTCAACAATCAGCTCGGTGTGGGTGGTGTACCCGGTATCGCTGGTGGTGATGTGGCTACGAACCCAGGCACCGTGTTCATTCAAGACAAAACCGGTGGCGTGTCTGCGGGTAGAACGCTCCGACTCGATTTGCGCGAGGAATTTTTCGCTCCAGTCAACGTGTGGATCGGTTGCAACAGGGCCTTGCGCCGCAAGGGTTTCATCGTTTCGCTGACCGGCAACCTCAACGTGGCTTTCATCGACAACGTCATTGGTTCGCATGGCGGTTACAACTTCAGATGCGGATAACTCAGGCGTCGGCATCGGTGGCAGTGTTTTGCGCAACACGTCTTCATAGCCCAGTACAACACCGTCATTGAAGCTGAAAGTCGAATCCTTCCACTTCTCGTGGTGCTTGATGAGCAGTGCGTCGCCCATCCCGTTGGCCAACCGCATGACCGTGCCGGCCGCCACTTCAAGGATGTCGGCTGTCAGGCTTTGCGCTGAAAAGCCTGCGCCGAACCGGACAATATTTCTGCCACCCGAATCGTTAACAACATCCAGCCCGTCGCCAGTGCCGAAATAGTAGATATCAGCCCCCTCCAGCCCTTCCAGCACGTCATGACCGGGACCGCCATCAAACACGTTGTTGCCCGAATCGCCGCGCAGGTAATCCGTTCCTTCCCCGCCCATCAAGGTGTCGTTGCCGCCGCCTCCGAGCAAGGTGTCGTTGCCTGAGCCGCCGTCGAGATAATCGGCGCCCGAATCGGCTTCAGCGGTTTGTTCGTAATCGCCGGCCAAAAGGTCCTCACCCATCCCGCCGTACAGTGTGTCGGCACCGAAGCCGCCCTGTAACGTGTCATTTCCTTCGCCGCCATCAAGGAAGTCATTGCTGATTCCGCCCGGTTGCAAGTCAGACACGTCGCCATCCAGGAAATCAGCGCCAGCGCCACCCAACAGCGTATCCGAGCCACCCATGCCTCGCAGGGTGTCATCCCCCGCGCCGCCATCAAGAAAATCGTTACCGTGGTAACGAACCGGATGTTCAGGGCTATCGGCAATCAGATCATCGTTGCCTTCGCCGCCGAAGAGCAGATCATCGGCACCACCGCCCCAGAGCCGGTCGTCGCCCGCACCTCCGTCCAGCAGATCATTGCCAAAAAAGTGCGCGGCATCGCCAGCGACGCCGTCCAGTACGTCGTCATCACCTTGCAAAGTGTCATTGCCGGAGCCGCCATACAACGCGTCGCTGCCACCGTTACCGGCGAGCAAGTCGTTACCGCTGCCGCCGTCCAGCACATCGTTGCCATGATGCTTGCTGGACAGACCACCGCTCCAATCGAGGTTGTCACCGAGCATCACGTCGTTGCCGCCGCCACCGGCCAGGGTGTCGTGACCTTGCTCGCCTTTGAGAAAATCGTCGTCAGCTCCGCCGTCAAGCAGGTCCTCACCCCAACCGCCGTTGATAACGTCCTTGCCGCCCTGCCCGTACAGCACGTCGTCACCGCCCTCGGTCGCACTGTTTACCGAGGCCTTTGAATAGACCGTGCGGTGACTGGTCACACCGCCAGCAATAGGGACGTTCGCGCGCTTGACCGACCAACCCTGCTCCAGCGCACCGGTGGTTTCGTCTCCGGATAAAACGTCGTCGCCAGCACCGCCGATCAAGGTATCGCTGTCATTGCCGCCGAGGAGAACGTCTCGAGATGTGGTCCCGATCAGCAAGTCGTTCCCTTGGCCGCCATCAAGCCAGTCTCCGCGGCTTGCCTTCCCCCTGACGTCACCGTCGGCCATGGCTATTTCGAGTGTCGTCGCCTTGTCGCCAAATAACCGATCGTCTCCAGCCTTGCCGAACAATCGATCAGAACCGCCCATGCCAAGAATGACGTCGTCTGCGGCGGAACCGTAAAGCACGTCTGCCTTGTTGCGATGTTTTACCTTCGGCAGCAGCACAGCGTTGCCCAATTCATCGTGGGTAGGCTGATCGCCGGGGACAGTGGGTTCAGCGTCTTTTGCTTTCCAGTCGCCCTGGAGTGTCAGATCTGCGACGGCGACCGGCTGTACCACGTACTCAGGAAGACGGATGCCAAGCATTCCAGGCTGGAAGTTTTTGATAACAACCAGATCGTTCAGGCCATATTTGATATTCAGCGTGTGTTCAACAAGCGTCAGGGTGATGGCCTGATCATCGGTAGACCAGATATTGCTCAACGGCGCGCGGCGTTCGAGTGAAGGAATGGGCGAACCGTTGATCCATAGCTGCCCGTTTACGTTGGCATCGACAATCTCGTCGATGCCATCGCCGCTGGAAAACTCGTAGCGATCATTGCCCTCGCCTCCGAACAATGAGTCGTTACCGGTTCCACCCACCAGAACATCATTTCCGGCCATTCCGTACAGCGCATCATTGCCGTCGCCTCCGGTTAGCGAGTCGTTGCCGCGACCACCTTCAATGACATCGTGACCGGCCATCCCATCGATTGTGTCATTGCCCACGCCGCCATAAAGATGATCGCCATTTGCGCCACCGGCGAAAGAGCGCCCGCCGTCATCACCGAACATGGCCAGCGGGTTCAATACTCCGGTGGTCATCGGCGCCTGTCTGCCTGATGCGAGATCGGAGTAGGAATACTTCTGCAGCGAGTGCTCTGCGAACGAGCCCCGGGTTCGAGCAATCAACCGGGCCAGCATCTGCGCACGATCTGCCAGCCACTGCGCGGTGATAAAGCCTTCGCCAGTGTGCGAATCGTAAAGTTCGAGGTTGCGGTTGTGATAACCGTCGGCTCTCTCTATGACGACTTCACTGAGTTGCTGCAAAGAGTTGCGCAACGCCAGACCGAGCGTCGTCGCCTCGCCTGCCAGTTTCGCCCATGCACTGGCATTGCCGAACTCGCCTATTGTCCGGGTGACAATGCTTTGCGACTGCTCCGGGGAGAATGCCGAGAAGAAGGCGTAAGCGTTGCTGGCGAAGGTTTCGTTGGTGGTGGGTGTGGCGGCAGAACCGCCATCGTAAGTGCGCTTGAACATGTCGAGAAATTCGTTCTGGCCGTAGCGCAAGATCAACTCGACCACGGCGGCAACAGGCGTGCCTTTGACGACATGCTGAATCAGCGGATTCACACTGCCACTCGCCAGCGCGATATTGATTTGTTCCGGCACCACTGAAAGCAGACTTTGCAGTGGATTGACGCCGAAATTGCTGATCGCCGCTCGCAGGCCGACGCTGTAGGCGTCGATGGCGAAGAGAATGTTTTTATAGTCGTCGAGCCGGTTGGGTTTTGCCTGAAGGGGTGGTCCGTCATCTTCCCCGTACGAATCACCGGCGGAAATCAATCGCCAGGTTTCATAGGGAGGCTTTCCACCTAACAAGCTGAAACCGACCGTTCCAGACCAACCGGCATTTCGTTTCACGGCAGTGTCGTCCTCCCCGCAAACCTCCTTGAACAGGGCCTCGCCAATCGCGCTGGCATCGATTTCTGCGATCTGGCTGATCGACGGAACGGTCCAGGGTGCCAGTTGACCGGCAAGGGATCCGTTGATCAGGGTATTGATGAAATTGACGGCAACCTGGTTGGATGAGAGCTGCATCAGGTCTTCGCTGAAAATTGTATTCAGTCTGAGTTCACCCTGGCGCGAGGTGTAACCACGAATCAGCGCAGAGTAGGCACCGTTTCCACCGTTGGCATCAATGGCCACGGCAAGCCAGAGTCTGGCGCTTTTCAGCACTTCTCCTGCCTCTTTATCGGCAGCTACAACGTCAGAAACTTTTCCGCCAATAATGTCGAATAGCTTTTGGTACAGGGGAGCGCAGCTCGCCCCTGCCGATTTCAGCGCTTCGTACTGAATTTGTTTTGAGTGCAGCCTCATTCCTTTGCACATATTGGCTGCGTTGAAAATCTCTGATTTTTCCATATCGCTAAAAACATAACTCATTGTTACTTCCTTGTAATAACAGAGCGTGAAAGATAATCACTGAGATACTTGAGCATCTCAGGTGCTTCGCGTAATGACGCTAATCCGAGTTTTACGCCACCGTGCCCACCAGCGAAGTCGAAGTTATCCAGATTGATAGCGCAGGAGAAATTTAGTTTTCCGAAATCAAGATTTTCCAATTCGGTTCTGTTGAGCCGCGCCAGTTTCTCGTCAGTCAGTTGTTCCTCCGAAGCCGGACGAATCAAGCCATCACAGTTGATCAACCGAGGGGTTCCATCTCGCCGCGGCCAGCCGGTAATAACAAACGTTCTAACCGAATCTTCATTCTTGAAATGTGGCGGAGGTGCATCCAGCCAAATCTCCAGCCCCGGATAATTCTTCAACTTCACAATCAACTCATCCGGCCAGTTGACGTGCCTATAACCCCGTTCATGGGGCTCGGTAGTTTCTTTTCTGGTAAAAAGTCCGGCATTCAATTTATAGAGCCGCCAACTTTTGGGAATCGACTCTGCGCGGTGATCTTGGTACCGGTGCAGTCCCGTCCCGGTCCACCAGAAAAAACCCTTCAGAGCAATCGCCAGGCAAGCTTTCTTATTCACCAATTCCGGCATGCCAACGCAAAACTCCGGGACCAGCGTCTTATCCACATAAGCGCCACCCAATATCGGCACCTGTTTCATGCTCGCCAGTTTCTGTTGACAGGCCTTCTGGTCCGCTTGATAGATCGCCGCCGCCTCGGCGGACTGTTCTCTGCGAATATGAAATTCCGCTACGCAATAACAGACATATACGAACAAGCCATACTTCAATAACCTTTTAAGCCACTTGACCGCTTGCTTACGCGACATCACGAGCATTTCAAATCCCCGCCCCAAACCGAACAGCAGCCCGTTTACCGTTAGGCCCCGACGTAGCGTTTTCAAACAGCTCAAAATATTGCTTCGTGCCGGCCGTTACATCGAATTTGCTCGCGGTCCGCTTGGCAGCGGCTTGCAGAGGGTTATATTCACCGCACGAGTTCAATACCTTGCTTACCCTTTCAGCAATCGCCTGACAGTCAAAGAAATCAACCAGCAGTCCATTAACCCCGTCCTGAATCACTTCCATTACCGGAGCCGTATCCGAAGCGACTACCACGCAACCGGAAGCCATCGCTTCCAATAACGACCACGACAACACAAACGGGTAGGTCAAATAAACGTGAACCGTCGAAAGCTGCAGAATGGCTCTATACGTTTGATAAGCAAGTTTTCCGGTGAAATGCACTCTGGAATGATCGAACTTCACTTCGGCCAGCATTCTGCAACGCCAATTGGCATATTCAGCCGGCCTCCGTCCGTAGCTGACTTCATCCCCTCCCACGATGACTATCCGGGCGCTCGGACACGCAGCCTGGATCTGCGGGATCGCTCGCATGAAACTGTGGAAGCCGCGATACGGCTCCAGATTCCTGGCGACATAAGTCACGATCGGTTGCCCGGCTTTCAGCTCGGCCCCACAGGGCAACACAACAGACTCGACTTGCGCGACGCTACTGTTCTGAACGACACCTTCGTGGATGACCTTGATTCTGGATCGATAAGCTTGAAGAAAGAGACTGCGTTGCCAGTGCGTAGGCGCGATCGCAATATCACATTGTTCAAGATTCAACAGATGCATCGAGTTGAGCACTCGAAGCCTTGAAGACTCACTTTCAGCGCGTGCAAACTCGGGATCGAACCCGGAGTCGGCGCCGTGGGCTCGATAGTAATACTCGCAATAGTGGACAAGCGGCGTATCGGGGAACACGTCTTTGACGAAGAGCGTTTCCCCCCAGCCAGGATGAGCAAGGACTACGTCGGGTCGATAGCTCGTCTGTTTCAAGCGGGTCAGAATCGTAAAGACCTTCTGGCCATCGATCACCGCTTGCTCGTAGCGGATCAGATAAGGGTGAATGTTGGCCGGTGTTTTCCTGCCAGTTCGATAGCGGAACAATCTCACCCCGTCGAGCCCCGGCGCCGTATCCCGGCCTATCGCCAGAACCTCATCGCCCCGGGCAATCGCGGCCAGCACCACATGGCGGAACTGGCCCGGAAAATTCTGGTGAACAACAAGCAGCCTCATAGCGGTAACGTCCGTTTTTCGCCGCTATCGAGCCAAGGTTTCCTCGCGTCGTTCGGCATCTGCAAACGCTAACAAATGCCTGGAAATGAAAATGTAGGAAGCGTCTGTGAATCCCCTCGGAGATCGCTACTGGAGCACTTTTCTGACGGGCATAAAAAAGCGGCGCTCGATGCGCCGCTTTTTCATTTGCCGGTAATTACCAGCGATTGCCACGGCCGTTGTAATCACGGCGACCGCTGTGCCAGTCGTAGTTGCCGCGACCGCGGTGGTCATTGTCCCAACCGCCGCGACGGTGGCCTTCCCAGCGTCCACGATCGTTGCCGTGCCAGCGGCGGCTTTCGTAATAACGCGGGGCCGGTTGGTAGTAGCGCGGCGCCTGGTAGTAGCGCGGTTGCTGGTAATAACGGGGTGCGGGCTGATAGTAACGCGGCGCCGAATAGTACGTGCTGCCGCCCCGGTAATACGTGCCACCTGTGTTGTAGTAGGCCGGTGCGGGTGATGTGTACACCTCGGAGTAATACGAGTCCGCGTAGGAGTACGGGACGCAACCGGCAACGGAAAACATCAACGCAGCAAGCAGAAGAATTCGTCTATACATGGCGGCCTCCTGGACCGCGGGTGGGCCACACCAGCGACGCTGGCAGGCATCAGCCGTTTATCGGTGACTGACGAAAAATCAGACAGCGATTTCGGCATCTGGTGCGTTCCTGCAACAAGTTGAAACAAGTGATCGATGAAAGGTTATTCACATGCGAAAAGCCGTCATTCATCCGCTGATTGATGGTCGTGATCGGTAAATTCGCCGCGCTGATATCGACGCCCTCGAGCGCTGCACAACGGTGCAGCCGCGCACCAACACAAAGCGCATCGAAACCGCTCAATCATTACCACCGCCAGCCAGCCCCCGAGCCAGAGGCTTCTTGCCGACTTGGCACGCCTCTCGCTTTAGCAACCTTGTGCAGGAGTCATCACAGGTTCGCGGCACCACAATTTGCAATGGCTGACTAGGGTTCCGGCTCGCATGTGCGAGTGGCTGGTCCGAGAGTTGGCGACCTCCAGTTGAGGTTACACGGCGGGACAAAAGCCCGGGAGACAAGCCACCGTTCGCGGTGCCGCGTTGCCTTCCTGTCCGCCCTCGATCAACTGGAGAACTCACCATGACCCGACTACGTTTGCCCGCCCTGCTCGCCGCCGCATTCGCCGCGCTGCTCAGCACGCAATCCCCCGCCGCCCAGAAAGACCACTTCAGCGTGTGCTGGACGATCTACGCCGGCTGGATGCCATGGGAATACGCCGGCAGCCAGGGCATCGTCGACAAATGGGCGAAGAAATACGGGATCAAGATCGACGTCGTACAGCTCAACGACTACGTCGAATCAATCAACCAGTACACCGCCGGCCAGTTCGATGGCTGCACCATGACCAACATGGATGCGCTGACCATTCCGGCCGCCGGCGGCGTCGACAGCACCGCGCTGATTGTCAGCGATTTCTCCAATGGCAACGACGGCATCGTCCTCAAGGGTGAAGGCAGGAAGGTCGCCGATCTCAAGGGCATGGACGTCAACCTGGTCGAGCTGTCGGTCTCGCACTACCTGCTGGCCCGCGCTCTGGACTCGGTGGACCTGACCGAAAAAGACCTGAAAGTGGTCAACACCTCCGATGCCGACATTTCCGCCGCTTTCAACACCGATGAAGTCAAGGCCGTGACCACCTGGAACCCGATGCTCTCGGACATCAAGGCCAAACCGGTTGTGACCGAGGTGTTCAACTCCAGCCAGATTCCCGGCGAGATCATGGACATGATGGTGGTCAACAGCGCCACCCTAAAAGACAACCCGGCGCTGGGCAAAGCGCTGACCGGCGCATGGTTCGAAGTGGTCGCGCTGATGAACGCGAAGAACGCTGCGAGCAAGGCCGCTCTGGAGCACATGGCCAAGGCCTCGGGCACCGACCTCGCCGGATTCCAGGCGCAACTGGACACCACAAGACTGTTCGCCACGCCAGCCGAAGCGCTGAGCTTCGCCACCAGCAAACAACTGCCGGACACAATGCGCAAGGTCGCCGAATTTTCCTTCGAGCACGGTTTGCTCGGCGAAGGCGCGAAAGACCCCAGCGCGGTCGGCATGAGTTTCGCCAACGGCGTGACCAGCGGCGACACCGGCAATCTCAAGCTGCGTTTCGATCCGACTTACGTGCAGATGGCCGCCGACGCCAAGCTGTAAGCCACGGAGGATTTGGCCATGCGCCTGATCAATCGCCACCCGGATCGACCGAGTCGCCTGTTGCTGGTGCTCTTGCCGTTCGCCCTGGTGCTGTTCGCCTATTTCACCGGCTCGGCCGAGCGTCTGGCGGACAACCCCAACGACAAACTGCTGCCCAGCGCCGTGCAGATGACGGAGGCGGTGAAGCGCCTGGCTTTCAGTGCCGACAGCCGCACCGGTGAATACCTGTTGTGGCAGGACAGCGCGTCGAGCCTGCGGCGTCTGGCCATCGGCCTCGGCATCGCTGCACTGGCCGGGCTGTGCCTGGGCATTGCCGCCGGCACGCTGCCGCTGTTTGGCGCACCGTTGTCGCCACTGCTGACGGTGTTGTCGATGGTGCCGCCGCTGGCGATCCTGCCGATTCTGTTCATCGTGTTCGGTCTGGGCGAGTTGTCGAAAGTCATGCTGATCGTGATCGGCATCACCCCGGCCCTCGCCCGCGATCTGGAACAGCGCGCCCGGGAAATTCCCGTGGAACTGCTGATCAAGGCACAGACCCTCGGCGCCTCGACCTGGACGCTGATGCTGCGCGTGGTGCTGCCGCAGTTGCTGCCGCGTCTGCTGATTTCGCTGCGGCTGATGCTCGGCTCGGCGTGGCTGTTCCTGATCGCCGCCGAAGCAATCGCTTCGACCGACGGCCTCGGCTACCGGATCTTTCTCGTCCGCCGTTACTTGGCGATGGACGTGATTCTGCCGTACGTGGTGTGGATCACCCTCCTCGCCTGGCTGATGGACTGGGCATTGAAACGCCTGACGCTACGCACCTTCCCCTGGTATGAGGGGGCCGGCAAATGAGCTTCATCACGGTGAAAAACGTCTGGCAGCAATACGCCGATCAAGTCGTGCTGGAGGGCTTGAACCTGAGCGTCAACGAGGGTGAATTCTGCACCTTGGTCGGCGCGTCCGGCTGCGGCAAATCGACGTTCCTGCGCCTGCTGCTCGGCCAGGAAACGGCCAGTCGCGGCGAGATTCTGCTCGACGGCCAGCCGCTGGCCAGCGAGCCGGACGCCAGCCGTGGCGTGGTGTTCCAGCGCTACTCGGTGTTCCCGCACCTGAGCGTGCTCGACAACGTCGCCCTCGGTCTGGAACTGCCGCACGCGCCATTGCTCGGCCGATTGTTCGGCAGCGCCAAGCGCGACGCGCGCGAGCAGGCGGCGGCATTGCTGGGCAAGGTCGGCCTCGGTCATGCGTTGGACAAGTACCCGGCGCAGCTCTCCGGCGGTATGCAGCAACGGCTGGCGATTGCCCAGGCATTGATCATGAAACCGCGCGTGCTGTTGCTCGACGAGCCGTTCGGCGCGCTCGATCCGGGCATCCGCAAAGACATGCACACGCTGCTGCTGGAGCTGTGGCGCGAGACGCGCTTGACGGTGTTCATGGTCACCCACGACCTGTCCGAAGGCTTCAATCTTGGCACCCGTCTGCTGGTGTTCGACAAGGTTCGCCTCGACCCGCATGCCCCCGGCGCCTACGGCGCGCGCATCACCTACGACATCCCTTTGAACAGCGACCGCCGCGCCCAGCGCGCCGCCGTCGACGCCCTGCCGCTGCCCCTGGCCGGCACCCTTCGCACCGCTTGAGAGGACTGCATTGATGAACACGCCAATGACTGATTCGACCCGATTGTTCCCGCCCTTTGCTGAGGAAATGCTGCCCGGTGGCGGCCACCGTTCGTTCGTGCTCAAGCGCGGCCAACTGCTGCGCCTGACCGATCTGCGCGGCGGCGCCAACGTCAGCCTGACCCTGCTCAACGCCAACGAAAAAACCGAGCGGCTGAACCTGCCCGACAGCCTCAAATGCCAACACACCGCCAAGCTCACCAGCGGCCATTGCCTGTACTCGGACATGGGCCGCGTACTGGCCGCGATCACCGCCGACACCTGCGGCTGGAGCGACAGCCTCGGCGGCGTGCTCTGCGCGCAAGAAGTCGCCGAAAAATATGGACAGGGCCGTTATCAGGAATTGCGCAACGGCTTCTTCCGCAACGGCACCGACAACCTGTTGGTAGAGCTCGGCAAGTGGGGCCTGGGCCTGTCCGATCTGCTGATGACCCTGAATCTGTTCAGCCGGGTGAATGTCGATGAGGCCGGACGTTTGCACTTCGTCGAAGGCAATTCCAAGGCTGGCGACTACATCGAACTGTACGCGCCGATGGACACCCTGGTCGTACTCACCGCCCTGCAGCATCCGATGGACCCGGCGCCGGAGTACGCGCCCAAACCGCTGAAGCTCAGCTGGATGAACGCCGACGCCAGCGTCGCCGAGCACTGCCGCACCTCGCGCCCGGAAAACCAGCGCGGCTTCATCAACACCGACCGTTTGTTCGCCTGAGGATCGCTGCCATGTCCGTTGCAATCGCCACTTCGCCAAAACAACTCGACGCTGCGGTGTACCGCGCCACCATCCCGGCCGGCGAGCCGTGGCTGCTGGAGGTCAAGGCCGGCCAGACCCTGCGCATCCTCGATCTGGAAGGCAATCAGGCCATCGACACCTTGTTCTACAGCCTCGCCAATCCCAAGGAACGCTACGACGTGCAGCGCACCCTGCGCCGGCAGAACAGCGTTTATCTGAGCACCGGCAGCGTGCTGTATTCCAACCTCGGCCAGCCGATGCTGACCATTATCGCCGACACCTGCGGGCGCCACGACACCCTCGGCGGCGCCTGCGCGCAAGAAAGCAACACCGTGCGCTACGCCTTGGAAAAACGCTACATGCACAGCTGCCGCGACAACTACCTGCGCGCCTGCGCCCACGACGGTCGACTGGGCAAAGGCGACATCGGCCCGAACATCAATTTCTTCATGAACGTGCCGGTCACGGCGGATGGCGGGCTGACCTTCGAGGACGGCATTTCCGCGCCGGGCAAGTACGTCGAGTTGCGCGCGGAGATGGACGTGATCGTGCTGATCTCCAACTGCCCGCAGCTGAACAACCCATGCAACGCCTATAACCCGACGCCTGCGGAGTTGCTGGTATGGAACTGAAAATCAGCCGGTTGCGGCGTTGGCTTTTTAGCCTGTGCCAGGCGCGGTCCGGGCAGTGTGTGAAGAAGTGAATTCACACCAGAAACCATTGTAGGAGTGAGCCTGCTCGCGATTGCGGTGTATCAGCCACAGCAGTCTTGACTGCCCCACCGCTATCGCGAGCAGGCTCACTCCTACAGGGGATCCGAGGTGGTTGGTGAATGTTTTTTCCATCCGGGACGGCCCGGGTGTCTGTCAAAAAACAGCGGGACGGCCCGCTTCCCCTTCAGGGGTTATGCCATGTTCGAAAAAGTCCTGATTGCCAACCGTGGCGCCATTGCCTGCCGCATTCTGCGCACCCTCGCGCAGCTGCAAGCGCAAGGCGTGGCGGTGTATTCCGAGGCCGATGCCGCCAGCCTGCACATCCTGCAAGCCGATGAAGCCCACAGCCTCGGTGAGGGCGCGGCGGCCAACACCTATCTGGCGGTCGAGAAGATCCTTGCCGTCGCCCGGCAAAGCGGCGCCACAGCGATTCATCCCGGTTACGGATTTCTGTCGGAAAACGCCGCGTTCGCCGAAGCCTGCGAAGCGCAAGGCATCGCCTTCATCGGGCCAACGCCTGAACAGTTACGCGTGTTCGGCCTCAAGCACACCGCCCGCGCCCTGGCCAAACAGCACGGCGTGCCAATGCTCGAAGGCACCGAACTGCTCGACAGCCTCGACGCTGCGCTGATCGCTGGCGAACACGTCGGCTACCCGGTGATGTTGAAAAGTACCGCCGGCGGTGGCGGCATCGGCATGCGTGTGTGCCGCAGCGCCAGCGAACTGCGCGACTCCTTTGACGCGGTGAAACGTCTCGGTCAGAACAATTTCAGCGACGCCGGTGTGTTCATTGAGAAGTACATCCAGCGCGCCCGGCATCTGGAAGTGCAAGTATTCGGCGATGGTCGCGGCGAAGTCATCGCCCTCGGCGTGCGCGACTGCTCGGTGCAGCGGCGCAACCAGAAAGTCCTCGAAGAAACCCCGGCGCCGAATCTGCCGGACGGCATGGCTGAAGCACTTTGCGCGGCGGCGATCAAGCTGGCGAAAGCGGTGAATTACCGCAGCGCCGGCACCGTCGAATTCGTCTTCGACAGCGAGGCGCAGCGCTTTTATTTCCTCGAAGTGAACACGCGTCTGCAGGTCGAGCACGGCGTCACCGAACAGGTCTGGGGCGTGGACCTGGTGCGCTGGATGGTCGAACTGGCGGCCGGTGATCTGCCCCCGTTGAGCGAGCTGTATCGCGAGCTCCGACCCGAAGGCCATGCGATTCAGGCGCGGCTGTACGCGGAAGATCCGGGACGCGATTTTCAGCCGAGCCCGGGCTTGCTGACGGCGGTGCAATTTCCGCCGGCCAATGGTGTGCAGTTGCGCATCGACACCTGGGTCGAGGCCGGTTGCGAGATCCCGCCGTATTTCGATCCGATGATCGCCAAGGTCATCACGTGGGCGCCGACCCGCGAACAGGCGCGCACCGAGCTGCACCAGGCGCTGGGTGACAGCGTGCTGTACGGCGTGGAAACCAATCGCGATTATCTCAGGCAAATTCTCCTCGACGCGCCCTTCGCCAGCGGCGAACCGTGGACCCGTTGTCTCGAGAACTTGCTCTATCGCGCCAATACCTTCGAAGTGCTCAGCGCTGGCACGCAAACCAGCGTGCAGGACTATCCCGGCCGTCTCGGTTACTGGGCCGTCGGCGTGCCGCCCTCAGGGCCGATGGACAGCCGCGCGCTGCGCCTGGGCAATCGCCTGCTCGGCAATCCCGAAGGCGCGGCGGCGCTGGAAATCACCATGAGCGGGCCGTTGCTGCGTTTCAATTGCGAGGCGGTGGTGGCGGTAACTGGCGCGGAGCTGACGCTGACCCTCGATGGCGCAAACGTGCCGATGAACACCGCGCTGTTGATCCCGGCCGGCGCGACCTTGCACTTGGGCAGCATCAGCGCCGCCGGCGCGCGCAGTTATCTGTGCCTGCGCGGCGGCTTGCAGGTGCCGGATTATCTGGGCAGCAAAAGCACTTTCACCCTTGGCCAGTTCGGCGGCCACGGCGGTCGTGCGTTGCGTGCCGGCGACGTGTTGCACATACCAGCGCTGAGCGATCACAGCAGCGGTCAGCAACTGGCCGAACAGCACATCACTGCGCTGCCGGCCGTGCGCCAGATCCGCGTCATCTACGGCCCGCACGGCGCCCCGGAATACTTCACGGAACATTACATCGATACGTTTTTCGCCACCGAATGGGCAGTGCATTTCAACTCCAGCCGCACCGGCGTGCGCCTGATCGGGCCGAAGCCGGAATGGGTACGCGCGGACGGTGGTGAAGCGGGTCTGCATCCTTCGAACATTCATGACAACCCCTATGCGATCGGCGCGGTGGACTTCACTGGCGACATGCCGGTGATCCTTGGCCCGGACGGCCCGAGCCTGGGTGGGTTTGTCTGTCCGGTGACGGTGATCGAAGCGGATTTGTGGCAACTGGGGCAGCTTAAGGCGGGCGATAAAATCCAGTTCATTCCCGTCGACCTCGGCACCGCCCGCAACCTCGCCCTGAAATGGGATTCCCCCTGTGGGAGCCAGCCTGCTGGCGATGAAGTTGATGCGGTGTCTGGACGGGCGCCATCGCCAGCAGGCTGGCTCCCACAGGGTCGGGTGTCGCCTGTGGTTCTTGAGCTGAGCCGTGGTGATCAGCGACTGGTTGCGCGAGTGTCTGGCGACACTCATTTACTGCTGGAAATCGGCGAACCTGAGCTCAATCTCGTTCTGCGCTTCCGGGCCCACGCGTTGATGCAGGCACTGGAAAGCAAAAACCTGCACGGCGTGATCGACCTCACCCCCGGCATTCGCTCGCTGCAGGTGCACTACCAGCCCGAGCAACTGCCACTGGCCGATCTGCTCGGAATCATCGCCGGCGAGTGGGACGCGGTGTGCGCCGCCAAGGACCTGCAAGTGCCGTCGCGCATCGTCCATCTGCCGCTGTCGTGGGACGACCCGGCGTGCCAGTTGGCGATCGAAAAATACATGACCACCGTGCGCAAGGATGCGCCGTGGTGCCCGAGCAATCTGGAGTTCATCCGCCGCATCAACGACCTGCCGAACCTCGACGAAGTGCAGCGCACGGTGTTCGATGCAAGCTATCTGGTGATGGGCCTGGGCGACGTCTACCTCGGTGCGCCGGTGGCGACGCCGCTCGATCCGCGCCACCGTCTGGTCACCACCAAATACAACCCGGCGCGCACCTGGACAGCCGAGAATTCGGTGGGCATCGGTGGCGCCTATATGTGCGTGTACGGCATGGAAGGCCCCGGCGGTTATCAGTTCGTCGGGCGCACGTTGCAGATGTGGAATCGCTACCGCGAAGTCGCCGCGTTCGACGGCAAACCGTGGCTGTTGCGCTTCTTCGATCAGATTCGTTTCTACCCGGTCAGCGCTGAAGAACTGCTGCGCATTCGCCGCGATTTTCCGCTTGGGCGCTTCGAACTGAACATCGAACACAGTCAGCTCAACCTTGCCGATTACCAGGCATTTCTCAGTCGTGAAGCGCAAAGCATCAATGCCTTTCGTGCTCAGCAACAAGGCGCCTTCAACGCCGAGCGCGAGCGCTGGATCGCCAGCGGCCAAGCGCATTTCGACAGCGAAGAAGTACTCACCGAGGCCATTGAAGATGCGCCGCTGGCAGCCGGAGAACACAGCGTCGACAGCCACATCGCCGGCAATCTCTGGCAGGTGCAGGTCGAGGCCGGCCACCGTGTTGCCGCAGGCGATGTGCTGGTGATTCTCGAGTCGATGAAGATGGAAATCCCGCTGCTCGCGCCGCTTGCCGGGGTGGTCCGCGAGATACGCGTGCAACCTGGCTCGGCGGTGCGCGCCGGCCAGCGCGTCGTGGTGCTGGAACTCGACTCAAGCCCATTCTGAACAAGGAACCACTGATGAACCTGCAACTCGATGCCCTGCGCCAGGCTTACCGCAATGGCGACACCACACCGCGGCAATTGCTGCTGCAACTGCGCGAAAAAGCCGCCGCGCTGAACCCGGATTATCACCTGTTCATCCACCTGCTCAGCGTCGCAGAACTGGAGCCGTACCTTGCCGCCCTCGACGGCCGCGACCTCGACAGCCTGCCGCTGTACGGCGTGCCGTTCGCGATCAAGGACAACATCGATCTGGCCGGCATCCCGACCACCGCCGCGTGTCCGGATTTTGCCTACGTACCGCAACGCTCGGCGACCATCGTCGAGCAATTGCTGGCGCTGGGCGCGATACCGCTGGGCAAGACCAACCTCGACCAGTTCGCCACCGGCCTCAATGGCAGTCGCTCGCCGTATGGCGCCTGTCCGAACAGCGTTTTGCCCGAGTATCCGTCGGGCGGCTCCAGCGCCGGTTCTTCGCTGGCGGTGGCATTGGGCGTGGCGAGTTTTGCCTTGGGCACCGACACCGCCGGCTCCGGACGAGTGCCGGCGGCGCTGAACAATCTGCTTGGACTGAAGGCGAGCAAAGGCCTGGTCTCGACGGCCGGCGTGCTGCCGGCGTGCCGCACGCTGGACTGTGTCACCACCTTTACCGCAACGGCGCGTGAGGCCAGTCAGTTGCTGGCATTGACCGCAAGACTCGATCCGCGTGACGAATACAGCCGCCGCAACCCGGCGTGGAATGACGGCTCAGCGTTCGGCGCGCCACGGCCATTTCGCTTTGGCGTGCCGCGCGCGCAGGACCTCGAATTCTTCGGTTGCAGCGAAGGGCCGCGGTTGTTCGAAGACGCCATCGAACGGCTCAAGGCGCTGGGTGGCGAAGCGGTGGAACTCGATCTGTCGCCGTTTCTGCAAGCGGCGCGTTTGCTGTATGACGGGCCGTGGGTTGCCGAGCGCTACAGCGTTGCCGGTGAACTCATGGAGCACAATCCGCAAGCAGTCCTGCCGGTGATCCGCGCGGTTCTGGCCAAGGCGCCGGCGGTGACCGGCGTGCAGACGTTCCGTGCGCAGTATCGGCTGCAGGCGCTCAAAGCGATCTGCGATCAAGCGCTGGAGAACCTCGACTGCGTGCTGACCCCGACGATCGGGCGCCCGGTGACACTGGCCGAACTCGACGCCGAACCGGTGCTGCGCAACTCCGAACTGGGTTATTACACCAACTTCATGAACCTGCTCGACTACGCCGCCGTCGCCGTACCGAGCGGGTTCATGGCCAATGGATTGCCATGGGGTGTGACGCTGTTTGGCCGGGCGTTCACCGACCAATACCTGTTGAGCGTGGCGGATGCGTTGCAGCGTCAGCAAGACCCGGCCTCGCCGGTTCCGGCGAACGTGGCGCGCAATGATCGCGCGCGCATCGTCGTGTGCGGCGCGCACCTGCAAGGGCTGGCGCTGAATTGGCAGCTGACCCAGCGTGGCGGACGCTTGCTCGAAACCACGTTCAGCTCGCCGGACTATCAACTGTTCGCACTGGCTGGCGGCCCGCCATTGCGACCGGGCATGGTCCGGGTCAAGGACGGCGGTGTGGCGATTGCCGTCGAGGTGTGGGAGTTGCCGAGCAGCGAACTGGGTTCGTTTCTCACCGGGATACCGGCGCCGCTCGGGTTGGGCAAGGTGCAACTGGCGGATGGACGCTGGGAGAGCGGGTTTATCTGTGAGGCGTATGGATTGGAGGGTGCGGTGGATATCAGTCATCTGGGCGGATGGCGGGCGTATCTGGCATTCCGGAGCTGATCCGAACGGTCGCCCTCACCCTGGCCCTCTCCCCCAGGAGAGGGAACTGACCGCGGTGTTTCTTCGTTGGTCGCCATTCGCTGATACCGAGTCGATCACAATCTTTGCCATCACCACAATGAGATCCCTCTCCCTCCGGGAGAGGGCTGGGGTGAGGGCCTGCGATCTAACTGACACCCCGCAGAGTCAGATCCCCCGCCCTTTCCGGCACAAATCCCGCAGTCTTTTCCTGGCCATCCCACTAAAATGCTTGCCATCGGGCCACTGCGAACGGATCTGCCATGCCGCTTCGTTCACCGCTGTACTCGCAACGCTCACTGGTGCTGACCCTGGTCGCGCTGCTCGGCGCCGGTTTCCTCGCCACGTCGTTGCTGAGCTATTACGCCTCGCGGGCGTCGATTCGCGACAACATCGTCAACACCGAACTGCCACTGACGTCCGACACGGTCTATTCGGAAATCCAGAAGGATCTGGTCCGGCCGATCCTGATTTCTTCGATGATGTCGCGCGACACGTTCATGCGCGACTGGGTGGTCAACGGTGAGCAAAACCCGGAGCAGATGACCCGCTACCTCGACGAGGTCATGACCCATTACGGCGCCTACACAGCGTTTTTCGTCTCCGACAGCACGCACACTTACTATCACGCCAAGGGCGTGCTCAAACAGGTCAAAGTCGACGAGCCGCGCGACGCCTGGTACTTCCGTGTGCGCGACATGAAAGACCCGTACGAGATCAACGTCGACCCGGATCTGGCCAACAAGGACAACCTGACGTTTTTCATCAACTACAAGGTTTACGACTACCACGACCGGTTCATCGGCGCGGCAGGTGTCGGGCTGACGGTCGACGCAGTGATCAAGCTGATCGACAAGTATCAACAGCGCTATCAACGCAGCGTGTACTTCGTCGACACCTTCGGTCGCCTGGTCCTGACCGGCGCCGAGGGCGGACCGCAAGGTGCACACATCGGCCAGAGCCTCGGCGAGCTGGACAGCATGAAGGGCTTGATCAGCCAGTTGCCGAAACCGCACAGCGGCAGTTATGAATATTCCACTCACGGGCAGGGGCATTTTCTCAACGTGCGGTTTATTCCAGAGCTGAACTGGTACCTGTTCGTTGATAAACGTGAAGACGGCGCGTTGAGTGAAATCCGCCAGTCGCTGTACCTCAATCTGTTGATCTGCCTGCTGGTGACCTTGATCGTGCTGGTGCTGCTCAACCGCGTGATCAAACGCTATCAGAACAAAATCCAGGCATTGGCCACCCTCGACAGCCTCACCGGCCTGCCCAATCGCCGCGGCTTCGACATTCTTGCCGCGCAGGCCTTGCACGAAGCCCAGCGCGAGACCAGACCGCTGACTGCGCTGTTGCTCGACCTCGATCACTTCAAGGCGTTGAACGACACCCACGGTCATATGGCTGGCGATCAGGTGTTGCTCGGCTTCGCCCGCGATCTGCAAAGCTGTCTGCGCCATGCCGACATTGTCTGCCGCTGGGGCGGTGAGGAATTTATCGTGTTGTTGAAGGACACCGACGGCGACACCGGTCAGAAAATTGCCGAGAAAATCCGCCAGCACGTCGAACAACACGAATATGCCTACAACGGCCACAGTCTGAATCTGACCGTCAGCATCGGCGCCACCACCGTGCAACGCGATGACACCTTGCACAGTCTGCTGTCGCGGGCCGATCATGCGATGTACCGGGCCAAGCAAACCGGCCGCAACCGCACCTGCGTGGAAATGCCTCACTCGACTTATGCCTGACGATATTGCCAAACCCGACCTTTGCCCGGCCTGCGGCGCTCGCAACGACTGCAGCCTGGCCGACCCGCGCAAGGCCGACCGCGCATGCTGGTGTTACGGCGTGACGATCGACCCGGCGGTGCTCGAGGCACTGCCGCCAGCGCTGCGCAACCAGTCCTGCCTGTGTCCGCGTTGCGCGCAGGTCGAGGCGCAACTGCAAGCAGGCCGGCGCCCGATCCCGTAAGATGCGCGGCCGTTTAGCCGTTGAATGCTGACCATGCGCGTCGATCGTTTCCTCAGTAACCTGCCCCGCTACAACCGTCAGCAGGTTCGCCTGTTGCTGGTAGAAAAGCGCGTGCGCGTTGACGGAAAAGTCGTCAGCGACCCGCACAGTGAGGTGCTGGAATTCAGCCGCGTCGAAGTCGACGACGATGTACTGCAACGCGGTAAACCAGCGCGCTACTTCATGCTGCACAAGCCGCCGGGCTGCGTCAGCGCCACTCGCGACCCGCAACACCCGACCGTGCTCGACCTGCTCGACGAACCGGACAAGGCCGACCTGCACATCGCCGGGCGCCTGGACTTCAACACCTCCGGGCTGATGCTGATCACCAACGACGGCGCCTGGTCGCGGCGCCTGACCCAACCGCAGACCAAGCTGCCGAAGGTCTATTACGTCGAGACCGAGCAAGAGATCGACGCACGCTACGCGCCGACATTTGCCGAGGGCATCTATTTCGCCTTTGAAAACCTGACCACGCAACCGGCGCACCTGCAACTGCTCGGCCCACGTGTGGCGCGGCTGAGCATCGTCGAGGGCCGCTATCATCAGGTGAAGCGCATGTTTGGTTTTTTCAACAACAAGGTACTGCGCCTGCACCGCGAATCAATGGGCGAACTGGCTCTGGACAGCGCGCTAAAACCGGGCGAGTACCGCGCTTTGCGCACCGAAGAGATCCATTTGTTCTAAGCTGGCGACCGCTCAGCCGAAGTTGTCGAACAATTTACCAACGGCACTTGCGCGATCCAGACTCCCCTGCTTGAATCAGGTCGTCGGCCGAAATGTGACCGATGAGTCACCACATACTTCCAAGAAACTTTTTGTCGGTCGCACGCCCTCGGGGCTGCACTGCAACCGGCAGACTGCCCGCCAATAACAATACCCGTCGACCTGCCTTACCGGATCGACATGGGCCAACACATTCCAGGCGTATGCCTACCTGTCACAAAGCTCGTGCAATCTTCATTGTGCGCATACCCGCTTGCTTGCCAGGAGTCTTACGACATGAGGCCAGAAATCGCTGTGCTGGATATACAGGGTCAGTATCGGGTTTACACGGAGTTCTATCGCGCAGACGCCGCAGAAAAGACCATCATCCTGGTCAACGGCTCGATGGCCACGACTGCGTCGTTTGCCCAGACGGTGAAAAACCTGCACCCGCAATTCAACGTGGTCTGCTACGACCAGCCCTACGCCGGTCGCTCGAAAGCCCACAACCGCCATGAGAAACATCTGACCAAGGAAGTCGAAGGGCAGATCCTGCTGGAGCTGATCGACCACTTCGCCGCCGAACACGTGCTGTCGTTTTCCTGGGGCGGCGCCGCGACGCTGGTCGCCCTCGCCCAGCAGCCACGACGCATCGAAAGAGCGGTGATCAGCTCATTCTCGCCGGTGATCAACGCACACATGCTCGATTACCTCGAACGTGGCGTCGATTACCTCGGCAATCTGGATCGCGACCGCGTCGGCCATCTGGTCAACAACACCATCGGCAAACATTTGCCGTCGCTGTTCAAGCGCTTCAACTACCGCCACGTCAGCAGCCTGGCCGAACACGAATACGGGCAGATGCACTTCCACATCAACGATGTGCTGCACAGCGACCGCCAGTGCTACTTGAACGCGGCGAAGAAGATCAACGTACCGGTGCTGTTTCTGAACGGCGAATGGGACGAATACACCGCCGCCGAGGACGCACGCCTGTTCGGCAATCATGTGGTGCAAAGCACGTTCACCACCCTGCAAGCCACCGGGCATTTTCTCGACATGGAACACAAAGCCGCGTGCCGCGACAGCCAGAACGCCTTGCTCGGTTTTCTGAAACCGGCGCAGCAGACCAGCCGAACGCGTTACTCGTATGTGCAGGACCAACATGCATTGGCTATTTGAAACAGCGTCGCCGCGGGCAAGGCTGCAGGCTTGAGGTATTCGTCTTGTACCTTTGCAGCCCTTGCTCGCGAGTGACCGGCTTCGACGAAAAAAAGCCGTTGGAAAGAAAAGAAAACTTCAAATCCGTGGCCGAGTCTGGTACAAAGTCAGCCGCTCTGAGCGGGTATAGTTTAGTGGTAGAACGAAAGCTTCCCAAGCTTTAGATGAGGGTTCGATTCCCTCTACCCGCTCCAACCAAATTTGGTCTCACGTCGCGCTTTTTGACGGGGACGCAGGAATGAAAAAACCGGCCTACAGGGCCGGTTTTTTTGTGTCCGGGATTTGGTGAAAAGACAAATTCAAGAGTACTCCCCGACACATCCCTTCCATATAAATCCATTTTTTTGTGTTTTATATCGGTATTGAGCGGATAACATCCATTAAAATGGATTTACGCTACACTTCATAAATCAGACTTCTCCAAGAGATCTTGCCATGCTGGAGCTTAATCTCAGCACGCCCGCCGAAATCGTCATACGCCTGTGTAATCGGCTGCGTACAGAACGGCTCGCTCTGGAAATGACCCAGGCTGATGTCGCCGCGCGGGCCGGTATCGGAATCAACACCGTGTCCAATCTGGAGTCTGGGCGCAATGTCGGGTTCGAGAATCTGGTGCGCGTTGCGACGGTGCTTGGCCGCGGAAAAGAACTCGAAGACTTGTTCCAGCCGAAGCTCGAAACCCTGGACGATATCCTGCGTTACGAAAACAGCGCCAAGCGTCAGCGCATCAAAAGGAAACCTGACAATGCTTGAGAAAGTGGACGTTTATTACGAGGGTTGGGGCGAGCGCTGGCTTTGGGGCTCGCTTGTTTCCACTACAGCCTTGAACGGGCGCCCGCTGATCGTGTTTGAGTACAGCGATGAGGCGAAGAAAAAAGGCCTGGAACTGTCCTCCCTTCGCCTGCCGTTAGCGGGTGGGAAGCTGAGGCGAGATTTTCCATCGCATCAAATGGGTCTCCCCGGCCCGGTCTATGACGCGTTGCCGGATGGTTGGGGCATGCTTCTGATGGATCGCTTGTTCAAACGTCGTGGCCTCAACGCCGCGCGCATCGGCCCCTTGGAGCGTTTGGCCTATGTCGGCGCGAACGCGATGGGCGCCATGTCGTTCGAGCCTGTCGCTCCTGAGTTAATGGTACCGGCCACCCATGACTCGATTGAGCTGCTGGCGGCTGAAGTACGCGAAGTGCTCGACGGCGACGGTGCACAGTTGCTGCAGAAATTATTATTGGTGGGTGGCTCGCCGCAAGGTGCCAGACCCAAGGCGTTGATCTATCGCGATCCCAAAACCGGGACGTTTACCACGGCGACTGTCTCTGGATTCGAAGCCTGGCTGGTGAAATTTCCCGGCCAGGGCGAGCATCCCGAAGTTTGCGCAGTCGAAATGGCCTATTCAGAATGCCTGCGTTTGTGTGGCATCGAGACGCCCGACAGCCAGCACTTCCGCCTGCCTGATGGAATGGCCGCTTTCGCCAGCAGACGCTTCGACCGACAAGACGGTCTGCGCATCCCCATGCAGAGCCTGGCAGCCTTGACGGGAGCCGACTTTCGTTCTCCAGGCGCATTGGATTACGTGAATTTTCTCCGTGCGACCCATCACTGCACTAACGACGTGCGCGAGAAAGCGCTGGCCTTCGAACGAGCGGTTTTCAACGTCGCGTTCAACAACCGGGATGATCATCCGAAGAATTTTGCCTATCTCATGTCGTCTTCCGGCAAGTGGAAGTTGTCGCCTGCCTTCGATGTGACCTTTTGCGAAGGGCCCGGCGGTTATCACCAAATGGACGTCATGGGTGAAGCTTTGGAAATTGGCCGCAAAGAGATGCTGAAGCTTTCGCAGGAGGCGGAAGTAGCAATCGATCAAGCGGAGGATATGATAGAGCGAATATGCGCCGTCGCCAGCCGGTTTTCGGCAATTGCTGCCGAGCTGCTTCCGAACGAAATAACCCCAGAGACATTGCAAGTCATCCAAGGCAGGATCGATAGCAACGTCGCCCTCCTTCGTTGAACCGGCAGATTCCGGCGCTCAGCAAACTGAGCCTGCATGCAGGACATAAAAGCGAGCCTGCTGAAGGAGTGTTTCAACGCGTCGCTACAATAAACAACCGTGGAAACGGCAACAGCACCGAGCCGTCAGCCAATGCTGGATAAGCCTCTTCAACCGCTGCCAGATATTGCTGCAGATACTGCGTCCGTTCCTCTTCGGTCAACGGGCTCAGAAACGGAATCAACCCGCTCCCCTTGAACCACTCCACGACGCCGGCCGCCCCGCCAGACAACTGATGGTGATAAGTCGTACGCCATACATCCACCCGCGCACAGTACGGACGCAGCATTGAAAAGTACTCGCTGGCACTGGCCATGTCGGTGCGCTGTCCGGCCGCGCCAGCGAGTTTGCTTGCCCACGGGCCATTGGCGGCGACTTCGCGCATCAGTCGGTGTGAGGGTTCGTTGAGGTTGTCGGGCATCTGGATCGCCAGACTGCCACCCGCTGACAGCTTGCCCGCCAGTGCCGGCAGCAACGTCGCGTGATCAGGCACCCATTGCAGCACGGCGTTGGCGAAGATCACATCGAACGGACCTGCATCCGCCCATTGATCAATCTCGGCCACGTCGAACTGCAACTGCGGCAAGCGCTGGCGTGCCGCATCGATCATGTCCGCCGAGCTATCGAGTCCACTGACTTTTGCCGCAGGAAACCGCTGCACCAGCAACTCCGTGGAGTTACCAGGACCGCAACCGATATCGACCACCGTTTGCGCATCAGCGGTAGGAATCGCCGCCAGCAAATCACGGGCCGGGCGGGTGCGTTCATCTTCGAAAGCGACGTATTGCTTGGCAGACCAGGTCATTGCGTTCTCCTGTCGGGGCGGTTCAGCGGTGGGTCACCATACCGCGATCCGAAGCACCTGCCTTCCCTACCAACGTCCAGTGTTCAGAGTCGAATTGTAATTAGAATTTTCCAAGCGCAGCGACTGTCTCAATTTCAAGCTCGCTGAAAAGGAACGCTGTCATGAAATTCGCAAAAATCGCCCAGAAACTGGCCCTGTGGGCCGGTAGCCCGAAGACGTTCATGGGCGCGTTGATCCTGATCGGATTATGGGGTTTGAGCGGTCCGATCTTTGGTTACAACGACACCTGGCAATTGATCATCAATACCTCGACCACAATCATTACGTTCCTGATGGTTTTCCTGATTCAGAACACGCAAAACCGTGACACCGACATTCTGCATCTCAAGCTTGATGAGTTGTTGCGGGTCAACAAGGAAGCGCAGAACGCGATGCTCGGGCTGGAAGCGCTGGACCTCAAGCAACTGGAGGAATTGCGTAAGCACTATCGCTCGCTGGGCGAAAACCAGGTGTTCGAGCTTGAGGGGCTCGGTGACAAGAGCAAGCCAAAGCAGGATTTGAATGAGTGCTGAGCACTCGAGCAGGCTCGCTCCCACAGGGGGCGCGTCGCAGGCGTAAAAAAACCTTCGGCAGTGCCTGCATCAAGCAGGCGCTGCGAAGGTTTCGGTGATGCCTGGATCAGCGTGAGATTTAGCGACTGGCTTGCAACGCGCGGGCCTTCTCCAGATGGCTTTGCAGTTTCGGCAGAGTCTCATCGGCAAACGCTTTGATTTCGGGCACGTCGGTGGTCTGCGCCTGTTGCTCGATCTGGGTGATGGCTTCTTCGGTGGCCTTGACCTGACTGGCCGCGTAGGCCTGATCGAAGGTCGCGCCATCCTTGACTTCCGGTATCAGCTCCTTGGCCTTGTCGGCAAGTTCTTCGCGCGGCGCAACGGGTAAGTCGAGCTTCTTGGCGATTTTCGCCAAATGCTGGTTGGCCGTGGTGCGGTCGTTGATGACGACGATGGTGTAATCCTTGACCTCTTTCGATTCGGTCTTGCCGTGGGCCTGACGACTGGCTTCGATGTCGGCCATGCCTTTGGCGGAAGCATCGTTGATGAATTCGGCAGGCGACTGGGCGAACGCACTGCTGGCGCAAAGGCCCAGTAGCGTTGCAAAACTGGCGTTACGTAAACGGGTGGCCATCCGGCTCATGGTCGCGCCCTCCTTCAATGAATATTCAAGCGGGCCATGTTTCACCCGCTGCTTAAATCCTCGCGGCAGACAATCGTCCGCCTCAGTTAGGAATGCTTTGACGCTTAAAGGTTTAGAAAAACTGGCCCAGGCGCGACGAACGGCGCGTCGAGCAAGTCCAGCATCAACCCTTGTTCGACATCAAACCCGGCAGCGCATGCATCAGCGCGTTGATGGCGAAACCGATGAACATCACCCCGCACAGGCGAGTGATCAACAGTTCGTGACGCTGATAAACCTTGCGCACGCGATGTGCGCCGACCACGCCCACCAGAATTGCGTAAGCCAGCGCGCCGCCAACGAAACTCAGGGCAATCAGCGCTGGCAGCATTGACCAGTTGAGTAGTTCGGCGCGGCTCGACAGCAGCGCCGTGAACGTCGCCACGGCCACCGGGTAGGCTTTGGGATTGGTCAGACCGAAGACAATGCCGTGCCAGAACGGCTGTCGCGCGGCGCCTTGCGCTTCGTCGCCGTTGCGCCGTTGGGCACGCACCGCACGCCAGCCGAGCCAGAACAGGTACAGCGCGCTGAGCACACCGAGCACATCGAACGCCGTGCTGCCGATTTCACGGGCGCCGACAATCGCGATCAACGCCGTGCTGCACCAGACCACATCACCGAGCAAATGCCAACAGAGAAACCCCGCCCCGGCCCGCCGCCCATGCGCCGCACCGATGCCGAACACTGCCAGCACGCCGGGCCCCGGGGTGATGCCGTAGATGAAACCCGAGGCCAGCACGGCCATAAGCAACGATGGAGTCATGGGGAACCTGCAAGCGCCAGAACACGTGGCGGCCAGTCTATATCAGCCGCTTGCGCGAGATCACGGCTCGTCGTGAAAACCCATGCCGGCGAGTGTGCGCAAAGTAGCCAGCAGTTACAGCGGATGAATCAATAACCCCTGAATTCTTCGGGAACGACATATTGCTCGCCGTCGTAAGTCAGGGTGATTCGGGTCTGTTTCAGTTGGGTCGTGTTGGACACACATTGCTGACCCGACCGGGTGTTTTTCGTCTTGCTGCCACGGGTAGTGACAATCAGATCAGCCAGACCATGGTGGCTGGTGGGGCCGATTTCGACGCTGCGGCGAATCGTTTTCTCGTAGCCTTCGCAATCCACAAACTCGCCGTTGCTCTTGGCAATCACCAGCCCCTCCAGCACCGGGCGCAGCGCATTGCCTTCGCGCACATACAGGGCCAGATCGGTTTTTTTGTAGGGGTTGGCCTGGGAGCTGTGCGAAAACCTCGAGTGCAGGCCAAAAGCCCGAGTCTCCGGCGCCAGTCGATAACGCGCCGTGTCGATACGCAGGTCGTCAAAACGCACGGCATCAGAGTTGTACGCCCCCGGTTTGCGGTAGGTGGCGATGGGTTTGG
Organism: Pseudomonas sp. R3-57; assembly: GCF_051132065.1. Taxonomy (NCBI): domain Bacteria; kingdom Pseudomonadati; phylum Pseudomonadota; class Gammaproteobacteria; order Pseudomonadales; family Pseudomonadaceae; genus Pseudomonas; species Pseudomonas sp. R3-57. The sequence continues at coordinate 4,640,446 of NZ_CP071655.1, forward strand.
CGCTGCTCGCATCGACAATTGCCAGGTCCAGATCGAACACACCGGCCTCATCGTCACCAGGGTCGGCCAGATACGTCGAGGTCACCGCGATCGCCTGGTTCTGCACCGCAGGCCAGACCTTGCAGCGTGACAGGGATTTGCCGTCGAAGGCCTTGATGTCGCACGCGGCCTGGGCCTGGAAGGCACAGGCGAGAAAACCAACGGCAATCAGCAGTCTGGTGGGCGGGAGCATGGTTCTTCCTTGATAACAGTCGTGTGAATACAGGTCGGTTAAAGCCCTTTGAAACCTTGTGGCAGAACGTAAAATGTGCCGTTGTACCGCAAGGTTGTCGAAACGGGTTTGGACTCGGTGATTTTATCCTTGCAAGCATCACCCTTGCCCACACTGGAAGTACCTGTTTCTCTGGTTCTTACGATAAGGTCCGCGTAGCCATGGGAGCTGGTTTTGGCGATCTCTACGGTTCGGGTGATCTCACTGCGCTCGCCCTCGCAACTACCGTCCCACTCGCCGCCATATTGATAGACCAATAATTGCTGCAACACGGGGCGCAGCGCTTCACCTTCTCTGACGTAGAGGGTGAGCTGAGTTTCATCCAGCGGATTGAGTCGAGAGCTATTGGTAAAACGGGTACGAACGCCAAAGGCGCGCACTTCGGGAGCGACCGCATAACGGGCGGTATCCAGCGTCAGCTCATACAACGCGACGCCATTTGATTCGAAGGCGCTGTCCTGATGCAGGGTGGCGATTGGCCCGGCTTGCCCGTCCTGCGCAATAGACAGGTCGAGATCATAAAAGCCGCTCGTGTCAACATCAGAGCCGGCTGCGCGCTCGAACGTGGCTTTGGCGCTGATGGACTGCCCCGGATAAGCTGGCCAGTCCTTGCACACAGCGAAATCAAGATCACCGGAAAGGTTGGGTGGCCCGCACTGGGCAATGGCCTGTCCTGCCATCAACGCTGCGTACAATGCCGCACATGCGATTCTTGCCGACGTCAATGTCACTCCCCTCCTTGATCACGTTTCAGCCGCGCACTATCCCCTTCCCCATCAGTCGTTTCAACCCGTTCGATGCGTGATCAACCAGCCAGTGTGAGCAATTCACTTCAAATCAGGCTTTCGTGCAGCATGACTGGGGTTCGTCCGGGTCGGCAGGACAGCCCGGATTCCAGTCACCCCCACAATGTGATTGCCCGCCGTCAGCCAACCGCTGCGGTCAATAATCGCACCACATAAGCTGCACCGTCCTTGTGCCCCAGCACCAGCACCGAAGAATCCTGCAGACAGGCCGCCTGCGCCGTCCATTCGATCCGGGCAGTGCCTTCGACGTCGAACGCGGGGTCCACGGCGCCGTCGATCAGGAAGCCTCCGGTCAGCAAGCGTCGTTCGCCGTGCGAGGTCTGTCCGACCGTGACGACTCGCATGTGATCCGTGTCGTCCAGCGCAAAACCTGCATTCCAGCTACGCAGGTCCAGTGCTTCGGTGGCCGCGGTGATGACCGGTACACCGGCGTTGAAGTCGCGGTCGAGTTGGCCATTTTTCAAGATTCCACTCATGAACGCGTGCTGAACCCCGCCGGCGTCAACAGCCGAACCGATCAAGAGCAAGTGCTCCGCCGATTGCACAATGATATGTTTCACCGTGCTTTTGAGCGGTGCACCATCCTTCTCGATCAGCAAACGCAACACACCCCCCTCGCCAAATTCCGCGACCGCTCCGCTCTGGTCGAACGCCATGACCAAACCCTGACCGAGTCCTTCGAGCCCGCCGTTCACAAGAATCAGCCCATCGTTCAGCTGCGTGACTCCATGCAAGGTGATGCCAAGCTTGGGTACTTCCAGATGTTTCCAGCCTTTACCGTCGAACGTGTCGTCATCCTTGCCATCGAGATGGAAACGCGCCAGCAGTCCGTTTCCGTTTCGCGAAGTCATGAACAGCAATCTGTCAGGCTCCGCAACCTGAGGATCCGATTTTGCCAAAATAAGGCTTCCGCCAGTGGCACCGAACAGTGAGGGAATGCGCATGGGCACTTCGCGATAACCCGGCTGCGGACCACCGAAATAGACGTCGGGCGAGCCATCAGAATTGAATCGAGCGATAACCTGTTGGTACTCGGTGGTTATGCCGCTTTTCACGCCACACATCCAGATGCGCTCATGCTTGTCAACGAACACCTGCCCGCCCCGCGAGGCCGCATCATGATTGAATTGGCCGGTAAGGTAGCCCGCCGTACCAAAGTTCAAGTCTGGATGACCTTCGGCGTCCAGACGCGCAAGCCCGTGACTGGATTTTCCCGCTGCATCGATGACGGTCGCGCTGACGATAACTTGCCCCGACGGCGTCGTTGCCACACCTTCGCCTATCGTTCTGCCCTCGCCTGAAAAACGCAGCGTGCACAAACCTGAGGTACCGAAGGTGAGATCCATCTCTCCCGCTGACTGTGCGATTGGGGCTTCGTTGTTTGACATGTTGGTGCGCTCCTCGAAAGATCGATTGCGTTCCCGCTGTGCAGGACATTCGATCCGAAGCACTCCCGCCCGACAACTGATAGAAATGACAGTTTTTAAACACCTAATGCGATAACACTTAAATCAATAAAACCTAAAGGACTGTTATTTCTTACAGGTTTCAAACTCAGGCGAAGCTGTAACGCTGGGATCCCCTGTTTTCAAGTGAGCAAACCGGTCATGACTAGCGCGCATCAAACAAGCGGCCAGCCGCGGATCTTGTCGATCGTGTTCCCGTTCGAGGGCAGCAAGACCGCACGCCGACCGCATCTTTTCGGTACGGGCCAGGCTGGCGGTCTGATCGAGATATGGGACGCCAGGGAAAACTTTCACTATGCGTCGGGTCCGATCGATTCCGACGGACGCTGGACAGTTGATGTGTTTGAAGAACTCTCCCCGGGTCCACATCGAATCCGCGCACGTGTCATCGCCGGAACCACTTCGGACTGGTCTGCCGACCGCTCATTCGAAGTCACCGCCACGGACGACGCGCCTGTGATCGTTTCTCCTGAAGAAAACCAGAGAGTCAGTGACGTTGTGACGTTTGAGGGAACAGTGCCGCGCGAAGGCGGTTACGTCGATATTGTCGATTTGAACAACGGCCGTCACCTCGCCGAAGTGATAGTTGAGGCTGACCGTACCTGGTTCACTCAACTGACCAATATCGACGCTGCGCAACAGCAGCGGATCTGCGCCAGTCATCGCTTGAGTGGCATCGCGTCGAACTGGTCCCGCGTGCGCACATTCACCGTGCTTGTGGAAGCACACGGAGGACTGTTCGACTTCGCTCGCCTTCGCGCCTTTTATCAAAACGCGTTGCGGAAGATTTCCTCGATCTGGCGCTGATCCGCCGCCCGTGGATTGGTCAATCCGCAAGCGTCTTTCAAGGCGTTGGCGGCGAGCAGCGGAATGTCGCTGAGTTTGGCGCCCAGCTCACGCAGGCCACCGGGGATCTCGACGTCTCTGGCCAGGCTGCGGATCGCGCTGATCGCGGCCTGCGCGCCCTGCTCCGCGCTGAATCCGCGAATATCCGCCCCCATTGCATGGGCGACGTCTCTCAGTCGCTCAGCACACACTTGCGCATTGAACGCCTGCACATGCGGCAGCAACACCGCATTGCACACGCCGTGCGGCAAGTCATAGAAGCCGCCCAACTGGTGCGCCATGGCATGGACGAAACCCAGCGAGGCATTGTTGAAGGCCATGCCCGCGAGGAATTGCGCGTACGCCATGTTTTCCCGTGCGGCGAGGTCGCTGCCGTCGCGCACGGCCAGACGCAGGTTGTTGCTGATCAGGCTCATGGCCTTGAGCGCGCAGGCATCGGTGATCGGATTGGCGGCCGTCGAAACGTAGGCTTCGATGGCGTGGGTCAGCGCGTCCATGCCGGTTGCCGCAGTCAGGCCTTTGGGCATGGCGACCATCAGTTGCGGGTCGTTCACCGACAACAGCGGTGTGACGTTGCGATCGACGATGGCCATTTTCACGTGGCGCGATTCGTCAGTGATGATGCAGAACCGGGTCATCTCGCTGGCGGTGCCGGCGGTGGTGTTGATCGCGACCAGCGGCAGCTGCGGCTTTGCCGATTGATCGACGCCTTCGTAGTCGCGAATGTGCCCGCCATTGGTCGCGCAGAGAGCGATGCCTTTGGCGCAGTCGTGGGGCGAGCCACCGCCCAGCGAGACGATGAAATCGCAGTCGCTGGCCAGCAAAAGTGCCAGCCCGGCCTCGACGTTGGCAATGCTCGGGTTGGGTTTGGCACCGTCGAAAATTACCGAGTCGATGTCCTGCATCGCCAGTTTCTCCGCCACCCTAGTCGCAACGCCGGCCTTGGCCAGACCGCTGTCGGTGACGATCAACGCCTTGCGAAAAGCATAGTTGCGGATGGCAACCATGGCCTCGTCGAGGCAACCGCTGCCCATGATGTTGACCGCCGGAATGAAGAAGGTGCTGCTCATCGTTTGTCTCCTGACTGGGCCGGTTCGAGCGCTGCGCTCCGGCGGATGCACACAGGATCGACCGATCGGTCACGACGGATGTTGATCTGGCTCAATGCCCGCTCGTGATAAAGTCGCCGCCCATCTGCCCCTTTGTTTTGAGACGCCTGCGCAATGACTGATTTTCTGAATGTCGACGCCACCCTCGAAGACTGGAACGCCCTGCGCGCCGCGACCGATTTCAACGGTTTGCTGGTGGGCAACGGCGCCAGCCGCGCGGTTTGGGACGACTTCGGCTACGACTCGCTGTTCGAAAATGCCCGCACCGTGGAAGAAAAACCCCTGAGCGCCTCGGAGCTGGCGGTGTTCGATGCGCTGCAAACGCGCAGTTTCGAGCAGGTACTCGGCGCACTGAAAACCACCAGCCGGGTCAACAAGGCACTGGCCGTCAGCTCGGCGGCGCCGCGCAATCGCTATTACGCGATCAAGGAAGCGCTGATCAACACTGTGCACGCCATGCACATCCCGTGGCGGCTGGTGCAGCCGTCAACGCTGGCGACGCTCAATGAAGAACTGGCGCGCTATCGCACGGTGTTCACCACCAATTACGATTTGCTCAACTACTGGGCACTGCAACACAACAGCGCAGTGATCGACGATCTGTTCAACGGCCCGAACGCCAGTTTCGACCTGAGCGACAGCGCCACTGACAAACCGCGCTTGCTCTATTTGCATGGCGGCCTGCATCTGGTGCGTAACCAGGACGGCACGGCGCGCAAACTGACCTCGACCGAAGGCACACTGCTCGGCAGTTTCGCCATCAATAACACGCTGAAGACGCTCGATGACGTACCGCTGTTCGTCAGCGAAGGGCCAAGCGCGGACAAGCTCAAGACCATCCGCAGCTCGGATTATTTGTCGTTCTGTTATCAGCAGTTATTGGGACACGGCGGCAGCCTGTGCATCTTCGGTCATGCCTTGGGTGAGCAGGATGCGCACATCGTCCGTGCGCTGCGCCTGGCGAAACCGGCGAGCGTGGCGATCTCGATTTACCCGCGCAGCGCGGCGTTCATCCAGCATCAGAAGCGCCATTACCGCAAGGTGTTCGACGGCACCGGGGTCGAGTTGCGGTTCTTCGATGCCAAGAGCCATGCGCTGGGCAATGCGAAGTTGTCGGTGCCGGTCGAGATTTAGTGGCGCGGCCACCGACGCCATCGCGAGCAGGCTCGCTCCCACAGGGGATCGCATTTCAACTGTAGGAGTGAGCCTGCTCGCGATGGCGGTCTATTGTTCGGCATCTCTTTCGAAGCTGATGGCCTCATCGCGAGCAGGCTCGCTCCTACAGGGACCGTGTCATGTTCAGAGGACGGGCACGGTCTTGTCCTTGATCACCTTGGTGGCGCCGTTGCTTTTGACGCTGGCGATACCCTTATCGCAGGCGGCATCCGAGGAGTAGGCCTCGCTGCTGCCGATGACCTGATGGTTGGCCGCTTTCAGATTGAAGTAGGGATGGCCGTCCTTGGTCGACTTTTTTTCGTAGCGCTCGTCCACCGCGCTGTTGCTCTGCACGGCGGCGATGCCACCGTCGGCGCCGGCGCGTGTGGTGTACAGCTCGCTGGTCAGAATCGTTTCGGCATTCGCCGCTTTGAGCACGAACCTGAACTGGCCGTTGCTGCTCTTGCTGACTTCGTACCATCCGGACATGCGTATTGCTCCTTGGCGATTTAGGCAGAGTGCGCTTCAGAGTAAAGACCAGCGCGGGCTATCTGTCGCCTGTTGCAGCGCCACCGCCAGCAAGCTGGCTCACACACCGGAACGCATTCCCCTGTGGGGGCGAGCCTGCTCGCGAACGGGCATGACCGCTCACTACAAAATGATTTGCGTGCCGAGCAACCCGAGGAACCCGGCCAGCCAGTTAGGGTGGGCCGGCCATGCCGGTGCCGTGGCCAGATTGCCCTGCACGTGGCCGTCGGTGACTGCGATGTCGATGTAGGTACCGCCGGCCAGCCGCACTTCCGGCGCGCAGGCCGGGTAGGCGCTGCATTCGCGTCCTTCGAGCACGCCCGCCGCGGCCAGCAGTTGCGCGCCGTGGCAGACCGCGGCGATCGGTTTGCCGGCGTTGTCGAAAGCGCGCACCAGTTCGAGGACTTTCTCGTTCAGCCGCAGATACTCCGGCGCGCGCCCGCCGGGGATCAGCAGCGCGTCGTAATCGGCTTCGCTGACCTTGGCGAAGTCGAAATTCAGGGCAAACAGATGGCCGGGTTTTTCGCTGTAGGTCTGATCGCCTTCGAAGTCATGAATCGCGGTGCGTACGGTTTGCCCGGCAGCCTTGTCCGGGCACACGGCATGCACGCTGTGGCCGACCATCTGCAGAGCCTGGAACGGCACCATTACTTCGTAGTCTTCGACGTAATCGCCGACCAGCATGAGGATTTTTTTGGCGGGCATGGGGAGGTCTCCTGCGGGAAAGGTCTGGGAGTATTCAAGGTAGACCGAATCTGGCTGTTTGGTGGTGGGGGTTCCAGACCGAGTCATCGTTCATCGCGAGCAGGCTCGCTCCTACATTTGGAATGCATTCCCCTGTAGGAGTGAGCCTGCTCGCGATGGCGTCGGCAAACTGTACGCCTGAATTTGTGTCTGGCTGTAACAGCCTGAACCGTGCGGTTTATGGCTAGATGGAGGACTCCCAGCCACCCTCAATTCCGGTCCCTCTCATGTCCTCGCGCGAAAACACCGGCATGGCCCTCGGCCTGCTCGGTGTGGTGATTTTCAGCCTGACCCTGCCCTTCACCCGCATCGTGGTGCAGGAACTGCATCCGCTGCTCAACGGCTTGGGGCGGGCGCTGTTCGCAGCGATTCCAGCGGCGCTGCTGCTGTTGTGGCGTCGCGAGAAGTGGCCGAACTGGCAGCAAGTCAAAGGCCTGAGCCTGGCGATCGCCGGGGTGATTCTGGGTTTTCCGGTGTTGTCGGCGTGGGCCATGCAAACCTTGCCGGCGTCCCACGGTGCGCTGGTCAATGGTTTGCAGCCGCTGTGCGTGGCGCTGTACGCGGCGTGGCTGTCCCATGAGCGCCCGTCGAAAGCCTTCTGGGCTTGCGCCGCGTTGGGCAGTGCGTTGGTGCTCGGTTATGCCTTGTACACCGGGGCGGGCAGCATTCAGGCCGGTGATTTGCTGATGCTCGGGGCGATTGCTGTCGGTGGGTTGGGTTATGCCGAGGGCGGCCGCTTGGCCAAAGAAATGGGTGGCTGGCAGGTGATCTGCTGGGCGCTGGTGCTGTCGACACCGCTGCTGATCGGGCCGGTTGTGTACCTGGCCTTGCAACATCAGGGCGCAGTGTCGGCCAAGGCCTGGTGGGCGTTTGGGTATGTTGCGCTGTTCTCGCAGTTTCTCGGATTTTTCGCTTGGTACGCCGGGCTGGCCATGGGTGGCATCGCCCGGGTCAGTCAGATTCAGCTGTTGCAGATTTTCTTCACCATCGCTTTTTCGGCGATGTTCTTTGGCGAACACGTCGAGCCGGTCACTTGGGTGTTTGCCTGCGGCGTGATTGCCACGGTGATGCTCGGGCGCAAGACCGCAGTTAAATCAAATGTGGGAGCGAACTTGCTCGCGAAGGGGCCGTAACAGGCAACTTCATTGTCGACTGTCAGCCCGCTTTCGCGAGCAGGCTCGCTCCCACAAAGGCATTACCCAATCAAAGGTCAGGCCAGATAGCCGTCGGCGCGCAGCAGGGTTTCCAGGCAGTGCTCGCTGATGTGGTAGAAAGCTTTCAGTTCTTCAATTTTCGCCAACAGCTGCGCCGGCGCCACCGGCTCGGCGCGTTTCACCGCCAGGATCATCTTGTTCTTGTTGGTGTGTTCCAGCGAAATGAACTCGAACACCTTGGTCTCGTAACCACAGGCTTCGAGGAACAGCGCACGCAGGCTGTCGGTGACCATTTCCGCTTGCTGGCCCAGGTGCAAACCGTATTGCAGCATCGGTTTGAGCAGCGCCGGGCTCTGGATCTGCAGGCGGATCTGCTTGTGGCAGCACGGCGAGCACATGATGATCGACGCGCCCGAGCGGATGCCGGTGTGGATCGCATAATCGGTGGCAATGTCGCAGGCATGCAGGGCGATCATCACGTCCAGCTCGCTCGGTGCCACGCTGCGCACGTCACCGCACTTGAACACCAGCCCCGGATGCTCCAGCTTGGCCGCCGCGGCATTGCATAGATTGACCATCTCCTCGCGCAACTCGACGCCGGTGACTTCGCCTTCGGCTTTCAGGGTGTTGCGCAGATAATCGTGAATCGCGAACGTCAGATAGCCCTTGCCCGAACCGAAATCCGCCACCCGCACCGGCTTGTCCAGCGCCAGCGGCGACGAAGTCAGGGCGTGGCTGAAGACTTCAATGAACTTGTTGATCTGCTTCCACTTGCGCGACATCGCCGGGATCAGCTCGTGCTGGGCATTGGTCACGCCAAGGTCTTGGAGAAACGGCCGGCTCAACTCGAGAAAGCGGTTTTTCTCGCGGTTGTGCTCGGCGGACGGCGCCTCGCGCAATTGCTGAGGTTTGCTCTTGAACAGCGAAGACTTGCCCTTTTTGCTGTATTCCAGCTGGGCTTCGTCGCTCAGCGCCAGCAAATGCGCATTCTTGAACGCGGTCGGCAACAGCCCGGCGATCGCCGCTACGCCTTCAGTCAGGGGCAGGTTCTTGGTGATGTCGCGGGTCTTGTAGCGGTAGACGAAGGACAGGTGCGGCTGTGCCTTGACCGTCACCGGTTTGATGATCACCCGCTGCAGATCCGCCTCGTCACCGACGTACTTGGCCAGCACCAGTTTGATGAAGCCGTTCTGTTCCAGGCTGGTTTGCAGCAGCTCGAGGAACTGGGCGTGGTGGTCGGGCGCAGGCTTTGTGGACGGCGCGGATGGGGCGGTGACAGACATGAAAAAGCGGCCTCGGACGGGCGAAATCGGGAATGGCGGGTATTTTAGGGGGGATGGGGGTTGGGGACACGTGCTTATTTGCTGAACGGTGGTTTCAACAGTTAAAAAGCTACCCTCACCCCAGCCCTCTCCCGGAGGGAGAGGGGGCTGACCGCGTTGTTCTGTCGAGTTACACCGACCTGAAATACCGAGTCGAACTCAGGTCTGAAGCATCATCACAACGACTCGATCGACGCGGTTTTCCAGGTCGATATCGAGCGCAAGACACCTCGGTCTGCTCCCTCTCCCTCTGGGAGAGGGCTGGGGTGAGGGGCTTCTCAGCCCAACACCACCAACCGATTCGGCAACTCATTCCTCACCTGCGTCACCGGCACATGCACTTTCAACAACTCCCCACATGCCTCGATACAGGTGACAAACCCCTCCAGCGTGCGCCCCTGCCTTACCTGCTCGGTGAACGCCGCAACAATCACATCCCAGTTTTTATTGTCCAGTCGCCGGGAGATCCCCTCATCCACCAGAATCTCCACATACCGCTCAGCCTCGCAGACAAAAATCAGCATGCCGGTGCTGCCGACGGTGTGGTGCAGGTTCTGTTCAAGAAACTGCCGCCGCGCCAGATTCGAAGCGCGCCAGTGGCGCACGCGACGCGGGACCAGATGGGTGGTGATTTTAGGCAGACGGAACAGCAGGCACAGCACAATGAACAAGCCCCACTGCACCATCAGCAGACTGCGCAGGGTCAGCCAGCCGGTCAGGTAATGCACGACGCCCGGCAGCACCAGCGCCAGCAGGCTGGCCCAGAGCAGCGGAATGTACGCATAGTCGTCGGCGCGGGCGGCCAGCACCGTGACCAGTTCGGCGTCGGTGTCGCGTTCGACCCGGGCAATCGCCTCGGCGACTTTGCGTTGTTCGTGTTCAGTCAGTAATGCCATTCGAAAAATGCCTGCTCGTTATTGTTCTGTGTTCACCAGCCGCCGGACGAACCACCGCCGCCGAAACTGCCCCCGCCGCCGCTGAAGCCGCCTCCGCCGCCACCGCCGAATCCACCGCCACCCAAGCCGCCCCCGCCTCCGGAGCCGCCACGACCGGCGGGCAGGATACCGAGCATCTGGCAGACAAACACCGTCAGGATGAACAACATCACCAAAAACATGAACAGCGCCGGATGCCGCGAGATGAAATCATCGGCCGGGTCGCCGCTGGATTCGTACACCGTCGATGGCTCGTCGAGCGGGTTGCCGCCCAGCACCACCAGCATCGCCGCCACCCCGTCGCTGATGCCTTTGCTGAAATTGCCGGCCTTGAATGCGGGCGTGATCACCTGATGAATGATCACCGAGGCCTGCGCATCGGTCAGCCGGTCCTCGAGGCCATAACCGACCTCGATGCGCAGCTTGCGCTCGTCACGGGCGACGATCAGCAGTGCGCCATTGTTCTTGTCCTTCTGGCCGATGCCCCAGTGCCGGCCCAGTTGAACGCCGAAATCTTCGATGGTGGTGCCCTGCAGATCGGGCAGCGTGACCACCACCAATTGCTCGCCGGTCGCCTGTTCGTGGGCCTGCAATTGCTGGCTCAGTTGCGCGCGCAGCGACGGCTCGAGCATCTGCGCCTGATCCACAACGCGCCCGCTCAGCGTCGGGAACGTCAATTCGGCCTGGGCGCTGACGGCGAACAGCCAGAGCATCAGCACCAGGCCCGTTTTCAACACGCGCATGCATAACCTCATCGCCAACATCGGTTCAGAACTTCACTTCCGGGGCCTTTTCCGCGCCGGGCGTGGTGGCTTCGAAGGTTTCGCGCATCGGCAGATCGCTGTACATCACGCTGTGCCACAGGCGCCCGGGGAAGGTGCGGATCTCGGTGTTGTATTTCTGCACCGCCAGAATGAAATCGCGGCGCGCCACGGCGATGCGATTTTCCGTGCCCTCGAGCTGCGATTGCAGGGCGAGGAAGTTCTGGTTGGCCTTCAGGTCCGGATAGCGCTCGGAGACCACCATCAGGCGGCTCAGCGCGCCGGTCAGCTGATCCTGCGCCTGCTGGAACTGCTTGAGTTTCGCTGGGTCGTCGAGGGTGCTGGCATCGACCTGGATCGACGTGGCCTTGGCCCGCGCTTCGATCACGGCGGTCAAGGTCTCCTGTTCATGGGCGGCATAACCTTTGACGGTTTCCACCAGATTGGGGATCAGGTCGGCGCGGCGCTGGTACTGGTTCTGCACCTGGCCCCAGGCGGCTTTGGCCTGTTCGTCGAGCGTCGGGATATTATTGATGCCGCACGCGGTCAAGAACGTAGCCAGCACCAGCAGCGTGGCCACTTGCAAACGTGAGCGGTAGGTCGGGCTGATCGTCATTGCGGTGATGCTCCTTTGATTAAAAACTCCGCGCTGAATATTCCGGCACGGCGGTTGGGGCATAATCGGCCCCGCCACTGGATTGCGACGGGCTTATGGGCTAAAAAGTGCCCTTCGCGTTCACGCTGCCGCTGTCGGCTGTGGTTTTTTGGCTCTGAATATTCGAGCCGGCACCCGAACAACAATAGTCGCTCCTTACATTTTGGCTGGCCGGTGTTCCGTCACCGTTTGGGCCCTTGAGAAAAATATTCATGAAGAAGCTGTGTTTGCTGGGTCTGTTCGTCAGCCTGGCCAGTCATCAGGTATTGGCCGCCACGACTCCGGTCCCTCTGGAAAACAAGGACGCGTTCATCAGCAACCTGATGGGCCAGATGACCCTCGATGAGAAGATCGGCCAGTTGCGCCTGATCAGCATCGGCCCGGAAATGCCTCGCGAGCTGATCCGCAAAGAGATCGCCGCCGGTAACATCGGCGGCACCTTCAATTCGATCACCCGCGCGGAAAACCGGCCGATGCAGGACGCCGCCATGCGCAGCCGCCTGAAGATTCCGATGTTTTTCGCGTACGACGTGATCCACGGTCACCGTACGATTTTCCCGATTCCGCTGGCCCTCGCCTCAAGCTGGGACATGGACGCCATCGGCCAGTCCGGTCGCGTGGCGGCGAAAGAAGCCGCCGCCGACAGCCTCGACATCACCTTTGCGCCGATGGTCGACATTTCCCGCGACCCGCGCTGGGGCCGCAGCTCCGAAGGTTTCGGTGAAGACACCTACCTGACCTCGCGAATTGCCGGGGTCATGGTCCGCGCTTATCAGGGAGCAACCCCGAGCGCGGCCGACAGCATCATGGCCAGCGTCAAGCACTTCGCCCTGTACGGCGCGGTCGAGGGCGGTCGCGACTACAACACGGTCGACATGAGCCCGGTGAAGATGTACCAGGACTATCTGCCGCCGTACCGCGCCGCGATCGATGCCGGCGCCGGAGGGGTGATGGTCGCGTTGAACTCGATCAATGGTATTCCGGCCACGGCCAATACCTGGCTGATGAACGATCTGCTGCGCAGAGATTGGGGCTTCAAGGGCCTGGCAGTCAGCGACCACGGGGCGATTTTCGAGCTGATCAAACACGGCGTCGCTCGCGACGGTCGTGAAGCAGCGAAGCTGGCGATCAAGGCCGGCATCGACATGAGCATGAACGACACGCTGTACGGCAAGGAACTGCCGGGGCTGCTCAAATCCGGCGAAATCGAACAGAAAGACATCGACAACGCGGTGCGCGAAGTGCTCGCCGCCAAGTACGACATGGGTCTGTTCAAGGACCCGTACCTGCGCATCGGCAAGGCGGCGGATGATCCGGCCGACACCTACGCCGAGAGCCGTCTGCACCGCGCCGAGGCCCGTGAAGTGGCACGACGCAGTCTGGTGCTGCTGAAGAACCACAACGAAACCCTGCCGCTGAACAAAGACGCGAAAGTCGCGCTGGTCGGCCCGCTGGCCAAAGCCCCGATCGACATGATGGGCAGTTGGGCCGCCGCCGGCCGCCCTGCGCAATCGGTGACGCTGTTTGACGGCATGAGCGCAGTGATCGGTGACAAATCGAAGCTGATCTACGCCCGTGGCGCCAACATCACCGGCGACAAGAAGGTCCTCGACTACCTGAACTTCCTCAACTTCGATGCGCCGGAGGTGATCGACGATCCGCGTCCGGCCAGCGTACTGATCGACGAAGCGGTCAAGGCCGCCAAGGATGCCGACGTGGTGGTTGCGGCGGTGGGCGAATCCCGTGGCATGTCCCACGAATCCTCCAGCCGTACCGACCTGAACATCCCGCAAACCCAGCGTGAGCTGATCCGCGCGCTGAAAGCCACCGGCAAACCACTGGTGCTGGTGCTGATGAACGGCCGCCCGCTGACCATTCTCGAAGAGAACCAGTCGGCTGACGCGATTCTGGAAACCTGGTTCAGCGGCACCGAGGGGGGCAACGCGATTGCCGACGTGCTGTTCGGCGACTACAACCCGTCGGGCAAACTGCCGGTGACCTTCCCGCGCTCCGTCGGGCAGATTCCGACCTACTACAACCACCTGAGCATTGGCCGACCGTTCACTCCGGGCAAACCGGGCAACTACACCTCACAGTATTTCGATGACACTACCGGGCCGCTGTTTCCGTTCGGTTATGGCCTGAGCTACACCACGTTTGCCTTGAGCGACATGGCCTTGTCGTCGACCACGCTGAATGCCACCGGCAAGCTCGACGCCAGCGTCATGGTCAAGAACACCGGCAAGCGTGACGGCGAAACCGTGGTGCAGCTGTACATTCAGGACGTCACCGGCTCGATGATCCGCCCGGTGAAAGAACTGAAGAACTTCCAGAAGATCATGCTCAAGGCCGGCGAACAGAAAGTCGTGCACTTCACCATCACTGAGGATGACCTGAAGTTCTACAACGCCCAGCTCAAGTACGCGGCAGAACCCGGCAAATTCAACGTACAGATCGGCCTGGATTCGCAGGACGTGACGCAACAAAGCTTCGAATTGCTCTAATTTTTTCAGGTAACACATAAACCTGTGGGAGCTGGCTTGCCAGCGATGGCGGCCTGACAGTCAACTGATATGTTGAATGTGATGGCCTCATCGCTGGCAAGCCAGCTCCCACAGTGTTTTTGGGTGTGCCCGCTACCCGCGTCTATCGAGGATGTTCACCACCAACCGATCCACCCAGCCCCACACCCGCTGCTTGACCCGCCGCCACAACGGCCGGCGCTGCCATTCCTCGAGGCTGACCAACTGACTCAGCCCGAAGTCCCTGACAAAACTCGCCTGCACCGCTGCCGTCAACGATGGATCCAGCGCCTCCAGGTTCGCCTCGAGATTGAAGCGCAGATTCCAGTGATCGAAGTTGCACGAACCGATGCTCACCCATTCGTCCACCAGCACCATTTTCAGGTGCAGGAAGCACGGCTGGTATTCGAAGATCTGCACCCCGGCCTTGAGCAGTCGCGGGTAGTAGCGATGCCCGGCGTAGCGCACTGACGGGTGGTCGGTGCGCGGCCCGGTCAGCAGCAAACGCACGTCGACCCCACGTGCGGCGGCCTTGCGCAGGGAGCGACGGATTTTCCAGGTCGGCAGGAAATACGGCGTGGCCATCCAGATGCGTTTCTGCCCGCTGTTCAGCGCGCGAAACAGCGATTGCAGAATGTCGCGATGCTGCCGCGCATCGGCATAAGCCACGCGGCCCATGCCCTCGCCCTTGTCCGGCACACGCGGTAAACGCGGCAGGCCGAAATGCGCCGCCGGACGCCAGGCGCGGCGGTAACGGTTGGCGAGCCACTGGCGGTCGAACAGCAATTGCCAGTCGATCACCAGCGGGCCGCTGATCTGCACCATCACTTCGTGCCACTCGCTGGTGTCCTCGCCCGGCGTCCAGAATTCATCAGTGACACCGGTGCCGCCGACCACCGCCAGACATTGATCGACCAGCAGCAATTTGCGGTGATCGCGATAGAAATTGCCGACCCAGCGCCGCCAGCTCAAGCGGTTGTAGAAACGCAGTTCAACCCCGGCAGCGCTCAGGCGCTGACGCAAGTGCAGGGTAAACGCGAGGCTGCCGTAATCATCGAACAGGCAGCGCACGCGCACACCGCGCTCGGCCGCCGCCACCAGTGCCTGGACGATGGTGTCGGCGCAGGCGCCGGCCTCGACCAGATACAGTTCCAGTTCGATCTGTTCTTTGGCGGCGGCGATGTGCTCGAGCATCCGTGGAAAGAATTGCGGGCCATCGATCAACAGCTCGAAGCGGTTACCGTCGCGCCAGGGAAACACTGCGCCGCGCATGTCAGCGCGCCGTGAAAATCAGCACCGCACCCACCGGCACCGACAGGCTGATGGCCGACAGATCGGCGAGTTTGCGCAGGCTTTCCAGCCCTGGCGCGAGGTCGAAATCCGCCGCGTTGATCACCAGCGGCTCGAGGGTCACCACCTGAAAACGCCGGTCATCGAGGCGTGTCGCCAGCAGCTCGGCGGGATATTCGTGTTGCTTGCCATGCAACTTGACGGTCAGCGGCAGACGCAATTCCAGCTGCGCACCGGGGGCCAGATCGTTGATCGGGCGCAGGTCGATCTGCGTAGTGATCGTCGCTTCCGGGAACTGCTCGATCTGGAACAACTCTTTGCGCATACGCTCATCGCGCAGGGGAATGCCGCTGTTGATCGACTCCAGCTCGACCTCGACTTCGGCCCGTCCATTGGGATCGACCTTGCCGTGCAGCACCAGAAAGCGCTGCACTTCAGAGACACTGGCGTTTTTCGTGCTGACGAACGACAGCCGCGACGACTCGCCGTCCAGATACCAATTGGCTTGAGCCGGCAATGCGGCGGCGGCCAGCAGCAGGCTAGAAAGGGTTGTGTACAGGGAGCGGTTGAACATTGAGCACTCGTGGGGGCGATAAACCTGCACGAACCTTAACCGCCTCCACGTTTATTGCAAACTGGAGATCACCACAGATACATGTACTGATAAGACCCTTGTGGGAGCTGGCTTGCCAGCGATAGCGTCGTCACAGGCAAAATTTTCGCTGGCTGACCCACTACAATCGCTGGCAAGCCAGCTCCCACATGATCTCCATTCACAAGGGGATGGGGTGTGGTCAAGGAGTCAGGCGGCAGCCGTGGCGTTCGTTTTGCCACTTCGCGCTATTGCTGCGGCCGATGCCGCTGACCGTGATGGTTTTGCTGGCGCTGTCATCGGTGAACTGGCTGATCGGCAGCCACTGCTTTACATAGCCACGGCAGTATTGCGCGTCGTTGTTCATCACATACCGGCACGAGCAATATTCCTTGGCGGTGTAGGCGCTGATGATGTCTGGAAAAGCCCAGAGATTTTCACGTTCGTAAGCGATCCAGCCGAGCAGCATCACCAGCAGCAACAGCAATAAGCGCTTCATGGCTGCACCGCCTTGAGCACGCGCGCGAGCAGTTCGTTGTGGCGGTAGCTGCCGTCGCGATCATCGGCGTAGCGCACAACAACCAGTTTCTGGCTGGGAATCACATACAACGCCTGGCCCCAATGGCCGAGCGCGGCGAAGGTGTCGGTTGGCGCGGCGGGCCACGGCGATGACGCGCCGTCCACCGCGCGATTGAGCCACCAGTGGCCGCCGGGCACGGCTTCGTCCTGACCCGCCTTGTAGCTGGCGAAGGGTTCCCGGTTGAACGCGACCCAATCCTGAGGCAGCAATTGCCGATCCTGCCAGCGCCCGTCGCGCGCCATCAGCAGCCCGACCCTCGCCAAATCCTGCGCGGTAAGATAGGCGTAGGACGAGGCGACGAACGTGCCGCTGGCATCGGTTTCCCAGACGGCGTGACGAATGCCCAGCGGTTCGAACAATGCCGTCCACGGGTAATCGGCATAACGCTGCGGGCCGAGCATGCCTTTCAACGCAGCGGCGAGCAGGTTGCTGTCGCCACTGGAATAACGAAACGCCTGACCCGGTTCAGCGTAGGACGAATGATCAGCGGCGAACGCGGCCATATCGCGATGACCGCGGGTGTAAAGCATCGCCACCACCGAGGATTTCAGCGGCGCGTATTCGTAGTCTTCCTGCCAGTCGATGCCCGAGGCCCAGTGCAGCAGGTCGGCGATTTTGATCTCGGCGTGGTTTGCCAGCGGCGGGTAATACTGTGCGGCCGGGTCTTCGAGCTTGAAGCGGCTTTCGCCATAGGCCACGCCGAGCACGGTGGCCATCAGGCTTTTGCTGATCGACCAGGTCAGGTGCGCGGTCTGCGCGGTGGTCGGGCCGGCGTAGCGTTCGTAGATGATCTGGCCGTCGCGGATGATCAACAACGCGTCGGTGCGGATGCCTTGGCGGGTGCTGTCGTCGCGGGGCGGGAAGGCGTAGGTTACCAGCGCCTCTACGGCTGGGCCGGTGATCTTCGGGCCGGTAGACCATTGCTCGCCGGGCCATTGTTCGGCGCTGGCGGTGAAGCTGATGAGCAGCAGGAACAGCAACAGGCCTTTGCGCATGGTGTGGGCTCTGGAAAAGAACCTGCTGAGCCTAGTTGGGGTTTATGACAGGACGGCGGCGTTTCGTGAATCGCTATCGCGAGCAGGCTCACTCCAGGTTGATCGCATTCCAATTGAAGAAACACGGTCCTCTGTAGGAGTGAGCCTGCTCGCGATGAGGCCCTTTAAATCGCCGCCAAAGCCTTGGCCAACCGCTTCGCCCGAGCCCCCGCCGCTAATTGCATCACGCCCTTGTCCCGCTGCCACATCTGCGCCCATTCCACCGGGCCAGCCGCCAGCGCCTGATCCACCTCCCCCGCCAGCGCCTCGAACTGCGCAAACAACCCGCCCAGCAACACATGCCCGGCCGGATTATCCGGCGCTTGCCGGCTCGCTTCGGCACACCCCGCCAACAGCGCCAGCAAACGCAATTGCAAGGTCTGTGGCCAGTCGCTGTGCTGGCCGACGCCATACAGCCACGCGGTCATCGCGCTCAGCACGCACACGTCTTCAAGGGTGCGAAACGGTTTGACGTACGCATCCCAGCCATCGCCAGCGAGCAGTTCGCACAACGCGCCGTCCAGGTGCAGACGACCGTGGCTGATGTCCGGCATCGACGGCAGCGCCGGCAGTGTTTCCACGGTCACGCCGGGCTCGCCGGGGTAGACCACCGCCAACGTCAGGCGCGGTGTTTCGTCGGGCTGCTCGCTGCGCGCGGCCACCAGCAGCCATTCAGCCGCATCGCCGGCGGTGACGAAATCCTTGTGTCCGCTCAGGCGCAAGCCGTTCAGCCGCGTTTGCATATCCGCCGGGCGCAGGCTGCGCTGTTCGGTGGCGCACAACGCGCCGAGGCTCAATGGCGCGCTCGGCCAGAGCATGCGCAACGCCGCTTGATAGCCGACCAGAAAGGCCAGCCCCGGCGTCGCCATGCACCGCCCGCCCGCGACCGCCAGTTTAAACGGCGAGACAGTGCCCAGCGTCTGCAACAGCGTCGCGAAACCCTCCGCGAGGTCGGCGGCGGCGGGCAAGCGTTCACAACGTTGCAACAGATCTGACCAGGGCACGGGCGGCTCCTTCTGGGCTGTCATATAAGCATCACCGAACGTTCATGGCGATGACACCGGGGCTACATAGCCTGACTTTGCACAACACGGCTGCATAAAGAAAGTCGATCGGCTGCAACCCACGACGGGTTCAAGGCCCGTACGGAGATTCACATGACGCAAATCGCCCGCATCAGCGACACCGGCAATGAACGCCGCCTGCAAGCCGAACGCCTGATCGGCGCCGAAGCCTTGCAGCAAGCCCAGGCCCTGCGCTTCGCCGTTTTCAGTGGCGAGTTCAACGCCAAACTCAAAGGCGCGGAACTGGGTCTGGACATGGATGACTATGATGTTCACTGCAGCCACATCGGCGTGCGTGACCTGAACACCGGGCGTCTGGTCGCGACCACGCGTCTGCTTGATCACACCGCCGCCAGCAGCCTCGGCAAGTTCTACAGTGAAGAAGAATTCAGCCTGCACGGCCTTGCGCATCTGCAAGGCCCGATCCTGGAAATCGGCCGCACCTGCGTCGACCCGGCCTACCGCAACGGCGGGACCATCGCCGTGCTCTGGGGCGAGTTGGCCGAAGTGCTGAATCAGGGCGGCTACAGCTACCTGATGGGTTGCGCGAGCATTCCGATGCAGGACGGCGGCATTCAGGCCCACGCGATCATGCAGCGTTTGCGCGAACGGTATCTGTGCACCGAACACCTGCGCGCCGAGCCGAAAAATCCGCTGCCGACGCTGGATATCCCTTCCAACGTGATCGCGGAAATGCCGCCGCTGCTCAAGGCCTACATGCGCCTGGGTGCGAAGATTTGCGGCGAGCCGTGCTGGGACGAAGATTTCCAGGTCGCCGACGTGTTCATCCTGCTCAAGCGCGACGAACTCTGCCCGCGCTACGCCAAACACTTCAAGGCGGCCGTGTGATGAGCCGGCTGCGGGTGTACGCGCGAATCGCGCGGGTGCTGCTGGTGGTCTCGCTGGGCTTGAGCATGGCCAGCGTGTTCGGGGTGTTCGAGCGCATTGGCCTGGCGCATTCGATGGAGCGGCGCCAGCGCTGGTCGCGCTTTTTCATGGCGCGCCTGAGCAACGCCCTGCCCTTTCGCGTGAGCGTACATGGCGAGCTGCCGAAACAGCCGATGCTGTGGGTGAGCAATCATGTGTCCTGGACCGACATTCCGCTGCTGGGCATGCTCACGCCGTTGTCGTTTTTGTCCAAGGCCGAGGTGCGCACCTGGCCGGTCGCTGGCTGGCTCGCGGCCAAGGCCGGCAGCCTGTTCATCCGCCGCGGCTCGGGCGACAGCCAGTTGATCCGCAAACAGATGACCCGCCATCTGCAAAGCGAACACGCCTTGCTGATGTTCCCCGAAGGCACCACCACCGACGGCCGCTCGCTGCGCACTTTTCATGGGCGCTTGTTGGCGGCGGCGATTGATTCCGAAGTGATGCTGCAACCGGTGGCGATTCGTTATCTGCGCCATGGCGAAGTCGATACCTTGGCGCCGTTCATTGGCGACGACGATCTGCTCTCGCACCTGATGCGCCTGTTCAGCAATGACTGCGGCGATGTCGAAGTGCATTTGCTCAAGCCGATTGCCTGCGAGGGTCGCGAGCGTGCGGCACTGGCTTTCGAAGCGCAGCAGGCGGTGCAGAAGGCGTTGTTTGGCTCGATTCCTGAGACCCGACAGTCCCCAATGCGCCCGGCAATCGCTGCCTGAAACACATTTCCCCATTCACCTTGCCCACTGTGGGAGCGGGCTTGCCCGCGATAGCGGTGGGTCAATCAACATCAAAGTTGAATGTGCCGACGCTATCGCTGGCAAGCCAGCTCCCACAGGGATTCAGGTGGTATGTGATTGCAGTGCGAAGTCCTGCAGTTGCGGATAAAACAGACTGAAGTCTTCACTCAACGGTTCATACAATCGCCGCAACTCCTGCATTGCCCCGGCCAACTCTTCGGGCCGGGTAAGCCGCCGCGAAATTCCCCTCAACACCTGCTCCAGCACCTCAAACTCGCGATACGACCCCAACCAGTCATTGGCAACCATGTGCGGCGCGATCTTCGCCAAACGCTCCGGCAATTGCTGCTCACTGGAAAGCACCCGGTAAACGCCAGCGGTAAACACTTCCAGCGGTTGCTCGGCATACAGCGACCAGTCCCGCGCCAGGCAATGATCGAAAAACACATCAAGGACGATTCCCGCATAACGCCGGCGGGTTTCGGTGAAGCGCCCAAGGGCAATGTCCACCAGTGGATGGCGGTCGGTGAAAACGTCAATGCGGCGATGCAGCTGGATGGCCGCTTCGACCTCCGGGGCAAACTGCCCCTGCAGCCGGCCTTTGACGAAATCGCCATACAGGCTGCCGAGTAACTGGCCAGGGCGCTGACCGCCCAGATGCAAATGTGCGAGATAGTTCATGGGCGCAGCTTAGCACTGCGCCAGGCGGGCCGGCAGCCCTATATCGTTATAACCCGATATAGCGATTCATGCGCTGATCAGAACCAATTCATATTGGTATATCGCGATCCAACGATTTAAAGTTCGCCTCATCGCGATATATCGCCACTGCCAACACGAGCCCTGCCATGAACCTCGACCTCGACGAAATAATAAAAGCCCTGGCGCACCCAGTACGGCGAGACATCCTCAACTGGCTGAAAGACCCCAAGAAGGAATTCCCCGAGCAGTTGCACAACCACGAGTACGGCATCTGCGCCGGGCAGATCGATCAGCGTTGCGGCCTGTCGCAATCGACCGTTTCCGCGCATCTGGCGACCCTGCAACGCGCCGGTCTGATCAGCAGCCAGAAGGCCGGGCAATGGCATTTTTTCAAACGTAACGAGGACGTGATCCAGGCGTTCCTCAGCACCCTCAGTAAAGAGCTCTGACCCTTGACGTCAGTCAGCCGCAAGGAAACCCGCATGCCCCTTTCGCTCCTCATCCTCGCCTTGAGCGCCTTCGCCATCGGCACCACCGAGTTCGTCATCATGGGCCTGTTGCCCGATGTGGCGGCCGACCTCGGTGTGTCGATTCCCGGCGCTGGCTGGCTGGTGACCGGTTACGCCCTCGGTGTGGCCATCGGCGCGCCGTTCATGGCGATGGCCACGGCAAAGCTGCCGCGCAAGGCGGCACTGGTCGCGCTGATGGGCATCTTCATCGTCGGCAATCTGCTTTGCGCCATTGCCAGCGATTACAACGTGCTGATGTTCGCCCGCGTGATCACCGCGCTGTGCCACGGTGCGTTCTTCGGCATCGGTTCGGTGGTGGCGGCCAATCTGGTCGCGCCGAACAAACGCGCTTCCGCCGTAGCGCTGATGTTCACCGGCCTGACCCTGGCCAACGTGCTCGGCGTGCCGCTCGGTACCGCGCTGGGTCAGCAAGCGGGCTGGCGCTCGACCTTCTGGGCGGTCACGGTGATTGGCGTAATTGCGCTGATCGGGCTGATCCGCTTCCTGCCAGCCAAGCGTGACGAAGAAAAACTCGACATGCGCGCCGAACTCGCTGCCCTCAAAGGCGCCGGTATCTGGCTGTCGCTGAGCATGACCGCGCTGTTCGCCGCCTCGGTCTTCACCCTGTTCACCTACGTTGCGCCGCTGCTCGGCGAAGTCACTGGCGTCTCGCCGCGAGGCGTGACCTGGACACTGATGCTGATCGGCCTCGGTCTGACCGTCGGCAACATCATTGGCGGCAAACTCGCCGACAAAGGCATGGCCGCCACGCTGATCGGCGTGTTCATCGCCATGGCCGTGATCTCCACGGTGCTGAGCTGGACCAGCGTGGCGCTGATCCCGAGCGAAATCACCCTGTTCCTCTGGGCCACCGCGTGTTTCGCCGCGGTGCCGGCGCTGCAGGTCAACGTGGTGACTTTCGGCAAGGCTGCACCGAACCTCGTCTCGACTCTGAACATTGGCGCGTTCAACGTCGGCAACGCCCTCGGCGCCTGGGTCGGTGGCACGGTCATCGCCCACGGTTACGGCCTGACCAGCGTTCCGCTGGCCGCCGCCGCGCTGGCCGTACTGGCTTTGCTGGTGACCCTGATTACTTTCCGCCAGAACGGCAATGCCGAGCTGGCCGCTGCATCCAACTGATCAACTTCCTTAATTAAGAGAGGCTTGTAGACATGGCGACTATTTTTGACCCGATCAAACTCGGCGACATCGAGCTGAGCAACCGCATCATCATGGCCCCGCTGACCCGCTGCCGCGCCGACGAAGGCCGCGTGCCGAATGCGCTGATGGCCGAGTACTACGTACAGCGCGCCTCGGCCGGTCTGATCCTCAGCGAAGCCACCTCGGTGACGCCGATGGGCGTCGGCTACCCGGACACCCCAGGTATCTGGTCCAACGACCAGGTGCGTGGCTGGGCCAACGTGACCAAAGCCATTCACGGCGCCGGCGGCAAGATCTTCCTGCAACTGTGGCACGTCGGCCGTATCTCTCACCCGACGTACCTCAACGGCGAAGCGCCGGTGGCGCCGAGCGCGATTCAGCCAAAAGGCCACGTCAGCCTGGTGCGTCCACTGGCCGACTACCCGACGCCGCGTGCGCTGGAAACCGCTGAAATCGCCGACATCGTCGACGCCTACCGCACCGGCGCGGAAAACGCCAAAGCCGCCGGTTTCGACGGCGTGGAAATCCACGGCGCCAACGGCTACCTGCTCGATCAGTTCCTGCAAAGCAGCACCAACCAGCGCACCGACCAGTACGGGGGCTCGCTGGAAAACCGTGCACGTCTGCTGCTGGAAGTGACCGACGCCGCGATCGAAGTCTGGGGCGCTGGCCGTGTCGGAGTGCACCTCGCGCCGCGCGCTGACTCCCATGACATGGGCGATGACAACCTGGCAGAAACCTTCACCTACGTCGCGCGGGAACTGGGCAAGCGCGGCATCGCGTTCATCTGCTCGCGTGAAAAAGAAGGCGCTGACAGCCTTGGTCCACAATTGAAAGAAGCGTTTGGTGGCCCGTACATCGCCAACGAGAAATTCACCAAGGACAGCGCCAACGAGTGGCTGGCGGCTGGCAAGGCGGATGCGGTGGCATTCGGCGTGCCGTTCATTGCCAACCCGGATCTGCCGGCGCGCTTGAAGGCCGATGCGCCGCTGAATGAGCCGCATCCAGAGACTTTCTACGGTAAGGGGCCGGTGGGTTATATCGATTATCCGACGTTGTAAGTAGGATCTCGTAGCAACGCAAAAGCCCCCGACTTGTAGAGTTGGGGGCTTTTTTGTGTTCGGCTGGAAAGTGGTTGTGTGGCTTGAGACGTAGCCCCTCACCCCAGCCCTCTCCCCTAGGAGAGGGGGCCGATCGGTGTGATATTCAAATCCTGAGTTCGACTGGATATTTCAGGTCGGCGTATCTCGAAAGAACACCTCGGTCAGTCCCCTCTCCCTCCGGGAGAGGGCTAGGGTGAGGGCCAAGCAGCCAACTCGATTTCACAAGAGCGACACAATTTCCCTACAAAATGCGCAGCTTGCTACGTATAAACTCCCCCGCTGCCAACTTGTATAAAGGCCGGCCAATTGACATAAGCTGTGTCAATTACGCATTTTGTTTCATTTGCGCAGGCTGGGGCTCAGGCGCAGCATGTCCAGCCCGGTGTCGACCCAACGCTCGGCCTCGGCGTGCAGTTCGAAGCTGTCCGGTGCGAGCAGCCAGCCATACAGCAAGCCGTCGATATAGGCGTGAATGCTGACAGCCGCACGGGCGGTGTCGAGATCTTCCGGCAACTGGCCGCGATTCACCGCATTACGCAGGGTCAGGCCGATGCGCACGTTGCATTCGAGACTGGCCGTCCGGCGCTGCTGGCGCAGATCGCACATCTCATCGGTGAATTCGCACTTATGAAACAGAACTTCGTTGATGCGCCGGGTTTTCGGGTCCAGCGCAACTTGATGAAACAAATGAATCAGCAACTGCCGCATGCAGCCCAGTGGGTCCGGTTCGTCCTCGCTTTCGCTGGCCTTGGCCAGTTCTTCCAGCGGCTCGTGCAGGCTGTCGAGCATCGCCTGGACCAGATCGGCCTTGTTGCTGAAATGCCAGTAGATGGCACCGCGCGTCACGCCGGCCAGGGTCGCGATGTCCGCCAGGGTCGTGCGCGCAACCCCCCTTTCATAGAAGGCTTTCTCGGCCGCTTCCAGAATCTGGCTGCGGGTTTCCTGAGCTTCTTCTTTGGTACGACGGACCATGGCAGTAAAACCTCAAACAGGATGTTTCAGGGATGGCTGAATATCCGCTGAATAAAGAGGGGGCGATCTCTCATGAACCGTCTCCCCAGCCTACAATTTCGAACCTTGCGACGACTTTTGTAACAGGGTGGGTACGCGCCGAAGGTATTTACAAACAACCATGAACGTAAGTATATTCCTTAGCAAGCTACTTATCCACCCGGTACGAATTTTTTACCCTTTCACACTTCTTGTGCGCTTTGTGCGCGCCTGACCCGAGGATTTTCATGCAATTCAAGCCAGCTGTTACCGCTCTGGTCACTGCCGTCGCCCTGGCATCGCTGCTCAGCGGATGTAAAAAGGAAGAAGCGGCTCCGGCCGCTCCGCCCCCTCAGGTCGGCGTCGTCACCCTGCAACCCCAGGCCTTTACCCTGACTTCCGAACTGCCGGGCCGCACCAGTGCGTTCCGCATCGCCGAAGTGCGTCCACAGGTCAACGGCATCATTCTCAAGCGTCTGTTCAAGGAAGGTGCCGACGTCAAAGCCGGCCAGCAGCTGTATCAGATCGATCCGTCGGTCTATGAAGCGACCCTGAAAAGCGCCGAAGCCAACCTGCGTTCGACCAAGTCGATCTCCGACCGCTACAAGCAACTGGTCGATGAGCAAGCCGTCAGCCGTCAGGAATACGACACCGCCGTGGCCAACCGCATGGAATCGGAAGCGTCGCTGCAAACTGCGCAGATCAATGTGCGTTACACCAAGGTCTACGCGCCGATCTCCGGCCGTATCGGTCGTTCCGCAGTCACCGAAGGTGCGCTGGTCAGCAATGGCCAGGCCGATGCGATGGCGACTATCCAGCAGCTCGACCCGATCTACGTCGACGTGACCCAGTCGTCGGTCGAACTGCTGCAACTGCGCCGCGAGCTGGAAAGCGGTCGCCTGCAAAAATCCGGCGACAACGCCGCAGCGGTGAAACTGACCCTGGAAGACGGCACCCAGTACAAGCTGGACGGCAAGCTGGAATTCTCCGAAGTGACGGTCGACCCGACCACCGGCTCGGTGACCCTGCGCGCCGTGTTCCCGAACCCGGATCACACCCTGTTGCCGGGCATGTTCGTGCGCGCCCAGTTGCAGGCCGGCGTCAACGCCGCGGCCATTCTGGCGCCGCAGCAAGGCGTGACCCGCGACCTCAAAGGCACGCCGACCGCACTGGTCGTCGGCCCGGACAACAAGGTTGAACTGCGTCAGCTCAAGGCCAGCCGCACCGTCGGCAGCCAGTGGCTGATCGAAGACGGCCTGAAGGCTGGTGATCGTCTGATCACCGAGGGTCTGCAGTACGTTAAACCAGGTGTGGAGGTCAAACCGACCGAAGCGACCAACGTCGGCACCAAGAACCCGGCCCCCGCACAGGCAGCTGACAAAGCCGCCGGCGGCAAAGGGGAGTAATCCATGTCAAAATTCTTTATCGACCGTCCGATTTTCGCCTGGGTAATCGCCCTGGTGATCATGCTGGTCGGGGCACTTTCGATCCTGAAATTGCCGATCAACCAATACCCGAGCATTGCGCCACCGGCCATTGCGATCTCCGTGACCTACCCGGGCGCTTCGGCGCAAACCGTGCAGGACACCGTGGTCCAGGTGATCGAGCAGCAGCTCAACGGTATCGACAACCTGCGTTATGTGTCCTCGGAAAGTAACTCCGACGGCAGCATGACCATCACCGCGACCTTCGAGCAAGGCACCAACTCCGACACCGCGCAGGTGCAGGTCCAGAACAAGCTGAACCTGGCCACCCCGCTGTTGCCGCAGGAAGTGCAGCAACAAGGTATCCGCGTCACCAAGGCAGTGAAAAACTTCCTGCTGGTAATCGGCGTGGTCTCGCGTGACGGCAGCATGACCAAGGACGACTTGTCCAACTACATCGTGTCGAACATGCAGGACCCGATCTCGCGGACCGCCGGTGTCGGTGACTTCCAGGTCTTCGGTGCCCAGTACGCCATGCGCATCTGGCTCGACCCGGCCAAGTTGAACAAGTACAACCTGACCCCGGGCGATGTCAGCACCGCGATCTCGGCGCAGAACGTCCAGGTGTCGTCCGGTCAGCTCGGCGGTTTGCCGGCGCTGCCAGGCCAGCAACTGAACGCCACGATCATCGGCAAAACGCGTCTGCAGACTGCCGAGCAGTTCAAGGCGATTCTGCTGAAGGTCAACCAGGACGGCTCGCAAGTGCGTGTCGGCGACGTCGCTGACGTCGGTCTGGGCGGTGAAAACTCCAGCATTTCTGCACAGTTCAACGGCAGCCCGGCTTCGGGTCTTGCGGTAAAACTGGCCAACGGTGCCAACGCCCTCGACACCGCCAAGGCGCTGCGCAAGACGATTGACGACCTCAAGCCGTTCTTCCCGCAAGGCATGGAAGTGGTGTTCCCGTACGACACCACTCCGGTGGTGACCGAGTCGATCAAGGGTGTGGTTGAAACCCTGGTCGAAGCGATCGTGCTGGTATTCCTGGTGATGTTCCTGTTCCTGCAGAACTTCCGCGCCACCGTCATCACCACGATGACCGTGCCGGTGGTATTGCTGGGTACGTTCGGCATCCTCGCGGCGTTCGGTTTCAGCATCAACACCCTGACCATGTTCGGTATGGTGCTGGCCATCGGCTTGCTGGTGGACGACGCCATCGTCGTGGTGGAAAACGTCGAGCGGGTGATGAGCGAAGAAGGCTTGTCACCGAAGGAAGCGACCAAGAAATCCATGGGCCAGATTCAGGGCGCCCTGGTCGGTATCGCGCTGGTACTGTCGGCGGTACTGCTGCCGATGGCGTTCTTCAGCGGCTCTACCGGTGTGATCTACAAGCAGTTCTCGATCACCATCGTTTCGGCCATGGCCCTGTCGGTGCTGGTGGCGTTGATCTTCACCCCAGCCCTGTGCGCGACCATGCTCAAGGCGATTCCAAAAGGTGAGCACGGCACGCCGAAGAAAGGCTTCTTTGGCTGGTTCAACCGCACGTTCGACAGTGGTGTCAGAAGCTACGAGCGCGGTGTCGGCAACATGCTCCAGCGCAAGATCCCGTATTTGCTGGCCTACCTGCTGATCGTCGTCGGCATGATCTGGCTGTTCACCCGCATTCCGACCGCGTTCCTCCCGGAAGAAGACCAGGGCGTACTGTTCGCCCAAGTCCAGACCCCGGCCGGTTCGAGCGCCGAGCGTACTCAGGTAGTGATCGACGAAATGCGCAGCTACCTGCTGGATAAAGAAGCAGGCGCAGTGTCCTCGGTGTTCACCGTAAACGGCTTCAACTTCGCCGGTCGCGGTCAGAGTTCTGGCCTGGCGTTCATCATGCTCAAGCCGTGGGATGAGCGTAACGCGGACAACAGCGTGTTTGCCCTGGCCCAACGTGCCCAGCAACACTTCTTCACTTTCCGCGATGCCATGGTTTTCGCTTTCGCCCCGCCTGCGGTATTGGAGTTGGGTAACGCCACCGGTTTCGACGTGTTCCTGCAAGACCGCGCCGGTATCGGTCACGACAAGCTGATGGAAGCGCGTAACCAGTTCCTCGGTATGGCGGCGCAGAGCAAAGTGCTTTACCAAGTGCGTCCGAACGGCTTGAACGACGAGCCGCAATACCACCTGGAAATCGACGACGAGAAAGCCCAGGCCCTTGGCTTGAGCCTCACCGACATCAACAGCACGCTGTCGATCTCCTTCGGTAGTAGCTACGTCAACGACTTCATCGACCGTGGTCGTGTGAAGAAGGTTTACGTACAAGGTCAGGCCGGTGCTCGCATGAACCCTGAAGACCTGAAGAAATGGTACGTGCGCAACAGCGCCGGGACCATGGTGCCGTTCTCCGCGTTCGCCAAGGGCGAGTGGATTTACGGTTCGCCGAAACTGGCGCGTTACAACGGTGTGGAAGCGATGGAGATCCTCGGTTCTCCGGCGCCGGGTTACTCCACCGGTGAAGCGATGGCCGAAGTCGAAGCGATCGCCAAGAAGCTGCCGGCCGGTGTCGGTATCTCCTGGACGGGTCTGTCCTACGAGGAACGTCTGTCGGGTTCGCAAGCGCCGGCGCTGTACGCCCTGTCGCTGCTGATGGTGTTCCTGTGTCTGGCGGCGCTGTACGAGAGCTGGTCGATTCCGATCGCCGTTATGCTCGTGGTACCGCTGGGGATTATCGGTGCGCTGCTGGCCACCAGCCTGCGCGGTCTGTCCAACGACGTGTACTTCCAGGTAGGCCTGTTGACGACCATCGGTCTGGCGGCTAAAAACGCCATTCTGATCGTCGAGTTCGCCAAGGAACTGCATGAGCAAGGGCGCAGCCTGCGTGACGCGGCGATCGAAGCCTGCCGCATGCGTCTGCGACCGATCATCATGACGTCGCTGGCCTTCGTCCTCGGTGTTGTACCGTTGGCGATCTCCACCGGCGCAGGTTCGGGTAGTCAGCATGCGATCGGTACGGGCGTGATTGGCGGTATGCTCACGGCCACGATCCTGGCGATCTTCTGGGTCCCACTGTTCTTCGTTACGGTTTCGTCCATGGGCCAGCGCAAAAACGCTGACACGGATGAAACGACTGAAACTCCTAAAGAGGCTGGCCAATGAGCAAGTCGCTACTCTCCATCGCAGTCGCCGCCTTCGTGCTGAGCGGTTGCTCGCTAATACCTGACTATCAGCAGCCTGAGGCTCCGGTCGCAGGCCAGTACCCGCAGGGGCCGGCGTATTCGCCGGCCCAGGCACCGGCGCAGACGGCTGCCGAGCAGGGCTGGAAGCAGTTTTTCCATGACCCGGCGCTGCAACAGCTGATCCAGGTGGCCCTGGAAAACAACCGCGACCTGCGTGTCGCGGCGCTGAACATCGACGCGTACGCGGCTCAATACCGCATCCAGCGCGCCGATCTGTTCCCGGCAGTCTCGGCCAATGGTGCCGGCAGTCGCCAGCGTCTGCCGGCCCGTGCCTCGCAGACCGGCGAGTCGGGCATCACCAGCTCGTACTCTGCCACCGTTGGCATCAGCGCCTACGAACTCGACCTGTTCGGTCGGGTGCGCAGCCTGAGCGAACAAGCGCTGCAACAATACTTCGCCACCGAAGAAGCGCGGCGCAGCACGCAGATCAGTCTGGTCGCCAACGTCGCCAATGCCTACCTGACCTGGCAAGCAGACAAGGAACTGCTCAAGCTGACCCAGGACACCCTCGGTGCCTTCGAAGAAAGCTACAAGCTGACCAGCCGCAGCAACGAAGTCGGTGTGGCCTCGGCGCTGGATCTGGCGCAGTCGCGCACTTCCGTGGAAAACGCCCGGGCCCAACTGGCGCGTTATACCCGCCAGGTTGCGCAGGATGAAAACAGCCTGACCCTGCTGCTTGGCACCGGTATCCCGGCCAATCTGCAGACGGCCAAGCCGCTCTCCGATGACTTGCTCAGCGATGTGCCGGCCGGTCTGCCGTCGGACCTGCTGCAGCGGCGTCCGGACATCCTTCAGGCCGAATACAACCTGAAGGCCGCCAACGCCAACATCGGCGCGGCGCGTGCGGCGTTCTTCCCGAGCATCAGCTTGACCGCCAACGCGGGCAGCCTGAGCCCGGATCTGTCCGGCCTGTTCAAGGGTGGTTCGGGGACGTGGCTGTTCCAGCCGCAGATCAACCTGCCGATCTTCAACGCCGGCAGCCTGCGCGCCAGCCTCGACTACGCCAAGATCCAGAAGGACATTGGCGTGGCGAACTACGAGAAGTCCATTCAGACGGCCTTCCAGGAAGTCGCCGACGGCCTCGCCGCGCGTCAGACCTACACCGAGCAGTTGCAAGCGCAGCGTGACTTCGTGCAGGCCAACCAGGATTACTACCGCCTGGCCGAACGTCGCTACCGCATCGGGGTCGACAGCAACCTGACCTTCCTCGACGCCCAGCGTCAGTTGTTCAGCGCGCAACAGGCGCTGATCACCGACCGCCTCGCGCAGCTGACCAGTGCGGTCAACCTGTACAAGGCCCTGGGCGGCGGCTGGAATGCGCAGACCGCGCAGAACGAACCGCTGAAAGAAGAAGCACCGAAGATGAAGCTGTTCTGATCATCATCCGGTGAACACAAGGAGCCCACCGAATGGTGGGCTTTTTGTTGCCTGGCAGAAAGCTCCATTGCCTGAACTGGCCCCATCGCTGGCAAGCCAGCTCCCACAGGGTTTGGGTTGTTCAAATCATTTGGGTACACCTGAGGACATTGTGGGAGCTGGCTTGCCAGCGATGGCGGCCGCCCAGCCACCACAAGACACGGCTGAATCTTGCGTTCGATAACCGCCCAAAACCCGTTTTCCCCAATTGAATCCAGCCCCGCGCGCCCCGCACCATTCAACCAACAAAACCAATAACATCAGGTTCGACACCATGCTCCCGCGCCCTGCCCCGCCCGGCTGATCAATCCGTTTCATCCTCCAATGTGTTTCCCGTCTGCGCCTTGAAAAACCGGCGCCAGCGCCCTCGTTTGCCCCAAAAAAACAAGAGAGACCCACGCCCATGAAAGCTTCCTCTGCGCCCTGCGCACTTCCTGGTCTGATCGCTTTGGCCCTGGCCGGCGCGGCCCTGCCCGCCGTAGCCGAAGAAGCCGGTTTCGTCGAAGGCGCCAAGGTCAACCTGAACCTGCGCAACTTCTACATCAACCGCAACTTCACCAATCCAACCAAGGCCCAGGGCAAGGCGGAAGAGTGGACGCAAAGTTTCATCCTCGATGCCAAATCCGGTTTTACCCAGGGCACGGTCGGCTTCGGCATGGATGTGCTTGGCTTGTACTCGGTCAAGCTCGATGGCGGTAAAGGAACAGGCGGTACGCAACTGTTGCCGCTCGATCGCGACGGTCGCCCGGCTGATAACTTCGGCCGCACCAACGTCGCTTTCAAAGCGAAGTTTTCCCAGACCGAAGTGAAAGTGGGTGAATGGATGCCGGTGTTGCCAATCCTGCGTTCGGACGACGGTCGTTCGCTGCCGCAGACCTTTCGCGGCGGGCAGATCACCTCGAAGGAAATCGCCGGCCTGACCCTCTATGGTGGCCAGTTCCGCGCCAACAGCCCGCGCGACGACAGCAGCATGAGCGACCTGTCGATGACCGGCAAAGCCGCGTTCACCTCTGATCGTTTCAACTTCCAGGGCGGCGAGTACCTGTTCAACGACAAGCGCACCCAGATCGGTTTATGGAACGCGCAACTCAAGGACATCTACAGCCAGCAGTACCTGAATGTGCTGCACAGCCAGCCGCTCGGCGACTGGACGCTGGGCGCCAATCTGGGCTTCTTCTATGGCAAGGACGACGGCAGCGCCCGCGCCGGTGATCTGGATAACAAAACCTGGTACGGGATGTTCTCGGCCAAATATGGCGGCAACACTTTCTACGTCGGCCTGCAGAAACTCACCGGCGACAGCGCGTGGATGCGGGTCAACGGCACCAGCGGCGGGACCTTGGCCAACGACAGCTACAACGCCAGTTACGACAATGCCCAGGAACGTTCCTGGCAACTGCGCCACGACTACAACTTCGCCGCCATGGGCATTCCCGGCCTGACCCTGATGAACCGCTACATCAGCGGCGACAACGTGCACACCGGTACTGTCAGCAACGGCAAGGAATGGGGTCGCGAATCGGAACTGGGCTACACCGTGCAGAGCGGCACGCTCAAGGACCTCAATGTCAGATGGCGCAACTCGACCATGCGCCGGGATTTCAGCAACAACGAGTTCGATGAGAACCGCTTGATCGTCAGCTACCCGATCAGCCTGCTGTAAACACCGATCCAAATTGTAGGAGTGAGCCTGCTCGCGATGGCGTCAGGTCAGTCGAATCATCTGTGACTGACACACCGTTTCGCGAGCAGGCTCACTCCTACAAGGGTTTGGCGTTGTACCCATAGCCTGCGGCCAACATTTAACCCTGTGGGAGCCAGCCTGCTGGCGATGGCGTCAGGTCAGTCGAATTTCATGTCACTGATGCACCGCTATCGCTGGCAAGCCAGCTCCCACAGGGATGTTCATTGAACACAAAATCTTGCGCACAACATAAAACCTGTGGGAGCTGGCTTGCCAGCGATGGCGGCAGCTCAGGCGTCATTACTCCCGGGATTCAACCCCGAGCTCATCCCACACCGATTCGGCCAGATGAAACGTCGCATTCGCCGCCGGAATTCCGCAGTAAATCGCGCTCTGCATGATCACTTCCTTGATCTCGCCGC
This sequence comes from Pseudomonas sp. R3-57, assembly GCF_051132065.1. Lineage (NCBI taxonomy): Bacteria > Pseudomonadati > Pseudomonadota > Gammaproteobacteria > Pseudomonadales > Pseudomonadaceae > Pseudomonas > Pseudomonas sp. R3-57. Next base: position 4,673,567 of record NZ_CP071655.1, read on the forward strand.
GGCTCACGCCGTTGTTGGCGGCGGCGCGCAGGTGCAGTTTCAGTTCGCCTTCGCGGTTCATGCCGATCAGCATGGCGATGGTGATCAGGCTGCGGGTGTGCCGGGGCAAGCCCGGGCGTGTCCAGATATCGCCCCAGGCGTGACGGGTGATCATCTCCTGGAATTCGGAGTTGAACTCAGTCAGCGTGGTCAGGCTGCGGTCGACATGGGCATCGCCCAACACCGCGCGGCGGACCTGCATGCCTTCGTCGTAACGTTGTTTCTCGTCCACGAAAAATCCCCTTATCAAGCGTTCAGAAACGCCACAACACGATCACTGAAATCAGCGCCAGCCTGTACGTTGGACAGGTGCGCCGCGTAGAACTCGGCGTACTGCGCACCGCGTACATTGTCGCGAATGAAATGCCCACCGGACGGCGGCGTCACCGCATCTTCGCTCCCAGCAATCACCAGCAACGGCACATTGATCGAAGCCAGTTGTTCACGGAAATCGGCATCGCGCACCGCTGCGCAGTTGGCCGCATAACCTTGTGGATTTGTCGCGGCGAGCATGTCGGTAATCTTCTTCGCCGCTTCGGGATGCGCTGCTGAAAAGTCAGGCGTGAACCAGCGCGCAATCGACGCATCACGCAGCGCGACCATCGCTGCCGCACCGTCACGCAGTACGGTTTCGATACGTGGATTCCATACCGACGGGTCGCCGATTTTCGCTGCGGTGTTGCAGACGATCAGCTTGTGCAAGCGATGCCCGGCATTGATCCCCAGCCACTGACCGATCAGCCCGCCCATCGACAAGCCGCAGAAATGCGCACGCTCGATGTGCAGCGCATCCAGCAAACCGAGCACGTCGTGACCGAGCTGCTCGATGCTGTACGGCCCTTCGGTCACCAGCGATTGGCCGTGGCCGCGGGTGTCGAATCGCAGCACGCGAAAATGCTCGGTGAACGCCGGCATCTGCGCGTCCCACATATGCAGGTCGGTGCCCAGCGAGTTGGACAGCACCAGCACCGGCGCCTGCGCCGGCCCTTGAATCTGGTGATGCAGTTCGCCATCGGCGAGTTGAACGAAAGCCACAGCCCTCTCCTTCAGACAGTCAAAGCGTTGTGTTCGGCCACCGCGCGCTCGACCCAGACGTGGGCCTGACCGAGGTAATGCGCGGGGTTCAGAAGCTCATCGAGTTCGGCGCTGCTCAGCTCGGCAGTGACCTGCGGTTCGTCACCGAGCACCGCGCGCAGATGCCGTTGCTCGGCCACCGCGCGCTTGCAGCATTGTTCGAGCAGATGATGCGCCGTGTCGCGGCCGACCCGTTGCGCAAGCACGATGCTCACCGCTTCGGCCAGCACCAGCCCTTGGGTCAATTCGAGGTTGCGGCCCATGCGCTCGGCATCGACTTCCAGGCCGTCAGCCAGCAAACGTGCCTGTTGCAGCGAACCGGACACCAGGCAGCAGATCTCCGGCAGGGTTTCCCATTCGGCATGCCACAGACCGAGGCTGCGTTCGTGTTCCTGCGGCATGGCGCTGAACAGCGTCGAGACCAGCCCCGGCACCCGCGTCGCCGCACCGATCAACACTGCCGCGCCGACCGGGTTGCGTTTGTGCGGCATGGTCGACGAACCGCCCTTGCCCGGCGCCGCAGGTTCGAAGACCTCAGCGGCTTCGGTCTGCATCAACAAGCTGATATCGCGGCCGAACTTGCCGAGGCTGCCGGCGATCAATCCCAGCACCGCGCCGAACTCGACGATACGATCGCGCTGGGTGTGCCACGGTTGTTCCGGCAGGCGCAGTTGCAGCTCTTCGGCCAGGGCTTCGGCGATTGGCAAGGCGTGTTGACCCAACGCCGCCAGCGTCCCCGACGCACCGCCAAATTGCAGGACCAGCAAGCGCGGTTTCAATTCTTGCAGCCGTTGACGACTGCGCGTCACCGCGCCGAGCCATCCAGCGATTTTCATGCCGAGGGTCACCGGCGTCGCATGCTGCAGCCAGGTGCGCCCGGCCAATGGTGTCGTGGCAAACCGTTGGGCCTGAACGGCGAGCGAATCGGCCAGTTGCGCCAGTTCGTCTTCGATCAGCAGCAACGCCTGACGCAGTTGCAGCACCAGTCCGGAATCCATCACATCCTGACTGGTCGCGCCCAGATGCACATAGCGCTCGGCCTCGGCGTCTGTCGCGGCAATCTGCTTGCCCAACGCCTTGACCAGCGGAATCGCCGAGTTGCCGGCCGTGGCAATCGCCTCGCCGAGGGCGGCGAAGTCATACAGCGCTGCGTCGCATGCCGCCGCAATCGGTGCCACGGCTGACGCCGGAACCAGCCCGACGCGCGCCTCGGCCCGGGCCAGCGCGGCCTCGAAATCGAGCATCGCCTGCACCCGGCCGTGGTCGCAGAACACCTCACGCATATCGCGGGCAGTGAAATAGGCATCGAACAATTGATTGCCCGGTCGCTGAGTCATAAAAGTCCTTGCCGGCGCGGGCCATGGCGGCCCGCGCATTTCGGGTTAGAGATCGTGGTGCAAATACGCCGCCTGTTTCGGCAAGCGCAGGCTGAACAGGAACGCGATCGCCATCATCGCCGTCACGTACCAGTAAAACGAGTTTTCCATGCCGATGTTTTTCAGGCTCAGGGCGACGAATTCCGCCGAACCACCGAAGATCGCATTGGCCACCGCGTAAGCCAGGCCGACGCCGAGGGCGCGGACTTCCGGCGGAAACATTTCGGCTTTCACCAAGCCACTGATCGAGGTGTAGAAGCTGACGATCGCCAGCGCCACGGTGATCAACACGAAGGCGAGGAACGGGCTGCTGATGCTTTTCAGGCTGAGCAGAATCGGCACGGTGAACAGCGTGCCGAGGGCGCCGAACCAGAGCATCGAATTACGTCGACCGATTCGGTCGGCAAGCATGCCGAACAGCGGCTGCATGCACATGTACAGGAACAGCGCGCCGGTCATGATGTAGCTGGCGGTCTTGGCGTGCATGCCGGCGGTATTCACCAGGTACTTCTGCATGTAGGTGGTGAAGGTGTAGAAAATCAGCGAGCCACCGGCGGTGTAACCGAGCACGGTGATGAACGCGGCCTTGTGATCGCGGAACAGCGCGCTGATGCTGCCGGCGTCTTTGTGCGCGCGGGTTTCTTCGTTGGTGGTTTCCTTCAGCGAACGCCGCAGGAACAGCGAAATCAGCGCCGCCACCGCACCGACCACGAACGGAATCCGCCAGCCGTAGGCGCGCAATTCGTCTTCGTTGAGAAATTGCTGCAGCACCACCACCAGTGACACCGCCAGCAGTTGCCCGCCGATCAAGGTCACGTACTGGAACGAGGCGAAAAATCCGCGCTGGCCTTTAAGGGCGACTTCGCTCATGTAGGTCGCGGTGGTGCCGTATTCACCGCCGACCGACAGACCTTGCAGCAGACGCGCGAACAGCAACAGGATCGGCGCCCAGACGCCGATGGAGTTGTAGGTCGGCAGGCACGCGATCAGCAGCGAGCCGAAGCACATCATCAGGATCGAGATGAGCATCGACTTCTTGCGCCCGTGCTTGTCGGCGACCCGGCCGAAAATCCAGCCGCCGATCGGGCGCATCAGGAAGCCGGCGGCGAAGACGCCAGCAGTGTTGACCAGTTGCACCGTCGGGTTGTCGGAGGGGAAAAACGCCGGCGCGAAGTAAATCGCGCAAAAAGCGTAGACGTAGAAGTCAAACCATTCGACGAGGTTGCCCGACGAGGCGCCGACAATGGCAAAGATGCGCTTGCTGCGCTCCTCGCCGGTGTAATGGGAGGTCGTGGTGGTCATTGTTTTTCACTCGAAAGGAACAGTGAGAGTCTAGACATACTTTGCAACAGTCCCGTTCCACATCCGGTATCGATTGATCGCGGAGCGTCCATGGCGGCATTCCCACGCAGAGCGTGGGAACGATCATGCACTCAACTACACCGTTTCCCTTGTAGGAGTGAGCCTGCTCGCGATTGCGGTGTGTCATTCAGACAATTCAAACCTGACACACCGCAATCGCGAGCAGGCTCACTCCTACAGGGGGTTGGTGTTGTTGTTCAGTAATCGAAGAACACCGTCTCGGCCTCGGTACCCTGCAGGATCACATTCCACTGGTAAACACCCGAGGCATCCGGCTTGGCAAGCAAGGTCTTGCGGCGTTCGGCGGGTACGCATTCGAGCAGCGGATCATCGACGTTGGCCGGTTCGCCTTCGAAGTAGATCCGCGTGAGCAAGTGCTTGACCAGGCCACGGGCAAACACCAGCACCACCAAGTGCGGCGCCTGGGTCGTGCCTTTCAGGCCCGGCACGCTGCCCGGTTTGATCGTGGTGAAGCGGAACCGCCCTTCGCCATCCACCGGCACTCGGCCGAAGCCTTCGAAGTGGGGGTCCAGCGGTTTGTCCTGATGATCTTCCGGGTGGTCGTACTTGCCAGCGGCGTTGGCCTGCCAGACTTCGAGCATGGCGTCGTTGACGACATCGCCGTTGCCATCCACCACTTGCCCGGTGATCGCCACGCGCTCGCCGAGGGTCTGCTCGACAGTGAGGTCTTCGCGGTTCAGCCAGGTCAGGCCGATGTGGTAATACGGCCCGACGGTGTGGGACGTGGTCGCATTGAGCGTCATCTTATTTCTCCATCGGCGTGGCTTCACGCCCGCGCAGCACGATGTCCCAGCGGTAAGCGAGGGCGTAGGACGGAATGGTTTTGTCCAGATCGAAAGCAGCGATCAGGCGCTCCTTGGCCGAGGTGTCCGGCACGCAGTTATAGATCGGGTCGTACGCCAGCAGCGGGTCGCCTGGGAAGTACATCTGCGTGACCAGGCGGGTGAGAATGCTCGGCCCGAACAGCGAAAAGTGGATATGTGCCGGACGCCAGGCGTTGTGGTGGTTGCCCCACGGATAGGCGCCGGGCTTGATGGTCTGGAACTGATACCAACCGTCGGCGTCGGTGACGGTGCGCCCGGTGCCGGTGAAGTTCGGGTCCAGCGGTGCGTCGTGCAGATCACGCGCATGGTTGTAGCGACCGGCGGCATTGGCCTGCCAGATCTCCACCAGAATCCCCGGCACCGGCAAGCCGTCTTCATCGAGCACACGGCCGTGAATGATGATGCGTTCGCCCAACGGCTCGCCTTCATGCTGCGCGGTCAGGTCGTGGTCATTTTCCACCAGGCGCTCGGCGCCAATGGTCGGCCCAGTGATTTCCGACAGCGAGTGCGGCAGGTGCACCAATGGCTTGGACGGCGAGCGCAGGTTGGTGGATTGGTAGGTCGGGTGCAGGTACTCAGGCTGGGTGCCTGCCTGCGGGCGACGGTAACCAGGCTTGTCAGTCATTTCGCTTTCCTCAGTTCTTATAGATGCCGCAGCGCGTCAGACGCGTTCGATGGCCAGGGCCAGGCCTTGGCCAACACCGACGCACATGGTCGCCAGACCTTTCTTGCCACCGGTCTTTTCCAGGTGATGCAGAGCCGTCAACACCAGCCGCGCACCGCTCATGCCCAACGGGTGACCGAGGGCAATTGCCCCGCCGTTCGGGTTGACCTGCGCCGCGTCATCCGCCAGCCCCAGTTCACGCAGCACCGCCAGACCCTGGCTGGCGAACGCTTCGTTGAGTTCGATCACGTCGAAATCGCTGACCGCCACACCGAGGCGCTCAGTGAGTTTGCGCACCGCCGGCACCGGGCCGATACCCATCACCCGCGGCGCGACGCCGGCGCTGGCCATGCCGAGGACTTTTGCACGGGCGGTCAGGCCGTGTTTTTTTACCGCTTCGGCAGACGCCAGAATCAGCGCAGCAGCACCATCGTTGACCCCGGAAGCATTGCCGGCGGTGACGGTTTTGTCGGCACCGTTAACCGGTTTCAGCTTGGCCAGCGCTTCAATCGTAGTGTCGGCGCGTGGGTGTTCGTCCTGGCTGACCACGGTTTCACCCTTTTTGTGGGCGATGCGCACCTCGACGATTTCTTCAGCGAAGTAGCCGGCGGCCTGCGCGGCGGCGGTCCGTTGCTGACTGCGCAAGGCGAACGCGTCCTGATCTTCGCGCGAGACTTGATGCTCGTCGGCAACGTTGTCAGCGGTTTGCGGCATCGCGTCGACACCGTACTGCGCCTTCATCAACGGGTTGATGAAACGCCAGCCAATGGTGGTGTCTTCCAGTTTCATGTTGCGCGAGAACGCCGCGTCAGCCTTGCCCATCACGAATGGCGCGCGCGACATCGACTCGACGCCGCCGGCAATCGCCAGCTCCATCTCGCCACAGGCAATCGCCCGGAACGCCGTGCCGATCGCGTCCATGCCCGAAGCGCAGAGGCGATTGAGGGTTACGCCCGGCACGCTGTCGGGCAGACCTGCCAGCAACAGGGCCATGCGCGCGACGTTGCGGTTGTCTTCGCCGGCTTGGTTGGCGCAACCGAGGAACACCTCGTCGATTGCGTTCCAGTCGACCGAGGGGTTGCGCTCCATCAGCGCCTTGATCGGTATGGCGGCCAGATCATCGGCGCGCACGGCGGACAAGCCACCGCCGAAACGGCCGATGGGGGTGCGAATCGCATCGCAGATATACACGTCACGCATCATGCTTCTCCCGGGGCCTGGCCGTGGGCGGCGGCGGTGCGCGCTTCGAGATCGCGCAGCGCGGTCAGCTCGACGGTGGTCGGCTCAGCGGTGATTTCAACATTGTCGGCAAAACGGATCGCCCAACCGGTGGCGGCGACCACTTGCTCGCGAGTCACGCCCGGATGCAGTGCGGTGACCACAAATTCATGAGTGCCCTGCTCCGGTTCCATGATGCACAGGTCGGTAATGATCCCCACCGGCCCGGCGCCCGGCAGGCCCAGACGCTTGCGCGAATCGCCGCCCTCGCCGTGGCCGACCGAGGTGATGAAATCGAGCTTGTCGACAAACGAACGCGCCGACTGTTTAAGGATGATCAACACGCTTTTCGCCGAACCGGCGATCTCCGGCGCGCCACCGGCACCCGGCAGACGCACTTTCGGCGCGTGGTAGTCGCCGACCACGGTGGTGTTGATGTTGCCGAAACGGTCGACCTGCGCGGCGCCGAGAAAACCGACGTCGATGCGCCCGCCCTGCAGCCAGTAGCGAAAAATCTCACCGGTCGGGACCACGGTGTCGGCGGTTTCCGCCAGCTCGCCGTCACCGATCGACAGCGGCAACACGCTTGGCTTGGCGCCGATCGGGCCCGATTCGTAGATCAGCACCACATCCGGCGACGAAGTCAGACGTGCAAGGTTAGCGGCTTTCGATGGCAGGCCGATGCCGACAAAGCACACCGAGCCGTTTTTCAAGCGACGGGCTGCGGCGACAGTCATCATTTCATTGGTGGTGTAAGTCATTACTTGGCCTCCGAAGCAGCGGCCAACCTGGCCTGGAATTCGCTGAAATCAGCGCAGCCATGGATGTATTCGTCGATCCACGCAGTAAACGTCTCACGGTCACGAGCGATCGGGTCCCACGCCTGATAGAACCGATTGTCACGCTCGGTGTAACCGTGAGCGTAGGACGGATGCGCGCCGCCGGGCACGTGGCAGACCGCGCTCAAGGCCCAGGTCGGCAGGACGCAGGCGTTCATCGGTGCCTTGAGGTCGTCAACGATTTCTTCGACGGTGACGATGCAGCGCTTGGCCGCCAACGCCGCTTCTTTCTGCACGCCAAGAATGCCCCACAGCAGCACGTTGCCCTTGCGGTCGGCTTTCTGCGCGTGGATCACGGTGACGTCCGGGCGCACCGACGGCACGGCCGCAAGCACTTCGCCGGTGAACGGGCAGGTAACGGTTTTGATCAGTGGGTTGACCTTCGGCAGGTCGGAGCCGGCGTAGGCGCGCAGCACCGCGAACGGCAGGCCGGACGCACCCGCGACGTAGGCGTTGGCCAGGTCGGCGTGGCTGTGTTCTTCGATTTCCAGCGCATGCGGCCACTGCTTCTCGACCGCATCGCGCAGACGGTGCAGTGAGCCAACGCCCGGATTACCGCCCCAGGAAAAGATCAGCTTGCGTGCGCAACCGGCGCCGATCAGTTGGTCGTAGATCAGGTCGGGGGTCATCCGCACCAGGGTCAGATCTTTCTTGCCCTGACGAATGATTTCATGACCCGCTGCCGTAGGGATCAAGTGGGTGAAGCCTTCGAGCGCGACGGTGTCGCCATCGTTGACGAATTGCTTCACCGCGTCGTGCAGCGAAAGGATCTCAGCCATGGAGCGGGCTCCCGTTTTTATAGTGAATCGCCAGTGATAAAAAGGCGCGAGGTTCAGCGCCGAAGTCACTGAAGATTAAGCCTGGAGAAATGGCCAAACAATCCGATAATCGACTGAGTGTTCGTTTATCGAACAGATTGTTGTTTGCCTAATGATCGTTCCCACGCTCCGCGTGGGAATGCCTCAAGGGACGCTCCGCGTTCCAGACATTGAAAGGGACGCAGAGCGTCCCGGGCTGCATTCCCACGCGGAGCGTGGGAACGATCCTGAGTCTGCCTCAGGTAGCATCCGCATGGCTGACCATGCCCTTGATCACCACCGCCGCGGTCGCCAACCCGGCCGGAATCACCAGTGCGGTCAGCACCTGCTCGAAGTTCCAGCCCAGGCCCAGTAGCGTCGCGCCCATCCACGCGCCAAGAATTGCGCCGAAGCGGCCGATCCCGAGCATCCACGACACGCCGGTCGCCCGCCCCTGAGTCGGGTAGAACCGCGCCGCCAGCGACGGCATCGCCGATTGCGCGCCGTTCACGCACATCCCCGCCACCAACACCAAAGTCGCGAGCAAGGTGATGTTGCCCAGGCTCTGCCCTACCGCGTAGGCAAACACCCCGGCCAGCAGATAGAACGTGCCGATGACCTTGTGCGGGTTGAAGCGGTCCATCGCCCAGCCCACCGCCACCGCGCTCAACACCCCGCCGAACTGGAACAACGCGCCGATGAAGGCGGCCTGCTCCATGCTCGCGCCGCTGTCACGCATCAGCGTCGGCAGCCAGCTGGTCAGCAGGTAAACGATCACCAGGCCCATGAAGTAGGTCAGCCACAGCAGCAAGGTGCCGGTGCTGTAGGTGCCGGAGAAAATCACCGCGAAGACGTTGCGCGCCTTCACGGTTTTCTGTTCCGGCACGCTGAAGCTCGAGGCTTGGGCCACGGTCACCGGGTCGATCGGCGCCAACGTCTTGCGCACTTTGTCGGTGCCACGGTTGCGCACCACCAGATAACGCGCCGATTCCGGCAGCCAGAACAGCAGTACCACGGCGAGGATCAGCGGTAGCACCCCGCCAATCAGCAGCAGGCTGTGCCAGCCGAACGCCGGGATCAGCTTGGCGGAAATGAACCCACCGCCGGCCATGCCCAGGTTGAAGCCGCAGAACATGCTGGTCACCAGCAGGGATTTCTTGCGTTCCGGGGTGTATTCCGAGAGCAAGGTGGTGGCGTTCGGCATCCCCGCACCCAGACCGAGCCCGGTCAGGAAGCGCAGCACCAGCAGCTGTTCAACGTTGCTGCTGTAGGCCGAAGCCAGGCTGAAAGCACCGAACAACAGCACAGCGCCGACCAGCACCACTTTACGGCCGAAGCGGTCAGCCAGCGGGCCGGAACCGAGGGCACCGAAGACCATGCCGATCAGCGCGGCGCTCATTACCGGGCCGAGGCTGGCGCGGTCGATGCCCCAGTCCTGCGACAACGCCGGGGCAATGAAACCCATGGCGGCGGTGTCGAGGCCGTCGAGAAAGACAATCAGGAAACACAGGATCACCACCCGCCATTGATAGCGCGAGATCGGTTGGGCATTGATGAAGGTCTGCACATCGAGGCAGTTACCCACAGCGGACTGAGGCTGGTTCATTATTTTTATTCCACGCAAAAAACGCAGTCGAACGATGGCCGGCCAACGGGCGGCACGGTCATGAGAATAGAGGGTTTGAATCAGGCGTCGCGTCGCATCCGGCAACAGAGTCGGCAAGGCAGACAGTCGGGGAACATGTGCATGGTGAGGTGCCTCTTGTCATTATTATCGGAGTCGGCAGTCCGGGCTGACGCTGTTGGTCAGCGCCGGATGACGCTGCCGCGACATTAATGATCCGAGGGTTTTAGCGTCAATTCGATAAACGCAACACTGTGCGTTTATCGAACAGCTTCATCAGGCAAACAACTGCGCACTGAGGTCGCGACTGGCGCTGAGCAGGCCCGGCAGGAAGCGCTGCTCCAGCTCGCTGCGACTGACGCGCCCGGCGTGAGTGCTGACGTTGAGTGCGGCGACCACCTGGCCGGACGCGTCGTAGACCGGCACGGCAATCGAACGCAGGCCCTGCTCCAGTTCCTGATCGACAATGCACCAGCCCTGCTGTCGTACCTCTTGCAGGCAGGCGAGCAACGCGTCGGGGGTATGGATCGTACGGCTGGTCTTGGCCACCAGTTCAGCGTGATCGAGGTATTCGCCCAGCGACGTATCGTCGAGTGCCGCCAACAGAATGCGCCCCATCGACGTGCAATACGCCGGCAGCCGCCCGCCGACCGAGAGGTCCACCGAAATCAGTCGCTGCGTGGTTGCCGAACGGGCGATGTAAAGAATGTCGTCGCCCTCGAGCGTGGCCATGTTGCAGGCTTCGTGCAGCTGCTCGCTCATGCGGTCGAGGTACGGTTGCGCGGAGACGGCCAGCGGCGTCGATGACAAATAGGCGTGGCCGAGGGTCAACACTTTCGGCAGCAATGAATAGGTGCGACCGTCGGTGGTGGCGTAACCGAGCTTGATCAGTGTGTGCAGGCAGCGACGCACCGCCGCGCGAGGGATCTCGGTACGGTGGCTGATCTGGGCGATGGTCAAATGGCGCTTGCGCTCCTGAAAGGCCTGCACCACGGCCAGACCGCGGGCCAGTGAGGTCATGAAATCCGGATCACCGGTCAGGGCCTGGATGCGTTTGGCCGGTGAAGCGACGATCGGCGGCGCCACGGAAGTGAAGGAATTGCGCATTTGATCGTTCATCTAAGGTCCTTGGTCCGGCTCGGATCAGTGGCTATACAAACGGCTCACAGGCGAATGCACAAGCGCTGGGAACGCAACATTGGGCGATTATCGAACTGTCGACCGATAATCGCAATCAGTCATCTCGCACCGGGTCCACGTGTCCGTTTCGACCACGCCCGTTTTAGATGGATGAGTTAGTTGTTCATTTAATGGCGCCAGAAACTGATCGTCCGGCAAAAAGTCTCCAGCGCGCAGTGCAACTAATAAAACTTGCGCGCAACAAAACAATCACACATTCAGAACCGTTTTTAACTTGGCAAAGATAGTCATTCCTGAATCGATGGCTATAATGCACCTCAGTGGCGCCGCGTTTTCATTGACCGCGATCGCCACCCGCTGAGGTGATGTCCATCACCGACAGCCCGGCCAGCGCCAGACGCCATTACTTATGCAACGCCTGCGTTCGCCGAAACAGGAAACTGATGCTGCGTCAGTTTTATCGGGTGCCGTAGCCGCCTGACAGACGAAAGTCCCGTTCGCTCACCGATTCAACTAATGCCTGTCCAGGCATTGAAATGACGGGGGCGCTCGAGCGATTCGTTGCAGTGCGTTTCACCGGATATTCAACTCAACTCATACAGGTATCACTGTGACGAAAGACGAACTGCGCGCGGAACTTGAGCGCCAGGAACAACGTTACAAGGAAGTTTACGGCGGGGAAGTCACCACCTACGCCGCCCAGCCCGAACCGGAACGCAAAGCCTGGCGCAAGCGCCCGACCGTTCAGGATCAGGTGTTCAAGCAGGAAATCGAGAAAATCGAAAAGGAACTCAAAGCCGAAGAGCCTTGAACCCAGGCGGCGGTATTTGAAGGTTTGTGTCCGCACCGTTTACAAGCGCGGTGAAACGACGATGCCTTGCGCGCCCGCTACCCGCGGGCAGCGGCTATCCTGAGGTCTGACAGGCTGACGACAGACGTCCTACAGGTTTCACAGATATTTCAGACAAGCGTTTGAGCGTTCGCCCAGTCTCTCGAAATGCCGGTAAATTATTGGTTTTTTCAAGAGAATCAATGAGTTGTAAAACCCTGCTCACCGCTTGGTTTTAACGCGCTGCAACAAATTAACTCGAAGAAGAGTGTGACCAGTGAGCAGACAGGGCATCGATTTCCTGTCTTTTCTGGCATAATCGCGCCCCCTTACGACCGGGTCAGAAAACCTTCATGATCGATTTATTCAGCGGACTGGATGCTTGGGTGCTTGTGAGCCTCTTGCTCGCCCTGACGTTTGTCCTCGCCTTCGAGTTCATCAATGGATTTCATGACACCGCTAACGCGGTAGCCACTGTTATCTACACCAAAGCCATGCCGCCGCATCTGGCAGTGTTCTTTTCCGGCGTGTTCAATTTCCTCGGCGTGCTGCTGGGCGGCGTTGGCGTGGCGTATGCCATCGTCCACCTGCTGCCGGTGGAGCTGCTGATCAATGTGAACACCGGCCATGGCCTGGCAATGGTCTTCTCGCTGCTCGCCGCGGCCATCGCGTGGAACCTGGGCACCTGGTACTTCGGTATCCCGGCTTCCAGCTCGCACACCCTGATCGGCTCGATCCTCGGTGTCGGCCTGGCCAACGCCCTGATCAACGACATTCCGCTGGCCGACGGCGTGAACTGGCGCAAGGCAATGGATATCGGCGCCTCGCTGGTGTTCTCGCCAATGGCCGGTTTCCTGATCGCCGCGCTGGTGCTGATCGGCCTGAAGTGGTGGCGCCCGCTGTCGAAGATGCACAAGACCCCGGAACAGCGCCGCAAGATCGACGACAAGAAACACCCGCCGTTCTGGAACCGTCTGGTCCTGGTGATCTCGGCCATGGCCGTCAGCTTCGTGCACGGCTCCAACGATGGCCAGAAAGGCATCGGTCTGATCATGCTGGTACTGATCGGTATCGTACCTGCGCAGTTCGTCCTCGACCTGAACAGCACCACCTACCAGATCGAGCGCACTCGCGACGCGACCCTGCACCTGAGCCAGTTCTACCAGCGCAACGCCGATTCGCTGGGTGAATTCCTGGCCCTGGGCAAAAGCGTGGAAGGCGACCTGCCGGAGAAATTCCGCTGCAACCCGCAGCAGACCGAACCGACCATTTCCGCCCTGCTGCACACGCTCAAAGGTGTAGCGGACTACCATTCGCTGCCGTCGGAAAGCCGCATTGAAGTCCGTCGTTACCTGTTGTGCCTGGACGACACGGCGAAAAAAGTCGGCAAGCTGCCAGGCCTCGAAGCCCGTGAAAAGGCTGACCTCGACAAGCTGCGCAAAGACCTGACGACCACCACCGAATACGCCCCGTTCTGGGTGATTCTGGCAGTCGCCCTGGCCTTGGGCCTGGGCACCATGGTGGGCTGGAAGCGTGTGGTGCTGACCATCGGTGAGAAGATCGGCAAGCAAGGCATGACCTATTCTCAGGGCATGTCGGCGCAGATCACCACCGCCAGCCTGATCGGCATGGCCAACATCTTCAGCCTGCCGGTATCGACCACTCATGTGCTGTCTTCGGGTGTGGCCGGGACCATGGTTGCCAACAAGAGCGGCCTGCAGGGTGGCACGGTCAAGACCATTTTGCTGGCTTGGGTGTTGACCTTGCCAGCGACGGTGGCGCTGTCGGCCGGGTTGTTCTGGTTGGCTTCCAAGGCGTTGGGTAGTTGATCGATTGATGTAAATAAAAAGAGGCGCGATTCCTGGGGATCGCGCCTCTTTTTTTGGTTTTGGATTTGTGAGCATATCCGTTGCTGCGGTAACGGCTTCTTATGGTTTCGCTCTTACAGCGACTCACTTTTTCAAACGCCAAAAAGTAAGCAAAAGGCTTTGCCCCGGCGTTCGGCCCCTCGCTGGGGCTCGGGGTTCCTTCGTTACGGAATCGATCCGGGCGCAGCGGCTACGGTTTGCTTCGCTGCACCTACTTCCGCTGTGTACGACTTCGTCGTACGGTCGCTACGCTCCCACACCCGGATCGATCCCTTCACTCAGCCTGCCGAAGGGGCAAAAGATCAAAAGCGAGATCAAGAGCTAAAGCCAGATCAAAATCAAAAGCCCCTCACCCTAGCCCTCTCCCGGAGGGAGAGGGGACTGATCGTGGGGGATGTGGGAATACGCTGACCTGGGATATCGAGTTGAACTCAAGTTCTGAAAAACACACAAATCGGCTCCCTCTCCTCGGGGAGAGGGCTGGGGTGAGGGGCAGCCCCACCACAAATCCCAAGCCAACCACCCGCTTCTAACCACTCAACAATGAGCGCCAGCTCGAGTGCTTTTGATCTTGATCTTGCCTAACCAGCGACATCGGAAGGCTGAGTGGAGGGATTGATCCGGGCGTGGGAGCGCAGCGACCGTCTGGCGCAGCCAGACACAGCGGAAGTAGGTGCAGCGAAGCAAACCGTAGCCGCTGCGCCCGGATCGATCCCGGAGCGAAGGAACCCGAGCCTGCGAGGGCCGAACGCAGGAGCAAGCCTTTTTGGGTACTTTTTCGGCGTCTGGAAAAAGTGCCTCGCCGTAAGGGCGAAACCGCCAGAAGCAACACCCGAAGCAACGGATATTCACCCAAACCCCCAAGAGCCTGGTCGGCCCAAAGGCCGCCACGGCCAAAAAAAAGGGGCAACCGAAGTCGCCCCAAAATGCCTTGCGTGCCCATCAACCCGGAAGAACTCACTTGCGCCGCTTATGCGCATCCTTCCAGATAAAAAATCCAAATCCTGCAAAAAACAGCACCATCAGCCCAACCGTCAGGACCCCGGCAAACACCACGTTATCGAAAAACATGACTGGCCTCCTGGCCCCTGCTTTGCTGCGATGAGTGCAAATTAGCAGACACACGGACACGCACATTGACCAGGATCAATGTCCGCAACAAAGAGAGAAAAGAGGGAAAATTATATGACCTGCATCAAAGGACGCAGGGGAAGATCAGCGCTTTTTCGGCTTGTTCTTCGACTTTTTCTTGGCTTTTCCCAACGGCATCGCCTGCTCGAACGCCTGGCGAACTTCGTTCAGGCGCTTCTCGTTGAGGTCATGCACACGCTTGGCGCGCTCGCTGCTGAGGTCGATCAGTTTGTCGTCTTGGCTCATGGCATCAGTACATCGCAGAAAAGGATCACAACTGCCACATCACCGGCAGGACTGCGCCAATCATGCCGCCTGACGCCGGCGCTGACCAGCCACACCGGCATTGCAATCAAATCTCGATATCGACCCACAACCCCTGGCGCGGCTGATCGTCCATCAGCGGCACCACCGGCACGGTATTGTCGGCATTGAGTTCGGTACCGGGTACAGAAAGATGTTCTTCCGGGTCTTCATCAGCCTCGCGACGCCGACGTTCGCGCTCATGCTGGCGGCGCTGTTCCTCGCGCAGCAACAGGCCATCCTCTTCGGGATTGCGTTTTTGCAGATCGATCGTGCTTTCGTTGGAGCTTCCCTGCACCGGCACCACCGGAGGGATGTCCGGCCGCTGGCGGATCGGATCCTGCTGGGAAGTGATCGGCACGGCGCTCAAGGGGAGCATCGGTGGCAACATATATAAGTCTCCTGTGTGCAGGCTATCGGCTGCGCTACAGGCGCCTTGAGCCGCCCGTCGCAAACTTGTGACCCGGTTGGCACCCACAGGTGCCGTGCCGCTGGAAAAAACCGACGCCTGACGCTCCGGTACCCGCTTGCAGCTTGCAGCTAAAAGCTTGCCGCTGCTCCTATTCCTTTGGCCCTGAAGCCGTCATTCCGTTAAGATAGCCCGCTTTTTCAAGGTGGGAGTCAGGCAGCATGGCGCAGCAGTATCAACCGGGGCAACGCTGGATCAGTGACAGCGAAGCAGAGCTTGGTTTAGGCACCGTTCTGGCACAGGACGGCCGCTTGTTGACCGTGCTTTACCCGGCCACTGGCGAAACCCGCCAGTACGCGCTACGGAATGCGCCCCTGACCCGCGTGCGGTTCTCGCCGGGTGACAGCATCACCCACTTCGAAGGCTGGAAGATGACCGTGCAGCAAGTCGACGACGTCGACGGGCTGATGGTCTACCACGGTCTCAACGCGCAGAACGAAGCCGTCACCCTGCCGGAAACCCAGCTGTCGAACTTCATTCAGTTCCGTCTGGCCAGCGACCGTCTGTTCGCCGGGCAGATCGATCCGCTGCCGTGGTTCTCCCTGCGCTACAACACCCTGGAACACACCAGCCGCCAGTTGCAATCCTCGCTCTGGGGCTTGGGTGGCGTTCGCGCACAACCGATTGCGCACCAGTTGCACATCGCCCGTGAAGTCGCCGACCGCATCGCGCCGCGGGTACTGCTGGCGGACGAAGTGGGTCTGGGCAAAACCATCGAAGCCGGTCTGGTGATTCATCGCCAACTGCTGTCCGGCCGCGCCAACCGCGTGCTGATCCTCGTTCCGGAAAACCTCCAGCACCAGTGGCTGGTGGAGATGCGCCGCCGCTTCAACCTGCAGGTCGCGCTGTTCGACGAAGAACGCTTCATCGAAAGCGATGCCACCAACCCGTTCGAAGACACGCAACTGGCGCTGGTCGCGCTGGAATGGCTGGTCGACGACGAAAAGGCACAGGACGCACTGTTCGCCGCCGGTTGGGATCTGCTGGTGGTCGACGAAGCGCACCACCTGGTCTGGCACGAAGAAAAGGCCAGCCCGGAATACTCGCTGGTCGAGCAACTGGCCGAAGTCATCCCCGGCGTGCTGCTGCTCACCGCCACCCCGGAACAACTCGGTCAGGACAGCCACTTCGCCCGTCTGCGCCTGCTCGACCCGAACCGTTTCCATGACCTGGCGGCGTTCCGCGCCGAGAGCGACAACTATCGCCCGGTCGCCGAAGCGGTTCAGGAACTGCTCGACAAGGGCCGCCTCTCGCCCGCTGCGCACCAAACCATTCACGGTTTCCTCGGCAACGAAGGCGAAGCCTTGCTGACCGCGGTCAACGATGGCGACACCGAAGCCAGCGCGCGTCTGGTGCGTGAACTGCTCGATCGACACGGCACTGGCCGCGTGCTGTTCCGTAACACCCGTGCCGCCGTGCAGGGTTTCCCGGAGCGCAAGCTGCATCCGTACCCGCTGCCATGCCCGGCCGAATACCTCGAACTGCCGTTGGGCGAACACGCCGAGCTGTACCCGGAAGTCAGCTTCCAGTCCCAGCCGGAGGCCAGTGAAGAAGAACGCTGGTGGAAATTCGACCCGCGCGTCGAGTGGCTAATCGATCAGCTGAAAATGCTCAAGCGCACCAAAGTGCTGGTGATCTGCGCCCACGCGGAAACCGCGATGGATCTGGAAGACGCCCTGCGCGTGCGTTCCGGCATCCCGGCCACGGTGTTCCACGAAGGCATGAACATCCTTGAGCGTGACCGCGCCGCCGCCTACTTCGCCGACGAAGAGTTCGGCGCGCAAGTGCTGATCTGCTCGGAAATCGGCAGTGAAGGTCGCAACTTCCAGTTCGCTCACCACCTGGTGCTGTTCGATCTGCCGTCGCACCCGGACCTGCTTGAGCAGCGCATCGGTCGTCTCGACCGGATCGGCCAGAAGCACATCATCGAACTGCACGTGCCGTACCTGGAAACCAGCCCGCAAGAGCGCCTGTTCCAGTGGTACCACGAAGCGCTCAACGCTTTCCTCAATACCTGCCCGACCGGCAACGCCTTGCAGCATCAGTTCGGCCCACGCCTGCTGCCGCTGCTCGAAGAAGCCGACGACGGCGAGTGGCAAGCGCTGATTGACGAAGCTCGTACCGAGCGTGAGCGTCTGGAAGCTGAGTTGCATACCGGTCGCGACCGTTTGCTGGAGCTCAACTCCGGTGGCGCTGGCGAAGGTGAAGCGCTGGTCGAAGCGATCCTCGAGCAGGACGACCAGTTCGCCCTGCCGATCTACATGGAAACCCTGTTCGACGCATTCGGCATCGACAGCGAAGACCATTCGGAAAATGCGCTGATCCTCAAGCCGAGCGAGAAAATGCTCGACGCCAGCTTCCCGCTGGGCGACGACGAAGGCGTGACCATCACTTACGACCGCAACCAGGCGCTGTCGCGCGAAGACATGCAGTTCATCACCTGGGAACACCCGATGGTGCAGGGCGGCATGGACCTGGTGCTGTCCGGCTCGATGGGCAACACCGCCGTCGCGCTGATCAAGAACAAGGCGTTGAAACCGGGCACCGTGTTGCTCGAGTTGCTCTACGTCAGCGAAGTGGTCGCCCCGCGTTCGCTGCAACTGGGCCGCTACCTGCCGCCGGCGGCGCTGCGCTGCCTGCTCGATGCCAACGGCAACGACCTGTCGCCACGGGTGTCCTTCGAAACCCTCAACGATCAGCTCGAAAGCGTGCCGCGCGCCAGCGCCAACAAATTCATCCAGGCCCAGCGCGATCAGCTGACGCCACGGATCAACGCCGGCGAAGACAAGATCGCCCCACGTCACGCCGAGCGCGTGGCCGAGGCGCGTCGTCGTCTGGCCGCCGACACCGACGAAGAACTGGCGCGCCTGACCGCGTTGCAAGCGGTCAACCCGACCGTGCGTGACAGCGAACTGGACGCGTTGCGCACTCAGCGCGAGCAGGGTCTGGCGATGCTGGATAAAGCGGCGTTGCGCCTGGAAGCGATTCGGGTGTTGGTGGCGGGCTAATCCGCCCTGCTCCACCGCTGAAAACAACAAGGCCCGCAGTGATGCGGGCCTTTTTTGCGCGCGAAGATCGTTCCCACGCTCCGCGTGGGAATGCCTCTAGGGACGCTCTGCGTTCCAGCTTCGGTAGGGACGCGGAGCGTCCCGGGCTGCATTCCCACGCGGAGCGTGGGAACGATCATCTGGCAACGAGGCTGCTCGCGAAAGCGGTTAAGCAGTCGCCGCCGCAGCACCTGGCTCAACCACCGCCACCAAGCCCTCCTTCATCCGCTGCGCATCGCGCACAAAACACCGCGAGGCCAGAAACAGAAACACCATGGTCAGGAACAGCGCCACCGGAATCAGGTACATCGCGTCATGCAGGCCGACAGCCTTGAACGCCTCGGTCATCTGCTCCGCACCCGCCGACAGCATTGCCGTGTGCGCGAAATGGTCCGACAAACCACCGACCACCACTGGCCCCAACCCACCGCCCAGCAGATACAAACCGGCAAAGAACAACGCCATCGCCGTCGCACGCAGACGCGGTTCAACCACGTCCTGAATCGCCGTGTAGACGCAGGTGTAGAAGTTATAGGCGAACAGCCAGCCGACGCTGAACACCGCGACGAACACGCCGATCTCGATTCGCCCGGCATGCAGCGCCCACGCCGTGCACAGGGTCGAGATGATCAGACTGAACGCCGCAAACAGCAGTCGCCCGCTGGCCACGCGTTGGTGAATCTTGTCAGCGATCCAGCCGCCCAAGGTCAGCCCGACCAGCCCGGTCACGCCAACAATGATCCCGGTGGCCACCGCCGCTTCCTGCAACGGCATGAGGAAATAGCGTTGCAGCATCGGCACCAGAAACGAGTTGCAGGCATAGGTCGCGAAGTTGAAGCACAGCCCGGCCATCACCAGCCACAAAAAGGTCGGCACGGCCAGCACGCGGCGGATCGGCTTATCGACTTTCTCCTGCGAGACCTGCACGGTTTCCGCCGCGCCGCGCTTGGGTTCCTTGATGAAGAACATGAACACCGCAAGGATCAGCCCCGGCACCGCGGCAATAAAGAATGGCGCACGCCAACTGTCGAAGGCCTTGACCATCGCGCCGATGGTGAAGAACGCCAGCAGCAGCCCCAGCGGCAGGCCGAGCATGAAAATGCCCATGGCCCTTGCCCGACGGTGCGCCGGAAACAGATCGCCGATCAGCGAGTTGGCCGCTGGTGCATAACTGGCTTCGCCGATGCCGATGCCCATGCGCACGATCAGGAAGCTCCAGAAACTGCCGACCAGACCGTTGACCGCGGTCAGCGCACTCCATGTTGCCAGGCCCCAGCCCATCAGTTTGCTGCGCGAACCGGTGTCGGCCATGCGCCCCAGCGGCAGGCCGGCAATGGCATAAACGATGGTGAACGCGGTACCGACGATACCCAGCTGAAAGTCGCTGAGGTGCCATTCCATGCGGATCGGCTCGATGATGATCGCCGGAATGGTGCGGTCGAAGAAATTGAACAGATTGGCGAGGAACAGCAAAAACAGAATGCGCCAGGCATTCGCCGCTTGGGTCGAGTTCTGCATGGGTCCGTCTCTTTATTGTTATGGGGCTTCACTGCCAGCGCGTTCGAGCCCGGAACCTGCAATCTAGTCAGCCGCGCGAGGGCTGTCTGTGATCATTCGTCAGCCTGATATCGACCCATCGCACTGTAACGAAACGTAAGCCCTTGATAATCCTGAAATCTCCCGTCATACGGGGCTTTCACGGCAAAATCCGGGCACAAAAAAATACTTCCGCGGCCCCCTTCCCAAGTCCATGGCAAAGCCTAGAATGGCCGCCGGATCCGTCCGGATCTGCCGATCAATCCCTTTGATACCCTCGCCCATGTCTGAAGTCAGTCCGTGTCTGAATTGCGGTGCCTGCTGTTCCCATTTTCGCGTGTCTTTTTTCTGGGGTGAATGTGCTTCCTCCGGCGGTACCGTGCCCGATGAACTGGTCGAGCAAATCACCCCTAGCCGTGTGGCAATGATCGGCACTGATCGCAAACCCACACGCTGCATCTCCCTGGCGGGAGAAGTCGGCGGCAACGTAGCGTGCACGATCTATGAGAAGCGCTCGAGCCCATGCCGCGAGTTCGAGGCGTCGTGGGAGAACGGGGAACACAACCCCGACTGCGACAAGGCCCGCGCCGCGCATGGTCTGCCGCCGCTTGATCCGCACTGGAACGATCTGCCACTTGAGCGCATTGCCTAAGTCTTAGCGCGAATCGCTATGACGCTAATGCCAAAATCATTAGCGCCAATGTGCCACTACCGCTTGCGCACAGAAATCGGCCTCTATACTCCAGTCATTCGCCTGCGTTGATCACGCAGTCAGGACGACTTCAGAGACGGGGCACGCTATGGAGTGGCTTGGTTTGCATTTTGTTACCGAGCTGCCGGCGCGCGGGCAGGTCATTCTCGATTGCACGCACAATCCGTTGCTGGTGCTGGCGGCCTATCTGGTCGCCTGCGCGGCGAGTTTCGCTACGCTCGACATGGCCGAGCGTGTGGTGCATGCCGAAGACATGGCCTCGCGGCGGCTCTGGCGCTGGATCGGCGCGACCTGTCTGGCCGGCGGCATCTGGGCCATGCACTTCATCAGCATGTTGGCTTTTCAGACGCCCATCGATATCGAGTACGACCTCGGCATCACCCTCTTCTCCCTGCTGATCGCCCTGCTCGCCTCGTGGCTGGCCATGCAAACCCTGAGCGAGGTGCAGCCCAGCGCGCTGCGCTGCCTGAAAACGGCGTCGGTCATTGGCCTGGGTATCGCCGGCATGCATTACGTGGGCATGGCGGCGATGAAATCGAGCGCCAGCGCCTATTACCATCCGGGGCTGTTTGCGCTGTCGGTGCTGATCGCCATCGGTGCCAGTTTCGCCGCGCTGTGGGTCGCCCGCTATCTGAGCGAAGGCAACGGCGTGGCCCATCAGTTGCTCAAATACAGCGCTGCGCTGATTCTCGGCGCAGGCATCATCAGCATGCATTTTACCGGCATGGCTGCACTGAACCTGGTCATACCCGAGGGCGACCTGGCCGCGAGCGGCGGCGCAACCGGGCATCTGCAACTGGGCCTGACCGTGGCGCTGATCATCCTGTTGATACTGGGCAGTGCGATCAGCGCCGCCCTCGCCGACAAGAAGCTGCAAAACAAGGAGCACGACCTGCGCCGGGTCAACGCCTTGCTCAGTCAGCTTGACCAGGCGCGCATGTCGTTACAGCAAGCGGCCAATTACGACGCGCTGACCAATCTGATCAACCGCCGCGGCTTCAACCAGATCTTCGCCGAAAAACTCAGCCAGAAAACCAGCGAGGGCGGCATGCTCGCGGTGATGTTCCTGGACATCGATCACTTCAAACGGATCAACGACAGCCTCGGGCATGACGCCGGCGACGCGCTGCTCAAAGTCATCGCCAGCCACATCAAAGGCTCGGTGCGCAGCCATGAAGACGTGGTCGCGCGCTTCGGCGGTGACGAGTTCTGCATCCTGATCAGCCTGCACGACCGCGAAGAGGCGCGGGGCATGGCGCAGCGCATCATGCTCAAGATGAGAGAGCCGATCGAACTGGCCGGCCGGCGCATGGTGATGACCACCAGCATCGGCATCAGCCTGTTTCCTGAAGACGGCGCGACTTGCGAAGAGCTGCTCAAGCACGCCGACCTGGCGCTGTACCAGTCTAAAGGCGCGGGGCGCAACGGCCTGCACTTTTTCAATTCCAGCCTGAAAAACCGCGCCACCCTGGAATTGCAACTCGAAGAAGAGTTGCGCCAGGCCCTGCGCGAAGAAAACGGCCTGACCCTGTATTACCAGCCGATCTTCGAGCTGAAAACCGGGCGTGTCACCAAGCTTGAAGCGCTGATTCGCTGGCAGCACCCGCTGCACGGTTTGCTCACCCCGGATCGTTTCATCGCCATCGCCGAGAGCAACGGCCTGATCGCCGAGCTGGACAACTGGGTGCTGCGGCGCGCCTGTCGCGATCTCGGCGAACTCTCCAGCCATGGCTGCGAGGAGCTGAAAATTGCCTGGAACTGTTCACCATTGAATCTGGCCCGCGAAGAGCTGGCCGATGAAATCGAACACGCCCTGCGCAGCGCCGGTGTGGCGCCGGAACGACTGGAGCTGGAGGTCACCGAAAATGCGCTGATGGGCAACATCGCCAACACGCTGGTGTTGTTGCGGCAGATCCGCGCGCTTGGCGTGTCGCTGTCGATTGACGACTTCGGCACCGGTTATTCGTCGCTGGCCTACCTCAAGCGCCTGCCGCTCAACACCTTGAAAATCGACCGCTCGTTCATCCTCGACATTCCCAAAGCCACCGCGGACATGGAGATCGTCCAGGCGATCATCGTCATGGCGCACACCCTGCACCTGCAGGTGGTCACCGAAGGCGTGGAAAGCCTGGAGCAGTACGAGTTTCTCGAGCGCTCGGGCTGCGATTTCATTCAGGGTTACTTGCTCAGCCGGCCGGTGCCGCTCAACGAGCTGCGCCCGGTGCTGGAGGAAATCAACCAGCGCAAGGCGTCGCCGGCGTTCAATCCGTTGCTGCTGGCGCGCGGTACATTTGCACCAGTGTCGCTGGGTCCTGCGCCAGATAGCCCTGCGCCCCATGCAGGCGCATCAGTTGTGCGGCCAATCCGCTGAGCGGCGTCGCCGAGCCCTGTTCACGGGAAAATTTCACCGCCGTGTCGAGATCCTTGAGCAACGTGCGCACATGCCATTTGATCGGTTCAAAACGACTCTCGGCCATTTGCGGCGCAAGAATCTGTAGCGGTTTCGAATCGGCAAACCCGCCGGCCAGCGCTTCGGCAAGCAGGCTGGCATCGACCCCGGCCTGTTCGGCCAGCGCCACCACTTCGGCGATTACCAGCGCGTTGCAGGCGACAATCATTTGATTACAGGCCTTGCTCACCTGGCCGGCCCCGACACCGCCCATGTGCGTGACACGCTGGCCAAGGCTCAGCAGCACCGGACGCACCCGCTCGAGATCCGCCGCCGCGCCGCCAACCATGATCGCCAGAGTGCCAGCCTCGGCACCGACCACTCCGCCGGACACCGGCGCATCGAGCCAGCCCATGCCGGTTTGCTGCGCCAACTGCGCGGCCATCTCGCGGGTCGCCGTTGGTTCGAGGCTGGAAAAATCCACCAGCAGTTGCGCGGGTTTCGCCCCCTCGACGATACCGCCAGCGCCAAACACCACCTCGTGCACCACTGCCGTATCGGCCAGGCACAGCATCACGATGTCAGCGTGTCCGCACAACTCGGCGGGGCTCGTGACTTGCCGGGCGCCGGCCTCGACCAGTGCCGCGCACTTGGCCGGGTTGCGGTTCCACACGGTCAGCGGGTAGCCCGCCGCCAACAGACGCCGGCACATCGGCAGGCCCATCAGGCCGATTCCGGCAAACCCCAACGAAGGTAGCGTTGACATCATTTTGCCTCTTTTCCATTAAAGATCGCCGAATAATGGCCGATTCAACAACGATCAGGAAAGGATTCCCCCCAGCGACAGTCAGGCCACCGCCCTGACGCTCGGGCTCAATTCGCGCAAAAAAGGCGCGAGATCCTATTCCGTGAGGTTCGCTGACATCGGTCATCGGGCCAACCCAGTCCAGGTACATGGCGCACCATGACATCCAAAAACAATCCTGCCACTGCGATTTCCGACCTGACCTCCAGCCCCGCCGCCAACAGCCCGACCAAGCCTGCGCAACCCGCGCGTCCGCTGTCGACCCAGCAATATCTGTATTTCACCGAAACCAATACCGACCGCATCCTCGACAACCTCGACGGTTTGCGTGATCTGGTGTTCCCGCGCCCGCCGCACCTGGAAGGCGATAACGAACAGCACAACGATCAGGAATTTCCCTCGGTGTGCCTGATCGGCCTCGGTCGCTGCGGCTCCAACATCGCCCTCGACGTCGCGGAGCTGGTGTACAACGCGCGCAAGTTCTACCTCAACGAATTCAACAACGAAGACCGTCCGGCCGACCGCCGTCTCGCCGACAAGGGCTACAGCCCGGCGCAGTGGATCAAACAGAACCTGCGCCTGGGCCCGAACAAATCGGCCAAACCGGTGTTTCTGGTGGAGCCACTGGTGATGCTCGGCGACCTCGACAAGGACATCGCCGGGCGCATCCGTTTTTCCCGCAAAGGCGAGAAAAGCGGTTTCCTGCGTGACTACAGCAAGATGAAGATCATGGACTTGTCCGAAGTCCACGCCGGTGGCGCCGGTAACGCGCCGATCCTCGGCCAGTACCTGGCGAAGATCATCCTCAACAAGGACACCCAGCGTTTCTCCAGCCCCGACTGGAAAATGATCCACTCGTACCTGATCGACAGCTGCGGCATCAAGGCCAACCAGTCGCGCCTGTATTTTTCGATTTTCAGTGCCGGCGGCGGTACTGGTTCGGGCATGGCTTCGGAGTTCGGCCTGGCCCAGCAGCACTCGTACATGAACAAGACGTTCGACACCAAGCCGATGGATGAGCATGACGGCAAGAGCGGTCATTCGTTCGTGTTCGAGCCGATCTTTACCAGCGGCATCTGCGTGCTGCCGAACATTTCCGATCACCGCAGCGAAATGTCCGAAGCGCTGCACATCAACGCCGGGCGTCTGCTGTGCAAATACCTGTCGGAGGAATGGGATTTCTCCTACAACTTTGCCAACGAAGACAGCAGCGAAGCCAGCGTCATGGGGCGGATTCGCCCATGGAACGCGATGATGCTGATTTCCAACGACATCATGCGTTACGCCGAAGAAAGCGATGACGGCAACATCCAGAACATTGATGTCAATGCGATGGAAAAGCACGCCAACCAGTACATCTCGCAGCAGATCTTCAACATTCTCACCGCGCAGGCAGTCACCACCGACTACGACCAGAACTACTTCCGTCGCGCCGGCATCGACATCGGCGAGACCATTCGCCTGGACGCCAACGACCTGTTCATGAGCCTGGCTGGCCCGGTGGCGATCGCCTACGCCGAATCGGTGGTGCCGGAAACTCCGCCGCCGAGCAGCGACAAATTCAAGGTCTTCGAAAAAGAGCCGCAACGTCTGAACATCGACGATCTGTTCTTCCGTTCAATCGACCTGCCGCACTTCAACAAGGTCACCCAGGCCATCGAAGGCATCAGCCTGCTGCCGATCGAATCCAAGCGATATCGCGCGTCGCTGGAGCAGTACAAGAATTCCGGCTACGACGCCGCGGCCCTGCATGACCTGCACTTCTTCAAGAACTGCTCGTCGGTGGTCTCGATCGTTTCGCTGCCCAAGGACTACAAGCTGTCGTACATGGACCTGAACCGGCTGAAGACCCACCTCAACAGCCTGTTCCCCAACACCACGCTCAAGCGTTACGCGCTGGTGATCGGCGCTTCGGCGAACCTGTCGCTGACCACCCTGATTGCCAAGAGCCCGTGCCTGTCGGATGACTTCCTGACGTTGATCGTGGCGTTCATCAAGCGTTGCTTCGCCAAGACTCCGTACCGTTTCGACGAGACGCTGGACAACTCGATTCTCGATTTCATCATTCAGGAAGAGTTTGACGAAGATCGCATCGACGACCTGCTCAACGAGTTCGAAAACCCGGCGAAGATTCTCGACACCAACTGGTACGCGATCAAACCGATGTACGAGAAGAAGTACCGCGAACTGATCAACGACAAAGACAAGTTCGTCTCGATCAACGACATCCGCCTGTCGCGCGATTGTGTGAAGAAGTCGATCAAGTACCTGCGCGAGATCTACCGTCACCGGATTGGCAAGACCAAGGTCATTTCGCTGAATAACCATACCGGGAAGACTTATTCGGTCTGATCAGAGACCGAGTCGCCTCTATCGCGAGCAGGCTCACTCCTACATTTTGGAATGCGTTCCCCCTGTAGGAGTGAGCCTGCTCGCGATGAGTACCATCCGAACGATACAAATCCCACTGAACCAACATTCAGAAACAATTAAGCGACCCTCAGGCCGCTCAATAAACTGTTCCCGTTACGTTTACGTCACCGTGAAGTGAGACGCGCCTGTGGCGTTTCTCCACGGCAACGTGCCATCACGCTACTCCGCTACACACTTTTCGTGGATAGCTGCTCGCACCATTAGGGTGCGACGCTCGGAGCGGCCGCCCTTTCCTGGATCATAATCCACGGCGAAACCACCACTGCCCACAGCGGCGGATCGCGTTCGAAAATATCCAGCGCCCGCGTTTCAGACAGTTTGGCGACCTTGTCTTCGGCCAGCCAGGCAGCGACTTTGTTGCCATCATCGGTTGCCACGGCTTCGGCGGCGGCGATCAAATCCAGCGCTGGGTCGACCCACAATAGGGCACCCTTGGCGAAGAACGGCTCCAACTCTTTCCAGGTAATAGATGCGGTTTCCCCAAGCAGCTTGGCATAGAGGGTGCTAGGTTCTTGATTCATGGGCTCTGTCCGGAAAAGAAATCGACGCGAATCATAACGTTGGTGGTCCGCCAGAAAAACCCGGTTGCAAATGGCTGCACCGAACGAAAAGAGCAGGAACGCCAGGGAATGCTGCTGATTGGGCTATATGCCCGCGAAAGCCCCGCCGCAATTCTGTCTTTTTCATTCAAAAATGCGACACCCCCAGGTTTTGCCCCTTGGCGCCTGCTTCCCAGTTGAACAAGCGGCGCTCTACACTGTACCGGTACAGTTGCCGGGGGCATTTCCGGAGGATGTCGCAAAGATATCTGACCCGGTTCTGCTGCTAAGGCGCCAGGACTCTAAAAAAATACAACAGTAAGAGTGGAGCACTATGACTAAGGCTACTAAGCAGATTTCCAAACTGTTTGCCGCTATGGTTCTGGCCGGGGTTGCCAGCCATTCGTTCGCAGCTGACACCATCAAAATCGGTATCGCCGGTCCCAAGACCGGTCCAGTAGCCCAATACGGCGACATGCAGTTCAGTGGCGCGAAAATGGCCATCGAGCAGATCAACGCCAAGGGCGGCGTCGACGGCAAGAAACTCGAAGCCGTTGAATACGACGATGCCTGCGATCCGAAACAAGCGGTAGCGGTAGCGAACAAGGTCGTCAACGACGGCGTCAAGTTCGTGGTCGGTCACCTGTGCTCCAGCTCCACTCAGCCAGCTTCGGACATCTACGAAGACGAAGGCGTGATCATGATCACCCCGGCTGCCACCAGCCCGGACATCACCGCCCGTGGCTACAAAATGATCTTCCGTACCATCGGTCTGGACAGTGCCCAAGGCCCTGCCGCCGGCAACTACATCGCCGATTACGTGAAACCGAAAGTGGTTGGCGTGCTGCACGACAAACAGCAGTACGGTGAAGGCATCGCCACCGCGGTGAAATCGACCCTGGAGAAGAAAGGCACCAAGGTTGCCGTGTTCGAAGGCGTCAACGCCGGCGACAAGGACTTCTCGGCAATCATCGCCAAGCTCAAGCAAGCCGGTGTCGACTTCGTCTACTACGGCGGCTACCACCCGGAGCTGGGTCTGATCCTGCGTCAAGCCCAGGAAAAAGGCCTGAAAGCCAAGTTCATGGGTCCAGAAGGCGTGGGTAACGACTCGATCACTCAGATCGCCAAGGACGCGTCCGAAGGCCTGCTGGTGACCCTGCCGAAATCCTTCGACCAGGATCCGGCCAACGTTGCCCTGGCTGACGCGTTCAAAGCGAAGAAGGAAGACCCGAGCGGCCCGTTCGTGTTCCCGTCCTACTCCGCGGTTGAAGTGATTGCCGCCGGTATCACCGCTGCCAAGTCCGAAGACGCCACCAAAGTGGCCGAAGCGATCCACAAGGGTTCGTTCAAGACCCCGACCGGTGACCTGAGCTTCGACGACAAGGGCGACCTGAAAGACTTCAAGTTCGTGGTTTACGAGTGGCACAACGGCAAACCTAAAACTGAAGTTTCGCCTCAGTAAGGCGCTGCCTGACTGACTGCCAATAAAGCCCACGGCGTGCCGTGGGCTTTGTTTTACGAATGTATGGGCCGCGCTGGCGTGATCCGCCAGTCTCCCCACCTGAAAATCTCAAAACCGTCATCAGCGGTTCGCTGGCAAAACCCGGATTCGAAGTGGATAGAGATCCACGGGGCCGGGCGGGAAAATGACTCCACCAGTGAAATGCGTATCAGGTTTTTAGGAGCGCTGTAATGCCTGACCTCTATCACTTCTTCCAACAGCTGGTTAACGGCCTCAACGTTGGCAGCATGTATGCCTTGATCGCCATCGGCTACACGATGGTCTACGGCATCATTGGAATGATCAACTTCGCCCACGGCGAGGTGTACATGATCGGTTCCTACGTGGCGTTCATCGCCATCGCCGGGCTGACCATGATGGGACTCGACAGTGTCCCGCTGCTGATGACCGCGGCGTTCATCGCCAGCATCGTCGTCACCAGTTCCTACGGTTACAGCATCGAACGCATTGCCTACCGCCCCCTGCGCGGCAGCAACCGTCTGATCCCGCTGATTTCCGCCATCGGTATGTCGATCTTCCTGCAGAACACCGTTCTGCTGGCGCAAGACTCCAAGGACAAAGCAATCCCCAACCTGATCCCGGGCAACCTCGCCTTCGGTCCGGGTGGCGCACAAGAAGTGCTGATTTCCTACATGCAGATCGTGGTGTTCGTGGTCACGCTGATCGCCATGCTCGGCCTGACCCTGTTCATCTCCCGCTCTCGTCTGGGCCGCGCCTGCCGCGCCTGCGCCGAAGACATCAAGATGGCCAACCTGCTCGGCATCAACACCAACAACATCATCGCCCTGACCTTTGTCATTGGTGCTGCGCTGGCAGCCGTTGCGGCTGTGCTGCTGAGCATGCAATACGGCGTGATCAACCCGAACGCCGGTTTCCTCGTCGGCCTCAAGGCTTTCACCGCTGCGGTACTGGGCGGCATCGGCAGTATTCCCGGCGCGATGCTCGGCGGGTTGGTGCTCGGTGTAGCGGAAGCGTTCGGTGCCGATATTTTCGGCGACCAGTACAAGGACGTCGTGGCGTTCGGCTTGCTGGTTCTGGTGCTGTTGTTCCGTCCGACCGGCATTCTGGGCCGTCCGGAGGTTGAGAAAGTATGACTAGGAATCTTAAACAGGCGCTGTTCAGCGCTTTGCTGGTGTGGGCCGTGGCCTACCCGGTACTCGGTCTGAAACTGACCATCGTCGGCATCAACCTGGAAGTGCACAACACCAGCCCTGCGGTGCTCGCGACCATCGCGATCTGCTCGGTGCTGATGTTCCTGCGCGTGCTGTTCAACCAGCAGATCAGCAAAGCCTGGCGCTCCTCGCCCGGCATGCCGCTGATCCCGGCCAAGGCCAGCAACTTCCTGACCCTGCCGACCACTCAGCGTTACTTCATCATTGCGCTGATCATCGTTGCCCTGGTGTGGCCGTTTTTCGGTTCACGCGGCGCGGTGGACATCGCCACGCTGATCCTGATCTACGTGATGCTCGGCCTCGGCCTGAACATCGTGGTGGGTCTGGCCGGTCTGCTCGACCTCGGTTACGTCGGTTTCTATGCCGTCGGCGCCTACAGCTACGCGCTGCTGTCGCACTACTACGGCCTGAGTTTCTGGATCTGCCTGCCGATTGCCGGCCTGATGGCGGCGACGTTCGGCTTCCTGCTGGGCTTCCCGGTGTTGCGTCTGCGCGGTGACTATCTGGCGATCGTGACCTTGGGTTTCGGTGAGATCATCCGTCTGTTCCTGCGTAACCTGACCGATATCACCGGCGGCCCGAACGGCATCAGCAACATCGAAAAACCGACGTTCTTCGGCCTGACCTTCGAGCGTAAAGCGGCGGAAGGCCTGCAGACGTTCCACGAATATTTCGGCCTGCAATACAACTCGATCAACAAGGTGATCTTCCTTTACCTCGTTGCCCTGTTGCTGGCACTGGCTGCGCTGTTCGTGATCAACCGTTTGCTGCGCATGCCGATCGGCCGTGCGTGGGAAGCGCTGCGTGAAGACGAAATCGCCTGCCGTGCGCTGGGCCTGAACCCGACCGTGATCAAGCTTTCTGCGTTCACCCTCGGTGCCGCGTTCGCCGGTTTTGCCGGCAGCTTCTTCGCCGCGCGCCAGGGGCTGGTCACACCGGAGTCGTTCACCTTCATCGAGTCGGCGATCATTCTCGCCATCGTCGTGCTGGGTGGTATGGGCTCGCAGCTCGGCGTGATCCTGGCGGCGATCGTGATGATCCTGTTGCCGGAAATGATGCGTGAGTTCAGCGAGTACCGCATGTTGATGTTCGGTGCCCTGATGGTGTTGATGATGATCTGGCGTCCACAAGGTCTGCTGCCGATGCAACGCCCACACATGGAGTTGCGCAAATGAGCCGCGAGATCCTTAAAGTCGAAAACCTGAGCATGCGCTTCGGCGGCCTGCTCGCGGTCAACGGTGTGGCCCTGACCGTCAAAGAGAAACAAGTGGTTGCGTTGATCGGGCCGAACGGCGCGGGCAAGACTACCGTGTTCAACTGCCTGACCGGTTTCTACCAGCCAACCGGCGGCAGCATCCTTTTGGACGGAGAGCCGATACAGGGCCTGCCCGGTCACAAGATCGCACTCAAAGGCGTGGTGCGTACGTTCCAGAACGTGCGTCTGTTCAAGGACATGACCGCGGTCGAGAACCTGCTGATCGCCCAGCACCGGCACCTGAACACCAACTTCCTGTCCGGTCTGTTCAAGACCCCCGCGTTCCGCAAAAGCGAGCGCGAGGCGATGGAATTTGCCGAGTACTGGCTGGAAAAGGTCAACCTCAAAGAGTTCGCCAACCGCACCGCCGGCACCCTCGCCTACGGTCAGCAACGGCGTCTGGAAATCGCTCGCTGCATGATGACCCGCCCGCGGATCCTCATGCTCGACGAGCCGGCCGCCGGCCTCAATCCGAAAGAGACCGAAGACCTCAAGGCGCTGATCGGCGTGCTGCGCGAGGAGCACAACGTCACCGTGCTGCTGATCGAACACGACATGAAACTGGTCATGAGCATTTCCGACCACATCGTCGTGATCAACCAGGGCACGCCGCTGGCCGACGGCACGCCGGAACAGATCCGCGACAATCCTGAAGTGATCAAAGCCTACCTGGGGGAAGCGTAAATGCTGCAGTTCGAAAACGTTTCCACCTTCTACGGCAAGATCCAGGCCCTGCACAGCGTCAACGTCGAAGTCCGTCAGGGCGAGATCGTCACGCTGATCGGCGCCAACGGTGCCGGCAAGTCCACGCTGCTGATGACGCTCTGCGGTTCGCCGCAGGCGCACAGCGGCAGCATCCGCTACATGGGTGAGGAACTGGTCGGCCAGGACTCGTCGCAGATCATGCGCAAGAGCATCGCCGTGGTCCCGGAAGGTCGTCGGGTATTCGCCCGTCTGACCGTCGAAGAAAACTTGTCCATGGGCGGTTTCTTCACTGACAAGGGCGATTATCAGGAGCAGATGGACAAGGTCCTCGGCCTGTTTCCGCGCCTCAAGGAACGCTTCAACCAGCGCGGCGGCACCATGTCCGGTGGCGAACAGCAAATGCTCGCCATCGGCCGCGCGCTGATGAGCAAGCCCAAGCTATTGCTGCTCGACGAACCTTCGCTGGGCCTGGCACCGATCATCATCCAGCAGATCTTCGACATCATCGAACAGCTGCGCAAGGACGGTGTGACGGTGTTCCTGGTCGAGCAGAACGCCAACCAGGCGCTGAAGATCGCCGACCGCGCCTACGTTCTGGAGAACGGCCGCGTGGTCATGCAAGGCACCGGTGAAGCACTGCTGACCGACCCGAAAGTGCGCGAGGCGTATCTGGGGGGTTGAGCGTTATCGCTGAACAAAAACGGCCTTCGGGCCGTTTTTTTATGCCCGACGCAAACCTCGAACCCACCGCAAATCCCCTGTAGGAGTGAGCCTGCTCGCGATAGCGGTGTATCAGTTGCAACAATATTGACTGACGGTCCGCTATCGCGAGCAGGCTCACTCCTACAGGGGAACGAGGCGGTTCCAAGATTTTTTTTATAAAAATTTCAACCCCACCTGTAACGCATCCCCCCGACCTTTCTCTAGAGGGACAAGCAAGCGCAAAAGCACTTGCAGACACCCTGATAAAACCTGGAGAAACATCATGACTGCTACCACCCGCACCCTGTCCGCCACCGCTCTGGTTCTGGCCCTTGGTTCCGCGCTGAGCGTCGCCACCGTCTCCACCGCCCAAGCCGCCGATGCCAACATGGAAAAATGCTTCGGCGTGGCCATGAAAGGCAAGAACGACTGCGCCGCAGGTGCAGGCACCACCTGCGCCGGCACAGCGAAAATGGACTATCAGGCCAACGCCTGGAAAATCGTTCCGAAAGGCACCTGCGCCACCACCGAAAGCAAAACCTCGCCAACCGGCTTCGGCCAGCTCGAAGCCTTCAAAGCCAAGTCCTGATCCGCGGCCTGCCTGAGTGACGATCATGTTCAGCGACCACGACCATATCCTTGCGCGCACTCAGGCAGCCCTCACCGGGCTCCCGCCCCGTGCCGGGCTGGGCCTCAAGACCGGGCACTTTCAACAGGTGCTCGGTTCATCACCGGACCTCGGTTTCTTCGAAGTCCACGCCGAAAACTACATGGTGGCCGGCGGCCCGTTTCATCATTTTCTCGGTTTGATTCGTGCGCAGTATCCGCTATCGCTGCACGGTGTCGGCTTGTCCATCGGTGCTGAAGGGCCGCTGGATCAACAACACCTCAAGCGCCTGGCTGAGCTGATTGAACGCTATCAACCGCAATCTTTTTCCGAACATCTGGCGTGGTCGAGCCACGGCCCGGTGTTTCTCAATGACCTGCTGCCGCTGGCCTACGACACGCCAACGCTGAACCGCGTCTGCGCGCACATCGATCAGGTCCAGAACGCCCTCAAGCGCCCGATGCTGCTGGAAAACCCGGCGACCTATCTGGCGTTCGAACGCTCGACCATCGATGAGCCAGATTTCATCGCCGAGGTGATTCGCCGCAGCGGCTGCGGCCTGTTGCTCGACGTGAACAACGTCTATGTGTCGTGCATCAATCATCAACGCGATCCGCTGGCCTACCTCGACGTCCTGCCGCTGCATGCGGTCGGCGAGATTCATCTGGCCGGGTTCGCCGAAGATTGCGACAGCCTCGGCGATCGTTTGCTGATCGACGATCACGGCGCGCCAATCGACCAAGCGGTCTGGCAGTTGTACCGCCAGGTGCTGGAGCGCATCGGCCCGGTGGCAACGCTGATCGAGCGTGACAACCAGGTGCCGGCGTTTGAGGTATTGCTCGCCGAGGCGCAGCAGGCCGAGCGGCTGTTGCTGCAAAGCGGAGGCCGCGCATGAGCACACAAAGCGCTTTCGCCGCCGCACTGATCGATACGCGCCTGCCCTGCCCCGATGGTCTGCGCAGCGCCAACGGTGCCGACCCGGCGAGCCGTTTCGCGGTGTATCGCAACAACGTGCAGGCGTCGCTGATCAATGCCTTGGCCGACAGTTATCCGGTCGTACAGCAGCTGGTTGGCGAGGAGTTTTTCCGCGCCATGGCCGCGATTTTTATCCGAAGCCAACCGCCAAAGGGTCCGCTGATGAGCCGCTACGGCGAAACGTTCGCCGACTTCATCGCACAGTTCGAACCGATTGCCGGCGTGCCGTATGTCGCCGACGTCGCGCGCCTCGAGTACCTGCGCGTGCTCGCCTACCACGCCGCCGACGCGCAGCCGATCCGGCCGGAGCACGTCAGCGCCGCCCTCGCCAATCCGCAAACCATCGGCGAACTTACGTTCGGGTTGCATCCATCGCTGCACCTGCTCGACTCAGTGTTTACCGTGGTGGCGATCTGGGCTGCGCATCAGCAAGAGCAAAGCCTGGCGGGCATTGGCCTGAATCAAGGGCAACACGCACTGGTGTTGCGCAACGGCATCGATGTCGAGGTGTTCACTTTGGAAGCCGGCGCCAGCGTGTTTATCCGTCACCTGAACAATGGAGAGCCGTTGCTCGCGGCAGCCGAAAACAGCCCGCCCTTCGACCTCCCCCAAACCCTGGCCTTGCTGATCGCACACAACGCGATCATTCAACTGACCTACAAGGAGTTGCCATGAACACCCTTATCCCGCGTGCCATCAGCCTGCTGGAAAAAATCCCGCACAGCCTGGTTGCCTTCATTGCGCGTTTCTCCATCGCTGCGGTGTTCTGGAAGTCCGGGCAAACCAAGGTCGAAGGCCTGGCGATCGACTTGATTGACGGTACGTTTGAACTGGGCTGGCCGCGTCTGGCGGACTCGACGGTTCCGCTGTTCCAGAGTGAATACAACGTACCGCTGCTGTCGCCTGAAATCGCTGCGCATCTGGCGGCGTTCGCCGAACACTTTTTTCCGCTGCTCATCCTGATCGGCCTGGCGACACGTTTTTCGGCGCTGGCGCTGCTGGGCATGACCCTGACCATTCAGATTTTTGTCTATCCGGACGCGTACCCGACCCACGGCACCTGGGCGGCGGTGTTGCTGTATTTGATGACGACCGGGCCGGGAAAACTGTCGCTTGATCACCTGATCGCCCACCGTTTCGTAAAATAGGATCACCTCTGTGGGAGCGAGCCTGCTCGCGAAAGCGGTGTGTCATTCAACATCGGTATCGCCTGAACTGACGCATTCGCGAGCAGGCTCGCTCCCACAGGGTCACGATCAGCGCTGGAGTCGATCCAGCGCCTCGCCACTGCGCTTGAACCAGCCCATCAGATAGTCCGCCAGCACCTGCGTCCGTTTCGGCAAACCGCCCTGATACGGATGCACCAGCAGCATCGGCATGCGCCGGGTCTGAAAATCGCGCAGGAGCCAGCGCAAGCGCCCGTCGGCCAATTCCGTCTGCAGCAGGTAGGAAGGCAGCCGGGCGATGCCGGCACCGGTGAGCGCGGCTTTTTTCAGCAGGCTGTAATGGTTGCTGGCGAACGGGCCGGAGACCCGCACCCGCAATAACTCATGCTGCTGGTGATACAGCCATTCTTCACGCCCGCTGTAATGGCTGTTGAGCAGGCAGCGGTGCTCGGCCAGCTGCTGCGGCGTCGTCGGCTCGCCGTAACGCTCCAGATAAGCCGGGCTGGCGCAGGTCATCTCCTGCCACGCCAGCAGCGGCCGGGCCACCAGGCGTTGGTCATTGGCCACCTCGGAGCGGATCGCCAGATCGAAACCGTCGCGTGACAGATCGCGATAGCTGTTATTCAACTCCAGCTCGATCTGCACTTCGGGGTACTGCTGCGAGAATTCCAGCAGCAGACCATCGAAGAAGGTTTCCCCAAGCGACACCGGCACCGTCATCCGAACCGGGCCGGCCATGTCGTCTTTGAGCCGCGCCAGTGCCTGACGCGCCCGTTCCACCTGAACCACCAATGCCTGCGCTTGCGGCAACAACGCCGCGCCCGCCGCCGTCAGGCTCAAACGCCGGGTGGTGCGTTGCAGCAGGACCACCGAAAACTGCGCTTCGAGCTGGCTGATACGCTTGGACAACTGGCCCTTGCTGCAGCCCAACTGTTGTGCGGCCAAGGTGAAACTGCCGGCTTCGATCAACACGGCGAACGCCGCCAGATCATCCATTTCGCTCATGGATTGTTTCCATTTGAAAACCAAAGGTTGCCCATTAGTGCGCTTATCCGCGAGAAAAACCACTCTAGACTGAAACCTCGTTCAACCACTTGAGGTACAGCTTGATGAAGATTCTGTTGATAGGCGCCGGCGGCACCATCGGTTCGGCCGTAGACAAAGAACTGTCGCAACGTCACGAAGTCATTCGTATCGGCCGTAAAAGCGGCGACTTGCAGGTCGATATCAGCGACAACGCATCGATCCGCAAACTGTTCGAACAGACCGGCAAGTTCGACGCGCTGATCTGCGCCGCCGGCAACGTGACCTTCGCGCCGCTGAGCGAAATGAGCGACGACAGTTTTGCCCTCGGCCTCAAGGACAAGCTGATGGGCCAGGTCAATCTGCTGCTGATCGGCCGCGAATTCGCCAACGACGGCGCCTCGTTCACCTTCACCACCGGCGTGCTCAGCCACGACCCGATTCGCAGCGGCGCCTCGGCAGCTTTGGTCAACGGCGCGCTGGACAGCTTCGTCCGTGCCGCCGCGATTGAATTGCCGCGCGGTTTGAGAATCAACTCGGTAAGCCCGACCGTTCTGACGGAAGCCTTGGGTAAATACGCGCCTTACTTTCGCGGCTTCAAGTCCGTTCCTGCGGCGGACGTGGCATTGGCCTACGCCAAAAGTGTCGAAGGCCTGCAAACCGGCCAGACATTTCACGTCGGTTGACCCCTTGTGATGAACGGTCAGGCTGCGTAACGTGGCGGCACTTGTCTGGAGAGCCAAAGATGCGTGTCGCCCGTTCGTTAGTCATTGTTGCCTTGCTGCCGTTGTTTGCCGCCTGCCAGTTGTTCGATGGCCAGCGTGAAAGTGCTTCGCACGTTGGCCAGACGCGGATGCAGGGGCAACTGACCGCGGCTGACGGCAAACTGGTGTTCCAGCCGTGTCAGGAGCAGCGTCAACTGGTAATCAATGACATCGGCGGCACCAGCGTGCTGCAGGAAGCCGCAACGCTGGCCGATGAGCAAGGCAAGCTGTTTGCCGATGTGCGCGGCAAGGTCGTTGGCGATCGCCTCGATCTGACCCAGCTGTATCGGGTCGAACGCGCCGGCAGCGCTTGCGATGATCCGAATTTCAAATTGCTCATTCTGCGTGCTGCCGGCCACGGCCCGGAATGGAACGTCAAGGTCAGCGGCAAGGGCATGATCATCGAGCGTGAGGGGCAGCCACCGCTGGCCGTGCCTTATGTCGAGGAACAACTGGGAGACGGTCGTTTCAACCTCAGCAGCGAAGCCAACAACCAGCGCATCGAATTGTGGGTCGCGCCGCAACGCTGCGTCGACAGCAGCACCGGCAGCGTGCAGCACATGAGCGCCGAGTTGCGCATCGACGGCCAGGTGCAGCGTGGTTGCGGGTATTTCGGCGGATCGCGCAACGACTGAGCGTTTTAGCCTCACCCGATCCGGCCGTTGCGGCTTATAATCGCCGCCTTCAAACGCCCTGGCGCAGTTGTGCGCCCCGCGAACCCGGATCCCCGCCATGTTACGAATCACCGAACTCAAGCTGCCCATCGACCATCCCGAAGAAGACCTGCGCGCGGCCATCGTGCAACGCCTGGGCATCGCCAGCGATGAGCTGCTCGACTTCACCTTGTTCAAGCGCAGCTACGACGCGCGCAAGAAATCCTCCGAGCTGTGTTTCATCTACACCATCGACCTCAGCCTGCAAGACGAGGCGCGGGTCTTGGGCAAGTTCGCCGATGATCGCAACGTCAACGTGGCGCCAGATGTCAGCTACCAGTTTGTCGGCCAGGCACCTACCGACCTGGGCCAGCGCCCGATCGTCGTCGGTTTCGGCCCGTGCGGAATTTTCGCCGGCCTGCTGCTGGCACAAATGGGCTTCAAGCCGATCATTCTCGAACGCGGCACCGAAGTGCGTCAGCGCACCAAGGACACCTGGGGCCTGTGGCGCAAAAGCGTGCTCAACCCCGAGTCCAACGTGCAGTTCGGCGAAGGCGGCGCGGGGACATTTTCCGACGGCAAGCTGTATAGCCAGATCAAAGATCCGAAGTTCCTTGGGCGCAAAGTCCTGCACGAGTTCGTCAAGGCCGGTGCGCCGGAAGAAATTCTCTACGTCAGCAAACCGCACATCGGTACGTTCCGTCTCACCGGCATGGTTGAAAACATGCGCGAACAGATCCGCGAACTGGGCGGTGAAGTGCGCTTCCAGGAGCGCGTCAGCGACGTACTGATCGATGACGGCCAACTGGTCGGCGTACAACTGGCCAGTGGCGAAACTCTGCATTCGCGGCATGTGGTTCTGGCCCTCGGCCACAGCGCCCGTGACACCTTCCGCATGCTGCACAGCCGTGGCGTGTTCATGGAAGCCAAACCGTTTTCGGTGGGTTTCCGTATCGAACACCCGCAATCGCTGATCGACCGTGCGCGTCTGGGCAAGTACGCCGGGCACCCGAAACTCGGCGCCGCCGATTACAAACTGGTGCACCACGCCAAGAACGGCCGTTCGGTCTACAGTTTCTGCATGTGCCCGGGCGGCACCGTGGTCGCGGCGACCTCAGAGCCGAACCGCGTGGTCACTAACGGCATGAGCCAGTACTCGCGTAACGAGCGCAATGCCAACTCCGGCATCGTCGTTGGCATCACCCCGGAAGTCGATTATCCGGGCGGCCCGCTGGCCGGCATCGAGTTGCAGGAACGCCTGGAATCTCATGCGTTCATCCTCGGCGGCAGCGACTACAAGGCCCCAGCGCAACTGGTTGGCGACTTCATCAATGGCACGCCGTCGACTGAACTGGGTGAAGTCGAGCCGTCGTACAAACCGGGGGTGGCGTTGGGCGATCTGGCCCTGGCCCTGCCGGACTTCGCCATTGAAGCGATCCGCGAAGCGTTGCCGGCGTTCGAGAAGCAGATTCGTGGTTATTCATTGCACGACGCGGTGCTGACCGGGATCGAAACGCGCACCTCATCGCCGCTGCGCATCACCCGTAACGAATCGCTGCAGAGCATGAACGTCAAAGGCTTGTTCCCGGCCGGCGAAGGCGCGGGTTATGCCGGCGGAATTCTTTCGGCGGGCGTGGACGGGATCCGGATTGCCGAGGCCGTGGCGCGGGATATTCTCGGCCTCACTGACTGACATAAATCCCTGTAGGAGTGAGCCTGCTCGCGATAGCGCGACAACATTCAACAATAAGTTGACTGGATTACCGCTATCGCGAGCAGGCTCACTCCTACATTTGATTGCGGTGTGTCAGATATTGGCGCGCAGGACTGAGGTCGGCAGCGCCTCCCCACGCTCGGCACTCGCCGTTACGGCGTCTATCAACTCATCCAACTCATACCCCTGCGCCTTCAACCAGGCCTCATCGTAATAGGTGTCGGCGTAGCGCTCGCCACCATCGCACAGTATCGCCACGATCGACCCCGACTCCCCCGCCGCTTTCATCTGCTGCGCCGCCATCAGCGCGCCGATCAGGTTGGTCCCGCTCGAGCCCCCGACATGCCGGCCCAGGCGCTGCGCCAGGTAATGCATGGCCGCCAGCGACAAGGCGTCTGGCACCTTGACCATTGCATCGATCACCTTGGGCAGAAACGACGCTTCCACCCGCGGCCGGCCGATGCCTTCGATGCGCGAACCGCACTCCAGCCGCAGACTGGCATCGCCGCTCTGGTAATAATCGAAGAACACCGAGCGCTCGGCATCGGCGCACAACACGCGGGTGCCGTGCTGGCGATAGCGCACGTAACGGCCGAGCGTTGCGGTGGTGCCGCCAGTGCCGGGGCTGGAAATCAGCCAGCTCGGTTCCGGATGTTTTTCGTAGCGCATCTGCTGAAAAATCGATTCGGCGATATTGTTGTTCGCCCGCCAGTCGGTGGCGCGTTCGGCGTAAGTGAACTGATCGATGAAATGCCCGCCATGCTCGCGGGCCAGGCGCTCGGATTCGGCGTAAATCTGCGTCGGGTCTTGCACCAGATGGCTCTGGCCACCGTAAAAAGCGATCTGCGCAATCTTCTCTTTCGACGTAGTCGCCGGCATCACCGCAATGAACGGCAAACCCAGCATCCGGGCGAAGTACGCTTCGGAAATCGCCGTCGAGCCGCTGGACGCCTCGATCACCGGCGCGCCAGGCTTCAACCAGCCGTTGCACAGCGCATACAGAAACAGCGAACGGGCCAGGCGATGCTTGAGGCTGCCGGTCGGGTGGCTGGATTCATCCTTGAAGTACAACTCGATGCCCGCAAAACCCGGCAGCGGCAAGGGGATCAAGTGGGTATCGGCGCTGCGCTGGAAATCCGCCTCGATGATGCGGATGGCCTCGCGGGCCCACTGTCGGTTGTCGCTCATGGTCAGGCTTCTCGTCGAATCGGGCAGGAATCAGCCTCTTTATGAGGCTCGCTCATCAGCTTAGGAAAAATCCTCCAGCGCGCACAGGTACAGCTGAGTCTCAATGTGTCCGGCAACTGCTAGGCTCAGCGTGGCTGGGGTCAAAAGCCTTGTAACGACATATAACAAAAAAGAATATAACTTTTGTTTTAACAACTAACCGTACGGGTTAGGGTGTCCTACCTTTTTTGACGATTCG
Source organism: Pseudomonas sp. R3-57 (assembly GCF_051132065.1). Lineage (NCBI taxonomy): Bacteria > Pseudomonadati > Pseudomonadota > Gammaproteobacteria > Pseudomonadales > Pseudomonadaceae > Pseudomonas > Pseudomonas sp. R3-57. The sequence goes on from NZ_CP071655.1 coordinate 4,714,290, forward strand.
ATGGAGAGCGACCTTGCCTCTGCGTAGCACTTTCACGCGTTTCTTTCAGTTGGAAGCTGCCAGCGGTCTGCTATTGATCGCCGCAGCCATTCTCGCGCTGATTATCAACAACTCGCCGCTGTCGTGGCTGTACACCGGCCTGCTCGACACGCCGGTGGTGGCGCAAGTCGGTGCGTTGAAAATCGCCAAACCGCTGCTGTTGTGGATCAACGACGGCCTGATGGCGATGTTCTTCCTGCTGATCGGTTTGGAAGTGAAGCGCGAAGTGCTCGACGGCCAGTTGTCCAAGCCGTCGCAGATCGTTTTGCCCGGTGCGGCGGCCGTTGGCGGCATGCTGATACCCGCGCTGATCTACTGGTTTCTCAACCGCGACAACCCTGCCGCCCTCAGCGGCTGGGCGATCCCGACCGCCACCGACATCGCCTTCGCCCTCGGCGTACTCGCCCTGCTCGGCAAACGCGTGCCGGTGTCGCTGAAGTTGTTCCTGATGACCCTGGCGATCATCGATGACCTCGGCGCCATCGTGATCATCGCAATCTTCTACTCCGGCGAACTGTCGACGCTGTCGCTGGGCCTCGCCGCTGCGTGCATCGCCTCGCTGGTGGCGATGAACCGCCTCGGCGTGGTCAAGCTCGGGCCGTACATGATCATCGGTCTGATCCTCTGGGTCTGCGTGCTCAAGAGCGGCGTCCACGCGACGCTGGCCGGTGTAACGCTGGCGTTCTGCATTCCGTTGCGCACGAAAAACGCAGAACCGTCCCCCCTGCTCACCCTCGAACACGCGCTACACCCATGGGTCGCCTACGGCATCCTGCCGTTGTTCGCCTTCGCCAACGCCGGTCTGTCGCTGAGCGGCGTCACCGTCGAGAGCTTCACCCACGACGTACCGATGGGCATCGCCATCGGCCTGCTATTGGGCAAAACCGTAGGCGTGTTCGGCCTGACCTGGCTCGCCGTTAAAGTCGGCATCGCTGCCCTGCCCCAAGGCGCCAACTGGGGCCAGATTCTCGGCGTGGCGATCCTCTGCGGCATCGGCTTCACCATGAGCCTGTTCGTCGGTTCGCTGGCCTTCGAGCCGGGCGTGAGCGACTACGCGGGCATGGACCGGATGGGCATCTTGACCGGTTCGATTCTGGCGGCGTTGATTGGTTATGCGGTGACGGCGGCGGCGAGTCGCAGGGGTGCGCAACAAACTTCCTGACGTTTGTTGCGGCTAATGGCACAGCCCCTTCAACAGACGAGGGGCTTAGCTATAAACCTTGCAAACGTGCTATATCTTGCGCAGGAAACAGACATCTACTCAGTACACCTTTTTGGAGTCATTCATGTCGCGCAAAACCGAAAAACGCCCAATGACTGACGATCAGATTGCCGTTCAGGAGTCGCGAATTCCCGACATCGCTCTAAAGGCCTTCAGCAACGCCTATAAAATGGCGCTCGCAAACGGCGCCGCGGTGCTTGTCGCTAAGGATGGCCAACTGCTTGAAGTGACCGAGAAAACTTCCATCGTTTTACGGTCGATTGGCGCCTACGGCAATCTGAAAAGCGGAACGCGTCTGCACATCAACAAATCCTCAAAACAGGTTACTTCTTGAGCACACCGAGAATACGGATATTTGCGGGACCGAACGGATCCGGGAAAAGCACATTCAATCGACTCGTCCCAGCGCACCTGTTGGGCAATTACATAAATCCTGACGACATCGAACGCTCAATCAAAGACACCGGGTACTTTGATTTCAGTTCTTATCGCATCGAAGCCCACAAAGCGGAGCTTTTCGACTTTCTCCGTGCTCACCCCCTGCTGAAAAAATCGCCTCACTCGCAAGCAAAGCTTGATGAGCTCGAAATTGATGGCGTCCGGCTCAACTTTTCGAATGTTCAAATTGACTCGTACGTTGCCTCAGCACTCTGCGACTTCATCCGTAGATCGCTGATAAAAGAACGCATCAGCTTCACGTTCGAAACCGTCATGTCCTCCACAGACAAAGTCAGCCTCCTCGCTGAAGCGAATAAATCCGGCGATAGGGTCTACGTCTATTACGTTGCAACAGCGGACCCGCAGATCAATATTGCGAGAGTTGCATACCGCGTTTCCCAAGGCGGGCATAACGTTCCTGCTGAAAAAATTGAAGCTCGATACTGGCGATCCCTGGAGCTTTTATCCGAAGCGATCCTGACCTCCAACCGAGCCTATATTTTCGATAACTCTGATGAAGGCAGTGGAGGCCTGACGCAGATAGCTGAAATTACGGATGGCGAACTGATAGAGATCAAATCAGACACCCAGCCGCCTTGGTTCAAGCAGTTCGTTCTGGATAAATTGCTTTAGGTTCGCCTCATTCAAGCTTGGCCCTAGCCCTGATCGAACTATCCCCACGTCTTTAGCGACACGTCCTACAGCCATAATTTTCCTGCTTCGTTAACGTCGTGCAGCTCCTTTCGAGGGGCTGTCGATGATGAGCGAAGGGACGATCTGTGGCGCAGAACAAGGACATTCCCCGGGTGCAAAACCCACCGGCGGGCGACGGGCATCACGTTACCTGGCGGTATATGACGGCCACTGAACTGGCCGAGCGCGAAGCGCGACAAAACGCCTACGACGCGATGCTGGCCCGGCAAGAGGCGTTTGAGCGCAACCGGGAAGTGGCTGCCACAAAACCTGAAGCCGTGCGTGCTGGCTGCGTGTTTGCCAAGTCCTGCAAGTTGCCGGACGCAATCATCGACTACGCCAACCCTTCCGGCATGGTGCCGACCGACAGCCTGAAGGATTACGGCGAGCTGATCCTGCTCGGCGCTCGCGAGGCGGATGAAAGCGGCGGCGTGCCCCTCAAGAAAATCAGCGCCAATACCCTCCCCGTCGGGTTTGGCAGCCTGACGCTGGCCGGCTCGGCTTTCGAAGCGCTGCCAGCGCTGGTATCCAGCGCGGCGGTCGCGCCTTTGCTCGGGTTGGTTGCGCTGCTGATGCCTTCAAATCTGGGTGACAGTGCGCTGTATACCGATGAGCAACTGAGCACGCTCAAACAAGCCCGGACTCGCGTGCGCCTGCGTGTCGAACAGCAGGCCGATGGCACGCTCAAGGGGTACGGTTTCTACACCGGCAAGAACCGCGATTGGGAAATGGTCGATGTCGTGCAGTTCACCGCTCGCGGTGACCGGTTCGTTGCGGATCTGGGTGAAGGCATCGAACTGCTGTGGACGCCGGCAGTGGATGGCTCGGACATCCTCGGCATCCCGGCGCTAGAGGCCGCACCACAGGCTCCGCACATCTGGGTGTACCCGCCGACGAAAGCGGCGGACGGGATTCTTGTGAATCCGGTTTATCCGCCGGAGTACAAAGATTTCATTCTGGTGTTTCCCGCCGAAACGCGAATTAGACCGCTATATATTGTGGCCAGCATTTCACAGGGAAATTACCATCAAAAACCTAAAAACTTACCTGCATATCCCGATGCTCGATGGGCTCCTCCAAAAACACCAATAAAGGGTGGCGGAGGGTTACGCCCGCGATGGAAAGACAAAGAGGGATTAATTTTTGAATGGGATTTCCGGCACGGTGCGGTTGAGAAATATACAAAGCGTGGGAGGCATTTGGGGGAGTACAACCATGAAACAGGCGAACAGACGAAATCAGCAGATCCTACAAGAAGGATAGAACCATGAAGCATCGAATCATGGGCGTGGTAAAGGGTGACGACTCAGCTGTATTTGAGCAAGCGCTCCCCATCGCTACGTCCAATTTAAAAGTCATTATGGGTTGGAGTGCGAGAGACGACTCTCTTTACGATTACAAGCTGACGGAGCAACAGATCACTGATATTGAACAAGCATGCGCCGTAAACATGCCTCGACACCTTGACCTATATCTTTCCTCTGAAGACTAATGACTTAGGTATCACAGGGGCCTCGAATACTTCATGGGCACCTGCGCCAAATACTGATTGCTCAAATCACAAGCAAAAAAAAACCCCGACCAGCACCTGATCGGGGTTTTCTTCACCTGCATCCCGCTTAATGCGAAACGCGGCTGGTCCCGCCAACGGTGGAAATCCGTACCCGCTCGCCGACGCGGAACACTTCATTTTCCTGAACCTGCTGCACGTAGGCGCGCATGCTGCCGTCGTCTTCACGGACGGTGATTTCCACGCCTTGAGTACGGGTCAGGCCTTCTTCGGTGGCCGAGCCGAGCAAGCCGCCCGCCACTGCACCGATGACCGCGGCGACGATGCTGCCCTTGCCGCCGCCGATGGCGCTGCCGCCGACACCGCCGACCACTGCGCCAGCCGCGCCGCCGATCGGGGTCTTGGTGCCTTCGATTTTCACCGGACGCAGGGATTCGATAGTGCCCATGCGAATCGTCTGCACGCGACGTGCTTCGTCACGGGAGTAGGAGTCACCGGTCAGGCTCGACTGGCAGCCGGTCAGCAACATTGCCATGGTGGAAAAGGAAGCAACCAGCAGAACAGACTTACGCATAGCATCAACTCCAAAAGAACATGTGTTCATTAAACTCCGTGGCTTGGCGCCTGTCACGACACCTGCCGGATAAATTGGCTTCCATTCAGGCCAGGTACAGACGGCAGCGAACGTCCACTTACAGTAGCGGCAAATCAGCCATCCTGCGCCGCCGGCGGCTATCTCGCTCGGTAGACTGCTCAGGGTGCCAGTCGTTCAAGAATCCAGGCGGAGCCCTGCGCGCGGTAGTTGAGGCGATCATGCAGACGGCTCGGACGGCCCTGCCAGAATTCAATGCGCTCGGGCAGCAAGCGATACCCGCCCCAATGTGCCGGGCAGTCGGGTTGGCTGTCGGAGAAACGCTGTTCGGTGGCCTTGAGCAAATCTTCCAGTTCACCGCGACCGTTGATTACGCGGCTTTGCGGTGAGGCCCAGGCACCGAGACGACTGCCCAATGGCCGTACCTGGTAGTACGCATCGGATTCCTGCGGCGTGACCTTGACCACCCGCCCTTCGATACGCACCTGACGCTCAAGCGTCGGCCAAAAGAACGTCATGGCGGCGACTGGATTGACCGTCAGCTGCTGGCCCTTGGCACTGTCGTAATTGGTGAAGAAGGTAAAGCCGTGTTCGTCCAGGCCCTTGAGCAGCAGAATGCGGCAGTGCGGACGCCCGTCGGCATCAACCGTGGCCAGGGTCATGGCGTTGGCCTCGACCGGCGCCTGTTCGGTGTTCACCGCATCGGCGAACCACTGGTGGAACAGGGCGAACGGCTCGGCCGGGGCTTGCGCCTCGGTCAAACCATCGCGGGTGTAATCACGACGCATATCTGCCAGAGCCTGGGTCATGGCGCATTCCTTTTGATTAGCGGATCACTTTTTGGTGGCGTCTGTCGCAGCGACTTTCTTGTCGGTCGTGGCGGCTTTGGCTGGCGCGGTTTTCTTTGCAGCGGGTTTGGCCGGTGCCTTTTTCGCAGGTGCCTTGGCCGCAGCTTTCTTGGCCGGCGCCTTTTTCGCCGCTGGGACAGCGGCTTTTTTCGCGGCTGGAGCCGGAGTCGCTGGTTTGGCCGCTGGCTTGACGTCTTGCGCGGCGACCAGGGTCACTGGCTTCGGCGCTGGCATGTTGTATTTGCTCAACAGCGCAACCATGGTGTTTTGTGGGGTCACCAGCAACTCAACGCGACGGTTCAAGGCGCGGCCTTCAACGCTGTCATTGGCCGCACGCGGCGCTTCGGAACCCATGCCACGCAGCATCAGACGATCACGCTGCAGACCGCTGAGGCGGAAGATTGCCGCCACCGATTGTGCACGTTCCTGGCTCAGCTTGATGTTGGCCGGCGCGGCACCGCTGGTGTCGCTGTGGCCGAGCACCAGCACGGCGGTTTTCGGGTCGGCTTCGAGAATTTTCGCTACGCGGGTGAATGGGCCGAGGGTGACCGGCAACAGCATCGCCGGACGGTCCGGGTTGAACGAGCCCTCAACTGGCGCGGTGACGACCAGTACGTTGTCGCGGCGCTCGAGTTGCAGGTTGCTGTCCTTGACCGCTTCGCGCAGACGCGGCTCGTAGTCGTCGAGCCAGGCCTGAGTCACCTTCGGATCAGGCATCGGCACGGCTTTGGCGGGAGGTTGGTCTTTACCGCCGAACGGCCACCACCATTTGCCACTGGACTCGGCCTCAGCCTTGGCGACAGTGACCGGTTTTTTCACTTCCGGAGCAACTTCAGCCTTCAGGTCCGCTTTGGTCGCTTCATCTCTGGAACCGAACGGCCAGTACCACGGATTGCTGCTCTCAGTCTTGGCGACCGGTGCAGTCGCGGCAGGTTTCAACGGGGCCGGGGCCGGTGCAGGCTCCTTGGCCGCGACGGTGTCGGAAGAACCGAACGGCCACCAACTGCCGCCGTCCGCGTCGTTTTTCGGGGTCTGTGCGCAACCGGTGATCGCTACACACAGGGCCAGGGCGAGGGTCTTTTTAGATGACATTGAAAATCCACAAATGAAGTAATGAAAAATCAGAGCACTTTCGCCCGGATAAACAGCCGTTTTGAATCGAAAATCCTGTTGAGGTTCCGCCCCTGGAACCTCTATCAACGCTTTACAGACAGGTGGCAAGCACCCGCGCGAGCTTTTGCGCGCGCGGATCCATCAATACATACGGCCCAAGGGTATTTGTCACAAAACCGAACGCGACATCATGCTCAGGGTCAGCAAAACCGATGGAGCCGCCCGCGCCCGGATGGCCGAACGCGCCCGGACCGAGGCCGTAGGTGGCGTTGGGCACGTCCGGTTGGTCGAGCATGCAGCCGAGACCGAAACGCGTGCGAGTCAGCAACGTCTTGTCGTCACCGAGGCTGTGCTCACGGGTCAGCTCCTGGAGCATGTCGCTTTCGAGCAGGCTGCCATCGAGCAAGCCGGCATAAAAACCGGCCAGACTGCGCGCATTGCCGTGGCCGTTGGCCGCCGGTTGCTGCATGCGTCGCCACTCCGGCTTGTTGGTGCTGGTCAGCACCGAAGGCGGATTGGTGAATGCACGGGTGGTCATGGCCGTCGGCTCGCGCATGGTCACTTGCAGCAAACGCTGGGCTGCGGCGTCGCCGGGATTGCCTTTGCCGCGCGCAATGTGCGCCACACGATAAAATTCTTCGTCGGCCAGGCCGACATGGAAATCCAGCCCCAACGGCTTGGCCACTCGGGCGACGATGGACTCGCCCGGCCCACGGCCGTCAGCACGGCGCAGCAATTCGCCAACCAGCCAGCCATAAGTGATCGCGGCGTAACCGTGACCGGCGCCCGGCGTCCACCACGGTGCTTCGGCGGCGAGGGCATCGACCATGGTTTGCCATTCGTACAGAGCTTCTGGGGCGAGCAGTTCACGCAACGCCGGCAGGCCGGCCTGATGGCAGAGCAATTGGCGCAGGGTCACCGATTCTTTACCGGCAGCGGCGAATTCCGGCCAATAGCGGGCGACCGGTGCATCGAGTTGCAACTTGCCTTCGGCCACCAGTTGCAGCGCGGTGACCGCAGTAAACGTCTTGGTGCAGGAGAACAGATTGGCGATGGTATCGCTGTGCCAGGCTTCGGCACCGTCCTTGTCGGCGGTACCGGACCAGAGGTCGACAACGGTTTGTCCACCGACCTGAATGCACAGGGCTGCGCCGCGTTCCTGGGGATCGTCGAAGAGTGCGGCAAATGCTTCGCGCACTGCTTCGAATTGAAGCTCGTAATGACCCTGAATCTGCACCCGCAACTCCCCCGCGAAAACGCTCTACAAAGAGGCCCGCATTGTTCCAGCCCTTGAGGGATTTGGGAACAGGCGCGGGCCAGACGGTTGTTCTGGAAATTTTGTCGAGGCGGCTGACGCCTTCGCGAGCAGGCTCCCACATTGGATTCCAGCGACACCTCATATCCTTTGTGGGAGCGAGCCTGCTCGCGAAAAACGATAACGCGGTCTGAAACCTAGTGACCGTTACCGGAATGCCCACCCGCATGTCCGGCCCCTGCCGCCTTACCCGCCTCCCCTTTGCGCCCGCCCTCAGCCTCGTGAGCCGGGGCTTTCTGCGCTTCTTTACCCAGTTGCGCAAGCGCCTGCAGGTTGCTCTTGCGCACGGTTTCGACAAAACCCTGATACGGCAGATCTGTTACCCCGACCAGTCCGAAATGCCCGTTCTCGCCGTCAAGCAAACGCCCGGTTACCGGTTGGTCCAGATACTGGAACCAATGCACGCCAACGATCGACGGCTCGTTCAGTGCCTGTTTGAGGAAGTTGGCATAGGCCGGGCCGCGATCATCTTCGCGCGCGACTTGCGTGACACCGCCCCAGAGCGGGCCACGATCGGTCGAGCCGAAATTGAACTCGGTGATCAGCACCGGTTTGTCCAGCGCAGCGAGGGCGGCGAAGTCATGTCCATCCTGCGGTTTGAGCGTGTACATGTTGAAGCTCAGCACATCGCAATACTGCGCACAGGACGCCACGGCTTCCGGCGTGCTGACGGCGAAGCGCCCGCCGAGCAGCATCTGGTTCGGCGCGTGCCACTTCAAAGAGTCGGAAATGGTCTTGAAGTACGTGTCGGCAAAAACCTTCTGGAAGTATTTGAAATCAGCCTCGATTTCCGGGTGTTCCGGATTCGGCAGCGGCGGCACGAAGCCCGGATCTTCCATCAATTCCCACGCCGGCAGATCGATGCCCCAAGCCTTCGACAGCCCGGCCTGATTGCGGTACTTGTCGCGCAGTTGCTTGAGGAAGGCGCGTTTGGCCGGCACGTCGGTGGTCATTTTCAGCGTGCCGTAGGCGAGCGCGTAACGCGACTGCGGATCATCGCCGGGACCGGCCCAGGCCAGTTCGTTGTCGGCGTAATAGCCGATCAGCCACGGATCGTCGCGATGATCGCGGGCGGCAATCGCCACCGCACGTTCGGTAGCCATGGCAAAACGCGGATCGAACGGGTCGGGCATGCCGCCCCACCAGTCGCTGCCGGTACTGATGCTGGTGTAGTCGCCGACGATCGACAGCGGCAAGGTGTACGGCACGCGTTCGGCCTCGCCAAGCACCGGTGCGCTCCAGTTGCCGATGGTGTTGAAGCCCCAGGCTTGCAGACGATCAAGGGTGTGAGAGGCCCATTGCTGTTCGTCGACAGTCGCTTGGCACGGTGCGGCGGTTTCGGCGCGGGCGATCTGCGCCGCGTCGGTTTGAGCGGCTTCGGCCACGCCGGATTTCGGCTCGACGACAGCGACGGCGCCAGGCGCCGCGGTTTTCTCGGCGGACGTTTCGGCGGCTTCGGACTTGGCCGCCTCTGCCACGCCGGATTTGCCTTCGCTGTCCGCCTTGCACGGCGCACCGTACAGGCGTTGCAGGTTAGCGGAATAGAAGTCATACCAACGGCCATTGGCATAGCCTCGGCCCTGATCGACGCCATTGCCACCGCGATTGTCGCCCTCGCCAGAATGACTGGCCAGCGGTTCGTTCGGCTTGGGCAGCGCTTCGAACATGTATTCGCGACCGCTCACGTAGGTGCGATTGACGTCGGGGCTGACGGTGTTGACGCCGAGGGAGTAGAACGGATGTCCTTCAGGAGTCACCAGATACCAGCGGCCATCGCGCTTTTCGCTGCGGAAGAAACCGCTGGCCTTGAACGCCGGGCCCTGGTTCCAGCCGCCAAACTTGTCCAGCGACGACTTCTGGCGCTCGGCCATCCAGCTCTTCAGTTGCTGCTGTTCCTTGGCGGCGGCGGATTTCAGTTGTTGGTCATCGGCGACCTTTTCCGGCCACTTGCCGCGGGTCGATTGTCCATACGCGTCGACCAGATTGCCGTACACCGCCTGGTTGATCCCGTCGTCGCTCTGCACGCCGAAACGCTCGAGCAGCAGGCTCTGGGCAACCTTCGGCTGATCCATGGACAGGCTGACCGAGACCACTTGGCTGCGATCGATCACACCACTGCTGCTGGCCAGCAGGATGCGTTGACCTTCGACGGTCATCGGCATCGGCGGACCGGCCTTCATGCCCTGGCTCAACGGCGTGGTGGCGACCAAGGGCACCAGCAGCGTTTGCGCCGGACCGGCCGGCAGATCGACGCGGCTGACCAGGGTTTTGCCATCGTTGCTCTGAATCTGCACGTAAACCGTCACGGCCCAATCCATCGCGCTCTGCAGCCGCAGGGTCATCATGCCGGACTGCGACCAGTCCCAAGCGCCGGTCTGCGGCGTCAGGCGCAAGGTCGGGCGAGCCGCCGGGTTGAACGTGACGCGGCGCAGCACCTCGCCTTCTGCGGTCTGCTCGGCGTTGGCTTGTGGCAGATCGGCGTTTTCGGTGACAACCTTGACCACGTCGGCCGGGCGCACGAAGTTGAACAGGGTCTGTTGACCGGCAGGCGCGGCGCACAACGGCGCAGCGAAGATCAGGGCGAATACAGCGGGCAACGAACGGCGAATCATAAGAACGGAGTTCTCCCTAACGACCCATCAAGGCCAGTGGAAAAGCGGTGGCAAGGAGATAGACAACACGGTGGGCGAAACCGCCCACCGTTGTCTCAGGATATTTCGCGGCGGAACGGCGGCAGTGCGTTGAGGATCGCCTTGCCGTAGCGCTGGGTGACCAGGCGCCGATCAAGCAAAGTGATTGTGCCGCGGTCTTCTTCGGTGCGCAGCAGACGCCCGCAGGCCTGGACCAGTTTCAGCGAAGCGTCGGGCACCGAGATTTCCATGAACGGATTGCCGCCGCGGGCTTCGATCCATTCCGACAGCGCGGCCTCGACCGGGTCATCCGGCACCGAGAACGGGATCTTGGCGATCACCACGTGCTCGCAGTAAGCCCCCGGCAAGTCGACGCCCTCGGCAAAACTGGCAAGGCCGAACAGCACGCTGGAATCGCCGCCATCGACCCGCGCCTTGTGCTTGTTCAAGGTTTCCTGCTTCGACAGGTTGCCTTGAATGAATACTTGCTTGCGCCAGTCGCGGTCGAGGCCGTCGAACACGTCCTGCATCTGTTTGCGCGAAGAGAAGAGCACCAGCGTGCCGCGCGAGCCCTCGACCAGATCCGGCAATTCGCGAATGATCGCCGCCGTGTGCGCCGCCGCATCGCGCGGGTCGGCCTTCAGGTCGGGCACGCGCAACACCCCGGCATCGGCGTGATGGAATGGGCTCGGCACCACGGCGGTGACGGCTTTTTTCGGCAGACCGGCGCGCATGCGGAATCGGTCGAACGTGCCCAGCGCAGTCAGAGTGGCCGAGGTCACCAGACAGCCGTAAGCCACGTTCCACAGGCTGCGGCGCAAGGTTTCCGCCGCCAGAATCGGGCTGGCATTGACCTCGATGTCGAACAGCGAACCGCTTTCGGCGAGGGTCAGCCAGCGCGCCATCGGCGGGCTGTCTTCCGGATCCTCAGCGGTGAACGCGGTCCACAATTCCCAGTTGCCGGAAGCACGCGACAACAGGCTGCCGAACAGCGGATACCATTCTTCGGCCTGATTGCTGGCGATGCCGATGTTGACCTCGCCGTCCATGCCTTCCTTGAGCAGGTCGGTCAGGCGCTGGAACAGATCGTTGAGCCGCGAAAAGCCTTTCTTCAGCTCGATGCCCATTTCGCGCATGTGCTCCGGAATCACCCCGCCGACAAAGCGATGGCGTGGGCGCTCGCGGCCCTCGACGTCTTCACCGGGTTTGAAATCGGCCACCTGCTCGCAGGCGCTGAACATGAATTGCTGCTGCGCCTTGATCTCGCGCGCCAACTCCGGCACCTGCTCGATCAGCTTGCCCAGATCGCCCGGCAACGGGTGCTGAGCCAGCAGTTTGGTGAGGTTCTTGGCGGTGGTTTCCAGCCAATCGGCGGTGGAACGCAGGCGCGTGTAATGGGCGAAGTGGCCGATGGCCTTGTCCGGCAGGTGGTGGCCTTCGTCGAACACGTAAATGGTGTCGCGCGGATCCGGCAGCACCGCGCCGCCGCCCAGCGCCAGATCGGCCAGGACCATGTCGTGGTTGGTGACGATCACGTCGACCTTGCCCATGCCTTCGCGCGCCTTGTAGAACGCGCACTGGCCGAAGTTCGGGCAATGCCGGTTGGTGCACTGGCTGTGATCGGTGGTCAGACGCGCCCAATCGGCGTCTTCCAGCGCATTCGGCCAGCTGTCGCGGTCGCCGTCCCACTTATTGCCGGCGAGCTTTTCGATCATGCTGGTGAACAGCTTCTGGCTGGCCTCGTCGACCTCGATCCTGAAGCCTTCTTCTTCGAAGAGCTGCGCGGTGGCGGTCTGCGCGTGGCCTTCCTGCAACAGCATGTCGAGCTTGGACAGGCACATGTAACGGCCACGGCCCTTGGCCAGCGCGAAACTGAAATTCAGCCCGCTGTTGCGCATCAGGTCGGGCAAATCCTTGTAGACGATCTGCTCTTGCAGGGCCACGGTCGCGGTGGCTATCACCAGACGCTTGCCGGCCAGCTTCGCGGTCGGGATCGCGGCGAGGCTGTAGGCCACCGTCTTGCCGGTACCGGTGCCGGCTTCCACCGCGACAATCGCGGGGTCGCCACTGCGCCGGCCTTCGTCGTCAGTGTCGATATCACCGAGGACTTTCGCGATTTCGGCGATCATTAAGCGCTGACCGTAACGCGGCTTGAGGCTCTTGGCCTCTAGAAAACGCGAATAGGCGCCCTGGATCGTGGTTTTGAGTTCAGTGCTGATCATTGAGTGTCGGGCGCAAAAACGCTGGATAAATTTTCAGTGGTTTGATTCGGCGGCTATCATACCCCGCTAATCGATCCTGCGCAGAACGGAGTGCCCGAATGACACCTTTTAGCCTCGTTTACCCCCTGCATGTCCTCGCCGCACTGGTGTGGGTCGGCGGTATGTTTTTCGCCTGGATGGTCTTGCGCCCCGCGGCTGTGAAGGCCCTTGAGGGGCCTGCCCGACTGACCCTGTGGGTGGAAGTGTTTCAAGGTTTTTTCCGTTGGGTCTGGGTGGCGGTGATCCTCCTGCCGATCTCTGGCGTGGGCATGTTGCATCTGCAGCAGGTCGGGTTCGAAACCGCGCCGAAGTATGTGCAGGTGATGATCGGTTTGTATGTGGTCATGACCGCACTGTTCATCCGCATTCAGGGGCTGATGCTGCCTGAGCTGCGCAAAGCGGTAGAGACGCAGGACTGGCCGGCGGGTGCGGCAGTGCTGGGGCGGATTCGTCGGGTGGTGGGGATTAATCTGCTGGTCGGGGTGGTGCTGGTGGCGATTGCGGCGGCCCGGCCTTGATCGTTCCCACGCTCTGCGTGGGAATGCCGCAAGGGACGCTCTGCGTCCAGTGACGCGGAGCGTCGCGGGCTGTGTTCCTTTGCTGCGCGTGGGAACAATCAGCGGGTAGGCTTTTACAGGCGCTGCACAGTCACAGCCCCAGCCGCCCCCACCGGCCCGGGCTGTCCATCCGCGCCGGCCTTGCCGTTCTTGCCGCCATCGGCGCGATACACCAGGCAGCCCTTGGACTTGCCGCCCTTGCCCGCCTTGCCGCCAACGCCTGCCGGCCCACCGGCGCCGCCCGCCACGTTGACCTTGATCAGCTCGGCCGGAAATTCACGTGGTACTTCAAGGCGCACCAGCGCTCCCGGTGCACCTGGCTGGCCGTCACTACCGTTGCTGCCATCGGAACCATGCCCGGCGGCGCCATAGGTGCAACCCGGATCTTCGCCATTACCGCCGTCAAGCCCGACAAACCCCGGTGCACCGGTGCCGCCACGGGCGTCGACCAGCAACTGCGGCGCGTTCAACGCCTTGAATTGCAGATTCAGATTGCGTCCGGCACGGGCAGCCTTTTCATAAGTGCCCGGTGCCCCGCGCGCGGTGATCTGGCTACCTTCGCTGAGGTCGGCGCGCGCCACCTTCATTTCCAGCGCCTGTTCGGCCGGAACAATCGCAATGCGCGCTTCATGGCCGAGGCGCAATTCACCGACGTTCAATTCGGTCACGTTCGAGGGAATCAGCAAGGTGCCGTAATCGGCGACTTCCAGCTTCTCCAGTTGCAAGGTGCTGGCAGTGTTGGGCAGACGCATCAGCGAGTTGGCTTCGACGCTGACCACCTGGGCGCAGGCCAAGGGACTGATGAATGCAGCGAGCAGGCAGAGTTTACGCATGGGAAGAAGCCTCCGGAGCGGCCGGGGCCGGGATGGTTTGCAGGTGGAAGATGCCGAACAACAGGATGCGGCCACGATCACGCCAGGGATGCGGGCGACCTTTGAGGCTGCGGTTGCACAGCAGCACTTCAATGACATGAATCAGCAACAACAGGCCGCCGGCCAGATTGACCAGCAGGTGCAGCGGATGAACGAACGGCACCAGTTGATTGGCCAGCACCACGCAGCAGAACAGCAGGGTCAACAACCGCCCCAGCCACCAGAACACTTTCATACGCCCCCCGTGTTGCGAATTATTCTTTGCGCGCACAGTACCGGCTTCTACGGGGGATAAGCCAGAGGGTCAAATGAAAAAACTTCGCTGTGCCGCTAAATGGCTGCCGGCGCGATAACGATCGCCCGGCAGCTCTAGCCTGCGCCCTGCAGCGGCGCGCTAACGATTGATGTGCAATTCCACGCGACGGTTCTGCGCGCGCCCGTCATCCGTGGCGTTATCCGCCACCGGCTCGCTTTCGCCGCGCCCTTCGCTGGTCAGTTTGTTCGGCGCCAGGCCCTGACTGAGCAGATAGGACGCGACACTGCTGGCACGGCGTTCCGACAAGGCCTGGTTATAGGCGTCCGAGCCCTTGCTGTCGGTGTGGCCGATGACCTTGATGCTGACCACGTCGGCGTTGCGCAACTTGTCCATCAGCGTATCGAGCTGCGCCGTTGCAGCCGGGGTCAAGTCGGATTTGTCGAAATCGAACAGCACGTCGCCGGCATCGCTGAGGGTGATGACTTCCGTTTGCGGCGCCGGCTCCGGCGCTTTGGTCGCAGCCGGGTACACCGGCAGCGGGCAACCGCGATGATCGACCTCGGTGTTTTCCGGGGTATCCGGGCAACGGTCGCGGCGGTCGAATACACCGTCGCTGTCTTCATCGCCGTCCTGGGCGTAACAGATCAAGCCTCCGGTGAGGATGCCCAATGCCGCGCCGCCACCGGCCCAGCCAGCGCTTTCGATAGCGCCGAGGCCGCCACCGACCAGCCCGCCGAGAAGGCTGCAGATCGGCCATGTACGTTGATTGAGGGGTGCAGTGCCATCGCTGTGCGTGGCGCAACCGGTGAGCAGGCTGCCGAGCAGCAGTACCGGCAAGACGGACCTTGCGAAAACAGTCATGGTGAAAGCTCCTGTGTCACCGGCCCATACCGGTTACACAGGAGTAAAGACCCGCATCCGCGACTGCACAAGCCGCGGATGCGAGAGGGCTTAGCGGACGATTTTGATTTCGGTGCGACGGTTCTGCGCGCGACCATCGGCCGACTTGTTATCCGCCACTGGCTGACTTTCACCCAGACCGGACACCGAGACGAAGCTGGCACGTGGCACGCCCTGCTGGATCAGGTATTCCACCACCGAATGCGCACGGCGATCCGAGAGTTTCTTGTTGTAGGCATCGCTGCCGACACTGTCGGTGTGACCGGTCACGGTCAGTTGCGCGGTCGAGGACTCCTGTTTCAGGCGGTCGGCAACCTTGTCCAGTACCTGTTTGTCAGGACCGGTCAGCGTGGCCTTGTCGAACTGGAAGTGCACATCACGGATGACGATGGTTTCTTCCTTGACCACTACCGCTTCTTCAACCACTGGCGCAGGGGCAGGTGGCGGGCAACCGTCAGCATCGACCTGAACGCCTTTAGGCGTGCCCGGGCACTTGTCGCGGCTGTCCGGCACACCGTCGCCGTCTTCATCGCCATCACCGTGAACCCAGCAATAGGCCGCTGCCGTACCACCGACCAGCAGCGCACCGTAACCGGCCCAGGCAGCGCTTTCGGTGGCACCGAGACCGGCGCCGACCACGCCACCGACCGCCGCACAGGTCGGCCAGTCGGTTTTCTGCAAACCTGCACAACCAGTCAACACACTGGTTAGCAGAACCAAGGGTAATGCTGTCCGAACTATGCTCATCTAGTTTTCTCCTGAGGGATCGGCTTAAAACCGATTCAGGGAGTAAAGACCGGAGTTTTAATCTCCGCCAGCAATAGGCCATTGCTGTTTGCGACCGTGTTCACAGGGCTTGGCCAGATTGTCGGGCAAGCGCGCCGACGCAACGCTTTGCCACCGTGCGCAGGCAGGCTAGTCTTGGCGGTCTGATTGAGGAGCATTGATGAACGTCGCCATTTCTTCCCGCACGCCGCAACAGGCATTGGCTGCCTTGCTGGATCGCTACGCGCCGGCGCGCCTGCTGCTGATCGGCGCCAGCGAGTTTCCGGCTTTGAACGCTTTCAAAGAGGCGCATCCGGATACCGTCGTTGCCCATGCGGCACCCGGTACATTGCCCGCCGAACTGGCGGCGCAACGCTTTGATCTGGCGCTGGTCGTCGATTGCCTGGAACATTTGCCCAAGCGGGACGGCCTGAACCTGTTGGGCGGCATCCGTAACCTGAACGCCAGCCGCATCGCAGTATTGGCGGACCTGAGCGCCAGCGGCTGGCAGGAAACCGACTTCTATTCGCTGGCGCTGCAAGCCAGCGAACGTTTCCAGCGCGACGATCAGGTGCTGACCCTGTTCACCTACGATCTGCTTGACTACAAACAAGTCCCCGACTGGCTCAATTCGCGATTCTGGGCCAATCCGGAAAACTTCGGGAAATACTGGTGGTAATGCAATGAGTACAGCCATTTGCCCTTGCGGCAGCGGCAATCTGCTGGAGGCCTGCTGCGGCCATTATCACGAAGGCCACCCGGCACCGTGCGCCGAAGCGCTGATGCGTTCGCGCTACAGCGCTTATGTGCTGGGGCTCATCGATTATCTGGTGGCGACCACCCTGCCCGCTCAGCAAGCAGGGCTGAATCAGCAGGCGATCCGCGACTGGAGCGCGCAGAGCACCTGGCTCGGTCTGGAAGTGGAAAGCTCGGAAGTCTTTGGCGGCCAGCCGGAACACGCCTTCGTCACCTTCACTGCACGCTGGCACGACGACCAGGGCGAGCACAGTCATCGCGAGCGCTCCTCGTTCGTGCAGAACGGCGACCGCTGGTATTTCATCGACCCGACCGTGCCGATGAAGCTGGGGCGCAATGACAATTGCCTGTGTGGCAGCGGGCAGAAGTTCAAGAAGTGCTGCTCGGGGTATTTCGGCGCGTAGACCGGTCGGCGACTAGACTGAGGGTCAAAGGGAGTTCTGCTCGATGCTCGGTCAACGTCACACACTGCAATGGCTGCTTCTGATGCTGGTGCTGAACCTCGGCGGTTGCGCGTCGTGGTTCGGCGACGACAGCGTCGACCCCGCCGTGCATCTGGTGAAAGTCGAAGTGGTGCGGGCGAAACTGCTCGAGCAGAAATTCATCCTGCACTTTCGCGTCGACAACCCCAACGACAGCGAACTGACCGTGCGCGGTCTGGAATACCGTATCCATCTGGCTGACATGCTGCTGGTTGAGGGTGAACACGAGCATTGGTTCAGCGTCGGACCGAAACACAGTGCATATTTCAAGGTGCCGATCCGCACCAACCTGTGGCCGAAGGTCAAGGACGTGGTGAAAATGCTGAAAAAATCCGATCAGCAGATTCCTTATCGCTTGGAGGGCGAAATGGAAACCGGTTTATTCATCGCCCACTACGTGCACCTGAAGCGCAATGGCGTGATAATCCCCGCCGATTTAATTCCGGAGCAACACCGATGACCCAGCAACCCCATGTCCACGGCCCTGACTGCAACCACGATCACGACCATCATCACGAGCATGACCACGGCCACGTGCACGGCCCGAACTGCGGCCACGCCCACCAGGAACCGGTGCGCAACGCCCTGAAAGACGTCGGCCGCAACGACCCGTGCCCATGCGGCAACGGCAAGAAATTCAAGAAGTGCCACGGCGCCTGATACGCCGGGCGAAGCATCTCTTCGCCCGTTAGATCGCCATCGCGAGCAGGCTCGCTCCCACCTTTGCCCGCGTTATTCAATTGCAATGCGGTCCACTGGGGGAGCGAGCCTGCTCGCGAAGAAGCAGGCACATCCAGCAGGGTTGTCGCCTGATCCACCGCCATGGCTTGCAGGCAAGCTCCCACAAAAAACCGCCGCTTTCTCAGGCCGAGTGTCAGCTCGCCTGCTGTTGATCTAGATCACCGGCGATGTCGAAGGCTTCGGAGCCTGAAAATCAAAAGCCCCTCACCCTAGCCCTCTCCCGGAGGGAGAGGGGACTGACCGTGGTGGTTGGGCTAGATACGCAAATCTGAGATACCGAGTCGAATGCGAATTTCGAATCCAACCAAAATCGACTCCCTCTCCCTCGGGAGAGGGCTGGGGTGAGGGGCGAATCCAACCCAAATACCAAGCCAACCACCCGCTTCTAACCACTCAACAATGAGCGTTAGCTCGAGTGCTCTTGATCTTGCTTTTGATCCACCGGCGACGTCGGAAGGCTGAGCGCAGGGATTGATCCGGGCGTGGGAGCGCAGCGACCGTCTGGCGCAGCCAGACACAGCGGAAGGAGGTGCAGCGCAGCAAACCGTAGCCGCTGCGCCCGGATCGATCCCGGAGCGAAGGAACCCGAGCCTGCGAGGGCCGAACGCAGGAGCAAGCCTTTTCGGTTACCTTTTTGGCGTTTGAAAAAGGTGACCCGCTGTAAAAGCGGAACCCTAAGCGGTCGTTACCGCAGCAACGGATATGTACACCGCAACCAAAAAAAAACCAGCGCCTGAAAGAAAGCCATCGCTTGCAGGCAAGCTCCCATATTTGGAATGCATTCCATCCGGAAGAACACGGTCCCCTGTGGGAGCCAGCCTGCTGGCGATGACGCCGGCATCTCCAATAGAGACATTCAGCCAGCCGCCAGAACCCGGGCACTGCTGACAACCGTCGCATACTCCCCGTGCAAATTCCCCAGCGACATCCCGTGCACCTCCTCAGCCGTACGCGGTGTGCCGAAATAATCGGCCTTGTCGAAAGTAAAACACCCGTCTTCCACCACCCACGCGTCGAACCCCAGATTGCCAGCGGTGCGCGCGGTTGATTCCACCGAGTTGTGAGTGGCCACGCCGACAATCACCAGTTGCCCAATCCCCGCCCCGCGCAATCGTGCCTCCAGTCCAGTGGCAGAAAACGCATCCGGCACCTGCTTCTGAACCAGCCACTCGCCCTGCTGCTGCACAAATCGTGACTGAAACTCAACACCCTCCTGCTCCGGCGAGAACACCGAATCCGGCGAGCGCGACAGATGCTGGACATGGATCACCGGGCGCGCGGTCCGGCGCCATAGCACCAACAGATCAAGCATCCGTTCTTCTGCCTGCGGGTTATTTCTGCGCCCGAGACGCAGATGCAGAATGCCTTTTTGTTGATCAATGATGATCAATGCAGCGTTGCCCTTGCGCTCCATGGCGATTTTTCTCACGAGGTTTGATCGGTTTTCCTCAGTTCACCATCACCGCTTCGCGTCAGGCAACTGCAAACGCGTCGACTGACCGCCTACCACTGAAGAAATAACCGCTCACCCCGCTTGCGCGGCCCTCGCCTGCTCACTAACGTAGCGCCTTTATTGCGCCCCCAGCCTTTGTCCCTCCAGGAGCTTCGCCCATGGCCTCGCCAGCCCTTACACATTTTCTTCCCCGGTTCGGCGTTGCCGCAGCAGTGGCCGGTGTCCTGGGCCTGTCCGGTTGCCAGACCTGGAACGCGCAAGACAGCCTGCCACCGGCCTCCGGCGTGCAGCCACTCAAGGGCCTGGCGCAGAACGTTTCGGTACGCCGCAACGCCATGGGCATGCCGTTGATCGAAAGCAACACCTTCCACGATGCGCTGTTCAGCCTTGGCTACGTGCACGCCAGCGACCGCATCAACCAGATGGTCACCTTGCGTCTGCTGGCGCAGGGCCGTCTGGCGGAAATGTCCGGGGCCTCGCTGCTCGATGCCGACCGCTACATGCGGGCGGTCAACCTGAAGAAGAGCGCTGGCGAGTTGTACAAGGCTTCGTCGCCACGCCTCAAACGCTTCTTCGAAGTCTATGCGCGGGGCGTCAACGCCTACCTGTTCCGCTACGCCGACAAGCTGCCGGGCGATCTCGCCGCCAGCGGCTACAAGCCTGAATACTGGAAACCGGAAGATTCGGCGCTGATCTTCGCCCTGCTGAATTTCAGTCAGTCGGCCAACCTGCCGGAAGAAATCCAGTCGCTGGTGCTCGCACAAACCGTCACCAGCGACAAACTCGCCTGGCTGACGCCCTCCGCGCCGGATGAAAACCTGCCGTTGGCCGAGGCCGACAAGCTGCAAGGTCTCAAGCTAAACGGGCAGATTCCCGGGCTGAGCGAATTGAGCAACGCCAGCCAGCAACTGTCGGCGCTGAACCTGCTCGGTGCGACGTCGGCGAACAACTGGGCGATCGCCCCGCAACGCAGTCGCAGCGGCAAGAGCCTGCTGGCCAGCGACGCCCACGGGCCGCTGATGGCGCCGTCGCTGTGGAGCTTCGTGCAGATCCGCGCGCCGAAATATCAGGCGGCCGGGGTGACCATCGCCGGTTTGCCGATGGTGCTGGGCGGTTTCAACGGCAAAGTCGCTTGGAGCATGACCAGCGTGCTCGGCGACAATCAGGACCTGTTCCTGGAAAAAATCCGCCGCCAGGGCAGCAGCCTGACCTACGAGGTCAACGGCAAATGGCAGCCACTGGGCATGCGCAACGAAACCTATTTCGTCAAAGGCCAGCGACCGATTCGCGAAGCGGTGTATGAAACCCGTCACGGCGCGCTGCTCAACAGCGCTCAAGCGGCGGCGCAAGGCAGCGGTTTCGGCCTGGCCTTGCAAACCCCGAGCTTCACCGACGATAAATCGCTGGACGCGTTTTTTGACCTGACCCGCGCGCAAACCGTCGAACGTGCTTCCGACGCCAGCCGCGAAATCCGTGCTATCACCACCAATCTGGTGTTCGCCGATGCGAGCAACATTGGCTGGCAGGTCACCGGACGCTTCCCCAACCGCCGTGAAGGCGAAGGCCTGCTGCCCTCGCCGGGCTGGGAAGGTCGGTATGACTGGGACGGTTACGCCGACCCGATGCTGCACCCCTACGATCAGGATCCGGCGCAAGGCTGGCTCGGCACCGCCAACCAGCGCGTGATCCCCGACGGTTACGGCATGCAGTTATCGAAATCCTGGGCGGCGCCGGAGCGCGGCGAGCGCCTGGCGGAACTGCCCGGCAGCGCAAAGCACGACAGTCGCAGCGTGATCGCCATGCAGTACGACCAGACCACGACTTTTGCCACCAAGCTGAAGAAGGTCTTTGAAGCGCCGGGCATGAAACAACCGCTGAAGCAGGCGATTGACGCCCTGCCGGAAGCCGAGCGCAGCAAGGCCCGCGAAGCCTTTACGCGACTGATGGCGTTCGACGGCAAGCTCAGCCCGACCTCGGCGGATGCGGCGCTGTATGAATTGTTCCTGCAGGAAAGCATGAAGCAGATCTTCCTCGACGAACTGGGTCCGCAATCGAGCCCGGCGTGGAAAGCGTTTATCGCCAACGGTGACACATCCTACGCAGCGCAGGCCGACCATTTGCTCGGTCGCGAGGACAGCCCGTTCTGGGATGACGTGCGTACGCCGCAAAAAGAAGACAAGGCGCAGATTCTCGCTCGCAGCCTCGCCGCTGCGATCAGTGCGGGCGACAGTCAGTTGGGCGGCGATCACCGCGCCTGGCAGTGGGGCAAATTGCACAGCTATCAGTGGAGCAATGCCAACGGCCAGACCGTGCGCGGGCCGCTGGCGGCAGGTGGCGATCACACGACGCTGAACACGGCGGCGTTCGCCTGGGGGCAGGATTTTGCGACCACGCGAGCACCCTCGATGCGTTTCATCGTCGACTTCGGCCAGGCGGAACCGCTGATGGGGCAGAACGGTACCGGGCAGTCGGGCAATCCGCTCAGCCCGAATTACCTCAACGGCATCGATGCGTGGCTGAAGGGGCAGTACATCGGCTTGCCGATGCAGCCGCAGAATTTTGACCGGGTGTATGGCAAGACCCGACTGACTCTGACACCCGGGAAATAGGCCACGGATCAAGAGCCCCTCACCCTAGCCCTCTGCCAAAGGGAGAGGGGACTGATTGGGGGATGCTTGAGAAATTCGCCGACCTGATCGAGCGAGGCTGAATCCGGCATGGATTTCATTTTGCCGAAACCGGCACTGATCGTTCCCACGCTCCGCGTGGGAATGCCTCAACGGACGCTCCGCGTTCGGCTCTGGAGGGGACGCGGAGCGTCCCGGGCTGCGTTCCCACGCAGAGCGTGGGAACGATCAGAGTGGATCGGCTTCCGGGCGAGGTCAGTCCCATATTCAGCTCGGTCCATCAGGTCGATATACCTCGTCAGACACTTCGCTCGGCCCCCTCTCCCTCTGGGAGAGGGCTGGGGTGAGGGTAGCGCGGCAAAACCGATCGAACTTCCAGCCTCACGCCCGCCTCATAACTAACAAGCCCCCCATTCCGGTCACGACATGGATCTTGTTATCGCCCGACCCGAAGGTCTCTATTGCCCCGCCGGAGATTTCTATATCGATCCGTGGCGCCCGGTCCAACGTTCGGTCATCACCCATGCCCACGGCGACCATGCGCGCACGGGCAATCAGCATTACCTGTCCAGCAGCGCCAGCGAAGGGATTCTCCGTGCACGACTGGGGCAAGACATCAACCTGCAGACCCTGCCCTACGGCCAGCGCCTGACGCACCACGGTGTCACCTTGAGTTTTCACCCGGCCGGCCATGTGCTCGGTTCAGCGCAGGTGCGCCTGGAATACGGTGGCGAAGTCTGGGTCGCGTCGGGCGACTACAAGGTCGAACCGGACGGCACCTGCGCGCCGTTCGAACCGGTGCGTTGCCACACGTTCATCACCGAATCGACCTTCGGCCTGCCGATCTACCGCTGGCAGCCACAAGCGCAGATATTTGCCGAGATCAATCAATGGTGGGCCGCCAACATCGCCTCCGGCAAAGCCAGCGTGTTGCTCTGTTATTCATTCGGCAAGGCTCAGCGAATTCTGCACGGCATCGACGCCAGCCTCGGGCCGATCCTCAGCCACGGCGCAGTCGAGCCGCTGAACCGGGTCTATCGCGAAGCCGGCGTGTATTTGCCACCAACCCTCTACGCCGGAGACATAAAGAAAAGCGACCCGATCATGCGCCAGGCACTGGTCATCGCCCCGCCTTCGGCCGGTGGCAGTACGTGGATGCGCCGTTTCGGTGAATTCAGTGACGGTTTCGCCAGTGGCTGGATGCGTTTGCGCGGTACCCGGCGGCGGCGTGGCGTCGATCGCGGCTTCGTCCTTTCCGACCACGCCGACTGGCCGGGCCTGCTGTGGGCCATCGAACAGACCGGCGCAGAACGGGTGATGGTCACTCACGGTTCGATCGGCGTATTGGTGCGCCACCTGCGTGAAAAAGGTCTGGATGCGCAAGGCTTCAGCACCGAGTACGGCGATGATGAAGAAGAAAGCAGCGCCAGCGAGCCCGCCCTCGCCGAGGTGCCGACATGAAAGCGTTCGCCGAGCTGTACGCCGAACTCGACGCAACCACCTCAAGCAACGCCAAACTGACGGCCATGCAGGCCTACTTCGCCCAGGCCGAACCCCAGGATGCGGCGTGGGCGGTGTACTTTCTTTCCGGCGGCCGGCCCCGGCAACTGGTCCCGGTAAAAATCCTGCGCGAGTTGGCGGTCGAGGTCTCCGGTCTGGAACCGTGGCTGTTCGAGGAGAGCTATCAGGCGGTCGGCGATCTGGCGGAAACCATATCCTTGGTGTTGCCGGAAAACCCGCACAGCTCCGAGGCCGGTCTCGCTGAGTGGATCGAAGACAAACTGCTGCCGCTGCGCGGCGAAACCCCGGATTATCTGGCGCGGCAACTGCCGGCACTGTGGGTGCAACTCGATCGCGCGAGCCTGATGCTGTGCATCAAACTGATCACCGGCAGCTTCCGCGTCGGCGTGTCGAAACTGCTGGTCACCCGCGCGCTGGCATCGATGGCCGGGCTCGACAGTAAACGTGTCGCGCAGCGACTGGTCGGCTACACCGACCTGTCCAACCGGCCGAGCGCCGCCAGTTATCTGAAACTGATCGCCGCCGAATCGGCTGACGAACATGCCCAACGCGGCGGTCAGCCCTACCCGTTCTTCCTCGCCCACGCCTTGTCGCAACCGGTCGATCAGTTCGACGCATTGCTCGGCCCGGTCAGCGACTGGCAGGTGGAATGGAAGTGGGATGGCATTCGTGCGCAAGTGGTCAAGCGTGACGGCCGTTTGTGGGTGTGGTCGCGGGGTGAGGAACTGGTTACCGAACGGTTTCCCGAACTTGACGTGCTGGTGCATGGATTACCGGATGGCACGGTCATCGACGGTGAAATCGTTGTCTGGAAAAGCACCCATCCGAGCACCGAAGACGCCTTCAATCCGCAGTCCACGGCGCCGCCGGCGGTTCAACCCTTCGCTCTGCTGCAACAACGCATCGGCCGCAAGACCCTCGACAAGAAAATTCTCGAAGACGTGCCGGTGGTGGTGCTGGCCTACGACCTGCTGGAATGGCAGGGCGAAGACTGGCGCAACCAGACCCAGGCCAGACGCCGCGAACAACTGGAAGCCGTGATCGCGCGCTGCAACAGTCCGGTGCTGTTGCCGTCGCCGGTGCTGACCGGCGGCGACTGGGCCGATCTTGCCCAACAACGCGAGGCCTCGCGGCGCCTCGGAGTCGAGGGCATGATGCTCAAGGCACGCGACGCGCTGTATGGCGTCGGACGGACCAAGGACATGGGCGTGTGGTGGAAATGGAAAGTCGACCCGTTCAGCGTCGATGCGGTGTTGATCTACGCACAACGCGGTCACGGTCGCCGCGCCAGCCTGTACAGCGACTACACCTTCGCCGTGTGGGACGGTCCGCCGGAGTCGAGCCAACGTTCGCTGGTGCCGTTTGCCAAGGCCTATTCAGGGCTGACCGATGAGGAGATGCGCCAGGTCGACAGCATCGTGCGCAAGACCACGGTGGAGAAGTTCGGCCCGGTCAGCAGCGTCAAACCCAGCCTGGTGTTCGAACTGGGTTTCGAAGGCATCGCCCTGTCACGGCGACACAAGAGCGGAATTGCCGTGCGCTTCCCGCGCATGCTGCGTTGGCGCAAGGATAAAACCGTCGAAGAGGCTGACAGCCTCGCTACCTTGCAAGATCTGCTGGCCTGATCCTGGCCCCGCCCCGGTGATCGCGGTCATCGCGGTGATCGTTCCCACGCTCTGCGTGGGAATGCCTCAACGGACGCTCCGCGTTCGGTTTTGGAAGGGACGCAGAGCGTCCCGGGCTGCGTTACCACGCAGAGCGTGGGAACGATCAAGGTGAGCAGTCGAGCGCCGAGCAGTGCAAAGCCCCAAAACTGTGCAAGAATCCAGACCCAGCCCAGCGCACGCACCAACCGCGTGCTCGCCCTCGTGTCTCAATCTTTTAAAACACCTGTTCGGCACTCTGGTTCGGAAATTGCTACTTTCTATAGGTCGTAAGCGTTGCAGTAACAATAATTCTGCGCCACAAGCGCTCATATTGGTTCTTAGGGATTGAATAATGAAAAAAGCATTGCTGACCCTTTCTGCACTGGCGTTGTGCATGGCCGCCGGCTCCGCGCTGGCCAAGGAATACAAAGAGCTGCGCTTTGGCGTTGACCCTTCGTACGCACCGTTCGAGTCGAAAGCGGCCGATGGCAGCCTGGTGGGCTTCGATATCGATCTGGGTAACGCGATCTGCGCCGAACTGAAGGTCAAGTGCAAGTGGGTCGAAAGCGATTTCGACGGCATGATTCCGGGCCTCAAGGCCAACAAGTTCGACGGTGTGATCTCGTCGATGACCGTGACCCCGGCGCGCGAGAAAGTCATCGACTTCTCCAGCGAGCTGTTTTCCGGCCCGACCGCTTACGTGTTCAAGAAAGGCTCGGGCATCACCGCTGACGTAGCGTCGCTGAAGGGCAAAACCGTCGGTTACGAGCAAGGCACCATTCAGGAAGCCTACGCCAAAGCCGTGCTGGACAAGGCTGGGGTAAAAACCCAGGCCTATCAGAACCAGGATCAGGTTTACTCCGACCTGACTTCCGGTCGTCTCGACGCCGGTATCCAGGACATGCTGCAAGCCGAACTGGGCTTTTTGAAGTCGCCTAAAGGCGCCGAATATGAAATCAGCCAGCCGGTCGACAGCGAACTGCTGCCAGCGAAAACGGCTGTCGGTATCAAGAAAGGTAACACTGAGCTGAAAGCGCTTTTGGATAAAGGTATCAAAGCGTTACACGACGACGGCAAATACGCCGAGATTCAAAAGAAACACTTTGGCGATCTGAATCTGTACAGCGGCAAATAATGCCCCGGCGCCCATCATTGATGGGCGCCTTTTCCATCCGTTCAGGTTGCTGATTTATGTTTGAAACCCTTCTGCAAAATCTGGGGCTGGCCTCCTTCAGTCTGCAGGGCTTCGGCCCGTTGCTGCTGGCAGGCACCTGGATGACCATCAAGTTATCGGCGATGTCGCTGCTGGTGGCCGTGTTGCTCGGCCTGCTCGGCGCCAGTGCCAAACTGTCGAAAGTCAAACTGCTGCGCCTGCCCGCCCAGCTCTACACCACGCTGATCCGCGGCGTGCCGGACCTGGTGCTGATGCTGCTGATCTTCTACAGCCTGCAAACCTGGCTGACGTCGCTAACCGACTACATGGAATGGGAATACATCGAGATCGACCCGTTCAGCGCCGGCGTACTGACCCTGGGCTTCATTTATGGCGCGTATTTCACCGAAACCTTCCGTGGCGCGATCCTCGCAGTGCCGCGCGGTCAGGTCGAAGCGGCCACCGCCTATGGCCTGAAACGCGGTCAGCGCTTTCGCTTCGTGGTGTTTCCGCAAATGATGCGTTTCGCCCTGCCGGGCATCGGCAATAACTGGATGGTCATGCTCAAGGCCACCGCGCTGGTGTCGATCATCGGCCTCGCCGACCTGGTCAAAGCCGCGCAAGATGCCGGTAAAAGCACCTATCAACTGTTCTACTTCCTGGTCCTTGCCGCGTTGATCTATCTGCTGATCACCAGTGCGTCCAACTTCATTCTGCGCTGGCTCGAGCGTCGCTACGCGGCCGGTGCGCGGGAGGCCGTGCGATGATCGAACTCCTCCAGGAATACTGGCGCGCCTTCCTGTATACCGACGGCCAGAACATCACCGGGCTGGCGATGACGATGTGGCTGCTGACCGCCTCGATCTGCATCGGCTTCATCGTCTCGATTCCGCTGTCGATTGCCCGCGTCTCGCCGCACTTCTACATTCGCTGGCCGGTGCAGTTCTACACCTATCTGTTCCGGGGCACGCCGCTGTATATCCAGCTGCTGATCTGCTACACCGGGATCTACAGTCTGGCGGCGGTGCGTGAACAACCGCTGCTCGACAGTTTCTTTCGCGATGCGATGAACTGCACGATCCTCGCCTTTGCCTTGAATACCTGCGCCTACACCACGGAGATTTTCGCCGGGGCGATTCGCAGCATGAACCACGGCGAAGTCGAAGCGGCCAAGGCTTACGGCCTGACCGGCTGGAAGCTGTATGCGTATGTGATCATGCCATCGGCGCTGCGCCGGTCGTTGCCGTATTACAGCAACGAAGTGATCCTGATGCTGCACTCGACCACCGTGGCCTTCACCGCGACCATTCCCGACATCCTCAAAGTCGCGCGGGACGCCAACTCGGCAACGTTCCTGACTTTTCAGTCGTTCGGCATTGCCGCGCTGATCTACCTGACCATCACCTTTGCGCTGGTCGGCCTGTTCCGTCTCGCCGAACGGCGCTGGCTGGCCTTCCTCGGGCCGACGCACTAGGCCCAGCTCAGGAACTAAAGAGATAAACCATGCGCCACCTGATTCATGACTTGCTGGCCCCGCTGCCGGGGACCGCTCGACAGATTCACAGCTTTCACTTCGGCCCGGAGCAGGCCAAGGGCAAGGTGTACATCCAGTCCTCGCTGCATGCCGACGAACTGCCCGGCATGCTGGTGGCCTGGCACCTCAAGCAACGGCTGGCCGAGCTGGAAGCCGCCGGCCGCCTGCGCAGCGAAATCGTGCTGGTGCCAGTGGCCAATCCGGTCGGCCTCGAGCAAGTACTGATGGACGTGCCGCTGGGTCGCTACGAGCTGGAGAGCGGGCAGAACTTCAACCGCCGGTTCGTCGACCTCAGCGAGGAAATCGGCAACGCCATCGAAGGCCAGCTCAGCGACGACCCGCAACACAACCTCGAACTGATCCGCGCCAGCCTGCGCGCCGCCCTCGCACGCCAGACCGCTAGCACGCAACTGCAATCCCAGCGCCTGACTCTGCAACGGCTGGCCTGCGACGCCGACATGGTGCTCGACTTGCACTGCGACTTTGAATCGGTGGTGCACCTTTACACCACGCCCGAAGCCTGGCCGCAGGTCGAGCCGCTGGCGCGTTACATCGGTGCCCAGGCGAGCCTGCTCGCTACTGACTCTGGCGGTCAGTCCTTCGACGAATGCTTCACCCTGCTCTGGTGGCAACTGAAGGAACGCTTCGGCGAACACTTCGAGATTCCGCTGGGCAGTTTCTCGGTCACCGTCGAGTTGCGCGGTCAGGGTGACGTCACTCATCCGCTGGCCAGCCGCGACTGCCAGGCGCTGATCGACTATCTGATCCAGTTCGATGCGATCGTCGGCGAAACCAAGCCGCAGCCGTCCTTGCCCTACCCTGCCACGCCGTTGGCCGGCGTCGAGCCGGTGACCACCCCGGTCGGTGGCCTGCTGGTGTACACCGCCACTGCCGGGCAGTACCTGGAGGCCGGTCAGCAGATCGCCGAAATCATCGACCCGATCCACGATCGCGTCACCCCCATTCATTGCACCGCCGCGGGCCTGCTGTATGCACGCTCGCTGCGACGCATGGCCACTGCCGGCATGGTCATCGCCCACGTTGCGGGCGCCGAAGCCTACCGCAGCGGCTACCTACTTTCGCCTTGAGGATGTTCGTCCCATGTACAAACTGACCGTTGAAGGCCTGCATAAAAGCTATGGCGACCATCAGGTGCTCAAAGGCGTTTCGCTCAAGGCCAGGACCGGCGACGTGATCAGCCTGATCGGTGCCAGCGGCTCGGGCAAAAGCACATTTTTGCGCTGCATCAACTTTCTCGAGCAACCCAACGACGGCGCCATGAGCCTCGATGGCCAGTCGATCCGCATGGTCACCGATCGCCACGGCATGCACGTCGCCGACGCCAATGAACTGCAGCGCTTGCGCACGCGACTGGCCATGGTGTTCCAGCATTTCAATCTGTGGAGCCACATGACCGTACTGGAAAACATCACCATGGCCCCGCGCCGGGTGCTGGGTTGCAGCAAACAGGAAGCCGACGACCGCGCCCGCCGCTATCTGGACAAGGTCGGCCTGCCGGCGCGGGTCGCCGAGCAATACCCGGCGTTTCTCTCCGGCGGCCAGCAACAGCGCGTGGCGATTGCCCGGGCGCTGGCGATGGAACCGGAAGTCATGCTGTTCGACGAGCCCACCTCGGCGCTGGACCCGGAACTGGTCGGCGAAGTGCTCAAGGTGATTCAGGGCCTGGCCGAGGAAGGCCGGACCATGATCATGGTCACCCACGAAATGAGTTTCGCGCGCAAGGTGTCGAACCAGGTGCTGTTTCTGCACCAGGGTTTGGTCGAAGAAGAAGGTGCGCCGGAGGATGTGTTGGGCAATCCGAAAAGCGAACGGCTGAAGCAGTTCCTCAGCGGCAACCTGAAATAACGCCGTACACGATTCCCCTGTAGGAGTGAGCCTGCTCGCGATAGCGTCATACCAGTCGATGCATTTGTGACTGTTACACCGCTATCGCGAGCAGGCTCACTCCTACATAAAAGCATTCCGCGCCTGCCTTAAAAATCAAACTTGTCCCCCCGCTTCGCTGTCTCTGAAAAAACCCCTCCTGAGCGTACGCAGCCGGCATGGCGAAATCCCCCGACCTTGCAAAAACCTGGTTCAGCGCCCGCGGCTGGAAGCCGTTCGCGTTCCAGAAGCAGGTGTGGGCCGCGGTGAAAAACGGCGAGTCCGGGCTGCTGCATGCCAGCACCGGTGCCGGTAAAACCTACGCTGTGTGGTTCGCAGCGCTCAACCGCTACGCCCGTGCGCGAACTGCCGTCGAAACACCGCGCAAACGCAAACCACCCGCCGAACCGCTGACCGTGCTGTGGATCACCCCAATGCGCGCGCTGGCCGCTGACACCGCGCGCGCCTTGCAGGCACCGGTTGATGACTTGAACCTGCCCTGGAGCATCGGCCTGCGCACCGGCGACACCAGTAGCAGCGAGCGCGCCCGTCAGGGCCGGCGCCTGCCGACTGCGCTGATCACCACGCCAGAGAGCCTGACGCTGCTGCTCGCCCGTGCCGATGCGCGCACGGCGCTGTCGACCTTGCGCATGATCGTCGTCGATGAATGGCACGAGTTGCTCGGCAACAAGCGCGGCGTGCAATTGCAACTGGCCCTCGCCCGCCTGCGTCATTGGCAGCCGGAGCTGATCGTCTGGGGCGTCTCTGCCACGCTCGGTAATCAATCCCACGCTGAACAGGTGCTGATCCCACAGGGTGGGGGCGTGAGTGTGCAAGGACAAAGCGAAAAAGCGCTGGCCGTCGACACCTTGCTCCCACCGGCCATCGAGCGCTT
The DNA here is from genome assembly GCF_051132065.1 of Pseudomonas sp. R3-57. Lineage (NCBI taxonomy): Bacteria > Pseudomonadati > Pseudomonadota > Gammaproteobacteria > Pseudomonadales > Pseudomonadaceae > Pseudomonas > Pseudomonas sp. R3-57. The sequence goes on from NZ_CP071655.1 coordinate 4,744,993, forward strand.
TCCGTGGGCCGGGCACATCGGCCTGAAGATGCTGCCGCAAGTGGTCGCCGAACTGGATGCCTGTGCCAGCAGCCTGGTGTTCACCAATACCCGAGCGCAATCGGAAATCTGGTATCAGGCCCTGCTTGAAGCACGGCCGGATTGGGCCGGGTTGATCGCCTTGCATCACAGCTCGCTGTCGCGTGACACCCGTGACTGGGTGGAGCAGGCACTGAAGGCCGGGCACTTGAAAGCCGTGGTGTGCACCTCCAGCCTAGATCTGGGCGTGGATTTTCTGCCGGTCGAGCGCGTGCTGCAGATCGGTTCGGCCAAAGGCGTCGCACGTCTGATGCAACGTGCCGGGCGTTCCGGTCACGCACCGGGGCGCACCTCGCGGGTGACGCTGGTGCCAACCCACAGCCTGGAACTGATCGAAGCGGTGGCCGCCCGCGATGCGGTCGAGCAGCGCCGCATCGAGCCGCGTCTGTCGCCGCACAAGCCTTTGGATGTGCTGGTGCAGCATCTGGTCAGCATGGCCCTTGGCGGTGGGTTTATTCCTGAAGATTTGTACGAAGAGGTCCGCGGCGCCTGGGCTTATCGCGACCTGACGCTGGCTGACTGGGCCTGGGCGCTGGCATTCGTACGCCATGGCGGGATGTCTCTGACAGCCTATCCGGATTATCGCCGAGTCGAGCCCGACGAACAGGGCGTCTGGCGGGTGCCGGATGCGCGTCTGGCGCGTCGCCACCGGATGAGCATCGGCACCATCGTCAGCGATGCGAGCATCAACCTGAAATTCTGGAGCAAGGGCGGCGGTGGCAAGCAACTGGGCAGCGTCGAAGAAGGGTTTATCGCCCGGCTCAAACCGGGAGACGGTTTTTTGTTCGCCGGGCGCTTGCTGGAATTGGTGCGCGTGGAAAACATGACCGCCTACGTCAAACGCAGCACCGCGAAAAAAGCCGCGGTGCCACGCTGGAATGGCGGGCGCATGCCGCTTTCAAACGAGCTGGCCGAAGCCGTGGTCAGGCGCTTCACGGCAGCCGCTCAAGGTGAATTCGCCGGGCCGGAAATGCACGCGCTGCGGCCATTGCTGGACACGCAGATGCGCTGGTCCGGCCTGCCCACCGAGGAAAACCTGCTGGCCGAGGTACTGAAATCCCGCGAAGGCTGGCACCTGTTTCTTTACCCGTTCGCCGGGCGCCAGGTGCATCTGGGGCTGGCGAGTCTGTTGGCCTGGCGGGTCAGCCAGCGCCAGCCGGTGACGTTCTCGATTGCAGTGAATGACTACGGACTGGAGCTGCTCAGCGCTACGCCCGTCGATTGGGCTCAACACTTGAATGGCGCGCTGTTTAATCCCGATCATCTGTTAGCCGACGTGCTGGCCAGCCTCAACGCGGGCGAACTGGCGTTACGGCGTTTTCGTGAGATCGCGCGGATCGCCGGGCTGGTCTTCGCCGGTTACCCCGGCGCGCCGAAAAGCACCCGCCAGGTGCAGGCGTCGAGCGGTCTGTTTTTTCAAGTATTCAAACAATACGATGCCGAAAACCTGCTGCTCGCTCAGGCCGGCGAGGAAGTGTTGCGAGAAGAACTGGATATCGCTCGACTGGAGCAGACCTTGCAGCGGATCAACCGAATGAAACTCGATGTGCATTTAATCAAACGCCCGACACCGTTGGGCTTTCCGCTACTGGTCGAGCGCATGCGTGAAAGCATGAGTTCGGAAAAACTGGCCGACAGGATCAGAAGAATGGTGGGTGATCTGGAAAAAACCGCTGACAACGGCAAGTCGTCATGAGCGTGGCGTATCCGGTGCGCCTGGCCGGCGAGGAATTGTGGTTGCTGCCAGAAAAAGCCCTGTACTGGCCGGCGCAGGAGGCACTACTGATCGTCGATGTGCATTTCGGCAAGGCAGCGGCCTATCGCAGTCTCGGCCAGCCGGTGCCGCATGGCACCACTGCGAGCAATATCGCGGTGATCGATGCGTTACTGGCGAAGCTGCCCTGCCGGCAGTTGATCTTCCTCGGCGATTTCCTCCACGGGCCCGGCTCGCATGCGCCGAACACGCTGAACGCGTTGGCAGAGTGGCGGGCGCGGCACGCTGAGCTGCCGATGACGCTGATTCGCGGAAACCACGACAAACGCGCGGGCGACCCACCAGCCTCGCTGAATATTCGCGTGGTGCCAGAACCGCTGCTGCTGGGCCCTTTTGCCTTGCAACATGAACCCGACCCGCATCCCGAACGGCACGTACTCGCCGGCCATGTGCATCCGGTCTATCGACTGCACGGCAAGGGGCGTCAGAGCCTGCGTCTGGCCTGTTTCCGGCTGGGCGAGCGCATCAGCCTGATGCCGGCGTTCGGGGCGTTTACCGGGGGTTTTCAGGTCGAGCGCGACGAAACCTGCAGAGTCTTCGTGATCGGCGATAACGAAATATGGCCCGTCAGTTAGTAACTGGCGGGCCATACCGGTGACAGTGGGTCAGGCGACAGGCGCCGGAGGCGGTTCGTCCGGCAGAGTTGGCTCGCCGGGTTCGGTCGGTTGTTCATTGGGAGTATCGGGATCGGGCTGACCGGGAACTCCGCCAGCCGCGCTCAGAGGCGGATGCGCCAACAAGGACCAGGCCAATACGCCAACCTGATTGGGCTCAAGCCTTGCCAGTTCGGCAGTGATTTGCGGATCGATCTTCATAGGGCACTCCTCGGCGAAGGCCCGTTTCGCTGGAAACAAAAACGGGCAGTACACCTCATAGAGTGTCTGCCCGCCGAAGAATTCCCGCGTTCCGTCGGATGACCGATCAGGTGCGCGGCAAGGTCACGCCACGCTGGCCCTGGTACTTGCCGCCGCGATCCTTGTAGGAGACTTCGCATTCCTCGTCGGATTCGAGGAAGAGCATCTGCGCCACGCCTTCGTTGGCGTAGATTTTCGCCGGCAGGTTGGTGGTGTTGGAGAACTCCAGCGTCACGTGGCCTTCCCACTCGGGTTCCAGCGGCGTGACGTTGACGATGATGCCGCAGCGCGCGTACGTGCTCTTGCCCAGACAGATGGTCAGCACATTACGCGGAATGCGGAAGTACTCGACGGTGCTGGCCAGGGCGAACGAGTTCGGCGGGATGATGCAGACGTCACTGTGGATATCGACGAAGCTGCCGGCGTCGAAGTTCTTCGGGTCGACGATGGCCGAGTTGATGTTGGTGAACACCTTGAAGTGGTTGGTGCAACGCACATCGTAGCCGTAGCTCGATACGCCGTAGGAAATCACTCGGCTGTCGTCGCTGCCGCGCATCTGGCGCTCGACGAACGGTTCGATCATCCCGTGTTCCTGCGCCATGCGGCGAATCCACTTGTCCGATTTGATGCTCATGGCGGGTTTGTCCTGAATAGCGAGGTGGAAAAATTCTGTCCGGCATCTTACCGGGCGCGCCGCCTCGTTCAAAGTGCGCACTGCAATTCTCGGCGAACACCCCGTATTTACGCGCTGTGGCGACGAACCGTCGCACCGCCGATCCCGAAAACACAGAAACCTTTGCAACAAGCATTGGCACGTTCCGGAAAAAGGGTTAAGGTGGCGTCACTGTGTTGCTTGTGTCACTGAGAATCTCTACACGATATGTTGAATTTCGATCCAACCATCTACAAGAATTTTTCCTGCTCTTTGCACTCAGTCTCGGCCAGGGTTCTTCCTGAGTCGCAGTTATCTTTGTTCAAGGAGTTACACCATGTCTAATCGCCAAACCGGTACCGTTAAGTGGTTCAACGATGAAAAAGGCTTCGGCTTCATCACTCCACAATCCGGTGACGACCTGTTCGTTCACTTCAAAGCTATCCAATCCGACGGCTTCAAAAGCCTGAAAGAAGGCCAACAGGTTTCTTTCATCGCTACCCGCGGTCAGAAAGGCATGCAAGCTGAAGAAGTACAAGTTATCTAACTTGTAGCTTCTTTAGAAAAGAGCCCCGCCCTTAAAAGCGGGGCTTTTTTGTGGGCGTCTGTTTTGTCCAGGCAAAAAAAATCGCAGCCCGACAACCGCTGCGATTTTTTATCGATGACTTACCAGGCCACGCCAAACCCTGCGGTATAGCGTGTCTTGTTCAGATCGGCATCGTTGGTACCGCTGATGATGTCGCGTTCGGCCTTGAGGTTGAGCGACGCCCAGTCGGTGACCTTGTAGCGCAGACCCAGCTCGGCATCCAGCGCGTAATCGGCCACGCCCGAGAGTGGCTTGCCGACTTCACCGTTGGTGAAGAACTCGACTTTCTTGCCGATCAGGTAGCGGTTGTAGTCCCACTTCATGGCGACGGAATAGAAGTTGTCCTTGCTGCCATCGCGGTATTCGTAATCGGTGCGGTTGAGCAGCGAGCCCAGCGAGAACGCCCCCAATTCATCGTCCCAGAACTGGTAGCCAGGACCGGTACCGACCACCCGCTGGCGCGCCAGCTCTTCGATGTGGTCACGCTTGTAGTTCAGGCGACCCTGCCAGAACCACTGATCGGTAATGAAGCGGTCGAGGGAGTACTCGGCGCGCCAGTTGTTGGTGGTGGTTTCGGCATCCTGCACTTCGCGGTTGTACTCACCTTCGGCGGTATGGCGCCAGCGACCGTGGCGCGCCGAGGTCTTGAACGCGACATCGTAGTCATCGGTGTCTTTCTCGGCGCGCTGATAATCCAGTGCCAGGTCGACATTGCCCTTCCAGACCAGGTCAGTGACGATCGGTTTTGGCTTGAGGATCTGTTGAATGCTCGCCAGCTCGACGGTTTTCGGCGCGTCACCGTTGGCCAGGGTGACCTTGCCGTCGTCCGCCGCAGTCAGCGATTTGGAGACTTCGCCGGTGTAAGCGTCCTGCTTGACCAGCAGGTGCTGCTCGCTCTCCAGGGTCTTGACCTCTTTCCAGTCGATGGTCACCGCACCGGCATATTTGGTCTGGATCAACAGCTTGCCGCCATCGAAGACGCTGATGGTGCCGCTCAACTTGTCACCGTTCTTCAACCAGACGGTGTCGGCAAGCAAGGGCGTGGACGCACTGAAAACAGCTAGGCACAGCAGGGATCTGGAAAACATAGGCGAATCGAGGGCTCAAGTTGTCGGAAAAAGGTCGGCATTATCCGTAGGAATAAGACCCTGACAAGGACTGACCGGACGATTTCCAATGAGTTCATTTCTCAACTGCGTGGCGACGGATTACTCTGAACGTCTTGAAAAAGACCCTGCTCAGGAACCACGCCCGTGACAGCACCCACCGACGCTCATGACAGCGAAGCGCAAATCCGACGCACGGCGCTCTACTCCACTCTCGCGCAAGTACCCGAGGGCAAAGTGGTCAGCTATGGTCAGTTGGCCGAACTGGCTGGGTTGGGACGCGCCGCGCGCTGGGTCGGACGAACCCTGAGTCAGTTGCCCGCTAATACCCGGTTGCCATGGCACCGGGTGCTGGGCGCTGGCGGGCGGATCAGCCTTCCTGTGGGCAGCCCGTCCGGCGATGAACAACGGGCGCGACTGCGCATGGAAGGCATCACCGTCCAGAACAATCGTGTGGATATTCGGCGCCATGGCTGGCGTCCGGTAGAGCACAGCGGTTAGAGTGCGCGCTTTGTTTTCGCAATCTTGAGGCAGACTTCAGCCCATGCCCCGTAAAACCTGGCGCGCCGCGCTCGCCGCCTATGCCAGTCCTTCGACGCTCGTGCTGTTGTTGCTCGGTTTTGCCGCCGGCCTGCCGTACATGCTGGTGTTCTCAACGCTTTCGGTCTGGCTGCGTGAAGCCGGCGTCGCCCGTGAAACCATCGGCTACGCCAGCCTGATCGGTCTGGCCTACGCGTTCAAATGGGTCTGGTCGCCGCTGCTCGATCAATGGCGCCTCCCTCTGCTCGGCAAGCTCGGCCGTCGCCGTTCGTGGCTGGTGCTATCGCAGGCACTGGTGATTCTCGGGCTGATCGGCATGGGTTTCTGCGATCCGCAGAAACATCTGTCCTGGCTGATCGCTATTGCGGTGGTCGTCGCTTTTGCCTCCGCCACTCAGGATATTGCCGTCGACGCCTATCGCCTGGAAATCGCCGATGACAGCAGGCAAGCGGCGCTCGCCGCCAGCTACATGTCCGGCTACCGCGTCGCCGCCCTGCTCGCCACCGCCGGCGCGCTGTTCTTCGCCGAAGGCTTCGGCTCCACCGGTTTCAACTATAAGCACGCCGCCTGGACGGGTACTTATGTGCTGTTCGGCGCATTGATGGCTCCGGCACTGCTGACCACACTGTTCATGCGCGAGCCGCCCGTACCGCTGCGTACGCAGTTGCAGGCCGGGCGTTACACCTTCATGCATCAGCTGATGTCGGTGTTCGTGCTGATCATCCTGCTGGTGTCCGTGCCGGCGATGTTCACTCAGCTCTACAACACCGATTTCGCCAGCGTGCTGTTCGGCGACATGAGCCCGCTCGACCTGTTACTGGAAGATCGCGCATTCCTGCGCGCCATTCTCTATACCCTGCTCACCGGCCTGTGCCTTTCAGCCATGGGCCGCCGCGGCCTGGCGCCGGTGCTGACCCCGGTCAACGACTTCATTTTGCGTTACCGCTGGCAGGCGCTGCTGCTGCTCGGCCTGATCGCCACCTATCGCATGTCGGACACGGTCATGGGCGTGATGGCCAACGTGTTCTATATCGACCAGGGCTTCACCAAGGATCAGATCGCCAGCGTCAGCAAGATTTTCGGCCTGATCATGACCCTCGTCGGTGCCGGCATGGGCGGCCTGCTGATCGTGCGCTTTGGCATTCTGCCGATTCTGTTTATCGGCGGTGTAGCCTCGGCGGGGACCAACCTGCTGTTCGTGATGCTCGCTGACATGGGCCCGAACCTGCAGATGCTGGTGGTGACCATCTCTCTGGATAACTTCAGTTCCGGCCTGGCGACCTCGGCGTTCGTGGCCTACCTGTCGAGCCTGACCAACCTCAAGTTCTCGGCCACTCAATACGCCCTGCTCAGCTCGATCATGCTGCTGCTGCCGCGGCTGATGGGCGGCTATTCCGGCGTGCTGGTGGAAAAGTTCGGTTATCACAGTTTCTTCCTCATCACCGCCCTGCTCGGCGTGCCGACGCTGGTACTGATCGCGCTGCACTGGTTTCAGGAGAGCCGTCGCGAAGGCCCGACGCCAACGCCCGAGCCCGCACCGACTCCGGTCGTCGAAGAATCGTAAGACGTTTCGCCGATGGCGCGAGGAATCCCGCCCTCGGACCTCACCAGCGGCCGCATACCTGTACGTCGACAAAACTCGCCGGTACACTGCTCCGTCATTTCCAGTCAAAGCAACCGACAACGGCCAACCATGCGCACCAGTCAATTTTTGCTCGCCACACAGAAAGAAACGCCTTCCGATGCGGTCGTGATCAGCCACCAGCTGATGCTGCGCGCCGGCATGATCCGCAAACTCGCCTCGGGCCTGTACACCTGGCTGCCCATGGGCCTGCGAGTGATGCGCAAGGTTGAAGCCATCGTTCGCGAAGAAATGAACGCGGCCGGCTCTCTGGAAGTGTTGATGCCGAGCACCCAACCGGCCGAGCTGTGGCAGGAATCGGGGCGCTGGGAAGAATACGGTCCTGAGCTGCTGCGCATCAAAGACCGCCACGGTCGCGACTTCTGCGCGGGCCCGACCCACGAAGAAGTGATCACCGATCTGATGCGCAACGAGTTGAGCAGCTACAAGCAGCTGCCGATCAACCTGTACCAGATCCAGACCAAATTCCGTGACGAAATCCGCCCGCGCTTCGGTTTGATGCGCGGCCGCGAATTCATCATGAAGGACTCGTATTCCTTCCACGCCGATCAGGCATCGCTGCAGGTCACCTATGACCGCATGCATGAAGCCTACTGCAACATCTTCACCCGCCTGGGCCTGAAATTCCGTCCGGTTGAAGCCGACAACGGCTCGATCGGTGGCGCCGGTTCGCACGAGTTCCACGTATTGGCCGAGTCCGGCGAAGACGACATCGTCTTCAGCAACGGTTCCGACTACGCGGCGAACATCGAGAAAGCCGAAGCCGTGCCACGGGAAACTTCGCGTCCGGCGCCGGCTGAAGAACTGCGTCTGGTCGATACGCCAGACACCAAGACCATCGCGGCCCTGGTGGAAAAATTCAATCTGCCGATTGAAAAGACCATCAAGACCCTGATCGTGCGCGCCGAAGAAGAAGGCAAGCTGATCGCGCTGGTCGTTCGTGGCGACCACGAACTCAACGAAATCAAGGCCGCCCAGCAACCAGGCGTGGCCAGCCCGCTGGTCATGGCCACCGATGCCGACCTGCGTGACGCGATTGGCGCCGGCGCCGGTTCGCTCGGCCCGCTGAACCTGCCGCTGCCGATCATCATCGACCGCTCGGTCGAACTGATGAGCGACTTCGCGATTGGCGCGAACATCGACGACAAGCACTACTTCGGCGTGAACTGGGAGCGTGACCTGCCGGTTCCGACCGTTGCTGACCTGCGTAACGTCGTCGCCGGCGACCCAAGCCCGGACGGCAAGGGCACGCTGGAGATCAAGCGCGGCATCGAAGTCGGGCACATCTTCCAGCTGGGCAACAAGTACAGCAAGGCGATGAAGTGCGAAGTGCTGGGCGAGAACGGCAAGCCGGTGACCCTGGAAATGGGTTGCTACGGCATAGGCGTGTCCCGCGTGGTTGCAGCGGCGATCGAGCAGAACAACGACGAAAACGGCATCATCTGGAGCGACACCCTGGCGCCGTTCCAGATTGCTCTGGTGCCGCTGCGTTATGAAACCGAGCAGGTGCGCGAAGCCACCGACAAGCTGTACGCCGAACTGACGGCTGCCGGCTTCGAAGTGCTGCTGGACGATCGCGACAAGAAAACCAGCCCGGGCATCAAGTTCGCAGACATGGAGCTGATCGGCATTCCACACCGGATCGTGGTCAGCGACCGCGGCCTCGCCGAAGGCAACCTGGAATACAAGAGTCGTACCGAAGGCGAAGCGCAAGCATTGCCGGTCGCCGACGTACTGTCCTTCCTGCAGGCCCGTATCCGCCGCTGAAACCAGATAGAGACGTCATGTTCAAGCGAAACACCTTAGGCCTCGGTGGCGCCGCCCTGTGCGGCGCCCTGCTGGTCAGCGGCTGCGCCAATCACATGTCGCAGCGCAGCGAGCACGAAGAGCGGGTCGAGCGCAAACTGCTCGACCACAGCCTGCAGATCGATGTCGGCGAGCCCAAGGTGCTTGAGCTGCCGCAACGACGCGTGAAGATCAACGAGCAGAAGACTTTTGAAGTCACGGAGTTCGAGGTCACCCGTCGTTACGACCGCTACACGCCTTACCAACCCTGGCGCGAAGTCTATGAGATTCCGCTGGGCGCGGTCGCCGTGGTCGGCGGTGTCGGTGCCAACGTGGTCAACGTGTTTGCGCTGGGCAACCTGCCGGACAGTGTGACCAAGGACTGGTTCAGCTACGGTTTCGCCGGGCTCAATCCATTCATGAACGCGCAATCCAACGGGCGCGCGCAGCAGAATCTGGCGGGTATCGACGAAGTCCAGCGCGACAAGCGCACGGAATATTCGAGCCTGCCGTGGAGCGAGCGGCCGGTACAGGTCAAGGCTGGCAAGCAGACTTTCGACATGACCACCGATCGCAACGGCGTGCTGCGTTTGAATCTGCTCGACAGCCCGTTCGCCGAAAACGATCTGAATCATATCGGCCGCTTGCAGATCAGTGTCGAGGACGCCAAGGACGACGTGCACTCCGATTCGACGCTGATGCTCAGCAGCCACTTGCGCGACAAGTTGCTGGAAGCGCACGGGCTGATCTATGACGATCTGGAAGACGACGAGGTGAGCCAGTGGGTGCACCGGGTCAAACGCCTGTCGGAGCTGGGCCTGGAAGAAGAAGCCAGCGAACTGGAACAAAGCCTGATCGAATTGACGCGCAACGATCCTGAATTGCAGGCTGAGTTTCTCAAGTCGCTGACTCGGGATGCCGGGCGTCTGGTGGCGGATCCGGGACCGAATTAAAAGCTAAAGGCATCGCGGGCAAGCCCGCTCCCACAGGGTTATGGGTGTTCACACAATAGGTGTTTCACCATCGAACACTGTGGGAGCGGGCTTGCCCGCGATGACTATCTGAGATACGCCGCAAATCTACCGCTCAAACAACTCCATCTGCTTAAACCCGCCACGTAAATCCTCCAGCCTCACCCCAACCCCAAGCAACCGCACCGGCTTACCGCCGCGATTGAACGCCTGCGTCAGCATCAACTGATAGCTGCCAAGATCCCGCCCTGCCCCGGCCTGCTCCAGCGTGGTCTGGGTGAAATCATGGAATTTCACTTTGACGAACGGCTTGCCCGGCCGATAGCTGCTGTCGATCCGCTCCATCCGGGTTTTCAGGGTGTCGAGCAATTCGGGTAACTTGTCGAGACAGCTGCGCAGATCCGGCAGGTCGGCGTCGTAGGTATTTTCCACGCTGATCGACTGTCGCCGACTGTCGTTGTGCACCAGCCGGTCGTCAATGCCACGGGCGAGGTTCCACAGGCGCTCGCCAAAACTGCCGAATTCGCGCACCAGCGCCAATCGCCCCCATTCACGCAGATGCGCGCAATCGACGATGCCGAGTTTGCCCAGCTTGTCGGCGGTGACCTTGCCGACGCCGTGCAGCTTGCTCACTGGCAAGCCGCTGACGAAGTCTTCGACCTGATCCGGCGTGATCACAAACAGGCCGTTGGGTTTTTTCCAGTCACTGGCGATCTTCGCCAGAAACTTGTTTGGCGCTACGCCCGCAGACACGGTGATGTGCAATTGATTGGAGACGCGCCGGCGAATGTCCTGCGCGATTCGCGTGGCACTGCCGCCGAAATGCGCGCTGTCCGAGACATCGAGATAGGCCTCGTCCAGTGACAGCGGCTCGATCAGGTCGGTGTAATCGGCAAAGATCGTATGGATTTCCCTGGACGCCTCGCGATACGCATCCATACGCGGCTTGACGATGGTCAGGTCCGGGCACAATTTCAAGGCGTGCCCCGAGGCCATCGCCGAGCGCACCCCATAGGCGCGCGCCTCATAATTGCAGGTGGCAATCACCCCGCGCCGATCCGCAGAACCACCCACTGCCAACGGCTTGCCGGCCAGACGCGGGTCATCGCGCATTTCGATGGCGGCGTAGAAGCAGTCACAGTCGATGTGGATGATTTTTCGCTGAGTCATGGCAGAAAAGGGAACGTGGCGAGCCAGACCGGCAGTATCTCACTGACACCTGTATATAGCACCAGTGGTGTTGAATGTTCCTGACCGACTGTAGGAAACCGCGATTGAATTTATTTTCTCAATCAAACAAATGCCTTCAATAGAGACAGAACCCTTGCTGCGCCTGCCCTGCGGCCCTACACCCCTCCCAGGAAAAACGCTAACCGATTGAACCTGAACAGATTTATTCCAATCGGCGGTTGACACCTCGGCAAAGCTCTGTAGAATGCCGCCACACAGACGCGGGATGGAGCAGTCTGGTAGCTCGTCGGGCTCATAACCCGAAGGTCGTCGGTTCAAATCCGGCTCCCGCAACCAAACATCAAAAAAGGCTGCTCGTAAGAGTGGCCTTTTTTGTGCGCGTCTGTTTTGCAAATGGGCGCCCTGCTCAATGGCTAACGAAACGGTAACTCGTTGCATTTCCGAAGCTTACGCATCGCCTGCGACCGTTTGCCGCGATTTCGCACTTATTTGATTCTTTACAGGATTAGCGGTTGACACCTCGCCGTTCGCCTGTAGAATGCCGCCACACAGACGCGGGATGGAGCAGTCTGGTAGCTCGTCGGGCTCATAACCCGAAGGTCGTCGGTTCAAATCCGGCTCCCGCAACCAAACATCAAAAAAGGCTACTCGAAAGAGTGGCCTTTTTTGTATCTGTGGAAAAAGTCCTTTCGCAACAATGATCTGTCATCGTGCAGTGAACCGTCCAGGATCCCAGAACCGCCGCGTTGCGACTATGCTTGAGTCGCGGACAAGACGTCTGCAATCCAAGACTGCCCTCGCCGACACCCGGTGAGAGGCGTAATATTTTGTGATTATTTTTTTCGACAGGGATTGGTAACTTGGCTGGATACCTCCATCCTGTCGCGCACAATCCAAGAGGTGATTGATGCGCGCCAACTCGTCTGATCCACAAGACACCGTTACAGCAGAACAACCGATCAAACCCGAGCGTTTACGCTGGCTGGATCGGTTAAGCAAATACCGCCAGCCGATCGGTCTGGCCGTGACGTTGCTGCTGTTTGCCATTGCGCTGATTGCCTGTCGCCATCTGCTCGCCGAGCTTGATCTCGACGCGCTGCACGACTCGATTCTCGACGTGCCGAAACCGGCGTTGCTCGGTGCCATCGGGGCGACCGTGGTCGGCTTCATCATTCTGCTCGGCTATGAATGGTCGGCCAGCCGCTACGCCGGCGTGACATTGCCGCCGCGCATGCTTGCCCTTGGCGGCTTCACCGCGTTTGCCATCGGTAACGCGATTGGTCTGTCGCTGCTGTCGGGCGGATCGGTCCGCTATCGTTTATATGCACGGCTGGGCGTCGGTGCCTCGGAAGTCGCGCACATGACCTTGTTCGCCAGTCTTTCGCTGGGCTGCGCCTTGCCGCCCCTGGCAGCGCTGGCCACTTTGAGCAACCTGTCCGCCGCTTCGCAAGCACTAGGACTGTCCGAGGTGTTGCTGGGCTGCGTAGCCGCCGCCGTGCTGATCCTCAGTGCCGTATTGGCGATCGGCATCTATCGCCGTCGTCTGCCGGAACAACCCTACCCCGACAATCTGTTGGTCAAGGCCGGGCGCCGCACCCTGCGCCTGCCCGGTCGGCGTCTGACCTTCCTGCAACTGGTGATCACTGCACTCGACGTCGCCGCTGCCGCCACCGTGCTCTATCTGTTGCTGCCGCAAGCGCCGCCCTTCGCGCCGTTCCTGCTGGTGTACCTGTTGGCGCTGGCGGCCGGTGTGCTCAGCCACGTGCCGGGCGGCGTTGGCGTGTTCGAAGCGATTTTGCTCGCTGCGTTCGCCGACAAACTCGGCGCGGCGCCACTGGCTGCTGCGCTGCTGCTGTATCGCCTGATCTACGTGGTATTGCCGCTGCTGGTCGCCTGTGTGCTGCTGCTGATCAACGAAGGTCAGCGCCTGTTCCAGACCCAGACCATGCGTGCCGCGTCCGGTCTGGCCGCGCCGATTCTGGCGGTGCTGGTGTTCCTCTCAGGCGTAGTGTTGCTGTTTTCCGGCGCCACCCCTGAAATCGATACGCGTCTGGAGCACATCGGCTTTCTGATCCCGCATCGTCTGGTCGACGCCTCGCACTTCGGCGCCAGCCTGATTGGCGTGTTGTGCCTGCTGCTCGCGCAAGGCCTGCGCCGACGTCTGTCGGCGGCGTGGATGCTGACCACCATCCTGTTGCTGGTCGGTGCCCTGCTCTCGCTGCTCAAGGGCTTCGACTGGGAAGAGGCCACGCTGATGACCCTGACGGCGGCACTGCTCGGCGTCTTCCGTCGCTCGTTCTATCGCCCGAGTCGCCTGACCGAGTTGCCGTTCTCGCCGCTGTATCTGGTCGCCAGCCTGTGCGTCCTTGGTGCGTCGACCTGGCTGCTGTTGTTCGCCTATCAGGACGTGCCGTACAGCCATCAGCTCTGGTGGCAATTCACCCTCGACGCCGACGCCCCGCGCGGCCTGCGTTCGCTACTCGGCGCTGCCGTGCTGTTGCTGGTAATTGCCCTGACCTGGCTGCTGCGTACAGCACGCCCGGTGATTCATCTACCGACAGCGGATGAACTCGATCGCGCGGTAAAAATCCTCATGTCGTCGTCGCAGCCCGACGGCGGCCTCGCGCTGACCGGTGACAAGGCGCTGCTGTTTCACCCCAACGACGAGGCGTTCCTGATGTACGCCCGCCGTGGCCGCAGTCTGGTGGCCCTGTACGACCCGATCGGGCCGAGCCAGCAACGCGCGGAAATGATCTGGCAGTTCCGTGACCTTTGCGATATCCATCACACCCGTCCGGTGTTCTACCAGGTGCGCGCGGAGAACCTGCCGTACTACATGGACATCGGCCTGACGGCGATCAAGCTGGGCGAAGAGGCCCGGGTCGATCTGCAGCGCTTTGATCTCGAAGCCAAGGGCAAGGAGATGAAGGATCTGCGCTACACCTGGAACCGTGGCACCCGCGATGGTCTGTCGCTGGAAATCCATGAGCCGGGTCAGGCGCCGATGGACGAGCTGAAGGTGATTTCCGATGCCTGGCTGACCGGCAAGAACGTGCGCGAGAAAGGCTTTTCCCTCGGCCGCTTCAGCGACGATTACCTGAAGCATTTCCGCATTGCGGTCATTCGCTTCGAAGGCCGCCCGGTCGCGTTCGCCAACCTGCTCGAGACTTACAGCCACGATCTGGCCAGCCTCGACCTGATGCGCGCGCACCCGGACGCGCCGAAGCTGACCATGGAATTCATGATGGTCGGCCTGATTCAACATTATAAGAGTCACGGATACGCGCGCTTCAGCCTGGGCATGGTGCCGTTGTCGGGGTTGCAACCCCGCCGCGGTGCACCATTGACTCAGCGGCTGGGCTCGATGGTGTTCCGCCGTGGTGAGCAGCTGTACAACTTCCAAGGCTTGCGCCGCTTCAAAGACAAGTTCCAGCCTGACTGGGAACCCCGTTATATGGCCGTGCCCGCCGGACTCGATCCGTTGGTGGCGCTGGCCGATACTGCTGCCCTGATCGCGGGCGGCTTGACTGGATTGGTGAAACGCTGATGATTCAACGCTCCCTGAAGTACATCCTGGCTGCACTGATCGTGCTGGCCGTGATTGCCGGCGGCGGTTTCTGGTACCTCAAACGCCCGGCACCGGAACCGACCGTCGAACAGCTCAAACCCGCCGATGGCGCGGCCATGACGCGCGTAATCCCGGGCAGCAAGCCGAAAGCCCAGGTGCTGGTGGCCGTCACCGACGAGCAGAAGCTCTCCGAGAAACAACTGACCACTCTCAGCCGCAGCGCGTCGGCGCAGATCGTTCAGGTGATTCTGCCCAAGGACTGCCTGCTGCAAAGCCGCGCCCTGCAATCGGGCCTGCGTGAACTGAACGGTCCGGCCACGCTGGTCAGCGGTATCGGCCCAGGTGCCGTATTGGCCTGGCGCTGGTTGGCCGAACAGAAAAACGACAAGGCGCAAGCCATCTCCGTCGACCTCGCCGTGGAAAAACCCGGCTGCACTCACCTGCTGCCGAAGTCCGCCGCCCACGGCCACTGGCTGGTTGCGTGGAACGACAACCCGGACGACGCCAGCGCAGGTTTCGTGCGCGATCAACCGAACGCCGAAACCAGCATCAGCGACTACGACATCAACTTGCCGCAAGTGCTGAACAACGAACTGCGCAAAATCCTCGTCGGCGGCGACAAGGCCAACGGCGGTCTGGCGATCCCGGTGGTCGAAGTCCCGGCCGGCCAGGCCAACGACACCGTAACCCTGTTCCTCTCCGGCGATGGCGGCTGGCGCGACCTCGACCGTGATGTGGCCGGCGAAATGGCCAAGATCGGCTACCCGGTGGTCGGCATCGACACCCTGCGCTACTACTGGCAGCACAAGAGCCCGGAGCAAAGCGCGCTGGACCTCACCGAATTGATGCAGCACTACCGGCAGAAATGGGGCACCAAACGCTTCATCCTCACCGGTTACTCGTTCGGCGCTGACGTGCTGCCGGCGATCTACAACCGCCTGCCAGAGAACGAGCAACAGCGCGTCGACGCAATCATCCTGCTCGCCTTCGCCCGCACTGGCAGCTTCGAAATCGAAGTCGAAGGCTGGCTCGGCAACGCCGGCAAAGAAGCCGCCACCGGCCCGGAAATGGCCAAGCTGCCTGCGGCCAAGGTGGTGTGCATTTATGGTGAAGAAGAAACCGATGAGAGTGGCTGCACCGACAAGACTGCAGTGGGTGAGCCGGTGAAACTGCCTGGCGGGCATCATTTCGACGAGAACTACCCGGCGCTGGCCAAGCGCTTGGTGGACTTGATTCAGAAGCGTCAGAGCAAGGACTCGGTCGCCGAAGAATGATCTGAGCCGCACCATCAAAAAGCCCCCGCAACTTCACGGTTGCGGGGGCTTTTTACATCTCGGACGATGAACCCATTCCCCTGGAGTGAGCCTCTCGCGATAGCGGAGTGTCAGCCATCTAGTTGCCAACTGACACACCGCTATCGCGAGCAGGCTCACTACGTCATTGAAGCGAAAACGACAATTGACCTCGTCCTCACCCGTGATCTTGAACCCCTTGGCCGCCAGCCGTTCGGTGAGATGGTTCCAGGCGCTAATACCGGCCAACTCGATCACTAGATCAACGTCATCGGTGAAACGAATGTCGTCCAGCACCGCTGTATCTGTAACCAGCATGGCGGTTGTGCAACCGCCAACAAAAGCAACTTCGGCGCGAAACGCCTCGCCCAAGCCTTCAGCCACGAACTCAATGAGCTCGTAGTTGTGATCCGCGTTTGACGACATGTTATTTCAGCCCCATCCCTGCCTTCAGAATACTGATTGCCACACCACACTCACGTGGACCACCCAGACGGATTGCATCAGCGAGCGCCAGATAGTGGTAAAGGATCCTGTCTTTTTTCACCGCTTCCGGCACTGTTTTGTAAAGCGGCTCTACCGCTTGGCCTCGCTCGGCTCCATGCGCATCGGGCCAGACCGGAATCAAACCACCCGCACTCTTGATGCTTTTGGACAGCGCAGGTGCCGCAAAGCCAGTGGGTATGCCCCGAACCATCGCGCCAGGCTTGACCGGGAAGAAGTACTTCAGCGCGTGCTCGGTAATTTCAAGCAGTTCCCGGCGGTTCACTTTGGCTAGCCCGGTGTCGTAGTCATGAATGAGCAATCCTGATTCCCGGCATCGGGCGAGAGCATTTGAGACTTCGCTTTTGCTCAGTCCGAGAGAAGCAGACAGGGCACGCAGAGAGTACCGATCACTCCAACTGGCCAGTGGTGGGTCAGATGCTGGTTCCGCCCATCCCTCCCAGCCCTGCCCATCAGCGAAAGGCGAATTGATTTCGCGGCGATGGAAGACCGTGTCTTCCCCATCAGTGGAGTAAGTAACCAATGGTTCCCCCACACGCCCCCCTGCAGTCATTCGGCTCATGGCATAAGGCTTAAGCAGCTCTTCGACCCTGTCCGAATTCGATTCGACTTCCATCTCACCCAAGAGATTCTCTTCCTGAGCGTGGAGACTGGCCAATTTGAACAAAAGCAAAATGTCTTGACTCTTCATCAAGTTCAAAACCTCAACTGTCCACATTCCATAAAACGTGGACACTTGTCTCATTGCCGAGAGCGAATAGTCAATACCTTGGGTCGATCGTTAATCACCACGTACCTTGAGCGCATATCGTCGTGGCCGATTGCCTGGGCCAGATCAAAGATGAGCAAGCGTTCACTGGCAGTCTTTTCTACCTGAATGTCCTGCGGTTCATCTTTTTGTTCCGGTGATTCCTTCATAACGTACCTGAATGATTTACACACGTCGGTTCGTGCGTGACGTTTAGTATCGTTTACTTCCAGTTTCGCAATATCAGATGACGCCTCTGGACCTTGTAGGCAAACTCCGAATCTCACATTGAGGCGGCTTGCGGCGCTGTTGCGCTGTTTTTTCACGGGATACTCTTCAGACGTCGCTGACCCATTCAGCGATCGGGCTTGGTAACCCGATGGAATAAGGCGCAACAGCGCACCCGACATGACTCAGGCGTTATCCCGTCCGAGCCCCTGTGTTATGGCAGCTGTGTGTGGGACGCTTTCGAGTGTGCCGGTTTCCTTGGTTCCCCGGTTTACCAACCTGCGCACAGCTGCCACCCATTCGCTTGGTATCGGATGCGGCAGCTCTCAAAATCAAGGGAACTGACCATGAACAATCCATCTGATCTTAAAACCATCGGCTTCACCCCTTTCCTCTACAACTCGGATCAAGCGTTCTTCAACGTCCGCTCCAGCATCCCGATCATCGATGCACTGTCCCGATCCTCCGACCTGCTATATCTCGCAAAGTCCTTCGCAGAAGACGCTGCCTTCATCAGAGACACCGACCGCCATGCATGGGCTGCGCATTATCTGACGGTGATGGGCAAGGCTTTGCTTGATGATGTGATTCAGGCGCTGACGCCGCGACCTGCACGTACAAATACCGAATCCGAAATCGATCTGTCTGAACGCACCACTTAACCCTGTGGGAGCTGGCTTGCCAGCGATGGCGGTGATTCAGTCGACTTGATTCCGAATGTGCCGGCCTTATCGCTGGCAAGCCAGCTCCCACAGGGAATTTGTGGTGGGTTTGAAGTTTATGCGCATGCACAAAAAAGCCCCCGCCAGCACAAGGCTGTCGGGGGCTTTTCGGTTGGGGCCAGGTTTACATCTCCACCTGCGTCCCCAACTCAATCACTCTGTTCAGAGGCAGATTAAAGAACCGCAAATTGCCATTGGCATTCTTCAACATGAACGCAAACAACGCCTCGCGCCAACGCGCCATGCCTTCGAGTTTCGAGGCGATCACAGTTTCGCGGCTGAGGAAGTAGGTGGTGCGCATCGGGCTGAAATCCAGTTCATCCAGATGGCACAGCTTCAGAGCCTGCGGTACGTCCGGTTCGTCGGTGAAGCCGAAGTGCAGGATGACCCGGAAGAAGCCTTCGCCGTGGGCCTCAACTTCAAAACGTCGCGATGGCGGTACGCGTGGGATGTCTTCGTAGACCACCGTCAGCAACACCACCTGTTCGTGCAGCACCTGGTTATGCAGCAGGTTGTGCAACAACGCATGCGGCACGGCGTCGGAGCGGGCGGTGAGGAACACCGCTGTGCCCTGCACGCGATGCGGCGGTTGTACGCGGATGCTGCTGATGAAGATCGGCAGCGGCAGCGCGCCTTCGTCGAGGCGATCGACCAACAGTTGCTTGCCGCGCTTCCAGGTGGTCATCAGCACGAACAAAGCGATACCGGCGATCACCGGGAAGGCACCGCCCTGAATGATCTTCGGCACGTTGGCGGCGAAGTACAGGCCATCGACCAGCAGAAAGCCGAGCAAGACCGGGACCGCGAGGATCGGTGGCCATTTCCACAACAGCAACATGACGGCGGAGACGAGGATGGTGGTCATCAGCATGGTGCCGGTCACCGCTACGCCGTAGGCCGAAGCGAGAGCGCCAGAGGATTCGAAACCGATCACCAGCAGGACCACACCGACCATCAGCGCCCAGTTCACCGCGCCGATGTAGATCTGGCCCTGCTCGTCGCTGGAGGTGTGCTGGATGTACATGCGCGGGATGTAGCCGAGCTGGATCGCCTGGCGGGTCAGGGAGAACGCGCCGGAAATCACCGCTTGCGACGCGATCACCGTGGCCAGGGTCGACAGGCCGACCAGCGGAATCAGCGCCCAGCTCGGCGCCAGCAGATAGAACGGGTTGCGCGCCGCTTCGGGGTTGTCGAGCAGCAAGGCGCCCTGCCCGAAATAGTTCAGTACCAGCGCCGGCAGCACCAACAGAAACCAGGCGCGGGCGATCGGCTTGCGGCCGAAGTGGCCCATGTCGGCGTACAGCGCTTCGGCGCCGGTCAGCGCCAGCACTACCGCGCCGAGAATCGCCACGCCCATGCCGGTGTGCAGCATGAAAAACCGCACCGCCCACGCCGGGTTCAACGCATGCAGCACTTCCGGGGTGTGGCTGATGCCATACACACCGAGAGCGCCAAGCACCAGAAACCAGGTGACCATGATTGGCCCGAACAGAATGCCGATCCGCGCCGTCCCGTGGCGCTGAATCAGGAACAAGGCGACCAGCACGACCAACGACAGCGGCACGACCCAGTGATCGATGCCATCAAACGCCAGCCCCAGACCTTCAATCGCCGACAGTACCGAGATCGCCGGGGTGATCATGCTGTCGCCGTAAAACAGCGCCGCGCCGATCAGGCCGCAGACCACCAGCAACGAGCGCAACTTGCGCCGATGCCCCGCCGCTCGTCGTGCCAGCGCTGTGAGGGCCATTATCCCGCCTTCGCCCTGGTTGTCCGCGCGCAGGACGAACATCATGTATTTGATCGACACGACCCAGATCAGCGACCAGAAGATCAACGACAGAATGCCGAGCACCCCGTCGTGATTGACCGGTACGCCGTAACCGCCGGAAAACACTTCCTTGAGGGTGTACAACGGGCTCGTGCCGATGTCGCCGTAAACTACCCCGACCGCCGCGACCAGCATGCTCAGCGGCCTGGAGGCCGAACCCTCGGCGCCTGCCGCATGACTACTTGCCTGACCCATCCAACACTCCTGATCTCAATACCGGCTTCTTCGAATGAAGCACTATGCTTTGTGGTGCAGCATGCGCTGTTTTACCTGTTGTTACAGACGTTTTGTTGACTGCAAGAAATCGGTAAAGCTCAACGGCGCGAAGCATAGCGCAGCACTCGTCGTATTTCCCTGCATAAAGCTGGTCAAGTGCGTTGCCCGCCGCTAGAATTGCGCACTTTTTGATCAGAGGCGCACGAAACGTCCTGTCTCGCGAATCACTGCTGCTTTTTGACGGTGCCTGTTGTCGCCATGCTGCGTTGCCGCTTCTCGCCATAGCGCGCTATGACTCGGCGCGGCGCCTTGCCTGACGACAACAGTCACTCGTCAAAAAACAGCGGATTCACGAGACAGGACGTAAAGCGCCCATCCGTCGGCTGCCGCGCGTGGCAAGCGACGTCACAAAACACCGAGGTTAGACATGTCCACCACTCCTGCGCCGGCCAATCCAAAGGTTGGCTTTGTATCTCTGGGTTGCCCGAAAGCACTGGTCGACTCCGAGCGCATCCTGACCCAGCTGCGCATGGAAGGCTATGACGTGGTGTCCACTTATCAGGACGCCGACGTGGTGGTGGTCAACACTTGCGGTTTCATCGACTCGGCCAAGGCGGAGTCGCTGGAAGTGATCGGTGAAGCGATCAAGGAAAACGGCAAGGTGATCGTCACCGGCTGCATGGGCGTGGAAGAAGGCAATATCCGCGATGTGCACCCGAGCGTACTGGCCGTGACCGGTCCGCAGCAGTACGAGCAAGTGGTCAACGCCGTGCACGAAGTGGTGCCGCCGCGTCAGGATCACAACCCGCTGATCGATCTGGTGCCGCCGCAAGGCATCAAGCTGACTCCGCGTCACTATGCGTACCTGAAAATTTCCGAAGGCTGCAACCACAGCTGCTCGTTCTGCATCATCCCGTCGATGCGCGGCAAACTGGTCAGCCGCCCGGTTGGCGACGTGCTCGACGAAGCCCAGCGCCTGGTCAAGTCCGGCGTCAAAGAGCTGCTGGTGATCTCGCAGGACACCAGCGCCTACGGCGTCGACGTGAAATACCGCACCGGCTTCTGGAACGGCGCGCCGGTGAAAACCCGCATGACCGAACTCTGCGAAGCGCTGAGCACCCTCGGCGTCTGGGTCCGTCTGCACTACGTTTATCCGTACCCGCACGTCGACGAGCTGATTCCGCTGATGGCTGCCGGCAAGATCCTGCCGTACCTCGACATCCCGTTCCAGCACGCCAGCCCTAAAGTGCTCAAGTCGATGAAACGCCCGGCGTTCGAAGACAAGACCCTGGCGCGGATCAAGAACTGGCGCGAGATCTGCCCGGACCTGATCATCCGTTCGACCTTCATCGTCGGCTTCCCGGGCGAAACCGAAGAAGACTTCCAGTACCTGCTGAACTGGCTGACCGAAGCGCAGCTCGACCGCGTCGGCTGCTTCCAGTACTCGCCGGTCGACGGCGCGCCGGCCAACGATCTGGACCTGGAAGTGGTGCCGGACGATGTCAAGCAAGACCGTTGGGAGCGCTTCATGGCGCACCAGCAGGCGATCAGCTCGGCCCGCCTGCAAATGCGCATCGGCCGTGAAATCGAAGTTCTGGTGGACGAAGTCGACGAGCAAGGCGCGGTTGGCCGCTGCTTCTTCGATGCGCCGGAAATCGACGGTAACGTGTTTATCGACAACGGCAGCAACCTGAAGCCGGGCGACAAGGTCTGGTGCAAGGTGACGGATGCTGACGAATATGATTTGTGGGCTGAGCAGATCTGATCTGAACATCAAAAGCCCCTCACCCTAACCCTCTCCCGGAGGGAGAGGGGACTGATCGGGTTGTTCTTTCTAATTGCGGTAACTTGAAATATCGAGTTGAAACGCAGATTTTGAAAAAGCATGAAGATCTGCTCCCTTTCCCCTCGCCCCCCTTGGGGGAGAGGGGACTGATCGGGTTGTTCTTTCTAATTGCGGTAACTTGAAATATCGAGTTGAACGCTGATTTTGAAAAGCTTGAAGATCAGCTCCCTTCCCCCTCGCCCCCTCTGGGGGGGAGGGTTGGGGTGAGGGGGAAGCTATTGCTGGCGACGCTGACAGCCAGCCGGGCACCCCAGCCATACAAAAAGCCCCGCTCTTTTTCCAGGATGCGGGGCTTTTTTGCGGCTATCGTTTAGCGGGGGACGGACTCCCTTGAAACGTACAAGAGGCTCACGCACATGCGTCACCATTCGGTCATCCATACGCCGAAACTCAGCGATTATCAGGAACTGACCCGGGTCTGGGAGGCCTCGGTCCGTGCGACTCATGATTTTCTGCCGGACAGTTACATCGAGCTGCTGCGCAACCTGGTGCTCACCCGTTATCTGGATGCGGTCATGCTGATCTGCACCAAAGACGCCCAGCAGCGCATCACCGGGTTTGCCGGGGTTGCGGCGGGCAAGATCGAGATGCTGTTCATCGATCCCGATTATCGTGGTCAGGGCCTGGGCAAGAAACTGCTGAGTTACGCCATGCAGCATTTGAACGCCGATGAACTCGATGTCAACGAGCAGAACCCGCAGGCGCTGGGGTTCTATTTCAAGCAAGGCTTTGAAGTGATCGGCCGCTCGGAGGTTGATGGCATGGGCCAGCCGTATCCGCTGCTGCACATGCGTTTGCGACAGAATCAGCAGCGCTCCAGTCATGCCTGACACAACACAATTGCACTGTGGGAGCTAGCCTGCTAGCGATGCAAACACCGCGGTCGGTCAGATACACCGCGCTGATGCCATCGCCAGCAAGCTGGCTCCCACAGGATTTGCCCACCGCCTGCAAATGGAACCGGGCTTAACCGGCGCCACACAGGTACAATGCTCACCCCTTTTTTGTTACGGCCCTGTCATGACTGACCCGATTCGCCTCTCCAAACGCCTCATCGAACTGGTCGGTTGCTCCCGCCGGGAGGCCGAGCTGTTCATTGAGGGCGGCTGGGTCACCGTGGACGGCGAAGTCATCGACGAGCCGCAATTCAAGGTCGGCGAGCAGAAGGTCGAGCTCGACAAGGACGCCAAGGCCACCGCGCCGGAGCCGGTGACCATCCTGCTCAACGCGCCGGCCGGCATGGACGTCGAAACCGCCATGCAATCGCTCAGCGCCGAAACCCTCAGCGAAGAGCACCGCTACAGCAAACGTCCGCTTCGCGGGCACTTCCTGCGTCTGACCGCCAGCGCCGATCTGCAGCCCAAGGCCAGCGGCTTGCTGGTGTTCACCCAGGACTGGAAAATCCTGCGCAAGCTCACCGCCGACGCGGCGAAGATCGAGCAGGAATACGTGGTCGAGGTCGAAGGCGACATGGTCGCCCATGGCCTCAATCGTTTGCAGCACGGCCTGACCCACAAGGGCAAGGAGCTGCCGCCGGTCAAGGCCAGCTGGCAGAACGAAAACCGCCTGCGCTTCGCCATGAAAAACCCGCAACCGGGGATCATTGCGCAGTTTTGCGAAGCGGTCGGCCTGAAGGTCGTCAGCATCCGCCGCATCCGCATTGGCGGCGTGTCGATCGGCAAGGTCCCGGTCGGCCAATGGCGCTACCTGTCCGGCAAAGAGAAGTTCTGACTCTTCCACTGCCGTCACACATCTCGGCAGCGCCCGTGAGTGCTGCCCACCACGCATCAGGAATACCGACATGGTTCACAACGACGTACTGCGCAGCGTGCGCTACATGCTCGACATCAGCGACAAGAAAGTTGTCGAGATCATCAAACTCGGCGGCCTGGACGTGACCCTCGCCGACGTGGTGACCTGGCTCGACAAGAAAGAAGAAGACGAAGAAGGTTTCGTACGCTGCCCGGACGAAGTCATCGCGCACTTCCTCGACGGTCTGGTGATCTTCAAGCGCGGCAAGGACGAAAGCCGTCCGCCGCAGCCAATCGAAGTGCCGGTGACCAACAACATCATCCTGAAAAAGCTGCGCGTGGCCTTCGAGCTAAAAGAAGACGACATGCACGCGATCCTCAAGGCCGCCGATTTTCCGGTGTCCAAGCCTGAGCTGAGCGCGCTGTTCCGCAAGGTCGGCCACACCAACTACCGCCCGTGCGGCGACCAGTTGCTGCGCAATTTCCTCAAAGGGCTCACGCTTCGCGTGAGAGCGTAAAGCAGCTACAAGCTGCAAGCTGCAAGTTACCGCCCCGCTTTAACTTGCCGCTTGTGGCTTGCAACTCGAAGCTGGCCGCATGGCCCCTCATTCCCTCCGAAAATAGTGGCTCCGCTTTGCGCGGCTGACGACTAGGGTGTACTCAACCCCAATCTTCAGGACTCGCCATGCACCCTTACTTTTCCCTGCAAGGCCGCACCGCTCTGGTGACCGGCGGTACCCGTGGTATCGGCAAGATGATCGCCAAAGCCTTTGTCGAGGCTGGCGCCCGTGTCTACGTCTGCTCGCGCGACGCCGAGGCCTGCCATCAAACCGCTGAAGAACTCGGCGCCTTGGGCAATTGCCATGGCGTGGCGGCGAATCTAGCGACTGAGGAAGGTGTGCAGGAACTGGCTGCGCGCCTGGGCGAGCAAATTACCCATCTGGATATTCTGGTGAATAATGCCGGCACCACCTGGGGCGCGCCGCTGGAAAGTTACCCGGTCAAGGGCTGGGAGAAGGTCATGCAACTCAACGTGACGTCGGTGTTCAGTTGCATCCAGCAATTTCTGCCGCTGTTGCGCAAGGCCGGTTCGGCGGCGAATCCGGCGCGGATCATCAATATCGGTTCGGTGGCGGGGATTTCCTCGTTTGGTGAGCAGGCGTATGCCTACGGGCCGAGTAAGGCCGCCCTGCACCAGTTATCGCGGATTCTGGCGCGGGAGCTGGTCAGCCAGCACATCAACGTCAACGTGATCGCGCCGGGGCGGTTTCCGAGCAAGATGACCCAGCATATCGGCAATGATGAGCAGGCGCTGGCCGAGGATACGGCGTTGATTCCAATGAAGCGCTGGGGGCGCGAGGAAGAGATGGCGGCGCTGGCGATCAGCCTGGCGAGTACGGCCGGGGCTTACATGACCGGCAATATCATTCCTCTCGACGGTGGGTTCAGCCTTTAAGATCGGCGGTGTAGCTATCGCTGGCAAGCCAGCTCCCACAGGGTTCGCGGCAGTTCGCATCATATGTGTACTCCACAAAACCTGTGGTAGCTGGCTTGCCAGCGATGGCGTCTGCCCGTTCACCACCAGACTTGAAGCGAGCCGGGGTATCATGCCCACCCTGCCCCGCTTCGATTGCAAACCATGACTTACAGCGTCTCCCCCATCGGCTTCGTGCGCTCCTGCTTCAAGGAGAAATTCGCCATCCCCCGTCAGCCGCAACTGGCGCCCGCCGCCCGTGGCGTGTTGGAACTGGTGGCGCCGTTCGATCAGGGTGACGCGGTGCAGGGGCTGGAACAGGTCAGCCACGTCTGGCTGCTGTTCCTCTTTCACCAAGCGCTGGAAGACAAACCGCGGCTGAAAGTCCGTCCGCCGAGGCTGGGCGGCAACAAGTCGATGGGCGTGTTCGCCACCCGCGCCACACACCGGCCAAACGGCATTGGCCAATCGGTCGTGAAACTCGACCGAGTCGAAGCCGATCGACTGTTCATTTCCGGCATCGATCTGCTCGACGGCACGCCAGTGCTCGACATCAAACCCTATGTGCCTTACGCCGATATCATTCCCGGCGCCGCCAACAGCATCGCCAGCGCCGCGCCGCCGTTGATTGATGTGCAGTGGACGGATTCCGCGCTGCAACAGGCGCATACCCATGCACAGCGCCTCGGCGAGCCGTTGGTTGCGCTGATCGAGCAGTGTCTGGCACAGGATCCACGCCCCGCCTATCAGACCCCGGCGCCGGAACGTGAATATGGCGCGCAATTCTGGGATCTGGATGTGCGCTGGCATTACCCGACGCCTGAGCGGATTTGCGTGCTCGAAGTGATTCCCGCCTCAGCGTAAACCCCGAAAACGCAAAAGCCCGCGCTGCCTTCTCAGGCAACGCGGGCTTTGCTTTTCTGTAAGAGTGAGCCTGCTCGCGATAGGGCCCTGTCAGTCGACATTCATCTTGACTGATCCACCGCTATCGCGAGCAGGCTCACTCCTACAGTTTTGGTGTTTACTTCTCGACGAACGCACGCTCGATCAGGTAATCACCCGGCTCGCGCATCCGCGCCGAGATCTTCAGGCCGAAGCTGTCGAGCACTTCGCTGGTCTCGTCGAGCATGCTTGGGCTGCCGCAGATCATCGCGCGGTCGTCCTGCGGGTTGATCGGGGGCAGGCCGATGTCGCTGAACAGCTTGCCGCTGCGCATCAAGTCAGTCAGACGACCCTGATTCTCGAACGGCTCGCGAGTCACGGTCGGGTAGTAGATCAGCTTGTCACGCAGTGCTTCGCCGAAGAACTCGTTCTGCGGCAGGTGCTCGGTGATGAATTCGCGGTAGGCGACTTCGTTGACGTAGCGCACGCCGTGCACCAGGATCACTTTTTCGAAGCGCTCGTAGGTTTCCGGGTCCTGAATCACGCTCATGAACGGCGCCAGGCCGGTGCCGGTGCTGAGCAGGTACAAGTGCTTGCCCGGGTTCAGGTCATCAAGGACCAGGGTGCCGGTAGGCTTTTTCGAGATGATGATCTCGTCGCCTTCCTTCAGATGCTGCAACTGAGAGGTCAGCGGACCGTCCTGCACCTTGATGCTGAAGAATTCCAGATGCTCTTCCCAGTTCGGGCTGGCGATCGAGTAAGCGCGCATAAGCGGGCGGCCGTTGGGCTGCTGCAGGCCGATCATCACGAACTGACCGTTCTCGAAGCGCAAACCCGGATCGCGGGTGCACTTGAAGCTGAACAGAGTGTCGTTCCAGTGATGAACACTGAGGACACGCTCGTGGTTCATGTTGCTCATGTACGTTTGACTCCTGGAGATTGGGTCTGCGCAGGCCCACCAAGGCCATAGCGCGCAATTGCATCGCATTCTAATAGCGACGACAATATCTGTTAACTGGATTATTAAGATAAGGGTTATCGGTTATATCGATATGCGATTTACTCTCCGTCAACTGCAAGTCTTCGTCGCCGTCGCCCAGCAGGAAAGCGTATCCCGTGCTGCGGGTCTGCTCAACCTCTCGCAGTCGGCGGCCAGCACGTCGATTACCGAACTCGAGCGCCAGTCCAGCTGCCAGCTGTTCGATCGCGCCGGCAAACGGCTGAGCCTCAACGCCTTGGGCAAACAGCTGTTGCCGCAAGCGGTGGCCCTGCTCGATCAGGCCAAGGAAATCGAAGACCTGCTCAACGGTAAATCCGGTTTCGGCTCTTTATCAGTGGGGGCGACGCTGACCATTGGCAACTACCTGGCCACCCTGCTGATCGGCAGCTTCATGCAACGCCACCCGGAAAGCCAGGTGAAGCTGCACGTGCAAAACACTGCCAATATCGTGCAACAAGTCGCGCATTATGAAATTGATCTGGGTCTGATCGAAGGCGATTGCAGCCACCCGGATATCGAAGTGCAGAGCTGGGTCGAGGATGAGCTGGTGGTCTTCTGCGCGCCGCAGCATCCGCTGGCGCAACGCGGCAGCGCGAGCATGGAAGAGCTGACCCACGAGGCGTGGATTCTGCGGGAACAGGGTTCCGGCACGCGCCTGACCTTCGATCAAGCCATGCGCCACCACCGTAGTGCGCTGAATATCCGTCTGGAGCTGGAGCACACCGAAGCAATCAAACGCGCGGTGGAGTCAGGGCTGGGGATTGGCTGCATTTCACGTCTGGCGCTGCGTGACGCGTTTCGTCGCGGCAGCCTGGTGCCGGTGGAAACGCCGGACCTGGATCTGGCCCGGCAGTTTTACTTCATCTGGCACAAGCAGAAGTATCAGACCTCGGCCATGCGCGAGTTTCTCGAACTGTGCCGCGCGTTCACCGCCGGGGTGCAGCGCAGCGATGAGATCGTTTTGCCGACCATCGCTTAAAGCAGAATCACCGCCCACACCAGCGCGATCATGCTCAATGCCACGAATTGCGCGGCGCTGCCCATGTCCTTGGCGTTCTTCGACAGCGGGTGCAGTTCCAGCGAGATGCGGTCAATGGCCGCTTCCACCGCCGAGTTCAACAGCTCGACGATCAGCGCCAGCAGACACACGGCGATCAATACCGCTTGTTCAACACGGCTGACGTTCAAAAAGAACGTCAACGGGACCAGCACGACATTGAGCAGCACCAATTGGCGAAACGCCGCTTCGCCGGTGAAGGCCGCGCGCAGGCCATCAAGCGAATAACCGGAGGCGTTGAGGATACGTTTCAGGCCGGTCTGGCCCTTGAAAGGTGACATATGGAAAAGACCAACCAAAAAGGAGTGGGGAAGCTAGATCAACGAAAGTCAAAAAAGCGTGAAACCGCCAGCCATCACTGGCTCGGAATTGACTCAAGTTGTTGCAGCAGTAAAGCCGCTTGCGTGCGGGTGCGCACATTCAATTTGCGGAAGATCGCCGTGACGTGGGCCTTGATGGTCGCTTCCGACACACTCAGCTCATAGGCAATCTGCTTGTTCAGCAGGCCTTCGCAGACCATGGTCAGTACGCGAAACTGCTGCGGTGTCAGGCTGGCGAGGCCATCGCTGGCGGCTTTGGCTTCGTCGGAAACGCTCACCGCTTCGAACGCTTGTGGCGGCCAGAACACGTCGCCATCGAGGACTTTGCGCACGGCTTGCTGAATCACGCTCAGATCGCTGGACTTGGGGATAAAGCCGCTGGCACCGAACTCGCGGGATTTGACCATCACCGAAGCTTCTTCCTGGGCCGACACCATCACCACCGGAATCTGCGGGTATTGCCCGCGCAGCAAGACCAATCCGGAAAAACCGTAGGCGCCGGGCATGTTCAGGTCCAGCAGGACCAGATCCCAATCAGCCTTTTCGGTCAGGCGGGTTTCCAGTTCGGCGATGCTCGCCACTTCCACCAGCCGCACATCCGGGCCGAGGCCCAGCGTCACCGCTTGATGCAGGGCGCTGCGAAACAGGGGGTGATCATCGGCAATCAGGATGTCGTATGTGGCCATTTTTCAAATGATCCTGTTTTTGATGGCCGGCCGGTGCATTCCGGCCAGACCAAAGCAACTCGAGATGCCGCTTGCAAGCGATATCCACAGGGGCACGTTCAACGCCAATCAACAGCAAACACGGCGTTTCAAACCTTGGCCGCACCCAGAACGGCGCCAAGCATGCCCAGCCAGGACAGGGTGGTCAAGCAGCGCGGCCGCTGGTTTGTACAGTATGGGCCACTATTGCGCCAACTCCGCCTGCGGCTTTGGTATATAGCGCTGCAACTCGGCATGGGCCGGCGTCGACTCGTTCTTGTCCAGTTGCTGCTTGGCGCCGAGGTAATGCTGGCTGAACACGTCGAAATACGCGTCCAGCGCCGAAGCGGCATCCGCATCACCGGCCAGTTCCAGACACAACGCCGCCACTTCTGCGGTGCACAGATGCTCGCTGCGGGTCGAGCGGCGCAAGCGGTAGCGCGACAGTTTGTCAGGCAACAGGCTCAAGATCGGCAGTCGATCGAAATACGGACTCTTGCGGAAAATCTTCCGCGCTTCGGTCCAGGTCGCATCCAGCAGGATGAACAGCGGGCGCTTGCTGGTATCGGCGGCAACCGTGTTGGTCACTCGCGACGGCTCGACATACTCGCCGGGAAACACCAGATACGGCTGCCATTGCGGATCGTTGAGCAATGCCAGCAACTGCGGGTCTGGCTCGGTGCGCGACCAGATGAACGCATGGTTGTCGCGCACCACATCAGCAATCAGCCAACCGGTGTTGCTGGGTTTGAACACTTCTTTACCGGTCATGATCAGGCACACGCCCGAACGGGTTTCGACAGTCGGCCGCCAGGCACACAGGCAATGGCTGATGATCACCCGGCAGTCGCGGCACCGCTCGGAGCGAAAGCCCCGAGCCTGAATCGGCTTGATGCCTTCATCTTCACGCTGATCGCGCAGACGGGCTACGGCGTTGGGGGCATGGTTCATCGCAGGCAACGTCGGCAGGCAGGGAAACTCGACACGAACAACACTCGGCAGGGCAATAAAGGCCGGCAGTTTACCAGAGCGAGAAGCACAAGCCTGTACCCTCCCGACCGGCTCCCCTATAATTCGCCGCCACTGAACGCACAGTCACGTGACGGGTCGAACCACCAGTCACTGAACCAGGAGAGTTTCATGCTGCGCCTTATCGTTCCCACCGCTGCCATTCTGCTGGCGTCGTCCTTCACCGCTCAGGCAGCGTCCCTGAGTGAGCAGAATCTGAACAGAGAGCTGCGCAACGTCGCCGCCCAGAGCAGCGTCGGCACGCCTCGGGGAATCAATGAAGATATCCTTGATCAGGGCTACACCGTTGAAGGCACTCAGTTGATCAATCACCTGAGCGTGCAGAAGAGCCACGCCGACAAAATGCGTGCTGACCCCAAAGCCGTGTATTTCCAGTTAGGCGCTTCGGTGTGCAACAACCCGTCGTACCGCAAGCTGATGGCCAAGGGCGCGATCATGCGTTACGACTTCACCGAAGTGAAAACCAACAAGGCGATCGGCTCCGCGAGCTATCAGGAATCCGACTGCCCGAAAGCTGCCCCGGCGAAGAAGAAGTAATCACGACGCATTGGCGCGCCGCTGTTCATCCTCGGCGCGCAATTCGGCCAGCAAGGCCTGCAGATACTGAGAACGGCGTTCGCCGCCGGCCAGACGTCGACAACACTCCTCTTCGAGACTGATCTGGTTAGTCTCGGCCGCTGCCAGCAACATTCGATACAGTTGCGTATCGATTTCCAGAACTACTCTGGCCATGTGTCCCGCCTCCATGCCACCTGCAAATCCTTCAATAGCCTGTCACTTGCGTACCTGATTGGTGCGAAGTTGTCGCATAACGCCTGTAAATCAGTTAATCAGAGCGCTGACGGCCCGGTACGCGTTCGGACGAGCGGTAGCGCTTCGCGCTGAGCCATTCTGTGTTGCTTACAAAAGAAGTCGCAGCGTAATGCCGTGCGAAGGTCTAGATTCAGAGTATTCCCGATCATCTGTTGACGGCAGCCAAGGAACTGCCCAGAGGTGTGTTTTTGCAGCGCGGCACTGACGCCGCTCGTCAGGGCCATCCGCTCTGTGCATAAAGGAGACATTGAATGCCTTACCAACCGAATGACCTCTTGAGTCGTCATTTTCAGGAAAGCGGCCCCGACCTCATCAGCAAGGTCGAAGAACAACTCAACCGCGTTTCACCCAACAGCCCGAACCTTCCGATCTACCGCGACATGATCCTGACCGTGCTGCGCATGGCCCAGGACGACCACAACCGCTGGAACGCCAAGATCACCCTGCAGGCCCTGCGTGAACTGGAGCAGGCCTTTCGCGTGCTCGAACAATTCAAGGGGCGACGCAAGGTCACGGTGTTCGGCTCGGCGCGCACGCCGCTTGAACATCCGCTGTATGCGATGGCCCGTGAGCTCGGCGCCGCACTGGCGCGTTCCGACATGATGGTGATCACCGGTGCTGGTGGCGGCATCATGGCCGCCGCCCACGAAGGGGCCGGTCGCGATCACAGCCTCGGCTTCAACATCACCCTGCCCTTCGAGCAACACGCCAACCCGACCGTGGACGGCACCGGCAATCTGCTGCCGTTCCACTTCTTCTTTACCCGCAAGCTGTTCTTCGTCAAAGAAGCTGATGCGCTGGTTCTATGCCCGGGCGGTTTCGGTACGCTGGATGAAGCGCTGGAAGTGCTGACGCTGATCCAGACGGGTAAGAGCCCCTTGGTCCCGGTGGTACTGCTTGATACACCGGGCGGCACATTCTGGCAGGGCGCAATGGATTTCATTCGCCAGCAACTGGAGGCCAACCGCTACATCCTGCCGACCGACATGAAGTTGATGCGGTTGGTTTTCAGCGTCGATGAGGCGGTGGAGCAGATCAATCAGTTCTACAGCAACTTCCACTCCAGTCGCTGGCTCAAGCGCCAGTTCGTGATCCGTATGAATCACAAGCTCAGCGATCAGGCAATGGAACATATGCAGGATGCCTTTGCCGACCTGTGCCTGAGCGACCGGTTTCATCAACACGCCTATGCCGGCGAAGAGCACGATGATGCCCAATTCAGCCATCTGGCGCGGCTGGCGTTCGCCTTTAACGCTCGCACCCACGGGCGTCTGAGGGAATTGATTGATTATATAAAC
This sequence comes from Pseudomonas sp. R3-57, assembly GCF_051132065.1. Taxonomy (NCBI): domain Bacteria; kingdom Pseudomonadati; phylum Pseudomonadota; class Gammaproteobacteria; order Pseudomonadales; family Pseudomonadaceae; genus Pseudomonas; species Pseudomonas sp. R3-57. Next base: position 4,777,455 of record NZ_CP071655.1, read on the forward strand.
CTGCCGGAAAACTGGGCTCATTCCCAACCACAGCCCTCGCAGCGAAGCCGGGAATCTTCGAAGGCAATTTGAGGGCAAAAAAAACGGCCCGCTATTTTCATAGCGGGCCGTTTTTTATCGAATCGTTCTAATCGTCCATCCCTCGACCGCTGAACAAGCGGTTGATCATCTCCATCGAAAATCCCCGATATGCCAGGAACCGGCCTTGTTTGGCCCGTTCTTTCGCATCAATCGGTAGATGTCCGGAGAACTTGCGCCGCCAGGTTTCCTGAAGTTGCTCCTGCCAGTTGATACCACTTTCGCGCAGGGCGAGTTCGATATCGGCACGCTGTAGACCGCGCTGGCTAAGCTCCTCACGAATCCGCAGAGGGCCATAGCCGGAACGGGCACGATAGGAAACAAAGCTTTCCAGGTAACGGGCTTCGGAAAGCAGCCCCTCCTCCGTCAATCGGTCGAGGGCTGTTTCGATCATCTCCGCTTCAGCGCCGCGCTGACGCAACTTGCGCGTCAGCTCGACTCGACCATGCTCGCGACGTGCGAGCAGGTCCATGGCGGTTCGTCGCACTGCGACGAGTGTATCGAGTACGACGGTGGTCATCGCTGCTATCAGATATCAGCGTCAGCCAGATCGTCTTCGGTTTCCTTGACAGCAGAAGCCTTGGAGTCGGCAATCACTGCTGGCGACAGCAGCTTGTCACGCAGTTGCTTCTCGAGCTTCGCGGCGATTTCCGGGTTGTCCGCCAGGAACTTGGCCGAGTTGGCCTTGCCCTGACCGATCTTGGTGCCTTCGTAGGCATACCAGGCGCCGGATTTTTCGACGAAACCGTGCAGTACGCCCAGGTCGATCATCTCGCCGTTGAGGTAGATGCCCTTGCCGTAAAGAATCTGGAATTCAGCCTGACGGAACGGCGAAGCGACCTTGTTCTTCACAACCTTGACGCGGGTTTCGCTGCCGACCACTTCGTCGCCTTCCTTCACCGCGCCGGTACGGCGGATGTCGAGACGAACAGAGGCGTAGAACTTCAGCGCGTTACCACCGGTGGTGGTTTCCGGGCTACCGAACATCACGCCGATCTTCATGCGGATCTGGTTGATGAAGATCACCAGGCAGTTGGCGTTCTTGATATTACCGGTGATCTTACGCAGCGCCTGGGACATCAGACGGGCTTGCAGGCCCACGTGCATGTCACCCATTTCGCCTTCGATTTCAGCCTTCGGCACCAGTGCAGCCACGGAGTCGACGATGATCACGTCAACGGCATTGGAGCGCACCAGCATGTCGGTGATTTCCAGTGCCTGTTCGCCGGTATCCGGCTGGGAAACCAGCAGGTCGTCGACGTTGACGCCCAGTTTGCCGGCATACTCGGGATCGAGGGCGTGTTCGGCGTCGACGAATGCGCAGGTCGCGCCGGCTTTTTGCGCCTGGGCGATCACCGACAGCGTCAGCGTGGTTTTACCGGAAGATTCAGGACCGTAGATTTCAACGATACGACCTTTTGGCAGGCCGCCGATGCCGAGTGCAATGTCCAGACCCAGAGAGCCAGTGGAGATGGCCGGGATCGCCTGACGGTCCTGATCGCCCATACGCATTACGGCACCCTTGCCGAATTGACGTTCGATCTGACCCAGGGCCGCAGCCAAGGCTTTCTTCTTGTTGTCGTCCATTAAAGTCCTCACGTAATCAATAAGGCCTGACGGCCAACACCTGTATAAGTAGCCAGTATTATTCCACAGCGTTCGAAGATCGCCTACCCCTGATTTTCGATTTCTCGTGCCGCTAGTCGCAACAGCCCCTCTAGCGCGGCCTTCACCGTTTGTCGGCGGACCTCGTCGCGGTTGCCGGAAAAGTGCTGAACCTCGCTGGAAAGCGCATCACCCACTGCCCATGCCAGCCACACCGTGCCGACCGGTTTGTTCGGCGAGCCGCCGTCCGGCCCGGCCACACCGCTGACCGCCACGGCAAAACGCGCCAGACTTTTATCCTGTGCGCCACGCGCCATCGCCTCGACCACCTCGCGACTGACCGCCCCCACCGTCTCGAACAGCTCGGCCGGCACATCCAGTTGCTGGGTCTTCTGCCGGTTTGAATAAGTCACGTAACCGGCCTCGAACCACGCCGAACTCCCCGGAACCCGGGTGATTGCTTCGGCGATACCGCCGCCGGTACAGGACTCGGCAGTCGTCACATGAGCATTGAGCACTTGCAGACGTCGGCCAAGTTCGGCGGCCAGTTGGGTGATCTCTTTCACGGCGCACTCCGGATCGTGTGGAATGCGTACCACCGTACACGAGCCGGTTGCTCTTTCAATACACAGAATCATTCAAAATGTGCAGGCGCCAGCGCTCTGACATAGGCCTGACAGGCCTGCAAGGCAATCAATCCACGGTCGCCGGTGTCGGTGATGGCGACAATTCGTTGAGCATGCGTCGGGTCAAGTCGGGCGCGTACGGTTGCATGATCCACGCTGCCGGCACCGGCGGTGGCTGGCAGGTTGCAGCCTGGGGTAATGTCGCCGGCGTCGAGAAGGACTGACAGGCGCACATCAGCAGTAGCAAGACGATCGCGCAGGCGATCCTGATCACGTTGGGCATCGCTCAGCGCTCGAAAATGGGTTTGTTCACTGGTCGCGAGGCGCTGCTCCAGCGCCAGGCGTTTATCCTGCTCGGCCTGTTGCGCGGTGGCAGCGGCGAGGTTCTGTTGATTGACGGCCTCAGCGTTTAACCGTGACTGCTCGGCCAGTTGCCGGCCGTAACGCCAGTCCTGAAATTGCCAGGCAGCCGCAAAAGCACCGGCGGCCAGCCATGCAATGCCAATCACTCGCCAGGGGATTGGCATAACACCGCCCTCGACCGCGCCCAGATGTCCAGGCGATCCTGCAAACCGTTCAACCCGCCGTTTATGCGTCGGGTAATGGTGTTGAACTGATCACGGTCGGCCAGTTCATTCAGGCCCTTCTGCTCCCAGAACCATGCTGCAGACTCGGCCGCCCACTGTGGCTGTTCAAGCAGCTCGGGCAAGGACAACAGACGTTCATCGCCGAACAGGCCGAGGCTGCACTGCCGGTAATTCGAACGGCCAGTAATCTGGATCAATCCGCGACCGCGATATTTTTGTCCGTCACCGTCGGCTTCCGGGGTGTTGCCCAGACGCAGCGCCAATGTGCCGGTGTCGTATTTGCTCAGGTATTGGTTGTCGCCCAGTTCGCGCACATAACGCAACTGTCCGGATTCGTGGCCGACTTGCGCAAGAAACGCGGCGATGCGCTTGGGCGTATCGATGCGACGACGCGCCATGGCGTTGTTGAGTGCAGAAACAAAAACGCCCGCTTGGGAGCGGGCGCTGGGCATGATGTCGATAAGGTTGTTTTCGGTTATTTGCATAATGCTTGATCCTCCCTGGATTGATCCTGATTGAATCACGGCTGGCGGGTGCTGCGTGCCAGCCATTTATTTGCCAGAGTTTTCAGAGGGCTGTTCAATGCAGGGTTGTTTGGCGGTTCATTGGCCGGCAATACTTGGCCGCCCGATAACAGCCACTGCTGATACTCAAGCCAATCGCGATTTGTTGTATCTTGCGGGATATACGCTCCATCGCTCAGCCTAAGTACGCCGCATCCAGTCAATTGATAATTCATGGTTTCTCCTAGAGCTCGGCATCAGCTGTCCATTCGATTTGCAGTATCTGTCCGGGAACACTGTCGACCGGCGTCGTTGTGCCAAAGGCAAAACTGCGCTCGGTCACACTCTGCACGATGGATCCAGTGTATGCTTTTATAAGTGAATAATTCCAGATTTCACCGCTGGCCTCGCCGGGGCAATACATCCTGACCGTAGGCTGAACGCGCTTCTGAACCAGCATGGTTACCGCCATCCCGGACTGGGGCGACTTCGAGGCAGCGGCCTGGGTGAACGTAGCGATACAGGTACTTGGGCCGTTGTTTGTCCGAATAGGCAAGCGGCTTGCAAAAGACTTCTCGAAGTAGCGCTGACATAACATCAGCTCTTCCGCAGGTGGACGGATCTCGAAGGGGGTAGCAACCGGCCCTTCTTCCAGCTGAATTCTTGCCAGGTCAACCGTTTGAATCACATTTAGCGGGAGATCGAAACTCAGCCTCAGACAATCATTGGCACCGAGCATTTTTCCGGCGATCACAGGTACCTGAAAGGTAGCCGTGTACCTGGTCCAAGCCGTGGTCAATTGAAAGACCTCGACCGCTTTCATCACCGGCTCCGAGCCACCAGTTCCGAAGTACTGGGTTATGAATATCTTCAGCGGTCGCGCAGCATCGGAGCGTGCCCAAAAAGTCACGGTGGCGGTTTTACCGGCCAGTGTTCTGACCGACTCGACATATTGAGAAATTTTGTGTTCAGTGGAACCGACACCGGCTGTTGTCTGCTGCCAACGCAAAAAACAAGCGGGCTCGCCCGACACTTCGGATTGGCCTGGCGCGAAATCCTGGCGAGAAATATTTACCGCAGCATTGCCGTTCCAGTCACAACGGAAACGATCAGCCACGTAGCCGCCGACATTCGGTCCCTGATTTGTCGTCCCGCGCTGCCAAATATCAAATCCGCCATTGATCAGCAGATTCCTGCGGTACACCTGCACCGGAAAGTGTTGCATCGGATCTGGCTTGGACAGTTGCCGAATCGCTTGAGCCAATTGATCTGTCTGCTGTTCGTCCGGGCTCAGCCCCGCTGCGGTAATCGCGCTGAGTATTTCCTGCGTAACGCTGTTGCCCCAACTCGCTGGAATCAGCGAGCCGGGTGTACCGGCGACGGCGTCCTCGTCAACGAACTTGCCGTTGACCAGGCCCGCGCCGGGAACGCTTTTCGGATAATCCACGATTGATTCCTTATAAAGTAAGAGCGCCGAGCCAGTTCGGCTCAATCGGGCGCGAATGCGCATCCGGAAATTCAGGCTGATCGGGCCAGTCCCGCAGCGCCTGGCGATAGGCAAGCAGTTGCTTGAACTCTTCAGCGTGCAGGGTCGTGCCTTCGCCGGTTTCCAGTTCTTCGGCATCACGCAAAACCAGCCATTGGGTGCTCTGAAGCACCTGGTTGCGCCAAGCGCGCTCCCGGCTGGCGAGCGCGATTGGAGATATAAGCGGATCGATCAGCACAGGCTGGCCAGTAGCGCTAGCGCTGACGCTTTTACCGGCTGCCTGCCCGGCAAACAGCTCGGCATATTGCGCCTGGGTAATTTCCACCGCGTTCTCAGGCACTTCGGTCAGCGAACCTTCGACCCGTTCGAAACCGAGGGTCTGAGCGTAAAAGTAAATAGTCATTTCAATATCCCCAGACCAACACGCGACCTGAAATACCCGACGACGGCTTTATTCCGGTCGGGTCGATATTCCTCACGCGCGCGACCACAACCGATGTTGTCGAAGCCCCAACGTCCAATGCCCAAACGGTCGCATTGCTGGCACTCCAGCCAGCCGGATTGGCCTCGTTGGCGATGCCACCCAAAATGGACGAAGGAAACCTGATTGGCAGCGATAGCGTCATGTTGCCGTTGGCGTCAGAAGCCCCGACCACCCACTGCATAATCAAACCGCTGGGCAGTCTTTGATAACCCGGCGAATTCATCTGGGCACCGAAGGCAGCTGAATACTTGATGCCGGCGGTGCCATACACCACCCACCCCCCCGACTCCCTGACAAAGTTCGCGCTCTCACCACTGTTCATCACAATCGACGCCAGAAACGCCCCTTGAGGGCTAATCTGCGTGCCTGTTTTACTGGCCACCGTTACCGCCGCACTGTTGCGGCAATGCAAGCTGATGGTGGCGCCACTCGGCACCGCAGCAGCATCCGGAAGCGTCACGGTGTAGGCGGCATTGCCGCCCAGACCGATCGAGCAGCCAACATCGGCCGCCGTCAATTGCGCAGCACCGTAAATGCCTCGCGAACTGGCGTAGCTGCCCAGGGCTCGTTGCACGAACTCGCAGGTAGCTGCCGACCGTCCGCTGTCGAACTGCGCTGCTGTGGTGAACAACGCCGCGCTGCGTAACGCCGCCAGCAATTGATTGTTGGATGCCTCGCTGGGTGTCATTCCCGCCGCCTGAACGACGTTGAGAATTTCCTGCGTCAAACCATTGCCCCACGCCGCCGGGATCAGCGAGCCGGGTGTTGCGGCAACTACGTCTTCATCAACGAATTGGCCATTGACCAACCCGACACTGGGCACGCTTTTGGGATAGTCCAATGTTCATCTCCTTGATTGAAATTGTGCGGCGACTCAATCGATCGAATGAGCCAGCCACTGCGGCACTGCCGGCCGGGAATTCATCGCCGGAAAGCTTGGCGAACCAGGCCAGTCGCGCAGCGCCTGACGATATTCGAGCAGTTGCAGATATTGCGCGGCCCGAAGATGGGTGCCGCGTCCCAGCGCCTGCTCGTCACGATGACGAGTGACCAGCCATTCGGTCGCTGCCAGCGATGCCTGGCGCCAGCCGCGTGCGGATGTCGCAGATTCTGTTTCTGCACGGGTGGATGTCTGAAGGCTCACTGAGTGTTGCGCTGCCGACGATGGTTCATCTGCGGCCGGGGTCGTGTCGAGCGGCGCGCCGATTTCGATTTGCTGGTCGTCTGGAACCAGAACCATCGACTGGACAAAGGACGGTGCAAACAGCTGGCTGATGACGTAGTCACCGGTGTCGATCCGTTCGGCGACCACACCGTTCTCAACCCGAGCATAAATAGCCATTATTCGTACTCCCAGATTTCACAGAAGGCGTTACCGCCGGCACCGCTCACCACGGCTGCTGAAGCATTGGTCGAACAGGACCCGCTGCCACCGGAACCACGTCCGCCGGAGACGCCGACGCCATTGACACCCACGCGGGTACCGCCACCGTCATACGGGCTGGCGCCACCTGCTCCGGAAAGAACGCCCCAATTGCCGTTGTACATCGCGTACTCACCGGGTATACCCCGCGCGTTGGCAAGATTCCCGCCGGTGACGGCTTGTCCTCCGGCCCCGCCCTGAACGAAGCCGACCGCAGTGGCTGAAGAAGCGACAGTGAGCACCTGCCCGCCTCCACCGCCCGCCGCGCTCATATAGGTACCGAACGAAGCGCCGCCACCGGCCTGCCCCATCACATTGCTCGCAGCGCCGCCGCTACCCAGCGTAACGGGCACGCCTGCAAGCATTTCCGACGTCACGTCATAAAGACTTTGTGCGAAAGCTCCAGAGCCTCCGCCGCCGCCAATACCCTGGAAACCGGCGGCAACCGGCGAACATCCACCGCCGCTGCCCCCCGCCCCGATCAGCCGGACAAGAATCCGCCTGGCCTTGGGGTTCGGCTTGTACAGCGTGATACCGACCTTTTCGATCTGCCTGACCGCCAACAGCCGCCCCACCGCATCGGTAATGCCGTAGCCACTCAAAGTCGTCGGGGTGTTCTTCAGTCTGGTGAAATCGACCAAGGCACCGATCGCCGTCGCCAACTGATCGGTTCTGGCTTCATCCGGCGTCAACCCGGCAGCCTTGATCGCGTTGAGAATTTCCTGCGTGACGCTGTTGCCCCACGCAGCCGGAATCAAAGACCCCGGCGTGCCCGCCACCGGGTTCTCATCAACGAAACGGCCATCGACCAGGCCGACGCTGGGGACGCTTTTTGGATAGTCCATGGATTACTGGTTCTCTGGTAAATGACAAATGAACCGCGTCGGGCCGGTCGCCATGGCGGTCTATGTGCGAAATAAAAAAGCCCACGTTGAAGTGGGCTCGAGTGACGACGAAATGAGTCTTGTACCTAGCCGGAAATACTGCTGACCAACTCACGAATCGCCACCAAGGCATCATCGGCAGCACTGCGCGCCAGATCGATCTTGCCCTTGCTCGCATGTGCACGGATCTGCGCCTTGGCCTTCAGGCGCAAGGTGCGCAGGCCCAGCAAGTGGTCGGTGAGTTGATCGGCCTTGGCGAGAATCTGCTCGGCTGCCTGTCTCGCGGTGCGGCCTTTGACGACCCACGCAGCGACCGACAGCGGAACTTCCTTTTTCGGGTAGCCGGCGTCCTGATACGCCTGCGCATCGGCGGCGGCCTGGGCGTATTCCATGGCTTTGAGCGGGTCGCCGGCCAGCGTGGCGCGGGCGCTGTCGGCGGCGGCGTCGACCTTCGCGCAAAGATGCTCGACTTCTTGCGCGTCCAGCACAGCCTGTTTGTCAGCGTTCAATACCCACTTCTCGCCGTCCCAGTCATGGGCCGTCGAAGGTTGAGGCTGGCGCATCTCGCCGTCGAACTGGTGAAGTTCTTGGATAACGATCATCGGAAAAGCTCCCAGGACAGTTGCACGTTCACGGCGTCGCCGAAGTTGATTGCGATACCTACGCTGTAATCGGTGATTGGGTGGCTCTTGATGCCCATGCTCAGCAGCAGTTCGTCACTGTCGGCGTTCGATTGTCCAAGGTTGTGCTCAGCCTGATAGCACTGCCAGAGCGAGCGCAGATTGGCATGGTCAAAACTGGCGACCAGCGTGGAAACCGTAACGTCATTAACGGTGTTATTGCTGAACAACACGCAAGGGGAGACGGTCGCCGGGTTCCAGCCAAGGGCGTTATTCGAGACGCCAGTGCTGACTGGTGACAGATAGCTGTAATTGCCCCCGGCCCATCCGGTTGATGGGAAAGCAACGGTCGTCACCGACGTTGAGGACGGTGTCGGGTTACCCGCCACCAGGCGTGCCGAACGCGCATGCGGGTCCAGCGGCAGAAAAATTGCGCCCGTGCCATTGACGGTTTGCGTCCAGGACAAACGAGCGCGGTTGTAGATCGTGCGCACCGTCGGCACGGAGCCGGGCGCCCCGGTGATGACCCAGGCCAGGCACATGTCCAGCGCCGTTGACTGAAAACCGCCACCCGCTGCGGCGTTCGCCGTACCTTTCAACGACTCCGGGACAACGTCATGGATGTTGCCGCGCTGCACGTAAAAGGTCAGCGCACCACCCACGGCTTGCGCACGTAAAAAATAATGACTGTTGGGCAACAGATCGACGCTGCTCCAGGCGGACGTTACGAACGTACGCGACCGCCCCAACTGGCCGCTGACGACTTCCTGACCCAGGCTGATAAACGTTCCTGCGGCAATCGAAACCCTGCCACCGCTGGTAGACGCGGCAGCCGGGCTGACAACCAGTCGGCCATCGGCACTGGCCACCGTCGGCAGCGGTAATGCCACCAACGGCAACGCCAGATCCTGATTCCAGCCCTTGGCCGTCACCGATTGAATCGCCTGCAACAACTGATCGTATTTCTTCTCGTCCGGGGTAATCCCGGCCGCATTGATCACGTTGAGAATTTCCAGCGTGACCCCGTTACCCCAATCCGCCGGAATCAACGACCCCGGCGTCCCGGTCAACGGGTTTTCATCGACAAACTTGCCATTCACCAGACCGGCGCTGGGCACACTGTTCGGATAATCCATCCCTCATTTCTCCCTAGTCATAATTGATGTGCACCTTGGTGTGCGCTGGCGCACTGCGGTGGATCAGGCATTCCAGCGCCGAGCCCGGGTTGACGCCGAAGCGTTCGCCCCAATAGCTCGCGCCGTAACGCCGGCCGAGCAGCAGGCGGCCGCCGGCGTTGAGCGTCCACATGAATTGCGCTTCCCAGGTGCCCCAATGCGCGGAACCGAACCGGGCACGGCCCATGCGCGGGGCTTCGTGTTCGGTGATGGTGGCGTTGGGGTAGCCCTGGCTTTTGGCGATGTCGAGGTAATATCCGACGGCCTGGCTGCCGACCGCGAGCAAGCGGCGGCGTACGGCGAGGCGGCGGTCGTCGAACAGCGGCGTGGCGCCCAGGCAGGGGTCGGGCAGGTTCATCACCTGTTCCCAGTCAGGCACCAGTTCGCTGACGCCGGCCGGGTCCATCTCGTTGAGCAGGTCAGCGGCGCGCGCGTCGAGGCGCGCCAGTTCGACGGCGACGCCTTGCAGCACTTCTTCGAGCTCCGGCACACGTTCCGGGTCCCACGCCGGGCCGCTGGGCAGCAAGGCGCGCAGTTGCGCCTGATATTGCGCGGCGGTTCTTATGCCCCCCATACGCAGCCTCCAAACGTCAGCAGTTCGCTGTCCTTGGCGGTGACGTTGGCAACCGGGGCGCTGAGCACGTGATCAGTTTCACCGGCAGCGCTGCTGATAGCTTCGCGAATATGGCTGATCAGCAGATCCTCACCGAGGTCGGCCTCGCGGTTGTGCAGATCGCGCAACTGGGTTTCGACCGCCGCACGTACGGCACTGGTGTCCGGCGTGAGCTTCAGGCGATAGGTCACCGGCACCTGAATCGGCGCACGCACATGCACTTCGGCGGTCACTGGGCGCAACGGTTCGATGTACGCCTGCACCTGCGCCAGTTGCTCGGCGTTGGGCACCGGTTGTGGATCGTCGTCACGCATGATGTAGACGCCGACGGTGCCGGGGCCGAGAAAGCCGCCGCGACACCAGGCCCGGGTGACGCCGGGCACTTCCAGCGCCCAGGTTTCGTAATCGTCGGCCGAGCCGCCGTGGGGAATGATCCGGTACGAGCGGATCACTCGCGAGCGCAGCGATTCGAGACTTTCCCGCGCGACGCCGCCGCTGAGGCCCGGCGCCAGGACGACGAAGCTGTTGCTGACCACGCCGGCAATCGGCTGTACCGGCGTCAGCGCCAGCCCGGCATCGGCATTGCCGAGGCTGCCGGCTTCCAATGCTGCAATCTTCGTCGTGTTGCTGCCATTGATTGCAGTGCGCGCGCTGGTGACTTTGTAGGTGCGGCCATCGCTCGCTTGCAGCAGCGTGTCGACGTCCAGCAGCGCGCCGGCCGTGGCGCTGAAACTGACGCTGCCGCTGGCAACCTGCGCGGGTTTGCGCGGCTGGTTCAAACGCAGTGCGGCGATGCGTTCCAGGGTCGACTCATCGGCTGTGTCCGGCAGGATCTGTTCGGCGATCCAGTCGAGGTAGCCGTACAGACCATACGCGGCGCCGCTGAGGGTACGGGCCAGCACTTGCGCATCGGACTGGCGCAGCGAATCGCCGGCCAGGTCGCTTTGGGTGCGCTTGATCAGCACCGGTAGCGAAGGGGTTTCAAACGGCATAGATCACCTGCCAACTGTTATCGGGGTTGATGTCCAGACGTTCGCCATTGGCCAGGGTCAGGACCATGCGCAAGTTCAGGCGCTGGGCGTCGAGGCGTTCACTGAGGATGTCGATGGCGCTGCAATGACCGTCGTCGATCAGCCATTGCAACGCCTCGCGGGCATAGAACTCAGCGTCCATCTGGGTCTGTCGGGTCAGCTTGACCCGGCGCAGCAGCCACAGCCGTGAACCGATGCGATCGTCAGCGACGGTGGGAAAGCTGTCGCCCCACCAACCGAAGCGTTCCTCGTCATCGAGGGCGTCGTCATCGGCGGCGCGGCGCCAGGTGAACAGGCTGATCAGCACCGCGCGGGTCAGTGCGGTATGCAGGTTCGGGCTGATCAGCATCATTTGCCTCCTGCCGGCACGCCGGTCTGACCGTTGCCGGCCTGAACGCCGACGTGCACATGGCTGATCTGGCTGACGCCGCCGGCGAGCTGGTCGCCGCTGGAAACGATCTTGCCGGTCTGGTTGATGACGGGCGTATCGAAGTTCACCGCGCTGCTGGCGCGGATGTTCAGCGTGGCGGTGTCAATGTCGATGATCCGCCCGCGCTTGAAATGAATCCGGTCGCCCTCGTCGGTGTAGATCGCCACTTCACCGGCGGCGAGCGATTGCAGGCGATAGCGGCGGTCGGCGATGACCAGGGCGATGGCATGGGAACGGTCACCGCCAATGAAAGTGACGACACCTTCGGCGCCAGCCAGTGGATGGCTGGTAAAACCGTAGGGCTCGAAGTGTTCGAGGTCGTCGCTCACTTCGCCGGCGGTGAGGCGCATTTGCAGCGATTGCAGCTTGGAGGCCGAGTTGGCGAGCACGACAGTGCCGCGCGCCAGCAGGCGTGTCAGTAGGCTCATGGGGTTTTCTCAAAATGGGGGGATGACGCGATCCACTGTAGGAGTGAGCCTGCTCGCGATCGCGGTATGACAATCGACACTTGTTTATCAGTTGTACCGCGATCGCGAGCAGGCTCACTCCTACAGGGATCGGTGTCAGGTCTGGGGTTTTTTCGCTGGCGCTGGATCAGCATCGAAGGTATGCGGTGGTGCCACCTGCAAGGTGGTCACCGAGCCCTGCGCCGACAGCGAATAGGTGACTTTGGAAATCAGCATGTCGCCGTCGAACCCCAGCACCGGATCTTTCACCCGCACCAACGTGTTGTGCCGCCACAGATCGCCGTTGGCCTGCCGCCAGCCCTGCACCTGATAAGTGGTGGTTTGCGCCCGGCCCATGCGGGTGGCGCTTTCCCATTGGGCACGCTGCTGCGCCAACTCAAAGGTCAGTTGCGTGCCTTCATTGATTATCGTGGTGCGCCGGCGCTTGAAGGTCAGGTCGGCGGCCGTTGATTCGACTTCACTGACCGCCGCGCCGCTCTGCTTGTCCGAGCCTTTCTGCTGGCCGATCACCCGGTATTCGGAGAACACCTGGCTGTAATCCATCGGGGCATTGGCGGACAGAATATTCTTGCCCAGCTCGAGCACATCACTGGCCCGCCCGCCGCTGCCGGGTTTGGCCAGCACCAGCCGGCCGTGCTCGTCATCGGTGGAAAACACCCGCAGCAGCGAGAGCAGACGGTCGATCGACTGAAACGCCGTTTCACCGGGCACGATGGTGTGTTTGGTCAAGCGTGTGGTTTCACTGATTTCATTAACCACCGACAAGCCATATTCCCTGGCCAGATCCTGAACGATGTTCAGCAATGGCTGCTGCTGCCATTGGCTGGGCAGGTTACGGGCGGCACAATCGACCACATCCTGGGTTTTCGAACTGCCTTCGATGCTCAGGCTGATCTGCCGGCCGTCATAGCGGATCGGCGCCTTGAACACGTAGCCGGTCAGCACCAGATCCTGGCCGATTTTCACTTCACAGGGATCACCCGGTTTGATCCGCTGATCCACCGTCTGCCCCGGCCACTGCCAAGTGATGTCGAGTTTGAAGGTGCGGAACTGGCGCTCCAGATCAGCGCTGATTTCCACGCTTTTCCAGCCGCCATATTCCATGTTGTTGACGGTCAGCGTGACATGGTTGTCCATCTCGCTCATGGCTCACTCCCTGGAGACTTTGACGTCGTTGGGGGCAAAGCCCGGATGGTTCATGGCGTTGCTCTGTGTCACTTCAGTCACCCGCGTGGCATCGGCAAATTGCCGGTAGGCCACCACCAGTGCGGGCAGGCTTTCCTGGAACGATTTGCTGACCTGTCGCACGCCGGAAGACGCCACGGCCTTGAGATGCGCAAGCAGCGCTTCCTTCACGTCATTGATGGCCTGGTGGTGTTTGGGATCGGCCTTGTCGAGCATCGGGTCAACCGCCGCCCCGACCGCTTTCTGCAGCGCTTTCATTTCCTCGGTCACCGGCACTTCGTGACGGGTCACCGGTTGATCCGCCTGATGCGCCACCGAAGGGGTCGAAAGGAGTTTTACCGCAGGGCTGGCGACCGGCATCGACGCCACCCATTGCGCCACTTTGACCAGCAGCGTGTCCTGCACCAGATCGGCCATGGCTTGCGCCGCCGCGTTGGTGTCCTTGCCAGTGGTGAGCTTCGGCGCATCGGCCTTGCGAATGGCTTCGAGTTGTTGCGACACGTCGGCAATCACGCCACGGTAGCCCTCCTTCGCGAACGCCTTCAGCTCCTTGATATCGCCGAGCAAGCCTTTGAACTCTGCCGCCACTTCCTTGGGCAACTCCTTTACGGCCTTGACCAGTTCGGTGATCTGCCGGTACTGCTCGATCAGCGGTTTGAGCTGTTCCTTGATCACCTCATAAACCCCGGTGAGGCTGTTGCGCAGATTGATGATTCCGATCCGTGCAGCCTTGATCATGATCAACGCCTGTTCGAAGCGCGCCACCGCCGACCCGAGCAGCGTGTCAGCCTTGGCCAACAGCACTTTCTGGGTACTGACCGTCGCGGTCGGAAACGGCAACGGTTTATCCGGATAGAATTTCAGCGCAAAGGTCACCAGCCCGCCGTCCTGGCGGGTGTGGGTCATGTCGCATTCGCCGACCTTGACCTGCAAGCGCCCAAGCCACGGATGCACCAGCTCGCCACTGCCCGCCTCTAATGCCTTGAGTAGCTTGTCGCGCTGCTCCAGACAATCGGCGCCGACGATGAAGGCAGTGATCTCGTGAATCTTCGCCTGCTGGCCAAGGTCTTCGAAGTACGGCAGGTCACGTTGCGGGTACTCGTGCAATTGCCCCTTGCGACCGACCGGGGTTTTCGCCTGGTCGATCCAGAAGCCGACACCGCGAAAGGATGCCGGCAACAAACGGTCACGCCAGTTCATTGAGAACCTCCCATCGACAGCGAGCGATAGCCGATGCGCGACGCCACGGCCAGGCCCGGTTGATTGGTTTGCGGTTGTTCGGTGCGCAACCCTGCCGGCGCATTTTCGAAGCGCACGGTCAGGCCGCCTTCGAGTTGCGTGCGGTTGTTGATTGCGCTTTGCTGGATCAGCGCGCTGGACGTCTGCGTCAGCGAACTGGAGGATTGCGTCAGTGAGTTCGAGGATTGCGTCAGTGTCCCCGCCGACAACGGGGTTTTGGACGTAACGTCCATGTTGGAGCCAAGGAATTGCGGCGCCCATTCACCTTTGCCTTCGGCATTGGTTTTTTCCTGTGAGCGGGTGAGCACGTCGACCCTGGCCGATGCTTCGGCCGCGAGTTTCCCCAGGCCTCCGTTGAAAAAATCCCTGATCGGCGCCAGCACTTCGTAAAACGTGTCGCTCCACTTTTTAATCCAGGCGGTCAAAGGGTCCCAGGCCTGAATGAACATCTCCAGAGGCGACCAGCCCAGTTGGTCGCGGATAACGGCATACAGCGCAAGGATCGGCAGTTTGATGTAATCCACAAGGTCGCGAAAAAAAGCCGCTACCGGCACCGACACCGCCCTGAGCAAATCCCAGATCGATGCAAACAGACCCACCAGCGGTTGCCAGTTCTTCAGAATCAGCGCCTGCGGTGAATACGCAAACAACGTCGCATAGAAGTCGATGACCGGCGCCGCCAGCGATTTAAGTACGTCCCACAGCGCCGCGAAGAAGCCACTGACCGGCCCCCAGTTGTTGATCAGCATCCCCATCGGAGTGAAGCCGAACAGCGTCCGGAAAAAGCCAGCCATCGGGATCACCACCGGAGCAATCTGTTGCCACAGCCGGGCAAAAAACGCTGAGATCGGCTTCCAGTTTGCGACGATCAAACCTGCCGCCAATGCAACCCCGGCGGCAAAAATTCCGATAGGCGAAGCGAGGAGCGTGAGCACAGCACTGAAACCCGCAGCCGCCGTCGTCACGACGGTGAACGCTACTGCTGCTGCCGCCAGTCCTTCGACCAGTTGCGGATGATCGGCGACAAATTCACCGACCGAGGTCATGACCGGCACCAGCGCCGTCACCAAGCCATTGACTGCCGGCAACAACGCCTGACCGATCTTCAACGAAATGTCATCGAGCGAAACGTTGAACTTCGCAAGGTTGGTGGACGTTTCGCCCTTCACCACGGCGGGCACCTGCGCCGTTGCAGGTGCCCCCAGTGGCGCGGGAATCAGGGCGTCCTTGCCCAGCGTCGGGGTTTTAAGGTTTTTGCTTTTGCTCGCCAGTTCGTCCTCGGCCTTGATCGCTTTTTTCAAGCCCTCCTGAAACGGCTTGAGCAAGCCACCGCCCGAGATAAACCCAGACAGATCAAGTGGCTTGATCCCAGTGCTTTCCAGGCTTTTCTTGAACGCCGCGACTTTGCCTCGGACGCCCTTCATCTCGGTCTCCATTTTCTGCAGACCTTGCATGACCACGAGCATGTTGACCGTGGTCTGAACGTTTTGCTGGATCGCGTTTATCTGTGTAATAGCCATCACTGCACCTGCTGCATCGCATTGATCCGTTGCGCGTGCTCCAGCGACTCGCGGAGCACATCCAGTGGCCTGGCCATCATCTGTTCGGGGTCAACCTTCCAGAACCAGGCCAGGTCATAGGCGACGGCGATCAGGTCGGTGATGGCGCCGACGCCGCACTCATGAAAAAACTCGCAACGGCCCAGCTCAGCGCATTGAGGTCAGCCAGATCGAGCTGGTTGACCGACGACGGCGGAATGCCGGCGCACACGGCGATGTATTTGGCCGCCACGTCCATGTCGAGGCTGACTTCTTCGCTCTTGTCGATCTTGTACGGCAGCGCCTTGATCGCTCGCACTTCCTGCACCGTCGGGCGGCGCAGGACGAGTTCGGTCAGGGGCTCGCCGTGAGCTTCGATCGCAACCTGAAGCTTCACGGCGCCGCTCATTGCCAGGTCCCCTTGATGCCTTCGAATTTCAGTTCGATGGTGGCGTCATCGCCCTTGGAAACCGGTTCTTCGACCAGGTAGGCACCGGCCAGTACGTAGACTTTGCCGTTGCTGAATTCGCAGGTGACGGTGATGTCGGTGCCTTCGATCAGCTTCTTCAGCGGGAAATCGGCGGTGTGCAGCGCAGTCACTTTGAACGACGGCGCGATGTCGGTTTCCTTGTAGAAACCGGGCACGACGGTTTCGCGTTTGACCGCCATCAGCGGCGCTTCGCAGCCGCCGTTAATCGTCAGTTGTGCGCCGTCGACCTTGACGTAGCAGGTGCCTGCAATCAGTTGACCCATGGTGTAACTCCCTTCAAATAAAAAAGCCCACCGAGGTGGGCTGAATGCTTACGGTCAAACGCGGCGATCAAGCCGCGTCGTCGTATTGCAGACGGAACTGGTTGAGCAGTGCGAACACGCGCAGACCGTTGATGTAATCCGGCGGGAACAGCACGTTCACGCGGCTCGGGTCCTGCACGTCACGCTCGACGATCAGGTGCTCGGCGAACAGCTCGGCGTTCTCGACGTGGCCTTCCAGTTCGAGCTTGGCGTACTGCGCAATCAGCTCGCCACGGATGGTCGCCGGGGTGACGATCGGCTGGCCGGCGCCGAAACGGGTGCCGTCGGAGGCCAGTTTGTGGCGCCCGTATTTGCTGGTGATCACGCTTTGCAGACGACGCACGATGAACGCCGACTGGTGCATGGTTTCGCTGTCCAGGTAGGAGTTGTCGGCCTGCCCGTAAGCGTTTTTCTGGTAAGTGGTGATCGAGCGCTGGATGCGCACGTAACCGCCTTCGTAATACGCGGTGGCGATGCCGTAGTTGAGCAACGACTGCCGCTCGGTCAGGGTAAAGCGCTCGCTGGCCGGCGCCGGATCGACACCCGGCAGGCTGCCACTTTGCGTCGGACGGCTGGCGTCCGCCGAAATGAACACCGCGGTGCGCGCAGCCAGTGCCGCCGCTTGTACCCAGAACGGTTGCGGAACGCCCGGCTCCAGCGCCTGAATGGTCATGTGCTGGTCGTTGCGCGCCTGGCCTGCAGCGACCAGGGTGCCAACGGTGCCGCGCTTGGCGCTGTAGACGTGACCGAACAGTTGCTTGGCCCACGACCAGCGACCGGTGCTGTCATCCATGACCGCTTGCCAGGTGTTGAGCGTCGACAGATCGGACCACGGCAGTGCGATGAACTCGAACGGCTCGTCGCCCAGTGCCGCCACCGCAGCCACTTGATCCGGCACGCCGGCGCCGCCGGTCATGGCGGTGATCGCAGTGATCAGGCCGGCCGGGGTTTCTTCGCCGTTGCTCTTGCCCAGGCGATTGAATTGCAGGCTGATGTCGTTGCCGCTGTCGCCGGTCCATTTGGCGCTCAGGGTGATGACACCTTCAGCGGCCGCAGCGCTGACTGGCAGGTCGGCGGTGGCGTTGATTTTCTGCGCCAGTGCGGTGGCCGCTTGAGCAGCGGTGGCACCGTTGACCACGGTGGCCTGCACCCGCACGCCGCCAACATACAGGTTGAGCACGCCGGCCTGAGTGGCTGCACCGGTCAGGGTCAGCACGCCTTTGGCGATCGCCCCTTCAGCGTTGTGCAGCGGCAGGCACCAGATCTCACCGATCGGGTCGGCCTTGCGGAAGGTTTCGTACATCGAGGCGAGCATCGAGCCCTGACCGCCGATGCTTTTTGCCAGCGCCACGCTGGAGACCAGCACCAGTTTGCCGACCTCGGTCGGGGCGATGTTGTCGTTGACCTGCGCGACGATCAGACGGCGCATGGCCGACGTCGCACTGTTGGCGGCCGAATTGTCCATTTCGGCATAGAACAGCGGTACACGAATGTCCGCCGGGATGTTGCTGAATCCGATCGCCATTATTTGGCTCCCTTTGGTTTGGCTGTTGCGGTTTTGAGGGTGATGTCGCCGTCGGCCAGACGGCGGCGCCACCAGGCGCTGTCGGGCACTTCACGGCCTTCTGGCGGCAGCAGGTCGCCGGCCTCCGGGTCAGGTACGACGCGGCCGGCGGCCGGCAGCACAGTGATGCGGTTGCTCATGGGGTTACGTCTCCAGAGAAAGTCATTTCCACGCGCCCATCAGGGCCCGGGCGTTGCAGGTTGGGGTCGGCCGGATCGATCGCATCGACCCGCACGGTGGCCCCGGTAAAGGACGACAAACCGTCCAGTTCGCGTTCATGCCAACTCTCCGCAGGCTGACTTGGCAGATTGCGGCCGAGCTGGAACTCGGCAAAAAAGCGCAGCCGATAAAACGCCCGGCTGCTGTTGAGCGAGACCATTTCGCCGCCGTCATAAACGATGGCGCTGCAGTTGGAATCGGGCTTGAAACCCACCAGTGCGCGCCACAGTTCGGCGCGCAGGTCGTGCAACAGATCCAGCGCTTTTGTCGCGTCGCTGGCGTCAAGCACGACGACGATTTCGAAGCGGTCGCGGATCGGTTGGGTGGGAAGGTTTTGGGCGGTGCTGTTGCTGGCCAGATCGGCGATTGGCAGCACGTGGGCCGAAGGTGTTGGCAGATCCGCGTTGCCTTGCAGCAAGGCCAGATCGACGCCCACTGAAATGTGGTTGGCAAGGCTTGGGCATTGCCCACGCAACTGCGTGAGGATCGAGGTGATCTTCATGGGGGGGTCCGGAAAGAATCAGGGTTCGCAGAACACTGCGAATCCTTGTGGGAGCGGGCTTGCCCGCGAAAAGGCCAGCACATTCGGAAGAGAGTTGACTGACACGCCGCCATCGCGGGCAAGCCCGCTCCCACAGGGATCTTCCTCGCTGTGAGGTCGTGGTAAATCAGCCTTTGGCGTCAGCCTTGGGATCGAGGCCGCTCGCATCGATCAGGCAGCGATAGCTGTTTTCGCGATTGCCGCTGGCGGTAACCTTGTCGATCGACCAGCGCCCGCGCATGAAATCCGGCCAGGTGTCATCGAGCAGCAGCAGGCCTTCGGCGGCGAGCCGCGGGTTGCCCGGGCAGGTGATCTTCACCTTGAACTTTTGCCGGAGCATCTTGCGCACTTCGCCCTCTCCCACGGCAATGGCGTCGGCTTCACTGGGTTGCTTCTGGCGGATGGTTTTGAACGGCGCCAGTCCCGTTTCGATCCAATGCAAAACGCCTGTAACAGCATCGACAAAACACGTTTTGCAGCCCTTGGCCTGTTCGCGGGCGGCCTCTTCCAGCGTGGCGCTGATGAAGGCGTGATCGCCGGGGCGATTGTCGTGGGTGACCGACAACGTCACATCCTGCAGTTTCTGCCCCGAGATTGATTTGATCTGACCGGGCCGCGCCAGCACATACGCATCGCCATAAGGTTTGGCGACCAGGTTGTACTTCCTGGCCAGGCGCGTCAGAAAGCCCATGTCGGTTTCATTGGTCTGGTCGACGTGGGCGATCTTGATCATCGACACGTCCGCAGCGACACGCGATGAGAAGCCGTGCTGCGACACCAGTTTGCTGAACAATTGACCGAGCGTCGTCGGGCCATGACTGGCGGTGCGGCGCTGCTTGAAGCCGGTCTCGTCGTCCTTGCTGAAAGGCGCTGCAGTGGCCACCAGGGTCAAGCGAAACGGAAACAGCGTCGGGGTCAGGCGAGTGATTTTGAACTGGCCCTTGTCAACCGTCTCTTCCATTTCCAGGTAACCCACCCGCAGGCCGATTTTCCCGCCGAGGTTCGGCAGCCCTTCGAGGCCTTCCAGATCGATGGTCAGGGTCAGTTGATCCGACTCGATGCCGGCGGCATCAATGTGTTCCCAACTGATCAGACGCTGGTTGAGAAGATCCGCGTTGGCGCCATAAATCTGCACGACCGGGGTAAAACCCAATGCCATACAACCTCCTTAATCCCAGGCCGTGAGCGCTTTGATCGCGGCGGGTTTGCTGTCGAGTTCAGGCAGCACGACCCAGATGCCAGCGGGCAGCACCGGGCCGTGTTCGGCCAGGCTCGGGTTGAGTTTCCACAGGGCTTCTTCAGCGGCATCATCGCTGCGTCCGGTTTCGCGGTAGAGCAACAGATTCACAGAATCACCGGCCACGCTTCGTACCTTACGCATTGTTGAACTCCGCCAGTTCGATGACCCAATCGACCACCATCGCCGTGCCGTCATCGATGATCTGGCTTTGGGTTTCTGAAATATTGCTGATTCGCCACAGGCCCCAGTTGCGCCCGATGCCATCGATCAGCGGCAGCGGCGTGCGCAGTGCCTGCAAGGCGCGCAATTCATCGAGCCGGTCCATGGCCACGGCGTACATCGATTTGCCGGTGATGGTCAGGGTTTCGGGTTTTTGTCCGGTCTGACTGGATTTGGGTTTGCTGGTGAGGATCTGTATTTCGGTCCAGCCACCATCGGACTTGCGCGCCAGCGAGTGATACGCAAAGTCGCGCGACAGGCCGAAGATGAAACTGCCCAATGCCATTTGTTGTTTCATGTGACGGCTCCATCGGTGAGGGCTGCGTCGCGGCGGGTGGCGAGGGAGTTAGTGGTCATCAACGGCAGAAACTGGCCGTGAAATTGCCCGCTCAGTTGCTGTCCGATGATTGTGCGGATTTGTTCAGCCGTGTCTGGAGCCGGACAGGTGACCTGTATCAGAGGTGAAAAGCTCACCTGTTGGTTTTGCGTCTGTGCGCTTGGCAGTTCTTTGGCGACCTCTGCCGGTGGGGCGAGTCGGTCGGACGCCGGTGCCAGTTTTTCACCAAGCCACGAACCGCCCATGTTGCCCAACGTGCTGCCGACAATACCGCCGACCAGACCACCGACAGCCGTGCCGATGATGGGAATGAAACTGCCTATCATCGCGCCTGTCACCGCACCTGCATAACCACCCGCCAGACTGCCGCCGGCTGAACCTAGCGCACCGCCGACCATTTTGTTATCGCCTTCCTGCAGCCCCTTGATCACGTCAGGCGCCGCCGCAGCTACGGTCAGCAAAGCATTGGACTTGCTGAAACCCTTGGCCATAGCCTTGGCGTCGGTGAAACGGCTGCTCAATGTCGGGCGTGTTTGTGCAGGTTTTCGTGGCGCGACGGATGACCGTTTGACGGGGGCTTTGGGACTGGCTGATTTGCGGCGTTTTCCAGGCTTCGTCGACTTTTCGGATTTGTCGGGTTTGTCGGTATCGCCAGCGGCGACAGACCTATCAAGAACATCGATCAGGGGACCGGCTCCTGCCGTCGTCAGCAATTTCGTCGCCGCACCACGAATGAGCGAGGCCGTGGCGACTTTGATCTGTGTGCCGCGCGATAGAGCAATCACGCCGCCTAGCATGAGCAGAGCCGCCGTCGCCTTGGGCTGTTCCTCGGCAAACCTGGCCATACCACTGGCGACAGCGTCCAGAGAAAACACTACACCGTCGAACACATTGGTGAATGCTCCGCCAACGGCCGTAGACAACCGTGTACCGCTGGCATCCAAGGCATTGAAGCGCCCTTGCGAAGTGCTCCCTGACTGGTCGGCGTCTTTGCCGACTGACCCAACGTAATCGAGCTTCGTTGGAGCTTGTGGATTCGCTACAGTCAGCAGACCGAACGCCTTGGTCACATCCTCAGGTTTTTTCAGCAGCTTGAGAATCGCGTCGTTGCCACCGAACAGCGTTTTGGTCAACGCCTCCTTCTCTTCGGGCTTCTTGTCCTTGAGGGCTTCCATGATCTTGATGATGGTCGCCGACGTATCGGTCTTCATACCTGTGGCGACAGCCTCTGGCCCCAGATCATTGCCCAGCGAAGCCCAGGCAGTGCGCTGCTCATCCGTGGCCGTGTCGGCCTTGGCAAGCAAGGTCATCAAACTGTTGAGCCCGGCTCCCGCTGCGGACTTGTCGACACCACTGTTCAAAAACGCCGCGGCCAATGCAGCGACCTGCTCCGGCGCAAGCCCGCCAGCGACAGCTTTTTCACCCACACTTTGCACGACTGAGCCGATATCCGCAGATTTTGCGTCCAGCGTGCTATGCCCCAGATAGTTGGTCGCATCGGCCAGGTGTTGGCTTTTGCCGCGATCAAGATTCATCGCTGACTGCCAGGCCAACATCATCTCACTGGCTGTTTTCACATCAACGCCGAACGCCGAAGCGTTGATCGCCGCGTCGCGAGCGAATTCGGTCAAGGCGGCAGCTTTGCGCTCGGGCTCCAGACCTTCACCCACCCCGGATCTGGCGGCTGCCAGTTGCACCTGCAATAAATCCACACCGGTTGCGCCACTGGGAGCAACCGGTTTTTCGCTGGCCATTCTCAAGGTTTCTTGTGATAGCGCCGCGAGCTGGTCTTTATCCAGTTTCACCACTCGATTGAGCTCAGACAAAGCGGTCTGCTGCGCCATCGCCGCTTGCATGGCTTTAGGTGGTGAGCGCTGCTCGACTTCTGCCTTGAGTTTTGACTTCGCCTCGCTATTGGCAGACGGGGCCGCCGCCACGACTTTGAATAGCGATTGCTGGCTCACCAGCAGTTCGCGCAATTTGATCTGCTCTTGGGTCAGCAGACGGATGTCCACGCTTGCCAATGCCAGTGCCAGGGTCAAATCCTGCACAGGTTTGACGAGGTTATCGCCTAGCGTGGATCCGCCTGTTGTAAGGCCGCCCTCACCGACGTAGGTGAGCGCAAACTTGTTCTCTGCCATGCCGCTCTACTCCTGTTTCACGCCAAGGCGAGTGATCGCTATGTCGTAGCGGCGCAACGCCTTTTCGGCGTCCCATTCCAGAATCTCCGCTTCACTTACCGGGTAAATGAGCGGGACGATATCGAGGATTACTTCGATGTCGCGTTCCGAAAGTAGGCCGCCGGCTGGTTTAAAAAATCGTCGATGCGCACCTGCAATTGCGTCCAGTCCGGCACGCTCAGGTGGGCCAGATCGGGGATCATCAGGCCGGTGCAATGGGCGGTGATGAATTCGGCGCGTTCCTTGGCCGTTTTCAGTTTCTTCATCACTTTGGTGGCGCGCAGCGCGGGCATCTCCAGGCTCAGCGAGGTCACGGTACGGCCGGTGACGGCGAGCGGTTGCAGCAGTTGCACTTGGTCAGGATCGGCGGACTTTTCGGCGTCTTCGACCTGCTCCAGAAAGAACGACGCAGGGCGCGTCGACATCTCGTGCACGTACTGGGCAATGCTTACGTAATCGGGACGCTTGAGCTGGTCGAGCTCCTTGACCGACAGGCCGGTGGCGAGCAGTGCCAGTTCGAAAAACTGGTCGTCCTCGTCATCGCCGGCGCGTTCCAGTGCTTCTTTCTGTGCGGCGTAGAACAGCGGTTTGAGCTGCAGGGTTGCGATTTGCGAACCGTCGTCGCCAGTGATCGGCGACAGCAGCTCATGTTGGGGTGGCATCCACGACATGTATGAATTCCTTGGTGATTCTTTGGGAATTATTGAAATTCCTTGTGGGAGCGGGCTTGCCCGCGATGAGGGCGGCACTTCCAACATTGAGTTGATTGACCCACCGCTATCGCGGGCAAGCCCGCTCCCACAGGTTTTGTGTGTGTGTGGTGTGCTGCCGGGTTACGGCATCAGCACCGCACGCCGCGCATCACCGAGGATGTCGACGCCGTTGAGCACGAACTTCTGCGTGCGCACATCGATGTCGATCACCGGCACGCCGTTTTCCAGGCGGTTATAGGTGCGGCAGGACAGCTCCAGATTGGTCTTGGGTTTTTCGCCCATTTTCACTGCGGTCTCCTCAAGGGATTTCAGCTGACCGCCCACGTTGTGATAGGTGAACCAAGTGTTGCCGTCCTGATCCTGACCGGCTTCACGCACGTTCAGCAGGATGTCGTCGCCCAGCTTCACACCCAGTGCGAGCATCACTTCGGCGCCGAGGCCTTGCAGGGTCAGCTTGGCGTTGAGCGCTTTGCCACCCTTGGCCATTTCCTCAACGATGAAGCGCCCGCCGCGCATTTCTTCCATGTCGAATTCGATTTTCGGCGGGGTGAATTCCTCTACGGTCGCCGACAGCGGCAAGCCTTGCAGAGTGGCCGCGATGGCCTGGCGATTACGGTTGGTAAACATTAGAGAACGTCCTCCAGGAACTGCTCGATGATTTCATCGCGGGCGTTGAGTTGATAAACCATGTGTTCGTTCGGCGCGTAGCGGCCGTAATCGATGACTACGTACCAGGTGCCGTTCTTGTACTTCTCGACGCTGTTGAGTTCCGGGTGCAGATAAACGCTGCCGCCAGGAATGGTTTCGTCGGCAACCAGGGTCTGCAGCCAGTCGTTGATGCGCTTGACCTCCTGGTCCATGAACGACTTGGTGAGGTTCTTGGCCATGGCTTTCTGGCCGGCCTTGACCAGCTTGCGGCTGATCGCATCTTCGAGGCCGACATAGCTGATGAACTTGCCGGTGATCGAGCGGTTGCCCAGCAGCGAGAAGCCACCCAGCACGGTGCGCGCGTAATAGCTGACTCCGTAGCGGTTGAGCAGATCGCCTTCGGTGGAGGTGTCGAGGATGTTGTATTCGACGACGCGCGAGACGTCTTCGGCGAAGGTCACCTGATTGCCCGGACTCTCCCACTGCTTGACCTTGGCCAGCGCGGCGATCGCCAGGCTGGACGGTGCGAGGAAGACGTTTTTCTTTGCCGCTTTCGAGTACACCGCAGGCATGTTGTGCACCACCAGGCAACGGTCGAAACCGAGCTCGGCGCCGCCGAGTTCCTGGCTGTACAGCACCTGATCGGCCACCGAAACGTCTTTACCGTCCAGCACCACACGGGCCTTGATGCGCTTGCCGAACGAGGCGAATTCTCCGGCCACCGCTTTGCTGCCGGTGAAGCCCGGCGCGCCAATGATGGTCAGGTCTTCCGGAACGCTGCCCAGCGCAGCCAGGCCGAGCTTGCGGCCAGTGGCCGGCTCGACACCGCCGATCACCGCGTTGACCGTATCGGCCGGGGTCGCGCCCGCTTCGACGATCACCACGTAGACCGGCACCTTGACCACTTTGAGAATCTGGTAGACCGCGTGGTACAGCGTGCCCTCTTCCGCACCGCTCGGATCGAGCAGCGCATGGGTGGTGAAACTGTTGATGCGAAACGGTGCGTTACGCGGAATCAGCGGATCGGCGTTCGGCGCAGTGCCGACCAGACCGATGACGTTGTCACCCAGGCCACCCATGGCCTCGGGAGATTCGGTGGCATTGACGGTAATGCCGTTGTGCTCGAAGTTCAGAACCTCAGCCATGTTCAGTCAGCCTTTTTGGCAGTGGCCTTTTTGGCCTGGGTGGAAGATGTTTTCAGTTGCAGACGCCCGGCGCTGTGCAAGGCACTGGCCTCGACGTCGAGCAGATCAAGCTCTTGACCGACGCTCGACCAATGCCCACGACCTGTGGGGAACGGGACGAGCACGGTGTAGGTTTGGCGGTTTGCCATTTTTCGTTTCTCCATAAACGGGGAAGCCCCTCGGAGGGAGGGGCTTTGGTGGGTTTTGAATGTTTCTACGCGGACAAGAAAACGCCCCTGAGTAAGGGGCGTTTATTGAAGTGCGTCGACTGGCTCGCTCGCCGAAGTGTCGGGCCAGCCTTCCTCGAGCATTTCGTCTGTGTAAGTACCGGACTCAAGCGCATTCAACAGTTCCAGCTCGCGGTCAAAACAGGCCTGGACGTGAGCACGGACAGCTTTGGCAATAGCCAGGATTTGCGTTGCGTTGATATGGACGAATCCATCCAGCGTTTTGAAGTTGCAGCGGTACTCGGGGTCGAGCATCGCTGACAATCCGGTACTGGCGATGAGTGCCTGGCTGTCACGGGTTGTCTCGATGCTTAAGCCGTTTACCGTTATGCCTGATGTCTCTTGTGCAAAACGCTCAGTGGCGAACGCGGCAGCGTTATTCAAAGAAACATCAGATACCGCGACTTTGACGATTTCCCCGTCAACCCGTTTCCAAACGCCATCCGTATCCGCTCTGGTCGCCTGAAATACTGCTTCGTCAAGTTCTATTGCATCATCGGGAATAACGCTGTGAATGCTTGAGTCGTATCGCCCCATCAGCGTTCCGCTTTCATCAAATGTTGCAAACTTCATGATTAAATCCTCAACACCTGGTGCCTTAACGACCAATTGCAAAATAATAAAACTGTCCGGGAGCCTGACCCGTATTGCGAATGGTCACGTTTGCTTTACTAATCCCTTTGATTTGCCCGATATAGGTCGATCCTACGGGAGCATCCGTCGCTGTATTGGGATAAGTAGTAAAAACTGATGGATTCACCAGTGGAAAGGCTACGGGGAAAGCCTGTACGTAATTGCCTCCAGAGGGAATGGCAAGCGTCATGCCCCATTGGAGAATCAAACCTCCAAGCCAAGTCGGGAAGATGACGTAGCTACCACTCATATCCCCGGATACGCTTATAGAAAATCCCCAGCGCAGTTTCTTGGGAGTGACGATCGTTTTATCGTCTGAGCCTGCATCCGCCTGCAGTTGCGTTGCGACTTTCGCCGTGCCCTGATTGGTTTCGGAGGCTTGTTGCGCCAGATCTGCCAGTGCCGCTACGTCGATGTTTCCCTGATTGATCGGGGCATTCCAGGCCTTGATGCACCACATTACAGCCAGGTTGCGCGGGCGGGTTTCAGTGCCGCCGGCATTCACTGTATTGTGCGCGTTCACCATCTGCATGGTGGTTCCGTTGTCTATCGGCGAAAGGAATGCGCCAACCGAAATGCTTGCTGCCGCGCCGTTGATGGTCCCTCCCTGCCAATTACCCGCAGGATCAAAGGTCGCAGCAGTATCATCAAAGTAACGATGGTTGTGCGCTGCGAAGGCCTCTGTTTGATATGTACCAATCGCACGACCCGCATCAACACCTCGCCCGTGATCCCAACCTCGCATGAACTCGCCGCGACCATCGGGTAACCGGAAGCTGCCTGCGCCCTCATCGCCCTTGTTGAATTTCGTACCGAGGTAAGCAGCCAGATCCGGATAAGTCGCAGTGCTCTGCACGCTGCCATCCAGTTCCAGAAAACCCGGCGGGACGATGCCTGTTGGAAAGGCCATCACAGCGCCGACCGGCACGGCAGATCCGAGCCGTGAAACTTCCTTGACCAGCGCCGCTACGTCGATGTTTCCCTGATTGACCGGGGTATTCCAGGCCTTGATGCACCACATGACAGCGATGTTGCGTGGGCGCGACTCAGTTCCTCCCGAAGCGTTTGTTTGCACATTGTTCTGGGCCCCGTACTCCTGAACGAAATTCCGCGACACCGTGCCAGCTGCAAACGTATCCGTGACCAATTCAAAACTGGTGGTATGAGCGTGGGCTTTATTTTGGTCTGTTTGATAGCTGCCAAGAGTGCGGCCTGCATCTACACTCCGCCCATGATCCCAACCGCGCAAAAATTCTCCACGCGCCTCCGGCAGCCGGAAGTTTCCAACCCCTTCATCACCCTTGTTGAACTTGCCACCCAAATAAGCGCTCAAGTCCGGATAAGTCGCGCTGCTCTTGACGCTGTTATCCAGCTCCAGAAACCCCGGTGGCGGCGCATCAACCGGGAACGCCACAATCGACCCCACCGGCAGCGCCGAGGCGTTAGCAATCAGCGCTTCAACTTCGGCCTTGGTATACGAATCCTTGATACCAAAACCGGCCAGCGTTTCTGGATTGGCACCGGCCGTTGCGCGGCCATATTCATCGACGGTAAGACTTTTATAAGTCCCGGCAGCAATCCCGGTTCGCCCGGCCAGCATCTTGAAGGTCAGCGCCGTGGTGCCCAGCGTGATCGGCGCGTTGGTGGTCAGGTGCCACAGCGAATCACCGTTCGCCGTGCCCTCCTCGACCATCACCGTCAGGCCCGGCGTAACCTTGGCATTGCTGTTGGCGTCGGTCGCGCGCTGCCAGTCGCCGTTGGCAACGATCCACAGGCCGTTGTCCTTTGCCAAGGTCTGGCTCGGCAGCAACACACGGTCGCCAGCGATCACCGCCACACCATCAATCTGCTGTGCGCCGCTCGACACGACATTGCCAGTCGCCGCGACCCGCACCGATTGTTTGCCATCGAGCTTGCCGAGTTCTTCGGCCAGATAGCTCATGACCCAGGCACGCGTGGCCTTGACCACCGTGTCATCAATCAACAAGGTCACCAATGACGCATTGCTGGTCTCGAAAATCGAGCGGATGTAGAACTCCTTGCCCGAGCCCGACGTCGCCAGCACCGGTTTGAACGACTCCGGGTATTTGACGATGGCGTAGAGAATCCCGGTATCGGTCCACAGCCCGGCTTCTCGCACATACCAGCCGCCAACATCCGGCGGGATGGTCACTTCGGCAAGCAGCCAGCTCGGATTTTTTTCGTCCTGGAACAAGGCGTTTAGCGGTCCGCGCCAGACTTCGCGTTTCAGCGCGGTGGCGGTCGCGGCCGGGTTGTAGACCGCGCCGTTACCGTCGCCGACCGAAATCTGCGTCAGCTTGATTGGCACACCCGCGGCCTTGCACGCCGTTTCGTAGGCAATCCCTGCGTTGGTGAGCAGGGTGTAATAGTCAGCCATTCAGGCCCCCTGAGGATAAATAGTGGATGTTTCGACGGTGTACAAAGCGGCGGCCATGAACGCCTCGCCAGAGGTTTCCAGGCCTTCGATGAACACCGGATAAACCGTGGTCAACTCGCCGCAGAACGTCGCGGCGCCGATGACGTGATTGCCGAACGCGCTCAAACCCACCGACACCGAGAGAATGTCCCGTTCGCTTTTCGCATCGGCCAGGCGTCGGTCGAGACGGGCGTCGATGGCTTCGCTGTAGGGTTGTTCAGTGAAAGCGCGCACTGAAAAGCTGTAGGGCGCGCCGGGCGGTGTCTGTTCGTACCAGGCGCGGACTTCCGGGCGCAGTTGCAAACCCTTGGCGGCGTTTTCCAGCGCCTTGCGAGTGCCGGCCTGGCGTGCGGTGGGCCAGGCCAGTTCGACAGTCAGACGTTTTTCCGCTTGCGGCGCATCGCTGCTCCACTCGGCGACGCCGCGATCGGCCGCCAGATACGGCAGGAATGCGACCGGGGTTGCGCTGGGATTCATCAGTTCGGGAAACGGCGGCGCGATGCGATCGAGCAAGATGCCGAAGCCCAGATCGAGCCCGCGTTCCAAGGCCGAGCTGTTGGCTGGCAGCAGCGTCGGACGTTTCGTTGGTTCACTCATAGGGTCAGCACCTCGACTTCGACCGCCGTGCAATACGGCGCCTGAAACGCGGTGGTGACGATCGGCGTCAGCGGTTCGAGAATCTGCAGTTGCACGGCACCGGCGCTGTGCAGCGTGTAGTCGATCCAGCTCGGATCGACCCGGCCTTCGAGTCGATGACAACTGTCGGCGTAAGCCTGCAATTGCTGTTCAGCGGCGACCTTGGTCAGGCCCGAATCAGGGCCGGAATTGATCCTCGCTACGACACGTATTTTGTAGCGCTGAATGTCGGCACCCTTGACGGTGACGAGGTCGGTTTCCGGTCGAACATCCGGCCGGGCAAAATGTTCGCGCACACCGTCAAGCAAAGCGGCGGACGGGGTGCCATCGCCCTCTCGTGCAAGTACCGTGACCTGGACTTCGCCCGGTGCGGTACGCCGACCATTGCCATCCTTGATTTGCGCCGCGAGGCCGTCCGGGTTGAACGTGTACGTGACATTGACCACGCCGGCATCGCTGGATTCGACGTTCACCGTGGGCCGCTCGCCGAGGGTGAACAACTCGCGCCGGTACTGCATGCGCGAGCCCGCTGCCGGCGCATGGGGTGCCAGGTAATAGCGCAGACGGGCATCGTCGTCGCTTTCATAAATCGCCGGCACCGGCGGAAACGCCGCCGGGTCACCGGGATCGAGCAACTGACGCTCAAGGCCCATGTCCGCCAGCCGCGCATCGAGGTTGCTGCCGGTCGCCCACCACGCCAGCATCTGCTTGATGCGGGCGTTGTATTTGCGCTCGTGGGTTTGCAGCCGCACGCAGAACGCTTCGAGGGCGAGGGTCAGCAGTTCGCTTTCGTTCTCCAGGCTGGTCTTGAGTTTCGCCGCACTGTCCGGCGAGCGTACCGCGACGTACTCGACGACGAAGACCTTGAATTCGGCGAGCAGCTCTTCGAAGGCATCGACCTTGATCAACGCCGGTTCGGCCAATTGGTTCTGGCCGGGAATCAACATGCTCATGTCACGACCTCGAAAGTTTGTTGGCGGTTTTTCCAGGTGCCGGCGAAACGCAGGAGCAGACCGGCGCCCTGACGGCTGGCGACGATCACTTGCGGTTGAAAATCGCCGATGCCGTTCTGCACGTTGTAGAACGCTTGCGCTGCGTGACTCTGCGCCAGCAGCAGCACGTCGTCGCCGAGGTTCTGCCCCAGCAGCGTGGGGATCAGCGAACCGTACAAGGGCCGTTTTTGCCGGGTGCCCAGCGGTGTGGTCAGGGCTCGGGTCGCGCGCTGCACAAACTGCAGCCAGTCGTCGACCGTGGCCCCGCTGTCTCTATCGATTCCGATCATGGGAAGCTCTTGAAATCAGGGGCTGATGACGCGGCCCTGGTGGTCGACCAGCGGACCGCTGAAGTGCACGCCCGAGGCGTCGATGCTCAGGCCGACGCCGCCCAGTTGCAGGGTGATCAGTTGTGGCGTCAGCGCCAGTCGCGCCGGGCCGATGCTCAGCTCAAGCGATTCGCGAGAACCGTTGAACGCGGCCGGGCCGTTTTGCCAGTGCAAGGTGTGAGTGGCGTCGTCGTAACCGCTTTCGCTGCCGTCCTGGTGCACTCGACGGGTCAGCGTCGGCACCGTGGCGGCGGGTGGAAAGCGGTCGCTGTTCAAGCCAAACAAGGCCACGCTCTGCGCACCGCTTTCGCCGCTGCCGTAGTTGAACAGCAGGCATTGCTCGCCCACCGTCGGGATGCGCGATTCGCTTTGCGCACCGGCGCTGGGATTGAAGAACTTGATCGCCGGGGTGAGCAAACCGCCGTGGCTGACCGTGCAGGTATTGCTGGCAGCATCGACACTCTGACACAGGCCGATCCGACAGAAACTCTCGGCGCGGCGGTGCAGGTCGTCGATGTCTGCTTCCATTTCCGCCAGGCGCTCGATGATCGGGCCCAGTTGCATCCGCAGTAGTGCATCGAACATCGCTCAGGCCTCCAGCGCGGTGTATTGGTCGGGGTCATCGATGTTGCTGACTTCCCAGGTACGGGCGAATTTGGGAATGCCCAGCGGGTCGTCAAGCAGCGTCGGGCCGAGATAAAGCGTCTGCTCGAATGTCAACGTCCAGGCCTTGTATTGCTGCCCGAGCATTGACGGCAGGCCGTCGATATTCATCGGCAGATCACACTGATCGCCGGGCAGGCCCCAGCGATTGTCGGTGATCAGGTTTTTCAGCACGGCAATCAAATCGCAGGCGGCAAAGGCACTGGCCGCAAGTGCCGGTATGACGTGCAGCGACAGCGTCAGCACATGAGCGATACGTCCATCGGCAGCGCGGGCGCCCGGTGCATTGCGCTCAAAATCGATCAACACCCAGGCCTGTTCGCCAGGTGCGCTGAAATCCTCCTGATGGCCGACCTGTACGTTGAGCCCGGCGTGGTTGCGCAAGGTTGTTGCCATCGCCGTGTACAGCTGCGAAGGCTGCTGGATCGGGGTGGGCATGCATGACCTCCTTTTCGAATGTCCACGCGAAAACCCGCCGCACGGTGTGCAGCGAGTCAAAAAAGTCTGGGGGTTACTGTGAATCGCGCGGTGGCACTTCGCAGACGCCGATGCGCTTGGCGGCCCAGCGTTCGTAAAGCCCGATGGCGACGTCGGCACCGGCCATGGCGGTGAGGCAGCCGAATGCGCCAGCGGCCCAGATCGACAGCCCTGCGGCATACAACAGCATGATCGCCGACACGCCGCAGATCATGCAGGCGCCGGAGCGCAAGGCCAGGCGCCGCAGCAATGACCAGCCGCGCGCACCCTCCTTGTCCGCGCGCCACATTTCGCCGGACACCCCGCCGACAACGGCCAGCAGGATGACCAGCCAGATTGGCATGTCCGCCAACGCTTGTTGCTCGTTTGTCATGTCACGCCTCCGTGGGTGATTGATGAGTGGTGGGTTGGTTTCAAACGGTCTCTTTTGAGGCAGGCATTCCAAAAAGCCCGGCGCTTGCACGCCAGGCTTTTCAGTAATGCGCTCCACGGGGCAGGGTTGACGCGTGATTGAATCAGAACGGAGCAACCGGCCAATTGACCGTGTACGGGTAGCCGGATTGTGTTTTAACGCCGCTGACATCAACGCAGTAATGCTTGTAAGCAAGTAACAGCGCTTGCTCTTCAGCTGAAGCAACTCCGATGTCGTTTTTATACTCAAGCGGATTTACCAGCAGCCACTTGCCAGCCGCGTTCAGCAATGTCAGTACCTGATAGGCAATGTCTTTTTCACGTTCGTCATAAGTCGGCTCACTGAAAAACCAATCGACATAATTCACAGTCGTGGCCTTCCAACCTACTTGAACGGCTGTGTTGCCAGTAATCTCAACCCAGAAACCATTGGGGAGGTACGTTGGTGTTTCCTCAGCATCTACAATCTGCATCACCTTGTTAAAAGGTTTTACATAGTCAACCACAACGTAAGCATAACGGTTCATTTATTGCTCCTTAAGTAACTGACGGCAAATGGTGCCGTTGCTTTCCGCTCTCCCAAACTTCCGCTCTAGAGCGGAGCGATGTCAGGCAGGCATTCCAAAAAGCCCGGCGCTTGCACGCCAGGCTTTTCAGTAATGCGCTCCTTCGCCTTCCTTCAAATCCTGTAGTCATGAAGGAAGCTGACTTTTCGGCACTACTGGTGCGGTACGAGTCCATTCAGATTGTTTTTTCCGACCGCGGTCCCTGCCCGCCGGATAACTGCTTCTGGTGCTTTACGCTGCACACCCGGGTCAGTTGCCAACCCTCTGAACCGTTGAGGCCGGTTCATCGCTGCCTGTTCTTGTGGAACTAAAGAGCTTGTCTTGCCAGCCGCTTTGTCGAGCGGCTTGGTGGCAAGAATATGCATGGATGCATATACAGTCAATGCGTAAATGCATTTATTTATGCGCAAAAAATGCGCGAATGCATGAAAGCCCCGCTATCAAAGGGTTTGCCGGTTTCGTCCAAGCGAAAAAAAACCCGCCGAGGGCGGGTTTATCTGAAAGTCATGGGCCTAACGGGCGTACATGCCCCACCAGAAGACGTGGCCAAGGATGACGATCTGCTCTTCCTGGATTTCCTGGAAGCTGTAGTCCTCGTCCGGGTGCTCATCGCGATTGAAGCTGCGCAGACGGATGCCGGTGGGCAGACGGTAGAGCTGTTTCACTCGCAACTGACCGTTGTGGTTGATCGCATAAAGGTCGCCATCGATGATGTCGCCAATGCCGCACTTGCCCGCGTTCACACCGACGGTGGCGCCATCACGCAGCACCGGCAACATGCTGTTGCCACGTACGGTCACGCATTTGGCCTGATCGAACTGCACACCGTTATGGCGCAGGCTGCGCTTGCCGAAGCGCAGACTAGAGCGTTCGCTCTCTTCGATGACGAATCTTCCTGATCCAGCAGCCAATTCAACCTCGCGAAGAAAGGGCACCGACACCTCGTCGTCATCGACAGGGGTGTCGTCGTCCCACAGGCTTATGTCCTTGAGTTCCGCATGCACATCATTCCGCCCGCCGCCGGCCGTCGCTGCGACGTCCGCGCGCCCGCGCAGCTGATCGGTGCTCACGGCGAAGTATTCGGCGATTTTCGAAATATGTTTATCCGAAGGATCGACGATCTTCCCGCTGAGAATCCGCGAGAGTGTGGATTGAGGCACGCCGGTGCGACGGTGGAGCTCCGTGGGGGAGATCCCGTGCTGATCGAGCAGTGCTCTTAAGACGGAGGCTACGTTGCGTTTTTGCATAACGCGCATAATGCTTGAAGTTTTTTGCGAAGACAAATGCTGTTTTGCATAAAACATGCATATAACAAGATTTCGATGAACAAACTCGTCAATCCACCGCGATGCCTGCGTCCGATTGAGCACCCATGGTAACCTTGCGTCCATCGCGGAAACGCCCGGCCGATGCCGCGCTTTTGCCCTACATCTTCTAATGAGTTGCCTGACAATCCGATGAATAAAGCCGTCTCCGACCTGTCCTCCCACACTCCGATTGTGTTGGAGTACCTTCGTCGTTGAGGCCTTGCCCCTTGTATTTATTGGGGTCTAGCGCGCTTCGCTACTGCATGCACTAACGCATGAATGGCATTTCATGGCATAGATTGGCGTAGGGTTTGCCCCATTTTTGCCCCAAACCACACCTCCGTACATCACCGTCAATTCGCTTTCGACCGATCATGGATCGTGCAATATTCGACGTAGATACCGCTACGCCCAGCCTGTGCAGGGTTTCGAAGGATAGAGGTAGCAAAATCTAACCAAGTGTTGCTTCTATCATTGTCGCCAGGTTACACAGCTACGGGCCACCGTTCAAAGCAAGTCTGGTACAGTCAGTTTCGGTAAATACTTTGACAGGGAGTCAAGCATGGCAAAGCCAGCGGCACGTATCACTGATCCAACCAGTTGCCCCATACCTGGGCACGGTTCGAA
The DNA here is from genome assembly GCF_051132065.1 of Pseudomonas sp. R3-57. Lineage (NCBI taxonomy): Bacteria > Pseudomonadati > Pseudomonadota > Gammaproteobacteria > Pseudomonadales > Pseudomonadaceae > Pseudomonas > Pseudomonas sp. R3-57. Next base: position 4,812,371 of record NZ_CP071655.1, read on the forward strand.
AGCAATCGCGTCCGGTTCTCCAGACGTGTCCTTCGACGGTCTCGCAGCAGCCCGCAAAGGGGACATCTGTACGTGCGGCAGTGCATTAGCCTCGGAAGTGTCCGGCAACGTGTTTATCAACGGCCAAAATGCCGCACTTGTCGGCACTGTTGGCGCTCACGGCGATGTCGTCATCGGCGGTTCGAGTACGGTTATTATCGGAAGCACTCACACCCCCGCTCCTTTCATTCCGCCTACGCCCATGGTCATCCACGGGAACTGGATCGGCTTTAAAATCCCTGCAGAAGAAAGCTACGCAGGAGTTGCTTGTACAGCTCACTTTGACGATGGGTCGTCCATGCCGGGCGTTTTTGACGCAAACAACTCGGTCAAATTTTTAAACCCCACCGGAAAAACATGCCATACATTGGCATTTGCCCAACACGAGAACACCTGCACAATCGCAGGTATTGACGGACTGCTGAACGATATTTTGGGATAAGGAAATCTCGTGATGGAATCAAATCTGGTAACCGGAAGTTACGTTGTCAAAAGCGAGCATACGCTCGAACGGTCCCCCCTTGAAATGGCGGTTGCGGGCATGGAGGGGGCGGCTAGTCGTTTTTCCATTGATGCCATCAAGGACGAACGCGTCCGTGCAAGCTACGAGGGAAATATTCGACGAATGTCGCAGCAGATATTCGCTGAGGTTAGGGCCGGTAAAATCAGCGTCGAGGATGCTACGAAGTTCAGCAACGAGATGCGCAACAAGATCATGTACGAACACCGCAAGCTGACCTCTGCACATGGCTTGGCCATTGTGCAGAAAAAGAAAAAAACCGGAAAAACATACGGCGAAATTCTGGACGGAAAATCTCAGACCCAATTCAAAAAGAATTATGAACAACTTTCTAAGGCCCAACAGAAAGAAGTTTTGTACAAAGCTCTTGAACGGTCTGGCAGCGCAAATGCCAAGTTCACGTCTGGCACTAAAATCATGGCCGTTATGGGCAAGGTTGGGATCATCATGACAGCGGTGCTTGCCACATATCAAATACTAGACGCAGACGACAAAGCCAAGGAAACGGCCCGTCAAGCCACCATTCTCGGTGGTGGTGCGGCAGGTGGTTTTTTGGCGGGATTGGGCATATCCGCGCTTTGTGGTCCTGGAGCTCCGGCCTGTGCCATAGGCGTTGTTCTCATTGGAAGCATCGCCGGCGGTATCGCTGGCGGGGTAGCTGCAGATACGTTCGACGCAGAGCTAGAGGAGCTGGCCCATTGGGACATATTTTAACTCCTGCGGAACGAGCGAGCATCCAGATTGCGCTCGCTGAAGCGTTTGTAGACACCGACGTCGACTACGCCTCTATCGCAGAGCGAATCCGCAGCTATGATCCACAGGTTGTGGAAGAAATCTTGTACTCAGAGGTCGCGCCCGTGTGTTTCAGCAACCTTGAAACGCCTGTCCCTCCTGTCTGGACCGGTTTTCAGGATGAATGGTTACTTTATGAAATAGGCAAAGAACTCAAAGCGCGAGAAAGCAGTTGGATTCGAAGTATTTTCGACCGGTTAAAAGTTACATGGCTACGTTACAGCTACGGTTACATCTGGAAAGAACTCACGAAACTGAACCAGTCCCATTAATTCTAAAAAACACTCCAGCCAGTACAATTGGCTTCGGGGTTAGGCATTCGAACCCGACCTGTACGCACTTCAGCCCGCTAAAGGCCGTATTCCTCGTGGGCATCATGTCGATTGCTAGGACAGAAACGGCCTACAGCGGCCTCGATTTTGCCCTAATGTTGCCCTAGACCTTGAATAATCACTGCCCGATAAGTTGGAGAGGATTACCACAATCAGCATGGCCTGGAAGCTGCGATTATGGAGATTAGCTTTTGGGTGAAGCACCGTGATTCAGTAGAAGTAAGGGGTAACGTTCGCGGTGCGCTGGAGGCGACTGGGGACAATGCGGGCCGTATCTAGCAAGGACTGGCTTGCCTCAAGGTTTTTGATCTCAGTTAGGAGCCGCCACCAGCCTCTCCCCTAGCGATGAGCAAGCTCCATTCTGCAAGACTGAAACAGTCGATTATGAGCTTGCCCCCCAAGCGTATGCCTAGAAATGCTCAGTTAATTCGCTTATTGTCTACTCGGGTCGATTGCACGCAGCTGAAAGCAATGACACCTTCACTGACCGCAATAACCCTGTGGATCAATGAATAGTTTTTTTCCAAACTAGGGAAGTTAGTTTCGTCAATTACGGATCGTTAAATTGAAACTACCAGATAGCGCATCAAGTTTTACTGAGTCGGTAATCACAGACAGTCGAAACCTGATCAGTCGAGGCTTATGGGAAATACCCACAGCCCGGTTCGATCGTTGGGTAAATCAGTTTGTGGGTCCAGAAGAAGAATTTTTTGCAGCGTGCTTGCTGGACCACTTGATTTTCCGAACCTCTTCTCAATTTGAGGCAGGACTTCGCGCACTTTTTCGCAGCAACCTTCAAGGAAAAATCTTCGCTGGAAACTCCGACGAAGAGTTGATGCTTAAACTGGCAGGTCGAGTTGAAAGCAAATTACGGGTAGTCCCTGTTATAGGTGAAGACGACCCGCCCACCAAATCGGGCCCACTAGTGCTTCGACGTCTCCAAAGGATTATGCATATTCGGCATAAGTGGCTCTGTTGGCCATGGCAAGCCGCAAAGAAAATACAGAACTCTGAAATTAACACAGTAATATTCGTCGACGATTTTTTAGGGTCCGGCCAACAGTTCGAAAACTTCTTTAACCAATGGGGATTTAGTCAGCTACTGAATGATACAAACTATTATTATGCTTCCGTCGTAGCCCATAATAGTGGGCTGGACCACATAACAAAAACCTTCCCCTACGTCCAAGTCATATCAGCAGAGCAACTTGATATATCCCATAATTTTTTTTCCGATGATGTTTGGCACCGCTTAGGCCAAGGTGCAATCACAGCAACAGAGGCTAAAGCATGGTACTTATTATTTGCTAAAGAAAAAGGTTTGATTCCCAGAAGCATTGGCGCTTTCGGCACTGGTGAGCTTTCATTGGCATTTGGATTCAGTCATTCAACGCCAAACAACTCATTACCGATTTTTTGGTATGAGAACGAATCTACAGGCTGGCAGCCTTTACTGGAGCGCTAAAATGATAAATAAACTGCCTGAAATTTTCTCAAAAAACCGAAATGAAGAAACGAAAGAGGATAACTGGTCGGACTTTGTTGTACCAGGTTTTCTCAATGAGCTTGAAATAAAGTCACAGAGCAAGGCCATCGTTATTGTTGGCGGGCGTGGTACGGGAAAGACTACACTACTGCGATATTTTTGCCATGCAACTCAGTTTTCATCTAGACGACCAAACCTACCAGATAACATATTAAACCACATTGGCCTATACTGGAGAGCCGACACCAACTTTCTAAACTCCTTCGCAGGAGGGGAACAAACTCCAGAAGTCTGGCGATCTGCTTTTGAACACATGCTGGCGTGCGAGTTCGGGAAAGAAATTATACGCGCACTGAAGAACTTAAACTGTAACCCTGAAAGACAAGAACGATTCGGTTTACTCGAAAGCTTGAGCATTTCGGTGCTTAGAGATTTTGATGATAGCCTAGGTGATACCATATTCGAACTCGAAAAAAGCCTACAACGAAGTCGCACTAGACTTGCAATGTGGGTTAATAATTTAGACACCTGTCCCCGCCCAGTATTTTTACCAGCCGACGCATTCCTCAGAGCACTTATAGGAACACTAAAAGATCAACTACCCTACTTGTCAGAATCCACATTCGGCATTTTTATTGATGAGTATGAAAACCTCAGAGATGAGCAACAACGCTTCATCAACGGGCTATTGAAACATGGGTCTCCTCCACTAATTTACAACATTGCACTTAAGCCAAAAGGCTGGCATACAAAGCAAACAATCGGCGGAGAGTCCATTCAGGAAATATCCGACTACCGAGCAATTGACCTAGAATCTTACATTGCAAAAGATTTTGATGTTTTCGCCGCAGAGTTACTTTTTTTTCGTCTAGCAGAGCACGAGCCTGAACTTCAAAATAAACTCCCCATCGTGCCTGAACACCTCAGATCGATAGATCATATACAAGAGAGGTATGACAACCCTAAATACCGGGAGATCATTGTCAACGCGGCAGAGCAAATGTTGCCGCGTGTATCACTACGAGCAGCAGCAACAGAGGTGTTAACCGATGCGAAACTGCTTGACCGGCTGATTAACAAAATTCGTTTTGCCTTGCAACGAAAGGGCAGCGAATTAGAAGCTGAAGACTTTATTGATATTCAACATCCTGAAGTTTCAGTAATCATGCCGGCACTCCTTAGCAGGGACCGCGAGAGCGCCGATGCACTTCTTAAAGAATTTATAGATCTCAAACACGGCACTGGAGTAAGGCTTTCATCAAAGGGCGCATTAGTTTCAAACAACTTGTTTGGATGCATAAACTCTATCTACATAGACGCGAGACGTACATCTATTTTGTTCTCTGGCTTCACAGTATTAACAATGATAGCGAGGGGGAATGTACGTCACTTATTAGAATTGATCCACCGAATTTTCAAAGAATATAAACCGTCCGAAGATGAAGTTCTCCCCGTAGTTCCACCTTATGTACAAGCCCACGCGATATACATAGCAAGCGAATCGATACTCAACACTGTCAGCGGATTTGGTATTTTCGGACCACAATTATATGCCCTAGTGTTATGCTTGGGGTCAATTTTTAGACAACGCCATAGAAGTGACAAACAGAGCGAGCCAGAAATCAATCATTTCACGATTGCGGGAGGGGAGTTAAGTGAAAAACTTAATCGTTACCTTCTCGAAGCGGAGAAATGGTCAGTTCTGTTTCTTTCAAGAGAAACAAAAATGAAAACGCTGGGAGTAATTGCTTCAGACTATACACTCAATCCGATATTCTCACCTTACTTCCAGATTTCCTATAGAAAAAAGAGAAGTCTTCATTTCAACACCACTCAGCTTTTGCAAATGTTCGAAGGTGATCAACAGGTACGAGATGCGCTTGTAAGAGAACTTGGCAAACAGGATGTTAGCGAACCCGAGCAAATAGACCTGTTCGGTGAGGTGCGTTATGAATGACGGACGTGATGGCCAATACTTTTTTACCTCAAAGACTTCTTTAGAGATTCCTATCAGCCTCGAAGGCGTGGATGTTGCTTTTGTTGGTGGTGAAGTAGACCAGCGAGGGGTCGCGAGTATCGCTGCATTAGAAAATATAGCAGGTGATGTTTTTCGCTTAAGATTTGATGCGGCGAACCAGCAGACTTATATCAATGATAAACCCGTATTAAGGGAAGCGCTCTCGAAAATTCTCAATAATAAAAATCGCATCATTCTGGACGCTACCACTCTCGGCTTGGGAGAGATTTTACAAGTATTACTCGTAGCGAAGAAACTAAGACTTCCTACCATCGAATTTTTGTATGCAGAGCCAAAACGATATACGAGAAGAGAAGGTGTGATTGATTTTCGAATGAGAGACTTTAGCCTCACGCAAAACTGTCACTTTCGGTCGATACAAGGTTTTGCTTCTGAATATGATCCATCTATGAGAGCAGCGCATGTTTTTCTTCTTGGTTTCGAACCCGGGCGCATACGAAACGCAATAGAACAACGCGGTGATTACGATCCTACTCGGTACCGCTTCCAAATGGTTATTGGCGTTCCAGCTTTTCAAACTGGCTGGGAGTCGAATACTATTCGACCGCACTTGGCAGTTCTTGAGGATTTGGACATAACCGAAAGATCCATTATGTACTGCCAAGCAAACTCAATTAGAGAATCTTATCTTACTTTATGGAGCTTATATCGCCAGCTCGGGGATGAACGGGGGTGCTTTTTCGTTTCGCCACTGGGAACAAAACCCCACGCCGTCGGCGCAGCACTTTTTTTGCTGGAAACTAAAGGAAACGAAATATCTACATCACTTTACTACGACCACCCCGAACGCGTCATAAAAAGAAGCACTGAAATAGCTGTTTGGCACCACGTTATCGCGCACTTAAAGCATTAACATAAGGAATTCATTCTGTAATTTTATAGTGTGACTTTAAGATCCAAAAGACCTTCTACGGTAATGAAACTTGCACCAACCCCGTGTGCAATACTGGTCAAGCTTGCACGACCCGCCTCACTGATAAGATAGTCAAAAACCCTATCTGAGTAGATAGGGTCTATCCTTAGCAAAAGAATGCAGTCGGTTATTACCACAGACCCGATTGTCACTTTCCAAATCTTCTGACTAAGATTACGACCTACTCTAGCAATTAGAATATCGCCTATTTCAGCGTAAGTAAAAGCACCACCTTTAAGCGACGCCTTTTTTGTAGTAAATTTTCGAGGCACACTAAGTCGATCAGCCGTAAAATCCGTCGTGTGCAAAATTTTTAAACTACTACTCTTTCTTTCAATAGAGCTAAACGAGCCTCGTCTTAATGACTTAGTTAAATCTCTAAGGGTTAACTCTCGCCTAATGATTTTCGTTTGCTGTGCGACAAGATAAGAATAATCAAGTCTTGACGAAGCTTTTTCCGATGGCAATTCTATTATATCAGAAAGCTTACCATTGGAGTCTAACCGTTGAATCTGAATAAATTCGGAAGCAGCTATATTTTTTGAAAGCACCATAATATGTGCTTTGGCATCAGTATTACGAAATATTCGCCTCGGAAGCTCAACAACTCGTTCAAGTCGGTGTGTTGCAGCGAGAGTTTTTCTAAGAGTTGAAAACTTTTCACCAGCAATTATTCCGTCTGGCAATATCAATCCCAACTTTCCGCCGACTTTCAAAAACCTCAAATTCTGCGCTATAAACAGTACTTCAGCGGGGATACATCCAAACTTAGGCAAAATACTTTGTAGGCCTGCCTCCTCTAAGATTTCGCTAAAATGTTTACGCCATCTCGGTCGCACATATGGAGGATTACACACGGCAGAGTCGACTGTTCCAAAACCAACTCCAATTTTTTTATCTAGAGCATGCTCCAGTGCATCCCCCACATGATGCTGTATTAGATTCTTCGAGAAATTAAGTGGTAACCGCTCTTCAGAGTTCGTATCTATATCCACGGTGAAAAATTTAGCAGTTACCCACTTTTGGGTCGCTTCACGAATGAGCGCACCATCCCCAACACCCAGTTCGATTACAGTGGCTGGCGTTTCAATCGACATGGATTGTATAAGAAGGCCAGCAACTTCCTGCGCGGTATAGTATCGACCTAAATGATCTGATGTTTTTGGAGTCCGCAGTAATTGCATTTGAGCTACATTTCACCTAGAAGGGAGTGGAGGACGACAGATTGCGAATTGGCCGATACGAAGTCCCTAAACACGACCTCGTCAGACAGGTCAGCACCACTAATTTCACCTGGCAGCATATTCCACTGTTCGACCTAATGCGAGTTTCTCCCGTTTCTGGGAGCGCGATCGATAAGGACTTCGTTGAAAAAATCGCCCTCCACTTCGTCTCCTTGCCCCCCAATCGGCATCCTTCAGCGGGTTGCATCATCCTAGCCAAAGTCGAGGGATATCGCGGGTATTGCTGCTGTATATTCAGAATAACCCGCCCAGCGCTTCCTTCTCCCAGTTCATGATTACCAGTTCGCCACTGACTTCGGCCTTCCCCTGCCGCTGATTGGCTGTGGTGTAGCGGATGTCCAAGGTCTCAAAGTAGAAGCCTTCGAACACTCGGCGGATGTCCGGGTGGTCATTGATGCTGACCATCACTTTGCCTTTGCAGCGGCGCATGAAGTCGGCCATCCGCTCGTAGTTTTCGAACGGAAAGTCGACGCCGTAGCCGGCGGTCTGCCAGTAAGGCGGGTCCATGTAATGGAAAGTGTGGGCACGGTCGTAACGTTCTGCGCATTCAAGCCAGGGGAGGTTTTCGATGTAGGTGCCGGTCAGGCGCTGCCATGCGGCCGAGAGGTTTTCCTCGATGCGCAGCAGGTTGATGGCCGGCGCAGTCGTCGCCGTGCCGAACGTCTGACCGGAAACCTTGCCAGCGAAGGCATGGTGCTGCAGGTAGAAGAATCGGGCGGCGCGCTGGATGTCGGTGAGGGTTTCGGGGCGGGTCATTTTCTGCCATTCGAACACCTGTCGCGAACTGAGCGCCCATTTGAATTGGCGCACGAATTCTTCGAGGTGGTTCTGCACGACGCGGTAAAGCGTGACTAGGTCGCCGTTGATGTCGTTCAGGACTTCGACCGGCGATGGCTGGGGCTTCATGAAGTACAGAGCGGCACCGCCGGCAAAGACTTCGACGTAGCATTCGTGAGGCGGAAAAAGCGGAATGAGGCGATCGGCCAGGCGGCGTTTGCCGCCCATCTAAGGGATGAAGGGTGTAGACATTGAAAGCAAGACCTTTACTGTATGGATAAACAGGTGCTAGGCTCGCCGCGCTTTGTGCACGGAGCAAGAGCCTTGGCTGGACTTGCAGGGACATCTGCGGGGACGGCGGTCGATCCGGATGTTGGCGCATCCGGACTGACCGCTCTTTTTTACTCAGATTTGAAAGTTGATACGCTCAGTAGCTTGCAGTGGCTTATGGCCACACACTGAAGTACCCTCTCGGGCTTTTCACAGGAGTGTTGTATGAATAAGAAACTCATTCTGGCGATTCTGCTGTCCACCGTCAGCGGACTCGCGGCTGCTGAAAACGCAAAATCCATCTTGGTACCAGGCTCACAAGACCGTGACTTTGGTGTTGTCTGCAGAATCAATGGCAACGAGACGTTTTCTGTCAAAGAGAGCAATCGCAATAACGGGTACAAAGTGGCGAGAAACATCTACCTCACTGATATCAGTGCGGGACGGGTTGCAATCAGCATGATGCGCGGATTTGTATCAGCTAATGAATATACGACCTATGTGACTGCCACTGGAGAATCGTGCGAGACCTTTAGCAAATAAGCGTCGCCAGTTGCTGGCATAGCCAATCGAGCGAGTTCGCCCAGAGCTATGCCTAGCATGCCAAAATCGATAGCGTCATTTCAGTTCCGAGCATTAACTTCTCTCACATACGATTGGCATGCACCCAGTGCAATCAATCCTCGATCGCCGTCGTCGGTGATGCCGATAATTCGTTGAGCATGCGCCGGGTCAAGTTCGGCTCTTGTGGGGCCATGAACCACGCCGCTGGTGGCGGTGGTGAATGAAACCGATCCGTTGCCGGCGCCGGTGGTGGCGTCGAGTAGGACTGACAAGCGCAGATCAGCAGTGGCAAGACGGTCGCGCAGGCGACCTTGATCACGTTGGGCATCGCTCAAGGCTCGGTAATGGGTTTGTTCGCTGGATGCCAGACGCTGCTCGAGCGCGAGGCGTTTGTCCTGTTCCGCACGCTGTTGCGCGGCCGAGGCCAGATTCAGTTGGTTGAGGGTTTCGGTGTGCAGCCGGGACTGCTCGCTGAGGCGACTACCGTAGCGCCAGTCCTGCACCTGCCAAGTGATTGCTGCGGATGTGCCGGCCAGGGCGATCAGTAGCACCGGTTTGACCATCAGCCGATACGGCGCTGGCATCAAGTCGCCGAAACGCATAACACCGCCCTCGCCCGCTCCCACAGTTCGAGCCGATCTTGCAGGCCATTTAGACCGCCGTTGATTCTGCGGGTGATCGCGTTGAATTCGTTTTGATCCGCGAGCGTGTTCAACCCATTCACCGACCAGAACCACGCGGCTGACTCAGCGGCCCATTGCGGCAACTCCAGCAGCTCCGGAGTGCGTAGCAATCGTTCATCGCCGAACAGCGCCAGACTGCAACGCAGGTAGTTGTCATGGCCGGTGACCTGGATCAGTCCGCGACCGCGATAGCGCTGGCCATCGCCATCCGCTGCAGGGGTGTTGCCTAGTTTTGCAGCCAACGTACCCGTGTCGTATTTGCTCAGGTATTGATCGCCGCCCAGCTCGCGCACGTACTGCAGTTGACCAGACTCGTGACCGACTTGAGCCAAGAATGCGGCTTGGCGTTTCGGTGTGTTGATCTGTCGATGCGCCATAGCTGCGTTGAGGGCGGAAACAAAAACGCCCGCTTGGCGGCGGGCGTTGGGCATGATGGTTTGAATCTGCTGCGTCGTTATCTGCATAAATGCTCCAAATGAAAAAGCCCGCTTTCGCGGGCTTCTCAGTTAATTGACCTTTCGATCAAAGGGTACATTTCGAGGTGGTAGGGTGGCGGATCATTTCATGCGCGCATTCTAAGTCAGCATTCCTCTTCTCAACGAATGGCGGCAACGCTGCTGCTGCAAATGCGAGCATCGGCACGAAATACAACGTTAGGTACAGTCTTCCAAGCATCACAAGCTACCTTTCTGGTGGGTTTCAGAGACGCTAACGAAAAACCAAACTCCGTGCCATCGAACACGATGTAGTTACTCGAATGGGGTTCGCTTTCCATACGATCACGGACGCTTCGCTACTGCTTGAGCTGAACGACCTTCAAATCCTTCACCGTTTTTTTCTTCCTGCCTTTCGCTTTCGCCTTGCCCTTCTTGCCACCGTTGCACTCGACCGTTGTGCTCCAGCCTGACCGGGTAAACACCTGCTCCACCGAGTCGACCAGGTATTCACCATCGAGACCAATCTTGAACCCTTGGGCATTGATCGATCGCTCGGCGAATAAGTCGGTGCGCCCAGGCATTTCCAACCGGACCCCGGCCGTAGACCGGTTGAAGGCAGCCAACCGCGCCTTGGCCGCTTCTTCAGCTGCAGACTTGTTCGGGTAGATGTGGCGGTCGGTACCCGAAGATATTCAACGACTGAGGACTCAACTGATCGCCACTAGGGCACCGTCGACGGTGAACCACTACCTGGCTACTTTCGCCGGATTCTTATCGTGGTGTGAAGACAACAGATATTGCCGTGATGGGTTGGCGGCGGCTTGCGTCCGTTTCGCAATGATCGGACGTGAACCAGATCCCCTGACGAAGGCAGAGTTTGACCAGTTGATAAATAAGGGCTGTTTACACGTTCAGGATTCGGCTGCGATCACACTCGCCGTTTACACAGGACTTAGACCCGGAGAATTATGCGGGCTGGCGGTGGAGGATATTGACCTGGCGTCCGGGCAGCTACACATAACCAGAGCGATCACTGCAGACGGCACCTTCAAAGTCCCCAAAACTGGTAAGTCCCGCACCGTATTTTTGATGCCACCAGCCCTCGATGCTTGCAAAAGCCTTATCGGTCTCGTCGAAAACCATGAACCGAGGACTATCGAGATTTATATGAATCGGCATGAGAGCAGGCAGGAAACGGTAACGCCATTGCTGTCTCCGACTACGCAGGCTCGAAAGAAAATCATCAATCACTGGTACGTCCCGACATCATGGAATACTAAATGGGCCGCCGTACAAAAACGCTCTGAGATACGCCCGCGTCGGCCCTATCAGACCAGACATACATATGCATGCTGGTGCCTGACTGCACGCGGAAATCTGGCGTTCATTGCGAAACAGATGGGTCACAAAGACTTCACCATGCTCGTGGAAGTCTACGCGAAATGGATGGACGATGAATCCCCCCAAGAACTTGAACTTATATGGCGCAATATTAAAAAATTAGCAAAACCCTTAACTTAGTCACCACCACCGTCCTTCTTCCCCATTTTAGAGGCGAACAAGCGCTTTTGCTCTTCGTATATTTCAGCAACTAGTCTTTCCGCCTCACGCTTTCTTCTGCGGACTTCTCGTGGATCACTAGGAGACCTACCAGAAATCGAATTATTATACGCTCGCTGACTTGCTATTAACTGCGCATAGGCGAGAGCAACATCACTAGGAACAGGATTATTATAAGGATTAGTGATCGCGTCAGTATTAATCTCATCAAAATCTAGCTCTTCACCTATGGCATGAGCCCAGGTGTGTTTTGAGGAATTATCGAACGTAATCTTCCACTCGGCGGCGTCATCCAAGGCAGCCTCTCTCACTTCATCAATAACCTCTGGGGATGTGGTTTGCTCCAAGTAAGTATTAGCGAAATCGAGGAATTGGTGGTGGCTATACAGAAAAAAATCCTGTCCAGTCTCCTCTGAGAATTCTTCGATTAAGCGCGGCAATGGTCCAATCGTCTTGCCTCCTTGCCTATCCCACCAGTCGTCTTTCTGCTCTCCCGTCACCAGTATGACGGGCTTGTTAACCGCTTTAGCTTTTTCAATAACTTGCTTCCAAATAATCAAGTCACCATAACGTTTGCATACATCACTAAAAACGGTAGAGCCTTTGTGTTTTCCAACATCTTCGAAGCCAGGAGGAATTCTATTCGCATACCGAACCTCTCCATCTTTTACAACAGCTTTCAATTGCTCTTCGGAATACCGAGCCCCTACCTTGCCCATCAACGCTTCAGAAAGCGAAGACTTGACATCATCCGAGGTCAGTCGAGATTCGTGAAAGTCACGCTTAGCCTCAAGCTCAGCAATGACTTTATTAGAAACCTCAACAAATTCCTTATGGAGACTCTCAGGCAAAAAAGGATGTTTCGTTGCGCTATCGAAATTATCAAGTACCGAAGTCAGGCTACCTACGGCTGCTGTGTATAATCCGGCTTGTGCATGAGCAATTGAAGCGCGGTTATCGAGCAACTCATAGATTACTTGATATGGAATCCATAAACGGTCACCGAGGGAAGCAATCACTTTATAGAGCGCATCTCGCGCTTCATCAGATCGTTTATATACTGAGGTTAGGACGTTTGTATCAAAAACAAAAAAGCAGTTTTGCCACAATTTTGCGCGTCGTTCAGCGTCATCAGCGAAATGACTAGAGAACACATCCTTCATGCCTAACCCCTCCATATGAACAATGGCACATTAATACCATGCCGAGCTGATCCTCACCACCGTAGTTGGCGTTGAGGGCAGGGCATCACGACGTGATACCCTTAAATACAGAATCTTACGATTTGGGTCTTTGTAATCCACGTGCCGTCAAACGCCCCAAATTTGCCCCATTTTTTTCAGCGTACCCTCCTAACCTACTGATGAATAAGCCAATTTCCGATCTATCCAGCCACACCCCGATGATGCAGCAGTACTGGCGCCTGAAGAATCAGCACCCGGACCAGCTGATGTTCTACCGCATGGGCGACTTCTACGAGATTTTCTATGAGGACGCGAAGAAAGCCGCGAAGCTGCTCGACATCACTCTGACGGCGCGCGGGCAATCGGCGGGTCAGGCAATTCCGATGTGCGGTATTCCTTACCATGCGGCGGAAGGTTATCTGGCGAAGCTGGTCAAGCTTGGCGAGTCGGTGGTGATCTGCGAGCAGGTCGGCGACCCGGCGACCAGCAAAGGCCCGGTCGAGCGCCAAGTGGTGCGGATCATCACCCCGGGAACGGTCAGCGACGAAGCGTTGCTCGATGAGCGCCGCGACAACCTGATCGCGGCAGTGCTGGGTGACGAGCGCCTGTTCGGTCTGGCGGTGCTGGATATCACCAGCGGCAATTTCACCGTGCTGGAAATAAAGGGCTGGGAAAATCTGCTGGCAGAACTGGAGCGGGTCAATCCGGTTGAGCTGCTGATCCCGGATGACTGGCCGAAAGACCTGCCGGCGGAAAAACGCCGTGGCGTGCGCCGTCGTGCGCCGTGGGATTTTGAGCGCGACTCGGCGCTGAAAAGCCTTTGTCAGCAGTTTTCCACGCAGGATCTGAAAGGCTTCGGTTGCGAGAACCTGACGCTGGCCATCGGCGCCGCCGGCTGCCTTCTGGCGTACGCCAAGGAAACCCAGCGCACTGCCCTGCCCCACCTGCGCAGCCTGCGTCACGAACGGCTGGATGACACGGTGGTGCTCGATGGCGCGAGCCGACGCAATCTGGAACTCGACACCAACCTGGCGGGCGGTCGTGACAACACCTTACAATCGGTGGTTGATCGTTGCCAGACCGCCATGGGCAGCCGTTTGCTGACCCGCTGGCTGAACCGCCCGCTGCGCGATCTGACCGTATTGTTGGCGCGTCAAACCTCGATCACTTGCCTGCTTGATCGCTATCGCTTTGAGAAGCTGCAACCGCAGCTCAAGGAAATCGGTGACATCGAGCGCATTCTCGCGCGGATCGGCCTGCGCAATGCGCGACCGCGTGACCTTGCGCGTCTGCGCGATGCACTGGGTGCACTGCCGGAACTGCAAGCGGCGATGACCGATCTGGAGGCGCCGCACCTGCAAAATCTGGCGACCATCACCAGCACCTACCCGGAACTGGCGGCATTGCTGGCGAAAGCCATCATCGACAACCCGCCCGCAGTGATCCGCGACGGCGGCGTACTGAAAACCGGTTACGACAGTGAACTGGACGAGTTGCAATCGCTGAGCGAAAACGCCGGTCAGTTCCTGATCGATCTTGAAGCCCGGGAAAAAGCCCGTACCGGCCTGGCCAATCTGAAAGTCGGCTACAACCGCATTCATGGCTATTTCATCGAACTGCCGAGCAAGCAGGCCGAGTCGGCGCCAGCGGACTATATCCGCCGCCAGACCCTGAAAGGCGCTGAGCGCTTCATCACCCCTGAGCTGAAAGAGTTCGAAGACAAAGCACTGTCCGCCAAGAGCCGTGCCCTTGCGCGTGAAAAAATGCTCTACGAAGCGCTGCTGGAAGATCTGATCAGCCAATTGCCGCCATTGCAGGACACCGCAGGCGCGCTGGCCGAACTGGACGTGCTGAGCAACCTCGCCGAACGTGCACTGAACCTCGACCTGAACTGCCCGCGTTTCGTCAGCGAGCCGTGCATGCGCATTACTCAGGGCCGCCACCCGGTGGTCGAGCAAGTGCTGACGACGCCGTTCGTGGCCAACGACCTGAGCCTGGATGACAACACGCGCATGCTGGTGATCACCGGCCCGAACATGGGCGGTAAATCCACCTACATGCGGCAGACCGCGCTGATCGTACTGCTGGCGCATATTGGCAGCTTCGTGCCGGCGGCCAGTTGCGAATTGTCACTGGTGGACCGCATCTTCACCCGCATCGGCTCGAGCGATGACCTCGCCGGCGGCCGTTCGACCTTCATGGTCGAGATGAGTGAAACCGCCAACATTCTGCACAACGCCACCGAACGCAGCCTGGTGCTGATGGACGAAGTCGGTCGCGGCACCAGCACCTTCGATGGTCTGTCGCTGGCCTGGGCTGCGGCTGAACGTCTGGCGCATCTGCGCGCGTACACGCTGTTCGCGACGCACTATTTTGAACTGACCGTGCTGCCGGAGGCCGAACCCCTGGTGGCCAATGTGCATCTCAACGCTACCGAGCACAACGAACGCATCGTGTTCCTGCACCACGTGCTGCCGGGGCCGGCCAGTCAAAGCTACGGTCTGGCCGTGGCACAACTGGCCGGCGTGCCGAGCGAAGTGATTGTGCGTGCCCGTGAGCATCTGAGTCGTCTGGAAGACACCGCGCTGCCCCATGAGGCGCCGAAACCGGCCGCCAAAGGCAAACCCGCAGCGCCGCAGCAAAGCGACATGTTTGCCAGCCTGCCGCACCCGGTGCTGGATGAACTGGCGAAAGTCGACCTGGACGACATGACCCCGCGTCGCGCGCTCGAAATGCTCTATACACTGAAGAAGCGGATATAAGCACTGAAGAAGCGGATATAACGCAAATCGCTTCAAGCTGTTAGAATCTCGCGCGGTTCGGGATGCTGCTGGCTCATAGCCTGGCCAGCAGGTATCGCTCCCGAACCTGGCGACCCCAACCGTGAAGGGGCAACGCTGCCGCCGCCTGAGGAGAAAATTAGAAATGACCTTCGTCGTCACCGACAACTGCATCAAGTGCAAGTACACCGACTGCGTAGAAGTGTGTCCGGTGGACTGCTTTTACGAAGGCCCGAACTTCCTGGTGATTCACCCGGACGAGTGCATCGACTGCGCACTGTGCGAACCAGAATGCCCTGCTGTGGCCATCTTCTCGGAAGATGAAATCCCTGCCGGCATGGAAAATTTCATCGAGCTCAATGCTGAGCTGGCTGACATCTGGCCGAACATCACCGAGAAGAAAGAATCGTTGCCGGATGCCGAAGAGTGGGATGGCGTCAAAGGCAAGATCAAAGATCTCGAACGCTGATCCCCCCGCGCTCGAAATAAAAGGCCCCTCGCGGGCCTTTTTGCTTTTCTGCAGGCAAAAAAAGGGGCGGTATGACCCGCCCACATTTTTTCCCTATTCCCTGTATTCCCTTTCATCGTCCTGATGAATCACGTCCTGCGATGTCCGTTCCCCTCCTCCCTGAAGGGCGTGTCTGTCCGTCGACACAGTTCAGATACTAATGATTTTCCAGAACGGGACAATCGGCCTCGAGCGCCAGAAGTTATCGTCACGAGGTTTTAATAATCAGAAATATGCTTGTCTATCAATGTGTTACGTAAAATCAGCAAGCGGAATAGCCGTCCGCCACACTGTAAAAATATCGAACACTTACGAAACAGTAAGCATTGGCTTACAGAGCGAGACTACATCTCGCTCATCCAGCCCTTTGACCGCATCACAATCCGCCGCATTTGCTAAAGGCAACAAAAAGCCCCGAACCAGTCGGGGCTTTTTGCGGGCGGTCGTGCAGGCGCTTATTGAAACAGCGACTCGCTCGACAGGCCATTCTTCTCAAGGATCTCACGCAGGCGTTTGAGGCCTTCCACCTGGATCTGCCGCACCCGTTCCCGGGTCAGCCCGATCTCCAGGCCTACGTCTTCCAGCGTACTGCTTTCATGACCGCGCAGGCCGAAGCGACGTACCACCACTTCGCGCTGCTTGTCGGTCAGTTCCGACAGCCATTGATCGATGCTCTGCGACAGGTCGTCATCCTGCAGCAGTTCGCACGGATCGGTCGGACGGTCATCGGTGAGGGTATCCAGCAGGGTTTTATCCGAATCCGGACCCAGCGAGACGTCGACCGAAGAAACCCGCTCGTTCAGGCCGAGCATGCGCTTGACCTCGCCCACCGGTTTTTCCAGCAGGTTGGCGATTTCTTCGGGTGAAGGTTCGTGGTCGAGTTTTTGCGTCAGCTCCCGTGCAGCCCGCAGGTACACGTTGAGCTCCTTGACCACATGAATCGGCAGCCGGATGGTCCGGGTCTGATTCATGATCGCGCGTTCGATGGTCTGACGAATCCACCAGGTCGCGTAGGTCGAGAAGCGGAAGCCGCGCTCGGGATCGAACTTTTCCACCGCCCGGATCAGCCCGAGGTTGCCCTCTTCGATCAGATCCAGCAGCGACAGCCCCCGGTTGACGTAACGCCGGGCGATTTTGACCACCAGCCGCAGATTACTTTCGATCATGCGCTTGCGCCCGGCGGGATCGCCACTTTGCGACAAACGCGCAAAATGAACTTCTTCTTCCGGGGAGAGCAGAGGGGAAAAGCCGATTTCGTTGAGATACAACTGCGTGGCATCAAGTGCACGCGTGTAATCGATGTACTTGTGTTGTTTGAGTGTTGCGGAGTGTCTGGATCTGGAACGAACGGAAGGTGGAGCAGCCCCTTCATCATTCGACATCGAATCCGAATCGATGCCGGTCTCCATAAGGAGAACCTCATCGTCGATGTCAAACTCCGGCACTTCTTTACTGAGAGCCATTGTTATAGTCCTTTGGTGAGTTCGACCCCAAGCTCAAGCGACGCCTTTATCCTTGGCAACGCTGGAGCCTGTCCCCTCTACGCGACGGAACAGGCTGGCTTACACATCAACGTCTGGGCAGGAACTGCAGTGGATCTACAGGTTTACCTTGGCGGCGAATCTCAAAATGCAGTTTCACCCGGTCTGTACCCGTTGACCCCATTTCGGCAATTGTCTGTCCGACCTTGACCTGCTGCCCCTCCCGAACCAACAGCCTGCGGTTATGTCCGTAGGCACTGACGTAGGTTTCGCTGTGTTTGATGATGACTAATTCGCCGTAGCCCCTTAAGCCACTCCCGGCGTAAACCACCGTCCCATCAGACGCAGCTAAAACAGGCTGTCCCAAATCTCCGGCGATATCAATGCCTTTATTCAAACTACCGTTTGAAGAGAATTTTCCAATCAGAACGCCATTAGATGGCCATCCCCAGCCGGTCGGGGCCGGGCCGGCCGGAGGCAGTGGTGCAGGTGCTGGCTTGCTTGCGACGGACGGTGCAACGCCAGTAGATCCGCGGGTTGTAGTGGTGGTGGTGCCATTTGCCTGGCGTCGGATTACCGTGGTTTTGCTCGACGAGGAAGGTGACGAACTGCTGGTGCTGACCACCGCGGTCGGCGTTGAACCGCTACGGCCGTCGAAGCGAATCGTCTGACCCGGATGGATCGTATACGGCGTAGGAATATTGTTCCGGGCGGCGAGGGTTTTGTAGTCCCAGCCGTAGCGGAAGGCGATCGAAAACAAGGTGTCGCCGGGACGGACTACATACTGCCCGGTCGTCACGGTAGGCCTTTGTGCAACGGCATTGTTGCGATCGACCACCCGGACATTGCTCGATTTGGTGCTGGAGCAACCGACCAGCAAAGTACTCAAGACAAGGCCAGTCACCAGGCGCTGAAAGCTCGTGTTACCCATACGCTGCGCTATGACTGTGAGACTCACCCGCCGCTCCTTTGTGGTGGCTGAAAAATGTACAAGTGCCGCATCCCGGCCCAGGTTGTCGCAAGTATAACGGGCCGGTTCGGCTTTACCTTTAATGACGCGAAATCGCTGCACGCACACGTTTGCCACTGGCCAACTCGCTGCGTTTAATTCTTCGCTGCCGGTGTAAGACACAGGCGAACGAAAGGAATTCAGCAGGCTTTTATAAATGCTCAGGCGAGTGGCCCGTTGAGCAATGGCACGAAACGCACGGCGCCGAGAACGTGTCGGGAAAACCCGTTTTCCTCGCGCACGATCAGCATCAGTTGCTGCACTTCGCCCGAGCCCACCGGGATCACCATGCGCCCTCCCGGTGCCAGTTGGTCGAGCAAGGCTTGTGGTATGTCGGTGGCGACGGCGGTGACGATAATGCCGTTATACGGTGCCAGCGCCGGCCAGCCTTCCCAGCCATCGCCCCAGCGAAACACCACATTGCGCAGGTTCAGTTCGACCAGGCGCTCCTTGGCGCGATCCTGCAGGACCTTGATGCGCTCGACCGAGAAAACGCGCTCGACCAGCTGCGACAAGACCGCAGTCTGATAACCGGAACCGGTGCCGATCTCCAGCACTTTATCCAGCGGGCCCGCCTCAAGCAGCAGCTCGCTCATCCGCGCGACCATATAAGGCTGGGAAATCGTCTGGTTGTTGCCGATCGGCAGCGCGGTGTCTTCGTAGGCGCGATGGGCCAGCGCTTCGTCGACAAACAGGTGGCGCGGAGTCCGGCGAATGACTTCCAGCACCTTGGCGTTCGACACGCCTTCTTCATACAGGCGCTGGATCAGCCGCTCGCGGGTGCGCTGGGAGGTCATGCCGATGCCGCTGCGTAGTCGGTCTTCGTGTTCGCGGGCCATCAGCTCAACCCTCCAAGCCAGCCGTCCAGACTTCTGAACGCATCATTGAAGGTGCGATCGAGCTGCAACGGAGTGATGGACACGTAGCCTTGCATCACCGCATGAAAATCAGTCCCCGGACCGCCGTCTTCGGCATCGCCGGCTGCCGCGATCCAGTAACCGGCCTTGCCGCGCGGATCGACCACTTTCATCGGCGCCGCCGCGCGGGCACGGTGGCCGAGCCGGGTCAGTTGAATGCCACGAATATGGTCAAGGGGCAGATTGGGGATGTTCACGTTGAGTACCGTACGCGGCGGCAGGTCAAGGCTGGCATGCGCCTCGACCAGTTTGCGCGCGAAGTGGGCCGCTGTCGGCAGATTATCCACCTGGCGTGATACCAGCGAAAAGGCGAACGACGGGCGTTCGAGAAAACGCCCTTCAAGAGCTGCGGCCACGGTTCCGGAATACAGCACGTCATCGCCCAGGTTGGCGCCGAGGTTGATGCCGGACACGACCATGTCCGCCTCGCGTTCCAGCAAGCCGTTAAGGCCCAGGTGCACGCAGTCGGTCGGTGTGCCGTTAAGGCTGATGAAGCCGTTGGCCAGGTATTGCGGGTGCAGCGGACGGTCGAGCGTCAGCGAACTGCTGGCGCCGCTCTTGTCCTGCTCAGGGGCGATAACCACGCACTCGGTGTAATCCGCCAGCGCAGCATAAAGCGCGGCGAGACCGGGTGCAGTTACCCCATCGTCGTTAGAAATCAGAATACGCATGGGCTGTCCGTCTGCCCCACCGGCACCAGATCAACGAGTTCGCGCACCAATACGGTGGCGAAGCATCCGGCCGGGAGGACGAATTCCAGTTGCAGAATGTCAGGCTGGGGATAATGCCACGTCAACCCGCCAATGGGCAGCCGCAGGATGCGCCGTTCGTGGCTCATTCCGGCATTGACCAGCCAATCGCGCAGTTCGCCTTCAGCGCCAGCGATCCCCTGCTCCAGATCATGGACAGCCCCCGACGCCGGAGAGTCACCTTCGCCCCACTGCGGACCGGTGGGGTGCAAGTCGAGAATCGCCAGGCGCGGGTCGCTGCACTCCGCTTCACCGGCAGGAAAAAAACTGCGGCTATCGGTGAACGCGAGCAGATCGCCGACCTGGGCTTTCTGCCAGGTGCCGTCCGCCACGCGTGCTGCCAGCACTTTGTTAAAGAGAAAACTGCGCGCGGTCGACAGCAGTCGCGAACGCACGTTGCGCTGCTCCGGCAATGCCTTGCGCGCCGCCCAGCCACGGGCATCGACGACATTGCCGCCGTCATGACCGAACCGCTGGGCGCCGAAATAGTTGGGGATGCCTTGTTTGGCGATCAGTTGCAGACGCTCATCGATCGCTGCCTTGTCGCCGGCAAACTGGGTCAGACGCAACGTAAAGCCGTTGGCCGAGTGCGCCCCCCGTTGCAGCTTGCGCTTGTGGCGGGTGGTCTTGAGAATCTTCAGTGTGTCGTTTTCCGCCGCCGACAGATCCGGATCGGCCTTGCCCGGCAATTGCACGCTGAACCACTGGCGGGTCAGCGCCTGACGATCCTTGAGGCCGGCATAACTGACGGTGCGCAACGGCACACCCGCCGCCTTGGCGATTCGACGGGCCGCTTCTTCGGTATTCAGACCGCGTTTTTCGACCCAGATCCACAGGTGCTCGCCGTCGCCGCTGAACGGGATATCGAGCACTTCGTCGACCTGGAAATCTTCCGCGATGGCTTTCAGTACCGCCGTGCCGAGGGGTTCGCCATAGGCGCGCGGGCCGAGCAATTGCAGATCATTCATGCGCGCAGCAACAAGGCAACGGAATGCACGGCGATGCCTTCTTCGCGACCGACAAAGCCAAGCTTTTCGGTGGTGGTAGCTTTGACGTTCACTTGATCGAGCTCAACTTGAAGATCCGCAGCAATCAGCGCGCGCATCGATTCGATGTGCGGGGCCATTTTCGGCGCCTGGGCGACGATGGTGTTATCGACGTTGCCGACTTTCCAGCCCTTGGCGTGGATCAACGCAACCACATGACGCAGCAGCGCGCGGCTGTCGGCGCCCTTGAATTGGGGGTCGGTGTCAGGGAAGTGTTCGCCTATGTCGCCAAGCGCCGCGGCGCCGAGCAAGGCATCGCTCAAGGCATGCAGCAGGACGTCACCGTCGGAATGAGCGAGCAGCCCGAAGCCGTGTGCAATGCGCACGCCGCCCAGAGTAATGAAATCGCCTTCAGCGAAACGGTGCACATCATAGCCGTGGCCAATACGCATAAAAAAAACGCCCCGATTTTTGTCAGGGCGTGATTCTACCTGCTTTGGCGAACATTAGGCGCCTAGAGCGCGTGCGTGATGCTGCAAGTGGTCGTCAATGAAGCTTGATATGAAGAGATAGCTGTGGTCGTAGCCCGGTTGCAAACGCAACTCCAGCGGATGCCCCGCTTGTTTTGCCGCGTGTTGCAGGGCTTCGGGCTTGAGCTGGGTAGCGAGGAAATCATCGCGATCACCTTGATCGACCAGCAGCGGCAGTTTCTCCTTCGCGTCGGCCAGCAGTGCGCAGGCGTCCCACTCTTTCCACTTCGAACGGTCTTCACCCAGATAGTGGGAGAAAGCCTTCTGCCCCCACGGGCAATCCATCGGGTTGTTGATCGGCGAAAACGCCGACACCGATTGATAACGCCCCGGATTGCGCAACGCACAGATCAACGCGCCGTGGCCGCCCATCGAGTGGCCGCTGATGCTGCGTTTCTCCGAGGCTGGGAAATGCGCTTCAACCAGTGCAGGCAATTCCTCGACGACGTAGTCATGCATCCGATAGTGCCGCGCCCACGGTTGCTGCGTGGCATTCAGATAAAACCCGGCGCCGAGGCCAAAGTCCCAGCCCTTGTCCGCATCGTCCGCTACATCCGGGCCGCGGGGGCTGGTGTCCGGCGCGACGATGATCAGGCCAAGCTCGGCGGCCATGCGCATGGCACCGGCCTTCTGCATGAAATTCTCGTCGGTACAGGTCAGGCCTGATAGCCAGTACAGCACCGGCAATTTACCACCCTGCTCCGCCTGCGGCGGCAGATAGACAGCAAAGACCATGTCGCAATCGAGCACTTCGGAGCGATGGCGATAGCGCTTGTGCCAGCCACCGAAGCTCTTCTGACAGGAAATATTTTCCAGATTCACGGGATTCTCCCCAGCGGCAAGCGGCAAGCTTCCAGCTACAAGAAAAGGCACGCTCGCTCTCACTTGCAGCTTGAAGCTTGAAACCTGGAGCTGCTGTTAGAAATGGATGACGGTACGGATGCTCTTGCCTTCGTGCATCAGGTCGAAAGCCTTGTTGATATCTTCAAGCCCCATGGTGTGGGTGATGAAGGTATCCAGCGGGATCTCACCGCTCTGGGCCATATCGACGTAGCTTGGCAACTCGCTACGACCACGCACGCCGCCGAATGCCGAACCGCGCCAGACACGGCCGGTCACCAGCTGGAACGGACGGGTAGCGATTTCCTGGCCGGCCCCGGCGACGCCGATGATCACCGACTCGCCCCAGCCTTTGTGGCAGCACTCGAGGGCTGCACGCATCAACTGCACGTTGCCGATGCACTCGAAGGAGAAGTCGACGCCGCCATCGGTCATGTCGACGATCACTTCCTGGATTGGACGATCGAAGTCTTTCGGATTGACGCAGTCAGTGGCGCCCAGCTGTTTGGCGATTTCGAACTTGGCCGGGTTGATGTCGATGGCGATGATGCGCGCAGCCTTGGCTTTTACCGCGCCGATGACCGCCGACAGACCGATGCCGCCCAGACCGAAAATGGCCACGGTGTCACCCGGTTTGACCTTGGCCGTATTGATCACTGCGCCGATACCGGTGGTAACGCCACAGCCGAGCAGGCAGACCTTTTCCAGCGGCGCGTCCTTGGAAATTTTCGCCACTGAGATTTCCGGAAGCACGGTGTACTCCGAGAAGGTCGACGTGCCCATGTAGTGGAAAATCGTTTCGCCCTTGTAGGAAAAACGCGAAGTACCGTCCGGCATCAAGCCTTTGCCCTGAGTGGTGCGAATCGCCTGACACAGGTTGGTCTTGCCCGATTTGCAGAATTTGCACTGACCGCATTCCGGGGTGTACAGCGGAATGACGTGATCGCCGACCGCAACCGAGGTCACGCCCTCGCCGATGGCTTCGACGATGGCCCCACCTTCGTGGCCGAGAATCGACGGAAAGATCCCTTCCGGGTCGGCGCCGGACAAGGTGTAAGCATCGGTGTGGCAAACCCCGGAAGCCACCACGCGCAGCAACACTTCACCGGACTTGGGCATGGCTACATCGACTTCTACGATTTCCAGCGGCTTCTTGGCCTCGAAGGCAACGGCGGCGCGCGACTTGATCATGCTGACTCTCCAGTGAATCCATTGAATAAAAACCAGACAGGCAGTGTAGTTCAGCGCCGCTTGGTGAATAATCCGGGCGAAAGCAAAACATTATTGCCATACAGGGATAATCCCGATGCTGGAAAACCGCTGGGAAGGTATCGACGAGTTTGTCGCCGTGGCCGAATGCAACCAGTTCACCGCCGCCGCCGAACGTCTCGGGGTTTCGTCTTCACATATCAGTCGACAGATCGCACGTCTGGAAGAGCGTTTGCAGACGCGCTTGCTCTATCGCAGCACGCGCCGCGTGACGTTGACCGAAGCCGGGCAGACTTTCCTGCAACATTGCCAGCGTTTGCAGGACGGCCGCGAAGAGGCGTTGCGCGCGGTCGGCGATCTGGCCAGCGAGCCGAAAGGCATGCTGCGCATGACCTGCGCCGTGGCGTATGGCGAACGCTTTATCGTGCCGCTGGTGACGCGCTTCATGGGTGTGTATCCACAGTTACGCATTGATATCGAGCTGAGCAATCGCCAGCTCGATCTGGTCCATGAAGGCCTCGATCTGGCGATTCGCCTCGGTCGTCTGCAAGATTCGCGGTTGGTTGCCACACGGCTGGCGCCCCGGCGCATGTATCTCTGCGCGTCACCGTCCTACCTCGAACGGTATGGTCGCCCACACAGCTTGTCGGAATTGAGTCGGCACAATTGCCTGATCGGCAGTTCGGACATCTGGCAGCTTGAGCAGAACGGCCGGGAGTTTTCCCAGCGGGTGCAGGGCAACTGGCGCTGCAACAGTGGCCAGGCAGTATTGGATGCGGCGTTGCAGGGTGTGGGGTTGTGTCAGTTGCCGGATTATTACGTGCTGGAGCATTTGCACAGCGGCGCGCTGATTTCGCTGCTGGAGGCGCATCAGCCGCCGAATACGGCGGTGTGGGCGCTGTACCCGCAGCAGCGGCATTTGTCGCCGAAGGTGCGTAAGTTGGTGGATTTTCTTAAGGAGGGGTTGGCTGAAAAGCCAGAATATAGAGCTTGAGATCCAGGCTGGCTGAGCGACCGCCATCGCTAGCAGGCTAGCTCCCACAGTGGGACGCATTCAGCCGGCGAACGCATTTCAAATGCAGGAGTGAGCCTGCTCGCGATGGCGGCTCAACAGCCGACGAACATCAGCGGCGGTTAGCCCAGCGCTGGCGCAACCACTCCAGATCTTCCGGCCGGGTCACCTTGAGGTTATCCGCCCTGCCCTCGATCAGACGCGGCTTCAATCCAGCCCACTCCATCGCCGAGGCCTCATCGGTTATCACAGCATCAGCGACCAGACTGTCGGCCAACGCCCGATGCAACGCCCCAAGGCGAAACATCTGCGGCGTGTACGCCTGCCAGATCACGCTGCGATCGACGGTTTCAACCACGCGCCCGGACTTGTCGACGCGTTTGAGCGTGTCGCGCGCCGGCACCGCAAGCAAACCGCCAACCGGGTCATCCGCCAGTTCAGCCAACAACTTGTCGAGATCGTCGCGACTCAGATTGGGCCGTGCCGCATCGTGCACCAGCACCCAGTCGTGATCATCGGCACCCTGCGCATGCAAATGCAGCAACGCATTGAGCACCGAGGCGGAACGCTCGGCACCGCCGTCGACGCGCTGAATGCGCGGATCGCTGATGCACGCCAGGTTCGGCCAGTAAGGATCATCAACGGCAAGACTGACCACCAGCCCCTTGAGGCTCGGGTGATCGAGAAAACAGCCGAGGCTGTGTTCGAGAATTGTGCGCCCGCCCAGTTGCAGATATTGCTTGGGACGGTCCGCGGCCATTCGGGCACCAACGCCCGCGGCAGGAATCACGGCCCAGAAGGCCGGCAAGGAATCGATCATTGGGCCAACTGGTAAAGGGTTTCACCGTCCTTGACCATGCCCAGTTCGTGACGAGCCCGCTCTTCAACGGTCTCCATGCCTTTTTTCAACTCGCTGACTTCAGCGTCCATCACGCGATTGCGCTCCAGCAAACCTTCGTTCTCGGCATGTTGGTCAGCAATCTGCTGCTTCAGCTCGGCGACCTGCGCCAGACTGCCGTTGCCCACCCACAGGCGGTACTGCAGACCGGCCAGCAGCAAGAGCAAAACGAGAAACAACCAGTAAGGACTGCGCATCGAATATCAGGTATCCAGTGAAAAAAGACCGCCACGCGAAAACTTGAAGCATCTGATAGCACGAAGCCTGGAAAGATCCAGGCTTGTGCTTTCAAGGCATCAGATTAGTGGCAAATCCATCGCTGTCACGACTTTTTCGACACAATCCGGTGTCCTTCCATCAGTTTGTACTCAGCCGCGGAACTCGCTGCGGCCGTTGTACCTGGCCTTGCCGTTCAACTGCTCTTCGATACGCAGCAGTTGGTTGTACTTCGATACGCGGTCGGAACGACACAGTGAACCGGTCTTGATCTGGCCAGCCGAGGTGCCCACCGCCAGGTCGGCAATGGTCGAATCTTCGGTTTCGCCCGAACGGTGCGAGATCACGGCGGTGTAACCGGCAGCCTTGGCCATCTGGATGGCTTCCAGGGTTTCGGTCAGGGTGCCGATCTGGTTGAACTTGATCAGGATCGAGTTGGCGATCTTTTTATCGATGCCTTCCTTGAGGATCTTGGTGTTGGTGACGAACAGGTCGTCGCCTACTAGCTGAGTCTTCTCGCCGATCTTGTCGGTGAGAATCTTCCAGCCAGCCCAGTCGGACTCGTCCAGACCGTCTTCGATCGAGATGATCGGATAACGCTCGGTCAGGCCTTTGAGGTAGTCAGCGAAACCTTCAGCGGTGAACACCTGGCCTTCGCCGGACAGGTTGTACTTGCCGTCTTCGTAGAATTCGCTCGCCGCGCAGTCCAGGGCCAGGGTCACGTCGGTGCCCAGCTTGTAACCGGCGTTGGCCACGGCTTCGGAGATCACTTTCAGCGCGTCTTCATTGGACGCCAGGTTCGGTGCGAAACCGCCTTCGTCGCCCACCGCAGTGCTCAGGCCACGGGCTTTCAGCACAGCTTTCAAGTGATGGAAGATCTCAGTGCCCATGCGCAGACCTTCCGAGAACGACTTGGCGCCAACCGGCTGCACCATGAATTCCTGGATGTCGACGTTGTTATCGGCGTGCTCGCCACCGTTGATGATGTTCATCATCGGCACCGGCATCGAGTACACACCCGGAGTGCCGTTGAGGTTGGCGATGTGTGCGTACAGCGGCAGGTCCTGATCCTGCGCAGCCGCCTTGGCCGCAGCCAGGGATACCGCGAGGATGGCGTTGGCGCCCAGGGTTGCCTTGTTTTCGGTACCGTCGAGCTTGATCATCGCGTGGTCAAGGGCTTTCTGGTCGCTCGGGTCGGTGCCCAGCAGCAGATCGCGGATCGGACCGTTGATGTTGGCTACCGCCTTGAGCACGCCCTTGCCCAGGTAACGGCTCTTGTCGCCATCACGCAGCTCGAGTGCTTCACGCGAGCCAGTGGATGCACCGGACGGCGCGCAGGCGCTGCCGATGATGCCGTTGTCAAGAAGCACGTCCGCTTCCACGGTGGGATTGCCACGGGAGTCGAGAACTTCACGACCTTTGATGTCGACGATTTTTGCCATTGTTGTAAACACTCCAAAGTTGACGAAAACGACGCAGCTAGAGGAAATCTTCAATCGTCGGCAAGCGAAAGACAGCGGGCAGACTTGCAGACGACAACGCTCATGCCCGAGGGCATGAGCGACAAATCGTGCGGTACTTTACCGGACAAATGAGTCTTACGCGGTTTCTACCGTCGGAAAACTCTTCACCAGTTCGTCCAAAGCTTTGAGCTGGGCCAGAAATGGCTCCAGTTTGTCCAGACGCAAGGCGCAAGGGCCGTCGCATTTGGCGTTATCCGGATCCGGGTGCGCTTCGAGGAACAGACCCGCCAGCGACTGGCTCATGCCGGCCTTGGCCAGATCGGTGACCTGAGCGCGGCGACCGCCGGCGGAGTCGGAACGACCGCCAGGCATTTGCAGCGAATGGGTCACGTCGAAGAATACCGGGTATTCGAACTGCTTCATGATGCCGAAGCCGAGCATGTCGACCACGAGGTTGTTGTAGCCGAAGCTCGAACCACGCTCGCAGAGAATCAGTTGATCGTTACCCGCTTCCACGCACTTGTTCAGGATGTGTTTCATTTCCTGAGGCGCGAGGAATTGGGCTTTCTTGATATTGATCACGGCGTTGGTCTTGGCCATCGCGACAACCAGATCGGTCTGGCGCGACAGGAAGGCCGGCAGCTGAATGATGTCGCAGACCTCAGCGACGACCGCGGCCTGATCAGGCTCGTGGACGTCGGTGATGATCGGCACGCCGAAGGCTTGCTTGATGTCCTGGAAGATGCGCATGCCTTCTTCCAGGCCAGGGCCGCGATAAGAGGTCACAGAAGACCGGTTGGCCTTGTCGAAGCTGGCCTTGAACACGTAAGGGATACCGAGCTTTTCGGTGACCTTCACATACTCTTCGCAAACCTGCATGGCCATGTCACGGCTTTCCAGCACGTTCATGCCGCCGAACAGCACCATGGGTTTGTCGTTGGCAATCTCGATATCGCCGACGCGGATGATCTTCTGTGCCATCGGGGTTACGCCTTCTTCTGGTGTTGAGCCAACGCGGCCTTGACGAAACCGCTGAACAGCGGGTGGCCATCGCGTGGAGTCGAGGTGAACTCAGGGTGGAACTGGCAAGCGACGAACCACGGATGGTCGGCCGCTTCAACCACTTCAACCAGCGCCGCATCAGCAGAGCGACCGGAAATTTTCAGGCCGGCTTCGATCAGTTGTGGCAGCAGGTTGTTGTTCACTTCGTAACGGTGACGGTGACGCTCGACGATCACGTCCTTGCCGTAGCAGTCATGGACCTTGGAGCCCGGCTCGAGCAGGCAGTCCTGAGCGCCGAGACGCATGGTGCCGCCCAGATCGGACGCTTCGGTACGTACTTCTACAGCGCCGGTGGCGTCTTCCCACTCGGTGATCAGACCGACCACCGGGTGGCCGCTGGCGCGGTCGAACTCGGTGGAGTTGGCATCTTTCCAGCCCATCACGTTACGGGCGAATTCAATCACCGCCACTTGCATGCCAAGGCAGATGCCGAGGTAAGGCACCTTGTTTTCGCGGGCGTACTGAACGGCTGTGATCTTGCCTTCCACGCCGCGCAGACCGAAGCCGCCTGGTACGAGGATCGCGTCGACACCTTCGAGCAGCGCGGTGCCCTGGTTTTCGATGTCTTCGGAATCGATGTAACGCAGGTTGACCTTGGTGCGGTTGCTGATGCCGGCGTGGCTCATCGCTTCGATCAGCGACTTGTAGGCATCGAGCAGTTCCATGTACTTGCCGACCATGGCGATGGTCACTTCGTGTTCCGGGTTCAGCTTGGCATCGACCACCGCGTCCCACTCGGACAGATCGGCGCTGTTGCATTGCAGACCGAAACGCTCGACGACGAAATCGTCCAGACCCTGCGAGTGCAGGATGCCCGGGATCTTGTAGATGGTGTCGGCGTCTTCCAGCGCGATCACCGCACGCTCTTCGACGTTGGTGAACTGGGCGATCTTGCGACGCGACGAGATGTCGATCGGGTGATCGGAACGGCACACCAGCACGTCTGGCTGCAGGCCGATCGAACGCAGTTCCTTGACGGAGTGCTGGGTTGGCTTGGTCTTGGTTTCGCCGGCAGTGGCGATGTACGGCACCAGTGTCAGGTGCATCAGCATCGCGCGCTTGGCGCCGACTTCGAAACGCAACTGGCGGATCGCTTCGAGGAACGGTTGCGACTCGATGTCGCCCACGGTGCCGCCGATTTCGACCATCGCCACGTCAGCGTCACCGGCACCCTTGATGATACGGCGCTTGATTTCGTCGGTGATGTGCGGGATCACCTGGATGGTTGCACCCAGGTAGTCACCACGGCGTTCTTTGCGCAGCACGTGCTCGTAGACACGGCCAGTGGTGAAGTTGTTGTTCTGGGTCATGGTCGTGCGGATGAACCGCTCGTAGTGACCCAGGTCCAGGTCGGTCTCGGCGCCGTCGTGGGTGACGAACACTTCACCGTGCTGGAACGGGCTCATGGTGCCTGGATCGACGTTGATGTACGGATCCAGCTTCAGCATGGTGACCTTAAGCCCCCGCGCCTCCAGGATAGCCGCCAATGAAGCCGAGGCAATGCCTTTCCCCAATGAAGAAACAACACCGCCCGTGACGAATATGTAGCGCGTCATGAAAAACCCTAGAAGTCTGCGTTAAAGCGGAACGAGCCGCCGGGGAAAGCGAAGGAAGGCCGAAGCCCCCGATCACCTGCATTAATCACAGTGCACCTTTCAAAAAAACCGCCGCGTTGGGACAGACCGGCAGGTGAAACACCGGTACGTTGCTCGCTACACATTTTTTGGAATCGCCCAGCAAAGACTGCTTGGTAATCGGCAACTCCTGCAATTCAGGCGAATCCACAGAAGTTGTATCAAGAAGGGAGCGTAGTCTACCGGAATGCTCCTTTCAGCTCAAACCTTGATCTTCATCGCTTGGCCGCCATTGCAATTTCCAGCCACCCTGCGCCGGGCCGTCGAGCCCCGGCAGGTTCGCCACCGCGAGCAGTTCAGCGCCGCGAAACAGCAGCGGCAATCTGCCACGGAGAAAACCCGGCACGGCACGCTCGTTGAGCAGGCGCTTGAGGTCGCGATGACCGCGCTCGGCGATCTGCATGACTTCGCCGCCCTGACGATAAGCAATGCGCAATGGCCCGGAGGGCGCCGCCCCGCTGAACATCACGCTGCCGTTATCGGCCAAGCGTAGCGTCAACGACGGGGTCTGCCAGTCGGCGCCGATCGCTGGCGCGCGCAACCATTGGCCACTCAGCCACCACACCCGCCCGGCGCTGCGGTGCAGTTCGCCATCGGCCAGACGCCAGATCGGCGAAGCGTCGGCAGCGGCCTCGCACAGATTGCTCCAACCCGACCAATGGTCGGCATCCGGCAAGCGTGTCAGTGGTTCGAGCCAATGGCTGAGGGCGTTGCGCTGACGAGCCACAGACAGCGCGGCCAGCGGCGCCAGCTCCAGCGACGGCAGTTCCAGCCATGCAAAATCATGCGCGGTGCAGGCCTGCGCCAGATCCATCTGCGCCAGCTCATCGAGCAAGCCCTGCGCCTCGCGTAGATGCCCGGCGCTGCGGGCCATGCTTGCCTGCGCCTGCGGCCAGCGCTCGGTCAGCGGCGGCACGACTTGATGGCGTAGATAATTGCGTGAGAAATGCCGATCCTGATTCGACGGATCTTCGATCCAGGCCAGTTCATGGGCGTTGGCGTAAGCCTCCAGCTCGGCCCGCGGAACATCCAGCAACGGACGAACCAGCATGCCCTGCCCCACCGGGCGTTGCGCAGGAATGCCTGACAAACCGCGCACACCGGCGCCGCGCAGCAACCGGAACAACAATGTTTCCGCCTGATCGTCACGATGTTGGCCGGTAAGCAGCACGTCATTGTGCTCGGTCAGCGTATTGAACACCGCATAACGCGCATTCCGCGCCGCGCGCTCCAGGCTTGCGCCCGGCTGCACCTTCACCCGTTCGATGATCAACGGCACGCCCAGCGCATCGCAGACCGCCTGACAATGTTGCGGCCACGCATCGGCAGCCGCCTGAAGACCGTGATGGATATGGATGGCGCTGAGCGCAGGCAGGGACTCGGATTTCGCGAGATGGGCGAGCAGGTGCAGCAGGACAGTGGAATCGAGGCCACCGGAGAAGGCGATGCGCCAGTGAGCGGCGTCGCGCCAGGGTTTGAGGTTCAGTAATAGCCGGGACGGCAAATCAGTGGGGGACGGGCCCATATCTTTCTCTTTGCCCCAATCGAATGTAGGAGTGAGCCTGCTCGCGATAGCGGTGCAACAGTCAACACATGGGTCGAATGTTACATCGTTATCGCGAGCAGGCTCACTCCTACAGGGGTAGCGCTCGACTTTAGAGACCGTAGCTCATCAGTCGATCATAACGGCGCTTCAACAGCGCTTCGTTATCGAACTGCTTCAGCATCGCCAGTTGCGAGCTCAGCTCGGCTCGGATCGATGCCGCGGCAGCGGCCGGGTCGCGGTGCGCGCCGCCCAGCGGCTCGCTGATTACCTTGTCGACGATGCCCAGGCCTTTCAGACGCTCGGCGGTGATGCCCATGGCTTCAGCAGCATCCGGCGCTTTTTCGGCGGTTTTCCACAGGATCGATGCGCAACCTTCCGGCGAGATCACCGCGTAGGTCGAGTACTGCAGCATGTTCAGTTGATCGCAGACGCCGATCGCCAGTGCACCACCGGAACCACCTTCACCGATGACGGTAGCGATGATCGGGGTTTTCAGGCGCGACATCACGCGCAGGTTCCAGGCAATGGCTTCGCTCTGGTTGCGCTCTTCGGCGTCGATACCCGGGTAGGCGCCCGGCGTGTCGATGAAGGTCAGGATCGGCATCTTGAAGCGTTCGGCCATTTCCATCAGACGGCAGGCCTTGCGATAGCCTTCCGGACGCGGCATGCCGAAGTTGCGGCGAACCTTCTCGCGCACTTCACGGCCCTTCTGGTGACCGATGATCATCACCGGCTGGTCTTCCAGACGGGCGATACCGCCGACAATCGCGGCGTCGTCGGAGAAGTGACGGTCGCCGTGCAGTTCGTCGAACTCGGTGAAGATGTGCTCGATGTAGTCGAGGGTGTAAGGGCGTTTCGGGTGACGCGCCAGGCGTGCGATCTGCCAGCTGGTCAATTTGCCGAAGATGTCTTCGGTGAGCGTTTTGCTCTTGTCCTGCAGGCGGGAGATCTCATCGCCGATATTCAGCGAATTGTCATTACCGACCAAGCGCAACTCTTCGATCTTGGCTTGCAGGTCGGCGATCGGCTGTTCGAAATCTAGAAAATTCGGGTTCATAGGCGTCCGTCTTGGGTCGTGTCCCAAATGAGCTTGGGCCGGCCGGTTGTCTATTCGCGCCCTACCTTAAGGGAGAGGCGCGCTAAGGTCGAGATTAAAAATTCAGGTTGCGGGCGAGCGCAGTAATGGCCCTCGCCGGTCAACGGTATTGGAGGAAGACGTTGTCTCGCCCGAACTGGTCACGCAGGGCTTGAATCAACGCATCCGCCGGGTCGATCCGCCAGGTCTCGCCGAACTGCAGCAAGGTCTTCGCATCTGGACTTGTGTATTCCATGGTGATCGGGCACGCGCCGCGATGACGCTTGAGCAGATCCCCCAGCCAGCGTAGCTGATCGCCTTTCAGATCCTGGGTCTGCAATTTCAGGCGCAGGCTCTCGGCGAGGTTGGTGCGCGCATCTTCCATGCTCATCACCCGCTTGACCCGCAGGCGCAGGCCGCCGGAGAAGTCGTCGTTGCTGACCTCGCCTTCGACCACCACCATCGCGTCGGTCTGCAACAGCGATTGCGCGGAATGGAATGCCTCGGCGAACAGCGACGCCTCGATCCGCCCGGAGCGGTCGTCGAGGGTGATGAAGCCCATCTTGTCGCCCTTTTTGTTCTTCATTACCCGCAAGGCAATGATCATCCCCGCCACGGTCTGGGTGTCGCGCGCAGGCTTCAGGTCGATGATGCGCTGACGGGCGAAACGGCGGATCTCGCCTTCATATTCGTCAATCGGGTGACCGGTCAGGTACAGGCCCAGGGTGTCTTTTTCACCTTTGAGGCGTTCCTTGAGGGTCAGCTCCTTGGCCTTGCGATGGGACGCGTAAACGTCGGCATCTGCCTCGACGAACAAGCCGCCGAACAGGTCGGCGTGCCCGGAGTCGTGGGTGCGCGCGGTCTGCTCGGCCGCTTTGATCGCCTCTTCCATCGCCGCCAGCAGCACGGCGCGGTTGCGGTCGATATTGGCTTGATAAGCCTTTTGCTCGTCGTGGAAATACGGGCCCAGACGATCCAGCGCACCGCTGCGGATCAGACCGTCGAGGGTACGTTTGTTGATGCGTTTGAGGTCGACCCGCGCGCAGAAGTCGAACAGATCCTTGAACGGACCGGCCTGACGCGCCTCGGTAATGGCTTCAACCGGGCCTTCGCCGACACCTTTGATCGCGCCGAGGCCATACACGATGCGGCCGTCGTCGTTCACCGTGAACTTGAACTCCGAGGTGTTCACGTCCGGCGCGTCGAGGCGCAGCTTCATCGTGCGCACTTCCTCGATCAAGGTCACGACCTTGTCGGTGTTGTGCATGTCCGCCGAAAGTACCGCGGCCATGAACGGCGCCGGGTAATGCGCTTTCAGCCAGGCCGTCTGATACGACACCAGACCGTAAGCAGCGGAGTGGGATTTGTTGAAGCCGTAACCGGCGAATTTCTCTACCAGGTCGAAAATGTTACCGGCAAGGTCGGCATCGATGCCGTTGGTGGCGCAACCCTCAATGAAACCGCCGCGCTGCTTGGCCATTTCTTCGGGCTTTTTCTTACCCATGGCCCGGCGCAGCATGTCCGCACCGCCGAGGGTGTAACCGGCCATGACCTGTGCGATCTGCATCACCTGTTCCTGATACAGGATGATGCCGTAAGTCGGCGCGAGCACCGGCTTGAGGCCTTCGTACTGGTAGTCCGAGTGCGGATACGCCAGCTCGGCGCGGCCGTGCTTACGGTTGATGAAGTCGTCCACCATGCCGGACTGCAGTGGGCCCGGACGGAACAATGCCACCAGTGCGATCAAGTCTTCCAGGCAGTCGGGCTTGAGCTTTTTGATCAGCTCTTTCATGCCGCGCGATTCAAGCTGGAACACCGCCGTGGTTTCAGCTTTTTGCAGCAGGCTGTAAGTCGGCTTGTCATCGAGCGGAATAAACGCGATGTCCAGCGGCGGCTCGTTGACCTTGGCGCGGTCGCGGTTGATGGTTTTCAGCGCCCAATCGATGATCGTCAGGGTTCGCAGGCCGAGGAAGTCGAACTTCACCAGACCGGCCGCCTCGACGTCGTCCTTGTCGAACTGGGTCACCAGACCGTCACCGGCCTCGTCGCAATAGATCGGCGAGAAGTCGGTCAGCTTGGTCGGGGCGATCACCACACCACCGGCGTGTTTGCCGACGTTACGCACCACGCCTTCGAGCTTGCGCGCCATCTCCCAGATTTCCGCGGCCTCTTCATCGACCTTGATGAAGTCACGGAGGATTTCTTCCTGCTCGTAGGCTTTTTCCAGGGTCATGCCGACTTCGAACGGAATCATCTTCGACAGACGATCCGCCAGCCCGTAGGACTTGCCCTGCACCCGCGCCACGTCGCGCACCACAGCCTTGGCGGCCATGGAACCGAAAGTGATGATCTGGCTTACCGCGTTGCGGCCGTACTTCTCGGCCACGTAATCGATCACCCGGTCACGGCCGTCCATGCAGAAGTCGACGTCGAAGTCGGGCATCGAAACCCGTTCCGGGTTAAGGAAACGTTCGAACAGCAGGTCATATTCCAGCGGGTCGAGGTCGGTGATCTTCTGTACGTAGGCCACCAGCGAACCGGCACCCGATCCACGGCCGGGACCGACCGGTACGCCGTTGTTCTTGGCCCACTGGATAAAGTCCATCACGATCAGGAAGTAACCGGGGAAGCCCATCTGGATGATAATATCCAGCTCGAAATTCAAGCGGTCGACGTAGACCTGACGCTTGGCTTCGTAGTCTTCGGTGGTGTCCTTGGGCAGCAGCACCGCCAGGCGCTCTTCGAGACCGTCGAAGGAAACCTTGCGGAAGTATTCATCGATGGTCATGCCATCGGGGATCGGGAAGTTGGGCAGGAAGTGCGTGCCCAGCTTGACTTCGATGTTGCAGCGCTTGGCGATCTCGACGGTGTTTTCGATCGCGTCGGGAATATCGCTGAACAGCTCGAGCATTTCCTCGGCGCTTTTCAGGTATTGCTGATCGCTGTAATTCTTCGAGCGCCGCGGATCGTCGAGGGCGCGACCCTCACCGATGCACACGCGGGTTTCGTGGGCGGCGAAGTCTTCCTGCTTGATGAAACGCACATCATTGGTCGCCACCAGCGGCGCACCGAGCTTGTCGGCCAGCGCCACAGCGCCGTGCAACTGCTCTTCGTCGTTGGGACGGTTGGTGCGCTGGATCTCCAGATAGAAACGGTCCGGGAACACCGCCATCCACTCACGCGCCAGCGTCTCGGCTTCGGCCGGGTTGCCGCCGATCAGCGCCATGCCGATCTCGCCTTCTTTGGCCGCGGACAACATGATCAGGCCTTCACTGGCTTCGGCGACCCACTGGCGCTCAACAATGATCATGCCGTTGCGCTGGCCTTCGATGAAGCCGCGCGAGATCAGCTCGGTGAGGTTGCGATAGCCCTTGGCATTCATCACCAGCAGGCTGATCCGACTCAGCGGGCCGTCCGGATCCTTGTTCGACAGCCACAGGTCGGCGCCGCAAATCGGCTTGATCCCCGCGCCCATGGTGTTTTTGTAGAACTTGACCAGAGAACACATGTTGTTCTGGTCGGTGACCGCGACCGCCGGCATGTTCAGGGCCGTGAGCGCCTTGACCAGCGGCTTGATCCGCACCAGCCCGTCGACCAGGGAGTATTCAGTGTGCAGGCGTAGATGAACGAATGAAGCCGGCATAGTGATCCTGTCCAGTTACATAGAGACAACGAGGCCCGGATTGTACCGGGCCCCGAATAAAACATCAGCCTTGCGCCTAAACCTGCGTGAGCACTTCCCGCGCCTCGTAAGCCAGGCGCACCGGGGCGAACGAGCGCCGGTGGATCGGGGTCGGCCCGAGCCGCGACAGCGCTTCCAGATGAACGGGCGTCGGGTAGCCTTTATGGCCACCGATGCCGTAACCCGGATAGATCAATTCGAAAGCGGCCATTTCGCGGTCGCGGCTGACCTTGGCCAGAATCGACGCGGCAGCAATCGCCGGGACCTTGCCGTCGCCCTGCACCACCGCTTCGGCACGCATCGGCAATTGTGGGCAGCGGTTACCGTCGATCATCGCCAGTTTCGGCTGAATGTGCAGCCCGGCCACCGCGCGCTGCATGGCCAGCATGGTCGCGTGGAGGATATT
Organism: Pseudomonas sp. R3-57; assembly: GCF_051132065.1. Lineage (NCBI taxonomy): Bacteria > Pseudomonadati > Pseudomonadota > Gammaproteobacteria > Pseudomonadales > Pseudomonadaceae > Pseudomonas > Pseudomonas sp. R3-57. The sequence continues at coordinate 4,849,213 of NZ_CP071655.1, forward strand.
CAGCTCATCGATTTCCTCGACTTCGGCGCGGGCAATGCACCAGCTCAGGGCTTTTTCGCAGATCTCGTCGTAGAGCTTTTCACGCTTGGCTTCGGTGAGTTTCTTCGAGTCGTCCAGACCGAGGATCGGCCGGTTCGGATCGAGGATCACCGCCGCCGTCACCACCGCACCGCACAACGGGCCGCGACCGACTTCATCAACCCCGGCCACCAAGTCTTCGACTTCGGCGACGAGGGTGAAATCCAGGCCCATCTGCATGCTTGTCTTGCTCATCGTGTTTGACCGATCAGGTTGAGGACGGCATCCGCCGCCTGATTGGAGGCATCCAGGCGCAACGTGCGATGGATCTCGTCGAAACCGCGAGTCTGCTCTTCGCCGCCATCGATCAACGGCGAGAGCGTCAACGCCAGAGACTCGACTGTCGCATCATCCTGCAACAGCTCGGGCACCAGCAAGCGCTGAGCCAGCAAGTTCGGCAACGAAACGTATGGGCTCTTGACCATGCGCTTGAGAATCCAGAACGTCAGCGGCGCCATACGGTACGCCACCACCATCGGCCGCTTGTACAGCAACGCTTCAAGGGTGGCGGTGCCGGAAGCGATCAACACCGCATTGCACGCCGCCAGCGCCAGATGAGATTTACCGTCAAGCAAGGTCACCGGCAAATCGCGGCCAGCCAGCAACTCTTCAAGCTGCGTGCGACGCTCGGAATTGGCGCACGGAATAACGAAGCGCAAGCCCGGACGCATGGCACGCAAGCGTTCAGCCGTGTCGAGAAACAGCGCGCCGAGACGCGACACTTCGCCGCCCCGACTGCCCGGCATCAACGCGACCAGCGGGCCGTCGGGCAAACCCAGTTCGGCCCGCGCCGCGGCACGGTCGGCTTCAAGCGGAATGGTGTCGGCCAGGGTGTGGCCGACGAACCGCACCGGTACGCCCTGCTCTTCGTAGAATTTTGCTTCGAATGGCAGCAGCGTCAACATCAGGTCGCAGCCTTCGCGGATCTTCAGCACGCGTTTCTGCCGCCACGCCCACACCGACGGGCTGACGTAATGCACGGTTTTGATCCCGGCCTGACGCAGCTTGAGTTCGATATTGAGGTTGAAGTCCGGCGCGTCGATGCCGATGAACACGTCCGGCTTTGCGGCGATCAGCGTGGCGATCAGCTCCTTGCGGCGCTTGAGCAGTTCGCGCAGCCGGCCGAGGACCTCCACCAGCCCCATGACCGACAAGCGTTCCATGGGGAAGTAGGAAGTCAGGCCTTCAGCTTGCATCAACGGCCCGCCGACACCGATGAACTCGACTGTCGGGTGCTGTGTCTTGATCGCACGCATGAGACCCGCACCGAGAATGTCGCCGGAAGCTTCACCGGCCACCAGCGCAATACGCAGACTGGCCATGATCAGCGGGTGATGCCGCGAGTCGACGACAGGATGGAATCACGGAACACCGCGACTTCCGGGTACTGCGCAGCCGGTTCGGCGAGTTCGGCCAGTGCCTGCTCGACGGTCAGCCCCTGGCGATAAACGGTTTTGTAGGCGCGACGTAAGGTGTGAATCGCATCCTCGCTGAAACCACGACGGCGCATGCCTTCGAAGTTCATGCTGCGTGCTTCGGCCGGGTTGCCGAACACGGTGACGAACGCCGGAACATCCTTGCCGATCGCGGTGCCCATGCCGGAAAAGCTGTGGGCGCCGATGTGGCAATACTGGTGCACCAGGGTGAATCCGGAAAGGATCGCCCAGTCATCCACGTGCACATGGCCGGCCAGCGCCGTGTTGTTGACCAGAATGCAGTGGTTGCCGATGACGCTGTCGTGGCCGATGTGCGCATAGGCCATGATCAGGTTGTGATCGCCCAGCGTGGTTTCCGAACGGTCCTGCACGGTGCCACGGTGAATGGTCACGCCTTCACGGATGACGTTGTGGTCACCGATCACCAGGCGGGTTTCTTCACCCTTGTATTTCAGATCAGGCGTGTCTTCGCCTACCGAGGAAAACTGGTAGATGCGATTGTGCTTGCCAATGCGGGTCGGCCCCTTGAGGACCACATGCGGCCCGATCACGGTACCCTCGCCGATTTCCACACCTGCGCCGATGATCGACCACGGGCCGACCTCGACGCCGTCAGCCAGGATGGCGGACGGATCGATGATTGCGCGAGGGTCAATCAAACTCATACTTTTTGTTCCGCGCAGATGATCTCGGCCGAGCAGACCGGCTTGCCATCGACCGACGCCTGGCATTCGAATTTCCAGATCTTGCGCTTGCAACTGATGAAGGTCGCTTCAAGGATCAACTGGTCGCCCGGCTTGACTGGCTGGCGGAAACGCAGCTTGTCGGAACCGACGAAGTAATACAGGGTGCCGTCGGCCGGTTTGACGTTGAGCATCTTGAAACCGAGGATCCCGGCAGCCTGAGCCATCGCTTCGATGATCAGCACGCCCGGCATGATCGGATGCGCAGGGAAATGACCATTGAAGAACGGTTCGTTGATGCTGACATTCTTGTAGGCGCGAATTCGCTTGCCTTCAGTGTCCAGTTCCACCACCCGGTCCACCAGCAGGAACGGGTAACGGTGAGGCAGGTATTCGCGAATCTCGATGATGTCCATCATTTCAGGGGGAAGCCTATGTAAAGATTGGGAGCGCGACTGACGTGCACTCCTCTAGCAAATCAACGAGGCAGTCCAGAGGCTGCACACACTTGATATGGAAATGGTATCAGCCATCAGATGAAGCATTGCCGTCAGGGGTCACTTCCCCTACGCGCTTTTCCAGCTGTTTGAGCCGTCGCGCGATGTCATCGAGCTGACGGATTCGGGCCGCGCTTTTGCGCCATTCGGCCGCCGGTTGCATGGCTGTGCCGGAAGAATAGGCACCCGGCTCGGTAATCGAGTGGGTCACCATGGTCATTCCGGTCAGGAAAACGTTGTCGCAAATATCAATGTGGCCAACCAGACCGACACCACCGGCGAGCATGCAGTGCTTACCGATTTTGGTGCTGCCGGAAATGCCGACGCACGCGGCCATGGCGGTGTGATCACCGACCTGAACGTTGTGCGCGATCTGAATCTGGTTGTCGAGCTTCACACCATTGCCGATCACGGTATCGGCCAGGGCGCCGCGGTCGATGGCGGTGTTCACGCCAATCTCGACATCGTCACCGATGGTCACGCCACCGATCTGTGCGATCTTCTGCCAGATGCCCTTCTCATTGGCGAAGCCGAAGCCCTCGCCACCGAGCACGGCACCGGACTGAATGACTACACGCTTGCCGATGCGCACATCGTGATACAGCGTTACGCGTGGAGCGAGCCAGCCGCCTTCGCCGATTTCGCTGCGAGCGCCGATGACGCAATGCGCACCCAGGGTCACTTGCGCGCCGATTCGCGCGCCAGCCTCGATCACCACAAACGGCCCGATGCTGGCGGTTGGATCAACCACCGCGTCCGCAGCAATCACTGCTGAAGGATGAATACCCACGGGCGCTTTCGGCTTGGGATCGAACAAATGCGAGAGACGCGCATAGGCCAAGTAAGGATCCGGCACCACCAGCGCATTACCGGCAAAACCTTCGGCATCGGCTTCCTTGAGCAGCAACGCTGCTGCCTGCGAGCCCGCCAGGTATTTGCGATATTGAGGGTTTGCCAGAAAGCTCAACTGAGCTGGGCCAGCCTCTTGCAAAGTGGCTAGCCCAGTAATTTGCTGCTCGGGGTCGCCACGCAGGGTGGCGCCGAGGAACTCGGCCAACTGGCCGAGCTTGATGGTCACAGTCATGGGTTACTTCAGCTGATTCATGCGCTCGATAACCTGGCGCGTGATGTCGTACTGCGGTTTGACATCGATCACTGCGCCACGCTCGAACACCAGGTCAAAACCACCTTTCTTGATGACTTCTTCCACAGCGCTGTCCAGTTTCGGCTTCAGTTGCTTGAGCATTTCGCGGTCGGCAACGGCTTTGGCTTCGTTCAGCTCTTTGGACTGGAACTGGAAGTCACGGGCCTTTTGCTTGAATTCCAGCTCCAGACGCTCACGCTCACCTTGCTGCATCTTGTCGCCACCGGCCATCAGACGATCCTGAATGCCCTTGGCGCTGCTTTCCAGAGTCTTCAGCTTGGTCAGTTGCGGACCGAACTTCTTCTCTGCATCCACGGCGTACTTCTTCGCCGCATCGGATTCCAGCAGAGCCATTTGATAGTTCAGAACGGCAATTTTCATGTCGGCAAATGCCGGGCCTGCCACCAGTACGGAGGCCAGGAGAACCAATTGAGTCAACTTACGCACGATGCACTCCTACAAAATCCATTGTCGTTGTCTTGGGGCAGACGCTTAGAACGTCTGGCCGAGGGAGAATTGGAACACTTGAGTTTCAGCGTCATCCGGTTTCTTGATCGGCATGGCCAACGCGAAGCTCAGAGGACCCAGTGCGGTGACCCAGGTCACACCCACACCCACGGAACTGGCCATGTTGCTCAGACTGATGTCGTTGCACTTGGTGTTGGACGACGAACCGTTAGCGTTCGTAGTGTCCTTGCACTGCGAGTCAAATACGTTACCGACATCCCAGAATACCGAGGTACGCAGGGAGCGCTGATCTTTCACGAACGGCAGCGGGAACAAGACTTCCACGCCACCTTGGATCAGGACGTTACCACCGAACGGCAGTGGATCCTGGTCCGGGTCTGCGATGGTGCCCGGGTTGGTACCACGGCTCGGCGTACTGCGCGGACCGAGGGTGCTGTCCTTGAAGCCGCGCACCGAGTTGAAACCACCAGCATAGTAGTTTTCATAGAACGGCAAGCCATCGGTCGAACCGTAACCGTCGCCATAACCCAGTTCGGTATGCAGGCGCAGAGTGTAGTTTTCAGTGATCGGCTGGAACAACTGACCACGGTAGTCGAGCTTGAAGAACGACAGGTCGCTGCCCGGAATGGTGCTTTCCAGGGTCAGGCTCTGGGAACGACCACGTGTCGGCAGTACACCCTTGTTCAGGGTCGACTCGGACCAGCCGGCCGAAGCCTTGAAGTTCAGGTAGCTGTCGCCTTCCTTCTCGACGAAGTCGAAAATCTCGTCAACGGTGTAACGACCGGTGTTGATCGTGTCCTGCTGGGCAGACAAACCGAACGTCAGACGCGAAGTCTCGCTGATCGGATAGCCAATGTTCACGCCGGCACCCAAGCTGTCTACGGCGTAGCTCGAGATATCGGCATCGAGTTCATCGTAGTCGGTGGTGCGGTAGAACGCGTTGTAGCCCAGGCTCACGCCATCGGCGGTCCAGTAGGGGTCAACGTAGCCGAAGTTGTAGCGGCTCTGGTATTCGCTGCGGGTCAGACCGATGCTGACGCGGTTACCGGTACCGAGGAAGTTGTTCTGGGTGATCGAACCACCGAGGATCAGACCGGCACTCTGGGCGAAACCGACGCTGGCGGTAATCGAACCGGACGCCTGTTCTTCCACGGCGTAGTTCACGTCGACCTGGTCATCGACACCCGGAACAGCCGGGGTCTCGACGTTGACTTCCTTGAAGAAGCCCAGACGCTCGAGACGGGTCTTGGACTGGTCGATCAGGTAGGTCGAAGCCCAGCCACCTTCCATCTGACGCATTTCACGGCGCAGCACTTCGTCTTCGGACTTGGTGTTGCCACGGAAGTTGATGCGGTTGACGTAGGCACGCTTGCCCGGATCGACAGCGAACAGGATATCGACGGTGTGGTCGTCATCATGCGGCTGAGGTACGCCGTTGACGTTGGCGAAGGTGTAACCCTCGTTACCCAGACGGCGGGTGATCAGTTCAGAGGTGGTGGTCATCAGCTTGCGCGAGAACACCTGGCCTTTTTGCACCAGCAACAGAGATTTGATCTGGTCTTCAGGGACCTTCAGATCACCGCTGAGCTTGACGTCGCGAACGGTGTACTTCTCGCCTTCGGTGACATTGACGGTGATATAGACGTGCTTCTTGTCCGGGGTGATCGACACCTGGGTCGAAGCGATATCCATGTTGATATAGCCACGATCCAGGTAGTAGGAACGCAGACGCTCCAGGTCACCGGACAGTTTTTCACGGGCATATTTGTCATCGTTCTTGAAGAACGACAGCCAGTTGGTGGTTTTCAGTTCGAACAGGTCGGTCAGGTCTTCCTCGGGGAACACCGTGTTGCCGACCACGTTGATGTGCTGAATCGCGGCAACGGTACCTTCGTTGATCTTCACTTTAAGACCAACACGGTTGCGCGGTTGCGAGACCACTTCGGTATCGACGGTAGCCGAGTAGCGACCCTGCGCGACGTACTGACGCTGCAGTTCGTTACGCACGCCTTCGAGGGTGGCACGCTGGAAGATCTCGCCTTCAGCCAGACCGGATTGCTTGAGGCCCTTCATCAGGTCTTCGGTCGAGATCGCCTTGTTGCCTTCGATCTCGATACTGGCAACCGACGGACGTTCGACGACCGTGATCACCAGAACGTTGCCTTCGCGGCCCAGCTGGATATCTTGAAAGAAACCGGTTTTGAACAACGCACGAGTGGATTCCACCAGGCGACGATCATCCGCCTGCTCGCCGACGTTCAACGGCAAGGCACCAAAGACACTACCCGCGGAGACCCGCTGGAGGCCATTGACGCGAATATCAGAGATAGTGAAGGACTCGGCGTGAACTTCGGCGATCATCAATACGGTGAGAACCGCAGTTAGCAGCAGACGTTTCATGAAGTCCTTTCTTATTCCAACTGGCAATAAACAAACTGCCGCAAAATGCGGCAGATTCGCAATTCAGCGAAGCGTTACAGTCGACCCAGATCGTTGACCAGAGCAAGCAACATCACCCCGACCACCAAACTGATACCGATCTGTATCCCCCAACCTTGCACCCGATCCGACAAGGGGCGACCACGCACCCACTCGATCAGATAAAACAACAAATGCCCCCCATCCAGTACAGGAATGGGCAGCAAATTCAGAACCCCCAGGCTAATACTCAGATAAGCAAGGAAATTCAGGAAATCAGCGACGCCCGACTGGGCAGAAGCGCCCGCCACTTTAGCAATGGTTATCGGTCCACTCAAGTTTTTTACCGAGAGCTCGCCGAACAGCATTTTCTTCAGTGAATCGAGGGTCAGAATGCTCATGGTCCAAGTGCGTCGGGCGCCCTCGCCAATTGCCGCCAACGGCCCGTAACTGACCTCGCGAATCATCTCCGGCGGCCAGTCGATTGCCTTGACCCCTGCCCCCAGATAACCGCTCGGCGCCTTGCTTTCGCCACGCGCGGCCAAGGTCACCGGGACGTCGATTTGAGCATTGTCACGCTCGATGCGCAGCATGATTTTGGTATCAGGACGCGTACGAACGGTATCGACCACTTGCTGCCAGTCGTTCAACGGCTGGCCATCCAGAGCCAGCAAGCGGTCACCGGTCTTCAGGCCTGCAGCCTGCGCCGGGCCTTTCGGATCGAGCTCGGCGAGTACCGGTGGCAACGCCGGGCGCCACGGGCGAATACCCAGAGAACGGATCGGATCCGGCTCATCGGCGCCCTTGAGCCAGTTGTCCAGTTTCAGTTCACGCGGCGAATCCGCGGTAGAACCTTGTTCGCGCACCAGCAAGTGCAGAGAACCGCTTTCGCCGAGACGTCGAACCAATTGCAGATTGACGGCTGCCCACCCGGAAGTCGGCTCGCCATCGATGGCGACGATTTCCTCGCCCGCATTCAAACCCGCCCTGGCGGCAATGCTGCCGGACTCGACCGCACCGATGACCGGACGCACCTGCTCGCTGCCGAGCATGGCCAGCACCCAGAAGAACACTAGCGCCAACAGGAAGTTGGCCACAGGGCCGGCTGCAACAATGGCAATGCGCTGACGAACGGTTTTACGGTTGAATGATTGATCAAGCTGATCGACCGGAACTTCGCCTTCACGCTCGTCGAGCATTTTGACGTAGCCGCCCAGCGGGATCGCGGCGATCACGAATTCGGTGCCCTGCTTGTCATGCCAGCGCAGCAGCGGCATGCCAAAGCCTACGGAAAAGCGTAGAACCTTGACGCCACAGCGCCGCGCGACCCAGAAGTGGCCGAATTCGTGAAAGGTGACCAGCACACCCAGAGCAATCAGGGTGCCGGCAATCATATAGAGCGCGCTCATCTACTTTCTCCGCAATCCTGTTCAGTGCCGCGTGTAGCCAATGTATTGCAAATTCTATCGAGCGTGACGTTTGAGCCATTGCCGCGCCAGATCACGGGCCCTGGTATCGGCAGTAAACACCGCCTCGAGATCAGCCAGGGCCACCACCGGTTCGAGGCTCAAGATCTCTTCGATGATACTCGCGATTTCCAGGTACCGGACCCGTCCGTCGAGAAACGCCTGTACCGCCACTTCATTGGCCGCATTGAGCATCGCCGGAGCGCTGTCACCCGCCTCGGCAGCTTGCCGCGCCAGACGCAGGCAAGGGAAGCGCCCTTCATCCGGTGCTTCGAAGTCCAGCCGCGCAATGGCGAACAGATCCAGCGGCGCTACCCCGGAATCGATACGCTCCGGCCATGCCAGTGCGTTGGCGATCGGCGTACGCATATCGGGATTGCCCAACTGCGCCAGTACCGAGCCGTCGACGTAATCGACCAGCGAGTGAATCACGCTCTGCGGGTGGATCACCACCTCGACCTGCGCAGGCTTGGCATCAAACAACCAGCAGGCCTCGATCAGCTCGAGGCCTTTATTCATCATGCTTGCCGAATCGACAGAGATCTTGCGACCCATCGACCAGTTCGGATGCGCACAGGCCTGATCAGGTGAAACATGCGCCAGTTCGCTCATCGGCGTCTGTCGGAACGGACCGCCAGAGGCTGTGAGCAAGATCCGACGGACACCGACCGCGCCCAACCCACGGGCGAAATCCTGTGGCATGCACTGGAAAATCGCGTTGTGTTCGCTGTCGATCGGCAGCAGCACCGAACCGCTTTTGCGTACGGCCTGCATGAACAAGGCGCCGGACATCACCAGCGCCTCTTTGTTGGCCAGCAGGATTTTCTTGCCCGCCTCAACGGCCGCCAGGGTCGGGCGCAGTCCCGCCGCACCGACGATCGCCGCCATCACCGCATCGACTTCCGGCGCGGACGCGATCTGACACAAGCCCTCCTCGCCTACCAGCACTTGAGTCGACAAACCGGCCGCACGCAAATCGTCCTGCAAGCTGCGCGCAGCGGCTGCTTGCGGCACCACGGCAAATTGCGGCGCGTGACGAACACACAAGGCCAGCAGCTCACTCAGACGACTGAAACCGCTCAGCGCGAAAACCTGATAGCGCTCAGGATGACGGGCAATGACGTCGAGCGTGCTCAGCCCGATCGAGCCTGTCGCTCCCAGAACGGTAATCTGCTGCGGGCGACTCACGGCGCGGCCATCCACAGCAGCACGGCGAATACCGGAATCGCTGCCGTGAGGCTGTCGATGCGATCGAGCACACCACCATGACCGGGCAACAGGTTACTGCTGTCCTTGATGCCGGACTGGCGCTTGAACATGCTTTCGGTCAGGTCGCCGACCACCGAGATGAAAACGATCACGGCCGCGCCAATCAAGCCCTTGAGCAGTTCAGCCACCGTCCAGTCACGCACCAGCCCGACAATCGCGGTAATCACCAGGCTCAGCGCCAGACCACCGTATACGCCTTCCCAGCTTTTGCCCGGACTGACATGCGGCGCCAGCTTGCGCTTGCCGAATTTGCGACCCGAGAAATAGGCGCCGATATCGGCCCCCCAGACCAGCACCATCACCGCCATGATCAGCCAGTTACCCAGCGGGTACTGCTTGATCTGCACCAGGCCCTGCCAGGCCGGCAGCAGAATCAACAGACCGATCACCAGTTTGGTGGCAGCACTGGACCAATGCGCGCTGGAACGCGGATAGGTCAATACCAGGTACGTCGCCACGATCCACCAGAGCACCGAAGCGCCCAGCACCCAAGGCGCGAGCCCGGGCAGCACATGCATGATGAACAGCAACAGTGCAACGACCGCAGCGAAACCGACGCGGTACGATTGCGCAGCGAAGCCGGCCAGGCGCGCCCATTCCCAGGCACCCAGGCACACGACCAGCCCGATGAACAGGGCAAAACCCGTGCCCTTGAGCAGGAAGAACCCGCACAAGGCAATCGGCAGCAGGATCAGTGCAGTGATGATTCGTTGTTTAAGCATTAAACCCGGGCTCCAGCTTCGACCTGCTCACTCGTTTTACCGAAGCGACGCTGGCGCGAAGCGAAATCAGCCAGCGCACCGCGCATGGCATCGTGTTTGAAGTCCGGCCAGAACAGGTCGGAGAAATACAACTCGGCGTAGGCCAGCTGCCACAGCAGGAAATTGCTGATGCGGTGCTCACCGCCCGTGCGGATGCACAGGTCCGGCAACGGCAGATCGCCGGTCGCCAGACAGGTCTGCAGCAGATCCGGAGTGATGTCCTCCGGGCGCAAATGCCCGGCCTGGACTTCACGGGCCAGGCGCTGCGCTGCCTGTGCGATATCCCACTGACCGCCGTAGTTGGCGGCGATCTGCAGGATGAAGCGGTTGGCGCCCGCTGTCATCGCTTCGGCTTCACGCATGGCGGCCTGAAGCTCCGGATGAAAGCGCGAACGGTCGCCAATGATGCGCAGGCTGATGTTGTTGTCGTTGAGGCGCTTGGCCTCGCGACGCAAGGCCTTGAAGAACAGGTCCATCAAGGCACTGACTTCGTCGGCCGGACGCTGCCAGTTCTCACTGGAAAACGCGAACAGGGTGAGCACCTCGACCTTGGCCTCGGCGCACACCTCGATCACTGCACGCACAGCATCCACGCCCGCTTTATGCCCGGCGACACCCGGCATAAAGCGTTTTTTCGCCCAGCGATTGTTGCCATCCATGATGATCGCGACATGGCGCGGCACCGCGGACGGCGCAGACTGCTTGGTCTTGTCCATTTAAAGCTCGACCCTTATACGGTCATCAGGTCTTTTTCTTTCTCATCCGTGGCCTTGGTGATCTGGGCCTCGGACTCTTTGGTCAGCTTGTCGATATCAGCGATGGCACGACGTTCTTCGTCTTCGCTGATTTCCTTGTCCTTGACCAGCTTCTTCAGATCACCCAACGCGTCACGACGGATGTTACGCACGGCAACACGCGCGTCTTCCGCTGCGCTACGGGCCTGCTTGGTGAAGCCTTTGCGCGTTTCCTCGGTGAGGGCCGGCATCGGGATCAACAGCAATTCGCCAAGGTTGGTCGGGTTGAGGTTCAGACCGGCGCTCTGGATCGCCTTGTCGACGGCCGCGAGCATGTTGCGCTCGAAGGCCACAACCTGCAGGGTGCGCGAGTCTTTCACGGTGACGTTGGCCACACTGCTCAGCGGGGTGTCAGTACCGTAGTAAGGCACCATGACACTGCCCAGGATGCTCGGGTGAGCCTTGCCGGTACGGATCTGGCCGAACGCGTGAGCCAGAGACTCCAGCGATTTCTGCATGCGCTCTTTGGCGTTTTTTTGGATTTCGTTGATCATTGTTGACCTTCCTCGATCAGGGTACCTTCAGCGCCGCCATGAACGATGTTCAGCAGGGCGCCCGGTTTGTTCATGTTGAAGACGCGCAACGGCATCTTGTGATCGCGGCACAGGCAGATAGCGGTCAGGTCCATGACACCCAGCTTGCGATCCAGTACTTCATCATAAGTCAGATGATCGAACTTCTCGGCATGCGGGTCTTTGAATGGATCTGCGGTGTAAACGCCATCAACCTTGGTCGCCTTGAGCACGACATCGGCGTCGATTTCGATTGCGCGCAGGCAGGCTGCCGAATCCGTGGTGAAGAACGGGTTGCCAGTACCGGCAGCGAAGATCACCACGTCCTTGGAGTTCAGGTGGCGCATGGCTTTGCGGCGATCGTAGTGATCGGTCACGCCGACCATGGAAATGGCCGACATCACGATGGCCGAGATATTGGCACGTTCCAGCGCATCACGCATGGCCAGAGCGTTCATCACAGTGGCCAGCATGCCCATGTGGTCGCCCGTGACCCGGTCCATCCCGGCTTTGCTCAAGGCTTCGCCGCGGAACAGGTTGCCACCGCCGATCACCAGACCGACCTGAACGCCGATGCCGACCAACTGGCCGACTTCCAGCGCCATCCGATCCAGCACTTTTGGATCGATCCCGAACTCTTCCGAGCCCATCAGGGCCTCGCCGCTAAGCTTGAGTAGAATGCGTTTATAGCGAGCCTGATAACCACTGCCCTGCTGAGCCATTGCGAATCTCTCCTGCGGCGTATTTAAAATTCTGTGCGAGCTGTTTACAGCTGCCGTTCACTCTAGCTTGGCGCTGCTTCAGCGCCATCGGAACATGGCTTTGTAAGTCAGTTCCAAGCGGAAACCAATAAAAAACTGGTACCCGATCTGAAAAGAGGCTGCGCGCGTGAGCGGGCAGCCTCTTTCGGCGACAGTTGAAAAACCGTCTTATTGCTTGGCGGCAGCCAGCTGGGCAGCAACTTCTTCAGCGAAGTTGTCGACCGGCTTCTCGATGCCTTCGCCTACTTTGAAGTAAGTGAAGGAAACGATTTCAGCACCGGCCTTCTTGGCCAGTTCGCCAACCTTGACTTCAGGGTTCTTGACGAATGCCTGCTCGACCAGGCTTGCTTCTGCCAGGAACTTGCTGATACGGCCCTTGACCATGTTCTCAACAATGTTTTCTGGCTTGCCTTTGATCTTCTCTTCGTTCAGCTGCAGGAACACAGCTTTCTCACGCTCGATCGCTTCGTCGGAGACTTGCGAAGGCAGCAGGAATTCCGGGTTGCTTGCAGCAACGTGCATTGCGATGTCTTTGGCCAGCTCGACGTCACCGCCTTTCAGGACGACTGCAACACCGATCTTGTTACCGTGCAGATAGGTGCCGACAACGTCACCCTCTACGCGAACCAGACGACGGATGTTGACGTTCTCGCCGACTTTGGCAACCAGAGCCTCACGAGCCGATTCCTGAGCGGCGATCAGCGGAGCTGCGTCGGTCAGTTTTTCGTCGAAAGCTTTTTCTACGCTGGCAGCAACGAAGTTTTTGAAGTCGTCTTGCAGGGCCAGGAAGTCGGTCTGCGAGTTGACTTCCAGCAGCACGGCTGCCTTGTCATTCGATTTGATGGCGATTGCGCCTTCAGCGGCAACGTTGCCGGCTTTTTTCGCAGCCTTGATGGCGCCCGAAGCGCGCATGTCATCAATGGCTTTTTCGATGTCGCCGTCAGCCTTTTCCAGGGCTTTCTTGCAGTCCATCATGCCTTCGCCGGTACGCTCGCGCAGTTCTTTGACCAACGCTGCAGTAATTGCTGCCATTTTCAAATTCCTCTTGGATAGGTTTTCAACCATTCCACCCGATCGAACGGGCGTTCAATTCTTCCCGAGCCACCCTTGTTAGCTGCCGCACATTACAAACAGTGCCGTGGGCGCCGACAAATGGTTTTCGAGGTGGCAAAAAGGGGGCCAAGCCCCCTTTTTGCTTACTGAGTCAACGCCAAGGCGTCAATTACTCAGCTGCAGCCTGAGTTTCTTCAGCTGCGAATTCTACAGTACCGCCAGCAACGTTGTTGCGACCGCGGATCACTGCGTCAGCCATCGAACCCATGTACAGCTGGATAGCGCGGATTGCGTCATCGTTGCCTGGGATGATGTAGTCAACGCCTTCCGGGCTGCTGTTGGTATCGACAACGCCGATGACCGGAATGCCCAGCTTGTTGGCTTCGGTGATCGCGATGCGCTCGTGGTCAACGTCGATCACGAACAGTGCGTCAGGCAGACCGCCCATGTCCTTGATGCCGCCCAGCGAACGATCCAGCTTTTCCAGGTCACGGGAGCGCATCAGCGCTTCTTTCTTGGTCAGCTTGGCGAAAGTACCGTCTTCGGCCTGAACTTCAAGGTCACGCAGACGCTTGATGGAAGCACGAATGGTCTTGAAGTTGGTCAGCATGCCGCCCAACCAGCGGTGATCGACGTACGGCGAACCGCAACGTGCTGCTTCTTCAGCAACGATCTTGCCAGCGGAACGCTTGGTGCCGACGAACAGAATCTTGTTTTTGCCCTGGGCCAGACGCTCTACGAAAGTCAGAGCTTCGTTGAACATTGGCAGGGTTTTTTCAAGGTTGATGATGTGAATCTTGTTACGCGCGCCGAAAATGTACTTGCCCATTTTCGGATTCCAGTAACGGGTTTGGTGACCGAAGTGCACACCGGCCTTCAGCATATCGCGCATGTTGACTTGGGACATGATAGTTCCTTGATAAGTCGGGTTTGGCCTCCACGTATCCCAATGACCAACCAATGGCATCAAGCCAAGGGCACCCAGGTCATCGTGTCGACACGTGTGTGGATTTAAGCCTTTCGGGGCATCCCCGGAAAGCGGCGCATTTTATACCACAGGGTGCGCAGAAACGGAACCCGAAATCTGTATTCGCACCAGGGACATGGGCGCCGCCCCCTTGGAATCGGCTCAAGGCGCACCATTGTATAGAGAGAAGCGATGCACGCCGGCGCTGAATTGCGCCATACGTCTGTTAGAATCGCGTTTTTCGGGTGCCCATTCCACACCGGCCACCCTGTTTGTATCCGCAAGCGCCGCCGAGCGCAGAGAGAGCCTGTATGACCGTCAACCTCAAAACCCCCGAGGACATCGCTGGCATGCGTGTCGCCGGCAAACTGGCCGCCGATGTGCTGGAAATGATTGCCGAACATGTCAAACCGGGCGTGACCACCGATCAGTTGAACCAGATCTGCCACGACTACATCGTCAATGTGCAGCAAGCGATTCCCGCCCCGCTCAATTACAAGGGCTACCCGAAGTCGATCTGCACCTCGATCAATCATGTGGTGTGCCACGGCATCCCGAATGACAAACCGCTGAAAAACGGCGACACCCTGAACATCGACGTCACCGTGATCAAGGACGGCTATCACGGCGACACCAGCCGTATGTTTCATGTCGGCGAAGTGCCGGTGTGGGCCGAGCGTCTGTCGCAGATCACCCAGGAATGCATGTACAAGGCGATCGAGATCGTCAAACCCGGCTGCCGCCTCGGCGACATTGGCGAAGTGATCCAGAAACATGCAGAGAAGAACGGCTTCTCGGTGGTTAGAGAATTCTGCGGTCACGGTATCGGCAAAGTCTTTCACGAAGAACCACAGATCCTGCACTACGGTCGCGCCGGCACCGGCATGGAACTGAAGGCCGGCATGACCTTCACCATCGAGCCGATGATCAACCAGGGCAAGGCCGACACCAAGGTATTGGGCGACGGCTGGACCGCGATCACCAAAGACCGCAAGCTTTCGGCACAGTGGGAACACACGCTGTTGGTGACCGACACCGGCTATGAGATCTTCACGTTGCGCAGCGATGACACCATCCCGCGCATCTCGGCCTGATCAAGTAAACACGCCCAGCCTCTTATAAAGGAAAGCCAATCGATGCCGCAGGTGGATCCCGAACTCTTCGACCGCGGCCAGTTCCAGGCTGAACTGGCCCTCAAAGCGAGTCCTATCGCGGCGTTCAAGAAGGCGATCCGCCAGGCCCGCGAGGTCCTCGACACGCGTTTTCGTAACGGTCGCGACATTCGCCGCCTGATCGAAGACCGTGCCTGGTTCGTCGATAACATCCTGCAAAAGGCCTGGGAGCAATTTGACTGGAGCGAAGACGCCGACATCGCGCTGGTCGCGGTCGGCGGCTACGGTCGCGGTGAACTGCACCCGTATTCCGACATCGATTTGCTGATCCTGCTGGACAGCGCCGACCATGAAGTTTTCCGTGATTCCATCGAGCGCTTTCTCACCTTGCTATGGGACATCGGCCTGGAAGTCGGACAGAGCGTGCGCTCGGTCGATGAATGCGCCGAAGAGGCCCGCGCCGACCTGACCGTGGTCACCAATCTGATGGAGAGCCGCACGATCTGCGGCCCCGAGCGTCTGCGCCAGCGCATGCTCGATGTCACCAGCACCGCCCATATGTGGCCGGCCAAGGAGTTTTTCCTGGCCAAGCGCGCCGAACAAAAGGCCCGCCACCACAAGTACAACGACACCGAATACAACCTCGAACCCAATGTCAAAGGCTCGCCCGGCGGCCTGCGCGATATCCAGACCATTCTCTGGGTGGCCCGACGTCAGTACGGCACCCTGAACCTGCGCGCCCTCGCCGGCGAAGGTTTTCTGGTCGAAAGCGAAAACGCCCTGCTCGCCTCGTCCCAGGAATTCCTCTGGAAAGTACGCTACGCCCTGCACATGCTCGCCGGCCGCTCCGAAGACCGTTTGCTGTTCGATCATCAGCGGACCATCGCCGGCCTGCTGGGATTCGAAGGCGACGACGCCAAACAGGCGGTCGAGAACTTCATGCAGCAGTATTTCCGCACGGTCATGAGCATTGCCCAGCTCAGCGATTTGATCATCCAGCACTTCGAAGAAGTCATTCTCGCCCCGGAAGACGAAGCGCCGCCGCAGCCAATCAACTCGCGCTTCCAGCTGCACGACGGCTATATCGAGGCGCGCAACGATAACGTGTTCCGCCGCACGCCGTTTGCCATGCTCGAGATATTCGTGCTGATGGCCCAGCAGCCGGAGATCAAGGGCGTGCGCGCCGACACCATTCGTCTGCTGCGCGAAAACCGCCACTTGATCGACGACAACTTCCGCAACGATATTCGCAACACCAGCCTGTTCATCGAATTGTTCAAGTGTAAGATCGGCATCCACCGCAACCTGCGCCGGATGAACCGTTACGGCATTCTTGGCCGCTATCTGCCAGAGTTCGGTTTCATCGTCGGGCAGATGCAGCACGACCTGTTCCACATCTATACGGTCGATGCGCACACACTGAATCTGATCAAGCACCTGCGTAAATTGCAGTACACCCAGGTCTCGGAGAAATTCCCGCTGGCGGCCAAGTTGATGGCCAAGCTGCCCAAGCCTGAGCTGATCTACATGGCCGGCCTGTACCACGACATCGGCAAGGGCCGGCATGGCGACCACTCGGAAATCGGCGCGGTCGATGCCGAAGCATTCTGCCAGCGCCACCAGTTGCCAGTGTGGGACAGCCGCCTGATCGTCTGGCTGGTGCAGAACCACCTGGTGATGTCGACCACCGCCCAGCGCAAGGATCTGTCCGATCCACAGGTGATCCACGATTTTGCCTTGGCCGTGGGCGATGAAACCCGTCTCGACTATCTCTACGTACTGACCGTGGCGGATATCAACGCGACCAATCCGACCCTGTGGAATTCATGGCGCGCCAGCCTGCTGCGCCAGCTCTACACCGAGACCAAACGCGCCCTGCGCCGTGGCCTGGAAAATCCGGTGGATCGCGAAGAGCAGATCCGCCAGACGCAAAGCGCTGCGCTGGATATCCTCGTGCGCGGGGGCACCGACCCGGATGACGTTGAACAGTTGTGGGCGCAACTGGGTGATGACTATTTCCTGCGTCACACCGCTGGCGACGTGGCCTGGCACAGCGATGCGATCCTGCAGCAGCCGGTCGACGGTGGGCCGCTGGTGCTGATCAAGGAGACCACCCAGCGCGAGTTCGAGGGCGGCACGCAGATCTTTATTTATGCTCCCGACCAACACGATTTCTTCGCGGTGACCGTGGCGGCCATGGACCAGCTGAATCTGAACATTCACGACGCCCGCGTCATTACGTCCAGCAGCCAGTTCACCCTCGACACCTACATCGTGCTCGACAACGAAGGCGAGTCGATCGGCGACAACCCGACGCGGGTCAAGCAGATCCGCGAAGGCCTGACCGAAGCCCTGCGTGACCCCGACGACTACCCGACGATCATTCAGCGTCGCGTGCCGCGCCAGCTCAAGCATTTCGCCTTTGCGCCGCAGGTGACGATTCACAACGATGCGCAGCGCCCGGTGACGGTACTGGAACTGACCGCGCCCGATCGCCCCGGCCTGCTCGCACGGATCGGTGGGATTTTCCTCGAATTCGACCTGTCGCTGCAGAACGCCAAGATTGCGACCCTGGGCGAACGCGTGGAAGACGTCTTCTTCATCACCGACGCGCACAATCAACCGCTGTCCGATCCCTTGCTGTGCAGCCGCTTGCAGGATGCGATCGTCGAGCAGTTGAGCGTCAATCAGGAACCGGATATCAAGCTGTCCCGAATCAGTATCTGAACCCATCCATTACCCCGGTGGGAAGGAATACTCCGACTTCAGCCTGTTAACCCAACCCTTGTAGGAGTGAGCCTGCTCGCGATAGCGATGTACCAGCTTGCATACATATTGAATGTGCGGCCCTCATCGCGAGCAGGCTCACTCCTACAGGTTCGGTGAACGGCTCAGTTATGGAGTCTTGCCCCACATTGACCGAGGCCCCCATGAACAACGCTTTGAATCAGCTCCAGCCGTACCCGTTCGAAAAGCTGCGCGCCCTGCTCGGCAGCGTGACGCCGAACCCGGACAAGCGCCCGATCGCCCTGTCGATCGGCGAGCCGAAACACCGTTCGCCGAGTTTTGTCGCCGAAGCACTGGCCAACAGCCTCGACCAGATGGCGGTGTACCCCACCACCCTTGGCATTCCGGCCCTGCGTGAAGCCATTGGCGGTTGGTGCGAGCGGCGTTTCGGCGTGCCGAACGGCTGGATCGATCCGGCGCGCAACGTGCTGCCAGTCAACGGCACCCGCGAAGCGCTGTTCGCCTTCACCCAGACCGTGGTCAATCGTGGCGACGATGTCTTGGTGGTCAGCCCCAACCCGTTCTATCAGATCTACGAAGGCGCGGCGTTTCTTGCCGGGGCCAAGCCGCACTACCTGCCGTGCCTCGACGAGAACGGCTTCAACCCGGACTTCGATGCAGTTTCCGCGGACATCTGGAAGCGCTGCCAGATTCTCTTTCTGTGTTCGCCGGGCAACCCGACTGGCGCACTGATCCCGGTCGACACCCTGAAAAAACTGATCGCCCTGGCCGACCAGTACGATTTCGTGATCGCCGCCGACGAGTGCTACAGCGAACTGTATTTCGACGAACAAACCCCGCCGCCAGGCTTGCTCACTGCTTGCGTTGAGCTGGGTCGCCAGGACTTCAAGCGCTGCGTGGTGTTCCACAGCCTGTCCAAGCGTTCCAATCTGCCGGGCCTGCGTTCCGGTTTTGTTGCCGGTGACGCCGATATCCTCAAAGGCTTCCTGCTGTATCGCACCTACCACGGCTGCGCGATGCCGGTGCAAACCCAACTGGCCAGCGTGGCCGCATGGAACGACGAAGTTCACGTACGTGCCAACCGTGCGCTGTATCGGGAAAAGTTCGATGCCGTGCTGGCGATCCTCAGCCCGGTGATGGACGTACAGCGCCCGGATGGCAGCTTCTACCTGTGGCCGAACGTGCAAGGTGACGACGCCGCATTCTGCCGCGACCTGTTTGAGCAGGAACACGTAACCGTGGTACCGGGTTCGTACCTGTCCCGCGATGTCGACGGCGTCAACCCGGGCGCCGGCCGGGTACGCATGGCGCTGGTTGCGCCGCTGGCCGAATGTGTCGAAGCGGCGGAGCGTATTCGCGCGTTCGTCACCCGCCAGCAATAACGGCCAGTTCCCGCACCGGAGCTTCTGGTGCGGGCAATGCACCTGTTATTTCACCTGCCCCAGATTGGCCTCGCTCAAGTCCAGCTCGCCAAGCACTTCTCTAAGGACGTCATCACCGATCTGGTGATGACGGCTCAGGCTGTACAACTCCAGACGTTGCGCCCGCAGCGCTTTCAACCGTAAGCGCCGCTCGAGCAGATCCATCTGGAAGGCCAATGCCTGCGCCTCCGCCGAATCATTGAACACGTCGAGCTGATGGCGATATTCGGACATGATCCGTGCCTTCAGTTCGGCAGCCAGTGCCGCTTGAGCGGCGTCCTGCGGGACGGCCTCTTCGGTCTCAAGGGCATGAATCGCCGCCTCGGCGGTTTTGCGCCAGGCGTCGCGCACTTCCTGACGACGCTTGTCGTCGGGACTCTTTTCGATACCGCGCAGCAGCAACGGCAAGGCAATGCACGCCGAGATCAGCGACAGCAGGATTACCCCGGCAGCGATGAATATCAGCAGATCACGCTCGGGAAACGCCTGCGCGCCGATCAACATCGGCACCGACATCACCCCCGCCAGCGTCACCGCCCCGCGCACGCCGCCGACCGTCAGCAACCAGCAGGAACGCGCGGTCGGCACTTGAGTCAACTCGCCCTTGCCGCGCAAACGACGCAGCAGTACCGACAAGCGCCAGATGCTCTGCACCCAGACAAAACGCAGCAATACCAACGCGAGGAAGATCGCCACCACGTCGAGGCAACGATAAAAAAGCGTTGGCCACAAAGTCGGCTCGTGGCTGACCACGGCTTTGATGATGTCCGGCAATTGCAGGCCGAGCAGCAGGAAGATCAAACCGTTGAAAGCAAATTCGAGCAGCGACCAGACACTGCGATTGAGCAGTCGGGTGCTGGTCTGCCGTGGCAACAGATCGAGCCAGCTCTGCATCATCCCTGCCGCTACCGCCGAAAGAATGCCCGAGACGCCGAGACGTTCGGCCAGCACATACGCGGCGAACGGCAGCAGCAACATGAACACCACGTGCGTGGCCGGGTCATCCCAGCCGCGGGCAATCATCCACGCGCGCAAGCGTCCGACCAGCCAGCTCAAGGCCACGCCGACAGCCAGCCCGCCGAGCGCCACGACAACGAAACTCAGGCCAGCGCTGGTCAGTGAGAACACCCCGGTGATGGCAGCAGCAAGGGCGAACTTGAACGTCACCAGACCCGAGGCATCATTCATCAACGCCTCGCCCTGCAATATGTGCATCAGCGGCGTCGGCAAACGATTCTGCGCAATGGCCGAGACGGCCACGGCGTCGGTCGGCGACAGCACCGCGGCCAGGGCAAACGCCACCGGCAGTGGAATTGTCGGCAACAGCCAGTGAATGAAATACCCGGCGCCGACCACGGTAAACAACACCAAACCCACCGCCAGCGTCAGGATCGGCCCGCGCAATTGCCAGAACGCGCGCTTGGGCATGCGCCAGCCATCGGAGAACAGCAACGGTGGCAGGAACAGAAACAGGAACAACTCAGGATCGAGCGCCACATGCAGGCCGAGGGTCGGCCAGGCAAGCAAGGCGCCGGCGGCGATTTGCACCAGCGGCAGTGGCAGCGGAACGATCCGGCCGATCAGACGCGAGACGCCGACCAGCATGAGCAGGATCAGGACGGTGTAAGCAGTTTGCATAAAACGTAGATTCCGGACCATCGACAGCGTTCAATTGCCATATTAACCGCTCAGGATGCGTCTGACCGTTGCACCTATGTCGCACGGTTGAGCGCCGATCCCCGGTGGGAGCCAGCCTGCTGGCGTTAGCGGCCGCACATTGAGACGGATATCGACTGATCCGACGCAATCGCCAGCAGGCTGGCTCCCACAGGTTTTGTACCGGCAAATCGACCTCAGGCGCCGCGAAACCGTTTGGTCATGGCATAATCCGACACCATTTTTTTCCAGCACCTGCAAAGGGGGCGATTCCTTGGCCGTTTCAAGCAAAACATTGCACCTTTTCGGCATCAAAGCCTGCGACACCATGAAAAAGGCGCGCACCTGGCTCGATGAACACGCTGTCAGCTACGATTTCCACGATTACAAGACCGCCGGTATCGACCGTGAACACCTGACCCAATGGTGTGACGAACACGGCTGGCAGACTGTGCTGAACCGCGCAGGCACGACCTTTCGCAAACTCGACGACGAACGCAAAGCCGATCTCGACCAGCCGAAAGCCATCGAACTGATGCTCGCGCAACCCTCGATGATCAAGCGCCCGGTGCTCGATCTCGGTGACCGAACCCTGATTGGCTTCAAGCCAGATATCTACGCGGCCGCTCTGAAGTAAGCAGCCCGTCACTCTTTGTAGAGGTATTCCCATGTCCAATTCTCTGTTCAGCATCGCCTTCGGTATCGGCACCCAGAACCGTCAAGGCGCGTGGCTGGAAGTGTTCTATGCACAGCCATTGCTCAACCCTTCGGCCGAACTGGTCGCGGCCGTTGCGCCGATCCTCGGTTACACCGAAGGCAACCAGGCCATCACCTTCACTACCGCCCAGGCTGCGCAACTGGCTGAAGCGGTAAAGGGCATCGACGCCGTGCAAGGCAAGTTGCTGACCCGTCTGGCCGAGAGCCACAAGCCGCTGGTTGCGACCCTGCTGGCTGAAGACACGCAGCTGACCTCGACGCCTGAGGCCTACCTGAAGCTGCACCTGCTCTCGCACCGTCTGGTCAAGCCGCACGGCGTTAGCCTGGCCGGCATTTTCCCGCTGCTGCCGAACGTAGCCTGGACCAGCCAGGGCGCTATCGACCTGAGCGAGCTGGCGGAAATGCAACTGGAAGCCCGTCTGCGTGGCGAGCTGCTGGAAGTGTTCTCGGTGGACAAGTTCCCGAAAATGACCGACTACGTGGTACCGGCCGGCGTGCGTATCGCTGACGCCGCGCGTCTGCGTCTGGGCGCCTACGTCGGTGAAGGCACCACCGTGATGCACGAAGGTTTCATCAATTTCAACGCCGGCACCGAAGGCCCGGGCATGATCGAAGGCCGCGTTTCCGCTGGCGTCTTCGTCGGCAAGGGTTCGGACCTGGGCGGCGGTTGCTCGACCATGGGCACCCTGTCGGGCGGCGGCAACATCGTGATCAAGGTCGGCGAAGGCTGCCTGATCGGCGCCAACGCCGGTATCGGCATTCCGCTGGGCGATCGCAACACCGTTGAATCGGGCCTGTACGTGACCGCCGGCACCAAGGTCGCGCTGCTGGACGAGCACAACAACCTGGTTAAAGTGGTGAAGGCACGCGAGCTGGCCGGCCAGACCGACCTGCTGTTCCGTCGCAACTCGGAAACCGGTGCCGTGGAGTGCAAGACCCACAAATCGGCGATCGAACTGAACGAAGCGCTGCACGCTCACAACTAAGCACGCGGACGACTCATTGTAGGAGTGAGCCTGCTCGCGATGGCGTTGGATCAATAGCTGTAAGGTTGACTGACACACCGCCATCGCGAGCAGGCTCACTCCCACAGGGGCAGCGTATAGCCCGCCCAATTTCACAGGGCTGAACACATGATGATTCCCTCCCCCTGGCGCGCCGATTTCCCGGCCATCGCCGCTCTGCAACGGCAGGACCAGACCTATCTGGACAACGCCGCCACCACGCAAAAACCGCAAGCCCTGCTCGATGCGCTGACGCATTACTACGCCAACGGCGCGGCCAACGTGCACCGCGCGCAACATTTGCCCGGCGCGCATGCCACGCAAGCGTTCGAAGACAGTCGGCACAAGGTTGCACAGTGGCTGAATGCGGCTGACAGCGGGCAAATCATTTTTACCCACGGCGCCACCAGCGCGCTGAATCTTCTGGCCTATGGGCTGGAACATTTATTCC
Organism: Pseudomonas sp. R3-57; assembly: GCF_051132065.1. Taxonomy (NCBI): domain Bacteria; kingdom Pseudomonadati; phylum Pseudomonadota; class Gammaproteobacteria; order Pseudomonadales; family Pseudomonadaceae; genus Pseudomonas; species Pseudomonas sp. R3-57. The sequence goes on from NZ_CP071655.1 coordinate 4,872,629, forward strand.
AGCCGGGCGATGAAGTTGTCATCAGCGCCCTCGAGCACCACGCCAATCTGCTGCCGTGGCAGCAACTGGCCCTGCGGCGTCAGCTGAAACTGGTGATCCTGCCGCTGGGCGCTGACGGCCTGATCGACCTCGCTGCTGCTGTGCACCTGATCGGCCCACGTACGCGTTTGCTCGCGGTCAGTCAGCTGTCCAACGTGCTCGGCGCCTGGCAGCCATTGACCGCTTTGCTCGGCATGGCCAAGGCGCAAAACGCGCTGACCGTGGTCGATGGCGCGCAAGGCGTGGTCCACGGCCGGCACGACGTGCAAGCGCTGGGTTGCGACTTCTATGTGTTTTCCAGCCACAAGCTGTATGGCCCCGACGGCCTCGGCGTGCTGTTCGGTCGTAACGCGGCGCTTGCACAGCTCAAGCCGTGGCAGTTCGGCGGCGAGATGGTGCTGGAAGCCCACTATCACGACTCGCGCTTTCGCCCCGCCCCGCTGGGTTTCGAAGCGGGCACTCCGCCGATTGCCAGCGTGATCGGCCTCGGCGCGACCCTCGATTATCTGGCCGGTCTGGATCAGGACGCGGTGTCCGCCCATGAGGCGGCGCTGCATGACTACTTGCTGCGTGGCCTCGCCGCGCGCAACGGCATCCGCCTGCTCGGCAAGCCACAACTGGCGCTGGCCAGTTTCGTCGTCGAGGGTGTGCATAACGCTGATCTGGCGCATCTGCTCACCGAACAGGGCATCGCCGTGCGCGCCGGGCATCATTGCGCTATGCCGCTGATGAAAGGCTTTGAGCTGGCGGGAGCGATTCGCGTATCGCTGGCGCTGTACAACGATTCTGAAGATCTGGAGCGCTTTTTCGAGGCGCTGGATCAAGCGCTGGAGATGTTGCGATGAGCCTGCCGATGGAAGCGAGCGAAGCGCTGCAGACGTTTCAGAACGCGGCGGGCTGGGAACAGCGGGCGCGGTTGCTGATGCAGTTTGGTGATCGCTTGCCGCCCATGGATGACGCAGACAAATGCGAGGCCAACCGCGTACATGGCTGTGAAAGTCAGGTGTGGCTGGTGGGGGTACTGCGCGACGGTCACTGGCAGTTCAGGGCGAGCAGCGATGCGCGGATGATTCGCGGGTTGGTGGCGCTGTTGTTGCTGCGGGTTAATGGCTTGTCGGCGACTGAATTGCAGCAGATTGATTTGCCTGATTGGTTTAATCAGCTCGGCCTGTCGCGCCAACTATCGCCCTCGCGCAGCAATGGCCTCAATGCCGTGCTCCAGCGCATGAATGAGCTGGCAGGCTGATCGCCATCGCTGGCAAGCCAGCTCCCACAGGGTTCGATGGTGTTCACAGATACAGTGAGCTCACTGAAATATCTGTGGGAGCTGGCTTGCCAGCGATGAGGCCATCAGCCACACAGCTCAAACCTGAGGTTTAACTCCGTCAGCCGGCCGCCGCACCCCGGCAACAACCTTGTCCACTGCCTTGGTCGCCGCCACCATGCCGAACGTTGCCGTGACCATCATCACCGCGCCAAACCCGCCGGCGCAGTCGAGCTTCACCCCGTCACCGACAAAACTCTTCTGCAAACAGATGCTGCCATCCGGCTTCGGGTAACGAAGTTGTTCCGTGGAAAACACGCACGGCACGCTGTAATGCCGGGTCACGGTGCGCGAGAAGCCGTAATCGCGGCGCAACGTTGAACGCACTTTCGAGGCCAGTGGATCGTTGAAGGTCCGGTTGAGGTCGCACACCTGGATCAGCGTCGGGTCAATCTGCCCGCCGGCGCCACCGGTGGTGATGATCTGGATCTTGCGCCGCTTGCACCAGGCGATCAGCGCGGCTTTGGCGTTGACTGCGTCGATGCAGTCGATCACGCAGTCGATGTCCGGCGTGATGTATTCGGCCATGGTGTCGCGGGTGACGAAATCTGCGACCGCATGCACGGTGCAGTCCGGGTTGATCCCGCGCAGACGCTCGGCCATCACCTCGACCTTGGGCTTGCCGACGGTGCTGTCCAGCGCGTGCAACTGCCGGTTGGCGTTGCTGACGCAGACGTCGTCGAGGTCGAACAGCGAAATCTCGCCGACACCACAGCGGGCCATGGCTTCCGCCGCCCAGGAACCGACACCGCCGACGCCGACGATCGCCACATGGGCGGCGCGCAAGCGCTCCAGGCCCTCAATGCCATACAAACGGGCGATGCCTGCAAACCGCGGATCTTCTGTACTCATGACCATTACCCCAAAAACCGGCGCGCATTATAGGGCTACAAAGCGACAAGTTTTAAGCGTGGAGCTGCAAGTGTAAGAACTTATGTGCTGGCCGGTTGCCCAACGTCGGGCATTTCTGCGTCTGTTGTACGACTCGTAGACTGCCGGTGTAGGATGCGCGCCCTTTGGCGCCTTGCCGACCGTTCCTTCGTTCCACAGCCTTTGGAACCCGAAATAGCTATGTCATCGCGTAAATTTGGACTCAACCTGGTGGTCGTGCTGGCCATCGCTGCCCTCTTCAGCGGTTTCTGGGCGTTGATCAACCGTCCGGTGTCAGCGCCGAACTGGCCGGAGCAAATCTCCGGCTTCTCTTATTCGCCATTCCAACAGGGACAATTCCCACAGAAAGATCAGTACCCGACTGACGACGAAATGCGCCGCGATCTGGAGATCATGAGCAAGCTGACGGACAACATCCGCATCTACTCGGTCGACGGCTCGTTGGGCGACATTCCAAAACTGGCTGAAGAGTTCGGCCTGCGCGTCACCCTGGGCATCTGGATCAGCCCCGACCAGGAGCGCAACGAACGGGAAATCGCCAAAGCCATCGAACTGGCCAACACTTCGCGCAGCGTGGTGCGCGTGGTGGTCGGCAACGAGGCGCTGTTTCGCGAAGAAATCACCCCCGAAGCACTGATCGTTCTGCTCGACCGTGTACGCGCCGCAGTCAAAGTGCCGGTCACCACCTCCGAGCAATGGCACATCTGGGAGAAATACCCGCAACTGGCCAAGCACGTTGACCTGATCGCCGCCCACATTCTGCCGTACTGGGAATTCATTCCGGTCGACAAGGCCGGCCAGTTCGTCTTCGACCGCGCGCGCGACCTGAAGAAGCTGTTCCCGAAAAAGCCCCTGCTGCTCTCCGAAGTCGGCTGGCCGAGCAATGGCCGCATGCGCGGTGGTGCCGATGCGTCGCCGGCCGATCAGGCCATTTACCTGGGTACGCTGGTCAACAAGCTTAACCGCCAGGGCTTCAACTACTTCGTGATCGAGGCGTTCGATCAGCCGTGGAAAGCCAGCGACGAAGGCTCGGTCGGCGCCTACTGGGGCGTGTTCAACGCCGCGCGTCAGCAGAAATTCAATTTCGAAGGCCCGGTTGTCGCGATCCCGCAATGGCGGGTGCTGGCCATCGGTTCGGTGGTGCTGGCGCTGTTGTCGCTGACCCTGCTGATGATCGACGGCTCGGCCTTGCGCCAGCGCGGCCGCACGTTCCTGACATTTATCGCGTTCCTCTGCGGTTCGGTGCTGGTGTACATCGGCTACGACTACAGCCAGCAATACAGCACCTGGTTCAGCCTGACAGTGGGTTTCCTCCTGGCCCTCGGTGCCCTCGGGGTATTCATCGTATTACTGACCGAGGCCCATGAACTGGCCGAAGCGGTGTGGACTCACAAGCGTCGGCGCGAATTCCTGCCGGTGGTCGGCGACTCCAGCTATCGCCCGAAAGTGTCGATCCATGTGCCGTGCTACAACGAGTCGCCGGAAATGGTCAAACAGACCCTCGATGCCCTCGCCGCGCTCGACTATCCCGACTATGAAGTGCTGATCATCGACAACAACACCAAGGACCCGGCGGTGTGGGAGCCGGTGCGCGACTACTGCGCGACCCTCGGCCCGCGCTTCAAGTTCTTCCACGTTGCGCCGCTGGCCGGGTTCAAGGGTGGCGCGCTGAACTACCTGATTCCGCACACCGCCAAAGACGCTGAAGTGATCGCGGTGATCGACTCCGATTACTGCGTGAGCCCGAACTGGCTCAAGCACATGGTTCCGCACTTTGCTGACCCGAAAATCGCTGTGGTGCAGTCGCCGCAGGATTATCGCGACCAGAACGAAAGCACTTTCAAGAAGCTCTGCTACGCCGAGTACAAAGGCTTCTTCCACATCGGCATGGTCACCCGCAACGACCGCGACGCGATCATTCAGCACGGCACCATGACCATGACCCGCCGTTCGGTCCTGGAAGAATTGGGCTGGGCCGACTGGTGCATCTGTGAAGACGCCGAACTGGGTTTGCGCGTGTTCGAAAAAGGCTTGTCGGCGGCGTATTACCACGATAGTTACGGCAAAGGCCTGATGCCGGATACGTTCATCGACTTCAAGAAACAGCGTTTCCGTTGGGCCTATGGCGCGATCCAGATCATCAAGCGCCACACCGCCAGCCTGCTGCGCGGCAAGGACACCGAGCTGACCCGCGGCCAGCGCTACCACTTCCTCGCGGGCTGGCTGCCGTGGGTCGCCGATGGCATGAACATCTTCTTTACCGTCGGTGCGCTGCTGTGGTCGGCGGCGATGATCATCGTGCCGCAACGGGTCGATCCGCCGCTGCTGATCTTCGCGATCCCGCCACTGGCGCTGTTCGTGTTCAAGGTCGGCAAGATCATCTTCCTTTATCGTCGCGCCGTCGGCGTCAACCTCAAGGATGCGTTCTGCGCGGCGCTGGCCGGGCTGGCGTTATCGCACACCATCGCCAAAGCGGTGCTGTACGGCTTCTTCACCAGCAGCATTCCGTTCTTTCGCACACCGAAAAACGCCGACAACCATGGTTTCTGGGTGGCGATTTCCGAAGCGCGCGAAGAAGTCTTCATCATGCTGCTGTTGTGGGGCGCTGCGCTGGGAATCTTTCTGGTCAACGGCATGCCGAGCAATGACATGCGCTTCTGGGTGGTGATGCTGCTGGTGCAGTCGCTGCCGTATCTGGCGGCGCTGATCATGGCGTTCCTGTCGTCGCTGCCCAAACCTGCCGCCGTGCAGGAACCGGCACCGGTCGTCTAAATCGGCATCGATGCACTAAACGGCGGCCAATGGTCGCCGTTTTGCTTTAAGATAACCGCCATTTTGCGGGGCTATCCTGATCCCTGTGGGAGCCAGCCTGCTGGCGATAGCGGTGCAAACATCACAGTTGAGTTGGCTGACACACCGTCATCGCCAGCAGTCTGGCTCCCACATTTAGTCCGTGCCCACATTCATGATTCCGGAGTTTTCCATGACGGCCCACGCCGACCTTTCGCCGACCCTCCAGCTCGCCATCGACCTGATCCGCCGTCCGTCCGTGACGCCGGTCGACGCCGATTGCCAGAAGCAGATGATGCAGCGCCTGGGCGATGCCGGTTTTACCCTGGAGCCGATGCGCATCGAAGATGTGGATAACTTCTGGGCTACCCACGGCAATGGTGAAGGCCCGGTGCTGTGCTTCGCCGGCCACACCGACGTGGTGCCGACCGGTCCGGTCAGCGCGTGGCAGATCGACCCGTTCAACGCGGTGATCGACGAACACGGCATGCTTTGCGGCCGCGGTGCGGCAGACATGAAAGGCAGCCTGGCGTCGATGACCGTTGCCGCCGAGCGTTTCGTCGCCGACTACCCGAACCACAAGGGCAAGGTCGCGTTCCTGATCACCAGCGACGAAGAAGGCCCGGCCCATCACGGCACCAAAGCGGTGGTCGAGCGTCTGGCCGCACGCAATGAACGTCTGGACTGGTGCATCGTCGGCGAACCGTCGAGCACCACGCTGGTCGGCGACGTGGTCAAGAATGGCCGCCGCGGCTCACTCGGCGCCAAGCTCACGGTCAAAGGTATTCAGGGGCACGTCGCCTACCCGCATCTGGCGAAAAACCCGATCCACCTCGCCGCCCCGGCACTGGCCGAACTGGCCGCCGAGCATTGGGATCACGGCAACGACTTCTTCCCGCCGACCAGTTTCCAGATTTCCAATGTAAATTCCGGCACCGGCGCGACCAACGTGATTCCGGGTGATCTGGTGGCGGTGTTCAACTTCCGCTTCTCCACCGAATCGACTGTCGAAGGCCTGCAGAAGCGCGTCGCCGATATTCTCGACAAGCATGATCTCGACTGGCACATCGACTGGGCGCTGTCCGGCCTGCCGTTCCTCACCGAACCGGGCGCACTGCTCGACGCGGTATCGGCGAGCATCAAGACCATCACCGGGCGCGAGACCAAGGCGTCCACCAGCGGCGGCACTTCCGATGGCCGTTTCATCGCGACCATGGGCACGCAAGTGGTTGAACTGGGCCCGGTCAACGCGACCATTCACCAGGTCAACGAGCGCGTTCTGGCGGCGGACCTCGATGTGCTGACCGAGATCTACTACCAGACCCTGATCAAGTTGCTCGCCTGATGCTCGCTTGCCCGATCTGCAGTGCACCGCTGAACGCGGTGGATAACGGCGTGGTCTGCCCCGCTGGGCACCGCTTCGACCGCGCGCGTCAGGGCTACCTGAACCTGTTGCCGGTGCAGCACAAGAACAGCCGTGATCCAGGCGACAATCAGGCGATGGTCGAGGCGCGCCGCGACTTTTTGAATGCCGGGCATTACGCCCCGGTGGCCAGGCGTCTGGCCGAACTGGCGGCCGGTTATGCGCCGGATCGCTGGGTCGACATCGGTTGTGGCGAGGGTTACTACACCGCGCAGATCGCCGAGGCTTTGCCGAACGCTGATGGCTACGCGCTGGATATCTCCCGCGAGGCCGTCAAACGCGCCTGCAAGCGTAACCCGGCGATCAGCTGGTTGATCGCCAGCATGGCGCGCGTGCCGTTGGCGTCGGGCAGTTGCCAGTTTCTCGCCAGCGTTTTCAGCCCGCTGGACTGGGACGAGGCCAAGCGTCTGCTGAGCGTGGGCGGCGGTCTGATGAAAGTCGGCCCGACCCGCGGCCACCTGATGGAACTGCGCGAACGCCTGTATGACGAAGTGCGCGAGTACACCGACGACAAGCATTTAGCCTTGGTGCCTGAAGGCATGGCGCTGGCGCATAGTGAAACGTTGGAATTCAAGCTGACGCTGGACAAGCCCGAGGATCGCGCCAACCTGTTGGCGATGACACCTCACGGCTGGCGCGCCAGTGCCGAGCGTCGCGCGGCGGTGATCGAACAGGCCGAGCCGTTCGAGACCACCGTGTCGATGCGCTACGATTATTTCGTTGTTCAATAACTTTTGGTTCCGGGCGAGCGCCCGGGGCCGGCTAAATCCGCGAATGGATTTTTCAGACCCGCAGTGAGGACATCCATGCGCCAACCGGATATCGAGATTTACCTGAAAGACGCCGACGTCGACCACAAGGCCATTTCGGCCTGGCTCGGCGCCGCGCTGGGCCCGTGCAGCGACTGGGTGCAGAAAGGTCAGACGTACAAGTGCAAGGCCGGCACCATCCCGGTGACCTGGCTGCCGAAAGCCGTGGGCAAGTGGAACAGCCTGTACCTGGAAAGCGATGCGACCCCATGGGACGACGACATCGCCTGCGCCCGCGCAGCGTTTGCCGCACTGAACGTCGAAGTGCGCTGCGCACCGGGGACATGGGTTGAAGAAGAAGGCGAAGAAACCGCCGACCGCTGGATTCGCATCAGCGAAGATGGCGAGGAAGAAATTACCTGGAAAACCGCGTAGCCCTGAGCAACGCAAATCCCATGTAGGAGTGAGCCTGCTCGCGATTGCGGTGTGTTCGATCGTTCCCACGCTCCGCGTGGGAATGCAGCCCGGGACGCTCTGCGTCCCAGAGCGGACGCGGAGCGTCCGTTGAGGCATTCCCACGCAGAGCGTGGGAACGATCTTTAGAGACCGACTACGTCCTCAGCCTGCAAGCCCTTCGCGCCGCTGATCACCGCATATTCAACCTGCTGGCCCTCGGTCAGCGACCGGTGCCCTTCGCCGCGAATCGCGCGGTAGTGCACGAACACGTCCGCCCCGTCTTCGCGTTGAATAAAGCCGTAGCCCTTGGCGTCGTTGAACCACTTCACATTGCCGGTTTCGCGTGTTGCCATCTGTTCATACTCCTTTTTTATTATTGAACGGGCTTTTCGCAGGAAAGCCTCAGAGGAACGTCAGCCTGCGTCCGACGTCCATCAAAGGGCACCGGCAACAGAGCGCCGAGTATATGACAGGTGGAAAAAGTCTCAACAGGAGATTACTTCGCCGCTTTTTTGCCGATTTTCGAGTAATCCGGCACACTATCGCCCTCCCGAGCAACCGCTCGGTTTTATTCACTCACGCAGAAGCCGTATGACCCGTTCCCCGTTCCGCCGTCTTGTGTTTGGCACCCTGCGCCGACTGTTGTACCTCTGGGTTCGCTCGGAGACGATCAATCAGTCGTCGTTCACCCTCAACCTCGACCGCAGTCGTCCGGTGTTCTACGTCCTGCAAAACCCTTCGTTGACCGATCTGGCCGTGGTCGACACCGAGTGCACCAAGGCCGGCCTGCCGCGTCCGGTGCTGGCCGTGTCGGTGGGTACGCTGATCGAGCCGGCGGCGTTTTTCTACCTGACCCCGGATCCGGACTGGCTCGGCCGCCAGGACAAACGCGGTGCGCCGCCGACCTTGACCCGACTGGTCAGCGCGCTGTCGCAAAATGCCGCCGAAGATGCGCAGATCATTCCGGTCAGCGTGTTCTGGGGCCAATCGCCGGACAGCGAAAACAGCCCGTGGAAGTTGCTGTTCGCCGACAGCTGGGCGGTGACCGGCCGTCTGCGGCGCTTGCTGAGCATCATTGTCCTGGGCCGCAAGACCCGCGTGCAGTTCTCCGCGCCGATCCACCTGCGCGAGCTGATCGATCACAACAAGGGCCACGAGCGCACCGTGCGCATGGCCCAGCGGATTCTGCGTGTGCACTTCCGCAACCTGAAAGCGGCGGTGATCGGCCCGGACATTTCCCACCGGCGCAATCTGGTCAAAGGCTTGCTCAATCAGCCGCTGGTCAAACAAGCGATCCTCGACGAAGCCGAGCGCGAAAACATCTCCCCAGAGAAAGCCAAGGCCCAGGCCCTGCGTTACGGCAACGAAATCGCCTCGGACTACACTTACACCGCGATCCGCTTCCTCGAAGTGGTGCTGAGCTGGTTCTGGAACAAGATCTACGACGGCATCAAGGTCAACCACATCGAAGGCGTGCAAGAAGTTGCCCCGGGGCACGAAGTGATCTACGTGCCGTGCCACCGCAGCCACATCGACTATCTGCTGCTGTCGTATCTGCTGTTCCGTAACGGCCTGACCCCGCCGCACATCGCCGCCGGGATCAACCTCAACATGCCGGTGATCGGCAGCCTGCTGCGCCGCGGCGGTGCGTTTTTCATGCGCCGAACGTTCAAGGGCAACCCGCTGTACACCTCGGTATTCAACGAATACCTGCACACGCTGTTTACCAAAGGTTTCCCGGTTGAATACTTCGTCGAAGGCGGTCGCTCGCGCACCGGGCGCATGCTGCAACCGAAAACCGGGATGCTCGCGATCACCCTGCGCAGCTTCCTGCGTTCGTCGCGCATGCCGATCGTATTTGTGCCGGTGTACATCGGCTACGAGCGCGTGCTGGAAGGTCGCACTTACCTCGGCGAACTGCGCGGGGCGAGCAAGAAGAAAGAATCGATTTTCGACATCTTCAAAGTCATCGGCGCGCTCAAGCAGCGTTTCGGTCAGGTCGCGGTGAACTTCGGTGAGCCGATCAAACTCGCCGAATTTCTCGACACCGAGCAACCAGACTGGCGCCAGCAGGACCTCGGTCCGCAGTTCAAACCGGCGTGGCTTAACGAAACCACCAACCGTCTCGGCGAAAAAGTCGCGCGGCATCTCAATGAAGCGGCGGCGATCAACCCGGTGAATCTGGTGGCGCTGGCATTGCTCTCGACCACGCGTCTGGCGCTGGATGATCGTGCCATGGCGCGGGTGCTGGACCTGTATCTGGCGCTGCTGCGCAAAGTCCCGTACTCGCCGCACACCACCCTGCCGGAAGGCGATGGCCGCGCGCTGATCGAGCATGTGAAGGACATGGACCTGCTCGCCGAGCAGAACGATGCGCTGGGCAAGATTCTTTATCTGGACGAACAGAACGCCGTCCTGATGACCTACTACCGCAACAACGTGTTGCACATCTTCGCCCTGCCGTCGCTGCTGGCGAGCTTCTTCCAGAGCACCTCGCGCATGAGCCGCGAGCAGATCCTGCGCTACACCCGCGCGCTGTATCCGTACCTGCAATCGGAGCTGTTCATTCGCTGGACGCTGGATGAGCTGGACGGTGTGGTCGATCAATGGCTGGAAGCGTTTGTCGAGCAGGGCCTGTTGCGTTTCGAGAAGGACTTGTACCTGCGCCCGGCACCGAGTTCGCGACATTTCGTGCTGCTGACACTGCTGTCAAAAAGCATCGCGCAGACCTTGCAGCGTTTCTACATGACCGTGTCCCTGCTGCTCAACAGCGGCCAGAACAGCATCAGCGCCGAAGAACTGGAAGACCTGTGCACGGTCATGGCCCAGCGCCTGTCAATCCTCCACGGTTTGAACGCCCCAGAGTTTTTCGACAAAAGCCTGTTCCGCCACTTCATCCAGACGATGCTCGACCTCGACGTGCTGCGCCGCGACGAAGCCGGCAAGCTCAGCTATCACGAACTGCTCGGCGAGCTGGCCGAAGGCGCGGCGAAACGCGTGCTGCCAGCGGAGATTCGTTTGTCGATCCGCCAGGTGGCGCTGCATCGCAGTGAAGATGCGGCGGACCAGGTCACCGCGTTGCCGGAAGCCTGACGCAAATCCCTGTAGGAGTGAGCCTGCTCGCGATAGCGGTTTTTCAGTCAACATCACTGTCGTCTGACATACCGCCATCGCGAGCAGGCTCACTCCTACAATTGAATGAAGTACTACATGAAAAAATTGTTGACCATTGCCACCGCCACCCTGCTCAGCGCCTGCCAATCCACCACCCCGGCCGGCAAAGTCGGCCTCGACGGCGAAGTGTTCTACCTGCAACGCATCGCCCTGCCGCCAAGCGCAACCCTGAGCGTCAGCCTGCAAGACGTTTCGCTGGCCGATGCACCCGCCGTGGTGCTTGATCAACAGAAAGGCCCGGTCAAAGGCCAGGTGCCGCTGCCGTTCCACTTGAGCTACGATCCGGCGCAGGTCAAACCCGGCCATCGCTATTCGGTCAGCGCGCGTATCGAGGTCAACGGTGAGCTGATGTTCATCACCACCGAAAACCACGCCGTGCAGCTCGACGGCAGCGACCCGCAGCCGCTGAGAATCCGCGTCGACGCCGTCCGCTAATTCACGCTCCACCACAAGGAAGCCGCCATGCGCCGCCCTACCCTTCGCTTCGCCGCCATCTGCACCGGCCTGATGCTCTCCGCCAACGCCCTGGCCCTGTCGCTCAGCGACCTGTCGCAACAAGACGCCGCCGGCGGCCTCAAGGATGCCCTGACCCAAGGCGCACAAATCGCCGTCAAACAACTGGGCACGCCCGGTGGCTTCAGCAACAACCCTGAAGTGAAGATCGAACTGCCAGGCAAACTCGGCAAAGCCGCGAGCAAGATGAAAGCCTTCGGCATGGGCGCCCAGGTCGAAGAACTGGAAACCGCGATGAACAAAGCCGCGGAATCCGCCGTGACCCAGGCTCAACCGATCCTCGTCGACGCCGTGAAGAAAATGAGCGTGGCCGACGCCAAAGGCATCCTCAGCGGCGGCAACGACTCCGCCACCCAATACCTGGATAAATCCAGCCGCGAACAGATCCGCGCCAAGTTCCTGCCGATCGTCAAACAAGCCACCGACAAGGTCGGCGTCGCGCAGAAGTACAACTCGTTCGCTGGCCAGGCCGCCGCGTTCGGTGTGGTCGATGCCAAAAGCGCCAACGTTGAAAACTACGTTACCGAACAGGCGCTCAATGGTTTGTTCGAAATGATTGGCAAACAGGAAGAAACGTTGCGCCAGAATCCTGCAGCGGCGGCGACGAGTCTGGCGAAGAAGGTGTTTGGCACGTTGTGATGTACTGAACGGAAAAGCCCGCTGAAGTGGAGAACTTTAGCGGGCTTTTTCTATTCTGTTGGTACAGATCTTCCCGGAGCTTGGGCTGTCAGTCACATTGATTGTGATCTGGATGGCGCTATCGCGAGCAGGCTCGCTCCCACAATGAAGAGTGGGTGAATCCAAGTACCGCACGCTGGATGATCGAGCACTGAAATTCGATGAAATAGGTCAGGTCCAGCTCATCCGCCTCGGTGTGTAAATAAGATCGTCCATATTTCACCGGCGCGTTGCGCAATAGCAAACTGATCGCGATATAGCGAAAAGCTGCGAACTCGTTTTTGAACATCAACCAATAAAACAACGCTCTGGCGACCCGCCCGTTTCCATCGCGAAAGGGATGTTCATAGCCCAATGCAAAGTGCAGCGTGATTGCCTTGATCAGGGGATGCAGGTAATTCTTCTCGAGCGTTGAGCCGTGGGACAGGTTGACCCAATCCGACAGTTTCTCCAGCCGCGCAACCAAACCCGCAGCGGGCGGCGGCCGATGCACGGTATTGCCCGCGCCATCCTGCACGACGACTTCATCATTGGCCCGGAACACTCCGGGGGAATACTGTTTGTCATCGATCCCCTCGACACCGACCCGATGGATCGCGGCGATCAACGCCACGCTCAAGGGTTCGTGACGTTGTTCCCAGGCAAAATTCATCATCCGGTAATTACCCAGCACCATGCGCTCGTCGGGGGTGCGCGGCTGGCGCTGATGCTTGAGCATGTCCTTGGCCACCCGTGTGGTGGTGGCCGCGCCTTCCAGCTGGCTACTGGCGATGGCTTCATCTTCGATCAGATCATTGAGCAGATAAGAAAAGTGCATCCGCTCACCGATCTGACTGGTCATGTAGTCCAGCGCAGCCGTACTGGTATGACGATCCACGACAGACAGGGTTTTCTGCGCCAGCGGCGTCTGCACATATTTGCCCCATTGCAACGGCTCGCCCAACGGCAACAGACTAATGTACTGCGCCGCCCGCGCCTTTTTTACCAACGCCCAACAGAGATTCGCGTCCAACCCCGCAGCCCAGCGATAGCGCAGCGCCTCGAATGGCAGGTAACGACCCTGATCATCAAATGGTTTGAGCAACGCAAGATAATCTGCCAAGCGTTCCTTATGGGGAGAACGAGCCAAGAGATCGAAAACAGGGTCGGTTCTGCCGCTTGATTTCGGTGGCTTCTTCATCGGGACAGACTCAAGGATTGCGGAAAACAGGAGCTGGAGTACAACATTCGACGCGCAGCGGCTCAAGATCGGAGGTTTCTGAAAAAGATGTAGGACGGTGGGAGCATGTCAGAGTGGTAATTGTCGGCTGCCCGGCCGCCATCGCTTGCAGGCAAGCTCCCACAAAAACCGCGCCCACCACCAGGCCGAGTGCCAGCTCGCCTGCTTTTTATCTCGCTGCTGATCTTGGTCGCCGGCGCCATTGAAGGCTGAGGCTTGGAATCAGTCTGAAAATCAAAAGCCCCTCACCCTAGCCCTCTCCCAAAGGGAGAGGGGACTGACCGTGGTGAATTGGAGTGATACGCCGAGGTGAAATACCGAGTCGAATTCAGGTTTTGAACGGCCCACAAATCGGCGCCCTCTCCAGGGGGAGAGGGCTGGGCGGGCGGCGTTCCGATGAGGGGAAAATCCACCACAAATCCTAAGCCAACCACCCGCTTCTCACCACTCAACAATGAGCGCAGCTCGAGTGCTCTTGATCTTGATCTTGATCTTGCCTAACCAGCGACATCGGAAGGCTGAGCGCAGGGATTGATCCGGGCGTGGGAGCGCAGCGACCGTCTGGCGCAGCCAGACACAGCGGAAGGAGGTGCAGCGAAGCAAACCGTAGCCGCTGCGCCCGGAGCGATCCCGGAGCGAAGGGACCCGAGCCTGCGAGGGCCGAACGCAGGAGCAAAGCCTTTTGGTTCCTTTTTGGCGTTTGAAAAAGGGACTCGCCGTAAGGGCGAAACCGCCAGCCGCAACCCCCAGAAAACCGGATAAACACCCAAAACAACCAGAGCCTGGTCGGTCCGAAGGCCGCCAAGGCTCAAACCTCCCGACGAACCCTGAACCAGGCCGCATACAACGCCGGCAAAAACAGCAACGTCAACGCCGTAGCCACAATCAACCCACCCATGATCGCCACCGCCATAGGCCCGAAAAACACACTGCGCGACAACGGAATCATCGCCAGTACCGCCGCCAGCGCCGTCAACACAATCGGCCGGAACCGCCGCACGGTCGCCTCGATAATCGCCTGCCACGGCTTGAGCCCGGAGGCGATATCCTGCTCGATCTGATCCACCAGAATCACCGAATTACGCATGATCATCCCCGACAGCGCAATCGTCCCCAGCATCGCCACAAAACCGAACGGCTGGCGGAACACCATCAGGAACAACGTCACCCCGATCAACCCCAGGGGCGCCGTGAGAAACACCATCGCCGTGCGCGAAAAACTGCGTAATTGCACCATCAGCAGCGTCAGCACCACCACGATGAACATCGGCACCCCGGCATTCACCGAGGCCTGCCCGCGCTGGGAGTCCTCCACCGTGCCGCCGACATCCAGCAGGTAGCCATCCGGCAATTCGGCGCGAATCGAATCCAGCGTCGGCATGATCTGCTTGACCAGCGTCGCCGGCTGCTCCTTGCCATAAATGTCCGCTCGCACGGTCACGTTCGGCAGGCGGTTGCGGTGCCAGATAATCCCTTCCTCGAAGCCATATTCCAGCGTGGCAATCTGCGACAAGGCAACACTGCGGCCGTTGTCCGTCGGCACTGCCAGACTCGGCAGCAGCGACAACTCGGTGCGCTCATGCACCGTGCCACGCAGGAGAATTTCGATCAATTCGTTGTCTTCGCGGTACTGACTGACGCTCGACCCGGTCAACGAACTCTGCAGGAACTTCGCCAGATTCGCCGTGCTCACGCCCAGCGCCCGCGCGCGCTCCTGATCGATATTCAGGTAAACGACTTTGCTCGGCTCTTCCCAATCCAGATGCACATTGACCACATGCGGATTTTCGCGAACTTTGGCCGCTACCTTGCGGGCAAGCGCGCGTACCTCTTCGATGTGCTCGCCGGTCACGCGAAACTGCACCGGATAGCCAACCGGCGGACCGTTTTCCAGGCGCGTGACCCGCGAGCGCAGCGTCGGGAATTGCTCGTTGAGGGTGTCGATCAACCATGTGCGTAGCGTCTCGCGCTCCTCGATGGTCTTCGCCAACACCACAAACTGGGCGAAGCTCGCCGCCGGCAGCTGCTGATCGAGCGGTAGATAGAAGCGCGGCGAACCGGTGCCGACGTAAGCCACGTAATTGTCGATACCCGCGTGCTCCTTGAGCAGCGCTTCGAGGCGTTTGACCTCGGCTGTGGTGTTGACCAACGACACGCCTTCGGCCAGTTTCAGATCGACCATCAGCTCCAGTCGATTGGAGGCCGGGAAGAACTGCTGCGGAACGAAGCGGAACAACATCACCGAGGCGATGAACAGCCCGACGGTCAGCACGATCACGGTTTTGCGGTGCGCTACACACCATTCGACCAAGCGCCGGACCCGCTGATAGAACGGCGTGCCGTACGGGTCTGGCTGACCGTCGCCGGTGCCATGTTTGGCTGCGTGAATTTTCGCCAGATCCGGCAGGAGTTTTTCCCCCAGATACGGCACGAACATCACCGCTGCGACCCATGACGCGAGCAGTGCAATAGTCACCACCTGGAAGATCGAACGGGTGTATTCGCCAGTGCCGGACTGCGCCGTGGCAATCGGCAGAAACCCGGCAGCGGTGATCAAGGTGCCGGTGAGCATCGGGAACGCGGTGCTGGTCCAGGCATAACTCGCGGCGCGGATACGATCGAAGCCCTGCTCCATTTTGATCGCCATCATTTCCACGGCGATGATCGCATCGTCGACCAGCAGCCCCAACGCCAGCACCAGCGCACCGAGGGAAATCTTGTGCAGACCGATGCCCAGGTAATACATGCAGGCGAAGGTCATCGCCAACACCAGCGGAATCGTCAGTGCGACGACCATGCCGGTACGTACGCCGAGGGAGAAAAAGCTCACCAGCAACACGATCGCCAGCGCTTCGACCAACACCTGGACGAACTCGCCGACGCCGGTTTTCACCGCTGCCGGTTGGTCGGATACCTTGCGCAGTTGCATGCCGGCCGGAAGGTTTTTCTGCAGCCGCGAGAACTCGGTTTCCAGCGCTTTGCCGAGCACCAGAATGTCGCCACCGTCCTTCATCGCCACGGCCAGACCGATCGCATCGTCGCCCATGAATCGCATGCGCGGCGCCGGCGGATCGCTGAAACCGCGACGCACGTCAGCGATATCGGCGATGCGGAACGTACGATCCGCGACACGAATCGGAAAGTTCTTTATCTCATCGACTGTCTGAAAATTTCCCGAGACCCGTAGCTGCAAACGCTCGCTGCCGGTTTCGAAGAACCCCGCCGTGGAGACCGCGTTCTGCTCTTCCAGCGCTTGCTGAACCGCAGCCAGCGGCAGGCCGAGGGTTGCCAGTTTGACGTTGGACAGCTCGACCCAGATTTTCTCGTCCTGCAGCCCGAGCAGTTCGACCTTGCCGACATCCTTGACTCGTTGCAGCTGGATCTGGATGCGATCGGCGTAATCCTTGAGCACGGCGTAATCGAAACCGTCGCCCGTCAGCGCATAGATATTGCCGAACGTGGTACCGAACTCGTCGTTGAAAAACGGCCCTTGAACGCCCGGCGGCAAGGTTTGGCGAATATCGCCGACTTTCTTGCGCAACTGATACCAGAGGTCGGGAATGTCCTTGGAGTGCATCGAATCACGGGCGATAAAAGTGACTTGCGATTCGCCGGGGCGGGAGAACGACATGATGCGTTCGTATTCTCCGGTTTCCATCAGCTTCTTTTCTATGCGCTCGGTGACCTGACGCGAGACTTCCTGCGCCGTCGCGCCGGGCCAGCGGGTCTGAATGACCATGGCCTTGAAGGTGAACGGCGGATCTTCGCTCTGGCCCAGTTTGGTGTAGGACAACGCGCCAACAACGGCGAGCAAAAGCATCAGGAACAGTACGATCTGGCGATTACGCAGCGCCCATTCAGAGAGGTTGAAGCGCATCGGGGCTTACTCCTTGTTCGCCAGATTGACCACGCGGTTGGAGCGATCCACCGGCCGCACCTGCTGACCTTCGAGCAACACATGGACCCCGGCTGCCACCACCCAGTCGCTGGCGCTCAAGCCTTCGAGCACCGGTACGTTTTTTTCACCGAACGGGCCGACGCGCACCGGGGTTTTCTTCAAGGTGTTATTGGAGTTGACGACCCAGACGTAGGTCGCGCCGTTTTCGGCGGTGAGGGCCGATAGCGGCACTGACAAGGACACTTTGTCGGCGGATTGCACGAAGACCCGCGCGCTCTGGCCCAGCTCAGCCGGGACTTTGCCGCTGGCAAAGGAAATTCGTGCGGCGAAAGTCCGCGAACGCGGATCGGCCGCTGGCGACAATTCGCGGATCTGCCCGGCGAAGCGCTGGTTCTGCTGCGTCCACAATTCGACGGTGACAGGCTGCCCGACCTTGAAGCGGCCGAAGCTTTGCTCCGGCAGGCTGATCAAGACTTCACGTTCACCATCGGTAGCGAGGGTGAACACGGTTTGCCCGGCAGCGACCACTTGACCGACTTCCACCGAGCGCTTGGCCACTACACCATCCTGCGGCGCGCGCAGGACTGCGTAGCTGGCCTGGTTGGTGGAGACGTTGAATTCGGCTTTGATTTGTTTAAGACGTGCTTCGCCGGAGCGGTATAGATTTTCGGCGTTGTCGTAGGCCGAGCGGCTGACCATCTGCCGTTCCATCAGGGTCTTGTAGCGATCCCGCTCGGCGCGCACCAGATTCAGATTGGCTTCGGCGGCAGCGACCTGGGCACGCGTGGCTTCCAGTTGCAGGCGTACGTCCTGCGGGTCGAGTTCGGCCAAGGGCTGATCCGCCTTGACCCGCTGGCCTTCATCGACCAGTCGTCGACTGACCTTGCCGCCAATACGGAATGCCAGATCGGGCTCGTAGCGCGCACGGACCTCACCCGGATAGCTTTCCATCGCCTGCGCCGAAGGCTCTGGCTGCACCACCATGGCCGGGCGCACGCTGACTTGCGTCACCTCTTCCTGACCGCACGCCGACAACAGAAACACCAGACTCGCTGGCAATGCAAAGGACAACGCATGGCGGAACATGGTGACGGACCTTTCGCTAATGGTGCTTGGAATATTTATACTGGCGGGTATGGTATTAATAGCAAACTCACCAGTCCAGTATTAAAAGCGAAGAATGTCGAACAATCCTGCAGCTCCAAACGGCCCAGGCCGCCCCAAGGATCTGGCCAAACGCCAAGCCATCCTCGACGCGGCGAAAATCCTCTTTCTTACGCACGGTTACGCCAACACCAGCATGGACGCGGTGGCCAGCGAGGCCGGTGTGTCAAAACTGACGGTCTACAGCCATTTCAACGACAAGGAGACGTTGTTCTCTGCTGCCGTGGTGGCTAAATGCGAAGAGCAATTACCGCCGCTGTTCTTCGAATTGCCGGAAGGCATTGCGGTGGAAAATGTGTTGCTGAACATTGCCCGGGGCTTTCACCAACTGATCAACAGTGAGGAATCGGTCAATCTGCACCGGCTGATCATGGCGCTGGGCAGTCAGGACCCGAATCTATCGCTGATCTTTTTCGAAGCCGGCCCGGAGCGCATGGTGCAGGGCATGGAGCGACTGTTGACGCGTATCCACGAAACCGGCGCGCTGAACATCGATCTGCCGCGCAATGCCGCTGAGCACTTCTTTTGCCTGATCAAGGGTGCAGGGAATTTTCGGCTGTTGTATGGCTGTGGCGAGCCGTTGAGCGAAGAGGCTTCAGAACGCCATATTCAGGAAGTAGTGGCTTTGTTTATGCGCGCTTATCGACCCTGATTTCTGCGGTGTCGGCACTGACGCCATCGCTGGCAAGCCAGCTCCCACAAGGATTTGGGTGTGATCACAAACTGTGTACACACCAGCAAACCCTGTGGGAGCTGGCTTGCCAGCGATTGGCGCGACTCGGTTTTAAGGTTTTAACGCTTTTTTCGGGTAAATGTCATACCGGCTCGACTTGCCATCCAGCGCATGGCTCGGCTTCGGCCCTACAATGCACGGTGCCTTGCGCGGGCGCTTGACCACTACCCGGTGCGTGGCCAACGCCAGCGCGGCTTCGAGCAGTGCCGGCGCATCCGGGTCATCGCCGACCAAGGGCCGGAACAGGCGCATTTCCTTTTTCACCAACGCGGTCTTCTCTCGGTGCGGAAACATCGGATCGAGATAGATCACCTGCGGCGGCTCGCCTTGCCAATTGCGCATGACCTCGATGGAATTGCCCTTGAGCAGCTTCATCCGCGCCACGATCGGCGCCACATCAAAATCCTCCGCCGCCCGCGCCAGACCGTCTTCCAGCAGCGCGCCAATCAGCGGCTGGCGCTCGATCAGGCTCATGTCACAGCCGAGGCTGGCGAGGACGAACGCATCCTTGCCCAGCCCAGCCGTGGCATCCAGCACGCGCGGACGCACGCCTTGGGCGATACCGACCGCTTTGGCGATCATTTGTCCGCTGCCGCCGCCGTACAAACGCCGATGCGCCGCGCCGCCCTCGACGAAGTCGACCCGCACCGGCCCCGGTGCGTCCGGGCCGAGCTGTTGCAGCTGCAAACCCTGCTCGCCGACCTGCAAAGCGAACTCGCCGTCAGCCTCGGCCAGCGGCAGGCCGAGACGTTCGGCCCATTGCTCGGCTTGCGCTTGAAACGTCGCGGTGAGGGCCTGGACATGGATGCGGCAGGCCGCGGGTGACTCGATCATGAAAAAACGCTCAAAAAAGTTAAGGATCGACAAAAACCGCCGATAAACCATTCAACGCGCATTTTGCCAGAGCTGAGCGTCAACCGAAAAAAATGTCAGGCATTCTTCCCACATCGATTGGCTACATTTCGCCCCATGGCGATTTCAGCCGTCATAACACTCAAGCACTGAGCGGCGTCAGTCACCTGTGGCAGGATTTCTTTGCCCAGGCGCTGGCTGAACAGACGAGTGAAGTGGTGCCAGCCTGCGGCACGTTCCCACCGGTTGACCTGAGCAGCCCGCAAGAGCCAACCATCGGCAGCGAACTGCACGCGCACATCGTCAGCCAGCGCGAGTGCGATGTGGTCGAAACCCAAGTGCGTCCGCCAGAGCCGTTGTTCCTGCCGATCGCCGAGTTCGAGATGGAATTGCTCGACAAGCCGTTCCCACCGTTCCCGCCAGAAGAACTCAAAGCCCAGCAGGAACAGCAGGATTTCGACAGCAGCTGGGTCCGCCCGATAGTGATCAACAATGGTCAGCCAATGCCAGAACCTGGCCCGGCACCACAGAAGAAGCCGCTGTACCTGCCCATCGCCGAGTTCGACCTCGATCTGCTGCAAAAGCCTTATCCGCCGTTCCCGCCGGAAGAAATTGTCGAGCAGCAAAAAGCTCTGGACTTCGATAACGGTTGGGCACGCCCGATTGTTCTGCAGAACCTGCGCCTCGCCGCATAAACCTCAGCGACACACGCTCCAGCGCCCGACATCGACATGAAAGTGATTGCGATGGGCTGCGTTGTAATCCGGGCTCAACACCACACTGAACGCCTCGCAGGCGCCGTCACGCACCTGTCGCAGGAAGCGTGCGTCCTGATTGTCCTTGGGCCAGTCCTTGAGCACGCTGATGCTGCGCCCGTCAGCCAGACGGAAACCGGCGATATCCAGCGCATCGGCGCTGGCGTGACGGCTTAGCGCCCCGCTCTCGCGGTTGTAGACATTGCGGCAGGCGAAGCTGCCAAGGTGATCGAGGCGCGCGACCTTCTGCCCGTAAACGGCTTGCGCGGCCGGTTGCAGGGAATGATGCTCGAACATCGCGTAAGCCACCGCCAACGGGCAACTGGCGAGGAAACTGCTGCTCAGCGCGACCTCGCCACCCTGCACACGCAACGCGCCTATGAGCGGACACTTGGCACCGGGGCTGTCGGACTGCTGCGCGACGCGCAGATCCGAGCTGCGCAAAGCCTGAGCGCAGAGTTCAGGATCACTGCGCAGACGCATCAGCTTGTAACCGGTGAGCCAATTGGGCGGGGCTTTGATGTCCAGTGGCGCCCACGGATTCCACTGCGCCGGCACGTCCAGCCAACCGCGCCAGACACTGACCGCAGCCCCGCCCAGCGCCAGCAGGATCAACCAGAAAATCCAGCGCCCCATGCTCAGCCTTTGAACAATTGATTGGCCTTGGCGTACGACATCGATTGCGACGTGAAGCCAAAGGTGCCCGATTGCTGGATTTCCTCAGCGGCGCGGAAAAACTCGCCAAACGCCGCCAGCGCCAAGGCCGAACCGGTGCTGACCCGCCGCACGCCCATGTCCTGCAATTGCTGCACCGTCAGTTTCAAGGCGCCGGACATCAGCACATTCAGCGGTTTCGGTGCCACTGCCCGGACCACCGCCAGCACTTCTTCGGCAGTGCGCAAACCCGGTGCGTACAACACGTCGGCGCCCGCCTCGGCGAAGGCCTGCAAACGGCGGATGGTGTCGTTGATATCGGGATTGCCGTGCAGGTAGTTTTCCGCACGGGCGGTCAGAACGAAGGGAAACGCTAGCGTGCGCACCGCCGCGACAGCGGCCTCAATGCGCGCCACGGCGTGCTCGAAACAATAGATCGGCGCGTCTGCGCGGCCAGTGGCATCTTCGATTGAACCGCCCACGGCGCCGGCTTCGGCGGCGCGCAACAGGCTCTTGGCGCACTCGGCCGGGTCATCGGCAAAACCGTTTTCGAGATCCACTGCCACCGGCAAATCCGTTGCCGCGACGATCGCGCGAACATTGGCCAGGGTCTCGTCCAGGCTCAACGCACCATCGGCCTTGCCTTGCGAAAACGCATAACCGGCACTGGTGGTCGCCAAGGCCTGATAGCCAAGGCTGGCGAGCATTTTCGCCGAGCCGGCGTCCCACGGATTGGGCATCACAAAAGTCCCCGGTTGTTCGTGCAGGGCTTTGAAGACGAGGGCTTTACGGGCTTGTTCGTTACGGGCTGAAGCGTCCATCGGCAGGCTCCGGGCGGAAAAACACAAACGCCTCAGAGCAGGCCAAGTTGCTCGGCGGCAGGTTCTCTGTATAGCTCAGGCAGCGCTGGCAGGCCAGGCAAACGCTGCATCAATTGCGTATGAAAACGTTGCGCCAGCTTCGCCGCGAGCAGGTTGTCAGCGGTGTGCAGGAAGATATACGGCGTACGCCCTTCTTCGATCCACTCGGCAATCTTGCTCACCCACGGCAGCAGAAACGGATCGTTGGCTTCCAGCTCAGGATGACCGATGAAGCGCACCTGCGGGAACTGGGTAAACGCCGCCGGACGCGTCGGCACTCGCGGCTTTTTCGATTGTGCGTGGATCACCGACGACTCGGTCGACAGGCAGCTGAACAGCGCACGCGGATCAAGGCAGATGCGCTCGACGCCGCGATCCAGAAGCAGACGGTTGAGCAAGCGCTCACTCTCGCCCTTGGCGAAAAACTGCTCGTTGCGCACTTCGACCGCCAACGGACAGTCCAGCGCATCGATAAAAGCCGCCAGTTCCGGCAGCCGCTGCGGGGTGAAGCCTTTCGACAGTTGCAACCACAACGGCGACACCCGTTTGCCGAGCGGCTTGAGTAATTGCAGGAAGGTTTCGGCGGCGGTCAATTGATCGCGCAAGTCACCGCTGTGGCTGATGTCGCCGGGAAATTTGGCGGTGAAGCGAAAGTGTTCGGGCATGATTTCGGCCCAACGCTGCACGGTGGCTGGCGAGGGGCTGGCGTAGAAGGTGGTATTGCCTTCGACGGCATTGAACACTTGAGAATAGAGAGCGAGAAAATCCGAGGTTTTTGCGTCTACCGGATACAGATACTCGCGCCAGGCGTTTTCGCTCCAGGACGGGCATCCAAGGTAGTAAGGCAGAGCCATCAGATATACAGATCGAGGCCCAGCACGTCGGCATCCCAATCGACAAAACCGGCGGTGCTCAGGTAGCTGGCCAGGGCCATCGCTACGCTTTTGCTCATCGCACGGTGGTAGATCATGTCTTGCTGACGGGCAGGCAGATTGCTCAGGCGTTGCGCAGTGGCTTTGGCGGCAGCACGGGCAGCCAGTTGTTCTTCAGTCGGAAACTCCAGCTCGCCGTCGATATCGTCGAGGGATTCATCCACCGTCACAGGGCCTTTGCGAGGCTTGCGCTTGATGGGATAGGACTGAGAGGAAACGCCGTCTATACGCATAAATTCATGCCCGGTATCAATGATGGCAATTTAGCGGCACCTGACCGACTTAGCAAACTGCCGAGTGATAACTAGAACACATAAAGCGCAAAAGGTTTTAAACGAGGGGAAAAAACTGACGATTGGCGATATTTGCGTGTGACTTTTTCCCTTTGCTCGCGAGTGCGCCGCGTCAGACAAATTTCCTTATCTGAACCACCGCTTCGCGAGCAGGCTCGCTCCCACAGGGGAAAGCGGTGAATCAGCGGGCTTTGGGGGTGGCGACTTTGTCGCGCAGGTAGACCGGTTGCGCGTCGTCCGCCGGGATCGACTCGCCGCGCGCCCAGGCAAAACGCGCCAGGGTCAGCAGGTCTTCGGCGTGCGGCAGCATGCCGGCATCGGCGCCGGTCAGGTTGACCGCAATGCGCTCGCCGTAGCCCCAACCAGTGCCGGCACCGAACCACTCGCCACTGGCGTCGGCCGGCAGCGCCGCAACTTCAGGTGGCAGCACCGCTTCGGCGCCGACCAGACGCATCTCCCCTGCCGTCTCGCGATAGCAGCCCCAATAGACTTCGTCCATGCGCGCATCGATGGCCGCCGCAACCTGACTCACGCCATGTTCACGTAACGCACGTTGGGCCAACACCGCGAGATTGGACACCGGCAAGACCGGACGATCCAGCGCAAACGCCAGCCCCTGCACCACGCCGATGGCAATGCGCACACCGGTAAATGCACCCGGCCCGCGACCGAACGCAATGGCGTCGACCGCTTGCAGCGTAGTGCCTGCATCAGCGAGCAACTGCTGAATCATCGGCAGCAACTTTTGCGCGTGCAGGCGCGGGATCACCTCGTAATGGCTCGTGACCTTGCCGTCGTGCAGCAAGGCAACGGAGCAAGCTTCAGTCGCGGTGTCCAGGGCCAGCAAGGTACTCATCGATGTTTCCAGAACAGGGGTGGGGGAAAAAAGGTGCGTCAGTATAAACAACTACGGCCCGCAAGCGGGCCGTGGATGGTGCAGCGGTCCAGACTTTTCAGCTCAGCGCCGCGAGGACCTTGGCGGTGATCGCATCGACCGAACCGACGCCCGGAATGTGGCTGTACTTCGGCTTGCCGCCATTCGTTGCGGAGAGCTTCTGGTAGAAATCCACCAGCGGCTTGGTCTGCGAATGGTAGACCGACAGGCGATGACGCACGGTTTCTTCGGTGTCGTCCTTGCGCTGCACCAGCTCTTCGCCGGTAATGTCGTCCTTGCCGGCCAGTTTTGGCGGGTTGTAGACGATGTGATAGACGCGGCCGCTGGCTTCGTGGACACGACGGCCGGCGATGCGCTGGACGATCTCTTCGTCTTCAACGGCGATTTCGACCACGGCGTCCAGCTCGACACCGGCAGTGACCAATGCTTCAGCCTGCGGAATGGTGCGCGGGAAGCCGTCGAACAGGAAACCGTTGGCGCAGTCAGGCTGGGCAATGCGGTCCTTGACCAGGGCAATGATCAGGTCATCCGACACCAGGCCGCCGGCATCCATGATGCTCTTGGCTTGAACGCCCAGTGGTGTGCCGGCCTTGACCGCTGCGCGCAGCATGTCGCCGGTGGAAATTTGTGGAATGCCGAATTTCTCGGTGATGAACTTAGCCTGAGTACCTTTACCGGCCCCGGGAGCTCCCAGCAGAATGACGCGCATTAGATGTGCTCCTCAATTTTTTTATAAAAAGCTTTTACAAAACAAAGGATTCGCCGCTTGGGACGAATCCTGAAAAATACGGGTCGTGGCCGCACAAACGGCCAAAGGCTGATCAAGATACACAGCAGGCTGCGCCCACACAAGACGCCAAAAGTCGGAGAAACCGACGCCCGCCGCGACCTCGCGACACGGTGACCCAAGTCGCAACCCCATCATTAACTGTCGCCTGGCGGCACTTTCCCCGCACACGCACAGCAGCACCCGGCAGCGATTGCTCGATGCCGCATGCCCCGTTGCAAACGTTAGCCGGTATTTCGCAAACCGGCGGCAATCCCCGCCACAGACACCAGCAGCGCCTGTTCCACCGGGCTGCCCTGCTCGACTTCCTGCTGCCGCGAGCGTGCCAGCAGTTCGGCCTGCAATAGATGCAGCGGGTCGAGATAGGTGTTGCGCAGACGGATGAATTCGAGGGTGTCAGGGCTGTGCGCGAGCAGCTGCGACTGGCCGGTCAGGCCGAGCACCACGCTGCACGCCTGCGACAATAGGTCGCGTAACTGCGCGCCCAGCGGCAGCAGTTCCGGCTCGACCAAGCGCTCATCGTAGGACAGTGCGATATCGGCGTCTGCCTTGGCCAGGACCATCTCCAGCATGTCGATGCGCGTGCGGAAGAACGGCCACTGCTCGCGCATCTGCCCGAGCAACTGGCCTTCGCCGCGTTCCAGCGCCTTGCTCAGCGCCGACTCCCAGCCCAGCCACGCCGGCAGCATAAGTCGGGTTTGCGTCCAGCCGAAGATCCACGGGATCGCCCGCAGGCTTTCGATGCCGCCGGCGCGGCGCTTGGCCGGACGACTGCCGAGCGGCAGGCGCCCCAGTTCCTGCTCAGGTGTGGACTGGCGGAAGTACTCGACGAACTGCGGATTCTCGCGCACCACCTGGCGGTAAGCGCTGACACCGTCCGCCGCCAGTTCGTCCATCAGGTGTCGCCATTCGGGCGTTGGCGGCGGCGGTGGCAGCAATGTCGCTTCGAGCACCGCCGCCAGATACAGATTGAGGTTCTGCTCGGCGATGTCCGGCAAGCCAAATTTGAAACGGATCATTTCGCCCTGCTCGGTGGTGCGGAACCGCCCCGCCACCGAACCCGGTGGCTGCGACAGAATCGCCGCGTGCGCCGGGCCGCCGCCACGGCCGACGGTACCGCCGCGACCATGGAACAACAGCAGTTCGACTTGCTGCTCGCGGCAGATTTCCACCAGCCGCTCTTGCGCGCGGTATTGCGCCCAGGCCGCCGCGGTGGTGCCGGCGTCCTTGGCCGAGTCGGAATAGCCAATCATTACTTCCTGCGGGCCTTGCAGGCGCGCGCGATAACCCGGCAGCAGCAACAGCCGCTCCATCACCGGCCCGGCGTTGTCGAGGTCGGCGAGGGTCTCGAACAGCGGCACCACGCGCATCGGCCGCAGCACACCGGATTCCTTGAGCAGCAGTTGCACGGCGAGCACATCGGAAGCCGCGCCGGCCATGGAAATCACGTAAGAGCCGAGCGAAGCCGCCGGGGCGGCGGCGATTTCCTTGCAGGTATTGAGCACTTCGGCGGTGTCGGCCGACGGCTTGAAATGCGCCGGCAATAACGGGCGGCGGTTGCTCAGTTCCTGAGTGAGGAATTTGATCCGTTGTTCTTCATCCCAATCCTCATAACGCCCAAGCCCGAGGTAGTCGGTGATTTCGGTCATCGCCGAGCTGTGCCGTGCGGAATCCTGACGCACATCCAGACGTACCAGAAACAGACCAAAAGTTACGGCGCGGCGCAGGCAATCGAGCAACGGCCCATCGGCGATCACGCCCATGCCGCATTCATGCAGCGAGTTGAAACACAGCTCCAGCGGCCCGAGCAGATCGCGATTGTTGTGCAGCACCTCGGCGGGTGCGGGTGTCGGCGCGGTGAGTGCGGCGTGAGCCCAATTACGCGTCGCTCGCAGGCGCTCGCGCAATTGCTTGAGCACCGCACGATACGGTTCGGCGCTGTCGCCGGCCTGGGCCTTGAGCGCGTCACTGGCCTGTTGCATCGACAGTTCGGCGGCGAGGTGATCGACGTCGCGCAGGTACAGGTCGGCGGCCATCCAGCGCGCCAGCAATAACACTTCACGGGTTACGGCTGCAGTGACGTTGGGGTTGCCGTCACGGTCGCCGCCCATCCACGAGGCGAAGCGAATCGGCGCAGCCTCCAGCGGCAGGCGCAGACCTGTAGCCTCATGCAACGCCTTGTCGGCCTTGCGCATATGGTTGGGAATGGCTTGCCACAGCGAGTGTTCGATCACCGCAAAGCCCCATTTCGCTTCGTCGACCGGCGTCGGCCGCGTGCGACGGATTTCTTCGGTGTGCCAGGCTTCAGCGATCAATCGTTGCAGGGTGGTGTGGATCTGTTCGCGCTCGGCGCTGGTCAGGTCGCGATGGTCCTGCGCGGCGAGTTGCGCGGCAATCGCGTCGTACTTCTGAATCAAGGTGCGGCGGGCGACTTCGGTCGGGTGCGCGGTCAGCACCAGTTCGATTTCCAGCCGCGCCAGTTGCCGGGCCAGGGATTCGGCGCTGTGGCCTTCGCTGCGCAAACGCGCCAGCAGTTCAGGCAATACGCGGGATTCGAACGGCGCCGGCTGCGACTCTTCGCGCCGATGAATCAACTGATACTGCTCGGCAATGTTCGCCAGGTTGAGAAACTGGTTGAAGGCGCGCGCTACCGGAAGCAATTCGTCTTCGCTCAACTGATTGAGGCTGGCGCTCAGTTCGGCGTCCATCGAGCCGCGCCGGTCAGCCTTGGCGCCCTTGCGAATCTGCTCGATCTTGGCGAGGAACGGCTCGCCGTACTGATCTCGAATGGTGTTGCCCAACAGCTCTCCGAGCAGGTGAACATCTTCGCGCAAGCGTGCATCAATATCGGTCATCAGCAGTTCTCCAACGGTAATCGGGACGGCGCAGAAACGAATGCTTTGCTCGAGAGAGTGCCGCTCTGCGACGCTTCTTACAAGCAGCCGACGAAGGGACTTTAAACCTTGAGCGGCAAAGCTAGTCTCAACAGTAAGCCACACGAGGGCTTGCCGCCGGCCCTGGCGGACACTCACCCAGACCTGCCATGAGCAGGTGCGAAATGAGGTCATCATGAAAATCCGTGAACTTGCCCAGCATTGGGAAGAAAACGCCAAAGGTCGCCTGACCGATACTGGCTACACGATTCATCTGGACGTGGAATCTGCCGCAAGGCTGGCCGCGATTGCCGAAATGTACCCCAAGCGCCATCCCGAAGAACTGCTCGGCGAACTGATCGGCGCCGCCCTCGAAGAGTTCGAGGCGAGCCTGCCGTATGTGAAAGGTTCGACGGTGGTCGCGACCGATGAGGAAGGTGATCCGCTGTACGAAGACGTCGGGCCGACGCCACGTTTTCTGGCGCTGTCGCGGCGGCATTTGCATGATCTGGCCTCAGCCGAGAACAAACAGAATCACTGACCCGACACAGACCAAAATGTAGGAGTGAGCCTGCTCGCGATAGCAGTGTATTAGTCGACATATCCAGCGGCTGATACACCGCTATCGCGAGCAGGCTCACTCCTACAATGGGCCCTGTACACCCTTGATATCCGTGTCGATTACACCCCGCGCGTACCCCTTCAAACCGCCAAAGTTCCCGTCCCGGAGCCTTGTCCAAACGGTCAATTTAATTTTTGGCGATAGGCCATCTTTTCTGAACTTTTCAAAAATGCATCCGGTCGGAACAGGTAACCACGCCTGGAACGAGCGTTTCAATTCGCGTCAACAAGCGATGCTTTCGGCTCCTCTGCCAGGATGGATTCAGTTGTATTTTCAGGAGATGCCTAATGGAGTTGAAGACCATGAAAACCCAATCCACGTTTTCCCACCTGCGCGGTCTGAAACTGGCCGCTCTGGCCATCGGCACCAGCTTCGTTCTGGCCGGTTGCGCCGGTAATCCACCGACCGAGCAGTACGCCGTGACCCAATCGGCCGTTAACAGCGCCGTCAGCGCCGGCGGTACCGAGTTCGCTGCGGTGGAAATGAAGCAGGCTCAGGACAAACTGAAACAAGCTGAAATCGCCATGCACGACAAGAAGTACGACGAAGCCCGTCGCCTGTCCGAACAGGCTGAGTGGGACGCTCGCGTCGCTGAACGCAAGGCTCAGGCCGCCAAGGCCGAACAGGCTGTGAAGGATTCCCAGAAAGGTGTTCAGGAACTGCGTCAGGAAAGCCAGCGCACTGTGCAGTAAGCGCGCATCCGGATGGCAAAGCTGAATCTCTTATCGATAGAAAGGACGACAAATTATGCGTAAGCAACTGATGATTCCCGCTCTTCTGGCCGCAAGCGTTGCGTTGGCTGCCTGCTCCACCCCGCCGAACCCGAACCTGGAACAGGCGCGCACCAACTACGCCGGCCTGCAGGCCAACCCGCAGGCGAGCAAAGTCGCAGCACTGGAAACCAAAGATGCCAGCGATTACCTGGACAAGGCCGACAAGGCCTATCTGGATAAAGAAGACGCGGCCAAGGTTGACCAACTGGCCTACCTGACCAACCAGCGCGTGGAAGTGGCCAAGCAGACCATCGCCCTGCGCACCGCTGAGAACAACCTGAAGAACGCCGCCGCGCAACGTGCCCAGGCCCGTCTGGATGCCCGTGACCAGCAGATCAAACAGCTGCAGGACAGCCTCAACGCCAAGCAGACCGATCGCGGCACGCTGGTAACTTTTGGTGATGTGCTGTTCGCCACCAACAAGGCCGACCTGAAATCCACCGGTCTGGTGAACATCAACAAACTGGCGCAATTCCTTCAGGAAAACCCGGATCGCAAAGTGATCGTCGAGGGTTACACCGACAGCACCGGTACTGCCAGCTACAACCAGTCGCTGTCCGAGCGCCGCGCGACTTCGGTGCAAATGGCGCTGATCAAAATGGGTGTCGATCCATCGCGTATCGTCGCTCAGGGTTATGGCAAGGAATACCCGGTCGCGGATAACGGCAGCGTCTCGGGCCGTGCGATGAACCGTCGGGTGGAAGTGACCATTTCCAACGACAACCAGCCGGTTGCACCGCGTTCTTCGGTGAGTTCGAACTAAGGTTCGTGCTGTAACGCAAAAGCCCCGCTTGAGTGATCAGGCGGGGCTTTTTTCATGCACGAAGACGAACTGTGTAGGAGTGAGCCTGCTCGCGATAGCGTCCGCTCAGTCAATATTTATTTGGCTGATACACCGCTATCGCGAGCGGGCTCACTCCTACAAGGGATCGCGTTAATGCTCAAGCTTCTGCGGCGTCTCTTCACCCATGCACCGCACAGCCTTCTTCTGCCCATTGACCAGCACCCCGGTCAGGCCCTTCTGCTCGGTATCAAACAACACCAGCACGCCGTCAATGCACTGCGCCACTTGCGGCGCGGGAGTCAGCGATAGTTTGTAGTCCTCACCGGGCACGGTCTTGAGCATGGTGAATTCGTTGAGCAGCAGCGCATCCTCGGGTTTGGCGAAGTGCAGGTAGCCGTAGTACCACAGCGCCCCGACGGTGCCGAGGATGCTGCAGATACCGGTGATGATCAGCGGGATGGCGTTACGTTCTTCAGTCATTGCGGACTCTCGTTTTCAGAATTCGGGGGCGCTGGGTAATTGGGGATTTCGCCGAGGCGGCGCAGACCGTTGAAATGCTCGGGGTCGTCGAGGTAACGCAGCATCACCTGCTGCCACACCGGATCGCCAAAAGTCTGCACGTGACCACCACGGGTCAGTTGCAACACACGCGGTGGCGGCGCCGCTTGATACAGACGGATGCCGTTGACCATCGGCACCAACGGATCGTCGATGCTGTGGAAAATCAGTTTCGGCACGCCGTTGAGTTGCGCCATCGAATGAATCGCGCTGTCGCCGTCCGGCACCAGCCACGACAGTGGCACCTGCAATGGCCAGGTCAGCCACGATGTACTCAACGCATACTGGCCGACGCTGCGGTAACTGGCAGGCACGCCGTCGAGCACCAGGGCTTTGAGCTGCTTTTGCCGCTCGGGATGCTGCACCAGCCAATGCACTGCCATCGCCCCACCGAGACTTTGCCCGAGCAGCACCAGCGGTTTGCCTTTGACTTCCGGGGACTGGTCCAGCCAGGCGAATGCGGCGTCGATGTCCTGATAGATCGCCGGCAAGCTCGGCTTGCCTTCGGACAAGCCGTACCCGCGGTAGTCCACCAGCAGCACTTGATAGCCGTTTTTCGGCAGCCACCAACTGCCACCCAGATGCATCGGCAGGTTGCCGCCGTTGCCGTGCAGATGCAGCACCGTGCCTTTGACCTCCACGCCAGGTTTGGCCGGCAGCCACCAGGCGTTGAGCTTCAAGCCATCGGCAGTGACCAGCGTGACGGTGCGGTAGTCGAGTTTGGCTTTTTCCGGGGTGAAGACCTGGCCCGGTTCGGGGTAGAACAGCAGCGAACTGCAGCCGCCGAGGGTCAAGAGCAGGCAAAGGATGCCGAGGATTCTCATCCGGTGAAACCTCGCGAATTTCAGGTTCAAATACGGTTAGATCGTTCCCACGCTCCGCGTGGGAACGCCGCCATGGACGCTCTGCGTCCACTGTGACGCGGAGCGTCACGGGATGCATTCCCACGCGGAGCGTGGGAACGATCAGCGGCGGTCAGAGGATATTGGAGTAATCCGCTTCGATCCGGTCCAGGCTCAAGTGGTTGAGGAAGTTGGAGAAGCACATCCACGCCGACAACGCGTTCAGATCGCGGAACTGATCCGGCAGATACTTCGGCGGCACCACCAGCCCTTCATCCACCAACTGGCGCAGGGTACGCATGTCTTCCAGCGTGGTCTTGCCGCAGAACAACAGCGGAATCTGCTCGAGCTTGCCCTTGCGCACGGCCAACTGAATGTAGTTGTAAACCATGATGAAGCCCTTGAGGTAGGACAAGTCTTTGGTGAATGGCAGACCGGTCGGTGTCGAGCCGCGGAAAACCCGACTGGCGTTGCCATAGCTCTCCGCCATTTCGAAGCCCTGCTCGCGGAAGAACTCGAACACCTGCAAAAAGTCCGCGCCCTCCTCGACCATGTGAATAGCGCGGGTGCGGTTGGTCAGTTTGCGCAGGCGACTTGGGTAGGAGGCGAACGTGATGATTTCCATGAGGATTGCCAGACCTTCCTGGGTCACCGTCGACGACGGCGGGCCTTTCGACAGGAAGGTGCAGATTGGCTGGTTCAGCCCGTTGAGCGTGGTGCCGACATGCACCAGCCCTTCGTGCACCTCCAGCGCCCGCACGTCACGGTTGTTGAACATCGCGTCGGTGCGAATCTTGATGTAGTCGGCGCCGGCCGCTGCGTCGGCGACGATGCCGTCGGACTCGAACACCCGAATGGTTTCCTCGGCCTCGCCGAACACCTTGTTCAAACGGGTCTGCAGCAAATGCACGGCATCTTTGGCGGTGAGGATCTTCGGCTCGTCCTTCAGATCGCCGCGGCCATCGATGTTGTTCAGGTAGTCGGACATCATCAGGCCAAGGTCGGCCAGGGTCGGATCTCCGGCATGGAAGGCATCGGACGCGGCGCCGTACAGCTCTTGCGAGATCAGGCCGAAATCCTCGGTGCCGCGCGCTTCGAGCATGCGCACGACCATGCGGTATTCCTTGCACATGCGCCGCATGATCTGCCCGACCGGGTTGAACTGGCCGAGCTGGCGGGTAATGTCGCGCTCGATGTTCTGGAATTCCAGTTTGACCTGGCTTGAATCGAACGACAGTGGCCGATTGAGGTAGTAGTCGCGATCGATGGCGGGCATTTCCTTGCCCTTGGCCTTGAGAAAGCCCTTGCGCACGTTCTCGTCCCACTTGACCGCATCGAGCACGCGGATCGGCGTTTGCGCCAGCACAATGCGATCGGACAACATGCGTATCGTCTGCTGGTAATCGTCCACCCGAAACTCCTGTAAAAACCTGACGTGTGAATTATTGGGCGCTGGCCTGGCGCTGATAGCGCGCGGCTTCAACGAAGACATCGGAATTGGCCGGATCATCAAGGTAAGCGAAGACCTTGTCGAGGTTGCTGTCGACGTGCACGCCGTCGCCGTCGTCGGTCTGGAAGGCCTGACCGTCGAGTGCATGCTGTTTGATCGCTTGATTGATCTGCTCGAGGTCGAGGTTGTAGATCACCAGTTCGCGCTTGGCGGTGATTTCGAACCCGGCAATGGTGAAGTGGCCGCCGAAACGCGCGGGCACTTTCGCCGACAGATACCAGCGGTTGCCATGCCGTGACACGGTAAACGGATAGGCTTCGCGTTCGCGCGGTTTGGCCTTGAACCAGGTAACGGCCTGGTAGCGGTCATTGCCGACGCGAGTCAGCTCAAGGTTCATCGGCTCGCCCCAGGCATTGGTGCTCGACCATTTGCCGAGCAAGCCCTTGGGCGCCGGGTCGCTGGCCGCCAGCGGTTCCTTGAACGTCACCAGACAGCCACTGAGCAGCAGCAACGACAGGGCCAGCAGCACGCCACGCCAGGACTTCATTCGAGACTCCTTATGAACACAAGCGGCGTTCATTTATCGATCGTTCCCACGCTCCGCGTGGGAATGCATCCAATGACGCTCTGCGTCATCCCGGCAAGGGACGCAGAGCGTCCCGGGCGGCATTCCCACGCGGAGCGTGAGGAACGATCAAAAGCATCCGCGGATCAGACCGAGGCCAGCACCAGGTGCATATACCGCGTCAGAATGCCGAGCATGTCCTCTTCGGCCAAAGGCTCGGCGTCGTTGAGCAGGCCCTGATATTCCATCCGTCCGATAATCGCCGTCAACACTTTGGCATCCTGCTGCGGTTCGCGCGAGCCCAATACCTGAAACAACTGGCAGGTGCCCTGCAACAGAATCTGCTGATGCGAGCGCACCAGAATCGCCAGACGCGGGTTGAGCAGCGCTTCCTGGCGGAACGCCTGCTCGGCCATCAGATGCTCGCGGCGGTTTATCAACTGCCGGTGCACGTAGTCGGCCATCAGCCGCGCGATGTCGTCGGCCAGTTGCGAGCGTGACTCCGGGCTGCCGTCGGCACTGACGACCATGTCGCGCAACAGGCCTTCGTTGTTGATCCACAGCTTGGCCATATACGCCGCGCTGCGCTCCACGTATTGGGCGAAGGTATCGGTGAGCAGGTCGTCGATGTCCTTGAAGTAATACGTGGTCGCCGACAGCGGCACACCGGCCTCGGCCGCTACCGCACGGTGGCGCACGGCCCGCACGCCGTCGCGCACGACAATGCGCATGGCCGCGTCGAGAATGTCTTGGCGACGCTGCTCACTGCCCTGTCGGCTGGCCTTGCGGCCCTGGTACTGAACACTTTCAGCGACCGCAGTGGCGATACCCGCTGCACCTTCTTGAGCTATTGCACCCATCACGACAGCACTTCCTCTACTAATTCCAAATTAACCAATTGATACATTTGTACCAGACAGGCAATAAAAAGCCGCCTGTTTTAGGCGGCTTTTTAACTGAAACGTTTACGCTTGCGGTCGCATGTGCGGGAACAGGATCACATCGCGAATCGACGGCGAGTTGGTCAGCAGCATCACCAGACGGTCGATGCCGATCCCTTCACCGGCCGTTGGCGGCATGCCGTACTCCAGCGCACGGACGAAGTCGGCGTCGTAGTGCATGGCTTCGTCGTCGCCGGCGTCCTTGTCGGCCACCTGCGCCATGAAGCGCTCGGCCTGGTCTTCCGCGTCGTTCAACTCGGAGTAGGCGTTGGCAATTTCACGGCCGCCGATGAACAGCTCGAAGCGGTCGGTGACGTTCGGGTTGTCATCGTTGCGACGGGCCAGCGGCGACACTTCGAACGGGTACTGGGTAATGAAGTGCGGCTGTTCCAGCTTGTGCTCGACCAGTTCTTCGAAAATCATCACCTGCAGTTTGCCCAGACCTTCGAAGCCCAGCACCTTGGCGCCGGCCTTCTTGGCGATGGCACGGGCCTTGTCGATGTCGTTAAGGTCATCGGCGGTCAGCTCAGGATTGTACTTGAGGATCGAGTCGAACACCGACAGACGCACGAACGGCTCGCCGAAGTGGAACACCTTGTCGCCGTACGGCACGTCGGTGCTGCCCAATACCAGCTGCGCCAGCTCGCGGAACAGTTCTTCGGTCAGGTCCATGTTGTCTTCGTAATCGGCGTAGGCCTGATAGAACTCCAACATGGTGAATTCAGGGTTGTGACGCGTCGAAACGCCTTCGTTACGGAAGTTGCGGTTGATCTCGAACACTTTCTCAAAACCACCGACTACCAGACGCTTCAGATAAAGCTCAGGCGCGATACGCAGGAACATTTCCATGTCCAGCGCATTGTGGTGGGTTTCGAACGGCTTGGCCGCAGCGCCACCCGGAATGGTCTGCAGCATCGGCGTTTCGACTTCGAGGAAGTCGCGCTTCATCAGGAAGCTGCGGATGTGCGCGATCACTTGCGAACGCACGCGGAAGGTCTGGCGCACGTCTTCGTTGACGATCAGGTCGACGTAACGCTGACGGTAGCGCTGTTCGGTGTCGGTCAGGCCGTGGTGCTTGTCCGGCAGCGGACGCAGCGACTTGGTCAGCAGACGCACATTGGTCATTTCAACGTACAGGTCGCCTTTGCCGGAGCGCGCCAGGGTGCCTTCGGCGGCAATGATGTCGCCCATGTCCCAGGTTTTCACCGCGGCCAGGGTTTCTTCCGACAAGGTCTTGCGGTTGACGTAGACCTGGATGCGCCCGGTCATGTCCTGGATCACCATGAACGAGCCACGGTTGAGCATGATGCGACCGGCGACCTTGACCGGGATTGCAGCCTCTGCCAGCTCTTCCTTGGTCTTGTCCGCATACTGTTTCTGCAAGGCATCGCAGTAGTTGTCGCGGCGGAAGTCGTTCGGGAAGGCATTGCCCTTGGCGCGCTCGGCAGCAAGCTTTTCCTTGCGCAGGGCGATCAGCGAGTTTTCTTCCTGTTGCAGGGCTTGCGGGTCGAGTTGTTGGTCGCTCATGTCTTTAAGTATTCCATCAGGTTCGTTGCCCCCGGACCCTACGGTCCGGGGATCGCCAGCGGGCTGGCTCCTACAGGGATCGAGCGGAAACGGTCGATCCTGTGTTGGCGTCTGTTACAGGCCCGATTTCAGGCTGGCTTCCAGATACTCGTCGATGTCGCCGTCGAGCACCTTGTCGCAATCGCTGCGTTCGATGTTGGTGCGCAGATCCTTGATCCGCGATGCATCGAGCACGTAGGAGCGGATCTGGTGACCCCAGCCGATATCGGACTTGGTGTCTTCCAGCGCTTGCGAGGCGGCATTGCGTTTCTGCATTTCCTGCTCGTACAACTTGGCCCGCAGCATTTTCATGGCGGTGTCCTTGTTGGCGTGCTGGGAACGTTCGTTCTGGCAGCTGACCACGGTGTTGGTCGGTACGTGAGTGATACGTACGGCCGAGTCGGTGGTGTTTACGTGCTGACCACCGGCACCGGAGGAACGATAGGTGTCAATGCGCAGGTCTGCCGGGTTGATTTCGATTTCGACCTTGTCGTCGATTTCTGGCGAAACGAAAACCGCCGAGAACGAGGTGTGGCGACGGTTGCCGGAGTCGAACGGGCTCTTGCGCACCAGACGGTGCACACCGATCTCGGTACGCAACCAGCCAAAGGCGTATTCACCCTTGATGTGCACGGTCGCGCCTTTGATACCGGCGACTTCACCGGCGGACAGTTCCATGATGGTCGCGTCGAAACCGCGCTTGTCGGCCCAGCGCAGGTACATGCGCAGCAGGATGTTGGCCCAGTCCTGCGCTTCGGTACCACCGGAACCGGCCTGGATGTCCAGGTAGGCGTTGTTCGGGTCCATTTCATGGCTGAACATGCGGCGGAATTCCAGCTTGGCCAGACTTTCCTCGAGACGGGCCAGTTCGGCGACGACATCGCCGACCGCGCCTTCGTCGTTTTCTTCGACGGCCATGTCCAGCAGGTCGCGGCAATCGGCCAGACCGGCGTTCAGTTCATCGAGGGTATCGACGATCTGCGCCAGCGCAGCGCGCTCGCGGCCCAGTTCCTGGGCGTATTCAGGTTTGTTCCAGACGCTCGGATCTTCAAGCTCGCGATTGACCTCGGTCAGACGCTCATGCTTTTGATCGTAGTCAAAGATACCCCCGAATAGTTTCGGAGCGCTCGGACAGGTCCTTGATGGTGTTCAGGATCGGGTTGATTTCCATGACGGGCAGCACTCGTTGGCGAACTTTTGAAAGCCGGCGAGTATAACGTAATCAGGCTGGCGCGGCAGCCCGTCTGGCGGCTGTGGGGGTGAATCATCTGAGGTTTCTGTCTGCGTCGAGATTGCCTGCCCTCACCCTAGCCCTCTCCCGGAGGGAGAGGGGACCGATTGGGGGATATTCGAGAGCTACGCCGACTTGAATGGCTTAGCTGAATCCATAATCGCCAAGCTCAAAGATCCATAATCGACTCGGTGGAGCAGGTCGATGCAGAATCCGAGACATCTCGGTCGGCCCCCTCTCCCCCTGGGAGAGGGCTGGGGTGAGGGAGAGCGTTTACTCGATCCCCACCTGATTACGCCCATTGTTCTTCGCCAGATACAACCCGCGATCCGCCGCCGAAATCAGCAGGCGGCAATCGCTGCCGGCCTGCGGCACCATGGTCGCGAGACCAATACTGATGGTCAGGCTGTCGCCCGCCGCCGGGGTGTTGTGCGGGATTTTCAGTGCCGCCACGGTCTGGCGCAGTTTCTCCGCCACCAGTCGCGCCCCGCCCGGCGAGGTGTTTGGCAGCACCAGCACAAACTCCTCGCCACCATAACGCGCCGGCAGGTCGGATGGCCGCGCGCTGGCGTCGCGGATCGCCGCCGCGACCTTGCGCAAGGCTTCGTCGCCCTCGACGTGGCCGAAGCTGTCGTTGTACGACTTGAAGTAATCAACATCGATCATCAGCAACGACAACTGGCTCTGATCGCGCAACGAGCGGCGCCACTCCAGCTCCAGGTACTCGTCGAAGTGGCGGCGATTGGACAGCCCGGTCAGGCCATCGGAATTCATCAGCCGTTGCAGCACCAGATTGGTGTCGAGCAATTGTTGCTGGCTGACCCGCAGCGCCCGGTAGGCGGCATCGCGTTGCAACAGGGTCATGTAGGAGCGCGAGTGATAGCGGATGCGCGCCACCAGCTCGATGGTATCGGGCAGTTTCACCAGATAATCGTTGGCCCCGGCGGAGAACGCCGCGCTCTTGATCAGCGGGTCTTCCTTGGTCGACAGGACGATGATCGGGATGTCCTTGGTCGCCGGATGGTTGCGGTATTCGCGCACCAGGCTCAGGCCATCGAGGCCGGGCATCACCAGATCCTGCAGAATCACCGTCGGCTTGATGCGTACGGCCTGGGCGATGGCTTGCTGCGGATCGGAGCAGAAGTGGAAGTCGATGTTTTCCTGATTCGACAGCCCACGGCGCACCGCTTCGCCGATCATCGCCTGATCGTCCACCAACAACACCATGGCGGCGTTTTCGTCGGTTTTGATGTCGTCGATCTGTAAATCATTCATGGGCGGTCACCTGAGTGCTGCGGGGGCCAGGATTGCGGATATACCTGTTCATTTGGGGAAAATCTCCAGCAACCGTGGCGCTATTCTTTCCAGTGGACGGATTTCCACGGCGGCATCGATGGCCGCGGCGGCTTTGGGCATGCCGTACACCGCACTGCTGTGCTGATCCTGGGCGAGGGTCAAATAACCCTGTTGGCGCATGAGCTTAAGCCCTTGCGCGCCGTCGCGCCCCATCCCGGTCAATAAAACCCCGACGGCGTCACCATTCCAGTAATTGGCGACGCTCTCGAAAAACACGTCGATCGAGGGCCGGTAGATTTCGTTGACCGGTTCGGCGGTGTAGGCCAGCGTGCCGTTCTTGAGCAAGCGGATATGGTGATTGGTCCCGGCCAGCAGCACCGCGCCGCTTTGCGGTGGCTCACCTTCGCGGGCCAGACGCACGTCCAGGCCACTGGCGCCGGCCAGCCATTCGGCCATGCCGGCCGCGAACACCTGATCGACATGCTGGACCAGCACGATCGCTGCCGAAAAATCCTTGGGCAAACCTTTAAGCAGAACCTCCAGTGCCGCAGGGCCGCCGGCAGACGAACCAATCGCCACCAGCCGCTGGCGGGAAGCCGAACTGCGCTGGGCCGTCGGAGCCGGCCGCGCGCGTGGCGCTTTGTCACCAATCAGCCAGCCGATATTGAGGATCTTGCGCAGCAACGGCGCCGCCGCTTCCTGCGGGTTGCCGCCGCCAACGGCTGGGGTGTCGACCACATCCAGCGCGCCGTGGCCCATGGCTTCGAACACCCGGTGTACGTTCTGTTGACGGTCAACGGTGACGATGACGATGGCGCAAGGGGTTTCGGCCATGATCCGACGCGTCGCTTCAACACCGTCCATCACCGGCATGATCAGGTCCATCAGGATCAGGTCCGGGGTGTTTTCGGCGCACAGTTGCACCGCCTCGGCACCGTTGCGGGCAACCCAGACCACCTGATGCGCCGGCTCGAAGGCCAGTGCCCGGCGCAGCGCCTCCACCGCCAGCGGCATGTCATTGACGATTGCGATCCTCATGCCCGCGGTCCCCCGATGAGCTCGACCACTGCGTCGAGCAGGGCGTCGTCATGAAAACTGGCTTTGGCTAGATAATAGTCGGCGCCGGCGTCCAGTCCACGGCGCCGGTCTTCTTCGCGATCCTTGTACGAGACGACCATCACCGGCAGCGATTGCAGACGGTTGTCGCGGCGCAGCAGGCTGACCAGTTCGATGCCGTCCATGCGCGGCATGTCGATGTCGGTGATCAGCAGGTCGAAGTCCTCGGAACGCAGGGCATTCCAGCCGTCCATGCCGTCGACCGCTACCGCGACGTCGTAACCACGGTTGAGCAGGAGTTTGCGTTGCAGTTCGCGCACGGTCAGGGAGTCGTCGACCACCAGCACCCGTTTGCGCGCAGCTTCCGCGGCTTGATTGCCGTTGCGGGCAATACGCTCCAGGCGCCCGGTGTTGAGCAGTTTGTCGACCGAGCGCAGCATGTCTTCGACGTCGACGATCAGCACCACCGAGCCGTCATCGAGCAAGGCGCCGGCGGAAATATCCTGAACTTTGCCCAGCCGTTCATCCAGCGGCAACACCACCAGAGTGCGCTCGCCGATGAAACGCTCGACCGCCACGCCATAGATCGCATCACGTTCGCGAATCACCACGACCTTGAGGGTTTCGCCGCTGTTCTGGCTGGCCGGGCGATTGAGCAGTTGACTGGCCGCAACCAGCCCGACATGCCGGCCTTCGTGCCAGAAATGCTGGCGGCCTTCGACCTGAACGATGTCTTCCGGCGCCAGATCGCACATGCGTTCGATGTGCGCCAGCGGAAAGGCATAAGCCTCTTCACCGACGGCCACCACCAGACTGCGCACCACCGACAGCGTCAACGGCACCTCCAGATGGA
The DNA here is from genome assembly GCF_051132065.1 of Pseudomonas sp. R3-57. Classification (NCBI taxonomy): domain Bacteria; kingdom Pseudomonadati; phylum Pseudomonadota; class Gammaproteobacteria; order Pseudomonadales; family Pseudomonadaceae; genus Pseudomonas; species Pseudomonas sp. R3-57. The sequence continues at coordinate 4,913,118 of NZ_CP071655.1, forward strand.
AGCGGCTGCCCTCGCCTGCCGTCTGCTCCAGCACCACAGCTCCGCGCAACTGGCGGACCATGTGCTGCACCGCATCGAGACCGACGCCGCGACCGGACACTTCGGTGACCTTGTCGCGCAGACTGAAGCCGGGCAGAAACAGGAACGTCAGCAGCTCTTCTTCGCTGAGCTGCGCGGCGGTTTCGGCTGGGGATAACTGCCGTTCGACGATGCTGCGGCGGACTTTTTCCAGATCGACACCGTTGCCGTCGTCACTCAGTTCCAGCACCAGTAGACCGGCCTGATGCGAGGCGCGAAGGCGAATCAGGCCTTCCTCCGGCTTGCCTTGGAGCAAGCGTTGTTCGGGCGTTTCGATGCCGTGATCGACCGCATTGCGCAACAAGTGCGTCAGCGGCGCTTCGAGTTTTTCCAGCACGTCGCGGTCGACCTGGGTTTTCTCGCCCTCGATCTCCAGGCGCACCTGTTTGCCGAGGCTGCGCCCCAGATCACGGACCATGCGTACCTGCCCGCTGAGAACATCGGCGAACGGGCGCATGCGGCAGGCCAGCGCGGTGTCGTAGAGCACTTGCGCACGTTGGCTGGCCTGCCAGGCAAATTCATCGAGCTCGGCGTTTTTCTCGCTGAGCAGTTGTTGCGATTCGGCGAGCAAACGGCGCGCGTCTTCGAGGGCTTCCAGCGCCTCGAGGCTCAAGGCATGTTCCTTGAGGTGCACGTTGAGGTTTTCCAGCGCGCGCAGGCCGTTGTTCTGCATGCGCTTGAGGCGTTGCATGGTCGCCAGATGCGGCTTGAGGCGCTGGGTTTCCACCAGCGATTTGCTCGACAGATCGAGCAGGCTGTTCAGGCGTTCGGCAGTCACCCGCAACACGCGCTCGCCACCTTCAGCGGTGCGTTTGCTTTTGCGCGGCGCCGGCTCGGCAGCTTCGACAGGTGTTTGCACCGAAGGCACCGGCGCTGGCGCGGGCTCAAGTTGCAGTTCGGCCATCGGCGGCGTGACCACAGGCGCTGCTGCCGGGGCTGCCGACGGATCAAGCAACCGCGCCATCAACACCACATAGGCCTCGATATCCGGCGGTTGCGGCGCGTTCGCCGGGGTGGCGATGCGCATGAGCAAATCGGTGCCCTGCAACAACGCGTCGATATGCTCGGGGCGCAGCAGCAGGCGCCCTTCCTGCGCGCTGACCAGGCAATCTTCCATGACATGGGCGACGCTGACGCCGCTGTCGATGCCGACGATCCGCGCCGCGCCTTTGAGCGAGTGCGCCGCGCGCATGCACGATTCGAGATGATCGGCCTGGGTCGGATTGCGTTCCAGCGCCAGCAGCCCGGCGCTGAGGACCTGGGTCTGGGCCTCGGCTTCAAGGCTGAACAGCTCGAGCAGCGAGGCATCGCGCATTTGCTCGGGGGTCATGTCAGGCTCCGGGTCACGGCGGACAGCAACTGTTCTTCGTCGAGCCAGCGCAGGCTGCGACCGCGATATTGCAGGACACCGCGAGTGTATTTGGCGCTGGCTTGTGCAGCGGATTGCGACGCCGCCGCAAGGATGCGCTCGTCAATGGCATGAATGCCGTCGACCTCGTCCACCGGCACCACCACCGGCCCGCCATGGGCGGCGATGATCAGCATGCGCGGCATGATCCGCGCACCGGTGGCCGGCGCGGCATGGGCATCCAGATCGAGCAATTCGACCAGCGACAGGCACGCCACCAGCGCACCGCGCACGTTGGCCACGCCCAACAGCGCTCGCGAGCGCTGGTGCGGCAATGAGTGAATGGCCTGCATCGGCGCGACTTCCACCAGACTGCGCGTGGCCAGCCCCAGCCATTCTTCGCCGAGGCGGAACATCAGCAGCGAGCGGGTCTTTACGTCCGTTTCCACGGCGCTGGCTACCGGGTCGCGCTGGTCCTGCTGCAAGGCATACCGGTCGAGCAGACGCGTGGCGGCGGCCGAATACACCGAGCAATTGCGACAATGAATGTGTTCTTCGAGCAGCGGGCAGGACTTGTCGCCATGAATGCCGATGCGATTCCAGCAATCGTCGATGGCGCGGGCGTCTTCGTGGGTGACGTTGAAAGTGTCGGACGCGATCATCGTTTGCGCTCACTGTCGGCGGTGCGACCGCTGCGGGCGGCACGCTCCTGCAATCGTCGGGCACCCGCCGTGTCGCCCTGGGCCTGCAGCAACGCCGCCAGGTGCATCAACGCTTCGGGGTGTTGCGGTTCGAGGTACAAAGCCTTGCGATAGAAACCCTGGGCTTCGAGGGTCAGGCCGGCGACATCGCTGAGCAGGCCGAGCCAGTAGAACACCTGCGCCACTGGCTCATGGCTGCGCAGGTACTGTTCGCAAGCAGCGCGGGCTTCGGCACTTTTGCCTTCGTTGGCCAGCGCAGCGATGTGCGCCAGCAAGGTCGCGGCGTCCGGATTCGCGGCTTTCGCTGCGGTTGGCAATGGCATCACGGCGGCGAACGGGCGATTGCGCACAACCGGCGCTGGCGGCGGATTGCGCAGCGCTTGGCTGATCGGCACGGCGATCGGTTTCGGTGTCGGCAGCGGCTCGGGGTGCGGTTCGCTGTGACGGCTGAACGCGAACGACTGGGGAATGCCGATCGAGCGCATGCCCAGGCGGCCGAGCAGACTACCCTCGGCGGGGCCGATAAACAGCACGCCGTCGAAATGCGTCAGGCGCTTGAGCACTTCGAACACCTGCTTCTGGGTCGGCTGGTCGAAGTAGATCAGCAGGTTGCGGCAGAACACGAAATCGAACGCCGGCTCACGGGCCAAGAGCGTTGGATCGAGCACATTGCCGACCTGCAAGCGCACCTGCTCGCGCACGTTTTCATTGACCCGGTGGCCATCCTGCTCGGCGAAAAAATGCCGTTCGCGGAAATCCAGATCCTGGCCGCGAAACGAGTTCTTGCCGTACAGCGCACGCCGCGCCTTCTCTACCGAGAGCGGACTAACGTCCATGCCATCGACCTTGAATTGATGCGGCTGCAATCCGGCATCGAGCAGGGCCATGGCAATCGAATAGGGTTCTTCGCCGGTGGAACACGGCAGGCTGAGGATGCGCAGCGCGCGCATGTTGTTCAGTTCTTTGAGCCGGGCGCGCGCCAGTTTGCCCAGGGTGGCAAAGGATTCCGGATAACGGAAAAACCATGTCTCCGGCACGATCACCGCTTCGATCAGTGCCTGCTGTTCATCTCGCGAGCCTTGCAGTAATTGCCAGTAGTCATCGCTATGAGTCGCCTGCGAAAGCGTGGTGCGCTGGCGCACGGCACGCTCGATGATCGCCGGGCCGACCGACGTCACATCGAGGCCGATGCGCTCTTTGAGAAAGTCGAAAAACCGCTGATCAGCGCTCATGCCTGCGCCTCAAGCTGCGCCGGGTCACGCGGCGGATCGGGGAACAGCAAGGCGCGCACCGACTCGTCGAGCAAGTCATTGACCCGCACCCACTGCACCAGCCCCTGGGCGTCTTCGCGCACCGGGCCGAGATACGGCGCCTCGCGGTTATCGAGGCCGTAAGACTGAAAATCTTCCGGATGACAACGCAGGGTATCGGTGGCCTGCTCGAGAATCAGCCCGAGCCACTGCGCCGTTTCCGAATCATCCGGGCGATAGTTGACCAGCACCAGCCGCGTACTGGTGCGCGCCTCGGCAGGCTGGCCGAAGGTCAAGGCGCTGAGGTCGATGACCGGCACCACCGCACCGCGATAGGCAAATACTCCGGCGACCCATTGCGGCGCCCGGGCAATCGGCTTCAACGCCACTCGCGGCAACACTTCCGCCACTTCGGTGGCGCGCAGGGCGTAACGCTCGCTGCCGATGCGAAACAGCAGGAACAATGCCGGTTTCGTCACTGGCGCAACACCGCGCTTGGCGATGACGTCGTTCATCAGACTTTGAATCGCGAAACGCCGCTGCGCAGCCCGACGGCCACCTGGCTCAGTTCGTCGATGGCGAAACTGGCCTGGCGCAGCGATTCGACGGTCTGGCTGCTGGCGTCGCCCAACTGCACCAGCGCATGGTTGATCTGCTCGGCGCCGGTGGCCTGGGCCTGCATGCCTTCATTGACCATCAACACCCGCGGCGCCAGCGCCTGCACTTGATGAATGATCTGCGACAACTGCTCGCCAACCTGCTGCACTTCGGACATGCCGCGACGCACTTCCTCAGAGAATTTGTCCATGCCCATCACCCCGGCCGACACCGCTGACTGGATCTCGCGGACCATCTGTTCAATGTCGTAAGTGGCGACAGCGGTCTGGTCAGCCAGACGCCGGACTTCGGTGGCGACCACGGCGAATCCGCGCCCGTATTCACCGGCTTTCTCGGCTTCGATGGCGGCGTTGAGCGACAGCAGGTTGGTCTGGTCGGCGACTTTGACGATGGTCACCACCACCTGATTGATGTTGCCGGCCTTCTCGTTGAGGATCGCCAGTTTGGCATTGACCAGATCGGCGGCGCCCATCACTGAGTGCATGGTGTCCTCCATGCGTGCCAGGCCTTGCTGGCCGGAGCCGGCGAGCACCGAGGCCTGATCGGCAGCGGTGGAGACTTCGGTCATCGTGCGCACCAGATCTCGCGAGGTGGCGGCAATTTCCCTCGAGGTCGCGCCGATCTCGGTGGTGGTCGCGGCGGTTTCGGTGGCGGTGGCTTGCTGTTGCTTGGAGGTGGCCGCGATCTCGGTCACCGAGGTGGTCACCTGCACCGATGAACGCTGGGCCTGGGAAACCAGCGCGGTCAGCTCGGTCATCATGTCGTTGAAGCCGGTTTCGACGGCGCCGAACTCGTCTTTGCGATCAAGATTCAGGCGCGAACTCAGGTCGCCGGTGCGCATGATTTCCAGGATCGTGACGATGCGATTCATCGGCGCCATGATCGCGCGCATCAGCAACAGACCGCACAGGCCGGCGGCCAGCACCGCGACCAGCAGGGAAATGACCATGCTGACCTTGGCGGCGGCCACCGCGTCGTCGATATTGGCCATGGCTGTATCCGCGACGACCTTGTTTTCGCCAATGATGTCATTGAGTTTCATGCGCCCGGTGTACCAGGCCGGGGTCAGCTTCTCGGTGAACAGCTTGATCGCCTCGGCTTCCAGTTTGCGACTGTGCAGATCGAGCACAGCATTCTGAATGTCGATATAGGCGTCATGGTATTTTTCGAACAGGGCGAACTCCGAGCGGTCCTCATCGGTTGCCATGGTCTTGCGATAGTTGGCCATCTGCTCTTGCAGGCGTTTCTCGAAAGCCTTGTAGTCCGCCGCGTCTTCACTGGAAACGCCCTGACCTTCCTTCAGGCCCAACAGTTCCTGGGTCTGCAGATAACTGTCGACCCACGCGCCGCGAATCATCGAGCTGTAATAAACGCCGGGAATGGCATCGTCGCGCACGCTGTTTTCACTGGCCTCGATCTTCAACAACCGTGAATAAGAGAGCACCACCATCATCAGCATGATGGCGATAATCACCGCAAAGCTCGCCAAAATGCGTTGGCGCAACGTCCAGTTCTTCACAGTGATTCCTCGGTGCCTGATCGAAATGCGGGGAGTATAGCCGAGCGCGCTGTTTCATTTATAAGACGCTTTCTAACCCCCCTGCGCCGCGTCCCTTTAGCGGGCTCGAACCCAAGGCCAACCACCAACCCTGTGGGAGCCAGCCTGCTGGCGATAGCGGTGGAACAGTCACCAATGTTTTGCCTGAACTGCCGCCTTCGCGAGCAAGCTCGCTCCCACAGGTTTCGCGGAGGACGCAAGCGCCGGGATCACACACAAATCCCCTGTAGGAGTGAGCCTGCTCGCGATAGCAGTGCATCAGTCACCAACGTTTTACCTGAACTGAGGCCATCGCGAGCAAGCTCGCTCTTAAAGGTTTTGCGGTGGACACAAGGGCCGGGGCAACACACAACCCCCTGTGGGAGCCAGCCTGCTGGCGATAGCGGTGAGTCAGTCAACAATGATTCGCCTGAACTGACGCCTTCGCGAGCAAGCTCGCTCCCACAGGTTTCGCGGTGGACGCAAGCTTCGGGACCACACGCAAATCCAATGTAGGAGTGAGCCTGCTCGCGAAGCAGACACCACGGTCTCGACAAATACCCAACTGCGCAAGAAGTTGCGCAGTAGGTCGTAATATTTCAGCGGGTAAATCCTCTGCAGATCACGCCATGCAAGGCCTGCAGCCAAGTGCGCAAGAAGTTGCGCAGTACTGCGCAACTTCTTGCGCACTTTCTTCTTGTTTCCATGCTGAAAACCGCCCCGAGTGGTCCCCAATCACCGCTGCGCTCCCACCGGCCGGGCACTTCAGCAAACCTGGCACGCTCCTTGATAACAGTCAGGCACCCACCGGGCGATTTCGCCTCCCGGGCACCTTAAATTTATCCGCAAGGAGAGCACCCCATGGCAACACCAGCGTACATGTCGGTTACCGGCGAAAAACAAGGCCTGATCACTGCAGGCGCATTCACCGCTGACTCCGTAGGCAACACCTACCAGGAAGGCCACGAAGACCAGGTCATGGTTCAGGCTTTCACCCACGACGTGATCATCCCGCGTGACCCGCAATCCGGTCAGCCAACCGGTCAGCGCGTTCACAAGCCAGTTGTGATCACCAAGGTCTACGACAAGGCTTCGCCACTGCTGCAAGCAGCACTGACTTCCGGCGAGCGCATGAGCGAAATCGTTATCCAGTGGTACCGCACTTCGGCGCAAGGCACCCAAGAGCACTACTACACCACCAAACTGGAAGACGCGATCATCGTCGCCATCAACAACAAAATGCACAACTGCCAGGATCCAGGCAACGCGCACTTCACCCACCTGGAAGAAGTGCAGTTCACCTACCGCAAAATCACCTGGACCCACGAAGTATCCGGTACTTCGGGTTCCGATGACTGGCGTGCTCCAGTCGTTTAATTACGGCTGATCGTTACAAGCATCGGCCAGCTCTGCTGGTCGATGTTGTTTACGCCCCTCCAGAATTTCGCGTACGTTGACCCGCTTTTGCGGGCGTCGACGAGCGCCGCTGTACAGCACGAGGAACAAGGGATGTTCGCGCCGGCCAATGAAACCCACTTTGCCCTGACCATCGAAGGTCTTTCCGCTGATTTCCAGGTGTTTACCCTCACCGGTCGGGAAGCCATCAGCCAGCCTTTTGTCTTCGAGGTGGAGCTGGTCAGTGAGCAGCCGTCGCTGGACCTCGAAACCCTGCTGCACAAACCGGCCTTTCTGCAGCTGTCGCCTGACGGCAGCGGCATCCATGGCCAGATCTACCGCGCCGCGCAAGGCGATTCCGGCAAGCGCCTGACCCGTTATTCGGTGACTTTGCGCCCGCAACTGTCCTACCTCGCGCACCGCATCAACCAGCGCATCTTCCAGAACCTCAGCGTGCCGAAAATCATCGGCATGGTTCTCGAAGAACACGGCATCCAAAGCAACGCCTACGAATTCAAGACCGGTTCGATCTATCCCGAACGCATCTACTGCGTGCAGTACGACGAATCGGACCTGCATTTCATCCAGCGCCTGTGCGAAGAAGAAGGCATTCACTACCACTTCCAGCACAGCGCCACGGCGCACAAGCTGGTGTTTGGCGATGACCAGACGGTGTTCCCGAAACTGGCGCCTGTGCCCTACCAGCAAGACTCCGGTATGGTCGCCAGCAACCCGGTGATCAAGCGCTTCGACCTGCGCCTGGAAACCCGCACCAGTCGCACCACGCGCCGCGATTACGACTTCGAAAAACCGCGCCTGACCCTGGAAAGCGAAAACCGTGGCGACGCCCTGCCCGACCTCGAAGACTACGACTACCCGGGCCGTTTCATCGACCGCGAGCGCGGCAAACACCTGGCCAAACGCGCCCTCGAACGCCACCGCAGCGACTTCCAGCTCGCCGAAGGCAAGAGCGATCAGCCACTGCTGGTCAGCGGCCACTTCCTAGCCCTGACCGAACATCCCAAAGCCAAGTGGAACGATCTGTGGCTGCTCACCGAAGTCCTCCACGAAGGCAAGCAGCCGCAAGTGCTCGAAGAGTCGGTGACCAGCGACACCACCGCACTGAAAGACGATTTCCATCAGGGCTATCGCAACCGCTTTCAGGCGACGCCGTGGGACGTGCCCAATCGCCCACCGCTGCGCCACCCGAAACCGCGCATCCTCGGCAGCCAGAGCGCCGTGGTCACCGGCCCGAAAGGCGAAGAAATCCACTGCGACGAATACGGCCGCGTCAAAGTCCAGTTCCACTGGGACCGCGAAGGCCAGGCCGACGACAAGACCAGTTGCTGGCTGCGCGTCTCCAGCGCCTGGGCCGGCGCCCAGTACGGCGGCATCGCCATCCCGCGCATCGGCATGGAAGTGCTGGTCACCTTCCTTGAAGGCGATCCCGATCAACCGCTGATCAGCGGCTGCCTGTACCACAAGGAAAACACCGTTCCCTACGCCCTGCCGGCGAACAAGACCCGCAGCACCTTCAAGACCCTTAGCTCCATGGGCGGTGGCGGCTACAACGAACTGCGCATCGAAGACAAGAAAGGTCAGGAGCAGATCTACCTGCACGCCCAGCGCGACTGGGACGAGAACATCGAGCACGACCAGAAAATCCGCGTCGGCAACGAACGCCACGACACCGTCGAGCAGAACAGCTACACCGAATTCAAGGCCGAAGAACACCACACCGTCTACGCCGACCGCAAAGTCGAAACCCGCGCCAACGACCACCTCACCGTGGGCGTCAACCAGCACATCAAGATCGGCACCGGCCAGTTCATCGACGCCGGCCAGGAAATCCACCTCAGCAGCGGCATGAAAGTGGTGATGGAAGCCGGCGCCGAGCTGACTCTGGTCGGCGGCGGCAGCTTCATCAAGATCGACGCCGGCGGCGTGACCATGAGCGGGCCGGTGATCAACATGAACTCCGGGGGCAGCCCCGGCGTTGGCACGGGCGCCGCACCGTTGATGCCCGGCGTGTTGAAACAGGCGGATGCCGACAAGGCTGGCCAGGTCCTGACCCCGGCGCAAATCAACACCCTCAAACGCAACGCGCCGTTCTGCGAAGAATGCGAAAAATGCAAGGCAGGTGCCTGTGCCATCTGATCGAATCACCCCCAGGGACTGGCTGGCGCAAGAGCCGCTACAAAACGGCGAGCGCCTGTATTTGATCATCAGCGCCGCCAGCGATGCCGACGCGCTGAAAACCCTGTACCTCACCGAACCCACCGCCCAGCTCCTGCCGATCTGGGGCGGCACGCCCTACTCCACCTGGCAACCGGTGATGCCCTACCTCACCGAGCTCAAACCGAATTCGGCCTTCCTGCCCTGGATCGCCGAAACCGATGCGCTGGACTGGGGCTGGCTGGCGATATCGCGTTCAGCGCCGAACGAAGTGTTCGAACATCTGCGCAGCCTGACGCAGGTGAAGATGCCGGATGGCACCGAGGTGTTTTTCAGGTTTTGGGATGGGCGGCATATCTACCCGATTCTGCATGGCCTGGGGGAAAAGGCCGGGGAGGTGCTGCCGGTGTTTGAACGATATCTGATTAATGGTCAGGCGCTGGAGGTTGGGACGCGGGTTGTACCGAAGGTGCGGGATTGGCCGTGGTGGGAGGTGCCGAAGGCTTTGCTGGATGGCTTGGGCAAGGACAATCCCACGACGCTGATTGCCAATCTCATGCAATGGCTGGAAGAAGACCGTTTGGACCTCTACACCGCGTGGCCCGAGAACAATCTCAAGCTGAAAGTCAGCCGTTTTGTGCGCCGCCCGGATGCGCCGAAAAACCTTAAAGAAGCATTGTTAAATCACCTGATTCTGGAGCAAGGCTGATGGATCGCGTTGCCTTTGTTGACAACCAACTGAACACCTTCAAGGACAGTCTGAAGCTGTATCAGGAACAAACCAAAACCTGGTACGCGCGAGCGCTCGACAAGGGCAGTCGCGCCACTGACATGCCGTCATTGTTGGGCATGGAGCGTGTCATCAAGGTTGGCAACACCAGTAAAGCCGTGAGCATGACTGACGGCAGCTTCAGCTCGAACGTGGCTCAATGTCCACTCAAAGGTCCGTTGCTGATCGAGAGCAAATTCGAATCGGTTTACGACATTCCGGTGGGTGATATCGAAGTCGAAATCGTTGCTGTGGACGGTGGCGCAGTCAGCAAGGTCAAACTCGACGCTCAAGGCAAAGCCGCCTGGACCGGCGGTGTACCCGGCAAGTTCTACCAGATCCGCGTGCATAACGAAGTGACGCCGGCGCAAATCGACGCCCTCTTCAGCTCCTACAGCGGCGTGACCGCGGATCTGGAAGGCTTCCTGCGTAAGGAATGGGCGGGCTTCAAACCCCAGTGGTCGAACCTTTCCACCTCCGGCACAGTGATGGCAGTTGGCAACGGCATACTCGAAGGTGGCTGGGAGGCCATCAAGGGTGTGTGGGACGGCATTAGCCTTGTGCTCGATATCCTTCAGGATCCGAAGAAATTCGCCAAGGATCTCGGCGCTGGCGCAGACGAGCTGATCAAAGTTGCCAAAAGCTCGCCAGACGTCATGAAAAAAGCCATGTTGCTGGCGAGTGACGAAGCAGCGCTGTTCCTGCTGGTACGCAGTGCGGTGATCTGGCTGGCAGCCTTGCCGCCGATGAAGATGGCAGGCGACGTAGCGAAAATGACCACGGCGATCGTTGTCGGTATCGCGATCGATATCGTCATTGGTGTTGTGCTGACAATCGCGGCTGAAGGCACCGGGGTTATTTATCTGGCTGCCCGACTGAAAAAGTATGGCGAACTTGTACTCAATGCAGTCATCGGCTTCGTGAAGTCGGTATTCAAGATCATCAATGGTTTTATGGAGTATGTCGCCAAGTACACCGCTGTGGCGGCGCGCGGAGTGACGGCTAAGGTTAGGAACGGGATTTCCGAGTTGCGTTTTGATGGCAAGAAAAACGCCAGACTTGCTGACGGTAAAGTCGCTGATGACGTATCGAACCAGGCGAAGAATCCCGCCGAAAAGAGCGCAGAACCTGCTGCAAAGACTTGCACTAGCGGGTGCCCTGTTTCGATGGTCACTGGCGAAGAGTTATTGACGTTAACTGACGGCCAACTCGACGGCCTGCTGCCATTCGAATGGACCCGTCTCTATCGCACCAGCGCTGTGGAAATCGACTGCGGTCTCGGCTATGGCTGGAGCCACGCGCTCGCCCACCGCATCGAGATCAATGGCGATGAAGTCATCTGGACCGATCAGGAAAACCGCTCCACCGTTTTCCCACTTCCGAGCGAGCAGCGTCCCGCCATCACCAACAGCCTATCGCACGCGGCCATCTTTCTCGGTGACGATCCATCCGAGCTGATTCTCGCGCAGGCTGGCAAGCGACCATCGTTCTATCACTTCCGCTTCGACAGCAAAGGCGCGACCCTGATCGCTATCAGCGATAGCTATGGCAACCGCTTGCACGTTACTCGCGACATCCATGGGCGCATCAAACGTCTCGACAACGGTGCCGGCCGCGCCCTGCTCCTGCGCTACGATCGCAAGCACATCATCGCCGTCGACTATCAACAGTTCCTGCCAGCGGACAATCTTGAAGCCGCGTGGAACACGGTGCAGACGCTGGTCACTTACAGCTACGACACGCAGCATCGCCTGATCGAGGCGAAGAACGCCGCCGACGAAGCCGAACGCTATCGCTACAACGACCAGCACGTCATTCTCGAGCGGCAATTGGCAGGCGGCGCGGCGTTCTACTGGGAGTGGGAAAACGAAGGCAAACTGTCTCGGTGTACACGTCACTGGGCCAACTTTTCCCAGATGGAAGCGCAATACGCCTGGGACGACAAAGGCAGCGTTACCGTTACCAACGCCGATGGTAGCGAAGAGGTCTACACCCACGATGATCAGGCGCGACTGATCAGCAAAATTGATCCCGATGGTGCCGAGCATCAAAAAGCCTATAACGACAAGGGTCAATTGATCGCGGAAAAGGACCCATTGGGCGCCGTTACCGAATACCGCTACGACGACAACGGACTGATGACCGCTGTCATCCCCCCAGAAGACGAAGCTACAACTTACGAATATGTCAACGGCTTCGTCAGCGACGTTCGTCGCGGCAAAGCCAGTTGGAAGTATCAACGCAACCGACAGGGTGATGTCACTGCGCAGATTGACCCGGACGGCAATGCCACCCATTACAGCTATGACCCGCAGGGTCGTCTGTTGGAAATCCGTCACCCGGACGGCAGCCGTCATCAACTCGGTTGGAACGATCTCGGTCAACTGCTTGAAGAACGCCTTCCCGACGGCGGTCAGCGCAAGTACCGTTACGATGCACTAGGCAGGCAGATCACTCGCCAGGAAGAGTCCGGCGCGATCACTCATTACCAATGGGATCCTGCCAATCGCCTTGCCCAGGTTACGCTGCCCGGCGGCGCCACTCGCGCATTCAGCTACAACGCCTACGGCAATGTCACTGCTGAACGTGACGAACTTGGCCGTATCACCCGCTATGAATATGCCGACAATCTTCACCTCGTCAGCCGCCGAATCAATCCCGACGGCAGCCAACTGCGCTACCGCTACGACAACTCGCGTCTGTTGCTCACTGAAATTGAAAACGAGCGCGGCGAGCACTATCACCTTGATTACTACGCCAACGGCCTGATTCAACAGGAAACCGGCTTCGATGGTCGTCGGACTGCCTACGAGTACGACCTCAACGGCCAACTGCTGAAGAAAACCGAGTTCGGCGACGACGGCAGCGAACTGGTCACCGAATATCAGCGCGATGCCGCAGGCCGCTTGCTCGTAAAAACGCTGCCCGACGGCGAAGAGATTCACTACAGCTACGACGCGCTTGGCCGCCTCGTTAACGTTGACGACGGCCATTGGCCGCTCGCCTATAAATACGACCTACAAGACCGACTCATCGAGGAACACCAAGGCTGGGGCACTCTGCGCTACGAATACGATAGCGTCGGCCAGCTCAAGCACTGCCGCTTGCCCGATGGCAGCAAACTCGATTACCGCCACCAGCCTGGCGGGCAACTCAGCAGCATCGATCTCAACGGCTCGCGCCTGACCTCTCATCAGTTCAACGCCGGTCGAGAGCAACAACGCCAACAAGGTCTATTGCTCAGCCAATACCAATACGATGAACAGGGACGCCTCCAAGCGCACAGCGTTAGCCAACGGGACAAGCATCTGTTCCAGCGTCGCTACAACTACGACGCCAACGGCAACCTCGCCGGAATCGACGACAGCCGCAAAGGCAACCGCAGCTATCACTACGACCCGCTGGATCGCCTGATCAGCGTGCGCGGCGCCATGCCAGAGAGCTTCGCCCATGACCCGGCAGGCAACCTGCTAGGACAAAATGACCTGCCCGTTGCGAACCTCGCCAACGTCAAAGGCAATCGCTTGCTGATGCAAGGCGATCGCCACTACGACTACGACGCCTACGGCAACCTGATCCGTGAAAGTCGCGGCACCGGCCAAAAGCTCGTCACCGAATACCGCTACGACTGCCAACACCGCCTGATCGGCGTCAGCCTGCCGGGCGGCAGCACAGCGACCTACAAATACGACGCCTTTGGCCGCCGCATTGAAAAAACCGTCGACGGTCACACCACCGAGTTTCTGTGGCAAGGCGAACACCTCATCGCTGAAAGCGCCGAGAACCGCTACCGCAGCTACATCTACGAACCGGGCACTTTCCGCCCGCTGGCAATGCTCGACGGCGAAGGCCCGCTAAAAGCGGCCCCGTTCTATTACCAACTCGACCACCTCGGCACGCCACAGGAACTGACTGACTACAGCGGCGAAATCATGTGGTCGGCGAAGTACCGCGCCTATGGCAACCTCGCCGCGCTGGACGTCAGCGAAATCGATAACCCGCTGCGTTTTCAGGGTCAGTACTTCGACGTCGAGACAGGGTTACATTACAACCGCCACCGCTACTACAATCCGGGAACTGGACGGTTCTTGACGCCGGATCCGATCAAGCTTGCGGGTGGGTTGAATAGCTACCAGTACGTGCCTAACCCTACGGGGTGGGTGGATCCGTTGGGGCTTGCAAGTAAAGATTGTGAACAACCCGAACCATATGACAACTCTGCCCATAACGCTGCTAAATACGCTGCAATGAAACGGGACCTTAGAACGACTGAGGCCGCTAACCCCTTAGTCGAAAGCCTGCGATCTACCGGAGAGCTTCCTCCTAATTACGTTACTAAGGCTCAGGCTGCTCAGAGCGGATGGAAACCAGGTAAGGCAGTCAACAACAGCGTCCCCGGTGGGCAGATAGGTGGAGATATTTTCTATAATGATACAAATATCCTTCCATCCGCCTCTGGCCGAACTTGGTATGAAGCCGACGTCGGCCTCAGCAACGCAATGTCACGGAGCAACCAACCGGGAACCAGGTTACTCTATTCGAATGACGGCCTGCTATATATCACCAGCGATCACTATGATACCGTCAGCCCAATTGGAACATGGAAGCAATAACAAATGAAAATTGAACTTGATGGCTTATCAATCTTAAACGAACAAGACTTTCATAAGCGTATAGCTTCTGCCTTTTCCGTATCACAATACTACGGAAACAACCTAAACGCCTTATGGGACCTGCTAAGCACGAATGTGGAACGCCCGATTAATATAGTATGGCGAAATTCGAGAGACTCTAAACAAAATCTTGGCGAAACATATGAGAAAATAATAGCGATATTCGAACGAACTAAAAACCAAGACATTTCTCTAGACTTAGGTGAAAAGTTCAACTACGAATTAAAGTAACAAGCAATTTTTACTTAATCATGGCTTTCTCTTGACGACAAGCACACCCCGACAAGAGTAAAGCAAATTAGACAATGCATCCTTGCGCCTACAACTTGCCAAAATCTTCATATCAAAGCGAACTACGCCTGAATATTGCCCAATGAATTACTTGGAAAAAGAAATCGATACAACATTGGCACAGCAAAAAATAAAAAATAAAAAATAAAAAATTCAGCGTCCATGATTTATCAGCACTCACAAGCAAGATAACGTCGCTTTTTTTCTCATCAAAAGCGAAAAATATGGATCCATATTTTCTGAAAAACACCAAAAAAAAAAACACGACCCAGAATACTGGAAGACAGTTGACACACTGGAAAATTTTGAGAAGCCTATTCTCATAGTTCAAGACGACCATATTCACGCTTGGAGGCTTGAAACCACGGAAGACCTAAGAACGCTACTTTTCGAATCAACAGGCTTTCCATTCTGGATAACCCCTGAAAACTTAAGCACATTAATATACTTAGATGTACATGACTGCGTCCACTTCGCGCAGCGAGGCCCCTAAAACAACCTCAGAGCAAACCTGTAACCAGATAGCATTTAATTATCAAGCAATGTCGAAAACAAAACTTAATCCCAATACATATTCGGGCAAATCGCCCGTACGACTAATCCGGTGCGATCACTAATTAGCAATGGGATGCCCTCGACCGCCTGACGCAGGATACCCTACCCGGAGGAGCCACACGCGCGCCTACCTACAATCCAACGAAAAAGAACAAATAAATTATGAATACTGAAAAGATAAAAAATCTTGACGGAAAGATAACTTTTGACGAATTAACCAGCCTAGACGGATCGAAAATTGCGCTCCCCACAGATAAATTAAGGGAAGATCTATTACAGGCATCATTCCCGCACGAGCAAATAATAGACATTGGATGGTATCCCGAATTCAGTGAACACGGTGCCTTCAGAATCTCATTAATCGCAAACCAAAACTGGGAATCACCTATATACACCGAAACGGCCAAAACTTTGGGCGATCTTGAGAAAGCGTTAGATAACACGTTGGATAAATTAAAAAAAACTTAAGCATCGACGCGCTCGCGTCGACTAGTCAACGTCGACGGCAGTGATTAGCCGTTTGCCTATAGATACGACCTGCAAGACCGATTCATCGAGGAACACCAAGGCTGGGGCACTCTGCGCTACGAATACGATAGTGTCGGCCAGCTCAAGCACTGCCGCTTGCCCGATGGCAGCAAACTCGATTGCCGCCACCAGCCTGGCGGGCAACTCAGCAGCATCGACCTCAACGGCTCCCGCCTGACGCTCTCTCGCTACGACCCGAAAAAAATCCCAACAAGTTGGTCCCCTCGTAATTTCAATCGAACCTGGTCCAGAACGGAATTACAAACTTCGACCTCCGTTTTAAGCCCTACTCAACGACACGGGAAAAATCGCAACTCAACGCTGCGATTTCTCAAACCCATAATTTCAAACCGCCGCCAACCGCACCTGCCTCTCCAACTCCACCTTAAACCCCGGCTCCAGCTTCAACTGCCGCGCCAGTTCATCCAGATAGCTCTTCTCCATAAAATTCTCCTCATCCACCAGCATCACACTGGCGATGTACATCTCTGCCGCCATTTCCGGCGTGCTCGCGGCGCGGGCGACGTCGGTGGGGTCGAGGGGTTTGTTGAGTTCGGCGTGGAGCCAGTGTTGCAGTTCCTGGTCGTTGTCGAGTTTGCTGAATTCGCCTTCGATCAGTTCGCGCTCGCGCTCGTCAATGTGGCCGTCGGCTTTGGCGGCGGCGACCAGGGCTTTGAGAATGGCCTGGCTGTGTTGTTCGACTTGTGCCGGTGGCAGGCGGTCGAGGGTTTGCGGTTCGGTTTGGGGGGCGCTGCCTTTTTGCGCGTTGTAGTTGCCGTAGGCCTTGTAGGCCAGCACGCCGAGTGCGGCGAGGCCGCCGTAGATGGCGACTTTGCCGCCGACCTTGCGCACTTTTTTGTTGCCGAGCAGCAGGCCCATGGCGCCGGCCGCCAGTGCGCCTCCGCCTGCGCCGGAGAGCAGGCCGCCGAGGCCGCTGGCGCCTGACGAGCCGCCGAGCAATCCGCCCAGCCCGCCGGCAGCCGATTTGTTCGATGCGCCGCCAGCCTTGTTCTGCAGCAGATCCTGGCCGGATTTGAGCAGTTGATCGAGCAATCCACGGGTGTTCATGTTCCGCCTCCAAACAGGGGTTATCCGGATCTGTAAGGCCCTCAGCCTAGTGCGAAAGTGCCCGGGACGGCGGTGCGAGTGTGCTTCGAGATGTTGCTCGCGCTCGCGTCTGACCTTGAAAAATCCGATCTACACTTCAGCCCAGCGCGAAATTCCATCGCCGTTGTCGAGATGCGCCCGATCGACCACGCTCTTGTGACCGGGTTGTCGATCGACGAGATCGTCGTCAGGAGTGAGCCTGCTCGCGAAGAGGCCGTCACATCCCGCATCGATGTTGCCTGACACACCGCTTTCGCGAGCAAGCTCGCTCCCACAATGTTTCTCGGTTTCTTCAGAAAGATAACAATTGCTTCTAAGAGGACACAGCTATGCAAACCCGACTCTTGATCAACGGACAACTGGTCAACGGCGAAGGCCCTGCGCAATCGGTGCTCAACCCGGCGCTGGGCGAAGTGCTGGTGGAAATCAATGAAGCCAGCGAAGCCCAGGTCGATGCTGCCGTGCGCGCCGCCGACAACGCTTTTGCCGAGTGGTCGCAAACCGCGCCGAAAGACCGCTCGCGGCTGTTGCTCAAGCTCGCCGACGCCATCGAAGCCCATGGCGAGGAACTGGCGAAACTCGAATCCGACAATTGCGGCAAACCCTACAGCGCCGCGCTCAACGACGAGATCCCGGCGATTGCCGATGTGTTCCGTTTCTTCGCCGGCGCCAGCCGTTGCATGAGCGGTTCGGCCGCTGGCGAATATTTGCCCGGTCACACTTCAATGATCCGTCGCGATCCGGTCGGGGTGATCGCCTCCATCGCGCCGTGGAATTACCCGCTGATGATGGTCGCCTGGAAAATCGCCCCGGCGCTGGCCGCCGGTAATACCGTGGTGCTCAAGCCGTCGGAACAAACCCCGCTGACGGCGTTGCGTCTGGCCGAATTGGCGTTGGATATTTTCCCAGCCGGTGTACTCAATCTGGTGTTCGGCAGGGGCGCTACCGTCGGCAGTCCACTGGTCAGCCATCCGAAAGTACGCATGGTTTCGCTGACCGGTTCGATCGCCACCGGATCGAACATCATTTCCAGCACGGCCGACAGCGTTAAACGCATGCACATGGAACTGGGTGGCAAGGCACCGGTGATCATCTTCGACGACGCCGACCTCGACGCGGCGGTAGACGGCATTCGGACCTTCGGGTTCTACAATGCCGGGCAGGACTGCACCGCCGCCTGCGGGATCTACGCGCAGCAAGGGATTTACGACAAATTCGTCGAGAAACTCGGCGCGGCGGTCAGTACGATCAAATACGGCGTGCAGGATGATCCCTCCACCGAGCTGGGCCCGCTGATCACCGCACAACACCGCGACCGCGTCGCCGCTTTCGTCGAGCGCGCCGTAGCGCAGCCGCACATCCGCTTGATCACCGGCGGCAAGGCTGTCGAAGGTAATGGCTTCTTCTTCGAACCGACGGTACTCGCCGATGCGCAGCAGGACGACGAGATCGTCCGCCGTGAAGTGTTTGGCCCAGTGGTTTCGGTGACCAAATTTACCGATGAAGCACAAGCGCTGGAGTGGGCCAACGATTCCGACTACGGCCTCGCCTCCTCCATCTGGACCGCCGACGCAGGGCGTGCGCATCGCCTGTCAGCGCGGCTGCAGTACGGCTGCACCTGGGTCAACACGCACTTCATGCTCGTCAGCGAAATGCCCCACGGCGGTCAGAAAATGTCCGGGTACGGCAAGGACATGTCGATGTATGGGCTGGAGGACTACACCACGGTTCGGCATGTGATGTTCAAGCACTGAGGGCAACAACTCCCGAGCAGGCTGGCTTCCACAGAGGAAACGCATTCTAAATGCCGGAGCCAGCCTGCTGGCGATTGCGGCAGCCCCCATTAAATAATCAGGAGGGCGTAATCAACTGGACCGAGGGGAAGTAATTACGATACCGCTTGGAGTTCTGAACTAAACAACGGCAACTTCAGGGAGTAACGCCATCAAATCATCGGTTCGCCACTTGATGTCCGCCTTGCCACGAACCGCATCAAATCGATCCGGTGCCGTTGTCTGCTCTCCAGCGTGTCTGGCACTGTGCAAAACCACTTCGCCCTGTTCATTGACACTGAACTCAACGGCCGAGCCCGGCGTCAGTTGAAGGGCGTCACGTATTGGTTTCGGAATAGTGACCTGGCCCTTGCTCGTCATGGTTGTCGTCATGTGGTGCTCCAAGAGTATTACTCGTATGAACAACGTAATACCTGTTACCGGGATCTGCAACCGCCACATATTGTAGGAATTCTTCCCTCAACTCGAAGGAAACGCCTACTTCAAAACCTGCCTGCATGCCCTCCATTGAACTGTGGCTAACGCGCGATGTGTTCGCTTCGAAAAAGGGGGCGGGCTTTGCAGCCCGCTCCCTTTTCAGTTTTTCTCGTTAGAACCGCGAAACACTCCGCATTGCATCCACCAGATACCTCATCGCGATCCGGTCATTCTCGGAAAGCTCTCGATAGCGTTCAACCAGCTTCAACTCTTCCGAACTGAGCCGGCGTCTTCTGCGCCCGCCACCCAGGCAAGGAAAGATCCCTAACATTTCGGTGATGCCGTGTATTTTTGCCATGGACGATGTCCTTCTCTGATGAGTCAAGAAACTGCTGAACCTCACATCGCCCTGCCTCTTTTGAGCAGTGTCGTGTGCCCCGCCGACACGAAGGCTTGTATCCGGTCTTGCCCATAGAATAGGAATTAAATCGGCGCTGAAAAGGAGTTTTTAGAGTAATTAATCGAAAAAAGCAGTTATGCCCTTTAAATCAGAGGACCCTGTCAGAAAAATTACAGACATGTCTTGTTTCATTGCCAGCTGACGCCACGCAAACAAGGCTTTTTGCTCGACAATCGAACCGATTAAGCTAGCGGGCATCTGTTTATAGTCCGTTGCGTTTGGCCGAAGGCATGACCGAACCGTAATTTCCGATCCGCTACGTGCCAGGAACGGCACGGGATTGCACACGACAGGTTGTATATATGCATCGCAGGAATTTGCTCAAAGCGTCCATGGCCATCGCGGCTTACACCGGTCTTTCGGCCACTGGCCTGCTGGCCACGCGTGCCTGGGCGGCCAATGGCGGCGCCGCCGATGGCGAAGCGCAGGCGTTCGATTTCGAAGCGCTCAAGCGTCAGGCCAAGCAACTGGCCGGCAGCGCCTATCAGGATACGAAACAGGTATTGCCGCCAACGCTGGCGACGATGACGCCGCAGAATTTCAACGCTATCCGCTATGACGGCGAGCACTCCCTGTGGAAGGAAAACAAGGGCCAGCTGGATGTGCAGTTCTTCCACGTCGGCATGGGTTTCCGCCAGCCGGTGCGCATGTACGCCGTTGATCCGAAAACGCGCCTGGCGCGCGAAGTGCATTTCCGTCCGGCGCTGTTCAATTACGAGAACACTTCGGTCGACACCCAACAGTTGAAAGGCGATCTGGGTTTCGCCGGGTTCAAACTGTTCAAGGCGCCGGAACTCGATCGACATGACGTGGTGTCGTTCCTCGGTGCGAGTTATTTCCGTGCCGTCGATGCGAGTGGCCAATATGGCCTCTCGGCGCGCGGGCTGGCGATCGACACCTACGCCAAGAAGCGCGAGGAATTCCCTGACTTCACCAAATTCTGGTTCGAGACGCCGGACAAGAACGCCACGCGTTTTGTGGTCTACGCCCTGCTCGACTCGCCGAGCGCCACCGGTGCCTATCGCTTCGACATCGATTGCCAGGCCGAACGCGTGGTCATGGAAATCGACGCGCACATCAATGCGCGTACCGCCATCGAACAGTTGGGCATTTCGCCAATGACCAGCATGTTCAGCTGCGGCACCCACGAGCGGCGTATGTGCGACACCATTCACCCGCAAATCCACGACTCGGATCGCCTGGCCATGTGGCGCGGCAACGGCGAGTGGATCTGCCGCCCGCTGAACAACCCGGCCACCCTGCAATTCAACGCTTTTGCCGACAAGGATCCGAAGGGCTTCGGCCTGGTGCAGACCGACCACGAATTCGCCAACTATCAGGACACGGTCGACTGGTACAGCAAACGCCCGAGCCTGTGGGTCGAACCGACTACCCCATGGGGCGAAGGCTCGATAGATCTGCTGGAAATCCCTACGACCGGCGAGACCCTGGACAACATCGTGGCGTTCTGGACGCCGAAGAAACCGGTGGCTGCCGGCGATTCGCTGAATTACGGCTACAAGCTCTACTGGAGCGCCTTGCCGCCCGTTGGCACGCCGTTGGCGCGGGTGCACGCGACCCGTTCCGGCATGGGTGGATTCACCGAAGGCTGGGCACCCGGCGAGCATTATCCGAAGGTGTGGGCGCGACGCTTTGCCGTGGACTTCACCGGCGGCGGTCTGGAGCGCTTGCCGCAGGGCACCGGGATTGAACCGGTGGTGACCTGCTCGAACGGCAAGGTGCAGGACTTCAGCGTGCTGGTGCTGGATGACATCAAGGGTTACCGGATCCTGTTCGACTGGTACCCGACCAGTGACAGCGTCGAGCCGGTGGAGCTGCGCCTGTTTATCCGCACCAATGACCGCACGTTGAGCGAGACCTGGTTGTACCAGTACTTCCCGCCGGCGCCGGACAAGCGCAAGTACCCTTGAGGATTTGAGGCGCCTGCACGGGCCTCATCGCTGGCAAGCCAGCTCCCACAGTGAATGGTGTCGAGCACAAATTTTGCGTACGCCACCAAACCTGTGGGAGCTGGCTTGCCAGCGATGGCGCCAGCATGGCAACAAAGACAACCAGACGAAAAAAAGCCCCGGCCATCACTGACCGGGTTTTTTTGCTTAATCTCGACTGACTCAATCCCGCAAATCAGACTCATGAATCGGCTGATCCCGATGCGTCGCCCGCTGATACTGCGCCGGCCACACCGCTTTGCGCCCGCCCAGATCATCATCGGCATGCAGCGGCCAGTACGGGTCACGCAGCAGTTCCCGCGCGAGGAAAATGATATCGGCCTGACAGGTACGCAAAATATGCTCGGCCTGCGCCGGCTCGGTAATCATGCCCACGGTGCCGGTGGCGATGCCTGACTCTTTGCGCACCCGTTCAGCGAAGCGCGTCTGATAACCCGGCCCGACAGGAATCTCCGCATTGGCCGCCGTACCGCCCGAGGACACATCGATCAGATCAGCGCCCAGCGTGTGCAGGCGCCGCGCCAGTTCCACGGTTTCATCCGGGTTCCAACCGTCTTCCACCCAGTCGGTGGCGGACACCCGAACAAACACCGGCAGTTCTTCCGGCCACACCGCCCGCACCGCTTCGGTGACTTGCAGCACCAGTCGAATACGATTTTCGAACGAACCGCCGTACTGATCCTGGCGTTGATTACTCAGCGGCGAGAGAAACTGATGCAGCAGATAACCGTGCGCAGCATGCACCTCGACCACGCTGAAACCCGCCGTCAGCGCGCGTTTGGCGGCATCGACGAAGGCTTGAATGACGGCGGCTATCTGCCCTTCATCAAGCTGTTTCGGTTGTGTGTGCTGCGGATCGAAAGCGATCGGCGAAGGCCCGACCGGGGTCCAACCACCCTCCTCGGGTTTGACGCTGCCATGCTTGCCGATCCACGGCCGATGGGTGCTGGCCTTGCGTCCGGCGTGGGCCAGTTGAATACCGGCGACCGCGCCTTGGGAAGTGATGAAGCGGGTGATGCGCTGCAACGGCGCAATCTGTTCGTCGTTCCACAGGCCGAGGTCTTCGGCGGTGATCCGTCCGTCGGCCGTTACCGCCGTGGCTTCGGTAAACACCAGACCGGCGCCGCCCACCGCGCGACTGCCCAGATGCACCAGATGCCAGTCGTTGGCCAGGCCGTCGACGCTGGAGTATTGGCACATCGGCGAGACGGCGATGCGGTTGGGCAGGGTCAGTTGGCGCAGGGTAAAAGGTTCAAGCAGCAGACTCATGGGGCACCTCTCGAATCAGTGGGCAGGCTCCAGGGTTCTGTTTGAAAAGTCGACGAGTGACAGAAAAAGTGCAGCACCCGCCCCCGCGGGCAAAAATTCGACAAGACGTCACAAGGCCAATCAAGCAGTGCTTAGAGCCTAGTCGACAACCGGGGAGGCGGGAGGGTTCAGAGTGATTCAGTGTGTGAAAAACAGCTTTCGTGAGCAGGCTCGCTCCCACTTTGGAATCCGATTCCCTGTGGGAGCGAGCCTGCTCGCGAAGGGCTTAACGCGGTTCGATATGGGCAATCATCAACTGCACAGTCTCATTGCCACGAAACTCGTTCACATCGAGTTTGTAGGCCAGCTCGACCCACTGAATCGTCGGATTCGGCCAGATATCCCGATCAATACCAAACGCAATGCCATCCAGCTTCACCGAGCCACACTCGCTTTTCAACACCACTTTCAAATGCCGCTCGCCAACCACGCGCTGTTCGACCAACTGGAACACGCCATGGAACACCGGTTCTGGAAAGTGTTGCCCCCATGGCCCGGCATGACGCAACGCGCGGGCCAGTTCGAGGTGGAACTCCTCGACCGCCAGGGTGCCATCGGTGAGCATGCGTCCAGTCAGGTCGTCTTCGCGAAGTTGCCGACGCACTTCAGCGTCAAAAGCCTCGGCGAACAACGGAAAATTCTCCTGTGCCAAGGTCAGACCGGCCGCCATCGCGTGGCCACCATACTTGGCGATCAGGTTCGGATGCTGCGCGGCGACCACACTCAGCGCATCGCGAATATGGAAACCCTGCACCGAACGCCCCGAGCCCTTGAGCAGGCCATCGCCGGCATCGGCGAACGCAATGGTCGGACGGAAATAACGCTCTTTCATTCGCGAGGCGAGGATGCCGATCACGCCTTGGTGCCACTCCGGATCGAACAGGCACAGACCAAACGGCATCGACTCCACCGGCAAGTCCTTGAGCTGCGCCAGCGCTTCACGCTGCATGCCCTGCTCGATGGATTTACGGTCCTGGTTCATGCCGTCCAGTTGCGCGGCCATTTCCCGGGCCAGATTGGCATCGCTGGTGAGCAGGCATTCGATGCCCAGGCTCATGTCATCCAGACGCCCGGCCGCATTGAGACGCGGGCCGACAATAAAGCCTAGATCGGTGGAGGTGATACGCGCGGCGTCACGCTTGGCGACTTCCAGAATCGCTTTTATCCCCGGCCGGGCACGGCCGGCGCGAATCCGCTCAAGCCCCTGATGCACCAGAATGCGGTTGTTGGCGTCCAGCGGCACCACGTCGGCGACGCTGCCGAGCGCCACCAGATCGAGCAGTTCGCCGATGTTCGGTTGCGGCTTGCTCTCGTACCAGCCGAGGCTGCGCAGGCGCGCACGCAACGCCATCAGCACGTAAAAGATCACGCCGACACCGGCCAACGCCTTGCTCGGAAATTCGCAGCCCGGCTGATTCGGGTTGACCAGCGCATCGGCCTGCGGCAACTCATCGCCGGGCAAGTGGTGGTCAGTGATCAGCACTTTCAGGCCGGCGCGTTTCGCCGCTGCGACGCCTTCGACACTGGAGATGCCGTTATCCACGGTGATCAGCAATTGCGGCTCGCGGGTCAGCGCGACGTCGACGATTTCCGGGGTCAGGCCATAGCCATATTCGAAACGATTCGGAACCAGGTAATCGACATGGGCCGCACCCAACAGACGCAAACCCAGTACGCCAACGGTGCTGGCCGTGGCGCCGTCCGCATCGAAGTCGCCGACGATGAGGATGCGCTGGCGTTGCTCCAGCGCGGTCACCAGCAGGTCGACGGCGGCATTGATGCCCTTGAGTTGCTGGTACGGAATCAACCGCGTCAGACTCTTGTCCAGCTCGGCCTCGGACTGCACGCCCCGCGCCGCATACAGGCGGGTCAGCAGCGGTGGCAGATCACCCAGAAAGGGCAGCGTGGCGGGCAATTGACGAGGTTCGATACGCATGGGGTGACGGAGACTTCTCTTGGTTACGTGGGATTATTCCGGTGCTGGCGCAGGATCAGCCGCGCTCACCTTGCAGCCATTGCAACTGGACTTCGTGCTGACCGCGGTCATCGGTGACGAAGACCGTGCCTTCGCTGATCATCACGTCCCACTTGATCACGCGCGGCATGTCCTTGGCCAGGGTTTCCAGCACTTCCTGCGGGACGGCGGCGATGTTGACGTTTTTCAGGTTCTTGATCGCCGGAATCACCTTGGTCTCCCAAACGCGCAGGCTACCGTAGGCCAGCAGGCTGGTGCGCTCGGTGCGGCGCGAGCACCAGGTCAGGCGATCGGAATCCGGCTGGCCGACTTCGATCCAGTGCAGGACGCGGTCGTCCAGGCTTTTTTCCCACAAGGCCGGTTCATCGACGTCCGACAGACCACGGCCAAACGACAACTGCTCGTTGTACCAGAGGGCGTAGGCCAGCAGGCGCACGGTCATGCGCTCTTCGGTTTCCGAAGGGTGACGGGCGATAGTCTGCTTGACGCTCTCGTAGACGCTGCGGTCGAGGTCGGTGAGGTTCAGTTCGAATTTATAGGTAGTGGACGGCTGGGCCATGAACGGGCTTCTTGATACGAGGAAAGTCGGCAAGTCTAACCGATGCGGTAGGCAATCATCGAGTTGATGGCGATCAAGCTGCGGCGTCTGACGGCCGGCTATGTTAAAACGCTGTATCCGCTCAGCCTTGTCCTACAGGATCTCGCATGCCGTTCACCAGCAAACCGCTCTCGGGTCTGAAAGTCATTGAATTGGGAACATTGATTGCCGGGCCGTTTGCCTCGCGTATTTGCGGCGAGTTCGGCGCCGAAGTGATCAAGATCGAATCACCCGACGGTGGCGACCCGCTGCGCAAATGGCGCAAGCTCTATGAAGGCACCTCGCTGTGGTGGTTTGTCCAGGCGCGCAACAAGAAATCGCTGACGCTGAACCTGAAGCACCCGGACGGTCTGGCAATCCTCAAACAACTGCTCGGCGAAGCCGACATTCTTATCGAAAACTTCCGCCCCGGCGTGCTGGAAAAACTCGGCCTGAGCTGGGACACCCTGCACGCGCTGAACCCGAAACTGGTGATGGTGCGCCTGTCCGGTTTCGGCCAGACCGGGCCGATGAAAGACCAGCCCGGTTTCGGCGCGGTCGGCGAATCCATGGGCGGTTTGCGTTACATCACCGGTTTCGAAGACCGGCCGCCCGTGCGCACCGGGATTTCCATCGGCGACTCGATTGCCGCGCTGTGGGGCGTGATCGGCGCGCTGATGGCGCTGCGGCACCGCGAAGTCAACGGAGGACTCGGTCAGGTCGTCGATGTCGCGCTGTATGAAGCGATTTTCGCGATGATGGAAAGCATGGTGCCGGAGTTCGATGTGTTCGGTTTCATCCGCGAGCGCAGCGGCAACATCATGCCGGGCATCACGCCCTCCTCCATTCACACCAGCGCCGATGGCAAGCATGTGCAGATTGGTGCCAACGGCGACGCGATCTTCAAACGCTTCATGCTGATCATCGGTCGTGAAGACCTTGCCCACGACCCGGCGCTGGCCAGCAACGACGGACGCGACAGCCGCCGCGACGAGTTGTACGGCGTGATCGATCGCTGGGTCAATTCGCTGCCACTGCAAACCGTGCTCGACCTGCTCAATCAGGCCGAAGTGCCGGCCAGCCGGATTTTCAGCGCCGAGGACATGTTCAACGACCCGCAGTACCTCGCCCGGGAAATGTTCCTGCACGCGAAACTGCCCGACGGCAAGGATTTCAAGATGCCCGGCATCGTGCCGAAACTGTCCGAGACACCCGGCAGTTCCGAATGGGTCGGACCGCAACTGGGTGAGCACAATGCGCAGGTACTCCAAGACCTTGGCTACGACGAAAAGCAGATCGCCAGGTTACGCGAAGACGGAGCCATTTAAGCTGAAGCGCCGACTGCCCTCGCCTGCCAATCGCGCCCGGTCCGGGTGGACGTGGCGGCTGTTCGGCTTGCTGTGCCTGCTCACGCTGTCAGGCGCAGCGCAGGCAAAACCGACGCTGATCTGGTTGTTGCGCGACCTGCCGCCGATGACCATTTTCGAAGGCCCGAAAAAGGGTCAGGGCGTCATCGATCATTTGATGCCACTGCTGATCGCCGGCATGCCGCAATACGAGCACACACTGCTGCGGGTCAATCGCGCTCGCGGACTGCAGATGCTGCAAGAACATTCATTCGCTTGCGATCCGGCGCTGCTGTGGAGCAAGGAGCGTGCGCAATGGATCGTGTATTCGATTCCGGCGATCCGCGCCGTGAGCAATGGCCTGGTGGTGCGCCAACAAGATCGCGCGGTGCTGGCGCCTTATCTGGTGGAAGGAGAAGTTGACCTGGCGGCTTTGCTGGCAGCGCCTGAGCGCAAGGTCGGCATCGTCGCCGAACGCAGCTATGGCGAGGTCATCGACAGCCTCTTGCAGCAGGCGCCGCGCGGCGCCTTGACGCCACACTACGGCAACGACGCGCTGAGCAACCTGCTATCGATGCAGCGTCTGGGTCGTTTGCAGGTGGTGCTCGGTTATTGGCCGGAGATCCGCTATCAGGCCACGCAGGCGCAGATTGCCGAGGATGAACTGGCGTTCTACCCGATTCGCGGTACGCAGAAATATCTCTCCGGGCATGTGGCGTGCTCCAACTCCGCCGAAGGACGTCGGGCCATCGCCGAGATCAACGGTCTGCTACGCACCCTGCCCCACGAACCGCTCAATCAACTGTACGCCGATTGGCTCGACCCGGAGCGGCGGGCGGACTATCTGCAACAGGCCCGCGTATTTTTCGACCACCAGGCCGCGCAATGAAAAATCGCAGGCAAAAAGAAACCCCGAGAAGTGGGGAGACGACTCGGGGTTAAACGTGGCCTACATAAAGACCCGTAGCAGCAAGCGACAAGCACCGGAGCACAATGCTTGATCCTGCTGTTATGGGGTCTGACTGACAGGGTTGCAGGAAGGTTCCCACAAAAAATATTTCATCTTTACAGCGCTGCCCGCTTGTCCAGCGCGGCGTTGCGCAAGGCCGCGATCACGCAGGGTTCGAGCCGGCCTTCAGCGATCAGCACGTCACGGTGCAGACCATCGACGACATCGGTCAGCAGGCGCTTGTCGGTCAATTGCGCCTGATTGAATTCGCGCTCCACCACGATGGCGCCGTGACTGTTCTTCAGCGTCACCAGGCATTGGCCATGGCGGCCGCTGGGGGTCAACGAAACCTGATACGGGCTCAGAGCCTCACCGAGCAATAGACTGATACTTTCCATCTCGATCTCCACTCAATAGTCCGAAAACTGTGCGCCTGGGGCGTGTACACCATAAATGACCACCGGCCCGAGAAGAAAGTTCTGCGTATCGATCGCCTCCCTATCGCAGTGTCACCGGTCTGGCAGAGCATGCCCGGCGAAGATGACAGAAAAACTGCCATACGCTTTACACACCGAGTGGCGATGCAGCCGCGCTCAGATAACTGTCGAGCAAACCTCGCATCAGCACCGCCGATACCGGCGTCTGCAGACGCCCCAACAAACGCACACCCTGCTCGTCCAGCAGCGGCTTGATATCGTTGAGCAGACTGGGCGCAACCGCCCCCAGCAGAATCACCGCACGCGCTTGCTGGCGAGCCGCCAGGTGTTGCATCAGCGCCAGGCCATCACCGCCCTTCAATTGCGGATCGCAGATGGCAATGTCGACCACGCCGCGGTATTCCAGCGACCCCAAGGCCGCTGCCAGCGACGGTGCGGTGAGGACGTCATAGATGCCGACGGCATTGAGCATCTGGTGCAACGCCATCAGCTGGAACGGATTGGGTTCAAGTATCAGGACTTTAAGCGAGCGCATAGGCGACCTCTGGAGCGACAATCGCGGACTCTCACCGCAGTGGTTGTCACTCTAGGCCAGCCGTCCTAAGCCTCACATCGGAAAAGTAGCCGCGTCTTATAGGACATTTCCCATCTTCATTGTGGACACTGACACCCGCTCTCCGCCCGGCGCTGAGAGATGTCCGTCCAGCCGCCCAACAACCCGCGCAATTTGCCATCGGCGCTGTAGAACGGCACGGTCCATTGATAGACCTCGCGCGGGCCGTTATTGAACTGCAAGCGGCGTTTGCTGAAGCGCGACTTGCGCGTGCGCAACTGCAGCATGAATTCCTCATGGAGCATCAGCGCCGTGGCTTCGGGCAGCGTGTCGAGTTCGATCAACAAGCGCCCGATGACCTGGTCCAGACGCACCGATAGCGCCTCCTCATAGCTGCGGTTGCAGGTGATCAGTCGCCCGTGCAAATCGCGGACAAACACCGGATCAGGCAAGGCGTCGATCAATGCGTGCTGAAACGCCAGTTGATCGCCCAGATCCTTTTCTGCCGCCCGGCGCAGCTTGATCACCGCCGTCAGCCGCCGATTCCACACCAGTGACAACAAGCCGAACACACCCAACCCGCCCATGGCCCAGCACGCCCATTCGAGCAGTTGCTGGCCGACGCCGGGCACGGGCACCGGTGCTATTCCTTCCAGCCATTTCAAGCGGATCGCGCGTAGCTCGGCAGGCGGAAAGGCCTCCAGTGCCTTGTTGAGAATTCCCAAAAGCTCCGGCATACCTTTGCGCACCGCGAGGTTGTCCGCCTCCCACTTGCCCTCGACCAGCCCGCCGACCTTGAGCAGACCCAACGGGTAAAGCTGCGCGCCGATTTCATTTTCGATGGTGGCGTAGGCTTCGCCGCTTTCGACCAATGCTCGCGCCTCGGCGTAGGTCTTGACCGAATGAATTTCGATGGTCGGGAAGTCGCGCCTGATCGTGTCTTCCAGGGCATGCCGGGCCGGCAGCACCAGCCTGCGTCCGGCCAGTTGCTCGAAAGACTCCAGCCGCGGCGCGTCGGCACGCCCGACAAACACCCACCCCGCCCCACCAAAGGCGTGGCTGTAATCGAGGAACGCCTTGCGCTCCTCGCTGATGGCCAACGTCGTACTGATATCCGCCGCACCGCTCTTCAGGCGCTCGAGCATGTGATCGGTGGAGAACGATTCCTGATGCACGAATTGCAACCCGGTCATCGCCGTCACCCGTTTGAGCACATCATTGTTCAAACCGCTCCACTGGCCGTGCTCGTCCTGGAACAGGTACAGCGGGTATTGCAATGACGCCACGGTGACCGTGGGATTGTCGCGAATCCACTCGCGCTCGTGTGCAGCCAGTTCGACGGGCTGTACGTTGTGCGTCGCGGCATCGCCGTGCAGCGTCAGTTGCGCCGCCACGCTGCAACGCATCAACCCCAGCAATCCGCACAACAACATCCCAATCAGTGCCGGTTTCAAACCTCTATCAAACAGCATTGCCACTTCCTTCGTGATCGACTCACCCGTCCTGCGTGGGTGAAAACCCGAGCAGTGTGGCAGCGAAAACAAAAAAGCCCGTCAGGAGACGGGCTTCAAAATGTGACAGCTTTTATGCGCTTATAGTGGCTTGCCACGGTTGCCATGCTGGCTGACAAAGGCCTGAACGGCTTTCAGCTCGTTCGGCAAAACGGTGCAGCGCTCGTTTCGCTCAAACAAATCAGAAAGATGTGCAGGCAGTTCGAGCGCTTTTCCTACACCGGCTTTCTCTACTGCATCGGGGAATTTAACCGGATGCGCAGTGCCGAGGATCACCATCGGGATGTCCAGGCTGCGACGGCATTCGCGCGCGGCCTTGACGCCGATCGCGGTGTGCGGATCCAGCACCTCACCGGTCTGCGCATAGACTTCGGCGATGGTCTCGCAGGTTTGCGCATCGTCCACCGCCAGCGAGTCGAACAGTTTGCGCGCTTCGGTCCAGCGCTCCTGTTCAACACTGAAACCGCCGCCCTGCTTGAACGAGTCCATCAACCCGGCAATCGCCGCACCGTTGCGACCGTGCAGGTCGAACAGCAAGCGTTCGAAGTTCGACGAGACCATGATGTCCATCGACGGCGACAGCGTGGCGTGCAGGGTTTCCTTGATGTACTGATTGCCACTCATGAAGCGGTGCAGGATGTCGTTGCGGTTGGTGGCGACGATCAACTGGTTGATCGGCAGGCCCATGTTGCGCGCCAGGTAACCGGCGAAAATGTCGCCGAAGTTGCCGGTCGGCACCGAGAACGACACCGAACGCGCCGGCCCGCCCAACTGCAGCGAGGCGTGGAAGTAGTAGACGATCTGGGCCATGATCCGCGCCCAGTTGATCGAGTTCACCGCCACCAGACGTGTGCCTTTGAGGAAGCTCTGGTCAGCGAAGCTGTTCTTGACCATTTCCTGGCAGTCATCGAAGTTGCCTTCGATGGCGATGTTATGGATGTTCTCGCCCACGATCGTGGTCATCTGCCGGCGCTGCACTTCGGACACACGGTTGTGCGGATGCAGGATGAAGATGTCGACGTTTTCGCAGTGCTTGCAGCCTTCGATGGCCGCCGAACCGGTATCACCGGAAGTGGCACCGACGATTACCACGCGCTCGCCGCGCTTTTCCAGCACGTAGTCGAGCAGGCGACCCAGCAGTTGCAGGGCGAAGTCCTTGAACGCCAGGGTCGGGCCGTGGAACAGCTCCATCACCCATTCATTGCCGTTGAGCTGACGCAACGGCGCCACTGCGCTGTGGGCGAAGACCGCATAGGTTTCTTCAAGAATCTTTTTGAAATCGGCGTCGGGAATGCTGCCGGTCACGAACGGACGCATCACCCGGAAGGCCAGCTCGTGATACGGCAGGCCGGCCCAGGAAGCGATTTCTTCCTGGGTGAAGCGTGGCAGGTTTTCCGGGACGTACAAACCGCCGTCCGTGGCCAGACCGGCCAGCAGGACTTCTTCGAAATTCAGGGCCGGTGCCTGGCCGCGAGTACTGATATATCGCATATGGGGCAAACCTTCGGTTTGAGCTGCAAGCTACGAGCTACAAGCTTCAAGTAAAAGCCGGACTGCTTTTTCTTGCCGCTTGCAGCTCGAAGCTTGCCGCTGCTTTTTTAGTTCAAATGTTCGACGCGGATCCGTACGACCGGGCCGTCAACGCCTGCGAGCGCTTCAAGTGCGGCGATCGCATCGTTGATACGCTGCTCGACCACGCGGTGGGTCAGCAGGATCATCGGCACCAGGCCGTCATGCTCTTCGACTTCCTTCTGCATGATCGATTCGATATTGATGCCGCGCTCCGACAGGATGCTCGCCACCTGAGCGAGAACGCCCGGGTGGTCCTTGGCCTGAATGCGCAGGTAATAAGCGCTTTCGCAGGCTTCGATCGGCAGGATCGGATGCGCCGACAGCGAGTCCGGCTGGAAGGCCAGGTGCGGTACGCGGTTTTCCGGGTCGGAGGTCATGGCACGCACCACGTCGACCAGATCGGCGATCACCGACGAAGCGGTGGGCTCCATGCCGGCGCCAGCGCCGTAGAACAGCGTCGAACCGGCCGCGTCACCGTTGACCATCACCGCGTTCATCACGCCGTTGACGTTGGCGATCAGGCGATCGGCCGGGATCAGCGTCGGGTGCACGCGCAATTCGATACCGGCAGCGGTGCTGCGCGCCACACCCAAATGCTTGATGCGATAGCCCAGCGCTTCGGCGTAGTTGACGTCAGCGGTGGTCAGTTTGGTGATGCCTTCGGTGTAGGCCTTGTCGAACTGCAGCGGAATACCGAACGCGATCGAGGCCAGGATGGTCAGCTTGTGCGCCGCATCGATGCCTTCGACGTCGAAGGTCGGATCGGCTTCGGCATAACCCAGCGCCTGCGCTTCGGCCAGCACGTCTTCGAACGTACGGCCCTTCTCGCGCATTTCGGTGAGGATGAAGTTGCCGGTGCCGTTGATGATCCCCGCAACCCAGTTGATGCGGTTGGCCGACAGGCCTTCACGAATCGCCTTGATCACCGGAATGCCACCGGCCACCGCGGCTTCGAATGCCACGATCACGCCTTTCTCGCGTGCCTTGGCGAAAATCTCATTACCGTGAACGGCTATCAGCGCCTTGTTCGCGGTGACCACATGCTTGCCATTCTCGATGGCCTTGAGTACCAGCTCGCGGGCAACGGTGTAGCCGCCCATCAGCTCTATGACGATGTCGATCTCAGGGTTCGTGGCCACTTCGAAGACATCGTTGGTAATCGCAATACCGGTCGTCTGGAACTGAGGCTTTGGCGTGCGCATGGCAATTTGTGCCACTTCGATCCCACGCCCGGCACGACGAGCAATTTCCTCGGCGTTGCGCTGAAGTACGTTGAAGGTACCGCCACCGACGGTCCCTAACCCACAGATGCCTACTTTGACCGGATTCACTGTGAACTCCCCATAAAACGGCCGACGCTGGGTCGGCCGGAAAACAACCGCGTGCTCGCGGCTCTCTATTGATGGCCCGGCGATGTGGCTGCCGGACCATGATCGTCAGCGGCGGACCGTGACGATGCGAATTACTTCGCGCCCAGCGCCAGTTTGGCGACTTGTGGCGCAGGCTGGTAGCCCGGAATGACTTGTCCGTCGGCCAAAACGATGGCCGGTGTGCCGTTCACGCCGATCGACTGACCGAGGGCGAACTGCCTGGAAACCGGGTTATCGCACTTGGCGGCCTTGATTTCCTTGCCATCGACCATTTTGTCCATGGCAGCTTTCTTGTCTTTCGAGCACCACACCGCTTGCAGCTGTTCATCGCCCGGCGAATTCAGGCCCTGACGCGGGAACGCCACGTAACGCACTTCGATGCCGCGCTTGTTCAGCTCCGGCACTTCGGCGTGCAGTTTGTGGCAGTACGGGCAGGTGGTGTCGGTGAATACGGTGATGTGCGATTTGGTTTCGCCGACCGCCGGGTAGACCACGGTCTCGGCCACCGGGATGGCGTTGATCAATTTGGAGATGCCCAGGCGTTCGGTCTTCTCGGTCAGGTTGACCGGTTTGCCGTTCGCCAGCTGGTACAGGTTGCCCTGAACGATGTACTGGCCGTCGGCACTGGCGTAGAGCACGCGGCTGCCCTTGAGCTTGACTTCGTACATGCCCGGCAGCGGGCTGGCGCTGATGCTTTCGACCGGAACCTCGAGTTCGAGCTTTTCCAGGCTTTGACGAATGGCTTTGTCGGCCGCGTCATCGGCGACGGCAAAGGTGCTGACCAACGCAAGGGCTGCGGCGGCGAAAATCTGGGTCAGACGCATGAGAACTCCTGAAGGCGGACAAATGGAACGATCAGAACGCCCGTGCCGGAACACCGGGTCATAACCGCCCATCGTGCAAACCGGCAAAGCCTAACACATAAGGCCACGGTGGCCGAATGCGCCGGTCGCTACACTTTCAGGACGAACCGGTCCCCGTGAGAGCGAGCTTGCTCGCGAAGAGGCCGGCACCTTCAAAACATGTGTTGTCTGACACTCCGCTATCGCGAGCAGGCTCGCACAGGGGACTGTTGTTCAGCCGCGCGGGTGGTGTCTGGCGTGCAGGTCCTGCAAACGGGCGCGCGCGACGTGGGTGTAGATCTGCGTTGTGGACAGATCGCTATGGCCGAGCAACATCTGCACCACGCGCAGATCCGCGCCGTGGTTGAGCAAGTGCGTAGCAAATGCGTGACGCAGGGTGTGCGGTGACAGCGATTTGTTGATGCCGGCAACCCTGGCCTGATGCTTGATCCGGTGCCAGAAGGTCTGGCGGGTCATCTGTTCGCCGCGCTGACTGGGAAACAACACATCGCTGGGCCGCCCACCGAGCAATTCGCCACGCCCGTCGCGCATGTAGCGCTCAACCCAGGCGATCGCCTCCTCACCCATCGGCACCAGCCGCTCCTTGCTGCCCTTGCCCATCACCCGCAGCACACCCTGGCGCAGGTTGACCTGCTCCAGCGTCAGGCTGACCAATTCGGTCACGCGCAAGCCGCAGGCATACAGGACTTCGAGCATGGCGCGATCACGCTGGCCGATGGCTTCGCTCAGGTCCGGCGCCTTGAGCAGCGCCTCGACGTCGGCCTCCGACAGCGACTTGGGCAATGGCCGCCCCAGCTGCGGCATGTCGATGCGCAAGGTCGGGTCGACACTGATCAGTTTTTCCCGCAGCAGATAGCGATAAAAGCCACGCACGCCGGAGAGAAATCTGGCCGTGGAGCGCGGCTTGTAGTTCTGCTCCAGGCGCCAGGCCAGATGATCAAGGATCAGCTCGCGGCCGGCGTTGATCAGCTCGAGGTTTTTCTCCTGCAGCCAGCCATTGAACAGTGCCAGATCGCTGCGGTAAGCGCCGCGGGTGTTGTCGGACAGGCCTTTTTCCAGCCATAAAGCGTCGAGGAATTGGTCAATCAGCGGGTGGTCGATGGCAGGCATGGGCGCTCAGGGCGCGCAGCATCAAGGCCTGCGCGCAAATGTCGAGTGAACTGTAGGAATGGGCGCTAGTCTTTCATAGCCCGCTAAATCAAGGAACAGGGAGCATCAATGAACGAGCAGCAAATTCTATTGGCATTTAGCGGGATTGGCGCGGCAGCGCTCGGTTGCCAGTGGTTGGCCTGGCGCCTGAAATTGCCGGCGATTCTGTTTCTGCTGTTGACCGGCATCCTCGTCGGTCCGGTGCTTGGCTGGCTCGATCCGCAGGAAATGTTCGGCCCGCTGTTGATGCCACTGGTGTCGCTGGCGGTCGCGCTGATTCTGTTCGAGGGCAGCCTGACCCTGCACCTGTCGGAATGGAAAGAGATCGGCAGCGTCGTTCATCGACTGGTCACAGTCGGGGCGACTTCGACCTGGATCGTCATCGCCGTCGCCACGCATTTTCTGCTGGGGTTCGACTGGATGCTGGCGATCCTGTTCGGCAGCCTGACGCTGGTCACCGGCCCGACGGTGATCGTACCGATGCTGCGAGTGGTGCGGCCAAAAGCCTCGATCGCCAATATTCTGCGCTGGGAAGGCATCGTCATCGACCCGATCGGCGCCCTGCTCGCCGTGGTGGTGTACAGCTTTATCATCGCCAGCGCCGAAGGCCATGGCCTCAAGCAGAGCCTGTTTACTTTCGGCGGGGTGATTGCCTGCGGTGCAGCGTTCGGCATTGTCGGCGGCTGGGTGCTCGGCACGGTGATCCGCCGACAATGGCTTCCGGAATATCTACACAACCTCGCCTCGCTGGCAGCGGTGCTCGGGATCTTTATTGCCGCCAACGCGGTGATGCATGAGTCCGGTTTGCTGGCGGTCACGCTGATGGGCATGTGGCTGGCGAACATGAAAGGCGTGGATGTGCGGCACATCCTGCACTTCAAGGAAAACCTCAGCGTGTTGCTGATTTCCGGATTGTTCATTCTGTTGGCGGCGCGGCTTGATTTGAATGCGCTGATCGGGCTGGGGCCGCTGGTGTTGATTCTGCTGTTGGTGATCCAGTTGGTCGCCCGGCCATTGAACGTGCTGCTCAGTACGGCGGGCTCCAGCCTGAGCTGGCGTGAACGCGCGCTGCTGTGCTGGATTGCCCCACGCGGAATCGTCGCGGCTGCGGTGTCGGCGATTTTCGCCCTTCGCCTGGATGCAGCCGGGCATGAAGGCGCGCTGCTGCTGGTGCCGCTGACGTTCGCGGTCATTATCGGCACGGTGGTCCTGCAAAGTGCGACGGCGCGCCCACTGGCACGCTTGCTAAAAG
The DNA here is from genome assembly GCF_051132065.1 of Pseudomonas sp. R3-57. Lineage (NCBI taxonomy): Bacteria > Pseudomonadati > Pseudomonadota > Gammaproteobacteria > Pseudomonadales > Pseudomonadaceae > Pseudomonas > Pseudomonas sp. R3-57. The sequence continues at coordinate 4,949,645 of NZ_CP071655.1, forward strand.
TCGCGGAACCAGCGCCGAGTGGCTTCCTGATCGTCGGCGCCAACGGCCCGGCGCGAGAACTGGGCAAATCATTGCAACAGCTGGGCAGTCGCGTGCTGCTGACCGACTCGAGCTGGGAAAACATTCGTGCGGCGCGCATGGAAGGTCTGCCGACCTACTTCGGCAACCCGGCCTCGCAGCACGCCGATGCACATTTGGATCTGGTCGGGCTGGGGCATTTGCTCGCGCTGTCGCCGTCGGGTGAACTCAATACATTAGCGGCGATGCGCTTTCGTCATGACTTCGGCCATCAGCGTTTGTTTGGTCTGGCCAGCGGGCATGAGAGCCGGCGCAGCGACAAGCATCGGGCGAGTCTGGAACATCGCGGCAATCAACTGGGTAGTGAGGCGCTGACCTATTCGAAACTGGCCGGGCAAATGGGCCAGGGCGCCGAGCTGTACAGCACAACGCTGACGGACGGCTTTGGCTGGGAGGATTACCGCGGGCTGCATGGCAGTCGTGCGACGTTGCTGTTCATGCGCGATGACAGTGGCTGGGTGCATGTGGTGACGCCGGAAACGGCGCTGAAGCCGGGGGCGGGGTGGACGCTGCTGGCGTTGATTCAACCGGAAGCTTCCAGCGCCTGATAGATCGAATCGCGAGCAGGCTTGCTCCCACATTGGGCGTGCGCTCCCCTGTGTGAGCAAGCCTCCCACATTTGGAATGTGTACTCCTGTGGGAGCGAGCCTGCTCGCGAAGGCCGCGACTCGGTTTTGTTCAAAGCCTTCAGGGCACAAAACGCAGGCAACAAAAAAGCAGCCCGAAGGCTGCTTTTTTCTGCATCGGAAGCTGGACTTAAGCCAGTTTTTCCTTGATGCGAGCTGCTTTACCCGACAGGTCGCGCAGGTAGTACAGCTTGGCTTTACGTACGTCACCGCGACGCTTGACAGCCATGCTGTCGATTTGCGGCGAGTAGGTCTGGAAAGTACGTTCTACGCCAACACCGTTGGAGATTTTACGAACGGTGAACGCACTGTTCACGCCGCGGTTACGCTTGGCGATGACAACGCCTTCGAACGCTTGCAGACGGGAACGATCGCCTTCCTTCACTTTCACCTGAACGACAATGGTGTCGCCCGGGGCAAAGGTAGGGATTTCTTTGGTCATCTGCTCTGCTTCGAGTGCAAGGATGATTTTGTTGGTCATGCTGTGCTCCTAAGGTAAATCGTTCGATCTACCATCGATACGTTGTTAACTATCGTCCCGCTCGCGGATGTATTCCTCGAGCAGCTTCTTCTCTTCTCCAGAAAGCGAGCGGCTTTCCAGAAGATCGGCGCGTCGTTCATAGGTCCTAACAAGGGACTGCTGTAAACGCCAACGCCGGATATGCGCGTGATTGCCACTCAGCAACACGTCGGGAACACGCTGATCCGCATACACCTCCGGTCGGGTGTAGTGCGGGCAATCCAGCAGACCATCCGTAAAGGAATCTTCCTCAGCGGAATCCGCATGCCCTAAAGCTCCAGGCAGCAGTCGTGTAACCGCATCGATCAGGACCATGGCCGGCAGCTCGCCACCAGACAGTACATAGTCGCCAATCGACCACTCTTCATCGACATGAGCCTCAATAAAGCGCTCGTCAATGCCTTCATAGCGGCCGGCAATCAGGATCAATGCATCCGATTGTGCCAGCTCGCGTACCGCCGACTGAGTCAGTTGACGGCCTTGGGGGGACAGGTAAATCACCTTCGCCGCCTCCCCGGCTGCTGCCTTGGCCTGAACCAGAGCATCTTCCAGGGGCTTGATCTTCATCACCATGCCCGGACCACCGCCAAACGGGCGATCGTCCACAGTGTGATGCCGATCCGTCGTGTAATCTCGCGGATTCCAACAGGTCAGCTGCAAGAGCCCCTGTTTGACCGCACGACTGGTGATGCCGTAATCGCCAATGGCGGAAAACATCTCGGGAAACAAACTGATCACTTCAACGCGCAAGTTAGCCACGTCAGAAGTCCGCGTCCCAATCCACCTTCATCTCGCCCGCGGCCAGATCGACGGCCAACACACATTGCCCGGTATACGGCAACAGGCGTTCGCGATCATCCAGGCTGCCAGCGCAAGGCTTGACGACCATTACATCATTGGCGCCGGTTTCCAGAAGATGATCGATTTTCCCGAGCAATTGCCCAAGGGTGTCGATGACCTTCAGACCTTCCAGCTGGTACCAGTAGTACTCGCCTTCGGTCAATTCAGCGAACAGGTTGCGCGGCACGCAGATCTCGTAACCGGCCAGAAGACGAGCTTCTTCACGATCATCAAGACCCTTGAGCTTGGCGACCAGGAACTTGTCGCTCCCGCGTCCACTGACCAGCTCGACCTGTTTGACATTGCCTTCGCGCTTGAGCGTCCAGGTTTTGTACTGCAACAGGTTTTCAGTCGGATCAGTAAAGGAATACACCTTCACTTCGCCGCGAACGCCATGAACAGAATAAATTTTGCCAATAACGATCAAATCATCGGCAACAGCAGGCGTCGCGTTCATATTGCTCAGGCCGCAGCCTTGGCAGATTCCTTCAACAACTGAGCAACGCGCTCAGAAGGCTGTGCACCAACGCTCAGCCAGTAGGCTACGCGCTCTTGGTTCACGGACAGACGAACTTCCTGACCACGGGCAACAGGGTTGAAGAAGCCAACCTGTTCTTTGTGGGAGCCGTCACGCGGGTTACGCGAGTCGGTTACGGTCAGGTGGTAAAACGGGCGCTTTTTGGAGCCGCCAAGGGCAAGACGGATTGTTAGCATGTGAACATCGTTCCTGTAGTCGGTGCTGCAAATCTAAATGCACAGCGGGCATGGGTGCCCGAAAGGCCGCATATTCTAAGGAATATCCGGACTTTTGCAAATGACTTTTTCCGGCGCCTGTGGCATGCCGTGCAGATTTGCATGGAGAGCCGTCGATGAAAACGGCCAGTCAGCTCCCGCCGAGTGCGGGTTTGCTGTTGATCCTGCGTCCTTGCAGGGTCTGCGCCGGTGCGACGACCGGCGAAGTCTTGGTGTCCTGTCTTACATTTTCGGCATGCCGCCGCCGGGCAACATTCCGCCCATGCCGCGCATCATTTTCGCCATTCCGCCCTTGGCGGAGAATTTCTTCATCATCTTCTGCATCTGCTTGTGCTGCTTGATCAAGCGGCCGATGTCCTGCACCTGAGTACCGGAACCCATGGCGATACGGCGCTTGCGCGAACCGCTGATCAGCTCCGGGTCGCGGCGCTCGGCCGGGGTCATCGAGTTGATGATGGCTTCCATCTGTTTGAACTGCTTCTCAGCGGCGTTCTGGGCATTGCCCATTTGCGACAGGTTGACGCCACCGATGCTCGGCAGTTTGTCCATGAGCCCGCCAAGGCCGCCCATGTTCTTCATCTGTTGCAGCTGATCGCGGAAGTCTTCGAGGTCGAAGCCTTTGCCCTTCTTCAGCTTCTTGGCCAGTTTGTCGGCCTTGTCCTTGTCGAGGGTTGCTTCGGCCTGTTCGATCAGGCTGAGCACGTCGCCCATGCCAAGGATGCGCGAGGCGATACGCTCGGGATGGAACGGATCGAGCGCTTCGCTCTTCTCGCCCATACCGATGAACTTGATCGGCTTGCCAGTGATGGCACGCACCGACAGCGCGGCACCGCCACGGGCGTCACCGTCGACCTTGGTCAGGATCACGCCGGTCAGCGGCAGCGCATCACCGAAGGCCTTGGCCGTGTTGGCGGCGTCCTGGCCGGTCATGGCATCGACCACGAACAGCGTTTCGACCGGGTTGATCGCGGTATGCAATGCCTTGATCTCGCCCATCATCTCTTCGTCGATGTGCAGACGACCGGCGGTATCGACGATGACCACGTCGATGAATTTCAGTTTGGCTTCTTTAATAGCGGCGCTGGCGATGTCGACCGGCTTCTGGCTCAGGTCAGACGGAAAGAACGTCACGCCGATGTCGTTGGCCAGGGTTTCCAGCTGCTTGATCGCCGCCGGACGGTAAACGTCCGCCGACACGACCATGACCGACTTCTTCTTGCGCTCTTTAAGGAAGCGCGCGAGTTTGCCGGCGGTGGTGGTTTTACCGGCACCCTGCAGACCGGCCATCAGAATGACCGCTGGCGGCACGGCGCTCAGGTTCAAGTCTTCGTTGGCCGCGCCCATCAGGCTTTCGAGTTCGGCCTGGACGATCTTCACGAACGCCTGGCCCGGCGTCAGGCTGCGCGACACCTCGGTGCCGACGGCGCGTTCCTTGACCGAATTGACGAAGTCCTTGACCACCGGCAGCGCGACGTCAGCTTCGAGCAACGCCATGCGCACTTCACGCAGGGTGTCTTTGATGTTGTCCTCGGTCAGCTTCGCCTTGCCGGTGACATGGCGCAGCGTCTGCGAGAGACGGTCGGTTAAGTTTTCAAACATTGCGCGATCCTTTCAGGCCCTGTACAGACCGGGATAATGGCGGCCCAGACCGGAATCAACATGTGCTCGGCGAGCCTGCGGCGAGGGCAGGTCGCGGATTATAGCGAAGACTGCGTCCGGCGCACACCTCGCTGTCAGCTTGCCGAGTCTTTCGTGTCGCGGCGGTTCTATGCCAAACTCAGCGTCTTTCGGGCCCGCCCATCAGGATTTATGCTCCCCTTGTCACCCAGCTTACTGACCACCCTCGCCGCCGCCCTCCTGTATGCCGCTGCGACCCTGTATCAAAGCACCCGTCTGGCCACTGGCGCCAAGGCGAACAAGCGCCTGCTGGTCAGCCTCGGCGTGCTCGCCGTCGTCGCCCACGGTGCCAGCCTGCTGACTCATCTGTTGACGCCGATCGGCCTGGGCCTGGACTTCTTCAGCGCCTCCAGCCTGATTGCCGCGGCGGTGATCGCGCTGACATTGCTCGCCTGTTCCCGTATCCCGGTGGAAAATCTGCTGGTGCTGCTGTTCCCGCTCGGCGCGATCACCGTGCTGCTGGCGCAATTCGCGCCAACCGGCACGGTGCAGATCATCGACGAAGAGCCGGGCATCCTCGCGCACATTCTGTTGTCGATCCTTGCCTACGGCATGTTCACCATCGCAGTATTTCAGGCCTTGCTGCTGCTGGTGCAAGACCACCAGCTCAAACACAAGCACCCGTCCGGGCTGATCAAGAATTTCCCGCCACTGCAAACCATGGAAAGTCTGTTGTTCGGCTTCCTCTGGGCCGGCTGGACGCTGCTGTCGCTGTCGCTGATCTCCGGCTGGCTGTTCGTCGAGAACCTGTTCGCCCAGCATCTGGTGCACAAGACCCTGCTGGCCTGTCTGGCGTGGATCGTGTTCAGTGTGCTGCTGTGGGGGCGCAATCGTCTCGGCTGGCGCGGGCACAAGGCGATTCGCTGGACGCTCGCCGGTTTCTGCCTGCTGATGTTGGCGTATTTCGGCAGCAAACTGGTTCGCGAATACATTCTGCACATCTGACAGGCGTATAAATGGACGGTTTGCCCCTAGGGCCGATGCTCGCGGTATTCGCTCTGCTGATTGTGTGGTCAGGGCTGTTTACCGCCGTCGAAATCGCGCAACAGCAGTTGCTCGCGCAGCGCACCGCCTCGCGCGCCAGCGATAAGCCGCTGGCCAAGCTCAGCTTCCCGCTCGACAGCTTGATCCTGTGCAACACCCTGTGCCGCGCGCTGGCCGTGGTGATTGCTACTTTGCTGGCGATTTTCCTTTGTGCGGAAAATGGCCCCTGGGCAGCATGCCTCGGCGTCGGCGCCATCCTGCTGGTGTTCGCCGATTACTTTCCGCGCAGCGTGGCCCAGCGTTATCCCGATGCAGTGCTGGGGCTCGGCAATACTTTGCTCGCAGTACCGCTGAAGATTGTCTACCCGTTCGCATGGGTGTTCAGCCGTCTCAGCGGCTTGCTGATGAGTCCATTCGTGCGCAAGACCCAAGTCGTTCAGCACAGCGAGGACGAAGCGCCCGCCGACCGCCATGACGATGCCGAACATCCGGTTCGTGCGCACCCGGCCTCCGGGATCCACGCGCTGGACAACATCACCGTCAACGACATTCTGGTGCCGCGCAGTGACGTTGAAGGCATCAACCTCGACGATCCGATCGAAGCGATCATCGAGCAGCTGCGCAATAACGAACGCACACGTCTGCCGGTGTTTCACAGCGACATCAACCAGGTCGAAGCGGTCCTCAACACCCGTCAGGTCGGCCACTTGCTGAGCAACGGCGAACTCACGCGCGAAGCCTTGCTGGCAGCCAGCTACGAACCGTACTTCGTTCCGGAAAGCACCCCGCTGCAACTGCAACTGTTGAACTTCCACAAGCAACAGCGGCGCCTGGGCATGGTGGTCGACGAATACGGCGAAGTGCTCGGTATTGTCACGCTGGAAGACATTCTCGAAGAGATCGTCGGTGAATTTGAAAGCGAGCACAGCCTCGATAACCCGCACATCCATCCGCAAGCCGACGGGCGCATGCTGATTGATGGTGCGGCGTCGATCCGCGAATTGAACAAATGCCTGGGCTGGCACCTGCCCAGCGACGGGCCGAAAACCCTTAACGGGCTGGTGACCGAAGCACTGGAAACCATTCCGGAAAGCGCGGTTTGCCTGAAGATCGGCCGTTATCGCCTGGAAATCCTCGAGACCGAAGACAACCGCGTGAGCAAAGTGCTGATCTGGCTGACCGCCTCTGCGCCAGCCCTGGTACTGGCACGCTAGATCGCCTCTTGTTCAATCGTTAGCCCGCTTCCTATAATCGCCGAGCTTACCCAAGCGCCGTCGATCCCTGTGCTTACCCGGCACGCCACGGATCGCGACTGTTTCTGCTGCAAACCGACGACTGTTCCTACTCGAAACAGCGCTCGCGCCCTACCCCACATCCCTGGGTGTTCGACCATAATAATTCGCTCCAACGGAGCTCATGACTGTCAGGGATCATCGCATGACCACCACGACCGCTTTGCGCGACAGCGCGCCTGCCCAGCCGACCAATTCCGCCACCCGCGTGGCGACGGCCAGTTTTATCGGCACCGCCATCGAGTTCTACGACTTCTACGTTTACGCCACCGCCGCCGCGCTGGTGATCGGGCCGGTGTTTTTTCCGCAGACGTCCGGCACCGCGCAGATGCTCTCGGCGTTTCTGACGTTCGGCATCGCCTTCCTCGCCCGCCCGCTGGGCTCGGCGCTGTTCGGCCACTTCGGTGACCGCATCGGGCGCAAATCGACCCTGGTCGCCTCACTGCTGTTGATGGGCGTCTGTACGACATTGATCGGCGTGTTGCCGGGGTATGACAGCATCGGCGCATGGGCGCCGATTCTGCTGTGTGTGCTGCGCTTCGGCCAAGGCCTGGGGCTGGGCGGCGAATGGGGCGGAGCCGCGTTGCTGGCCACGGAAAATGCGCCGAAAGGCAAACGCGCGTGGTTCGGCATGTTCCCCCAACTCGGGCCTTCGATCGGTTTTCTTGCCGCCAATGGTCTGTTTCTGACCCTGGCCATGACCCTCGACGACGAGCAGTTCCGCAGCTGGGGCTGGCGCATTCCGTTTCTGCTCAGCGCCGCGCTGGTGATGGTCGGCCTGTATGTACGCCTCAAGCTGCACGAAACGCCGGTGTTCGCCAACGCGATTGCTCGTCAGGAGCGGGTGAAAGTGCCGCTGGTTGAACTGTTCAGCCAGTACTGGGCGCCGACGTTGCTGGGCGCGGCGGCGATGGTGGTGTGCTACGCGCTGTTCTATATCTCGACGGTATTTTCCCTGAGTTACGGGGTGTCCACGCTGGGTTACAGCCGCGAAACCTTCCTCGGCCTGCTGTGCTTTGCCGTGCTGTTCATGGCCGCTGCCACACCGTTGTCAGCCTGGGCGAGTGACCGTTACGGGCGCAAACCGGTGCTGATCATTGGCGGCGTGCTTGCGGTGCTTTCCGGGTTTCTGATGGAGCCGTTGCTGACGCAGGGCTCGACCTGGGGCGTGGCGCTGTTCCTGTGCATCGAGCTGTTCTTGATGGGCGTGACGTTCGCGCCGATGGGTGCGCTGTTGCCGGAGCTGTTTCCGACCCATGTGCGTTATACCGGCGCTTCAGCGGCGTATAACCTGGGCGGGATCGTCGGCGCCTCGGCGGCACCGTTCTTTGCGCAGAAACTGGTGGCGATGGGCGGTTTGAGTTATGTCGGCGGGTATGTGTCGGCGGCAGCGGTGCTGAGTTTGATCGCGGTGCTGTGCCTGAAGGAAACGCGTGGCAATGATCTGAATCGTGTCGCCTGATAGATAGCTATCGCGAGCAGGCTCACTCCTACAGGGAACGCATTCCAGAGTGTAGGAGTGAGCCTGCTCGCGATCGGCGCGACTCGGTTACAGCTCGACTACGACAGCCTGAGAAGCACGGGTCGCCTTGGCCCGCGCGGCCTCGATCGATTCATCCCGCGCCAGCGCCACGCCCATGCGGCGCTGGCCGTTCACTTCCGGTTTGCCGAACAGACGCAACGCCGTGTCAGGCTCGCTCAGTGCGGCGCCGAGATTGGCAAATGCAGTCTGGGTCGATTGTCCTTCCACCAGAATCACCGCCGAAGCCGATGGCCCGAACTGACGGATCAGCGGTACTGGCAGGCCCAGAATCGCCCGAGCGTGCAGGGCGAATTGCGACAGATCCTGGGAAATCAGCGTCACCAGACCGGTGTCATGCGGGCGCGGCGACACTTCGCTGAACCACACCTGATCGCCCTTGATGAACAGCTCGACACCGAAGATGCCACGACCACCCAGCGCTTCAGTCACTGCTTTGGCAACGCGCTCGGATTCAGCCAGGGCAACCGCGCTCATGGCCTGTGGCTGCCAGGATTCCTGATAATCGCCCTTTTCCTGACGGTGACCGACCGGCGCGCAGAATGTGGTGCCGCCGACATGACGCACAGTCAGCAGAGTGATTTCGTAATCGAAGTCGATGAACCCCTCGATGATCACCCGCCCTTTGCCGGCGCGACCGCCCTCTTGCGCGTAATCCCAGGCCTTCTGCACGTCATCGACGCTGCGCAGCAGGCTCTGGCCTTTGCCCGACGAGCTCATGACCGGCTTGACGACACACGGGAAACCGAGGTCTTCAACGGCTTTGCTGTAATCCTCGAAAGTATCGGCGAAGTGATACGGCGAGGTCGGCAGGTCGAGTTCTTCAGCGGCCAGACGACGGATGCCTTCGCGGTTCATGGTCAACTGCGCCGCACGGGCGGTCGGGATCACGGTGAAGCCTTCGGCTTCCAGCTCGACCAGGGTGGCGGTGGCGATGGCTTCGATTTCCGGCACGATGAAGTGCGGCTTCTCGGCTTCGATCACGGCGCGCAGGGCGGCGCCGTCGAGCATGTTGATCACGTGGCTGCGGTGCGCAACCTGCATGGCCGGCGCGTTGGCGTAACGGTCGACGGCAATCACTTCAACGCCCAGGCGCTGCAGCTCGATCACCACTTCCTTGCCCAACTCACCACAGCCACACAGCAATACGCGGGTCGCGGTTGGCGACAGTGGAGTTCCGATACGGGTCATCTCAGGTCCTCAAAGCAGCGGATCATCGAGGAAAGCAGCGCCAGCCGCGCTTTCCATGGGGAGAAAGCGCGGCATTTTACATGAACCCGAGGGTTTGGCTTCAGCTGGCGACAGCCTGTTTGCGCTCGCGCCAGGCCATGATCAGCCACACGGCGGTAACGCCAGCGAATTTCGAGGCCAGGGCGGTGATAATCACCGGCGGCGTCAGCAGGTCGATCATGCCGAAGAAGATGAAGGTATCGAGGGGAATGCTCAGCGCCGAACTTATCCACAGGCGGTCGCGCAACGGCCGTTTGGTGATGCTGAACACCAGCCAGTCGATGCACTCGGAGACCGCGAACGCCGTGGCGCTGGCCAGCGCGATGGACGGATCGGAAGTGACATAGGACAGTACCAGCGCCGCCAGCATCGCCACGATCGCACCGTGGCCGAAGCGCGTTTGCACCATGTCACGCAGCACGAACACCAGCCCGCCCCAGGCCGACCAGATGATGTCCAGGTGCGGTGCGGTGGAGAAGGCGAAGTTGATCAGCACGACGCTGCTGATGTAGGCGATGAGGAAAATCATGGAGGGTGACCTGGTGGTTTGGCGCACAGGTTACTGGACCGCAAGGTCAAGAGCCACCCCTCACCCCAGTCCTCTCCCCAAGGGGGCGAGGGGGAAAGGGAGCAAATCGGGTGCTCTTCAGAATCTGAGTTCGACTCGGTGTTTCAGGTCGGCGTATAGCAAAAAACACCTCGGTCAGTTCCCTCTCCCCCTGGGCGGTCCGACGTTTCGGGAGGGCCAGGGTGAGGGTTTTGCCCAATCGATCACGGTTTCGCCGGCAACATCCACACCAGCCCACTGGCCTTCGCCCGTTCATGACACAACCCCAGCACCACCCGGCGCTCGTCATTGTTCATGCGGCTCCAGCGGGTAATTTCTTCGACGGTACGCTGGCACCCGGTGCAGACATCAGCCTCATCCAGCGCGCAGATATTCACGCAGGGCGAGGCAACAGGTCGTTCAGCGGTGGTCATTGTTCTTGCTCTACCAGATCGCGGGCATAACGCTGGGAGTTATGCACATAGTGCGCGGCGCTGGCTTCGAGCATGTTTTTCTGCGCCTCGGTGAGTTCGCGCACAACCTTGCCCGGTGAGCCCATCACCAGCGAGCCATCGGGAATCTCCTTGCCCTCGCCGATCAGCGAATTGGCGCCGATGATGCAGTTCTTGCCGATCTTTGCGCCGTTGAGGATCACCGCGTTGATGCCGATCAGGCTGTAATCGCCGACCGTGCAGCCGTGGAGCATGGCGTTGTGGCCGATGGTTACGCCGGTACCGATGGTCAGCGGGTAGCCCATGTCGGTGTGCATCACCGTGCCGTCCTGCACATTGCTGTTCTTGCCGATCAGGATCAGTTCGTTGTCACCGCGCAGCACGGCGTTGAACCAGACGTTGGCGCCCTCTTCCAGTCTGACTTTGCCCACCAGCACGGCATTGGGGGCGACCCAGCTCTGTGGATGGGTTTCGACACGGGCGTCGCCCAAGCGGTATTTCATGGTGTGGTCCTCAGGGCTTGCGGTGATGGGCCATTCGAACGATGGCTAGGTATTGATGAAGCTTTTCGGCGGCTCGTGCAGGTTGATTCTGGCGTCATAGAGCAGATTGACCAGTTCGACGATCATCATCGCTGTCAGCCCCCAGATCTTGTACTCGCCAAAGCGGTAGCTCGGCACGTACCAACTGCGGCCTTGATAGTCGATGCGATGGGTGTGCTCGCGCGGGTCTTTGCGGAAGAACTCCAGCGGCACGCTGAACACCGCAGCGATTTCGGCGTCGTTGGGCTGGTATTCGACGAAATCGGGAATCACCCCGACGTACGGCGTGACCTTGATGCCATGCAGGGAGATCAGCGGACTGAGCGGGCCGATGACTTCGACCAGCCCCGGTGGCAGACCGATTTCCTCTTCGGCTTCACGCAGCGCGGTGAAGATCAGGTCCGGGTCTTCCGGGTCGCGCCGACCGCCCGGGAAGGCGACTTCGCCGCCGTGGGTCGAGAGCCCGCTGGCCCGCAGGGTCAGGACCAGTTCCGGCTCGTCGCTGCGGGTGATTGGCACCAGTACGGCGGCCTCGGGAAAGCGTGCGTCGGTCTCCAGCGTGCGCGGTGTGTGGTTGCTTACCCTATGCAGTAGCTCATCAAGCATGAGTGTTCTCGATCGGTACCTTACCCGGCATCATGCACCAATCGATGCGAGCGCCCAAGCCCCCGAAACCCGCCGTGTCGCGAAACGACAACTTGCCGACCGGCACCGCTGCACGCCAAGATAGGCGCAGCATTCAGGAACCTCAGCATGAAATTTTGCAGCCACTGCGGTAACCCGGTCACCCAGCGCATTCCCGAAGGCGATTCGCGGCTGCGCTATGTCTGCGAAAGCTGTCAGACCATTCATTATCAGAATCCCAATATTGTCGCCGGCTGCGTGCCGACCTGGGGCCGTCAGGTGCTGCTCTGTCGCCGCGCCATCGAGCCGCGCCTGGGCTACTGGACCCTGCCCGCCGGTTTCATGGAAAACGGCGAGACCATCGAGCAGGCCGCGGTGCGCGAAACCGCCGAAGAAGCCTGCGCCCGCGTGCGCAACCTGAGCATCTATACGCTGATCGACGTGCCGCACATCAGTCAGGTTCACGTATTCTTCCGCGCCGAGCTGGTCGATCTGGATTTTGCCGCCGGCCCCGAAAGCCTCGAAGTGCAACTGTTCGACGAAGCCGATATCCCTTGGGACGATCTGGCGTTCCGCACAGTGGGGCGCACGCTGGAATGCTTCTTCGCGGATCGGCGCGCAGAAAGTTACCCGGTGCGTTCGGAGTCGATTCCGCCGCTGGCGCAACCAGCCATCACTTGATTTCGTCGCGCACCGGCCGATAACACCACACACCGCTGTCCAACCTGTATCTGCGTCACTTTTGGGGAATCGTTTCAATGCGCTGGTTGCTTGCCCTGTTTTGCCTGTCATTCGTCACAGTCTCGCAAGCGTCATTCGTGACCACCGTGACACCGTCGAATACGCCATTGATCGAAAAAGTCCTGGTGCTCAAATCGGCGCATCAACTGCAATTGATCACCGACGGTAAACCCCTGAAGACCTACCGCATTTCGTTGGGCAAGGGCGCAAAGAAAGGTCCGAAACTGATCGAAGGCGACAAACGCACGCCGGAAGGCTTCTATTGGATCGACTGGCGCAAGACCAGCGACAAATTCAACCTGTCGATGCACATTTCCTACCCGAACATCAGCGACTCGGCCCGCGCTCGCCGCGAAGGCGTCGAGCCCGGCGGCATGATCATGATCCACGGCACGCCGGATTCCGAGGACAACCCGGAGCAGTTGTTCCACACCCTCGACTGGACCGACGGCTGCATCGCCATGCGTAACGTCGACATGCGCGAAGTGTGGAATCTGGTGCCGGACGGCACGATGATCGAGATTCGTCCGTAATTTCAGCGCGACCGCCGGTCGGCCGGAAAAATAAATCAAAAAAATCGCAGCCTGCTTCAGCGTCTGTCCGGTGATACCACTCTCACCGGCAGGGCTGATCCAGGCTGCGATTTTTTTTGTGCTCCCCTCTCACCACTAATACCACTTGAAACCCACCCTCCAGACAAGCCCCCAGTAACCGTTAAAACCGGCTTTTCCCTGCGTTGACATGGTATGCAAGTGGTATTAGTTTTCGCCCGACTACCGAGCGACAACAATCCTATACCAGCGCCGGATATGCCCTACATGAACGATCTCCACGCCCTACGCCCCGATGACGCCCAGCCGACGCCGCTGTACCTGCAACTGGCGCGCAATCTGGAAGCGGCGATCCATGCCGGGCAATGGAAAGCCGAACAGGCAATGCCCTCGGAGCGCAATCTCAGTGAATGGCTAGGGATTTCCCGAGTGACCGCACGCAAGGCGCTGGAAGTCCTGCTCGAGCAAGGCCTGATCCGCCGTCTGCAAGGTTCCGGCACGTTCATCACACCGCGCCTGGAACAACCGCTGTCGCGGCTTTCCGGTTTCAGCGAAATGCTCCGCCTCAAGGGCTTCGTCCCCAGCTCGCACTGGCTGGAGCGCGAAATCACCCTGCCGACCCACGAAGAACTGATCCGCCTCGGCCTGTCGCCGAACGACAAGGTGGCGCGCATGAAGCGCCTGCGCAAAGCCGACGACACGGTGATGGCCATCGAGATGAGCACCCTGCCCGCCTCGATCATGCCCAAGCCGCAGGCGGTGGGCGATTCGCTCTACGAATACCTCGACGGTATCGGTAAACCGATCGTCCGCGCCTTGCAGCACATCCAGGCGATCAATGCCTCGGACGAGTTCGCTGCCCTGGTCGGCATCGCCCCCGGCACCGCCATGCTGCTGATGACCCGGGTCGGTTATCTGGAAGACAACACGCCGATCGAAGTCACCGACACCTATTGCCGCAACGACTACTACGACTTTGTCGCAGAGCTGCGCCGCTGAGAGCGGCGCCGGAACCGAGAAAACATCATGTCCGAAGACAACATCCTCACCGCTGACGGCTGGATTCGCGGCCGGCTGATCCACGCCCACGGCAAAATCGTTGCGATCGAAGGCGAGCCCTGCGACCCGGCCGATAACGACCTGCCGTATCTGCTGCCGGGTTTCATCGACCTGCACGTCCACGGCGGCGGCGGCAAAGACATCATGGAAGGCGCCAGCGCCTTCGAGACCATCAGCAAAACCCACGTGCGTTTCGGCACTACATCGCTACTGGCTACGACCATGACCGCGCCGAGTGCCGAGATTTCCAGCGTTCTGAAAGAGGTAGGAGAATTCTGCGAACAGCGTCCGCAAGGCGCCGCGCGGGTCCTCGGCGTCCACCTCGAAGGCCCGTACATCAATCCCGGCAAACTCGGCGCGCAACCGAACTTCGCCCACACCGCGTTGATGGCCGAAGTTGAGGAATACCTGGCCCTGGCGCCGATCCGGGTGATCACCATCGCGCCGGAAATCGCCGGTCATGACGGCTTGATCCGCGAACTGAGCAGCCGCGGTATCCGCATGCAGATCGGCCACACCCTCGGCAGCTACGAAGAAGGGGTTGCCGCGTTGAACGCCGGCGCCACCAGCTTCACCCATTTGTACAACGCCATGAGCCCGCTGCATCACCGCGAACCGGGGATCGTCGGCGCGGCGCTGGCCCACGCGCAGTACGCCGAGCTGATCCCGGATTTGCTGCACGTGCACCCCGGTGCGATCCGTGTGGCGTTGCGTTCGATCCCGTGCCTGTACTGCGTGACCGATTCGACTGCCGCCGCCGGCATGCCCGACGGTGAATACAAGCTCGGCAGCCACACCGTGACCAAATGCCTGGGCGGCGTGCGCCTGCCCGACGGCACCCTGGCCGGCAGCACGCTGACCATGGATCAGGCCCTGCGCAATCTGGTGAAGATCGGTCTGCCGATCAGCGAAGCCTCGCAGCGCCTGTCGCAATTCCCTGCCGATTACCTCGGCCTCAACGAACGCGGGCGCCTCGCCCCCGGCGCCTGGGCCGACTGCGTGCGACTCGATCGCTCACTCACACTGACCGCTGTCATGGTCGAAGGAGAAGACATTGACTTCAAAAATGCTTGAGGAGGCGCTGTCCTCGTTCGAGGCCGTGCACGCCCAGTTGCAACAACTCGACCCGCAATTGATCGAGATCGCCGGGCGTCTGCGCCGTCAGCCACCGCAAGTGGCAATGACGGTGGCCCGGGGCAGCTCCGACCACGCGGCGAGCTATTTCGCCTACCTGACCATGCAGCAATTGGGCGTACCGGTGGCGTCGTTGCCGATGTCGGTGGTGACCATGCAGCAGGCGCCATTGAAGGTCAGTGGTCAGGTCGCGTTCGCCTTTTCCCAGTCGGGACAAAGCCCGGACCTGGTCAACAGCCTGCGCCTGTTGCGCAAACGTGGCGCGTTGAGCGTGTCGATGGTCAACGCAGCCGACTCGCCGTTGGAAGCGGCGTGTGAATTCAGCGTGCCGCTGCTCGCCGGCACCGAAAGCAGTGTCGCCGCGACCAAAAGCTTCATCGCCACCCTCAGCGCCAGCGCCCGTCTGGTCGCGCACTGGAAAGAAGACGACGAACTGTTGCAGGCACATAACGCGCTACCCGAAGGACTGCGCGAAGCCGCGACCCAGGACTGGAGCGCCGCCATCGATGCGCTACGCGATTGCCAGCGCCTGATGGTGATCGGGCGTGGCGCCGGTTTCGCCATCGCCCAGGAAGCGGCGCTGAAATTCAAGGAAACCTCGGCGATTCAGGCCGAAGCCTTCAGCAGCGCCGAAGTCCGTCACGGCCCGATGGCGCTGATCGACGAACATTATCCGCTGCTGGTATTCGCCCCGCGTGGCGCGGAACAGGCCGGGCTGTTGAGCCTCGCGGCAGAAATGCGCCAGCGCGGCGCCCGCGTGTTGCTGGCCGCCCCGGATGACGTGGCCGAGCGTGACCTGACCCTGAGCCGCGCCGAACACCCGGCCCTTGATCCGATTCTGGCGATCCAGAGCTTCTACGTCATGGCCGCTGGCCTCGCCGTGGCCCGAGGCATGGACCCCGATCAGCCGCGCCACCTGAGCAAAGTGACCCGCACGCACTGAGTGCCCCGACTGCACACCTGATGAGACCGAGCCATGCACAACAACAATAAAGAGCTGACCCTCAGCGCCCCGCTCAGCGGCCCGGTGCTGACGCTCGCCAAAGTCCCGGACGCGGTGTTCGCCAGCGGCGCGATGGGCGACGGCATTGCCATCGACCCGCTCAACGACACGCTGTACTCGCCGTGCGCCGGGATGGTCATCCATGTCGCGCGCACCGCTCACGCCGTTACCGTACGCGCTGACAACGGTGCGGAGATTCTTCTGCACCTGGGCCTCGATACCGTTGAGTTGAACGGCGCCGGCTTCTCGATGCTGGTCAGCGAAAATCAGCGGGTCAGTCTCGGCCAGCCGTTGTTGCGCTACGACCAGGACCAGGTCGGCCAGCACTGCAAAAGTCTGGTCAGCCTGTTGATCCTGACCAACAGCCACGACTTTCAGGTGCGCCCGATCACGCTCAAAGCGGTGAAAGTCGGCGAGCCGTTGCTGCACATCGTCGCACGCAACGACTCAGTGGCAGGTGTTGAAGTCAGCGCTGGCCCCGAGGTTCGCGGGCAGGTACGCGTGGCCCATCGCGGTGGCTTGCATGCGCGTCCGGCGGCGCTGATCCGGCAGACTGCGCAGGGTTTCAACAGTCAGTCGCAGCTGCACTTCGGCGGTAAATCGGCACCGTGCAACAGCCTGATCGGCCTGATGGGCCTGGCGATTGGCGAGCAGGATGAGGTGCAGGTCAGTTGCCAGGGCGCGGATGCCGAGGCGGCGCTGCAAGCCTTGCTCAGCGCTTTGGCCACCGCACTGCCGGACGATCATCACGCACAAGCGCCAGTCAGCACGGCGGCGCTGAAACGCCCGGCCGAGGCGGGTGTGTTGCACGGCGTCCGTGCGGCGCCGGGGCTGGTCGCCGGGCCGTTGTTTCGCTTGGACGCGATCAGCTTGCCGGTGGATGCGGGCAACCACGATCCAGTGCAGCAACAACAGATTCTCGATGCGGCACTGAACGCGGTGCGCAGCGACATCGCGGTCACCCTCGCCCAAGCAAAAAAGCACAGCAATGCCGACGAAGAAGCCATCTTCGCCGCGCACATGGCTCTGCTCGAAGACCCGGCTCTGCTCGATGCCGCACAGCAATTGATCACGCAAGGCAGCGCGGCGACTCACGCCTGGAGTCAGTCGATCGACGCGCAGTGCGACATGCTTCAGAGCATCGGCAGCGCGCTGCTGGCCGAGCGCGCCAATGATTTACGCGACCTCAAGCAGCGGGTGCTGCGCGCCCTGCTTGGCGAGGCCTGGCACTACGATGTACCGGCCGGCGCGATTGTCGCGGCGCATGAACTGACACCGTCGGATCTGCTGCAACTCAGCGCGCAAGGTGTCGCTGGCTTGTGCATGGCCGAGGGCGGCGCGACCTCGCATGTAGCGATCCTCGCTCGCGGCAAAGGCTTGCCGTGCCTGGTTGCGCTGGGTTCGGCATTGCTCGAGCAGACGCAAGACCAGGCGGTAGTGCTGGATGCCGACGGCGGTCGCCTCGAACTGACGCCAACCATTGAGCGCCTGGCCGATGTGCAACAAGCGCAAATCGAGCGCCAGCAGCGGCGCGATGCTCAACAAGCCAAAGCCCATTTGCCAGCCGAAACGCGCAATGGCGTGGCCATCGAAGTGGTCGCCAACGTCGCTTCCGGCAGTGAAGCGGCAGAGGCTTTCGCCAACGGCGCCGATGGCGTCGGTCTGCTGCGCACCGAGTTTCTGTTCGTCGATCGCCAGACTGCGCCCGACGTCGAGGAGCAGCGCGCCGCTTATCAAGCGGTGCTCGATGCGATGGGCGACAAATCGGTGATCATCCGCACCATCGACGTCGGCGGCGACAAGCAACTCGACTATTTGCCGCTGCCCGCCGAAGCCAACCCGGTGCTCGGTCTGCGCGGCATTCGTCTGGCGCAGGCGCGCCCGGAAATCCTTGATCAGCAATTGCGCGCGCTGTTGCAGGTCAAGCCGTTGCGCCGTTGCCGAATCCTGTTGCCGATGGTCACCGAAGTCGACGAGTTGTTGCAGATTCGCCAGCAGGTCGACGCTTTGTGCGTCGAACTGAACATCAGCGAGCGCCCGGAAATCGGCGTGATGATCGAAGTGCCCGCGGCCGCGCTGCAAGCCGAACAACTGGCCGAGCACGCCGACTTCCTCTCGATCGGCACCAACGACCTGTCGCAATACACGCTGGCAATGGACCGCGACCATGCGGGGTTGGCGGCGCGCGTCGATGCTCTCCACCCGGCATTGCTGCGGCTGATCGCCATGACCTGCGCCGGTGCGGCAGTGCACAAACGCTGGGTCGGCGTCTGCGGCGCCCTCGCCTCTGACCCGCTGGCAACGCCGGTGCTGATCGGTCTGGGCGTGACCGAACTGTCGGTCAGCCCGGTGCAGATCGGTGAAATCAAGGACCGCGTGCGTCTGCTGCACGAAGCCGAATGCCAGCGCCTCAGCCACGACCTGCTCAAGCTCGGCAGCGCCGCCGCCGCGCGTCACGCCTGCCAGCAGCATTGGCCGCTGCCCTAACAACAAGCTCTGTCCACAGAGCAGGAGAACCCGCATGTACCAACTCTTCATCGAAGGCCTGCAACGCCTCGGCCGTGCATTGATGCTGCCGATCGCGATCCTGCCGATCGCCGGCCTGTTGCTGCGCCTGGGCGATACCGACCTGTTGAACATCGCCATCATTCATGACGCCGGACAGGTGATCTTCGCCAATCTGGCGATGATCTTCGCCATCGGCATCGCGGTCGGTTTCGCCCGGGACAACAACGGCACGGCGGGCCTGGCCGGGGTGATCGGTTATCTGGTGATGATCTCGACCCTGAAGGTGCTCGACTCGACCATCAACATGGGCATGCTCGCCGGCATCGTCAGCGGCCTGATGGCCGGTGCGCTGTACAACCGTTTCAAGGACATCAAGTTGCCGGAGTATCTGGCGTTCTTCGGCGGGCGGCGTTTCGTGCCGATCGTCACCGGGTTCGCCGCGGTCGGGCTGGGCGTGCTGTTCGGCTATATCTGGCCGCCGATCCAGCACGGCATCAACGCGTTCGGCGCGCTGATGATGGAAAGCGGCAGTATCGGCGCGTTCGTGTTCGGCGTGTTCAACCGCCTGCTGATCGTCACCGGTCTGCACCATATCCTCAACAACATGGCGTGGTTCGTGTTCGGCAACTTCACCGATCCGAGCACGGGCGCACTGGTGACAGGCGATCTGTCGCGCTACTTCGCTGGCGATCCGAAGGGCGGCCAGTTCATGACCGGCATGTTCCCGATGATGATCTTCGGCCTGCCGGCGGCGTGTCTGGCGATGTATCGCAACGCCTTGCCAGAGCGGCGCAAAGTGATGGGCGGGATTTTCCTGTCGATGGCCCTGACCTCGTTCCTGACCGGCGTGACCGAGCCGATCGAGTTCGCCTTCATGTTCCTCGCGCCGCTGCTGTATCTGCTGCATGCGTTGCTCACCGGTTTGTCGATGGCGATCACCAATGGCCTGAATATCCATCTGGGCTTCACCTTTTCCGGCGGTTTCATCGACATGATTCTCGGCTGGGGGCGCTCGACCAATGGCTGGCTGGTGATTCCGGTCGGGCTGGCTTATGCGGTCATTTATTACTGTGTTTTCGATTTCTGCATCCGTCGTTTCAATCTGAAAACACCGGGGCGCGAGGATGTGGCGGTCGCAGAGAAAGCCGTACTCACGGACAACGAGCGCGCCAGTGCCTATATCAAGGCCTTGGGCGGCGCCGAGAACCTGCTGACGGTGGGTGCTTGCACCACACGGTTGCGCCTGGAAATGGTCGATCGCAACAAGGCGCTGGATAGCGAGCTGAAAGCACTCGGCGCGATGGCGGTGGTTCGCCCGGGCAAGGGCGGCAGTTTGCAGGTGGTGGTCGGGCCGCTGGCTGACAGCATTGCCGATGAGATTCGCCAGGCCCTGCCGACGTTGGGTCGCGCTTCGATCACCTCGCCGACGGCGGTTGTCGATGAGCCGAAAACGTTGGAAATCGCCAGTGCTGAGGCGCAGCAATGGCTGAAGGCGTTGGGTGGTGGCGAGAATATTCAGCAGCTCGACTGCATTGCCTTGACGCGGATTCGCCTGCAACTGGCCGATGGCGAAGCGTTGTCCGAGGCGCAACTGAAAACGCTGGGGTGCCTGGGCGTCAGCCAGTTGGAGGGCGGAGTCTGGCATTTGCTGGTGGGGGATAAGGCCACGAGTCTGAGTGCGGCGATGAAGGGTTTGGTCAGTCGCGCGCCCGTCACGACGCAGGCCTGACCCTGCAACGTTGTTGTCAGGCGTGCTCGCGAGCAGGCCTGACAACAACGGCATACATGGATACCACCTCGCAAAACCCTCCCCTCGCCATGCTGGGCTCTCATCCCAGCCTGGAGAAAGTGCCCATGAGCACGCCCACAGCACCTACCCCCGAAGAGGTCAGACGCGACCTCAACCAGATCGGCGATTACCTGTTTCAGGTACCCGGTCCGTTGCTACTCGAAGAAAAACCGAGCACCGAACAGACCTACCTGAAAAAGCTCAACGAGCAGCTGAAAACCTACCGCACCGGCTACTTGCAACGCAGCCGCGCGCTCTACCAGACGCTGGCAACCAGCGACCTGCAAAGCACCGCCGGCAAACAGCTCATCGCGACCCTGAAAATCAGGCTCAACACCCAACTGATCAACATGGACGTGCGCGACCGGATCGATGGCAGACCTGCGAAAACCTTCATCAACTACGATGCCGGATTCACTGCCATCGGCCACGAAGCACGACAAGCCGTCAGCGATCGCCTGCTCCACCCGCAGGCCGGCGAGCTGCTGAACAAACTCGACCTGGGACCGATACTGCGCCCCGCCATTTACGCCCTGCAATTCAGTTACCAGAACAGTACAGTCGAGCTGGCAGGCGCCTTTGTCGTTACGGAAAAGGACAGCCCGCGAGTCAGCGATTTGCTGACCGACCAGAGCGTCGGCTACGCCGTGCTGTTCACTCCCGCACGAGGTATTGAATTCTTCAATTCCTTGACCGATCTCGACGCCCACCTGCGTGCGTCGCTGAACCAGCGCAGCAGCCGCGACGAGTTCATGCAAATGCTGCCGACGCGCTACCACGACATTGGCGCCGCAGGGATCTGGCCGCTATCGCTCGCGCCTGTCGACAGCAAACCTCTGTTCGAACACACCTACGACACGCTGATCGAAAAACGCACGCAGGATATCGAGCGTGCCCTGAGCTTCACCGACAATCCGCAGGAAGACCTCAAGCTGTTGCTCGCCGCGCTCGATAAAGCGATCGCCGCCGCCCTGCCGGATCTGACGCCACGTCTGGAGTTGCGCGCACAAACCCTGTTCGAACGCCATTTGCGCTATAGCGCACCGGACTGGTACCGCAGCGCCAGCAGTGCAAAACAGCTCGAACTGGCGCAGCACTTGAGCAACTACCAGCAGGCGCGCCAGCACTTGCTGGAGCTGATGGAGCCCGTGGGTACCCTGATGGCCCTGGCTCGTCAGCAATGGCTGGAACGTCTGAGCGATGATCTTGAAATCGACGATCTCGAACCGGAAAAACTGCAGATCAGCACTCAACGCCGGGTGCCGGGCTACGGCGTTTATGTGCAAAAAGGCAATCTGCTCGACCTGTCCCTGCGCGGCCCACACACGGGTGATGAATTGTCGGGTTCGGAGTTTCTGAGCTACACCACCCTCACCTATGACGGCGAACCGTTGTCGCCAGACCATGCTGACCTGACGCCGGCATGGCTGGTCAAGCAAGCGATAAGTCTGCAACCGCGCATCGAGTTCAATGGCCTGCAAAAAGACATGCACGCCGCAGCCGCGACCAAACCTGCGCTTGAGCGCATGCTTGATCAACGTATCGTCGCCCTCGCTCATACGGCAGTGCTGCAAAGGCATCTGCTCGAGAGTGATTTGCTGTTGATCGAGCGTTTGCGCAACGGCAGCGATCCGCACCTGCGCGCCGCCACCCTGTCGCTGCACGGCGCACAGTTGCAGGATCTGTGGATTCTGCGCCAGAGCGACGCCAGTGGCGCCATCAAGCGCATCTTGCTGTGCACGCCACAGGCCCCTCGTGAGCAACAGTTTCAGGCCTTCGGCAGTGAACGTGAATGCCAGAGCCATCTGCTCGGATGGGCGAAGCACAGCGATAGCGCCGAGAGCATGGCGGGCTACCTGATCAGCCGCGCACCGATGCGCTTTCGCCCGACGCTGCGCAAGGTACTGGCGGGCCTGAATTTCAAGCCTGAAGCGCTGGAGCACCAGAAGGTCACTTTCGATAACTGTGGCGACCACCTTGCTTGCCTCAAAGCGATGGCCGAACACGTGCTCGCTACGCGCGTTGATGACTACGACTTCAGCACGCCACTGTGGTATCGCTCGACCACCGCAGCCAATCGCAGAAAGCTGGCGACCCTGAGCGAAGAGGCCGAAGGCGCTTTGCTCGCATTCAACCAGCACGCCTTGTCCGGAAGCCAGTTCACGACTTTTGATGACTACGTCCACCAGCAAGCGAAGGCCAGTCTGAACCGCCTGCTCAAGCGCTCGGCCAACGATGTCGACCCGGATACTGTCTGGGCTTATTCGCCGATGTCCATCGTGCCCGCATTGACCCCGAAACCACTGTCTTACACACAGCTGTATCGCGACGGTTATGCCGATGGCGTGGGTTTTCTCGATGCAAAATTCTCCCGTTCGGCGCGCTTCAAAGGCCCGCCAGGCGTCGATGTCAGCAGCCTGACCGCGCAGAATGTGGCGCGCTCGGTCACCGGCGTATGGATCGGAGAGCGCTACACCAACAAGGTCAAGAAAGAACTGCAAGGTTCGACCAGCGAAGGCTACGAGTTCAGACGCAACGCAACACTGGCGATCACTCAGCGTCAGCTGAAAAGCGCCGCGCTGGAATGCCAACTGCAAGGCCATATCGCCAGCCACGATCTGCTGTGGCTGGAGCAAAGCATCAGCAGCATGGACGAAATCTCCGGTGCCATTCGCACGAAGTTTCCCATTCATCGCCTGATGATCGACGGCGAATGGGTGATCGATGCATGGCTGTTCAGCCATGCCGATAATCCTGTTCTGCTCTATACCCCGGATGCGCCCGACGGCGTCAGGTTTCGCGAAGCACGACTGTTCAACTACCTCCTTCAGCAGCAGGCCGGGATGATCGAATACCTCACATCCCGGGTGGGCGTGAGTGCTCAGACGCGAGTGCGGACGTTCCTCGAAAATGCGAAAAAACAACTGCCCAAGGACCTCAACAAAACCACACCCAGCCCGGCTCTCTACGATTCAACACCCGCCACTGCTGCCATCAGTGATTTGCGCGCAGCGCTGTACAACATGAAGCTGCAACGCCGGATCGACAACGTCCATGCCACCACTACCAGTCGCGCGCAGATGATCGCCGGGCTGATCTGGACCAGTGTTGAATGGCTCGCCGCAATTGCTACCGCGCCGTTCCCGCTCTTGAGTTTGAGCACCGGCCTGCTACTGGCCTTCAAGGACGCGATGCTCGCCATGCATGCTTATCGCCAGGGCGAACACGGCGAGGCCTTTCGGCATTTTCTCGGTTATTTGTTCAACAGTGCTGGCGCGGTGCTGACCGATTTGCGCCCAGCCTTGCGTTCACTCAAACCGGTGAACCGGCCGTTGCGCCAAGCGCTCGCCAGTGCCGCCAACGAACAGCAGAATCTCGTGACACTGATCGATCAGGTTGCGCCCCAACCCCAGTGGGACGACATGCGTGTGGTGGTGTTCAGAGGTCAATTGTTCCATACGGGGAACAATCCCGACGCCCTCGGGCGTTATCTGCTTTATCGACACCAGCCGAACTCACCGGACCTCGTCTCGACCGGCATTCTGGTGGTGCCCAATGCAGACGGCGTGATGGTGCGCAGCGGCATGGCCGGCGGCGCCCCCAAGTACGATGCCGTGCCAGAGACCCCCGGCCCGCACAAGGATTATGGCGTGGCGGACAAATACCGCCAGCGCGTCGAACTAGTGATGAATCCGCAGACCCGGGAGGACATCATCCTGCGCCAGCAGGACTACATGGGCACCGGCCCCCAGGCAATCATGATCGGTAGAGTCGATGAGCTCGCCTCGACACGCTCCGCCTACCTGAAACAGGTCGAGAAACTCACCACCGATGCCACCCGTCATTTCGCCGAACTCGCCCCGCTGCCCGTTCGCGCCGACGTCCCGGCAGTTGCCGCCGATCTGTCACCTGCACAATTGATCGCCAGCGACGCATTCAAAGGCAAAAACCTGGTGATCGGCGCCCAGCCCGGCTCTATCGCCAGCAAACAATTGCTGATCGATCAGATGGACGAGCTCGCAGCGAGCGGTTTCAAGCGCCTTTATGTCGAGTATCTGGCGGGGGATGTCTTTTATTTCAAGCTTGAGAAGATGAACAAGGGCGGAACCTGGAGGCACATCAAAACCCATCTCAAAGCGGTGGATCGCGCGCTGGGGCACGAGAAGGACGCCTCATACTCGTATCTGGCGCTGGTGCGTACCGCTCGGGAGAAGGGCTTGACGATCCATGCACTGGACGCCTCGACCAGTTATCAGCTGGAACACGCCATGGTGCTCGCCGACATCTCGCCATTGACCCCTCGAAGCAACAGCATCAGAAACTTTTATTCGCACAAGACACTGTCTGCCGATAGCGCCGATGCCACCGGGGAACGCTGGATCGCCCTCACCGAACAGACACGCATGAGCACCTTCGACAACACGCCCGGCCTGGCCGACCTGCAAGACGCCATTGCCGTACGGGTTGAAGACATCGACCTGTACCAGCCGCAACGTGTCGGACTGGATTCGCCAGGCTCAATCGCCGGGGATGCAGCGGCAAAGGGCGACTACCTTGTACAGACACCGACCGCGTACAAGGCACCCCAACCGGTCTCGAAGCCAGCGCCAACGGCCACGACGTCCAGTCAATTGGGCGACTACGATATGGCGCCGTCGTTTCACGAGGATGTTGTCCGGCTCATGCGCGACCGTAACGGCTTGAACAGTTTCTACGATCCGGCAAAAGGTGACCGACTGCTATTCAGCGCATTTGTTGGCGCGCGCCAGCGCTTGGGCAAAGCGGCCAGAGACAGATTCACTGCCTTCAAACCTGCACCAGCAGCGGCGCTCCCGCCCCTTACCGCCGGCGAAACTTTCGAGACATTTTTGCAGAAAATGGCCGACGGCCGATTGAATCTGCTGTTGGGTGAAAATCCAACCGAGGTGTCAGCCAAGGCGCTGCTGAAGAAACACATGAAGGCATTCAAGGATTCGGGTTATGACACGTTGTACCTGGCGCGTATCTATACCGATCTGCATCAGGCCGAGCTGGACATTTTTCACCTGACCCAACGCATGCCCGAGCGAGTCAAGGCTCATCTGCAAACGCTGAGCGCGGACCGACCGAGCACTTATGTGGGTACCGACAATTACAACGAAGTCTGCGAGGCAGCGGCCAAATACAACATCCGTATCAGGGCCATTGATTGCGTCGCCAGCGATAACGTCAAGGGGTTGCCTGATCCGGAACTGTCGCGGCAAGAGATGTTCAGCTATTTCGCCACCGAGGCAATCAAAGCCGACCAACTGCTCCACGGGCCGCATAAATGGATGGCCCTGATTGACAGAACCCATACCAATTACAGCATGGGCGTACCGGGGCTCGGCGAGACGCTGAGCGCGGTCAGCCTTCATGTACGCGACAGCACGCCTGAACTGGCCAGCGCAGTCCAACCGGGCGCGTGGGCGACGATAATCCCGGAAAACGCCATCAGCGCACGGGCGTTGCGAAGTGACTTCACGGTTAACATCGCGGTGGTCGGCTGGAAGGAAATTGGCTCCGCACCGCCAGTCAATCGCAGCAAGCTGACTCAACCGGGCATGTTTCTGATCGAAAATGAAGGCACCAGCGGGACTCGTCTGGTGCATAAATCCAAAACCGGCGACATCGTTGTCACGCCGATCCAGGTGAATGACAAAGGTTTGTTGTTCGTCGATCGTTGGGAGAAGAAAGATCAGGGCTTCAAATACCTGCGCACGCTGATCGAAATGCTTGTTAAAGACGTCAAATTGACACAGGTGAAATAACGCGGGTTCGCTTGCAGGTTGTGGAAACCACTGGGTTTGCAAGCCCAGTGGTTTTTTTATGCCCAAAAAGCTGTGATTGTCCGCAGCGCCTGGGCGGCAGGCGGGAAGGTTCTGCCGATCCAGAAATTGCTTTAACAGACTTCAGATCGCCACCCTCACCCTAGCCCTCTCCCAGAGGGAGAGGGGACCGACCGCGGTGGATGTAAGTGATACGTAGACATGAAATACCCAGTCGTACGCAACTTCCGAACAGCCCAAAAATCGGCTTCCTCTCCTTGGGGAGAGGGCTGGGGTGAGGGGCGAATCCAAAACAAATCCCAAGCCAAGCGCCGCTTCTAACCACTCAACAATGAGCGTTAGCTCGAGTGCTCTTGATCTTGATCCACCGGCGACGTCGGAAGGCTGAGCGCAGGGATTGATCCGGGCGTGGGAGCGCAGCGACCGTCTGGCGCAGCCAGACACAGCGGAAGTAGGTGCAGCGCAGCAAACCGTAGCCGCTGCGCCCGGATCGGTCCCGGAGCGAAGGGACCCGAGCCTGCGAGGGCCGCACGTAGGAGCAAGCGTTTTGGGTTACCTTTTTGGCGTTTGAAAAAGGTGACCCGCCGTCAGGGCGGAACCGTAAGCCGCCGTTACCGCAGCAACGGATATGTCCCCAAAAATCAGCGCCTGAAAGCAAGCCATCGCCAGCAGGCTGGCTCCCACAGTGGACTAAATCTGGCTCATAAAACCGGGGCCAACAAAAAACCCGCAGACAATCACTCATCTGCGGGTTTCACGTTTCAGCCGGCAAGAGGATCAGAAATCCTCCAGCCGCCATACCTCATAAGCCGGCGTCTCATACGGATGACTCAACTTCAACGCTGCCACAACAGCAACAATCAACTCATCCGCAACGACAAGCTCAACCTTCCACTCCTCGACCCGCTCAACCTGCCCCGCCTCGCCAATGAACGGCTGACTGCCGTCCAACGGCCGAAACTGACCAGCGCCGAGCACCTGCCACGCACAGTGGTCATAGTCACCGATCCGCCCGCCACCGGCAGCGAACACAGCGCCCTTGACCACCTCGACATGACTGTCGGGAACGAAAAACGCGAGCTTGTACACAGGTCTCAGTTACCCGCTTTTAGTTTACCCAGACCCGAGCATTACGGAACATACGCATCCAGGGTGCATCTTCGTTCCAGTCTTCCGAGCGCCACGAGTTCTGCACCGCGCGGAACACCCGCTCCGGATGCGGCATCATGATCGTCACGCGGCCGTCACGGCTGGTGAGGCCGGTAATCCCGCGCGGCGAGCCGTTCGGGTTCGCCGGATAGGCTTCGGTGACCTTGCCATGGTTGTCGACGAAACGCATCGCCACGCAACCGGACAGATCGGCTTCCAGCAGTGCTTCTTCGCTGGCGAACTCGGCATGCCCCTCACCGTGTGCGATAGCGATCGGCATGCGCGAACCGGCCATGCCCTGCAGGAAGATCGAGTTCGACTCCTGGATCTGCACCATCGCCACGCGCGCTTCGAACTGCTCGGAGCGGTTGCGCACGAAGTGCGGCCAGAACTCGCTGCCCGGAATCAGCTCGTGCAGGTTGGACATCATCTGGCAGCCGTTGCACACGCCGAGGGTGAAGCTGTCGTTGCGCTCGAAGAAGCCCTGGAACGCATCGCGGGCACGGCTGTTGAACAGCGCCGACTTGGCCCAGCCTTCACCGGCGCCGAGGACGTCGCCGTAGGAGAAGCCACCGCAGGCCACCAGGCCTTTGAACTCGTTGAGGTCGACACGGCCGGCGAGAATGTCGCTCATGTGCACGTCGATCGCGTTGAAACCGGCGCGGTCGAACGCGGCGGCCATTTCCACCTGACCGTTGACGCCCTGCTCACGCAGTACCGCCACCTGTGGACGAATGCCCTTCTTGATGTACGGCGCGGCGATGTCCTGGTTGACGTCGTAGCTGAGCTTGACGCTGAGGCCCGGATTGTCTTCCTCCAGCAGCACGTCGAATTCCTGCTCGGCGCACTCGGCGTTGTCGCGCAGACGCTGGATCTGGTAGCTGGTCTCGGCCCACTGACGTTGCAGCAGACGACGCTGGCCCTCGAACACGGTGTCACCGTTGAAGGTGATGTTGATCTGGCCGTTGTTGATCGGCTGACCGATCACCGACACGCAGTCACCCAGGCCGGCAGCGCTGAACTGCGCGAGGATGTCCGGGGTGGCGTCCTGACGAACCTGGATCACCGCACCGAGTTCTTCGTTGAACAGAATGCCGGCGATTTCCGCGGCGGATTCGGCAACGCTGTCCAGGTTCAGACTCAGACCGCAGTGGCCGGCGAAGGCCATTTCCACCACGGAGGTCAGCAGACCACCGTCGGAACGGTCGTGGTACGCCAGCAGGTGACCGTCGGCGTTGAGGCCCTGAATCACCGCGAAGAAGGCTTTGAGGTCTTCGGCGTCATCGACGTCCGGCGCGTGCTTGCCGAGTTTGCCGTGGACTTGCGCGAGGATCGAAGCACCCATGCGGTTCTGCCCGCGACCGAGGTCGATCAGGATCAGGTCGGTGGTGCCCTTGTCCATGCGCAGTTCCGGGGTCAGGGTCTGACGGATGTCAGCCACTGGCGCGAAACCGGTCACGATCAGCGACATCGGCGAGGTCACGGTTTTTTCTTCACCGTTATCGTTCCAGCGGGTGGCCATGGACATCGAGTCCTTGCCCACCGGAATGGTGATGCCCAGCTCAGGGCACAGCTCCATGCCGACCGCTTTCACGGTGTCGTACAGACGCGCGTCTTCGCCCGGGTGACCAGCGGCAGACATCCAGTTTGCCGACAGTTTGATGTCGGAAAGCTTGTTGATGCGCGAGGCGGCAATGTTGGTGATGGTTTCGCCGATGGCCATGCGGCCGGATGCCGGCGCGTCCAGCAGAGCCAGCGGCGTGCGCTCGCCCATCGCCATCGCTTCACCGGTGTAGACGTCGAAACTGGTCGCAGTCACGGCAACGTCGGCTACCGGCACCTGCCATGGGCCAACCATCTGGTCACGGGCGACGAGGCCGGTGATGGTGCGGTCGCCGATGGTGATCAGGAAGCTCTTGCTCGCCACGGCCGGGTGATGCAGAACGCGTTCGATGGACTCGGTAATGTCGAGGTTCGACGGATCGAAGTCATCGCCCAATTCAGCTTCGCGAACCACCGAACGGTGCATGCGCGGGGCCTTGCCCAGCAACACTTCCAGCGGCATGTCCACCGGGTTGTTGCCGAAGTGGCTGTCGGTCACGGTCAGTTGCGGCTCGGCCGTGGCTTCACCGACCACGGCAAACGGGCAGCGCTCGCGTTCGCAGATCGCCTTGAAGCGCTCGAAATCTTCCGGGCCGACCGCCAGAACGTAGCGTTCCTGGGATTCGTTGGACCAGATTTCGTGCGGGGCCATGCCCGGCTCGTCGTTGGGAATGTTGCGCAGTTCGAAACGGCCACCGCGGTCGCCGTCGTTGACCAGTTCCGGGAAGGCGTTGGACAGACCGCCCGCGCCGACGTCGTGGATGAAGCTGATCGGGTTCTTGTCACCCAGTTGCCAGCAACGGTCGATGACTTCCTGGCAGCGACGCTCCATTTCCGGGTTTTCGCGCTGTACGGAAGCAAAATCAAGATCCGCCGAACTGGTGCCGGTGGCCATCGAGGATGCCGCGCCGCCGCCCAGACCGATCAACATCGCCGGGCCGCCGAGCACGATGAGCTTGGAGCCGACAACGATCTCGCCTTTCTTGACGTGTTCTTCGCGGATGTTGCCCATGCCGCCAGCGAGCATGATCGGCTTGTGGTAGCCGCGCACTTCGTCGCCGTGCGGGGTGCTGATCGATTGTTCGAAGGTACGGAAGTAGCCAGTCAGTGCCGGACGACCGAATTCATTGTTGAACGCAGCGCCGCCGAGCGGGCCTTCGATCATGATGTCCAGTGCAGTAACGATGCGCTCAGGCTTGCCGTACGGCACTTCCCATGGCTGTTCGAAGCCGGGGATCTGCAGGTTCGATACGGTGAAACCGGTCAGGCCGGCCTTTGGCTTGGCGCCACGCCCGGTAGCGCCTTCGTCACGGATTTCGCCGCCGGAACCGGTCGATGCGCCCGGGAACGGGGCGATCGCGGTCGGGTGGTTATGGGTTTCGACTTTCATCAGAATGTGCACCGGCTCCTGCACCGCGCCGTACTGGCGGGTTTCAGGGTTCGGGAAGAAGCGGCCGGCGACGTTGCCGACGATCACCGAAGCGTTGTCCTTATAAGCGGACAGCACGCCTTCGCTGTGCATCTGATAGGTGTTCTTGATCATGCCGAACAGGCTTTTTTCCTGGCTCTGGCCGTCGATGTCCCAACTGGCGTTGAAGATCTTGTGGCGGCAGTGCTCGGAGTTGGCCTGGGCGAACATCATCAGTTCGATGTCGTGCGGGTTGCGCTTCAAGCCGTTGAAGGCATTGACCAGATAGTCGATCTCGTCTTCGGCCAGGGCCAGGCCCAGCTCGGTGTTGGCCTTTTCCAGCGCGGCGCGGCCGCCACCGAGGATGTCGATCGCGGTCAGCGGCTTCGGCTCGGCGTGGCTGAACAAACCGGCGGCCTGCTCGAGGTTGGCCAGCACGATCTGGGTCATGCGGTCATGCAGGGCATCCGAGATCAACTGCGCTTCGGCTTCGCTGAACTGGCCAGCCACATAGAAGGCGATACCGCGCTCCAGACGCTGAATCTTGCTCAGGCCGCAGTTGCGGGCGATGTCGCTGGCCTTGCTCGACCACGGCGAGATGGTGCCGAAACGCGGCAGCACCAGAAACAGACGGCCGGTCGGCTCTTGAACCGGAACGCTTGGACCGTACTTCAGAAGGCGCGCAAGCACCTGCTGTTCGTCGCTGGTCAGGACGCCGGTGACTTCGGCGAAGTGAGCGAATTCAGCATACAGGCCACTGACAGCTGGAACCTTCTGGCTCAGTTGCTCAAGGAGTTTGCTGTGGCGAAAGGCAGAAAGGGCAGGAGCGCCGCGCAGGATCAACATCTTCGGGACAGCCTCGGGAAGGGGTGTGCTTTGAGGCCGTGCATTCTAGCCTAAACCGCCCTCAACATCACCCGAAACGCTACGCGCGGTTGCATTCGCCTGCCCATCTGTGTTTCTGCCTCAGGGGTCAGGTAAATCAGCCTTGAAACAGCGGCTTATTTTTACTGTAACAAAAAGCCCGATCGGCCCGTTTTCATGGGGTTTCGTTCGATTTTGTGACCTTTAGCAGACTCCTCCTGCGCTGTCGAGATATGGCGCCCGTGGCCGTTTGCGTATACTGCGCAGATGTTTTTTCCAACGGCTTTGCGTCCGCGGTACGCCAAATGGCTGATCGCAACCGGACTCTTCCTGATGCTCAGTGGCTGTGTTGATAAACCCAACACCCTCGAGCGCGTTAAGGAGGATGGTGTGCTGCGGGTGATCACCCGAAACAGCCCCGCCACCTACTTTCAGGATCGCAGCGGTGAAACCGGCTTCGAATACGAGCTGGTGAAGCGCTTTGCCGACGATTTGGGCGTTGAACTGAAGATCGAAACCGCCGACAACCTCGATGACCTGTTCAACCAGATCGGCAAGCCCAATGGCCCGGTGCTCGCCGCGGCCGGTCTGGTCAGCAGCGATGAGCGCAAAAAGCAGGTGCGCTTTTCCCACTCTTACCTTGAAGTCACCCCGCAGATCATCTATCGCAACGGCCAGTCGCGGCCAACCGATCCCGGTGATCTGGTCGGCAAAAAGATCATGGTGCTCAAGGGCAGCACCCACGCCGAACAACTGGCCGAGCTGAAACAGAAATTTCCCGCCATTGAGTACGAAGAGTCTGACGCCGTCGAGGTAGTCGATCTGTTGCGCATGGTCGATGAAGGGCAGATCGATCTGACCCTGGTCGACTCCAACGAAGTGGCAATGAACCAGGTTTACTTCACCAACATTCGCGTGGCCTTCGACCTTGGCGATGCGCGCAGCCAGAGCTGGGCGGTGGGGCCGGGCGAAGACAACAGCCTGCTCAACGAAATCAACGACTATCTCGACAAGGTGCAGAAAAACGGCACCCTGCAACGGCTCAAGGATCGTTATTACGGCCACGTCGACGTGCTCGGCTACATGGGCGCCACGACGTTCGCCCAGCACTTGCAGCAGCGTCTGCCGAAATACGAACAGCACTTCAAGAATTACGCGAAGAAAGAGAAAGTCGACTGGCGCCTGCTGGCGGCGATCGGTTATCAGGAATCGCTGTGGCAGCCGACCGTCACCTCGAAAACCGGTGTGCGCGGCCTGATGATGCTGACCCAGAACACTGCACAGGCGATGGGCGTGTCCAACCGTCTCGACCCCAAGCAAAGCATCATGGGTGGTGCCAAATACCTGGCTTACATGAAGGATCAGCTCGACGACTCGATCAAGGAGCCGGACCGCACCTGGTTCGCGCTGGCGGCGTATAACGTCGGCAGCGGCCACCTCGACGACGCACGCAAACTGACCGCCAAGGAAGGGTTGAACCCGGACAAGTGGCTGGACGTGAAGAAAATCCTGCCGCGCCTGTCGCAGAAGCAGTGGTACAGCAAGACCCGTTATGGCTACGCCCGCGGGGGCGAGCCGGTGCATTTCGTGGCGAACATCCGTCGCTATTACGACATCCTCACCTGGGTGACCCAGCCGCAGCTTGAAGGCGATCAGGTGGCCGAGGGCAATCTGCATGTGCCGGGGATCGACAAGTCGAAGCCGGCGCAAGAGCCAGCCCCGCTCTAACCAACACCCAAATCAATTGTAGGAGTGAGCCTGCTCGCGATAGCGGTTTGTCAGCCAATGTGATGACGTCTGACACACCGCTATCGCGAGCAGGCTCACTCCTACAGGAGATTGCGGTGTTGCTTAGGGCCTGGCAGCGGCCAGGATCAGCGCTTTCATCTCGGAAACAGCAGACTTGAACCCGACAAACAACGCATGCGCCACCAGCGCATGGCCGATGTTCAGTTCGTTGATGCCTTTGATCGCCGCCACCGCTTCGACGTTGTGGTAATGCAGGCCATGTCCGGCATTGACGATCAAGCCCTGAGCCAGACCGAACGCTACGCCATCGGCGACACGCTTGAGTTCTTCAGCCACTTCCGTCGGGGTTTCAGCGTCGGCATAACGCCCGGTGTGCAATTCGATCGCGGGGGCGCCGACGCGTTTGGAGGCTGCAATCTGCCGCTCGTCGGCATCGATGAACAGCGACACTTCGCTGCCGATCTTCGACAGCCGCTCGACCGCTGCCCTGATGCGCTCTTCCTGCCCCGCTACATCCAGGCCACCTTCAGTGGTCAGTTCCTGGCGGGTTTCTGGCACCAGGCAAATGTGCGGCGGACGAATACGCTCGGCGAACGCCATCATTTCTTCGGTGACGCCCATTTCGAAGTTCATGCGCGTCTGCAGTACATCCTTGAGCAGCAGGACGTCGCGCTCCTGGATGTGACGGCGGTCTTCGCGCAGGTGCACGGTGATGCCATCGGCGCCCGCCTCTTCTGCATCCAGCGCTGCCTTGACCGGGTCCGGGTAACGAGTGCCGCGAGCCTGACGCAGGGTGGCAACGTGGTCGATGTTCACGCCGAGAAGAATGCGATTGCTGCTGGTCACGAGTGCGCTCCTGAAGGGAAGAATTCGGCGCACAGCATATCAGGGCTTGCGAAACAGCTCGCGGCTTACCAGCGGCCGACCGCCCAGATGCACCGCCAATGCCTGACGCATCAGACGCTTGGCCGCCGACAGCGCGCCGGCGGCCGACCAGTCGGCTTCGGCCATGGCCAGCAGTTCCAGACCATTGAACAGGCCGGGTTGCAGCAGGAACACCCGTTCAAGCCCGGCATCCACCTGCAGGCGATAAAGACCGTCTTCGGCGATGGGTTCGCCGTGCACATCGGTATTCAACGAGAAGCCGTAGCCGAGGTCGTCGAGCAAACGCCATTCGAAAGAACGCAGCAACGGCTCCAGCGGCCGACCTTCAGCCAGTGCAAGCAAGGTCGCGGCGTAGTGATCGAACACCCCGGGATGCGGATCTTCGGCCGGCAGCAGACGAATCAACAGTTCGTTGAGGTAGAGGCCACTGAACAAGGCCTCGCCGTTGAGCCACGCCGATGTACCGAAGCTCTCCATGCGCCCGACATTCTTCAACTCGCCCTTGCCGCGAAACTCGACGTCCAGCGCCACGAACGGCCGCGCCAGCGTACCGGCCTTGCCCCGCGCACTGCGCAACACCGCCCGCAGCCGACCTTGCGGCGTGAGGAAGTCGACCAGCGCACTGGTTTCGCGATAGGCACGCGAATGCAGGACGTAGGCGGGTTGGGCGGGAGGCGGGTTTTGCGACATTGAGTTCTCGATGAACAAACGCAGTTTTATACACAACCACAAAACTGCTGTGGGAGCGAGCCTGCTCGCGATTTGGCCCTGACAGGCAACATTGATGTCGACTGACAGTCCGCAATCGCGAGCAGGCTCGCTCCCACAGTGGGTATCGGTGTTCTCAGGTTCAGCGCTTACAGATCGCCATAACCCAGCGAACGCAGCGCACGCTCGTCGTCCGACCAGCCGCCCTTCACCTTGACCCACAGGTTGAGCATGATCTTGGAGTCGAACAGCAACTCCATGTCCTTGCGCGCTTCGGTGCCGATGCGCTTGATGCGCTCGCCCTTGTCGCCAATGATGATTTTCTTCTGGCCGTCACGCTCGACGAGGATCAACGCGTGGATGTGCAGGGTCTTGCCCTGCTGCTTGAACTCTTCGATCTCGACGGTGATCTGGTACGGCAGCTCGGCGCCCATCTGACGCATGATTTTTTCACGCACCAGTTCGGCAGCGAGGAAGCGGCTGCTGCGGTCGGTGATCTGATCTTCCGGGAAGAAGTGATCGTTTTCCGGCAAATGATCGGCGATGACCTTTTCCAGCGCCTCGAGGTTATGCCCGTGCTGCGCGGAAATCGGGATGATCTGCGCGTTCGGCAACTGCTCCTGCAACCAGCTCAGGTGCGGCATCAGCTCGGCCTTGTCTTCGATGCGATCGGTCTTGTTCAGCGCGACGATCAGCGGGCCGGTGACATATTGCACACGCTCAAGGACCATCTGGTCTTCTTCGGTCCACTTGGTGCGGTCGACCACGAAGATCACCACGTCGACATCTTTCAACGCCGCCGAAGCGGTTTTGTTCATGTAACGGTTCAGGGCCTTTTCGCCACCCTTGTGCATGCCAGGGGTGTCGACGTATATCGCCTGCACGTCGCCCTCGGTCTTGATCCCGAGCATGTTATGGCGCGTGGTCTGCGGCTTGCGCGAGGTGATCGCGAGCTTCTGGCCGAGGATGTGGTTGAGCAGCGTCGACTTGCCGACGTTGGGACGGCCGACGATGGCAACGTAGCCACAGCGAGTTGCTTTTGTATCAGTCATTGCCATTCTCCACGCCCAGGGCAATCAGTGCTGCGGCGGCCGCTACCTGTTCGGCAATACGACGGCTCACACCCTGACCTCGGCTTTTTTCATTCAATAAGACCACTTCGCATTCGACGAAGAAGGTTCGGCAGTGCGGCTCACCCTGGATATCCACTACTTCGTAGCGCGGCAGTTCGCAACCGCGCGACTGCAAGTGTTCCTGCAGACGGGTTTTCGGATCCTTGTTGGTGTCGACCAGCGTCAGGCCTTCAAACTCGCCGGCCAGCCAGGCCAGTACGCGTTCGCGGGCGACGTCCATGCCGGCATCGAGGTAGATCGCACCGATCAACGCTTCGAGGGCATCGGCCAGAATCGACTCGCGACGGAAGCCGCCGCTTTTCAACTCACCGGAACCCAGTCGCAGGTAATCGCCAAGGTCGAAACCGCGCGCCAGTACGGCCAGCGTCTCACCTTTTACCAGGCGTGCGCGCAAACGCGACAACTGGCCTTCGCGGGCCAGCGGAAAGCGATCGAACAACGCCTCGCCGGCGACAAAATTGAGGATGGCATCACCGAGGAATTCCAGGCGTTCGTTGTTGCGCCCGGCAAAACTGCGGTGCGTGAGGGCCAGCAGCATCAGCTCCTGATCCTTGAAGGTGTAACCGAGCTGGCGCTCGAGACGGCTTAGAGAAACGCTCACGGTTTACCCACGCTGAGTTCGTGGCTGGATTCCACTGCCATCGCCGGGGTGCGGCGCAGGCCTGGGACAATTAACGCTGTGTTCAAAAATTAAATCCTGGCGATTGTGAAGCCGATTGTGCCGGCTCCAGAAATGCATTCGGCGCTGTGGTCAACAGCGCCGTGTGTGATTACTTGATCAGGCCAACCCGCGAGAAATTCGGCAGGTGGCTGAGTTTCGGCTCCGGCCAGCTCATCCAGACCGCAAAGGCCTTGCCGACAATATTCTGGTCGGGAACCATGCCCAGCAGGTTCTTGGGAATGTTCGGATCATCCCAGTAACGGCTGTCATTGGAGTTGTCGCGGTTGTCGCCCATCATGAAGTAGTGCCCGGCAGGCACGGTCCACGAGCGGTCCGGCGTGGCGCGATAACGGCTCATTTCCTTGCGGATCAGGTGCTCGGCGGCGCCCAGCTTCTCTTTGTAGAGTTCAGCGCTGCCCAGTGTGCCTGGCTCGGCACCGACCATCTGCTCGGCAATCGATTCGCCATTGACGAAAAGACGCTTGTCAGCGGTGTAGCGCACCGTGTCACCCGGCAGGCCGACCACACGCTTGATGTAGTTGACGTTGGGGTCGCTCGGGTAACGGAACACCATCACATCGCCGCGCTGCGGATCACCGACTTCGATGATTTTCCTGTCGATCACCGGCAGGCGGATCCCGTAGGAAAACTTGTTCACCAGAATGAAGTCGCCGACGTCCAGGGTCGGTTTCATTGAGCCGGAAGGAATCTGGAACGGCTCCACCAGGAACGAACGCAGCACCAGCACGATGAACAACACCGGGAAGAACGACTTGCCGTATTCGACCAGCAGCGGTTCCTTATTGAGTTTTTCGACCACCACGCCATCAGGCTGGCTGACGCTGCCCTGATAGGAAGCGATGGCCGCCCGGCGACGCGGCGCCAGAATCAACAGATCAAGCAACGCCAACAGGCCGCAGACGAACACGGCGATGACCAGCAACAGCGGGAAATTTAGTGACATAGGACCTGACTATTCCAACCTGAGCACGGCAAGGAAGGCTTCCTGTGGAATTTCCACGTTGCCGACCTGCTTCATGCGTTTCTTACCGGCCTTCTGCTTCTCCAGCAGTTTCTTCTTACGGCTGACGTCACCACCGTAGCATTTGGCCAATACGTTCTTTCTGAGCGCCTTGACGGTTGTCCGCGCAACGATCTGGCCACCAATGGCGGCCTGAATGGCTACGTCGAACATCTGCCGCGGGATCAGCTCTTTCATCTTCTCGGTCAACTGGCGACCTTTGTAGTGCGAGTTGTCACGGTGCACGATCAATGCCAGAGCATCGACCTTGTCGCCGTTGATCAGCACGTCCAGTTTCACCAGATTAGCCGATTGGTAACGATCGAAATGGTAGTCCAGCGAAGCATAGCCACGGCTGGTGGACTTGAGACGGTCGAAGAAGTCCAGGACCACTTCGTTCATCGGCAGGTCGTAGGTCACTTGCACCTGATTGCCGAGGAACAGCATGTCGACCTGCACACCGCGTTTTTCGATGCACAGGGTGATGACGTTGCCCAGGTGTTCCTGCGGGACCAGGATATTGGCCCGCACGATCGGCTCGCGCATGTCTTCGATCGACGACACATCCGGAAGCTTGGAGGGGTTGTCGACGTAAATCGTTTCACCGGTTTTCAGCACCAGCTCGAAGATTACCGTCGGCGCGGTGGTGATCAGGTCCAGGTCGTATTCGCGCTCGAGGCGCTCCTGGATGATTTCCATGTGCAGCATGCCGAGGAAGCCGCAACGGAAGCCGAAGCCCAGGGCGTCGGAGCTTTCCGGGGTGTACTGCAGCGACGAGTCGTTGAGGGTCAGTTTCTGCAGCGCTTCGCGGAAATCCTCGAAGTCATCGGAGCTGACCGGGAACAGACCGGCGTAAACCTGTGGCTGGATGCGTTTGAAGCCAGGCAGCACTTCAACGTCCGGGGTCGAGGACAGGGTCAGGGTGTCACCAACCGGGGCCCCGTGAATGTCCTTGATGCTGGCGATGATGAAGCCCACTTCACCGGCTTTCAGATCGGTGGTGGCGGTGTGTTTCGGGTTGAACACGCCGACGCTGTCGACCAGGTGGATCTTGCCGGTGGACTTGACCAGAATCTTGTCGCCCTTCTTCACCCGGCCGTGGCGCACACGGACCAGGGAGACAACGCCCAGGTAGTTGTCGAACCACGAGTCGATGATCAACGCTTGCAGCGGATCTTCGATGTTGCCGGTCGGCGCTGGAATGGTGTGGACCAGACGCTCGAGGACTTCGTCGACACCCAGGCCGGTCTTGGCACTGCAGGTCACGGCGTCGGTGGCGTCGATGCCGATGATTTTCTCGATCTCGTCCTTGACGCGATCGGGATCGGCCTGCGGCAGGTCGATCTTGTTCAGCACGGGCATGACTTCGAGGCCCTGCTCGATTGCCGTGTAGCAGTTGGCCACGGACTGGGCTTCAACGCCTTGACCGGCATCGACCACCAGCAACGCACCTTCACACGCGGCCAGGGAACGGCTGACTTCGTAGGTGAAGTCGACGTGACCCGGGGTGTCGATGAAGTTCAGCTGGTACTTGATGCCGTCTTTGGCGGTGTAATAAAGAGTGACGCTGTGGGCCTTGATGGTGATCCCGCGTTCACGCTCAAGCTCCATGGAATCGAGGACCTGGGCTTCCATTTCGCGCTCGGCCAGGCCGCCGCACATCTGGATGAAGCGATCGGCCAGCGTCGACTTGCCATGGTCAATGTGGGCGATGATGGAGAAATTGCGGATATGACTCAAATCACTCACGGATCAACACTCAAAAAGGCTGCAGGCATGGCCCGCCGAAAAATAGCCGGGAATTGTACCTGATAGTCCGCGCAAGCGTCACGTTCGCCTGTCATCCGGTTTGCATGCAAAAACGCCCCGCTGTGGCGAGCGGGGCGTTTTCAGGGTTCAAGCGCTGAATGAAAGCTTGTTCATCAGCCCGCTCGTCGGAGCAGCCAGACCCCCGCCAATGCGCACACGCCGGCCGGCACCAGGACCGCAAACAGCGGCGAGAAACCAAACACCAGGCTCGAGGGCCCAAGCAGATCCTGGACGATCCGGAAGGTGAAGCCCACCAGTACGCCAGTGAAAACTCGCTGACCGAGGGTCACCGAACGCAGCGGACCGAAAATGAAGGAGATCGCCATCAGCACCAGCGCGGCGGTGACCAGCGGCTGCAACACCTTGACCCAAAATGCCAGCCAGTA
Source organism: Pseudomonas sp. R3-57 (assembly GCF_051132065.1). NCBI lineage: Bacteria > Pseudomonadati > Pseudomonadota > Gammaproteobacteria > Pseudomonadales > Pseudomonadaceae > Pseudomonas > Pseudomonas sp. R3-57. The sequence continues at coordinate 4,989,317 of NZ_CP071655.1, forward strand.
ACGACCGTTGCTCAAGCCTTGCTCGGCCAGATAGTGGATATACCCCCACAGACCGCTGATCGACAGCGATTCCGGGGCCATGACCACGGTACTGAGCAATTGCGGGCTCAGCGACACGTCCCAACGCTCGGTCGGCGTATTCACCACTTCCGTGCTGCGATCCTTGAACAACGTGGTGGAAACCTCGCTGAGCTGCCAGTGATCACCGTCGAACTCGGCCTTTTTGGCGAAGCTCGAGCTGAGCAGGTGACGCTCTTTGTCGAAGTGGTAGCGAGTCACGCCATACAGCAGGCCGTTCGGTTGCACGGCGTTGATGTGGATGAATTCTTCACCCTGACGGTGCCACATGCCGTGCTTGGCGCTTTGCGCATCGCCACTGCCCTGAGCCAGCGAACGATTGGCTTGCGCCATGCTTTCGGTGGCCGGGGCGATGTATTCGCCGATCAGCACGCCGGCCAGCATCAGCACCAGCATCGGTTTCATGACGGCCCAGACGATACGGCCGATCGACACGCCCGCGGCGCGCATCACCGTCAGCTCACTGCTGCTGGCCAGACTGCCGAGGCCGATCAGGCAACCGATCAGCGCGGCCATCGGCAGCATTTCATAGAGACGGCGCGGCGCGGTCAGCAGCACGAAGCTCAGCACGTCGACCAGGGTGTAGGTATCGCTGACGTCGCCCATTTCATCGATGAAGGCAAACAGCGTCGCCAGACCGAGAATGATTGCCAGCACAGCGATGATCGCCATGAACACGCTGCTGCCGATGTAGCGGTCGAGTTTAACCACGGGCCACCTCCAGCGCAGCAGAGCGACGGCTGGCCATTTTCAGACGCAGCGGCTCCCAGTACAGCAGGCCGAGGCCAATGACCAGGAAGATCGCGTGCACCCACCACAAACCGAGCGCCGGTGGGATCTTGCCCTTCTCGAGGGCGCCGCGCGCGGCAATCAGGATGGTCAGGTAAGCCATATAGAGAAGAATCGCCGGCAGCAGCTTGAGGAAACGCCCCTGGCGCGGGTTGACGCGCGACAGCGGCACCGCCATCAGAGTCACGATGAACACCAGCAGCGGCAGCGACAAACGCCATTGCAGTTCGGTTCGGGAACGGATGTCATCGCTGCCCAGCAGCGAGGACGTCGGCATGGCGTCACGGTCGGTGACTTCCTCGCTGACGTCCGGTTTGGGCAGCAGCACGCCGTAGGTTTCGTAGTGAATGGCGCGGTAATCGGCCTGACCCGGGCTGCCGTCATAGCGATAGCCATTGTCGAGGATCAGATAGCGATTGCCGTCAGGGCGGATTTCCTGACGGCCCGATTCGGCCACCAGCACGGAAATGCCGCGATCCTTTTGATCGGCGCCGAGGTTTTTCTGCGAAATGAACACGCTACCCAGATTGACCCGATCGTCGCTCAGGGTTTCAGTGTAGGTCACCCGGGTACCGTCGCGCAGTGCCTGGAAACGCCCGGGCTCGAGGGTGTCGAACTCGGTCAGCGCATCCTGCTTGTTCAGCAGCAGCTGGAACTGGTTTGCGCCTTGCGGGGCCAGGCCCAGACTGAGCCATGCCACCACCAGCGCCACCAGGGTCGCCGGGAACAGGGTCATGCGAAACAGCTTCTGCTGGCTCATGCCGGTGGCCGAGAGCACGGTCATTTCGCTTTCAAGGTACAGGCGACCGTAGGCCAGCAGGATCCCGAGGAACAGGCCCAGCGGCAGAATCAGTTGCAGGAAACCCGGCAGGCGAAAGCCCATGATCAGGAACAGCGAGCCCGGATCGAGCTGGCCGGCAGCGGCCTGAGCCAGATATTTGATAAAGCGACCGCTCATGATGATGACCAGCAGCACGGCACTTACGGCGCTGAGGGTCAACAAGACTTCGCGGGACAGATAACGGAAGACGATCAAACCAGACACTCCAGGGTTGTCAGGCTAAGGCGGCCAAACAAGCAAGCACATCGACCGGCCCGCAACGCAGAGCGGTCGAAAAAAGATGCGGCATTATCCTGTGATTGGGTGCGCCTGTCACTGCGCACACTCATCCATCGCTGTAATCCTTTGCTGATCGTACAACCCAGGGGGCGTTCTCAATTAGTTTTCACACCGCGCCGAGTCTGCTGTTGTGCAGGGCAAGGCGCGAGAAGCGTGGTTTGGTCATTCCAGATGAGCTTCGAGCAACGCAGCCCTGCACAACAGCAGGCCCGGCCCTTCGGGTTGTGCCTTAAAGCCGGCCAGTCTGCGTTGCAGGCCTTGGAAAGGGAACGACCATTCCCAGCGGCCTGCGCCTTGCCTGGCTGGCTTTAAGGCGACAACGCGGTGTGAAAACTAATTGAGAACGCCCCCTAGGGTTGTCAGGCGTGGGGAGCGAGGTTCAAACTGCGGCCCTTGTCGCAGGCTTTGGCCTGCGCCTCTTCTATCTATAAGCAGGCGACTGCGGACAACGTCGAACGCCTGCGTGTTGACCATTCATTCAGGGATCCGGACATGGAACTGGTTGTAAAAAGCGTTAGCCCAGAAACGTTGAAAACCGCCACCCTGGTGGTTGCCGTCGGCGAAGGCCGCAAACTCGGCGTGGCCGCCACCCAGGTCGACGAACTGAGCGGCGGCGCGATCAGCGCGGTCCTCAAGCGTGGCGATCTGGCCGGCAAGGTCGGTCAGAGCCTGCTGCTGCACGGCCTGCCGAACCTGAAAGCCGAGCGCGTGCTGCTGGTCGGCGTGGGCAAGGACGAAGAACTGGGCGACCGTCCATTGCGCAAAATCGTTGCTGGCATCCTCAACACCCTCAAAGGCCTGGGCGGCAGCGACGCCGTGCTGGCGCTGGATGAAGTTATCGTTAAAAACCGCGACAGCTACGGCAAGACCCGTCTGCTGGCGGAAACCCTGATCGACGGCGGCTACATTTTTGACCAGTTCAAGAGCCAGAAAGCCGAACCGCGCGCGCTGAAGAAAATCACCCTGCTGACCATCAAGGCGGCGCAGGCCGAAGTACAGCGTGCGGTCAATCACGCGACGGCGATTGCCAACGGCATGGCCTTCACCCGCGATCTGGGCAACCTGCCGCCGAACATCTGCCATCCGACTTTCATGGGCGAACAGGCCAAGAATCTCGGCAAAGAGTTCAAGGATCTGAAAGTCGAAGTGCTCGACGAGAAGAAGATCAAATCCCTCGGCATGGGTTCGTTCTATGCCGTCGGCCAGGGCAGCGCCCAGCCGCCGCGCCTGATCGTCATGCAATACAACGGCGGCAAGAAATCCGAGAAGCCGTACGCGCTGGTCGGTAAAGGCATCACCTTCGACACCGGCGGTATCAGCCTCAAGCCGGGCGCCGGCATGGACGAAATGAAATATGACATGGGCGGTGCTGCCAGCGTGTTCGGCACCCTGCGCGCCGTGCTCGAGCTGAAACTGCCGATCAATCTGGTGTGCATCCTCGCCTGCGCGGAAAACATGCCGAGCGGCAACGCTTCGCGCCCTGGCGACATCGTCACCACCATGAGCGGCCAGACCGTGGAAATCCTCAACACCGACGCCGAAGGCCGTCTGGTGCTGTGTGACGCGCTGACCTACGCCGAGCGTTTCAAGCCACAAGCGGTCATCGACATCGCCACCCTGACCGGCGCTTGCGTCGTAGCCTTGGGCGCGCACACCTCGGGCCTGCTGGGCAACAACGACGAACTGATCGGCCAGTTGCTCAGCGCCGGTCAGGCCGCCGACGACCGCGCCTGGCAACTGCCGCTGTTCGATGAGTACCAGGAGCAACTGGACAGCCCATTCGCTGACATCGCCAACATTGGCGGGCCAAAAGCCGGAACCATTACCGCCGCGTGCTTCCTGTCGCGCTTCACCAAGAACCTCAACTGGGCGCACCTCGACATCGCTGGCACCGCGTGGACCAGCGGCGGCAAGGACAAGGGCGCCACCGGCCGTCCGGTGCCGTTGCTGACCCAATACCTGCTGGATCGCGCCAAAGCCTGAACCCGCTGAAAAGTGGCGTCACTCTCGGGTGACGTCGCTTGCTGCCCTGGACCCGCAATGACCAAAGTCGATTTCTATATCCTGCCCAGCGCCGCCCCTTCGGCTCGCCTGGACTTCGCCTGCAAGCTCACCGAGAAAGCCTGGCGCATGGGCCATCGCATCTACCTGCACTGCAGCGATGCCGCTCAGCGCGATGATCTTGATGCGCGCCTGTGGGCGTTCAAAGGCGAGAGCTTTGTGCCGCACGGCCCGGCAGACAGCGAACCGGAAGGTTTGATCGTGCTGGGCCTGGGTAACGACTGCGGTCAACATCAGGACTTGCTGGTCAATCTCGACCTGAAAGTCCCGGCCTTCGCCAGCAAATTCGCCCGAGTGGCGGAAGTAGTGGTCGAAGACCCGACGATTCGCGCCGCGGCGCGGGAGAGTTTCCGCTTCTACCGCGAACAGGGCTATTCTCTGCAAGACCACCGTTTACAGCGACTCTGAGCATTCCAATGGACACTCCGAAACCGCAACAGAAGTCCGCACACCTGCTGGACGATCTCGAATCGATCCGCCAGCTGCTCGGCGACGACAACCTGCAACCGCCACTCTTGACCGATACGGTCGACGAAGGCGAACAGGAACAGATTCCGATGCTGTTCGACCCGGTCGGCAACGAGCCGCCCGCCGTCGCACCGCCTGCTGCACCAGCGCCGACAGCCACTGCACAACCGGCTGCACCGGTCGACAAAGGCCCGGACGCCCTGCTGCATCTGGACAGCGAACTGCGCGCCGCCGCGCAATTGATCATGCAAGACGTGATCGACGACTTCGCCCCGCACATCGAAACCGAGATCAAACGCCGCCTCGATGCGCGAATGGAGCGGCTGCTCGCCGCAGCTGCAAGCGGCAAGATTTAAGCTGCAAGCCAAAGCCAAAGCAAAAGCCAAACCCACCGCTATCCTCTTGCAGCTTGTGGCTTGTGGCTTGTGGCTTGTGGCTTGTGGCTTGTGGCTTGTGGCTTGTGGCTTGCTGTGGCTTGTAGCTTGCAGCTGCCCCCCCAGCTATACTTGCCGGCTTTTCCTGAATAAATGCCAATAGGGTCCCGCCGCGCATGGATAAGACCTACCAGCCGCACGCCATTGAAACTTCCTGGTACAAGACCTGGGAGTCCGAGAACTACTTCGCCCCGCAAGGCGCGGGCGAGTCCTACACCATCATGATCCCGCCGCCGAACGTCACCGGCAGCCTGCACATGGGTCACGGTTTCAACAACGCGATCATGGACGCACTGATCCGTTTCCGTCGCATGCAGGGTCGCGACACCCTGTGGCAGCCGGGCACCGACCACGCCGGCATCGCCACGCAGATGCTGGTGGAGCGCCAACTGGAAGCCCAGGGCCAGAATCGTCACGACCTGGGTCGCGAGAAATTCCTCGAGAAGGTCTGGGAATGGAAGGAGCAGTCCGGCGGCAACATCAGCCGGCAGATCCGCCGCCTCGGCTCGTCCGTCGACTGGAGCCGCGAGCGCTTCACCATGGACGATGGCCTTTCGGAAGCGGTCAAGGAAGCGTTCGTGCGCCTGCACGAAGACGGCTTGATCTACCGCGGCAAGCGCCTGGTCAACTGGGACACCAAACTGCACACGGCGATTTCCGACCTCGAAGTGGAAAACCACGAAGAGAAGGGTTTCCTGTGGAATCTCAAATATCCATTGGCCGACGGTGTAAAAACCGCCGAGGGCAATGACTTCCTGATCGTCGCGACCACCCGTCCGGAAACCATGCTTGGCGACTCCGCCGTCGCGGTCAACCCGAACGATGAGCGCTACAAAGCCCTGATCGGCAAGTTCGTCGAGCTGCCCTTGGTTGGCCGCCGTATTCCGATCATCGCCGACGATTATTGCGATCCTGAATTCGGCACCGGTTGCGTGAAAATCACCCCGGCCCACGATTTCAACGACTACGAAGTCGGCAAGCGCCACAACCTGCCGCTGCTGAACATCTTCGACAAGAACGCCAACGTGCTGCCCGCCGCACAGGCGTTCAACCTCGACGGCACGCTGAATGAGAGCATCGACGGCAAGATTCCCGCCGAGTTTGCGGGCCTTGAGCGTTTCGAGGCGCGCAAGCAGATCGTCGCCGCTTTCGACGCCGCCGGCCTGCTGGTGAGCATCAACGATCACAACCTGAAAACCCCGAAAGGCGATCGCTCCGGCACCGTCATCGAGCCGTGGCTGACCGACCAGTGGTACGTGTCGACCAAGCCTCTGGCCGAACCAGCCATCGCTGCCGTTGAAGACGGCCGCATTCAGTTCGTGCCCAAGCAGTACGAAAACATGTACTTCTCATGGATGCGCGACATCCAGGACTGGTGCATCAGCCGTCAGCTGTGGTGGGGCCACCGGATTCCGGCCTGGTACGACGAGTCGGGCAAGGTCTACGTCGGTCGCGACGAAGCCGAAGTGCGCGTCAAGCACAACCTCGGCCCGGACGTCACACTGCAACAGGACAACGACGTCCTCGACACCTGGTTCAGTTCCGGCCTGTGGACCTTCTCCACGCTGGGCTGGCCTGAGCAGACCGAGTTCCTGAAGAAATTCCACTCCACCGACGTGCTGGTGACGGGTTTCGACATCATTTTCTTCTGGGTTGCCCGGATGATCATGATGACCATGCACCTGATGAAGAATGAAGACGGCACGCCGCAGGTTCCGTTCAAGACCGTATACGTACACGGTCTGGTGCGCGACGGCCAGGGCCAGAAGATGTCCAAGTCCAAGGGCAACGTTCTGGACCCGCTGGACATCATCGACGGCATCGACCTGGAAACCCTGGTGCAAAAACGCACCTCAGGCCTGATGCAGCCGAAACTGGCGAAGAAGATCGAGAAAGCCACCCGCGAAGAATTCGCCGAGGGCATCGCCAGTTATGGCACCGACGCCCTGCGCTTCACCTTCTGCTCGCTGGCCTCCACCGGTCGCGACATCAAGTTCGACATGGGCCGCGTCGAAGGCTATCGCAACTTCTGCAACAAGATCTGGAACGCCGCACGTTATGTGCTGGACAAGGGTGAGGACTGCGGCCAGAACGGCGAAGCCTACGAATTGTCGCTGGCCGATCGCTGGATCATTTCGCAACTGCAACGCACCGAAGCCGAAGTGACCCGTCAGCTCGATCAGTTCCGTTTCGACCTCGCCGCGCAGGCGCTGTACGAGTTCATCTGGAACCAGTACTGCGACTGGTATCTGGAACTGTCCAAGCCAGTATTGTGGGACGAGAACGCGCCGGTCGAGCGTCAGCGCGGTACTCGCCGTACGCTGGTTCGCGTACTGGAAGTGGCGCTGCGTCTGGCGCATCCGTTCATGCCGTTCATCACTGAAGAAATCTGGCAACGCATCGCGCCGCTGGCCGGTATTCAGGGCAAGACGATCATGCTGCAGCCTTGGCCAGTGGCCAATGAAGAGCGCATCGATCCGGCCGCCGAAGACGACATCGAATGGCTCAAGGAACTGATGCTCGGCACGCGTAACATCCGTGGCGAAATGAACATCGGCCCGGGCAAGCCGCTGCCGATCTTCCTGAAGAACGTCAGCGCTGAAGACCAGCGTCGTCTGAGCGAGAACGAAGCGCTGCTGAAGAAACTGGCGCGTCTGGAATCGATCACCGTACTCGCCGCAGGCGAAGAAGCACCGCTGTCCGCCACCGCACTGGTCGGCGAGATGGAAGTGCTGGTGCCGATGGCCGGTCTGATCGACAAGGCTGCGGAACTGGCGCGTCTGGACAAGGAAATCCTGCGTCTGCAGGGCGAAGTCCAGCGTGTCGGCGGCAAGCTGGCCAACGCCGGGTTCGTCGACAAGGCCCCGGCCGAAGTCATCGACAAGGAACGCGCCAAACTGGCCGAGGCCGAACAGGCCCTGGGCAAGCTGGCCGAGCAACATGCACGGATTGCCAGCCTGTAACGGCAAGTCGCAGTGAAAAAGGGAGGCCACAATGGCCTCCCTTTTTTATTCCCAAACACCACAAAATCCCCTGTAGGAGCGAGCCTGCTCGCGATAGCGGTGTGTCAGTTGCCATAACCCAGACTGACACACCGATATCGCGAGCAGGCTCACTCCTACAGGTTTGAACGGTCTGGCCCTTAGATGTGGGACAATACCCGCCACTTTCAGCCATACCCGAATCGACTACGCCCATGACCGCCCCCCGCACACCCAAACCTGCGCGCAAGAAGCCTGACGCCGCGTCCCCGAGCAAAGCCGTCGAGCCGCGTGAAAAGGCCAGCCTGCATCCGCGCAATCGCCATCAGGGTCGCTATGACTTCCCGGCGCTGATCAAGACCACGCCGGAACTGGCGAAGTTTGTGATCACCAACCCGTACGGCAAGGAAAGCATCGACTTCGCCAGCCCGGACGCGGTACGCGTGTTCAACCGGGCGCTGCTCAAGTCGTTCTATGGCATCCAGCATTGGGACATCCCGGCCGACTACCTCTGCCCGCCGGTGCCGGGCCGCGCCGATTACGTGCATTTTCTCGCCGATCTGCTGGCGAGCATGAACGACGGCAAAGTCCCGCGCGGCGCGATCGTCAATGTGCTGGACATCGGCATGGGCGCCAACTGCGTGTACCCGCTGATCGGCAACAGTGAATACCGCTGGCATTTCCTCGGCTCGGAAATCGACCCGACCGCCGTGGCGGCCGCCCGCGCTATCGTGCAGTCCAACGACCTCAGCAAAGTCATCAAGCTGCGCCAACAGGAAAACCGCAAGCACATCCTCATCGGCTTGCTGGAACCTGGCGAGCGTTTCGACCTGACCATGTGCAACCCGCCGTTCCACGCCTCGATGGACGAAGCGACCAAGGGCAGCGAGCGCAAGTGGCGCGCCTTGGGCAAGGCCGATCCGAAACGCAAACTGCCGGTGCTGAACTTCGGCGGCCAGTCGGCGGAGCTGTGGTGTGAAGGCGGCGAAGCGCGCTTTGTGACGCAACTGATTGCCGAGAGCGCTAACTTCCAGCACAAGGTTTTGTGGTTCAGCACGCTGGTCTCAAAGGCATCGAACCTGCCAGCCATCGAAACCGCGCTGAAGAAAGCGGGTGTGCTGGAAAGCCAGGTGGTGGAGATGTCGCAGGGGCAGAAGCAGAGCCGCTTCGTGGCCTGGACGTTCCAGACCAAATCCGAGCAGCAGATCTGGCGGCGTGAGCGCTGGGTGCGCTGACACACCGCAAATCCCCTGTAGGCCTTCGCCTGCTCGCGATAGCGGTGTAACAGTCGACATTCAAATTGACTGACCCACCGCTATCGCGAGCAGGCTCACTCCTACAAAGGTTCAGGGTGCAGCATCAAATCACAGACACAAAAAAACCGTGCCCGGATCACTCCGAAGCACGGTTTTTTTTATCGCTGCGTCTTACTTGTTCACAGCGTCGGTCAGGCCTTTGGCCACAACCAGCTTGATCACTTTCTTGGCAGGGATTTCGATGGCAGCGCCAGTCGATGGGTTACGGCCGGTGCGGGCAGGACGCTCGGTCACTTTCAGCTTGCCGATACCTGGCAAGGTGATTTCGCCGCCATTTTCCAGCTGATCGGCAACGATTTGGCCCAGTTGGTCCAGAGCGTTACGCGCGGTGGTTTTCGGCGCGTCGATAGCTTCAGCAATGTCGGCGATCAGTTGGTCTTTAGTAAGAGCCATGTAGTGTTCCTTCCCTATCAAATTCATATGGATTGCAGAGTGCAGTGTCAGCCATCGAGCCCGATCTTCTGGATCTGGCACCCTCGGCGATAACCACGACGAGTCGGGTTATAGATGCCGAAATCAGGGTTTGGTTCGACCTGACAAATGCTGAATGCACGCTTAACGCAGTGACTTCGCGTAAGACCGGGCAAAACTAGCACAGCGACAAGGAAATATCCGCCTCTAGCTACCCATTTGGTCAGCTTTATTGCTCTAAACCGCTAAAAAACCGCATAAGGCCGGGCGCGCCCCCCGGTTTTGCCCTACAACCCGCGCCAAAACCAGTGGTTGCGGTACACTGGGCGCTTTTTCGGGGGAGCCTGCCCTCCTCCCTTCCAACAGCCGAGAAGCCCATGCCGATCCGTCATTGCATCGTCCACCTGATCGACAAGAAACCCGACGGCACGCCCGCAGTTCTGCACGCCCGTGACACCGAACTGGCCGAGTCCGCAGCCATCGAAAACATGCTCGCCGACCTCAACGAGAGCTATAACGCCAAACAGGGCAAAGCCTGGGGTCTGTTCCATCCGGAGTCCGGCGCGTTCCCGTTCAGCGGCTGGCTGAAGGAGTACATGGACGGCGGCAAGGACTTCACCGCATTCAGCAAAGTTGCGGTCGAGCATCTGCAAAAGCTGATGGAAGAATCCAACCTGTCGGTCGGCGGCCACGTGCTGTTTGCCCACTATCAGCAAGGCATGACCGATTACCTGGCGATCGCCCTGCTGCACCACAGCGAAGGTGTGGCGGTAACCGATGAGCTGGACGTGACCCCGTCGCGCCACCTCGACCTCGGCCAGTTGCACCTGGCGGCGCGGATCAACGTCTCCGAGTGGCAGAACAACAAGCAGTCCAAGCAGTACATCTCGTTCATCAAGGGCAAGAACGGCAAGAAGGTCTCGGAGTACTTCCGCGACTTCATCGGCTGCCAGGAAGGCGTCGACGGCCCGGGCGAGACCCGCACACTGCTCAAGGCCTTCAGTGACTTCGTCGAGAGCGAAGACCTGCCGGAGGACTCCGCCCGCGAGAAGACCAAGACCCTGGTCGACTACGCCAGCAGCCAGGCCAAGCTCGGCGAACCGATGGGTCTGGAAGAGCTCTCGGAGTTGATCGACGAAGAACGCCCGAAAGCCTTCTACGATCACATCCGCAACAAGGACTACGGCCTGTCGCCAGAGATTCCGGCAGACAAGCGCACCCTCAATCAATTCCGCCGTTTCACTGGCCGTGCCGAAGGTCTGTCGATCAGCTTCGAAGCGCATCTGCTGGGCTCGAAGATCGAGTACGACGAAGAGAACGGCACCCTGATCATCAAAGGCCTGCCGACTTCGCTGACCGATCAACTGAAGCGGCGCAATTGATGCTCGGCAATGTGCTGAAGAAGGTTGTCCTGGTTCTGCTGGTCGTTGTGGTCTATCAGAACTGGGGCAAGATCGAGCGAGTTTTCAATCCGTCGCAAATGGTTTCTGAGCAGACGCGTGCGCAGGCCAATGTCGTGCTCTATGCCACTGACTGGTGCGGCTACTGCAAGCAGACCAAGCGTTTTCTCGACAGCAAGGGGATTCCTTTCAAGGAATTCGATATAGAGAAGGATGCCGAGGCGCGCAAGGCGTACGAGGCTTTGGGTGGGCGCGGGATTCCGCTGATCGATGTCAACGGCACGTTGATTCGCGTGTTTGACCCGGACGAAATCCTCGCCGCCCTGAAATAACCTGTAGGAGTGAGCCTGCTCGCGATAGCGGTGTGTCAGTCGGCGGATTTATCAACTGACACACCGCTATCGCGAGCAGGCTCACTCCTACAGGGTTTTGCAACAGACTCGATAAATCAGCGTGCTTCGATGCGGAAACCAAAACGAGGGAAGTGCACATGCACCACGCCGCCGCGCTCGTCTTCGCGGCGGATGATCAATTCCTCGCGACCGGCAAACAGTAACTCACCCACCACTGGGTCGACGCCATAGTCGATTGCCGCGATCGCCACTTGCTGCCCGGCCGTAAAGCCATTCGGATCAACAAACTGCTCATCCGGTAATGGCGCAGGCGTAGCGTTACGCGCCACTTCCAGCGCCTCGGCGGAGGACATCTCGCTCGCCGCGCCATGACCAAAGCCCAGCACACGCCCCAGCCACGCTACGACCGCCGGATACTCTTCGACCAACGGTGCGGTCACATGCGTCGCTTTGAGGAACCACAGCGGATGGGCCAGGGCAAAGTCGGCAATCGATGGCTCACCGAACAGGAAGTCGCCCTGCTCGCGCTGCAACTGCTGCTCCAGGCGCGCCATGATCGTCGGCCATTGATGCTTGGCCTGCTCGGCACTCAGGCGCGTTGCGCTGCCTCCGCTGAACAAACCGGCGCGGTCGGCGATAAACGCCTTGATCGCTTCTGGCGGCAACTTGCCGAAGCGCACCGCGACCGACTCCGGCTGGAACACCAGACTCACGGCATGCTGGAACACCACCGAATCGGCCCACGCGGCAAAACTGGCGCTGACCATTTCCTGGCCTTGCGGGAAGAACGCTGGCAGGGCTTTCTCTTGTTCCAGGCGACGGGCGATCAGCGCGGTGTCGCAATAAATGTCCGCGCCAATCTGCAACACCGGGGTCTTGCGGTAGCCACCGGTGAGGGCGGTCAGATCCGGTTTCGGCATCACCGGCGAAATGTGCACCGAGCGCCACGACAAACCTTTGAAGCCCAGCAGCAAGCGGGCCTTCTCGGCAAACGGGGAAGTCGGGTAATGATGGAGAATCAACTCGGACATGCTCGGCTCCGCCGCTCAGATAATGAGCCCGCAGCTTAGCGCGCATTCGATTAGCAGCCTACAGATCCACCTGATGGGAACCTATCAGTCAGATTGATAAGACGCTACCAGACATTCCTTGGCGCTCTTGCGCAGCTTTTTGATCAGCCGTTCCTGGCGCAACGCATCGCTTTTGTCGCGACACCGTTCGGTATAGACCAGCGCCATCGCCGGGCTGGAGAGGAAGAACCGCGCGCCCTTGCCGCTTTGGTGCTTGGCAAAACGGCGCACGGGATCGTCGCTGACCCCGCAATACAACGAGCCATTGGCGGCGCGAACGAGGTAGACGAACCAGGATTTGCTCACCGGTTCGGCACCATCGACAGAATTTTCGCTAAGGCTGGTCACTTCGGGATCGGGACGTGTAGGAAAACAGGCGGCGATCTTATCAGCGACCGGCCTGGAATGCCTTCAATCCCTTGCGCGCCTGCGCGCGGACAGCGTTGCGCACCAGCGGCGTCCAGCCCAGCAGCAGACCTTTGAAGCCCAACGCCTGACGCGACCAGCGCCACAGATCGAAGTGATCGTGGTGTTCGCAGATCTTGCCGTCGCGGAAGACGAAACGCGCCTGGATATCGTTAATCACGATATTGCCAGTCTGGCTGAACAGGTAGGTCGCGACCCAGTGCGCGCCACCGGTGCGCTCGTCGGCGCGGACATTGTCGAAGGTCAGCGAGAAATCCTTGGCGCGGGTGGTGAGCATGCGCCACATGTCGCCGGCATCGCGACCGCGCAATTCGCCGAAAGCCGGATCGCTGAAGACCACGTCGTCGGTGTAACAGGCGGCCATGGCTTCGGCATCGAGGCGCTGGAAGGCCTGGTAGAAGCGGGTGATCAGGGCGCTGTGGGCTTCGCTCAAGGCAATCTCCAAAGAAAGAGGTACAGATTGCCAGCACCATAATCCGCCGAGCGCGGAAACACTATCGGCATTCGCACACCGAATACCTGCAGCACGCAAAACCTGTAGGAGTGAGCCTGCTCGCGATAGCGTCCTTCCAGTCAACGTTGCGCTGACTGAACCACCGCTATCGCGAGCAGGCTCACTCCTACAGTTTGAATCGCGTCAGATCTTCTCGCTTTGCACTTGGACGTAGAGCGCCCGCCCGGCGCCGAGGCCGGCAATGATCGCTCCGGTTCCAATGATGCCGAAAATCCAGCCCACGGCATTCCAGCCGCCGGTCCAGTCGTGCACCACGCCGACCGCGAACGGCCCCATCGAGGCCAACGTGTAACCGAAACCCTGAGACATGCTCGACAGGTTCGCCGCGACATGTGAATCACGCGAGCGCAGCACGATCAGCGTCAGCGCGAGGCTGAACGTGCCGCCCTGCCCCAGGCCGAGCAGGATCGCCCAGCCCCACAGGCCTTCGATTGGCGCATACAGACAACCGAACAGGCCGCCGAGGGTCAGCGCCATGACTACAACGATGGCCAAACGCTGATCCTTGCCGCGCGTCGCCAGCCATGGCGCGGCCAACGAGCTGGCCAGTTGAATGATCACCGAGCCGGACAGCACCAGACCGGCCTGGGTCGGCGTCAGCCCGCGACCGATGAGGATTGACGGCAACCAGCCAAACACGATGTAAGCCAGCGACGATTGCAGGCCCATGTATAAGGTCACTTGCCAGGCCAGCGGATCACGCAGCAGACCGCGCACCCGATAAGCGACGTTGTGCGCGCCGTGTTTCGAGCCGACTTGCGGCAGCCAGAACACCGCGGCCAGCAGCGCCGGAATCACCCAGAAGCCCAGCCCCATGGCCCAGCTGTTGCCGAAGTGCTCACTCAACGGCACGGTCGAGCCCGCCGCCATCGCCGCGCCCAGACACAGGGCCATGGTGTAGACGCCAGTCATGGTTCCGGCATGCTTGGCAAAGTCGCGCTTGACGATGCCAGGCAGCAAAACACCGACGATGCCGATGCTGGCGCCACCGAGGACGCTGCCGGCGAACAGGCCGATCTCACCGAAGTTGCTGCGCAAGATAATCCCGCCAGCCAGCGTCAGCAGAATCCCCAGCACCACCCGCTCGGCACCGAAGCGCCGCGCCAGAATCGGCGCCAGCGGCGCGAACAAGCCCAGGCACAGCACCGGCAACGTGGTCAGCAAACCCGCCTGCGCCGCCGACAATCCAAGACTTCTGGAGACCTCACTGAGCAGCGGCGCCATGCTCGACAGTGCCGGACGCAAGTTCAGCGCTACCAGGATCAACCCGAGCAGCAACAGCCATGGTCGCTTCACCAGTGGATGGCTTTGCTGCACTTGCTCGTCATCCGCCTCGGCATCGATCAGTAGCTCTTCGAGTTCGGTGGTGCGATTCGGCGCTGTGGATAACTCACTGCGGGACATGGTTTTCTCGGTTTCAAGGTTCATTGATCAACTGCCTCGACAAGGCTTTGGCCCGCTCCGGGTCGCGTTGTTCGACCGCATCGAGCAAGGCGATGTGCAGGTCAAACACTTCTTGACGGCGCGGGACGATGTTCAGGGTCTGGCGCAATTGCGCGCCGACGATGCTGGAAAAGTAGCGATACAGCTCGCTGAGGGTCGGGTTGTGCGCGGCGTCGACCAGCCGCCGGTGGAACACCAGATCGCAGGCGATGTAGGTGTCGAGGTCGCCGTGGTAGTGGCTGCCGCTGGTGCCGAGCGCTTCACGCAGCGCCGCCAGATCCTCATCGGTACGGCGCAACGCCGCCAGGCCGATAGCCTCGACTTCGAGGATGTGCCGGGTTTCCCGCGCCTGGTCCAGTGAACACCGCGACAACGCCTTCAGCGTGTCCAGCGGATCGACCACTGCGCGCAGATAACTGCCGTCGCCCTGACGGATCTCGATCAGCCCGGAAAATGCCAGCACGCGCATGGCTTCGCGCACGGTGTTGCGGCTGATGCCCAGCTCGGCGCACAGCTCCGGCTCGGTCGGCAAGCGCTCGCCGACCTGCCATGCGCCGCTGTTGATGCGCTGGCGCAACTGATCGAGCGCCTGATCGACCAGCGATCGTTTGATGAGCGGAGAAATGTCTGACATTGGTCTCGTCCTTTCATCCAATCATAGGATGAATTTTCGGACATGTTAGTCAGACCCATGTAGGACGGCAACCACCTAGGGTCAATCGAGACACATGGAGCGGCATTTTCGATTGGTCAAAATTACCCTTTAAGGGTAATTTCAAGGACAGGGTTTTTGGCTTCTTATGGAAAAGAACACACCCCATTACGACTTGGCGGTGATCAAGGCGGATGTCAGGAGACTAGGCTGGAGGGCGTTCACGCACACCGCCAGAAAAAGCGGATCTGAGCTGGAGCTGACGCTCGCAGACATGCAGGAAGTGGTTTTCAGGCTGCAGCGCAGCATGCTCTACAAGTCGATGACGACCTATGACAACCACCGTATTTGGCAGGATGTCTATCACATCAATTCACACGGTCTGGAGATTTACATAAAGGTGTCATATCACTACGACAGGCGCCCACCCGTGATCTCCTTCAAGGAGAACAACTCATGAGTACGCAACAGTGTTTCAGTTGCGGTGCCGCTGATGGCATGGTGCATTTCGAAGGTCGAGGCGAAACGGTGAGCGTCAAAGGTATGGAGCGCCGGATTGACGACCTGTCAGGGTGGGAATGCCAGAAATGCGGAGAAGTCGAGCTCGATGAAATGTGCGGGCAACGTTATTCGGACGCATGCGATGAACTCGTTATCGCCAGCAGGAAAATGGCCGGCAACGAGATGAGAAGAATTCGCCGCAAATTGCACCTGACGCAAAAAGAAACGGTGCAACTGCTATCCGGGGGTGGGCATAACGCATTTTCTCGCTATGAGCGCGGCGATGTACTGCCGCCCAAGGCGCTCATTTTGTTGATGCGTTTATTGGATCGCTACCCGTACTTGCTCACCGATGTGAAGACTCTCGGCGAAGGTGCAGATTTGAGGGGTTTCGAGCACATCGTTCACAAAGAACATGAATCCCTTTCGGTTTCCTGACCCCAAAAAAACAACCCGGCACATGGCCGGGTTGGTTTCACACATCAACCATCAATGCAGAATCTGACTCAGGAACAACTTCGTCCGGTCATTCTGCGGATTGTCGAAGAAATCGTTCGGCGCCGCCTGCTCAACGATCTCGCCCTTGTCCATGAAGATCACGCGGTTCGCCACGGTGCGGGCAAAGCCCATTTCGTGGGTCACGCAGAGCATGGTCATGCCGTCTTCCGCGAGACCGATCATGGTGTCGAGCACTTCCTTCACCATCTCCGGATCGAGCGCCGAAGTCGGCTCGTCGAACAGCATGATTTTCGGCTTCATGCACAGCGCGCGGGCGATCGCCACACGCTGTTGTTGACCGCCGGACAACTGCCCCGGGTATTTATGCGCCTGCTCCGGAATGCGTACGCGTTCCAGGTAGTGCATGGCGATTTCCTCGGCCTTGCGCTTGGGCATCTTGCGCACCCACATCGGCGCCAGGGTACAGTTCTGCAGAATGGTCAGGTGCGGGAACAGATTGAAGTGCTGGAACACCATGCCAACTTCGCGGCGGATCGCTTCGATCTGCTTGAGGTCGTTGGTCAGCTCCACGCCATCGACAACGATGCGGCCCTGCTGGTGTTCTTCAAGACGATTCAGGCAACGAATCGTCGTCGATTTGCCCGAGCCCGATGGCCCGCACAGGACGATACGCTCGCCCTGTTTGACATTGAGGTTGATGTCTTTCAGTACGTGGAACTGGCCGTACCACTTGTTGACGCCCTGCATCTGGATGATGCCTTCAGGGCCCACAGGCTTTTTGATTGCTTCGCTCATTTACAGAGAACTCCTAACGCTTGTGGCCAGTGTCGAGCTTGCGTTCCAGATGCATGGAATAGCGCGACATACCAAAACAGAAAATCCAGAACACCAGGGCGGCGAACACGTAGCCTTCGGTGGCCATGCCCAGCCATTTCGGATCGGCAGCGGCTTGCTTGACGCTGTTGAGCAGGTCGAAGAGGCCGATGATGATCACAAGGCTGGTGTCCTTGAACAGCGCAATGAACGTGTTGACGATGCCGGGAATCACCAGCTTCAGGGCTTGCGGCAGAATCACCAGGCCCATCGAGCGCCAGTAACCGAGGCCCATTGCCGCTGCGGCTTCGTATTGGCCTTTGGGGATCGCTTGCAGGCCGCCGCGCACCACTTCGGCAACATAGGCCGACTGGAACAGGATCACCCCGATCAGTGCACGCAGCAGCTTGTCGAAGTTCATGCCTTCGGGCAGGAACAGCGGCAGCATCACTGAGGACATGAACAGCACGGTGATCAACGGCACGCCGCGCCAGAATTCGATGAAGGTCACACAGACCACGCGAATTGCCGGCATGTTCGAGCGCCGCCCCAGCGCCAGTACGATGCCCAGCGGCAACGCTCCGGCGATACCGACCGTGGCGATCACCAGGGTCAGCATCAGGCCACCCCACTGGCTGGTCGGCACGGTGGTCATGCCAAAACCGCCATGCAGCAAGGTAAAGGCAATGATTGGGTACAACACCAGGAAGCACAGCCCGTAGACCGCTTTACGCGGCACCCGCGAGATGAACAGCGGTGCTGCGCCGATGACCGCCAGCCACACGGTCAGGTCGACGCGCCAGCGCAGTTCGGTCGGGTAGTAGCCGTACATGAACTGGCCGAAACGCTGCTGAATGAACACCCAGCAGGCGCCTTCCTTGGTGCAGTCGGCGCGCGTGGTGCCAACCCAGTTGGCATCCACAATCGCCCAGCTGAGGATCGGCGGCACAACCAGATAAATCAGATAGAACGCAAACAGGGTCAGCAGGGTATTGAGCCAGCTGGAGAACATGTTCGCGCGCATCCATGCGACCACGCCAATGCTGCTGTTCGGTGGTGGCATGTCGGGTTTGAAAGTATGAGTACTCATGCGCTTTTCCTTACCGCTCGATCAGCGCAATGCGCTTGTTGTACCAGTTCATCAGCAGGGAAATGCTGATACTGATCGCCAGGTAGACGCTCATGGTGATGGCAATCACTTCGATCGCCTGGCCGGTCTGGTTGAGCACAGTGCCGGCGAACAGCGAAACCATTTCCGGATAACCGATACCGGCCGCCAGCGAAGAGTTCTTCGCCAGGTTCAGGTATTGGCTGGTCAGCGGCGGAATGATCACGCGCAAGGCTTGCGGAATGATCACCTTGCGCAGGGTCGGGCCGTTGCGCAGGCCGAGCGAACGCGCCGCTTCGGTCTGGCCGTGGCTGACCGACTTGATCCCGGAACGCACGATCTCGGCGATAAACGCCGCGGTATACACGGTCAGGGCCAGGGTCAACGCCAGCAGTTCCGGAATCAACACCCAGCCACCGACAAAGTTGAAGCCCTTGAGCTCAGGCATTTCCCAATGCAGCGGAGCGCCGAAAATCAGCGCGCACAAGGTCGGGATCACCAGCAGGATCGCCAGGCCGGCCCAGAACTTGTGGAACGGCACGCCGGTGTCTTCGAAGCGCTTGTTGGCCCAGCGGGTCATCAGCACGATGCCGACGATCGCCACCACAATGCTCATCACGAAGGCCCAGAAGCCATCGGCAGCCAGTGCGGCCGGCATGTTCAGGCCACGGCTGCTGACGAAGAAGGTGTCGCCGAAGTTGTGGCTGTTGCGCGGCCCCGGCATGGTCAGGAACACCGCGAAGTACCAGAACAGAATTTGCAGCAGCGGCGGAATGTTGCGGAACACTTCCACATAAACCGTCGCCAGTTTGGCAATGATCCAGTTTTGCGACAGCCGCGCCACACCGATGATGAAACCGAGGATGGTTGCCAGAACCACACCGATCACGGTCACCAGCAAAGTGTTGAGAAGCCCGATGACGAAGACGCGGGCATAGCTGTCCGCTTCGGTGTAGTCGATCAGGTGTTGAGCGATGCCGAACCCGGCACTGCGCTCCAGAAAGCTGAAGCCGGAGGTGATGCCCCGGTGCTGAAGGTTGGTTTGCGTATTGTCGAACAGGTACCAGCCAAGCGAGACCACCGCCACAACGGTGATGATCTGGAATAGCCACGCACGCACTCGTGGATCGCTGAGGCTGAGCCTCTGCTTTGGTGCGCCGATTGAATTTTGCATGAAGTGCCCCGGAAGAAATGGAACAAGAACATCACCCGGCGGTTGGCCCGCCGGGCGATAGAACCATTAGCGCACTGGTGGTGCGTACTGAATGCCGCCGTTGTTCCACAGGGCATTCAAGCCGCGGTCGATTTCCAGCGGAGTGCTCTTGCCGAGGTTTTTCTCGAAGATTTCGCCGTAGTTGCCGACTTGTTTGACGATCTGTACTACCCAGTCCTTCGGTAGTTTCAGGTCTTTGCCGTATTCGCCGTCAGCGCCGAGCATACGGGCCACGTCCGGGTTCTTGGTCGACTTGGCTTCTGCTTCGACGTTCTTCGAAGTGATGCCGGCCTCTTCAGCGTTGAGCAGCGCGTAGCCGACCCAACGCACGATGGCCAGCCACTCGTCGTCGCCGTTACGCACAACCGGGCCCAACGGTTCTTTGGAAATGGTTTCCGGCAGAACCACGTAGTCCTTCGGCGAGGCCAGCTTGCTGCGCTGGGCGAACAGCTGCGACTTGTCGGAGGTCAGCACGTCGCAACGACCGGATTCCAGCGACTTGGCGCTTTCATCGGAGGTGTCGAAAGTGATCGGGGTGTATTTCAGACCGTTGCCGCGGAAGTAGTCGGAAACGTTCAGCTCGGTGGTGGTACCGGCCTGGATGCAGATGGTCGCGCCGTCCAGCTCTTTGGCACTTTTCACGCCCAGCTTGTTGTTAACCAGGAAGCCAATGCCGTCGTAGTAGGTGATGAAGCCCGGGAATTTCAGGCCCATGCCCGCATCACGCGAACTGGTCATGGTGGTGTTGCGCGAGAGGATGTCGATCTCGCCCGATTGCAGCGCGGTGAAGCGCTCCTTGGCGTTCAACTGACTGAACTTGACCTTGCTCGCGTCACCGAAAACGGCGGCGGCCACAGCGCGGCAGACGTCAGCGTCGATGCCGAGGATCTTGCCGGTTGCATCCGGTACCGAGAAGCCTGGCAGACCGTCGCTCACGCCACACTGCACGAAACCTTTCTTTTGTACCGCATCCAGGGTTGCACCCGCCTGAGCGAACCCGCTGACGCCGAGCACTGCTGCAGCAGTCACGACCGCCAGGGTGGATTTCAACATCTTCATTCAAACCTCCAGTTTTGCTCTTGTTGTGTCGGAGCTTGAGTCCAGTCGCACCCTTTTGAGGCGTTGTTGACCCGTGTTGGCTTTTTTTGGGGTCAACCGACGTAAGACCTTCGCTATGAGTCTAGTAGGAGAAAATCCACATCATGGATCACTCACTTCTCACCAATCGGCCGAACGGGCTGTAGCCCTTTCACGTTCGCTAAGCCCGTAGCGGCCATTGGCGAACATCCATCACCGGATTCGTTGCTGTCCCATCGCGCGACGTAGACTGACAGTGTTACCGCCACGCGTAGGACGCTTCGTACAGAAACCTCCATAGCAAACGCCGTACCACACCGCTTGCCAAAGTGATTGCGCGACACGTCAATAGCAAAACTTGTAACCTTGCGACATCTTCTTAACGGATCAACCGGGCGCGCACTTCGATCACGCACTCAATGAGAGCGCCCGCACATTTTTGGAGCAGCCATGACCGAGCCCTTGATTCTTCAGCCTGTTAAGCCCGCAGATGCCTGCGTGATCTGGCTGCACGGCCTCGGCGCCGACCGCTACGACTTCCTGCCGGTGGCCGAGGCGCTGCAGGAAAGTCTGCTGAGCACACGCTTTGTGCTGCCACAGGCGCCGACCCTTCCCGTGACGATAAATGGCGGATATGCCATGCCCAGCTGGTACGACATCAAAGCCATGAGCCCGGCCCGGGCGATCGACCGTGACCAGTTGGAAGCGTCGGCGGATCGCATCATCGAATTGATCGAAACCGAGCGCGCCAGCGGAATAGACGCCTCGCGGATCTTTCTCGCCGGTTTTTCCCAGGGCGGCGCTGTCGTACTGCACACCGCTTTTGTGAAATGGCAGGGACCATTGGGTGGGGTTTTGGCGCTGTCGACGTACGCGCCGACCTTCAGTGACGAGATGGAATTATCCGCCAGTCAGCAGCGGATTCCGGCGCTGTGCCTGCATGGCCAGTTCGACGGCGTGGTGC
The DNA here is from genome assembly GCF_051132065.1 of Pseudomonas sp. R3-57. NCBI lineage: Bacteria > Pseudomonadati > Pseudomonadota > Gammaproteobacteria > Pseudomonadales > Pseudomonadaceae > Pseudomonas > Pseudomonas sp. R3-57. The sequence goes on from NZ_CP071655.1 coordinate 5,010,968, forward strand.
AGAACTCGATGGGCCGCAGCGCCTATGAGCATTTGCTCAAGCATGGTGTCACCGTGACATGGCAGGAATACCCAATGGAGCACGAAGTGTTACCCGAAGAAATTCGCGACATCGGTGTCTGGTTGAGCGAACGCCTGCGCTAAGCGTCGGCTTTATTGGCAGCCTTTGCGCCTCCCCCTACGCCGCGCCCGTTTCTTGCATTACACTGGCCGGCGTACATTCCTTAACCAATTGATGAGATGACCGTGCTCAAAGCACTCAAGAAGATGTTCGGTAAAAGCGAGGCTGAGCAGCTCGCGCCAGTTCCCAGTGCGCCGTCGCACGCCGCCGGTCATCGCAACGATGCCCCGCAGGCCGACCGCCCTACTTCTGTAGCGGCACCGAAGCCAGAACCGAAACAACCGCCGCAACCCGCCACGGCCGCGTCAACCGCCGCCGAGCCCGCACGCAGCGAAGCGCCGAAACCGGCCAGACCACGCCGCGAACCGAAGCCCAAGGCCCCGGTGATTCCATGGAAACTCGAGGACTTCGTCGTCGAGCCCCAGGAAGGCAAAACCCGCTTCCACGACTTCAAGCTCTCACCAGAACTGATGCACGCCATCCAGGATCTCGGTTTTCCGTACTGCACGCCGATCCAGGCGCAGGTGCTCGGTTACACCCTCGCCGGCAAAGACGCCATCGGCCGCGCGCAGACCGGCACCGGCAAGACCGCCGCGTTTCTGATTTCGATCATCACCCAGCTGTTGCAGACGCCACCGCCGAAAGAACGCTACATGGGCGAACCCCGTGCGCTGATCATCGCGCCGACCCGTGAGCTGGTGGTGCAGATCGCCAAGGACGCCGCTGACCTGACCAAGTACACCGGTCTTAATGTGATGACCTTTGTCGGCGGCATGGATTTCGATAAGCAGCTCAAGCACCTCGAAGCGCGGCACTGCGACATTCTCGTGGCGACCCCGGGCCGCTTGCTCGATTTCAACCAGCGTGGCGACGTGCACCTGGACATGGTCGAAGTGATGGTGCTGGACGAAGCCGACCGCATGCTCGACATGGGTTTCATCCCGCAGGTGCGGCAGATCATTCGCCAGACCCCGCCGAAGTCCGAGCGCCAGACCCTGCTGTTTTCCGCGACCTTCACCGAAGACGTGATGAACCTCGCCAAGCAGTGGACCACCGATCCGGCCATTGTCGAAATCGAAGTCACCAATGTTGCCAACGAAAACGTCGAGCAGCACATCTACGCGGTGGCCGGGGCTGACAAATACAAACTGCTCTTCAACCTGGTCAACGATAACGGCTGGGAACGGGTCATCGTGTTTGCCAACCGCAAGGACGAAGTGCGGCGTATCGAAGAACGTCTGGTGCGCGACGGCATCAACGCCGCGCAACTGTCGGGCGACGTACCGCAGCACAAGCGCATCAAGACCCTGGAAGGTTTCCGCGAAGGCAAGATTCGCGTGCTGGTTGCTACCGATGTGGCCGGTCGCGGCATTCACATCGACGGCATCAGCCACGTGATCAACTTCACCCTGCCGGAAGTCCCGGACGATTACGTGCACCGCATCGGTCGTACCGGTCGCGCCGGGGCCGATGGTGTGTCGATCAGCTTCGCCGGTGAGGACGACTCCTACCAGTTGCCGTCCATCGAAGAAAAGCTCGGCCGCAAGATCAGCTGTGAAACGCCGCCGACGCATCTGCTGCGCCCGGTTGAGCGCACGCGTCCGCAGTAAGCGACGCTCGACAAAAAAGCGCAGCCGGCAACGGACTGCGCTTTTTTTTCGCCCGCGTATTGCTCGAAAGAACTAAAAGTCCATAATGGAAAAATAAGTTCAATTTCGGAGCGCATCATGTCCAGCACGCCCTACGTCATTGATCAGGCCCAAGCCCGTGAACTGCTGGCCCAGATCGATGTGCCGCAGATTTTGCGCAAGCTGTTCCGTGATCTCGCGGCGGGCAGTGCGGTACAACCGGCGCAGCAACTGGTGGATTTTCCCCAAGGCGCTGGCGATTTCATCAACTATCTAGGCGTGCTGGCTGAAGACGGCGTGTACGGCGTGAAGACTTCGCCGTACATCGTGCGCGAGCAAGGCGCGCTGGTGACCGCGTGGACACTGCTGATGTCGATGAAAACCGGCCAGCCGCTGCTGCTGTGCGATGCCGGCGAACTGACCACCGCACGGACTGCAGCGACCACCGCTGTAGCCGTCGATGTCCTCGCCCCCTTAAACGCCACTCGGCTGGCTATCATCGGCAGTGGCAAGGTGGCCCAGGCGCATCTGCACTACGTGAAAACGTTGCGTGAGTGGAAGAGCATCAACGTGTATTCACCGTCCCTGCTGGGAGATGCTGAAACACAGGCCGCATTGAAAGCCATCGCGCCCGGGCTGAAAATCGCCGTCAGCCGCGAAACCGCTCTCGCCGATGCAGACGTCATCATGCTGTGCACGTCGTCCGCCGGGCCGGTGATCGACCCGGCCAAGTTGAGCAGACCGGCACTGATTACCTCGATCAGCACCAACGCCCCGCGCGCTCACGAAGTGCCGCCGCAAAGCCTCAACGACATGCAGGTGTTCTGCGACTATCGTATGACCACGCCGGGTTCGGCGGGTGAAATGCTGATTGCGGCTGAGCAGCATGGCTGGAGCAAAGATTCAATTGTGGGCGACCTGGCGGATCTGCTCAGCGAGAAGGTGCAGCGTCCCGATTACCGGCGTCATGTGTTTTTCCGCTCGATCGGTTTGGGGCTGGAGGACATTGCCCTGGCCAATGCCGTTTATCACCTCCTTCACTGAACACACAAAGCCCCTGTAGGAGTGAGCCTGCTCGCGATAGCGATTTACCATTCAATGATGAATCGTCTGATATACCGCTATCGCGAGCAGGCTCACTCCTACAGGGGACAGTGCAATTCTGGATAATGTGTAGACCCCGGAGTTTTTCATGAGCCAGGCAGATTTCATCATCATCGGCGGCGGAATTGCCGGCGCTTCCACCGGTTTCTGGCTGTCGCCACACGCCAAAGTCATTGTCCTCGAGCGTGAATCCCATCCGGCCTATCACTCCACTGGCCGCTCCGCCGCGCTGTTCACCGCGGCTTATGGCACGCCACAGGTGCGCGCGCTGACTCAAGCCAGCCGCGCGTTTTTCGACCATCCACCGGCCGGTTTCTGCGAACACCCATTGCTGACGCCACGCGGCGAAATGACTGTGGATTTCACCGGTGACGCCGCCGAATTGAACAACCAATACCTCAGTGCCAAAGCCACCGTGCCGCAGATGCAACTGCTCAGCGCCGACGAAGCCTGCGCGCGCCTGCCGATTCTGCGCCGGGAAAAGGTCCACGGCGCCATCTACGATCCGAGCGCCAGCGATATCGATACCGATGCCCTGCATCAGGGTTACCTGCGCGGCATCCGCCGTCACAACGGCGAAGTGCACACCGATTGTGAAGTGCTCGGCCTGAGCCGCGACGCCGAGGGGTTGTGGCACGTTCGAACCAACGGCCAGACGTTCAGCGCCCCGGTGCTCATCAACGCCGCCGGCGCATGGGCCGACAAGATCGGTGTCATGGCCGGTGCAACTGCGCTGGGCCTGCAACCGAAACGCCGCGCCGCGTTCATCTTCGCCGGGCCCGAGGGCGTCGATATTCATCATTGGCCGATGCTGGTCAGCCTCGACGAATCCTTCTACATGAAGCCCGATGCCGGGATGTTCCTCGGCTCGCCGGCCAATGCCGATCCGGTCGAGCCGCATGATGTCCAGCCCGAAGAACTGGACATCGCCATGGGCATCTATCAGATCGAAGAAGCCACCACCCTGACCATTCGCCGTCCGACCCGCACCTGGGCCGGTTTGCGCAGCTTCGTCGCCGACGGCGATTTACTCAGCGGTTTCGATCCGCAGGTGCCGGGGTTGTTCTGGGTCGCGGCGCAGGGTGGCTACGGCATTCAGACGTCGCCAGCGATGGGCCAGGCCAGCGCAGCACTGGTGCGTGGCCAGCCACTGCCCGAACACTTGGAGCAATTCGGGCTGAACAGCGCCATGCTCTCCCCTGCTCGCCTGCGCTGAATCCGTGCGGTGACGCGCGCCACGGATTGCGGCACACTCCCTGCGCCTCCTGATCACGGAGGCGTTGACGCTGCCTGGAGCTCCACTGTCATGACCGCCCCCGAATTCGACCCGGCGCTGGATAACTTCCGTGCCATCGCCGATGCCATCGCCACGCTGTTTTTCCCCCACGCCGAAGTGGTGCTGCATGACCTGCGCACGCAAAAGGTCGACTACATCGCCAACAACCTGTCAAAACGCGAAATCGGCGACGATTCGTCACTGGAAGACATGCTCAGCGAGGATGTCAGCGATCGCAACATCGGCCCGTACGAAAAGCTCAATTGGGACGGTCAGAAGATCCGCAGCCTGAGCAGCGTCCTGCGCGACAGCGAAGGCGCACCGCTGGCGGTGCTGTGCATCAACCTGAATATTTCATTGTTCGAAAATGCCAAGGCAGCGCTCGACCTGTTCCTCTCGCCGAGCAAACTGATCCCGCAACCGGACGCCCTGTTTCGCGATGACTGGCAGGAACGCATCAACACCTTCCTGCATGCCTGGCTGCGCGAACGCCAGTTGAGCCTGAATGTGCTGAACCGCGATCACAAACGTGAACTGGTGCTGGCGCTGCACGCCGAGGGCGCGTTCAAGGGCAAGAGTGCCTCGAATTATGTGGCCAATGTGCTGAATATGGGGCGGGCGACGGTGTACAAGCATTTGAAGGAAGTGAAGGGTTAGAGATTTACATTGGCAATCCGGCCCCATCGCTGGCAAGCCAGCTCCCACAGGGGTTTTGTGGCGCGCACAAATCCTGTGGGAGCTGGCTTGCCAGCGATAGCGGACTATCAATCGCCGTAGATATCAACTTTGAAATACTTCTCGGAAATCTTCTGATACTCGCCACTCGCACGAATGCCATCAATGGCTCCGTTCAACTGGCTGACCAGTTCTGAATTGCCCTTGCGCACCGCGATCCCCGCGCCTTCACCAACATACTTCGGGTCCTTCAGTTCAGGTCCGACAAACGCATAGCCCTTGCCGCGCGGCATCGACAGAAAGTCATTCAACGGAATGGTGTCGGCAAAGATCGCATCGAGCCGCCCTGCCGCGAGATCCATGTAGATCTCTTCGTTGTTGCTGTAACGCTTGACGTTAACGCCCTTGGGCTCGAATACCTCGGTGGCAAACCGGTCAGTGGTGGTCGCGCGCTGGACGCCGACGTTCTTGCCCTTGAGGCTGGCGTACTGATCATCGACGCTAGCGCCTTCTTTCATCACCAGACGCGAAGAAGTGAAGTAATACTTGTGAGTGAAATCCACTGACTTCTTGCGATCTTCGTTGATGGTCATCGACGACAGCGCCATGTCGATCTTCTTCACTTTCAACGACGGAATCAGCCCGTCGAACTCACCCTCGACCCACACACATTTGACCTTCATCTGTGCGCACAGCGCATTGCCGATGTCGTAGTCGAACCCGACGATTTCCCCCTTGTCGGTTTTCGAGGCGAATGGTGGGTAGGCGGCTTCGATGCCGATGCGCAGGGTTCTCTCGGCGGCAAAGGTGCTGGCGCAGGCCAACAGACTGAGGGCCAGACCGGTGATGAGGGGGAGTTTCTTCATGTTCGTTCTCTCGCGGGGTTGTTGTTGGTTTGGCAAGAAAGAGCTGAAACGGAGGCGATGCTTTTTTGTACTTATAAATCCATATTGGACTTACACGTACATATCGTCAATTAAAGAAAGGAGAGATTTTGGGTGTTGCAGATGGCCCCATCGCTGGCAAGCCAGCTCCCACAGTTTCAGCGGTGCGCAAAAAATATGTGCACGCTGCAAAACCCTGTGGGAGCTGGCTTGCCAGCGATGACTGAGTGAAGAACACTACAGGACTACTTTTTCCAGCGATCCGCAGCCGCATGATCACTGTCGCGCCCTTCCACCCAGCGCGGGCCGTCGCTGGTGTTTTCTTTCTTCCAGAACGGCGCGCGGGTTTTCAGGTAGTCCATGACGAAGGCGCAGGCGTCGAAGGCGGCCTGGCGATGGGCGCTGGCGGCGCCGACGAAGACGATCGGCTCGCCCGGCTCCAGCGCGCCGATGCGATGCAGCACTTCCAGCTTGAGCAGTGGCCAGCGCTGTTCGGCTTCGACGGCGATCTTGTCCAAGGCTTTTTCGGTCATGCCCGGATAGTGCTCGAGAAACATCCCCGCGACATCGAGCCCGTCGTTGAAGTCGCGCACATAGCCGACAAAACTCACCACCGCACCGACGCCGACGTTGGCCGCGTGCATCGCATTGACTTCAATACCCGGATCGAACGGCATGGCCTGCACGCGAATCGCCATGGCTCAGCCTCCGGTCACGGTGGGGAAAAACGCCACTTCGTCGCCATCGACTACCGGTTCGTCGAGCTGGCAGAGGTCTTCGTTGCGGGCGCACATCAGGTTCTGCTCGCGCAACACCTCGAAGCCGTCACGTTGTGCCAACAGACTGCGCACGTCATCGACCGTAGCAAAATCGCCTTCAACCTTTACCGAATCGACGCCCAGCGCTTCCCGATAACGGGCGAAAAACTTCACGGTCAGGTTCATGGCTGCTCAGCCTGAAAGTGGCCGCTCTTGCCGCCAACCTTCTCCAGCAGACGCACGCTTTCGATGGTCATGCCGCGGTCCACGGCCTTGCACATGTCATAGATGGTCAGGGCGGCGACGCTGGCGGCGGTCAGCGCTTCCATCTCGACGCCGGTCTGCCCGGAGAGCTTGCAGCGGGCAACAATGCGCACGCTGTCTACACCTTCGGCGCTCAGCTCGACCTTGACGCCGGTGAGCATCAGCGGATGGCACAGCGGAATCAGATCGCTGGTTTTCTTCGCCGCCTGAATGCCGGCGATGCGCGCCACGGCAAACACATCCCCCTTGGGATGACCGCCGCTGACGATCATCTGCAGGGTTTCGGGGAGCATGCGCACCAGCGCTTGGGCCGTCGCTTCACGGAACGTCACGGCTTTTTCGGTGACGTCGACCATGTTGGCGCGACCTTGGGAATCGAGATGAGTCAGCACGGAATTACTCCTGATCAGGAGCGTGGATTGTAAACCCGTGGGTCAGATATCCGCGAGCGCGATTACCGCCTCACCCTAAATCCCTGTAGGAGTGAGCCTGCTCGCGATAGCGGTATGACATTCAACATTCATGTTGGCTGATGCACCGCTATCGCGAGCAGGCTCACTCCTACATTTGGTTTTGTGTTCGGCATAAAAAACGGGCGGCTTTTGGGCCGCCCGGTTGTGGGTGATGGGTTACAAATGCGATTCGGCGTATTCAGCCAGAATCGAGCGAGGCACCCCTTGCAGGGTGATGTGTACACCGTTGGGGAAATCCTTGAAGCGTTCGGTCAGGTAGGTCAGCCCGGAGCTGGTCGCGGACAGGTAAGGGGTATCGATCTGTGCGAGGTTGCCCAGGCACACCACTTTCGAACCGGCGCCGGCACGGGTGATGATGGTTTTCATCTGATGTGGCGTGAGGTTCTGGCATTCGTCGATCAGGATCAGGCTCTGCTGGAAGCTGCGACCGCGAATGTAGTTGAGCGATTTGAACTGCAACGGCACTTTGCTGAGGATGTAATCGACGCTGCCATGGGTGTTTTCGTCATCCATGTGCAAGGCTTCGAGGTTGTCGGTGATGGCGCCCAGCCAAGGCTCCATTTTTTCCGCTTCGGTGCCGGGCAGGAAGCCGATTTCCTGGTCCAGGCCCTGCACGCTGCGGGTGGCGATGATGCGCCGGTAGCGCTTGCTGACCATGGTCTGCTCGATCGCCGCGGCCAGGGCCAGAATGGTTTTACCGGAACCGGCAGCGCCGGACAGATTGACCAGGTGAATGTCGGGGTCGAGCAGCGCATAAAGTGCCAGGCTTTGGTAGATGTCGCGTGGCTTAAGCCCCCAGGCCTCTTGGTGCAGCAGCGGTTCCTGATGCAGATCGAGAATCAGCAGCTTGGCCTCGTCGATCTCCTTGATCCAGCCGACGAACCCCTGTTCGTCGATGATGAACTCGTTGATGTGCACTGCCGGCAGGTTGTCGATCAGTTGCACTTGATGCCAGGTGCGGCCGTGATCCTGGCGGGTGTCGACCTTGCTCACGCGGTCCCAGAACGAGCCGGTCATGGTGTGGTAGCCGTTGGGCAGCAGGGACACGTCATCGACCAGTTGGTCGGTGCTGTAATCCTCGGCATCGATGCCGCAGGCGCGCGCCTTGAGGCGCATGTTGATGTCTTTGGTGACCAGCACCACCGGTTTGTGCGGGTCGCGGGCGTGCAGGTCGATCAGTTGGTTGATGATTTTGTTGTCGTTCAGGTGCTCGGGCAGAATCAGGTTCGATTCGGCCTGCTTGCTCATCAGAATTGACAGCAAGCCCTTCGGTCCACCCTTGCCGCGCTGGATCGGCACACCCAGTTCAACGTCTTCGGGTGACGCATCGCCCAGGGTCTTGTCGATCAGCCGGATGGCCTGGCGGCATTCGGCGGCAACGCTGTGGTGCCCGCTCTTGAGCTTGTCGAGTTCTTCGAGCACGGTCATCGGGATGGCAACGTGGTGTTCTTCGAAATTCAGCAGGGCGTTTGGATCGTGAATCAATACGTTGGTATCGAGTACATACAGGATTGGCTGGTTGGAGGAAGGGCTACGTCCGTGATCATCCATACTCGGTCACCTATGTCAGAGCCAGTAGACGCAATACCTGAGCGGTGCTGCGCCTCGAAGTGACTGCCGAAATCTCACCTGCGGAGATTCAAGTGACTGCAAACAAACGGGTCTTGGAAGACGCCACCTGTGTTGCAGGTTTCGGCGGTCTGTCTTCGTAATACTCCAAAACCGATGACATAAAAAAGTACTTTGACGGTTTTTTTAAGTTTATTTTGCAGAGTGACGAAAAGCCCTTGGCGGACTCGCCAGACACCGCTAAAGTCGGAAGTCCGCCAGCATCGAATCCCTTCGAAAAATCAGCCCAAGCCCAATGTTTTCGGGCCCTTTGGCGTTTTCATCGAAACGCGTCCTGACAGTCTTCCCAGCCGATGCCGCTTTGCGCGGTTTGCGTGATCAGCCACGGCAACGAGGTCTTCACCGCATCCTGCTTCATGTTGAAATTGATCACTCCGTGGCGCCACAACAGCATCAGGGTCAGGACTCGCTGCGCGCTCGCCGCGCCTCTGAGTCGGCCGGCGCCGTCCTGAGCGTCCATGTCCCACAGCGCCACTTGCAGGCCCTGGGCATTGAAGAAGCCTTGTGCATCGCTGCGGCGCTGGCCTTCCGGCGGGCGGAACAGCGGTACGTAGTTCTCCGGCAACTTGCTCTTCACCAGATCGGCACTGCGCCGCACCGAATCCTGCCAGTCCTGCCAGTGGCTGTGAGAGCGAAACTCCCAGCCTTGCACGCCTACGCACTGGGTCGAAAAACTCGCTTGCAGGCTGCTGACCGAACGATCGGCCAGCCGCGCCTGAATATCCTTGCCCAATACGAAGAACGTGCCGCTCATATTGGATTTGCGCAGGTACTCGGTGAGCCAGTCGGTGTTGTCCGGTTGGACGTTGGCGGCGCTGTCGAAGGTCAGCAGAAACAGGCGATCGTGCATGTCGTCGCCGTTGCGCTCATAGTCGCCGAAACGATCGACTTCGCTGCTGGTCTGCGGAAACAGCGCAGCCTTGCGCAGCAGTTCATACAGATATTGCAGATGGAAGATCCGGCTCGGTTCGGCCCACTTGGTGTAATAGCTGTCGTCGCTGACCACAAACTTGGCGGCTTGCTCACGCAGGGTCGGCAGGTCTTCGACGAGGAAGCAGAACGAGGCGTCCTGGTCGCAGCTTTGCTGGGCATGGTTGTAGTTGGTGAGCAGGCGTTGCCACAGGCGCTGGCGCAGCTGGTTGACCGCATCGATATTCACCGTGCGCAGGCCGAGGCGCTGGGCCAGTGCGGCCTCGTCGATCGACTCGGTGCCGAGCAGGCCACGGGCAAACATGAGGATTTCTGCGCGTGACGCGACGTCGAACAGGGTCGGACTGCTGAGCTGCTCCGGCCAGGTCGTGCGATCCAGCGTCGCCGGATCACCGGGCGCCGCGACGGCAGCGACACTCAGCAGCCAGGCGGTGAATAAAAGAACAATGCGCAAGGGGACGTCTCCATAACAAAACCCGCGCGGCACTATAGCTGATGTGCATGGTTCAAGGTCGCTACCCTCACCCCAGCCCTCTCCCAAAGGGAGAGGGCTGGGGTGAGGGAAAGATCCACCAGCCGTCGCAAATCCCGGCCCTTGCACCGACCTATAACCCCCATAGCTGGAGTCAACCCCGCCAACCCCCTAGAATCGCCCCCACGATTAAAGGAGACGACTTCATGCTGATGGTGATTTCCCCCGCCAAGACCCTCGATTACGAAACACCGCCGGCGACCCAGCGCTTTACCCAGCCGCAATACCTGGACCACTCCCAGGAGCTGATCCAGCAATTGCGCGAGCTGAGCCCGGCGCAAATCAGCGAGCTGATGCACGTATCCGACAAGATCGGCGGGCTCAATGCCGCGCGTTTCGGTAGCTGGACGCCGGCCTTCACGCCAGAGAATGCCAAGCAGGCATTGCTCGCTTTCAAAGGCGACGTCTACACCGGTCTGGACGCGCAATCCTTCGGCGAAGCTGATTTCGATTACGCGCAGAAACACCTGCGCATGCTCTCGGGCCTTTACGGCCTGCTGCGCCCCCTCGACCTGATGCAAGCCTATCGCCTGGAAATGGGCACCAAACTGGCCAACGCCCGGGGCAAAGACCTGTATGCCTTCTGGGGCACACGCATCAGCGAATGGCTCAACGAAGCGCTGGCTGAACAAGGCGATGATGTGCTGCTCAACCTCGCTTCCAACGAGTACTTCTCGGCCGTCAAACGCACCGCCCTGAATGCGCGGATCATCAATACCGAGTTCAAGGATCAGAAGAACGGTCAGTACAAAATCATCAGTTTCTACGCGAAAAAGGCCCGCGGTCTGATGAGCCGTTTCGTGATCCAGGAAAAGATCAACGATCCAGCGCAGCTCAAGCACTTCGATGTGCAGGGCTATCGCTTCAGTGCCGAGCAGTCGAAACCCGACAATCTGGTGTTTCTGCGAGATCACGCCCCGGAATAAAGCATGCCCAATGCACGACTCTTTTCATCCAGAGTCGTGCACCTCGCACGATGTCAGAAACTTCCCGCCGCATTTCGCCGGTTTAATGGCGCCAAAAAAATACCCCTGTCTTTTCTAAGATTTCTTTCACTCGACACTCGTCAGTTTTTTCAGTAGTGGCACCTAAATTTTTTTGCAGTAGTGGCACAAAACTATCTAGCGCGCTTAAAGCCCCAGAACTAAAGGGCGAAATCGCTAGTGCTATCAAATTGAAAGCAGTGCCATCTTTACCAATATTTCAAAAAATTTCAGATGGCACGATGAGCGGACAGGAACTATGTCCAAATGCGTAGCTCATACCACCGGTAACGATTCTCGGCGAGTTTGTACGAGATAACTTACGCAGAGCAGATAGCCATGTAACCAAGTTGTCACAGCAACTTGACTAGATGACTAACCGATCTGAAAACGAAACGATGGACAGGCGATACGCACCATTGATATCCCCTGCAAAGGCCATGGTCGTATCCTTTAAACGTGCTCGCCTGAGCACTGAACCGCTTGATTTACAAGGATTTTCATCTCCGCATCAAGCGCGCAAGACGATTGCACAAGAGTCTTCAGAAAGAAGATCCGCTGCATAACAGGGCAAGTCATAACAATAAGGCCTGGTTGCGCACATCTTGAGTGCACTTATTTAGACACTCGAAACTTAGTATGCCTGCACACGGCATTGTGGCGCCTGTAAGCCACACTTTCGAGTGCACTAGTGTCCGCTGAACACCATTAACTCCGGCCTCTAAGGCCTGATATATACAGAGGTAATTGCGATGCGCATCAGCATATTTGGTTTGGGTTACGTTGGCGCAGTATGTGCCGGTTGCCTGTCTGCACGGGGCCATGACGTAGTTGGCGTCGATGTTGCCAAAGACAAGATCGACATGATCAACGCCGGTAAATCGCCGATCGTTGAACCGGGTCTGGGCGAACTTCTACAACAGGGAATCCAGACCGGTCGTCTGCGCGGCACGACCAACTTCGCCGAAGCCATTCGCGACACCGACCTGTCGATGATCTGCGTCGGTACACCGAGCAAAAAAAACGGCGACCTGGAACTCAACTACATCGAAGCGGTATGCCGCGAGATCGGGTTTGTTCTGCGTGAAAAAACCACCCGTCACACCATCGTCGTGCGCAGCACCGTTCTGCCGGGCACCGTGGCCAACGTGGTAATCCCCATTCTCGAAGACTGCTCGGGCAAGAAAGCCGGCGTCGACTTCGGCGTTGCGGTCAACCCTGAGTTCCTGCGCGAATCCACTGCAATCGCTGACTACGATCAGCCACCGATGACGGTCATCGGCGAGTTCGACACCGCCTCCGGTGACGTTCTGCAATCGCTGTACGAAGAACTCGACGCACCGATCATCCGCAAGGACATCGCCGTTGCCGAAATGATCAAGTACACCTGCAACGTCTGGCACGCGACCAAAGTGACCTTCGCCAACGAGATCGGCAACATCGCCAAAGCGGTCGGCGTCGATGGCCGTGAAGTGATGGAAGTGGTCTGCCAGGACAAGACCCTCAACCTGTCCCAGTACTACATGCGTCCAGGCTTCGCCTTCGGCGGCTCGTGCCTGCCAAAAGACGTCCGCGCCCTGACCTACCGCGCCGGTTCCCTGGACGTCGAAGCGCCGCTGCTCAACTCGCTGATGCGCAGTAACGAATCGCAAGTGCAGAACGCTTTCGACATCGTTGAAAGCCATGAAAAACGCAAAGTCGCCCTGCTCGGTCTGAGCTTCAAGGCCGGCACCGACGACCTGCGCGAAAGCCCGCTGGTCGAACTGGCCGAAATGCTGATCGGCAAGGGTTACGACCTGAGCATCTACGACAGCAACGTCGAATACGCTCGTGTTCACGGCGCGAACAAAGACTACATCGAGTCGAAAATCCCGCACGTATCGTCCCTGCTCAACTCGGACTTCGATTCGGTGATCGACAACTCCGACGTGATCATCCTCGGCAACCGCGACGAGAAATTCCGTTCGCTGGCCCAGGAAGCGCCGCAGGGCAAGCAAGTCATCGACCTGGTGGGCTTCATGTCCAAGGCCACCAGCGCCGGTAGCCGCACCGAAGGTATTTGCTGGTAACGCAGCGCCAAGCGACAAGCGTCGAGCTGCAAGTCAACGCGATTGGCTTGCAGCTTGAAGCTTGCAACTTGCGGCTTCCCTTACCTTCGGATGACGGTTATGACCAAGCTCAAACATTTTTTTCTGCAATCAGCCGGCTGGCTTTTTTATCTCAGTCTGCTGATGGGCCTGGCCTTGATGCTGCCCACGTCCACATTCGACTCCGAGTCGAAGGACTTCATTTTCCTGATTGGCGCCGTGGGTATCTGGCGCTACTCGATGGGTGCAACGCACTTTGTGCGCGGCATGATTTTTCTCTACATCGTCTACCCGCATCTGCGCCGCAAAGTGCGCAAGCTGGGCAAGGCCGCCGATCCATCGCATGTGTTTCTGATGGTCACCAGTTTCCGTATTGACGCGCTGACTACCGCGCAGGTCTACAGCTCGGTGATCCGCGAAGCCATCGATTGCGATCTGCCGACCACCATCGTCTGCTCGATCGTGGAGATGTCCGACGAGCTGCTGGTCAAGGCGCTGTGGGCACGGATGAATCCGCCGGAGCGGGTCAAGCTCGATTTCGTGCGCATTCCCGGCACCGGCAAGCGTGATGGTCTGGCCTTCGGTTTCCGCGCGATCTCCCGTCACCTGCCGGACGATCGTGCCGTCGTGGCCGTGATCGACGGCGACACCGTGCTCGGCGAAGGCGTCGTGCGCAAGACCGTGCCGTGGTTCCAGCTGTTCGGCAACGTCGGCGGCCTGACCACCAACGAATTCTGCGAAGTGCGCGGCGGCTACATCATGAGCGAGTGGCACAAGCTGCGCTTCGCCCAGCGCCACATCAACATGTGCTCGATGGCCTTGTCCAAGCGCGTACTGACCATGACCGGTCGTATGTCGGTGTTCAAAGCGTCCGTGGTGACCAACCCGGAATTCATCGCCGACGTTGAAAGCGACTCGCTGCAACACTGGCGCCTGGGCCGCTTCAAATTCCTGACCGGTGACGACAAGTCGAGCTGGTTCAGCCTGATGCGCCTGGGTTACGACACCTTCTACGTGCCGGACGCCGCGATCAACACCGTTGAGCATCCGCCGGAAAAGAGCTTCATCAAGGCCAGCCGCAAGCTGATGTTCCGCTGGTACGGCAACAACCTGCGGCAGAACTCGCGTGCACTGGGCCTGGGTATCCGTCGTCTCGGCGCGTTCACTTCGGTGGTGCTGTTTGACCAGCGTGTGTCGATGTGGACGTCCCTGCTCGGTCTGACCGTGGCGCTGATCGCCAGCTTCAAGTACGGCACCGCGTTCATCCTCGTGTACCTGCTGTGGATCGGCATCACCCGCCTGATCCTGACGCTGTTGCTGTCGTGTTCCGGCCACCGCATCGGCCCGGCTTACCCGGCGATTCTGTATTACAACCAGATCGTTGGTGCGCTGGTGAAGATCTACGTGTTTTTCCGCCTCGACCAACAATCGTGGACTCGCCAGCCCACTTCCCTGACCCGTGACCTCGCCAGCTTTCAACGTTGGTTCAACACCTGGTCGTCTCGGACCATGACCTTCTCCGCCGGCAGCATTTTTGTCGCCGTGCTGCTGATGATGGTCTGACCCGCTCCTATTGAATTAACAAGGAAATCGCCCCTATGAATACCGCCGTCAACGTCAACGTAGTGCATGAATCCGAAGCCCAGCGCCAGCACGCTCGCGTGAAAATCCCGGCCAAGCTGCGTTTCTTCGGCCCTGACCGGACTCCGGTCGAAGCGCGGGTTTTGGACCTGTCGGCTGGCGGTCTGGCGTTCAACGCCGGGCAGATGCCGCTGACCATCGGCGAGGTGTACAAGGCGCGTCTGCAATTTGTCATCGACAACCTCGGCCTGGCCATGGACGTTGAACTGCAGGTGCGTTCCTTCGATCGCGCCACTGGCCGCGCCGGTTGCCAGTTCCAGAACCTCGAGCCGCAGGACATCTCCACCCTGCGTCACCTGATCACGTCGCACCTGGCCGGCGACATCGTCAGCATCGGCGAAGTGCTGGCGACCCTGCAGCGCGACAACTTCACCAAGGCGCGCAAGAACAAGAGCAACGACACCGGCATGACCGCGTTCGGCCGTCTGAAAGCGGTGACGTTCAGCGCCGGTATTTTCGCTGTCGGTCTGGTCGCAGCCGGTTTCATCTTCAAATCGGTGTATGGCATGTACTTCGTCAGCCACGCCCAGGCCGGTCTGGTCAGCGTGCCGGGCATGAACATCACCATGCCGCGCGATGGCACCGTGCAAAGCCTGGTCAAATCCGACGGCGTTGCCGCCAAAGGCGCGCCGCTGGCGACCTTCAGCACCAGCATGCTCGACGTGCTCAAGGGCCATCTGGCCGAAGACCAACTGGCCCCGGCCAAGGTTGAAGAACTGTTCGGCAAGCAGATGACCGGCACCCTGACTTCGCCATGCGATTGCACCGTGGCCCAGCAACTGGTCGCCGACGGTCAGTACGCGAGCAAGGGTGACGTGATCTTCCAATTGGTGCCGCGCAACACCCAGGCCACCGTTGATGCGCGCTTCTCCTATCGCCAGTTCGGCGACGTGCGCCCTGGGACGCCAGTGAGCTTCCAGATCGCCGGCGAAGACAAGACCCGCACCGGCAAGATCGTCAGCAGCACCAGCCTGAAGAGCGCCGACCTGTCCTCGGACATCCGCGTGCAGATCCAGCCTGACGAGCCGCTCGACAGCAGCTTCGCCGGCCGCCCGGTGGAAGTGAACAGCGACCGTGGCCCGAACCTGAACTGGCTGATCGACAAAGCCATGGCTGCCGGTCTTTAAGTCGAGGACATGCCTGTGACTACGCATAATTTGAACACGCCTCCGACCCTGTGGGAGCGAGCCTGCTCGCGATGGGATCGCCGCGGTTTGTCTGATGTACCGAGTCGCTTGCATCGCGAGCAGGCTCACTCCTACAAGGGAACGGTGTGTGCCCTGGCATTGGCGGTGAGTCTGGCCGGTTGCGCCGGTCTGCCCGATCAGCGTCTGGCTAACGAAGCGCTCAAGCGTGGCGATACTGCCACCGCTGCGCAGAACTACCAGCAACTGGCCGACTTGGGCTACAGCGAGGCGCAAGTCGGCCTGGCCGATATCCAGGTCGACAGCCGCGACCCGGCACAAATGAAACAGGCCGAAGCGACCTATCGCGCCGCGGCCAGCGTGTCGCCGCGTGCCCAGGCCCGTCTCGGTCGTCTGCTGGTGGCCAAACCGGGCTCGACGGAAGCCGAGCACCACGAAGCCGAAAGCCTGCTGAAAAAAGCCGCCGCCAATGGCGAAGGCAATACGTTGATCCCGCTGGCGATGCTGTATCTGCAATACCCGCACAGCTTCCCCAACATCAACGCCCAGCAGCAGATCGATCAGTGGCGCAAGGCCGGTTACCCGGAAGCCGGTCTGGCCCAGGTGCTGCTGTATCGCACCCAGGGCACCTACGACCAGCATCTGGATGACGTGGAAAAAATCTGCAAGGCCGCGCTCAACACCACCGATATCTGCTACGTCGAACTGGCCACCGTTTACCAGAAACGTGGCCAGCCGGACCAACAGGCCGAGCTGATCAAGCAGATGCAGGCCGGTTACAGCCGTGGCACCGTCACCGCCCAGCGCGTTGATTCGGTCGCCCGCGTACTCGCCGATTCGACCCTGGGCAAGACCGACGAGAAAACTGCGCAGTCGCTGCTCGAGCCGATCGCTCCGGGCTACCCGGCTGCGTGGGTCAGCCTCGCGCAATTGCTCTACGACTTCCCGGAACTGGGCGACGTCGATCAGATGATGAAGTACCTGGACAACGGCCGCGCCGCCGACCAGCCGCGCGCCGAGCTGTTGCTGGGCAAGGTCTACTACGAAGGCAAACTGGTCCCGGCCGACGCGAAAGTCGCCGAGGAACATTTCCAGAAAGCCGTGGGCCGTGAAGTCGCCGCCGATTACTACCTCGGCCAGATCTATCGCCGTGGCTACCTGGGCAAGGTCTATCCGCAGAAGGCCCTCGATCATTTGCTGACCGCTGCGCGCAACGGCCAAAACAGTGCCGACTTCGCCATCGCTCAACTGTTTTCCCAAGGCAAGGGCACCAAGCCCGATCCGCTCAACGCGTACGTCTTCAGCCAACTGGCCAAGGCGCAAAACACTCCGCAAGCCGCTGAGCTGGCAGCGACCCTCGAGGCGCAGCTGCCGCCCGAGCGTCTGCCTGAAGCTCGCCGCCTGCTGCAACAAGAGCAAGCCAGCCGTGGCTCGCTGAACCCGAACACGCTGCAACTGCACGCCCTGCAAGAAGAAGACGGCGAGGAAAAACTATGAAGCTGAACCCATTCGTGAAGGCCGGCATTGGCCTCACTTTCGCGCTGATCTGGTCTTGCCCGACACTGGCCGCGATGACTGAAAGCAAGAACTTCGGCCTGGAAGTGAAACTCACCGGCCAGTCCGAAGACGACCGCGACCTCGGCACCGCCCGTGGCGGCGACGTCAACGGCGTCGGCCTCGACCTGCGTCCGTGGATCTACGGCGAAAGCGGCGCGTGGAGCGCCTACGCCATGGGCCAGGCCGTGACCTCGACCGACATCATCGAGACCGACACCCTGCAACAATCCGACGGTGCGCAAACCACCGACAGCGGTGATCGCGAAACCAAGAAAAACTACCTGGCGATGCGCGAATTCTGGGTCGGCTACAGCGGCTTCACGCCCTACCCTGGCGAGATCCTCAAGTTCGGTCGCCAGCGTCTGCGCAATGACGACGGCCAATGGCGCGACACCAACATCGAAGCGCTGAACTGGACCTTCGACACCACCCTGCTGCGTGCCAACGCCGGTGTGGCCGAGCGCTTCAGCGAATACCGCACCGACCTGAAAGAGCTGGCGCCCAAAGACAAGGATCGCCTGCACGCCTACGCCGACGCCGCTTACCAGTGGACGCCGGGCCAGTGGGTCGGCATTCGCGGTCACCACACCCACGATGACGGCAAGCTCGATTACGCCGAACCGGGTGTAGCGCGTGATTCGCTGGACAAGACCGAGAACGGCGACATCAGCTGGATCGGCCTGACCGCTGACAGCGATGCCTACAACTGGCGCAACACCAACACCGTCAACTACTGGGGCAGCATCACTGGCATGAGCGGCGACCGCGACACGGTCAACGCGCTGAATGCCGATGGCACGCGCCCGGCGCAAGCCAAGCGCAGTGACGACATCAGCGGCTGGGCGGCCGATGTCGGCGTGCGTCTGCGCCTCGATCCGCAGTGGCAAGTCGGCGGCGCCTATGCCCGCGCCAGCGCCGATTACGAACAGAACGGCCTGGAGAGCAACCGCTCCAACTACACCGGTACTCGCTCGCGTGTACACCGTTTCGGTGAAGCGTTCCGCGGTGAAATGAACAACATGCAGACCGCGACCCTGTTCGGTTCGTGGATGGTCAACGACGAATACGACGCCAGCCTGATCTACCACAAGTTCTGGCGTGTCGACGGCAACAAGCCAGTGGGCAGCAACGGCATCAACGCCGTGGAAAACAACACCGACGACGTCACCGGCGCGATCCTTTCCAGCACCTCGCTGCCGCTTGAAGACGGCAACAAGGACCTGGGTCAGGAGATGGACCTGGTCGTCACCAAGTACTTCAAGCAAGGCCTGTTGCCGGCGGCGCTGAGCCAGTCGATCGACGAACCTTCGGCGCTGGTGCGATTCCGTGGCGGTGTGTTCAAGCCGGGTGATGCCTATGGCAGCCAGGTCGATTCGTACATGCACCGCGCATTCATCGACGTGATCTGGCGCTTCTGATGCAAACCGCCAAGGGAGTGCCCGACATGATCAGCACCAGAACAGGCTCACTCAGCCTGCTGGCCGGCGCGATGCTGCTGGCCAGCGCTGGCGCCTTTGCCAACGTGGAACCGGTCGCGCCCCAGGCGGGCAAGCCGGCCACGGTGACCAAGGAGCTGCAACAGGCCAAGACCTACACCGTCAGCAGCGCGCCGACCGAGGCGCTGCAACTGGCCAAACCGACCCTGCCTGACCTTTCCGGTTTCACCGCCGAAGCCGCTGCGGCGAAGATCGTGCGCAGCAAGCCGGGCAAGATCAGCGTGCGCCGGATGATGCAGGAAAACGCCCTGAAGGACTTCATCGGCGGCGATAACAAGATGGCCGAATGGGTGGTGCGTCAGCACGGTATCCCGCAAGCGATCTTCATCGACGACGGCTACATGAACCTCAAGGATCTGGCGAAGAAACTGCCCAAGCAGTACTTCAGCGAGACCGCGCCGGGCGTGTACCTGGCCAGACTGCCAATTGTGGTCGGCGAGAAAGGCATCCTCGAAATCGACGGTCAGACCCAGGAACTGCGTCTGTCCCAGGAGGCCGGTTCGTTCCTGGTCAACGACGGCAAGCTGTTCGTCAGTGACACCAAAGTCACTGGCTGGCGCGAGAAAGACAACGGCCCGGCAACCTTCCGTTCGCCGAAGGAATTCCGCCCGTTCCTGCTCGCTTGGGGCGGCACGCAGACCTACATCGTCAATAGCAAGATGGCCAGCTTCGGCTACGCCAACAGTAAGTCGTACGGCGTGAGTATTTCCCAGTACACGCCGAACATGGCCAAGGTCCTCAAGCGCCCAGAGCCGACCGGCTGGATCGTCGGCTCCGAGTTCTCGGACATGTGGTACGGCTTCTACTGCTACGAAACCAGTGACTTTGTGGTCAAGGGCAACACCTACAAAGACAACATCGTCTACGGCATCGACCCGCACGACCGTTCGCACCGGCTGATCATTGCCGAGAACACCGTGTACGGCACGAAGAAGAAGCACGGGATCATTATTTCCCGTGAGGTCAACGACAGCTTCATCTTCAACAACAAGAGCTACGACAACAAGTTGTCGGGCCTGGTGATCGACCGTAACAGCATCAACAACATCATTGCCTACAACGAGATCTACAAGAACCACACCGACGGCATCACGCTCTATGAGTCGGCCGACAACCTGTTGTGGGGCAACAAGGTCATCAGCAACCGGCGTCACGGCATCCGTATTCGTAACAGCGTGAACATTCGCCTCTACGAAAACATCGCCATGGCCAACGGCCTGACCGGCGTCTACGGGCACATCAAGGACCTGACCGACACCGACCGTGACATCAAGCTCGACCCGTTCGATGCCCAGGTCTCGCTGATCGTCGTCGGCGGCGAACTGGCGGCCAATGGCAGCGGCCCGCTGTCGATCGATTCGCCGTTGAGTGTCGAGTTGTATCGCGTGTCGATGCTAGCGCCGACCAAATCCAGCGGCATCAGCTTCAACGGCATCCTCGGCGAGCGCCAGGATGAAATTCTCGACTTGCTGGTGCGCCAGCAGAAAGCCGTGCTGATCGACCCTGTCGAACGCCAGACCGAAATGCGGGACTGAGGATAATTTTTATGCACCCACACATGATCAAACTGCTCAGCCTCTCGGCCCTGACCCTTGGCATTCTCGCCGCCGGCAACGCGCGTGCCGACGCTGGCAGTGAAACTGCCGCGCCGCCGAAATTCACCGCCGAGCCATGCTGCAACCTGTGCCCGGCCGCCCATGACGCGAAGAACTACACCACGCGTTATCAGCAGAACTTCACCACACTGGTGCAGGCCCAGGGCGACTGGCTGTTCCGGACCCAGGAAGACCTGCGCACCGAGTTCAACACCACGCCGGCCGGCTACAAGCGCCTGCAACAACTGCACGATGCGTTCAAGAGCAAAGGCGTCGAGCTGGTGATCGTTTACCAGCCGACCCGTGGCCTGGTGAACCGCAACAAGCTCAACCCGCAGGAAAAAGCCGCGTTCGATTACGAGAAGGCGCTGGGCAACTACAAGACCATGCTCGGCCGTTTCGCGCAGATGGGTTATGTGGTGCCGGACCTGTCGCCACTGACCAACGAATCGCTGCCGGACACCCTGCCCGCCCACGATTTCTACTTCCGTGGCGACCAGCACTGGACGCCATACGGCGCCCAGCGCACGGCGAAAATCGTCGCCGAGAAGGTCAAGCAGATCCCGGCCTTCGCCGACATTCCCAAGCGTGAGTTCGAGACCAAGAAGTCAGGACGCATGGGCAAGACCGGCACCCTGCACAACATGGCCGGGCAACTGTGCGGCACCAGCTACGCGATCCAGTACATGGACCAGTTCACCACCGAGCCGAAAGGTGAGGCAGGTGACGGCGATCTGTTCGGCGATTCCGGCAATCCGCAGATCACCCTGGTCGGCACCTCGCACAGCGGCAAGAACTACAACTTCGCCGGGTTCCTCGAAGAAGCCATCGGCGCTGACATTCTCAACGTCGCCTTCCCCGGCGGCGGTTTCGAGGGTTCGATGCTGCAATACCTCGGCAGCGAGGAATTCCAGAAGTCGCCACCGAAAATCCTCATCTGGGAATTCTCGCCGCTGTATCGCCTCGACCAGGAAACCATCTATCGCCAGATGATGGCCTTGCTCGATAACGGCTGCGAAGGCAAAGACGCACAGATGACCGGCAGCGCCACGCTGAAGCCGGGCAGCAAACAGGAACTGATGGTGAACAGCAAGAACCTGAACCTGCAGAACGCCAACCATCAGGTCGACATCCGCTTCGCCGACACCTCGGTGAAAACCCTGCAAGCCACCCTCTGGTACATGAACGGTCGCCACGAGGACATCAAGATCGAGAAACCGGAAACCTCCGACACCGACGGTCGTTTCGCCTTTGAGCTGCGCACGGACGAGGACTGGGCTTCGCAAAACCTGCTGGCCGTTGAAGTCCAGGGGCCTGAAGCCAAGCCCGGCGCCGCGCCACAAAAAGTCGAAGCGAAAATCTGCAAACGCAACATATTCCCGGGCGCCGGTCAACAGACCGCGCAGCTTGGGCAATGAGGTCTGCTATGCGAAATCGAACGATCAAACACCTGCTCGCGCCTTCCCTGCTGACCCTGGCGATGTTCGCCGGGGCCACCCAGGCCGCCGCGCCACTGCGTCCGCCACAGGGCTACTTCGCCCCGGTGGATAAATTCAAGAGCGGCGACAAAAGCGACGGTTGCGACGCGATGCCGGCGCCGTACACCGGGCCGCTGCAATTTCGCAGCAAGTACGAAGGTTCGGACAAGGCCCGCGCGACGCTGAACGTGCAGTCGGAAAAAGCCTTTCGCGACACCACCAAAGACATCACCACCCTGGAGCGCGGCACCGCCAAGCGCGTCATGCAGTTCATGCGCGATGGTCGTCCGGAACAGCTCGAATGCACGCTGAACTGGCTGACCGCGTGGGCCAAGGCCGATGCGTTGATGTCCAAGGACTTCAACCACACCGGCAAGTCGATGCGCAAATGGGCGCTGGGCAGCATGGCGTCTTCGTACATTCGCCTGAAGTTCTCCGACTCGCATCCACTCGCGCAGCATCAGCAGGAAGCGCAGTTGATCGAGGCGTGGTTCAGCAAAATGGCCGATCAGGTTGTCAGCGACTGGGACAACCTGCCGCTGGAAAAAACCAACAACCACTCGTACTGGGCCGCCTGGTCGGTGATGGCAACTTCAGTCGCGACCAACCGCCGCGACCTGTTCGACTGGGCTGTGAAGGAATACAAGGTCGGCGTCAATCAGGTCGATGCCGACGGCTACCTGCCCAACGAGCTCAAGCGCCAGCAACGCGCCCTCGCCTATCACAACTATGCCCTGCCGCCGCTGGCGATGATCGCCAGTTTCGCCCAGGTCAACGGGGTCGATCTGCGTCAGGAAAACAATTCAGCGCTCAAGCGTCTGGGTGATCGAGTGTTGTCCGGGGTGAAAGATCCGGATGAGTTCGAAGAGAAGAACGGCAAAGAGCAGGACATGACCGACCTGAAAGAGGACATGAAATTCGCCTGGCTCGAACCGTTCTGCACGCTCTACACCTGCACGCCGGATGTGATCGAGAAGAAACGCGACATGCAACCGTTCAAGACCTTCCGCCTCGGCGGCGACTTGACCAAGGTCTACGACCCGTCCCACGAAAAGGGCAATAAAGGCAGTTAGTCGCTGATCGTTCCCACGCTCTGCGTGGGAATGCAGCACGGGACGCTCTGCGTCCCAAAGCGTGACGCAGAGCGTCACAAGAGGCATTCCCACGCAGAGCGTGGGAACGATCATACAACCACCCGGTTTTACATGGGGGGTTTGGGGGGGCTTTGGCCCTTGACTGTTGGTTCAAACATGGAGAGATCGGGATGGTATTTTCATCCAACGTGTTCCTGTTTCTGTTCTTGCCGATCTTTCTCGGCTTGTACTACTTGAGCGGGCAACGCTATCGCAACCTGCTGCTGCTGATCGCCAGCTACGTGTTCTACGCCTGGTGGCGTGTGGACTTCCTTGCGCTGTTCGCGGCCGTCACGCTGTGGAACTACTGGATCGGCCTGAAAGTCGGCGCCGCCGGCGTCAGGACCAAACCGGCCCAGCGCTGGCTGCTGCTCGGCGTGGCTGTCGACCTGTGCATTCTCGGCTACTTCAAGTACGCCAACTTCGGTGTCGACAGCATCAACGCGATGATGACGTCGGTGGGTCTGGAGCCGTTCATCCTCACGCACGTGCTGTTGCCGATCGGTATTTCGTTCTACATCTTCGAATCGATCAGCTACATCATCGACGTGTACCGTGGTGACACTCCGGCGACGCGCAACCTGATCGACTTCGCAGCGTTCGTGGCGATCTTCCCGCACCTGATTGCCGGCCCGGTGCTGCGCTTCCGCGATCTGGCCGACCAGTTCAACAACCGTACGCACACCCTCGACAAATTCTCCGAGGGCTGCACCCGGTTCATGCAGGGTTTCATCAAGAAAGTCTTCATCGCCGACACCCTCGCGGTGGTTGCCGATCACTGCTTCGCCCTGCAGAACCCGACCACGGGTGATGCCTGGCTTGGCGCGCTGGCGTACACCGCGCAGTTGTACTTCGACTTCTCCGGTTACAGCGACATGGCCATCGGTCTGGGCTTGATGATGGGTTTCCGCTTCATGGAAAACTTCAAACAGCCGTACATCAGCCAGTCGATCACCGAGTTCTGGCGCCGCTGGCACATCAGCCTGTCGACCTGGCTGCGTGACTATCTGTACATCACCCTCGGCGGTAACCGTAAAGGCACGCTGATGACCTATCGCAACCTGTTCCTGACCATGCTCCTGGGTGGTCTGTGGCACGGCGCGAACATCACTTACATCATCTGGGGCGCCTGGCACGGCATGTGGCTGGCGATCGAAAAAGCGCTGGGCCTGAACACTTCGCCGCGCAGCCTCAACCCGATCCGCTGGGCACTGACTTTCCTGCTGGTGGTGATGGGCTGGGTGATCTTCCGTGCCGAGAACCTGCACGTTGCCGGGCGCATGTACGGCGCGATGTTCAGCTTCGGCGACTGGTCGCTGTCGGAACTCAACCAGGCCAGCCTGACCGGCCTGCAAGTGGCGACTCTGGTGGTGGCTTACGTGACGCTGGCGTTCTTTGGCCTGCGTGATCTGTACACCAACCAGCCACCGGCCAAGACCAAACCTGCGGTCAACGTCGAGGCCGATGGTCCTGCGACTGCCACGCCTGGAATGATCAAGGCAGCGCCTGGCGAAAACCCGGCGAGCATCCATGAACCTGGCTACACCGTCGGCGTCGAAGCCCAGGTGCAACCGGCCTACTGGACCGCGGACTGGTCGCGCTACGTGATGCGCGGGCTGATTCTGCTGCTGTTCATTGCCTCGATTCTCAAACTCTCGGCGCAAAGCTTCTCGCCGTTCCTTTACTTCCAGTTCTGAGGGATCTGACATGACCCGCTCATTACGCATCTTCTACATCGCCCTGTTCCTGGTGACGCTGCTGGTCCTCGGTCTGTGGTCGGTTCGCAGCTTCTTCGGCTTCAGCACCAACGCCGATGCGACGGTGCTCAACGGCCGCTGGACCAAGGCTGTGGAAACCCACTACGACGAGGAATTTCCGATCAAGCGTCTGGGCACCAACCTCTGGGCCGCGCTGGATTTCAAGCTGTTCAACGAAGGTCGTCCGGGCGTGGTGCTCGGTCGCGATCAGTGGCTGTACAGCGACGAGGAATTCAACCCGATCGTCAACGAAGAGCTGAACCTGCAAGGCAACTACGCGCTGGTTGAAGGCGTGCGCCAGACCCTGAAAGACAAGGGCGTGAAACTGGTGATGGCGATTGTTCCGGCCAAGGCGCGCCTGTATCCGGAACATTTGGATGAGGTGAAACCTTCGAGCATCCACGAAAACCTATATCAGGATTTCCACGCTCGCGTTGCCGGCGACAAGATCCTCGCTCCTGACCTGCTCGGCCCGTTGCAACAGGCCAAGCAGAACGGTCAGCAAGTGTTCCTGCGCACCGACACCCACTGGACTCCGGAAGGTGCCGAAATCGCCGCCAACACCCTGGCCAAAACCATTGCCGAGAAATTCCCGCTCAGCGGTGAGCCGCAGCGCTTCGTCACCACGCCGGCCGAGAAGGTCACGCACAAGGGCGACCTACGTCTGTTCCTGCCGCTCGATCCGCTGTTCGAAAACATGATGCCGGCACCGGAGCCCCTGCAGAAGCGCAACACCGTGGCCGCCGAGCAGCCAGCCGGTGACGACGCGCTGTTCGCCAACAGTGAAGTACCGGTCGCACTGATCGGCACCAGCTACAGCGCCAACCCGAACTGGAACTTCGTCGGTGCGCTGAAGCAAGCGCTGCACAGCGACGTGGTCAATTACGCCGAAGACGGCCATGGCCCGATTCTGCCAATGCTCAGCTACCTGAAAAGCGATGACTTCAAGAACAGCCCGCCACAGGTGCTGATCTGGGAGTTTCCTGAACGATATCTGCCTGTGAACAACGAAATCGGCGACGCCGACCCACAGTGGGTCGCAGAGCTCAAACAAGCCGCCGCCCGCCAACAAAACGTAGCCATCAACACTAAATCCGAGACGCCCGATCGGGCGCAAAACTGAAAGAGAGGTACACCATGACTTTCACTACTACTCCTCGTCGTCTCGCAAAACGCATTGCACTGGTTGCAGGTCTGAGCGTGCTGTCGGTTCAAGCTTTCGCCGGTGGCGACGCCGCGCTGTACGGCCCGACCGCACCGAAAGGCTCGACCTTCGTGCGCGTCTACAACGCCAGCAACGCTGAAGTCAGCGCCACCGTCGGCAGCACCAACCTGAGCGACATCGCGCCACTGGCCAGCAGCGATTTCAGCTTCATGCCGGGCGGCGACTACAGCGCCAAGGTCGGCAGCCAGACCCTGCCGGTGAAACTGGCTGGTGACCACTACTACACCCTGGTCAACAACGCGTCCGGCGCGCCGCAACTGATCGAAGAGCCGCCGTTCAAGAACAAGCAGAAATCCCTGGTGCGCGTACAGAACCTCAGCGACAAGCCGCTGACTCTGAAGACCGCCGACGGCAAGACCGAAGTGGTGCCGAACGTGGCCGCCAAGGGCCGTGGCGAACGTGAAATCAACCCGGTGAAAGTCAGCCTGGCGCTGTACGAAGGAGACAAGAAAGTCGGCGACGTCAAACCCGTCGCTCTGGAACGCGGTGAAGCAGCAGTGCTGTACGTCACCGGTAACGGCAGCAACCTGTCGCCAGTCTGGGTGAAACGCCCGGTGTCGACTCGCTAATCGCTCGAGCTATCAGCTACTGGCTTCAAGCTGCAAGTGCAGTGCTTCTAACTCACCGCTTGCAGCTTGCAGCTCTCAACTGCATTTTATGGAGTAAACATTATGATTCCGGTGATCTTGTCAGGTGGTAGCGGTTCGCGTCTGTGGCCACTTTCGCGTAAGCAGTTCCCTAAACAATTCCTCGCCCTGACCGGCGAACACACACTGTTCCAGCAAACCCTAGAACGTCTGGTGTTCGAAGGTATGGACACCCCGATCGTGGTCTGCAACAAGGATCACCGCTTCATCGTCAACGAGCAGTTGGCCAACCGCAACCTGGAATGCCAGCGCATCCTGATGGAACCGTTCGGCCGCAACACCGCACCGGCCGTGGCGCTGACCGCGATGATGCTGGTCAATGAAGGCCGTGACGAGTTGATGCTGGTGCTGCCGGCCGACCACGTTCTGGAAGACCAGAAAGCCCTGCAACGCGCCCTCGCCCTGGCCACTGTTGCCGCTGAAAATGGCGAAATGGTGCTGTTCGGCGTGCCGGCGACCAAACCGGAAACCGGTTACGGCTACATCAAGTCCACTGGCGATTCGCTGCTGCCGGAAGGCGTCAGCCGTGTCTCGCACTTCGTCGAAAAACCTGACGTCAAGCGCGCCACCGAATACGTCGAGTCCGGCGGTTACTACTGGAACAGCGGCATGTTCCTGTTCCGCGCCAGCCGTTTCCTCGAAGAACTGAAAAAGCACGATCCGGACATCTACGACACCTGCCTGCTGACCCTCGAGCGCAGCCAGCAGGACGCCGACACCGTGACCCTCGACGAAGCCACTTTCGCCTGCTGCCCGGACAACTCCATCGACTACTCGGTGATGGAAAAAACCCAGCGCGCCTGCGT
Source organism: Pseudomonas sp. R3-57 (assembly GCF_051132065.1). NCBI lineage: Bacteria > Pseudomonadati > Pseudomonadota > Gammaproteobacteria > Pseudomonadales > Pseudomonadaceae > Pseudomonas > Pseudomonas sp. R3-57. Next base: position 5,038,791 of record NZ_CP071655.1, read on the forward strand.
CGTGCCGCTGACCGCCGGCTGGAGCGATGTCGGCTGCTGGTCGTCGCTGTGGGAAGTCAACGAGAAAGACGCCAACGGCAACGTCAGCAAAGGCGATGTGGTCATTCAGGACAGCAAGAACTGCATGATCCACGGCAACGGCAAACTGGTCTCGGTGATCGGTCTGGAAAACATCGTCGTGGTCGAAACCAAAGACGCCATGATGATCGCTCACAAGGACAAGGTTCAGGGCGTCAAGCAGATGGTCAACACGCTCAACGAGCAGGGCCGCAGCGAAACCCAGAACCACTGCGAAGTCTATCGTCCGTGGGGCTCGTACGATTCGGTGGACATGGGCGGGCGCTTCCAGGTCAAGCACATCTCGGTGAAGCCGGGCGCGTGCCTGTCGCTGCAGATGCACCACCACCGCGCCGAACACTGGATCGTGGTCAGCGGCACCGCTGAAGTGACCTGTGACGAGAACGTGTTCCTGCTCACCGAAAACCAGTCGACCTACATCCCGATCGCCTCGGTGCACCGTCTGCGCAACCCGGGCAAGATCCCGCTGGAAATCATCGAAGTGCAATCGGGTTCGTACCTTGGTGAGGACGACATCGAACGCTTCGAAGATATCTACGGTCGCTCCACCCCGATCGAACGCGGCGTGTCGGTGAAAACCATCGCGCAGTGATTGCTCGCTAAAACAAGAAGCCCTCGTCCAGCCCGTTGCGTCCCTATCCGCAGCGGGTTGGGCGGGGGCTTTTTTTGTTCGAACTCTGTGTCGTCTGAACTGGCCCCTTCGCGAGCAGGCTCGCTCCCACACTTGAAATGCATTCCCCTGTGGGAGCCTGATCGCGAAGAGGTCCGGTCAGACACCGCAAGTCCCGATGCCCATCGCCAACCTCACCTACGCTTAGGTAGGATGACCCTCTATCTCTTCGAGGCTGTGCGACATGTTCATCGGCGTCCTGCTGGTCATCACCTGGCTGATCCTGCTGCTGCGCTACCCGGCCAAGGCGCTGCCGGTGTCCGTGGCGGCGGCGATTGGCCTGGGCGTGGTAGCGATGTGGGTGGTGTGGCTGGACAACCGCGAGATCAAGCAACTGGCGCGGCTGGAATTGCGCATTGCCTACGCGCCGGATCGATGTCCGGCCGATCGTCCGTTGCAACTGAAAATGAATAACGGCAACGACGTACCGCTGACCGAACTGCGCTGGCGCATCGCGGCCTATGCCCCGGGCGACACGGTCAACCTGGCCGATAACCAATACACTGCTCCACGCTATCGCGGTCCCGGCGAATTGCAGGCTGGCGGCAACTGGGAAGACTGCTTGCCGCTGCCACCGCTGCGCCCCGGCTATCGCCCGCAAACCCTGGAGTTTCGCGCTGAGCATTTGCAGGGTAGTTTCTCCGACTGATCCCCTCCTCCGATTTTTTGCATAAGGAATGCGCCCATGCCCGTTGCGTTGATTACCGGTTGTTCCAGCGGCATCGGCCGTGCCCTCGCCGACGCCTTCAAGGCCGCCGGATATGAAGTCTGGGCCACTGCGCGCAGGGCCGAAGACGTGGCAATGCTAGCCAGCGCCGGCTTCACCGCCATACCACTCGACGTCAATGACAGCGCCGCGCTGGAACAACTGGGCGAGCGCATCAACCGCGAGCATGGCGGTCTCGACGTGCTGATCAACAACGCCGGTTACGGCGCGATGGGGCCGCTGCTCGACGGCGGCGTACCGGCGATGCAGCGGCAATTCGAAACTAACGTGTTTTCGATTGTCGGCGTCACCCGAGAGCTGTTTCCGGTGCTGCGCCGGGCCAAAGGATTGGTGGTGAATATTGGCAGTGTGTCCGGTGTTCTGGTCACGCCGTTTGCCGGTGCCTACTGCGCGTCGAAAGCCGCGGTGCATGCCTTGAGCGATGCCTTGCGCATGGAACTGGCGCCATTCGGCATCCGCGTGATGGAGGTCCAGCCCGGCGCGATTCAATCGAGCTTCGCCAGGAATGCCGGGCATGAAGCCGAGCAACTGATCAACGAGCAATCGCCGTGGTTTCCCCTGCGCGAAGGCATTCGCGCGCGGGCCAAGGCCTCGCAGGACAAACCGACACCGGCCACAGAGTTTGCGGCGGTGTTGTTGAAAGCGGTGCAGCAGAGCAAGCCGCCGCGGTTGATCCGCATTGGCAATGGCAGCCGGGCGTTGCCTTTGCTCGCGATGTTGGTGCCCAAGGGGTTGCTGGAGTCGGCGTTGATGAAGCGCTTCGGCCTTCGCAAGCCGTTGTAATCAGCGAAAAGCGACAGGCGGTAGCCGAACCTGTCAGAGTTGACAGTGGGCAACCACGCAAATTATTCATACGTTGATAGCCCTGACCAGATCGCTGGTCGAGAAGATGACCGCTTGGTCAACTCCGGAGACTGAAGACAGGGACCAACATGGAAAGCAGCGACGTTATCCACTACGAAACTTATCTTTTCGGCCATCGCGACGTTACCTGGGGCCCACGACGCAACGGCGTACTGACGCTAACGCAAATTTTCCGAGACGATCCAGCGACGACGCGTCCTTTAACGGGTTCGACGCTGCTGGCGGACGGCTCTGTGATCATCACCAGCTCATTCGAAGATTTTTCACGAACCGTCTTTGTCGTTGGGAAGCTGAATCAGCGCGGCGAAGTGGACGCCACCTTTGGTGTGGACGGGCGCATCAAGGACGCGTTTCTGCCTGACGTCAATGCGTATGGGGGGCCCATCACCGAGGACAAAAAACATGGGCGCTTGCTCATGGCCGGCAGCACCTGGACGACAACCCACGCGGATCCACTGCCCGCGATACTCTGTCTGGACCAGGCTGGAAAAAGGGTTCCTGACTTTGGCAACAATGGACAGTTGATCGTCGATTTCGGGTCTGAACAGCGTTACCCGGTCGATACTCCGACGTGGGTGTGTTCGCTGAGCGATGGCAGCTTTTTAGTCGGTGTCAATTATGTCAGGGGTCCCTGGAGAGTCCGGACGGCGACCTTGCTCAAATTCGACGAATTCGGCAAGCGCGCAGGAAACTTTGGCAAGAACGGGCGGAGTGAAATCCGGCTTGAGGACGACTCCACCGCCACCTCGCTAAGCGACGGCTGCATTCTCGATGATGGCCGTATTCTCATCGCCGGCTATGCGCAAGTCAGTGGAGGGACAAAAAAAGCCCTGCTGGCGATGCTGAATGCCGACGGATCTGTTCATGAGCGGTTTGGTGATCGCCAGACACCTGGCGTCGTGCTGGTCGCGCCAGAACCGGTCGATGCGGCTTTCAACGCGGTCAGACAAAGAACAACAAATACGTTCATGGCCGCCGGCTACAGCGACGAAAACACCGAATTTCTGAGGTGCGGGCTGCTGATGGGCTTCAATGCGTCAGGCAGCTCCGATACTGGATTCAACGCGGGTCGCCTGCTGATATCCCCCCGCGACGAGGGCCGTATACCGGTGAACTGGGAGGATCTGGTATTCGTCGACGGGCATATTCTGGCTGCGGGCGGGAGCCTTGCAGGAAGTTATATCGGCTGTATAAACATGGCGGGAGATTTCGAAGGCGATTTCGCTCCCAATAGCAGCGGTTTCCTTGATGAAACCCCCATAGCGCTTTCTCCGCCATCGCTTCATTACAACGCCGGCAACCGTCAACTTGTCTGTGGTGTAAACCTGAACCCTCGAAGCAATCTCGGCGGACTGTATCGTTATCAGATTCACTATTGATCATGACCTCTAGCCCGCGTTGCTCCCATCGCCAGCAAGCTGGCTCCCACAGGGACCTGCGGTGTGACGCACATCCACTGTGGGAGCGAGCCTGCTCGCGAAGGGTACGACCCGGTCTGTCAGAGGTCCGCGGTGGCTTGGTTCACCACCACCGTGCAAGTAATCCCCGCCGCCAGCAACACCCCTTCCGGCACCTCATCAATGTGAATCCGCACCGGCACCCGTTGGGCCAGGCGCACCCAGTTGAACGTCGGGTTCACATCGGCGATCAGCTCGCGGCTTTCCGGGTTGTCGCGGTCGTAGATGCCGCGTGAAATGCTTTCCACATGGCCTTTGAGCACTTCGCCGCTCATCAATTGCATCTCGGCCTTGTCGCCGACTTTTACGTGCGGCAGTTTGGTCTCCTCGAAGAAGCCGTAAATCCAGAATGAGTTCATGTCGACCACGGCCATTTTCGCCTCGCCGATGCGCGCGTAGTCGCCGCGATGCACATTGAGGTTGGTCACGTAACCGTCAACCGCCGCGCGCACTTCGGTGCGTTTGAGGTTGAGTTCGGCGGCTTCGAGTTGCGCTTGCGCGTGTTGATAGTCGGCCAGCGCGGCATCGGCGATGTTGCTGGCGTCGTCGCGGTTTTCTTTGGAGATCACCAGGTTGTCGAGGTCGGCGCGGCGATGCGCGTTGACCTTGCGCATCTCCCAGGTCGACTTGCGCGCAGCGACCAGCGACTGCGCCTGTTTGACGGCGATGCGGTAATGCTCGGGGTCGATGCGCATCAGCAGATCGCCCTTCTTCACCAACTGATTGTCACGCACCGGCACCTCGACCACTTCGCCGGTGACGTCGGCGGCGACGTTGATGATGTCGGCGCGGACACGGCCGTCGCGGGTCCACGGCGTGTTCATGTAGTGCTGCCACAACGTGCGGCCGATCCACAGTGCCAGAGCCAGCACCAGCAGGGTTGCGAGCAGGCTGAAAAACTTTTTCATCAGATCGTTCTCAACGGTAGACAGTCAGCGCCATGGCGCCGAACAGACAGGTAAACAGACTCAGACGCAACAGCGCCGGGTGCCAGAAGTAGCGGTACAGATCGAACCCGGACAGGAATCGATCCACCGCCCAGGCCAGCGCCGCAGCAATGAAAAACATCAAAGTCATGGTCGGCATGTAAACGCCGTGGAAGGCGATTTCACGGGGCATGGGCAAGTCCTTCGGGCTTGGCGATAGCGTAGGCAGCGAGCGGTGATTGCGGGTCGAGCAACGAAGTGCGGATAAAGTGCAGATAGCTCTTCACCCGACGCAGCGCCGAGGTATCGAAGTGTGGCGCGAACGGCTCGTCGGTGGCCGCGACGCGACTGATCGCATGGTCGACTGCAACCAGCGCGCGCTCCAGATTGCTCGAACTGGGTTGCAGAAACAGCCGCACCAGCGCCCGGCCCATCACGCGGATCGCCTGACGCCATGGCTGCGATTCGGCATACGCCGGATGCACCGGCAGAATCGCCTGTTCCTTGCGCAACTCGATGATCGCGTGACCGACGTCCAGCACCACGAACATCCAGCGCAGCAGGTTTTTCTGCACCTTCGGCTGGCCAGCGGCGAGGCCATAGGCCTGATGCAGCAAATCGCGGGTGCGGCTTTCGAAACTCGACGCCAGGCCTTTGAGTTTGCCGCTGATGGCATAGACCACTTGCCCGCGCAGATCCTGCTCCAGTCGCTGCCACAACCAGCGACTGTTGGGCGGCAGAATGATTGCCCCCGCCGCCGCGCAAACCAGCATGCCCATGACCATGGCGATGTAGTCGTTGATGAAGGTGTAGGGGTTGTAGATCGTCAGGTTGTCCGGCACTGAACCGGTGCTGAAAAAGATCAACAAACCGAGGCCGACCCCGGCGTATTGCGGCCGCGAGGTGAGAAACGAACCGAGCACGATCACCGGTGCGAGCATCATGCACAGCAGTGGAAAACCGTCGATCAGCGGAAACAGGAAAAACATCTCGACAAAGCCGATCAATGCACCGAGAACCGTCCCGCAGGCCATCTGGAATGCCATGCGTTTGGGGTTCGGCGTCGCGGCGGACAAGCCCACAGTGGCGGCGGCAATCAGGGTCATCGTCGCGCCGCTTGGCCACGCGGTGGCGACCCAATAACTGCCCAGCAACAGCAGAATGAACGACGCCCGTATACCGGAAGCCGCGGCCGCCCACCAGTTGGTCTGTGGCGTGAACGGCTCGTCCCAGCGCTCGCGTTCGTGGCGGTGCTCGGCGAGGGAGGCGTGGGTCTGGGCGTAGCCGTGCAGGTCATCGACGAAGCGATAAAGCAATTCGTACGCGGTGTGGAAATCCAGTTGCTCGGCGTCGCTTGGCGCGGTCTCCTGAAAAAGTCCGCGCAGGGTGCGCACGCGTGCCGGCAAACCATCCTTGTAGATCGCCAGCGCTGTCGCCAGACGTGCGGCATCGGGGCTGGTCAGGGCGCGACCACTGAAGCCGTCGAGCACTTCGGCGAGATCCTGCAGGCCCGGTCTGATCGCCGCGACCACATGTTCCTCGCCATTGCCGCGCAGGCGTTCAAGCAACTGGTGCAAGGCGTTGAAGCGCGTGGTGACGCCCATGAATTCGCTGTTCAAACGGCTCAGCCGACCATTGCGCCGACGCATGTGCGGGTCTTCGAACACGGTCACGCTGCGCAGCCCTTCCAGGCCCACGGCTTCGGCGATGAAGCGCACGTTACTGGCCTCGAAGGCTTCGGCCTGGCTACGCCCGCGCAGGCCATCGGTGACGAACAGCGCGAACACCCCGAAGCGCTGATACAAGGCGTTGCGCATCGCCGCGCTGGCGGTCTGCGGCAGAATCGCCGCGCTGATCAGGGTGGCGCAGAGAATCCCCAGGGAGATCTCCAGCACCCGCCACACGGCCGCCATGAACGCGCCGTCCGGGTGCGCCAGCGCTGGCAAACCGACCATCGCCGCGGTGTAACCGGCCAGCACGAAACCGTACGCGCGAAAGTTACGACAACGCGCCGCACCGGCTGAGCAGATGCCGACCCAGATCGCCAGGCTGCCGAGGAACAGTTCGGTGTTCTGCGCAAATAAAGCGATCAGCGTGACCATCATCGCCGACCCGGCCAGTGTGCCGAGAAAGCGATAAAAACTCTTGGCGAACACCTGGCCGCTCTGCGGCTGCATGACGATAAACACGGTGATCATCGCCGTGCGCGGTTGCGGCAATTCCAGGCGCATCGCCAGCCACAAGGTCAGGAACGCGGCGATCAGCACCTTGAAAATGTAGACCCAGGTCACGCCATCGCTGCGCGCCCAGTCGAAGAAACCGCGGCGCCATTCCAGGGAGTAGAGCCAGCGTATGGGTGCAGGCAAGGGAGTCATTGGAAGTACTCAAAATAATCAGGCAAAACGCGGCCCCTGTAGGAGTGAGCCTGCTCGCGAAAGTGATTTCACATTCAACATTTCTGTCGACTGATACACCGCTATCGCGAGCAGGCTCACTCCTACAAGGGGTTGTGTGTTCAACGCAGGAGTGCCGGGGTTTTCGGTGCCTGGGTCTGCTCGGCACTCGGCACATCGCTGCCGGCATCGAGGCCACCGCCCAGCGCCGTCACCAGTTCGGCATGCGCTCTCAACCGCGCCGCCTGCACCTGCTGTTGCACCTGCTGCTGTTTGAACAACAAGGTCTGCGCGTTGAGCACGTTGAGGTAATCGGTGAGGCCGCGCTGGTAAGCGATCATCGCGATGTCGTAAGTCTTCTGCGCCGTGGCCACCGACTCGGCGGCGAAGCCTTGCTGCTTGTCCATCGACTCGCGGCGGATCAACTGGTCGGAGATGTTCTTCAGCGCGTTGATCAGCGTCTGGTTGTAGTGCGCCACAGCAATGTCGTAACCGGCCGAGGCCTCGCCCAACTCGGCACGCAATCGCCCGCCATCGAAGATCGGCAACGAGATCGCCGGGCCGACGTTGTAGTTGAGTTTCTTGCCAGTCAGAAACTCCAGCGCGCCGCCACCGGTGGCCATATAGCCGAGGCTGCCGACCAGATCGACGTTGGGATAAAAACCCGCTTGAGCGACATCGATGCCGCGCGCCTGGGTCGCCACTTGCCAGCGACTGGCGACCACGTCGGGACGCTGGCCCAGCAGTTCGGCGGGCAAGGCCGAAGGCAATTTCACCGCCGCACCGAGGGCCAGCGTCGGCCGCTGCAATTGCGCACCGGCCCCCGGCCCTTGGCCGGCGAGCGCGGCGATCTGGTTGCGGCTCAGGGCGATTTCTTCGTCCAGCGCATCGAGCTGGCGATGGGTTTCCGGCAACGGCGTTTCGGCCTGGCTGACTTCGAAGTGCGTGCCGATCCCGCCGTCCAGACGCCTCTGCGCCAGATCGACAATCTGCTGTTGCTGCACCAGCGTCGCCGCGACGATGTCGCGCTGGGCGTAATGCAGCGACAGTTCGATGTAGGCGCGCACGATGTTGTTCTGCAATTCGAGCTGCGCCAGCCGCGCCTCGGCGACGCTCATGTGCGCCAGATCCACGGCGCGCTCACTCGCGTTGCTCTCGCGCCCCCAGAGATCGAGCGCATAGCTGAAACCCAGCGCGGCGTTGTTGTCCCAGGTCGTCGCGTTGGCCAGCTCGCCGGGGCCGTAAAACTGGTCGGTCGGCCAATTGTGCCGTTTGAGCGTCGACTCGCCATTGATCTGCAACGACTCGGCCGCCTCAGCGACACCGGCCAGCGCCTTGGCCTGGCGCACCCGTGCGGCGGCCATAGCCATCGTCGGGCTGCCTTGCACGGCGAGGTCGATCCAGTGGTTGAGTTGCGGGTCGCCGTAGGCTCGCCACCATTGCGCGCTGGGCCAATGGGCGTCACGGGCGGCGTGGGCGATGGCCTCGTCGGTGGCCAGCGAATTGGCCGCCAATGCCTCACTGTGCGGGGCGATTCCTTGCGTTGAGATGCAGCCGCCAAGACCCAGGGTGAAAGCCAGAACACTGAGCGGCAAAAGCGCTCTGTTGATGCGACGCGGCACAGCTGCGAATTCCTGAAAAGGGGATAAACCGGGACTTAGTGGGAGCGAGCCTGCGCGCGAACGCAGCACCTCGGTTCGGGCTGAACAACCGGCCTGTGCGCCTCGACTTCCACAACGGCGCAATTCTAGGGGGGCGCCATTACGGCGATAAGCTGGGTTTTCTGTGAATCTTTGTTACGGTTAACGTGATAATCCCTAAGTCGGGGGTCTCGCCCGAGAAACTTCGTGTCACAATTTGCCATCTCCCTTGAGAGCACCCCATGGACACCTTGCAAAACATGCGCGCCTTCAGTTGCGTCGCCGAAGCCGGCAGCTTCACCGCCGCCGCCGTGCAACTCGACACCACCACCGCCAACGTCTCGCGCGCGGTTTCCAACCTCGAAGCCCACCTGCAAACCCGCCTGCTCAACCGCACCACGCGGCGCATCGCCCTCACCGAGGCCGGCAAGCGCTACCTGCTGCGCTGCGAGCAGATCCTCGCCTACGTCGAGGAAGCCGAGGCCGAAGCCAGCGACGCCCACGCCCGCCCCGCCGGGCAGTTGAAAGTGCACACCATGACCGGCATCGGCCAGCACTTCGTCATCGACGCCATCGCCCGCTATCGCAAGACCCACCCGGACGTGACCTTCGACCTGACCATGGCCAACCGCGTACCGGACCTGCTCGACGAAGGCTATGACGTGTCCATCGTGCTCGCCAGCGAACTGCCGGACTCGGGTTTCGTCTCGCAGCGCCTGGGCATCACCTACAGCATCGTCTGCGCCTCGCCGGCCTACGTGAAAGCCAACGGCGCCGCGCAGAAACCCAGCGACCTGCTCAACCACGCCTGCCTGCGCCTGGTCAGCCCGGTCATCCCCCTGGAAAAATGGGCCTTCGACGGCCCGGACGGCCAGGAAATGGTCACGATCAACAGCTCGCCGTTTCTGGTGAATTCCGCCGACGCCATGAAAACCGCGATCACCAGCGGCATGGGCGTGGGCGTACTGCCGGTGTACGCAGCCATCGAAGGCCTGCGCAACGGCACCTTGGTGCGAGTGATGCCGAACTACCGCTCGCAAGAGCTCAACCTGTACGCGATCTACCCGTCACGGCAGTATCTGGATGCGAAGATCAAAACCTGGGTCGAATATTTGCGCGGCTCGTTGCCGGAAATATTGGCGGCGCACCAGGCGGAACTGGCGGCGTATGAATTGAGCGGGAGTCTGGCCGGGGCACGGGTTGCGAACTGATTTTAACTGGCCTCGAATCGCGTGCTGAATAAACACGAAACAACCCGTTCCTCCGCCTCACGGCGAAAAGCCCCTCACCCTAACCCTCTCCCGGGGGGAGAGGGGACTGACCGTGGTGTCTGGCAGAGATACACCAACGCAGAAGTACCGAGTTGAACTCAGATTCTGATACCAAAATCCACTTCTTCCCCCATTGAATGATACGAGGTGAGGTCGGACACACTGTTCGTATCGTTCAATCGCCGCAAACCAGAAACGGGCAATCTTAATAGCCAAATACTATAAAAACCTGTCATATCTGACAGTACTCATTTAATCGTTTCAGTCGAACAATGGATGTTGTGACCCCGACCTAACTTGAAGGAGCAAGACATGCCCACTAAAGATCTGAAACTCGACAAACTCAAGAAATCAGGTAAAGGCACTGTGCGTGCCAAACTAAACAAAGACTACGTCACCGACAAATTCGAAGGAACACCCGACTATTTTGTTACCGATAACACTGTAGTCGCGCTACAAGCAACTTACCAAAAAACCACTACCACCTCATTCACTATCCACCTCGAGTTTGATGCAAACATTCAGCACGGCAGGCATGAATTCAGCACTACGCACTTTCCGTCCCCATTCAGATTTTCGTATACGTCAGGTTCACATACAAAAGGCTATACAAGCGCTAAGAATGCAGGGTTTATTGTTGTGGAGGAGTTCAATATTGCCGAAGGCATTTTCAAGGCATCGTTCAACTTCACGTTCATGGATTTCGATACAGGGGAGCTGCATCAAGTTCATGATGGTCATATTGATGTCCAAGGCCTTGAGATTATCGAGGGGTGAAGGGTCGTAAAGTCTGACCAAGCCAGCCACTCCCTGCCAAAAACTGAAAAGCCCCTCACCCTGGCCCTCTCCCGAAGGGAGAGGGGACTGACCGCGGTGGATGCGAGAGATACGCCAACCTGCGATACCGAGTCGTACTCAAGTTCTGAACGGCCCACGAATCGGCTCCCTCTCCCTCGGGAGAGGGCTGGGGTGAGGGCAGCCACACCACAAAACCAGAGCCAGCCGCCACGCTTCTAACCACTCAACAATGAGCGTTAGCTCGCGTGCTTTTGATCTTGATTTTGCCTAACCAGCGACATCGGAAGGCTGAGCGCAGGGATCGATCCGGGCGTGGGAGCGCAGCGACCGTCTGGCGCAGCCAGACACAGCGGAAGTAGGTGCAGCGAAGCAAACCGTAGCCGCTGCGCCCGGATCGATCCCGGAGCGAAGGGACCCGAGCCTGCGAGGGCCGAACGCAGGAGCAAGCCTTTTTGGGTACTTTTTCGGCGTCTGGAAAAAGTGCCTCGCCGTAAGGGCGAAACCGCCAGCAGCCACACCCAATAAAACGGATATCCACCCAAAAACCCCAGGAGCATGGTCGGCCCAGAGGCCGCCAAGACAACCCAACCCAGAAAATGTTAGCGTGCTTTCAATCAAGCCGCACGACGAGCCCCGAGCAATGAAAAAAACAGTCCTGGCCTTCAGCCGCATCACCCCGCCCATGATCGAACGCCTGCAAGAGGAATTCGACGTCATCGTCCCCAACCCAAAGACCGGTGACATCAACGCCCAATTCAACGAAGCCCTGCCCCACGCCCACGGCCTGATCGGCGTCGGTCGCAAACTCGGCGAGGCACAACTCGAAAGCGCGACAAGACTCGAAGTGGTCTCCAGCGTCTCCGTCGGCTACGACAACTACGACCTCGACTACTTCAACCAACGCGGGATCATGCTCACCAACACCCCCGACGTCCTCACCGAAAGCACCGCCGACCTCGCCTTCGCCCTGATCATGAGCAGCGCCCGCCGCGTCGCCGAACTCGACGCCTGGACCAAGGCCGGCCAATGGCAAGCCAGCGTCGGCGCGCCCCTGTTCGGTTGCGACGTCCATGGCAAAACCCTCGGCATTGTCGGCATGGGCAACATCGGCGCCGCCGTCGCTCGCCGCGGCCGTTTCGGCTTCAACATGCCGATCCTCTACAGCGGCAACAGTCGCAAGACCGAACTGGAAAAGGAACTCGGCGCGCAATTTCGCAGCCTCGAGCAACTGCTCGCCGAAGCCGACTTCGTCTGCCTGGTGGTGCCGCTCAGCGACAAGACCCGCCACCTCATCAGCCATCGCGAACTGGCGCTGATGAAGCCGAGCGCAATTCTCGTCAATATTTCTCGCGGCCCGGTTGTCGATGAACCGGCGCTGATCGAAGCCCTGCAAAACCAGCGCATCCGTGGCGCCGGGCTGGACGTCTACGAAAAGGAACCGCTGGCCGAGTCGCAGCTGTTCCAACTGAGTAACGCCGTGACCCTGCCGCACATTGGCTCGGCCACCACTGAAACGCGCGAGGCCATGGCCAATCGCGCACTGGCCAACCTGCGCAGCGCCCTGCTCGGCGAGCGCCCGCAGGATCTGGTCAACCCGCAAGTCTGGCGCGGCTGAAAAACAACGGACAAGTGCACATTGCACTTGCCCGTTAGTTATATATACACAACTTGAAATCGAACAACGACCAAACTTCCACAGCCGCACTATAAGCTCTCCGCATCCGTCTATCTAACGACGCATGCCATGGAGAGCCAATATCTTGAATACCCTGACTACCGAAAAACTGATCCGTTACAGCAAAGTAATCCTGATGGCCTACATCAGCTTCTTTGGACTATTGGTAATGATTCACAACTTCACCGACTACGAATCAAACTACACTTACGTTGCGCATATCCTGAGTATGGACACCACCACCGCCAGCGAAAACATCAAGTATCGAGCGATTGAATCACCGATGGTCCACCACCGGATCTACTGGTTCATTATCACGATGGAAGTCACTTATACCGTGCTCTGCCTGATCGGCACTTATCAGCTGTATCGGCATATCAACGCTCCCGCCGAAGTTTTCCACGAAGCGAAGAAATTTTCGATCATGGGTATTTTGGCGGCGATCTTCATTTATTACGTTTGCCTGCAAACCGTCGGCGTCGAATGGTTCGACATGGACACTTCGCAATCCTGGAATGCCAAGGACTGGGCCCGACATATTGTCGATTTCATTTTTCCGGTGATGATTTACATCACCTTGAAAGTCGAGCGCTGAAGTTCAGCGCTCTTATACTCAAGCCAACTTTCCCTGCGCGGCTACTGGCATTGTTTTCGGCTTACGAAACACCAGCACGTTGCCCAGCATCACCAGAACCAGACCGATCAGCGCCGGCGCTGTCCATTGATAACCTTCGACAAACGCCGAGACGTTCAATGCCACCACCGGGAACAGCACCGTGCAGTACGCCGCGCGCTCCGGGCCCATGCGCCCGACCAGCGTCAGATAGGCAGTGAAACCGATCACCGAACCCGGAATCACCAGATACAGCAGCGCGCCGACATAACGCGAACTCCAATCCATGTCGAACGGAATGCCTTTGACCAGGCACCACAGCGTCAGCATCGCCGCGCCATAGGCCATGCCCCAGGCATTGGTGGTCAGCGGTCTGAGGCCGGCCTTCTGTTGCAGGCTCGAGAGCATGTTGCCCGCCGAAAAAGACAAGGTCCCACACAGCGCCAGACCAAGCCCCAGCAGCGTCTGCGGAGTGGCCTGATGCCCGGCCAGTTCCGGCCAGAACAACAGGCCCAGGCCGAACAAACCGAGCCCGCCGCCCATCAGCACGTTGCGAGCGATGCGCTGACCGAAGAACACCCGCGCGTTGAGGGCATTCCACAGCGTCGCCGTAGAAAACACCACCGCCACCAGCCCGCTGGGAATCCACTGGCTGGCCGTAAGAAAGCACATGAAGTTCACGCAAAACAGGCACAACCCCTGCGCCACACAAATCAGATGGCCGCGACGATTCATCGGCTGCAAACGACGGCTGAGCAACAGCAGCGCAAACAGCACCAGCGCAGCGAGGCCGAAGCGGTAGACGATCGACACCGGTATAGCCACCACGCCTAATTGCCATTTCAGGGCAATCCAGGTGGTACCCCAGATCACTACGGTCAACAAATACAACGACAGGTTCATAACGCACTCTCCTCGACAGGCCTTGAGTGTCGGCCTGGCGCCGCTGCGCGTGCTTGCAGATTCTTGCGCTTTTCTCGGATGACGGGCTGGCAGCCTGACGCCTACGGAGTAGCATGCAAGGCGTCGGAGAAAATCACCCATGGCCGCAATCGATACCCTGCAAGTCTTTCAAGAGCTCAACAGCTCGCCGAACGCACGCCTGGTGCACAGCGCCGAGCTCGGCGACGGCTTGTCCGCCGCGGTATGGACCAACCACCACGACGCACGCGAATATTCAGCGCCGGGTCACCACACCGTGTCCTGCTACATCGCCGGCGGCACCGGCACGTTTCGGCGCGGCCAACCGCAGCAAAAGGGTGCGCCGGACAAGCTGTGCATTCTGCCGGCCGAGCATGAGTCGGGCTGGGTGGTCAACGGCGACATTCGTCTGGCGCACCTGTATTTCAGCGCCGAACAATTCGCCCTCGGCTGCGTGACCCTGCTCGACCGCGAGCCGCGCGAGATGCAGTTGCGCGAGCATACCTTCCTCGAAGACCCGCAACAGGCACAGCGCTTTCGCCAATTGCTGGCGCTGAACTGGGACGAACCCGCCGAGCGCTTGCTGACCAGCAGCATCGCCCACGAATTGATCAGCCACACCTTGCTCAGCCAGGTCGGTGCACGGCAGGGTTTGCGCTTGAAGGGCGGATTGGCAGCGCATCAACGCCGACAACTGGTGGCGTACATCGACAGTCAATTGGCCGAGCCGATCAGCCTCGGGCAACTGGCCGGGTTATGTGCGCTCTCGGAATACCATTTTGCGCGGATGTTCCGCGCAAGCTTCGGGCTGCCACCGCATCAGTATGTGCTGGCTCGACGCCTGGATCGGGCGCGGCAGATGTTGCGCGGGACCCTGCTGCCGCTGGGTGAGATTGCGCTGGCGTGCGGGTTTGCCAGTGCGAGTCATTTCGCCAATCGGTTTCGGCAGGTACTGGGCGGGACGCCGGGGGAGTATCGGCAGGCGTTTTTGCGTTGAGCCTGTTTCCCTCACCCCAGCCCACTCCCGGAGGGAGAGGGAGCCGACCGAGGTCTGGCGTCATACATCGACCTGAATCACCGAGTCGATTATGGATTCCATGTATGACTTCCAGGTCGGTGTAACTTTCGAATAACACACGGTCAGTCCCCTCTCCCTGCGGGCGGTCCGACGTTTCGGGAGGGCTAGGGTGAGGGGCTTTTGACCTTGATTCAAAACTCCAGCGTACTCGACAAAGAAACCTGCCGCGCATCCCCCATCGACACAAAGAACCGGCTCGCCGAAGACGTGTAATACGTGCGGTCAAACAGGTTCTTCACGTTCAGCTGAAACTTGACCTTCTGCCCTTCAACCCTGGTCTCGTAAGTGGCAAACGCATCAGCCACGGTGTAGCTCGGCAGGTCAAAGTCATTCACCGCGTTCCCCGCCCGCTCACCGACGTAACGCGCCCCCGCACCCACGCGCAACTGATCACCGCCGAACACGCTGCCAAAGTCATACACCGCCGACAACGAGCCGGAATTCTTCGCCACGTTTTGCAGGCGCTTGCCTTTGTATTCCGGATCTTCGGTGACTTCGGCATCGGTGTAGGCGTAGCTGCCGATCATGCTCCAGCGGTCACTGAGCTGACCGCTTAAATCCACCTCGAGGCCGCGCGAACGTACTTCACCGGCAGCACTGTAAAGCGTCGTCGGGCCTTCGGCGTTAGCCACCAGTACGTTGCGTTTCTTGATGTCGAACAACGCGACGTTGCCGGTGATGCGCCCCGGCAGATCCAGGCGCGCGCCCAGCTCCCATGACTTGGCTTCTTCCGGCGCGATGCTGCCGTCGAGCACGGTGCTGCTACCGCTTAGCGGGGCAATGGTCGAGTTGGGTTTGAACGATTCGGTGTAGCTGCCGTAGAACGACAAGGCGTCGGTGTAGCGATACACCAGGCCGGCACGCGGCACCCATTTCTGGCCATTGCTGTCGGTGTTGGCCTTGAACGGCACACCTTTGCCGGCGTACTGGTCGTACTCCTGAAAACGCCCACCGGCGACCAAAATCCACTGATCGGTGAGGTGGATCGAGTCCTGCATGAACAGCGAATCGCTGCGCAGTTCATCGGTCTGTGCGCTGTCCGGCGCGCTGACCGTGGTGCCCATCACTTCGCGGCCATACACCGGATTGACGTAGCTGAAGGTGGTCAGGCTTTTCTGCCGGATCAGGTCTTCGCGGTAGATCTTGCGGTACTCGTCGTCGACGCCGAACACCAGATCATGCTGCATGCCCAGCACGTTGACCTTGCCTTCGAGGCTGGCGGTGGTGAAGCGGTCGGTGCTGATCGCGTTTTGAGTGCCGTCCATGCTGCGGGTCAGCGTGCCTTTTTTCGTGTCGATCGCGGTTACCCGAACCTGACTGGCGTCGTAGGTCTCGCGGTTCCAGCTGTAGCCGAAATGCGCGTTCCAGTCGTCGTTGAGTTGGTGATCGGCTTCGAAATGATAAAGATCCGAGCGCCCTTCCATGTTGTTGAACGGCTCGTCGAGGCGCTGTTTGCGTGAGATGTCCAACGGGTGATTGGTGCGCGGGTCGATCAGCGTGCCGCGGTCGAACGGCGTGAGAAATTCGCGGTGCTCGTAAGCAAAAAGCAACTGAGTGTTTTCACCGAACCAGGCCAGCGACGGCGCGAGCAGGGTTTCGCGATGAGTACCGAAGTTGCGCCAGTAATCTTCGTCTTCGTGATCCATCACCATTCGATAGGCCAGCCCGGAATCGCCCAGCGCCCCGGTACTGTCGAAGCTGCCGCCGCTGCCATTCTTGCCCTCGCCGTAGGTCGAGCCACGCACCGTCAGCGCGTTGTAGGGGGTGAGTTCCGGTTTCTTGCTGACCAGGTTAACCACCCCGCCCGGGTCTTGAATGCCGTAGAGCAACGAGGCCGGGCCCTTGAGCACTTCGACGCGATCGACCGTGGCGTTCATGCCGCGGCCCTGCACGATCGGCATGCCGTCGCGCATGATCGAGCCGTTGCGATTGTCGCCAAAACCGCGGGTCATCACCGAGTCCTGAGTGCTGCCCAACGTGTTGCCCTGGGTGATGCCGCTGACATTGGCCAGCGCATCGTCGAGATTGCGCGGCGCCTGATCGCGGATCACCTGGGCCGGGATGACATTGACGGTCTGCGGAATCTCCTGCAACGACGCCGAGGACCGCATCACCGAACTGGTCTCCGGTGGCTGATAACTGGTCGAGTCGTCACGCGTCGAAGTGATGGTAGTGGCGCCGAGGTTCAGCGCGCCTTCGGTGGGTTTGGGCTCAAGCGCCAGCGTGTGGCTGTCGGTGCGGCGGAAGTTCAGGCCGGAGCCGCTGAGCAAGCGTTGCAATGCCTGTTCGGCGCTCATCTGACCGTTGACCGCCGGTGCCGTCAGCCCGTACGGGGCCTCGTCGGTGTAGACCACGCTTTGCCCGGTGACGCGGCTGAAGTCGCTCAAGGCTTGCGGCAGCGGCTTGGCGGCCAGCGAAAAACTGTACTGCTTTTGCGCCTGGCTGCTGAGCGTTTCAGCGGCCCATGCGACGCTGACCGGCAGCATCGCCAGTGCCGAAAAACTCAACGCCGACCTGCCCAACCACTGTTTGACCGAACCCGATTTTGCCCTGGACTTCATGACTCAATGACCTGTGTAGAACCGCAACGGATGCGAATGACTCGCAGTTTCAGTCACTACACGGATGGGGTCTGGGTTTACCTCACCCAGATTTGAAAAATATATGCAGGGTTTGTGTTGCCTGGGCTGACGCCTTCGCGAGCAGGCTCGCTCATATGGAATGCGTTTCCCTGTGGGAGCGAGCCTGCTCGCTAAGGCCTCAACGCAGAATAATCAGATGCCCCAACACCCGATGCTGCTCAAACCCCAACACCCCCTGCAACGAATTGAGCACCGCCTGCGGATCCTTGCTCGGGAAGCTGCCGCTGACCTTGCGCGCCGCCAGCTCATCGTTGAGCAAGACGATCCGTCCCGGGTAATAGCGGCGCAAATCCTCGACCACCTCGGCCAGCGTCGATTTGTAATACGTCAGCCACCCCTGACGCCAGGCCAGTTGCGCTTCACTGTCGACCGCATGGAGTTTTGCCGACGCACCTTCGCCATAAGCCACCTGCTGCCCGGCCACAAGAATCTGCTGCTCGCCATCGCGGTTCGCCGTCACGCCCACCCGCCCTGACAGCACCGTGACCTGCGCGCCGTGGGGCCGCAAGCGCACTTCGAATTGCGTGCCGAGCACCCGCACCTCACCGTTTTCAGCCGCGACGACAAACGGCTCGCCCGTGTGGCTGACGCTGAAAAATCCGGCGCCACGACGCAGTTGTACCCGCCGCTCGCCGTGGCTGAAATCGACGGCAATCGCGCTGTCGGCATCCAGCGTCACTTGCGATTGATCGGCCAGCGTCACCGTGCGGATCTCGCCCGGCGCCGATACATGATCGGCACCCAGATCATCGAGCCAGCGCTGCGCTTGCCAACCCGTACCGAGGCTGACCATCAGCAATAGACACGCAGCCATGGCCAGTGCCGCGGACCAGCGCAAAACCGGCGAACGTCGTGGACGGTCCATCGCGTCGAGATATCCCTGTAACGCCAAGGCCTCTTCATCGGCCAGGGTTCGTGCCGGGCCTTCGCTCAGTTCCCACACTACCTGCGCCTGGGCATACGCCTCGGCGTGGGCCGGGTCGGCGCGCAGCCACTGGCTGAAGGTCAGTTGATCGCCGGCGCTGGGCCGATCATGCAGCAGGCTCAGCCAGGCCAGAGCGGCCTGTTCCTGAGCGGGCGTCGGAACGATGTTATCGGCGGGGGTCACGGTGCTTTCCCTGGCAGACGTGGCGCGGGTTCGCGCAGGCTGGCCTTACAGGCCTCGAGGGCGCGCATCATATGTTTTTCCACGGCACTTTGGGACAAGCCCATGGCTTTGGCGATGTCTGCGTACTTGCGTCCGTGGATGCGGTTGAGCAGGAAAATCTGCCGGGTACGCTCGGGCAAGGCGCGCAACGCCGCTTCGACATGGCGCAGGTCATTGCCGGCCTCAAGCGCGGCTTGCGGCTCGCTGCCGTGGCTGTGCGGCTCGTCCGGTTGCCAGCCTTCGTTGACGCGCGCGCGCGTGCCTTCGCTGCGCAGATGGTCGATGGCAATGTTGCCGGCGCAGCGCAACAGGTAGGTGCTAAGTTCTTCGACCTGCACCAGCGGCCGTCGCCAGAAACGCAAAAACAGGTCTTGTACCAGATCCGCCGCCGTCGCGCGGCAGCCGACACGACGGTTCACCAGCGCTTCCATCTGCGAGCGCTGGGACAGAAACACCTGGAGAAAATGCGCACGCGCGCCATGCGGCTCGTCGTCACGCGGTTCCGGTGGCAGACCGATCAGCATTTCAGCGCTGCGCCCCCTGTTTGCGGCCAGGCCAACACCTGCTGGAAGCCGTGTTTCATGCCAGCCCCAAGCCGCGCGCCGCGCCGGAAACGGTCGCCAGAATCACGCTCGGCACCAGCAAGCCGACCCACGCCGACCACGCCGTACGACAAGCAATGCACCAGAGCACCGCTACCAGATAGACCAGAAACGAAACGGCCATGCCGGTCACCAGCGCGTCGGCGCGGCCCAGCGGTAGCCACTGCGCCAGTGTCACGCTGGCCAGCGCGGCAACGAGATAGCCACCGAACACCGCCGCCAACACCCGTGAGGTGACGGCCAGGCGATAGGACATGGGCAGTGTGGCGAATTTGTCTTTCATGTTTCGACCTTGAAACGAAAAACGTCCGGCAGACGAGCCGGATCAGGCGAGCGATATTAATGATAAATATTCTCATACGCAAAAGCTTCTGATTGCCGGACGATGCGCTCGCCCCTACAATGCGAACCGTTCTTGTTCTCTAACGCACGTTCTCGACGCCTGCTTTGCGTCCGGAGTCATTCCGTTGTCGTCCGCCCACTCCGTCGAATCGCTTTATCAGGCTCATCACAGCTGGCTCAACGGCTGGTTGCGACGCAAGCTCGGCTGCCCGGACAGCGCGGCGGACCTCGCTCAGGACACCTTCATCAAAGTGCTGACTGCGCGCGAGCCGCCGCTGATCATCGAGCCCCGGGCATTCCTGACCACCCTCGCCAAACGCGTGCTGTTCAATCATTACCGCCGCCAGGATCTGGAGCGCGCCTACCTCGAAACGCTGGCGCAGATGCCGGAGATCGTCGCGCCGTCGGAAGAACACAAAGCGATCATCCTGCAGACCCTGATGGAGCTGGACGAGCTGCTCGACGGACTGCCGCGTGCGGTCAAACGCGCCTTTCTGCTGGCCCAGGTCGATGGACTGACCTATCTAGAGATCGCCGCAGAACTCGGCATCTCCGTGGCCACTGTCAAACGGCACCTGCACAAAGCGGCGCTGCGCTGCTATTTCGCTTTATGAACCGCACACCGGATTTTTCCGCGCAAGTGGCCGAGCAAGCCGTGCACTGGTTGCTGGAAATGCAGCAAGGCGCCCTCAGCCCACGCCAGCAACAGGCCTGGCAGCAATGGCTGAACGCCCACAGCGAACATCGCCGCGCCTGGGAACACATGCAGCGGGTCAATCAGCGCTTGCGCGGGGTGGCGTCGCCGCTGGCCCATGCGGCGCTGAACGGGCCGAAGTCCGCCAGCCGTCGGCAGGCGCTGAAGCTGCTGCTGATTCTGGGCGCCGGTTCGGCCATGACCTGGGGCTTGCGCGAGCACACGCCGCTGCCGTCGTTGCTCGCCGATTACCGCACGCCGCTCGGGCAGCGGCGCAAGGTGTCGCTGGGTGGCGACGATCTGTTGCAGCTCAACACCGCGAGCGCGGTGGATATCGATGGCGCGCAACGCCTGATTCATCTGCTCGAAGGCGAAATGCTCCTCAGCGCTGCAAAACCGTTCGCCATCCGCACCGCGCAAGGCGTTCTGAACGCTCAAGGCGCACGCCTAAATGTGCGTCAGTTTGCCGAACGCACACAGATCGCCCTGTTTGCCGGGCGAGTCGAACTGACCCTCAATCAACGCGCGCCCGTGCTGCTGCCGGTCGCGCGCCAGCTGAGTTTTACCGCGAGTTCCGTCAGCGACGCCAAAGCGCTGGACGCCAACAGCGGCGCCTGGACTGACGGCATGCTGGTCGCCGCGCACATGCGCCTGGGCGACTTCCTCGACGAGTTGAGTCGCTACCGTCGCGGTCAGCTGCATTGCGACAAAAAAGTCGCCGACCTGCTGATCTCCGGGACTTATCCACTGGACGACAGCGAGCGGATTCTCGACCTGCTGCAAATCAGTCTGCCGGTCAAAGTCCGGCGTTTCACTCGCTACTGGGTGAGCGTCGAAGCGCGGGTCTGAGGCCCCTGAAAAATAAATGAGCCGTTTTTCAGATCTGGCGTGACAGAGAAGGAAAGCCCCCTTGATTCAACCTTCTCAGGATCATCCGCCATGCACCCCACCCGCCTCACACCCTTGGCTCGCACCCTGCGCAACGTCGTCCTTGGCGCCAGCCTGAGCTTCAGCACCCTGCCCGCGGCGCTGGCCGCCGATGCCAAGGTTTATCACATTGCGCCGTCGTCGCTGGAAAACGCGCTCAATCAATTCGGCCGGGAAGCCGGGGTGCTGATCTCTTTTGGTTCGCAAGTCACCGGTGGCTTGCAAAGCCGTGGCCTGGAAGGCAACTACACCCCCGAGCGAGGCCTCGATGCCTTGCTCGAAGGCACCGGCCTGCAAGCACGCGCCGAGGGCGACAACGCCTTCAGCCTGCAACCGCTGGCAGACGCGGCGCTGCAGCTGGACACCTCGAAAGTCGTCGGCGACTGGCTCGGCGATGCGGCGCAGATCAACGTGTTCGAACATCCCGGCGCTCGTGACGTGATCCGCCGCGAAGAATTCGAACGCCGGGGCGCCACACAGGCGCGCGATGTGCTCAACCGCATCCCCGGCGTCAACGCCCCGGAAAACAACGGCACCGGTAGCCATGACATGGCGCTGAACTTCGGCATCCGCGGTTTGAATCCGCGTCTGGCCGCGCGCTCGACCGTGTTGATGGACGGCATCCCGGTGCCGTTCGCGCCGTACGGCCAACCGCAGTTATCGTTCGCGCCGATCAGCATGGGCAACATGGACGCAGTCGACGTGGTACGCGGCGGTGGCGCGGTGCGTTATGGCCCGCAGAACGTCGGCGGTGTGGTCAACTTCGTGACCCGGGCGATTCCCGATGAGCCGACCGTGAAAGGCGGTTTTCAGACCGAAACCAGCCCTTCCTCGAGCCACGACGGCTTCAAGACTAGCGCCAACCTGCTGGCCGGTGGCACCAATGCCAATGGTTTGGGCGGCGCGTTGCTCTACTCCGGCACTCGCGGCGGCGACTGGCGCGAACACAGCGACACTGAAATCGACGACCTGATTCTCAAAGGCAAATACCAGCTCGACGAGGCCAACAGCTTCAACGCCATGGCCCAGTATTACGAAGGCAAGGCCGACATGCCCGGTGGTTTGAACGTCGCCGATTACGATGCCGATCCGTACCAGTCGACGCGGCCGAAAGACCAGTTCTGGGGCCGTCGCACGATGTTCAATGTCGGCTATCGCTATCAGCAAGATCGCCGCGAATTCACCGCCAACACCTTCTTCACCAAGACCCTGCGCAGCGGTTATCTGGATCAGGGCACGTTCCTTTCGCTGTCACCGCGCGAATACTGGGTGCGCGGTCTGGAAACGCGTTTCGCCCAAGGCTTCGACCTCGGCCCTACCAGCCATGAAGTCGGTGTCGGCTACCGCTACATCAACGAAGCCGGCCACGAGTTGCGCTATCGCACGCCGATCGCCAGCAACGAATACCCGACCACCAACAGCCGCAATGACCGCGACACCCGGGGCGGTACCGAGGCCAATGCGTTCTTCATCGACGATCGCATCGATATCGGCAAGTGGACCATCACCCCCGGCGTGCGCTACGAAATGATCGAGTCGCAGCAGACCAACAACCTGACCAACGTCAAATACAAGGGCGACTACAACACCGCACTGCCGGCACTGAATGTGCTTTATCACCTGAACGACAACTGGAACCTGTACGCCAACACCGAAGGCTCGTTCGGCAGCGTGCAATACAGCCAGATGCCCAACCGCGTCACCAGCGGTGAAGTAAAACCGGAAAAGGCACGCACCTGGGAAGTCGGCACGCGCTACGACAACGGCGCGTTGCGTGCGGAGATCGGCGCGTTCCTGATCAACTTCGACAACCAATACGAAAGCAATCAGACCAACGACTCGGTAATCGCCCGCGGTGAAACCCGCCATCAGGGCATCGAGACCAGCATCAACTACGCGCTCGACGACTTGAATCCGGCGCTGGCTGGACTCGATGTTTACGCCTCGTACGCCTATGTGGACGCGACCATCCGCGAAGACGGCCCGAACAAGGGCAACCGCGTACCGTTCTCCTCGAAGCACAAAGGCACGCTGGGCGTCGGCTACACCGAAGGGCCATGGAAGCTGAATCTGGACAGCACCTTCCAGAGCGACCAGTTCGCCGACAACGCCAACACCACGAAGGAAAGCGCCGACGGCAGCACCGGCAAGATCCCCGGCTATATGCTGTTCAGCAGCCGCGCGGGGTATGATTTCGGGCCGCAGCTGTCCGATCTGAACGTGGCGGTGGGGGTTAAGAACATCTTCAACACGCAGTACTTCACGCGCTCGTTCGATGACAACAACAAGGGCAAGTATGTGGGGGAGCCGCGGACGGTTTATGTGCAGACTTCGGTGGCGTTCTGACTTGGCTGATCAAATGCCCCTCACTAGCCCTCTCCCGGAGGGAGAGGGAACTGACCGCGTTGTTTTAACGAGTTGCGCAGACCGGGATATCGAGCCGAACTCACGTTTTGAAACCAATCGAGATCAGCTCCCTCTCCCTCTGGGAGAGGGCTGGGGTGAGGGTCTGCTTTCTCGCCCCATACTCAAAATCAAGCCACAAAACAAAAACGGGCCTGCAATCGCAGGCCCGTTCTCATTGGGGTGGCTTATGAAATCAGCGCATCAACTGTTGATCGCTGCCTGTTCGTTCTCGTCAAATTCTTCTGCCAGCAACTTGTCATTGGCTTTGCCGGTGAATGGCACTACCGCAGCGCGTGGTTTACCTCGCAGTTTGCCGAACAGGTGATCCAGTTTGTGCTCGAGTTTTTCGGCAGCGCCGTCGATCGCCTGCTCCAGCGAATCGGCTTTATGGGTCACGGAAATCGGTTGGTGGCCTTTTGGCCGCGCTTCCAGTTGGCAGCGCAAGTCATGTGGACCTGGCTTCTCACCGTTCTCGTCGCTGAGGTGGACTTCGACACGGGTCAGGTCTTCTTCATAACGGTCGAGCGTGCTCTCAATAGTTGTACGTACCCACTCCTCCAGTCGCTTACTGCTTTGAATATGGTTATCGCTGTTGACTTGGATTTGCATAGTTCATCCCTTATTTCAGCTAGCTCGCAAGGGGCCTGGAACAGGATTTCGTGACCCCTTGATTACAACAATCGGCCCGAGCGGCGAACATTTCAACCCCTGAAAAAAGATAAATATTCATTCGCAAAAAAAGCCGGACAAGCAAGCGAAGCGCTGGTAAGGTCGGGAGTTGGGTCGCCCTGCCACCCGGCAGAATTCGCTTACAATTGCCCGTCATTCAACGGGTGCAAGCTGCGGAAAATGCCCGCTTCCTCAACCAGCCAGTCGTGCACCGCACGCACGCCCGGATGGCTCAGCGCCCCCGGCGCGTACAGCAGCACGTAACGTTTGTGATTCGGCACGGACAGACCGAACGGCACGATCAGTGCCCCGCGCTCCAGTTCGTCGTTGAGCAGCGTGCGCCGGGCAATTGCCACGCCCATGCCGGCAATTGCCGCTTCGATGGTCAGGTGATTGCGATTGAAGGTATGCCCGCGCCGCACATCGGCGCCTTCGAAGCCGATCGCGTTCAAATAGAATTCCCATTCGGCGTATTCATAGCTGCCGCGCCACGCAGTGATGTCGTGCAGCAGCGGGAAATGCAGCAGATCCGCCGGCCCGTGCAACGGCGGCCGTCCGCGCAACAGGCTCGGCGCACACACCGGAAAAATCTGCTCGTCGAGCAAGGCTGTGGATAACAATCCGGGGTAGCTGCCGTCGTTCAGATCGATCGCCAGATCGAATTCGCCTTCGTGCAGCGGCACGCTGCTGTCCTCGGCCACCAGGCGCAGCTGAATGTCCGGATAACGCTGTTGCAGGCGTGGCAGACGCGGCGTCAGCCATTTGCTGAGAAATGACGGAATCGAGCGCACGCGCAGCGTCCCGCTGATCATCCCGGCATCCAGGCGTCGCAACTCCGCGTCGATGCTGCCGTAAGCCTCATTGACGGTAATCGCCAGGCGCTGCCCTTGCGCACTCAGCTCCACGCCGCGCGCGCGTCGATGAAACAGACGAAAGCCCAAGCGCTCTTCGAGTTGGCGAATCTGCTGGCTGACCGCGCCGGGGGTGATGTGCAGTTCTTCGGCACAACGGGTGAAGGACAGGTGCCGTGCGGCACAGGAAAACACCTGCAGCCAGACGTAAGTCTGCGCATGCAATTGACGGCTCATCGTTTAGTCCTGCTAAAGGCTTTCTTAGGAAGTTTCGTTGGTCACCTCCGATTGAGGCAGGCAGTATCGCCGACATTGCGCTTGTCCGACAAAAAATGGCAGCGATTCCTACTCCATCGCTTGTAAGGCTTTAGCATGGCTATCAGTGTTTTCGATCTCTTCAAAGTGGGCATTGGCCCGTCCAGTTCCCATACCGTGGGTCCGATGCGTGCGGCGGCAACATTTGCCCAAGCCCTGATCGATCAGGATTTGCTCGACGACATACGGCGTGTCGAAATCCGTTTATACGGTTCGCTCTCGGCCACCGGCGTCGGTCACGCCACCGATCGCGCCACGGTCATGGGCCTGATGGGCGAATGGCCGGACAGCATCGATCCGTCGACCATCGACACCCGCATTCAACAACTGCGAGAAACCGGCCAACTGTCCCTCGCCGGCCAGCAAACCATTGCTTTCGACTGGCAGCGCGATCTGCTTTTGCTGGATGAGAGCCTGCCCTATCACCCCAACGCGATGTCGCTCACGGCCTTTGGCGCGACCGGCGAATTGTTCGAGCAAACCTATTATTCGGTCGGCGGCGGTTTCATCATCGAAGCCGCAGAAGCCGAATCCGGCGTGGCCGCAAGTGGCGACGTTGAATTGCCGTACGACTTTTCCAGCGCCGCGCAATTGCTGTCGCTGTGCAAGCAGCACAATCTGCGCGTGTCCGAGTTGATGATGGCCAATGAGCGCGCCTGGCGCAGCGATGCCGAGATCCGTCAGGGCCTGCTGCACATCTGGGCGGTGATGCGTGAGTGCGTAGAAAAAGGCTTGAGCCACGAAGGCATTTTGCCGGGCGGCCTGAACGTACCGCGACGTGCGGCGAAACTGCATCGCAGCCTGCTGGAAATCGGCAAGCCGAATGTGATCAGTTCAACGCTGTCGGCCATGGAGTGGGTCAACCTGTTCGCCCTCGCCGTCAACGAAGAGAACGCCGCCGGCGGGCGCATGGTTACTGCGCCGACCAACGGTGCCGCCGGAATCATTCCAGCGGTGCTGCATTACTACATGAAATTCAACCCGGACGCGTCTGACGATGATGTCGTCGCGTTCTTTTTGGGCGCGACCGCCGTCGGCATTCTGTGCAAGAAAAACGCCTCGATCTCCGGCGCCGAAGTCGGCTGTCAGGGTGAAGTGGGTTCGGCCTGCGCGATGGCTGCGGCGGGTCTCGCGGAAATCCTCGGCGCCACTCCGGAGCAGCTGGAAAACGCCGCGGAAATCGGCCTCGAACACAACCTCGGCCTTACCTGCGATCCGGTCGGCGGTCTGGTGCAGGTGCCGTGCATCGAGCGCAACGCGATTGCCGCCGTCAAGGCGATCAATGCCACGCAAATGGCCCTGCGCGGCGATGGCAATCACTTCATTTCCCTCGACCGGGTGATCCGCACCATGCGCGACACCGGCGCCGACATGCACGACAAATACAAGGAAACCTCGCGCGGCGGCCTCGCCGTGAACTGGGTAGAATGCTGATCGAGCGGCCTGCACCGTCAGCGACCATCAGCGCTTTCCTGCCCCGAAAATGCGCCATAAAAAAAGGCGAGCCGCAGCGCTCGCCTTTTTTGTCGCCGTGTTTATTGTTCGACAATTTTTCCGGCATGACCCTTGCTGTACCCCCTGTGAGGCAAACGGACTTTGCGAACCTCAGCGAACGAGATGCCAATGGTCTGGTATGGCGAACCAACCCGATCATGGTCGGTCAACAACTGCACGTTCAATCAGGCGGTGACGCATCATGGACAACCCATTTCAGATCATTACCGATGCTTTCGCGCCGGACTATCAGATCAACCTGAGCATTCAGGGGCTGGACGGCAGCATCATGCTGACCCTGTCCAACGGCGGCCGGATCGTCGCCAAACGCATGATCAGCGCCGAACAGCGCAATGATCCCGAGCGCTTGAAGCGACTGGTGCAAAGCATCCAGTTCGGCATCGCCATCGAGCAGGGCCACAGCGCCATGTCGATTCTCGAAGCCATGACCAACGGCGCCGGGCTCACCCCGCCACCGCCCGTCAAAGGCCAGCCAGGCCAGTCAGCCGGGCTTTAAAGCTCGCCTTTCTCGACTTCCGGATGCTCGCTCGAGCCCGTGCCGATCTTGCGCTGCGGGTTCTCGATCTTCACTGAGGGGAATTGCGACGACGCATAGCGCACCACCAGGATCGCAAACGCCAGCAACAGAATGCCGCCGCACAGGTAGATGATGCCCATGTCCGGCGGATTGTGGTGCGAGACGTTGGAGATCAGCAGACGCGTCAGTGCGGTGATCGCCACATAGATCAGGAAACGCACCGGCATGTGGTTGGTCTTGAAATAAATCCCGACCATCGCGCCCAGTTCCAGATAGATGAACAGCAGCAGAATGTCGTCGATCTTGATGTGCCCGACTTCGAGCATGCCCAGAAACTCCATCACCGCCGCCCACGCCGTTACCGCACCAATGGCGAACAGCGCCAGATAGTGGAAGGTTTCGACGAACAGGTTGCCCAGGGACTCGGCCAGTTGATGCACGTTCTGCCGCAGTTTCTCGGCCCAGTTGATTTTCACGATGATGTTCCTTAGCCCGATTCGAGCGGATGATGCGTGTTGGACGTTACGGTTTGCCGCATGCCCTGGTTGTCATGCAGAAACGAGGCCACGCCATCATGGCGAAGCGCCGCCAACCCCGCCCCGTGGCGTTTCGTCGCACGGTCGGTGCTATGTGGCAGCGAGGCTGCTGGCGAATACAGCCGACATGAAGCTCACTGACAAAGCGAAAATCCGGTCTACATTGAAAAGCCACTACCCATGGCGCAGGGATTCGCTTATCCTTTTCGCTGTATATGGATACAGTAGTCGACAAGACAACTTAACGTGAAGGCATGTGAGGTGGTGAATGGCCGTCGAAGTGGTATACCGCAGCAGCCGAGATCTGGAGCGCTTGTTCATGGATAAAGCCGAAGCTGACCGTCATGACAAAATGCTCGAACTGGCCGAATATCTGGCCGATGTTCTGCAAAAAGCCGTTCCGTCGCTGACTGAGCAGCAAGTAGAGGAAGCCGGGATCTACATGGCGAAGAATCGCGATGTGTTCGCCCGGGCGTTCAAGAGCCAGCCGGACGCGCTGGCTGAACTGATCAACGCACCGGCCGAACCGGTCGAGGCCAGCGAGCCTGGCGAGGACGTGCAAGCGTCTGAAGCGCCGGTGAAACCGGCCAAAGCAGCGAAGGCTGCGAAGTGATAAACGCCTGAATTGAACAGGCCCCGAGTCGCAGGACGCGGGGCCTTTTTAATGCCTGTGAAACTCAGCGATACAAAACTTTCTCTGCCAGTTCATCGGCTACCCGCGCCGGCGAACGCTTTTCCGCCTGCGCGTGGGCGAAAACTTCGGTCAGCCTTGAACTGATCTTCGACAGATGCGCGGTGATGGTCGGCAGTTCTTCGCCGCGATGCTTCAGCGAAACGTAGATCAGGCCGCCGGCGTTGATCACGTAATCCGGCGCATAGAGAATTCCGCGCCGCTCCAGTTGATCGGCCATGTCCAGGTGCGTCAGCTGATTGTTCGCCGAGCCGGCCACCGCCGCGCAGCGCAATTGGCTGACCGTGTGGCTGTTCAATACGCCGCCCAGACCGCAGGGCGCGAGGATGTCGCACGGCGTGCTGAGTAAAGCGTCGTTGGCAATCGGATGGGCGTTGAGTTGCTCCATCGCCAGTTGCACCTTGCCGTGGTCGATATCGCTGACCAGCAGTTCGGCGCCCACCGCGTGCAGTTGCTCGGCCAAGGCAAAACCGACATTGCCAAGGCCCTGAATGGCGATGCGCAAGCCTTCGAGGTTGTCGCTGCCCAGCCGCGCCATGGCGGTGGCCCGAATCCCGGCGAACACGCCCATTGCCGCATGCGGCGCCGGGTCGCCGGCAGACGTGGTGCTGGTGACGTGGCGGGTCTGCTGGGCAATGCAATCCATGTCGGCCACCGAAGTGCCGCTGTCGATGGCGGTGATGTAGCGGCCGTCGAGCTGGTCGATGCAACGGCCGAAGGCTTCGAACAGCGCACCGCGATTTTCGACATGGGCCGGCCGCACGATCACTGCCACGCCACCGCCCTGCTCCAGCCCGGCCAGCGCGGCTTTGTAGCTCATGCCCTGGGCAAGACGAATGGCGTCCTCGATGGCTGATTCGTCATCGGGATAGGCAAGGTAACGACATCCGCCCAGGGCAGGCCCGAGGCGACTGTTATGAATGGCAATGACCGCCTTCAACCCGGAAACCGGGTCGACGCTAAGGTGCAGCGACTCCAGGCGAGTGCTTTGCATGAGAGCGAACATCGACAGGCTCCCGAATCACTTCTTGTAGAACGCCAGTATAGGCTTGCCCGTGAAAATTGCTGGAGCGCGCCGGAATAAGCGGCCGCGCCGACAAGCGCTTTGCGGCATAACTCTGTGCCGGCCATGCGGGGCACTGGACGAATCCCGCAGAGGAGGCTAAAAACGAGGCAATGCCTGGAGATTTCGATGAACCCGCGTCAACGTTTTTTCGATTGCCTGCACCGCTCACCGCCCGCACTGCTGGAAGCGGCGTTGTGGATCGCGGCCGAGCATGAAAAAGCCGTCGATCCGCAAGCGCTGTTGCACGAATTCAAAGAGCTGCAGCAACGCGTCAGTTATGGCTTGCCGATGCTGCCGGTCAGCGAGTTGGCGCAACCGTTGTTACGGCGGATGAACGATCTGGGTTTTGCCAAGGACGACTTTTTGCCGCTGCGCCCGCAGGCGGCCTTGCTGCCTGAAGTCTTGCACAACCGTCGCGGGCAACCGTTGGCGCTGGCGCTGATTGCGCTGGAGTTGGCGCGGGGTCTGGAGATTCCGCTGGTAGGGGTCAACTTTCCGGGCCATTTTTTGCTGCGCGTGCCGGGCGCCGATCATTTGCTTGATCCGTGCGGGGGCCGGCGTCTGTATCCCAATGATTGTCGTGAGCTGTTGCAGCGCCAGTACGGGCCGAACATGAAGCTCAGTGCCGAGCATCTGCTGACCGCCAGCCCGCAGCAAATGCTGCAGCGCCTGTCGCGCAATCTGCGTCAGTTGCACCTGAGCCATGATGACTTCATTGCCGCGCTGATCGACGCCGAACGGGTGCTGGAGCTGGGTAACGCTTCGGCCGCTGATTATCTGGCCCGCGCCAGTCTGTATCAGCGCCTTGATTGCCCGAATGCCGAGCGCTTTGATCTGGAGCATGCGCTGTTGCTTAGCGATGATCCGATCCAGCGGCTGCGCTTGACCGAGCGGCTCGGGCATTTGCCGCCCAATTCTGTTGTGCACTGAAGCGTCGTTTTTGTAGGAGTGAGCCTGTTCGCGATTACTCGGGTCGCGCTGCTATATCTGGCTGATCGGGGACATATCCGTTGCTGCGGGTGCTGCGGCTGGCGGTTTCGCCCTTACGGCCATCCCTTTCAAGGTCTTTTCGTTTTTTTAGCCTTGATTAACCGGTCCGTTGAAACATGCGCATGTACTGCGGTGCCCTGGACCCATGTTTTAGGCTTGGGCACTTTGGGACCGCGAGGGCTTTTCGCGACTTGTTTGGGCTGGATATTTCTGGCCAGTTCCAATAAGCGCTGGGCCAGTTTTTCTAGCGGGATAACGGGAAGATGTTCCGCGGGCAACGCAATTTGCATTCCCTCATACCCACTCCTGACTTGAACCGCCAAGTGATAGATAGAGGCCTCCCATCCTTTAGGCTGGGTATCGCGATGAGCTTGCTCAACACTTCGTTTGAGGACGGCCAGAACGTTATAGGCCAGTACCGCCGTAGCGAACCCGAGCAAGGCAGCCTTTGGGCTACCAAGAGTTTCAATCTCACTTTCCAGAATCGCTTCCAGTCGCTGGAACATACCTTCAATGCTCCAGCGGCGGCGATACAGTTCCGCGATCTGTGGCGCACTGACGCTCTCAGGCAGGTTGCTCCAGAACATCAAACTGCTGTCACCGGAGTCCGTTGGCGAATGAAGCGTCAGCTCGACACGCCGGCATTGGTAACCGCCTCTGACCTGGATGATCTGCTCTCGCACAGTGCCTGTTTCCACAGGTACCGGCTCTTGCCATTCACCCTCTTGAATCAAGCGTGGATGTTTGGCTTGCTGACGAATGACAAACGAGGTTTGAACCTGCTCACAGGCCTCCATAACCGGCAGCGTGCAGTAGAGCCGATCAGCCAGCCAGACTTGGCCCGGCTCGGCATTGGCCAATAGAGGCAGCACACAAACACGCTCACTTGCGTACGCATCCTCACACGCCTGAAGGTCGATGACCTGGTCCAGATCGGGGTCGTAGGCAACCACCGAAAAACCGGGACGAGCAGCGCCGCGCTCATTACGTAAAGCTCCTAGACGCTTCTCAGTGGACGCCAAGTGGTTGCCATCCACCACCCGAATCTGCCAGCCCGGCAACATCGCCGTGCAGCCCAACTCCCTGATGGTTGGAGTCAGGCGCTGTGCACAGCCCGTAACCAACGCGCGCAACAGAGCAGGCTCGGTACGACTGATCTTGTCGTAAAGAGCCGCCAAGCTCACAGGAAGATCTTCAAGCTGTCGCGCGGCGGCGTGAAGGGATGGCTTCAAGCCCAATGAAACAAGGGACATCAGCTTGATAATGGTCGAAAACAGCAGTTCGCGAGAGTACTGCCGTTGCCGATGCTCTTCGAAAACCTGATCGATCCACTCAGGGGCAATAGCCTGCTCCAGCGCCAATTTGGCCATGACACTGGCAGGTGCTTTTTTCTCGAAACGCGCTAGAACATCGGCCCACATCGTTCGGGTATCCCTAAATGAATTTCAGGGGATTTTACAGAAGACCTTGAAAGGGATGGCCCTTACGGCGAGTCCCTTTTTCAGACGCCAAAAAGGAACCAAAAGGCTTTGCTCCTACGTACGGCCCTCGCAGGCTCGGGTCCCTTCGCTCCGGGATCGATCCGGGCGCAGCGGCTACGGTTTGCTTCGCTGCACCTACTTCCGCTGTGTACGACTTCGTCGTACGGTCGCTGCGCTCCCACGCCCGGATCGATCCCTCCACTCAGCCTTCCGATGTCGCCGGTTAGGCAAGATCAAGATCAAGAGCACTCGAGCTAGCTGTGATCTCTCTGTAGGTTGTTCACTCGGGGCTTTTCCGGGAAATTGGAGGTGCGAACCAAACCAAGCCCCCGGAGGCCCCGAGTGAACACTCATAAAAATGCCCGATTAACTGTTTCTGGTCGAGCCCTTCTTGTTCAAAGAGTCCTCACAGAGGGTTTGAGAGTTGAAGAGGTGGCCAAGGCCCAGGGGGTCAGCGTTCGCACTGCCTACAAGTGGATAAACCGCTATCGAACCGAAGGCGAAAAAGGTCTCCAGGATCGCTCATCCCGCCCGGCTTCCTGTCCGCACGCTACTGCCCCAGAGTGTCTGGAGAAAATCATCAAGCTTCGCCGTGAGCGAAAAACCTATGGCGAAATCAGTAAGTCTTTGAAGGTGGGGCATAGCACGGTAGGCAGGATATTGAGCCGCAACGGACTCAATCGCCTGGCTTATCTGGAACCGCCAGTTGCGGTTATTCGCTACGAATACTCTCAGCCGGGAGGCTTGCTGCACTTGGATATCAAGAGGCTGGGGCGCTTTAACAAACCTGGTCATCGAGTGACAAAAGACCGTCTGAAAGGCCGTTCTTACCATGTGGGTTGGGAGTTTGGACATGTTGCCATCGACGACCATAGTCGAGTGGCGCACTGTGGTTTATACCCAGACCAAACCGCTCGTAGCGCCTGCCTCGCGCTGATCCGGGCCCTGCGTTACTACAAAACGCTCGGCGTGAAATTCGAGCGGGTAATGACCGATAACGGCCCTTGCTACAAATCCAGGAGCTTCAAGCGCCTGTGCCGGCGGCTGCGGCTTAAGCACATCTTTACCAAGCCTTACACCCCGCGCACGAATGGCAAGGCAGAGCGATTTATACAGACCGCTCTGCGCGAATGGGCCTACGCCAGAAGTTATGAAAGCTCAGATCAACGCGCGACGTATCTGATGCCTTGGTTGCACAGGTACAACTGGCATCGCCCGCATGCCAGTTTGAGTTATTTACCACCGATTAGCCGAATAGCATCCGTGAACAACGTGGTGGGTTTACACAGCTAGCGCTCATTGTTGAGTGGTGAAGAGCGGAGCGGGTTGGCTTTGGATTTGCGGTGGATTCGCCCCTCACCCCAGCCCTCTCCCGGAGGGAGAGGGAGCCGATTTGGGTTGGATTCGGAATTTGTATTCGACTCGGTATTACAGGTCGGCGCAGCTCTCGCATCCACCTCGATCAGTCCCCTCTCCCTCCGGGAGAGGGCTAGGGTGAGGGGCTTTTGATTTGAAGGGCTGGCGAGCTGACACTCGACCTATGGTTATGCGCGATTTCATGTGGGAGCTAGCCCTGCTAGCGATGCGGGCGACTCGGTCTATCCGTCAGACCGCGCTATCGCTCTTCGCCAGCAGGCTGGCTCCCGCAGGACTTTGCCTGGCCTCGGAAGGCGTGCGAACCTGGATGATCAACAGTGCGGCGACGACCGCCGGGATCGCGCAGAAAAAGAAAATCTGCGCCACCGGTATGTGCATCGCCAGCAACAGGCTGCCGAACAACGGCCCGAGTATCGAACCAAAACGCCCCACGCCCAAGGCCCATCCGGTGCCGGTGGCGCGCACGTGCGCCGGGTAGAAATTGCTGGCAAACGCATTCAGCGTCAGTTGCCCGCCGATGATGCAGAACCCGGCCGCGAACACGCAGGCCACCAGATAGCGCGGGTTATCGTGATTGAGTCCGAGCAGGATCGTGCACAGCGCCGCGCCGGCGAGCACGCCGGACAACAGGCGCACCTTGTGCTTCAGGCGGTCAGCGAACCAGGCCATGCAGATTGCGCCAAGCGTGCCGGCGAAGAGGAACATCGAGGTCACCAGATTGGCTTGGTTGAGTTTCAGGCCGCTTTCCAACA
The DNA here is from genome assembly GCF_051132065.1 of Pseudomonas sp. R3-57. Lineage (NCBI taxonomy): Bacteria > Pseudomonadati > Pseudomonadota > Gammaproteobacteria > Pseudomonadales > Pseudomonadaceae > Pseudomonas > Pseudomonas sp. R3-57. Next base: position 5,073,422 of record NZ_CP071655.1, read on the forward strand.
GCAGCGAAGGCAGCCAACTGATCATGAAATACAACAGAATCAGGCTGACAAAAAATGTCGCCCAGATCAGCAGCGTCGGCCGCGCGTAGCCGTTGCGAAACAACTCAACCACCGTAAGTTTACTGCCCTGTTCGCGCGCGTTCTGCTCAACGCTGGCCACAGGCGGCTGCCAGTCCGGCAGCATCCGCGCGCTGACTTTGCGTAGTCGCGTATACGGCGGCGCGTCACGCAGCAGACGCGGCAGTGACTCCGGCAGCATCCACCACAAAAACGGAAACAGCAGTAACGGCGTGATGCCTCCGGCGAGAAACACCGCTTGCCAGCCGAACTGGTCGATAAACCCGGCGGCGACAAATCCACCGGCCGCCCCGCCGAAGGAAAAGCCGCAGGCTGCGAGCGTCACCATCAAGGTGCGCAAGCGCGGTGGCGAATATTCCGACATCAGCGCCATGGCGCTGGGCATCGCCCCGCCCATGCCGATGCCGCAGATAAAGCGCGCGATCATCAGGCTGTTCAGCGAGTCGGCAAACACCATCAGCACGGTCAACGTCGCATAGATCAGCACGCAGGCAAGCAGAATGCGCCGCACACCGAAGCGATCAGCCAGTGGCGTCACCGCGAGAGAGCCAAGGGTGAGGCCGAGCAGGTTGGCACTGAACACCGGCCCGAACGCCGATTTCTCCAGCCCCCAGTCCTGAGCCAATGCCGGCACCACATAACCGAGCACCTGGGCGTCGTAGCCATCGGTGACCAGCAGCAGCGCCAGCAGGATCAAGAGCAACCATTGATAACGGGACACAGGACGGGCGTCGAGTGCCGCGCGGAAGCTGGCAATCTGGTTGTGCATCGCAAGGTACCTGTCTTGTTTTTATGTTTCCCGACGGCGCTGATCCCTTGTAGGAGTGAGCCTGCTCGCGATTGCGGTGTGTCAGGCGGGATCATTCTGACTGACACACCGCTATCGCGAGCAGGCTCACTCCTACAGGGTTACCGGGTGTCGGGCTGGTGGGCCGGATGCGCTTTGATGAACGCCGGATGTTCCGCCGCCAGCGCCGCCACCCGACGGATTTTCGGATACGCCTCAAGGCTGACATTGAAGCGCTCTGCCGCATATAACTGCGGGATCAGATACACGTCCGCCACACATGGCCATTCACCGAAACAGAAGCCACTGTCACCGATCAACTGCTCCACCGTCGCCAGGCCCTGACTGATCCAGTGGCTGATCCACTCGATCACCTGCGGCTCGTCCTGCCCCAACTGGCGCAGGCGATTGAGCACGCTGACGTTGTGCAGCGGATGCACATCGCAACCGATCACCGCCGCCACGCCACGCACTTGCGCGCGGGCGACGAGATCATCCGGCAGCAACGGCACCTGTGGATAACGTTCCTCGAGATATTCGATGATCGCTGGCGACTGAATCAGCAAGGCGTCGTCATCGGTGCGCAACGCCGGCACCCGGCCCTGCGGATTGAGCGCCAGATACGCCGCTTGCCGATGCTCGCCACCTCCCGGCGCGATCAGGTTGACCGGCAGCGCCTGATATTCCAGCCCCTTGAGCGCCAGCGCAATGCGCACCCGATACGACGAGGTCGAACGGTAATAGGTATAGAGATCCATGAGCCGCTCCCGTCAGCGCGCCGCCAGCACTTTGCCGCGGCATTCGCCAAAGCCGATCGAGGCGAAACCGTCACGGGCGCAGCGTGCGCGCAGGATGATTTCGTCACCGTCTTCAAGGAATTTACGCACCTCGCCAGACGCCAGTTCGATCGGCTTTTTACCGCCCTCGGTGATTTCCAGCAGGCTGCCGAATTGACCGCTCTCGGGGCCGGACAAGGTGCCCGAGCCGAACAGATCACCGGCCTGCAACTGGCAGCCGTTGACGCTGTGATGCGCAACCATTTGCGCGACGGTCCAGTACATGTAGCGGGTGTTGCTCAAGGTCAGACGATGGGCCGGCAGGTTCTGCTCGCGCATGGCTTCGGTGAGCAGCAGCACTTCCAGTTCGATGTCGAAGGCACCGCCATCCTGATCGCGTTTGTCGAACAGATACGGCAGCGGTTGCGGATCGCCTTGCGGACGCGCTGGCTGCGCGGTGCGGAACGGCGCCAGTGCTTCGGCCGTTACCACCCAGGGCGACACGCTGGTGATGAAGCTCTTCGACAGGAACGGCCCCAGCGGCTGGTATTCCCAGGCCTGGATATCGCGCGCCGACCAGTCGTTGAGCAGGCAGAAACCAGCGATATGCTGCGCGGCATCGCCAATGGCAATCGAATCGCCCATCTCGTTACCCTGGCCGATCCAGATGCCCAGTTCCAGCTCGTAATCCAGACGCGCGCAGGGGCCGAACACCGGCTCGGTCTGACCGGCCGGCAGGGTCTGGCCCTTCGGCCGCCGCACGTCGGTGCCGGATACGCGTACGGTCGAGGCGCGGCCGTGATAGCCGATCGGTACGTGCTTGTAGTTGGGCAGCAACGGATTATCGGGGCGGAACAGTTTGCCGACGTTTTGCGCGTGTTCGATGCCGACATAGAAGTCGGTGTAGTCGCTGATGCGTGCTGGCAGGTGCATCTGGCAACCGGCGGCCAGAGGCAACAGTTTCCCCCCCTGCGCTTCAATGCTGCCGCGCAGGGTGCTGCCTTCGCTGAACAGTTCCAGCAGGCGCGAACGCAAGGCAATCCGCGCCTCACTGCCGAGTTCGAAAAACGCGTTCAACTGGCCGCCGTGCATGGCTTCAACGGCACTGCGCGCCGCACCGTCGAACAGCCCGGCTTCAAGCGCCACTTGCAGATCGAAGATGTGCTCGCCAATCGCAACGCCGGCGCGCGGCGCCGCACCGTTGCTGCTGAACACACCGAGGGGCAGGTTCTGCAGCGGGAAATCGGCGTGGCCGTTGGCCGAGGCGACCCAACTGCGGGTGATGGAATTCTGCGTCATGGGTTATCTCCGGGTCGGGTCGAACGTGGCGGGCAGCGTGGCCCAGCAGGCGTCGTAAGAAGGTTGCAGTTGCGGGCAGTCGAGGGCGAAGCGGCTTGGGCGCAGTACCTGGCTGGTCTCGAACATGAACGCCATGGTGTTATCGATCTTCGCCGGTTTGAGTTCAGCGTTGATCGCTTTGGTGCAGGTTTCGCCATCCGGGCCGTGGGCGCTCATGCAGCTGTGCAATGACGCGCCGCCCGGCACGAAGCCCTCGGCCTTGGCATCGTATTCGCCCTGGATCAGGCCCATGAATTCGTTCATCAGGTTGCGGTGGAACCACGGCGGACGGAAGGTGTTTTCGGCGACCATCCAGCGCGGCGGGAAGATCACGAAGTCGAGGTTGGCCAAGCCGTGCACGCTGGTTGGCGAGGTCAGCACGGTGAAGATCGACGGATCGGGATGATCGAAGCTGACTGTGCCGATCGTGTTGAAGCGGCGCAGATCATATTTGTACGGCACGTTGTTGCCGTGCCAGGCGACCACGTTGAGCGGCGAATGATTGAGTTCAGTGGCCCACAACTGGCCAAGGAATTTCTGCACCAGCGTGGTCGGTTGCTGCAGGTTTTCGTAAGCGGCGACCGGGCTGAGAAAATCCCGCGGATTGGCCAGGCCATTGCTGCCGATCGGCCCCAGGTCTGGCAGACGCAGCGGCGCGCCGTGGTTTTCGGCGATATAGCCACGCGCCTGCGCGTCGAGTAGTTCAACGCGGAATTTCAGACCGCGCGGCAGCACGGCGATCTCCAACGGTGCGACTTCCAGCACGCCCAATTCAGTGGCGATACGCAGACGGCCGAGTTGGGGCACCAGCAACCATTCACCATCAGCATTGAAGAACACGCGCTCCATCGAACGGTTGGCGAGGTAATTGTAAATGCTGATCCCGGCCGGTTTTTCCGCGCTGGCATTGGCGGCCATGCTCACCAGCCCGTCGATGAAATCGGTCGGTTCGGCCGGAATATCCAGCGGGTTCCAGCGCAGGCGATTGGGCGTCACCTCGCCCAGCGGTCCGCCGGCGATTTGCCGCTCGAGTTTGGCGAAGGCCGGGTGATTGGCTGACGGCTGAATCCGGTACATCCAGGTCCGCCGCGCTTCACTGCGGGCCATGGTGAACGCGGTGCCGGAAAACAATTCGGTGTAGAGGCCGTACGGGGCTTTTTGCGGAGAATTCTGGCCAACGGGCAGCGCGCCGGGCAACGCTTCAGAGCTGAATTCGTTGCCGAACCCGGACTGATACGCCAAGGCCTGAGCGGTTGAATCGGAGTTCATGGAGCCTCCTGAACAGGGAGTCGGCAGTGGCCCATCGCTCTGGCTCAGAGGTCTCGGCACGCCGGGGTTGTTATTATCGTAATCTGATTACGCATAACGTAATTTGCTCGCTATCCAGCGTCAAGCTATAAAGACGCCCATTCGAAACCGGAACCGCCAGCCCATGGAAAAAACCAGCGACAGCAACGGCAAACAGAAAGTCCGCTCCGCCGAGGTCGGCACTGACATCCTCAAGGCGCTGGCCGAGCTGTCGCCATCGACGTCATTGTCGCGCCTGGCCGAGCACGTGCAGATGCCGGCGAGCAAGGTGCATCGTTATCTGCAAGCGTTGATCGCTTCAGGTTTTGCCGAGCAGAACGCTGCGACCAACCATTACGGTCTGGGCCGGGAAGCGCTGCGCGTCGGCCTCGCCGCCCTCAACAGCATGGACGTGCTGAAAGTCGCCGCCCTGCCCTTGTCCGAGTTGCGCGACGAACTCAATGAAACCTGCTTTCTGGCGGTATGGGGCAACCAAGGTGCGACCGTGGTGCATATCGAACCGGCTGTGCGCGCGGTGACGGTGGTAACGCAATTGGGCTCGGTATTGCCGCTGCTCAGCTCCTCGACCGGGCTGGTGTTCAGCGCCTACCTGCCGCATCGGGAAACCGATGACTTGCGCGAAATGGAAGTCGCCGCCGCCGAGCATCCGCTCAAGGACCAAAAGGCTTACATCACGCTGTGCGAACAGATCCGTGCACGCGGCCTGCATCATGTGCACGGTTTGCTGATGCCGGGAGTGGATGCGTTGTCGGCGCCGGTGTTCAACGCCGTCGGACAGATCGCCGCGGTGCTGACCATTGTCGGCCCGACTTCGCTGTTCCACGCCGACGAAAACGGCCCGGCGGCGCAGCGGTTGCTGGCTGCGACGCGGGCCGTGAGTTGGCGAATGGGGTATGAAGGTTAAGACCGAGGCAATGAGCGCTCGAACATGATCAATGAACCGTGGTTTTACTCAGCCCGAAATCGGCGCTTTCCATGATGGTCGCGAAGATTCCGGTCAGCGTTTCCTTGAGGTCTGGCTCGCCGGTGTAATACGTGACCAGTTCAGCCACTGTTCGCGCGTCTTCGAACAGACTGAAAAACGACCGTTGCACATGGGTCAGCTGTTTGACCGGTGCACCTGCCGCCGCTGCCTGGCCCAGGGTGAGCAACCCGATCATAGCTTCCTGTACATGCCCCAGTGCGGCGGAATAATCACCCCGTCTGTGCGACTGTGACGCATCATAGATGCTCTTCATCATCTGCACGGCCACCACCACCGTGCCGACCGGCGGCACCAGCAGGCTGACGATGCCCGCGGCTTTGATCACGTTGTCGTAAACAAGACCGGCGATGACCTCGTTCAGGCTGACAGTGCGTTCGTCGATATCACTCAACACGCGGCGCACGCGCTCATCATGAAAAGTGAACAGGTCAGGTAGCTTCGCGCGGTTCTGGGTGCCGACAGCCCGCCTTTCATCAACCGTGGCAACAAGCCTGTCAAAATAATCACTGATTACTTTTTGATCAACGAGCAGTATCCGATCGCTGAAATACTCCCTGAATGGCCCGTATCGAAAACGGATGGAGGGAATGAAGTCTGCAATCGGGCGGAAGCTGACAAGGTCTGGTGCATCAGGTGTATAGAGCACGTTGACAAAGCCCGAAAGCAACTTCAGACGGAATATATACACACCGCCGACTGTGCGGTCTTGCGCTACGGTCAAACCCAGCGAATCGATATTGAATTTGTATAAGCCTTCGTCGCCTTCGAACGTATTATTCGCGATGGACTGATTGCCGCCGCTCTCCTTCAAACCATCAATGACCCGCTGGACGGCTGAAAAGGCCTCAGTCGACAACCTACCGTTGATATAGTCTGAAACCGCGTTGCAGTTCATCTCACAGCGAATCTTCCGGGCGTGTACAGCGCGTTTGAATGCATAACCAGGGTGAGCCTTGTCCTGATATTGCGCCCTTAGCATCGCGCTATACTTGTCACCTGGACGAAAGGTTTTCGACAGCGAGGAAAGGTCGCGGATATCCAGTTTTTCAATGGCCGGGTGTCCACCCAACAGATAATACTTTGGGCTGAACTTCGTTTCGTAGGCAGGGTGTACCGCTTCAAATGCCAACCCTTCAACCAAGAGGTCGGTAACACTCTTACGAAACTCTTCCGTGTGGATGATTATCTGATCAGGATTGACCGTAACGATGGTCCCCCGACTGCGCAAGATTTCTTCTATCTGCGCTTTTACCGAGTCATAGGTGAATTGCTCGAACGTTGGAAAACCGTTTTCTCGCGCCTCTACCGTGGAGAGCGCCTTGAGTTCCGTGGTTAACCGGGAATAACGCCTGCGGCCTGCAATTCCCAGCGCTCGGTAAGTGGCCGGTGCAATTGCCTTGTGCAAGGCAATCTCGGCGCGATAAGCGACGTTGACGTAGTCGAGCAAGGGGGCGTTGGGGTTCAAAGAAAGATCGGCCAGACTGTAATCGAGCGTGTACTTGTAAGTTATTCCGGTGCGCGCACTACCCAGCAATTCACCCGCTTCGTGCAGATAATCCGGATGGATTGCCAGCGCCGCATATTCGCGATTTGCCGATAGCACCGATTCCAGCCAGCGATTCGCCGCGTAAATCCCAGAAAACTTTCGAAATTTGAAATCGCCGTCAGGCGATTTGAAAAATATCAGCAACGGTGAGTATCCATTAGCCGAAATAACCAGGACGTCCTTTAACGCTGGTCTCTGTAACCTGATGTTCAAGCCCTGCAGGATGATCGACGGATCATTGGCCATGGCACGGGAAACAACATTCAAATCATTTGCATCCAATTCTCCAGCGTGACGAGCAACAAAAGCTGCAAACTCCATCTGGCTAAATAGATAGTTCCGGTAAGCCTGTTGATAATCGACCGAGGGTGAGGACGGAAAGCTCGCTGTGAACTGAAGGCGCAAGTTGCGATTCGCCAACCACTGTTCAAGCGCAACCGTTGTCAGCCGGCTTCCGCGGGGTGCATCCACCAGGCGGATAATCGCTTTATGAGCATCATCATGCAAACCGAAGACAATGAACTCCGTCAGTGTGCGAGTTTCCTCCTGCACAATGGTTCGACCGGCAACTTGCATGGAGTAGGAACTGTGAACACTAATGTTTTCCGGATCCAGTCGTTCTCCGAGGACTCTTTCCGCCCACTCGGAAAATGTTCGCAAGACGAAGTCCTTGAACGAAAAACATGTGTTGAAAACAGTCTCAAAATCGACTTGGTATTTATCCCTGGATGTTTCGAGCTCTGTATACCGCTTTTGAATATCACTGCCGGCGCCTTTAAGCCAAAGCGGCCAGTCGGTGCGCTTCAAAGCTGCCCACAGAAGATGGAAGCGGCTGTTGATGCCGTAACGCAACACATGCATGCCTTGATTTTCCTGCAGTACGGAAGTCAGCGTTTGTTGCAGTTGCTCACGGCCAGCTATAAAAGCCGTTACACTCTCGAGTTGACCCTGAAGATGGACTTCAACGCAGAACGCATGAGGGCTTCGCGTGGCGTTGAGATACTTTATTTGGCTGCTATCCAGATACAATCGAGCTTGTAATTTGCTGTGCAGATCAATGTTTTTGTCAAAATACTCAAAGCCTTTTTCCAGCGTATGCAGGAGGTAAGAGGTTGACTCATTGACCAGTTTCATTTCTGCTTCTGGACGTTCGGCATTGTCCAGAACAAAACAGGGCTGAAGCAAATCGAGATAATCCGGTGTTGGTTGCTGAATGACTTCGTACACCCCTTGACCGGTTGCCGTATCAAGCAGCGAAGCAAATCGCTCGCCCAGATAACCATCGAAATTTTGCGCCATGCCCGATAGCGATAATTCTGCGCTCGTCACCAGGCCGTAAGCCTGAATAAATGCCTGCTTGTTGGTCAGCGACGCATTTTCTGGACGAGTAGAGCTCACCGCGGCAGCCCAGAATGTCTGGAGTTCGGTGCGCAGGTTATTTTCCAGGCCAGAAGACAAAGCCGAGACCATATCCTGCACGATATGAACGTTGAGACCGTCGACTTTGAATTGATCGCTGAAGGTATCGGGCAGGAAAAACACCCCGTCATCACCTGCGTTCCAGGCAGGGACCACGTTATTATCGAGACAGTAAAGTGTTACCTCCCAAAGAGAACCCGAGGGACGATTTACACTGGCATGTAGAGAAGTACCGGTATTGACGTAGACATTGTCGATATCAATATCCTTGCCCAAACGCTGTAACTCGGCGACGAGCGTTTTGCGCAAAATATCTTGTACAGTCGGTATTGCCTCGATAATTGCGAACAACTCGTCTTTAGCACGCTGGGCTTTTTCCCATTCTTCGACCCAGGTTACCTGCTCGCCGATTGAATGACGCATTAAACTCTTGAATAAACTGCTCATATCGCCTCCTTGTTTACTATCCATAACTGCGAATGCAGCACCTGACGATAGATACAAGGTAGATTTTCTTCTCACCAATAAGAAGCCTGAATAGATTACAAACCATGCCCAACAAAAAGAAACGTCAACTTCCAATTGCGACGACGAGCACAACTTTAATCAAGTATCCCCACTGCCTTTGCTTTCGCCACCGCTTGGGTGCGGCGTTCCACACCCAACTTTCCATTTATTCGCCTTGCGTGGGTTTTTACAGTATGCAAGGAAATAAATAGGTGTTCGGCAACTTCCTGATTAGAGAGTCCCTGCGCAATCAGCACCAGTACTTCGCGTTCACGGCGGCTAAGTCCTGGCAATAGATTAACTTCCCCGGATGCTGAAGCAGGAACAGCCGTGGCCGATGCGGTGGCTGCCTGACCTCGGCGTAATTGCCATTCCCGTATGGCTTGATGCAAATGACATTGTTCAACAAGCCCCCGCGCCCGCTCCAAGGCTTGCTGCGCCATGGTGCTATCGCCGACGGACTCCGCCAATTGGGCGACAGCCAGCAGTAATTCCGTTTCCGCCGCCAACATGCCCTGTGTCCGGGCTCGTTTTAATAGAGCTTCTATTGCCGGGATACAGGTTCGATCCGGGCTCAACTGCATACGTGCGCAAGCCAGCAGGTATTCGATACGGGTAATCAATTCGAATGTCGCCGGAGGCGCCTGCAGAGCAGCAGGGCCGCGGTAATGCCGCAATAGCCGCCCTAACGCTTCATGTGCCAGTTGCGGTCGGCCTTGCTGCAACCAGAACTGGCTACTGACCTGCAGCACGACACCGCGATAGACCGTCTCGGGAATCTGCCGCTGCTGCATGACCCTTTCAGCCTCGCGCAAGCGTTCGAACGCGCCGGCGTAATCGCCACGATTGCCTGCCAGCTGAGCCTGCCCCAGGTAGCCATACAACACCCGCTTGTCTTCACTGCGCAGGCAGTCCTCCAGGCCTTGGCTGAACAGATCTGCAGCCCGCTCGTCACACCCCATGCATAGCGCCAGCCGGCCTCGCCGCAGCGCGATCCTTCCGAGCAGGGGCGTGGGCGTCACCCTGCGCTGACGCAGCAAATGCTCGATCTCCATGAGCAGACTTTCAGCACGTACAGGGGCGCCCCGCTGCTCCAGCCATTGGGCGTGGTCGAGCTCAAGCAAGCCTTCGAACAGCAATGAGCCGTGAGCGCGTGCCAGGCACAGTGCCTCACGGTTGATGGCGTGGGCCTGATCGAGCTCACCACACAGCAGTGCTTGTTGAGTCAGCCCGGACAGGCATAACAAGCGCGCTTGCCAGGCACCGGGAGCCAGCGCTGCCAACGCTTCGTGAAAACACACGCGCGCCATTTCCATCTGCCCTTGCAAGTGACAAAGCCAGCCTTGTTGCGCCTGCCAGCGCGCGAGCAACTGCTGCTCCAGATGCGCCGAAGGCTGCGGCATGAAGCGGGACGACCGGGCCATGCATTGCGCGGCCTGTTCGAAGCGCCCGGCGAAAAGCAGTGCGCCAGTGACCAGACCAATCAGTTGCGGAGTCACCAGGGTCAGTTCCTGGCTCTGTTGCTCATGGAACCGCAATAACAGCACAACCGTCCGGTCCTCAAACAAGTCCTCAAAACTGAAATGCTGCAACAGGCTCGCGGCGGTTTCATATTCTTCGGCCAGCAGCGCATGTTCAAATGCCGCTCGCCAATCCTGCGCCGCGCTGAACCACTGACAGGTTCGCCGGTGCCAGGAGCGCGCGCAGGGCCAATTTGACTCGCGCATGATTCGCGACAAGGGTGGGAAGATCTGCTGCCAATCGGCGCAGTCGTTCCACGGTTCGATGAAGCAGCCAAGCACTTGCAGATCATGCAGAAGCTGCGCGCCCTCACCGGCGCCAAACAAATGCTCACACAGTTGCGCATTGAACCGCGGCAGATGGACCAGCACACGCCATGCCTCGGCCTGCTCCGGCGTCAGACTGCTGAACAGTTCGTGTTGCAGGTAATCCAGCAACGTGTCGACACGCTGCCTGGACTCAAGGCGTTGCGACCAGTCGCACTTTTGCAGAAGCAGCATGCGCACGCCGGCGCACCAACCGCCGGTGCGCTGGACAATGCGAGCAGCGACAGTGTCGGCCTTATCTGGCGACAAGTGACGCAGCACCGACGCCACTTCATCGCGCGTCAACGCAAGGCTGGCGCGCTCACATTCAAACAGTTCGTCATCAAGCAGAAGGCGCGGCCAATTGCACTGCGGTCGACGGCGAGTGCTGATCCACCAGACAAGCGCCGGACTGCTGATCGCAAGCAAGCGATCCAATAAAGCATCCAGCGCCGGATCCGGCAGGCGACAGTAATCATCAATAAACAACGCCGTGGTCCTGGACCAATTTGCCAGCGCCGCGCACAGCGCTGACTCACCAAGGTCTTCGTCCAGTCCCAACGCAAGGGCCAGGTGCAGGCAGAACGCCTCACGGCTGAGCGTTGCGCCCGCCAGCGGCAGCCAGATCGCTTCGCTGTCCGCACGCACCTGGAGCAAACACTCGGCAAACAGCGCGGTTTTGCCGCTGCCCGCCGGTGCACAGACCAACCTGACCCGCGCCGTCGACGCCAACAACGGTTCGCTTAAACGGCTGCGAAACTGGTGATGAGAAGAAAGCCTGGGCAAAAAACCGGGTCGATCCAGGCAGGGCGTCATGGCTGTCATCGGCTGGGCCTTTTTATCGTTGTGCCGTCACCCTAGCCCTCTCCCGGACACTTGTTGATAAATATTCAGCGCGCTGATTGAGGGCCATAAAAAAGGCGACCGTGCGGTCGCCTTTTGTACTGCCCAGGTATCGAAACCGTTACCGCACGCCCTCGGCACGCAACGCCGATGGTGTGTAGTCGGCAGCCTTGGCTTCGAAGCGGAACTCGAAACTGTGCTTCTCTTCGTTCTTCATCCCCAGCGCGATGTAGCGGCCGGCGATGATGTCGTAGAGGGCTTCGAGGGTATAAGCCTGGGTCTGGTGGTCGTAGTAATACTGCGAGTGACCTTCAGCAACGCGCCACAGTTGCCCGCGTCCATCGTAGTGATCGGCCAGCGCGACTTGCCAGCTGTCTTCATCGATGTACATGTGGCGTTTGGCATAGATGTGGCGTTCGTTCGGCTTGACCGTGCCGATCACTTCCCAGACCCGGTGCAATTCATAACGGGTGAGGTCCTGATTGATGTGGCCCGCCTTGACGATGTCGTCGTACTTGAGTTTCGGCGAGTCGAGCTTGTAGCTGTTGTACGGGATGTACATTTCCTTCTTGCCGACCAGTTTCCAGTCATAGCGATCCGGCGCGCCGGAGAACATGTCGAAGTTGTCGGAAGTACGCAGACCGTCGGCGGCGGTGCCCGGGCCGTCATAGGCGACTTGCGGGGCGCGTCGGACGCGGCGTTGTCCGGCGTTGTAGATCCAGGCCAGACGTGGTTCCTTCACCTGATCGAGGGTTTCATGCACCAGCAGCACGTTACCGGCCAGACGTGCCGGCGCGGTGACCGACTGCTTGAAGAAGGTCAGCACGTTGGCGGCTTTTTCCGGATCGAGTTCCTTCATCAACTGCGGCACCGCCACCTCTTCTTCGAAGCGGATCGGCGTGTAGCTGCCGTTGGTCTGCGGCGTGACCTGGGTGATGATCCGCCGCAGGTTGCCGCCGTGATAGCGGGTGATGTGGTTCCACAAAACCTCGACACCGTTTTTCGGAATCGGGAAGGCGTAGTAGCGATTACCGGTGAAGTTCGCCAGGCCGTTGCCGTCGTTGATCGAGGTCACATTCAACGCGCTGCGTTTGGCCGATTCGTAAATTTCCGCCGGCGCGCCCACCGTGCGATGCGTCGGGTAGACCGGGATCTTGTAGGTTTCCGGATAGCGTTTGAACATCGCTACCTGACCGTCGGACAGCTTGCTCTTGTACTGCTCGACGTTGGCCGCGGTGATGGTGAACAGCGGCTTTTCATTGGCGAACGGGTCAGCGAGGAAACCCTTGCTGTCCACCGCACCGGCGTTTATCGGGATGCCGCCAGTCCAGGCCGGGATCGAACCATCAGCGTTGCCGGCCTTTTCAGCGCCGAGCGGGGTCAGGCTGGTGCCAAGTTTGTTCGCTTCATCCGGCGACACCGCCGCCATCACATTGGCCGCCAGCAGACTCAGGGCCAGCACGCCACATTGCAGAATCATTTTGCGCATTGCATTCATCCTTCTCGGGCAGATCAGAAGTTCACACCGAAGCTCAAAGCGACGAAGTCACGGTCCTCAAGCACGTTGTAGTCCCCACCGAAGAAGTCGGTGTAACTGAGGCTCGCGGTGTAGGTGTTGCGGTAGTCGGCATCGACGCCGACGCTGATCGCTTTCGCGCCTTCGTTGAACAGGCCGTTGGGACCGTAACCGGCGACGTCATGCGACCACGACAGGTTGGGTTTGAAGTTGACGCCGCCGATCACGTTGGCGTAATCGAGAATGGCCCGGGCGCGATAGCCCCATGAGGTCGAGGTGACGAACCCGTCGGTGTCGCCACCGAAACCGTATTGCCCGTAAACCGAATCGCGGCCGTAACGCAGGTCACTGCGCGACTCCAGCCCACCGACGTGCACCACCGCCGCTTCGCCGACCACAGTCAGGCGTTCCGCGCCCAGGACCTGATCGAAGAAGTGCGTCAGCGTGCTCTGCACCTGCGTGACTTCCTTGCGGCGATAGCCCTTGTTGTCGGCGCCCGGCGAGGTCACGAGCGGCGAAGCGCTGCCGCCGGCAATCGGATTGACCAGCGCCAGCGTCAGGTCGTTGGTGTTGACCTGCACCGGGGCGTTGGGCCGGTAGCTGATCTCGCCAGTCCATGCGGTACCGGTAGGCAGCGTGGTGGAAAAGCTTGCACCGTAGAGCCGAATGTCTTCGGGATATTCGAGGTAATACTGGCCGCGTCCGAGCATCACGCTTTGCGCCAGCCCCGCACCGCTGCCCGGCGCCAGACGGTTGGCAATGCCGACCATGCCGGGCAATGCTGCAAGCGTCGACAACCCCGCAGTGGTGGTGCCGACCGTTGGCGTGCGGCTGTGGTAGTTCATGAAGTAGAGGCCGTATTCGGTGTCTTCGCCGAGCCAGCGCAGCGCCGTGCCCCACTGCCCGGAATCGCGCGCATCACGATCGCCGCCACGGGGAATGACCACACCCTCGCGGGTCACCTGAATGCCTTGGCCAAACGCAGTGGTCAGCGGCACCAGTGGCGCCACCGCCGGGCTGCCGACGGTGTAGCCGTTGTTGCAGCCATCCGCTGCGACGTCGACACCGAAGAAAGTGCCGCAGTTGTCGAGAACGGTCTGGTCCCACTCCAGTTGATAAAAACCTTCAACCGAGAGTTTGTCGGTGAGGCTCTGCGAGCCGAACAGCATATTGACCGGAATCAGACCTTCCTTGATCTCCGCACCGGGGCGGCGAAACGCCGAGACATCGATCGGGTTGATGCTGTTGATCGAGTTACCGATGAAGGTACTTTCGCCCCAGCTCACGACTTGCTTGCCGGCCCGCACGGTGCCCGGCAGATTGGCGATGGCGTAGTTGTGATACACGAAGGCATCGAGAATCTGCGCGCCGGAGGACTTCGCGCCTTCCTTGCGGCCGCTGTCGCTGATCTGTTTGAACTCGCGGTCCTCATCCTTGAGTTCGAAGTCGTACCAGTACTTGCCGCGCACGAACACGCCGGTATCGCCGTATTTGAGTTCGAGATCGTGAATGCCTTTGAAGATCTTCGAGAAGGTCTCGCCCTTCTTGAAATTCAAGCGCCCGTCATCACCGGTCGAGGATTGCCCGGTGCCGCCGTTGACCGTGCCGACCAGTGAGCGGTCGGCATCGCGCATGCCCCAGCTCGCGCCGATCGACAGGGACGAATCGAAGGTGCCTTCGATTTCGCCGATGTTGAATGCAACCGCGTGCGCCTGGGCGCAGCAACCCAAAGCCACCGCGGCAGCCAGCGCCTGCGGTGTGAAGATGGCGCGCATTGTTGTTTTTGTCATGCGTCTTCCCCGGTGAGTGACAGAAGGCCCCACCCTACTGCCGCACCACCGCGTCGATAAGCGCACCAAGGAGGTATTTGCGTTGTCGCTCGAAAGGATGAATGCCCGCGCAATGCGGGGCATTGCGCTGCTCATGGACCGGCTGGATGAACGATCATCAGCGCCGCGCATGGTGCCTTTCAGCGCACGACACTGTTACATGCCCCGCAACAGTGCATGTCCGGAATCGGTATTTTTCCTACAGACCCAACGCCGTATTCTGGGTGCGTTTTCACGGGACCTCCGTAAAGCATCCAGCATTGGCCTTTGAGCAAATCGGGCATTGCTGACAGATTTCAGATCAATCGAAGGTTCCGGTTGATCGCCCCGCTGTTCACTGACGTTGATTTGTAGCTCCTTGATCCAACGTCTTGCCTTGGCCGCTGCGTTTGCAGCGGCCTTTTTTATGGCTGGTGAAAAGTCCGGGCGTTCGGGATGCAAAAAAAACCGAACGCAGCGTGGGACATTTCCTGACGCCCAGAAGAATTATCCCCGCGTGTTCACTAATCGACGAAAGCGCTCTCCAGACAACGCCCGTTTACTGACGGGCTTCTCAGAATCGGTCACCGCAACTCTGATGTAACTTGAAACACCTCAACCCTTCGCTGGTGACACGGACGTCACCACCGGCCGGCCGTGCTGAATTACCAGCGAACTACCACGCACATTCAAAAGGACATGAATATGCAAAAGCCCCCGACATGGGAGTTGACCGAAGCTGTCCATACGACAGCGGTTGCGCCCAATCACATTCCAGTTGCCTCTGGAACATCAACGACGATTCCGAACAGCGGCATGTTCGGCCCGCACAACTTCGGTCCACAGAACCTTGTCGTCGCTAACTTCAAAGCGATAGAAGCGACCAAGGCAGCACTCGCGCAGGAATATCAGAACCGAGCCCAGCAACTGCCGCAGACGCTGGAAAACGAACTGGCCGCAACAAGGCTGGAAGGTACGACCCATCCGCTTCCACCCGCGGACTCGCTCGTTCGCGAACTGGGAGTTCGCACCACGCTGCTGCAGCGAAAAAACGCAGAGTTTCAGCAAAAAACGGCTTTGGCCAATCGATTTTATGGCAGCGATCCGCTCGACAAAAAGCTGATCGATTTTTATCAAAAAGCGGTCACCCTGCAAAATCCGGTAATGCCGGGCGGGATAGCAATACAAGCCTGGACCGCCTCCTACAGAGCGGCCCATGACGCCCGCTTGCTGGCGCAAGCAATCCAAGTGTTCAACCAGCAGCAAATCAACGTGCAGAACTGGCTGGCCACGGTTCAGGCCAACGACCGCGCGCAAGCGGCTGCCGCACAAGCGCAGCGAGTGGCAGCGGAACGCGCGCGGATTGCCGCTGAACAGCAACGTCAGAGAGAGATTGCCGAAGCTGCACGCCGAGAGCAGGCGCAAATTCTGGCCCGTGAACAGGCACGACTTGCTGCGATGGCAGAGGCTCAACGTCTGGCAGTCGAACAAGCGCGACTGGCTGCCGAAGCGGCGCAGAGACACATTGCCGCCGAGCAGTCGAGACTCGCCGCAGAAGCGCAACGACTGCGCCAGATTGAGGCGCAAAGGGCGATAGTCCAACAGCAGACCGAGCAGCGTGATGCGCAAAATCGTCTGGAGCAGCAGAAGAAAGATCAGAGAAAGGCCCGAAGAAAACAACAACGACAAGCCCGCCTGCAAGCGCGTGCGGCGGAAAAGGTTCGTGCAGAACAAGCTCGTTTTTACGCTGAACGGCGAGCGCAGACCGAGGTGCGCTGGGAGCGGCCGGAATTTGCCAATATCGGTTCATTGTCCGCGTTTGGCCCAACGTTCGCCGGCACACTCGGTTCACTGGGCAGCAGCCCCGCGGATGCCTTGGCGATCAGATCGGCATTTCACTCGGCAATTACCATCGCCACCGCAGCGATCTCGTCTGCGGCCGCACCGGTGCTGGTCGGTTTCGCCGCGCTGCTCGTGCCCTCGGAGCTGGGCAATGGCGACCTCTTTAGCGCCAGCGTCCCGTTGTCGGACCTTGCACCTGACCTGACAACCGATTTGTATGATTTGGCGACCACCGCGGGTGAGGTCGATCTGCCAGTCAGACTGGGTTCAAGAACGATTGGCAACAGGGTCGAGATTGTCGTTGTCAGCACCGATGGGGCGACGGTACCCAGCGCTGTGCCGGTCAGAGTTGCGCGATACGACGCGCAGAAAGCCGTTTACGTTTCCAGCTCGTCCGACAACGAAACCAAAGGTCCCATCGTCACCTGGACGCCGCGGGTGGAGCCGCTGAATCCATCGACCGAGTCGCCATGGGTCGATACAGATTTACCCGTGTATGAAGGCGCCGAAGTTACACCTGACAGTGGTCGGATCGATCTCCACCCGCAGTGGGATCGCTACGGTTTTGGTGGATGGATAACGGTCTTCCCGATCGAGTCCGGCATTGCCCCGGTATTCACCATGTTCCGGGACCGACGCCAGGATCCTGGAGTCGCTAGCGGAGTCGGCCAGCCGGTGTCAGGCAATTGGCTGGGAGCGGCTGCCACGGCGCAAGGCGCAGCGATTCCTGAGCAGATTGCAAACAGACTCCGAGGAAGGGAGTTTTCGAGCTTCAGGGCTTTCCGCAAAACGTTTTGGAAGGCTATCGCGGCAGATAAAGACCTTCTCTCGCAGTTCAGTCATATCGATCGGTCATCTCTTCTCCACGGGTTATCGCCCAAGCCAAAGCAAATAGAACACATCGGAAAACGTAGAAAATACGAACTGCATCATGTAATACCTATTGAACTCGGTGGAGCGGTCTACGACATGGATAATCTAAAAGTACTTACTCCCAAACAGCACATCAAAATTCACTCCCTCAAGAGGGGAGCAGGCAAATGATCGAAAATCTGAAAAGCAAATTCGAAGACTACACAGAGCGCGAATACCTGGAACTCGTCAGCAAGTTGTTCGATGGAAGCTATGGGTCAGAGGCCGAGCACGACGATATTTTTGAAGCCATCATCAATACCTCGGAGCACCCGAATGCTTGCGATGTGTTGTGCCACCCGGAGCAAGATGTCGAGGATAGTCCGCAGGGTGTGATCGACGTTTTCAAAACCTGGCGAGCAGCCAACCGAAAACCTGGATTCAAAGCTGAAGAATAGTAAAAAGAGCAGGCATCCTCCGCCTGCTCTTCCTCGGTTTTTAAATAGAATACTTCTGCAAATTCGCCATCATCTCCTTCAACGCTTCCATATTGTCCTGCGGATGCGCCGCTCCTTCGAAATCGCAAATCTGCTGCCAGTGCGCCGCCACATCCTCCGGTGAAAACCCCACTCGCGGATCGAACCCGGCACCGAGGCTGCGCTCCCAGCGCACCTTGCCCATCCAGCCGCCACCGACCTCGAACAGCCCGGAGGTTTCCTGGCACTGCTCGCTGGCCAGATACACCACCAACGGGCTGACCAGTTCCGGTTTGAGTTGCTCGAACACTTGCGGCGGGATCAGGCCTTCGGTCATGCGCGTGCCGCCGGTCGGGGCGATGGCGTTGACGAGGATGTTGTTCTTGCGACCTTCAATGGCCAGGGTGCGGGTCAAACCGTAGAGACCGAGTTTGGCCATGCCGTAGTTGGACTGGCCGAAGTTGCCGTAGATGCCGGAGGTCGAGGCGGTGAAGAGCACGCGACCGTAGTTTTGCTCGCGCAAGTGAGGCCAGGCAGCGCGGGTGACTTTATAGGCGCCTTCGACGTGGACGCGGTAAACCAGATCCCAGTCGGCGTCATCCATTTTGTGGAAGGTCTTGTCGCGCAGGATGCCGGCGTTGTTGACCACCACGTCAACGCGGCCGAAGGCATCAAGGGCGTTCTGTACCAGTTTGTCGCCGTCGGTGACCGAGTCGTGGTTGGCTTCGGCGATGCCGCCGGCCGCGCGGATCTCGGCGACGACACGATCGGCCGCGGAGGCATTGGCGCCTTCGCCCTGCGTCGAGCCGCCGAGATCGTTGACCAGCACTTTCGCGCCCTGCCTGGCGAACAGCAATGCGTGGGCGCGTCCCAGGCCACCACCGGCCCCGGTGACGATTACGACTTTATCTTCGAAACGCACAGACTCATTCATCGCGGCAACTCCAACAGAGCAATGGGACATTGAACGGAAGTGTCAGGCACAGCAGTTTGAGTCACAACGAACACGACTACGGCTGAATGGTGCGCGATAAGGCTGGGGGATGATGACAAGCATTGAGGCAGCGAGAGGCAGTATGCCTCCCGGCCCGATCAGGAATATGCGACTTTGCGCGGCGGCAGCGCCAGACGCTGGCGGAATTCCAGGTAATGCTTGAGCACCTGCACCGGCGCTTCGGTCTGCGGGTAATGACCAATCCCCGGCAACAGCACGGTGTCGGCGTTTGGAATCAATTCGCGGTAACGCGCGACCATGTGCGCTCCGGAAATCGGATCGAACTCACCGTCGATCACCCGTAACGGAATCTCATCGCGCTGCATCGCAGTGACCCAACGATCACGCTGCAGCCGTCGCTCTGGGATATAGCTGATCAACTTGTGCATGATGCGTGGCCCGTGATTGCTCTCGATCAGGCTCCAGAAATCATCCAGTTCACTTTCGCTCGGGCCGGTGTGCGGGCCGAAAATCTGCCGAAAGCTCTTTACCAGCGCATCACGGCTGAACGCACGGCCGATTATCCAGCCCAGCGGGCTGAGCAGCAATTTCTGCATAAGCACCGGACGATGGGTCTCGGGAAACAACCCGCCATTGAGAAACACGCAACTGGCGACTTCGATGCGCCCTTCGTAATGCCGCGCCAGCAATTCCTGGGCAACACTGTCGCCGTAGTCATGGGCAAAAATGTGCAGCGGTTGCTCAGCCTGCACATGCGCAAGCAAGGCCTGCTGCAGATCGGCCTGCTCCAGCAGGCTGTAGGTGTGCTTGAGCGGTTTGGCCGAATCGCCGAAACCCAGCATGTCGCAGGCGATCACGCGATAGCGCTGGGCCAGTGGCTGCCAGAGGTAATGCCAATCCCAACTGGCGGTCGGGAAACCGTGAATCAGCAGCAACGGCTCACCCTGCCCCGCCGTCCAGTAGCGAATCGGCTGACCGCGAAAAACAAAGGTCCGGCTGCGCTTGCGCCAGACACACAGAGGAATCTCGGCGAGTGGCATCAGAGTTTATATCCGGGGTCTTGTTGATCGAGTTTGCGCAGCAGCGCCGGCCAGGCCAGCGCACCACCCATGCCTTGAGCGCTTTTGGTGACACCGGCGATCATCGCTTTGGCGCCCGCCAGAATCTGCGGTTCGATGGCGATCAGTTCAGCGCCGCCGGTTTGCGCCATCACCTGAATGTCGCAGGCACGCTGGAAGGTGAACATCATCAGGAAGGTGTCGGCGATGGTGCCGCCACAGGTCAGCAGGCCGTGGTTATGCAGCATGAGGAAATTGCTGTCGCCGAGATCGGCCTGCAGGCGCGCCTTCTCTTCATGGTTCAGCGCCACGCCTTCGTAGGCGTGATAAGCCAGGCTCGACAGCACGAACAGCGATTGCTGGCTGATCGGTAACACGCCCTGCTTTTGCGCTGACACCGCCACTCCGGAAGCGGTGTGGGTGTGCAGCACACACACCACATCGTGGCGCACTTCATGTACGGCGCTGTGGATGGTGTAGCCGGCCGGATTGATCTCGTAAGGGCTGGCCATGAGCTTGTTGCCGGCCTGATCGACTTTCACCAGGCTCGACGCGGTGATCTCATGAAACATCAGACCGAACGGGTTGATCAGGAAGTCTTCGGTGCCTGGGACTTTGGCGGAGATGTGCGTGAAGATCAGGTCGTCCCAGCCATACAGTGCAACCAGCCGATAGCAGGCGGCCAGGTCGACACGGGCCTGCCATTCGGCAGCACTGACCTGGCTTTTGACATCAAGGGACGATGGGACGGGGGCTACGCTCACTGTATGCACCTCTGCGTTCTTGTTGTTCTGCACGTATGCGCAGTCTAGTCAGACGCAGGCGATCGCGTAGTTGCATTGGCAGCCAGCTTGATGACTGATCGAGTCAGCCATGCAAGCTGTGAGGATCCGCTCAGCCCTTGAGCGCTTCGATGAACTGCGCCAGCCACGGCTCGGCATCGGTTTCCGGGGTGACACTTTCGCTGGCGTCGATGCGCAACATGTCCTGCACCTCGTTTACGCCAAGTTCAGCAAACAATTCGCGCAGCTGTTCCCCACCGCCGCAGAACGTGTCGCCGTAACTGGCGTCGCCCAAAGCGATCACCGCACCCGGCAAATCGCGCCAGGCGGCCGGCAACTGATCGCGAAGGGTCGAATACAGCGGTTGCAGGTTGTCGGGCAGCTCACCCATGCCGGTGGTCGAGGTGACGGCGAGAAACGCTTGTGGGCCGAATGCCTGAATGTCGGCAAGCGTGGCGCGCGAGTTGTAGAAGGTTTCAAAACCGGCGGCTTTCAACAGGTTCTGGGCATGACGGGCGACTTCTTCGGCGGTGCCGTAGACCGAACCGGAGAGGATGGCGACTTTCATCAATCTGATCCTGAAAATTGAAAATGAGATCGGCGATAGTAACAGTCCGTCGCGCAAGGCTGCGATTGAATCTCAACTGGCGATAATGATCGGTAGACAGCCGCCAAGGTTCTTCTAGAATGCCAAACGCCAATTACTTACAAGGAATTCAGGGATGATCAATGCCAGTCTGCTGCAAATGGTGATCAACGCTTCCAACGATGGAATCGTCGTAGCGGAAAAGGAAGGCGAGCAGGACAACATTCTCATTTACGTCAATCCGGCGTTCGAGCGTCTGACCGGCTACACCAGCGAGGAGATCCTTTATCAGGACTGCCGTTTTCTCCAGGCCGGTGATCGCGACCAGGAGAGTCTGAGTCTGATTCGTGATGTTCTGCGCGACGGTGGATCGTGTAGGGAGATCCTGCGTAACTATCGCAAGGATGGCACGCCGTTCTGGAATGAACTGTCGCTATCGACAGTGAAGAATGCCGACGATGGCCAGACCTACTTCATCGGTGTGCAGAAAGATGTGACCGTTCAGGTCAAGGCCCAGCAGCGCGTGGCGCAGCTCGAAGCTCAAGTAGCCGAACTGCAGGCAGAGCTCAATTCCTTGAAAGCGACCAACGGTTAAAACAAAACCGCGAACCGATGGTCATTAACTACAATCACCAATGACTTTGTAATTATATCTTTCGAGTTAGCCATGCAGCGCGACGCCCTTCTCACTCAGGATGAGCTGGATTTCATCCAGAAGATGCAGCACAACCCGCAATTAAACGTGCGGGATGCGACGTCTAGTCTGCTGGTTAATGGCGGTTCGCAGATCCGCGACCTGCTCACGCGGCTGGCCGCCCATGAGCAAGTGACCATTCAGGCCAACTTCGAAAACCAGCAGATGACTTTCCCTTTGCATCTGGTGGAAGACGAATTTCATGCGCTGCATCTGCGCCTCGGCGTCCCGAGCATCTACGAAGACGGCCCATCGGTAAGGCCATGGCGATTGGTACTTGAAGAGCCGGTAGCGCTGGAAAACGCCAAAGGACAGCCGGGGACGTTGTGGGTGCACGAGGTGTCGCACAAAGGTGTGTTGCTGGAAGTGCGCAACAAGACCAAACCACCCAAGCATTTCGCGTTGTGGTTCAGCCCTTCCGGATACGAGCGGATTTCACTGCGCGGGCATTTCGAACGGGAAACCGAAAACGGTTTTTATGCCTACGAACTGAGTCAGACCGACAGCGACGAAACCGAACGTCTGCGCCAATTCATTCTGCAGCAACATCGCCTGACTCACCCTGCCTTGCATACCTGATCAGGTATCCAGATTTCCCGCTAGAAATTGCATCATGCGTTGACGCATGTTCGTGCCTTCATTACCCAGACAGGCAACCGAAGATCCGGCCAGACTGTCCTCCGCCAGATCCGCAGCATCCCCGGCCAGCATCAATTGGCAATCAAGGCCCAGCGCCAGACGATTCAGACGCCGTGGCAAATCGGCGCTGGGCGCATGGTTGGAAAACAGCACCAGCGCATCGGGCTTTACTTTTTCGCAAACCAGGGTCAGCTCATCGAACGGCTGGCCGGTGGTCAACACCCGAACCCCGGAATTGTTGCCGCTGAGAAACAGCGCCGCCACCAGCAATTCCAGCTCACGGCATTGACCGGCCAGCGCGCTGACGATCACCCGTCGCGGTAGCGCACCGCGCAGCATGACAATCCGTTGCAGCACCCGCGCACGCAGGAATCCGTCGTAGAACAGCCACTCGCTGGTTTGCCCGAACGCGTCCTGACGTTGCAGCATATGCCGCCACAACGGCATCAGGATGTCCTGGAACGCCACCGCCAAGGCATAAGAAGAGAAGATCTGCCCATAGACACGATCCAGTTGCTGATCATCGAAGGCACTGACGGCCTGCTGGATCTGTTCCTGCCATTGCCGGTAATCAGCCTGAACCAGATCGTCAGGAATGATGTGCGCCAGGGCTTTCAGCGGTTCGGTCTTGGCGAGGATCTTGCCGACCTTGCTGACCGCGACGCCGCGATCGATCCAGTCGACGATACTGCGTACACGCTCGATTTCACTCATCGAGTAGAGCCGATGCCCGCTTTCGGTGCGTGTCGGCTGGATCAATCCATAGCGCCGTTCCCAGGCGCGCAAGGTCACCGGGTTCACGCCAGTGAGCCGAGCGACTTCACGAATGGGGAACAGCTCGGCGCGTTGCAGCGCCTCTGATACCTGCGAAGCAGGGTTTGCGTCCGTGATCACAGGCATAGAACACTTAACTTCCATGTCAGAAATTTGGATCCCATTCTAACGCTTATCCGCCGATCGCGTTCAAGTAGGCAAATGCGACGAATGTCGCTGGTTTAATCGGGAAAAACCGGAATAATCCTTGCTTGATGAAAAGCGCAGCCCTCTACCCCGGCGCTGCGTCAGGCGAACCTCCTACCCGGAGCGACGCGATTGAAATATGGAGATACAAAATGTCTACTTCCCCTGTCACGCTGATGGTTGCCCGTCGCGTCGCCGACGGCCGTTATCAAGACCTGATGACCTGGCTGCGCGAAGGCGAACAACTGGCCACGGACTTTTCCGGTTATCTAGGTTCCGGTGTGCTCGCTCCGCCGCCCGGCGATAACGAATTCCAGATCATCTTCCGCTTTGTCGATGAGCAAACCCTGCATGCCTGGGAGCATTCGGCATCGCGTACGGCATGGTTGAGTCGTGGTAGCGACCTGTTCGCCCACCCTAAAGAACACCGGGTCAGCGGTATCGAAGGCTGGTTCGGCGCTGCCGGACAACGTCCGCCGCGCTGGAAGCAGGCGGTGGCGATCTGGCTGGCGTTTTTCCCGGTGTCGCTGATCTTCAATTTTTTGCTTGGCCCACTGCTGGGCGAAATAAGCTTGCTGCCGCGCGTGCTGATCAGCACCGCGTGCCTGACCCCGCTGATGGTCTACCTGTTTATTCCGCTGTCGACGCGTTTGCTGGCGAACTGGTTGAACAGCACGCCGGCGCGGCGGTTGCCGGCGACACCCTCTACGCAACATCACTGATTCTTTTGTGAGAGCGAGCCTGCTCGCTCACAGGTCTTGGTCTTTGCGGTAATAGGTGTGCGGCTGCGCTCGCTGTTATAGTTTTTGCTTTCCCAGTGTTGCGAGCCGTTCATGCCTGATTCCGCCGCCCCGATTCTCATCACTGGCGCCGCGCAACGCGTGGGTCTGCATTGCGCGCAGCGTTTGCTTGAAGAAGGTCATCGGGTCATTTTCACTTACCGCACTGAACGCCCCGGCGTACAGACCCTGCGCGATCTCGGCGCCATCGGCCTGTTTGCGGACTTCGCCACTGAGGCCGGGATTCTCGCGTTCATCGGTGAACTGAAAAGCCACACCGACAGCCTGCGCGCGATCGTGCACAACGCCTCCGAATGGCTCGCCGAATCGCCTGGCAGCGAGGCTGAAGCCTTCGCACGCATGGTCAATCTGCACATGCTTGCGCCGTACCTGATCAATCTGCACTGCGCCGATCTGCTGCAACGCTCGACGCCCGCCGACATTGTCCACATCAGCGACGATGTCACTCGCAAGGGCAGCCGCAAGCACATCGGCTATTGCGCGAGCAAAGCCGGGCTCGACAGCCTGACCCTGTCTTTCGCGGCGCGCTACGCGCCAGCCATCAAGGTCAACGGCATTGCCCCGGCCCTGCTATTGTTCAATCCCGACGACAACGCGGCGTACCGCGCCAAGGCGCTGGCCAAATCGGCGCTGGGCATCGAGCCCGGCAGCGAGGTGGTCTACCAGAGCCTGCGCTATCTGCTCGACAACCCCTATGTCACCGGTACGACCCTGACCGTCAACGGCGGACGGCACCTTAAATAAGCCGAATCGCGAGGATTTCCATGACCCGCTCACTGCCTGAGAATTACCGTGAAATCCTCCTCGGCCTCGGTGAAAACCCCGATCGCGAAGGCTTGCTCGACACCCCGCTGCGCGCGGCCAAGGCCATGCAATACCTGTGTCATGGTTACGCTCAGAGCGTCGAGGAAATCGTCAACGGCGCGCTGTTTGCGTCCGACACCGACGAAATGATCATCGTCGCCGACATCGAGTTGTATTCGTTGTGCGAACATCACCTGCTGCCCTTCATTGGCAAGGCCCATGTGGCTTATATTCCGACGGGCAAGGTGCTGGGTTTGTCGAAAGTCGCGCGATTGGTGGACATGTTCGCCCGGCGCCTGCAGATTCAGGAAAACCTCACCCGGCAAATCGCCGATGCGGTGCAAGAGGTCACCGGTGCCGCTGGCGTTGCCGTGGTCATCGAGGCCAGACACATGTGCATGATGATGCGCGGTGTCGAGAAACAGAACTCGACAATGAACACCTCGGTCATGCTCGGCGCGCTCCGCGATTCGAACACCACCCGCCAGGAGTTTCTGCAATTGATTGGACGGAGCAAGTAAATGCCACAACTTCAACCGGGAATGGCACGCATCCGGGTCAAGGATCTGCGCTTGCGCACCTTTATCGGGATCAACGAGGACGAAATCCTCAACAAGCAGGATGTGCTGATCAACCTGACCATCCTGTATGCCGCGCAGGAAGCGGTGCGTGACAACGACATCGATCACGCGCTGAATTACCGCACCATCACCAAGGCGATCATCGCCCATGTCGAGGGCAACCGCTTCGCCCTGCTCGAACGCCTGACCCAGGAATTGCTCGATCTGGTGATGACCAACGAGTCGGTGCTGTACGCCGAAGTGGAAGTCGACAAACCCCATGCCCTGCGCTTTGCCGAATCCGTATCGATAACGCTCGCGGCAAGCCGCTGAGCTTCAAGCTTCGAGCTTCAAGCGGTAAGCTAACGGCCAACCCGATCCAACCTTGCAGCTTGAAGCTTGCCGCTCAAAGCTGTCTCGCAGAGACCCCCATGACTGATCAACAACGCCTCGAACTCGAAGCCGCCGCTTTTCGTCGGCTGGTCGCCCATCTGGACAGCCGCAAGGATGTGCAGAACATCGATCTGATGAACCTCGCCGGGTTCTGCCGCAACTGTCTGTCGAAGTGGTACAAGGCCGAAGCCGACGAGCGCCAGATCGAGGTCAGCCTCGACGATGCCCGTGAAGTGGTTTACGGCATGCCCTACACCGAGTGGAAAGCCCAATATCAGCAAGAAGCCAGCGCCGAGCAGCAAGCCGCGTTTGCCAAAGGAAAGACCCATGACTGATCTGAACGCCCTGCGCGCCAGCCTCAACAGCGGCGAACATGCCTTCGCTGACACCCTGGCGTTCATTGCCGCCGGTTACGACTATCAGCCGCAGGCATTCAACAACGGTGGCGTGGAAAACGCCGCCGGGCAGAACGAAGGTTCCTGCAAGACCCTGGGTCTGGCGCTGCTGGAAGGCCTGAGTGATGACGAAGCGCTGCTGGCGTTTGGCGAGCACTACCGCTCGGTGCTGGCGACGCCTGAAGGCAGCGATCACGGCAATATCCGTGCGCTGATCAAGCACGGCCTGGCCGGCGTGAAGTTCACCGCGCAGCCGCTGAGCCGCCGCTGATTCCTGTAGGAGTGAGCCTGCTCGCGATAGCGGTGTATCAGTCGACTCCTGTGTTGACTGGTATACCGCTATCGCGAGCAGGCTCACTCCTACAATGAATTGCGGTGGGGCAGGAAAAACGGACATAAAAAAACCGGCCAATCTCTGGCCGGTTTTTTTGTATCTGCGATTTAGAACGTAGCGTTCTGCAGGCCGTCCAGGTAACGCTCGGTGTCCAGTGCCGCCATGCAGCCGGCGCCGGCCGAGGTGATGGCCTGACGGTAAACGTGGTCTGCCACGTCGCCGGCGGCGAAGATACCTTCGACGCTGGTCGCGGTTGCATTGCCTTCACGGCCGCCCTGCACGACCAGATAACCGTCTTTCAACGTCAACTGGCCTTCGAACAGCGAAGTGTTCGGCGTATGGCCGATCGCGATGAACACGCCGTCGACTTTGATCTCGTCGAAGCTGCCGTCGTTGTTGCGCAGACGCGCACCGGTCACGCCCATGTTGTCGCCCAGCACCTCGTCGAGGTTGGCGTTGAGCTTGAGGATGATCTTGCCTTCGGCCACACGGGCGTTGAGCTTGTCGATCAGGATCTTCTCGGCGCGGAAGGTTTCGCGACGGTGGATCAGGGTCACGGTGCTGGCGATGTTGGCCAGGTACAGCGCTTCCTCAACGGCAGTGTTGCCGCCGCCGACCACGGCGACCGGCTTGTTGCGGTAGAAGAAACCGTCGCAGGTCGCGCAGGCCGACACGCCTTTGCCCATGAACGCTTCTTCCGAAGGCAGGCCCAGGTAGCGAGCGCTGGCGCCGGTGGCGATGATCAGCGCGTCGCAGGTGTAGACGGCGCTGTCGCCGGTCAGGGTGTACGGCTTGGCAGCGAAGTCGACGGCGTTGATGTGATCGAAGACGATCTCGGTTTCAAAACGCTCGGCGTGCTCGCGCATGCGCTCCATCAGCACCGGGCCAGTCAGACCATGGACGTCGCCCGGCCAGTTGTCGACTTCGGTGGTGGTGGTCAGTTGACCGCCGGCCTGCATGCCGGTGATCAGCAGTGGCTTGAGGTTGGCACGGGCCGCGTAGACCGCAGCGCTGTAACCGGCAGGGCCGGAACCGAGAATAATCACTCGCGAATGACGGACTTCAGACATGACCTGCTCCTGTTGACCGGGCCGAAACACTGGCGCGGATCGCCGGACTGCCGGCGGGAATAAAAAAGGACCGTGGACACCTTGGGGAAGGCTTGAACTCGACAGTCCTGTAAAAAGTTGGGTGAAGCGTATCGAGGGGGGCAAGATTAAGGAAATACGGTTTAACAATCCAGCTCATAGGTGGTCTCTATGCCGAAGCGCTGATGTGATGGACGTCTTTGTTACAGTGAATGTCGATCGCTTTGCCGCGCTTTCCCAGTCATGGCAAAGCCGGTAAGGTCGGCGCGTTTTCCCTTGCTCGGAGCACCTTATGCCCGCCCCTGTTCTGTCCGGCCCGCAATACCTGCGCGAAGGCCTCAAACTGGTCCTCAGCCCCAGCTTGCGCCTGTTTGTGCTGCTGCCACTGGCGATCAACCTGGTGCTGTTCGTCGGTTTGATCTATCTGGCAGGCCATCAGTTCAGCCTGTGGGTCGACACGCTGATGCCCTCGTTGCCCGAGTGGCTGAGTTTTCTCAGTTACATTCTCTGGCCTTTGTTTGTGGTACTCGTGGCGCTGATGGTGTTTTTCACCTTCACCATGCTCGCCAACGTGATCGCCGCGCCCTTCAACGGCTTTCTCGCTGAAAAGGTCGAAGTGGTGGTGCGCGGCACCGACGACTTCCCGGCCTTCAGCTGGGGCGAGCTGATCGCAATGATCCCGCGCACCCTTGCCCGAGAAATGCGCAAGCTCGGTTACTTCCTGCCGCGGGCGATCGGCCTGTTCATCCTCTCGTTCATTCCGGTGGTCAACATCGTCGCCGCACCGCTATGGCTGCTGTTCGGCGTGTGGATGATGGCGATCCAGTACATCGACTACCCGGCGGACAACCACAAACTGGGTTGGAACGAGATGCTCGCCTGGCTGCGGCAGAAGCGCTGGCAGAGCATGAGTTTCGGCGGGATCGTCTATCTGGTGCTGCTGATTCCAGTGGTGAATATCCTGATGATGCCGGCCGCTGTGGCCGGGGCAACGTTGTTCTGGGTGCGCGAGCGTGGTGCCGAGAACCTTGTGACGCAGCGCTGACCTCGTCACAAATCCATCATCCGAACGTCACAACGTCGACATGGCCTCAGCCGACACTGGGGTCATGACGACAGCTCTGCATATCACCCTCATTAGCGAAACCTTCCCTCCGGAAATCAACGGCGTGGCCAATACCCTTGGCCGTTTGTGCGATGGCTTGCGCGCCCGCGGGCATCAGGTCGAGCTGGTACGACCACGACAAGCCAATGATCCGCAGCGCAGCGAAGACGAAGCGTTGCTGTTGTGTCGCGGCTGGCCGTTGCCGGGCTATCAGGGATTGCAATGGGGTCAGTCGTCGATGCACAAGCTGCTGCGCCGCTGGAAGCGCCAGCGGCCGGATGTGTTGTACATCGCCACCGAAGGCCCGCTGGGTTTGTCGGCGCTGCGAGCGGCACGGCGATTGGGCATTGCGGTGGTCAGTGGCTTTCACACCAACTTTCAGCAATACACCAGCCAGTACGGCCTTGGCTTGCTGACACGGATGCTCACGCATTATCTGCGCTGGTTTCACAACCGCTCGGCGCTGACGCTGGTGCCCAGTGTCAGCCAGCGGCTGGAACTGGAACGGCGGCATTTCGAGCGCTTGGCGTTGCTGTCGCGGGGCGTGGACAGCCAGTTGTTCCATCCGAGCAAACGGCTGAATGCATTGCGTGAGCAATGGGGATTGTCGGAGCGCGACGTTGCCGTGATTCATGTAGGACGACTCGCGCCGGAGAAGAACCTTGGTCTGCTCAAGCGCTGCTTTGAACAACTCCAGACGACTTATCCACAGCGCAATCTGAAACTGATCATCGTCGGTGACGGACCGCAACGTGCGGCGCTGGAGAAGGATTTGCCCGAGGCGATTTTCTGCGGGGCGCAGCGCGGTGAAGCGTTGGCAGCGCACTATGCGTCAGGCGATGTATTTCTGTTTCCCAGCCTGACCGAGACATTCGGCAACGTGGTGCTTGAAGCACTGGCCTCGGGACTGGGCGTGGTGGCCTATGATCAGGCAGCGGCGGCGCAGCATATTCGCCATGGTTACAACGGCGTCTCGGCAATGCCTGGCGATGAACAGGCGTTTTGCGAGGCGGCGATGTGGTTGCTGGAGGAAAATGAGCGGTTGCGCTGTGTGCGGCTCAATGCGCGACAACATGCGAGTCGCCAGGGTTGGGCGGCGATCATCGAGCAGTTCGAGGGGCATTTGCGCGGGGCTTGTGTGGGGGAGCAGGTGTTGCCTGGGGCTCAGACACTACCCTAGATGTGCATCGAAGCAGATACGCTATCGCGAGCAGGCTCTCTCCTACACGGGGGTTGTGTTGTGAGAACACGATCCCTTGTGGGAGCCAGCCTGCTGGCGATGAGGCCGGTCAGGCGCCGCTTAAACCAGCGTCATCAACGCCTCACGGCTGAACGGCAGAATGTCCTGCTCACGCCCTTCGCGAACCTTTTGCGCCCAGTCCGGGTCGACCAGCAGTGCACGGCCCACCGCCACCAGATCGAATTCTTCTTTGTTCAGGCGCTCCAGCAGGTTTTCCAGACTGGCCGGTTGCGCGACCTTGTCGGTGTTGACCATGAATTGTAAAAACTCGCCATCCAGACCAACACTGCCCACGGTAATGGTCGGTTTGCCGGTGAGCTTGCGCGTCCAGCCGGCCAGGTTCAGGTCGGAGCCGTCGAATTCCGGCTCCCAGAAACGCCGTGTCGAGCAGTGAAAAATATCCACGCCGGCGTCAGACAACGGCTTGAGGAACTCACCCAGCGCCTCCGGTGTTTGCACCAGGCGTGCGGTGTAATCCTGCTGCTTCCACTGCGAAAAACGGAAGATGATCGGGAAGCCCTCGCCGACCGCGGCGCGCACCGCTTGAATCAGCTCAATGGCGAAACGCGAGCGGTTGGCCAGGCTGCCGCCGTATTCGTCAGTGCGCTGGTTGCTGCCTTCCCAGAAAAACTGATCGATCAGGTAACCGTGGGCGCCGTGGATCTCGACGCCGTCCATGCCGATGCTTTGCGCATCTTTAGCGGCTTGGGCGAATGCGGCGATCACATCCTGAATGTCTTGCTTGGTCATGCCGTGCACCACGACCTGACCGTCCTTGAGTTTTTCCGACGGGCCATAGCCTGGCACGCTGGCATCCGGCTCGGTGCCGATGCGGCGCACGCTGCCGACATGCCACAGTTGCGGAACGATCTTGCCACCTTCGGCATGGACAGCATCGACGACTTTTTTCCAGCCGGCCAATGGCGCTTCACCGAAGAACTGCGGCACGTTGGGATAACCGTTGGAGGCGATGTGGCCGACCGTGGTGCCCTCAGTGATGATCAGGCCAACCCCCGCCGCCGCACGGCGACGGTAGTATTCGATGACTTTAGAGTTCGGCACGCCGCCGGGGGAAAACGAGCGGGTCATCGGCGCCATGACCACACGGGTCGGCAGTTCGAGGGCACCTAGATGGAACGGTTTGAACAAGGCTTGAACGGGCATCGAAAGACTCCACGGAAATGATCGACAGGTCATGTATTCATATGACGGCGATAATATGCGCGCGCTGCTTAATGCGATACCACTATTGATCTGAATGATTAAAGGTCAAAAGCCAGGCAAAAAAAATCGCAGCCGCTGGGCTGCGAGATTCACGATTCAGCTCAGCGCTTTCTCGATCGCGACGATCACTGTCGGGTCATCCGGTGCGGTACGCGGCGAGAACCGCGCCAGTACGCGGCCATCCTTGCCGAGCAGGAATTTCTCGAAATTCCAGGTGATGTCGCCAGGAAATTCGGCGCCCTCGCCCGCCAGCAAACGGTACAGCTGATGACGCTCGTGGCCGTTGACTTCGAGCTTGCTCGACAACGGAAAGGTCACGCCATAGTTGAGGTCGCAGAATTCCTGAATCTCTTGCTCCGAGCCCGGTTCCTGTCCAGCAAACTGATTGCACGGCAGGCCCAGCACACTGAAACCCTTGTCTTTGTATTGCTGATAAAGGTTTTCCAGCGCTGCGTACTGAGGGGTCAAGCCGCATTTGGAGGCGACGTTGACCACCAGCACGACTTGGCCCTTGAACGGCGCCAGCGGTAGCTCCTGACCATTCAGGGCTGTCAACTTAAGGTCGTGAAAAGCACTCATGACGAACTCCAGAATTCCGATGTTCTACTCGAAACAGCCACTTGGCGTGACCACCAAGGACAGCCGCGGACTAAAAAGGCGCCCGCAGGCGCCTCTCCAGTACTCAAAGCTTAGCGCAGAAAATCAGTGGTGATGGCCACCTTCGCCATGAACGTGACCATGAGCGATTTCTTCCTGGCTGGCGTCACGGATGTCGACGATCTTCACTTCGAAGTTCAGACGCTGGCCGGCCAACGGGTGGTTGCCGTCGACGGTCACGTCGTCGCCGTCGAGGTCACGGATGGTCACGATCTGCATCTGGCCGTCCGGCGCCGAAGCGTGGAACTGCATGCCGACTTCCAGCTCGTCGACGCCTTCGAACATGCTGCGGCTCAGGGTGCTGACCAGCTCGGCGGCGTATTCGCCGTAAGCGTCTTCCGGCTCAACGGCTACTTTCAGCTCGTCGCCGACAGCCTTGCCTTCCAGGGCTTTTTCCAGGCCCGGGATGATGTTGCCTGCGCCTTGCAGGTAAACCAGCGGAGCGCCGCCGGCGGAGCTGTCGATGACCTCACCAGCGTCGTTGGTCAGGGTATAGTCGATGGAGACAGCCTTATTGGCGGCGATCAGCATGGGGCGAGACCTTTTGCATAAGAATATAGAAAGGCCAAGTTTAGCGAAGCAATCGCACGAAAGCGAACACAACCCGGACAAACGGGTTTCGACGATCACAGGCTTTCATCAGGACGAAGAGGGTCATTGGGTGGTCGAACTTTCCTGTGGCCACACCCAGCACCTGCGTCACCAGCCGCCGTGGCAATCGCGGGCGTGGGTGCTCGACCCGGCGCAACGTATTGAAAAAACAGGTCAACCTTTTGCCTGTGGCTGGTGCGCACAAGGCGCAGTTAGCGATAACCTTGGCGACTGAATTTCGGTAGTCGGCCAGCCATAGGCGGACACCCTTGCATAGAGAATTCCCATGCAAACTTTTTTTATCGCCCCCACCGATTTTGGCGTGGGTCTGACCTCCATCAGCCTCGGGCTGGTGCGTACGCTTGAGCGCGCCGGGCTGAAAGTCGGTTTCTTCAAACCGATCGCTCAGCCGCATCCGGGCGACACCGGCCCGGAACGTTCCACCGAGCTGGTGGCGCGCACCCATGGTCTGAAACCGCCGCAACCCTTGGGCCTGGCGCACGTCGAGCGGATGCTCGGTGACGGCCAGCTCGACGAACTGCTCGAAGAAATCATTACCCTGTATCAACAGGCGGCGGTCGGCAAAGACGTGCTGGTCGTTGAGGGCATGGTGCCGACCCGCAGCGCCAGTTATGCCGCGCGGGTCAATCTGCACCTGGCCAAGAGTCTCGACGCCGAGGTGATTCTGGTCTCGGCACCGGAAAACGAAGTGCTGGCCGAATTGTCCGGCCGCGTCGAGTTGCAAGCGCAATTGTTCGGTGGTCCGAAAGACCCGAAAGTGCTCGGCGTGATCCTCAACAAGGTCAAGACCGACGAGAGCATGGAGGCCTTTGCTGCTCGCCTGAAAGAGCACTCGCCGTTGCTGCGCAGTGGCGATTTCCGCTTGCTCGGCTGCATCCCGTTCCAACCGGAACTCAACGCACCACGCACCCGCGACGTCGCCGATCTGATGGGCTCGCAAGTGCTCAATGCCGGCGACTACGAAACCCGGCGCATGAGCAACATCATCATTTGCGCGCGGACCATGCGCAACACCGTCGAGCTGCTCAAGCCCGGCGTGCTGGTGGTGACTCCCGGCGATCGCGACGACATCATCCTTGCCGTCAGCCTCGCGGCGATCAACGGCGTGCCGCTGGCCGGGCTGCTGCTGACCAGCGACACCCTGCCCGATCCGCGCATCATGGATCTGTGCCGTGGCGCATTGCAGGCCGGCCTGCCCGTGCTGTCGGTGAGCACCGGCTCCTACGACACCGCCAACCTGCTGAATGGCCTGAACAAGGAAATCCCCATCGACGACCGCGAGCGCGCCGAGATCATCACCGATTTCGTCGCCAGCCATCTCGACGCCAACTGGCTGCACCAGCGTTGCGGCACGCCGCGCGAAATGCGTCTGTCGCCGGCAGTGTTCCGCTATCAGCTGATTCAACGCGCGCAAGCGGCCAACAAGCGCATCGTCCTGCCCGAAGGCAGCGAGCCGTTTACCGTGCAAGCGGCGGCGATCTGTCAGGAACGCGGCATTGCCCGTTGCGTGTTGCTGGCGAAGCCTGCAGATGTCGAAGCGGTAGCGCGCGCGCAAGGCATCGTCTTGCCAGCCGGGCTGGAGATTCTTGATCCGGACCTGATTCGCGAGCGCTACGTGGAACCGATGGTGGCCCTGCGCAAGACCAAGAGCCTTAACGCGCCGATGGCCGAGCAGCAGCTGGAAGACACCGTGGTGATCGGCACCATGATGCTTGCGCTGGACGAAGTCGACGGCCTGGTGTCCGGGGTGATCAACACCACCGCCAATACCATTCGCCCGGCGCTGCAACTGATCAAGACTGCGCCGGGCTGCACCTTGGTGTCGTCGGTGTTTTTCATGCTGTTTCCGGAAGAAGTGCTGGTTTACGGCGACTGCGTGATGAACCCGCATCCGAGCGCCAGCGAACTGGCCGAGATCGCCCTGCAGAGCGCTGACTCCGCCGCGGCGTTCGGCATCACGCCGCGCGTGGCGATGATCAGCTACTCCAGCGGTGAATCGGCCAGCGGCGAAGAAGTCGAGAAAGTCCGCGAAGCCACGCTGCTCGCCCATGAGCAGCAGCATTCGCTACTGATCGACGGCCCGCTGCAATATGACGCCGCTGCCAACCAGGATGTCGCCCGCCAGTTGGCGCCGAACAGTCAGGTTGCCGGGCGCGCCACGGTGTTTGTGTTCCCGGATCTGAACACCGGCAACACCACGCACAAAGCGGTGCAGCGCAGCGCCGATTGCGTGAGTCTCGGGCCAATGCTGCAAGGCCTGCGCAAACCGGTGAACGATCTGCCGCGCGGCGCGCAAGTCGATGACATCGTCTACACCATCGCGCTCACCGCGATTCAAGCCGCCAACCGACCTATGGATGTGTAAATGCTGGATTTTCTCCCTGCACCCGTGCGCGGCGTGATCGCCTCGCTGCTGTTGGCGCTCAATACGATTCTGCTGTGCTCGTTTCTGTTCTGCGTGGCGCTGGTCAAGGCATTGCCGTTCGCCCTGACGCAACGCATCGCCGGTTGGCTGATGAGCCACACCCACGAGGCCTGGATCAGCAACAACAAGGGCTGGATGAATCTGGTCCGGCGCACCCGCTGGCACATCAGCGGCCTGCAAGGTCTGGATTATCAGCACTCATATCTGATCACCAGCAACCACCAGAGCTGGGTCGATATTCTGGTGCTGCAATACGTGCTCAACCGCAGGATTCAACCGCTGAAATTCTTCCTCAAGCAGGAACTGATCTGGGTCCCGGTGATCGGTCTGGCGTGGTGGGCGCTGGGCTTTCCGTTCATGAAGCGCTACTCCAAAGCCTACCTGGCCAAGCACCCGGAGAAGAAAGGCAAAGACCTGGAAACCACGCGCAAGACCTGCGCGAAATTCCGCAATAATCCGGTGGGCATTTTCAACTTCGTCGAAGGCACGCGCTTCACCGAAGGCAAGCATGCGCAGCAACAGTCACCGTTCAAATACCTGCTCAAGCCAAAGGCCGGCGGGATCGCCTTTGTGCTGGACGCGATGGGCGAGCAACTGGAGTCGATCGTCAACGTGACCATCCACTACCCCGCCGGACGCCCGGGGTTCTGGGACCTGCTCAGTGGCAATGTGCGCGATGTGGTGGTGCACTTTGAAGAGCTGAAAATCCCACCGGCCTTCATCGGCAAGAACTACGACCAGGATGGCGAGTACCGATTGCAGTTTCAGGGCTGGATCAATCAACTGTGGCTGGACAAGGATGCGTTGCTGGAGCAACTGCACCGCGAACACCCCGACCGCCGTTAACCCTGTGGGAGCCAGCCTGCTGGCGATAGCGGTGGATTGATCGTTCCCACGCGGAGCGTGGGAACCATCACCAAGAACAAAAAAAGCCCGCCGATGATCACTCACTGGCGGGCTTTTTCTTGCAGCTTCAAGCTAAAAGCTTGCCGCTGTTTTTTTGCTTAGATCGCGCCGCGTTTACGCAGCAGCTCCAGCACTTGCTTGACGCTGTCTTCCAGACTCAGCGACTGCGTGTCGATCACCAGATCGGCGTTCAACGGCACATCATACGGAAAGGATTCGCCCGGGATGTTGTCGCCGCCAGCAGCGTACAGACCTTGCGGATCACGCTCGGCACACACACTCGGCGAGGCCTGCACGTAGACCGTCAGCAGACGCTCCTTGCCAATCAGCTCCCTGGCCTGCTCGCGACCTTCGGCGCTTGGCGCAACGAACGCGGCCAGGGTCAGCAAACCCGCTTCGTTGAACTGACGCGCCACATGCGCGGCACGCCGCCAGTTCTCGGTACGGCCGGCGCGGTCCTGTGGCAGACCTTTATTCAGGTCCTGCCGCAGGCTCTGCCCATCCAGCACGAACACCGCCCGGCCCATGTCGAACAGCTTGCGCTCGACCGCATACGCCAGGGTGCTCTTGCCCGCGCCCGACAGGCCACTGAACAACACCGTGGCCGGTTGCTGGCCAAAGCGCTGGGCACGTTCTTCGGTGGCGACATGCGCCAGTTTGCCGTGGTGCGTGGCGGTGCCATGGGTCACCGGTTGGGCAACGATCATGCCGGCGCCGACGGTGCCGTTGGTCAATCGATCAATGACGATGAACGCGCCGGTGGTGCGATTGCTGTCGTAACCGTCGAGGGCGATCGGTGCGTCGAGCGCGACCTTGACCTTGCCGATTTCGTTGAGCTGCAAGGCGCTCGCCGGGCCTTCTTCCAGGGTATTCACGTCGACCTTGTTGACGATGCTGGCAATCGAGCCCGGCACGTAACTGGTGGCGCGCTTGATGTCGTATTTCTTGCCCGGCAGCATCGGCTCTTCCGCCATCCACACCAGCATCGCTTCGAAGCTGTCGGTGACCGGTGGCACGTTGTCGGCATGCACGAGCAGGTCGCCCCGGGAAATGTCGATTTCGTCTTCCATGGTCAGCGTTACGGCCTGACCTGGGCCTGCGTGTTCCAGCTCACCTTCGAAAGTGACGATGGATTTGACCCGGCTGCTCTTGCCCGACGGCAACACGACGACTTCGTCGCCCTTGTGCACGATGCCGCTGGCCAGCGTACCGGCGAAACCACGGAAGTTCAGGTTTGGACGGTTGACGTACTGCACGGGGAAACGCAGATCGCTGAAATTGCGATCGCCCGCGACTTCCACGGTCTCGAGGATCTCCATCAGCGACTGACCGGTGTACCACGGCGAGCGCTCGGACTTGTTCACCACGTTGTCGCCCTTGAGGGCCGACATCGGCACGAAGTGCATGCTGGTCGGCTTCATCTTCAAGCCTTCAGCGAACTTCAGGTAGTCAGCCTTGATCGACTCGAACACGCCTTCGTCGAAGTCTTTCAAGTCCATCTTGTTGATGGCGACGACGATGTGCTTGATGCCCAGCAGCGATGCAATGAAGCTGTGGCGACGGGTCTGGGTCTGCACGCCGTAACGCGCGTCGACCAGAATGATCGCCAGGTCACAGGTGGACGCACCGGTGGCCATGTTGCGGGTGTACTGCTCATGGCCGGGGGTGTCGGCGATGATGAATTTGCGTTTGGCAGTCGAGAAATAGCGATACGCGACATCAATGGTGATGCCCTGCTCGCGCTCGGCCTGCAGGCCGTCGACCAGCAGCGCTAGGTCGATGTCGTCACCGGTGGTGCCGACTTTCTTCGAGTCACGGGTGATCGCTTCAAGGTGATCTTCGTAGATCATTTTCGAGTCGTGAAGCAGGCGCCCGATCAGGGTGCTCTTGCCGTCATCGACGTTACCGCAGGTCAAAAAGCGCAGCAGCTCTTTACGTTCGTGCTGGCCCAGGTAGGCGAGGATGTCCTCGCTGATCAAATCAGAAGCATGGCTCATTGCATTCAAGCTCCAAGCTGTAGGCTTCAAGCGGCAAGCTTGTCGGCGTACAGCTAGTCAGAAATTTTGTTGATCAACCCAACCAGCATCCTAGAAAGCTCTCGGGTCTCCATAATCCAATTTTCAGCCAGTGGTTCTGCGATGTAAGCGATATCTCGGCCTATCAGGATCTGGGTGCGCAGCTCTCCACAAGAAGCTTTCGCAATCCAAAGAAAATGAACCTTTTCTTTGCAACTCCGACGCTCCATGCCTTCAGCAATATTGGAAGGCACCGAAAGTGCAGAACGGGTGATCTGATCCCTGAATCCAAAATCCCCGCACCGCGCAAACTCTTTGAAAATCCTCACCGCCAGACATTTGCTTCGCTGCCATACAACCAGTCTCTCGAAATCCATTACGAGTCATCCGATTCCGGCTCGCAGCAACCGGCCGCAAGCGCCAAACTGCAAAGTTACGCATACAGCTTTTAACTTGCAGCTTGCCGCTTGTAACTCGAAGCTTAAAAGTACCCTTGACGTTTTTTGTCTTCCATCGAGCCTGCGCCATCGTGGTCGATGACCCGGCCCTGGCGCTCGGAAGTTCGCGTCAGGAGCATTTCCTGAATGATGTCCGTGAGGCTTTCGGCCTCGGACTCCACCGCGCCCGTCAACGGGTAGCAGCCAAGGGTGCGGAACCGCACTTTCTTTTTGACGATGCGCGCCTTGTCCTCATCGGACAGGTGCTCGAGGATGCGCTCGTCGTCGATCATGATCAGCGTGCCGTTCTTCTCGATGACTTCGCGCTCGGCGGCAAAGTACAGCGGCACGATCGGAATGCCTTCGAGATAGATGTACTGCCAGATGTCCAGTTCGGTCCAGTTCGACAACGGGAATACACGGATGGATTCGCCCTTGTTGACCTTGCCGTTGTAGACGTTCCACAGTTCCGGACGCTGGTTTTTCGGGTCCCAGCGGTGCTTGCTGTCACGGAACGAGTACACGCGCTCTTTGGCGCGCGATTTCTCTTCATCGCGACGGGCACCACCGAAGGCTGCGTCGAAACCATGCTTGTCGAGGGCCTGTTTCAGACCTTCGGTTTTCATGATGTCGGTGTGCTTGGCGCTGCCGTGGGTGAACGGGTTGATGTTCTGCGCCACGCCATCGGGGTTGATATGGGTGATGAGGTCCAGGCCCAGTTCTTCGACCATCTTGTCGCGGAACTTGTACATTTCCTGGAATTTCCAGCGGGTGTCGACGTGCATCACCGGAAACGGCAGTTTGCCCGGGAAGAACGCCTTGCGTGCCAGGTGCAGCATCACGGCGGAGTCTTTACCGATGGAGTACAGCATCACCGGGTTGTCGAACTCGGCGGCCACCTCGCGGATGATGTGGATGCTTTCCGCCTCCAGCTGTTTCAGATGCGTCAGTTTGTCGACCATGGCTACTCACGAAAGCTTTCTTATGAACGGCCAGCGGGCCGTGTTCGAGCGGGGAATCCTAGCACAGCGACCTCTTCTAATCAGGACGCCTACTAGAACGAAAGGGCATATGAATATGCCCACTCGTTTGGGCGGCGAGCCCCTTGTAGGAATGAGCCTGCTCGCGATAGCGGTGAGTCAGTCACCGCTATGCTGGATATGAAAAGCTATCGCGAGCAGGCTCACTCCTACAGGGGTAACGCGATCATGTCAGATCGGATTCGGGCAATCGATGAAGATGTGTTCGAGGGCGAAACGTTTCGCCAGATAATCGCCCAACGCCTGTACACCGTAGCGTTCGGTGGCGTGGTGGCCGGCGGCGATGAAGCTGATGTCGTTTTCGCGGGCACTGTGAAAAGTCTGTTCGGAGGCCTCACCGCTGATGAACAGATCGACGCCTGCAGCGACGCCCTGATCGATGTAACCCTGGCCGCCACCGGTGCACCAGCCGACCCGACGAATCATCCCGCTGCCTTCTATCAACAACGGCTCACGACCCATCACCTCTTGAACCTTGCGGGCGAAATCCCGCGCCGTCATTGGCTCGTTCAGCGAGCCGACCAGACCGACGACTTTCGGATTACCCGGGTCCAGCGGCCCCTCGACAGTGATGTCGAGCTGCCGCGCCAACTGCACGTTATTGCCGACGTCCGGGTGCAGATCCAGCGGCAAGTGATAGGCGAGCAAACTGATGTCGTGCTTGAGCAGGGTTTTCAATCGACGCTGCTTCATCCCGGTGATGCAGGGATTTTCGCCTTTCCAGAAATAACCGTGATGCACCAGGATCAGATCCGCCTCGGCCTCGACGGCGGCATCGAGCAACGCCTGGCTGGCGGTGACGCCGCTGACGATGCGCATCACTTGCGGACGACCTTCAACCTGTAAACCGTTGGGGCAATAATCGGCGATTTTTGCACTGGCCAGGTAACGGTCGGCTTCTTCGACGAGGGTGCTGAGGGCAACGGCCATGAAAGACTCCTAAATATCCCGTTCAGAGGCGCGCGCGGCCTCGTATAATGCGCGACATTATGGGCGGTCTGACCCCGCCTGCAACTTTTCCAGGACGTGCTTAATGCTCAAGGCGCTGCGTTTTTTTGGCTGGCCGCTGCTGGCCGGTGTGCTTATCGCTCTGCTGATCATTCAGCGTTACCCCGAGTGGGTCGGGCTGCCGAGCCTCGACGTCAACCTGCAACAGGCTCCGCAGACCACCAGCGTGCAGCAGGGGCCGGTGTCCTACGCCAACGCGGTATCCATCGCCGCACCGTCGGTGGTCAATCTCTACACCACCAAGGTCATCAACAAACCGGCGCATCCGCTGTTCGAGGATCCGCAGTTCCGACGCTTCTTCGGTGACAACTCGCCGAAACAGAAACGCATGGAATCGAGCCTCGGTTCCGGCGTAATCATGAGCCCGGAAGGCTACATCCTGACCAACAACCACGTCACCAGCGGCGCCGACCAGATTGTCGTGGCGCTCAAGGACGGCCGCGAAACCCTCGCCCGCGTGATCGGCAGCGACCCGGAAACCGATCTCGCGGTATTGAAGATCGATCTGAAAAACCTGCCGGCGATCACCGTCGGTCGCTCCGACAACATTCGCATCGGTGACGTCGCGCTGGCCATCGGCAACCCGTTCGGCGTCGGCCAGACCGTGACCATGGGCATCATCAGCGCCACCGGGCGTAACCAGTTGGGCCTGAACAACTACGAAGACTTCATTCAGACCGACGCGGCGATCAACCCGGGCAACTCCGGCGGCGCACTGGTGGATGCCAACGGCAACCTCACCGGCATCAACACCGCGATCTTTTCCAAATCCGGCGGCTCGCAGGGCATCGGTTTTGCGATTCCGGTGAAGCTGGCGATGGAAGTGATGAAGTCGATCATCGAGCACGGTCAGGTCATTCGTGGCTGGCTGGGCATCGAAGTGCAGCCGCTGACTCAGGAACTGGCCGAATCGTTTGGCTTGTCCGGGCGCCCGGGCATTGTGGTTGCGGGGATTTTCCGTGACGGTCCGGCGCAGAAAGCAGGCCTGCAACTGGGCGATGTGATTCTGAGTATCGATGGCGAGCCGGCCGGCGATGGCCGCCGTTCGATGAATCAGGTGGCGCGGATCAAGCCGACTGACAAGGTGACGATTCTGGTGATGCGCAACGGGAAAGAGCTGAAGCTCACCGCTGAAATCGGCCTGCGCCCGCCACCGGCACCGGTGAAAGAAAAAGAAGGGTAAAAGTTTATTCGCGCCAATGGCGCGAATAACAGACATTCTCAAAAGGCATGTTATATTGTTTCAATTCTGACAATTGGAACAACATAACATGTCGTCTCGCAAAAAGGCCTCGCTGCTCGGCCTGACCCTTGGTTTGCTCTGCGATCCCGCTTTTGCCGATGAGCCGCAGCCGGTCGAGCTCGAAGCGATCAGTGTCGTCTCCGACTATGAATCGGCTACCGGCCCCGTCAAAGGCTACCGCGCAACGCGCTCATCCAGCGCGACCAAAACCGACACCGCGATCCGCGATATCCCGCAAGCCATCAGCGTCGTTCCCGCCAGTGTGCTCAAGGATCTGGGCAGCACCAGCGTCGAGCGGGCGCTGGATTTTGCCGGCGGCGTGTCGAAGCAGAACAACTTCGGTGGCCTGACGCTTTACGAATACAGCGTGCGCGGCTTCACCACATCGGAGTTTTACAAGGACGGTTTCAGCGCCAACCGCGGCTACCCAAGCACACCGGACGCCGCCAATATCGAGCGTATCGAAGTGCTCAAAGGCCCCGCCGCCAGCCTGTATGGCCGGGGCGATCCGGGCGGCACGGTGAACATCGTTACGAAAAAGCCGCAGCCCGAAGCGTTTACGACCCTGCAGACCAGCGCCGGTAGCTGGGATCGTTATCGCACCGCGCTGGACGTCAACACCCCACTCGACGAGCAGGGCGATGTGCTGTCGCGAATCAACCTCGCGGTCGAAGACAACCATAGCTTCCGCGATCACGTTGACAGCAAACGCGTGTTTGTTGCGCCCTCGATCAGTTGGCAACTGAGCCCGGACACCTCGTTGCTGGTAGAGAGCGAAATCGTCCGGCACAGCTCGACCTTCGATCGCGGCATCGTTGCGCCGAACAACAAATGGAGCGGTGTCTCGCGCTCGACCTTCCTCGGCGAACCTGACGACGGCAACATCGACAACCACAACAACCTGCTGCAGGCGACCCTTGAGCATCACCTGAACGACAACTGGAAACTGCGTCTGGCCAGTCATTACAAGGAAGGCGAACTTTGGGGCGATGCCTCGGAACAACGGGCGCTGAACGCCGACGGCCACACCGTCAACCGCCGCTATCGCGAGCGCGACACCAACTGGCACGACAGCATCACGCAACTGGAATTGCGCGGCCTGTTCGACCTCGGCCCGTGGCAGCACGAGTTGCTGCTCGGTACCGAGTACGAAAACTTTCGCAAGAACGAACGCGTCACCACCCTCGCTGGCGGCCCCTACGCCATCGACATCTACAACCCGGTCTACGGCCAAGCAAAACCCAGCGGCGCACGCTCGGGCACCGACTTCTTCGAACAGGTCGAAAGCCATGCGCTGAATGCGCAGGACCAGATCATTGTCACTGATAAGCTGCGTGGGATGATCGGCGCGCGCTTCGAACATTT
This sequence comes from Pseudomonas sp. R3-57, assembly GCF_051132065.1. Classification (NCBI taxonomy): domain Bacteria; kingdom Pseudomonadati; phylum Pseudomonadota; class Gammaproteobacteria; order Pseudomonadales; family Pseudomonadaceae; genus Pseudomonas; species Pseudomonas sp. R3-57. The sequence continues at coordinate 5,116,654 of NZ_CP071655.1, forward strand.
CGATCAGCACATCGACGATCACAGCCGCAACGCGACCAGCAAGCAGCGTCATGACGCCCTCACCCAGCGCGCCGGCCTGCTCTATCAACTGATGCCAGGCACCGGCCTGTTTGCCAACGCCTCGACCTCGTTCAAACCGAACAACGGCCTCGACGCCGCCGGCAAATCATTCGACCCGGAAGAAGGCGTCGGCTACGAGATCGGTATCAAGAACGAACTGTTCGACGAACGCGTGAGCAGCACCCTCGCCTTCTTTCACATCGACAAGGAAAACGTTCTCGCCCTCGACCCGGCCACCGACACCAGTCGCGCCATGGGCAAGGCGCGCAGCCAGGGCTTCGACTGGCAAGTGACCGGCCAGGTGACCGATGCGGTGCGGGTCATCGGCGCGTTCGCCTACATCGATGCCGAAGTGACCAAGGGCGACGCGACGATCCCCACCGGCAGCCGCATCCTCGGCGTGGCCAAACGCAGTGGCAGCCTGCTCGGCGTGTATGAGTTTCAGGATGGCCATTTGCGCGGCTCGGACCTTGGCGCAGCGTTCACCTATGTCGGCGACCGCTCGGGCGAATCCGGCAGCGATTTCGAATTGCCGGCCTATCACACCGTCGACCTGCTGGCCCATTACAAGGCCAGCGACAACGTCACGGTTGGCCTGAACCTGAACAACCTCTTCGACGAAAAGTATTACGAGCGCTCCTACAGCAACTACTGGGTCAACCCCGGCGAGCCGCGCAATTTCACCGTCAGCCTGACACTCAACCTGTAAAAGGACGTAACCATGCAACACGGCAAAACCCTCGTACTGATCGCCGCCCTGTTCGCCGGGCAAGTTTCGGCCCATGGTCTGTGGACAGAAGAACGGCGCGGCAACATCGAAGTGGTCTACGGTCATGGCGCCGAAGACAACGCCTTCAAAGCGCAAAAGATCAGCGGTGCCTGGGCCTATGACGCCGCCGGCAAGATGATTCCGGTCAGCGTCGAGCGCCTGGCGGATCACGCACGCCTGAAACCGTTGAAGTCACCCGCGGTGATGGCCGTGGCTCTGAACAATGGCATGTGGTCGCAGACTGCGGATAAGAAGTGGGTCAATGAAGGACGCAGCAAAGTACCGGGTGCCATCGAGGCGACCCAGACCTTCAAGTACAGCCTGGCGATTTACCAGCCCGGCGCGAAGCTGCCGAAGCTCGAGCAGATCAAGTTGCTGATTGTGCCCGAGGTTGATCCGCTGACGGTCGGACCGGGGAATTCGCTGCCGGTGCGCGTATTGCTCGATGGCAAACCGGCGGCGGGGGTGAAGTTGTATGGTGACTATCGCAGTTCACCAAACACGTTGAGTACCGAGACCGACAAGGATGGCCGTGCACAATTGCTGGTGAGGAATGAGGGGCTGAATGTGATTGCGGCGCAGGTTGAGGTGCCGGTGAAAGGGAGTGCGGATGTGGATAGCCGAGGGTTGTTCAGTTCGCTGACTTTCTTGGGCGAGCCGCATCACGAATAAAGCACACCCTCACCCCAGCCCTCTCCCAGAGGGAGAGGGAGCCGACCGAGTTGTCTTGCGGGATACATCGACCTGAAAGACCGAGTTGATTATGGATTCAATACAAATCGTTCAAGTCGGTGAACCTCGGCAATATTCCTCGTTCAGTCCCCTCTCCCTCCGGGAGAGGGTTAGGCGGGCGGCGTTCCGATGAGGGGCTTTTGCTTTTAGAGGTCGCCAAGGCCGTCGAACAACGCCTGATTCTGCTCAGGCGTGCCCATCGAGATCCGCAAAAACTGCGCAATCCGCTCTTGTTTGAAGTGCCGCACGATCACGCCCTGCTCACGCAACCTGGCCGCCAGCCCCGCTGCGTCATGCTGGGTGTCAGGCAAAAATGAAAGTTGGGCGCTGAAGGCAGCACTTCAAAACCTCCGAGGGGGCATCGCGTAGTCACTGGTGCACTCAACTGCTTCCTAAAACAAACAGGACTAAAACAAAAAGATCTAAAAGACTGTCATTTATGACAGTGGCCGTTCCCATGCGAAATCAATAACCTCTGCACTTCCAAAGGTGATAGGAAGAGTAGAAAAAATGGCTAACAAAAGTTTAAGAAAAATCGCAAACTCGGACTTTATCCGGTATCGAGTCAATAATGGCGCGCCGATAGAGTACTCGCTAGTAGTTATGCACAGCTTCCCTATTGGCGGCGGGTTCATATGGGGCTTTTACAAGGGAGACAGCATCACCATTGGCTACCCGGTACAGGTAGAGGATGGAGATAACAAGAAACTGTTTCGGAATGATTTCCCGGAGGATCATCACCCTACTTGGGAAGTAACTCTTAAATCTACGAATTATTCTGCAGAGAAGGGACACTTGGACATAACTTTTGCCGACAACTTCAAGTCGGCAAAAGGAGTTTTTCAATTTGAAACAGCAGATCAGCACACAATTTCAGGGAGCTTTGAAATTACCACGACTGACTCATAATCCATCAAGATCACGAGTCTGATCGAATTCCTGTTCTATGTAGCAAGAACAGGAATCCCCTCATCCGCGCATATTTTATAAAGCGCCAAGCCCATCGATCAGCGCCTGATTCTGCTCCGGCGTGCCTACCGAGATCCGCAAGAACTGCGCAATCCGCTGCTGCTTGAAGTGCCGCACGATCACGCCCTGCTCGCGCAGTTTGGCCGCCAGCCCCGCCGCGTCGTGCTGCGGGTGCCGGGCGAAGATGAAGTTTGCCGCTGATGGCAGCACTTCAAAGCCCTTGGCCTGCAACTGCGCAACCACCCACTCGCGGTGTTCGATGACCAAACGGCAGGTCTTGTCGAAATACTCGCGATCTTCAAACGCCGCCGCCGCGCCGACATTCGCCAGACGATCCAGCGGATAGGAGTTGAAGCTGTTCTTGATTCGCTCCAGCGCCTCGATCAGATCGGCATGCCCGACCGCCAGCCCGACACGCAGACCGGCCAGCGAACGCGACTTGGACAGGGTTTGCGTGACCAGCAGGTTTGGATAGCGATCCACCAGACTGATCGCTGTCTCACCGCCGAAGTCGATATACGCCTCATCGACCACCACCACCACCGAATCCGGACTGGCCTGGAGGATTTGCTCGACTGCGTCGAGCGCCAGCAGGCAGCCGGTCGGGGCATTCGGGTTGGGGAAAATGATCCCGCCGTTGGGTTTGGCGTAGTCGGCCGGGTTGATCTGGAACTGTGCATCCAGCGGCACCGCGTCGAACTGGATGCCGTACAGACCGCAATAGACCGGATAGAAGCTGTAGCTGATGTCCGGGAACAACAACGGCTGATCATGCTGGAACAGACCGTGGAAGATGTGCGCGAGCACTTCGTCCGAACCGTTGCCGAGGAACACCTGATTGCTCTGCACGCCGTAGTAACTGGCCACGGCATTTTTCAGCAGATCGCTGTTCGGGTCCGGGTACAGGCGCAGGTTGTCGTTGAGTTCGGCCTGCATCGCCGCCAGGGCTTTGGGCGACGGGCCGTAGGGGTTTTCGTTGGTATTGAGCTTGACCAATCGGCTCAGCTTCGGCTGTTCGCCCGGCACATACGGCACCAGATCCTTGACGAACGGGCTCCAGAATTTACTCATGCTCATTGCCCCTGCCCTTTCAGAAAGTCTTGGTCTTTGATGCGGTATTCGGCGCTGCGCGCGTGGGCGCTGAGCGATTCGCCACGGGCCAGCACCGAGGCGGTCTTGCCCAGTTCGGAGGCACCGGCCTCGGAGCAGAAGATGATCGATGAACGCTTCTGGAAGTCATACACGCCCAGCGGCGACGAGAACCGCGCGGTGCCGGACGTCGGCAGCACATGGTTCGGACCGGCGCAGTAGTCACCCAGCGCTTCGGAGGTGTGGCGGCCCATGAAGATCGCGCCGGCGTGGCGGATCTGCGGCAACCAGGCTTGCGGGTCAGCGACCGACAGTTCAAGGTGTTCCGGGGCGATGCGGTTGGCGACTTCGATGGCCTGGGCCATGTCATTGACTTGAATCAGCGCGCCGCGGCCATTGATCGAGGTTTCGATGATGGTCGCGCGGTCCATGGTCGGCAGCAGTTTGTCGATGCTGGCGGCGACCTTGTCGAGGAACTCGGCGTCCGGGCTGACCAGGATCGCTTGCGCGTCTTCGTCGTGCTCGGCCTGGGAGAACAGGTCCATGGCGATCCAGTCCGGGTCGGTCTGGCCGTCGCAGACCACGAGGATTTCCGAAGGCCCGGCGATCATGTCGATGCCGACCTGACCAAATACGTGGCGTTTGGCGGTGGCGACATAAATGTTGCCCGGACCCACCACCTTGTCGACTTGCGGCACGCTTTCGGTGCCATACGCCAGAGCGGCAACCGCTTGCGCGCCGCCGATGGTGAACACCCGGTCAACGCCGGCGATGCACGCGGCGGCCAGCACCAGTTCATTGATTTCACCGCGCGGCGTCGGCACGACCATCACCACTTCGGTGACGCCAGCCACTTTCGCCGGAATCGCGTTCATCAACACAGAGGACGGGTACGAGGCCTTGCCGCCCGGTACATAGAGACCGGCGCGATCCAGCGGCGTGACCTTCTGACCCAGCACAGTGCCGTCGGCTTCGGTGTAGCTCCAGGAATCCTGCTTCTGTTTTTCGTGGTAGCTGCGCACACGGGCGGCGGCTTTTTCCAGCGCTTCGCGCTGCGCCACGGTGATGCGGGTCAGGGCCAGTTCCAGACGCTCGCGCGGCAGGATCAGGTCAGCCATCGAGGCGACTTCAAGGCCGTCGAACTTCTGGGTGAATTCGACCAGCGCCGCGTCGCCGCGCTCGCGCACGGCTTTGATGATGTCCAGCACGCGCTGATTGACCGAGTCGTCAGACACACTTTCCCAGCTCAGCAGATGATCCAGATGATGCGCGAAATCCGGGTCAGCAGCGTTGAGTCGGCGAATTGCAGTCGGTGCGGTCATAGCGAGAGCCTCATAGGAATTGGCAAAAACTCAGGCGCCCGAAACTATCATTCGATCCGCTTGGGCACCTGAGAATTCTGGCTATGAGGCGGATAGACGGCGCGGCCTCGGGCCGCGCAGGTAGATCAGCCGCGGTGTCGCGATTCCACTGCGTTGCGCAGGGTGTCGATCAACGCCTGGATTCGGGCGTGTTGCATTTTCATCGAAGCCTTGTTGACGACCAGACGCGAGCTGATCGTGGCGATCAGTTCCTGGGGTTCCAGACCGTTGGCGCGCAAGGTGTTGCCGGTGTCGACCACGTCGATGATCTTGTCGGCCAGACCGATCAGCGGCGCCAGCTCCATCGAGCCGTACAGCTTGATGATGTCGACCTGACGGCCCTGCTCGGCGTAATAGCGCTTGGCGACATTGACGAACTTGGTCGCCACGCGCAGACGGCCCTTGGGCTCGGCGGCGCCGATCTTGCCGGCGGTCATCAGCTTGCATTGGGCAATCTGCAGGTCCAGCGGTTCGTACAGGCCCTGGCCGGTGTATTCCATCAACACGTCTTTACCTGCGACGCCAAGGTCGGCCGCGCCATGCTCGACATAGGTCGGCACGTCGGTGGCCCGCACGATCAGCAGACGCACGTCGTCCTGGGTAGTGGGGATGATCAGCTTGCGGCTCTTGTCCGGATTCTCGGTCGGCACGATGCCCGCTTCAGCGAGAAGCGGCAGAGTGTCGTCAAGGATGCGGCCCTTGGACAGTGCGATGGTCAACATGGGAAACGTCAGTCCTTATCAAGGTACTCATGCCCGGTCGCAATCGGCGCCGGACACACATCGAGGGTGCGCACACCCTCGACTCGAAACGAATTCAGTGGACACGTCCGTGTGTCCCGATGCAGCAATCAGCCCGGAACGCGACGGATCTTCGCACCCAGCATCTGCAGTTTTTCTTCGATGCACTCGTAACCACGGTCGATGTGGTAGATGCGGTCGATCAGCGTGTCGCCGTCGGCAACCAGCGCCGAGATCACCAGACTGGCCGAAGCACGCAGGTCGGTGGCCATCACTGGCGCGCCCTTGAGTTTTTCGGTACCGGTCACGATGGCGGTGTTGCCTTCGACCTGGATTTTGGCGCCCATGCGGTGCAGTTCGTACACATGCATGAAACGGTTTTCGAAGATCGTCTCGATCACCGCACCAGTGCCTTCGGCAATGGCGTTGAGCGAGATGAACTGTGCCTGCATGTCAGTCGGGAAAGCGGGGTACGGCGCGGTGCGCACGTTGACCGCTTTCGGACGTTTGCCGTGCATGTTCAGCTCGATCCAGTCTTCACCGCAGGTGATTTCTGCGCCGGCTTCACGGAGTTTTTCCAGCACCGCTTCGAGGATGGTCGGATCGGTGTCCTTGACCTTGACGCGGCCACCGGTAACGGCAGCGGCAACCAGGTAGGTGCCGGTTTCGATACGGTCAGGCATGACCTTGTAGAAAGCCGAACCCAGACGCTCGACGCCATCGATGGTGATGGTGTCGGTGCCGGCACCGGAGACCTTGGCGCCCATGGCGTTGAGGAAGTTCGCCAGGTCGACCACTTCAGGTTCGCGGGCGGCGTTCTGCAGCACGCTGCGGCCCTTGGCCAGAGCCGCCGCCATCATGATGTTCTCGGTACCGGTCACACTGACGGTATCGAAGAAGAAGTGCGCACCGCGCAGGCCGCCTTCAGGCGCCTTGGCCTTGATGTAGCCGCCTTCGACGTCGATCACCGCGCCCATGGCTTCGAGGCCACGGATGTGCAGGTCGACCGGACGCGAACCGATGGCGCAACCGCCAGGCAGCGCGACTTCAGCTTCACCGAAACGGGCGACCATCGGGCCCAGCACCAGAATCGACGCACGCATGGTTTTCACCAGCTCGTACGGGGCGATCAGGGTCTTGATGGTGCGCGGGTCGATTTCGACGCTGAGTTTCTCGTCGATCACCGGCTCAATGCCCATGCGCCCGAACAGCTCGATCATGGTGGTGATGTCGTGCAGGTGCGGCAGGTTACCAACGGTCACCGGGCCATCGCACAGCAGGGTCGCGGCCAGGATTGGCAGAGCAGAGTTCTTCGCGCCGGAAATGCGGATCTCGCCATCAAGACGCGCGCCACCGGTAATAATCAATTTATCCATTAGTATCTCGACGCCCTAGGGCTCAGGTGCGCTCGGCCCAGGCCGCGCGGCTGAAAAATTTCATGGTGACCGCGTGGATGCTGCCATCAGCGATCCATGGGTTCAAATGGGCATAGATGCTTTGCTGACGCTTGACCGGGCTCAACGCCGCCAGTTCATCGCTAATCACGTTCAGCTGGAAGTTGCAGCCTTCGCCTTCAACTTCAACCTGCGTTCCTGGCAGCTTTCCTTCAAGGAAGCTTTTCACTTCTACGGCCTGCATGCTCAACCTCAATCGGCGCCCTGTGCGCACGGGTCGGACATCATACAAAAAAGCCCCGCGCCTGCGAACCCCGCAATGCAGGACTCTGACGGGGGGCTTTTGTTGCGGATGCGGGATCAGTGTGCCGCGAACAGCTCGGTCAACTCGCTGACCTCGGCAATTTCGCGCATGTCTTCCGGCATGGCGCGGATGCTGACGGCCTTGCCGGCCGCCTGCGCATCGCGCATGAAGCACAGCAGCAACGACAGACCGACGCTGCTGGACTTCTTCACCGCCGAGCAATCGATGACCAGCGATTTCGCCTTGCTCGACTTGATCAGCGCCTGGCCTTCCCTTCTCAGGTCCGGCCCGGTGCGATAGTCCAGCACGCCACTGAGCAGAAGCTCATCGACATCACTCATACGCACTGCCGCCTCACTCATTGCGCTGGCTTCGCAGCAGCTTTGTCGGTTTCCTGCTTGGCCTTGGCCACTTCACCGGCCCAACCATCGATGGTCTTGTCCAGATCGTTGCCATTGCGCTGCATCGCGTCAGCGAACTGGTCACGGAACAGCTTGCCGATGTTGATGCCGTTGATGATCACGTTGCGCAGCTTCCACTCGCCGCCGATCTTCTCAAGCGTGTACTGCACTGGATAGATCGCGCCATTGCTGCCCTTGACGGTCATGTTGACGCTGGTGCGGTCGCCCGATTCGTCTTTGGCCGGGTCAACCGTGATGCCCTGGTTGTTGTATTCCAGCAGAGCGTTGCCATAGAACTGGAACAGGCCGCGCTTGAAGTTTTCCTGGAAGCGCTGCATCTGCTCAGGCGTGGCCTTGCGCGAATACTTGACGGTCATGATGCTCTTGGAGATGCCCTCGGCATCCACCACCGGGCCGACAATATTGTTCAGTGCCGCATAGAAATCCTGCGGATCCTGCTTGTACTTCTCTTTGTTGGCCTGCAGGTCGGCAAGCATCCGGTTGGTGGTGTCCTGAATCAGATCGTGCGCGGATTGCCCGGGTGCTGCGTTAGCCATCAACGGCAGTGCCGCGAGCAACACCAACAGGCCACGTCGCAAGGTAGAGATCATTCAAAAGCTCCTCATTTGGCGTCTTTGCTAACGGTATTGAGCAGGAATTTACCGATCAGGTCTTCCAGTACCAGTGACGACTGCGTGTCGTGGATGGTTCCGCCATCCTTCAACTGGGTGTCTTCGCCGCCGACGCTGATACCGATGTATTTTTCGCCCAGCAGACCCGCGGTAAGGATAGACGCTGTGGAATCGACAGGCAGATTGTCGACCTTCTTGTCCACTTGCAGCGTGACCCGACCGGTGAAGCTATCGCGATCCAGATCGATTGCCGTGACCTTGCCGATGGTCACACCGGCCATGGTCACTTTGGCTCTGACCGTCAAACCGGCGATATTGTCGAAATACGCATAAAGTTTATAAGTGTCGGTGGACGAAGTCGGAGACAGGCCACTGACCCGCAAAGCAAGCAGCAGCAAAGCCAGGATCCCTGCCAGCAGGAACAGGCCGACACCGATTTCCAGGGTGCGGTTTTGCATCAGAAATCTCCAAACATCAAAGCGGTCAGAATAAAGTCCAGGCCGAGCACTGCCAGCGAGGCAAACACTACGGTCTTGGTGGTGGCACGACTGATCCCCTCGGAAGTGGGCTCACAGTCATAGCCTTGGAATACGGCGATCCAGGTGACGACGAAGGCGAAAACGATACTTTTGATGATGCCGTTGAGCACATCACTGGTGAAAGTCACGCTGTTCTGCATGTTCGCCCAATACGAGCCTTCATACACACCCAGCCAGTCGACGGCCACCCACGAACCGCCCCAGATACCCACCACGCTGAAAATCATCGCCAGCACCGGCAGGGAAATGAAACCGGCCCACAGACGCGGGGCAATGATGTACTTGAGCGGGTCGACGCCGATCATTTCCAGGCTCGACAGCTGCTCGGTCGACTTCATGTTGCCGATCTCGGCGGTCAATGCCGAACCGGCGCGCCCGGCGAACAACAATGCAGTCACTACCGGCCCCAGTTCACGTAACAGGGTCAAGGCAACCATCTGCCCGACCGCCTGCTCCGAACCGTAGCTCGACAGGATGCTGAAGCCCTGCAACGCCAGGACCATGCCGATGAAAATCCCCGAAACGACGATGATCACCAGCGACATGACGCCGACTGAATGCAGTTGTTTGATCAGCAGGCTGAAACCGCCGCTGATGCCGCCGCGTCCCAGCAGGGCATGAAACAGGAACAGCGTGGCGCGCCCGAACACCGCAACGGCGTCGATTGCCGTTTCGCCGAATCGGCGCACGCGCTCTAATAATGAAATTCTGCGCATCAGCGCTTCCCCAGAAGATCTGCGCGGTAATCCGTCGCTGGAAAATGGTACGGCACCGGGCCATCGGGATCGCCGGTCATGAACTGCCGGATGCGCGGTTCGTCCGAGTTCATCAACTCGTCCGGCGTCCCCTGCCCCAGCACCTGGCCGTCACCGACTATATAAAGGTAGTCGGCGATGCTCGCGGTCTCGGCCAGATCGTGCGACACCACGATACTGGTGATGCCCAGCGCATCGTTGAGCAGACGGATCAGGCGGACCAGCACGCCCATGGCGATCGGGTCCTGGCCGACGAACGGTTCGTCGTACATGAGGATCTGCGGATCCAGGGCAATCGCCCGGGCCAGCGCGACGCGACGCTTCATGCCGCCCGACAGCTCGTCCGGCATCAGCTCGATGGCACCGCGCAGACCGACCGCCTGCAATTTCAGCAGGACAATGTCGCGGATCATTTCTTCCGGCAACCCGGTATGCACGCGCAGGGGGAAAGCCACGTTCTCGAACACATCGAGATCGGTGAACAGTGCGCCGCTCTGAAACAGCACGCCCATGTGCTTTCGCGCATCGAACAGGTCACTGCGCGACAGTGTCGGCAGGTTCTGGCCGTTGACCCAGACTTCGCCGCTGGCGGGGCGCAACTGGGCGCCCATCAACCGCAGCAGCGTGGTCTTGCCACACCCGGAAGGCCCCATGATGCCGGTGACCTTGCCGCGCGGGATGCGGATATCGACGTTATTGAAAATGCTGCGCGCACCGCGCTTGAAGGAGACTCCCTTCAGCTCGACCGCGTAGGCGTTATCGGCACTCATCTAAACTCCTTGCGATGCAGCCTCTCACTCGGACGCTTGTCTTTGGTTAAAAAGTACATACATCCCGGGCAGGCCGAACTGGCGGCGAACTATATCACTGCAACGGCCAAGCGCCCAAGGCTTGTGCCAGCCCGTATTCGGCGATATGACAGGTCTGCAGCGGCTTTTTCCGGCTTTTGGTAACGAGGAATGACAAAGCACGACGAACTTGCGTGAGGCTTTGCAACATAACCGCTATAATCGCCGCCTTTTCATCGGGCTATACGATTTCTGACATGAGCCAATCCAGCGACCTGATTCAATCGGCACAACGCACCATCCGCCTCGAAATGGAAGCCGTACAAGGCTTGCTGCCCCATATCGACGCCGATTTCGTACGCGCTTGCGAGATGATTCTGGCCAGTAAGGGCCGTGTGGTCGTAGTCGGCATGGGCAAGTCCGGGCACGTTGGCAACAAGATCGCCGCGACCCTGGCCAGCACCGGCACCCCGGCTTTTTTTGTCCACCCGGCCGAAGCCAGTCACGGCGATATGGGAATGATCACCCGTGACGACGTGATTCTGGCCCTGTCGAACTCCGGCTCGACCAACGAAATCGTCACCCTGCTGCCATTGATCAAACGTCTGGGTATCCAGCTGATCAGCGTCACCGGCAACCCGCAATCGCCATTGGCCAAGGCAGCCGAGGTCAATCTCAACGTGCACGTCGAGCATGAAGCCTGCCCGCTGAACCTGGCACCGACCTCTTCGACCACTGCCGCACTGGTCATGGGCGACGCCCTGGCCGTGGCCTTGCTGGAAGCGCGTGGTTTTACCGCCGAAGACTTTGCCTTCTCGCATCCGGGCGGCGCCCTTGGCCGGCGCCTGCTGCTGAAAGTGGAAAACGTCATGCACGCCGGGGAGGAACTGCCGCAGGTAGAACGCGGCACCCTGCTCAAGGATGCATTGATGGAAATGACCCGCAAGGGCCTCGGCATGACCGCTGTCCTTGAAGCCGATGGCAAGCTCGCCGGGATCTTCACCGACGGTGATTTGCGCCGCACCCTGGATCGCACCATCGACATTCGCAACGCCAGCATCGATGAAGTGATGACCGCACACGGCAAAACCGCGCGGCCCGACATGCTTGCCGCGGAAGCCCTGAAAATCATGGAAGACCACCGAATCAGCGCCTTGATAGTCGTCGACGAGGAGGACCGCCCGATCGGTGCCTTCAACCTCTCCGACCTGCTGCGCGCAGGAGTCATGTAATGAGCAACGAACTGCTGCAACGCGGCAAAGCGATCAAACTGGCGGTTTTCGATGTCGACGGCGTCCTCACTGACGGGCGCCTGTACTTCCTGGAAGACGGCAGTGAATTCAAGACGTTCAACACCCTCGACGGCCAAGGCATCAAGATGCTGATGAACGCCGGCGTGGAAACTGCCATCATCAGCGGTCGCAAGACCCCGGTGGTCGAGCGTCGAGCGAAAAACCTCGGTATCCCGCACCTGTTTCAGGGCCGCGAAGACAAACTGGTGGTGCTCGACGCTCTTCTCGAGCAACTGGGCCTAAGCTATGAGCAGGTCGCCTACCTCGGTGACGACCTGCCCGACCTGCCGGTAATCCGCCGCGTCGGTCTGGGCATGGCCGTAGCCAACGCCGCCGACTTCGTGCGCGAACACGCCCACGGCGTGACCCGCGCCCGTGGCGGCGAAGGTGCCGCCCGCGAATTCTGCGAATTGATCCTGCGCGCCCAGGGCCGCCTCGATGCGGCCAATGCCGCGTACCTGTGAGCCAAGCCATGTTCAGTAAAAAATTTCGCACTTTCCTGATGTTCGGCTGCATCGCGGCGATTTTCGCCGCGGTCGGCTACTGGAACATCAGCCCGGAACGCTTTCTCGACAAGCCGCCGGTCTCGACCGCCGAGAACCCGATCGACTGGTACGCGACCAATACGCATACCATTCAGTACCTGCCCGACGGCAAGGTGCAATACGAGATGACCTCGGACAAGGCCGAACACGTCAAGGCCACCGACATCACGCTGGTGACCAAACCGGATCTGAACATGTATCGCGGCACAGACTTTCCGTGGCACGTGACCAGTGAGCGCGGTGAAGTGAATTCCGGCGGCACCGAAGTGGAACTGATCGACTCGGTGCGTGTGAAGCGCACCGATGAAAAGAAACGCGACACCCTGATCACCAGCACCCGCATGACCGTGTTCCCGCAGCAGGAATATGCGCAGACCGCGCAACCCGTTAGAATCGAGGGCGCTGGCGGTGTGTCGACTGGCGTCGGAATGAAAGCGTACCTGAAGGACAGCAGGATACACCTGCAATCGAACGTAAGAGGACAGTATGAGGCTCGTTAAAACCCTCCCTATTTTGCTCAGTCTGGGCGCAGCACTGGGAAGCGTGAGCGCCTGGGCTCTGCCGAACGATCAGCAGCAACCTATCCGCATTCAGGCCGACGACGCCCAACTGGACGACAAGAACGGCATCGCTACCTATAAAGGTGATGTGATCATCACTCAGGGTTCGATGATCGTTAAAGGCAACACGGTGACAATGACTCGCGCGCCGAATGGCGATATCGACGTTGTGACCTCCGTGGGCAACCTGGCTTACTTCGAGCAGCTGCAAACCCAGGGCGACACCAAACCGGTACAAGGCTACGGCGTGACGATCCAGTACCACGCCCAGCAAAACCGCGTCGTGCTGATCGACAAGGCCAAGGTCGTCGACAAGGACGGCAACGTTACTCAAGGCGAGAAGATCGTCTATGACACCGTTAAGAAACTCGCCAGCGCCGGTCGCGCTACCGGCAGCAAGGTCACCGAGGCGCGTCCGCGCATCGACATGGTGATCCAGCCGAAGAAGAAAACCGACGAGAAAACCCAGTAATGGCAACTCTGAAAGCTCAGCACCTGGCCAAGGCCTATAAAAGCCGCCAGGTCGTGCGGGACGTCAGCCTGTCGATCGACAGCGGCCAGATTGTCGGCCTGCTCGGCCCGAACGGTGCCGGCAAGACCACCTGCTTCTACATGATCGTCGGCCTGGTGCAGGCCGATCAGGGCCGCGTACTGATCGACGATCTGGACGTCAGCCACCAGCCAATGCACGGCCGCGCGAAAGCCGGCATCGGCTATCTGCCGCAAGAAGCGTCGATCTTCCGCAAACTGTCGGTGGCCGACAACATCATGGCCATCCTCGAGACCCGCCAGGAGCTCGACAAGGCCGGTCGTCGCAAGGAGCTGGAAAGCCTGCTGCAGGAATTCCACATCAGCCACATTCGCGACAACCTCGGCATGAGCCTGTCGGGTGGTGAGCGCCGCCGGGTGGAAATCGCCCGCGCCCTGGCCACCGCGCCGAAATTCATCCTGCTCGACGAGCCGTTCGCCGGTGTCGACCCGATCTCGGTTGGCGACATCAAGCAGATCATTCATCATCTCAAGGCCAAGGGCATCGGTGTGTTGATCACCGACCACAACGTGCGCGAGACGCTGGATATCTGCGAAACCGCTTACATCGTCAACGACGGTCAATTGATCGCCGAAGGTGACGCCGAGACCATCCTGGCCAACGATCTGGTCAAGGAAGTGTATCTGGGTCACGAGTTCCGCCTGTAAGCGCCAGCTGTTCGACAAGCTGCGCGGGTGCTGCATCGATCAAGCCGGTTTTTATACCGTTTAATTGTTACAGCGCTCTAGGCAAACACTTCAGTTTCAGGCATATAATTTGCTTAAGTTTGGCGCTTCGGCGCCCTGTAGTGGATGGCGCATAGCGCCGGCGAATAAGGTGTTAAGCCCCTGCCATGAAACCATCGCTAGTCTTGAGAATGGGCCAGCAGCTGACGATGACACCGCAGCTGCAACAGGCCATCCGCCTGCTCCAATTGTCGACCCTGGATCTGCAACAGGAAATCCAGGAGGCTCTGGAATCCAACCCGATGCTCGAACGCCAGGAAGAAGGCGACGACTTCGACAATTCCGATCCGCTGGCCGACAACGTCGAGCAAAAGCCCAACCCCGACATTCAGGAACCTTCTTACCAGGAAGCCGCGCCGACGGTCGATAACCTCGACGACGGCGAATGGAGCGAGCGCATCCCCAACGAGCTGCCGGTCGACACGGCCTGGGAAGACGTTTACCAGACCAGCGCCAGCAGCCTGCCGAGCAGCGACGATGACGAGTGGGATTTCACCACCCGCACTTCCGTCGGCGAAAGCCTGCAGAGCCATTTGCTTTGGCAGTTGAACTTGGCACCGATGTCCGACACCGATCGCCTGATCGCCGTGACCCTGATCGACTGCATCAACAATCAGGGCTATCTGGACGAGACCCTCGAAGAAATCCTCGACGCCTTCGATCCGGAACTGGACATTGAACTGGACGAGATCGAAGCCGTCCTGCACCGCATCCAGCAATTCGAGCCTGCGGGCATCGGCGCACGCAATCTCAGCGAATGCCTGCTGCTGCAACTGCGCCAGTTGTCGGCAAAAACGCCGTGGCTGGCAGAGGCCAAGCGCCTGGTCAGCGACTATATCGACCTCCTTGGCAGCCGCGACTACAGCCAGTTGATGCGGCGCATGAAACTCAAGGAAGACGAACTGCGCCAGGTCATCGAACTGGTGCAGAGCCTCAATCCACGTCCGGGCTCTCAGATCGAGTCCACCGAAGCCGAATACGTCGTTCCTGACGTCATCGTGCGCAAGGACAACGAGCGCTGGCTGGTCGAGCTGAACCAGGAATCGGTACCGCGTCTACGCGTCAACGCTCAGTACGCCGGTTTCGTAAAACGCGCCGACACCAGCGCCGACAACACCTTCATGCGCAATCAGCTTCAGGAAGCCCGCTGGTTCATCAAGAGCCTGCAGAGCCGCAACGAAACCCTGATGAAAGTCGCCACGCAGATCGTCGAGCATCAGCGCGGCTTCCTCGAGTACGGCGACGAAGCCATGAAACCGCTGGTCCTGCATGACATCGCCGAGGCGGTGGGCATGCACGAATCGACGATTTCCCGTGTGACCACACAAAAATTCATGCATACCCCGCGCGGTATTTATGAGCTGAAATACTTTTTCTCCAGCCACGTCAGTACCTCCGAAGGCGGCGAATGCTCGTCCACGGCGATCCGCGCGATCATCAAGAAACTGGTTGCCGCGGAAAATCAGAAAAAGCCGTTGAGTGACAGCAAGATCGCTGGTTTACTGGAGGCACAAGGCATTCAGGTGGCTCGCCGCACCGTCGCCAAGTACCGCGAATCCCTCGGAATCGCGCCTTCGAGCGAACGCAAGCGGTTGATGTAAGCCACGTTACAGCGTTCCAGTGGCAGGCTTTTCGGCCTGCCGCTTTATGCACTGGCAACGAAGGAGAAGCTGTATGCAAGTCAACATCAGTGGACACCAACTGGAAGTGACCGAACCTCTGCGCACCTACATCGGCGAAAAACTCGACCGACTGGAGCGGCATTTCGACAAGATCACCAACGTGCAGGTCACGATGTGCGTCGAAAAGCTGAAGCAGAAAATCGAAGCCACGCTGCATATTCCCGGCGGAGAAGTAGTTGCCAATGCCGAGCACGACGACATGTATGCCGCCATTGACCTGCTGACCGACAAGCTGGATCGCCAACTCAAAAAGCATAAGGAAAAGACCCAGAGCCTCCTCCAGGGCGCGACCGGTCGTTAACACCCTCATCCATGATCCGACTTGAAACCATCCTGACCCCCGGCCGTTCCCAAGTGAACGCGCCGGGCGGCAGCAAGAAAAAAGCCCTCGAACAGATTGCCAACCTGATCCACCGCGAAGTCCCGGATCTGGAGATGCAGGATGTATTCGAGGCGCTGATTGCCCGTGAAAAACTCGGTTCCACCGGTTTTGGTAACGGCATTGCCATTCCCCATTGCCGCCTGAAGGGCTGCTCAGCGCCAGTCAGTGCCCTGCTGCACCTTGAGGCCCCGATCGATTTCGACGCCATCGATGGCGCCCCGGTAGACCTGCTGTTCGTGTTGCTGGTCCCGGAAGCCGCCACCGATGCACACCTGGAACTGCTGCGCCAGATCGCCAGCATGCTCGATCGCAAGGAAGTGCGTGAAAGACTGCGCAGCGCGCCAGACAACGAAGCCTTGTACCAGGTTGTACTGGACGAGCAGAACGGGCATTAATCATGCGCTTGATCATCGTCAGTGGCCGCTCGGGCTCGGGCAAGAGTACTGCGCTGAATGTCCTTGAGGACAACGGCTACTACTGCATCGACAACCTTCCGGCCGGCTTGCTGCCGGAACTGGCCGAACGAGCGCTGATCCACACGGAACTCGCCCAACCGCTGGTGGCCGTGTCGATCGATGCGCGCAACTTGCCCAGTCATCTGTCACGATTTCCGGAACTGCTCGAAGACGCGCGCAGCAAGCATATCCAGTGTGACGTGCTGTATCTGGATGCGGATGAAGAAACGCTGCTCAAGCGTTTTTCCGAAACCCGTCGCCGGCATCCGCTGAGCAACGCCAATCGCTCACTGGCCGAGGCGATCCACGATGAAAGCGCCCTTCTCGGCCCGATCGCCGACCTGGCCGACCTGAAGATCAACACCACCAACCTCAACCTGTACCAGCTGCGCGACACCCTCAAATTGCGCCTGCTGAATCAGCCTGAGCCGGGTACGGCGTTTCTGGTCGAATCATTCGGTTTCAAGCGCGGCATGCCGGTGGATGCGGATCTGGTGTTCGACGTACGCTGCTTGCCCAATCCCTATTGGAAGCCGGAATTACGTGAGCAGTCCGGTCTCGACGCACCGGTGGCCGAATACCTGGCCGAACAGCCGGACGTCGAAGAAATGTATCAGGACATCTATGCCTACCTGCACAAGTGGCTGCCGCGCTTTGCTGCGAGTAATCGTGCCTATGTGACAGTCGCCATCGGCTGTACCGGGGGTCACCACCGCTCCGTCTACCTGACCGAACGTCTGGGTCAGGCCCTGCAGAAAACCTTGAAAAACGTCCAGGTCCGCCACCGCGACCTCACCTAAAGGATCCACACCGCGATGCCTGCTCGTGAAATCGAAATCATCAACAAACTCGGTTTGCATGCCCGAGCGTCGGCAAAATTTGTCGGCGTGGCGGGCAAGTTTCCGGAGACTACGATCAGGGTAGGCCGCACGCCCGAGAACACAGTCGATGGAAAAAGCATCATGGCGATGATGATGCTCGCGGCAGGCAAGGGCACCAAAATCCATTTGAGCACCGAAGGCGAACAAGCTCAGGAAGCCATGGACGCCTTGGTGGCGCTGATCAACAACTACTTCGATGAAGGTGAATAAGCCTGTTGCGACGGAGCAATTCTTCGTCGCGACAATTCAACCCAACGCCGTATCCATCACCATCATCAGACAAAACCCGATCAGCAAACCAAGGCTCGCGAGCTTGTCATGGCCATGGCGTCGCGACTCGGGAATCACTTCGTGAGTCACCACCAGCAACATCGCCCCAGCCGCCAGCGCCAGCCCCAATGGCAGCAACACTTGGGCGAGGCTGACCAGCCACGCGCAAAGCAGCGCAAACACCGGCTCGACGAGACCTGACGCCGCGCCGATCAGGAACGCCCTCACTCGCGACATTCCCGCCCCGACCAATACCAGTGCGATCACCAGACCTTCGGGCACATCCTGCAAAGCGATGCCCATGGCCAGGCTGTCCGCATCCGGCATGCCGCCGCCGGCAGACACGCCGACGGCCATGCCTTCCGGAATGTTGTGAGCAATGATGGCGAACACGAACAGCCAGATACGCGGCGGTATCACCGGACGCTCGAGGGTGCCGACAAGCATTTGCGGGGTAGCGCCGGAAACCTTGCGATCGACCAGATACAGGCCAAACGCGCCGAGCAGGATGCCGAAGCAGATCAGGCCACTGGCGCCCCAAGGTGTCAGACCGAGACTTTCGGCCGCAGCGATGCCCGGCACGATCAACGAAAACGCAGTCGCCGCCAGCATCACCCCGGCACCAAAACCCAGCAAGGTATCGCTGAGCGCTTGCGGCATCCGCCGGATGACCAGCACCGGCACCGCGCCAAGCGCCGTGCCGAGGGCGCACAGAGCACCGCCCTGCAATGCACGCAGCAGGCGCGGTTCCAGATTCAGCCATTGCAGCCCGTGAGCGACCAACAAGGTCATCCCCGCCAATAGCAACAGCGATCCGACTGCGTAACGAAACATACGCCCATTGCCAGTCGCCAGTGTTTCAGTGCCCATAGTCAGCCCTGGTTTGTTCTTATAGATGGGTTAAACCAGTGCGGCCTGATAACGCGCCGCGACTTCAGGCCAATTGATCACGTTGTAAAACGCATTGATGTATTCCGGGCGACGGTTCTGGTAGCGCAGGTAGTAGGCGTGCTCCCAAACGTCGAGACCGAGGATCGGCGTGTTGCCGTTCATCAGCGGGCTGTCCTGATTGCCGCTGCTTTCGACGATCAGTTTCTTCTCCAGGGTGACGCTGAGCCAGGCCCAGCCACTGCCAAAACGGGTCAGCGCCGCTTTGGTGAACGCTTCCTTGAAACTGTCGAGGCCACCCAGTTGCTCATCGATAGCCCTGGCCAGCGCGCCATCCGGTTTGCCGCCACCGCCTGGCACCATGACTTCCCAGAACAGCGAGTGGTTGGCGTGACCGCCGCCCTGATTGATCACCGCCGCCCGCAGTTTTTCCGGCAGTTGCTGGACGCTGGCGACCAGTTTCTCCACCGGCCACTCGGCGTATTCGGTGCCCTCGACCGCGGCATTGAGGTTGTTGATGTAAGTCTGGTGATGTTTGGTGTAGTGGATTTCCATGGTCTGCGCATCGATGTGCGGTTCCAGAGCATCGTAGGCGTAAGGCAAGGCAGGCAAGGTAAAAGCCATTTCAATGGACTCCATAGTGGTGTGAAGCAGGCGCGCGGCGTGTATTACCGGTATCCGGGTGCAGCAGGCGTTGGGTGCGCGGGTATTCGCCGTGGTCGCTGATGAAATTCAGCAGCTCGACATAGGTCTTGCTGCTTTGACGCAATGCCGCTTCCCGCAGGGCCGGGCGCAGCCGTTCGTCCTGCATGGTCTGCAACAGCCGCTGATGGATGGCGCACAGATATTCGGCGCTCTCCTCGGGCTGATTCAGGCGCAGGTGCAGATCTGCGAGGTTG
Organism: Pseudomonas sp. R3-57; assembly: GCF_051132065.1. Lineage (NCBI taxonomy): Bacteria > Pseudomonadati > Pseudomonadota > Gammaproteobacteria > Pseudomonadales > Pseudomonadaceae > Pseudomonas > Pseudomonas sp. R3-57. The sequence goes on from NZ_CP071655.1 coordinate 5,136,316, forward strand.
TGGTGGGAGATGACGCAGGCCGCCACCGCTTCGTCGGCGTCCGCCCAGCGCTCGAACAACACTTGCGCCAGGGCCAGGGCTTGCAGATAGGCCTCACGGGCGTCGATCAATTCGCCGAGCATGAAGCAGCGATTGGCCCGTTCGATCGTGCGTTTCCAGTGCTCCATGGTGAGCCTCCAAAGCGGTTGCGGGGTTTACACGCCGCCGGCGGTGAGCTTCTCGGGGTTGAGTAGCTCTTCCAGCTGGCTGCGCGACAGATCGGTATGCTCCAGCGCGACGTCAATGACCGCGCGGCCTTCCTTGTAGGCCTGCTTGGCGATTTCGGCGGCTTTCTGGTAACCGATGATCGGGTTGAGCGCGGTCACCAGAATCGGATTGCGCGACAGGGCTTCCTTCAAGCGCGCCTCGTTGACCCTGAAACTGGCGATGGCCTTGTCGCCGAGCAGGCGACTGGAATTGGCCAGCAGCTCGATGCTGCTGAGCAGGTTCTGCGCGATGATCGGCAGCATCACGTTCAATTCGAAATTGCCCGACTGGCCGGCAATGGTGATCACCGCATCGTTGCCGATCACCTGCGCGGCGACCATGGCCGTGGCTTCGGGGATCACCGGATTGACCTTGCCCGGCATGATCGACGAGCCCGGTTGCAGTGCCTCCAATTCGATTTCACCGAGACCGGCCAAAGGACCGGAGTTCATCCAGCGCAAGTCGTTGGCGATTTTCATCAACGACACGGCGGTGGCCTTGAGCTGACCGGAAACCGCAACAGCGGTGTCCTGCGAGCCAATCAGCGCAAACAGATCCTTGCCCGGGGTGAACTGCACGTCAGTCAGTTGGCTCAGCTGACGGCTGAAACGCGCGGCGAATTCCGGGTGCGCGTTGATGCCGGTGCCGACCGCGGTGCCGCCCTGCGCCAGCGATTGCAGGCTCGGCAGCAGATCCTGCAGGTGGCCGATATTGGCCTTGAGCTGCTGCGCCCAGCCATTAAGCACCTGACTCAGACGCACCGGCATGGCGTCCATCAAATGCGTGCGGCCGGTCTTGACATGGTGATGAACCTGCCCGGCTTTTTGTTCGATCACCTGCACCAGGTGCAGCAGCGCCGGCAGCAGTTGTTCATGCAGTCCCAGCGCGGCGCTGACATGGATGGTGGTCGGAATGATGTCGTTGCTGCTCTGGCCGCAATTGACGTGATCGTTGGCATTCAGCGGCTCGTCGAGCAAGCGGCTGGCGAGCGTGGCGATGACTTCGTTGGCGTTCATGTTCGAGCTGGTGCCCGAGCCGGTCTGGAAAATATCCACCGGAAAATGCCGCATGAAATCGCCTTCGAGCAGGCCTTGTGCGGCATCGCTGATGGCTTTGCCCTGAGCGGCGCTGATCTGGTTCAGTTCGACGTTGGCGCGGGCTGCGGCGGCTTTGGCGAGGATCAGCGCGCGGATGAATTGCGCCGGCATCGGCTTGCCACTGATCGGGAAATTGTCCACCGCGCGCTGGGTCTGCGCGCCGTAGAGAGCGTCCACCGGCACCTGCAGTTCGCCCATGCTGTCGCGCTCAATACGTGTCTTGGTCATTGGAATGTCCTTGCAGCAGTTCAGAAAGAGGAATCGATGGCAGCAGTTCGCAAGTGGCGAGCTGCCAGGTGTAGCGTTGCCAGCGCTGCAATCGGCATCTGCAAAGGGACAGGCGCTCCATGTCGCGCAACGGGCGCCAGGCTTGGTCAAGACAGAGGCTGCGCCAGTGCCAGGGCAAGGCAATGTCCGTGGCGGTGTCGAGCAGCAAACGGAAGGAAGTTTCAGCGACAGTCCACGGTGATGTTGCGGTGCAACACGACAGGTAGCGCCCTTCAGCCAGGTAATGCTCGATCAGGCGCGGTTCGTCAGCATCCATCGCGCAACGGATCTGGCGACTCATCCAGCGCCAGCTTTCGAGGTAGGGCTGCTCGTGCAAGGCAGAACTCATGATCCGGGACTCGTTCGGAGATGAGATTCATTATTAGATGATAATGAGAACCAAAACAAGAGCGCCAAGCTATGGAGATTTTAGGATGGGACCTAGCCTGCTCGCGAAAGCGGTGTATCAGAAATAGAATTTTCGGCTGACACACCGCATTCGCGAGCAGGCTCGCTCCCACAAGGGATCTGTGGCGAGAGCAATGAAAAAGGCGAGTCATCCACAGCGGATGGCGCGCCTTTTTGCTCAGCGGATTGCGGGGGTTCAGCTGCCTGCGACGGTCATCCGTTCGATCAACACCGAACCGGTGCGAATGTTGCTGCGCAACTCCAGATCATTACCGACGGCAACGATCTGCTTGAACATGTCGCGCATGTTGCCGGCGATGGTCACTTCCTGCACGGCGAATTGAATCTCGCCGTTCTCGACCCAGAAACCTGCCGCACCGCGCGAATAGTCGCCGGTGACCATGTTCAGACCATGGCCCATCAGCTCGGTGACCAGCAGTCCGCGGCCCATGCGTTTCAACAGCGCCGCCTGGTCTTCATCGCCATGGGTGACGAACAGGTTATGCACGCCACCCGCGTTGGCGGTGCTCGGCATGCCCAGTTTGCGGCCAGAGTAGGTACCGAGAATGTACGAGACCAATTCGCCGTTCTCGACGAACGGTTTGGCGTAGGTCGCCAGACCGTCACCGTCATACGAAGCGCTGCCCATGGCGCGCATCAGATGCGGACGCTCGTCGATGGTCATCCATTCCGGGAACAGCTTCTGGCCAAGCGTGCCTTCGAGGAATGACGATTTGCGGTACAGACTGCCGCCGGACACCGCCGAGAGAAAGCTGCCGAACAGACCACCAGCCAGCTCGGCGGAAAACAGCACCGGCACTTCACAGGTCGGCACCGGACGCGCACCGAGACGACTTGCCGCCCGCTGCGCGGCTTTTTGGCCGATGCTCACCGGATCGGCCAGCAGCGTGCCCTGTCGATTCACGTCATACCAATAATCACGCTGCATCTGCCCGTCAGCCTCGGCAATCATCACGCAACTCAGGCTGTGCCGGGTCGAAGCGTAACCGCCGATGAAGCCGTGGCTGTTGCCGTACACGCGGCAACCCTGATGGGTGCTGAGGGTGGTGCCGTCGGCGTTCTTGATGCGCGCGTCGGCATCGAATGCCGCCGCTTCACACAGCAAGGCCTTCTCGATGGCCTGCTCCGGAGTGATATCCCATTCATGGAACAGATCAAAATCGTGCTGCTCCCTGGCCATCAACGCTGCATCGGCAAGGCCCGAGGCTTCGTCTTCGGAGGTGTGTCTGGCGATGGCCAGCGCGGCGGCGACAGTCTCGCGAATGGCGTCCGGGCCGGTCGCCGAGGTGCTGGCCGAACCCTTGCGCTGGCCGACGTACAAGGTGATGCCAAAGCCCTGATCACGGTTGAACTCGACCGTTTCGACTTCGCGCTGGCGCACCGAGGTCGACAAACCCTGTTCCAGCGACACTGCGACTTCGCAGGCACTGGCGCCCTGACGCTTGGCTTCGGCGATGATCTGCTCGACCTGTTCCTGCAGTGCCGGCAATGCCTGCGGGCCGACGCTTTGAACTGCACTCATGCTCATCTCCACTCAAATTCTGCTTTCGGCTGGGGCCATCGAGCGACCGGGCCGGACAAGCGGCCCCCGACTGGTTATCATGGCGGCGTTTCTTTGCGGACTGCCACCATGGTTGATTCTTACGACGACTCCCTCGATACGGGAGAAAAAAGCAAATCTCAGGTCAAACGCGAGCTGCATGCTCTGGTTGACCTCGGCGAGCGCCTGACCACACTCAAGCCTGACTTGATCGCAAAACTGCCATTGACCGACGCCCTGCGCCGGGCCTTGGCCGATGCGCCCAAGCACACCGCGAACATCGCGCGTAAACGGCATCTGCAGTTCATCGGCAAACTGATGCGCGATCAGGACACTGACGCGATTCTGACCTTGCTCGATCAACTCGATGCGTCGACCCGCCAGTACAACGAGCGTTTCCACAATCTCGAACGCTGGCGCGACCGCCTGATCGGTGGCGATGACGCCGTGCTGGAGAAATTCGTCGTCGAGTACCCGGACGCCGATCGCCAGCAATTGCGTTCCCTGATCCGTCAGGCTCAGCACGAGGTTGCGCAAAACAAACCTCCTGCTTCCAGCCGCAAGATCTTCAAGTACATCCGTGAGTTGGACGAAACTCAACGCGGCCTGCGCTGATCTTCGCCACCGGGTGGCGGCCCTGCGCGCCACCCGAAGCTCCATCATTTCTTATGCGCCCGTGCCACCCACGGTGATCGCATCGATTTTCAGCGTCGGCTGGCCAACACCCACCGGCACTGATTGCCCATCCTTGCCGCACGTGCCGACACCGCTGTCCAGCGCCAGATCGTTACCAACCATCGACACACGGCTCATCGCCTCGGGGCCATTGCCGATCAACGTCGCGCCTTTGACCGGTGCAGTGATCTTGCCGTCCTCGATCAGGTACGCCTCGCTGGTGGAGAACACGAACTTGCCGCTGGTGATGTCAACCTGACCGCCGCCGAGATTGGCGCAGTAGATGCCTTTTTTCACCGAGGCGATGATTTCCGCCGGATCGCTTTCGCCGCCGAGCATGTAGGTGTTGGTCATGCGTGGCATCGGCAGATGCGCATAGGACTCGCGACGGCCGTTACCGGTACGGGCCACGCCCATCAGACGCGCGTTGAGTTTGTCCTGCATGTAACCCTTGAGCACGCCGTTTTCGATCAGCGTGGTGCACTCGGTCGGCGTGCCTTCGTCGTCGACACTCAGCGATCCGCGGCGGCCGCTCAAGGTGCCGTCGTCGACGATGGTGCACAGCTTCGACGCAACCATTTCGCCCATGCGCCCGCTGTAGGCCGAACTGCCCTTGCGGTTGAAATCGCCTTCGAGGCCGTGACCGACCGCCTCGTGCAGCAGTACCCCGGACCAGCCCGAACCGAGCACCACCGGCAAAGTGCCGGCCGGTGCCGGAATCGCTTCCAGATTGACCAGCGCCTGACGCAGCGCCTCACGGGCATAGCCCATGGCGCGGTCTTCGGCGAGGAAATAGCGGTAGTCGGTACGCCCGCCACCGCCATGCCCGCCGCGCTCGCGACGGCCATTCTGCTCAACGATGACGCTAACGTTGAAGCGCACCAGCGGCCGCACATCAGCGGCCAGGCCACCATCGGTGGACGCCACCAGAATCCGCTCCCAGACCCCGGCCATGCTCACGCTGACCTGCTGGATACGCGGATCGAGCGCGCGCGTAGCAACGTCGATACGCTTGAGCAGCTCGACCTTCTCGGCGCGGCTGAGCACTTCCAGCGGATTGTCCGGCGCGTACAGTTGCGCGACATCCTGAGTGCTGAACGCCTGCACCGTGCCATTCTGCCCGGCACGGGAGATCGAGCGCGCCGCACGGGCAGCGGCGCCAAGGGCTTCGAGGGTGATCGCGTTGCTGTAGGCGAAACCGGTTTTCTCACCGGACTGCGCACGTACGCCAACACCCTGGTCGAGGTTGAAGCTGCCTTCCTTGACGATGCCGTCTTCCAGCGCCCAGGATTCGGAAATCTGGCCCTGGAAATACAGATCGGCGGCATCGATGCCGGGGCCGGCGAGATCGCCGAGCACGCCTTGCAGGCTCTCGATCGTCACGCCGCCGGGCGCCAACAGGTGATCACTGACTGAGGACAACAACTCGCTCATGGGTTTACGCCTTAAATTCGTGTTCTGAAGCAGGCCGCTGCGCGCCCTGCGAGAAAAACCGCCGATGACTCGTCACCGGCATGCGCGCCCGGATGGACGCTTGTTCATTGCTGTCGCGTTCGGCCAACAACACCGCTTCGCCTTGATCCTGACTGGCCAGCACGCGCCCCCACGGGTCGACGATCGCGGCGTGGCCGAAGGTATCCCGCGGCCCCGGATGGGTCCCACCCTGCGCCGCGGCCAACAGATAACACTGCGTCTCGATGGCCCGCGCGCGAATCAACACTTCCCAATGCGCCGCGCCGGTCACCGCAGTAAACGCCGACGGTGCGCTGATCAATTCGGCGCCGGCCGCACGCAATTCGCTGTACAGCTCGGGGAAACGCAAGTCATAACACACCGTCAGACCGAGACGGCCCACTGGCGTGTCGGCCACCACTACATTGCCGCCATAAGCATAGTCATCGGATTCGCGGTAACGTCCGCGATTGTCGGCGACATCGACATCGAACAGGTGCAGCTTGTCGTAGCGGGCAACGATTTCGCCCTGATCATTGATCAGCAGCGAGCAGGCATGCGCCCTGGCCGTCGGCTGATTCGCCGGCGGCAACGGCAACGTGCCGGCCACTATCCATAAGGTGAGGTCGCGGGCGGTCTGTTTCAACCATGGCAGGATCGGCCCTTCGCCCAGCGCTTCGGCGCGACCGATATCAGCGACATCGCGACGGCCCATTGCCGCGAAGTTCTCCGGCAGCACCGCCAGCTTCGCGCCGCCGGCCGCGGCCTGTTCGAGCAGGCGCCGGGCCTGAGCCAGATTGGCCAGCACGTCACTCTGGCTGACCATTTGAATCACCGCTAAAGACATGGCGAACTCCCAACGAGGTATTTGGCCATGCTACTCCATCGCTTCAAGGCCGGGCCGTTCAAAAAGGTTTGTCGAAGGTGATTTTCGGTTCTTTCCATGGGCCTTTGACCGTGTATTTGACACTGGCGAAGCGCGCCACGCGGTCACCGATCAGCTTGTCGATCAGGAACAAGGCGCCACCAACCGCCGGCGCACCGACGATCAACGCGGCAATCGGCAGGTTGTTGGTGACCGGCAAGGTCACCAGCAATTTCGCATCGACCTTGTCGTCAACCAGATCGAGGGTACCGTCCAGCTCGAGGTTGCTCGACGGCCCGGTCAGGCGAATCGGCTCACGGGTCACATACACGCCGTTGTTGGCTACCAGCAGGCCTTTGACCCGGTCATAGCTCAGGCCTTTACCGAACAGGTCGGAAAAGTCCAGGCGCAAACGGCGGCCGATCGAATTGAAGTTGAGCAGACCGAACACCCGCAGGGCCTGTGCGCCGCCTTCGACTTCGACAAACTGGCCCTTGTTCAGCGAGGCATCCAGCGTTCCGGAGAAACGCTTGGTCGCCAGCCAGGCCGGCGAACCCGGCCAGCGGCCGTCGACGTCCATATGGAATTCTTCGCTGGTCACACTCGGCGCAAAACCCCAGCCCTTGAGCACGTCGGCGAGATTTTTGCCGCCGATACGCCCCTTGTACCAACTGCTGGTCGAACCCGGCGCGCCTTCCCAGCCACCATTGCCTTGCAACAGAATGCCCTTGAGGCCCATGTCGAGATTGTTCAGGGCGATGCCCTTGGCGGTCGGGCGAATTTTCAGCGACCAGCCTCCGACCAGGTCAGGCCCAAGGAACAATTGATTGAGGGTGATATCCAGCGCCGGGATTTTTGTCGGGTCGACCGAAGCCAGTGGATCAGGCGCATTTTCGTCAGCCTGTACCGCCGGGTCCGGCGCCGGCAGTTTCACATATTGCAGATTGACCGCGATCGGCACGCCTTTGGCGTCCGGCAGGCTCGCCGTGCCTTTGGCCTGCTGACTGTCGAGGGCCAGATTCCACGCTGCGGGCTTGCGATTGAGCTGAACCGATGCCTGATCCAGAGTTGTGCCCATTGCCGTGAGCTTGCCGACCTTGAAGTCAGCGCTGTTGAGCAATTGCTTGGCGCTGCCGCCCGGATCCTGCCCGGCGTACCGGTTGACCAGATCCTGCCAGGGCGCGACGTCCAGTTCCGACAGCACGCCACGAACGCGCAAGCCTTTGGCGCCCGGCAGCACGGCTTCGCCGGCACCGAGGAACAACTCGCCACGGCCCTCGGCAAAATTGCTCGGCGGCGCCGCGAAAGTGAAGTTGGCCAGTTGATCGTAATTGACCCAGTAACGCCGCTCCTGCCCCTGCAAGGTCATGCGAAATACAGTGTCGCGCCCGACATCCGCCGCCATGCCGAACGGCGCCGGCAGATCCACCGCCACGCCTTTGAGATTCGAGCTGACCATCAACTGACTGTCGGCGCCGTCCAGATTCAACTGCAACTGATAGGGAATCGTTCCGGACACCGGCAACGGTTGGGTCACGCCCAGCCAGTCAGTGAGCTTCTTGACCTCGACCTGCCCCGTCGCAGCGACCCGGGTCTTGAGCTTGCCGGGGCTGCCATCGGCGAAAATCTGCGCCGTGACGGGTTTGTCGAACGCCCTCGCGGCGATGTTCTGCCCGCTCAGGCCTTTGGCGCTGTCGAAGCGGAAATCGCCCTTGAGTTGCGTCAGTTCCAGTTTCGGCTCAGCCAGTTTCAAGCGGGCGTTGGCGGTCTTGAAGTCGACAAGGATTTTCGGTTGCTCGCCCTTGGCCAACGGCACGTCGAGTTTGAGCTTGCCGGTGAGATTACCCGCGCCTTCCCAACCGGCGAACGTATCGGCGGTGCCGATCGGCGCCTCCTGCAGGATTTTCAGTCCATCGCCCAAGCCACCGGCAAACGCGCCATCAAGCAACAGGTGAGTGTTCTGCCCGGCCGGCACATGGGGAATATTGACGAAGACATCGCTGACCTGGGTGTCCAGCAACTGGCCCTTGTCAGCCCAGATCCGCACGCCGCTGTCCTCGATGAACACATCGCCACTGGCCTTGCTCACGTGCGGCCAGCCCGGCTGAAAGGCCAATTCGGCATCATGCACCTTGAAGAACAGACTGATGCTGCGATCAGCATCCCCGGCATTCTTGCTCAGGGAGCCCTGATACTGGAAAAAACCCTGATCGACCGCGCCTTTGAGAATGGCTGTGCGCAACCATTCATCGAGCGCCGGGCTGAGCACTGCCGGCAGATATTTAGCGGTGTAACGGCCGTCGCCCTCGACCAGACCGACGCGCAGGTCCATGTAGTCTTCCTGGCTGTGGTCGAAGTGCAGGCGAATCAGGAAGTCACCGGCGATCTTGCCCTCCTCGCCCAGCACCTTCAGGTACGGCGCGATCAGGGTGAAGCCTTCCTTATCGAGCTTCCAGGTCAGCCGCGCGTTGGCTTGCAGGTATTGCCAGGGCTTGGCGAAGATCGGGTCCAGATGCAGGACAAAGTCCTTGCTGTCCAGACGCAACTCGCCGCCGTCGAGATTGCCGCTCAGGCTGCCGCTGACATTTCGTGCCGCCGGTGCGCCGTGGTAGGCATCGAAACCGACGTTATCCAGATTGGCAGCAAAGCCGAATTTGGTGCCGTCGGTGGCGTTCGGGCGGAAGTCCAGCAGGACATTGCGCAAGCCGCCAGTCACCTTGAGCCGCTCGACCACCGTGGCGAAACCCTGCGGCAACGGACCCAGCGCGTTGAGTAACGGGGTGAGCGGCGTCAGGTCGAGGCGATCGGCCTGCAAATGCCAGAGTTCTTCGACCTTGTCGTTCGCGCGGGTCTGCTGCACCTGCACGCGCGATTCCCAGCGGGTTTCGCCGAAGCTCATCGCCAGCGAATCGAGGATAACGCTCGCGCCCTCAGCACTGTTGCGGTAGTAGGCGTTGAGCGCGAGATTGTTGATCTGGATCGGCTTGCGCTCGGCGTAGGCGCCGGTGATTTGCGGGGCATTGAGGCGCAACGCCGCGCTTTGCAGGGTGCCCTCGGCCCAGTTCACCCAGAGCTCGCCGCCGGCCTTGATCTCGGAAAAATTCCACTGCTGGGTCAGGCGCTCGGGCAACCACTTCGACCAGTCGCTCTGCGGCAGGCTGGCGTAACCGTCAACCGTGCTGTTCTGCCACTGCTCCGGACGTAGCCGCGTGCGCAGGTTCAGCGCCACAGGCTGGCCGTCGGGCAAAGTCAGGCGTGCGTCGAGACGCTGGCGACTGGCGCCGGTTTGCAGGTTCAGCCCGACATAGGTCAGGGTCATTGGCGGGTGATCGAGCGGTTGCAGGGTCACTTGGCTATCGAGGATCGACAGCTGCTGAATCATCTGCGAACGCTGGAACAGTTGCGCGGCATCGAACGGCTGATCGTTTTGCACCGGCAGGCCTTCCAGCGCCCACTGGCCGTCTTCGCCTTCCTTGAGGCTGATCTTCAGGCCATTGAATTCAAGATGGGCGATGCGTACTTCGCGGGCGAGCAGACTGGCCCACAGATCCGGCACTGCGCGTACGCGGTCCAGACGCAGCGCATTGGCGCCGCTGCCGACCATCACGTCATGCGCCAGCAGGATCGGCGCAAAACCGCTCCAGTTGCCCTCCAGCTCGCCGATCTGCAACGGCATGCCGAGGGCGGCGCTGGCCTTGTCTTCGATTTCGGCACGGTATTCGGCCACGAGCGGGGTCAGTTCGCGGCCGAGACTGACATACAACGCCATCAACACCAGAACCAACGCGCACAGGCCCAGCCCCCAACGGGTGAGTGCGGCCAGAATGCGTGTCAGACGCTCCATGTCAGGTGGCTCCCATGGCAAAAATACTGCGAAAAGCTGAGGCCAGCCGCGTTGGATTAAGGGTGATGCAGGGGTTCAGAGCAGCACCACGTCATATTGTTCCTGGGAATACATGGTTTCCACCTGGAAGCGTATGGTGCGGCCAATGAACCCTTCAAGCTCGGCGACGTTACCGGATTCTTCATCGAGCAGGCGATCAACCACCTTCTGATTGGCCAGCACCCGATATCCCTCGGCCTGATAGGCGCGGGCTTCACGCAGGATCTCGCGGAAGATCTCGTAACAGATGGTTTCGGCGGTTTTCAGTTTGCCCCGGCCCTGACAACTGCTGCACGGCTCACACAGCACTTGCTCGAGGCTTTCGCGGGTACGCTTGCGGGTCATTTGCACCAGGCCCAGCTCGGTGATCCCGATGATGTTGGTCTTGGCGTGGTCGCGCTCCAGCTGTTTTTCCAGCGTGCGCAATACCTGGCGCTGGTGCTCTTCATCTTCCATGTCGATGAAATCGATGATGATGATCCCGCCCAGATTGCGCAGGCGCATTTGCCGGGCAATCGCGGTCGCTGCTTCGAGGTTGGTCTTGAAAATGGTTTCTTCCAGGTTGCGATGGCCGACGAACGCCCCGGTGTTGACGTCAATGGTGGTCATCGCTTCTGCCGGGTCGACCACCAGATAGCCGCCGGATTTCAGCGGCACCTTGCGCTCGAGGGCTTTCTGGATTTCGTCTTCGACGCCGTACAGATCGAAAATCGGTCGCTCGCCCGGATAGTGTTCCAGACGATCGGCGATTTCCGGCATGAGTTCAGCGACGAACTGCGTGGTTTTCTGGAAGGTTTCCCGGGAGTCGATGCGGATCTTTTCGATCTTCGGATTGACCAGATCGCGCAGGGTCCGTAACGCGAGGCCGAGGTCTTCGTAGATCACGCTCGGCGCGGAGATGGTTTTGATCTGTTCATTGATCTGGTCCCACAGGCGTCTCAGGTAGCGGATGTCCATGAGAATTTCATCGGCACCGGCGCCTTCGGCCGCAGTACGCAGAATGAAGCCACCCGCTTCCTTGATGCCTTCTTTGGCCACGCAATCGCTGACCACCTGCTTGAGACGTTCGCGCTCGGCTTCGTCTTCGATTTTCAGCGAGATGCCCACATGCGCCGTGCGTGGCATGTACACCAGATAGCGCGACGGGATCGACAGTTGCGTGGTCAGGCGCGCGCCCTTGGAGCCGATCGGGTCCTTGGTCACTTGCACCACCAGGCTCTGGCCTTCGTGCACCAGCGAACTGATGCTCTCGACCGCCGGGCCTTCGCGCAGGGAAATTTCTGCGGCGTGAATGAATGCCGCGCGGTCTAGACCGATATCGACGAATGCCGCCTGCATGCCTGGCAATACGCGCACGATCTTGCCTTTATAGATGTTGCCGACGATCCCGCGTTTTTGCGTGCGCTCAACGTGGACTTCTTGCAGCACACCGTTTTCGACCACCGCCACGCGCGATTCCATCGGCGTGATGTTGATCAGAATCTCTTCACTCATGGCAGGATCTCGTTCAGGCATGTTCACGATAATGGCCGCATCTGGATGGGTACGACGCTTATGGCGCGTTCAGGTTTTGCCAACAGGGTATGCCGAAATGGCCCAACACCTCGCAGGTTTCGCAAACGGGCAGGCCGACCACGGCCGAGTAGCTGCCATTGAGACCGGCAACGAACACCCCGCCGAGGCCTTGAATGCCATAACCGCCGGCCTTGTCTCGCGGTTCACCGCTGGCCCAGTAGGCGGCGGCCTCCTCGCGGCTGATCGGGCGAAAGCGCACCCGACTGCGCACCACCCGCGACTCGCAGCGTTCGCCTTCGAGCACGGCGATGGCGGTCAGCACCTCATGCTCCCTGCCCGACAACATCATCAGCATGGCGCATGCGTCGGCTTCGTCCACCGGTTTGCCAAGAATTTTGCCGTCGAGCACCACAGCGGTGTCGGCGCCCAACACACAGAAGCTCTGGGCGGACACGACGCTGCGGCGCCCGGCGTCAGCCTTGCCGCGCGCGAGGCGTTCGACATAGGCCGAGGGCGATTCTTCGGCTAAAGGGGTTTCGTCGATGTCCGCGCTGATGGCGGTGAATGCCACGCCGATCTGCGTGAGCAATTCACGCCGGCGCGGCGATCCGGAGGCGAGGTAAAGCGGCTTCATCAAAACATCTCCCTGTTCAGTGCCCTGCTTCACCGGCTCAATAGATTCTGTAACGTCGGCACAATCCGCGTAAGGCGAAACTGACCCACGGCCAGAGCAAGGCGCTGACCAACGCCGGCAGGACCAGGGCGAGGGTTGGCTGGCGGTTGCCGGTCAGGGCGCTGAGCCACAATTGGGCCAATTGCGCGAGACCGAAAATCACCAGGATCACCAGGCACTGCTGCCACATCGGAAACATGCGCAGACGCTGCTGCAACGACAGCACCAGGAAAGTGATCAGCGTCAGGATCAAAGCGTTCTGCCCGAGCAGATCGCCTTGCAGCACGTCTTCGGCCAGCCCCAGACAGAACGCCGTGACCATGCCGACCGTGTGCGGCATGTACAACGCCCAGAACGTCACCAGCAGGGCCAGCCAGAGCGGGCGCAGGATTTCCATGAAAATCGGCAGCGGCGACACACTGAGCAGGATGCCGATGACGAACGTCAGCCAGATCATCCAGCCATTACCCGAAGCTTTGGCCCCGACCATTATTCTCGTCCCCCGGTGGTGGCTGGCGGTTTCGCCGGTGGCTTTGTCGCTGCCGGTGGTTTGGCAGCGGCTGGCGGCTTGCTCGCCGCCGGCTTGGCAGATGTGGCGGCAGGCGCGGCTGCGGGCGCCGCCGCTTCGCTGGCAGGCGCAGCAGCCGGGGTCGCCGGCGTGGCCATGATCAAGGGCTTGGGTATGTTGACCGGCAACATCGGACCGCCACCGTGGGCGTCGAGCTGCTCCTGAGCCTGGGCGGCTTCGTTGGCGCGCTCTTCGGCGGTGCGGCTGTCGCTGAACACCAGCAGCAGGTAACGACTGCGATTCAGCGCGGCGGTCGGCACGGCGCGGACAATGGCGAACGGTTGGCCGGAATCGTGGATGACTTCCTTCACCGTGGCCACCGGGTAACCGGCCGGGAAACGCTGGCCGAGACCGGAGCTGACCAGCAGATCGCCTTCCTTGATATCCGCGGTGTCGGCGACATGGCGCAATTCCAGACGCTCCGGGTTGCCAGTGCCGCTGGCAATCGCGCGCAGACCGTTACGGTTGACCTGGACGGGAATACTGTGGGTGGTGTCGGTCAGCAGCAACACACGCGAGGTGTAAGGCATCAACTCGACCACCTGGCCCATCAGACCGCGCGCATCGAGCACCGGCTGGCCGAGGACCACGCCATCTCGCTCACCTTTGTTGATGATGATGCGATGGGTGAAGGGGTTGGGGTCCATGCCGATCAACTCGGCCACTTCGACCTTTTCATTGACCAGCGCAGAGGAGTTGAGCAACTCGCGCAGCCGAACGTTCTGCTCGGTCAGGGCCGCGAGCTTTTGCATGCGCCCCTGCAACAGCAGGTTTTCGGTCTTGAGTTTTTCGTTTTCGGCGACGAGCTCGGTGCGGCTGCCAAACTGACTGGCAACCCCGTCCCACAATCTGCCAGGCAGGTCAGTGATCCAGTAGGCATCCATCAGCACCAGCGACGCTTGTTTGCGCGCGGGCTTGAGCAGGTCGAAACGCGCATCGACCACCATCAGCGCGACCGACAGCACGGCCAGCACCAACAGGCGCACGCCCAACGAAGGGCCTTTGGCGAAAAGCGGTTTAATAAGCCGCTCCTCCCAGGCAAATGTTCTGTTTATTCATACGGCATCAAACCGGCCTGGATGAAGACTGACAGAAGATAAACGCCAACAGGCAGCACTGCAAAGTGCTGCCTGTGCGTTCACCCACGTATTGCTGCCAACGAATTATTCGCTGGAGAGCAGATCCATGGTGTGCTTATCCATCATTTCCAGCGCACGGCCACCGCCGCGAGCCACGCAAGTCAGCGGATCTTCGGCAACGATCACCGGCAGACCCGTCTCTTGCGCCAGCAGCTTGTCGAGGTCACGCAGCAGCGCGCCACCACCGGTCAGCACCAGGCCACGCTCGGCGATGTCGGACGCCAGTTCCGGCGGCGACTGCTCCAGCGCGCTTTTCACGGCCTGAACGATGGTTGCCAGCGACTCTTGCAGAGCTTCCAGCACTTCGTTGGAGTTCAGGGTGAATGCGCGAGGAACGCCTTCGGCCAGGTTGCGACCGCGAACATCGACTTCGCGAACTTCGCCGCCCGGGTAGGCCGTGCCGATTTCCTGCTTGATGCGCTCAGCGGTGGATTCACCGATCAGGCTGCCGTAGTTGCGACGTACGTAAGTGATGATCGCTTCGTCGAAACGGTCGCCGCCCACACGTACGGATTCGGCATAGACCACGCCGTTCAGGGAGATCAGTGCGATTTCAGTGGTACCACCACCGATATCGACCACCATCGAACCGCGTGCTTCTTCCACCGGCAGGCCGGCACCGATGGCAGCGGCCATTGGTTCTTCGATCAGGAACACTTCACGGGCTCCGGCGCCAAGGGCCGATTCACGGATGGCGCGACGCTCAACCTGAGTGGATTTGCATGGAACGCAGATCAGCACACGAGGGCTGGGCTGCAGAAAACTGTTTTCGTGAACCTTGTTGATAAAGTATTGCAGCATCTTTTCGCAGACGCTGAAGTCGGCGATCACGCCGTCCTTCATCGGACGAATGGCAGCAATGTTGCCCGGCGTACGGCCGAGCATGCGCTTGGCTTCGGTGCCGACAGCGACGACACTTTTCTGGTTACCGTGTGTCCGAATGGCCACAACCGATGGCTCATTCAGGACGATACCGCGCTCGCGCACGTAAATAAGGGTGTTGGCAGTGCCCAGGTCAATGGAAAGATCGCTGGAAAACATGCCACGCAGTTTCTTGAACATGGGAAAGGGACCCTAGGCAACGCGTGGGTAAAAAAGTGCGGCAAACTCTAACAACGACAGGGATTTTGGGCAAGGCGCCAATATGTTAAATTGGCCGCTTTTCTGTGCACCAAGCCCCACAATCGCGGCCTTATGACCGTAGAAGTGCGGTAGTGTTCCGACAATCTAACACACGGACGCCGTCCGTTCTGTTTTCCACAGGAGAATCCCGATGGCGCTAGAACGCTCCGACGTGGAAAAAATCGCTCATCTGGCCTGCCTTGGCCTCAATGATGCCGATCTTCCACACATTACTTCCGCCCTCAACAGCATTCTCGGTCTGGTCGACGAAATGCAGGCTGTTAATACCGACGGAATCGAGCCTCTGGCCCACCCGCTGGAAGCCAGTCAGCGCCTGCGCGCCGACGTTGTGACCGAGACCAATAACCGCGAGGCCTACCAGTCCATCGCACCAGCGGTCGAAAACGGCCTGTATCTGGTTCCGAAAGTCATCGACTAAAGGGAAAGAGCCTGCAATGCATCAATTGACTCTGGCCGAGATCGCCCGCGGTCTCGCCGATAAAAAGTTTTCCTCCGAAGAGCTGACCAAAGTCCTGCTGGCGCGCATCACCCAGCTCGATCCGCAGCTCAACAGTTTCATCAGCCTCACCGAAGAGCTGGCCCTCGAGCAGGCGAAAGCCGCCGACGCGCGCCGCGCCAACGGTGAGAGCGGCGCCCTGCTCGGCGCGCCGATCGCCCACAAAGACCTGTTCTGCACCCAGGGCATACGCACCAGCTGCGGCTCGAAGATGCTCGACAACTTCAAGGCGCCGTACGACGCCACCGTGGTGGCGAAGCTGGCTGCTGCCGGCGCCGTGACCCTGGGCAAGACCAACATGGACGAATTCGCCATGGGTTCGGCCAACGAGTCGAGCTGGTACGGCGCGGTGAAAAACCCGTGGAATCTGGACCACGTACCGGGCGGTTCGTCCGGTGGTTCGGCCGCCGCTGTCGCTGCTCGCCTGTTGCCTGCCGCGACCGCCACCGACACTGGCGGCTCGATCCGTCAGCCGGCAGCATTCACCAACCTCACCGGCCTGAAACCGACCTACGGTCGCGTATCGCGCTGGGGCATGATCGCCTACGCGTCCAGCCTCGATCAGGGCGGCCCGCTTGCGCGTACCGCTGAAGACTGCGCGATCCTGCTGCAAGGCATGGCCGGTTTCGATCAGAACGATTCGACCAGCATCGACGAGCCAGTGCCGGATTACTCCGCGAGCCTCGGCGATTCCCTGCAAGGCCTGCGCATCGGCGTACCGAAGGAATACTTCAGCGCCGGTCTCGACCCGCGCATTGCCGAACTGATCCAGAACAGCATCCAGCAGTTGCAGAAGCTCGGTGCGGTGATCAAGGAAATCAGCCTGCCGAACATGCAGCACGCGATTCCGGCGTACTACGTGATCGCCCCGGCAGAAGCCTCCTCGAACCTGTCGCGTTTCGACGGCGTGCGCTTTGGCCATCGCTGCGAGAACCCGGAAAACCTGATCGACCTGTACAAGCGTTCCCGTGGCGAAGGCTTCGGGCCTGAAGTGCAGCGCCGGATCATGGTCGGTGCCTACGCGCTGTCCGCCGGTTACTACGACGCCTACTACCTGAAAGCGCAGAAGATCCGTCGTCTGGTGAAGAACGATTTCATGACGGCCTTCAACGAAGTCGACATCATTCTCGGCCCGACCACGCCGAACCCGGCCTGGAAGCTCGGCGCGAAGAACAGCGACCCGGTCGCTGCCTATCTGGAAGACGTCTACACCATCACCGCCAACCTCGCCGGCCTGCCGGGCCTGTCGATGCCGGCCGGTTTTGTCGACGGTCTGCCGGTGGGCGTGCAATTGCTTGCGCCGTATTTCCAGGAAGGTCGCCTGCTCAATGTGGCGCACCAGTACCAGCTCAATACCGACTGGCACACCCGCACCCCAACCGGCTTCTGAGGAGACACACATGCAATGGGAAGTCGTGATCGGGCTGGAGATTCACACTCAGCTCACCACCCGGTCGAAAATCTTTTCCGGTAGTTCCACCACGTTCGGCTCCGAGCCGAACACCCAGGCCAGCCTGGTCGACCTGGGCATGCCCGGCGTGCTGCCGGTGCTCAACCAGGAAGCGGTGCGCATGGCGGTGATGTTCGGTCTGGCGATTGACGCCGAGATCGGTCAGCACAACGTGTTCGCACGCAAGAACTACTTCTACCCGGACCTGCCGAAGGGCTACCAGATCAGCCAGATGGAATTGCCGATCGTCGGTAAAGGCCACCTGGACATCGCCCTGGAAGACGGCACGGTCAAACGCGTCGGCATCACCCGTGCGCACCTGGAAGAAGACGCCGGCAAGAGCCTGCACGAAGAATTCAACGGCGCCACCGGCATCGACCTGAACCGTGCCGGCACGCCGCTGCTGGAAATCGTTTCCGAGCCGGACATGCGCAGTGCCAAGGAAGCCGTGGCTTACGTCAAGGCAATCCACGCGCTGGTGCGTTACCTGGGCATCTGCGACGGCAACATGGCTGAAGGTTCGCTGCGTTGCGACTGCAACGTCTCGGTGCGTCCTAAAGGCCAGGTCGAGTTCGGCACGCGCTGCGAGATCAAGAACGTCAACTCGTTCCGCTTCATCGAGAAGGCGATCAACTCCGAGATCCAGCGCCAGATCGAGCTGATCGAAGACGGCGGCAAAGTGATTCAGCAGACCCGCCTGTACGATCCGAACAAGGACGAGACCCGTCCGATGCGTTCGAAAGAGGAAGCCAACGACTACCGTTACTTCCCCGACCCGGACCTGCTGCCCGTGGTCATCGAGGAATCGTTCCTGGGCGAGGTGCGCGCCACCCTGCCGGAACTGCCACCGCAAAAGCGCGAGCGCTTCCAGAGCCAGTTCGGTCTGTCGGCCTATGACGCCAACGTGCTGGCCACCAGCCGTGAGCAAGCAGATTACTTCGAGAAAGTCGCAGCCATCGGCGGCGACGCGAAACTCGCGGCGAACTGGGTGATGGTCGAGTTGGGCAGCCTGCTCAACAAGCAAGGCGTGGACATCGACGAATCGCCGGTTTCCGCCGAGCAGCTGGGCGGCATGCTGCAGCGCATCAAGGACAACACCATCTCTGGCAAGATCGCCAAAGTGGTGTTCGAAGCGATGGCTAACGGCGAAGGCAGCGCGGACGAGATCATCGAAAAGCGCGGCCTGAAGCAAGTCACCGACACCGGCGCGATTTCGGCCGTGCTCGATGAAATGCTCGCGGCCAACGCCGAGCAGGTCGAACAGTACCGCGCGGCGGATGAAGCCAAACGCGGCAAGATGTTCGGCTTCTTCGTCGGCCAGGCCATGAAAGCCTCCAAAGGCAAGGCCAACCCGCAGCAAGTGAACGAACTGCTGAAAAGCAAGCTCGAAGGCTGACCACAAATGGAGCCAGATCCAAAGCCTGGCTCCATCCCCTGTAGGAGTGAGCCTGCTCGCGATCGCGAAATGTCAGACACTGAAAAGTTGACTGTCGAACCGCTATCGCGAGCAGGCTCACTCCTACATTTGATTCGGGATACCTTTGAATGAAGCGTCTGTTCCTGAGCAGCGCCCTGCTCTCCCTGCTGTCCGGTTGCGCCAGCACCGACACCATCGACCCGCACGGTTACGACCAGAGCGGCGTCGCCTCCTATTACGGAGCCAGACATCACGGTAAACGCACCGCCAGCGGCGAAGCGTTCAACCAGCATTCCCTGACTGCCGCCCACCGCCAATTGCCCTTTGGCACGCGGGTGAAAGTCACTAACCTGAAAAACGATGAATCGGTCGTGGTCCGCATCAACGACCGCGGCCCGCACACCCGTGGCCGGATAATCGACTTGTCACGCGAGGCCGCCGACCAGATCGGCATGCTGCGCAGCGGCACCGCGCGGGTTCGCGTACAGGCCCTCGATTAATGGAGCACCGACCATTTTCGGATTAGCCGACCTCCCCCTGATCAGCCTGATCGAACTGCTCGCCGGCCTGTGCCTGCTGATCTTCGGTGCCGAACTGATGGTGCGCGCGGCGGTGCGTCTGGCGGCACGCCTGCATGTACGGCCGCTGATCATCGGCCTGACCATCGTCGCCTTCGGCAGCAGCGCACCGCAAATGGCCGTCAGCCTGCAGGCAGCGCTGGCGCACAATCCGGACATCGCGGTCGGCAGCGTAGTCGGCAGCAGCATCTTCAACATCCTCGTCACGCTCGGACTGTCGGCGCTGATCATTCCGCTGCGCGTCTCGCGGCAATTGGTGCGACTCGATATTCCGCTGATGATCGGCGCCAGCCTGCTGGTGTTTCTGCTGGCCTGGAACAAAGAGATCGGTCGCTTCGACGGCATCTTGTTGCTCGCCGCTTTGGCGCTGTACCTCGGCCTGTTGTTGCGCCAGTCGCGTCACTCGACACGGCCACACTCCGAACAACCTGACGTCGCCCAGGCGTCGTGGTTCGGCAGTTTGCTGATGATCAGCGTCGGGCTGGCGATGCTGGTCTTTGCCGGGCATCTGTTGCTGGGCGCCGCGGTTGTGGTCGCCACCGATCTGGGTTTCTCCGAACGGGTGATCGGTCTGACCGTCGTCGCGGTCGGTACTTCATTGCCAGAACTGGCTACCTCATTGATCGCCGCACTGCGCGGGCAACGCGATATCGCCGTCGGCAACGTGATCGGCGCCAACCTGTTCAACCTGCTCGGCGTGCTGGGCCTCACTGCGCTGATCGCACCGACGCCACTGTCGGTCTCGCCGAATGCGCTGGATTTCGATTTGCCGGTGATGCTCGGCGTTGCGGCGCTGTGCCTGCCGGTGTTCTATTCCGGCTATCGCGTTACCCGCGCCGAAGGTTTGCTGTTGCTCGGTTTGTATCTGGTGTACGGACTGCATGTGGTGTCGTTCACCACCGGCATGCCGTTGGCCGGCCGGCTCGAGCGACTGATGCTGTTTTACGTCTTGCCGCCGCTGTTGATGTTTTTGCTGTTCACGTCGATACGCGCCTGGCGCCGCCAACATCACAAGAAGGATATGCCATGACCGAATCGAAGCAGTCCGGAGTTGAAATCCGCCGCCAGGTAATGGGCGACGCGTTCGTTGATCGCGCGCTGGGCAACGCCACCGAGTTCACCCAGCCATTGCAGGATTTCGTCAATGAACATGCTTGGGGCGGGGTGTGGAATCGTGAAGGCTTGCCGCTGAAAACCCGCAGCCTGATCACCCTCGCCGCGCTGACCGCACTGAAGTGTCCGCAAGAATTGAAGGGCCATGTGCGCGGCGCGCTGAATAATGGCTGCACGGTGGAGGAGATTCGTGAGGCGCTGCTGCATTGTGCGGTGTATGCCGGCGTGCCGGCGGCGATCGACGCGTTTCGCGCGGCGCAGGAAGTGATTGATAGCTACCAGAAACCTGAGTGACCTCCCGGGCCTCATCGCGGGCAAGCCCGCTCCCACAGGTTTTTCGGTTGCTAATCAAATTTCATCAACAACGAGATCCCCGTGGGAGCGGGCTTGCCCGCGATGAGGCCGGAACAATCACCGAAAATCGTTCACTTAGATCCACCCACCCCACTGCAACACAAATATCCCGACATTGGTGGTAATCGCCGCCATCAACGTGGTCATCACGATAATCGCCGCCGCCAGTTCATGGTTGCCCTGCGCCGCCCGCGCCATGACGAAACTCGCCGCTGCCGTCGGACTACCGAAGTAGAGAAACAGAATCCCCAGCTCCGCCCCGCGAAAGCCCCACAACCACGCGCCCAGCGTCGCCAGCACGGGCAAGCCGACCATTTTTACCAGACTGGAACTCAGCGCCATCTTGCCGCTCTTGCGCAACGCCGCCAGCGACAGCGTGCCACCGATGCAGATCAGCGCCAGCGGTAATGTGGTCTGCGCCAGATACTGACCCGACGTCTCCAGCCAGCCTGGCAAGGCGATCTTGAAATAGGCAAACGGCGCCGCCGCGATCACGCTGATGATCAACGGATTGCTGAACACGCTTTTGCAGATGCTCCACGGATCGGACTTGATCACCGGGCTGTAGACCGCCAGGACGATGGTCGACAGGGTGTTGTAAAACAGGATCACCAGCGCCGCGAGAATCGCCCCGAGGGAAATCCCGTAGTCGCCGTACATGCTCGCCGCGAGGGCCAGACCGATCACGCCGTTGTTGCCGCGAAAGGCGCCTTGGGTGTAGATGCCGCGATCCTCACGCGGGCATTTGAAAATCGCCCAGCCCCAAGCCACGGCAAAGCTCACCAGGGTGGCGAGGGAGAAGTAGATCAGCAGAGAGGGTTGCAGCGCGGCGTGCAGGTCCGCATGCAGGATGCCGAGAAACAGCAGCGCCGGCATGGTCACGTTGAACACCAGCGACGAGGCGGTGTGGATGAAGTTGTCGTTGATCCAGTCGATGCGCTTGAGCAGCACACCGAGAAACAGCATGGCAAATACCGGCGCGGTGATGTTCAGGGTTTCGAGGAAGATTGCCAGCATGCCGGGGAGCCTTGGGTGAGCGTCGATAGGAGGCTAATAATAAGCCACTTTCACCCTGATCGTTCCCACGCTCTGCGTGGGAATGCAGCCCGGGATGCTCTGCGTCCCCAAAGCGTGACGCGGAGCGTCACATGAGGCATTCCCACGCAGAGCGTGGGAACGATCACATGCAGTTCCCTGTGGGAGCGAGCCTGCTCGCGAAGAACGATGACGCGGTTTCAGGTAATCGGCGCCGGGTTGAACAAGGTAATGTCGTTATGCAGCTTGTGCTTCTCCGCCCAGGTCTGTTGCTTGCCGCTCGCCACGTCCAGATAGTAGTGAAACAGCTCCCAACCCAACTCCTCGATGGTCGCGCGCCCGGTAGCAATGCGCCCGGCATCGATGTCGATCAGATCCGGCCAACGCTGCGCCAGTTCGGTTCGCGTCGAGACCTTGACCACCGGCGCCATCGCCAGCCCATAAGGCGTGCCGCGCCCGGTGGTGAACACATGCAGGTTCATCCCGGCCGCCAGTTGCAACGTACCGCAGACGAAATCGCTGGCCGGCGTCGCGCAGAAAATCAAACCCTTCTGTTTGAAGCGCTCGCCCGGGCCGAGTACGCCGTTGATCGCGCTGCTGCCCGACTTGACGATCGACCCCAGCGACTTCTCGACAATGTTCGACAAGCCGCCCTTCTTGTTGCCCGGCGTGGTGTTGGCACTGCGATCGGCCTCGCCCTTGGCCAGGTAACGGTCGTACCAGTCCATTTCGCGTACCAGCTCTTCAGCGACGGTTTGCGTCTGCGCCCGTGAGGTCAGCAGGTAGATCGCATCGCGGACTTCGGTGACTTCGGAAAACATCACCGTCGCCCCGGCACGCAGCAGCAAATCCGAGGCAAACCCCAGCGCCGGGTTGGCGGTGATGCCGGAGAAGGCGTCGCTGCCGCCACACTGCATACCCAAAATCAGCTCGGACGCCGGCACGGTTTCGCGGCGGCGCTGGTCGAGTTTCTTCAGGCGCACTTCGGCCAGTTCCATGATCTGCTCGATCATCTCGGTAAAACCGTGACTGGAATCCTGCAAGCGATACAACCATGGATCGCTGAGATCGACCGAGGCATCGTCCTCGTGCATCACCTGCCCGGCCTGCAATTTCTCGCAGCCCAGGCTGATCACCAGCGCCTCGCCACCCAGGTTCGGGTTGCGTGCCAGATTGCGCACGGTGCGGATCGGAATGTAGGCGTCGGTGGCGGTGATCGCCACGCCGCAGCCGTAGCTGTGGGTCAGTGCCACCACGTCATCGACGTTCGGGTACTTGGGCAGCAGCTCTTCCTTGATCCTTTTCACCGCATGATCGAGCACGCCGGTCACGCACTGCACGGTGGTGGTGATGCCGAGAATGTTGCGCGTGCCGACGGTGCCGTCGGCGTTGCGATAACCCTCGAAGGTAAAGCCTTCCAGCGGCGCCTGCGCGTCCGGCACGTCGGTGGACAGCGGCAGGCTGTCCAGCGGCGGCGCGGTCGGCATGCGCAGTTGATCTTCCTTGACCCAACTGCCGCGACGGATCGGCTGCAAGGCGTAACCGATGATCTGCCCGTAGCGAATCACCGCGCCGCCCTCGGGAATATCTTCCAGGGTGACCTTGTGGCTCTGCGGAACAAAGTCCACCGTCACCAGGCCATCGGCAAACTCGGTGCCGGCCGGTACGCCCTGGTCGTTGACCACCACTACAACGTTGTCCCGCTCGTGCAGGCGGATGTAGCGCGGCGAGTCGGAATGTTCAATCAACTGCATGACGCCGCTCCTCAGGAATGCGCTTGAGACAAATTGCCGGTGGCTTCATTACCGCCCTTGGCAGGCGGCTCTTTGAGGACCACGCGCTTGATCGGGCCGACGATCACCAGATAGCTGAACACTGCGACCAGTGCGTTGGCACCCACAAACACCAGCGCCCATTTGAACGAACCGGTAGAGCTGATGATGTAGCCAATCACGATCGGTGTGGTGATCGAGGCGATGTTGCCAAACGTGTTGAACAGGCCGCCACTCAAACCGGCGATCTGCTTCGGCGAGGTGTCGGACACCACCGCCCAGCCCAGTGCGCCCACGCCTTTGCCGAAGAATGCCAGGGCCATGAAGCCAACGACCATCCATTCCACTTCGACATAGTTGCACGCCACGATGCTGCTCGACACCAGCAGACCGGCAATGATCGGTGCCTTGCGGGCGAAGGTCAGCGAATGGCCTTTGCGCAGCAGGTAATCGGAAATCACCCCGCCGAGCACACCACCGATGAAGCCGCAGATCGCCGGCAACGAAGCGATGAAACCAGCCTTGAGAATGGTCATGCCACGCTCTTGCACCAGATACACCGGGAACCAGGTCAGGAAGAAATACGTGATGCCGTTGATGCAGTACTGGCCCAGATACACGCCGAGCATCATGCGGTTGGTCAGCAACTGACGGATGTAGTCCCACTTCGGACCGTCGGCCTTCTTGCCCTTCTGGTCCATGTCGACCATGCCGCCGTTGTCGGCGATATGCTTGAACTCGGCGTCATTGATGCGTGGATGCTCGCGCGGGCTGTAGATCACTTTCAGCCAGACCAGCGAGAACACGATGCCGAGGATACCCATGACGATGAACACGTGCTCCCAGCCGAAGCTGTAGACGATCCAGCCCATCAGCGGCGCGAACAACACGGTGGCGAAGTACTGCGCCGAGTTGAAGATCGCCGAGGCGGTGCCGCGTTCAGCGGTCGGGAACCACGCAGCGACAATGCGCGCGTTGCCAGGGAACGATGGTGCTTCGGCCAGGCCCACGAGGAAGCGCAGCATGAACAGCGCAACCACCGCGGTGGACATGCCGAATTCACCGACAAAGCCTTGCAGCACGGTAAACAGCGACCAGGTGAAAATGCTCAGGGCATAAACTTTTTTCGAGCCGAAGCGATCGAGCAGCCAGCCACCGGGAATTTGCCCGGCCACGTAGGCCCAACCGAATGCGGAGAAGATATAGCCGAGGGTGACGGCATCGATGCCCAGATCCTTTTGCAGGCTGGAGCCGGCAATGGCGATCGTGGCACGGTCGGCGTAGTTGATCGTGGTCACCAGAAACAGCATGAGCAAGATCAAATAGCGGACGTGAGTCGGCTTGGACGATTGCATGTAGATGTACTCCCACTGATTATTTTTATGCGGGTAAAACATTCTTTGGTCTTTGTGGGAGCTGGCTTGCCAGCGATGGCATCAGCGCGGCGTGCCTGAAGCACCGCGTTGCCCGAATCGCTGGCAAGCCAGCTCCCACAGGTATTGCACGTATCAGGAACCGATGTAGGCAGTCTTCACGACCGTGTAGAACTCTTGCGCATAGCGCCCCTGCTCGCGCGAGCCGTAGGACGAGCCTTTACGGCCACCGAACGGTACGTGGTAATCGACACCGGCGGTCGGCAGGTTGACCATCACCATCCCGGCCTGGGAGTGGCGCTTGAAGTGGTTGGCGTACTTCAACGAAGTGGTGGCGATGCCGGCCGACAGACCGAATTCGGTGTCGTTGGCCATCGCCAATGCTGCTTCGTAGTCCGCCACGCGCACGACGTTGGCCACCGGGCCGAAGATCTCTTCGCGGCTGATGCGCATCGACGCTTCGCTGTCGGCAAACAGGGTTGGCGCGAGGAAGTAACCCTCGGTATCGCAGGTCACCACACCACCGCCGCTGACCAGACGTGCACCTTCGGACTGGCCGATGTCGATGTACTTCATGTCCTGTTCGAGCTGCGCCTGGGACACCACCGGACCAATGTCGGTGCCGGCTTTCAGCGCGTGGCCGACCTTGATCGACTTCATGCGCTCGGCCATGGCCTCGACGAATTTGTCATGGATGCCGGCAGTCACGATCAGACGGCTCGACGCCGTGCAGCGCTGACCGGTGGAGTAGAAGGCGCTCTGCACCGACAGCTCGACCGCTTGCTTGAGGTCGGCGTCGTCGAGAATGATCTGCGGGTTCTTGCCGCCCATTTCCAGCTGAACCTTGGCCTGGCGCGCAACGCAGTTGACCGCGATCTGGCGACCAACGCCCACCGAACCGGTGAAGCTGATGCCGTCGACTTTCGGGCTGTTGACCAACGCCTCGCCAACCACGCGACCGCTGCCCATCACCAGGTTGAACACACCGGCCGGGAAGCCTGCGCGGGAGATGATTTCCGCCAACGCCCAGGCGCAGCCCGGTACCAGATCGGCAGGCTTGAGCACGACGCAGTTGCCGTAGGCCAGGGCCGGAGCAATCTTCCACGCCGGGATGGCAATCGGGAAGTTCCACGGGGTGATCAGACCGACCACGCCCAGCGCTTCGCGGGTGACTTCAACGTTGACGCCCGGACGCACCGACGGCACGTAGTCGCCCGACAGGCGCAGGCATTCACCGGCGAAAAACTTGAAGATGTTGCCGGCGCGGGTCACTTCGCCGATGGCTTCCGGCAAGGTTTTGCCTTCTTCGCGAGCCAACAGCGTGCCGAGCTCTTCGCGACGGGCGAGGATTTCGGTGCCGACCTTGTCCAGCGAATCGTGACGGGCCTGAATGCCCGAAGTGGAATACGCCGGGAATGCTGCGCGGGCGGCGTCGATGGCAGCGTTGACCTGATTCAGGTCAGCCTTGGCGTAGTCGCCGATGGTGTCGCTCAATTCGGACGGGTTGATGTTGGCCGAGTAATCGGCACCGGCAACCCACTCGCCGTTGATGTAGTTGTCGTAGCGTTTTGCTGTTGTCACAGGGCAGCCCTCAACTCTAAAAGCCTTTACGCAAAAAGCCGCTGATTGCTCAGCGGCCTCGCTTTACTCGGGTATTACTGCGCGCCTTGCTTGTCGATCAGCGCGGCGAGCATGTCGTACTCTTCGCCGGTCAGGTCGGTCAGCGGCGCACGCACCGGACCTGCGTCATAGCCGGCGATTTTTGCACCTGCCTTGACGATGCTCACGGCGTAACCGGCCTTGCGGTTGCGGATGTCCAGGTACGGCAGGAAGAAGTCGTCGATGATCTTGCCGACGGTCGCGTGATCTTCACGAGCGATCGCGTGGTAGAAGTCCATCGCGGTTTTCGGGATGAAGTTGAACACCGCCGAGGAGTACACCGGCACGCCCAGTGCCTTGTAGGCCGCGGCGTAGACTTCGGCGGTCGGCAGACCACCCAGGTAGCTGAAGCGATCACCGAGGCGGCGACGGATCGATACCATCAACTCGATATCACCCAGGCCATCCTTGTAACCGATCAGGTTCGGGCAGCGCTCGGCCAGACGTTCCAGCAGCGGCGCGTTGAGGCGGCAAACGTTGCGGTTGTAGACGACCACGCCGATTTTCACCGAATTACACACGGCTTCAACGTGAGCGGCAACGCCGTCCTGGCTCGCTTCGGTCAGGTAGTGCGGCAGCAGCAACAGGCCTTTGGCGCCCAGACGCTCGGCTTCCTGAGCGTATTCGATGGCCTGACGGGTCGAACCGCCCACACCGGCGAGGATTGGCACGCTGGTCGCGCAGGTGTCGACGGCAGTCTTGATGATTTCCGAGTATTCGCTGGCCGCCAGGGAGAAGAACTCACCGGTGCCGCCCGCTGCGAACAGGGCCGAAGCGCCATACGGAGCCAGCCATTCCAGGCGTTTGATATAGCCCGCGCGGTTGAAATCGCCTTGCGCGTTGAAATCGGTCACCGGGAACGACAGCAGGCCGGCAGAGAGGATGGACTTCAGTTCTTGTGGATTCATTATTCGAACACCCTGGTAGCAACGTTTTATTGTGAGTGGACCGTTCAGCCTTGGCTGAAGTTGTAGGTCATCGTACAACTTAAAAGACAACCGTCAACTGCATTTCATCGTTGTCGGCACTTTTTTGTCGGACAATATTGGCTCGAGTACTGGCAAAAATCGCTGCAAAGCCCGTCTTTGCGGCTTCCGTTCACGGAAATATCTGGTCTGGATTCGTTTAATTCATTGAGGGCGAGCGGCTCGTAAAGTAGGTCGACTGCCACGAAGGATCGTGGCGGACCATTCAAAGGAAGCCGTTATGTCGATGCATTTTGCTGCCCCTACCTTTCTCATGCCGCCCCCGCTCAGGATGACTGCGTCACGCTTCAGCTCTCGCAATTGCCGGACATTCTCGCTGTACAAGTACCGGACTCCAGCGATTTCGCCGCGAACTGGACCGTCTACGCGATCCTCGGCAGCGATGGTGAAGAGCCGGAATGGGAAGGTGATGAAGTGGACACGGGCGCCTGGGACGACGCCGAGGATGAAATGGAAAAGCTGTTCGACATCGAAGCGCAACTGCCGAAAGAAGCGCTGCAACCGTACCTTGGCCGCGAGGTGGAGCTGCGCTACAAGTTTCGCGATGAGTCGAGTATGGAGCCGTATTCGCAGGCGTTGAGGTTGCGGATCGAGGCGTGATGGACTGTGCGTTTGACGTTTTGACCGTTGGTCGGGACTGGTATTTCTTACAGGTGCGACTCCAGGTTCAGCGGTCCTTTAATGAATACGCGGGACAAGCACTCTATTAAGCCGACTGATACTGACAAAAGGACCTTGAACATGACAAATGCAACGCTTCCCCCTCTACCTGCACCGAAACTCACAGAAGCGTCAAACGGCACCCTTTCCGTGAGCACAATCAAAGACCCGACCGAAGCGGTGGTACCTCTATATGCTGAAGCCTCGGCAGGAGACCAAGTGAAACTGATGCTTGTCATCGGCGATAAGCAATGGGATTACGTGAAAGCTCTGACTTACGCCGATCTGGGCAAGGACATCCCTTTCGCAATTGAGAAGGCTCATTTTGAAAAAGGTCTAAGTGCAGCAGCCGATGCCCGATTGCGTTACAGCGTATCGAAGCAAGGTCAAGTTCCCGCAATGTCTGAAGAACTCAAAGTCGCCATAGTGCGTTGAGCACTAACCCTGCGCCTGCGCTTCTTCATGAGCCTGGCGCAGTCGTTCGCGGCTGTTGGTCAAGTGCAACCGCATCGCCGCGCGGGCAGCATCGGAATCCTGACGGGCAATCGCGTCGTAGATTTCCTCGTGCTCACGGCTCAAGCGCCCCATGTAGTGCTGTTGATCATCGTGAGCCAGACGCGCCGAGTTCAACCGCGTACGCGGAATGATGCTGGTACCCAGGTGAGTCATGATGTCGGTGAAGTAGCGGTTGCCGGTGGACAGCGCGATTTCCAGGTGGAAGGCAAAGTCTGACGACACGGCATCACTGGCGTGGGACGCGCTTTCGTTCAACGCATCAAGGGCGGCGCGCATGGTTGCCAGTTGCTCGGGGCTGCGGCGTTGCGCGGCGAGGCCGGCGGATTCGACTTCGAGGCTGATGCGCAATTCGAGAATCGCCAGGACGTCACGCAGGGTGACGACGGTCGCCGGGTCGATACGGAAACCACTCGGGCTCGGCGTGTCGAGGACGAAGGTGCCGATGCCATGGCGGGTTTCCACCTGACCTGCGGCCTGCAGACGGGAAATCGCTTCACGCACTACGGTGCGGCTGACGCCATGGGCTTCCATGATCGCCGACTCGGTGGGCAACTTGTCGCCACGCTTGAGCAGACCGTCACGGATCTGCTCGCTCAGCACCGTCACCAGTTCCTGAGCCAGACTGCGGCGCTTGCGCGGTAGGCGCGGGGTGTCCATCAGCTTTTCCATGGTCTGCATCTTGTCTCGAAAGTTCGGCTTGCGGCCATCATAGCTCAAGCGGGTTGTACGATCACTTTCCGTTTCCACACAAATCCTGTGGGAGCTGGCTTGCCAGCGATGAGGCCATACCAAGCGACATAGATGTCGTCTGTTCCGCCGCCATCGCTGGCAAGCCAGCTCCCACAGGGGTATCGCATTATTCAGGCAGTTACGGGTTGCTCGACCAAATGCCCGCTGTCGATCCGCACATGCCGAGGATGGAAGCGTTTCAGACTGCTGCGATGGCCGACGCTGACGATACTCAACCCCGGGATCTGATCGATCAGCGCCTGGTACAGCGTCGCTTCGTCTTCCTCATCCATCGCCGAGGTCGCTTCGTCCATGTACAGCCATTGCGGTGCATAAAGCAGCGCGCGGGCGAAGGCCAGACGTTGCTGTTCGCCTGGTGAAAGCATGCGTTGCCAGTGATTGGCTTCGTCCAGCCGTGCAACCAGATGCGGCAGGCGACAGGTTTCCAGCACTTGGGCATAACGCTCTGTTGCATACGCGTCGCCCGGTTGTGGATAACTCAGCGCTTCACGCAAGGTGCCGATCGGCAGGTACGGTTTCTGCGGCAGGAACAGATAACGCGCCGCTGGCAGGCGAATGTTGCCATGCCCCGCCGGCCACAAGTGCCCCATCGCCCGCAGCAACGTCGACTTGCCGCTGCCGGAACGCCCGCTAAGCATGACTCGCTCGCCCGGTTCCACGGTCATGTCGGCACTGGTCAACAGATGACGGCCATCAGCCAGATCCAGCCCCAGGTTGTGCACCTTCAATTCACTGCCCTGATTCTGCACATCAATGGCTGGCGCCCGCTCCTCGTTGTCGCTCATGGCCTGACGGAAGCTCAGCAGACGATCACAGGTCGCACGCCACGCGGCCAGATCCGCGTAGGCAGTGATGAACCAGCTGAAGTTCTCCTGCACGTTGCCGAACGCCGAGTTGATTTGCATCAGCTCGCCCAGTTCGATCTTGCCGGACAGGTAGCGCGGCGCCGCGACGATAAACGGGAAAATAATTGCGATCTGGCCGTAGCCGGAGGTGAAGAACGTCAGACGCTTGGACACGCGCATGATGTCCCAGAAGTTGTGCCAGACCAGGCCGAAACGGCTGCTCAAACGGCGATTTTCATTCGGCTCGCCGTTGTACAGCGCAATACTTTCGGCGTTTTCCCGCACCCGCACCATGGAGAAACGCAGGTCGGCCTCGAAGCGTTGCTGCTGGTTGTTCAAACCGATCAAGCGGCGACCGATCAGGTGCGTCAGCCAACTGCCGACGGCCGCATAGAGCAGCGCACACCAGAACATGTAGCCGGGAATCTCGATACCAAAGACTTCGATACTGCCCGACACGCCCCACAAAATGATCGAGAACGACACCAGACTGACGATCGTGCGCAGCAGCCCGAGGCCCAGGCTCAAGGTATTGGCGGTGTAAGTGTTGAGGTCTTCGGAAATTCGCTGGTCGGGGTTATCGGTGTAACCGCCCTGCTCCAGTTGGTAATAGTTCTTGTGGTCGAGCCAGCGCTTGAAGTGCTTTTCGGTCAGCCACGCCCGCCAGCGGATGGTCAGCATCTGCGTCAGGTACAGGCGATACACCGCGCCAAGAATCGCCACCGCAGCGATACCGCAGAAATACAGGATCAACTGCCAGAACGCCGCCTCGTCCTTCTTCTGCAAGGCGTTGTAGAAGTCCTTGTACCAACTGTTGATCCACACCGAAATTGCCACGCTGAACAACGTCAGCGCGATCACGGCAATCAGCAACGTCCAGGCCTTGCCCTTCTCTTCGCTGCGCCAGTAAGGCGTGGTCATCGCCCAGACTTTGCGAAAAAACTGCCCGCGCACAGCATCGTTGACCGCGGAATATTCGGCGTTCTGATTCATGGATAAGGCTCGATAAAGATAAGAACAGACACGCACCGATCATAGATGATCGGTGCGTTTTATCGCGAGGGCTGGCGATAGTCGTTCAGCGCAGGTTCAGCGACGAACCGGACGCTTCTGCAGTTTGCGCTGCAGGGTGCGGCGATGCATGCCCAAGGCGCGGGCAGTGGCGGAGATATTGCCTTCGTGTTCGGTGAGCACGCGCTGGATGTGTTCCCACTGCAAGCGGTCGACCGACATCGGGTTTTCCGGCACCAGACTGTCGAGGTCGGCGTGCTCGGAAAGCAGCGCGGCCAGCACGTCATCGGCATCGGCGGGTTTGCACAGGTAGTTGCAGGCGCCGCGTTTGATCGCTTCGACCGCAGTGGCAATGCTCGAATAACCGGTGAGGATCACCACGCGCATTTCCGGGTCCAGCTCCAGCAGCTTGGGCAGCAGGACCAGACCGGAGTCGCCGTCCATTTTCAGGTCGAGCGCGGCGTAATCCGGCAGATCGGCCTGGGCGATGGTCAGTCCTTCTTCGGCGGAACCGGCGGTGCTGACGCGAAAGCCACGGCGGGCCATGGCGCGCGCCATCACGCGGGTGAAGGTCGCGTCGTCATCGACCAGCAGCAAATGCGGCAGTTCTTCGCCTTCGACTTGGATTTCGTCACTCATGTTAGGTCTCCTCGGGCGCCGTGGGGCAGGCGCAGCTCGGTGAGCGTGCCGCCTTCCTCATGACTATAGAGTTTCACTGAGCCGCCGGCGCGTGTCACGCTGGCCTTGCTCAAAAACAGGCCCAGGCCGAAACCTTTGCCCTTGGTGGTAAAAAACGGTTTGCCGATCTGCTCGGCAATGGCCAGCGGCACACCGGCGCCGTGGTCGCGAATGCTGATGGTCAGCGTCTCGGCATCCCAATCGAGAGTGACCTGGAGGTTTTCCGGGCAAGCGTCGGCGGCATTGTTCAGCAGATTAAGCAGCGCCTGGGTCAGATCCGGCGGCGGCGCCATGCGCGGCACACTGCCCTGGCCAAGACGCTGGAAGCGATAACTGGCCTCCGGGCGCATCAAGTGCCAACGGTTCAGCGCTTCGTCGAGCCAGTCGGTAACGTCCTGCATCTCCACCGCCAGACGCCGGTTGGCCTCGGCGGCACGTACCAGTTGCTGCAAGGTTTCCTTGCACAGCTTGACCTGATCCTGCAGCACCTTCAGATCGTCCTGCAACATCGGATCGGGATGGTCCTGCTGCATTTCCTTGAGCAAAACACTCATGGTCGCCAGCGGCGTGCCAAGTTCATGGGCAGCCCCTGCGGCCTGAGTGGCGACCGCGAGCAATTGCTGATCGCGCAGGCCTTCTTCACGGCGAATCGCGCGCAATTCTTCTTGCCGACGCAGCTCTTCAGCCATGCGCGCGGCAAAGAAGGTAATTACCGCAGCCGCCAATGCAAAGCTCAGCCACATGCCGTAGATCTGCAGGTTCTCGCGGGCCACCGGCAAGGTTTCCAGTGGATAGAAACGCGTCAGCATCACCGTGTACAGCGCCAGCGCAATGCCGGACAGGATCACCGAATAGCGCCACGGCAGCGTCACCGCCGCGATGGTCAGCGGCACCAGATAATAGGAAACGAACGGGTTGGTCGAGCCGCCGGAGAAATACAGCAGCGCACTGTGGATCACCAGATCGCAGGCCAGTTGCAGCGCATATTCAAGCTCAGTCACCGGCCACGATGTGCGCAGGCGCACGGCGGTGAACACGCAGAGCAGAATCGAACAGCCGAGGGTCATCGCCAGTTGCACCCACGGCAACGGCAATAGCTCCAGCCAGTAGGCCAGGCCCACGGAACCGGCCTGCGCGGCGAGCACCAGGGTGCGGATGAAAGTCAGCCGCCAGAGGTTCTGGCGAGTGGCGGAAGTCAGTTGTACGGGGGCGAGCATGAGCTCTCCTGATGAGCGCTCCAGGCGGATCGCACGGAGTATAACCAAGGCGCGGGCGTGAGAGGCGAAAGTGCGGCAAACGACCACAGGAAGGGAGCTGCAAGTTGCTAGCTTCAAGCGGCAAGCAAGATCAAAAGCGCCGCAGTTCTTGCTCTTGCTTTTACTTGCAGCTTGAAGCTTGCAACTTGCAGCTGCTTTCTGGAGTCTGATGGTTCACGCAGGCTCGAACCAACACCTGCGCCCCCTCAAGGAGCTTTCATGCACACAGTTCGCCGCAGCGCCGCCCTTCTCGCCCTGACCGTCGGCAGCATCGCCAGCCTTCCGGCCCTGGCCGCCGATGAGCTGCATTACAACCAGATTTCCCTGCGCGCCGAAGTCAGCCAGGAAGTGGCCCGCGATCAGATGATCGTGACGCTCTACACCGAAGACCAGAACACCGACCCGGCCAAACTCGCCGCCGCCATCAGCACCACGATGAACAAGGCAACGGCCCAGGCCAAGCAAGTCAAGGACGTCACCTTGCGCACGGGCAGCCGCAACAGCTACCCGATCTACGACACCAAGGGCCAGAAAATCACTGGCTGGCGCGAACGCGCCGAACTGCGCCTGGAAAGCACCGACTTCGCCGCCCTGTCGAAACTCACCGGCGAATTGCTCACCGACCTGAAAATGGGCGGCATGGACTTCGCCATCGCCGACCCGACCCGCAAGGCCAGCGAAGACCAGTTGCTCAAAGAAGCCGTCACCGCCTTCAAGGCCCGCGCACAACTGGCCACCGACGCCCTGGGCGGCAAAGGCTACAAAATCGTCAACCTGAACCTCAACAGCAACGGTTATCCACAACCGTACCTGCGCGCCCCGATGATGATGAAAGCCGCCGCCATGGATTCAGCACCGGTAACCCCAGAAGTCGAAGCCGGCACCAGCCAGGTCAGCATGACCGCCGATGGCTCGATTGAAGTGTTGATGCAGTAAATTGAAGCGAGCTGAATGCAAAACCGCCGATCGGTGAATGATCGGCGGTTTTTTTATGCCGGGGATTTGTGGTGAATGTTCCGCCGCTTTCGCGAGCAGGCTCGCTCCCACAGTTTGAAATGCATTCCACCTGTGGGAGCGAGCCTGCTCGCGAAGAACGATGACGCGCTCTCAAGCCTGCGGATCAACCCGATCCAGCGCCCGATTCACCGCCAGCTCCGCCAACATGATGATCTGCTGAATCGCCAGCGCCGTATTGCGCTCGGGCCGGCCTAGTTGATCGGCAAAGTTTCCGGCAAGGGTATTCGCCGAAGCCAGGGATTCGCAGGCGTGAGCCAGCAGGCTCTCAGTGTCGATGTCGGGCTGGATCAAAAACATCGTGCTCGGTGGATGCGGTTTGCTGGGTGGAGGGCAGAGATAGAAATCGAGGGCACGCTTTATGGCTTCGCGGTTCTTGATTTGATCGTCGGCGCGGACGGCGTCTTCGAGAGGGGTTGTGGGTTCAAGGGGTGGGTCGGGGACAATTTTATCTTTCATACAAATCTGCTCGTAATTCGAGCCGCCCTTAGCCATTTCTCACGTGGCGAAGGGTGGCAGCTATGTGCGGAGTGAGAAACCGGTGAGCAGAAAACCGGCCAGACCGAGGTCTGCCCGCACACAGCCGCCATAAGGCATTGCGACAACTGATAAGCCGGCCGCAATTATGGTCTTACTGGTGCCAGTTTCAAGCTCAGCGGGTTCTCACACCCGATCACTGAACATTCAGCGACACCCAGAGCCTAGAGAGCGAGCGTCCGACGGACAACCTGAAAACCTTGTGGGAAGGTTCTGGTTATCTGACACAGCTTTAAACAGCCAAAAGCCATCCCTCACCCTAGCCCTCTCCCGGAGGGAGAGGGGACTGACCGCGGTGGATGCGAAAGCCACTCCGACCTGAAATACCGAGTCGAACTCAGGTTTTGAACGGCCCACGAATCGGCTCCCTCTCCTCGGGGAGAGGGCTGGGGTGAGGGGCGAACCCACCGAAAATCTCAAGCCGTGCGGCGCTTCTCACCACTCAACAATGAGCGTTGGCTCGAGTGCTCTTGATCTTGATCTTGCCTAACCAGCGACATCGGAAGGCTGAGCGGAGGGATCGATCCGGGCGTGGGAGCGCAGCGACCGTCTGGCGCAGCCAGACACAGCGGAAGTAGGTGCAGCGCAGCAAACCGTAGCCGCTGCGCCCGGATCGATCCCGGAGCGAAGGGACCCGAGCCTGCGAGGGCCGTACGTAGGAGCAAGCCTTTTGGTTCCTTTTTGGCGTCTGAAAAAGGGACTCGCCGTAGGGGCGAAACCGCCAGCCGCAGCACCCGAAGCAACGGATATACCCCCAAACCAAGCCTCTATATGCCGAGATAGACACCCCGACACGAAAAACGATATTTCCGAAGCCCCGCAAATCCCCGCTACCCTGAAATCATAACCAGCAAATTCCCCGGGGACTCCATGCCAAGATTCACCCTCAAACCACTATTGATCACCCTCGCACTAACGGCCATAGCCCCGATCACACACGCCGCCACCACCCTGGTCTACTGCTCCGAGGCCAGCCCCGCCGGCTTCGACCCGAGCCAATACACCAGCGGCACCGACTTCGACGCCTCCGCCGAAACCGTCTTCAACCGCCTCACCCAATTCCAGCGCGGCGGCACCGACATCGAACCTGGCCTTGCGACAAAATGGGATGTTTCCAGCGACGGCCTGCAATACGCCTTCCACCTGCGCGAAGGTGTGAAATTCCACAGCACCGACTACTTCACCCCGACCCGCGACTTCAACGCCGACGACGTCCTGTTCACCTTCCAGCGCCTGCTCGACCCGGATAACGCCTTCCGCAAGGCCTACCCCGCCGAGTCCCCGTACTTCACCGACATGGGCCTGAACACCACGATCAAATCGGTGGAGAAAATCGACGAGCACAGCGTGCGCTTCAACCTCAACAACGTCGACGCCGCCTTCGTGCAGAACCTCGCCATGAGCTTCGCCTCGGTGCAATCGGCCGAATACGCCGCGCAGCTGTTGAAGCAAGGCAAAGCCGCCGACCTCAACCAGAAGCCCATCGGCACCGGCCCTTTCGTGTTCAAGCGCTACCAGAAGGATTCGCAGATCCGCTACGTCGCGAACAAGGCCTACTGGAAACCCGAAGACGTCAAAATCGATAACCTGATCTTCTCGATCACCCCGGACGCTGCCGTACGCCTGCAGAAACTCAAGGCCGGTGAATGCCAGGTCAGCGGCTACCCGCGCCCGGCCGATATCGAAGTGATGGAAAAAGACCCGAACCTGCGCGTGCTCAAGCAGCCCGGTTTCAACCTCGGTTTCCTCGCCTACAACACCACTCACCCACCACTGGACCAGCTCAAGGTGCGTCAGGCGCTGGACATGGCCATCGACAAGCCGGCCATCATCAAGGCCGTTTACCAAAGTGCCGGTCAACTGGCACAAAACGCCTTGCCGCCCGCGCAATGGTCCTACGATCCGAACATCAAGGACGCGCCATACGACCCGGAGAAAGCCCGGGTGCTACTGAAGGAAGCAGGGGTTGCGCCGGGTACAACCATCAACCTCTGGGCGATGACAGTGCAGCGTGCATCGAACCCGAATGCACGCATGTCGGCGCAGATGATCCAGCAGGACTGGGCAAAAATCGGCATCAAAGCCAACATCGTCAGCTACGAGTGGGGCGAGTACATCAAGCGCGCAAAAAATGGCGAGCACGACGCCATGATCTACGGCTGGACCGGCGACAACGGTGACCCGGACAACTGGCTCGGCGTGCTTTACAGCTGCGCGGCGGTCAAGGGCAGCAACTATGCCAAATGGTGCGACCCGGCCTACGACAAGTTCGTTCAGCAAGCCAAAGTGGCTACCGATAAAGCGCAACGGATAAAGCTGTATCAACAGGCGCAACTGATCCTTAAACAACAAGTGCCGATCACGCC
This sequence comes from Pseudomonas sp. R3-57, assembly GCF_051132065.1. Taxonomy (NCBI): domain Bacteria; kingdom Pseudomonadati; phylum Pseudomonadota; class Gammaproteobacteria; order Pseudomonadales; family Pseudomonadaceae; genus Pseudomonas; species Pseudomonas sp. R3-57. The sequence goes on from NZ_CP071655.1 coordinate 5,173,674, forward strand.
GATTGCCAACTCCACGGTGTTTCAGCCGCTGCGCAAGGAAGTCACTGATTTCCGCATCAGCCCGTTCGGTCTCACCCCCTTCTATGGCGTGGGTATAAATAGGTAACACCGAGCCCCAACGCAGCGCGCACAACGTGACTGGCGCACTGTTTTGGGGCTCGATTTGCACCGTAAAAACCACCCGCAAACGGTCAAATGCGTCAGAAGTTATACGGATGCGACATTAAGGTACGTTCGTGCCACGCTTTGGCACCGCCGACCGCTCTGGATCTTGCATTGGGTATGGCCCCTGCATAAGTATCCGCAGGCACGACTCACGAGGTCGTACCTCACTACTAAAAAATGACAACAAATCATGAGGCCAACATGCTTAAACACGCGGTCATTCCGTTTTTAGTCGGCGCAGGCTTGTTAGCCTCCGCACCGTTCGCATCCGCTGCGACTAACCTGGTGTTCTGCTCCGAAGGCAGCCCGGCCGGTTTCGACCCAGGCCAATACACCACCGGAACCGACTTCGACGCCTCAGCCGAAACCATGTTCAACCGTCTGACCCAGTTCGAGCGCGGCGGCACCGCCGTGATTCCTGGGCTGGCGACCAAGTGGGACATTTCCGATGACGGCCTGACGTACACCTTCCATCTGCGCGAAGGCGTCAAGTTCCACACCACGCCGTACTTCAAGCCGACTCGTGAATTCAACGCCGACGACGTGCTGTTCACTTTCAACCGCATGATCAACAAGGACGACCCTTTCCGTAAGGCGTACCCGACCGAATTCCCGTACTTCACCGACATGGGGATGGACACCAACATCACCAAGATCGATAAAGTCGACGACCACACCGTCAAGTTCACGTTGAAAGAAGTCGATGCTGCGTTCATCCAGAACCTGGCGATGAGCTTCGCTTCCGTGCAGTCCGCCGAATACGCGGCCCAGCTGCTCAAGGATGGCAAAGCCGCCGACATCAACCAGAAGCCGATCGGCACTGGTCCGTTCGTATTCAAGAGCTACCAGAAAGATTCCAACATCCGTTACACCGGCAACAAGGATTACTGGAAGCCTGAAGACGTAAAGATCGACAACCTGATCTTCGCCATCACCACCGACCCGTCGGTGCGTATCCAGAAACTGAAAAAGAACGAGTGCCAGGTCACCCTGTTCCCGCGTCCGGCCGACCTCAAGGCGCTGAAAGAAGACAAAGCGCTGAAGATGCCGGATCAGGCCGGTTTCAACCTGGGCTACATCGCCTACAACGTGATGGACAAGGTCAAGGGCAGCAACGAAGCCAACCCGCTGGCTGACCTGCGCGTACGTCAGGCGCTGGACATGGCGGTGAACAAGCCGCAGATCATCGATTCGGTTTACCAGGGCGCGGGCCAGCTGGCCGTCAACGCCATGCCGCCGACCCAGTGGTCTTACGACACCACGATCAAAGATGCCAAGTACGACCCTGAGAAAGCCAAACAGCTGCTCAAGGAAGCCGGCGTCAAGGAAGGTACCGAAATCGTGCTGTGGGCGATGCCGGTACAGCGTCCATACAACCCGAACGCCAAGCTGATGGCCGAAATGCTCCAGTCCGACTGGGCCAAGATCGGCTTGAAAGTGAAGATCACCAGCTACGAATGGGGCGAGTACATCAAACGTTCCAAAGGTGGCGAGAACCAGGCCATGATCATTGGCTGGAGCGGTGACAATGGTGATCCGGACAACTGGCTGAACGTGCTGTTCGGCTGCGACTCGCTCAGCGGCAACAACTTCTCCAAGTGGTGCGACAAGAAGTTCGACGGTCTGGTGAAAGAAGCCAAACGCACGACCGATCAGGGCAAGCGCACCGAACTGTACAAACAGGCGCAACACGTCCTCAAAGATGCAGTCCCGATGACACCTATCGCTCACTCGACGGTGTACCAACCCATGCGCGCCAACGTGCAGGATTTCAAGATCAGCCCATTTGGCTTGAATTCTTTCTACGGCGTCAGCGTCAGCAAGTAAGGCATTGCAACGGCGGCGTTTCTGACGTCGCCGTTGCTTTTTCTACCGGGCAAACAGGAAAAGGCCTACACCCAAATCCGTAGTAGATGATTGCTTCGGTCTAGGCGCGTCGACTTTTCCTACGAGCATTAAGGCTTTTACGTATTTACTGCCAGAAGCACGGTGCCTACCGTCGCGTACTGACCAGTGTCTGCGTGGGCCACCGGTTTTGCCGTACGTATTGGATTGAGCTCAATGCGCCATGAACGTCCCGGAATCGGGGCCAAAGCGCATTGCACCATTAAAAAAAGAGGGAGCGTCATGCGCCATACCTTGAAGTTTTCCGCATTGCTGGGTGCCGGCCTGCTGGCCGCGTCGTCCGCCAGTTTCGCCGCACCAAAAAGCCTGGTGTTCTGCTCCGAAGGCAGCCCGGCGGGTTTCGATACTGCGCAATACACGACGGCCACCGATAACGACGCCGCCGAACCGCTGTATAACCGCCTGGTCGAGTTCGAAAAAGGCGCGACCAATGTCGTACCTGGCCTGGCAACCACGTGGGATATTTCCGAGGATGGTCTGAAATACACCTTTCACCTGCGTGAGGGTGTGAAATTTCATACGACTCCTTATTTCAAGCCAACCCGCGACTTCAACGCCGACGACGTGCTGTTCACGTTTAATCGCATGCTCGATGCGCAGCAGCCGTTCCGTAAGGCTTACCCGACCGAGTTCCCGTATTTCAACGGGATGAGCCTGAACAAGAACATCGCCAAGGTCGAAAAGACCGGGCCACTGACCGTGGAGTTCACGCTCAACAGCGTCGACGCCGCGTTCATCCAGAACATCGCCATGAGCTTCGCCTCGATTCTGTCCGCCGAATACGCCGACAAGCTGCTGGCCGAAGGCAAGCCGAGCGACATCAACCAGAAACCGATTGGCACCGGGCCGTTCGTGTTCAAGAGCTATCAGAAAGATTCGAACATCCGTTACACAGGCAATAAACAGTATTGGGACCCGAGCCGGGTCAAACTCGACAACCTGATCTTCGCGATCAACACCGACGCTTCGGTGCGGGTGCAGAAGCTCAAGGCCGGCGAATGCCAGATCACCCTGCATCCGCGTCCGGCCGATGTCGAAGCGCTGAAGGCCGACCCGAAACTGCAACTGATCTCCAAGCCCGGTTTCAACCTCGGCTACATCGCCTACAACGTCCGCCACAAGCCTTTCGACCAGCTCGAAGTGCGCCAGGCGCTGGACATGGCGGTGAATAAACAAGGGATTCTCAACGCTGTTTATCAAGGAGCCGGTCAACTGGCCGTCAACGCGATGCCACCGACCCAGTGGTCCTACGACGACACCGTCAAGGACGCGGCGTACAACCCGGAAAAAGCCAAGGAACTGCTCAAGGCTGCCGGCGTGAAAGAAGGCACCGAGATCACCCTGTGGGCAATGCCGGTGCAACGCCCGTACAACCCGAACGCGAAACTGATGGCCGAAATGCTCCAGGCCGACTGGGCCAAGATCGGTCTGAAAGTGAAGATCGTCAGCTATGAATGGGGCGAGTACATCAAGCGCACCAAGAATGGCGAACACGATGTCAGCCTGATCGGCTGGACCGGCGACAACGGGGACCCGGACAACTGGCTCGGCACCCTGTACAGCTGCGACGCGATTGGCGGCAACAACTACTCCATGTGGTGCGATCCGGCGTACGACAAGCTGATCAAGCAGGCCAAGGTCGTTACCGACCGCGAACAGCGCACCGTGCTTTATAAACAGGCCCAGCAATTGCTTAAACAGCAAGTGCCGATCACGCCAGTCGCCCACTCGACGGTTAACCAGCCGTTAAGCGCCAAGGTCGAAGGCTTCAAAGTGAGCCCGTTCGGTCGCAACGTATTTTCGGCCGTCAGTATCGATTAAACCCACCGATTAGCCGCAACGCTGAGGGGAGCCGTCTACTCCCCTCACGCAAGCGCTTTGCCGAAATTCGCCAATCCGGCCTTTTGCAAACGTTTGCGATGTTTGAACGAGTTCTAAACCAATAACCGGCATACCAAAAAAAGCCGGGATAAAAAGAAAGTAAAGGAGCTTCACCCATGAAACTGAGCAGCACCGCGATACTGGCCCTGGCCATCAGCAGCATTACCGCCACGACTTATGCGGAAACCCAAAGCCAGGCGTTCACGCCAGTGACCGTCAACGAAAAGAGCGCCCAGGCCGAAGCCACCGGTTTCCTCGAAGGGCAATCGATCAGCGGTTCGACCCGTAACTGGTACGCCAACGAACAACTCAAGCGCGGCGGCAAGTTCGCTTACCGCAAGAACGGTCAATCCAACGAAACCGACCGTCGCATCAACTGGGTGCAAGGCACGATCATCAAGTACAACTCGGGCTTCACCGAAGGTACTGTCGGTTTCAGCACCGAAGTGGCCGCATACAACGCCATCGCGCTGGAGCGTGACCGCGAAAACCTCGCTGCCAACAATGGTGGTGCACCGGGCACCCGTCCAGGCGCCGGCAACAACCGTACCCTGACCCGCGAAGGCGGCGACGCTGTCGGTCAGTGGAGCAAGCTGGGCCTGGCCAACGTCAAGGCACGCATCTCCAACACCACTCTGACCGCCGGCCGCATGAACTTCAGCAGCCCGCAGGTCGATGTGATCGGTAACCGTCCGCTGCCATCGAGCTTCGAAGGTATCGCGATCCACAGCGAAGAGCTGAACAACCTGGCGTTCGACGTCGCGACCTTCGACCGCGTTTCGCCACGTACCGAAGAAAGCCTGAGCAAATTCCGCTCCGAATACGGCGACATCAACGCCGAAGCCGACCACGTCAACACCGCCGGTATCTCGTACCAGCCGTTCGCCAGCCTGACCACCAGCCTGTGGGGTACCCAGGCCGAAGACCTGTGGAACCAGTACTACTTCGGCGCCACCCACGTATTGGGTGACAGCTCGATCCTCAGCCTGACCACCGGCCTGAACTACTACAAGACCGTCGACGAAGGCAAAAAGCTGCTGGGCGACATCGACAACGACACCTACTCGCTGTCGTTCGGCCTGACTCACCTGGCGCATACCCTGACCTTCTCGTATCAGGAAGTGAACGGTAACGAGTACTTCGACTACCTGCACGAAACCAACGGTATCTACCTGGCCAACTCCCTGCTCTCGGACTTCAACGGCCCGAACGAGAAATCCTTCCAGGTTTCCTACGGCATCAACATGGCCGAATACGGCGTACCGGGCCTGAAATTCAACATCTACCAGGCGCGCGGCTGGGGCATCGACGGCACTCACTACAAGGGTGGCGGCTATGACGGCGTGCAGGCGATGAACGGCGAGCACCACTATGAATACGGCGTCGGTGCAACCTACGCGGTACAGAGCGGCCCGCTTAAAGCTACGACCATTCGCGGCACTTACACCGCGCACCGCGCCAGCGAAAACCAGGCGGACGGCAGCATCAACGAGTTCCGTCTCGTGACCACGATTCCATTCAACATTCTGTAAAAACGCCAACCGACGGCTGACTCATGATGAGTCGGCCGTTCGGTTTTTTGTCTTCAACCGATTGCAGAGGGTTATCGATGAAAATGCTTCCCCTACGTGCGGCCATCGCGGCTGCGTTGCTGAGTGTCGCTGTTGGCGTCTCGGCCAAACCCTTGGTGGTCTGCACCGAAGCCAGCCCGGAAGGCTTCGATATGGTCCAGTACACGACTGCAGTCACGGCGGATGCTGTGGCCGAAACCATCTTCAACCGCTTGGCCGACTTCAAGCCCGGCACCACCGAAGTGATCCCGGCACTCGCCGAGTCCTGGGACATCAGCGAAGACGGCCTGACCTACACGTTTCATCTGCGCAAAGGCGTCAAGTTTCACACCACCGAATACTTCAAGCCGACTCGCGACATGAACGCCGACGACGTGGTCTGGAGCTTCCAGCGTCAGCTGGACCCGAATCACCCGTGGCACAAACTGTCGAGCGTGGGCTTCCCGTACTTTGAAAGCATGGGCTTCAAGGAACTGCTCAAAAGCGTCGAAAAAGTCGACGACAACACGGTCAAGTTCACCCTGACCCGCCGTGAGGCGCCGTTCCTGGCCGACATCGCCATGGCGTTCTCGTCGATCTACCCGGCCGAATACGCCGACCAGTTGCTCAAGGCGAACAAGACTGGTGATCTGAACAACAAGCCGGTCGGTACCGGCCCGTTCATCTTCCAGCGTTACGCCAAGGATGCGCAGGTGCGCTTCAAGGCCAACCCGGACTACTTCCGTGGCAAGCCACCGGCCGACGCGCTGATCCTGGCGATCGCTACCGACAACAACGTGCGTTTGCAGAAGCTCAAGGCCAACGAGTGCCAGATTGCCCTGTATCCGAAACCGGACGACATCCCGAGCATCAAGAAAGACAGCAACCTGAAAGTCGACGAGCTGGACGCGATGACCGTTTCGTACATCGCGATGAACACCCAGCACAAATACATGAGCGACGTGCGTGTGCGTAAAGCCATCGACATTGCTTTCGACAAGGAAGCCTATGTCAACGCGCTGTTCGGCAAAGGCAACGCGTCGGTTGCAGTCAACCCGTACCCGCCGACCTTGCTGGGTTATAACCACGACCTGAAAAATCCGCCACGCGACCTCGATGCAGCACGCAAGCTGCTCAAGGAAGCCGGGGTTCCGGAAGGCACCGTGTTCACCCTGTTCACCCGCAACGGTGGCGGCCCGACCAACCCCAACCCGATGCTTGGTGCGCAGATGATGCAGGCCGACCTTGCGAAAGTCGGGATCAAGATCGACATCCGCGTGATGGAATGGGGTGAAATGCTCAAGCGCGCCAAGGCTGGCGAGCACGACATGGTGTCGGCCGGATGGGCGGGCGACAACGGCGACCCGGATAACTTCCTGACGCCTATGCTCAGTTGCGAGGCGGCCAAGAACGGCGAAAACTACGCGCGCTGGTGCAACGAGAAATTCCAGGCGCTGCTGGATGAAGCACGGGCTAAAGTAGATCCGGCCGAACGCGCCGCGCTCTACGAACAGGCACAAGTGCTGTTTAATCAGGACCAGCCATGGATCAGCATGGCCCATACTCGGATGTTTACCGCAATGCGCAAAAATGTAGAGGGCTACCACATCAGCCCTCTCACAACCAATAACTTCGCCACCACCCAGGTGAAGTAGATAAGAAACGCCCGGTGTCCCTGACCTGAGGGACGCCGGACACGCCTAACCGGCTGATGAGGTACCACACAAGATGTTTAGTTTTATTGCCCGCCGACTGGGGTTGTTGATCCCCACGTTTTTCGGCATCACCTTGCTGACTTTCGCGTTGATTCGCATGATTCCGGGCGACCCCGTGGAAGTGATGATGGGCGAACGTCGGGTCGACCCCGAAATGCACGCTCAGGCAATGGAACGCCTAGGTCTGAACAAACCGCTGTACGCCCAATACCTGGACTACATCGGCAAACTGGCCCAAGGCGATCTCGGCGAATCACTGCGTACGCGTGAGAGCGTGTGGACCGAATTCACCTCCCTCTTCCCGGCGACGCTGGAACTGTCCATGGCCGCCCTGCTGTTCGCCGGCATCCTCGGGCTGCTGGCCGGGGTAATCGCGGCACTCAAGCGAGGATCGCTGTTCGATCACGGGGTGATGGGCATCTCCCTCGCGGGCTATTCGATGCCGATCTTCTGGTGGGGCCTGATCCTGATCATGTTCTTCTCGGTGAGCCTGGGCTGGACCCCGGTCTCCGGGCGCATCGACTTGCTGTATGACATCGAGCCGAAAACCGGCTTCATGCTGATCGACACGCTGCTGGCCGATGACGTCGGCGCGTTCTTCGATGCGCTGCATCACCTGATCCTGCCGGCCATCGTCCTCGGCACCATTCCGCTGGCGGTGATCGCGCGGATGACCCGTTCGTCGATGCTCGAAGTGCTGCGTGAAGACTATATCCGCACCGCCAAGGCCAAAGGCCTGTCGCCGTCGCGCGTGGTGTTTGTCCACGGTCTGCGTAACGCGCTGATTCCGGTACTGACCGTGGTCGGTCTGCAGGTCGGCACGCTGCTGGCCGGTGCGGTTCTGACCGAAACCATCTTTTCCTGGCCCGGCATCGGCAAATGGCTGATCGAAGCCATCGGCGCCCGGGACTATCCGGTGGTGCAAAACGGCATCCTGTTAATCGCCTGCCTGGTGATTCTGGTCAACTTCGTGGTGGACATCCTCTACGGCTTTGCCAACCCACGCATCCGTCATCAGCGCTGAGGTCAATACCCATGAGCACTCCAACATCCTCAGTAGCCACCGCCACGTCCGCCGTGGATCAAAGCCTGCTGTACCCGTCACCGTACAAAGAATTCTGGCAAGCCTTCGCAAAAAACAAAGGCGCGGTTGCCGGCCTGCTGTTCATGCTGCTGATCATTTTCTGCGCAATCTTCGCGCCGTGGGTTGCGCCGCATGACCCGAGCGAGCAATACCGTGACTTCCTGCTGACGCCGCCGGCGTGGCTTGAAGGCGGCCAGTTGCAGTTCCTGCTCGGCACCGATGAACTCGGTCGTGACCTGCTGTCGCGTCTGATCCAGGGCTCGCGCCTGTCGCTGCTGATCGGCTTGTCGTCGGTGGTGATGTCGCTGATTCCGGGGATCCTGCTCGGACTGTTCGCCGGTTTCTTCCCGAAGATGATCGGCCCGACCATCATGCGTCTGATGGACATCATGCTCGCCCTGCCGTCGCTGCTGCTGGCCGTGGCGATCGTCGCCATCCTCGGCCCTGGCCTGATCAACACCGTGATCGCGATTGCTGTGGTGTCGCTGCCTTCCTACGTGCGTCTGACCCGTGCCGCGGTGATGGGCGAACTGAACCGCGACTACGTCACCGCCGCGCGTCTGGCCGGTGCCGGTCTGCCGCGTCTGATGTTCATCACCGTGCTGCCCAACTGCATGGCGCCGCTGATCGTGCAGGCGACCCTGAGCTTCTCGTCGGCGATCCTCGATGCCGCCGCACTGGGCTTCCTCGGCCTCGGCGTACAACCGCCAACCCCTGAGTGGGGCACCATGCTGGCCTCGGCCCGCGACTACATCGAACGCGCCTGGTGGGTAGTCAGCTTGCCTGGTTTGACCATTTTGCTCAGCGTGCTGGCAATCAACTTGATGGGCGACGGTCTGCGCGATGCGCTGGACCCGAAACTCAAGAACGCCGCCTGAGGAGATTCCCATGTCACTGCTAGAAATCAAGAATCTCAACGTCCGCTTCGGCGACAAGAACGCTACTCCGGTGGTCGACGGCCTCGACCTGAAAGTCGACAAAGGCGAAGTGCTGGCCATCGTGGGCGAGTCGGGTTCGGGTAAATCCGTGACCATGATGGCGCTGATGGGCCTGATCGAGCATCCCGGCATCGTCACCGCCGATTCGCTCAGCTTCGACGGCAAGGACATGCTCAAGCTGAGCAACCGTCAGCGTCGGCAGATCGTCGGCAAAGACCTGTCGATGGTTTTCCAGGACCCGATGACCGCGCTGAACCCGAGCTACACCGTCGGTTTCCAGATCGAAGAAGTGCTGCGCCTGCACCTGAAAATGTCCGGCAAGCAAGCGCGCAAGCGTGCCATCGAACTGCTGGAGAAAGTTGAAATCCCGGGCGCCGCCAGCCGTATGGACGCCTACCCGCATCAACTGTCCGGTGGCATGAGCCAGCGCGTCGCGATCGCCATGGCGATTGCCGGCGAGCCGAAACTGCTGATCGCCGACGAACCGACCACCGCGCTCGACGTGACGATTCAGGCGCAGATCATGGATCTGCTGCTGGCATTGCAGAAAGAACAGAACATGGGCCTGGTGCTGATCACTCACGACCTCGCCGTCGTGGCGGAAACCGCTCAGCGCGTCTGCGTGATGTATGCCGGCCAGGCCGTGGAAGTCGGCCAGGTGCCGCAACTGTTCGACATCCCGGCGCACCCATACAGCGAAGCCCTGCTCAAGGCGATTCCCGAGCACAGCCTCGGCGCCTCACGCCTGTCGACGTTGCCGGGCATCGTCCCGGGTCGTTACGACCGTCCGCAAGGTTGCCTGCTGTCGCCGCGCTGCCCGTACGTGCAGGACAACTGCCGCGCCCAGCGTCCCGGCCTTGACCCGAAAAGCCACAGCCTCGCCCGCTGCTTCTACCCGCTGAACCAGGAGGTGGCGTAATGGCCGTCGTACTTACCGCCCGCGACCTGACCCGTCACTACGAAGTCTCCCGTGGCTTGTTCAAGGGCCATGCAACCGTGCGCGCACTCAACGGCGTGTCGTTCGAACTGGAAGCCGGCAAGACCCTCGCCGTGGTGGGCGAATCAGGCTGCGGCAAATCCACCCTCGCCCGCGCGCTGACGCTGATTGAGGAGCCATCGTCCGGCTCGCTGAAAATCGCCGGCCATGAAGTGGCCGGTGCCGACAAGGCGCAACGCAAGCAACTGCGCAAAGACGTGCAGATGGTCTTTCAAAGCCCGTACGCGTCGCTGAACCCACGGCAGAAAGTCGGTGACCAGCTCGGCGAACCGCTGCTGATCAACACCAACCTCTCCGCCGCCGAGCGTCGCGAGAAAGTCCAGGCGATGATGAAGCAGGTCGGCTTGCGTCCCGAGCACTACCAGCGCTATCCGCACATGTTCTCCGGCGGTCAGCGCCAGCGTATTGCCCTGGCCCGGGCGATGATGCTGCAACCGAAAGTGCTGGTAGCCGATGAACCGACCTCGGCGCTGGATGTGTCGATTCAGGCTCAGGTGTTGAACCTGTTCATGGACCTGCAGCAGGAGTTCAACACCGCGTACGTGTTCATCTCGCACAACCTCGCGGTAGTGCAGCACGTGGCCGATGACGTGATGGTGATGTACCTCGGGCGCCCGGTGGAACTGGGCCCGAAAAACGACATCTACGAACGCCCGCTGCACCCTTACACCCAGGCGCTGCTGTCGGCGACCCCGACCATTCACCCGGACCCGAACAAGCCGAAAATCAAGATCGTCGGCGAACTGCCCAACCCTCTGAACCCGCCTTCAGGCTGCGCTTTCCACAAGCGCTGCCCGTATGCGACCGAGCGTTGCAGCACCGAAGAGCCGTTGTTGCGTGAACTGGATAACCGGCAGGTGGCTTGCCACTACGCCGAGCAATTCCTCGACGGCGCGGCGTAAGCAGCTCCGCAGGCCACCACAAAACCCCATGTGGAAGCGAGCCTGCTCGCGAAAGCGGTTCATCAGTCACCGATAATGTTGACTGAAATGACGCCTTCGCGAGCAGGCTCGCTCCCACAGGGGATTTGTATCGATTCAGGAATTCATGTGTTAACAAACCCCTTCCACCCCGATTGCGCATCTGTCGAGGCCGAAGGGGTTTTCTTTTGCCTGCAATCTACGTCTGGCTATCGCCCTCATCATCCGGGTCATCGCTGTCCGGATCATCGGTGGTCGAGTCGTCATCATCGGCGCTGCCGCCCTGATTCATATCCCCCGGCTCCGACTCAGACTTGGCAATCATCAGCCCGCTGTGCCCGACCTGCCCATTGAAGGCCTGGGAATCGTGATCCTCACACTCAGCCCAGGCCGTTGCGGTGCCGAGGGACAGCATCACCATCACTTTCAACAACATCAAAACCCGTAGCAATCTGCTTTTCATGGCCGACTCCATCCTGTTGCGCTAAGACATGCTTGCCGGACTGGCTCCGAATGAAATCTAGTTGCGAACAGTCCGACTCACCACTTAGGACGCGACGGCATGGGCAGAAATGCCCTTGATAGACAGATTGCTTTCGAATAACCCCGATAACCGAAACAGCTAAGCGGCGCGAGTCGCCTGCCAGGTCAGCGGAATCGAGATCAGCACCAGCAGCGCACTCATCAGCCAGACGCTGTGCCCGCCATACTCGCCATAGAGCTGACCGCTGAACACCGGCGACACTAATGCGCTAGCGCTCCAGCTCATGAAGAACAGCCCGAAGTACTGACCGCTTTTGCCACTCTGCGCAAACTGCATCGCCAGTACATTCAGCGGCGGCATGAACAGCGCCTCGCCCAGCGTCCAGATGACCGTCGACAGGCACACATAAAACAGCCCGGAACCGAACGGCAACATCCCCAGCCCGCAGGCGAGCAACACACTGCCCGCGAGCATCTGCCAGCGCGCGCCCCAACGTTCCACCGAGTGCGACAGCGGAATCTGCAGCGCAATCACCAGCAATGCATTAAGGCCGAACTGCCAGCCAATGGCCTCGGTGCTCAACTGGTAATGGTCTCGCAGATAGTTGCCCAGCGTGCTGTAGACCGTATCGAACGCAATACCGAGCACCGCGGTCGCCGCCAGCAACCAGAGGAACGGCTGGTCGCGATACGGCGAGCCGGAAGCCGTCTCCAGCGCTTTGTCCTGCTTAATGATTGGCCGCCGCCACGTCGTGCGAACAAACCACAACAACGCCAGCAATGTCATCGCCGCACTGACAAAAAACACCCAGCGAAAATCCGCCTGCGCCAACACCCCACCCGCCACCCCGGCAGCCGCCATGCCCAGATTACGCGCCACCCGACTCAACGCCTGCGCCCGCGAACGCTGCGCAACTTCGCAGTACTCCATGATCAGCCGTTGATGCAGCGTACGAATCGCCCCATCAATCACACCACTGAGCAACAACAGACCGGCCAGCCACGCCACCTGCGTCACCAGCCCCAGCAGCATCAGCACCCACACCGAAACAAAAAACAGCGCCGCCGTCAGCCGCGCCGTGCGCACGTAATCACTGAGCCAACCGCCGAGCATCGAACCCACCAGCAACCCCGCGCCATAAGCCGAGAGCAACCAGCCAACGGTTTCAATCGCAAAGCCCAACTCCTGACGCAGGTACAACGCCATGAACAGCTTGACCATGGCGCTGAGGCGATTGATGAATAAAAGCGCGGCGAGCACCCAAGCCATGGAGGTGAAATAGCCGTTGGGGCGCAGGAGATGGGTCAGTCCTTTGAGCATGAAACGTCCGCTGTGGGCGAAAGGTTCTTTGAACACTAAACCGGATCAAGCGCAATGTCGCGAGGCAAAGGCCTGGCGAAGTAAAAAAAGAGTCGGGCTACGCCGCTGAAGAAAATTGCCTACAGAAAATTCGTCGTGCCTGACCGTTTCTCATCTTGAAGCTGCAGCCGAAAAGCCCCTCATCGGAACGCCGCCCGCCTATCCCTCTCCCGGAGGGAGAGGGGACTGACCGAGTTGTTTGGGAGAAGTGCGCCAACGTGCAATACCGAGTCGGATACAAAATTCAAATCCAACCAAAATCGGCTCCCTCTCCAGGGGGAGAGGGCTGGGGTGAGGGGCGAATCCACTGAAGATTTCAAGCCATGCGGCGCTTCTAACCACTCAACAATGAGCGCAAGCTCGCGTGCTCTTGATCTTGATCTTGCCTAACCAGCGACATCGGAAGGCTGAGCGGAGGGATTGATCCGGGCGTGGGAGCGCAGCGACCGTCTGGCGCAGCCAGACACAGCGGAAGGAGGTGCAGCGAAGCAAACCGTAGCCGCTGCGCCCGGATCGATCCCGGAGCGAAGGGACCCGAGCCTGCGAGGGCCTTACGTAGGAGCAAAGCCTTTTGGTTCCTTTTTGGCGTCTGAAAAAGGGACTCGCCGTAAGGGCGAAACCGCCAGCCGCAACACCCCAAAAAACGGATATGCCCCCAAAACAACCAGAACATGGTCGGCCCAAAGGCCGCCAATACCAAAGCAAAAAAAAGCCCCCAAGGCCTACACCCCAGGGGCTTCCGAAAAACAACTCAAACCTTAATGATGCTCACGCGTCGCACGGAATTTCACATCCGGCCAACGCTCTTCCATCAACGCCAGATTCACCCGCGTCGGCGCCAGATAGGTCAGATGCCCACCGCCATCCAACGCCAGGTTCTCCACCGCCTTGTTGGAAAACTCCTCAAGCTTCTTCTTGTCGCTGCACTCGATCCAGCGCGCCGAATACACGGTGATCGGCTCATACGAGCACTCAACCTTGTATTCCTCTTTCAAACGGCTGGCGACCACATCGAACTGCAGCACACCGACGGCGCCAAGAATGATGTCGTTGCTGCGCTCCGGAAAGAACACCTGCGTCGCGCCCTCTTCTGCCAACTGCTGCAAGCCCTGACGCAGCTGCTTGGATTTCAGCGGATCACGCAGACGCACACGGCGGAACAGTTCCGGGGCGAAGTGCGGGATACCGGTGAAACCGAGGACTTCGCCTTCGCTGAAGGTGTCGCCGATCTGGATCGTGCCGTGGTTGTGCAGGCCGATGATGTCGCCGGCGTACGCCTCTTCCAGCTGTTCACGCTCGGAGGAGAAGAACGTCAGGGCGTCGCCGATGCGCACGTCCTTGCCGGTGCGCACATGCCGCATCTTCATACCTTTCTCGTACTTGCCGGAGCAGATACGCATGAAGGCGATACGGTCGCGGTGTTTCGGGTCCATGTTCGCCTGGATCTTGAAGATGAAGCCCGTGAACTTCTCTTCGACCGGCTCGACAGTGCGCTCGTTGGCCACACGAGCCAGCGGGCGCGGCGCCCAGTCAACCACCGCATCGAGCACATGGTCGACACCGAAGTTGCCCAGCGCGGTACCGAAGAACACCGGGGTCAGTTGACCGTCGAGGAACTCCTGCTGGTTGAATTCGTGGCAGGCGCCCTGTACCAGTTCCAGTTGTTCGATGAAGCGCTCGTACTCGTCGCCCAGGTGCGCACGCGCCTCGTCGGAGTCGAGTTTCTGGATGATCTTGGTTTCGGTGCGTTCGTGACCGTGGCCCGGGGTGTAAACGATGATGTAGTCATCAGCCAGGTGGTACACGCCCTTGAAGTCGCGGTAGCAACCGATCGGCCAGGTGATTGGCGCGGCCTTGATCTTCAGAACGGCTTCGATCTCGTCGAGCAGTTCGATCGGGTCGCGGATGTCGCGGTCGAGTTTGTTGATGAAGCTGACGATCGGCGTGTCACGCAGACGGCAGACGTCCATCAGCGCGATGGTCCGTGGCTCGACACCTTTACCGCCGTCGAGCACCATCAGGGCCGAGTCCACCGCGGTCAGGGTGCGGTAGGTGTCTTCGGAGAAGTCTTCGTGGCCCGGGGTATCGAGCAGGTTGATCATGTGTTCGCGATACGGGAACTGCATGACCGACGTGGTAATGGAAATACCCCGCTGCTTCTCCATCTCCATCCAGTCGGAGGTCGCATGGCGATCGGATTTACGGGATTTCACCGTACCGGCCACCGCAATCGCCTTGCCCATCAACAGGAGCTTTTCGGTGATCGTGGTTTTACCGGCATCGGGGTGGGAAATAATGGCGAAAGTGCGGCGTTTCGCGACTTCGGCGGCCTGTTGGGTCATGGGAAATCGCCTGGCGGTGATTCAAAAAAGGGCCGCGATTATAGCCCAACTCAGGACAATAACCGAACCGTTGAGCACATTAAGGGTGGCCAAATGCTGCCTCAGATGGGAACCTTTTAAAGCAAGGAGACGTCCATCCCCTGTTACGAATCTTCGTCAGGGGCTGAAAAATCAGCAAGTTAGCCTGACGAGGCTGCGCTCATGGCTCGCTTTCACGCCGCTTGGCCGGTGCTGGAAAACGGCTACTTTTCGCGAACGCTGACTTCGGCAGCCAGGAATGGTCTTGCCACGCGGAGCAGCGCTCGCCGACTACAAAAAAAGGAGTCCGCCTGTGGCTATCCGCTATGGCAAAGGGCTGATGGGAGGTGCGGTGGTGATCGCGCTCCTGGCCCTGCTGGTCCACTGGATCGGCATCAACACGATCGAACACTACCGCGACGATTTGTTGTTTTACCTGCAAGCTCATCTGGTTCTCGTCCTCGCTTCCATGCTGGCCGCCCTTGTCGTGGGCATCCCCGCCGGTATCTTCCTCAGCCGCCCGAACATGGTGGGCCGCGCCGAACGCTTCATGCAGATCTTCAATATCGGCAACACCGTGCCACCGTTGGCCGTGCTCGCGATCGCGCTGGGCATCCTCGGCATCGGCAGCGGCCCGGCGATCTTCGCCTTGTTCCTCGCCTCCCTGTTGCCGATCGTGCGCAACACCTACGAAGGCCTGAAAAATGTCCAGGGCTCGCTGAAAGAAGCCGCCGTCGGCATCGGCATGACGCCGCGCCAGGTGCTGTGGAAAGTCGAATTGCCCAACGCCGTGCCGATCATTGTCGGCGGCGTGCGCGTGGCGCTGGCGATCAACGTCGGTACCGCGCCGCTGGCCTTTCTGATCGGCGCCAATAGCCTTGGCAGCCTGATCTTCCCCGGCATCGCCCTGAACAATCAGCCGCAACTGCTGCTCGGCGCCGCGTGCACCGCGCTGCTGGCGTTGTTGCTCGATGGCGTGGTCACCCTTGCCAGCCGTCTCTGGCTGGAACGCGGTTTGCGCCCGTCTTAAGGCTTCGCGAAGGAATATTTATGAAACGACTTAGTTTAATCCTGAGCTGCGTCCTGCTGTTCGCAGGAATCGCCCAAGCCGCTGAAAAACCGGTGATCCGCCTCGGCGCCCGGGTCTTCACCGAGCAGACCCTGCTCGCCGAAATCACCGCGCAATACCTGCGCAGCAAAGGTTATGACGCGCAGATCACCGGCGGTCTGGGCAGCAACCTTGCCCGTAGCGCCCACGAAAGCGGACAACTGGACATGCTCTGGGAGTACACCGGCGTATCGCTGGTGGCCTACAACCATGTCACCGAAAAACTCGACAGCGCGCAGTCCTACGCCCGGGTCAAGGAACTCGACGCGAAGAAAGGCCTGATCTGGCTGACGCCATCGAAATTCAGCAACACCTACGCCCTCGCCCTGCCGAAAAAGATCGCCGAGGAGTATCCGCAGATCAGCAATATCAGCCAGCTCAACGACGTGCTGCGCGCCGAAGCCAAGAGCAATCACTTGGTGGCGCTGGACACCGAGTTCGCCAACCGTTCCGACGGTCTCGACGGCATGGTCAAGCTCTACGACATGAACCTGACCCGCAAGAACATCCGTCAGATGGACGCCGGCCTGGTCTACACCGCGCTGCGCAACGGCCAAGTATTTGCCGGTCTGGTCTATACCACCGACGGCCGCCTCAACGCTTTCGGCCTGAAGTTGCTGGCCGACGACAAACATTACTTCCCCGATTACACCGCAGCTCCCGTGGTGCGTCAGGCCACGCTGGATGCCAATCCGAAACTGGCCGAACAACTCAAGCCGCTGGCCGAACTGTTCGACGACGAAACCATGCGCCAACTCAACGCACGGGTCGACGTCAATCATGAAAGCCCGTCGTCCGTTGCCGCCGATTTCCTGCGTCAGCACCCACTGAACTAAGAGAGGAGAAGTCATGGAATTTCTGAACGCCTTTTCCCATCTCGACTGGCAGCAGGTGATGCACCTGACCTGGCAGCACATCACCCTGGTCGGCATCGCCGTGACCCTGGCGATCGTCATCGGTGTGCCGCTGGGCATTTTGATGACGCGTTTTCCGGCCCTCGCCGGCCCGTTGCAGGCCAGCGCCACGGTGCTGCTGACCGTACCGTCGATTGCCCTGTTCGGCCTGCTGCTGCCGTTCTACTCCAAGTTCGGCCAGGGCCTTGGCCCGCTGCCGGCGATCACCGCAGTGTTCCTGTATTCACTGCTGCCGATCATGCGCAACACCTACCTCGCCCTCACCGGCGTCGAGCCGGGTATTCGTGAAGCCGCGCGCGGCATCGGCATGACCTTCGGCCAGCGCTTGCGCATGGTTGAACTGCCCATCGCGGTGCCAGTGATCCTCGCCGGCGTGCGCACTGCCGTGGTGATGAACATCGGCGTGATGACCATCGCCGCCACCATCGGCGCCGGCGGCCTCGGTGTATTGATCCTCGCCTCCATCAGCCGCAGCGACATGTCGATGCTCATCGTCGGCGCGCTGCTGGTCAGTCTTCTGGCGATCTTCGCCGACCTGTTTCTCCAATGGCTGCAACGTTCGTTGACTCCAAAAGGACTCCTCAAATGATCGAACTTCAAAACCTCAGCAAGACCTTCCAAAGCAACGGCAAAGATGTGAAAGCCGTGGACTCGGTGAGCCTGACCGTCAATGAAGGCGAGATCTGCGTATTCCTCGGGCCTTCGGGTTGCGGCAAAAGCACCACGCTGAAGATGATCAACCGTCTGATCAAACCGACCTCCGGCAAGATCCTGATCAACGGCGAAGACACCACCGATCTCGACGAAGTGACCCTGCGCCGCAACATCGGCTACGTGATCCAGCAGATCGGTCTGTTCCCCAACATGACCATCGAAGAGAACATCGTCGTGGTGCCGAAACTGCTCGGCTGGGACAAACAGAAATGCCACGACCGCGCTCGCGAGCTGATGAGCATGATCAAGCTCGAGCCCAAGCAGTATCTGCATCGCTATCCGCGTGAATTGTCCGGTGGCCAGCAGCAGCGTATCGGTGTGATCCGCGCACTCGCAGCCGACGCCCCGCTGTTGCTGATGGACGAGCCGTTCGGTGCGGTCGACCCGATCAACCGCGAGATGATCCAGAACGAATTTTTCGAGATGCAGCGCGCGCTGAACAAGACCGTGATCATGGTCAGCCATGACATCGATGAGGCGATCAAGCTCGGCGACAAGATTGCGATCTTCCGCGCCGGCAAACTGCTGCAGATCGATCACCCGGACACCTTGCTCGCGCACCCGGCAGATGATTTCGTCAGCAACTTCGTCGGTCAGGACAGCACGCTCAAGCGCCTGCTGTTGGTGAAAGCCGAAGACGCCGCGGACAACGCGCCATCGGTGAGCCCGGAAACGCCTGTGGCCGATGCGCTGGAATTGATGGACGAACATGACCGTCGCTACGTCGTAGTCACCTGCGCGGAGAACAAGGCACTGGGCTACGTGCGTCGTCGCGATCTGCATCGCCAGACCGGCACCTGCGCGCAGTTCCTGCGGGAGTTCAACGCCACCGCGGCATACGACGAGCACCTGCGCATCCTGCTGTCGCGCATGTACGAGTTCAACCGCGCCTGGCTGCCGGTGATGGATGCCGAGCGGGTGTTCCTCGGCGAGGTGACGCAGGAGTCGATTGCGGCTTACCTGAGCTCGGGGCGTTCGCGTGGGATGAAGACCAATATCGTCTCGCCGGCTGAGGCCGTGGTCGCCTGATTCCATCTGCTGAAATGCAATCCCTTGTAGGAGTGAGCCTGCTCGCGATGGCGTAATCCCGGTCGACGAATAGGTTGTCTGGAAAAAAGCTATCGCGAGCAGGCTCACTCCTACAGGAATTGGTGTGAATTTCCGGTCCTGACCAGGCGGAAAAGAATCTCAACACCCGCCTCTCTGGATGATTCTCGGAGAGGCTGTCCGAAACGGCCAAAATCCCCATCAACACTCCCTCTCGCCGCTAACATCGCCGATGTTGCCGCCATCAGACTTACCACTGACTTCGCCGCCAAAAGCCGCGAACGTGCAGGTATGTTTAACACGCGAAAAATCGCCGGGAACATCTTTCCGTCATCTCGGTCGGCTACAAGGAGTGATGAACGCGTCGCACGTCAGAAGCGTGCAAAAACGCGACATTTTTAGTTGATCTCAACCCCCTCACGCCCTAAAGTTCGCGCCGAACGTCCATGCTGGAAACGATCCATCCGGCTCAAGTACTGACGACGAGACAGCAAGGCCAAGGGATAGCTGCACATCCCTGGGCCTTTTTGCTTTCGGCGACATGCCTTGGGAAGTAGGCGAACCAAAGTGGGGATACGGAGGACGTTCATGCACCCATTGTTTAATGTAGTTTGCCGATAGGAGCTCTCCAGCATGTCGATCAAGGTCGAAGATTATTTCGCGCGCGCCACTTTTGACAAAATGAAGGCGTTCGCCGACAAACAGGAAACCCCGTTCGTGGTGATCGACACCGCGATGATCGCCCAGGCCTACGATGACCTGCGCGCCGGTTTCGAATTCGCCAAGGTCTACTACGCGGTCAAGGCCAACCCGGCGGTCGAGATCATCGACCTGCTCAAGGACAAGGGTTCGAGCTTCGATATCGCCTCGATCTACGAGCTGGACAAGGTGATGGACCGCGGCGTCAGCGCCGACCGTATCAGCTACGGCAACACCATCAAGAAGTCCAAGGACATCCGCTACTTCTACGAGAAGGGCGTGCGGCTGTTCTCCACCGACTCCGAAGCCGACCTGCGCAACATCGCCAAGGCTGCGCCGGGCTCGAAAGTCTATGTACGTATTCTCACCGAAGGCTCGACCACCGCTGACTGGCCGTTGTCGCGCAAATTCGGCTGCCAGACCGACATGGCCATGGACCTGCTGATCCTCGCCCGCGACCTCGGTCTGGTGCCATACGGCATCTCGTTCCACGTCGGTTCGCAGCAGCGCGACATCAGCGTCTGGGACGCGGCAATCGCCAAGGTCAAAGTGATCTTCGAGCGCCTGAAAGAAGAAGACGGCATCCACCTCAAGCTGATCAACATGGGCGGCGGCTTCCCGGCCAACTACATCACCCGCACCAACAGCCTGGAAACCTACGCCGAGGAAATCATCCGTTTCCTCAAGGAAGATTTTGGTGATGACCTGCCGGAAATCATTCTCGAGCCAGGCCGTTCATTGATCGCCAACGCCGGCATTCTGGTCAGCGAAGTGGTACTGGTGGCGCGTAAATCCCGCACTGCTGTCGAGCGCTGGGTGTACACCGATGTGGGCAAGTTCTCCGGCCTGATCGAAACCATGGACGAAGCGATCAAGTTCCCGATCTGGACCGAGAAGAAAGGCGAGATGGAAGAAGTGGTCATCGCCGGCCCGACCTGCGACAGCGCCGACATCATGTACGAGAACTACAAGTACGGTCTGCCGCTGAACCTGGCGATCGGTGATCGTTTGTACTGGTTGTCGACCGGGGCCTACACCACCAGTTACAGCGCGGTCGAGTTCAACGGGTTTCCGCCGCTGAAGTCGTATTACGTTTAAAAAGCAGCGGCAAGTTTCTAGCTGTTAGCTGCAAGTGAAAAGCCCACGATGTGTGGGCTTTTTTGTGGATTACGAATAGATGAAGATCCCTTGTGGGAGCGAACCTGCTCGCGAAAGCGGTGGGTCAGTGCAGATGATGGCGACTGACACGACGACTTCGCGAGCAGGCTCGCTCCCACAGGGTTATGCGGTGCGGCTCAGTTCATCTGCACGCCGCTGATATCGGGTTGCCAACGTTTGTATCCTCGGATCAGGCGCACTCAAAAGCGTCTGACTCGCCACCCGCAAAAAATTCAGATTGCCAGCAACCAAGGCTTTCTCCAGCCAAACGAGCGCCTGATCAATCCTGCCCTCCGCCGCCAACACTGCGGCAAAACTGAACTGCCCACGAAAATCCCCGGCCTCGGCCGAACGCCGATACCAGTCACGTGCCGCGACCGAATCCGCCGGGCACACCTGCCCTTCCTCCAGATAGCGCCCCAGCAGGTTCATCGATTTCCCATGGCCGAGTTCCGCCGCGCGTCGATACAGCCCGAGCGCCTGCAGATGATCAACCGCGACACCGCGCCCGGTCGCGAGCAGATTGGCGAGGTTGTACATCGCCCAGTCCAGCCCGGCCTCTGCGGCGATACGATAATGCTGCGCCGCCATCGAGGCATCCGCCACGCAACCCCAGCCATGCTCATGACAGCGCCCGAGCATGTTGCGCGCCATCAGGTGCCCGCGCCCGGCGGCAATGCCGAACCAGCGCAGCGCCAGTGGTTGATCCTGAGCGATGCCGCGGCCATCGAGCAGAATCTGCCCGAGCAACGCCTGCGCTTCGATTTCGCCTTCACCCGCAGCCAGCAGAATCGCCTGCGCCGCTCGAGCCGGGCTTTCTTCAAGCATCGCCGTCAACCCGGCCGCATCGAGGACTTCCTCGCGGCGCAACTGGAAGCTCATACCTCGACCCAGCGCCGCAACAGGTTGTGATAGGTGCCGGTGAGACGGATCAGCGAAGGGTGGTCGGGAACATCATGCGTGAGTTGCTGAATCGCCCCGTCCATCTCGAACAGCAACGCACGCTGGCTGTCTTCGCGCACCAGACTTTGCGTCCAGAAAAACGACGCATAACGCGCGCCGCGAGTGACGGCGTTGACCTTGTGCAGACTGGTGCCCGGATACAACACCATGTCGCCGGCTGGCAGCTTCACTCGCTGGGTGCCGTAGGTGTCCTGAATCTCCAGCTCGCCGCCGTCGTAATCGTCCGGCTCGCTGAAAAACAGCGTGGCCGACAGATCGGTGCGCACGCGCTCGATGCTGCCCTTGGGCTGGCGCACAGCGTTATCGATATGGAAATCGAAGCTGCCGCCGGCCGTGTAACAGTTGATCAACGGCGGGAAGACTTTGTGCGGCAGCGCGGCGGACATGAACAGTGGATTTTTCCACAGCCGTTCGAGCATCGCCGCGCCGATTTCCTTGGCCAGCGGATGGCCTTCGGGCAGTTGCAGGTTGTGCTTGGCCTTGGCCGATTGAAAGCCTGCGGTGATCTTGCCATCGGCCCAATCGGCCTGCTCCAACGCCTGGCGAATGCGTTGCACCTCTTCTTTGGCGAACAGTCCGGGAATGTGCAGCAGCATGGCGGTGTCACCTGATGGCAAAGAGGCGGCAATGGTATTGATTCTTATTGCCCGTGTAAAACGCGAGAGACGAACGAACTGGCAAAAACCGTAAGGTTAAATTGTAAAGAATGTAAATTTGTCGCGAATAGTAATTTTTCGCAATTGATACAAATACCTGTTTACCCTATATTCCGCCGCCTCAAATCCTTGGGGAGGGGAATAAAAATGGCACGTCAACACGCACAATTACCGGTCAGTTCACCACGTCTGCTCGCCTCTGCAATCGGTGTGGCAATCACCGCCGGCTCCGCAGGCCAGATGGTGTTCGCCGCCGAAAAGACCGAGAGCAAAGCCTCCGGTAATGCCATCGCCCTGGACGCCACCGCCATCACGGGCGAAGCCCAGGACTCGACGTCCTACCAGGTCGAGAAAGCCTCCTCGCCCAAGTACACCGCGCCGCTGGTCGATACGCCGCGCTCGGTCACCGTCATTCCGCAACAAGTACTCAAAGACACCGGCGCGCTGAACATGCAGGACGCGCTGCGCACCGTGCCGGGCATCACCTTCGGCGCCGGTGAAGGTGGCAACCCGCAGGGCGACCGTCCGTTCATCCGTGGTTTCGATGCACAGGGCGACACCTACCTCGACGGCGTGCGTGACACCGGCTCGCAAAGCCGCGAGATCTTCGCCGTCGAGAACATCGAAGTCAGCAAGGGCCCGAATTCCGCCATCGGCGGTCGTGGCGCGGCGGGCGGCAGCATCAACCTGGTGAGCAAGAAAGCCCATTTGGGCAACTCGTTCGATGGCGGCTTCACCTACGGCTCCGACCAGACCCAGCGCTACACCCTCGACGGCAACTATCAGTTCAGCGACAGCGCCGCCGGTCGTTTGAACCTGATGAGCCACGAGAGCAACGTCGCCGGTCGTGACAAGGTCGATTACGACCGGTGGGGCATCGCGCCGTCGCTGGCGTTTGGCCTGGGCACCGACACCCGCGTCAACCTCGATTACTACCATCTGGAAAGCAACGACACGCCGGATTCGGGCATCCCTTATACCCTGTCGAACCCGCGTACCAAGTCCAACCCGGACAAGCCATATGCCGGTGGCGATGACAGCAACTTCTACGGTCTGGACCGCGACTTCCGCAAGGGCCGCACCGACACCGCGACCTTCGCCATCGAGCATGACCTGAACGATTCGCTGACGCTCAAGAACACCCTGCGCCACGGCACCAGCATGCAGGATTACATCCTCACTCAGCCGGACGACAGCAAGGGCAACGTCAACAATGGCAGCGTCTGGCGCCGAGCGAATACGCGGGTGAGCAACACCGAAACCACCACCAACCAGACCGACCTGTTTGGCACCTTCTACGTGGCCGGTTTCAAGAACAGCTTCTCCACCGGGGTTGAATACACCCGCGAGCAGAGCGAGAAATCCTCGTACAACGTCAACACCGATACCACGCCGCGCACCAGCGCCGTCACCACCAACTGCAACCCGGGCCTGATCGGCGCGGCCAGCGGTTACAACTGCACCTCGCTGTCGAACCCGAACCCGAACGATCCGTGGAACGGTGCGATCTCGCGCAACTACGCCGGCACCGACACTCAGGCCGACACTTACGCGCTGTACGTGTTCGACACCCTGGAGCTGTCCGAGCAGTGGCTGGTCAACATGGGCCTGCGGTACGACCACTTCGACACCGACTACAAGACCTACAACGCAGCCGGTCGCACCACCTCCAAGGGCGATGACACCAGCGAGTTCGTCACCGGCCAGTTCGGCGTGGTCTACAAACCGGCGGAAAACGGCAGCATCTACGCGTCCTACGCCACCTCCGCCACGCCGCCGGGCAACACCTTGGGCGAAGGTCAGGAAGGCAATCCGCTGGGCGGCACGCCGGATCGCAGCGGCAACCTGCTGAGCAGCGACATGGAGCCGGAAACCACCAAGAACTACGAGATCGGCACCAAGTGGGATCTGCTCAACGATCGCCTGTCGCTGACCGCTGACATCTTCCGTACCGAGAAAGAAAACGCCCGCGTGCAGGTTGATACCAGCTCGTACGAAAACGCCGGCAAGACCCGCGTACAAGGTTTCGAGCTGTCGGCCAGCGGCAAGCTCACCGACAAGTGGCAGGTGTTCGCCGGGTACGCGTTCATGGACAGCGAACAGGTTGACGGCGGTCCGTTGGGCCGCGCCAACGACGGCAACGACTTGCCGAACACACCGAAAAACAGCGCCAGCCTGTGGACCACTTACCAGGTCACACCAAAGCTGACGATCGGCGGTGGCGCGTTCTACGTCGACGACGTCTACGGCAGTGTCGCCAACACCACGATGGTCGATTCCTATGTACGTTACGACGCGATGGCCGCCTACAAGCTGACCAAGAACGTCGACCTCCAACTCAACGTACAGAACCTGACCGACGAAACCTATTACGACAAAGCCTTCTCGACCCACTTCGCCAATCAGGCGGCGGGCCGTACGGCACTGTTGAGCACCAATTTCCACTTCTGATAACGGTGGAACCTGTAGGAGTGAGCCTGCTCGCGATTGCGGTGATCAGTCAGCATCTGCGTATCTGACAAATAGCTATCGCGAGCAGGCTCACTCCTACACAGGGATATGCCGCAAGGCTTGGCCCCGTTCATTCAATTGAACGGGGCTTTTGCGTGTAACGAAAAACGCTTCACGACAACCCACGGCATAATGCGCGCCGTGATGACAACTTTCGAACGGACGGCGAGTGACGTGTTGAAGAAAACCCTGTTCCAGTTGCACTGGTTTTTTGGCATCACCGCGGGGCTGGTGCTGGCCTTGATGGGCATCACCGGGGCGGCCTATTCGTTTCAGGACGAAATCCTGCGGGCGCTGAATCCGTCCGTCCTGCAAGTGGAAAAACGGGTCGCCGGGGTGCTGCCGCCGGTCGAACTGGTGGAGCGCATCGAAGGTGCGTCCGGCAAGAAAGTCGCCATGCTTTGGGTCGAAACCGACAGTGGCAACGCGGCGCGGGTTTACTTCACGCCGCCCAAAGGCGAGCGGCGCGGCGAAATGCGCTACTTCGACCCGTACACCGCCGAGTTCAAGGGCGATGCAGTTGGCCAGGATTTCTTCGGCCTGATGCTGCAACTGCACCGCTTCCTCGCGATGGGTGACACCGGGCGCAACATCACCGGCGCCTGCACCTTGATGCTGCTGTTTTTCTGCCTGTCCGGTTTGTACCTGCGCTGGCCGCGGCAGTGGAACAGCTGGCGCGTGTGGCTGACTCTGGACTGGAAGAAAAAAGGTCGGGCGTTCAACTGGGATTTGCATTCGGTGGCCGGTACCTGGTGCCTGCTGGTGTATCTGCTGCTGGCGCTGACCGGGTTGTCGTGGTCCTACGAGTGGTACAACAAAGGCCTGACCCGTCTGCTGTCCGATGCGCCGCAAAACGAGCGCGTGCGCGGCGGGCGCGGCCCGGCCCCCGAAGGCCCGGCGCCGACCGCCGACTACGCGGCGATGTGGAGCAGCATCTACAGCGCCGCCGGCCCGGGCCTGTCCGCCTACAACATCCGCATGCCACCGGTGGCCGGCCAACCGGCGACGGTGTTCTATTTGCTCGACAGCTCGCCGCATGACCGTGCGCTGAACCAGATCACCCTCGACCCGGCCACCGGGCAGGTCAAACGCGTCGACCGTTACGCCGACAAAAGCTTCAAGGCGCAACTGCTGACCAGCATTTATGCGCTGCACGTCGGCAGCTATTTCGGCCTCGTCGGGCGCATCATCGTGACCATTGCGGCGGTGTGCATGCCGCTGTTCTTTATCACCGGATGGTTGCTGTACCTCGACCGCCGGCGCAAGAAAAAGCAGATCAAGGATGCACGCAAAGGGCTAGAACAACCGGCCGGCGATGCCCCGGCATGGCTGGTCGGCTTCGCCAGCCAGAGCGGTTTTGCCGAGCAACTGGCCTGGCAAACCGCCGGGCAATTGCAAGCTGCCGGACTGCCGGTCAACGTGCAGCCGCTGGCCAATGTCAGCGAGCAGGATCTGCGCGCATCGAGCAATGCGCTGTTCGTGGTCAGTACCTTTGGTGACGGCGAAGCGCCGGACAGCGCGCGCGGTTTCGAGCGCAAAGTGCTGAGCCAGGCCGCGACCCTCGACAGCCTGAACTACGCGGTGCTGGGCCTCGGCGACCGCCAGTACGGACACTTCTGCGGCTTCGCCAAACGCCTGCACCAATGGCTAAGCGAGCACGGCGGCAAGACCTTGTTCGCGCCGGTAGAAGTCGACAGCGGCGATCCCTACGCCCTGCGTCACTGGCAAACCCAACTCGGTCAGCTCACCGGACAGGCGCCGAGCGAAACCTGGCAGGCGCCGAGCTACGCCAACTGGACGCTGCTGCGGCGCGAACTGATGAACCCCGACAGCAGCGGCGCGCCGGTCTACCTGCTGGGCCTCAAAGCGCCGGACACCAGCAGCTGGCTGGCCGGCGATCTGGTCGAAGTGCTGCCGCGCAACTGCCCGTGGGCGATTGAACATTTTCTCGACGGCCTCGGCATTCGTGGCGAGACCACGGTGAACATCAACGGCCTCAGCGAGCCGCTGGAAGTGGCACTGGCCTCGCGCCAATTGCCAGAACACCGCGCGCATCTGGTCGGCCTGCATGCGCAGTCACTGGTCGATGCAATGGTGCCGCTGGCCATGCGCGAATACTCGATCGCCTCGATCGCCGACGACGGCGTGCTGGAACTGATCGTGCGTCAGGAACAGCACGCCGACGGCACGCTCGGCATCGGTTCCGGCTGGCTGACCGAACATGCACCCGTGGGCGGCAGCATCAGCCTGCGCGTACGCCGCAACAGCGGTTTCCATTTGCCCAACGAGCCAGTGCCGATGATTTTGCTGGGCAACGGCACCGGCCTCGCCGGCCTGCGCAGTTTGCTCAAGGCACGGATTGCCGACGGCCAACAACGCCAGTGGCTGCTGTTTGGTGAGCGTAATCGTGAGCACGATTTCCTCTGCCGCGCCGAGCTGGAAGAGTGGTTGATCAACGGTGATCTGGCGCGCCTGGACCTGGCGTTTTCCCGGGATCAGGCCGAGAAGGTTTATGTGCAGGATCGTTTGCGTGAATCGGCGCAAGAGCTGAAGCAATGGCTGGCGGAGGGCGCCGTCATTTATATCTGCGGCAGCCTTCAAGGGATGGCCTCAGGGGTGGATCAGGCACTCACCGATATCCTCGGCAGCGCCGAGGTCGAACGCCTGATCGAACAGGGCCGCTACCGCCGCGACGTTTACTGACGCCTCCGATCCCTGTAGGAGTGAGCCTGCTCGCGATAGCGGTGTGTCAGTCAGCATCAATTTCTCTGACAGATAGCTATCGCGAGCAGGCTCACTCCTACAGGGGACTGCGGTGTTAATCGAATCAGACCGGCTGCAACTTCTGCTCAAACACCGCCATCCCGTCCAGATCCCGCAACACCACACTCATCTCCCCGCTCTGCCCGTCGATATTGACCTCGCCAAAAAACTGAAACCCGGCAAACGGCGAGGTGTTCTGCGCGGCGGGGGCTTTCTCGAAGACCACTTGCGGCCCGAAGGTTTTATCCAGCGGATTGGGACCGAAACTCCCGGCATTCAACGGCCCGGCCACGAACTCCCAGAACGGTTCGAAATCCTGAAACGCCGCCCGGTCCGGGTGATAGTGGTGCGCGGCGCAGTAATGCACGTCCGCCGTCAGAAACACGAAATTGCGCACCTGCTGTGCGCGCAGGAAGCCGAGCAGTTCGGCGATTTCCAGCTCCCGTCCCTGCGCCGGGCCAGGGTCGCCATTGGCCACGGCTTCCCAGCGCGCAACGCCCGGGCTGACCTCGCCGTCCGGCACGCCGAGCCCGATGGGCATGTCGGCAGCGATGACTTTCCACTGTGCCTTCGAAACCTTCAATTCACGCTTGAGCCAGTCCAGTTGCTCACGCCCGAGAAACGGTTTCGCCGCGCCGAGGTTGTCGTCGTTGGCCTCGCGATAACTACGCATATCCAGCACAAACACATCGAGCATCGGCCCATAGCTCAGCTTGCGATAAATCCGCCCGCCGCCATCGGCCGCCTGCAAGCGCATCGGCGCATATTCCAGCCACGCCTGCCGCGCGCGCCCGACGAGGGTATGGATATTTTTTTCCTGATAGCGCTCATCGAGTTGTTTGCCCGGCGACCAGTTGTTGACCACTTCATGATCGTCCCACTGCCAGATCTGCGGCACTTCGGCGTTGAAGCGGCGAATGTTTTCGTCCATCAGGTTGTAGCGGTAGTTGCCGCGATAGTCATCGAGCGTCTGCGCGACTTTGCTCTTGGCTTCAGTAGTGAGGTTGCGCCAGATGCGGCCGTCTTCGGTGGTCAGTTGCGCCGGCACCGGGCCGTCGGCATAGATGGTGTCGCCACTGTGGATGAAGAAGTCCGGCAGGCGCAGGCGCATTGCTTCGTAGATGCGCATGCCGCCGATGTCCGGGTTGATGCCGAAACCTTGGCCGACGGTGTCACCGCTCCAGACAAAACGGATATCGCGCTTGGCCGTCGGCACGCTGCGCAAGTGGCCGAACCACGGTTCGCTGGCAACACCGGTCTGGGCATCCTCGAAGTACACGCGATAGAAAATTGCCTGATCGGCGGGCAGCCCGGTCAGCTCGACGCGGGCGGTGAAGTCGCTGCGGGCATCGGCCAGTGGCGAGACGAACTTGCGCGGATTGCCGAACAGGCTTCGGGTGTCCCACTCGACCACCATGCGCGCCGGGCGATCGCTGCGGCTCCAGATCATCGCACGGTCGCCGAGCAGGTCGCCCGATTGCACGCCGTCGGTAAGCTGCGGACGATCCTTGACCGAGGCAATCACCGCCGGCGCCAGCCCCGGCAGCAACAGCCCGGCGCCGACCGCTTGCATGACGCGACGGCGGCCGAGGTTGAAATCGCTCATGGTGTTCTCCCTGCAAAAGGGAAAACTTAAGCATGGCTGTATGAACTCGCCATGACATCAGCCACACCGCAAACAAAATGTAGGAGTGAGCCTGCTCGCGATAGCGGTGGGTCAGTAACATCAATGCACCTGACACACCGCTATCGCGAGCAGGCTCACTCCTACAAGGGGATTGTGCTATCAGGCGTTGACGGGATCGACC
Organism: Pseudomonas sp. R3-57; assembly: GCF_051132065.1. Taxonomy (NCBI): domain Bacteria; kingdom Pseudomonadati; phylum Pseudomonadota; class Gammaproteobacteria; order Pseudomonadales; family Pseudomonadaceae; genus Pseudomonas; species Pseudomonas sp. R3-57. Next base: position 5,203,373 of record NZ_CP071655.1, read on the forward strand.
GCCAGCTCAACCCCCTCAGGCCGCTTGAGCAGCGCATACACCACTGCCGTCACCAGACTTCCGGCGACAATCGCCAGCAAATACAGCAACGCATGGTTGATCGTGTTGGGAATGACCATCACGAACAAACCGCCATGCGGCGACATCAGTTTGCAGCTGAAATACATCGACAATGCGCCGGCCAGCGCGCCACCGAGAATGCTCGCAGGGATCACCCGCAGCGGATCTTTCGCAGCAAACGGAATCGCTCCTTCGGAAATGAAGCACATGCCCAATACCAACGCCGCCTTACCCGCCTCGCGCTCAGTCTGGGCGAATTTGCGTCGAGCGAGGAAAGTGGCGATGCCCATACCGATTGGCGGCACCATGCCGGCAGCCATGACGGCGGCAATCGGTGCATAGCTGGCATTGGCCGACGTCATCAGGCCGACTGAAAACGCATAGGCCGCTTTATTGATCGGCCCACCGAGGTCAACGCACATCATCGCGCCGAGTACCACGCCCAACAGCACGGCGTTGGCGGTGCCCATGTCTTTGAGGAACGTGGTCATGCTGGCGAGCACGCCTGCAACAGGCTGCCCCACCACATAGATCATGATCAAGCCGACAACCAGACTGGCCAGCAACGGGATGAGCAGAATCGGCTTCAAAGCATCAAACGATTGCGGCAGACGCAGCCAGCGACTGATCGCGGCGGCGCTGTAACCGGCGAGGAAACCGGCGATGATGCCGCCGATGAAGCCCGCGCCCAATGTGCTCGCCAGAACACCGCCGATCATGCCGGGCGCGATGCCTGGCCGATCGGCAATCGAATAGGCAATATAACCGGCCAGCAACGGCACCATCAGAGTGAATGCCGCATCGCCGATTTGCTTGAGCGCAGCCGGCAACGTTCCCGGCTCCTCGAAAGCATTGATGCCGAATGCGAACGACAGCGCGATCATCAAACCGCCCGCCACCACCATCGGCAGCATGAAAGACACACCGGTCAGCAGGTGTTTGTAGACACCGGTCTTCTCTGACCTGGTCGCAGGTTTTCCGTCACTGGCAGTGCTTTCCACCTTGCCTTCCGCCAGGGCTTTTTTCAGCGTGGCCTCGGACTGCTTCAAGGCGATGCCGGTGCCGCAGCGATAGATCTTCTTGCCAGCAAAACGCTCGGTAGCGACTTCGATGTCTGCCGCCAGCAGGACCACGTCAGCGTCGGCAATCGCCGCTGCGCTCAACGGAGTTTTCGCGCCGACCGAGCCTTGGGTCTCGACCTGCAATTCATAGCCCAGACGCTTGGCCGTCTGCTGCAATGCTTCGGCCGCCATGAAGGTGTGGGCGACGCCCGTCGGGCACGCGGTGATCGCGACAATGCGCGGCGCACGCGGCGCGTCAGCAGCCGGTTCTGCTTCGCTGGCGACGTAGACCTCAGCCTCCTCGGCACCACGGCGCAGCACCGCTTCGACATCCTGCAACGCCTGCGCCGGGGCGATCTGGAACACCCGCTTGCCGACAAAACGACTCATGTCGATCGGGCCGGTGGTGACCAGCAAAACCCACTCCGCCGCTTCGATGGTGGCCGCCGACAACTCGCGCTCCGGGTGCGCCGGATCGACCACTTCGACGCTGGTGCTCCAGCCCTGACGCTGCGCCGCAGCATCGAGCAAACGTGCGCACAGCACACTGGTGACCATGCCGTTCGGGCAAGCCGTAACAATGGCTAACTTCATCACAAACCCTCTTATTGTTCTGTCAGGGGGCGCACGCGCACGCCCTGTTCGAGCTGCGCCAGTTGCGCGGCATCGTCGATGCCGAAACCGATCTGGGTCACCGCCATCGCGGCAATCGCGGTGGCCGTGCGCAGGGTTTGCTCGGGCGTATCGGCGCTGAGCAAACCGTGGAGCATTCCGGCCAGCAACGAATCACCGGCACCGACCGTGCTGGCGACGCTGACCTTCGGCGGCGTCGCATGCAGCGCCGAGCCGACGCGGAACCAGTTCACGCCGTCTGCGCCGTGGGAAATCACCACATGCTCGATACCTTGCGCATGCAACTGTGCCGCTGCTTGCGCTTCGGCGACTTGGGAAACCACCTCACAGCCGAGCGCATGGGCCAGTTCTTCGGTGTTCGGCTTGATCAGCCAAGGCCCGGCCTGCAATGCCGCACGCAACGCTTCGCCGCTGGAGTCGAGGGCGACTTTCAGGCCGAGCGCATTGAGTTTTTCGATCAGCTCACGCAACCACTGCGCCGTGACCCCGCGCGGCAAACTGCCGGCGACCACCACCGCGTCATGCCCCGGTGCGATTTGCAGCAGACGGTCGAGCAACGCTTGTTGCGCCGCGGCATCGACCACCGGCCCGGGACCGTTGATGTCGGTGATGCGGCCATCCTGCTCGGCGACCTTGATGTTGCTGCGCGTCTCGCCCGGCACGCGGATGAATGCGTCGACAAAGCCGCGTTTGGCGAACAGGGTTTCGAACGCTTGCAGATTGTCCTCACCGAGAAAACCGCTGACCGTCAGTTGATGGCCGAGGTCGGCGAGGACCTGCGCGACGTTCACGCCTTTGCCAGCAGCGTGGGTGTGCATTTCGTCGCTGCGATTGACCTGACCGGCCTCCAGCTGCGGCAACTCGACGGTGAGGTCGAGCGCCGGGTTGAGGGTCAGGGTAAGAATCCTGGCCATTACAGGGCCTCCACTAATGTGCGCACTTCGTTGGCGCTGCCCACGGCCAAGGCCTGTTGAGCAAGGGTTTGCGCCTGGGTCAGGCTGAGTTCGCGGATGCGCGCCTTGACTTCGGCAATGCTGCGGCCGGACACGCTCAGTTCATCGACACCGAGGCCGACCAGCACCGGCACCGCCAGCGGATCGGCCGCCAGTTCGCCGCAGACGCCGACCCATTTGCCATGGGCATGGGCCGCGCGCACGGTAATGTCGATCAGTTGCAGCACCGCCGGGTGCAAGCCGTCCGCCTGCGCCGACAGCGTCGGGTGACCACGGTCGATGGCCAGGGTGTATTGCGTCAGGTCGTTGGTGCCGACGCTGAAAAAATCGACTTCCTTGGCCAGCACCGGCGCGAGCAACGCGGCGGACGGCACTTCGATCATGATCCCCAGTTGCAGATCGGCCACCGGGATTTCCTCACGCAGACGTTCAGTCATGTCACGGGCCTGGCGCCATTCTTCGACGCTGCCGACCATCGGGAACATGATCCGCAACGGTCGGTTGTCGGCCGAACGCAGCAAGGCGCGCAGTTGCGCTTCCATGATCTGTGGGCGCTGCAAGGTCAGGCGAATGCCACGCACGCCAAGGAATGGATTTTCCTCTTTGGCGATCGGCCAATACGGCAGCGGTTTGTCGCCGCCGACATCCAGCGTACGCACCACCAGCGGACGCCCGGCGAGGCCGTCCAGGACGCGGCGATATTCGGCTTCTTGTGTCGCCTCATCCGGCGCTTGCGGGTGAGCCATGAAAATCAGTTCGGTGCGCAGTAGACCGATGCCTTCGGCGCCCTGCTCGACTGCGCTGGTCACGCCGGCGCTTTCGCCGATGTTGGCGAACACTTCGACGGCATGGCCGTCGGTGGTGTGTGCCGGTTGATGGCGCTGTTCGGCGGCGATCTTCAAGCGTTGCTCGCGGGTGTCGCGCTCTTCGGCGGCACGTTTGAGGGTCGCGGCATCGGCGTCGACATGCAGGCGCCCGCGTTGGCCGTCGAGCAGCAACGGCGTGCCCGGCTCCAGCAGCAACACTGCCGCGCCTGCGCCAACCAGCGCCGGAATGCCGAGGGCACGAGCGACGATTGCGCTGTGCGCGGTGGCGCCGCCGCGCGCGGTGAGAATCCCGGCGACACGCACCGGATCCAGACGCGCAACATCGGACGGGCCGACTTCGTCCATCACCAGAATGTACGGCTGCTCCGGCTCGCTCGCGGTTTGCACGCCACACAACTGAGCCAGCACCCGGCGACCAATGTCGCGCAGATCCGCCGCGCGCTCGGCGAGCAAGGCGTCCTGCAACGCTTCCTGCTGTTTCGCCGCGGCTTCGATCACCGCCATCCACGCTGCTTCGGCGCTCTCGCCTTGCTTGAGGCGGGTGTCGACTTCGTCGGTCAGATCCGGGTCGTCGAGCATTTCCTGATGGGTGATGAAAATTTCGCGAATGGCTTTGGCCTTGCCGCGTTCGATCAGGCCCTGAATGTCTGTGCGCACGTCGCTCAGCGCTTGCGTCAGGCGCTCACGCTCGATGGCGGCGGACTCGCCGCGCAACGGGTAATCAATGTGCTGCTGAACCTGAACATGCGCCGGGCCGATGGCAATGCCCGGCGCTGCCGGAATCGCTTGCAGCAGGCTGCCTGAGGCCGGGGCGACCAGCACCTCGGCGATGTCGGCCATCACTTCACGCTGCTGACTGACGGCGGGCAGCGGCTCGACTTCTTCGCCGAGGCCTTCTTCGATGGCGGCGAGCAGTGCCGGCAAGGCATCGGCGGCGATGCTCGGCTCGGCGATCAACTCCAGCACCTGACCACGCCGGGCGCCGAGGCTGAGCAATTTGCTCAAACTTTTGACCGACACGGCGCTGTCCTGGCTGTCGACGATCCGTACACGAATTTCGCCGTCAAAACTCTTCGCCAGTTGCGCGAGGATTTTCGCCGGCCGCGCATGCAGACCGTGGGCGTTGGCCAGCGCAATGCGCGCGCTCGGCCAGTCGGCAGGCAACTCACCGCCGAGCACTTCGAGGACTTTGCGGCTGCTAGTGGCACGGCCCAATTCATTACCGCGACCTTCGATCAGCAGCGCACACAAACGCTCGAGCAACGCCTGATGCGCTTCGCCAAGGCTCGCGAGGCAAAACAGACCGCTGAGCGGCTGACCGAGGTAACGCATCGGTTTGTCCGGGGTGACGAACGCCAGGCCCGGACGCTTGACGGTTTGCTCGCTGTGCAGCCACCACAGACCATCGCCCAGCGGCAGCGCTTCGACCTGCTGCAACACGCCGGCAAAACCGATGCTGACGCAATCGGCCTGACGCAGCAGACGCGCGCCACGCCAGACCAATTCTTCGAAATCGTCGGCAGAAACGCCGAGGCCGATCATCTGCGCATCCAGCGCCAGCTCCTGCGGCGCACCTTGCAGCAACTTCAGCAGCGCTTCCGGCGAACTGGCACGGCGCAGGGCCTGGCCCAGATCGGTTTCGCCGAGCGCGCGGGTCAGCAGTTGCAACAGGCGCAGGTGCTCGTCGGATTTGGCCGCAATGCCGATTGCCAGATAGACAATCTGCCCATCACCCCAATCGACGCCCTCGGGAAACTGCATCAGGCGCACGCCGGTGGCGAATACCTGATCGCGGGTTTCCGGGGTGCCATGAGGAATGGCAATACCTTGGCCGAGAAAGGTCGAGCCCTGTGCTTCCCGGGCCTGCAAGCCGGCGAGATAACCATCGGCGACCAGGCCATCGGCAACCAGATGATCGGCCAAAAGCTGCAGGGCGGCGGGTTTATCCACGGCCGCTTGGCCCATGGATATCTGCTCTATAGTGAGCTCGAGCATGCAATCTCCTTTTTGGCCCGATACAGGCCAGGTATTGTTTTGATGGTCACAGCTTAGGCGCTCGGCCGCGCTTTTTGAGCGGCCGTTTTGGCGGTTTTACGGCAGAACCGGGCAAAGGCGTCTAAAACGTAGAAAATACGCTTGCTGAAACGTTTAATCTAGATTGATCGGCACGTTACTCGATAATGTCTCATCGTTGAAGTCCAACTTGTCGGAAGTGCGTAGGCAACAGGTCGCCTGCCCGAATCGGGTAGGATTGGCGAAAATGTCGAGGCAAGCTCGAAAAAACAAGGAAATCCCGGGTTGAAACTCAGTGATATCGCGCGGTTGGCCGGCGTGTCCGTGACCACCGCCAGCTACGTCATCAACGGCAAGGCCGAACAGCAGCGCATCAGCAATGCGACCGTCGAGCGCGTGCGCGCGGTGGTGGACTTGCACGGCTTTACCCCAAACCCGCAAGCGGCCGGCCTGCGCAGCCGGCATACGCGCACGCTGGGCTTTATTCTGCCGGATCTGGAAAACCCCAGTTACGCGCGAATCGCCAAGCTGCTCGAGCAAGGCGCGCGGGCCCGCGGTTATCAATTGCTGATCGCCAGTTCCGACGATGCGCCGGAGAGCGAACGGCAGTTGCTGCAACTGTTCCGCGCGCGACGCTGCGATGCGCTGATCGTCGCCAGTTGCCTACCGGCCAGCGATGACAGTTATCGGCAGTTGCAGGCCAAAGGGCTGCCTATCATTGCCATCGACCGGGTCATGGAGCCGGAGCATTTTTGCTCGGTGATCAGTGACGACCGCGAAGCCAGCCTGCACCTGACCCAGAGCCTGCTCGACCCGCAGCCGAAGCAGATCGTGCTGCTCGGCGCGCGCCCGGAACTGAGCATCAGCCAGGAGCGTGCCGCCGGTTTCCGCCAGGCACTGAGCGATTTCCAAGGCGAAGTGCTGGTCGAGCACGCCGAAGCCTTCAGCCGTGAATGCGGCCAGCAACTGATGGAAGAACTCCTGCAACGTCTGGGGCATTTGCCCGATGCGCTGATCACCACGTCCTACGTTTTGCTGCAGGGCGTGTTCGATGCGCTGCATGATTTCCCGCTGAAATCGCGGCCGCTGCGTCTTGGCACCTTCGGCGACACGCAGCTGCTGGATTTCCTGCCGCTGCCGGTCAATGCCATGGCTCAGCAGCACCAGTTGATCGCCGACAAGGCGCTGGAACTGGCGCTCGCCGCCGTCGAGCAGTCGGAGTACGCCCCCGGCGTGCAAGCCATCGCACGTACGTTCAAACAGCGTATTCACCGGGACTGAACCGTGGAGCTGATCGACAGCCACACCCACCTGGATTTCCCCGACTTCGACGCCGATCGCTCGGCGTTGCTCGCCGAGAGTCGTGCCCTCGGCGTGCGGCGGCTGGTGGTGCTCGGCGTGCATACCGGTAACTGGCAACGGGTGTGGGATCTGGTGCAGAGCGATGCGGATCTGTACGCGGCGTTTGGTCTGCACCCGGTGTTTCTCGATCAGCACCAGCCTGCAGACCTGCAGACACTGGGTGACTGGCTGACGCGGCTGCACGGTCATCGACAGCTGTGCGCGGTGGGTGAAATCGGTCTGGACTACTTCATCGAAACCCTCGACCGCGAGCGCCAGCAGACGCTGTTCGAGGCGCAACTGCAACTGGCCGCAGACTTCCAACTGCCGGCGCTGATCCATGTACGCCGCAGCCACGCGGCGGTGATCGCCACGCTCAAGCGTTTCAAGCTCAAACGCGCCGGGATCATCCACGCCTTCGCCGGCAGCCGCGAAGAAGCCGGCGAGTACATCAAGCTCGGTTTCAAACTCGGCCTCGGCGGCGCACCGACCTGGCCGCAAGCGTTACGCATGCATCGGGTGCTGCCGCAGTTGCCGCTGGAGTCGGTGGTGCTGGAAACCGACTCACCGGACATGGCGCCAGCGATGTACCCGGGCCAGCGCAACAGCCCGGCGCATCTGCCGGCGATTTGTGCGGCGCTGGCTGAATTGATGCACATTGCACCTGAACAACTCGCCGCCGCCAGCACCGCCAACTGCTGCGAAGTGTTCGACTGGTGACACATCGCCCCCCCCTGTAGGAGTGAGCCTGCTCGCGATAGCGGAATGTCAGTTACAAATTTTTATCTGACACACCGCTATCGCGAGCAGGCTCACTCCTACAGGGGATCGGCGTATGGCCTAGACGCGAAACGCGCTGATCAGTTGTTTAAGCTCGACCACCTGCGCCGACAGGGCACGGCTGGCATCTTCGGTCTGGTGCGCGCCTTGTGCCGTGCGCTCGCCGGCGCGGTTGATTTCGACGATGTTCTGGTCGATGTCGTGGGCGACGGCGGTCTGCTGTTCAACTGCAGCGGCGATCTGCTGGTTCTGATCGACGATCATGCCCACCGCGCCGAGGATGTTTTCCAGCGCCTGCTGGACCTTGGCCGATTGGTCGACGGTGCCGTTGGCCATCTGATGGCTGATGCCCATGGCTTTCACCGCCGCGCCGACGCCGCCGTGCAGTTTGGCAATCATCTGCTCGATTTCTTCGGTCGACTGCTGGGTGCGCTTGGCCAGGGTGCGCACTTCGTCGGCGACCACGGCAAAACCGCGTCCCTGCTCGCCGGCACGCGCCGCTTCAATCGCGGCGTTGAGTGCCAGCAGATTGGTTTGTTCGGCGATGCTCTTGATCACTTCAAGCACGCGGCTGATCGACTGGCTGTCGCTGGCCAACTGATTGATGACCCGCACCGACTGGTCGATTTCGCTGGCCAGCGCAGCAATGCTGCCCTGCTGCGACTCGACCAGACCACGGCCACTGACGGTCTCGTCATTGACGCTGTGGGCGCTGCTCACTGCGGCGGCGGCACTGCGCGCGACCTCCAGCGAGGTTGCCGACATCTGGTTCATCGCCGTCGCCACTTGCTCGATCTGCGTACGTTGCCCGGCAACCGCCTGATTGCTTTGCGCCGAGACGTTTTCCACTTGCCCGGCCTGGCGCTCGACTTCGGCGACGGTCTGACCGACTCGCTCGATCAGGTCGTGAATCTTCTTCACGGTGCCGTTGAACACCTCGCCCAACTCGCCGAGTTCGTCGCGGCTGCTGGCCTTGAAGTTGACGGTCATGTCGCCGGCCGCAACCTTGTCCATCATCGCGCCGAGGCGTTTGAGCGTGGTGCGGGTCGAGGCGTAGAAGCCGCCGTAGAGATAGAAAATCAACACAAACACCAGCGACAGCGCCACGGCCTGCAGGACCATGTGCGTGCGGTTCTCGGTCAAGCGTTGCTGTAATTGCCGGTCGAGAAATTTCAGTGTGGCGTCGTTGAGCTGGTAGGTCTTGTCGATCAGTCCGGTGACCTGGTCGTAAAACGCTTGCCACGGCGCATCGAGGGTGTCGGCCATCACCACCTGCTCTTCAAACAGTTCGCTGGCCTGTTTCAACGACGCCTTGCTGCTCTCTGCCGGGGCATTGAGGGACTCATGCGCGGCGCTGCTGGACGCGAGGGCGTCCTGCAGTTTCAGGCCATATTCGGCCTGAAGCTTTTCGATCTGCACCAGTAACTCATCGAAACGGGTGCTCGATGCGCTGTTGAGAAACCCTTGGCCCAGAGAGTAGGAACCCATCGCCCGACCCTCGCCGAGGGTTTGTGTGACGCTGGGTGTAATGAGCGTCACCAGCTCAGTGAGCTGCCGAATATCGCCCTGGTTGTCGCGACTCAAACCTGCCTGACTGCTGATGATTTGACTGAAAATCTGCGCGCTGGTGAGCAGTTTGCCGATCAGTGCGCTTTTGCTTTGCAGCGAGTTTTCCGCTTGCTGGGCCTTGAACGCGGCGATCATCTCGTCGCGCTTGCTATCGAAGAGCTTGATCTGCTCGGAGTCGTCCGTCATCGCCGTCAGCCCTTGCAGACGGGTCAGCACGGCTTGTTCGAGGGTGGCGATTTGCGCTTCGACATTCCCGGCTTTGCCGGATTGGCCAAGGGTGACGTTGATCTGCACCAGATTGTTCAGGGTTTCCAGATCGCGGCGCAGGGCCAGGCCGCTACCCAGCAGATCGAGACTTTGCAGCTCGACCCGGGTGCCCTGGAATTCACGATAGGAATCGCGCACCAGATAGAAATTGGTCACCAGCATTGGCACCAGAAACAGCACGCTGATCAGGCTGAACTTCATGCCGAAGCTCAAGCGGTTCATCAGCGAGACGGCGGGATAGAGCAAGCTCTTCACTGGAAGTCTCCCTTGGTTTTTCTTGTTTTTATTGGCAGGCGCACGGCGACAGCAGATGGCCACTATCGGGCGCTATCTCTGTATAGCTCAAATCGAAGGGAGTTTTTGTAACTTAAGGTTAACGGCAGCGCTGCCGAGGGCGTTGCGCCCTCGGCACGTCGGGATCAGTGCACCAGCACGGTCCACAGGGCGAAACCGGCATACCACAGCACGGCGGCGCGCAGCAGCAGTTCCCACAGGCAGTCGAGGGTGTTGATGCCTTCCGGCCCGACCGCCGGTGGCGGAATTTCTCCGGCCGCCAGGCCGACGCGGTTGATCAACTGCGCCGCGCTGATGTTCCAGTTGAGCAGTTCATGCAGCATCACCCGACTGACCGCGACGAAGTTGCCGACCAGCGCCAGACTTGCCGCCAGCAAACGCACCGGCAACCAGTCGAAGGCATGCCGCAATTGCGCGGCGCGCTCGACCAGCGCCGGGTTCTGCCCATGTTCCTGGGCCAGCGCCAGCAAGCGATACGCCAATGCAGCCACCGGGCCGAGGACGAAATACCAGAAGATCACCGCGAAAAAGCTTTGATAGGCCTGCCACAACAGATGCGCCTGCACGCGCTCGAGCAACTGCTCGCCGCTGTCGGCGCAGATGTTCAGATCGCGCTTGGCCACATGCGCCGCCGCTTGCAGATCTTCGCGGCGCCAGGCATCGCGAAACGGCCCGAGCCCGCCGAGCAGATCGCCACGCCCCAGGCTGTAAATCACCGCCAGCAAATGCACCGGCAAGGCCAGCAAGCCATACACCACCGGTTCCAGTACCAGCAGCAACAGCGCCAGCAGCGCCACCGGCAGCAGCACCAGTATTGTCAGCACGAGCCACGGTTTGCCCGCCATGCGCTGGCTGCTTTCGAGCTTGTGCAGTTCGCGGATCCATCCGCCATCGCGTTGAACCCGATGGCGCAAGGCCGAAAATTTCTCGATCCACAGCGCCAGCAGTAACACCAGAAAACTCATTGTCCTTCCTCTTGTGCCAGGGCCGCGCGGTAACGCGCCCAGTCGAACCCCGGGCCAGGATCGGTCTTGCGCCCTGGGGCAATATCACTGTGGCCGCAGATGCGTGCGCCGGTGATCGCCGGAAATGCTTTTTGCAACTCCCGGGTCAACACGATCAACGCTTGGTACTGCGCATCGGTGAACGGCTGATCATCGGTGCCTTCGAGTTCGATGCCCACGGAAAAATCGTTGCAGGTCTCGCGCCCCTCGAACACCGAGACACCCGCGTGCCACGCCCGCTCCAGACAGGAGACAAACTGGGTCACCGTGCCGTCACGTTCAATTAGAAAATGCGCCGAGACGCGCAAGTCGGCAATTCCTGCAAAGTAGGGATGTTCGGTGACATCCAGACGGTTCTGGAAAAACTCCTGGACCTTGCCGGTGGCGAACTGCGCCGGCGGCAGGCTGATGTTGTGGATGACCAACAAGGAGATTTCGCCACTCGGGCGTCCATTGAAGTTGGGCGATGGGCAGACCTGCACCCCGTGACACCACCCGCTAGCGGGATCCAACTGCATACCGATTCCTTCAACGCCGACTGTGTTGGCGCCCAGTATGCCGTGATCGGCCACCGGCGCGCGATCACTTGGCGCGATTGAGTCGGCGCAGATTGCCCAGCACCGACTCCAGCGCACGGTCGAACAGCAAGGTATTGTCCAGCGCACGTGCAACACCGCGGCGCAACTCCAGGGCCAGCGCGGTCCTGCTGCGCTCGAGCACTTTCATTCCGGTGCGATCGACGAAGACATATTTGCCGGTGGCTTCGATGATCGCGGCGAGTTTACAGCGCAGGGTATGCTCGTCGTCTTCGGTAAACGCCACCCAACTGCCCACGCGCAATTGTTCGACCTGGCGCAGACCGGGGTCATCGTGGGGCAGGCGCACTGTTGGCAACGTGGTGTCGCCCTCGTCGGCAGCAGGCAGTACGATCTTTTGCGACACCTCGACCATGGGCGCAGCTTGATCGGCCTCGGCGGAACGCTCCAGCACACCGACGTGCAACGCTTCGAGTTCGCTGAAAAACTCGCTGGTGGCAAACGGATCGAATGCCGAACTGTTCAAGCCATCACGCAACGACTTGAGCAACCCCGGCACTAGCGCCAGCAGACGCAGGCTGGATTCGGCGTCTTCATGACGCTGCACGCTCCAGACCAGTTGTTCCATGGTCTGCACGTCGGCCTGCCATTCGGGGGACTGATCGCCATGCTTGAGGCAGGTCAGCAGCAGGACCTTGCTCCAGGCGTTCTCGACAAAGGTGACCACCGACGGCGGCAGGGTTTTGCCCAGCAACGCCTGATTCAACACCTGCTCGACCCGGCGTCGCGCCAGTTCGGTTCGCGCCCGGCCTTCTTCGGCATCGCGCAAACGCTGCTCCAGCAGTTCGCTGCGGCGGCGTTCGTCGCTGGTGAAGGCGAGAAAGTCAGCCAGCAGCTCGGAGAAAATCGCCGGGTCATCGACGAAGTCGCTGAGCAAGCGTTGCACCACTTGTTCGATGCGCAGATACAGACTGTCGCGCGCGTCGCCGTCAAAATCTCCCCAGCCCATCGCCGCTTCGGCGATTTCGTTAAGCAGGCGCCGCGCCGGGTGCGTGCCGCGGCTGAAGAAACTCTTGTCGAGCACGGCCACCTTGAGCATCGGAATCTGCAAACGGGCGATCAGTGCCTTGAGCGAATCCGGCACATTGCGGTCTTCGAGAATGCAGTCGAAGACCATGGCGATCAGGTTGATCACGTCTTCGTCCGCATCGCCGACGATCCGCGACTTGCCACTCCTGACACTGACCCGGGTCAGCAGTTGTTCGAGCTGATTGCGCAGGTCGAAATCATCCTGAGTCGCCAGCGCCGGCACGTAGTGTTGCAAATGCGAGAGCAGACGCAGCAGGTCGCGGGTGGAGATCGGTTGCGCCGCGACACTCGGCTCCAGGGTTGGCGCGACCGTGCCGCGCACCTGCACGAGCAATTGCTGCAACGCAGCGAAGACTTCCAGCACATCGTCATCGGCGGGCGGCAACTCTTCACGCTCGTCGCGCTCGACCTGGGCGGCGGCACGATCCAGCGCACGCCGCGCCGGTGCTGCTTTCAGTTCTGGCAACACGCCCGTGGCGAGCAGCAGTTGATTGGCCTCGGCGTACAGCTGCTCGGTTTCGGCCAGCACATAGCGCTCGAACAGCTTGAGCAGGATCAGCTTGACCTTGATCTCCACGCCCAGATTACGTCCGGCCTGCAGGAAAAATTCGCAGAGCAGCGCCGGCCCGAGTGGGTTGTGCTGGTCGTCGAGGGTCTTGCCGAGCAACGCGTTGAGCCGCGCCGTCAACTGATCGAGGGCGAAGCCGTCACGCTTGAGCACGCGACGGACCATGGTCTCGATCGCCACGCTGCGCTCCATGTCGTCGGTGCGCGGCGCCGCCTCGTCGAACAGCAGCGTGCGCGGCAAGGCATTGTGGGTGGGATCGTATTGGGTCAGGCCGACGAAGGCTTCGAAAAACAGTTCGAGAAAGCCGCGTTCGATGTGTTTGCGCTTGAGGCGCAGGTCGCGCATGGCTTCGAAAAAGATGTTTTGCTCGACATCGTTGCGCGCCCGGTCGGCCATTTCGAACAGGGTATCGTCGGCGTTATCGAACAGTTCCTGCAAACCGTGGCGCAATTGCTGCGCGGCCTTGTCGCGCACCTGAAGCAGAATCACCGGCAGGCGGGCGAGCGGCGCGTGATTCGCCTGATCGATAGCAGCCTTGTGCAAAGGCACTACTTTTCCGTCGCTGTGCATCCAAGCCTCCTGAAACGGTGATTCGTTCGATCAAGCAACCCCGATCCCCTGTGGGAGCGAGCCTGCCCGCGATGGCGGTGTGTCAGCCGCATCAATGTCACTGGAAAAATGCATTCGCGAGCAAGCTCGCTCCCACAACTCCCAGCCATTCTGGCGGCATTAACGTCAACGCTATGACGTCAAATGCAAGGCGGATTATCTTTCATAACGTGTCACCCGCGCCATAGCCGTCAGGGTTTCCCCTAGCAGCGCCCTTCAATGACCACGCTATCGCCGGTTTGCTCAAAGAAAATCGACCGGCTGCAGGCCGGCACGCCTGTTCTCACCTTGGGTTGGCTCGCGCCCTGCCCCTATAATCGGGCCACTTTGTTTGTGGAGCCCGTTATGCCGAATCTACGTCTCGCCGATCTGACCGCCGAAATCGAAGCCAACGTGCGCCGTGCGTTGCTCGAAGACGTCGGCAGCGGCGACATCACCGCACAACTGATCCCGGCCGAACGTCTGGCCAAAGCCACCATCATTACCCGTGACGACGCCGTCATCTGCGGCACGGCGTGGGTCGATGCGGTATTTCGTCAGCTCGATCCGCGCGTCGCGGTGCATTGGCAAGTGATCGATGGCGAGCGGGTCAAACCCAATCAACCGCTGTTTCATCTGGAAGGCCCGGCGCGTTCGCTGCTGACCGGTGAACGCAGCGCGCTGAATTTTCTGCAACTGCTCTCCGGCGTGGCGACGCGCGCGCAGTACCTGGCCGATTTCGTCGGGCAAACCGAGGTCAAGCTGCTCGACACGCGTAAGACTTTGCCGGGCCTGCGTCTGGCGCAGAAATACGCCGTGACCTGTGGCGGCTGCCATAACCATCGCATCGGCCTTTATGACGCCTTCCTGATCAAGGAAAACCACATCGCGGCCAGCGGCGGCATCACCGAAGCCGTCGCGGCCGCGCACAAGATCGCCCCGGGCAAGCCGGTCGAGATCGAAGTGGAAAGTCTGCAGGAATTGAAAGAGGCACTGGACGCCGGTGCCGACATCATCATGCTCGATGAACTGAGCCTGGACGACATGCGCGAAGCCGTGCGCCTGAACGGCGGCAAGGCGAAACTGGAAGCCAGCGGTGGCATCAACGAAAGCACGCTGCTGCCGATCGCCGAAACCGGGGTGGATTACATCTCGATTGGTGCGATGACCAAGGATGTCAAAGCGGTAGACCTGTCGATGCGCCTCAGCCTCTAACAGCAGCGGCAAGCTTCAAGCTGCAAGCTGCAAGCTGCAAGCCACAGCGCATCTGCTTTGACTTGCAGCTTGCAGCTTGCAGCTTGCAGCTTGCAGCTTGAAGCTAGTAGCTGCCGTTATACAACCAGGTTGTTCATCTCGCAGTACTCATCCCATTCGACACCCAATACTTCAGCCGCCTCTTTATGCAGTTCCAGGCGCTTGACCTCGAACTCTTGCGGCGTGCTCGTGTACTTGAGCGTCAACTCCCAAGGCTGCAAGCCCTGAGCCTCGGCTTCATCTTCAAAGGCCCACTGAATCTGGTCTTTCTGATCATCGGGACTCAGGTCCTTGATCTCTTCCTTCAGATCGGGCACGTCCAGAAGGTATTTTTCCAGCGCTTGTTCGTGACGCTGCTCTTGAGTTAATTCAGTCATGGCGTTCTCGTTGATCTGGGAATGGAGGATGGATCTGGATCATCAAGGATCTCTCTGACGCGGCGTGGCCGGCCTTCGGAACCATTCGGGATCATCTGAAAACTGCTAAGCGATGCTCATGCAGGCACCGAATATAGGACGTTTGCATGACGAATTACACGGCTCTTTACATCTCTCGCACAAAAAGCTGACTTGCGGAACATAAATGCCGATTCCAAGTCATAGCGATGTGCCACATAGGCACTCACTTACGCTGTTCACAAGGAAAACCAGTGATGCGCAGCTTCTCGAAAATCTCCGCTGTTGTCTCCACTACCGCTTTGATTGCTGCCCTGGTCCTGCCGGCCAGCGCCATGGCCGTTGAGCTGAGTCCCAGCAGCCCGTCCTATGGCGACAAGGTTTCACTGATCCACAACGACTATGGCAAGACCGTCGTGATCAAAAGCGATATCAGCATTGATGAGCTGCAAAAGATGCGCGACACCCTCAAGGATCAATCGCAGCAGATAGAAGAGCTCAAACGCAGCGGCGGTTCCAGCTCAAGCTCCAGCGGCAGGGAACTGGACGAACTGAAGAACAAGGCCAAGGAACAGGACCGTGTGCTCGAATCCCTTGGCCGCCAGGTTGAAGAACTCAAGCGCAACAGCGGCTCCAGCTCCAATTCGAACAGCAGCGAAATTTCGAATCTGAAGCAGAAGGTCAACGACCAGGATCGGGCAATGGATCAGCTGAAACGTACCGTCGAGGATCTGAGTCGCAAGGTGAAATAAGTGAGGATGGTGCCCGAGACAGGAATCGAACCTGCGACCTTCGCGTTACGAGTGCGCTGCTCTACCGGCTGAGCTACACGGGCGGTGGGCTAAAACTAGCACCGCTGTTGGGGTCCGGCAACTTCGCAGAATGTCCGGGTATTTCGCGGGCAAAAAAATGCCCCGCCGTTTGCACGGCGGGGCATTTTCGTTGCACTAAGGCTGGCGGGTGATTAAACGCCCGAAGCCTTGGCAGCTGCCACGTCTTTGATGGACAGCTTGATACGGCCGCGGTTGTCCACGTCCAGTACCAGCACTTCCACTTCCTGGCCTTCTTTCAGAATGTCGGTGACTTTCTCTACGCGAGCGTCGCTCAGCATCGAGATGTGCACCAGACCGTCCTTGCCCGGCAGGATGTTGACGAACGCGCCGAAGTCGACGATGCGCTCAACCTTGCCGACGTAGATCTTGCCGATCTCGGCTTCGGCGGTGATGCCCAGAACGCGCTGACGAGCAGCTTCAGCAGCTTCCTTGGTTTCGCCGAAGATCTTGATCGAACCGTCGTCTTCGATGTCGATCGAAGCCTTGGTTTCCTCGCAGATCGCACGGATGGTAGCGCCACCTTTACCGATAACGTCACGGATTTTGTCGGTGTCGATTTTCATCGCGATCATGGTCGGTGCGTTGGCCGACAGCTCGGTACGCGACTGGCCGATGATCTGGTTCATCTGACCGAGGATGTTCAGGCGCGCTTCCAGGGCCTGGCCCAGAGCGATCTCCATGATTTCTTCGGTGATGCCTTTGATCTTGATGTCCATCTGCAGCGCAGTTACGCCTTTGGCGGTACCGGCTACCTTGAAGTCCATGTCGCCGAGGTGGTCTTCGTCACCGAGGATGTCGGTCAGGACGGCGAACTTCTCGCCTTCTTTAACCAGACCCATGGCGATACCGGCAACCGGTGCCTTCATCGGTACACCGGCGTCCATCAGGGCCAGGGAAGCGCCGCAGACGGAAGCCATCGAGCTCGAACCGTTGGATTCGGTGATTTCCGACACCACACGGATGGTGTACGGGAACACGTCAGCGGCTGGCAGCATGGCCGAAACCGAACGACGGGCCAGACGGCCGTGACCGATTTCGCGACGACCGGCACCACCCATGCGACCACACTCGCCTACCGAGAACGGCGGGAAGTTGTAGTGCAGCATGAACGGGTCTTTTTTCTCGCCTTCCAGGGTGTCCAGCAGTTGTGCATCACGGGCGGTGCCCAGTGTTGCAACGACCAGCGCCTGGGTTTCACCGCGGGTGAACAGTGCCGAACCGTGAGTCTTCGGCAGAACGCCGACTTCGATGTTCAGCGGACGTACGGTGCGGGTGTCGCGGCCGTCGATACGTGGCTTGCCGTTGACGATGTTTTCGCGAACGGTGCGGTATTCGATTTCGCCGAAAGCAGCTTTGACTTCAGCAGCCGAAGGCTGGCCTTCTTCGCCGGACAGCTTGGCAACCACCTGGTCACGCAACTCGCCCAGACGCGCATAGCGGTCGGCCTTGATGGTGATGGTGTAAGCCTGGGAGATCGCGTCGCCGAACTCGGCACGGATCGCGCCCAGCAGCTCGGTGGCTTCTGGCTGTGGAGCCCAGTTCCAGGTTGGCTTGGCAGCTTCAGCGGCCAGTTCTTTAACAGCGTTGATCACCACCTGGAACTCGTCGTGAGCAAACAGTACCGCGCCCAGCATCTGGTCTTCGGTCAGCTCTTTGGCTTCCGATTCAACCATCAGCACGGCGTCGGAAGTACCGGCAACGACCATGTCCAGGCTCGAAGCGGCTTGCTGTTCGTAAGTCGGGTTCAGCAGGTAGCCGGTGCTTTCATGGAAAGCCACGCGCGCGGCGCCGATCGGGCCGTCGAATGGAATGCCGGAAATGGCCAGGGCAGCCGAGGTACCGATCATCGCAGCGATGT
Source organism: Pseudomonas sp. R3-57 (assembly GCF_051132065.1). NCBI lineage: Bacteria > Pseudomonadati > Pseudomonadota > Gammaproteobacteria > Pseudomonadales > Pseudomonadaceae > Pseudomonas > Pseudomonas sp. R3-57. The sequence continues at coordinate 5,221,296 of NZ_CP071655.1, forward strand.
CCGGATCGGTCTTCTTGCTGGTGGAAACGACGGTGCAGACAACCTGCACTTCGTTCATGAAGCCTTCAGGAAACAGCGGACGGATCGGACGGTCGATCAGTCGGGAAGTCAGGGTTTCTTTCTCGGAAGGACGGCCTTCACGCTTGAAGAAACCACCAGGGATCTTGCCGGCAGCGTAAGTCTTTTCCTGGTAGTGAACGGACAGAGGGAAAAAGCCCTTGCCCGGATCGGCTTGCTTGGCACCGACAACGGTCACCAATACGCTGACATCGTCGTCAACGGTGACCAGCACTGCGCCGGAGGCCTGACGGGCGATACGGCCAGTCTCGAGGGTAACGGTCGACTGACCGAACTGGAATTTTTTGATTACCGGGTTCACGGTGTCCTACCTTCTTTGTGGCTCTTGGGGGAAACGGTTTCTTGCGAATTCTTGGGCAATCTCGGGAATCGGCCCGATGTGGATTGTCCGGGTGCTACAGGTAAAGCCATGCCGCAGATAAAACTTGAGGCTGGGAGCCTGCAAGGCGCCAGCGGCGAACCGCTGAAGACTTGCAGACAACCAACCTCATAGCGCAATCGCTGATTAGCGACGCAGACCCAGGCGAGCGATCAGAGCGCTGTAACGGCTCACGTCCTTGCCTTTCAGGTAGTCCAGCAGCTTGCGACGCTGGTTTACCATGCGGATCAGACCACGACGGGAGTGGTGATCTTTACCGTTGGCCTTGAAGTGACCTTGCAGTTTGTTGATGTTGGCGGTCAGCAGTGCAACTTGCACTTCTGGCGAACCAGTGTCACCAACAGCTTGCTGGTAGTCAGCAACGATTTGAGCTTTTTCTTGAACGTCGAGAGCCATGAGGCAATCCTTCCTTATCAGGAAACTGTTTCAAAGAAACAGTTTCAACAGGCCAGGGACAAATCCCTGTATCTATAAATGAGTCGTGACCGTGCCTGTTGACAGCCACACTCGCCGACCTGCTGTGACACAGGCCGGTTCCGGTCATTCCGACCGAATCAAGCGACGTGGCGCAATGCGCCCGTCTTCGCTCACTTCACCGATGCCGATGAAGCGACCATTGTGATCCTGTACCCGTACCATGCCGAACTTCGGAGCATCCGGGGCACGTACCGGCTGGCCGTTGAGCCAGTAGAACGCGCTCGCTTCCGAGAAGTGCAGCAACGGCCAATCCTGCAGGCCGCTGTCCGATGGCATCAAAAAGCGATCAACCGCTTCGTTGCCACCTTCGGCATGTACCGCTTCCAGCTCTTCGAGGGTCACCGTCTGCGCGAGGGTGAAAGGCCCGGCCTGGGTACGGCGCAATTCTGCGACGTACGCACCACAACCGAGTTGCTCACCGATATCCTCCACCAGGGTGCGGATATAGGTGCCCTTGCTGCAGTCCACCGCAAGACGCGCAGTATCGCCTTCGAAGGCCAGCAATTCCAAGCGCGCAATAGTAACAGAACGCGGTTCGCGCTCCACTACTTCGCCTGCACGGGCCAGCTTGTACAGCGGCTGGCCATCACGCTTGAGCGCCGAGTACATCGGCGGTATCTGACTGATTTGACCGCGAAAATTCGGCAAAACCGCTTCGACATCGGCGCGACCAACGGTCACCGGACGCTCCTGCAAAACCTCACCTTCGGCATCCGCCGTGGTGGTGGTTTTGCCCAGTTGCGCCAGCGTTTCGTAACCCTTGTCGGAATCGAGCAGGTACTGCGAGAACTTGGTCGCTTCACCGAAGCACAACGGCAGCACGCCGGTGGCCAGCGGGTCGAGGCTGCCGGTGTGACCGGCCTTCTCGGCATTGAGCAGCCAGCGCACCTTCTGCAACGCGGCGTTGGAGGTGAACCCCAACGGCTTGTCGAGCAGGATGATGCCACTGACGTTACGACGGATACGTTTGACCTGAGCCACCGAGTTACTCCTTGGTGTCTTCAGGTGCAGGCGCCGCGACGTGCTGATTGTCTTCAGCCACAGCGCGCTCGATCAACGCCGACAAATGCGCGCCACGCACGACGGATTCGTCGTAGTGGAAATGCAATTGCGGCACGCTGCGCAGCTTCATTTCACGGGCCAGTTGCATGCGCAGGAAACCTGCGGCGGCATTCAGCACCTTGATGCTTTGCGCGATGTCTTCGGCGTTGTCCTGCCCCATCACGGTGATGAAGATCTTCGCGTGACCGACGTCACGGGAGACTTCCACTGCGGTGATGGTGACCAGACCCACGCGCGGGTCTTTGACTTCGCGACGGATCAGTTGAGCCAGCTCGCGCTGCATCTGATCGCCGATACGTTGGGTACGGCTGTATTCTTTTGCCATGATTTGTTACCTGTTACTGCCCAGCGGTGAAACCCGCAAGGTCTGAAAGCGGCAAACGCCCGGCCTGACAAATGCCAGACCGGGCGTTGCGTTTAGAGTCCGGACGCTGCACCGCGCATTTGCATGCTACGGCGCATCGTGGCCCTTGAAGTGCACGAGTCAGAGGCTGCGAGCAACCTGAACCTTCTCGAAGACTTCGATCTTGTCGCCGACTTTGACGTCGTTGTAGCTCTTCACGCCGATACCGCATTCCATGCCGGCACGTACTTCGGAAGCGTCATCCTTGAAGCGGCGCAGGGATTCCAGCTCGCCTTCGAAGATAACGATGTCTTCACGCAGTACACGGATCGGACGGTTACGGTGCACAACACCTTCGATCACCATGCAACCGGCGATCGCGCCAAACTTCGGCGAACGGAACACGTCACGCACTTCGGCCACACCCAGGATGTTCTCGCGAACATCGCTGCCGAGCATGCCGGTCAGGGCTTTCTTGACGTCTTCGATGATGTCGTAGATCACGTTGTAGTAACGCATGTCCAGACCTTCCTGCTCGACGATCTTGCGTGCGCCAGCATCGGCACGCACGTTGAAGCCGAACAGTACAGCGTTGGAAGCCAGTGCCAGGTTGGCATCGGATTCGGTGATACCACCGACGCCGCCGCCCACTACGCGCACTTGAACTTCGTCGTTGCCCAGGCCATTCAAGGCGCCGTTCAACGCTTCCAGCGAACCACGGACGTCGGATTTGAGGACGATGTTGAGCGTCTTCTTCTCGGCCTGACCCATGTTTTCGAAGATGTTTTCCAGCTTGCCGGCGTGAGCGCGAGCCAGTTTGACTTCGCGGAACTTGCCTTGACGGAACAGAGCCACTTCACGGGCTTTCTTCTCGTCGGCAACCACGCTCATCTCGTCGCCAGCGTCCGGGGTACCGTCCAGGCCGAGGATTTCGACAGGGATGGAAGGACCGGCTTCCTTGATCGGCTTGCCGTTCTCGTCGAGCATGGCACGCACGCGGCCGTAGTTCGAACCGACCAGGACCATGTCGCCTTGGCGCAGGGTACCGTCCTGAACCAGCACGGTGGCTACCGGGCCACGACCTTTGTCGAGACGCGATTCAACCACCACACCACGGCCAGGAGCCGATGGAGTGGCTTTGAGTTCGAGCACTTCGGCCTGCAGCAGGACGGCTTCAAGCAGCTCGTCCACGCCAGTACCCATTTTGGCGGATACCGGAACGAATGGTGTGTCGCCACCCCAATCTTCGGAGGTCACGCCGTGAACCGACAGTTCGCTGCGGATGCGATCGAGATCGGCGCCCGGCTTGTCGATCTTGTTCACTGCAACCACCAGCGGCACGCCAGCTGCCTGAGCATGCTGGACCGCTTCGATGGTTTGCGGCATCACGCCGTCGTCGGCTGCAACCACGAGGATCACGATGTCGGTCGCCTTGGCACCACGGGCACGCATTGCGGTAAACGCAGCGTGACCCGGGGTGTCGAGGAAGGTGACCATGCCGCGATCAGTCTCAACGTGGTACGCGCCGATGTGCTGGGTGATACCGCCGGCTTCGCCAGCAGCTACCTTGGCACGACGGATGTAGTCGAGCAGGGACGTCTTACCGTGGTCAACGTGGCCCATTACGGTCACGACTGGCGCACGGGAGAACGACTCACCTTCAAACTTCAGGGATTCGGCCAGGGAATCTTCCAGGGCTGTGTCGCTGACCAGGGTCACTTTGTGGCCCAGTTCTTCGGCTACCAGTTGAGCAGTTTCCTGATCAAGCACCTGGTTGATGGTCGCTGGGGTACCCAGTTTGAACATGAACTTGATGATTTCAGCCGCTTTGACCGACATCTGATTGGCCAGATCGCCAACCGTGATGGTCTCGCCGATCTGCACATCACGCACGACAGGGCCGGTAGGGCTCTGGAAACCGTGGGCGTTGCGCTTCTTCAGCTTGGCCTTGCCGCGACCGCCGCGACGGAAGCCATCGCTTTCTTCGTCGGTAGTACGTGGCGCCACGCGTGGAGCCGGGGCTTTTTCCTTGACCGATGCGCGATGCGGAGCGTTCTTACGCTCGCCATCACCACCGCCGCTGCGACGATTGTTGTCGTCGGCACGCGGTTTGTCCGGACGGCGCTGTTCGTTCTGCTTGTTGCGAACGTCAGCAGACGGCGCTGGAGCAGCAGCCACCGGCGCGCTTTCGCGCACAGGCTCGGCCACAGCAGCCGGTGCCGCAACGGCGTCGCTGGCAACGGCTTGCGCAGCAGCAGGCTGGCGACGCGCTTCTTCTTCGGCGCGCAGCTTGGCTTCTTCTTCAGCCTTCTGACGGGCAGCATTTTCTACTGCGCGACGCTCATCCAGTTCACGCTTGCGCTCGGCTTCGATTTCTTCCGGGCTGCGCTGTACGAAAACTTTCTTCTTGCGAACTTCTACGCTGATGCTCTTGCTACCAGCCACCCGCAGGGTGCTGGTGGTTTTACGCTGCAGCGTGATCTTGCGTGGTTCTTCCACTTTCGCCTTGTGGCTGCTTTTCAAGTGAGTCAGCAGGGACTGCTTCTCACTGTCAGTCACATTTTCGTCGGCGGCGGTGTGCGGCAGACCTGCCTCACGCATCTGCTGCAACAGGCGCTCTACCGGTGTTTTGACCTCATCGGCCAGTTGTTTCACCGTGACTTGCGTCATGCACTTCTCTCCTCAGGCCGCGCCTAATTACTCGAACCAGTGGGCTCGGGCGGCCATGATCAACTTGCCGGCACGATCATCGTCAATGCCGTCGATGTCGAGCAGGTCGTCAATAGACTGCTCGGCCAGGTCTTCGCGGGTAATTACGCCGCGCACCGCCAGTTCCATCGCCAAATCCTTGTCCATACCCTCAAGCGAGAGCAGGTCTTCGGCCGGATGGGCGTCTGCCAGCTTTTCCTCAGTAGCGATGGCTTTGGTCAACAAACGATCCTTGGCACGAGCGCGAAGCTCGTTGACGATGTCCTCGTCAAAGCCGTCGATGTTGAGCATCTCCTCCACCGGTACGTAGGCAATCTCTTCCAGGCTGGTGAAGCCTTCGTCAACCAGCACCTGCGCCAGCTCTTCGTCGACTTCCAGCTCGTCGATGAAGTTGCGCAGGATGTCGCCGGTTTCCGCTTGCTGCTTGGCCTGGATGTCCGATTCGGTCATCACGTTCAGGGTCCAGCCAGTCAACTGGCTGGCCAGACGCACGTTCTGACCACCGCGACCAATGGCCTGAGCCAGGTTATCTGCGCCAACGGCGATGTCCATGGCATGGGCATCTTCGTCGACGATAATTGCCGCAACCTCGGCCGGGGACATGGCGTTGATCACGAACTGGGCCGGGTTATCGTCCCACAGCACGATGTCAACACGCTCGCCGCCCAACTCGCCCGACACTGCCTGAACGCGCGAACCGCGCATACCAATGCAAGCGCCCTGCGGGTCGATGCGTTTGTCCTTGGAGCGAACGGCGATCTTGGCGCGCGAACCCGGATCACGGGACGCTGCCATGACTTCGATGAGGCCTTCGGCAATCTCCGGCACTTCGATGCGGAACAGCTCGATCAGCATTTCCGGCGCGGTACGCGACAGGATCAGCTGCGGGCCGCGGTTCTCGGTGCGGATTTCCTTGAGCAGCGCACGCAGACGCACGCCGACACGGAAGGTTTCGCGAGAAATGATGTCTTCACGGGCCAGCAACGCTTCAGCGTTGTTGCCCAGATCGACAATCACGTTGTCGCGGGTAACTTTTTTCACGGTGCCGGAGATGATTTCTCCCAGGCGCTCGCGATAGGCGTCAACCACTTGAGCGCGCTCGGCTTCACGAACTTTCTGCACGATGACCTGCTTGGCAGTCTGTGCAGCGATGCGGCCGAACTCGATGGATTCGATTTTTTCTTCGACGACGTCGCCGACCTTGGCACCCGGATGCGTTTCGGCAACCTTGCTTGGCCAGGTCTCGATGGCCGGATCGTCGAGATCATTCTCTTCGACGACCGTCCAGCGACGGAAGGTTTCGTAGGCACCGGTGTGGCGGTTGATTTCCACACGCAGGTCCACTTCGTCTTCAAAACGCTTCTTGGTAGCAGTGGCCAGAGCCAGCTCCAGCGCTTCAAAAATTACGCTTGCCGGTACACCCTTTTCATTGGATACCGACTCAACAACCAGCAGTACTTCTTTGCTCATCGTACGCCTCGCCTTTCGCAAGCCATTGGATCCGCGGGATCCGCGTCTCAGTCAAAACTGGGAATAATGTTGGCCTTGTCGATCATATCGATCGGCAACAGGAATTCATGGTCATCTACCTGCACCACGACGTCCTGCTCTTCTACACCGCGCAGAAGGCCCTGAAAGTTGCGTCGACCGTCAAAAGGCGAGCGCAGCTTGATCTTCACTTGTTCACCAACGAACTGGGCGAACTGCTCAAGAGTGAACAGTGGGCGCTCCATGCCTGGCGAGGAAACTTCAAGGGTGTATTCAACGGAGATTGGATCTTCAACATCCAGTACACCGCTGATCTGACGGCTGACAATGGCGCAATCGTCCACCAGCACGCCGCCCTCTTTATCGATATAAACGCGCAACATCGAGTGCCGACCCTGAGCCGAAAACTCGATACCCCAGCATTCATAGCCCAGGGCCACGACCACCGGGGCCAGCAAGGCCTGCAACTCTTCTAGCTTGCTCGACACCTGAACCCCCTAGTGCATGATATGTGCATGCTTTGCAAAATAAAAAAATGGGCATAACGCCCATCCTTGAAACGCCGTCGAACAGCGGCGTTGAAAGTGTCCAGCTAACAAAAAGCCCCTGAAAAGGGGCTCCTTAAACTGGTTGCGGGGGCCGGATTTGAACCGACGACCTTCGGGTTATGAGCCCGACGAGCTACCAGACTGCTCCACCCCGCGACAAAGCTGGGGCGGAAGTATACGACCGATCCCTTATAGGGTCAATGTAACCTTCCACCTGCAAGAAAGCCCGCAACAGCGGGCTCTCCTGACTAATTGGTACCGAGAAGGGGACTCGAACCCCTACACCCTATGGGCACAACCACCTCAAGGTTGCGTGTCTACCAATTCCACCACCTCGGCAAAACTACATTTGAAACTCTTCTTACTTCTGCTCTTGAGCTGGAGGTACGTCAGTCGCTGGAGTAGCCGACTTTTGCTCTTGAAGCACCGGGACATCATCAGAAGCCGGTTGTTGTTGCTTAGGTACTTCCAACACTGCTGGATCTGGCAAACCTGCTTGAGTCAGCTGATGAGCCTTCTCTTTAGCAAAGTAACCTAACCCCAAGCTGGTTATGAAGAAACCGGCGGCAAGTATAGCAGTAAACTTACTAAGAAAGGTAGAGGAACCTTGGCTTCCGAACACAGTATTTGAAGCACCTGCTCCGAAAGACGCGCCAGCGTCCGCACCCTTACCCTGCTGCAGCAAAACCAGAGCAACTACGCCCAATGCACCCAGCAGATGAAAAACGACTACGACTGTTTCCAGCATTTTCTCAGTTTCCCGCGGCGCGACAGATCGCACCGAACTCATCTGCATTCAGGGAAGCTCCACCAATGAGCCCCCCATCGATATCCGGCATGCCGAACAGTTCGGCCGCATTGGCCGCCTTCACGCTGCCGCCGTATAGAAGCCGCACACCTCGTGCGACTTCAGAATTCTCTGCCGCCAACTGCTCGCGAATGGCTTTATGCACATCCTGAGCCTGTTGCGGCGTTGCAGTCAGTCCGGTACCAATGGCCCAGACAGGCTCGTAAGCAATGACTGCCTTGGCAAAGGCACCTACACCCAGCTCCTCAATGATGCTGCCCAGCTGACGCCCGACAACCTCAAGAGTTTTACCGGCTTCGCGCTGCTCGAGGGTTTCCCCTATACACAACACCGGAATCAAGCCACATGCCTGTGCCGCTGCGAACTTGCGATTCAGCATCCCGTCGCGCTCGCCCATTATCTGGCGGCGTTCGGAGTGCCCGACAAGCACCAGGGAACAACCTGCATCCACCAACTGACTGGGAGCAATCTCACCGGTCAGCGCACCTTGCATGGCTTCCACCGCAGAATTCTGCGCGCCGATCGAAATCGACTTGCCTTTCAAGCCATCAATCACTTGATTGATATGCAAGCAAGGCGGGAATACCGCGACATCAACACCGCTTGGCAAGGCCAGATGACGAAGGCCGTTGATCAGCTCAGCGACGCTGGCGCGGGTACCGTGCATCTTCCAGTTACCAGCTACCATAGGGCGACGCATGCTGTACCTCGTCGGTCAAAGTGGGCGCAGATGTTACCCAAGAGAATGAAGGCTGGCAAGCCGAATCAGGCAGAAACTTCAGTTACCAGTTTTGCCAGTTCTTCGGCATAGCCGCGAACCTGAGTTTCGTCTTCGCCTTCGACCATTACGCGCACCAAAGGCTCTGTTCCCGACTTGCGCAAAAGCACTCGACCACGACCGGCCATTGCCTGGGTTACACGCGCACTCGCCTCTTTGACAGCCGGGTGCTCCAGTGGGCTTTCGCCGCCACCGAAACGCACGTTGATCAGCACTTGAGGACATTTGCGCAGCGCCTGGCGCGTTTGCGCCAGACCTTCGTTGCGGGCCTTCAGCGCCATCAGCACCTGCAACGCCGCGATGATCGCATCACCGGTGGTGGTGTGATTGAAGCACACGACATGCCCCGAGTTCTCGCCACCCACCAGCCAGTTGCGCTCAAGCAGTTCGGCGATCACATAGCGGTCACCGACATTGGCCCGAATAAACGGGATCGACAGATCGGCAAGCGCCAGCTCAAGACCCAGATTACTCATCAGGGTGCCAACCACGCCGCCCTGCAACTTGCCGCGCTCATGCAGATCACGGGCGATGATGAACAGCAAATCGTCGCCATCGACAATGGTGCCGGTGTGATCGACCATCAGAACGCGATCGCCGTCACCATCGAACGCGATGCCCAGATCGGCGTGTTCAGCCAACACCGCGGCCTGCAACGGGCCCATGTGGGTCGAACCACAGTTATCGTTGATGTTCAGCCCGTTAGGCTGCGCCGACAGCACGACCACTTCTGCGCCCAGCTCACGGAATACGCTTGGCGCAACCTTATAGGTCGCGCCGTGTGCGCAATCAATGACAATCTTCATACCGGAAAAACTGGTGCCGGTTGGCACACTGCTTTTGCAGAATTCGATGTAACGGCCGGACGCATCGTTGATTCGCGACACTTTGCCGATCTTGCTCGACTCAACCACGGTCATCGGCGTGTCGAGCAATTCTTCGATCATCAGCTCCAGTTCATCTGGCAGTTTGGTGCCTTTGCCGGAGAAGAACTTGATGCCGTTATCGTCGTGCGGGTTGTGCGAAGCACTGATCACGATCCCGGCCTCGGCCTGGAATGTGCGCGACAGATAGGCAATCGCCGGGGTCGGCATCGGACCGAGCAACATCACATCGGCGCCTGCCGATGTCAGGCCCGCCTCGAGTGCCGATTCGAACATGTATCCGGAAATACGCGTGTCCTTGCCGACCAGCACCTTGCAGGCACCCATCTTGCGGAACGCCATGCCAGCAGCCCAGCCAAGCTTGAGCATGAAATCAGGAGTAATCGGGTATTCACCGACCCGGCCACGAATGCCGTCGGTACCAAAGTATTTTTTGCTCATAAGCGCTCCATCATTCTTATTCGGCTGATTCTACGGCCGCGATCATCCGCACGACGTCTACCGTTTCCGCCACATCATGGACGCGCAATATACACGCACCTTTTACCGATGCCAGCGCAGCAAGGGCCAGACCGCCATGAAGACGCTCGCCCACGGGGCGATTCAAGGCCTGGCCGATCATGCTCTTTCGCGAAACACCCACAAGCAATGGCCTGCCCAACGCATGCAGAGCTTCCATGTGCTTGAACAAGCTTAGATTGTGCTGCAGGGTTTTGGCGAAACCGAAACCGGGATCGAGAATGATCCGCTCGGCAGGAATGCCAGCGGCTGCACACTGCGCCATGCGCTCGGCAAGAAACTCGCCGACTTCGCGTGTGACATCCTGGTACTGCGGGTTGTCCTGCATGTTTCCAGGCTCGCCGAGCATGTGCATCAGACACACCGGCAAACCGGTAGCCGCCGCTGCATCCAGCGCACCATCGCGCTGCAGCGAACGGACATCATTGATCAGGCCGGCGCCGAGTCGCGCGGTTTCGCGCATGACCGCTGGCGTCGAGGTATCGACCGAGATGATCACATCGAGCTCTCGATTGATCAGCTCGACGATCGGCGCTACGCGCTCCAGTTCTTCCAGCGGCGACACCGCTCTTGCCCCAGGGCGCGTGGACTCACCACCGACATCGATCAGCGTCGCGCCGGCAGCCACCATGGCTTCAGCGTGACGCAATGCAGCGTCCAGCTGGCTGTATTGGCCGCCGTCGGAAAAGGAATCGGGAGTGACATTGAGAATGCCCATGACATGTGTCCGGGCCAAATCAAGAACCCGGTTGCCGCAAGGCAACCGGGTCAGGGACTGTACAGAAGTCATTTCAAGCCTTAAACGTCAGCAGCCGGACCGCCAATCGGTGTTTCCGGACGCTCGTCACGGACAACTGGTGGTGGCGGAGTACCTGTGCCACCTGTCCAGTCACGCGGCTCGCGAGGTGTACGCCCCGCCATGATGTCGTCGATCTGCTCAGCGTCGATCGTTTCGTACTTCATCAGCGCGTCGGCCATCGCATCGAGCTTGTCGCGATTGTCGGTCAGGATCTGCTTGGCAGTGCCGTAGCAGTGATCGATGATGCTGCGCACTTCGGAGTCGATCAGCTTGGCAGTCTCACCCGAGAAGCTCGCTGCCTGACCACCGCCGCCGCGACCGAGGAACACTTCGCCTTCCTCTTCTGCATACATCAACGGGCCAAGTTTTTCCGACAAGCCCCACTTGGTGACCATGTTCCGTGCGATCTGACTGGCACGCATGATGTCGTTGGAGGCACCGGTGGTGACACCGTCGAAGCCAAGGGTCATCTCTTCAGCAATACGACCACCGTACAGCGAGCAGATCTGACTGATCAGCGCACGCTTGGACAGGCTGTAGCGATCTTCTTCCGGAAGGAACATGGTCACACCCAGCGCACGACCGCGCGGGATGATCGAGACCTTGTAGACCGGATCATGCTCAGGCACTACCCGACCAACAATGGCGTGGCCTGCTTCGTGATAAGCGGTGTTCTGTTTTTCCTTCTCGGACATGACCATCGATTTGCGCTCAGCGCCCATCATGATCTTGTCTTTGGCCAGCTCGAACTCTTTCATCTCGACGATGCGCTTGCCGCTGCGTGCAGCGAACAGCGAGGCTTCGTTGACCAGGTTGGCCAGGTCGGCACCGGAGAAGCCCGGTGTACCACGCGCGATCACCGCTGGAGCAACGTCGTCGCCCATTGGCACTTTACGCATGTGGACCTTGAGAATCTGCTCGCGACCACGGATGTCTGGCAAGCCAACCACCACTTGACGGTCGAAACGGCCGGGACGCAGCAGTGCCGGGTCGAGTACGTCCGGACGGTTGGTTGCAGCGATGACAATGATGCCATCGTTCATTTCGAAGCCATCCATCTCCACCAGCAACTGGTTGAGAGTCTGCTCACGCTCGTCGTGACCACCGCCCATGCCGGCGCCACGGTGGCGACCAACGGCGTCGATTTCGTCGATGAAGATGATGCACGGGGCGTGCTTCTTGGCCTGCTCGAACATGTCACGAACACGGCTGGCACCGACACCGACAAACATCTCGACGAAGTCAGAACCGGAAATGGTGAAGAACGGCACCTTGGCTTCGCCGGCAATCGCCTTGGCCAGCAAGGTTTTACCGGTACCCGGAGGACCGACCATCAGCACGCCACGAGGAATGCGGCCGCCCAGACGCTGGAATTTGCCCGGATCACGCAGGAACTCGACGAGCTCGCCGACTTCTTCCTTGGCTTCGTCGCAACCGGCGACGTCAGCCAATGTGGTTTTCACCTGATCTTCGGAGAGCAGGCGCGCCTTGCTCTTGCCAAAGCTCATCGGCCCGCCCTTGCCACCGGCACCGCCCTGCATCTGGCGCATGAAGAACATGAACACCGCGATGATCACCAGGATCGGGAAGCTGGCTACCAGCAGTTGAGTCCAGATGCTTTGCTGCTCAGGCTGCTTGCCTTCAACCACGACATGGTTGTCGACCAGATCGCCGATCAGGCCATTGTCCTGAATGGCCGGACGAATAGTCTTGAAGCTGTCGCCATCGGTGCGCTTGCCGGTAATCACATAACCATCAACGGCGACGCGCTCGACCTTGCCATCCTTGACCTGCTGGATGAAGTCGGAATAGTTGAGGGTCTGCGGCTCGTTAGGGCTGGAGAAGTTGTTCATCACCGTCACCAGGACAGCCGCGATGATCAACCACAGGATCAGATTCTTTGCCATATCGTTCAATTAACTACCCTCTGAAGCAAGCTCCGCTACTGGCGCGCGCTTCGCATGATATTCACCGGCCTAACTTACTACATTACCTACAACTCTGGCAGGCGCCGTCTGTAACCCTTTGTGAAACACTTTCCACACAATATTCGTTTATGCACGCGGGGCAAAATATGAAAAAGCTATCGCCCCGCTGAAAAACCACATTTATTCGCCGTTGCCACGGTAGCCCCAAGCCAGCATATATTGCTCGCGGGAGCTGCCACGCGAAGAATCCGGCTTGATCATCTGGATCTTGTCGAATTTGCGACGAGCATCCTTCAAGTAAACGTCGAAACCTTCGCCCTGAAAAATCTTGATGACGAAATTGCCACCAGGCTTGAGTATCCGTTCCGCCAGGTCCAGTGCCAGCTCGCACAGGAACATGGCCTTGGGCATATCCACTTCAGGCGTACCACTCATATTGGGGGCCATATCGGAAATCACAAGGTCCACCTGCGAATTACCGACAGCCTCGAGGATTCGGCCGAGCACTGAGTCCTCGGTAAAGTCCCCATGAATGAAGGTGACGTCTGGAATGCTGTCCATTTCGAGGATGTCCGAGGCGATCAAACGCCCCTGACCACCGATCAGTCGACTGGTGACCTGCGACCAGCCACCGGGCGCCGCGCCCAGGTCGACAACGCTCATGCCCGGACGGATCAGTTTGTATTTCTCCTGGATTTCCAGAAGCTTGTAACTCGCACGCGAGCGGTAGCCATCCTTCTGCGCCTGCTTCACATAAGGATCGTTGACATGTCTTTTCAGCCAACCAAGGCTTGTCTTGGAACGCGCCATTGGGCACCTCGATAATAAGGGTCGTGATTAGTTGGGCGGATCCACGAACCCTCGGGTAAAATGGCCGCCATTTTACAGAATCCAGACGAAAGGGTCAGATTATGCCGCTCACTCCAGAGCAGAAGAAACAGTACAAATCCATTGGCCACCATCTGAAACCAGTTCTGACTGTGGCTGACAACGGTCTGACTGAAGGTGTGCTAGCCGAACTCGAACGCGCCCTGGCGGATCACGAGCTGATCAAGATCAAGCTCAACATCCTCGATCGCGAGTCGCGCCTGGCGCACATCGCAGAACTGTGCAAGGTCGGCAAAGCGGACCTGGTACAGGTCATCGGCAAGATGGCACTGGTGTATCGCAAGAACTTCAGCGTCAACAAGCAGCTGTCGAACGTTCATCGTTTCAAGTGATGACAAGGGTCAAGGGTGTGCTTCGCGCACCCTGCCACTCCAGCCCGGCACCGGCTGCATGACCAGCACCAGCCCGGAAAACCCCAGCACCAGATAACTGAACACCTGCCAGCGCTGCGCATCCGGCCAGCCAACACGCACGGCGACATACATCGCACACGCGTATAACGCCATCATCAGCACCTGTCCGCGAAAATCCCGCCATAGACTGCCAGGGCCCTCGGCCTGTACAGCACCAAAGCCTGAAAGATCACGCAGACTGCAGCGAAACCCACGACCAGCACTTCAAAGGCGCTGGCGACTTCGTCGATCAGCAGCGGCGCCAGGCCAATCTGGCCCAACGCCGGCTGCAAACCGAGATGAATCAACCATAGCCCGCCGACCCACAGCATCTGGGCCAGCTGCCAGAGCATGGCGCCCGCATGCAGCGGGCGCCTTCTTTCAGATGTGACGAACTTCGACAATCTCGTACTCGATCACGCCGCTTGGCGTTTTGACGGCGACTACGTCACCCTCTTCCTTGCCAATCAAGGCACGGGCCAACGGCGAGCCGACCGAAATCTTGCCGAGTTTGAAGTCAGCTTCATCCTCACCCACGATCTGGTAAGTGACGCTTTCATCCGTCTCGACATTGGCGATGTCTACGGTCGTGCCGAAAATCACCTTGCCCGTGTGCGGGATGGTGGTGACATCAATGACGACCTGATTCTGAATCCGGCCTTCGATGTCGCGAATTCGCGCCTCGACCATGCCCTGCTGCTCGCGGGCAGCATGGTATTCAGCATTTTCCTTCAAGTCACCCAACTCGCGGGCCGTACCGATGTCCTGGCTGAGCTTCGGACGGACGACCTTGGTCAGGTGAGCGTGTTCTTCTTCCAGGGCGCGAGCGCCCTGAACAGTCATTGGGTACTTGGTTATGCTCATGCCTTCAATCCTGCGTGTAGATCCTGCAAGCGACGCACGGTCTTTTCCGGACCGAATTTCAGCGCTTCGCAGATCGCTTCGCCCGCAGCAATGGTGGTGGTGCAGTAGATCTTGTGCTGCAGGGCATTGCGACGAATGGAGTACGAATCGGCGATCGACTGACGACCCTCGGTGGTGTTGATGATCAGCGTGACTTCGTCATTCTTGATCATGTCGACCACGTGCGGACGACCCTCGGTCACCTTGTTTACGCGGCGCACTTTCAGGCCTGCGGCTTCGATCAGCTTGGCAGTGCCGGCAGTGGCAACCACTTCGAAACCCAAGTTGATCAGATCACGGGCCACGCCTGCAACCAGTGGCTTGTCGTCGTCACGTACGCTGATGAACGCAGTACCGCCGGTCGGCAGCACTTCGCTGGCGCCCATCTGAGCCTTGGCGAACGCTTCACCGAAGGTGTCGCCGACGCCCATCACTTCACCGGTCGACTTCATCTCTGGGCCGAGGATCGGGTCAACGCCAGGGAATTTGGCGAACGGGAATACCGCCTCTTTCACGCTGTAGAAGTTCGGAATGATTTCCTTGGTGAAGCCGATCTCTTTCAGAGTCTTACCGGCCATCACGCGCGCAGCGATCATCGCCAGGGAAACACCGATGCACTTGGACACGAACGGCACGGTACGCGAAGCGCGCGGGTTGACTTCGATGACGTAGATGTCTTCGCCCTGCAAGGCCAATTGCACGTTCATCAGGCCGACAACGCCCAGTTCCAGAGCCATTTTCTTGACCTGTTCGCGCATCTCGTCCTGGATGTGCGCCGGCAGCGAGTACGGCGGCAGCGAGCACGCGGAGTCACCGGAGTGAACGCCCGCCTGTTCGATGTGCTGCATGATCGCGCCGATTACTACGTCTTTGCCGTCGCAGACCGCGTCCACGTCCATTTCAATGGCGCAGTTGAGGAAGTGGTCGAGCAGCACCGGGCTGTCGTTCGACACTTGCACCGCGTCACGCAGGTAGCGCTTGAGCTCGTCTTCCTTGTAGACGATCTCCATCGCACGGCCGCCCAGTACGTAGGACGGACGCACAACCAACGGGTAACCGATTTTCGCGGCAGCGCGAACAGCTTCGTCTTCACTGCGCACGGTGGCGTTCGGTGGCTGACGCAGGTTCAGGCGCTCAACCATTTGCTGGAAGCGCTCGCGGTCTTCGGCGCGGTCGATGGCGTCAGGGCTGGTGCCGATAATCGGCACGCCAGCGGCTTCCAGCGCGCGAGCCAGTTTCAGCGGGGTCTGGCCGCCGTACTGGACGATCACACCTTTCGGCTTCTCGACGCGGCAGATTTCCAGCACGTCTTCCAGAGTCACTGGTTCGAAGTACAGACGGTCGGAGGTGTCGTAGTCGGTGGAAACGGTTTCCGGGTTGCAGTTGACCATGATGGTTTCGTAGCCGTCTTCGCGCAGAGCGAGAGCGGCGTGAACGCAGCAGTAGTCGAACTCGATGCCCTGGCCGATACGGTTCGGACCGCCGCCCAGAATCATGATCTTGTCGCGCCCGGACGGCGCGGCTTCGCACTCTTCTTCGTACGTCGAGTAGAGGTAAGCGGTGTCGGTGGCGAACTCGGCGGCGCAGGTGTCGACGCGCTTGTAGACCGGGAACACTTCGAGTTTCTGACGGTGCGTGCGCAGGTTCTTCTCGGTCACACCCAGCAGCTTGGCCAGACGCTGATCGGAGAAGCCTTTGCGCTTGAGCTTGAACATGAGGTCGCGGTCGATCGAAGACAGACCAAGGGTCTTGACCTTCTCTTCGTCCTTGATCAGGTCTTCGATCTGCACCAGGAACCATGGGTCGATCATGTTCATGCCGAAGATGTCTTCGACCGACAGACCGGCGCGGAACGCGTCAGCCACGTACCAGATACGCTCGGCGCCCGGCACGGTCAGCTCGCGCTTGAGCACGCTCATGCTTTCCGGGTTGCTCAGGTCGAGCTTCTCGTCCAGACCGCAAACGCCGACTTCCAGACCGCGCAGGGCTTTCTGCAGGGATTCCTGGAACGTCCGACCGATGGCCATGACTTCACCCACCGACTTCATCTGAGTGGTCAGGCGTGCGTCAGCCTTGGCGAATTTCTCGAAGGCGAAGCGTGGCAGCTTGGTCACGACGTAGTCGATCGACGGTTCGAAGGACGCCGGGGTCTTGCCGCCGGTGATGTCGTTCGACAGTTCGTCGAGGGTGTAACCCACAGCCAGTTTGGCCGCGACTTTGGCGATCGGGAAACCGGTGGCTTTCGAAGCCAGCGCCGAGGAACGCGATACCCGCGGGTTCATCTCGATCACGACCATACGGCCAGTGTTCGGGCAGATACCGAACTGCACGTTGGAACCGCCGGTTTCAACGCCGATCTCGCGCAGTACCGCCAGCGAGGCGTTACGCAGGATCTGGTATTCCTTGTCGGTCAGCGTCTGTGCCGGCGCAACGGTGATCGAGTCGCCGGTGTGCACGCCCATCGGGTCGAAGTTTTCGATTGAGCAGACGATGATGCAGTTGTCCTTTTTGTCGCGGACAACTTCCATTTCGTATTCTTTCCAGCCGATCAGCGATTCGTCGATCAGCAGCTCTTTGGTCGGCGACAGGTCCAGACCACGGGCGCAGATTTCTTCGAATTCTTCACGGTTGTATGCGATACCACCACCGGTGCCGCCCATGGTGAAGGACGGACGGATGATGCACGGGAAGCCCAGCGTCTCGAGGACGGCGTTGGCTTCTTCCATGCTGTGCGCGATGCCGGAGCGCGGGCACGCCAGGCCGATGGATTTCATCGCCTTGTCGAAACGCGAACGGTCTTCAGCCTTGTCGATGGTGTCGGCGTTGGCGCCGATCATTTCCACGCCGAACTTCTCCAGAACGCCTTCGCGCTCCAGGTCCAGTGCGCAGTTCAGAGCGGTCTGGCCGCCCATGGTTGGCAGGACGGCGTCCGGACGTTCTTTCTCGATGATCTTGGCAACGGTCTGCCACTTGATCGGCTCAATGTAAGTGGCGTCGGCCATGTCCGGGTCGGTCATGATCGTGGCCGGGTTGGAGTTCACCAGGATGACACGGTAACCCTCTTCGCGCAGGGCTTTGCAGGCCTGGGCGCCGGAGTAGTCGAATTCGCAGGCCTGGCCGATAACGATCGGGCCAGCGCCGAGAATCAGGATGCTTTTAATGTCTGTACGTTTTGGCATGGGTTGTCACTCAAATCCGCAGGTCAGTCGGCAAGCCGTCTTGATCGATTTCTGAAGTCCCGAAGGGGCCACCGGTGCCGGGGCCGCCCTCGAGGGCTTCTCTCTACAGTCTCAAGGCGAACGCTTAGCGTCGCTTGGCCATCTCGTTGATGAAGCGGTCGAACAGTGGCGCGACGTCGTTCGGGCCCGGGCTCGCTTCAGGGTGGCCCTGGAAGCTGAACGCGCTCTTGTCGGTGCGCTCGATGCCTTGCAGGGTGCCGTCGAACAGCGATTTGTGGATCGCGCGCACGTTGCCCGGCAGGGTGGCTTCGTCGACCGCAAAACCGTGGTTCTGGCTGGTGATCATCACAACGCCGTTGTCCAGATCCTGCACCGGGTGGTTGGCACCGTGGTGGCCGTGGCCCATTTTCACGGTCTTGGCGCCGGAGGCCAGAGCCAGCAGCTGGTGACCGAGGCAGATGCCGAAGACCGGAATTTCGGTTTCCAGCACGTCCTTGATCGCCTGGATCGCGTAGTCGCATGGCTCCGGATCACCCGGGCCGTTGGACAGGAACACGCCGTCCGGCTTCAGCGCCAGGACATCGGCAGCCGGGGTCTGGGCAGGCACAACGGTGACGCGGCAGCCACGCTCGACCAGCATGCGCAGGATGTTGACCTTGACGCCGTAGTCAAAGGCCACCACGTGATACGGCAGCTCGGAAGCGTCGATGGTCGCGTGGCTGTCGGTTTTCAGATCCCAGACCGTCGAGCGCCATTCGTATTGGGTCTTGGTGCTGACGACCTTTGCCAGGTCCATGCCCTTCAGGCCCGGGAAGCCTTGCGCAGCGGCGATGGCGGCTTCTTCGGAGATGTTGTCACCGGCCATGATGCAGCCGTTCTGCGCGCCCTTTTCACGCAGGATGCGGGTCAGGCGACGGGTGTCGATACCGGCGATCGCCACGACGTTGTTGGCTTTCAGGTAATCGGACAGCGACATCGTGTTACGCCAGTTGCTCGCTACCAGTGGCAGGTCACGGATGACCAGGCCAGCGGACCATACGCGGTCGGACTCGGCGTCTTCCGGCGTGGTGCCGGTGTTGCCGATGTGCGGGTAAGTCAGGGTAACGATCTGTTGGGCGTAGGAAGGATCGGTAAGGATTTCCTGATAGCCGGTCATTGCGGTGTTGAACACCACCTCACCAACGGTCTGACCGTCGGCTCCAATGGCTTCGCCGCGAAAAATGCTGCCATCAGCAAGGGCAAGTATGGCTGGCTTAGTCAAGAAGACCTCCCGTAAATAACGCATGAAAGGGCGATCGCAGGTTGTAAAAAAGCGGAGTGACGTATGGACACGTCACCCCGCTTCTTCACTGAATTATTCTGCGCGCTTTTAGTGGACACACTAAAGCTGTAGCTTACAGAAAAAGGCTTTTTTGGTCCACCGCTAAAGAGCCCTAAAGGCCGGAGAATGCGACAGGTCGTCGCCAAGCGGAGAAAAACCGGCGCAAACAGGGCGTTTGCACCGGTTCAGCACTGCATCAACGCAGCTCGAGCACGTCCTGCATATCATAAAGACCCGGCTCACGACCATCCAGCCACAGCGCGGCGCGCACCGCACCCTTGGCGAAAGTCATACGGCTCGATGCCTTGTGCGTGATCTCCAGACGCTCGCCCTCGCAGGCAAACAGCACGGTGTGATCACCCACCACATCACCACCGCGCACGGTGGCGAAGCCGATGGTTTCACGCTCACGGGCGCCGGTGTGACCTTCGCGACCGTAGACCGCAACTTTCTGCAGATCACGATCCAGCGCACTGGCGATCACTTCGCCCATGCGCAGTGCGGTGCCCGACGGCGCATCGATCTTGTGCCGGTGATGCGCTTCGATGATTTCGATGTCCGCTTCATCGCCCAAGACACGTGCCGCCATGTCGAGCAGCTTCAGCGACAGATTGACGCCGACGCTGAAGTTGGCCGCGAAGACGATCGGAATGTCCTTGCCCGCCTCGACCAGCAACTGCTTCTGCGCTGCATCCAGCCCGGTGGTGCCGATGACCATGGCTTTGCCGGCCTTGCGGCAGAACGCCAGATTTTTCAGCATCACTTCCGGCAGCGTGAAATCGATCAGTACATCGAACTCTTCCGCGACGGCCTCGATATGCCCGGACAACGGCACACCGATGCGCCCCAGCGAAGCCAGCTCACCGGCGTCGACACCGATCAGCGTACTGCCGGGACGCACCACCGCGGCCGTCAGACCGGTCAGCGGCGCGCGCTGTTGCACGGCTTCGACCAGAATCTTGCCCATGCGCCCAGCAGCGCCCATCACAGCTATACGTCGCATGCCGACTCCTTACAGATCGCCGAAGAAACGCTTCACACCGTCGAACCAACCGGTGGTTTTTGGCGAATGGCTGTTGTCGTCGGCCAGCGAACTGCGGAACTCTTCCAGCAGCTCACGCTGACGACGGTTCAGGTTGACTGGCGTCTCGACCGCAACGCGGCACATCAAGTCGCCTGCACCACCGCCACGCACCGGCGCCACACCCTTGCCGCGCACACGGAACTGCTTGCCGGTCTGGGTGCCTTCAGGGATTTTCAGCTTGACCCGACCGTCGAGGGTCGGAATTTCCAGCTCGCCGCCCAGCGCTGCGTCGACAAAGCTGATCGGCACCTCACAGAACAGGTGCTTGCCGTCACGCTGGAAGATGTCGTGTTCGCGGACATTGATGACCACGTACAGATCGCCCGTCGGACCACCCTGCGTACCCGCCTCGCCTTCGCCGGACAGACGAATGCGATCGCCGGTATCGACGCCGGCCGGCACTTTGACCGACAGGGTTTTGTATTCTTCAACGCGACCGTCACCGTGGCACGAATCGCACGGATCGGAAATGATCTTGCCCTGACCATGGCAGCGCGGGCAGGTTTGCTGCACCGAGAAAAAGCCCTGCTGCATGCGCACCTGACCGATACCGCCACAGGTCGGGCAGGTCGATGGCGACGAGCCTTTCTTCGCACCCGAACCATCGCACGGCTTGCAGTTGACCAGCGTCGGCACACGGATATTCACCGAGGTACCGCGCACCGCTTCTTCCAGATTCAGCTCCAGGGTGTAGCGCAAGTCGCTGCCACGCTGAGCGCCACCACGGGAACCGCCGCGACCGCCGCCGAAGAAGTCGCTGAAGACGTCGCCGAAAATATCGGAGAAGTTCTGCCCGCCGAAGCCGGCACCGCCACCGCCCATGCTTGGGTCGACGCCGGCATGACCGTACTGGTCGTAGGCCGCGCGCTTGCTGGCGTCGGACAACACTTCGTAAGCCTCGTTGGCTTCTTTGAACGCCTCTTCCGAAGCCTTGTCGCCCGGATTACGGTCAGGGTGGTGCTTCATTGCCAGGCGGCGATAGGCCTTCTTCAGGTCCGCTTCGCTCGTGCCTCGCTCGACACCCAATACTTCGTAATAGTCACGCTTTGCCATAAGTTCTTTGCACTCTTAAGGACGTTCGGCAAACCCCTCCTGAGCCTCGCCAAACTCGTTGAGCCCCCATAAAGGCCCGGACCCAACTCACGTCAATTCAACGATCCTGGTCTTGATTCATTCGGTATTTGCGGCATGAAAAGCAGGAGCATCTTCAGCCATACCGGCAGCATCCGAGCGTTGTCGCATGCTGTAAAAATTCGCGTATTCCAGATACGCCAACGCGGGAGCAAGCTCCCGCGCGGCGACATCCTACCAGTCACCGCCGCAAGGCAGTCAACCGGACGACCAACAACTTACTTCTGGTCTTTTACTTCTTCGAACTCTGCATCGACAACATCATCAGCCTTCTCGGCCGACTCGCCTTGCGGGGCTGCGCCATCAGCTGGCTGAGCCTGTTCGGCGTACATCTTCTGCGCAACCGGAGCGGAGACTTTCGACAGCTCTTCAACCTTGGCTTCGATGGCAGCCTTGTCGTCGCCTTTAACAGCGGCTTCGAGGGCAACCACGGCAGCTTCGATGGCAGTCTTCTCTTCGGCAGTCACCTTGTCACCGGCGTCAGCGACCATCTTGCGAGTCGAGTGAACCAGTGCGTCGCCCTGGTTACGGGCAGCGGCCAGCTCTTCGAACTTGCGGTCTTCCTCGGCATTCGCCTCGGCGTCACGCACCATGCGCTCGATTTCTTCGTCGGACAGACCGGAGTTGGCCTTGATCACGATCGACTGAGTCTTGCCGGTGGCCTTGTCTTTCGCACCTACGTGCAGGATGCCGTTGGCATCGATGTCGAAGGTTACTTCGATCTGCGGCACGCCACGTGGAGCAGGTGGAATGTCGGCCAGGTCGAACTTGCCCAGCGACTTGTTCTGTGCGGCTTGCTTGCGCTCGCCCTGCAGAACATGAATGGTCACAGCGCCCTGGTTGTCGTCGGCAGTCGAGAACACTTGCGATTTCTTGGTAGGAATCGTGGTGTTTTTCTCGATCAGCGCGGTCATCACGCCACCCATGGTTTCGATACCCAGGGTCAGCGGGCTGACGTCGAGCAGCAGAACGTCTTTAACGTCACCGGCCAGAACCGCGCCCTGGATTGCAGCACCCATTGCAACAGCTTCGTCCGGATTGACGTCTTTGCGAGCTTCTTTACCGAAGAAATCGGTTACCAGCTTCTGCACCAGCGGCATACGGGTCTGACCACCGACCAGAATCACGTCGTTGATCGCGCCAACGTCGATACCGGCGTCTTTCATGGCGATACGGCAAGGTTCGATGGTGCGCTGAACCAGGTCTTCAACCAGTGCTTCGAGCTTGGCACGCGAAATCTTCACGTTCAGGTGCTTAGGACCGGTGGCGTCTGCAGTGATGTACGGCAGATTGACGTCGGTCGACTGAGCGGACGACAGCTCGATCTTGGCTTTCTCAGCGGCTTCTTTCAGGCGCTGCATGGCCAGCGGGTCACCTTTGAGGTTCATGCCGCTTTCTTTCTTGAATTCATCAACGAGGTAGTCGATCAGACGAATGTCGAAGTCTTCACCACCCAGGAACGTGTCGCCGTTGGTGGCCAACACTTCGAACTGGTGCTCGCCGTCGACTTCAGCGATCTCAATCACGGAAACGTCGAAAGTACCGCCACCCAGGTCATAAACGATCACGGTGTGATCGCCCTTGGCCTTGTCCATACCGTAAGCCAGAGCGGCTGCGGTCGGTTCGTTGATGATACGTTTAACGTCCAGACCGGCGATGCGGCCGGCGTCTTTGGTCGCCTGACGCTGACTGTCGTTGAAGTAAGCCGGAACGGTGATCACCGCTTCGGTCACTGCTTCGCCGAGGTAGTCTTCGGCAGTCTTCTTCATCTTTTTCAGGATTTCAGCCGAGATCTGTGGCGGCGCCATTTTCTGGCCGTTCACTTCAACCCAGGCGTCATTGTTGTCAGCCTTGACGATCTTGTAAGGGACCATCTGGATGTCTTTCTGCACAACTTCTTCGTCGAAACGACGACCGATCAGACGCTTTACTGCGTACAGGGTGTTGTGCGGGTTGGTCACAGCCTGACGCTTGGCCGACTGACCTACCAGAATCTCGCCATCGTTGGCGTAAGCGATGATCGACGGCGTGGTACGCGCGCCTTCAGCGTTTTCAATAACTTTAGCCTTGCCGTTTTCCAGCACGGAGACGCAGGAGTTGGTAGTCCCCAGGTCGATACCGATAATTTTGCCCATGTTCACTCTCCCGAAACTTTGATTTTTTTGCCGCAGCAGTGGTGGCTGACTGCGGTAATACTTAAACGCTTGACTTCTAAATGGGGGCCTTGCGGCTAATTTCAAGCCTGCTCGTCAATAGAAGGCGAAACTGGCGCTGGCGCCTTGCTGACCACAACCATGGCCGGGCGCAACAGGCGACCGTTGAGCTGGTAGCCTTTCTGGAACACCTTCAGCACGCTGTTCGGTTCGACGTCAGCACTTTCCTGCATGGCCATGGCCTGATGCTGAACGGCGTTGAACGGTTCGCCATGCGGATCAATCGCTTCCAGCTGATAACGCTTGAGGGTGTCGTGGAACATCTTCAGCGTCAGCTCAATGCCTTCGCGCATCGGGCGGATGCTTTCGTCGTCCGGGCTCGACAGTTCGAGGCCTCGCTCCAGGCTGTCAACGATAGGCAGCAGGTCGCCAGCGAATTTTTCCAGGGCAAACTTGTGCGCCTTCTCGACGTCCTGTTCGGCACGGCGACGGACGTTCTGCAGATCGGCAGCAACACGCAGAGACTGATCCTGCGCGGCGGCCAATTGCTCTTCGAGCACTTGTACACGGGTCGCCAGGTCGTCACCCGAACCTTCGGGCGCCTGATTGGCTTCTGGGTTTTGCGGATCTACTGTCGATTCGTCAGCCATAGAATTCTCCTTTCAATTTCGTCCGCGAGCCTGACTCGCGCTTCTGCCCCGATATATGGGGCCGCAAAATCAGGCTTCAAGGGCTGGATTCGATTGTCCCTACAAAAAAGTGCTGATTAGTCATTCTCGAATGCGCTAAGAAAGTTTTTTGACCAAGCGAATCGAGCTAAGCGGGGGCATTGTCAGGCCCGAACAAAACACTGTATAAATAACCAGACCTCAAGCTTGGGAGCGGCCTTTATGCTGGTGCACCTGTCCGTACACAACTACGCCATCGTTGAACATCTCGATCTCGAACTCGATCGCGGGATGAGCGTGATCACAGGGGAAACCGGCGCCGGCAAGTCGATCATGCTCGACGCGCTGGGCCTGACCCTGGGCGATCGCGCCGACAGCGGCGTAGTGCGCCCGGGCGCCGACAAGGCCGATATCCTGGCGACGTTCGATCTGGCCGACATCCCGGAAGCCAGCGCCTGGCTGGCCGAGCGCGATCTGGACATCGACGGCCCGTGCATTCTGCGTCGGGTCATCACCTCCGAAGGTCGCTCGCGCGGCTATATCAATGGCACGCCCTGCCCACTTGGCGACCTCAAGTCGCTTGGCGAACTGCTGATCGATATCCACAGCCAGCATGAACACCAGTCGCTGCTGAAAACCGATACCCACCGCCGCTTGCTGGATGAGTACGCCGGCGCCACCGATCTGGCCCGTCAGGTGCAGCTTGCCGCCCAGCGCTGGCGCCAGACTCGTCAGGAACTGGAGCGCTTGTCCAACTCCGGCGACGAACAACGCGCACGTCATCAGCTGCTCAGCTACCAACTCGAAGAACTGGAAAATCTCGGCCTCGGCGAGAACGAACTGGAGCAACTGGAGCAGGAACACAAGAACCTGACCAATGCCGAAACCTTGCTGGGCATTTGTCGCCAGGTGGTCGAACAGTGCAGCGAAAGCGATTCGGGCAATGTGCTGAATGCGCTGACCGCCAGCCTCAATCGCCTGTCGAGCGTCAACCATTCCGCCGGCGCGCTGGGCGAAGCCAGCAGCCTGCTGACCAGTGCACAGATCCAGGTCGAAGAAGCCGTCGGTGAGCTCAACCGCTTCCTCGACAATTTCGATGCCGACCCGGCGCGCCTGCAATATCTGGAAGAACGTCTCGACGCCATCTACACACTGGCGCGCAAGCACCGCATTCAGCCCACCGAAGTCGGCGAAATGCAGCAGAAACTGCTGGATGAAATCGAAACACTGAATGCCAATGACGAATCCATCGAGCGCCTGGGTGAAGAGCTGGCCTCGTATGCCCGTCATTATCAGGAGAAAGCACGCGAGCTGAGCGACCTTCGCCATCAGGCAGCCGGCAGCCTCGCCAGCGCGGTGGAACAGGAAATTCAGCGCCTGGGCATGCCCGGCGGTCGCTTTACCATCGAATTGAAAGCCAACAGTGGCGACGAACTGCAACCCAACGGGCTGGAGCAGGTTGAATTGCTGGTCAGCGCCAACCCCGGTCAACCGTTGAAAGCCCTGGCGAAAGTAGCCTCTGGTGGTGAGCTGTCACGGATCAGCCTGGCGATTCAGGTGATCACAGCGCAGACGTCACGCGTGCCGACGCTGGTGTTCGACGAAGTGGACGTCGGTATTGGCGGGCCAACGGCGGAAATTGTCGGCCAGTTGTTGCGACGTCTAGGCGAGCGTGGCCAGGTGCTGACCGTGACGCACTTGCCGCAAGTGGCCGCGCAAGGGCATCAGCATCTATTTGTGCACAAGGTCCGCGATGAAAAAGCCACTCACACCGCTGTCGCGAAGCTGAGCAAGAACGAACGTATCGAAGAAGTCGCACGCATGCTCGGCGGCATCGATCTGACCAAGGAATCCTTGGCCCATGCGAAAAAAATGGTGGTAACGGCCAAGGCCTGACCCGCAGCAGAAAGCACGAAGGCGACCCTTGGGTCGCCTTCGTTCGTTTCGCGAATGTGAAATTCGCGCGACATGCTTACTTTTTCTTGCGTACGTACAACACCAGGTTGTGATCAACCATCTCGAAGCCATGCTTCTCGACGATCGATTTCTGAAGTTTTTCGATTTCTTCGTCGAAGAATTCGATGACTTCACCCGATTCCACGTTGACCATATGGTCGTGGTGGCCACCGTCAGCCAGTTCGAAGACCGCGTGGCCGCCGTCGAAGTTGTGGCGGACCACGAGGCCGGCCGCTTCGAACTGGGTCAGGACACGGTAAACCGTGGCCAGACCGACGTCCTCGCCAGCTTCCATCAACGCCTTGTAGACGTCCTCGGCACTCATGTGGCGCTGCTCGGTGGAGTCGAGCATTTGCAGGATCTTGACCCGTGGCAGGGTCACTTTGAGGCCGGCTTTGCGTAGTTCGCTATTTTCAACCATGGTCAGCTTTCTCGCGATGCTGCTTCGCAGCTTCTCTTAATGCGGGTATGATCGGCGTTTACGTTGTCCCAGCCAAGATAGTGGAAGTCGCCCACCGATGCAAAACACCAAGCTCTTGCTAACCAGTTTCACCTTTGTGGGACTGCTCGCACTCGCCGGTTGTTCATTCCCCGGGGTTTACAAAATCGACATCCAGCAGGGCAATGTCGTCACGCAGGACATGATAGACCAGTTACGCCCGGGAATGACCCGGCCGCAAGTACGGTTTATCATGGGCAACCCTCTGCTTGCCGACACGTTCCATGCCGATCGCTGGGATTATCTGTACAGCCTGCAACCGGGTGGCGGTGAACGCCAACAGGAACGCATCAGCGTTATTTTCAACTCCAACGACCAGCTTGTCAGCTTGTCCGGTGACTTTATGCCGGGCGTGAGTCGTGACGAAGCCATTCTCGGCAAGGACAGTGGCACTACCGTCACCGCGCCCGCTGAAAACGCCGAGAAGCCAGAAGCTGAAAAACCAGCCAAGCCAGGCTCCTTGCTGGATCAGATCCAGAAAGATGTCGATGGCGTAGAAACCGTTCCGGTGCCAACGCCAGAACCGCTGGACACCTCGCCGCAATAATTTTGCGAGGCAATAAAAAACCCGGACATTCCGGGTTTTTTATTGCCTGCGTTTTGTTCACCTCAAAGACTTCGGGCCTTGGCCTCTGCCGCTTTTGCTGCTCGCAAACGTCGCACTTCCTTCGGATCGGCAAGCAACGGCCGGTAGATCTCGATGCGATCACCCGCCTGAATCACACGCGTGTCCGCGACCGTTTTACCGAAGATACCCAACGGGCACTCATCCAGCTTGAGCTCAGGAAAGTCGGCGGCGATTCCCGACGCCTGCACCGCCGCACGAACCGTCATGCTTTCCGGCACATTGACCGTACGCAGCACCTGACGATCAACCGCGGCGTACACCACTTCTATCTCAAGCACCGGGCTGACCATGCATCTGTTTGGCGCGCTGACAGAACGCATCTACCAGCTGATTGGCCGCCTGATTGAACAAAGGGCCCAACGTGGCACGCACCAGCGGCCCGGCGTAATCGAACGAAAGGTCGAGGCTGATCTTGCAGGCCTTTTCGTTCAGCGCCTTGAACACCCAGACGCCGTGCAACTGATTGAAAGGCCCTTCTTCCAGATTCATTTCGATCGACTGCCCCGGGACCAAGGTATTGCGCGTCACGAAATGCTGGCTGAGGCCGCCCTTGGCCACGCCGACACTGGCGCGCATGTGTTCCGGCGAGCTCTCCAGCACCTCTGCAGCCGAACACCACGGCAGGAATTCCGGATACCGCGCCACGTCATTGACCAGGTCGTAGAGAAACTGCGCCGGGTAAGGCAGCAGCGCGGATCGTTGAATATGTGTCGTCATGTAAGCGTTACTTCCAGAGCTGAGCGGCAAATACTACAAGAATGCCGATAGGCGCCACGTAGCGCATCAAGAACAGGGATAGGGCAAACAGTGCCGGGTTGCGGATCGACAACTCGTCGCGCACCGCCTCACGCCCCATCACCCATCCGGCGAACAACACGAAACACAAGCCACCGACGGGCAACATGATCCGCGAGGTGAAGAAATCGATCACGCCGAAGAAATCCAGACCGCTCTTCGCGCCCCATTGGTAGAGGCTGAACATTCCGCCTTCGTTCACGAAAAACTTGGCTTCCTTCCAGATATTGAAGGAAAACACCGTGCCCAGACCGACGAACCAGCAGGTAAAGGCCAGCCAGAAAGTGACCCAGGCGCGAGTGATTTTCGTGCGTTCGACCAGGTAAGCGACCATCGGCTCAAGCAGCGAAATCGCCGAACTCCACGCCGCCACCGCAACCAGCACAAAAAATACCACGCCCATCAACTGGCCGAAAACCACGTTACCAAAGGCAAATGGCAGGCTGACGAACATCAGCCCCGGCCCCTCACTCGGGTTCAGGCCGGCCGCAAACACAATCGGAAACAACGCCAGACCGGCGACCAGCGACACGAATGTATCGAGCAACGCGACACCGACAACGGTACGCGACAGCGAGGTGTTCTTCGGCATGTAGGCGCCGTAGATCATGATCGAACCGACACCGACGCTCAGCGAGAAGAACGCGTGGCCCATCGCCGGCAGCAAGCCATCAAGGACCTTCTCCGGATGGAAGTCGAACATGAAGTGCACGCCCTCCATGAAATGCCCGGTGGTCATGCTGTAGCCCAGCAGCACCAGAATCATCACGAACAACAGCGGCATCATGATCCGCAGGCTGCGTTCCAGGCCGGCAACCACGCCTCTGGCAATGACGAACGCCGAGAGCAGCATGAAAATCGTGTGCCAAAGTGTCAGGCGCCATGGATCGGCGATGACATTGCCGAAATACGCGCCGACCTGATCAGGTGTCGCGCCCTGGAAGTCGCCGCGACCCATGTCAACGATGTAGTCCAGCGACCAGCCGCCGACCACACTATAGAAAGACAGGATCAGCAACGCCGTGATCATCCCGGCGAAGGCGCCCCACGACCACTTGGGCGAGTGCCCGGCTTCCAGCGCCAGCACCTTTAGAGCGTTCGCCGGACTTTGCCGGGCGCGCCGGCCCATCAGGGTTTCAGCGAGCATCACCGGCACGCCGATCAGCGCGATGCAGGCCAGAAACATCAGCACAAAGGCGCCGCCGCCGTAGACCCCGACCATGTAGGGGAATTTCCAGATACTACCCAGTCCCACGGCCGAACCGGTCGCGGCGAGTATGAATACCCAGCGGCTAGCCCAACTGCCGTGGACAGAAACCTTGTCTGTCGACATCGTTTATCACGCCCAAGCGTTAGAAAAAGAGGCCGCATTGTCCGGGATTCACTCAACCTGCTCAAGCACGCAGCATCACCGTAGCCGACAGCCGAACAACTCCATATAATGCCGCCCCTATGGCTAAACAGAAGAAACACCCAACAGGGACCATCGCGCAAAACAAAAAGGCGCGACACGATTACTTCATCGAGCACAAGTTCGAGGCTGGTCTGGTCCTGGCCGGCTGGGAAGTAAAAAGTCTGCGGGCGAGCAAGCTACAGCTGGTCGACAGCTACGTGCTGCTCAAGGATGGCGAAGCGTGGTTGCTCGGCAGCCACATCACGCCGCTGATGACCGCAAGCACCCACGTCATCGCCGACCCGGTGCGCACGCGCAAGCTGCTGCTCAACCGCCGCGAGCTGGACAAGCTCGCCGCCGCCGTGCAGCAAAAGGGTTACGCCTGCGTCTGCCTGTCCTGGTACTGGAGCAAGCACATGGTCAAGTGCGAGATCGCTCTGGGCAAGGGCAAGAAGGAATACGACAAGCGTGACACCGAGCGCGAACGCGATGCCGGCCGCGAATTGCAGCGCGCGGTGCGCAACAAGGGCAAGGAAGACTAATTTCCACCCTGATCGTTGATCGTTCCCACGCACTGCGTGGGAATGCAGCAATGGACGCTCTGCGTCCGCATTGTGACGCGGAGCGTCACGGGATGCATTCCCACGCAGTGCGTGGGAACGATCGCTTGCAGAATTAACTACATCCCCTTGCGCCGCTCCGCCCGCGCCATCCGCTGAACTTCCTGCCGAACCTCTTCCAGCACTTCCTGCACATACAGAATGTGGCGACTGGACACTTCCCGCGCCTGCTCCGCACGCCCCTCGATAATCGCCAGATACAATTCCCGATGCTGAGTGATCAGCATGTCGCGGGTCTCCGTGCGCTGCTTGTACATGCCGCCGATGTTGGTCACGACGTTGCGCTTGAGCAGATCGAACAGCCCGCGAATGGTGTGCAGCAACACCGCGTTGTGGCTGGCCTCGGCAATTGCCAGATGGAATTTCGCATCGGCGGCACCCTCCTCCGCCCGACTGACTTCTTCGTGGCGCGAATAGCAGTCCTGCAGTTCTTCGAACGCGGCAGTCAGGCGCTCGCGATCCACATCGGTGGCGCGCAATGCGGCGTAATAGGCGCACGATGCCTCCAGAGTGTGGCGAAACTCCAGCAGATCCCGCTGCGCCTCGGGGTTGCTTTCGAGCAGTTGCAACAGCGGATCGCTGAACGTCGACCCCAGGCTTTCGACCACATAATTGCCGCCGCCCTGACGGCTGACCAGCAAGCCCTTGGCCGCGAGTTTCTGGATCGCCTCGCGCAGCGACGGACGTGATACGCCGAATTGCTCAGCCAGCGTGCGTTCCGCCGGCAGCCGCTCGCCGGACTTCAGCGTGCCTTCGAGAATCATCCCCTCGAGCCGCTCGACAATGTCGTCAGACAAACGGCGCGAACGTATCTGATCAAACCCCATAACTCATTTCTCCACGATCCCGACCGCTCGCCGGGCTCTCTATTCTGGCCTATCGGCGCTCTGCCGGCACCTGGCCGACGCCACTTGCCGAAAGCGGAGCAGATGCGATCTGCACCGCATGTTCGACAAAAGTTTTAGGGCGACAAATTGACACACCGATATCAAGGCTTTTACCCTAGCCAACAGCGATTGTAAATTGGTCTTACCAATTAACCAAGAACGCTGACAGTGCCTGACCAACAACAATTAGGGGCCACCCCACTATGCAAACCTGGCAACAGCTCTACAGCCCGCTCGGCAGTCTCGGCGTCTCCGCACTCGCGGCCGTCATTCCCATCGTGTTCTTCTTTCTCGCCCTGGCGGTGTTTCGCCTCAAGGGCCATGTCGCGGGCAGCATCACGCTGGCACTGTCGATTGCCGTGGCGATCTTCGCCTTCCAGATGCCGGTCGACATGGCGTTCGCCGCGGCCGGGTATGGCTTTGCCTACGGCCTGTGGCCGATTGCCTGGATCATCGTCGCGGCGGTGTTCCTCTACAAATTGACGGTAAAAAGCGGTCAGTTCGAGGTCATCCGCAGTTCGGTGCTGTCGATCACTGACGACCAGCGCCTGCAAGTGCTGCTGATCGGCTTCTGCTTCGGTGCATTCCTCGAAGGCGCGGCCGGTTTCGGCGCACCCGTGGCGATCACCGCTGCGTTGTTGGTGGGCCTGGGTTTCAATCCCTTGTACGCCGCCGGCCTGTGCCTGATTGCCAACACTGCACCGGTTGCCTTTGGTGCGCTGGGGATTCCGATCATCGTCGCCGGCCAGGTCACCGGCATCGACGCTTTCAAGATCGGCGCCATGACCGGTCGCCAACTGCCGCTGCTGTCGCTGTTCGTGCCGTTCTGGCTGGTGTTCATGATGGACGGCCTGCGCGGCGTGCGTGAAACCTGGCCGGCCGCGCTGGTTGCAGGCTTGAGCTTCGCCGTCACGCAGTATTTCACGTCGAACTTCATCGGCCCGGAACTGCCGGACATCACTTCGGCCTTGGCCAGTCTGATTTCCCTGACCCTGTTCCTGAAAATCTGGCAGCCAAAACGCGCCGCCGGGCAACACATCGCCGGCGCCGTGTCCGCGTCGGTGGTGAGCGCCAGCGTGGGCGGTTTCGGTCAGAAGCGCACCACCGTGGCTTCGCCTTACAGCCTCGGGGAAATTTTCAAGGCGTGGTCGCCGTTCCTGATTCTCACCGTGCTGGTTACGATCTGGACGCTGAAGCCTTTCAAAGCGATGTTTGCTGCGGGCGGCTCGATGTACAGCTGGGTATTCAACTTCGCGATTCCGCACCTTGATCAACTGGTGATCAAGACTGCGCCGATCGTGGCCAATCCAACGGCCATTCCAGCGGTATTCAAACTCGACCCGATTTCTGCGACCGGCACAGCAATTTTCTTCTCTGCGCTGATTTCGATGCTGGTGCTGAAGATCAATTTCAAAACTGGTCTGACCACTTTGAAAGAAACCTTCTACGAACTGCGCTGGCCAATCCTGTCGATCGGCATGGTGCTGGCGTTCGCCTTCGTCACCAACTACTCGGGCATGTCGTCGACCATGGCTCTGGTACTGGCCGGTACCGGCGCCGCATTCCCGTTCTTCTCGCCATTCCTTGGCTGGCTGGGCGTGTTCCTCACCGGCTCCGATACCTCGTCCAACGCGCTGTTCAGTTCGCTGCAAGCGACCACCGCGCACCAGATCGGCGTCAACGACACCTTGCTGGTAGCCGCCAATACCAGCGGCGGCGTGACCGGCAAAATGATCTCGCCGCAATCGATCGCCGTGGCCTGCGCCGCGACCGGGCTGGTGGGCAAGGAATCGGATCTGTTCCGCTTCACCCTCAAGCACAGCCTATTCTTTGCAACGATCGTCGGTTTGATCACCTTGGCTCAGGCCTACTGGTTCACCGGCATGCTGGTGCATTAAGCCTACAAGCAATACAGCAATAACCGACGCCGGCCCGTGATCCGGCGTCAGCCATTCACCACCGGGTCTGTAAGGCTGCTGAAAGCAATGCGCTCTATATTCAGCAGCCGCCGCAGACGGATAACCGGGACCACCCGGAGACACGCCTGATGAGCGAGCTTTTTTACAACGCTGTGCCAAACGCGACCCGCGTGGCGCCACCACTGCCCGAACCTCGGCAATACCCCAGCGAGAAACCGTCGCGGGTTTACCTGTTCGGCACGTGTGTGGTCGATCTGTTCTACCCCGAAGCCGGGATGGACGCGATCCACCTGCTGGAGCGCGAAGGCATTCGGGTCGAGTACCCGCAAGGGCAGAGCTGCTGCGGGCAACCGGCCTACACCTCGGGTTACACCGAGCAGGCGCGGGCCGTAGCGCGCTCGCAACTGGCGCTGTTTGCCGGGGATTATCCGGTGGTGGTGCCGTCGGGTTCCTGCGCCGGCATGTTGCGCGAGCATTACGCCGACTTGTTCAAGGACGAGCCGGAGACGTTGAAACAGGTACAGGCCCTCGCAGCCCGCACCTATGAACTGGCCGAGTTTCTGCTGTTCGTCTGCAAGGTGCAGCTCAAGGACAGCGGCGAACCGGTGAAAGTCGCGCTGCACACCTCGTGTTCGGCGCGCCGCGAAATGAACACCCACCTGCACGGCCGCGAGCTGTTGGCGCAGTTGAGCAACGTGGAACGGGTCGACCACGACCACGAAAGCGAATGCTGTGGCTTCGGCGGAACATTCAGCGTCCGTATGCCAGACATTTCCGGGGCGATGGTGGCTGACAAGACCCGGGCCTTGAAGGAATCCGGCGCGCATCAGGTTCTCAGTGCCGACTGTGGCTGCCTGATGAACATCAACGGCGCACTGGAGAAACAACGGGAAGCGCTGCGCGGGCAACACCTGGCGAGCTTCCTCTGGCAACGAACCGGAGGTGCGCAATGAGCACCTCGACGATTATTCCTACGGTCGCCGTAGAAGAAGATTTCCGCACCCGGGCGCACAACGCCCTCGGTGATCAGCAGCTGCGGAACAACTTCCGTACTGCCATGGACTCACTGATGACCAAGCGCGCCGCCGCTTTCAGTGATGCCCATGAACGAGAACATTTGCGCGCGCTGGGCAATTCGATCAAGGCCCGCGCGCTGTCCAGATTGCCCGACCTGCTCGAGCAACTGGAACAGAACCTGACCCGCAACGGTGTGACAGTGCACTGGGCGGAAACGGTGGACGAAGCCAATGGCATCGTCCTCTCGATCATCCGCGCTCACGAGGCGCGGCAAGTGATCAAGGGCAAATCGATGGTCAGCGAAGAGATGGAGATGAACCATTTCCTCGAGGCTCGGGACATTGAATGTCTGGAGTCCGACATGGGGGAATACATCGTCCAGCTCGACCACGAGAAGCCTTCACACATCATTATGCCGGCGATCCACAAGAACGCCGGTCAGGTCGCGTCCTTGTTCCACGACAAACTTGGCGTGGAGTACACCAAGGACGTTGACCAACTCATTCAGATCGGTCGCAAAGTCCTGCGGCAGAAATTCTTCGAAGCTGACATCGGCGTCTCCGGCGTCAACTTCGCCGTGGCCGAAACCGGCGCCCTGCTGCTGGTGGAAAACGAAGGCAACGGCCGCATGACCACCAGCGTGCCACCGGTGCACATCGCTGTCACCGGCATCGAAAAAGTCGTGGAAAACCTGCGCGACGTGGTGCCGTTACTGTCCCTGCTGACCCGCTCGGCGCTGGGCATTCCGATCACCACTTACGTCAACATGATCTCCGGCCCGCGCAAGGAACATGAACTCGACGGCCCGCAGGAAGTGCATCTGGTGTTGCTCGACAACGGCCGCAGCCAGGCCTTTGCCGACAGTGAATTGCGCCAGACCCTCAATTGCATCCGCTGCGGCGCCTGCATGAATCATTGCCCCGTGTACACCCGCGTCGGCGGCCACACCTATGGCGAGGTCTACCCGGGGCCGATCGGCAAAATCATCACCCCGCACATGGTCGGCCTGGCGAAAGTCCCGGACCACCCGAGCGCGTCCTCGCTGTGCGGCGCCTGCGGTGAAGTGTGCCCGGTGAAAATTCCGATCCCGGCCATTTTGCGCCGCTTGCGCGAAGAAAACGTCAAAGCGCCGGACTCGCCGCACCAAGTGATGCGCGGTCAGGGCAGCAAGTATTCGCGCAAGGAACGCTTGATCTGGAACGCCTGGGCGAAACTCAACAGCTCGCCGACGCTGTATCGCCTGTTCGGTTTCTTCGCAACCCGGCTGCGCGCGCTCACGCCGAAAAATGTTGGCCCGTGGACGCAAAACCACAGCGCACCGAAACCCGCCGCTCGCTCACTGCACGACATGGCCCGCGAGCATCTGGCCAAACAGGGAGATCGTTGATGAGCGCCAAGCACAATATCCTCGGCAAACTCAGGAAAAGTCTGACCGGCACCACGCCAATCGCCGACAACTTCGATGTCGAACTGGTGACGCAGCCTTACACCTACAGCGCCGAACAACGCATTCCGCAACTGCGCAAATTGATGGAAGCGGTGCACACCGAAATCCATCTGACCTCGGCCGAAGCATGGCCGGCGCTGCTTGCGCAATTGCTGCGGGATCGCCAGTTGCCGAGTCTGCTGATCGCCCCAACGACACCACACGGGCAACGCATCACACAACACTGGGCGAACAATCCCGGGCTGCCAGCGCTGAAATCCTACGACCGGCCGGTTGAAGAATGGAAAGCCGAGCTGTTCAACGACACCCCGGCCAGCCTCACTGGCACCCTCGGTGCGATCGCCGCCACCGGCAGCCTGATTATCTGGCCCACGCGTGAAGAACCGCGTTTGATGAGCCTGGTGCCGCCGGTGCATTTCGCCCTGCTCAAGGCCAGCGAGATCCGCGACAACTTCTACCAGGTGCAAGCGGAATTCGAATGGGCGCAAGGCATGCCGACCAACGCCTTACTGGTGTCCGGCCCGTCGAAAACCGCTGACATCGAGCAAGTGCTGGCCTACGGCGCCCACGGCCCGAAAGATTTGATCGTGCTGATTCTGGAGGATCAATGAGTCTTCCTGCCGCTTTCCTGCGTGACGCCGAGCAACTGATCCCGGCCGAGCGCCGTTTTGACGATCCGCTATCAACGCTGGCCTTCGGCACCGACGCCAGTTTCTATCGGCTGATTCCGCAACTGGTGATCCGCGTCGAGTCTGAAGACGAAGTCGTGACGTTGTTGAAACTGGCCCAGCGCGACCATGTCCCGGTGACCTTCCGCGCCGCTGGCAC
This sequence comes from Pseudomonas sp. R3-57, assembly GCF_051132065.1. NCBI lineage: Bacteria > Pseudomonadati > Pseudomonadota > Gammaproteobacteria > Pseudomonadales > Pseudomonadaceae > Pseudomonas > Pseudomonas sp. R3-57. The sequence goes on from NZ_CP071655.1 coordinate 5,257,804, forward strand.
CAGCCTGTCCGGACAGGCGATCAGCGATTCGGTGCTGATCGTGCTTGGGGATAACTGGAACGCCCGCGAGATCCGTGGCCAAGGCACGCAGATTCGTCTGCAACCGGGCGTTATCGGTGCGCAAGCCAACGCCTGGCTGGCGCCGTTCGGACGCAAGATCGGCCCGGACCCGGCGTCGATCAACGCCTGCAAAATCGGCGGCATCGTCGCCAACAACGCCAGCGGCATGTGCTGCGGAACCGCGCAAAATACCTATCACACCCTGGCCGGAATTCGTCTGGTGCTGGCTGACGGCACCCGCCTCGACACTGAAGACGCAGCCAGTGTCGCGGCGTTTCGCGCAAGCCATGGCGAGCTGCTCGAGCGCTTGGCGACATTGGGCCGCGAGACCCGCGCCAATGCCGAACTGGCCGCACGAATCCGCCACAAATACCGTCTGAAAAATACCACCGGCCTGTCGCTCAACGCCCTGGTGGATTTCGACGAGCCCGTGGATATCTTGAGCCACTTGCTGGTCGGCTCCGAAGGCACCCTCGGCTTCATCAGCGCGGTGACCTACGACACGGTGATTGACCACCCGAACAAAGCCTCGGCGCTGATTGTCTTCCCCGATGTGGAAACCTGCTGCAACGCCGTCACCGTGCTGAAACGCCAACCGGTGTCCGCCGTCGAATTGCTCGACCGACGCAGCCTGCGTTCGGTGCAAGACAAACCGGGCATGCCTGCTTTCGTACAGCAGCTGTCGAATAATGCCTGTGCCTTGCTCATCGAATCCCGCGCCGCATCTTCCACGTTGCTGCAGGAACAACTGGCGCAGATCATGGCGTCGCTCAGCGGTTTTCCGGTGGAGAAGCAGGTCGACTTCACTGAGGACCCTGCGGAAAACGCCCGCCTGTGGGCGATCCGCAAGGACACCTTCCCCGCCGTCGGCGCAGTGCGTAAAACCGGCACGACAGTGATCATCGAAGATGTGACCTTTCCGGTCGAGCAACTGGCAATCGGCGTCAATCGCCTGATCGAGCTGTTCGACAAACATGCCTACGCCGAAGCGATCCTTTTCGGACACGCGCTGGAAGGCAATCTGCACTTCGTCTTCACTCAAGGCTTCAACAACCCGGAAGAAGTCGCACGCTATCAGGCGTTCATGGACGACGTCGCGCAACTCGTGGCGGTGGAATTTGGCGGTTCATTGAAAGCCGAGCACGGCACCGGGCGCAACATGGCGCCGTTCGTCGAACTGGAATGGGGCAGCGACGCCTATCAGTTGATGTGGCAGCTCAAGCGCCTGCTCGACCCCAACGGCATTCTCAACCCCGACGTGGTCCTCAGCGAGGATCCGCAGATCCACCTCAAACACCTGAAACCGCTGCCGGCCGCCGATGAGATTGTGGATAAGTGCATCGAGTGCGGTTTCTGCGAACCGGTCTGCCCGTCGAAAGGCCTGACCCTGAGCCCGCGCCAGCGCATTGTCATCTGGCGCGACATTCAGGCGCGCAAACGTGCAGGCATCGACACCCGCGAGCTGGAAGAAGCCTACGAGTACCAAGGCATCGAAACCTGCGCGGCGACCGGTCTGTGCGCGCAACGCTGCCCGGTCGGCATCAATACTGGCGAGCTGGTGAAAAAGCTCCGCGGCCTACACGCAACCCATCAGAAAACCGCCGACTGGATCGAAGGAAATTTCGCCAAGACCCTGCAAGGCGCACGCTTCACCCTGCACGTCGCTAACGGCGCGCGAATGCTGCTCGGCGCACCGCGTCTGGCGAAACTGTCGGCAAGTCTGACCCGACTGTCCAAAGGCCAGGTGCCGCTGTGGACCAACGCAATGCCGCAGCCGGAAAAAGCCATTCGCTTCAGCCCGAACGTCGCAGACGAGCGTCCGCGCGTGGTGTATCTGGCCGCGTGCGTATCACGGGTCATGGGCCCGGCGGCGGGCGACAAAGAGCAAATGTCGCTCTACGACAAAACCCGCGGCCTGCTGGAAAAGGCCGGTTACCAGGTGGTGTTCCCGGACAATCTCGACAATCTCTGCTGCGGTCAGCCGTTCGCCTCCAAGGGCTACGCCGAACAGGCCGAACACAAGCGCCAGGAACTGATCAGCGCACTGTTGCACGCCAGCCGCGGCGGGCTCGACCCGATCTATTGCGACACCAGCCCGTGTACGTTGCGGCTGGTGCAGGACGTCGGCGAATCGCGTCTGGATCTGTACGATCCGGTGCGTTTCATCCGTACTCATCTGGCAGATCGCCTGGATTTCACCCCGCAAGACGCACCGATTGCCGTGCACGTGACCTGCAGCACCCAGCATCTGGGTGAAAGCCAGGCGCTGATCGAGCTGGCGCGCAAGTGCAGCAAAAACGTAGTGATCCCAGAAGGCATTCATTGCTGTGGGTTTGCCGGCGACAAAGGTTTCACCACACCGGAGCTGAACAGCCACTCGCTGCGCACACTCAAGGATGCGGTGCAGCAGTGCAGCGAAGGCATCTCGACCAGCCGCACGTGCGAAATCGGCCTGACGCAACACGGGGGAATCGACTACCACGGGCTGGTCTATCTGGTGGACCGGGTAACCCGTGCAAAAGCCGTCTGAAGAAAAATAGAACCCTTGAGCGAGACGGCAGTCCACAGAACAAGCCCCGAACAATCGGGGCTTTTCCTCCATTCGGTGGCCCATCCCATGGTCAGCGAAGCCTGGATCCCTCAGTTCAAGGAGATACACATGAAGCGTTCTGTACTGTTAGGTCTGTTCGTTACTGCCTCGATGATGGCCTCCACTTCGTTCGCCGCTGACAAGCCAGCCGATCTGTGTGATGCCAATATTCAGACGATCAACAACTCCAAGGCGCAGCTGGCGGCTAAACCAGAGCTGGTGCAGCGCGCTGAAACCAGCGTGGCCAGAGCCCAGTCGCTTAAAGCCGAAGGCAAAATCGACGACTGCGTTGCGGAAACCTCGCAACTCATCGTGGAAATGCGCAAAGCCACCGGCACCAACAATTGATCAACGCCGGGCCAACCTGCGGGTTGGCCTCGCGGGCTGATTGACGTACACTGTGCAGGCTTGTTGCTCAAACAGATTCACTGAGCAATGAGTTCGGGGCCGTTTAGGATTCGACGCCGGTTGCGAAACTCTAGGTGCATGCCGACTTGGTAACAGAAGTCGTAAATCCACTGTTGCAACTACTTATAGTTGCCAATGACGACCAATACGGTGTTGCTCTCGCTGCTTAATTGCAGCTGACAATGCTACTGGTACCTTCGGGTCCAGCAATCATCAGGGGATGTCTGTAAACCCGAAATGATTGTCATATAGAACAGAATCGCCGTGCAGTACGTTGTGGACGAAGCGGCTAAAACTTACACAACTCGCCCAAAGCACCCTGCCCGTCGGGTCGCTGAGGGTTAACTTAATAGACACGGCTACGCATGTAGTACCGACAGCGGAGTACTGGCGGACGGGGGTTCAAATCCCCCCGGCTCCACCACTTCATCATCTAAAGACGTCCACGGACGTCTTTTTTTGTGCCTGAAATCCAGTAAATACGGGGGTTTCAGCTCTTTTGGGGGCTTTGGAGGATTTCTGAGTTCCATGCGCTTTGGTATCCCAGGTGGTATCCAGAGTTACCAAATGCTATTTTCAGGATACCAAAACGGTGCTGGAGGTAGCCCCCATGCCTACTAACGCAACCCGCCTCTCTGATCGCCAGCTCAAGGCAGTCAAGGCAACTGGTAAAGACTTCGTCCTCAGCGATGGCGACGGCCTGCAGCTTCGAGTACGCGCCAGCGGCTCGATGATGTGGAATTTCAATTACCGCGAGCCGTTGACCAGAGCCCGTCTTAATATGGCGCTCGGTCCATACCCCGACCTCTCGCTAGCCAACGCCCGGAAGAAAGCAGCAGAGGCGCGTGAGCTGCTCGCTTTGGGCATTGATCCCAAAACCCAGCGTGATGAGGTAAGGCAAGCCAAACTTGCTGAGACTGAACACACGTTCGAGAAGGTGGCCACCGCCTGGTTCGAACTGAAGAAAGACTCCGTAACCAAAGCCTACGCCGAAGACATTTGGAGGTCGCTGACGCTCCATGTGTTCCCAAGCATGAAAACAACGCCGCTCTCTCAAATCACTGCTCCGATGGTTATCAAAATCCTTCGCCCAATCGAGGCCAAAGGGAGTCTCGAAACCGTGAAACGATTGAGTCAACGACTCAACGAGATCATGACCTACGGGGTCAACTCCGGGCTGATATTTGCGAACCCCCTCAATGGAATTCGGGCGGTGTTCAAGAAACCCAAGAAAGAGAACATGGCTGCGCTGCCACCTGAGGAGCTTCCCGAGCTCATGATGGAAATCGCGAATGCCAGCATCAAGCGTACGACCCGCTGCCTGATCGAATGGCAGTTGCACACGATGACCCGCCCCGCCGAAGCAGCCACCACACGATGGGCAGATATCGACTTCGACAAGCGCATTTGGACCATTCCGCCAGAGCGCATGAAAAAGCGGCGCCCGCACACAATCCCCCTCACCGATCAGGCACTTTCGTTACTGGAAACACTCAAGCAACTCAGTGGTAACAGAGAGTACGTGTTCCCCTCAGATAGAAACCCCCGCACCCATGCCAATAGCCAGACCGCCAACATGGCGTTGAAGCGCATGGGCTTTCAGGACCGTCTAGTCAGCCACGGCTTGCGCTCGATGGCGAGCACCATCCTGAATGAGCATGGCTGGGATCCGGAACTGATCGAGGTCGCGCTGGCGCATGTCGACAAGGACGAAGTTCGTAGCGCCTACAACAGGACTGACTACATCGAACGCCGGCGTCCGATGATGGCTTGGTGGAGTGAACATATCCAGAACGCGGCCACCGGCAGCCTGTCGGCATCAGCTATCAATCAAACCAGAGATCGCAACGTCGTACCGATTCGCTGAACATCCAAAAGGTACGCGGCACCGGCTACGATTCGTGTCGTGTAGTAGGGTGAAAGGAGTGACGACAGTTGCCAGATCTCTGGTATGCCTGCGCTTTTTCAGCCAAGCCCCTGAGTATGGGAAGGCTCCGCATTCCCATACTCAGGGGCTCACGCTTAAAGGTCTATCAGGCAACCACGGTTTTTGCCTTTCTACGGCGGATCAACCCTGCTGTTAACTCGTAGTAATAGATGGTAGCTGGAGCTGAGCATCGCAAAGAGTGCTCCAGAAACCATCTCACGTGCTTCTCTCTCCAGGACCAGGGAGTCGCGCAACCCCAGCGTTCACGAATCACCTCGTGCATCCTTTCTGCTTGCCTGATGTGCCGCTGCTGCGTGGCATGTGCACCTTTGAGCACGGGGCGCAGGAACAACGCTATGTCGAACTCGGCCGTCATCGCCGGCCTCCGATGTAGGCACTCACCACATCGATGCGGTTATGTCCCAACTCGTGGCTGATCTGCTTACGGGCTCGCTGATCGAGTGCTCGATCCTCTAGACGAACACGACCACCATTAACGGGTGCAGGAAAGCCGATTAGTTGCTCATAGCGCTCACAGGCGTAAGCCGCCCGCAGCTCATGAAAGCCTTTCAATCCATACTCATGCAGGATGTCCCGTGCCGGTCGCACAACTGCCCGCATAAAGTCTTTGTAGCTTTCGTCGGGCGCCAACAAATTCCGGCTGCCATTGGGTGAGGTCGCGCGGGCCCAATCCAGGGCATCGCGAACTTGATCCGTTACCGTAATCCAGCGCGGTGCTGAGGCCCCTGATCGACCACCTTTGGTGCCATCTTGGATGTTGATCTTGCCCAGCTGCCGAACCTCACGTTGCAGTCGGGGCAGATCGGCCAGGATCGCTTCGCGCAGGCGCATACCAGTCTCACGGGCGAGGAGCACAATGGCACTCACCCTCGATTGCTGACGATCTAACAGCGCCCGCGCGATCAACTCGACCTGCGCACGGTCTTGGCCTTGCGGAGCCTCACTACGCACGCTTGAGCGCTGCAAGCCAAGCGCCTTACTCGGGCTCGGGATTTTGACGTACTGATCACCGCGCAGCGCGGCCATCGTTCGGTTCACACTGGACAGGCGGTTCTGCGCGGTGGCAATGCCGATGTTGCCCTGATCAACCTGCTCCCTCACATAAGTGGCGTACCGCATGAGGATGTCACGGTCGATCTGTCGCGCGTCATTCAGCCTCGGCCCTTCCTCGGATCGACACCAGTTCACGAAGGCCTGCCACCGATCACTATGGGCTTTGACGGTAGCAAAATGGCCGTCGCCAAACAGATCTTTCAGGGCTTGCGGTCCGGCATAGCTGAGCTGGCGACCGAAGCCGAAATTGCGCCCCGCTCGCTTACCGACGCGAGCCATTTTTCTGTTCCTGATCGACTGCAGCAAGCTCATGTAGAAGGGCTTGCCAGTGTGCACTCACAATAGCGAACTGGGCCCAATCAGTTGGACGGAAACAAAGCGTGTTGCTGGCGACGTAGAGTTGCGCGCCCTGCTCTTCCAACCATTGGATGATGGCTGTCGTCGAGGCAATAGTTTTGTGGGGAGTGGCGACACCGGCGACAGCGGCGACAACCCTTGTCCTGCCTGGCTTTGAACGTGGCGACAAAGTGGCGACAGTAGCGGCGACAAACCGCGCTTTCGGCTCCTTTTGGCGCTGAGCCAGATGGTTGCGTAGCGCTTCATCAATATTGAACATGGCGCACCTCGAAGGTGTGGCCGTCAGTGATGAGCCACTGATGATCAATCAATTCGACCAACAGCTTGGCGGTATGACGACTGCTCTTACGAGCAAAGCGGGGACCGTTGCGATTCAATTCACGAATACTGAAACGCTTCCAATCTTTGACCTGTAGCCATCGCAGCAACCGGTCCGCCTCTTCCTTTACCCGACACACTGGCTCCTGCTCAGTCAGGCGCTGGATCTCGGTGAGGTAGTAGCCGACTAAAGCGGAGGCCCGCTGGATATGGTCGACCTCCACGACGCTGCTCTCCTCCACAACTGCAAGAATGCCGGCGACGCGCAGCAGGTTATCGGCGGCCTTTGATCCGCTGGGCCGTACGCTGGCCAGCTCGCCAAACTCCCCCAGCTGAGCTTCGATAGCATCATGCAAATCAATCCAGCGACGGCGGGCTAACGGACTCAGTGTCAGCGGTGATAGCCGCAAGGCACCGTCAGCGGAAAGTGACCAAGGCTGATGAAACAGGGCCGAAAGACGGTGGTGATATCGCTTTAGGGCGGGGTCTTTGGACAAGTCGACAGACTGGTAACTGCGTTGTCCGGCCAGGCTGGTGGGCCAGGTGATGAGGCAGCGACCGAGAATGCCTTGCCCCTGCAGCAATGGGTCACTGAGTAACTGCATGGCTAGATACGGTTGCAGCATCAGGTGCAGGCTTAAGCGTCGATCGTAAGCTCGCAAGCTTTCACCCGCCATAGACCGCGCGCGATCTATCGGACTGCCGTCCCAGAGTGACGATAAGGTCGTAACCGCTTTCAAACGATTATCTCGACTCATGGTGCTGCTGCCGAGGAATTGTCCCCCTTCATCGCAGAACAACCCCATGCTCGGCAGGTCATGGCAGAGCCCTTTGATCAGCGCTTCAATAGTTGGGTCCGTGGTAATCAGCCTCGGTGCAGAGGGCTCCGCTTCGAGCGGTACACCGTTCGCGGAGTCGGGATCGGCAGGGTTGATACGCTGCATCTGGCGCTGTGCGGCGCGGTACCGGGCAAGCTGTTCGCGGTAGCGCTGCCACTGCTCACGCTCCCATTGGCGTGCTGGCAGCAATGCAGATCGGTCTGCCGCCGTTTTACGATCCCCCGAAGCTGCCACCGTGATCAGGTACAGCGAGAGGGGATAATTTCTCCCGTCGAGCTGTAAGCCAGCATGACCTTGGGTAGCCAGCGCCGAGGCAGCCAACACCGATTGTGCAGCCAATGCCTGGGGCACGCCGATGACCTCGGCCATGCGCTCCACCGCAGGCCCAAGAACCCCACCCAGTGACTGCACCGGATAAGGCTGGGCTACGGGATTCGACTCAATCAACGGTCGAGGTGGTTGTGGTAGTTCAAGCTTCGGATCTAACTGCTGCATGGCCCTCTCCTCGTTCATTGCTGGTTGTCCTCACGTAGTCCCGCCACGGTTGTTGAGTGTTATCAGGGATCAAGGCCCCTGCGGCCTGTGAGGTGCTCACTGACGCGGAACGAACGGCTCCTTACAACCGGGAGCGAGGGCATAACCCCATGAATCTGGCCTCCTTAGTCGCATCCGAAGATGCGGGCGGGTAGAGGCTGTGCCGACTGACGAGTTCGGCACCTGGAGATCCGGAGTAGGAGAAGGCAACGACATGGACACCTGGGGCATGCCTGACTGTCAGTCAGATGCAGCCTTTCCATTGGCTGCGGCACCGGTGCCTGTGTCGTTGCGAATGGCGACGAATCGGATTTGTCAGGTCGATTGTCACGAGGAGAGTTGCGGCAATGCCCTGTACGACGTGGCTTGCAGCAGTGGTACGAGCGCCCGTCTCTTTCCAGAAGAAAGAGACGGGCGCGGATTGGCGCAGCGAAGTGTGCCGAGAGGTGAGGTTGCTGCAGTGCAGCGAGAAAGGTCCATCGTCTGCCGCAGTGGGCAGATCAGTCGAGTAGGCATCCATCACTCTTGGGGAGTGACCGTGCGAGCCGCCGGACGCTAATCGCACTTCGGAAGAACCACCACACAAGTGGCGTAGCCTTAAAGGTTCTGGCTACCTGGGCTGGTGCTGTCAACGACAGCGATCCGTACGCCAATTTTTATACCCCCTCGAAAAAGCGGTCAAGCGTCACTGCCGAAGCGCTCAGAAAGTGGCGACAGTCGCCAGTTTTGTCGCCATGCTCCAGGCCACTTTCTACGTGGATTGTCGCCGGCGTCGCCGCTGTCGCCACACCTACATCCATGCCCAACGAGAAGATCCGCACATACACTGAAATGGCGCAGCGCTCGATAGAAATCGCGGGGAATTACTGACGGGTGAAAGCAAGCGCGGCGCTAACCAAATTTGAACATGGGAAAGTAGAACGAGGTGGCTTCGAGAAAAAGCGAGTGAACCCTCCGATCAGCGCGATCAAAGATCGCTTGATCGGAGGGTTTGGCGGGAAAAGCAAATCTCAAACGTCAATTATATACTCAGGCATCAAAGCTGGTTGATTGGGAGCTGACGGCTTCACGTCGCATGATCAGCGTCTGCTGCAACCGCAGCAAAAAACCTGCTTCAAATGCTTCTTGGGGATCACCTGGGCGATGATGCTTTCGGTTTTGCACCAGTGCCCACCACAGCGGCAATGATGAACCATCGAGCCAGGTCTCAGCACACCGAACGCCGTCCTCAATCATCGGGCGGAATTCATTGCCCCATGGTGTTCGGAGACCGGGACAGCCTTCAGCGGAAGGGACAGAGACGTACTCACCAACCTGCTGATGAACGCGCTGAGCAGGGATACCTGACAGATATCGAAACGCCTTGTCAAATAGCACTGCAGCATCATCCAGCAGCTCTACCGCCAACTCAACGTCTTGCGGAAAATGAAGCAGAATACTCTGAGCTCCGTTAAGCCGAAGAGTGGCAGCCTGCCTTAGTTTAATCGCGGCATCTTCAGGGGTAAGCGATGAAGTATCGATGCTGTTGGGCTTGGGGAGGCCTATGAGAAGCGAGAGATCAAACATCGCGGAATCCTCCGAGATAGTTTGCAGTGCAAAACAGACGGCCACGGTGGCGCCCGGGCTTAAAAGGGGGACATGCCATTTTCCTTATCTCCTTGGTTTGATTAAGGAATGCCATCCACCGTTGCGACACGAATGGGTGGCACACCGTACAGGGGTCGCAAACCGGAAACCAAGGAACCCGGCCAGGCCGAAGCCTGCCCTGCACGGTGCACCATAGAAAAGCAGCAGCTAGCACTTGAAGTGCTGACTGTGCGATATGGCACATACCGCGCCTTGGTTTCGATTCAGGTTGCGACACCCGGTCGCGGGATTGACCGCGACGGAGCAAAGCGTAAATGCGAACCCGCGACAACACAAGCATGAGTGTCAATAAGCGCCGCATTCGAACGAGAGCTCCGAGTGAAATTTACGTTCGTCGAATTTTAGTGGCTATAGCAGGTCAGATACCACACAACGCCTTCTTACTTCCGAAGCCATCCACAGTGATAGAATCGGTAAAGCTATACACGGCACCCTATCGAGAGATGCAATGACTACCGATCTGACCGAAGAAGAAATGCGTCGGGCTCTATTCGGTGAGCCTGAGCCCCCAGCATCAGTAATCGACAAAACCGTGCAAGACACTGCACCGGAAATCGTGATCGCGGAGCCGACAAAGGTAGCGAAGAAAAAGAAACTATCAAAAACCTTTACTCCCAGATTGAGAGTTACACTGAGGGTGGGGAACGAATTCGAAGGAAAAATGCACGAGTTTGTACATGAATGCCGATACGCTGAGCTACCTATTTGCAGAACAAGAAGCTACAAAGCTGGCCAGAAAAAAATCCAGGTTCGTGGAAGTCATATCGGTCAAATCAATGTAATCTGAATCAGTGACTTGGGGTTAAATTCACTTCGCTCGGATCACTCGAACAAGAATTTCGTGTCGAAAACTCCAAACTCACCGACCAGTTGAAAGCAAAAAGTGCGCCCACCGGTGAGATTGGAATAAAGAAGCCGACCACCTGAGATTAAATAAATTCCCTACAAGTGGCCAGCCACTATCAAATCAAGACTACTTACAAGCAATCAAAGCCAATTCCTTTATAGACTTCACATGCCCCATTTTGTGAAGACCAACCTCTACAAGAGATCCTATAATCTTGCCAATGTCGGATTCCAATCCGTTATCACTAATGTATTGAGAGACCAAACAAAAATAAACATCTGCATTCTCTCCAAATAGCGTAGACGAATTAAACTCCTGACCACTTAACTCAAGTTTTGAGGAATCATCCACATTAACAGAGTCCCGAAGAGCCAAACTTATCGCGAACCGACAAAGAATATTCGGCGTGACCCCAGTCTTGCTTTTCAAATATTTTAATTTATCGGTCGCCCCGACAGACACTTTAAGTCTATTTGGAAAATTCATTATCGCCTCCCACACGCTCAAAATACCCATCTTGAACTTTAGTTGAACCCGAAGCGTGGTCAAAATGAAGATAATATGTATGCGAAATACTGGTATCCAGATCCTCATAAAAAGAGGAATCAATTTCAGTATCCGTGGACAGAATTATAACCTGGTGACTGGCCTCAGGAAAATAATGGTCAACGAGGTTTTTTCTATGAAAGGAATCAAGGCGCCCTAAAGGCGTATCAATTATAACGGGCAGATTTCTACCCGATGTTCTAGCCAATCCTTCAAGTAAGGCAATTGCATAAATTTGCTTCTCACCTGCAGACAATTCATTCTTGTTAATTTCAACACCAGATGCATCACGAAGCATCACGCTATAAGTTTTCTCATCAATAGCTATAGATAAGATATTCTGGCTTTTCCTAGACAACTTATGCAAAGCCTTCTCAAACTGGCTTTCCAGCTCACGAATTTTTCGTTCAGAAGTACGCTTAATAAACTCTTTCAAGATCAGCCTGGAATTTTCCGCCAGTTCAAACAAACGATTTTTATTAGAAGATTCTGTAATCTCATTATATAAGCGATCAAGTTTTCTACTTGCCTCCAAAATACCACTTACCAATTGGCGAAGCTCACCAGCCAACCGAGAACGATAAGCTTTAGACTCCCCAAGGTCAATTAAAAGGGACTGGAGCCTTGCAGTAAGAGGCTTTATAACTTCATCGTCGGGAGCTCGGCTCAAATTAACCCCTAACGAATCAATTTTTTCTTCAATCTCATCTAACTGGGAAATTAGCGTCTCAGCCTTCTTTAACTGATGTTTTCCTGAACTCTCCAACCGCTGACTTATGCTTGCAACCTGAGTGTCCGACAAATCATGGATTAGCGAACCTTTCTCCTTTAAATTAAAATCAGAAAACAAAGAATCGAAAATCTCTACCAGATCCTCCTGATTAGAAAACGATTCTACTTTACTCACAAAGTCGTCACGCTTGGCAGCTATCATGCCTCCGAGCTTCATATCCAACTTCAGCTTACTTTCAGAATCAAGCGTGTGAAGAAGGCTCCTCCCTAGATCCTTTGTAATCGCCAGGGGCAAACTGGATGAAACTACTTCCCTAAGCGCTGCTTCTAAATATTCCTTCTTCAAGCGAAGCTCACCAAGAGCTTCTGTTTCATCCTTTTTTGTTATGCTCCACGCACCACCTCGAGCATCTATTTCTTTCTGAAGCGCTTCTATATTTTTACTTAACTGCTTAAACGAAATATCAACCGCTTGAAAATCAAGCTGACGTTCGGCCAAAAGAGCCTTCGACGCAACCAGTTCTAGTTCCAGAGCTTCGATAGTTAAAAGCTTCTCCTTAGACGCATCTTTTGCTGACCTCGTCCTGACGAGTACAGAAAGATCGGAGTCCAGCCGAGCAATAACATCTAACCCCAGTAATTTCTCAATAGAAGCTTTGAGTAAACCACCAGTGGTCTCCTCCGCAAGCTCTTTTATTTTTTCGCCATCAAAAAAGAACAGCTCAGACACACCAATAGGGATAAGCTCATTTAAAAATGCCTGAGACTGCTCATACGACAATTCCGACTTTACGTCGCCATCGCATACAATCCTCAAGCTCTCTTTTACTTTCCCCGATTCTAGCAGCGCCCAATCGCGTTTGACTTCATATATATTAAACTGTCCATGATGAGCATGCCGGAATTTTATCTGAACTGACGAGTAATGTGGCTGAAGCAGACAATCAAGCGCCTTGTGGATCGAGGCTGAAAGATACTGATGATAATCCGTGAGTGAAACGCTACCAAGTACACCACGCCCATATATAGCCAGTTTCAGAGCAGTGAGGATAGTTGTTTTTCCGGCGCCATTCAGCCCACCAAACAAAATTATTGGGCGCTCTCTCCCTGAAACTTTCCGTGGAGTTAGATCGAAAGTGTGCTGACCACGAAAGACTCTAAAGTCTTGAAGAATTAGCTCATCAATAATCATTGCGTAAGTCTTTCAATCAAATTTTTCATAGCATTTGCTTCATCAGTATAATATGTAGAGCTACGCGGCTCAGACTTTCTTTTACTTACGACTTCCAAATCTTCCCAATCTTGATCAAGGACAGATTCAATCTTATTCAGAATACCTGATCGCTTCGACAACCCCATATATGATAGCTCTGTGTCTATCAGGCGCATAATCATCGAGGATGAAATTCCCCGAGGAGAAGAAAGCTCTTCTAAAAGCATCTCATCTGGAGCAGTGAATGCTCCAGCATCATTCTTTATCCAATTAATTTCTTCATTTGGATATACATCCGAAAAAATCTTAGGAACGGAGTCCTTCCAATCTGGCTCATTAGGGTCACATAACCACTGCTGCCTTATATACTGAAGCTCACTGCGAGTAATAAGCTCAATCTCATGACCACTATCATTTAAACTTTTCTCAATCTCGAGAAGCCGCTGCAACCACTCACGCCTGTAGGCCATAAGATAAGGCCCAGGTACATGCTTCGCGGTCTTCTCGTCGTCATTTTCTATATCTTCAGATCTTGCAAAGGTCACTTTCCCTGTCCGCCTCCGGTGATTTCTATATTTAGCTTTATTCTCAGGGAGAGAACTAAAATGAAGCAAATTCCTAAAATCCAACAAAGGCTGCATCCAAGTATCGCCAGACTGAATTAGCCCCTCGATTGCCTTGTCGTGCGTAACAACCGTACAAGTCCAGCATCCAAATCTAGAATTGCCACAGGACGGAGTGCTAGTATCAATTACGAGTGGACACTCACCTGCATTGGAGCCTTTGTATAGCTCAAATAGCACCCGATTACTTCCGCCCCAAGGGCGCGGCGCACTCATCAGATACTCCCAAACCTCATCCGAGGACCACGCCTCAATTGGCATATAGGTATAGGCATTGGGGAGCGACGAGTGCCTACTTAATGCTGAACCATCTATTTTATGCTTTGCTATCACTTGTGCCCGGGATGAACTTTCCTGGCTTCGAGAACCCAAAACAACTACAACCTCCCCAAATGAGGCCACTTTATCTAGAATAAACTCACTTACAGGATTGATCTTCATACGTTCAGTACACCATCTAAAACTTCTAGTTGGCGCAGGATAACCTCTACCTAAGAGGTTAACCCAGAAAGTATTATCCTTTTTTGGCATTACGGCGTGCGCACTGATAGGCATGCAATTAGCCAAAGAACTATCATTGACTGCCGCCAACGACGCCTTAATCATATCTACAACAACAGGAGTTTCAACCAACGTGTCAGACGACACGACATATACATGCTTGGTCCGCTGCTCTACGGGCAACAAAAAAATTGCAATATATGTCAAGGATAAAATAACGGTTGAGTCCTTACCGCCACTAAAACCTACTACCCAAGGCCGGGAGTCCGCCAAATATATATTTTGAATCTCTCGCACCAAGTCGGCTACCGGCCGATTAGCTGCATGCATCGAAGAAACAAGCTCTTCGTGAGAGTCGTATATATAGACCTCTTCAGCTCCCATATTAAACACCACCCTCTAATGTAAGTTCCGCGTTCGACAGTGGTATGCCCAACACAGTTTTAATATAATTGGCAGTAAGCGCTACATTCACGTGGCTTTTGCTAATTCGGCCATGACTTAATGCCCTACCTTCCCAATCTGAATTTGATCTGGACCAGTCGACCACTCTAAGTTTCGAGAGCACTGCAACCCATTCCAACTTCGGACGGACAATTAGCTCTGCACCAATTATCCCTAAAGCCTGAAGAGTTACGGCGTGCGCGTGAACATATTGCTCCCGCAACTCAGCAGTTGAAACTTCTTTCTTCTTCGCCAAAAGCCAATCAGGCATCTGCGCCGCAACAGTTGTCCAATACAAAACGCCAAGTTCTTTCGCATCATTGGACACCACCTGTCCTTTACTGATGCGCAAAAGCGTTTTAGACGCATTTTTTATCGCACTGAGAGTAAATAGCTTGGTGCTCCTGTTGGAGATACTAGACTTCTCCATCTCTGTCATTCTTTCGAATATATCGACGTTCTTCACCATATATCTTGCGAGATCAGATATCGAATCACGGTGATCATAAAGAGTGCTTATCGAATCACTTGGACGAACGGCGTGTTTATTCAAATCAGCAAACATTTGCTGACTACGAGTGAGCCCCTCATCAATAAAAAAAAGTACCGGTATATTATCGTAACCGATCTCGGGATTAGTCTTGATTGCCTCTTCGATAGCGGCTCGGCGATGCTGACCATCATTGATCAAAATTTGAGCCCCCATATGTATTGACAGAGTGCCGATATTCTGACCTATGCCGGTATCCGCAGAGGGCTCAAAAGCAACAACACCGTCGATTGAGGCGGTGATTGCAGACAGCGTATAATCGCGTGCATTATCGACTAGGTATGCTGCGATTTCCGGGATTCTGGAGTGGTTAAGCTTCCTCTGAGCACGTAGGTCTGCGGGAACCTCTTCCTCATTGAAGATAAACATCTTAGGAATCAAGCGCATGGGGCACATCGCGATATAGCAAGGACGCCCTGATTGGATTCCCCTCACAGCTGGGAAAGTACTGGTGAAACCATCAGCAATCGACATTTTTTTGGAAGTCATTTTTTGGCATGGAAGTTTTCAGTGCTAAATTTAACTTCCACACCCTTTTTGGTCAACCCATGAGCATGCGTTGGTACTCGATTTCAGATGAAATCGACATTCCTCATTCGCCTGGTATCTATAGCTTCTCAGTGATCCTAGGTAGCAGGCAGAAAGCAGGCTTACTCGGCAAACACCCTTTTGATCAAAAAACACTCATCACAGCCAAAACGAGCTTGCTACGTCGCCTAGGCCGTTTGGAAGGCATTTTCGCATCTCGATCCCTTGATGGCACCCTTCGAGAGTCGGGTAAAGGTAGTGGTGTAAGCGAAGGCTATGTAGTAACTGCCCGCCAGGTAACGTTAAGTAGCTCGATTCGTCTTTTAGAATCCTGCGATCCTCAAGACGTCCCAATATTACTTGATTCGTTAGAATCATTGAGTACTGTTCCTGCGCCAATCTATTTAGGCATGACTAAGGAACAAACTTTAAATCAGCGATACTTCCAGCATAAATCAAATTTTCATAGTAGTAGCGCACGCGACAGCTTTGGCTATCGGATTAGAGGCTTAGGGCTACGCTGGGATGACTTAATATACGGTTGTCACCCTATAGCTGATGCAAAGCCTCCAGTAAGAGCGCTCGAGACGCTACTGCACGCTTTGATAAAACCCCCATACTCTAATGGATAAAGATCAAAAATGAAAAAGTTTTCAGAAAACGTATACGACATTAGTTACATCGGTAGTTTTGGCCGCTTCTCGTCAGGAAACTCTTTTCCTATCGACTATGTGCAAGCTTCATTCACGGCGGCCGACTTACTCGATTTAAGTTTCGCACGAGAGCTGCACCCAGATGGGCAAGACTTTGAATTACTCATGCAAAGAGATATTGATCACGAACGTGTCTTACGCGATGTAGTTCCTTATCTCAACCCAACAGAAAGGTCAGACCAAGAGATTAAAGATAGAGCAGTCTTCTTCCCCCCGCTCCTTGTAGCAATAGTGCCAGTACAAGATAGAAAGATGCAGCCCTACTACCCGGACGAAGTGGTTACTGTCGATACGACACTGGGTAGCGTGACCCGTGAGTGGCCGAGACAAATAAAACTTGACTTCTTTACCGACGAAAGCGGGACCAGCTATTCCCCTAGCTTACTTATAAATGGAACATTACAAAAAGTTGCGTTACAGCGCTCCCCTGTAAAACTTTCAGTCAGGAGTCCGAAAGGTAATGAACAAGGTGCGAAACTTGTAGTGATAGACGGCCAACACCGCCTCGCCGCATTGCGCTACGTGTACGAACGAAAAAGTGAGTTATTAGAAGGCGTTTGCGTACCTGTATGTATCTTATTCCCCCCAAATAGCACCCAAGCCCATAGAGAGTTATTGGGAGACAAAGAGGTACTAACGGTCCACTCAGTGTTCAGAACACTATTCGTCGACGTTAACACCACCATGCAACATGTTGGTGGTCACTTTAATATTCTGCTATCTGACTCTTCAATTAGCGGGATAATTTGTCGAAAATTCTGTGATGGCATCCTGAAAAGCCGGGGAGAAGAGTCTCTGGCCCAAATTGAGTGGAACATCAAATCCAAGAAAGAATCAACAATAATCAAACGCCCTTATTCCATCACCAGCATCGGCATACTAGACAAAGCACTTACAAAAATATTCTCCGGCGGCTCTGTCAGAAACAACAAGTCAATACTATTAGCTTACGCACTAGCACTCTCCGAAGTCGAAGAGCAACTTAACCCTCAAGACAACGATTCCGATGATAATCGTGACGTTGAGTGGGAGCGTTTTTCGCTAAATCAAAAAAGAATTATTGAGGCACAAGTTGTAAAACACTTCGTACCTTGTTTAGAGGAAATCTTTTTTGGGCTTGACGGATTCAAAACATTATCGGAGCAATTTACCACTCAAATAGCCAAACTGAGAACTGAACGAGACTCGTCAAGGAACCCGACACAGCACACTGCTGCACTGACACAAATTCTCGAATATAAGCCAATCGACGATGATAAGTATCACGAGTCAGCAAAAAATATATACTCTGAGTTTGAGGAGTCTTTGCGGTCATCTAATAAAGACAACGTCGTATCATTTCTGCAATATGCAATAGTACAACGAGGGATACTAGAAGCCTGGAGCGTGGTATTAGACCGATGCAAAGATCTCGGCATAGCACCAATAGACGCGACCAAAGCTTTCATTCCAATTTTGAACCATGCATTGCGGGAAGATGGAGAACTTTTCAAACCGCATAAAAAGTATATGCAGTATACCGTCTGGGAGGCAATCAATATAAAGCCAACGGAAGACTCAAAAACAGCTATTTCCAATTGCATATTGACTCTTTTCGCAACAGACGCTATCGCATCCGACTTTGCAGTATCAGTATCACCCGCCGACTCTGAAAAATTGCGCGACCGGCTACACCGCTTAGGATGTGAGCGCGCCGGATTATTTATGAACCAGTACCATGATGCTCGTCAACGGTACTTTATGAAAACATATCGAGTCGAGTTTGCAACGCTTGATGACGAAGAGCGCGCACTACTTATAAGTTTAGAAGAAGAACATAACAGGCAACTGCAAGCCGTACGGCATAAGCAAATACCTCAAGATGAAGTGAGCAATGACTTTCTCAAAGCAGTTGCCAAGCATGTAAATCGAGATGTGCAGGTTGCGATTGCGGATTTTAGAAGCGCCTTCGACTACGAGTACGGAATTGCCATTGATTCGTCCGTTGAAATAGAAGGTGAATAGTGACTCTTCTTGAGGTCTCATTAGCTTTAGGAACGCCACTCGACGAAGTGGCGCTTGAGCTTTCCTATTGCTTAGACACTGTTAAGCCAACGTCGCTAACACTGGTAATTTCGTCATCAGAAAAAACAGGGAGGGAGTTTTTTCTTGAATTGATTGCTCTCGGCATCGCACCTACATGCACTTATATTTCCGAGTGTGCGATTTCCAACCTAGATCTCGCCTGTATTGCAATATTACTAAATATCGATAAACCCTTAATAAATACGTATCGCTTTCAATTCGAAAGCACAAACCTGACCAAGATAAAACCATGGAGCTTGACCAATATCGTAACACAGCTTAGCGCGCCAGAGACTCAGCTGCGGCAAAGCAGTTTCGATTGGTTCGTTCAGTCTACGAAACATCTAAAGGTCTCGATAGATGACTTTACCGTCTCAAATATCTCAGAGATCGTCAGAGAAGGAATGATTGCACTCGGCGCAATTTTCCGATTTGAAGAACTTCGAACAGATATAGGCTCCTGCTCGCTACCATTAGCAGCACAGTCAAGCTCTCACATCGTGTCGTCGACGATAAAAGGCGCTATAAAATACGCACGAAACCTTCATTCATCTAAGTCAATAGCTTTTAGTGAACTTAGGCACTCACTAGAGCACTTAGCAGACGGCGGTTTAGCCGCAGATGTTTTTAACAACTCTGCCCTAGACTTGGTTTTATATCGAAAACTTTTAGTCTGGCAGTCTAGTCTCCACTTAGCCCTGGCAACCTCATTATCTAAAAGGGAAGGTAGCTCGAATTTATCTTTGCATCACTGCACGCGATGTATTGAGTGTTACCTTACTGGAATATTATCAGCTAGCAACAAATTATACTTAAACCACAGAGGTGTCGTGCACTACACGCATGATTCGAAGCCAGTTCAAGGCGTATCAGGTTTACTTGCGCTATGTCCTGAACCGGTACCTTCTGCTATAAAAGACATCGTCACTTGGAGGAATAAATCTGAGCTCGCTCATGGTATGCAGCGATGGAACTCTGCCACTGCACTCCTAGCCTTATCCGAAACAAGGAACTTCATCCACACCATGGACTTAAAATACTCACAAGGTGAATTCCTTATCCATCTACGGAAAGCTAATTCACTAAACGTTTCTGAAGCAGTAGAGTCTATAATGACAATGACCAAACACAGAATTAATGATTACTTAATTAACGTCAGATAGCAGCTATCGCTCACATCAAAAGAGCTACATATACATTTTTTATTGAGCCTCAAGGGGCTACATCGCGCTCACGGCGCATTAATCTATGACCTACTGCTTGGCGTATTTTGGCGGGTCTTGCACATTGTGAGGTAGCCGCCCCCCCCCCTAAGAACGGAGCGGGCGCCGCCGAACAATGGATTAATGAAAAATTCTATGCGCTACCTGGAGCTTGATGGTCTCGCATCCTGATTGGTGATTAGCGTTCAGTGGAGTTCGTCTTATTGACAATTTTAGTCAGCGCCTTATTTTAAGCCGACGCCCCTTGATTTCTCCTACTTTCGAGGTAACCGTCAAAGAGTTCACGCTGGAAACTTTGTCGATGTCTCTCCACTACATTGCCTCGGTATATTTGCAAGCCGTGATTATCCACGAGCTGCACCACTCCTTCAGGAAGGGATAAAGCGCCTACCTGATGCGCAGCATGAAGCAGGGCAAGATTGTTGAAAAAGAAATCGGGCTGGTTGCGTACGACTGCAAGCATTTGATTTACCGTTTTGTCCAAAGGACGAATCTTCCTATACCTGCCGCCAGCATATTGAAGGTCCAAACTTAGAGACTGCGAATTTTCGGCGAGAAAAAAATTATTTAGCTCTGTAATTGAATGCCGAATAAGCTTATCCGGTAAGGCTTGGTACCCTTCAAATTGGCCAAAAAATCTTGCCTCGCCGTTTCCCGACACGGACACGACTAGCTCGAATGAATGAGGGATCATGTAGGGTTGGATATTTTTATCCTTCATTCTCAGAACCCTAATCAATTGCCTCAGCCGACGAATATGGCCATCTTCCGTATCCTGCTT
This sequence comes from Pseudomonas sp. R3-57, assembly GCF_051132065.1. NCBI lineage: Bacteria > Pseudomonadati > Pseudomonadota > Gammaproteobacteria > Pseudomonadales > Pseudomonadaceae > Pseudomonas > Pseudomonas sp. R3-57. The sequence continues at coordinate 5,278,323 of NZ_CP071655.1, forward strand.
GCAGTAAGTCGTGAGCCGGCGGCAGAGCCCCTGGCTCTGGACTATGCCCGCCATATCCTCAAGCTTCAATTGCCCCGAATCATGTATAACCACCAATCCGCGTTTGCACTCAAAGCTGAAAACCATGCAGGTTTGGACACCTCCAGTGAATACTCCTAAGACATCGGTATTATCCTTCTCGATCACGGCAGCCGCGTCCTGTCCGATTTCAATAAACCCCTGAAGAGATTGCAATTCATTCGTCCCTGTAGATGTAAAGACTGAGGATTTTGACTCGGGTAAATTTCGGAGTCTACTACTGGATAGATTTAAAATCTCGTTGACCTCATCCCTGGTTCGGATATTTTGAGACATAATCAAGAGAGCGTTGCTCCTGAGACGATATACTGGTGAGCTGTTCACTTGAGACCAGAACGCCAAGCCCTCCTCCTATCCAAGCAAAGACTTATCTCTAGAAGGTATTCCAATTGGTATTCCTACGAAATAATAAAAATGGAAAACCTTATATAGAACAATGCACTAATGAAACAATTCAAATTACCCCGGCCCACCAACTCGATGAAGAAGACGCCTTAGGGCGTCTTTTTTTTTGCCTGAAATTCAGTAAAATCGCAAGCTCTAACGCTTTGCGGTCTGAGATTTTTCGAGCTCCAGCCATTCGGGTAGAGACCTCCCCCATAAGGAGGTTGATGGAGCCTAAGCGAGCTTTTATCTGGGCTGGGTAATATCTCTGCGCGCTGACCAAAGCGCTGCTGGATGATGCGCTGAACTCGAATCGACCCCAAAGCTTGGCCGCCGCTACACAACCTCACCAGCGGCCATATCGTTGAATTGAGGAAAACGCTCCTTCAATCGCTCGATAGTTGCTCGCCACTTAGGCGTCTTGGGCCGGCAAACCGTATTTTGATTCCCGAACATTCCGATCTCACGAACCGCCAGGCTAACCGGAACGGTTTGTAGCCATTGGACCGGGACGAAATATTCACAGTGCTCAGGGTCATCAATGAATTCGGCGTGATAGTTGGCGCGGACCGCGACTTGCATCACCGGCCGCTCCTCGCCATCCTTCATCACCCTGAATTCACTTGCTGCGACAGCAGGGCCAAGCACGCGACCAACCCCCACATAACCTTGCTGGGGAATATTGATCCACACACGGTCCTCCGCGGACAACAGCTGGAGGGTCTTGCTGTACCAGGAACCCCCACCGCCGGATATGAACCCGAACTCCACAGCATCGACCCATGAGCGTGATTCCGAGTCTCCAAATGAGCAGTAAAACTCGCCATTCCAAGGCTCACTCAGCCCTTGGCTGGCAGACGCGGCATTCACTTGGGTCTGCACTGGATCAAGCAGCCAAGATCTACTCAGCAATTGCTGCTCGCCTGCCTGAAAGACCTGGAAGCAGAGCACGTTGATAGGGATGTCGCGCTTGCTAAGGTATTGCACGATCCGCTCGCTACTCGCATCCAACTCTGTGGCGACGATTATCAACTGATGGCTGGCATTCAATTCATCGTCATCCAGCACGCGACCGAAACGTGTTTGGAAATCGACAGAGAGGCTTTGCCCTGGACGGAAACGTTGATAAATCGCAGCGATATCGCTTTCGGTCAGGCCATCTACCCAGGCGGCGTAATCGAGTGTTTGAGCAACCACCTCGCGAGGGGTGCGGTCTCGTTTGAGCTCAATCAGCACAAGGCTGCCGTCAGGCGCGACAGCTAGCAGGTCGATGCGCCCACCCGCATCTGTAAGCTCTTGCCGTCCTATGAGCATCCATTCTTCGGACAGGATACTCGGCGAGTTGACGATCATTTCCTCTAAAAGCTGCTCAGTTGGTAATTGGCTTTGGTACAGCTTTTTTGGTGCAGAGCCAACGGTCCAAACGTCGGTTTTGATGGGCACGGAGCATTCCTTGATCGCTATGGTAGGCGGTAGTGAATCATGGATCTGAAAGACTTTGATAGCTGTTCTTCGGGCTCGTCAAAGCCTGGCCAATACCGTCATCCGCCTTAACACTTGCCGCCACCAGCAAAAACAAGCACGCCACCAACTTTTTATTCAATCGCATGGGTGATTCTCCGTATAACGACGGGCGAACGGAATGAGCTCATGCCCCAAGGCTCTTGGGATAAGCACTGCAAACAAGGAGGATTAAAACGGGCCAGCGAGGTCTGGTTGCCCCGATATCCTGTAACCGATGGCTAAACCGCCATCGCAGCCTAACTAGAGCAAATTGTTCTGTTGCAGGAATTCTTTGGACACCCCCTCAATCGATTCCCGCCCCACATCCACCCGCGAATTAAGCCCAGCAATCGTCTCATCATCCAATTTGGAAGCCAGACCATTCAACAACTCCCCAACCCTCGGATTCCCCTCCAGAACCTCAGTACGAATAACCGGCGTCAACGCATAACCCGGAAAGAACCCCTTATCATCCTTCAACACCAAAAAACCAAACGCCGGAATCCGTCCATCCGTCGACAGCACCAACGCCAGATCCACCTGACCATCCTTAAGCGCCTGATAAGTCAGCCCGCCATCCATCCGCACAATGTTCTTGCGCTCGAATTCAAACCCGTACTCCTCCTGGAGCGGACGCAAGCCATCGGGCCGTGAGAAGAATTCAGCATTCGACGCAAACTTGTACGATTTGCCCGCTTCGATGTTCTTCGCGAGATCAGTGATCGAGACGACGCCGTCCTTTTCCGCGTCCGCTTTGCGCATGGCCAATGCATAGGTGTTATTGGCCTTGGACGGGTTCAGCCAGGTGATGCCCTTTTGCGCGTCCAGTTCGCTGATCTTCCTGTAGGTTTCCTCGGCGCTGAGTTTGTCGGTGATTTTGTTGTAGGTGATCAGGGACGTGCCGGTGTATTCCCAGTACACATCGACCTGTCCGTTCTCCTGCGCGGCGCGTAATACCGACGAACCCAGGTCCGCGCGTTTATCGACTTTGTAGCCGTTGGCGCGCAGCAGTTGTGCGGTCATTTCGGCGACCAGTTGCTGTTCGGTAAATTTCTTGCCGCCGACTACGATTGTGCTGTTGGCTGAAGCGCTGCCGATTACGCCGCAAATGAGACTAAGGCTTATGACCAGACTGGCGAGCATTCGATAAATCATCGTGCACCTCATGTTGTTGGTTTAGTGAAGGGTGTTCAGATTCATTGGCGTCCGGCCATTCGCAAGCCTCGGGACACTGCGATGTGTTGAATCACGCCGCAGCCGAGGTCGACGGCGATGGCCAGGAGCGCGGTCGATACGGCGCCGGCGAGCATCATGCTGAAGTCGTTGAGGTCGATGCCGGTGAAGATCAGCTCGCCCAGTCCGCCGCCGCCGACCAGGAAGGCCAGTGGCGCGGTGCCGACGTTGATCGCCAGTGCGGTGCGGATGCCGGCGAAGATCACGTTCAGCGCATTTGGGATTTCGACTTTCCACAGCGTCTCCCGTGGCGTCATGCCCATGGCTTCGGCCGCTTCGACCAAGTGCTGCGGTACCGCGCGCAAGCCTTCGTAGGTGTTGACTGCGACGGGCAGCAAGGTCGCGACGAACAGGCCGATGATGGCCGCGCCGCTGCCGACGCCAATGAAGCTCATGGCCAGGGCCAGCAGTGCGAGTTTGGGGATTGCCTGCCCGACGTTGAGCACTTGCATGCTGGCCATGGCGTAGCGCTGGTTCGCCGGTCGGCTCATCCACACGCCCAATGGAAGCGCAATGGCGATGGCCAGCACTCCGCTGACGGCGACGATCTGCAAGTGCTGCAGCGTCAGGTAACTGATGTCGCCCCAGTAAAACTGCAACCCCTGCCAGAATCCGATGAGCAAGTCAGGCATGATCAGTTCACCGCCGGGTTAATGTTTTCAACCAGTCGCGCCAGGATGTCAGCCTGGTGGACATAGCCGACAAAGCGGCCGTCGCTGTCGTTGCACGATGCCCAGTCCTGGCCGCGGCCCAGCAGTTGCGAGAGCACCTGGCGCAGGTGGTCTCCAGGCCGAACGATGAGATGCGAGTGCGCAGCGATGCCGCTGCTGCTGCCGACGATCTGCATGTGTTCGCGCGGCGCGATCTTGCTGACGACGTCCGCCGCGCGCAGCAGGCGCAGGCGTTTCATGATTCGGTCGCCGCCCATGAAGTTCGCCACGAACTCGCTGTTGGGCCGCGCGAGCAAATCATCCGAGCTGCCGAATTGCTGGACTTTGCCGTTGTGGAACAGGGCGACGCAGTCGGCCATCTTCACCGCTTCGTCGATGTCGTGGCTGACGAACAATACGGTCTTGTTGACGAGGCGCTGGATGCGCATGAATTCGTCCTGAATCACTTCGCGGTTGATCGGGTCGATGGCGCCGAAGGGTTCGTCCATCAGCATTACTGGCGGGTCCGCTGCCAGGGCCCGCGCCACGCCTATGCGCTGCTGTTGACCACCGGACAGCTCGCACGGGTAGCGCTTGAGGAATTTCGCCGGGTCCAGCGCGACGACTTCCAGCAACTCTGCCGCACGCTTGCGGCTTTTGCTCTTGTCCCAGCCCAGCAGGTTCGGAACGACGCAGATGTTTTCCTCAACGGTCATGTTCGGGAACAGGCCGACTTGCTGGATCACGTAGCCGATCGAGCGTTTGAGGGTGACGCTGTCCAGTTCGGAGGTGTCGCGCCCGTTGATTCTGATCGTGCCGGAAGTCGGTGTGATCAGTCGGTTGATCATTTTCAGCGTGGTGGTTTTGCCACAGCCCGACGGCCCGAGCAGTACGCAGATCTGTCCTTCTTCGACGTTGAAGGAGACATCTTCTACCGCCGTGATAGCGCCGAATTGCTTGTTCAGGTTTTCGATCTGGATCACGTCGTCGCTTCCTTCATTCGGCCGGTGGCCAGTTTGTTCTTGTTCAAGCCGTTTGGCGTCAGCAGGCGCTGCAAGCCGTACAACGCATAGTCGGCGGCAATGGCGATGACGCTGATGACGATGGCGCCGGCCAACAACTGGCGGGTATCCGATTGGGCGATGCCGCGAATGATCAGGCTGCCCAGGCCGCCGGCGCCGATGTAGGCGGCAATGGCGGCGATACCGATGTTGATCACGGTCGCCATCCGCACGCCCGCCATGATCAGCGGCACCGCAAGCGGCAGCTCAACCTTGCGCAATCGCTGCCCGGTCGACATGCCCATGCCGATCGCAGCTTCGCGCAGCGCCGGATCAATGTTGGCGATCGCCGTGGTGGTGTTACGGATGATCGGCAATTGGGCGTAGAGAAACAGCGCAATGACCGCCGGCACCACGCCGATTCCGTAGCCGATTTGCGACAGCGCCGGAATCATCAGCCCGAACAGCGCGGCGGAGGGAATGGTCATCAGCACGGCAGCGAGGGCCAGGACCCAGCGACGCGTCCTCGGGTGCTGGGAAATGGCGATGCCGACAGGCACGCCCGTCAGAATCGCCAGCCCCACCGCTATCGCCACGATGAGCAGGTGCTGGCCGAGCAGCAGACTGATCAGCCCGCCGTTTTCCAGAATGAAACGCAAGGTTTCCATGAGGGTTGTGCCTTCTGTACGTCATTGTTGTTTTTATCCGGCGCGCCTCTGGATTGAACGCCGTGTCTGGAAAGACCTTACCGCGCCAGTGCGGGCACTCTGAGCTGCGGGCTCGACGTTTTCTATCAAAAAATCGACGTTACGCAGACAACTAATCCGCTGATCAGCGCGTTGGGTTCAGGGCAACAGGCGGGTCGCTGGTGACAGACGTGTACGGTAATACGCCAGCCAGACGGGTCATTAGCCGGCTAAGGGATTCGCCGACTGGAGAGATTCGAAGGTTTTGCGCGGATACATTCTGTAAACGAAATCAGGAGTGAGCATCATCAAATTTCCGCCGTTCCTCTCCCGGCGTGCAGCCCCAGACACGACGGTAGGCAGCGCCAAGATGGGACGCCGAAACGAACCCGCAACTGTAGGCAATCGACGCGATGGGCTGGGTGCTCTCACGCAGCAATCGGCGTGCTTCGTTCAACCTGAGCTCCAGATAGAACTTCTTCGGCGTCCTACCAAAGTGCTGATGCCACAGGCGCTCGAGTTGGCGATGGGACAGATTGCAGCGGTCGGCGATTTCTTCGATGCCAACGACGTTCTCCAGGTTGTTCTCCATGAAGGCTATCGCAGCAGTCAATCGGCGATCATGAATGCCGAACCGCCACTGGATCGACATGCGCTGATGCTCTTCCGGCGCGCGTATCCGCGCGTGGAGAAATTGTTCGGCGACACTCGCCGCAAGCGGGTTGCCAAAATCGAGCGCGATCTGCGCCAGCATGAGGTCGATGGCCGCCGTCCCGCCAGCGCACGTCCAGCGGTTGTCATGGTTGACGTACAGCTCCCGGGTGACCTCGATCGTGGGAAATTCTTCGGAGAACTGACCGAAGGATTCCCAATGCAACGTACAGCGTTTGCCCTCCAGTAATCCGGCGCGGGCGAGGATGAACGTACCGGTGCTCAGTGCGCCGACGGTGATCCCGCGTGATGCGGCACGTTGCAGGTAGCGCAGCATTTTCGGTGGTTTCTGATGTTCGGTATCGAGGCTGGCCAGGACGAATACACGATCCAGTTCTGGCGCCTGATCGACGGCCACGGTTTGAATTTCGATGCCACTGCTGGAACTGACTGGTCCGCCCGCCTCCGTGAGCAACGTCCATTGATAAAGCGTTTTGCCGGACAACCGATTGGCCGCACGCAAGGGCTCGCTGGCACCCGCCAGGGCCATCATCGAGAACTGAGGAAGGATGAGCAGCCCGATTCGCTTGGTTGTACCGTTATTCACAGACGTCGCTGAATCATGGGGGGCTGTCATCGCCAGATCCTTTCATGGGGGCCAGCCGTTTGAGCGAACGGCTTTGACCCGCCATGTTAGGGGTTGGACACGCATCCAGCCAGATTGAAACTGCGTACTGCTTTTACCGAAGTGCGCAGACAAATCAGAACGCTGCCCGGGATCAAGATCGCGTGCGGATGGCTTCGTCGATGCTCTTGATCATCAACTCAAACACCGGATTGCCGGCCTGATTCTGCTGACCATGTTGCATGTGCGAAATGATCAGCGCATTCGGGCCGGCATCGCCCGGATAGTTCTGATGAAGGCGCACAGACTCCGACGGCATGTGCAAGGTGTTGTCGGCGCCGTGGATGATCAGCGCCGGCGGGAAGCCGTTCGCACCTTCGATGGACTGCTCGGGGTCGTATTGCACATAGGACTTGTAGGACTTCGCCGTCACGTAGGTGCAACCCGGCCAACGATCCGCGCCGCCCGCTTCGGTGTAACCACCCAATTGCTGGTCAACATACGCCTGGGTTTCCGGGTCCAGCGGGTAGTAACCGAGTCGGGTCTCATCGGTGCCGGTGTCAAACGGCGGAATCGGTGCGTCATCGGCGAGTTGCTTGATGGCCGCATCAGCCGCCGCCTGATCAGCGCGCAAGGCCTGCAATGCGCGAATGTTGGTGTAGCTCATCGGCACCCAGAAGCGGATCTGTTCAGCGCCGTCCGCGGCCAGTTCAGCAACAGCTCCAAGGCTCGCCACCGAACCCATCGCCCATGATGCGACCACCGGCATCTCACCGAAGTTTTCGCGCGCCCAGGCAACGGCGCCGAGCACTTCGTCTTTCTGGTCTTCGAGAATGACGTGGGTGATGACCTTGTCGCCCGACTCAATGGTGTTACGGATGTGCTTGTTGGAAAAGAAACCTGCTACGTCATAAGTCATGACGCGATAACCCAGAGCCGCGAGGGCGCGACCGAACAGTTGGCCGTACATCGTGACCCCGCCGGTGAAGCCGGAGTTAAAGATTATCGGTGGCAGTTTTTGCGACGCAACGTCGTGTTGTTCTGGCTGAAACAGCATGCCTTTGAGGCTCAAGGTTGCATCGTTGTACTTGACGCTGAAGTTGATGCTTCTTGTTGTAATGGTCGTCATTTGCGGGTGATCTCGAAGTGAGAATGTGGGCGTAGCTCAACTTACCAACCGGCCAAATGTTCCTCGCAGAAGTTGGCCAACAGGAATTCGGGTCGCTTGGGAAACATGCAGTGCAACGGCATCGACAAAATCGAAAGCCCTGTGCGGATCAAACAGATCGGCATACGCAACGCCTTTGTTGTCGGTGCCAACATGCGGCGCATCCGTTGCTTCAAGAACGATCTTGTGCGCGCCGACGGCGCTGATGATTTGCGTCACGAAGCGAGCTGTTTCCTCGGGCTGAATGCAGGTGCGATAGCCGGGTCCCTTGAACCACACATTTCCGCGGGCCCTGGCTTCGGCAAGTAGCGCGATGTAAGCCGGCTCGGTGCTGTCACGCTCACGGTGACAAGTGCCCAGATGATCGATCACGACCTTCACAGCGCGAGGGATCTGGCGTAATACCCGCAGATTCGTCTCGGCTTCCTGTGCATAGATGTGCAGATGCTGGTGCGGTTGCAGGCGGCTGTAGAAAGCCGACCACTGCCCATCGCTGTATTGCCTGATGGAAACTTTTTCCGGCGGTGCATCGTGCAGAACGATCCGCGCGCCCACTATTTGAGGGTGCGAAAGGCGTTCGTGAGTGGCATAGGCAGGTTCTGCCTTGATCGTCCCCACTAACGTGACGCCCCCGTAGCGCTGAGGGTCGGCCGCCTGGAGATTCTTGAGTTCAGCAAATGAGGCGAATACGTTTTCCGAGTCCGGCAAGATACTTAAATGGACGTTGTTAAGAAGCGTCGGTGCAATACCGGCATCAATCAACTTGTCCAGATAAGCCGTCAGCGAGTGCGGCTCAGGTAATGCATAGGGCCGCGAACCGGACACCCGGCGCAGGTCTTGCGAAGTAAAAAAATGAACGTGACTGTCGGTTCTTTTGATCAACGGCAGCATGATTAGCGCTTCCTGCTTTTGTGCGAAAGACAATAATCGGCGGCAGTGTTTCGTCGCTCCCGTCAACTCGACGGGTACTATCAAAATTCCGCCATGCGCGTTTTTGGGGGCTGCAATGTCTCGCTCCCCTTTCCTACAAAAAAACCATCCTAGGACTTTTCCCTCAACCCGCGTCGACTCTCATGAACTAGCACTCCCTCCCCCCCGCCGTTACCCTCCTCCACTCCTGCCATCCAGCGGACGGTCTGGCAGTTGAATCGCTGTGCATGTTCACCCACGGAGCTCCATCATGAAGAAAATCACCCGGCTCACGCTGGTTGGCCCGACCTCGGCCGATGCGCTGACCGCCAGTCCTGTCACCCCCTCCACTGCCACCCCACGCCCCGAAGCGCCAATCCGCCGGCGAGCATTGCCGCTCAATCAATTGATCAGGGTGCGTGACGATGTCGACACGCTGACCTTGCTCAACCATGCCAGCGAGATTCTCGATTCCCTCGTGGCCATCAGCGCCACGTTTGCCGATGAGTTCGACGGTTCGAAATATCATGTGGCGGTGGCGATCAAGCAGTTGAGTGCGATGGCGGAGATGCTGGTTTGCCGGGCGCGGGACAATCTTGATCCGTCGGCTGCCGGGCCGGAAACCCGCCATTGAGCCGGTAAGGCGCGCTAATTTCCAAAGCCTGGGGACCGCGTTGTCAGCCACCCATCGAGATGAATTTTTATTCACTGCTCCTGCGCGGCCAACCCTTGTAAAGTCCTCTCGCTCATTCAAGAAACTACGGTTCGCCCGCGCTCCTGCGGGCTTTTTTTTGCCTGCAAGAAAGTCTCTTTCACACCACGACTTGCCGTCATCCGGTGATTGCGCGACCCTGCGAGCAGATTCCTCGCTCCGGAGCGTCCGATGCCGCTGTTGACCTTGCCCTGCGAGCGCCTGACGCTTGCGATTCTCGATCCGGATCAGGCTGAGCTGGAAAGCGCGTTCTATCAACGCAATCAGCGTCATCTCGCGCCGTGGTCGCCGATTCGTACGACTGAGTATTTTTCCACCGAGCAGATTCGTCGGCGCCTCGACATTCAGGCCAGTGCCTTCGAGGCCGGGCTGGCGATGCATTTCGCGCTGTTGACGCTGGACGGTCAGCAGATGATCGGCGCGTGCAATTTCAGTGGGCTGATTCGCGGGGCATTTCAGGCGTGTTATCTCGGTTATCACCTGGATGAAAAACATCAGGGCCAAGGCTTGATGGCCGAGGCACTGGAGGCGGGCATCAGCTACATGTTCGATACGCAGAATCTGCACCGGATCATGGCCAACTACATTCCCGGCAACGAGCGCAGTGCGCGGCTGCTTGAGCGTTTGGGTTTCGAGAAGGAAGGCTACGCCAAGGCGTACCTGAACATTGCCGGGCGCTGGCAGGATCACGTACTGACGGCGTTGGTCAATCCGCTGTTCGAAACGCCGGACAAGCGCTGGTCGCGGCGACTCGGCTGAGTGTTTGTTCACGCCGGCTCAAAACCGGCAACGCCAACCGCGCCCATCCATAGAAGGCCAGCGCTGTGAGTAAACAGGCGAGCCAGACGAAGATGCCCGCCCACAGCGTGTGGGACATGTAGTGCCAGCCTTGCAGGACGCGGGTGGTGCCATAGATGAATCCCAGCAGCAGCGAGCCCCACAGGATGGCTTTGGACAAACGCCACTGATAGCGGCGCGCGACGAAGTACAGCGCCAGCATGGTGAAGCCACCCGACGCGTGACCACCCGGCCAGCACCGACCACTGCCTGCCTCATGAAACAGCTGAAAGTTCTGGTACCACTCGATGTGCGGCATCTTTCCGCCGTACAAGGTGGTTTCGATCGGGCAGTACACGCTGGTATGGGATTTGAGGAAATGGATCACCCCGGTGCACACCGCAAAAGCGACCACGACAAAGAGAAAATCCCTACGGTGTTCTGCGCAGAATCGCAGCAGTGGTGCGACTTTGCTGCGTTGCAGAAATGCGCCGAGGCGTGGGCGCTTTTGCGGGTTGGTGAGCGGCCAGATCACTGAGAGCAGCGCACCGATCAGGGCGATTTCTGCCGTCCAGTCGGGAATGATCCGCGCCCATTTGTGGGTGAGCTTTTCGAAGAAGTGGATCTTGTCGATCGGGAACGTCTGGGTCTGCGGATCGAACAGTAGATTGCTGATCGCGATGTCGATAGAGGTCATATCGAACATCAGGAACACCAGCGCTGCGCAGAGCAGCGGAGTGCCGAAGTTGAATGCGTAGAAACGAGATTTCATCGGGTGGTCACCGTGCGCCAGTCGGAGGCTTCGATAAAACCGAGCATTTTTGGCGCGGCGGTGTTGGCAGCAGAAACGAACAGAGACGCGCCGTAATCTGGGTTTGAGGTCGGTACTTTCAAGTCTTTTTCAATTTGCGCCATGCACTCGCTGTGCGTCACCAGGATCAGATTGCGGCCCGGCACTTTGTGCGCCAGCGCGTCTTGCAGCATCCGTCCGCGGCAGTTGATCAGCCAGTCATCACCGCTGGCGGCGTGGTTGAACATGTAGCCGGCGGTCTGCACGGTGCGCATTGACGGGCTGTTATAGATGTCGGCGTTGCTCAAACCCAGTTGCTCGAAACGCGCACCGACGGCGACGGCGACACTGCGCGAGCGCTCGGTGATGCCGTCATGCCCGCTCAGGCATTGCGCTCGGGAGTGATCGCAGCGCTCGACGTGGCGCACCAGGGCGATCACGTTGCCCTGGGCCCAGTCCTGCGCCAATGCCTGCGCGCCGGCGACGTTGCCATGTGCCAGGTCCGGCACCGCTGTCGGCGCCAGCAACCACAGGGTCAGCGGGATGACCAATATGGATGCCGCCAGCACCACCCAGGTGTCGCGAAAGCGCGCCAGTACGCGCAGATCGATCGCGCGTTTGACGCCGAACAGGTTCAGTCTCAATTCCACAAAAAGCCGCCTCGCCGCAATGCATCTGCTGTCATTCGATGCGGCGAAGCTACAGAGCCCGGTGTGCGCAGCCAGTGAAACCCATGTGAAAAAAGTCTTGGCGGCGGGTGTCGCGTGCCACAGGACAAAAAACCTTTCAGCTCTCGGTTTTGCGGCCGATACAGTCCTGCTTACACCCCTGCTGGCTCAAAAGAACAACAATCTTCCAGCTTAACTGACGACCAAGAAACCCAACGTTTCTGGAGGATTATTGATGAATAGCTGGTTCGGCAACATCAGCGTGAACATGAAACTGGGCCTGGGCTTCGGCCTGGTGCTGGCCCTGACGTGCGTATTGGCCCTGACCGGCTGGACCAGCCTCGGCGGGCTGATCGACCGCAGTAACTGGATGAGCGATATCACCCAGCTCAACAGCGGCCTGACCAAACTGCGCGTGGTGCGCCTGCAATACATGCTGACCAATGGCGACGAAACCGCCGCGCAGAACGTGCAGACCACCCTCGACGGTTTCGCCGCTCAGCAGCAGGCGCTGATCAGCAAATTCAAGAGCCCGGAAAACGTCAAACTGCTTAAACAGCAGGCTGCGACCATTGCCGAATACCAGACTTCGCTGAACAAGATGCGCAACGCCTATCGCACCGGCAACAGCGCCCGCGACAGCATGAGCGCCAGCGCCGCGAGCGCGTACGATTTGATCGAATCGATCAGCCAGCGTGTGCAGCAGATGGAATTGAGCGAACAGCGTTTCGAACAGTTCCAGGCGGTCACGGCGGCCAAGGAAGCGTTCATCCTCGCGCGCTACGAAGTGCGCGGCTACACCGCCACCAGCAATGCCGAAACCGAGCAGAAAGCCGTCGGCCAGATCGATGCGGCGCTTGCCAGCCTCAAGCCACTGAACAGCTATTTTGCGTCGACTCAGCAAGACGCGCTGCGTCAGCTGGAGACCGCGCTGGTTAACTACCGCAGCTCGCTGATGGCGTTCAAGAATGCTACCAGCGAAGCGGTGCAGGCGCGTAAGGAAATGACTGACCAGGGCACCACCATCGTGTCCCTGAGCGAGCAGCTGTATCAGATTCAGCTCGACCGTCGTGACGTCGAAAGTGCTCAGGCCCGCACCTTCCAGTTGATCAGCACGCTGCTGGCGCTGCTGGTGGGCGTGATTGCTGCGGTGATCATCACCCGCCAGATCACCCGTCCGCTGCAAGAAACATTGGCCGTGGTCGAGCGCATCGCCAGTGGCGATCTGACTCAGAACGTGACTGTCACGCGTCGCGACGAACTCGGCGTACTGCAACAGGGCATTGCACGCATGGGCGTGACCCTGCGCGATTTGATCAGCGGCATCCGCGATGGCGTCACCCAGATCGCCAGCGCGGCTGAAGAACTGTCGGCCGTGACCGAGCAGACCAGTGCTGGCGTGAACAGCCAGAAGGTCGAGACCGATCAGGTCGCCACTGCCATGCACGAGATGACTGCCACGGTGCAGGAAGTTGCGCGCAACGCTGAAGAAGCTTCGCAAGCTGCTGCGGCGGCAGACGGTGAAGCCCGTGAAGGCGACAAGGTGGTGAACGAAGCCATCGCGCAGATTGAGCGTCTGGCCACTGAAGTGGTGCGTTCGACCGAAGCGATGAGCGTGCTGCAACAGGAAAGCGACAAGATCGGCAGCGTCATGGACGTGATCAAAGCCGTGGCTGAACAGACCAACCTGCTGGCGCTGAACGCCGCCATCGAAGCCGCGCGCGCCGGTGAGGCCGGTCGTGGTTTTGCTGTGGTTGCCGATGAGGTCCGTGGTCTGGCTCAGCGTACGCAGAAGTCCACCGAGGAAATCGAAGGCCTGGTTGCCGGTCTGCAGAACGGCACTCAGCAAGTGTCCGCGGTGATGAACAACAGCCGCGCACTGACCGACAGCAGCGTCGCCCTGACCCGCAAGGCCGGTGCGTCGCTGGAAAACATCACCCGCACGGTGTCGAACATCCAGTCGATGAACCAGCAGATCGCTGCCGCTGCCGAACAGCAAAGCGCCGTGGCCGAAGAGATCAGCCGCAGCATCATCAACGTACGCGATGTGTCTGAGCAGACCGCCGCAGCGAGTGATGAAACCGCCGCGTCGAGCGTTGAACTGGCGCGTCTGGGTGGTCAGTTGCAGCAGATGGTCAGCCACTTCCGCGTTTGATGCTCATTTTGCGCTGAAGCCAAAACCCAATCGCGGGCAAGCCCGCTCCCACAGTTTTTTGGGTCGTTCACAGATGATGTGTTCGCCTCGATACCTGTGGGAGCGGGCTTGCCCGCGATGGCGTTGTGTCAGGCAATTCGATGTTGGCTGACACCGCTTTCGCAAGCAGGCTCGCTCCACAGTTTTTTGGGTCGTTCACAGATGATGTGTTCGCCTCGATACCTGTGGGAGCGGGCTTGCCCGCGATGGCGTTGTGTCAGGCGATTCGATGTTGGCTGACACCGCTTTCGCGAGCAGGCTCGCTCCCACAGTTTTTTGGGTCGTTCACAGATGATGTGTTCGCCTCGATACCTGTGGGAGCGGGCTTGCCCGCGATGGCGTTGTGTCAGGCGATTCGATGTTGGCTGACACCGCTTTCGCAAGCAGGCTCGCTCCACAGTTTTTTGGGTCGTTCACAGATGATGTGTTCGCCTCGATACCTGTGGGAGCGGGCTTGCCCGCGATGGCGTTGTGTCAGGCGATTCGATGTTGGCTGACACCGCTTTCGCGAGCAGGCTCGCTCCCACAGTTTTGAGTCATCCATAGATGTTGCTTACGCCTCGATACCTGTGGGAGCGAGCCTGCTCGCGATAGCGTAACGACGGGTGCTGCTGATCTCCAGCCATTCAAAAAACTCACCGCCCTTCACCGCACAGGCAAATCCAGTTCAATCCCACTCACGTCTTTAAACCGCTCATGAATTCGCGTGCCCAGACCGTCGATGTTTTGAGTATGCTCAAGCGCACCTTTTAAAATCACGCATGCCTGTTCCACAATCGAACGCCCCTGCAGATCTGCCTCAACCCTCAGCGCTTCATAAAGCCAGGAATCGATATTGTTAATGGTCAAACTGTTCACGATGCGCTCCGCCCTGAATGCAGTTGAATCGAAGGCTAGCATGAAGGGCGTAATCGAAACGCAGGGTATTGAAATAGACTGTGACTGACGTACCGCTTTCGCGAGCAGGCTCCCACAGTTTTTGAGTCGTCCACATTCAGCGGTTTCACGCCGGATACCCAGTAATTTCCCGAATGCTCTGATACAGCGGTTTAAGCTGCCGATACATGCGCAGATACACCTCCGCATACAGTCGCTGATAAACCTGCTGCGCTTCAGGTTGTGGAGTGAACACCGTGCCAACTCGGGTCATTGCGGCGATGGCGCAGGGGAAGTCGGGGTGCAGGCCCAGGCCGACTGCGCAGCAGATAGCGGCGCCGAGGCCGGAGGCTTCGTAGACATGCGGGCGCTCGGCCGGCAGGCCGAAGATGTTGGCGGTCAGTTGCATCGCCGCATCACTTTGCGATCCGCCCCCGGCCACGCGCAGGCGCTTGATCGAGACCTTGGAGCGTTTCTCGATGTTCTCCATGCCCTGGCGCAGCGCATAGGCCACGCCCTCGAGAATCGCCCGGTAGATATGCGCGCGGGTGTGCACGTCGCCGAAGCCGATCATCGCGCCTTTGGCTTCCACGCCCGGTTCGCGAATGCCCGGTGACCAGTAGGGTTGCAGCATCAAACCCATCGACCCCGGCGGCACCGCATTGACCAGGGCGTCGAACAGTTGCTCGGGCTCGATGCCCTGCTCTTGCGCCTGCTGCATTTCGCGCAGGCCGAATTCGTTTTTGAACCAGCTGACCATCCAGTAGCCGCGGTAGATCATCACTTCGCAGTTGTACCGATCGGGCACCGCCGCAGGGTACGGCGGGATCAGCGGGACGATTTCCAGGTAGCGTGAACGGGTGCTGGTGATGGTCGCCGTAGTGCCGTAGGACAGGCACACGGTACTCGCGTCGACCACGCCGGCACCGAGCACTTCGCAGGCCTTGTCGGCACCCGCAGCGATCAGCGGCAAGCCTTCGGGAATCCCGGTGTGACGGCTGGCTTCGGCGCTGATGTGGCCGAGGGTTTCGCCGGGCTTGTGCAGGCTCGGCAACTGCTCGGGACGCACCGCCAGCGCCTGCCATTTCCAGTCACGCGGCGCCGCCCATTTCAGCCGTTTGAAATCGAACGGCAGATAGCCGACGCAGCAGCCCACCGAGTCGACAAAGCGCCCGCAGAGTCGATAGCTGAGAAACCCCGACAGCAGCAAAAACTTGTCAGTCGCTGCCCAGACCTGCGGCTGATGCCGGGCAATCCAGTTGGCCTCGGCCTGGGCGCGAAAATAGTCGACGGTGGCTTTGGCGCCGACCAGTTTGAGCAGCCAGCCCCACGGTCCTTTGATGCCGCCAGCAACTTCGCTCTGACGCTGATCAAGCCAGACAATCGCCGGGCGCAATGGCTTGCCGTCGGCATCGAGATTGATCACCGTGCCGCGCTGGGTGGTCAGGGAAACGCCGGCGATCTGCGAACGATCAATCCCGCTCTGCTGCCAGACTTGCTGACAGGCCTCACCTAGTTTCGCCCAGTAATATTCCGGGTCCTGCTCGGCCCAGCCCGGTTGGGTCGAGTAATACGCTTGCAACTCGACCTTGCCCTTGCCGAGCAGATTGCCCTGCAGATCGAACAGCAGCGCGCGCACGCTCTGGGTGCCGTTGTCGATCGCCAGCAGGTATTTTTGAGCCGTCATGGCGTGACCTCCGGCAAGCCATGATCGCGTTGCCACAGCAAACGATAACGCTGAATTTCCGCCTGCCAGCGCTCGTCGCTCCAGGCCAGGCGCGGCTGGCAAAACGTGCGGATCGCGCCGAAATGCTCCTCGCCACCGCGCGCCAGCAACAGCCCGAGACGGCTGCGACGCAGCAGCAGATCATCCAGATGCAGGACCATTTCCGCCTCGCAGGCAAACGCCAGTTCCGCCCACAACGTATCCGTGGCGCCGACCGTCTCCGGCCCGACTTCGGCAATCAGTTGCGCCAGCCTCGGCAGATCACGACCATGGCGCCCGGCCAGGCGCCGCCATTGCTGCGGACTCAGCCCGGGAATAGGCAATGGTTGCACCGCAGCGAACACCGGTGCGGCGTCATCCTCGAAAGGACGACCGAGCATGACGGCGCAGGCCTTGAGCACTTCAATCGCTTGCGGGCGAAACGTGGTCAGTTTGCCGCCGGCCAAGGTGACGCAGCCCGGCTCCTGCCACAGCACATGTTCACGGGTTTCGTTCGACGGTTTGTCCTGATGCGCACCGGCAGCGCCGACCACCGGACGTACGCCCGACCAGGTCGACAACACATCCGCCGCCGTCACTTCGGCAGCGGGAAAGGCTTGCGTGCAAGCGGCCAGCAGGTAGTCGAGTTCTGCGCCGCTGATGCTCGCGCTCTGATCGAGATCTTCACGATGATCAAGGTCGGTGGTACCGATGACCGTCGCGCCTTCCCACGGGAAAACGAACACCGGCCGGCGATCGCGCGCATGCAGGAAGGTCAGCGCCTGCGCCACCGACAAGCGCCAGCCCGGCAGCAGCAGATGACTGCCGCGCAACGGGCGCAATTGCCGTGGTGAATCGCTTGGGCGCAGGCGCTCGACCCACGCCCCCGTGGCCATTGCGAGCACAGCGCAGCGCAATTGCATCGTTTTGCCCGATTCGCCATCTGCCACTTCAACGCCACACACCCGCCCGTCTTCACGCAGCATCTGCATCACGCGCAGGCCGTTGAGCACCACCGCGCCATCGGCGCGCGCCTCACGCAGTACGCGCATCACCAGTCGGGCATCGTCGGTCAGTGCATCGACGAAACTGGTGCCGCCGACAAGGTCATTTTCCTTTAGCCCCGGCGCGATAAAACGCAACTGCTGCGCGTCATGGAAACGATGGCTGCGGCGCCCGGCCAAGGCGTCGTAGACACTCAGCAAGCCACCGAGCACACGCGGGCCGGGAAAGCCGCCGCGATAGTGCGGCATCAGGAAACTCATCGGTTCCACCAGCCCCGGCGCCTCGTCGAGCAGGCGCTGACGCTCGCGCACCGAATCGCGGGTCAGGCGCCACTGGCCCTTGGCGATGTAGCGCAAACCGCCATGAACCATTTTCGAAGAACGACTGGAGGTGCCCCAGGCAAAATCCCGCTGCTCCAGCAACAGACAGCGCCAGCCACGCCGCGCCGCTTCACGCACAATTCCCGCACCGCTGATGCCGCCGCCGATCACGATCAGATCCCAGCGTTCGTCCGCCAGGGTTGGCAGCATTTGTTCGCGCCACGCGGCGTTCCAGTCCTCACGCATGGCGCTCACTCCGCCAGCAACGTGCCGGGATTGAGGCGCCCGGCCGGATCGAAATGTCTGCTCAACGCCTGCAAGGTTTCTAGCGCCAGCGCGCCCTTCTCGCGCAGCAGGTACGGCGCGTGGTCCTTGCCGACGCCGTGCTGATGGCTGATGGTGCCGCGGTTGGCGACGATGGTTTGACTGGCCGCATGTTTGAGCGCCTGCCAGCGCGCCAGTGTCGCCGGGTAATCCGCCGCCGGGCGAAACACGTAAGTGGTGTAGATGCTCGAGCCTTCACCGTAAACGTGGGACAGGTGGGTGAACACATGCACACGCTCGCCTTCAGCGGCCAAGGCGTCGCGCAGGCTGGTCTCGATGAGGTTGAGCAGGTTATCGACGTTGCTCCAGTCGGTCGCGGTTTCGAGGGTGTCGACGACGTAACCGGCGTTCCACAGGTTCTCGCGCAGGTAGGGGAAACGGAAGCGGTTCTGCGCCCATTTCTTGCCAAGCAAAGTGCCGGTGAACACACCGCCGAACGTCTTGAGATGATGGCGTGCCTGGCGCAACGACAGCGCGTTTTGCTGACGATTGCCGGTCACGCCGAAGGTCAGCAGGCATTTGCCAGTCCCCGCACCGCGCAGGCTCAGGTACTTTTCCAGCCAGGCGATCTGTTGCGGATGACCGGCCAGGGCCAATTGCGTTTCGGTTTCCACCGCGTTGGAAAGGCGCAGCATCGACAGCGGCACGCGCGCCTGGGCCAGTTGGCGAATGGCGCCAAGTGCCTGCGCCCAGTCCGGCAAAAATACTCCGTAAAAACGCTCATCGGCGGGCAGCGCACTGACGCGCACCTTGACCTCGGAAATGATCCCGAACCGGCCCTCGCAACCGAGGACGATTTCACGCAGATCCGGGCCGGCTGCCGAAGCGGGGAAAGTGGGAATTTGCAGCGGCCCGGCGAAGGTCTCCAACGTTCCGCCGGCAAACAATTGCTCGATGCGCCCATAGCGCAACGACTGCTGGCCACTCGAGCGACTGGCGACCCAACCGCCCAACGTCGACAGCTCCCACGACTGCGGAAAATGCCCCAGGGTATAGCCGCGCGCACGCAACTGACTCTCGACCTGCGGGCCGCTCGCACCGGGGCCGAACGTCGCCAGCAGGCTCTGTTCGTCGAGGTCGGTCAAGCGATTCATCCGCGCCAGTGAAACGGTCAGTACTGGCCGTGCAGAAATCGGCGGATTGATATGGCCGGCCACCGACGTGCCGCCGCCGTAAGGGATCAGGCACACGTCCTGCTCCTCGGCCAGCTTCAGCAATTGGCGAATGGCGGCGGCGCTCTCCGGAAATGCCACGGCGTCGGGATAAACGCCCAGCGTGCCTTCGCGCAGTGCCAGCCAGTCCGGCAGACTCTGGCCGCGCGCATGCAGCAAACGCTCATGGGCTTCGATGCTGTACAAAGCGTGCGCCGGCAACCGCGAGGCGGGCACCCGGGCCAGCGCGGTGTCCAGCGAGGCGTCGGGCAGCGCGCGGCCCTCGCCCACTCGCTGCACAAGAAAACTTGCGCCCTGCGCCGGCAACTCGACCACCGTGGTTGCGTCTCCCCAGCCATTCCAGCGTCGCATGCGTGTGTCCTTATGGGCCGTCGAATCAGTGCGGCTTCAAGTCCTCATACTAGTCAGCGGCGCCGAAGTGTCACGGTCGTATCCGGCCAATCCGGGTAGCCAATTGAGTCAGCCGGCGTGCCAGATACGGTCATTTACTTTCGCCGGGGTTTCACCGTACCTTTCGGCCATCCCTTCGCTCAGGCGTTGCTCAAAGGAACGCGATCATGCAATCGCTCGGTTTCACTTCGGTTCCGCCGCTGCTCAAGTACCTGCGCCATGCCGAGCAACTGGGCATGGCCATCGAGCCGGCGCTGGCGGCGGCCGGGTTGCAGGCGCAGCAGTTGAGCGACAACAGCTTGCGCTTGCCGGGCGAGGCGCATGAGCGTTTGCTCGACTATTTCTGTGAGCATTCCGGCGATCCGCTGTTTGGTCTCAACGCGGCGAATTTCGTCCTGCCCAATTCCTGGAGCGTGCTCGGTTACATCACCATGAACTGCGCGACGCTGGGCGATGCGATGAGCCGGATCATGCCGTTTGAAAAACTGGTGGGCGACATGGGCGTCAGCCGCACCGAAATGCGCGACGAGCAGGTGCATTTGATCTGGGATTGCCGTCATCAGCGCCCGCGAATCCGTCGGCATCTGGTGGAAAACGTGCTCGGTTCGTGGCTGCACTATGCGCGCTGGATTGCCGACACGCAGCTGTCGCCGGCCGCTGTCTGGCTGGAACACTCCTGCCCGGCCGAGGTGACGCCGGCGCAATACCAGAGCTTCTTCGGTTGCCCGGTGTTGTTCGATCAGCCTTATTCGGCGTTGATCGTGCCGCTGGCCTATCTGCAATTGCCGTTGCGTCAGGCCGATGCGCAGTTGTTGCGCACGCTGGAGGAACACGCGCTGGGCTTGCTGGCGACACTGGAGGACGCGCCGCTGGCGCAGCAGGTGAAAAACATTCTGCGCGGTTTGCTCAAGCAGGGCTTGCCGCGCAAGGAGCAAGTGGCGGAGCGACTGAATGTGTCGCTGCGCACCTTGCAGCGGCAATTGCAGCAGGCGGGGACGTCGTATCAGCAGGTGCTGGATGATTTGCGTCAGGAACTGGCGGAGCATTATTTGCTCAACAGTGATTTGCCGATTCAGGAGATTGCGCAGTATCTGGGGTTTACCGAACCTCGGTCATTTCACCGGGCGTTCAAGAGCCGACGGGGGATGCCGCCGGGGGAGTTTCGGCAGGTGCATCGGCGGTGATTGGTCGGGCCTCTTCGCGAGCGGGCTCGCTCCCACAGTTGAAATGGGTTGTTCGCGCGTCTGAATCCATAATCGACTCGATTTTTCAGGTCGGTGTATAGCGCAAGACACATCGGTCAGTCCCCTCTCCCTCTGGGCGGTCCGACGTTTCGGGAGGGCTAGGCGGGCGGCGTTCCGATGAGGGGCTTTTTTCCCGCGTCAGAGACTGATCGCATTGGTAAACACCAGCCGATTGCCAAACGGATCGGCAATCGTCATGTCCTGGCTGCCCCACGGCATCGCCTGAATCTGCGGGTGTGAAAACGTGTAGTCCTTGGCGATCAATTGTTGCTGAAAAACCTCCAGCTCATCGGTCTCGATGCGCAGCGCCGAACCCGGGCACGCGTCGCCGTGATGCTCGGACAAATGCAGCACACACTCGCCGCGCGACACCTGCAGATACAGCGGAAAATTCGCTTCGAAGCGATGCTGCCAGTCGATCTTGAAACCGAGAAAATCGACGTAGAACTCAACAGCTTTGGCTTCATCGAAGATCCGCAGGATCGGGGTGGTTTTGCCGAAGCTCATGGGGTGCTCCCTGACTGATTGGCCCCGCAGTGTAGACGGGGTGGATGTCAGCAAGTCGGCCTGCTGCCGGCTTTCTTTAGTCGCGTTGTGCCATCACTGTGACGCAAACCACGAATCGTCAACGAAAGTTGTCGCGCAGATCACCCTGTCGCGCAAGAAACCGCCCTGCCCGACGGCCATTGGCCTGGCCCTGTTGATAGCTCAACACGCCGTTGATCCACACCCCGTCAATGCCCTGCGCCGGCCGTTGCGGGTCGTTGAAATCGGCGACGTCGCGCACCGTCGCCGGGTCGAACAACACCAGATCCGCCCAATAGCCTTCGCGGATTTCACCCCGCTCTTTCAGGCCAAAGCGCGCTGCCGACAGGCCGGTCATCTTGTGCACCGCGGTGTGCAGCGCAAACAGGCCGACGTCGCGACTGAAATGCCCCAGCACCCGTGGGAAAGCGCCCCACAGGCGCGGATGCGGGAACGGGTCTTCGGGCAGGCCGTCAGAGCCGACCATGGACAGTGGATGAGCAAGGATTCTTCTGACATCGGCCTCGTCCATGCCGTAGTACACCGCGCCTGCCGGCTGCAGTCGTTTCGCGGCGTCGAGCAGCGGCAGATTCCATTCGGCGGCTATGTCGATCAGGTCGCGACCGCTGACTTGCGGGTGCGGTGTCGACCAGGTGATGGTGATGCGGTGGGCATCGGTGACTTGCTTGAGATCCAGGGTCGAAGAACTCGCCGCGTAGGGATAACAATCGCAGCCGACCGGGTGGTTTTTTGCCGCATCTTCCAGCGCCGCCAGCAGTTGCGGACTGCGCCCCCAATTGCCGACACCGGCGCATTTGAGGTGGGAAATGATCACCGGTGATTGCGCATGACGGCCAATCTGAAACGCCTCGTCCATGGCTTCGAGCACCGGGGCGAATTCGCTGCGCAAATGGGTGGTGTAAACCGCACCGAATGCCGTCAGTTCTTCGGTCAGCTGCATGACCTCATCGGTCGAGGCGTTGTTGGCGCTGGCGTAGGCCAGACCTGTGGATAAACCCAAGGCACCGGCCTCCAGGCTTTCGCGCAACTGCTCGCGCATCGCCGCAATTTCGTCCGCCGTTGCGGTGCGAAACAGGTCGTTGAGGTGATTGCTGCGCAGCGCCGTGTGGCCGACCAGTGCGGCGACGTTCAACGTGGTGTTTGCCGCTTCCACCGCCGCGCGGTAATCGCTGAAGCGTGGGTAAACGAACGCGGCTTGAGTGCCGAGCAGGTTCATCGGGTCCGGCGGATCGCCCTTTAAGGTGACCGGCGAAGCGCTGATTCCGCAGTTGCCGACAATCACCGTGGTCACGCCCTGGCTGAGCTTTGGCAGCATCTGCGGTTGGCGAATCACGACAGTGTCGTCGTGGGTGTGCACATCGATGAATCCCGGCGCCAGCACGCGGCCGGCGGCGTCGATTTCTTCCCTGGCGCTGGCGTCGTGCAGGTCACCGATGCGCTCGATGCGGCCGTTGAGAATCGCTACGTCGGCTTCATAGCCGGGGGTGTTTCTGCCATCGATAACCAGAGCGTTGCGAATCAGCGTGTCGTACAGCATGTCAGTCTCCCAGCGGCAGGTGATCGTCGCCGCCACGGTATTCGTCGAGGGCGAGTTTGATCCGCCGTAGACGTTCTTGATTGTCTTCCGGACTGGCCAGCGCCAGCTCGGTGGCGAGCACGTCGATGGCCAGCAGCATGCCGTAGCGCGCCGCCGTCGGTTTGTAGATGAACGAGGTTTCCGCGCCTTGCAGCGGCAGGACGATATCCGCCAGCTCGGCCAGCGGCGAATCGGCGCGGGTGATGGCGAGGATGCGCGCGCCGTAATTGCGCGCCAGTTCGACCGTTTCCAGCAGCTCCGGGGTGATGCCGGTCAATGAGCAGACGATGACTACATGCTCGGCATTCAGGCTGGCCGCGGTGACGCGCATCATCACTGCGTCATGACACACCGCAATCGGGTAGCCGAGACGCACCAGGCGCACCTGCAATTCATCGCTGCACAGGGTCGAGCATCCGCCCATGCCGAACGCGTGAATCATCCGCGCCTGGCCAAGCATTTTCACCGCGTCGGCGAAGCGCGATTCGTCGAAACCGGCCAGATGCTGGCGCAGCGTGGTTTCGATATCGCCGACGATCTGGCCGTAGAACGCCGACTGTTCAGGCGTACCCGCCGGATCGAGGAAACGGCTGCCGACGCCGCTGGCCTGGGCCAGTTGCAGGCGCAGATCACGCAGGTCGCGACAACCAACTGTGCGGGCAAACCGCGACAGCGTGGCGGTGCTGACTTCGGCGCGTTGTGCGAGGTCTTCGAGGCTGGCGCTGGCGGCGAAACCGACGTCGTCGAGCATCAGCCGGGCGATACGCCCTTCGCCTGCGCTGAAGGAATCCTGGCGGGCGCGGATCTGGTAGAGGATATCCATGGGCGGCGGGCTCCGGTTACAGCAGGTAAGAAAGGCCAACGGTCAGGCCGAAAGCGACCAGCGAGATCAGCGTCTCAAGTACCGTCCAGGTCTTGAACGTCTGCGCGACGGTCATGTTGAAGTATTCCTTGATCAACCAAAAGCCGCCGTCGTTGACGTGGGAAAAGATAACCGACCCTGCGCCGGTCGCCAGCACCAGCAACTCCGGGTGTGGATAACCCAGACCAATGGCCACCGGCGCAACCACACCGGATGCGGTGGTCATCGCCACGGTTGCGGAGCCGGTGGCGATGCGCATCAAGGCGGCGAACAGCCAGCCCATGAGCAGCGGCGACAGATGAAATTCATGGGCGAGGCCGACGATCTGATCGGTCACGCCAGCGTCCACCAGAATCCGGTTCAAGCCACCGCCGGCACCGACCAGCAGGGTGATGCTGGCGGTTGGCGCGAGGCATTCGTTGGTGAACTTGAGGATCGATTCACGGTTGAAGCCTTGGGCGATGCCGAGTGTCCAGAAGCTCAGCAAGGTCGCCAGCAACAGGGCGATGACCGAGTTACCGATGAACAGCAGGAACTGGTTGAACCCGCTGCCCGGGGTGGAAATCAGATTGGCCCAGCCGCCGATCAGCATCAGCACCACCGGCAACAGAATGGTTGCCATGGTGATGCCGAAACCGGGCAGTTTGTCGCGTGGCTCGCGGTCCAGGAATTGTTTTTCCAGCGGGTTATCCGCCGGCAATTGAATGCGCGGCACGATGAATCTGGCGTACAGCGGGCCGGCGATGATCGCAGTCGGGATGCCGATGGCGATCGCGTAGAGCAAGGTCTGCCCGACCGAAGCCTGATACGCCTGCACCGCGAGCATCGCTGCCGGGTGCGGCGGCACCAGCGCATGCACCACCGACAGGCCGGCGACCATCGGCAGGCCGACCATCAAAATCGAAACGCCGACACGCCGCGCCACGGTAAAGGCAATCGGCACCAGCAAGACGAAACCGACTTCGAAGAACAGCGGCAACCCGACCAGAAACGCAATGCAGACCATCGCCCAGTGCGCGTTGTTCTCGCCGAACTTATCGATCAAGGTGCGCGCCATCTGCTCGGCACCGCCGGACTCGGCCATCATCTTGCCAAGCATCGTCCCCAGCGCCACCACCAGCGCAATATGCCCTAGCGTCTTGCCGACCCCGGCCTCGTAAGCCCCCACCACGCCTGACGGCGGCATGCCGGCAACCAGCGCCAAGCCAATCGAAATCAGGGTGATGACGATGAACGGATTGAGCCGGTAACGGGCGATCAACACGATCAGCGCGATGATGGCGACGGCGGCATACACCAGCAGCCAATAGCCGAAAGAAGGCGTCATGCGGTACTCCTCGAAAGGGTCACGTTCGAATGGGTTGTGAAACTCATAAATCATTTCGAGGCAGAGATTTCAAACCGCATGAAAGTAATTTTCGTGGAGAGGCAAGGTGTGTCGCTGATGGGTATGGGTTGTCGTGATTAATGAAAATCGTGGGGTGGGATTTACATGCTTTTATAGCCAACACAGCCCCCTGTAGGAGTGAGCCTGCTCGCGATTGCGTCGTAACAGTCAATATCATCATTGGCTGAATGACCGCTATCGCGAGCAGGCTCACTCCTACAGTTTGATCGCATTCTTCCAGACAGAATGCGCAAAACCTGTGGAACGTAGCGTACGGATCACACCATCTCGTGACGAATCCACTCAACCACCGAAGTGCGCTTCGGCGCCCAGCCCAGCAGTTCGCGGGCCTTTTTGCCGCGTACACGGCTGTTGGAGCCGAGGCCGTAGTTGGCCATTTCATAGCCCCATTCGGCCTCGGCGTCCTGCAGCGGCCAGTCTTGTGGCTGGCCCAGATTCAGCGCGGCGGCCATGGCGGTGGTCATGTCGATGAACGACGCTTCGCCGCTTTCGACGAAGTAGAAAGTGCCCGGCTCATTCTTGCTCAGCGCCAGTACATACAGCGCCATGACGTCTTCGATGTGCACGTTGGACCAGATGTTCTGCCCGGTGCCAACATGCCGCACCACACCACTTTTGCGCGCCTGTTTCAGCAGGCGCGGCAGTTGCACACTGTCACGTTTGACGCCCAGGCTATGACCGTAGATCAGCGTGTTGCAGATGACCGCGGAATTCACGCCGTCCTTCGCTGCAGCGAGGATCAGGTTGTCGATCGCCACGCGCGC
This sequence comes from Pseudomonas sp. R3-57, assembly GCF_051132065.1. NCBI lineage: Bacteria > Pseudomonadati > Pseudomonadota > Gammaproteobacteria > Pseudomonadales > Pseudomonadaceae > Pseudomonas > Pseudomonas sp. R3-57. The sequence goes on from NZ_CP071655.1 coordinate 5,304,544, forward strand.
GGCTTTATCGACGGTCGGCTCTGGCAGGTTGTCTTCAAAATAGATGACGTCGCTGGATTTGCCGCCCGATGCGTCGCCGACAATGCTCGACCCGCTGGTGTGCAGAAGCACCTTGCTGGAGCCGCGCAAGGCATCGATCAATGCCTCAACCGCAGCGCGATGGTCGCTACTGGCGGCGTTGATTACCGCATCGGCCGCGCGGGCCTGTTCGGCGAGCAACGCCTGATCATCAAGGGTGCCGATGACGGCGGTAATCCCGAGCGCCTTGAGCTCCGCAGCCTGTTCGGCGCTGCGCACCAGACCGGTGACTTGATGCCCGGCCTGTACCAGACCGGTGGCGATGGAACCGCCGATAAAACCGGCAGCGCCGGTAACGAATACGTTCATGGAGAAACTCCCTGCGTGAATAAGTGATGAGGCGAGTATCGACCGCTGACCCCGACCGAAAAACCCGCCCGCGCCCAAATCACTGTTGCGCAAAGATCACGAATCAGCCCTTGAAATCCGCGCTGGCGTAGGCCGCAAGCTTGCCTTGAATGAAATCCAGAAAGCACTGAATGCGCAGCGCCAGTTGCGAGTTACGGTAGTACACCGCGTTGATCGGCTGGCGATAACCGCTGTTGAATTCAGCCAGCAGGACTTTCAAGCGCCCGGCACGAATGTCATCGATGGTCATGAAGTGCGACAGACAGGCAATGCCCTGCCCCTCCAATACCAGATGGCGCACAGTCTCGCCGCTGGAAGCGCTGATCGCCGCAGTAATCGGCCAGCGGTCACCGTGCACGTAGCGCAGCGGCCACTGGTTGAGACCTTCGTTATGGGTAAAACCGAGCAATGTGTGGTCGCTGAGATCGGCCACTTGCCGCGGCGTGCCGTGCTGTTTCAGATAGGCCGGGCTGGCGACGATCAGCAGCGGGCTGCAACCGAGCGAGCGCGCATGCAGCGTCGAATCGGCGAGGGTGCCGATGCGGATGGCGATGTCGGTACTTTGTTCCAGCAGATCGATGATCAGGTCATTGCTGTTGAGTTCGAGCTGTATGTCCGGGTAGAGCCGGCGAAACTCATCGATGTAGGGCACGATGGCGTGCAGCATGAACGGTGAGGCGGCGTTGATCCGCAGTCGCCCGGACGGGGTTTGCTGACGCGAGGACAGGCGTTCTTCGAGTTGGTCCATCTGATCGAGAATCAGCTTGGCCTGTTCGAAGAAGTACCGGCCCTCCTCGGTCAGGTCCATGCGCCGCGTGGTGCGGTTGATCAGCGTGGTTTCGAGTTTGGCTTCCAGCCGCGACAGCGTGCGACTGACCGCCGACGGCGTCTGCCCGACCTGTTCGGCCGCGGCGGAAATCGAACCGCACTCGATCACGCAGACGAAAATCTGCAATTCATCGGATCTGGCTTTCACGGGTGTCCTCTGCTCGATGGGCCTGCCACACAGGCGCAGGCCCACGATAGTAGCCGAGCATCAGCCCTTGAGGCCAAACACCTCGGTCAAATGCTGCTCGTAACGCGCCACGTCGTTTTCGATGTTCGGGCGCTTCATCACATCGACGCAGAGGAAGGTCGGCAACGCGGTCATGCCGAGAAACTCGTTGGCCTTGTGAAATGGGAAGTACACGGCGTCGACGCCTTTGGCTTCGAAGAAATCGCTCGGGTCATCGAAGGCTTGCTGCGGTGCGTTCCAGGTCAGCGACAGCATGTACTGCTTGCCCTGGATCAGACCGCCGCTGCCGTACTTCTGCGAAGCATCGGAACGGGTGCGGCCATCGCTGGCGTAGAGACTGCCGTGGCCCTCGGTGAACACTTCGTCGAGGTACTTTTTCACGGTCCATGGCGCGCCCATCCACCAGCCGGGCATCTGATAGACGATCACGTCGGCCCAGAGGAATTTCGCCACTTCTTCAGCGACGTCGTAGCCTTCGTTAATGAATGTGGTCTTCACATCGACACCGCCACGGTCCAGCACGCTCAGCGCAGTTTCGTGCAGGGTGGCGTTGTAGCGGCCGTCCGAGTGAGCGAATTTTTTACCGCCATTGAGTAACAGTACTTTTTTCATGACAAAGCCTCAGCGCAGCCAGTGGGCTGGATGGAAAGTGGAATGGCGGCAGATTAACGGCTCGCGTCGCGCGGAATAAGCCATGCTGGCGCAAAATACATTTGAGCAAAACGCACGAATTGAATATGGATTGTTGCCGTAGCATTCGGCGTTTTCATAAATGTGAGGACGTTGTGATGAGTGAACGCGAGGGTTTTATCCTGCACGCCAAGACCCGCCCGGAACGCGCCGAGGCTTTCGAAGCGCTGTTTCGCGCCTATGTCGAACCGAGTCGCGCCGAACCCGGTTGCATCGAATACCACATGCTGCGCGACAAGGAAGATCCGACGCTGTTCATCTTCTACGAAATCTGGGAGTCGCGGGCGCACCTGGACGAGCACTCGAATCTGCCGCACATGAAGGATTTTTTCGACCGGCGCATGGAATACCTGGAGCGCGATTTCGACATCCGCCCGATCGACATGCTCAGCCCTTCCTCGGCTAAGCGCTGATCAGCAAATGGGCGCCGAGCGCGCCCAGACCGATGAAGAATACCCGCTTGAACAGCACCGCACTGATGCGCTGGCGCAGCCATTGGCCGAGCCACATGCCAAGCAGGGCCGGAATCAGCACCAGCAACGACGCACCGAGTTCGCCGCCTCCCAGCGCACCGCGCCAGAGCAAGCCTGCGGCCAAGGCCAGCGTCGACACCGTGAACGACAGGCCCAGCGCCTGCACCAGTTCATCGCGGCACAAGCCCAGCGCTTGCAGGTACGGCACGGCGGGAATCACGAACACACCAGTGGCCGAGGTGATGACGCCGGTGATCAGACCGCAGAGCGGACCGAGCCAGGTTTCATGGCGCGGGTTGACCCGTAGGGTCGGCAGAAACAATCCGCTCAACGCATAGAGCAGCAGCGCCGCGCCCAGCCCGCGCACCACCCAATGCCCGCCCGCCATGCCGGTCCACAGCGTACCGACGGCGGTTCCGAGGAAGATCAGCAGCAGCATTGGCCATAGGCGTTTGATCAGGCCCGTGAGGTGGCCGCCGGATGCCAGTTGCCAGAGATTGGTCAAGGTTGCCGGAATGATCAATAGCGCGGCTGCCTGCGCGGGCGCCATAGCCAGACCGAGCAGCCCCATGGCGACGGTGGGCAGGCCGAGGCCGATGACGCCTTTGACGGTGCCGGCGAGCAGGAAGGTGAGGATGACCAGCAGGGACAGGGCTAGGCCGAGGTTTTGGTAAAAATCGGTGAGTGTGTGCATGAGCAGCACTGTGCGCCAGTCGGGGCTGGCTGAAAATCTGCCATATACTGAGGCTGCGTCACCCTTTACAAGAGGCTGATGTTTGCAGTGATGCATCTGGCCTCATCGCTGGCAAGCCAGCTCCCACAGGATCTCGGTTGTTCATCCATTTAGAGACCAACAATGAAACCTGTGGGAGCTGGCTTGCCAGCGAAAGGGCCAGCCCAGACACCATAAAATTCAGAGGCCCCCATGCACTTCGACCTCACCGACCTGCGCCTCTTCCTGCACATCCTCGCCACCGGCAACATCACCGCCGGCGCCGTCCGCAGCCATTTATCCCTGGCCGCCGCCAGCGCCAGAATCCGCGCGATGGAGGCTTCACTCGGCACCGAGTTTTTCGCGCGCGGTCGGCGCGGTGTAACGCCGACACCCGCCGGTAACGCTCTCGCCCGTCACGCGCGGGTGATCCTCCAGCAGGCCGAACGCATGCAGCAGGATCTGGCCGATTACGCCCAAGGCGTCAAAGGCCAGGTGCGCCTGCTGTGCAACACCACGGCGATCACCGAATACCTGCCAGAACTGCTCGCGGATTTTCTGCGCAGCCACGCCAATCTCGACATCGACCTGCAGGAACTGCCCAGCGCGCGCATCACCCATACCTTGCGTGAAGGCGCGGCAGATCTCGGTATCGTTTCTGATGCGGTCGACACAAGCGGCCTACAGACTCAGCCGTTTCGCGACGATCCTTTGGTATTGATCCTGCCGCTCGACCACCCGTTGTCTGACGCCGTCGCAGTCAATTTCAGTGCGACGTTGCAGCACGACTTCGTAGGACTCAGCGCCGATAGTGCCTTGGCGATCTACCTCGAAGAACAAGCGCTGCACAGCGGCGCGCGCATGCAAGTGCGCATTCGCGCCGAAGGTTTTGACGGGGTAATGCGCATGGTCAGCCGGGGCGCGGGGCTGGCGATCGTGCCGCTGGCGGCAGTCGAACGCGCGGCGCCGGCAACCTTCAAAAGCGTAGCGTTGAATGAACCCTGGGCGCGCCGGACCCTGATGGTATGCGCCAGAAATTTCAGCGCACTGCCGCCCTATGCGCAGGCGTTGTTACACGCGCTGACCGATCCGCGCGTTTCTGAGCAGATCAATGTCGACCCCAGACAACTGAACGGCGACCGCGCGCTATAGGGTGCGACTTCATTCCTCAAGTCCACTTGCCCCGGAGTCCTCATGACCGCGACCGCCCCTATCACCGTTCTGCGCGACACCCACCCGCTGCCGGTACTCGACGCCTGCAAATGGGAAAAACTCGAAGGCGACCCGCACACCGTCAACCTCAACGCCTACACCAGCGAAGACGGCAGCAAGATCATGGGCACCTGGATCTGCACACCGGGCAAGTGGCGCGTCGAGTATGTGAAGTGGGAATACTGCCATTTCCAGGAAGGCTACTGCGTGATCACCCCGGACGGCATGGCGCCGATCCACCTGCGTGCCGGCGATATCTTCGTGGTCGAGCCGGGCATGAAAGGCACGTGGGAAGTGGTCGAGACCGTGCGCAAATATTTCGTCTTCGCCTGATGCAAAAAAGCCGGGGAATCACCCGACGTGATTTCCCGGCAAACATTATCAAATACGCCTCAATTCCCTGTGGGAGCCAGCCTGCTGGCACTGCAGCCGGCTCCCTCTCCCTGGGGAGAGGGCTGGGGTGAGGGGGCGGACTGACAGGCGATGATGTATTGAGGCTGACGCCGTCTTCGCGAGCAGGCTCGCTCCCACAGGTTTTGCACCAAGACTTTCTATTGCGGTTTGCGATAGCTGTTGATGATCGCCGAGAAATCCTTGCCGCCGTCACCACGCTGACTCATCGCTTGATACAACTGCTGCGCCACCGCGCCGAGTATCACCGGCTGATGCGCCTGACGCGCCGCTTCGGTGGCCAGGCCGAGATCCTTGAGCATCAGCTCCGCGCCGAAGCCGCCGGTATACCCTCGCGAGGCCGGCGCCGTTTCGACGATGCCCGGCCACGGGTTGTACATTTCCGAACTCCAGCAGCGGCCGGTCGAGCTGTTGATGATTCCGGCCAGCACCGAGGTGTCGATGCCCAACGCATCGCCGAGCGCCATCGCCTCACTGACACCAACCATGGAGATTGCCAGCAGCAGGTTGTTGCAGATCTTGGCAATCTGCCCGGTGCCGACTTCACCGCAATGCACGATGTTGCGGCCCATTTGCGCCAGCACCGGTTGCAGGGTGGCGAACAACTCCGGGGTGGCGCCGACCATGAAGGTTAGCGTTCCGGCCGTCGCGCCGCCGGTGCCACCGGATACCGGCGCATCGGCCATGGCCACGCCGTGTTTGGCCGCTGCGGCCGCTACGTCGCGTGCTGTCTGCGGATCGATGGTGCTGCAATCGACCGCGGGCACGCCCTGGCGGATGCCAGCTAGCACACCTTCCTCACCGAGCCAGACGCTGCGCACATGCACGGCGGCCGGTAGCATGGTGATCACCAGTTCGGCATCCTCGGCAGCCTCGCGCGCCGAAGCGCGGATGGTACCGCCCAGTTGTTCCAGTTCGGCCAGCACCGTTTTGTTCAGATCGACCAGATTCAGCGAATGGCCGGCCTTGATCAGGTTGCGCGCCATCGGCGCGCCCATGTTGCCCAGACCGATAAATGCGATTTTCATGATCGATGCCTCAGCGCAGGTTGATGGTGGTGTTAACGCCGTCATTGACGCTGTCGTCATCGAACCAGCGCGCCGTGACCGTTTTGGTCTGCGTGTAGAACTGCACCACTTGCTTGCCGTACGGGCCGAGGTCGCCAAGTTTCGAGCCGCGCGAACCGGTGAAGCTGAAGAACGGCACCGGCACCGGAATCGGAATGTTGATACCGACCTGGCCGACGTCGATTTCAGTCTGAAACTTGCGCGCCGCCGCACCGCTCTGGGTGAACAGGCCGGTGCCGTTGCCGAACGGGTTGGCATTGACCAGCGCGATGGCTTGATCGAGGGTGTCGACTTCCAGCACCACCAGCACCGGGCCGAAAATTTCCTGGGTGTAGATCTGCATGGCGGGGGTCACGCCGGAGAACAGGGTCGGGCCGACAAAGTTGCCCTGCTCGTAGCCCGGCACCTTGATGTCGCGACCGTCGAGCTCCAGCTTGGCGCCTTCCTTGATGCCGCTTTCGATCAGCTCAAGAATTCGCGCCTTGGCCTTTTTCGAAATCACCGGCCCCACGTCGGTGCCCGGCTCATTGCCAGCGTTGACCTTAAGCTTCTGCGCCAGCGCTTTCAGGTCCGGCAGCCACTGCTTCGCCGCACCGACCAGCACCACCACCGAGGTTGCCATGCAACGCTGCCCGGCCGCCCCAAAACCGGCGCCGACCAGCGCGTTCAACGCTTGCTCGCGATTGGCATCCGGCAGGACCACGGCGTGGTTCTTCGCGCCCATCATCGATTGCACGCGTTTGCCGTGCTTGCCGGCCAGGTCATAGACGTGCGTGCCGACCGCCGTCGAGCCGACGAACGACACGGCTTTGATGTCCTTGTGCGTGCACAGGCCATCGACCACTTCCTTGCCACCATGCACCACGTTGAGCACGCCCGCGGGCACGCCGGCCTCGATTGCCAGTTCGACCAACAGCATGGTCGACAACGGATCCTGCTCCGAGGGCTTCAGCACGAAGGTGTTACCGCAGGCGATGGCCATCGGGAACATCCACAGCGGAATCATCGCTGGGAAGTTGAACGGAGTGATGCCGGCGCACACGCCGATCGGCTGGCGCAGCGTATAAGTGTCGACGCCGCCGGCAACGTTTTCGGCGAACTCGCCCATTTGCAGGGTGCCGATCGAACAGGCGTGCTCGACCACTTCCAGACCGCGAAAGATGTCGCCTTCGGCGTCAGCGATGGTTTTGCCCTGCTCGGCGCTCAGCACCACGGCGATACGTTTGGAGTGCTCGCGGATCAGCGCTTGCAGCTTGAGCATGATGCGCATCCGCGCGCCGATTGGGGTCAGCTTCCAGGTCTGGAAGGCGCGCTGCGCGGCGCTGACCGCTGCATCGACTTCATCAGCGGTAGCAAACGGCACTTTGGCCAGCACTTGCTGGGTCGCCGGGTTGACGATGTCGTGCCATTCAGTGGTCTGCGACTCGACCCACTCGCCGTCGATAAGCAATTTGACCTTCTGCAGCGTGGTGTCGTTGGGCGTAAGCGATGCGTTCATGCTGGTCTCCAGAACTTGTTTTTATCGGAGGAGCCAAGGCGAGAGGTTCGCCTTGAGATGAGGCGTGTGTCCAGAATGGTTGTCGGACGGTTTTTGGAGTATAGATGTGCAAACTTCTAATAAGAACGCACATATAAGCCCGTCCATCATGCAAAAAAACATCACCTCGTTAGGCTCGCTGAACTGGGACGACCTCAAGTTTTTCCTCGAAGTCGCCCGCACCCGCAAGGCCAGCACCGCCGCCAAACGGCTGGCCGTCGACTACACCACGGTGTCGCGGCGCATCAGTTCGCTGGAAGCGGCGCTGGGTACATTGCTGTTTGAAAAGTCACGGACCAGCGGCTTCGTCCTGACCACGGAAGGCCAGCGTCTGCTCGGTTACGCCGAGTCGATCGAAAGCACGCTGCACATGGCCTGCGAACAGGTTTCAGGCTCCGGCGTGGCACTCTCCGGGCACGTGCGCATGGGCTGCACCGAAGGCTTCGGCAGTTTTTTCATCACCCCGCAACTGAGTCATTTCGTCGACGCCTACCCGGCGATCTCCGTGGACATCCTGCCACTGCCGCACTTCATCAGCCTGTCCAAGCGCGAGGCCGACATCGTCATTGCTCTGGAGCGACCGGAACACGGGCCGTACGTCTGCTGCAAACTGTGCGACTACCGCTTGCAGCTCTACGCCACTCAGGAATACCTAGACCAACACCCACCGATCCGCCGTCCGGCAGACTTGAGCAAGCATCAATTCATCAGTTATGTCGACGACCTGGCGTTCAGCTCGGAGCTGCTGTACCTGGCGAACGTCCTGCCCGGCGCCAACGCGCATCTGCGCAGCACCAGCGTCATCGCCCAATACGTCGCGGCGCAGCAGGGGCGATCACTGGCAATCCTGCCGTGCTTCCTTGCGGCGCAGGATCCGCGTTTGTTGCCGGTACTGGCGGAGGAAATTGATATCACCCGGCAGTTCTGGATGTACTGCCGGGAGGATCTGCGCAAGTTGAAGCGGATTACGTTGTTGTGGGATTACATCCGCGAGGTGACGGAACGTAATCAGGGGCTGTTGATGGGGCGGACACGGGTAATGCAGTTCGCCGATTAATCGGCGCTGACCACAATCGCGACCCGGCGGTTTTCCGTGCGGCCGGCTGCGGTGTCGTTTGACGCTACCGGCTCGCTGCTGCCGAGGCCTTGTAGCTGAATGTTTTCCTGCTTCATGCCAACCGTGCCGAGAACATTGGCAACACTCTTGGCCCGGCGCAGCGACAGTTGCTGGTTGTAGGTTTCCTTGCCCGAGGCATCGGTGTGGCCGTCGACGCGCACGCGTTCGATGCCGACACTCAACAAGGCTTTGCCGATGCGCTCGACGATCTCAGTGCTTTGCGGATTGAGGCTTTCGACGTCGCTGCCAAACAGCACTTTGCCCGACAGGCCAAATTCCCAGCCCTCGTCGGTCAGTTCGAAGCCCTGTTGTTTGAGCACCGCGACTTGCGCCGGGGTCAGGCCTTTTGGCGGCGCGCTCTGGCAACCGCTCAGAACGAGCACGGCCAGCAACAACACAGCGTAAAGAGAACGAATGGACAAAGTGGACACGGCTATCAGCTCCTGGAGGGTTCGGAATCGACCGGGTGCTCCGCCCCGGCAGTGAATTGGGCGCCACGCGACAGGCGCTTGGCTTGGTACATTGCCGCATCGGCGGCATCGAGCAAGGCGCTCGGGCTGACGCCATGGTCGGGGAACACCGCAATGCCGATACTCAGCGACGTCACCACGCGGGTATCGCCCGGCAGCGCGATGGGCATGTCCATGCTGGCGAGAATCTTGTCGGCAATGCGCTCGGCATCTTCGATCGCATGCAGCGGCGCGAGCAGTACAGCAAACTCGTCGCCGCCCAACCGCGCCACCAGATCGCCCTCGCGCAACTGCGCGCGAACGCGGTTGGCCACGGCCATCAATACCGCATCGCCGGCCGCGTGCCCGAAATTATCGTTGATGCCTTTGAAACGGTCGCTGTCGAGAAACAGCACGGCAGCGCGTTCATCGTGCTTGCTGGCGCTGCGCAACGCGCGGATCAAGCGCCCTTCGAAGAACGCACGATTCGGCAGGCCGGTCAGGCTGTCATGGCTGGCCTGATGAGCGAGGGTTTCGTTTTCGTTTTGCAGATGGGTCTGCCACGACTCCAGTTCATCGAGCAACGCATTGAAGTCATTGCCCAGATTATCCAGCTCGGCGATCTGTGCCGGTGGCACCCGCCGGTCCAGCGCTCGCTCACTGCGGGCGGCGTGCGCCACAGCGGCGAGGCCGCGCAGCGGGCCAATGATGCCGCGCAACTGACGCCGGGCCAGATACAGCGCCACCCAGGCGCTGATCGCCGTGCACAGGATGATGCCCGCCAGACCGCTGAGCAAAAAGCGCATCAGACTACCGCCATGCCCGGTGAGCAGCACCCGGCCGATTTCGCGGTCCTGATGTTCAATGGGCAGGCTGACGGGTTTTTCCAGGATGGCGCGGGCAATCTGCATTTCCAATGTGGAAATCAAACCGTTTTCCGGGCGCTGCCATTGCGCTAGCAGCTGTCCCTGGCTGTCGAGTACCTGAGCATCAGCCACTTCCTCGGTCGAGGCGATCAGCGCCAGCGCTTCAGTGGCGGCTGCCTTGTCGTTGAATACCACCGCGGCCTCAACGGTGTAGCTGATCGAGCGCGCAATCAGATGCAGGTTGTGATCGGCATACACGCGCAATGCGAGGACACCGAGCAAGGTCAGCGAGACACTGGCCATCGCCACAGCGACCAGCGCGACAATCAGATGCCCTCGGCCGATCACCGAGCCCAACGTCGGGCGGTCACTCGCTCTGAACAGCCTCATGGCGCCGCCGCCCTGCGCCGCGACAATTGCAGCACGCTGGGGTGGATACGCACACCGCTGCGGGCCACGGAGTCGAGATTGACTTCGAACGACACTTGTTCATCGCCCACACGCAGACAGAACAGGCTGCCAACCGTGCATTGATCGCCACCTTCGCTGATGCTCAGCACTGGATGGCCGATGAGCGAAGCAAACAAGCGACTGCGCTCATCGTTGGTGAGCTTGCCGATATAGACCGCATTGCATTCGCTGACGATCGCCGGGTTGTCAGCCAAAAGCCGCCGCACCAGCACCGGCCGGCCAGTCGCCTGAGCGGTGCCTTTGACGAGGTCATCGGTGTATTCGGTGGGGCCGACGATGCACAGCCGCAACTGCGCCGGTTCGACCGGCCAGCGCGCGTAGCTGAGAATTCCCAGCACGACTTGAGTCACGGATTTGGCCCGTTGTTCAGCCATACCTGCGGACGCTTGCGCCATCGCCGCGCTGGTCATGAGCCAGAGCAGAACGACCAGCAACACCTGCTTGCAGGCAACGACGCGCCCTGTCGCCCAGACCGACACCTTCATGCAGGAATTCTCTTGGATCGTAGCGAAATGATGCCGCAACGATAGCACAGCGCCGAAAGGCCAGCGAGGCAGCGCCCACTGACCGGTCAGTCAATAATCGCCGCCTGCCGCAGGGTTTCAGTCACGAGAATCGGTGCCCTCCTCCAGCTCCAGCATCAGGCCACTCAAGCGCTTGACCTTGCGCTGCACCGCCTCTTCGAATACTCCGGCCCGCGATTCGATCAAGGTGAACCAGTGCTTGGCTCGGGTGATGCCGGTGTAGATCAGCTCTTTGGTCAGTACCGGATTCAAGGCATCGGGCAGGATCAGCGCAGTATGAGCAAACTCCGAGCCCTGGGATTTATGTACGGTCATCGCGTAGACGGTTTCGACATCGTTGAGCCGGCTGGGCAATACGAAACGCACGCCGCCCTGGCCGTCGTTGCGCGGGAAGGCCACGCGCAACACTGGCTTGCCGGCGTCAGGTCCCTCGCGCTCGGGCAGCTTGAGGGCGATACCAATGTCGCCATTCATCAATCCCAAGCCATAGTCGTTGCGCGTCATCAATACCGGACGGCCTTCGTACCACTGCTGGTCGTTTTCGATCAGGCGTGCCTTGAGTAATGCCGCGGTAATCCGCTGATTCAGACCTTCGACACCCCACGGTCCCTTGCGCACGGCACACAGCAGCTGAAACGTATCGAACGCCTGCAACACGTCCCGTGCCCAAACGACCCAGTCCGGGTGTTCAAGTGGCCTGCCCGATGGCGGACGCTTGTCGCGCAGCACGCTCAGGTAATGGCGGTAACCTTGCGGGCCATCGCCGTGCCCCTCCAGCAACAGCCGCTCCAGCCGGTGGTCATGCTCGCCCTTGAGCGATAAGGAATACACATCTGCATAGTTGCCGGCGTCGAGCAACTGCCGTGCCTGCTCCGGCAACTGTTGGTTGACCCGCCGAGCAAGCTGACCGATGCCACTGCTTTCGCCAAAGCGCCGGGAATAACGCAGCATTACCACTTGCTGGGCCAGGGGATGAGAACCGTCGACGTCCTCATGCAAGCCGCTGTCTTGCAACGACTCGCCACTGACCGATTCCAGCCACCGTCGGGTCTGTGGGCTGTACCAACCACCCTCGGCGTCGCGGCACAGATCGCCCAGCACCGCACCCGCCTCCACCGATGCCAGTTGGTCCTTGTCGCCGAGCAGAATCAGTCGCGCATGGGCCGGCAGGGCATCGAGCAGATTGGCCATCATTTCCAGGTCGATCATTGAGGCTTCGTCGACTACCAGCACATCCAGTGGCAAGCGATTGCCGGCATGGTGGCGGAAGTGGCGAGTGCCCGGACGACTGCCAAGCAAGCGGTGCACGGTGGTCACGTCGCAAGGGATTTTCGCGCGGACCTCTTCGCTGACTTTCAGCGATTGCACTTGCTGACTGATCGACTCGGTCAACCGCGCCGCCGCCTTGCCCGTCGGCGCCGCGAGACGAATGCGCAACGGCTGTCCGGCTTCGACGGCCGGCGCTTGCAGCAAGGCCAGCAAACGCACCACCGTGGTGGTTTTGCCGGTACCGGGCCCGCCAGTAACGATACTGAAAGCACCGCGCGTGGCGAGGGCGCAGGCGAGTTTCTGCCAGTCGATCACCTCGCCAGCCCCGGCCGATTCGAACAACCCGTTCAAACGCTGCGGCAGGTCCGATGGCGTCGGCTCGACCTGCTGCAGGCGCTGACGCAACGCCGTATCGATGCGCCGTTCATACGCCCAGTATCGACGCAGGTACAGGCGCTTGCCGGATAACACCAGCGGACGCTGCTGCGCCGCATCACTGGGTTCCGCCGCCAATGCCACCAACGAACTGCTCGCCAGCACCTTGCACCAGTGCGCACCATCGAGCGCGTGGAGCAACTGTGAAGGCAGCAACAACACGCCCCCTTGCACGTCACCCTCGGGTGGCAGCGATAACGCGAAATCAGGCGCCTTCAGAGTTTCGAACAGATCGAGACAGACATGACCGTGGCCGAGTTGATGGCTGGTCAGTGCCGCCGCGAGCAATACCAACGGATCGGTGTCCGGCTCCAGTTCATGAAGGAAGGCGACGAATGCCTTGTCCAGCGCACGCAGCCAACCGCGCTCGACCCAGCGGGTGAGCAACAGCAGCAGATCATCGGCACGGGTCAGCGGCGCGAGCTCCGACAGGCTGTCGGCCGCCAAGGGTGTGGGTAGCAGATCAGCGAAGGTACGGCTCATAGCAGGACTCCCTGTTCCCAGGCGGGCTCGGTCTTGGGTTCGGGTTTGCCTTGAAACATTCGGTCCAGACGCTCGATCAATTCGCGCGGCGGGCGAGCGAAATACACCCCGCGACTGTCTGCGCGTATGCCACGCAGGAACAGATACAACGCACCGCCGACGTGTCGGTCGTAATCGTAATCCGCCAGCCGCGCCTTGAGCTGTCGATGCAAGGCCAGCAGGTACAGGACGTATTGCAAGTCATAGCGGTTGTCGAGAATCGATTGCTCCATGGCTGCTTCGGTGTACGCCTGATCATCCAGGCCGAGCCAGTTGGACTTGTAGTCAGCCACGTAATAACGCCCGTCGTGTTCGAATGTCAGGTCGATAAAGCCCTTGAACATGCCGTTTAGTTGCACCGGTTCTGCCGCGACCCGGGCGACGCCCTGGTGAGTATGCTGACGCACCAGTTCATCGAGTTTGAGCACATCGACTTTATGGCTGGCGAACCAGAACTCCATCTCGACGCGAAACTGCTTCAGCTCCTCCAGCACCACGGGCGGTTGCCCGTCGGCGATGGGAAGCGGCAGCTTGAGCAAATGCTGCAGCCACTCACTGAGCGTGGTAATCCAGCCCTCCCAGCCACGCAGATTGCAACGCCGCGCGATCGCATCTTCCAGGGCCTCGCGGGAAACGGCGAAACCTTCATCACCCGCCCACTCGAGCAGTCCGTGGAGGAACGTGCCCGGATTGGGGCCGCGAGGAAACCGGTGGATATCGGCGCCACCGGCAATGATCTCTCGCGGCGCGTCCGGATCAAGGCGTTCGTCATCGAACAGTTTTTGCGCTTGCGGACTGTCCGGTGCCTCGTCGCTGCCGACGCTCAGCACGTCACTGATGCGCAATGCGCTGTAGGAGGCGATCCACCAGTTTTCGCTGGCCTTGCGCTTGGGCACGCGGGTGGCACTGAGTACCGCGTCATTGCGCGGCGGGCGGTAATGCTCGTCGGTGGGTTGCGGCATATCCATGAGGCTTATTGCCGTGCAGTCCTGTTGCAGATCCCGAAGCCAACCCTTGAGTTCGCCGGATTCGCTCAACGCAGCCCCACCACCGAGCAGGTAGCCCAGCGCGGAAAGATGCAGGACCGAGCTGTTGTTATTGCCGCGTTTGAGGTCTGTCACGCCCAGCCAGCAGGCATGTTGCGCACGCGTCAAAGCGACGTAGAGCAAACGCAGATCTTCAGCGAGGCGCTCATCATCCGCTTGCGCAATCAGCTCGGCGGTTGGCTTGAGGCTAACCCGGGCCTTGCCTTCGGCATCGTGGTAATGCAGCGGCAAGCGACTGCCATCCACAGGCTTTGCCGAGCAGATGAACGGCAGAAACACCAAGGGATATTCCAGGCCCTTGGATTTGTGAATGGTCACGACCTTGACCAATTGCTCATCGCTTTCCAGGCGCAGGATCTGTTCTTCACCCGCCTGCCCGGACAGCACCAGCAGCTCGGCCAGATGGCGGATCAGCGCTTGTTCGCCGTCCAGTTCAGCGGCGGCTTGCTGCATCAGTTCGGACAGATGCAGCAGGTTGGTCAGCACGCGCTCGCCATCACTGCGTTTCATCAGGGTTTGCGGCAAGTGGAAATCGTGCAGCAGGCGCCGCAACATCGGCAGCACGCCTTGCTTGCGCCAGAGCTCGCGATAGCCACGGAACTGCATGACGCGGGTTTCCCAGACCAACTCATCCTGGTTCAGCCGTTCAAGCTCGGCCAAGGGCAGGTTCAGCGTGACGCAGGCCAGTGCGGCTTTGAGCAAGCGCTCGACATCCGGTTCGGCACAGGCCTTGAGCCAAGCCAACAGGTCATGGGCCTCTTGCGCTGCAAATACCGAATCCTTGTCCGACAGATACACGCTGCGCACGCCACGGTTGGCCAGCTCACTGCGCACAGCTTGAGCTTCCTTGCCATCGCGAACCAGAATCGCAATGTCGGACGGCCGCAAGCCTCTGAAGTCTTTGCCGTCCTGAACGAATCCGGCGCTAGCGCTTTGCCCGCCATTGAGCAGCGCGGTGATTTCGCTGGCGCACGCTGACGCTAATTGCTGACGATAAACCAGGCCCGACAAGGGCTGGTCGGCAGGCAACTGCCAGACATTCAAGGCTGCAATGTCTCGCCCGTCGACCTGCAGGCGTTCCTTGCGCCCCTGAGATTCAACGGGGAGGAATGGCACCGGGTTGTTGCCGGTTCTCTCGCGGAATAAAAACGCACCGCGCCCCTGCTCGCGAGATTCGGCGCGTGCAAAGACATGATTGACCGCCTCGACCATGCCATGGCTGGAGCGGAAGTTGGTACCCAGCGTATGCAGTCGGCCAGTCGTGGCCTGACGCGCGCGCAGGTAGGTGTAGATATCCGCCCCGCGAAAGGCGTAGATCGCCTGTTTCGGGTCGCCGATCAGAAACAGGCCGGTTTCGGCACTGTTCTCTTCGATGCGATAGATGCTCTCGAAGATCCGGTACTGCACCGGATCCGTGTCCTGAAACTCGTCGATGAGCGCGACCGGGAATTGCTCACGGATCAATGTCGCCAGACGTTCGCCACCGTCGGATTGCAATGCGGCATCGAGGCGCAACAGCATGTCGTCAAAGCCCATTTCGGCGCGACGGCGCTTCTCTTCTTCGAAACGTGTGCCGACCCATTGGGCGGCGTGTTGCAGAACCGCAGCATCGGGCGTTGGCAGCGCATCGAGGCTCGCCTTGAGAGCCGACATGGCATCCAGACCCGGGTGCGATGGCGGCGGCCCCTTCCAGGCTTCGGCCATACCGTCAGGCGTCAGACGCGCGAAACCGGTGCCGATGTCCAGCTGCTCCAGAGATTCGTCTTCGGCCCATGTCTTGAGCTTTTCGAACCACGGTTCAAAATAACGTGCCTGCATCTTGCGACCGTCGACCGTTTTGCCGGCCACGCCTTGCTGGCAGATGGCGAGCAACTCGTCTGCCCACAGGCGCCAGGGCATTTTCAGTTCAAGCAACGCCGCGCGACGCTCTTGCAGACATTCAGCGATCAGTTCGGCGGGAGCCCTTGTTTCATCATTGTCGCGCTCGCTGGCAAACAGACCGCGCACCCGTGGCAACAAGGCCGCAGGCCCGCCCCAGTTGTTGCGAACCCAATTCAAGGCATCGCCCTGCATTGGATAACAGAACAGACGCCAATAATCGCGCAGCACTTCGCCAAGCAGGTCGCTGTGATCGGTTTCCAGCGACTGGGTGAACAAGCTGCCACTGTCGAACGCGTGCTCACGCAACATGCGCTGGCACCAACTGTGGATGGTCGAAACGGCGGCCTCATCCATCCACTGCGCGGCGACATCGAGGCGGTTCGCGCAGCCTGGCCATTGCAGGGGTTCGAATTGACCGCGCAATTCGGCGATCAGTGCGTCTGGGGCCGGCAACTCGTCGCGGAAGAATCGGGCCGCCTCCGCCAGACGCGTGCGTATGCGTTCACGCAGTTCCTTGGTTGCGGCATCGGTGAATGTCACCACGAGTATTTGTGGCGGCAGCAACTCTCGACCGAATCCGCTCGACTCGTCACCGTGCCCGAGGATCAGCCGCAGATAGAGGGCCGAAATGGTAAAGGTCTTGCCAGTACCGGCGCTGGCTTCGATCAACTGGCTGCCATGTAACGGAAATGCCAGCGCGAGGGGTGCTTTGGTACTCATGTGCGTGCCCCCTCAGCGGACAGCGAACGCCATGGCGCTTCGTAAAGCGGACGGTACAAGGCGTCGCACCAACCGGAAAATGTTTCGTCTGCCAGCAACGCCTGGAAGTCGGCGAACTGCCGTAACAATGCGGGGCTCTCACGGCGCTCACCATCGGTAGTTTGTCCGTCACCTTCATACGCCTTGCAAGCGGCAGCTTCGGCTTTCAGCGGGTCGGACTGCGACAGCCACGCGAACGCCGTTTTCACCGCTATCGGCAGCGGCTGGCGCATGCCCGCCTGCCAGGCGAGGAGCAGATCGCCAAGAAAACGCGTCGCTCGTGCAGGCTCCAGCGGTTCAAGCAGCAGCGTGTCATCGCTGGCCACCAAAGCGGTGGTCAACGAAAGATTGCTGGCGCAGGCGACGAGATGGTTGACCCAGGGCTTGGTCAACCGATGCCATTTACGGTTTTTGATCGAGCCGATGCTGTTGGGAATGGTCGTGACGGACAACAGACCGCCGTCGGCGCGCTGATGCAAACCGGCGAGCCAGCCTTCCAGACGCAGACCGTGCAGCTCCAGATTGACAGGCAACGCACTGGTCAGCGGAACAGGCCAGAGCGTCAGCAATTGTTGATAGCGCTTGAGCAGATCCGGCAACGGCTCGATCAATTCCCGCTGCAGGCATTGGCCGAATCCTGCCATTGGCAACAGGCCGCTGTTTTGCAGGCGACGGGCCTGTGCGTCGAGCGCTTGATCGATGTTTTCCGGTTGCCTCAGCGCCGCTTCGAGGAGGCTTTCGCTGAGCGTATATCGCTGCAATGCGTCCAGTACGAAGGGTTCTTCGTCCGCCAGTGGTGCTTCGGCAGCCTCGAAATACACCTTGAGTCGCTGGGTGAAGAAATGTCGAACCGGGTTGCGCAAAAAGTCCTGCAATAAAGCGAGGGTCAACGGTTCTTCTTGTACAAAAGGGGCAAGCAATTCGACACCGGTGGGAGGCTCGTGCTCTTGATGCAGCACCTGCCACTCGCTGGCATAACTGAACAGCTGATCGCCTTCATGAAAATAGCGCGCACTGAACGGTTGCAGCGGGTGCTCCTCGGTCAGGGCATCCAGCAGATCGCCTTGCTCATCAAGCAATCGCCAACCGCTGGCCAGATGATCGCGTAACTGGCCGATAAGCACAGACGCCGGCCGCTCGCTGTTGTCGCGAATGCTGCGGCCCACCCAACTGATGTAAAGCTGATTGCGCGCCGACAGAAGCGCTTCCAGCAAAAGATAGCGGTCGTCTTCACGCCGTGAACGATCGCCAGGGCGGTAATCGCTGCCCATCAGGTCGAAGTCCAGCGGAGGCTGCGCGCGAGGATAGTCGCCATCGTTCATGCCCAGCAGGCAGACCAGTTTGAAGGGAATGGCGCGCATGGGCATCAGCGTACAGAAATTCACCGAGCCGGCGAGGAATCGCTGGGACAGACGCCCCTGATCCAGCCCGGCGAGCCAGGCTTCACGCACCACGGTGAGCGGCAGCTCATCCGTCAGATTCACCGCTTCGCAAGTCTCCAGCCAGGTTTCGCGAAGCTCCTCGAGTTGCGTCAGCAAGTAATCGTCATGCTCGTTGCTGGCTTTGAAAAACAGCTGCATCAGCGCCTGCAACCGATACCCCCACTCGGCGGGTTGTGCCGGTTGAGTGAGCTGCTGGTGGGCCAGTTCCAGCGCATCGAGCAAGGCCACCAGAGGGCCGATCAGTGCGGCATCCAGGCCACCAATCTCATCGTAGGGCTCGATACCTTCACAGGCGCTGGCGCTGCCGACGGCGTATCCCAGCAGCATCCGGCGCAGACCGAAATGCCAGCTGTTCTGCTCTAGTTCGTCAGGCAAACCAAGGCCCGCTCGCTGCTCGGCGTTCATTCCCCAGCGCACGCCGGCACCTTCAATCCAACGATGCAATGTTGGCAGGTCGCGCTCCTCAACTCCGAAGCGTGCACGTAATGCGGGAACGTCGAGCAGGTCGAGGATCTCGCTGACCGGAAAGCGACTGTCGGGAAGCTTGAGCAGATGCTCGACCGCAATCAACAATGGATCGCGACCGCGCTGCCCTTGATCCGCCAACGTGAAAGGAATGAAGCGCGGATCATGACGATCAAGCTGACCGAATACGGCGCGGATATGCGGCGCATAGCTGTCGATGTCCGGGACCATCACGATCACATCGCGAGGACGTAACTGCGGGTCCGCACTGAAGCGCGCCAGTAGCTGGTCATGCAGAATCTCGACTTCGCGTTGCGCGCTGTGGGCGATGTGAAAACGGATCGACTCATCCTGTACCAGATCGACTGCGGGCCAGTACTCGCGGGTTTCGTTGAGCGGGCGTAACTCAAGAATGTCGTCTTGAAGCTGGTTGAGCATGTTCTGCGCCTGGGTTTCGCTGAACAGGTCAATGCGCCCGTCGCGAAATGCTGCGCGGTAACTGTTCGGATCGTCATAACTGTCGAGCAGATTGATGTAGTCGCGGCCTTGTTTACCCCATGCTGCGAGTAGTGGGTGCGCATGTTGATGCAGGGTTTCGGCGTCCAGTACGACCGGCATGCCGCTCTTGCGCGATTGCCGCTTGTACTGGTGACGGAGCAAATCCTTATCGGCGACGATATCGGCCCAGTGGTGCCGACAAGGGTTGTGCACACAGAGCAACACCTGGCTGAAACGCGCCAGCCCTGCCAGCGCCTCGAGGACCTGTGCGGGAAGCGAGGAAATGCCGAAAACGATCACTCGCGGCGGTAGCCCACTGGGCGCCCTTTCAAGATTATTGATGCGTTCGATGAACCGCTGATGCACACCGGCGCGGCTTTGCGCCATGCCCTTTTCGCCTACATCGTCCAGCAGTGCTCGCCATAATTCGGCTTGCCAGCAACTGCTGGCAGGCAGTGCTTTTACCTCGCCTCGGACATTGCGCAGCTGGTGGCGACCCTCGGCCCAGTCCTCAAGCCAGTCAGCTCGATACACCTGATATTGGTCGAAGAGATCCGCCAGGCGCTCGGACAGTTGATAGCGCTTGCGCAAATCAGTGTCGTGGGTAAGGAAACGTTGCAGCGGTTCGAAATGCGCGCGGTCGATCAGTTGCGGCAACAAGCGCATCAGGCGCCAGGTCAGCGGCGCTTTATCGAGCAGGGATTTGGGCGGAATTTCGTCCCGGCCCAATACCAGACGGTATAGCTGCCACATGAAACTGCCCGGCAATTGCACATCAATCGCAGCGGCAATACCGCAGCCGCCGAGGTCGTCTTCCTGCGGATCTTCTGCCAGAGCCAGCTTGAGCCACTGCGCGATGCCGTTGCTCTGCACCAGAGCGATCTCATTCTCCAGGGGCGCCAGTGGGTAGCGCCGCATGATGCTGATCACAAGGCTGCGCAGCTCGTCCAGGCTGTTGCTCTGAACCACCATGAATGCAGCGTTGAGGGACGGGGCGTCCGGCATAAAGGCTTCCTTGGAGAATACAAAAGCTGAGGCAGAACCTTAGCATTGTCGGCAGGCTGTGACAGCCGGACGGCGTCGGTGAATACTGTAAGAACTTTCTCGCAGGCAAAACAAAACCCCAACTGCTTTCGCAATTGGGGTTTCGGAATTTAATCTTGACGATGACCTACTCTCACATGGGGAAACCCCACACTACCATCGGCGATGCATCGTTTCACTGCTGAGTT
The DNA here is from genome assembly GCF_051132065.1 of Pseudomonas sp. R3-57. Classification (NCBI taxonomy): domain Bacteria; kingdom Pseudomonadati; phylum Pseudomonadota; class Gammaproteobacteria; order Pseudomonadales; family Pseudomonadaceae; genus Pseudomonas; species Pseudomonas sp. R3-57. Next base: position 5,325,063 of record NZ_CP071655.1, read on the forward strand.
CGGGATGGGATCAGGTGGTTCCAACGCTCTATGGTCGTCAAGAAATTCGGGTACTGACTCGTGACCACATGGCCTCGCTTCAGCAAATCGGGTATGTGACAGCTGTCGGTGTTTGTGCGTTTCGAACTTTCGGTTCGTTTCGTCTTCACACACCGCAATCTGGTCTCTTTCGAGTTCGCAAATTGCTTGGGTGTTATATGGTCAAGCCTCACGGGCAATTAGTATTGGTTAGCTCAACGCCTCACAGCGCTTACACACCCAACCTATCAACGTCGTAGTCTTCGACGGCCCTTCAGGGAACTCAAGGTTCCAGTGAGATCTCATCTTGAGGCAAGTTTCCCGCTTAGATGCTTTCAGCGGTTATCTTTCCCGAACATAGCTACCCGGCAATGCCACTGGCGTGACAACCGGAACACCAGAGGTTCGTCCACTCCGGTCCTCTCGTACTAGGAGCAGCCCCTCTCAAATCTCAAACGTCCACGGCAGATAGGGACCGAACTGTCTCACGACGTTCTAAACCCAGCTCGCGTACCACTTTAAATGGCGAACAGCCATACCCTTGGGACCGGCTTCAGCCCCAGGATGTGATGAGCCGACATCGAGGTGCCAAACACCGCCGTCGATATGAACTCTTGGGCGGTATCAGCCTGTTATCCCCGGAGTACCTTTTATCCGTTGAGCGATGGCCCTTCCATACAGAACCACCGGATCACTAAGACCTACTTTCGTACCTGCTCGACGTGTCTGTCTCGCAGTCAAGCGCGCTTTTGCCTTTATACTCTACGACCGATTTCCGACCGGTCTGAGCGCACCTTCGTACTCCTCCGTTACTCTTTAGGAGGAGACCGCCCCAGTCAAACTACCCACCATACACTGTCCTCGATCCGGATAACGGACCTGAGTTAGAACCTCAAAGTTGCCAGGGTGGTATTTCAAGGATGGCTCCACGCGAACTGGCGTCCACGCTTCAAAGCCTCCCACCTATCCTACACAAGCAAATTCAAAGTCCAGTGCAAAGCTATAGTAAAGGTTCACGGGGTCTTTCCGTCTAGCCGCGGATACACTGCATCTTCACAGCGATTTCAATTTCACTGAGTCTCGGGTGGAGACAGCGCCGCCATCGTTACGCCATTCGTGCAGGTCGGAACTTACCCGACAAGGAATTTCGCTACCTTAGGACCGTTATAGTTACGGCCGCCGTTTACCGGGGCTTCGATCAAGAGCTTCGCGTTAGCTAACCCCATCAATTAACCTTCCGGCACCGGGCAGGCGTCACACCCTATACGTCCACTTTCGTGTTTGCAGAGTGCTGTGTTTTTAATAAACAGTCGCAGCGGCCTGGTATCTTCGACCGGCATGAGCTTACGGAGCAAGTCCTTCACCCTCACCGGCGCACCTTCTCCCGAAGTTACGGTGCCATTTTGCCTAGTTCCTTCACCCGAGTTCTCTCAAGCGCCTTGGTATTCTCTACCCAACCACCTGTGTCGGTTTGGGGTACGGTTCCTGGTTACCTGAAGCTTAGAAGCTTTTCTTGGAAGCATGGCATCAACCACTTCGTCACCCAAAGGGTAACTCGTCATCAGCTCTCGGCCTTAAGATCCCGGATTTACCTAAGATCTCAGCCTACCACCTTAAACTTGGACAACCAACGCCAAGCTGGCCTAGCCTTCTCCGTCCCTCCATCGCAATAACCAGAAGTACAGGAATATTAACCTGTTTTCCATCGACTACGCTTTTCAGCCTCGCCTTAGGGACCGACTAACCCTGCGTCGATTAACGTTGCGCAGGAAACCTTGGTCTTTCGGCGTGGGTGTTTTTCACACCCATTGTCGTTACTCATGTCAGCATTCGCACTTCTGATACCTCCAGCAAGCTTCTCAACTCACCTTCACAGGCTTACAGAACGCTCCTCTACCGCATCACCCGAAGGTGATACCCGTAGCTTCGGTGTATGGTTTGAGCCCCGTTACATCTTCCGCGCAGGCCGACTCGACTAGTGAGCTATTACGCTTTCTTTAAAGGGTGGCTGCTTCTAAGCCAACCTCCTAGCTGTCTAAGCCTTCCCACATCGTTTCCCACTTAACCATAACTTTGGGACCTTAGCTGACGGTCTGGGTTGTTTCCCTTTTCACGACGGACGTTAGCACCCGCCGTGTGTCTCCCATGCTCGGCACTTGTAGGTATTCGGAGTTTGCATCGGTTTGGTAAGTCGGGATGACCCCCTAGCCGAAACAGTGCTCTACCCCCTACAGTGATACATGAGGCGCTACCTAAATAGCTTTCGAGGAGAACCAGCTATCTCCGAGCTTGATTAGCCTTTCACTCCGATCCACAGGTCATCCGCTAACTTTTCAACGGTAGTCGGTTCGGTCCTCCAGTCAGTGTTACCTAACCTTCAACCTGCCCATGGATAGATCGCCCGGTTTCGGGTCTATTCC
>NZ_CP071655.1:5332500-6118238 GCF_051132065.1 Pseudomonas sp. R3-57
CGCTTCGAATGGACGCACGATGGCGTCGCCGTCACGGCCGGCAATCTGGATCGCCCCGGCCAGGCCGTAGTTACGAATGTCGATGACGTTCTTCGCCCCTTTCAAACCGTGCAGCGCATTTTCGAAATGCGGTGCGACCTCGGCGACGCTCTGCACCAGGTTTTCTTTTTGCAGCAGGTCGAGTGCGGCCAGCCCAGCGGCGCACGCCACCGGGTGCGCCGAGTAGGTGTAGCCGTGGGGGAATTCGACCGCGTATTCCGGGGTCGGCTGGTTCATGAAGGTCTGGTAGATCTCGGAGCTGGCAATCACCGCGCCCATCGGAATCGCGCCGTTGGTGACTTGCTTGGCGATGCACATCAGGTCCGGGGTCACGCCAAAACTGTCGGCGCCGAACATCGAACCGGTACGACCGAAGCCGGTGATCACTTCGTCGAAGACCAGCAGAATGTTGTGCTGATCGCAGATCTCACGCAGGCGCTTGAGGTAACCCTGCGGCGGCACCAGCACCCCGGCGGAACCGGCCATCGGCTCGACGAAGACTGCAGCGATGTTCGACGCATCGTGCAGTTCGATCAGCTTCAGCAGCTCGTCAGCCAATGCGATCCCGCCCTGCTCCGGCATGCCACGAGAGAAGGCGTTGCTTGCCAGCAAGGTGTGCGGCAGATGATCGACATCCATCATCGACTGACCGAACAGTTTGCGATTGCCGTTGACGCCACCGAGACTGGTGCCGGCGATGTTCACACCGTGATAACCACGGGCACGGCCGATCATTTTGGTTTTGGTCGACTGGCCTTTCAGACGCCAGTATGCGCGGACCATTTTCACCGCGGTGTCGGCGCACTCGGAACCGGAGTCGGTGAAGAACACATGATTGAGATTGTCCGGGGTCAGCTCGGTGATTTTCTCAGCCAGTTGAAACGACAGCGGATGGCCGTACTGGAAGCCCGGCGAGTAATCGAGGGTACCCAACTGTTTGGCCACCGCGTCCTGGATTTCCTTGCGGGTGTGCCCGGCGCCGCAGGTCCACAGACCGGACAGCGAATCGTAGATTTTGCGGCCCTTGTCATCGAACAGCCAGCTGCCTTCGGCACCGACGATCAGCCGCGGGTCGCGCTGGAAGTTACGGTTGGCGGTGTACGGCATCCAGTGCGCGTCCAGCTTCAGTTGGCTGGCCAGTGGCGACGGCGCGTTTTCAGGCATGTTCATCGGGCAAAACCTCGCAGGGCATAAGCGGCAGGGAGATAGAAAGCGTTATTGCAGCTAAGTTGCCACGGCGATAAAGTCGGTGAAATTCAACTTTTCTAACCTTCAGTTAGAACACTGCTAAACAAAGAGCCCAATCAATGAGCAGCCGCCGCCCCGATCCGCTGGCCCAGGTCAGTGACTTTGATATTCGCTTGCTGCGGATTTTTCGCAGCGTGGTGGAATGCGGTGGCTTTTCCGCGGCGGAAACCGTGCTGGGCATCGGTCGCTCGGCGATCAGCCAGCAGATGAGCGATCTGGAGCAGCGCCTCGGGTTGCGCCTGTGCCAACGCGGTCGCGCTGGATTCTCCCTGACCGAAGAAGGCCGCGAGGTCTATCAATCGGCGCTGCAACTGCTGAGTGCGCTGGAAAGTTTTCGCACCGAGGTCAATGGCCTGCACCAGCACTTGCGTGGTGAGCTGATCATCGGCCTGACCGACAACCTCGTCACCCTGCCCCACATGCGCATCACCCATGCCCTCGCGCAGTTGAAGGAGCGCGGGCCGGATGTGCAGATTCAGATCCGCATGATCGCGCCCAATGAAGTCGAGCAAGGCGTACTCGACGGCCGTCTGCATGTCGGCGTCGTGCCGCAGGCCAGCGCGCTGTCGGGGCTGGAGTATCAGCCGCTGTACAGCGAGCGATCGCTGCTTTACTGCGCAGTGGGGCATCCGTTGTTTTATGTCGATGACAAGCAACTCGATGATCAGCGCCTGAACAGTCAGGACGCCATCGCGCCGACGTTTCGTTTACCGGCGGACATCCAGGCGCATTATCAGGCGCTCAATTGCACCGCCAGCGCTTCGGACCGTGAGGGCATGGCGTTCCTGATTCTGACCGGGCGCTACATCGGTTACCTGCCGGATCACTACGCCAGCCTCTGGGTTCAGCAAGGTCGTCTGCGTGCGCTGAAATCCACCACACGGTTCTATGACTTGAGCCTCGCATCGGTCACGCGCAAGGGGCGTCGCCCTCATTTGGTGCTGGAGAGCTTTCTTGAGAGCCTGGCGGCGACGCGCTGAAAATCCACGCAAGGCCCGTCAGCGCTGGGCGTTACAGACTAAAAATCAGAATAACCTGAGCAAGTGGACAGCTTTTTGCAAAGCAGGATCAACCTGATCCTGAACAAGAAGCCCAGCGCCATGCAGCCAGATTCCGATTCGCCCAATGAACTGATCTACGGCCTCGACGACCGTCCCAAACCCCTCGCCGCGATCCTTGCGGCACTGCAACACGTGCTCGCCAGCTTCGTCGGCATCATCACCCCGCCGCTGGTGATCGGCTCGGCGCTCGGCCTGACCGCGCACCTACCGTATCTGATCAGCATGGCGCTGATGGTCTCCGGCGTCGGCACCTTTATCCAGGCGCGGCGGCCGTTCGGCATTGGCGCCGGGATGATTTGCCTGCAGGGCACCAGTTTCGCCTTCCTTGGCGCGGTGCTCTCGGCCGGGTTTCTGGTCAAGCAGCGTGGCGGCAGTCCGGAAGACATTCTGGCGATGATTTTTGGTGTGTGTTTTTTCGGTGCACTGGTGCAGATCGTGCTGAGTCGGTTCATCGGCCAGTTGCGCCGGGTCGTCACACCGCTGGTGACCGGCATCGTCATCACCCTGATCGGCATCAGCCTGATCAAGGTCGGCATCACCGATCTGGGCGGTGGTTTCAATGCGCCGGACTTTGGTGCGCCAGGCAATCTGGCGCTGGGCGTGTTTGTGTTGCTGACGATCATTCTGCTCAACCGCTCGAACACGCCGTGGGTGCGCCTGTCGGCGATCATCATCGGTCTGTTGCTGGGAAGTCTGGCCGCGTGGTTCAGCGGAAAACTGCTGCCGCAGCCTTTGCCTGACGTGCCGCTGGTGAGTTTTCCCACGCCGTTCAAGTTCGGTTTCAGCTTTGACTGGACGGCTTTCCTGCCGGTTGCGCTGATTTATCTGATCAGCACCATCGAAACCGTCGGCGACCTCACCGCCAATTGCATGCTCGCTCGCCAGCCGATCAGCGGTCCTTCTTATATAAGCCGGCTCCGCGGTGGCGTATTGGGCGACGGCGTAAGCTGCATGATCGCCGCGACGTTCAGCGCATTTCCCAATACGACCTTCGCGCAGAACAACGGCGTGATCCAGTTGACCGGCGTCGCCAGCCGTTACGTCGGCCTCTACATCGGCGCGATCCTGTTCTGCCTCGGCCTGTTCCCGATGATCGGCGCGGTACTACAGCAGATTCCGAAACCGGTGCTGGGTGGCGCGACGCTGGTGATGTTCGGTGCCGTCGCGGCGGCCGGGGTGCGCATCCTTGCGCAGTCGCCGCTGGACCGGCGCAGCATGTTGATCATTGCCACTTCGTTCGGTGTCGGCCTGGGCATCGCCGCGCAACCGAACCTGCTGCACTTGTTGCCGAAACTGGTGCAGAACCTGTTCGACTCGGCGATTACCAGCGGCGGTTTGACCGCCATCGTCCTGTGCCTGCTGCTGCCGGAAAGCCAAACCGCAGCTGCTGAACTGCCGGCCAAGCTGAACAAGATCGAACAGGCGTAACGGTTTTATCGCGCAAGGACTTGTCGGATGCCTGTGGGTGCGCTATCAACGCAATTGGTTGCACCCACAGACAAACCCGGAAGTGCCTATGACCTTTGAAGTCCCCGCTCACGGCGGCAAGCCCGCCAGCCGCATTCGTCAGAAGAACGAAGAGACCATTCTCAAAGCCGCCGAAGACGAGTTCGCCCGTCACGGGTACAAAGGCACCAGCATGAACACCATCGCGCAGAACGCCGGGTTGCCGAAAGCCAACCTGCATTACTACTTCACCAACAAACTCGGTTTGTACGTGGCGGTGCTGAGCAACATCATCGAGTTGTGGGACAGCACCTTCAACACCCTCACCGCCGAGGACGATCCGGCGGAGGCGCTGACCCGCTATATCCGCGCCAAGATGGAATTTTCCCGGCGTCAGCCACAGGCTTCGCGAATCTTCGCGATGGAAGTGATCAGCGGCGGCGAATGCCTGACCGAGTATTTCAATCAGGACTATCGCGCCTGGTTCCAGGGCCGCGCCGCCGTGTTCCAGGCCTGGATCGATGCGGGCAAAATGGACCCGGTCGATCCGGTGCACCTGATCTTCCTGTTGTGGGGAAGCACGCAACACTATGCCGACTTCGCCACGCAGATCTGCCGGGTCAGCGGGCGCAGCAAGTTGACCAAACAGGACATGGAAGACGCCGGCAACAACCTGATTCGCATCATCCTCAAGGGCTGCGGCCTCACTCCTTCTGTATAAGACGTTTTATGCCTTTTACCCTCAGCGGTTTTTGCGAGTACCGCGAAGAGATTCGCAAAAGCCGCTTCATCACCCTCGCTGCGCCGATCGACAGCCCCAGCGATGCGCAGGCGTTCTTCGAGCAGCACAGCGATCTGAATGCCACGCACAATTGCTGGGCGTGGAAACTCGGCGGGCAATACCGCAGCAGCGACGACGGCGAGCCCGGCGGCACTGCCGGGCGCCCGATTCTGGCGGCGATCGAGGCGCAGGATTGTGATCAGGTCGCAGTGCTGGTGATCCGTTGGTACGGCGGTATCCAACTGGGCACCGGTGGTTTGGCCCGGGCATACGGCGGCGGCGCGAACAAATGCCTGCAAGCGGCAGACAAGATCGAATTGATCAGTCGTGTGCCGCTGAGTTGTGCCTGTGGATTTTCCGAACTGGCGCTGGTCAAGCTGCGCGTCGCCGATCTCGGTGGCCTGGTGCTGGAGGAAAATTTCACTGCCAACGGCGTCGAATTGCGGCTGGCACTGGGGGCGGCCCACATCGATTTGCTGCAAAGCCAATTGGCCGATCTGAGTCGCGGGCGGATTTTGCTGCAGCGCTAGAACGCTGCGAGTTTTTAGGGCGCCGCCGTCCACCCTTATTCCGCCAAGTTGCCCACATCCGCTGTGCACCCGACTGTGGATAACCTGAGTACATTCGTCTGTAACCCTTCTGTCACGCGGCTTTGCGCGGTTTGTTCACTTTTCGTTCAATTTTCCAGACGAAACGGAAATCCCAAGGCTAAACAACCAGTTAGCGATGTTTAGCACCATTAGAACAAAGCACCGCAGTGCTTATGCCGAGCTTTTCGGCTTGCGCACAATAACTGTGGAACAACCTGTGGATAACCCGTTCATGACCGGCGCAGTCGCAGGTTCTGCCTGCTTCGCAACGGTTTGCTCGTTTTTTGATCAGTTAGCGGTGGGCAAAACTGGAGCCTGATCAACACCTTTGCGCTGAAATGGTGCTGCGTTTCCATTCTTGTCACGACCCAACGCTCTACATCCGGCGCCGGCAAACGCGGCCCGCTCGCGTTCCTGACTCAATGGCCAGGAAATTGCTTTATCCACAGGCACAACTCCAAGCAGTAGAGCCTGTCATGCCCATCGCTCCGCCCGTCCCGCGCCTGCAACTGCGCCATATCAGCAAACGCTACCCCGGTTGTCTGGCCAATGACGCCATCGATTTGAGTATCGCACCCGGTGAAATCCATGCCCTGCTCGGCGAAAACGGCGCTGGCAAAAGCACTTTGATGAAGATCATCTACGGCGTCACCCAGGCCGATGCGGGCGACATGCTCTGGCAAGGTCAGCCGGTGAATATCCGCAACCCGGCGCAGGCGCGGCAGTTGGGCATCGGCATGGTGTTCCAGCATTTTTCGCTGTTCGAAACGCTTAGCGTGGCGCAGAACATTGCACTGGCAATGGGCGCGGCGGCTGGCACGCCGCAACAACTGGCACCGAAGATTGCCGAAGTGTCGCGCCGTTATGGCATGGCGCTGGAGCCGGAACGACTGGTCCACAGCCTGTCGATCGGCGAGCGTCAGCGCGTGGAGATTGTGCGCTGCCTGATGCAGGACATTCGTCTGCTGATTCTCGATGAACCCACCTCGGTGCTGACGCCGCAGGAGGCCGACGAACTGTTCGTCACCCTGCGCCGCCTCGCCGCCGAGGGCTGCAGCATTCTGTTTATCAGCCACAAGCTCGTTGAGGTTCGCGCCCTGTGCCACAGCGCCACAGTCTTGCGCGGCGGGCGTGTCGCCGGGCATTGCCGACCGGCCGAATGCTCGGATCAGCAACTGGCGCAATTGATGGTTGGCGAAGCGGCGGCGTTGATCGGTGAATATTCCAAAGTCGGCGGCGGCGCGGCGTTCCTGCAGGTGAACGGCTTGAGCTGGCACAACCCGGACCCGTTCGGCTGCTCGTTGCGCAATATCGACTTGCAGGTACGCAGCGGTGAAATCGTCGGCATCGCCGGGGTGGCCGGCAATGGTCAGGATGAATTGCTGGCGCTGCTCAGCGGCGAACAGCGCTTGCCTCGAACAGACGCCGCCAGCATTCGATTCGGTGCGCAAGACGTTGCCGATTTGCGCCCGGATGCGCGGCGCAAACTCGGTCTGGCGTTCGTCCCGGCCGAACGTCTTGGCCACGGCGCGGTGCCGGAACTGAGCCTGGCCGATAACGCCCTGCTCACCGCTTTCCAGCAGGGACTGGTCAGCCGCGGCATGATCCAGCGCGGCAAACTGGAAGCGTTCGCTGCGCAGATCATTCAGCGCTTCGGCGTGAAAACCCCGGGCACGCAGACCGCTGCGCGCAGTCTGTCCGGCGGCAATCTGCAGAAATTCATCCTCGGCCGGGAAATTCTTCAGCAACCGAAACTGTTGATCGCCGCGCACCCGACCTGGGGCGTCGACGTTGGCGCTGCCGCGACCATCCACCGCGCGTTGATCGCGCTGCGCGATGCCGGCGCGGCGATCCTGGTGATCTCCGAAGATCTCGACGAGCTGTTCCAGATCAGCGACCGCCTCGGCGCATTGTGCGGCGGGCGTCTGTCGCCGCTGCACGACACCGGCGAAACGCAGTTCAGCGACGTCGGCGGCTGGATGGCCGGGCAGTTCGCGCACTCACCTTCATCGGCCACGGTTTAACGGAGTTTTCCTGACATGCTGCTTTCCCTCGAACCACGCGGCCAGCAATCGCGCCTGATGCTCTGGTGCTCGCCGTTACTGGCCGCCGTGCTGACCCTGGCGTGCGGCTCGCTGCTGTTCATCGCCCTCGGCCACGACCCGCTGCAAACCTTGCATACGCTGCTGATCGCGCCGGTCAGCGATGTGTATGGCATCTCCGAATTGCTGGTCAAGGCATTGCCGATTCTGCTCTGCGCACTCGGTCTGGCGGTGGCCTATCAGGCGCGAATCTGGAACATCGGCGCCGAAGGTCAACTGCTCCTCGGGGCCCTCGCCGGCAGTGCGCTGGCGGTGCACATCATCGACTGGCAAAGCCGTTGGGCGTTGGTGCTGATTCTGCTCGTCGGCATGCTCGCCGGCGCCGCTTGGGCCGGGCTGACCGCATGGTTGCGCACGCGCTTCAACGCCAATGAAATTCTCACCAGCATCATGCTCAACTACATCGCACTGAACCTGCTGCTGTTTTGCGTGCATGGGCCGCTGAAGGACCCGGCCGGGTTCAACTTTCCCGAGTCGGCAATGTTCGGTGACGCCAGCCGCTTGCCGCTCTTGCTCGAAGATGGCCGCGTGCACGCCGGGGTGTATTTCGCCCTGCTCGCGTTGGTCGCGGTGTGGGTGCTGTTGCAGAAAAGCTTTATCGGTTTCCAGATCAAAGTGCTCGGGCTGGACAAGCGTGCGGCGGGCTTCGTCGGCTTTCGCGAGAAGCGTCTGATCTGGCTGGCACTGCTGATCAGCGGTGGATTGGCGGGGCTTGCCGGGGTCAGCGAGGTTACAGGGCCGATTGGCCAATTGGTCCCGCAGGTTTCACCAGGGTATGGCTACGCGGCGATCACCGTGGCGTTTCTCGGCCGGCTCAATCCGCTCGGCATCGTGTTTTCCAGTCTGCTGATGGCGCTGCTTTATCTCGGCGGCGAGAGCGCGCAGATGACCCTCAATTTGCCGCGGGCGATCACCCAGTTGTTTCAGGGAATGATGCTGTTTTTCCTGCTCGCTTGTGACGTGCTGATTCTCTATCGGCCGCGCCTGAATCGGCGCTGGACCCGCCGCACGTCGACTACCGCCGTAACCGCCGGAGCGCTGTGATGGATATCGATCTGTTGAGCAATATTTTCTACGCCATGGTGCGCTGCGGCACGCCGCTTTTGCTGGTGGCGCTGGGTGAACTGATCTGCGAGAAGAGCGGCGTGCTCAACCTGGGTCAGGAAGGAATGATGCTGTTTGGTGCGGTGATCGGTTTTATCGTCGCGCTCAGCAGCGGCAACCTGTGGCTGGGCGTGCTGCTGGCGATGCTCGCGGGGATGCTGCTGTCGTCGCTGTTTGCCTTGGTCGCCTTGGTGTTCAACGCCAATCAGGTCGCGACCGGGTTGGCGCTGACGATTTTCGGTGTCGGGCTATCGACGTTTGTCGGCGCGGCCTGGGTGGGCAAACCGCTGGCCGGGTTTGAGCCGTTGGCGATTCCGTACCTGAGTGACATTCCGCTGCTCGGGCGCATGCTGTTTGCCCAGGATCTACTGGTGTACCTGTCGTTCGCGCTGTTTGCACTAGTGGCGTGGGTGATCATCAAGAGTCGTGTCGGGCTGATCATTCAAGCGGTTGGCGAAAATCCCGATGCGGCCAGTGCGATGGGACTGCCGGTGCTGACCGTGCGTACCCTGGCGGTGCTGTTTGGCGGGGCGATGGCCGGGCTGGCCGGGGCCTATCTGTCGCTGGCGTACACGCCGATGTGGGCGGAAAACATGACCGCCGGGCGCGGCTGGATTGCCCTGGCGCTGGTGGTGTTTGCCAGTTGGCGGGTGTGGCGGTTGTTGCTCGGCGCGTATCTGTTTGGCCTCGCCAGCATCCTGCATCTGGTGGCACAGGGCTTGGGGCTGGCGATTCCTTCGAGTCTGTTGGCGATGCTGCCGTATGTCGCGACGATTGTGGTGCTGGTACTGTTGTCGCGGGATGCGCTGCGCACGCGGTTGTATGCGCCGGTGTCGTTGGGGCAGCCTTGGCAATCAGGGCATTGATGAGGTGAATTCAATGGCCCCATCGCGAGCAGGCTCACTCCTACAGGGAATTGCGAACCCGATCCACTGTAGGAGTGAGCCTGCTCGCGATGGCGTCCGCACAGGCAACACCTGAACCACGCCTGCTCCATACCCACCAATCTTGAGAACTTCAGGAAGCAAGCACGGCAAAGGCTGGGGTATGCTCCGGTCGCTGCCTCTTTTGCGCCGGACGCTGCAACTTCGGCTCGGGCAGGCCTGTCCATTGAATCCTAAACGCTGACAATCAAGGAACCCATCATGTCTCAGGCAAAAAACGCACTGATCATCGGTGCCTCTCGGGGTTTGGGCCTCGGGCTGGTGAAAACCCTGCTGGCCGACGGCTGGCAAGTCACCGCCACCGTGCGCAATCCGCAGAACGCCGAGGCGCTGCAAGCGCTGGGCGGCGTGCGGATCGAGAAGCTCGACATGGATGATCAGCAGGCGGTGATCGCCCTCAGTCAACAATTGAAGGGCGAAACGTTCGACCTGCTGTTCGTCAACGCTGGGGTCAAGGGCCCGGATGTACAGACCCCGGGCGGCGCGACCCTGGCCGAAGTCGGCAAGCTGTTTTTCACCAACGCAGTAGCGCCGATCAATCTGGCCCAGCGCTTTGTCGGGCAGATCCGCGATGGCAGCGGCGTACTGGCGTTCATGAGCTCGGGGCTGGGCAGCGTGACGGTGCCGGACGCACCGGAGCTGGCGTTGTACAAGGCGAGCAAGGCTGCGCTGAACTCGATGACCAATACCTTCGTCACGCAACTGGGCGAGCAGAAACTGACCGTGCTGTCGCTGCATCCGGGCTGGGTGAAAACCGACATGGGCGGTGATGGCGCTGACCTTGATGTAGAGACCAGTACCCGTGGGCTGATCGATCAGGTCAACGCGTTCAGCGGCAAGGGCGGGCATCATTTCGTCAATTACAAGGGTGAAACGATTCCCTGGTAAGCGCTGATAATCCCTTGTAGGAGTGAGCCTGCTCGCGATTGCGGAGTGTCAGTTGGAGCATTGATGTCTGACACACCGCAATCGCGAGCAGGCTCACTCCTACAAGGGATCGAGTTGTCTGGTCGGGTCGGGCTTGCCCGGCGCGGCAATTTGTTTGAAACTGCGCGTCTCGCCCGTCGCGGCGAACCTGGATCAGCAGACAGGGCAACACTGAGCTGGCAACCCTGAACCCAACTTTCAGAGGAGCCGGCGACCATGCCTGCGACCCGTATCTGGTTAAAAAATCCCCTCGCCATTTTCACGGCCAACGCGCTCGACGCGCGTGGCGGTCTGGTTCTGCAAGACGGCGTGATCGTCGAAGTGCTTGCTGGCGGCCAGCAACCCTCGACGCCGTGCAGCGAAGTGTTCGATGCCCGCGAGCATGTGGTCCTGCCGGGACTGATCAACACCCACCACCATTTCTATCAAACGCTGACCCGCGCCTGGGCGCCGGTGGTCAATCAGCCGTTGTTTCCGTGGCTGAAAACCCTGTACCCGGTGTGGGCCCGCCTGACTCCGGAAAAACTTGCCCTCGCGACCAAAGTGGCGCTGGCCGAGTTGCTGCTGTCGGGCTGCACCACCGCCGCTGACCATCACTATCTGTTCCCGGACGGCCTGGAAAACGCCATCGACGTGCAAGTCGAAACCGTGCGCGAACTCGGCATGCGCGCCATGCTCACCCGCGGTTCGATGAGCCTTGGCGAGAAGGACGGCGGTCTGCCTCCGCAGCAGACCGTGCAGGAAGGCCAGGTGATTCTCGACGACAGTCAGCGCCTGATTCACGAGTACCACGAACGTGGCGACGGTGCGCAGATCCAGATCGCCCTGGCACCGTGCTCACCGTTCTCGGTGACCCCGGAAATCATGTCGGCCAGCGCTGAACTGGCGAACACGCTCGACGTGCGCCTGCACACGCACCTGGCCGAAACCCTTGATGAGGAAGATTTCTGCCTGCAGCGTTTCGGCCTGCGCACCGTCGATTATCTGGACAGCGTCGGCTGGCTCGGCCCGCGCACCTGGCTGGCCCACGGCATCCATTTCAACCCGGACGAAATCGCCCGTCTCGGCCAGGCCGGCACCGGCATCTGCCACTGCCCGAGTTCGAACATGCGCCTGGCGTCGGGCATCTGCCCGAGTATCGACCTCACCGACGCCGGCGCGCTGTTCGGTCTGGGCGTTGACGGTTCGGCGTCCAACGATGCCTCGAACATGATCCTCGAAGCGCGTCAGGCGCTGTACATCCAGCGCCTGCGTTATGGCGCCGAGAAGATCACCCCGGAACGCGTGCTGGGCTGGGCGACCAAGGGCTCGGCGAGTTTGCTGGGCCGCAGCGACATCGGTGAACTGGCGGTCGGCAAGCAGGCCGATCTGGCGTTGTTCAAGCTCGACGAGTTGCGCTTCTCCGGCAGCCACGACCCGATTTCGGCGCTGCTGCTGTGCGGCTCGGACCGTGCGGATCGGGTGATGATTGGCGGCAAGTGGCGTGTGGTGGATGGTCAGGTTGAAGGCCTGGATCTCAAAGGTCTGATTGCCGATCACAGCCAGGCAGCACGGCAGTTGATCGCCGGGACCTGAGCCGTTCATCAATCCCTGTGGGAGCGGGCTTGCCCGCGATGGGGGTGTGTCAGGTACATATTTGGTTTCTGACACACCGCAATCGCGGGCAAGCCCGCTCCCACAGGTTTTTCAGCGTTCCTATAGGCCCAGCAGGGACAGCATGATAAACGTCGCAAACAGCACAAAGTGGGTCATGCCTTCGATGGCATTGGTCTCGCCGTCGTTCAGGTTGATTGCGCTGACGATCAGGGTGATGAAGACCATCACTGTCTGCACCGGGGTCATTGCCATCTGAAACGGCTGGCCGGTGTACAGCGCCATGGCTTCCATCACCGGCACAGTCAGGATCACTGTCGACAGTGACGCGCCCATCGCAATATTGACCACCGACTGCATGCGGTTGGCCAGTGCCGCGCGCAATGCCGTGAGGATTTCCGGCGCTGCAGAAATTGCCGCCACCAGAATCGCCGTGATCACCGGCGGCGCCCCGGTGCCTTCCAGGCCGAGATCGAGGGTCTTGGACATGATCTCGGCGAGCGCACCGATCACCACCACACCGCCGACCAGAATGCCGATCGACAGGCCCAGGCTCAGCGGTTTCGGTTCTTGCTCGATCGGTTCTTTCTTGCGCCGCTTGTCCGGGTAGCTGTAGCTGAAAAAATAGCTGTGCGGCCCGACCTGCATGCGCAGGAACAAGGTGTAAAGCACCACCATCGCGCCAATGGTGAACGCCGAATACAGCTTCCAGTTCGCTTCGGGTATGAACTCCGGCACCACCATCGACACGCCCATCGCGGTGAGGATCATCACGCTGTAGCTGCGCGCCGAATCGTCGTTGTAGGACTGCTCGCCGTGCTTGATCCCGCCCATCAGCGCGGCGAGACCGAGGATGCCGTTGATGTCGAGCATTACCGCTGAATAGATCGTGTCGCGCACCAGCGTGGGCGAGGCTTCGTTGCTCATCATGATCGCCAGAATCACCACCTCCACCAGCACGGCGGCGAGGGTCAGGATCATCGTGCCGTAAGGATCGCCGACTTTTTCCGCGAGCAGTTCGGCGTGATGGGCGACGCGCATCGAAGCGGCGACGATGAAGCCGATCAGCACCAGCCCGCCGACCAGCGCGACGATCTGGCCGCTGTGCAGCAGCCAGTGTTCCAGCGGATAGGCGATGCACGCGGCAATGATTGCCAGCAGCAGAAAGCTTTCTTGTTTGAGGATCGAGAACATGGCGGGCCTTTTGCCGAAAGGAGCTGATGAAGCTACTGACTGCCGGGCGGCGCTAACGTTTCGTTACATCTTCGCGCACCAAGCCATGGCAGTGCTTCGGCAGGTGCACCTTTATCGGCCCTGATGGCCCTATCGCGAGCAGGCGAAGGCCTACATTTGGAATGCATTCCCCTGTAGGCCTTCGCCTGCTCGCGATAGCCATCACAAAGTTCCGGATTGTTTGTTGTCCTGTTGGTCAGCAATTTGCATTGGCCCTGGGCACACACAACAAAACGGAGCTCCACTTCATGCAAATACGTCCGCTGCACAAACTGCTGTGCGCCGCCATCGGTCTGGGCATCAGCCTGAGCGCCAGCGCTGCCGATCCGCTGAAAGTCGGTTTCGTTTACATCGGCCCGATCGGTGACCACGGCTGGACGTATCAGCATGAACAGGGGCGCAAGGCGCTGGCGGAAAAGTTTGGCAGCCAGATCACCACCAACTATGTGGAGAACGTCGCCGAAGGCGCCGATGCCGAACGGGTCATCCGCAACATGGCCAAGGACAAGTACGACCTGATTTTCACCACCTCCTTCGGCTACATGAACCCGACCGTGAAAGTCGCCAGGCAGTTTCCCAAGGTGACCTTCGAACACGCCACCGGCTACAAGCAGGACAAGAACCTCGGCACCTATCTCGCGCGCACCTACGAGGGGCGTTACGTCGGCGGCTTCCTTGCGGCGAAGATGACCAAAAGCAAAAAGATCGGCTACGTCGCCTCGTTCCCGATCCCGGAAGTGATCCGCGACATCAACGCCATTCAACTGGCCCTGAACAAATACAACCCCGGCACCGAGATCAAAGTGGTCTGGGTCAACTCCTGGTTCGATCCGGGCAAGGAAGCCGATGCAGCCAACGCGCTGATCGACCAGGGCGTCGACGTGGTGTTCCAGCACACTGACAGCCCGGCGCCGATTCAGGCCGCGGAACGCCGTGGCGTGTACGCGGTGGGTTACGCCTCGGACATGGCGCACTTCGGGCCGAAAGCGGTGCTGACGTCGATCGTCAACGACTGGGCGCCGCACTACATTCAGGCGACGCAGAGCGTGATCGATCACACTTGGAAACCGCAAGACTACTGGGGCGGACTGAAGGAAGGCACGGTTGAGCTGCCGATCAGCGACCTGGTGCCGGCACCGGTGAAAGCCGAAGCCGAGCAGATCATTGCCGACATCAAGAGCGGTGCGTTGCAGCCGTTCACCGGGCCGATCAAGGATCAGGCCGGCGTCGAGAAAATCCCGGCGGGCGTGAGTGCAACCAATGCCGAACTGGCGTCGATGAACTATTACGTGGAAGGCATGAAGGCCGAAATGCCGAAGTAATCCACTTACCTCGATCGTTCCCACGCTCTGCGTGGGAATGCCGCCCGGGACGCTCCGCGTCCCTGCCGAAAGCGGACGCGGAGCGTCCATTGAGGCGTTCCCACGCAGAGCGTGGGAACGATCACCAACTGTGAGAACGCAACATGGATCAGCCTCCGATCATTGATATCAGCCCGCTCTATAGCGACGACGAATCCGCCTGGCCCGCCGTCGCCGCTCAAATCGACCACGCCTGCCGCGAATGGGGCTTTTTCTACATCAAGGGCCACCCGATATCAGCGCAACGCATCAATGCCCTGCTCGATCACGCGCAACGATTTTTCGCCCTGCCCGCTGCGCAAAAACTGCAGATCGACATTACCCAGACCCGCCATCACCGCGGCTACGGCGCCATCGCCACCGAACAGCTCGATCCGGACAAACCCAGCGATCTGAAAGAAACCTTCGACATGGGCCTGCACCTGCCCGCTGATCATCCCGAGGTACTCGCCGAAAAACCGTTGCGCGGGCCTAACCGCCATCCGGCGCAGGCAGGCTGGGTTGAATTGATGGAGCAACATTACTCAGACATGCAGGCGCTGGCGCAGACGCTGTTGCGGGCGATGACCGTGGCACTGGGAATCGAACGCGATTTCTTCGACAGCCGTTTCGTTGACCCGGTCAGCGTGCTGCGCATGATCCACTACCCGCCGCGCCACACCGCTAGTTCGGCCGAGCAGCAAGGTGCCGGCGCGCACACCGATTACGGCTGCATCACCCTGCTCTATCAGGACAGCGCCGGCGGCTTGCAGGTCAAGAATGTAAGGGGCGAATGGATCGACGCACCGCCGATTGACGGTACCTTCGTGGTCAACCTCGGCGACATGATGGCGCGCTGGAGCAACGACCGTTATCGCTCGACCCCGCACCGGGTGATCAGCCCGCTCGGCGTCGACCGCTATTCGATGCCGTTCTTCGCCGAGCCACATCCGGACACCCGCATCGAATGCTTGCCCGGTTGCCAGGACGCACAGCATCCGGCGAAATATCCGACCACCACCTGCGCCGAATTCCTGTTGTCGCGCTTCGCCGATACTTACGCTTACCGGCGAGAGCAAGCGGCGGTGTGATGGATCGCTTGGTCAGGTTTTGCCAATTGTTTCGGCGAGCATCTGTAGAATGCCGTCATTGCACCTGATGAGAAAAGACTATGTACGACTGGCTCAACGCCTTGCCGAAGGCTGAACTGCACCTGCATCTGGAAGGCTCGCTGGAGCCCGAGCTGCTGTTCGCCCTGGCCGAGCGCAACAAGATCGCCCTGCCGTGGAACGACGTGGAAACCCTGCGCAAGGCTTACGCCTTCAACAACCTGCAGGAATTTCTCGACCTGTATTACCAGGGCGCCGACGTGCTGCGCACCTCGCAGGATTTCTACGACCTGACTTGGGCCTATCTGCTGCGCTGCAAAGAACAGAACGTGATTCACACCGAACCGTTCTTCGATCCGCAGACCCACACCGACCGTGGCATTCCCTTCGAAGTGGTGCTCAACGGCATCGCAGCGGCATTGAAGGATGGCGAGACGCAACTGGGCATCAGCAGCGGTTTGATCCTGAGTTTCCTGCGTCATCTGAGCGAAGAAGAGGCTGAGAAAACCCTCGATCAGGCGCTGCCGTTCCGCGATGCGTTCGTTGCGGTCGGTCTGGACAGTTCCGAGATGGGCCACCCGCCGAGCAAGTTCCAGCGTGTGTTCGATCGCGCCCGCCATGAAGGCTTCCTGACCGTCGCCCATGCGGGTGAAGAAGGCCCACCGGAATACATCTGGGAAGCCATCGACCTGCTGAAAATCCAGCGCATCGACCACGGCGTGCGCGCCATCGAAGACGAGCGCCTGATGCAGCGGATCATTGATGAACAGATCCCCCTGACCGTGTGCCCGCTGTCGAACACCAAGCTCTGCGTGTTCGATCACATGTCGCAGCACAACATCCTCGACATGCTCGAACGCGGCGTGAAGGTCACGGTGAACTCGGATGACCCGGCGTACTTCGGTGGTTATGTGACCGAGAACTTCCATGCGCTGCATGAACACCTCGGCATGACCCAGGATCAGGCCAGGCGCCTGGCGCAGAACAGCCTGGATGCGCGGCTGGTCAAACCCTAAGCCTCACCGCAAATCCCTTGTAGGAGTGAGCCTGCTCGCGATAGCGGTGTGTCAGATAAAAATCTTCAACTGACACACCGCTATCGCGAGCAGGCTCACTCCTACAATTGGACATGTGTTTAGCCTGGGATTTGGGCTTCAGTCAGCTCCTCAAGGGTCTTGCCCCGCGTCTCCATCCCGAACAGCCACACCACCCCCGCCGCGATTGCAAAGCATGCCGCGCCCAGCGCAAACACCCCGCCCTGCCCGGTAATCGGGAATACCAGCCCGGTGACCAGAGGTCCGAGCAGCGAGCCGACCCGACCAATCGCCGAGGCGAAGCCTGAACCCGTGGCGCGTGCCGACGTCGGGTACAACTCGGGCGTGTAGGTGTAGAGCACCGCCCACATGCCGAACAGAAAGAACTGCATCAGCAACCCGGTGCCGATCAGCAGCGCGACGTTGCCGCCGAACACCGCGCTCTGCCCGTACAGAAACGCCATCACGCCCCCGCCAAGCAGCGTCACGATGCACACCGGTTTGCGCCCCCAGCGCTCGACCAGCCAGGCGGCCATGAGAAAACCGGGAATCCCGCCCAGCGAAATCAGCACCGTGTAATACACCGACTGCGTCACGGCAAAACCCGATTGCTGGAGCAACGCACTGAGCCACGAAGTCAGCCCGTAAAAGCCGAGCAAGGCGAAAAACCACAGGCTCCAGATCATCGTCGTGCGCTGGCGGTACTGCGGCGACCAGATCTGCTTCAGCGCCGAGAAGAAATTGCCCGGCGGCGTCACGGTACGAGGCAAGCGGACAGGTTCGGGTAACGCTGCACCGCCAAGCGAAGTACGCACCCGCGCTTCAATACCGCTCAACACCTTGTCCGCGTCGGTGTCGCGCCCGGCTTGTTCCAGCCAGCGCGGCGACTCGGGAATGAAAAAGCGAATCGCCAAAACAAACACCGCTGGCACTGCCAGCACCAGGAAGATGTCGCGCCAGCCGATCACCGGCAGCAGAAAGTAGGAGAGCACGCCGGCCGCGACGAAACCGAGCGGCCAGAAACCATCCATCAAGGCGATGTAGCGCCCGCGGCGTTGCGCCGGAATCAGCTCCGACAGCATCGACTGGGCAATCGGAAACTCCATGCCCATGCCGATCCCCAACAGGATGCGGAACAGCGTCAGGGTCTCAACCGTTTGCGCCGTCGAACACAGATAACTGGCCACGCCCCAAAGCACGATGCTCCACTGGAACACCGGCTTGCGTCCGAAGCGATCGGCGAGCATCCCGGACAGCGAGGCGCCCAGCACCATGCCGAAAAAACTCGAACTGGCGAGCAGTCCGGCCTGTGCGCTGCTCAGGCCGAACTCGGCTTTGATCGAGCCGAGCAGGAACGTCATCATCGCCAGGTCCATGGAGTCGAAGAAAAACGCCAGGGCGATGATGATGAAAATGATCCGGTGATAACCGCTGATCGGCAGACGTTCCAGACGTTCTGCCGCGCTGTAGCGCTGTGTTTGCATGCTGCTTCCCCCCTCCGAAATATCCCCGGAACGAGTGTGCGCGATAGCGATGCGGCGTTGCTGCTGGATGCGACCTGTTCGCAGCCGTCAACGACGCCAGACGCGCTGGCGCAGTTCGAGGCAGGCTTTGTGCAACGCTCTACTACGCCAGTTCCAGCTCGGTATCTTTGGCGAAACGATGCAATTCGCGTTGCCCGGTGGCCGTCAGTTGCAAGGCTCGGGAGTCGTTGGGCAGCGTCAGCCAGCCGGACTGCATGAACAACTGCAGCAATGCCGCGCCAAGTGAGCCGCCCATGTGCGGACGCCGCTCGCTCCAGTCCGGGCAGGCGCACGCCACCTGCACGTTGCGATGGGCCAGCGCCTGAATGAACACGCCACGCTCGGCCAGCAACTTCGCGCCCTTTTGGGTAACCACGACGCGATGCTCCAGCTGTTCGATCCAGCCGGCATCGAGCAGGCGCTGGTACAGATCGGCGGCCAGCGTACCGCCCAGGTGATCGTCACAAAAGCGTGCGCGCAACAGCGACGACGGTGCGGTCTGCGGTTTGGCCAGCGGCGTGCTGCGCTTGAACACGTCCGGAACCTCGCGCGGCGCACTGGCGATGGTGGCGCTGGCGAGGGCTTCTATCGCCGCACCGACCTCCGGCGCCGCGAGGCGGAAAAACCGCTTGCGACCACGGACTTCGACTTTCAACAGACCACCCGTGGCCAGCCGCGTCAGGTGCGCACTGGCCGAGGACGGCGACAGCCCCGCCTGTAGCGCAAGCTCCTCGGTCTGCCGCGCCGCGCCATCCATCAACGCCCACATCATCGCGCTGCGCTTGGGGTCGGCCAGCAACGTGGCGATCTGGCTGATGCAAGGTGCATGTTCCATGTGTTCACTCCCTGTTGAATCGTATCGTCTACTGCTCGGAGACATCTTGGCCGCTAATGGATCGTCGGCCAAGACGCGAAAATCGCCATGTACCGGGGCGAGGCAAGCCGCTGACGCAGCCTGCCCCGGCACAGCACCCGCAGCAGATGCGCGACCGTCACGCCAATACGGGCGACGGGGTGCGAAGGTCTCCGGGCCGGGGTGTCGGTGCTGGCATGAGGCGGGCGCTAGTATAAGCGGGTTAGGCGCCGCGTCCTGCGCTCGGGGCTGCACAGGTGGTGATTGTTCCTGAGAGAAATTTCTCTATTTGCCTGCGACTAATGATCAACTTTTGAAAAAACGCGAAATTGACTACTCAATTCAGCGCAACGGCTGGCGAGCATGTCGCGCAGAAGGTTCACCGGCTTACTCAATTGTGCGCGATGAGCGCACAACAGATTCAGCGGTGCGCGCTCACAGAGCAGTTCCGGCAGCAGCACCTTGAGCCGTCCGGCGAGGACATCGGTGCCGACGTCGAGCCAGGATTTATAGGCGATCCCGGCACCGGCCAGCGCCCACAAACGCACGACATCAGCATCGTCGCTGAAACGGTCGCCGCTGACCGTCAGGCCGACTTCGCGCTTGCCGTCATGGAAACTCCAATGGTCGTGGACGCGGCTGCCGAGCATGTACAACAGGCAATTGTGCTGGGCCAGTTGTTCGAGCTGACGCGGCTCGCCATACCGGGCGAGGTAGGCCGGGGAGGCGCAGAGCACGCGACGGTTGTGCGCAGCGATAGGCAGCGCAACCAGGCTCGAACCCTCCGGCTCACCGTAACGCAACGCGATGTCCACGGGCTGGCGGAACAAATCGGCGATGCGGTCGCCGAGCAGCAAGCGCACGGTCAGCCGCGGGTGCTCGCGCTGGAACTCGTCGAGCCATGGCAGCAGCAGGTTGCGACCGAAGTCCGAGGGTGCGGACAGCTGCAAAATCCCGCTGACCTGATCCTGACCGCTGGCGAGCAGGCGCCGACCTTCGTCGAGATTACTCAGCGCCGCGCGCGCATATTCCAGAAACCCCTCGCCCTCGGCGGTCAGGCGCAGACTGCGGGTCGAGCGCGCCAGCAGGCGCGCGCCCAATTGCTGCTCGATGCGCTTCAACGCCGCGCTCGCCACCGCGGCAGACATGTCCATCACCCGCGCCGCCGCCGACAGGCTGCCCAGATCCGCCGCGCGAACAAACAACTGCAAGTCATCGAAACGCAGCATCCTCAGCCTCGATTATCAAAATAAAATTGAAAGAGACTGCTGTTTTAGCCGGTTTTATCGCTAACAGAAATAGCGAATCATCTGTCCATCGAATTCTTGCTGCGCTATTGGAGCCCGACATGTCTCAGCCCTTCACCGCCATCGCTACCCTGACCGCCAAACCCGGCCAGCAGGACGCCCTCGAACAGGCCCTGCGCGCGCTGGTTGCACCGAGCCGTGCCGAGGCCGGTTGCGGCCAGTACGACCTGCACCGCGACCTCGCCGACCCACAGGTTTTCTACGTGATCGAACAGTGGGCCAGTGACGAAGTGCTGCAGGCACACAACACCAGCGCGCACTTCCAGCACTTTCAGCGCAGTGCCGGCGACACCATCGAACATTTCCAGCTCAAGCGCCTCGGCGCGATTGCCTGATTTCTTCTTCTATCAACGTACGGAGCCTTTCATGAAAGCCATCGCCTATTACGCATCCCTGCCGATCAGCGACACCAACGCGCTGCAGGACATCGAACTGCCGGAACCGGTCGCCGGCCCGCGCGACCTGCTGGTAGAAGTCAAAGCCATTTCGGTCAACCCGGTCGACACCAAAGTGCGGCAGAACGTAGCGCCGGAAAACGGCGCTGCGAAAGTGCTGGGCTGGGACGTCGCCGGTGTGGTCAAGGCAGTCGGCAGCGACGTGACGCTGTTCAAGGCCGGCGACAAAGTCTTCTACGCGGGGTCGATCGCCCGTGCCGGCGGCAACAGTGAGTTGCACGTCGTTGATGAGCGCATCGTCGGCCACATGCCGAAAACCCTCGATTTCGCCGAAGCCGCCGCGTTGCCACTGACCGCGATAACTGCCTGGGAGTTGCTCTTCGAGCGTCTGCAAATCAATGAAGGCAAAACCGACGAAGGCCAGAGCCTGCTGATTGTCGGCGCGGCCGGTGGGGTCGGTTCGATCCTCACGCAACTGGCGAAGCAGCTGACTGGCCTGAAGGTCATCGGCACCGCGTCCCGCGAACAGACCCGCGACTGGGTCAAGGCGTTGGGCGCCGATGTGGTGATCGATCACAGTCAGCCGCTGAGCGAAGAACTCAAGCGCGCCGGCCTCGACAGCGTCACTCACGTTGCCAGTCTGACGCAGACCGACCAGCATCTGGAGCAACTGGTCGAGGCGTTGGCGCCGCAGGGCAAACTGGCGCTGATCGACGATCCGAAATCGCTGGACGTGAGCAAACTCAAGCGCAAGAGCCTGTCGCTGCACTGGGAATTCATGTACACCCGCTCGCTGTTCGAGACGCCGGACATGATCGAGCAGCACAACCTGCTCAACCGCGTCGCGCAACTGATCGACGCCGGCACCTTGAAAACCACCGTCGGCGAACACTTCGGCATCATCAACGCAGCCAACCTGCGTCGCGCCCATGAACTGCTGGAAAGCGGCAAGGCCAAGGGAAAAATTGTTTTAGAAGGTTTCTAAAAAAACCCACGTCGCAACCTTTGCCAGCGCTAGAGCGGCTGGCAGGGCTGCGCATCTTTTTGCCGTCAGTCCGATGCCCGGCCGTTGTCACAATTGCGATCGTATTCAGGTCTACAATCGAAGCCTCTGCGATACATCTTTTACGCAAGGGAGGTCAGCAATGAAGATCCTGATAAAAGAAGTGGCAAAGTCTCAATGGCAGGTTCGCCTCGACCAGCATGTCGTGACCTTTCGCAGTGAAGCCGAAGCACTGGCTTTCACTCGCACCCTCGAAGCGCGACTCTGCGCGCCCCATCGCATTCCCGAGTACAGCCAGCAGCGCGCTGCCGGCTGAGACTGTTTACGCCTCGGCCTGGGCTTGCGCCAATGCCCGGGCGTTCTGCAGGCGGCGGGTGAGCAAAGCGACGCTGACCACCAGCAACCCGCACAGGCTGATGACCATGGCCATCGGCACGGCGCTGCCATCGTGCAGCACGCCCACCAGCGCAGCCGCACCGGCGGCGATGCTGAATTGCAGACAACCGAGCATCGCCGACGCGCTGCCGGCCCGCGCGCCCTGGCCGTTCATCGCACAGGCGGATGCGTTGGGGATGATGCAACCGAGGCTAGCGATGCAGATGAACAACGGAATCAGCAACGGCCACAAGGCTTCCGGGCGCATCGCGCCAACCGCCAGCAAGGCAAGCCCCGCGAGAAAATACACCCACACCGCACGCACCAGCAGAAACGCCGGGCCGCGCTTGG
Organism: Pseudomonas sp. R3-57; assembly: GCF_051132065.1. Classification (NCBI taxonomy): domain Bacteria; kingdom Pseudomonadati; phylum Pseudomonadota; class Gammaproteobacteria; order Pseudomonadales; family Pseudomonadaceae; genus Pseudomonas; species Pseudomonas sp. R3-57. The sequence goes on from NZ_CP071655.1 coordinate 5,354,859, forward strand.
CCAACAGCCGCGCGTTGACCTGCGCCACCAGAATGAAACCCGCCGCGTTGGTGCCGAACAGCCAGCCGAAATGCTCGGCGGGCACGCCGTACAGCTTGATGAACACAAAGGGTGAACCGGCGATATAGGCGAACATGCCGGCGATGGCGATGCCGCCGGTGAGTGCGTGGCCGAGGTAAACCCGGTCCTTGACCAATCGCGTGTATTGGCGCAATGCACCGGACAATGGCTGGCGCGGCACGTGCGCCGGCATGCTTTCCGGCAGGCCAAGCGCCACTGCCAGCGCCGCGAGGGCGCTGAAACCGGTCAGCACCAGAAAGATCGACTGCCAGCCGCTGGTATTGACCAGCAGACCGCCGAGCATCGGCGCCAGAATCGGCGCCAGCCCCATGACCAGCATCAATTGCGAGAAAACCTTCGCCGAGCCCACCGCATCGCATTTGTCGGCGACCACCGCGCGGGAAATCACCATGCCCGCGCAACCCCCGAGTGCCTGGACGAAACGCGCGCCGATCAGCCATTCCAGACTCGGCGCATAGGCACAGGCCAGTGACGCGAGGGTGAACAGGCCGACGCCGCTGAGCAGTGGAATCCGCCGGCCGAACCGATCGGAAATCGGCCCGTAAGCCAGTTGGCCCAGCGACAGGCCGAGGAAATACGCGGCCAGCGTCAGCTGCACATGCTGCTCATCGGTGCCGAACGCCAGCGCCATGGCCGGAAATGCGGGTAAATAAAAGTCGATCGCCAATGGACCGAAAGCGCTCAAGGCGCCAAGTATCAAAATGGTACGAAAGTTCATCAGGCATCCAGGTGGGCAAGTCGCAGCCTGACAGTCTAGCCGTGCCCGGACGCCTTGAACATTCCGATAGCTCGCTAACGATCAATTTCAGACGAGCTTCACCGCGTACCCTTCTTCGCTGATCGCTTCGATGATCTTGTCAGCGTCCAATGTGCTTTCGACGCCGACCTCTTTCGCAGCCAGATCGACACGCACGCTGGCCGCCGGATCCCTGGCCTGCACGGCGCTTGTGATGGCTTTAACGCAATGACCGCAGGACATGCCTTGAACATTGAATACTTGCATGGAATGACTCCTTTGAGTGAGGTTGCCGGCAGTTTCGAGCTTGCCACGATGGCAAGGTCAAGTTCTGGCAAAAACTGCCGGGCTGGCAATCGGCGCCGGGCTCGGCCAAGCTGCGTACATCAATGACTTCGATTGCAGGAGATGCAGCCATGCGCTGGTCAGCTTTCAGCCTGTTTGGCTTTCTCGGTCTCTTCACCGCCGTCGCGCCTGTGCAGGCTGTCGGGGAAGATTACGCGGTACTGATCATTTCCCGCGAGCGCCTGGAAGTGGCGACCTCGTGCGAAATTGGCGTGTACATTCAGGATCAGTTGTCGGCGCGGCTGTTTCAGGAACAGAGCACCTCGTTCAACCTGCCGCCGGGCAATGTATCGCTGCGCTTGAAGCTGTTGCCGGGACAAGTACCCGGTTGCAATCCGGGCTTGCTCGCACCCGGCTCGCAGGAAATCAAGCTGCAAGCGGGCGATATACAGAAGTACCGGATAGCGATGAACCAGGAAGGCATGTACCTCAAGCGCACCGATCTCGGTTACTGAGTCAACTGAACCTGTGGGAGCCAGCCTGCTCGCGAATACGGTGCCGATCATTCCCACGCTCTGCGTGGGAATGCAGCCATGGACGCTCTGCGTCCAAAAGCGTGACGCGGAGCGTCACCGCAGGCATTCCCACGCGGAGCGTGGGAACGATCAATAAAAAACAGGTGCTTGACCTTGCCCGCATGGCAAGGTTGATCCTTGCAGGCCTCTACTGCAGGGAGTACGACCGATGTCCGATTCCACCATTTTCGATCTGCCGATTGCCGGCATGACCTGCGCCAGTTGCGCCGGGCGTGTCGAGCGCGCCTTGAGCAAAGTCAGCGGCACCCGCGACGTCAGTGTCAACCTCGCCACCGAACAGGCCCGCGTGCAGGCCCCGGGCGACAGCTTGCCGGCGTTGCTCGAAGCCGTTGAGCGCGCCGGTTACAGCGTCCCCCAGCAAACCCTCGAATTGAGTATCGACGGCATGACCTGCGCATCCTGCGTTGGCCGCGTCGAGCGCGCCCTGAACAAGGTCGCCGGGGTAAAAAGCGTCAGCGTCAACCTCGCCAATGAACGTGCACACCTGGAATTACTCGGTCAGGTCGATCAGCAAACGCTGCTCGACGCGGTGCGCAAGGCCGGTTACTCCGCCAGCGTCTGGCAAGCCGAAGCGGCGAAAACCGATAACCCGCAACAGCGCCTCAAGCACGAGCGCTGGGCGCTGATTTGTGCGATCGCCCTGGCCCTGCCGCTGGTGGCGCCGATGGTGCTGCAACCATTCGGCCTGCACTGGATGTTGCCGGCCTGGGCGCAATTCGCCCTCGCCACGCCGGTGCAATTCATTTTCGGCGCGCGTTTCTATGTCGCCGCGTGGAAAGCCGTGCGCGCCGGGGCCGGCAACATGGACTTGCTGGTGGCCCTGGGCACCAGCGCCGGTTATGGCTTGAGCCTCTATGAATGGGCTACCGCCGCCGGACGCATGCCACATCTGTATTTCGAAGCCTCGGCGGTGGTCATCGCCCTGGTGCTGCTCGGCAAATATCTGGAAAGCCGCGCCAAACGCCAGACCGCCAGCGCCATCCGCGCCCTCGAAGCCTTGCGCCCGGAACGCGCGATTCAAGTGATCGACGGCCGCGAGCAGGACGTAGCCATCAGCGCCCTGCGCCTGAATGACGTGGTGCTGGTCAAACCCGGCGAACGCTTTCCGGTCGACGGCGAAGTCATCGAAGGTCAGAGCCATGCCGACGAAGCGCTGATCAGCGGCGAAAGCCTGCCGGTGCCGAAACAACCCGGCGACCCGGTGACCGGTGGCGCGATCAACGGTGAGGGGCGATTGCTGGTGCGCACTCAGGCGCTGGGCGCAGAAAGCGTACTGGCGCGGATCATCCGTCTGGTCGAAGACGCGCAAGCGGCGAAAGCGCCGATCCAGAAACTGGTGGACAAAGTCAGCCAGATCTTCGTGCCGACGGTGTTGCTGATTGCTCTGGCAACACTGATTGGCTGGTGGCTCTACGGGGCGCCGATGGAAACCGCGCTGATCAACGCCGTCGCGGTGCTGGTCATCGCCTGCCCCTGCGCACTCGGCCTCGCCACGCCGACCGCGATCATGGCCGGCACCGGTGTCGCCGCACGCCACGGCATTCTGATCAAGGACGCCGAAGCACTGGAACGCGCCCATGCCGTCAGCAGCGTGGTGTTCGACAAGACCGGCACGCTGACGTCGGGCACACCGCGTATTGCCCATATGAGCGCAATCGATGGCGACGAAGACACTTTGCTGAAACTGGCCGGGGCGCTGCAACGCGGCAGCGAACATCCACTGGCCAAAGCGGTGCTGGATGCCGCCGCTGAACGCGACCTGGATGTGCCAAATGTCAGCGACAGCCAGTCGCTGACCGGGCGCGGCATCGCCGGTACGCTGGACGGTCGCCGCCTGGCGCTGGGCAACCGACGGCTGCTTGAAGAAAGCGGGTTGAGCGCCGCGCCACTGAACAACAGCGCCACCGCCTGGGAGACCGAAGGGCGCACCTTGTCGTGGCTGATCGAGCAAAACCCGCAACCGCGCGTGCTCGGACTGTTCGCTTTCGGTGACACGCTGAAACCCGGCGCGCTGCAAGCCGTACAGCAACTCGCTGCGCGCGACATCCACAGCCATCTGCTGACCGGCGACAACCGCGGCAGTGCGCGGGTGGTCGCCGAGGCGCTGGGCATCGCCAATGTCCACGCCGAAGTGCTGCCGGCAGACAAAGCCGCAACCGTCACTGAACTGAAGCAAACCGGCGTGGTGGCGATGGTTGGCGACGGCATCAACGATGCGCCGGCCCTGGCCGCCGCCGACATTGGGATCGCCATGGGCGGCGGCACCGATGTGGCGATGCACGCTGCCGGCATCACCCTGATGCGCGGCGACCCGCGACTGGTACCGGCAGCGCTGGAGATCAGCCGCAAGACCTACGCGAAGATCCGCCAGAATCTGTTCTGGGCCTTCGTCTACAACCTGATCGGCATTCCGCTGGCAGCGTTCGGTTTCCTCAATCCGGTGCTGGCCGGCGCGGCCATGGCCTTGTCGAGCGTCAGCGTGGTGAGCAATGCGTTACTGTTGAAAACCTGGAAACCCGACGACCTGGAGGAACAGCGATGAACATCGGCCAAGCGGCCCGGCAAAGTGGCCTCAGTGCAAAAATGATCCGTTATTACGAGTCGATCGGTTTGCTCAAAGCGGCCCATCGCACCGACGCCGGTTACCGCGTCTACGGTAGCGATGACCTGCACACGCTGGCGTTCATCAAGCGCTCGCGGGACCTGGGTTTTTCGCTCGATGAAGTCGGCAAACTGCTGACCCTGTGGCAGGACCGCCAACGCGCCAGTGCCGATGTGAAGGCCCTGGCGCGCCAGCACATCGACGAGCTGAATCAGAAAATCCGCGAGCTGGGTGAGTTACGCGACACCCTGCAGGATCTGGTCGAACACTGCAGCGGCGACCAGCGCCCCGACTGTCCGATTCTCAAGGAACTGGCGTCGGGCTGCTGCGCGCAACCCGCGCGCGCCTGAGCGCCAACCCTTTCAGCACAAGCAGCGTGCCGAGGGGAATGCCGTGGAACAGCATGACCACGGCGCCCGGCGTCCACCCTTCATAGAACGGTGCGGCGACGAGCATGCCAATGCCGAAACCGGTCATTTGCAGCAGGGTCAGGACGCTGAAGATCGGCAAGCGCAGTTGCTCGGGCTCGCGTTGCAGGCGCGCCATCAGGCTGACTTCGGAAATCCCGTCACCGAGGCCGGCCGGCAGGGCAAACAACAGCAAGCCAAACAGGCTGTGCTGCTGAAACATCAGGATGAACCCACAGGACATCACGGCCACGCCGAGGAAATATCGACGCTGCAAATCGCTGTTGCCCGTAGCCTTGAAGCGACTGGCGATACGCGCACCGAGCAGCTTGCCGCAGGCCCACACCGCCAGTGCCAGGCCCAGCGTCATGCTTGCCGACTCAGGCGTGAGCAGTTTCGAAATGATCGGGAAGCCGACGTTGTGTGCGGCGCTGCCGAGGGTGTCGGCCATGGTCACCGCGAGCATCGCCGCGACCACCGGCGCACCGCGCAGACCTTTTTTGAGGGCGGTCCATTCGCCGCGTTCGGGTACATCGTTGACGGTCGTGGCGGCAAAACGCAGCGGCACAATCAACAGCGCGGCCAGTACATAGGTCAGCACATTCAGGGCGAACACCGTTGCAAAACCAAACCCCGCCACCAGCAAACCGGACACCAGACTGCCGCCGACCATTGCCGCCGATGAGGCTGATGTGATCCAGGCATTGGCCTTGAGCAACTGCGCCGGCTCGATCAAGCGCGTTAGCTGGCTGTTCACGCCGATTGTAAACATCGAATTGCCCAAGCCCAGCACGAAGGCTATCAGCGGTAGCAGTAGCGATTGTTGGCCGACCGGCACAATCAGCAGCAACGCCAATGCGCCAGCGCGCAGCAAGTCGAACGCAATCAACGACACGCGACCGCTGCAGCGGCGGTAGAACGCCGTGCCAATCAGGCTGGCGAATATCCCGCCGCCGACGCGGCTGGCGAGGAAGATGCCGACGCTCATGGCGCTGTTGCTCAGCAGGTAGACATAGGTGGCCAGCGCGACCATGTTGAGGAAAGCGCCGAAATCGGAGATCAGCCGGGCGCTGACGATCAGCTGGAGATTGCGGGGGGTGGGCACATTCATTCCTTGAGTGTGGTTGGAGCCGGTGAGAGTCCCATACAACTTCCAGCAACACCACTACCCCTGTAGGAGTGAGCCTGCTCGCGATTGCGGCGGTTCAGCCTATGGAGATGCTGACTGTGCTGACGCTATCGCGAGCAGGCTCACTCCTACAGGGGATTCGTGGTGCATTGGCAACGGAGCAAGCACAAAAAACCCGGCCGAAGCCGGGTTTCTGTTCACGCAATCACTGCATCCACGGCGGTGGAGGCGGTTCCTCGGACTTGCCTTTAGGCTCGTCGTCGGCCGCGCGAATGGCCTGCTTGCGTTCCTCGTCGAGGCGCGCCGCTTCGATCTCGCGCAACACGCCGCCCACATCGGCCAGGTCTTCCGGATCGTCGAACTCACCGGTCAGCACGCTGTTGGGGTGCAAGGTGCCGGCTTCGTACAACGCCCACATTTCCTTGGCGTACTTGGTCTTCTTCAGCTCCGGGGCAAAGCGACCGAAGTACGAAGCCATGTTGCCGACATCGCGCTCGAGCATGCTGAATGCGTGGTTGTTGCCGGCGGCGTCGACCGCTTGCGGCAGGTCGATGATCACCGGGCCGGTCGGGGTCAGCAGCACGTTGAACTCCGAGAGGTCACCGTGCACCAGACCGGTACACAACATCAGCACGATCTGCGAAATCAGGAACGCGTGATATTCGCGCGCCTGATCCGGCTCCAGCACCACGTCGTTCAGACGCGGCGCAGCGTCGCCGAACTCGTCGGCCACCAGCTCCATCAACAGCACGCCGTCGAGGAAGTCATAGGGTTTGGGCACGCGTACGCCGGCACCGGCCAGACGGAACAGCGCCGCCACTTCGGCGTTCTGCCAGGCGTCTTCGGTCTCTTTGCGACCGAACTTGGAGCCCTTGGCCATCGCGCGAGCCTGTCGGCTGTTGCGCACCTTGCGACCTTCCTGATACTCGGCCGCCTGGCGGAAACTGCGTTTGTTCGCCTCCTTGTAGACCTTGGCGCAACGTAACTGATTGCCGCAGCGCACCACATAAACAGCTGCTTCTTTACCACTCATCAGTGGGCGCAGCACTTCGTCGACCAGACCGTCCTCGATCAGGGGTTCAATGCGTTTTGGAGTCTTCATCAGCTTTTATTGTGGGTCCTTTATTACCAAACACGCGAATGTCACTCGTTATACGGCAATCGTCGCATCACGGGGAGGGGGTGCCGACCTGTGAACGTAGAGAATGCACACACTGTGCCGGATTACAGGGCCAACTCTGCGCTCGCGCATCGACCGATGCGAATCATAGCCGAGCCCGGTGAGTTTGTTGGCCCCCGTCTGCAAGGGCATTTGCGACAGAATCTGACATGGGCGCCCGATGACCCTTCGGCAGTTTTTTTTCGCGCTGCCTCAATTTCCGGTTTGCGCAGCCGAAGCCCTGAGTGACAGAGGGATCTGTTCGACAATCGTTCCACAACAATCTGCGATGCCGCGCCCAGGGAAACGGGTGATCCACAACGTTTTCGGCTGCCAATAAACCACAAGTCATCTGCACTGCGTGGGCCTACAAGAAAATCTGGAGCGCGGATGAACATCAAACAGAAGTTGACGTGGGCGTTTGCAATCATCGCCTGCTTGCCGGTGGTGCTGGTCGCTACCCTCGTGGTGATGAACCTGCGCAGCGATGCCCGGGACAGTTTTGTCGACAGCAGCGGCCGCGAGATCCGTCAGGTCAGCAACGCCATGCAGTTGTTTTTTGACGGCATCAGCCAGAACGTCGATTACCTGGCGTCGCAACCGCTGATCAAGAACACCGACGACAGCCTCAAGACCTACATGAGCGCCAACGCCGAAACCATTCCGCAGGGCGAGATGGACAAAAAGGTCTTTGCGTTTCTGCAGGACCTGGGCAACGCCCACCCCGCTTACGCCTACGCGATTGTCGGCACCGCTGCCGGCGGTTATGTGTCGTGGCCGGACGATCCCAAGCTAAACAATTACGACCCGCGCCAGCGCCCATGGTACAAGGCCGCTCAGGCCAAACCGGGCAAACCGTTTCGCACCGCCGCTTATTACTGGGCGCAGGACGATGCCACCTACGTCAGCACCGTGCGTACCATCGACAACAAACTCGGCAGCAACGGCGGCGTGGTCAGCATCGACGTGACGCTCAAGCAGCTCACCGAAATCGTCAAGCAGATCAAGCTCGGTGACAGCGGTTACCTGATGCTGCTGGAAAACAGCGGCACGGTGCTGGTCGATCCGAAACAGCCGGAGCACAACTTCAAGCCACTCGACAGCCTCGGCGAGGGTTATGCGCAACTGGCCAAGGCTGGCAAAGGGCTGGTCGAAGTCGAGCTCAACGGCGAACGCTACATGGCCAACGTCTGGCCATCGGAGCAACTGGGCTGGACCTTTGTCGGCCTGATCAAGCAGAGCGATGTGATGAGTTCGGCCACGCAACTGACCTGGTTGATCGCGATCATCGCCGCCGTGCTCGCCGTGCTGTTCGCCGTGGTCGGCGCCAGTTTCGCCAGCCTCATCGTGCGGCCGATTCGCAGCGTCGCCAGTGGCCTGGAAGGCATCGCCCAGGGCGAAGGCGACCTGACCAAAAACCTCGATATCCGGGGCAGCGATGAAACCGCGCAACTGGCCAACTGGTTCAACCAGTTCCTGACGGCGATCCGCAGCCTGATCCAGCACATCGGCGGCGCGGCGGGGAAAATTCTCGCGACGTCACAAAGTTCGACCCAAGTCTCCAGTGACATGGCCGAAGCGGCCGGGCGTCAGCGCGAAGCGGTCGATATGGTGTCGACGGCGTTCCATGAAATGGTCGCCACCGCCAACGAAGTCGCCCGCTCGTGCAGTCAAGCGGCAGACTCGGCCGACAGCGGCCAGCGTCAGGCTCGGCAAGGCCAGCAACAGATCGATGCAGCGGTGCACAGCGTCGATCAGTTGAGCCAGGAACTCGAGCAGTCGGCACAGTCGATGCAGCAACTGGAGCGCGACAGCACCGATATCCAGTCGATCCTCGGCACCATCCGCTCGATCGCCGAGCAGACCAACCTGCTGGCACTCAACGCCGCCATCGAGGCCGCGCGTGCCGGTGAACAGGGCCGCGGTTTTGCCGTGGTCGCCGACGAGGTTCGCGCGCTGGCCAAACGCACCGCGGATTCGACGGCGGAAATTGATGGTTTGCTCGGCAACCTGGCCAAGCGCACCAGCCAGGTCACCCAACAGATGCACGCCAGCCTGCAGGTCTCGCAGCAATCGGTGACGCGCATCGGCGAGGCGCGGGAAAGCTTCGGGCAGATCCGCGAATCGGTGGACGTGATCCGCGACATGAACACGCAGATCGCCACGGCGGCGGAAGAGCAGCATCAAGTGGCTGAGGACATCAATCGGCACATCAGCCAGATTCATGGGGATGCGCAGTTGGTGGCGGAACTGGCTAATTCGGCGAGGCTGGATTCGCAGAGTCTGGCGGGGTTGTCGAGTGAACTGGATGGGTTGGTCAGACGGTTTAGGACCTAACCTCAAAAGCCCCTCATCGGAACGCCGCCCGCCCAGCCCTCTCCCAAAGGGAGAGGGTTTAGGGTGAGGGGCTCTTCTGGCGTTAGCGTTCAATGATAGCGGTGACGCCTTGGCCCCCGGCGGCACAAATCGAGATCAGCCCGCGGCCCTTGCCCGCCGCATCCAGCAACTTCGCCAGGTTCGCCACTATGCGCCCACCCGTTGCAGCAAACGGATGCCCGGCCGCCAGCGAGCTGCCCTTCACGTTCAGCCGGCTGCGGTCGATCGAGCCCAGCGGCGCGTCGAGGCCCAAGCGGGTCTTGCAGTAGTCGGGGTCTTCCCAGGCCTTGAGCGTGCACAGCACTTGCGCCGCGAACGCTTCATGAATTTCGTAGTAATCGAAATCCTGCAAGGTCAGGCCATTGCGCGCCAGCAAACGCGGCACCGCGTACACCGGGGCCATCAGCAAACCTTCGGCGCCGTTGACGAAATCTACCGCCGCCGCTTCGCCGTCGCGCAGGTACGCGAGGATCGGCAGACCACGTTCTCTGGCCCATTCTTCGCTGCCCAGCAGCACCACCGAGGCGCCATCGGTCAGCGGCGTGGAGTTGCCTGCGGTCAGCGTGCCTTTCGCGCTTTTTTCGAAGGCTGGTTTGAGGCTCGCGAGTTTCTCCACAGTCAGATCCGGGCGCAGGTTGTTGTCGCGGGTCAGGCCGAGGAATGGTGTCATCAGGTCGTTGTGCCAGCCTTCGCTGTAGGACGCGGCGAGTTTGTGATGGCTTTCGAGGGCCAGTTGATCCTGTTCTTCGCGGGGGATCTGCCAGGTCTGCGCCATCAACTCACAGTGCTGCCCCATCGACAGGCCGGTGCGTGGCTCGCCGTTGCGCGGAAAATCCGGAATCAGATGCTGAGGCCGCAACTGCAGAAAGGACTTCAGCTTGTCGCCAGTGCTCTTGGCGCGGTTGGCTTGCAGAAGAATCTTGCGCAGGCCTTCGCTGACGCCGATCGGCGCGTCCGACGTGGTATCCACGCCGCCAGCGATGCCGCAGTCGATCTGACCTAGGGCGATCTTGTTCGCCACCAGGATCGCCGCTTCCAGACCGGTGCCGCAGGCTTGCTGGATGTCGTAGGCCGGGGTGGCCGGTGACAGGCGCGAGCCAAGCACGCATTCGCGGGTCAGGTTCATATCCCGTGACAATTTCAGCACCGCGCCTGTGACCACCTCGCCGAGGCGCTGGCCGTGCAGGTTATAGCGTTCGATCAGGCCTTCGAGGGCGGCGGTGAGCATCGCCTGATTGCTGGCCGTGGCGTACGGTCCGTTGGAGCGGGCGAAGGGGATACGGTTACCGCCGATGATCGCGACGCGGCGCAGCTGGGTCATGAATAACTCCTTTTCACAATAATTGGATTCGATGCGGTCCCCTGTAGGAGTGAGCCTGCTCGCGATAGCGGTGTGCCTGTCAGCCAATTGTTATCTGACACGCCGCTATCGCGAGCAGGCTCACTCCTACAGGGCCCGCGTTGTTTCCGAATTTGTGTTTGGCAACAAAACTACCGCAGCCAAACTACTCTGCTTTGCAGCGTAGGCCTTATTGCGCTGATCGAACGATTGATTGCCGTCGGCAGTCCACACTTTGAACCCCAACCTCTGGAGAGCGTTCCATGTCTGACCGCTATATCGACTTCGCCAACTCGTCCCTCGGCCACCGTCTGGTCGGGGCGTTGGGCCTGCCGTCGCCGGTGCGGCTGGAACGCTGGCAGGCCGGGCGCCTGCGGCCGGTCGAGGGCGCGCTGCTGATCGGTGGCGGGCCACTGACCGAACGCATCAGTGCCTTTGCCAATCGCTTGACCGATGGCATTTACCGCTACGGCGAGCAACCGGCGAGCGCCAGCGAATGGATTCCGGGGCATGGGCCGAAACTCAAGGCGGTGGTGTTCGATGCCAGCGCATTGCAGCACACCGACCAGCTCAAACAACTGCGCGAGTTTTTCCAGCCGTTACTGAAGAACCTCGAACACAGCGCACATCTGATCATTCTTGGTCGCGCGCCGGAAACCCTCAGCGATCCGTTCGCGGCGAGTGCACAGCGTGCGCTGGAAGGTTTTTCCCGTTCGCTGGCCAAGGAGCTGCGCAGCGGCGGCACGCTGCAACTGATCTATGTCGGCGAAGGCGCCGAAGATCAGCTGGAAGGCCCGCTGCGGTTTTTCCTCTCGCCCAAGAGCGCGTTCATCTCGGGTCAGGTGATTCGTCTCAGCCCCTGCGCAACGCCGGTCAGCGACTGGACGCGACCACTGGCTGGACGTAAAGCGCTGGTCACCGGCGCGGCGCGCGGCATCGGCGCATCGATTGCCGAAACCCTCGCTCGCGATGGTGCCGAAGTGATTCTGCTCGACGTGCCGCCGGCCAAAGCCGATCTGGAAGCCCTCGCCGCCCGCCTCGGCGGGCGCAGCATCACCCTGGATATCTGCGCAGAAGACGCCGCCGCGCAACTGATCGAACAGCTCCCGGACGGCCTCGACATTCTGGTGCACAACGCCGGAATCACCCGCGACAAGACCCTGGCCAACATGACCCCGGAATTCTGGGACGCGGTGCTCGCGGTCAATCTCAATGCCCCGCAGGTGCTGACCAAGGCCCTGCTCGACAGCGGCACCCTGCGTGACAACGCGCGGGTGGTTCTGCTCGCCTCAATCAGCGGCATCGCCGGCAACCGCGGGCAAACCAACTACGCCGCGAGCAAGGCCGGGTTGATCGGCCTGGCGCAAGCCTGGGCGCCGACTCTGCTGCCACGCGGCATCAGTATCAACGCCGTCGCGCCGGGTTTTATAGAAACGCAAATGACTGCACACATTCCCTTCGGCCTGCGCGAGGCCGGGCGCCGCATGAGTTCGCTGGGCCAGGGCGGCTTGCCGCAGGATGTCGCCGAGGCAGTGGCGTGGCTGGCGCAGCCGGGCAGCGGCGCGTTCACCGGGCAGGCGCTGCGGGTCTGCGGTCAAAGCGTTCTGGGGGCCTAGGCATGAGCATCGAATGGCACACGCTGGACCGCGAACCGAACCTGCCCGCGCTGTACGCCAGGGCGGCAACGCGGCGCAAGATCACCGGCACGCAACTGCCCGACCGAGGACTGCGCTGCTGGGTCGACATCGACGGCAAACGTCTGGCAGCGTATCGCAAGGTCTGCGGCTTCGCCGACGACGGTTTGCTGCCACCGACGTATCCGCACATCCTTGCCTTCGCCTTGCAGATGCAATTGCTCACGGACAAGGAATTCCCGTTTCCGCTGCTGGGGCTGGTTCATTTGAGCAACCGCATTCGTGTGCTGCGACCGCTGGGCGCGATCAGCCGGGCGCAGGTCAGCGTGCGTGTGCACAACCTGCAAGCGCATGCCAAAGGCGCGACGTTCGATCTGTTGACCACGCTGGATGATCAACTCGGGCCGTTGTGGGAGGCGCAAAGCCAGATGCTCTGTCGCGGGGTGAAACTCGACGGCGAGCCCGCCGAGCAAATCTGGCAACCCGCGCAAGCGCTGTTGGAGGTGGCGCACTGGCAAGCGCCGGCGGACATCGGCCGGCAATACGCGAAAGTGTCCGGCGACTACAACCCGATTCACCTGAGCGCCGCCAGCGCCAAACTGTTCGGCTTTCCCACCGCCATCGCCCACGGTTTGTGGAACAAGGCGCGCACGCTGGCGGCACTCGCCGAGCATCTGCCCAAAGCCAATCTGGAGATCGCCGTGCATTTTCGCAAACCGGTACGCCTGCCCAGCGAAGTCACGTTGCTGGCGAGTGCGGCGGGCTCCAGCGGCGAGTTGCGGCTGGTCGGTGCCGGGGAGCTTGAGCACATGGTGGGCCAGTGGCAGCCGATTGCCTGACGATCCAAGCGCAGAAAGCCGTTAATTGTATGTATATAACTTAAGTTTTTTGCTCGCCACTGCTCGCTTCTGAAAAATCCCAAGCCTTGATTCTCAAGGCTTTTTTTTGCGTCGCTATTACCAGGGTATTAGTCCTTAGGCAGAGCGCCACGCCCTTCGTATAAAGGCGTTAATACCAACTTGAGAATGGTGCGAAATCATCCGTCGACTGAGATTAGAGCCATGGACGAGGCATCGCCGACAACAGATCGGCGGGCCATCGAAGGCAACGTAACGTTGTGACAGGTGCAGGAATCTCGATCATGAAAACTCAAGTGATGTGGTCCAAATCGGCAATTGCACTGGCATTGATCCTCTCCCTCGGCATCGCCGGCTGCAGCAGCGGCGGTGGCGGCCATCGCAGCAGTTCGGGCGGTTCAGGCAGCTCGACCGCGGATGGCACGGCGGGCACCGATGGATCGGGCGGCACGGGTGGAACCACTGGCGGTGGTGATACCGCAGGCACTGGCGGCACTGGCGGCGGCACCGGTGGAACGGGTGGCGGCACTGGCGGAACCGGCGGCGGCACCGATCCGACGAACCCGACCAACCCGACTGATCCCACCAATCCGACCAACCCGACCGCACCAGCGCTCGTGACCACCACGCTGGTACAGGATGTCGGCAAAACCGTCAGCGGTGTCGGCGATGGCGTGGGTCAGATCGGCGACTCCCTGAGTGGCGTTCCAGTGGCCGGCGGCATCGTGCAAAGCGCGGCCAACACGGCGGGCAACGTAGTCAGCACCTTGGGTGATGGCGTCAGCACCGGTATCGGCAAACTGGCCACCGACCCGAAAGGCCTGACCACTACCGTAGCCTCGGTCGGCGGCGTGGTGTCGGATGTTGGCGACGGTGTCTCGGACCTGAGCGGCAAACTGGCGAGCGCTACCAGCAGCGTGCCGGTGGTCGGCGGCGTGGTCACCAAAGTGGCACCGGTACTCGATGGCGTCGGCGTCAAAGTCACCATGCTCGGCGACACGCTCAACACCACCCTGAGCAACGGCCCGACCAGTCAGCTGACCAACAAAGTCGGCAGCAGCCTGGTCCCGGTGATCGCCATGGTCGAGAGCACCACCGACAAACTCGGCGATGCCACCGGCCTCGGCGATCCGCTCAAAGGCGCGGTGGCGCAAGTGGGCGGCGCGGTGAACTCTCTTGGCGGTAAAGTCACCGGCGCCGGTAGCGGCAATGCGCTGACCAACACGCTGGGCGGTGCGCTGAGCAACGCCGGCACGGCGGTCGGCAAAGCCGGTGGTCTGGTGTCCAACGGCAGCGGTTCCGGCACTGGCGGTGGTCTGGGTGGCGGTCTGGGCGGCACCGGCCTGCTGCAAACGGTCGGCGGTGCGGTGGTCAACGTCGGCGCAGGCCTCAACGCGGGCAATACCAATGGCGTGGTCAGTGCCGGTGGTGTGACCGCTGGCGGTCTGGGCAACACCATCGCTTCGCTCAACACCGTACTCGGTGGCTCCGGTACTCCGATCACCGCCACCACGTCACCGCTGGCCACCGTCGGCGCCGCTGTCGGCGCAGGTCTGAACCCGGTCACCAGCGCGGTCACCAGCGTCACCCAGCAGGTCGGCGCCGCCACCGGCCTCGGCTCACCTGTCGCGGGCCTCACCGGTCAGGTCGGCGGCGCGGTCAGCAGCCTCGGCAACAGCATTGCCGCGACCAACAATCCGGTCACTACAGCGGTCGGTGGTCTGGTCAACAACGTCGGCGGCACTGTCGCGGCGGTGGGTGGCCTGGTCAACGGCGGCACCACCAGCGGCGGCACAGCAACCGGTGGTCTGGGCGGGGTACTCGGTGGTCTGACCGGCACTCTGGGAGGCAACAAACGCTAAATTGCACCTGGCCGATTCGACGGCCTTACCTACAGCGCCTACGCTTGGTTGAGGGCGGAAGATTCCCACGAGTCTTCCGCCTTTTTTCTCAGGAAAAATCCGCCCAGTGCTGCGATCTGACCATGGAGTGTCCTATGCGCGTAATGGCATCCCTGCTGCTGCTCAGCCTCACCTCCACCGCCTTCGCCGACACCCTGCCCAGCTTTCTCAACAGCAACGAAACCATCCGCAACCTGCCCCAGCCGAACCTGCCGGCCGACGCCTATCGCCCGAGCGCCCCGCCGCTGCAAGTGCCGGACCCCGGTGCGACTGCCGCGCAGCCGCTGCTGATGGAAACCAAGGTCAATCTGCAGACCGTGCAGATCGAAGGCGGCACGATCTATCCGCTCAACGAACTGGCCGAAGTCTACAAACCGCTGATCGGCCGACAGACCAGTCTCGCCGACCTGATCGAAGCCACGCGCAACATCACTCGCCGTTATCAACAGGACGGCTATCTGCTGTCCTACGCGTTTTTGCCGCAACAGAACTTCGACGACGGCGTCGCCCGGGTAGTGCTGGTGGAAGGCTACGTGCGCGATATCCAGATGCAGGGCGATGTCGGCCGGGTCAAAGGTCTGCTCGACAAACTGGCGGCAAAGATCCAGGCCGAACGGCCGCTGACCCGCAAGACTTTCGAGCGCTACACCACGCTGATGACGCGTATCCCCGGCGTGACGATCCAGGCCCAGGTGCCGCCGCCGGGCACCACCGATGGCGCCACTACCCTGATCGCCCAGGCCAGTCGCAAACCGTTCACCAGCACCCTGAGCACCACCGAAGACAACCGCAACGGTCCACAGGCCCTGCTCGGCGTCAGCAGCAATTCGCAGACGTCAATGGGCGAGCAACTGACCCTCAGCGGCCTGTTTCCACCGGGCGATGACAAAGAGCATTACTACCGACTCGACTACAGCCAGCTCCTCGACAGCGAAGGCACCCAACTGAACCTCTCGGCCTCCCGCTACCGCGCCGATCCCGACACCGAAGTGCTGGTCAACGGCGGCGGACGGCTCAGCACCCACCGCGAAAACGACCGCTACTCGATCGGTTTCAGCACACCCTTGATCGCCTCTGCCAACGAACTGCTGACCGCCGGCTCACGTCTCTACGCCGTCGACGACAAGACCCGCTACGACGGCATCAACTTCCCGTTCAGCACCGAGTTGCGCACCGACGTCCGCGCCCTCGCCTTCGAAGGCGACTGGCGCAAGGCCGACGCCCGCCAACTGCGCATTCTCAGCGCCGGCGTCTATCAAGGCGTCGACAGCCTCGGCGCACACACTAACTACGACGACATCGACCTGGACTTCTTCCGCGTGCGCCTGTCCGGCGTGCAGAGCGACAAATTTCTCGACAACTGGCAAGGCGTCCTCTCGGCCGCGCTGTACTGGAGCGACGACACCCTGCCCGACAGCGAACGCGCGGTGTTCGGCGGACAAAACTTCGGCCGCGGCTACCCCGACGACCAGGCCTCCGGCGACAAGGGCTGGGGCGTGGCATACGAAGTCAACTACAGCTTCAACCGCGACGGCAACTGGCTGCGCATCCTGCAACCGTACATCGTCCTCGACCGCTCACGCAGCTGGTTCAACCAACTGCCGGTACAGGCCAACAACCTCTCCTCGACTGCCGTCGGGCTGAGGTTCGGTGACGCCAGGTACTACAACATATCGCTGGAAGTGGCCAAGGCCATGTCCGATGAAGCGCTGGATACGTTGAATCGCAAACCGCGGTATAGCGTCAGTTTCAGTTATCAGTTGTAGGGGTGAGGGTGTTCGGCAAAAGCTTATCCAGACTGAGCCACCGCATTCGCGAGCAGGCTCGCTCCCACCATTGGAATGGGTGCGTTCTGGAAAATATTGGGGGGCTGTGAGGTCGCCATCGCGAGCAGGCTCACTCCTACAATTGGACTGTGTGCTTTCAGTTACAGATTGGTCGGAAGTGAGGCCACCAATCGCCAGCAGGCTGGCTCCCACAGTTTGAATGGGGTGGGTTCTGCAGAATATTCGTTGGCTGTGGGGCCGCTATCGCTGGCAAGCCAGCTCCCACAGGTTTTGCGCTGATTTCAAGATCGGTGCATGATCTGTGGGAGCCGGCCTGCTGGCGATGAACGATAACGCGGTGGTGCTGCCGATCAGCCCTGGCAAGCTAAAAAGCCAACCCTCACCCTAGCCCTCTCCCGGAGGGAGAGGGAACCGACCGTGGTGACTTGGAGAGATACGCCGACTTGGGATACCGAGTCGTACTCAGGTTCTGAACGGCCCACAAATCGGCTCCCTCTCCAGGGGGAGAGGGCTGGGCGAGCGGCGTTCCGATGAGGGGCGAATCCACCGAAAATCCCAAGCCATGCGTCGCTTCTCACCACTCAATAGGCCGAGTGTCAGCTCGCCTGCTTTTGATCTTGCGTCACCGGCGACGTCGGAAGGCTGAGCGGAGGGATTGATCCGGGCGTGGGAGCGCAGCGACCGTCTGGCGCAGCCAGACACAGCGGAAGTAGGTGCAGCGAAGCAATCCGTAGCCGCTGCGCCCGGATCGATCCCGGAGCGAAGGAACCCGAGCTTGCGAGGGCCGTACGTAGGAGCTAGCGTTTTTTGCTTACTTTTTTAGGCGCTTGTAAAAAAGTAAGTCGCCGTCAGGCGAAACCGCCAGCAGCCGCACCCGAAGCAACGGATAAATCCCCCCCCCCAAGAACCCGGTCGGCCCACAGGCCGCCGCGTCACCCACCCCGAACCTTGGGAAACAAATTATCCAGCGTCTCAAAAAGCCGAACGTGATAAATCGGCTTGCGAAACAGATCCAGCACCTGCAACCGCAACATATCGCTGACATCCTCCATATCCGCATGCCCCGACATCACAATCACCGGCAAATGCTCCCGCGCCGTATGCTCACGCAAGCGCCGGATCAACGACATCCCCGACTCCTCCGGCATGCGCAGATCCGTAATCACCAAAGCAATATCCGGATGCCGCGTCAGGTGATGCAACGCCTGCTTCACCGACGTCGCGGTATGACAGACAAAGCCCTCCCCCTCCAGCAACTCCGCCAACTCCAGCAACGCGTCCTCTTCATCGTCAACCAGAAGCAACTGTTGGCGGGGCATAGGGAGAGAATTCATGGGCAATCCCTGAAAACTGAAAGTAAACCAGAGTGTAGCCCGAGATCAGCCAACGGCGATCCACACTGCGATCAAGGCGTCGGCCTGGTTACAGCGGTCCCATCCAGACTGGTCAGAATGTTGTTGAAGATCGCCAACACCCGGTCGCCCATCGGGGTAACGAATGCCACAACCACCACCGCGACCATCGCCACGACAATCGCATATTCAATCGCCGAAGCGCCCTCCTCGCTCTTGAACAACAAACGGGCCTTGGCCATCAGATATTCCAGATTCATACCAAACATACGCCTGCTCCTTCGCGCCTCTGGCGCCGACATCACCACCGCGGCAAGGTTCCACCGTGCCACCTGAGCATTGTCAACAAACTCCCACCCAACAACTGTAAGAACGGATTAATCACAAAGCATTAATCCATGCCTGTGCGCGCCATTTCCTGCTGTTAATTGGCCAGGACCCATACTTTAGTGGGTTATTTGCCTGTCATTAATGGCGCTTTTGTACAGATCAGCTAGCGTGCAAATAGCGAAATAGTTGCATGTTCATAGCTGCAGAATCGGGAATTTCTCTCGTTAACAAGTTCGACGGGTAGTGCAGCAGGAAAGGGAGAGCCGTCATGAACAGTCGCGTCACCATGGCCCTTGCCGCCATCCTTCTGTTGGGCGCGATTTTTGTCGGTTATTGGGGGCTGGTCCTCAGTCGACAGCCAGCCCCCGTCGCGCAAGCACCGATCGCCCCGGCGGTCAGCATTGAAAACACTGTCGCGATCGCCG
The DNA here is from genome assembly GCF_051132065.1 of Pseudomonas sp. R3-57. NCBI lineage: Bacteria > Pseudomonadati > Pseudomonadota > Gammaproteobacteria > Pseudomonadales > Pseudomonadaceae > Pseudomonas > Pseudomonas sp. R3-57. The sequence goes on from NZ_CP071655.1 coordinate 5,373,855, forward strand.
AAGACCAGACTCGCCAACCGGTGGTGGTGCTGCTGCACGATGTGCCGCCCTTCACCGCGCTGACGGCGGCCGATGTGACCGTAGAAAAATTGCGCAGCGCACCGGCCGGTAGCTTGAGCGATGTCGATCAGGCCATTGGTCGCACACCCTGGCGTTCCTTGAGCGCGGGCACCTGGCTCAACGATGAAAGTTTCAGCGCCGGCGGCACGCTGGCGCGGATGATCCGCAGCGATGAGCGCGCGCTGACCGTGGCAGTTGACGAAGTGATCGGCGCGGCCGGGCAATTGCTGCCCGGCGATTACGTCGATGTGTTGCTGTACCTGCGTCAGGACGCCAGCAACCCGCAGCAGTCGGCGCAAATAGTCCTGCCGGCGATGCGCGTGCTCGGCGTTGGCGAGCAGTACGGCCTGACCAACGACGGCCAACCGGCCTCGCCGGCGCTGAGCGCTGAAGACAAACTCAAACAGGATCAACGCCGCCTCGCTGCGCGCACCGTGGTGCTCGCGGTACCGCAGCAACTGCTCAACCGCCTGATGCTCGCCACCCAGGCCGGCACCTTGCGTCTGGCCGTGCGCAGCAGCGAAGAGCAACGCCTGGCCAAATACTGGGCCGGCGAACAACAGTCCTCCGCGCACCTCGAGAACGCCAACAGCCAGCTCTTTCAGTTCACCCAACTGGCCTTGGGCAGCGGACCGAAAACACCGTCCGGCAGCGGCTCAAACGCAGTCGCGCGCCCCGCGGTAGAAATCATCCGCGGCAATCAGCTCAGCCAACAAAACCCATGACAGCGCAAGGATCCAGGTGCATGCAGAGTCGTTGCAGGTCGACAGGGAAACACATGCTCCGTGTCTTGATGGTGATGGGACTGTCGACGGGTGCGGCATCAGCGGCCGTCGGCAGTTGCTCGACCCTCGGCCGTTTGCCGCCGGTGATCGAGATCGGCGAAGGCTTTCAGCAGGATGTGCAGTCGCCCGTGGCGATCACCCGTCTGGCGATCGGCGATCCGAAAATTGCCGACGTGCACGCCAACGGCAGTTCATCGTTTTTGCTCACTGGCGTGGCGCCCGGCGCGACCAGCCTGATGGTCTGGACGGCCTGTTCAAGCGAGCCGCGCCAGAGCATGGTTTTTGTGCAAGGCGCCGCCACGGCGGCGATGACCGGCAGCCTGCCCTCGGACGATCCAAGCCTGCCCTCGCAGGTGCAGACCGATATTCGTTTTGTCGAGGTCAGCCGGACCAAACTCAAGGAAGCCACCGCCTCGCTGATCGGCACGCGCGGCAATTTTCTTTTCGGCTCGCCCGGCACCCTGCCACCGATTGACGGAGTACCCCAGCCACGCCTGCCGGTGGATAACTCGCTGTTCAATTTCTCGTGGGTCGGCGGCAAGACCATGGCGATCATCAATGCCCTGGAAACCAGTGGCTTTGCCTACACCCTCGCCCGCCCGAGTCTGGTGGCGCTGAACGGGCAGAGCGCGAGCTTTCTTGCGGGCGGTGAAATCCCGATTCCGGTGCCCAGTTCCGGCAGCGACAGCGTGTCGATCGAGTACAAGGAATTCGGCATCCGCCTGACCCTGACGCCGACCATCATCGGCCGTGATCGCATCGCCCTGAAGGTCGCCCCGGAAGTCAGCGAACTGGATTTCGCCAACGCGGTGAACATTGCCGGCACCACGGTGCCCGCGCTGACCATCCGCCGCACCGACACCAGCGTGTCGCTGGGCGATGGCGAAAGCTTCGTGATCAGCGGTTTGATCAGCACCACCAACAGCTCACAGGTGAACAAGTTTCCGGGGCTCGGTGATATCCCGGTGCTCGGCGCGTTTTTCAAGGGCTCGCAGATCAAGCGCGAAGAGCGCGAACTGCTGATGATCGTCACGCCGCATCTGGTGCAGCCACTGGCGGCGGATGCGCAACTGCCGTCGTTGCCGGGGGAAAAACTGCGCAACTATGACCCGAATTTCTACCGCATGTTTTTCCTTGAAAACGGCAATTTCGACAAGCGCAGCGGGTTATCGCAATGAGCCAGAACCTCAGCCAGACGTTCCTCGCCATCACCCGCAACAGCACTGATCTGGAGTGGCTGCAAGGTGCGCTCGCGCCGCTCGGCCAGGTAGTCAGCGCCGGTGGCGGCAGCCTCGACGAGTTGCTGGCATTGGTCGACGTCACGTTCGCCAGTCTTGTATTTGTCGGTCTTGATCGCGAGCACGTGGTCGCGCAAAGCTCCTTGATCGAGGGTGCGCTGGAAGCCAAACCGATGCTGGCGATCGTTGCCCTCGGCGACGGCATGGACAATCAGCTTGTGCTCAATGCCATGCGCGCCGGTGCGCGGGATTTTGTCGCCTATGGTTCACGCTCCAGCGAAGTCGCCGGGCTGGTGCGGCGCTTGAGCAAACGCCTGCCGCCGGTGGCGCCGAACACACAACTGGGCGGGCTGACGGTGATGTACGGTGTGCAGAGCAGTTCTGACGGCGCGCTGTTGGCCAACCACATGGCGCTGGTGGTGCAGAAGAGCGGCCAGCAAACCTTGCTGCTCGACCTCGGTCTGCCGCGCGGTGACAGCCTGGCGCTGCTCGGGCTGGAAAGTTCGTTTCATTTTGGCGATGCCTTGCGCCACTTGCGCCGGCTCGACGCGACACTGATCGACAGCGCCTTCACCAGCACCGAAGCCGGCCTGCGCATCCTCGCCTATGCAAGCAATGACGAGCCGCTGGAAAACACCAGCGCCGCCGAGCTGTACATGTTGCTCAGCGCTCTGCGCCAGCACTTCCAGCACATCGTCGTGAACCTCACCGGGCAGAGCGACAGCGAAGCCTTGCGCACCTTTGTCAGCCACTGCGACAAGCTGCTCTGGTACACCGACCAGAACGTGCTCAACTGCCGACGCAACCTCGCTGTGCTCAATCTGTGGCGGGAAAAAGGCATGAAGCTCGACCACGGTCGCCTGCTGGTTGACCGCTATTTGAGCAGCGTCGCGCCGAACGCGGAAACCCTCGGCAAGACCTTCAACCTCGAGGTGATCGCCACCCTGGCCCTGACCCCGGAAGTGCGCCTGAACGCAAAAAACCAGGGCGTCAGCCTGTTCGAACTGGCCCCGCGCGAGAAACTCACGCAGAGCCTGCGCGCTCTTGGCGAACGCCTGGCGAAACGCTCCGAGGGGCTGGCGAAACCCAAAGTCACCTGGTTCAACCGTTTGCGAGGCAGCTCATGAACGCAGAAAAACTGTTCGGCAGCGCACCGCGCGCCGGTAACGGCAACAGCGATCACGAAGGCCTGAAACTGGTCCTGCATCGCTACATCATCGATGCCCTTGAGGAGTCAGGGAAAAATCTTCTGGAAGGCTCGCGGCAGCAACTCGCGCAGTTCGTCACCGACAAGGTCGCCGAATACATCGCCCGTCTGCACCTGGCGATTTCGCGCTATGAAATGGAGCGGCTGGCGGAAGAAATCGTCGACGAGCTGACCGGTTTCGGCCCGCTGGAAGTGCTGCTGCGCGACCCTTCGGTGACCGAAATTCTGGTCAATGGCCCGCACCGGGTGTTCATCGAACGCGACGGCGTGCTGCATCAAAGCGATCTGCGTTTTATCGATGCGCATCATGTCGAACGAGTCATGCAGCGGATTCTTGCGCCGCTCGGGCGGCGCCTCGACGAGTCTTCGCCGATGGTCGATGCACGTCTGCCAGATGGCAGCCGGGTCAATGCGATCATTCCGCCGATCGCCCTCGACGGGCCGTGTCTGTCGATTCGCAAATTTCGCAAGGACATGCTCAAGAGCAGCGATCTGATGGCGATGCAGACCATCGACCTGGCGATCTTCGAGTTTTTTCAGAACGCGGTGGGCAAGCGCTGCAACATCCTCATCAGCGGCGGCACCGGCACCGGCAAGACCACGCTGCTGAACATTCTCAGCCAGTTGATCAACCCCCACGAACGTCTGGTGACCATTGAGGACGTCGCCGAATTGCAGCTCGGCCATCCGCATGTGGTGCGTCTGGAAACCCGCCCGCCGAATGCCGAAGGGCATGGTGAAGTGAAGGCCAGCGACCTGATACGCAATGCCCTGCGCATGCGCCCGGACCGGATCATCCTCGGCGAGATTCGCGGCGTTGAAGTGGTCGATGTACTCACCGCAATGAACACCGGCCACGACGGTTCGATGAGCACCGTGCACGCCAACAATGCTCAGGATGCGTTGCTGCGGCTGGAAACCCTGGTCGGCCTGACCGGTCGTTCCATTGCCGAACGCACCCTGCGCCAGATGATCTGCGCCGCCCTCGACGTCATCATCCAGTTGACGCGCATGCCCGACGGGCGCCGCTGCGTCAGCGAAGTGGTGGAAGTGGTCGGCATTCGCGAAGACGTCTACGTCACCAACACCTTGTTCCGCCTTGATCGCCGTACGGGTTTCGGCTTTCTGCGCGAGGCGGTCAATCCGGCTGGCGACAAGTTGCGTCATGACGCGCATCCGGTCTGACGGCGAGGAGCAGCGAACATGTGGGCACCGCTGATTCTGATCCTTGTCTGCCTGACCCTGCTGGGGCTGTCGATCCGCCTGTTCCTGCAAGGCCTGCGCAAGACTGCCACGGAAAAAGTACTCAACCGACTGGCCGCCGGGCAACCGCAACTGGCGGCGGAAAAACCGATCTGGGTCGGGCTGGAACGGATGTTTCTGCGCGCAGGCCTGGGCCGCCCGACCGAGCGTTTCGGCCTGTGGCTGAGTCTGTGGGCAGTGGCGATGGGCTTGGGTTTTGTGGCCGCCGAGTGGATCGGCCTGCTGCTGATGGTGGTCGTGCCGCCTCTGACGCTGCGGCTGTACATCGCCTTCCTTTACCGGCGCCGGATCAAACGCATGATCGAGCAACTGCCGCAGTTGCTCGATCACACCGTACGCAGCCTGAAGTCCGGGCGCACCCTGAGCGACGCGGTCATGGGCAGCATCGACGCCAGCGAAGATCCGTTGAAAGCGGCCATGGGCCGGGTGCAGCGCAACGTGCAATTGGGTGTGAACCTGCCCGACGCCGTCAGCGACTTTGCCGAGCTGTATGAACAGGACGAATTGCGCATGTTCGCCCTCGGCCTCAAGGTCAATCACCGCTACGGCGGCAACGCCAGCGAGCTGCTGGAGAATCTGATCAAACTGATCCGCGAACGTGATCAGGGCGCGCGACAACTGCGCGCGCTCACCGGCGAAACACGCATGACCGCCTGGGTGCTTGGCGCATTGCCGCTGCTGTTGGTGAGTTACTTCATGCTGACCAATCCGGGATACATGCTCGGCATGTGGAACGACGCCGGCGGAAGGCAGATGCTGATCAGCGCCGCTGTGCTGCAAGTGGTCGGCAGTCTGGCGCTGTGGCGCATGTTGCGGAGCGTCTGAGATGGTCTGGCTCGCGGCGCTCATGCTGTTGCTCGGCGCGCTGTTGCTGGTGATCAATCACCTGCTGGTCGAGCGGCGCCGGGTGCGGCAGATCAACCAGCGCCTGCAAGGGCAACGGGTGCGCGAAAACCGCTTCGGCAGTTGGCTGCGCGCTGTCGGCAGCAGTCGTTTTGGCCAGCGCTCGGTGAGCATCGACAGCGAAACCCAGACCCTGCTCAACCGCCTCGGCTGGCGCCGCGCCAGCGAACGCTCGCTGTACGCCGCCTGCCAGATCGGCACGCCGCTGCTGACTTTCGGCTTGGCAATCTTTCTGCAGCAGGTGTTCTTCCCCCAAGCCGACAACCGCTGGATCATACCGATGCTCGCCACCGGCGGCGGCTATCTGTTGCCCAAACGCGTGCTCGCCTACGCCGCTGCGCGGCGCCAGCGCACCCTCGCCGTGGAGATTTCCACCTTCATTCCGCTGCTGCGCATCCTCTTCGAATCCGGCATGGCGGTGGAACAGGCACTGCGCGTGCTCAGCAGCGAGGCGCAAAAACTGTTGCCGGAACTGACCGGCGAACTGCGCCTGATTTTGGCGCGGGTCGACAGCGGCCTGGAACTTGGCCAGGAGTTGCACAAAGCGGCGGTGATGCTCGCCGTCGACGAGTTCAGCGATACCTGTGTGATCCTCGAACAACTGATTCACCAGGGCGGCGGCGCGATGAAATCGCTGCTGGCGCTCAAGCAACTGCTGGATGACCGACGCCTGACCCATTTGCAGGAATACATCTCGAAAATGTCGGCAAAGATGTCAGTGGTGATGATGCTGTTTCTGTTTCCAGCCTTGCTGATCGTCCTCGCCGGCCCGGGCTTCACCGCAATTGCCCGGGCCTTCGCAAACTGACCCTGGCTCATGGAGAGCGTTTGATGAAAGCACTGATAATCATGGCAAGTCTGCTGCTGCTCGGCGGTTGCGCCACCGACGGCCAGGCGCCGTGGACGGCGCTGCTGTCACCGAGCAGTTGCAGCAAGATGACCCAGGAGCAGGAACTGGCGTTGAATCTGGCGGACGATCTGGCCAACGACGGCAAACTGCACGCCAGCCTCGCCAACCTGCAAAGCCTGCCGGACAACCTCAGCGAAGTGCGCCTGCGCAAAGCCAAGGTCTACCGCCTGCTCGGCCGCAGCGAAGCCGAACCGTTGTATCGCAGCCTGCTCGGCGGCTGCCTGACCGCCCAGGCCGAACACGGTCTGGGCCAAATCTACGCCGCCCGCAGCGACTACGGCCAGGCCCAGGCCCACCTGCAACGCGCCGCCCGACTGGCACCCACCGACGAGAAAATCCGCAACGACCTTGGCGTCGTCTACCTCAACCAGTTGCGCCTCAACGACGCCCGTTTCGAATTCCTCACCGCCATCGAACTCAAGCAGAACAACGAATTGGCAACGCTGAACATGGTCACCCTGCTGCTGTACCAGAACGACTGGCCGCAAGCCGCCGAGATCGTCAGCCGCGCCAGACTGACCCCGGAACAATTCACCCAGGCCCAACAACGCGCCGAACAACTCAAAGCGCCGGGCAAAGCCAGACCGTCGACTGGCAACCAGGTCGCCGCCGTGGCCGACTCACTGCCGCCGTCGCTCAAATAAGGAGACAGCCATGCATCCCCTCAAAGGCCTGTGCTACCTGACCCTGCTCACCCTGCCCCTCAGCGCCCCCGCCATCGACGCCGGCCCCGCCTCGGCACAACAACAGGAAACCGAAGGCTGGCTGCTCCTGCAAAGCCGCAACAAAGCCGCCTCACCAAAACCGCAAACGGCCACCGCCACCGAACGCGACCTGGCCATGCAGCGCTGGTTGAAAAAGTACAAATACGAGATACCGGATTTTTATGATCCGGATGCGGGTGGGAAGGTTGAGACCAAGAATTAGTGAGGTGGTGAGCTTGCGGAAGCTATCGCGAGCAGGCTCGCTCCCACAATTGGATTGGGTATGTTCAGTCAGGAACGCCTGAAATCAAAAGCCAACCCTCACCCTAGCCCTCTCCCGGAGGGAGAGGGGACTGACCGCGGGGGATGCGAGAGCTTCGCCGACTTGGGATACCTAGTCGAACGCAAGTTTTGAACAGCTCACAAATCAGCTCCCTCTCCCTCGGGAGAGGGCGGGGGTGAGGGGCGAATCCACCACAAATTTCAAGTCGAACAACCGCTTTTCACCACTCAACAATGAGCGTTAGCTCGCGTGCTTTTGATCTTGCCTGACCAGCGACATCGGAAGGCTGAGTGGAGGGATTGATCCGGGCGTGGGAGCGCAGCGACCGTCTGGCGCAGCCAGACACAGCGGACGTAGGTGCAGCGAAGCAAACCGTAGCCGCTGCGCCCGGATCAGTCCCGGAGCGAAGGGACCCGAGCCTGCGAGGGCCGTACGTAGGAGCAAGCCTTTTGGTTACTTTGGGCTGGGCCGGCACTCCGGCGTTTGCCAAAGTGACCCGCTGTAAAAGCGGAACCGCCAGAAGCAACACTCGAAGCAATGGATATGCCCCCAAAACAACCAAAGCCTGGTCGGCCCAGAGGCCGCCAAGGGTCAATGCGCCGTAACCCGCTGCCGCAACGCAGAACCACTGGGCGCCAAGGCCAACGCCAACTGCGTACGATTATGCATATGCGTCAACCGCAACACCTGCGACACATACAACTTCACCGTGTTCTCGGTAATCCCCAATTCACAGGCAATCTGATAATTGGTCTGCCCCTTGCCCACCAACCGCGCCACATCGAGTTGGCGCGGTGACAACTGACTGAACAGCGCCGGCGTCTCCTGCGCCTCGCCCCCGTCAGGCTCACCGCCCGACACATCGCGAGCCACCGCCGCCGGACTGCGCCGGACCTTGTCCAGATCCTGATAAAGATCGTCGATCGACTCCGACAAGAACTGCAATTTCTGATTCAGATGCCCCAGATGCAAATTCTTCTGACGCTCCTGCAGCGCCGCTTCCTGACGCTGCACGCCCTCAAGCAACTCATCCAGATTGATCGGCTTCTGATAGTAATCGGCAATCCCGGCACGCAACGCCTTGATCACATCCTGCTTGTCCGCACGCCCGGTGAGCATGATCGCCTCGAACACCCGATGCTTGCCGGCCAGCCGCTGCAACTCTTGAATCAGCTGAATGCCATCCATGTCCGGCATGTGCAGATCGCTCAGCACCAGGCCGATCTCGGCGTCGTCGTTGAATCGCTCGATCGCCTGCAGACTGGATTGGCACGGCACACAGCGGTAACCGCTGCTTTCCAGAAATTCGCACAGTTCCTCGACCACCAACGGCTGATCGTCGACCACAAGGATTTTCACCGCAGACGTAAGCTTGTTCACGTGCCACTCCATTGCCTTGGGCCTAAGCTGACCATTCCTGTACTGCCAGCGTTTAGCGGTATAACCCGTTCCAGTTGAAAGTAGACCTACTTTCCGACTATGTACATAGGACTAGTGGCGCTTGGCGATCAATGAATCCAATACAACACGGGGACGGCAGCGACCAGCACGAACGGTGCAAATGGCAGCTTTTTTGACGTGTCTGGCCGCAGATTCTCCAAGCGATCTCTAACTCGTTGACTCATATGGAGCCAGAGTCTTGGCGCCAGCAGCATCCAGATCACGCTGGCGATACCCGCGCCAATAAACACACCAAGAATAAACAGACCGTCCGTCGCAAGCCCAAGAGCTGTCATTAATTTCACATCGCCAGCGCCCATGCGCCCCATGAAAAAGCCCGGCAACGTCAGCGCCAGCGCAATCAGAACCGCCCAACCGCCCTGCCCGGCTTCCGCGCCCAGCCAGGTGCTGCCGGTCGCCGATAGATAAACCAGCGCCAGCGCAGCAGCCCCTAAAGTGAGCACATTGGCAATGCGCCTTTGACGCGCATCTTGCGCGGCGCACAACACCAGCCAAAGCAACAGGATAAAACTGTGCATCCGCTAAAAGCCGTCCGTTTTTGCTGAATGATTCTATGCTGATACTACGCAGTGACAGTCAGGGTAGACGCACTCATGAAATACGCCTTCCGGAAGTCGCAAACAGGTGCGGTGGCGATCGAATTCGCCTTGGTGTTCATCATCTTTTTTGCGGTGTTTTACGGTCTGGTCAGCTACAGCCTGCCGCTGGTGATGATGCAGTCGTTCAATCAGGCCACGGCCGAAGCGGTCCGCCGAAGTGTCGCGGTTGATCCGAACACGCCCAACTATTCAACCGTGGTGATCAACACCGCGAATGCGACGCTGACCCAGCAATTGTCGTGGATTCCGCCGGTGTTCAACTTGGTGGTCGGCGTTGATACCAGCACCCAATACAGCGGAACCGGTCTGCTGACGGTGCAAGTGAGTTACCCGGTCAGCAAGCTCAATCAGGTCATGCCGGTTCTGCTGTTGCCGGGTATCGGCCCGGTCCCCAGCCTGCCCAGCCATCTGACCGCCACCTCGAGCCTGCAATTTTGACCTCGGGCGACAAGCTCTTCGGGCGCTTGCTCAAACGCAGCACATTCGCCGCCCACGAATTGCCCGACCGGCTCGGCTCGCCCGCCAGTGGTTTGCATCTGTACCTCAACGACGACAGTGGCGTGGTGCAAATGGCCGGGCCGCTGCGGCATCTGCTCGCGCAGCACAAACCTCACGACAAGCCCTTGCCGCTAAGCACTTATGTGCAAGCGCACAGCACGCTGGCGATCGAAGGCCGCCCCAGGGAGTGGCAAGGCCTGTTGCTCGATCTGGATTTTTCCGGCCTCGGCAAGCAGACCTTGCACCTGCGCGGCTGGGTGCAGCCGCTGGGCGAAGGCTGGTTGCTGCAGTTGATCGATATCGGCGACTTGTTGCTTGAACGCCAGCAAGCGCGTCAGCGCGACGCCTGCCAATCGATCGCCGCGCAAATCAGCGAGCAGGTGCGTGCCTGCAGCCAGACACGCTTGCCGGAAGTCGTCGGCGAGCGACTGCAAGTGATCGCGCAACGTTGGCACATTCCCTGTGTGGCGCTGGCCTTGCTCGATGACGAGCAACAAGGCTGGCAGGTGTATCGACAGTATCGTGCTCACGATGCACCGAACCTCTGGGACGACGGCCAGCGTCTCGGCACACCGCTCGATAGCCTCAGCAGCGCCGCGCCGCAGCGGATCGGCGGGCAGCCGGGATTCGATGAGCATTCGCGGGTGCAGGCGCTGTTCGGCAATGCCGAAGGCTTCGCCGTGCCGTACAGCGATGAACGTGGCGTGGTCGCCTGGCTGCTTTGCGCTTTTTACCCTGTCGACACCGCCGCGCCGCACCTCAGCGAGCGCGACTGGACCGCGCTGCTCAGCGCCCTCGCCGGCCCCTTGCTGGGACGTCTGCGCGAACACCAGCATCAGCTGCAACTGGAGCGCGTCGAAGCCTTGCAAACCCTGCTGGGCAGCGGCTGGTGGGAAATTTACGCCGAGCGCCAGCGCGTGCAACTGGCCCCCTCGCTGGCCGCTGCGTTGCAACTGGACACTGGCGAACCAGTCCTTGAAGACTGGCTGGCGCAGATTCACCCGGCCGACCGCGACGAGTTGCGCAGCCGCCTGCACGCCTTGCAGCATCACGGCGAGGCCCTAACGCTCTCGGTGCGTCTGGCCGGCCGCGAGCCTGCGCAGCCCGCAACCTGGTACCGAGTGCAAGGCCAGGCTACCGGCAGCGGCGCAAACCGGCGGCTGGTCGGGTTCATGCTCGACATCAGCGATACCCAGAACCAGCAACAACGCGCCGCCGCCGCACACGCACGGCTGGACAACCTGATCGCCAGTTCGCCTGCGGTGATTTACGTTCAGCAATACCGCGAGGGTGCGCTGATTCCGACTTTTTTCAGCGCCAGCCTGCAACCGCTGCTCGGCTGGAGCCTGGCCGATTGCAGCGATGGTGCGCTGATCGAGATGATCCATCCTGACGATCGCAATTTGTATTTTGACCGTACGCGTCAGCTGCTGCGCGAAGGTGCGGTGCGTGGGCGTTATCGCCTGCGTGATCGTCACGGCAGTTATCACTGGCTGCTCGACGAAGCCAGATTGCTGCGCGATGACCTTGGCCTGCCGGTCGAAGCCGTGGGGTTGTGGCTCGACGTCACCGAAGCGACGCTGGCCGCCGAGCGGGTGAAAAACAGTGAAGAGCGTTATCGGATTCTGGTTGAGGACTCGCCGGCAATGATCTGCCGCTATCGACCTGACTTGATTCTGACCTTCGGCAACCGCCCGTTGGCGACGTATCTGGAATGCGCGCCGCAGGCACTGCCGGGGGTTGATCTGGGCAGCTGGATGTCTGACGAGCAGCGCGGCGCGTTCATTGAACGGCTCGCCGCGCTGACCCCGGAACAACCGGTAAGCACCGCGGAAATCAGCCTGCAACTGCCCGGCCGCGAAAACGCCTGGTGGGTCTGGTCCGATCGCGGCGTGTTCGATGAACAGGGTCGTTTGATCGAAGTGCAAGCGGTGGGCCGCGACAACACCGAGCTGCGCCGCTCGCAGCAGCAGCTCACGCAAAGCGCGAAAATGGCCACCCTCGGCGAAATGGCCACCGGCCTGGCCCATGAAATCAACCAGCCGCTGAACGTGATGCGCATGGCCATCGTCAACGTGCTCAAACGCCTGGGCAACGGTGACGTACAGATCGACTACCTCACCGACAAGCTCAACCGCATCGACGCACAGGTCCAGCGCGCGGCAAAAGTGGTCGATCACATGCGCGTGTTCGGTCGGCGTTCGGAAATCGAGCAACAACTGTTCAACCCCGCCTATGCCATCGAAGGCACGTTGTCGCTGCTGGCCGAAGGCATGCGCGGCAAAGGCGTGGACCTGCGCATCAGCGAGACCGCGTTCGAAGTTCAGGTGCGCGGCTACGTCGATCAGCTGGAGCAAGTGCTGATCAACCTGATGGTCAACGCGCGCGACGCATTGCTGAGCCGACGCGAGCGAGACTCGACGTTCAAGCCGTGGATCTCGATGTATGTCGAACGTGATGAACAGCATGTACGGTTGTGGGTCGAGGACAACGGCGGCGGCATCGATGCGCGTTTGCTCGAACGCATTTTCGAACCGTTTTTCACCACCAAGCCAATCGGCGTCGGCACCGGGCTGGGGCTGTCGGTGAGCTACGGCATCATCGACAACATGGGCGGCCGCTTGAGCGTGCGCAACTCGGTGGAGGGCGCGCGGTTCTGCATCGAATTGCCGATTGCCAGCGACGCCTAGATCACCAGATAGGCCTTGCCGGTCTGGCCGCAGGTCATGTTGGCGCCGACCTTGACGTCCATGAGGTTGATGCCCAGGCCTTTGAGCAGGCTGTTGAGCAACGGGTCGAGCAATGGGCTGATGGTGCTGGTCACGACTGGTAACAAACGGTTGGTGACATCACTGATCAACGAAGCGACGCCGCTGACGATCGCGCCCAGCGGATTGCTGCCCACGGGTTGGTAGACGATCAGATTGATCCCCGCCAGCGAATTCGACAGGCTGGAGACGATGTTGCTGGTCGGCACAGCGGAGAGCACGCTTGGTGGCAGTTTCAGGTTGGCCGGGGTGGCGAACGGCGTGGTGCTGGAGAACACCAGGTCTTGCGAGTTCTGCGCGACGCTGGTGTCGAGCTTGATGCCGATGCCCCCTGCGCCGAACGGAACATGAGTGGCGGGATTACAGCTGCCGAGCAAGAGGATCTTGTGGCAGGTGACGATGCCCAGATCGATCAACGGCAAGGGCGCGACTGTCGGTTGGGCGGCAGAAGAGAACGCATTGATCGGGTCGATCTTGCCGAGCTTGAGATCGGCCAGCGAAGTGACGGTATGCGCGGTCAGGCTCTTGGTGCCGCTGGTGCCGGTCGGGCAGCTGTAATCGGTCACGTAACTTTTCGCGCCGCCGGCGTCGAGGCTGATGTCGATCCGTGGCGATGGCAGCAATTGCGGGTCAAGCTGCTCGCAACCGGCGCCCAGCAGACACAGCGCTGAATTGAGCGTGCCAACCAGATCCAGACTCAGCAGCGCGTTGAGTGTCGGGGTCAATCCGCCAACGAGTCCCAGTACCGCATTGGTCAGTCCAGTCACCCCGGACAACACCGGAAGATTCACCGAAAGCACCGTACGCACCTGCGCCGTGCGCACATAAATCCGGTCTGCCCCAAGCGGGTCGACCTTGGCTCGCGCCGGATCACCAATCGCGGAAAACTGTGGCGGCTCGATCACCTTGACCCGCACTGTGACATTCGCCAGCCCCAGCACGCTGACCGGCAACGTCGCCGCCACCGCGCTCTTGCTGTTGGCCAATTGCACCACGCCTTGAATCAGTTGCAGCAGTTGCAGATTGGCATCCAGCCCCGCCGCCGTGGTGCCGGTCTGCAATTGCAGGATGTCGCCGAGTCTGACCGGTGCCGCGTTGATCGCCGCGACTTGAAGCTGACCCAGTGCGGTGGTCACCTGAGCCGTCGCGCCGCCGAGTTGCACCACCGTCGCCGCCGCCTGAATCAGCTGCGTGACGCTGGTTTGAGTATTGAGCAATTGCGTGTAATGACCGGCCGCAACATTAAGGTTGATCGCCAACTGATCGAGGTATTTCAACAGGTTGATATCGGTGTTGAGCAAGCCCTGCCAACCCAGCGCGGTGAGGTTGACGTTACCGCCCAGCAGGCCGGAAAACAGCGGGTTGAGAATGTTCGATTGCGCCGTATCGATCGTCGCCAGGTTACTGCGGATATTCAGTTGGGCCACCGTCGGCTGCGGCTTGGCAGCCACTGCAGAGGCATTCAGCGTGGTGTTCAGGCTGACCGGGGTTGCGCTGAACAACGCCTGCACGCCACCGGCGAAACTGCTGGTAACGGTGCGGCTGGCCGCGACTTTCACCGCGACCGCTTGGGTGGCGTCCACGCTGAAAGTACGCAGCCCGCTCGTCGCCGTGAGCAGGGTGCCGCAGGTCGTGACGAGGGTGTTGCTGGCGTCGACGATGTAGCCATTGCGCAGCGCGCTTTGCCCGGCGTAATTGGCGGCGCTCAGGCCCGGCAGGCAAGTGCCGCCACGGCCGACCGCTTCAAGCGCAGCGTTGTCGACCACGCGCTGCAACTTGCGTTGCTCCATATACAAGCGGCCGCTGTCGACCACCAGCAACAGCATGACCACTGCCAGGCTGAGCGTGGCCGCCGCCATCAACCCGATCGCCCCGCGCTGCCGGGCCGGGCCGTTGAATCGCGAACGAGGTGACATGGCGCACTCCTTTGCCGTGACCTCCTGTGGGTGTTGGTGAGTGTAGACGGGGCTGGGGGCTGTGCACTTTGCGCTGCGCCATAAAACACTGTGGGAGCCAGCCTGCTGGCGATGGCGGTGGGTCTGACACATCGCCGCAGGATGTGCCGCCGTCATCGCCAGCAGGCTGGCTCCCACAGGGGAAATGGGTGCGCCAGTAAAAAGGGAGCTCGATGGCTCCCTTTTTACAGATCAACGCGGCGGATAGTTGCTCAGGATCCGCGTCACGGTTTCACGAATCGCACTGCTGCGGTCTTCCGGGTTTGGCCGGCTGGCGAGCATCTGCTCGTCGCTGCCGCGCCACACCAGTTTGCCATCGGTGCCGTCGAGCAGATCGACCTGGATGGTCGCGACCTTGTAGGTGATGTTGCGCGTTTCGTTGTACATCGGCGCGCCCCAATAGCCGTTCCACGGGCCACCCCAACCGCCGCCATAGTTGGTTGTCACTTGTTGCTGACGATCCTCGACGATCAGGTAGGTCTGCACATTCAAGTCCGCCTTGGCCCCCGCAGATGCCGGGCGCAAACCGCGCTGATCGAGTTGATCCGCCACGGCCTGACGGATGCGTTGCTCGGTGAGATCGCTCTTGATTCGCGGATCGTCAGGGCGATATTGCAGGGCGGGGTCTTTCCAGCTCCAGCTGCGATAGGCGGCGAAGTCGCGACTGGCATCGAAATCGTGATTGACCTGGTTAGCCGCACAAGCACTGAGCAGTGCGACCATGGCCAGTAAAGCGAGACGGCGGAACATGATATTTCTCCAGTTGAAGACATGAACCTGCAGGAATTGCGACGGCTGCGAAGCTAACCCGGAGGATACGCCGCCAAGGCCTTTTCCACAGCCTCGCGGATCGCATCGCTGCGCTCGATCTGATTGCCGGTGGCGGCGGTTTCGGCGCTGGCACTCCATACAGGCTGACCGTTGCCGGCGTCGAACAGATCAACCTGAACCACCACAACCTGCTCTTGATACGTGCGCACGATCGGCACGCTGTTGTACATGCCGTAGCCGCGCCCGTAGCGATCGTAGCCGCCGTACCCACCGTAACCATAGTCGTCGCGGACCTGACGCAAGCGGGTTTCCATGCGCAGGCTGGCGCTGACCAGCACATCCGCCGGGCGGTTGTCGCGCAACGGGCGCAGACCGCGTTGATCCAGAGCATTGCTGACCGCTTCGGCAACTTGCGCCGAATCCGCCCACACCGTGCCCGGCGGCATCTGGCCGTCGAGCCAGGCCCAACTGCGGTAGCGTGCGTAATCACGCGGCGGCGCCGGATAGGCACTGCGATCAAAGGTGGCGGCTTGCGGTGGTGCCGGCGGCAATGGCCGCGATTGCGCCACGTAGGGGTTGCTGCCCTGACAGGCGGCCAACCCCAGACACATGAGCAACAACCCGGATTGAGCTTTCATGACGCGCTCCGATCAGATCGGCCGGCAGATCCAGTGCAAGTACCGCCCAAGCCCGGCGAAGCTTGGGTGACGGCGGTGAGCGAGCTCCATCTCGAGCAAATCCGCAAGGTCGGCGCGGGCCTGGAATTCCACCGGCATGTAATCGTGAAAAACCCGCACGCCACTTTGGCTTTCGACCTGCCACAGTCCGTCGAGTTGCGTTGCCAATTCGCGCGGATCGAGCGGCTGCTGCGGGGTCAGGCTTTGTTTTTCGCCAGCCATGACGTTCTTGCGCATCTTCTTGAAATGGCCTTTTAGCAGGTTGCGGTAGATCAGCGCGTCGCGATTGTAGAACGCTAGCGACAACCAGCCGCGGGGCCGGGTCAGTTGATGCAGCACCGGCAGAATGGCGTGAGGCTCGGCCAGCCATTCGAGCACGGCGTGGCAGATCACCAGATCGAACGGTTCGCTGAGCTGGTCGGGCAGCGCTTGCCACGGTGCCTGAATGAACGTGGCGTGCTGCCCGGCATCGGCGAAACGCTGGCGGGCGCCTTCGAGCATCGGCTCGGCCGGCTCGGTAAACGTGACGTCGTGCCCGCGTTCGGCCAGCCACAGCGACATATGGCCAAGCCCGCCACCGATGTCGAGCACCCGCAACGGACGGTCGGGCAGCGCTTCGGCCAGATCGGCCTGCAGCACAGCGAGGCGAATCGCGCCTTTGGCACCGCCGTAAATTTTTTCAGCGAAACGCGTCGCCAACTGATCGAAATGCCGGTCACCCATCAACTGAACCGCCGTTCGCTGTCGGCGAGCTTGGCGCGCACGACTTCATTCATGTCCAACCCCAGCTCGCTGCACAGCAGTAACAAGTACAGGACGATATCGCCGACTTCCTGCCCGGCGTGGGCAAGCTGGTCGGCGGGCAACTGGCGCGACTGGTCTTCGGTCAGCCACTGGAAGATTTCCACCAGCTCGGACATCTCGACGCTGGCAGCCATCGCCAGGTTCTTCGGGCTGTGAAATTGTCGCCAGTCATTGCGGTCGCGAATGGCGTGCAGGCGTTCGGTCAGTTCAACAAGGTTCATCGGGCTCTCCTGAAGGCGTATAGCTTCGGGGGGATAACGGCTGAAGGCAAGCGCGGCGCTCTTGATCTTTGTAGGAGTGAGCCTGCTCGCGATGGCGTCGTGTCATTGAAATTGATTTGCCTGACACGACGCCATCGCGAGCAGGCTCACTCCTACAGGATTGTGGTAAACCTTCTATGATGCAGGGAACTCGGCCACTACCGGTGTGGCCCAAGGCTCAGCTCTTTCATCAGGACGCACACATGCAGGTAGAAAGCTTTTTCGAATGGCTCGGGCAGGTGCTCGGTTCGGTAATCCGCTTCATCGTCGATGGGCTCAGCGGCCTGTTCAACCTGTTGAGCAATGCCGGTGGCAACTTCGTCGAGGGACTTTCCCGCACGCTGGGGATGGACACTTCAATCATCAGCATCATCGCGCTGATCGTCGGCTTGATGCTGTTGTGGTCGGCGATTCGCGCGTTCATGAACGCGTCGATCATTGCCGGGATCATCTGGCTGTTGCTGGGGTTGTGGTTGCTCAGCTGGATTATTCATTGAGAACACAAAACCCTGTGGGAGCCAGCCTTCTGGCGATAGCGGTGGGCCAGTCACCAATGACTCACCTGGACTGACGCCTTCGCGAGCGGGCTCGCTCCCACTGGTATCGCGGTGGACGCAAGCTCCACGGCACACGCAAATCCACTGTGGGAGCCAGCCTGCTGGCGATAGCGGTGGGTCAGTCACCAATGACTCGCCTGAACTGACGCCTTCGGGAGCGGGCTCGCTTCCACAGGGGATCGCATTTCAGGTCTCATGAATCGCTACAATGACGGCTCCCCAAAGGAGCCTGCATGTCCACTCTGATTGCCGACTGGCGCGACCGCCTGACCCACCGCAAGGTCTGGGCGCTTGCCGCGCCGATGATTCTGTCCAATATTTCCGTGCCGCTGGTGGCGCTGGTCGACAGCACTGTCATCGGCCATTTGCCGCACGCTCACCAACTGGGCGCGGTGGCGGTGGGCGCCAGCCTTTATACGTTTCTGGCCTGGGCCATGGGCTTTCTGCGCATGGGCACCACCGGGTTTGCCGCGCAGGCCGCCGGGCGCAGCGATGGCGCGGCGTTACGGCAAATCCTGTTGCAGGGGTTGCTGTTGGCGATGGGCCTGGCGCTGCTGCTTGGCACGTTGGGCGTGCCATTGAGCGGGGTCGCGCTGCATTTCATGCAACCTTCTGCGGAGCTGGAGCAACTCACTCGCGAATTTTTCCATACGCGGCTGTTCGGCCTGCCCGCAGCGCTCGCCAGTTATGCACTGGTCGGCTGGTTCCTCGGTACGCAGAATGCGCGGGCGCCGCTGGCGATTTTGCTGAGCACCAATTTGATCAACATCGTCCTCAACCTGTGGTTTGTAATGGGCCTGGATTGGGGCGTGGTCGGCTCGGCGCGGGCCTCGGTGATCGCCGAATGGAGCGGCGCCCTGCTCGGCCTGCTGCTGACGCGCAAGGGGTTGAGCGCGTATCCGGGGCATATCGTCTGGGCCACTTTGAAACGCTGGCATAGCTGGCGCCCACTGCTGGCGGTCAACCGCGACATCTTCATTCGCAGCCTGGCGCTGCAATCGGTGTTTTTCATGATCACTGTGCAAGGCGCGCGACTGGGCGATGCGACCGTGGCGGCCAATGCGCTGCTGCTCAACGGCTTGCTGCTGACCGCTCATGCGCTCGACGGCCTCGCCCATGCCGTCGAAGCGTTGTGCGGCCACGCCATCGGCGCCCGCGACCGCCTCGCCCTGCGCCGCTCGCTGGTGGTCGCCGGGGGCTGGTCGCTGATCGCCAGCCTTGGTTTTGCCGTGCTGTTTCTGCTCGATGGGCACCTGTTCATCGAGATGCAGACCGACATTCAGAGCGTGCGCGACACCGCGTTCATCTACCTGCCGTACCTCGCCGTGCTGCCGCTGATTGCGGTGTGGAGCTATTTGCTCGACGGCTTGTTCATCGGTGCGACCCGTGCGCGGGAAATGCGCAACGGCATGCTGATCACGGTTGTGCTGCTTGTGCCGTTCGCTTGGGCGTTACAGGGTCTGGGCAATCACGGGCTGTGGATATCTTTCCTGCTGTTCATGGTGCTGCGCAGCCTCACCCTCGGCGCGCAGGGCTGGTGGCTCAAGCGCAACGATGGCTGGTTCAACGGCGGCGTTCACTGAGTCGGCGTGTGCCGGATGAAGCCGACCACCTGATCGAGCACCGGCGCCAGGCGCCGCAACGGCCGTGACAGGCTCGCGACCAAAGTGATGTGGCTGGGGCGCGCGTAATACAAGTCCTGCACCGGAACATCGGCGGCACGCAGCTTGTCGGCGAGGCCGCCGGTATTGCGCGTCGGGTTGACCAGGTCGTCTTGACTGGCTGCGATCAGCAGCGAAGGCGGCGCACCGTGGCTGACATGGTTGATCGGCTGCGACTGCGGCGGTGAGTCCGGCCAGAAGAACACCGGGCGCACCGCCGGGTTCTCGATCGGCAGAAAATCATACGGCCCGGCCAGTCCGATCCAGCCGCGCAAGTCCTCGGGCGACAGGCCCACCGCCGCCAGCCATTCGCCGTCCAGCGCGAGCATCGCCGCGTTGTAGGCGCCCGAGCTATGCCCCATCAGATAAAGGTTTTGCGGGTTGCCGGAAAATTTATCGATATGCGTACGCGTCCACGCCACGGCGCGCGCCCCGTCCTGCAGAAACAGCGGATAACGCACCTGTGGGTACAAACGGTAATCCGCCACCACCGCGACGATGCCTCTCGATGCCAGCGCTTCGCCGACAAAAGCGTAGTCACTCCGTGAGCCGCTGTTCCAGCTGCCACCGTAGAAAAACACCACCACCGGCGCATCCGGCAACGGCGTATGCGGCACATACACATCGAGCTTCTGCCGCGGGTCGTCGCCATAAGCGATACCCACAGTTTTGCTGTAGGTGCTGTCCGGCGTCAGTGCATTGAGCACTTGCACCGGTGAACATGCGCATAGCGCCAGCAGCCACAGGCTGCCGAGCAACACGCCAAACCCTTGCCGCAATACACCTGCCATCTGCGCCGAACCTCGTCTCAGGGCTGATCGCCGCGCCACTGACGTCGCACATGGTCAAGCCGTTGTTGCTGGGTCAGCCCCACCGGCGGTGGCACCAGCACGGCACGTGGATGCAACAAGCGTAGCCACAACCAGCCATCGAGCACGCTGCGGTCGCTGAAGCCCAGCGCCAGGCCTTGCTGGACATGGGAGGCCATGGTGGCGTATTCGGTTCCCAGCGATTGGCTCCAGCGCCAGATGTGCTGTTCGAGCAGGCAGGTTTGCAGGCGCTCGCGCTGGCGCCGGGTCAGGTTTTCTTCGATGTTCAGTGGCTCGACGGCCAGCCCCGGGTTGCGCAACTGTTGCCAGCCCTGGCTGCCGATTGCCCGGTCGGCCCAGGTGCCGCCGAACCAGCGCAACTGGCGGATCGGCCCGAGCCAGCGGCTCAGTTCGGCAGCATCGCAGGCATCAAAAAAATAGCTCGCGGTCTGCCGGTTGTAATAGCTGAGCAAGGCGCGATGGCTGAGGCCGAACGACACGGTGAGCATGCGCTGCAAATGGCCAAGCAGGTGTTGCGCCGATGCCTCGCTGGTGAGCAACAGCCCGCGCCAGGTATTCGGGTCGCGATGACACAATGCGGTCAGGGCCGGGCATTCGCTCAGATCGATCAGCAGCGGCCCGTGCGCACTGACCGGTTCGAACTCGGTGCCGTCGAACAGACTGAACCGGCGCACGGCGCTGAACGCCTGGCGCAACACTGGCAAGGCCTGCGGGGCATCCAGACTGTCGAGCAACAGCCACTGCGTCTGGGGCTGGGCGCCCGTCATGTTGCGCCGCTCTGTTCAAGCGCCGTGACCAGCCGACAACTGCACACCGCCTGCGCACAGTGGCTGAAACTGCCGCCGCCGGGGATCAGGCACAGCAACAGCAAGGGCTCAGCGCTCGCCAGCAATTGCAGCAGCCCATGACTTTCCAGGCTGTCGGGCAGCGGCGGTGGGTCAGCGTCATCCTCAACCGCAGCGAGCGAAGGCTGCAGCACACCGCTGATCATCGGTTGATCCGGGTCGCCCTCGAAGAAGCTCACCACCACTTCGACGCCATCGTCCAGCGCCGCCATGGACGACTGCGCCAGCGAGGGTGCCAGTGGCAGCCAACAGTGGCTCGGCGCAGCGCCTTCGCCCTGATAGAGCCAGTCGAACTGCACCGCCACCGGCCGCTGATGATCGGGCTGCGGCTCATCGACCGTCACCACCCAGGCCCGTTGCAGGCTGTGCATGCGCACGCGTGAAGTTGTGCTGAGTACTGGGTTCGGCAACTGCACCGCGCCGAATACGCGATTGGTGTAAGGCGGTTCGAGGGCAGGATCGGCGCGATGCTCAATGCGCGTCAATAACCATTGGCGATTGCATTCGGCGAAGGGATGGCCGGCCAGACGCAGCCAATGCCCACTGCGCAACGCGGCCAGGTCGCTATGACCCTCGGCGTGCTCCACGGTTTGCAGCCCTGACGGTCCGGACTGCAACGCCTTGTGCAATCGCCATTGGCGCAGTGCCGGTGCAGCGTGCTGCTCGTCGTCTTCACACTGATACCGCGCTGCACCGGCCAGTGGCATCTGCGCCGGGTCATCGGTGAACACCAGACAATGCCGGTCGTGCAGGTGCTCGAAGTAATAGTGGATTTGCGCCTGCGCGCACATACGCTGCAGCAGTTGCAGATCCGATTCGCGGTATTGCGTGCAGAACGTGCGGGTCGGGTAGTCGCGGCGCAGTTCGAAGCGGCGCTGGTTGCCGACGATGCCGTGTTCCCTGAGCACTTGTTCGAGGATCTGCGGCACCGATCGGCCACTGAAGATGCGCTGACTCAGGCGCAGCGCCAGACAGGCGAGTTTCGGCCCCAGCCGGACCCGACTCAAGCGCAGGCCGGGGTCATGCTCATGCTGGACAAGACTTTGCAATTGCCCGTGCACGCCCTCCCCCGACGGCCCGAAACAGAGGAAAGCCGAACGATGAAGCAGGCCGGCGAGGTCAAGATGGGGATCGTCGATCAGGACATCGATCTCGAATGCAAAGGCTTCGCTGAGGGCTTCGCTACCGGTAAAGGCCAGGACTTCGAAAGGGTCGGACAGGCCCGCTACATCGAGACGAAACGACGACTCGTTGACTGGATCGAACATGGGCGGATCTCTACAGGAGGGGCGGCCGGGGATTCTCGCCGAGAGCCATGGCCGAGTAGAGAGCTGAAGTACAACTTAGGAAATGACCTACGCGAAAAGCAGACCGGATGACTTTGCTGGCCTGGACCGGCAAGCATTTCGCGCAGATTTTGGGAGACATCCCACCGGATCATCCGAATTTTCCGCAGCTTGCGGGAAAGTTTCAGACAACCCGGTGTGATCGCCACCTGGCCTCAGGAAGACAGGTAGGAGGAGCGAGTCAGCCCCAGACGCAAGGCATCAAGAAATTGCGTGCGCTCGCTGGCGCTGATGCGTGCACTGGCGCACTTGTCGCGGTAATGCGTCATCAGCTCTTCCGGCGACAAGTGCACGTAACGCAGCATGTCTTCGATAGTGTCGTGGGTCTCGATGCCGGCGTGGTACACGCTGCCATCGGCGTTCTGGTAGATGTTCACCGAATCGGTGTCACCGAACAGGTTGTGCATGTCGCCGAGGATTTCCTGATAGGCGCCGACCAGGAACACGCCCAGCAGGTAATCTTCGCCTTCATTCAACGCATGCACCGGCAGACTGGTTTCGATGCTCTGCTCGTCGACGTACTGGTTGATCTTGCCGTCGGAGTCACAGGTCAGGTCCTGCAATACCGCACGGCGCAGCGGCTCTTCGTCGAGACGGTGCAGCGGGATGATCGGCAGCACCTGATCGATCGCCCAGGTATCGGGCAGGCTCTGGAACACCGAGAAGTTGCAGATGTACTTGTCGGCCAGCTTATCGTTGAGTTCGTCGAGCACCTGACGGTGCGAACGCTGACGCGCTTTCAGCGAATTGTGCAGACGGCGGCACACGGCAAAGTAGCACTGCTCGGCCAGGGCTTTTTCCGCCAGGGTCAGCTTGCCGTCGGCGTACTGCGCAGCGACGTCGCTCATGTAGTGAGTGGCGCGCCAGTAGGTTTCGGTGACCATCTCGATGTCGGTCGGACCGAGCAGATCGACCAGCCATTGCACGGTTTCCGGCAGGCTGTCCTTGTTCTCGATCAGCGGGATTTCGTCGTTGTGCTTCTCGACGTCGGTCACCTGTACCACCAGCATCGCGTGGTGCGCGGTCAGCGAGCGGCCGCTTTCGGAGAAGATGTGCGGATGCGGCAGGCTCTGCGCGTCGCAGAACTCCTTGAGCATGCCGACCACGACACCGGCGTAATCGTCCATGTCGTAGTTGATCGAGCTGGCATTGCGCGAGTGGGTACCGTCGTAATCGACACCCAGACCACCGCCGACGTCGATGTGATCGACCGGCAGACCGAGGTTGCGCAACTCGCCGTAATAACGGATCGCTTCCTTGAAGCCGTGCTGGTAGTCAGCGAGGTTGGCGATCTGCGAACCCATGTGGAAGTGCAGCAGGCGAATGCCCTGATCCAGCCCGGCGCCACGGAAACGCTCGACCACCGACAGCAACTGTGCCGCCGAGAGACCAAACTTGGATTTCTCGCCACCGGTGTCCGCCCACTTCGAGGAGGCCAGCGACGACAGACGCACGCGCAAGCCGACCTGCGGCTTGACCTTCAGCGACGCGGCTTCTTCAATGACCAGGCCGACTTCGGATTCTTTCTCGATGACGATGAATACGTTGTGGCCGAGCTTCTGGCCCATCAGCGCCAAGCGGATGAACTCACGGTCCTTGTAACCGTTGCAGACGATGGTGCCGCCCTTCGGCGCCAGCGCCAGTACCGCCAGCAGTTCGGGCTTGGAGCCGGCTTCCAGGCCGATGGAAACGTTCTGGGTGGCGATGATGTTCTCGATCACCGCTTCCTGCTGGTTGACCTTGATCGGGTACAGCGCGGTGTACTTGCTCTGGTATTCCAGGCGCTCGATGTTCGAATCGAAAGCGCCGGTCAACTGACGGACGCGGTCTTGCAGTATGTCGGGGAAACGTACCAGCAACGGCAAGGACAAACCGCTCTTGCGCAGTTGGTCGACTTGCTCGAACAGGTCGATGGGCGAGCTGCTCGGGCCGTTCGGACGAACTTCGACGCGACCGGCGTCATTGATCGCGAAATACCCGGCCCCCCAATGGCGGATCCCGTAAACACTGCGGCTGTCCGCAACTGTCCATTGGCTGCCATCGTCTTTGCGTGTGCGTCGTACGGACATCGAAGTCCCCTATAAAGAAGTCATAGTGCGTCGCCTGTGTTCAGGCCGGCGCAGTCTAAAGAAAGAAAATGACGGTTCGTCAGTGCGGCGGTAGACCGCACTGACTGCGTGGAGTTTAGAAACCGGTCATGAACAGGCTCTGTGAAAACCATGGCGACGATGTCAATTCTGCAACGTTGCAGAACCGGATCAAGCCGCCGGTGGGTTTCACAGAGGCTGCTAGCCGCCGGACTTCTTCGCCTTGAAACCGTGCTTGATCAGCTCCGCCAGAAGCAGCTCGACGTGATCGCCCTGGATTTCGATGACGCCGTCCTTCAGCGCCCCTCCGGTGCCGCAACGTTTTTTCAGCGTTGTCGCCAACTCTTTGAGGGCGTCTTCGGCCAACGGCACGCCGGTGATGGTGGTCACCGTCTTGCCGCCGCGGCCCTTGCTTTCGCGACGCACGCGGGCAATGCCGTCACCGGCCGGGATCACGGTTTGTTTGCAGATACAGGCGTCCACCGGTTGACTGCAATCGGGGCAATGACGACCTGCGTCGGTAGAAAATACCAGGCCGCCCAGGGCGGCTAAGGATGCGGCTTTTTTGGCCACCGGCAATCCTCTCGGGAGGACAAAGACTGATCGCGACCTTGGGCAAGGTCGGCGACCGCGAAGCCCCACTCAGGCAGGGGCAGCGCTACTGCAGCGAACGCTTATGCAAAAGCACTCGGCACAGCTTGAAAAGGTCGCGCAGTGTAACGGCAAAAAACGCGATTGCTAAGTGCCAATCGGCGCCAATTCATGTGTTCTTTGCGACGTCGCTTTGCTGCGCCTTGAGATAGCGCTTCAGAGCGGCCAAAGAGTCCGGGCAATAAGGCTTCTGCTCGATTTCCTGCATGACTTGCTCGACGGGGATAAAGCGTGCTTCGAGCACTTCTTCCGGCTGCAATTGCAGCGGTCCGTCCCAGACAGCGGAAAACGCCGAACACCACAGCCGGTTGCCGGTGTCTTCGAAGTAGAAGTGGTCGTGAGCGGTGAGTTCGACACCGCTGACGCCCAGCTCTTCGGCCAGCTCGCGCGCCGCCGACTCGGCATAGCTTTCATCCGCCTGGACCATGCCGCCCGCGGCCACGTCCCAATATCCGGGATAGATCGCCTTGCTCAACGTGCGCCGGTGCACACACAACTCACCGGCAGAATTGAACAGCATGATGTAAGTGCCACGACCGATCAGCCCGCGCTCGCGCAAATCGGAGCGCACCAGGGCGCCGAGCAGGTTGTCGTGCTCGTCGACCCAGGCGATCTGTTCAGCATCGGAAGCGGCGCGATGGGCTGCCTCCCTGGCGTTGTGGCTCATTGATCAGCCCTGATTGAGCAGTTGACGCAAATCGATTACCGCGGCGTTGGCCCGGGAAATATAGTTGGCCATCACCAGCGAATGGTTGGCCAGCACGCCGAAGCCGCTGCCATTGAGAATCATAGGACTCCATACCGGTTCCTGCGAGGCTTCCAGCTCGCGAATGATCTGACGCACGCTGACCGTCGCGTTCTTCTTCGCCAGCACATCGGCAAAATCGACCTCGATCGCGCGCAGCAAGTGCGACAGCGCCCAGGCCTGACCGCGCGCCTCGTAGAACACGTTGTCGATCTGCATCCACGGTGTCTCGACGACTTCCTCGTCAACCTGCGGCACTTCGCCAACGGCGGGCACTTCGGTTTTCAGCGCGGTATTGAGTTTGACCCGGCCAACACTGGCCGACAGCCGTTGCGACAGCGAACCGAGACGGGTGCCGACATCGCCCAGCCAGTTATTGAGGTTGTCGGCGCGCGCGTAGAACAGCGCGTTTTTCTGATTCGGGTCGGACAGGCGCGACTGATAGCGGCTCAGGGAATTGATGCCTTCCTGGTATTCCGACTCGCTGGACGGCAGCACCCAGCTTTTATTGTCGAAGTTGAAGCGCGGTTCGGCCTTGGCCAGATCGGCGTCTTCGGCCGACTGCGATTGCGAACGGGCAAAATCCTTGCGCAGCGCTCGGGTCAGGTCACGCACCTGCACCAGCACGCCGTATTCCCAGCTCGGCGTGTTGTCCATCCACAGGCCCGGCGGGAAGCGGTCGTTGGAAATGTAGCCGCCCGGCTTGTCGAGCAAGGTGCCGGCGACGGTCTTCAGGGTTTCCACCGTGGTGTAGCCGACGACCATTTGCTTGCCTTCTTTCTCGGCCGCGACCTGGGCGTTTTGCGCCACCGGAAACAGCGCCGGCTCCTGGCTCCAGTACCAGCCAAGACCAATGGTCACCAGCAGATAAAGGCCGACCAGTGTGGCTAGCGCGCGGCTGAACAACAGCCCGCCGACGTAGCTGCGGGTGGCCGACTTGGGCTCGGCGGCACGTTCAGGCGCACTGCCCGCGCGGTTTTTCCAGTCCAGCATGGCGATATCCTTTCAATCACTTGGGTTCAACGGTTCGACCACAACCATACAACAACGTGCCTTGGCCGGGCACGCGCTATCAGGGCGCTGGCGCAAAACAAGCGCAGGGTGTCGCGAACGAAAGGATAGACGCAGCGATTCAGGCGTTGAAAATCCGCAGCGACAGCTGCGCCTGTTCGCTGATAAACAGATGTGCAATGCCTAGACCATCGGTTCGGCGCTGACTGGGTGTGCCGTCGACCGTGGCGATGCAGGCCTGCGCAGGCAACGGTTCGCCGGTCACGCTGTCGACCAGACGAAAGAGCCGCGGGGTGCGCGTGGGCTGCTCGGGAGGATTATCCATCAGATCGAGCACGGCCTGTTCAAACGCCGCTTCGGCGCCTCGCCAGTAGCCATAGTCGGCCTCGGCTTTGATCAGGCACCATTCGCCCTGTCTGATCTGCGCCAGGACTTCGCTGTCCAGATTGATCATCAAGCCCGCGCGCAGTTGATCCAGCCCTTCGAGCGATTGCCGCCCGTCCAGAACACTTGCCACCTGCTCCAGCGCCTCCTCCACGGGGCAGACATGCTGGAGCTCGTCATCGGTCAAGCTGAACTCACGGACCAGCCTCACCGCTGTCCTTCACCTTGCCACTCGTCCGAACCCATCGTCCGGCTGATTTCGTGGCGCCAATAGATGCGGCGGTAGCTGAAGTGGACTTTCTCAAGTTGCGTGAGGTGCGACGTGCCGCGGTCGAGGCAGTGCGGCATCAATATTTCGCTGCCGACGACCACCGCGTCCTCCAGCTCCAGCGTATAGAAATGCTCCTGCACGCCGCCGGCCGACGTGCGATAAAACTCCACGCGACATTCGCTCAACAACTCTCCACTCGACAGCGCCATATTCAGCAAGGGCGATGCCTTGTCGAGGGTTTTAGTGATGATCAATGGTCTGTGCATCCGCCGCCCGGCGCCCTGGTCCTTGGGTATGTACATGCCATGGCTGAGGGCCTGAACCATGATCTTGTCTTCGCGTCCGCTCTGGTAGCCGTTACCGACAGACGCTTCGGTGAAAGCGCCGGCCGTGATCAGGCCCTGGCGGCTACCGTGGATGGTCATGAAGGCTGGGATGGGCATGGGATCGCTCCTTTTTCGGGTAGAGGTGGGGGGAAGTGATGGGATTCGAGACGGCGATCTTCGATTTCGTCGAAAGGAATCCAGGGCTCCGCCACGGCGAGAGTGATGAGGTAGCGCTCCTGATCGAGGTGCCTTGAATCTCTAAAGCGCGCAAGAATCAGCATTGCCTGGTATTTGTCGCCGGCCTGCCAGAATGACACCCCTGGAAGCACTCCTTGTCTGACGTATGCGCGCCACTCAGGGGTGTCCGCGATTGTCGGGTCACCCTGCGTACCCATCGGTTTCCAGCCTTTTGCGCACCATTGGGTCTGCAGATCGACAATTACCTTCATGGCGTCATCTATGAGCAAAGGCTCGATTTGCGGAGACATGCGAAGGTCGTCGACCACGTTGTCATCGAAACCGACTGATAAAAAACGGGCGAGAGGTGTCTCGAATCCAAACTGCGAATCAATAAAGCGCAGACGAGCGTCGGACTTGGGACTACCTGCCCAGATGTGACCACGAATCAATGGGTGAAACGGGTTGTTGAACGCTCCATCATGCTTTCATACGTGCCGCCGATTTCCACGACGATCACCGGATCGTTCCACAACGGCCGCAGAGCTTGACGAGCAGCAACCAGCAACAAAACGAAACCAAGCACAAGCAACGCCCAATATCGCCAGCGTAGATGAGAGAAGCGCAACTTCATGCCCCTACCGCCATTGCCGCAATTTCTCGAATGGACTGCGCCAGTGCGCCTTGATTGTCGTCGTTGAGCATTTCATCAAAGCGTGTCGCCGCCCGAAGCACAAATTCCATTCGCTGATCGATATCAGACAGATCCGCCAGTGGATGGCTGTTGAAGTCGATTGTGCGGCCATCATCGACGCGGCGGCATTGACTGGTCAGGGTCAATTCGATGGCTTGAGCGACGCCAGACGGAAAGTCGGTGACATAAGCGAAATGATTGCCCCGCAAAAGCGCAACCAGTTGGAAGTTTTCGTAAATGGTTGGCTGAAGAATGTTGCGCTGCTCATGTCTCGCCAAATGCTCCACGCTTTCGGCGATGTTCCCCGCTTCCATAGCTTCAAAGGCTTTTTCGATTTCAGCATGCTCACGACCGAAAACAAGTGTTTCATCACCCACCGGCCAAAGCACCGGCCACTTCGCATGACCGAAAATCTTTCGCCTTTGGCGAAGACACTTCTTCAACTCTTTCAAACCCCGCACCGCATAAAACTGATGCAACGGATAAACATCCAGGAACAGCGTGGTGTTGCCCATCGCCATCATTTCGTACACATGCTGGAACTGTTGCTGGACTATCGACTGTTCTTCGCCAGGCCCCCGAACATCCACGGCAGCAAGCGGATTGCGCGCCCGGGCCTGTTGATACTCGCCCAACGCAGCGGCCTGTTCCGGCATCTTGCCTGGAGTCAGCAATCCGGCTTCGCTGCGGCTATCGCGCAGACGCTGCCGCGCTTCATGTTCCTCGCGGATGCTTTCGATACTCTGCGCCGCATGCAGCAAGCCGCAGCCAACCTGCTTCGAAGCGAACGCGGCCAGGCCCGCCCATTGAAAACGTGGCTCGTGCAGCCACAACCGAGCATAGGCCGCGTTGATCGCCCGATTGCGCGCGACCGGATCGGCAATCAACACGCCGTTCGGAGCGACGATTTTTTCGGCCTCGCGCTGGTAGCAACGCCAGAGACATTGGCAGGTCAGCACCGGCACCTCTGTCACCTGCACCCGCTCGCCATACAACAACTCTTCGCCGCAGGCGCAGTCGTCGATGGGCGTGATGCTGTGATTGAGGCGCTGTGAATCACTGGCGAGTTCGTTGAAACATTGGCTCATGGACGATGGACGGCAGCTAGGGGAATCCCTGAACCGTACCAGCCAATCTGGTCGGTGAAAGCGCGTGGAAGAAAAATCAGAAACAGCTGTCAGACGCCACCCTTCAAGGCCGCTGAAATGTCGACAGCGCTGGCAGGATTGCTCGCAAAGCCCCGATATGCGGGCACTTCGACAAAATCAGTAGAGAAAACAAAACCACCCGGTCAGAAACTGAATTGTGTCGCACATCAGATTATTGACGTACGACACTCGTCTAAGGGAAAAGAGGTGCTAGCATAGAGCCACCAGTCGATCTCAGCATGCAGCCTAACTAGTAGTCAGGATATGACCGAGCCAGAAGACCCCAGCCGTGAGCGTCTCAAGCACCACTTTGCCCAGCGGGTAATTCATCAGGCGCGTCAGATTCTCGAGATATGGCAGCGCCTGCAGCGCAGCGAATGGTCCACCGTCGACCTCGCCGAACTGAGCGAGGCCAACCTGCGCCTGCTGCGTTTCGCCGAGCGTTTCGAACAGCCCGAGCACACGCAACTGGCGCGGCATATCAGCCAGTCGCTGGAAGCGGTGGACGCCAATCGCGGGCGCCTCAGCAGCGGGCTGATCACCGATCTCAATCGCTTGATGCAGCGGCTGTCGCGCACCGGCCTGCGGCATGGCGATCAGCTCGAGCAGACCTTTCTGCCGCCGCTGCGCAAACCGGTTTACGTATTGCTGCAGGATCACGACCGCGCTGAACGATTGGCCAAACAACTGGAATTCTTCGGCCTGAGCGCGCAGGCGCTGGACAGTGTGTCGGCGTTTCGCTCATCGATGGTTGAGCGCCTGCCGGCGGCGATTGTCATGGATGTGGACTTCAGCGGCCCCGGCGTCGGCCTGAAACTGGCCGCTGAAGCCCAGGTCGGTCTCGACGAGCCCTTGCCGCTGCTGTTTTTCAGCCTGCATGAAACCGACACCCCGACCCGCCTCGCCGCCGTGCGCGCCGGCGGCCAGGAATTTCTCACCGGCACTCTCGAAGCGTCGAGCCTGCTGGAAAAAATCGAAGTGCTCACCTGCGTCGCGCAGTACGAGCCTTATAAAGTGCTGATCATCGACGATTCGCGCGCCCAGGCCTTGCACACCGAGCGCCTGCTCAACAGCGCCGGGATCGTCACCCGCACCTTGATCGAGCCGATCCAGGCGATGGCCGAACTGGCGGATTTTCAGCCCGATCTGATCATCCTCGACATGTACATGCCGGCCTGCACCGGCACCGAACTGGCCAAGGTGATTCGCCACAACGACCGTTATGTCAGTGTGCCGATCATTTATCTGTCGGCCGAAGACGATCTGGACAAGCAGCTCGACGCCATGAGCGAGGGCGGCGATGACTTCCTGACCAAGCCGATCAAGCCACGCCACCTGATTACCACGGTGCGCAACCGTGCCGCCCGTGCGCGCAATTTGAAAGCGCGGATGGTGCGCGACAGCCTCACCGGCCTGTACAACCACACGCACATCCTGCAATTGCTTGAGGACTGCTCGTTCCGTGCCCGCCGCGAGAACAAGCCGCTGAGTTTTGCCATGCTCGACATCGACCACTTCAAACGGGTCAACGACAGCCATGGCCACCCGATGGGCGACCGAGTGATCAAGAGCCTGGCGCTGTTTCTCAAGCAGCGCCTGCGCAAGACCGATTTCATCGGCCGTTACGGCGGTGAAGAGTTCGCCATCGTCATGCCCGACACCGACATCGAAGCCGCACACAATGTGCTCGATGAGATCCGCCAGCGCTTCGCCGAAATCCATTATCCGGCGCAGCCGCAGGACTTGTGGTGCACCTTCAGCGCTGGCGTGGTGGAAATGCACGATGACTGCGACAGCCTGATGATGGCCAGTCAGGCCGACGAAGCGCTGTACCGCGCCAAGGGTGCTGGACGCAATCGGGTGCAGACCGCGCGGCACTCAAAGCAAAGTGCCACTTTTTCATCGGAATCCACTGATTCGGTCATAACCTTGTAACAGAACCGCAATAAATTCAGGCGCTTACCATTTCTGCCCTTGGTAGCCGTCATGCGCCTGAAGTTGCTCACCAATCTCAATACGCTGCTGCTGGTCGCCGTGTGCCTGGCACTCGGCGCCACGCTGTGGTGGTCGCAAAAAGCCCTCGAACGTCCCTATCTGCTGATGGAGCGATATCTGGGCCTGTCCCAGCAATTTCAGAACGAGGTTGCGCGCAACGTCGAGGACTACCTCGCCAGCGGCGACGCCTTGCGTTTGAGCAGCGCCAGCCAGGCCATCGACAACTTGCAAACGCAACTCGCTGAACTACCGCCGACCCTGGCCGAATCGCTGCGCCCAAGCCTGTCCGGACTGGCCGAGTTCAGCAAAACCGATCTGCTGGCGGCTGGCAAACTGGCCGGTGATCCGCAGGCCTTGCTGCTGCAAGCCGAGCGCGAATTGAGCGCCAGCCTCGAACAACTGAGCACGTACGCCAACGGCAACGCGAGCTACCTGACGCCGCTGTTGGTGGCGTCGCAGCATCTGGGCAAGCTTTCGCTGGCACGGGACAAACTGGTCAGCAGCGGACGCAGCGAACTGGCTGCGGATGTCGAACGCGAAGTCAGCAACATCCGCGCCCAGGCGCAAGCGATCGACGTCCTGCCCTTGCTCGGCGTGGTCAGTCAGAGCGCATCGGGCAGCGACGACTTCGCCGCGATGATGGGCATCGAGAGCAGCGAAAAAACCGTGGCCGAAGATGCTGGCGTCGGTCTCAAAAGGGAACTCAACAGTCTGCTCGGTCGTTATCCGGCGGAGCTTGAGCGCACCCGCGAGCAAATCCAGAAACGCACGGATTTGAGTGTCGCGACCCATCAGAAAATCGCTGCGGTGCAACAGGCCATCGCTGCTCTGGAACCGGCGGTGCGCGCCCAGCACGGCCAGATCCAGGGCGAAGTGCGCTTGATGCAAGGCGTGATGATCGGCCTGATCCTGCTGATCGCGTTGCTGATCGACACCTTGCAGCGCCGCCTCGCGCGCACCCTGACCAATCTCGCACCCGCACTGTCGACCTGGGCCGAGGGCGATTTCAGCAGTGATATCCGCTTGGGCAAGACCAACCGCGAACTGCATGACATTGAAGCCTCGCTCAACCGCTTGCGTGCCTATCTGGCGGATCTGGTCGGGACCATTCGCGGCAATGCCGAGCAAGTCGCCGGTAGCAGCCGCACTTTGGCCGAATTGAGCAACGACCTGCACAGCGGCGCTGAGCATCAGGCTGGCGACACCGCGCTGATCCGCGATTCGCTGGGCGAACTGGAAGCGACCATTCAACAGGTCGCCGGCGATGCGCAGCAGGCAGCGGACGCCAGCCGCCACGCTGGTCTGGCGGTGGAGCATGGTCAGATGGTAATTGGCCAGAGCCTCACCGGGCTGCATGCGCTGGTTGGTGAGGTGCAGGGCAACGCGCAAATGATCGAACACCTGGCCGAAGAGTCAGCCACCATCGGCGGTGTGCTGACGGTGATTCGCTCGATTGCCGACCAGACCAACCTGCTCGCCCTGAACGCGGCGATTGAAGCGGCGCGCGCCGGGGAAATGGGTCGCGGTTTCGCCGTGGTCGCCGAAGAGGTTCGCTCGCTGGCGCAACGCACGGCTGGCGCCACGGCCGAGATCCAGACGCTGATTGCCGGTCTGCAAACCGCCGCCCGGCAATCGGTCGAAGGCATGCGTGCGCAGGTCGAACATGCCGAGGCCACGGCCAATCAGGCACAAGCGGCGGACGGCGCACTGGACAAGATTGTCGGCGCGATCCAGACCATTTCCGACACGGCAATCCGCATTGCCGATGTGACCGCACAGCAGAGCGGCGCAGTCAGCGAAATCCGCGATCACAGCGAGCGAATTCATCAGTTGGGTGGGGATAACCTGCTGCGCATCGGCCGCGGTCGCGAACAAGGCGAGAACCTGCTGGTGTTGGGCGGGCAACTGCATACCGCCGTTCAGGCCTTTCGCGTCTGATAGAGCGCTATCGCGAGCAGCTCGCTCCTACAGTAGAAACACAACCCCCCTGTGGGAGCGAGCCT
Source organism: Pseudomonas sp. R3-57 (assembly GCF_051132065.1). NCBI lineage: Bacteria > Pseudomonadati > Pseudomonadota > Gammaproteobacteria > Pseudomonadales > Pseudomonadaceae > Pseudomonas > Pseudomonas sp. R3-57. The sequence continues at coordinate 5,407,732 of NZ_CP071655.1, forward strand.
GCTCGCGAAGATGTCAGCCCAGGCGCCACAAATGACCGGATCAGAGCACTTGGTCACATACTTCGCGCAAACATCGGCCATCGTGCTGGCTATTGCATGGAACTGGACAGTCACAAAGGCTTTGCGGCATAGTCGCCGGGTTCTGACGATTGCTCATTCATGACAAGGACTCCGCAGATGGCGACCCTACTGGTGCTGCACGGCCCCAACCTGAACCTGCTCGGCACCCGCGAACCCGGCACTTACGGTTCGACGACGCTGGCGCAGATCAACCAGGATCTGGAGCGCCGCGCCCGTGAAGCCGGCCATCATCTGCTGTATCTGCAAAGCAACGCCGAGTACGAATTGATCGAGCGCATCCACGCTGCCCGCGGCGAAGGCGTCGATTTCATTCTGATCAATCCGGCGGCTTTTACGCACACAAGTGTCGCATTACGTGACGCGCTGCTGGGAGTGAGCATCCCATTCATCGAAGTGCATTTGTCCAACGTGCACAAACGCGAACCTTTCCGCCATCACTCCTACTTCTCCGACGTAGCGGTGGGAGTGATCTGCGGCCTTGGCGCCAGCGGTTACCGACTGGCCCTGGAGGCCGCGCTAGAACAGCTTGAAACACAGGCAACGACTTGAACAACAAGCGTTAAACGCCCCTGACCGACCCTTGGGAGTTGATGATTCATGGATATCCGTAAAGTTAAGAAACTGATCGAATTGCTGGAAGAGTCCGGCATCGACGAGCTCGAGATCAAGGAAGGCGAAGAGTCCGTACGCATCAGCCGTCACAGCAAGACCCCGGCTCAGCAATACTACGCGCCGGCCCCGATGCAGGCTCCGGCTGCCGCACCTGCCGCCGCGCCAGTCGCTGCTGCCGCCCCGGCTGCCGCTGCTGCTCCAGCGCTGAACGGCACCGTTGCCCGTTCGCCGATGGTCGGCACGTTCTATCGCAAATCTTCGCCAGCCTCGCCAGCCTTCGTTGAAGTCGGCCAGACCGTGAAGAAAGGCGACACCCTGTGCATCGTCGAAGCCATGAAGATGATGAACCACATCGAAGCTGAAACCAGCGGTGTGATCGAGTCCATCCTCGTCGAAGACGGCCAGCCGGTTGAGTACGACCAACCGCTGTTCACCATCGTTTGAACTGCGGAGAGCCTTTGATGACTGCGAAGTTGGAAAAAGTTCTGATCGCGAACCGCGGTGAGATCGCCCTGCGGATTCTGCGTGCCTGCAAAGAGATGGGCATCAAGACCGTCGCCGTTTACTCCAAGGCCGACAAAGAGCTGATGCACCTGGGTCTGGCAGACGAATCCGTCTGCATCGGCCCGGCGTCTGCCTCTCAGTCTTACCTGCACATCCCGGCCATCATCGCCGCCGCTGAAGTGACTGGCGCTACCGCCATCCATCCAGGCTACGGTTTCCTCGCGGAAAACGCCGATTTTGCCGAGCAGGTCGAGAACTCCGGCTTCGCCTTCATCGGTCCGAAAGCCGAAACCATTCGCCTGATGGGTGACAAGGTCTCGGCCAAGCACGCGATGATCGAAGCCGGTGTGCCAACGGTTCCAGGTTCCGACGGCCCACTGCCGGAAGACGAAGAAACAGCGCTGCGCATCGGTCGTGAAGTCGGCTACCCGGTGATCATCAAGGCCGCTGGCGGCGGTGGTGGTCGCGGCATGCGTGTGGTGCACAAGGAAGAAGACCTGATCGCCTTCGCCAAACTGACCCGCACCGAAGCAGGCGCGGCGTTCGGCAACCCGATGGTCTATCTGGAAAAATTCCTCACCAACCCGCGCCACGTCGAAGTGCAAGTGTTGTCCGACGGCCAGGGCCACGCCATCCATCTGGGCGACCGCGATTGCTCGCTGCAGCGTCGTCACCAGAAGGTTCTCGAAGAAGCGCCGGCACCGGGCATCGACGAGAAAGCGCGTCAGGAAGTCCTGGCTCGCTGCGTCAAGGCGTGCATCGACATCGGTTACCGCGGCGCCGGCACTTTCGAGTTCCTCTACGAAAACGGTCGTTTCTACTTCATCGAAATGAACACCCGTGTTCAGGTGGAGCACCCGGTTTCGGAGATGGTCACCGGTCTCGACATCGTCAAGGAGATGCTCAGCATCGCCGCTGGCAACAAGCTGTCGTTCACTCAGGATGACGTGGTGATCCGCGGTCACTCGCTGGAGTGCCGGATCAACGCCGAAGACCCGAAAACCTTCATGCCGAGCCCGGGCACGGTCAAGCATTTCCACGCCCCAGGTGGCAACGGCGTACGCGTCGACTCGCACCTGTACAGCGGTTATGCCGTTCCGCCGAACTACGACTCGCTGATCGGCAAGCTGATCACTTACGGCGCGACCCGCGACGAAGCCATGGCCCGCATGCGCAATGCCCTGGACGAAATCGTGGTCGACGGGATCAAGACCAACATCCCGCTGCACCGTGATCTGGTCCGCGACGAAGGCTTCTGCAAAGGCGGTGTGAACATTCACTACCTCGAGCACAAGCTGGCCAAACAGTCGTAAGACTGCACCGGCGTGAAAAACCCGATCCTTGCGATCGGGTTTTTTATGCCTGCAACAAACACATCAGTTCATCACTACCGTCGAAAGAGCCTGTTCCTCGACCATCGCCGCGGTCGCGCGACGGCCGGCCTGATCGACGACGCTGCCTGAGGCATCCTCATACAGCGGCCTGCTGCGCACTCTCTGCATGAAGCTCGCAGCGCGCGTCGAGACCGCGTCGCTGGAAAACCGTGCTCGCTGCAAAACCGGGGTATACAACCGCTCAACCTGACTGGCGGAAGTCTTGAACACGGTCGACACGCCGTTCTGCAAATTCAACGACACGGCATAGTTATTACCGAGACAAGAGGAATATGACCAGTAATCCCAGGTCGGTCGCAACCCTTGCTGGCGCAATACGCTCCTGATCGATCCGCCGATATCCGTGCCAGTCAGCCAGTCACCGCCCACCAGCGTCGCGCGAACGTCGCTGGGCGAGCCTCCCAGTCGTCTCATCAGGTCACGAACAGTGCGCTCGACCAGCACGCGAATGTTATGGTCGAAATGGATGACCGCGCCAACCTTCGTCAGCGGGTTGTACATTGAGGCGATGACACAGGTCTGCGCGTTCAGCGAAAACAGATAATTGTCCTTCGACCCGGCAACGAACCTCGCGACCACAGCCTCACCCTGCATTGCGCCCCGGTTGAGCGCCGGCTCGACACGCCCGGGAAACGCGTTGCGCAGGTTGTTCACATGGCCAAGATTGCGCACCTGATCATTGCCGCCGCGCAGCCCCACCCGGTCATGAGTCCACTTACCGTTGGCTGTCAAACGTATGGGCCGCTGATAGATGGCCGCGGGGCGACGGGCATCGATCAGGCTGAGCCCACCGAAATGCGGATTTTCCCGGACCTGGAAATACCTGCCTTTGTTGCGGATGTAATAGCTCGGTTGAGACTGCCCGGCGCTTGGCGGACTGCGCCAGGTACCGAAAAACACCGTTTCTTCAGTGACCCGCTGCAACTGTTCGGGCACCTTGCCGACGGCCTGCCCCGCGCGAAAGCTCACCTCCCGGACTGCCGGCAGTGCTTCCTTGCGAATCGGCGCCAGCGTCTCGAAGCGTTCGGCCAACAATGAGACCGGCCTCGTCGTACGCTTCAGATTACTGACCGTGCCTGCGAGGAACTTGACCGCGCTGCCGGCACCCACCATGGCAAACAGCGCGCCCCATGATGCCTCCAGCCAATGAACGAGCGCGCCATCAACATCGCCCTCCAGGTGCGCCGCGACTGCCTGGCCGGCGCTGACCGCGATGAATACAACATCCAGCAGCAAGGCAAACGGCGGAAACACCATACAAAACGGCGCCGCGCCGAACATCAATCCTTTAACCACTTGCCTTTCGATCATTTCCGCACGGCTGGTGGTGATGTCCTCCACGTCCGTGACCGTGCGCTCGATGTAAGCGTTGAACTCAGTGCGCGCGTCAATCACTCGCTGCGCTTCGTACAGCGTATCGACGCGCTGTTTCTTTGCCGCTATCGCGCGCAATGAGCGCGACACCGAATTGCGCGCGGCGACGGGGCAGCGCGCCATCAGGTAGTCATGCAATGTACCGGCGACCTCGCCCTCCAATGACAGATACGGACGCACCGTCAGACCGTCGGGAGCATCCGGCGTGTATAGCCACCGGGACGTTTCGGGCTGGCAACAGATAAAAACGTACACCCCCAGCACGACGTTATGGCGCACGGTGAACCTGAACACGCCGTCGCTCGCAGCAATGTCGGCACCCGGCACATGCGCTCCCGACGTTGGCAGCTGGCTCAACAGCGAGACCTGACGCACCAGCGCCGAATACACCGCATCGCTCAAGCGCGCCTGACTTCTGGCAATGCGCAGGTCACGATCCATTTTCGACAACAGCACATTGCGGTAGCCGAACCGACGCAACTCGTAGGCTTCATCGCGAGCGTCCAGGTATTGGCCACGAATCTCTTTGGCGTACTTGTCACCCAGCCAGGCCCCGCGCATGTACCGCACCAGCTCGGCGCTGCGGACCTGACTCAAATCCTGGCCGACTGACGAGCGCACGCCTTTTTTTGGATGCTCGATGCCAGCGTTGTCATCGTAGCCGTAGATCGCCAGATCGAGCAGACTGGCTGTTGGCTGCTTCCTGCGGTCGGCAACGCCGGGGCTGTAGTCGACCAACACGGTGCCCGGGTCGACCGGTTCGAGCACATTCTTGCTGCGCATATACGGCGCAATCGCTGCGGCAACCGCGCGCCTGGCGAAGTCGACGAAAACTTCGAAACCGCCCAGCAATTCATTGAAGGTCTGCTGATGCACCACCAGTTCCTGGTTCAGGCTGCTGATGCGCCGGCGGGCCTCAAGACCCAGCGTCGTGTACCAGCGCAGCGCGTTGTCCTCCTCGACGCGCTGCAGATTTTTTGCCAGACCCATTTTTACCGCGGCTTCAACGCCTTCGGCGAACGGAACGGGTGCGCGACGAATGTCAATGGTCATTCCCCAGAGCGCCGGGCTCGCCGACACGGCCAACAGGTAATCCCGCGCCTTGCGATGTGCAGTGGGTGAAAGTTGCTGCAACAGGTATTCGCGCCCGGATTCGCTCTGCGTCCAGCTCCAGACTTCTCCGGTCAACGCCGCCAGCGAACGCAAGCGCACCCACTCCTGGCCGTCTGGCTTGTTCGGCGCGTACAGCAAAAGATCCTCGACCTGTTGCGCAGTCTCTTCGCGATAACACACCAGCAGGTCAGCACACTGCATGCCGTTGGGCAGCGTCAGCGCAGCGAATCGCAGAGTTTTCTCTGTGACATCTGTCGCCCACGCCTGACCGAGACGGTCATGGTCGGCCACGGTCAGATGCCCAGCGCAACGCGCAACGAACGCGCTTTGTTTGAGCCGCGCGACAAGCCAGTCGAACGAGGCTTTCTGCACGTCTTCGCGCTCGTACTGCCGGGCCAGAACTTGCAGGTAATCTGCCGGACAGTCCTGCTCCGCCAGCATGTCGGCAACGAATGTCGGCGTCAGAGGCTGGTTACGTTGCGAAGGACCACTGGTAACGTCCAGCACCGCAGCGAAATCCTTACCGATCGGCCCCGCCGCGAGCAATTCGCTCAGGCTGCGATTCTGCGTTGGCTCGCCGACCGCCGAGCGCCATTTCAAGCGCACCTCGATGCGGTCCGGTTCTACTTCGATGTCGAGTTTGAGCAGAAGGTAATCGATCGCTTGTTGACGGGCGAAAGCGCGCAGCGATCCATAGCCTTCCAGCAGGTCATCAAGCGCGGCCTGGGCCAGTGACGTCTGTTGCTGATACTCGCGCAACCTGGCACGGTCCGGTTCGTTCAGCACTCGCAGCCAGTGCGGCAACTGCGCGAATGACTGCGCTTGAAGGATTTTCTTTTCCGCGGCGGTTGCCAGCGCGGTCAACCGATACCGGCGAGTGTTTCGATTCTCGATCTTTTCGATTTGCCTGCGCAATCTATCCAGCGTCAGGTTCGCGAGCCGGTCTGCGTTGAACAGCGCGTCGATATCGTCGACAAAACGCTGCAGCTTGCGCAGGACGAGGCGATCGAACGCCGCCTCCTGCCCCTTGGTTTGCCAATGCTCTCGCAGGTAGTTTTTGTACTGAACGAGGAAATGCTCGGCAACCCTGTCCACTGTCTGGATAATCGCTTCACGATGGCTGGCAGGCAAGCCCCGATCGGCAGCACCCGGCCAGCGATACGGAGCGTCGCGGATTGCCAGGTACATCAAAGGCTTGCCATCGATCATTTTCTGCACAATCGCATCAAGCAAGGCCTGCACAAAACCCGGATCAATATTGCCGTCAGGGTGATGACTGCGCAGTTCGGTCAATGCGAAATCTTCCATGGCCTCGAACACGCTCATCTGGCTGCTCAGGCGCTTGTCGATCAACACCTGCCAACGCGTGATCCGCAGCAGAACCTCCTGCACCGTCCCTGTAGACGCAGCGGCGGCTGCGGTTTCTTCTACAATCCCTTGTTGAGTCGCCATAGTCCCGGCCCGTCGTTGCGTAGAAATGAGCCTCCACTGTATTTGCCAACCAGCGCGCTCAGGCGATACACCGGTATATCGCGCCCGCGAATGTGTAACAGCCAACCGGCGTGTCCACTTTGCTGGCGACCTGGCGTAAACTGCGCGCTTTTGCAGCTTCGGGCTGCCCCACAGATTTCAAAGGTAACCGCCATGCCCTGGCTGCAAGTCCGTCTCGCCATCACCCCGGAACAAGCCGAAACCTACGAGGACGCGTTCCTTGAGGTGGGCGCTGTGTCGGTGACGTTCATGGACGCCGAAGACCAGCCGATCTTCGAGCCGGAACTCAACACCACCCCGCTGTGGTCGCACACGCATTTGCTGGCCCTGTTCGAGGGTGGCACTGAACCGGAACCGGTTCTGGCTCATCTGGAGTTGCTGACCGGCAGCCCGCTGCCCGAGCATCACAGTGAAGTGATCGAAGATCAGGACTGGGAACGCAGCTGGATGGACGGTTTTCAGCCGATGCGTTTCGGTCAGCGCCTGTGGATCGTGCCGAGCTGGCACGCTGCGCCGGAACCTGATGCGGTCAACCTGCTGCTGGACCCGGGCCTGGCCTTCGGCACCGGCACGCACCCGACCACGGCGTTGTGCCTGGAATGGCTCGACGGCCAGGATCTGAAAGAGTGCAACGTGCTCGACTTCGGCTGCGGCTCGGGAATTCTGGCGATCGCGGCGCTGCTGCTGGGCGCGAAACAAGCGGTCGGCACCGACATCGACGTGCAGGCGCTGGAAGCGTCGCGCGACAATGCCGGGCGCAACAATATCGCCGACGAACTGTTCCCGCTGTACCTGCCGCCAGATCTGCCGCAGGTCAAAGCCGATGTGCTGGTCGCCAACATTCTCGCCGGCCCGCTGGTTTCGCTGGCGCCGCAACTGTCCGGTCTGGTCAAGCCCGGCGGGCGTCTGGCGCTGTCCGGCATCCTCGCCGAACAAGGTGACGAAGTCGCCGCCGCTTATGCACAGGACTTCGATCTCGACCCGATTGCCAATCGCGACGGCTGGGTGCGCATCACTGGCCGTCGGCGCTAATATGAGCGCCTGCATAAACCGGATCGCCGCATGACCGACAGTTTCGTCACTCAGTGCCCGCATTGCCAAACCAGCTTCCGCGTCAGCCATGCTCAATTGAGCGTGGCCCGCGGGGTGGTTCGCTGCGGCTCCTGCCTGCAAGTGTTCAACGCCGCCAAACAGTTGCTTGAACAACACGCCGGCAAGGATGCACTGACGCCCGTCGCGCCGGCGCAGGCCGAAGCGCCGTCACCTGTTGCCGATGAAACGCCAGCGCCACGCGCGATCAGCCAAAAGCAGTGGAACGCTTCGGAACTGGATCTCGACAGCCTCGACCTGGATCAGGAACTGGCCCGTCTTGAGCAACGCGAAATCCAGCCGGTCACCGAACCGGGGCGCCCGCGCGAGGACTCCCTGAGTGCGCGCCGCGACAGCCCCGAACCGGATGACGCGGCATGGCCCGGCAGCCTGTTCAGCGAACCGGCCGATGAGCGCACATCGAAGCCGGATGTCGAGTCGGACATCGAAGCCATCGAAACCCTCGAACCCGAACGCACCGAACCCTCGCTGTCGCTGGAACCGGTGGATCTGGATGACGAGCCGCGCATTCCGCAGTTGCGCCTGCACGACCCGATCGACCCGAATGCCCGCCGTGAACGGCTGTCGGCCAGCGACGACAGCGACGATGACGACCTGCCGTCGATCGCGCCGTTGCACAAGAAGCGCGAGCGTGCAGAGCCCGGCGTACGCGCCGAAGTCCTGCAAGATCTCACCGACGATCCGCTGCAACTCGACTGGCAGAAGCGCCGCTCGCCCTGGGGCCGCCGCCTGCTCTGGCTGCTGCTGGTGCTGATCGCCGCTGGCGGCCTGGCGGCACAGTACGTCGCCTATCATTTCGACGAACTGGCCCGGCAGGATCAATACCGCCCGTGGTTTCAGCAAATCTGCCCGCAGATCGGCTGCACGGTGCCGTCCAAGGTCGACATCGCCAGGATCAAGAGCAGCAATCTGGTGGTGCGCAGCCATCCGGAATTCAACGGTGCGCTGGTGGTCGATGCGATCATCTACAACCGGGCGACGTTTTCCCAGCCGTTCCCGCTGCTGGAACTGCGCTTTGCCGATCTCAATGGTCATCTGATCGCCAGTCGTCGCTTCAAACCCGGCGAATACCTCAAGGGCGATCTTGAAGGTCTGCCGGAGATGCCACCGCAGACGCCGATCCACATTGCACTGGACATTCTCGATCCGGGCCCGAAAGCGGTGAATTACAGCCTGAGTTTCCACTCACCCGAGTGAAGCCCGCGCGGTTTGTGGATTGACGGCGGTTTTCTGACTTCGCCGTGCACGACCAAACCAGCGGCGATAACAAAATTACTGTTCAGATTTTGTTCAATTCAGCCTTTAACCAGTCATCGAGAGCGGGTATCATGCCCACCCTTTTTCGAACTCTCATGATCCGGCCCCACCTCAGGGAAGTCCTATGTCGGCGGTACGCATCGGCCCATACACATTGCAGAACGGCTTGATTCTTGCCCCGATGGCGGGCGTCACCGATCAGCCCTTTCGTCAGCTGTGCAAGCGTCTGGGCGCAGGACTTGTAGTCTCGGAAATGGTCACCAGCGACATGAGCCTGTGGAACACCCGCAAGTCGCGCATGCGCATGATCCACGAAGGCGATCCCGAGCCTCGCTCGGTGCAGATCGCCGGTGGTGATGCGCAGATGCTGGCGGAGGCGGCCCGGGCCAACGTCGAGCTGGGCGCGCAGATTATCGACATCAACATGGGGTGCCCGGCGAAGAAGGTCTGCAACAAGGCCGCCGGCTCCGCGCTGCTGAAAGACGAAGCACTGGTGACCGAGATCCTGCGGGCCGTGGTGGCTGCGGTGGATGTACCGGTCACCCTGAAGATCCGCACCGGCTGGGATCGTGAGAACAAGAACGGCCTGACCGTGGCGAAAATCGCCGAACAGGCCGGGATCACTGCGCTGGCCGTGCATGGCCGCACGCGCGCCGATCTGTACACCGGGGAAGCCGAGTACGACACGATTGCCGCGATCAAGCAGGCGGTGTCGATCCCGGTCTTCGCCAACGGCGATATCGATTCGCCAGAGAAGGCCCGTTACGTGCTTGATGCGACCGGTGCCGATGGCCTGTTGGTGGGCCGTGCCGCTCAAGGGCGGCCATGGATTTTTCGCGAGATCGAGCACTTCCTGCGTACCGGCGAGAAATTGCCGGCACCGAAGCTGATCGAGGTGGAACGCATTCTGCTGGAGCATCTGGCCGCCCTTCACGCTTTCTATGGGGACGTGATGGGCGTGCGTATTGCGCGCAAGCATGTGGGCTGGTATCTCGCAACCTTGCCGGGCGCCAGGGAGTTTCGCGCCCGTTTCAATCGTTTGGATGGTACGGAAACACAATGCGCCAACGTTCGGGAGTTCTTCGCCGAGCGTTACAAGAGCCTGACAGGGGACGAAGAAGGGGTGGCCGCATGACGATGATGACCGAGACTTTAGTGAGTGGAACAACACCCGTGAGCGACAACGTGAATTTGAAACAGCACCTCAACACGCCGAGCGAAGAAGGCCAGACCCTTCGCGGGAGTGTCGAGAAGGCGCTGCACAATTATTTCGCCCACCTTGAGGGCGCGTCCGTCACGGATGTGTACAACCTGGTGCTCTCCGAAGTCGAGGCTCCCCTGCTCGAAAGCGTGATGAACTACGTCAAGGGCAACCAGACCAAGGCCAGTGAGCTGCTGGGACTGAACCGCGGCACGCTGCGCAAGAAACTCAAGCAGTACGATCTGCTGTAAGCATTCAATCAAACCAGAAAGGCGCCCGCGTAAAAAACGGTCGCCTTTTTTGCTGACTTCCTTTGCTTTTGATGGAAATTGAGATGACCGACCAGACTACCCGCCTGCCGATCCGCCGCGCCTTGATCAGCGTTTCCGACAAGACCGGGATCCTCGAATTCGCCAGGGAGCTGGAAGCGCTCGGCGTCGAGATCCTCTCCACCGGCGGAACGTTCAAGCTGCTGCGCGACAATGGCGTTGCCGCAGTGGAAGTCGCGGATTACACCGGTTTCGCCGAGATGATGGACGGTCGGGTGAAAACCTTGCACCCGAAAATCCACGGCGGCATCCTCGGCCGTCGCGGTATCGACGACGCGATCATGAGCGAGCACGGCATCCAGCCGATCGATCTGGTCGCGGTCAACCTGTACCCGTTCGAAGCCACCATCAACAAGCCAGGCTGCGACCTGCCGACCGCCATCGAGAACATCGACATCGGCGGCCCGACCATGGTCCGTTCGGCTGCGAAAAACCATAAAGACGTGGCGATCGTGGTCAATGCCAGCGACTACACCAGCGTGCTGGAAAGCCTGAAGGCCGGCGGCCTGACCTACGCCCAGCGTTTCGACCTGATGCTCAAGGCCTTCGAACACACCGCGGCCTATGACGGCATGATCGCCAACTACATGGGCACCGTGAATCAGGCGGCTGAAGCCCTGAGTACTGAAGGCCGCAGCGAATTCCCGCGCACTTTCAACAGCCAGTTCATCAAGGCCCAGGAAATGCGCTACGGCGAGAACCCGCACCAGAGCGCGGCGTTTTACGTAGAAGCCAGGCCTGCCGAAGTCGGCATCGCCACCGCGACCCAACTGCAGGGCAAAGAGCTGTCGTACAACAACGTGGCCGACACCGACGCCGCGCTGGAATGCGTGAAGAGCTTCGTCAAGCCGGCCTGCGTGATCGTCAAGCACGCCAACCCGTGTGGCGTTGCCGTAAGTCCGGACGCCGAAGGCGGTATTCGTCAGGCCTACGAGCTGGCCTATGCCACCGACACCGAATCGGCGTTCGGCGGCATCATCGCCTTCAACCGTGAACTGGATGCCGAGACCGCCAAGGCGATCGTCGAGCGTCAGTTCGTTGAAGTGATCATCGCCCCATCGGTCAGCGAAGAAGCCCGCGCCATCGTCGCGGCCAAAGCCAACGTGCGCCTGCTGGCCTGCGGCGAGTGGTCGGCAGACCGCGCCGCCGCGTGGGACTACAAGCGCGTCAACGGTGGCCTGCTGGTACAGAGCCGCGATATCGGCATGATCAGCGCCGATGACCTGAAAGTCGTGACCAGGCGCGCCCCGACCGAGCAGGAAATCCACGACCTGATCTTCGCCTGGAAAGTCGCCAAGTACGTCAAGTCCAACGCCATTGTCTACGCCAAGAACCGTCAGACCATCGGTGTCGGCGCCGGCCAGATGAGCCGCGTAAACTCGGCGCGTATCGCCGCGATCAAGGCTGAGCACGCCGGTCTGCAAGTCGCCGGTTCGGTGATGGCCTCGGACGCGTTCTTCCCGTTCCGCGACGGTCTGGACAACGCGGCCAAGGTTGGCATCACCGCGGTGATCCAGCCGGGTGGTTCGATGCGTGATGCGGAAGTGATTGCCGCTGCTGACGAGGCCGGTATCGCCATGGTCTTTACGGGTATGCGCCACTTCCGCCACTGATTATTTTGCTTGATCGTGCCCACGCTCTGCGTGGGCACGCAGCCCGGGACGCTCCGCGTCCCTCGGACGCAGAGCGTCCGTAGAGGCATTCCCACGCAGAGCGTGGGAACGATCAGCGTCCCTGCGGCGCTCAACAGAATTAGCGTCATCCGAGGTTTTTGAAATGAATGTTTTGATCATTGGCAGCGGTGGCCGTGAACACGCTCTGGCCTGGAAAGTGGCTCAGGATCCGCGTGTGCAGAAGGTTTTCGTCGCGCCGGGCAACGCCGGTACGGCAATCGAAGCGAAGTGCGAGAACGTCGCCATCGACGTGCTGGCGCTTGAGCAACTGGCCGATTTTGCCGAGAAAAACGTTTCCCTGACCATTGTCGGTCCGGAAGTGCCGCTGGTCGCCGGTGTTGTCGATCTGTTCCGCTCCCGCGGCCTGGATTGCTTCGGTCCGACCGCCGGTGCTGCGCAGCTCGAAGGCTCGAAAGCGTTCACCAAGGATTTCCTTGCGCGCCACAAGATCCCGACCGCCGACTACCAGAACTTCACCGAGATCGAGCCAGCGCTGGCTTATCTGCGTGAAAAAGGCGCGCCGATCGTGATCAAGGCCGATGGCCTGGCAGCCGGCAAAGGCGTCATCGTCGCCATGACCCTGGCTGAAGCCGAAGACGCCGTGCGCGACATGCTCGCCGGCAACGCGTTCGGCGACGCCGGTTCGCGGGTGGTCATCGAGGAATTCCTTGATGGCGAAGAAGCCTCGTTCATTGTCATGGTCGACGGCAAGAATGTCCTGCCGATGGCCACCAGCCAGGACCACAAACGCGTCGGCGACGGCGACAGCGGCCCGAATACCGGCGGCATGGGCGCTTACTCCCCTGCCCCGGTGGTCACCGCCGACGTGCACCAGCGCGTGATGGACCAGGTGATCTGGCCGACCGTGCGCGGCATGGCCGACGAAGGCAACGTCTACACGGGTTTCCTCTATGCCGGTCTGATGATCGACAAGGCCGGTCATCCGAAAGTCATCGAGTTCAACTGCCGCTTCGGCGATCCGGAAACCCAACCGGTGATGCTGCGTCTGCAATCGAGCCTGGTGTTGCTGGTCGAAGCCGCGCTGGCGCAAGCGCTGGACAAGGTTGAAGCGCAGTGGGATCCGCGTCCTAGCGTCGGTATCGTGCTGGCCGCCGGTGGCTACCCGGGTGACTACGCCAAGGGTGCGCCGATCAACGGTCTGGAGGCAGCGGCAAGCCTGGAAGGTAAAGTATTCCACGCCGGTACCGCACTGAAAGACGGCGCCGTCGTCACCGCCGGTGGTCGCGTGCTGTGCGCCACCGCCATGGGTGCAACCGTGGGTGAAGCGCAGCAGCAGGCGTACAAGCTGGCTGCGGCCATCGACTGGGAAGGCTGCTTCTATCGCAAGGACATCGGCTACCGTGCCATTGCCCGTGAACGTGGCGAAACCCAGCAATAAGCTGAGTCATGCCCGGCGTGGAATGTCCTTCCTCGCCGGGCTGTTCTGCCGCCGCGCGTCGTTATATTCTGGCATCAACCTACGAAGGGATTTCGCCGTGCGCTGGCTCAGGATTGCCATAAGCTTCACCGTCACGCTGCTGACCTTGCTCTGCATGCTTCCGGCCCTCGCCGGTCAAGGCAGTGGCTGGTCGGTATTGCTTGACGATCAGGGCAATCTGCAACTGAGCGATATCCGCTCTGCCCGCTACACCAATCAATTCAGCCCCATCGAACTCGACCGCCTCACCGCGGCCGCGCCCGATGGCGCCTTGTGGCTGCGTTTCAGGCTGGCGCCGGGAAAGCATGAACAGGTACTGCGCATCTTTGCCCCGGACCTTTCGCAGCTCAATCTGTATGTGCTCGACGGCGACAGGCTGATCGAGCAGCGCAACACCGGCACCGACCAGCCTCAGGCCGAACGACTGCTGCCGAGTAGCGACTTCATGCTGCCGCTGCCGCAGAGCGATAAACCCCTCGACGTGTATCTGCGCATGGTTTCCGACCATCAGTTGCGCCCGCACGTCACCCTGCAATCGGCGGTGATGAGCGCAGCCGACCACCATCAGACGCTGCTGTTCGGCCTGCTGTTCGGCTGCCTCGGCATGCTGCTGTTGCACAACCTCGTGCGCTACGCCTATTCGCGCTCGCGCAGCAGCCTGTGGCTGGCGGTCTGCGAGGGTTTGCTGGGCCTGAGCCTGTTGCTGCTGCTCAATCTCGCCGGGCCGTGGCTGCCGAACTGGCATGCCGTGCAGACGCCGGGCGCTTACCTGGCGCTGCTGCTGACCGCGCCGGCCGGACTCATGTTCGCTTACCGTTACTTCGCCCCGCTCGGCCCGCACCCGCTGAACAAACTGTTGCTTGGCGACATTCTGCTCATCGTCACGTGCAGCCTGCTGCTGTTGTTCGTCAACACCCTGCCACTGAACATCATCACTTACGCGCTGGTGGCCCTGGCCGGCCTGAGCATGTTGTTCGTCGGCTTCTACCACTGGCAGAAAGGCTACCGCCCGGCGCGGCTGTTCGTTGCGGCGATGGTGGTGTTCAACATCGGCACGCTGATCATTCTGCCGGCGCTGCTGGGGCTGACACTGGTATCGCCGCAAGGCCTGATCATGATCCTGATGGTGTTCATCTGCATCAGCGGACTGCTGATGAGCGTCGCCTTGGGCGAGCGTCAGCGCAGCATCACCGAGAGCCGTTTCAGCGTCAGTCGCGATCTGGCCGCGAGCAACGCCGAGATCAACGCCAAAGCCGAGTTCCTCGCCAAGATCAGCCACGAAATCCGTACGCCGATGAACGGCGTACTGGGCATGACCGAACTGTTGCTGGGTACGCCGCTGTCGGTCAAGCAGCGCGACTATGTGCAGACCATCCACAGCGCCGGCAATGAACTGCTGACGCTGATCAACGAGATTCTCGACATCTCCAAGCTCGAGTCCGGGCAGATCGAACTGGACGACGTGCAATTCGACCTCAACGCCTTGATCGATGACTGCCTGAGCATTTATCGCGCCAAGGCCGAACAGCAGAACGTCGAACTGATCAGCTTCATCCAGCCGCAAGTGCCGCGGGTCATCAGCGGTGACCCGACCCGTCTGCGCCAGACATTGCTGAGCCTGCTGGAAAACGCCCTGAAGAAAACCGATGAAGGCGAAGTGCTGATCGTCGTCGCCCTCGACGAGCGCAGCAACAAGCCGCGTTTGCGGATTGCGGTGCAGGACAGCGGCCAACCGATGGAACAGGAAGAACGCGACGCGCTGATGCACGCCGAACTGCACAGCAAGCACTTCCTGTCGGCCAACCGCCTGGGTGGCAATTTGGGGCTGGTGATCGCGCGGCAACTGATCCGCCTGATGAATGGCGAATTCGGCGTCAAGAGCGGCGCCACGCAGGGCAGTACCCTGTGGCTGACACTGCCGCTGGATCCCGATCGCCTCGAACACCCGACCTCTGACCTCGACAGCCCACTGCAAGGCGCGCGGGTGCTGGTGGTCGATGACAACGACACCTGCCGCAAAGTGCTGGTCCAGCAGTGCAGTGCCTGGGGCTTGAATGTCAGCGCCGTGCCGTCGGGCAAGGAAGCGCTGGCCCTGCTGCGGACCAAGGCGCACCTGCGTGACTATTTCGATGTGGTGCTGCTCGATCAGAACATGCCGGGCATGACCGGCATGCAGCTCGCGGCCAAGATCAAGGAAGACCCGAGCCTCAATCACGACATCCTGCTGATCATGCTCACCGGCATCAGCAATGCGCCGAGCAAGATCATTGCGCGCAACTCGGGGATCAAACGCATCCTCGCCAAACCGGTGGCAGGCTACACCCTGAAAACCACCCTGGCCGACGAGCTCAATCAGCGCAACAAAGGCCAGACCGTGTTCCAGCCGCAAGTGCTCACGGCGGCCACGGCGGCGAAAGTACCGAGCGATTTCCGCATCCTCGTGGCCGAAGACAACACCATTTCGACCAAAGTGATTCGCGGCATGCTCGGCAAGCTCAACCTGCAACCGGACACCGCCGCCAACGGCGAAGAAGCGCTGCAAGCGATGAAGGCCCAGCGTTACGACCTGGTGCTGATGGATTGCGAAATGCCAATTCTCGACGGCTTCTCGGCGACTCAGCAATTGCGCGCCTGGGAAGTCAGCAACCAGCGTGTTCGCACGCCGATCGTCGCGCTGACCGCACATATTCTCGCTGAGCACAAGGAACGCGCGCGTCAGGCCGGCATGGACGGGCACATGTCCAAACCGGTTGAGTTGTCGCAGTTGCGCGAGTTGATCGAGCATTGGGTGGCCCAGCGCGATCAGCAGAACCGCACGGCCTCGACGTTCTAAGTCGGCCAGTCATTCAGATCTCCAGACCGCTGAGATATTTGAGCGAGCCGGTAATGACCGATTGTTTCACCTTGTCGCGAAACTGGGCGTAATACAGCGTGTTGAATGTAATCGCAGCGACTTGCTCAACGCTGTTATGAATCAGTGTTTCATCTTCACTGAACAGAAATCCGCCAGCCACTCGCTCGATCTCGAACTGACGATGATAGACGCCCATCTGGACCTTGTTCGGGCCATTCATGATGCAGGGGATCATTTGGAAGTAACCGACGTTGGCGCGCACACTCGTGGATTCGAACAGCTCGAGTGCCAACGCATTACGCTCCATCGCCCGCAATGCAAGGCGCATCGGTTCAGAGAACGACTCACCCCATACGCTGGCGATACGTTGTGTGGCGTGACCGGCCATAAGGGAGGTGTTCGACGGCGCCAGCGTCTGCGGTTTCGGCACGTCCCACCCGATGAACCTCAACACATTGCTGTAATACTCGAACCAGTCGCCCGACAGGCCATCTTCGAACGCTGCGCGGGTCGCTCGTTGCGCATAGGCGGTGCTCATGTAGATGTCGTCGCGATGAGACGCTGGCAAGCCACCGGCAAACGCCACGACACTGCCGCCCACCACAGCGGCTTGTGGTGCAACCAGATCAGTCATGTGGCATCTCCCCTGGCAAACTCAGGACTGCTACATTGTCAGCACGCTTGTCCCTGATTTTTCTGGCGATGGCCTCGCGCGCGTCGCCGTAGCGACCTTCGGCCAGCGTCGCGCGCGAGTGGCGCACGTGAACCAACCCTTGAATGTCTTCAGTTTTATACGCCTGTTGAAACGGGTTTTGGCCGAGCTCGCGCCGGGTTTCAAACTCAACAAACGCGCTGGTGTATGACGTGGGTGAGTTGGCGACAGCCACCAGTAAATGCACTGCGTCCGATGGCGCTGAAGCAGTAACCGGCTCGATCGCGACAGGTACCTTCATGAAACTGCGCAAACGCTGGATCGCAGGATCGTCACCCGATATCTGTGCCACTTGCCCCAGAACGCTACCTATTACTTGCGTTTCCGGCAGCGCATCATTACCCAACGCGTCACTGAAGAACGCCAGTGCAGACTCATCCACGGAACCACTGCGCTGCCATGTCTGATGTGACTTTTGCTGGCGCAACCAGAAATCATCAAGAACACTCACGTAGGTGTCGTACCAATTGACGGACGACATTTTTTCGCACTTTTTATTCGCAACCAGTTGGGCCAGTAAAATTGAATCAAGCAAATCAGCATACATATCCAGCGATTCATCGCCGGGTATGACGATGATTCCCGCGCCGACTGTCAGTACCTGAAAATTATCATCCATACACTACCTCCATATATAAAAAAGGGCAGCCTCGACGGCTGCCCTCCTCTTTTCAATCAGCACTCATACTCTTCGATTTTCGAAATAATACTGATACCCAGTTTGCTACGAATAAGGTCGCGAGCCTTGTCGGCAATTTCGGTATTTTTGGCGAAGATAGTTTCACCGCGATAAAGCTTCACATTGCGCACATCCACATCGACAAACAGGACTTTAGTGGAAGTATTGCGGCGCAAGAAACGTACCGTGCCGACGGCCATGATGGCTTCGCCGTTGAGCTCGGTGCAGACGCCGCTGGTGAGACCGCCAACACCGTGCGCCAACAGATTACGTTCGTACAGGGTCAAGGCGGTGTCACGCTTTTGCAAGGCAGTGATGGCATCGTTCGCCACTTTCAGCATCAGCGCGGTCGCAGGGCCCGGTACCGCCAGGCCAGCAACTACCGAGCCGAGAATTTCCAGTACCAGTTTGTCCATTCGCACACTGGTGCCGGCGACTTCCATATCGCTGTAGTACTTGGAAACAGGCGTCCAGCCCGAATTGGTCATGACTTCGCGGAACAGCAAGTACCACTCGTAGCCCTGGCTCTCGAGCGGGTATTTCTTGCTGGCTACGAGGGTCGCGAAAAGGAAAGCATTCTGTGCATCGGTGCGATTGTCAGCAGTCAGTTGGCCAGAAAAAGCCAAAACGCCTTCGCCTACAACAGACGCCCTGGTCGGCGCTTCCACGGTGTCACCCGAATTCAGATTCAAGGCAATACTACGGCCTTGAATCATTGGCAGCGCGTCAATCTCATATTGCTGCAGAGCATTCATGCAGTTATTTATTTGAAGTTGCTTGATAGTTTGAGTGCTCATCTGAATTCCTTATCATCATTTAAGCAAGTTCTCATTAACTTGCGAAAACAACCATAACCAAGATCAGCGCAAACCCACAAACCAAAACATGTAACAGCAATTACCAGAACTATAAAAGAGCAACTAAGCAGCAACCATAACTAAAACAAAACAAGCCACGAAAGTCGATAACACAACAACCTGAAGCACTGATAGACTCCATTACCATTGTTCGTTGCTGCGAGACAAGACCATGCTTCACGTGTTGTTCAGCGTTTATCTGAAGATGCTGGTGCTTTACAGCCCGTTCTTCGTGTTGTCCTGCTTTATCAGCCTGACCCGCGGTTACTCGCGCAAGGAGCAGCGGCGTCTGGCCTGGAAGGTCGCGGTGGCGACGCTGGTGTCGAGCGTCTTGCTGTATCTGTTCGGGCGGGTGATCTTCGATGTGTTCGGCATCACGGTGGATGCGTTCCGCATCGGTGCCGGCAGCGTGCTGTTCATTTCCGCGCTGGGTATGGCGCAGGGCAAGCCGGCAGTACAGGCCGATAACGTACAGCAGGATGTGACCATCGTGCCGCTGACCATTCCGCTGACGGTCGGCCCCGGCACCATCGGTGCATTACTGGTCATGGGCGTCAGCCAACCGCATTGGGACGACAAGCTCACGGCAATCATGAGTATTGCGCTGGCCAGTTTCACGGTGGGGGTGGTGCTTTATCTATCGAACCGCATCGAGCGAATCCTCGGTGATCAGGGTCTGCAGATCGTCAGCCGCTTGATGGGCCTGTTTGTTTGCGCGCTGGCAGCGCAGATCATTTTTACCGGCGTCAAAGGCTATCTGGTGCCTTGAGCGCTGGCAGCTGTACTTGCAGCGATCGATAAAACGCCGCGAACGGCAACGTTCGCGGCGTTTTATTGTGGGGGCTCAACCCGTCAAGGCAACTGTTCTGTCACGGTCGCCAGCGTAGCGGTGGCGTCGCTGTCCTGTGCGGCCTCGAACGCCAGCAACCATTGCTCAAGCGCGACCAGATACAGGTGACCCGAGACACTGAGCGCCAACTCGCAGGCACTCTGCTCCTGGGCGTGGCGCACGATCAGACTGCGACCATTGTCCGGATCGGCAAGCAGCAGCTCGTCACCAACCCGCGACATCAACCAATGCCCACACTCCCCCACGTCGAGCGCGAGCAAGCCTGGCTCCGACGCTTCGCTGGCGGACGGACGCCGCACATCGACGACAAGGCAATCCAGACGCTGCCAGCTTTCGGCCGAAATCCGGTAGCCCTCCGTGTACGAACCAAAGCTCAGGATCAACGTGTTCACGCCGTCCACCAGCAATGGCGAGACCTCAGTAAGGTCATCGCTGACCTGCAGCGCCATGACCTGCGCATCACGCTGGGCATGGCTGCCCGGCAACCAGACGCCGTCGGTCGTTCCGGCACTGAAGAGCAAGACATCAATCGGGTCGAGCAGTAGCGGATTGTCTGCGTCACGCGTACCGAGGAACGTCGCCCACTGGCCATCCTCCCGGGCGGACACATCGAACAGCCGATTCAGCGTCGGCACGTAATATTGGTAGCGATTGCCGGTATTTTCGACGGGCAGAAAGGCGGCATGAGAGTGTCCGTCCAGCAGTTGCTTCAAACGCTCGCACAATTGTGCGGGCGTTTCGCCGAGTCGCCAGGACCAGCGATTTTCCGTGCCGACAATCCGCGCCGGTTGTTGATCCTGCAGTTGCAGCGTCACGCCTTCACGGGTGCGTCCGAGCAGGCCATCGCCCTGCGGCAGGACTTCGCCGAATGTCCACGATGACCAGACCGGTTCGGCCTGTGGCAAGGCCTGGCGATGCTGCACGACGCTGCTGTTGCCGAACGCCGCGCGAGCTTCCTCGAATGACACCAGCGTCTGCCGCCAGATTGCTCCGGCATCGGAATCCAGCAGCCAGACGGCTTGCCGGTCCGGCGTCAGGCCCAGTAACGTCAGCTCATGGTTGCCAGGCGTTTGCGTCAGTACCAGCTTTTCGTCCACGCACCACGCCGCGAGAAAGGGCTGGCCTGCCTGGGCGCGCAAGCCGATGATCGCAAATGCTGCGCTGTTGTATTGCCTGGCCAGCGCCGGCAGTGCGGCCAGCCAGTCGGGATGTTGTTGCAGCCAGCGCTGGCTGAGGCCGACGAACTGCAACACGTCCCTGTCTATCTCGGACAACCCGTTATCCTCACGGGCACCCAGGTCGATCTCGAACAGTCGACCATCGCTCAACGTGGCGAGGTAGCTGTCACCGACACGTCTGATGTCAACCACATCCCGCGCCAGCGCTTGCTGCATAAAAACATTGTCACGCAGTTCGATGCCATGGCTGAGCATCTGGCTTTGCTTGCTGTAGAACAGCCGTGCCGTGGCCGGATCAGCGGATCGCGGCATGAGCAACACTCTGTCCGCGTCACTGTGCGGCTCGGCGCGCAAGTAGCGGCCGTTTTCCGCGCCGATCCAGGCTCGCTCAAGCAGTTGATCGAAGGAATAAGCCTGCGCATGAATATACGGTGCGTAGCGCCATGTGCTGATGGCCGGCGCCATGCCGGGAGTTTCGTCGGCATAGGCGCGAGGCGGTTTCTGGCGATGTCGGAAAAACGCGATACGGCTGCCTTCTTCAGCTTTGAGGGGGGAATTTTCCAACCCGCGCGACCTTAGCGTGATGTCGGTCAGTGTCACGTCCTTGTCAGCCAGATGAAATTCCAGCGTGGTTTGCACGTTGAGGTTTTTCCGCTCGACCAACTGCTGCGAGACGCGCAGAGTGCCGTCTGCGAGTTGCGCGAAAGCGCTGATTTTCGTGCCGGGTTCCAGACTCAGCAAACGATAGCGCTGCACGACCAGCCCGCTGAGCACATTGACGCGCCAGACGGTGGCGTGATCGGGATGATAAAACCACGCTTCATCTGCCGTGGCGGCGCCCAGCAGCAAGCCATCGTTGACCGCGCCAGGCAGGTTGCGCGCGTATAACAGGCGTCTGCGCGGGCCATCGTAAAAAGCCGTGGTCCTCAGCGGGCGGCTGGCCGGGGTGAACGGCACGTTGAATCGCTCAAGCCTCAGATAGCCAGCGGCCAGACGATCCTCGTCACCGAGTTTGCCTAGTCGCGCAAGGACATCGCGCCAATGGTGGGTATCGCCAAGCGTAACGGACACCAGGCGCAATGCATTGTCCTGCCAGTCCAGCTCGTACAGTTCACCTCCGGCCAGTTCGATCAGCCCCTCGAAAGCCGATAGCACGATGCCGTCAATCGTTAATTGACGCCCCGCCAGATATAACCGTGGGCCGTCGTCATCCGCAATCACTGCATCAGCAAAGCGGACCTGCTCGAGATTGACCCAGGGCGCATGCACCAGCCATTTGCCAAAACCGTTAAATTTCACCTCGCGCAAACCGCGCGTCAGGCGCAACTGACAGTGACCGGGCATGGCGGTGATTTCATAGGAAATTTTGTGCAGCCATTCCACCGGCAACGTCGGCACCGCCAACTGACGAACATGCTCGTTGAGCTGCACGCCAATCGTCGTCGGTTTATAGACCGGATGCAGCTTGTAGAGAATGTGTTTGAGCGACGGCGTGCTGTGCAGATAAAAACGCCGGTTGCCTCGCTCATCGTATTCGAGCTTGTCCGCCACACTGTTGCGCAATTGTGGGTAGCGAGTGTGAATGCGCTCATCGAGCTGTGTCCTCAGGGTATCGCCCAGTGCCGAGAATGGATTGAAATACGACAACCAGTTCGGGTCGGGATGTTCACTGGCGCTACGCGGTTCAACCTGCTCTCCCGGCAAGGCCTCGTAGACATAGCCGGCGCCTCCTAGCTGGTATTCGTAACCGTAATAGCAAAGCGGCGTGCAGGGCAGCACCACGGTATGCAGCGCAGCATCGTCGCGGATATCCAGCGGTGCGCTCTCGGCCAGACCGAAGGCCTGGCGAATGTTCAGCGATCGGTGGAGCTGCTTCGGATCATCGTTGTACTGCGGTAACTCAAGCGGGCCGCCACCCCACGGATAAAACCGCTGGCTGTCAAAACGAACCTGCCGGTCTTGCAGATCAAGCTGGGTAATGACGGCTTCGGGCGGGAACTGCAGCGTCCCGTCAGCAAAGGTAAAAGCGCCTGGCTGGTAAGCGTTGTGGATGGCACGCAAATGATTGCCGACCGCCGTAGCCTTGTCGGCGATTTGCCCCAGATTGCTGGCAATCGCGGTGGCACCGATGCCGATACCGAGCAACGGCACGGACAGAATGGCTGCCGCCGCGCCGACCGTTCCACCGACTGCCAGCGCAGCAATGTCCAGCCCCAATGCCGCCACATTGAACACCAGCGACGTGGAAAAACGTGAGCGCTGCTCGTGGTTCTGCGCCTGCGAAAGGTTGTAGATGTCGAAGCCGATATTGACCAGCGAGAACGCAAAGCCGACACCAGTGGCTGCCGGCCCGAGTACACGGCTGGCCAGCGGAGACTGACGCAACAGCAGCGCTTGCTCACTGGCGGCCACCTGCCGCACCAGATTGATCACCTGTGCGGTATCGCTGACCACACCGAAACCCAGCTGGGCATAACTGACGTAGACCTGCACTTGCAGGGCAATTGACAGGGCTGGCAACTGATCGCCAGCCTGGTAATCGCGCTGGCGCATTTCGGTGACCAGGGTCTGGATCGCAAAGGCAAAGCTCAAGCGACTGCCGCCGTCAGACTCCCCCGGGGCCGCGGGTTTGGCCGCTTTGACCAACCGCTGCAGATGCTCTTTAAGCGTGTTGAATCGAGGGTCGATTGTACTGACCGTTCGCGCCTGACGGGGGTTTTGCGCATCGACCAGAGTCAGCGAAAAAGCGCCGTCCGCCTGCGGCTTGAGGGTGTCGAGCAACGGCAGATATTCGCGCCCGAGCGAGTGTTCACTGCGCAATTGCTGCGTGGCCTCGCCGAATGCCTGCGACCAGTACCGTGCATCCACTTGCGCCAGGCTTGTGCCCATGCGCGCGTTTTCGCTGAGCGAGCGCTGGCGCGCCAGTGCTTGTCTGGCCCAGACCGAGGCACGGCGCGAATCGCTCGAAGGCGAGTGTAAAAAGCTGTCCACGCGCAACCCCGCCGACAGCCTGCGCGCGGCGATCACCTCAGTGTTCAGTTCGATGATGTCGAAGTGCGCAGCCGCCATGTCGCCCAGACCGTAAAGTCTGGCCAGTGCGCTATCGCCTGCACTCAGATAACGCTCCACGCCAAGCCTGGCCTGGGCACCTGTGGCGAACGCGTAGATGGCAAAGTTCGGGTCGTAGAAGCGATAGACGAACCGGCCGTCTACTTGCACCTTGGCCATCAATAACGCGTGATCGCCGGTGTCGAGCAACAGGACGGTAGAAGCTGTTTTCGCCTCCAGTTGCTGCATCAGCGAGTCCAGATTCTGCAGGCCAAGAGGCTTGCCAATGGCGTTGGTCGGGACAGTTCGCAATTCGTTCAGCGCACTGAGCAACGCCCGTGAGCTGGTGTGTTCAGGATCGATGTTGGCCGTAGCGACATGCCCGACCAGCGTGCGCTCGGCCGACTCGCCGGCGGCCACCGCTGCGCCCATCAACAGCGCCAGTGGATAACACCGGCGCCCTGGGTCGCTGGTCGTCTGCATCAGCAAATCCTGCGACAGTTGCCGGGCCGAGGTCGCGCCGGCGCTGATGAACATTTCCCGCACCTGCGCACTGCGCTGAATGATCCGGGTGCGGTATTCACGCTGCGCGGTGCGCTTGATCTGCCCGATACGCTCGCTCCATTGCCGCACCGTCAGCGCTTCGAAGAGCGCCTGGATCTTGAGTTCACGCGCCGTCAGCACTTCATGCGCCTCACCCCACGTCAGCGCCGTCGCGAATTCCGGGCGCTGTTGAATGGCTTTTTCGATGGCGTCAAAACGCGCGAAAGTGCCGTCGCCATCGGTTGCCACGGCAAGCTCACGCACGGTCTGCCAGGCGCCCGCAAAGCCCGCATCGTCCAGACTGTCCGCACCGAAAATCCCACCGAGCATGACCCGCACCAGCGGACTGAGTTGTTGCAGCGGCAGCGCGTCATGGGCAATCCGACTGAACAGTTCGTTGAAATTGCTGGACGTTTCGGCGCCATGGGAAACCGGCAGCTCGCCCTGCGGTTGCGCCGCAATCAACTGCCGCGTGTCGAAGCCGATGGCCAAAGCATCGGTGAAGGTGATCTCACCGCTGAGTTTTTCGCGCATGGCCCGGACAAAGGGCTCGCCGAGGTCATCCATCCATTGCTGCAGGACCGACGTCAGCAATACCGGTTTACCGCCCACCACCGGCCAGCCCTGCTTGAACGTCAGCGTCTGTTGCGGTTTGAGCAGATCCGCCAGTTGGCCGGTATAACGCGACTTGAGTTTGCCGCTGCGCCATTTTTCCTGCTCTTTGGCCAGCCACTGCGCCTCATCGTCATTGACGGTCCAGCCGGAGATCATTTCTTCTTCGGTCTGGACGTTGTAGCCCTCGGCCAATTTCAAGTGTTGCTGAACCTTGACCACATCATGTGCGAACAGACGAGTTTCAACATAGTTCCTTACCCCGGTCACCGCCGCTCCGGGTCCGGTTAGCGCAATGGTGCCGCGCGCTCCGACGCGGATGCCATCACGGTAATAATTTAAAATGGCCTCGCTCAGACTGCCGAGAAAATCCTGCTGTGTTCGCGTCAGTTGCCCCCCATCGATTTTTTCGTTCATCAGGTTCTCGATCACATCGAGCAATCGCTCGGTCTGTGACCAATCCACCGACGAGGCCATTACTGACTGTTCAACGGCTTGAAGGCAGTCGTAGTTGAACCGGATCAACTGCATGACCGCGAGAGTCATTTCGCTGTGCGGCTGGGCCAGCATGTAGGCGTTCATTTCCCGGTCCAGTTGCGTACCCATGCGCAAACCGTGAGCCGGGCTGCGGCTTTCAAGCGGGGCGACGAATATCTGCGTCACGCCGGGTTTGCTGCGGGCAAAGGCCAGCAACGCATCCAGATCGGCAGCAGGCAAGGTATCGGTGCGATCGGCATAACGCAGGCGGTCGCGACCCGGCAGCAATGTTTCATCGTGATTGAGCAAAAGTTGCAACACGCCCAAGCGTTGCACGTCATCGAACTTGCTTATATCGACGCCACCCAACCTTTCAGCCAGCGGCGGCAAGTAATCCATGTCGCTGTAATGCCCGCCCTCCAGGTACTGCGCCTGCAAGCGCACAACATCACTGGCGGCGGCGAAGTTGCCGCGCATCGCCACTTCACGCTGATAGACATCGGCGAGAAAATGCCCGTGAAACTCCCGGCGAACGTCGCGCAACTGCAAGTCGCTGCCGGCCATTTGCTGATGGGTCTGCAAACATTGCTGCCGAAAGTTCTCCAGTGTCGCCCGGTCTTTACCGTAAGCGCGCACCATCAATTCGATCCGGGCCTGATCGGTTTTGCCTTGCCATTGCGGTTGTTGCAGAAAATCGAACATCTCGCGCTTCAAGACTCGCGCACGATCTTCGATCATCGTTGCCAGCGCAGCGGGGCGGCTCACAGTGTCACCGCCCGACTCCATCGCATCCACTCGCGCGCTGTCGGAAATGACCCGATTCATTTCGAAAGCCAGCAAGGCATCGCTGTCGTACCAGAGATTGAACTGGTAGCCCTCTGTGGCCAGGACCTGACGCCAGATATTCATGTAATCACGCTGGATAGCGCCAACCTGGCTGCCGCCGACCCAGACAAAGTGCATTGTTTTTGGCACTGGCGCGGGTACGTCACTGAACATGCTCACCGTTGCCGCCAGGCGCGTCGCGTAATCGCGCAGCCGGTTTTCGATTCGATCGATGGCCACCGGCATGGGCGCCGTCTTGCGCTTGGCCAAGCGTTCGAAGTTGTCGAGGAAAAGCGTTACGATTTGCAGTTTTTCAGTGAAATCCGAGGCCCTGCCGGCGCTCTCGTAAAGCGCTGCCAACTCGGCATATTCCCCAGTAGCGGAAAACTCCTTCAAGGCGCGTTGCAGCGCTGAATAATCTTCGGCAGAAATAAAATCCGTTTCGCCGACATACTGCTCCATGACACCCATAAGCCTTCATCCCTGATTCATTAAAGTGAACCTGGACGAAGTTATGCCGCCCATGCAGCGACTTCAAAAAGCACAAAACTCAAATGATTACCGGAGAAACATCGAATAACAGTCACGTTGTTCACGTGCACCATCCGGCAACATATAAGTTGCCCGCCAGTCATCGACCAGAGAGCCAAAGCGGCGTTCTTGACGCAAGCATCGTCCGGTTTCAAACGGCAAGATTCAGACAGGAACTTTGACCGGATGTCACGCCCAGACAAGTTGTTTACAACTTGCCTCGGCGTGCAAATCAGGAAAGCGGCTTTTCGCCGTACCAACGCGGGGTGTAAACCCATTCACCACCGCTGGCGCGGGGAAATGTGCAGGTGGTTGAGGAGCCGATCAGCACCATCGTGCGCATGTCGACCTGATCCGCCGTCAGCGCGCCGAGGGTAGTGGTGCGTAAGGTCTGGCCCGGACGCCCGATGTCACGGCCCAGCACGACTGGCGTTTGCGGGGCGCGGTGCTGCGCAACGATTTCGAGCGCTCTGCCCAATTGCCACGGACGCGCACGGGAGATCGGGTTGTAGAACGCCAGCGCCAGATCCGCTTGCGCAGCGAGCTCCAGACGTTTTTCGATGATCGACCACGGCTTGAGGTTGTCCGACAGCGACATCACACAGAAGTCATGCCCCAGTGGCGCGCCGGCCTGCGCGGCGGTGGCCAGCGAAGCGGAAACGCCGGGCAGGATTTGCAGATCGACGCTGTGCCACGCCGGGTCGCTCGATTCGTGCAACGCTTCGAGCACCGCCGCGGCCATGGCGAACACACCGGGATCACCCGAGGACACGACGATCACCGAACGCCCTTCAGCGGCGAGGCGGAAGGCGTGACGGGCGCGCTGCATCTCTTCGCGGTTGTCGGTGCAATGCTGCACCTGATCGTCGCGGAAGGGGCCCGCCATGCGCACGTAGGTTTCGTAGCCGAGCACATCGGTGGCGCGGGCCAGTTCGGCCTTCGCCGCCGGCACCATCAATTCGGCAGCACCGGGACCGAGGCCGATCACCGCGAGACGCCCGCGAGGGCGGCCGACGTGCTCGATGTCCAGCGGCTCGGTGGCCACTGCAATGGCCAGATTCTGCACAAGATGAAGCTGCGCTTGCGGTACGGCAGCCAGCGCGATTGCCTGCACATCAGTTGCAGTCGCGACAAAGCGCAACGGCACGCCCAACTCCAGCGCCGCTTCGCGCAAGGTTGCCGATGCCATCTCACTGTCAGCCGCCAACAGGCACGCCAGCGATTGCACGGCGACGCTCGCCTGTTGCAATGCGCTGCACACGGCATGCGCCAGGTCGGCTGTCTCTGCACGCACCGCCACTGCGACGCTGCGCGGGTAAATCAGTAATTCATCGGCGCTCGCTGGACGCTCGGCACTGCCGACATGAATCGTGCGTTGCGCCTGTGGGTTCTGCGGCAACTGCGCCTGATCCAGCCACGGCGCCGCGCCTTCGACGCGCACGCTGTGGCCGGCGAGCAGGTCGGAGACAAAGCGCTTGCCCGATTCCAGATCGCCCAGTGCATAACCGCGCGGTGGATTGAGCAGGCAGGTACCAAAACGCAACTCGCCGCTGGTGGTGATCGCTGCCGCCACCTGCAACCCGGCAGCGATGTCCCGCGCCATGACGTTGACCCCGCCCAGGCCGCCCAGCAACGGCACTACCGCGCTGCCATCCTCGGCGACTGCGAGTACGGGCGGCTCGGCGCCCTTTTCCAGCAACAGCGGCGCCAGCGTACGAATGACAATCCCCGCCGCACACAGGGCAATGATCGGCGTGGCCTGCTGATACAACGTGCGCAGGGTCGCACCGAATTCCTGATAAACAGAATCAGCATCTTCGACGCGCCCGGCGAGGCCGTGAATCTGCGCCGCCGGGTACACCTGCTGAATGCGCCGCGCGGTGGCCAGGCTGCCCTGACCGAGAATGACAATAGCGGGAGTGATCTGCGTCATCAGCCTTGCCACCGTTCGCCGGGCACGATGATCAGCGAGAAGTACGGCGAGGACATCGGCTCGACCTGATCCATCGGCACGATCTTCTGGTTCGCCATGGTCGCCCGCTCGACATACAGCGCGCGCTCGGCCAGACCCAGTTCTTCGAGCACCTGACGCACCTTGGGAAAGTTGCGCCCCAGCTTCATGACCACCGCCGCGTCGGCATCGGCCAGACGTCGCTTCAATTCTTCGTGAGGCAACACGCCGGAGAGCACCGACAGGCTCTGATTGCGATACACCAGCGGCGCGCCGAGCACCGAAGCACCGCCGAGCATCGAGCACACGCCCGGCACTACTTCGGCCTCGTAACGGCTGGCGAGGCGATCATGCAGATACATGTAGGAGCCGTAGAAGAACGGATCACCCTCGCAGATCACTGCCACATCGCGCCCGGCATCCAGATGCTCGGCGACCGCCACGGCCGCTTCGTCGTAGAAATCGCTGATCACCTGCTCGTAGGACAGCGGCGCCGGCAGCGCTTCGGTGGTCACCGGGTACACCAGCGGCAGCAGGTTCTGCGCTTCGACCAGATGCGCTTCGATGATGCCGAACGCGTTGCCCTTTTTGCCCTTGGCGACGAAGTACGCCACCACCGGCGATTCGCGCAGCAGGCGCAGGGCTTTGACGGTAATCAGTTCCGGATCACCGGGGCCGACACCCAAGCCGATCAAACGTCCCTTGGCCTGCATCATTCCACCTCCGTGGCGAGCGCGTTGACCGCTGCGGCAGCCATGGCGCTGCCGCCGAGGCGGCCCTGCATGATCACGAACGGCACGCCACGGCTGTCGGCGGCGAGTGCGGCTTTCGATTCGGCAGCGCCGACAAAGCCCACCGGGAAGCCGAGAATCAGCGCCGGTTTCGGTGCACCGGCGTCGAGCATTTCCAGCAAATAGAACAGCGCGGTCGGCGCGTTGCCGATCACCACCACACTGCCCTCCAGGTGCGGACGCCACAGCTCCAGCGCCGCGGCGGAACGGGTGTTACCCAGCTCGCGAGCAAGCTCCGGTACGCTGTCGTCACGCAAGGTGCAGATCACCTTGTTGTTGGCGGGCAGGCGCGCACGGGTCACGCCCTCGGAGACCATCCGCGCATCACAGAGGATCGGCGCACCGGCGGCCAGCGCATCGCGCCCGGCCTTGCCGGCACCCTCGGAAAACTGCAGACCGTCGACGGCTTCGACCATGCCGCAGGCGTGGATTACCCGCACCGCGAGTTTTTCCAGGTCGGCCGGGATGCGCGCCAGATTGGCCTCGCGGCGAATGATCGCGAAGGAGTTGCGATAAATCTCCTGACCGTCGCGGATGTAATCAAGCATCAAGGGGGCTCCGGGCGCGGGCGGCGAGCAGGGTCGCGGCCGCTTCAATAGTAAGGTTGCAGGCGTGCAGCGCGCCGAAACCCGGCAGCGCTGCATCGCGAAAATAGACATCGTAATGACCGGGACTGACGGCCAGCAGCGTCGCTGGGGCACAGTGCGCGGCGGCGCAGGAACGTGCGCAGCCGCTCAGATGGACATCGACCGCTGCGGGCAACAGCGTCGCCAGTTGTCGGGCGTCGCCCTTGGTGTCGGCCTGGCCTTTGCCGCAACCGCTGGCACCGGTGCAGGCGATCAGCCGCGCCAGTGGTTCAGTGGCCTCGGTCAACAGGCCCAATGCCTGCAATCGAGGCAGCACCTCGCCGGCATCCGCCGCCGCGACATTAGGCAGCAGCAGACTCTGCCACGGCGTCAAGCGCAGGCTGCCGTCGCCAAACTGGCGCGCCAGTTGCGCGGCACCTCGCAGCATCGCCGGATCGAGTCGCCCGAGTGGCGGCACCGCGCCCACATAGACCCGACCGGCAATGCGTTGCGCATGCACGCCGATATGCTGATAGTCCTGCGCCGGTTGGCGCTTCCAGCCACTGATGGCTTTGACCGGCACGCGGCGTCTCAACTGCTCAAGAAACGCCAGCACGGGGAGTTCTTCGAGCACATGGCGCATGCGTGTCTGCTCGGGACGTGCCAGGTCGAGGAACAGTTCCAGCACCGCCACCACCAACGCGTGGCCGTTTTCCACCGCCACCGCACCCAGCGCACGATCCGTCGGGCAGCCGGCCAGGCCGAAGGCCAGCCGGGTTTCGCCGCCGTGCTCGAATGCCGACAACCACAGGTCATGGGCATGCTCGAGCATCGCCAGCGCTTCGCCGCCGTCCAGTTGCACGGCAAATTTGGCGCTCAACTCATGGAGCCGCGAATGGCTTTGCAGGGTGTCGAGGATTTGCCCCGCGAGGGCGCGGGTGTCGAAACACATCTGCCGATCGATCCCGGCGGCGGGACTGAGCATCAGATTGCGCACGTCGTCGCCGGCAGCGTTACGCGGACCGAGACCGGCGGCGAGCAGGCTGTCAATCAATGCCGCCGACTGCGCGCCGATTCTGCGGAC
Source organism: Pseudomonas sp. R3-57 (assembly GCF_051132065.1). Taxonomy (NCBI): domain Bacteria; kingdom Pseudomonadati; phylum Pseudomonadota; class Gammaproteobacteria; order Pseudomonadales; family Pseudomonadaceae; genus Pseudomonas; species Pseudomonas sp. R3-57. Next base: position 5,438,867 of record NZ_CP071655.1, read on the forward strand.
CTGCAGATTGGCGCGGTTGGTTGCCTCGATCGCGCCGCTGGCAAAGCGTTCGGCGGCGCCTGCCACGGCGTCGGCCTGGTCGGCGCTGATCGAACCGCCGTTGAGTTTGATCCGGCAGATGCCGCCATCCAGCGCCTGGACAATACGCAGCAACCCCGGACAGGCCGAGGGGCGTACAGCGGTGGATGTCGGGCGTTCGTTCAAGGGGCTGACCGGTTGCGTGGCAAAGGCGCTTCGCAAGCGAAGGCGCGGTATTATGCCTGCTTTGTCCGCCGGCATGAAAAGTCTGCCCGTCGGAACGGCGTGTTTAGAGGAAGAAAGATGTCACCCTGGCTGACGGTTGTGGGAATCGGTGAAGACGGCTTCAAGGGCCTGGGCAAAAATGCCCGGCGTGCCCTGATGGGCGCCTCGCGGATCGTCGGCGGCCAACGGCAGCTGGATCTGCTACCGGTGTGCCTTGGCGGCGAGCGGCAATTGTGGCCGAGCCCGTTTTCCCTCGCGCCCGTGCTGGAACGTCGTGGTGAGGCAGTGTGCGTGCTGGCCAGCGGTGACCCGATGTTCTACGGCGTCGGCGCCAGTCTGGCGCGGCAGGTGGCGAGCGACGAGATGTTGATTCTGCCGGCGCCGTCGTCCTGTTCGCTGGCGGCCGCGCGCCTCGGCTGGCCGTTGCAGGACGTGGTGACGTTGTCGCTGGTGGCCCGACCGTTGGCGGCACTGAATGCGCATCTGGCCAGTGGCGTGCGTCTGTTGTTGCTGAGCAACGACGGCCAGAGCCCGGCGGCGGTCGCGCAGCTGTTGCGTGGACGGGGTTTCGGCGCCAGTCGCATGAGCGTGTTCGAGCATCTGGGCGGCGATGCCGAGCGGCGCGTCGACGCGATGGCCAGCGCCTGGCGTGATGCGCCGATTGCCGATCTGAATGTCATCGCCCTCGAATGCCTGGCGGATGCCGGTACGCGGGGCTTGTCGCGTCTGGCCGGTTTGCCCGATTCGGCATTCGAACATGACGGCCAACTGACCAAACGCGATGTGCGCGCAATCACCCTCGCCCGCCTCGCGCCGACCCCCGGTGAATTGCTTTGGGACGTCGGCGCCGGCAGCGGTTCGATTGGCATCGAATGGATGCGCGCGCACCCGAGCTGCCGCGCACTGGCCATCGAAGCCGACGCCGGCCGCCAGCAACTGATCGAACGCAACCGCGATGCGCTGGGTGTGCCCGGCCTGCAATTGATCCGTGGCAAGGCACCGCAGGCGCTGTCCGGGCTGGAGCGCCCGGACGCGGTTTTCATCGGCGGCGGCGTGACCCGCGAGGGCGTGTTCGAAACCTGCTGGCAACAGCTCAAACCCGGTGGCCGTCTGGTCGCCAACGCGGTGACGCTGCAAAGCGAACTGACGCTGATGACCTGGCGCGAGCGCTATGGCGGCGAGCTGACGCGCATTCATGTCGCCCAGGCCCAGCCGCTCGGCGAGTTCGACACCTGGCGCCAGGCCTTGCCGATCACCCTGCTCGACCTGGTCAAACCCCTCGATGCGTGACGAAACCGCCGAACAACCCGCGCCCCTGCGCAGCGGCCTGACCACCGGCAGCTGCGCCACCGCCACCAGCCTTGCCGCCGCGCGCCTGCTGCTCAGCGGCACGTTGGCCGATGCGGTGCAAATCGTCTTGCCCAAAGGCAAACAGGTGCAAATGCGTCTGGAGTTTTGCCGTTTGAATGCGCACGGCGCCGAAGCCGGCACGATCAAGGACGCCGGCGACGATCCCGACGTGACCCACGGCGCGCTGCTCTATTCGCAGGTGCGGCTGCTGGCCGAGCCGGGCGTGCGCTTCATCGCCGGTGCCGGCGTCGGCACGGTGACCCGTCCGGGCCTGGTGCTGGCGGTGGGCGAACCGGCGATCAACCCGGTACCGCGTAAAATGATCAGCGATCACCTGAGCCTGCTCGCCGCGGAGGCCGGCTACGGCGGCGGGTTCGAAGTCACGGTGAATGTCGAAGGTGGCGCAGAACTGGCACTGAAAACCATGAATCCGCGCCTGGGCATTCTCGGCGGACTGTCGATCCTCGGCACCAGTGGCATCGTCCGACCGTTTTCCTGCGCGGCCTACATCGCCTCAATCCATCAGGGCATCGACGTGGCGAAAACCAACGGTTACCTGCACATCGCCGCCTGCACCGGCAACGCCAGCGAAGACACCATGCGCCGGGTCTACGACCTGCCGGAAATTGCCCTGATCGAAATGGGCGACTTCGTCGGTGCGGTGCTCAAGCATTTGCGCAAAGTGCCAGTGGACAAACTCAGCCTGTGCGGCGGTTTCGGCAAGATCAGCAAACTGGCGGCCGGGCACATGGACTTGCATTCACGGCACTCGAGCATCGACTTGCCGCAACTGGCTGACTGGGCGGCAGCGATCGGCGCCGAAGAGGCTTTGCAGCAAGGCATTCGTGAGGCCAATACCAGCCAGCAGGCATTGGCCATGGCCAGTGCGGCGGGCATCGCCCTCGGTGATGAAGTCTGCCGCCATGCGTTGAATTTTGCGCGCAGCGTGGTCCCGGCGCAGGTGCAGGTCGAGGTGTTTGCGATCGATCGTCAAGGCGGCATTGTCGGGCATGCCGGAGGTATCGCATGAAGCGAATTTTGCTGTTGGGCGGCGTGACGGAAGCGCTGGCGATTGCCCGCACGCTGGGGCCGCAACATATCTACAGCCTCGCCGGTGTTGGCCGGGTGCCGACAGATCTGACCTGTCAGGTGCGCGTCGGTGGTTACGGTGGCGCTGAAGGTCTGGCGCAATTCATTCATGACCAAGGCATCGATCTGCTGCTCGACGCCACGCATCCCTATGCCGCACGGATCAGCCAGAACGCGGCGACCGCCGCGCGACTGACCGACATCCCCTGCTGGGCATTACGCCGTCCGGCGTGGCAGCCGCAGCCCGGTGATGACTGGCGCGAAGTCAGCGACTGGGCCGAGTTGATCGCTGCGCTCAAACCGTTTCGCCGACCGCTGTTCACCCTTGGCCGTGAACCGCTGCAGCATCTGCATGAAATTCCCGAGAGCCAGTTCTGGACCCTGCGCGCCCTCGACGTTTACCCCGGCAACGAACGCTGCGAAGTCATCGGCGCCCGTGGGCCGTTTCTGTTGGAGGATGAGCGCGCACTGTTCGAACGGCAGCAGATCGATGTGTTGATCAGCAAGAACAGCGGCAGCACCGCCACCGAGCCGAAGCTGGAAGTCGCGCGCGAGCGTGGGGTGCCGGTGTTGGTGTTGCAGAGGCCGGGGTTGCCGGGGGTTGATCGGGAGTTTGGTTCGCTCAAAGCAATCCTCACCGCTCTCGCAACCTGCAACCGTATTTAAATAAGTCGTACCGTCGCTTTGGTCTACACAGATTATGTGAGCGACACAGACCATTGTAGGAGTGAGCCTGCTCGCGATGACGTCAGCACAACCAGCACCTGATTGCCTGACACACCGCTATCGCGAGCAGGCTCACTCCTACAATGTCCCAGGCTCGACTGAATATCTGACCTGGGTGATAAATGGGAGCAACGATCCGATTTGCCAGCGAAGACGTCTGGTCTTGTGGCATATGACCTGAATCCTACAGCCGCGCCGGACGCTGCCCACAACAACTTAACGAAGCACCGACTGTTAGCAACCAGAGCCCGGATTTACGCTCACTGTCCTTTAAATCCAAGGACGCACATCTCCCATGTCAGAAGAATTCCTCCGTTTTGACGTCAAGGATTACCTCAAGACACCAGCCGACCTGAGCGAGTACATCAAGGGCTGTGAAATCGAAGACTCAGGCGATGGGCGCCTCAACCGAGTCGCGCTCCGAGACGTCAAGCACACCATCCGCGCACGAATCGAAAGCGACCCGGATTTTGCCCAGGCACTCCGAATCGAAGCCGCTACACTCATTCATAGCGGTGACATCGAGGTCGGACGCAGACTCCTGCACCTCTTGCAGGTAGCACTGCGACACCAAACCGCACGAGGCTTTTTTACTTATCGGCCCTGATCAGGCTAAATAGCCCGCGCCTGATCGCCCACTCCAACGGATCTGTCCCATGAACCGACACCGGCTAGCATTTGCCTGGATCGCCTGCTTTGCAGTGCTGTTCAACATGCTCGCCATGCCGATGAGCGGGGCGATGGCGCAAGCGGCCAGTTCGCCGGCCAAGCAATTGCTCTGGAGCAGTTTCTGCACCGGCAGCGGGATGAAGATGGTGGCGATCGACATCGGCGCCAGCGATCAAAAGGCCCCGCAAAACGACAGCCATTCGAACATGCAGCATTGCTGGTGTTGCTCGGGCTCGGCGCCGCTGGTGGCGCTGCCGGGGCATTCGCCGCAGTTGTATTTCGCGCGCTTTGAGAGCAATCGCAGCGTCGCGCCTGCCTCACTTCAGGCTCCCACACCGCGCCAGCAATGGCCGAGTCTCAATCCCCGTGCCTCGCCTCTGGTCTGATTTGTTCGCGCAATAACCCGCGTTTCAAATCGTTCTGGAGAACTGCCATGTTGAACAAACTCATCGTCGTCGCTGCGCTGCTGTTGCCGGCGTGCTTTGCCCATGCCCACGAATACAAGGCGGGCGCGCTGGAAATCGCGCATCCGTGGTCGCAGGAACTGCCGCCGAATGCCCCGACCGTTGCCGCGTATTTCATCATTCACAACGCCGGCAAGACCGACGACCGCCTGCTCAGCGTCGACTCGCCCATCGCCCCGCAAGCGCAACTGCACGAACACATCATGCAGGGCGATCTGATGAAGATGCAGCAGGTGCCGAGCGTGGCGATTCCGGCGGGTGGCAACGTGACCTTCGCGCCGATGGCCTACCACGTCATGCTGCTCAACCCGAGCGATCGCGGCCTGCTCAGCGATGGCAAACGCTTCCCGATGACCCTGCATTTCGAAAAGGCTGGCGACGTCACCGTCGAAGTCTCCGTGCAGAAAAAACCGCCGGAAACCACGCAGACTCACGCGCACGCCCAGTAAGCCATCCGGCAGACCTCGCCCATGCGCTCGCCGAGCAGCAGGCCTTTCCGGCAACGCCGTCAGACAGAACATCTGAACCGCGGCAGCTGGATCGCCCTGTTTGCCATGTTGATGATCTTCATCGGCCCACTGATCTCTCAGTCGATGCCGATGGAGCAACACGCCTCGACTTCGATGCCGATGAGCATGGACATGTCGATGGCCATGCCCGGCATGGACCACAGCCGCCATGACGCCAAGCCGTCCGCCGGACACTGCCCGCCGCAATCCTCGCACCATGTGCTGTGGGAAAAATGCGGCTACTGCAGCCTGCTGTTCAATTGCCCGGCGCTGACCCGTGCAGGCGACTTTGTCGCGTTCAACGTCCCGCCGCAGAATACCTTTACCCCGCCCTCGCCACGCCTGGGTCACGCCCGGCAATCCTTCTTTCCCGGCGCCCGCACCCGCGCCCCGCCCATCGCCACGTAAACACGCACCGCTGATTGCACACGGTTGAGAAGACAGCTTCAGGCTGCCGACCGTGTCGTTTACGACTGTTCGATGGAAATTGTCATGTCCAGGTTTGTTGCTGTTTCCCGCTCGGGCCCTGCCCCGGCGTCTTTCGCTGTAAACGAATCATCGATTCGTTTCAGGCACGCTATCGCCGTGCTTTGCGGCGTCCTGCTGTCCCCGCTGGTGCTGGCCGACGAGCACGCCGGCCACGATCAAGAACTGAGCCCGACGGTGATTACCGCGATTGCGCCGAGCTCGCCGCTGACCATCGTCACCAACCCCAAAGACCCGCGCCAACCGGTGCCGGCCAGCGACGGTGGCGATTATCTGAAGACCATTCCCGGTTTTGCCCTGGTGCGCAATGGCGGCACCAACGGCGATCCGGTGCTGCGCGGCATGTTCGGCTCGCGCCTGAACATCCTCACCAACGGCAGCATGATGCTCGGCGCCTGCCCTGGGCGGATGGATGCGCCGACTTCGTACATTTCCCCGGAAACCTACGATCAGCTCACGGTGATCAAAGGCCCGCAAAGCGTACTTTGGGGCCCAGGCGCCTCAGCCGGCACCGTGCTGTTCGAGCGTGGACCGGAAAGCTTCGGCGAACTGGGCACGCGTGTTAATGCGAGCATTCTGGCCGGTTCCCACGGGCGCTTTGACAAAGTGATCGACGCCGCTGCCGGCGGCCCGCAGGGCTATGTGCGGGTGATCGGCAATACCGCGCACTCTGACGACTACCGCGACGGCAACAACGACATCGTCGCCTCGCGCTATGACAAGTGGAACGGCGATATTGCGCTCGGCTGGACTCCGGACGCCGACACGCTGGTCGAGCTCACCGCCGGCAAGGGCGATGGCGAAGCGCGCTACGCCGGACGCGGCATGGACGGCGCGCAATTTCTGCGCGAAAGCCTCGGCCTGCGCTTCGAGAAATCAAACATTACTGACGTGTTGGAGAAGTTCGAAGCGCAGATCTACTACAACTACGCCGACCATGTGATGGACAACTACACCCTGCGCACACCGTCCGGGACCGGCATGATGGCCGGGCCGATGGCGTCGAATGTCGACCGCCGCACCCACGGCGCGCGGATCAAGGCGACCTGGCGCTGGGCCGATATTCAACTGATCACCGGCCTCGATGCGCAGACCAACGAACAACGCCAGCGCAGCGCGATGGGTATCGATACTTACAAGGGGTTGCCGTACAGCAAGGACGCCGACTTCCATAACTATGGCGTGTTCAGCGAAATGACCTGGTACGCCGCCGAGCGTGATCGGCTGGTCAGCGGCGCCCGGCTCGACCGCGCCTCGGCCAAGGATTACCGACAAACCACCGGTTCCGCAATGATGTCACGGCCCAACCCGACCGCTGACGATACGCGCGCCGACACCCTGCCCAGCGGTTTCGTGCGCTACGAGCATGACCTCGCCAACAGCCCGACCACGCTTAACGCCGGGTTGGGCCATGCCCAGCGTTTCCCCGATTACTGGGAACTGTTTTCCGCAAGCCGCGGCCCGATGGGTTCGGTCAATGCATTCGATGCGATCAAACCGGAAAAGACCACCCAGTTCGACTTCGGCTTGAACTATAAAAGCGCCGACCTCGAAGCCTGGGCGTCCGGTTACGTCGGCGTGGTGCGCGATTACATCCTCTTCGATTACACCCCGGCGATGATGGGCATGAGCACCTCGCGCGCCGAGAACATCGATGCGCGGATCATGGGCGGCGAATTGGGTGCGGCCTACAAGCTCACCGACCACTGGAAAGCCGATGCGACCCTCGCCTACGCCTGGGGCAAGAACAGCAGTGACGGCAAGGCCCTGCCGCAAATGCCGCCGCTGGATGCGCGTTTCGGCCTGACCTTCAGCGAGGACGACTGGAGCGCCGGCGCCCTGTGGCGTGTGGTCGCCGCGCAGCACCGTATCGATCAGAACAAGGGCAACGTGGTCGGCAAGGACTACGAGCAGAGCGCAGGTTTCGGCGTGTTTTCGCTCAACGCGGCTTACCGGATCAACCAGAACTGGAAGGTCAGCAGCGGCGTCGACAACCTGTTCGGCAAGGCGTACGCCGAGCACCTGAACCTGGCCGGCAACGCCGGATTCGGCTACCCGGCCAACGACCCGCAAGCCATTAATGAACCGGGGCGCACGCTCTGGACCAAAGTCGATATGAGTTTCTAACAGTCAACACCATCCCCATGTGGGAGCGAGCCTGCTTGCGAAAACGGCGGCACAGTCAGCATCGATGGCGACTGACCAACCGCTTCGCGAGCAGGCTAGCTCCCACAGGTAGACAGACAATCAGAAGAACCAAGCCAAGCGGAGCAAACCTGATGAAACAGCCCCAACCGAACTTCTACAACCTGGCCTGGCGTTGGCATTTTTACGCGGGCCTTTTCGTCGCCCCGTTCATGGTGATGCTGGCGCTGACCGGCATCATTTACCTGTTCAAACCGCAACTCGATTCGCTGATGTACAGCAGCCTGCTCAACGTCCCCGCCGGTCACCACACGGTGCCGGCCGATGACCTGCTGCAACGGGTGAAAAACGCCTATCCGCAAGGCCAGGTGACTCAGTACCTGCCACCGCTGAACGCCGAGCGCAGCGCACAGTTCGTGGTCAACAATGCCGGCCACGAACTCAACGTGTTCGTCGATCCGTACCACGGCGATATCCTCGGCGAGCAGGATGCCAAGCAGAACCTGCAAGCCATTGCCCGAGCAATTCACGGCGAATTGATGATCGGCACCGTCGGTGACCGGCTGATCGAAATGGCCGCTGGCTGGGGCGTGGTGCTGGTGGTGTCGGGGCTGTTCCTGTGGTGGCCGCGGGGTCAGGCGGCGGGTATTTTGTGGCCGCGGCTGAACGCCCGCGGTCGCGTGCTGTGGCGTGATCTGCACGCTGTCACCGGGTTCTGGGGCGCGACACTGTTGCTGGTGATGCTGCTCAGCGGCATGACCTGGACCGGTTTCTGGGGCAAACAATATGCGGCGGTATGGAACGTGTTCCCGGCCGCAATGTGGAACAACGTGCCGACCTCCGACGTCGAAGCGCGCAGCCTCAACAGCGCCACTCGCCAGACCGTGCCATGGGCGATGGAAAACACGCCGATGCCGATGTCCGGCGACCACGCCGAACACATGGCACATGCAGGTGCCCATGCCGGGCCTGCCGCGCCGGCCGTCAGCCTGCAAGCCGTACAGAACATCGCCACTGAACGCAAAGTCGAACCGGGCTACAGCATCACCCTGCCGACTACCGCCACCGGCGTATTCACCATCGCCGTTTTCGCCGATGACCCACGCAACGACGCCACTCTGCATGTCGATCAGTACACCGGCAAGGTCCTCGCCGATGTACGTTTCGAGCAGTACGGCACGGTGGCCCGCGCTACGGAAATCGGCGTGATGCTCCACGAAGGCAAGATGTTCGGCACCTTCAACCAGATCGTCGTACTGCTGATCTGCCTGATGATTCTGCTCAGCGCCGTCAGCGGCGTGGTGATCTGGTGGAAACGTCGGCCCGAAGGCAAGTTCGGTGTCCCGCCGCTGCGCCATGATCTGCCGAAATGGAAAACCGGCGTGGCAATCATGCTGACGCTGGCGGTGATATTCCCGCTGGTGGGGGCATCGCTGGTGGTGGTGTGGTTGCTCGACAGGCTGTTACTGGCACGGCTGGGCCAGCGCACGGCAGATATGGCGCCGTGAACGCTTGCGCGCGGGCAGCCACACTGCCCGCGCCCGCGCTTTACAACTCGTCTTTGAGGCGCAATGTCCCGGCAAGTGGTGATTGCTGCCGGCGGGTTTTCCAACTGCCGCGCAGGCGTCCTGTCTGGCGCCAATAGTCGTCGGTGACCAGCACGCGCAACTCCCCCAGTTGCCTGAGTTCAGCGACGAACTCAGCAGGACTCAGCCGGCTGAGCCAGCGCCCGCCCCTGAATACCAGCGAATGCGCCGACAACAACAGCGCGCTTTCATCGGCTGAATAATCAGGAACGTATTCAAGCAGCGCATGCCCGGGTGTGGAGTAGTAATAACGCTCAATGTCCAGCCCGCGGTTTTTCAGGTCATGAGTGTGCGCGTGCAGGCGATCAGGTGTCGGAAAATGAGCCCCGATCTGCTCGATGTCCATGGTCGGCGTGGTGTTCTGCGACCGATTGAACTGGTGGCTGGCGACACAGGCGTAACCATCGAAAAGGCGCAGCGGTGGAAGGCGCGATTGGCTGTCGGAGGTCGTGCGGAACAGCTGCGCACGAAGGCTATCGCCATGGGCGAACCCGGCAATCGGTTCGAGCGGCACATAGCGTTGGCTCGTCGACCGCGCCAGGACCGCCCCCTCGTAGCCGATCTGGCCGAGCGTTTCGCTGTCGACGCGCTGGTGAGCGTAACGTGCAGCATCGTCGGGGTGATGGAAGATCGGTCCCAGGGTTGGCACTGGATGTTCCAGCCAGCGTTGTTCGTGGGGCATGTCGGTGAGACGCGGCTGCCAGTCTTCATCCACCTGCCCATGACGCGACCAGCAGTCACTGGTTGCGATGACCTCCAGCCGTCCGGCCCGCGCCATGCGCCGAACATACTCGGTAAAACCGAACCGGCCTCGGGCCATGGCTCGCTCGTCAATCGCCGCCTGCTCGCGCGACAGAAACGAGTTGGCGCGCAATTCGACCTGACCGAACCGGTCAAAAAACTCGCCGGGCTCGAAAGCATGCAGTTGCAGCCTCAACAACGCGCCGTCGGCGCAGGAAAAATAGATCGGTTTGTACCCCTGGGGCGTGGTGGCGCGCCTGCAGGCCTGCTGGACGTCGTCGGGAGTAAAAAAGGAGTGGCGTACATCATTGGCGCGCACGCCGACCGGAGGCAGCGGCGCACGCAGATACAGCGCTTGCCACGCATAGCCGCGCAGCCATTGGCCTCGTACAAAAATCCGATCCAGTGCCAGCTCGGAACGTTGCGCAGTCAGCGGCAACGTGGCGAGGTACACGCCCTCTCGGGCGTACAGGACGGCCCCGAATGTCAGCGTGTCGCGACTGACCATTGCCTCGTGCACATACCGGGCGGCGGCATCGGCCTGTATGAAGACCGGGCTGCAGGGTGGTTCACTCGTGGCCTTGACGTAATCGGCCGAGGGTTGCAGGTCTTGGGCATAAGGTACCCACTGCTGGACCGCGCGGGGCGAGCCCCAGACTTCGCTGCCGATCACAACGTACAAATAGCCGATTCTGGCAAGGGAATCGATCCAGGCAATCGGTTTCAGCTCACCGCTGTGTATGCGTTGTTTGATCAGATCGGCGTCGAGAGTGGCAGGCACCCTCTGGTTGTCCGACAAAGCCGCCAGCAGATCAGCTCGCAATCGCTCCCACACACCGGCCTGATAACGGATCAACGCTCCATCCGGTGCGAACAGGTATTCATCCCAGTTTTTCAAGCGGCGGGTGAACGCCGAATAAACGGTGTCGACCGACAGCATGTTCAGGTAGATCTCTTTCTGCACCGCTGAAAATGCCACCGACAACTCACGCACGACGCGCGATCGATAACGCGCCGAAATCCTGCAGCCGGAAGGAAACACGCCAGCGCCGCGGCCCTCTTCTGGCAGGATCTCGGTGCTGTCAAAATCTTCGCGTGACACTTCGACCGGTAGCGTGGCCACGTACAGTCCGTCCGCTCGGTGCAGGATCAAGCCGCCCCAGGTCTTGTCGGCAGCGCCCGGCAACTGGCCCCGGGCATACACCGCTGCGTCGTCAGCGCTTTGAAACGCCGGGCTCAGCCAGCGGCGCTCAAGATTGGCGTAGGGTTGCCAGGTCGCTTTGACAAGGCCTGGTCGATCCCAGCACAGGCTCGTGCGCAGCACCGACAGTTCGCCGCTGCTGGCCACCTCATGAACGAAATCCGTCGGCAACATCGCGGTAGAAGCGAGGTCGCGCTTGATATTGTCGAGTGTGGTTTGCGAGGTTTGATCGTGAAACAGTTTGCTGGTTTGGCTGCGCCGGTATTTCAGCAGCGCGCCTTCGCGGCTGGCGATATACAAGGCGGCGGGCAAATCCGCGCCGCCCCCCGGACTCCCCGGCGAACAAGACATCGCAACGGTCAAAACTTCGGGCGTGATGAAGTAATGCGCCAGCCAGTCTACGGGACGCTCGGACGGATCTTTTACCCGTTGATGAGAATAGAAGCTGCCAAACAGATCGAAGCCTTCGGGATATCGATACCAGGGCTCGCGGGGCAGCGAGGCGAAAACGCTACTCAGATCGAACAGATTGTCGCGCCGCTCGCTGACCGGGATCAGTTCGGTGGCGATAAATTCCTCGCGCGTGCTGTGCTTGAGAATGAAGCCGAACCATGCGCGTTTGTCGTCCTGCAAGCGTGTGTCGCGAGCGTACTGACCGTGTGCAGCTTCGTCCGCAGAAGCAAAGAGTGCGCCGTAGGCGACGAATGCCGGACGTTGCCACGGCAATGGCAGCGGCAATGGCAAGAACGGCCGGGCTAATGTCGGCGCGGGGACGATCGGTGAAGGCAAGGTCGGTACGGGCGCAACCGGTGCTGGTGCAGGTCGTTCGCTGGACGTTGAGGCGGGTAATACCGGCAGGCTCCAGTCCGCTGCGATGCGCCCACGATAGCCCCACGTTACATCATCGATCAGGTTGATCAACGCGCCAGCCACCGCTTGCTCGCGGACAAACGCCTGCGGTCGCACGCTACCGGCGTCCAGTTCGCGCGCCAGTGCTCCGGGTTGTTGAGCAGTGCCGAGGCGGATGGCCAGATCCTTGGCTGCTGCGCTCGCAGAAGGCGTAAAGCGGATCAGACTGTCGCGCGCGCCCGAGCAATACAGAGCGATCCCGTCCTGTAATACCTGACGCAGTTCTTCGGCGCTCAGCATCTGCAGGCTGAGCAACGCCTCCTGCGGCGTCCACCGGTGATACTCGACATGCACCGGGTCCAGCCGCGACAGCGCCACATGAGAAACATAGCGGGCGTGCAACTGATGCTCGTCGGGGAAAATCGTCCGGCCGAGGTTGTCCACCGGATAGTGCCGCCCCCGGCTGAGCGTATCGATGTCGCCTTCCAGCGGCTCGGTTACGACGAAGCGTTTGTCGTTGCGCTGGAACACATACCCGGCGTACTGCCGGTCACGACGGATGCCGATTTGCTCATGGGCGTACCGGGCCGCGTCATCGGCGCTGAGAAAGTCCCGGCTCAACACCGGCCAGTGAAAATTCGCGAACGGCTGCCAATTCAGGCTCACAGGCCCCAGTTGCGCCCACAAGGCACTGCCGCGCACCACGTTCAGCGTGCCGGCCAATACCAGCATCGAGACAAACTCGCGCGGGCGCAGGGTGCCGGCCATCAACCTGGCCTGCACGCCATTGTCGGCGACAGTGCCGTCGGCATGCTCGACGCTCAGCGCCGTTTCAATTGCACTGGCGCTGAAAGCGTATTGCAACATCGCCTGGTCGCGGGTCTGCATGTACAGCGACAATTGCCGTTTGCCGGACCAGCGTTGGCTGCGACCATTGGCGGCGATGGCCACAGCGATATCCTGCGGCGTGAAAAAGTTCTCATAGAGCCACGGCTGCGCCGGCGGGAATCGCGCAGGGTCCGGGCGCGAGACGCCGTAGAAGCCTTCCAGTGCGTAGCCCCGCGGCAATTGCAGCTGGCCGTCGGCACGCAGCGGAAAAATCTTTTGCGCATCCCACCCTGACATACCGGCTGAGCGGGCATGGGTGGCGACGTATTGCTTACCGGTCAGTTTCTTCAGCAGCAGCCCGGCAGTCTGTGCACCTCGGGATTTCAGTGCGGCAAGCACGGCACGTTCGGCAGTGGGGCACACACGGGTCATCAGCGGCAGTTCGGTCACCTTGCCTGATGAAAAACCCTGCCCGCGCTGCCAGTCCGCCGGTACGACGCCCACCGAGTGGCCCCAGTCAGCATTCGACACGATGACCCTCAGCTCGCCGAGCGCCGCCAGTTTCTGGATGATGCTCAACGCGTCATGCGTCCAGGGTTCGTGCCCCGGTCGTGCGCCTGCTTCGTGCCAGTGGTAGTACTCGCGCTCCGCCGGTGAACCGCTGGGGGTGTACTTGAGCAATGTCCCGTCGGGCCCGGACAGATAGGCGCTGCGAAACCACTTGCGCCTCTTTGCAACGGCCATGAAATCGCTGGCCGAGAAAAAATTGACCAATAGCCGCAGGCTCGGCTCGTCCAGCGCTGGATACGCCGAGCCAACCTCTTTGTGGCGTGCAACATGGCTGTGGATGTTCGCCGCGAAGCGATAGCCCGAGGGTGGCTGGGGATTACCCATGACATCGGCATCAATGAGGTTGCTCAGGTCGAACCCGGTGAGGCCGCCGGGCACCGGTGAACTGGCAACGAACTTCCCGTCCGGGCGCAGCAGGATCACGCTGCCGTACTCCGTTTTTGCCTTGAGCGGAATACGCGCATGTACCCAATAGGCCGCATCGTCTTCTGACAAAAAGGTTGGGCTCAGCGGCGGCAGTCCGGATTTTCCAGAGGGCACAGCGGCGTGCCCTGACATGTCACTCATATAAAAATCCTGCGAAGAAAAAATCGGGATATCGATCGCAGGAGTGTGTGCCTGAGTACCGCGCGCGCTGCGGTGCATGTTTATCGCTTATGTATCCGCATCTGATCGGCAGCTCACGCCCCAATCTGGCGCACCCGCGCGCACCATCGCCCGAATGCCTTCCCCTTCTGGTGCATGGTTTCTTCGGCAAAACCACGTCGATACGACATTTTCTTACCGAAACCCGACCGGGCACAGCCCTTGCAAAACACACCTTCAGTCGTCCGCATCTGCCAACCATAAAAACTCAATGTTCATGGAGATCGCACAATGAAGCGTCGCAGTTTGATCAAGGCTTTCACACTCACGGCATCCATTGCCGCGATGGGCATGACCTGGACTGTCCAGGCCGCCGAGACCATCAAGGTCGGGATTCTGCATTCGTTGTCCGGGACCATGGCGATCTCCGAAACATCGCTCAAAGACATGGCCCTGATGACCATCGACGAGATCAACGCCAAGGGCGGTGTGAACGGCAAGATGCTCGAGCCGGTGGTGGTCGACCCGGCGTCGAACTGGCCGCTGTTCGCCGAAAAGGGCCGGCAATTGCTGACCCAGGACAAGGTCGCCGTGGTGTTCGGCTGCTGGACTTCGGTGTCGCGCAAATCGGTGCTGCCGGTGTTCGAAGAACTCAACGGCCTGCTGTTCTACCCGGTGCAATACGAAGGCGAAGAGATGTCGCCGAACGTCTTCTACACTGGCGCAGCGCCAAACCAGCAGGCGATCCCGGCGGTGGAATACCTGATGAGCGAAGAAGGCGGCAGTGCCAAGCGCTACTTCCTGCTCGGCACCGACTACGTCTACCCGCGCACCACCAACAAGATCCTGCGCGCGTTCCTGCATTCCAAAGGCGTGGCTGACAAGGACATCGAAGAGGTCTACACGCCGTTCGGTCACAGCGATTACCAGACCATTGTTGCCAACATCAAAAAGTTCTCGGCCGGCGGCAAGACAGCGGTCATTTCGACAGTCAATGGCGACTCCAACGTGCCGTTCTATAAAGAGCTGGCCAACCAGGGTCTGAAGGCCACCGACGTGCCGGTTGTAGCGTTCTCGGTCGGTGAAGAAGAGCTGCGCGGCATCGACACCAAGCCGCTGGTGGGCAACCTCGCGGCGTGGAATTACTTCGAATCCGTCGAGAACCCGGTGAACCAGAAGTTCGTCGCAGACTGGAAAGCCTATGCGAAGAAACACAACCTGCCGGGCGCCGACAAAGCGGTGACCAACGATCCGATGGAAGCTACTTATGTCGGCATCCATATGTGGGCGCAGGCCGTCGAAAAAGCCAAATCCACCGACGTCGACAAGGTCCGCGAAGCCCTCGCCGGCCAGACCTTCGCCGCGCCGTCCGGTTACACCCTGACCATGGACAAGACCAACCACCACCTGCACAAACCGGTGATGATCGGCGAGATCCAGAGCGACGGCCAGTTCAACGTCGTATGGCAGACCGAAGGCCCGGTGCGCGCCCAACCGTGGAGCCCGTTCATTCAGGGCAACGACAAGAAGCCCGATTATGCGGTGAAGAGCAACTGAGTCATCCCGCTCAACCTGATCGTTCCCACGTTCTGCGTGGGAATGCCTCGACGGACGCTCTGCGTCCGCTCATGGGACGCGGAGCGTCCCGGGCTGCATTCCCACGCGGAGCGTGGGAACGATCACTATGCAAGGCCAAGCATATGCCCACTGCCCTTTACCGATTTATCTATGCCATCGTACTCTTGCTGCCAATACTGGCCCACGCCGGCGACGCCGAAGACTTCGTCGCGGCCAACCCGACGCAACAGGCCAGACTGCTGGAAGCCTGGGCCGCGCAGCCCGATCCGGCGCGTATCGAATTGCTTGGTGCCCTGCAACAAGGCGAACTGAGCATCGACGGCCAAACCAAAACCCTGCGCCTGAACAATCGCCTGCGGGGTCTGATCAACACCGCCATGGCCAGCCATCAATTGCTCGCCGCCGACGCCAAAATCCGTCTGAGCGCCGCGCAGCAATTGCAGAAAAGCGCGAAACCCGCGCAGCTGAAATTCCTCGACCAGCAACTGGCTGGTGAAAAGGACGAAAGTGTCCACGCCGCCCTGAGTCTGGCGCTGGCCAATCTGCAACTGGTCGACACCGACCCGGCCGTGCGTCTGGCCGCCGTGCGCCTGCTCGGCGAAACCGGCGATCCGCTGGCGCGCACACGTCTGGAAGGCCTGCTCGAACCTGGCGTGGAAAGCGATGCCGGCGTGCGTACCGCCGCTGAAACCAGCCTCGCTCAGGTCAAACGCAAACTGCTGATCGGCGAAGTCCTCGGTCAGGCATTCAGCGGCATGTCCCTCGGCTCGATTCTGCTGCTCGCGGCGCTTGGTCTGGCGATCACCTTCGGCCTGCTCGGGGTTATCAACATGGCCCACGGCGAGATGCTGATGCTCGGTGCCTACTCGACCTACGTGGTGCAATTGATGTTCCAGCGCTACGCACCGCAGGCCATCGAGTTCTATCCTTTGATCGCGTTGCCGGTGGCTTTTTTCGTCACAGCGGCGATCGGCATGGCGCTGGAGCGCACGGTGATTCGCCACCTCTATGGCCGCCCGCTGGAAACTCTTCTGGCGACTTGGGGCATCAGCCTGATGCTCATCCAACTGGTGCGTCTGCTGTTCGGTGCGCAGAACGTTGAAGTGGCCAACCCGGCCTGGCTGTCGGGCGGCATTCAAGTGCTGCCGAACCTGGTGCTGCCGTACAACCGCATCGTGATCATCGCGTTCGCACTGTTCGTCGTGGTGCTGACCTGGCTGCTACTGAACAAGACCCGCCTGGGCCTGAACGTGCGCGCCGTCACCCAGAACCGCAACATGGCCGCTTGCTGCGGCGTGCCGACCGGACGCGTCGACATGCTCGCGTTCGGCCTCGGTTCGGGCATCGCCGGCCTTGGTGGAGTAGCGCTGAGCCAGATCGGCAACGTCGGTCCCGACCTCGGCCAGAGCTACATCATCGACTCGTTCCTCGTTGTGGTGCTCGGCGGCGTCGGGCAACTCGCCGGTAGCGTGCTCGCGGCATTTGGCCTAGGCATCGCCAACAAGATTCTCGAACCGCAGATCGGTGCCGTGCTCGGCAAGATTTTGATCCTCGCGCTGATCATTCTGTTCATTCAGAAACGTCCGCAAGGCCTCTTCGCACTGAAAGGACGGGTGATCGATTGATGAACCAGCCTCTGTTAGTCACGGCCACACAAAAGGCCGGGCCGAAAGTCACCATCGCGGTTGGCGCGGCGGTTCTCGCCTTGCTGATCGCCTTGCCACTGCTGTCGTTGTTGCCAGCGGAAAATGCACTGTCGATCTCGGCGTACACCCTGACGCTGGTCGGCAAAATCCTCTGTTACGCCATCGTCGCCCTGGCCCTGGATCTGGTTTGGGGCTATGCCGGGCTGTTGTCGCTCGGCCACGGTCTGTTCTTCGCCCTCGGCGGCTATGCAATGGGCATGTACCTGATGCGCCAGGCCGCTGGCGATGGCTTGCCGGCATTCATGACATTTCTGTCGTGGAGCGAATTGCCGTGGTACTGGACCGGCACCAGCAGTTTCGCCTGGGCGTTGTGTCTGGTGGTGTTGGCGCCGGGTCTGCTGGCGCTGGTGTTCGGTTTCTTCGCCTTCCGCTCGCGGATCAAAGGCGTGTATTTCTCGATCATGACCCAGGCCCTGACCTTCGCCGGCATGCTCCTGTTCTTCCGCAACGAGACTGGATTCGGCGGTAACAACGGTTTCACCAATTTCCGCACGATCCTCGGTTTCGGCATCACCGAACCGGGCACCCGTGCGGTGCTGTTTCTGGCCACCGTGTTGCTGCTGGTGGCGAGTCTGTTCATCGGCTGGCGTCTGGCGCAGAGCAAGTTCGGCCGTGTGCTGACAGCGCTGCGCGATGCGGAAAACCGTTTGATGTTCTGTGGCTACGACCCGCGTGGTTTCAAGCTGTTCGTGTGGGTGTTGAGCGCGGTGTTGTGCGGTCTGGCCGGGGCCTTGTATGTGCCGCAGGTGGGCATCATCAACCCGAGCGAAATGTCGCCGACCAACTCGATCGAAGCGGCGGTGTGGGTCGCTCTCGGCGGGCGCGGCACGCTGATCGGGCCGCTGCTCGGTGCCGGCGTGGTCAACGGCATGAAGAGCTGGTTCACCGTGGCTTTCCCGGAATACTGGCTGTTCTTCCTCGGCGCGCTGTTCATCGTCGTGACGCTGTACCTGCCCAAAGGCGTAATCGGCCTGCTGAAGAAACGAGGTGAACAATGAGAGTAACCGCGAGCGCTGAATTCATGCTCGAGCCGGCCTTCTTTCCGGTCGAACCGAACAAGGACGAGGGCACCAGCCGCGACTCGATCGGCCTCGGCCAGCGCGTCGGCCCGGGGCTCGATACGCGTCACGGCACGATCCTCACCCTGGAAGACATCAGCGTCAGCTTCGACGGCTTCCGTGCGCTGAACAATCTCAACCTGTACATCGGCGTCGGCGAGCTGCGCTGCATCATCGGCCCCAACGGCGCGGGCAAGACCACGCTGATGGACGTGATCACCGGCAAGACCCGGCCGAGCCACGGCAAGGCGTGGTTCGGTGAAACGCTGGATTTGACGCAGATGAGCGAAGTGCAAATTGCCCAGGCCGGGATCGGCCGCAAGTTTCAGAAACCGACGGTGTTTGAAGCCTTGAGCGTGTCCGAGAATCTGGAGCTGGCGCAGAAAACCGACAAGTCGGTGTGGGCCAGTTTGCGTGCGCACCTCAGTGGCGAGCAAAAGGATCGCATCAGTGAAGTGCTGGAAACCATTCGCCTGACCACCTCGGTCAATCGTCCGGCGGGCCTGTTGTCCCACGGCCAGAAGCAGTTCCTGGAGATCGGCATGCTGCTGATGCAGGACCCGCAATTGCTCCTGCTCGATGAGCCGGTGGCGGGCATGACCGATGCCGAAACCGAGTTCACGGCCGAGCTGTTCAAGTCGCTGGCGGGCAAGCATTCGCTGATGGTGGTCGAGCATGACATGGGCTTTGTCGGCTCGATTGCCGACCATGTCACCGTGTTGCATCAGGGCAGCGTTTTGGCCGAAGGCTCGCTTGAGCAGGTGCAGGCCGATGAGCGAGTAATCGAGGTTTATTTGGGGCGATGAATCGGCCAGCGGCAAGCTGCAAGCTTCAAGCGGCAAGTAAAAGCCAAGTCATACACCGCCCTGCTCTTGCTTGCGGCTTGAAGCTCAAAGCTTGCAGCTCAACTAACGGAGTTCCGATGTTACAGATCCAGCAACTTCATCAGTACTACGGCGGTAGCCACATCCTGCGCGGCCTCTCGTTTGACGTGAAGGTCGGCGAAGTCACCTGCCTGCTCGGCCGTAACGGCGTGGGCAAGACCACCCTGCTCAAATGCCTGATGGGCCTGCTGCCGGCCAAGGAAGGCGCGGTGAACTGGGAAGGCAAACCGATCACCACGCTCAAGCCGCACCAGCGCGTGCACGCCGGGATTGCCTATGTGCCGCAAGGCCGCGAGATTTTCGGGCGCCTGACCGTTGAAGAAAATCTGCTGATGGGCCTGTCGCGTTTTCCTGGCAGTGAAGCCAGGGAAGTTCCAGGTTTCATCTACGAGTTGTTCCCGGTGCTGCTACAAATGAAGCAGCGCCGCGGCGGTGATCTGTCCGGTGGTCAGCAACAGCAACTGGCGATTGGTCGCGCACTGGCCAGTCGTCCACGGCTGCTGATCCTCGACGAGCCCACCGAAGGCATTCAACCTTCGGTGATCAAAGAGATCGGCGCGGTGATCAAGAAACTCGCGGAACGCGGCGACATGGCAATTTTGCTGGTCGAGCAGTTCTACGATTTCGCTGCGGAACTGGCCGATCAGTATCTGGTGATGTCGCGAGGCGAGATCGTCCAGCAGGGTCGCGGAGAAAATATGGAGGCCGAGGGTGTACGCGGGCTGGTCACGATCTAACGCGCCGGTCTAATCTGTAGCTTCCTAACGATAATCACACACCATGAATTCACTTGCCTCACCTGCCCTGTTTACCCCGAGCTGGCACGCCGAGCTGGAGCTGGCCTACGCGCGCTTCGGCGATTGCACACGGCCGACCCTGCGCCGGCACCTCGGCCCATTGCGCGTGCAAAAGCACCTGTACGCCGAAGGCCCGGAAGTCTGCCAGCACATCGTCGTCCACCCGCCGGGCGGGATTGCCGGCGGTGATCGCCTCGACATCAGCGCCCGCGTCGAAGCCAACGCCTGGGCGCAGATCACCAGCCCCGGCGCAGCCAAGTGGTACCGCGCCGGAGGGCCGGCTTATCAACAACTCGATCTGCACGTGGCAGCCGGGGCGACGCTGGAATGGCTGCCGCAGGAAACCATCGTCTACAGCGCCGCGCAGGCTGAATTGAGTACGACCATAGACCTTGAGGGCGATGCGCGACTGTTCTACTGGGACGTCGTGGCGCTGGGCAGGCCGGCCAGTGGCGAGCGCTTCGACCTCGGGCACTTTCAGGCGCATCTGGATATCCGCCGCGACGGCCGCTTGCTCTGGCATGAACGCCAGCGCATCGTCGGCGCCGATGGCTTGCTCGATTCGCCGATCGGGCTGGATGGCCAGCCGGTGTTTGCGACGTTGCTGGTGAGCGGTGAAATTGATGCAGAACTCATGGAGCGCTGTCGCTCGCTGGGCCACGCAGTGCATGGGGATCTGACGCAGTTGCCGGGGTTGCTGGTGGCGCGGTGTCTGGCCTCTGAAGCATTACTCGCCCGTGCCTGGCTGATTGATTTATGGCGACTGCTCAGACCTGCGTTGCTCGGTCGCGAGGCTGTCGCGCCAAGAATATGGAGCACCTGAAATCCAGACCCCTGTAGGAGTGAGCCTGCTCGCGATAGCGGTGTGTCAGTCAAAAAATCTTCAAATGACACACCGCTATCGCGAGCAGGCTCACTCCTACAAGGGGACGCGTTTGCAACCCTGAACATTTTTTCAATCTGCCCTGATGGAACCCGAACCATGGACCTGACTCCACGCGAAAAAGACAAGCTGCTGATCTTCACCGCCGGCCTCGTTGCCGAGCGGCGTCTGGCCCGTGGCGTGAAACTCAATTACCCGGAAGCCATGGCCTATATTTCCGCGGCGCTGCTCGAAGGTGCGCGTGACGGGCAGACCGTCGCCGAGTTGATGCACTACGGCACCACCCTGCTCAGCCGCGAGCAAGTGATGGAGGGCATCGCGGAAATGATCCCGGAAATCCAGGTCGAAGCGACGTTCCCCGACGGCACCAAACTGGTCACCGTTCACCAACCGATCGTCTGAGGCGCGCCATGACTTATTCCATTCGCGATGCCGTCCATGCCGACCTGCCGGCGATCCGCGAGATCTACAACGACGCGGTGCTCAACACCACGGCGATCTGGAACGAGCAAGCCGTCGACCTCGGCAACCGCCAGGCGTGGTTCAGCGCGCGGCAGGCTCAGGCTTATCCGATTCTGGTGATCGTCGACAACGACGACGCCGTGCTCGGCTACGCATCGTTCGGTGACTGGCGCCCATTCGACGGCTTCCGCCACACGGTCGAACACTCGGTTTACGTGCGCAGCGATCAGCGCGGCAACGGCCTCGGCCCGCAACTGATGACAGCGCTGATCGAGCGCGCGAAAACCTGCGGCAAGCATGTGATGGTCGCCGCTATTGAAAGCGCTAACGCCGCCTCGATTCGTCTGCATGAGCGCGCCGGTTTCAGCATCACCGGGCAGATGCCGCAGGTCGGCACCAAGTTCGGCCGCTGGCTCGATCTGACCTTCATGCAACTGACCCTCAACCCGGGCGCGCAACCGCCTGACGCCGACAAGGAGTGACATCGATGAACGCCGCCCAGTTGCGCCGCGTCAACGCGGAAAGCTTTGCGCATTACCGCCAGGGCTTGATCAATCTGTTGCTCGACGCCGTCGGTTATGGCGCCAGCGTCGGCTTCATGGCTGACCTCGATGCAGCGCAGGCGCGCGTCTATTTCGATGAAGTGCAGGACAGTGTCAACAAGGGCAGCGTGCTGCTCTGGGTGGTGGTCAAGGACGAGCAAGTGCTGGCCAGTGTGCAATTGGGCCTGTGCCAGAAAACCAACGGCCGCAATCGCGCCGAAGTGCAGAAACTGCTGGTGCGCGAACACGCGCGGCGGCGCGGCCTCGGTCAGCAACTGATGCAGGCGCTGGAACTTGAAGCGCGCAAACACCAGCGCGGCCTGCTCTATCTCGATACCGAAGCCGGCTCGCCAGCGGAAGATTTCTATAAAGCGCTGGGCTACAGCCGCGCCGGGGAAATCCCCGACTACGCCTGCGACCCCCACGGCACGTATCGCCCGACCGCTCTCTATTACAAGATTCTGCAAGGAGCCCAGTGATGATTCCTGGCCAATACCAGATCCAGCCCGGCGACATCGAACTCAACGTCGGTCGCCGCACCGTCAGCCTGAAAGTCGCCAACAGCGGTGACCGGCCGATCCAGGTCGGCTCGCACTATCACTTTTTCGAAACCAACGACGCGCTGCTGTTCGACCGCGCCGCCAGCCGCGGCATGCGCCTGAACATTCCGGCCGGCACGGCGGTGCGCTTCGAGCCGGGGCAGAGCCGTGAAGTCGAGCTGGTGGATTACGCCGGACATCGCCGGGTGTTCGGGTTTGCCGGACGCATCATGGGTGACCTCTAAGACATTTGGTGACTTCAAGAAAGCTATCGCGAGCAGGCTCACTCCTACATGAGACCGCGATCCAAATGTAGGAGCGAGCCTGCTCGCGAAAGCGAGTAATGCGAGCGATCTCAAAAGCAATTGAATCCCAAGGCAAGCATATGAAAATTTCCAGAAGCGCCTACGCCGACATGTTCGGCCCCACCGTCGGCGACAAGGTGCGCCTGGCCGACACCGAGCTGTGGATCGAAGTCGAGAAAGACTTCACCACCTACGGCGAAGAAGTGAAGTTCGGTGGCGGCAAGGTCATCCGCGACGGCCAGGGTCAGAGCCAGCTGCTCGCCGCTGAAGTGGTCGACACGCTGATCACCAACGCGCTGATCATCGACCACTGGGGCATCGTCAAGGCCGACGTCGGCCTCAAGGACGGGCGCATTGCGGCGATCGGCAAGGCCGGCAACCCCGACGTGCAGCCCGACGTGACCATCGCCATTGGCGCCGGTACCGAAGTGATTGCCGGCGAGGGCATGATCCTCACTGCCGGCGGCATCGACACCCACATCCACTTCATCTGCCCGCAGCAGATCGAAGAAGCGCTGATGAGCGGCGTCACCACCATGATCGGCGGCGGCACCGGCCCGGCGACCGGTACCAACGCCACCACCTGCACATCCGGCCCTTGGCACTTGGCGCGCATGCTTCAGGCGGCTGACGCGTTCCCGATGAACATCGGTCTCACCGGCAAGGGCAACGCCAGCCTGCCGGAACCGTTGATCGAACAGGTCAAGGCCGGCGCCATCGGCCTCAAGCTGCACGAAGACTGGGGCACCACCCCGGCGAGTATCGACAACTGCCTGAGCGTTGCCGATCAGTTCGACGTGCAGGTGGCGATCCACACCGACACCCTCAACGAATCCGGCTTCGTCGAAACCACCCTCGGCGCGTTCAAGGGCCGCACCATCCACACCTATCACACCGAAGGGGCTGGCGGCGGGCACGCACCCGATATCATCAAGGCCTGCGGCTTTCCCAATGTTCTGCCGAGCTCGACCAACCCGACCCGGCCGTTCACGCGCAACACCATCGACGAACACCTCGACATGTTGATGGTCTGCCACCACCTCGACCCGAGCATTGCCGAGGACGTCGCGTTTGCCGAAAGCCGCATCCGCCGCGAAACGATTGCCGCCGAAGACATTCTTCACGACCTCGGCGCATTCTCGATGATCAGCTCCGACAGCCAGGCCATGGGCCGTGTCGGCGAAGTCATCACGCGCACCTGGCAGACCGCCGACAAGATGAAAAAACAGCGCGGCCCGCTGCCACAGGACGGCGAAGGCAACGACAACTTCCGCGCCAAACGCTACATCGCCAAGTACACCATCAACCCGGCGATCACCCATGGCATCAGCCATGAAGTCGGCTCGGTGGAAGTCGGCAAATGGGCCGATCTGGTGCTGTGGCGTCCGGCGTTTTTCGGCGTAAAGCCAACGCTGATCCTCAAGGGCGGGGCGATTGCCGCGAGCCTGATGGGCGACGCCAACGCCTCGATTCCGACCCCGCAGCCGGTGCACTACCGCCCGATGTTCGCCAGTTACGGTGGCTCGCTGCATGCCACCAGCCTGACCTTTATCAGTCAAGCGGCGCAAGACGCCGGATTGCCCGAAGCATTGGGTTTGAAGAAGAAAATCGCCGTGGTCAAAGGTTGCCGTGACGTGCAGAAAACCGACCTGATCCACAACGATTACCTGCCGGACATCGATGTCGACCCGCAGACCTATCAGGTCAAGGCCGACGGCGTGTTGCTGTGGTGTGAGCCGGCGGAAACCTTGCCAATGGCGCAGCGTTACTTCCTGTTCTGATGGCGGTTGCGCTGTCGGAAACGGACGCTCGTCCATTCCCGGCAGCGCGGCCTGATCAGTCAGGGAACGCCCACGACATCTGTTGTTCGCTGTAGTTGTAATCCAGACGCAGCTCGGTGCCTGCGGGGATGTCCTGCGAAGCGAACAGCGTGTTCAGAATAAAGTCGCGGGTCACCTGTTTATCGCCAACCCATTGTTGCGCCTCGATATCGAACGGCACGGTTTCCACGTTATAGCCATTCGGTGCCTGGCGAATCGGCTTGCCTGCTTCGTTGTATTCGAAATTGGAGTTGATCCGGGAAATGATGTTGTCGCCCAGGACCGCCAGCGGATCAGGCAGCATTCGCCCCGGGCCATATTGCAGACGCATCCCGGCGAGCATGCTGAACGTTTGTTCATAAGGCCGCACGAACCTTGCCGGCGTGATGACACCGCCGTAGACGCCGATGGCCTCGCCCTTGGCGATGCGCCGATTGGCCACCACCATGGACTGGCCGATCAAGGCCTTTTCACCGGGGACTTTCGCGTCGGCCTCGGTAAACACGCGCCATTGCAGCTTCTCCTCGTAGAGCATCGCCACGTCTTCATAACCTTCGTACCTGATGTAGGGCTTGATCTGTTCGGAAGTGAACTGATCGCCGTTTTCAAAGCGCACTTTGGTCTGCAGCTTTCGAATGCGGATCGGTCTGCCGGCAACGTCACGTAGCGGATATTTGCCATTGTTGGCGCGGTTGTAAGTGCCCAACTGGTTACCGAGAAACGAATAGCGCGTCTCGCTGCGCATCGTGCTCAGTTCCTGTGCCGTGTAGGGTTTGATCGGCATGGATTCGGAGGCGAGGAAAAACTCTTCCGATCCCCCGTCATCGGTGCGCGGCAGCTCCTCCAGGGCCATTTCGAACTCGTCGACACTGCGACGAGGCGAGCGACGACTCTTGCGCGGCATGACAGCCTGCGGCGTGGAAATGGTGAAATCCTGCAACGGATACCAGTGATTGCTGGCTGCGTCATGCGCCAGCACCGGCCCTGAGGCTTGCAGCTCGCTCGCCAGCCGCGCCCGGTGCAGACCGGTTTGCGCATCGACAGCGAGCAACACCGTGCCGCCTCCCTGAACATCGGCGTAGCGCCGCCCCTTGAACGTGCGGATGCCGTCCGCATCGGCATCGGGCAAGGTGATCGAGGCGGGAATCAGGTAGTCCCGCAGCGCGGAGACGTCAGTGCTGGCAGTTTCAGCAGTAGTAGACGTGGATGCATGCACCTGCACCTTTGAGGCCGATGCCGCTTGCGAAGACTCGGCGGTGCTGCCGGCAGCTTCAGGCGTATCGTCCGGCGTCCGGCGAGTCACGGGGTCAGGCGTGAAGCGGGCTGTATCCGCTCCGGATGGCGTCGAATCAACCGGCGTGCGTGGCCGCGGGGGCACGTCGACACGGGTCGTGCCGGGCGTTGGCGGTTTGGGTTTGACTGGCATGCGTACATTTCCTTGTAAGAACTGCGCAGCGCCACGCTGAGAGTAGCGCTACGTTAATCGGCGTCCATTGCCGGTCCTCAGCGAAAGCTAGCAGAGCGCTTAGCCCGTTCAAACCAGAGAAATGTGTGCAAACAATAACCTGATGTTGCCGCCCTACTCGACCAGCAAGCGCCCCAGGCGCTGGCGCAACATGCGGTTTTCGGCGCGCAGTTCGCGCACTTCCTCGAGCAGGTCCAGCGCCAGGGCGACGCCTTCCCATTCCAGCTCCAGGTCGCGCCGCAACTTGGCGGCGCGTTTGGCCAGGGTCAGTTCGTAATCGGTGAAGCGCCATTCGCGCGGCGGCCCGCCCTGAGGTTCGAGGATGCCGTGTTCGACGATCTCGATCACGTAGACGTCCGACAGATCGGCTGCCTCACAGAATTCTGCCATGTCCAGTTGAACGCTCAGGGGGGTGCTCATGATGGGCTACTCCGTCGTCGAATTCAGAAGTTCTCTCGCGGGTTGAACGCGGCTTTTCTCGCCAGTTCCTGCCACAGCGCCTTGACCTCATCGTCGGCCGCTTTCGGCATCACTGCCTTGAGTTGCACAAACAGATAACCGCGCTCGCCGTTCTTACTCTTCAGGCCGTGGCCCTTGGCACGCATGCGCTGGCCGTTCTGGCTGCCGGCCGGCACCTTGAGGTTGATCTTGCCGGTCAGCGTCGGTACCGCGACTTCGGTGCCCAGCGCCAGCTCCCATGGTGCCAGCGGCAAGGTGATGATCAGGTTGTCGCCTTCGACATCGAATTTGGGGTGCGGCGCAAAGCGAATGGTCAGGTAAAGATCGCCATTGGCCCCGCCGCCGACACCCGGCGCGCCCTGGCCCTTCAAGCGGATGCGCTCGCCATCGGCAACGCCTGCCGGAATCTTCACGTTGAGGCTCTTGCTGGTATTGCTGACGTGCTGGCCGTGCGCGTTGTATTGCGGCACCTGGAAGGTGACCTTCTTCGACTCGTTCGACAGGGTTTCCTCAAGAAACACCGGCAATTCCATTTCCACGTCCTGCCCTCGCCGCCCACGGGATTGCCGGCCTTCGCCGCCACCGAAACCGGGGCCGCGATTGCCGAAGATCGAACTGAAGAAGTCCGAGAAGTCGCCAGTATCGGCACCACCGCCGCCGAAGCCGCCACGGCTCTGCCAGCCCGGTGGCCCCTGGAAGGGCTGACCGTGCTGGCCATAACGGCGCAGTTCGTCGTATTCGGCGCGCTTGTCGGCGCTTTTCAGCGCTTCATAGGCTTCCGAGGCGTCTTTGAATTTGGCCTCGGCGTCCTTTTCCTTGCTGACATCGGGGTGGTATTTGCGCGCCAGCTTGCGATAGGCCGCCTTGATCGCCTTGTCGTCCGCTGTCGGCTCCACGCCGAGTATCTTGTAATAGTCTTTGAAGTCCATTGAAGGATCACCATCCGTTATCGATTTCGCGCCGTTGCCAGCCTGCGCCCGATTGGCACGTGCCGGGTTGACCGATCTCAAGGTTGTGACCGGGTGGCGCCGCAGAAGTTTATCGGCAGTGGACGGCGGTTCTGTTGACCGCCGGTGTATCTGCCGGCCCATGCCAGCAAGTTTGGGGCAAACCGCGAGGTTTCAAGGCAACCGGGATGCGAAATAGCAGATGACCGGCCTTCGAATCTGGCGCGCACTGACATACACTGCGCGGCCGTTTTTTTGACCGGAACCGAAAGACATGAAAGACGCCTCTCCAGCCCGTGCCTGCGGCATCGACTTCGGCACGTCCAACTCCACCGTCGGCTGGCTGCGCCCCGGCATGGACACCATGATCGCGCTGGAAGACGACAAGATCACCCTGCCCTCGGTGGTCTTCTTCAATATCGAGGAACGCCGTCCGGTCTACGGGCGCCTGGCGCTGCACGAGTATCTGGAAGGCTACGAAGGCCGGCTGATGCGCTCGCTGAAAAGCCTGCTCGGTTCCAAGCTGATCAAGCACGACACCAGCGTGCTCGGCACGGCGATGCCGTTCAAGGACCTGCTCGGGCTGTTCATCGGCCAGCTCAAAAGCCGCGCCGAAACCGCCGCCGGTCGCGAATTCGAGCAAGTGGTGCTGGGGCGCCCGGTGTTTTTCGTCGATGACGACCCGCTGGCGGACCAGGACGCCGAAGACACCCTGGTCGAGGTCGCTCGCAAGATCGGTTTCAAGGATGTGTCGTTCCAGTACGAACCGATCGCTGCGGCGTTCGATTACGAGTCGACCATCGAGAAAGAAGAACTGGTGCTGATCGTCGACATCGGCGGTGGTACCTCCGACTTCTCGCTGGTACGCCTGTCGCCCGAACGCCGCGCGATGGATAACCGTCACGACGACATCCTCGCCACTGGCGGCGTGCACATCGGCGGTACCGACTTCGACAAACAGCTGAGTCTGCAAGGCCTGATGCCGCTGTTTGGCTACGGCAGCCGGATGAAAAGCGGCGCCTACATGCCGACCAGCCACCATATGAACCTGGCGACCTGGCACACCATCAACTCGGTGTACTCGCAGAAATCGACGTTGGCGCTGGGCAGCATGCGCTACGACATCGAAGACACCGGCGGCATCGACCGGCTGTTCAAGCTGATCGAACAGCGCGCCGGGCACTGGCTGGCAATGGAAGTCGAAGAAACCAAGATCCAGCTGACCCACACCGACAGTCGCCATGTGCCGCTGGACCGTATCGAAGCCGGTTTGAGCGTGGAACTGACGCGGGCGCTGTTCGAATCGTCGATCGATGCGTTGCTGGAACGGGTGCGCGGCAGTGTCACGCAATTGTTGAGCGATGCCGGTGTGGCGGTCGATCAGGTCGATACGGTGTTCTTCACCGGCGGCTCCAGCGGCATCCCGGCACTGCGCAACAGCGTCTCGGCGATGCTGCCGAAAGCGCGGCATGTCGAAGGCAATATCTTCGGCAGCATTGGCAGCGGCCTGGCGATTGAAGCCCGTAAACGGTATGGCGTTTAGCGCCAGCTACAAGCTTTAAGCTGCAAGCGACAAGTAAGAGCAAAAGAAAAAACAAGAGCCGCTGCAGCTTTTGCTTTTGCTTTTGCTTTTACTTGCCGCTTGAAGCTTGCAACTCAAAGCTGCTTTTCAAACCATTCCTCCAAGCTTCAATTCGCTCTTCAGGTACGCGTAATAAATCGGCCCCGCCACCACTCCCGGCAAACCGAACGCGGCTTCGAACACCAGCATCGCCAGCAGCAACTCCCACGACTTCGCACTGATCTGCCCACCGACGATGCGCGCGTTGAGGAAGTATTCGAGCTTGTGGATAACGATCAGATAACCCAGCGCCGCAACGGCCACCCAGATCGACAGCGAGAGGCCGACGATGGTGATCAGCGTGTTGGAAATCAGGTTGCCGATCACCGGCAGCAGGCCGAGCAGGAAGGTCAGCACGATCAGAGTCTTGGTCAGCGGCAACTTGATCCCGAACATCGGCAGGACCACTGCAAGAAAGATCCCGGTGAAGAAGGTGTTGAGCAGGGAAATCTTGATCTGCGCGAAGACGATGTTGCGAAACGCCTGCACCAATAGATGCAGACGATCAAACAGGGCCGCAGCCAGTGGCTTGCGTTTGGTCACGTCGGGAATGCGTTGCAGGGCAATGATCGCGCCGAGCACCATGCCGATCAGCAGCGTGACGAACATGTGTGCGGCGTCCTTGCCGACCAGTTGCAGGTCGGACAGATGTTTGCCCAGCCATTCACCAATCGCTACGCGAAACTCCGCCGCGCTGGCTGGTAGATAAGCATCGATGAACGGCGGCAACTGCCCGCGCGCACGATCGACCACGCCCATGAATTTATCGAGGGAAGCGCCGGGGTTTTCCGCTTCGTGTAACAGAAAACTGATCGCGCCAGCGAAGATCAACGCCAGCACACTCACCACCAGCGTGCCCAGCAACGCCACCGCCAGCCATCGCGCTCGGCGGCCTTCGATCAAGCGTTGCAACTGCGGGGTGAGCATGTTGACCAGCTCGAACACCAGCAACCCGGCCAGCAGACTCGGCAACAAGCGCAGCGGCAGCACCAGCAGCAAACCGCCGAAAATGATGATGCAACTGACCCAGAACACGACATGACGCTGAGAAAACGTTGGCATACAGCCTCAAAACGAACGGCGTAAAAGGATGGGCAGTCTGCCAGCGATCCGGGGAGAGCACTAGGGATATGCGGGGTTTCGGATTTTCGCGCATGGCTTGCGAATTTTTCCCTCACCCTGGCCCTCTCCCAGAGGGAGAGGGGACCGACCGCGTTGTTCCAAAACCCTCATCGAGCTGCACTACCCAGTCGATTATGGATTCGATGGAGCATTCTCAGGTCGGCGCATTTCCTCATCATCCCCCGATCAGTCCCCTCTCCCTTTGGGAGAGGGCTAGGGTGAGGGTCAATCTGGAGACGATCACATTATTGGGCTACCCATCGCACCGCTTATTTCTTCTTCAGACAATCACTCATGAACGCCTTGCGCGCATCGCCGGTCAGCGCCTTGGTTTTCGCGTCGGCATTGCAGGTGCTCATCTTCTGCTGCTGCGGGGTCAGGACCTTGCCGTCGTTCGCTGCCGGGGTGGCCTTGAGGCAGGTGCTCATGAAAGTCTTGCGCTCGTCGCCTTTCAGGCTTTTGGCGGTCGCATCGGCATTGCAGGTAGTCATCTTGTTCTGTTGCGCCGTGGCGGCGAAACCCTGGGAACACAGGAGCAGACCGATCATCAACAAAGGCACACGCAACATCTTCATGGAGTTTTCTCCTGGTTGCCGCACCGATGGATGCGGCCTTGGCTGGAGTGTAGCCAAATCCTGTTACACCTTCCTGCCTTCCAGGTGGCTGCGGCGATATTGTTCCGGCGTGCACCCCGCCTGGCGGGCGAACATGGCGATGAACGCCGAGCCGCTGCTGTAACCGAGATCAAAAGCGATTTCCTGCACGCTGCGTGCGGTTTCCAGCGCCTCGATGGCGGCGAGGTAACGCAAGCGCTGGCGCCACTCACCGAAACTCATCCCCAGCTCGCGAACAAACTGCCGGGCCAGCGTGCGCTCGCTGACATGCACCTGCAGCGCCCAGTGGGCCAGCGGCTGATTATTGCCCGGCTCAGCTTGCAGCCTGTCGAGAATCGCCAGCAAGCCGGGGCTGCTGGCGTACGGCAGGTAGCATTCGTGCACAGGCGCCTGCTGCAGCTGATCGACCAATACCTGGGCCAGGCGCTGATCGGCATCCAGTTGCGGGATCTTCACATCTCGGGCGGCGAAGTCCTTGAGGATCGCCTTTAGAATATCGCTGATCGCCAGAGTACAAGCCCGCGCCGGCAACTCGGCGCAGACCTTGGGATCTAGGCACACCGCGCGATAGTTGACCGGTTGATGGCTATAGAAACTGTGTTCGACCTGCGGCGGCACCCACACGGCGTATTGCGGCGGTGACATGAAGCGGTTGCCGTCGACATCCATGTGCAGCACACCGTGCGCCGCGTATTCCAGCGTGCCCCACGGGTGTCGATGCGGCGCGGCAAATTCGTGAGCATTGAAATCGGCGTAGCGAAAGTACACCGCCGACGGCAGTTCGCTGAAATCCAGCAGATCGATGTGTTTGCTGTTCATGCTGTCCGGTTGCAGTGGCAATTTGTCCGGTTCGCAGTATAGGGCTGCATCCAGACAAGCGATAATCGCCGTTCATCAACGTACTGGTTTCAAACTCATGCAATACGCATTTCCACTGCTGGCGATTTTTATCTGGGCCGGAAATACCGTGATCAACAAACTGGCGGTCGGGGCGATTTTCCCGGCCGAGATCGGTTTCTACCGCTGGCTGCTGGCGGGCCTGCTGTTCACCCCGTTCATGTTCAAAGCGGTGATCGCGCACTGGCCGCAGATTCGCCTGAATCTTGGCAGGATTTTCGTTCTCGGGGTGCTGGGCATGGCGGTCTATCAGAGCCTCGCCTACTTTGCCGCGACCCTGACCACTGCGACCAACATGGGCATCATCCTCTCGCTGATGCCGCTGATGTCGCTGGCCATGGCGATCATCAGCCTCGGACAACGTTTGACTGCCGGGGCGCTGGTCGGCGCGGTGCTGTCGTTCGCCGGGGTATTGGTGGTGGTGTCGTCCGGCAGCCTCGGCGCCCTGCTGCAACACGGGGTGAATCTGGGCGACGCGATGATGCTGATCGCCACGCTGGCTTACGCGATCTACAGCACGCTGCTGAAAAAATGGCAGCTGCGTTTGCCACCGCTGGTGCTGTTGTATTTGCAGGTACTGGTGGCGATCGTCGTATTGTTTCCGCTGTACGCCGCTTCGCCGAAAACCGGGTTGACCGCGCAGAACATTCCGCTGGTGCTGTATGCCTGCCTGCTGGCATCAATGCTCGCGCCGCTGGCGTGGATGCAGGCGGTGCAGCGCCTCGGCCCGAGCCGCACGACGCTGTTCTTCAACTTGCTGCCGTTGATTACCGCGCTAATTGCGGCGGTGGTGTTGAAGGAGCAGTTGGCGATGTATCACCTGGTCGGCGGGTTGCTGACGTTGGGAGGAGTGGTTTTGTCGGAGCGCTGGACCACGGTGCTGGGGCGCAAAATCAACGTCGTCTGATCCGGCCCTATCGCGAGCGGCTCACTCCTGCAATTGGAATGCGTTTCCTGTAGGAGTGAGCCTGCTCGCGATGAACGATAACGCGGTATCCCTGCTAACACCCGGCCGCCTCCAGCCGCGCCGCATGCTCGACAAACAGCGTTACCGGATCCGCGCCCTTGCCGACCAGCCCCAACGACTGGTTGACGATGTCGAAGTGGTCCAACGGAAAGTCATCGCCAATCACCGTGCCCAGATGCGAGCTGTAGCGCCCGACCATGCCGTCGCACTGTCCCGGCTCGCGCACGAAGGTTTTCGCAAACAAGCGGCAGCTGCGATTCGTCCCGTCGAACAGATTGCCGCCCCGATCAGTCTTGCCCGGCTGCAACGTTCCCGACCACGAGTAATAGCGCACCCCATTGACCTCCTCCGGTCCGTGCCCGCCCCAGGTTGGCGGCAAGCCCTGTGGATAACGCTGATTGAACAGCGCCACGCCCGCCGTGGTCAGCGAATGGTGCGAGGCGTGAATATCCACGGGCAGTTTCGGCCCGTGGTAGCCACTATCGAGCAAAGCCATGAGCCAGCCGACCAGGCGCAGCAGGGCTTTGAGCAGGCGGCCCCGGGCGCTGTCGGCGGGATAATGTTTTTCCAGATAGTCAGCCAGTTCCGAACCGTGATTCGGCCCGGCCACGGACGTCACCGAGGCGACCAGATCCGGGCGTTTCGCCGCCACATAACGCGCGGTCAGCGCCCCTTGGCTGTGGCCGAACAGATTGACCTTGTCCGCGCCAGTCTCGCGCAGGATTTCATCGATTCGCGCCAGCAACTGCTCACCACGCATCTCTGTCGAATTGAGCGGCGACACTTGCACGGCAATCACCGTCGCCCCCGTGCGGCGCAACGCCTTGATGATGCCGTACCAATACGGGTAGAACACCAGCCGGACGAACCCGAGCATGCCCGGCACCAGCACCAGTGGATAACGTGTCGACATCGGCGGACATCCTTGTGGTCGGTAAGTGAATGCGCGGTGTGCAAAACGCTCGCCAAGCATCCACGCGGATCATGACAACTCGACCACCAGCCTACTTCAGGCCCACCACCCCCGCCACAATCAGCCCCACCGAGAGCAGTTTGACCAGGGTCAGGCTCTCGCCCAGCAGGGCGAAACCGAGAAACACCGTGCCCAGCGAGCCGATTGCAGTCCAGATCGGATACGCGATGCTCACCGGCAAGTCACGCATCGCCAAGGTCAGGAAGTAAATCCCGCCGACCGCCGCAACCACGGTGATCAACGAAGGCCATGGGCGAGTGAAGCCTTCGGCGTACTTCATGCCCATGGCGAACGTCACTTCAAACCCGGCAGCGACCAGCAAGAACAGCCAGGCCATCAGAACGTCCGGGCCAGGTCGAGCAGCCGTTGCTCGGCCTCTGCCACCGAGACCGCGAAGGAGCGCTCGGCAGATTCCTCGCCTTCGGCGGCGACAACCGTGACGTCATCGATGCCGACGAAACCCAGCACCGTGCGCAGCCATGGATCAGCGTGATTCAACGCCTCCAGCTCGCCGCCCGGCCCGAAGCCAAAGCCACCGCGACTGGTGACAATCAGAGCTTTCTTGCCCTGCAACAGAGGCGTGTACTGGGCGACGCCGTTGTCCAGCGTGTGGTCGAAGGTCAGCCCCAGACGCACAATCTGATCGACCCAGGCCTTGAGGCCGCTGGGCACATTGAAGTTGTACATCGGCGTGGAAATCAGCAGCAGATCATGGTCGAACAGTTCACCCACCAACGCGTCACTCAACGCCAGATCCGCCTGCATCACCAACGGTCGCGCCTCGGGCTCGGGAAAAAACGCCGCCGCCACAAACGCCTCGCTGACCGCCGGAATCAGCGCTCGCCCCACCTCACGGCGAGTCACCTGCGCCCCCGAGTGACGCGCCTGCCAGGCACTCAAAAACCCTTCCGCCAGCCGCCGCGAAGTCGACCGCTCACCCCGCGGACTGCCGTGCACCACAAGAATCCTGCTCATCTATAAATCTCCTGACTAGAATCTAACCACTTGACGCTTGCAGCTTGAAGCTGGCCGCTGCTTCATTTCAAATGAGCAAAAATCAGTCGGGATGAATTGATTTCATCCATGGAGTTGCCCATGTTCGCCTCGTTGCCGCTGACCGCCCTGCGTGCTTTTGAATCAGCCTCCCGGCTGCTGAGCTTCAAGGCTGCTGCCGAAGAGCTTTGCGTCACGCCTACTGCGATTTCTCATCAGGTCCGCGCCCTGGAGGATTGGCTTGGCGTCGCGCTGTTCGAGCGCCTGCCGCGCCAGGTGCGCCTGACCGAGGGCGGCGAGCGTCTGTTCCGCAGCCTGCACGGCGCGCTGCTGGAGGTGGCGCAATGCGTTGATACCCTGCGCCCGCAACGCAGCGGCAGCAGCCTGACGCTGTCGACCACGGCCGCGTTCGCCGCGCTGTGGCTGGTGCCGCGGCTCGGGCGTTTCTATGCGCAGCATCCGGATATCAATGTGCGCCTCGACACCCACTGCGAAGTCATCGATCTGCATCAGGACGCCAGCGTCGATCTGGTGCTGCGCTACAGCCTCGACGACTACCCGAACCTGTATGGCCTGTGCCTGTTCGATGAGTCGTTCGGCGTCTACGGCTCGCCCGAGCAGGTGGCGCTGGCCGCGCGGCGCACGCCGACGCTGATCAGCGTGCACTGGTACAACTCGAAGCTCTACGCGCATGGCTGGCAGGCGTGGTGCGCAAAGTCTGGCGAGAACTGGCTGAGCCCGACACCGGCCATCCGCGAATACGACGAAGAGCATTACGCCCTGCAAGCGGCGATCGCCGGACAAGGCCTGGTGCTGGCGAGCAATATTCTGGTTTCGCAAAGCATCGCCAGCGGTGTGCTGGTGCCGTACCGCGGCGAGGTGCAGGTCGATGGCGCCGGCTACAGCGCCTTGTGCGTGCCGGGCCGCGAGCGGCATCCGCCGGTGCGGGCCTTTTTCGCCTGGTTGCGTGAAGAAGCGCAGCGCTCCGGGTTGACGCCACGGTCGGCGAAAATCGCGTAAAACTTTTCGCCGCGTGCGTCACTCACAGCATGGGTAGCGACCGCGTCAGCAGAACGTGGCGCTTATCGGATTAGCCTCCTGGAGAGACTCACATGAGCGACGACCTGCACTTGTCAGATGTACAAACCCTGCGCGAACGGGCGCGCCAACACGTCGAAAACGGCGCCGTCACCGAGAGCTACAGCGCCAACCGCGAAGAAGTGCTGCGCTTGCTCAACGAATCGCTGGCCACCGAGCTGGTGTGCACCTTGCGCTATAAACGTCACTACTTCATGGCCACCGGCCTGAAAGCCAAAGCAGCCGCCGATGAATTCCTTGAGCATGCAGTGCAGGAAGCCGAGCACGCTGATCGCCTGGCCGAGCGCATCGTGCAACTGGGCGGTGAGCCGGAGTTCAATCCGGACGTACTGTCGCGGCTGTCTCACGCGCAATACGTCGCGGGCAATACGCTCAAGGAAATGGTTTACGAAGACCTGGTGGCCGAGCGGATCGCCATCGACAGCTACCGCGAGATCATCCAGTACCTCGGCGACAAGGACCCGACCACCCGGCGTATCTTCGAAGACATTCTGGCCCAGGAAGAAGAACACGCCGATGACATGGCGGACATTCTGAAAGACCTGTAACCCCCCAGGCTGATGCGGATCGTTCCCACGCTCTGCGTCCGCTGTTGGGACGCGGAGCGTCCCGGGCTGCATTCCCACGCGGAGCGTGGGAACGATCAACCGCCATCGCGAGCAGGCTCGCTCCCACAGGTTGAAATGCATTCCCCTGTAGGAGTTAGCCTGCTCGCGATGGCGTATTTGTAGGCGCTGAAAAAATTACCGGGTCGGTTTAACAGTGACCGGCGCCTTGCCCTGCTTCATCTGCTCCAGCAACGGCGCGCACTGGTTCGGCTCGCCGCCGCTCGGCGCGACCAGCGCCAACAGCCCGGCCGCCGGAGCAGCGATCACACCCAATGCAACCATGCCCGCGCCACGCAACATCAATGGCACAGCCTTAACCCCGGCATCCGGCTTGATGAACTTGCCGCGCACATACAGCGGCGAGCGCAGCGAGATCAAGCGCCAACCCTTGGATTCCGGCGTCACCGTCAGGTCCAGTTGCTCGGTGGCCATGTTCGCTGTGCCGTCGATGTAGATAATTGCGTTCTCGGTATCGAAGACGAACAACTGCGTCGTCGCCAGCCCGGTCTTGATATCAAAGTCGGCAGCAGCGCAATTGATCTTCACTTCCTTGTCGCCAAAGATCTTGCCGACTACGTAATTGCCGACGTTGAGCCCGGCCAGCTCCATCAACTCGCGGCTGATCGCGCCATCATTGATCAACATCTTCAACTTGCCGTTGGCACCACCCAGCAGCTTAGCCACCGAATTGCCGCGACCGCTGATATCGGCGTCGCCGTTGAGCTCACCGAAACTGGTCTTCATCGGTTCGAAGGTCGGGAACAGCTCCTTGAGCTTGAATTTGCGCGCGGTCAAGCGGGCCCGGCCCTCGAGCGGTTCGGTGCGACCGTTGAGGCGGATCTGCGCATCCAGATTGCCGCCGGCCACGCCAAAGCGCAGCGGCTCAAGGCTAAGTTCGCCGTCGTCGAGTTTCAGATGGGTATAGAGGTCGGTGAATGGCAGCTTTTCGCTGTGCACGATGCGCTTGCCGGTGAATTCGACGTCAGCGTCCATCGCGCGCCAGCGATCGGTCTTGAATTCCTCGACCGGCAGCACCTTGTCGGTCGGTTGCTTGCTCGCACCGCCACGGGCCTTTTGCTCGGTGTTGGAGTCAGCGCCAATCAACGGCGCGAGATCGGCGAACAGCAATTGATTGGAGAGCAGCGCGCCGCTGAGTTTCGGCCGTGGCTGGCTGGCGACATAGGTCAGGTCGCCATGAATGTCGCTGTCGCCGATCTTGCCGTTGAATTTCTCGTAGGTGAACTTCGCCCCTGCCTCGTCATGCAGCTTGGCGATCAGGTGGCCATCGGTGGAATACGGCGGCGTGTCCGGCAGGGTCACGCCGGTCAGCGGGTAGAGATTGCCGAGGCTGGCGCCGGCGAGTTTCAGGCGCAAGTCGAGAGCGCCGAGGTTGAGCGGGTCGGTCAGGGTACCCGCCAGTTCGATGCGGGTGTCGCCGATCTGCGCCTGCGCCTGCAACGGGAAGGGTTTGCGCGCGTCCTGCAACGCCAGCAGCCCGCCGATCTTGCCCTGGCCGGTCAGGTTCTGGCCGTGATACTGGCCTTTGACCTTCAGCGCAAAGGCATAATCCTGCGGCGCGCCGCCCTTGTCCTGCGCGGTTTTCGCCGCTTTGGCGCCGACGATGTCGCTGTACGGAATCGGCCTGCCGAGCGGATCGATCAGCACATCGAGGCGGGTCTTGAGGGTCTGATCATCAAGGGTGACGTGGCCCTTGTCGAAACCGATGGCGCCGATGTCGACCACCCAGTTCGACGGTTCGGCGTTGGGGTCTTTCGGGTCGAACTTGAACACCCAGTTGGCGCGACCGTCGGCCAGGCGTTGCAGCTCGGCGTTGGGTTCGGTCAGGTCGATGCGCGGGATCACCACGCGCTGCGCCAGCAAGGCCAGCGGCGAAATGCGCAGCTCGACCTTTTTCAGGGTGACCATCTGCGCCTGTTTCGACCAGTCCGGGTTGCCCAGGCTCAGATCCTCGGCAACCACGTGCGGCCACGGCACCCAGGCGCGCCAGCCGCCTTCTTCAGGCTCGCGCTGCCAGATCACCGCCAGGTTGCCATTGATGGCAAACGTCCGATGCAGCTCTTCGGAGACTTTGCTGTTGATCGTGGGTTTGATCCGGTTCCAGTCGAAAAACACGATGATCAGAATCAGCACTGCCAACAGCAGTACGAGAGTGGCGAAGGTCCAGCTGAAGATTTTTCCAGTGCGCGTCATGCACAAAGCTCCTGATCACGACCGCACGCCTGGATCCCGACGTACAGTTTGAAACGGCAGACCGAAGCGGCCCTCATGCAGTCTGTGACTGGCGAAAGGCCCGCAGGTTTAATTGAAAGGCAGTTTAAGCCATAAAAAGGCCGGCAAATCTGACCGATCGGTCGAGCAGTGTTACCGCGACCCGCACTTTTGCGAGGCGCGATTGAGTCGAAAATACCCACCTCGGTGCAAAACTGCCGGCCGCAAAGGCCCGTCCTAGAGCCCTCGCAGCGAACAATCAATTCTGTTGATTATTACCATTGCGTTTATGAACTTTTATATCGACTTATCGAGAGTAGCATTGCCCTCGTACCCACTTTATCGCCCTCCCAAGGAGCAACCCATCATGAAACGCCAATTACTGCTCAGCCTTACCCTGTCGATGCTAGCCAGCACTGCTTTCGCTCTGCCCGCTGCCGATCAAGCGACTCCGCAAGTCAAATCCAGCCACGCTGTGTTCAGCCAGACCGTAGCCGCCGATGGTTCCGACCGCACCCCACAAGGCCAGACCCTGGCTGAAGGCGGTCGTGATCGCCTGGAAGAGAAAGGTCTGGTGCAAGACGGTTCGGATCGCACCCCACAAGGTCAAGCTTTGGCCTCCGACGGTAGCGAGCGCACCCCACAAGGTCAGACCCTGGCGTCCGACGGTAGCGACCGCACTCCACAAGGTCAGACCCTGGCCTCCGACGGCAGCGACCGTACTCCACAAGGCCAAACCCTGGCTGACGATGGCTTCGATAAAACCCCACTGGGTCAGGCAATCGCCGAAGGCGGCGGTGACCGTGTGATCGAACGCAACAGTGCCTTGAGCTAAGCCCATGGCGGCCTCGAAAAAAAGCCCAATCCCCGGATTGGGCTTTTGACTTTTCTGCCCCGCTGCAACGCCTGCCCCACCTTCTCCCGTTCGACGCCGGCAAAGCCGATTTGCTAGAGTGCGACGCTTG
Source organism: Pseudomonas sp. R3-57 (assembly GCF_051132065.1). Taxonomy (NCBI): domain Bacteria; kingdom Pseudomonadati; phylum Pseudomonadota; class Gammaproteobacteria; order Pseudomonadales; family Pseudomonadaceae; genus Pseudomonas; species Pseudomonas sp. R3-57. The sequence continues at coordinate 5,478,440 of NZ_CP071655.1, forward strand.
TCCTGCCAAAGAACACGTCCTGCGATGCTGCCCCGCGCCGAACAGAAACAACAGACCCGCAACGCCCTGATGGACGCTGCCCGCCACTTGATGGAAAGCGGCCGCGGTTTCGGCAGCCTGAGCCTTCGTGAAGTCAGCAAAACCGCCGGCATCGTGCCCACCGGTTTCTATCGACACTTTGCCGATATGGACGAACTGGGTCTGGTGCTGGTCAGCGAAGTCGGCCAGACCTTCCGCGAAACCATCCGCCTGGTGCGCCACAACGAATTCGTCATGGGCGGTATTATCGATGCCTCGGTACGGATCTTTCTCGACGTGGTCAGCGCCAATCGCTCGCAATTCCTGTTTCTGGCCCGCGAACAATATGGCGGTTCGCTGCCGGTGCGTCAGGCGATTGGCCGCTTGCGCGAGAACATCAGCGCCGACCTCGCCGCAGATCTGGCGTTGATGCCCAAACTGCAGCACCTGGACATCGCCGGCCTGAGCGTGATGGCCGACCTGATCGTCAAATCAGTATTCGCCACCCTTCCAGACATCATCGACCCGCCGGCAGAAGCCTTGCCCGAGCATCTGACCCCGCAAGCGAAGATCACCCAGCAACTGCGCTTCATCTTCATCGGCCTCAAGCACTGGCAAGGGTTGGGCAGTACCGAATAACCGCCGCCGCCCCCATCTCTATGTAGGAGTGAGCCTGCTCGCGATAGCGGTATGCCAAGCGAAGCATCTCTACCTGACATACCGCTATCGCGAGCAGGCTCACGCCTACAAAGGTGCAGCAGCGCCGCATTGATTTGGTGCATGACAAAATCTTCATGCACCAAAACCTTCCAGAAACCTCCCGCCTGTTGAAAGATCAGCCTCGCGCCGACAGCCATTTCCTACAGATCGGCCGATTGGCGCGGCCCTTGCTCTAGCCTGATCATTGTCCATTGCTGGAAGATTTCCGATGCTGGTGATTCACCGCAGAATCGACCCTCAACCCGTCTGGGCCGCCGAGTTGCACCTGACCTTCGAAGCGCGCAGCAAGAGCCGTTTGCGCTGTTTCAGTGCTGAGGGCGAAGACGTCGGGTTGTTTTTGGAGCGCGGCCAGCCGCCGCTGTTTGACGGCGAATGCCTGCAAGCCGAAGACGGGCGCATCGTGCGCGTCTGCGCCCGCCCCGAGCAACTGCTGCACGTTACCTGCGCCAACGCGTTTGAACTGACCCGCGCCGCCTATCACTTGGGCAATCGTCATGTTGCCCTGCAAGTCGGCGATGGCTGGTTGCGCCTGCTCGATGATTACGTGCTCAAGGCCATGCTCGAACAACTGGGTGCGCAGGTCGTTGCCATCGAAGCACCGTTCCAACCGGAACACGGCGCCTACGGCGGCGGCCATCACCATTCACGCCATGGCGACGAAGACTTCAATTACGCGCCGAAACTCCATCAGTTCGGCGTTCGCCTGTGAATCCGGCCTGGGCGCTGCTGCGCCTGGCCAGTCCGCAGTTGCCGATTGGTGGTTACAGCTATTCGCAGGGCCTGGAAATGGCGGTGGACAACGGCCGGGTCAACAACCCCGACAGCGCGCGCCGCTGGATCAGCGATCAGTTGCTGCTCAACCTCGCGCGCTTCGAAGCGCCGCTGCTGCTTGCACATTGTCAGGCGGCCGCCGATGAACACTGGGCCGAGCTGCTGCAGATTTGCGAACGCCATCGCGCCAGTCGCGAAACCCGCGAGCTGCATCTGGAGAGCCGGCAGATGGGCTACTCGTTGCAGCAATTGCTCAACGGCCTGCCGGAGCTCGACGCACCCGCGCGTTGCTTCCTTGAGCAATGCGCCGAACCCCATCTGGCCCTTGGCTGGGCACTGGCCGCGCGTGCCTGGCAGATCAGCCCGCAGGATGCCCTCGCCGCGTGGCTGTGGAGCTGGCTGGAAAACCAGCTCGCGGTGCTGATGAAAACCCTGCCGCTGGGCCAGCAAGCCGCGCAGCGCCTGACCAGCGAACTGCTGCCGCTGCTGCAACAAGCGCAGCAGGACGCGACCCGCATCGATCCTGATCACCTCGGCGGCGCCGCATTCGGCCTGTCACTGGCGTGCATGGCCCATGAGCGCCAGTACAGCCGCCTCTTTCGCTCTTAGGAGAAACATCAAATGAATACACAACCTCTGCGCGTCGGCATCGGCGGCCCGGTCGGTTCCGGCAAAACCGCATTGACCCTGGCCCTGTGCCTGGCCCTGCGCGAGCGCTACAACCTCGCCGTGGTGACCAACGACATCTACACCCGCGAAGACGCCGATTTCCTCGTGCGCAACGAAGCCCTCGCCCCGGAGCGGATCATCGGCGTGGAAACCGGTGGCTGCCCGCACACGGCGATCCGCGAAGACGCCTCGATCAACCTCGAAGCAGTCGATCAACTGAACCGGCGCTTTCCGGGCCTCGATCTGATTCTGGTGGAATCCGGTGGCGACAATCTTTCCGCTACGTTCAGCCCGGAACTGTCCGACCTGACCATCTACGTGATCGACGTGTCCGCCGGCGACAAGCTGCCGCGCAAGGGTGGCCCGGGCATCTGCAAGTCCGACCTGCTGGTGATCAACAAGATCGACCTCGCGCCGCTGGTAGGCGCCTCGCTGGAAATGATGGACAGCGACACCACGCGCATGCGCAACGGCAAGCCGTTCGTCTTCAGCAACCAAAAAACCGGCCAAGGCCTTGAGCAGATCATCGCCTTCATCGAACGCCAGGGCCTGCTGGTCGCAGCCTGATCCACTTATCAACAAGGAAGCTTATCCATGACACTCAAACGCATTCTTGGCGCCGTTGCGCTGCTGCTGACCCCGGCGCTGGCCTTTGCCCATCCCGGCCACGGCGACAGCGGTCTGATCGCAGGCGTCAGCCACCCGATCGGCGGCCTCGATCATTTGCTGGCGATGCTCGCCGTCGGTTTGTGGGCGGCGCAACAGCAAGGCGCGGCACGTTGGGCGCTGCCGTGCACGTTTGTCGGCACCATGCTGCTCGGCGGCGTGCTGGGTTTTGAAGGGCTGCAATTGCCAGCGCTGGAGAGCGGCATTGCCGCGTCGGTGCTGGCGCTGGGTCTGGCGGTAGCGCTGGCGGTGCGTCCGCCGCTGGTCATGGCGGTGGCCGCGACTGCGCTGTTTGCGTTGTTCCATGGCGTGGCGCACGGGCTGGAACTGCCGGAGATGAGCAGCCCGTGGGCGTATGCGGCCGGTTTCGTTGCTGCTACCGCAGCGTTGCATGCCACGGGTTATGCCGTAGTGCGCTTCTTGCCTCAAGCTGCTGCACCGTTAGTGCGGCTGGCGGGTGCGGCGTCGGCGGCGACTGGCGTGTGGTTGCTGGCCGGCTAATCTCTATCGCCTGAGCCGGCCTCATCGCTGGCAAGCCAGCTCCCACAGGTTATTGGGTAAGTCCACAATTGTGCGAACACCCAATATCCTTGTGGGAGCTGGCTTGCCAGCGATGACGGCCGATCAGACACCAAACCTTTAAAGGCTGCCTCTCTGCTACCATGTCGCGCAATCGCCCCAGCCCGTGACGCCCGCCCATGCCCCACGCTTGCCGCTCCACCGCCCTGCCTGAATTGACCGCCCTGTTTGCCGAGGTGCAGCAGCATTTTCTGCATGTCATCGTGCCGCTGTGGCAAGAGCCGGGCTGGAATGCCGACATGGCGTTGCCGTACGAGGCGCTGGACGCCGCACAGCAACCGCTGCCCGTGCAACGCTATCGGGCCATGGCCTGCGCGCGGCAGCTGTACCTGTTTTCCAGCCTGATCGGGGTTGTGGATAACGCTGAAGTACGCGCAGCGGCGCTGTTCCGTTCGCTGCAACGGCACTTTCACGATGCCGAGCACGGCGGCTGGTTCTACAGCATTGATGCCCAAGGCAAGCCGCTCGATCAGCGCAAGGACCTCTACACCCACGCCTTCATCCTGTTCGCCTGCGCGCATTACTGGGCAAAGTCCGCTGATCCGCTGGTCGAGTCGACCTTGAATGCCGCGCTGGAAATCATCGGCCGTCGCTTCGCCACCGGCGATGGTTTGTATGAGGCGTGTCTCGATCGCGACTGGATCAGCCTGCAAACCGGCCCGCTGCAAAACCCGTTGATGCATCTGGCCGAAGCGTTCCTCGCGACGCTGGCCGTGCGCGAAGACGCGCAGACGCAGAAGGACCTGCTTGAGTTATGCACAGCCATGCACAAGCACTTCGTCGATCCGCAATATGGCGTGTTGATGGAGAAGCCGCTCGGCGCTGTGGATAACTGGTACGAACCGGGCCATCAATTCGAATGGTATTTCCTGCTGCAATCCTCGCCGCTGCTATGCGATTCGAAATTGCACCGGGCGCTGGATCGCGCTTTTGCCTTTACCGAGCAATACGGTGTGCTGGAAGCCTGCGGTGCGGTGCGCGCCATGCTTGATCTGGAAAGCAACGGCCGGCCACGGGATTCGACTCAGCGGATCTGGGCTCAGGCGGAATACTTGCGTGCGCTGACACTGCGCCCGGACAGTGAAGCGGCGGTGCTGCGCCAACTGCAGGCGTTGCAGCAGCGGTTTCTGCATGCCGGCGGTTGGTATGAGTGTCGGGATGCGCAGGGAGAAGTCAGTCGCAAGGACATGCCTTCCACCACGCCGTATCACTTGGCAACTTGCTATAGCGGTCTGGCTGAATATCTGCGCTGACCTATAGATCGCTTTCGCGAGCAGGCTCGCTCCCACATTGGAATGCGTTCCCCTGTGGGAGCGAGCCTGCTCGCGAATGGCTTCAGCGCGGTGTCAGACCTTGTTCCGCTCGATGGCAAACCCGGCCCAGGTCTGGCTCACCGGCATCAGCTCGAGACTGTTGATGTTGATGTGCGCCGGCGTATTCATCACCCAGAAGATTGTCTCGGCAATGTCCTGCGGCTGGATCGGCTCGGCACCGGCGTAGGTCGCGTTGTAGCGCTCCTGATCACCGGCGAAACGCACCAGCGAAAACTCGCTTTCACACAGCCCCGGCTCGATGTTGCTGACCCGCACGCCAGTGCCCTGCAAGTCGCAACGCAGGTTCAGCGAGAACTGCTTGACGAAGGCCTTGGTCGCGCCATACACGTGGCTGCCCGGATAGGGGTAGTTACCGGCGATGGAGCCAAGGTTGATGATGCCAGCGCCGCGGCCGTGAGCGATCAGGCGCGGCAGCAACAGGCGCGTGGCGTACATCAGGCCTTTGACGTTGGTGTCGACCATGGTGTCCCAATCATCCAGATCGCACTTCGGCGCCGGGTCGACACCCAGGGCCAGCCCGGCGTTGTTGATCAAGCCGCGCAGGGTGGCGAACGACGGTGGCAGGTTTGCGATTGCCTCCTCCATCGCTTGGCGATCACGCACATCAAGCACCAGACCGTGCACTTCGGTCTGCTTCGAAAGCTCGGCGCACAGCGCATTGAGGCGTTCTTCACGACGGCCGGTCAGCACCAGTTTCCAGCCAGCCTCGGCAAAACGACGGGCACAGGCTTCACCAAAACCGGAGGTCGCGCCGGTGATAAACAGGGTGTTGGACATCGTGTTCTCCTTGCTTCGGCCACCGCAGCAGCCCTTGGAATAGAAAATCAGCAGGCAGCATGCCCGCCCGCGCTTTTAGGGGCAACTGCCATAAGCTGTATAAAAAACAACCAAACCTGTCGACACCACGGCCAGCGTGGCCTGCAGCCATATACACGCATGTTATCCACAGTCCGTTCCACAGTTTCCGGGGGCAAGTGAAAATGCGCAAAGCCGCGGCACACAAGGCTTTGCGGGCGAAACAGAAAGTTTTTTGCTTGACCCGACAGTACCAGTTATGCCGGACAGGGCATTCTTCACGATAGAGCGCTCAGCGCAGTGATTGCGCAAGGCCAGTGCTGACGGCCCTTGGCGAAGTCTTTCCAGAGTTTAATCACAGACTTATCCACAGGCATGCGTGCAGCAGAGAGGCCGTGCTCGCGGCACAATAAAAGGGTTGACAATGGCGCTTGCCGCTCCCTCAAAATCACCCGATCAAAAAACGATCAATCGCCTACAAGCCCCGTCATACAAGGCCTTCAGCCGACTACACCCACGTTATTCACAGCCAGCTCCACAGCAAACGGGGACAAGTCAAAACCGTGGAAAAACAGGCGTTTGCAGCGTCTATATGTCGCGCTTTGGCAGCTTGGTGGATTTGTTTTCCACAATCCTGCTGAGGGGCATTGCTTTACCTGTGGGAGCTGGCTTGCCAGCGATGAGGCCGGCACGCCCGGCATCAGGTTGAATGATGAACCGCTATCGCTGGCAAGCCAGCTCCCACAGGGGTTGTGATGGATTCAAGAGATAAAAAAACCCCGACATTTGCGTGTCGGGGTTTGTAGACAACTTGTGATTAATCAGTGCCCGCCCAGATAGGCGTTACGCACCTCCTCATTCACCAGCAGCTCTTTACCGGTGCCGGACAGGCGAATTTCGCCGTTGACCATGACATAGGCGCGGTCAGACAGCTTCAGCGCATGGTTGGCATTCTGCTCGACGAGGAAGATCGTCATACCGGTTTTCGCCAGTTCGCGCAGCGTTGCGAAGATCTGCTTCACCACGATCGGCGCCAGCCCCAGGCTCGGCTCGTCGAGCAGCAACAACTTCGGTCGGCTCATCAACGCCCGGGCGATGGCGAGCATCTGCTGTTCGCCTCCGGACATGGTCATCGCCCGCTGGGTGCGCCGCTCTTCGAGCCGTGGAAACAGCTCGAACATGCGCTGCATGTCCTCTTTGGCGTATTTGTCGCCAATCGGGATAGTGCCCATCAGCAGGTTTTCCTCGACGGTCATGTCGGGGAAAACTCGCCGCCCTTCCGGCGATTGCGCAATGCCGTTGGAAGCGATGTAGTGCGATGACTTGTGGGTGATGTCGACGCCCTGGTACAGAATCTGCCCGCCCGCCGCGCGTGGCTGGCCAAAAATCGACATCAGCAAGGTCGATTTACCGGCGCCGTTGGAGCCGATCAGGCTGACGGTCTCGCCTTCGTTGATCTGCAGCGAAACGCCCTTGAGCGCCTGGATCGGGCCGTAGAACACATCGAGGTTTTTCAGTTCGAGGATGGGTCCGGTCATGCCACTTCCTCTTCATCGGCGCCCAGATAGGCCGCGATCACTTTCGGGTCGTTGCGGATCGCTTCCGGCCCGCCTTCGGCAATCACGATGCCGTGGTCCAGTACCACGATGTGGTCGGAAATGCTCATCACCATGCCCATGTCGTGTTCGATCAGCACCACGGTCAGATCATGCTCGTCGCGCAGCAGCCGGATCATCGCGCTCAGCGCTTCGGTTTCCTGAGGGTTGAGGCCGGCGGCCGGCTCGTCGAGACAGATGATCTGCGGCCGCGTGCACATGGCCCGGGCGATTTCCAGACGACGTTGCTGGCCGTAGGACAACTCCCCGGCGAGGCGGTTGGCGCAGTCGACCAGGTCGACCACTTCCAGCCAGTAGAACGCGCAGTCCAGCGCATCGCTCTCGGCCTTGCGGTAGCCCTTGGTATTGAGGATGCCCGCGAGCATGTTGCGGTTGACCCACATGTGCTGGGCCACCAGCAGGTTTTCCAGCACCGACATTTCCTTGAACAGGCGAATGTTCTGGAACGTTCGGGCCAGACCCGCACGGTTCACCAGATGGGTGCCGCCGAACATCTTGTAGTACAGGCGACTGAGGAAGGATTTCGGCGAGACGAAGTCGGTCGGTTTGAACGACTCGCCCAGCAACTGGATGACGTTGGTCTGCTGGCCGCGCACGTTCAGTTCGATCTTGCCGCCCGACGCCTTGTAGAAACCGGTCAGGCAGTTGAACACCGTGGTTTTGCCGGCACCGTTGGGGCCGATCAAAGCGAAGATCGAGTTGCGTTTGACCTTCAGGCTGACATCGCTCAAGGCCTTGATACCACCGAAGTGCATCATCAGTTTTTCAACGGAGAGTACGACTTCACTCATGGCGCAGCCCTCTCGTAGTGAATGGCACCTTTGCGTGGTTTGACCCCGGAGCGGCTGATGCGGATAAGCCCGCGTGGACGCCAGATCATCATCAGCACCATCAGGATGCCGAACAGCAGCACGCGATATTCAGCGAAGCCACGCAGCAGTTCCGGAGCGACGGTGAGCACGAACGCGGCGATCACCACACCGATGGTCGAGCCCATGCCGCCAAGCACGACGATGGCGAGGATCAGTGCCGACTCGAAGAAGGTGAACGAAGTCGGGTTGACGAAGCCTTGATAGGTGGCGAAGAACACCCCGGCCAGACCCGCCGTCGACGCACCGATGGTGAACGCCGAGAGCTTGACCAGCACGTGATTGAGGCCCATCGAACGGCAGGCAATTTCATCTTCGCGCAACGCTTCCCAGGCGCGACCGACCGGCATTTTCACCAGACGATGTTTGACGTACAGCACGGCCAATACCACGAGGAACAACACTGCGTAGATGAAGTAATACTTCACATCCGGGTTATAGGTAAGGCCGAAGAACTCGTGAAAAGGTACCCCGCCATCCTTCGCGCGCTTGCCGAACTCCAGACCGAAGAACGTTGGCAGTGGCGCCGGCATGCCGTTCGGGCCGCCGGTCAGCGACAGCCAGTTGTTCAGCACCAGACGAATGATCTCACCGAAGCCCAAGGTCACGATCGCCAGGTAGTCGCCGTGCAGGCGCAGCACCGGGAAACCGAGGATGCAACCGGCAAGGCCCGCGGTGATCGCCGCCAATGGCAGCACCGTCCAGAAACCCAGACCGAGGTACTGGTAACCCAGCGCCAGGCCATAGGCGCCGATGGCGTAGAACGCCACGTAACCCAGATCGAGCAGACCGGCCAGACCGACCACGATGTTCAGGCCCAACCCCAGCAGGACGTAGATCAGTCCGAGAATGACCACACCCAGCAAATAGGAGTTGGAAACAAACGGCACGATGATCGCCAGCACGATCAGCAGCGGGATGATCCAGCGCAGCCGCGACTTGTAATCCGGCGGCAGCACGTGCACGCCGGAGCCGCTGCTTTCGAAGCTGTCGAGGATCTTCAGGCCCTTGGGCGTTTGCAGGAACAGGCTGAGGGCGAAGCGGCCGGCCATGACGATGGCAATGATCCAGGCCACCCGGGTCGATTCCAGATTGAAGCTGTAGCCGTCGAGCACCACGCCGACAATCGGTCCGAACACGATCAGGGCAATCAGGCCGGCGAGAATCGCCTCGACCAGGCTTTTTTTGATATCGATGGATTTTTCAGTGGTTGTTGAAGACATCGCTTACACCTTCGACACAAGAGGACGGCCCAACAGACCTTGCGGTCGGAAGACCAGAACAAGTACGAGCAGCGAGAAGCTGAACACGTCTTTGTAGTCGGAGTTGACCAGGCCGGAGAACAACGACTCGGAGATGCCGAGGATGATCCCGCCGAGCATCGCGCCGGGCAGTGAACCGATCCCGCCGAGTACCGCTGCGGTGAATGCCTTGATGCCGATGATGAAGCCGGCATAGAAGTCGAAGGTGCCGTAGTTCATGGTGATCAGCACGCCGGCCAGTGCCGCCATGGCTGCACCGATGATGAACACATAGGAAATCACCCGGTCGGTATTGATCCCGAGGATCGAGGCCATCTTGCGGTCTTGCTGGGTTGCGCGGCACATACGGCCGAGCTTGGTGTATTTGATGACGTAGGTCAGCAGCCCCATGCCGACAAACGCGGCGATCAGGATGAAGACTTTGGTGTAGGTCAATTGCACGAAGCCGGTCCCGACTTCGACACGCCAGGCACCGGTCAGCAGGGTAGGCACGCCCTGTTGTTTGGCGCCCTGGGCGATCTGTGCATAGTTTTGCAGAATCAGCGAAATACCGATGGCGCTGATCAGCGGTGCCAGTCGAGTGGAGTTGCGCAGGGGTTTGTAAGCGACGCGCTCGATGACCCAGCCATACACCGCCGTAACCACGATGGTGAAGATCAGAGTGCCGAGCATCAGCAGCGGGAAGGATTCGATACCGAAGTAAGCCAGCAGAGCCAGACTGATTGCTGCCAGGTAAGCAGAAATCATGTAAACCTCGCCGTGGGCGAAGTTGATCATGCCGATGATGCCATAGACCATTGTGTAGCCGATGGCGATCAGGCCATAGACCGACCCGAGGGTCAGGCCGTTGACCAGTTGCTGCAGGAAAATACCATCCATAACGCAATCTCACGCAGTGAGAACCTGCGCACCCTGGGCGCGCGGTTCTTCTAGGAAAAATACAGATTTACGTCGGAGCAATGTCGGAGTGTGAACAGTTCGATCACCACTGAACCTTGTGGGAGCTGGCTTGCCAGCGATAGCGGTGGATCAGCCAACCTGTGTGTCGATTGACCTGACGCCATCGCGGGCAAGCCCGCTCCCACAGGGCTTCAAGTGAGCCGACTGGTCACCTCAGCCCTTACTTCTGTTTTTCCAGCTGGTGGTATTTGCCGTCCCTGTCCCACTGATAAACCACGTAGTCGGAGACTTTCAGGTCGCCCTTGGCATCCCAGGTCTTCTCGCCCATCACGGTTTTCACCGGGTTGGCTTTCAGCCACTTCGCCGCCGCTTCGCCGTCGTTTTTCTTCGCGCCGTTGAATGCCGCTGCCAGGGTCTGGACCGAGGCGTAGGCGTACAGGGTGTAGCCTTCAGGCTCGGTGCCGGCCTTGCGGAAAGCATCCACCACGGTTTTGCTTTCTGGCAGCAGGCGCGGGTCGGCGCCGAACGTCATCAGCACGCCATCGGTGAATTGCGGACCGCCAGCGGTGGTCACCAGTTCGTCGGTCACGATGCCGTCATCGGACATGAACTTGACGTCCTTCAGACCTTGTTCACGCAGTTGGCGAACCAGTGGACCGGCTTCCGGGTGCAGACCGCCGAAGTAGACGACGTCGGCACCGGCGCCACGGATCTTGGTAACGATGGTGCTGAAGTCTTTCTCGCCACGGGTCAGGCCTTCGTACAGCACTGGCTTGACGCCGCGTTTTTCCAGCTGAGCCTTGGTGGCGTCTGCCAGGCCCTGGCCGTAGGTGTCCTTGTCATGCAGCACGACGACTTTCTTGCCCTTGAGCATGTCGACGATGTAATCGCCGGCGACGATACCCTGCTGGTCGTCACGCCCGCACATGCGGAACATGGCGCTGAGGCCACGCTCGGTGACTTGCGGGTTGGTCGAACCCGGAGTGATCGCGATGATCCCGGCTTCGTCGTAGATTTCCGAGGCTGGAATGGTCGAAGAAGAGCAGAAGTGACCGACCACGCCGGCGACTTTCTGGTTGGTGAGGTCCTTGGCGACCGTCACGGCCTGCTTCGGCTCGCAGGCGTCATCGCCCTTGACCAGCACGATTTTCTCCCCGTTGACGCCGCCCGCCGCGTTGACGGCGTCAGCCGCTGCCTGTGCCCCTTTCATGTACTGCTCGCCAAACGCCGCGTTGGCGCCCGTCATTGGACCCGCTACACCGATCTTGATATCAGCTTGAGCAAACGCAGAAACACCCAGCGCAGCAGCTACTGCGAGGGCCAGAAAGCCTTTCTTGTAAAACGTCTGGGACATGAGGTGGTGCTCCAAGGTTTTTTTTAGTTGGCACTGCGACTTCACTTCACTCAAAGCTCAGAGCAAGGCCCGTGCCAGCGGTTTTTTATTCTTCAAAAAGTCGCTGCTTTCTTGTTATTTCGACTGTTTCGTTCCCATTTTCATTGGGCGTGCAACCGTCTAAACCGCGGAAGGTGAAACCATTGTTTTTTTCAGGCGCAACCTGCGTGCGCCATCATTGCAACCGCAGCGGCAAACGATGTGCAACCAGCCTGTAACAGCCCGCGTCACCGAACTGCACACTGCTGGTGCGGGACTGCTACAACCCGCACCATTACAGGCTAGTCGCTCGATTCAAAAGCGCCGCTTCCGGCAACAAATTTCAACACTCAAATGACGATGCGCAGGCACTGGCCCGCGTGATACAGCGAAAATCCGGCCTCATACAGGCAACTGCGCAAGCCGACGCCGGCCAAGGGCTGCATCGGTGCAAAGGGAATTGGCAGTGCCTGCGGGTCGCCGTTGCACAAATAGTCGGCGAAGGCTTTGCCGACCACAGTGCCGGTGGTGACGCCACGGCCGTTGTAGCCAGTGACGGCCACCAGTCCCGGTGCCGGTTCGAACAGGCGCATCAGGTGATCGGGGGTAAACGCGATGCGCCCGGTCCAGGTGCATTCCCACTCGACCGGCTTCAGATTGGGGAAGTAATGCTGCTGCACCCGGTCGGCCCAGGCCTTGAGAAACCAGGTCGGTTTCTGATTGCCATTGCCGAGGCTGCCGAGCAATAACCGCCCTTCCTTGTCGCGACGGATGCTGCTCAATACCTGGCGGGTGTCCCACGATCCCTGCCCGCCGGGCAGAATTTCCTGTGCAGCGTCTTCGCTCAGCGGGACGGAGGCGACCTGATAGTAATAACCGGGAAAAAAGTTGCGTTTGAGCTCGGTCCAGTCGCCTTCGGTGTAGGCATTGGAGGCGATCACCACTTGCTCGGCGAACACCGAACCCTGCGCAGTCTGCACCGACCATTGCTGGCCGACGCGTTCGAGGCGGGTGACCGGCGAATGATCGAACATCTGCCCGCCAAGCCCGAGCACCGCATTGGCCAGCCCGGTCACATACGCCATCGGGTTGAGCGTGCCGGCGCGACGATCGAGTAGCGCGGCGGCGATTTTCTGCGTACCGGTAGCTTGCTCGCAGGCCTTGCCGGTCAGCAGTTCGACCGGCGCGCCTCGGCGCTGCCATTGTTGTTCGCGACTGCGCAGGTCGGCCTCGCCCTTGGCGTTATGCGCCATGTGCAAAGTGCCTTCGCGACGCAACTGGCAATCGATGCGGTATTTATCCACAAGGCTGAACACCAGCGCCGGCGCCGCACCGAGCATGCGGTTGAGCTGGCTGCCGACCGCCTCGCCAAAACCGGCTTCGATCTCGTCCGGTGCAATCCACAGGCCGGCGTTGACCAGCCCCACATTGCGCCCAGACCCGCCATGCCCGGCGCGATGGGCCTCGACAATGCAGACGCTTTTGCCTTTTTCCAGCAAGTGCAGCGCCGCCGACAACCCGGTGAACCCGGCGCCGATCACGCAGACATCGACCTTGACCTCGCCCCTGAGCGCGGCGTGATCCGGGCGTTGTGGCGTGAGCATTTCCCACAGACATTCTTCGCGTAACGGCATTGCCAAGCTCCTGTCGGAGCAGCTGCAAGCTTCAAGCTACAAGCAGCAAGCCGATCTGCTTGTAGCTTGGGACTTGATGCTTGCCGCTGCTTAATCGAATGTAATGCCCTGCGCCAAAGGCAGCTCCAGCGAGTAGTTGACCGTGTTGGTCTGCCGGCGCATGTAGGCGCGCCAGGCGTCGGAGCCGGATTCGCGGCCGCCGCCGGTTTCCTTTTCACCACCGAACGCGCCGCCGATTTCCGCACCGCTCGGGCCGATGTTGACGTTGGCAATGCCGCAATCGCTGCCGACCGCCGACATGAATCGTTCGGCCTCGCGCACGTCAGTGGTGAAGATGCACGACGACAGGCCTTGCGGCACCGCGTTGTTCAGGCGCAGGGCTTCCTCGAAGTCGCTGTAGCCGACCACGTAGAGAATCGGCGCGAAGGTTTCGCTGCAGACCACGTCGCTCTGCTCGGGCATTTCGACGATGGCCGGCGACACGTAGTAGGCGTTGGGGAACTGCTCTTCAAGTTGACGCTGGCCGCCAAACACCCGACCGCCCTCGCTCAGCGCCTGCTCCAGCGCGTCCTGCATGTTTTCGAAGCTGTGCTTGTCGATCAGCGGGCCGACCAGATTGCCTTGCAATGGATGGCCGATACGCACTTTCGAATATGCGGCTTTGAGGCGAGTGACGATTTCGTCTTTCACCGACTCATGGGCGATCAGCCGGCGCAACGTGGTGCAACGCTGCCCGGCGGTGCCGACAGCGCTGAACAGAATGGCACGCACGGCCATGTCCAGATCGGCGCTCGGGCCGAGGATCATCGCGTTGTTGCCACCCAGTTCGAGAATGCTGCGGGCAAAGCGCGCGGCGACCTTGGGCGCCACTTCGCGGCCCATGCGGGTGCTGCCGGTGGCGCTGATCAGGGCGACACGCGGGTCATCGACCAGCGCTTCACCGGCATCGCGGCCACCGATGATGACCTGGCAAAGGCTCGCCGGCGCATCGCTGAAATTCTTCACCACGCGATCGAACAAGGCCTGACAGGCCAGCGCGGTCAGCGGGGTTTTCTCCGAGGGTTTCCATACCACCGGATTGCCGCAGACCAGCGCCAGGGTGGTATTCCACGCCCACACCGCGACCGGGAAGTTGAACGCACTGATCACCCCGACCACGCCGAGCGGATGCCAGGTTTCGCGCATGTGATGGCCCGGGCGCTCGGAAGCGATGGTCAAACCGTACAACTGACGCGACAGGCCGACGGCGAAATCGCAGATATCGATCATCTCCTGCACTTCGCCCAGGCCTTCCTGAGTGATCTTGCCTGCTTCCCACGACACCAGCTCACCGAGGTCGGCCTTGTATTCGCGCAACACTTCACCAAATTGGCGCACCAGCTCGCCGCGACGCGGGGCCGGCACGTTGCGCCATTGTTCGAATGCATGATCGGCGCGACTGATGTGCTGCTCGACTTCCGCCGCACCTTCCCAGTTCACCGCCGCGATGCGGCTGCCGTCGATCGGTGAATGCACCGGCACTTTGCCGTTCTGATACAGGGCCGGGTTCACACCGAGACGATCAAGCAATGCGGCAACCATGGGTCACTCCTCAAGCGAAAAACTGAATGTGTGCGGTCGCCTTTTCGCGACCGGGCAGGCCCTTAGTTGTAGCGTTCAATCACGGCGGCAACAAACGACCTTTACGCCAGATATCATTCCGTTTATTCATGCTGAGCATAGAAAGACAAGAAAAGGACTGGCCATGCTGAACAAACGCCACTTGCCCTCGATCACCGCGTTGCAGTGCTTCGAGGCCGTGACCCGACACCTGAGTTTCACCCGCGCCGCGGAAGAACTGAACCTGACCCAGAGCGCGGTGAGCAAACAGGTCGCGCAGCTTGAAGAGTTGTTACAGCATTTGTTGTTCCGCCGCGTGCGTCGGCGCTTGCAGATGACCCCGGCCGGGGATTTGTACCTGGTGGAAGTGAGGAAAATCCTCACCCAGGTCGAGATGTCGACGCATTACCTGCGTTCATACGGCGGCGAAACCGAAGTCCTGCGCGTCTCCACGCCGTCGACCTTCGGCGCCCGCTGGCTGGTGCCGCGCCTGAAAGGCTGGCGCCTGCGCCATCCGTCGATCCATCTGGACCTGTGCAACGAGCAGGAGGCGGACGATCTGCTGCAAGGGCGCAGCGATCTGGCGTTCTATTTCGGCCAGGGCGCGCGACCGGGGACCGAGTGCCTGAAACTGTTCGGCGAGGAGCTGGTGCCGGTCTGCGCACCTGGCAGCCTGCCGGACACGCCGTTTACTGATCCGACGCAACTGACCGATCTGGTCCTGCTGCAAAATGCCTCGCGACCGCAAGCGTGGCACGACTGGTTCGACAGCCAGGGTTACCAGACCGAACACAGCTATCACGGGCCGCGTTTCGAAACCTTTTATATGTGCATCCGCGCAGCGCAAGTCGGCTGCGGCGTGGCGCTGTTGCCACGCTTTCTGGTGGAAGAGGAATTGGCCGACGGCAAACTGGTCATTCCATGGGCGCATGCAATGCCCAGCACGGATGCCTATTACCTGGCGTATCCGGAACACGCAGCGGAAGTGCCCAAAGTGCGGGATTTCGTGAAGTGGATGCTGGAGCAGATTGATAGCCCAACCTGAAGTTGCCTTCGATTCCTGTGGGAGCGAGCTTGCTCGCGAAGGCGTCCGGTCAGTCAGCCGGTATCTGGCTGATGCACCGCTTTCGCGAGCAAGCTCGCTCCCACAAGGTTTTGCGGTGAGATGAAAAATCGCTGGCAATGCTTGCACCTGATATGCGCCACTAGCGCCATCGATATAGACCGCGCCACGGCGCGGCGCACCTGGAGACCCCGTTATGAGCGAGAGTGTGTTTGCCGATCGCATCGTGCAGAACCTGCTCGACACCGACTTCTACAAACTGACGATGATGCAGGCGGTGCTGCACAACTACCCCAACGTCGAGGTCGAATGGGAGTTCCGCTGCCGTAACAGCGAGGACCTGCGCCCGTATCTGGCCGAGATCCGCTTTCAGATCGAGCGCCTGGCCGAAACCAGCCTGAGCGGCGATCAACTGAATTTCCTTGAACGCATCAGCTTTCTCAAGCCGGACTTTCTGCGTTTTCTCGGGCTGTTTCGCTTCAATCTGCGCTACGTGCAAACCGGCATCGAGAACGGCGAACTGTTCATCCGCCTGCGCGGGCCGTGGTTGCATGTGATCCTCTATGAAGTGCCGCTGTTGGCGATTGTCAGCGAGGTGCGCAACCGCCATCGCTATCACGACATGTCGCTGGAACGTGCGCGCGAGCAGCTGTACCGCAAGTTCGACTGGCTGAGCGCCAACGCCTCGCCCGACGAATTGTCGCAGCTGCAAGTCGCCGATTTCGGCACCCGCCGGCGCTTCTCCTATAGTGTGCAGGCCGAAGTGGTCAATGTCCTCAAGCACGACTTCCCCGGTCGCTTCGTCGGCACCAGCAACGTGCACCTGTCGCGCGAGCTGGACATGAAACCACTGGGCACCATGGCCCATGAGTGGATCATGGCGCACCAGCAACTTGGTCCGCGTCTGATCGACAGCCAGATCGCCGCGCTCGATTGCTGGGTCCGCGAGTACCGCGGCCTGCTTGGCATCGCCCTCACCGACTGCATCACCACCGATGCTTTCCTCGGCGATTTCGATCTGTTCTTCGCCAAGCTGTTCGACGGTTTGCGCCACGACTCCGGCGATCCGGTGGCCTGGGGCGAAAAATGCATCGCCCACTACCACAAGCTCGGCATCGACCCGATGAGCAAGACCCTGGTGTTTTCCGACAGTCTGACGCTGCCAAAATCGCTGGAGATTTTCCGCGCATTGCACGGTCGCATTAATGTGAGCTTCGGCATCGGTACCAACTTCACCTGTGACATTCCGGGTGTCGAACCGATGAGCATCGTGCTTAAAATGACCGCCTGCAACGGCCAGCCGGTGGCGAAGATCTCCGACGAGCCAGGCAAGACCCACTGCAAAGACCCGAATTTCGTCGCCTATTTGCGACACGTGTTCCAGGTTCCTGCCGATTCCAGTCTATCTAGCAAGGAGTGAATTCATGCAAGCCGTACAGCGCGAGATTGCTGAGCAGCTCAAGGTGCAACCGCCATTCGCCGATGATCAGGCCCTGCAGGCCGAAATCGCCAGGCGCCTGACGTTCATTCAGGATTGCCTGGTCAATTCCGGGCTCAAGACACTGGTGCTCGGCATCAGCGGCGGTGTCGATTCGCTGACTGCCGGCCTGTTGGCCCAGCGCGCCATGCGTGAGCTGCGCGAGAAGACCGGTGACACTGGCTACAAATTCATTGCCGTACGCCTGCCGTACGAAACCCAGTTCGACGAGCACGACGCCCAGGCGTCGCTCGACTGCATCGCCCCGGACGAAATCCAAACCGTGAACATCGGCCCGGCGGTCAAGGCGCTGGCCGCGCAGGTGGGTGCGTTTGAAGGCAAGCCGGCGGCGTCGGTGGATTTTGTGCTGGGCAACACCAAGGCGCGCATGCGCATGGTTGCGCAGTACACGATTGCCGGTGTGGCGGGCGGTCTGGTGATTGGTACCGACCATGCGGCGGAAGCGGTGATGGGTTTCTTCACCAAGTTTGGCGATGGCGCTTGTGACCTCGCCCCGCTCAGCGGTCTGGTGAAAAATCAGGTTCGCGCAATTGCCCGTAGCTTTGGTGCACCGGAGTCGCTGGTCGAGAAAGTGCCGACGGCGGACCTGGAAGATCTCTCGCCGGGCAAACCGGACGAGGCGGCGCATGGCGTGACCTATGCCGAGATCGATGCGTTTCTGCACGGCAAAACCGTGCGCGACGAGGCGGCGAAGATCATTGTCGATACGTACAACAAGACGCATCACAAGCGGGTCATGCCGTTTGCGCCTTGATCTTGTGAGTGCATGAAAAAGCCCGCTGGGGAGTGATCCTCAGCGGGCTTTCTTTGGTCATCAATATTTCTGTGAGGCTGATGGCTTCTTCGCGAGCAGGCTCGCTCCCACGGGATTACTTGACGACGATGGTGCCTTTCATCATCGAGATGTGGCCCGGGAACGAGCAGAAGAAACCGTAGCCGCCATCCGCCACTTTCGACACGTCGAAAGTCAGCGAGTCGGTTTCCTTGGCGCCGATGATCTTGGTATGCGCGATGATGCGTGCATCGCCTTCCTTCAGGTAGTTCTTGTCGATACCCGCTGCCAGGCCGTCGGTAGCGATCGGCTGCATGTCAGCTTCTTTGCTGATCACCAGGTTATGGCCCATGACGTTCTTCGGCAAATTGCCAGAGTGAGTCAGCTCGACGGTAAATGTCTTGCAGCTCTTGTCGATCACGATTTCCTTGGTGTTGAAGGACATCTGATCGGTGGAGTCAACGGTGGTTTTGCACTCGGCGGCCATCAATTGGCTGCTGGCCAGCGCCAGCAGGGATACCGCAACAACTTTGGAAAACATGGTGAATCTCCAAGGCAGGGTTAACAAAAGCACTAGTGGTGGAAAGACTGCCTGAAATCTTCGCAAGTTCCTATGACTTGTGTCAAAAATTGTATACAACTTTCAGGCTATGACACTCATGGACACAATCTAACGGCCAATTCAGGCGGCCCCACTTATGATCGGCCCATCAACCGAGACGGAGTACGATCATGTTCATCAACGGTCTGTTACGCAGTTTGCTTGCCGCCTACGCCTGTGGCGCCAGCGGCACGTTCGAATCGCCTGAGCGCGAAGTTTAGCCCTTGGTTCGAGGCGTGCCAGCCATTACCCTGTGACGGATCGACTCAGGAGTAAGGCATGTCTCTGAAATCCGTTTGTGTATTTTGCGGTGCCAATGCGGGCGCTGATCCGGCTTACAGCGAAGCCGCCGTGGCCCTCGGCCAAGCATTGGCCGGACGGCAGCTGACGCTGGTTTACGGCGGCGGTGCCGTGGGTTTGATGGGCATTGTCGCCGATGCGGCCCTGGCCGCTGGCGGTGAAGTCATCGGGATCATTCCGCAAAGCCTGATGGACAAGGAAATCGGCCACAAAGGCCTGACGCGTCTGGAAGTGGTCGACGGCATGCACGCACGCAAGGCGCGGATGGCCGACCTCAGCGATGCATTCATCGCCCTGCCCGGTGGCCTCGGCACGCTCGAAGAGCTGTTCGAAGTCTGGACCTGGGGCCAGCTCGGCTACCATCCCAAGCCGCTCGGCCTGCTGGAAGTGAACGCTTTCTACAGCAAACTCACGGCTTTTCTCGACCATATCGTCGGCGAAGGCTTCGTTCGCGCGCCACACCGTGACATGCTGCAAGTGAGCGAATCGCCGGATTCCCTGCTCGACGCCCTCGATCAGTGGCAACCGACCGTCACGCCCAAGTGGGTTGACCAAAAACCCGGTTAACCCTCGGGCACCGATACAGGGCAGAATACGCGCCGCTCAACCTCACCTTCGACCTAGAGGATCGCCCATGGCCAAACCCAATTACTCCTTCGCCAAACGTCAACGAGACCTGGCAAAGGAACAGAAGAAAGAGGAAAAGCTTCAGCGCAAGAAACAAACCGCTGAAGAAGCGGCACTGAACCCTGACGGTGAAGTGGCGACGCAAGATGATGTTGATGCACCCGATGCACCCGATGCACCGAAAGACCAGGCGCCCGACGCCTGAGCCCCACCGGGTTTGATCAGCGCATCAAACCCTGCGGATTTGTGACAGGGCTGGCGGTTCTGCTGCCGGCCCTCACAGCCCTGACCTTTCAGAATTCAATTGAAACCTTGTGGGAGCGGGCTTGCCCGCGATGGCGGCGGCACATCCGAAAACATCGTCACAGACACTCCGTCATCGCGGGCAAGCCCGCTCCCACAGGGTTCACCAGCATTCATCCAGCGGCATCACCGTGACACTCACTTCCGGGTCATGATTGCCGCCCCCCAGAATTACCCCGCGCAGCGGTGAGACATCCGAGAAATCCCGCCCCCACGCCAACGTGATGTGCTCCAGCGCCGGTTGCACGTTGTTGGTCGGATCGAAATCCACCCAGCCCAGCACCGGGCAGAACACCGACACCCAGGCATGCGAAGCATCAGCGCCGATCAGCCGTGGCTGTCCCGGTGGCGGTTGAGTCAGCAAATAACCGCTGACGTAGCGCGCCGCCAGCCCTCGCGAGCGCACACACGCGAGCATCAAGTGCGCAAAGTCCTGACAGACCCCGCGCCGGCGCTCCAGCACTTCCACCAGCGGCGTCGCCACCTGGGTCGCCTCGGCATCGAAAGTGAATTCGCTGAAGATTTTCTCCATCAAGTCCTGCACGCCCAACAGCAACGGGCGGCCGGGCGGAAAGCAGCTGTGGGAAAACTCAACGAAGCTGCGTTTCAGATGTACGTAAGGCGACTGGAACCGATAACGGCACGCTTCGAGCACATCGGCGGGCAACGGCTGGCTGCTGTAGGTCAGCTCGTCGCGGGTCCGTTCCCAGGCAGGCGACTGGTTGAAATCCAGCGCCGGCCGCGCCAGTACCTCGACGGTCAGCCGTGCGCCGACCTGCAGTTGGTCATGCGGGCGCTCGAACGCCAGACGGGTCAGCGGATTGCCGAACACATCCCGCTCATCACGACGTGTCGTGGGCTCCGGGCTGATCAGCAGTTGCTGCTCAGTGCAGCGCTGCCAGGCGCATTCACGCGGCCACAGATGCGCCAGTTGTTGCGCCAGCGAAACCGGGCTGTCGTAGTGATAACAGGTGTCATGGAAGATCTGGTAGCGAGCATTCATCAGACGGACACCGTGCGCTGGCTGACATCATCGACATGAGCGAAATGCCGCAGTGCCAGGCGATCGGAAACCTGGCCGCTGGCTTCGGCGATGTCCTGCAGCAGATCGGCCAGCCCCTCGAGCGCGGCGCGCACGCTGGACTCACCGAACAACGGATTTTCCAGGCAGCCCAGATCGAACCGCGCCAGACGCTCGACCAGTTTCGCCAGGCCGGCCTCCCGTGGCGCGCCGAAATCATCGTTCAGGCGTTTCAGCGTGCGCGTCACCAGCTTCAGCTGGAACAGCACCGCGTGCGGGTTTTGCTCATCGAGCAGCAGCAAGTCGAGCACCGGAATCAACTGCGCCACGGCCAGATAGCGTGAGCGATAGGTGATGCTGCTGTTGCCCAGTTCCAGCAGCCATTCCAGCCCGGCCTGATCATAGGCCCCGGCGCCGCGCAAAAATGCGGCGAGGCTGCTGCTGAGAAACTGCAGACGCTCGATGCGCCGGCCAATCATCAAGAAACGCCAGCCCTCATCGCGGGTCATGTCATCCAGGGCGAAACCGGACAGCGCCGCCAGCGACATCACCAGACGGTTGAGGAAATCCAGCAATTCGGCAAAGTCCGGCTCATCGGTCTCCAGTTCCATCGCTTCGCGCTGCAATTCGACCAGCGCCTGCCAGTTCTCCCGCGAGAGCTTGCCGCGCACCTGGGACGCCGCCCACTGCAAGCGTTGCAGATTGGAACGCAGGCTGAATGACCAGTCGTCGCCGAGCAAGGCTGCAAGCAGGCGTTCCGGCAATTCGCCTTCGTCGGGCAGCAGCGACAGCCGCTCGCCGAGATCGACCGCGGCCTGCAATGCTTGCGGGTCATCGCCATCGACATGGCGGGCGAGCATGATCCGCAACAGCCGCGCGCTGTCATCGCAGCGCTCGCAATAACGGCCGAACCAGAACAGATTCTCCACCACCCGTGACGGCAGGTACGGATCCCGCCGCACCAGATCATGGACCCCGACATTGCGCTGGCTCTTCCACTGTTCGCCACTCGGCGGTCGGTCACCGAGCACCCAGGTGTCCTTGCTCGCCCCGCCACGCTGCATCGACACCACCTCGGCATCGGCTTCGGCGGCGACCCGGGTCAGGCCGCCGGGCAGCACCCGATAGCCATCAGCGCTGGCCACCGCGTACATGCGCATGCCGATCGCCCGCGGCTGCAACTGACCTTCGTCGGCTTGCCAGACGGGCGCCTGGGACAGCTGCGCCAGTTCCTGTGCCACATAGGCATACGGCCGGGCCTGCATGCGCGCGGCCAGTTCCTGACGTTGCGCTTCAGTCAAATCGCGACCGAACACCGGGGCAAAACTTTGTGAGGGAAACGCCGGCTTGATCAGCAGCTCCGGGAGTTTTTCCAGTGCCTGCGCGAGCACCGGCGCTTCGCCGCACCACCATGTGGCAATCGACGGCAATATGAGCTCTTCACCAAACAGGTATTGATTGATTTTCGGCAGGAAGCCGAGCAACCCCGGCGACTCCAGCACCCCGCTGCCCAACGCATTGCCCACCAGCACCCGGCCCTGCCGCACCGCTTCGAGCAGGCCGGGCACACCAAGCGCCGAGTCCGTGCGCAGCTCCAGCGGATCGCAGAAATCATCATCAAGCCGGCGCATGATCGCGTGCACCCGGCGCAGGCCGCTCAGGGTTTTCAGATAGACCGTGGCATCGCGCACCGTCAGATCACCGCCCTCGACCAGGGGATAGCCGAGCTGGCGAGCCAGGTATAAATGTTCGAAATAGCTTTCGTTGAAGCGCCCCGGCGTGAGCAGCACTACCAACGGCGCGTCATCGTCACATGGCGCCTGCCGCGCAAGGGTTTCCTGCAAGGTGCGGAAAAAACCGGCCAGATGCTGCACCTTGAGATCGCGGTACAACTCGGGGAACGCGCGCGAGACGATGGTGCGGTTTTCCAGCGCATACCCCGCGCCGGACGGCGCCTGGGTGCGATCAGCCGTCACCCACCAGCGCCCGTCCGGGGTCCGCGCCAGGTCCACCGCATACAAGTGTAAAAAGGTCTGTTCCGGGGTTGCGACGTGCTGGCACGGCCAGAGGAAGTTGTTGTGGCCGAATACCAGCTCCGCTGGCAGCAGCCCTGCGCTGATCAGCCGTTGCGGGCCGTAGAGGTCGGCCAGTACCGCGTTGAGTAGCCGGGCGCGCTGGGCGATGCCGGCGGACAATTGCTGCCATTCATCCGCCGCAATCACATGCGGCAGCAGGTCCAGTTCCCACGGCCGGTCCGCGCCTTTGGGGTCGGCATAGACGTTATAGGTCACGCCGTTTTCCTGAATCTGCCGCGCCAGCAGTGCCTGGCGCTGAATCAACTGCGCCGGGGTGCTGCGCTGCAACTGATCGAACAGCCGCTGCCAATGCGCGCGCACCGCTCCACTGGCGTCGAGCAGTTCGTGATAAGTGCCCGCATTCAGCGGGTAGCGGTCTAGCAGGTCAGGCATGGAAAGCTCGGCAGACAGCAAAGAACGGTCAGACTAACGCAGGCACATGACGCCCGGATAGACGAAAAATCTACTCGTCGCGCACGGCATGAAAACGTCGCAAATCGAGGGTCATCGGCAACTCGTCAGTGATTTCGACAGGGGGTGTCGGAAGTTTCCCCGGCGTGTGTCCGACACGGAAAAACCGCGCCATGCGCCGACTCTCCGCTTCGTTGGCGTTGACCGGCAAAGTCTCGTAATTGCGCCCGCCGGGATGGGCAACGTGATACTGGCAGCCGCCCAGCGAACGGCCCATCCAGGTGTCGAGCAGATCGAACACCAGCGGTGCATGCACCGGGATCGTCGGTTGCAGGCAGTTGGCCGGTTGCCAGGCGCGATAACGCACGCCGGCGACGAACTCACCGACGCGCCCGGTCGGGTGCAGCGGCACCGCAACGCCGTTGCAGGTCAGCAGATAGCGCTGCGGTGGCAGGCCTTTGAGCTTGACCTGCAAACGCTCCAGCGATGAATCGACATAGCGCACCGCGCCGCCCGCCGCGCCCTCCTCGCCCAGTACATGCCAAGGCTCCAATGCCTGGCGCAGCTCGAGTTCGATGCCGTTGACCGCATAATCGCCGACCTTGGGAAAACGAAATTCCAGGTGCGCGGCGAACCATTCGGCACGCACCGGATACCCGGCGTTGTTGAGTTCGACAATGACGTCAGCAAAGTCCTGCTCGATAAAGTGCGGTAGCAGGAAGCGGTCGTGCAGTTCGGTGCCCCAGCGTGCCAGTTTCGGCGGTGCATAAGGCTCGCGCCAGAACCGTGCCACCAACGCTCGCAGCAACAATTGCTGGGCCAGGCTCATGCGCGCATGCGGCGGCATTTCAAAGGCGCGCAGTTCCAGCAGGCCGAGGCGCCCGGTGGCGCCGTCCGGCGAATACAGTTTGTCGATGCAGAATTCGGCGCGATGGGTATTGCCGGTGACGTCGATGAGCAAATTGCGCAGCAGACGATCAACCAGCCACGGCGCGCAGGCTTCGCCGGGGGCAGGCATCTGCACGAAGGCAATTTCCAGCTCGTACAGCGCATCGTTGCGCGCCTCGTCGACCCGCGGCGCCTGTGAGGTCGGGCCGATGAACAGGCCGGAAAACAGATACGACAACGATGGATGGTTGTGCCAGTAACTGATCAGGCTACGCAGC
The DNA here is from genome assembly GCF_051132065.1 of Pseudomonas sp. R3-57. Taxonomy (NCBI): domain Bacteria; kingdom Pseudomonadati; phylum Pseudomonadota; class Gammaproteobacteria; order Pseudomonadales; family Pseudomonadaceae; genus Pseudomonas; species Pseudomonas sp. R3-57. The sequence goes on from NZ_CP071655.1 coordinate 5,503,081, forward strand.
AGGTCTGGGCGACGCAGGAACGGCGAGTCCGCCGGCGTCGCGCCACCGAGCACGAAATGGTTACCGCCACCGGTGCCGGTGTGGCGACCATCGATCATGAATTTCTCGGTGGTCAGCCGGGTTTGCCGCGCCTGCTCGTAAAGGAATTCGGTGCGTTCGACCAACTCGTTCCACGTTGCCGAGGGCTGTACGTTGACTTCGATCACGCCGGGGTCAGGGGTGATACGGAAGTTGCTCAGGCGCGGATCGCTCGGCGGCTCATAGCCCTCCAGCAGCACCGGGCAATGCAGTTCTTCGGCAGTGGCCTCGATGGCCGCGACCAGTTCAAGATAATCCTCGACCCGCTCCAGCGGCGGCATGAACAGGTACAAACGCCCTTCACGCGCCTCGGCGCAGAATGCGGTGCGGGTCAGCCAGTCGGCGGACTCGTCGATACTCGGCGCACGTTCATCAGTGGCCGCAGGCTCGCCGTGCCGGTTGAGCTGCGCGGCATCTGGCAATTCGGGGAAGTCCTGATTCGGATCCTGCAGATGAATGAACGGGTATTCGGCAGCCTTGACCCAAGGCTGCGAAGCCAGCGGCAGACGGTAGCCGAGCGGCGAATCACCTGGTACCAGACGGCAATGTTCCTCGCGCAGATACCAGCGCCCGCTCTGCCATTGATCGCCCTTGGCAGTACGCGCCAGCGGCAGCACCTGGCCAATCACCTTGTTCAAGCCCTGACTGAAGACCTTGCGTAATCGTGCGCGCTCCAGCGGCTCCTCCAGACGCGAATCTTCGGCGCTGACGTTGCTCGGCAAAGTCCCCTCGCGCCACAGGTAATAAAAATTGTCCTCATAGGCCGGAAAGACAAAACGCGGCGGCAGTTTCAGCCGCTCGGCGACGCTCGCCAGAAAGCGCCCGGCCAGTTCGCCGTCCGCGCCGTAGTCTTGCTGCTCGTCGGCAATCAGCGCGTTGTTGTGCCAGATCGGCACGCCGTCGCGGCGCCAATAACAATTGAGCGACCAGCGCGGCAATTGCTCGCCGGGGTACCACTTGCCCTGACCGAAATGCACCAGCCCCTGCGGCGCGTAGTGCGTGCGCATGCGCTCGAACAGTTCGGCGGAAAGCCGGCGTTTGGCCGGCCCCAGCGCGGCGGTATTCCACTCGGCGCCGTCCGGGTCGTCGATGGAGACGAAGGTCGGTTCGCCGCCCATGGTCAGGCGCACGTCACCTTCAAGCAGATCGGCATCGATCTGCCGGCCCAGCGCCTCGATCGCCCGCCATTGCTCGTCGGTATAAGGCTTAGTGACCCGCGGCGCTTCCCAGATGCGCTCAACCGACATTTCATGGCTGAACTCACACTCACACGGTTCCACCAAGCCACTGATCGGCGCCGCCGAGGACGGATCGGGACTGCAGGCCAACGGAATATGCCCTTCACCGGCGAACAGCCCTGACGTCGCATCCAGACCGATCCAGCCTGCACCGGGTAAGTACACTTCGCACCAGGCATGCAGGTCGGTGAAATCCACCTCGGTGCCGGACGGGCCGTCGAGGCTTTTCACGTCGGCAGTGAGCTGGATCAGGTAACCGGACACGAACCGCGCCGCCAGCCCGAGGTTGCGCAGCAACTGCACCAGCAGCCACGCCGAATCGCGGCACGAACCGGAGGCGTGTTCGAGGGTGTGCTCGGGAGTTTGCACACCCGGCTCCATGCGGATCAGGTAGCCGATGTCCTCGCTCAGGCGCTGGTTGAGCGCGACAAGGAAATCCACCGCCGGTAATGGCGTGCGGTCGATGGCGTCCAGATAGGCTTTGAATCTGGGCGTCAGCGGCAGGGTTTCGAGGTACGGCGCCAGTTCCTTGCGCTCGTCGGCGGCATAGGCGAACGGGATCTTCTCGGCGTAAGGCTCAAGGAAGAAGTCGAACGGATTGAACACCGCCATCTCGGCGAGCAGGTCGACCTCGATGCGCAGCTCACGAGTTTTCTCGGGAAATACCAGACGCGCGAGGTAATTGCCCTGGGGGTCCTGCTGCCAGTTGATGAAATGCTGCTCGGGCGAGACTTTCAGCGCATACGACAAAATCCGCGTGCGGCTGTGGGCAGCCGGGCGCAGACGCACGATCTGCGGGCCGAGTTCGACAGCGCGGTCGTAGCGGTAATGCGTGACGTGATGCAATGCGACATGAATCGACACGGCGTGCCTCCTGCGAGCCTGGGCGTATTGGAAAGCGCGCAAGACTTATGCCATGCACAGGCTTGCGCACTTTCGCGGAATGCTCAGGGCAGTACAGCACCAAACTCGGGCGAGGGGAGGAAATGGTTTGGCGAGTGTGCTTCTATTTGTGGCAGGCAGTCATTGATGGAAGTGTCTGGGCGGGCCCCATCGCTGGCAAGCCAGCTCCCACAGAGATCTTTAGTGGCCACCGTTCTTTGACCGCAGAGAAACCTGTGGGAGCTGGCTTGCCAGCGATGGGCCCAGTGGGCTCACCGCATTTTGATCGTTCCCACGCTCTGCGTGGGAATGCAGCCCGTGACGCTCCGCGTCACAACCCTGTTCGACAATACTGCGAGTAGCGGCTGGAACGCAGAGCGTCCCTTGAGGCATTCCCACGCAGGAGCGTGGGAACGATCAGCAAAACGCCAACCCGAAGGTTGGCGTTTTCTTTTAGCGTGGTACGACCGGTTTGCGCGTCGGCTTCGGCCCTTTGCCTTTGGCGGCGTCCTTGCGTTCCTTGGCGGCCTGCTGGTTGCGGGCGAATGCCGCGGCCTTGGCCTGTTCACGCTTGTCCCAAGGGTTGCCGCCATCACTGGCACGCGGCGGCAGGCCGTTGTGCTGGGTGAGGATCTTGGTGGTCTTCTCTTTACCTTCCTTCGCCACTTTATGGCTGCCGGCCGGCGTCGAGTTCTTGCGACGCGCGCTCTGATAGCTATCGGTGGCCGGCTGATGCGCCGGGATCAGTTGATCCTTGCCCGGGCCGATCAGATCGCCACGGCCCATGCGGATCAACGCTTCACGCAGCATCGGCCAGCCTTTCGGGTCGTGATAACGCAGGAACGCCTTATGCAGACGACGCTGGTCCTCGCTCTTGACGATGGTCACGCCGTCGCTCTTGTACGTCACCTTGCGCAGCGGGTTCTTGCCCGAGTGGTACATCGCGGTGGCAGTGGCCATCGGCGACGGGTAGAACGCCTGCACCTGGTCGGCGCGGAAGCCGTTGCCCTTGAGCCACAGCGCGAGGTTCATCATGTCTTCGTCGGTGGTGCCCGGGTGCGCCGCGATGAAGTACGGGATCAGGTACTGCTCTTTACCCGCTTCCTTGGTGTACTTCTCGAACATGCGCTTGAACTTGTCGTAACTGCCGATGCCCGGTTTCATCATCTGGTTGAGCGGGCCTTCCTCGGTATGCTCCGGGGCGATCTTCAGGTAGCCGCCGACGTGGTGAGTCACCAGCTCCTTGACGTATTCCGGCGACTCCACCGCGAGGTCGTAACGCAGGCCGGACGCAATCAGGATCTTCTTCACACCCGGCAACGCACGGGCGCTGCGGTACAGCTGAATCAGCGACGAGTGGTCGGTGTTCAGGTTCGGACAAATGCCCGGGAACACGCACGACGGCTTACGGCACGCGGATTCGATCTCCGGGCTCTTGCAGGCGATGCGGTACATGTTCGCGGTCGGCCCGCCGAGGTCGGAAATGACCCCGGTGAAGCCCGGAACCTTGTCGCGGATCTCTTCGATTTCACGAATGATCGATTCTTCGGAACGGTTCTGGATGATCCGGCCTTCGTGCTCGGTGATCGAGCAGAAAGTGCAGCCGCCGAAGCAGCCACGCATGATGTTCACCGAGAAACGGATCATGTCGTAGGCCGGGATTTTCTCCTTGCCGTACGCCGGGTGCGGAACACGGGCGTATGGCATGCCGAACACGTAGTCCATTTCTTCAGTGGTCATCGGAATCGGCGGCGGGTTGAACCAGACGTCGATCTCGCCATGCTTCTGCACCAGCGCACGGGCGTTGCCCGGGTTGGTTTCCAGGTGCAGCACGCGGTTGGCGTGGGCATACAGAACCGGGTCATTACGGACTTTTTCCATCGACGGCAGACGGATCACAGTCTTGTCGCGGGTCATGCGCGGGCTGGCCAGGATCTGCACGACCTTGGCTTCCTGCGGGTCTTCAACCGGACCTTTCTCTTGCTCGATGGCGCAAGCCTGGGTGTCCTGGGTGTTGACGTACGGGTTGATGATCTTGTCGACCTTGCCCGGACGGTCGATGCGCGTGGAATCGACTTCGTACCAGCCTTGCGGCGTGTCACGACGGATGAACGCAGTGCCGCGCACATCGGTGATGTCTTCGATCTTGTGGCCGTAGGACAGACGCTGGGCGACTTCGACGATGGCCCGCTCGGCGTTGCCGTACAGGAGAATGTCGGCGCTGGCGTCGATCAGGATCGAGTTGCGCACGCGGTCCTGCCAGTAGTCGTAGTGGGCGATGCGGCGCAGCGAGGCTTCGATGCCGCCGAGCACGATCGGCACGTGCTTGTAGGCTTCCTTGCAGCGCTGGCTGTAAACCAGGCTCGCGCGGTCCGGACGCTTGCCGGCCATGCCGCCGGGCGTGTAGGCGTCGTCGGAACGGATTTTCTTGTCCGCGGTGTAGCGGTTGATCATCGAGTCCATGTTGCCCGCCGCAACCCCGAAGAACAGGTTCGGCTCGCCAAGCTTCATGAAGTCGTCTTTGGACTGCCAGTTCGGCTGGGCAATGATCCCGACGCGGAAGCCTTGCGACTCCAGCAGCCGGCCAATGATCGCCATGCCGAACGACGGGTGATCGACGTAGGCATCACCGGTAACAATGATGATGTCGCACGAATCCCAGCCAAGCTGATCCATCTCCTCCCTGCTCATTGGCAGGAATGGCGCTGGTCCGAAACATTCGGCCCAATATTTTGGATAGTCAAATAACGGCTTGGCTGCTTGCATGTCGACGACCGGTGTTGAAGTGAAAAATCGCGGGCGCGGAATATAGCACAAATTTTGACCAATTCCGACGGCAGTGGTCGGTTTCTCCAAGAGGCCGCGCATCCGGACATTACGCGTTCCATATGAACGCACGACGCACCATACGGCAAGGAAGCCGACCACTCAGCGCATCTTCGGGATAGCGAGGCGTGAACGTTAAAGGATGACAAGCAATGCCAATCAAACCGCCAGTCAGAGGCTCAACAACCGCATCGGTCCATGGGACGCGCGTCGGCGACTCGGTGCCCGGGCCCGTCAACAGGAATTCATTCGGCGGCACATTGGTGCCCCCTTCTCCTGCCCGACTCCCTTCGTCACCGACCGATCCCGCTCATTCGGTCATTACTCCTGCGCCACCGCGAGTTGCGATCAGCTCAACTGCGAACTCAGCACCCGCCCCCGTTCTGCCCGAACGTCCACTGAAGGACTACTGGATCACCTCGCTGGCGGTGCTGCCGGCACCTGACGCCCAAGGTATTTCGAGCTACCGAGGACGGCAGTATGTTGAAGTGCCAGACGGCGGTACTGTGCAGATCGGAGTGGATCCGGCCAGTGGCTTTTATCGCGCGAAATTACCGAGTGAACTGATACCTTCAGGACCGGTTTTAAAGCCCGGCGTCGAAAGTTCTCTCTGGTATCCGGTTGAACGCCTGGTGCCGTTGACCTATCCGCTATCAACTGCACGACTGGAGGCGTTTCGCACCGACCTGGATTTCAGCACTACCGATCCGGGCAGTGATGGACTGTATCGCTTCAATGGCAAGCTCTACGCGCGAATAGAACAACATGCCTATCAAGTCCTGCATGATCTCGATGCTTCGTCCCCGCAGAGGTCGGTGATGCGCATCGTTCGCCCCGGGGACGCGGTCGCTACCGATGCTGGCAATCTTTACGTGGCTTCGCGCCCCGGCAGTTCGGAGCCTGTCGCTTTCGATACCCGGCACGGCTGGCAAGGCACGATTGTTTACGGTGCCGCGGGTATGCCGCGAACCGTGGCAGAGTTTTCAAGTCTTTTCTGGAAGCGTCTGGAAGTGGCCGATGAACTTGACCGGATAAATCTGCAAGTCCAAAAAGCTTACGAGAAACGTCAGGAGCTGATTGCTGCATGGCTAACGGCGAAGGATCTGGAGGGTGAGCCCGCCACGCAGGTTACTGGCGAATTAACGGCACTTGTCAAACGCGAACTGCATAGCCACCAGGAGCTGAAAAGTCTAGGGAAGGCCCTGAAGTACTACAAAGAGCAAAAAACCGTCGTAAAAACCTTTATTTCCGAGGACGGTTATAGAAATAAAATGATCGCGTTGCAAACAGGACAAATGCTCGCCTATCAACAGCTCATAGAATGCGGCCTGAGTCGTCGCGCACTGGAGGGTCCGCTACTCGACCTCGCACCGGACAGGCTTCCACGCACCGTCAGCTTCCTCTACCGATTGATGGGCCACCTGAAAGAGCGCCAGCTCATTGCCGATAATCTGTTGAAAAAATGGAAGGTCTCGCCGGACGATCTGAGCGACATACTTTCATCGGCGGACACTCATAACGTCGTCGCCTCGTGGGTGCTCACCAAAAGTGTACTGCTGGACAATCCTCTGTCGGCCGGCAACGCTGTTCAGGCTTCTGACCTGGCGGTCCAGTTCGGTATGGCGACCGTCGTTTACTCAGCGCTTGGCAAGATCCCGGAAGACCTGCACGTATCGGTACTCAGTGGCCTGTCTCAGCAGTGCGCAGCACTGCGCGACTGGTACGATCGACTGGATCTGCCAGCCGGCCCCGATCACGTCACCTCACGCAATGACATCAACGCCGAAATCCAGGCGTTCGAACTCACCCTGGAAACTCGCCTGACGCGCCTCTATCTGGACCAGCCGGGCGGCTCCGCACGACCCGCCCCGGAGCAGCCGATTGACTTCGACTATATTCCGCCACAAGACCGAAGCGGCCCGCAGGCAAAGCCCTGGCGCCTGTTTCGGGCGAAAAAGAACGGTGTCAGCAAGATCAACATCGGCGAGTCACGACGCACCGCTCTCGGGGAAGAAGTCATTGACGTCAGCAGCCCCTTTAATCCGAAGCAACCGATACAAACCTACGAGCACAGAGAGGGAGAATGGCGCCCGGTGCAGACGATTCGGAAAAAAGCCCTGCCCGCGCTGCTGGCAGACGCCGGTCAACTGCTGAGCGAGTCCGACTCACACATAAATACCGCCCTCAGGGAAGAGCGGAAAAAATACAACCCGGACAATATTGTTGAATCACTTGAAGATAAAGTCGGAGCGCTGGATGACACAGCCCTGCAGCTTCAGCGGTTCGAACACAGCGATGCCAGTGCCAAGGCGTTGATCCAAAGGCTGAAACAGGACAGTCAGCGCCTGCGGTCCGCAGGTGAGGACATTCGCATCCGGATTTACAAGGACAAGAATTTTCTCTGTGTCGACCGGGTGATTTATCTGATCGACAGGGAGCACGTCCGGGCGCGGAAAAACGCCACCCGACTGAAACGGGGCAAGGGCCAGGACAGAGAATACCTCGACATCTACGTGCTGACGGATGCCCATACCGGCGCGCCACTCTGGCACGCGCACTTTCATTACCCTGCCGTAGACACGCCCGCTCTGAACTTCAACGTGCGTGGCGGTCACCTGAAAACGCTTGAGCAAAGCGCAAAGGGCAGTATGTCGCAGCGCAGAGAAGAACAGGCGGGACGACGACACGTCGCCATTTGGCGCCCTGACTTCGACAAACGCACCGCGCAGAGAATTTTCGATCTGGCGACGATCACCTGAAAGCCTCACGTAATTGCTGTTTCCTCGCCCGGGCATAGTGTCACCCGACAGAAAAGTAACCAGGTGCGCCGTTCGCCGGGAAAGAATCCGGTACAGCCACTTCGTATTCCCTCTCTGGCCATGAGGCCGATAACGCCAGCAGCATCGGAAGGCTGCTGGCCAATTCCACAAGGAACGTAAACCATGCCAATCAAAACACCTTCAAAAGGTATTACTACCGCCCAAGTGCACCCACTGCCGGATACCGCAGTGGATTCACCTGCGCTTCGCCCCGACACCACAGTGCGGCCAGGCTTCGAAACTGCAACGTCGATTCATCCGCCATTCCGACGGGGCGGATCAACAGACAGCATCGACCGCGGGTCGCACCACCTTGCGTGCATTGGAGCTGCAGGAAAACCCGCAACTGGGTATCGTCCCCGACCTGAGCGGGATCGTCGACCTGCGCTCGATCAGTCTCGCCTACACAGGGATCGATTCCTTTCCTACCGGCATCCTGAACCAGCCGCTGCTGGATACCATCAATCTGAACGACAACCGAATCACGGAAATCCCCGACGCCGTCATCGCACCGCAGAATGATCAATTGGCGAACAGCGTGCGCATCAACAACATCACCGATATTTCGAACAACCCATTGTCGAATGCGACGGCCAACCGCCTGATCCACTACCGCAGTCGCCTGCGAGCAGCCGGCACACCACTGACAGGTGCGAGAAACCTTCTCGAAACAGCGCGCATCAGGCGCCCGGAGCTTTTTCGCCTGGCCACGGCTGACCCGATGGTGCGCTGGACCGCAGGCCTGACCGAGAATCAGGTGGCCAAACGCACGCGGCAATGGCAGACCCTGCGCGACCAGCCGCGCTCGGACGGTTTGTTCAACACCCTGGAACGTCTGAAGCATACCGGTACCGGCCACCCGCAACTTCAGGCACGAGTCTGGATGCTGATCGACAGCATCACCGAGAACACGCCGCAGTCCGAACGCTTGCGCGACGAAGTGTTCGATCGCGCGGGCGAGGCGGCCTGCTGTGACCGGGCGGCATTCACCTTCGCCAACCTGGAAACCGCCACCATGATGCACAACGCGATAGCTCTGGCCGGCGACAAGTCGCAGGGACCAGAACTGTTCAAGCTGTCCCGGGCTTTGTTCCGCTTGCATGAAGTCGACAAAATCGCCTCGGCGGATATCGCCCAGCGCGAGGCGAAAATCGCGGCCGGCAGAACGCCGCAAGAGGCTGCTCACCTGCCAGCACCGCATATACCGGAAGAAATGGAAATCAGGTTGTTCTATCGCCACGGCCTCAAAGACCGCCTGCAGTTACCGGGGCAACCGGAAGAAATGGGGTTCGCCCACTTGGCCGGCGTCTCCAAAGTGCAAATGGAAAACGCTTATCAAACCGTCATTGCGCGGGAAAACTCAGCCGAGGAATTTCAGGCATTGGTATCGAGGGAGTTCTGGCAAAAGTACCTGACGCATAAATACCAGGAAAACTTCGAAACCCAACGCCAGCCATTCCAGGACCGTCAGGCAGCCCTCGATGAGTCATTTGCAGCAAATGAATTGTCGTTCGCCGACTACGACGCGCAATCGAAAGCCATGCAGGCAGAGTGGATGATCGAGGAAGCGGCCCTGATCGAGACGCTGAGCCGCCAGGAACTGGCGCAATACAAGGCCAGCGGCACTGACGTGGAAGCCGCCGGCACAAGTGCAAGCTGAATGAGGCGAGTGCTGGCCGACGGTGTTCGGCCAGCCCTTACTCGTCGTCGTCGAAGTTGTAGCTGCCCGGCGCGAGGTTTTCGAAACGGGTGTATTTGCCGATGAACGCCAGGCGGATAAAGCCGATCGGGCCGTTACGCTGCTTGCCGATGATGATTTCGGCGATGCCTTTGTGCTCGGTTTCCGGGTGGTATACCTCGTCCCGGTACACGAACATGATCACGTCGGCGTCCTGCTCGATTGCACCGGATTCACGCAAGTCGGAGTTCACCGGGCGTTTGTTCGGGCGCTGTTCGAGGGAACGGTTGAGCTGCGACAGGGCCACTACCGGGCAGTTGAATTCCTTGGCCAGCGCTTTCAGGGATCGCGAGATCTCGGAAATTTCGTTGGTGCGGTTATCGCCGCTGGAGCCCGGGATCTGCATCAGTTGCAGGTAGTCGATCATGATCAGGCCAACGTCACCGTGCTCACGCACCAGACGCCGCGTCCGCGCGCGCATTTCCGACGGGCTGATGCCGGCGGTGTCATCGATGAACAGCTTGCGATCGTTGAGCAGATTGACCGCCGAGGTCAGGCGCGGCCAGTCATCGTCTTCCAGTTGGCCGGAACGCACTTTGGTCTGGTCAATACGACCGAGCGAAGAAAGCATACGCATGATCAGCGATTCGCCTGGCATCTCGAGGGAGTAAACCAGCACGGCTTTTTCGCTGCGCAACACCGCGTTTTCCACCAGGTTCATTGCGAAGGTGGTTTTACCCATCGACGGACGACCGGCGACGATGATCAGGTCGGACGGTTGCAGGCCGCTGGTCTTCTCGTCGAGGTCGGTGTAACCGGTGGACAGGCCGGTGATCGCGTTGTCGGTGTTGAACAGGGTGTCGATGCGATCGATGGCTTTGGTCAACAGTTCGTTGACGCCGACCGGGCCGCCGGTCTTTGGCCGCGCTTCGGCGATCTGAAAGATCTGCCGTTCGGCTTCGTCGAGGATTTCTTCGGCGGTGCGGCCTTCAGGATTGAAGGCGCTGTCGGCGATTTCGGTGCTGATGCCGATCAGTTGGCGCAACGTCGCACGCTGGCGGACGATTTGCGCATAGGCCTTGATGTTGGCGACCGACGGCGTGTTTTTCGCCAGCTCACCGAGGTAACCGAGACCGCCAACCTGGGACGTCTGGCCTTCCTTGTCCAGTTGTTCGGACAGGGTCACCACGTCGATCGGCATGTTCTGATCGGCCAGTTTGGCGATCGCACGGAAGATCAGGCGGTGGTCATGTCGATAGAAATCGCCGTCGGAGACTTGATCGAGCACGCGTTCCCAGGCGTTGTTGTCCAGCATCAAACCACCGAGTACGGCCTGTTCGGCCTCGATGGAATGTGGCGGCACCTTCAGGGCAGCGGTTTGCAGATCGTATTGCTCGGGAGCGGAGATATCGTTCATGGCCACTTGAGAATTAGGTGAAAAGCAGGGGATTCAGAAAGACAAAGGGCACGACCTGTAAACAGGATCGTGCCCGATGTTAACCGCCTGACGGACAAGCCGCCAGCCGATCCGGTGTTGCTTAAGCTGCTACCACGACAACGCGTACGGTGGCTTCAACTTCGGCGTGCAGGTGCACGGCTACGTCGAATTCACCCACGTTGCGGATGGTGCCGTTCGGCAGACGAACTTCGCTCTTCTGCACTTCAACGCCGGAAGCGGTCAGTGCGTCAGCGATGTCGTGAGTACCGATCGAACCGAACAGCTTGCCTTCGTCGCCAGCGGTGGCAGTGATGGTCACTTCCAGCTCGGCCAGTTGGGCAGCACGGCTTTCAGCCGATGCCTTACGGTCTGCAGCGGCTTTTTCCAGCTCGGCGCGACGCTCTTCGAACGCAGCCAGATTGGCAGCGGTCGCAGCGGTAGCCTTGCCGAAAGGCAGCAGGTAGTTACGGCCGTAACCGGCCTTAACGTTTACTTTGTCGCCCAGGTTGCCCAGGTTGGCGATTTTTTCCAGAAGGATCAGTTGCATGTGAAAATCCTCTAACTTTTAACCTTCACCGTTCGCGCTGTCGGTGTCTTTCGACACGTGACGACCGCGAAAATCAATCAGGCTGTCGACAATGGCCAGAACCACGAGCAACGGATAGATCAGCTGCATGAACAACAGCAGCGTGACGTACAACCCCACCAGCCAGAAACCGGCCAGTCGCTTCTGCCCGACCAGCCCGTGAATCAGGGCCAGCCCGGCGAACACCAGCGGTACACTGCACAACGGCGTCAACATGGCCATCTGTGCACCGAGATTCGGGCCCAGAAGCATCAACGCCAGCAGTAACATCGCCGGCCCCAGCGGAATGCGGATGGCGCGAAACTCGCGACCAAAACCACCCGGGTTGTACAACAACGCCTGCCAATGCCGCCCGACAATCAGGCTCAGCACGCTGACGATTTGCAACAATGCCGCAATCAGTCCGGTCAGGACCGGTGCAATCAGGGACGCGAAACGCGCTTGCTCATCCACCGACAATTGCTTGTAGGTTTCACCGAGAAGCGCTGGCATGACCTTTATCAAGGCTTGCGCGAGCATCTCGATCTGGGCCGCAAACGCGGCCCCGAGCACCACTGAAAACACCACGCCCATTGCTACGCTGACCAGCAGCGTACGGACCCAGGACTCGCTTGCGCGCAAAACCAGCGCAAGCCCCGAAGACCCCAGCAGCACCAGAAGCGCCCGTGGGTCATCGGCATACAGCCACCAGATCAACGCCGGCAGCAGCCCCAGAGACAGAACACCCAGGGCGTCCGTCAGTCCGCGCCGCAGCAGCACAAGGCTCCCGGCGGCAGCACCCAACCAATACAACAACGGCAATGTTGCACATCCGGCCACCACAAGAGTGGCCTGCATACGGCCGCGCATGATGAACTCAGCTAAGGCGCGCATGCATTCAATCCTTTGCTACTTGTCGACTGCCCGGTCTCAGCGGCCGTGGCTGTCGGTGTAGGCCAGCAGGGCCAGGAAGCGGGCGCGCTTGATAGCGGTGGCCAGCTGACGCTGATAACGAGCTTTGGTACCGGTGATGCGGCTTGGAACGATTTTGCCGGTCTCGGATACGTAGGCTTTCAGAGTGTTGAGATCTTTGTAATCGATCTCTTTCACGTCTTCAGCGGTGAAGCGGCAGAATTTACGACGACGGAAGAAACGTGCCATTTGATAGGCTCCTTAATAAGGTCCGTGGATTACTCGTCAGCGTTATCGCTGTTGTCGCTGTCATCACTGTCGGTGCCTTCGGCGCCTTCGTGCTCAGGACGGTCGCGACGCTCACGGCGCTCACTGCGGTTTTCTTCAGCCTTGAGCATCTCGGACTGGCCGGTAACGGCTTCGTCGCGACGGATGACCAGGTTACGGATCACTGCATCGTTGTAGCGGAAGTTGTCTTCCAGCTCGGCCAGGGCCTTGCCAGTGCACTCAACGTTCAGCATCACGTAGTGAGCCTTGTGAACATTGTTGATTGCGTAGGCCAGTTGACGACGGCCCCAATCTTCCAGACGGTGGATTTTGCCGCCGTCTTCTTCGATCAGCTTGGTGTAACGCTCAACCATGCCGCCGACTTGCTCGCTCTGATCCGGGTGGACCAGAAAGATGATTTCGTAATGACGCATGAATGCTCCTTACGGGTTGTAGCCTGCCGCTCAAAAACGGTCAGACAAGGAGTGAATGACACTTATGGACTTGCTGGCCCGGGGCACATGCGTGCCTGCCGCCACAGCAAGGGGCGCAATTGTAGAGAAGGGACTGCGGGGGTGCAAGGTAATTGGTGATTATTTGAACAACCACTAATCTTCGCCGAGACACAAAACAATGTAGGAGTGAGCCTGCTCGCGATAGCGGTGCGACATTCAACTTTGATGATGAATGTTGCACCGCTATCGCGAGCAGGCTTACTCCTACAGGGGATTTGCAGTGGATCAGGACTTCTTCGTGGCAGCCTTGGCCTTGGCGCCGCGCTGGCGCTGGGCTTCGAACAGGCAGACGCCGGTGGCCACGGAGACGTTGAGACTGCTGACGCTACCGGCCATCGGCAGGTTCACCAGATAGTCGCAGTGCTCGCGAGTCAGGCGACGCATGCCTTTGCCTTCGGCGCCCATGATCAGAATGGTCGGGCCGGTCAGGTCCTGGTCATAAATGCTGACCTCGGCCTCCCCCGCCGTACCGACTACCCACAAACCACGCTGCTGCAGTTTCTCCAGCGTGCGGGCAAGGTTGGTCACCGCGACCAGCGGAATCACTTCCGCTGCACCGCAGGCGACTTTGCGCACCACGGGCGTCAAAGTCGCCGACTTGTCTTTCGGCACGATGACTGCCAGCGCGCCGGCCGCATCGGCCGAACGCAGGCAGGCGCCGAGGTTGTGCGGGTCGGTCACGCCGTCGAGCACCAGCAGCAGCGGCGCGCCTTCGGTGCGATCGAGCAACTCGTCGAGCATCGCCTCGCCCCAGACCTGGCTCGGGCTCACTTCCGCAACCACGCCCTGATGGACGCCTTCGACCCAGGCGTCCATTTCGCGGCGCTCGGCCTGGCCGACCTGGACACGATTTTCATTGGCCAGCTCAACCAGCGTCTGCACCCGTGGATCGTTGCGGCTTTCCGCCAGCCAGATCTGCTTAACGCGTTTTGGGTGGTGACGCAGCAACGCTTCTACCGCGTGAACGCCGTAGATTTTTTCCAACTGACTCATGACTTCGCCTTCGGTTTACGGGCTCCGCCACTTTTGGCTGGAGCGGAACCCGCTTTTGGCGGGCCCTTGCGGTGCTTGCTCGGTTTGGCTGGCTTGCCGCCGGTCGCCTTGTCAGGCGCCGACCGTCCGGTCTTTCCCGCAGACGCCGCTTTACCACCGCTTTTCGCATCGGCGAGCAAGGCCTTTTTCATTTCTCGGCTTTTGCGCAGCTCGGCGTTTTTTGCCACGGCGTCGCTGGGCCGATAAGCCTCGGAAGCCTTTTCCTTGGCCGGACGACGGCTGGCGCCTTTCGCCGGGGCCTTGTCTTCCGATGCCTTGGCAGCCGGAGCAGCTGTTTCAGCGCCACGCTTTTTGCGGCCGATCGGCGCGCTGATGGTTTTTTCGGCCATCTCGAAGTCGATCTTGCGCTCGTCCAGATCGACGCGCATGACTCGCACTTCAACGGTATCGCCGAGGCGGAAGCTGCGACCGGTGCGCTCGCCCGCCAAGCGGTGATGCACAGGGTCGAAGTGGTAGTAATCGCCCGGCAGCGCAGTGACGTGCACCAGGCCTTCGACGTAGATATCGGTCAGTTCGACGAACAGACCGAAACCGGTCACCGCAGTGATCACGCCCGGGAACGACTCACCGACGCGATCTTTCATGAACTCGCACTTGAGCCAGTTCACTACGTCGCGGGTCGCTTCGTCGGCGCGGCGTTCGCTCATCGAGCATTGCTCGCCGAGCTGCTCCAGCGCTGCCTCGTCGTATGGATAGATGCGCGCCTTCGGAATGGTCATCGCACCGGCACGCCGAACGTGCGGGGTGTCCTGTTTCGAATGGATCACGCTGCGGATCGCGCGATGCGTCAGCAGGTCCGGATAACGACGGATCGGCGAAGTGAAGTGGGTATAGGCTTCGTAATTCAGGCCGAAGTGGCCGTCGTTTTCAGCGCTGTACACCGCCTGGCTCAACGAGCGCAGCATGACGGTCTGGATCAGATGGAAATCCGGACGATCCTTGATGCCTGCCAGCAAGGCCTGATAGTCCTTCGGCGATGGACCGTCCTTGCCTTTGTGCAGGGACAGGCCAAGCTCGCCCAGGAACGCGCGCAGTTTTTCCAGACGCTCCGGCGGCGGACCGGCGTGAACGCGATACAACGCAGGAATTTCATGCTTCTTGAGGAATTCGGCGGTGGCCACGTTGGCCGCCAGCATGCATTCCTCGATCAGCTTGTGCGCATCGTTGCGGATGGTCGGACGGATTTCGGCGATCTTGCGCTCGGAACCGAAGATGATCCGGGTTTCCTGCGTTTCGAAATCGATCGCACCACGTACGTGACGGGCAGCCAGCAGCACTTTGTACAGCGCATAAAGTTGCTTCAAGTGCGGTACGACGTCGGTGTACTCGCCGCGCAGTTTGCGCGCTTCGGCCACTTTTGGCGTTTCCAGCATCGCGCTGACCTTGTTATAGGTCAGGCGGGCGTGGGAGTGAATCACCGCCTCGTAGAAGCAGTAATCGGTCATTTCGCCGGACTTGGAGATGGTCATCTCGCAGACCATGGCCAGACGATCGACGTGCGGGTTCAGCGAGCACAGGCCGTTGGACAGTTGCTCCGGCAGCATCGGGATCACGCGCTCGGGGAAGTACACCGAGTTGCCGCGCACCTGCGCTTCGTTGTCCAGCGCCGAGCCGATTTTCACGTAGCTGGAGACGTCGGCAATCGCCACGTACAACTTCCAGCCGCCGGAGAACAATCGCAGCTTGCCCGGTTTGGCTTCGCAGTAAACCGCGTCGTCGAAGTCGCGGGCATCTTCGCCGTCGATGGTGACGAACGGCAGATGACGCAGGTCGATACGCTTCTCTTTGTCTTTTTCTTCGACTTCCGGCTTGAGCTTGCCAGCTTCCTTCAGTACGGCTTCAGGCCAGACGTGCGGAATGTCGTAGGTGCGCAGGGCAACATCGATTTCCATGCCCGGCGCCATGTAGTTGCCAACCACTTCGACCACATCGCCCTGCGGCTGGAAGCGTGGCGTCGGCCAGTGGGTGATTTTCACCTCGACGAACTGACCGATCTGCGCGTTGGCGTTGCGGCCCGGCGTGACCAGCACTTCCTGCTGGATCTTCGGGTTGTCGGCAACGACAAAGCCGATGCCGCCTTCTTCGAAGTAACGACCGACGATGGTTTCGTGGGCGCGAGACACCACTTCAACGATCACACCTTCGCGACGACCGCGACGGTCGAGGCCGGAAACACGGGCCAGCGCACGGTCGCCATCGAACACCAGACGCATTTGCGCCGGGCTCATGAACAGGTCGTCGCTGCCGTCGTCCGGCACCAGGAAGCCGAAACCGTCACGGTGACCGCTGATGCGACCGAGGATCAGATCGAGCTTGTCGACCGGCGCATAGGTGCCACGACGGGTGTAGATCAGTTGAGCGTCGCGCTCCATGGCGCGCAGACGGCGGCGCAGGGCTTCGATCTGGTCTTCGGTGGTCAGACCGAATTCTTCGACCAGTTGCTCGCGGGCAGCCGGCGAACCACGATCGGCGAGATGCGCCAGGATCAGTTCGCGGCTAGGAATAGGGTTTTCGTATTTTTCCGCTTCACGAGCGGCCTCGGGATCGAGGGACTGCCAATCGGCCATTAGAGAGTTTTCACCTTGTCTATATGCGGGTTAGTTTGGCATAGGCGCCATGAAACGGGAAATTTCCGGCTATATAAGGCGCAACGGATGCCGTGATCTGCCGTCCGAAAGCCATTTTGACCACCGCCGGTAAAAAAAATCATATTTTTTGCTGGCAGGGGTTTACAGCTGAAAAGACCCTCCGTATAGTGCGCGCCATTGACGACGCAGACGCGTTGACGATACTGCCCAGATGGTGAAATTGGTAGACACGCCAGCTTCAGGTGCTGGTGACCTTACGGTCGTGGAAGTTCGAGTCTTCTTCTGGGCACCAATTTCGAGCTTGAGACTAGATCAGTTTCAGGGCTCACACAAAACCCGCGAAAGCGGGTTTTTTGCATTCTAAGCCCGGGTTTTCTTAAAACCGATTTATTAATATTAAATCAGGGGTTTACAGATCAAAATGCGCTCCGTATAGTGCGCCACATCAACAGCGGCAACGCTCGCGATGATTGCCCAGATGGTGAAATTGGTAGACACGCCAGCTTCAGGTGCTGGTGACCTTACGGTCGTGGAAGTTCGAGTCTTCTTCTGGGCACCAATTCAAATTCAAGGTTCAGGCCTTGAATTCCACAGAAACCCGCGAAAGCGGGTTTTTGCGTTTCTGGCCTTCGGAAACGTCAATCGCCTCAGCAGCTATCAAAACGCCAACGCCCGCGCAAGGCGCATCTGAGAACCAATATCGTTTATCATTGTTGCAAGTTTTTGCAATGCGACAGTGAGGAACCCTGCGAATGACGTTTCGAAATACCCTGCGCCGAGGCCTGACCTTCACCCTCCTTGGCCTGGCGCTCGCCACTCCCCTCACCCAGGCAGCCGATGCGGTTTCCCTGACTCTGTACAACGGCCAGCACAAAGAAGTCGGCGATGCGATTGCCAAGGCTTTCGAAGCCAAGACCGGCATTCACGTCAATGTGCGCAAAGGCAGCAGCAATCAGCTCGCCAGCCAGATCATCGAGGAAGGCGACCGCTCCCCCGCCGACGTGATCTACACCGAAGAGTCGCCACCGCTGAACAACCTCGGCGAACAAGGCCTGCTGGCCAAGGCAGACACCGCAACCCTGGCGGTCTTGCCGGAAAAATACGTAGCCGCCAACGGCACCTGGATCGGCGTTACCGCCCGCGTACGCGTGGTTGCATTCAATCCGAAACTGATCGACGAGAAAGACCTGCCGAAATCGGTGATGGAATTTTCCGAGCCGCAATGGCAAGGCAAGGTCGGTTTCGTGCCAACCAGCGGCGCATTCCAGGAACAGGCCGTGGCGATCATCAAGCTGCACGGGCGTGACGCCGCCGAAGAATGGCTGACCGGCCTGCGCGCATTCGGCAAGACTTACAGCAACAACATGGTCGCGCTCAAAGCCGTGGAGAACGGTGAGGTCGCTACCGTGCTGGTGAACAACTACTACTGGTTCGCGCTGCAACGCGAAAAAGGCCAGCTCGATTCGAAGCTGCACTATTTCACCGGCGGTGACGCCGGCGGCCTGATCACCGTATCCAGCGCTGCCGTGCTGAAATCCAGCAAACATCCAAAAGAAGCCCAGCAATTCCTCGCCTACATGGCCAGCGAAGAAGGTCAGCGCGTGATCACTCAGACCACCGCCGAATATCCGCTGCACAAAGGTATGGAATCGGATCGCGGGCTCAAGCCGTTCAGCGAACTGGAAGCACCGAACGTGACGCCTGCCGATCTGGGCAATGCCGAGGAAGCGCTGGAGCTGGAACGCGAAGTTGGCTTGAACTGATGAGCGCATCGTTATCCGCCCCCGCCGCGCGCGGGGGTTACGTGCCAAAACGCAAACGGCCATCGATCTGGCTGCTGCTACCGGTATTGCTATTGGTGGTATTGAGCCTGTTGCCGCTGGCCTATGTCGGGCTCAAGGCGTGGCAGGCAGGCTGGGCCGAGGCGCTGCATCTGCTGTGGCGCCCGTATGTGTTTGGCTTGCTGCGCAATACCCTGGCGCTGATGGTCGGCGTGACGATCACTTGCGGCGTGATCGGCCTGTCGCTGGCCTGGCTGCTGGAACGCAGCAATCTGCCGGGGCGACGCTTGTGGGGCGTGATTCAGTGCCTGCCGTTCGCGGTACCGGCGTTTGTCAGCAGCTTTACCTGGGTTTCGCTGAGCGCGCAGTTCGAAGGCCTTGGTGGAGCGATTCTGGTGATGAGCCTGTCGAAGTATCCGCTGATCTTTTTGCCGGTCGCCGCAACCCTGCGCAACCTTGATCCCTCCCTCGAAGAATCGGCTCGTACACTGGGGCAGAACCGTTGGGGGGTATTTTTCCGAGTGACCCTGCCGCTGCTCTGGCCATCGCTATTGGCCGGCTCGCTGTTGATTGCCCTGCACATGCTGGTTGAATTCGGCGCACTGTCGATCATCGGCCTGCAGACTTTCACCACAGCGATTTATCAGCAATTCGAGCTGGAATTCAGCAACGCCAACGCAGCGATGCTCTCGGCGGTGTTGCTCGCACTGTGCCTGCTGTTGCTGTGGCTGGAACTGCGTGTACGCGGCAAGGGCCGGCATGTGCGCACCGGTCAGGGCGCAGCGCGTCAGGCCGAACAGGTCCGCCTGGGCCCATGGGCTGCGCTCGGCCAGCTGTACTGCCTGGCGTTGGCGATTGTCGGCAGCGGGGTTCCTTTGGCAATGCTCGCCTACTGGCTGGCGGTCGGCTCTTCTGCGGCGTTTCCGGTAGCGGCGATTACCGAAGCGCTGCTGTCATCGCTGGCATTGTCGCTGGGTGGCGCGGCGCTTTGCCTGCTGCTGGCGGTTCCGGTGGGGCTGCTGGTGGTGCGCTACAAAGGTCAACTGGCAATCTGGGCCGAACGCTTGCCGTATCTGCTGCACGCGCTGCCGGGGTTGGTGATTGCTTTGACGCTGGTGTATTTCGCTCTGCACTACGTGCCAGCGCTGTATCAAACCTCGGGGCTGCTGCTGATTGCTTATGCACTGCTGTTCCTGCCGCTGGCGCAGGCGCCGATTCGCACCGCGCTGAACAAGGCTGCGCCACAGCTGGAAGAGGCGGCGCGCACGCTCGGAGCTTCGTCGTTCACGGCATTTTGCCGGGTGACGCTGCCGATCATTTTCCCGGCTCTGGGCGCGGCGTTTGCGCTGGTGTTTCTCGATGCGATGAAGGAATTGACGGCGACGCTGCTACTCAGTCCGACCGGGCTCAATACGCTGGCAACCGAGGTCTGGGCGCATACCGCGAATGTCGAGTTCGCGGCGGCGGCGCCTTATGCGGCGTTGTTGATTGTGGTGTCGGGGTTGCCGGTCTATCTGCTCACGACGCGGATGTATCTGAGCCGTTGATACCGCTTTCGCGAGCAGGCTCGCTCCCACAATGGATTGAGTTTCCCTGTGGGAGCGAGCCTGCTCGCGAAGAGGCCAGCCCAGCCACCATCAAGCCCTGAACTGCCCCAGACTCGCCTTCAACTGCGCCGCCAGACCATCCAGCACCTTGCCACTGGCCGTGGTTTCTACCACTGCCTGCGCGGCTTTTTCAGCCTGGGCATGAATGGTTTCGACCCGCCCGCGCACCGCCTGCGCACCCTGCGCCTGATGCGCTGCCGCTTGTGTTGCGAGGCCAATCGCTGCGTGCACCTGTTCAACCGAGGCCTGCACCGATTGCTGCAGTCGCGCGCTGTCACGCAACACCAGCAAGCCTTCACTGGCCTGACGCCCGGCCTGGCCGATCGCCTCGACCGCTTCGCGCGCGCCCTGCTGCAACGCGACGATGTGCGCCTGAATGTCGCCGGTGGAGCTTTGCGTCTTGCTCGCCAATGCGCGCACTTCGTCCGCCACCACGGCGAAGCCGCGGCCGGTCTCGCCCGCACGCGCCGCTTCAATCGCCGCGTTCAAGGCCAGCAGGTTGGTCTGCTCAGCGATGCCATGAATCACCGTCAGCACCACTTCAATCTGTTCACTCTGCTGCGCCAGCCGCTCGATGACTTTCGCGCCGGTGTCGACCTGCCCGGCCAGCGCCTCGATCAGGCCGCCAACCTTGGCCGAGGTGCGAGTGTTTTCATCGGTCGCCTGACGGATTTCCACCACTTGCTTGAGTGCGGCCTGCATCGCATGGCTTTCCGATTGCGCCTCGTCGGCCATTTGCGACAAGGCACGCAGGCTCTCGGCAACTTCATCACGCTGCATGCCTGCCGCCGCATCGGCGCCGGCGTTGCGCAGGGTCATCGCACCAATCTCGACGCCGGTGCGCTGCGCCACATCACCTGCTTCGCGCACGATCGGCTGCAATTTATCCACAAAGCGGTTGACCGCCGAAGCCATGTCGCCGATTTCGTCCTTGCTGTTGATCTGCACACGCTTGGTCAGATCGCCCTCGCCCGCCGCCAGATCATCCATCGCGGCGTTGAGCATTTTCAGGCGATTGACCACGCGATGGCCCAACACCACTGCCAATAACAGGAGAACCGCGCAACCGACCAGCGCCAGGCCCAGGCCGATGCGCCAGCGCAAAGTCGCCGCTGCCTCTTGAACGGTTTGCGCGGTATTGGCTTTCATCTCGCCAGCCGTGGACTGCGCCGACTGCAGGCGCGCCTGCATGGCTTTTGCGCTGTCCGCCGCGGCGCCTTTGAGGCTGTCCCCGACCAGTTGATCGCTGCTGGCGATCAGCGCCGAGAAACGTTTGTCGAGTTCGACCAGGTCGGTTTCCACCGAGGCTGTGGAAACGCCCATCAGCACCTTGCCGATCTCCACACCATTGGGATTGATCGACGCTTCGAGGTAATACACCGATGGATCGTTTTTCGCCGCGTCCAGCACTTTATCCAGCGCCCGCTCGCCCTGACCTTTTTCCAGCAAGGCCTTGTTGATCGGGTTTTCCCGGTTGAGGTAGCGGGTCAGGTGCTGACCGGTGGCATCGTCATAGACCACGAACAACACGTTGGGATTGCGCTGGGCGCGGCGGGCAAATTCCGACAGGGTCGGCACGTCGCTGTCCCACATCGCCCGAGGGGCGACAGAAGCCAGCAACTGCGCCATGTCATTGGCGGAGTCCTTGAGGTCTTTTTCCAGCGTGGCACGCAGTTGCGCCTGCTCTTCCTTCAGGCGAGAAGACAGGCCCGCGGTGAGTCGCTGCCGGGTACTGGCAGACAAAGCGTCGAGGCTGGAAGTGACTTCCCGCCCGGCCTGCTCCAGTTCGCCGGACAGCTTTTGGCTGTCGGTCCCCAGGCGCGTCGCCAGATCCGCTTCCAGCGCCGTGACGGTGCTCCGCGTCAGGGCAACGGCCACCAAGACTTGCACCAAAAGGGCGATACCCAAGGTAACGAACACGGGCCGCAGCAAACGGCTTTGTAACAGTGAGAGAACGGCCGACACTTTGAAATCCCTCTACGTCTGACGCCATTAATTTGATGGCACTCTTGTAGATAGATTCACAGCAAAGGTCATGCCGTCCAACAGGCATAAACGACAAAGGCCCCGATTAAGGGGCCTTTGTTTTTTACATCAACGACTTATCAAGCAAACGGATGACGCAGAACGATGGTTTCGTTGCGGTCCGGGCCCGTCGAAATAATGTCGATCGGTGCGCCGATCAACTCTTCGACCCGTTTGATGTAGGCGCGAGCATTGGCCGGCAGCTCTTCCAGGGTCTTGGCACCCACGGTCGATTCGCTCCAGCCCGGCACTTCTTCGTAGACCGGCTGCAGGCCGACGTAGCTGTCAGCGTCGGTCGGAGCAACGGCGTTGCCCTGCGCGTCTTTGTAGCCGACGCAGATGTTGATGGTTTGCAGACCGTCGAGTACGTCCAGCTTGGTCAGGCAGATACCCGAGATGCTGTTCACATCGATAGCACGACGCAGGATGACGGCGTCGAACCAGCCGCAACGACGAGCACGGCCGGTAGTGGCGCCGAACTCGTGGCCTTGCTTGGCCAGGTGAGCACCGACGTCATCGAACAGCTCAGTCGGGAACGGACCCGAACCTACGCGCGTGGTGTAGGCCTTGGTGATGCCGAGGATGTAATCGAGGAACATCGGGCCAACACCGGAGCCAGTTGCCACGCCACCCGCGGTGGTGTTAGAGCTGGTCACGTACGGATAGGTACCGTGGTCGATGTCGAGCAACGAACCCTGGGCGCCTTCGAACATGATGTCTTTGCCGGCACGGCGCAGCTCGTGCAGCTCGGCGGTGACGTCGAGCATCAGCGGCTTGAGCAGTTCGGCGTATTCCTTGCACTCGGCCAGGGTCTTTTCGAACTCGATGGCCGGCTCTTTGTAGTAACCGACCAGCATGAAGTTGTGGTAATCCACCAGTTCACGCAGCTTGTCTTCGAAGCGCGGCATGTTCAGCAGGTCGCCGACACGCAGGCCACGACGAGCAACCTTGTCTTCGTAGGCCGGGCCGATGCCGCGACCGGTAGTGCCGATCTTCAGCTCGCCACGGGCCTTTTCACGGGCCTGGTCCAGCGCAACGTGGAAGGACAGGATCAGCGGGCAGGACGGGCTGATACGCAGACGCTCACGCACCGGTACGCCTTTCTCTTCCAGCTTGGTGATCTCGCGCAGCAGGGCGTCAGGTGCGACGACCACGCCATTGCCGATCAGGCACTGCACGCCTTCGCGCAGCACGCCCGATGGAATCAGGTGCAAGACGGTTTTCTCGCCGTCGATCACCAGCGTGTGGCCCGCGTTGTGGCCACCCTGGTAGCGCACTACGGCGGCAGCATGTTCGGTCAGCAGATCAACGATCTTGCCTTTGCCCTCATCACCCCACTGGGTGCCCAGGACTACGACATTCTTACCCATAACACTTGTCCTCATTCGCGCAAACTTGGTGCCGGCGATGGCCGGCAGGAAAACTCAAGAAGCCAGTGGCGATACTTGCCAAAGCCCGTTCTGCTGAATCAATTGCCGGTCGCAGTCCGCATCACGGGCGGCGGCCAAAGGTTGTCCAGGCAAGGCCTGAACGACACGCTGACCCTCACTGCGCAACTGGCAAACCTGCTGCCAGAGTGCCGCATCCGTACTGTCAGGCATCCAGATACCGCCAGACGGTAGCTCGATCTCAGCACGCCCCAGGGTCACCAGGGTTTTCAAATCGGTGGAAAAACCGGTCGCAGGACGGGCACGACCAAAATCGGCGCCGATGTCATCGTAGCGACCGCCCTGAGCGATGGATTGACCGACGCCCGGCACGAACACGGCGAACACCACGCCGGTGTGGTAGTGGTAGCCACGCAGTTCGCCCAGGTCGAAGTACAACGGCAGATCAGGGAAACGCACGGAAAGACGCTCGGCAATCGCCAGCAAGTCTTCCAGGGCCGCCAGCACTGGCGCCGGCGCGTTGGCCAGACGCTCACGCGCAGCGCTCAATACTTCACGGCCACCACACAGGTCAACCAATGCGCGCAGCATGTCGGACAGATCCGCTGGCAAGCCTTCGGTCAGGGTAATGACCTCGTCGATGGCCTTGCGTTGCAGCGCATCGAACAACTGCTGTTCGACTTCACCCGACAAACCGGCGGCGCGTGCCAGCCCCCGATAGATGCCAACATGGCCAAGGTCCATGTGAACATCCGGCACGTCGGCCAGTTGCAGCATGGCCAGCATCAGGCTGATCACTTCAACGTCGCTGCTCGGGCTGGCGTCGCCGTACAACTCGGCACCCAACTGGATCGGGCTGCGCGAGGACGACAAGGCCCGCGGCTGGGCGTGCAGCACGCTGCCGGCGTAGCACAGGCGGCTCGGGCCTTCGCGGCGCAGGGTGTGTGCATCGATGCGCGCGACCTGCGGCGTGATGTCGGCGCGAAATCCCATCTGCCGACCCGACTGCGGATCGATGACCTTGAAGGTGCGCAGATCCAGGTCCTGGCCTGCACCGGTCAGCAGGGATTCCAGGTACTCGATATGGGGAGTCACGACAAACTCGTAACCCCAGCTCTGGAACAGATCCAACACCTGACGACGCGCGACTTCGATGCGCGCCGCTTCCGGTGGCAGTACTTCTTCGATGCCATCTGGCAGCAGCCAGCGGTCTACCGTTGCCATTACGCCATTCCCCTTTGATCCGGGCGGCCAGCCTGCGGGCGAGCCTTGAGTGAAGCAGAAAATGGTCGATCCGTTCAAAACGCACGCGCATGAACGACGCGGCAAAAGGCCTGTTACCGGCTTCGCCCACCACTTTCCTCGAAAAACGTTCGGGCCATTCAACCCGATGCCTGCAACAAAAAACAGCAATCAAACGTGCAGACGCAAAAAAGCCGGGAATTTCCCGGCTGCCGCATCATACACACGTTTTCCCAAAGGATCACCCCGCCCGAGGATTTAGCCGCCGGGCGGAGCGATTCAGGTCAACGTCGCATCAAGGCTTGGCTTTTTCCAGGTAACGGAAGAAGTCGCTGCTTGGGTCGAGGACCATGACGTCGGATTTGTTCGCGAAGCTTTCACGGTAGGCACGCAGGCTGCGGTAGAAACCGTAGAACTCCTGATCCTGGCCGTAGGCCTTGGAATAGATCGCAGCGGCCTGGGCGTCACCATCACCGCGAACCTCTTCGGATTCACGATAGGCTTCAGCCAGCAGCACGCGGCGTTGACGATCGGCGTCGGCACGGATGCCTTCAGCCAGCTCGTTACCCTTGGCGCGGTGCTCGCGAGCTTCACGCTCACGCTCGGTGCTCATACGTTCGAACACGCTGCGGTTGACTTCCTTCGGCAGATCGATGGCCTTGACCCGGACATCGACGACTTCGATACCCAGCTCCTTTTCCGCCATCTTGTTCAGCGATGCAGTGATGTCAGCCATCAGAGCATCACGCTCACCCGACACCACTTCGTGCAGGGTGCGCTTGCCGAACTGGTCACGCAGGCCCGATTCCAGACGACGCGACAGACGCTCGTCGGCAATCTGCTTGAGACCGGAAGTCGCAGTGTAGAAGCGCTCGGCATCCTTGACGCGCCACTTGGCGTAGGCATCAACCATCACGGCTTTCTTTTCCAGGGTCAGGAAGCGCTGCGTCGGTGCGTCCAGCGTCAACAGGCGTGCGTCGAATTTGCGCACCTGGTTAACGTAAGGCACCTTCACATGCAGACCCGGCTGGACATCCGCCTGAACCACGCGACCGAATTGCAGCAGCACCGCGCGCTCGGTCTGAGCGACGATGTAGAAGCAATTCCAGCCCACCAGTACCACGACGACGCCAACGATCAGGGCGATCAGCGATTTATTGCTCATCAGCGGGTCTCCCTTGTACGCGTCTGCGGCACGTCAGTGACATGCGGCGTGACGTCCGTGTTGTTGCTGGCGGCCGAACCGGTGACCGGTGCGTTGCCCGAGCTGTTCTGGATCATCTTGTCCAACGGCAGGTAGAGCAGATTGCTCTGGCCGTTCTTGTTACCGGTCACGAGTACCTTGCTGGTGTTGCTGAAGACTTCCTGCATGGTGTCCAGGTACAGACGCTCACGGGTGACTTCAGGTGCCTTGCGATATTCGGCGACCAGTTTGGTAAAGCGATCGGCCTCACCCTTGGCGCGCGAGATCGTTTCGTCGCGGTAACCGTTGGCATCTTCGATGATGCGCTGGGCCTGACCACGGGCTTCCGGCACCACGCCGTTGGCGTAGGTTTCGGCCTGGTTGCGCGAACGCTGCTCGTCTTCACGGGCGCGGATCACGTCGTCGAAGGCTTCCTGCACTTCGCGCGGTGCCGCTGCGCTCTGTACGTTGACCTGGGTAACGGTGATACCGGTGCGATAGGTATCGAGGAAACGTTGCAGACGCTCCTTGATCTCGCTGGCCATCAATTCACGACCTTCGGTCAGCACCTGGTCCATGGCGGTCGAACCGACCACGTGGCGCAGGGCACTTTCCGTTGCGTGCTGCAGACTGATTTCCGGCTGATCGACGTTCAGCACGAAGTCCTGCAGGTTGCTGATCTTGTACTGCACGGTCAGCGGCACTTCGACGATGTTTTCGTCCTCAGTGAGCATCTGGCCCTGCTTGGAGTACGCACGCTCACGCGTCACGTTTTCCATGTACTTCTTGTCGATCGGCGGGAAATAGATGTTCAGGCCCGGGCCGACAGTCTCGTAGTACTTGCCGAAGCGCAGCACCACGGCCTGCTCCTGCTCGTCCACCACGTAGACGGCACTGTACAGCCAGACGGCCGCCAGCACGACCAGGCCGATGCCGAGCAGGCCGCCGAAGCCGCCGCTGCTCTTGCCCGAACCACCGCCGTCATCACCCCGTTTCTTGCCGCCACCGAACAACCCGTTCAGGCTTTCCTGCAGCTTTCGGAAGGCCTCGTCGAGATCCGGTGGCCCCTTGCGGTCGCCGTTATTGCGGCGCTTGCCACCCCAGGGATCCTGATTGTTCGAGTTGCCACCCGGCTCATTCCAAGCCATAGCGCTCTCCATCTGATAAAGCAAAGACGCACCCACGGCGCGCCGACCAATGCTACAGAATGCCTGCCGTTGCGGCACAACCGCTTTTTCAGGCTTTTATTGCAAAGTGTGTTGCTCGATGAATTCCATCGGCTGCAATCCTTCGCGGCTTACCAGTCGATTCAACTCGATCCGGGGCAAACGAACGGTCAGCAGACTGACGCCTTCTTCGTCGTGCTCTTCTTTCTGCACCGCGCCGAGTTCGAAAAACTGCGCACGCAGTCGAGCGAATCGTTGCGGCAAACGCAAGGTACCGACAAACAGATCACTGCCGAGCAATTCGGTAATCGCCTGTTCGAGCAATTCCAGACCGCTGCCATCGCGCGCCGACAACCACACCCGCTGGGGCTTGCCGTCTTCGTCGCGCTGGATTTGCGGCTCGACGCCTTCGAGCAAATCGAGTTTGTTATAGACCTCGAGGATCGGCAAGTCCTGGGCACCAATCTCGCCCAGCACCACCATCACCTGCTCGATCTGCAACATGCGATCCGGCTCCGCTGCGTCGATGACGTGCAACAGCAGATCCGAGTTGCTCGACTCTTCGAGGGTAGACCGAAATGCTTCAACCAGCTTGTGCGGCAAGTGCCGAATGAAACCTACCGTGTCGGCCAGGACAATCGGCCCCAGGTCATCCAGATCCAGACGACGCAGGGTCGGGTCGAGCGTGGCGAACAATTGGTCAGCCGCGTAGACCTCGGATTTGGTCAAGTTGTTGAACAGCGTGGACTTGCCGGCGTTGGTATAGCCGACCAGCGATACGGTCGGAATCTCCGCCCGCGAGCGGCCGCGACGCGATTGCTCGCGCTGGCTGCGTACCTTCTCCAGCCGTCCCTTGATCTGACGCAGGCGCACCCGCAACAGACGCCGGTCGGTTTCGAGCTGGGTTTCACCCGGACCGCGCATGCCGATGCCGCCACCCTGACGCTCAAGGTGAGTCCAGCCGCGGACCAGCCGGGTGCTCATGTGGTCAAGCTGGGCCAGTTCGACCTGGAGCTTGCCTTCATGGGTACGGGCGCGTTGGGCGAAAATATCGAGAATCAGACCGGTGCGGTCGATCACGCGACACTCGAAAACACGTTCGAGGTTGCGTTCCTGGCTGGGCGTGAGGACGTGATTGAAAATCACCAGATCGGCTTCTTCAGCCTTGACCAGGTCGCGTAGCTCTTCGACCTTGCCGCTGCCGATCAGGTATTTGGCGGTTGGCCGATGACGCGGCACGTTAAAAAACGCAACGGTCTCGGCGCCGGCCGAATTAGCCAACTCCTGAAACTCCTGCGGATCTTCGCGCGCCTCAGGGTCCTGTCCATCCAAGTGAACGAGGATTACTCGTTCACCACCACCGTGGCGCTCAAAGAACAAAGGAGACTCCTATCAGGCGTTACCCGGAGCTGGATCTGCGTCGCCCTGTTCGTTTTCGGTTGCGCTAGGCAGACGAATCGGACGAACCGGCACTACGGTCGAGATAGCGTGTTTATAAACCATCTGGCTTACGGTGTTCTTCAGCAGGATCACGAACTGGTCGAACGACTCGATCGTGCCTTGCAGTTTGATACCGTTGACCAGGTAGATGGAAACCCCGACTTTCTCTTTACGTAAAGTATTCAGGTAAGGGTCTTGTAGCGAATGCCCTTTTGACATGTGCCGCACTCCTTTAAGGATTCAATAATAAAAAAATAAGTAATTCAGATGGCTTTGGCCGTCACACCCCCAAGGATAGACGGCAATTGCAAGGACTCAGCTCAATATGGAGATGGTCCCAAGGTATTTCAAGGCGCGTGGCAGATTGTCGCAAGCAAGACTGTCCAGCCAATGTAAATCTTCCCAGCTGCGCAGCCAGGTGAACTGGCGTTTGGCCAACTGGCGCGTGGCGATGATGCCGCGCTCCTGCATTTCGGCCAACGTCAGCTTGCCATCCAGGTAGTCCCAGACTTGGCGATAGCCTACCGCACGTATAGACGGCAACCCGGCATGCAGGTCACTTCTATTACGCAGGGCTACGACCTCGTCGATGAATCCCTGTTCCAACATATTTGTGAATCTTTGTTTGATGCGTTCATGCAATACCTGGCGATCCGCCGGGGCGATGGCCAGGTTCGCGACAGTATAGGGCAATTGTTGCAGTCCCGAAGCGGCTGCTTCGGTACTTTGCGCAGATTGTTGCTGACGCAGCTCGGTCATGCTGCGACCGCTGACGCGATAAACTTCGAGGGCGCGACTCAGGCGTTGCGGATCATTGGGGTGAATCCGCGCCGCCGACACCGGGTCGATGATCGCCAATTGATCATGCAGGGCCTGCCAGCCAAGGCGCGCGGCCTCTTCTTCAATTTGCGCGCGGACCTCGGGATCGGCGGCGGGCATGTCCGCCAGACCGTCGACCAAAGCCTTGTAATAGAGCATCGTGCCGCCCACCAGCAGCGGAATTTTGCCGCGTGCGGTGATGTCAGCCATGGCTTGCAGGGCATCGCGGCGAAAATCCGCAGCCGAATAAGCTTCGGCCGGATCAAGAATGTCGATCAAGCGGTGCGGATGTTCGGCCAGCAGTGCTTTTGAAGGCTTGGCGGTGCCGATGTCCATGCCGCGATAGACCAGCGCCGAATCGACACTGATCAGCTCGCACGGCAGCACCTTGGTCAGCTCGATGGCCAGGTCGGTCTTGCCCGCAGCGGTCGGGCCCATCAGGAAAATCGCTGGAGGAAGCTGGCTCATCAACGACCGCGCAGGAACAGTTTGTCCAGATCGTCCAGGCCCAGTTGGGTCCAGGTCGGTCGGCCATGGTTGCATTGACCGCTGCGCTCGGTGTTTTCCATGTCCCGCAGCAGGCCGTTCATTTCCGGCAGGGCCAGACGCCGGTTGGCGCGAATCGCGCCGTGACAGGCCATGGTGCCGAGCAATTCGTTGAGGTGCGCCTGAATGCGGTCGCTGGTGCCGTATTCCATCAAGTCCGAGAGCACGTCACCGACCAAACGGTTGGCCTCGGCCTGCTTGAGCAACGCCGGAATCTGCCGGATCGCCAGGGTTTCCGGGCCCAGCCGCTGCAATTCGAAGCCCAGCCGCTGGAACCACGCGGCGTGCTCCTCGGCGCAATCGGCTTCACGCTGACTCACGGCCAGCGACTCCGGCACCAGCAACGGCTGCCCGCTCAGGCCTTCACTGGCCATGGCGATTTTCAGGCGTTCATACATGATCCGCTCATGGGCAGCGTGCATGTCCACCAGCACCAGGCCGTGGGCGTTCTCGGAAAGAATGTAGATGCCTTTGAGCTGCGCCAGCGCATAGCCGAGCGGCGGAATGTCTTCCTGGCCGGTCGGGAGTGCGCTGGCGTTGGCTTCGGGCAACGGCGCGAAAAACTCTTTGTAAGCGGCTTGAGCTTCGGCAGCGGGCACGGCCGACTGCGGGCGTGGCGTGTACTGATACTGATAAGCGCCGCCAGCACTGGCACCGGACGAAGTATTGAACGCCGGTTGCGCCTGCGGTTGCTCAAGCAATGCATTCGCGGCGAGACGCATCTCGCCTTGCGGGCCAAATTCGCCCGCCTCGATTCCGCTTGGTCGCACGATGGCCGTGGTCACAGAGCCGGCCAACTGGTCTTCCGGACGCACATCGCCCAACGCCCGGTGCAAGGTGCCATAGAGGAAGTCATGGACCATTCGCCCGTCGCGGAAGCGCACTTCGTGTTTGGTCGGGTGCACGTTGACATCGACCGCTGCCGGATCGACCTCGAAAAACAGCGCGAACGTCGGGTGGCGACCATTGAACAGCACGTCGCGATAAGCCTGGCGCACCGCGTGGGCGACCAGTTTGTCGCGCACCGCGCGGCCATTCACAAAGAAATACTGCAAATCGGCCTGACTGCGGTTGAACGTCGGCAAACCGACCCAGCCCCACAGGTGCAGACCATTGCGCTCGATCTCGATCGGCAGCGCCTGCTCAAGGAAACCCGAGCCACAGATTGCCGCCACACGCCGGGCGCGGGCCGCATCATCGTGGGCCTCGTGCAGGCTGAGGATGGTTTTGCCGTTATGACGCAGATGGAAAGCCACGTCGAAACGCGCCAGCGCCAACCGTTTGATCACTTCTTGCAGGTGATCGAATTCGGTTTTTTCGGTCTTGAGGAATTTGCGTCGCGCCGGAGTATTGAAAAACAGGTCACGGACTTCTACCGACGTGCCGACTGGGTGCGCGGCCGGTTGCACGCGAGGCGCCATGTCGCGACCCTCGGTTTCGACCTGCCAGGCCTGATCGGCATCGCGGGTCCGCGAGGTCAGTGTCAGGCGCGCTACGGAGCTGATCGACGCCAGCGCTTCGCCGCGAAAACCCAGGCTCATCACCTGTTCGAGGTCTTCGAGGTTGCGAATCTTGCTGGTGGCGTGACGGGCCAGCGCCAGCGGCAGGTCGTCGGCGGAGATGCCGCTGCCGTCGTCACGCACCCGCAGCAGCTTGACGCCACCCTGCTCGACGTCGACATCGATACGTTTGGCGCCGGAATCGAGGCTGTTTTCCAGCAATTCCTTGATCACCGAGGCCGGGCGTTCGACCACCTCACCGGCGGCAATCTGGTTCGCCAGTCGTGGGCTGAGCAGTTCGATGCGAGCAGTGTTCAGAACCTGGTTCATTCTTTCGACGCCAGTTCGGTGCCGGGAATGGTCAGGTGCTGGCCGACCTTCAGCTCATCGGTTTTCAAGTTGTTCGCCGCGCGCAACGTGGCCGGCGAGACTTGATAACGCACACCAATCATTGCCAGCGTTTCGCCCGGACCGACGCGGTGGTCGCGCGGGCCTTGGGCGATCTTGCCGGAATCACGCAGCCAGGCGATGTAAGTGCCCGGCGGCGGGTTCTGCTGGAAGAACTGCCGCACGCCGCTGCTGATCGAGCGGGCCAGCGCTTGCTGATGGCTCGATGCCGAAAGCTTGTTCGCTTCGTTGGCGTTCGAGATAAAACCGGTTTCGACCAGAATCGACGGGATATCCGGCGATTTCAACACCATGAACCCGGCCTGCTCCACGCGCTGTTTGTGCAGCGGCGTGACGCGACCAATGTTGGTCAGCACCTTCTGGCCGACGTTGAGACTGGAGGTCAGCGATGCCGTCATCGACAGGTCGAGCAGCACGCCGGCGAGCATGCGGTCCTTGTCGTCGAGGCTGACGTTGCCGGCACCACCGATCAGGTCGGAACGGTTTTCGCTGTCGGCCAGCCAACGGGCAGTCTCGGACGTGGCGCCGCGATCGGACAGGGCGAACACCGATGCACCAAACGCTGCTGCAGATGGCGCGGCGTCGGCGTGGATCGAGACGAAAAGGTCAGCGCCCTTCTTGCGGGCGATTTCGGTACGCCCACGCAACGGAATGAAGTAGTCGCCAGTACGGGTCAGTTCGGCGCGGAAGCCTTTCATGCCGTTGACCTGACGCTGCAATTCGCGGGCGATCTGCAGCACCACGTCTTTCTCACGCTGACCGCGCGAGCCGGAGGCACCGGGGTCTTCACCGCCGTGGCCGGCGTCGATCACCACAATAATGTCGCGCTTGCCGGCCGGGGCTGGCGGCAGTTTGATCGCCGGTTCAGTCGGGGTCACCGGCACTGCCGGCACGGTCGCCACCGATGGCGTCGGTGCAGGTGGCGGCGCGGCATCGGCCGGGTTGTCGAACAGATCGACCACCAGTCGGTTGCCGTACTGCGCATTGGGCGCCAGCGAGAAGCTTTTCGGGGTGACGGCTTTCTTCAGGTCGATGACCACGCGCAGATCGGTCGGCGTGCGCTGGGCCGAGCGCATTGCGGTGATCGGCGTGTTGGCGGTCTGCACATTCAAGGGCGCACCGAGGGTGGCACCGTTGATGTCGATGACCAGCCGGTCCGGCGCGGTCAGGGTAAATACGCTGTGCTGTACCGGGCCGCTCAGGTCGAAGACCAGTCGCGTGTTGTCCGGCGCCCGCCACAGGCGCACGCTGTTGACCTTTGAATCGGCCACAGCGTTGACGGTTACTGCCATCAACATCAGTCCAGCGGCAGCCACCAACGCGCGAAAGCGCATACCAAACCCCATCATTTAATTGGATTCCAATGCCAAAGCGGCACACCAGGCCTCGCCACGCGAGCCCTGGGACAAAATTTTCAGCGAACGCCCGCTGTCTTGCGGGCTAATGGTAATGGTCAGGTCAGGCTTTGGCAAAAAGCCTGCACCTTTATCGGGCCATTCGATCAGGCACAGGGCATCGTCTTCGAAGTAGTCACGGATGCCGAGAAACTCCAGTTCTTCCGGATCGACCAGGCGATACAGGTCAAAGTGGAAGGCACGAGTGTCACCGATCTCGTAGGGTTCGACCAAGGTGAAGGTCGGACTTTTTACCGCGCCGACATGCCCCAGCCCGCGAATGATGCCGCGCGACAGGGTGGTTTTGCCCATGCCCAGGTTGCCTTCGAGAAAAATCAGGCCATGGCCCTGCGTCACACGGGCGATCCGTGCGCCAAAGTCGCTCATTGCCTGTTCATCGGCCAGGTACAGGGTTACTTCAGACACGGTGCTTGCTCCTCCAACAACTGACGAATGGCTGGAATCAGATCACTGGCCGCCAGCCCACGGCCGAATTTGCCTTGTTGCAAGCCAGCATTGGCGTGCAGCCACACGGCGAGGCTTGCGGCAGCGAAAGCCTCCATGCCCTGCGCCAGCAGTGCGCCGATCAAACCGGCCAGCACATCGCCGAGGCCGCCGGTGGCCATCGCCGGATGGCCTTGATGACACAGCGAAAGGCGCCCGTCGGGATGCGCGATCAGGCTGCCTGCGCCTTTGAGCACGACCACAGCTGAATATTTTTTGCTCAACGCCAGCGCTGCCGCCGGGCGATCCGCCTGCACCTCGGCGGTGCCGATACCCAACAACCGCGCCGCTTCGCCCGGATGCGGGGTAATCACGCAATCCTTGGGTAATTGAACGAAGCCGCTGGCCAGCAGGTTCAACGCATCGGCGTCCCACACCTGCGGCAAGGATGCGTTGGCTGCGGCGGACAATAACGCGCGGCCCCAACTGGCCTGCCCCAGCCCCGGACCGACAACCAGCGTCGAGACTTTTTCCAGCAAACCCATCAACTGATTGGCCGACGAGGTGCCGAGGGCCATGGCTTCCGGCACCCGGGTCAGCGCAGCCGGGACATGTTCGGGACGCGTTGCCAGCGACACCATGCCCGCGCCGCTGCGCAGGGCCATTTGCGTACTGAGCAAAATGGCTCCGCCAAAGCCGTGATCGCCGCCGATCAGCAGCACATGACCAAAGCGGCCCTTGTGTGCCGTCGGTGCGCGCGGCGCTGGTCGCGAAAGATTAGCCGGGTTGAGGCGTCGGGCGCGGACAGCAATGTCAGCATAAATGTCGGCGCTGGCCTGCAGATCATTGAACACCAGCTCACCGATGTGATCGGCGGCGTCGCCAGTGAACAGGCCGACCTTCAGCCCAATAAACGTCACCGTGAGATCGGCACGCACCGCGACACCCAAGGTTCGCCCGGTGTCGGCGCAAAGCCCGGAAGGGATATCGACCGCCGCAACAGGCAGGCAGCTGGCATTGATCGCGTTGATCGCAGCCGCATAAGGCTCGCGTACCTCGCCGCTCAAGCCTGTGCCAAGCAATGCATCGACGAGCACACCACGCAGCTCGCTGTCATCAGTCCAGTGCTGCATTGCAACGCCTGCGGCCAGTGCCTCTGCATGGGCAAGCGCCGCATCCCCTTGCAAGCGCTGCGGATCACCCACTGCCAGCACACGCACAGCCCAACCAGCGCGCAACGCCAGTGCGGCGATCAGGTAACCGTCGCCAGCATTGTTGCCATGCCCGGCCAGCACGGTCAGTTCGTTCGCGTCCGGCCATTGCCGCACCAGCGCGCGCCAGGTCGCCCGGGCCGCACGCTGCATCAATTCAAAGCCCGGCGTGCCGGCGGCAATCAGCCGCGCGTCGAGTTCACGCACCTGGGCGGCGCCGTACAGTGCGTCGGGTAATTCATCTTTCGTCTGCGGCATGCGTCTTCGGGCTCCGATGTCTGGCAGAATTATACGCACCTCAGCTCCGGTTTCTCTCGCCTCATGTCCGCCATCACCACAGACCTGCCCGCTCTCGCCCAATCGATCAAGGAGTGGGGCCGCGAGCTGGGCTTTCAGCAAGTCGGCATCAGCGGCCTGAACCTCGCCGAGCATGAGCAGCACCTCGAGCGCTGGCTCGCGGCCGGCTACCACGGCGAAATGGACTACATGGGCGCCCATGGCAGCAAACGCTCGCATCCCGAGGAACTGGTGCCGGGCACGTTGCGCGTGGTCTCGCTGCGCATGGACTACCTGCCGGGTGACACGAAAATGGCGCAAATGCTGGCGCAACCGGAAAAAGCTTACGTGTCGCGTTATGCCTTGGGCCGCGATTACCACAAATTGATCCGTAAACGTGTGCAGCAATTGGCCGACAAAATTCAGGCCGAAATCGGCCCGTTCGGTTTTCGTGCTTTCGTCGACAGCGCGCCGGTGCTGGAAAAAGCCATCGCCGAACAGGCCGGGCTGGGCTGGATTGGCAAGAACACCCTGGTGTTGAATCGCAAGGCTGGCAGCTACTTCTTCCTGAGCGAATTGTTCGTCGATCTGCCGTTGCCGGTGGATGAACCGCACAGCACCGAGCACTGTGGCCGTTGCACTGCGTGCCTGGATATCTGCCCGACCAACGCCTTCGTCGGCCCGTACGTGCTGGACGCACGGCGCTGCATTTCCTATCTGACCATCGAACTGAAAACCGCAATTCCCGAAGAGTTGCGGCCGTTGATTGGCAATCGCGTGTTCGGCTGTGATGACTGCCAGATCGTCTGTCCGTGGAACCGATTCGCCAAGCCCTCAGGTGAAAGCGATTTCAAGCCACGGCACAACCTCGACAATGCCGAACTGGCGGAGTTGTTTTTGTGGGATGAAGAGAAGTTTTTGAGCAGCACTGAAGGTTCGCCGTTGCGGCGTGCCGGGTATGAGCGCTGGTTGCGCAATCTGGCGGTGGGGCTGGGCAACGCGCCTTCAACGATCCCCGTGCTGGAAGCGTTGAAGGCGCGACGGGATTATCCGTCAGAGTTGGTTAGAGAGCATGTAGAGTGGGCGCTGGAACAGCACTCCAGACCTCCTCACCCATAAAAGGGCAAGCAAAGTATCAGCGTGCTCATATACGCGTTGTAACCATATTTTTGGCCGATCTCATTATTGCGTTGGTCTCCCCGTCGGACCAATGGCCACCGGCCTGCAGGACTTTGCAAACTCTCTCTTTACTGTCCTCCAGAAGATAAATACGCTCTCCACGTCCTTTCGAGGCCGCAAAAAAAACATGCGTTACTTTTCTTCCATCGCCGGCTGCGCCGAATTCCTCGTAATACATCCTGGACTTCCTGGCTGCCAGGAGAGGGGACATATCACTTTCCACGAGCCCGAAGAATTCGTCGGCCATCGTCTTATGAGTGGCATAGAGGTAGTCTTCTGAATCGGGCCGGATCAATTGCCAAGGTCTATCAGCCGCCTCCTCCACGGGAGCATCGGCTTTCTTGGCCGCAGCCCTGGCGCCTTTTCCACCCTTCTTTAGATGTTGCCCCGCTTTGCCTGCCCCCTTGCCACTGAGCCCTTTGCTAAAGGCGGAAGCCATCTTCCTGCCAGCATTCACCGCAGCTTTTGCACCCGCCGCCAAACCTGCACCGAGCGAAGCCAGCCCAAGACCGAAACTGATCCAGCCCAGTATCTCGCCTGCTTGAGAACCCGGTGACAGCTCATTGACCACCTCGCTGGCAATACCCGCCAGGCCTGAAGCAACCGCCAGCCCCAACGCCGCCACTGCCAACGGCGTCGCCGCGCCCATCGTCACCACGCTCGCAACGATCCCTAGAATACTCGCCCCGATGCCCAATATTGATTGCCAGGAAATATGCCCGGTAGGGTCGACACGATTGACAGGGTCGCCCAGGCAATAACTGTAGGCATTCAATCCGCCCGCGCCGAACGGACTCATGCTGTCGGGGGCGAGAAAACGCATCAGTGTCGGACTATAGGCCCGGTAACCGTTACCCAGCAGATACAAACCGGTCACCGGATCCAACTGCTCGCCATTGAACCCCGCCAGACTGAACAACCCCCCCTCGGCAGGGCGATGGCCGTAAGGGCTGTAGGCGCAATCGGTGAGCTGTTCCTTGCCCAGCGTCGCCAGCACGCTTTGCTGCTGATCGGTGCCAAAAAGCTGCGCGCCGGCGTTCAAACCGAGTTGCTGTTGCCCTACAAGCGCGCCACCGTGACGCACAACACTGGATGAATTTTCACCACTTACCTCATTGGCGACCCGGCCTGCATAGTAGTAACGCTGCGTAGTTACCTCGTCAGGTTGCGACAGT
This sequence comes from Pseudomonas sp. R3-57, assembly GCF_051132065.1. Classification (NCBI taxonomy): domain Bacteria; kingdom Pseudomonadati; phylum Pseudomonadota; class Gammaproteobacteria; order Pseudomonadales; family Pseudomonadaceae; genus Pseudomonas; species Pseudomonas sp. R3-57. The sequence goes on from NZ_CP071655.1 coordinate 5,540,723, forward strand.
TCAACCAGATCGTCGAAACCGTCGTAATGGTAGCCACGAATGACTGATTCCCCTGCGCCGGACAGTTGCTCAAGACGTCCGAACGCGTCATAGGCCAGAGTTCGCGCCTGATCGTCCTTGATCATCCTGCCGTTAACGTCGTACTCCAGCGTCACTGCCGGCGGATAGTCGACATGGGAATGTTCGACTGCGCTGAGCTGTACCGGATCTGGATTGTCATAACTGAAGGTCGTCAGGTTTAGGCCCAGCGGGAACTTGGTCTGCACCGTGAGAATGTTATCCAGCGCATCGAAGGTGAACTTCTGCTGAACAATTTCCTTGCCATACGGATCGCGGGGCTTTTGGGTACCGGCACAGTCATACTGGATCAAACGCCCGCGCACATCGTAGGTGAACTTTTCATCACGCAATAGTTGCGTGCCGCGCCTGGACACCTTCTGCGCCAGTTTGCCTGCAAGCGTGTAAGTCGATTCCAGCGTCTGGTCAGGCTGCCCTTGAATCTCGAATGTACGGCGGGTTTCACGACCGATATCGTCATAGGCAAACCGGGTGATCATCTGACGCTTGATCGATGTGTCTTCGGTTTTCGTCCAGCCCAGCATCCCGGTCTGGATGTCGTAGTGGAATTCGGTTTTCAACGAACCCTGCGTGGTGGTCAGCAGGCGGCCGTGCGCGTCGTACGCGGATGTGCTTTCGGCTCCGAGTACATCGACATGGGTGACTGGTCGCCCCTGCAGGGACCAGGTACTGGACGTTGCTTTTGTGATAGTGCCGAAGGTCGTCGTTTCGGATTTCAGGCGTCCGGAAGGGTAATAGCTAAAACTGCGTTGCCTGCCGCTTTCGGTACAGCTCAAGGGATTGCCACTGACGGGGTCATAAGTCAGGGTCGTGACCAGTTCTCCTGCCTTGCGCTCCGTCAGCAAACCGCCCAGATCACGCAGATAGGTGAATTCGGTTTTTTTGCCATCAGCAGTCTTGTACCACTGAGGCTGAGTGAAGCCCGCTTCGTAACCCGCCTCGGACTTTCGCCCGCCCACGGTACTCTGGATCAAACGACTCAAACCGTCATACGTTTGCTGCCCCAACGTTTTGTCATCGACCTTGATGCCGATCGCCAACTGTTCGTCACTGTGCTCGGCGTAGTCAGTGACCACCTCGCTGGCATCAGGCAGGACAGTGCGGATTATCCGGTCAAAAACGTCGTACTCATATCGAGTGGTATTGCCGACAGGATCTGTCTCGCTGGTTGTGCGTCCGAATCCGTCGTAGGTGAAAACGGTTTTGCCGAGACTCTTGTTCTTCCGATTGAAGCTCTCGACACTGAGCGGTTTACCGAAGTCATTAACGAGGGTGATGGTCTTGCCCATCCCCTGCAGCCAACTGGTTTGTTGGCGAAGTACCGGATCCGCTTCGCTGCGTTCAATTCGCCCATCGGCATGCAGCGTCTTGCTGACCTGACCCCAGGAGTCGAACTCGTAGCGGGTGCTGGCAGGGTAAGGCTTGCCGTCACGCCAATCGGTCAGCGTCACTTTTACTTTGCGTCCGACCGAATCATGCTGAGCCAGATACAGCATGCGACTCTGGATAAGCCCGTCCTTGTCTGGATGGTCGCAGTCCTTTTCCCGAATGGTGATCACTCGCTCCAGACCGTCATAGGTCACTCGCTGTTCGCCGCCGGCGGGATCGGTGATCACCACCGTGGCAGGCTGCTCCAGGCTGGCGGCCAGATAGGCGCATTGCGTAGTGGCCTCATAGGGCGTGCCGGGCGCAACCGTTTTGCGCACTACCCGGCCGATCGCATCGTACTCATGCTCGATGTGCTCGCCATCGACACCGACTTCCGACACTTGCACCCCGGTTAGCGTCGAGAGCACCTTTTCACTGATCTGCAGTGCATCGTCAAACCCGCGCGTGCTGGATTTGACCCGCAATCTGTCGCCCTCAAGCTCATAGGAGAATGCGGTGGAGGTTTTTTTATCATTGAGGGTAAAACTTTGTTCTTTCGTGGCCCCGTGCTTGAGGGGGTCCTTTGGCGAGTTCAGATAACTGCGTTCGGTTTTCGAACGCAAAAGCTCGACACCTTCCACAACTTCAAAAAAACGCTCCCCGACCGGTAACACGCAGGCCAGTTCCGCGCCTTCCAGCGCGGGATGCAGGGCATAGTCGTAGTACGTGACTGTCGCAGCATCACCCGACGCGGCAGCGGTGACCGTCCTCTTTTTAGGGAATCTGGAAAAACCCAGCGGATCTTCCGGGCAATCATCGCCACCACTTGCCGGATAAAATTCTGTCGTGGTCGTCATTCCACTTGGCTCGACGTGCTTGAGCAAATTGCCTTCTTGATCAAACTCGGTGACGGTGGTTTCCACACGCTGTTGTTGGGTGAGCCGATCAAGGTGAGTCACTGTATGGACTTTCGGCATGCGGAACTGAGCCACCTGCTCATTGAAAGGCTTGGTGACCGAGCAGTGATACTCGGTAGCGGTGGCGATCTGGGCGTCGCCACAGGTTGTGACTTCAGCCACCAACAGATGGAATTTGTTGTAGGTGCGTTTAATGCGCGTATGTACTTTTCCTTTTACCACCAACTGCTCGTCCGAGGAGTAGACGTAGTGACCGGGGGCCAGATAGAGCGGATCCAGGTCATTACCCTTGACCGGGAGAAGGCCCTGACCAAGGAAGTTATGGTCGGAGTACGTGTATGTCTTGCAAAGTCTGGGTTGGCCGCGCCCGGGGTAAGCATCGTGAGCAATGACAAACGGCAGGGTCTTTTCCCCATCACTTACGAAACGGTGACCTTGTCGCTTGTAGCGAATGATTTCCACGCCGCGCAATGGATTGACCACACGATGCAAATAGCTGGCTTCATCGATGACTTCATATTCCAGCTCCCAACCTTTACCGACCGGAAGCTCGATTGACGTTACCCGAGCGTTCCTCAAAATCAATTTGTAGGCGGAACTGGAAGAAGTATCGGGGTGCCGGGTCAATGTTACCTGACCTGCATTGCGGGTAATTTTCAGCAAGCATCGCTTGGCGTCACGGACTTCGCTCAACCTGGGAAACTGGTTGAACAACTCATGCTTAAACGCGATGCTCACACCGTTTGCCGCGATAATTTTTTCCGCTACGGCGACTTGAGTGCCAGCGAGGACTTTGAGCAGTTCGCGCCGACCATCCTTGTATCGAACTTCATAGCGTCCTGGTCCGGTCACCAGCACCTTTGCCGTTTGCAGTTTCATTTCCTTGAACTTCAAACCGCCAGGCGTCTCGACAGCTTGGTAACGCTCGCCGCTGGACAGTGTCATGACTTTGCTGCGCAAGTCGTAATTCGTCAGGGTTAAAGACCAGCCAATGCCGAAACCGATATCTGCCTGATTGAGCGGATTAAAGCCCAGTGAGAGTGCAAACTCAGGACCATTTAAATCCGACGAATGCAACTTTCCCAACGAAAAGGAACACGTATACATACCCGTACGCGGATCGACGCCTCCGGAAACAAACTCACCAAAATTGAAAGCGTTTGATTGAACAGCGGAAGATGAATTATTTTCCATAGAAAAATCTCCGTTATTTCAGATATAGATATTGGCAGGTCACGGTGCTCAGCGAATAATCGCTGACCACACGCCTGAAATCAGGGAAACTGCTTTGTTGACCGCTTCGATTCACCTAGAATGAAAGTCCGCTGTTCTATATCACCATCAATAGCAAGCCAGTGCTCCGAACCGAACTCATCAATAACTGCAAGTTCAAACGCACCGTCGCTGCCCGGCTTTTCCTCTGTCTGAAGCGTAGTGCGCTGCACAAGGGTCAACACCCCCGGAACATCGTTAATCGGAAAAGTGATATAACCGAGAGGAGTCTTGACCGAGGCCGAACGCCCATAGATCGGCGCCAGATAACCATAAAAACTTCTGCCGCCGCCACTGTTGTGATTTATCGTACCTGACGAGTACACCATTACCGCATCTTCAGCATCATACGGATTAAGCGCTATGGCATTACTGTACCAATCAAGCAAGTTGATCTGACGACCATCAGCGTGAAGTCCGAGATGAAAATATTGAATTCGCTCCTCGTACACCCTTTCGCTGTACGTGCCGTACTTATGAAGAGAAAAACTGCTCTGGGTATATTTTTTCGGCGGAATCGCCTCCAGCGTAACACTGCTGTCGTAACCGATTCCGTTGCTTCGCAATACCACGCCGTCCATGGAGATCTCGGCGGCCACCTCCATGATTCCAGGTCTGGAAGCCGAAACCCAGTACTGAAAAATCTGTACCGGATCAGAGGGGTCGCTTATCCGGTGGTCCGTGCTACGCGGAACTTCTGTCAGGCGCGTTTCCCCACCCGACATTTCGTGAGCATAACGATTCTCTTGCAGCGATACACTCCAGTCTCCCTCCAGCGGCCGCGCGCCGTTATAGGCAATCAATCGCAGTGATTGCAAGCCGGGATGACCGTACAGCGACGCGCCGTCGCCATTGTTATCGACGCCGTGCAGAAGCACCAATACACGCACCTGCATACGACCGTTTGCATAAAGCACTTTGTGCTGGCCTGAACGTGCGGAATCAAGTTTTACCTCGATACGGGAAATACCAATTTGTTCATCAAACATTTAACACCACCTTGCTGACTGATAGATTTCATCCTTTAGAGGACTCAGCAAAGTATTGAGGCTCGATTTAAATAAGAACAGCCGCGACATTCGACAAATTGTGAAGAGACAATAACTCAACACCACCACAAACAACTTTTACAAAAACTTATAGATCCAAAAACCGCAAACCTTACGATACAGACTTCAGGAATGCCATTCCTGCCCCTTTGACTCCGGCTCCCGATGAACACTCTCCCCTGCTGAATTCAAACGTGCCGAATCAGAAGGGGAGCCGCCAGGCAGTTTATTCCTGTCGGGGTATGTTATGAAAACAAGATCCGGTTACTTTCACAAATATTCAGTCGTCGTCCGAGCCAGTCGAAAATCCGCTTTCAGAAGACTCACTATCGGAGTCAGATTCCAAAACAACATCCTCCGACTGGATTTTCACCTTGCGATCCAGACTGGCATTTTCCAAATACTGATGAATTCGTTGCCTCGAAACGTCACTCAGCGGGTTACCCAACAAACCAACGAACAGATTCTGGGTATCCGGAATATCGAACAACTCATTTCCAATATCGGAAATATTATTATTATGCAGCGCCATGACGCCCAACTTCCTGAGCTTATCTATGCCTGCAGGAACGCTGGAAAGATTTGCGTTGCTTAGCATCAATCCGGTCAGACCTGCCATGTGGCCTACATACGGAGCAACCGTCAGAGGGTTATTTGCCAGGTTCAATCGGCCCAGCGTTTCGATTCTGGACAATCCTTCAGCTGTGCTCTCGGACAGTTTTAGTGAACACCCGTCCAGCGTAAGTTCGCGTAACTGGCGCATCTGAAATATGCCTGACGGAAACTCCTCTACTTTTATGCCAACGACCCCTAAATATTGGAGATTGGGAAAGCTGTCAAGAAACGCGCCCAACCGTGCGCCCGGTTCATTTGCGGTCAATAGCAGCTCTGTTACATATTCAAAACGGACGAACAGTTTTGGTAACTCACCCGGAAAGTCGACATAGTGAGAAAAACAATCGTCTCCGTCGTCCCACTTCGAAACCGACTTGCGCTGCCAGATATCCTGCAGCCTTGCGCTGAACTGCTCGCGAGCCTGGCGTTGTCCGGCGGCTGCCGGCGCGCCTTCTGGTCCCGACGTTTGCGCATGAGGTGATGCCCCATTGGCATTCCATATCGCCAATTCATGACGCAATGTCGCAAATTCTTTTTCCAGGCGGGTCAATACGCCCGCAGGATCACTTTTCAAACGTTCTGCGACAAACGAACTCACCTCCTCATCCGAAAGCTGCGGATAAAGATCGCGTACACGATCCTCGAAGGACCTCGGTGATTCAGGGTCGCCACCGCCTCGCAACTGTCCCGCTTGCTTGTGCTGCGCAGTGGCACGAGTGACATCGCTCGGCAACGGTCCGAGCCCCAGCCATTCGCTCACAGCCTGGCGTGATGGCAACGGCTGTGCACGGATCAATCGCCGCAGCGCCGGAGCGTCACTGATGCCCAGCAGTTGACGCTGCTGAGGGAGCAACAGCCCCCAGACTACTGAGTACAAATCCTTCACCTGAAAAGGTAACCGTTCTCCGCTGTGCTGGGTGACATAGCCTTCCTGTCGACGGATCAGTACATGACGAGTCGCTGATCGGGCATCGCCGATAGCACTCAAAACGTCGCCATCCACGCGTTGCCTGATCTCGACACGAACCGTCGAGGGCCAGGCAGCAAGACGCCCGATCATCTGCAACGCCAGCCGGTCACTGTCCAGGCTCGATACCGAGTCCAGATAAATGCCTTCGCACGCTCTCGCCAGCCGCACATCTCGCAACGCCATCAGTGCCTGTTCTGCTACTGATCGCGGCAGGCCCGGTTGGTTGTGCATATGCAAACGCTCGGCAGCACTGGTATCGCGCCAGATCGCCTGAGCGGCGGTTTTCGGCAGTTCCGGAAAAAAACGGCGCATGCGCAAGGTAACTTCATCACAATCGGCCTCAAAAGCATCTTCAATGGATTTGAAGCGCGTCAAGCGCTCATCGGCTGTTCGCGCTATTGCCTGAATTTGCTGGTCAAGCTCGAATCGTCTGACGGAGTCCTCCAGCAAAAATGGCGCAGGAAGCTTGCGAGTGAGCACATCACGTAACACGGGTACGTCAACTCCAGTGACTGCGAGCACGCGTGCAACGGTAATGTCTGAAAATTGCGTGACGGAACCTCCTGCACGGCGAAACAGCTCTGCGATTTGCGCGACTGAGGAATTCGGCAAGATGACGTCGCCACTTTCCAGCGCAAGCCAATATCGCCCCTCGCTGTCGCGCGTCATCAATGGACCGGAAGGCTTCAGCTCTCGCGCCTGTTTAGCCCGAAACAGACCGGTCTCGGCGTCCACCACCACTTGCACAATAATGTCATCGGTAACAGCAACATATTGGCGCTGTTTCAGTGACAGGATGCCCTGCGCATCGGCCTCGCCGAGGTATTCAGGTGCAGGTAGACCGTAATTTACCAGCGAAGACTTCGTGGTCAGCATCAAGCCCTCGCTCATGACCGGATCCATAGGGATCATGACAGGGTTTGCAGGCCGCACCGTGACCCTGTCTGGCCTCGGTGAGGGTGGCAATGGCACCGAATGATGCGGTATTGGAAGCGGTGAAGGCGCAGAAGCCGCCGGAGGTCTCTGCAGCCCGCCCACAATCGGGTCAGGCGTTTTGATGGGGAGGGAAACAGGTTTGATCTTTGGCGGTTTTCCAGCCATGAGTGCTCATCCTTGAGGTGGTGTTGCGTTGGCTCCGCAAGACACAGGTGCCAACGCCAGATATAAGTAAAGCACTGTTGATGCAATACCCGGTCTTTCAACATCACAGCTTACCGACAGCTGGAGCAAACAAGGATATATACATCTGTTGCATCCGCCGACACTGCATCAGTAAGGTCGGGGATCAGCCTCGTTCCAGATATAAATTACGCTCGTAGAAGTTAACTCGAATCGCGAGCTTATGCTCAGTACCGTATTCATCAATGGCAACAAAGTGAAGGGTGCCTCCAAATTTGCTTCGACCCACAGATGTGATCGAATATTCGGAAAGGGCCTGCATGACGGTCAGCTCACCATCATGATCATTGACCCTGACTTGATAATTCTCGTCATTCCAGGACGGGGCATCAGGAAGAAAGGCATACGCAAAAGGATCGCCTTTCGCCGGCAAGGATACGAATAAGGATTTCGTTTCGGGGCTAACCAGAAAGACCTTCATATAATTGGTTTTTGCTTCGTTGAGCTTATTCCCCCCTGCAAACAGATGATCGGCACCTTTTTCGACTCCACCTACTGTCCAATCGACCAGTTTGATCTGCTGCCCATGCGGATAGAGTCCCAGATAATAGTTGAAGATACGATTGCCATAGTGCTCATTGCCGCGACGGGTCTGGTACCAGCGGAATTGTTCAACGGCATAGGTCACAGGCGTTTTCGCTTCAAGGGTGACGCTGCTGTCATGAACGCTGGAAAGCGTGGTGCCGTTGCTAAGAACCTTTACCCCATTGAGGAGCAAACGGGCGCCGACCTGGGTGGTTCCGGCGACTGCCGAGGACACCCAGAACGTGCGGACCTGCGGATGTAAGCTGTCCTCTTCTGCCCCCTCGTCGTCAACATTTGCACTATTGAACGAGCCTTGCGTTTCAAGGGTGTAACGCCCTTGTTCGGTACTGGCCGTCCAACCGTCGCGCAAGGTCTTTCCGGTGCTGTAATGAATCAGTTCGATACTTTCCATTACATCGGTCGGGACGTGTACTGCGTTGCCGTTGGCGTCCACCCCGGAAACCAGCACCTGCACCTTGACCTGCATTCGGCCATTACCGAACAGCGTTTTGTTGTGACTGCTATCAGCGGCATCAAACTTGACCCTGAATCTGGAAATAGCCTCGAGCACAAGAGGGATATTATGCTGGTCGCTTGCAGTTTCGATACTTTCACTCATGACGAAAACCCTTTGAAGAAATATATTAATGGCTGACATCGCAGATGCGATGCAGAGAAATACATCACTTTAAAAAAGTCGGCAAAATGAAAAATGTAAGAAACATACCCTTGCAATGTTGTCGAGCGACAGAGTCATACCTGAAGATAAAAAATCTCAGTGTTCATCGTTATAAACGAACTTGGGCATTTCCCAATGAAAACGTATTGCCAGCAGACGTAACAAGAACCCGCCGAACAGCGTAATCAGGATGGCTTGTTCGCCAGGGACATTTAGATAAAGACACAGCATGTAGCACCATGCTGCAGCAAACGATACGCTCGCATAAAGTTCGCGCCGAAAAATCAACGGAATGTCGTTGCAGAAAATATCGCGAAGAATGCCACCGAATACCCCGGTGATCACCCCGCTGACCGATGCCACCAGCATGCCGTGGCCCATTTCCAGCGCGGTCATGCAGCCGATCAGGGTGAACGCCACCAGACCGACTGCGTCGAGCACCAGAAACAATGAGCGCAGGTGGCGCATCCAGCGCGCGGTGAACACGGTGAACATTGCCGCAACCGAGGTCAACACCAGGTATTCCGGGTGTTTGACCCATGTCAGCGGGTAATGCCCCAACAGCACATCACGAACCGAACCGCCACCCAACGCTGTGATGCAGGCAATCAGCACCACACCAAACCAATCCATGCCGCGACGACCGGCAGATAAAGCCCCGGTCATGGCTTCAGCGGTAATGGCAATCAGATAGAGCATCAGCAACATGGCGGCGATCCCGGCAGAGAGGCGCGCAGTCTAGCCACTTCGCACCGGTATCAAAAGAGATGACGTTAGCCTCGTTCCAGCCTGAAGCTTCGTTCTTTGAAGTCAGTGCGGATAGCCAGCTTATGTTCCGTACCAAAGTGATCCAGAGCGGTAAAGCGGAAAACTTCCGATCTATCGACCGGCGGTTGGTCTCGTGCAGTTGGAGACAGTAATTGGACAACAGTCAGTTCTCCGACGCGGTCGTTGACTCGAACCTCATAGTCCTTCTCATGATAACTATATTTGATGGAGTCTGGCGTCGAACCGGAGGTATCGGTAAATGGTAACGACACATCAAGACTTTGCCGGTCCGGGCGAACCATAATGCCTGCCTGGAACGCTGCATTCCATGCGTTGATTTTATTACCGAAGGCAAAAACAGCATTCCTGATGGAGTCTTCAGCAATCCAGTCCACTAACTTGACTTGTTGCAAATTGGGATACAGGCCGAGGTAATACTTGTAAATACGTTGATTTCTAAACCCACCGTCATACCAGACGTCTTCCCAACGGAATTGCTCCACCGCATAGGTAACCGGCAGGATGGCCTCAACGCTGACGCTGCTGTCATGCCTGCTCGACAGCGTTGTGCCGTTGCTGCGGATGATTGTGTTATCAAACTTTATGGACGCACCGATCTGGATAGTTTCGACATTGTCGCTGGAAACCCAGAACGTGCGGACCCGGCGCTGACCCGAAGAATCTTCGTCTCCATCATCCTCCGCAACAGTGGCGGTGTGCGCTACCGCCAAGGTGAAACGGCCCTGCTCTGCGCTGGCTTGCCAGCCATTGCGCAGGGTTTTGCCGCTGTCGTAGTGAACGAGACGAATACTCTCCATGACCTCGTCGGAAACCGCAACGACGTCACCGTCGCGATCCAGACCAGACACTACGACCTGAACTTTAACCTGCATGCGCCCGTTGGCATATAGAACTTTGTTTCGACTGAATCCACCGCCGTCAAACTTTACGGCCAAACTACCGATACTTTCCGCTGCACCCGACTGGTCGGATTGTCCTTGTAATGAATCTAACTGTTCACTCATGAATTTCTTCCCCGCCAGACTTGAGTCTCGAACACTTCGCGACTCGAAATAGAGCGCAAGTAATAGCACGAGGCAAATCAAACACATATTGAAAATGTGTAATAAAACACGAGAAAGCGATCATCACTTTATTAAAATGACGAACCTGAACTTACATTTCGGCGCACATTAAACTCCGATCAACACTCAAGTTCAGCCTTTAGCAACAGTTACAATAGATAACAACTGCTTCGAAAGTTTAACGGCGGGCCATTTGCGACAAATGTCGACGATCAGTGGCAAGCGCCACCAGCGCGTTTTACGCTGGCACGACACGGCGCGAGCGACATGCATCAATGCAGGAGCCCCCCCAGGCAGCTCCTGCACATACCCCATCAGAACTTGATGAAGTGCTTGCGGTAATGCTGCAACTCGGCAATCGATTCGCGAATGTCATCCAGCGCCAGGTGCGTGCTGCCCTTCTTGAAGCTGTCGCGCACGTCCGGCGCCCAGCGCGCAGCCAGCTCCTTGAGCGTGGAAACATCGAGGTTGCGGTAGTGGAAGTAGCTCTCCAGCGCTTTCATGTGGGTATAGAGGAAGCGACGGTCCTGGCAGATGCTGTTGCCGCAAATCGGCGATTTGCCTTTCGGCACCCATTTTTCCAGGAAGGCGATGGTTTCGGCTTCGGCTTCGGCCATGCTGATGCGGCTGTCGCGCACTCGCTGGGTCAGGCCAGAGTTGCCGTGGGTGCGGGTGTTCCACTCGTCCATGCGCGCGAGGACTTCGTCGCTGTGGTGGATGGCGATCACCGGCCCTTCGGCCAAGGTGTTGAGGTCGCTGTCGGTGACGATGGTGGCCATTTCGATGATCACGTCGTTGTCCGGGTCCAGACCGGTCATTTCCAGGTCGATCCAGATCAGGTTCTGCGGGTTTTGCATATTCGGGCTCCTAGGCAATGCAGCGCAGTTTAGCCTAGGCCGCTGGCCGGGCGTGCTAAACTCGCGGCCGTTTTACCTAATCGCTGCATTCTTCAGACGGAACACCCATGGCCAAACGCCAACTCAATCGTCGTCAAAACTGGCGCATCGAAAAGATTCAGGGCGAGCGCGCCGCCCGCGCCGCCAAACGCGAGTCCTCGGCGGTCGAAGCCCTCGAGGGCGGTGACCTCGGCCCTGAACAACACGGGCTGGTGATCGCGCACTTTGGCGTGCAGGTCGAAGTCGAGGCCGCTGACGGCGAACTGGCGGGCCAGGTATTTCGCTGCCACTTGCGCGCCAACCTGCCAGCGCTGGTAACCGGCGACAAAGTGGTCTGGCGCGCCGGCAACCAGGGCATCGGCGTGATCGTCGCGCAACTGCCGCGCAGCACCGAACTGTGCCGCCCGGACAGCCGTGGTCAGCTCAAACCGGTAGCGGCCAACGTCGACATGATCGTCATCGTCTTCGCCCCGCTGCCCGAGCCGCATGCCAACCTGATCGACCGCTATCTGGTCGCCGCTGAACACGCCGGCATCCGCCCTCTTCTGCTGTTGAACAAATTCGACCTGATCGACGAGCAGAACGCCCCGGCACTCAACGCGCTGCTGGCGGTGTATCGCACGCTGGGTTATCCGGTGCTGGAAGTTTCCGCGCACCACGGCAACGGCATGGAACAGCTGCAGCAGCAACTGGACGGACGCATCAGCGTGTTCGTCGGCCAGTCCGGCGTCGGCAAGTCCTCGCTGGTCAACAGCTTGCTGCCCGAGGTTGAAACCCGGGTCGGGCCATTGTCCGAGTTGTCCGGCCAGGGCACGCACACCACCACCACCGCGCGGCTGTTCCACTTCCCTGGCGGCGGCGAACTGATCGACTCGCCGGGTATCCGCGAATTCGGCCTCGGCCACGTCAGCCGTGCCGATGTTGAAGCCGGCTTCATCGAATTCGACGATTTGCTCGGCACCTGCCGTTTCCGCGACTGCAAGCACGACCGCGAACCGGGCTGTGCGCTGCTCAAGGCGCTGGAAGACGGGCGCATCCAGCAGCAACGGATGAACAGCTACCGCTCGATCATCGCCAGCCTGCCTGAAAACGGCTATTAAACAGGCCTGTCGGCAGCCTCTTGCGCGGGGCTGCCGCGTGTCAGTCTGCGCCTGATCTTCCCCGCTTCTTTTAAACGTCAGACTTCGCTGTAGGGCGTTCGCACGCCTGCTTGCAAGACGTTTCTGTTTTGCCGCGCAGACCTTGTGAGCGCGTTCCAGATGCCTACATTCGGTTCCTCTTTCGCTTCTTGCGATCTCCGAGGAACGCCATGCAAACCTATCACCTGTTCATCAGCCATTCGTGGAGCTACGCCCACGCCCACGACAATCTGGTGCGCCTGCTCAATGCGAAACCGGGTTTTACCTACAAGAATTTTTCAGTGCCAACGCACAATCCGATTCTTGATGCCCGCACCGATCAGGAGCTTGAGCAAGCCATCGAAAACAAGATTCGTCCCTGCTCGGCGGTGCTGATCATGGCTGGCATGTATTCGACCTACAGCAAGTGGATCAACAAGGAAATCGAGATCGCCAAACGCATGGGCAAAGTGATCATCGCGATCAAACCGTTCGGCGCCGAGCGCATCTCGACCGTGGTGCGCAATGCGGCGCACGCCGAATGTGCGTGGAACACCAACAGCATCGTCAGTGCGATTCGTCTGCATACGGCGGTGTGAGCATGCGCAAGGGACTGTTTATCGGCATCAACGATTACTCGAATATTTCCGGGTTGAGTGGCTGTTGCAACGACGCCATGGCCATGGCTTCGGTGCTCAAGACCAACGCCAATGGCGACCCCAATTTCAAAAATGTAGTGCTGACGTCCGCCGAGGATTATCTGAGCCGCGAAAGACTCGAGGATCAGATCCGCGAGCTGTTTTCCGGCGACTGCAATGTCGCCCTGCTGTATTTCGCCGGTCACGGTGGTTTTGACGCCGGCACCGATGAGGGCATGCTGATACCGCAGGACTACCGCAACGCGAAAGACGGTATCCGCATCAGCGACATTCTCAACTGGGCGACCAAAGCCACGCGCATCAAAAACAAGGTAATCATCCTCGACTGCTGTCAGAGCGGTTCGGCCGGCGAAGTGCGCGCCTTGCGCAGCGAAAGCAGCACCATCGGCGAAGGCATGAGCATTTTGACTGCCTGCAAAAAAGAGGAGCCGGCCATGGAAGGCGCGCAGCACGGAGTATTTACCGGCCTGCTGCTGCAAGCCTTGCACGGCGGTGCGGCGAATATTCTTGGCAAGATCACCCCCGGCAGCCTGTATTCCTTTGTCGACAACGCGCTGGATGCCTGGGAGCAGCGGCCGGTCTTCAAGACCAATGTTTCGCAGTTCATTTCCCTGCGCGAGGTCTCGCCGCTGATTCCCAAGGAAATCCTGCGCAAATTGCCGGACTGGTTCGCCGAAGCCGAGTCGGTGTTCGCACTGGACCCCAGCTATGAACCCACCGAAGCGACGTTCGTGGCCGAGCATGGCGAGATCTTCGCCCAGTTGCAGAAATGCAACCGCCACAGCCTGATCGAGCCGGTCGACGCCGAACACATGTACTACGCCGCCCTCCACTCCACCGGTTGCCGCCTGACGGCCCTCGGTGCGTATTACCGTGAACTCGCCATCAAAGGACATTTCTGATGCCCGTATTCATCAGCTACCGCCACATGGACCGCGCCCATGCGATCGCTATCAATGCCCGTCTGACCCAGGCGAAGATCAAGACTTACCTCGACGTGCTCGACCCGGAATCGCAGACCACCGATGACATCACCGGGGTGATCACGCGCAACATCACCGAGTGCACGCATTTGCTGGCGGTGGTTTCAGAGAAGACGGCGCTGTCGTGGTGGGTGCCGTTCGAGATTGGTGAAGCGACCATCAGCAACCGACGGATCTGCTCGTTCAAGACCGGCCCGGCGGAGTTGCCGCTGTATCTGGATAAATGGCCGAAGCTGAGTACCAACAGCGATCTGGATTTTTTCATCGACGCCTATCGCGATGAAGTCATGAGCAAACGCTCGATGGCGCTGGATTCGATCAATGAATCGATCAAGGGCACCTACAAGCGCAATGCCGAGTTCTTTCATGAACAGCTGAAGAACCGGATTCGGCGCGGTTTCTAGACCATTGTCATGCCTGAAGAGCCCCTCACCCTAGCCCTCTCCCGGAGGGAGAGGGGACCGACCGCGCCGCGCTCAAGGGGTACGCAGACTCGAGATATCACGGTCGAACTCTGATTTTAAAATCCCTGAAGATCGGCTCCCTCTCCCTCGGGAGAGGGCTGGGGTGAGGGGCTGAGATCTTCGCGGCAGAGCATTTCTCAAGCCGAAAAAACCACGAAAAAAAACCGACATCGCTGCCGGTTTTTTTTCAATCACTGCTTCGGCACTGGCGCCGTTCCACCCGGCTCGGCCGGCTTCGGCGCGGCATCATCAAACAGATTCAGCCGCTCACGCAGTTCATGCGCAGGCACCGGTTGCTGATCCGCCGGCAATGCGTTCGGATCAGCAGGCGCCGCCGGTGCAGCACCGTTCTGACTCTGATCCGCTGGCTTGGCCGCATCGGCACCTTGCGCGCCCTCGATGGCCGCCTGGGCCTTCTTGGTCAGCACGACGATATCGATACGGCGGTTGACCGGGTTGAACGGGTTCTCGCGGTCGAACAGCGCCGACGAGGCATAACCGACCACCCGCGCCACTTGTGCATCCGGGTAGCTGCCAGCGACCAAGGCACGCCGGGCGGCGTTGGCGCGGTTGGCCGACAGCTCCCAATTGCCGTAGTCGCCGCTGCCGATGTAAGGCTTGGCATCGGTGTGACCGCTGATACTGATCTTGTTCGGCACCGCTTTGATCGTGTCAGCCATCGCCAGCAGGATGTCTTCGAAGTACGGCTTCAGACGTGCGGAACCTGAGTCGAACATCGGCCGGTTCTCGGCGTCCATGATCTGGATGCGCAAGCCGTTCGGCGTGATCTCGAAGAGGATCTGGTCCTTGAATTTCTGCAGCTGCGGGTTCTCGTCAACCTTGTTCTGCAATTCTTGCAGCAACAGCTCGAGACGCTCCTTCTCGACCTGCTCGGCCATGCCTTCAACCTGCTCGGTGTCGACCGTGACCTTGTCGGGTTGCGGCTGCGACTTCACTTCCGGGTTGAGGGTATTTTCCGGCGCCAGGGTCGGCGTGCCGCCCAGATCGATGATGTACGGCGTACCGCTTTCGGAGAAGCCGACCGGGTCCTTGAAGTAACCGGCGATGGCGATTTTCTGTTCCGGCGTCGCGGTGGACAGCAGCCACAGCACCAGGAAGAACGCCATCATCGCGGTGGCGAAGTCGGCGAAGGCGATTTTCCACGCCCCGCCGTGGTGCCCGCCGGCAATGCGCTTGACGCGCTTGACTATGATCGGCTGATTATTTTCCATTTCTTAACGACCGCGAACGGCTTGTTCCAGCTCGGCAAAGCTTGGACGGTGGGCCGGATACAGAACCTTGCGACCGAACTCGACCGCCAGCGACGGCGGCATGCCGGAAGCGGAGGCCACCAGCGAGGCCTTGATGGCTTCGTAGACGTTGAGTTCTTCCTTCGCATCGTGAGCCAGCGAGTGCGCCAGCGGGCCGAAGAAACCGTACGCCGCGAGAATACCGAAGAACGTACCGACGAGCGCCGCACCGACGTGCAGACCGATCGACGCCTGGTCGCCCTCGCCCAGCGAGGCCATGGTCACCACGATACCGAGTACCGCCGCGACGATACCGAAACCGGGCATGCCATCGGCGATGCCGTTGACCGCATGCGATGGGTGCTCAAGGTCTTCTTTAAGACTGTACAGCTCCATGTCGAACAGGCCTTCGAGCTCGTGCGGAGCCATGTTGCCGGAGGACATGATGCG
Organism: Pseudomonas sp. R3-57; assembly: GCF_051132065.1. Lineage (NCBI taxonomy): Bacteria > Pseudomonadati > Pseudomonadota > Gammaproteobacteria > Pseudomonadales > Pseudomonadaceae > Pseudomonas > Pseudomonas sp. R3-57. The sequence continues at coordinate 5,557,048 of NZ_CP071655.1, forward strand.
CAGGTAATCGCAGACGAACGCAGTCATGCGTTCATCCTTGAGTACCGCCGGGTACTTGGCGAAGATCGGGCTCGCGGCGGCATCTTCGATGTCGCCTTCGATAGCCATCATGCCTTCGCGGCGGCTCTTGTTGAGGATCTCGTAGATCAGCCCGAGCACTTCCAGATAGAAGGTGTGGGTGAAACGCGAACCGAACATGCTCAGGGATTTCTTGAGCACGTGCATGGTCATGTAACCGGGGTTTGCCTGCAGGAACGCGCCCAATGCCGCACCGCCGATGATCATCACCTCGAAGGGCTGGATCAGGGCGGCAATCTTGCCGTGGGAGAGCACGTATCCGCCGAGCACGCTCGCGAATACGACGATGATGCCGATAATTTTAGCCATAGGTAGAAAGTACTTACTTAAGTCGGGTTCAAGGTCATATTCGGAAGTTAAAAAATCTCTTCTTCTACTTATCGGCAAAACTGCGCCAGACTATAGCCAGTTCAGGCGAAAAGCCAATTTAGCCCATGCCGGGCGCGTCTACAGTCAGTGAAGATCCCGTCCAGACATGGCTAATGAAACGAACGTCCCACACGCAAAACCGACCACCCTCGACGGCTGGGTCAAGCTGCTCGACAGCGTCCGGCTGCCCGTCCCGCAAGCGGCGCACGACAAAGTGTGCCGGGCGATTCGCGACAATCGCAGCTCGCTGCGCGACATCGCCGACCTGATGCAGGACAGCCCGGCGCTGGCCTTGAGCATCCTGCGTGAGGCGAATCGTCACACCCACGGCACCATGGCCACGCCAGCGGAAAATCTCGAGGTCGCCATCAACCGCCTCGGCCTGGCTCGCACTGAAGAACTGCTCGCACGCCTGCCCGCCGAACCGCAGATGCAGATCCCCAAAGCCCTGCGCCAACTGCAATTGATCAGTCAGCACGCGACGCAACAGGCCAACGGCTTTTTTGCCAGTCGCCTGGCGCGGCTGTGGCAGGACATCCATTGGGGCAGCCTGCTGTTTCTCTCGCCGCTGTGGCCGCTGGCGCTGACATTCCCGCAGCTGCTTGAGGAATGGGAGCTGCGGGTGATCCATAAACGCGAACCGGCGCACCTCGTCGAAAAGCAGTTGTTTGGCGTGCGCCTGCTGAAGATTGCCGATGCGCTGGTCGAAGCCTGGCGCCTGCCGATCTGGGTCCAGCAAGGCTATAGATTGCTGCTCAACGAACAGCGTGAACTGGTGCAAGTGTTGCGTATCGCCCGCGACAGCGAACATCCGTTACGCCAGCAAAACCGCCTCGACGATGACCCGACCCTGCGCCGCTGGCTCAATCAGCCGGCCAATACCGTGCTGCTGGCCAATGGGCTGGCGCTGTCGGCGCATCAGGCCTGGGACAGTCCGCACAGCGAACGCTGGCAGTACCTGACCAGCCTTTATCTGCAGATGTCCATGGACGAGGTGCAACAGCAGTTGCACCAGCAAGCGGCGAACAGCGCGCGCCAACACGCCATGCCGGATGTGTGGCACCCGGCGGTTGCGCTGCTGTGGCCGTGGGGCACGCGACGCTTGCCCGCAGGCATGCTGCCCGCGGCAGCACCGTCGTCGGACGACCTCGGCCAGTGGCGTCGGCAATGCGCCGAACTGCTCGCCGAACCCAGCCGCTTCACCAACGCCATGAGCCTGACCGTCGCTGCACGTAATGCGCTGGTGGCCAGCGGCATGCGCCGGGTGATGATCCTGATGGCCGACCGCACGCACTCGACGCTGCGCGTGCACCAGACTGCCGGCCTGCCGAATGAAGCCGGCGCGCTGAGTTTTGTTGTCAGTCAAAGCAAGGTGCTGCAACGCCTGCTGACGCAACAGGCGCAGGTGCGAATCACCCCGGACAACAACGCGCAGTTTTCCGCGCTGCTGCCGGCGAGCCTGCGTACGCTGTTCCGTGGCGAACATCTATTCCTGCGCTCGCTGGTCAACAACGGCCGAGTGATCATGATCGTCGTCGCCGATCAGGGCGGCGGGCCATTCGCCGACATCACCGTGCAAGCCTTCGCTAAAACCGCGCAGTGCATCGAAAAAGCCCTGCACAGCTTTAGCAGCCGCGGCCGATGAGGCTGCGCTACAATCCTCCCCTTTGTGCTCTGGAGACCTCACATGTCTGACTTCTCTGGCTTGCCGCTCGTCATCGAGCCGAGCGACCTGCTCCCGCGACTCGAGTCCCCGGAGCTGATCCTGGTGGACCTGACCAGCCCTGCGCGCTACACCGAGGGTCACCTGCCCGGCGCACGTTTTGTCGACCCGAAACGCACCCAGCTCGGCCAGCCCCCGGCACCGGGCCTGCTGCCAGCGCAAGCCGATATGGAAGCGTTGTTCGGTGAGCTGGGGCATCGTCCGGATGCGGTCTACGTGGTGTATGACGACGAGGGCGGCGGCTGGGCCGGACGGTTCATCTGGCTGCTCGATGTGATCGGCCACGATAAATACCACTATATAGACGGTGGCCTGCCGGCCTGGCTGGCGGAAGGTCTGCCGATGTCGATTCAGGTACCGCCAGCCGTCGGTGGCCCGGTGGCGTTGACACTGCACGAAGGGCCGACAGCCACCCGTGAATACCTGCAAAGCCGCCTCGGCGCCGCCGATCTGGCGATCTGGGATGCGCGCGGTCCACTGGAGTATTCCGGTGAAAAAATCCTCGCGGCCAAGGGCGGACACATTCCCGGTGCGGTCAATTTCGAATGGACTGCCGGCATGGACAAGGCGCGCCAGTTGCGCATCCGCACCGACATGCCGCAGATCCTCGAAGAGCTCGGCATCACTAAAGACAAAGAAATCATTACCCACTGCCAGACCCATCACCGGTCGGGCTTCACGTATCTGGTGGCCAAGTCCCTCGGTTATCCGCGGGTCAAGGGCTACGCCGGTTCCTGGGGCGAATGGGGCAACCACCCCGACACGCCCGTCGAGATTCAAGCTTCCAAGGAAAATCAATGAAAGAGCGTCTGTTTATCCTCAGCCAGTACCTGCTGCCGCATCACCTGCTGTCGCGCCTGGCCGGCTGCATTGCCGAGTGCCGCGTGCGCTGGTTCAAGAATGCCTTCACCCAATGGTTCGCCAAGCGTTATCAGGTGGACATGTCGCAAGCGCTGGTCGAAGACCTGACCGCGTACGAGCACTTCAACGCCTTCTTCACCCGCGCCCTGAAAGACGGCGCGCGTCCGCTGGACCAGACCCCAGGCGCGATTCTCAGCCCGGCCGATGGTGCGGTCAGCCAGCTCGGCCCGATCGAGCATGGTCGCGTGTTCCAGGCCAAGGGCCACAGTTTCAGCGTGCTCGAATTGCTCGGCGGTGACGCAGCCAACGCCGCGCCGTTCATGGGCGGCGACTTCGCCACCATTTACCTGTCGCCGAAGGATTACCACCGCGTGCACATGCCGCTGGCCGGTACCCTGCGTGAAATGGTCTACATTCCTGGGCGGATTTTTTCGGTCAACCAGACCACCGCCGAAAACGTCCCGGAACTGTTCGCCCGCAACGAGCGTGTAGCGTGCATTTTCGACACTGAACGAGGCCCGATGGCCGTGGTTCTGGTCGGCGCGATGATCGTTGCGTCGATCGAAACCGTCTGGGCCGGCCTGGTCACGCCGCCGAAGCGTGAATTGAAAACCTTCCGCTACAACGAAGCGGCGCGTGCACCGATTCATCTGGAAAAAGGCGCCGAACTTGGACGCTTCAAGCTGGGTTCGACGGCGATCGTGCTGTTTGGCCCGGATCAAGTGAAGTGGACCGAAGCGCTGGTGGCCGGTTCGCCAGTGCAAATGGGCCAGGGCCTGGCATTGCCAAAAGCCTGATTCGAGGTCAGCTGGGGCAGCGCTGCGCTGCTCCCGCACCCCGCCATTTGCTGCTATGGTTTTTGGCATGAGCCAGACCAATTCCCCACTCCGGCTGCGTGCCCCGACTCCGAGTCAGCCGCGCCTGTCATTTTGCGAAGCGAACCCGCGCGACCTCAAGCGCTGGATCGCCAGCCTGCCCAAAGCCAACATCGGCGAAACCGCGCGCCAGTTGTATCAGGGCCTTGGCGAACTCAATCAACTGCTCACGCCCAGCGACAACCGCCTCGCCTTGCTCGAATTGCTGCGGCCCGAGGTGTATTTCGTCTGTCAGCATCTGGAGCGGCACTTTCTGCATCAAGCGATCATGCTCGACGAGCGTTCGCGCAAGATCAGCAATCTGTGCCAGGCCCTGCAAGGCCATCTGGCGATCGGCTATATACAGATCGTCCTGCGCATAGCGCCGAAGTACCGCAAGGAGCGCGCAGCACTGGTCAGCGCCGCCCTGCAACGGGCCGCGCATGCCTTGAAAGGCCAACTGCTGCGCGCCACCCAGCTGTACAGCGCGCCGCCGGAACAGCTGTGGTTCGAACTGCATCAGCTCTATCGCAGCGCGGTTGACCTGCAATTGCAACACCGCCGCGTGCGCGACGAGCTGGCCAGCCTCACCCCTGAACTGAGCCTGGAACAGACCTACATCGCTGCGCTGCTGCTGGGCAGCGCCCGGTGTAATCAGTTGCGCCAGAATCAGATTGCCCGGCTGGGCGAGGCGCTAGAGCCATGGAGTGCCCTGCTCAAGTTGCAGCCCGCGGGGCCGGACACCGGTCTATTTGCGATCAGCGCCGAACTGGATGTCGGCCCGCGTTACCGCAGCATGTTTCGCAGCGAGCAACGCAGCAGCCTGCTCAGCTTCGATCCGCAACCGCTGGTGGCCACCATCGAGGCGCATCTGAATCAGCCATCGGCCGCGGCGCTGCCGCTCCCCGCAGGGCTCAGCCTCGATACCCTGCAGCATTTACACGCCACCTGGGGCCAGACCGCCGAGCGCAGCTTTCAACGTACCGCCGGCCAAGGCGATCTGACCGTGTGCGTGGGCATGAGCGCTCTGCACTTTTACCTCGGTGGCGGGCGCACTTTCAGTGAACTGCTCAAGCACCCCGGAGCCCGTCCGGCGAATTTCAGCCAGGTGGTCGCCAAGGGCGAAAAGGACAGCTGGAGCCAGGCCTTCGACGCGGCGCCGCAAAGCAACGACGAATATCTGCCCTACGAAGAAATTCAGTACGACCAGTTGGTCGAAGATGAGGGCAGCGAAGCCACAGCGGATTATCCGACCTACGCTTTGCCGGTGATCAATCACAGCCCCGGCGGATATTGCCTGGCGTGGCCGAACGAAGTCCCTGCCGAATTGCAGGCCGGGGAAATGCTCGGCATTCGCGACAGTGCGAGTCAGAGCTGGAGCATTGCGGTGATTCGCTGGATACGCCAGGTGCGCGGAGGCGGCACGCAGATGGGCATCGAACTGGTGGCGCCGCATGCCCAGCCTTGTGGGCTGCAACTGGTGCGTTCAGGGGATGACCACAGCCAGTATCTGCGCGGTTTGCTGTTGCCGGAAATCAGCGCAATCGACTTGCCGGCCACGCTGTTGACGCCGCGGTTGCCATTTCAGGAAGGACAAAAAGTGCTGATCAACACCCAAGGCGAAGAACATCGTGCCGGGCTGGACCGACGCGTGGCGAGTACGCACAGCTTCAATCAATTCGCCTATCGCTCGCTGGAGGCTGCGCAGAATGGCGGTAGCGAGGAGGATTTCGACTCGCTGTGGAAGTCGCTTTGAATGCTCGCCGCCAGATCGGCGGCGATGCAATCGCTAGCAGGGCTAGCTCCCACAGGGTTGTGTGAACATCATTGGTTCTCATGCACCCGCAGGGATTGTTGGATTGTCAAAGATCCAATGTGGGAGCTTGCCTGCAAGCGATGGCGCCCGTTCAGGCAATGAAGATCTCAGGCCTGCCCGTCACGATCACGAAAGCCCAGCAGATACAGCACGCCATCCAGGCCAAGGGTCGAAATCGCCTGTTTCGCCGATTGCTTGACCAGCGGCTTGGCACGGAACGCCACGCCCAGCCCGGCAATCGCCAGCATCGGCAGATCATTCGCGCCATCGCCCACGGCGATCGTCTGTTCGAGGCGCAAGCCTTCCTTGTGTGCCAATTCCCTTAGCAGATCAGCCTTGCGCTGGGCATCGACTATCGGTTCGATCGCCACACCGGTGCACTTGCCGTCGACCACTTCCAGTTCGTTGGCGAACACGTAGTCGATGCCGAGTTTGGCCTGCAGTTGCTTGGCGAAGTAAGTGAAGCCGCCGGACAGAATCGCCGTTTTGTAACCCAGCCGCTTGAGTTCGGCGAACAGCGTTTCCGCGCCTTCGGTCAGACGCAACGAAGCGCCGATCGAATCGAGCACGCTGACGTCCAGACCTTTGAGCAGAGCCAGACGCTCCTTGAAACTGGCGCGGAAATCCAGTTCACCGGCCATGGCGCGTTCGGTGATTTCCGAGACGCGGTCGCCGACACCGGCAGCCTTGGCCAACTCGTCGATCACTTCGGCTTCGATCAGCGTCGAGTCCATGTCGAATACCGCCAGACGCCGGTTGCGGCGGAACAGCGAATCTTCCTGGAACGCGATGTCGACATTCAATTCCTGAGCAACGCTGAGGAATTCCGCACGCAGCGCTTGCGGGTCGGCGGCCTCACCGCGCACGGAAAACTCGATGCAGCCCTTGCCCTGATCGGCCGGAGTGTCCAGCGCCATCCGCCCCGACAAACGGTCGATGTGATCGATATTCAAACCGTATCTGGCGGTGATCGAACTGACCGCCTGCAATTGTTCGGCGGTGACCTTGCGGGTCAACAGCGTGACGATGTGGCGTTTTTTGCCCTGATTACCCACCCATTGCTGGTAATCCGCTTCGGACACCGGGGTGAAGCGCACCTGCTGGTTGAGCTCGTAGCCTTTGAACAGGATGTCCTTGAGCACGGCTTTGCCGTGTTCGGAATCGGGGATTTCAACCAGGATGCCGAACGACAGGGTGTCGTGGATCACCGCCTGACCGATGTCGAGAATGTTCACGCCACCTTGGGCCAGAACACCGGTAATGGCCGCCGTCAGACCCGGCCGGTCGACTCCCGTGATGTTAATCAGGACGATTTCGCGCAACGCGCACCCCCACAACTGGAAAAAAACCGCATTCTACGCACTTTCAGTGACCATCGGGCACCGCCAGCGCTTTGCCGGTCTGGGGCCTGTCGCTATACTGCGCGTCAACTTCACGGACAAAGAGCCGAGCTCAGTGAACCGGCCCACGCCTGTTAAAACCGATAACTTCTTCCTGCTGATCTTCCGTGCACTGCGCCACCGCCGTGTACCGATTGCATTGCGCATTGCCAGCCATAACGTGATCCTGGTCGCTCTGGCCCTGGTGATCTATGCCGCAGTGATGGGCCTGCAATTCAAGCAGGCCATGCACCAGCAGGCCGATGCGCTGGGCGAAAGCCTGACCACGCAGACCGCGACTTCGGCCACCGAGCTGTTGGTGTCCAACGACATCCTCAGCCTCAACGTGCTGCTGAACAACCTGACCAAGAACAAACTGGTGGCCCACGCGGCGATCTACAGCGTGGATAACCGCATCCTCGCCGAATCCGGTCAGCGCCCCAAGCACAGCCTGCTGGGCGAAGCCGAAGGTTTGTACGAGAGCAAGATCACCTTCCAGGACGTGACTGCCGGGCAACTGCGCATCAGCCTGGACATGGATCAGTTCCAGCAGCCGATGACCATCAGCCTGCAAAGCATGGGCATTCTCAGCGGGATTCTGCTGGCGCTGTCGCTGGCTCTGAGCTTGCGCATGGGCCGGCACCTGTCGACACCATTGCTGCAGTTGCGCGTATGGCTGCGGCGGATCGACGAACACACACCGGGGATCGATCGTCAGGATGAAATCGGCGATCTGGCGCGGCAACTGCACGCCAGCTACGCCCCGGAGCCCGCGCCGGAACCGGAGCCGGTGTTCGAAGACGAAGAAGACGAGCCGGAATTCGAGGTGCGCAATCTGCGCGACCCAAGCTTCGACGAAACGCGCCCGATGGCTGCTCAAAAGCCTGCACCGCGCCATCTGGTCAGCACCGTCGAAGATGATGACGACGATGACGCGTTTGCCGACCTGCGCGACGAATCGCTTGATGCCCCGGCGCAACCGCTCGTGCGCAAGCCGACCCCGAGCGTGCCACAGCACAGCGCCGTACTGGCCGTGCAACTCGGTTCGCAAGAGCAACTGCGGCGTTTGCCGCGTGCGCGTCTGGAAGAGTTGCAGGAACGCTATCGCGATTGCCTCGAGCAGGCCGCTTCGCTGTATCAGGGCGAAATCGAAACCCTGAACGACGGCAGCACGCTGATGCTGTTCCATACCGAAGACTGCGGCGACGACTACCTGACCAACGCGATCTGCTGCGGCGAACTGCTGCGCGCACTCGGCCATCAGTTGCAGATCGAGGTCGCGGACAGCGGCATCACCCTGCAATTGCAATTGGGCCTGACGCTGGGCGACGAGTTGTTCGGCCTGAGCCAGATCGACCTGCTGCTGACCGACTCGGCGCAGGATGCCCTGGCACTGTCGCAACACAGCCGCAACCTGCTGCTGGTCGAGCGCAAGATCAGTGACGATGCGCTGATCCGCCAGCGTGCACGGATCCGCCCGATCGCCAGCCCTGAGGGTGCTTGCTGCGTCGAACGGTTGATGGAGCCGTATCCGTCGATGCTCGAGCGGCAACTGGCGCGGATGCATGAGCGCCGGGCTTAAGCTTCCGGCCTGAAATACGAAAGCCCGCAGATGAGGGATTGTCTGCGGGCTTTTTTGTGGGTGGCGTTAATGAGGTCGCGCTCATCACCTTGTCTACCAAACCCCAGACACAACAAAGCCCGCACAAGGCGGGCTCTGTTCTGACTCGAATCAGGCTTAGAAGCGAAACACTTCCATATCCGTACGAATCGGCGATGCCATCGGAATCTTCGGCTGCTTTTCAGCTTCGGCCGCTGGTGCCGCCGGTTTGGCGTCGCGCTTGCGCGGCGCTTCGGCCACCGGAGGCTGATTGGCCAACGGCTTGAGCGCCACCGACAACTGCTCGGCCAGACGCTGCAGCAGAATGCCCTGTGCCTGCACCTGCGACGCGGTGCTGCCGGCATGCAGTTCCTGCAGATGAACGATGCGGTTATCGCGCACCTGGCCGCGACGGTCGATCAAGCGCCACTGTGCATCGAGGATCGCCGGTTGCTTGGCACCGGAATCCAGCCGCGTGATGGTCAGCAACACTTGCACATCCGGATTGAAACCGGTCGTCGCCGGCGCCAGCACTACACGCTGGCTGTCCAGATGACCGGCGACCTGACGCATCAGCAACTGATCGATATCCGACGAAAGGCTGCCGGCCCAGCGACCGTCTGTCGCCGCCTGCAGGCTGCCGTCGGGCTGGCGTTGCAGCAAAGTCTCTCGTTGCAGGTAGTCGGCTACGACTACCGGTCCCAGCAAAACTGCCATACCCGCGCTTTGCGCAGGCTGAGCCGGACTTCCGCTGTCCAGCTGATACAGCGACACCGGCTGGTGTACGCTGCAACCCGCCAGGCCAAGAACGCCAGCGAGCAACAAAAAAAGAGGAAGGCGCAGAGCAGTCATCATCCCGTCCAGGTGGCCGCCACAAGGCTGACCACAGTGAAAATACTCAATAAATATGAAGAACGCTCGGCCACGCCGGCGCTTGAAAGGCCATATCATCCGTGAATATGCGCTCCGACTCCAGCGCCAAAGCGTCGATCTACGTGTTTAATCGCAGATCGAGCGCTCTAGGATGGCGTTCTCGTCTAATTGAGGTTTTCGACGAGTAGCGTATCGACCCGCTGAAAGCCCCTCGGAAGTTTATTTCCGCGGCGACCACGCTCACCTTTGTAGTGTTCGAGGTCATCGGCCTTCAGTGACAGGGTGCGTTTGCCAGCCTGCAACACCAGAGTGGCGCCTTCCGGAAGGACGGCGATGTCCGTCACGTATTCCTCGCGGCTGGCGACGCGTTCACCGGAGATACCGATGATCTTGTTGCCCTTGCCCTTACCCAATTGTGGCAGATCGCTGATTTTGAAGATCAGCAGGCGACCTTCGGTCGTGACCGATGCCAGCCAGTTTTGTTCACGGTCGGCGACGGGACGCGGCGAAATGACCTTGGCGTTGTTCGGCAGGCTCAACAAAGCCTTGCCGGCCTTGTTCTTCGCTTGCAGATCTTCGCCCTTGACCACGAAGCCGTAGCCGGCGTCGGAGGCGATCACGTACAGCGCATCGTCTTCAGGCATCAGCACGCATTCGAACGAGGCACCCGGCGGCGGCGTCAGACGACCGGTCAACGGTTCGCCCTGACCACGGGCCGACGGCAAGGTGTGCGCGGCTACCGAATAGCTGCGGCCAGTCGAGTCGATAAACACAGCAAACTGGTTGGAGCGCCCCGCTGCCGAGGTCTTGAAGCCGTCACCGGCCTTGTACGACAGGCCGGTGGCGTCGATGTCGTGGCCCTTGGCCGAACGCACCCAGCCTTTTTCCGATAACACCACGGTGACCTTCTCGTTCGGCAGCAGATCGTGCTCGGTCAGCGCCTTGGCTTCAGCGCGCTCGACGATCGGCGAGCGACGGTCATCGCCGTAGGTTTCCGCGTCTTTCAACAGCTCGGTACGCACCAGCTTCTTCAGCTTGGCTTCGCTACCCAGCAGGGCTTGCAGCTTGGCTTGTTCCTTGAGCAGTTCGTCCTGCTCGTCGCGCAGCTTCATTTCCTCCAGTCGCGCCAACTGACGCAGACGGGTATCGAGAATGTAGTCCGCCTGGATTTCGCTGAGGGCGAAACGCTCGATCAGTTTGGCCTTGGGGTGCTCCTCGGTACGGATGATGTGGATCACTTCATCCAGGTTGAGGTAGGCAATCAGCAAACCGTCCAACAGGTGCAGGCGACGCTCGACCTTGTCGAGGCGGAATTGCAGGCGGCGACGCACGGTCAGCACGCGGAATTCCAGCCACTCGACCAGCAATGCGCGCAGGTTTTTCAGCTGCGGCTTGCCGTCCAGACCGATGATGTTGACGTTGACCCGGTAGGTCGACTCCAGCTCGGTGCTGGCGAACAGGTGCTGCATCAGCGCTTCATGATCGACGCGGCTGTTGACCGGGATGATCACGATGCGGCACGGGTTTTCGTGGTCGGACTCGTCACGCAAGTCAGCGATCTGCGGCGCTTTCGACGGTTTCGCCTGCATCAGCGCGGCGATCTGCTCCAGCACTTTCGCACCGGAGACCTGATGCGGCAGCGCGGTGACGATGATGTCGCCGTCCTCGACGTGGTACACGGCGCGCATGCGCACCGAGCCCTTGCCGGTTTCGTACATCTTCAGCAGGTCGGCACGCGGCGTGATGATTTCCGCTTCGGTCGGATAATCCGGGCCCTGAATGTGCTCGCAGAGCTGCTCGACCGTGGCTTTCGGCTCGTCGAGCAGGCGCACGCAGGCGGTGGCGACTTCGCGCAGGTTGTGCGGCGGTACGTCGGTGGCCATGCCCACGGCGATACCCGTGGTGCCGTTGAGCAGAATGTTCGGCAGGCGCGCCGGCAACACCAGCGGTTCCTGCAGGGTGCCGTCGAAGTTCGGGCCCCAGTCGGCAGTGCCCTGGCCCAGTTCGCTGAGCAGCACCTCGGAATAGCGCGACAGCCGCGCTTCGGTGTAACGCATGGCGGCGAAGGACTTCGGGTCGTCCGGCGCACCCCAGTTGCCCTGGCCGTCGACCAGCGTGTAGCGATAGCTGAACGGCTGGGCCATCAGCACCATCGCTTCATAGCACGCCGAATCGCCGTGCGGGTGGAACTTGCCGAGCACGTCGCCGACGGTACGCGCCGATTTCTTGTGCTTGGAATCGGCATCCAGCCCCAGCTCGCTCATGGCGTAGACGATACGCCGCTGCACCGGTTTCAGGCCGTCGCCGATATGCGGCAGCGCGCGGTCCATGATCACGTACATGGAGTAGTTGAGGTAGGCATTTTCGGTGAAGTCAGCCAGCGACCGGCGTTCTACACCGTCCAGGCTGAGATCAAGGGAGTCGCTCATGCGGGCCTCATCGGTTCGTTGTCTGGCGCAGCAGCATGGTGCCACCGCGCTGAGTAAATTCAAGTCTGTTCAGGGCGCTCATGCCGAGCAGCACCTGATCACCATGCAACCCCGGCGCCACCAGTGCGCGAACGTCACGCAAGACGATGTCGCCCAGTTGCAGGCGGGCAATTTTGGTTCGGTAGCCCTGGCTCAGGCCATTGGCCGTGCTCAGGGTCACACCGAAACCTTCTTCGAGCTTCAAACGCTTGGCCAGATCCGCCGGGATCGACACATCGGTCGCCCCGGTGTCGAGCATGAACTCCACCGGCTCGCCGTTGATCTGGCCGCTGGCGACGAAATGCCCTTGGGCATTGCTCGCCAGTTTCACTTCGACAAACCCTTCGCCCTGCTCCGACGTCACGACGATGTTCGGATTCTGCTGACGCTGTTCCCACTGGCCGAAAAATCGCGTAGCGAGAAACAGCGCCGCGCACCAGGCGAGCACCATCAGCACCCGCCCGGCGCGTTTGCCCGGTGGCTGCTGGCTCATGGCCTGACACCCCAGCCGCCCTCAGGCGCGGCGAAGCGCCAGACGACTGGGCGGACTTCACCGTCGGCACGCGGTCCGAAATTATTGTCGACGCCCACCCAGGCACCATTGGCGTCGATGATCAACGCTTCTTCAAGTCCGTAGTTCTGCGCGTAACGGCGATTGGCCTGCAACAGTTCGGCGGCATACGACCAGCACTGCTCGACTTTGGCCGTCTGCGCATCGCGACGACAGATCTGGAACGCGTTGCGCTCAAGGGTAAACAGCTTGCCGTTGTACAGCGCAATGTCGGAAAAGTCGCGATCCACCGCTCTGGCGTGGGGGAACTGCGGCGGCTGCATCTCTTTGCCGCCCTCGCTGAGCAGCACGCAGCGACCGTCGCAATCCCACACCGTCTGCTGGCGCTTGATCAGCAGCAAGCCGCGGCTTTGACGTTCGGCGGCCAGCCACATTTGATCGCCTGCAGGGTTGATCGCCAGACCTTCGAAAATCGCATTGAAATGCAGCAACATCCCGCTGGCCCGTGCTTCACGCACCATCAATGGCGAAATCTTCAGCCAGTTGGCGGGGCCGATGAGGGGTACCTGCAAGACCGCGGCATGACCTTCGCTGACCAGGTAGCGATTGCCCGCGCTGTCGCAGCTGATGCCTTCGAAATCCAGATCGCCACCGCGCACGAACGACGCCGCCCAGTTGCGCGAGCGTAACCCCCACGGTAAACCGGTATCCGGCACCAGCGGCACGTCGATGCGCATGACTTGGGCCTGCCAGACCTGAGCGGCGGTATTGAGTCGATAGATCTGATCGTCATCGCGATCCGATACCGCCCACAGTGCGTTGCCGCACATCGCCAGCCCCGACAGATTGCCGCCGCGCATGCCCTCAACGGCATGCTCGGAGAGCACGCGCAGTTCCTGCAACGGCTCGGCCGACACGCTCATCGCACTCAGCAGCAACGCACACGCCAGGGCCCAGCCACACCGCATCAGGCCAGCACCTCGGCAAGGTTACCTTTGGATTCGAGCCAGGATTTACGGTCACCGGCGCGTTTTTTCGCCAGCAGCATGTCCATCATTTCCGAGGTCTCGGCGAAATCTTCGCCGAGCGTCAACTGCACCAGGCGCCGGGTGTTCGGGTCCATGGTGGTTTCGCGCAGTTGCGGCGGGTTCATTTCACCCAGACCCTTGAATCGGGTGACCTGCGGCTTGCCGCGCTTCTTCTCGGCGACCAGACGATCGAGAATGCCGTCGCGCTCGGCCTCGTCGAGGGCGTAATAGATTTCCTTGCCCAGGTCGATGCGGTACAGCGGCGGCATCGCTACGTAGACGTGACCGGCATCGACCAACGGGCGGAAGTGCTGGACGAACAACGCGCAAAGCAGCGTGGCGATGTGCAGACCGTCGGAGTCGGCGTCGGCGAGGATGCAGATCTTGCCGTAGCGCAGCTGGCTCATGTCCGCCGCGCCCGGATCGACGCCGATGGCCACGGCGATGTTGTGCACTTCCTGACTGGCGAGCACTTCGCTGCCGTCGACTTCCCAGGTGTTGAGGATCTTGCCGCGCAACGGCAGGATCGCCTGGAACTCTTTGTCCCGCGCTTGCTTGGCGGAACCGCCGGCGGAGTCACCTTCGACCAGGAACAGCTCGGACCGCATCGGGTCCTGCCCGGCGCAGTCGGCCAGTTTGCCGGGCAGCGCCGGGCCTTGGGTGACGCGCTTGCGCTCGACTTTCTTGCTCGCCTTGAGGCGACGGCCGGCGTTGTTGATCGCCAGTTCAGCCAGGGCCAGACCGGTTTCCGGGTTGGCGTTGAGCCACAGGCTGAACGCGTCCTTGACCACGCCGGAGACGAACGCCGCGGCTTCACGCGATGACAGGCGCTCTTTGGTCTGGCCGGAGAATTGCGGCTCCTGCATTTTCATCGACAGGACAAAAGCGATGCGCTCCCAGACGTCTTCCGGCGCCAGCTTCACGCCTCGCGGCAGGAGGCTGCGGAATTCGCAGAATTCGCGCATCGCATCAAGCAGACCCTGCCGCAAACCGTTGACGTGGGTGCCGCCCTGCGCAGTCGGAATCAGGTTGACGTAGCTTTCCTGCACCGCGTCGCCACCTTCGGGCAACCACAGCAGCGCCCAGTCGACCGCTTCTTTATTACCGGCGAACGCGCCGCAGAACGGCTCGTTGGGCAGGCGTTCCAATTCGCTGACCGCGTCGACCAGATACGAGCGAAGGCCGTCTTCGTAATGCCATTCGACTTTTTCGCCGGTGCCTTTGTCCTCGAAGCTGACCAGCAGCCCCGGGCACAGCACAGCCTTGGCCTTGAGTACATGCTTGAGGCGGCTGATGGAGAATTTCGGTGAATCGAAGTATTTCGGGTCCGGCGCGAAGTACACGCTGGTGCCGGTGTTGCGCTTGCCGACGGTGCCGACGATTTCCAGCTCGGAGGCCTTGAAGCCGTCCTTGAAGGTCATCTGGTATTCATTGCCGTCGCGCTTGACGCGCACGCGCACTTCGGTCGACAGCGCGTTAACCACAGAAATACCCACCCCGTGCAGACCGCCGGAGAACTGGTAGTTCTTGTTGGAAAACTTGCCGCCCGCGTGCAGCTTGGTGAGGATCAGTTCGACGCCTGACACGCCCTCTTCCGGATGGATGTCGACCGGCATGCCACGGCCGTCGTCGCTGACTTCCAGCGAGTGGTCGGCGTGCAGGATGACCTGTACGGATCTGGCGTGGCCGGCCAGGGCTTCGTCGACACTGTTGTCGATGACTTCCTGGGCGAGGTGGTTCGGTCGACTGGTGTCGGTGTACATGCCGGGGCGTTTGCGCACCGGGTCGAGGCCCGAGAGGACTTCGATGGCGTCGGCGTTATAAGAGCTAGCGCTGGGAGTGGCCATAGGGTCTCGTCGTCAGTCATTCATTGAATAGGGGCAAGACTTCACAGTGCGGTGAAATCGATTGCCTGATACATATCGGCGCCAATGCCGGCAAAACTCAGCAATGCCGGCAATTGCCCGGCAAAGCCCTGGAAACTGTGATCGCCGCCGGCCTGGATGCGCAGGGCACAGGCGCGGTAATACTGCTGGGCGAGGCGATAATCCAGCGTTTCGTCGCCGGTTTGCAACCAGACCTGATAGCGCTGCGCATCCTGCGGTGCCGGCACTTCCAGTTCGGCCAGCGCCGCGACGTGGTCGTGGGTCAAATCCCAGGGTTCATCGGTATACAGGTTTTTCTGCGGGCCCAGATAGCCGTCGAACATCCGGTGCGGGCTGACCGCCGGGTTGACCAGCAGGGCTTTCAGGCCATGGCGCTCGGCCAGGTGAGTCGCATAGTAGCCGCCGAGCGAACTTCCCACCAGCAGCGGCCGGCCCAGTTCGGCAATCGCTTGCTGCAACTGACCGATGGCTTCGCGCGGATGATGATGCAGGGCCGGTACTCGCAGTTGCTCGCTCAAACCCAGCCGCTCCATCACCGTTACCAGCTGACAGGCCTTCTTCGAGGCCGGTGCACTGTTGAAACCGTGGATATAGAGAATCGAACCGGACATGTGAGCTCCCTGGCTGTCGGCGAAAGATAGCGGAGTTTACAGGGAGAAGCGCCGGGATTGGGGGTGGGCTCGATAATTTGGTGTGACCGCAAGAGCCGCCCTCACCCTTGCCCTCTCCGGGAGGGAGAGGGGACTGAATGGCGGATATTCGAGAGCTACACCGACCTGAACGCTTTGCTGTGAATCCATAATCGCCACCGCTGTTTCCGGTCGACGTATAGCATCAGACACCTCGGTCGGCCCCCTCTGCCTCGGGGCGGTCCGACGTTTCGGGAGGGCTGGGCGGGCGGCGTTCCGATGAGGGGGCTTTTGATCATCGGCTCAGTAGCCGTTGGAACCGTAATCAACGGTGAAAGCAAAACCGCTGACCCGCTCGACACCCGTCTCCAACCGCCCATCCGGCAACAACCGCAACCAGCGATACCCCGGCGCCTGCTCCCCGACCTTGAAATCCACACTTCCCGGCTCGAACTGTATGCAGGTCGAAGGCGAGGCCAGCAAGCGCACGCCATTGCGCTCGCGGTCGATTTCCTGATGCACATGCCCCCACAACACTGCGCGCACCTGCGGAAAGCGATCCAGCACCTCGAAAAACGCCTCGGGGTTGCGCAAACCGATCGGCTCCATCCACGCGCAGCCGATCGAGACGGGATGATGGTGGAAGCACACCAGATGATGGCGCTCCGGCGCTTCGCTCAGCGTGCGGGCCAGCAGTTGCAATTGATCGTCCTGCAGATAGCCCGGCACCGATCCCGGCACGGCTGAGTCGAGCAGCGTCACCCGCCAGTTGCCGATATCGACCACCGGCTCGAGCAGCGTACTTTGCACCGCTGCCTGCGCCATGATCATCGGTTCATCGTGGTTGCCGGGGATCCAGCGCGCCGGGGCGTCGATCTGCGCGCTCATCTGGCGAAACTGTTGATAGGACTCCAGCGTGCCGTCCTGGGAAATATCGCCGGTGGCCAGCAGCAGATCGATCTGCGGCTGCTGCTCCAGCACCCGCTCAATGACCTTTTGCAGGCTCTCGCGGGTTTTCATGCCCAGCAGCGCACCGTCCGCTTCAGCGAACAGATGGCTGTCGGACAACTGCACCAGCAGTGCCGGATCGGCGGTGGTCAACGTGGATACGCTCGGCAAAGGCGTTCTCCCAAGGCAAAAGCACGGAATCGGTCAGGTGCCGCAATTATGCTGGGGGTTCAGGCAAAGAGGAAACCGGCGAACCGGACACAGTTCACAACTAGCGTACGACTTCGTACTCATGCCCCAACGCTAGGCAATGGCTCAGCCATTCCCCCAGGAACAGATTGAGCTGAGCCTTTTCATCCGGCTGGTACATCGAAGCATTCGGGTAAGGATAGATGCCGCGAAAGCGTCGTGCATGTTCGGCGCTGACCACTTCGGCCATGCGCGCATCGTGATAGACCTGCACTTCCAGTTGCGGCACCGGCAGCCAGGGCAGGCTGTGTTCCTGACGCACCTGCAACGTCGTGGTGTACGGGCAGGTCTGCAACACTTCAAGCGCGAGCACGCCGAGCATCTGCTCGCCCTGGGTGACGGCGATGCGCCGCGCCTCCGGTTCGCTGCGCATGTCCGGCAGTAATCGCATCAGGCGCGCGTAGTTGGCCTCGCAGGCGGCTTGCAGGCCCACGAGGTCGACTCGATAACGATCGCGCAGCTTGTTTACAACCATAACCCCCTCACTTCGGCGCGGTTCAGCGCCAGCCACTGCAAGGCGATGATGCTCGCCGCATTGGCAATGCGTCCGTCACGGACGGCCTGCAAGGCATCTTCAAAAGCCCAGACCGTGACGCGGATATCTTCTGCCTCTTCTTCCAGACCATGCAGGCCGCCCACACCCTCGGTGCTGCACCGCCCCAGGTACAAGTGCACGAATTCGTTGCTGCCACCCGGCGAGGGGAAATACTTGGTCATCGGCCACAGCGCCTTGATGTCCAGTCCAGCTTCCTCCTGCGCTTCGCGGTGAGCAACTTCTTCCGGCTGCTCGTCCTTGTCGATCAGACCGGCAACCAGTTCGACCAGCCACGGATTGTCGGCCTTGCCCATGGCGCCGACGCGAAACTGCTCGATCAGCACCACTTCGTCGCGCTGCGGATCGTAGGGCAGCACGCACACAGCGTCGTGGCGAACAAAAATTTCCCGGTTGATCTCGCGGCTCATGCCACCGGCGAACAGTTCATGGCGCAGGTGCACACGATCGAGCTTGTAGAAGCCCTCGTAGCATTTTTCGCGCCGCACGATATCGACGGCGGTCGGAATGGCATTGGCAAAATCGGTCATGAGCATCCTCTCTACTACAAGTCCATGACGAGGTTGCGCCGGGTGACCGGACGACCTCGACTTCGCGCCATCCTAACGCGCCCGCACCGTTTGATGCAGCCCCTTTACCGTCAGCGGGATGGACGGTGACGGCGAAACCCACTCTAATTAGCTTAGTGGCGAACTGACTGCTTCGTTGAGAGTCGAAGCGGTAACTTTTTTGCCTTCCCTGCTTTCGAAAGGACGCCCATGTCGCTTTTCAAAATTGCCTCTGTGGCCGCAATCGCCCTGACTCTGGGCGCCTGTGCCAGCCTGTTCCAGCCCAATTACCGCACACCGCTGGAAACCAAACGCGATGCCTCGGAACAGCTCAAACCCGGCTGCGCCAACCCTGAATGCCCGCTGGTGAACATCGATACGTTGCAGTTCCCGGACGAACCGGCACTGGACGGCATCATTGAAAAACGCCTGCTGCAGATGACCCGCACCGAGAAGAACGCCCCGGTCGCGCCGACACTGGCGGCTTATCGCGAACAGTTTCTGGCCAGCGCCGGCCCGCGCTACAGCAGCTACCTGCAAGCGAAAGTACGCGAGCAGCATGACGGCTTGGTGATCATCGAGCTGTCGAGCTACCTCGACACCGGCGGTGCTCATGGCACACCGGGTCGCGGTTTCATCAACTATTCGCGTCAGCAGCACAAGGTGTTGAACCTGTCCGACATGTTGCTGCCGGGCCAGGAAGAAGCTTTCTGGAAAGCTGCGCAGGTTGCGCACAACAGCTGGCTGATCAGCACCAAGCTCGATCAGGAGCCGGAATTCGTGGCGAACTGGCCGTTCGTAAAAACCCCGAACGTGGCGCTGACCTACGGCGGCGTGATCCTCAAGTACGACGTGACCACCATTGCGCCTTATGCACTGGGTCACGTCGAACTGAAGATTCCTTATCCGCGCCTGAACGGCATTCTCAAGCCTGAGCTGTTTCCCGGCCGCAACTAAAAGCCCGACCCAATATCAGCTGTAACAGCCCTGCCAGCACCAGCGCCGGCAGGGTTGCGCCGACATCCGGATACAGATTCGCCAGCAAGTGGTAAGTACTCACGCCACCCAGCCATGCCAGCAACGCCGGCCAGCGCAACGCGGCTGATGCTACCTGGGCACTGCGCTTGCGCAGGATGAAGTGATCCACCAGCACCACGCCGAACAGCGGCGCAAACACCGAGCCGATCAGCAAGAGGAAATTCTGGTACTGCGCCAACGGCGCCAGCAGTGCGATCAGCGTGCAGATCACGCCGATGGCCAAGGCCAGATGCTCGACTTTCAGGCGCAACAGAATCCCGCTCGATACCGCGGCCGAATGAATGTCGGCGAAGGCATTTTCCGACTCGTCCAGCAGAATCAGCAGCAGCGGAATGCCCAGCCCGGCGCCAGCCAGTGCCAGCAGCAGCGCGTTGACTTCACCGCTCGGCGCGAAAGCCAGGGTGTAGGCGACGCCGAGGCTCATCAGCCAGAAGTTGCCGATAAAGAAACCCACAGCGGTGCCACCGAAAACGTTCTTCGCGCGCTTGCCGAAACGTGAGTAATCGGCAATCAGCGGCAGCCACGACAGCGGCATGGCGATGGCAATGTCGAAGCCCACGGCGAACGGCATCGAACCATCACCGGCGCGCGCCCACAGTGCAGCCAGATCGGTTTTGGCTAACAGGTTCCAGGTCAGCCACAGACAGGCGGCGAGCAACAGCCAGATGCCCCACTTGCGCAGGATCTGCCGCACAAAGGTCAGCGGCCCACTGACCGCGAGCAAGGTCGCCAGCGCACCGAAAAACAGCGTCCACAGAATCGGATTGGCCCACAGCGAACCTTCGCTGAACGCGCGGGTGCCGAGCAGGCTGGCGGCGTCGCGCATGACAATGATTTCGAACGAGCCCCAACCGATCAGTTGCAGCAGATTGAGCAGCGCCGGCAGGCTCGCACCTTTGCTGCCGAGGCTGAGCTTCAGCGCCGCCATCGACGACAAGCCAGTGTCGCTGCCGATCACGCCGACGGCGGCCAGCAACAGCACACCGACCAGCGTGCCGAGAAAAATCGCCAGCAGCGAGCCGGACAGGCCCAGACCAGGCGCGAGCAAGGCACCGGTCTGCAAGACCATCAGGCCAATGCCGAGGGAGAACCACAGGGAAAACAGATCGCGACCGCCGAAGACACGCTTGTCAGCGGGTACCGCGAGGTCGGGAGAATAAGTGCCGGGTTGAATGCTCAAGGGTGCTGATCTCACAGGAGTGATAGCTACAAGTTGCAAGCCACAAGCTGCAAGAAAAAGCAGGTTTCGAATCTGCTTTTATCTTGCAGCTTGCAGCTTGCCGCTTACACTTTTTTATAAAGCTGACTGCCTTCTTGCTTGAACCGTTCGGCCTGTTCCGCCAGGCCTTTGGCGACATCCACGTCGACCGCGTCGATGCGCTGGTTGGCCGCATATTCGCGGACTTCCTGGGTGATCTTCATCGAGCAGAATTTCGGCCCGCACATCGAGCAGAAATGCGCGACCTTGGCCGAGTCCTTTGGCAGGGTTTCGTCGTGGTACGAACGCGCGGTGTCCGGGTCCAGGCCGAGGTTGAACTGGTCTTCCCAACGGAATTCGAAACGCGCCTTGCTCAAGGCGTTGTCGCGAATCTGCGCGCCCGGATGCCCTTTCGCGAGATCAGCAGCGTGCGCGGCGATCTTGTAAGTGATGATCCCGGTTTTCACGTCATCCTTGTTCGGCAGGCCCAGGTGTTCCTTTGGCGTCACGTAGCAGAGCATCGCGCAGCCGAACCAGCCGATCATCGCTGCACCGATACCGGAAGTAATGTGGTCGTAACCCGGAGCGATGTCGGTGGTCAGCGGGCCGAGGGTGTAGAACGGCGCCTCGTCGCAGCATTCGAGCTGCTTGTCCATGTTCTCTTTGATCAACTGCATCGGCACGTGACCCGGGCCTTCGATCATCGTTTGCACATCGTGCTTCCAGGCGATCTTGGTCAGCTCGCCGAGGGTTTCCAGTTCGCCGAATTGCGCAGCGTCGTTGGCGTCGGCGATCGAGCCCGGACGCAAGCCATCGCCCAGCGAAAAGCTGACATCGTAGGCTTTCATGATTTCGCAGATTTCTTCGAAATGCGTGTAGGCGAAGTTCTCCTTGTGGTGCGCCAGGCACCACTTGGCCATGATCGAACCGCCACGGGAAACGATGCCGGTCACGCGTTTGGCGGTCAGCGGCACATAGCGCAGCAACACACCGGCGTGGATGGTGAAGTAGTCGACGCCCTGCTCGGCCTGCTCGATCAGCGTGTCGCGGAACAGCTCCCAGGTCAGGTCTTCGGCCGCGCCGCCAACTTTTTCCAGCGCCTGATAGATAGGCACCGTGCCGATCGGCACTGGCGAGTTACGGATGATCCACTCGCGGGTTTCGTGAATGTGCTTGCCGGTGGACAAGTCCATGATGTTGTCCGCGCCCCAGCGAATGCCCCACGTCAGTTTCGCCACTTCTTCTTCGATGGACGAACCCAGAGCGCTGTTGCCGATATTGCCGTTGATCTTCACGAGGAAGTTACGGCCGATGATCATCGGTTCCAGTTCGGTGTGGTTGATGTTGGCCGGGATGATTGCGCGGCCCCGGGCGATCTCGTCACGCACGAATTCAGGGGTGATGATTTTCGGTACGCTGGCGCCGAAGCTGTGGCCCGGGTGTTGCTGATCCAGCAATCCGGCGGCGCGGGCTACTTCCAGCTTCATGTTTTCGCGGATGGCGACGAATTCCATCTCGGGCGTGATGATGCCCTGACGCGCGTAGTGCATCTGCGTGACATTGCCACCGGCCTTCGCGCGGCGCGGATTGTTGACGTGAGCGAAGCGCAGTTTGGTCAGTTCTGGATCGGCGAGGCGCTCGCGGCCGAAATTCGAACTCAGGCCCGGCAGGCGCTCGGTGTCGCCACGGTCGTCGATCCAGGCCGAACGCACATCGGCCAGACCTTTGCGCACATCGATGACCACGTTCGGATCGGTGTAGGGACCGGAGGTGTCGTAGACGGTGACCGGCGCGTTGATTTCGCCACCGAAGTCGGTCGGGGTCACGTCGAGGCTGATTTCGCGCATCGGCACGCGGATGTCCGGGCGCGAGCCCTGAACGTAGATTTTTTGCGAACGGGTGAACGGCTTGACCGATTGCTCGTCGACCTTGGCCGAGTCACTGAGGTTGATCGCGTTTTTTTCTTTTGTCGTCATCACGGACTCTCCAGACAGCATCCAGCAGTGGATTGTCGGAGCAGAACCTGAGAGGCACGGACGCACCAGAACCGGTGCTGTGCATTCGTCATGGGGCGTTCGATTGTCGAACAATTTCCCGGACGAAGCACAAGAGGACTCGCCGGGTGACGAGAAATCTTGTTCCCTACGCAGGCGCTAACCTGATCAGGTTCAACGGGATCCGAAATTATTCGATCTCAGCCTCATAGCAAGGCACCCCGACAAGAACCCGGCCAGTCTAGACACAACTGGCAAAGAACGCCAACACCGCGGCAAACGCCATGATCAATGGCATAAATACAGGAGCTCGGCCGATTGTTGTGAGGCGTTTGCGCAACTACACTCGCCTTGCTCTGCCCCGCCTTGACGCTGTGCAGGCCGCGCCTTACCTTTGGCGCCCGGATTATTTCCATAATATTAATGCTAGGGATCGCCTCATGCTGCGCAAACTCTCACTGGCTGTGGCCGTGTCTTGTGCGTCCAACGCAATGGTCTGGGCGGCCGAAGCGCCGTTGTCGACCAAAACCGATCTGGTCAGCGTCTATCAGGAAGCGGTCGACAACAACGCCGATCTGGCCGCCGCCCGCGCCCAGTACGGCGCGCAGAAAGAAGTGGTGCCACAGGCCCGCGCCGGCTTGCTGCCGAATCTGTCCGGTGGCGCCGAAGTCGCCGACGTGCGCACCTCGATCGACCAGCCTTCGGCGATTGCCAATCGCAGCGCTCATTCGTATCAGGCGACCCTTGCCCAACCGCTGTTCCGCGCCGATCGCTGGTTCCAGTATCAGGCCGCCAAGGACGTCAACGAGCAGGCCGCCCTGCAACTCTCGGCGACCGAACAGAACCTGATCCTGCAAACCGCCGAAAGCTATTTCAATGTGCTGCGCAGCCAGGACAACCTCGCCTCGACCAAGGCTGAAGAAGCCGCGTTCAAGCGTCAGCTCGATCAGTCCAACGAGCGCTTCGATGTCGGCCTGTCAGACAAGACCGACGTGCTGCAATCGCAAGCCAGTTACGACACCGCGCGGGCCAACCGCATCGTCGCGCAGCGTCAGGTCGATGATGCGTTCGAAGCGTTGATCACCCTGACCAACCGCCAGTACAACTCGATTCAGGGCATCGTCCACAGCCTGCCGATTCTGCCGCCGGCACCGAACGATGCGAAATCCTGGGTCGACACCGCGGCGCGGCAGAACCTGAATCTGCTCGCCAGCAACTACGCGGTCAGCTCCGCCGAACAAACCCTCAAGCAGCGCAAGGCCGGGCACTTGCCGACCCTCGATGCGGTGGCCAAATACGAAAAAGGCGATAACGACGCGTTGGGCTTCGCCAATCCGAATTCGTTTGGTGCGCCTTATGGTGGCAACGTCGAACAAAGCACCCTGGGCCTGCAACTGAGCATCCCGATCTACAGCGGCGGGCTGACCAGTTCGCAAGTGCGTCAGTCCTACGCACAACTCGATCAGAGCGAGCAGCAGCGCGAATCGCTGCGCCGTCAGGTGGTGGAAAACACCCGTAACCTGCACCGCGCGGTGAACACCGACGTCGAGCAGGTGCAGGCGCGCCGCCAGTCGATCATCTCCAACCAGAGCGCGGTGGAAGCCACGGAAATCGGTTACCAGGTCGGCACACGCAACATCGTCGACGTGCTCGACGCCCAGCGTCAGCTGTACACCTCGGTGCGCAACTACAACAACACCCGTTACGACTACATCCTCGACAACCTGCGCCTGAAACAGGCGGCGGGCACGTTGAACCCGGGGGATCTGCAAGACCTGCGGCGTTATCTGAAAGCCGATTACAACCCGGACAAGGATTTCCTGCCGCCGGATCTGGCCTCAGCGGCCGAGGCGCAATTGAAAGCCCGGCCGTGAAATGAAAAAAAGATCGTCCGAGGCATGCCCGGACGATCTTTTTTTATGCCCGACTTATTTGATCAGCCTGCCCAAACCCTCCAGCAGTCGCTGCAACGCACCCTGATTACGGCGCATCACCGCCAGCCCGGCCTCGGCCATGCGCTGCGCATCGCGCGGTAATTCGAACAAACGCTGCACCTCGACTGCCAGCCCTTCAGCATCGTCCACTTCGGCCAGTGCCCCGGCTTCGCGCAGTTGCGCGGCGATGTCGAGGAAGTTGAACAGGTGCGGACCGCTGATGACCGGTTTCGCCAGCGCTGCCGGCTCGAGCAGATTGTGCCCGCCGTTGGCGACCAGGCTGCCGCCCACAAACGCACTGTCGGCCAAGGCATAGAGAAACAGCAACTCGCCCATGGTGTCGCCGAGCAGCACGCTCGTCTGCGCATCGACAATGGTCCCGGTCGAGCGACGTACCGTGGCGAAACCTTCGCGCTGACACAGGTCGAACACCGAATCGAAACGTTCGGGGTGGCGTGGCACCAGAATCAACAATGCATCCGGATGATTGGCCAACAGGCGACAATGGGCGTCGAGCACCACTTCGTCCTCGCCTTCGTGGGTGCTCGCGGCGATCCACACTGGACGATCCTGCGCCTGCCACTGGCTACGCAATTCGGCGGCGCGTTGCAGCAGTTGCGGGTCGATGGTCAGGTCGAATTTGATCGAACCGGTGACTTCGACGGTTTCCGGCCGCGCGCCGAGATCGCGGAAGCGCTGGGCTTCGGCTTCGGTCTGCACCGCAAACAAACTCATTTCAGCGAGCATCGGCGCGGTCAGTTTGCTGAAGCGGCCGTAGCCTTTGGCCGAGCGCTGCGATAACCGGCCGTTGGCCAGCGCCACCGGAATTCGGCGCTTGGCACATTGGTGAATATGGTTGGGCCACAGCTCGGTTTCCATGATCACCGCGAGTTGTGGCTGGACGCGATCCAGAAAACGCGTCGCCGCGCAGGGCAAGTCATACGGCAGATAGCAATGCTGGATGCGCGGTTCGTTGGCGAACAGCGCCTGAATCCGTTCCGAACCGGTCGGCGTCATGCAGGTCACGGTGATCGGCAACTGCGGATAACGCTGCAGCAAGGCGCGGATCATCGGCGCGGCGGCAATGCTCTCGCCCACCGACACGGCGTGGACCCAGATGCCGCCGGGCTGCAGTGTCGGCATGTTGCACGAGAAACGTTCGCCAATCCGTTTGGCATAGGCCGGCGCCTTGCGTGCGCGCAGCCACAGCCGAATCGCCACCAATGGCAGCCCCAGGTAAAACAGCGCGGTGTAGAGAGTTCTATTCATGGCGGCGGAGTTTATCGGCTTTTGTCGCCGATCGCGCGCAAGTGTACGGCAAAACGTTCGGCCAGCCAGCGTGCGGCCGGGCCAAGCGGCTCGTCACGGCGCCAGACCAGTTCCACCACCAGCGCCGGCGGCGTCCATTCGCTGGCCAGTTCCACCATTTGCCCCTGATAAGCCGAGTACTGCACCACATGGCGCGGCAACCAGGCCCAGCCAAGGTTGCGCACCAGCCATTCGGACATCACATAGAAACTGTCGGCGCGCCACACTTGCGGGCTGGCCGCTTCGTTACCGGGGTAGACGCTGGTTTGCGTCGACATCAGCAACTGCCGGTGCTGCGCCAATTGCTGGCAGGTCACGTAAGCCTGCGCAGCCAACGGATGATGGATGCCGCATACGGTGACCATTTCCACGCTGCCGAGCACACGCCGTTCGAGCGCTTCGGGAATTTCATCGTGATAGAACAGCAGGCCAAGATCGGCGCGGCGCTCGACCAGTTTGTGCGCGACTTCACCTTGGGCGGCGCTGGTCAGTTGCACTTCGAGACTGGGAAACTGCTCGGCCAGCTCACCGAAACTTTCCACCAGCGCCTGATACGGCATCGCCTCATCCTGCGCCACGCGCAATTGCGCTTCCTGGCCGCGCAACATCGCCATGGCGCGGCCGTTCAGGCGTTCGCACTGGCGCAGCACTTCCCTCGCCTCTTCAAGCAAGGCCTCACCGGCTTCGGTAAGGGTTGGCTGACGCCCGCTGCTGCGTTCGAACAGGCTCACGCCCAAGTCGGCTTCAAGCATGGCGATTGTGCTGCTGATGGCTGATTGGGCCTTGCGCTGCTGACGCGCCACGGCGGAGAACGATCGCTGTTCCGCGACCTCTACAAATACGCGCAACTGGTCAAGATTCCATTGCATGTGGCTTACCAACCCATCTACAGAACAGATAGGTAATGACTTTACCCCATCTGGCGAATCCCTAGAATGCCGCCTCAGTGAGCAAAAAATTTTATCGAGGATTGAAACCATGAACGCCTACGCCTACCTCGCCATCGCAATCTGCGCCGAAGTGATCGCCACCGTGTCGATGAAAGCCGTCAAAGGCTTCAGCACGCCGCTGCCGCTGATCCTGGTCATCGTCGGCTATGCCATTGCGTTCTGGATGCTGACGCTGGTGGTGCGCACCGTCCCGGTCGGCGTGGCCTACGCAGTGTGGGCCGGCATGGGCATCGTGATGGTCAGCGTCGCGGCGCTGTTTCTCTACGGGCAGAAACTGGATATACCGGCGATGCTGGGGATGGCGCTGATCGTTCTGGGCGTAGTCGTCATCCAGCTGTTCTCCAAGACCGCCGGCCACTAAAAACAAAACACATCCCCCTGTAGGAGTGAGCCTGCTCGCGATAGCGGTCTACCATTCAACATTCATGTCGTCTGGTAGACCGCTATCGCGAGCAGGCTCACTCCTACAGGTATGCGTTCCCTCTGTTGATCATCGACAAATCCGCCCCTTTCCCGAGTCTGTATACTGCGCCCTCGTCTTGAACACTGAGGTCGCTGCATGCCATCCGTTATTTCCACCGACGTTCTGATTGTCGGCGCTGGTGTCGCCGGCCTCTGGCTGAACGCGCGTCTGCGCCGTCAGGGTTTTTCGACCGTGCTGGTGGAAAGTGCCAGCCTTGGCGGCGGGCAAAGCGTGAAGTCGCAGGGGATCATTCATGGCGGCGCCAAATACGCCCTGCACGGCGCGTTGACCGGGGCGTCGGAAGCGATCGCCGACATGCCGCGGCGCTGGCGCGAAGCCCTGGCCGGCAGCGGCGAGCTGGACCTGACCGGCGTGCGCCTGCTGTCCGAAGCTCATTATCTGTGGTCGCCGGGTACTCTCGCCGGCAACCTCACCAGTTTCTTCGCCAGCAAAGCCGTGCGTGGCCGCGTCGATCAGGTCAAGGGCGACGAGCTGCCGCCGGCCCTGCAAGACAAGCGCTTCAAAGGCAAGGTCTACCGTCTTGCCGAACTGGTAGTCGACGTGCCGAGCCTGATTCAGCGGCTGGCCGACCTGGCCGGCGATGGCTTGCTCGCCGGGCAGACCATCGAGCCGCTGCTGGAGGATGGCGTACTGGTCGGCCTGACGGTCGATGGTCGCGCCATCCGCGCGCAACGCATCGTCCTCAGCGCCGGCGCCGGCACTGCACAGTTGCTCGAAGCGCTCGGCCTCAGCCAACCGGCGATGCAACGGCGGCCGCTGCACATGATCCTCGCCAAAGGTCCGGGCCTGAAACCGCTGTACGCCCACTGCCTCGGCGGCGGCACCAAACCACGCATTACCGTGACCACCCACCCGGCCGCTGATGGCCAATGGGTCTGGTACATGGGCGGCGACATTGCCGAGAGCGAAGGCGTGCATCGCGAGCCGGCCGAGCAGATCGCCACCGCGCAAAAGGAAATCGCTCAGTTGCTGCCATGGATCGACCTCAGCACCACGCAATGGGCGACCCTGCGCGTCGACCGCGCCGAGCCGCTGCAGACCGGGCTGACCCGGCCGGACAATGCGTTTCTCGCCGAGCAGGGCCGCTTGCTGGTCGGCTGGCCGACCAAACTGGCGCTGGCGCCGGATTTTGCCGATCGCGTCATCGCCGCACTGGAGCGCGACGGTATTGCGCCGCAAGCCACAGAGCCATTGCCACCACTGCCAAAACCGCCGCTGGGCGTTCCGGCCTGGGAGCAACTGCTGCCATGACCATCGCCACCCTGCATGATTTTCATCGCCCATTGGGCAGCCTGGGCCTGACGGTTTCGCCGCTGGGTCTGGGCACGGTCAAACTCGGTCGCGATCAAGGGGTGAAATACCCCAACGGTTTTCAGATTCCCGACGACGACGCCGCGCGCATGCTGCTGCGTCAGGCCCGCGAGCTCGGCATTAACCTGATCGACACCGCCCCGGCCTATGGCCGCAGCGAAGAACGCCTCGGCCCGTTGCTGCGCGGCCAGCGCCAGGACTGGGTGATCGTCAGCAAGGTCGGCGAGGAGTTTGCCGACGGCCTGTCGCGCCACGATTTCAGCGCAGCGCACACGCGAATGTCGGTGGAACGCAGCCTGCAACGTCTGGAAACCGATTTTATCGACCTGGTGCTGGTGCACTCCGACGGCAACGATCTGGCAATCCTTGAACGCGAAGACGTTTACGCGACACTCGCGGCGCTCAAGGGCGAGGGCAAGATTCGCGGCTTCGGCTTTTCCGGCAAAACCGTCGAGGGCGGTCTCAAGGCACTTGAGCAAGGCGATTGCGCGATGGTCACCTACAATCTGAACGAACAAAACGAGAAGGCAGTCATTGACTATGCTGCTGCCCACGGCAAAGCCATTCTGGTGAAAAAAGCCCTGGCCAGCGGTCACGTCTGTCTGAGTCCGGGCGTGGATCCGGTGCGGGCCAGCTTCGAGTTGCTGTTCGCGCAAGCTGGCGTCGCCAGTGCTATTGTCGGCACGATCAATCCGCTGCACCTCGCCCACAACGTTGCGACCGTTGCCCAGGTCCTTCGTGGTCACTGACGCCGCCCCGCGGCCTTAAGCAGGAGCCGATATGCCGCGCACGCTGATCCGCAAGAACCCGAGCAACTTCAAGACCCTGCCGCTGTTCGTCGAAGCCACTGCCGAAGGCCTGAGCTACCAGAGCGTGGGCATGCCGCTGAACTTCGCGCAGACCCTGCAGCGACGCAAGCCGGTGAGCGTGGCCGATGCCGAGCACTTCTCGCTGGAACTGGCCAACCTCGGCGTCTCGGTGCGCCTGACCCTGCACTGGCAGAATCGCGATTACTGGGTGTTGGTGCGCCAGCGCCGGCAGGATCGCGGCGACGTGGTGCTGAAGTTGATTTCCGGTTACGTGCCGGCCCACGAATTGAACATTCCGCTGCACACAGCGATTCAGGAAATTGCCGAAGAATGCCTGCTGGAGACGCCGGAAGGCTGGCTCGGCGGACGCTTCAATGACACCTGGCTGCCGGCACCCTACTCGGCAGCCCTGCATTATCGCGAAGCACTGCCGTTTCGCCTGACGCCGCTGTCCGGCTCGGCACGGCCGGTGCGTTGCGCCAGTCTGCAATTGCTCGAGCGTCCGCGGGCCTATGTGCACCTGCCGACCGCTTCCCTGCAATTGATCTACGACTTGCGCCTGGACGTGCCCAAGGAAGCCAAGTCCCTGAGTCTGTTCCACGTCGATGAGCGGCTGGAAGGTGACCAACTGGTGGCCCGCCTCGATCGCAAGCGCCCCGACCTGTACCTGATGCCACTCAAGGACGGCGCGCCAGTGGCCGAGTTGTACACGCTCAAGCGCGACAAACTTGTCCCGGCCAGCACCCGCGGTCTGTATCTGGCCGAAAGCTTCGCCACTCAGCAAGGCTGGGTGGTGCGCGAGGAGCGGATTCGCTGGAAGGACTGGCTGGTGCAACAAGGTCTGCAACCGGCCAAAGCCCCGCGTTCGGGGCTCAAGCAATTGAGCATCAAGGCGCTGCGGCTGGTGGGCCTGGGCAAAAAGAAACCGGCCAAGTCATGAGCTAACGCCGACGATCGAACCAGGTGCGCAGCGTGGCGAAGAAATGGAAGTAACGGTTCTCACGCTTGCCCATGCCACGCTTGGGCGAGAACGATTCTTCGGCGAAGGCACCGGTAATACGCACGCGTGACGCCTGGGTCGGCAATGTGCAGATTTTTGCATCTGCCTGTTGCAGCGCGTATTTGAGCAAGCGCTCGGAGTGTAGCTTTCTGCCGGTCGCCTGGCAGAAGTCGAAGATGCGTTCGATGCGCTTGCCATACGCGACGTAAGTATCGCGTCCGCATACCGCAAACCGATCATTCAGCCCGCCCCACCACTGCCAGTCCGGAATATAGGCGTGATGCCGACGAGCCTGAGCATGATTGAACACGTAGCCGGGCAACGCCGTGTGGAAGAAGTTGTCCGGGCGCACGTACACCACGAAATCCGGAGCGAAGGCCTCGATTATCGTGGTGACGGTGTGCAGCGAATTGAGCTGGTAAATCAGATTGCGCAGCGACGCATAGTCATCGGCCCAGGTGTCACCGAGTGACTTGACCCGTTCAAAACCCCAGCGCTCCAGCACGCCTTCGGTCGAGGTCAGCGTGCCGGTCATCGCCTCGAAAGGCTGGTAGTTGTCAGCCGTCAGCGCGCCTTTTTCACCGGAGCGCGCATTCTGCACCTCATCGACCTTGTACAGATGGTAGAAGCACTGCACCTCGCTGCCTGCCGGCAACTGCGCCAGGACATTCTTTTCAATGGAGGGAAAGCAGATCGGCGAATTTCTCGGGATCCCGAAAAAAGCCACGGCGATTTTCAACACTCATCAGCACCTTTTGATAGTCGTTCGGGCCTGCCGGCATCCGGATAAACGATGTCGCTTACTTTCGTCGAAACAGCTTTTGCCACCAGCGCTGCGGTTGCAGCGCTATGGCAATGATATTCGATTGGCGTAGCCAGTCGCGCTCGTAGTCCCAGGCGTGCCCACCCCAGAGTTTCCCGGCTTCGTTGGAAAAGCCCAGGGTCAACACCTGATAGCTATAGCCGGCCTCACCGCGCAGCCAGTCGAACAGCACCAGCGTATTGAAACCGGTGGATGGCCCGACATAGCGTTTGCCGCCCGGACGGTCAACCGGGTAATTCCAAAGAGGCGGCAGCGGGATGCGGTCCCAGTACATGGCCACGCGCGGCATCGGGCACATCGGCGCGGCGCAGCCCACCAGCATGCTGAAACAGCGTTCGCCCGAGCGTTCGAACATTTGCTGTACGTGAGGCCCGTAGGGCAGCCCGAAAAAGTAGGCGTCCGGCGCGTTGTAACCGTGCACGAAGACGTTGACGCTTTGCTCGTTGAGCAACGCTGCCTTGATACAGGTATTGAAGCTGACCACAACGTCATCGGCGCCAAGGTTCAGCGCCTGAAAGTCCGCTGCGGTGATGGCCGGGTTATTGGCAATCAGCACCACCCGCGCCGCACGACTGAGGCAGTCGCGCAGCTCTGCCGGCAATGCCTCGAACACCGCTTGATCGCCACCGGGCAGCGCATCCAGCGCCATGGGTTGATCCTTCATTTCAGACCGGCACCTTCATCCCGTAACGCACTTTCACCCACCATTGCGTGAATGCCGACGGTGGCTGCCATGGGCGCATTTCGCGCTGGATTTCTGCCGCCAGGGCTTGCCCGACACGGGCAAACGAATAGCGGCTCTCGGCAAACGCCTGGCCATTGCGGGCAATGCGCTCGGCCAGCTCGGGATCGCTCTGCAGCAGCTTGATCTTCTCCACCGCTTCTTCTTCGCTGCGATAGAACACGGTGTTGTGCATGTCTTCGAAACCGAGCAAGCGGTCTTCTTCACCCTGGCTCCAGGCCAGCAGCACACAGCCGCAGGCCATGGCCTCGAAGTTCTTGATCATGAACTCGTTCATGCCGATGTCGGCGCTGACAAAAATGCGGATGCGGTTAAGCGTTTGCAGGTATTCCTCACCGGACTTCGTCCGGGTCACCAGCATTCCGGTCCGCCGCGAAAGCGACTCGAGCATGGCCTTGCGCTCGGCGTACTCGGTGCTTTTCAGGCTGCCGAGAAAACCGATGGGAATGTCGCGCTCGACGCCGGTGTTGTGCAGCATCTGCTCGTCATAACCCTTTGAGACGAACACCGTATCGATGCCCTCGGCGAGCATCTTGCGTGCGACCACCGCCCCGGAGACCAGTGCCCGGCAACTCGGCAACCGCCGGTACAACCGCGAATACACGCCACGGTATTTACTCGCCGGCATGTAGTTCTGATAAGCGTCGTGTTCAAGGAAAACCAGCCCCGGAATGCACTTGAGCACCCGCAACTGCGGGGCCAGGCGCTTGACGCGGGAGAAAATCACCACACGATCGAAGGTCTGATAATCCACCGAGGCCAGAAACGGCCCCAGGTTCATCTGCTGCTGTTTGGTCAAACGATGGATAACGCATTCATCACAGTTCTGCTGCACGATGTCGTAGAGCCGGTCGAGAATGACCCGCTGTTCGTCCATCACCAGGAGCATGACTTTCATAAGTTAATGTCCACGCGACATTGGCAGGCAAGCGCAGCGGATTCAAACCTGCCAACTTCAACGGAAACGGTGAGATCCCCAAGGCAAAATCCGTTCACACGCAGTACACAACGGTAAGATTCATCTGATCAGCGACTGCGGATCTTCTCGACAATCGCCGTCGTCGAGCTGTTTTCCACCAGTCCCAACACCTTCACGGTGCCGCCGTAAGCGCTGACGATATCGGCGCCGACCACCTGATCGATGCCGTAATCGCCCCCCTTGACCAGCACGTCCGGCTTGACCTCGCGCAGCAGGTTTTCCGGAGTGCCTTCAGAGAAGCTGATCACCCAGTCCACCGCACCCAGCCCGGCGAGCACCGCCATGCGCCGGTCCACGCTGTTGATCGGTCGGCCCGGCCCTTTCAGGCGGCTGACCGAGGCATCGTCGTTGACTGCGACGATCAAGCGATCGCCTTGCGCCCGCGCCTGCTCCAGATAGGTCACATGCCCGGCGTGCAGAATGTCGAAGCAGCCGTTGGTGAACACGATTGTCTCGTTGTGCGCGCGAGCATCGGCCACTGCCAGCAGCAATTGCTCCAGGCCCAGCACACCGCGCTCGGAACCTTCTTCACGCTGAATGGCGCGACGCAGTTCCGGGGCACTGATGGCGGCCGTACCGAGCTTGCCGACCACGATGCCGGCGGCCAGATTGGCCAGTGCGACCGCATGGGGCAGGTCTTCACCGGCGGCAATCGCTGCGGCCAGGGTGGAAATCACCGTGTCACCGGCACCGGTGACGTCGAAGACTTCGCGGGCTCGCGCCGGCAGGTGCAGCGCCGGTTGGTCCGGGCGCAGCAGGGTCATGCCGTGCTCGCCGCGGGTCACCAGCAACGCCCCGAGTTCGAGCTCGTGCATCAACGTGGCGCCCTTGCTCACCAGCTCATGCTCATCGACGCAGCCGCCGACGATGGCTTCGAATTCACTGAGATTGGGAGTGATCAGGCTGGCGCCACGATAGATGGAGAAATCCTTGCCTTTCGGATCGGCCAGCACCGGGATGTTCTTGGCGCGGGCGGCCTGGATCAGCGCCTGATGATTTTTCAGCGCGCCTTTGCCGTAGTCGGAAAGGACCAGCACCTTGATGCCTTCGAGCAAGTCATCGACCTGCGAGCCGAGGGCTAAAGCATCGGTGGCGAACGGCTCTTCGAAATCGATACGCAGCAATTGCTGGTGCCGGCTCATGACCCGCAGTTTGACGATGGTCGGCTGGTGCGCAATGCGCTGGAACAAGGCGCGTACGCCCGCACCCTTGAGACTGTTGCTCAGGCTGTCGGCGGCTTCGTCGTCGCCGGTCACACCGACCAGCGACGCCGGCGCACCCAGCGCGGCAATGTTCAGGGCAACGTTGGCGGCACCGCCCGGGCGGTCTTCGATTTGTTCGACCTTGACCACCGGCACCGGCGCCTCAGGGGAAATCCGTGAGGTTCCGCCATGCCAGTAGCGGTCGAGCATGACATCGCCGACTACCAAGACCGGGGCTTGATCGAAACGCGGCATGGACAACTTCATGGAGCAACCCACATACAAAATGAACAGGGGCGCGATATTACCACAGGGTAAAGCGCCGTCCGCCTCATTCTGAAAGGTCGCGCACCCAGAACAATTCATGACGCCGCACAGCCTTGCGGAAAAACTCGTTACTGCCGGTCACAGGCCAGCGCCGGCCCGCCAGCCCCTGCTGGATCCAGCGGCGCAGTTTGCGCTTGAACACCTCGTTGCCCTGCAGATCGTGCTCCATGGCCAGCGCCATGGCTTTGTCCAGTTGCACCTGCACAGGCAGCTGCGGGCTCCACAAGCGATCGGCCGGCAATGGCTCAATGGCCGGCGGCAGCGCAATACCGCAACCGGCGGGGCCCATCGGCCAGCGATCATTGTCGTGCAGATGATTGGCGTACATCAGCAGCGTGGTCGGCTTCCACTGGCTGCGACTGACCGCCTCGAGCAGCGCCTGCGTCGACGCGACATGATCACTGTGCGGATCGAGTTCGGGATGCGGTGTCACCAGCACTTCGGGGCGATAGTGCTCAAGCAGCGCGGTCAGATCGCCGAGCAGATTCTCCCAGGTCGGCTGGCCGTCGCCATCGGCGGGCAGGCGCAACGGATTGTGCCGCCGTACGCTGCGCACATCGCTTTCCTGCGACTCGCGGGAGCCGAAAGACGTCGCTGGCGCGGCGGCCATTGCCGGCAGTTGCAGGCAGTAATAACCCAGTTGCACGCAGCGCTCGGCGGGCACGCCCCCCCAGAGCGGAATCACCAGACTGTCCCAACTGCGCAAACGGCCCTTCAAACGCGCCGCTGCGGCTTTATCGAGCCCCAGCCGCTGATAATCCTCAGCCTCGATTTCGCCTTGGGTCAACGTGACGATGCTGACGTCATCGCAACGGCTGTAAAGGCCGAAGGCCGCCAGTTCGGCGTCATCGGCATGCGGCGCGATGACCATTACCCGCTGCTGGCTGAAATCGGGGTTGGCCATGACCCACAGCACACCCGTGCTCGCTGACACGCAATGGCGACCGCGCAATGTCAGCGCACCCTGCGCCAAGGCTGTTTCCTGCCCGGACAGGTTGAGGAAGCGCCGACCTCGCACTCCGCGCTCGAATTCCTGACGGTCATCGCCGAGCTGAACATACGGGTCGAGCCAACGACCGAGCCACGTCGACTTCAGTTCCAGCTCCAGCACCAGCGTCTCGCCCGGCGCCAACGGCTCGCTCAGACGCACCACGCCAGCGTCGACGCTCACGGTCTGCCGCGCGGTCTGTGCAGGAAAGTTATATTGATAATCGTCCGAAGGCCGATAGAACAGGTGATCGGCGAACCACGCCTCATGCGCAATCCAGGCCAGCACCAGCAACAGCGGCACCAGCCACCATTTGAGCAGAACCCCGATCAGCAACAGCGCCAGCACAAAGCTGATCAGGAACAGGCGCTTGTTGCGCCGGTGGGCCTTGAGGAGTTGCTGCTTGCGTGCGCTCATTGATTCAGACCTTGTAGACCGGCACCGTGTGGCACCAGCGATCCTTGTATTCCCGGTCGGCACGGCCGAACGAGTAACGCAGCGGCTTGCCCAGCGCCTGGGCATCCGCCCACGCCTGCTGGGTGTTGACGAAACTCAGCACACTGCCGGGGCTGAATTCGCGGCTTTGCGGATCGACACCACCGTTGACGTATTCCAGCGAAACCCACTGCGGGGCCTCGACGCGGTACAACACCTGAATGGCCACCGGCACCGAATCGAGCATTACCACCGAGCCGGTCATGAACTCGCGCAACAAGCTGAACACTTCAACCAGCCCGGCCTTGCCCGGCACTTCAAAACCCCAGCGACGCTGAAACAGGTCGCTGTAAGCAGCGGCCTGCTCTTGCGCGGTAAAGTCGGACATTGGCACCAGCGACCCGCCCGCTTCTTCCAGCAGACGCTGCTCGCGGCGCTGGTTGTAGCGAAATTTCTTTGAATATTCTTCCGGCAATCGCGCCAGGGCCAAACCTTCGGGCTGCGGTTTCAGCGTGCTGATCTGCGTGGCATTGAGTTGCGACACGTACGCCATGCGCTGGCGCACCGGCACAACCACGTCAGCAGCAATCGGCAGGATGATTTCCGCGTTGCCCATGTCGAGCAAGCCGCGCTTGCCCTCGCGCTTGAGCACTTCCTTGGACAACGCCACATGCCGGCCCCAGCACGGCACGGCAGCGACGATTTCGCCGCCGACCAGCCAGCCCAGGTAGCGCAGCTCGATCTTGACGAAGCTCGACAAGCGTTCGACCACGTCGGGGTGCGTCGCAAAGCTGCCGCCGAAACGCTGCCAGGCTTGGGCATAGCTGTCGCGGTCGATCTCGGTCCAGCCACGCTCACGGAAGCTGCGAAACACCGTCAGCATACGTCGGTCGCGTGGGTCGGCTGAGGTTCGTCACCTTCTTCGAATTCCTTGGCGTGCAGTCGCGCGTAATAGCCGTTTTGCTCGAGCAATTGCACATGGGAGCCACGCTCGACAATCCGTCCTTCGTCCATCACAAGAATCAGGTCGGCTTTTTCGATGGTGCTCAAGCGGTGCGCGATGACCAGCGTGGTGCGGTTTTGCACAACATGATCCAGCGCCGCCTGAATGTGCCGCTCAGACTCGGTGTCGAGGGCCGACGTGGCCTCGTCGAGAATCAGCAACGGCGCATCCTTGAGCAAGGCACGGGCGATGGCGATGCGCTGACGCTGGCCACCGGATAACAACACGCCGTTTTCACCGACCATGGTTTCGTAACCCTGAGGCATCTTGGCAATGAACTCGTCGGCGTAAGCCTCGCGAGCCGCGCGCTTGACCTCCTCCAACGGCGCACCGGCAAGGTCGCCGTAAGCAATGTTGTTGGTGACCGTATCGTTGAACAGTGTCACGGCTTGAGTCACCAGTGCGATCTGACGGCGCAGGCTACGCAGGGTGAAATCCTGGACTTCGACGCCATCGAGCAGAATCTGCCCGTGCTCGTGCTGGTAGAAGCGCGGAATCAACCCGGCGAGAGTCGACTTGCCGCTGCCCGAACGCCCGACCAGTGCAACCATCTGCCCCGGCTCGACGCTGAAGCTGATGTCGTTGAGCACCGGTTTGTCGGTGTCCGGATACTGGAAGCTGAGGTTGCGCACTTCCAGGCGTCCTTCGAGGCGATCGCGTTCGACGCTGCCCTGATCCACCTCGGCCGGCTCATCCAGTTGTTCGAAAATGCTTTCGGCACCGGCCACGCCTTTCTGAATCGTCGAGCTGACTTCCGACAACTGCCGGATCGGCTTGGGCAACAGACCCGCCATAGTGATGTAGGCCACCAGATCACCCGGCGAGGCATCGCCGCGAAGGTAAAGCACGAGGAACATGACCACGGCCATGGCGCTGTATGTCACCAATTGCAGCATCGGCGTGTACACCGCGCCGGTCTTGGTCATCGTCAGTTGCTTGTCGGTATTGCTCTGGCTGGCATCGCGAAAGCGTTGCTTCTCATAGGTTTCGCCGCCGAAGCTGCGCACCACGCGATAACCATGGATGGTCTCGGAGGCCACATGCGTGACGTTGCCCATCGACACCTGGATCTTCTTGCTCTGCTTGCGGAATTTTTTGCTGGTGCTGTTCACCATGATGCCGATGACCGGCAGGATCGCCACCATGACCAGGGTCAGCTTCCAGTTCATCCACAACAACGTGCAGAACAGAAAGATCACGGTCATGCCTTCGCGGATGACCACTTTGATCGCGTCCGTTGCCGCGCCGGTGACCATGGTCACGTTAAAGGTAATCCGCGAAATCAGATGACCGGAGTTGTTCTTGTCGAAGAAGCGGTTGGGCAGTTCCAGCAATTTGTTGAACAGCACCACCCGCAGGTCGTGGACCAGCCCCAGAGAAACCCGGGCGAGAAAGAAGTTACCCAGATACGAACCCACGCCCTGCAACAAGGCGATGAACACGATCATCAGCGGCACGGTTTGCAGCAACTGCAAATCGCCCAGATAAGGGTTGCCCGGGAACAGGCTGGCTTCAGGATTGGCCAGGCCGTCGACGAAGTACTTGAGGATGTAGGCGAGCATCGGCTGGGTCGATGCGAAAATCAGAAACCCGACGATGCTGAGGAGAAAAAGACCGGCATAGGGCCGCACGTAAGCCAAAAGGCGGAAGTAGATCGCCAGCGTTGACTGGGCTTTCGGTTCAGGACTGCTCATGGTGATCCGCACAATTCAGTGAGGCGGGGATGATATCACAGGCCTTTTTTCCCCGATAAACATGACGGCGCGCCAGCCTTTGACCAAGTCGGTTAAGATACGCCGCTAACGATGGGGAGCCCGCTATGCAATCGATTGACCACAGCACTTACGAGGCACTGCGCAAAGGTGCACAGGTTCTGGAGGCCGACGGTTCCGGCGATAAAGTGCTGAGGCTGGCCGACGGCCGCATGCTCAAACTGTTCCGTCGCAAGCGCTTGCTCAGCTCGGCGCTGTTCTTCCCCTACGCGCAGCGCTTTGCCAACAACACCCGGGCGCTGCAGCAACGCGGCATCCTTTGCCCGCAAGTCATCGCGGTCTATCGCATCCCGAGCATCGAGCGCGACGGTGTTTATTACAGTCCATTGGAAGGCCGCACGGTGCGTCAGTTACAAGGTTCGGCTGAGGATGGCGATTCACTGAGAATGCAACTGGGCAGCTACTTCGCCCTGCTGCATGAAAAAGGCGTGTACTTTCGATCGCTGCACTTTGGCAACGTGGTGCTGACGCCAGACAACCAATTGGGCCTGATCGACATCGCCGACTTGCGCTGCCAGAAACGCGCACTGAGTGACAGCAAACGCCTGCGCAACTTCGCGCACTTGCTGCGCTATAAGGAGGACCGTCAGTGGTTGCTTGGCGACGACGCCGGCGCCAGCTTTATCGAAGGCTACCGCCAGGCACTGCCGAGCAACCGACAGGCGCCACTGATCTCTCGCCTGCGGCCGTTGCTGGTGTAAGCCTCAGCGCCCGATAACCACCAACGTGGCACCCTTGCGATTCTTGAAGTGTTCGAGCACGTGCATTTGGTGCGCCGCCAGCCACTCCTCCAGCCACGGCTCATCTCCCTTCGCCTCGATTACGAAGTAGCGGAATTTTGCCGCGTGCGTCGGCGACATCGCTTCTTCACGGGTCAGGCTCGGCAGCACGTAGCCGCGACCGGCGTAATAACTGATCCGACCGTCTTCGAAGTAGGTCGGCACACCACGCTCGATGTGGCTTGACGCCCAGCGCCCAGCGGCAACGTAATGCGTCTTGCCGGCACCTGTGGACACCACGTTTGCCAGCATCATCAGCAAGCCCAGAACCACCAGCGCCTTACCCAGCCGCGGAAACCGGCGAACGAACGCCGCCAGCCCCATCGCCATCACCGGCACGAACAACAGGTTGAGGAAGCTCAGATAGCGCGCGTTCATGAACTGCTGCTTGACGAAAAACAGCACCAGCACCACCAGATACAGCAGCGCCGCCCAGGCGAACGGGCGGTAATCGCGCCAGTACGTGCCGAGCACGCCCCAATTGCGGCGCAGAACGAACGGCACAGCGAACGGCCCCATCAGCTTCACGAACGAGATGGTCATCGTCGCCAGGATGCCGAAAAAGATGATACGGCCGGCCTCGTCCTGGGAATATTTATTGATCAGCGAATTGCCGAACTGATCGCACAACATCTGAAACGAGGCGAACACTCCGCGAGGCTCGATCATGTCCAGATAGAGCACGACCCGCGCCGACATCAATACACCCGTCACCGCCACCAGCAGCAGGCCTGCCATTGGCAGAATCGAGAACTGCACGAATTGCATGCGACGGTTCGGCGTCCACAGATTAGGCAGTTGCCACAGTGCCAGAGCCGGCACCAGCAGCAGCGCCTCAAGGCGAAACAGCGCTGCAGCCGCAATCGCCAGATGAATGGCGGCCGCCCACAGCCAACCGCCGCGCGATTGCCAGCGCGACGCGAGCCACAGCGCCAAGGTGCAGAGAAACCAGAAGCCGCATTCGCGGATGATGTCGTTTCGAAAGGCGTTGACCGCCGGCATCGCTAGCACCACAAGGCAGGCCCAGCGCGCCAGATCAGGCGAACGCTGACGCACGCAATCGACCATCAACGCGCTGGTGCCGGCGAAAAACAGACCGCACCAGAGATACGCGCTCAATTCCAGCGGCAAGCGCAAAACACTGTGCGTGGCGGCGAGCAGTAACGAAAACCACGGCCAGTCGAACGTTGCCCATGCCACATTGGGCCCGAGCTCGGTGACCTGTTGCGCAATATCAATGTACAGCGCGGCATCACGCCCCACCGTTGCCGTGCCCAACACAGCGATCAGCGATAACAGCACACTGCCAAGGAATGCCAGCCCTACAGGATATTCATCGATGATCCGGGAGACTTGAGCCCCAATCTTCATGCTCACAACCCTCACCCAGCCACCTCATCCATAATCAGGTACACACTCTTCCCTGCGATTTACCGAAATAATGATCGCAATGCCTTGCGCGCGTAGGACCAGCGCTTGATCGTGCGCCAGTCAGCACGCAAGGCCTTTAAATAGAAGTCCTTGGCCAATTGGTATTCGCCGTGCGAGTAGCAATCGCGAAACAAGGACAGACAACGCTGCGCCAGAAATGCCTGACGCAAATCCTGCATTTGCTCAGGCATGCGCCGGCGGGAAAACACTTCGTTGACCACCTGATCGGTGCCGGCCGCAAGGCTCTGGCGCAAATCATGGCGCATGCTGTCCGCGTGCTTGTGAATCAGCGCCAACGGTTCGTTCACGACGCTGCATGGAAAACGCGCCAGAACCTGGGCAAATACCGGCAAGTCTTCAACATTGCGCAGATGCTCGGGGTAATTGCCCGGGCCGAAAACGCTGCGATGCATCGCACACGCGCCATTTGAAATAGACACGGTCTTGTCCAGCAAGTAACCCTGCAACCGCTGTCGCGGCGCCGCCGGCAGTGGCCTGGCGGCCTGCAAGCTGCGCTTGCCATCAGCGAACACTGACCAATGCGACCCGATCACCATCCGGCTTTGCGGGTTACCGGCGATGTGTTGCGACAGCGCCGCCAATGCGCCGGGCGCCATCTCGTCATCGGAATCGAGAAACACCAGAAACTGCCCGGTGGTTTCCTCGATGCCAAGATTGCGCACCGAGGACAATCCACCATTGCTTTTGCGCAGCGCACGAAAGCGCCCGCCATGCTTGAGCAAGAGCTGTTCGACGACCTGAGGCGTGTCGTCCGTCGACCCGTCGTCAATGACCAGTAAATCCGCCACCGCCTCGTCCAGCTGCGCCAATACCGACTCCACTGCACGTGAAAGAGTTCGCGCGTAGTTGTAGACCGGAATGACGACGCTGATCAGTGTCTCAGTCAAGTTCGTATCCTTTCACACCCTCTTTCACGACCAGAATATCTTCCATGATCAGGTATTCCAGATCCGAACCGAAAAACATGTTCAGCGCATCGGTTGGCGAACAGATCATCGGTTCGCCACGACGGTTGAGCGAGGTGTTCAGCGATACACCGTTGCCGGTGAGGTTTTCCAGCGCCTTCATCATGTCGTAGTAGCGCGGGTTGTATTCACGCTTGAGTACCTGGGCGCGAGAAGTGCCGTCTTCGTGGACGACTTCCGGCACGCGGGTTTTCCACTCTTCAGCAACTTCGAAGGTGAACGTCATGAACGGTGCCGGGTGATCGATCTTGATCATCTGCGGCGCAACGGTGTCGAGCATCGACGGGCAGAAAGGCCTCCAGCGCTCGCGGAACTTGATCTGATGGTTGATCCGGTCGGCCACACCAGCAACGCTTGGGCAACCGATGATCGAACGACCGCCCAAGGCACGCGGACCGAACTCCATGCGCCCCTGAAACCAGGCGACCGGGTTGCCGTCGACCATGATTCTGGCGATCTGCTCCGGCATGTTGTCGAGCTTGCGCCAGGCCGGCTTGTTGGCGTGACGAGCGCACGCGGCGATCACGTCTTCGTTGCTGTAGGACGGGCCGAGATAGACGTGTTCCATCTTCTCCACCGGTACGCCACGCGCGTGCGACACATAAGCCGCGGCGCCCACTGCAGTGCCGGCATCGCCGGACGCAGGCTGCACGAACAGCTCCTTGATGTCGTCGCGGGCGATGATTTTCTGGTTCAGCTTGACGTTCAACGCACAGCCACCGGCGAACGCCAGCTTGCCGGTTTCCTTGAGCACGTCGCCCAGATAGTGGTCGATCATCTGCAACGCCAGTTTCTCGAACAGCGCTTGCATGCTCGCGGCGTAGTGGATGTACGGCTCGTCAGCAATATCACCTTCGCGCTTCGGGCCCAGCCATTCGATCAGCTTCGGCGAGAAGTAGAAGCCTTTGCCCTTCTCCTTGTAGCGACGCAGGCCGATCACGTTGGCGTAGTCGGTGTTGATCACCAGCTCGCCGTTCTCGAACGAGGCCAGACGTGAAAAGTCGTACTTGCTGGCATCACCGTAGGGCGCCATGCCCATGACCTTGAATTCGCCGTCAAGCATTTCGAAGCCGAGGAACTCGGTGATCGCCCCGTACAGACCGCCGAGGGAGTCCGGATCGAAGAACTCCTTGATCTTGTGGATCTTGCCGTTTTCACCATAACCGAAGAAGGTCGTGGCGTACTCGCCCTTGCCGTCGATCCCGAGGATCGCGGTTTTTTCCTTGAAACCGGAGCAGTGGTAAGCGCTGGAGGCGTGAGCCAGATGATGCTCGACCGGCTCGATCTTGATCTTTTTCGGATCGAAACCCAGTTGCTCAAGGCACCAGACGATCTTGTTGCGATAACGCTTGTAGCGGCGGTTGCCCATCAGGATCGCATCGAGGGCGCGATCCGGGGCATACCAGTAGCGCTTGGCGTAGTGCCAGCGGGCCTTGCCGAAGAGACTGATCGGGGCAAACGGGATCGCGACCACGTCAACATCGGACGGCTTGATGCCGGCCTGTTCCAGACAGAACTTCGCCGATTCGTAGGGCATGCGGTTCTTTGCATGCTTATCGCGTACGAAGCGCTCTTCTTCAGCCGCCGCCACCAGCTTGCCGTCGATGTACAAGGCTGCTGAAGGGTCATGGCTAAGGGCGCCGGACAGGCCAAGAATCGTCAATGCCACAGGGGTCTAGCCTCTTAAGTCTGCGTACAGGCGCGAAGCGCCTTGAAAAATGGATGTATCCCCGCACAGGCGAGAGACAGCTAAAGCGCGGGATTATAGCGTAAACGACAGGGGAATTACCCTGTGCGATTGACCGAGGATGAATCGGCCACCTCATTCGGCAATCGCTGATCAATGACTCGATACAAGGCACTGTTTTGCGTCCAGTTGCGCATGAATCGCGCGCGGTCACGGGCATACGCCTGCGCAAAACTGCTGATAGAGCCGTGCTGACACATCGAGTCCAGATCGATCAATGCCCAGCGATCTTCGTGCCAGAACAGGTTGTGCCCTTTGAAATCACCGTGACTGATGCGTTCATTGATCAATTGCGCAAACAGAGAATCTAGCGCCTGCAGTTCCGCCTCGGGCGCTTCGCCACTTTCGACATACGGCGCAAAGCGCTCGATGATGTCCGGCCCCGGCAGGAACTCGGTCACCAGCCAGGCGCGACCGCGCAGCCAGAGGAAGCGTTTTTCCAGCACGGCCAGGGGTTTCGGTGTGGCGATCCCGAGAAACGCCAGGCGATTGCCCTCGCGCCAAGAGTGCCAGGCACGGCTCGGCCGCCAGAAGCGCTTGAGCCAATGGGCGAACCCCTTGATGTTGTAGCGCTTGATCAGCAGCGTGCGCTCGCCCACCTGCACCTTGCCAACGCTCGCCGCGCCGCCGGTCTTGTAGAGATGACCCTGAGCAAGCAATGCGTCGGCCTGCTCCAGCACCGGCACCATCGCCGCTTCTTCTTCGCGGCGGATCGCCCGCAGGCCGAATGCGCCGCGCCGTACGCTGAACAGCGTACATTCGCGGCCGACCTTGAGCAGGAAGTCCTTCAGTCGCCAACGGCGCACCTTGTCGATCTGTTTCTGCAAGGCTTCCAGCGGCAACGCGTGCTCGCTGTTGCTCAGCAGGTAATACACCAGCAGCTCTTCGGTGAACGGTTC
Organism: Pseudomonas sp. R3-57; assembly: GCF_051132065.1. Classification (NCBI taxonomy): domain Bacteria; kingdom Pseudomonadati; phylum Pseudomonadota; class Gammaproteobacteria; order Pseudomonadales; family Pseudomonadaceae; genus Pseudomonas; species Pseudomonas sp. R3-57. Next base: position 5,601,560 of record NZ_CP071655.1, read on the forward strand.
CAGCGCCTTGGGCAACTGGGCGAAAAACACCCCGAGATTTTCCAGCACTTTTTGCCGCGACAACGGTTGCCCGGCGGTTTCCGCGCGAATACCGGCGCCGTCGATCAAGTACAACTGGCCGCCATGGCGCAGCAGATTGTCCAGGTGCAGGTCTTCCTGCCAGAGGCCTTTGCCGTGCAATTGACCAATCGCGCCCAGCGCCTCGGCCAGCACCGCGGACTGCTCGTCGGCTAACACCGGCAGGGATTCGACCTGTGCCCAGGCGTCGCCCAGGCTTTCGGCGTTTTCCAGTAGTTCGAACAGCAGCCAGCCACCCTCGCCATTGGTCAGCCCATCGGCCAGCAGCAGCGGTGTGGTCAGGCCTTGCTCAGCCAGCAGACGCACGCCTTGCAGCTCACGCTGAAAATGCCGCGCGGCCTTGCTGCCAACCAGCAGCTTGGCCAGCACCGGCCGGCCGCGCCAGACGCCGGCGCCCACATAACGCTGCCCCGGCAATACCCGCAGCAGACTCAACAGCTGCAAGTCGGCACTGCCGGCGGCATCGGCCAGCGTTACCGTCAGCGGCAGCGCCGGAGTACGGCCGACATTGGCCAGTTGGGACAGTCGCATCAGCGCGTCTCCTTGTGCGTGCGACGCGCGGTCAGCCGGGCGAGCCAGCTGTCGACCAGCGAGCTGTCGCCAGGCTGATCCAGGTAAGCCGCCAGCAACTCGCGCAATTGCGCCTCGGTCCACTGCGGCGCACGGCGCTGCAACGGCTCCAGATCCTTGATGCGGTCGCGCAGGCCGAACAGCAACGGCCGGGTCTTTTCCAGATCGATCAATTGCGCCTGGTACTCGTCACCCACGGCCCGCAAGAAAATATGCTTGGGATAAAAACAACCGTGCACCTGACGCACACCATGCAGACGCTGCGCCAGCAGCCCGCAGGCACGCAGGATCGCCGACTGCTGCGCGCGGTCGAGTTGTGCCCAGCGTTGCAACAGCGAATCCAGGTCGCTCCAGCCGTCCAGCGCGCGGGTCAGCAGAATCGCGCGAACTTCGCCGCCGACCTTGCGCTCACCGAAGAACACCGCTTGCAGCGCCGGTATGCCGAGCTTGCGATAGCGGCTGATGTTGCGAAACTCGCGGGCAAAACTGGGCTCGCCGAACGGCGCATGCAGCGTGCGCGTCAGATAGTTGCTCTGGCGCTTGAGGTAATAGCCCTGCCCCTCCAGATTCAGACGAAACACACTGCTCCAGCCACCGCCGGCGGTGTTGGGTTCGTCGACCGCCTCAAGCTCTTTTGCCCACAGCGCATCAAAAGTGTCCAGGCCATGGCGCGCCAGCAGTGCGCGGTCATCGTCGGCCAGAAAATCAGTCATTCACGTCCCTCGAAAAATCTCACCACGTGCCGAATCCGCTTCTTGTCGGCGCTATCAAGCCGATCGCACTGGCGATACTGCTTGTAAAAGCGCAGGCGCTGGGTGTTCGACAGGTGATATTTGGCGAGCTTGTCGAGACAGGCCAGATCCTTGGTGATCCGATACTTGAGCCAGAAGCCGCGCCAGAACTCGCCATTGGGGCAGTCGATCAGAAAGATGTGCGCCTGATCGTCAATCAACAGGTTGCGCCATTTCAGATCGTTATGGGTGAAACGGTGATCGTGCATTGTCCGGGTATAACCGGCCAGCTGCCGACTGACGCCGTCGACCCAGGCGCGATCCCTGAGTTTCGGGTCCTTGCGTTCGGCAAGCGCCGAGAGGTCTTCGGTATGCGGCAGTTCGCGGGTGATCATCGCGCCGCGATCATACGCAGCTCCGCGTCGCTCCAGGCCCCAGGCGACCACTTCGGCAGTGGGAATGCCCCACTTGGCGAAGCGCTTGAGGTTCTGCCACTCCATCTTCACCCGCGGCTTGCCGAGGTAACGGCGCAAGCCTTTACCGGCGCCGACGTAGCGTTTGACGTAGTAATTGACGCCGTTGCGCTGTACGCGAATCACCTCGGACAGCGGGTCGCGGGTCAGGCGCTCGCCTTGCAGGGCAAACACCGCTTCGAGACTGCCGAAATCTTCGGCGAGATCGCTGTAGGCCGGCTCCAGAATCCACCCCGCCATCAGAGCGCATCCCCGTAACGCTGTTTGCGTGCGTAGAGCTTGTCGGCCTTGCCTTGCAGCCAGCTCAGCAGCGGCGCTTCTTCGGCAAGGATCTGGCGCAGCGGCTGCTGGAAATAGCCCTTGAGAAAACGCAGCTTGTCGCGGCGGGTCAGGCCGATGTCCAGCGCAGAAAAGTACAGCGCCGCCAGATCCTTGTTGCGCCAGCGCTGCGTAATCGCCGGGCGGGTCTGCGCGCGGTGCAGGTCGATCACCGACAGCTTGAAATCTTCCGGCGTCACCGGTTTATCGGTGTGCAGCAGGAAGTGACAGATGTAGCAATCGCGGTGGTTGACGCCGGCACGGTGCATCATGCCGGTCATGCGGGCGACCTCGGCAATCAATGCGCGCTTGAGCTTTGGCTCGGGCGGCTGCTTGACCCAGTCGATGCTGAAGTCTTCCAGGCTGATGGCCGGCGCCAACTCTTCGGTAACAATGAACGAATGCTGATCCGCCGGGTTACTGCCCTTCTCGCCATAGGCCACAGCGGTCATGGTCGGTACGCCGACTTCCTGCAGACGTTGAATCGCCTGCCATTCCTGGCCCGCGCCGAGTACCGGCAGCTTGGCGGTCAGCAGGTTCTTGAAGATTTCGCCCCAGCCGATGCCCCGGTGGATCTTCACAAAAAACCCATTGCCGTCGACTTCCGTGCGCAGTGTCCGGCGTGCTTCCAGCTCGCGGTATACCTCGCCCTGCAAGCCTTCGACTTCGGCAAACGGATCGCGTCCGGCCCAAAGGCTTTTGAACGGTTCAGCCAGCATCAACTTCATTAAGCGTGCTCCGCCAGAATCACATCGGCCGCGTGCTGCGGCATGCTGTAGAGGTCGGCCGTCTCGGCGAAGGCCAGACCATTGCGGCTCCAGGCCGCCCGTGCAGCGTCGTCGCTCAACATGTCAGTCAGATATTGCGTCAACTGCGTCTGCTCGAACGGTTCGTCCAGTACTCGCCCGGCGTCGGCCTCGGCGATGTAATGGGCGTAACCGCAGACCGCGCTGACCAGTACCGGCAGGCCGGCGACCAGCGCTTCAAGCAGCACGGTGCCGGTGTTCTCGTTGTACGCCGGGTGGATCAACAGATCGGCACCGAGCAGAAAACGCGGGATATCGCTGCGCCCCTTGAGAAACGTCACGTTGTCGCCCAGGCCCAACGTCGCACTCTGCATCTGGAATAATTTGGGGTCATCCTGGCCGATTACAAACAGCCGGGTACGTTTCTTCAGTTCGGCGGGCAACGCGGCGAGGGCCTTGAGGCTGCGATCGACGCCTTTGGTCTTGAAGCCGGAGCCTATCTGCACCAGCAGCAGCTCGTCGTCCCTGAGATTGAACTCGGCACGGAAACCGGCACGAATTTCATCGGCATTCGCCGGGCGTCGACGGTCCTGGGCAATGCCAGGCGGCAGCAGATGGAAGCGTTCGAGCGGGGTGTCGTAATGCTTGATGAACAACGGTTGCTGCACTTCGGAAATCATCAGCACTTCGGTTTTCGCATCTTTCGCGAACACGGCGCGCTCGTACTCGGCGAAGTGGCGATAGCGACCCCAGCGACGGTACAGCGAGTTTCGCAGGTTCTGCGCTTTGTCTTCGAAGCAGCCGTCGGCCGCGTAATAGACGTCGAGACCGGGCATCTTGTTGAAGCCGATCAGCCGGTCGACCGGACGCTTGGCCAGATCTGCTTGCATCCACGCACTGAGCTTTTCGTTGCGACGGTGGTTGAACAACGCCTTGACCGGCGCCACCAGCACTTCGAAGCCCGGCGGCACGTCGCCTTCCCAGATCAGCGTGTAGACGCGGATCTGATGGCCGCGCTGCTGGCATTCGAGGGCGATGCGCATGAAGTCGCGCTGCAAGCCGCCGAACGGGAAATATTTGTACAGGACGAATGCCAATTGCATCAGCGCAGCTCCTCAGCCATTAACAACGTGCTCAGTCGGCTGGCGACACGCTCGGGGTTTACACGCGTGAAGCACAGCGGCTGTTCACGCTTGAGGTCAAACTGCCGGGCATCCTGCGCGGTCGGTTGATAGGTACATTTCTTCTGCATGCACGGTGCGCACGGAAAATCGCTGGCCAGGTGAATCTGCAGCTTGCCGTAAGCGCCGGTCAGGCCCGGGTTGGTCGGGCCGAACAACGAAATGGTCGGCACGTCCAGCGCCGCGGCCAGATGACCGAGGCCGGTGTCCACTGCGACGCAGGCTTGCGCGCCGGCAAGCACCTTGCCGACGCCGGCCAGATTCAGCTTTGGCAGCACTTCGGCATGCTTGAAGCCAGCGGCAATCCTTTCGGCGCGAGCCTTTTCCTGCTCGTTGCCCCAAGGCAGCTTCACGCCGACACCGAGGTAGCCGACCCGTTCGGTCAGCTCGCGCCAGTAGATTTCCGGCCAGTGCTTGGTGTCCCAAGTGGTGCCATGCAGGAACACCACGAAAGCGTTCTTGCGCGGCAGCTCGACCAGGCGCTCGACGTTGAGGCCGTAATCGCCCAGGCCTTTGGGCAGGTCATAACCCAGCGTGATGGCGAACAGTTGCCGTACCCGCTCGACGGCGTGCTGACCACGGGCCACGGCCAGTTTGCGATCATAGAAACGCGCCGCCAGCGGTTCACGGGCCGAGGTTTTATCGAGGCCGGCCACCGGGGCTTTGACGTAGCGGGTCAGCCAGGCGCTTTTCAGCAGGCCCTGGGCGTCGATCACCAGATCGTATTGGTTGGCGCGCACGCTTTGTTTGAAGCGCTTCCATTCGCCGCTGGTGAGGGTCTTCCACAGGTTCTTGCGCCAGCGGCGGATCGCCACCGGGATCACTTTGCCGACCGCCGGGTGCCAGGTCGGAATTTCGGCGAAGCCTTCCTCCACGACCCAGTCGAACTTGATCCCGGGAATCGCCCGGGCCGCGTCGGTCAGCGCCGGCAACGCGTGGATCACGTCGCCCAGCGATGAAGTCTTGATCAACAGTACCCGCAACTTAATGAACCTCGACCACGGAGCCGTGCAACTTGTGCAAGGCGTCGTTGACGGCCTCCGGCATCAATTGGCGCAGGCAGTTGTAATGGCCGAAACGGCAGGTACGGTCGAAGCACGGGCTGCATTCGATGCCCAGGCGCACGACTTCGACCTGCTCGGCCAGCGGCGGGGTGAAGCCCGGCGAAGTCGAACCGTAGACGGCGACCAGCGGGCGGTTCAACGCAGCGGCGACGTGCATCAGGCCGGAGTCGTTGGACACCACCGAGTCTGCACACGACAGCAGGTCGATGGCCTCGGCCAACGAAGTACCGCCACTGAGATTGACCGATTCCTCCCGCAGGCCCGGAATCAAACGTGCGCGGATGTCTTCGCCGACCGCGTGATCGTTTTTCGAACCGAACAGCCACACCTGCCAGCCTTCGCGAATGCGCGCTTCGGCGACTTTGGCGTAGTGCTCGGACGGCCAGCGCTTGGATTCGCCGAACTCGGCGCCGGGGCACAGGGCCAACACCGGGCGGTCGAGGCTCAGGCCGAACTTGGCCAGCGCCGCTTCGCGGGTCTGCGGATCGATTTGCAGGCTCGGCCGCGGGTAGGGTTTCGGCAATTCAGCGTTCGGCTCGTAGGCCAGCGCCATGAAGCGCTCGATCATCAGCGGATAACGTTCTTTATCCAGCGCGCGCACGTCGTTGAGCAGGCCGTAACGGAACTCGCCACGCCAGCCGGTGCGTTTGGGGATGCCGGCAAAAAACGGCACCAGCGCCGACTTCAACGAGTTGGGCAGCAGGATCGCCTGATCGTACTGCCCGGCCAGAGATTTGCCGATGCGCCGACGCGTCGCCAGTTCCAGTGCGCCGTGGCCGAGCGGGAAGCTCAAGGCCTTGCGCACTTCGGGCATGCGTTCAAGGATCGGCCGGCTCCACTCGGGCGCCAGCACGTCGATTGCGCATTGCGGGTGGCGCTGTTTGAGACCCTGAAACAGTGTCTGCGCCATCACCATGTCACCGACCCAACTGGGCCCAACGATCAAAATATTCATGTGCTTTCCAAAAACGAACCGGGGAGGCAATTACGCCTCCCCGCCTCGAGAATTCTACAAACACTGTAGATCTTCTGTGGGAGCGAGCCTGCTCGCGATGGGGTCTTCACATCCAACATTATTGTCGTCTGATACTCCGCTATCGCGGGCAAGCCCGCTCCCACAGGGTTATTCGTTTTGCCGCAAATCCTTGAACACGGTAGATCCACTGTGGGAGCGAGCCTGCTCGCGAAGGGGCCGGCATATCCAGCATCGACCTCGCCTGACACGCCGCCTTCGCGAGCAGGCTCGCTCCCACATTTGAAACTCACGCCAAACTGGTGTGTTCAGCTTAGCCCCAACTCACGCCAGATTCGCATGACCTGCCGGCGTTCTTCGGCAAACTGGTCGCCCGTAATCACTCCGGCGTCCTTCTGCAGCGCCTGCCGGTGCGCGGCCGAGCGGTAGGCTTTATAGGCCTCGCGCAGCAGGCTGGCGTCTTCGGCAGGCATCAGCCCTGCGTGTTCCAGCGTTTCCAGAATGCGGATGTTATCGGTCCAGCGCAGCAGTGGCGGGTGGCTTTGCGACCACGCCAGAGCCGCGTATTGCACCATAAATTCAATATCGACGATACCTCCGGCGTCCTGCTTGAGGTCGAACGAGGCTGTGGCCTCGAAGGCATTGGCCGCCGTGCCGGCTGCGGTGCTCTTGGTGCCGAGGTTGTCGCGCATCTTCGCGCGCATCTCGCTGACTTCCTGCTGCAGCTTCGCCAGATCGCGGGGCTTGCCCAGTACTTGCGCGCGGACTTTTTCGAATGCCTGGCCAACATCCTGACTACCGACCAGCACTCGCGCCCGCACCAATGCCTGGTGTTCCCAGGTCCAGGCTTCATTTTCCTGATAGCGGGCGAACGCGCCTAGGGAACTGACCAACAAGCCCGCCGCACCAGACGGGCGCAAACGCATGTCGACTTCGTAGAGCTGGCCGGAGTTGGTCTGCGCCGTCAGCAAGTGAATGATCCGCTGCCCCAGCCGCGTGAAGAATTGCGCACCGTCGATCGACTTCGGCCCGTCAGTTTCCGCATGCGGATCGCCGTCGTGAATGAACACCAGATCCAGATCCGAACCATGCCCCAGCTCCAGACCGCCGACCTTGCCATAACCGACAATAATGAAGCCGGGGTCGCACAAGGTGCCGTCGGTGCGCAGCGGCGTGCCGTACTTGGCCACCGTCTGGCGCCAGGCCAGGGCCAGCACTTGCTCAAGAATCGCCTCGGCCAGCCAGGTCAGGTAATCGCTGACTTTCATCAACGGCAGGCTGCCGGCGATTTCCGAGGCGGCGACGCGCAAGCGGTGCGCCAGTTTGAAATGGCGCAGGGCTTCCATCTGCTGTTCGAGGTCGTCTTCGGGAATCCGCGTCAACCGTTCGCGCAACTCGGCGGCCAGTTCCGGCGCCAAGGGCGGCTTGAACAGACGCCCCTCATTCAGCAACTCGTCGAGCAGCAGCGGAAAGCGGGTGATCTGTTCAGCGATCCAGGGACTCGCCGCGCACAGCGTCAACAACCGCCGCAGGGCGCCGGGGTTCTCGGTCAACAGCACCAGATACGCCGAACGCCGGGCCACCGCCTCGACCAACGGCAGCACCCGTTCAAGCACCAGATCGGGGTTGTCATGCTCCACCGCTTGCGCGAGCAGACGCGGAATGAACGCATCGAGTCGCTCTCGTCCCAAACGCTGCATGGCGCGCAATTGCGGACTGCCGCGCAAACCGGCCAGGGCTTTCAGGGCTTTGCTCGCATCGGCAAAACCGGCCTCCTGCAACTGACGGCAAGCCGCTTCCTCGTCCTGGGCCTCTTCCCACAGTGGCAGCCATTCACCGCCAACCACCACTTCGTTTTCGGCGCCCTCCTCCTCGTCGGGATCGGCGATCACCTGGGCAAAGTGCCAGGCCACACGGCCGCGCCAGAACATCAGTTTTTCGTGGAAAGCCTCCCAATCGGCGAAACCGAGCATGAAGGCAATGCGCGCCTGATCCTGAGCGCCATCCGGGAGCATCTGGGTCTGACGGTCGGCGATCGCCTGGATGGCGTGTTCGGTGTAACGCAAGAATTCGTAGCCTTCGCGCAACTCACTGACCACCGCCGGCGGCAGATAACCCTGCCCTTCCAGCGTGCTCAACACCTTTAATAGAGGACGCTGTTGCAGGCTCAGGTCGCGCCCGCCGTGGATCAACTGAAAGGCTTGGGCGATGAACTCGACCTCACGGATGCCACCAGAGCCCAGCTTGATGTTGTCGGCCATGCCCTTGCGCCGCACTTCCTGCTGGATCAGCTGCTTCATGGTGCGCAGCGCTTCGATCGCCGAGAAGTCCAGATAGCGCCGGTAAACGAACGGCCGCAGCATATCGAGCAATTGCGCACCCGCCGCCTGATCGCCGGCCACCACCCGCGCCTTGATCATCGCGTAGCGTTCCCAATCGCGACCCTGATCCTGGTAATACTGCTCCAGCGCATTGAAGCTCAGCACCAGCGCGCCGGACGAACCGTACGGACGCAGACGCATGTCGACACGAAAGACGAAGCCGTCGACGGTCATCGGGTCGAGCGCCTTGATCAGGCGCTGGCCGAGACGGATGAAAAATTCCTGGTTGTCCAGCGAGCGCTTCACCCCAACGGTTTCGCCGCCTTCGGGATAGGCAAAAATCAGGTCGATGTCCGACGACAGATTCAATTCGACGGCGCCGAGCTTGCCCATGCCGAGAATGACCATCTGCTGCGGCAGACCGCTGCGGCGCCCGGTCGGCGTGCCGAACTGTTCGCAATGACGGCTGTACAGCCATTGATAGGCCTGGTCGATGGTGGCGTCGGCCATGTCCGAAAGATCGCGACAGGTCTGCACCAGATCGGCCTGGCGGGTGAGGTCACGCCAGATGATCCGCACCTGATGCCGGGCGCGCTGGCGGCGCAGGGCGCGGCCGAGCTCGTCTTCGCTCTGCGCGGCATTTACCGCAGCAGCAATTTGCGTGCACAGTTCGCCCGGTGCATAAGCCCGGTCGAGTTCGCCGGACTGCACCAGCGCCAGCAACATCAAAGGGTCACGAACGCTCTGTTCAATGACAAACTCGCTGGCGGCGCTGACGCGGGCGAACTGCGCCCAGCGCTCGGAGGACCAGTTCGCCAGACCGTGATCGTCATCCAGCGCGGCGACGGCCGTACGGAACGACTGCTCGGATCGATTGACCAACGGCAGGAGAATGGCGGGCAGTTCGGCAAGCACGGGCAGGGTCATGGTCTATCCTTGATCGGCGTGTAAATGGCCGCTTGTAGTGATTGGCGAAAAGCCGCTACCCGCTGGAGTGTCGAACAAAAGTTAGAAATAGCTGAAAATTCATTGTCGTTGGCAGCGAATATCAAAGTTTCACCTTTTTCGGATGGCAAAAGACCAACCTTAACGATTATTCTCACAACGCAGTTGGAGGCCACGAGCCATTCTTCTGTAGTTTTACTACTCGTCTATACATTCGAAAGGCTGAAATGCCGGAAGATTTGTAGTAAAACTACACGCCGCCGGAACAACCTGTCGGCAATCCAAGAATTTTAAATCGTCTGCCCACAAGGCCAGTCGCAAACTCAGGCAACCGATTCTGGAAGCCTTTCCGCCCTGGAGCAAGCCATGCAAGACCTCGATCCCGTCGAAACCCAGGAATGGCTGGACGCCCTGGAATCGGTTCTCGACAAAGAAGGCGAAGACCGTGCTCACTATCTGATGACCCGTATGGGTGAACTGGCGACCCGCAGCGGTTCGCAGCTCCCTTACGCCATCACCACGCCTTACCGCAACACGATCCCCGTTACCCACGAAGCACGCATGCCTGGCGACCTGTTCATGGAACGCCGCATTCGCTCGCTGGTACGCTGGAACGCGATGGCCATGGTAATGCGTACGAACCTGAAAGATTCTGACCTGGGTGGTCACATCTCCAGCTTCGCTTCCAGTGCGACCCTGTATGACATCGGCTTCAACTACTTCTTCCAGGCCCCGACCGACGAACACGGCGGCGACCTGATCTACTTCCAGGGCCACACCTCGCCAGGCGTTTACGCCCGTGCCTTCATGGAAGGCCGCATCACCGAAGACCAGATGAACAACTTCCGTCAGGAAGTCGATGGTCAAGGCCTGTCGTCCTATCCGCACCCGTGGTTGATGCCTGACTTCTGGCAGTTCCCGACCGTATCGATGGGTCTGGGTCCGATCCAGGCAATCTACCAGGCACGTTTCATGAAGTACCTAGAACACCGCGGTTTCATTCAGCCGGGCAAACAGAAAGTCTGGTGCTTCCTGGGCGACGGCGAGTGCGACGAGCCGGAATCCCTGGGCGCGATCTCCCTGGCCGGCCGCGAGAAGCTGGACAACCTGATCTTCGTCATCAACTGCAACCTGCAGCGCCTCGACGGCCCGGTTCGCGGCAACGGCAAGATCATCCAGGAACTCGAAGGCGTGTTCCGTGGTGCACAGTGGAACGTGACCAAAGTCATCTGGGGCCGTTTCTGGGACCCACTGCTGGCCAAGGACGTCGACGGCATCCTGCAGCGTCGCATGGACGAAGTCATCGACGGCGAGTACCAGAACTACAAAGCCAAAGACGGCGCGTTCGTTCGCGAGCACTTCTTCAACACGCCTGAACTCAAGGCAATGGTTGCCGATTTGTCCGACGACGAGATCTGGAAACTCAACCGTGGCGGCCACGACCCGTACAAGGTCTACGCGGCGTACCACGAAGCGGTCAACCACAAGGAACAACCAACCGTCATCCTCGCCAAGACCATCAAGGGTTATGGCACCGGTGCCGGCGAAGCGAAAAACACCGCGCACAACACCAAGAAAGTCGATGTCGACAGCCTGAAGCTGTTCCGCGACCGTTTCGACATCCCGGTCAAGGACGAAGAGCTGGAGAACCTGCCGTTCTTCAAGCCTGAGCCAAACAGCGCCGAAGCCCGCTACCTCGCCGAGCGTCGCTCGGCATTGGGCGGTTTCGTACCACAGCGCCGCGCGCAGAGCTTCAGCGTACCGACTCCGGATCTGGATACCCTCAAGGCCATCCTTGACGGTTCCGGCGACCGCGAAATTTCCACCACCATGGCCTTCGTGCGAATCCTCGCGCAATTGGTCAAGGACAAGGAAATCGGCCCGCGCATCGTTCCGATCATCCCGGACGAAGCCCGTACCTTCGGTATGGAAGGCATGTTCCGTCAGCTCGGCATCTACTCATCCGTCGGCCAGCTCTACGAGCCAGTCGATAAAGACCAGGTGATGTTCTACAAGGAAGACCAGAAAGGTCAGATCCTTGAAGAAGGCATCAACGAAGCAGGCGCCATGAGCTCGTTCATCGCCGCCGGTACTTCGTACTCCAGCCACAACCAGCCGATGCTGCCGTTCTACATCTTCTATTCGATGTTCGGCTTCCAGCGTATTGGCGACCTGGCCTGGGCTGCCGGCGACAGCCGTACCCGTGGCTTCCTGATCGGCGGCACCGCCGGCCGTACCACCCTGAACGGTGAAGGTCTGCAGCACGAAGACGGTCACAGCCACCTGCTGGCCGCGACCATCCCGAACTGCCGCACCTACGATCCGACCTACGGCTACGAGCTGGCGGTGATCATTCAGGACGGCATGAAGAAGATGACCGAAGAGCAACAGGACATCTTCTACTACATCACCGTGATGAACGAGTCGTACCAGCAGCCAGCCATGCCGGCCGGTGCCGAAGAAGGCATCAAGAAAGGCATGTACCTGCTCGAGGAAGACACCCGCGACGCGGCGCATCACGTCCAGCTGATGGGCTCCGGCACCATCCTGCGTGAAGTGCGTGAAGCGGCGAAGATCCTGCGTGAAGAGTTCAACGTCGGCGCCGACGTGTGGAGCGTTACCAGCTTCAACGAACTGCGTCGCGATGGCCTCGCCGTAGAGCGCAGCAACCGTCTAAAGCCTGGCCAGAAGCCGAAGCTGAGCTACGTCGAAGAATGCCTGAACGGCCGTAAAGGTCCGGTCATCGCCTCTACCGACTACATGAAGCTGTTCGCCGAGCAGATCCGTCAGTGGGTACCGTCCAAGGAATTCAAAGTCCTGGGCACCGACGGTTTCGGCCGTAGCGACAGCCGCAAGAAACTGCGTCATTTCTTCGAAGTCGACCGTCATTTCGTGGTGTTGGCAGCCCTGGAAGCACTGGCTGACCGTGGTGATATCGAACCTAAAGTCGTGGCTGAGGCCATCGTCAAGTTCGGCATCGACCCGGAAAAACGCAACCCACTGGACTGCTGAGGAGACATTTTGTGAGCGAACTCATTCGCGTACCTGACATCGGCAGCGGTGAAGGTGAAGTAATTGAACTGTTTGTAAAGGTCGGCGACCGCATCGAAGCCGACCAGAGCATCCTGACCCTGGAATCGGACAAGGCCAGCATGGAAGTGCCAGCCCCGAAAGCCGGCGTCATCAAAAGCCTGAAAGTGAAGCTGGGCGACCGCCTGAAAGAAGGCGACGAACTGCTCGAGCTGGAAGTCGAGGGCGCTGCTGAAGCGGCACCTGCTCCGGCGGCGGCTCCGGCTGCCAAAGCTGAAGAAAAACCGGCTGCGGCACCTGCTGCTGCCGCGCCTGCCGCTGCCCCTGCTGCCGCTTCGGTACAGCAAGTGCACGTGCCGGACATCGGTTCGTCGGGCAAGGCGCAGATCATCGAGATTCAGGTCAAGGTCGGCGACACCGTCGAAGCTGATCAATCGCTGATCACCCTTGAATCCGACAAGGCGAGCATGGAAATTCCCTCGCCTGCCGCGGGCGTGGTCAAGGCCATCAGCGTCAAGCTCAACGACGAAGTCGGCACTGGCGACCTGATTCTGGATCTGGAAGTGGCGGGTGCTGCGGCGCCTGCTGCGGCCGCTCCGGCTCAGACTGCCGCGCCTGCTGCCGCCGCTGCGCCAGCGCCGACTGCTGCTCCGGCGGCACCGGTCGCCGACAGCGTGCAGGACATCCACGTTCCGGACATCGGTTCGGCCGGCAAGGCCAAGATCATCGAAGTGCTGGTCAAGGCCGGCGACACCGTCGAAGCCGACCAGTCGCTGATCACCCTGGAATCCGACAAGGCCAGCATGGAAATTCCATCGCCTGCCGCTGGCGTGGTCGAAAGCGTTTCGATCAAGCTGGATGACGAAGTCGGCACCGGCGACCTGATCCTCAAGCTGAAAGTCAAAGGCGCGGCGCCTGCTGCTGCTTCGGCTCCCGCGGCCGCGGCTGCACCGAGCGCTCCGGCACCGGCCGCTGCTGCCCCGGCTGCACCTGCTGCTGCCGCTCCAGCTGCCGCACCGGCCAAGCCGGGCGCGAAAGTTCACGCCGGTCCCGCCGTGCGTCAACTGGCCCGTGAGTTTGGCGTCGAGCTGAGCGCTGTCGGCGCCAGCGGCCCGCACGGTCGTATTCTGAAAGAAGACGTGCAGACCTACGTCAAAGCGATGATGCAGAAGGCCAAGGAAGCACCGGCCGCTGCTGCTGGCGCAACCGGTGGCGCGGGCATCCCGCCGATTCCGGTCGTCGATTTCAGCCGTTTCGGCGAAATCGAAGAAGTGCCGATGACTCGCCTGATGCAAGTCGGCGCTGCCAACCTGCACCGCAGCTGGCTGAACGTGCCACACGTGACGCAATTCGACTCGGCAGACATCACCGAGCTGGAAGCTTTCCGTGTTGCACAGAAGGCCGTGGCCGAGAAGGCTGGCGTCAAGCTGACCATCCTGCCGCTGCTGCTCAAGACCTGCGCGCATCTGCTCAAGGAGCTGCCGGACTTCAACAGTTCGCTGGCGCCAAGCGGCAAAGCGATCATCCGCAAGAAATACGTGAACATCGGCTTCGCCGTCGACACCCCGGATGGCCTGCTGGTGCCGGTCATCAAGAACGTCGACCAGAAGAGCCTGCTGCAACTGGCGGCCGAAGCGGCTTCGCTGGCTGAAAAAGCCCGCACCAAGAAGCTGTCCTCGGACGAGATGCAAGGCGCCTGCTTCACCATTTCCAGCCTCGGCCATATTGGCGGCACCGGCTTCACGCCGATCGTCAACGCGCCGGAAGTGGCGATTCTCGGTGTGTCCAAGGCAACCATCCAGCCAGTCTGGGACGGCAAAGCCTTCCAGCCGAAACTGATGCTGCCACTGTCGCTGTCCTACGATCACCGTGTGATCAACGGCGCCGCTGCCGCACGCTTCACCCAGCGTCTGGGCAGCCTGTTGGGCGACATCCGCACCATCCTGCTGTAATCCAAACGGCCCTCCGACAACGGAGGGCCGCTTGCTGCACCCTTTCGAGCGCCACACGCTCGTACCTCAACCCCGTCATCTGGCGGGGCTTTTTTTTGCCTGAAGAAACCTGCCTCTCGGCTTTTTCCCACACGTTGCGCTGATTTCGGCCACAACCCTGGTCGACTTGGCGCTGATCTCTTTTGTCCTGCACGCAACTAACCTAGGCGCAGCCAATTCAACTAACCAAAGTTAGTGAATCCCAGTTAATTCAAGTTACTTCGAATGGATTCGACATGTTAAAACCAACTATCGGGCCGATCGTCGGCCACGTTACAACTACTCATGCCCGCATATTTCTGCGTGGCGATGCCCAGAACAACTCACGGGTATTTGCCGGAGTACGTTATCGCGCAGCCGGTGCACAACAATGGTCAAAAGGTAACTTTGCGCACCTGAGCGCTATACGCGACATGTCACACGTGTTCGCCCTCAACAACTTGAGTGCCGACACCGAATATGAATATCAGGCCGGCTGGTTCAGCCCGATGAATCCGGTTCATACACCAGATAGCGTTGCCGAGTTGCCGCTGCAATGGCCGCGCGAGATCTATCGTCTGCGGACTCGCTCCAGCAAGCCTATGCAGCCGCGGGCCTATATTGTCGGTTCGTGTCGCTATCTGCGCATGACCGCGGGGGTTGCCTCCCTGCCGCAGTTGGGCGACCGGATCTTTGCTTCGATCAATCA
Organism: Pseudomonas sp. R3-57; assembly: GCF_051132065.1. Classification (NCBI taxonomy): domain Bacteria; kingdom Pseudomonadati; phylum Pseudomonadota; class Gammaproteobacteria; order Pseudomonadales; family Pseudomonadaceae; genus Pseudomonas; species Pseudomonas sp. R3-57. The sequence continues at coordinate 5,616,669 of NZ_CP071655.1, forward strand.
AGTGATCGAGGGTATTGAGCCACCGATCAGTGCAGTGTTGATGACCGGGGATCAAATCTACGTTGACGATCTGAATGTGATTGCGCCGGACCGTGAGTATCAGGACATTCTCAGCAAATACCGTGCGGCGTTTTCGCAACCTCATATAAAACGCCTGATGTCCAGCACTTCGACTTACATGATTCTTGACGATCATGAAATTGAAGACAACTGGCCGGTCAATGCCAATAAGTCTGACGTTGATTTGTTCCGTAATGCGATGGCGGCCTATGAATTGTATCAAGCCAGTCACAGCCCGGCACATCCGCTGAAAACTAACGGTGAACTAGATCGCTCGTCGCTTGAGCATTACTGGTATCAATTCAGCGACGGCGATATCGAATGGTTCGTGACGGACAGCCGTACCCGGCGCAACTTGTCGGCTGATGATCGGCGCATTCTCGATGAGGCTCAGGAACAGGCGCTGCTCAAATGGCTGATCCACAGCGAAGCGCGGGTCAAGTTCGTGGTGACCAGTGTGATGTTCTACCCGGACCGCAAGCTTCATGGCGATGACGCCTGGAAAGCCTTCCCCGAACAACGCCTGCGCCTGCTGGAAACCATTCGCACCCGACGGATCAGGAATGTTGTGTTCGTTTCGGGTGATGTTCACGGTTCGCTGACCGCGCGCCTGACTCACAGCGAAGATCCGGATTTCGAAGTACACACGGTGGTGTCATCGCCGCTATGCAACAGCAAGTTGCTGCCGTATGCCAAAGCGTCGACGTTCATACTCGATCAACCGCTAGTGCGCACCGCCGCCGGGGATTATCGGCATGAGCTGACAGGCAAAGTGGTCAGCGAGGACAATTTTGCCCACCTGGTGGTCGAGGCCGGGCAGATTCAGGTCAACTATCACGACCGAGACGGCAAACGCCTGCAATCGATCGTCATTCCCCTACGCTGATCAGTAGGTGCACTGGGCGCTGTTGCCGAGCATCAACCGCTCTGGAACGGCGCTCTGTCATGCTCAGTGCATTAGTTTTGTGCACTGGCTGGAGAAATGTTCAGCCCAGCCGACATATTCTTATAGCACTTGGCCTTCATCTCTCTTGTCAGTCGGGGCCGCAATGATGCAACCTTGCCGCAGGCAACAGTTAAGAGGGCGCGAGCCCGGCGCGTTCAGCATATTTCCAAGCGAGTTCCCTTCATGAAGAGCCAACCCGATGCCGCCAGCCGTATGGCGGCCGAGGTAGTGACGCAGTTGCCTGTGCCCTCGCGGCTCGGCATGCTGCGTTTCGAGCGCTTGAATGAAGCCAGTTGGGCCATGCTGTTTCTCGATCCCAACTGTGAACGCCAGTTCGGCCAGCCGGCCGTCGAGTTGTGCGCGCTGGTCGGCTCGCCGTATGCCAGCCTGATGGAACCGGAAGCGCGCTATCAATTGCATGACGCGATCCAGCAACAGCTCACCGTCAGCCCGCATTACCTGGTGCGCTACACCCTGCACACCGCCTCCGGGGCGCTGAGCATCCTGGAACTGGGTGAAGCCTACAAACAGCACAATCGGCATCTGCTGCGCGGCTACCTGCTGGCGGTCGACGATGTATTCAGCGAGCCGCCATTACTGCCCTCCGTCGATCTGGAAACGCAGAACTCACGGCTGCAGATCGCCCTCGAACTCAATCAACGCGCGCAGCAGGAACAACTGCAGCACCTGGAGCGCGTGCGTGCCCAGCAGGAACTGATTCTGCTGCTCGCCCGTCAGCGCTACAGCACGCACAACTCGCTGCAGGAAGCCGCCGAACTGATCACCCGCTGCGCCTGCGATATCTATGAAATCGACTGCGCCAGCCTGTGGAACCTCGAAGGCAACCTGCTGGTGCCGATTTCCGCCTACCATCGCGCAACCCAGGAATACATCCTTCCGGACGTGATCGACATCGGCAGCTTCCCCGACTACCTGGAAGCACTGCACGGCAGCCGCGCCATCGATGCGCACAATGCAATGCGCGATCCGCGCACCCGCGAGATGGCCGAAGCCCTGCGCCCGCGTGACGTCAACGCCATGCTTGATGCGAGCATCCGCGTCGATGGCCAAGTGGTCGGTGTACTCTGCCTGGAGCAGACCGGCGTGACCCGCGCCTGGCAGTCCGACGAGATCGCGTTTGCCGGTGAGCTGGCCGATCAGTTCGCGCAAGTCATCAACAACCACAACCGCCGCGCCGCCACCAGCGCCTTGCACCTGTTCCAGCGTGCGGTCGAGCAAAGCGCCAACGCCTTTTTGCTGGTCAATTGCGATGGCGTGGTCGAGTACGTCAACCCGAGCTTCACAGCGATCACCCAGTACACCACCGAAGAAGTCCACGGCCAGCGTCTGTCGGAACTGCCGGCGCTGGAAAACCTCAGCGAACTGTTGTTCGACGCGCCCTCGGCGCTGGCCCAGAGCAACAGCTGGCAGGGCGAATTCAAAAGCCGACGAAAAAATCTCGAACCGTACTGGGGCCAGTTGTCGATTTCCAAGGTGTACGGCGACAACCGCGAGCTGACCCACTACATCGGCATCTACGAAGACATTACCCAGACCAAACTCGCGCAGCAGCGCATCGAACGTCTGGCTTACACCGACAACCTGACCAACCTCGGCAACCGTCCGGCATTCATCCGCAACCTCGACGAGCGCTTCGCCCGTGACAGCGATACGCCGATCAGCCTGCTGCTGGTGGACATCGACAACTTCAAGCGCATCAACGACAGCCTCGGCCATCAGACCGGCGACAAACTGCTGATCAGTCTGGCCCGTCGCCTGCGCAACAGCCTCAGCCCGAGCGGCAGTCTGGCGCGTTTCGCCAGTAACGAATTCGCCGTGTTGCTCGACAATACCGATCTCGAAGCCGGGCAGCGGATTGCCAGCCAGTTGCTGCTGACCCTCGACAAACCGATGTTCGTCGACAACCAGTTGATCAGCGTCACCGGCTCGGTCGGTCTGGCCTGCGCACCGTTGCACGGGCGCGACCCGCAGACGCTGATGCGCAACGCCGGTCTGGCGCTGCACAAGGCCAAGGCCAACGGCAAACACCAGTTGCAGGTGTTCACCGAGGCGCTGAATGCCGAGGCCAGTTACAAACTGTTCGTCGAGAACAACCTGCGCCGCGCCTTGACGCAAAACGAGCTGGACGTGTTCTATCAGCCCAAGCTGTGCCTGCGCAGCGGTCGTCTGCTGGGCATGGAAGCGCTGCTGCGCTGGAATCACCCGGAACGCGGGATGATTCGCCCGGATCAGTTCATCAGCGTCGCCGAAGAAACCGGCCTGATCATCCCGATCGGCAAATGGATCGCCCGTCAGGCCTGCCGCATGAGCAAAGCCCTGGCCGCTGCCGGCCTGGGCAATCTGCAGGTGGCGATCAACCTGTCACCCAAGCAGTTTTCCGACCCGGATCTGGTCGCGTCCATCGCCAACATCCTCAAGGAAGAAGCGCTGCCGGCCAATCTGCTCGAGCTGGAACTGACCGAAGGCCTGCTGCTGGAAGCCACTGAAGACACGCACTTGCAGCTCGATCAGCTCAAGCGTCTGGGCCTGACCCTGGCCATGGACGACTTCGGCACCGGCTATTCATCGCTCAGCTACCTGAAGAAATTCCCGATCGACATCATCAAGATCGATCGCAGCTTCATCCACGAAATTCCGGACAACCAGGACGACATGGAAATCACCTCAGCGGTGATCGCCATGGCCCACAATCTGAAACTCAAGGTCGTCGCCGAGGGCATCGAGACTGCCGAGCAACTGGCGTTCCTGCGGCGCCACCGTTGCGATGTCGGACAGGGCTACCTGTTCGACCGGCCGATCCCCGGCGCCGAACTGATTCCGGCGCTCAAGCGCTACCCGCGCGGGCCGTTGTGCCTCTGATCCACCGCAGTCCCCTTGCAGGGGTGGGCCTGCTCGCGATAGCGGTCCGTCTGTAACTTCTCTGCTGACTGACCCACCGCTATCGCGAGCAGGCTCACTCCTACAGTACCCATACATTTTGGGTAGTGATTAACCGGGCATCATTGGGCACACTGGCGGTCTGACTTTTCACATCCAACCTGACTGAGAGGAACGCTCATGGTTCTGCGCTCGGAAATTCTGGTGAACAAAAACGTGCTTCCAACCAAAGAACGAGCCCTGCCCGGCCGCGAAACCGCGATGACCCTGCCTGAAAAGCATTTCGTCTTCGAAGACACCCCACTGCTCGGCCCGTTCTTTCAGGACGTCGACTTCGCCATCTTCGGCCTCGGCTGCTTCTGGGGCGCGGAACGGCGCTTCTGGCAGCGCGAAGGTGTGGTCAGCACAGTCGTGGGTTATGCCGGCGGCTTCACGCCGAACCCGACTTACGAAGAAGTCTGCTCGGGCCTGACCGGTCACGCCGAAGTGGTGCTGGTGGTGTATGACAAGGCCGTTGTCAGCTACGAAGCGCTACTGGCGATGTTCTGGGAATTGCACAACCCGACTCAAGGCATGCGCCAGGGCAACGACATCGGCACACAGTACCGCTCGGTGATCTACGCGACCTCCCCTGAGCAACTGGATGCGGCGCTGAAAAGCAAAGCGCTGTACCAGGCGGAACTGGCGAAGGCCGGGCTGGGCGAAATCAGCACCGAGATCGACCAGGCACCGACCGTGTACTTTGCCGAGGCGTATCACCAGCAGTATCTGGCGAAGAATCCGGAAGGCTATTGCGGGATTGGCGGTACGGGCGTTTGCATGCCGGCGAGCCTGGCGGGCAACTGACGCCGACTGATCGTTCCCACGCATTGCGTGGGAATGCAGCCCGGGACGCTCCGCGTCCCAACAGCGGACGCAGAGCGTCCATTGAGGCATTCCCACGCAGAGCGTGGGAACGATCAATCTTGCTGTTTATCAGCTTTCGGCGATCAGCCAATCCATCTGCCAGCCACCCTGAGTCTGCCCCAATTTTTTCGACAACCACGGCAGCAACTCACGCAACTCTTCCTCCAGCCCCCACGGCGGATTGGCAATCGCCAGACCCGAGCCGTTCAGACTGTTCGGCGTATCCAACGGATGCACCAGCAGTTCCACGCGCAACAACTTCGGCGCCCCGGTGCCGGCCAGGTCCTGATAGAAACGCCGCAACGCGCGCTGATCCTTGACCGGGTACCAGATCGCCGCCACGGTCTGGCGCATGCGGCCGATCGCTTCTTTCATCGACGCCGCGCAGCGCTGCATTTCATCAAGCTGCTCGAACGGCGGATCAATCAACATCACCGCGCGTTTTTCCTGCACCGGCAACATCGCCCGCGCGACATGCCAGCCTTCGCCCAGATGAACTTTCACCCGGCGATCACCGGCCATGTTGTCCTTGAGCAACACGCCGTCTTCGGGGTGCTTCTCGTTGAGCATCATCCGATCCTGCGTGCGGGTCAGGCGCCGCGCCAGCTCCGGTGAACCGGGGTAATAGCGCAACTGGCCATCCGGGTTCATCTCCTGCAGCACGTTCATGTAGTCAGCGGTCAGCGCCGGCAGGTCCGGCTGATCCCACAAGCGCGCGATGCCTTCCAGGTACTCGCCGGTACGATTGGCCTGATCGCCCTGCAAGTCGTACAGACCGATGCCGGCGTGGCTGTCGAGATAGGCAAACGGCTGCTCCTTGCGCGACATCAGGGCGATGAGGCGGGTCAAGGTCAGGTGTTTGAACACATCGGCGTGATTGCCGGCATGGAAGGCGTGACGATAATTCATGGCTGCTCCTGCGAAGGGCGCAAAGTTTACCTTTTACCGCGTGGCAAGTCAGGGGTTGGCGGCCGAGCGGACGAAAGCCATACCCTCACCCTGGCCCTCTCCCGGAGGGAGAGGGGACTGACGGTGATGATCTTGCGGGTTGCATCGACCTGAAAGATCAGTGTGATCTCAGGCTTGGCCAATCGAAGATAAGCGCAAGTCGCAGTTCGGCACTATCACCAAGCCACTTCGGTCAGTCCTCTGAAAGAACAATTCAAATCCAAGCCTGACCAAGCCAAGTTCACCACTGAAGTCGCAGGTCAGCGAACGCCTCCCAGACAACTCGATCAGTCCCCTCTCCCTCTGGGAGAGGGTTAGGGTGAGGCTTTGCTTTTATGGCATCGAGCGCAAGCGCGAGCCGATCACATCCAGCACATCACAACCATCACGCAACGGAATCACGCAGAGCCGGGCGAAGTCGCTGAGGATGACGGAGTCGCATTCGACCGAGCCGCGCATGCACATGTTTTCCAGAACCTGAATCACGGCGCGCAGCCGGTGATTGGCGGCGTCCATGAGGATGTCGAGGGGGACGTGGGTGTCGATGAACAGCGTTGGCATGTCGCTGCAGTTGTCGGTCAGCGCCATGAAGCGATTGTCCGGGTGAGGGATGATTTTTTCGTAGGGCGGAGCTGGTTTAAGCGTCGTCATATTTTGTGCCTCTGCTGATTAAATGAGGCTACCGATGACCTTCCTACAGGTTTGGGTGGCAGCCGTACGCGAGAGTAGGAAACTGAGGAACCAGCCAAAACTCAGCTACGCCGAAGCGTTCCCGCGCACAGCCGCCGCGAAAGATGTTGCGGACACGATTTGCGTGCGCAATCAAACGTAATGGCTGGTGCACGGTAATTCCAAAGGGTTCCTACACCCTGTCACCACTCCCGCAGTGACAACGAAAAGACTATCCCTGCAACCCACCGCCCACCAGTTCATGCAATCCGCCGCAGCTCGAAGGAAATCTCCGAGGCCATTGCCGCGAAATGTCACTCCAGCTCTGCCAGCAAATACGCCAGCAACGCCGATTGCGAAGAATCTTCCGACATTGAAAGCTGAAAAAACTGCCTGACCTTGCAGCGCAAAACGGCTTCGGGAAAAGCTTCATATATCGCCGGGCTTTCTTCGCTCAACCACTGCAACGCATTGACTGTGCGAACGGCATTACCCTGCTGCGCCAGCACCGATTCGGGCACCCGCCACCACGGAAAGACCTTGCCCGAAGTTTGCGCCATACCACCGATGTGCAACGCCTGGCCGTTGATCAGAGCGCGACTGACCAGCGGAAACAGTTGCCGTGCATCCACCTCATCGGCCTGCAAAATCGGCAACAGAAAGCGCCCGTCCCAAAAGCGAAAGAACACCGTTTTGCCTTTCGGCATCAGCACTTGAGTCAGGCTTCGAAAATGCTCGACCAGCCCCTCCAGGCTTGCCGAGACACCAACAGCCAACCCCAATCGCGCGACTCGGTATCGGTGACCCAATGCAAAAACTCACTGTCGACGCTGACAATTCCCACGCAAGGCATCACCGCATCCCACTCGGCATAAACCGTCTCAGCCCACAGCGGGCTAGCCGCATCGAGCCAGGCTGCGGGCGGTTTGGCGGCGCTGGCATGGCTGAACACCGCGAACAATTGCTCGCCGGCCTGCAACGGCGCGTGCGCCAGCCAATCGGCCGGTGACAGCAAATCAGGCTGCACAGACACCGTCCTTGCAGCGCTCGCACTCTTCGCAGAATGGCGCATCGCCTTTGAAGCTCATGATCTGTGCGGCGGTCAGCACGGCAGCCGGCGCGGCGGCGAGTTTTTCCGGCAACCCCGGCACGACCGGCGCGGCGCTCAGCGCTGCCATCGGCGCGCCACCCACCACAATCGGCACGCTGCTGAAAATTCCCCCGGGACCGATGTTGATCCACTGCCCGCCTGCCTGAATCGTCGCGCTCGCACCGCCATCGATGACCACTTGCTGGCCAGCGCTAACATGGAATTGGGCGCTAGCGCTGAGGGTTTGACTGCCGACGCGAATATGCCGCTCGCCGCTGACGGTCAGATGATCGTCCCGCCTGACCTCGGTCTGCCGCTGGCCGTGGGTGATGCGCTGTTCATCGGCCTTCAACTCGTGCCGGGCGGTGCCGGTGACGACAATGCTGCGCTGGTTGTCGACCTGCACTTGCTGGTCGTGCAACACATGTTGAGTCCAGTTGCGCTGGGCGCGCAGGTAGATTTCCTCGGCGCCCTTCCGGTCCTCGATGCGCAGTTCGTTATAGCCAGCACCGCCGGGGCTGCTCTGGCTACGAAAGATGCTGCGGGTCTTGTCGGCCGGCAGATCCAGCGGCACCGGCGTCGCCGCGTTGGGCAGACAACCCATCACCAAAGGCTTGTCGGCGTCGGCATCGATGAAACCGACCAGCACCTCCATGCCGACGCGCGGAATCAACACGCTGCCGTAACGATCATGGGCCCAATTGGTGGCCACGCGCAGCCAGCAACTGGAGTGTTCGTTCAATTCACCGTCGCGATCCCAAGCCAGTTGCACCTTGACCCGTCCGTACTCGTCGCAATGGATTTCACTGTCTTTCGGCCCGGTCACCACAGCGGGTTGATAGCCGAGCATGCGCGATTTGTCCGGCCCCAGCGCCGGGCGGAAGAACACGTCCCAGGGCGTGGCGAGAAAAGTATTACGGTAACCCTGGAAGCCTTCGCCATCGCTGGTCACCGATTCTTCCAGCACCTGCGGCTGCCGCCCATGGTGCTCGACGGCGGTCAGCAGCCACAGATCGTTCCAGTCCTGACGCGGATGCTCGGTCAGTTGCAGGAAATGTCCACAGGCCAGCGCAGATTCATCGCTGATGCCTTCGGCCTGACGATAATCCGCGACGTGACGTTCCAGCGCCCGTTGCGCAAGATGTTTGCCGGTTTCCCGGTCGGTGAAACTGGCCGGGAACTGATAGTCCTCCAGCACCGGCCGCTGTTCGCTGTCGACACGGCTGTGCAGTTGCAGGTGCGGCTTTTCAAAGTTGTAGTCACGCCGGGTGACAACGCTGGTGCGGGTCTGCACGCGCACATTGAAGCGCTGCACCGCCGGCGCCCCGGCAGACATGCCGCTGCCGGGCAGGTACAGCGTCGGTTCGGGCAGACGCGCGAAAACCGTCTGGTCATCTCCGAACACCAGCAGATGGCCCTGCGGGCTGTGCTGAAAGTGGTAATGAATGCCGACCTCGGCGCACAGGCGCTGGATGAACGCCAGGTCGCTTTCGGCGTACTGCACGCAATACTCACGCTCCGGATATTCACTGCCGAGGCGAAATTCAAAGGCATCGCGCAGGATCGAATGATCCTTGAGCACCCGCGCAACAATCTGCGGCACCGTCTGATGCTGGAAAATCCGTTGATTGATGCGGTGACCGAGATAGGCCAGACGCGGCACCAGACTGACGTGATAGCGCGTCAGACGTTTCCCGGAATCGCCCTGCCCGACCTGATCGATCTGACCGTGGATACCGCCACCGTGTGCATCGAAACTCAGAAACGCCTGACCGTGCAGGAGGCTTTCGAGGTCCAGATCCGGCCGTTCGCTGACCAGTTCCAGCTCGAAACGATAGGGTTGGCTGATGGCTTCCTTGCCCGTGAACTCAAGCACTTTGAGCTCATGCCGGGCGCCTTCGAGGGTCAACGTGAAACGCGGTTGATTGGCAGGCGCGAACATCCGATGTCTCTCTGCAGTTTGAGGGCGGGCGATTCTGCATGAGGGGCAAGGGGTGGTGAGCGGGTGACGGGAAAATCAGATTTGCCCTACTTGCCTTGGCGAAAAAACTTCGAAAACCGACGCCTTCGACTACAGACAAATCCCTCAGCAACACCACTGAACCCTGTAGGAGTGAGCCTGCTCGCGATAGCGGTGTATCAGTCGGCATTTTTGTCACTGACACACCGCTATCGCGAGCAGGCTCACTCCTACAGGTGTTGGTGGCGAGTCTGAGAAATCACAGGCACAAAAAAAACGGCCCGTCTCCTTTCGGAAACGGGCCGTTTGATGTGAGCCGAAGCTCAGCGCCTTACTTGTTCAGATTGAAATCCTTTTCCGCTGCCTGGAAGCGCTCGACCATGCCGCGGGTCGGTTCACCGGCCTTGCTGACAAAGTAGATCGCCAGGCTGGCGAAGATGAAGCCCGGGATGATTTCGTACAGACCCAGCAGTTCGAAATGCTTCCACACCACCACGGTGACGGCACCGACGATGATGCCGGCCAGTGCGCCGTTGCGGGTCATGTCTTTCCAGATCACGGAAATCAGCACCACCGGACCGAACGCGGCACCGAAACCGGCCCAGGCGTACGACACCAGGCCCAGCACGCGGTTTTCCGGGTTGGCCGCCAGCGCGATGGCGATCAGCGCAACCAGCAGGACCATGGCGCGACCGACCCAGACCAGCTCCAGTTGCGAAGCTGATTTACGCAAGAAGGTTTTGTAGAAGTCTTCGGTCAGGGCGCTCGAGCACACCAGCAACTGGCAGCTTAACGTGCTCATTACCGCCGCCAGAATCGCCGACAGCAGGACACCGGCCACCCACGGGTTGAACAGGATCTTCGCCAGCTCGATGAACACGCGCTCAGGGTTTTCAGTCACCGCGCCGGCAACTTCCGGGTGCGCCGAGAAGTAAGCGATACCGAAGAAGCCCACGGCCACGGTGCCGCCAAGGCACAGGATCATCCAGGCCATGGAAATGCGACGCGCCTTGGCGATCGATTTCACCGAATCCGCGGCCATGAAACGCGCGAGGATGTGTGGCTGACCGAAGTAGCCCAGACCCCAGCCCATCAGCGAAATGATGCCGATGAAGGTGGTGCCTTTAAGCATGTCGAAGTTGCTCGGATCCTTGGCTTCGATGGCCAGGAACGTAGTATCGACGCCGCCGGTGGCCAGCAGGACGATGATCGGCGTAAGGATCAGCGCGAAGATCATCAGCGTGGCTTGTACGGTGTCGGTCCAGCTCACCGCGAGGAAACCGCCGATGAAGGTATAGGCAATCGTTGCCGCCGCACCGGCCCACAGCGCCGTCTCGTAGGACATGCCGAAAGTGCTTTCGAACAGACGGGCACCGGCGACGATGCCGGAAGCGCAGTAGATGGTGAAGAACACCAGAATCACGATCGCCGAGATGATCCGCAACAGGCCGCTCTTGTCTTCGAAACGGCTGGCGAAGTAATCCGGCAGGGTCAGGGCGTCGCCGTTGTGCTCGGTCTGCACCCGCAGACGGCCGGCAACGAACAGCCAGTTCAGGTAGGCACCGATGACCAGACCGATGGCGATCCAGCTTTCGGACAGACCGGACATGTAGATGGCGCCCGGAAGGCCCATCAGCAACCAGCCGCTCATGTCGGAGGCACCGGCAGACAGCGCAGTGACGACGCTGCCGAGGCTGCGACCACCGAGAATATAGTCAGAAAGGTTGTTGGTGGAGCGATAGGCCATCAAGCCGATCAGCACCATTGCTGCGATGTAGATCACGAACGTGATCAGGGTTGGATTGCTTACGCTCATTGAGTTACGCCCTGGCTTTGTTTTTATGTAGCGGCGGTGATGAACCGCACGCAAACGACGACGTTTGGCAGACGATCCGGGATCCCGCGCATTTATGACTGATGTTTCCCCAGGAAAGCCATCAGCCGGTACACCGGATTCGATCCGGTTGCACCTTGGGCGCGAATGCTATGCAACAAATCAAATGAGGTGCAACCAATTTCATGAGAATAAGTTGCACCCAGTCGGAATTATCGACAATCGCCTTGTTTTTGCTCCCTTTTGTAGCAGTCATGGCCCTTTGCTAGAGGCAAAAGCACCAAGCAGGAGCAGGGATTTCATCGCGGAATTTATTTCCTGACGAGTTGCGGATTTTTCCGACAAAAAAGGGTTGCACCCGGTTGCACCTCATTCGACGCACGGCTAATCTTGCCGCCAGCTGATGCCACGCAACTGTGGCAACCATGAGGATAAAAATATGGCTACCACCACCCTTGGGGTCAAACTCGACGACCCGACCCGCGAACGCCTAAAGGCTGCCGCAACCTCGATCGATCGCACGCCGCACTGGCTGATCAAGCAGGCAATTTTCAATTACCTGGAAAAACTCGAGGGTGGTGCAACCCTGACCGAGCTGAACGGTTTGACCGCCAAAGACGCCGACGACGCCGGTGAAGTCCATACCGATCACGCCCACCAGTGCTTCCTCGAATTCGCCGAAAGCATCCTGCCGCAATCGGTGCTGCGCGCCTCGATCACCGCCGCTTACCGCCGCCCTGAGCCGGAAGTGGTGCCAATGCTGATCGAGCAGGCACGCCTGCCGGCAGCGATGGCCGAAGCCACCAACAAGCTTGCCGCAACCATCGCGGAAAAACTGCGTAACCAGAAAAGCGCTGGCGGCCGCGCCGGCATTGTTCAGGGTCTGCTGCAGGAATTTTCCCTGTCGTCCCAGGAAGGCGTGGCGCTGATGTGCCTGGCCGAAGCGCTGCTGCGTATCCCGGACAAGGGTACTCGCGATGCGCTGATCCGCGACAAGATCAGCACCGGCAACTGGCAGCCGCACCTGGGCAACAGCCCGTCGCTGTTCGTCAACGCCGCAACCTGGGGCCTGCTGCTGACCGGCAAACTGGTCTCGACGCACAATGAAGCCGGCCTGACTTCTTCGCTGAGCCGCATCATCGGCAAGAGCGGCGAGCCGATGATCCGCAAGGGCGTCGACATGGCCATGCGCTTGATGGGCGAGCAGTTCGTCACCGGCGAAACCATCGCCGAAGCCCTGGCCAATGCGAGCAAGTTCGAAGCCAAGGGTTTCCGTTACTCCTACGACATGCTCGGTGAAGCGGCGCTGACCGAACACGATGCGCAGAAGTACCTGGCGTCGTACGAACAAGCCATTCACTCGATCGGCAAAGCCTCCCACGGCCGTGGGATTTATGAAGGCCCGGGCATTTCCATCAAGCTGTCGGCGCTGCACCCGCGTTACAGCCGCGCCCAATACGAGCGCGTGATGGACGAGCTGTACCCGCGCCTGTTGTCGCTGACCCTGCTGGCCAAGCAATACGACATCGGCCTGAACATCGATGCCGAAGAAGCCGACCGTCTTGAACTGTCGCTGGATCTGCTCGAGCGCCTGTGCTTCGAGCCGCAACTGACTGGCTGGAACGGCATCGGTTTCGTCATTCAGGCGTACCAGAAGCGTTGCCCGTACGTGATCGACTACGTGATCGATCTGGCCCGTCGCAGCCGTCACCGTCTGATGATTCGTCTGGTGAAGGGCGCGTACTGGGACAGCGAAATCAAGCGCGCCCAGGTTGAAGGCCTGGAAGGCTATCCGGTCTACACCCGCAAGGTGTACACCGACGTTTCCTACATTGCTTGCGCACGCAAACTGCTGTCGGTGCCGGAAGCCATCTACCCGCAGTTCGCTACGCACAACGCCCACACCCTGTCGGCGATTTACCACATTGCCGGTCAGAACTATTACCCCGGCCAATACGAATTCCAGTGCCTGCACGGCATGGGCGAACCGCTCTACGAGCAGGTTGTCGGCAAAGTTGCCGAAGGCAAGCTGAACCGTCCGTGCCGTGTGTACGCACCGGTCGGTACCCACGAAACCCTGCTGGCCTATCTGGTGCGTCGCTTGCTGGAAAACGGTGCGAACACCTCGTTCGTCAACCGCATCGCCGACCAATCGATTTCGATCCAGGAACTGGTTGCCGATCCAGTGGCGCAGATCGAGCAGATGGCGACCGTGGAAGGTGGTTTCGGCCTGCCGCACCCGCGCATTCCGCTGCCGCGTGACCTGTACGGTGCCGAGCGCGCCAACTCCAGCGGCATCGACATGGCCAACGAACATCGCTTGGCGTCGTTGTCCTGCGCCCTGCTGGCCACTGCGCACAATGACTGGAAAGCCGCACCGATGCTCGGCTGCGCTTCCAGCAACGAAACACCGGCAGCGGTGTTGAACCCGTCGGATCATCGCGATGTGGTCGGTCACGTTCAGGAAGCCACCGTCGAAGACGTCGACAACGCCATTCAATGCGCGCTCAACGCCGCACCGATCTGGCAGGCCACCCCGCCAGCCGAGCGTGCGGCGATTCTGGAACGTGCCGCTGACTTGATGGAAGGCGAGATCCAGCCGCTGATGGGCCTGTTGGCTCGCGAAGCCGGCAAGACCTACGCCAACGCCATCGCCGAAGTCCGCGAAGCGGTCGACTTCCTGCGTTATTACGCGGTGCAGGCACGCAACGATTTCAGCAACGACGCCCACCGCCCACTGGGCCCGGTGGTGTGCATCAGCCCGTGGAACTTCCCGCTGGCAATCTTCAGTGGTCAAGTCGCTGCGGCGCTGGCTGCCGGTAACCCGGTACTGGCCAAACCGGCCGAACAGACTCCGCTGGTCGCGGCTCAAGCCGTGCGCCTGCTGCTCGAAGCCGGTATCCCGGAAGGCGTGTTGCAACTGCTGCCGGGTCGCGGTGAAACCGTCGGTGCCGGCCTGGTCGGCGATGAGCGCGTCAAAGGCGTGATGTTCACCGGTTCCACCGAAGTTGCCCGTCTGCTGCAACGCAACATTGCCGGGCGTCTCGACAGCCAGGGCCGTCCGATCCCGCTGATCGCCGAAACCGGCGGCCAGAACGCGATGATCGTCGACTCCTCGGCACTCACCGAACAAGTGGTGATCGACGTGGTTTCGTCGGCCTTTGACAGCGCCGGTCAACGTTGCTCGGCGCTGCGGGTGCTGTGTCTGCAGGAGGATTCTGCCGATCGCGTCATCGAAATGCTCAAAGGCGCCATGGCGGAAAGCCGTCTGGGCAACCCTGAGCGCCTGTCCGTGGACATCGGCCCGGTGATCGACGCCGAAGCCAAGGCTGGCATCGACAAGCACATCCAGGCCATGCGCGACAAAGGTCGCACCGTGTATCAGGTGGCGATCGCCGACAGCGAAGAAGTCAAACGTGGCACCTTCGTCATGCCGACCCTGATCGAACTGGAAAGCTTCGACGAACTGCAACGCGAGATCTTCGGCCCAGTGCTGCACGTGGTGCGCTACAAGCGCAAAGAGCTGGATCAACTGATCGGCCAGATCAACGCATCCGGCTACGGCCTGACGCTGGGTGTGCACACGCGCATCGACGAGACCATCGCCAAGGTGATCGACAACGTCAACGCCGGTAACGTCTACGTCAACCGCAACATCGTCGGTGCCGTGGTCGGCGTACAGCCATTCGGCGGCGAAGGCCTGTCCGGTACTGGTCCGAAGGCCGGTGGCCCGCTGTACCTGTACCGTCTGCTGTCGACACGTCCTACCGACGCTATCGAACAATCCTTCGCTCGCGGTGATGCTGTTGTAGCGCCGGACGTTCGCCTGCGCGATGCCATGAGCAAACCGCTGACCGCGCTGAAAGCCTGGGCTGAAAGCAACAAATACGCTGATCTGAGCACCCTGTGCGTGCAGTACGCTGCGCAATCGCAGAGCGGCATCACCCGCGTACTGGCCGGCCCGACAGGTGAGCGCAACAGCTACGCCATCCTGCCGCGCGAACACGTGCTGTGCCTGGCGGAAGTCGAAGGCGATCTGCTGACGCAACTGGCCGCGGTATTGGCGGTGGGCGGTTCGGCGGTGTGGCCGGAGTCCGACATCAGCAAGGCCTTGTTCGCACGCCTGCCGAAGGAGATTCAGGCGCGGATCAAACTGGTTTCCGACTGGAACAAGGACGACGTGGTATTCGATGCGGTTCTGCACCACGGCCACTCCGATCAGTTGCGCGGGGTCTGCCAGCAGATTGCCAAGCGTGCCGGTGCGATTGTCGGGGTTCAGGGCTTGTCCCAGGGCGAGACCAACATTGCGCTGGAGCGTCTGGTGATCGAGCGCGCGTTGAGTGTAAACACCGCTGCGGCGGGTGGTAATGCGAGCTTGATGACCATCGGCTAAACAGCTGTAAGTCCAGGCGACCGCAATGGTCGCCTGGAATAAAATACCTGTAGGAGTGAGCCTGCTCGCGATAGCGGTCTGTCAAACAAAATGAATGTGTCTGACAGACCGCTATCGCGAGCAGGCTCACTCCTACATCTGATTAGTGTTGCCCCCACCCCTCCATCACCGCCATCAATCATCCTGTTCAGCCTCTATTCCCGCGCCTTAGACTCGGCCCAACCTCATTTTCAGGTAAGCCACCATGTCCGAGACGCTGCTCAGTTCCCGCAATCTGGCTTTCGAGCTGTATGAAGTCCTCGATGCCGAGGGCCTGACCCGGCGTGAGCGTTTTGCCGAGCACAACCGTGAAACCTTCGACGCCGCCATCGGTACCGCGCGCAGCATCGCCGAGAAGTACTTCGCCCCGCATAACCGCAAGGGCGACGAGAACGAGCCGCGCTATGAAGACGGCAAGGCGATTCTGATTCCCGAAGTCAAACCGGCGGTGGACGCCTTCCTCGAAGCCGGATTTCTCAACGCCGCGAGAAGTTTCGACGCCGGCGGCATGCAACTTCCTACACTGTTGTCGCAAGCGTGCTTCGCGCATTTCCAGTCGGCCAACGCGGCGTCGACCTCGTACCCGTTTCTGACCATGGGTGCGGCGAACCTGATCGAAAGCTTTGGCACCGAAGAGCAGAAGCAACGTTTTTTGCAGCCGATGATCGATGGGCGCTTCTTCGGCACCATGGCCCTGACCGAACCGCATGCCGGTTCATCGTTGTCGGATATTCGTACACGCGCCGAGCCGGCATCCGACGGCACGTATCGCCTCAAGGGCAACAAGATCTTCATTTCCGGCGGCGATCATCCACTGTCGGAAAACATCGTGCACATGGTCCTCGCCAAGCTGCCGGACGCGCCGCCCGGGGTGAAAGGCATTTCGCTGTTTATCGTGCCGAAGTTTCTGGTCAACGATGACGGCAGCCTCGGCCAGCGCAACGATGTGCTGCTGGCCGGCCTGTTTCACAAGATGGGCTGGCGCGGCACCACGTCCACGGCGCTGAACTTCGGCGATAACGGCGAGTGTGTCGGCTATCTGGTGGGCAAGCCGCATCAGGGTTTGAGCTACATGTTCCAGATGATGAACGAGGCGCGCATCGGCGTCGGCATGGGCGCAGTGATGCTCGGTTACGCCGGCTACCTGTATTCGCTGGAATACGCCCGCGAGCGGCCGCAAGGCCGAGTGCCGGACAGCAAGGACCCGACCACCGCACCGGTGGCGATCATTCAGCACGCGGATGTCAGACGCATGCTGCTGACGCAAAAATCCTACGTCGAAGGCGCCTTTGACCTCGGTCTGTACGCCGCGCGCCTGTTCGATGACACCACCACGCTGCAAACCGAAGCCGAGCGCAAACAAGCCCATGAGTTGCTGGACCTGCTGACGCCGATCGTCAAATCCTGGCCGTCGGAGTTCTGCCTGAAAGCCAACGAACTGGCGATCCAGATTCTCGGCGGCCACGGTTACACCCGCGAATACCCGGTCGAGCAGTATTACCGCGACAACCGTTTGAATCCGATTCACGAAGGCACCCATGGCATTCAGTCGCTGGACCTGCTCGGGCGCAAACTGGCGCAGAACGGCGGCGCAGGCTTGAAACAACTGATCCGCCTGATCGCCACTACGGGCGAACGTGCAACCGCGCATGAATCGTTGACCGCGCTGCGTGAGCCGCTGGAAAAACTCGTGGCCCGCCTGCAAACCGTGACCCTCGGTTTGCTCACCGACCTGGCGCAGGGCAAGGTCAACAGCAGTCTGGCGAACTCGGCGCTGTACCTGAAGGTATTCGGGCACACGGTGATTGGCTGGCGCTGGCTGGAGCAGGCGATTCGCGCCGAAGAAGGGCTGGCCACGGGCAATGCGGCGGACGTCGACTTCTATAAAGGCAAATTGCAGGCGGCGCGGTATTTTCTGACGTGGGAAGTGCCGGGTTGCCAGCATGAGCTGGACTTGCTTGAGGCGCGCGATGATACGTGTCTGGGGATGCGGGAGGAGTGGTTCTGAGTCAAGCGTTTGCACTCAGACAAAACACATTTTCGGGGATTGCACACCTGTCATGTTTGACAGGTGTGGAAATGGCCCTGGCGCAGTAGGCTGGTTTGGCCAGACATGTAGTTTGAACTTTGCCCGGCAAACTCGGACTTCACGTCCTCTTCTTACCCTGGAAAGAGCGAGCCACATGGACAACCAGACTGCCGATCAAACCATCAAACTTGCCGGGCTGGTAACGCGGGACTATTGCGTCCTTGCCTCGATTTCGCAATTTGGAATGCGAAACGGCACGGTGTGGACTAACAAAGACTCCTCGGTTTCTACTGTCATCAGCAAAAATCACCATCGCCTTTCTGATGAACGATCACTGATCAGCATCACGACAGCGCCGGATAACTCAGTACCGGCTGTCGAGACAACGGCAACAGCAATGTTTGAGATCATTACGGCGGAGGACCGCTATGACACGGACAATCGCGTCGCCTTCAAAGATTACACTTTCATCAGCGCCAGTCAGTGGCGAGCAGTGGTCTATGGCGGCGCAGCCCCCGAGCGGCTTATTGATCCGTACGTCAATCTAACCGCAGCAGAGTTCGTTTTTTCAGCGCGAGTCAATGACGTTGTCAACGATCCCTCTGCTGAGCGTGTCAGCGAAAAGCGCTATATCAAAAAGGGGGCAGATCTTTATCAAGCCATGGTTGTTACTCCGCGCTCGAGCTATCTCAGCACTACGGATTTCAACAGCGACGATATGTTTAGAACAGTCGCAGCTGGTGATACTTATCACGAGGGCCAGCAAGTGTGGACTGTCCGGGAGAAGCGGGTGTTTTATCTGGAGACCATGGCGGCATCGATTTTTATGGGCGAGAAATTCTGCTTTTCTGAAGCGAAATGGAAGCGAATCCGACGCGCCTTTGAGGCGCGTCGACTCCTTACAAAGACAGAACTAACTCAGCTCAAACGAAATCCACCCATCTGCCGCGCCAGATCATCCGCCAGCGTCTGCAACATGCGGCAATCCTCGCGACATGCGCGAACTTCCCCCGCTGTTGCCCGTGCCAGATCGGAAATCCCCTGCACGTTGCGATTGATTTCCTCGGTCACTGCCGACTGTTCTTCGGTCGCCGTCGCCACTTGGTGGTTCATGTCGCTGATGCGCTCGACCTGTCCGGTAATCGCCGTCAACGATGCGCCGGTGCGCTGGCTCGATTCAACCCCGGTGCCGGTCGCTGCCTGTCCGGTGCGCATCGACGACACGGCGTTTTCCGCGCCTTGCTTGAGGCTGCCGATCATTTGTTGAATTTCGTCGGTCGAGGCCTGGGTGCGACGCGCCAGAGTGCGCACTTCGTCAGCGACCACAGCAAATCCACGGCCCATATCCCCAGCGCGCGCAGCTTCGATCGCAGCATTGAGCGCGAGCAGATTGGTTTGTTCGGACACACCACGAATCACCGCCAGCACCGAGTCGATGGACGCGACCTGCTGCGCCAGCTCACCGACCGCGCCGGCCGCCACGCCAATCTCGTCGGACATGCTTTCGATATGGCGGATCGAGCCGCCGACCACTTCCCGCGCCTGCAGCGCTTCGTCGCGGGCGGCTTGCGAGGCGAACGCGGCGTTGCCGGCGTTCTGCGCGATTTCCTGCACGGTCAGGCCCATTTCATGGACCGCCGTGGCGACCATATCGGTCATTTCCTGCTGACGACCGGAGCGCTCGGCGGTGTTGTCCACCACTTTTGCCACCTGACCCACGGCTGTGCGCAGGTTCTCGCTGGTGGTCAGCACTTCGCCGATCATCGCGCGCTGACTGTCGAGGAAGCGGTTGAAGCCGCGCGCAAGGTCACCCAGTTCATCGGCGCGACTGGAATCTAACCTCTGGGTCAAATCTCCACCACCGCTACCGATTGCTACCAGCGCCGCTGTTACCTGACGAATCGGCCGCACCAGCCCTCGCGCCAGCCACACCACCAAGGCGAGGCACACCAACGCC
The DNA here is from genome assembly GCF_051132065.1 of Pseudomonas sp. R3-57. Lineage (NCBI taxonomy): Bacteria > Pseudomonadati > Pseudomonadota > Gammaproteobacteria > Pseudomonadales > Pseudomonadaceae > Pseudomonas > Pseudomonas sp. R3-57. The sequence goes on from NZ_CP071655.1 coordinate 5,636,398, forward strand.
ACCAGCAGACCGATACCGCCACTCATCCACATGGCTTTGCGCGCTTCGGCGTAGATCTGCGACTGCGGCACTTCTGCCACCAGGGTCCAGCCGAGATCGCGCAGCGGCAGGCTGAACGCGAGGAAATCTTCGCCGTCACGCTGGAAGCTGCTGTTGACCGCATTCTTGTGGCCCATCAGCGCCTGCGCCGCATCGGTGCCGATCTGCTCGCTCAAGGTGCGCTTGCCGCTGAACTGCGCCTCGGGATGCACCTGAATCAAACCGTCGGAACGCACGAGATAGACCTTGCCGCGCTCACCGAAACTAAAGTTGTGGATCAGCTCGGAAAGCTCTTTCATGCTCAGCCCGAGCCCGGCAACGCCAACCACTTTTCCCGCCTGTTCAACCTTCAGATCGATGAACAACGCCAACTCACCGGTCGCGCCGTCGTTATCGATATTGAGGGTGCGCGGCTGATCGCTGTCGAGAAAGGAATAGAACCAGGCATCCGCCGGTTTGTCCCGGCTAAGGGTCCGATCCAGGCCTTTTTCAGTGATGTAGTGATTGGACTCAGTGCCAATGATCAAAGTGGTAAAGGCTTTATGTTCGGCGCGGATGCCTTCCAGATACTCCGCGAAGCCCGCGAGTTTGCCGCTGTCTTCGCCTGCCGCGAGCCAATCGCGGACCATGGAATTGCTGGCGATGTCCTTGGCCGCCGTCAGCGGTTGCACGAGGATGCGTTCGATATCGTTGCGCGTCGCTTCAATGCTCGACGGCAGGGCCTGCTCGACCAGATAGGACTGGGCGAGGCGATTGACCACCAGGGTATAAATGCCAACCACAATCAGAATGCTGAGCAGCAGGGCTGCGCCCATGCCAAGAATCAGCTGCCATTGAATACTGCGTCGCCACCACTGCATGGAGCACCCCCAAAGAATAAGTGGCTGAAACACTGCAACTGTCACGCCAACTGTATACAAGAAATATCGTTATTGTTTGCAACTCACAACAGACCGATTGCGCCGCCTAAAAATCCGTTTTGTCGACTGTCAAGGTTGACAGGTGGCAAGGTCTTATCGAAGCCGTACTCTCCGAGGGCGAACCCCAAAAACGAGGAGTCGGAAATGGACAGTAAAAGCACAATTGAACGTATTCAGGGCATCCAGAATATCGAGGGCATTGCTCGTGATGAAATGTTGAAGTCGGTCAGGGTTGGACAAAAGATTGGCAAGGCAGCCAATGGCAGGGAAATAACCGTTCTGAAAAAATCATTCGAGGAATCAGACGGCGGTTGGTTTATCGAGATAGACGTCGACGCAACTCCCTCCAAATGGCGAAGTGAAAAGGTAGTCAACCAGGATGAAATGGTCCGGTACATTGAAAACGGCGATTTCCTGACACATCCCGAGTTTCCAACTTATAAAGTGGAAGCGAAGGATCTGGTAAGCCGGGAAAATCGCTTTTACTTCAGGATTTTGTCGATAAGCGCAGCTTGATGGCGCACCTCGAGAACGCTCCTCTAAGCTGGAGCGTTCTCGAAAAAGAGGCTTAGCCTCACGCTCGGTATCACCCCTGATTGATGGTCTTGGCGATGGTGTCGACCGTGGCGCTGACTTGCTCTTGATAACGGTCGAGCTCTTCCTGGTGCTGCTTCTTCATTTCGATCTGCTGCGAGCACAGATTCATCGCCGCCAGCACCAGCAAACGGTCGCCGATCAGGGTCGGGTATTTGCGCTTGGTGTCTTCCAGCGTGGCCTTGAGCATCATGGCCGCGTCCAGCAGGGTCTGTTCTTCCCCGGCCGGTGCCTTGATCGAATAGTCCTCCCCGAGAATCGAGATGACTTTTACCCCTGCTGTGCCGTGGTTCATGCGCTGACAGGGCCGGCGTTGACGCGATCAACCAGTGCCTGGATGCGGGCAGCGGTGGCGCCGTGTTTTTCTTCCTGCTCCATCAGGTTCAGTTGCAGGCTTTCGTTTTCATCCTTGGCCTGGGCCAGTTCCGTGGACAGGGTCTGGTTGGTCTGCGCGAGGGTCTGGTTCTGTTGCACCAGGTCGCTGACGAGCTGTTCCAATTGGCTGAGGGATGCTTCCAACATTTTGATCTTCCAAGCGTTTTTCAAAGGGCGCGTACGATAAAGAAAAGTCACCACGGATGCCAGGGTTAAACCGGCGCAAGGCCTTGATTTTCATGGCGGGGGACCGTTCCCGCGAGTTTAAAAGACTGTGATCTGCCGATCTGGTTCCTGCACTTCGTCGCCCCGCCCCCGCTGCGACAAATGCGCACACCACCTCAAGACTTTAGTCGTATGACCGATAAGTCAGCCATACAGCAGCTCAACCCGCATGGATGCGGCCCTTTTCGGTATCCGTCCATGTCCCTTCGCAATATGAATATCGCCCCTCGGGCGTTCACCGGTTTCGCCCTGATTGGCGGCCTGATGTTGATTCTCGGCGTCTTCGCCTTGAATCAGATGAGCAAGATCCGCGCGGCGGGCGAAGACATCGCCAACACCAGCGTGCCGTCGATCAAGGCGCTGGATGAATTCACTCAGTTGACCCTGCGCTTGCGCGTGTTGTCGTATCGCCTGCTGATCAACCGCGAAGCGGACGTGCAGCAGAAAACCATCGAGCTGTTCGACATGCGCAACCGCCAGATCACCGAGGCGCAACGTACTTACGAACCGCTGATTTCCAGTCCGCAAGAACGCTCGGCATACGATCAGTATGTGCAGTTGCTGGGACAATACCGCCAGCTCGAAGAGCGGATGAAAACCCTCTCGCGCAATAATCAGATCGATGCGTTGCAGCAACTGCTCAACACCGACCTGTTGTCCAATTCGGAAGCGGTAAACACCGCGCTGGCACGCTTGCTGGACATCAATACCCAGCAGATCGCCGACATCGATCAGGGCGCCAAGGACCAATATTCCATGTCCTTCAATCTGGTCGTCAGCTTGCTGCTGATCGCCTCCGGCCTGACAATACTGTTCGCCTGGCTGCTGACCGTGAGTATCACCAAGCCGATCGCCAAGGCACTGGATGCAGCCGAAACCATCGCTGAAGGCAACCTGACCCAGCCGATCCATGTCGATGGCAGCGATGAGGCCGGACGCCTGCTCGCCGCCATGGCCAAGATGCAAGCGAAACTGCGCGACACCCTGCAGCGCATCTCCGGCTCGGCCACCCAGCTTGCGTCCGCTGCCGAAGAGCTGAACAGCGTCACCGACGAAAGCGCCCGTGGCCTGACCCAGCAGAACAACGAAATCGAACAGGCGGCCACCGCGGTCAACGAGATGACCAGCGCAGTTGAAGAAGTTGCGCGCAACGCCGTCAGCACTTCGGAAGCCTCGAAAAATGCCACCACCTCGGCTGGCGACGGTCGCGATCTGGTGCAGGAAACCGTCAGCGCCATCGAACGCATGAGCGCCGATGTGCAGAGCACCGCTTCGTTGATCGGCGATCTGGCTAATGAATCCCGCGATATCGGCAAGGTGCTCGACGTGATTCGCGGCCTCGCGGATCAGACCAACCTGCTGGCGCTAAACGCGGCGATCGAAGCAGCCCGCGCTGGCGAGGCCGGGCGTGGTTTTGCGGTCGTTGCCGATGAGGTCCGCGCGCTGGCTCATCGCACGCAGCAGTCGACCAGCGAGATCGAGCGGATGATCGGCAGCATCCAGAGCGGCACCGAACACGCCGTCGACTCGATGCGCAACAGCACCGAGCGCGCCGAATCGACGCTGAACATCGCCCGTGGTGCCGGTATGTCGCTCGACACCATCAACAGCGCCATCGTCGAAATCAACGAGCGCAACCTGGTGATTGCCAGCGCCGCCGAAGAGCAGGCGCAAGTGGCGCGTGAGGTTGATCGCAATCTGGTCAACATTCGTGATCTGTCGGTGCAATCGGCGACCGGGGCGAATCAGACCAGCGCGGCGAGCAATGAGTTGTCGCGGTTGGCGCTGGATCTGAACAACATGGTTGGGCGATTCAGCCTCTAATCATCGGATCAAGAGCACCCTCACCCCAGCCCTCTCCCAGAGGGAGAGGGAGCCGTTTTGCGGGCTGTTCAAAACCTGAGTACAACTCGATATCCCAAGTCAGCGGATCTCTCACATCCGCCACGGCCAGTTCCCTCTCCCTCCGGGAGAGGGCTAGGGTGAGGGGCAGCGATCCTGAGCCGTACACCAAACCCGCAACGCCGCTGCAAAAGCTTTTTGACAGCATCACATTTCAACAGGTTAGAATCGCTGGCACGCAGACTGCATGGTCAGTTTCTGCCCGTCTTTACGCTTCTGGAGTACTGCCTTTGAATGCGACGACCATCAACAGCCTGTTCTTGATCGGCGCGTTGCTGGTAGGCGCAAGTATTCTGGTCAGCTCACTGTCCTCGCGTCTCGGTATTCCGATTCTGGTGATCATTCTCGCGGTCGGCATGGCCGCCGGGGTCGATGGCGGCGGGATCATTTTCGATAACTACCCGACGGCCTATCTGGTCGGCAACCTCGCGCTGGCGGTGATTCTCCTCGACGGCGGTTTGCGCACGCGGGTGTCGAGTTTCCGCGTGGCGTTATGGCCAGCGCTATCGCTGGCCACCGTCGGCGTGTTGATCACCACCGGGCTCACCGGCATGGCCGCGGCGTGGCTGTTCGACCTGAACCTGATTCAAGGCCTGCTGATCGGCGCCATCGTCGGCTCGACCGACGCCGCAGCGGTGTTTTCGCTGCTCGGCGGCAAGGGCCTCAACGAACGGGTCAGTGCCAGCCTGGAAATCGAATCCGGCAGCAACGACCCGATGGCGGTGTTTCTCACCGTCACCTTGATCGACATGCTCGCCAGCGGCCAGACCGGCCTGCACTGGAGCCTGCTGACCCACCTGATCCGCGAATTCGGCATTGGCGGCGTGATCGGCCTCGGCGGCGGCTGGGTGTTGCTGCAACTGGTCAACCGGATCAACCTGGCGACCGGTCTGTATCCGATTCTGATGATCGCCGGCGGGCTGGTGGTGTTCGCCTTGACCAACGCCCTGCACGGCAGCGGCTTCCTCGCCGTTTACCTGTGCGGTCTGGTCATCGGCAACCGTCCGGTGCGCAGCCGTCACGGCATTCTACACATGCTCGACGGCATGGCCTGGCTGGCACAGATCGGCATGTTTCTGGTACTGGGGTTGCTGGTCACCCCGCACGATCTGCTGCCGATCGCCGTGCCTGCGCTTGCTCTGGCGCTGTGGATGATTCTGTTTGCGCGGCCGCTGTCGGTGATGGTCGGCCTGCTGCCGTTCAAGGCTTTCCATGGTCGCGAAAAAGCCTTTATTTCCTGGGTCGGCCTGCGTGGCGCGGTGCCGATCATTCTCGCGGTGTTCCCGCTGATGGCCGGGCTGCCGAATGCGCAGCTGTATTTCAATCTGGCGTTCTTCATTGTGCTGGTGTCGCTGCTGCTGCAGGGCACGAGCCTGCCGTGGGTGGCGAAACTGTTGAAGGTGACGGTGCCGCCAGAGCCAGCGCCGATTTCCCGCTCGGCGCTGGAGGTGCATGTCACCAGCGAGTGGGAGCTGTTCGTCTACAAGCTCGGCGCGGAAAAATGGTGCATCGGTTCGCCCCTGCGCGAGCTGAAAATGCCCGAAGGCACGCGCATCGCAGCCCTGTTTCGTGGTCAGCAACTGCTCCATCCGTCGGGTAGTACGGTGCTGGAAGTCGATGATTTGCTGTGTGTTATCGGCCATGAACACAACCTCGGCGCCCTCGGAAAACTGTTCAGTCAGGCGCCGCAGCGCGGCCTCGATCTGCGCTTTTTCGGCGACTTCGTGCTCGAAGGAGACGCCCAGCTTAAAGCGGTTGCTGCGCTTTATGGCCTACCGGCCGAGGGTATCGATCCGGACATGACCCTGGGCGCCTTCATTGCGCAGAAAGTCGGCGGTGCACCTATCGTCGGCGACCAGGTGGAGTGGAACAACACCCATTGGACCGTGGCGGTCATGGACGGGAACAAGATCGGCAAAGTGGGCGTCAGATTCCCCGAAGGAAGTCGCCCGGGCCCCGGGCTCTTCCTCTAAACTGCGTTCACTCTCACTTGCTTGACCGGTCTCTATGCCTACCCTGCGCTCCTTTTTCGCCGCGGCCCTGCTGGGCCTGAGTCTCACTGTCGGCCCGTCGTACGCCGCCGAACCACCGTCCAGCGATGCCGTGCAGGCAAGCCTCGACAAGCTTGCCGACAGCAAACTGCCGGACGCCGATAAAAAGACCTTGCAGGGCGTGCTGCAAAGTACCCTCACGCAGCTGACCAATCGCCGGGATTACGAGCAGAAACTGGTCGATCTCAAACAGCAACTGGCCAGCGCCCCCAAGCAGACCATCGAAAACACCCGCGAGCTGGCACGCCTCAAAGCCACCGCCGTGGTGCCGGTGGCACAGCGTTTCGCCAAGGAGTCGATCCCACAGCTGGAGCAGATCCTCACCGAGCGCTCCACCCAGCAAAGTGACCTGCAAAAGGCGCTGGCCGACGCCAATAGCCTGATCATCACCGCGCAGACTCGCCCCGAGCGCGCCCAGGCAGAGATCTCTGCCAGCCAGACGCGCATTCAGCAGATCAACAACATCCTCAAATCCGGCAAGGATGCGGGCAAAACCGTTAGCGCCGAGCAGCGCGACCAATTAAACGCCGAGCTGGCAGCGCTGAATGCATTGATTCCGCTGCGCCGTCAGGAACTGGCCGGCAACAGCCAGTTGCAGGATCTGGGCAATGCTCAACATGACCTCCTCTCGGAGAAGTCCGATCGCCTCGACCGTGAGATTCAGGAACTGCAAACCCTGATCAACCAGAAGCGTCTGGCGCAGTCGCAGGAAACCGTCACCCAGCAGTCGATCGAAGCGCAAAAGGCCGGCGGCAGCAGCCTGCTCGCCAGTGAAAGTACAGCCAACCTCAAGCTCTCCGACTATTTGCTCAAAAGCACTGACAGGCTCAACGAAGTCACCCAACAGAACCTGCAGGCCAAGCAGCAACTGGACAGCCTGACCCAAAGCGACTCCGCCCTCGACGAGCAGATCAACGTGCTCAAGGGCAGCCTGCTGCTGTCGAAGATTCTCTATAAACAGAAACAGGCGCTGCCGCACCTCAAGGTCGACCGCGATCTGGCCGATCAGATTGCCGATATTCGTCTGTATCAGTTCGAAGTCAGCCAGCAGCGCGAATTGCTCAGCAACCCGGCGACCTATGTCGACAACCTGCTGGCCACGCAACCGCCGGAACAGGTCACTCCACAACTGCGCAAAAGCCTGCTCGATCTGGCCAACACCCGCGCCGATCTGCTGGAGCGGCTGAACCGCGAATTGAGCGCCGTGCTCAACGAGTCGATCACCCTGCAGCTTAACCAGAAGCAATTGCTCAGCACCGCGCAGAGTCTGCGCGCGACCCTCGATGAACAAATGTTCTGGATCCCCAGCAACAAACCGCTGGACGTCGAATGGATGCGCGGCGTGCCGGAACGTCTGGAGCGTCAGGTCAACACCCTGCCGTGGGCATCGAGCCTGAGCGAACTGATCGACGGCCTGACTCAGCGACCGCTGCTGTTCCTGCCGCTGGCGCTGTTGATCGGCGCGCTGCTATGGCGGCGCAAGAACCTTTATGCGCGGCTGAACAAGGTCCACCAGGACATCGGTCACTTCAAACGCGACAGCCAATGGCATACACCGCAGGCGATCCTGATCAATATCCTGCTGGCGATGCCGGTGGCGTTGGGTCTGGCGCTGTGCGGGCTGGCCTTGCAGATCGACGCCCGCGGGCAGAACGCCAACATGGGCGCGGCACTGCTGCAAATGGGCCAGGCGTGGCTGGTGTTCTACACCGCCTACCGGATTCTGGCGCCGGGCGGCGTGGCTGAGTTGCACTTCCGCTGGGAAAAGCCCCAGGTCGAATTCCTCCAGGGCTGGATCCGTCGCCTCGGACTGGTGGTGATGGCGCTGGTGACCATCGTGGCTGTCGCTGAACTGCAACCGGCCGCGCTGGCTGACGACGTGCTCGGCATGCCGGTGGTGTTGACCTGCTACGCCTTGATGGCGTGGCTGCTCAGCCGCTTGCTGATTGCCAGCCCGACCCACGAAAACACTTCGCTGTTCCGCAAGGCCGTCGGCGTGCTGTTCACCCTGCTGCCGATCGCCCTGTTTGTCGCGGTGTGCTTCGGCTACTACTACACCGCACTGAAACTCAGCGACCGACTGATCAACACCCTATATCTGCTGATGTTCTGGCTGGTGATCGAAGCCACCTTCGTTCGCGGTCTGAGCGTTGCCGCACGACGCCTGGCTTACCAGCGCGCGCTGGCCAAACGGCAAGCGGCGAAAGAGGCCGGCGACGGCGAAGCGGTGATCGAAGAGCCGACGCTGGACATTGAAAAGGTCAACGAGCAGTCCCTGCGCCTGATCCGTCTGGCCCTGCTCGGCGGCTTCATCGCCGCGCTGTACTGGGTCTGGTCGGACCTGATTTCGGTGTTCTCGTACCTCGACAACATCACCCTCTACGAATACACCAGCGGCACCGGCGCCAACATGAGCATGGTGCCGATCAGCATCGGCGACATGCTCGGCGCGCTGATCATCATCGGCATCACCTTCGCCCTGGCGCGCAACTTGCCCGGTCTGCTTGAAGTGTTCGTGCTGTCCAAGCTCGATCTGGCTCAGGGCAGCGCCTACGCGACCACGACCCTGTTGTCGTATGTGATCGCCGGCGTCGGTTTCGTCTCGACCCTGTCAACCCTCGGCGTGAGCTGGGACAAGTTGCAGTGGCTGGTGGCGGCGTTGTCGGTCGGTCTCGGTTTCGGTATGCAGGAGATCTTCGCCAACTTCATCTCCGGCATCATGATCCTGTTCGAACGTCCGGTGCGGATCGGCGACACCATCACCATCGGCAACCTGTCGGGCACGGTGAGCAAGATCCGCATCCGCGCCACGACCATCACTGACTTCGACCGCAAGGACATCATTGTCCCGAACAAAACCTTCATCACCGGCCAGTTGATCAACTGGTCGCTGACCGACACCATCACCCGCGTCACCCTGAAACTTGGTGTGGATTACGGCTCCGACCTAGATCTGGTCAAGGAGCTGCTGCTCAAGGCCGCCCGCGAGAACCCGCGCGTGCTCAAAGAACCGGAGCCGCACGTGTACTTCCTCAATTTCGGTGAAAGCACTCTCGACCACGAGCTGCGCATGCATGTGCGCGACCTCGGCGACCGCAACCCGGTGCTCGATGAGGTCAACCGCTTCATCAACCGCGAGTTCAAGAAGCAGCACATCAACATCTCGTTCCGGCAGATGGAGATTTATCTGAAGAATCTGCACGGTCAGGAATACAAGATGGTGCCGGTGGAGCCAGAGAACAAAACCATCGCGCCGGTCGTCGACGCAGAGAAACCGTTGCCGGAACCGCCGCCGAGCAAACTCGACTAACCGCTATGGTCCCAGCAGAATGCTCGGACATTCTGCTGGAGCCGGCCCGTGAAAGCCCTCGACGAACTGACTTTCGACAATCGCTTCGCCCGCCTCGGCGACGCGTTCTCCGCCCACGTACTGCCCGAGCCGATCGATAATCCACGGCTGGTCGTGGCCAGCCCGGCCGCACTGGCCCTGCTCGATCTGGACCCGGCGACGGCCGAAACCGATGAATTTGCCGAACTGTTCGGCGGCCACAAGCTGTGGGCGGATGCCGAGCCACGGGCGATGGTGTACTCCGGCCACCAGTTCGGCGGCTATACGCCGCAACTGGGCGACGGTCGTGGTTTGCTGCTCGGCGAGGTCTACAACAACGCCGGCGAACATTGGGACCTGCACCTCAAGGGCGCCGGGCAGACGCCGTTTTCGCGCATGGGCGATGGCCGTGCAGTGTTGCGTTCATCGATCCGCGAATTCCTCGCTTCCGAAGCCCTCTACGCGCTGAACATCCCTTCCTCGCGCGCAGCCTGTGTGATCGGCTCCGACACGCCGGTCTGGCGAGAGAAACAGGAACGCGCGGCGATGGTGCTGCGCCTGGCACCGAGTCATATCCGCTTCGGCCATTTCGAATATTTCTACTACACCAAGCGCCCCGAGCAGCAAAAGCAACTCGGCGAGCACGTTCTGGCAATGCATTTCCCCGAATGCCTGGAACAACCGGAACCGTATCTGGCGATGTTCCGCGAGGTCGTCGAGCGCAACGCCGAACTGATCGCCAAATGGCAGGCCTACGGCTTCTGCCACGGCGTGATGAACACCGACAACATGTCGATCCTCGGCATCACCTTCGACTTCGGCCCGTTCGCCTTCCTCGACGATTTCGACGCCAACTTCATCTGCAACCACTCCGATGATCAGGGCCGCTACTCGTTCAGCAATCAGGTGCCGGTCGGCCAATGGAACCTCAGCGCCCTCGCCCAGGCACTGACGCCGTTCATCAGCGTCGAAGCCCTGCGCGAAACGCTGGGCTTGTACCTGCCGCTGTTCCAGGCGCATTACCTCGACCTGATGCGCCGCCGTTTCGGCTTCACTTCTGCCGAAGACGACGACCAGCAACTGCTGGAAAACCTGCTGCAACTGATGCAGAACAGCGGCGTCGACTACACGCTGTTCTTCCGCCGCCTCGGTGAAGAGTCAGCCGAACAGGCCGTGGCTCGCTTGCGTGATGACTTTGTCGATATCAAGGGATTCGATGCCTGGGGCGAACGCTATGTGGCCCGCGTCGCTCGCGATGGCGATACCGATCAAGAGCAGCGCCGCGCGCGGATGCATGCAGTCAATCCGCTGTACATTCTGCGCAACTATCTGGCGCAAAAAGCCATCGACGCCGCCGAGCAAGGCGATTACGCCGAAGTGCGCCGACTGCACTCAGTGTTGAGCAAACCGTTTGAACAGCAGCCAGGGATGGAGAGTTACGCCGAACGGCCGCCGGAGTGGGGCAAGCATCTGGAGATCAGTTGTTCTTCCTGAGCCAGAATCAGGTAAACACGTCGATGGGCACATTGAAGCGCTCAGCCAACCAGCGAATTTGGCGCAGGTTCAGCTTGCGCTTGCCACTGAGAATTTCCGAAACGACGGATTGAGGACCGACGCCCGGCAAGTCGCTTTGGGTCAGACCGTGTTCACGCATCATGTAACCGAGAACCTCTTCGCCACTCGCTTGGGCCATGGGGTGATGGCTGTGATCCCACTCCTCTATCCAGTCACCGATGATATCTACAAGGCTCATCAAAGGATGCGACTCATCGTCGCCCGTAATCTCAAGTAGCTCATCGACTGCCTGTACCAAGCAGTCATAGTCGTCCTCGCTCTTGGGTTTTCGAACCACTGGGGAAACAAACTCCCAATGCTCAGCGACCGTTTTTATCAAAATACTCATACCCCTCCCTCCTTCCACTTGCCGCGATCATATTCGCGGTGATCCATTACGTGCTTTATGTAGAGCCGTTGAGATCGGTAACTGACAAAAGCAATTAACCTCAGTTTATTTCCACCGATATCAAAGACGTGGAATTCGCCAACCTTATCGGTTGCGGGAAATATCGACTTCATTGCCGAGAAATCCCTTGGATAAATCCTGCTTGCCAGCCGAAACCACTGGGCCAGAGCGTTTGCTGCGTGCGGCCAACGTGCTTTGGCCTCTCGAATGGGTTTTTCACTAAACACATGCATGCAACATCCTTATCGCATTCTGCTATGGGGGAGTTAATCACAAACCAAAAATATCGCAAGTTGCGATACTGGCGGGCGGACCAGCGGCTCGCCTGTGACGTTTTCAGCCTAGGCACAGCAGGCAAGACTGCACGATTGAAAATATGAGCAAACGTCTCAAACTACCTGTAATCAGCTCTCTTCAGGATTTCGCTCATGACCACGCCACTCCTCATCCCCTGCCCGTCCTGCAATGGCCTCAACCGCATCCCCGCCGAGCGCCTCGCCGATCAGCCCAAATGTGGACGCTGCAAATCGGCGGTGTTGTTGAGCAAACCGTTCGAACTCAAGCAAGGCGATTACGCCAGTCAGATCAAGGGCGATCTGCCGCTGCTGGTGGATGTCTGGGCGGGCTGGTGCGGGCCGTGCAAGTCGTTTGCTCCGGTGTTCGAACAGGCGGCGGCGCAGCTGGCGGGCAAATGTCGGCTGGCCAAGCTCGACAGCGAGGCCAATCAGCAGTTGTCGGCGCAGTTGGGGATTCGCTCGATTCCCAGCCTGATTCTGTTCAAGAACGGCAGGGAAGTGGCGCGGCAAAGTGGTGCGTTTCCGTTGCCGCAGTTGATGGCCTGGTTGCGCAGCCAGAGGATCTGACCCAACACAGATCCAATTGTAGGAGTGAGCCTGCTCGCGATGGCGTCGTGTCAGCCAACGCAAGTGTTGAATGTGACGGCCTTATCGCGAGCAGGCTCACTCCTACAGGGGATTTGCGTGGGGGTCGATGGATCAGTGGCCTTCGAGCAGGTCATGCAGCTCGACGAACTGCTGGGTCAGCTTGTGCCGGGGATCGAGGTGGATCAGCGGCATGCTGGCCTGATGGGATTCGCGCATGCGCACCGAGCTGGACAGGTACACCGGCAGCACCGGCAGGCCTTCGGCAATCAGTTCATCGAGGATCTGCTGCGGCAGGCTGGCCCGGGCCTGGAATTGATTGACCACGATGCCTTCAACTTCCAGGCCTTCGTTGTGGTCATCCTTGAGCTCTTCGATTTCGGCGATCAGTCCGTAAAGGGCCTGACGGGAAAAACTGTCGCAGTCGAAGGGAATCAGCACTCGATCGGCGGCGATCAACGCTGATACCGCGTAAAAATTCAACGCTGGCGGCGTGTCGAGGTAGATACGGTCGTAATCTTCGGCCAGCTCATCGAGCAATTTGCGCAGCTTGTTGATCTTGTGTTTGGCCTCGAGCTTGGGCTGCAAGTCGGCCAGTTCGGCGGTGGCGGTGATGATATGGAGGTTGTCGAACGGGGTTTCGTAGATGTCGGCCTGGTTCTTCTTGGAAAACGGCCCGGAGGACAGGGTCTGTTTGAAGAAATCGGCGATGCCCATCGGAATGTCGTCGCCGGTCAGCCCGGTCAGATACTGAGTGGAATTGGCCTGCGCATCGAGGTCGACCAACAGTGTGCGATAACCCTCGCTGGCGCTGACCGCCGCCAGATTGCAGGCAATGCTCGATTTGCCTACGCCACCTTTCTGATTGAACACCACGCGCCGCATGACAAAACCTCCGTGTATCAAAGAATGACCGAGTGTAGATGCGCGTGACCTCGCTTCGCTACCTTCACGGACGCGGACTACAACCTCAGGGGCAAAAATCCGCGATCACAAAGCGTGATTACCGCCACTGATCGCCGAGAAGGCCGACAGACACGCCGCTGAGAATCTGGATAATGGCCATGTGACAGTCGCCCCACTGAACCGGTCGGTACATTTCATTGGGCAAAATGTAACCAGCATTTGCTACGCACCCGTCGCACCGGGATAATGCGCGCCACCCGGCGCCGAGCGCCACGTCAGGCCTGCCGCGGCCTGGGCGATTCAACGCGTCAATAATTGCCCGCAGGGGCGGGATGAATGTCCGTGATCAACTTCAACATCGCCCAATGGCGCGCGTGGGCTCCCGGGCTCGACAGCGTGGACGCCTGGCAGGCCTGGAGCCGACAACCAGTCGTGCTCCAGAGCAGTGATGCCGCGCCCGATGTGTCGTTTTTGCCGGCCATGCAGCGCCGCCGCCTGAGCCGGCTGGCGCGAATGGCTTTCAGCGTCGGCTGGCCGCTGGCCGACGGACGGGACAACCTGCCGCTGGTGTTTGTCTCGCGTCACGGCGAAACCCCGCGCACCTTCGACATCCTTTGCGATCTGGCGAATGAACAACCGCTGTCGCCCACCCAGTTCAGCCTCTCGGTGCACAACGCGATCATCGGCCTGTGGTCGATCATGCGCGGCGAAACCAGTGAAATGACCGCCCTCGCCGCCGCTGGCGACGGCCTCGAACATGGCATGCTCGAGGCCGCGGCCCTGCTCGCTGAAGGCGCGCCGGCGGTGCTGCTGGTGATTACCGAGGAGCAACCGCCTGCGGCCTATTCGGCATGGGTCGATGACGTGCCATTCCCTTATGCGCTCGGGCTTCTGCTCACGCCGGGTACCGACTGGCGGCTGACCTTGAACAGCGCCCCGCAAACACGGTCCAAGGCGCACTGGCCACACGCGCTGAACCTGCTGCGAACCCTGCTCGGCCAGCAACCCCATTGCCAACATGCGTGGAAAAATCGTGTATGGACCTGGCAACGCAACCCGTGAGCGAAAAAAACCGCGACGCCTATTACTGGCGCTTGCTGGCCACTGCCGCAAGCTTCGCCCTGTTCGGGCTGGGCGGCCTGTGCCTGCGCGTGCTGGTATTTCCATTGCTCAACTGCCTGCCTGGCGATGCGCTTGCGCACCGGCAACGTGCACGCAAAACCGTCAGCCGGTTGTTCTGGTTTTTCGTGCGTTTCATGGCCCGCACCGGTGTCTTGACCTATGAAATACAGGGCGCCGAGCGCCTCGGTCGACCGGGGCAGATGATCATCGCCAATCACCCGTCGCTGATCGACGTGGTGTTCCTGATCGGTCTGGTGCGCCAGGCCAATTGCGTGGTGAAGAAAAGCCTGTGGGAAAACCCCTTCACCCGTGGCCCGCTGCGTAGCACCGAGTACATCAGTAACGACGGCAGCATGGACATGCTCGATGCCGCCGCTCAATCCCTGCAAAACGGCCAGACCCTGATCATCTTCCCCGAGGGCACTCGCACCCAGCCGGGGCAGGCGCCGGCCTTTCATCGGGGGGCCGCTGCGATTGCCCTGCGCGGTGCGAAAATACTCACGCCAGTGATCATCAAGGTCAGCCCGACCACCCTGACCAAAGCCGAACCCTGGTACCGCATCCCCAAGCGCCGCGTGCACTTCAGTTTTCGCGTGGGCGCCGATATAGACCCACAGACCTTCGCCGCGCAAGGACCTGCCCCACAGGCCTCGCGCAAGCTCAACGATTATTTGCATGACTATTTCATTAAGGAGCTCGCCGAAGATGAGCGAATTGAACAACCCTGACCTGCTGCGTGACATCAAACTGCTGATCATCGACGCCCTCGGCCTCGAAGACGTCGGCCCCGACGATATCGGTGACGAACAGACGCTGTTTGGCGAAGGCCTGGGTCTGGACTCGGTCGACGCGCTGGAACTGGGCCTGGCCATCCAGAAAAAATACGGCATCAAGATCGACGCCGATGCCAAAGACACTCGCAACCATTTCACCAACGTGGCGAGCCTTGCGGCTTTTGTCACGGCCAAAGCAGCTTGAGACCGGACCATGCAAACTCGTGACGATATTTTCAACACCCTGCGCGATGCCCTGGTCGAGCTGTTCGAGCTCGATCCTGCCCGCGTGAGCATGGACGCCAATCTATATCAGGACCTGGAGATCGACAGCATCGACGCGGTCGATCTGATCGATCACATCAAACGCCAGACCGGCAAGAAAATTGCCGCCGAAGAATTCAAGTCGGTGCGCACCGTCGGCGACGTGGTCGAGGCGGTCTACCGTCTGGTTCAACCGGCCGCATGAGCCGATTGATCGGCCTCGGCCTGCTGCTGGCCGGCCTGCTGTACCCCTTTGCGGTGTATTTCGGCATGGAGCACTTCGCGCCGTGGCAGTTCGGCCTGCTGTTGGGCAGCCTGTGGCTGGCGCGGGTGCTGAGTGGTGAGCGCAAACCCGGCAGCGTGTGGATGGCCGGCGTGGCGATCGCCTTTTGCGTGCTGCTGGCGCTGTTCGACAGCCCGCGATTGCTGCGCTGGTACCCGGTGCTGATCAGCGGCTTCATGCTGGTGCTGTTCGGCTCGAGCCTTACGTTCGGCACGCCGATGGTCGAGCGGCTGGCGCGCCTGCGTGAGCCGGATCTGCCACCCGAGGCGATTCGCTACACGCGCCAGGTCACGCTGGCCTGGAGCGTGTTTTTTTTCTGCAACGGTTTGTGCGCCGCCCTCCTGACCCTGTGGGCGCCGCTGGATTGGTGGGTGTTGTACACCGGCCTGATCTCCTATGGATTGATCGGCCTGATGTTTGCCATTGAATGGCTGATACGACAACGGGTAAGAGGCCGTACATGAACTGGATAAAACTTGAGCACCTGTTGCTCAAGGCCCAACCGCTGCGAGCCGTCAGCTTCGCACCGGCACTTGAGCATGCCGCAATGTGCGACCAGGCGCTGAGCGTCGCCGCCGGACTGCAAGCACGTGGCGTTCGCAGTCTGGCGGTGCATCTGCAAGACGCCGCCGAACTGGCCATCGCGCTGCTAGGTGCCTGGCGCGCAGGCGTCAGTGTGCTGTTGCCTGCGGATCTGCAAGGGCAAACTCGCCAGCGCTGGGCGGGGGATGTCGACCTATGGCTCACCGATCACCCTGGCGATACCCGACTCGATCAACTTCAGCAGCCACCCTTGCCGGGCGCGGCGCTGGATCTCGATCAATGCCGACTGAGCCTGTGCACCTCGGGCTCCAGCGGCGAACCCAAGCGCATCGACAAGGCCCTGCGCCAACTGGCCAATGAAGTCGAGGCGCTGGAACAGTTGTGGGGCGCTGACCTCGGCGAAGCGTGCATTATCGGCAGCGTCGCCACCCAGCACATCTACGGTTTGCTGTTTCGCGTACTGTGGCCGCTGTGCGCCGGGCGCCCGTTCGTACGCAAACAACTGGCATTCCCCGAGGACATGCAGCGCGCCAGCCGCGAACATCCGGCCTTCGCCTGGGTCGCCAGCCCGGCATTGCTCAAGCGCATGGGCGACAACCTCGACTGGCCAGCGCTGAGCGCGGTGCGCCGGGTATTTTCCTCCGGCGGCGCGCTGCCGCTTGAGGCCGCGCAAAGCCTCGAGCAACGCTTGCAGCAATGGCCGACGGAAATTCTCGGCAGCTCGGAAACCGGCGGGATTGCCTGGCGTCAGGGCGACGTACTGTGGCAACCGTTCGCCGCGGTCGAACTGAGCCAGGACAGCGACGGCGCGTTGCTGATCGCCTCACCTTACTTGCCGGCGGGGCATGTCGAGCACAGCGCCGACGCCGCACGCATCGCGGCTGATGGGCGTTTCGAACTGCTCGGGCGCCTCGACCGGATCGTCAAACTCGAAGAAAAACGCATCTCTCTGCCCATGCTCGAACAGGCCCTGGTTGCCCACGCGTGGGTCGCCGAAGCACGTCTGGGCGTGGTGCAGGAAAATCGCGCGTCCCTCGGTGCTTTGCTGGTGCTGAGCGACGCTGGCCTGTTTGCCTTGCGCGAACACGGCCGCCGCGGTCTGACCGAGTCGCTGCGCGAACACCTCAAGGCACATTGCGAGGCGCTGGCCCTGCCACGGCGCTGGCGGCTGTTGCGGCAATTACCGCTCAACAGCCAGGGCAAACTGCCCCAGGCCGAAGTCGACGCCTTGCTGATTGCCCCGCGCCCGAAAGCGCCTGAAGTGCTGGAACAGATCGAAACGGACGGTGAGTGGAGCCTGCAACTGAGCGTACCGCCAGACCTGGCCTACTTCAGCGGGCACTTTCCCAAAGCGCCGGTTTTGCCTGGGGTGGTGCAGGTGGAATGGGCGCTGAATCTCGGCCGTCAGTTACTGAAGCTCGACGGTGCATTCGCCGGGATGGAAGTGCTGAAATTCCAGCAACTGGTGCGCCCGGGTGATGAAATTCAGTTGCACCTGCGTTTCGATGCCGAGCGACGCAAGTTGTATTTTGCCTATCGCAATGACACGGCGACGTGTTCCAGTGGACGGATCTTGCTGGGTGTTGAACATGGTTGATTTCGCTGAGTGCTGCGCACTCAATCGCGAGCAGGCTCGCTCCCACAGGGTTTGCGGTGTGTCAGGGGAGAACCGGCATGCATAAGCCCTGCGCCGTCATACCGGTGTACAACCATGAAACCGCGGTCGGCACCGTGGTCGACGCCCTCCTCGCCCAAGGCCTGCCATGCATTCTGGTCGACGACGCCAGTGCACCGTCCTGCGCGCGCGTGCTCGACGACCTGGCCCAACGTGATGACGTATTTCTGGTGCGTCTGACCGCCAATCAGGGCAAGGGCGGCGCGGTGATGACCGGGTTGCGCGAAGCTTCACGATTGGGTTTCAGCCATGCCTTGCAGGTCGACGCCGACGGTCAGCACGATTTGCAGGATGTCGCCCGGTTCGTCGCCGAATCCCGTGCGCATCCCGAGGCGATGATCTGCGGTTATCCTTTGTTCGACGAAAGCGTGCCCAAGGGCCGTTTGTACGCGCGCTACCTGACCCATGTGATGGTGTGGATCAACACGCTGTCGCTGCAGATCCGCGATTCGATGTGCGGCTTTCGCGTGTATCCGCTGGCGCCGACGCTGGCGGTGATCGACTCGGCGAAAGTAGGCAAGCGCATGGATTTCGATTCCGACATCCTTGTGCGCCTGGCGTGGCGCAATCAGCCGATGCGCTGGCTGCAAACCAGCGTGCATTACCCGCTGGACGGGATCTCGCACTTTCGCCTGTTCCATGACAACGCGTTGATTTCCAGCATGCACACTCGGTTGTTCTTCGGCATGTTGCTGCGCTTGCCGGTGATCCTCTGGCGCCGGTGCAAACCATGAGCGAAGAAGCCGACAACAAGCACTGGGCCGACCGCGAAGAGCGCGGCAGTTTCCTGCTGATGAAATTCACCGCGGTGGCCGCCAAGGTCCTTGGCCGCCGCCTGCTCAGCCCGTTGCTGTACGGCATCGTGCTGTATTTTTTCCTGTTCGGCCGCATCGCCCGGCGCAGCGCCTGGCAGTACCAGCAGCGTTTGGCCGAATGGAGCCAGCGCGACGATCTGCGCCCGAGCCACTGGCGCGTCTTCAGCCAGTTCATGACCTTTGCCGATTCGCTGCTCGACAAGCTCGACGTGTGGAACGGCAAGCTGCGCATCGAGCAGATCGAAATCATCGACCCGGCGTTGCTACGCAAGCAGTTGCGCGGCAGCCGCGGTCAGTTGTTGGTCGGCGCGCACCTGGGCAACCTCGAGGTCTGCCGCGCGCTGGCCGAGATCGGCGAAAAAGTCACCATGAACGTGCTGGTGCACACCAAACACGCCGAGCAGTTCAACCGCTTGCTCGGCGAGGCCGGGGCAACCAATCTGCGCCTGATTCAGGTCAGCGAACTCGATCCGGTGATCATGCTGCAACTGCACGAACGGCTGGAGCGCGGCGAGTGGCTGGCGATTGCCGGCGACCGCGTGCCGCTGCATGGCGGGC
This sequence comes from Pseudomonas sp. R3-57, assembly GCF_051132065.1. Classification (NCBI taxonomy): domain Bacteria; kingdom Pseudomonadati; phylum Pseudomonadota; class Gammaproteobacteria; order Pseudomonadales; family Pseudomonadaceae; genus Pseudomonas; species Pseudomonas sp. R3-57. The sequence continues at coordinate 5,655,615 of NZ_CP071655.1, forward strand.
GCAGCGTCACCGTCGATTTTCTCGGCCACCCGGCGCCATTCCCGCAAGGGCCGTGGTTGCTCGCCGGCCTGTTGAAGTGCCCGGTCAATCTTTTGATGTGCCTTAAACAACCCGACGGCCACTATCGCCTGACCCTCGAACCGTTCGCCGACGCGGTGGTATGGACGCGCCGCGAGCGCGAGCAGGTCATTCATCAGTGGGCCAGTCTTTATGCGCAGCGCCTGAGTCACTATTGCCTCGAAGCGCCGCAGCAATGGTTCAACTTTTACCCTTTCTGGAAGACCGATGACCACGCCAACCCATGAGCCGGTAACCTTCGGCGAACGCCCTTTGCGCATCGAAGACGTGCTGGCCCTGGCCAACCGTCAAGCGCCCGTGCAGTTGCAGAACGATGCCGATTACCGCGAACGCATCGCCAAAGGCGCGCGGTTTCTCGATTCGCTGTTGGACAAGGAAGGCGTCATCTACGGCGTGACCACCGGTTATGGCGATTCCTGCGTAGTAGCGGTGCCGCTGCATCACGTCGAAGCGTTGCCGCGTCACCTCTACACCTTCCACGGCTGCGGCCTCGGCAAACTGCTCGATGCACAGGCCACCCGCGCGGTGCTGGCGGCACGTTTGCAATCGCTGTGTCACGGCGTTTCGGGGGTGCGGGTCGAGTTGCTGGAGCGCCTGCAGGCGTTTCTCGAACACGACGTCCTGCCACTGATTCCTGAAGAAGGTTCGGTCGGCGCCAGCGGTGATCTGACGCCGTTGTCGTATGTCGCCGCAACGCTCTCCGGCGAGCGTGAAGTGCTGCTGCGTGGCGAGCGCCGCGAGGCCGCCGATGTGCACCGTGAACTCGGCTGGACACCGCTGGTGCTGCGGCCCAAGGAAGCGCTGGCGCTGATGAACGGCACTGCGGTGATGACTGGCCTTGCCTGTCTCGCCTTCGCCCGTGCCGACTACCTGCTGCAACTGGCCACGCGCATCACCGCGCTCAACGTGGTCGCGCTGCAAGGCAACCCTGAACACTTTGATGAACGGCTGTTCGCTGCCAAACCGCATCCGGGGCAAATGCAGGTGGCCGCGTGGTTGCGCAAGGATCTGGCGATCGACGCACCGACCGCGCCGCTGCATCGCCTGCAAGACCGCTACTCGCTGCGCTGCGCCCCGCACGTGCTCGGCGTGCTGGCCGACAGCCTGAACTGGCTGCGTTCGTTCATCGAAACCGAACTGAACAGCGCCAACGACAACCCGATCATCGACGCCGAAGCCGAGCGCGTGCTGCACGGCGGGCACTTCTACGGCGGGCACATCGCCTTCGCCATGGACAGCCTGAAGAATCTGGTGGCCAACGTCGCCGATTTGCTCGACCGGCAACTCGCCTTGCTGGTCGACGAGCGTTACAACCACGGCTTGCCGAGCAATCTCTCCGGCGCTCCGGCGGATCGGGCGATGATCAACCATGGTTTCAAGGCTGTGCAGATCGGCACCAGCGCGTGGACTGCCGAGGCGCTGAAAAACACTATGCCGGCCAGCGTGTTCTCGCGCTCCACCGAATGCCACAACCAGGACAAGGTGAGCATGGGCACCATCGCCGCCCGCGATGCGATCCGCGTACTGGAGCTGACCGAACAGGTTGCCGCCGCCACCTTGCTCGCCGCCAATCAGGGCGTATGGCTGCGCGCACAAGCCGCCGATGCGCGGCCGCTGCCACCGGCGCTGGCCGCCATGCATGAAGCGCTGAGCAAAGACTTCCCGCCGGTCATCGAAGACCGCGCGCTGGAAGGCGAGCTGCGCCTGTGCCTGCAACGCATTGCCGCGCAACACTGGAGGCTGCATGCGTAGCGCCGGAGTGCTGCACGCCGACACGGAAATCCTCGTGCCGTTCTTTGACGTCGACACCATGCATGTGGTCTGGCACGGGCATTACGTCAAATACCTGGAAGTGGCGCGGTGTGCGCTGCTGGACAAGATCGGCCACAACTACACGGCGATGGTCGAGTCCGGTTACGCCTGGCCGGTGATCGACCTGCAACTGCGCTACGTGCGTGGCGCGGTGTTCGGCCAGCGGCTGAATGTGCGCGCCAGCCTGGTCGAGTGGGAAAACCGTCTGAAGATCAATTACCTGATCACCGACCTGCAAACCGGTGAGCGCCTGACCCGCGCCAGCTCGGTGCAGGTCGCCGTCGAAGTCAGTCGCCGCGAGATGCAACTGGTGTCGCCGAAAGTCTTTACCGACGCCGTAGAAAGGATGCTGCGATGAACGTTCTCGTCAAAAGCCTCGGCGCGTTGACGCTGCTGCTCATCTCGTCACTGGCCCAAGCCTTCGACCTGCAACAACTGAGCGCACAACTGGCGAAGCCGGATGTCATCCACGGCCAGTTCGTTCAGGAAAAACACCTGCGCGCCCTGCCGCAGCCGCTGATCAGCAAGGGCAGCTTCGTCCTGGCGAAAAATCACGGTTTGCTGTGGCTGTTGAAAACACCGTTGCAACAGGACTACCGCATCAGCGCCAAGGGCATCGCCCGGCGTGACGGCGCGGGCTGGCAGCTGTTGCCGAACAAGAGCGCCGGCGCCGAGCAGAACCGTTTGTTCCTCGCCGTGCTGCAAGGTGACAGCAGCGGCCTGCAACGGGATTTCGAGCTCGCCCTCAAAGGTGATGCGCAACAGTGGCAACTGACCCTGACTCCGCGTTCGCTGCTGCTCCAGCAAGTGTTCAAACAGATCAACATTGATGGCGGTGCGCTGGTGCAGACCATCGAACTGCTGGAAACCCAAGGCGACAGCACCGTACTGCGCATGCAGAACAGCACTGCCGAGCAGCCGTTGAGCGACGCGGAGCAACATGACTTTGCCGAGTGAACGCAGGCTGCCGTGGCTGTTCCTGATCCTGCTGCTGGCGGTCGTTGCGCTGGCCGGCTGGCAGTGGCGCGCCGGTCCGCCACTGTCGGCGAACCTCATGGAACTGGTGCCCGGCACCCAGCCTGACGCCCTCGAACAGCGCGCCGAACAGCGCATGCAGGAACCGCTCAACCGCGAGATGCTGGTACTGGTCGGCCACGCCGATCGCCAACAGGCGGTGACCATGGCGCAGACGCTGGGCGAGCAATGGCAGGCCAGCGGCTTGTTCGAGACCGTGCAGTGGAACCTGCAAGCCGATCTGCCGGCCCTGCGCGCCCAACTGCTGCAAGGGCGGCTGGCGATGCTCTCGGCCGATGACCGGCAATTGCTGATCGAACATCCCGACGCGTTCATTCAGCAACGGGTTCAGGCGCTGTTCGACCCGTTCAGCGGTTTCAGTCTGGTCTCGAGTCAAGAGGACTGGCTGGGCCTGACCGGGCGCATCCAGAACAGCCAGCCGCAACACGGCGCGGTGCAACTGGACATCGGCAGCGGCGCGTTGATCGCCGACGCCGACGGCAAGAGCTGGGTGCTGCTGCGGGCGCGTACCCGCGGCAACGCCTTCGACATGAACCTGCCGCTGCAAGTCGCCGATCTGCTCGCGCAGAGTCGCGCGCAAGCGACGAAGTCCGACGTGAAACTGTTGGCCGCCAGCGGCTTGCTGTATGCCGCCAACGGTCAGCAGCAGGCGACCCGGGAAATGACCTGGGTTGGCGGCGGTGCCACGGTCGGCATCCTGTTGCTGCTGTTGCTCGCGTTCCGCCGCTGGCGGGTGTTGCTGGCATTCGTCCCGGTGCTGGTCGGCATGCTGTTCGGCGCGGTTGCTTGTGTCGCACTGTTCGGCCACATGCACGTGATGACCCTGGTGCTCGGTTCCAGCCTGATCGGCGTGGCGGTGGATTACCCGCTGCACTATCTGTCCAAGAGCTGGAGCCTGAAGCCGTGGCGCAGTTGGCCGGCGCTACGTTTGACGCTTTCCGGGCTGACCTTGAGCCTGGTGACCAGCGCAATCGGCTATCTGGCGCTGGCGTGGACACCGTTCCCGGCGCTGACCCAGATTGCGGTGTTCTCCGCGGCCGGATTGTTCGGCGCCTATTTATCCGCCGTGTGCCTGCTGCCGGCGCTGCTGAACAACCTCGAACTGTGCCCGGCACAATGGCCGCTGCAATTGGCCGAACGCTTGGTCACGCTGCGCGAAAGACTGCTCGAACGCGTGCGTACGCCGGTGCTGCTGGCGCTGCTGATTGCCTTCTGCGCCGGCGGTCTGATGCAGTTGCAAAGCAAGAACGACATCCGCCAGTGGGTCGGCGCACCGCAACAGCTCACCGATGAAGCGCAGAGCATTGCGCGCATCACCGGTTATCAACCGACCAGCCAGTTTTTCCTCGTTCGCGCCGCCAACCAGGAACAACTGCTCGAGCGTCAGGCGGCGCTCAGCGAGCGTCTGCAACAACTGGTCAATCTCGACAAGCTGCAAGGCTATCTGGCGCTCGATCAACTGGTCAGCCCGCCCACTCAGCAAGAGCGGGTGCGCGCCGCGCTGAATCAACTGCCACAGCACTGGCAGCCACTGCTCGACCTCGGCGTACCGCTCGCGGCGCTGCAAGCCGAGCTGCAGCAGTTGCAGACTGTGCCTGCCGAAGACATCGACGCCGCACTGGCCGGTCCGCTGGGCGAGCCGTACCGCACGCTGTGGCTCGGCCCGACCGACGATGGCGTCGCGGCGATCACCAGCCTGCAAGGCCTGAACAACCCGGCGCTGCTGCGAGTGCAGGCGCTGGATTTGCCGGGCGTGCGACTGGTCGACCGTCTCGGCGAATTGAATGAAGTCTTCGCCGCCACGCAGGTCAGCGCCGCCGAACTCAAGCTCGCCTCCTGCGTGCTGATCGTGCTGGTGCTGATGTTGCCGTTCGGCCTCGGTGGCGCGTTGCGCATCGTCGCCCTGCCACTGCTCGCGGCGCTGTGCAGCCTGGCCAGCCTCGGCTGGCTCGGTCAGCCGCTGACGTTGTTCAGTCTGTTCGGCCTGCTGCTGGTGACCGCGATCAGTGTCGACTACGCGATTCTCATGCGTGAACAGGTCGGCGGTGCGGCGGTAAGTTTGCTCGGCACCTTGCTGGCAGCGGTGACGACCTGGCTGTCGTTCGGTCTGCTAGCGGTGTCCAGCACGCCGGCGGTGAGTAACTTCGGTCTGTCGGTGAGCCTCGGTCTGGCGTTCAGCTTCATGCTCGCGCCGTGGGCAGGACGTCACGCGCACAGCGCCGCTGCCATGGAGCCGCGAGCATGATGATTGTGGCTTTCTGGCTGTTGGCCCTGGCCTTGTTCGCCGTGGCGACTCGCGTTGGTAGCCACTTCGGTCTGATCCCGATTGTCAGCCAGTTACTGTTGGCCAGTTTCGGCCTGCCGTTGTTGATGTACTTTTGGGTCGAGCCGAGTTGGCAGCTCAGCGGCGCGCAACTGATCGCGCCAGACTGGTTGAAGAGCCTGTACAGCCTGAGTTTTGCCCTGCTGCTGGGGCACATTCTCAGCGATGTCATCGATCTGAAACTGGATCGGCAAAGCCTGAAGATCGCCGTACCGAGTTTCGCTGTGCCTTTCGCTGCGGGTCTGGCGGCGGCGTGTTGGCTGTTGCCGGCGCAACCGTGGTTGAGTTCGCTGGCAATCGGGCTGGTGTTTGCGATTACCGCGATTCCGGTGCTGTATCTGTATCTGCGCCATATCGATTACCCGCCCGCCGCGACGCGCCGCCTGGTGCAGACCGCCATCCTCATCGACCTGACCTGCTGGACGCTGTTCGGCCTCGCTCAGGGCAGTCTGCACCTGAGCAGTCTGTTGCTGCCGCTGGCCCTGGCTGGTGTGCCGTTGCTGCTGCGCCTGCTCAGTGTGCGTCGACCGCTGACGTTCAGCCTCGGCTTCTTTGCGCTGCTGGTGATGGCCGAGCACTACAAACTCAACGCACTGATTCTCGGCATTGGTTACCTGCTGTGCATGGCCGCATTGAAAGTGCCGTTGGTATTGCCCTTGCCCGCGCTGTGGATGAACCGTTTGCAGACGTGGCTGGCGATTCCGCTGATCCTGACCTTCGGCATCGTCCAGATCGATATGCGCAGCGCGTTCGCCAGCCTCGACGCACTGCAATGGGCGGCGCTGCTGCTGTTGCCGATTGCCAGTAAACTGCTTGGCAACTGGCTCGGCCTCGGCTGGGCCGGGGCTTCGTTCGCAGGCGCCAGCCGCTGGCGCGAAAGCGTGCTGCTGAACATTCGCGGCCTGAGCGAAATCGTTTTTCTGAATCTGCTGTTGCAGCAACAACTGATCAGCCCGGCGCTGTACTTTGCCTTGATGCTGATGGGCCTGATCGCAACGCTGTTGCCGGCGCTGATCGGTCTGCACCGCGCACCACTGACTATCAAATCTCATTTGCCCCGGAGTTCCCGTGCCAATCGCTGAACTGCAATCGCGTCAGGTAGTGATCATCGGTGCCGGCCCGTCCGGTGCCATCGCCGCCGCCCTGCTCAAGCGCAAGGGCCACGATGTGCTGGTGATCGAACGCCAGCATTTCCCACGCTTTTCCATTGGTGAAAGCCTGCTCAGCCATTGCCTGGATTTCGTCGAAGAGGCCGGCATGCTTGAGGCGGTGAATGCCGCCGGTTTCCAGCGCAAGACCGGTGCCGCCTTCGCCTGGGGCGAGCGCTACAGCGCCTTCGATTTCAGCGACACCTTCACCGATGGCAAGCCGACCACATTTCAGGTGCAGCGCGCCGATTTCGACAAACTGCTGGCCGACCAAGCGGCGTTGCAAGGTGCCGAGATCCGCTACGGCGATGCCATCGTCAGCGTCGATTTCGAGCGGCCCCGTCCGCAGCTTGAGGTACGCCGCGAGGATGGCAGCGAATACCGCGTCGAAGCCGATTTCGTGCTGGATGCCAGCGGCTACGGGCGGGTGTTGTCGCGTTTGCTGGATCTCGAGGCACCGTCGAATTTCCCGGTGCGCCAGGCAGTGTTCACGCATGTCGAAGATCACATCGACAACCCGGCCTTCGACCGCGAGAAAATTCTCGTCACCACCCACCCTGAGCACCGCGACGTGTGGTTCTGGACGATTCCGTTCAGCAATGGTCGTTGCTCGGTGGGCGTAGTGGCTGCCGCTGAACACTTCGAAGGTCGCGACGCTGATCTCGACGCCTGCCTGCGCGGCTTCATCAGGGAAACGCCGAGCCTGGCCGGCGTACTGAACAATGCCGTGTGGGATACCCCGGCACGCACTCTCGGCGGTTATGCGGCGAATGTGAAAACCCTGCACGGGCCGGGTTTTGCCTTGCTCGGCAATGCCGCGGAATTTCTCGACCCGGTATTTTCCTCTGGCGTGACCATCGCCATGCGCTCGGCAAGCATGGCCGCTGCGGTGCTGCACCGTCAGTTGCAGGGTGAAGCGGTCGATTGGCAAAGCGAATTTGCCGAGCCACTCAAGCGCGGCGTCGACACCTTCCGCTGCTACGTCGAGGGCTGGTACGCCGGCACCTTTCAGGACGTGATCTTTTATGAAAAGGGTCAGGCGGACATTCGCCGGATGATCTGCTCGATTCTCGCCGGTTACGCCTGGGACGAACGCAACCCGTTCGTCAGCGAAGCGCGCCGACGCCTGAACATGATTTCCGAACTCTGTGCAAAGGACGCCACATGAATCACTTGAGCGACAGCTACGTCGATGAAACCCGCTTCGGTTTCTGGTTCCTGCGCAGCCACACCTGGCAGCACCATGTACTGCGCGTGGCGATCAATGATCTGCGCGGTTTGTTCACCGAGGCGCTGCCGCAAAACCCGGTGCTGCTCGACGCCGGATGCGGCCAGGGCAAGTCGTTCGCTCATCTGCACCAGACCTTCGCCCCGCAGCGCCTGATCGGTGTTGACGCCGATCGGCACAGCCTCGAGCTGAGCGCCGCAGAAGCCGTGCGCCTGGAACTGGATGTCGAGTTGATCGGCAGCGACTGTGCCAAGCTCAATGTGCCGGACGCCAGTGTCGACCTGCTGTTCTGCCACCAGACGTTCCATCACCTGGTCGAGCAGGAAAAAGCCCTCGCCGAGTTTTATCGCGTACTGAAGCCGGGCGGCTATCTGCTGTTTGCCGAATCCACCGAGGCTTACATCGATACCTGGGTGATCCGCTGGCTGTTCCGTCATCCGATGCACGTGCAGAAGAGCGCGGCGCAGTATCTGCAGATGATTCGCGAGCAGGGCTTTGAGTTCGCCGAGCGCAATGTGTCTTACCCGTACCTGTGGTGGAGCCGGTCGAAGGATTTCGGTTTGCTGGAGCGCTTGGGGTTGCGCAAGCCGAAGCCGTTTGGGCAACGGGAAGAGACCTTGGTCAATGTTGTTGCGCGCAAGCCATTGGCAGGGACTTCCTGAATGTACACCCATCGACCTGCACACCCGAAAACCTGTGGGAGCTGGCTTGCCAGCGATAGAGGTGTGTCAGTCAACCAAAATGCTCAATGTGCCGTCGCTATCGCTGGCAAGCCAGCTCCCACAGGGGTATTTGTGTTGCGACTGTTGGTGATCGGCGTGATGCTGTTGTTAAGTGCCTGCGCCAGCCAGGCGCCGCTGCCCGCGGCCAACCCGACCTTGCCCCTGCCGCTGCAACTGCACATCGAACGCCAGCAGGCCGGGCAGCGTCAGGACTGGCTGTTGGTAATCCAGCGCGAAGGCCCGGGCATCCGCTGGTCGATGATGGATCCGCTGGGCATCCCGCAAGCCCGTCAGCAATTGATCGACGGCCAGTGGCAGGCCGATGGTCTGCTGCCACCGAACCCCGAAGCGCGGGAATTGTTTGCCGCGCTGCTGTTCGCCCTGACGCCGTCCGGCGAGCTTTTGCGCAACTATCCCGCCGCGCAGCAACAGAATAAGCAACGCTCCCTGCCCGCGCGCTGGAGCATTGACTATGCACAACCGTTGAGCTTCGAATTGACCCTGCCGCAAGGCCCGCACTATCGCGTTTCCCCGCTCGGTGACTCCACGCCATGACCGCTTATCTGAATGCCCTCGGTGTGATCTGCGCGCTGGGCCGCGACAAACGAGAAATTGCGCGCAAGCTGTTTGCCGGCGATTGCTCGGGCCTGCGCCGCGAATCGGCCTGGGTGCCGCAGCGTGAACTGCCGGTGGCCGCCGTGCCCGGTGAACTGGCGCCGATCCCGGCGGAACTGGCCGAGCACAGCACACGCAACAATCAATTGCTGCTCGAAGCCGCCCTGCAGATCCGCGATGAAATCGAGCAGGCGATCCAGACTTATGGTTGCGAGCGCATCGGCGTAGTGCTGGGTACCAGCACCTCGGGCATCGACGAAGCCAGCCGGGGTCTGGCGCACTACATTCGTGAGCAGCATTTCCCGGCTGAATACGATTACCGGCAACAGGAACTCGGCGCCCCGGCGAATTTTCTCGCCGAATGGCTGCAACTCAGCGGCCCGGCGTATGTAATTTCCACCGCGTGCACTTCCAGTGCCCGGGCGTTGATGAGCGCTCAGCGCCTGCTCGATCTGGGCTTGTGCGACGCCGTGTTGTGCGGCGGTGTCGACAGTCTGTGCAAACTGACCCTGAACGGTTTTTCTTCACTGGAAGCGATGTCGGACGAGCGTTGCAATCCGTTTTCGGTCAACCGCAACGGCATCAATATCGGCGAAGCGGCAGTGTTGTTCGTGATGAGCAAACAGCCAGGCGCAGGCCCGGCTATCGCGCTGCTCGGCGCCGGCGCCAGTTCCGATGCGCACCATATATCCGCGCCGGAGCCGAGCGGTCGCGGCGCCCTGCAAGCGATGCAGAAAGCCTTGAGCCGCGCGCAACTGCAAGCAGCGCAAATCAATTATCTGAACCTGCACGGCACCGCGACCCAGCACAACGACGCCATGGAAAGTCTGGCGGTCGCGGCGCTGTTTGCCGAAGGCGTCGCCTGCTCCTCGACCAAGCCGCTGACCGGCCACACCCTCGGCGCTGCCGGCGCGCTGGAAGCGGCGTTCTGCTGGCTGAGCCTGAGCGCCGACAACCACGAGCACGCCTTGCCTCCGCACGTCTGGGACGGCGCGGCCGATCCTGCCCTGCCTGCGCTGAACTGGGTGACCGCGAGCACACGCCTGTCGTCCATTGCACCGCGCTACCTGATGAGCAATTCGTTTGCCTTCGGCGGCAATAACGTCAGCCTGATTATCGGAGACGCCCCATGACCCCCTGGCCGCTCGCCGAACTGTTGCCCCACGCCGGTGACATGATTCTGATCGACGCGATCGAGCGTTTCGACGATGAGCAGATTTTCACCCGCCTCACGGTCCAGCCGGACGGCCTGTTCAGCCTCGCCGACGGCAGCCTGCCGGCATGGGTCGGCATCGAGCTGATGGCGCAAAGCGTCGCCGCGTTCGCCGGCTGTCACGCGCGGCAGAAAGGCAATCCGGTCGAGCTGGGCTTCCTGCTCGGCACGCGCAAGTTCGAGTGCAACGTTGAGGCTTTTCCTGCCGGCAGCCAACTGACCGTCCACGGCCTGCGCTCGCTGGAAGACGACAACGGCATGGGCGTGTTCGAGTGCCATATTCACGGCGACGGCATCCATGCCAGTGCGCGGCTGAATGTGTTTCGTCCGCCGCAGGCCACTCAGTATCTGCAACAAACCAAGGAGTCGAACCATGACTGAATCCATACTGGTCACCGGCTCCAGCCGTGGCATCGGCCGCGCCATTGCCCTGCGTCTGGCACAGGCCGGGCACGATATCGTCCTGCATTGCCGTAGAGGCCTGGCGCAAGCGCAAGCCGTTCAGACTGAAATCCAGGCGCTGGGGCGCAACGCGCGCATCCTGCAATTCGACGTGGCCGAGCGTGAAACCTGCAAAGCCATTCTTGAAGCCGATGTTGAAAACCATGGCGCCTATTACGGCGTGGTGCTTAATGCCGGGCTGACCCGTGACGGCGCCTTCCCCGCGCTGAGCGATGACGATTGGGACGTGGTGCTGCGCACCAATCTCGATGGTTTCTACAACGTGCTGCACCCGGTGATGATGCCGATGATTCGCCGCCGCGCCGCTGGGCGGATTGTCTGCATCACGTCGGTTTCCGGGCTGATCGGCAACCGTGGCCAGGTCAATTACAGCGCCTCCAAGGCGGGCGTAATCGGCGCGGCAAAGGCATTGGCGATCGAGCTGGGCAAGCGCAAAATCACCGTTAACTGTGTCGCCCCGGGCCTGATCGACACGGCGATGCTGGATGAAAACGTGCCGGTGGAAGAACTGATGAAAATGATCCCCGCGCAACGCACGGGCACCCCGGAAGAGGTGGCCGCTGCGGTGAATTTCCTGATGTCGGCGGAAGCCTCGTACATCACCCGCCAGGTACTGGCGGTCAACGGAGGCTTGTGCTGATGAAGCGCGTCGTCGTCACCGGCATGGCCGGCATCACCTCGCTGGGCAGCGACTGGGACACCATTGCTGGCAATTTCGCCGCCAACCGCAGCGGCATCCGTCGCATGCACGAGTGGGACCGCTTCAGCGAACTCAACACGCGCCTGGCCGGCCCTATCGACGACTTCGTAGTGCCCGCGCACTGGACGCGCAAGCAATTGCGCAGCATGGGCCGGGTTTCGCGGCTGGCGGTCGGTGCCTCGGAAAGAGCCCTGGCCGATGCCGGGCTGCTCGGCAACGAATCGATCAAGGACGGCCGCATGGGCGTCGCGTGTGGCTCGTCCACCGGCAGCACCGATGAGATCAAAGCGTTCGGCAACATGCTTCTCAACTCGGTAGCCGAGGGGCTCAACGCCAACTCCTACGTGCGGATGATGCCCCACACCACGGCGGCCAACATCAGCATCTTCTTCGGCCTCACCGGCCGCTTGATCCCGACCTCCAGCGCCTGCACCAGTGGCAGCCAGGGCATCGGCTACGCCTATGAAGCGATCAAGTTCGGTCGCCTGCCGCTGATGCTCGCCGGTGGCGCCGAAGAGCTGTGCCCGACCGAAGCAATGGTCTTCGATGCGCTCTACGCCACCAGCCTGAAAAACGATGCACCGCAGACCAGCCCGCGCCCATACGACAAGGGCCGCGACGGCCTGGTCATCGGTGAAGGCGGCGGCATGCTGGTCCTCGAAGAACTGGAACATGCCCTCGCCCGTGGCGCACGCATTCACGCCGAGATCGTCGGTTTCGGCAGCAACGCCGACGGCCAGCACACCACCCGCCCCGAGCAAGTGACCATGCGCCGCGCGATGGAGCTGGCGCTGGAAGACGCCGGGCTGACACCGGATGCGATCGGTTATGTAAATGGTCACGGCACCGCTACAGAACAGGGCGACATTGCCGAAACACTGGCAACCAGCAGTTTGTTCGGCGAACGCATGCCGATCAGCTCGCAGAAGAGTTTTCTCGGCCACACCCTCGGCGCCTGTGGTGCGCTGGAGTCGTGGTTCAGCATCGAAATGCTCAACCGCGACCTGTACGTGCACACGTTCAACCTCGACGAGGTCGACCCGCACTGCGGCAAGCTCGATTACCTGCGCGGCGAATTCCGCCAGATGCATCACGACTACGTGATGAACAACAATTTCGCTTTTGGTGGCGTCAACACCTCGTTGATTTTCCGCCGCTGGCACTGACCACAAGACATTTGGAGTGAAGGGAATGACTCAGTTTCACCGCATCGCCGCTTTGTTGGCACTGATCCTGGTGCTCGGCGGTTGCACCAGCAAACCGGTGTACAACGCCAAGGAAGAGTTTTCGCCGAACCTGGGCTTCACCCAGCAACAGATGAGCCGCGCGATCGTCACCGCGCTCAATGATCGGCAATGGGTGGTGCAATCGGTGCGCCCGGGCATGATCAAAGCAGCAATCACCGTGCGCGGTCGCCATCACGCCGAAGTCGACATTCCGTTCAGCCCGACCTCGTTCGAGATCGACTACCGCAGCAGCTACGGCCTCAATGCCAAGGACGGCAAGATCCACGGCAACTACAACCGCTGGGTCAACCGCCTGCGCGACAACGTGCTGAAAGAACTGTCGATCAACCCGGACATCGAAGCCGTCAACAACCTCGGCATCATCAAACAGGGTGCTGACGAGCCGACCTACCTGAGCTTTCGCGAAGGCGTCAAACGCGCCACCGACGCCGGCCTGCTCGACGGCAGCGTTAAGTTCTACCTGGCCGGCGAAGCCCTGCCCAAGCAAGTGCACAAACTCGACCCGGTGAGCAGCAGCCGCAAGACCAACGGCTCGAACAAATCCGACGAAGACGCCTGCTTCTGGGCCCTGCAATCGGCCCTCGCGACCCTGCAGAACGCCGCGAAAAACGCCGACGCCAATGCGGTGATCAACATCGCCAGCGTCGACCAGCGCGACCTGTACAAAGACACCGAAAAATTCCAGTGCCGCGCCGGGACATTGGTGTCGAGCGTCGCGTTGCGCGGTGATCTGGCGCACGTCGATTGAGTGGATTGTAGAAACGACAAAGGGCGCCTTTCGGCGCCCTTTCACAAACAGGTTGGCTTGTCATCGCCGCTTACCTGTCTGGCTCTGCGATGGCTGGTATCCAGGATCCTCAGAGTCTCACAAGCTCCTTGCGGGAACATTTTGGGGCGTTGCCCAACATCCTGAGGCGGGCACGGGCAATCGTCCCATGCACTTTGGCGATGAATCGAAGATCTCCCCCTGCTTCATCCAGGCAAATCTCAAGATAGGTCACCAAGTCCTCTTCAGTTTTCAAATAATCGATAGAGTCCCAGTTCGTGAATTTTTCGATCATGTTTTTTCTTGATGATTTCTGGCGTTAAGAAAATTAGCGTCCTTAGGTTATTCACACAAGGCACTCACTTCTGAAGTTCTCGTAGGGAATGCACTGACCTTGTGTAGTCCAGATCGCAATCACCTTAAATCCGCGATAACGCGATGATAAATTTTCTCGCCATAAGGGCACCATTCGGCGCCCTGCTCGTTTCAGTATCTACACTCGTCCTGACAGGACGTCGCACCGCGCCTGGTCGAACGGCGAGCCATCAGTCATGCACTCGCGGTTCTCTTTCAACGTCAAGGAGATGACCATGCAAGTGAAAGCCCTGATCGCCGCTGCGCTTTTCACGCTGCTGCCTGGAGCCAGCCACGCGACCAACCTGATGTACATGCCCTTCGAAACCGTGCTGTCGGATGCGATTCGCGCCGGGCGGCTGGATGGCAGTGTGAAGTTCTACCTGATCGGCAACGGGCCGCAGGGCACTCAGCAGTTGCTGCGGCGCGGCGTGGTCAGTGATCTGAAGACCAATGGTTTCAACAAGAGCGATCACCATTCCTGCGAGTGGGTGTTGCAGTCGAATCTGATCAAGTTGCAGGCCGATGCCAAGCGTGTCGGGGCGAATGCGGTGGTCAATATCGTCAGTTATTACGACCAGCATGTGCGCAAGGATATGAATACCTACGAGTGTAGGGCGGGGATTTTCGTGACGCGGGTGGCGCTGAAGGGGGATCTGGTGCGGTTGCCCTAAGAGCGGTGGTGTTTGAACGGACGCGTTCGCGAGCAGGCTCGCTCTTACAGGGGACCGCATTCCATAGTGGGAGCGAGACTGCTCGCGAAGAGGCGATCTGCCTTCACATAGAGTCGACCTTGTGCGTCAGCAGTTCGACAAATGCCTTGGCCATCGGTGATTTCTGATCCTTGCGCTGCACCAGCCACACCGCAGACACCGCTTGCGGATCAAGCAACGGTCGGTAGACCACGCCGTCGATGCGCATCCGCTGATAGGACGCCGGCAGCACCGAAACCCCCAGCCCCGCAGCGACCAGGCCGATGATGGTCATCGCCTCCCCCGCCTCTTGAGCGAAGTGCGGGCTGAACCCGGCATCGCGCGCCAGGCTCAGCAACTGCGCATACAGCCCGCTGCCGTAGCTGCGCGGAAAGAACACAAACGGCTCCAGTGCCAGCGCCGAGAGAAACAAGCCCTCCTCCGAGCCTTGCGCCAATGGATGCGTGGAACTGAGCACCGCGACCAACGGCTCGCGCATCAATTCGACCACACTCAACGAATCCGGCAACCCAAGCGGACGCATGATGCCGACCTCAATCGACTCGTCCACCAATGCGTCGGCGACCATGGTGCTGCTCATCTCACGCAGGTTCAGATGCACCGCCGGGAAACGCTGGCGAAAGGCAAAGATCGCCTGCGGAATCGTCGAGTTGAACGGCGCCGACGAGGTGAAGCCGATCTTCAATTCGCCCAGTTCGCCCAACTGCGCCCGGCGCGCAACATCGGCGGCCTTATCGACCTGCGCCAGCACCAATCGCGCCTCCTGCAGAAACAACCGTCCGGCTTCGCTGAGCTCGACCCGACGATTGGTCCGCTCAAACAGACGCGCGCCCACCTCTTGCTCCAGCGCCTGAATCTGTTGGCTCAGGGGCGGCTGGGAAATGCCCAGCACTTGTGCCGCGCGGCCGAAATGCAGTTCCTCGGCGACGGCGATGAAGTAGCGTAGATGGCGCAGTTCCATGGATTTCTCATTAGGTCGTGAAAGCTATCAAACAGGTCGAACAATATATTGGATAGAAACATTAGCCAGCTATATGATTTTTTCATTGCCTGCCTGGCTGTGCTCCCCCGAGGTCTGAAGTGAAAACTGCCGTTGCGCCATTAGCCCATGAAGTCCCGCCTGCTGCAGCGGACGATGCCATCGCCGAGCTGCAGGAGATCTTTATCGAAAAAGGCACACCGGCGTTCATGCGCACGGTGCTGGCGCTGTTCTGCGGCGGTTTTGCGACCTTCGCCTTGCTCTACTGCGTGCAGCCAATGATGCCACTGCTGTCCCATGAGTACGGGATCAACGCGGCGCAGAGCAGCCTGATCCTCTCGGTGGCCACCGGCATGCTCGCCTTCGGTCTGCTGATCACCGGACCGATTTCCGATCGGGTCGGGCGCAAACCGGTGATGGTCGCCGCCTTGTTCGCCGCTGCGCTGTGCACCATGGCCAGCGCGATGATGCCGAGCTGGCACGGCGTGTTGATCATGCGCGCCCTGATCGGCCTTTCGCTCAGTGGCCTGGCGGCGGTGGCGATGACTTATCTGAGTGAAGAAATTCATCCGCAACATATCGGTCTGGCGATGGGCTTGTACATCGCCGGCAACGCGATTGGCGGGATGAGCGGGCGCCTGATTACCGGGGTGCTGATCGACTTCGTCAGTTGGCACACGGCGATGCTGGTGATCGGCGGTCTGGCGCTGATTGCCGCAGCGGTGTTCTGGAAGATCCTTCCCGAGTCGCGCAACTTCCGCTCACGCTCATTGCATCCGCGCAGCCTGCTCGACGGGTTCACCATGCACTTTCGCGATGCCGGCCTGCCGCTGCTGTTTCTTGAAGCGTTCGTATTGATGGGCGCATTCGTCACGCTGTTCAATTACATCGGCTATCGCCTGCTGGCTGCACCGTACCACCTCGATCAGGTGTACGTCGGTTTGCTCTCGGTGGTGTATCTGTCAGGAATCTACAGCTCGGCAAAGATCGGTTCACTGGCCGACAAACTGGGGCGGCGCAAAGTGCTCTGGGCGACGATTGCGCTGATGTTCGTCGGCCTCGCGCTGACGATGTTCGTACCGCTGCTGTTGATCATCGTCGGCATGCTGATCTTCACCTTCGGCTTCTTCGGCGCGCACTCGGTGGCCAGCAGCTGGATCGGCCGCCGCGCGACCAAGGCCAAGGGCCAGGCATCGTCGTTGTACCTGTTCAGCTATTACGCCGGGTCGAGCATCGCCGGCACGGCGGGCGGGGTGTTCTGGCATTTGGGTGGGTGGAACGGGATCGGGTTGTTCATTGGCGCGCTGCTGCTGATTGCGCTTGGGGTGGCGTTGAAGCTGGCGAAGTTGCCGCCGTTGCAGGGTGTCAAAGCCTGATACAAACTTTGTAGGAGTGAGCCTGCTCGCGATAGCGGTGGGTCAGCCAGCACTTTCAGCGACTGACTTACCGCTATCGCGAGCAGGCTCACTCCTACATTTGATCGGCGTTCGACATGCGATTGTGGACACAAAAACGCCCGGCATAAGCCGGGCGTTTTTTTATTGGGCGAAAATTACTCGTGATACTGCGCCGACAGCTCATGCACCGCGCGCAAAAACGCACCAGCATGCTCGGGATCAACCTCAGGCGTGATGCCATGACCAAGGTTGAACACATGCCCGCTGCCCTTGCCGTAGCTGGCCAGAATGCGTCCGACTTCGGTGCGGATCGCTTCCGGTTTGGCGTAGAGCACGGTCGGGTCCATGTTGCCTTGCAGCGCGACCTGGTCGCCGACGCGGGCGCGGGCGTTGCCGATGTCGCAGGTCCAGTCCAGGCCTAGAGCATCGGCGCCGGCCTCGGCGATGCTTTCCAGCCACAGACCGCCGTTTTTGGTGAAGAGGATCACCGGCACTTTGCGGCCATCGTTCTCGCGAATCAGGCCGCTGACGATTTTCTTCATGTAGGCCAGCGAAAATTCCTGATACGCCGCGGCCGACAGGTTGCCGCCCCAGGTATCGAAAATCTGCACCGCTTGTGCACCGGCCATGATCTGGCCGTTGAGGTACGAGGTCACCGACTGCGCCAGTTTGTCCAGCAGCAGGTGCATGGCTTGCGGGTTGTCATAGAGCATCGCTTTGGTCTTGCGGAAGTCTTTCGACGAACCGCCTTCGACCATATAGGTCGCCAAGGTCCACGGGCTGCCGGAGAAGCCGATCAGCGGTACGCGGCCGTTGAGCTCGCGGCGAATGGTGCTGACCGCGTCCATTACATAACCGAGGTCCTTGTGCGGATCAGGGATCGGCAGGGCTTCGATGTCGGCCATCGTGCTGACGACTTTCTTGAAGCGCGGGCCTTCACCGGTTTCGAAGTACAGGCCCTGGCCCATGGCATCGGGGATGGTGAGGATGTCGGAAAACAGGATCGCCGCGTCCAGTTGCGGATAGCGGTCGAGCGGTTGCATCGTGACTTCGCAGGCGAATTGCGGATTCATGCACAGGCTCATGAAGTCGCCGGCGTGGGCGCGGCTGGCGCGGTACTCCGGCAGATAGCGACCGGCCTGGCGCATCATCCACACAGGGGTGACGTCAACGGGTTGCTTGAGCAGGGCGCGGAGGAAGCGGTCGTTCTTCAGGGCAGTCATGTCGGCATCCGGAAAAAAAGTGCGGGCATTTTCTCAGAGCGCGAGCCAAAAGGCACGGATGTGGGTCAGCCTTTTGTCTATCGGGTCAATTTGTCGCGTTGGAATGCTGACTTTGCAACACCACAAAACACTGTGGGAGCTGGCTTGCCAGCGATGCAGACAACTCGGTTCGTCAGGTAAACCAAGGTGATGCTATCGCTGGCAAGCCAGCTCCCACAGGTATTGCATTGCAGTCAGCCGGACGGGTTTAGACGCCCAGGTAATCGAGGATCCCTTCGGCCGCATTGCGCCCTTCGAAGATCGCCGTCACCACCAGGTCGGAACCGCGCACCATGTCGCCACCGGCGAAGATTTTCGGGTTGCTGGTCTGGTGCTTGTACTGGCCTTGCTCAGGCGCAACAACGCGGCCCTGGCTGTCGGTCTGGATTTCGAACTGTTCGAACCACGGCGCCGGGCTCGGGCGGAAACCAAAAGCGATGACCACGGCGTCGGCCGGGATGATCTCTTCGGAACCCGGGATCGGCTCGGGGCTGCGACGGCCACGGGCATCCGGTTCGCCGAGACGGGTCTCCACCACCTTCACGCCCTCGACCTTGTCTTCGCCAACGATGGCGATCGGCTGGCGGTTGTAGAGGAATTTCACGCCTTCTTCCTTGGCGTTCTTCACCTCTTTGCGCGAGCCGGGCATGTTCGCTTCGTCACGACGATAAGCGCAGGTCACTGACTTGGCGCCCTGACGGATCGAAGTGCGGTTGCAGTCCATCGCCGTGTCGCCGCCGCCGAGTACCACGACCTTCCTGCCTTTCATGTCGACGAAATCTTCCGGCGACTTTTCAAAGCCCAGGTTGCGGTTGACGTTGGCAATGAGGAAGTCCAGCGCGTCGTAAACGCCCGGCAGATCCTCACCGGCAAAACCGCCCTTCATGTAGGTGTAGGTGCCCATGCCCATGAAAACCGCATCGTATTCGCCGAGCAGTTGCTCCATGGTCACGTCTTTGCCGACTTCGGTATTCAGCCGGAACTCTATGCCCATGCCGGTGAAGACTTCGCGGCGGTTGCTCAGCACGGTCTTTTCCAGTTTGAACTCGGGGATGCCGAAGGTCAGCAGGCCGCCGATTTCCGGGTTCTTGTCGAACACCACCGGCGTCACGCCGCCACGCACCAGCACGTCGGCACAGCCCAGACCAGCCGGGCCTGCACCAATGATCGCGACACGTTTGCCGGTCGGTTTGACCTTGGACATGTCCGGGCGCCAGCCCATGGCAAACGCGGTGTCGGTGATGTACTTCTCGACCGAACCGATGGTCACCGCGCCGAAGCCGTCGTTGAGAGTGCAGGCACCCTCACACAGACGATCCTGCGGGCACACCCGGCCGCAGACTTCCGGCAAGGTGTTGGTCTGGTGCGACAGCTCGGCAGCCTGGAGGATGTTGCCCTCAGCCACCAGTTTCAGCCAGTTGGGAATGAAGTTGTGCACCGGGCACTTCCATTCGCAATACGGGTTGCCACAACCCAGGCAGCGGTGGGCCTGATCGGCCGACTGCTGGGGTTTGAACGGTTCGTAGATTTCGACGAACTCTTTCTTGCGTTGACGCAACAGTTTCTTCTTCGGATCCTTGCGCCCGACATCGATGAATTGAAAGTCGTTACTGAGACGTTCGGCCATCACTAAAACCTCTTACACGACAGCTCCAAGCTACTAGCTTCAAGCTGCAAGAAAATCACATTAGTCCGGTACAACGCGCACTAGCTTCAGCTTGTCGCTTGAAGCTAGTGACTTGCAGCTGCGTCGTTATTGCGGACTCGCACGAGTACTGGAGAGCAGAGATTTCAGACTCGCCGCCTTAGGCTTGACCAGCCAGAAACGACGCAGATAGTCATCGAGGTTCTCGGCGAGTTCACGACCCCACTCGCTGTCGGTTTCCGCGACGTACTCGTTCAGCACGTTTTGCAGGTGGCTGCGATAGGCTTCCATCGCCTCGCCGCTGATCCGCTGGATTTCCACCAGTTCGTGGTTGACCCGGTCAACGAAGGTGTTGTCCTGATCGAGCACGTAGGCGAAACCACCGGTCATGCCTGAGCCGAAGTTGTAACCGGTCTTGCCCAGCACGCAGACGAAACCACCGGTCATGTACTCGCAGCAGTGATCGCCGGTGCCTTCCACAACCGCATGGGCACCGGAGTTACGCACGGCAAAACGCTCGCCTGCGGTGCCAGCGGCGAACAGCTTGCCACCCGTGGCGCCGTACAGGCAGGTGTTGCCGATGATGGCGCTTTCCTGAGTCTTATAGACGCTGCCCTTCGGCGGCACGATGGTCAGCTTGCCACCGGTCATGCCTTTGCCGACGTAGTCGTTGGCATCGCCTTCGAGGTACATGTTCAGACCGCCAGCGTTCCACACGCCGAAGCTCTGACCGGCCGTGCCTTTGAAACGGAAGGTGATCGGCGCTTTCGCCATACCCTGGTTGCCGTGCTTGCGGGCGATCTCGCCGGAGATCCGCGCGCCGATCGAACGATCGCAGTTGCAGATATCCAGATCGAATTCAGCACCGCTGAGGTCGTTGATCGCTGCCGAAGCCATTTCGACCATTTTCTCGGCCAGCAGGCCTTGGTCGAATGGTGGGTTGCGCTCAACGCCGCAGAACTGAGGTTTGTCCGCCGGGATGTGATCGCTGCCCAACAGCGGCGTCAGGTCCAGGTGGTTTTGCTTGGCGGTCTGGCCTTCAAGGATTTCCAGCAGATCGGTACGACCGATCAGCTCTTCCAGCGAACGCACGCCAAGCTTGGCCAGCCACTCGCGGGTTTCTTCGGCGACGTAGGTGAAGAAATTCACCACCATGTCGACGGTACCGATGTAGTGGTCCTTGCGCAGCTTCTCGTTCTGAGTGGCGACGCCGGTGGCGCAGTTGTTCAGGTGGCAGATACGCAGGTATTTGCAGCCCAGCGCGATCATTGGCGCGGTGCCGAAGCCAAAGCTTTCAGCGCCGAGAATGGCTGCCTTGATCACGTCGAGACCGGTTTTCAGGCCGCCGTCGGTCTGCACCCGGACCTTGCCGCGCAGGTCGTTGCCGCGCAGGGTCTGGTGGGTTTCGGCGAGGCCGAGTTCCCATGGTGCCCCGGCGTATTTGATCGAGGTCAGCGGCGAAGCACCGGTGCCACCGTCGTAGCCGGAGATGGTGATCAAGTCCGCATAGGCCTTGGCCACACCGGCAGCAATGGTGCCGACGCCCGCTTCTGCTACGAGTTTTACCGAAACCAGCGCCTGCGGGTTGACCTGCTTGAGGTCGAAAATCAGCTGCGACAAGTCTTCGATCGAATAGATGTCGTGGTGCGGCGGCGGCGAAATCAGAGTCACGCCCGGCACTGCATAACGCAGCTTGGCGATCAGCCCGTTGACCTTGCCGCCCGGCAGTTGCCCACCCTCGCCCGGCTTGGCGCCCTGGGCCACCTTGATCTGCAGCACTTCGGCGTTGACCAGGTATTCCGGGGTCACGCCGAAACGGCCAGTGGCGACCTGCTTGATTTTCGAGCTCTTGATGGTGCCGTAACGCGCCGGGTCTTCACCGCCTTCGCCGGAGTTGGAACGCGCACCGAGGCGGTTCATGGCTTCGGCCAAAGCTTCGTGAGCTTCCGGCGACAAGGCGCCCAGCGAGATACCGGCGGAGTCGAAGCGCTTGAGCACCGATTCCAGCGGCTCGATTTCACTGAGGACCAGCGGCGTATCGAGGGTCTTGACCTTGAACAGGTCGCGGATCATCGACACCGGACGGTTGTCGACCAGCGAGGTGTATTCCTTGAACTTGGCGTAGTCGCCCTGCTGCACGGCGGCTTGCAGGGTGTTGACCACGTCCGGGTTGTAGGCGTGATATTCGCCACCGTGGACAAACTTCAACAGACCGCCCTGCTGGATCGGCTTGCGCGGACTCCAGGCTTCGACGGCCAGCGCTTTCTGCTCGGCTTCGATGTCGACGAAACGCGCCCCCTTGATCCGGCTCGGCACGCCACGGAAGCTCAGCTCGCAGACTTCTTCGGACAGGCCGATGGCTTCGAACAGCTGCGCACCGCGGTACGAAGCGATGGTCGAAATGCCCATCTTCGACAGGATCTTCAGCAGGCCTTTAGTGATGCCTTTGCGGTAGTTCTTGAACACCTCGTAGAGGTCGCCCAGCACTTCACCGGTACGGATCAGGTCGCCCAGCACTTCGTAAGCCAGGAACGGATACACCGCCGAGGCGCCGAAACCGATCAGTACGGCGAAGTGATGCGGGTCACGTGCGGTCGCGGTTTCAACCAGGATGTTGGAATCGCAACGCAGGCCTTTTTCAGTCAGGCGGTGGTGTACCGCGCCGGTCGCCAGGGAGGCGTGGATCGGCAGTTTGCCCGGGGCAATATGACGGTCGCTCAGGACGATCTGGGTACGACCGGCGCGCACGGCTTCTTCAGCCTGATCGGCAACGTTGCGGATCGCCGCTTCAAGGCCGAGGCTTTCGTCGTAGTTGAGGTCAATGATCGCCCGTTCGAAACCCGGACGGTCGAGGTTCATCAACGAACGCCACTTGGCCGGGGAAATGACCGGCGAGCTGAGGATCACCCGCGAGGCGTGTTCAGGCGATTCCTGGAAAATGTTGCGCTCGGCGCCGAGGCAGATTTCCAGCGACATCACGATCGCTTCACGCAGCGGGTCGATCGGCGGGTTGGTCACCTGCGCGAACTGCTGACGGAAATAGTCGTACGGCGTACGCACACGCTGGGACAGCACGGCCATTGGCGTGTCGTCGCCCATCGAACCAACGGCTTCGTAGCCTTGCTCGCCGAGCGGACGCAGTACCTGATCGCGCTCTTCGAACGTGACCTGATACATCTTCATGTACTGCTTGAGCTGATCGACGTCGTAGAACGCCGAACCGTGGTCGTTGTCTTCCATGGTCGCCTGAATGCGCAAGGCATTCTTGCGCAGCCATTGCTTGTACGGATGACGGGATTTCAGACGGTTATCGATCGCATCGGTGTCGAGGATCTGCCCGGTCTCGGTGTCCACGGCGAAGATCTGGCCCGGACCGACGCGGCCCTTGGCGAGCACGTCTTCAGGCTGGTAGTTCCACACGCCGATTTCCGAGGCGAGAGTAATGAAACCGTTTTTGGTGGTAACCCAGCGCGCCGGACGCAGACCGTTACGGTCGAGCAGGCACACCGCGTAGCGACCGTCGGTCATCACGACACCGGCCGGGCCGTCCCACGGCTCCATGTGCATCGAGTTGTACTCGTAGAACGCACGCAGATCCGGGTCCATGGTTTCGACGTTCTGCCACGCTGGCGGAATGATCATCCGCACGCCACGGAACAGGTCGATGCCACCGGTGACCATCAGTTCGAGCATGTTGTCCATGCTCGAGGAGTCGGAACCGACACGGTTGACCAGCGGGCCGAGCTCTTCCAGATCCATCAGATCGTTGCTGAACTTGGTCCGACGGGCCTGTGCCCAGTTGCGGTTACCGGTGATGGTGTTGATCTCGCCGTTGTGCGCGAGGAAGCGGAACGGCTGCGCCAGCGGCCATTTCGGCAGGGTGTTGGTGGAAAAGCGCTGGTGGAACACGCAGATCGCGGTTTGCAGGCGCTCGTCACTCAGGTCTGGATAGAACGCGGCCAGATCGGCCGGCATCATCAGGCCTTTATAGATGATGGTCTTGTGCGAAAAGCTGCAGATGTAGTGGTCGCTGTCGACGGCGTTGGCCACCGACGAACGGCGACGGGCGCTGAACAGCTTGACCGCCATGTCCTGATCGCTCAGGCCTTCGCCGCCGATGTAGACCTGCTCGATCTGCGGCAGGCGCTCAAGGGCCAGACGGCCGAGGACGCTGGTGTCGATTGGCACTTTGCGCCAGCCGATCAGTTGCAGGCCTTCAGCGAGGATCTCGCGGTTCATGTTCTCGCGAGCGGCTTCGGCCTTGGCCGGATCCTGGTTGAAGAAGACCATGCCCACAGCATATTGCTTGGGCAACTCGACGCTGAAGGTTTCCTGGGCGATGGCTCGCAGGAACGCATCAGGCTTTTGAATCAGCAGACCGCAACCGTCACCGGTCTTGCCGTCGGCATTAATCCCACCGCGGTGGGTCATGCAGGTCAGGGCCTCGATGGCCGTTTGCAAAAGGGTATGACTGGGCTCGCCCTGCATATGGGCTATCAGGCCGAAACCGCAGTTATCCTTGAATTCATCTGGTTGGTACAGACCTGCTTTCATAGACACTTTCTCACCAGGCTGCCTCTATTCGAGGCAAATTTCTTTTCAATTCAACCACTTGCGTTCCGCGCCGAACGTACGCCGGCTTCGCGGGGGCAAAAGGGTGGTCATTGTACACAGCGACACAGAGGCTCACAAATTTGACGACGAACTGTCGCAAATTCATGTCGCATTTGTGAAGGGTTTAAAGCGATCTGCTGTGCTAGTCAAAACTTTTTTAAATTATGACTGCAACGACTCAAAGACTACTGTGACGCAGACACCACAAGGCACGCATCCTTTTCAGAAAGCGCGCACTTATGGAGATTTTGAGGTGCCGGGAGAGGCGGCCTGGGTAAGGCCGCCGAATCTTCAGCGAGTTGTTGCCAGTTCCTGTTGGACGCTGGCGACAGTGCGAGGCCAAGGTTTACCAGCCTGAACCTTCGCTGGCAAGGCCTTGATGGCAGAAACGGCCGCATCACGATTGGCAAAATTGCCATAGGTGATCACATACAGCGGCTTGCCGTTGAGGACTTTCTTGAAATAACGGTACTCGCCGCCCTGCTCCTTGACGAAGTTCTGCGCGGCGGTTTCCGAGCTGGTGCCGAGGATCTGCACCACGTAGTTGCCGGTCGGCTGACCGGCGTACCAGCTGCCACCGGCGGCCTTGGCAACGGTCACTGGCTTCTCGGCCGGTTTCGCCGCAGCGACCGGTTTGGCCGGTGCTGGCGCCGGTTTGGCGGCTGGTGCGGCCGGAGCAGGCTTGGCGGTGGCGACTTGCGTCGGGGCTGGCGTCGGCTTGGCGGCTGGCAACGGCACCGGAGTCGGCGCAGGACCGGCCGGCACGCCGGCTGGCGGCGCGGAAGTGGTCACGGTCGGCGGGGTATCACTGGAGCCTTCCAGCGGCACGCCATCGTCACCTTCAGTGATGCCACCGGCCTCTTCGGCCAACGGCCCACGCATGACCGGTTGTGAGTTGCCGACCAACGGCAGCGGCATCGGCTGGGTGTTGCCGGCGAATTCGACGTTGGGTGCCGCGCCATTGGCGGGGGCCTGACCCAGAGGCAACTGCGCCTGTTCATTGGCTGGCGCGCCGGTAGTTGGCGCCTTGTTGCGACCCGGCATCAGCCAGGCGGCGGCGACCGCGACCACCACGACGGCGGAAATCGCCAATACGTGTTTCTTCGGCATGTTGAACCCCATACTTGGACGCTTCACCGCGGAGCGGCTGGCAATCATGACTTCGATCAGAGCATCGCGAGCGACCTGGTTGATGTTGCCCGGCCAACCCTCGGAGCTTTCGTGAATATCAGAGATCTGATCCGCAGTGAAAAGTTCGACACCCCGGCCCGCGCCTTCGAGCCGCTGGTCGAGATATTCACGGGTCTCTTCTTCGGTGTACGGCTGCAGTTCGATGACGTGGAAACGCTCTTCTTCAAGCTGCAACGCCTCAAGCTGAGCGATCAACGACGACTCGCCGAACAGGAACACATGCGGACGCCCCTCCGGCGTGCCGGCACCCAGCGCCATCAGCGCTTCGAGGGCGGATTCGTCGAGTTGCTCGGCATCGTCCACCAGCAGATAGACTTCCTGACCGGTCAGGGCGAGCTGGACGACCTGTTCGAGAATCGCACCGACCTCAGCCTGGGCGACATCCAGCGCCTGCGCGACCTGGCGCAGCACACCGGCAGCATCGCCGGCGCCACGGGCGGAAACCACCACGCTCTGCACCGACTGCTTGTTGGTGCTGGCGACCAGCGCCTGACGCAACAAGGTCTTGCCGCTGCCCTGCGGGCCGGTGACCACCAGCAGCAACTGACTGTAGCGCGCCAGATGATGCAGTTGACCGAGCACCGGTTTGCGCTGGGCCGGGAAAAATTTGAAGCCTGGCACCCGCGGCGCGAACGGGTCGTGACTTAACTGGAAATGGCCGAGAAACGCCTCGTCGGCATGCAAACTAGTCATCGGAATCTTATTAACCTTTAAGCTGAGCCAGGGCGCGGTAATCCGCTCCCAGCGTGGCCTGTAGAACCTCTTTCGGATAATCGTCGGTCACGACCGCTTCGCCCATCCGGCGCAGCAGCACCAGGCGCAGACGACCGTCGATCACTTTTTTGTCGATTGCCATGTGTTGCAGAAAATCGGCTTCGCGCATTTCTTCAGGCGGAATCACCGGCAGACCGGCGCGCTGGAACAGACGAATGCCGCGATCGCGCTCCTGCTCGCTGATCCAGCCAAGACGCGCGGACATCTCCAGCGCCATCACCGTGCCAGCCGCGACCGCTTCACCATGTAGCCAGACACCATAGCCCATATGGGTCTCGATGGCGTGCCCGAAGGTATGGCCGAGGTTGAGCGTGGCGCGCACGCCGGTTTCCTTTTCATCGGCGCCGACCACCGCAGCCTTGGCCGCGCAGGAACGCTCGATCGCATACGTCAGGGCTGTCTGATCCAGCGCGCGCAGGGCGTCGACGTTGTCTTCGAGCCAGGTCAGGAACGGCTCATCGCAGATCAAACCGTATTTGATGACCTCGGCCAGACCGGCGGAGAGTTCGCGCTCGGGCAAGGTTTTCAGCGACGCGGTATCGATCAGCACCACGTTCGGCTGATAGAACGCGCCGACCATGTTCTTGCCCAGCGGATGGTTGATGCCGGTCTTGCCGCCCACCGACGAATCGACCTGGGACAACAAGGTCGTCGGAATCTGGATGAAATCGACGCCGCGCTGGTAGCAGGCAGCGGCGAAACCGGCCATGTCGCCGATCACACCGCCGCCCAGAGCGATGACGGTGGTGCGGCGGTCATGCCGAGCGGTCAGCAGACCGTCGAAGATCAACTGCAGGGTTTCCCAGTTCTTGAACGCTTCGCCGTCCGGCAGCACCACGGAAATCACCGAGTACTGCGCCAGGCTGCGGGTCAGACGTTCGAGATAGAGCGGCGCAACGGTCTCATTGGAGATGATTGCCACTTGCCGCCCGTGGATGTGGGGCGCCAGCAGTTCGGGCTGGTCCAGCAGACCTTCGCCAATATGAATCGGGTAGCTGCGCTCGCCCAGGTCGACCTTGAGTGTCTGCATGTGTCCCCACAGTGAAGATGGAAGCAGGCGTCCTGCCCTGAATTATTGGTTATCTGCGGCCTGTCGCGGGTGTGACGCCGCTTGCCGGTCATCCGCCACACCTCGGCAGGCTGTGACAGGACGCCGAGGATAGCGCATTTCGTGCGCGGCTTTAACGGGGCGGAAGCTGGGCCAGACGGTCGAGAATATCGAGCACCACCATGCGCGGCGGCCGCTCGTCGGTTTCCACCACCAGATCGGCAATTTCCCGATAAAGCGGATCGCGGATCGCCAAGAGGTCACGCAGGGTTTTCGCCGGATCGGCGGTGCGCAGCAACGGCCGGTTGCGGTCGCGCGAGGTGCGGCCGACCTGCTGTTCGACGGACGCGTGCAGGTACACCACCCGCCCGCCCTCGAACAGGGCCTTGCGATTGGCGTCGCGCATCACCGCGCCACCGCCAGTCGCCAGCACCACGCCGTCGAACGCGCACAGCTCGGCGATCATCGCCTGCTCACGGTCGCGAAAGCCGGGCTCGCCTTCCTTGTCGAAGATCCATGGGATATTGGCACCCGTGCGCAGCTCAATTTCCTTGTCGGAATCCTTGAACGGCAGGCGCAGCTCTTTGGCCAGCAATCGGCCGATGGTGCTTTTACCAGCACCCATCGGTCCTACAAGTATCAAATTTCGCACAGAATCAACGACTCACAGCAATCGCCTGGTTATTCATGATACGCGGAGTGAGAAATACCAGCAGCTCGGATTTTTTCTCCGAAACCACATCACGCCGGAAAAGGCGGCCAAGATACGGCACATCGCCAAGAAATGGCACCTTATCTACAACCTTGCTCTGAGTATTTGAAAAAACACCGCCAATTACGATGGTTTCGCCATCATTGACCAGCACCTTGGCGTTGACCTCGTTTTTCTTGATCGGCGGCACATCCTGCACTTTGTTCAGGTAATCCGGTTCGTCCTTGGTGACCTTGACCTCCATGATGATGCGGTTGTCCGGCGTGATCTGCGGCGTGACCTCCAGCGACAGCGAGGCCTCCTTGAACGACACCGAAGTCGCGCCACTGGAACTGGCTTCCTGATAGGGAATCTCGGTGCCCTTGAGGATTTTCGCGGTTTCCTTGTCGGAGGTGACCACTTTCGGTTGCGAGACGATTTCGCCGTTGCCGGTCTTTTCCATCGCCGTCAGCTCAAGATCGAGCAGAACGTTATCGGTGATGAAGGCGATGCCAATTCCGGAAGTATTGTTGACAGTGCCCATGTCGACGAACGGCGAGTTGGTGCTGGTGCTGCCCGGCGTACCGATGGTGCTCGACGAACCGTTGACCCCGGACGCATTCCAGTTGCCCTTGTTCTGCACTGAACCACCCCAGCGCACACCGAGACTCTTGTCGTAATCGACGTTGGCCTCGACGATGCGCGCCTCGATCATCACCTGACGCACCGGAATATCCAGTTGTGCCACGATTCGCCGCAGCTCGTCGAGACGATCCTGGGTCTGGTAGGCAATGATATTGTTGGTCCGCTCATCCACGGTGATCGAACCGCGCTCATCGATTTTCGCTTCGGCGCTGGTCACCGACTGGAACAGCTTGGCAATGTCCGCCGCCTTCGCATAATTCACCTGCAACAGTTCACGACGCAGCGGCGCCAGCTCGGCAATCTGCTTCTGCGACTCGAGTTCCTGGCGTTCGCGGGCAGCGATCTCATCGGCCGGCGCGACCAGCAGCACGTTGCCGATCTTGCGCTTATCCAGCCCCTTGGTTTTCAGCACCAGATCCAGCGCCTGATCCCACGGCACGTTTTGCAGGCGCAGGGTGATGCCGCCCTGCACCGTATCGCTGGCAACCAGATTGAGATTGGTGAAGTCGGCGATCAGTTGCAGCACCGAGCGCACATCGATGTCCTGAAAGTTCAGCGAGAGCTTTTCGCCGATGTAGGCCTGACGGTCGGCGTTGCGTTTTTGCAGGTCGTCGACGCTCATTGGGCGGATGCTGACGGTCAGCTTGTTGTCGGTCTGGAAGGTCGAATAGTCATAAGTGCCGCTGGGCTCGACGGTGATCAGCGTGCGATCACCGCTCACTGCGGCATTGACGAACTGCACCGGGGTGGCGAAATCCTTGACATCGAGGCGCACCCGCAGCTTTTCCGGCAGCTGTGTGCGGGCGAAGCTGAGAATGATTTTGCCGTCGTGTTCCTGGATATCCGGGGCAATGGTCGGGTCAGACAGATCGATGACAACGTTGCCCTCGCCCTCGGTGCCGCGCTGAAAATCGACGCCACGAATGCCGCGGGTTTTCGGTACGTATGGCTTGGCCGCTGGCGCAGCCGCCGTGCTCACACGCGGCGCAACCGCGGCGGGACGCGAGGCAGGCGCCGGTGCACCCTGGCCGACCACCACGAACAGAGTATTGCCGTCGATGCGCGTCGTGTAAGGCGCGAGCTGGGTGAGGCTGACGATCAGCCGCGTGCGGTCCTTGGCCTCGACCACCGTGGCGCTACGCGCATTGCCGCTGCCCAGATCGAGATTCTTGTTGCTCAACTGACTGGCGACACCGGGCAGATCCACCGCGATGCGCGCCGGCGATTCAGTGGTATAGCCCTTGGGCGCCGGTGGCGGGCCGTCGAACGACAGCTTCAGTTCGACGCGGTCACCCGGCAGCGCCGCGACATCCAGCGCTTTCAGGTTGGCCGCGTTTACCATCGGCGACATCAGCGCTATCCATAGCGAAAAACCGAGGGTGGAGAAAATCCTGTTCATTGTTCGACTTCCACTATGAGTGCTCTTTCAAAGGAATGGTGCGCGGCCGTTCGAGCCAGGCGCCCTGCCCGTCGGGCACGATTTCGACCACGTCCACCTGTGTCGCGCTGATGGCGACGATGCGCCCGTCGTTGCGCCCCAGGTAATCGCCGACTTTCAACCGATGCACCCCGCCCGCCCCGCGCAGCAGCGCGAACGAGCCCGAGGCATTGGCAATCGTCCCGACCATCTCGAACTGCTCGATGTTGAAACCTTCCAGATATTGCTTGACCCGATTGGGATCCGGCTTGACGTTGCGCGAGCCGTGTTTGCGCCCGGCCAGATCGACCCGCACCTGCGGTGAAAACGGACTGCGCAGGTTGGCCGCGCTGTAAGTGAATGTCGGGTAAGACCGGAATGTCGGCGTTGGTTCAATCTTGCCGGCCGGACGCAGGCGCACTTCATTCATGTAGGCGTCGAGATCACCGAAGTCATCCCCCCCGCCACACCCGCTCAATGCGAGCAGTGTCATCGCCCAGGCCATGTAACGAATCGGGGTCATTTCTGCAGCCCCTTGTCGTTATAGCGATAAGTCTTGGCGAGGATGCTCATGCGCAGCTTCGGCCCGCCTTCCTTGTTGGCGGGTGCCAGTTCGAAATCATGCAGGGTAACGATGCGCGGCAATCCGGCTACGCCACTGACGAATGTGGCGAGATCGTGATACGCGCCGGTGACGGTGATCTGGATCGGCAGCTCGATGTAGAACGGCTGGGTGACTTCCGGCAGCAACTTGATCTCTTCGAATTCCAGGCCGCTGCCCAGGCCAGTCCGGGTGATGTCTTCGAGCAGGCCCGGCACTTCGGTGTCGCTGGGCAACTGCCGCAGCAACTCACCGAAGGTATTTTCCATCTCCTTCATCTGCTGGGTGTACAGCTCGAGATTGGCCGACAGCCGCGCCTTGCTGGCGAACTGTTCCTTGAGCGTCAGCTCTTCCTCGCGCTTGAGGTCGTGTTGATTCTCCAGGTCACTGAGAAAAAAGTTATAGCCAAGCGCCAATACCAGCACCATCAATAGCGCGCCGGCAATGAACTTCACCGCCGCCGGCCAGGAACCGATGTTGCTGGTATCGAGGTCGTTGAAATCGACGCTGCGCAGGCTTTCCAGCCATTCGGACGGCTTCATTGGTCGTCCTCGGCAGTCTTGGGCCGGGTCTGGCGCACGGTCAGCTCAAAGGTGTTGGCCTGATCGACTTGTCCGGCAGTAGTGGCTTTGACTTCGTTGAGGCTCGGCGCATCGAACCAGTCCGATGCTTCCAGGTTGCGCATCAGGTCGGAAACGCGATTGTTGGATTCCGCAGCGCCGCTGATCGACAGGGCTTTGCCGGTCATTTTCACTTCGGTGAAATACACGCCGTCCGGCAGCGTGCGCGCCAGTTGATCGAAGATTCGCCCGCTGATCTGCCGGTTGCCCTGCAAGTCCTGGATGATGCGCATGCGCTCGACCAGCTGCTGGCGGCGTGCCTTGAGTTCGCTGATCTGCTTGATCCGCTCGTCGACCACGGCGATCTGCTTGCTGATGTAGTCATTGCGCGCCACTTGCCGGTCGATGGCGGCACTGATGATCTGATCGGCAATCAGCACCGCACCGACCGAACCGACGAGCACGCCGGTCAATACCAGCAGAAAGCGTTTGCGCCGCTCCTCGCGACGCTCTTCGCGCCAGGGTAAGAGGTTGATCCGCGCCATCAGTCGAAACTCCTGAGCGCGAGCCCGCAGGCGATCATCAATGCCGGCGCATCGCTGGCCAGCGCGCCGGCGTTGACCTTGCTGCTCAGCGCCATGTCGGCGAACGGGTTGGCCACTTGCGTTGGCGTGTTCAGGCGTTGTTCGATCAAGCGATCCAGCCCCGGCACCGAGGCCGTGCCGCCCGCCAGCAGAATGTGATCGACGGCGTTGTATTGCCCGGACGCGAAGAAGAATTGCAACGAGCGTGACACCTGCTGCACCAGCGCCTCGCGAAACGGCTGCAGGACTTCACTGACGTAATCGTCGGGCAGGCCGCCCTGTTTTTTTGCCAGCCCGGCCTGCTCGACAGTCAGGCCGTAACGCCGCTGAATCTCTTCGGTCAATTGCCGACCGCCGAACAGCTGTTCGCGGGTGTAGATGATCTTGCCGTTGTGCAGGACGCTGAGGGTGGTCATCGTCGCGCCGATGTCGACCACGGCCACGGTCAGGCGCTCCTGGGAAGCCGCCAACTGCGTCGCCAGCAAAGCGTATGAGCGTTCCAGCGCGTAGGCCTCGACGTCCACCACGCGCGCCGTCAGCCCGGCCAGGGCCAACGCCGCCTCGCGCACTTCGACGTTTTCCTTGCGACAGGCCGCCAGCAGGACGTTGACCCGCTCCGGATTGCGCGGTGACACGCCCTGGACTTCGAAGTCGATGGCGACCTCATCCAGCGGGTAGGGAATGTACTGGTCGGCCTCGATCTTCAGTTGGTTTTCCAGCTCGTCGTCGGAAAGCCCGGCGTCCATCTCGATGACCTTGGTGATCACCGCCGAGCCGGCCACCGCCACCGCCACGCCCTTGAGCCCGGTGCGCGCCTTGCTCAGCACGCGACTGAGGGCCTGGCCGACGCCTTCGAGTTCGGCGATGTTCTTTTCGACCACCGCGTTGACCGGCAAGGGTTCGACGGCGTAGGCCTCGACCCGGTAGCGCTCGCCCTGACGGCTCAATTCCAGCAGCTTCACTGATGTGGAGCTGATGTCGATCCCCAGTAATGTATTGGCTTTTTTATTGAAGAGTCCCAGCACTACCAATTCCCTATGACTTTCCGTGAGTTACGGACTCTGTAATACGCATTGCGTTCCTTCACCCCGTCTTGACAGAAGCGCAAATGACGCCCCCTGCGGAAAAGTGCTTATAATGCCCAGCGTTTTTTTTCCGCTTTTTACTGCCCGCGCGGACCGTTCTGTGTGTTACCGGAACCCCGTCGCCAAATTCATTCTTTGCTCTGGATGTCCAAAAGCCTTGATTCGTCTGCTGAAATTTTTCGGTTGGTCCATCGTCGCCGTTTTCTGCGGACTGCTATTAGGTCTCAGCGGCGCGTTTCTTTACCTTAGTCCGGGTTTGCCGTCTGTGGAGGCTCTGCGAAGCATTCAGTTGCAGATTCCTCTGCGGGTCTACAGCAGCGATGACAAGTTGATCGCAGAGTTTGGCGAAATGCGCCGCACACCGATCCGTTTCGCCGACATTCCGCCCAATTTCATTAATGCGTTACTAAGTGCTGAAGACGACAATTTCGCCAACCACTACGGCGTCGATCCGAGCAGCCTGATGCGCGCCGCGACGCAACTGGTCAAAAGCGGACACATCCAGTCCGGTGGCAGCACCATCACCATGCAGGTGGCGAAGAACTTTTTCCTCACCAGCGAACGCAGCTTCTCGCGTAAAACCACGGAAATTCTTCTGGCCCTGCAGATCGAACGGCAGCTGACCAAGGACGAGATTCTCGAGCTGTACGTCAACAAGATCTATCTGGGTAACCGCGCCTATGGCATCGAGGCGGCGGCGCAGGTGTATTACGGCAAGTCGATTCGCGACGTCAGCCTGGCGCAGATGGCGATGATCGCCGGCCTGCCGAAAGCCCCGTCGCGCTTCAACCCGCTGGCCAACCCGGCGCGCAGCAAAGAGCGCCGCGACTGGATCCTCGGGCGCATGTACAAGCTGGGCAAGATCACCGAGGCCGATTACACCGCCGCGATCAACGAGCCGCTGAACGCCAGCTACCACGTACCGACGCCGGAAGTGAACGCACCGTACATCGCTGAAATGGCCCGCGCCGAAATGGTCGGCCGCTATGGCAGCGACGCCTACACCGAGGGTTTCCGCGTCACCACCACGGTGCCGAGCAACCTGCAGGAAATGGCCAACACCGCGCTGCACGAAGGCTTGATGACCTACGACCAGCGCCACGGCTACCGTGGCCCCGAGTCGCGCCTGCCGGGCAAGACCCGCGAAGCCTGGGCCAGCGAACTGACCAAGCAACGCACCATCAGCAGTCTGGAGCCAGCGATCGTTACCCAGGTCGACAAGAACGGCCTGCAAGTGCTGACCCGTACCGGCGAAGAACATGTTGCCTGGGACACCATGAAGTGGGCGCGGCCGTTCCTCAATACCAACAGCATGGGCGCCACTCCGCGTCAGCCGGCGGATGTCGCGCAGGTCGGCGATCTGATCCGGGTGCAGCGCCAGAAAGACAATTCGCTGAAGTTCAGCCAGATCCCGCAGGCGCAAGGCGCTTTGGTGTCGCTGGATCCGCAGAACGGCGCGATCCGTTCGCTGGTCGGTGGTTTCGCGTTCGAGCAGAGCAACTACAACCGCGCCATGCAGGCCAAGCGTCAGCCGGGTTCGAGCTTCAAACCGTTCGTCTACAGCGCCGCGCTGGACAGTGGCTACACCGCTGCGACCTTGGTCAACGATGCGCCGATCGTGTTCGTCGACGAGTACCTGGACAAGGTCTGGCGTCCGAAGAACGATACCAACACCTTCCTCGGTCCGATCCGTCTGCGCGAGGCGCTGTACAAGTCGCGCAACCTGGTGTCGATCCGCCTGCTGCAAGCAATGGGCGTGGGCAAAACCATCGATTACATCACCCGCTTCGGCTTCAACAAGCAGGACCTGCCGCCGAACCTGTCGCTGGCATTGGGCACCGCGACGCTGACTCCAATGGAAATCGCCACCGGCTGGAGCACCTTTGCCAACGGCGGTTACAAGATCACCCCGTACATCATCGACAAGATCGAAAGCCGCAACGGTGACACGCTGTTCGTGGCCAACCCGCCGACTGTTCCACAAGGTGGCTCAGCGACGGACGGTATCGCCGCGCCGGACACCGAGTCGTTCACGGTCAATGCCGCACCGGTTCCCGGCGAAGCGCCAGGCAATCAGGCGGTGCCGCAAGTGCCAGCCGTGGCCGAGCGGATTGTCGATGGTCGTACCACCTACATCCTCAACAGCATGCTGCAGGATGTGATCAAGCTCGGCACCGGCCGCCGCGCCCTGGCCATGGGTCGTAGCGACATCGCCGGCAAGACCGGTACCACCAACGAATCGAAAGACGCGTGGTTCTCCGGTTACAACGCCGATTACGTGACCACCGTATGGACCGGTTTCGACCAGCCGGAAAGCCTCGGCCGCCGCGAGTTCGGCGGCACTGTGGCGCTGCCGATCTGGATGAATTACATGTCGGCCGCGCTGAAGGACAAGCCACCGCATGTCCAGCCAGAACCGGAAGGCATCCTCAGCCTGCGCGTGGACCCGGTCAGTGGCCGTGCAGCGTCGCCGAGCACACCGGGCGCGTACTTCGAGCTGTTCAAGGCTGAAGACACCCCGCCGTCGGTGAATGAGCTGGGCAACGGCGTCGTACCGGGCAGCCCGCTGCCGGCGGACGAACAGGCGCCGATCGATTTGTTCTAGAGGGGCAGGGGCAGCTGCAAGGGGCAAGCTACAAGCTGCAAGTAAAAGCGGGGAATTGCGTACTGCTTGTAGCTTGTAGCTTGTAGCTTGTAGCTTGTAGCTTGTAGCTTGTAGCCCATAAAAAAACCCAGCACCAGGCTGGGTTTTTTATGGGCGGCTGCTTTTAGCCGTTGAACACGTCATCCACGCTTTTCAGCGGGTAGTTCTTCGGATACGGCAGGGTGGCCACACCGGTCTCGATCGCCGCTTTAGCCACAGCGTCGGAGATCAGGGTGATCAGGCGCTTGTCCATTGGCTTCGGAATGATGTACTCACGGCCGAATTCCAGCGGAGCACCACCGTAGGCATCGCAGACGTCCTGTGGCACCGGCAGCTTGGCCAGTTCGCGCAGGGCGTTGGCGGCCGCGACTTTCATTTCTTCGTTGATGCGCTTGGCGCGAACGTCCAGGGCACCGCGGAAGATGAACGGGAAGCCCAGCACGTTGTTGACCTGGTTCGGGTAGTCCGAACGGCCGGTGGCCATGATCACGTCGCTACGGGTGGCGTGAGCCAGCTCCGGGGAGATTTCCGGGTCCGGGTTGGAGCAGGCGAACACGATCGGGTTCGCTGCCATCGACAGCAGGCCTTCAGCGCTCAGCAGGTTCGGGCCGGACAGACCGACGAACACGTCAGCGCCTGCCAGTGCGTCAGCCAGGCTGCGCTTCTCGGTGGCGTGAGCGAACACGGCTTTGTACTGGTTCAGGTCGTCACGGCCGGAGTGGATCACGCCGGTACGGTCAACCATGAAGATGTTTTCGATGCGCGCGCCCATGCTCACCAGCAATTTCATGCAGGAGATGGCCGCAGCGCCGGCGCCCAGGCAGACGATCTTCGCTTCTGGCAGGGTTTTGCCAGCGATTTCCAGGGCGTTGATCATGCCGGCTGCGGTAACGATCGCGGTGCCGTGCTGGTCATCGTGGAATACCGGAATGTCGCACTGTTCGATCAGCGCGCGCTCGATCTCAAAGCACTCTGGTGCCTTGATGTCTTCGAGGTTGATGCCGCCGAAGGTGATGGAGATGCGCTTGACCGTGTCGATGAAGGCTTGCGGG
Source organism: Pseudomonas sp. R3-57 (assembly GCF_051132065.1). Taxonomy (NCBI): domain Bacteria; kingdom Pseudomonadati; phylum Pseudomonadota; class Gammaproteobacteria; order Pseudomonadales; family Pseudomonadaceae; genus Pseudomonas; species Pseudomonas sp. R3-57. Next base: position 5,692,220 of record NZ_CP071655.1, read on the forward strand.
CTTTCCGAGTCGACTTCGATGTCGAACACGTCGATACCGGCGAAGCGCTTGAACAGCACGCCCTTGCCTTCCATCACTGGCTTGGAGGCCAATGGGCCGAGGTTGCCCAGGCCGAGAATAGCGGTGCCATCGGAAATCACTGCAACCAGGTTGCCCTTGCCGGTGTACTTGTAGGCCAGTTCGGGATCGCGGGCGATCTCGCGCACTGGTTCAGCTACGCCGGGGCTGTACGCCAGCGACAGGTCGCGAGCGGTAGCAGTGGCCTTGGTGAGCTCGACACTCAGCTTCCCCGGACGAGGATTGGCGTGATATTCGAGAGCGGCAGTTTTCAGATCAGACATTTTGGCATTCCGCTTTTTACTGTTGGACAGACTGGTCAGCGAGGATACGCGCCTCGCAAAGTCCCCACAAGACTGGGCAGTCACCACTGTCAAGCGCCCTGCCCTACGACTTTGGGCCAAGAGCCACGGCGCACAAGGGCTGGACTGTTCACAATCGACTTGAAAAATGTCTACAATTTTCTTCAGCGCGAACCCTGCAGCATCGAAGGATCGGTCAACGGCAACAACCAGCGCGCCTGCCCCGCCTGCAAGCCGCCGCGCCGCGAGCGATCAACGATCCAGCCGCGCGCCTCGATTTGCTTGCCCTTCAGCGCCTGCAAGCGGTCATTGTCGAATTGTCCGACCAGATTGGGTGCAATGCGCAGTACAAGCGCGTCCTGCAACTCGATCCAGATTCCACCGCGATTGCGCTGCACCTTGCTCACCCGACCACTGACCACGGCGAAGCCGGAACGCTGAATCTGCTGCGCTTTGAGCACCGGTGATTGCCGCCAGATGCCCCGCCCGGCCTGCCGCGCCGAGGCTTCGGCGGCCTGCTGACAGGCGACCAGATCGATGTTCGGCGCAACGGCCACCTGAAAACCGAAGCCATCGGCGAGCATTTGCGCCTCGAGATTGGCGCCGCTGGCGCTGTAGACATGCGCGAGCGTGCGACCGTAGTGGTCCTTTCCTTGCCGCCCGGGAAGCAAACCGACACGCCCGCCACTGTCCGCCACCAGCGCTTCGAGGCGTTTGCGCGCAGCCACGGCGAACGGTTCGTCGCTGCGACCCTGCTTGCCCAGCTCCGGCGTATTGAGGCCGATCATCCGCACGCTGCGGCCATCGCTCAGACGCAGCGTGTCGCCATCGACCACCCGCTGCACAGTGACGCTGGTCAGTCCGGCGGGCGCTGGACAGAAGGCCTGCGCACCCGAGAGCCAAATCGCAGACACAAAAAAGGCGCCCGCAAGGGACGCCTTTTTCATCAGTCTGGAGAAGTCGATACGACTTTCCAAAATGATCAGCCTCAGGCTTTTTTGCCGACGCCGAAAGTAGCGAAACGGTCTGCGAACTTCTGCACGCGGCCGCCGGTGTCCAGAGTCTTCTGCTTACCGGTGTAGAACGGGTGGCATTCGTTGCAAACGTCGATCGCCAGGGCTTTGCCGTAGGTCGAACGAGTTTCGAACTTGTTACCGCAGCTGCAGGTAACAGCGATTTCCGGGTAGTTCGGATGGATTTCGGCTTTCATGGTGTCTTCCTCAGGCTAGCGTGCCGCCACCCAACACTATTGTTGAATACCGCACGTAATTAGGCCGCGGATTCTACCAGACCTTTTCAAACGCGCAAGCTGTCACCGAGACCGACCGTCTGCTAGGCTCCCGGCCCAATACGCAACCCCCTGTAGGAGTGAGCCTGCTCGCGATAGCGGTGTGTCAGACGAAACAATTGCTGAATGACACACCGCTATCGCGAGCAGGCTCACTCCTACATCAGGTATGTGTGATGCCCCATTCTGTTGAAAGAGATCCCCCCGCGTGCCCGACGCCATTCTGCGCCTTGCCTTGCCTTCGCCCCTGCGCCGCCTGTTCGATTACCGGGCGCCGGCCGGGGTGCGGCGCGAGCAATTGCAGCCGGGCATGCGCCTGCGGGTGCCGTTCGGGCGGCGCGAGATGATCGGGATTCTGGTCGAGGTAGCGGATACCAGCGAAGTGCCGGTGGAAAAACTCAAGCCGGCGCTGGCCCTGCTCGATTCCACCGCGCCGCTGCCGCCGGCGCTGTTCAAGCTGTGCCTGTGGACCTCGCAGTATTACCAGCACAGCCTCGGCGACACCTTGAGCTGGGCGTTGCCGGTGCTGTTGCGTCAGGGCGAACTGGCCGAGGCCCGGCAGGAGCGTTTCTGGTCAGCGGCGCCCGGTGCCAGCCTCGATGATCCGCGCATCGCCCGCGCGCCGCGCCAGCGAGAAGCCCTGGCGACACTGGCCCAGCACCCCCACGGAGTCGCCCATCAGTTGCTGAGCAAACTGATGCTGAGCAAGGACAGCCTCGACCTGCTGCTGACCAAGGGTCTGGTGCAAGTTGAAATCCGCCGCCACCTCCCCGGCGCGCGCCATGAACATTGGCTGGCGCAACCGGAACTGCCGCTCAACAGCGAGCAACGCGCGGCCTACGAAGCGATCCGCGCCGGTTTCGACAGCTATCACGCGTTTCTGCTGGCCGGGGTAACGGGCAGCGGCAAGACCGAAGTGTATTTGCAATTGATCCGCGAAACCCTCGAAGCCGGCAAACAGGCACTGGTGTTGATCCCGGAGATCAACCTCGGCCCGCAGACCCTGGCGCGCTTCGAGCAGCGTTTCAATGCGCGCATCGCCCTGCTGCACTCGGCGGTCAATGATCGCGAACGCCTCGACGCTTGGCTCGCCGCCCGTGATGGCGAGGCTGACATTATTATCGGCACCCGCTCGGCGCTGTTCACGCCGATGAAAAATCCGGGGCTGATCATCATCGATGAAGAGCACGACGGCTCTTATAAACAGCAGGAAGGCTTGCGCTACCACGCCCGCGATCTGGCGCTGGTGCGCGCCCGTCAGGAAAACATCCCGATCGTGCTCGGCTCGGCCACGCCGTCGCTGGAAAGCCTGCACAACGCCTACACCGGGCGTTACGGCCTGTTGCGCCTGAACGAGCGCGCCGGCGGCGCCAAACAGCCGCGCTTTCTGCGCCTGGATGTGAAAAGCCGCCCGTTGGACAGCGGCATTTCAGGGCCGATGCAACAAGCCATCGGCCAGACCCTCGCCAACGGCCAGCAGGTGCTGGTGTTCCTCAACCGCCGCGGTTTTGCCCCGACCTTGCTTTGCCACGATTGCGGCTGGATGTCCGAGTGTTCGCGCTGCGATGCGCGAATGACCGTGCACCAGCGCTACGGTGAGTTGCGTTGCCACCATTGCGGCAATGTCGAGCGCACCCCGCGCCAGTGCCCGAAGTGCAACAAGGTCGACTTGCGCCCGGTAGGCGCCGGCACCGAACGCGCTGAGGAACGGCTGGCGATTTTGTTCCCGGACTATCCGGTGCTGCGCGTCGATCGCGACAGCACCTCGCGCAAGGACGCGATGAATCAGCTGTTCGCGACGATTCAGAAAGGCCAGCCGTGCATCCTCGTCGGCACGCAGATGTTGGCCAAGGGGCACCATTTTCCGCGGGTGACGCTGGTGTCGATTCTCGACGCTGACGGAGGCCTGTTCTCCGGCGACTTCCGCGCCAGCGAGCGCATGGCGCAATTGATTGTTCAGGTTGCAGGTCGTGCGGGGCGGGCGGAAGAGCCGGGCAAAGTGATTATCCAGACGCACCTGGCCGACCATCCTTTATTGGTGCAACTGACCGAGCAGGGTTATTTCGCCTTTGCCGAGCAGGCGCTGAGCGAACGCCGCGCCGCCGGGCTGCCGCCGTTTGCCCATCTGGCGCTGTTGCGCGCCGAAGCGCACAAACCGGGGCAGGCGGAAGGCTTCCTCGATGAAGCCTGCAGCGAGGCCGAGCGCTTGCTCAGCGAACTGAATCTGAGCGGCATCGAACTGCTCGGGCCGGTGCCGGCGCCGATGGAACGTCGCGCCGGGCGTTATCGAGCGCAATTGTTGTTGCAAGCGACCGCGCGGGCGCCGCTGCATCGGTTGCTGGCCAGTTGGTTGCTCGCGCTGGAGCAGATGCCGAGCGGGCGGGCGGTGCGCTGGTCATTGGATGTCGACCCTGTGGATTTGTATTGAGCTGAAGATCGCTTTTGCGTCCTGCTTGACCCCCTGTGTGCGAGCCTGCTCGCGAAAGCAGAGTTTTTGTCACCGCATATCCACAACCGGCCTGCTAAGGTTGGCAAGCCCGGCTCCGCCACGGATAATGCCCAGTTTTTCCACCCGCGCACCGATGCGCCCGCCGCACTTGCGGTCGAAAGAGAAGACCATGAAAGACACCATTCGCCAGCTGATCCAACAAGCCCTCACCCAACTCGTCAACGAAGGTGTGTTGCCTGAAGGCCTGTCGCCGGCGATTCAAGTGGAAAACGCCCGCGACAAGACTCACGGCGACTTCGCCAGCAACATCGCGATGATGCTGGCCAAGCCGGCCGGGATGAAACCGCGCGATCTGGCGGAAAAAATCATCGCCGCACTGCCGTCTGACGAAAACGTCACCAAGGCGGAAATCGCCGGCCCGGGCTTCATCAACTTCTTTCAGAACACCCAGGCCCTGGCCAACCGTCTCGATGCCGCGCTGGCTGACGCCCATATCGGCGTGCGCAAGGCCGGCCCGGCGCAGCGCACCGTGGTTGACCTGTCGGCGCCGAACCTGGCCAAAGAGATGCACGTCGGCCATTTGCGCTCGACCATCATCGGCGACGGCGTCGCTCGCGTCCTCGAATTCCTTGGCGACGAAGTGATCCGCCAGAACCACGTTGGCGACTGGGGCACGCAGTTCGGCATGCTCATGGCCTATCTGCAGGAAAACCCGATCACCAGCGACGAGCTGTCCGATCTGGAAAACTTCTACCGCGCCGCCAAACAGCGTTTCGACGAGTCCGCAGAATTTGCCGACCGCGCCCGCGGTCTGGTGGTCAAATTGCAGGCCGGCGATGCCGAGTGCCTGGCGCTGTGGACCCGGTTCAAGGACATCTCGCTGTCGCACTGCCAGAAGATCTACGAACTGCTCAACGTCAAACTGACCATGGCCGACGTGATGGGCGAAAGCGCTTATAACGACGACCTGATCAATGTGGTCAACGACTTGAAAGCTGCGGGCATGCTGGTCGAGAGCAACGGCGCCCAGTGCGTGTTCCTCGACGAGTTCAAGAATGCCGATGGCGATCCACTGCCGGTGATCATCGTCAAGGCTGATGGCGGTTACCTGTACGCCACCACCGACCTCGCTGCCGTGCGCTACCGCAGTGGCAAGCTGAAAGCCGATCGTGCGCTGTACTTTGTCGACCAGCGTCAGGCCCTGCACTTCCAGCAAGTCTTCGCCGTGGCGCGCAAAGCCGGTTTCGTCACCCATCCGATGGAAATGGAACACATGGGTTTCGGCACCATGAACGGCGCCGATGGCCGTCCGTTCAAGACCCGTGACGGCGGCACTGTGAAGTTGATCGACCTGCTCACCGAAGCGCAGGAACGTGCCTACAACCTGGTCAAGGAGAAAAACCCGCAGCTTGCCGAAGACGAATTGCGCAACATCGCCAAGGTCGTCGGCATCGGCGCGGTGAAATACGCTGACCTGTCCAAGCACCGCACCAGCGACTACAGCTTCAACTTCGACCTGATGCTGAACTTCGAAGGCAACACCGCACCGTACCTGCTGTATGCCTACACCCGCGTCGCCGGTGTGTTCCGCAAGCTCGGCAAGGACTTCAGCGAAGTCGACGGCCAGATCGTCCTCGAAGCGGCGCATGAACAGGAACTGGCGGCGAAACTGGCGCAGTTCGGTGAAGTGCTGAACAACGTGTCCGACAAAGGCACGCCGCACATTCTCTGCACTTACCTGTACGACGTCGCTGGCCTGTTCTCCAGCTTCTACGAGAACTGCCCGATCCTCGCCGCCGACACCCCGGCCCAGATGCAGAGCCGTCTGCGTCTGGCCGCGCTGACCGGTCGCACCCTCAAGCAAGGCCTGGAGCTGTTGGGTCTGGAAACTCTGGAGCGTATGTAAGTTGGCTGCCAAGAAAAAACCCGCACCCAAGCGCGGCGCGAGCCGCTATCAGGCCCCGGCCAAGCAACCGATTCCCGGCTGGCTGTGGATGGCCATCGGCCTGACGGTCGGTGCATTCATCGTGTTTCTGATGAAGCTGGAGCCGGGCAAGGGCAGCGACACGGTCAAGCGTGAGAAGGTCGAGCAGGCGCAGCAGAAAGCGACGAAGATCGCCGAAGCCAACAAGACCCCGCCGAGCCCGACGCAACCGGTCAAGCCGAAGTACGACTTCTACACGCTGCTGCCGGAATCGGAAGTGATCGTGCCGCCGGATGCCGTTCCGGAGAAGACCCTGCCGACGCCACAAGTGCCGGCCATCCCGACCACGCCGGTGACCCCGGCGGAAGCGGCGAAGATCGACACCGCGCGCGCTCAGGCCGCGCTGGCCGGGATTACCCCGCCACCCGCGCCACCGGTGAGCAAAGCGGCGCCGGTGACCAAGTTCTTCCTGCAGGCCGGCTCGTTCCGCAAGGAGACGGACGCTGACAAGGTGCGCGCGCAGATCATTCTGCTCGGCCAGGCCGTGGCGGTTGAGTCCGGCACCGTGAAGGACGAAACCTGGTACCGCGTTCTGGTCGGCCCGTTCAGCAACCGCGAACAGCTGACCACCGCGCAGAAACAACTGGCCGGTGCCGGCTTCAGCAACCTGCTGTTACAACAACGCCAGAGCCGCTGACTCGCCGCTGATCGTTCCCACGCTCTGCGTGGGAATGCCTCAAGGGACGCTCTGCGTCCCCGGCAGCGAAGGGACGCGGAGCGTCCCGGGCTGCATTCCCACGCAGAGCGTGGGAACGATCAGGTGCGACACGCCGCTCGTCCCCTCCCCCGCACCAAGGTTGAAATCCCTTTCAGCACCCCCATATGAATGGGCATAAGGCACTTTCGCCCCGCTGTGTGGAGACTCTTCCCTTGACCACCATCGTTTCAGTCCGCCGTCACGGCAAAGTCGTCATGGGCGGCGACGGCCAGGTTTCTCTCGGCAATACCGTGATGAAAGGCAACGCGAAAAAAGTCCGTCGCCTGTACCACGGCCAGGTCATCGCCGGTTTTGCCGGTGCCACCGCCGACGCCTTTACGCTGTTCGAACGTTTCGAAGGCCAGCTGGAAAAACATCAGGGCCACTTGATCCGCGCCGCCGTCGAACTCGCCAAAGAGTGGCGTACCGACCGCTCCCTGAGCCGCCTCGAGGCGATGCTCGCGGTCGCCAACAAGGATGCCTCGCTGATCATCACCGGCAACGGTGACGTGGTCGAACCCGAAGACGGCCTGATCGCCATGGGCTCCGGCGGTGCTTTCGCCCAAGCGGCGGCCAGCGCCCTGCTGAAAAAGACTGACCTGTCGGCCCGCGAGATCGTCGAGACTGCACTCGGCATCGCCGGCGACATCTGTGTATTCACCAACCACACCCAGACCATTGAGGAGCAGGATCTCGCCGAATAAGCCTGTCGCGGCCTGTGTGCCACGGCTTGTTTGTGCTTGAGGACCGTCAATTACTATGTCCATGACTCCCCGCGAAATCGTCCACGAACTCAATCGCCATATCATCGGCCAGGACGATGCCAAGCGCGCCGTCGCGATTGCCCTGCGCAACCGCTGGCGCCGGATGCAGCTACCTGAAGAGCTGCGCGTTGAAGTGACGCCGAAGAACATCCTGATGATCGGTCCGACCGGTGTCGGTAAAACCGAGATCGCCCGTCGCTTGGCAAAACTGGCCAACGCGCCGTTCATCAAGGTCGAAGCGACCAAATTCACCGAGGTCGGCTACGTCGGCCGTGACGTCGAGTCGATCATCCGTGATCTGGCTGACGCGGCGATCAAGATGCTCCGTGAGCAGGAAATGACCCGCGTACGCCACCGTGCCGAAGACGCTGCCGAGGATCGTATCCTCGACGCGCTGCTGCCACCGGCACGCATGGGTTTCAGCAATGAAGAAGCGCCGGCCAGCGATTCCAACACCCGTCAGCTGTTCCGCAAGCGTCTGCGTGAAGGTCAGCTGGACGACAAGGAAATCGAGATCGAAGTCGCCGAAGTGTCCGGCATCGAAATCGCCACGCCGCCGGGCATGGAAGAGATGACCAACCAGCTGCAATCGCTGTTTGCCAACATGGGCAAGGGCAAGAAGAAGTCGCGCAAGCTCAAGGTCAAGGAAGCGCTGAAACTGGTGCGCGACGAAGAAGCCGGACGTCTGGTCAACGAAGAAGAGCTCAAGGCCAAGGCGCTGGAAGCGGTCGAGCAGCACGGCATCGTGTTCATCGACGAAATCGACAAAGTCGCCAAGCGCGGTAACGTCGGCGGCGCCGATGTCTCCCGAGAAGGCGTGCAGCGCGACCTGCTGCCGCTGATCGAAGGCTGCACCGTCAACACCAAGCTGGGCATGGTCAAGACTGACCACATCCTGTTCATCGCCTCCGGCGCGTTCCACCTGAGCAAGCCGAGCGATCTGGTCCCGGAACTGCAAGGCCGTCTGCCAATCCGCGTCGAACTCAAGGCGCTGAGCCCGGAAGATTTCGAGCGCATCCTCAGCGAACCGCACGCCTCGCTCACCGAGCAATACTGCGCGCTGCTGAAAACCGAAGGCCTGCACATCCAGTTCCAGCCGGAAGGCATCAAGCGTCTGGCGGAAATCGCCTGGCAGGTCAACGAGAAGACCGAGAACATCGGTGCCCGTCGCCTGCACACGCTGCTCGAGCGTCTGCTCGAAGAGGTGTCGTTCAGCGCCGGTGACCTGGCCAGCGCCCATGACGACAAGCCGATCCTGATCGGCGCCGAATACGTCAACAGCCACCTCGGCGAATTGGCGCAGAACGAAGACCTGTCCCGCTACATTCTGTAAAGCAGCAAGCTACAAGCTACGCGCGGCAAGCTGAGTTAAGCTTGCCGCTTGTAGCTCGCAGCTGAAGGCTTCTCCTATGATTCCTACCGACATCAAACTGCACAAAGCCTCGAAAACCCTGACGCTGACCTACGCGTCCGGCGAGGAATTCACCCTGCCCGCGGAGTTTCTGCGTGTGCATTCGCCCTCCGCCGAGGTCCAGGGCCATGGCAAACCGATCCTGCAATTCGGCAAGCTCAACGTTGGCTTGAGCAAGCTGGAACCGGCCGGCAACTACGCACTGAAACTGACCTTTGACGACGGTCATGACAGCGGCTTGTTCACGTGGGATTACCTCTACGAACTCGGCAAACGCCAGAAAGAACTCTGGGACGATTATCTCGCCGAGTTGCGTGCCGCCGGAAAAACCCGTGATCCGAACGAGTCGTTCGTCAAGCTGATGCTCTAGCCCGAGCCTTGCGCTCATTAGAAGGCATTTTCTAACTTCATCTGTTTGAATGCTCCGCTGTATGGCCGAGGATCGGCCTGCTTGCGAAAAAAATTAAACTCGGGTAACCAATGGAGCTGGCAAGTTCCCTGCAATGCTCTACGACTGTAAAGCAGCTATGCAGAATCAACGGTCACCCGAGCAGTAGTACCTGGCATTGGCTGTGGAACTGCACAGCAGAAAACCGGGTACTCGTCTCAGGACAATGGAGCGTCGTAGATGAGTAACAAGAATAACGATGACCTGAAGTATCAAGCCTCGGAAAACACCCTGGGGCTTAATCCCGTCGTTGGGCTACGCGGAAAGGATCTGCTGGCCTCTGCTCGGATGGTGCTGAAACAGGCCATCAAACAACCGATCCATAGTGTTAAACACGTGACCCATTTCGGCCTCGAGCTGAAGAACGTGCTGTTCGGCAAATCCGAACTGCAACCGGCCGGTGACGACCGTCGCTTCGCCGATCCAGCGTGGAGCCAGAACCCGCTCTACAAACGTTATCTGCAAATCTATCTGGCCTGGCGCAAGGAACTCCACGCCTGGATCGATGACAGCAGCCTGACCCCCAAAGATATCGCCCGTGGCCATTTCGTCATCAACCTGATGACCGAAGCCATGGCACCGACCAACACCGCGGCCAACCCGGCGGCAGTCAAACGCTTCTTCGAAACCGGTGGCAAGAGCCTGCTCGACGGCCTTTCGCATCTGGCCAAGGATCTGGTACACAACGGCGGCATGCCGAGCCAGGTCAACATGGGTGCGTTCGAGGTCGGCAAGAGCCTCGGCGTGACCGAAGGCGCGGTGGTGTTTCGCAACGATGTGCTGGAGCTGATCCAGTACCGACCCATCACCGAGCAGGTCCACGAACGGCCCTTGCTGGTGGTGCCGCCGCAGATCAACAAGTTCTACGTTTTCGACTTGAGCCCGGACAAGAGCCTGGCGCGTTTCTGCCTGCGCAATAACGTGCCGACGTTCATCATCAGTTGGCGCAACCCGACCAAGGCCCAGCGTGAGTGGGGCCTGTCGACTTATATCGATGCGCTGAAAGAAGCGGTCGACGTGGTCACCGCCATCACCGGCAGCAAAGACGTGAACATGCTCGGCGCCTGCTCCGGCGGCATCACCTGCACCGCCCTGCTCGGCCATTACGCGGCGATCGGCGAGAACAAGGTCAACTCGCTGACCCTGCTGGTCAGCGTGCTGGATACCACACTGGACAGCGACGTCGCCCTGTTCGTCGACGAGCAGACCCTTGAGACTGCCAAGCGTCACTCGTATCAGGCCGGTGTCCTCGAAGGCAAGGACATGGCCAAGGTCTTCGCCTGGATGCGCCCGAATGATCTGATCTGGAACTACTGGGTCAACAACTACCTGCTCGGCAACGAGCCGCCGGTGTTCGACATTCTGTTCTGGAACAACGACACCACGCGCTTGCCGGCGGCGTTCCACGGCGACCTGATCGAGATGTTCAAAAACAATCCATTGATTCGCCCCAATGCACTGGAAGTGTGCGGCACACCGATCGATCTCAAGCAGGTCACCGCCGACATCTTTTCGCTGGCCGGCACCAACGACCACATCACCCCGTGGAAGTCCTGCTACAAGTCGGCGCAGCTGTTCGGCGGAAAAGTTGAATTCGTGCTGTCGAGCAGTGGCCATATCCAGAGCATTCTGAACCCGCCGGGCAACCCGAAATCGCGCTACATGACCAGTGAAGAAATGGCCGCCAATGCCGATGACTGGCAAGAGAACTCGACCAAGCACACCGATTCCTGGTGGCTGCATTGGCAGGCGTGGCTGGCCGAGCGCTCGGGCAACCTGAAAAAGGCCCCGGTGAAACTGGGCAACAAGGCGTATCCGGCGGGCGAGGCTGCGCCGGGCACCTACGTTCATGAAAGATAGCGGCAAGCCACAAGCGACAAGCCGCAAGCTGAGCACATTCTGCTTGAAGCTTGTGGCTTGCAGCTGCTCCTCTCTAACCCGAAGGGTTTGATCCATGCCGCAACCGTTCATATTCCGCACCGTCGATCTGGATGGCCAGACCCTCCGCACGGCGGTGCGTCCCGGCAAGCCGCACTTGACGCCGTTGCTGATTTTCAATGGCATCGGCGCCAACCTGGAGCTGGTGTTTCCGTTCGTCGCGGCGCTGGACCCGGATCTGGAAGTGATCGCCTTCGATGTGCCCGGGGTCGGCGGTTCCTCGACGCCGAACCGGCCGTATCGCTTTCCTGGGCTGGCCAAACTGACGGCGCGGATGCTCGATTACCTCGACTACGGTCAGGTCAACGTGATTGGTGTGTCGTGGGGTGGCGCGCTGGCGCAGCAGTTCGCCTATGACTACCCCGAGCGCTGCAAAAAACTGGTGCTGGCGGCCACCGCTGCCGGTGCGGTGATGGTGCCGGGCAAACCGAAAGTGCTGTGGATGATGGCCAGTCCGCGGCGCTACATTCAGCCGTCCCACGTCATTCGCATCGCGCCGATGATCTACGGCGGCTCGTTCCGGCGCGATCCAACGCTGGCCGCCAGCCATGCGGCGAAAGTGCGTTCGGCGGGCAAGCTCGGGTACTACTGGCAACTGTTCGCCGGCCTCGGCTGGACCAGCATTCACTGGCTGCACAAGATCCATCAGCCGACGCTGGTGCTGGCCGGCGATGACGACCCGCTGATCCCCCTGATCAACATGCGCGTGCTCGCCTGGCGGATTCCCAATGCGCAGTTGCACATCATCGATGACGGCCACCTGTTCCTGATTACCCGTGCCGAAGCCGTGGCGCCGATCATCATGAAATTCCTCCAGGAGGAGCGTCAGCGCGCGGTGATGCATCCGCATCCGACCCCGCTCGGCGGCTGAACGCAGCGGCAGGCTTTATGCAGGGCTTTACCCATGAGTGCGCGGCAGGACGCCGCGCAGGCAGCAACCCGTAACAGCGTCTATGGTGTTCTGGTTCGGTGAGTTTGTTTTTGCCCTGAAGACGAAGGAGTGTTGAGTCATGCGCGACAAACCAGCGACGGGCGTGGTGCCCAGCCCCGCCGTGTTTATCAACGCACAAAGTGCGATCACCGGCCTGCGCGGCCGCGACCTGCTCTCGACCCTGCGCAGCGTCGCCGCCCATGGCCTGCGCAACCCGGTGCACACGGCAAGGCATGCCTTGAAACTGGGCGGCCAACTGGGCCGCGTACTGCTCGGCGAAACCGTGCACCCGACCCATCCGAACGACAGCCGTTTTGCCGATCCGGCGTGGAGCCTCAACCCGTTCTATCGGCGCAGCCTGCAGGCGTATCTGGCCTGGCAGAAGCAGGTCAAGAGCTGGATCGACGACAGCGACATGAGCCCCGAAGACCGCGCCCGCGCGCAATTCGTCTTCACCCTGCTCAACGACGCCGTGGCACCGTCCAACACGCTGCTCAATCCGCTGGCAGTCAAGGAGCTGTTCAATTCTGGCGGCCACAGCCTGGTGCGCGGCCTCAGCCATCTGTTCGACGATCTGCTGCACAACGACGGCTTGCCACGCCAGGTGACCCGACAGGCATTTGAAGTCGGCAAGACCGTCGCCACCACCACCGGCTCGGTGGTGTTTCGCAACGAAATGCTCGAACTGATCCAGTACCGGCCGATGAGCGAAAAGCAATACGCCAAGCCGCTGCTGGTGGTGCCACCACAGATCAACAAGTACTACATTTTCGACCTGAGCCCGCACAACAGCTTCGTCCAGTACGCGCTGAAAAACGGCTTGCAGACCTTCATGATCAGCTGGCGCAACCCGGATGTGCGCCATCGCGAATGGGGCCTGTCGAGCTACGTCGAGGCCGTGGAAGAAGCGATGAACATCTGCCGGGCGATCACCGGCGCCCGCGAGGTCCACCTGATGGGCGCCTGCGCCGGCGGCCTGACCATCGCCGCGCTGCAAGGGCATCTGCAGGCCAAGCGGCAGCTGCGGCGTATCGCCAGCGCAACCTATCTGGTCAGCCTGCTCGACAGCCAGATCGAAACCCCGGCGACGCTGTTCGTCGATGAGCAAACCCTCGAAGCGGCCAAGCGGCGTTCGTATCAGCAGGGCGTGCTCGACGGTCGCGACATGGCCAAGGTCTTCGCGTGGATGCGCCCCAACGATTTGATCTGGAGCTACTTCGTCAATAACTACCTGCTGGGCAAGGAGCCACCGGCCTTCGACATTCTCTACTGGAACAATGACAACACACGCTTGCCGGCAGCGCTGCACGGCGATCTGCTGGATTTTTTCAAGCACAACCCGCTGACCCATCCTGGCGGGCTGGAAGTCTGTGGCACGCCGATCGACTTGCAGAAAGTCACCGTCGACAGTTTCAGCGTGGCCGGCATGAACGACCACATTACGCCGTGGGACGCGGTGTATCGCTCGACCCTTCTGCTTGGCGGCGACAAGCGCTTCGTGCTGTCCAACAGCGGCCACGTACAAAGCATCCTCAACCCGCCGAGCAACGCGAAAGCCAACTACGTCGAAAACGCCAGGATGAGCAGCGACCCGCGCGCCTGGTACTACGACGCCAAACGTGTCGATGGCAGCTGGTGGCCGCAGTGGCTGGAGTGGATTCAACAGCGCTCGGGCGCGCAGCACGAAACCCGGGTGGCCCTCGGCAACCCCAACTATCCGCCGATGGAGGCAGCACCCGGTACTTACGTGCGAGTGCGCTGACGTTCAACGACATTTTTCTAAGAAGACTGGATGAAAACCCGCGACCGGATTCTCGAATGTGCGCTGCACCTGTTCAACGATAAGGGCGAACCGAACGTCTCGACCATGGAGGTCGCCAATGAAATGGGGATCAGCCCCGGCAACCTCTACTACCACTTCCACGGCAAGGAACCGCTGATCCTCGGCTTGTTCGAACGCTTCCAGCAGGAACTGGCACCGCTGCTCGATCCGCCATCGGACGTTGAGCTGGCACCGGAGGATTACTGGCTGTTTCTGCACTTGATCGTCGAGCGCCTGGCGCAATACCGATTCCTGTTCCAGGACCTGTCGAACCTCGCCGGGCGCCTGCCAAAACTGGCCAAGGGCATACGTCATCTGCTCAACGCCTTGAAGCGCACGCTGGCGTCATTACTGGCGCGGTTGAAGGCCGCCGGGCAACTGGTCAGCGATACGCAGGCGCTGGGGCAACTGGTGGAGCAGATCACCCTGACGCTGCTGTTTTCCCTGGATTACCAGCGGATTCTCGATCGTGAGGGCGAGGTGCGGTTGGTCGTGTACCAGATCATGATGTTGGTGGCGCCGCATTTGTTGCCGCCGGTGAAGGTCGCGACCGAGCGGATGGCGCTGCAATACCTTGAGGATCACGAATGAACCAGACTCTACAGGGTGACCCCACTCCCCTGTGGGAGCTAGCCTGCTAGCGATGAAGCCGGCACATTTAAAACAAGTGCTGACTGACCCGCCGCTATCGCTAGCAGGCTAGATCCCACAAGGGTTTTGCGGTGTTTTGTAGAAGGAACGCACAAACAAAAACGCCCGACCCTCACAGGCCGGGCGTTTTGTTTTGCCCTGATGAATCAGGACTGACTGGTCGGCGTCGACGGTGTCGATGCTGCAGTCGGGGTGGCCGCCGGCGTTGGAGCGGAGGCGGAGTTCGCCGCGCTGGCCGGAGCTACCGGAGCAGCCGATGGCGTTGCAGCCGGTTTTGGCGCAGCGGCTTTCGCTGCGGCCGGTTTTTTCACCGCAGGCTTTTTCGCTGCAGCCGGTTTGGCGGCTGGCTTGGCTGCAGGCTTGGCGGCAGCGGTTTTCGCGGCTGGCTTGGCCGTTGGTTTCGCTGGCGTTTTAACCGCAGGTTTGGCTGCTGGTTTCGCCGCGGCTTTAGCGGCCGCAGGTTTGGCGGCAGCTTTGGCCGCTGGCTTGGCGGCGGCCGTTTTCACTGCCGGTTTGGCGGCGGCTTTCGCTGCGGGTTTGGCCGCCGCTTTCGCCAGTGGCTTGGCTGCGGTTTTCGCCGCAGGCTTGGCCGCCGGTTTCGCCGCAGCGGTTTTCGCCGCTACAGGCTGAGCTTTCAGACCGGTGAGTTTTTCGATCTGTCTGGTCAGCGTGTCGACCTTGGCATTGAGCGCCTTGACCTCATTGCGGCTCGGCACACCGAGGCGTGAAATCGCGCTGTTCAGGCGCTTGTCGAAAGCCCCTTCGAGCTCGTCCCACTTGCCCATGGCGCGGTCTTTCACGCCGCTGATGCGCGACTTGGCCGAAGAGGTCGAGTCCTCGACTTTTTTGCCGACCGCAGACTTGGTGAGCTTCTCGGCTTTCTCGCCGTCTTTGACCAATGTGTCGAAGAGCTTGCTGCCGTCAGTGTCGATCTTCGAGTACACGCCTAAACCAGCCAGCCAGATTTTGCGGGAGTACGACTCGACCTTCCCGACCCACGAGCTGCTTTCTTTATCGGTGTTCTTTTTACCAGCCATCCCGTTCTCCTTAAGATTTACGCGCGACGCGTTCGAGCAATGCCGTCAGCTCATCGAGCTTAGCAGAGAGTGTCTCAACGTCATGTTTAGACGGAATGCCGATGCGATTCAAGGCGCTTGCTACGCGGCTGTCGAAGGCCTTCTCGACCTTGTCCAGCTGAACTTCGACACGACCTTTGAAGGAGCTGACCTGGGTGGCGGCCTCGTCGATCTCGACGTTGGCCGCGAGCAGTTTTTCGGTGACGGCCTTTTTACCTTTCTTTTCAACAGTTTGACCGGCTTCGATCAACTCCTGAAAGTACTCGCTGCCCTCTTGCCCGACCTTGGCGTAGGCACCCAGGCCAGCCAGCCAGATCTTGCGGGCATAGGACCTGACGTCGCTCAGCGTCGAAGTCGGAGCGTCGATTTTTTTCTTCAAAATAACTTTGGCCATGGTGCACCTCACGCGCAGAAGGTTTGAGGAACTGCCCGGACGGGTGTCGGGCTCAGGCACAAAGTAGGTAGAAAAATTAGAAAGGGCACCCTAACCAGTAGGAGCACCACAAAACAAATGTAGGAGTGAGCCTGCTCGCGATAGCGGTGTGTCAGTCGACATTATTCTTGACTGCTACACCGCTATCGCGAGCAGGCTCACTCCTACAGGGGATCGCGTTTCACATCGGAATCAGGCCAGGGCTTTGTCGAGGGCCTTTTCGATTTCGGCTTTGATCATGCCGCTCATGGCCGACATCATCAGGCCCAGTTCGACGTCGACCCTGATCGAATCGTCCGCCACATGCACTTCGCCTTTCACGCCCGAGCGCTTGAGGTTCAGGGTGTCGCCCGACCACTGCGGTTCCAGGCCGTATTGTTCATTGAGCTTTTTGGCCAGTCTGTCGGCCTTCTCGCGGGCGGCTTCCTTGCCCAGGGTGTGGGCACGCTCAACACTGATTTTGGCCATCGAATGACTCCTGATAGATGAAGGTGTGTCGGTAGATCTTGACCGCCGCTGCGGCAAATCGTCCCGACGGTGGCCCATCTTACCTTTAGCCATTCGAAGACAAAGCATGGCTTGGGGATTAGAATGTCGCGCATTCTCTTTTGGTGACAGCGATATGACTGATCAGCGCAAAGGCAGCGATGCCGAACCCACCACTCACTTCGGCTTCAAAAACGTTCCGGAAAGCCAGAAAGCGGAAAAAGTCGCTGAGGTTTTCCATTCGGTAGCCGCCAAATACGACCTGATGAACGACCTTCTGTCGGGCGGCATGCACCGTCTGTGGAAGCGCTTCGCGATCGAACTGTCCGGCGTGCGCAGCGGTAACCGCGTGCTCGACATCGCCGGCGGCACCGGTGACCTGACGCGCAAATTCTCGCATCTGGTCGGCCCGACCGGTCAGGTGGTGCTGGCCGACATCAACGAATCGATGCTTAAGGTCGGTCGTGACCGCCTGCTGGATCTTGGGGTCGCCGGCAACGTCGAATTCGTCCAGGCGGACGCGGAAAAACTGCCGTTTCCGGACAACCATTTCGACTGTGTGACCATCGCCTTCGGCCTGCGCAACGTGACGCACAAGGAAGACGCCCTGCGCTCGATGCTGCGCGTGCTCAAGCCCGGCGGTCGTCTGCTGGTGCTGGAGTTCTCCAAGCCGACCAATGCGCTGATGTCGAAAGCCTACGACGCCTATTCGTTCGCCTTCATGCCGCTGATGGGCAAGCTGATCACCAATGACTCGGAAAGCTATCGCTATCTGGCCGAATCGATCCGCATGCACCCGAATCAGGAAACCCTGAAGTCGATGATGGTCGACGCCGGTTTCGACCGTGTGACCTACCACAACATGACCGCAGGCATCGTCGCCCTGCACCGCGGCATCAAGCCCTGATGTTGCTCACCGGGCTGCTCGCCAGCGTTGAACTCGGCCTCAACCGGGTGCTGCGTCTCGACAGCACGGCGCTGCCGCGGCTGGCGCATTTGACCGGCAAGGTGATTGCCGTCGACTGCCGCAGCCCGGCGCTGCAACTGTTCATCCTGCCGAGTGACGAAGGCTTGATGCTCGCTTCGCAGTGGGCAGCCGGCGTCGACTGCACCCTGCGTGCGCCGGCTTCAAGCCTGGTCAAACTGGCCCTGAGCAAAGACAAGACCGCTGTGCTGCACGCCCCGGAAGTCGAGCTCGATGGTGACAGCGGCGTGCTGCTGGAGCTGGCCGGTGTGCTGCAGGATCTCGAGCTGGACTGGGAGTACGAACTCTCGCGCTGGCTCGGCCCGGTCGCCACGCAACTGCTCGGTGGCCATCTGCGCAGCCGCGCACGCTGGTATCAGCAAGGATTTGCCAGCCTCAACCAGAACCTCGCCGAATACCTCGCCGAAGAATCGCGCACCCTGGTCGGGCAGCGCGAAGCCGAAGCGCGGTTCAGTGAACTGGACCGGATCAAACTTGATCTGGAACGACTCGAGGCGCGTTTCGAGCGCCTTTCCCGATCCCTCGACCCAAGCGATAACGCATGAAGCTGCTTGCCGTCCGCCGTCTGTTGCGCATCCAGCGCGTCGTGATCCGCTACCGCCTCGATGACCTGCTGTTCGCCCTGCCGCTGCCCTGGTTTCTTCTGGCGTTGCGCTTTGTGCTGCCGTGGCGCTGGTTGCCGCGCAAACGCCTGGAGCTGAGCCGCGGCGCGTGCCTGCGTCTGGCGTTGCAGGATCTGGGGCCGATCTTCATCAAGTTCGGGCAGATCCTATCGACCCGCCGCGACCTGCTGCCCGAAGACATCGCCGATGAGCTGATGCTGCTGCAGGACCGAGTGCCACCGTTCGATTCGCAGCTGTCGGTCAAGCTCATCGAAGAGCAGCTGGGCAAAAAAATCAGCGAGGTGTTCAGCCGTTTCGACGTCGAGCCGCTGGCCTCGGCTTCGGTGGCGCAGGTGCATGCCGCGCAGTTGAAGTCCGGTGAAGAAGTGGTGGTCAAGGTGATCCGCCCGGGTCTGAAACCGATCATCGCGCAGGATCTGGCGTGGCTGTTCATCCTCGCTCGCGCGGCTGAAAAACTCTCGGCCGACGCGCGTCTGCTGCACCCGGTCGACGTGGTGCTGGATTACGAAAAAACCATTTACGACGAACTCGATCTGCTGCGCGAGGCGGCCAACGCCAGCCAGCTGCGGCGCAATTTTGAAGGCTCGTCACTGCTCTATGTGCCGCAAGTCTACTGGGACTGGTGCCGGCCGAAAGTACTGGTGATGGAGCGGATCTACGGCATCCAGGTCACCGATCTGGCAACCCTCGCCGATCAGCGCACCGACATGAAAATGCTCGCCGAGCGTGGCGTGGAGATCTTCTTCACGCAAGTGTTTCGCGACAGCTTTTTCCACGCCGACATGCACCCGGGCAACATCTTCGTCAGCACCGTCAACCCGTGGAGCCCGCAGTACATCGCGATCGACTGCGGCATCGTCGGCAGTCTGACCCCGGAAGACCAGGATTATCTGGCGCGTAACCTGTTCGCCTTCTTCAAGCGTGATTACCGTCGCGTCGCGCAACTGCACATCGATTCGGGCTGGGTGCCGGCGGAAACCAAGCTCAACGAATTTGAAGCGGCGATCCGCACGGTCTGCGAACCGATCTTCGAAAAACCGTTAAAAGATATTTCATTCGGTCAGGTACTGATGCGCCTGTTCCAGACGGCGCGACGCTTCAACATGGAAGTGCAGCCACAGCTGGTACTGCTGCAAAAGACCTTGCTGAACATCGAAGGCCTCGGGCGTCAGCTGTACCCGGACCTGGATCTGTGGAACACCGCGCAGCCGTTCCTCGAACGCTGGATGCGCGAGCGCGTCAGCCCGAAAGCCTTGCTGGGCAACGTGCAGAGCCAGTTCGAGCAGATTCCGCACCTGGCCAACATGGCCCGCGACCTGCTCGAGCGCATGTCGCAGCCGCACGCCAACGACCCGCCGCCGCCATGGCACCGACGCAAGGATGACTGGTTCCTGCGCCTGCTCGGTTGCGCGCATCTGGCCGGCGGAGCAATGCTCGCCGCTGGCGGCCCACTAACCGATTGGGCGCACTGGCCAGCGGGAATCATGGCGGCTGTCGGCTTGTATCTGGTCGTTCGCCGATAGCACGATTGAGCTGCAAGTTATAAGCTGCAAGCCTCAAGCTTGACGACACAGGTACACCGCAACCTGCTTTTACTTGCAGCTTGAAGCTCATGGCTTGCTGCTGCTTTTCGAGATTTGAAGATGAAAAACTGGCTGGACGAGATCAAGTGGGACGCTGACGGCCTGGTGCCGGCGATTGCTCAGGATCACAAGACCGGACGCGTGCTGATGATGGCCTGGATGAACCGCGAAGCGCTCGAACTGACCGCCGCGGAGAATCGTGCAATCTACTGGTCACGTTCCCGTGGCAAGCTGTGGCGCAAGGGCGAAGAGTCCGGCCATGTGCAGACCCTGCATGAGATGCGTCTGGACTGTGATGCCGACGTGATCATCCTGATGGTTGAACAGATCGGCGACATCGCTTGCCATACCGGCCGTCAAAGCTGCTTTTACCGCGTCTTCGAAAACGGCGACTGGACAACGGTCGACCCGGTACTGAAAGACCCGCACGCCATTTACTCCGCAGGACACAAGCATGAGTGACACACTCACCCGTCTGGCCGAAGTGCTCGAAGAGCGCAAAGGCGCAGCCGCCGACAGCTCGTATGTCGCCAGCCTGTACCACAAGGGGCTGAACAAGATTCTGGAGAAGGTCGGCGAAGAGTCGGTCGAAACCATTATCGCCGCCAAGGATGCCGCGGTCAGCGGCGACTGCAGCGATGTCATCTACGAGACCGCCGACCTGTGGTTTCACAGCCTGGTCATGCTTGCCCAACTGGGGCAGCATCCGCAGGCCGTGCTCGATGAACTGGATCGCCGCTTCGGCCTGTCCGGACACGTCGAGAAAGCCTCGCGTCCGTCCGCCTGAACAACTATTCGAGAGGAACAGCAACATGGGCATTTTTGACTGGAAACACTGGATCGTCATCCTGGTTGTCGTTGTGCTGGTGTTCGGCACCAAGAAACTGAAAAACCTCGGCACCGACGTTGGCGAGTCGATCAAGGGCTTTCGCAAGGCCATGAACGACGATGAAAAACCAACCGAACCGAGCGTGACCCCGCCGACGCAGCCAGTGCCGCCGGTACAGCCGCAGACCACCGCGCAGGCCAACCCGCCGCACACCATCGACGTGCAGGCGCAGAAAGTCGAAGAGCCGATCCGCAAAGACGTGTGAGCACTGACTAATGTTTGGTATCAGCTTCTCTGAACTGCTGCTCGTCGGCCTCGTCGCCCTGCTGGTGCTGGGCCCCGAGCGTCTGCCGGGCGCTGCGCGCACTGCCGGCCTGTGGGTCGGTCGGCTGAAACGCAGCTTCAACGCGATCAAACAGGAAGTTGAACGTGAAATCGGTGCCGACGAAATCCGTCGGCAACTGCACAACGAGCACATCCTCTCGCTGGAGCAGGAAGCACGGAAGATTTTCAATCCGGTTCAGCAAGAGCCGACGCCGGTTGAGCACGTGGGCGAGCAGACGACTCATGCGCCTGCTGCACCTGCTCCGACGCCTGCACCTGCACCTGCCGCTACGACAACCGAACCCAAGCCTGCCGCGACGCCAACGTCGGTTGAGCATATAGCTCCAGACGCCGCGCCGACTGCACCAGCGCCTCACGACTCAACATTGCCGCCGCGAGCCCCATGACAAGGGCCTGTCATTGGTCATTTCCTGTGTCGCGTTGTCGCCTGAAAGCGGGCCAGGCAAGGCGGAGTCCGAAGGGAATGTGTTTTACCTTTCCGAGGACTACAACGCAGCCTGGCCCGCTTTCAGGCACAACCCGAAGGGCCGGCCCGTATTTGCGCAGGGCTGCGTTACTCGTTGCTGATTTGAAACGCCAAACTACGCGCCTCGCGCCTTGCCCTGCGCAAATACGGGCTCGGCGCGACACAGGAAATGACCAATGACAGGCCCTAGCCTCCCCGAAAACGACCAGCACATGCCGCTGGTTTCGCACCTCACCGAGTTGCGCACCCGCCTGCTGCGTTGCGTGGCCGCGATCTTCATCATTTTTGCCGGGCTGTTCGCCTTCACCCAGCAGATCTACACCTTCGTCTCGACGCCGTTGCGCCAATACCTGCCGGTCGGCGCGACGATGATCGCCACCGACGTGTCGTCGCCGTTCCTGACGCCACTGAAGCTGACGATGATGGTCTCGCTGTTTCTGGCAATCCCGGTGATCCTGCACCAGATCTGGGGCTTTATCGCGCCGGGCCTGTACAAGCACGAGAAGCGCATCGCGGTGCCGTTGCTGGTGTCGAGCATTCTGCTGTTCTACACCGGCATGGCGTTCGCCTATTACTTCGTCTTCCCGCTGATCTTCAAATTCTTCGCCGCTGCCACCCCGGCCGGCGTGGAAATGATGACCGACATCGCCAGTTACCTCGACTTCGTCATGACGCTGTTCTTCGCTTTTGGCGTCGCCTTCGAGATTCCGGTGGCCGTGGTCCTGCTGGTGTGGATCGGCGTGGTCGATGTCGCCTACCTGAAGAAGATCCGCCCGTACGTGATCATCGGCTGCTTCGTGGTCGGCATGATCCTCACGCCGCCAGACATCTTCTCGCAGACCCTGCTGGCCGTGCCGATGTGGATGCTGTTCGAGATCGGCATTCTGTTCGGTGGTCTGATCAGCAAACGCGAACGCCCGGAAGACAACCCGGCCGACGATCACAACGACCAGCCGCCAGCGACCCAGGCATGAACCTGCTGCTGCTCGAAGAAGCCGACTTCATCGCGGCCGACCGCGTCGTCCTGCGCGATCGGCGTTTGACCCATATGCAGGAAGTTCATCGTTCGCAAGTCGGTGACAGCCTGCGCGTCGGGCGCATCAACGGGCTGATGGGTTCGGCCGAACTCCTGCGCCTCGACGCCGGCGAAGCCGAGTTGCGCGTCAGCCTCGATCAGCCACCGCCGGCGAAACTGCCGCTGACTCTGGTCTTGGCGCTGCCACGGCCGAAAATGCTCCGCCGGGTGTTTCAGACAGTCGCGACCATGGGCGTCTCGAAGGTGATTCTGGTCAACAGCTACCGGGTCGAGAAAAGCTTCTGGCAGACGCCGTTTCTCGAGCCCGAGGCGATTCGAGAACAACTGATCCTCGGCCTCGAACAGGCCCGCGACACGGTGCTGCCAGAGATCATCATCGAGAAACGCTTCAAGCCTTTCGTCGAGGATCGGCTGCCGGCGATAAGCGACGGCACCCTCGGTCTGGTCGGCCACCCGGGCCATTACCCGCCCTGCCCCCGCGCGCTGAGTGAACCGGTGACCCTTGCGATCGGCCCGGAAGGCGGCTGGATCCCTTACGAGATCGATCTGCTGGCCAAATCCGGTCTGCAACCGGTGCAGCTCGGCGACCGGATCCTGCGCGTCGAAACCGCCGTCACCGCCCTGCTCGCCCGCTTGTTCTGACTTTTCGCCCCAGACAGATGGTGTTACAGATTGCCATCATCCAGCCGATACATTGCCCATAAGTCCAATTTAGTGGTCCGAAGGGAGTGGTCGCATGTACCGTTGGTTAGCCGAAAGTCTTGGGAACGTCAGCGTCAAACGCAAGCTGGGCATCGGCTTCGGCCTGGTGCTGTTACTGACGCTGTTGATCACGTTCACCGGCTGGACCGGTATGAGCGGCATCATCAGCCGCGGCGATAAACTCGGCTTCATCTCCAGCCTCAATGAGCTGACCAAGGACCTGCGCCTGGCGCGCATGGACTACGACATGCGCCGCGGCGATCAGGGACCGGGCGCGGTCAATGAATTGCTGGCCAAGCTGGACAGCGGTCTGCGAGAGGCGCGCGGGATGATCGAACAACCCGCCGATGCGGCAATGGTCGACCAGCAACTGGCCGCCGTGGCCGAGTACAAGCGCGCCTTCGGTGAGATGACCCAGGCCACCGTGCAGCGCGAAGATGCCCGCAGCAAACTGGGCGCCAACGCCGACAACGCCGTGGCCAAGGTCGGCGCAGTCGAGCAGGCGCTGTTGCAAGGTGACAGCGTGGCGCAATACAACGCGGTGATCGAGCTGAGCAAACTGCTCCAGCAAGCGCGTTATCAGGTGCGCGGCTACACCTACAGCGGCAAGGCCGATGCCGAGCAACCGGCGCTGACCGCGATCGAAAACGCTCTGAAAAACCTCGAAAGCCTGCCAAGCCGCGTGCCGGAACAGCACATCGCCAATCTGCAACAGGCCACCGACTCGCTCAAAGCCTACCGCGCCGCCGTCAGCCAGTTCCGCGACTCGCAGGTGAAAAACGCCGCTGCGCTGACGGCCATGTCGGCGCAGGGCGACATTCTCATCGCCGTCAGCAAGAAGCTCACCGAATCGCAAACCGTGGTGCGTGATAACGATGCCGCACACGCCAAGAACATGTTGCTGGTCGCCACCGCGCTGGCGCTGATCTTCGGTTTGATTGCCGCCTTGGCAATCACCCGGCAAATCATCATTCCGCTGAACCAGACCCTGCAAGTCGCCGAACGCGTTGCCGCGGGTGATCTCACCCACAACCTAGTCTCGCTGCGCCGCGACGAACTCGGCCAGTTGCAGCGCTCGATGCAAAGCATGACCCAAGGCCTGCGCGAATTGATCGGCGGCATCAGCGACGGTGTCACGCAGATCGCCAGCGCCGCCGAAGAGCTGTCGGCGGTGACCGAGCAGACCAGCGCCGGGGTCAACAATCAAAAGGTCGAGACCGATCAGGTCGCCACCGCCATGAACGAAATGGCCGCCACCGTGCAGGAAGTCGCGCGCAATGCCGAGGAAGCCTCGGAAGCGGCAGTTGCGGCCGATCAGCAGGCCCGCGAAGGCGACAAGGTGGTCGGCGAAGCCATTGCGCAGATCGAGCGCCTGGCGATTGAAGTCAGCCACTCCACCGAGGCCATGAGTGAACTCAAGCGCGAGAGCGACAAGATTGGCAGCGTCCTCGACGTGATCAAATCCGTCGCTCAGCAAACCAACCTGCTGGCGCTCAACGCCGCGATCGAAGCCGCCCGTGCCGGCGAGGCCGGTCGTGGTTTCGCCGTGGTCGCTGACGAGGTGCGCAGCCTCGCCCAGCGCACGCAGAAGTCCACCGAAGAGATTGAAGAACTGATCGTCGGCCTGCAAAACGGCACCCAGCAAGTGGCAACGATCATGGACAACAGCCGCACCCTGACCGACAGCAGCGTCGAACTGACCCGCCGCGCCGGCGGCTCACTGGAAAGCATCACCCGCACCGTCTCGGCGATTCAGGCGATGAACCAGCAGATTGCGGCAGCCGCAGAACAGCAGAGCGCCGTGGCCGAAGAGATCAACCGCAGCGTGCTGAATGTTCGTGATGTGTCTGATCAGACTTCGGCGGCGAGCGAAGAGACAGCAGCGTCGAGCGTTGAGCTGGCGCGTTTGGGGACGCATTTGCAGACGCTGGTGGGCCGGTTCAAGGTTTGAGGTGATTGATCGCCTGGGTTCGCTTGCGACCGAGGTGAGGCTATCGCTGGCAGGCCAGCTCCCACAGGGTTCGGTGGTGCGGCTCGATCTTGGCCACTCCACAAAACCCCTGTGGGAGCTAGCCCGGCTAGCGATTGGCGGTGTGATGACTGAAGAACGATCGCCAGCAACGGCTGATTGACCTGCAGACCCGCCCCCCCTCACCCCAGCCCTCTCCCGAGGGAGAGGGAGCCGACCACCGATAGCCGCCCCACTGTGGTCAGTCCCCTCTCCCTCTGGGAGAGGGTTAGGGTGAGGGGCTTTTGAATCAAGCATAAAAAAACCCCGCTGACTCAGCGGGGTTTTTTCATCAGGCCAGTTGCGCCTGCATCGTCGCCGGTCGCAACGGCAGCAGCGGTGCATGCGGATCGGCTTTCACCGAGGCCCGCCACGCGTCCAGCCACTCGGTCAGGCCTTCAGCCCAGACCTGCTCATGCAGACGCGCCAACGCTACCGGGTCGCTCAGCAGTTGCAGGCGATCATGGTTGCTCAGCTCCGCTGGGCCGACCTTGACCGCGTGCCGCACGCGCTCCTGACGCAACCACTCTATCGGCTCGGCCTGACCGTGACGGGAGGTCGCCAGCGAGCACGCCAGGGCGTTCTGCTGCGGATCGACCACTGCGCGGACGAAGCCGTCGTTCAGGGCGTGGTAGCGGTTCTCGTGGGTGTACTGGTCGGTCGCCAGCAGCGCCTGTGGCGGATTGTATTCCTCAGGAATGAGGAACAGGCTCGCGTCACGGGTCTTCAGGCCCAGGCCGACACGGCTGGAAATCACCGACACCGGGATCGACAGCATCAGCGAACCGACGATCGGCACCAGCCACCAGAGGAAGCTCGGGTTCAGCCAGATCACCAGCAGCGCCCAGCAAAAGCCCAGCAGGGTCTGCGGGCCGTGACGCTTGACCGCTTCGCTCCATGGCGTCGAGTCGTCGTCACGCTGTGGCGAGTTCCAGGTCGCGGCCCAGCCTAGGAACGCGGCAAGGACGAAACGGGTATGGAAAATCATCCGCACCGGCGCCAGCAGCATGGAGAACAGCATCTCCAGCAGCATCGACAGCGTCACCTTGAACTTGCCGCCGAACTCTTTCGCGCCCTTGGCCCAGATCAGGATGATGCTCAGCAGTTTCGGCAGGAACAACAGCACGATCGTGGTCGAGAACAGCGCGATGGCTTTGTCCGGGTGCCATTGTGGCCACAACGGATAGAGCTGACGCGGCTCCAGGAAGTACTGCGGCTCCATCAGCGTGTTGACCGCCAGCAGCGCAGTCGACAGCACCAAAAAAAAGAACCACAACGGCGCCGACAGGTACGACATCACGCCAGTCAGGAATACCGCACGGTGCACCGGGTGCATGCCCTTGACCAGGAACAGGCGGAAGTTCATCAGGTTGCCGTGGCACCAGCGACGGTCACGCTTGAGCTCGTCGAGCAGGTTCGGCGGCAGCTCTTCGTAACTGCCCGGCAGATCGTAGGCAATCCACACGCCCCAACCGGCACGGCGCATCAGCGCGGCTTCAACGAAGTCGTGAGAGAGGATCGCCCCGGAGAACGCACCTTTACCCGGCAACGGCGCCAAAGCGCAGTGGTCGATGAACGGCTTCATGCGGATGATCGCGTTGTGACCCCAGTAGTGCGATTCACCCAGCTGCCAGAAGTGCAGACCGGCAGTAAACAGCGGGCCGTATACGCGGGTGGCGAACTGCTGCATGCGCGCATACAGGGTGTCCATGCCCGACGCACGCGGCGCGGTCTGGATGATCCCGGCGTCCGGCGTGGCTTCCATCAGGCGCACCAGACTGGTCAGGCATTCGCCGCTCATCACCGAATCGGCGTCGAGCACGACCATGTACTTGTAGTCACCGCCCCAACGACGGCAGAAGTCGTCGAGGTTACCGCTCTTGCGCTTCACACGACGGCGACGGCGGCGGTAGAAGATCTTGCCGAAGCCTTTGGCTTCGCGGCAGACGTCCAGCCAGGCCTGTTGCTCGGCGACGCAGATGTCGGTGTCGTTACTGTCGCTGAGGACGAAGAAGTCGAAGCGATCCAGATCACCGGTGGCGGCGACCGATTCGAACGTCGCTCGTAGACCGGCGAACACGCGCGGTACGTCTTCGTTGCAGATCGGCATGACCAATGCGGTACGCGCATCTTTGGCAATCGGCTCGTTGCCGGCGCTTTTGCCGGAGATACGGTATTTGTCGTGACCGGTGAGCAATTCAAGGAAGCCCATCAGCGCGGTCCAGAAACCGGCCGAGACCCAGCAGAACAGAATCCCGAACAGAATCAGGATGCTGGTTTGCAGCGCATACGGCAGCACTTGCGTGGCGGTTTGCAGCAGCGGTTGGTGCAGGATTTCTTCGAGATCGACGAACGACCAGCCCTGGTACGGCATGATGCCTTTCATGTACCAGCCGGCGACGATGGTCTGGCCGAGCATCAGCAGCAACAGAATGTAGCGACGGATCGATCCGACGGTGCGCCAGCGCGCAGCCGGCAGGACATTCTCGTCCTTCGGCGGCTGCGGCGGGTTGGTGCGCCCGGTCAGACGGCGCCAGCCACGCACCAGGATATTGGTGCGCCATGGCTCCGGCACGACCTTGGTGCGGCGGATCGGCGGAGTGGCTTTCATGCTGATCCGGCCGCTGGCGTCGAGCACCAGCATTTCCGCTTCTTCCAGCTCTTCGGCGGTGCTCAGGGTCAGGCGCTTGCCCACCGAAGCCTGGGCGGCTTCGGCAGGGGCGTCGAACGTCGAGGACGACAGGCGTTGATGCAGCTCGCTGAACGACTGGCAGCCCGCGAGTTCCGCGCGCTGCTCGTCGGTCATCGGCAGATGCGCCAGATACTCGGACAGAGTCTCTGGCTGTACTTGAGAGTTACTCATCGGCAGGCAACTGATAGCTCCAGGTCTCGGTCAGGACTTCTTCAGTCGGTGCCGATTCCGGTGTGGCTGGGGCCGCGTCCGCAGCGGCTGGCTGCTTGGCGTCTTTGTTGGCCTTGTCCTTGGCCTCTGCTACCGGCTTGGCTTCAGCCTGTTTGGCCTCGGCAGCCTTGGCTTCCCTGTCGATTTTCTCTTGCTGCTTGGCGGCAACCTTGTCGGCTTTGGCGACGGAGGAGTTGGACGCTGGCACCGATTTCGCCAGATCAGCAGTCACGACTGGCTGAACCAGTGCGGCACGCATCTCGGTGGACTTGCTCGGATCCTTGATCTTCATCCGCAGGGTCAAGCGCCAGCCCTTGGTTTCCGGGTTGTAGCGCACGCTGTTTTCCACCAGTTCGGCGTTGTCGCCGACACTGACCTGACTGCGCACATCGGCGTCCGGGGCCAGAGCGGCCAGCGATGGACCTTCGAAGTCGACCAGATAAGCGACGCTGCCATCCGGCTGACGGATCAGGTTCGATTGCTTGACGTCACCGGTCGAACGCAGGGTTTGTGCAACCCAGGCACTGTCAGGTGCGTGCAGCGCGGCTTCATCCATGGTCCAGTGCAGGCGGTAGGCGAAGTCCAGCGGCTGACCTGGCTCCGGCATTTTTTCCGGGCTCCAGAACGCAACGATGTTGTCGTTGGTTTCATCGGCGGTCGGAATTTCCACCAGATCGACGGTGCCCTTGCCCCACTCGCCCTTCGGCTCGATCCAGGCGCTTGGACGCTTGTCGTAGCGGTCGTCGAGATCTTCGTAGTGGCTAAAGTCGCGGCCACGTTGCAGCAGACCGAAACCACGCGGGTTCTCGACGCTGAAGTTGCTCACGGCCAGGTGTTTCGGGTTGTTCAGTGGACGCCAGATCCACTCGCCATTACCGGCGTGGATCGACAGACCGCTGGAGTCGTGCAGTTCACGACGGTAGTTAAGGACTTTCGACGGCTGGTTGGCACCGAACAGGAACATGCTGGTCAGCGGCGCGATACCCAGTTTGCCGACCTTGTCACGCAGGAACATCTGCGCCTTGACGTCGACGATGGTGTCGCTGCCCGGACGCAGGATCAGGCGGTAGGCACCGGTGGCGCGCGGCGAATCCAGCAGCGCGAAGATCACCAGGTGCTTGTCGCCCGGCTTCGGCTGTTGAATCCAGAACTCGCGAAAACGCGGGAATTCTTCACCCGACGGCAACGCAGTGTCGATCGCCAGACCACGGGCCGACAGACCGTAGGTGTGACCCTTGCCGACAACGCGGAAGTAACTCGCGCCGAGCATGGTCATGATTTCGTCTTGCTTGTCGGCCTTGTTGATCGGGTACAGCACACGGAAACCGGCATAACCCAGTTGTTCGGTGGCCTTCGGATCGAATTTGAGGTCGCCGAAATCGAAGCGCGTCGGATCGTATTTGATCTCTTCGACGGTGTTCGCTGTGATTTCGTTGATTTTCACCGGTGTATCGAAGTGCATACCCTGATGATAGAAGGACAGCTT
Source organism: Pseudomonas sp. R3-57 (assembly GCF_051132065.1). NCBI lineage: Bacteria > Pseudomonadati > Pseudomonadota > Gammaproteobacteria > Pseudomonadales > Pseudomonadaceae > Pseudomonas > Pseudomonas sp. R3-57. The sequence goes on from NZ_CP071655.1 coordinate 5,721,922, forward strand.
GAACGGCGTCTTCTGATCGGCCCACTCAGCCTTTTCGGTGAGGAAGCGGATTTTCTGATAGTCCGCGAACTTCATATCGCGGAATTCGTTCGGCAGGTTGCTGCGCGGGGCTTCGAACTTCTGCCCGGCCAGCTCTTTGGCCTTGGCCGATACATCGTCAAGATTGAACGCCCAAAGCTGACCGGCGCTGAGCAGGCACAGGAGCGCCGAACCCGCTACCAGGGCACTTCGCATGCGTTTGGCAGACATTTTTGCTGCATTACAGGGACTAACAATCACGAGCAACCCTCGCCGAAAACAGATCAATAAACCAACGGCCAGATGAAGTGCCTGTGGGGATTTCGGCGATAAAAAACCGACCTTCCAGCGCACCCTTGCCAAGTTGGCGAGCATTGTTCCGACTCCGCTGGGGCAAAATGATTCCCCAATCGGATCCGGACAAGTCTCTACCTAAGTCAAAACGGACCAACGAACGCTGATCCCCGTAGCGCGCGATTATCTAGTAGCCCGCATGACAACGCATCAGGGGTAACAAAGTATTTATCGCGAAAACACCCGAAAAACAGTCGAAATTTCCTAAAGAAGGTGTTTCAAGCATTTTCAGGTCTGTAACAAAAAGGTAACCGGGCCATCGTTGACCAGATGCACCTGCATATCGGCGCCGAATCTACCTGATGCCACAGTGCCATGCACCTGTTTCGCTTTGCTCAATAGATAGTCGAACAACTCCTCGCCAAGGGCCGGCGGCGCCGCGCTCGAAAAGCTCGGACGCAGGCCGCTTCTGGTATCCGCCGCGAGGGTGAACTGAGAGACCAGCAGCAACCCACCGCCGACATCACCAAGGGACAGGTTCATCTTGCCCTCGGCGTCACTGAATACCCGATAGTTAAGCAGCTTATGCAGAAGTTTGTCGGCGCTGGCACGCGTGTCGTCGGGTTCTACCGCGACCAGCACCAGCAAGCCTTGATCGATCGCACCGACAACTTCCCCGTCGACCTCGACCCGCGCGCCGCGCACGCGCTGCAACAGCCCCTTCATGCTTCTTCAGGCGGCAGATCGAGCAGACGCTGAGCCATTTTGCTCGCCGCGCGCACCAGCGCATCGGTGATGCCCGGTTCGGACGCCGCGTGGCCGGCGTCGCGGATTACCTGCAATTCGCTGTTCGGCCAGGCCTGATGCAGCTCCCAGGCATTGTCGAGCGGGCAGATCACGTCGTAGCGACCGTGAATGATCACGCCCGGCAGATGGGCAATCCTGGCCATGTCGCGAATCAACTGGTTCGGCTCCAGGAAGGCGTTATTGGTGAAGTAATGGCATTCGATCCGCGCAATCGACAGCGCGCGCTGCGGCTCGGAGAAGCGATCAACCACCAGCGGGTTGGGCCGCAGGGTCGCGGTGCGCCCTTCCCAGGTCGACCACGCCTTGGCCGCGTGCATTTGCGCGATCTGGTCGTTGCCGGTGAGGCGCTTGTGGAAGGCGCTGAGCAGGTCGTCGCGCTCGTCCAGCGGGATCGGTGCGATGTAGTCCTGCCAGTAATCGGGGAACAGACGGCTGGCACCGGCCTGATAGAACCACTCGATTTCCTGCGGGCGGCAGAGAAAGATCCCGCGCAGGATCAGACCGTGGACGCGCTCCGGGTGGGTTTGCGCGTACGCCAGCGCCAGGGTCGAGCCCCATGAGCCGCCGAACAGCACCCATTTGTCGATGCCCAAATGTTTGCGGATGCGCTCGAGGTCTTCAACCAGATCCCAGGTGGTGTTGTTTTCCAGGCTGGCGTGGGGCGTCGAGCGTCCGCAGCCGCGCTGGTCGAAAGTGACAATGCGATACAGGTTCGGATCGAAGTAGCGGCGGCTCTGCGCGTCGCACCCGGCGCCGGGGCCACCGTGGATGAACACCACCGGCAGACCTTCCGGCGAGCCGCTTTCATCGACGTATAGCGTATGGGTGTCATCGACAGCCAGATCGTGCCGGGCGTGGGGTTTGATCTGCGGAAACAAAGTCTGCATTGCGCGCTCCGTAAGGGGTCGAGGTCATCCCTGAGGGGACTTCTATTATTCTGCCGTTGGGCATCATAAACCCGATTTACGTCAATGAGCATGCTCCGGGTTACTCGCAATTTTTCAGCCGTGTCCCCTGTAGGAGTGAGCCTGCTCGCGATAACGGTGTGCCAGTCACTGAAATGGCGACTGAACCGACGCTATCGCGAGCAGGCTCACTCCTACAGGGGTAGGCGCCAGGCTTTATTTTGCGTAATGGCTTTGGCCCCAGGCCAGCAGCCCCTCGAGCAATTCCTTGAGCACCCCCTGCGTCGGCGCGGCCAGGTCGGCGCGGTAGCGGAACGGTTCGAACTCTTCCATGTAGGTGGACTGGCACAGTTCGAGTTGCACCGCGTGGATGTGTTCGGCCGGGTTGCCGTAGTGGCGGGTGATGTGTCCGCCCTTGAACCGACCGTTAAGCACATGGCTGAAGTTGCTGTGCTGCGCGCAGATCGCTTCCAGCTGCGCGGCTAGTTGCGCATCGCAGCTGGCGCCATTGAACGTGCCGAGGTTGAAGTCCGGCAGCTTGCCGTCGAACAGGTGCGGGATGATCGAGCGGATCGAGTGCGCATCGAACAGCAGCGCGTAGCCGAATTCAGCCTTGAGCCGCGCCAGCTCCTCGTGCAGCTTGCGGTGATACGGCGTCCAGATCTGCTCCAGATAGCTCGCGCGTTCTTCTTTCGATGGTTCCAGACCTTCCTGGAACAACGGAATGCCATCGAACAGCGTCGCCGGATACAGGCCGGTGGTTGCCCCGGCGTACATTGGCTTGTCGTCGGATGGACGATTCAGATCGATGACGAATCGCGAATACTCGGCGGCCAGGGTACTGGCACCCAGCGCTTCAGCGAAATCGTAAAGCTGCGGGATGTGCCAATCGGTGTCCGGCAGGCTTCTCGCCGCCGGGATCAGCCCGGCCTCGACCGCAGGCGTCAGGCGTACCCCGGCATGCGGCATGCTGATCAGCAACGGCACGTGACCTTGTTTGAAATGCAGAACCTTATCCACAACCGCTCTCCTACAGAATTGATTCAACGCCGTGACGCACGACGCGCTTGTCCAGATCGCCACCGAGCCAATACGCCAGATCTGCCGGACGATCGATCTGCCAGGCGACAAAATCGGCGACCTTGCCGACCTCCAGCGAACCGTGGGTGGCAGCCATGCCCAGCGCTTGCGCCGCGTGGATCGTCGCGCCGGCCAGGGCTTCTTCCGGGGTCATACGGAAACAAGTGCAGGCCATGTTCAACATCAGACGCAACGACAACGCCGGCGAGGTGCCGGGGTTGAGGTCGCTGGCAATCGCAATTTTTACGTTGTGCTTGCGCAGGGCATCCATCGGCGGCAGCTGGGTTTCGCGCAGGAAATAGAACGCGCCCGGCAGCAACACGGCGACGGTGTCGGACTCGGCCATGGCGATGGCGTCGGCTTCGTCCATGAATTCCAGGTGATCGGCGGACAGCGCCTTATAGCGAGCAGCGAGGCTGGAGCCGTGCAGCGATGAGAGTTGCTCGGCGTGAAGCTTGACCGGCAAACCGAGTTTTTGCGCGGCGACGAACACGCGCTCGACCTGCTCCGGCGAGAACGCCAGGTATTCGCAGAAGGCATCGACCGCATCGACCAGGCCCTCGGCGGCCAGCGCCGGGAGCATTTCATCGCAGATCAGATCGATGTAGTCGTCGGCGCGATCCTTGTATTCCGGCGGCAGTGCATGAGCGGCCAGGCAGGTGCTGCGAACGCTGACCGGCAGTTCTTGCTGCAGACGACGGATGACTCGCAGGATCTTGCGTTCGTTGGCCAGATCGAGGCCGTAGCCGGATTTCATTTCGACCGTGGTCACGCCGTCGCGCATCAGGCTTTTCAGGCGCTTGGCGGCGCTGACGAACAGCTGGTCTTCGCTCGCTTCACGGGTCGCACGCACGGTGCTGGCGATACCACCGCCCTGCGCGGCGATGTCGGCATAGCTGACACCTTGCAGACGCTTTTCGAATTCACCGCTGCGGTTGCCGCCGAACACCGTGTGGGTGTGGCAGTCGATCAGCCCGGGCGTGACCCAGGCGCCTTGAAGGTCATTGACCGCCGGGTATTCGCCGGACGGCAATTGCTGGCGCGGGCCGATCCACTCGATGAGCGCACCGGAGGTGACGATGGCGGCGTCCTCGATGATCGAGTAAACGCCGTGGGCCATGGTTGCGACGTGGCAGTGTTGCCAGAGGGTTTTCATCCCAAATCCTCGTCTTGTGTGATCGTTCCCACGCTCTGCGTGGGAATGCCTCAAGGGACGCTCTGCGTCCAGTGACGCGGAGCGTCACGGGCTGCATTCCCACGCAGAGCGTGGGAACGATCAATAAGTGGGGTTAAAGGCTAGGCAGCAACTTCGATGGAACCAGCTCGGTCAGGCACCGCGAAGCCAACAGCTCAGTCGCCGCGTTGATATCTGGCGCAAAGAACCGGTCCTTCTCATAAAACGGCACTTCCTTACGCAAAATCGCCCGCGCCTGTTCCAGCTTCGGCGAGGTCTTCAGACCGTTGCGCAAGTCCAGCCCCTGGGCCGCCGCCAGCCATTCCACGGCGAGAATGCCGCGGGTATTTTCCGCCATTTCCCACAGACGCTTGCCGGCCGCAGGGGCCATCGAGACATGGTCTTCCTGGTTGGCCGAGGTCGGCAGGCTATCGACCGAATGCGGATGGGCCAGCGCCTTGTTCTCGCTGGCCAGTGCCGCCGCCGTCACCTGCGCGATCATGAAACCGGAGTTCACGCCGCCATTGGCAACCAGGAACGGCGGCAGTTGCGACATGTGCTTGTCCATCATCAGCGAGATGCGCCGCTCGCTCAGCGAGCCGATTTCAGCGATGGCCAGGGCCATGTTGTCAGCGGCCATGGCCACCGGTTCGGCGTGGAAGTTGCCGCCGGAAATCACATCGCCTTCAGCGGCGAACACCAGCGGGTTATCCGACACTGCATTGGCTTCGACGGCCAGCACTTCGGCGGCCTGACGGAACTGGGTCAGGCAGGCGCCCATGACCTGTGGCTGGCAGCGCAGCGAGTACGGATCCTGGACCTTCTCGCAGTTCTGGTGCGAATCGGAGACTTCACTGCGCTCACCGAGCAGATCGCGATAAGCAGCCGCGGCATCAATCTGGCCTTTCTGGCCGCGAGCCGCGTGAATGCGTGCGTCGAACGGCGAGCGCGAGCCCAGCACGGCTTCAACGCTGAGACCGCCGAGCGCCAGTGCACCGGCGAACAGGTCTTCACCTTCAAACAGACCACGCAGCGCGAACGCGGTGGACACCTGAGTGCCGTTGAGCAGCGCCAGACCTTCTTTTGCCGCCAGGGTCAGCGGGGTCAGACCGGCGATTTTCAGCGCCTCGGTGGCTTGCATCCACTCACCCTTGTAGCGCGCCTTGCCCTCTCCCAGCAGCACCAGCGACATGTGCGCCAGCGGCGCCAGATCGCCCGATGCACCGACCGACCCCTTCAGCGGGATGTGCGGATAGATCTCGGCATTGATCAGCGCGATCAACGCATCGATGACCACTCGGCGGATGCCCGAAAAACCGCGGCTCAGGCTGTTGACCTTGAGCACCATGACCAGCCGCACCAGCGCATCGCTGATCGGCTCACCGACACCGGCGGCGTGCGACAGCACGAGCGAACGCTGCAGGTTTTCCAGGTCTTCGCTGGCGATGCGTGTCGACGCCAGCAGGCCGAAACCGGTGTTGATGCCGTAGGCCGTGCGATTCTCGGCGAGAATCTGCTCGACGCAGGCCACGCTGGCTTCGATCTGCGCAGCGGCGCTGTTGTCGAGGCTCAGCTTGACCGGATGCTGGTAGACGTCACGCAGTTGGGCCAGGCTCAGTTGGCCGGGAATCAGGTTCAGCGCAGTCATGTTTGTGCTCCTTTTGAGAGTTTCTTATTAACTGACCAGTCGCTCCGGAAATGTCCGTTGTCCGTCGCCGCTCGTCTTTTGGAGAGCCGCGCCTTGGCACGCTGGCAGGGTAGTGTCAGTGCAGATTCGGTAAAACGTTGTGTGGCAGATTCGGGTCTTTCAGCACGCTCGCTGCGGCGGCGATGTCTGGCGCCAGCCAGCGGTCCTGATCGTATGCCGGGACGCTTTCGCGTAGCAGGCGCCAGGCGACATCGGTGCCGGCGCCAAAGCGTTGTTCCTTGAGAAATTCAAAGGCCTGGGCCGCCAGCAGGTATTCGATGGCGAGGATCTGCGTGCAGTTTTCCAACGCGCGGTGCAGCTTCAGCGCGGCGTTGGTGCCCATGCTCAGATGGTCTTCCTGCAGGCCCGAGGTGATGTAGTTGTCGAGCACCGCCGGTTGCGCCAATTGGCGGTTTTCCGCGCACAGCGAGGCGGCGACGTATTGCACGATCATCATCCCGGAATTGACCCCCGGATTGGCCACCAGAAATGCCGGCAAGCCGCTGACGTGCGGGTTGATCAGACGATCCAGACGGCGCTCGGCGATCGAACCGATCTCGGCCATGGCAATCGCCAGCAGGTCGGCGGCCATCGCCACCGATTGCCCGTGCGGATTGGCTTGCGACATCACCCGGAAGTTCTCCGGCGTACCCAGCAGCAACGGGTTGTCGGTGCAGGCGTTGAGTTCGATCTCGACCTGTGTGATCGCATGCTCCAGTTGATCACGCGCGGCGCCATGCACCTGCGGGATCGAGCGGATGCTCAAGGCGTCCTGGGTGCGAATGCCTTTGCTCGTGGCGATCACTTCACTGCCATCGAGCAGCGCGCGCAGATTGCTGCCGACCTGCTGCATGCCCGGGTGCGCTTTCAGTGCGATGATTTCTGCATCAAAGGCGTCGATCTGGCCACGCTGGGCTTCGAAACTCATGGCGCCGATGACGTCGGCCCACTGCACCAGCCGCGTCGCATCGGCGATCGCCAGGCAACTGAGGCCGGTCATGCACGGCGTGCCGTTGACCAGGCACAGGCCGTCCTTGGCGCCGAGTTGCACCGGTTGCAGGCCTTCTGCGGCCAGCGCCTGTTGCGCCGGCACAATCTGCTCGCGATAGCTGACGTTGCCGACGCCGAGCAACGTGATACCGACGTGCGCCATGTGCGTCAGGTAGCCCACTGAACCTTGCGACGGCACCTGCGGGGTGATGCCGCAATTGAGCAGCGCCAGCAGGCCTTCAACCACACGGCGATGAATGCCGGATTTGCCGTGGCTGTAGTTGTGGATGGCCGCGCAGATGATCGCGCGAGTCTGTTCGTCGCTGAGCACCGGGCCGACGCCGCAGGCATGGCTGAGCAAGGTGTTGCGCGATAGCTGGCTGAGCTGTTCGTCCTTGAGCGAGACGTTGGACAGTCCGCCCAGACCGGTGTTGACGCCATAGGCCCGCTCGCCGCTTTCGACGATGCGCTGAACGATGCCCTGCGCGTTGTCGATACGCGCCCAGGTGCCCTCCGACAGCTCCAGTTGCGCGCCGCGGCGGGCGACGGCGACCACGTCCTGCCAATGCAGAGGGGCGCCGGTGATGATGATTTTTTCAGCCTGGGACATCTAAAACCTCAACCTTGATATTGATGCAGCTTCACTAGCGCTATCGCGAGCAGGCTCACTCCTACAGGGGTACGCATTTCAACTGTAGGAGTGAGCCTGCTCGCGATGGCGCCGGTTCAGTCACCGCATATTTTTCAGACCACCGCCGCACGCCGCTGCACGAACCGGTCGACATACTCATCCGCCGGCGAATGCAGGATCTCTCTCGGCGTACCGACCTGAATCAATTTCCCATCCTTGAGAATCGCAATGCGGTTGCCGATGCGCACGGCTTCGTCGAGGTCGTGGGTGATGAACACGATGGTCTTGTGCAGGGTCTTTTGCAGCTCCAGCAACTGGTCCTGCATCTCGGCACGGATCAGCGGGTCGAGTGCGCTGAAGGCCTCGTCCATCAGAATGATGTCGGTGTCCGCCGCCAAAGCGCGGGCCAGGCCGACGCGCTGGCGCATGCCGCCGGAGAGCTGGTGCGGGTATTTGTTTTCGTAGCCTTTGAGGCCGACGGTGTTGATCCAGTGCAGCGCCCGCTCGGCGCACAGCTGCTTGCTCTCGCCGCGCACTTTCAAGCCGTAGGCGACGTTGTCGAGCACGCTCTTGTGCGGCAGCAGGCCGAAGCTCTGGAACACCATGCTGATCTTGTGCCGGCGAAATTCGCGCAGCGCGTCCATGTCGTATTGCAGGATGTCCACGCCGTCGACGATGATCGCCCCGCTGGTGGGATCGATCAGACGATTGAAGTGGCGTACCAGCGTCGATTTGCCCGAGCCGGACAGGCCCATGATGACGAAAATCTCTCCGGTGCCGATGCTCAGCGACAGGTCGTTGACCCCGACCACACAACCGGTTTCGTTCAGTACCTGATCCTTGGTCTTGCCCTGGCCGACCATCGCCAGGGCGTCCTTGGCGCGGTTGCCGAAAATCTTGAAGACGTTTTTGACTTCGATCTTGCTCACGGTTGCGTTGCTCATTTGCTCACCTCATGCCGGGGCCGACCATACGCCTGAGTAATGCGGTCGATGACCACTGCGAGAATCACGATCGCCAGACCGGCTTCCAGGCCACGTCCGACGTTGAGGGTCTGAATCCCCACCAGCACATCTTCACCCAGGCCACGGGCGCCGATCATCGAGGCGATCACCACCATCGACAGGGCCATCATGGTGGTCTGGTTGATCCCGGCCATGATGCTCGGCAGGGCCAGCGGCAGTTGCACGCCGAACAGTTGCTGCCAGCGGTTGGCGCCGAACGCGTTGATCGCTTCCATCACTTCGCCGTCAACCTGGCGAATGCCCAGATCGGTCAGACGAATCAGCGGCGGCGCGGCGTAGATCACCGTGGCGAAAATCGCCGGCACCTTGCCCAGACCGAACAGCATCAGCACCGGAATCAGGTACACGAAACTGGGCATGGTTTGCATGATGTCGAGCAGCGGCATCAGCACCGAGCGCAGGCGATTGCTGCGGGCCGAGAGAATCCCCAGCGGGATGCCGATCAGCACCGAAATGATCGTCGCGACCATCATCAGCGCCAGGGTCTGCATGAGCTTGTCCCACAGGCCGACGGCGCCCACGAGGAACAGCAGACCGACGATGACCGCCGTGGTCACGACTTTGCGCGTGGCGTGCCAGGCGACCACACCGACAATTGCCAGCATCAGCCACCATGGCGCCGCGCGCAGCACGCCCTCGAGGTTGACGATGGCCCACAACAGCGTGTCGGAGATATGGCGGAACACATCACCGTAGTTGGTGACCAGCGAATCGACCCAACCGTTGACCCAGTCGGCGATGGAAAAGGTAAAGCTCTCGGGAAACATAAGCGGCTCTCAGTCAGCAATCTCAATCAAGCGTTTACGGCATATCTCCCGGCCAGCCTCACGGTTGACCGGGAGGTATCGACCTACAGCGCCGCGTCGATTTTCCTGGCTGCGTCTGCACTGACCCACGCATGCCAGACTTCAGGATGTTCCTTGAGGAAGATTTTCGCCAGTTTCGGCGACTCGATACGTTCCTTGGCCATGCGCCCCAGATTCTGGTTCAGCAGGTCGATCGGCAGGTTGACCTTTTCCAGCACGGCGACCAGTTCCGGGGCCTCGTCGTGGAAGGTTTTCGACAGGCCGACCTTGATGCTCACGCTCTTGTCGACGCCGGCTCTCTCTTCGAGTTTGACCGCGTCGATCTGGCCCATCAGCGGGGTTGGCGACCAGTAGTAGAACAGGATCGGCTCGCCCCGCTTGTAGCTCGACAGCACCGCCGCATCCAGCGCAGGGCCGGTACCCGGACGGAAGTTGGTGTAGCTGTTTTCCAGGCCGTAACTTTTCAGCATTTCGCTGTTATCGAGCTCGCAGGTCCAGCCGGCCGGGCAGTTGTAGAAACGGCCCTTGGACGGCTCTTCGGCATCCTTGAACACGGCGGCGTATTTGCCCAGATCAGCGATGTTTTTCAGGTCTGGGGCTTTTGGCTCGAGCTTGCGCTTGGCATCACCTTCGATGACGTAGCGCGGCACATACCAGCCTTCGATCGCACCGACGATCGGCGCGCCGACGCCGACCACCTTGCCGGCCTTCTCGGCCTTGTTCCAGACCTCGCTGCGGCCGACCCATTCTTCGGCGAACACTTGAATGTCATTGCTGCTCAAGGCGTTTTCCATGGTGATGGAATTGCCCGGCAGGCTGTCGGTCTTGCAGTCGTAGCCTTTCTCCAGCACCACTTGCAGCACGTCGGTCAGCAACATGCCGCTTTCCCAGTTCAGGCCGGCGAATTTCACCGGTTTGCCCGATTCGCACCAGCCGGCAGCCTGAGTAGCGCCGGCACTGGCCAACAGGCCCATGGACAGCAATGTGGTCAGCAGGGTCTTGTTCGATTTCATTGTAATGACGCTCCTAATCATGAATGGGCTTACGGCAGTTCAAAAGGCATCCAGCCCTGTCCACGTCCAGATCAGGCCTGCGCCGCAGCGCGACCGGCCCCGCTTGTTTCGGGTTGTACTTGGCTGCTCTGCGCGACTGGCAGAATCAGTTGATCGGGCACTGCGCTGTGCCATTTTTTTGCGCACACGTAGTAGACGGCGGCAGGCAGCACCAGACCGATGATCCAGGAGATATCCACGTCACCGAGGGCAGCCACCAGCGGGCCGGTGTAGAACTTGGTCGAAATGAACGGCAGTTGCACCAGCACACCGAACACGTAGACGCTGATCCCCAACAGGTTCCAGCGCCCGTAGCGTCCCTTCGGATCGGCGAGTGCCGGCACGTCGTAACGCTCACGGGTGATGCAGTAGTAGTCGACCAGATTGATCGCGCTCCACGGTGTGAAGAACGCAAGCAAAAACAGGATGAAAGACTTGAACGCGCCGAGGAACGAGTGCTGACCGAGCAGCGCGATCAGCGTGGCCGCGCCGACAATCACCAGCACAAACACCAGGCGCTGCATGCGCGTAACGGTCAGGTGGCCTTTGAAACCACTGATGATCGTCGCGATGCACATGAAGCTGCCGTAAGAGTTGAGCGTGGAGATGGTCACCTTGCCAAAGGCGATGCTGAAATACAGCAACGCCGCGGTGGCACCGGTGCCGCCGAGACCGACGATGTAAGCCACTTCATGCCCGGCGAACTGGCCGTTGGCCGAAGCGGCGGCGAACACGCCGAGGATCATCGCCACCTGCGCGCCAATCACCGAGCCGGCACCGGCGGCGAAAAAGGTTTTCACCGCCGAGGTGTTGCTCGGCAAGTAACGCGAGTAATCCGCGACATACGGGCCGAACGCAATCTGCCAGGACGCCGCCAGCGACACCGCGAGCAGGAAGCTGCTCCAGCTGAAGTGACGGATTTGCAGGAGCGCGCCGACGTCGGTCTGGCTCATCAACCGCCAGAACAGAAAGACGAAAGCAATCACGCCGATGAGGCTGGCGACCCGGCCGATGAAGTGAATCACCCGATAGCCGAGCACCGTCACCAGCACGATGACGCTGGCAAAAATCAGAATGCCAACGCTGTCGCTGACGCCAAACAGCTGCCCCAGCGCTTGCCCGGACAGCACGGTGCCGGTCGCGGTGAAACCCAGATACATCAGGCACACCAGCACGATCGGAATCGCCGCGCCGTAAACGCCGAACTGCACGCGGCTGGAGATCATCTGCGGCAGGCCCAGTTTCGGCCCTTGCGCGGCATGCAGCGCCATCACGCCACCGCCGAGCAATTGGCCGATCAGCAAGCCGATCAACGACCAGAACACATCACCGCCCAGCACCACGGCCAAGGCCCCGGTGACGATCGCGGTGATCTGTAAATTGGCGCCCATCCACAGGGTGAACTGGCTGAACAGACGACCGTGTCTTTCCGCTTCCGGGATGTAGTCGATCGAACGCCTCTCGATCAACGGTTTGTTGCCTGCACGATCGGTGTTGACAGCCATGATTCAACCTCTGTGGATTGCTTTAACAGTTCTCTCGGGCTTACACGGACCTTGTGGGAGCTGGCTTGCCAGCGATGACGTCGCTACCTTCAACATCATCTCCAGCAGTGCCACCGCTATCGCTGGCAAGCCAGCTCCCACAGGGGGTTGTGTCACTTACCGCCGGTGATCATCGGCAGGTTCAGCCCCTGCTCTTTGGCGCAATCAATGGCGATCTGGTAACCGGCATCGGCGTGACGCATGACGCCGGTTGCCGGGTCGTTGTGCAGGACGCGAGCGATGCGTTCGGCCGCTTCGTCCGTGCCGTCGCAGACAATCACCATGCCCGAGTGCTGCGAGAAGCCCATGCCGACGCCGCCACCGTGGTGCAGGGAAACCCAGGTCGCGCCGCTGGCGGTATTGAGCAGGGCGTTGAGCAGTGGCCAGTCGGACACGGCGTCGGAACCGTCCTGCATCGATTCGGTTTCGCGGTTCGGGCTGGCGACCGAGCCGGAGTCGAGGTGGTCTCGACCGATCACGATTGGCGCCGACAGCTCGCCGCTGCGGACCATTTCGTTGAACGCCAGACCGAGCTTGGCGCGCAGCCCCAGGCCGACCCAGCAGATCCGTGCCGGCAGACCCTGGAAGCTGATGCGCTCGCGGGCCATGTCCAGCCAGTTATGCAGGTGTGCGTCGTCGGGGATCAGCTCTTTGACCTTGGCGTCGGTTTTGTAGATGTCCTGTGGATCACCCGACAAGGCCGCCCAGCGGAACGGGCCGATGCCACGGCAGAACAGCGGACGGATATAGGCCGGCACGAAGCCCGGGAAATCAAAGGCGTTTTCGACGCCTTCTTCCTGAGCCATCTGACGGATGTTGTTGCCGTAGTCGAAGGTCGGAATGCCTTGCTTCTGGAATTCCAGCATGGCCTTGACGTGTACGGCCATCGACTGCTTGGCGGCTTTGATCACCGCGGCCGGTTCGGTCTTGGCGCGAGCACGATACTCGTCCCAGCTCCAGCCGGCCGGCAGGTAACCGTTGAGCGGATCGTGGGCGCTGGTCTGGTCGGTGACCATGTCCGGGCGCACGCCGCGCTTGACCAGTTCCGGGAGGATTTCTGCGGCGTTACCCAGCAGGGCGATGGAGATCGCTTTGCCTTCTTTGGTGTATTTGTCGATACGCGCCAGCGCGTCGTCGAGGTCTTTGGCTTGCTCATCGACGTAACGGCTCTTCAGGCGGAAATCGATGCTCACCTGCTGGCATTCGATGTTCAGCGAGCACGCGCCGGCCAGTGTCGCGGCCAAAGGTTGCGCGCCGCCCATGCCGCCGAGACCGGCAGTCAAGACCCACTTACCGGTGAGGTTGTCGTTGTAGTGCTGGCGACCGGCTTCGACAAAGGTTTCGTAGGTGCCTTGCACGATGCCCTGGCTGCCGATGTAGATCCAGCTGCCCGCAGTCATCTGGCCGTACATGGCCAGGCCTTTGGCGTCGAGTTCGTTGAAGTGTTCCCAGCTCGCCCAGTGCGGCACCAGGTTGGAGTTGGCGATCAGTACGCGCGGGGCATTGGCGTGGGTCTTGAACACACCGACCGGTTTGCCCGATTGCACCAGCAGGGTCTCGTCGTCATTCAGGTTGGTCAGGCTTTCGACGATCTTGTCGTAGCACTCCCAGTTGCGCGCAGCGCGACCGATACCACCGTAGACCACCAGCTCTTTCGGGTTCTCGGCGACTTCCGGGTCGAGGTTGTTCATCAGCATGCGCAGCGGCGCTTCGGTCAGCCAGCTCTTGGCGGTCAGCTTGTTGCCGCGCGATGCACGGATTTCGACGTTACGAACCTTAGTAGGCTTATTGTCAGTCACGAAAAAGACTCCTCAGCGATCAATTCAAACCAACCCTGGCAGTGGGCAAGCAGCCTGCGCGCTTCGATGCGCGACAAGCGAATCAGTGGACGCTGCGGAGAGTCTTGAGCGACTCATACGCATACGTCTTTACTTGTACATACAAGCATATGCAATCAAGCGGCCAACTTGTTGGAGGGGTGTTCAAGAAAAATTGCGCAGAGGGCTGGAGAGCTTCTGGATCAAGGGCTCAGGCGTGAGTGAAATTTTTTGCAGGAGTGTTTTTGTGAATTGGGGATTTGCCAGATGGGCGTGGTATTGCGCCACGCTGGGGCGTTCGGTAACAAGTTGGTGCGTACAGGAAACAGGTTTCGGGATCGCTGGTGACGCAGAGCGTCACGGGATGCATTCCCACGCAGCGCGTGGGAACGATCAAGAGAAAGGCGTAATTAGCGAGCTGTCAGCTCGATCACGCAACAAGCGGCATAGGTCGAGACTTCGATCAACCCGGTGTTACCGTTCAGTTGCAGACAATCATGTCGCCCTAGCTGCGAAGCACTGTCACCGATCTGCATTTGCAGCGCATCACTGACGCTGAACAAGAGCAGCGTCGACGCCGAACTGAAAAAGCGTTGCTCGCCCTCCAGCCACTGCAACCGCGCGCTGTAACGCTGCGGCGCATAGATCAGATTGAAATCGCGAATCGCACCGCCGAGCAGCGTGCACGACACCTGACTTTCGCCACGAAAGGCAAACGGGTCGAGCGGTAACAGCGGCCGGGTATCTTCGCCATCGACGCACAGGGTCATGCCGTCACCCTGCAACACAGTGATGACCCGCTGATAACCGGCGAACGTCGAAAAACCGCCGGATTCGGCAATATCGGCAATCGACAGGCGCCAGCCGAAACCGTCGAGACCGGCGCCGGCGTCGCGGGTGATTTCTTCGGTGCTGCCGCCGCCGTTCTTCCACGGCATGCGCGGGTAGCCTGCGGCGCGCAGAACCTTCAGTTCGTAACTCATTTATGGAACCGCCCTTCCAGACGATGACGGGAACCCGGATGGATCAAGCGCGCGGCGGTCACCGGCTGTCGACCCGACCACGTCCGGCGCCGAATCAGCAGGCACGGCTCGCCCTTTTCGATCTGCAGCAATTTGCACTCGGAAGGCTCAGCGAGAATCGCCTCGACCACATGCTCGCCCTCGGTCAGCGGTGCGACCTGATTGAGGTAGGCGTAGGGGGTTTGCAGGGTAAAGTCCTGCTTGAGGTATTCCGGGGCAACCAGCGCATTGACGAAGCGGTCTTCGATTTGCACTGGAATGTCATTTTCGTAATGCACGATCAGCGAGTGGAACACCTTCTGCCCTTCGCGCATGTCCAGCGCCAGAGCGCGCTCGGAACCGGCGGCCTCTTCTTCGAGGGTGATGACCTGGCAAGTGTGACGATGGCCGCGGGAGGCAATTTCATCGGCGATGTTGTGCACTTCGAACAGCGCGGACTGGCTCTTCGGTTCGGCGACGAAAGTGCCGACACCCTGCATGCGCACCAGCAGGCCGTCGGCGGTCATCTCGCGCAAGGCGCGGTTGATGGTCATGCGGCTGAAACCCAGTTGGCTGACCAGTTCGCTCTCGGACGGCACGCGGTAATGCGGCGGCCAGTTACCGCTGTCGATCTGCTGGGTGATCATCTGTTTGACGCGGGCGTACAAGGGCGCCGGACTGTCGCCCATGTTCGCGGCCAACGGGGAGACTGGAGGCGGAGTCGGCACGGTGGTTCCCTGTTCTTGGATGAAAGTGGCTAGCTTGCCGGAGTTTACCGGGCAGGCAAACGTCTGTATATGTATATACAAATAACACACGATGGGGTGCCGAACCATGTCCGCCTTCTTTGCCGAACGCGCACTGCTGCCTAATGGATGGGCCAACAATGTACTTCTTGAGGTCAGCGCCGACGGCCTGCTGACCCAAATCCAGGCCGATGCCAGCGCCGACGGCGCCGAACGGTTGAGCGGCCCGTTGCTGCCGGGCATGCCGAACCTGCATTCCCATGCCTTCCAACGGGCGATGGCCGGGCTGGCCGAAGTGGCCGGCAACCCGAACGACAGTTTCTGGACGTGGCGCGATCTGATGTACCGGCTCGTCGGAAAAATCAGCCCGGATCAGCTCGGTGTCATCGCCCGTCAGCTATACATCGAAATGCTCAAGGCCGGTTACACATCGGTCGCCGAATTCCATTACGTACATCACGACAGCAACGGTCAGCCGTATGCCGACCCGGCCGAACTGGCCTTGCGCATCAGCCAGGCCGCCAGCGACAGCGGTATCGGCCTGACCCTGCTGCCGGTGCTCTACAGCCACGCTGGTTTCGGCGGCCAGACGCCTAATGACGGCCAGCGCCGTTTTATCAACAGCACCGAAAACTACCTCAATCTGCAATCACGCCTGCAGCCATTACTGGCGCAACAAAAGGCGCAATCGCTGGGGTTGTGCTTTCACTCGTTGCGCGCGGTGACGCCACAGCAGATCAGCGAAGTTCTCGCTGCCAGCGACAAACAATGCCCCGTGCACATCCACATCGCCGAACAGCAAAAAGAAGTCGACGACTGCCTGAGCTGGAGCGGGCGTCGTCCGCTGCAATGGCTGTATGAAAATGTCGAAGTCGATCAACGCTGGTGCCTGGTCCACGCGACCCACGCCAACCCGGAAGAAGTCACGCTGATGGCCAACAGTCGCGCCATCGCCGGGCTGTGCCTGACCACCGAAGCGAATCTGGGCGACGGGATTTTTCCGGCGGTGGATTTCCTCGCTCAGGGCGGGCGCATGGGTATTGGCTCCGACAGCCATGTCTCGCTGAGCGTGGTGGAGGAATTGCGCTGGCTGGAATACGGCCAGCGTCTGCGTGACCAGCGCCGCAATCGCTTGTATGGCGCGGATCAGCCGATGGTCGGGCGCACGTTGTATGACGCTGCGCTGGACGGCGGAGCGCAGGCACTGGGGCAGCCGATTGGTGCGCTGGAAATCGGCAAGCGGGCCGACTGGATTGTGCTCGATGGCAACGATCCCTACCTGGCGACGGCCAATGGGGACGGAATTTTGAATCGCTGGCTGTTCGCCGGTGGCGATCGGCAAGTGCGTGATGTGATGGTCAATGGTCAGTGGGTGGTTCGCGATGGCAGGCATGCCGGGGAAGAAGACAGCGCCGGTGCCTTCACCCACGTCCTGCGCGATCTTCTCGGCTGACACACATAACCCACTGTGGGAGCTAGCCTGCTAGCGATGAGGGCATATCAGTCGACAGCATTTTTGACTGATACACCGCTATCGCTAGCAGGCTAGCTGTGTAAACCCACCACGTTGTTCACGGATGCTATTCGGCTAATCGGTGGTAAATAACTCAAACTGGCATGCGGGCGATGCCAGTTGTACCTGTGCAACCAAGGCATCAGATACGTCGCGCGTTGATCTGAGCTTTCATAACTTCTGGCGTAGGCCCATTCGCGCAGAGCGGTCTGTATAAATCGCTCTGCCTTGCCATTCGTGCGCGGGGTGTAAGGCTTGGTAAAGATGTGCTTAAGCCGCAGCCGCCGGCACAGGCGCTTGAAGCTCCTGGATTTGTAGCAAGGGCCGTTATCGGTCATTACCCGCTCGAATTTCACGCCGAGCGTTTTGTAGTAACGCAGGGCCCGGATCAGCGCGAGGCAGGCGCTACGAGCGGTTTGGTCTGGGTATAAACCACAGTGCGCCACTCGACTATGGTCGTCGATGGCAACATGTCCAAACTCCCAACCCACATGGTAAGAACGGCCTTTCAGACGGTCTTTTGTCACTCGATGACCAGGTTTGTTAAAGCGCCCCAGCCTCTTGATATCCAAGTGCAGCAAGCCTCCCGGCTGAGAGTATTCGTAGCGAATAACCGCAACTGGCGGTTCCAGATAAGCCAGGCGATTGAGTCCGTTGCGGCTCAATATCCTGCCTACCGTGCTATGCCCCACCTTCAAAGACTTACTGATTTCGCCATAGGTTTTTCGCTCACGGCGAAGCTTGATGATTTTCTCCAGACACTCTGGGGCAGTAGCGTGCGGACAGGAAGCCGGGCGGGATGAGCGATCCTGGAGACCTTTTTCGCCTTCGGTTCGATAGCGGTTTATCCACTTGTAGGCAGTGCGAACGCTGACCCCCTGGGCCTTGGCCACCTCTTCAACTCTCAAACCCTCTGTGAGGACTCTTTGAACAAGAAGGGCTCGACCAGAAACAGTTAATCGGGCATTTTTATGAGTGTTCACTCGGGGCCTCCGGGGGCTTGGTTTGGTTCGCACCTCCAATTTCCCGGAAAAGCCCCGAGTGAACAACCTACAGAGAGATCACAGCTAGCTCCCACAGTAGTTTTGCAGTGTTCTTCAGTTCGAGGTCTTGGCCATCTGCCGATCCGTCGCCCGCCAGATCAACCGCGTGGTGTCATACCCTTGCTGACGCGCCTTGCTCAGCAAGTCCTCGCGCACCACACCGTTGACGGTCGGTGTACGCGACAGCAGCCACATGTACTTTCGACTCGGGTCGCCGACGATGGCGGTCTTGTAGTCATCACTGACGTACAGCACCCAGTATTCACCTTTGGCCACGCCGGGCAGCAGGCGCGAGAACCAGTTGTCGAACTCGACCCAGAGCTTGTCGGTCTTGCCCGGCACTTGCGGATAAGCCGTGCCCTTGGCCTCTTCCCATTGCCAGTCCGGGGTCAGGCAGCGGTTGAGCACCGCCACGTTGCCGTCAGGCTTGAGGGTGTAATGCGCTTCGGATTGCGCGCAGTTGCGCTGGAAGTACATCGGCAGACGCGCCAACTCGTACCAGGTGCCTTGATAACGCTTGAGGTTGACGCTGTTGACAGTCTTCGGTGCCAACGAGTCGACGCCGGAAGTGGCGCAGCCAGCCAAAACCAGGCCGGCAAAAAGAACTAACAATAACCGCTTCATTTTTTTCTCCGTGGGCGCGACGCCCCGGTTTACTTCAGGCCTTGGCCGGAAAACATCAGCACTTTGTCACCGGCGTACTGCACGCTGATAAAGCTGTTCTTGTCGCCCCAGGTGCAACTGGACATGCCGAGCGCACCCGAGCAGTCAGTCGGTTTGCCCAGCAGGGTTTCGACTTCGGCCTTGGCCATGCCGGCCGAGAGCTTCGAGTAGTTTTCCTGATTGACCTTGCTGCATGCGGCCAGCAGCACGCAAAAGGACAGAAGGGCGAGAGATCGCAGCGACATGGTGTAACTCCTGGAGCGGAAGGGGGCTGGCATGGTGCCAACCAGAAGCTTAGAAGAGAAAACCCTCCTCTGGTTCCCTGACAAGATGGCTATTTGTTCATCCGCCCGTCCGGCATTTATCGGTTAAATCAGACACTTTGTAGGGCTATTGAGCATTTCGTCGAATTTCCGCCAGCACGCCTAATCTTTGGCGCGCGCCGGTCGAAATAAGAGCAGCGCAACGCCAGGGAATATGGCAAATTGCCGCCCTTTCCTGACCAGCCCTTGCTCGGTAGTTCATTCGATGACCAGAAACCTGAAATTCAGCCACAAGATCTTGTTGGCTGCCGCCCTCGTGGTGGCCGTTGCGTTCGCCTGTTTCATTCTGTTCAACGACTATCGACAACGTCAGGCTCTGAGCAGCAGTACCGAAGCGACCATGCAGGAACTGGGTAGTCTGACCACCAGCAATATCCAGACCTGGCTGGAAAGCCGCATCCAGCTGTTGCAATCGTTATCCCAGCAAGTAGCGGTCGACGGTAACGCGACGGCCAGCCTCAAGCGCATCATCGACCTGCCCGCCTACACCGGCAATTTTCAGCTCAGCTATTTCGGCGGTGCGGACGGCGTGATGTTCTCGATGCCGGCCGGCAATCGCGCGCCGGATTACGACCCGCGCGCCCGCGGCTGGTACAAAGCGGCCAACTCCGCGCAACAGACGATCGTCACCGAACCGTACATTGCCGCCTCGTCGGGCAAACTGGTGATTACCGTCGCCACGCCGGTGCAGCGTCAGGGGCAGATGCTCGGCGTCGCCGGTGCAGATATCGATCTGACCAGCGTCAGCGCAATCATCAACTCGCTGAACTTCGGCGGTCACGGTCACGCGTTCATTGTCAGTGCCGAAGGCAAAATCCTTATTCACCCGGACAGCAAACTGGTGCTCAAGACCCTCGCCGAGGCCTATCCGAACGGCGCGCCGAAAGTCAGCCCGGGCCTGAAAGAAGTCGAATTCGACGGCAAGACTCAGTTGATCTCCTTCACCCGCGTCAACGGCGTGCCGTCGGCGGACTGGTACGTGGCGCTGGTGCTCGACAAAGACACCGCGTTCGCCATGCTCAGCGAATTCCGCACCTCAGCGTTGATCGCCATGGCCATTGCCGTGGTCATCATTCTGGCCTTGCTGGGCATGCTGATTCGCGTGCTGATGCAACCGCTGCTGACCATGGGCCGCGCCATGCACGATATCGCTGAAGGTGAAGGCGACCTGACTAAGCGCCTGGTGATTCATGGCAACGATGAATTCGGCGCGCTGGGCACTTCGTTCAACCGCTTCGTCGAGCGTATTCACACCTCGATCCGCGAAGTGTCCTCGGCCACCGGCCAGGTTAACGAAGTTGCCCTGCGCGTGGTCGCCGCGTCGAATTCGTCGATGTACAACTCCGACCAGCAAGCCAGCCGCACCAACAGCGTCGCCGCGGCGATCAACCAGCTCGGCGCCGCCGCTCAGGAAATCGCCCAGAACGCCGCCCTCGCCTCGCAGCACTCCAGCGATGCGCGCGGCCTCGCCGTTGAAGGTCAGCAGGTGGTGGATAAAACCATCCACGCCATGCAGCAGCTGTCGGCGAAGATCAGCGACTCCTGCGGCAACATCGAAACTCTCAACAGCAACACGGTGAACATCGGCCAGATTCTCGAAGTAATCACCAGCATTTCCCAGCAAACCAACCTGCTCGCCCTCAACGCCGCGATCGAAGCGGCGCGCGCCGGTGAAGCCGGTCGCGGTTTCGCCGTGGTCGCCGATGAAGTGCGCAACCTCGCCCACCGCACCCAGGATTCGGCGCAGCAAGTGCAGAAGATGATCGAGGAACTGCAAGTCGGCGCACGTCAGGCGGTGAGCATCATGACCGAGAGCCAGCGCGAGAGCGAAAGCAGCGTCGGCATCGCCAACCAGGCTGGCGAACGCTTGGGCAGCGTGACCCAGCGTATCGGCGAGATCGACGGCATGAACCAGTCGGTGGCCACCGCGACCGAAGAGCAGACCGCCGTGGTCGAGTCGATCAACGTGGATATCAACGAGATCAACACGCTGAATCAGGAAGGGGTGGAGAATCTGCAGGCGACGTTGCGGGCGTGCTCGGACCTGGAGCAGCAGGCGGCGCGGTTGAAGCAGTTGGTGGGTAGTTTCCGGATTTAAGTCGCTGCCCCCCGGCCCAATCGCTAGCAAGGCACAGCTAGCTCCCACAGTTGTTTGTGGTGGAACACAAATTGTGAGAACACCCAACATACCTGTGGGAGCGAGCCTGCTCGCGAAGACGGCCTACATGACGCAGAATGCCTTCAATATGATCATCAGGAATTTGCCAGATGAAAAAGGCCGACGATGAAGTTCATCCAGATCAAGTTACGTTGCTGGCAATTCTTGCACTGGGTAGCGAGGAAATCGATCGCGGAAACTATGCAGGCGCTGAAGCCATTTTCATTGAACTTGATGCACTGGACTCAGACCAGAAGAGTAATTCAAGGAAACTAGAACCTTGACCCGGGCTGACCAAGAAACGCCAATTCCTCAGCCGTAGATTCCCGCCCCAACATCGCATTGCGATGCGGAAACCGGCCAAACCGGGCGATCACCTTGCGATGCCGCTCGGCGTAATCCAGATTATCGGCGAACACCGCCCGCTCATCCTCCGGCTGTTCCGCCACCAGTTCGATGAAGCGCGACACCGCTTCGTTCTGCACCGCGAGGTTTTCGCAGTGTTCGAACACCAGATAGATGAACACACGCTGGATCGGTTTCAGCTGCCGATCGAAATCCGCCGCGATGCCTTGGGCGACGAGTTTCTGCGCGCGTAGATCACCGGAGTAGGCTTTGGGGGTGTTGCGATGGATCATGCGCGGCAGTTGATCGAGTAAAAGCACAACCGCCAGCCAACCTTCGGGACATTGCGTCCACTCGGTCAATTCGCCGGCCAGGGCCTGATCGACAAAGCCCCCGAAACGCGTCTGCGCTTCGAGGTCTTGGCTGGCTCGCTTGCCGAACCACAACTTGCCCTTGTCAGCCGCTACTGCGTCGGGTGATTCGGCGTGTCCGAACCACCATTCGAGCAACGGCTGCCAGGGCGCAGTCACGGTTATTCCTTGTGGTAAGCCGTGGCGCGCGCGACTTCTTCTTTCGAGCCGAGGAACACCGCAACACGCTGGTGCAGGCCTTCAGGCTGAATGTCGAGGATGCGCTGGTGGCCGTCAGTGGAGGCACCACCCGCTTGTTCGACGAGGAACGACATCGGGTTGGCTTCGTACATCAGGCGCAGTTTGCCCGGCTTGGACGGCTCACGGCTGTCGCGCGGGTACATGAACAGACCGCCACGGGTCAGGATGCGGTGCACGTCGGCAACCATCGCTGCAACCCAACGCATGTTGTAGTTCTTTTTCAGCGGACCTTCTTCACCGGCCAGCAACTCGCCGACGTAGCGCTGTACCGGGGCTTCCCAGTGACGCTGGTTGGACATGTTGATGGCGAATTCCTGTGTGGTTTCAGGAATGGTGATGTCTTCGTGGGTCAGCACGAAGCTGCCCATTTCGCGGTCGAGGGTGAAGCCTTTGACGCCGTCGCCCAGGGTCAGCACCAGCATGGTCTGCGGACCGTAGATCGCGTAACCGGCGGCCACTTGTTGCGTGCCTGGTTGCAGGAAGGCCTTTTCGTTCAGCGGCTCGTTCTGGCTGAGGTATTCGTTCGGGCAACGCAGTACCGAGAAAATGGTGCCGACCGGCGCGTTGATGTCGATGTTCGAGGAACCGTCCAGTGGGTCGAATACCAACAGGTAGGCGCCTTTAGGGTATTTGCCCGGGATCTGGTAGGCATTGTCCATTTCTTCGGACGCCATGCCGGCCAGGTGGCCGCCCCATTCGTTGGCTTCGAGCAGGATTTCGTTCGACAGCACGTCGAGTTTCTTCTGCACTTCGCCCTGGACGTTTTCAGTGCCCATGCTGCCCAGAACGCCGCCGAGGGCGCCTTTGGACACGGCGTGGCTGATTTCCTTGCAGGCACGCGCCACCACTTCGATCAGGAAGCGCAGATCGGCAGGAGTGTTGTTGCTGCGGGTCTGCTCAATCAAATAGCGACTCAAGGTAACGCGGGACATGGACGGCTCCGGTGGAATGGGGGGCTAAAAACCCGCGCAGTTTACAGGGAGTCTGAAAACCTAGCGAGCGAAGACGCCCGCTAACGTGCGTCGGGGCGTATTTGCCTGCATCAGACGTGATTGTCGGTGGAGAGTTCAGGTGACGGATTTAGCGTAGACCGGTTCGGGACTATTGGTGCCTGGCTGATGCGCCAGTTTGAAGATTTTTGTAGGCTGGAAGACCGCTATCGCGAGCAGGCTCACTTCTACAAGAACCGCATTCCACATGAAGAAATGCGGTCACTTGTGGGAGCGAGCCTGCTCGCGAATGGTGCGCAGCGCCAGCCCTTCTCAGGTATTGGCGGGCGGCTTGCGCAACAGGCTGAACGCCATCGCTCCGAGAAACACCACGCTCAACAGCAATACCGCCCACAGTCCGATCTTCTTCCAATTGGTCCCGGCCACCGCCGCCGTGGTCGCCGTCGAGGTCTGTGTCACCACGGCTTCGCTCTGCACAGAAGCCTTGCCCAGCGTCGCCAGCATCTGCGGTTTGAAATCAGGAATCAGCGTGGTCAACGGCAGGTTAGCTGTTTTCACCGTGGCATTGCCCAGCGCGAGGCTGTACGGCCCATCGCCCCGTGCGAGGAAAATCACCTGCGTGGCGCGCACCGCGTATTTCAGATCCGGCGCCTGCTCACCCAGCCCACCACCGCGTTCGTCCACGGTCAGCTTCAACTGCTGCACGGTCTGCCCGGCAAGGGGGATTTCGTTCTGCACCACGTCCTGATTGTTCTGGGTCAGGCGGTACAACAAGCCGCTGCTCAGCGTCTGCCACGGCAAACTGCTGTCGCGGCGGCCGGCCAGTGTCACCGGCGCCAGACTGTTCGGTTGTTTCAGTTCAACCTGCACGCGCTCGACGTTCAACCCCATCGGCAGCTGCCAGGTGTATTCCCCGACCTTGGTGCTGCTGCCGGCCACGGTTTGTGACCAGACCAACGGCAACGGTAAATGACGCGGATCGCTGCTTTTCAGTTGCGCCGACGTAAGGATTGGCGCTGAACCCGGCGACTCCCAGAGCAGGCGCACATACCGCGCGGCCTGCCCCGGCAGGGTCACTTCGTGCTGTTCGATACGCTCATCGGAGAAGGTCAGCCGTGCGACCTGGCCATCGCCCCACGCCTGCCAGTGTTGCAAATCGTCGCTGGCTTCGATGCTGAAACGCTGGAAGCCGTCGCGCTCGCTGGTCCAGTCGAGGATCAACTGTTGCAACGGCGCCTTGATCGCGCTGGCATCGAGCAGCCAGCCACGCAGCACTTCCTCCCCGGCCTCCAACTGACTGGACGGCTGCACTTCGACGAGCGTGCCATTAGTGGTCGATTGCACGCGCACGTTGGGCGCGCGCTCGCTGGCATCGACGGCGTTGTACAGCGGGAACCATTTGACGTCGTGCAACTGACCGTCATCGCGGGTCTGCGCGGATTCGCGGGCCAGCGCGTAGGCCTGCGGTTCGCCCGCGGCGTTGAACACGCGCAAGTCACCGAGGTCAGTCTGGCGTGCTTGCAGTTGCACGCTAAGCGGCAATTCGAGGCGATACCACGGGCCGTTGCCGCTGACCGACAGCGGCACCTGCGTGGCGAAGTCCGCGGGTTTTTCCTGGGCGCCGGCAGCCATCACCACGCCCAACGCCAACCAACCCAGATTCAGCATGCGACTCAAGAGACAACTCCTTCGGTTTCCGTGGCGGGCTTGTCCGCCGCCGGTTCGGCTTCAACGCGCTTGGGCGGCAACGGGGCAAAATAGCCCACCACCAGCAGCAACACGCCGACGCCGATAAACGAGACGATCCGGGCGAGGCCGCCACGGTTGCTCAGTTCGACAAAAATCAGTTTTGCCACCACCAGCGCAATCAGCGCCGCGCCGATCAGCCACACTTCGCGGCGATGGCGCAAATGACCGCCGATCATCAGCCCCAGCGCCATCAGCGTCCAGACGATCGACAACCCGGCCTGCACCAGCATCGAGGCGAGCAGCGTGTCCAGTTCGAAGGGGATGCCAGCCCAATGGTGCGCAGCGCGGGTCACCAGCGCCGTGCAGAAGGCAAACAGCGAAACCCCGGCGATCAGTTGCGTGGCGTAACCGGCGTAGTCCCGGCGGATGGACAGTTGCGCCAGCGCACTGCGCGACCACACATAAACGCCGAACAGGGCAAACAGCAGCCCCAGCTCCAGAGGGTTGAGCAGCGGCACATACGGCAGCGGTTCGGCGTTGCCATCGCTGACACCGTTGGCCAGCCAGAACCACGCCAGCATCAGCACGGCCAGCGGCGCAGCGGCGTACAAACGGTACTCACGAGCAAATGCCGCCACCGGCCACGGCCACGTGCGCGGTGCCGCTGCGAGCAGCAGATAGACGCTCGGCAGAATCGCCCAGCCCAGCCAGCGCCACGCGTTGTACTGCTCGGACAACAGCAGCAGACCGTAACGCAACTCCAGCGCCAGCACGCCGATCAGCAGCCAGCAGCCGAGTACATGTGCGGTACTCAAAGCGCGGGCCGGGAGCATCGGCGCGAGGCGGCGCAGGCTGAAGAAATGCACGGCAAATACCGCCGCCCACGCCAGCCAGCCGAAGTCGGCCGCCGGGTGATAACGCGACTGCCATGCGCTGAGCAATACCAGCGCTGCCGCCGGAATCAGCAAGGTGCAAAGCAAGCCCAGCGCCGGCCATTTCAGCCGCAGTGACGCCAGCGTCCACAGCGCCACGCTGAGCGCCGCGATCAACAGCAACAGCGTCGCTTGCAGATTGGCCGGGGCAAAACGCAGCACCTCACTGACCCACGCCAGCGCCCACCAAGCGGCGCCCCACACCAGCAACAATTCCGACAAGCGCTGCAAACTCAACGCATCAAATGCCGAAGCATGGTTGCCCAGTTGCAAGCGCCACGCGCCGATCATCGCCGCCAGCCCCAGCACCAGCGGCGTCCAGAATCCGCCATGGCCCAGCGGTTTCAAGCCTTCACTGGACAACGGTCCCAGCAGCTCCGGGCCAGCCAGCAAAAATGCAGCGCCCCCGATCACCTGCAACAGCAAGCCAAAAACGAAGCTGACGCGCTGCTGCAAATACAGGCTCAGCCAGATGATCAGCAAACCACTGGCCGCCCACACCGCACTCGCGGTTTGCCACGGCAGGACAAACAGCACGGCCAGATTGATCAACACCAGGCCGGCCAGCAGCACCACTGACAGACCGCGCAGCAGACGCACGTCGCTGCGCACCATGTCATCGCGCGCAGCCAGCAACATGCCGGCGATCAGTGCCAGACCGATCAGCGATGCGCTGAGCAATCCGCTCCAGCCCGCGCTGAACACTGCTGACGAATCCTCGCCCGCGCCTTGCAGGCGTAACAGGAACAACGCGCCGCCGAGCAATTGCACCGCAAACGCACTGAACAGGAACGTGCGCGATTGTATGCGCAGACCGACCCACAACGTCGCCAGACCGGCCAGCGCCCAACTGATCGCCGTGCCCTGGATGAAAAAGAACAACGGGGCCAGCAGATACAGGCACGTCAGGCCCAGACTCGCCAGCACTGGCAACGCCTGGCGCTCCCACGGCGCGGTCTGCTCCGCTGCCGCTTTGCGCAATTGATAGAAGCTGAACAGCAGCGCACCGCCAAGCATCAACGCGCCCAGTGGCGCACCGTCGAGCAAACTGTTTTCGCCAATGCGCAATTCACTGAGGAAGGCCAACGCCGAGCCCAATTGCAGCAACAGTGCAAAGGCCCGCGCGAACGGTCGCTGCTGGCGCAGGCCAAGCCAGAAAATCCCCGCCCCTTCCACGGCCCATGCCGCTGACGTCCAGCGCGCATCGAGCCCCAACGGAATCGCCAGACTGGCAAAAATCACCCCGAGCGCCAGACAGGTTTCGCCCAGCAACACTGCGCGCCCACCTATCAATACCCTGGCCAGCGCCATATAGAGCAGTCCCAGCGCCAAGGCACTGAACGCCGCCGCGAATTCCAGGTGCTGGACGATGGCAAACTGCAAACCGAAACCAATGATCGGCGGGCCGAACAACATCGTGCCGTCGACGTAATCGCCCTTGCGCGCCGACCAGCGCAACAACGCCTCGCGATCGGCGTCCGCCGGGGTATCGCTCAGGTCGAGCAACTTGCGTCGGGCAAACAGCAAGCCGATGCCCAGGTACATCAGGAAAAACAGGATCAGGAACGGCTCGGTGCTCCACAACAGCTCCGGACCATAGGAACGCAGCCCCCAGGCGAACCCGATGCCAAAGGTGCCCACGAAGCCGATCAGATTGAGCAGGCGCCAGGCCTTGAACCAGGCAATCGCCAGAATGCCGGCGTTGAGCAGGGCGAAATAACTGAACAGCGCGACGTGATTGCCTTCCCCCGTTGAAGTCAGGATCGGCGCAGCAAAACCGCCCAAGGCTGCCGCAGCGGCCAGCCCCAAGGCATCCTGAGTGATTGCCAGAATGGCCGAGAACACCGTCACCGCCACCAGCAGGCCCAGCGCGGCGGAAGGATCGAGCAGCGGATGCAAGCGCATCGCCGCGAACACCGTCAGGTACAGCACCGCGATCCCGGTACCCTGCAGCATCAACGCATAGTGTGTGTTGCGCCGGCGCAGCCACCAGCCCAGCGCAAGCAGGCCCAACGCGGCAGCCGCAACCCCGGCGTAACGCAACTCGATCGGCACCACCATGCCTTCGGTGGCGTAACGCAGCAAAAACGCCAGACCGAAAAACAGCAGCACCACGCCCACGCGCAGCACTGTGTTGCCACCGAACAGCCAGTTGCGTGCCGCACTGATGCCACGCTCAATCAGGTTCGGCCCACGGGGTTCGGCAGGTATGTGCGGTTCACGAGGGGCCGGTTCGGCGCGCCAGACATCGTCCGGCAGCGGCTGGCTGGTTTCACGGGTGGCGGCGGTGATCGGCTCGAGTTCGGGCGGCAGTTCCCAGATCAGTTCAGGCGCCGCGGCTTGTTCGAAGACTTCGACAGACTCGGCTACCGGCTCGGCGACGGGCGCAGGAGGCGGCGGTGGCGCCGCATGAAGCGGCGCGCCTTCGAGCAGAAACAGCCGCTGCTCGACGCCTTGCAAGGCGACTTTGGCTTGTTCGAGTTGCTGCTGTTGCGCAGCCGTGAGTTTACCGAGCCGCGCGATGCGCATCGTCTGCGCAATCGCCAGCCCGAGCAGCGCGCCCAACAGCGCAGCGCTGAACGACTCGTCGAGCAGTCCACCGAGCACCAGCCCGATCAACATGAACATCCATTGCATGGTCGATATCCCTAAGCAGCCCCGGGGCGGGGCGAGTCCGGCGATGGCTTCAGTCTAGGCACAAACCCCGTGGGAGCGAGCTCGCTCGCGAAAGCGCTTTGTCAGTCAACATTTCTGTTTAATGTGACAACGCTATCGCGAGCAGGCTCGCCCCCACAGGGCATGAGTAGTGACTGATGCATCCGGTAACCGGCGCTCAGTATATCGATCCGGCCCAACAAACGTTGGGCCTTGCGCAGA
Source organism: Pseudomonas sp. R3-57 (assembly GCF_051132065.1). Taxonomy (NCBI): domain Bacteria; kingdom Pseudomonadati; phylum Pseudomonadota; class Gammaproteobacteria; order Pseudomonadales; family Pseudomonadaceae; genus Pseudomonas; species Pseudomonas sp. R3-57. The sequence goes on from NZ_CP071655.1 coordinate 5,750,603, forward strand.
TTTGTTGCGGAAAGTTACTCCAGCGCTTTCCAGATATCGGTGGCGTACTCGCGAATGGTCCGGTCAGACGAGAACCAGCCCATGCGCGCCGTGTTCAACACTGCCGAACGCCACCAGTTGTTGGAGTCGTGCCAGTGCGCTTCCACGCGTTTCTGCGCTTCCCAGTACGAATCGAAATCGGCGCAGACCAGGAAACGGTCGTAGTCGATCAACGAATCGATCAGCCCGGTGTAGCGCGAGGTATCGTCGGGCGAGAACACGCCGCTGCGGATCGCTTGCAGCACATCGTTCAGACGATGCGACGCGGCGATGTCCGGCAAGGCGCTGAACTCGTGGTTCTGTTTGCGCGCTTCAACCTGCTGCGCACTGAGGCCGAAGATAAACATATGCTCGGCACCGATGCGCTCGGCCATCTCCACGTTGGCGCCATCGAGGGTGCCGATGGTCAGCGCGCCGTTGAGACCGAACTTCATGTTGCTGGTGCCCGACGCCTCGAAACCGGCGGTGGAAATCTGCTCGGACAAGTCCGCCGCCGGAATGATGCTCTCCGCCAGGCTGACGTTGTAGTTGGGCAGGAACACCACCTTGAGCAAGCCGCGTACCGTCGGGTCGTTGTTGACCACCCGGGCGATGTCGTTGGTCAATTTGATGATCAGTTTGGCCTGGTGATAACTCGCTGCGGCCTTGCCGGCGAAGATTTTCACCCGTGGCACCCAGTCGACTTCCGGCTCGGCACGAATCGCTTGATACAGCGCGACGGTGTGCAGCAGGTTAAGCAATTGACGCTTGTACTCATGGATGCGTTTGACCTGCACGTCGAACATCGCCGCCGGGTTGACGGCAATACCGAGGCGCTCGTGAATCAGGTAGGCCAAGGCTTTTTTGCTGTGCAGGCGTTGTTCGGCAAACGCTTTGCGGAACGCGGTTTTCTCGGCGAACGGCTCCAGTTCGAGCAGACGCTCTTCGGGATGATCGAGGATCTCCGGGCCCACAGCATCGACCAGCATCGAGGTCAGCTCGGCGTTGGCCTGGAACAGCCAACGGCGGAACGTAATGCCGTTGGTCTTGTTGTTGATCCGCTCCGGGTAGAGTTTGTGCAATTCGGCGAAAACGGTTTTGCGCATCAGTTGCGTATGCAGCCCGGACACGCCGTTGACGCTGTGCGAACCAAGAAACGCGAGGTTGCCCATGCGCACCCGGCGGCCGTTGTCTTCTTCGATCAGCGACACCGCGCGCAGCACGTCGAAATCATGAATGCCCTTGGCCCGCAGCGAGTCGATGTGCTGGGCGTTGATCAGATAAATGATCTGCATGTGCCGCGGCAGCATGCGTTCCATCAGGCCGACCGGCCAGGTTTCCAGCGCCTCGGGCAGCAAGGTGTGGTTGGTGTACGACAGCGTGTCGACCGTTACCTGCCATGCCGCATCCCACGCCACGTCGTAGACGTCGACCAATTGACGCATCAGTTCGGCGACGGCAATCGACGGGTGGGTATCGTTGAGCTGGATAGCCGCATGATCACCGAGGGTCAGTACCGAGGTGTGCATGTTGCGATGACGGCGCAGCAGATCCTGCAGCGACGCGGCCACAAAGAAGTATTCCTGACGCAGGCGAAGTTCCTGGCCTGCTTCGGTGCTGTCCGCCGGGTAGAGCACGCGCGAAATACTTTCGGCGCGAGCTACTTCGGCCACGGCACCGAGGTGGTCACCGGCGTTGAAACGCTCCAGGTGCAACTCTTCCATGGCACGCGCACGCCACAGCCGCAGGGTGTTGACGCTGGCGCCGCGCCAGCCGACCACCGGGGTATCATAGGCAATCGCGCGCACGGTTTCCGCCGGCGACCAGACCTGACGGGTCTTGCCGTTGGCGTCGGTGACGGTTTCGACGCTGCCGCCGAAGCCGATCGGGTACACCACTTCCGGCCGCTCGAATTCCCACGGGTTGCCGAAATCCAGCCAGTGTTCGGTCTGCTCTTGCTGCCAGCCATCGACAATCGCCTGACGGAACAAGCCGTGCTCGTAACGAATGCCATAGCCGTGACCGGCGATGCCGAGGGTCGACATGCTTTCCATGAAGCACGCCGCCAGGCGCCCGAGGCCACCGTTGCCGAGCGCTGCGTCGGGTTCCAGCAAACGGATGCGCTCCAGATCGACGCCCAGTTCGGTCAACGCCTCACGGGCGACGTCGAGCAGGCCAAGGTTGCTCAGGCTGTCGTAGAGCAAGCGGCCGATAAGGAATTCCAGCGAGAGGTAATACACCCGCTTCTGACCTTTGCGGTAGATCTGCCGGGTGTGGTCCATCCAGTGTTCGACCATGTGATCACGCGCCGCCAGGGCGATGGCTTCGAACCAGTCATGGTCAAAGGCGTGATCGGGATCCTTGCCCACTGCATAGGTGAGTTTGGTCAGGACGGCGTCGCGGAATGCGGCCACCTCTGCTTCGCGAACTAGTGGTTCTTGAGTCATCAATAGGACCTCGAGCGAGCGGGGAATTGTCTGAGCCTAGACGGTCTGACCGACGGTAACGGCTCTGGTTCGGCTGTATTTCCGGAGACTGTGAGGTGGTCCGGCATAACCTTGGCGGATGAACCAATGAATGCAGGGGCCGTGCCGAGTTGCCCGGCAAAGTGTCGGCATCGAGAAAAATCTGGCGAAAGGTTGTTCAAAAATCCACCAGTCCCGGTATGATCGCGCGCCCTGATGCATACACCTCTGGTAACTCCCGATGATGAAACCCAACCTGATCGCCGCCGCCGAGATTGATCGTCTCGATACGTGGGCCAAATATTCGGCGCCGATGTGCGGCTCGTGCATGTCCAGCTGCTGCACGTTGCCGGTTGAGGTGAAGATCAAGGATCTGGTGCGCATCGGTGTGGTCGACGAGTTCGAACTGGGCGATCCGCCGAAGAACATCGCCAAGCGTTTGCAAAAGGAAGGCCTGGTCGAGCGTTTCAATCAGAAGTCGGGAATCTTCACCCTACAGCGCATGAGCAACAACGATTGCTATTACCTGGATCGTAAGAGCCGCCTGTGCACCATTTATGACAAGCGCCCGGACACCTGCCGCAACCACCCGAAAATCGGCCCGCGGCCGGGCTATTGCGCGTACAAGCCGAAGGAAGTCGAGCGCGTGCAGAATTTCCGCGCGATCGAGAAGTTCTGACCGCACCTGATCGTTCCCACGCTCTGCGTGGGAATGCAGCCCGGGACGCTCCGCGTCCCTTCTGAAGCCGAACGCGGAGCGTCCGTTGAGGCATTCCCACGCAGAGCGTGGGAACGATCAATACGACCCAAAACCCTGTGGGAGCTGGCTTGCCAGCGATGGGGCCAGCAAAAATATCGTTTAAACCCCAGACAAACAAAAACGCCCCCGGTCTCGCGACCGGGGGCGTTCTTCATACCGAAGCTAGATTACGCCTTGGCTTTCTTGGCAGCGCGGGTACGCTCGCTTTCGTCGAGGATCTTCTTGCGAAGACGGATCGACTTAGGCGTGACTTCGCACAGCTCGTCTTCCTGGATGTATTCCAGAGCCTGTTCCAGAGTGAAGCGAACAGGTGGGACCAGAGCGATGGTTTCGTCTTTACCCGAAGCGCGCATGTTGTCGAGCTTCTTGCCTTTGGTTGGGTTTACACCCAGGTCGTTGTCGCGGCTGTTCTGACCAACGATCTGACCGTTGTAGATCTCCTGGCCGTGTTCGACGAACAGCTTGCCGCGAGCCTGCAGGGTTTCCAGCGAGTAGGTCAGTGCCTTGCCGGTTTCAACCGAAACCAGAACGCCGTTCTGACGGCCGGACATGTGGCCCGACTTGACGGTGTCGTAGCGATCGAAGATCGAGGTCAGGATGCCAGCACCGTTGGTCAGGGTCAGGAACTGGTTACGGAAACCGATCAGACCGCGAGCAGGGATGTTGTATTCCAGACGAACACGGCCCTTGCCATCCGGCACCATGTTGCTCAGGTCGCCTTTACGCAGACCCATCTCTTCCATCACCTTGCCCTGAGCTTCTTCAGGGATGTCGATGGTGACGTTTTCGAACGGTTCCTGCTTCACGCCGTCAACTTCACGGATGATCACTTCAGGACGGCCCAGGGCCAGTTCGAAGCCTTCGCGACGCATGGTTTCGATCAGTACCGAGAGGTGCAGCTCACCACGGCCGGAAACCTTGAACTTGTCAGCCGAGTCGCCTTCTTCAACGCGCAGTGCAACGTTGTACAGCAGCTCTTTGTCCAGACGGTCCTTGATGTTACGGGACGTCACGAACTTGCCTTCTTTACCGCAGAATGGCGAGTCGTTTACCTGGAAGGTCATCGAAACGGTTGGCTCGTCAACGGTCAGCGGCTTCATCGCCTCGACGGTGTCCGGGTGGCACAGGGTGTCGGAGATAAACAGCGAATCCATACCGCTGATGCAAACGATATCGCCTGCTGCAGCTTCTTCAACGTCGATGCGGTGCAGACCGTGGTGACCCATCAGTTTCAGGATACGGCCGTTACGGCGCTTGCCGTCGGCACCGATCGCCACAACCGGGGTGTTCGGCTTGACGCGACCACGAGCGATACGGCCAACGCCGATAACACCCAGGAAGCTGTTGTAGTCCAGAGCGGAGATCTGCATCTGGAACGCGCCATCACGGTCAACGGCCGGAGGCGGAACGTGGTCGACTACTGCCTGGTACAGCGGAGTCATGTCTTCCGCCATGGCGGTGTGGTCCAGACCGGCAATGCCGTTCAGGGCCGAAGCGTAAACAACCTGGAAGTCCAGTTGTTCTTCGGTAGCACCGAGGTTGTCGAACAGGTCGAAGATCTGGTCCAGAACCCAGTCCGGACGCGCGCCTGGACGGTCAACCTTGTTGATCACCACGATTGGACGCAGGCCGGCTTCGAAAGCCTTCTTGGTCACGAAACGGGTTTGCGGCATAGGGCCGTCTTGAGCGTCAACCAGCAGCAGAACGGAGTCGACCATCGACATTACGCGTTCAACTTCGCCGCCGAAGTCGGCGTGGCCCGGGGTGTCCACGATGTTGATGTGGTAGCCGTTCCAGTTGATGGCGGTGTTCTTCGCCAGAATGGTAATACCGCGCTCTTTTTCCTGGTCGTTGGAGTCCATCACGCGCTCGTCGTTGAGCTCGTTGCGCTCCAGAGTGCCGGATTGACGCAGGAGTTTGTCTACCAGGGTGGTCTTACCATGGTCAACGTGGGCGATGATGGCGATGTTGCGTAGATTTTCGATCACTTGTGTATCTCGATCAGAGGATTCGGTTTGCTGACAAGTCTTGGCAGCGATTAGCAGTAGTGTCCGGCATGGCCGTTACAGCTTGACGGCGGTGTCGGGGGGCCGGTGACGCAGGCCACAGGCAAACAGCCCCGGGCACTTAGCTCGGTCGATAAACGCGCACATTGGCATGCCCCTCACTGAGCAAATGGTGAGCATGCAGGCGACTCATCACGCCTTTGTCGCAATACAGCAGGTACTGGCGAGTCGGATCCAGCTCCTTGAAACGAGCGTTCACTGCATAGAACGGCATCGTCTGTACTTCTACGCCAGCGAGTTCCAGCGGCTCATCCTCGGCGGCATCCGGGTGACGGATGTCGATCACGATCTGGCCGGCCAGGGCTTCGCTGACTTCTTCAATCTGTACGTCCTGGCCCAATTCGTCGATCACCCGATCGATTGGCACCAGTTTGGCGTTGGCGAGCGCACGCTCGAGTACCGCCATGTCGAATTGCTGCTCTTCGTGCTCAACCCGACCGCGTTTGGCGGCGGTTTTCGGGTTGACCGAAATGACCCCGCAGTATTCCGGCATGTGCCGGGCGAAATCGGCAGTGCCGATCTCGTTCGCGGTGTCGATGATGTCCTGTTTGTGCGCAACGATCAGTGGGCGCAGGACCAGTTTGTCGGTCACGCAGTCGATCACCGACAGGTTCGGCAGCGTCTGGCTCGATACCTGGGAGATCGCTTCGCCGGTGACCAGCGCATCAATATGCAGGCGCTCGGCGATGTTCGACGCCGCGCGCAACATCATACGCTTCAAAATCACGCCCATATGACTGTTATCGACTTTGCCGAGAATTTCGCCCAGCACTTCTTCGAACGGAACACTGACAAATAGCACGCGTTGCGAACTGCCGTACTTCTTCCAGATGAAATGCGCGACTTCCATCACGCCCAATTCGTGGGCACGCCCGCCCAGATTGAAGAAGCAGAAATGCGTCATCAGGCCACGGCGCAGGATCTGATAGGCCGCAACGGTCGAATCGAAACCGCCGGACATCAACACCAGCGTCTGCTCCAGCGCACCGAGCGGGTAGCCGCCGATGCCGTTGTGCTGGCTGTGGATGACGAACAACCGTTTGTCGCGAACTTCGATGCGGACTTCGATTTCCGGCGCTTTCAGGTCGATTCCGGCCGCGCCGCACTCGCGACGCAGCTTGCTGCCGATGTATTTTTCGACGTCCATCGAACTGAACGTGTGCTTGCCGGCGCGCTTGCAGCGCACCGAAAAAATCTTCCCGGTCAGGGCCGCGCCGTAATGCTGTTTGCACTTCTCGGTGATGTCGTCGAAGTCGCCCAGCGGGTACTCGTCGATCTGCAGAAAATGCGCGATACCCGGCATGCAGGTCAGGCGCTCGCCCATCTCTTTCAAGGCTTTGGGGTCGGTAACGCGGGTTTCCAGCTCGAGATTGTCCCACACGCCGTTCACCACCACTGCCGGGTCCAGGTCGCGGAGCACGGTGCGGATGTTCTTGGCCAACTGGCGGATGAACTTCGTCCGGACAGGTCGGCTTTTGATGGTGATCTCGGGGAAGACTTTTACGATTAGTTTCATGAAAACAGCGCGCGAACGGCCAGCCGAAAAAGGGGGGCGCGGATTATAGCGGAAATTGCTCAAGGTTTAACCAGTTAATATGCAGAACGTTTTGCACGCACCAAAACAGGTCGTTTTCGATTTGCTCCGCCACATTAAAGGGCGATATTTTCGCAATCAGGCCGATTGAAGCCTTTATAAGCATGAAATTGGGGCAAAAAACCCATGCTGGGGCACTGGCATGCAATTTGCTCCCTTGTGAGGCAGGTTGCCTTGGCAGAGTATTCGCGCCGGCATCACCCAACTTTAAGGGCATCCACTACTAGCCCTAAGCCACCCGGAGGACAGTATGTCGAAGACGGTTCAACTCATCAAAGATCATGACGTCAAATGGATTGATCTGCGCTTCACGGACACCAAAGGCACTCAGCACCACGTGACCATGCCGGCTCGCGATGCGCTGGATGAAGACTTCTTCGAAGTCGGCAAGATGTTCGACGGTTCCTCCATCGCTGGCTGGAAAGGCATCGAAGCCTCCGACATGATCCTGATGCCGGTTGACGAAACTGCCGTGCTTGACCCGTTCACCGAAGACGCCACCCTGATCCTGGTGTGCGACATCATCGAACCTTCGAGCATGCAAGGCTACGACCGCGACCCGCGTGCGATCGCCAAGCGCGCCGAAGAACACCTGAAAGCCACCGGTATCGGTGACACCGTGTTCGCCGGTCCAGAGCCTGAGTTCTTCATCTTTGACTCGGTGAAATTCAAGTCGGACATCTCCGGCTCGATGTTCAAGATCTACTCCGAGCAAGGTTCGTGGATGTCCGACCAGGACGTCGAAGGTGGCAACAAAGGTCACCGTCCAGGCGTCAAGGGTGGCTACTTCCCGGTTCCGCCGTTCGACCACGACCACGAAATCCGTACCTCCATGTGCAACGCACTGGAAGAAATGGGCCTGACCGTTGAAGTTCACCACCACGAAGTGGCGACTGCCGGCCAGAACGAAATCGGCGTCAAGTTCAACACCCTGGTGAAGAAAGCCGACGAAACCCAGACCCTGAAGTACGTCGTCCACAACGTTGCTGACGCATACGGCCGCACCGCGACCTTCATGCCGAAGCCACTGTACGGCGACAACGGTTCGGGCATGCACGTACACATGTCGATCTGGAAAGACGGCAAGAACACCTTCGCCGGTGAAGGCTATGCCGGCCTGTCCGATACCGCTCTCTACTTCATCGGCGGCATCATCAAGCACGGTAAGGCCCTGAACGGCTTCACCAACCCGGCCACCAACTCGTACAAGCGTCTGGTGCCAGGTTTCGAAGCGCCGGTCATGCTGGCCTACTCGGCTCGCAACCGTTCCGCTTCGATCCGTATTCCTTACGTGTCGAGCCCGAAAGCCCGCCGTATCGAAGCACGCTTCCCGGATCCGGCTGCCAACCCGTACCTGGCCTTCGCCGCACTGCTGATGGCTGGTCTGGACGGCATCCAGAACAAAATCCACCCAGGCGATGCGGCCGACAAAAACCTGTACGACCTGCCGCCTGAAGAGGCGAAAGAGATCCCACAGGTTTGCGGCAGCCTGAAAGAAGCCCTGGAAGAGCTGGACAAGGGCCGCGCGTTCCTGACCAAGGGCGGCGTATTCTCCGACGACTTCATCGACGCTTACATCGCGCTGAAATCGGAAGAAGAAATCAAGGTGCGCACCTTCGTACACCCACTGGAATATGAGCTGTACTACAGCTGCTGATCCGGTAGCGCTGCGTAAAGCGTGACAAAAAAGGCTTCCTTCGGGAGGCCTTTTTTATTGCAGATCAAAAGCCCCTCACCCTGGCCCTCTCCCAGAGGGAGAGGGGACTGATCGCCGTGTTCTTCAAATCCGGAGTTCACATGGCATTCAGGCCGCTGGATGTCGCGCAAACAACTCGGTCGGTCCCCTCTCCCTTTGGAAGAGGGTTAGGGTGAGGGGGACTACCTGACCTGCACCGGGCTGGGCCAACCGCCTCCGCTGTCCTATGCTGCTACCCATCGCTCTCAATCCCGGTCGATTTCATGGGTCGTACCTTCCTCTACATTCTGCTGCTGATCGCCCTGCCCGCCGCTGCGCAGATCTACAAGTACACCGACGCCAACGGCAACACGGTCTACAGCGATCATTCGCCGGACGGCGTGAAGGCGCAGCCGGTCGAGCTGCCGCCGTTGAACCGTGTCGAGCCGCAAGCGCCGAGCACGCCGCCCGCGCCTGATGCCGAGATGCCACAGCCGCCGCATAAAGCCTACGAAATCCTTGAACTGGCCGGCCTGCCCACGGAAGAAGCGTTGCGCGCCAACAACGGTACTTTCACCGTCAACGTGCTGATCAAGCCGCGCCTGCAGCCGCCGCATCAATTAAGACTGGTACTCGACGACGAACCCTACGGCCAGCCAAGCAACGTGCCGAGCCTGCAACTGGTCAACGTCGACCGCGGCGAACATCGGCTTGCGGTGCAGGTGATCGACGGCCAGACCGTGATTCAGCAAAGCCCACCCGCAGTCTTCACCGTGCAGCGGGTGCATCGACCATGAAAGTTGCCTGCCTGATCCTGTGCCTGCTCGCCCTGCCCGCTTCGGCGGAGGTGTTCACCTATATCGATGCCCACGGCAATCGCGTCTACACCGACCAACCGCGCGGCAACGCCAAGCGTGTGCCGATCGCTACCAGCAATCGCATGCCTGCCACCCCGACCGCCGCCGCCCCGAGTAACCAAACCAGGAACGCCACACCGCAGCCACCGTTTCATTACGACATGCTGCGGGTTCTGGTGCCCGAGCCCGATGCGACCATCCGCAGCAGTGCCGGAGAACTGATTGTCAGCATCACCAGCGAGCCCGGCTTGCAGCAAGGCCACCGCTATCGCTTGTTGCTGGACGGAAAGCCAACCGGCGAACCCGGCCTGAGCCCGGTCTTCCCGCTGAGCAATATCGATCGCGGCAGCCACAACCTGTCGGCAGAAATTCTCGATGCCGAGGGCCGCACCGTCGAACGCACCGCCAACCAGCCCTTCCACATGCTGCGCATTTCGCTGGCGCAGAAACGTCAGGTCAAACCCTGCACCAAAGACGATTACGGCGTGCGGCCGGAATGCCCATTGAAAGACAAACCTGAAAAACCGAAAAACCCCTTCCTGCGCTTCTTCTGACGCTACCGAACGATGCGCACTGTATTGGTGCGCTAAGCTGCACCCTACTCAAATTCCAACCCATTTTGGTTCGAAACTTCCCGATGGAGCTGGCTTCGTGCCATACAAACGCGCGTCAAACGCCTGTTTCAGGCGTTAAACGCTTCTTTTCGGAGCCTTGGTTTGGTTTTTGCATTTTCCCGGTATCAGCGCTTAGTTCTCGCGCACGCCTTGCTCCAAAAGGGGTCCAGATGACCATAAGCGACGCAATCCATCGTTTGCTGCTCGACAACCTGACCACCGCGACCATCCTGCTCGACGCGCAATTGCGCCTCGAGTACATGAACCCGGCGGCGGAAATGCTGCTGGCCGTCAGCGGTCAGCGCAGCCATGGCCAGTTCATCAGCGAGCTGTTCACCGAATCCCCCGAGGCGCTCAATTCCCTGCGCCAGGCGGTCGAGCAAGCGCATCCGTTCACCAAGCGCGAAGCGATGCTCACCGCGCTGACCGGCCAGACGCTGACCGTGGATTACGCGGTAACGCCGATCCTCAGCAATGGCGAAACCCTGCTTTTGCTGGAAGTCCACCCGCGTGACCGCTTGCTGCGGATCACCAAGGAAGAGGCTCAGCTGTCCAAGCAGGAAACCAGCAAGATGCTGGTGCGCGGCCTCGCCCATGAAATCAAGAATCCACTCGGCGGGATTCGTGGCGCCGCGCAATTGCTGGCCCGCGAACTGCCGGAAGACAGCCTGCGCGACTACACCAACGTGATCATTGAAGAGGCCGACCGCCTGCGCAATCTCGTCGACCGCATGCTCGGTTCCAACAAGCTGCCGTCACTGGCGATGTGCAACGTCCACGAAGTACTCGAACGCGTCTGCCAACTGGTCGAAGCCGAAAGCCAGGGTTGCATCACCTTGGTGCGCGACTATGACCCGAGCATTCCGGACGTATTGATCGACCGCGAGCAAATGATCCAGGCCGTATTGAACATCGTGCGCAACGCGATGCAGGCGATCAGCAGCCAGAACGAGCTGCGTCTGGGCCGCATCAGCCTGCGCACCCGTGCCATGCGCCAGTTCACCATCGGCCATATCCGCCATCGCCTGGTGACCAAGATCGAAATCATCGACAACGGCCCGGGCATCCCTGCGGAACTGCAGGAAACCATTTTCTTTCCGATGGTCAGCGGGCGCCCGGACGGTACCGGGCTGGGCCTGGCCATTACCCAGAACATCATCAGTCAGCATCAGGGCCTGATCGAGTGTGAGAGCCATCCAGGCCACACGACGTTCTCGATCTTCCTGCCACTGGAACAAGGAGCCACATCGACATGAGCCGTAGTGAAACCGTGTGGATCGTCGATGACGACCGTTCTATCCGTTGGGTTCTGGAAAAGGCCTTGCAACAGGAAGGCATGACCACGCAGAGCTTCGACAGCGCCGATGGCGTGATGAGTCGTCTGGCGCGGCAGCAGCCGGACGTGATCATTTCCGACATTCGCATGCCCGGCGCCAGCGGTCTGGACCTGTTGGCGCGGATTCGCGAACAGCACCCGCGGTTGCCGGTGATCATCATGACCGCTCACTCCGATCTGGACAGCGCGGTCGCCTCGTATCAGGGCGGCGCGTTTGAATACTTGCCGAAGCCGTTCGATGTCGACGAGGCCGTTTCGCTGGTCAAGCGTGCCAATCAGCACGCTCAGGAACAGCAAGGACTGGAAGTCGTACCGGCATTGACCCGCACCCCGGAAATCATCGGCGAAGCGCCGGCGATGCAGGAAGTGTTTCGCGCCATTGGCCGCTTGAGCCATTCCAACATCACCGTGCTGATCAACGGCGAATCCGGTACCGGTAAAGAGCTGGTCGCCCACGCCCTGCACCGTCACAGCCCACGCGCGGCGTCGCCGTTCATTGCGCTGAACATGGCAGCGATCCCCAAGGATCTGATGGAGTCGGAGCTGTTCGGCCATGAGAAAGGCGCCTTCACCGGCGCCGCCAACTTGCGTCGCGGTCGTTTTGAACAGGCGGATGGCGGCACACTGTTCCTCGATGAAATCGGCGACATGCCGGCCGACACCCAGACGCGTCTGTTGCGCGTGCTGGCTGACGGCGAGTTCTATCGGGTAGGCGGGCATGTGCCGGTCAAGGTCGACGTGCGCATCATCGCCGCGACACACCAGAACCTGGAAACCCTGGTGCATGCCGGCAAATTCCGTGAGGACTTGTTCCACCGCCTCAACGTGATCCGCATCCACATCCCGCGCCTGTCGGATCGTCGCGAAGACATCCCGACCCTGGCCAAACACTTCCTCAGCCGCGCCGCGCAGGAACTTGCGGTCGAGCCGAAGCTGCTGAAAAGCGAGACCGAGGAATACCTGAAAAACCTGCCATGGCCGGGCAATGTGCGTCAGCTGGAGAACACGTGCCGCTGGATCACGGTGATGGCTTCCGGGCGCGAAGTGCACATCAGCGACTTGCCGCCAGAACTGCTGAATCTGCCGCAGGATTCGGCGCCGGTGACCAACTGGGAGCAGGCGCTGCGTCAGTGGGCCGATCAGGCTCTGGCGCGTGGTCAGTCGAGTCTGCTCGACAGCGCGGTACCGGCGTTCGAGCGGATCATGATCGAAACGGCTTTGAAACATACGGCGGGCCGCCGACGTGATGCTGCGGTGTTGCTGGGTTGGGGGCGTAATACCCTGACGCGCAAGATCAAGGAATTGGGGATGAAGGTTGATGGTGGCGATGATGATGAGGGGGAAGAAGGATAAAGCTTCGTTCGCTTGAGATTGTCGGTGTATTCGAGATCCAGTCCCCTCGCCCCGGCCCTCTCCGAATGGGAGAGGGAGCAGATCACGGGCGCTTTCAAAGCTTGAGTTCGGCTCGGTATTTCAGGTCGGCGTAACTTGACCGGGCAACTCGGTCAGTCCCCTCTCCCTTCGGGAGAGGGTTAGGGTGAGGGCCACCGTGCACCGCATCAATGCACAATGACCCGTGATCGCGCACAGCCGTATCGCCACAACCACTCCTGAAAACACTGAAGAACCCTTTATTCAAAAACGCGAAAGCCCCGATTTCCGGGGCTTTCACGTTCCTGACCAAGCATTTTGTTACAGCAAATGAGAATCTGGCACGCCCCCTGCAATATCTCTTACAGGTGATTCGTTTCACCACCCGTTTCGGGGACCTTGGTACAGGCAGGCCTGGGATTCCCCTCTTTACATCGGGCCCATGTCGCAACGCGACGAGCTCACCCTTTTGGGATCCTTGGTACAGGCAGGCCGGGGGTTCCCTCTTTACACCGGACCGACGCTCACAGCGAAGTCCGCCCCTTTTGGGAACCCTGATACAGGCAGGTCAGGGATTCCCGCTTTTACTCCTCCCGCCCGGTTCGAGGCTCAATCGAGCTTCGGACGCTTGGGCAGATGATGCAGGGGCTGATTCTGCCGTGTACTGTCGTACGTGCGTATTTCTTCTTCCAGCTTTTCCAGCATTCCTACTGGGCTCGGTTCTTCAGCCAAAATCTGATTCAGTCGCAACTGCTCGTCTACATCAGCCTTGTCGTATATCTCGAGAAACGACCAGACGCGCCGCTGCAATAGCGGCCGCTCAACGTAAAACTCCGGCGTACGGCTCAGCTTCTTCAGACCTCTGGCAAGATGGCTGACGCTGCCCCAGAGTTGTAGCTTTCGAGCCAATTGCTCTGCCGGGACATGTTGCAGCCAAAGATTGGCCGACAAATCAGAACTTTCTGTTCCCAGCCAAATGTCGTTACCTGTCTGGTTACGTGCATATAGCAGCCGGCGGAGGGAGGCCGGATCAGTTATTGGATTGCCGATGAGATTGAAACCGGCTCTGAGTTCAACGGATGCCGGGATCGCTGTGATTCGATTGTTCGCCAGATTCAATACTTTTTCTGGAATCATCGAGGTAATACCCTCGGGAAATCCGTCTAGCCCCATGTGGGAAAGATCCAGTTCCTGCAGCGCTGTCATAGCTTTTAATGAGGGTGCGGCATATATCGGATTGTCACCCAGTTTTAAAACTTCCAGCTTCGACGGACCATTGCCGGCATCAAGCCCGGAAGGAAGACGGCGTATTCCAGTCCGCGTCAGATCCAACACACGTAACTCGGTCATGCCGGTCAAGTCCGGTTCCACTGGCGAATAATCAGCCCAGTGTTGCACAGGCTCCCCTGGGCGCCACGGACCGGCATGCTCGGTCAACACTGTGACCTGTGTATCCACCAACCTCAACACTTGCAGTCTGCTCAGGCCCCTCAACGAAAAACCTGCCGGCAAGTTGCAATTCTGCAGATTCAGCTCCCGTAACCGGGTAAGCCCTGTCAACTGCCCTGCAAAGCTTGATTCCATACTGAATCTTGATTGAGCTGCCTGGAACATGAACAACCCGCTCCCGGCATTTGTCATCACCTGGCTTGATATCGTCAGACTTTCAATGTTGGGAAACTGCCTGAAAAAAACCGCTGCATCCAGCGGAGCATGCCCCTTCAAAGTGAGAGAAACGACTGCGCTGAATCTCAACGAAAGCAGCTTGTCGACCGGCCATAACGTGAGATTTATATCCAGCTTGTAACCTGACAGTCGCCCGTCGCTATAGACTCGCTGATCAGGCTGGCCGTGCCACTCGTACACTTGCCGCAGCTTGCCCCACATATCCAACGCCTGCTGCATCTGCCCGTCATAAGCCATACGAGGCTCGTGGTACGGGATGCGGATGTGTTCGATGTCCAGCTGAGGCGAACCACGCTGGATACGCTGGAGTTCGGCATCCGCCACATCCTTGTCATCGAACCGGGCGATAAAAGCGTCCGCATCAAGATCGCTTGCTTGCGAAAGATACTTTTTGACCTGCGCGCGCGTGGTTCGCTCAACCAACTGGCGCGGATACCAATGACCGCTGGCGACGTCGCGTAGCAATACCGGGCCCGATGGCAGCAATTCGCTTGGGCGCCGGGCGCGATATAAACCGGTGGCGGGATCCGCAGCGACAAGAACCAGATCGCCGTTGGCCAGGTCAGCATATATGCGACGGTTGATCAGCCGCAGACCATCATCGTTGATTTGTGGAAGGATCGCCCGGGCATTGGTGGCGTAATCGTCCAGCGATAACAGGGGCGGAGGACGATGAACCGCAGTGGGTGAGGCGTGAACCTCCACGACCGCGACAGGGCCAACTGCATCGCGGCCTGACTCACTGGATGATCCGGCCCGCGGCTGCAAATTATCCTGAGCGCTACTTGAGTCGGCGCTTCTGCGACCCGACTGACCGGACAGCGACTGATCCGCGTCAGCCGACCGATTCGCGCTGGCGGGGACGTCAACGTGGTTACCGCCACCACGAGGTGGTTTGACTGGCATATCTTTCTTCCTTGAAAAGTCGCTCTGCGTTCATGCGAGAGGCGAGGGTTTCGGCATCCTGCCGTTTGAAGGAGAGAACGATAGCGTGAGGCGGTGTTCGTTGGAGACGGGAAAGAGAGACGCTTGCAGTGGGAAATGACGCCATAAGGCGTCGGAGTGAACAGCGAGAAGAGGTTATCCGCTAGGGCTCGCTCAAGCGGATCTCCAGGCGCCAGCGGTCGTCCACCTCGCTGCCGACCCACTGGCCTTTTAACGGCCGTGCCGCCAGCACCGTCAATAGCAAGCCACCGTCACTCTTGCGTGTGCGCCAGTTGACGTCCCGGCCATTGAGTTTCAGCTGACCTTTTTGCGCGTGCCCTTCAGCCTGAAACAGCAGCGCCACGCTGCCGTCGATGATCTCGCCATGCAGCTTCG
Organism: Pseudomonas sp. R3-57; assembly: GCF_051132065.1. Taxonomy (NCBI): domain Bacteria; kingdom Pseudomonadati; phylum Pseudomonadota; class Gammaproteobacteria; order Pseudomonadales; family Pseudomonadaceae; genus Pseudomonas; species Pseudomonas sp. R3-57. The sequence continues at coordinate 5,766,365 of NZ_CP071655.1, forward strand.
GTTCGTTGTTGAACCACACCACCAGACCGCCATCGGTCACCTCGACCTGCTGCAACTCGCTGGGGTCCGGAGTGGTCAGGCGACCGATCATCAGGCCGACCATCAAGCCGACAATCGCCAATGAACCGATTACCCGCGGGAATAGTTTCGAACGGTTGTCCACAGGCGGCGTAGAATGCCGCTCATCTTTACCTTCGGAGCCGTGCATGTTTCACGTCATCCTTTTTCAACCAGAAATTCCGCCGAATACCGGCAACGTTATCAGGCTGTGCGCCAACAGCGGCTGCCACCTGCATTTGATCGAACCGCTGGGTTTCGAGATGGACGACAAGCGCCTGCGCCGCGCCGGTCTCGACTACCACGAATATGCCACGCTGCAACGTCATGCGGATCTGGCCAGCTGTCTGGAAAGCCTCGGCAACCCGCGCTTGTTCGCCTTTACCACCAAAGGCTCACGGCCGTTTCACGATGCGGCGTTCGTGCCGGGCGATGCGTTCATCTTCGGCCCGGAAAGCCGCGGTTTACCCGCCGAGGTGCTCGATGCGCTGCCCGCCGAACAGCGCCTGCGCCTGCCGATGCGCGAAGGCTGCCGCAGCCTGAACCTGTCCAACACCGTTGCGGTCGCCGTGTACGAAGCCTGGCGCCAGAACGACTTTAGATAACAGCGCAAAACAAATGTGGGAGCGAGCCTGCTTGCGATGACGGAGTGTCAGGCGACATCGATATGTCTGACAAACCGCCATCGCGAGCAGGCTCGCTCCCACATGGGTGAGGCTGAACCGTTATTGAACGGTTGGCGTCTCGCCGCTTTCCTGCATGCGCTGCAGCTCTTGCGCGTACAGGGCGTCGAAGTTCACCGGGGCCAGCATCAGTGCCGGGAACGAACCACGGGTGACCAGGCTGTCGAGGGTTTCGCGCGCGTACGGGAACAGGATGTTCGGGCAGAACGCACCCAGGGTGTGGCTCATCGAAGCGGCGTCGAGATTCTTGATCAGGAAAATACCGGCCTGTTGCACTTCAGCGATGAAGGCGACTTCTTCACCGTTTTTCACGGTTACGGACAGGGTCAGCACGACTTCAAAGAAATCGCCTTCCAGCGCTTTCTGGCGGGTGTTCAGATCCAGCGCGACCGCCGGGTCCCATTGCTGGCGGAAGATCGCCGGGCTTTTCGGGGCTTCGAAGGACAGGTCGCGAACGTAGATGCGCTGCAAGGAGAATTGCGGTGCGGTTTCTTCTTCGCTGGCTGCAGTGTTCTGTTGGTCAGTCATCTCAGATCCTTATCGATCTTGGGTCTTTTAGGGAGTGCTGTACGTGGGTGCAGCCGTTCAGCCCTTGAGCAACGCGTCGAGTTTGCCGGCGCGCTCCAGAGCATATAAATCATCACAACCGCCGATGTGCTTTTCGCCGATCCAGATCTGCGGCACGGACGTGCGTCCGGCCTTTTTGGTCATCTCGGCGCGCAGCTGCGGCTTGCCATCGACCTTGATCTCTTCGAAGGCCACGCCTTTGCTGGCGAGCAGGTGCTTGGCGCGCGAGCAGTAAGGGCAGTAATCGCTGGAGTAGACGACGACGTGGCTCATATCACTTCACCAATGGCAGGTTGTCGCCTTTCCAGCTGGAAATCCCGCCGGACAGCTTGGCCGCAGTGAAGCCGGATTTCATCAGCTCGCGGGCGTGAGTACCAGCAGTCTGACCAAGGGCGTCGACCAGAATGATGGTCTTGGACTTGTGCTTTTCCAGCTCGCCGGTACGGGCAGCCAGTTTGTCCTGCGGAATGTTCACCGCACCGACGATGTGGCCAGCGGCGTAATCCTTGGCCGGACGGATGTCCACCACTACGCCTGCGTCCTTGTTGACCAGTGCGGTCAGTTCGCCGGTGCTCAGGCTTTTACCGCCGCCCTGCATCGTGTGCGCCAGCAACAGAGCCAGCAGTACGACGAAGATACCGACAAGAATGTAGTGGTTAGTGGCAAATTCAATCAGGTGAGCAACCATCGAAGGAGGTTCCAGGGCGTTAAAATGTCGGCCAGTATACACAGCCACTATGGTCGGCCAAACCCCGTCCGGCGGTGACGCGGTCGGAACTTCGCTTTAAACTCCAACTCCGTTTTGCATCGCCCTCTTCTTTATCAGCCACGAGTGGATTCCATGACGACTACGCCTAAACCTTTGGTCCTGATGATTCTCGACGGCTTCGGTCACAGCGACAGCCCCGAATCGAACGCCGTGTTCGCGGCGAAAAAACCGGTTCTCGATCGCCTCTGGGCCACAGTGCCGAACGGCTTGATCTCGGGCAGCGGCATGGACGTCGGCCTGCCGGACGGGCAGATGGGCAACTCCGAAGTCGGCCACATGAACCTCGGCGCCGGGCGCGTGGTGTATCAGGACTTCACCCGCGTGACCAAAGCGATCCGCGACGGTGAGTTCTTCGAGAACCCGACCATCTGCGCCGCTGTGGATAAAGCCGTGGCTGCCGGCAAGGCCGTGCATTTCATGGGCCTGCTGTCGGATGGCGGCGTGCACAGCCACCAGGATCACCTGATCGCCATGGCTGAACTGGCGTTCAAGCGCGGCGCGGAAAAAATCTACCTGCACGCTTTTCTCGATGGCCGCGATACGCCGCCGAAAAGTGCTGCCTCGTCGATCGAACTGCTCGACGCGACTTTCCAGGCACTCGGCAAGGGCCGCATCGCCAGCATCATCGGTCGTTATTTCGCCATGGACCGTGACAACCGCTGGGATCGCGTCGCTCAGGCCTACAACCTGATCGTCGACGGCAACAGCGAATTCCACGCTGCCACCGCTCAGGAAGGTCTTGAAGCCGCCTACGCGCGCGGCGAGAGCGATGAATTCGTCAAAGCCACGACCATCGGTGAACCGGTCAAAGTCGAAGACGGCGACGCCGTGGTGTTCATGAACTTCCGTGCCGACCGCGCCCGCGAGCTGACTCGCGTTTTCGTTGAAGACGATTTCAAGGATTTCGAGCGCGCCCGTCAGCCGAAACTGGCCGGTTTTGTCATGCTCACCCAATACGCCGCAAGCATCCCGGCACCATCTGCCTTCGCCGCTGGCACCCTGGAAAACGTCCTGGGTGATTATCTGGCGAAAAATGGCAAGACCCAGCTGCGCATCGCTGAAACCGAGAAGTACGCCCACGTGACCTTCTTCTTCTCTGGCGGTCGTGAAGAACCGTTCCCCGGCGAAGAGCGCATCCTGATTCCGTCGCCGAAAGTCGCGACCTACGACTTGCAGCCGGAAATGAGCGCACCCGAGGTGACCGACCGCATTGTCGACGCCATCGAAAACCAGCGTTACGACGTGATCGTGGTCAACTACGCCAACGGCGATATGGTCGGCCACAGCGGCGTGTTCGACGCAGCGGTCAAGGCTGTGGAATGCCTGGACACCTGCGTCGGGCGCATCGTTGAAGCACTGGAAAAAGTCGGCGGCGAAGCGCTGATCACCGCTGACCACGGCAACGTCGAGCAGATGGCCGACGAATCCACCGGCCAGGCGCACACCGCGCACACCACCGAGCCGGTGCCGTTCATTTATGTCGGCAAGCGCGACCTCAAGGTGCGTGAGGGTGGCGTGCTGGCGGATGTAGCGCCGACCATGCTGATGCTGCTGGGCCTGGAAAAACCGGCGGAGATGACCGGGACTTCGATCCTGGTCTGATCAGAAGCCGGAAAACACCGCAAAACCCTGTGGGAGCTGGCTTGCCAGCGATAGCAATCTGACAGCCAACATCTCTGTTGAATGTGCAGCCGCCATCGCTGGCAAGCCAGCTCCCACAGTGGTTTGTGCGGGTTTCGGAGATGATTTTCAGCGGTATCTCCAGCCAGTTATCACACAGCCCCAATTGGGCGTTTTTTTTGCAGCCTCGGGCGGGCATACTAGGCCGTCCCTTACCCTGGTGCCGCCCGCCCCTATGCTTCGCGTCCTGATCGCCCTTGCTCTGACCTGTCTGCTCCAGCCGGCCTTCGCCGACGAGCGCGCGCAAACCCAACAGCAGTTGGACGCCACGCGTCAGGATATCGCCGAGCTGAAAAAGCTCCTGGGCAAGCTGCAGGAAGAAAAATCCGGCGTGCAGAAAGAGCTCAAGGGCACCGAAACCGAGATGGGCAAGCTGCAGAAGCAGGTCGATGCCCTGCAGAAAGAATTGCAGAAAAGCGAATCCGAGCTGCAGCGGCTCGATGCAGAGAAAAAAAAACTCCAGAGCGCGCGCACTGAACAGCAGCGACTGATCGCCATTCAGGCCCGAGCGGCCTATCAGAACGGCCGGCAGGAATACCTCAAGCTGCTGCTCAACCAGCAGAACCCCGAGAAATTCGCCCGCACCCTGACCTATTACGACTACCTGAGCCAGGCCCGCCTGGAACAGCTGAAGAATTTCAACGAAACCCTGCGCCAACTGGCCAATGTCGAAAAGGACATCGGCTTGCAGCAGGCGCAGTTGCTGGTGCAGAAAAGCGACCTCGACACTCAGCGCGAAGCCCTCGAGAAAGTCCGCAAGGAGCGCCAGCAGGTGCTTGCCAAGCTCAATGACGATGTGAAAGCGCGCGACCAAAAACTTGCCGCCCGCGAGCAGGATCAGGCAGACCTGTCTAAAGTCCTTAAAACCATCGAAGAAACCCTGGCCCGCCAGGCTCGTGAGGCAGAAGAAGCGCGGCAGAAAGCGCTGATCGCCCAGCAGGAAGCGGAAAAAAAGCGCTTGCGTGAGGCGCAGGCTGACAACAGCGACGCCCCACGAAAACCCGTCAGATCAACCCCCGGCGCCTTGGTGTCCAGCAGCGGCGAGACGTTTGGCGGGCCTTTTGCTGCAACCCGGGGAAAACTTCCATGGCCGGTTGATGGTCGATTACTCGCACGCTTCGGTGAAAGCCGCGGCGACGATGCCCGCACCAAGTGGGACGGCGTGATGATCAGCGCCTCCGCTGGCAGTCAGGTGCATGCCGTCCATGGCGGTCGCGTGGTGTTCGCCGACTGGCTGCGCGGTGCCGGGCTGTTGGTGATCCTCGATCACGGCAATGGCTTTTTGAGTCTGTACGGCCACAACCAGACGCTGCTCAAGTCGGCGGGTGATGTGGTCAAAGCGGGTGAGTCGATCTCCACTGTCGGTAACAGTGGCGGTCAGGACACGCCAGCGCTGTATTTCGCAATTCGTCAGCAGGGTCACCCGAGTGATCCGGCGCAATGGTGTCGTGCGCAAGGATAAGCGCCGCATCTAATTCAGGAGTTCGTTCGACATGCTGCATTTGTCCCGCCTTACCTCGCTGGCCCTGACGATCGCCCTAGTGATCGGCGCGCCTCTGGCGTTCGCCGCGCAACCGGCCCCGACCGTCGCTCCGGCAGGCACTGCCGCGACCGCCAAGGCACCGCTGCCGCTGGAAGAGCTGCGCACCTTCGCCGAGGTCATGGACCGGATCAAAGCCGCGTACGTCGAACCTGTGGACGACAAGACCCTGCTGGAAAATGCGATCAAGGGCATGCTCAGCAACCTTGACCCGCATTCGGCTTACCTGGGCCCGGAAGATTTCACCGAATTGCAGGAAAGCACCAGCGGTGAATTCGGCGGCCTGGGCATCGAAGTCGGCGCCGAGGATGGCTTCATCAAGGTCGTCTCGCCGATCGATGACACTCCGGCGTCGAAGGCCGGCATTCAGGCTGGCGACTTCATCGTCAAGATCAACGGCCAGCCGACACGCGGCCAGACCATGACCGAAGCCGTCGACAAGATGCGCGGCAAGATCGGTCAGAAAATCACCCTCACCCTGGTCCGCGATGGCGGTACGCCGTTCGACGTGACCCTGGCGCGTGCGGTGATTCAGGTCAAGAGCGTCAAGGCACAGCTGCTCGAATCGGGTTACGGCTACATCCGCATTACCCAGTTCCAGGTCAAGACCGGTGACGAAGTCTCCAAGGCGCTGGCCAAGCTGCGCAAGGACAACGGCAAGAAGCTCAACGGCATCATTCTTGACCTTCGCAACAACCCGGGCGGCGTGCTGCAATCGGCGGTGGAAGTGGTCGACCACTTCATCACCAAAGGCCTGATCGTTTACACCAAGGGCCGCATCGCCAACTCCGAACTGCGCTTCTCGGCGACCGGCAAGGACGAAAGCGAAGCAGTGCCGATGGTCGTGCTGATCAACGGCGGCAGCGCCTCGGCGTCGGAAATCGTCGCCGGCGCCTTGCAGGATCAGAAACGCGCGGTGGTCATGGGCACCACCAGCTTCGGCAAAGGCTCGGTGCAAACCGTGCTGCCGCTGAACAACGATCGCGCACTGAAAATCACCACCGCGCTTTACTTCACGCCGAATGGCCGTTCGATTCAGGCACAGGGCATCGTCCCGGACATCGAAGTGCGCCGCGCGAAGATCACCAACGAAGCCGACAGCGAATACTTCAAGGAGGCCGATCTGCAGGGCCACCTGGGCAACGGCAACGGCGGCGCGGACAAACCGACCGGCTCTGGCGGCAAGGCCAAAGCCATGCCACAGGATGACGATTACCAGTTGGCCCAGGCCCTGAGCCTGCTCAAAGGGCTGAGCATCACGTCCGGCCGTTGAGGATGTCGCTGCGTTTTCTGTTCGTTCTGTTGTGCTGCCTGGCGGGTGCTGTTCACGCAGAGCCCGCCAGCCCGAAACCGCACAAAGCCTACCTGACGCTGATCATCGATGACCTGGGGCAAAACCTGCCCCGGGATCGTCGCGTGCTCGCCCTGCCCGGTCCGGTGACAACGGCAATCATGCCGGACACCCCGCACGCCACCGAGTTTGCTCGCGAGGCCCATCGCGCCGGCAAGATCGTCATCTTGCACATGCCAATGGACCCGGCCACCGGGCCTTATGCCTGGCACCCGGAACTGCCGATTGAAGAGCTCGAAAAACGCCTCAACGCCGCCTTCGAAAAAGTCCCGTTTACCGCCGGCATCAACAACCACATGGGCAGCCGCATGACTGCACAACCCGCGGCAATGGCGTGGTTGATGGGCGAGTTGCAACGCCGTCATAAATTCTTCGTCGACAGCCGCACCAGCGCGCAAACGGTCGCTGCGCAGCAAGCGCAGAAAATCGATCTGGCGAGTGTCTCGCGAGACGTATTCCTTGATGACGAACGCACGGAATCGGCGATCGCCACGCAGTTGCAGACGGCGATCAGCCTGGCGCACAAGCAGGGTTCGGCGGTAATGATCGGTCATCCGTACCCGCAGACCCTCGCGGTGCTCGAGCGTGAATTGCCGAAACTGAAGGCCCAGGGCATCGACTGGATCGATATCCGCCAAATGATTAGCGTACGCAGCAACCGCGCCATGGCCGCGCACGGTAAAGACGGCGCTTATCGGTAATAACCGGTTACTTTGCACTGACCGCGCAACACCCTACGCAATACATAGTTAACGCCAGCCATCTGGCCCAATTCCGGAAAGTGAGACCTGCACCAGGTCGCGACGCCCTTGCGTCGCTTTTCAACTATCAGGAATTGCAATGACTACTCATGACAATAGCGCTTTGCCTCCCGCGCACCCGCAACCCATCCGAAACGACAACTTGCTGATCAGCTTTACAACTGAATTTCTGCGCATTTGGGACACCTCCGGTTCTCGGGCAACACCGGCCGCTTTCTGGCGCCCCGTGCCGGCCGCCGATGTGCTGCCGGGTTATTTTCCGTTGGGCGATGTGGTCATCGACGGCAATCAGAACATCACCGGAAAACATGTGGTGGCCGTGGTTCGAGAGGCTGAAACGCTCGGTATCGATCCCACCAAAGGCACAGCATTGCAGCGCCCGGACGACTACGAGTTGGTCTGGCGAGACTCCGGCTCAGGGTCAAGGAAGGACGGCGCAATCTGGAAACCTGTTCCCCCGCAAGGGTACGTGGCACTGGGTTGGGTTTGCTCCGACGGCCACGAAAAACCTTCTTTCAACGCTGTTCGTTGCGTGCGCGCCGACCTGTTGACCGCTGCCGGCCTGAGTGAAGCGGTATGGTCTGACAGGGGCAGCGGTGCTCGGCAAAGCATCAGCCTGTGGAGCGCGATAACGCCAGCGGCTCGACCCGATGAGATCCACCTGGCGCCCGGTACTTTCATCGGGGTGAACAGCTATACCAGACCGGCGAATTTCGTTGTCCATGCCTTGCGCATTCCCATCTTGATGGAGTCCACTCCACGACCTGCCGTGCCGGTTCTGGAAAATGCAAAACCGCCGGTCATGCCGCTGCCCGGGCAACCCACCTTCACCGCTCGACTGCCGTGGTTCACGATAAAAGATCCACAGCTCACGCCTCCTCAGCAATTTCGCCAATCACCTGAATACCTGCTGCAGCGTACGGACCATCATCAACTGGTGGGGCATTGTCACAACGAGGAAAACACAAACAAGACCGTGCGCTGGACCGCGCCACGTCTACAGAAAACCGAAAGCCTGCGCACGTTTGCCAACGCCACTTCGATCGAGTTCGGCGCGCAGTGGCAAAGCAATCTGCCCCGCCCCTTTGTGTTCTCGGCGCGACTGAACAATGATTTTGCCCAGTGCGAAAGCCACTCCAACGAATGGCTTAACCCGGCACCCATCGAGGTCGCAGCCATCGTGCCCCGAAAAAGCTCAATGGCGGTTTATCTGACGCAGAGTGATTACACGCTGCTGCGCACGGACGGCACGCAGGTCGGTAGCAAGATCAGCTACACCGATGGGAAAAATCTGCACTTGAGCCAAAACTCGACGCCGCCGCTGAGTGAAACAGTCGTGCCCACTGAGGCATCGCCTGTTCACGAGGCGAGTAACGAATCCACAGGCGTGCCGGCAGTAGCGGAGTGACCGCCACTACAGATACCGCCCCATGATCTCGTCGACCACACCTTCTTTGCGCAGTTGATCCAGCGCGGCCTGCAACCTGGCGACCACTTCATCGGGAACATCCTTGTTCAGCGCCAGATAAAGTTCTGCGCTGTTGAAGCGCAGCACGGTTTTCAGGCCGCTGACACCCTCCTGCCGGGCCAGATAACGCCCGGCGGGATCGCCGGTGGCCCACAGATCGATCTGCCCGTTGACCAGTTTCTTCGCATTGTCCTGATCGCGCAGCACTACGATCGGCTTCAGACCTTGCTTGGCCAGGGTCTCGGCGATGGCGTCGCCCTTGTAGGCACCGATCCTGTATTTGCGCGCGTCTTCCAGCGTGTCGAGGGTGATCTTGCTGTCCGCCTTGGCCAACAGAATCCAGTCGTCCGGCCCGATCGGACCGACCCATTTGAAGAGTTTTTCGCGATCCGGCAGACGCGCCATGACGAAGGCGCCGTAACCGGGGTTTTCCAGGGCAAGTTTGTACACACGCTCCCAAGGAAAGCGCAGCGTCAGGCTGTAGGTGAGGCCGGCACGCTGGAACATTTCGCGCACGATATCGGTAGCAATGCCGCTGATGTTCTCGCCCTGGGCGAAGTTCTTGCCGTTTTTCGCCATGTTGTACGGCGGGAAGTTTTCGGTGAGCAGCACCAGATCGGTGTCGGGAGCGTTTTCGGCGCGGGCGGTGTGGATGAGCAACATCGAGGCGCTGGCGAGAACGAGAAGCAGGCGTTTGATCATGTCGGGCTACCGGATTCCATGGCGTGCCCAAGAGTGCCTTGGGTGCGCCATGGTGTCCACTGGCCTGTACCTTTTCGCGTTGCGACTAGCGCATCACGATGCCGCGTTTGGCCATATACGCCTTGGCTTCCTGCACGGTGTATTCGCCGAAATGGAAAATACTCGCCGCCAACACGGCGCTGGCGTGACCTTCGAGGATGCCGTCGGCCAGATGCTGCAGGTTGCCGACACCGCCGGAAGCGATCACCGGGATACCCAGCGCGTCACTGATTGCGCGGGTCACGCCGAGGTCGAAGCCGTTTTTCATGCCGTCCTGATCCATGCTGGTCAGGAGAATTTCACCGGCACCGAGGCCTTCCATTTTCTTCGCCCACTCGACCGCGTCGAGGCCGGTTGGCTTGCGCCCGCCATGGGTGAAAATCTCCCAGCGCGGGGTTTCGCCGGGGCCGGAAACCTTTTTCGCGTCGATGGCAACGACGATGCACTGCGAGCCGAAATGCTGCGCCGCTTCACCGACGAATTCCGGATTGAACACGGCGGCGGTATTGATCGACACCTTGTCCGCGCCGGCATTGAGCAGGTTGCGGATGTCCTGCACGGTGCGCACGCCACCGCCGACGGTCAGCGGGATGAACACCTGGCTGGCCATGCGCTCAACGGTATGCAGCGTGGTATCACGGCCATCGACGCTGGCAGTGATGTCGAGAAAGGTAATCTCGTCGGCACCCTGCTCGTCGTAGCGACGGGCGATTTCCACCGGGTCACCGGCGTCGCGGATGTTCTCGAACTTCACACCTTTGACGACCCGGCCGTTGTCCACGTCCAGGCAAGGGATGATGCGTTTGGCTAACGCCATGGGCTTAATCTCCGATTAAGAGTTGCAAGCTTCAAGCTACTAGCTGCAAGAAAGAGCCGATCGCGGTCGAGTTTCTAACTTGCAGCTTGCAGCTTACAACTTGGAGCTGGTCGCGTAGCTGTCGCAGAAAGCCTGAGCCTCTGCCACATCCAGTGTGCCCTCATAAATCGCGCGACCCGTGATGGCGCCGATAATGCCCGGTGCCTTGGCGTCGAGCAGCGACTTGATGTCACCCAGATTGTGGATGCCGCCGGAGGCGATCACCGGGATCTTCGTCGCCGCCGCCAGTGCCGCGGTGAACGGTACGTTGCAGCCCTGCATCATGCCGTCTTTGGCGATGTCGGTATAAACGATCGACGAGACGCCGTCGGCTTCAAACTGCTTGGCCAGGTCAATGACCTGCACGGTGCTGATTTCTGCCCAGCCATCGGTGGCGACGAAACCGTCCTTGGCGTCGAGGCCGACGATGATCTTGCCCGGAAAGGCGCGGCAGGCTTCGGCGACGAAGGCCGGATCTTTCACGGCTTTGGTGCCGATGATCACGTAGCTGACGCCAGCCTTGACGTAATGCTCGATGGTTTCCAGCGAACGGATGCCGCCGCCGATCTGGATCGGCAGGTTCGGGTAGCGCTTGGCGATCGCCGTGACCACTTCGCCGTTGACCGGCTGGCCTTCGAAAGCGCCGTTCAGATCGACCAGATGCAGACGGCGGCAACCGCCCTCCACCCACTTGGCAGCCATGCTCACCGGGTCATCGGAGAACACCGTGGAATCTTCCATGCGGCCCTGGCGCAGACGTACGCAGGCACCGTCCTTGAGATCGATAGCGGGAATAATCAGCATGCTTTTTCCTTCGTCAAAGAGCTGCAAGCTGCAAGCTATAAGCTGCAAGCACGCATGTGTGACAGTTTCTTGCAGCTGGTAGCTTGAAGCTCGCCGCTGCTCCTAATTTTTTTCGAGCGCCCACAGGTCGCTTTCGATGCTTTCAAACCGCTCTTTGAGATGGGTCTGCACATCGAAAATCGCCCTGTTGTAATAGTGCGGAGCAATTTCGCGGGTAAACAGCTCAAGAATTTCCGCCGCTTCGAACGAACCCAGGTCCAGTTCGAAACGGTCTTCCATGAACCGCTGAATCTTGCGATTGGCCTCGCTCTCCTGTTCGGGAGTGAGGGTCAGAATCGGCGGTCTGGACTTCTTGGCGGCCATTTACCAGCGACCGTCCCACGCGGCGAAGTTCTGCAGCAACTGCAGGCCATGGGTATGGCTTTTCTCCGGGTGGAACTGCACGGCGAAGCGCGAGCCATCGGCCAGCGCTGCGGCGAAATCGACACCGTAGTGACCGCCACCCACCACCTGCCGCGCGTTGGCGGCGGCGATGTAGTAGCTGTGCACGAAGTAGAAACGCGCCATGTCCGGAATGTCATGCCACAGCGGGTGGCTGACCTTCTGCTTTACCTCGTTCCAGCCCATGTGCGGGACTTTCAGGTGCTCGCCGTCTTCATGCAGGTCTTTGCCGAAGAATTTCACCGCACCGGGAAACAGGCCGATGCAGTCGACGCCATCGTTCTCTTCGCTGGTATCGAGCAAGGCTTGCATGCCGACACAGATGCCGAGAAACGGGCGATCCTGGCTGACTTCGCGCACCAGCGAGTCGAAACCCAGGCGACGGATCTCCGCCATGCAATCGCGAATCGCGCCCACACCGGGAAACACCACGCGGTCGGCTTCGCGGATCACGTCCGCATCGCTGGTGATCAGCACCTTGCCGGCGCCGACATGTTCCAGCGCCTTGGCCACCGAGTGCAGGTTGCCCATGCCGTAGTCGATAACTGCGACCGTCTGCATTACAGCACGCCTTTGGTCGAAGGCATCTGCCCGGCCATGCGCTCGTCCAGCTCGACGGCCATGCGCAGCGCGCGGCCGAAAGCCTTGAACACGGTTTCGATCTGGTGGTGAGTGTTGGTACCGCGCAGGTTGTCGATGTGCAGGCTGACCAGTGCATGATTGACGAAGCCCTGGAAGAATTCCTGGAACAGGTCAACGTCGAAGCCGCCCACGGTAGCGCGGGTGTACGGTACGTGCATCTGCAGACCCGGGCGACCGGAGAAATCGATCACCACGCGTGACAGCGCTTCATCGAGCGGCACGTAGGCGTGGCCGTAGCGACGGATGCCTTTCTTGTCGCCGATGGCTTTGGCGAACGCCTGGCCGAGGGTGATACCGACGTCTTCCACCGTGTGGTGGTCGTCGATATGCAGATCGCCCTTGCATTCGATATCCAGGTCGATCAACCCGTGACGGGCGATCTGATCCAGCATGTGCTCAAGAAAAGGAACACCGATATCGAATCGGGCCTTTCCGGTGCCATCAAGGTTGATCGAGGCTTTGATCTGGGTTTCCAGAGTGTCGCGCTCGACAGACGCCTTACGTTCGGCCATCACCAGCTCCGCAAAATCATTGGGCGAAAAAGGCAGCCATTATAGGCACGCGGGGAGCAAACAGAAACACGAGAGGTGAGATGGCTGACGGATAGAACGCCCGGCGGTCGCGGGTAGACATGTCCATACAAGCCATTACGGACACACAAAACAACTGTAGGAGTGAGCCTGCTCGCGATGAGGGCCTCCCAGTCACCATTTTTGTGACTGTCAGACCGCTATCGCGAGCAGGCTCACTCCTACAGGGGTACAGCGTTTTTACTTAGTGAAACAGTACCGCCGTCTTCTGCAGGGTTACCCACACACCCCACGCCAACGGAATACCGACCACCAGCCACGCAGCGATGGCCAGCGGCTTGCTGCCCGGTGCGGCTTTCCACTCAAGGACGGTGCTGGCATCAGCCCCCTTGTCGTGGCCCAGCGCCTGTTCGGCCGCCAGTTCAGCGTCGGTCATGAAGTACTTGTCAGCGACCGGGCGCACCATCAGGTTGCAGAGGAAGCCCAGCACCAGCAGGCCGGCGAGGATGTACAGGGTGATGTCGTAAGCGGCAGCGCGTTCAACGCCGATGCTCAACTGATACTCACGCAGGTAGTTCACCAGCACCGGACCCAGCACACCGGCAGCAGCCCAGGCCGTCAGCAGACGACCGTGGATCGCGCCGACCATTTGCGTACCGAACAGGTCCGCCAGATAGGCCGGTACCGTGGCGAAACCACCGCCGTACATCGACAGGATGATGCAGAAAGCCGCCACGAACAGCGCAACGTTACCCAGATGCCCCATGTTCGGAATCAGCGCGTACAGGGCAAAACCCAGAGCGAAGAACACGAAGTAAGTGTTTTTGCGGCCCAGGTAGTCCGAGAACGAAGCCCAGAAGAAGCGGCCACCGATGTTGAACAGGCTCAGCAGGCCGGTAAAACCGGCGGCAATTGCGGCGATCGAAGCCAGCTGACCGGCGTCGAGTTGACCGAACGGCACGTCAACGCCCAGCAGCTTGCCGCCGAACACTTCCTGCAGCAGCGGCGAAGCCATGCCGAGGATGCCGATACCGGCAGATACGTTCAGGCACAGCACCAGCCACACCAGACGGAATTGCGGGGTTTTCCACGCTACGTTCACATGCACGTGACGGTTGGTGATCATCGCGTTCGACGCTTTCTTCGCCGGCGCGGTCCAGCCTTCAGGCTTCCAGCCGGTTGGCGGCACGCGGTAGGACAGTGCGCCACCGATCATGAACACGAAGTAGATCGCGGCCATGGCCACAAAGCTCTGCCAAACGCCCACACCTTCAGCCGAAGCAAAGTGGCTCATCAGCGCAGTGGCCAACGGTGCGCCGACCATCGCGCCGCCCCCGAAGCCCATGATCGCCATGCCGGTCGCCATGCCGCGCTTGTCCGGGAACCACTTGATCAGGGTCGACACTGGCGAGATATAGCCCAGGCCCAGCCCGATACCACCGATCACCCCGGAGCCGATCCACATCAGCCAGATCTGATGGGTATAGATACCCAGCGCCGAGATCAACAGACCGCCGCACCAGCACAGGGCCGAAACCACGCCTGCCTTGCGTGGCCCGGCATGTTCCAGCCAGCCACCCCAGATCGCTGCCGAGCAGCCGAGGAAGATGAAGAACAGCGTGTAGATCCAGCCGAGCATGGAGATCGGCCAGTCGCAGTTCGAGGAAAATACCTGTGCGATGAAGCTCATGTCCGGTGCGCAAGCCACCGGAGCGGTAACGCCCAGTGCCTTGGACAACGGCAACCAGAACACCGAAAAGCCGTAGGCCATGCCGATGCACAGGTGAATGGCCAAAGCGGCCGGTGGAACCAGCCAGCGGTTGAAACCGGGCTTGGCGATGATGCGTTCCTTGGACAGGAACGCAGGCTGGTCGGCGCGCAGGCCGTCCGCCGTGATGCTCGTGCTCATTGTGTATCCCCCAATTGTTAGTATGGTTCGCCAGCCACTGCTCACCCTCGGCCTTATGCACGCAGGCATGACCGTTTTTTCAGGTGAAGCTCCTTGAAGGCGCGACGTTAAGTCGCAGACGGGCGGACGAACTGGCGAAGGTTACCACTCTCAGGTGACAGAAAAACCAAACTGATATCACCTTTTTTCAAGTCATCTGTTCTCGTACCACTCAGGAAACGACCATGCCGATCACCGTCCAGGTCCTACAAGACGCCAGTTATCAGGATCAGCAGGACTTGCAGAAGATCTATTGCGACGCGCCGCCATGGCTGTACGCACCGTTTTCCGGGGCGTGCGGACTGATCGAAAGCAGCCTCGCCGACGGCTCTCTGATCGCCGGAGGCTTCAACGATCGCTTGCTCGGTGCCGGGCGTCTGCTAAGGCACCACGACGTCTGGTACTTGTCCCATTTATGCGTACGAAAAGTTACCCGCCGTCGCGGAGTCGCCGAGCGGCTGGTGAACCAAGCGCAGGAAATGGCGTCGCAAGCGGGGGCCGAATTGCGCCTGCTCGCGCCTGCCGGGCAGGTCGAAGCGCAAGCCCTCGCGGCCAAACTCCACCTAACGCTGGACGTACTGGCAACAGGACGCCACAGCGAACCGGGCCATTGCAGCGCTATACTCCCCGGCTAAATTTACGAATTCGACTCACTACAAGGACTCGCCCATGAAAGCGTTCGGCAAAATCCTGGGTCTGGTGCTTCTCGGGTTGTTGCTGATCATCGTGGCGGCAGGCTTTGCCCTGACCCACCTCTTCGATCCCAACGACTACAAAGACGAGATCCGCCAGATAGCTCGCGACAAGGCCCACATCGAGCTGACGCTCAATGGCGATATCGGCTGGAGCCTGTTCCCCTGGCTCGGTCTTGAATTGCACGAGGCCAGCGTCGCCACCCTGGCCAAACCTGCCGAACCGTTCGCCGACCTGCAGATGCTCGGCTTGTCGGTGCGCGTGCTGCCGCTGCTGCGCCGCGAAGTGCAAATGAGCGATGTCCGCGTCGAGGGCCTGAACTTGCGCCTGAACCGCGACAAGAACGGTCACGGCAACTGGGAAGACATCGGCAAGGTGCCGGTTGCACCGGGCACAACCCCGCCGACCAAAACCGACGCGCCTACCAGCGAACCGACCGTTGCCGTGGAGAAACCGGCGCAGCCGATCCGCCTCGACATTGACAGCCTGACCGTCAACAACGCCCGCGTTGAATACACCGACGAGCTGACCGGCAAGCAATTCAGCGCCGAAAGCATCCAGCTGAGCACCGGCCCGGTTCACGACTCGACCAATATTCCGGTCAAAGCCACCGCGTTTCTCGGCACCAATCAGCCGGTGCTACGCGTACGCACCGAGCTCAGCGGCGAATTGCGTTTCGAGCGCGCCGTGCAGCGCTACAAATTCGAAGACTTGAAGTTGTCCGGTGAACTGGCCGGCGACCCGCTGCAAGGCAAGACCATGACCTTCGCCGCGCAAGGGCAGTTGTTGCTGGATAAAGCGGCGAACGTCGCCGAATGGACCGGCATCAAGATTTCCGCCAACCAGCTGCGCGCCCTGGGCGAACTGAAAGCCAACGACCTCGACAAGACGCCGCAGATCAGCGGTGGCATTTCGATTGCCCAGTTTGATCTGGCGAAATTTGTCGACAGCGTCGGGCAGACGCTGCCGGCCATGGCTGAGGGCAGCCTGAGCAAGGTTGAACTGGTCAGCCGCATTGCGGCAACGCCCAGCAGCATCGCCTTCGACAACATCAACCTGAAGCTCGACGACAGCAGCATCAGCGGCCGTATCGCCGTCGAAGATTTCGCCAAACAATCGTTGCGGATGATCCTCAAAGCCGACACCTTCAACGCCGACCGGTATCTGCCGCCGAAATCGGCACAGGCGAACAGCGCTACGCAAACACGTCAGGCCGAAGTTGCCAGCACCGAGGCCGGTGCCGTCGCAGGCACCACGCCGCTACCGGACAAACCGAGCAAAACCGCCTGGAGCACCGAGCGCCTGCTGCCGGTCGAGCGTCTGGCCAAGCTCGATGTAGACGCTGACCTTAGCTTCGGCCAACTGACCCTCGATAAGCTGCCGATCGGCAACGCCGCACTCAAGGCCAGCGGTCAGGGCGGCCTGCTGACGCTGACCAATCTCAGCGGCGACTTGTACAACGGTGGATTCGTCGCCAACGGCACACTCGACGTGCGCCCGAGCGCACCGGTGCTGAATCTGCAGACTCGACTCAATCGCGTGCCCGCAGAAAAGATCATCGAAAGCCAAGGCAAGAACCCGCCGGTCAAAGGCCTGGTGACACTTACCAGCAGCCTCTCCGGCAGCGGCAACAGCCAGCAAGCGCTGATCGACACGCTGAACGGCAACGCCAGTTTCGTCATCAACAACGGCGTGCTGCTCAATGCCAACCTTGAGCAGCAATTGTGCAAAGGCATCGCCACGCTCAATCGCAAAACCCTCAGCGGCGAGCCGCGCGGCAAGGACACGCCGTTCGAAGAGCTCAAGGGCAACCTGACGGTGCGCAACGGCGTCGCCAGCAACCCGGACCTGAAAGTGCGCATCCCCGGCATGACCGTCAACGGTGACGGCGACATCGACCTGCGCGTCCTCGGCATGGATTACCGCGTCGGCATCATCGTCGAAGGCGACACCAGCGCCATGCCTGACCCGGCCTGTCAGGTCGGCGAAAAATTCGTCGGCGTCGAATGGCCGCTGCGCTGCCGCGGCCCGCTGGAACTCGGCGCCAAGGCCTGCCGCATCGACAATGACCGCCTCGGTCAGGTCGCGAGCAAAATGGCCGGCGACAAGCTCAGCGAAAAGATCGACGAAAAACTGGGCGACAAAGTCAGCCCGGAACTGAAGAACGCATTGAAGGGGCTGTTCAAGCGATGACAGCGGAGCAGTTTTCCAGCGCGGTGCTCGATTGGTTCGACCGCCACGGCCGCCATGATCTGCCTTGGCAACAGAACATCAACCCGTATCGGGTATGGGTGTCGGAGATCATGTTGCAGCAGACCCAGGTCAGCACGGTGCTCAATTATTTTGATCGCTTCATGACCGCGCTGCCCACCGTTGAAGCGCTGGCCGCCGCACCGGAAGACGAAGTGCTGCATCTGTGGACCGGGCTGGGTTACTACACTCGCGCGCGCAATTTGCAGAAGACCGCGAAGATCGTCGTCAGCCAGTACGGCGGTGAGTTTCCACGCGACGTGGAAAAACTCACCGAATTGCCCGGCATCGGCCTGTCCACGGCAGGCGCCATCGCCAGCATCAGCATGGGCCTGCGCGCGCCGATCCTCGATGGCAACGTCAAACGCGTGCTGGCGCGCTTCACCGCGCAGGAGGGTTACCCCGGCGAGCCGAAGGTCGCCAAACAGCTGTGGGCCAACGCTGAGCGCTTCACCCCGCATGATCGGGTCAACGCCTACACCCAGGCGATGATGGATCTCGGCGCCACGCTCTGCACGCGCAGCAAACCGAGCTGCCTGCTGTGCCCGCTGGAGCGTGGCTGCGAAGCGCACATGCTGGGCCTGGAAACTCGCTATCCGATCCCCAAGCCGCGCAAAGCCATCCCGCAGAAGCGCACGCTGATGCCAATACTCGCCAACGGTGACGGCGCGATTCTGCTTTACCGCCGCCCTTCGACAGGCCTGTGGGGCGGCTTGTGGAGCCTGCCGGAGCTGGATGATCTGGAAGACCTGCAACATCTGGCCGACCAACACTCGCTGACCATGGGCCAGCAGCAGGCGCTGCCAAGCCTTGTCCACACCTTCAGCCATTTCCAGTTGTCCATCGAACCCTGGCTGGTTCAGGTGCAGGAGGCCGCCCATCACGTGGCCGAGGCCGACTGGCTCTGGTATAACCTCGCCACCCCGCCGCGCCTGGGCCTCGCCGCCCCGGTCAAGACCTTGCTCGAACGCGCGGCCGCCGTCTTGAATGCAGGAGTATCGCCATGACCCGCACCGTAATGTGCCGCAAGTACAAAGAACAACTCGAAGGCCTCGAGAAAGCACCGTTCCCCGGTGCCAAGGGCCAGGACATTTACGAAAACGTGTCCGCCAAGGCCTGGGGCGACTGGCAGAAACACCAGACCCTGTTGATCAACGAAAAGCGCCTGAACATGATGAACGCCGAAGACCGCAAATTCCTTCAGGGCGAAATGGAGAAGTACTTCTCCGGCGAGGAATACGCCAAGGCCGAAGGCTACGTGCCGCCATCCGAATAACCCGGGGTTTTCGTAAGCGACGGAATTAATTTAAGAAATTTTCAAAAAGTCGTTGACGTAAATCCGAAAAACCCTTTTAATGCGCCCCGTTGCCCAGATAGCTCAGTCGGTAGAGCAGGGGATTGAAAATCCCCGTGTCGGCGGTTCGATTCCGTCTCTGGGCACCAAATACCGAAAACCCTGAATCGCAAGATTCAGGGTTTTTTTATGCCTGCGATTTAGTCAGGGTAGTTTCCCGCCACTTGATCCGCGCTACCGTCACCGCCCCTTACGGAAGAGGGTTATCCCCGCGATGAACCAGAAACCAACGCGCGTACCCCTGCCCCATCCGCCGCAGCACCAGGAAAGTCTGGTGTCCAGAGGACTGGCAATCGTGATTTGCCTGTTTCTGATCGTTACCGGTGCGCTGTTGGGCTACTCAGCCATCGACGGCGTTATTCACGAGACGATCACCACCGCCACGCGCGGCGGGCCGGCCAAGGTCTACACCCTCGTCGAACAGCCGGGCGCGTACTGGTTTCATGTCGTACTTCAAGGTCTGTTCGGCGTCTTGCTGCTGGCCGCAGGCCTGGCGTGGCACAGACTGACGCGCCTCGACAAACCCGCAGCCAGAACCAAACGCAAATCGCCTTCGCGCTAACGGTTGTCCTCAAGCGTACGAAACGGACTACAGACCCTTGCCCGGCAAAGCGCTGCTCCTCGGCAACGTCCTGCAATGGCAATCTCTTCTTCCTGCGGACTTCACCGTCTCCCCCGACATACTCAAACGGCGACAATCGTCATGCTTTTGCGTCTGTTCACTCTGACGCGGAAGACCCGATGAGCCAGCTAAAACCTGCTGACACGCAAGACCCGAAAATCGATTCACTGCTGGGCGAACTGGGCGAGCCGATTCGCCAGGCGCGGCAAAAAGTGCTGCGAGCGGTTGATACGATTCAAGTGCAGACTCGCTGGCAGATCGGCCGGCATATTGTCGAGTTTGAGCAAAAAGGCGCTCAGCGGGCGGGTTATGGTCAACAGTTACTGGCGCTACTCGCGAAGGATCTGACGGGACAGTTCGGTAAGGGCTTTGATGAACGCAATCTGCGATATATGCGCAGCTTTTATCAATCTTTTCCAATTTGGAACGCAGTGCGTTCCGAATTGAGCTGGACCCATTACCGTCGCCTGCTACGCGTCGAAAGCGAGAAAGCGCGCCTGTGGTACATGAACGAATGTGCCGACCTCAACTGGTCAAGCCGCGCCCTTGATCGGCAAATCCTGACGCTCTACTACGAGCGCCTGCTCATGAGCCAGGACAAAACCGAAGTGGTCGAGGAAGCGACCACCAACATCAATGCGATGAAATGCAATCCACGGGAATTCATTCGCGATCCGGTCATGCTCGAATTCCTCGGCCTGCCCTCAGCAGGAAAGGTCAGGGAAAGCGGGCTCGAACAAGCTCTCATCGATCACCTGCAAGGCTTTCTGCTTGAGCTGTGCAAAGGCTTCTCCTTTGTCGCTCGGCAACAACGCATCAGCACTGACGGCGTTGATCTCTACATCGATCTGGTATTCTACAACTACCTGCTCAAGTGCTTCGTGATCATCGACCTCAAACGCGGCAAACTCAGCGCCCGCGACGTCGGGCAGATGGATATGTATGTGCGTATGTACGACGAGCTCAAGCGCAGCGAGGGCGACAAGCCGACTGTCGGCATCATTCTGAGCGCCGAGAGCAACGACTCGGTTGCGCGTTATTCGATGCTCAAGGGCAATGAGCAACTGTTCGCCAGCAGTTACAAAACGATATTGCCGAGCGAAGAAGAGTTACGCGCCGAACTGAACCGCGAACAGGCGCTGATTGAAGAACGCCTGCTCACACAATCCCCTGAATAAACCGGCTGGATTGTTCTCGGACAACGCTGAGACTATCGTTGGCAACTCTCCGCCGAGGTCGCGCGCCATGAGCAGTCAGCACACAACCGAACTGGACGATGCCGGATTGAGCCAACCGGTTCTGACTGCAAGCGAAGGTATTTCCTTCAAGGAAAACGCCGACGACGGCTATGCGCTCGGCGGCTTCACTTGGCGCCACACCTCGCCCGCCCCGCAACGCCCGGTGGTCATCATCAACGCCGCCACCTCTGTGCGTTGCCGTCACTATTCACGTTTCGCAGCCTATCTGTTCAGCCATGGCTTCGACGTGATGACCTACGACTATCGCGGCATCGGCGAATCGCGGCGCGCTTCGATCAAAGGCTTAAACGCGTCATGGACGGATTGGGGCGCGCTGGATTTCCAGGCGATGCTCAAACGTGCGCAGCGGGAGTTTCCCGGGCAGCCGATCGATGTGGTCGGCCATAGCTTCGGCGGTTGCGCGGCGGGACTGGCCGAATCCGGGAGAGCCATCCGACGGCTGGTCACCGTCGGCGCACAGTTTGCGTACTGGCGCGATTACGCTCCCGAGCAGCGCTGGCGCATGTTGGGCAAATGGCATGTGGTCATGCCTTTGCTGACGCTGCTCTGCGGCTATTTCCCCGGCAAGCGGCTCGGCTGGCTGGAAGACACGCCAAAGGGCGTTGTACGCGACTGGAGCACGCCTGCCGCGCGTTTCGAACAGCGCCCGAGCGGTCGCGCCCTATTGCAGAAAACTGGCGCCCTGCCCTTCGCCAACGTCCATGCACAAACTCTGGCCATCAGCATCAGCGACGACCCTTACGGCACGATCCCGGCCATCGAACGCCTGCTCGGCTACTTCAGCAACGCGACAAAAACCCACCTGCGTATCGAGCCGCAGGACATCGGCGAACACCAAGTCGGACATTTCGCCTTTTTTCGCAGCGCATACCAAGCCACACTATGGCCCATCGCTCTGACCTGGCTGCAGACCGGCGCACTCGCTCCCGACACACCCGGACGGCAAGTCCCGCGCAGCTGAGCCCTTCCCAACGCACGACGGAACACACCATGGCCTCCGCCAACAAGCAGCAAAAACGCGCCGCCCGGGCCAAGACCAAGGCCAAACAGAATCGCACCAAACGCGCCGAGGCGCCGGTCGAACTGGACCCGAACGACGACCGCATCGACTTCGAATCGGTGGACCTCACCGAGCTGTTCAAGAAAATGATCGATGCCGAGAAGATCAGCCAGCAAGCGATGTGCAGCGCATTCCTCGAAGACCCGCTGCTGGAACTGGTCTATGAGCAGGAAGGCGAAGAAGGCGCGATGGATTTCATCCTCGCCGCGCTGATCGAATATCGCCAGTGGTCGCAGGAAGCCGACGAGGCCGGCGCGCTGGCGTGGATCGAATCCCCGGCCTTCCAGGCCGACTATGTGGCCGCGTCCGACGCGATCGCCGCACAAACCCAACAGAAGAACTGAGTTCCCATGGCATCCCTGAACAAGCAACAGAAACGCGCCAAACGCGCCAAGGCCAAAGCCAAGCAAATCCGCATGGTCGGTCGCAAGCCGCTGGATCAGGACGAAGACCTCGGCCACCTCGCCGAGCCGATTCCGGAATACACCCTGGCGATGTTCAGCAAAATGCGCGACGCCGAAGCTGTCAGCCGCAACGAGATGCTGCTGACGCTGCTGCGCGAACTGGCCTTCATCATCGTCGACCATCCTGAACTGCTCGACATGGAAAACGCCGACAACGAAGGCATGGCCGCCACCCACCTGGCCGCCGACATGCTGATCGACTATCGCATGTGGGCCGACGGCATGACGATCGAAGAAGCCCAGGCCTGGCTGAGCGAACCGCAGTTCATCACCGATTTCGGGGTGGCGCTGGATGCTTATGGCAAATCGGTGGACTCGCCGGAAGAAAAGAGCGAATAAATCCTGCGCAGAAACAAAAACGGCCGCTCGTCATCCCTGACAGCGGCCGTTTTCACATCACGCGTTGTGACTCAGTTCAACACCACCGCACCACGCTTTTCCAGCTTGCGACGGCGCGATACCAGCAGGCCGGCAGCCACCACCAGCAAGCTCAGCAGGCCTGTGGCGAGGATTTCGACGCGGTGGGCTTCCTGGAACAACATGATGGTCAGGGCCGCGATGATGAAGATGATCACCGCGTAGGTCAGGCCCGGGAACAGCCACATGCTGAAAACGATGTTCTCGCCGCGCGCCACGCGTTGCTTGCGCATGCGCAGTTGCGAGAAGGCGATCACCAAGTAGACCAGCAGGGCGATGGCGCCAGAGCTGGCCAGCAGGAACTCGAACACCGCGGCCGGAGCGACGTAGTTGGCGAAGGTGCAGAGGAACGCTGCGCCGGTCGACAGCATCACCGCCCAGTAAGGCGTGCCGCTCTTGTTGGTGCGGGTCGACATGGCCGGGGCGTCGCCGCGCTTGCCGAGCGAGAACAGCATGCGCGACGAGGTGTACAGCGCCGAGTTCAGGCAGCTGGTCACCGCCACCAGCACGACGATGTCGACGATCATCTTGGCGTTCGGGATGCCCATGCGCTCCAGCACGGTCTGGTAGGAGCCGAGGTTGGCCAGCGTAGGATCGTTCCACGGCACCAGCGCCACGACGATGAAGATCGACACCAGATAGAACAGGCCGATCCGCCAGATCACCGAGTTGGTGGCCTTGGAGATCTGTTTGCCCGGGTCTTTCGATTCCGCCGCCGCGATGGTGACGATTTCGGTCCCCATGAACGAAAACATGGTGGTCAGGATCGCGCCCAACACAGCGCCCATGCCATTGGGCAGGAAGCCACCGCTGTCGAACAGATGCGAGACGCCGCTGACCTGGCTGGTCGGCAGGAAGCCGAAAATGGCAGCAAGGCCCAGAGCGATAAAACCGATGATTGCCAACACTTTGATCAAAGCGAACCAGAACTCGAACTCACCGTAGTTCTTCACGCTGAACAGGTTGGTCACGGTCAGCAGCAGGGTGATGACCAGGGCGAAAGCCCAGATATCCACGCCCGGGAACCACGCATGAAGGATGGTCGCTGCGGCGTTGGCTTCCAGTGGAATCACCAGCACCCAGAACCACCAGTACAACCAGCCGATGGTGAAACCGGCCCAATGACCGATCGCGCGGTCGGCGTAGGTCGAGAAAGAACCGGTGTCCGGCGAGGCCACGGCCATTTCGCCGAGCATGCGCATCACCAGCACCACCAACGTACCGGCCGCGGCGTAAGCCAGCAGCACGGCCGGGCCAGCGGCAGCGATGGCGTGGCCGGAGCCAACGAACAGACCGGCGCCGATCACACCGGCGATCGACAACATGGTCACATGACGCGGTTTGAGCCCCTGTTCGAGGCCATTGGAGCTTGGGGTACTGCTCATAGAGACTACCTTTGCAAGGAAAGCGGGCGCATCCGGCCGGTCTGAAAGTTCTTTCTCGTAAAAAGAATCCAACGGGCTGTTCCTTATTCTGCACGCAATATTTGCGCCAAAATGTTTCATACCCTTGGGCGCCGGGGACTTGCGAGCAATGCCGTGCTCGATGCAAGTCCTTGAGTTTAATGGCTATTCGCCAGAGCGTTACCCTGCGACTCACATTACAGGACGATTCCACGCACCAGAAACACACAGAAAAAGCCTGCGACGCACAGAAAAAGGGCGAAACAAGAACGTTCGGCCGGATAGCGCTTCCAACACCCCGCCAAAGCTGGCAACATCGCGCCTTTTTTTACGCGACACCCACGGGCGTGCTTGATCTAACACCCGTTCGGTTGTTGATGGGGCGACAGTCTGCTGCGCCGATGCGACACCCTGCCACAGGCCACCCGATTACCGCTCGTAGCGCTGTTGGCTGCCATTGAAACGCTATGCTAGCTTGGCCGCCTCGCCTGGAAGGCCCGCCAACAGCAGGAGCGCAACATATATGAGGAACGCACATGGCTGAGGCCACGCCCGCGCTGGAAATCCGCAACTTGCACAAACGCTACGGACAGCTTGAGGTGCTCAAAGGCATATCGCTGACCGCCCGCGATGGCGACGTGATCTCGATCCTCGGTTCCTCCGGTTCCGGCAAGTCCACTTTCCTGCGTTGCATCAATCTGCTGGAAAACCCGCACCAGGGCCAGATTCTGGTGGCCGGGGAAGAACTCAAGCTCAAAGCCGCGAAGAACGGCGAACTGGTTGCCGCCGACGGCAAACAGATCAATCGCCTGCGCTCCGAGATTGGTTTTGTATTTCAAAACTTTAATCTGTGGCCGCACATGAGCGTGCTCGACAACGTCATCGAAGCCCCGCGCCGCGTGCTCGGCCAGAGCAAAGCCGAAGCCATCGAAGTCGCCGAAGCGCTGCTGGCCAAGGTCGGCATCGCCGACAAGCGCCACGCCTACCCGGCGCAACTGTCCGGCGGTCAGCAACAACGCGCGGCCATCGCCCGCACATTGGCGATGCAGCCGAAGGTGATCCTGTTCGACGAGCCCACCTCCGCGCTTGACCCGGAAATGGTTCAGGAAGTACTTAGTGTCATCCGCGCATTGGCCGAAGAAGGCCGCACCATGCTGCTCGTGACCCACGAAATGGGCTTCGCCCGTCAGGTCTCCAGCGAAGTGGTGTTCCTTCATCAGGGCCTTATAGAAGAGCAAGGATCGCCACAGCAGGTGTTCGAAAACCCGCTTTCGGCGCGCTGCAAACAATTCATGTCCAGCAACCGCTAACGGAGCAACATGCATGCAGAATTTCAAAAAGGTCTTCCTGGCCGCCGCCGTCACCCTGGCGTTCAGCGCCGGAGCCATGGCTGAGACCCTGAAGATGGGCATCGAAGCGGCCTACCCGCCGTTCAACAACAAAGACGCCAGCGGTCAAGTGGTCGGCTTCGACAAGGAAATCGGCGACGCCCTGTGCGCGAAGATGAAAGTCGAGTGCAGCGTTGTCACTTCCGATTGGGACGGCATCATCCCCGCCCTGAATGCGAAGAAGTTCGACTTCCTGATCTCCTCGCTGTCGATCACCGAAGAGCGCAAGGGCGCGGTGGACTTCACCGACCCGTACTACTCGAACAAGCTGCAGTTCATCGCACCGAAAAACGTCGATTTCAAAACCGACAAGGACTCGCTCAAAGGCAAGACCATCGGTACCCAGCGTGCGACCCTGGCCGGTACCTGGCTGGAAGACACCTACGGTGACGACATCAAGGTCAGCCTCTACGACACCCAGGAAAACGCCTATCTCGACCTGACTTCCGGTCGTGTCGACGCGATCCTCGCCGACAAGTACGCCAACTACGACTGGCTGAAAACCGACGCTGGCAAGAACTACGAGTTCAAGGGCGACCCGGTCGTCGAGAGCGACAAGATCGGCATCGCCGTGCGCAAGGGTGACCCGCTGCGCGAGAAGCTGAACGCTGCACTGAAGGAAATCGTTGCTGACGGTACCTACAAGAAAATCAACGACAAGTACTTCCCGTTCAGCATCTATTGATCTGATCTGCGGGACCGGCGCCGTGCTACAGCGGCGTCGGCTTCCGACCTTGCCTGCCGCGATTTGAACAGAAATCCATGATTATCGACCTCTACGGATTCGGCCCGGCGCTTGCTGCCGGCGCGCTGATGACCGTCCAACTGGCCCTCACCGCCCTGTGCCTGGGCCTGGTGCTCGGCCTGCTCGGCGCCTTGGCCAAGACTTCCCCGTACAAGCCGCTGCAATGGCTTGGCGGCACTTACTCGACGCTGGTACGTGGCGTTCCGGAATTGCTCTGGGTGCTGTTGATCTACTTCGGTACGGTCAACCTGATGCGCGCCCTCGGCGAGTACTTCGGCAACCCCGACCTGCAACTCAATGCCTTCGCCGCCGGCGTGATCGCCCTGGGCCTGTGCTTCGGCGCCTACGCCACGGAAGTGTTTCGCGGCGCGATCCTCGCCATTCCCAAGGGCCATCGTGAGGCCGGCCAGGCCCTGGGCCTGTCGAAATGGCGGATCTTCACCCGCCTGATCATGCCGCAGATGTGGCGCATCGCCCTGCCCGGCCTGGGCAATCTGTTCATGATCCTGATGAAAGACACCGCACTGGTTTCCGTGATCGGCCTGGAAGAAATCATGCGTCACGCGCAGATCGGCGTGACCGTGTCGAAACAGCCGTTCACCTTTTATATGGTCGCGGCCGTCATGTATCTGGGCCTGACGGTGCTGGCGATGACCGGCATGCACTTCCTGGAAAAACGCGCCGCCCGCGGCTTTGCGAGGAGCGCTCAATGAACTGGGAAGTGATCATCAAGTGGCTGCCGAAACTGGCGCAAGGCGCAACCCTGACATTGGAGCTGGTCGCCATCGCGGTCATCGCCGGCCTGCTGCTCGCCATTCCGCTGGGCATCGCCCGCTCTTCGAAGCTGTGGTACGTGCGCTCGCTGCCTTACGCCTACATCTTCTTTTTCCGTGGCACGCCGCTGTTGGTGCAACTGTTCCTGGTTTATTACGGCCTGGCGCAGTTCGACGCGGTGCGTGAAAGCGCGTTGTGGCCATACCTGCGCGATCCGTTCTGGTGTGCGACCGTGACCATGACGCTGCACACGGCGGCGTACATTGCCGAAATCCTGCGCGGCGCGATTCAGGCGATTCCACCCGGCGAGATCGAAGCCGCGCGGGCCTTGGGCATGTCCATACCCAAAGCGATGTTCTACATCGTCCTGCCCCGTGCCGCGCGCATCGGCCTGCCGGCCTACAGCAACGAAGTGATCCTGATGCTCAAGGCCAGCGCGCTGGCGAGCACCGTGACCTTGCTCGAGCTGACCGGCATGGCGCGCACGATCATTGCCCGCACCTATTTGCCGGTGGAGATCTTCTTCGCCGCCGGCGTGTTCTATCTGGTCATGGCCTACGTGCTGGTGCGCAGCTTCAAGCTGCTGGAGCGTTGGCTGCGCGTCGATGCCTGCCAGGGCCGCTGAATCTTCCGACGTGCTGACGGGCGAGGCCCTACTCGCCCGCTTCACTGCGCTGGATGCTTTTTTGGTTGAGCATCAGGCGCTTTGGAAACCTCGTCCGTTCACTCATCTTTCGCTTCCTTGGGAAACGTCCTACCCCGAGTTGTCTTCGTGGCTACGCGGGCGCTCACTGGACGACGCAGAGAACGCTCATAACCAACCTGCTGACCTTGCCGATGCGCCTGAACCGTTCGCCTCATTGGCAAAGTTATCGGCGAAATTAAGCGCGGTCGGTTCGCTGCCGGGGCAAACGCTGGAAACCGCCGGCCACCGATTGAACGTCGATGTGCCGGGGCGCAAATGGCAGCAGATCGAGGCGTTTGCCAGCCGTTTGGCTTTTTCATCACAGCCGACACATTGGCTGGACTGGTGCTCGGGCAAAGGTCATCTGGGCCGGCGGTTGCTCAACGCAGGGCAGCAACTGACGTGTGTTGAGTACGATCCTGCGCTGGTCGCCAGCGGTCAGGCACTGAGTCAGCGTCACCATCTGCATGCTCTGCATATCGAGCAGGACGTGCTCGCAGCCGACGCATCCACCGTGTTGAACGCTGCCCAAACCCCCGTCGCGCTCCACGCTTGCGGCGATCTGCACGTCCGCTTGATGCAACTGGCCAGCGCGGCCGGGTGCCAGCAAATGGCGATTGCGCCGTGCTGCTACAACCGCACCGTTCACAGCGAATATCAGGCATTGTCCTCCTCCGGCCTGAGATCTTTCCTACGGTTATCGCTGGAAGATCTGTCCCTGCCGATGAGCGAAACTGTCACCGCCGGTGCACGAGTCCGACGCCAGCGCGACACGTCCATGGCGCGACGCCTGGCCTTCGACTTGCTGCAACGGCAGCTGCGTGGCGTCGACGAATACTTGCCCACTCCGTCACTGCCGAGCGCCTGGCTGGATAAACCGTTCGCCGACTATTGCCGCGATCTCGCCGCCCTCAAAGGCTTATCCACAGTCGACTCGATGGATTGGGAGAGTCTGGAAGCCGCCGGTTGGCAGCGTCTGGCCGAAGTTCGCAATCTGGAACTGCTGCGCGGACTATTCCGCCGACCGCTGGAGCTTTGGCTGAATCTGGATCGAGCGCTTTTTCTGGTCGAGCAAGGCTATGTCGTGCGACTGGGCATATTCTGCGAAACGTCGCTGACGCCGCGTAATCTGCTGCTCTTGGCCGAGCGCGGATAACAGCCCGCCAACCTGTGGATAACTCTGTTGATGAAATTTGCGTGGATCCAATACATCCGCCTGTTTCGACCCTTCTGCCGCTCTGGTCATTTTTTGTTCACATAAATAAAAAACCGGCAAAACAGCGATTTGCATACAAAATGAGAATGGCTGCTAGAAAACCGGCCTAAGCAGACAATCGAGGCTTCGCGTTGTGCATAAGCCGCCAATCAAAACGGCATAACCGCCGAATTTCGGGCATGCAAAGCGAATAATTGCGAGCATCCGCCAGCCTTGCTATACAAAGCTTCACCGCCTCGCCGGCACATGCCTGAATAATAAATCGACCGACAGGAAGCGACCGTGACGTTCATCTCCTATGCCCAGAACTTCGAAGACGTCCGCCTGTGGCGCGCGCTCAAGCAGTTCGAACACGGTTTCTACATCGACGTCGGCGCCAACGACCCGAACCACGACTCGGTCACCAAAGCGTTCTACGATCATGGATGGCACGGCATAAACGTCGAACCGATGCAGAATTACTACGACGCGCTCTGCCAGCAACGCCCGCGCGACACCACCGTGCAATGCATCGCCAGCGACCAGCCGGGCGCCGTAACCTTCTACGGCATCCCGGACACCGGCCTGTCCACCGCCGACCCCGTCGTTGCCCAACAACGCAAAGACCTCGGCATGAACGTCCACAGTCTCACGGTTGAAGCCCGCACCCTCACCTCGATCTGCGAACAACACGCCGCCGACCGGCCCATCCACTTCCTCAAGATCGACGTCGAAGGCCACGAAGAAACCGTCCTTCGCGGCATGGACTTCAGCCGCTTCCGCCCATGGATCATCCTGATCGAAACCCCATGGCTGCGCGATCACACCTGGGAACACTTGGTCACCGACGCCGGCTATCAGTCCGTCATGTTCGACGGCCTCAACACCTGGTTTCTCGCCGAGGAACACCTCAACCTCAAACCGGCGTTCGAGATCCCACCCTGCACCCTCGACAACTTCCAGCTCTGCCACGGCCACGCCCTCGCGCATCCGCTCAGCGTCGATACGCCCGACACCGCCAAACAGCTCGCCGACGCCCTGCACCGCGCCGAACAGGCTGAAAGCCAACTGCGTGCGCTGCAAAACAGCCGCACAGTGCGAGCGGTGCAGAAGCTGCGAAACGTACTGCGCAGAGCCTGATTTGTGACAACGCAAAAATAGTCTGAATTCAGGGGTTTACAGGATCTTCCCAATCGCTATAATCGTCGCCCACACGCCGGTATAGCTCAGTTGGTAGAGCAACTGACTTGTAATCAGTAGGTCCCGGGTTCGACTCCTGGTGCCGGCACCATACAAAACGAAGGCTCGCAGAAATGCGGGCCTTTGTTTTTTGTGCGAGACGTAATAAGCGACGTAATAAGCAGCCCGTCAGGCTCTCTGAGCGACCTTTGAGCGATATCTACCATGGATTGGAAGCAGTTCTGCGCAGCGATAGTTGGGTCACTTGCTTGGCCGACGACGGTTGTTATCGTCGTCGTATTGCTGAAATCACCATTGGCCAAGCTCATCCCGATGGTTCGATCGCTTAAATACAAAGACCTTCATATCGATTTGAGTGAAAAGCTCGAAGAGGTAAAGGATGGTTTAGAAGCGGGTAGCAAAGACAGCAACCAGCCAATGCAGCTTTCCGTAGGAGACCGCCTGTTAGAACTTGCCCGACTTGATCCTCGAGCAGCAGTGCTAAGCGCCTGGATAGATGTTGAGCGCGCGCTGACCGATTTAGCCAAGACGGTAGGTGTATCCGCCGACCAGCCCATCATGACCATCGCCAATGAGCTTCATGCTCGCGACGTACTGACGGAACTGGAGATGAAGACCTTTCGTGATTTGAGGCGCATTAGAAATGAAGCGGCGCACCTTCATTCGCTCATCTTTTTTGAAGAAGCGAAATCTATGGCGGAGATGTGTGAGTGGTTATCGCATCGCCTGCAGAAGGTCGACAAAGGCTATCCGGATGAGATGCGCGCTAAGAATTGATGAGCGTGTCCCCGTGAGCAAACGGAAGCGAGAGACGTATGTTCACTCCCGAGCCTACAGCCAAATCCGTTTTCTAGGTTGCCCCGTGGGAAACCAGTATTTTTGGTAAGTTTTTCCGGGATCGCTCTGAAACCCTTAAGACACAAGGCTTCTAGGTTGTTGGATTAGGTAAGTTTTAAGTAATATATAGATATAACATTACCTTTTAGCTAGGTCAGAAATCGAAAATAAAATACCTATATAAATCATATATTTAGCAAATAATTACTCCCCTCCTTACTTCCAGAAGCCAGTGCAAAGTAAGTGCTTAAAATCGCATCGCAAGCAGGCTCCAGCTGAGTCCTTACCTGTCCATACCTAAATTACTTGTTTCCCATGGGTCACCTGAAAAAAGGGCCTCAGAATCGAGCTCATGGCCGCTGGAAAAAGCATTGGGGTGTGCAGGTTTTTGTAGGGTTCTCTCTAACCCTTTTCGCTCAGGAGAAACCCTCCCTGTTCGCATTGATACCGGCGAGGATGGCGAAACGTGGTTCGTAGCAACCGACGTCTGTCGTGTTCTCGAAATTGCGAACCCAAGCGACGCATACAGTCGGCTGGATGACGACGAGAAGGGGACGCGCATTGTGCGCACCCTTGGTGGACCACAGCAGGTGGTGATGGTCAATGAGGCGGGCTTATACAACCTAGTGCTCTCAAGCAGAAAACCCCAAGCGAAACGATTCAAACGCTGGGTCACTCATGACGTCCTCCCATCACTGCGTAAAACCGGCAGCTATTCCCTCGGCGAGAAGCTCACGGTCAATCAGCAGATCAGCATGTCGAAGCATCGTCTTGGGCTGGTGAAAGAATTGATGCGCACCCGTAATCGAACTGTGCGTGATTTGCTCGGTATCGAGATCACGAAGCTGTCCACCGCAATGGGTTTGCCTGTACCGGATCTAGAAACCATCGGCAGTGTCGAGCCTCCCCAAGCCGACCTTGTTGCCGACTTCTGAGCCGCGCTTCTGCAGCTGGACTCCAAGGGTATTGCGTACAACCACTCCAAGGACTCGCAACTGGTCGCATTGAACATGTCGCACCTGGTCGAGCTGTTCGCCGCAAATGGCATTCAGGCAGTCATCAGCACCGAGGTGACAAATGCCCTGAAGCGCTGCACCGAGCCCCAATTTGCGGGGATGAAGGCGGTGGACAGCACTATCCGCAAGACGACGACCAAGTGCTGGATGTTCAAGAAGCCGGCAAAAATCTAACCCCAATAGCAAGCGCAGCCTTACCGTCCACGTAAGCAGCCGGTAAGCTACCTCCGCCATGCGTTTCATAAAAATCGAAGGGAACCTCCGGCCGCGCCATCACGGAACGGTCTCTATGCAGTGCCAAGGAGTGAGTATGCAATTACATGAAGCTAAAGCCGTCTACGAAGCCGAATCCTATGCCGAAGCTAATGAAAAGTTCGCAGAGGGCTGGAAGTTGCTAGCAGTGTTGACTACGACCCGCCATGGCGGCGACCAGGCGGTAAGTTATATCCTCGGCCATCCAGGTAAGAAGCCAGATCCGCTAGCGGGTGGGTTTGGTCAGCACGTTACTGGGTGACTCCAGCGCGACTAATAGCAGGATGAGGCCCCCACACTTGGCTGCAAGCATGGGGGCGTTTTTATTGGCGCTGTTTTCCACTCCCTCCTAGACTGGTTCTTCTTCATCCCGTTATTTGAAGCGCTAACCGCCCTCACCAAAAAAGGTAATTCCCTATGCCGCTTCCTCGCACCCCCAATTTGAATTGCGTCTGAAGAGTTTGCAGCTTCTTAACCCGGAGTTGGCTCAACTGGCTGAAGACATTGCTGCCGTGCACAAGCCGGAGGTTCTCAAGGAATCGGCGGACAGCCAAATCAACAATCTGTTCGACCGGCTGGGTGAAGTTGCCCGACAGGAAACCGCCTGCGCGATGCGATTTGCGGCGTGGTTATTTGGATTGGTACAAATGAAAGTACTTGGCAAGATTGAGGCCGAACAGTTTGTTGCGCGCGCCACGGCGTTGGGCGCATCGGCTGTAGTGCCATTGTAGGTATGAACGGCCGTGACGAAAGCGACCGCTTGGCTGCACTGATTCTGCCTGCGAGCTTCCACACACAGGTGCTAAAACTTCTGGGCCATATCGCTCAAGCGCACACGTCGGCTGACTGCAAGCGGGCAGCGGATCGCGCCGAGGGCTTTGTGTTGGGACTCGAAACAGCCAAAGCGCTGACGCGAGCAGCATTGAAGGGCTCTATCTAGCTTTTGAACACACCGCTATGGCTCGATTGCTGGAAGTGGAACAATGAGAAGTGAAGCCGGCATAAAGAATATTGCATGCCATGATGCAACTGGACGACACGGCGAATGCTGGCAATTGGCCTGTGCCGCCCGTAGGATTGAGCCCTCATGAGGCAACTGGAGCATTATCAATGGCAGAGCTCGACTGGAAAAAATATCAGTTCATTACCGAAGTACAGACAGCGTTGATCGCCAACGCCATCAATACTGCCAAACACGACGATGAGGGTGCTGAGAGGCACGACTATTCCGGTACCGGCCTGATGATCAGCATGGACAATGCGTTTTATGCAGCGGAAAGAATCCCAGCAAATCTGTCCGCACACGAGGCAGCTTCCCAGTTCTATGGTGGCTGCAAAGGAGAGAAGTGGCCGACCTGGGCCCTGAGGGGCTAATCCGCCGCCTGCGCAATCGCTTACCATCTAAGTAAGCAAACGGTAAGGGTAATACCTTCCTTGTCTTTATGAGGAAGTCCGATAATGAACAATGAGCTCGTAGTCCAAAAACCGATCACCTTTACCGTCACTACCCCAGCGGGTGCTTCTCAAAGCGAATTTATGACGGAGGCTGAGACGTCCGCGCTCGCTCAGTTCGTGAAACGCGTCGGCTGGTTCGAGTTCAACAGCCACTCGGTAAACGAAGATGAGGCGCACCTGGTAAAGCAGGCGGTCGATAAGCTGCAGAACGTCCTTTCACGCTCCGGCTTCGATCCGCTCTGATAGGCTCGGCATAAAGCTCATGAGGCTCCCACCGGAAGGATGGGAGCCTTTTTTATTGGGCGGAATCTGCATCGTCTATCTGCGCTGGTAAGCGTCCGCGCTCTTCAGTCATTATCTGCTGCAGCAGATGTAGCGCCGTGAGGTTGCCGCCTAAATTATCGCGCCACGACGGGTGGGTGACCTTGTACAGGTCATCGATCTTCGCGATGACGCGGCGGTAACGCTCGGCCTCAAGGACCAGCCGTCGACACTGGGGATGCATTACCCAGATATGGCGCAGCTCGGCCTGCGTCACTGGTTTGAATGGGGGCAGATCGCGAGCCATAAAACCACCAATACTGTATGGGCAAACAGTATTTTTACACGCAACTGATGGTGCGTATAGCGCCACTCAGCACTTTGCTGAGAGGCAATCCCCTCGACACCCGCCTCAAATCGGTGATTTACGATTTCAGTAATAGCTTGCCTAGCGGCGAAGAGGTGAATCCTTCACCGCCTGTTGAAAAACGCTGTTGATTGAATAGGTTAGCGATTTCGACTCGCGATTGTTCGGCGAAGCGGCCGCCCAACGGGAGACTTTATGCAACCTAATTGGGTTGACATAGTTATTATCCGTGTTCAAATGTGTTCGTACGACCGCACAAAGCCGAATACTCATTGAGTAAAGCGGAGGGAAATCGCATTCGGTCGTTGAATCGTTAATAACGATCCTTCAAGCGCAGTGCTTTCACTGCAAGGAAAGATGTAAAAATGGCCATCAAAAGCGAAACCTTCAGCCGCGTTGAGCTGACTGATGCTGACGCTGCCCGCTTCGTGCAACACATGCGCGATGACAAACCGAATCCAAAAGCCCAGGCTTCTTATGCCCGTGGCCGCGATATCCTGAGCCAGGTTTTCAGTCAGCAAGGTAGCGCGCGTCCTCGTTAATTTAGCGAGTTCAGATGCAGGTAAGCGTCGATTACTTCATAGAGAAGCTGCACGTCGAGCACCAAACCAACCGATTCTCAATGGGCCCAGACGAAAGTCTGAGGCCCTTGAAGTCGTTCATTCAGAGAAACGCCTTAGATTTTCAAAATCACAACGTCGCAGTCACGTATGCAGCCGTGGTGCCCCCTGTCGATCCGAACGACCGGAACTCGAGAAAGCGGGTTATTGGTTACGTGACCCTTACCTGTAGCGAAATCGACCTCGGTGGCTCGTATCCATTGGAGGATTGCGAAGCTGCAAATCGGTACGACTCAATGTCAGCGCTGAAGGTGGCTCGCCTGGCCACCCATAGGGATTACCTCGGCAACCAAATAGGGAAAACCTTGATGGAGTTTGCTATTGCTCTCGCCGTACACCAGGTTGCGCAGTTCGTTGGCTGTAGATTTTTGGTGACGGATTCGAAAGCTGGGTCAGTAGGATTTTACCGGGACAAGCTCGGGTTCACCCTTTTGGACACAGAAGAAAATCGTGGGCGCGACCATCCCGTGATGTTTTTGGATCTAAACAAACTGGATCTCACTGCGCCTCAAGACATTCAAGATATGGATGAATCAGAGGATAATGTTCAAGAGATTGCACCCGCGTAAAGCAGGAGATGCTTTCACATTTAAGGTCGCTCAAAATGCGGACTGAAAAAGACAAAAAAAATCTCGCCGAACTTCTGCGCGACCCCGAAAAATCTAAAAAGTTAAAAATAGCGGATCTGATCGCATCCACTGCCCTATCAAACAGCGGGATACCAGGCGCCAATGCTATATACGATTTTGCAAAATTTGGCGTAAACGCCGTTAGAGAATTCTTGGTAGAAAGGCAAGACGAAAAAATCTCAGACTTTCACAATGCAATGCTAACCGATAACAGCGAGATCCTAGACGAGACCGTTGTGGATAAAAATATCGACATCGTCGACTATCATGCGTTGTTGGATGCTTGCATATCAGATATCGAAATGGAAAAAAATGCCTTGTACGGGCGTCTGGCCAAATCGATAGCATCAGGAAAAATTTCTGCAAGGATAAAACGTCACTATACGCTTTGCCTAAAAGAACTCACGTGGGACCAAATTGATCTACTTGCCAGACTGTATGTGCACGACTCCTTTTCTATTAAACCGTCTCAGGGCCCTGGAAGCATAGACGCTAGCGACAAACTTAAAAATGTGAGACATGACAGCATTGAAGGCTTGGACGTCTCAGCACTAGCCGCGAAAGGTTTCGTACACGGCACAGACCTCACCGCGCTCAGTGAGCCGTTCTTAAAGGCGATATTCCCTCCTGAACTTTTGACACCCGCTGCATTCAATTTAAAGGTTTGGACTGGTCACAGGTTCTCTATAATTCAACTTCCCCTCAACGGCTTTGATACCTTAGGGGTTAGCGAAAGCATTCACGAGTACTTTCGAAACTTAGGGGTACAAGGCGGCATAGGCCCGATGGAGGGCATACTAGATGGCACCCGCTCATTCCCATTTAACTTGTTTTTCATCATCGTATACCCTAACGGCAAAACACTCTCAGATACCCGCAAGGATAACTTGCTGGAGATAATAAAAAACAAAGCGGCTCTACAGATCATAATCTGCGAAGAAAGCGATAACGCACTCTCTCCTATTTTGGATATCCCTCATATCATATGGCGGCCAAGCGATGCATCAGCCACTATAGCTTTAGCGGACGAAATGATAGGAGACATGATTAAAGCTTCGAGAAGTACGAAAACTTGAGCAAGATATTCTAGTTCTTGATCACGATACAGTTCCAAGCACCCGGACTCCAGGTGCTTGGAGAAAGATTACTACAGAGCGGTCACCAGTTAAAATAGACCAACTCGTTAACTTGCACTCCACCGTTACCGCCTACGGTATGCCGAAACGGCACCTCCTTCAGACGCAACCCCGCAAACACCTCGCGAATTTTCGGATGGTCACCCACCGATATCACCATCTTCCCCCGGATCGATCGCGCCAGATCCGCCATGGCTTCGAACTGCTCAAAACCAAAATCCCCAGCGTCATACCCGGCAGTCTCCAATACGGTGGATCCAGATAGAACAGCGTGTGGTTCCGATCGTACCGGCGGATGCACTCCTTCCAATCCAGGTGCTCAACATTGGTTCGCGCCAAGCGCAGGTGAGCGTCGCTGAGTTTCTCTTCGATACGCAGCAAATTGAGCCTCGGCGCCGAAGTGGTCGCGGTCCCGAAAGACCGTCCTTTTGCCTTGCCGCCGAAGCACAGGTTCTGCAGATAGAAAAAGCGCGCTGCGCGCTGGATATCGGTCAGC
Source organism: Pseudomonas sp. R3-57 (assembly GCF_051132065.1). Lineage (NCBI taxonomy): Bacteria > Pseudomonadati > Pseudomonadota > Gammaproteobacteria > Pseudomonadales > Pseudomonadaceae > Pseudomonas > Pseudomonas sp. R3-57. The sequence goes on from NZ_CP071655.1 coordinate 5,803,781, forward strand.
GTCCGCGGCGCCTGCTCTTTCGCCCATGCGAACATCGTGCGGCTCACCAATGCCCATTTGAACTGGCGCACGAACTCTTCCAGGTGATTGGCAACGACCCGATAGAGGTTCACCGCTACGCAAGTCGAGCCTGGACACGGCGTGGCAACGATTTATCACGTTGGCTTTGGCAGACGAGATCATCACGCCCGAGCAACGGTTTGCGCTTCACGATTTGAAACGACGTGGCATCACCGACACGGCTGATACCCGATCGGATAAACAGGAGGCGAGCGGCCACCGCGACCCGAAGATGATGGACGTCTACGACCACAGCGTGCCGACCGTTTCCCCTTCTGCAGAGTGAGCAAACCGGACGTAACAAGCGACACAGGGCCCGCTATCCACGCGGGCCTTGGCGTATCTGGACGCAACAAGGAATCGCGTAAGTGCTTGATTCCTATGCTTGAAGCACCTTCCTTGTAATCAGTAGGTCCCGAGTTCGACTCCTGGTGCCGGCACCATACAGAACGTAGCCCCTGCAGAAATGCAGGGGCTTTGTTGTTTCTGGGGTGCTGATATTTTGGCAGCGTTTTCAGCTTCAGTAAAAATCGCGTCTCTCCTGCTGTACATCGACCTGCGTTCCCGCCGTTACCCCAAAAAATACCGCTTGCGCCCCTTAAAGCCCAAATTCCCGACTTTATGCCAAATTATGAAATAGCAATAATTATGGCCTATTCATAAAAACGCCTAATCGCCTAAGCAGCTTTTTCAGAGCGCTAAGCTGGCGGAGTCAATGGAGAATTCGACTCCCGGTTAATGAGTCGTTGATTCCTCAACACTCGGTCATCCGCCGTAGAAAGCGGCACGTGGGTAGCGCGCGCTCCCTCACCGGCTTTCATTTGGCGTACAGACTCCAGCAAGTCCTGCTGAAACTGCTCCAGTTCGTCGATCATTTCTGACTCCTACTTCTATGTTTAATAAATGCTAAGAAAAGCCGTGACCAATGAAGGTATCGGGCGAGATCTCGAGAAATCTGTTGTAACGACAAGCCACCCAAAGCCACCACTGGCCACGATTGCGCGCCTACCGGCGCCAAGCTACCGTCAATGCCGTCGCTGCCAATTCAGCGACCGGGCCTGAGAACCCGCGTAAGATGCAGGCGCATCAGCGCCCCAACCCACGATTGCCGGCGCTTTTTTGTGTCCGTCTTAACGTGCAATGGCGGCTGTGCGTGGGAGACCTTCGGGTCTGCCGGGTTCCTGTATCTCCGGTTTCTCAGCCTGCGCATAGCTGCCACCCTATCGCCAGAGAACGAAATGGCAGCTCTCTCATTTGAAACAGGGAGTTTCACAGATGAACGCCATCGATCCATCCACAATCCGCTGCTTCGCGAAACCGTTCACCTCGCTTCACTTTCAATCGAACGGTGAAGCGAAATGACCAATCTCCTCGATCTGAAATTACCCGGCCTCACGCATTTTTCCTTTCAGTCCAACCAGGCGATGTTCCGCACCAACCGAGGCGTGCCGGTGGTTGCCGCTCTGTCACATGCCTCGCACCTGCTACACATTTCAAAGCTTCTCACTGCGGACTCCACGATTTCTCGAGATCCTGATCTCCACGCCTACGCCTCGCAGTATCTGCAGGAGTTGAGCAAGGCGCTGATCGATGATGTTGTGAAAGTGTTGGATGCGCCGCCAGTCAGCCATTGACGTAATTCGCAACACTAAGCCCTCGCGTCAATGCGAGGGCTTTTTGCACTCAAACCTGATTGATCTCAAACACAATCGAAATCTTGCGCTCGCTCGCATTCCACACATACCGCAAATGCTTCCCCTGCTTCGGAATCGAAACCGCCGGTGGCCGAAGCGCTGCAATACACTCATGCCCAGCCAATCGCACGCTGTTATAGAGCAAGCCCCACGATTCAGCGTCGCGCAGTTGCCGCGCGAATGCCTGCGATGGGCCGTAAGCTTCCGGGTCAGGCTGATGCAGGCTTTCGAAGCCTTGGCGAACGTCATGCAGCGGCTTGACCACTCGATTGACGTAAGTGCGCATGGTCAATTCAAGATCAGCTTCTTGAGTCGCAGCAAGAAAACGCTCCTGATGGAAACAGGTTTCAGCAATCGCCGCTGCCTGGCTGCTCGCGGCGTAGTAGACGCCGAAGGTGCCGTCGCTGAAACGGCTGCGTTTGCCGACGTGGGTGAAGGCGGCCATCACCGGGCTGGAGCCGGGGCCAGACAGGCGATCTTCGGGGCGTACGCGGGCGAGTACGCCGGCCTGTTCGATCAGGCGATCGTTGGTCAGCGCTTCGATGGCATAGGCGATTTCGAGGTCTTCGGGGTCGAGCACGTCTTCGAACAGGGCAATCGGCGGGAAGCTGCTGTTGACGATGCGATACGCCCGCGGCCATGGCACATCGACCAGCGCCGGGGTTTTCAACCGCGCACTCCGTCGAGGTAGCGGCGCACATCGGCGATGTCGATCACCCTCCCCGCCAGCATGTAATCCAGCGCCGTTTTGCCATTGAACGGTGCTGCCGTGTTCGGGCTGCTGACCCAGGTGTAGGCGCGTTCACGGCTGTTGCTGAAGATGATGCTCAACGCCTTGTGAATGCCCATCAGGTACGAAATGCGCTCAAGGGTGTCGTGAGGTAAACGGATGTTGGGCGGCAGGTGTTTGTATTTGTAGAACGTGGTGTTACCGACGCCGCCAAGTAAAGTGCGTTGCTGCTCGGCGCTGCAGCCCCAATGCTCCATGAGGTTGAAGAAAAACTTCAGCGCAACGCGGCCGGCTTCTGGGGCGTCGAGTTGTTCCCGTGGACTTAAAGCAATGGATGACGTTGGCATCAGTTGCCTCCCATGAACTGTGTGCCTTCAGGTTAGTACACATTCGTAGTTAACGCTGAATTTAATACGCATACGAATGAACTTCTAGACGAGGCGGACCGAACGATTTCTGCAAAATCCTCACCCTCCCCTTGACCCCCATCACCTGCAAGTCACCAAAAACCCCGATCCTGTGTCAGCCTCCAGCCATCGGCGGGGAAATCAATTCGCTACCAAGTCCGCGACAACTATGCTCAGGTACGGGAATATAGCCAGCATATGGCGCCGGTTCGGTCGTCTCGTAAACAACAATACCCAGCCCACTTCAGAGGGCATTACCCATGGATAGCAGAACCTTACGCAACCTGATGCGCATCGTGCAGACCGGCTCGTTGTCGGCCGCGGCGGAGCATTCGTGTCTGACCGTGCAGGCGTTGGCCGCGCAGTTGAACAAGGTCGAAGAACAGTTCGGTTTTCGTTTGTTTCGACGTTCCAACAAAGGTCTGACGCTGACGCCGCAAGGCACCGAGCTCACGCCTTACATCGATAAAGTGTTGATTGCGACGCGACAGATGGAAGAAAAAGTCGCGGCCTTGAAAGTACCGGGGCAGCGCACGTTGAAGGTGGCGTTGAACAATACCCTGGCGCCTGACTTCAACCGGCGCATGATCGGGCGTCTGATCGAGGTGTTTCCGGATTATCAGATGGAGTTCAGCTACGCCGAGTCGATGGAAAATCTCAGCAAGCTGAAAAATGAAGATTTCGACCTGGCGGTGTTGATCGGTCCGCAGCGCCCGGGTTTGCCGAGCATTGTGTTGCCGGAGGTGCAGGTCCAGGTGGTCGGTGCGCATTGTGGCCAGGAAAACGATCCGCTGACCTTGCTGGGCAACAAGTTTCAGGTGCGTCCTGCGGAAGATTGTCCGTATTCCCACAGCTTTTTGCGCTTTCTCGATGCAGGTCTGGGCAATCACGAGAATGGCCAGCGCATGGTTTATTCGTGCAGTGAAACTTTGACGCTGTCGTTGATCACGCAGATGGATGCGGTGGGCATGGTCTCGCGTGAGGCCGCGCAGAAAAACGGCCTGACGATTTTCCCCGGTTTCGAGGATTTCCTCGAAGTGCGCCTGGCGGTGAACAATCCGGAGTTGTCGAGCCAGGCGTTGAGCGATGTCGTCGATTTGCCGTTACATGAACGAGCCGAGCGCAATGTACGCAGCCGTCCCCACCGCCACACTGAGAAAGAGGTTTTTGCTGAAATACGCACATAGCAACGTCGGAATCGCGGCATAGAATTCCGGGCGATCAAGCTGTATCTGCCGGTCCTTGATCAACAAGGGGGTCAGGCTGATCGCGGCAACGATCGCCACCGGCAAGTATTCCAGTGCCCGCGCGATAAACGGCGGCCAGTGTTCGGTGTTGATTTGCAGCGGTAGCGCGCGTGGCAGGAACGTCACGGCCATCATCAGCACGACCACCAGAATCAGGAACGTTTGGTCAGGCATACACCGACTCCGCAGCCCACAAACGTGGCGATAAACACATTGAACGGCGAGCTGCCCATCAGGCTCAACGCACCCATGCAAACTACCGCAGCAGCGGCAGCGATGAGTTTGTTGCGTGTGTTGCACAGCGACACCAGCACATACAGCATCATCGCGGTCAGGGCGTAATCGAGCTGATATTTGATCAGGTGCGCGGCGTATTGCGCGCACACCGCGCCGAGCAGGCCACCGAGTACCCAAGAGGTGTGGCAGAACAGGTTGAAACCAATCAGATAACGCACATTGACCGGGGCGCCCGTGCCGAGCTTGACGCTGTGAAACGCAAAGGATTCATCGGTCAGGCCACCGGCATAACACCAGCGCTCCATGCGGCTCAAGCCGAGCGCACGCAAGGCCTTGGCCATGTACACCGACATCAGCATGTGCCGCGCGTTGATCAGAAAAGTCGTCAGCACGATGGTGGTCAGCGATGCGCCGCTGGAAATCAGCGCCAGCGCGGCGAATTGCGAAGCGCCGGCATACACGAACAAGCACATTGCTACCGGCAGCCACATCGGCAGCCCGGCATTCACGGCCATCAGGCCGAAGACGAACGCCACCGTGAAATACCCGGCGACCACCGGGCTGGCTTCGGCAAACGTGCGCGACGGCTGATGTTCGGCCATCAACGGCGCACTGCCGGACGTTTCATTCATAGGTCCCTCTCAAATGTCCGTTCGCCGTGAGGCTCGCAAAAACCCTGGGCGGTCCAAAAACGCTTGCCCGCGAGGTTAGCATCGTCGACGAACAGAAACATCCGCAACACCCCGACCCGTTTCATGTCGGATGACGCCGCTTCAACCAGCCGTTGACCTACGCCCTGGCTGCGATAGCGCGGGCTGACCGCCAAGTGGTTGATGGTGCCGCGGCTGCCGAGCATGCCGCCCAGCACCGCGCCGACGATTTCGCCGGCAACGTCGAAGGCCAGGTAAGCGGTGGTGGTTTTCTGGATCAACACGCCGCGCAGGCACTTGGCGTCCTGCCATTCGCAGAACGACACTTCGTCGAACTGACGGAAAAAGCGCTCCATGCGCTGCGCATCCTTGGCGGTGGCGCGGCGCAGCACCACTGGCGTCGAGCATTCGACGCCATTGATTGGGGTGATCTGATTAGCGAACAATGTCGAAAGCGGTCCCGGGCCGCGAGAAGGAAATTGCCAGAATCTGCCGGAACGCCATGGCATGGGTGTGGGTATTGCGCGCCGGGGTCACGTAATGGCGCATGTCACGGTCGAGGAAATACGTGGTGTCGAGAATTTCCTGGTAAGTGGTCGACGCCAGTTGATGCTCGTGGATGTCGTACAAACGACTCTCCGCACCCTCGACGTTATTGCGCCCCCAGAAATGCACACCGCTGAATGGGTAGCCATCGCAGTGAATGCCTTCAGGGGTGATTTCCAGTTGTTTGCCGGGTTTGATCTCGATGCGGATCTGATGGATCTGGCACTGCCAGATTTCATCGTGCAGCTCTTCCGGCAATACGCTTTTGTACACTTCGAAATCCGTGTCGATCAGGCTGCGCATCACCGGCGAATTCATCACTTCCTCGGAGAAGTCCTGGAAGTGCCGCACGACGCCGCCGACATAGGCGTTGTTTTCCTTCGATTGCACATAGGCGCGATGTTCGAGTTGCTTCAGTTCGCGAGTCTTCGGGTTGTATTCGAAGTCGCTATAACGACGGTAACGCATGCCGGCTTCGGCCTGACCGTAGTAGCTGTCAGGCTCCATGTTCTCCCAACTTTTGGTCAATCTGACGAAGTCGGCAAAATGACCGTAGAGATTGAAGTCACCACCCTGGACGTTGACATATTTGTCGCGCCGTAGCGATTCGCCCACTTCTCTGTTCAAAACGATCATTACCCAAATCTCCGCTGCGTTGAGCGGCCTAATCTATTAGGTGGAGAATTTGCGTCCATGAGAAAGAATTTCAGGCATTTTAAGCGCTGTTTGAAACGGCACTTGCAGCGCTTGAAAAACAACTTTTACATGACAGAAACACGGGTTTTTTCGTCTTTTTGTCGAAAAAACGGCGAAAAAAAACCCCGAACGAATCGGGGTTTTCTCATTTTCGTTACAGCCCGATCATCAGAAGATGTTGATCGGATAGTCGACAAACACACGCAGCTCGTTGCCGCTGACGTTGTATTCGCTGGATTTCTGCGATACACGCAGAATCGAGCTGCGCAGTTTCACGCTGAGGTCTTTGGCCGGGCCACTTTGCACGACGTATTTGACCTGGTTGAAGATCTCGCGCTCGGTGCCGCCTTCGCTGGTCGACGTGGTGATGTTGTCGCCACGCACGTAAGCGAAGTTGTAGCTCAGACCCGGTACGCCGAATGCGCCGAAGTCCAGGCCGTAGCCCAGCTGCCAGCTGCGTTCGTCTTCGGCGTTGAAGTCGGACCAGTAGGAGTTGGCCAGGTAAATGGAGTTACCACCGTCACCGACACGACCCTGATCTTTCTGGTAGCCGCCATAGGCGTAACCGAGATTGCTGTCGCCAGTCGAACGCTGGTGCGCGACGGTGAACGAGTGCGGGCCGGTGGCGAAGGTCGCTGCCAGGCTCCAGATCTTGTTGTCGTCGCCGGTAACACCGTTTTCGCGAACGTACGAGTTGTCCAGCTTGGTGCGATAACCGTTGAAGTCCAGGGTCAGCGACTGATCCTTGTTGAACGGAATCACGTAGTTGGCATTCACGTACTGTTTCTTCAAGACGTCTTCGACGTCGGAGGCGTACAGCGCGCCTTTGAAGTGTTCGGTGAACTGATAGCTGCCGCCCAGGACGTTGATCGCCTTCAGACCGCCGCTGTCACGGCCTTCATCGCTCTTGCGCGATTCGGCGGTGAAACGCCCGGCGTTCAGTTCCAGACCTTTGATCTCCCGGGAGGTGATCAAGGTACCGGTGTAGCTTTCTGGTAGCAGACGCACGTTGTCGTAGCTCAGCACCGGCAGGGCCGGCATCTGGTCACCGTAAGTCAGCACGGTGTTGGACACACGGAATTTGACCGCTGCGCCGCCCTTGGCGATGTCATGCGCCGCGCGGCCGTCGTTTTCCTGTTTGAAGAAGTCGATACCTTGCGCGCCGGTACGGCCCTTGCCGCCGTCCAGACGCAGCGCGTACAGACCAAAGGCGTCAACGCCGACACCTACGGTGCCTTGGGTGAAGCCGGACGAGAACGTACCGATCGCCGCCTGGCCCCACTCGGCTTTGTCCGCACGACCGTCTTTGTAATCACGATTGATGTAGGCGTTGCGCAGCAGCACTTTCAGACTGCTGTCTTCAACGAAACCCTTGGATTCGGCCTGGTCGTTAGCCATGGCCTGTGTAGCACTCAACATCCCCAGTGCGATCAGACTGATTCGCTTGTTCAACATTTTGTTTTCCTTATTACGGGTTGAAACGCGCTGTGTCGAACGGCTGAAACGGCGCTTTTGCACTCTTGTATTCACCCCGAAACAAAAAGACCCGCCGACGACAAGTCATGGCGGGCCTGCTCCTTGTTTTGAGTCATGGCGGTTAGCCACAGGCGTTGGGCCGAATCGTAGCCGCGGCCTGAACAATGTGTCAATTTCAAGAATCGTCTTTAAATAGGCAGAAATCGTCTAAGAAACGTAAATTCTTAGCTCGGCTGTTGCAGAAAACCAGGGTTAAGCAGGGAGTTTTGAACTGTAGGAGTGAGCCTGCTCGCGATAGCGGTCTGTCAGTTGCAAATATCGTCGACTGGCATACCGCTATCGCGAGCAGGCTCACTCCTGCATTCGTTTTGTATCGGGCATAAAAAAGCGCCGCCTTCCCGGCAGCGCTTTTTCCGATCCCTGTTGTTCTTCCTATCCTTCCATCACAGCCCACAACGCATCCAGTTCGGCCTCGCTGAACAGGTCAGCGGGATAGCGCTCGATCATCATCCGGCGCGGATCAGGTTCTCTGATCTGACGCGTTCCATTGGATTTCAACCAGTGCGCCACACGCTGGAGCGTTTCGCCGTTAACGGCCATGGGATGCAAAGTCCGCTCGCTGATTACGTTCACTTCGGCGTTCATTTCAGCGCTCTCTCCCGTTCGTGAGCGGCTACGTTATCCAAGATTCATGACAGAACTGTTGAAGTTCTTCTCCCTCCCTAGTGCATCAGAAGCAATACAAGAGCTATGCCAAGCTTTTGCTCGGGCGACCGGCGGAGACAAAAAAAGCCCGCGGTCCTTTCGGGCCGCGGGCTTGGTGTTCCTGACCGGCACGTTAACAAACGTCAGGCTTTTTTACCTGCCAACTCAGGCTGTTACGACTCAACTCACTCTTTGTGCGGCGCCGGTTGCTGTTGGGTAAGGCAGTGAATATTACCGCCGCCCAGTAACAACTCGCGACCGGGCACCATCACTACTTCGTGCTGCGGGAACAGCTTCTGCAGGTTTTCCCGGGCCGGCGCATCCATCGGGTCATCGAAGCTCGGCGCGATGATGCCGCCGTTGACGATCAGGAAGTTGACGTAGGAACCGGCCAGGCGCACGGACGGGTTGCGTTCCTGGGTGCCGTCGACCGGATCGACGCCGGCGCACTCTTCCTCGGTCGCGTACAGCGGCCCAGGAATCGGCATCTTGTGCACCGCGAACGGGCGGCCCTTGGCGTCGGTGCTGCTTTGCAGCACGTTCATTGCAGCCTGGCAGCGTGGGTAGTTCGGGTCCTGCGGATCGTCAGTCCAGGCCAGCAGCACTTCACCCGGACGCACGTAGCAGCAGAAGTTATCCACATGGCCGTCGGTTTCATCGTTGAACAGGCCATCCGGCAGCCAGATGATCTTATCCACAGCCAGATTGGCGCTGAGCACCGCTTCGATTTCCTCACGGCTCAGGTGCGGATTGCGATTGCGGTTGAGCAGGCATTCTTCAGTGGTGATCAGCGTGCCTTCGCCGTCGACGTGAATCGAACCGCCCTCCAGCACAAAACCTTCGGTGCGGTAACGCGGGCTGCGCTCGATCTCGAGGATCTTGCCACCGACCTGCGAATCACGATTCCACGGTGCATACAGACCGCCATCGAAGCCGCCCCAGGCATTGAAATCCCAGTTCACACCGCGCACTTCGCCGCTGTTGTTGATCACGAACGTCGGGCCGCTGTCGCGCACCCAGGCATCGTCGCTGGACATCTCGACCACGCGGATATTCGGCACATCGAGGCGCGCACGGGCGTTTTCATATTGGCCGGCGGAGACCGCCACAGTCACCGGTTCGAAACGGGCGATCGCTTTGGCTACCGCGGCGTGTGCGGCCTGCGCCGGTTTGCCGCCCAGGCGCCAGTTGTCCGGGCGCTCGGGCCAGATCATCCAGGTCTGGGTTTGCGCTGCCCACTCGGCCGGCATGTAAAAGCCGTCGGCGCGCGGGGTACTTTTCAGGGTGGTCATCGGGATCAGGACTCCAGGGAACCGTCGAGGGTTTTCAACGCACCGTACAGGTTCGGACGGCGGTCACGGAATGAACCCCACGCGCTGCGAATGTGTTCGAGCTCGTCGAGGTTGAAAGTGTGCACAAGAATACCTTCTTCGGTTTTATTCAGCTCCTGCACTTTTTCGCCGAACTGGTTGGCAATGAATGAGGAGCCGTAAAACGTGATGTCATAACCGTCCTGTTCTTCGCGGCCGATGCGGTTGCTGGCGATCAGCGGCATCAGGTTGGCCCCGGCGTGGCCCTGTTGCACACGCTGCCAATGGTCGCGCGAGGAAATCGTCTGGTCGTGCGGTTCGCTGCCGATCGCGGTCGGATAAAACAGGATTTCCGCGCCCTGCAACGCCATGCTGCGCGCGGCTTCCGGGAACCATTGATCCCAGCAGATGCCCACGCCGATTTTTGCGTAACGGGTGTTCCACACTTTGAAACCGGTATCGCCGGGGTTGAAGTAGTACTTCTCGTGATAGCCGGGACCGTCCGGAATGTGGCTTTTACGATAAATCCCGAGGTTGCTGCCGTCGGCATCAATGATTGCAATGCTGTTGAACCGCGCACGGCCGGCCAGTTCGTAGAAGCTGATCGGCAACACCACTTGGAGCTCTTTGGCGATGTTCTGGAAATGTTTGATCGCGACATTGTCCTCGACCGTCGTCGCCAGTTGCAGGTAGTCCGGGTTGGGCTTCTGACAGAAGTACGGCGCCTCGAACAATTCCTGAATCAGGATGATCTGCGCGCCTTTGGCAGCAGCTTCACGGACCAGTCTTTCAGCGATTTCGAGGTTGGCGTGCAGATCCCACGAACAGGCCATCTGAGTGGCGGCAACGGTAACGATACGGCTCATGAATCATCTCCCGGCAGGTGCTTCGACGGTCGGAAGTCGACCGAAAACTAAACGCGCGCGCCGGACAAGAGATCGCCATGCCGGAGCAATGTCGACTTTATAGCCGATAAATATCGGCTTTAAAAGTTTTCTAGATGCCTTCCGTCTAAATAAACCCGAAAAATACCGATACAAATCGAAGTTTAAACCTAAACCATGTGGGAGCGAGCCTGCTCGCGAAAGCGGTTTCACAGTCAGCAACGATGTCAACTGATCAATAGCTTTCGCGAGCAGGCTCGCTCCCACACGGGACTTGCAGCGCTTACAGGCCTTCGCTGAGGACCTGATCGAGCATATCCACGAAGAAATCCACGCTCTGACGCGATGTCACCATTGGCGGCTTTATCTTGAGAATGTTCAGATCATCGCCGGTCGGCTGCATGAAGATGCCCAGCTCACGCAGGCGATCGCACAGCAGCGCGGTCTCTTCGGTCGCCGGTTCCAGCGTGTCGCGGTTACGGATCAACTCGAGCCCCAGATAAAACCCCGAACCATGCACTGCACCCGCCAGCGGATGTTTATCGATCAATGCTTCGAGCCGCGCCTTGAAATGGCCACCGACCACCTGGGCGTTTTCCCAGAGCGTTTCTTCCTCCATGACATCCAGCACCGCCATGCCGATCTGGCAACTGACCGGACTGCCGCCCGCCGACGAGAAGAAATAGCCCTCGGCCTCCAGCGCCTCGGCGATCTCCCGCCGCGTGATCACCGCGCCCAGTGGCTGGCCGTTGCCCATGCCCTTGGCCATGGTGATGATGTCAGGCACCACGCCCTGCTCTTCAAAGCCCCAGAAGAAATGGCCCATGCGCCCGTAACCGACCTGCACTTCATCGGCGATGCACACGCCGCCTCGGGCGCGCACCAATGCATAGACCTGTTGCAGATACCCCGGCGGCAGCGAGATGCCACCGGCGTTGCCGTACACCGGCTCGCAAATGAACCCGGCCAATTGGCGCTTTTGCTCAGCCAGTTTGTGTAACTGCTGTTCAACGCTGCGCACGTAATCCGGCGCTGAATCGCGACCACGGAATTCACCGCGATAAGTATTCGGCGCGGTCACCGGATGCACCCAGTCCGGACGGCTTTCGAGGGCTCCGGGGTTGTCGGCGATCGAAGTCGATACCGCATCGGCGCCCACCGTCCAGCCGTGATAGGCCTCGAGCACGCTGAGCATGTCGCGCCCGCCGCTGTAAGCCCAGGCCAGACGAATCGCCAGATCGTTGGCCTCGCTGCCGCTGTTGACCAGAAATACCCGGTCCATGCCTTCCGGCGCCAGCTTCAGCAGGCGTTCGGAAAACTCGGCGACCGCCGCATAGTTGAACCGCGAATTGGTGTTGAGCAGCGACCACTGCCGCGCCGCCACCGCCGCCATGCGCGGGTGACCGTGACCGAGCACCGCGACGTTGTTGAGCATGTCGAGATAGGAACGGCCCTGCATGTCGATCAGATGATTGCGCCAGCCGCGCTCAATGCGCGGCGGGTCGACGTAGTAGTGTTTTTGCGTGCGGGCGAAACTGGCGTCGCGCCGTTCGAGCAGGGTTTTGCTGTTCAGTTCCGGCTCGGCATCGCAGGCCAGCCCCAGCACCACGGCCGGCGAAGGACACAGGGCCTGCCACGCCGCCGCACGCGATGGTGCGCAGAACAGCGGCGTCGGCACTTGTGCGTCTCGGCAAAGTTGCACCAGCAACGGGCCGCTGACCGAGCCCAGCGCCTGCCCCTTGGCCAGCGTCGAACCGCTTGGCAGCGAAGTCGTCACGCCCCACAGCCGCACGCTGAGCTGCGGGCCGTCCAGACACAGCGCGCCGTCAGCCGTCTCGCGCAGAATACCGGCGAACGACGCTTGTACAACGCTGGCATGGGGAACACGCAATTCGACATGCAGCGGGAAAGTCTGCGGCTCGACCGCGCTGTCAGGCTGTGTGCGTGACAACCGATACTGACCATAACGGCTCGCCGCGAGGCCATGCACGGCCGCGGCTTCGTCCAACAGGCGCTGATCAACGCCCGTCTGCTGCCAGTTGCCGGCTTCGAAATGCGGACTCAGAACGCCAAGGTCGATCAGGGCAAACTCGCGTCCGACCAGTTCCGGCAGCAACGCTGCGAAATCGGCGCTGCCGATCACCGGCAGGCTGTGCCCCAACGCAGTAAGGATCGCCGCTTCCATCAGCGCCAACGGCACCGACGTGGCGACATGGAAAATTTCCCACTCGTGGCTGAGGTTGTCGCGGCTGTAGGTATTCGTTGGATCGATGCTGACCTGCTGCTCGCCACTGAGCACCAGCACCGCTGCGCGCGCGACGATCAACGGCCACAGCGCCTGCAATTCTTCATATTGCAGCGGATTGACCGCATGGTAAGCCTGCACCGCCGGGAGGATGACAAACGGATCGCCGTCGGCGTGATGCAGCAATGCCGCGCAGGTCACCGACAGATCGGTGATGCGCCAGGTGCGCACCAGATCGCCGAAATCGATCACACCCTGCAATTGCCAGTGACGCTGGGCATCACGCGCCCAGACGACATTGTCATCAGTGATGTCCATGTGGATCGCCTGCACCGGCAGCCTGTCCTGCAGCGGCTGCAAACGACGCTCGGCGTGTTCGGCAGCCTCGGCGATCAATGTGCGTTGCTGTTCATCTTCGATCACTGGCAGCAGATGCTCGATCAAGGCACTGGCGTGGCGTGCGTCCCATTGCAAGGTACGCGCAAGGCCGGGATGGTCGAACCCGGCGAGGGCCAGATCCATCTCACCGCACAGCCGGCCGAAGCCTGCCACGACCTTGTGGCCAAGATGCTCGAGATGCGTCAGCGACTGGCCCTCGATGTAATCGAGCATCCGCACATGCACCGCTTCACCGCCGGCCTGCAGCGTCAGCAAGTCCTCGCCGTTTTTCGCCACGATGACGCGCGGCACCGTTATCGCCGAGTGCTCGGCCAGATATTTCAGACCCGCGTGCTGGGCTTGCAACTCCACCAGTGCGTAATCGCCCCGGCAGATTTTCATCACAAAGCGCCCGCGCTCGCTGTCGACGCGGTAATTAAGATCCTGCTGGCTGCCGAGTGCGTGCAGAGCGCCGCTAAGCCCGTAATGCTCCGCCAGCCATTGCTGCGCTTGCTCCTGCGAAACCTGCGGGCTGGGCAAACTGGCGCGGTGAATCAACGTGGCGAGCGGCATGGAACGACCCCTGAAATTTTACTAGGCGCTTATATCGCCATTGCTGTTGAGGTTGCGCAACCCCCCGACCACAGAAAGGTCCCGCGGCTAATTGAATGCCAGCACTCGCGCCATCCAGCACTTTGCGCAAGAATGACGGCCATTCACACCTGACAACGGAATTCCTCATGAATGTAATCACCACCGATCTGCCCGGTGTTCTGATCATCGAACCCAAGGTGTTTGGTGACGAGCGCGGTTTCTTCTACGAGAGTTTCAACGCCAAGGCGTTCCAGGACGCGACCGGCCTCGATACGCAATTCGTCCAGGACAACCACTCGCGCTCGCAAAAAGGCGTGCTGCGTGGCCTGCATTACCAATTGCAGAACACCCAGGGCAAACTGGTGCGCGTGACTGTCGGCGAAGTGCTGGACGTGGCCGTGGATATCCGCCGCAGCTCGCCGCACTTCGGCAAATCGGTGGCGGTGCGTCTGTCGGCGGAAAATCATCGTCAGCTGTGGGTGCCGGAAGGTTTTGCCCATGGTTTTGTGGTGCTGAGCGAGTTCGCCGAATTTCTTTACAAGACCACCAACTACTACGATCCATCGTCCGAACGCAGCATTCGCTGGGACGACCCGGCGCTGGGCATCGACTGGCAACTGGACGAAGCGCCGAAACTGTCGGCCAAGGACCAGGCCGCCGCGCTGCTCAAGGACGCTGACGTCTTCGCTTGAGGCCGGGCATAATGCGCCTGTTACTTCAGGCGCAACCGGCTCATGAAACCGAATCTTCCCCGCAGACCCCGCTGGCGCAGCCTTGCCCTGCTTGCGCTGTGTCTGGCGCCGCTGTTGTGGCCGCTGGAACATCTCGCCGAGCGCTACTACCGTAGCGAACTGGCCGGGCAGAACCGCCAGACCCTCGATCTGTACGTCGCCAACCTGCTCGGCACCCTGCACCGCTACGAGGTGTTGCCGCAGATTCTCGGCGACTTGCCGGCGCTGCGGGCCGTCCTCGGCGCGCCGGATGACGGTGTCACCCAAGGCAATGCCAATCGCCTGCTGAAGAACATTGCCGTCCAGACCGGCGCTGAAGTGATGTACCTGATGGACACCAGCGGCCAGACGCTGGCGGCGTCGAACTGGGACAAGCATGACAGCTTCGTCGGCCGCAATTTTTCCTTCCGCCCGTACTTCAGCGAAGCCATGGCCGGACGCCTCGGGCGTTTTTTCGGCCTCGGCACGACGTCTGCCAAGCGCGGTTATTTCTTCGCCGCCGCCGTGCGCAACGGCGAAAAAGTCATCGGCGTGCTGGTGATCAAAGTCGACCTCGACCACACCGAAAGCCTGTGGGGCAAAACTCCCGAGCAACTGTTGGTCACCGACCACAACGGTGTGGTCATTCTCACCTCGCGGCCGGAATGGCGATTCCGCTCGACGCGCAATCTGAGCGACAGCGAACGCTCGGCTATCACCGCGATCCAGCCGTACCCGACGCGTGAGCCGCGACCGCTGAACCTCAGCGCCGACGCGTGGCTGATCCAGACTCACGACATCGCCGAAACCGGCTGGAGCGTCAGCATCCTCGCCCCGCGCACGCTGATCGACCGCCCGGTGCGCACCGTCGTCGCCATTGGCGGGGCGACGCTGCTGGTGGTGATGCTGCTGGTGGGTTTGATGATGCAGCGCCGTCGCCACTATCTGGAGCGCATCGCCTTCGAGGCCAAGGCACGGCGTGAGCTGGAAGGCCGGGTTGCCGAGCGCACCAGCGATCTCGAAGGCCTCAACCGACGGCTGAAGCAGGAAGTGCTTGAACGCGAAACCGCGCAGCAGGAATTGGTTCGTGCCCAGGATGATCTGGTTCAGGCCGGTAAATTGTCGGCGCTGGGGACGATGTCGGCGAGCATCAGCCACGAACTCAATCAGCCGCTGGCGGCGATCCGCAGTTATGCGGAAAACGCCGAGGTACTGCTCGATCATCAACGCACCGACGACGCGCGCGGCAATCTCAAACTGATCAGCGAACTGACCGGGCGCATGGCTTCGATCATCGCCCACCTGCGCGCCTTCGCCCGGCGCGACCGCCACGCCCCGGAAAGCGTCGCCCTGCAACCGGCGCTCGACGATGCGCTCGCCCTGCTGGCCAAGCGTCGACGCAGCATGGAAGTCGAACTGATCCGCGATCTGCCCGCTGCCACGCTGTGGGTCGAGGCGGGTGAAACGCGTCTGCGCCAAGTCTTGGGCAATCTGCTCGCCAATGCCCTTGATGCCCTCACTGAAAAGGGTCCGCCGCGCAAACTGTGGCTGAGTGCCGAATCCACTGCCGACGGCGTCAATCTGTACATCCGTGACAACGGCCCGGGGTTCTGCATGGAAGCCCTCGGCCGCGCCAGCGAGCCCTTCTACACCACCAAGACCCGCACCCAGGGTCTGGGTCTGGGCCTGGCCATTTGTGAAACGCTGATGCGCGCCTTCGGCGGTGAACTGTCGTTCGCCAACCACAAGCAAGGTGGCGCCCTGATTACCCTGCGGCTGCGCGCCGGCGCGCCCGGGGTCAGCCTGCAACCCTCCGAGGACCGAAGTGCATGACCATCGACAATCGCATTCAGGTGGTGTTGATCGACGACGATCCGCACCTGCGTCAGGCCCTCGGCCAGACGCTGGATCTGGCCGGCCTGAAAATCCTGCCCTTGTCTGAAGCCAAAGGTCTGGCCGCGCAACTGGAGCGTGACTGGCCGGGCGTGGTGGTCAGCGATATTCGCATGCCGGGCATGGACGGCCTCGAACTGTTGAGCGAATTGCACGCTCAAGATCCGGAGCTGCCGGTATTGCTGATCACCGGCCACGGCGACGTACCGCTGGCCGTGCAGGCGATGCGCGCCGGCGCTTATGATTTTCTCGAAAAGCCTTTCGCCAGCGACGCGCTGCTCGACAGCGTGCGCCGTGCCCTCGCCTTGCGTCGTCTGGTGCTGGATAACCGCAGCCTGCGTCTGGCCCTCAGCGATCGCAATGAGCTGAGCGCGCGGCTGGTCGGGCATTCGACGCCGATGTTGCGTCTGCGCGAGCAGATCGGCGCGCTGGCGGCGACCAAGGCTGACGTACTGATTCTTGGCGAAACCGGCGCTGGCAAAGAAGTGGTCGCACGCGCCCTGCATGACTTGTCCAGCCGCCGCAACGGCCCGTTCGTGGCGATCAATGCCGGCGCACTGGCCGAATCGGTGGTGGAAAGCGAACTATTCGGCCACGAACCCGGCGCATTCACCGGCGCGCAAAAACGCCGGATCGGCAAGTTCGAATTCGCCAATGGCGGCACGCTGTTTCTCGATGAAATCGAGAGCATGAGCCTGGACGTGCAGGTCAAATTGCTGCGCATGTTGCAGGAGCGCGTCGTCGAGCGACTCGGTGGCAATCAACTGATCCCGCTGGACATCCGCGTCATCGCCGCGACCAAGGAAGACCTGCGCCAGGCGGCCGATCAGGGCCGCTTCCGCGCCGACTTGTATTACCGGCTGAACGTTGCGCCGCTGCGCATCCCGCCGCTGCGCGAACGCGGCGAAGATGCGCTGCTGCTGTTCCAGCACTACGCCGATGAAGCCAGCGCCCGCCACGGTCTGCCACCCCACGAACTGCAACCGGCGCAACGCGCGTTACTGCTGCGTCACACCTGGCCGGGCAATGTGCGCGAACTGCAAAACGCCGCCGAACGCTTTGCCCTCGGTCTGGAGCTGGCGCTGGACAACGGCGCCGAAGGCAGCGCCGGCGCACCGGTCGAAGTCGTCAGCGGCGGGCTTAGCGAGCAAGTGGAAAACTTCGAAAAAACCCTGATCGCCGCAGAACTGGCACGCTCGCACAGTTCGGTGCGCAGCCTCGCCGAAGCCCTGGGCATTCCGCGCAAGACCCTGCACGACAAATTGCGCAAGCATGGCCTCAACTTCGGCGACAGCAGCCAGGGGGACGAAAACGAATGAGCGATAACACTGAGTATCTGCAATCGGTGCTGCATCACGACATCCCGCTGACCGCCGAGATGGGCCTGACGGTTATTGAATGGCATGACCAGCAACTGAGCCTGCACTTGCCGCTCGCGCCCAACGTCAATCACAAGAGCACGATGTTTGGCGGCAGCCTCTATTGCGGCGCGGTGCTGGCCGGTTGGGGCTGGCTGCATTTGCGCCTGAAGGAAGAGGGGATTACCGACGGCCATATCGTGATTCAGGAGGGGCAGATCAGTTATCCACTGCCGGTGACCGGTGACGCGACGGCAATTTGCCCGGCGGCTGACGTGGCGGTGTGGAAGAAGTTTCTGGCGATGTATCGACGTTATGGACGGGCGCGGTTGACGCTTGATACGCGGATCGTCAATCAGGGCAGTGATGAACACGCCGTGATATTTACCGGGCAGTACGTTTTGCACCGTTGAAGGTCAACGGCCCCTCACCCTGGCCCTCTCCCGGAGGGAGAGGGGACTGATTGGGGGATGCTGCTGATTCACATCTACCTGAAACGACATTGCCGAATCCACAATCGACTCGAATCTACAGGTCGATGCATCGCGCCAGACACCTCGGTCGGCTCCATCTCCTGGGGGAGAGGGCTGGGGTGAGGGCAATCCGGATCAAAACCTCAACCCCGGGCCAACTCCAACAATCTCTCGCGCCACGAAGCCTTCGCCGGCAACGCCAGAAAAAACTCATTCAACAGCGATTCCCGCGGCGGATAACAAAACGCTTCACCGCGCAGATCCAGCACTTCGCCCCCCGCGCCCTCCAGCACGCCCTGTGCCGCCGCCGTGTCCCACTGCGAAGTCGGCGCCAGCCGCGGATAACAATCCGCTGCGCCTTCCGCCAACAAACAGAACTTCAGCGAACTGCCAATGTTGGCCAACTGCAATTCGCCCAGACTGGCACTCAGCCCAGCCAGCAAACGCTCCTGCTCGGGGCTCGAGTGTCGGCGGCTGGCTACCACCGTAAAGGCTTCGCCTGGTTGCAGCGTCTCACGCACGTGAATCGCCAACGGCGTACCGTGCTTGTCGCAACGCCACGCCCCCAGCCCGGTGCCGCCGACGTAGTAGCGACCATTGGTCGGCATCGACACCACGCCAAACACCACCCGGCCGTTTTCGATCAGGGCAATGTTGACGGTAAATTCTTCGCTGCCACTGATGAATTCCTTGGTGCCGTCCAGCGGGTCCACCAACCACCAGCGCTGCCAGCCAGCACGTACGTTTTGCGGGATATTGGCGTCTTCTTCGGACAACACCGGAATGCTCGGGGCCAGCGCTGTCAGCCCGGCCACGATAACGTGATGCGCGGCCATGTCGGCGGCGGTCACCGGCGAATCATCGGACTTGGCTGTGACTTCTACGCCCGCGCGCCAGAACGGCAGAATCGCCTCGCCGGCCTGTAATGCCAGGGCAACAACAGGTGCCATCAATGGGTGGGGGTAATTCATCGACATCTCACTCAAGATTGAAAGAACCGCGCTGGGTCAAAAGATCACGCGTCAGATACAGCGCCGCCAGCGCGCGGCCTTCGGAAAATTGCGGATTGAGCGCCAGCGCCGACAATTTGCGCAGGTTGACCTTGTCGACGCGCATCGGCTCAGGCTCGTCGCCCTCCAGGCGCTCTTCGTAAAGATCGGTGGCCAGCACCACCTGGATCTTCTGGCTCATGTACCCGGGCGACAGCGACAGCTCGGTCAGATGTTCCAATTGGCGCGCGCCGAAACCGGCCTCTTCCTTGAGCTCGCGCTCGGCCGCTGCCAGTACATCCTCGCCCGGCTCGATCAGGCCTTTGGGCAAGGACAATTCGTAGGCATCGGTGCCGCCGCAATACTCTTCGACCAGCACCGCATGTTCGGCATCGAGCATCGCCACGATCATCACCGCGCCGTAACCCGCGCCCTTGCCGACCAGCCGCTCATACGTGCGCTCCACGCCGTTGGAAAAGCGCAGCTTGAGTTCTTCGACCGCGAACAGACGACTGGTGGCGACGATCTCGCGGGCAAGTACGGTGGGTTTCTGGCGCATGCAAAGCTCCTTGGCGTGAACGCGCTACTATAACGCGGCTTTCCCGATTGTTTACCTCGGATATCCTTCTACCGCTCGAGACGTTGCCATGCCTTCATTACCGTGGTCCGACATCGATACCGTTCTGCTCGACATGGACGGCACGTTGCTGGATCTGCACTTCGACAATCACTTCTGGCTCGAACACCTGCCCCAGCGTTACGCCGAACTGCACGGGATCAGCCGGGCCATGGCCGAGATGGAATTGCAGCCGCTGTTCGAGCGCCATGCCGGCCAGTTGCAGTGGTATTGCCTGGACTTCTGGAGTGCCGAGCTGAAACTGTCGGTGCGCGAACTGAAACAGGAAACCGCACATCTGATCGCCTTGCGCCCGGATGCCGACACCTTTCTCGAGGCGATCAAACGCGCCGGCAAACGGGTGATCATGATCACCAATGCGCACCGCGACTCGCTATCGCTGAAACTGGAGCGGATCGAACTGGCACCGTACTTCGAACGGCTGATCAGCTCACACGACTATGGGTACCCGAAGGAGAATCCGCAGTTCTGGGATGCCTTGCAGGCGGATATCGGTTTCGATCCGGCGCGCAGCCTGTTCATCGACGACACCTTGCCGATTCTGCGCAGTGCGCGGGATTTTGGCGTGGCGTATCTGCTCGCGGTGAAAGAGCCGGACAGCCGCAAGGGTCCGAAGGACACCGCCGAGTTTGCTGCGGTCGAGGATTATCGGGATTTGATTGCCGGGCTTTGAAACCGGGCTAGCCCAATCGCCAGCAGGCTGGCTCCCACATTGAAATGCGGTTTCTTGTGGGAGCCAGCCTGCTGGCGATTGGGGCTGGAGATTATTTCGGAATGCGCAGCTTCTGCCCCGGATAGATCTTGTCCACATCCTTGAGCATCGGCTTGTTGGCGTCGAAAATCTTCTGGTACTGATTAGCGTTGCCATAGACTCGCAGCGAAATCGCGCTCAGCGTGTCACCTGCTTTGACCTCGACAAACTCGGCAGCGACCACCACCGGCCCGGTCACGGTGATCTGGTCATCGACGCTACCCACCCCTTGAATGTTGCCCACCGCCAGAAGAATTTTCTCTTTCTCTTCCTGGCTCGCGACTTCACCGGTCACCGTCACCTTGTCGCCGTCCACGGTCGCCTGTACGTTGGGATTGCCCAGCCCGACCTTGCTGATGTGTTCCTTCAACTGCTCGCTGGCATTGGCATTGCCGGGGGTCAGCAGATCCAACAGCTTTTCACCGGCTTCCTTCACAAAGCTCAAAAGACTCATAGCGCACACTCCTTGATTTGGGTTCCAGACGCCCAAGCCTAGACCACCCCGGACGAACCCGGTTCCAGTCCGACCAATGACCCTGTGCGCACGCACGCGGTAGAATCGCCCACCCCGCCAACCTTTCCCGGAGCGAAGATGGACATCAAGCAACTGAAATTCCTCATCGCCCTCGACGAAACCCGTCACTTCGGCCAGGCCGCTGCGCGTTGCCACATTACCCAGCCGACCTTGTCGATGCGCCTGCGCAGCCTCGAAGAAGAGCTCGACCTGCCGCTGGTCAATCGTGGCCAACGCTTCGAAGGTTTCACCGCGCCGGGCGAACGCGTGCTGGCGTGGGCGCGCACGGTGCTGGCGGCTTATGACGGTTTGCAGGCGGAAGCAGCGGCGTGTCGCGGCAATCTGATCGGTACGTTGCGCCTGGGCGTGGTGCCGCTGTCGAGTTTCGATCCTCTGCCGTTGATGCAACGCCTGCATGCGGCACACCCGGAGTTGCGCTTCGAACTGTCGTCGCTGAGTTCCGAGCAGGTGCTCGAACATCTGGCCAACAATCGCATCGACATCGGCGTGTCCTATCTGGAGCGTCTGGACAGCGAGCGTTTTGATTCCCTGGCCTTCGACGAAACGCGCATGGGCCTGCTTTACGATCAGCGCTCGTTCACCTTCGGCGAAGAGCCGCTGAGCTGGGAAGCGCTGATCGAACTGCCGCTGTGCATGCTCACCAGCGGCATGCATTTTCGCCAGTCCATCGACCACAACTTCCACAGCCGCGGCCTGACCCCACACCCACTGCTGCAAACCGACGCCGTGCATCAATTGTTACAGGCCGTACAGGGCGGCTTTTGCTGCGCAATCATGCCGCTCGATGGCGGTGCGGAAACCCTGGCCGATCATCTGCGCCTGCAACCGATCGAAAATGCCCGCACGCTGGCGCCGCTGGGCCTGATCATGCGCCGAGGCGCACCGCGGTCGGCGCTGGCGGAAGCCTGTTTCGCGCTGTATCAAAAATCGCCAAAACAGGCTTGATCGACGGCATCTATCGGTAGATCGGTAATAGCGATTAGACGCGACATCTTGCCGCGCCTAGTCTTGACCTAGATCAAACCGTCGGTGATGCCATGAACGCCAAGCGCCCAGCCTGCGCGGCGCCAGCCCTCGAAACGCCCGCGCCCGCCGCCAGCCAGACGTACAGCTACAGCGATTTGCCCCGCGAGGAATCGGCCAGCACCGCGCTGGCCGAGGAAGTCGCGTTGGCAATCGCCTACAACGGCATCAGTCAGGCGGTGATGCTGGTGACGCCGACGGATCTGGAAGACTTTATCGTCGGCTTCAGCCTCGGCAGCGGCATCATTGCCGACGCCAGCGATATCTACGACCTGCAACTGACCGGCTCGGGTTCGGCGCAATACGCGCAGGTGATCATCGCCAATCGCGCCTTCTGGAACCTCAAGCAACAACGTCGGCAATTGGCCGGCACCAGTGGTTGCGGTTTGTGCGGTGTGGAAGCGGTGGAGCAGGCGCTGCCGGACCTCAAGGTCTTGCCCGGCGCGCCGCTGCCGCCGATCGCCTGGCTCGACGGCCTGCGCCAGCGCATCGGTGCGTTTCAGCCGTTGGGACAGCATTGCGGCGCAGTGCATGCCGCGGTGTTCATGAATGGCAACGGCGAGTTGCTGCTCGGCCGCGAAGACATTGGCCGGCACAACGCCCTCGACAAGCTGATCGGCGGACTGATTCGCCAGAAGATTTCCACCGAGGGCGGCCTGGCGATTGTCACCAGCCGTTGCAGTCTCGAACTGATCCAGAAAGTCCTGCGTGCCGGAATCCAGACGCTTGTCAGTCTGTCGGCACCGACCGGCCTTGCCGTGCAATGGGCACGGCGCCACAACCTCAATCTCATCCACCTGCCGCAGAAAAGTGCGCCGCGGGTGTACAGCCCCGCGATGGAGAATCAAGCGTGAGCCAACATCATCAAGCCGACCAGAAACCTGTCCCGCGCTATAAGCCTTACAAAGGTGCCGCCGGCGGCTGGGGCGCCCTGATCAGTGTGGCGCAGGCCTGGTTGACCAGCGACAACGCGCTGAAGAACCTGCGCATGATGCTCAAGACCAACCAGAACGGCGGCTTCGACTGCCCTGGGTGCGCCTGGGGTGATTCGCCGGAAAGCGGCATGGTAAAGTTCTGCGAAAACGGCGCCAAAGCGGTGAACTGGGAAGCGACCAAGCGTCGCGTGGATGCGAAGTTCTTCGCCAAACACAGCGTCACTGCGTTGCTGGAGCAGAGCGACTACTGGCTGGAATATCAGGGCCGCCTGACCGAGCCGATGGTCTACGACGCTGAAACCGATCGCTACAAGCCGATCAGTTGGGAAGACGCGTTTGCCCTGATCGGCAAGCATTTGCGCAATCTGCCGAGCCCGGATCAGGCCGAGTTCTACACCTCCGGGCGTGCCAGCAACGAAGCGGCGTATCTGTATCAGCTGTTCGTGCGCGCTTACGGCACCAACAATTTCCCTGACTGCTCGAACATGTGCCACGAGGCCAGCGGTGTGGCACTGGCGCAAAGTGTCGGCGTCGGCAAAGGCACGGTGACGTTCGACGATTTCGAACACGCCGATGCGATTTTCGTCTGGGGCCAGAACCCTGGCACCAACCATCCGCGGATGCTTGAGCCATTGCGTGAAGCGGTGAAGCGTGGCGCGCAGGTGGTGTGCATCAACCCGTTGAAGGAACGCGGTCTGGAACGTTTCCAGCACCCGCAGCACCCGATCGAAATGCTCACCAACGGCGACAAGCCAACCAACACCGCGTATTTCCGCCCGGCGCTGGGCGGCGACATGGCCGTGCTGCGCGGCATGGCCAAGTTTCTGCTGCAATGGGAACGCGATGCGCAGAAGACCGGCGAGCCGGCGGTGTTCGATCACGACTTCCTCAATGCCCACAGCGCCAACGTGCTGGAATATCTCGGCGTGGTCGATGACACATCGTGGGAGCAGATCGTCGAGCAATCGGGCCTGACGCTGGTCGAAATCGAACAAGCCGCGCGCATGTACGCCAAAGGCAAGAACGTGATCATGTGCTGGGCGATGGGCATCACCCAGCATCGCCATTCGGTGCCGACCATCCAGGAAATCGCCAACCTGATGCTGCTGCGCGGCAACATCGGCAAGCCGGGCGCCGGTCTGTGCCCGGTGCGCGGCCACAGTAACGTGCAAGGCGACCGCACCATGGGCATCAACGAGCGTCCGCCGGTGGCGTTCCTCGATTCGCTGGAGCGCCGCTTCCAGTTCAAGGTGCCGCGCCACAATGGGCACAACGTGGTCGAGGCGATCCACGCGATGGCCGAAGGTCGCGCCAAGGTATTCATCGGTCTGGGCGGCAACTTCGCCCAAGCCACGCCGGACAGCCCACGCACCTTCCAGGCGCTGCGCAATTGCGACCTGACCGTGCAGATCAGCACCAAGCTCAACCGCAGCCACTTGGCTCACGGCAAAGACGCGCTGATCCTGCCGTGCCTGGGCCGTACCGACATCGATATCCAGAGCGAAGGCCCGCAAGCGGTTACGGTGGAAGACTCGTTCAGCATGGTTCACGCCTCCAACGGCCAGTTGCAGCCGCTGTCGAACCAGATGCGCTCGGAGCCGTCGATCATCACCGGCATCGCCGCCGCGACATTGGGCAGCAAGCCGGTGGACTGGAACTGGCTGGTCGCCGACTACGCACGCATTCGCGAACTGATTGCCGACACCATTCCGAACTTCAAAGACTTCAACGAGAAGGTGAAAAACCCGGGTGGCTTCTACCTTGGCAACAGCGCTGGTGCGCGCAAGTGGAACACGCCGTCGGGCCGGGCCAATTTCCGTCCGAACCTGCTGCCCAAGGATCTGGTGCACGAACGCACCCGTGCTACCGGGCAACTGCCGGACCTGATCCTGCAATCGATGCGTTCCCATGATCAGTACAACACCACGATTTACGGACTCGACGATCGTTATCGCGGCGTCAAAGGCCAGCGCGACGTGTTGTTCGCCAACGAAGCCGACATCATTCGCCTGGGCTTCCGTCCGGGGCAGAAGGCCGACATCGTGTCGTTGTGGGACGATGGCCGCGAGCGCCGGGTGAAAGGTTTTACATTATTGGCGTTCGATATTCCTGCCGGCCAAGCGGCGGCGTACTATCCGGAAGTCAATCCGCTGGTGCCGCTGGAAAGCACCGGGGATGGCAGCCACACGCCGACATCGAAATTCATTGCGATCCGGCTGGAAGCGGCAAGTGAGAGCGGGTTGATCATGGCCAAATCGGCTTGATCGACTTAATCGGCGCTTGTAATGGCCCCTTCGCGAGCAGGCTCGCTCCCACATTGGAATGCTATCCGCTGTGGGAGCGAGCCTGCTCGCGAAAGCGATGGAACAGCCAATTTACCTGCCGGGCTGACACTTTTCGAACGCCCACAAAAAAGGCCGTTTTTGCATAAAAACGGCCTGTCCGAAGTAGCTAAAGACCGGCGAAAATCGGTTAAGTTCCGGTGAAAAAACAGTAACTTGCAATATTGTATACAAGTCGTGTTATTCGTCGGATTTTGATTGTCACGCCCATTGCAGAGCCTCAGGATCGGCGCCGTCATCCCTTTGAGGCTCATCCTCTATGAAGTTCTCCTCGATTCTCTTGTTGTCCCTTGGCCTGGTCAGTGGCTTCGCTTCTGCCGGCGGCACCACCGAAGCAGGTGTGGGCGGCGCATTGGGCGGGGTTCTTGGCTCGGTCGTCGGTCAATCCCTAGGCGGCAATACAGGTTCCACCATCGGCGCAGCCTTGGGCGGCGCGGGTGGTAGCGCGGTCGGCGCCGACAAGCGCAGCCGTGGCGAAGCCGCTATTGGCGGCGCATTGGGCGCGGCCGGCGGTAACGTCGTAGGTCGCAGTCTGGGCGGCACCACCGGCAGCCTGATCGGCTCCGCAGCAGGTGGCGGTGCAGGCGGCGCGCTGGGCAACTACATGGGCAACAAGAGCGATGACGATGATCGTCACTACGATCGTCGCGATGATCGCCGTTACTATCGCGATCGTGGTCACCCAGGCCGTGGCCACGCTTACGGCCACCGCAAGCATCACAAGCACTATCGCCACCGCTAAGGCGCAGGCTTGAACAAAAATCGCAGCCCGAGGGCTGCGATTTTTTTTGCCTGATTCAAACGGCCAAACGTTGCAGCGCGGCGCGCAACCCGGGCGGAATCGGCACCGGCTGATTGCTCGCCCGGTCCACGAAAACATGAACGAAGCGCCCGGCCGCGCAGGCCTCTGCCTCACCGACCTTGAACACGGCCAATTCATACTGCACCGAACTGTTGCCCAGCTTGCCCACGCGCAAGCCGATTTCGATCAGATCCGGGAAGGCGATCGAGGCGAAATAATCGCACGCTGAACTGACCACAAAACCGACCACTTCACCGTCATGGATATCCAGCCCGCCGACCTGGATCAGATACGTGTTCACGGCCGTGTCGAAGAAGCTGTAATAGGTGACGTTGTTGACGTGACCGTAGGCGTCGTTGTCGTGCCAGCGCGTGGTGATGGGCTGGAAGTGCGGGTAGTCGGAGCGTTGGGGGGTCGGGTTGGACATTGATCCGCGATTCCTGAAAGTGTTTTGGCGAGTCTAAGTCAAAACCGTGCGACGGCCTTCGCGAGCAGGCTCGCTCCCACATTGGATCGTGATGTGGGAGCGAGCCTGCTCGCGAAGACGTCAGCACAGCCGCAATATTTCAACGATCAGCAAACCCCTTCCCCTGCGCCGCCAATTCACCAATCAACCGCGCCGGTTTCCATTGATCACCCTGGCGCGTCTCCAGCGCCAGCAGACGCTGATGAATATCCGCCGGCCTTGCTCATCCGCTCAGGCCATCGGCCCACCCTTGTCGGCCGGGAAGCCGTAGCCGTTCAGGTACACCAGATCGATGTCATGGGCCGACTCGGCAACGCCTTCCTGAAGGATCTTCGCGCCCTCGTTGACCAGCGCCAGCAGGCAACGCTCGAGAATTTCTTCGGGGCCGATCTCGCGGCGCTGGAAACCCAGCCCTTCACTGACCTGCAACACCAGTGCGTCGACTTCGGGGTCACGCTCAGCCTGCCGGCTGCCGGGTTCGTAATGGTAATAACCGTTGCCGGATTTCTGCCCGAAGCGGCCCAGCTCGCACAGACGGTTGTCCACCTGTACCTCTGGCGCATCCTGGCCCTTGCCGGCCAGTTCGCGGGCACGCCATTCCAGATCAATACCAACCACGTCGTACATGCGGAACGGCCCCATGGCGAAACCGAAACTCTGCAGCGCTGCATCAACCTGATGCGGGTAGGCGCCTTCGAGCAGCATCTTCCGTGCTTCGAGCACATACGGATGCAACATGCGATTGCCGATGAAGCCATGGCAATTGCCCGATACCACGCTGACCTTGCCCATGCGCATGCCCAGCGCCAGCGCCGCCTCCAAGGCTGCCGGCGAGGTCTGCGCACCGCGGACGATCTCCAACAGCTTCATGATGTGCGCCGGGCTGAAGAAATGCAGGCCCAGCACTTGCTCCGGACGGCGGGTGGCCGCAGCGATCGCATCGATATCCAGCGCCGACGTGTTGCTGGCCAGCAGCGCTTCAGGCTTGAGCAGGCCATCCAGTTCGCGAAAAATCTTTTGCTTGAGCTCAAGATTTTCGTACACCGCTTCGATTACCAGGTCGACATTGCGTATCGCCGCGTAATCGGCGGCGGCACTGACCCGGGCGATACGCGCGTCAGCCTCGGCCTGATCGATCCGTCCCTGGCGCACGTTGTGCGCGTAGGTCTCGGCGACAGAGGAGAGCGCCTGTTCGAGCATCTGTGGATTGTTGTCCACCCATTGCACCGCCACGCCGGCATTGGCCAGGCACATGACAATGCCGCGGCCCATGGTCCCCGCACCGATCACCGCGGCTCGCTGAATATCGAATGTCTGGCTCATGTTGTTCTCTTGTTGGCGATCCAAAGACTGGAATCACCATAGTCAGCCAATGAGGTTTTTTGAAGTTTATTACCGTGATGGTTGGTATTCAGCGGATGGATAGAGGCGCGCTTTTTGTAGGAGCGAGCCTGCTCGCGAAGGGGCCAGAGGATTGAAATCAAGGTGCCTGACCCGCTGCTTTCGCGAGCGGCTCGCTCCCACAAAACTCCGGTCAGCCAGATAGATGGTCAGCGGCCCAACTGCGCACTTCGGCGAAGGGATATTCCTCCAGCGCTGCGTACCCGGGTATCGATCGCGCCTTGAGTTTGGTGAACAGCGGCACGCTGATCCCGCACAAAAATCGCGTCAGCCGCTCGGCCGATGGCATCGCTCCGGTGTGCTGCTCGTGCTTGTGGATAAACTCACTGCATAGCTGCGCAAAGTTTTCATTCACAAGCGCTGGCAGTTCCGGCGCTGGTGGCAGCCGTGCAACCTGGCCGTGACACACCGAACAATGTCCACACTGTTGCGGAGCATTGTGGTCGCCGAAATATTCGGCCAGGCGATAACCCAGGCAGCGTTCGCTGGCGAACATCGCAAGCATGGCGTGAATACGGGTGATTTCAGCCTGCTCATGGCGTGTGAAATAGTCGTGTAACTCGGTGCTTAAGTCTTCGCTATCGAAATCGCTGTGCAGCAGGCTGTAGACCTCAGTCATCTGCTTGCTTTCCAGCTCGATCCAGCCTTTTTCCTGGAAGTAATCCAGCGCCTTCACCACCCGACTGCGCTCGGCAGAATACTGCGCGTACATTGCATCGAAATTCACCGTGGCCCACGAACGTGCACGGGTTGAGGTCTGGATCAGTGCGGCAACGAAGTCCCGGCGTTCGCCGTCAAAACGCTCAAGCAGAACCTCCGGCTCCAGCAGGTATTTGAATCGGTATTCGACGTAATAGGCATAGCGCGGCGCTATCAAGCCGCGCAGTTCCAACTGAACCAGCAAAGTCTTCAACGGCAACGAGCGGATATTGCTCTGGTCCGCCAGCGGGCCAAGCATGAACTCCCACTGCCCCTGCACTGCCGAGGCCTTGATTTCATCCAGCACGTAACGAATGCCTGCACGCTCCGGGGTGTCGCCGTAGACAAAGTTTTCCAGCACGTTGAGGCTGTCGCGATTGGCCAATACCAGGCAATCGGATGGCTGCCCGTCACGACCGGCGCGGCCGATTTCCTGACTGTAGTTTTCGATGGATTTGGGCAGGTCGAAATGCACCACGTTGCGAATGTCGCTCTTGTCGATGCCCATGCCGAACGCGATAGTCGCAACGATGCAATTGGACTGCCCGGCCATGAAGCGTTTCTGGATCGCTTCGCGTTGGTCGTGAGGCAGACCGGCGTGATACGCCTCGGCGTGAATGCCATTGCGTTCAAGGTGCTCGGCGACGTGTGCGGCGGTTTTCTGCAAGGTCACGTAGACGATGCATGGCTGGCCCGCTCGCGCGCTCATCCACTCGACCAGACGCCGGCGCTTGTCCTCACCGCGCACCGGTTCGACCAGCAGATTGAGGTTGGGCCGGTAGAAGCCGGTGGTTACCACATCTTCTTCTTCGATATTGAATTTGGCCTGCATGTCGGCAATGACATTCGGCGTTGCCGTAGCGGTCAGCAGCAGGGCTTGCGGGATGCTGAATTGGCGTTGGTAGTCCGGCAGCTTCAGATAGTCGGGCCGGAAATTGTGGCCCCACTCGGAAATACAGTGCGCTTCGTCCACGACCAATAACGAGATGGGTACCTGCTGCAGAAAATTGCGAAAACGCTCGTTCTTCAAGCGTTCCACCGAGACCATCAGAATCTTCAATTCACCCGAACGGGCGCGGGCCATCACCGCACTGGCGTCATCACGATTTTGCGCCGAATCGATGCTGCCGGCCGAGATGCCATGGCGATGCAGAAAGGCCAGTTGATCCTGCATGAGCGCCAACAGCGGCGACACCACCAGCGTCAGATGCGGCAACAACAGGGCCGGCAGTTGATAACAAATCGACTTGCCGGAACCGGTGGGAAAAATCGCCGCCGCCGAGCGCCCGGCCAGCACCGCACTGATCGCGGTTTCCTGCCCGGGGCGAAACTGTGAAAAACCAAAAACCTGTTCCAGGGTGTTGTGCATTCGCTGTCACTCCGTTGACTGCTGCCATGCCAACAGCCTAGCGGGCGATTGCAGCGAGTCGAGAAAAGGTCGGGGGTCAAATCGATTAGGAATGATACCGCGTGGGGAAATGCTCAACGCAAGCGCACGCGAAACGCGATTAAAAAGAGCCGATTCCGTTCAAGCAAGTGTCAGACGCCTGGAAACTTCCTACTAAATCCGAGGCAAACGCTATGAAGGTCGATCACGAATCGTCTGCCCTACAGGTAGGAATATTCACCGGTGGACTCTTGACCAAAACAAATCTCGAAAACGCGTAGGAAAGATCGCTCAATTGACGAAAAAGTCCCTACGAAAGCTGTCCATTGCGGCTGTCTTGTCTCACCGCAAAACGCCCTTCTATAGTGACCGGCGCGGCCTGAACACACCGCCAGCCCGCCCGAACGCCTCAGCACAGGACACGCCTGACCATGATCAACCGCTACCGCCCGCTCAAGACCCGCTACAGCGAAAACCCCGTCCTGCTTATCGACAGCCATGCCAGCCCGCGCGACCTTATAGATGCCGCCGATCAGCGCTTGCGCGCCGCCGGAGATTTGCTGGAAACACTCTATTGCCTATGTTTTAAACAGGCAGACGTGAAAGATATTCCCAATATCGTCAACGCGCTTTATTTGCTGGTACAGGATGGCTGCGACTTGCTGGAAGTCGCCAAACATAACTCGCCACAAACAACTTACAACTAACCAACACTACAAACGCAGAAACAACAGAACGCTTTATTTATCCACACAACAAGCACTAACTTGTTTGCTCTTACAACTAACCAAGGGCAACACAATGACTGTTTTAACAATTTTCTTTTGCGGTACCGGCTCCAACAAGTTTGATGTCACCCATGAAAATTTCTGGGACGGCGAACTGGTTTCGACACTGGCCGCCAACCATGCGGGCCGCGAGTTCGCCGAATGGATCGTCGTCGACGGGCCGGGCAGTGGCAACCTGCAAGCCGACGATCTGTTTACCAAAACCAAGGAATACGGACTCACCGGTACGCTGTTTGGCAAAGGCTGGGAAGAGAACGTGCAGCACGCCGTGAATATCATCAAGGGCAAATGCAACTGGCAGCGCGAACAACTTACAGAAGAAGGATACAACCGTCTGAAAGCCGCCGGCATTCCTATCGAAGATGTAAAAATTGAAGGTTCATGGTTCTGGCGTAAATATAACTACGGCGATCGCAGCGTGACCCAGCAAACATTACAAGAGCAAATTATCAAGACGTTCCGCAAGGACGGTGTAATCCCCACCCAAGTCAATCTGGTGGGCTGGAGTCGCGGCGGAATCAGCTGCCATATGTTGGCCAACGCAATGTTGAATGATCCACAGCTGAACCATATTCCGGTGAATATCTTCGCTCTTGATCCGGTGCCGGGCATTGGCAACTTCCAGGACCAGCGCGTCAAGCTCGGTGCCAACGTCAAAGAGTACGTCGCGTTCTATGCCCGCGATGAGCGCTCCAAAGGCTTCAGTTGCGTCATCCCACAGACCGCGGTCGGCACCAAAACCAGCGTCTACCCCATGGCCGGCCGCCACGCGACCATGGCCGGCAACGCCACCGCCGCCGGCGGCGTACCGACCGGCAGCAGCGATCTGAAAACTTTCATCGAACCGGGCCGCGTCGTCCGCCACTTCGCCGAAACCTGCCTCAAACGCTGGGGCGTGCAACTGAACAAACCCCTGAACCTCAGCGAAGCCGACCTGCTGCGCCTCACCGGCGCCATCGCCAGCGACGAAGCGCGCTACAAACTGATGCACAAGGTTTCCTACACCTACTTCACCGAACTGGATCAAGGCGAACGTTATGTGTCGCTAGGCAGCAAAGGGGTGCCGTTCTCGGCGGTGAAGGGTTCGATCTACGCGCCGGCAACGGGATTGACGACCAGCGTGCTGGAGTTGGCGGCGTATAAACATCTGCGTTGAAAAGTGAACAGCCGTTGATAGCAACGTCCGATGAGATCTTCATACCGGTCCTACGCAGGCAGACTCTTTGTCTTCTATCGGGGTTGGGGGATGCGAACTTATAGTCGTGGCTGTCGCTGCCAAATCAGCGGCTCGGGCTTGGTCACCCGATTGGATCGTGTATACGCATGCGCTGTATGCTGCGGGCACTCAATTGCCTGCAGTTTATGGTGACTGTGTTTGGGACACCTTCGGGTGTGCCGGGTATGTGCACGATCCTCACCGGTTGACCAACCCGAACACAGTTGCCTCCTGTCGCTTGGTCACGATGTGGTGGCTTCATTTGAAGCATTTGAGGATCCATCAATTGAAAACGTTTAAACAGTTTCTCACCGATCGCTACCACCCACTCGAATCCAGCCTCACCGCCACCAAGCCGCTGCTCATCGACACCGCCGCCGACCCGCAAGACATCCTCGAATGTGCCGTCCAGCGTCTGCGCGCTTCCAGCGACCTGCTCCGCACCCTGTACTGCCTCAACTTCAAACAAGCCGACGTCGAAGACATCCCACACATCACCCACGCGCTTTATCTGTTGACGCAGGACGGCTGTGACCTGATGCAGGTCGCGCAACAGCGGATGCTCAACTGGAAAGCACCGACCGGAGCTTGAGTGATTAAACCGCTCTCACCATCCCTCGAGAGCGGTAACCAGGGCAATCAACCTCCGGAGTAATCATGAGCAAATTCTTTGACGAGCTGATGGAAAGCGTGCGGGAAATGGACGAGATCTTACGCAGTGAGCGCCCCACTCCCAGTCCGCCCTCTGCACCGAAAACAGACGACAAGACCGCGTTGTCGTTTGAGCAAAAACAAGCCTGCTACGACAAGGTCCGCCGCTCGAATTACTTGGCCAGCCCTCATATCGAGGGCTTTGACACCCACCGCACCGATGCCGACAAGCCGCTTCCTTCGCATAAGTCAGCCCTCGAAAAGCATCGTGAAAACAAAGACTGATTGGAAATCACACTCCGTATAAGTGGCAGTATTCTGGCTGTATTGCGTGGATACAATTGGAATAATGCCATTTAAAAACTTGGACACTTCAGATCTACCCAATCGAGCATCCTTCCACTAAAGTGCTACTATTCTGGCAGTTAAGGTTAAAAAAAGAGGGAATACTGCCACATGGCTAAGAAAACAGCGCCGCTTTTGCCCTCCACTGCTCGAACTCTGGTCGACTTTGGCGAACGCCTGAAGCTGGCTCGCCTGCGCCGCAGATTGACGGCCAAGCAAGTCGCTGAACGATCTGGCATGTCGCTGACAACGTTGCGCAATGTGGAGACGGGAGGATCAGGAGTAACCATCGGCGCCTACCTTTCGGTCAT
This sequence comes from Pseudomonas sp. R3-57, assembly GCF_051132065.1. Taxonomy (NCBI): domain Bacteria; kingdom Pseudomonadati; phylum Pseudomonadota; class Gammaproteobacteria; order Pseudomonadales; family Pseudomonadaceae; genus Pseudomonas; species Pseudomonas sp. R3-57. The sequence goes on from NZ_CP071655.1 coordinate 5,837,352, forward strand.
GCAAGTGTTGGGATTGGAGAAGGATCTGAACAGACTCGCTGCAGCCGACGAGATGGGACGCCAGTTGCAGGATGCGCAGTTAATGCCTGCAACACGATCCGCAGCCAAAAACCCCCAACGAGTACGAGCAGCCAGTGCGATAAAAAAGGGCGCATCCGAACACCTCGGGACTTCAAACGTTACCGATGCCGCCACAACCACGAAAATTCCGGCTGACTTCCCACTCAACACACACTCACTCTCCAGCCTCTTTAACAAGAAGAAAAAGGCCGGCCCCCCAACAGGTGAAGAATGACGCTGATTGCTGTTTATGCAGACTGGAAGTCCTTGAAAGGCGCCAGACGTCTCGGATTTCTACATGCAAGGAAAACACGCAACACCAACGTGTTCGAATTTGAATACGACCCTAAGGCGCTGGCCGATCCCGAGTTGAGTTTCATAACCCTGGACCCGCGCATCGGCCCCTTCGAAGGCCGCCAATTCCCCGGAGAACATCAGAGCCGCTTTGGCGTCTTTGCAGACTCGAGCCCTGATCGTTGGGGCCAAATGCTCATGAAGCGCCGTCTGGAGCGGGACATTCGCGAAGGCTTGCTTCCCGGCAACAGCAAGTTGTTTGAATCCGATTACCTGCTTGGCGTGCACGACCTGTTCCGTGTCGGCGCCCTTCGCTACAAACTCAATGACGAAGGCAACTTCCTCGACGACCGCGACGGCATCGCCGCCCCACCCTTTGTCGAGCTACGTGCCTTAGAGCAGGCAAGTCTCGCCTTGGAAAACGATAGGAACAACACAGCCCTCGATGGCCGCGAATGGCTAAGAATGCTCATCGCACCAGGCGGCTCGCTGGGCGGCGCCAGGCCGAAAGCCAGCGTCGTCGACGAGTTCGGCCAACTGTGGATCGCCAAATTCCCAAGTACGAGAGATGACTACGATGTAGGTGGTTGGGAATTTGTAGTAAACGCTTTGGCAGTCAATTGTGGCCTGCGTGTTGCCACCGGCATGGCCCGACGCTACGCAAGCGATCACCACTGCTTCCTGGTGAAGCGTTTCGACCGAACCGAACACGGTGGCCGACACCACTTCGCATCAGCCATGACCATGACGAACCGCGTGGACGGGGACGACGCTTCCACGGGCGCCAGTTACCTTGAACTAGCGGAAGTCATCATGGAACACGGCTCGGAACCCAACACCGACCTCCGTGAACTCTGGTCACGAATCGTCTTCAACATCCTGGTCTCCAACACTGACGACCACCTGCGAAACCATGGGTTTATTCTCGATCCTGGTCGGGGATGGCGATTGTCGGCAGCCTACGACATGAATCCGGTGGCGCATGCGGATGGGTTGAAGCTGAACATCACGGATTCTGACAACGCTTTGGATTTGGAGCTGGCGAGGGAAGTAGCGGAGTACTTTCGCGTCAGTCGCAGCGACACAAAGGAAATCATTGAAAACTTCCAGGAAACGATCAATCAATGGTCGGCAATGGCGGACACTCTAGGGCTATCGAGACGCGAGCAAGAAAAAATGATCAGCGCATTTCACGATTAAGAAAGTTAAGTCCAACGAATCCCGAGAAATCACCCACAAAAAAGCCGCCCCAAAGGGCGGCTTTTTCATTCACAACAACCGATTCTTACAACTTCGGCCCTGCAGCCTTGATCGCGTCGCTCACTTCGAACTTCTTGAAGTTCTCGATGAACAGACCGGCCAGTGCTTTCGCAGCCTCGTCGTACGCAGCCTTGTCAGCCCAAGTGTTGCGTGGGTTGAGCAGGACGGTGTCGACGCCCGGGACGGCCAGTGGCACGTCGAGGTTGATGGTGTCGAGGTGTTCGGTGGCAGCACCGATCAGTGCGCCGCTCTGGATCGCTGCGATCACCGCGCGGGTGGTCGGGATGTTGAAGCGTTTGCCGACGCCGTAGCCGCCGCCGGTCCAGCCGGTGTTGACCAGGTAGACCTTGGAGCCGAAGCCGCGGATGCGCTTGATCAGCAGCTCTGCGTATTCGCCGGCCGGGCGCGGGAAGAACGGTGCGCCGAAGCAGGTGGAGAAAGTCGACTTGATGCCGCTGCCCGAACCCATTTCAGTCGAGCCCACCAGTGCGGTGTAGCCGGACAGGAAGTGGTACGCCGCTTGTTCTTCGTTGAGGATCGACACTGGCGGCAGCACGCCGGTCAGGTCGCAGGTCAGGAAGATCACCGCGTTCGGCTCGCCACCGAGGTTCTTCTCGGAACGCTTGGCCACGTGCTCCAGCGGGTAGGCGGCACGGCTGTTCTGGGTCAGGCTGACATCGGCATAGTCGGCGTGCTTGGCGTCGTCGATGACGACGTTTTCCAGCACCGCGCCGTGCTTGATGGCTTTCCAGATGACCGGCTCGTTCTTCTCGGAGAGGTCGATGCACTTGGCATAGCAGCCGCCTTCGATGTTGAACACCACGCCTTCGCCCCAGCCGTGTTCGTCGTCACCGATCAGGTAACGGCTTTCATCGGCCGAGAGAGTGGTTTTACCGGTGCCCGACAGACCGAAGAACAGGGTCACGTCGCCTTCTTCGCCGATGTTGGCAGCGCAGTGCATCGGCAGCACGTCAGCGGCCGGCAGCAGGAAGTTCAGCACGGAGAACATGGCTTTCTTCATTTCACCGGCGTAACGCATGCCGGCGATCAGCACTTTTTTCTGCGCAAAGTTGATGATCACGCAACCGTCGGAGTTGGTGCCGTCACGCTCAGGCACGCACTCGAAGTTGGCCACGTTGAGCACTTGCCACTCATCACGACCAGCCGGGTTGTACTGGGCCGGGTTGATGAACAGGCAACGACCGAACAGATTCTGCCAGGCAGTCTGGGTGGTCATTTTCACGGCCAGGTAGTGATCTTCAGCAGCGCCTACATGCACGTGGGAGACAAAGTGCTCTTGCGCATTGTTGAAAGCTTCTACGCGCGCCCACAGGGCATCGAACTTGTCGGCCGGGAACTTGCGGTTGATCGGGCCCCAGGCGATAGCGGCCTGGGTGGAAGGCTCTTCAACGATGAAACGGTCGACTGGCGAACGGCCGGTGCGATGACCGGTGCGGACTACCAGAGCGCCGGTATCGGCAAGCTCGCCCTCACCGCGTTGCAGGGCTTCTTTTACCAGATCATCAACACTCAGATCGGTGTACACGGCGTTATTGGCTTGCGTCATGAGGTTCCCCGTCGGCCAGTGGCCGAGTGTGCTCCAAACGTTTTGTAGTAGAAAGTCGTGCACTACTACCGCGAAAAAAGTGGGCCGGATTATGCCAGAAAAGCCCAAAAAGAGTAGGGTCCTCCCGTCGTAACGGCGAAATTCCGTCGCTACGCAGTGAATTTACCTGCGCTGAACCGTTTTAGTGCCGGGTATCTGACGGCGTGTCGACACCCGCGCCAGCGAACAATTGAGCGATATCGGCCGAGTCGAACACGTACTGCTGATTGCAGAACTGGCAGTCGATCTCGACCTTGCCGCCCTGTTCAGCCGCCAGCGCCAGCGCATCCTCCAGCCCAAGACTGACCAGCGCATTGCCGGAGCGTTCCCGCGAGCAACTGCAGTTGAAGCGCAAATGCTGCACATCGAACAGGCGTACTTGCTCTTCGTGATAGAGGCGGTGCAGTACGGTCTCGTTGTCCAGGCTGAGCAACTCATCGGCGCCCAGAGTGCTGGCCAGCGCGGTGAGGTGCTGCCAACTGGCGGCGCGGTCTTCCTCGTCTTTCAAGCGATCGGCAGGCAACTGCTGCAGCAGCATGCCACGGGCACGACGGCCGTCGGCGAACAGTTTGAAGCGAGTGCCGACCTGTTGCGACATGACGAAATAGTTGGTGAAGCAATCCGACAGGGTTTCGCCTTCGAGATCAACGATGCCCTGATAGCGCTGGCCAACGGTCGGGTCGACAGTCAGAGCCAGTACGCCGTTGGGCATCAGATCAGCCAGGGTAGCGTCGGCGGCAATCTGCTCGGCGTCATAGCGCGCCAGGCCACGAATCTCTCGTTCGCTGGAGCATTCGATCATCAGCAGCGGAATCGGCCCTTCGGAGCGTGCCTGCAAAATCAGCAACCCGTCGAACTTCAAAGTGCCGACCATCAGCGATGCCGCCGCCATCAATTCGCCGAGCAACTGCGCCACCGGTTCCGGGTACGGGTGCTTGGCAAGAACCTCGGCGTAGCTGCGCTCAAGCGCGACCAGTTCGCCGCGAGTGTCGCTGTCGTCGAAGATGAAACGTTGGGTGAAATCGGTATCCGTTAGGTCGGTCATAGGTCCGGGTATCTGAAGGTGATGACAAAATGATTACAAAACGTGAAAATTTGCGGTTCTTGGCACCCTTTTTGGTGCCGGCGTTTTGGCCATGGGAGGCATTTTATGAACAATCCGGGTTTGTTCCAATCAAGGTGGAACCTCGGCCGGCTGGTTCTGTGTAACGTAGTGCCATTGGCGCTACTGGCTTTCTGGTTATGGCCTACGGGTCAGATGCTGTGTGTGATTTTCGACGAGTGGCTGTTCCGCTCGCTCAACACACCGCTGGCCAGCAACCCGATATGGCTCCACATCTGGGCAATTGCAAGTCTGCGCCCGTTCGACATCGTTGTCGGTCTGATTTTGCTGACGCTGCTTATCAAGGGCGACTGGGTGTTCAAGGCGATCGACGTGCGCCGCGCATTTTTCGGTTTTTTCTCGATCCTGCTGCTGATGGTGGTGATCCGCGCGCTGTTTTCCAGATTCGCCGACCACATGGGCTGGCAGCACAGCAGCCCGTCGATGGTCCTCGAAGGCGCGGTGCATATCAGCGATTACTTTCCGCACCTGGAAAAAACCTGGGAACTGAAGGACCGCTCGGGCCAGAGCTTCCCCGGTGATCATGCTTCGGTGCTGTTGATCTGGGCGTTGTTCATGGCGGTGTTCAGCCGAACGGCGGGCCAGTTTCTGACGGTCTGGGGCCTGGCGCTGTTATTCATGCTGCCGCGCCTGGTGGCCGGTGCGCATTGGGGCCAGGACGATTACATCGGTGGCGTGTTGCTGGCGGTGTGGGCGTTGGGTTGGGGTTATTACACGCCGTTCGCTTATCACGCGGCGAACTTCTGGTTGAAAGTGACTGCGCCGATTTTTGCGCTTCTCGGCAAGCTGCCAGTGGTTTCGCGGATGAGTGTGGTGCATAGCGCCTGATACCGCGTGGCCTTCAGCGAGTGCTGCGCACTCGAATCGCCAGCAGGCTGGCTCCCACAGTAGACCGAGTTCTGGAACATCATGCGGTCAATGTAGGAGCCAGCCTGCTGGCGATGAGGCCGGGACTGGCAGCACAAACCTCGGGTTAATCGTTGTTGCTGCTACCGCGAAACTTGAACAGATCCCGCCGCTGTTTCTTGCTCGGCTTGCCGTCGGTGCTAACGCCCAGCGCCCCCGCTTTGCGCATCGCCGCTGCGGCTTCGCGCTTGGCAATGCTCGCCTCGGTCTCGCTGTACAGCGTCTGGGCTTCCGGCGCCCCGCGCCGCACAATCGATAACGCTTCCACCCTCACCGTACGCTCTTCAAAACCGGTACGGATCTGGAATTCGTCACCGATACGCGGCTCCTTGCCCGGCTTGCAGCGTTCACCGCGACAATGCACTTTGCCGCTTTCAATCGCCGCCTTCGCCAAGGCGCGGGTTTTATAGAATCGCGCTGCCCACAGCCACTTGTCGAGACGGACCTTGTCGTCCTCTTCCTGTTTTTGCGCCATATGAATTCCTCGTTCAGCCAGTAGTCGGAACTGTACTACCGTTTCTGTCGGGCGCAAGAACTCGGCCCTCCAGATAGACTGTGATCTAGGCCGGCTATGCGGCATGGAGTGTTCGAGTGACTACAATTTTCCCCTCTTCGTTGACCGCGCCCAAAAGCGGTTGCCAGGGCTGCCAGCAAAGCGAGCCGCTGGACTTCGATTTTGCCTTTGCCTATCAACCGATCGTCGACCTGCGCGACCAATCGGTGTTCGCCCATGAAGCGCTGGTGCGCGGCGTGGCCGGTGAAGGCGCGATGTCCGTGTTAGATCAGGTTACAGAAGCGAACCGCTACCGTTTCGACCAGCTCTGCCGGACGCGCGCCATCGAAGGCGCGGCCGCGCTAAACATGCAGACATACTTGTCGATCAACTTCATGCCCAACGCCGTCTATCGTCCAGAGCTATGCATTCGCAGTACCCTGGAGGCCGCCAAGAAACACCATTTCCCGATCGACCGGCTGATTTTCGAAACCCTGGAAAGCGAGCACGTAGATAACTATCGCCATTTGACCAATATTCTGCGTGAATACCGCGAATTCGGCTTCAAGACCGCCATCGACGATTTCGGTGCCGGGTATTCGGGGCTCAATCTGCTGGCTGATTTCCAACCGGACCTGATCAAACTCGACATGGCGCTGATTCGCGATGTCGATCGTGACCGTGTTCGTCAGGCGATCGTTCGGGGGATTGTCACAATCTGTGCGGAGTTGAACGTTACAGTCATCGCCGAAGGTATCGAGAGCGCCGGTGAACGGGATTTCCTGGCGGACTGTGGAATATTTCTGATGCAGGGCTACTGGTTCGCCCGGCCTGCATTCAAAGCGTTGGCCCAGGTATCGCCTGAGGCCTGGGCGCGTTAATCGTTGGTTTTTTTCTTTGAAGACATTTGATCATTTGACCGTTGTCGGTCTGCGCGAGTGGGTGGCGCTCCCGGATCTGGGAGTCGCCGGCCTGCGCGCGAAAATCGACACCGGCGCCAGCACCTCCAGCCTGCACGCCACCGACATCGAGCCGTTCGAACGTGACGGCGAGAAGTGGGTGCGCTTCACCGCGCACCTCGGCACGGTGGTGCAGTTGCGTCATCGTCGCTGCGAAGCGCCATTGGTGACGCGCAAGACCATCAAAAGCTCCAACGGCCATGCGCAGGTGCGCTATGTGATCAGCACCACCCTGGCCCTGGGCGATCGAGTGTGGCGGGTCGAGTTCACCCTCGCCTGCCGCAAGTCCATGCGCTATCGCCTGTTGCTCGGCTCCAAAGCCCTGATCGATGGCCACCTGGTGGTCAATCCGGGCATCAAATATGTACAAGACAAGCCGGTGTTCCCGGTATCTACCTTTTCCACAGGTGTTGCATGAAGATCGCTGTGCTGTCGCGTAATCCGCGTCTGTATTCCACTCGCCGTCTGGTCGAAGCCGGAACCGAGCGCGGGCATGAAATGGTGGTGATCGACACCTTGCGCGCCTATATGAACATCGCCAGCCACAAGCCGCAGATCCACTATCGCGGCAAACCGCTGGAAGGCTTCGATGCGGTGATCCCGCGGATCGGCGCGTCGGTGACTTTCTACGGCTGCGCGGTGTTGCGCCAGTTCGAAATGATGGGGGTATTCCCGCTCAACGAGTCAGTGGCCATCGCCCGCTCGCGGGACAAACTGCGTTCGTTGCAGCTGTTATCGCGCCGCGGTATCGGTTTGCCGGTGACCGGTTTTGCGCACTCGCCGGATGACATTCCCGATCTGATCGACATGGTCAACGGCGCACCGCTGGTGATCAAAGTGCTGGAAGGTACTCAGGGCATCGGTGTGGTGTTGTGCGAAACCGCGACCGCTGCCGAGTCGGTAATCGAGGCATTCATGGGCCTGAAGCAGAACATCATGGTGCAGGAATACATCAAGGAAGCCGGCGGCGCGGACATCCGTTGTTTCGTGGTCGGCGACAAGGTGATTGCGGCAATGAAGCGCCAGGCCAAACCGGGTGAATTCCGTTCCAACCTGCACCGCGGCGGCAGCGCCAGCCTGATCAAGATCACCCCGGAAGAACGCATGACTGCATTGCGTGCAGCCAAGGTCATGGGCCTGGCGGTGGCGGGTGTGGATATCCTGCGTTCCAATCACGGGCCGCTGGTGATGGAGGTGAATTCGTCGCCGGGACTGGAAGGGATCGAGACCACCACCGGGAAGAACGTGGCGGGGATCATTATCGAGCATCTGGAGAAGAATGGCGGGCCGAATATGACTCGCACAAAGGGTAAGGGCTAAAGCCAGCCTCAAGCGGCAAGCCCAAAGCGACAAGTAAAGTCGCTCTTGCTTGCCGCTTGCAGCTCTAAACTTGCAGCTGCTTCTATACCGCATCCCGCGGCAACATCAACCCCAACGGCAATCTCACCCGCGCTTCCAGCCCACCCCCGGACCGATTACGCAGTTCAACATTGCCGCCATGCATCGAAGCAATCCGTTTGACGATCGCCAGGCCCAACCCGGTGCCCTTGCCGCCCCGTGCACGATCACCACGGGTGAACGGGTTGAAGATTGCCTCCAGTTCCGACGGATCGATCCCCGCGCCGCGGTCCATCACGCTCAGTACAACGTACGGCGCGCTGACGTCTCCCGATACGTAAGCCGCCACTTCGACGTGACCGCCGGCATGGTTCAAGGCGTTGCCGATCAGGTTGTTGAGCAGGCGTTTCATCGAGACCCGACGCAGCGGGAACGGCTGGATCGGCTCCAGGCGCAAGCGCACCTTTTCTTCGTTCTGGTTGTACGGCGCTGCCACTTCACGCACCAGATCGCTGAGATCGACCTCTTCCACCGACTCGTCGCGACCGTCGCGAATGAACGCGAGGAACTGGTCGAGAATTGCGTCCATGTCTTCGATGTCGCGGACCATGTCGTCGGTCAGGTCGTTGCGGTCGCCCATCAGCTCCAGCGATAGCCGCAGCCGGGTCAAAGGTGTGCGCAAGTCATGAGACACGCCCGCGAGCATCAGCTCACGCTCGCGTCCGGCCTGTTCGACGTCTTCGGCCATCTGGTTGAAGGCGCGATAAACCTCGGTCATTTCACTCGGCGTGTCGCTGATTGGCAGGCGCACGCTGCGGCCCTGACCGAGTTGGCGCGCGGCATAGACCAGACGCTTCAAAGGCTGGTTGAGCTGGCTGACGAAAATCCATGCCGAGGCCGTCGACAGTAAACCGATGGCAAGGAACCAGCCGAGCACGTTCCAGATTTTCTGGCCGCGCAGCGGGTGCGGGTACAACGGCACCTTCAGCCAGCCATCGCCCAGGCTTGGCGCGCGTACCCACAACGCCGGCGGTGAATGCATGCGCAAACGCACTTCGGTGTCTGCACCCAGTTCCGCCTGCATCTGCCGCTGGTAGATTTCGCTGTACGGCCAATGCTGTTCGCCTTCCGGCACACCGGCGCCGACTACGCGGATCAAGGTTGCGGCATCGGCAATTTTGGCGCGGTTTTCTTCATCGGCGGCCCAATAGGCGCGCAGCGTCAGGGCGACGCCGTGGCTGTATTGGCGGTCCACCAGCACGTCCTCGTTCATCAACAGATAAACCAGGGTCAGCGCCTTGGAAAACAGCACGACGATCAGCACCAGCCAGAGGGTGCGGGAGAAAAAGCTTTGGGGGAACCAGACGGGGGTTTTCATCTTTAACCGCTACACACTTGCAGGAGCGAGCAATGCTCGCATATTGCGGATTGCGAGTCTGCGAACCTGGCCTCTCGACCAGCCCCAGCAGACCCGCTCCTACAAATCACCGATCACTTGCTGGCGGTGCCATCCGGTACGAACACGTAACCAACGCCCCAGACGGTCTGGATATAGCGCGGTTTGGACGGATCAGGTTCGATCATCCGGCGCAGACGCGAGATCTGCACGTCGATGGAACGCTCGAGGGCATCCCACTCACGGCCACGGGCCAGGTTCATCAGCTTGTCGCGGGTCAGTGGCTGACGGGCGTTCATCACCAGCGCCTTGAGCACTGCGAATTCACCGGTGGTGAGCATGTGCACTTCGTCACCGCGCTTCAGTTCGCGGGTAGCCAGCGACAACACGTAATCCCCGAAGGTGACGTTTTCGTCTTCGCTGCCTGGCGCGCCGGGTACCGGGGCAGCCTGGCGACGCAGCACAGCTTTGACCCGAGCCATCAGCTCGTCCGGGTTGAACGGCTTGGCCAGGTAATCGTCAGCGCCCAGTTCCAGGCCCTTGATGCGGCTCAGCTCGTCGCCCTTGGCGGTGAGCATGATGATCGGAATCTGGTTGTTCGCGCCACGCAGGCGGCGGCAAGCGGTCAGGCCATCTTCGCCCGGCAGCATCAGGTCGAGCACGACCAGATTGAACACTTCACGCGACAGCAGACGATCCATCTGCTCGGTGTTCGGTACGGTACGGGCACGGTAGCCCTTGCTGACGAAAAAGCGTTCCAGCAGGCTGCTCAGCCCCGGATCGTCGTCAACGATGAGAATTTTTTCGCCTTCAGCAGTTTGTGCAGTGCTGCTCATTGGATGCTCCTTTTAGCTCGGCGCGCATTATGGCGTAGCTGCCGTTATACGCACCGTGTGCATTGTTAGCAGATTTTTCCTTCACTGCCAGAAAACCGGGGTTTATGCCTACAGACTGCAACGCCCCCGAATGACAGAACGCTGGTTATAATGCGCGGCGTTTTGTGCCAGGCAACGTCTGAATCGTTACCGCAGGTGGCAGGCTTTTTTCCTCGCCCTGCGCAGTAATCGTTCGATTTCACGGGTCAATGGGCTGCCTCTTGATCCAGGCAGCGGCAATTCTCTAGCCGCTCAACCAGACTCCGGGCCTTTATTTCCGTGCCCGCGAGCCTGCTTTCACACTATGTCAGGTGGTTTTATGGACAGCATCAACAGCCGCATTGCCGAGGAACTCGGTGTACGCCCACAACAGGTCGAAGCGGCCGTCGCGCTACTCGATGAAGGCTCTACCGTTCCCTTCATCGCCCGTTACCGGAAAGAAGTCACCGGCAGCCTCGATGACACCCAGTTGCGTCATCTGGAAGAGCGCCTGCGCTACCTGCGAGAACTCGACGAACGGCGCATCAGCATCCTCGCCAGCATCGAAGAGCAAGGCAAACTCACCCCGGCCCTTGAGCGCGACATCAAGCTCGCCGACACCAAAACCCGCCTCGAAGACTTGTACCTGCCGTACAAGCAGAAGCGCCGCACCAAGGGCCAGATCGCCCTCGAAGCCGGCCTCGGCGAACTGGCCGACGGCCTGTTCAACGACCCGACTCTGGCCCCCGAAGCCGAAGCCGCGCGCTTCGTCGATGCCGAAAAAGGCGTGGCGGACGTCAAGGCTGCGCTGGAAGGCGCCAAGTACATCCTCATGGAGCGCTTCGCCGAAGACGCCAGCCTGCTGGAGAAATTGCGTAACTACCTGAAACAGGAAGCCACCCTGACTGCCCGCGTAATCGCCGGCAAGGAAGAGGAAGGCGCCAAGTTTCGCGATTACTTTGAACACGATGAACCGCTGAAAAGCATGCCGTCGCACCGCGCGCTGGCGATTTTCCGTGGCCGCAACGAAGGCATCCTCAGCTCCGCGTTGAAGGTCGGCGACGAACTGCCGGGCACCATGCACCCGTGCGAAGGCATGATCGCCCAGCAATTCGGCATCCAGAACCAGAACCGCGCGGCGGATAAATGGCTCGGCGAAGTGGTGCGCTGGACCTGGAAGGTCAAGCTCTACACCCATCTGGAAACCGACCTGCTCGGCGAGCTGCGCGATGGCGCCGAAACCGAAGCGATCAACGTGTTTGCGCACAACCTGCATGACTTGCTGTTGGCCGCACCGGCCGGCCCGCGCGCGACCCTGGGCCTCGACCCGGGCCTGCGTACCGGTTGCAAAGTGGCCGTAGTCGATTCGACCGGCAAGCTGCTCGATCACGCCACGGTTTACCCGCACGTGCCGCACAACAAATGGGACCAGACCATCGCCATTCTGGCCGCGCTGTGCGCCAAGCATTCGGTGGACCTGATCGCCATCGGCAACGGCACCGCCAGCCGCGAGACTGACAAGCTGGCGATCGAGCTGATCAAGAAATATCCAGCGATGAAGATGACCAAGGTCATGGTGTCCGAAGCGGGCGCATCGGTTTATTCGGCATCAGAACTGGCGGCCAAGGAGTTCCCCGATCTCGACGTGTCGATCCGTGGCGCAGTGTCGATTGCTCGTCGCTTGCAGGATCCGCTGGCGGAGCTGGTGAAGATCGATCCGAAGTCCATCGGTGTCGGCCAGTACCAGCACGACGTATCGCAGCTGAAGCTGGCGCGGGGTCTGGACGCAGTGGTCGAGGATTGCGTGAACGCCGTCGGCGTTGACGTCAACACCGCGTCGGTGGCGCTGCTGGCGCGCATCTCCGGCCTCAACGCGACACTGGCGCAAAACATCGTCGCGCACCGCGACGAACACGGCGCATTCAAGACCCGCGCAGCGCTGAAGAAAGTCGCGCGTCTGGGCGAAAAAACCTTCGAACAGGCCGCCGGCTTCCTGCGTGTGATGAACGGCGACAATCCGCTGGATTCGTCCGCGGTGCACCCGGAAGCGTATCCGCTGGTGCAACGCATCGCCGCCGAAACCGACCGGGACATTCGCTCGCTGATCGGCGACGCCGCTTTCCTCAAGCGCCTCGATCCGAAGAAATTCACCGACGAAACCTTCGGTCTGCCCACCGTCACCGACATCCTTCAGGAACTGGAAAAACCCGGTCGCGACCCGCGTCCAGAGTTCAAAACCGCCGAGTTCCAGGAAGGCGTCGAAGACCTCAAGGACCTGCAACTGGGGATGATCCTCGAAGGCGTGGTGACCAACGTGACCGCGTTCGGCGCGTTCGTTGACATCGGTGTGCATCAGGACGGCCTGGTACACATTTCGGCGCTGTCGGAGAAATTCATCAAGGATCCACGCGAAGCGGTGAAGGCCGGTGACGTCGTCAAGGTGAAGGTCATGGAAGTCGACATTCCGCGCAAACGCGTCGGCCTGTCGATGCGCATGGGCGACACGCCGGGCGAGAAAATCGACGGCGCGCGTGGCTCACGTCCGGGCTCGGCGCAACGTCAGCCGTCGAACAACGCGCCGCGCAAGGAAACCGTCACTGCGGCGCCGGCGAACAATGCGATGGCCTCGCTGTTCGCCAACGCCAAGCAGCTGAAGAAACGCTGATGGAGCTGCCGGCCGGGCTCGTCGAGAGTGCGTTTTTCAAGCTGTTGGGCTGCCGCCTGCACAGCCTGGAAACCGGGGTGGCGCAAGTCGCCCTGGTGCTGGAGCCGCAGTTGCGCAATCGCGGCGGCAAACTCCACGGTGGCGCGCTGTTCAGTCTGGTCGACATTGCCATGGGGCTGGCCTGTTCCAGCAGCCACGGGTTCGATCAGCAGAGCGCGACCATCGAATGCAAGATCAACTACATCCGCGCCGTTTCCGAGGGCGAGGTATTGTGCACGGCGCGGGTGATCCACCCGGGCCGCCGCACGCTGGTGGTCGAGGCCGACGTGATGCAGGGCGACAAACTGGTCGCAAAAGCGCAAGGCACCTTCGCTGTCCTGTAGATGTTGGCCATCATTTTGAGTTAATTTCGGCGCAACGAACCCTGTGGGAGCGAGCCTGCTCGCGATAGCGGTGCCTCAGTAATGATGATATTGACTGACACACTGCTATCGCGAGCAGGCTCGCTCCCACAAGGATTGTGCAGTTCCTGACTGACCGGCAAATGGCCTGCCGCTACAAAACCAGGCGATAACGCCAGTTTCAACTTCACCCTTGTAGACCGTCCTGCCCACCCCCATATTGGGGCGACTGACGCGTGAAGGAATCCAAATTGAGCGAACTTCTCAACCGCCGCCTGGCTCTGCTCGGCGAGCGCGCTAACCTCTCTCTGCTCGAGCAGTGCCTGCACGGTATCGAACGTGAATGCCTGCGCGTGACCAGCGAAGGTCGCCTGGCGCAAACGCCGCACCCCGAAGCCTTGGGTTCCGCGCTGACCAACGAACAGATCACCACCGACTACTCCGAGTCGCTGCTGGAATTCATCACGCCCGCCCTGCCCGACCCGGCCGACACCCTGGCGAGCCTGGACAAGATTCATCGCTTTGCCTACAGCAAACTCGGCGACGAGTACCTGTGGAGTCCGTCGATGCCGTGCCCGTTGCCGGCAGAGGAAGATATCCCGATCGCCTATTACGGCACCTCCAATATCGGTCAGCTCAAGTACGTCTACCGCAAGGGTCTGGCCCTGCGTTACGGCAAGACCATGCAATGCATCGCCGGGATTCACTACAACTTCTCGCTGCCGGAACAGCTCTGGCCGCTGCTGCGCGAGTCCGAGGGCTTCGTCGGCACCGACCGCGATTTCCAGTCGGTTTCCTACATCGCGCTGATCCGTAATTTCCGTCGCTACAGCTGGCTGCTGATGTACCTGTTCGGTGCCTCGCCGGCGCTGGATGCGGGATTCCTGCGCGGTCGTTCGCATCAGCTCGAACAGCTCGATCCGGACACCTTGTACCTGCCGTACGCGACCAGCCTGCGCATGAGCGACCTCGGTTACCAGAGCAACGCCCAGGCCGGTCTGACGCCGTGCTACAACGATCTGGCGAGCTACACCGACAGCCTGCGCAAAGCCGTGGCCACGCCGTACGCGCCATACGTTGAAGTCGGCACGCACAAGGATGGCGAGTGGGTGCAGCTCAACACCAACATCCTGCAGATTGAAAACGAGTACTACTCGAACATCCGCCCGAAACGTGTGACCTACACCGGCGAGCGGCCGATCCAGGCCTTGATGGCCCGCGGCATTCAGTACGTCGAAGTGCGTTGCCTGGACATCAACCCGTTCCTGCCGATGGGCATCGACCTGACCGAGTCGCGCTTCCTCGACGCGTTCCTGCTGTACTGCGCGTTGAACGACAGCCCGCTGCTGACCAACACTTCGTGCAGTAACGCGACCTCGAACTTCCTCAGCGTGGTCAAGGAAGGCCGGCGTCCGGACCTGCAATTGCAGCGCGACGGCCAAGCGGTCGAGATGAAGACCTGGGCTGCCGAACTGCTCGAACAAATCGCTCCGCTGGCTGCGCTGCTCGATCAGAGCCACGGCGGCGATGCGCACAGCCAGGCGCTGGATGCGCAACTGGCGAAAGTCAGCGATCCGTCCCTGACACCGTCGGCGCAGGTGCTGGCGGCGATGGCCGAGCACAAGGAAAGCTTTGCGCAGTTCTCGCTGCGCCAGAGCCAGGCCCATGCCGAGTTCTTCCGCGGCGAGCCATTACCGGCGGATGAGCAGGCGAAGTTCGAGGAGGTGGCGCGCACTTCTTTGGCAGCGCAGGCTGAGCTGGAGCAGAACGAGGTGGGGGATTTTGATGTGTTTGTCGGTTCGTATCAGGCTAGCATCCTCGCAATCAGCAACTGAAGAGCCCCTTGAAGAGCCCCTCACCCTAGCCCTCTCCCGGAGGGAGAGGGGACTGACCGCGGTGTTGGTGCGACGTACGTAAACCTGCAATACCGCGCCGAACTCAAGACTTGAAAAACATGAAGATCGGCTCCCTTTCCCCCTCGCCCCCTTGGGGAAAGGGCTGGGCGGGCGGCGTTCTGATGAGGGGGCAATGATCTCAAGGCATATCCAAAACTTGAGGCCCCAATCCCCCCTCGCTTTGATCGTTCCCACGCTCCGCGTGGTAATGCCTCAACGGACGCTCTGCGTCCAGGTGACGCGGAGCGTCACCGGCTGCATTCCCACGCAGAGCGTGGGAACGATCGGTCGCTTGCCTTAGATTTTTCCGCTCATAAGCTCATTCTAAAAAGTTATTTATTTTCGAATTCTTAGATCATTTAGTCTCCATCCACGCCGACGCTCGGTCGCCTGATATGGAGCTCTTCAATGAAACTGAATGTCCCGCTTCGCCTGCTCGCCGCCGCCACTCTGGCTGCCGCAAGCTTTCTGGCGCAGGCTGCCGATCTCACCGTCGCCTACCAGACCACCGTTGACCCGGCGAAAGTTGCCCAGGCCGACGGCGCTTACGAAAAAGCCACCAAAGCCGATATCGCCTGGCGCAAGTTCGACAACGGCGCCGACATCATCGCCGCCATCGCCTCCGGCGACGTGCAGATCGGTTACCTCGGTTCGAGTCCGTTGACCGCCGCGATTACCCGCAAAGTCCCGGTGCAAACATTCCTCATCGCCACGCAGATCGGCGCCGCCGAAGCGCTGGTTGCGCGTGATGGCTCCGGCATCAAGACGCCGCAGGATCTGATCGGCAAGAAAATCGCCGTGCCGTTCGTCTCCACCGGGCACTACAGCCTGCTCGCCGCGCTGAAACACTGGAACATCGACCCGTCGAAAGTCACCGTGCTCAACCTCGCCCCGCCCGCGATAATCGCCGCCTGGAAACGCGGCGACATCGACGCCACCTACGTCTGGGATCCCGCCCTCGGCGTCGCCAAGGAGAACGGCAAAGTACTGATCACCTCCGGCGAACTGGCCAAATTCGGCGCGCCGACCTTCGACGCGTGGATCGTGCGCAAAGACTTCGCCGAGAAGCATCCGGAGATCGTCACCGCGTTCGCCAAGGTCACCCTCGACGCCTACGCCGATTACCGCAAGGATCCGCAAGCCTGGCTGGCGAATCAGTCCAATGTCGACAAGCTGGTCAAGCTGTCCGGCGCCAAGGCCAGCGACATTCCGTTGCTGCTGCAAGGCAACGTCTACCCGCTGGCGGCAGATCAGGTCAGCGTCCTTGGCGCGCCGACCACCAAAGCCATCACCGACACCGCCGCGTTCCTCAAGGAGCAGGGCAAGGTCGAAGCTGTGCTGCCGGACTACGCGCCGTACGTCAGCGCCAAATACATCACCAACTGATCGGGAGTAGACAGCGATGGCCTCGCTACAGCTGGAGCGCATCAGCGCACAGTACCCGGGCAGCCCTGAGCCGGTGCTGGCGGATATTTCTCTGACCCTGGGGCCGCAGCAGTTGCTGGTCGCCCTCGGCCCGTCCGGCAGTGGCAAGACTTCGCTGTTGAACCTGATCGCCGGCTTCGTCGAACCAAGTGCCGGGCGCATCACTCTCGACGGCGTGCCGGTCAAAGGCCCGAGCGCCGAGCGGGGCGTGGTGTTCCAGGACGATGCCTTGCTGCCTTGGCAGGACGTGCTGGCCAACGTTGCATTCGGTCTGGAACTGGCCGGTGTCGCCAGGGACAGACGCGAAAAAATCGCCCGCGAGATGCTCGCGCTGGTTGATCTATCGGGGTTTGAGAGCCGCCGTATCTGGCAACTGTCCGGCGGCCAGAAACAACGTGTCGGCCTCGCCCGCGCGCTTGCCGCGGACCCGCGCGTGTTGCTGATGGACGAGCCTTTCGGCGCCCTCGACGCGTTCACTCGCGAGCAGATGCAAGAGCTGTTGCTGCAAGTCTGGCAGCGCGCGGCCAAACCGGTTTTCCTGATTACCCATGACATTGAGGAAGCAGTGTTCCTCGCCACCGACCTGATTCTGCTGGCGCCGAATCCCGGGCAAGTCGTTGAGCGCCTGCACCTGGATTTTGGTCAGCGTTATGCCGCTGGCGAGTCGGCCCGCGCGATCAAATCCGATCCGCGCTTTATCGAAACCCGCGAGCACGTGTTGAGCAAAGTGTTCTCGCAACGCAGCGCCGGGCAACGGCAGGAGCGCGTATGAGCAGCTACGACGTCACCGCTGCGGCGGTGAAAACATCCTCGGTGGTCACCCCGGTGCGCCGCAGCCTGAGTACACGCTGGATCAGCCTGCTGACGTTGATCGCGTTGCTGGCGATCTGGTGGGCGGTGACGGCCACTGGATTGATCGAACCGCTGTTCCTGCCACCACTGTCCGCGGTGCTGCAAAAAGGCTGGTTGCTGGCGACCACTGGCTACATGGATTCGACCCTGTGGCAGCACCTGGGCGCGAGCCTCAGCCGCATCGGTCTGGGCCTCGGCTTTGCGATTCTGACCGCCGTGCCGGTGGGCATCGCCATCGGCGCCAACCGCATCGCCCGTGGCGTGCTCGATCCGCTGATAGAGTTCTACCGGCCGATTCCGCCGCTGGCTTATCTGCCGCTGATCGTGATCTGGTGTGGTATCGGCGAGTTGTCGAAAGTGCTGCTGATCTATCTGGCGATTTTCGCGCCGATTGCCATCGCTACTGCGACCGGCGTACGCACGGTTGACCCGGCGAAATTGCGCGCGGCGCAGTCGCTGGGTGCGACCCGTGCACAACTGATTCGCCATGTGATTTTGCCCAGCGCCCTGCCGGACATTCTGACCGGTGTGCGCATCGGTCTGGGGGTTGGCTGGTCGACATTGGTCGCCGCTGAATTGATCGCGGCGACCAGTGGCCTGGGCTTCATGGTGCAGTCGGCCGCGCAGTTTCTGGTCACCGATGTGGTGGTGCTGGGGATTCTGGTCATCGCCCTGATCGCCTTCGCCATGGAAATGGGCCTGCGCGCCCTGCAGCGCAAGCTGGTGCCGTGGCATGGCCAGGCGCACTGACCCACGTAATGTAAACAATCATTGTGGGAGCGAGCCTGCTCGCGAAAGCGTCGGATCAGTCACAGCACTATTGCCTGACACTGCGCATTCGCGAGCAGGCTCGCTCCCACAAGAAGCTCGATACCCGAATTTGAAGAGTACGACCATGAGCAACCTCACCATCACGCCCTTAAGCTCGGCCCTCGGCGCGCAGATCGGTGGCGTCGACATCAGCCAGCCACTGAGCCTGGAACATCGCGATGCCATCGAGCAGGCGTTGCTCAAGTATCAAGTGCTGTTCTTCCGCAACCAGCCGATCGAACCGCGGCAACAGGCACGCTTCGCCGCGTATTTCGGCGACCTGCACATTCATCCGATCTACCCGAACGTGCCCGGGCAGCCCGAAGTTCTGATCCTCGATACCGCTGTCACCGACGTGCGCGACAACGCCATCTGGCACACCGACGTGACCTTCCTGCCGACCCCGGCGATGGGCGCGGTGCTCAGCGCCAAGTTGCTGCCGGAGTTCGGTGGCGACACCTTGTGGGCCAGCGGCATTGCAGCGTATGAGGCGTTGTCGACGCCCATGAAAGGCTTGCTCGAAGGGCTGACCGCGACTCACGATTTCACCCGTTCGTTTCCGCTGGAACGCTACGGCAACACGCCCGAGGCGCTGGCGCAGTGGGAAGAAGCGCGGCGCAAGAATCCACCGCTGTCGCATCCGGTGATTCGTACGCATCCGGTCAGCGGCCGGCGCTCGCTGTTCGTCAACGAGGGCTTCACCTCGAAGATCAATGAATTGGCGGACACCGAAAGCGAAGCGATTCTGAAGTTTCTGTTCGCCCACGCAACGCGGCCGGAATTCACCATTCGCTGGCGCTGGCAGAAGGACGACATTGCGTTCTGGGACAACCGCGTGACCCAGCATTACGCGGTAGACGATTACCGCCCGGCGCGGCGGGTGATGCAGCGGGCGACGGTGCTGGGGGATGTGCCTTTCTTTCGCTGAGCCTGATCGTTCCCACGCTCTGCGTGGGAATGCATCAACGGACGCTCTGCGTTCGGCTTTAGATGGGACGCAGAGCGTCCCGAGCGGCATTCCCACGCAGAGCGTGGGAACGATCAGTCTTCGGAAGGCTTACTCCGCCGTCGAAGGCTTCTCCCACAGATTGATCCCGCCCTCCTGGGCAAACCGGTCAATCTCCGCCAGTTCCTCAGCGCTGAAATTCAGATTCTTCAATGCGCCGACGTTCTCGATGATCTGCTCCGGCCGGCTTGCGCCGATCAGTGCCGAAGTCACCCGCGGATCGCGCAGCGTCCACGCCAGCGCCAGTTGCGCCAGGCTCTGCCCGCGACGCTGGGCAATCTCGTTCAACGCCCGTACGTGAGCAATATTTTCCTCGGACAGGTGCGAAGCCTGCAACGAGCCACCCCCCGGACGGTTGACCCGCGCATCCGCCGGTACGCCGTTGAGGTATTTGTCGGTGAGCAGACCTTGCGCCAGCGGGGTGAAGGCAATCACGCCGGTGCCGAGTTCGTCGGTGGTGTCGAGCAGATCTTTTTCCACCCACCGATTGAGCAGGTTGTACGCCGGCTGGTGGATCAGCAGCGGCACTTTCCACTCTTTCAGCAGCTCGGCCATTTCGCGGGTTTTCACCCCGGAGTAGGACGAGATGCCGATGTACAAAGCCTTGCCCTGTTGCACCGCCGTGGCGAGAGCGCTGGCGGTTTCTTCCAGTGGGGTGTCCGGGTCGAAGCGGTGCGAATAGAAGATATCGACATAGTCCAGACCCAAGCGTTGCAGGCTCTGGTCGAGGCTGGCCAGCACGTATTTGCGCGAACCGCCGCCCTGCCCGTAAGGGCCGGGCCACATGTCCCAACCGGCCTTGCTGGAAATGATCAACTCGTCGCGGTACTGCTTGAAGTCTTCACGCAGCAGACGCCCGAAATTGATCTCGGCGCTGCCGTATGGCGGACCGTAGTTGTTGGCGAGGTCGAAGTGGTTGATGCCCAGGTCGAAGGCGGTGCGCAGCAGGGCGCGCTGGGTGTCGATCGGCGTGCTGTCGCCGAAGTTGTGCCACAGGCCCAGCGACAAGGCCGGCAGCACCAGACCGCTGCGCCCGACGCGGCGGTAAGGGATGGAGTCGTAGCGGTTTTCGGCAGCGGTGTAGGTCATCGAGTTTTCTCTTGTCTGTCTTGTCTGTCTTGTCTGAATTCTGCAAGGTCGTGCCGACCTTATCGCCAGCAGGCTGGCTCCCACAGGGACCGCATTGCTGCTGGAAAACCAACCCCTTCAATCAGGCTGCCATCCAGTGTGGGAGCCAGCCTGCTGGCGATTGACCGCGAAGCGGTCACGCAAATCTGTTTTTCGGTCGCGCCAGACCGAGATTCTGGCGCAACGTCCGGCCTTCATACTCCGTTCTGAACAGTCCACGCCGCTGCAGTTCCGGAACCACGCCGTTGGCGAAGTCTTCCAGCCCGCCCGGCAGGTGCGGCACCAGCAGGTTGAAACCGTCCGCCGCGCCTTGTTCGAACCACTCCTGCAACTGATCAGCAATCTGCCCGGGCGTTCCGACCAGGCTGTAATGCCCACGCCCACCGGCAATTTTACGACCCAGTTCAGCTAGGCTCAGTTGCTCGCGCCCCGCCAGCTCGGTCAGTAATGTCTGCCGGCTCTGCTGACCGCTTTGCGTCAGTGGTAACTCCGGTAATGGCCCGTCCAGCGGATACTTCGACAAATCGAAGTTGCCCAGCATACGCCCAAGCAAGGCCACGCCCACCTCGGGTTCGACCAATTGCTGAAACGTTTCACACTTTTCCTGCGCTTCGGCTTCGGTACGGCCGACCACAACGAAGACACCGGGCATGATTTTCAGCGAATCGGCATTGCGACCGTACCGAGGCAGGCGCCCCTTGAGGTCGGCGTAAAACGCCTGAGCACTGGCCAAGGATGACTGCGCGGTGAATACCACCTCCGCCGTCTGCGCGGCCAACTCACGCCCGGTTTCGGACGAACCGGCCTGGATGATCACCGGTTGCCCCTGCGGTGACCGGGCGACATTCAGCGGTCCTTTGACCCGAAAGTGTTCGCCGACATGATCCAGCACGTGCAGTTTTTCCGGGCGGTAATACGCACCACTGGCCTTGTCGCGCACAAACGCGTCGTCCTCCCAGCTGTCCCACAGGCCGGTGACCACTTGATGAAATTCGCGCGCGCGGCTGTAGCGTTCAGCGTGGCCGATATGTTCGTTACGGCCAAAATTCAGCGCTTCGGCGGCGTTGTCCGAGGTGACCAGATTCCACCCCGCTCGCCCGCCGGACAAGTGATCCAGCGAAGCGAATTTGCGCGCGACGTGGTACGGCTCGTTGTAACTGGTGGTCGCCGTGGCGATCAGGCCGATGTGCTCGGTCACCGCACTGAGGGCCGAGAGCAAGGTCAGCGGTTCGAAGTGATCGGAGCGCGCCATGCGACTGGCGATGTCGTGGGCCGGTGCGGCGACGCTGTCGGCGACGAACAGCGCATCGAATTTCGCCGCTTCGGCAATCTGCGCCAGCCGCTTGTAATGAGCGAAATCCAGCCCGGCATTCGCCGGCACATCCGCATGCCGCCAGGCGGCCACATGGTGCCCGGTGGCCATGAGAAACGCGCCGAGTTTGATCTGTCTGCTCATCTCAGAAATCCTTGCGCAATTGCACGCCAAAATAGCGCTCGTCGTCCCGTGGCACCGCGCGGTAGATGTAGCTGCCGCCACTGGCGAGCAACGGCGAGTAGGACTTGTCGGCGAGGTTCTTACCGAGCACCGCAACACGCCAGCCGTTGCTGTAATCGGCCAGTGCGACACTGGCGTTCCACAGCCCATAGGCGCCCTGTTTGGTATCGGGGTTCTGGCTGATGTCGTACTGCACTTCGCTTTGCCAGCTGTAGTCGGTGCCCAATTCGAGGTCCAGCCCGTTATCCAGCGCGATGGTGTAATCGGCGCGCACGTAACTTTTCCAGTCCGGGCTGAAGGGCAGCGGTTTGCCGTTGACGTTGCACGACGCCGCCGCGCCGGCCGGGCAGGCGAATTCGTCGATGCGTGCGCGGGTGTAGGCCAGCGCACCGGAAAACTTCAGTTGCTGGGTGGCCTGCACAGCGTAATCGAGTTCGACGCCTTCGGTGCTGACGCTGCCGGCGTTGATCAGGCGCGTCACCACCTGCCCGGCAACGGTGTCGAAGAAGTTCGCTTGATAGTTGTCGTAGTCGCTGTGGAAAATCGCCAGATTGGTCGTCAGGCGATTGTTCCAGCCGGTCGCCTTGATGCCCGCCTCCCAGGTGTTGGAGGTTTCCGGTTTCAGCGCTTCGGTGTCGCGCGGCTGCATGTTGAAGAACACGTTGTAGGCCGGGCCTTTGTAGCCACGCGAATAAGTCAGGTAAGTGGTGACCGTATCGCTCAGGTCGTACTGCACACCGAGACGCCCGGACCAGCCGTCTTCATCGACAGAACCTGAACTGCGGGTCGCCGGCTGGATACCGCTGACCGTGGTCGGCGAAGTGGAAACGCGACGATGATCATATTCCAGATCATCGTGGGTATAGCGCAGGCCGGCGATACCGCGAAAGTCGGAAGTGAAGTTCAGCGTGCTCTCGCCGAACAGCGCATAACTGTCGCTGGTGGTGCTGTAATCCGCAACGCCACGGTCAGTGCGCGTGGTGGTCGTCAGCGTGCGCTGATAGCTCTCGTCGTCCTTGCCGTGCATATAGAACAGGCCGCCAACGTATTCGAGAAATTCACCCTTCGGCGAGGCCAGACGCAGCTCTTGGGAATACTGGTCGAACGCCAGGTCGCCCTTGTCCGCTGTGCCAGGGAACGCCGCGGTCACGCTGCCGAGACGATCGCCGTCCTGATATTGGGTGTTGTCCCAGCCGCGCCATGCCGTGATCGAAGTGAGGGTGTAATCGCCCAATTGCCAGTCGAGCTGGGCGGACAGGCCTTTGTTGATGTCCTCGATGTGAGAGCGGGTGTCGGTGTTGATGTCGCGGTTGTGGCTGGTGGCATTCGCCGGGCTCAGCGCATTGCTGAAGGCCGGCGTCAGGGATTGGCTGACCACGCCATTGGGCGCATCGTCGTGGGACTGCATGTAGTCGGCGATCAACGTGAAAGTGACGTCGTCATTCGGGGTGAATTCAAGCTTGCCGCGCACGCCGCGATGGTTGTAGCCGTTGACCTCCTGGCCGTTGTGCTGGTTATCGACGTTGCCGTCGTAGGTGCCGAACAGCGTGCTGATCGAGCCTTTCAGGGTGTCCGGGATCAGGCTGCCGCCAATGCCGAAACGCGTGCGGCTTTCGTTGCCGCTGTAGTACGACTGCTCAGCGTAGCCATGCGTCTGGTTAGTCGGCGCCTTGCTGGTGATGTTGAGTACGCCGGCCGAAGCATTCTTGCCAAACAGCGTGCCCTGCGGGCCGCGCAACACCTCGACGCGCTCGAGATCGAGCAGATCAAGCGTGGCCTGCCCCGGACGCGCATACACCACGCCATCAATCACCGTTGCCACGGTTGGCTCGACACCCGGCGAGGTGGAAATCGTGCCGACGCCGCGCACGAATAAGGAGGTGTCCTTGTTCGAGGCGCCAGTGCGGAAATTCAGCGAGGGCACCTGCTGAACGATGCTCGCCACGCCGTTGCGGTTATCGCGCTCAAGCTGCTCGCCGTCGATCACCGAAACTGCGACCGGGACTTTTTGCAGCGACTCCTCGCGGCGGGTCGCGGTAACGGTCACCGACTTCAGCGTCGGCTCTTGATCGCTGCTGTCAGCCGCCAGTGCGTTGGGCAACGGCAGCGCCGCCAACCCTGTCAGTAACCAGCCAGTGGCGCGAATCGACTGCGCCAGTTTGTGTCTCGCCCCAGGAATGTTGTGCATGTTCTGCCCGCTCGAAATTGGCCCTGATCCGCTGTCGTTCTGCGACGACAGCGCCTGATTCGGTGTCTTGGGCATTCGCTCGAGCGAGTAGCAGACAATGCGCTTTGTTAGCGCTAACATCGGCAATATTGGCAACTCAGCCATAGAGCGTCCAATACTGAAAAATTAGTTTTATATGCGATTTGGTTTTTTATTAGGAGCGACGCGTGAGCGCAGACAAGCCCCGCAAACGCCGTGGCGCCGGCCGTGTGACCCTTGATGCCGTGGCGCGCGCAGCCGGGGTTTCGGCGATCACCGTATCGCGCTATTTCAACCAGCCCGAGCAGGTTTCGCCCGAGCGCCGCGAGCGCATTGCGGCAGTGGTGGCCGTGTTGGGTTACGTACCGAATCTGGTCGCCGGCGGTCTGGCTTCAGCGCGCGGGAAAATAGTCGGCATGGTCATCCCGAACATCTCCGGGCCAATCTTCGCCAATACCCTGCAAGGCTTCAGCGACACCCTTAGCCGCCACGGTTATCAGCTGTTGCTGGCGTCGAGTTACTTCGATGTCGAACAGGAAGAAAACGCCGTGCGCGCGTTTCTTGGCTGGTCGCCGGCCGCGCTGGTGCTGACCAGTCACTTTCACAGCGCAGGCACGGAAAAGATGATCGCCGAAGCGGATATTCCAGTGATTGAAACCTGGGATTATCAGCCGAATCGCGAGCCGATGCAGATTGGCTTTTCGCACTTCGAGGTGGGGGTGACGGCGGCAACGCATCTGCTCGAAAACGGCTACCGGCGCATCGCCTTCGTGCAGAACAGCGCGCCGGGGGATTTCAGCGCACTGGAACGCCGCGACGGCTATGCCGCGACCCTGCGCAAATCGGGCCTGGAACCGTGGGTCTTCGCGCCCGACGCCGACCACGCACCGTTCGATGCCGGCAAACAGGCGATGGAGGCGCTGATGAACGCGTCCTCGCGCCCCGATGCAATCTTCTTCGCCAACGACAACCTCGCCGCCGGCGGCCTGCTCGCGGGGCAACGCGCAGGCCTGAAAATCCCCGAAGACTGCGCCGTTCTGGGCTTTGGGGATTACCCGTTCGCCGAGATGCTTTTGCCAAGCCTCAGTACGATCAAACCACCGGCATTGGCGATCGGCGTACTGGCCGCAACACGCGTGCTGGAAAGCCTTGGCGTGTTGCCGTGCGACGAGGTGCAACGTTTGAACCTGCTGCAATGTCAGGTTATAGAGCGGGAAAGCACCTGATCTCCAGGATCTCGCTCAGCTCGACAATTCGCGCAAGGCAGCCGCAGCCAGGAACCCTGAACGCGAGTTGTAGCGCTGATCGCGCCTGACTGTTTGATCGATACGCTCCAACAGTTGCTCAGGCAGTGTGGCGTTGAACCGCACTGACTTGCCGAAATACGGCGTGATATCAAAATCGACCACGCCCCAGATCCCTCCAGCGTAATCCGGGTTATCAAGATGCGCATCAATGTCTTGCACCTGCGGCAATGGCGCTCCGTCGGCAACCAGACCTTCATAGTGAAGCGCCAACGCTTCCCGAGTACTTTCAAAAGCCTCAGCAACCGTAGCGCCTGCGGAAAAGCAGCCGGGGACATCCGGGATAATCACTCCGTAGTCGGAGTCGGCATCCTTGTGCAGAACGACCGGGAATTTCATGTGGGTGAGTCCTTCCTCTGACAGGCCAATCAAAGGGCCTTCGTTTTCAATGGTGAGCCTCATTTCAAGCCCGCCTGTTTCAAAATGCTGTTAATCGTTCCCTTGGGTAGATCTGAGTCAGGGTGCTTGATCGTTACCCTCCCCAGCTTGAACGGATGCTTGTATTGATGATGGCTGCCTTTCACTGCCACCAGATACCAACCATCATTTTCGATCATCCTGATCATTTCCCGACTGCGCATGTCCTTCGCCCTGTTCGACAGCTAGAACTTCTTACGATAGGTGGCCCAGACCGCTTTTATACACACCATACACATGCAGATAAATATTAGCTCACGAAGCAGGCGTGCGGTTATGGGTTAGATCATCGGTAGGTGCGGGCCAGCAAGCAAAACACCTCAACCGCCAGGCATTCCTAAACGAGTCGCAAAATGTGTCGACAGAGCAACCTTGTGGCGGGATTGGCTATGCTCTAAGTGACACTGCAGTAGCGCCTTCGCGAGCAGGCTCGCTCCCACAGGGTTTTGCGTCGTTCACAAATTTTGTGTCCAACCCGAAACCTGTGGGAGCGGGCTTGCCCGCGATGGCGACCGATCAGGCACCGCACATCCCGCAGGCACCACAATGCACACCGCCATCATCATCTTCTTCGGTCTGGTCCTGCTCGCTCTGATGCTCTACATCGGTGAGCGCATCGGCTTCAGTCGGCAGACCATGGCCTACGGCTTCGCCGCGCTGTGGCTGGCGTTGACGTTGATCAATGGCACGGTGGGGGTGGTGCATGCCGGCCAGTCCGTCGGTTCGGAAATAGCGATTGGCAGCGCGGTGTTCGGCGTGCCGATGGCGGCGATGGTGTTGTTCATGGTGCTGAGCGCCGAGTCCTGAACAGACCCGACGCTCAGCCGCCGATCAACGCACCAGGTGCAGGAATTGCATGTGCCGTTCGTACTGGTCGAGGATGTCGTTGATGATCTGCTCTTTGGTGTAGCCGACCAGATCGTAATCCTGACTGCCCTCGCTCAAATGCACTTCGGCGCGGTAGTAGCGGCGGTTGTTGAGCTGCTTGGAGCCCATGCCTCCGCGCGCAAACGACGGCGTGAAGTAGCCACGCATCTGCACTTGATAGATGAACGGATGCTGCTCGCCATGACCGATTTCCAGGCTGACGCTGTCATGCGCCGGGTCTGGTTGGGTGACCACGTTCAAGCCCTTCTCAACGAACACCGCGGTGACTTCTTCAATCGCCGGACGCACCGTGCTGTCCATGAAGCGATACACCTCGTCGCGCGACGGGAAGTGCACTGCCTGGCTCAGGCGCTGGCGCCAGCCACCGGTGCCACGCCGCGAACCGGAAACCGGGGCCAGCGAATGCAACTGCGCAATCTGCTTCTGCGACTCCAGATAGAACGCCTTGTGCAAACCCCACATCATCAGCAGCAGAATCAGCGAGAACGGCAACGACGTGAGTACCACCGCTGACTTCAATGCATCGATACTGCCGGAGAACAACAGCGCACTGGTGATCAGCGCAGTCATCGCGCCCCAGAACACCCGCAGCCATTTCGGCCCGTCCTCGTCAGGGTTACCGCCCTTGGCCGACAGCGTCGAAAGCACGACAGTGCCGGAGTCCGCCGAGGTGACGAAGAACACGAAGCTGATGAACACCGTCACGGCGATCACGGTTTTGCTCCACGGATAGGTTTCCAGCAACAGATAAATGCTCATTGACGGGTTGTCGATGGCCGACATGCCCAGCGCGCTCATGCCGTGGTTGAGCACTTGATCGAGCGCGCTGTTACCGAAAATCGACATCCACGCCAGGGTAAAACCGAGCGGAATCAACAGCACGCCGAAGACGAATTCGCGGATGGTGCGGCCACGGGAAATCCGTGCGATGAACAGGCCCACGAATGGCGACCAGGCAATCCACCAAGCCCAATAAAACACCGTCCAGCCGCCGAGCCAGTCGCTCGGTTTGTCGTAGGCATACAGGTCGAAGCTCTTCATCGGCAGGGCGCCGAGGTAGTCGCCGAGGTTCTGGATCAGCGTGTTGAGCAAGTGCTGGGTCGGCCCGGCGAACAACACGAACAGCAGCAGCGCACAGGCCAGCAGCATGTTGATGTCGGACATCACCCGCACGCCTTTATCCACACCGGAAACAGCGACGATGATCGCTGCGCCCATCATCAGCGTGATCAGGCCGACTTGAATCCACTGGGTGTGAGCGATGCCGAAGAGATAGTCGAGACCGGAGTTGAGGTGGAGCACGCCAAAGCCCATGTCGGCGCCGAGACCGAACACCGTGGCGATGATGCCGAAGCCATCCACGGCGTAACCGATCGGGCCGTTGATGCGCTTGCCGATCAGCGGATACAACGCCGAACGCAACGCCAGCGGCAGGTTATGGCGGTAGGCGAAATAGGCCAGCGCCATGCCGACGAAGGCGAACACGCCCCAGCCATGCAGGCCCCAGTGCAGAAACAGAATCTGCATCGCCTGACGCGCCGCATCTGCGGTACCCGCCTCGCCTTGCGGCGGCTGAATCATGTGCGTCAGCGGCTCGGACACGCAAAAGAAAAACAGCGTGATGCTGATCCCGGCGGCGAACAGCATGCCGGCCCAGGACAGATAACTGAATTCGGGCTCGTCGTGGTCGGCGCCGAGTTTTATCTTGCCGTAGCCGGATAAGGCGGTGACCACCACGAAGATCAGATACACCGTCATCGCGAGCATGTAATACCAGCCGACCGTGTTGGCCGCCCAGTTCTGCGCTTGCAGCAGCCAGGCGCCGGCCTGCTCGGGCATGGCGATAACGACGAGACCAAACAGCAGAATGACCGTCGCGGCGAAGTAGAACACCGGCGGATTCATCCGTACCAGACCGCTGGCGGGGGTAGACGAGGCACTCATGAAACGTGCACCTCGAGGGGTTGAAACATGGCTGAAATGATCGGACTCAGCAAAGGCAAGCCTCCTGTTGTGAGCGGGCAGCGAACCACCGGTTTAACTTGAATGAACGTTCAAGTTAAACATGGATGGGGTGGTAAGGACTAATCGCAGGGCTGGGCGGTAGTTTTCCTACAGCGGCCCGAGGATGGGTATGACGCGAGTTTCAGGGGATTCGTTCAAGAATCAAAAGCCCCTCACCCTAGCCCTCCCGAAACGTCGGACCGCCCAGGGGGAGAGGGGACTGATTGGGGGGTATTTGAGACTTACGGCGACCTGAAATGACTTTGGCGAATCCATAATCGACTCGGTCTCTCAAGTCGATGGATAACCCAAAACACCTCCGTCGGCTCCCTCTCCCTACGGGCGGTCCGACGTTTCGGTAGGGCTGGGGGGAGGGTCAGCCTTTAATCGCTCTACTTCTGCGTCCCGTCATCATGCTGCAAATTCGCCTGCGTCAGATTCGCCCCCGCCGGCACGCTGCGCGTCAGCCACACATTGCCGCCGATGGTCGAGCCCTGGCCGATGGTGATCCGCCCAAGAATCGTCGCCCCGGCGTAAATCACCACATCGTCCTCAACGATCGGATGGCGCGGATGGCCTTTCTGCAACTGGCCGTCCTCGTCCGCCGGAAAGCGCTTGGCCCCCAGCGTCACGGCCTGATAAATCCGCACCCGCTCGCCAATGATCGCCGTCTCGCCGATCACCACGCCCGTGCCGTGATCGATAAAGAAACTGCGGCCGATCTGCGCGCCCGGATGGATATCGATACCGGTCGCCGAGTGGGCGATTTCCGCGCTGATCCGCGCCAGCAGCGGCAGACCCGCGCGGTACAGATGATGCGCGAGGCGATGGTGAATCACCGCCAGGATTCCCGGATAACACAGCAGCACTTCATCGACACTGCGCGCGGCCGGATCACCGTGATAGGCCGCCAGCACATCGGTGTCGAGCAAAGTGCGCAAGCCAGGCAAAGCCAAGGCAAAATCCTGAACGATCTGAATCGCGCGGGCTTCGACCTCGCTGTCGTCCTGCGCGCTGTGGCGCGCTACGTAACGCAGTTCCAGGCGGGTCTGCGTGAGCAAGGCATTCAGCGCGACGTCGAGGGTGTGGCCGACGTAAAAATCTTCACTTTCTTCACGCAGGTCAACCGGCCCCAAACGCATCGGGAACAGCGCCCCGCACAATGCTTCAAGAATCTGCGCCATCGCTGCGCGCGAAGGCAACTCGCGACCACCCTGCTCGCCGGAAGCCCGGCCATTCTGTGCCCGCCACTGATCGCGCGCGCTGCGCAACTGGCCGACGATGGTGTGCAACTGCCAATGACTGGAACGCTCGCTCACGGTAGAGACTCCTCACGGGCGGCCGGACTGTCTGGCCGCGTCAACGGCGCCCACTTTACGGCATGACCGCAAGCGTAAATTAAGAACCGATAGTGCTGACCTAAGTCCAACGGGCTATAAGCGATTGCCGGTTGCCCCTGCAAAAGCGCGTGCCTATAGTCCTTTCATCTTCCTCCGCCAGTACGGACCCATGATCAAGAATCAGCTGGAACGCTTTAACCGTCTCGACCTGCTCGGCCACCCTACGCCACTGGAAAAACTCGAACGCCTGTCCACGTGGCTCGGTCGCGACGTTTACATCAAACGCGATGACCTGACGCCGCTGGCCATGGGTGGTAACAAGCTGCGCAAGCTCGAATACCTCGCCGCCGATGCGCTGGCACAAGGCGCCGACACGCTGATCACCGCGGGTGCGCTGCAATCGAACCACGTTCGCCAGACGGCTGCGCTAGCGGCCCGACTCGGTCTCGGCTGTGTGGCGCTGCTTGAAAACCCCTTGGGCACCGAGGACAGCAATTACACCGGCAACGGCAATCGCCTGCTGCTGGACCTGTTCGATGCCAAGGTCGAGCTGGTCGACAATCTCGACAACGCTGACGAACAACTGGCCGCCCTCGCGGTGCGTCTGCGCAGCAACGGCAAAAAGCCCTATCTGGTGCCGATCGGCGGTTCCAATGCGCTCGGTGCGTTGGGTTACGTACGCGCCGGGCTTGAATTGGCCGAGCAGATCAAGGACACCGGACTGGAGTTCGCCGCCGTCGTGCTGGCCTCGGGCAGCGCCGGCACCCATAGCGGTCTGGCCCTCGCCCTGAGCGAAGTGCTGCCACCACTGCCGGTGATTGGCGTGACCGTGTCGCGCAGCGAAGAAGATCAGCGGCCGAAGGTCCAAAGCCTGGCCGAGCGCACCGCGGAGCTGCTCGGTGTCGAGCTGCCGGCCAGTTTCAAAGTCGAGCTGTGGGACGAGTATTTCGGCCCGCGTTATGGCGAGCCGAACGCCGGAACCCTGGCAGCGGTGAAACTGCTGGCGGGTCAGGAAGGTCTGTTGCTTGACCCGGTCTATACCGGCAAGGCCATGGCGGGGTTGCTCGATGGGATTGGCCGGCAGCGCTTCGATGACGGCCCGATCATATTTCTTCATACGGGCGGAGCGCCGGCGTTATTCGCCTACAAGGATTTTCTGTAAATCGCTCCCACGCTCCGCGTGGGAACGCAGCCCGGGACGCTCTGCGTCCTTTCCAGAGCTGGAACGTGGCGTCCCTTGCAGCATTCCCACGCCGATCTTGAGAACGATCCATATGCGAGAAAAGAATATCAATTCAGATATTGAGTATTTTCAAGTCTATAAACGACATCATATAGTCACGCCGCAGGCGAATTTCGGGCGAGACGCATAAGCTGCTTTGAGGCAGGATAGCGCTGTCGTCAAATTCCCGAATGTGCCTACATTCCTTAAGCGTCTTCCATAAGAAAACACAGGGGCTTGTCATGAATTTTTCCGCACTACGTCGCACTCTGCTGGTCGGTTCGCTGGGGCTTGCGCTGGGCGCCGGTCTGATCGGCCAGGCCGTGGCCGGTGAGCAACTGCAACAGATCAAGGACAAAGGCGTGCTCAACGTCGGCCTGGAAGGCACTTATCCACCGTTCAGTTTCGTCGACGAGAACGGCAAGCTGTCCGGTTTCGAGGTGGAACTGTCCGAAGCGCTGGCGCAAAAACTTGGTGTCAAAGCCAAGGTTCAACCGACCAAGTGGGATGGCATCCTCGCCGCGCTGGAATCCAAGCGTCTGGACATCGTGGTCAACCAGGTGACCATTTCCGAGGAGCGCAAGAAGAAGTATGACTTCTCCAAACCGTACACCGTCTCCGGGATTCAGGCGCTGGTGCTGAAGAGCAAGGAAGCCGCGCTGAACATCAAGACCGCCGCTGACCTGTCCGGCAAGAAAGTCGGCGTCGGCCTGGGCACCAACTACGAACAATGGGTTCGCGCCAACGTGCCAGGTGCTGACGTACGCACCTACGATGATGACCCGACCAAGTTCGCCGACCTCAACAACGGCCGCACCGATGCGATTCTGATCGACCGTCTGGCCGCGCTGGAATACGCCAAGAAAGCCCCGAAAACCGTCGCCGCCGGTGAAGCGTTCTCGCGTCAGGAATCCGGGATTGCCCTGCGCAAAGGCGAGCCGGAACTGCTGGCGGCGGTGAACAAGGCTCTCGACGAACTGCGCGCCGACGGCACGCTGGAAAAGCTGTCGAAGAAATACTTCAACGCTGACGTCACTCAATAATGGAAGAAGCTTTCCAACTCGCCCTGGATTCCGCGCCCTTCCTGCTCAAGGGCGCGTATTACACGGTAGTCCTCAGCCTCGGCGGCATGTTTTTCGGCCTGCTGCTGGGCTTCGGTCTGGCGCTGATGCGCCTGTCGCGCTTCAAATCGGTCAACTGGCTGGCGCGCATCTACGTGTCGTTCTTTCGCGGCACGCCGTTGCTGGTGCAACTGTTCGTGATCTATTACGGCTTGCCGCAATTGGGTCTCGAGCTTGATCCGCTGCCGGCGGCACTGATCGGCTTCTCGCTGAACATGGCCGCTTACGCCTGTGAAATTCTCCGCGCCGCGATCGGCTCGATCGAACGGGGTCAGTGGGAAGCGGCTGCGAGCATCGGCATGACCCGCGCGCAGACCTTGCGCCGGGCCATCCTGCCGCAAGCGATGCGAACGGCGCTGCCGCCGCTGGGCAACAGCTTCATTTCGCTGGTCAAGGACACCGCGCTGGCCGCCACCATTCAGGTGCCAGAGCTGTTCCGTCAGGCGCAACTGATTACCGCCCGGACTTTCGAAGTCTTCACCATGTATCTTGCCGCCGCGCTGATCTACTGGATTCTGGCCACGGTGCTGTCGCACCTGCAGAACAAGCTGGAAGAGCGGGTCAATCGGCACGACCAGGAGTCCTGAGCCCATGATTGTCGTGGAAAAACTGACCAAGCAATTCAAGCATCAGGTCGTGCTCAACGGCATCGATCTGGAGGTCAAGGAAGGCGAGGTCGTGGCGATCATCGGCCCCAGCGGTTCGGGGAAAACCACGTTCCTGCGTTGCCTGAATTTCCTTGAACAACCCACCAGCGGCCGGATCAAGGTTGGCGACATCGAAATCGACACCAGCCGCCCGCTGAACCAGCAACAGAGCCTGGTGCGCAATCTGCGCCAGCACGTGGGTTTCGTGTTTCAGAACTTCAACCTGTTCCCCCATCGCACCGCGCTGGAAAACGTCATCGAAGGCCCGATCGTGGTCAAGAAGATTCCGCGTGACGAGGCTGTTGCGCTGGGCAAAAAGCTCTTGGCCAAGGTCGGACTCGCCGGCAAAGAGGACGCTTACCCGCGTCGTCTCTCCGGTGGTCAGCAGCAGCGCGTCGCAATCGCCCGGGCCCTGGCGATGGAGCCGGAAGTGATCCTGTTCGATGAGCCGACCTCGGCGCTCGATCCGGAACTGGTCGGTGAAGTACTGGCGACCATCCGTGGCCTCGCTGAAGAGAAACGCACCATGGTCATCGTCACGCACGAGATGGGTTTTGCTCGCGACGTGGCCAACCGTGTGGTGTTTTTCGACAAGGGCGTCATTGTCGAACAAGGTGAAGCCAAGGCATTGTTTGCCCATCCGAAAGAACAGCGCACACAACAGTTTCTCAGCAAGTTTCTAAATCACGCCTGAGTCTGTTTTAACTGCGCTTCGGCAACTTCCAGGGATGGAAGGCGCCTTATCCAGCCTTTATATAAAGCACTATTAACAAACCTGTAACCGGCGCTTTTTTATACATTGCGCAACAGTTGAGTTGTGCCTGTAACTCTACCCCTTCGGTTTGATGACCCACCCATAAATCCATGCATAAACGGGCAAAAAGCCGTGAAGCTCGTGGCCCGATTCGCCCCAGCGCATAGGCTTTGGGCGTCCGCGCCGTAGGAGCTTTCTGATTAACTTGTAATTCGCAGATTGACTAAGTTCGTCTATTGACACTCCTCCCAGCACACTCTTATCTAGTCGACAACCGGCACCATCCAGTTCAATCACGCCGTCTTCAACTTGAATAAAAGTTCGACGCTTTATTGCCGGTTTATTCACGCCTTTTGTTCTTTCAGAAACGGACTTCGCTGCAAGGCTTCAAGGAGAGAAATCGATGACCCGCACTTCGCATACCCCCGAACTGGCAGCGCCGAGCCTGGCGCCCGCGCAGAAAACCGGCATCAATCTGGCCGCCGCCGCCCATCTGTTGATCGAGGTCGCGCCCTACCCCGACATGGACAGCGGCGACCTCATCGAGTTGTTCTGGAACAAGTGTTACGTCGCCTCCAGAGTGCTGATCGCCGAGGATATCGGCACGACAGTCAGCCTGCGTGTGCCGGAGAGCTTCATCGACAACGGCACTGCGCGCATTCATTACCGCGTGATGCAGGTCGGCCACGGCCCGGCGTTCTCGGCAGCGACGCGAGTGTTGGTCAAACTCGATTGCCCCGGCGGCCAGCCATCGGCCCTGAGCGCAGACGAAAACCAGCAACTGGCGCCGGTGACGATCCCCGCGGCCATCCGCCGCCAGGGCGTCAACCCGAACCAGATCAAACGCGGCGTACCGCTGAGCATCGAGCCGTACCTGAACATGGCCGAAGATGACGCCATCACCTTGCGCTGGGGTGATGTGCGCATGGACCTGGCACCGATCACCGCTGCCGACATCGGCTTGCCGATCCAGGTCTGGGTGCCGCCGGCGGTGATTGTCGAAGCAGGCGAAGATCTGCGCCTGGACGTGACCTATTGCATCCTCGATCGGGTCGGCAACAACTCTCGCTGGGCACCGCCGCGCACGCTGAAGATCGGCTGTGTCAATCCTTACCTGAAAGTCTCGTTGAAGCCGGAATGCAAAGCGGCCGAAGCACGGGAGCATTGATGCTGGCGAGAGGTGACGGGAGTTCGCTCCCGCCTTCTATGCATATTCCTAAAAGTTAGTTTATTTAATATTTATACGCGCCTAGGGTATATGCACCGGACCACCGGACATTCCTTCATTCGCCGCACCTTGCGGCGTTTTCAATGAGATGTGAGGTAGGTCGTATGGTCCGGAACACAATCACCCCAGTGCAGATCGCCAGGGCATTGCGTGCAGCCAGGGAGTGGCGATGATGTCCAGTCTGGCCGATGCAAACGTCCAGTCGGATCTGGACATCGCCCCGATGTTGTTGCCCGCGCAGGTCTTGCGCAACGATGCCCAGGCCATCAAGGCTGCCAATGAGCTGGCGCAGGTCGCCCGCGTCCAGGCGGCGAAACGCGATCGTCAGCGCAAGTTGCCGTGGTCGGAAATCGAGCAGTTCACCGGCAGTGGCCTGGGCAGCATTGCCATTCCGCGCGAGTACGGTGGCCCGCAGGTTTCGTTCGTTACGCTGGCGGAAGTCTTCGCGATCATTTCCGCCGCCGACCCAGCGTTGGGGCAGATTCCGCAGAACCAGTTCGGCATCACTCACCTGATCCTTGGCTGTGCCAGCGAGGCGCAGAAACAGCAGTTGTTCGACAGCGTTCTGCAAGGCTGGCGCATCGGCAATGCCGGCCCGGAACGCGGCAGCAAAAATACTCTGGAGTTGAAAGCGCGGATCAGCGCCGATGGCGATGATTACCTGATCAATGGCCAGAAGTTCTATTCCACCGGCGCGCTGTTTGCGCACTGGGTGGCGGTCAAAGCGCTCAACGATGCAGGCAAGCAAGTGCTGGCGTTCGTCCGGCGCGGCACGCCGGGTTTGCGCATCGTCGACGACTGGTCGGGCTTCGGTCAGCGCACCACCGCCAGCGGCACGATTTTGCTTAATAACGTGCGCGTCGAGTCGAGCCTGGTCATCGACAACTGGAAGATCAACGAAACGCCGAACACCCAGGGCGCCGTTTCGCAATTGATCCAGGCGGCCATCGATGCCGGCATCGCCCGTGGCGCGATTGACGATGCCATCGAATTCGTCAAAACCCGGGCACGGCCGTGGATCGATGCCAAGGTCGATCGCGCCAGCGATGACCTCTACGTGATCGCCGATATCGGCAAACTGAAAATCGAACTGCATGCCGCCGAAGCGCTGCTGCGCAAGGCAGGCCAAGTGCTCGATCAGGTGCATGCCGCACCGATCACGGCGGCCTCCGCCGCGCGTGCCTCGATCGCCGTTGCCGAAGCAAAAGTGCTGACCACCGAGATTTCCTTGCTCGCCAGCGAAAAGCTTTTCGAACTGGCCGGCAGCCGCGCGACCCTCGCCGAATTCAACCTCGACCGCCACTGGCGCAACGCTCGGGTGCACACCCTGCACGACCCGGTGCGCTGGAAATATCACGCGGTCGGCGCGTATCGCCTCAACGGCACGCTGCCTGCCCGTCACTCCTGGATCTGACGACCAGAACACTTTTGACCAGATCTCTGGAGAAGCACATGACTTTTTCCCAACCCGTCGCGCTCATCACCAGCGATGAGCAAGCCCTGATCGTCGCCAGCGACCTGGCCGAAGATTTCCAACGCGACAGCGCCCTGCGCGACCGTGAACGGCGCCTGCCGCTGCCCGAACTTGAAGTGTTTTCCCGCTCCGGCCTGTGGGGTATCAGCGTGCCCAAGGCGTATGGCGGCGCGGGCGTGTCCAACGTGACCCTGGCCAAAGTCATCGCGCTGATCGCGCAGGCCGACGGATCGCTCGGGCAGATCCCGCAAAACCATTTCTATGCACTGGAAGTGCTGCGGGTCAACGGCAGCGAGCAGCAGAAACAGCGCCTGTACGCCGAGGTTCTCGCCGGCCAGCGTTTCGGCAATGCCTTGGCGGAACTGGGTACCAAAACCGCTCACGACCGCGTCACCCGCCTTACGCGTGACGGCGACGGTTATCGCATCAACGGGCGCAAGTTTTACGCGACCGGGGCGATTTACGCGCAGCGCATTCCGACCTCGGTGGTGGATGAAAATGGCGTGCAGCAACTGGCCTTTGTCCCGCGTAACAGCAAAGGTCTGAGCGTGATCGACGACTGGAGCGGTTTCGGCCAGCGCACCACCGGCAGCGGCTCGGTCGTGTTCGAAGACGTTTACGTCGCCGCTGAAGACGTTCTGCCGTTTCAAAGTGCTTTCGAACGGCCGACCACGGTCGGCCCGCTGGCACAAATCCTCCACGCCGCCATCGACACAGGGATCGCTCGCGCCGCTTATGAAGACGCCTTGCATTTCGTGCGCAGCAAGACGCGGCCGTGGATCGATTCCGGCAACGACAAGGCCAGCGAGGACCCGCTGACCCTGAAGAGCTTCGGTCACCTGAGTATCCGCCTGCACGCCAGCGAAGCCCTGCTTGAACGTGCCGGCGAATTCCTCGATGCCGCACAGGCTGACACCAACGCCGAGACCGTTGCAGCGGCCTCGATCGCCGTTGCCGAAGCACGCGCGATCAGCACGGAAATTTCTCTCGCGGCGGGCAGCACGCTGTTCGAACTGGCCGGCAGCCAGGCCACCCTCGCCGAGCATGGTCTCGACCGCCACTGGCGCAACGCCCGCGTGCACACACTGCATGACCCGGTGCGCTGGAAATATCACGCCGTTGGCAATTATTACCTCAACGACGAAAAGCCTCCGCTGCGAGGGACGATCTGATGAGCGCGGCGAAAAAGAAGATTCTGCTCAACGCGTTCAACATGAACTGCATCGGCCATATCAATCACGGCTTGTGGACGCATCCGCGCGATACCTCGACCCGTTACAACACCCTCGAGTACTGGACCGAGCTGGCGCAATTGCTCGAGCGCGGCCTGTTCGACGGCTTGTTCATCGCCGACATCGTCGGTGTGTATGACGTCTACCAGAACTCGCTCGACGTGACGCTGAAAGAGTCGATCCAGTTGCCGGTCAACGACCCTTTGCTGCTGGTCTCAGCGATGGCTGCGGTAACGAAAAACCTTGGCTTCGGTCTCACCGCCAATCTCACCTACGAAGCGCCGTACCTGTTCGCCCGGCGTCTGTCGACGCTCGATCATTTGAGCCGCGGTCGGGTGGGCTGGAACATCGTCACCGGCTATCTCGACAGCGCCGCCAAAGCCATGGGCCTGAGCGCGCAGGTCGAACATGACCGCCGTTACGATCAGGCCGATGAGTACTTGCAGGTGCTCTACAAACTCTGGGAAGGCAGCTGGGAAAACGACGCGGTACTCAACGACCGCGAGCAGCGCATCTACGCGCAGCCGGACAAAGTGCACAAGGTCGAGCACAAGGGCGAGTTCTATCAGGTCAACGGTTATCACCTGTGCGAACCGTCGCCGCAGCGTACGCCGGTGCTGTTTCAGGCCGGCAGTTCCGAGCGCGGCCTGCAGTTCGCCGGGCGCCACGCCGAGTGTGTGTTCATCAGCGGTCAGAACAAACCGTCGACCAAGGCGCAGGTGGACAAGGTCCGCGCCAGTGCCGTAGAGGCGGGGCGCAACCCCGAGGACATCAAGGTGTTCATGGGCCTCAATGTGATTGTCGGCGCCAGCGAAGCAGAAGCCTGGGCCAAGCATGCCGAATACCTCGGCTATGCCAGCGCCGAGGCCGGCGTCGCGCATTTTTCCGCCTCCACCGGCATTGATTTTTCCCTTTACGCAATCGACGAACCGATCCAGTACGTGAAAAGCAACGCGATCCAGTCGGCCACCAAAACCCTGCAGAACAACGACTGGACCCGGCGCAAATTGCTCGACCAGCACGCCCTCGGTGGCCGCTACATCACCGTGGTCGGCTCACCCGAGCAAGTGGCCGATGAGCTGGAATCGTGGATCGCCGAAACCGGGCTGGATGGCTTCAACCTGACCCGCATCGTCACGCCGGAAAGCTACGTGGATTTCATCGATCTGGTGATTCCGGAACTACAGCGGCGTGGCTCGTACAAGACCGCGTATGACAGCGGCACGTTGCGCGAAAAGCTGTTTCACGGCGAGGCGCAGTTGCCCGAACAACACACCGGATCTTCGTACCGACGCTAAAAGCATCGCTGGCAAGCCAGCTCCCACAAGGGTCTGTGGCGTTCACAAAACCTGTGGGAGCTGGCTTGCCAGCGATGAGGCCATCCAATACACCACAAATTCATGCACTGACTGGAAAAACCATCATGACCAAGAATCTGCTCTCCCACCCAGTCAAAGCACTGGCCCTGGCCTTCGGCCTGTTCAGCTCGGCGGTGTTTGCCGCCGATGTACCCTTGAAAATCGGCACCACCGCCGCCTTCGCCATTCCGCTGGAAGCGGCCGTCGAAGAGGCCTCGAAACAAGGCCTGGAGGTCGAGCTGGTGGAGTTCACTGACTGGATCGCACCGAACGTCAGCCTCGCTGCCGGCGATATCGACGTGAATTATTTCCAGCACATTCCGTTTCTGGAAGACGCCAAAGCCGCGTCGGGTTTTGATCTGGTGCCGTTCGCGCCGGGGATCATCAACAACGTCGGGCTGTACTCGAAAAAATACAAAAGCTTCGCCGAATTGCCGGAGGGCGCCAGCGTTGCCATCGCCAATGATCCGATCAACAGCGGTCGCGGTCTGCAATTACTGGCCAAGGCCGGTTTGATCACGCTCAAACCGGGTGTGGGCTACAAGGCCACCGAGGATGACATTGTCGCCAATCCGAAAAAGATCAAGATTCTCCAGGTCGAAGCCGTGCAACTGGTACGCGCCTACGATGACGCCGACCTGGTCCAGGGCTACCCGGCCTACATTCGTTTGGCGAAGACCTTCGATGCCGGTTCGGCACTGCTGTTCGACGGCCTCGATCACAAAGAATACGTGATTCAGTTCGTCATTCAGCCGAAGAGCAAAACCGATCCGCGCCTGATCAAATTCGTCGACATCTACCAACATTCGCCGGCCGTTCGCGCAGCGCTGGATAAAGCTCATGGCAAGCTCTATCAAGCCGGTTGGGAAAGCTGAGCATGACCGTCGCGATCCAACGGCGACTGGAGACTCCAGAGCCACACACTGCGAAAAAAACCGAGCTGCATCCTGAACTGAATCGCGCCCATGTGCGCTTCATCGGGTTGGGCAAAACCTACAACGGTCGCCAAGGTCCGGTCGCCGCTTTGCAGGGCATCGATCTGGCGATCCAACGCGGCGAGGTATTCGGCATTATCGGCCGCAGCGGCGCAGGCAAGTCGTCGTTGATCCGCACGATCAATCGTCTTGAGCAACCGACGTCGGGGCGCGTTTTGATCGATCAGGTCGACATCGGCGAATTCGACGAAGACCGTCTCGTCGCATTGCGCCGGCGCATCGGCATGATCTTCCAGCACTTCAATCTGATGTCAGCCAAGACCGTTTGGCAGAACGTCGAGTTGCCGCTGAAAGTCGCTGGGGTGCCGAAGGAACAGCGCGAGAAAAAGGTCCGCGAGCTGCTCGAGCTGGTCGGCCTGCAAAGCAAACACAAGGCGTATCCGGCGCAACTTTCCGGTGGACAGAAACAGCGCGTCGGCATTGCCCGTGCGCTGGTGCACGACCCGGATATTCTGCTGTGCGACGAAGCCACTTCGGCGCTTGATCCGGAGACCACGCAATCGATCCTCGCCCTGCTGCGCGAAATCAATAAACGCCTGGGCCTGACCATCGTGTTGATCACTCATGAAATGGCGGTGATACGCGAGATCTGCGACCGCGTCGTCGTGCTTGAGCATGGCCGTGTCGTCGAGCAAGGCCCGGTCTGGCAGGTGTTCGGCAATCCGCAGCACGAGGTCAGCCAGACCCTGCTTGCGCCGCTGCAACACGCCTTGCCGGAAGAATTACAGAGCCGTTTGCTGGCGCAATCGACTTCCGCTCACGACGCTGTAGTACTGCGCTTGCAGTTCACCGGCAGTACCGCTGATGAGCCGGATCTGGCCGCGTTGTTTGCGGCGCTGGGTGGACGAGTGAAGCTGCTTCAGGGCGGGATCGAACGGATTCAGGGGCATGCATTGGGGCAACTGTTATTGGCAGTCAGCGGTTCTTCGTTCAGCGCCGAGCAATTGCGCGAACGCGCCGCACCATGGGCGCAACGAGTGGAGGTATTGGGTTATGTGGTTTGATCGCTTGCTGCAGGGTTTTATCGACACCTTCCTGATGGTCGGTGTGTCGTCGTTGATCGCGTTGCTGGTGGGGATTCCCATGGCGGTGATTCTGGTCACCAGCGACAAGGCCGGCATCTATGAGGCGCCCCTGTTGAACCGTGCATTGGGCGCCTTCGTCAATCTGTTCCGCTCGATCCCGTTTCTGATTCTGATGGTCGCGCTGATTCCGTTCACCCGCCTGATCGTCGGCACCACCTACGGTGTCTGGGCCGCCGTGGTGCCGCTGACCATCGCTGCTACACCGTTTTTTGCGCGGATCGCCGAGGTCAGTCTGCGCGAGGTCGATAATGGCTTGATCGAAGCCGCGCAGGCGATGGGTTGCCGGCGCTGGCACATTGTCTGGCATGTGCTGCTGCCCGAGGCGCTACCGGGGATTGTCGGGGGTTTCACTATCACCTTGGTGACCATGATCAACTCGTCGGCCATGGCTGGGGCGATTGGTGCTGGTGGGCTGGGGGATATTGCTTATCGCTACGGCTATCAGCGCTTTGACAGTCAGATCATGTTGACGGTGATTGTGTTGCTGGTGGCGTTGGTGGCGGTGATTCAGTTGGGTGGGGATCGGTTGGCTCGGGGGTTGAACAAGCGGTGAACCGGACTCTTCGCTTGCGATGGCTGGGAAGTCAGCGCCCAACCATCGCATGCGAACTGGGGCGCTACTGTCAGTGTTCACCCGACATAACCTGGAGTAATAGAATTTTTTTTCAAAAAAGCCCGGGTACTTCCCTGATCAAGTGTGTTTTCCATATTTTCTCTTGTCTGAAAAACCAGACTCGTCATGTCTTCCCACTTCACGCTGTTATGAGACTGCCACTCCACATACTCATCAGGCGAAGCCAGATCCGTTTCGCCACCCGACATAATCCTTGTCAATACTTGCCATGTTTCGCGTTGCATTTCGTGAAACACTGGATACAGATTTCCAAATGAAGCCAGATTATTGATTGAAGGCTTCAGATCAAAGCTATCGACCCCGGTCAAAGTCATATATTTACGTGACTCATCCTTCAGATGGAAGGCAGCAGATCCATATGCTGAAGCGCCACCCGCGCTGGCAAGACCAGGAGAGAGTTTCAAAGCCCCATACACAGGCCTGAAATCCCCACTGAACTTCGGATGATCTGCCGAGCCATACTCTTTTATTATTCTGGAAGGGGAATGAGCATAGTCAAACATGTTCATTTCGAAACCATCCCGGAACTCCGTTGCAAAACCCGGTTCAACGTCCTGATGCCAGATATTCCTAAGGCCATCACCTTTCAAATCAGGGATGCTTTCCGGGTTGATATTGAAAGTCAGTTTCGCACTGGATATTCAATTGACAGCGGCTTTCAGCAATTCATCCGCAGCCACATCGCTCTGGATGCTCGCCATTTTTTTAATTTTGACAATGGCAAAACTCTTATCCGAGTCCTTTCGAGCCAATATACTGGGGAGCAAATGCAATTTGAAATGGGCCCTGCGCGCATGTTCCGCGTCACTTTCGCCTCTCAAAATGCTACTCAAACCTCTGACCGTCCCCTGTTTATCAACGAAAATCAGCGGACTATTTCCTAGCATTGCGTAAAGATTGATTCCATCGATATCTCGACCAGGATCGGGACTTGTCCAGCGTTGTAACCACGGTGCGTAATAACGATATCCATAATAGTAAAGACCGGACGCATCCCGCTCTTTCCCTGAATATCGAATCTTTTTGTTTTTCGCCGCCAATGCATTTTTACCCGCCCAGCACGCCGTGCCACCAAACGGGTAATAGTGCTCCTGAGTCAAAATCCCCGCACCATCATCCAATTCCAGCGCGCTGGAGCCAAGATGATCGCTGAGGCTGTAACGCAGTTGGTCACCTTCCACCCCGCTTGGCCAGTGCAGCAGTCGTACCTGATGGCGCCCGGTGTCGACACTGGAGACATGTCGCTCGACACTATCAATTTCGCGATAAATCTCGAGCCCCGGCAGATAACGAACTTCTGCCGTCAGCGTCTGACCGGACGCTTGGCTGACGATTGTTTTACGCAACCGATGGCCCGGCTTGTCGTATCCATAACACTCGTAGTCATCGCTTTCATTCGGACGTTGCACCAACACAACCCGGCTTAACTCATTGCGCACGTTCCAGTACATGGCCTGACCGCGTTGCAACTGAAGCTGATT
Source organism: Pseudomonas sp. R3-57 (assembly GCF_051132065.1). NCBI lineage: Bacteria > Pseudomonadati > Pseudomonadota > Gammaproteobacteria > Pseudomonadales > Pseudomonadaceae > Pseudomonas > Pseudomonas sp. R3-57. The sequence continues at coordinate 5,880,708 of NZ_CP071655.1, forward strand.
ACCCGCCTCATCAAATCCCGACGCTATATCCGCTTCCCCGGGCAAATTACCGTCATCGCGCTGGCCCAGGCTTCGGTTGCTGTAAGCCGAAGTAAACATCGAAAAACCCGGCGCACCGCTGTGGTGGCGAGTGATGAGGTTGCCCGCTGCGTCGTAGTCGAATTTCTGCGTGTAGTTGCGCCGTTGATCGGGATCCAGCGGCGTTGGCAGTAGATCCGGCAAGGCCGGACCATGGCTGGGCTGGCTGACTTCCCAACCGCGGGCCTCGACCAGTTGATAAAGGCTGTCGTAGCGATACCAACTGACCGGATCGATCCGCTGATTGTTGAAGCAAGACACAGCCTGGGTTTTATCTTCCAGACTAGTGACATTGCCCACTGGGTCATAGGTGTAGTTCAGATCTTGCGACGGCTGTTGCGCACCGACACTGGCGAACAATCTGAGCAACCGGCAATCATCGCGGCTGTATTCGGCGCGGGCGACGACGCCGTTGCCGGCCGTTTCGCTTTCGATCTGACCCTGCGCGTTGTAGCGAATGGTACTGACCAGGCACTGCGGCTGCCTGCCCTCGCCGGCCTGTAACAGCCAGATCGCGGCAGATTGCCCGGCCACGTTGTAATGCTGCGTTCTGATGTTACCCACCGCGTCGGTGTGATGCTGCAGGTCGCCTGTCGGGCTGAAAGACTGTTGAGTGACGTAGTTTTTCTCCTCGAGATACTCATCTCGGCGGTCCGGATCTAGGGGCCAGTCCGGCGTTTGCAGTTCGATCAGAAAGCGTCGCGATTCCACCAGTGCTGACCCGCCGAGGCCGTAGTCATCGAAGTGTCGATTGCCGGCCGGGTCGTCATGGCGAATCAGTTGACCGCACTGGTTGTGCCGTGCGTAGTCATCCGTGGCTTCTCCATAGATCCAGCGCTCGACCACGCGAGACGGCCCGTCGTGCGCTTGCTCAGTAAGGGCGATCGGCCGTTGCAGCTCATCGTATTGGTGATGGCTCTGACTGCCCCGCGCATCCCAGACAGCACACAACGAACCTGCTTCATTCAACAGGCACGCCTGCCAGCCGGCGTCGACACTGTCTGTGAATAGCCCTTGCCCGCTCAACGCGTAGACAGCGGCCAGATTCGGCTTCGGCGCAGCGCCATATAAACGCGGATCCCACGACGCCGCCTGCCGCCCCGCCTCATCAAAGATCTGCCGGGTGATGCGCGATTCGATGTCGGCTTTATCCGGGTGTCGGCAATAGGCAACGCCGCGAATCGCCAATGCACGCGGGTCAATTACCGATAAGGTCGGAGTGGCGGTGTCATGGTGAGTGTTCACGGCTACGCAAGTCCTTGGCGCCCATGCACCAAGACTGAACCTGTTTTCTCTGGCCCGATACTGTAAGAACTACCAGTTGCTTTCAGCCAGGTTTTCCGGTTTCTGCGCGCACGTATCGTGTTTGGACAGGGCTGGCGCGATGGCTGAATAAGCGCTATGTTCGATAGCGGCAGGTGGCCATCAACCTGATCCATGTGATCGCACGCATTTGGGCAATGCCCTTCGTAAAAACCAGACCCTTCCTACGCGAAATTTATCGTTTCGCCAGCCTGAACCACGCGGGTTTGCAGGACGCTTCCTAGAATGATTTGCCCGCTTGTACCCGAAATATCCTGTAGCTAATCTCCGCTCGTCACTGCTTGGCGGTGACCGGATTCAGTTGTCCGGATTCGCTGGGCGTGCGGTCAGGCCTGACCTCGGCAGAGCTTCAAGCTGCCCGATGTTGGCTGTGCGCAGGGCACTTTCGGGTGCGCCGATAACCGGCGGCCGACGACTGATCTGCGTGCAGCCGCCGTCCTGCTCGTTTAGTCGCGAAATGGTTGGCTCCCCACTTGAAGTCAGGAGTTTACCCATGGAAAAAAATCTTGCCGATCCGCCACTCAGCCTCACCTCCAGCAAGCGGTTCACCGAGGATTTGCTCAAGGATCGCTCTGCACTGTGCCGTGCCGTCGACTCGCATCTGGCCGGTAAACAGGTCACGTTGGCGGGACAGAAACGCGTCTACAGCATCAGTGAGGACGTGACGCTGGAAGATGCCCAGTTGTATGTCGCCGATCTGCTGCGCTGCGCTTCGGTAACTGTCCATCAATGCGGCGATCAGCTCGCGGGCGCGGATCGAGCCATGGTGTTCTCGGTCTGGCACCTGCTGGAGATGGCCAAAGCGATGATGGACCGCTCGATCGATTGCCTGGGCGCGAAGCAGCACTGAGTCCGGGCATCAATCACCGCCGGCGCTGGCAGCAGCGCCGGCGGCGTTTTTTTGCCGGTGAAAAAGCTTATAGTCCGCTTTCTTCCTCCGCCAAAAACAGCACCGATGATGAAGCAGACGCCCAGCGACCTCGAACAGATCACTGCAACCACGCTAGGCCATTACAACTCGGTGGCCGAGGACTTCCGCGAAGGCACCCGCGATCACGATGTCAGTCAGAACATCGATGCGTTGCTGCGGCATATTCAAGGCCAGGCGCCGTTTACCCTTCTGGATTTCGGCTGCGGGCCCGGGCGAGATTTGCAGGCGTTTACGCGCATGGGTCACGTCGCTGTCGGGCTGGACGGTTCCGAAGAATTCGCGCGAATGGCCCGCGAGGACGCCGGCTGCGAAGTGTTGCAGCAGGACTTTCTCAAACTGGATCTGCCGGCGGAGCGCTTCGACGGGATCTTCGCCAACGCGGTGTTGTTTCATGTACCGTTGCAGGAATTACCGCGGGTGCTCAGGCAATTGCACGGCGCGTTGAAACCGGATGGGGTGTTGTTCAGCTCCAATCCGCGTGGGGACAATCGGGAGGGCTGGAGCGGGCCGCGCTATGGCTCGTATCACGATCTCCAGGCCTGGCAAGGTTTGCTGACGGCGGCGGGGTTTGTCGAACTGGAGCATTACTACCGGCCAGCGGGGTTGCCGCGCGAGCAACAGCCTTGGTTGGCGAGTGTTTGGCGTAAATCTGCATAGTCCCTCAAGACGCCATCGCCAGCAGGCTGGCTCCCACAGGAGCGCGCATTGCAATTGTGGGAGCCAGCCTGCTGGCGATGAGCGCGTAGCGCTCGCTTTTACTCTGTTTCTTTTTTCGGCTCGCGAATCTTGTACCAGGCCACGTACAGCGCCGGCAGGAACAGCAGCGTCAATAACGTCGCCACCACGATCCCGCCAATCATCGCGTAGGCCATCGGCCCCCAGAACACTTCGCGAGCGATCGGGATCATGCCCATGCTCGCCGCTGCGGCAGTCAACAGAATCGGCCGGCGCCGGTGTTCGGTCGCTTCCACCACCGCATCCCACGGCGCATAACCTTTCTGCTCGAACTCATCGATCTGCGTTACCAGGATCACCGAGTTGCGAATGATGATGCCGATCAACGCGAGAATCCCCAGAATCGCCACGAAGCCCATCGGCGTGCCGGTCGGCACCAGCGCCAGCACCACGCCAATCAGCCCCAGCGGCGCGACGCTGGCCACCAGAAACATCTTCTGCACGCTGTGCAACTGGATCATCAGGAACGTTGCCATGAGGAACAGCATCAACGGCAAGACCTTGGCAATCGGCCCCTGAGCCTTGCCGCTTTCCTCGACGGTACCGCCAGTGGCGACCTTGTAGCCGACCGGCAGTTTGGACGCAAAGGCGTCAATCGATGGCTTGAGCAGTTTCACCAGATCGGTTGGCTGAATCTCGTCGCGCACTGAAGCCTTGATGGTGATCGTCGGCAAACGGTCGCGACGCCACACCAGCGGCTGCTCCAGTTCATAGCGCACGGTGGCGAACGCCAGCAGCGGAATCGAAGTGCCGCTCGGCGTGACGATTTGCAGATTCTCGATGGTTCTCGGCGAACCACGTTCGGCCTCCACCGCGCGACCGACCACGTTGATCAGGTAGATATCGTCATTGACCTGAGTCAGCGGCGAGCCACTGACGATGCTGTTCATCAGGTTCGCCACGTCTTCCGACGACAGGCCGAGCTGGCGTGCCTTGTCCTGGGCGATGTCGATGCGCAGGACTTTGCCCGGCTCGTTCCAGTCGTAGATGATTTCGCCGATGTGCGGGTTCTTGTCCAGTTCGGTGGCCAGGTCGATGGCGTGTTTGCGTACCTGATCGACGTCCTTGCCGCTGACCCGGTACTGGATCGGACGCCCTACTGGCGGGCCCATTTCCAGTGCCTGGACGTAGCTGCCGATGCCGACGAAGTCCTTGTGCAAGCGCTCGCGCAGGCGCTGGCTCAGCGCTTCGCGGGCCTCGAAATCCTTGCTGACGATGACCAGTTGCGCGTAGTACGGGTTCTGCAATTGCTGGTCGAGCGGCAGGTAGAAACGGATCGCGCCTTGGCCGATGTAGGTGCTCCAGCGCACGATGTCCGGGTCGCCCTTGAGCGTGGCTTCGAGCTTGTCCACCGCTTTGCGGGTTTCATCGATCGAGGCGTTTTGCGGCAGGTTCAGGTCGACGAGAATTTCCGGACGGTCCGAAGCGGGGAAAAACTGGTTCTGCACAAAGCGCATGCAGAACACCGCCAGCACGAACAGCAGCACCGTGACGCCGATCGCCCACCAACGGTTGCGCATCGCCCATAACAGGCCGCCGTTGAAGGCGCGACCGATGCGTCCCGGTTCGGCGTCATGCGCCTTGACCTTGTCGCTGAGGATATGCACGCCGATCACCGGCGCAAAGAATACCGCCACCACCCACGAGACGATCATCGCCACGGCAATCACCGCAAACAGGGTGAACGTATATTCACCGGCGGAGCTGGCGTTGAGGCCGATCGGCACGAACCCGGCGACCGTCACCAGCGTACCGGTAAGCATCGGAAATGCCGTCGAGGTGTAGGCGAACGTCGCCGCCTGCTCTTTGGTTTCGCCCATTTCCAGACGCGTGACCATCATTTCCACGGTGATCATCGCATCGTCCACCAGCAGGCCGAGGGCGATGATCAGCGCGCCGAGGGAAATCCGCTGCATGGTGATGCCGCTGTATTCCATGAACACGAAGACCATCGCCAGCACCAGCGGAATCGAGCACGCCACCACCAGACCGGCGCGCACGCCGAGGCTGATGAAGCTCACCACCAGGACGATAATCACCGCCTCGAACAAGGCGCTGGTGAAGCCGCCGACGGCTTCTTCCACCACCACCGCCTGATCGGAGACCGTGTGCACGCCGACGCCCACCGGCAGGTCTGCCGTCAGTTCGTCGATGCGCTGGTGCAAGGCCTTGCCGAATTCCTGAACGTTGCCGCCCTTCTGCATCGCAATCGCCAGACCGATGGCCGGTTTGCCGTCGAAGCGGAATTCAGGCGTGGCCGGGTCGACGTAGCCGCGACGGATTTCGGCGATATCGGCCAGACGATAGAAGCGATCGTTGAGTTTGAGGTTGACCTCGGCCAGATCCTTTTCCGAAGCGAATTGCCCCGACGTGCGCACGGAAATCCGCTCGGGCCCGGCCTCGATCACCCCGGCCGGAGTCACCGCGTTCTGCGATTGCAGGCTTTGCACCACTTGACGCTGATCGATGCCCAGCGCGGCGAGTTTGCGCGTGGAGAAGTTCAGGTAAATCGTTTCGTCCTGCTGGCCGACCATTTCGACCTTGCCCAGCCCCGGCACACTTCGGATCTCGGCGCGCGCCTGCTCCACATAATCGCGCAACTGGCGCATGGTCAGCCCGTCGGCGGTAAACGCATAGACCGAGCCGAACACATCGCCAAACTCGTCGTTGAATCCCGGCCCTTGAATCCCTTGGGGAAACTGCCCGCGAATGTCGTCAATCTTCTTGCGAACCTGGTACCAGATTTGCGGAATGTCTTCGGCGCTGGTGGTGTCGCGCAGGTACACGTACACCGTCGATTCGCCGGGGCGCGTGTAGCTTTTCACGTAATCGAGCGAGTCGAGTTCTTCGAGTTTTTTCTCGATGCGGTCGGTGACCTGCTTGAGGGTTTCGTCCTGGGTCGCGCCGGGCCATTTGGTCTGGATGACCATGGTCTTGATGGTGAACGACGGGTCTTCTTCGCGACCCAGATTGAAATAGGAGAACACCCCCATGAGCAATCCGACGAACATCAGATACCAGACGAATGACTGATGCTTGAGGGCCCATTCGGAGAGGTTGAAAGAGCCTTTCATTGACTGTCCTCGTCAAGTTTTACCGATTGTCCGGGTTTGAGACTGTTGACGCCGGCGCTGACCACCCGCTCGCCGTTCTTCACACCGCCGGCGAGCACTACACGGCTGTCGGTGCGGCTGATCACCGTGACGTCGCGGGGGCTGACGGTTTTGCTTTGGGTGTCGATCACCCAGATCCGCGGTTTGCCTTCGACCTCCTGCAACGCGGTGGCGGGCAGTTCGATGCGCGGTTTGATTGCTGAGCTCAAGGTCACGCTGATCGCCGTGCCGAGGCGGAAACCGTCCGGGGTGTCGGTCAGGGTCAAACGCGCCCGGCGGGTGCGTGTGGCGCTCTGCGCCTGGGGTTCGATTTCGCGGATGATCGCCGTGGTGTTGATGCTTGGGTCAAGTTGCGCGGCCACCGAAAACACCACGTCGGGCGGAAGCTGATCGACCAGGGTATCCGGCAGATCGATCACCGCTTCCTTGATGTCCGGCTGCGCCAGCGTCACGACTTGTTGGCCAGCGGTCACTACCTGCCCGGCTTCGGCGTTCCACGCGGTGACCACGGCTTTTTGATCGGCGCGCAGTTCGGTGTAGCCGAGTTGATCCCGGCTCTGGTTGACCGCCGCGCGCGCCTGATCCAGCGAAGCCTGGGTGGTTTTCAGATCGGTCGTGGCAACGTCCAGTTGCGCCTGCGCGCCGACGCCGCGATCGAACAGCGCCTGCTGGCGGCGCGCGTTGGCTTGGGCGTTGATCAATTGCGCCTGGACCCTGGCCAGGTCGCCCTCGGCCGAACGCAGCTGGTTTTGCTGGTCGGACGGGTCAAGGGTGGCGAGCAGCGTGCCCTTCTGTACTTCGGCGCCCACATCGACGTAGCGCCTGGCGATACGCCCGCCGACGCGGAAGCCGGTGTTGCTTTCATAGCGCGCCTGAATGCTGCCGGCGAAACGCCCGAGGCTTTCCTCGCTCAACGCTTCGACCTTGACCGACAACACCGGACGCACCGGTTCCGGCGGCGCTTCCTTTTCCGAGCATGCGCCGAGCAGCAGCGCCAGGGACAACAGACCGAGGCGATTCATGGCTGCGCTCCCGGTTGCAGATCTTTGTACGTGTTTTCGGCAATCTCGACTTTCATGCCGGGGTGCAACAGTTGCCCGCCGGCAACGATGACTTTTTCGCCGCCCTTCAGGCCCTCGCTGATGATCACCTTGCCGGTCAGATAGCGACCGACCGTGACCGTGTGCAACTGCGCCTCGCCCTTGTCATCGACCATCCAGACTGCTGGCTCGCTAATGTTTTTCGTCAGCGCCGACCACGGCAGCTCCACCGCCGATTTACCCGCACCTTTCGCTGTGGCACTGACGACCGAGCCGAGCTGCATGCCCGGCGGCGGCTTGTCGAGGCTGACCTTGACCTGCACGGTGCCGGATTGCGCTGACACCGCAGGTGTGACCTCGCGCACGGTGCCGGTGGTTTTGATCTCGGGGTTATCAAGCAGGCTGACCACGATCGAGTTGTCCTCCGGGCGCTCGGCCAGCAGCGACTCATACACGTTGAATACCGCATCACGGTCGCCATCGCGGGCCAGGCTGAAAATCGGTGCGGTGGCCTGTACCACTTGCCCGACTTCGGCCTGACGCTCGGTGATCACGCCAGGCGCATCGGCAATCAGCGCGGTATAGCTGAGTTGATCCCTGGCGTTGGCCAGTTGTGCCTGCGCGGCGCTCAGGGCGCTCTGGCTGCTGCGCAACGCCGCCTGGGCGGAATCGTATTCGCTCTGGCTGGTATAGCCCTTGGGCAGCAGTTTTTGCTGGCGGACGAAAGCCGCCGCGGCCTGTTTCACGCGGGCCTGTTCGGCGAGGACCTGAGCCTGGGCCGAATCGACATTGGTCTGCAGATCCTTGGGGTCAAGCCTGGCCAGCACCTGTTTGGCGGTGACGCGGTCACCGACGTCGACCATGCGCTGGATGATTTTGCCGCCCACGCGAAATGACAATTGCGTCTGCACGCGCGCCTGCACGTCACCGGTAAGAGTTACCGCTGCCGCGTAGTTCTGGGGTTTGACCTCTTGCACAAAGACCCGTGGCAAGTATTCCTGAGCGGGTTGCTTGTCGCCGCAAGCGGTGAGCAAGACCATGGCGCTCAACGCCATCAGCACTTTCAATCCGGGACCCGCCATGCACACTCCTTGGCCTTTAATGCTGCTGTCGAGACGATACGACTTCACAGCTTAGAACAGGGTTCCATGGTTGCAGGCCCCCAGCACAGATTTATCTCATTGCGGGTATGCTGCAGACGTTTTGCAGTCACCCGGAGAAGGACTTCATGCTCAACACCCTGGCGGTGGCCAACTACCGCTCGATCAACAAACTGGTGATCCCGCTCGGGCGTCTGAACCTGATCACCGGGCCCAACGGCAGTGGCAAATCCAACCTCTACCGCGCACTGCGCCTGCTGGCGGAAACCGCGCAGGGCGGCGTGGTCAATGCGCTGGCCCGCGAGGGCGGGCTGGACTCGACCTTCTGGGCCGGGCCGGAAACCATCAGCCGGCGCATGCGCAATGGTGAGGTGGCGATCGAGCCGACGGTGCGTCAAGGCGTGAAGCGATTGCGCCTAGGCTTTGCCGGGGAGGATTTCAGTTATTCGATCAGCCTTGGTCTGCCTGATTCCAATGGTCACTTCATGCTGCCGGAGCATGCGCGACCAATTCCCTCGCGTTTCAGCCTCGACCCGCAAATCAAGCGCGAATGCATCTGGGCCGGACCGCTGTATCGCCCGGCGAGCCTTTTGGTGGATCGCGATGGGCCGATGATCCGCGCGCGCACCGAGCGCACATGGGATGTCCTGGCGCAGCACACGCCGAACTTCGACAGTCTGTTCGACCAGATCGGTAGCCTGCGCAGCTCGCCAGAAGTGTTTCAGATGCGCGAGTTCATCCGCCGCTGGCGCTTCTATGATCACTTTCGCAGCGATGCCGAGGCGCCGGTGCGCCAGCCGCAGCTGGGCACCCGCACGCCGGTGTTGCACCACGACGGCCGCGACCTCGCGGCCGCCTTGCAGACCATCATCGAAATCGGCGACCCCGAGGCCTTGCGCGCGGCGATCAGCGATGCCTTTCCCGGTGCGCGGCTGAACATCGCCCCGCTGGCCGGTGGACGCTTCGCCATCGAGTTTTATCAGGAAGGCTTGCTGCGGCCGTTGTCGGCGGCGGAGCTGTCGGACGGGACCTTGCGTTATCTGCTGCTGGTCGCGGCGCTGCTGACGCCGCGACCACCGTCACTGATGGTGCTCAACGAACCGGAAACCAGCCTGCACCCGGATCTCCTGCCGGCGCTCGCACGGCTGATCATTCGCGCTTCGGAGCAGTGTCAGGTGTGGGTGGTGTCGCATGCGCGGCGGCTGATTTCGGCGTTGCAGGAAGATCCGGAATGCAATTGCATCGTGCTGGAGAAGACGCTGGGGCAGACCGGGCTGGTTGGCCAGCGGGTGCTGGATGAGCCGGTGTGGAACTGGCCTGACTAAGCGCCTTCAGCCCGAAGCCCCTCACCCTAGCCCTCTCCCGGAGGGAGAGGGAACTGACCGGGCTGTTCTTACGAATTACGACGACCTGAAAATCTCGGGTCGAACTCAGGTTTGAAAAGCACAAAGCTCGGCTCCCTCTCCTGGGGGAGAGGGCTGGGCGGGCGGCGTTCCGATGAGGGCCAAGCCTCACCGCCGACCTAACAGACAATCACCCCTGCCACTTGCCCCCCTCGACAATCACACTCTCAGGCCGGGTGTCATCGCTCAGTTCCTTGCGCACATACTGGTCATACAGCTTGAGCAGATATTTCTCCTCACCCAGCTTCGCCAGCTCGCTGTTGACCCAGTCGCGCAGTTCGAGATTGCCCTTTTTCACCGCCGGCGCAATCGGCGCTTCGGCGCCGAGTTTTTCCTCGAGCACGCGATATCCGGGGTTCTGCTTGGCCCAGCTAAACAGCACCAGGTTGTCCTGCGCGTAGGCATCGCCGCGGCCGTTGGCCAGGGCTTGCAGCGACTCGGAATTCTTTTCGAACTTGAGCAGTTTCCAGTCCGGGTGAGTCTTGGTCAGCCAGATATCGGCGGTCGTACCGGTGGTGACGATGGTGGTGCGGGTCGCCAGATCATCAAGCTTCTTCACCGAGCTACCCTGCGGCACCAAGGCCTGCACGGCGACCTTGAGATTGGGGTTGGTGAATTCCACCGCTTCCTTACGCTCCGGGGTCACGGTCATGTTGGCGAGGATCAGGTCGACCTTGTCGCTTTGCAGAAACGGAATACGACTGGCCGGTTCCACCGCGACGAATTCGACTTTGTTTTCATCGCCGAGCAGATCCTTGGCAAAACGCCGGCCGATGTCGGTATCGAAACCGACGTAACGGCCGCTCTCGTCGACAAAACCGAACGGCGGTTTATCGGTGAACACGCCAACAATCAGCTTGTCGCGAGCCTTGATCTTCTCCAGATAACCGGCTGGCGCTGCACTCTCGCTGGCAACTTTTGGCTTCGTGGGTTCTTCGGTTTTGCTGCAACCGGCGAGCAAGGCCAGGCTCAACAGGGGCAGTAACAAAGCGGCAGTTTTCATAGCAGTTCCAGTTCCTTGGTCGGATTCGTTTTCGGCAGTGTTGCCACGAAGGAGAACTTCTCCAGGAACTGCTGCGCGCGTGCGGTTTGCGGGTTCGTAAAGAAAATCTCGGGCGGGGTCTGTTCGAGGATGCGCCCGGCATCCATGAACACGATGCGGTCGGCCACCGCGCGGGCGAAGGCCATTTCATGGGTGACGATCAGCAGGGTCATGCCCTCGCGGGCCAGACCCTGAATCACCTGCAGCACTTCCTTGACCATTTCCGGATCAAGGGCCGCGGTGACTTCGTCGAAGAGCATTACCCGTGGGTTCATGCACAGCGAACGGACGATGGCGATGCGTTGCTGCTGACCACCGGAGAGCTGACGCGGGAAGGCGTCGCGCTTGTCCGCCAGGCCTACGCGCGCGAGCAAGGCTTCGGCCTGCTGCTGCGCTTCGCGGCGTTGGCGCTTCTGCACCTTGAGTGGGCCGAGGAGCAAATTGTCGAGCACGCTCATGTGCGGGAACAGGTGATAACTCTGAAACACCATGCCGATCTGCTGGCGGATTTCGCGCCAGTCGGTGGCCTTGTCGAGCAGCTCGCGTCCGACAAATTTCAGGCTGCCGCTGTGGGCCTGTTCCAGACCGTTAAGGCAGCGCAGCAGCGTACTTTTGCCGCAGCCGCTGGGGCCAAGAATGACGATGACTTCGCCGCTCTGCACCTGCAGGTCGATGCCATCGAGCACTTGCTGCTCGCCATAGAATTTACTGAAACCCTGAAACTCGATCAGTGCGCTCATGCTTGCGTCCAGCGCCGCTCCAGCACCCGCGAGGCGGCCGACAGCGGGTAGCAGATGAAAAAGAAAAACAGAAACAGCGCGCCATAGATCAGTACCGATTCGTAGGTGCGCTCGATGATCTGCTGGCCGACCTTGATCACATCGACCACACCGATCAGCACCGCCAGCGAACTGGTCTTGATGATCCGCGTGTAGACGTTGATGGTCGGCGGTGTCATGCGCTTCAGTGCTTGCGGCAGCAGCACGTAGCCGTACAGTTGCGCAGCGTTGAGACCGATCGACAGCCCTGCCTCACGCTGGCCGCGTGGTAGCGAATGCAACGCGCCGCGCGCCACTTCACCGACCTCACTGGCGCCCCACAGCGACAGCACCAGTACCGCGCACCAAAAGTTCGGCAGGCTCAGGCCAAAGAAAATCGGCAGGCCGAAGAACAGCAGGTACAGCCAGACCAGCACCGGAATCGCCCGAAACAGCTCCAGGTACACCCGCAAAATTGCGTTGAGCCACCCGACGTTGAGCGTGCGCAATACGCCGTAGGACACCCCGCCGACCGTGCTGATGGCGATGCTCAGAAACGAGATCGACAAGGTTTGCCCGGTGCCCTTGGCCAGTTGCGGCAACGACACCCAAAGCAATTCAAGACCCGAACTGGCCATGCTGGAGCCTCCTTTCCAGACGGCTGAGCAACAGCGACAGCGGCAAAAACAGCAGCACGCAGATCAGCGTCAGCACGGCGAGCATTTCGTAGGTTTTGTAGTAGAGCGCGATGTAGCTCTTGGTGGTGTAGAGGATTTCCGGCACCGCCACCGCTGAAACCACCGTGGTTTCCTTGAGCAGAAAGATGAAATTGGCGAACAGCGACGGCAGGCTGAGAATGCCCGCCTGCGGCAGGATCACGTAGCGCAGCAACTGGCCGTGGGACAGGCCGATCGAACGCCCCGATTCCAGCTGCGCCTGCGGCACGGCATCGATGCCGGCGCGCAGCACTTCGGTGAGGTAGGCACCGCCGAGAAAGGTCATGGTGATGATCGCCGCGGTGAAACCGGAGACTTTGATCCCCAGTGCCGGCAAGGCGAAGTAGACGAAGAACAGCTGGATCAGCAGCGGCGTGTTGCGCGCCAGTTCCACGTACAGACCGACCAGTTTGCGCAGGTACGGCGTGCGAAATACCAGGATCATCGCGTTGAGCAGCGCCACCAGCAACGAGGTGCCAATGGCGATCAAACCGACCTGCAGCGTCACGCCGACGGCTTTGAGAAACTCCGGCAGGGTGCTGAGGATAAATGCGTAGTCGAAAGTCATGCCGTGTCCTGACGTCGTTCGGTAGACGACGGTGAAGCAATCCATGGACAGCGGGTGGCTGTCCGGCAGGCACTGACTTTATAGGTATAAAAACCAGAATTTAAATACCGTTAAAGCATATTGATATCACTCAAAAAACTATCTGGTCGATTTGCCGGGAAGGAGTAAGAAGGCTATTTTTCTTTGCGCTGTAGGAAGGATCTTTTTTTCAAGAAAGGCCTCCAAGGACGGGCAGCTTTTGGCCAGACTCCCTCGGCCAAACCACAACAAGGAAGATGACATGGACGTAAAAGCACCGCAGCGACTGGATCCGCAGGATATTTTGAAATTGCTGGTGGCGTTGCGCAGGGCTTTAAAGGCGCAGGTAGCCTGAGATCAAGAGCACCCTCACCCCAGCCTTCTCCCGGAGGGAGAGGGGGCCGACCGAGGTGTCTGGCGTCATACATCGACCTGAATGACTGAGTCGATTATGGATTCGGTACAGCCATATCAGGTCGGCGAACCTCTGCCGCATCCCCCGATCAGTCCCCTCTCCCTCCGGGAGAGGGCTAGGCGGGCGGCGTTCCGATGAGGGGGCTTTTCAAGGCATACACAAAAAACGCCGATGACCATCACTGGCCATCGGCGTTTTCACATCAAATCACGCTCGGATCAGAACGCCGGCAACACCGCGCCGTTGTACTTCTTCTCGATGAACGCTTTGACTTCCGGGCTGGTCAGCGCCTTGGCCAGTTTCTGGATGGCGTCGCTGTTCTTGTTGTCCTCACGGGCAACCAGGAAGTTCACGTATGGCGAGTCAGCGCCTTCGATCACCAGCGCATCTTTCTGCGGGTTCAGCTTGGCTTCCAGCGCGTAGTTGGTGTTGATCATGTCCAGATCGACTTCTTTCAACACGCGCGGCAGCAGGGCCGATTCCAGTTCCTTGAACTTGAAGTTGTGCGGGTTCTTGGCAATGTCTTTCGGCGTTGCCAGAGCGTTTTTCGGATCTTTCAGCTCGATCAGGCCAGCCTTCTGCAGCAGGATCAGCGCACGGCCGCTGTTGCTGCCTTCGTTCGGGATGGCAATGGTCGCGCCATCCGGCAGTTCAGCCAGGGTCTTGTACTTGCTCGAGTAGCCACCGAACGGTTCAACGTGCACGCCCTGCACGGTTACCAGGTACTTGGCCTTGTCGTCCTTGTATTTGCCCTGATTGAAGCTGTTCAGGTACGGCAGGGTCTGGAAGTAGTTGGCGTCCAGACGCTTCTCGCCCACCTGTACGTTCGGCTGCACGTAGTCGGTGAAAACCTTGATCTCCAGATCCACGCCTTCTTTGGCCAGGGTCGGTTTGATCAGCTCGAGAATTTCAGCATGTGGAACCGGGGTCGCGGCGACCACCAGTTTCTCACCGGCGTTGGCGAAAGAAGCAGTCAAAGCAGCCGCCAATGCGGTAAACAACAGAACCTTTTTCATGCAGTGTCCTTATCGAAAATCACGGTCGTCATCGACGACGGCATCTAATACGTGTGCCAGTGAAGTGATATCGCTGGCGTGAGGCGGACAATACCCGGATTTTTTATTCCCGGACAATAACGTTTATTCAGCTTCATATTCCATTTTGTTCATGTTGAAGAAAATGGCTAAAGCCCATCGCTCAAGCGAATCAGCAGTTCTTTCAAGGCTTTACGTTCCGCCGTGCTGCCGCCAATGTTGATTTGCGCGACCAGCCGTTCGATCTGCAGCTGCGGCCCAGACACCTCGGGCAGGTTCAGGTGCTGCGGCAGAATCTCTTCGCCGGTGCTGACCAGCAGGGCGAAGTGAATGACATTTTCCAGCTCTCGCGTGTTACCCGGCCAGCTGTGCTGTTCGAGCGCATGCTGCGCGGCTTCGCTGATCAAGGGCACCGGAAGATCGAGACGCTGGCTGTAGATGCCGAGAAAATACTCGGCCAGCGACAGGATATCGCCGGTTCGCGCGCGCAGTGCCGGCAGTTCGAGTTGGCCCTCGCTGAGATAGTGATAGAGCCGCTCGTGAAATTTACCCGCATCGACGGCTTGGGCCAGATCGATACTGGTCGCAGCAACCAGACGCACGTCGACCGGGCTAGGTTGATGCGCGCCGACGCGAGTGACTTCGTGGTTCTCCAGCGCGGCGAGCAATTTGACCTGGATCGGCAGCGGCAAGTCGCCGATTTCGTCGAGGTACAACGTGCCGCCATTGGCCGAGCCGAACCAGCCCGCGCGACTGCTGGCCGAACCGCTGTAGCTGCCGGCCGCATAGCCGAACAGCTCGGCGTCGGCATACGTCGGGCTGATCGCCCCGCAGTTCACCGACACGAACAGCCCGCTGCGATCACTGGCACGATGGATATGCCGCGCGAGCAGCTCTTTACCGGTGCCAGTCTCGCCACGGATCAATACCGAGATCACACGTGGCGCCAGTTGCTCCAGTTCTTCGCGCAGTTGCCGCGAGCGCGGATCGACGAACACCAGCGCTTTGGCGCGAATGCTCAGTGGGCTTTTTTCCGCATCGGGAAAGGTCAGCAACGGCTGACCGAAAGTTTCGAAACTCATGGCAGGCTCCCGCCCTGAACCGCCTGGCAGACGGGGGCGTTAAAAATGAAAGTCAGGCGCGACGACGGGCGTGATGTTCCAGGCGGTTTTGCAGGCGATAAAGATAAGCAAAACCCTGTTCCCAGCGCTGATGCCCGGACTTGACGTTGATATGCCCGGCGCCTGCGAGAATTCCCGCTTCCGCGCCCCAGTTGCGCGCCAGCTCAAGGGCGCGCGGCGCACTGACCGCAGCGTCGTTGTCGGAGCTGACGACCTGACTCGGGAACGGCAACAGATCCGCGGGAATCGGCGCGAAGTTGCGTAGTGCCGGTGAGCACGCGGGACGCTCGACATCGGCAGGCGCGACCAGCAACGCACCGCGCACCTGACGCAGATATTGCAGCGGCGCGGTCGCCGCCCAATGCGCGACGGTGATGCAACCCAGGCTATGGGCGATGAGGATCACCGGCGTGCTGTCGGCGGCAATCGCCTCGGCGAGCGCCGCGACCCAGTCTTCACGGCGCGGTGCCAGCCAATCGGCCTGCTCCACCCGCGCACTGTTCGGCAGGCTGTTCTGCCAGTGGGTCTGCCAATGATCTTCTGGCGATCCTTGCCAGCCCGGCACAATCAGGTAGCGGATTGATTCGTTGCGCATGGGAAGCTCTCCTGCGTCGTGTCTGTTCTCGGTCGAGTATAGGGACGGGAGTTATATTCGTTAAGGAATAAGAAGCTATTTATTAAGATCTGAATTGAATATCTGATGTGCGCATGGCTTTAGATTTTTTCCCCCTCACCCCAGCCCTCTCCCCTAGGGGGCGAGGGGAAAGGGAGCCGATCTTCAAGCTTTTCAGTTCCTGAGTTCGACTGAATTTTGCATATCGGAGTAAAACCACCAGACGACTCGATCAGTCCCCTCTCCCTCTGGGAGAGGGTTAGGGTGAGGGGCTTTCCTGAAGCCATACACAAAAAAAAGGGCCGCACCCTGCCAAGGAAACGGCCCCGAAAAACTGTTGAATCTGTCACCGCGCAGTAATCACCGACAGCTTGGTAATCCCTGCCCGCTCAATCGAAGCCATGGCCCGCGCCACCTCGCCGTAGTTCACCCCGTCGTCGGCCTGCAACTGCACGCGTACTTCCGGATCCTTGGCTTTAGCGGACTTGAGGTTGAATTCCAAAACGTCCGGCTGAATCTCATCCTTGTTGATAAACAGCTTGCCGGCACCGTCGATGCTCACCACCAGCGGGTCCTTCTGCTCGACCGGCGCCACCGCTTCGGTCTTTGGCAGGTTGATCGGTATCGCGTTGGTCAGCAGCGGCGCGGTGACGATAAACACCACCAGCAGCACCAGCATCACGTCCACCAGCGGGGTCACGTTGATCTCGCTGAGTACCTCATCCGTGTCTTGCGTGGAGAAGGCCATATCAGGAAGCCTCCTTCACTTTTGGCGCATTCCCCGGCACAGAAGCTTTGTGTGCAGTCGGGTGAATCAACACGCGAAACGCGCTCTTCTGCGCCAGGCTGTAGAAGTCGTGGGCGAAGTCGTCCAGGTCTGCCGCGGTCAATTTCAGACGGCGCAAAAAGTAGTTGTAAACCAGCACCGCCGGTACCGCGACGGCGATGCCCACACCGGTTGCCACCAGTGCCGCACCGATCGGCCCGGCCACCGTCTCCAGGCTCGCCGACCCGGCCGCGCTGATGCCTTTCAACGCTTCCATGATTCCCCACACCGTGCCGAACAATCCTATGAAGGGCGAGGTGCTGCCAATACTCGCGACCACTGCCAGGCCGGTTTCCAGCGAGCGCCGCTCACGGACGATCTGCTGGCGCAAGGCACGCTCCAGACGATCCTGATGATTGATCGCCTGGCTCAGGTCATTGGCCTGCGGCGTCTCGCCCACCTGAATCGCCGCGTAACCGGCCTGCGCGACACGCGCCGCAGCGCCGGGCTGGGTTTCGCTCAGTTCAGCAGCGGCATCCAGGCTCGACGCCGCCCAGAAGCGTTTATGAAAACGCCGGTCCTGCGCCTTTAAACGGCCGAACTGCAACGCCTTGAGCAGTGCCAGCCCCCAGGTGGCGACGGAAAAAACCACCAGCAGCCAGATCACCGCGCTTTCGATGGATTCCAGTGGAGAAGCCAGTAACGTCATGATGTATTCCCTCTTGTAAACGTTTCGCGCGAATTTGATTGCGGTTTAGTGAATCTTGAAATCGATGGGTACGCTGACCCAACCTTCCTGGGCGACATCGCCCTGCTTGGCCGGGACGAAACTCCAGCGTTTCACGGCGTTGAGTGCCGCATCGTCGAGCTGCTGGCGGCCGCTGCTTTTCTGAATCTGAATCTCGCCCGGTTTCCCACTGGCCAACACCTGCACGCGCAGCAACACCGTGCCTTCCCAACCGCGACGCTGAGCCAGCGACGGATATTCCGGCGCCGGGTTTTTCAGGTAAGCGGCGCTGGCCGAGGCCGGGGTGACCGGGGCCGGCGCCGGTGGCGCGGCTGGCGCTGGCGCGACGACCGGGGCTGTCGGTTTGGGCGGCGCTGGCGGTTGCTCGACGGCTTTGGGCGCCGGCTTGGTTGGCGGCTTGACTACCGGCTTGGGCTTCGGCACGGGTTTGGGCGGTGGCGGCTTCACCGCCAGCTCGTCTTCCACCGGTGGCGGTGGTTCAACCACCGGCGCAGGAGGCGGCGGCGCCACAACCGGCGGCGCGGGCGGGGCCGGACGGGAAAACTCGATGGTCATCGGCGGAATTTCCGGCGGTACGATTGGCAGCGCGGGGGTTGGATGCTGATTGATCCAGTAGATCACCGCGCCATGCACCAGCAACGCCAGCACCGCGAGCAAAACGCTTTCGCGGCGACTCAGGATACCCTTGGGCGCACGCTGCAAACGCAGCTGCCCCAACGGCACACGGTGCGGCCGGCCGAGGTCGATCAGTTCGCCACTCGGCGTTTGCCGCCACAGCAATTCCCCTGCGCTGGCGGCGGTCTGGACGTTGCCCATTGTTTGACTCCCTGCGGTCTTTTTGCGGTTCTTGCACAACAGCTGAACAACCGTTCGTTGAATCCCCCACGGCTGCCCCCTAGATGAATCATTGGTCTTGTCACTTATCTCCGAAAGTAATCTTTAACGTTATACATAGGCCTTTATGGAATATTAAAAACGATCAATTTCGCCAAAGCCTTGCGCCACGCGGGCTGCAGCGAGACGTGAAAAATTGCATGCTTTGTGGGCATTTAAAGTATTCATTTAGCGCATTGGATGCAGTTGACCTGGCTTTAAAGAACAAGCTGAAACCCTGTCGTTATTTGGAAAAAATTTTGCTGAGCAACAAAAAAGACCGATGCAGGCACCGGCCTATTGTTTGATCAGTTGTTTATGCGCGCTCCCAACGCACGCACTTTTCAAAAACTGCGATCAGGGAAAAACAATGTTCTCAACTCTCACCGTCGGCGTATTTGACGGGTACGATCAAAAGTCATAACGCCCGGTAACGCCAAGCGTACGCGGCGTGCCGAGCAGTCCTTCGTAACCACCGTTGCCGCCCGTCCACAGCGTCGTGTAATAGGTTTTGTCGAAGGCGTTTTTCAGCCACAACGAAACATCCCACTGACCTTGATTGAAATCGCCACGCAAGCCTGTGGAAAAGTTGACCACGGCGTAACTGGGGATCTGCCCGTAATCGGAATCCTCCACCGTGCCCACGGCTTTGGAGCGGAACGCATAGCTGCCGGTGACATACGGTTCGAAGCCGTTATCCAGATTCCATTTGTATTCGCCGTTGGCATTGCCGATCCATTTCGAAGCGCCGACCACTTGATGGCCGCTGAGGTCGCAAGAGGCCGGCGCACCCGGCGCCTGGCTGACTTCCGGCGGGCACGGCGCATCCTTGTAGGAGAGATAGCTGACGTCGTTGTAAGAGCCGTTGAAGTTCAGCGTCAGGCCACGCAGCGGTACCACGGTGCTTTCGAACTCGATGCCGCGCGAGCGCACGGAACCGGCGTTGGTCAGGTACTGCACGCGGTTGTCGGCGTCATAGGCGTTGGTCTGGTAGGCGTTGACCTGGGTCCAGAACACGTTGGCGTTGAGCTGCAAACGGTGATCCCACAAAGTGCTTTTGAAACCGAGTTCGGCGTTGTTCGCCCGTTCGGTGCCGATCAGCAACGAGTCGGCACCCGCAGTTGGCGCAGAGCCGACCGCAAGGTTGACCCCGCCGGATTTTTCGCCGTGGGACAACGTCGCGTAACCCAGCACGTCATCGGTGATGCGATAGCTGAGATTGAGCAGCCCCGAAGGACTCGAGCTGTACTGATTCAAGTCTCCGGAATCGTAGGCGCCGGCGCGGCCGCGACGCGCACTGGCCGCCGCGCCGGCCACGGCCGCACCGCCAACCGGAGCATTGCGGCTGACCCAGGCATTCTTCTCCTCGTAAGTGCCACGCACCCCGGCGGTGAAATCCAGCCGCTCGGTGAGGTGCCAGGTGCCTTGGGCAAACAGGGCAAAGCTGTCGGTCTTGATGTGGCCCTTGCCGACGCTGGTGACATTGGCCAGCGCACCCGCCGGCGTGCCATTCCAGATGTCCGCCTGCGGGCCATAAAAGGCGAAGGATTTGTTGTCCAGATCGGAACCGAAATAGTAGGCACCGACCACGTAATCGAAGAATTCACCCTTGGGCGAGGCGAGGCGAAATTCCTGTGAATACTGTTTGTCTTCCACCGACACCCCGGCGTTGTAACTGGCCGGCACGTTGAGGCCGTCGTCGTTGCGCGGGGTGAAATTCCAGAAACGATACGAGCTGACCGAGGTCAGGGTGAAATCGCTTGGCAACGTCCAGTTGGCTTCTACCGAAGTGCCGCCCTGATGCACCGTCACGTGTTGGTCGTTGTCCAGATTGACCTTACGGTGCGTGCCGTTGACCAGCGTCGCACCGGCTGCGTTGGCCCGCGATTGATAAAGGTTGACGCCGTTGATGGTCGGCCCGGTGTTGTACAGCACGCGGGTACCGGCGCTGGAATCCTCTTCGTTGTAATCGCCGATCCAGCGCAGGTTGAAATTTTCGTTGGGTTTGAACAGCAGTTGCGCGCGAAAGCCCTCACGCGAGCCGCCATTCAGATCATGGCCGTCGTATTCGTTTTTGATGTCGCCGTCGCTGCGCGTGCGATACGCGGAAAAACGCCCGGCCAGTTGATCATTCAGCGGCCCGGAAATGGTGCCCTTGGTCTGGAAATAACCGTCCTCGCCGACCGAGGTTTCGATGCTGCGCTCCGGGGTAAAGGTCGGCGCACGGGTGCTGATATTGATCACCCCGGCGGTGGTGTTTTTACCGAACAGCGTGCCCTGCGGCCCGCGCAAGACTTCGAGCTGTTCGATGTCCATCAAGTCGAACACCGCCATCCCCGGGCGGCCCAGATAAACGTTGTCGATATACAGACCGACGCTGCCCTCCAGCCCATCACTGGCCGGGTTGTTACCCAGACCGCGAATCGACACGCTGGACTGCCGCGCATGCATGTAGGCGACGTTGACGCTGGGTACCAGTTGCTGCAGATCCTGGATCCGATACACCCGTTGCGCCTCCAGATTCTGCCCGCTGACCACGCTCATCGGCGTCGGTACATCCTGCGAACTTTCCTCGCGACGGCGGGTGGTCACGGTCACGGTTTCCAGCTGTGAACTGCTGGCCGAAGCTTTGCCTGCGGGGACTGGCGTCAGGGTTTCCGCTTCGGCGGCATAGCCGTGAGTCCAGCTCGCGCTGCCGGCGAGAAACAGGGCCAGGGGCAGGCGCTTGAGCCGTCGTGGTGGTTGGATTGACGCGTGTTTCAACGGACTCATGGCGCGGCTCCTGGTCAGAAAATACACAGGCCTAATCAGCACCGCATATTCCTTCAAGTTATTTATTTATGGATTTACAAATATTTACTGCATAAGAGATTGCCTTTATAAGGAGTCGACCTAATGCATATCCAATGCATTTCCCGGATATTTTTTATGTGAAAAATGCATATCGACCTGCGCCAACTTCGTCACTTCATCGCCTTGGCTGAACAACGCAGCTTCGTTGCCGGCGCGCAGGCGGTGAACCTGTCGCAGTCGGCGTTCAGCCGCAGCATTCAAGCGCTGGAACACAGTGTCGGCTGTCAGTTGGTCGATCGCGGGCGCAAGGAATTGCCGCCGACCAAACAGGGTCAGGTACTGCTCGAACATGCGCGGCGGCTGGTCAGTGGCGCGCAGCAAATGGCCAACGAGATCAGCCAGTTCAACGGGCTCGAAGCCGGCGAGTTACGCTTCGGCTGCGGGCCGGCGCCGGCGGCGGGATTGATTCCGCGGGCGATTGGCGCGTTCATCGGCCGCTACCCGAAAGCGCGGGTGCAGTTTCAGGTGGATGACTGGCAGAGCCTGAGCAAGCGACTGTTGAGCGAGGAGTTCGAATTCTTCGTCGCCGACACCCGGCAGTTTGAGGCGGACCCGGACTATCTGACCCATCGTCTGCGCGCGCGCAAATGGTATTTCTGCTGCCGCGCCGGGCATCCGCTGGCGGCGTTTGAACGGATCAGCGCCGAGCAGTTGATGAGTTATCCACTGGCGGTGAGCATTCGCCCGCCGAACCTGCGCAAGGTCATCGTCGACCTCAGCGGCCGGCCGGATTTCACCCCGAGCGTCGAATGTGAGAACAGTTCGAGCCTGCTCAGCGTGGTGCTGCGTTCGGATGCGATCGGAATTGTCGGGGCCTATTCCGACGCGTTGCATTTGGCCAGGGGTGAGCTGGTGTGTCTGAAGATCGAAGGATTGGCTGACGATCTTGAGGAGTTGTATACCCGCTACGGCATTGTCAGCCGCGCCGGGTATCGGTTATCGCCGCTGGCCGAGGCGATGATCGAGCAGATCAAAGCGATCGATGCGATGGATGAAGAGGTCTGTTCACTGGAGAATTTTGCTGTCTGATCCACAGCTATCGCGAGCAGGCTCACTCCTACACTTGAAATGCGTTCCCCTGTAGGAGTGAGCCTGCTCGCGATAACGCCAGTACATGCACCGATGCATCCGCTGCATGAAACGCATTCTCCAAACGCACTTGCCGAACACCCCCGCCGACAGCGAAATACCTCACCTGTCCCACTGACCGGTGAACCTCATGCCCACCCCGCCCAACCCCGTGCGCAACGTGCTGTACATCATGTGCGATCAGCTGCGCCGCGATTACTTGTCCTGCTACGGCCATCCGCATCTGCACACGCCGAACATCGATCGCCTCGCTGCGGCCGGCGTACGGTTCAGCCGCGCTTACACCCAGGGCACGATTTGCGGTCCTTCAAGAATGTCGGCCTACACCGGGCGCTATGTCAGCAGCCATCAGGTGGCGTGGAACGCCGTGCCGTTGCCGCTGGAGGAATTGACCATCGGCGATTACCTGCGCCCGCACGGCATTCGTACCGCTCTGGTCGGCAAGACTCACGCAACGGCAAACATCAATGCCTTGCAGCGCCTGGCAATCAACCCTGACAGCCAACAGGCCGAGATCCTCAACGAAGTCGGCTTCGAACCTTACATGCGCCATGACGGTATCTATCCCGACGACCCGCTGTTCGACGACAAGCGCGAATCCGCGCCTTATACCCATTACCTGCGCGAACACGGTTTCAACGGCCGCAATCCCTGGCATGACTGGGCCAACGCTGCCGAAGGCGCGAACGGCGAGATCCTCAGTGGCTGGAAAATGCGTCATGCGAATCTGCCAGCACGAATTCCCGAGCAACACTCAGAGACTGTCTACACTACCAATCGAGCCATCGACTTCATCACCGAGCAAGGCGAGAAATCGTGGTGTTTACACCTCTCGTACATCAAACCGCACTGGCCCTACATCGTACCGGCGCCATACCACACGATGTACAGTACGAAATCGATTCTCGAACCGATCCGCGCGACGCCCTCCGGAGCCAGCAAACACCCTGTATACACGGCCTTTCGTCAACACGAGGAAAGTCTCAACTTCTCCCGAGACTCAGTACGATTGACTGTAATTCCTACCTACATGGGCCTGATCAAACAGGTAGATGACCAACTCGGAAGGTTGTTCGATTTTCTGCAGGACAATGGCCGTTGGGACGACACGCTAATCGTGTTCACCAGCGATCACGGCGACTTTCTCGGGGATCACTGGCTGGGTGAGAAGGAGTTTTTGCTAGAACAAGCGGTCGGCGTGCCGCTGATCGTGCGCGACCCGCGCACGGCGGCGGATGTCACCCGCGGTACGGTTGATGAAAGACTGGTGGAAACCATCGACGCGCTGCCAACATTTCTTGCGGCGCTGGGATTGCCGGCGGCCGAGCATCGGCTCGAAGGGCGCTCGCTGACTCCCCTTCTGCACGGTGAGAATCCCGATTGGCGTCGCTATGCAATCAGCGAATACGACTACGCCTTTCAGGCGCCGGCGCGCGAGCGTCTGGGTCAGCCGATCGACCGCTGCCGCATGACAATGGTGCGCAGCGAGCGCTGGAAATACCTGGCGTACGACGGCTTCCGGCCACAGTTGTTTGATCTGTTGAATGATCCGCATGAACTGCGCGATTTGGGCGATGACCCCGCGTACGCGGCCGTGCGCGAGGAGCATGCGGGGTATCTGTTTGAATGGCTGCGCGGGTTGAAGCGGCGCACGACGATCAGCCATGAGGAGATCGATTGGCGTGGGCAGCGGTTTCGTTATGGAGAGCCTGAAAGCGAGAAAGTCGTGCAGATCGGGGTTTGGTAGAAAGCATCGCTAGCAGGGCTAGCTCCCACAGGTTTGCGCCGTTCACATCCTTGGTGTCTGACGCAAATCCCTGTGGGAGCTAGCCCTGCTAGCGATGGGGCCCACTCAGACGCCGACGATATCCGCACCTTTGATGGTTTGACTGCGCCGCCCATTCACCCCCAACGCCACCTCGCCTTTCAACGTCACCCGACGCACCACCCGATCCTGCGTGCCGTAATCATCGATCGCGTAATGCTGTGTCGAGCGGTTGTCCCAGATCGCCACATCACCGGCCTTCCAGCGCCAGCGCACGGTGTTTTCCTGGCGGATCACATGGCTTTGCAACAGCCCGAACAGGTGCGCCGAGTCCGCCTGCGAATAACCCTTGATGCGTTTGACGAAATGCCCCAGCAGCAAGCTCCTCTCTCCGCTGATCGGGTGTACGCGGACGACCGGGTGCTCAGTCTCGTACACCGTCGAGGTGAAGACTTTGCGGTAGCGTTCAAGCTTCTCTGCCGAGACGTCCGGCTTGGCGCTTGCATAGTCGTATTCGTTGCTGTGCACGGCGATCAGTTTGTCGGCCAGTTCACGCAGCTCGCTCGGCAAGCCGTTGTACGCCGTGGCGGTGTTGGCCCACAGCGTGTCGCCACCGAATGCCGGGGCGACCACCGAGCGCAGGATCGAGGCTTTCGGGTAAGCGTCAACGAAGGTCACGTCGGTGTGCCAGGAGTTGGCGCGCTGACCCTCGGCACCGTCCAGTTCGAGCAGATAACGGGTGCCTTCGCGTGAAGGCACGGTCGGGTGCGCCACCGGTTCGCCTAGTAGATGCGCGAAGGCTTCCTGACGTTGATCGTCAAGCTGCGTCTGTTCACGGAAGAACACCACCTTGTACTCGACCAGCGCCTGCTGGATGGCTTCGACCGTGGCGGCGTCCAGCTCACCGGACAGGTGCACGCCACGAATCTCGGCGCCGATACGGCCGGCCACCGGGTGAATTTCCAGCGCGTGGACAGCGGGTTTTACAGCGAGTGCGGCATTGCTCATGGGTAGACCCTCATCGACTGCTTGCGGTTGGCGGCAGCGAAACAACGCTCTATCTATATGCTATTTACATCTAACAGATATGCAGGTGCTTCGTTGACGGAATAAGAGCTTGCATTTAAAACCTCAGGCAACCCTCGTCGCAAATGCCTTCGAGCTATTTTTAGGATGCCGGGAAAGCATATGGATCTTCGCCAGTTGCGCTACTTCATCGCCCTTAACGAACACCGCAGTTTTGTCCGTGCGGCGGACGCGATGGGCATCACCCAACCGGCATTCAGCCGCAGCATCCAAGGGCTGGAGCAAGAGTTCGGCTGCGTACTGGTGGACCGCGGCAACAAGGACCTGCGCCCCACTCCTGAAGGCCAGGTGGTGCTGCAGCACGCCCTGAGCCTGGTGCAGGGTGCGGCCCTGCTCAGCGCCGAAGTGACGCAAATGACCAAGCTCGATGCCGGTGAAGTGCACTTCGGTTGCGGCCCGGCGCCGGCGGTGAAACTGGTGCCGGATGCGGTGGCGCAATTCATCAATGCACACCCGAAAGTGCGCACCTGTTTCCAGGTGGATAACTGGGAAAAACTCAGCCGCGCGTTGAGCCGCGAGGAGATCGAATTCTTCATCGCCGACATTCGTCATTTCGAGTCCGACCCGAATTTCCAGACCCAGGCGCTGACGCCGAAACGTGGGGTGTTTTTCTGCCGTCCCGGGCATCCGTTGCTGGCCAAGGAAAGCCTGTCGACCAACGACATGTTCGACTATCCGTTGGCGACCACGCTGATCCCGCCGGGGATTCGCAAACTGTTGGCCAACCTCAGCGGCCGCACGGATTTTTCCCCGACCATCGAGACCGAGCATTTCCCGGTGCTGGTCAAAGTGGTGCTGCAATCAAATGCGATCGGCGTGGGCACAGAGGAGGCGTTTGTCGAGGACATCGCCAAGGGTTCGCTGGTGCTGCTGCACTGGCGTAATTTGCCGCAGAACCTGGAGAGCATGAACGCGCGCTGCGGCATCGTCAGCCGCACCGGGTTTCGCCTGTCGCCAGCGGCCAGGGCGATGATCGAGACGCTGGTGGCGGTGGATAAACAGCACATCAGCGTTGCCGTATGAAAACCCTTCACGGCAGACGCCGATCGTTCCCATGCTCCGCGTGGGAATGCATCAATGGACGCTCTGCGTCCGCTTTTGGGACGCGGAGCGTCCCGGGCTGCATTCCCACGCGGAGCGTGGGAACGATCCGTTACCCTACAGCTTGGCCGCTGCCAGTTCAGGCGCCACCCAATCGCTGACCTTGAACGGCTTGCGAATCAGCTTCTGCTGCGCCGCGAGGTCCACCGAGTCCTGCAGTTTGCCGAGGAACACCGGGTCAAGTGTCGACTGGAACACTTCGCGCAAATCCTGATCCTGCAAATCCTGCGTCAGGATTATCGGCGGATAACTGGCCAGCCCCGACACCAGTTGCACGTAAGCGCCCTTGTTGCCTTCTTCGCTCAGCCACGCAAATGCTTGCTGCTGCGCCTTGAGCAGTTTCGCCACCGCCTCGGGGTGCGCATCGACAAACTTTGCCGTGCCCAACAGTACGGCCTGCACACTCCCGGCCCCGCCCAGATCCTTGGTATTGAGCGGCAACTCCGCCAGGCCTTTGGCTTGTAGCGCTGATAGTGCGGAGCTGCCCCATGAGGCATCGATCTGCCTGGCCGCCAGCGCGGCCACCGCCGCGTTGAAGTCCAGGTTGATGACCTTCAAATCCTTTTCGCTCAAGCCCTGACTGGCCAGCGCCGCGTCGAAGGAAAGCTGTGTCGCGGTGCCACGGAAGATCGCCACGCGTTTACCTTTGAGATCCTGCAGGGTCTTGATCCCTGACCCCGGCACCACGCCCAGATACTGCTTGACCCCGCGTGCCGTGGCGCTGAGCAGGCGAGTGTCCAGCCCGTTGGACTTGCCGATGATTGCCGCCAGATCGCCCAGATACGCCAGATCGACCTGACCGTTGGCGAACGCTTCATTGATCACCGGCCCTGCGCCTTTGAAAAAGCTCCACTGAATCTTGATGCCTTGTTCGGCAAAGGCCTTTTCAAAGATCTGCTGATCGCGCAGCACATCGACCACGCCGCCGCCACTGTGCTGAGTGCCGGCGCTCAAGTCAGGCACGGCGATGCGGATTTCCTTGAGCTCCTCCGCGTGGGCGCTGAACGCCAGCAGGCCAACCAGCGCGGGAACGGTAAACAGACTGAAAACTCGTTTGAAGAGAAGGTTCATGGGTGCAGCTCCTTGATCGCGACTGGGCGTTGAGGAGCCGAAAGTAGGCCGAAGCGGTACCTGCGCTTAAATACTATAAATTCACATTTTTATAGCTTTACGACCTAAGCAAGCGCGGCCGGGGCTTGTAGCGGCGTATGCATGGGCAGCATCGAAAATATTCTTCGAATGCATTGGATGCGCCTGTGCTGGAGGCCTTAAATGTTCTCGCTTATCTCCCGATAGCATTGATTCGCTATTTGTTAGATCAATTTTGCATACGGTCCGTCTGCATCCGACAACGGAGGTCAACCATGGCCCGACACTCCCTGCTCAGCCTGCCGCTGCCGGCACCACCGCTCAAGCGCCAACCGATCTGGCCAAGCCTCAACCAGCGAGTTTTGCCATGGATGCTGCCGCTCGCTCTGTTCGCACTGTGGTGGCTGGCCGCACGCAACGCGTGGATGAGCGAGCAGATTTTGCCGGCGCCTTCGCTGGTCTGGAACAGCGCCGTGGAGCTTGCGCAAGGCGAACTCTGGAGTCATCTGTGGATCAGCCTGCAGCGCTTGTTCTGGGGCCTGCTCGCAGGAATTTCAGCAGGCGCCGTATTGGGCGCTGCGCTGGGATTCAGCCAACGGCTGGAGCGGCTGATCCTGCCTACGTTCGCCGGACTGGCGCAGGTGCCGACACTGGCCTGGATTCCCCTGTTCATGGTGTTTTTCGGCATTGGCGAAGTGCTGAAACTGGTGGTGCTGATCAAAGCGATCGTGGTGCCGGTGACCCTGCACACCCTGGTCGGGGTGCGCGATGCGCAACCGAAACTGCGTGAAGCGGCAGCGGTACTGCGCCTGCCGCCACACCTGTTGATCCGCCGCCTGGTCCTGCCGGCCGCCCTGCCCGCGTTCATGGCGGGCGTACGTCTGGCACTGGCGGCCGGGTGGACCTCGCTGCTGGCCGTCGAACTGCTGGCCTCCAGTGAAGGCATCGGCTACCTGATGGTCTGGGCGCGGCAGTTGTTCATGCTCGACATCGTGTTCGTCTGCATCGTGGTCATCGGTTTGCTCGGCGTGGCCATGGACCGCGGCATCGGCCTGCTCGATCGCAAACTGGTGCACTGGCCGCATCCGGCCACCGCCGAGATCCGTCGCGGTCCGCGTTATCACGGCTGGCAGCGAGTGCAACCGTGGCTGTTGCCGCTGAGCTTGCTGGCGCTGTGGCAATTGGCGGTCGATCAGCAGTGGGTCGATGCCAACATTCTGGTCAGCCCGCTGACGGTTCTGCGCACCGCGTGGGCAGGTCTGCTCGAAGGTACGCTGAGCAGCGGCCTGGCCCTGAGCCTCGGGCGCACGGTCGGCGGCCTGTTGCTCGGCGGCGGGCTCGGTTTCGCCCTCGGCTTGCTGCTGGGTCTGTCGCGCACCAGCGAACGCTTGCTCGGCCCGACGCTGGCGGCGATCCGCCAGATCGCAATTTTCGCCTGGGTGCCGCTGCTCACTGCGTGGTTCGGCCTCGGCGAACTGGCCAAGTGGGTATTCGTTGCCCTCGCCGCGTTCTTTCCATTGTTCATCGCCACGCAACGCAGCGTCGCCAACCTCTCACCGCAACTCAACGAAGCCGCGCAGGTGCTGCGCCTGAGCCTCGGCCAACGCCTGCGCCGCCTGGTGTTGCCCGGTGCCGCGCCGGGCATTTTCGCCGGCCTCAGGCTGAGCCTGATCTACGCCTGGCTCGGCACCATCGGCGCCGAATACTTCATGCCGTCCAACGGCGGCATCGGCAGCCAGATGATCGGCGCACAGCAATTGCTGCGCATGGACCTGATCATGGCCGGCATGCTCTTGGTCGGCCTCACCGGCGCCCTGCTCAACCTGATCGGCCAACGCCTGGAAATTCGCGCGACCCGCTGGAGACACGCATGAACGCACCGATTGTCAGCTTCACCCACGTCGGCAAATCCTTCGATGTCGACGGCTTCGAACTGGAGGCCATCCATGAATTCAACCTGGACATCGCCGAGGGCGAATTCGTCGCCATCGTCGGCTCCAGCGGCTGCGGCAAATCGACCTTGCTGCGCTTGCTGGTCGGACTCGACACACAGTTTCGCGGGCAAATTACCGTAGACGGTAAAGCCGTGAACGGCGTTGGCAGCGAACGCGGCATTGTCTTTCAGGAGCACCGCTTGTTTCCCTGGCTGAGCGTCGCCGACAACATTGGTCTGGGCTTGGTCAATGAGCCGCTGAGCGCCGCGCAGAAGCAACAGCGGATCAACGATTTCATCGATCTGGTCGGCCTGCGCGACTTCACCCGCGCCTACCCGCATCAGCTCTCCGGCGGCATGGCCCAGCGTGTGGCGATCGCCCGCGGACTGGTTGCCAGCCCACGGATTCTGCTGCTCGACGAACCCTTCGGCGCCCTCGACGCACTGACCCGCCAGCAGATGCAGGACGAGCTGCTGGCGATCCGTGAACGCGCACAGATCACCACGATTCTGGTCACCCATGACGTCGAGGAAGCGATCTTCCTCGCTGATCGTGTGGTGGTGATGGAACCGCGTCCCGGGCGGATCAAGCAAGTGGTCAACGTGGCCCTGCCGCATCCGCGCCAGCGCAGCAGTTTTGACTTCCATCAGTTGCGTGAAGAGCTGCTGCACGAACTGACCAGTGATGACCATTACCAACCGAGCGTGCCGGTGCAGATCCGCGATCTGCCGCTGACGTTCATTGCCTGCTGAACAGGAGTTTCGCAATGCCGCAACGTCCCAATTTTCTGGTGATTCTGGCCGACGATCTAGGCTTCTCCGACATCGGCGCGTTCGGCGGCGAAATCGCCACGCCGAACCTCGATGCGCTGGCGAAAAACGGCCTGCGCCTGACCGACTTTCACACCGCACCGACCTGCTCACCGACCCGCTCGATGCTGCTCACCGGCACCGATCACCACATCGCCGGCATCGGCACCATGGCCGAAGCACTGACGCCCGAACTGATCGGCAAACCGGGTTACGAAGGCTATCTCAACGACCGCGTGGTGGCGCTGCCGGAATTGCTGCGCGAGGCCGGTTATCAAACCCTGATGAGCGGCAAGTGGCACCTGGGGCTGACCGCCGAACTGGCGCCGCACGCGCGCGGTTTCGAGCGCTCGTTTTCACTGTTGCCGGGCGCGGCCAACCACTATGGTTTCGAGCCGACCTACGATGAGCAGACACCGGGCCTGTTGAAATCCACCCCGGCGCTGTACATCGAAGACGATCAGTTCATTGACGAGTTGCCCAAGGATTTCTATTCCTCCGATGCCTTCGGCGACAAGCTGCTGCAGTACCTCAAGGAGCGCGACCAGACCCGACCGTTCTTCGCTTATTTACCCTTCTCCGCCCCGCACTGGCCGCTGCAGGCACCTGCCGAAATCGTCGCGAAATACCGCGGCCGCTACGACGCCGGCCCCGAAGTGCTGCGCCTCGAACGCCTGGAAAAACTCCAAGCCCTCGGCCTGATCGAAGCGGATGTCGAGCCACATCCGCTGATTCAGTTGACCCAACAGTGGGACGCATTGAGCGAGGAGCAAAAGCAGATTTCCGCGCGGGCCATGGAGGTCTACGCGGCGATGGTCGAGCGCATGGACTGGAACATCGGCCGCGTCGTCGATTACCTGCGCCAGCAGGGGCAGCTCGACAATACGTTCATTCTGTTCATGTCCGACAACGGTGCCGAAGGCGCGCTGCTGGAAGCGTTCCCCAAGTTCGGCCCGGAACTGATGACCTACCTGAACCAGCATTACGACAACAGCCTCGACAACATCGGCCGCGCCAATTCCTACGTCTGGTACGGGCCGAACTGGGCGCAGGTGGCGACCGCACCGTCACGGTTGTTCAAGGCCTTCACCACCGAGGGCGGCATTCGCGTGCCGGCGTTGCTGCACTATCCGCAACTGGCGCTCAAAGGGCAGATCAGCCACGGCTTCGGCACGGTGATGGACGTCACCCCGACGATTCTCGATCTGGCCGGTGTGAGGCATCCGGGCAAACAGTGGAAAGGCAAAGCGGTAGCGCCATTGCGCGGCAAATCATGGCTGGGCTTTTTGTCCGGCGAGACCGCGCAGGTGCATGACGAGCACACGGTGACGGGTTGGGAATTGTTCGGCCGCCGGGCGATTCGCCAAGGCTCGTGGAAAGCCGTATGGATTCCCGGGCCGGTGGGGCCGGCGACCTGGCAGCTTTATGATTTGCGCAGTGATCCGGGGGAGATTCACGATCTGGCGTTGAGTCAGCCGGGCAAGCTCGCTGACCTGATCGGGCATTGGCAGCGGTATGTGGAGGAGACCGGGGTGATCCTGAGCGCGTCGCCGTTTCAGCCGGATTGATGTTACCTGCACTATCGCCATCGCGAGCAGGCTCGCTCCCAGATTTGAAATGCGTTTCCCTGTGGGAGCGAGCCTGCTCGCGATGAGGCCTTGGCAGTCGATCGTTAAGCTTGAGCCGTACGCACCTCTTTCTGCGCAACGGCATCCCGCCGCACAAACCGGTTCGCCCGTCCAAACGTACCGAAATCATTGAACCGCACCCCCATCTCGCGCATCACCTTGTGCGCTACCGGCACGGTCATCTGGCGAATGTAAAACGGCTCCTTGACCACAAAATGATGAATCCCGTGGCTGCTGCCGAAGTTGAAGCAGAACGCCTGCAACGGCCACAGCCACCAAGGGTTCAGCACCTGACATTGCTGCAGCACATTGCCCGGCTCGACGTCGCCGTAGTAATGCATGTTCGAGCTGATGAAGTGCAGGCAAAACGTGCGCAGGACGTTCGGGCCGATGATCACCACCACGGCAATATCGATGACCTGCATCACTGCCAACGTGCTGGCCGACCATTCGATCGGTGCACCCAGCAGAGCGGCAACGCCGTTCGCTGCGTGGAAACCGAGAAACACATACCACGCGCCCCAGTGCAGCAGTGCCAACGGCGCGTAGACCTTGAACACCCGCTTGAGTATGCCGAGTCTGTGCGCCCAGGTCCTGGCCCGCAGCAGGCGGATAAAGGCCGACATCATGTTGTCGCCCACCATCAGCAGTCGCGCAAAACCCCACGGCTCGCCGTTGGTGATCGCGCGCTCTTCCATATCGGCTTCTGTACCGGAAACCTTGTGGTGATTGAGGTGCAACTGACGCCGAATCCACGGATTGATCGTGCTCGGCCGCGCCAGCCACACCAGGCCCATCATCAGGTTGTGCGGCACGCGCTGTTTGCGAAAGTACATGCTGTGGATCAGGTCGTGTTCCAGCTCATGGGTCAGCGAGGCAAAAAACGCATTGAGCACCAGACACGCCCACCACGCCATGTGGCCATTGATATAGAGCGCTGCCGAGCCGATCATGCCGACCAAAGCAAACGCCAGAATCGCTGCGCCCAACGCGTCCTGATGCTGAAGAATCGGGTAGCGCTCGCGCAGCTCCACGCCTTTGGCCAGCACCACCTCGCGAATATGCGCTGAGCGCTGCGCCGCATTGCGCCGCTGGGGGCTTGCAGAAGTACCGTCCATGCTTCCATCCTCGGGTCTAAGATGTGTCAATCGTGCCTTGCCGGGGCGCCAATCGCGCTAGCCAAGAACGCCAACCTGTTGACCGGACGCGCCAATCAGCATGAAGGAACCGACCTCCCTCGCCAGCTGGACCCGTGCCTTGCGCAAGCAACTCGATGCGCTGGGGCTGGACAGCCTCGCCCTGTGCCAACAGGCCGGCCTTGACCCGAGCCTGATGGACGATCCCAATGCGCGCTATCCATTGTCCGGCACCACACGGCTGTGGGCGCTCGCCGTTGAGGCCAGCGACGACCCGGCGCTGGGCTTGCGCGTGTCGCGCTTCGTCAGTCCGACCACCTT
Source organism: Pseudomonas sp. R3-57 (assembly GCF_051132065.1). Lineage (NCBI taxonomy): Bacteria > Pseudomonadati > Pseudomonadota > Gammaproteobacteria > Pseudomonadales > Pseudomonadaceae > Pseudomonas > Pseudomonas sp. R3-57. Next base: position 5,913,914 of record NZ_CP071655.1, read on the forward strand.
CCACGCCCTCGGCTATGCATTGGTCGCCAGCGGCAGCTTGCGCGAAGTATTCGAGCGCATCGTGCGCTATCACCCGGTGGTCAGCGATGCGCTGGAACTGCAGCTGAGCCGCAGCGCCGACCGCTATCAATTTCGTCTGAAAATTCCGTCAGGCAACCCGCCGCCGGCCTTCGAAGCCATCGACGCGTTCACGGCGATCTATGTGCGCACCTGCCGTAATCGCCTCGGTCGCGATTACGCGCCGCTGGCGGTTTATCTGCGCCGCCCTGAACCGACCGATGCGCAGCAATGGCACAAAGTCTTTCGCGCCCCGGTGCATTTCGGCTGCGCCGAGGATCGTCTGGAGTTCGCCCTCGCCGACTTCGACAGCCACCTCGACGACGCCAACCCGGAACTGGCTGAACACAACGAAACGGTGCTCAAGCGCACTCTGGCGCAGCTGCAACCGCTGACCTGGGAGCGCAAGGTGCGCGACGCCATCGAAGAACAACTGCCCGAAGGCGAACCCAGCGCCGAACGCATCGCCCAGGCCTTGCACCTGAGTTTGCGCAGCCTGCAACGGCATCTGGCCGATGAAGGCTGCCGCTTCGACACCCTGCTCAACGAAAGCCGCGAAAACCTCGCGCTGCTGCACCTGCGCGACCCGCAATGTTCGTTGAGCGAAGTGAGTTATCTGCTCGGCTTCGCCGACACCAGCAGCTTCAGCCGCGCCTTCAAGCGCTGGACCGGGATGACGCCGGGGCAGTTTCGTGATCAGTTGCGCTGATCTGAAATCACCGTTGTGTGTCCAGCGCCTTCGCGAGCAGGCTCCCACAGGGAAACGCGTTCCAACTGTGGGAGCGAGCCTGCTCGCGAAGAGGCCGTCAGATCACCACAAATCCCAGCTCAAAAACAGTGCCATCGGCGTCACTCCTCACCGCCACCTGCCCCCCATGCAACTGCATGATCGACTGCACAATCGCCAGCCCCAACCCCCCCGAATCCCCAGGTTCCGCCCGCGAGGGATCGACGCGGTAGAAGCGGTCGAACAGTTTGCCCAGATGCTCGAGCGCGATGAGGGGACCGTGGTTATGCACTTGCAGCCAGGCCTGGCCCGGCTCGTCGCGGCGGCGCAGGCTGATAACGGTGCCGGGCTCGGCATGGCGCACGGCGTTGGCCAGAAGGTTGCCGAGCGCCCGTTGCAGCAACTGTTGATCAGCGAGCAGTTCGCCGTGCAGTTGGTTGTCCAGGCGCAGGTCGCGATCGTCCGCCAGGGCTTCGAAGTAATCACACAGCTCATCGCCGACGCTGTGCAAATCCAGCGTTTGCAGATTGAGCGCGCGCTCGGCCTGTTCGGCGCGGGCGAGGAACATCAGGTTTTCCGCCATGCGCTTGAGCCGTTCGAACTCTTCCATGTTCGAGGCCAGCACTTCCTGATATTCCGCAGTGCTGCGGGGATGATTCAGCGCCTGGCCGTTGCTCGCCAGCAAGGTGTGCAACGGTGTGCGGATTTCGTGGGCGAGGTCGGCGGAGAACTGCGACAGGCGCTGCACGCTGTCATCCAGCCGCGCGAGCATGCCGTTGAGCGCCTGTACCGGTTCACGCAGTTCTGTCGGTGTGCCTTCGGCAGGCAAGCGCTGATCAAGGCTGCGCAGATCGATGCCGCGCACCGCTGCGCTCAACTGGCGCAATGGCCGCAGGCCGCGGCGCAGCAGCAACAGGCCGAGAGCAAAAGCGAGCACCGCGCCGAGGCCGACGGAGAGGTACAGGCGCAGGCGATAGCTGCCGAGCATCTGTTCACGCTCGCTCAGTACCTTGCCGGCAATCACCGTCAGTGGTTCGCCGTTCGGGCCCTGCGCCTGACCGGACAACAGCGCAACTTCGGCACCGTCGCTGGCCTGCCACGTCAGCACGTCGCGACGTTGCGGCATCTGCTCACGGGCAATCGCCTCCAAGCGTGGCAACTCGCGCTGACGCGGGTTGATGGTGATCACGCTGGAGCCGTCCGCGCGGCGCACCAGCAGCAGGCTGTCGAGATTGCCGAGCATGTTCTGATACAGCCGCGGCCGCGCCTGCAAGGCGTCGAGGCTGTCGCTGTCGGCGAGTAACGCGCGCACTTGTTCGAGGCGACCGAGCAGGGCCATGTCGTCACGAAAGGCCAGTTCCGAGGCCAGCGAGCGGTAAAGAAACACGCCAATCGCGCTCAGCACCAATGCACAGACGATGGCGAAGGCCAGCGCCAGACGCCAGGCGATCGACTTACTCCACATCGTCGGGCGCTTCCAGTTGATAACCGACACCGCGCACGGTGTGGATAAGTTTTGGCATGTACGGATCATCAACCTTCGAGCGCAGCCGGCGCACGGCGACCTCGACCATGTTGGTGTCGCTGTCGAAATTCAGGTTCCACACCTGCGAGGCGATCAGCGTGCGCGACAATACTTCGCCCTGGCGACTGGCGAGCAATTGCAGCAGGGCGAATTCCTTGTTGGTCAGGGCGATGCGCTGGCCACCACGACTGACACGGCGGCGCAGCACATCGATTTCCAGATCGGCGATCTGGTAGGACTCGGCTTCACGCATCGGCCCGCGCCGCAGCAAGGTACGTACCCGCGCGAGCAGCTCGGCGAAGGCGAAGGGTTTGAGCAGGTAATCGTCGGCGCCCAGCTCGAGGCCACGCACGCGGTCTTCAATGGCGTCTTTGGCCGTAAGAAACAACACGGGTGTGGCGCCGCGCTGGCGGATCAGTTGCAGCAATTGCCAGCCGTTGAGACCAGGCAGCATTACGTCGAGGATGATCAGGTCGTATTCCTGCTGCTCGATAAAGTAGCGGCCATCGAGGCCATTGAGCGCCACATCGACCGCAAAACCCGACTCGCCCAGGCCCTTGGCGAGGAAATTCGCAGTCTTGGCCTCATCTTCTACAACCAGCAAACGCATGGCACACCTCGTTCATTAAGGCACACAGGCTAGGCGCCTTCGGCGGCGTTGCCCATTACAAACTTGTAATCCAACTGACGAGGTTCTGACGAGGACCGACCGTTAAGGTGACGACCTTCGCTTCTGGAGCTTGTCCATGACCGTCAAATACCTCGTTGCAAGCCTGATGATCGGCCTGAGTGGCGCCGCTGTCGCCAGCCCGGACTTACCGCGCCACGCCGACCTCGATCTGAAAACCGCCCACTGGCTCGCCGACAAGGCGATGAGCACCTGCAGCGGCACGGTGTCGGTGCTCGACCGTGGCGGCAATCTGCTGGTGACCCTGCGCGGCGATGGCATCGGTCCGCACAACACCGCCGCCAGCCAGCGCAAGGCCTATACCGCGCTGTCGACCAAGACGCCGACGCGACTGTTCGCCGAGCGCGCCCGCAGCAACCCGGAAACCGCCAACCTCAATACCCTCGATGAACTGCTGTTGCTGGGCGGTGGCATCCCGTTGTTCGCCGGCAGCGAACTGGTCGGCGCCATCGGCGTGGCCGGTTCCGGTGGCGGCGAGCAAGACGAAAACTGCGCCCTCGCGGCTGCCGACAAGGCTGGCCTGAGCATCACCCCTTCCCACTAAGGAGAACCACCATGACCACCCTGCGCATGACCCTCGCCGCCCTTGGCCTGAGCGCTGTTTCGAGCCTGGCGGCGGCCGCCGGCAACCCGTTGAGCGTGCACGTGCTCAACCTGGAAAACGGCCTGCCTTCGCCAGGCATCAACGTCTCGCTGGAAAAGCATGTCGGCACGGACTGGCAGCCGCTGGCGCAAGGCACCACCAATGAACAGGGACGAATCGCCGAACTGTTTCCGGCCAGACAGCCCATTGAAGCGGGTGAATACCGTGTGGTGTTCAAGACCGGCGAGTACTACAAAAAGATCAAGCACGACACGTTCTTCCCGGAAATCCCGGTGATCTTCGAAGTGAAGCAGACCGACCAGCATTACCACATCCCGCTGCTGCTCAGCCCGTATGGTTTCTCGACCTACCGCGGTTCGTAATCCCAACGCCGCCCCCTTGTAGTGGTGAGCCTGCTCGCGATAGCAATCTGTCAGTTGATTCAACAGTGACTGATACACCGCTATCGCGAGCAGGCTCACTCCTACAGGGGGCGGTGTGAATCTTAGAGTGTGGCCAGTGCACGCAACCGCGCGGCATCGAGGATTTCGATCTCGCCGTATGCCAGACCAATGATCCCCTGCCCCTGCAGATCCTTGAGAATCTGGTTGGTAGTCTGCCGCGACAGCGACAGCATCGCCGCCAATTGCTCCTGCGGCAGTTGCAGCACCCGACGCGGTGCGTCGAGTTCGCCGTAGCCTTCGGCAATCATCAGCAAGCGATGGGCCAGACGCGCCGGAGCCGGCAGCAGGCTCAGCTGTTCGAGACTGATGAATGCCAGGCGTAACTTGTGGCTCATCAGCAGCGCCAGATGCCGCCAATACACGGGTTGCTCGTCGAGCAATTTCAACAATGCCGCCTGCGGAATATTCAGCAAAGTGCAGGCCCCGACGGCGTAGGCATCGTGGGTGCGTGGCTGGCCATCGAACAGGCAGATTTCACCAAACCAGTGCGGCGCCTCGACCAGACTCAACAACGCCTCTTTGCCCTGCTCGCTCACCGCGCCAATGCGCACGGCGCCATCAAGCACCGCGTACAAGCCGCACGGTGCGTCACCGCGCTGAAACAGGCGCTGCCCCGCCGTCAGCCGCCGCTCGCGTCCCGCTGCCAGCAGACTATCCTGAAAGGATGCCGGCAGATGACTGAACCAGTGCCCGGTCAGCAGCCGTGAACGTATGTGCATAAACCCTCCTGGATTGTCGCCTGCCCGACAGAGCGAACCCTGTCGTCGAGGGATGATGCAATCAATCCCACTGGAGGAACAACAATGAAAAGCCTCGTCGACCATCTCAGCCAATACGCCGCCTACCACCGCGACCCACGCAACATCGCCAGCCACTTCGTCGGCATTCCGCTGATTGTCGTCGCGGTAGCGGTGTTGTTGTCGCGCCCCGAATGGTCGCTGGGCGGCGTGTGGCTATCTCCCGCCGTTCTGCTGGCGCTGGCCTCGGCGTGGTTTTATCTGCGCCTGGAACTGAAGCTCGGCGTGCTGATGACAGTACTGATGGGCCTTTCAGTCTGGGCCGGGCATGCGCTGGCGCAGCAGAGCACCATGGTCTGGCTGAGCAGCGGTCTGGCAATGTTCGTGATCGGTTGGGTGATCCAGTTTGTCGGGCATCACTACGAAGGGCGCAAACCGGCGTTTGTCGATGACATCAGCGGGCTGATTGTCGGGCCGCTGTTTGTCGTCGCCGAGCTGGCGTTTTTGCTCGGGCTGCGACAGGAATTGAAAGCGCAGATCGAGGCGCGGGCGGGAGGGGTGCGGGTCAATCCGAATCGTGCGGCTGTTTAGGCCGCAATCGCCAGCAGGCTGGCTCCCACAGGGGACTTGTGGTGATCACAAACCCAGTGTGGGAGCCAGCCTGCTGGCGATGCTGTTGCTTTAGAGGTTGGCGACTTTCTGCCAGACCTTCGGTTTGAAGAACAGGGTTTCACCCTTGGCCAGGCCGATCAGGCTGTCGTGATCCTTGACCACTTCAGCCTCGATCAGATCGCTCTGCCCCTCGACTTTCAACGTCACCCGCGTGGTCGCGCCCAACGGCCGAATGTCGCGCACTTCAGCGGCATGGTGATCTTCCAGCTCATGTCTGGACAACGACACTTCGTGCGGGCGGAACAGCACGTGATTGTTGTCGCTGAGCAGCAAGCGGTTCGAATCGCCGAGGAAGTGATAAACGAAATCGCTGGCCGGGTTTTCGTAGACATCGCCCGGCGAGCCAATTTGCTCAATCACGCCCTTGTTCATCACCACGATACGGTCGGCGACTTCCATCGCTTCTTCCTGGTCGTGGGTCACGAACACCGAGGTCAGGTTGATGTCCTCGTGCAGACGCGCCAGCCAGCGGCGCAGCTCTTTGCGCACCTTGGCATCGAGGGCGCCAAACGGCTCGTCGAGCAGCAGCACTTTCGGCTCCACCGCCAAGGCACGGGCGAGCGCGATGCGCTGGCGCTGCCCCCCGGACAGTTGCTCCGGGTAACGATCCGACAGCCAGTCCAGTTGCACCATGTTCAGCAATTCATGAACCTTGATCGCAATCTGGCTTTCGCTTGGGCGCTGGTTTTTCGGTTTCATGCGCAGGCCGAACGCGACGTTGTCGAACACCGTCATGTGCCGGAACAACGCATAGTGCTGGAACACGAAACCGACGTTGCGATCACGCACGTCATGGCCGGAGACGTCTTCGCCGTGGAAAACGATGTTGCCCTGATCCGGGGTTTCCAGACCGGCAATAATGCGCAGCAGGGTGGTTTTGCCACAGCCCGACGGCCCCAGCAGCGCTACCAGCTCGCCGCTCTGGATGTCCAGGCTGATGTTGTCCAGCGCCTTGAACGCGTTGAAATTCTTGCTGACGTTACGCACTTCGATCGACATGAATTATTCCTCCGCGGCGCTGGCGCGCAGGCGGTTGATACGGTTTTCGCTCCACTGCTTGAGCAGCAGGATGAAGAGCGCCAGGATCAGCAACAGGCTCGCCACGGCGAACGCGGCCACGTGGTTGTATTCGTTGTAGAGGATCTCGACGTGCAGCGGCAAGGTGTTGGTCACCCCGCGAATGTGCCCGGAGACCACCGACACTGCACCGAACTCACCCATGGCGCGCGCGGTACACAGCACCACGCCATAGATCAGGCCCCATTTGATGTTGGGCACGGTGACATGCCAGAACATCTGCCAGCCATTGGCACCGAGCAGACGCGCGGCCTCCTCTTCCTGGGTACCCTGTTCCTGCATCAGCGGAATCAGCTCGCGCGCCACGAATGGCACCGTGACGAAAATCGTCGCCAGCACAATCCCCGGCAGGGCGAAGACGATCTGGATATCGTGATCCTGCAGCCACGGCCCGAACAGGCCCTGCGCGCCGAACATCAGCACGTAGACCAGACCGGCGATCACCGGCGACACCGAGAACGGCAGGTCGATCAGCGTCACCAGCATGCTCTTGCCACGGAACGAGTATTTGCTCACGCACCACGCGGCGCTGACGCCGAACACCAGGTTCAGCGGCACCGAAATCAGCACCGCGAACACCGTGAGTTTCAGCGCCGACAGCGCATCCGGCTCGAAGATCGCCGTGAAGAACGCGCCGAGGCCGTTCTTCAATCCCTGCGATACCACGATGAACAACGGCAGCAGCAGAAACAGGAAAAAGATCAGCCAGCCAAGACCGATCAGGACTCTGCGCGAAGTGGCACTGCCACGCCGCGCAGCGTTGGCCGCCGAGGCGGCCGCAATAGACGATTGGGACATGTGCGCGCCTCCTTATGGGGTTTCGATGCGCCGCTGCAGCAAATTGATCAGCAGCAACAGGACAAAGGAAACCACCAGCATCAACACGCCAATGGCCGTGGCGCCGGTGTAATCGTACTGGTCGAGCTTGACCATGATCAGCAGCGGCAGGATCTCGGTTTTCATCGGCATGTTGCCGGCGATGAAGATCACCGAACCGTACTCGCCAACGCCACGGGCAAACGCCAGCGCGAAACCGGTCAGCCATGCGGGCAGCAGCGCCGGTACGAGGATATGGCGAAACACCTGGATCGGCTTGGCCCCGAGGCACGCGGCGGCTTCTTCGACTTCGCGAGGAATGTCGGCCAGCACCGGTTGCACCGTGCGCACCACGAACGGCAGAGTCACAAAGGTCAGCGCCAGGGTGATACCCAACGGCGTGTAGGCGATCTTGAAACCCAGGTCAGTGGCGAACTGCCCGACCAGGCCGGTCGGGGCATACAGCGCGGTCAATGCGATACCGGCCACGGCTGTGGGCAGCGCGAATGGCAGATCGATCATCGCATCGATCACCTTGCGCCCGGGGAAGGTGTAGCGCACCAGCACCCAGGCCAGCAACGTACCGATGATGCCGTTGATGATCGCCGCGCACAGCGCGGTGCCGAAGCTCAGCTTCAACGCCGCCAGCACCCGCGGTGCGGAAATGATTGCCCAGAACTGCTCCCAGGTCAGCTGAGCGGCGTGGACGAACATCGCCGCCAGCGGGATAAGCACAATCAGACTGAGGTACACCAAGGTGTAGCCCAGCGTCAGCCCGAAGCCGGGTATGACGGGGGAGATACGACGCGACATAAAAGTCCCTGGTTAAAAAGCATTCCGCTGAACGCATCAATGTGGGAGCGAGCTTGCTCGCGAAGAGGGAGTATCAGTCAACTCTAGGTCGTCCGACACTCCACTTTCGCGAGCAGGCTCGCTCCCACATTTTCCGCGCCTGGCTTCAGGCTTGATGTGTGGCTGAAGTCAGATTACTGCGCCTGATAAATCTGGTCGAACACGCCGCCATCGTTGAAGAATTTCGGCTGCGCGGTTTTCCAGCCGCCGAAGTCCTTGTCGATGGTGACCAGCTCCAGTTTCGGGAACTGCTGGGCGTATTTCGCAGCGACGTCCTTGTCACGCGGACGGTAGAAATTCTTCGCTGCAATTTCCTGCCCGGCCGGGCTGTACAGGTGTTTCAGATAGGCTTCGGCGATCTGTGCATTGCCTTTCTTCTCGGCGTTCTTGTCGACCACGGCCACTGGCGGCTCGGCGAGGATCGACAGCGAAGGCACGACGATGTCGAACTTGTCGGCGCCGCCATCTTCTTTCAGTGCCAGGAACGCTTCGTTTTCCCACGCCAGCAGCACATCGCCCTGACCGTTGTTGACGAAAGTAATGGTCGAACCGCGTGCGCCGGTATCGAGAATCGGCACGTGCTTGAACAGGGTCTGTACGTATTCCTTGGCCTTGGCTTCGTCACCGCCATTGGCTTTCAGACCGTAGGCCCAGGCCGCGAGGAAGTTCCAGCGCGCACCGCCGGAGGTTTTCGGGTTGGGCGTGATCACCGAGACGTCGTTCTTGACCAGATCGCCCCAGTCCTTGATGCCTTTCGGGTTGCCCTTGCGCACCAGGAAGACGATCGTCGAGGTGTACGGCGTGCTCGCTTCCGGCAAACGCTTCTGCCAATCGGCGGGCAGGCTCTTGCCGAGCTTGGCCACTTCGTCGATGTCGCCGGCCAGGGCCAGAGTCACGACGTCGGCGCGCAGACCGTCGATCACCGCACGCGCCTGTTTGCCCGAGCCGCCATGGGATTGCTGGATTTTCACGGTGTCGCCGGCATGGTCTTTCTGCCAGAACTTGATGAATTCGGCGTTGTAGTCCTGATACAGCTCGCGAGTCGGGTCATACGACACGTTGAGCAGTTCGTAATCCTTGGCAACCGCGGAACCGGCAAACACGGCACTGGCCAGCGCGGCCAAAGCGTAACGGCGAATCGACGACATGGTGAAAGCTCCTGGAATTCCTGGTGGTGGCTTTTTCTTATGAATTGCGTAAATGGGCTGCCGGTCAAAGATCGCCGCCTGCGCCAGCTCTTGTCTGAAGCTCCCCGCAGAAGCTGGCGCAGGCTGCAATCTTCAGCCCGGTTGCTTGCCGGGTTGCTGCAAGCGGAATTTCTCTTTGCGTTCGATCTGCACGACCTGGGCGTTGTGCACAGTGATTTCCACCGCGCCGAAACGCAGATCGCGCAGGGCGCTCTGGATTTCACGCAAGATCGTGCTTTCGTCCTGACCGTCAACGCTGCGAAGGGATGCGCTCATGGTGCTGCTCCTTTGAAGGGGATATGCCTGGCAGTGGGCGGCACTGCGTTCGGCGTGGAAGCAATATAAGAGAGGTGCGGATATTCTTAAAAAGACTATTTAAGAATGTTTATATAACCAGAAAACCACTCCTTTCCACGCACTCCACAGGAACGCCGCCAACGGCGCTTTGCGCTGAGATTCCAACAGCCTCCCCGACGGGTATGAGTTGATGCGTCAACCCATCAACGGCGTGTGCGCCCAGTCAATCTCCTGCGCCGGGCTCGGCCGGCCAAACCAGTAGCCCTGCCCCAGATCGCATTCCTGTTCGAGCAGAAATTTCGCCTGCTCAATCTGCTCGATGCCCTCGGCATGCACCTGCATGCCCATGCTGCGGGCCAGCGCGATGATCACCCGGACGATCGCCACGTCATCGTCATCCCACGGCAAACCGGCGACAAAGCCCTGATCGATCTTGAGTTTCTGTACCGGCAAACGCTTGAGTCGCAACAGCGATGAATAGCCGGTGCCAAAGTCATCGATCGCCAGGCGGATACCCAGCTCACGCAAACGATGCATCTGCTCCAATGCGACTTCCGGGTCGTCCATCACCGCACTTTCGGTCACTTCCAGTTCCAGATACGCCGGCTCCAGGCCGGTGTCATGCAGCACCTGCGCCACCTGCTGATACAGCTCGCGCCGGGCAAACAGACGTGACGATACGTTCACCGCGACGAACGACAGCACCACGCCGGCCTGCTGCCATTGGCACATCTGCCGGCACGCCTGCTGCATGACCCACGCATCGATGTCGGCAATCAGCCCGGTGCGCTCGGCAATCGGGATGAATTCCGCAGGCGAGACCAGACCGCGCTGCGGATGCTGCCAGCGCACCAAGGCCTCGACGCCGATCAGCCGACTGCTGCGCAGGTCATGCACCGGTTGGTAGTAAACCCGCAGTTCCTGTTGCGCCAGCGCGCGGCGCAATTCAAAGGCGAGTTCCACGCGTTGCTGGGCGTGGGCGGTGAGTTCTTCGGTGTACAAGGCATAACCGTTGCGCCCGCTGCTTTTGGCCTTGAACAAAGCAGCATCGGCATTGCGCAGCAGTTGCTCGGCGCTCAGGGCATCGCTGGGGAACAGGCTGATGCCGATGCTGGCGTTGATCAACAATTCGTGGCCATCAATGCGAAACGCGTCCTTGAACGCATCGAGCATGCGTTGCGCCAGCGCCGCTGCCTGCACCGGCTGTGGACAACTTTCCGCGAGCACGGCGAACTCGTCACCGCCGAGCCGCGCGAGGGTGATGCCGGGCCCGAACAACCCCTGCAAACGCGCCGCCACGGCCTTGAGCAAGCGATCGCCCACGTTATGGCCGAGGCTGTCGTTGATCATTTTGAAGTGATCGAGATCGAGCATCAGCAGCGCGCAGCCGCGCTTGTGGATTTGCGCCGAGGCCAGCGCCTGCTCGGTGCGATCACCGAACAGCAGGCGATTGGGCAGATCAGTCAGCGGATCATGGTGCGCGAGATGTTTGAGTTCGTCCTCGGAGTGCTTGATCGCACTGATGTCGGAAAACACCGCGACGTAATGGCTGAGCCGTCCGTGGTCATCGTGAATCACGCGAATGGTTTGCCATTGTGGATAAATTTCGCCGCTTTTGCGCCGGTTCCAGATCTCCCCGCTCCATTCGCCCTGCGCCTGCAACGTGGCGAACATGGCCTGATAGAAACCCGGCGGGTGATGGCCGGACTTGAACAGGCTCGGCTGCTGGCCGATGACTTCTTCGCGTTGATAACCGGTGATCGCCATGAACGCGCGATTGACGTGGACGATCAGGCCCTGATGATTGGTGACCAGCACGCCTTCGCGGGTGCAGTCGAACACCGCTGCCGCCTGACGCAAACGCTCGCGATCGGCGTGACGCTCGCGCAACCGCGCGCCGATGCCGAGAAATCCATACAGGCGCGCCCGCGCCAGAAAGATCAGCCCGGCACTCACCGCGGCGAACAGGTAACCGTTGATCAGTTGCCATCGCGCGATATCGACGGGGTTATCGAAGAAATTGTTTAATAAATGATCAGTACCTTGCAGCCAGACAGCGGCAAGCACGAGATAGAGCAGCGCTGCACGCAAGGCATCGCGGTAAGTGGCAGGCATTCGGCTGTCCATGTCCCTACAAAAAGGTTGGAATTATAGGTCAAGAAACATCCAGCGACTCTTTCCTTGAAGGGCGACTGGTTTTATCCGTGTGCTTGGTGATAATGCAACGGCTGTTTTTATCTTTATCGAGGGCCCTATAGCCTATGTGGTACGAAGGTTTTCTTGGCTTGTCGGCCTGGTCGCTGATCGCGGTCACCCTGCTGATGACCCATGTGACGATTGTTGCCGTCACGGTCTATCTGCACCGTTATTCCGCGCATCGCTCGCTGGAGCTGAATGCCGGTCTGAAACATTTTTTCCGCTTCTGGCTGTGGCTGACCACGGCGCAGAACACCCGCGAGTGGACGGCCATCCACCGCAAACACCACGCCAAATGCGAAACCGAAGATGATCCGCACAGCCCGGTGATCAAAGGCCTGTCCACGGTGCTGCGCACCGGCGCCGAGTTGTACCGCGCCGAAGCGCAGAACCCGGAAACCCTGCGCATCTACGGCAAGAACTGCCCCGAAGACTGGATCGAGCGCAACCTCTACAGCCGTTACCCGCTGCTGGGCGTGGCGATCATGGGCGTCATCGACCTGCTGCTGTTCGGCACCATCGGCATCACCATCTGGGCGATCCAGATGATGTGGATTCCAGTGTGGGCCGCTGGCGTGATCAACGGTCTGGGCCACGCGGTCGGCTATCGCAACTTCGAATGCCGCGACGCGGCGACCAATCTGGTGCCTTGGGGCATCCTGATCGGCGGCGAAGAACTGCACAACAACCATCACACCTACCCTAATTCGGCCAAGCTGTCGGTGAAGAAGTGGGAATTCGACCTCGGCTGGGCGTGGATCAAGGTCTTCAGCTTCCTCGGTCTGGCCAGGGTTCAGCGAGTTGCGCCGATCGCGCACCGGGTCGAAGGCAAGGGCAGCCTGGACATGGATACCGCCATGGCGATCCTCAACAACCGCTTCCAGATCATGGCCCAGTATCGCAAGCTGGTAATCGGCCCGCTGGTCAAGCAGGAGCTGGCAAAGGTCGATCATTCGGTGCGCCACCAGTTCCACCGCGCCAAGCGCCTGCTGTCGCGCGAGACCAGTCTGCTGGAAGACCGTCATCACCTGCGCATTCAGACCATGCTCGAGCACAGTCAGGCGCTGAAGGTCATTTACGAAAAGCGCCTGGCCCTGCAACAGATCTGGGTCAAGACCAGTTCCAATGGCCACGACATGCTCGCCGCCATCAAGGACTGGATTCACGAGGCCGAGGCCAGCGGCATTCAGTCCCTCCGTGAATTCGCCGACCAGTTGAAAACCTACTCGCTGCGTCCTGCAGCCGTCTGAGACCGTTGATCGGTGCACCCGGCGTCCCGGGTGCACCGTTTGGAACTTCGCCGAAAATCGTCTATCTCAAAGACACTTCGCCACCCCGGCGGGCTGTATTGTGGCCGCTGTCGAACTCGCGGCACGCCCTTTGAGATTTGTGCCGATGGTCAACAACAATCCAAAAGACTCATCCGTTCCGCAGTGGCCCGAGGCCGCGCAAACCCTGATGGCGCTGATGCATGCGCAAGGCGAAGTCGCACGCCTGAGCGAGCGCGAACAGTTGTTCAGTTCCTTGCTGGTCAGCGTTAATGCCGTGCTCTGGGCATTCAACTGGGAAACCCGTCAGGTACTGTACGTCAGCCCCGCCTACGAACGGATTTTCGGTCGCTCCGCCGGGCTGCTGCTCGGCGACTACAACCAGTGGCGCGACAGCATCTATCCCGATGATCTGGACTACGCCGAGCGCAGCCTCGCCGAAGTGCTGCACAAGGGCGCGGTGGAAGATCGCGAGTACCGGATCATCGCCGCCGACGGCCAGGTGCGCTGGCTCAGCGACAAATGCTTCATCAATCGCCAGGACGATCCAGACCAACCGGTGATCATCGTCGGCATCGCCGAAGACATCACCGACAAGAAGCACATGGAAACCGAGCTGCAACGCCTGGCGACCACCGATGTGCTGACGCAAAGCAGTAACCGCCGACACTTCTTTGAATGCGCCAACCGCGAATTCGAGGAAGCACGCCTACGCGGTACGCCGATGGCGTTTTTGCTGCTGGATATCGACGATTTCAAAGCAATCAACGACAGCTACGGCCACCCGGAAGGCGACACCGTGCTGCAACGGATTGCCGAGTGTGGCCGCAGCTCATTGCGCCGTGGCGATCTGTTCGGGCGAATTGGTGGTGAAGAATTTGCTGCAGTGTTTCCCGGTTGTGCACCGGAAATGGCCATGCAAGTGGCGGAACGCTTGCAGCAGGAGATTCAGCGCTTGCAGTTCAGCCATGACGGCCAGACGTTCGGCATCACCGTGAGCCAAGGGCTGACCAGCCTGACCGATGAAGACAAAAGCCTCGACAACCTGTTCGCTCGCGCAGATGCGGCGATGTATGAAGCCAAGCGTCAGGGCAAGAACCGCATTATTTCTGCCTGACGCAATACACAAGCCCCACCCAGATTAACTGTAGGAGTGAGCCTGCTCGCAATAGCGGAGTATCAGGCAATAACCCTTCGACTGACCCTCCGCTATCGCGAGCAGGCTCACTCCTACATTGGGATTTGTGCGCTCCGGTTACTTGCGCATCCGCATCAACTCCGGCAATCCGATCTTCAGCAACCGCGCCGTGCGGCTCTTCGCCAGTTCCTCGACACCCTCATGCTCGGTCAGCCGCGCCATCTGTGCCGCCATGTTCATCACCAGCGCCTCACGGGAATACACCCCACCGCCAAGCTGATAGACCGAGGCGATCAGTTCACGCAGTTCCAGCGGCAGACGCCAGCGCGTACGCAATGCAGAGCCATACGCCGCGCCGAACTGTGCCAGCGCTTCGCCGACTTCCTCCTGCTCGTCCAGCGCCCCGCCCGCCTGTTGCCACTCCTGCAGACAACGCAGCAGCGCCAGATCACCGAGGCGGTGAAGCATGCCGGCGCAATAACAGCGTTCCTGATCCAGATCGAGCAATCGCGCCAGGGTGCGCGCATATTCGGCGGTGTGCAGTGACAAACCCCAATAACGCTCGGCGTAGTCCGCCAGACACGGATCGCTGAGCCGGGCACTGCGCTTGAGCGCCAGGCCGAGGATCAGATTCATGCTCTGCCCGGTACCGAGCCGATGCAGAGCTTGCGCCAGCGTCTGCACCGGCGCGCCATGGTGCTGCGCCGCGCTGTTGGCCGCGGCGATCAACACCGCCATGATCTGCGGATCGGTGCGAATCTCTACTTCGAGCAGCTTCAGGTCGAGGCCATCGGGATTGAGGCTGCGCTTCACCGCCACTTGCACATCGGTCATCAACGGCGCGCCGTCGGTTTGCTCACGGCGCCGCTCCAGAAACACTGCCAGGGTCATGCCCGGCGCAAGGGCCGGCACTTCACAAAACACTTCCTGGCCTGCGCTGAGCAGCAAACCCTGCAAACGCTCGGTCAGGCCCTCCATGTTCAAGGGTTTGGTCAGATACGCCGTAGGCGCCAGCGGGATGGCTTCGCGCACGCTGGCACTGTCGTTGCGGCTGCTCATCAGAATGAACGGCAGCGGCGGGTTGCGCTTGCGCTGACGCACGCTGCGCAGCACGTTCAAGCCGTCGACGCCGGGCAACTCCCAGTCGACGATGGCCAGGTCATAAGGGATTTCAGTGAGCATCGACAGCGCTTGCTGGCCATCGGCACACAGATCCAGCCGCGCATCGCAACGCACGTTCAGCAGCACTTGTTTGAGCAGATCGCGCGACCACGGGTCGGCCTCGGCAATCAGCACGCGCGGTACGGCGGGTAATTCAACGGCAATCATGCACGCACTCCCTGGCAATGCCTTGACCTTAGCCAATGCTGGCCAATCGTTACAGCGCGAAACGCCGATATGTTTGCACCGGCACGAAAAAACCCGCCGAAGCGGGTTTTTTGTCGAGCCGATCACAGAATGTCGAAGCTTACAGCTCCGAGAAGCACTCTTCGATGATCGCCAGACCTTTGTCCAGTTGCTCGTCCGGCGAGGTCAGCGGTACGAGTACGCGCAGCACGTTGCCATAGGTGCCGCAGGACAGCAGGATCAGGCCCTTGTCACGCGCTTTGGCCACCACGGCTGCTACAGCAGTCGGGTTTGGCTTATGGCTGTCGCCGTTCTCGAACAGCTCGACCGCGATCATCGCGCCCAGGGCACGCACTTCGCCGATGACCGGGTATTTGGCCTGAATGTTTTTGAGGCCAGTGACCAGACGCTCGCCAACAGCCTTGCAGCGGTCCAGCAGGTGTTCTTCTTCGAACACTTCCATCACCGCCAGCGCAGCGGCACAAGCGATCGGGCTACCGGCGTAGGTGCCGCCGAGGCCACCTGGGGCAATGGCGTCCATGTATTCGGCCTTGCCGCAGACACCGGCCAGCGGGAAGCCGCCAGCGATGGATTTGGCGAAGGTGGTCAGGTCGGCAGCAACGCCCATCTGCTCCATGGCGAAGAAGGTACCGGTACGGCCAGCGCCGGTCTGTACTTCGTCAGCGATCAGCAGGATGCCGTGCTGATCGCACAGCGCGCGCAGGCGCTTCATGAACTCTTTCGGCGCGATGTAGAAACCACCTTCGCCCTGCACCGGCTCGATGATGATCGCAGCGATGTCTTTCGGCTCGGCGTCGTTCTTGAATATGCGCTCGATCGAAGCGATCGAATCGTCGATGCTCACGCCGTGCAGTTCGTTCGGGTACAGCGCGCGGAAGATGCCGCCTGGCATCAGGCCCATGCCGGCGGAGTACGGCACGACTTTACCGGTCAGACCGAGAGTCATCATGGTGCGGCCGTGGTAGGCGCCGGTGAAGGCGATCACGCCGGCGCGACCCGTGGCGGCACGGGCGATTTTCACGGCGTTTTCGACGGCTTCGGAACCGGTGGTGACCAGCAGTGTTTTCTTGGCGAAATCACCTGGGACCTTGGCGTTGATTTTTTCGCACAGCTCCACGTACGGCTCGTAGGCCAGTACCTGGAAGCAGGTGTGGGTCAGCTTGTTCAGCTGCTCGGTCACGGCGGCGATGATTTTCGGGTGCACGTGGCCGGTGTTGAGTACCGCGATACCGCCAGCGAAGTCGATGAATTCACGACCTTCAACGTCAGTCACGGTGGCGTTCTTCGCGGATTCGGCGAAGATCGGGTGAATCTGGCCAACACCGCGGGGTACAGCGGCGGTACGACGGGCCATCAGTTCAGCGTTAGTCTTGCTCATTACAGTCCTCATTCGCCGCTCATCGGGCGGCGTGGTTCAAGGATGAAGCGGGAGGAATCGGCGGTGGCAGCATGCGATGATCGACTGCCACGGCGTTCCCGGCCGCAGAGAAAATGCAGGTTTCAAGCCACGCAAAGGGACAGCGCTCTCGTGCCCTTTGCGTTTACAGCGATCTCGCAGGGTTTAGATGCCCAGGCAGAGGTATTTGATTTCCAGGTAATCTTCGATGCCGTACTTGGAGCCTTCACGGCCCAGGCCCGAGGCCTTGATGCCGCCGAACGGCGCGACTTCGTTGGAGATCAGCCCGGTATTGACGCCCACCATGCCGTATTCCAGCGCTTCAGCGACACGGAACACACGACCGAGGTCGCGCGCATAGAAGTACGAGGCCAGACCAAACTCGGTGTCGTTGGACATCGCGATCACTTCGGCTTCGTCTTTGAAACGGAACAGTGGCGCCAGCGGGCCGAAGGTTTCTTCCTTGGCCACCGCAGCGTTTTTCGGCACGTTGGTCAGAATGGTCGGCTCGAAGAAGTTGCCTTCCATCGCCTTGCCCCCAGCCAAAACGGTCGCGCCTTTGCTCACGGCGTCAGCGATATGCTCTTGCACCTTGGCCACGGCTTTTTCGTCGATCAGCGGGCCCGTGGTGGTACCGTCTTCCAGACCGTTGCCGATCTTCAGCTTGGCGACTGCCACTTTCAGCTTCTCGGCGAACGCATCGTAGACCGCGTCCTGAATGTATAGACGGTTGGCGCAGACGCAGGTCTGGCCGTTGTTGCGGTACTTGGAGATGATCGCGCCTTCGACGGCCTTATCCAGGTCGGCGTCGTCGAACACGATGAACGGCGCGTTGCCGCCCAGTTCCAGCGAGACTTTTTTGATGTCTTTGGCGCATTCGGCCATCAACTGGCGACCAATTTCGGTCGAGCCGGTGAAGGACAGCTTGCGCACGATCGGGTTGCTGGTCAGCTCACTGCCGATGTCGCCGGCGCTGCCGGAGACCACGCTGAACACGCCCGCCGGAATGCCCGCGCGCTGGGCCAGTTCGGCCAGGGCGAAAGCGGAAAATGGCGTCTGCGAAGCCGGCTTGAGCACCATGGTGCAACCGGCGGCCAGGGCTGGACCGGCCTTGCGGGTGATCATCGCCGCCGGGAAGTTCCACGGGGTGATTGCAGCGGTGACGCCGATCGGCTGTTTGATCACGATCAGGCGCTTGTCCGGCTGGTGGCCTGGAATCACGTCACCGTAGATGCGTTTGGCTTCTTCAGCGAACCACTCGATGAACGACGCGGCGTAAACGATTTCGCCCTTGGCTTCGGCCAGCGGCTTGCCCTGCTCGAGGGTCATCAGGCGCGCGAGGTCGTCCTGGTTTTCGATCATCAGTTCGAACCAGCGACGCAGCTTGCCGGCACGCTCTTTGGCGGTCAGCGCACGCCACGCCGGCAGCGCCTTGTCGGCGGCTTCGATGGCACGACGGGTTTCGGCAGCGCCCATCTTCGGCACGGTGCCGAGGATTTCGCCAGTCGCCGGGTTGTTGACCTTGATCGTCTGACCGTTGTCCGCATCGACCCAAGCGCCATCGATGAAGGCTTGCTGGCGGAACAACTGGGTGTCTTTGAGCTGCATGTCGGCTTTCCTTAACAGCACCGCGGCCAGCGCGGAGCAAAATTATGATTGTAGAAAGGCGCCTCGCAAGGCTGCCGTCAGGGAAATCAGTGACCGGGTGTGGCGCAGGAGCAGTGCACGATTGGCAACACCAGCGCTTCGACACCCAGCAAAGAGCGTTTGAAATCTCAAACGGATCGTAGGATCAAAGGGGTTAAAGGACAATAGGTCGTTCGAAAAAAAGAACAAAAAGCCCATTTTTCAGATCAACGCACCCAAAACCCCTACCGCAGGAAAGACCTTAGATCAACCCCGGCAAAGCGCCAAGCGAGGGTTTTGCAGGACGTTACCGCTTTCTGGAATGCAGCGATTTCGCCGACACGCGCCCTGACAAAACCCGCCAAAACCCGGCATGGACGCCCCGAGTCGACCTAGGTATGATGTCGCCCGCTGCACCAGTAGCTCAGCTGGATAGAGTACTGCCCTCCGAAGGCAGGGGTCGTGGGTTCGAATCCCGCCTGGTGCACCATGAATCAAAACGAGAAAGCCCCGGGCTGTGATGGTCCGGGGCTTTTTTGTGGCCGATGGGTAACCGTTGGATCAACGTCACTCCGTCGTCCAGTCAAACTCATCATATTCATCGTCGTCGCCCTCCTCCTCAACCTCGTCAAACACCTCGTCTTCATCATCAACGAGGTCTTCCTCCGGCTGATTGAGCAAAAACTCCTTGCGCGTCTCGGTAACGGCACGCCGCATCTGCTCGCCTTTTTCCGGGCAGTTGAGCAGTTGGGCGATGCGGTCGATTTTTGCTGCCACGGTGTCCTCCAGCGCATTGGCCATGGCCCGATAGTGCGCGTTTTTGCGGGCCAATGCCAAATGGCTGGCGGGTTGGGGCCGTCAGCCAGAGACCTTAGCGGTGATATCGCCGCACCGCGCTGCTATTGCGCAGCACATGGCCTTTGATTTTTTCCATCAGCTCGGCGCGGGTCAGGCCAGCGGGTAAGGCGTCGGGGGCTAGGTCCAGAGCGTAGATCTGGATGATGTAGTGGTGCGCGCTATCGCCAACGGGCGGGCATGGGCCCATGTAATGGGTGTTGCCTTTGCTGTTGGTGCCGCCGACGCCTTCGAGGGCGGATTTGGCGCCGACGCCGGCGGCGATCTGGCGGGTCGCGGGTTTGATGCCGTAGTGAATCCAGTGGTCGACACCCATGCCTTTCTGGCCGTCCGGGTCATGCATGACGATGGCGTAGCTCTGGGTTCCGGCCGGGCCGGCGTTCCAGCTCAGCGCGGGCGACTGGTTTTTGCCGCCGCAACCCTGGGCGTCGCTGGCGGCGGCCGAGGTGAACAGGCGGTTATCGGAAACACCCGGGATGCTCAGGGTGAAGCGTTCCTGGGCCTGCGCCGGAAACTGCACGCAAAGGGCGACGGCAACGGCCGCCAGCCAAGGGTTGAGAGAGGTCAATCGGGTCATTCCGGGAGCACCTTGTGCAGTGGGGCCGTCGTCGGCCTGCAAACTATAGCCGTACCGTTCGTGCCGTGGCAGTAGCAAATGGCTGAACCTCGAATTGCCGCACGCGTTCACAAGAAAAACGCCTGTGAGGAAACCACCATGCCCCTGCACCGTGTCGCCCGTTTCGCCGATGTTCCGCGAGATCGAGGCCTGCAAGTGCAAATCGGTGACTGCAAGATCGTGCTGTTGCGGGCCAACGGCCAATTGCGTGCGTTTCAAGGACTGTGTCCGCATGCCGGCGCGCCGTTGGCCGAAGGCGCGCTGTGCCATGGGCGGTTGATCTGCCCTTGGCATAAAGCCGCGTACCGCGCCGAGGATGGTGCCCTGTGCGAGCCGCCTTCACTCGACAGTCTCAAGCGTTATCCGCTGGAGTTGCGCGGCGATGAAGTCTGGGTCGATGACCAGCCGCTGCCCGATCCGCATACGCCGCCCGCCGACGATCCAAGGACGTTCGTGGTGGTCGGCGCCGGTGCGGCAGGTACCGCTTGCGCAGCCGCGCTGCGGGAGAAAGGTTTCGGCGGACGCGTCGTGCTGGTCGACGGCGAAGCGGATGCCGGCTACGACCGCACGGTGCTGAGCAAATTTGTGCTTGCCGGCGAGATGTCGCCAAAGGAAGTACCGCCCCTGCGTGATGAGGCGTTCTATCAAGCGCAGCGCATCGAGCGGGTGCAAGGCGAAGTCAGCTCAATCGAGGCGCCGAGCAAAACCCTTCATCTGAGCAACGGCGGCGTTCTGCGCTACGACGCTGCGGTACTGGCTACCGGCGGCGCGCCCAACCCGCTGAAGCTGCCCGGCGCCGATCTGGCCAATGTCTTCGTGCTGCGCTCGAAAACCCACGCCGAACAGATCATCGGCGCCGCTCAAGCGGATCAGCGCGCGGTGATCATCGGCGACAGCTTCATCGCCCTCGAATGCGCTTCGGCCCTGCGTCAGCACGGCCTCGACGTCACCGTACTGGCGCGCCATGCAACCCCTTTCGCCAAGCAGTTCGGCGAAGCCGTCGGCAAGGCGATTCGCACGTTGCACGAAGAACACGGGGTGAAATTCATCACTGACCATGAGGCCACGGAAATTCTTGGTGAGGACCGGGTCGAGGCGGTGCTGCTGGACAACGGTCTGCGCCTCGCGGCTGATCTGGTGCTGGCCGGGATCGGCGTGCATCCGGCCACCGAGGCGTTCGCGTCCTTGCCCAGAGAGGACGACCAATCGTTGCGCGTCAATGGCGGCATGCGCGTGAGCGAGGGGTTATGGGCCGTCGGTGATATCGCCACGTTCCCGTTGAACGGCCAGCCGCAACGCATCGAACACTGGCGCCTGGCGCAACAACACGCGCGCATCGCGGCTGCCAACATGCTCGGTGGCGATGAGCATTACCTGGATGTGCCGTATTTCTGGACTTATCACTTTGGCAAGAACTACGACTATCTCGGTCACGCCGACGCGTGGGATGAAGTCGAATTTGATGGCGAGCCGGAGAAACCGCCGTTCATTGGCCTGTTCGCCAAAGACGGCGTTGTGGTCGCAGCGGTGGCGTGCGACAGGCAGCGCGCGATTGCGCTGCTTGCCGAGCGGATGAAACAGCCGCTGTCGATGGCCGAAGCGTGGAAGCTGATTCGCGACTAACACCGATCGTTTCCACGCGGAGCGTGGGAACGATCAGATTGGGTTAACGGATCAGGGTTTCGCGCTGTTCGTCATCTTCGGCATGCAGGAAGATCACCCGCGGATGCTCCAGCGGCGCCAGCGGTGGCGGCAGCTCCGCTGGCTGTACTGGCCTAAAATGCGTTTCCACGTGACTGATGTCGCCGTCCTGATCGTTGTGGATAGTCATCACTCCCGGCGTGCGCAGTTTCTGCAAGCGTTCGTCACACAATTTGAAGCTCTTGCTCAGCCCTTGGTCGTCGATCACCGGCGAGGGCAAACGGCGCTGGGCGAAGCTGCGACTTTTACGCTGTTGGTAACGCGCCCAGCCAATCAGCACCACCGCGTTGACCAGCGCCACCCACAAATAGATCTGCAAGGTACCCAGCGCATCGAACGCCGAGTTGTCGATGCGCGGCCCGCCGGCGTGGGTCTCGATCAACGGCCAGAGGCCGCGAATCAGCAGAAACAGCAGGCCGACCCACGCCACCAGCGTGATCAGCACATCGATCACCAGCAGAACGGGGCGCTGGCGGGTCCGGATGATTTTCATTTGATGACCTCCTCTTCGTCGTCGCCGAGCGGTTTGATGCCCCGGTCAGGGCTGACCCAGCGCGCACGTTGCTGATGTTGGCCGAACAAGACTTTGGGAAAGCTGACCAGCGTAGTCAGCAAACTGACGAACCAGAATGCGATCGGATACCAGACCACCCAGAACATGGTCTTGCCCAGACCCGGCTCGTAGCGGCGGTCGATGATGATGCTGACGCCGAACTGCACCAGGCACACGAACGCGAGCAGCAACCCGGTGAACGCCGGTGGCATCAAGTGATGCACAGCGATCGCCTCGGGCATGACCACGAACTTGCCTACGCCCCAGAAAATCACCGAGAGCAGGAAGGTGAACGCCCAGCCGGTCGACAGGCAGTATTCGAACAGCAGCGGCCACAGGTAACGATGGCGGTACTGCCAGATGCCACGGATGTTCTTGAACAGCACTTCGGCACCGCCCTGAGCCCAGCGCAGGCGCTGCTTCCACAAGCCGCCGAGGGTTTCCGGCATCAGAATCCAGCACAGCGCGCGCGGCTCATAGAAGATGCTCCAGTGATCGAGTTGCAGCTTCCAGCTGATATCGATGTCTTCGGTGATCATGTTCGGGCTCCAGTAGCCGACCCGGTTCAGCGCCGTGCGGCGGAACGCGACAATCACCCCGGACACGGTAAAGATCCGCCCGAACACCCGTTGCGTGCGCTTGATCAGGCCGATGATCGACGAGAACTCACCGACCTGCACCCGCCCGACCAGCGTCGAACGCGTGCGAATCCGTGGGTTGCCGGTCACCGCGCCGAGACGGGCGTTATCCAGCATCGGCGCGACCAGATAGGCCGCGGTGTTCGGCGCCAGCAGCGCGTCACCGTCAATGCACACCAGATACTCGCTGCGCGCGGCGATGGCGCCCATACGCAGCGCCACGGCCTTGCCCTGGTTCTCCGCCAGATGCAGCACGCGCAGGCGTGGATCTTCCATGGCCAGCGCATCGAGGACTTCGGCGGTGTTGTCCTTGGAACCATCGTTGATCGCGATGACTTCGATGTTCGGATAATGCTGGGCCAGTGCCGCGTGAATGGTATCGGCAGCGTTTTCACCTTCGTTGTAGCAAGGGATCAGGATTGAGATCAGCGGCTCGCCGGCCAGCGGCGGCGGCAAGGTGTCGTCTTTCCACGGCCAGTGGCGCTCCCAGTGCAGCCAGAAATACAGGCCGCCGGAAATCCACAGGCCGGACATGAACAGCGGGTAGAAGAACACGAAGTCCATCAGGAACTGCCCGGTGACCAGGAAGATCAGGCCCAGCGGCACGCCGAGGACGAGCGCCAGAACCAGCAGGGCTAACAGTCTATCCAGCATCTCAGGGATTCCACTTGTTGGAGAGCGCAGGCCGTACGGTTTTCAGGTCCGGCAGGTTGTCGAGAAAGTTGTCCGGGTAATAACCGAAACTGGTCGCACCCTGACGCTTGAGACGGCCCATCCAGTCGGCCAGTTGTGCCGCGTCGATATCGGCCTGGTCCTTCTTGGTCCAGTCCCGCGCCTGCAATTCGAAGACGGTGCGGTGCAGCGCGCCGGGACGTTTCTTGACGGTGGCGACCAACGCTTCCAGCCACGGGCCGGACTGCGCCTGGGTCTGTTTTTCCATCAGCGGCATGGCCATCGGCGCGGTCCAGTCGTAGGTCGCGAGGAAGTCATCGAGGTTCTGTGCAAACCAGGCTTCGCTCTCAGGATTGAGCATCGGCTCGGCAAAGATGTTGCGCGCGGTCAGCACTTGCGGACCACGAATGGCGCGGACCTTGGCCGTCAGCTCGTTAGTGAAATCGATAAGGTAGCGGCTCTTGAAGCGCGTCCAGCGTTGCAGCGCTGCCGGGTCATCGCGCAGCGCGGCAATCGAACCCGGCAGACCCTGAGCGGCGTAGGCTTTCAGCGCTTGCGGACCGGCGTCTTCGAAGTCCGACAGCACCGCGTCGTCGTGATAGAGAATGCCGTCGACCGAGGTCAGTCGCGCGACGTCCTCGTAGATCTCACCGATGATGCGCCGCACTTCGGGATCGAACGGTGACAGGCGTTGGTACTGATCCGGATCCACCGAAGTGCTGGCGGTTTTCGGGTCCCAGCGCGTCACGCGTGGCAGCTTCGGGTCCAGCGCGAAACTGAGCACCGGCATCCACGCGTAGACCTTTACATGAGCCCGGGTGCGCAACTGCCACGCCACGCGATCGAACAGATCGGCGCGTACCGGCAAGTGGCGGTTGGGGAAGTACAGCGAGTGCACCAGACCGTCGCCCTTGGGGTCGGCGAAGGCTTGCAGGAACACCGTGTTGGCGCCCAGGTCAGCCATGCGCTGCACCAGTTTGCCGAGGTTGATGTCCTGCTGTCCCGGGTCCGGGTCGTAGACATTGTCCAGA
Source organism: Pseudomonas sp. R3-57 (assembly GCF_051132065.1). NCBI lineage: Bacteria > Pseudomonadati > Pseudomonadota > Gammaproteobacteria > Pseudomonadales > Pseudomonadaceae > Pseudomonas > Pseudomonas sp. R3-57. The sequence goes on from NZ_CP071655.1 coordinate 5,938,654, forward strand.
TCGACATGCACCACGCGCATGGCCTGCTGCGCCTGCACACCGACCACGCTGTTGGCGAAATGCTCGCCGTCCGGGTCGGAGGCGACGAGGAAACGCGGGCTGCTCATCAGGTTGTCGAGGGCGTCGAGACCATCGTCCAGCGTCAGGGCCATTTCGTAGCCTTCCTCACCGACCACCGTCAGTGACGTGCCGTCCGCCGCACCATACGGCCAGACCCAGACCCGCGGTTTCTTGCCGGTGGCCTTGCGGATCTTCTCGGAAATATCGCCCACGTCGGTGCGAATCCGTGCGCGGAAATCGGCTTCGGACTCGTAGCGTTTGGTGACCGGGTCGTAACGTCGGGTCGCGGCGGCCGGCTGCAGGTTGCCCTGCGGGTTGGCGAGGATGCCCTTGTGGTTGGCGTCGGTGTGCGCGGCGATTTCCACCAGACCGGATTGCGAGATCTCGCGCACCTGATCCCAGGTCAGGAAGTCGGAACGCGCTCGCGGCGTGCCGGCGAAATCCACCGGTTGATTGAGCGGGGTGTCGACCCAGGTACCGACCGGCGCCAGCAGCGCGTGCCAGTTGTAGGCGCGCAGCACCGGCAGTACGCGGGTGTAGAAGCTCGCATAACCGTCGTCGAAGCTCAGCAGCACGGCTTTCGCCGGCAGCTGCGGCCCGCCCTTGCGTGCAGCCATGATCTGGTCGACCGTCACCGGCTGGTAGCCGTTTTCGCGCAGCCACGCCAGTTGTTCGATCATGCGCTCGGTGCGTACCGCCACCACGGCCTGATCGGGGTCACGGTCTTCGACATCGTGATAGGCGATGCCGAGAAAATGGTTTTTCGGCCATGGCTGTTCACTGGCAACCACCGGGCGCTCGGAGGGTGGCGCGAAGGCCGGGGCTTGCTGGGCGCAGGCACTGATCAGCAGCGCTCCCAGCAGAAGGATCAAACGCGAGATAAAAGGCATGTTCAAACTCTTCTAGAAGCGCAAAGTCAGGTCGACGAGCAGGCGCAGATCGGTTTCTCGATCTCCGTCGTAGGGCCGGTTGATCACACTGAACAGGCCGCCAACCTCGAACACATCGTTCCACGCATAACGTTGGCCGTAGCCGAGCAGGGCCATGCCGCCGGTGCCGTGATCACGCTGACTGTAGGTCCCCGCGCCGGCCTGGAATTGCTGACTCCAGACCGTTTCGTAGCGGTGATAAAGGACGTGATTGACGTTGACCAGCGGCATCACGCTGAAGTCGGATTTCGGGTTGAAATACGGCACGTCATCGGATTTCGAGTTGTGGCTGCTGCCGATTTCCAGACCGGCATCAACCTGCAGGTTCGGCGCGCTGTAGACGCCCTCACGACCGGTGAGCAAGGCTTCGACGCGGTTATTGCCATCACTGAAGTGCGACGGGCTCACCGACAGGCGCCACTCGCGGCTTTCATTGGCGCGCCAGCGCAGGAACGCGCTGCCGCCATTGGCCTTGATATCGCTGTTGAGCGCGCGCAAAGGCGTTTCGGCCGACAGGTATTCGAGGCTGCCGCCGTACTGCCAGTGATCGTTGATGTCGCGGGCCAGCGCCAGCCGCGCGCCCTGCTTGTCGCCGAAACCGTAGTCGTGATTGGAGACTTCCGCTTCAAGGGTCATGTCACGGGTGCGCCGCTCCAGACCGACACGCTGGAAGCGATGGTGACCGGTGCCTTCAGCGAAATCGCCGGTGGCGTAACCGAGGCCGGCGAACACGCGCCAGTCTTCGTTGATCGGCGGGCTGTACAGGGTGCTCTGGATGCCGAAATCGCGACTGCCACTGACCGCGCCAGCATCGCCACTGCCGCCGCCGTTGGCCTTGCCGCCGTAGGCTTCGACGCGCAGTTCGGCCATGTCGTGGACTTCGCGTTCACGGGCCAGACGCTGCACCTGGCGGTTGTCCGGGTTACGCGCCACCACGTCGTCGACCAGCGCATCGTTCTGCCGCCATTCCTGCAGTTCCATGGCAGTGCGCGCCTGCGCCACTTCCAGACCGATGTCGCGCGGCGCGATACTCTCGGTTTCCTTGAGCTGGTTTTCCGCGCGGCGTGGCCATTGCCGCGCCAGGTACAGGTCAGCCTGCGCCAGACGCAAGCCGACATTGCCCGGCGCCTGATCAACCAGCGTTTGCAGACGCTCCTCACCGTGGGGCAAATCGGCGCTGTAAGTGCCGGCCTGTGCCGCCAGTTGCTGGGCGTCCATCCACTCATCGTTGGGGTTGCCGATCGGCAGGCCCTTGAGTTCGACGCGCGGGCGCTGTGATTTGGCGAGGTCTTCGGCGACCTTGCGCGCTTCGTCGGCGCGGTCGCTTTCCAGCAACGAGTAATAGAGTGCCGTGGTGTCTTCAAGGCGATTACCACTATCGGCGTCCGGTGCCGAGAGCACCTGCCGATACAGGTCGGTGGCGATTTCCGGCTGACGCTGATCCAGACAGGACGCCGCGACCCAGCGCAACGCGTAGGTCGGAATCTTCACGCCTTCGTCTTGCAGCTTCTGATATTCGCTGATGACCTCAGCCGTGCGTGCCCGCGCCTTGAGCGCGCCCATGCGGTCGATGCGCCAGCGGATCACGTCGTCGTGAGCCGTAGCATCCGGCGTCCAGGTGGCGAGCAACTGGTCGTAATCGGCCAGTGCGCGATCGGCGATGACGTAGCGTTCCTTTTCGCTGCGTGTGGCAAGTTCGGCGAGGCGCACGCGCTCGGCAGCCAGATCGCCTTCGAGGCGGCGCAGGGTCACCGGATCGATCAGCCCCGGACGCTGCCTGGCCAGGCGCAAGGCCGGCTCCGGCAAGCGCGCTTTTTGCAGCGCGACCACGTATTCACGGGCGACTTCCGGTTTGCTGCCGGCGCGGATAAATGCCTGATCGTATTCGAACAACGCGTCGTATTGCTTGCCAGCGCGGGTCAAGGCATAGCCCAGCGCCAGACGCCGCGCAGGATCATCGGGTTTGGCGGCGACCAGCGCTTTGGCCCATGTCACCGCTTCATCAGGTTTGCCGGCATCCGCCTGAGTCAGGGCCAGGCCCAATTGCAGGTCGGCGTTATCCGGCTCCCGAGCCAAGGCCTTGTTGTAGACCTCAGTGGCTTTATCCCAGCGCTTGAGGTTGCGGTAGGCGCGCGCGGTGGCCGTGAGCGCCTGCACCGGCAGCACGCGGTCGCGGCCCTGGGCCTCGTAGACCTGCACCACCTCGGCGTCGAATCCGGCCCAACTGGCGATTTGCAGGTGATCGCTGATTTGCCCGGTGCTCGCCTGACCCGGCGGCACCTGGCGCAACACGGTCAGCGCAGGCGTGTAGTGACCCACGCGAGCATCGCGCACCATCTGATCGTAGGCTGTGTCGGCGAACGCGCAGGCCGGCCAGAGCAACTGGCTGCACAGCGCGACTCGAAACAAAGGGCGTAAACCACGATGTAATACAAGACCATCAATACGCGGCATTCGTCAGCATCCTTACATGGCCAGCCGGGTCGCGATGCCCCTCTTTGCCCATTCGTAACGGTGGCCGATTGCAACGTCCAGAGGCCACGCTTAGTCAGGCAGTGTTGCACGCAAGCGTAGACCAGTTTTCGCAACGCAATAATTGTTCAGAATCCCCGCAGCAGCCCGACCGGGACTGCGAAAACACGAACGCCAGACAGCAAAACGCCCGGCGTCTGTCGGTGACAAAGGCCGGGCGTTTCTATTAATGCCGCTGAATCACTGCACTTGCGTGACGCCAGCGAACTTGCTCATCAGGAAGCCGACGAACTGCTCGACGGTCATTTTCTGGCCGTTGAATTCGACTTGATTGGCCGCGTAATGCAGTTTGGTCACGACGTTGGTGCCGTCGACCACCGCCAGTTGCGAACCGACCGCCATGCCGGCAAACATGTCCGCCGCTTCCTTGGACTGATCGACAATGGCTTTGGCATCGGTCTGGCCATCGAGTTGCGCTTGCACGCTGAGCAGATCGACCAGCATCGGTTTCGATACCTGGATGTTCAGGTCCAGCAGTGCGATCAGTTGCTTGCCGAGTTGATCCGGCGGCAGATCCATCGACTGCGGTTTGGTCAGGTCGATCACCAGATTGGCGCGACTTTCACCGTTGGCGGTGTTGAACGAAAGGTTCTCCAGCGCCAGTTGCGGGCCGGCGGACAGCAGTTTCTGCAAGTCGGCTTTGACTTGCGCATTTTCCGCTTCGGTCAGGTTCAGCTCGGGTGCCGGCAAACCTTGAGCGGCCGCTTCGGCGGCGGCTTTTTCGTAAGGCTGCAGCTTGGTCTGGTAGATCTGCATCAGCGACATCGTCGACGGAATGTCGAGGTTCTTCAGACTCATGGCCATGGCCGCCGAGCCGACTTTCTTGTCGTTGAGCGTCACTTCGCCGATTTTGTAGTCAGCACGGCCAGAGGCATTGCTGGCGTTTTCTTCGGTGCGGTTCTTCATTTCGAAATTCTTCACACCCAGCACCATCGGTTGCGCACCGAAGGTAGTTTGGCTGCTGGTCACTTCCAGGGTGTTTTCCCCGGTGTAGTAGCCGTAGCTGCTCTTGGCCAGATTGCTGGCCAGGGTCAGGCCGTTGATTTCGACCTGCACCGGCGTCTGGTCTTCGGCCACGGTGACCAGTTTCAGGTTGTCCATATAACCGTCTGCCTTGACCTTCTGCGCCTGGGCGCTGGCGGAAATGTCCATGGTCAGGCCGGAAAACTTCAGGTTCGACTGTGCATCCAGCGCGGTTTCGAACGGCACCAGGTCAAGCGTGCTGGTGGTCGATTCGTCGTAGCCGATGTTGGTCACGCCTTTGAGCGGTGCGGCACCCTTGGTTGCGGCGAACCACTTTTCCGTGGTCGGGCTTTTTTCCAGCTCGTAGTTGCTGGTGGCCATGACCGGCAGCCACTTCAACGACACCAGCCGCGAGAACGGCAGCGGGCCGTGTTCGATGTGGTCGACAAACAGCAGCTCGACCGGCGCATCGCCGAACATCTCGCCTTCACCTTTGAGGCGGTAGTGCGCGGTGCTGGTGAAGGTGTGGCGCTCCAGCGACACCAGTTCCAGCGACGCCGTGCCGTTGGAGCCGGCCATGGCGGTCTGCAGCTCTTTGTTGGCATTGCTGACGGCGTTGTTCAATACGCCCTCGATCTTGGTCCCGGTGTACCAGGCCCCGCCCGCGCTGATCGCGCCGATGGCAACAACAATTCCGAGAAGCACGCCTGCTGATTTATTCATGAATGACCTGATCGATTTCCGTGGCTGTGAGTGTGGTCGTCTTCCCTGAACCCGTGACCGGGTCGCGGCTCGACTGCGCTGAATTCAGCGGTGGAGATTAGCACCGGGCACGGGATTGGGCCCAATGTTTAAAGGTTAAAGAGTGTCCATGGGGGGAATGGACAGTCGGCGGGCCGAGAGAGTTTCGCAATGAACACAGCCGCCATCGCTGGCAAGCCAGCTCCCACAAGGATCTCCAGCGAACACAAATTCTGTGAACACCACAAAACCTTGTGAGAGCTGGCTTGCCAGCGATGAGGCCGGTTGATTAAGTCGAGCATCAGGAATATTCAGCCTCGATCTCATCGAGTTGATGATCAAAGCTCTTCAGCCGCGCCGTCCAGGTGTAAACCAGCACTTCAAAGTCGCGATCAATCACCGCGCCCTCCGGTCCCTCGGCGCGTGGATCGCAGAAATCCAGTTGATAGCGTTCGCGGGCCATGGCCGTGGCAACGTCGGACAGTTCACGGGCATTGTTCAGCCAGTGCCAGCCCTCGTCGGCGATCTGCTTGTCGAGTTCCAGGCACTGTTTCTTCAGGGCTTCGAGGCTTTTTTCCAGCGGGGTGCCGGTGAGTTCGCCCATGACTTCGGCGAAAGTGCGCCCGGGCTGCCAGTAGCTGCCCCAGAAGTACCGGTCGAACACGGTTTCGACCCGGCGCAGGGCGACTTTGGTGTCCCAGATCAGCACCAGGACCTTGCCTTGTTCCAGCTGGCGTTTCTTGACCCGCTGCACTTGAACCGAAGCCCACGCGACCACGACGATCGCCATCACCGCGATCAGCGCCACGGCACTGTCGAGAAAGACCATGGCCGTGTCGATCTGGTGGGCCAGCATGATGCCGTAGAAATAGGTGGCCGATAGCAGCACCAGCGCTATCAAGGCGCACCAGAAGCCCAGAGCATAAGGGTTTTTCATTATTGGTTTCCCCCGGACCAGCGCCAGCGATGCGTGCAGAAGGCGCGCTTTGCACGGGGCGCGCCTCCAACACCTCAAAGCATAGCAATGGCCTCAGGGTTTGCCGGGACTTGAAGCGTGCGTTCGTCCGCTTTCCCAGCCACCGCCCAAGGCGAGGAACAAATCGATCTGGCTCATCGCGACTTGGGTGTTGGCGGCGGCCAGTTGCGCGGTGACATCGGTGTAGGTGCGGGTCGCTTGCAGGTCGGCGAGGAACGACTCGCGGCCAGCCTGGAAGAAGCGGTGCGTCTGCTCGGCGGCCAGTTTGGCTGACTGCTCGGCCTCGGCCAAGGCGTCGCGGCGTTGCAGCAGCGCACTGTACTGGGCCAGACCGGTCTGGGTTTCGCGGATAGCGTTGAGCACCACGCCGTCGAAATGCGCCAGTGCGCCCTGGGTGTTGGCCTCGGCTTCGCGGATGCGCGCGCGGGCGCCGTTGGTCGGCACTTTCCAGTTCAGCGACGGGCCAAAGCCCCAGCGATTGGTCGACGGATCACCAAGGTCATCGATGATGCCGACCGTGCCGATGGTCGCGCCGATGCTGATGTCCGGGTACAACTCGCCGGTGGCGATGCCGATCCCGGCCGTGGCAGCGGCCAGACGCCGTTCGGCCTGACGGATATCCGGGCGCCGCTTGAGCAATGCGGCGCCGTCACCGACCGGCAGCAACTGGGCGATTTTCGGCAGTTCCGCGCAACTGGCAGTGCCAGCGGGCAATTGATCGACCGGTTTGGCCAGCAGCATCGACAGACGGAACAAACCGGCCTGACGCGCCGCTTCGTAGCGCGGCATATCCGCGCGCAGGGATTTGAATTGGGTTTGCGAACGGGTGACCTGAGTTTCGTCGCCACGCCCGGCGTCGCGCAGACGCTGGATCAACGACGTGCTTTGCGATTGCAGGTCGAGGGAATGCTGAGCGATCTCGCGCTCTTCGTTGGCGGCACAGACCTGGGTGTAGGCGCGCACAACATCGGCAACCAAGGTGATGCGCGCGGTATCGGCGGCGGCCTGAGTCGCATCGGCGTTGGCTTTCGCCGCTTCGATGCCGCGTTGCAACGTGCCCCAGAGGTCGAACTGATACGAAGCGCTGATGCCGATATCGGCAATGTTGGCCACCGGCACTTTCTCCGGCAGCAGAAACGCCTGCCCGGATTCCTGCAACCGCTGGGCGCCCATTTTCACCCCGCCGCTCCAGCCGCCCGCCGCTTCGGCTTCATCGACCTGCGCCCGCGCGCGCTGCAGGTTGGCTGCGGCCACGCGCAAATCGCTGTTGGAGGCCATGGCCTGCTGCACCAGTTGATCCAGACGCGGATCCTGATACAGCCGCCACCAGTCCGCCGGCACCGGCGCCGAGACCACTGGTTTGCCGGCCACCGTCAGTTCGCCCTGAATGTCCTTGCGCTGAATCGCCGCGTCGTCAGGCACCTGATAATCCGGCCCGACCACCTGACACGCCGAGAGCATCAGGCCCAGCCCGGCGATCATCAGCGCCCTGCTCATTGCGCCGGCTCCTGCTGCTGATCATCAATGATCGCTACCGTGGCCGTGCGACCGGCGATCATGCGGAAATCTGCCGGCACCTCATCAAACGCGATACGCACCGGAATCCGCTGCGCCAGACGCACCCAGCTGAACGCCGGGTTGACGTTGGGCAACAGGTTGCTGCCGCTGGTGCGGTCACGGTCCTCGATGCCGGCAACGATGCTTTCGACGTGGCCGCGCAATCTGGCGCGGTCGCCGATCACGCGGATATCCACTGACTGACCGACATGAATGCCGTCGAGTTTGGTTTCTTCGAAGTAGCCGTCGATGTGGAAGGAATTGCTGTCGACCACCGACAACACCGGCCGCCCGGCGGTGACGAATTCCTGCGGACGCGGCGCGCGGTCGTTGACGTAACCGTCGACCGGGCTGCGGATCACCGAACGGTCGAGGTTGAGCTGCGCACTGTCCACTGCCACCAACGCCTCGGCCAGCGCCGATTGCGCGCGCGCCACGCGCGACTGGCTTTCTTCCAGTTGCTCGGCCGGCACCAGGTTGCCCAAGCCACGGTTGCGCTTGGCTTCCCGCTGCGCCTGAGCGAGGGTTTCTTCGCGGTCGGCGACCGCAGCCTTGGCCTGACGCAGGGCCAGTTTGAAACGGTCCTGGTCGATGCTGAACAACACCTGGCCGCGCTTGATCAGCTGGTTGTCCTTCACTTCCACCTGCTGGATCAGCCCGGACACGTCCGGGGCGATCTGAATGATGTCGGCGCGGATGTGGCCGTCGCGGGTCCACGGCGCAAACATGTAATACATCACCATGCGCCAGACGAGGACCACGGCGAACGTCACGATCAGCAGGGTCAGGACCACGCGACCAATAGTCAGAAACGGTTTTTTCATGTCATCAGGTATCGACTGAGTGAGTCCACGCCGTACAGCAGCACGGCGTAAAGCGCCACGTTGAACAATGCCCGGTGCCAGACCAGACGGTAAAAGCGCAGGCGTTGCAGCACGCCATGCACCAACACAAACAACACATAGGTGATGCCCATCAAAACCAGCAGCGTCGGCAGAAAGATGCCGCTGATGTCCAGATCACCAATCATAGGGGCGCTCCATCGGGCAGCGGTTCTTCGGGCTCGGCGCTGGAGACGAATTCGACGCCGGGCAGCAGGGCCAGACGCAAACCGCTCAGGGCGTGCAGCAGATGCAGACGGGTTTCATGGTCACCCTGGCCATTCAGCGCGCGACGGGTACGGTCGAGGGTCATCAGCAGACCGCTCGGCGCTGGCAGGCGTTCGCCAGCCTTGAGGCAGGCGCGGAAATACTCGCCGACCTCGCTGACCACTTGCTGCAACAAAGCCTTGGCCGCACCGGTGACGCGCGGGGTGTAGGCCAGCAAATCGAGCATGTTCAGCCCCACGCGCACTTCGCGCATGGCGATGCCGGTGTCTTGGCCGGTCAGGGCCAGACGCGGCAAATGCTGCATCAGCCGATCAAGCAGTTGCACGCCCAGTTGCCGGTGCTCGGCGAGGTTGGCCGGCTCGGTCATGCGCACAATGTCTTTCCAGCTGAAACGGGTCAGACGCTTGGCCGCCAGTTCCGCGCCGAACGGCCGCGCCACCAGCGTCCAGATGAAAGCGAACAGCAGGCCGATCGGCCCTGCCAGGTTGGAATTCACGAAAGCGAAAAAGTCGGCATCGTAAGCGCCCTGAATGCTGATGAACGACGAGGTGTTGACCAGCGTCAGCAGCATGCCCAGATAAAAACGCGGCTGCACGGTCAGCGTGCCGACGCAAATGAACGGTACGGAAAACGCCAGAACCAACATCGGGAAGTCATGCAGGTTGGGCAGGATCAAAAACAGATAAAGGCTGGCGAACAGCACCGACATGCCGGTCCAGAAAAAGAACCGGTAAATCTGCGGTGCCGGGTCATCCATCGAGGCGAAGAAACTGCACGCGACCGCGGCTAGAATCACCGCGCTGCCGCCGTCCGGCCAGCCGAGCAGAATCCACAACACCGAAGCGACAATGATCGCCAGAATCGTCGACGCCACTGAATACAGCATCAGCCCGCGATCAATGAACGGCGTCAACCGGCCGAGGCGCCAGTGGCGATAAACGGCGCGCCAGCTGTCCTGGCGTTCGCACAGAATCGCGTCCTGCAGACTGCGACAGTCCTGCCACAGATCGATGAATTCACCGAGGCGATACAGCGCGTTGGAGAACAGCAACTGTTTGCGGTCTTCCAGCGCCTCAGCGCTCGGCTGTAAAGCTTCGAGCTGATCTTTCAGCGCTTGCCAGCGACCGAGGTCAGCATCTGCATGGCTCAGCCATTCGCGAGCTGCCATCAGCAGCGGCTGGAATTGTTCGACCAGTTCCGGGGTGCGCCGCTCGAGGGCATACAGCGAATCTTCCAGCGCATCGATCACCGGCAGCAGGTGGATCATCCGCCCGCGCAGCTCCTTGGTGTTGCGCACGGTCTGCGGACGCGCGCCTTCGTGGGGCAACTGGCCGATCATCAGTTCAAGACTGTTGAAACTGGCGACCATGGCCATGCGCAAAGCCGTGACTTCCTCGGGCTGCACATCGCGGCTGAGAAACTTCTGGCTGTAGGTGGTGGCATCGGCAAACCACTTGCCCACCGCATCGTTGAACACCGGTGCCAGGCGACGCGGCCAGAACATCGCCCCGACCACCGCGGCGACGGCGATGCCGAGAAAAATCTCTTCGGTCCGCGCCTCGGCCACATCCCATACCGCCAGCGGGTTATCGACCACTGGCAGGGCGATCAGCGGCAAGGTGTAACCGGCAAGCATCAACGCGTAACTGTTGGCGGTGCGCAGGTGCAGCGACATGAACAGCAGGATCCCGGTCCACAAGGCGATCACCACCACCAGCACATACGGGCTCTGCACGAACATCGGCACAAATAGCACCGCCGCGGTAGCGCCGAGAAAAGTGCCGATTGCACGGTACAAGGCCTTGGAACTCGTCGGGCCGAGAAACGGGCTGGAGACGATATACACCGTAGCCATCGCCCAATACGGACGCGGCATTTGCATGAGCAGCGCGATGTACAGCGCAATCATCGACGCTGCAAAGGTACGGACCCCGTAGAACCAGTCCCGGGCCGGCGGAATGCCAGTGAAAAAACCGTTCAAGAATTGACCACCACAGGCGGACTGGCCGCCTCAAAAGCCCTGAGTACCCGAAGCGTAGCTTCCAGATCACTGCGCTCAATGCCTTCGAGCACTTCATGGCGCAAGCGCACCAGCTCGACCTCCACCGCTTGCACCAGCTCACGACCACGGTCGGTCAGGCTCAGACATTTGGCGCGGCGATCCTGGGCATCTTCGGTACGGCAGACGTAACCGGAATGACACAACTGATCGAGCAAGCGCACTAGCGACGGGCTCTCCATGCCGGCGGCCTGAGCCACCTGAACCTGGCGCACACCTTCGCCAAGACGCCCGATCATCAACAATGGAACGGCGCAGGCTTCGGAAATTCCATAGTTCACCAGCGTGGTCTGGCAGATCTTCCGCCAATGCCGCGCGGCCACCACCATTGCGCTGCTGATGTTCATCTGGAGATTGTCGAGGGAATCGGACACGGGAAACGAACACTGTTAGTTTGCTAACTATCAATATCGCATTGGAGAGGAAATTCAGTCAAGTTTTGAAACAAATATGTGAGGGGGGGTTCGCCACAGCTCTTTGATTGAACGCCTTCAACAGTCCAGGGCCTGGCACCAGTGCTCGCACTTAATTGAAGCTTTAGCCTCCATAGGCTGAGGACATTTCCTCGATAAAGTCGAACACCTCCTCCGACACGCTGTACTGAAATTGCTTGCGGCGATGTTTTGAAACCTTCCCAGCGTTGTCCAGGCACATCATCACCAACCTCGAAAGATCGCTTCCTCGAACATCGAAACGATCATTTACCGCTTTGATGACGAAATCGTATTTTTCAAGAAATTCAGTCTCCTCTCGTAGCTCAACCTCAAGCGCTCGCAAGGCCATCTGCAAAGTAAATTCTGCGCAATGAGTAGCATCCCAGAATCGGTAGATAGCGTCGTGACCGATGAAATCGAATGTCATCTGGTCGGAGTCCAGCCAAGTGACACTCCAAAACTCTCTCGCTGGTTTCGAGAACGCTTTCAGCGTTTGCAGATAGTTGGATTCCTCATGCTTCATCGCCACGGAAACGGGTAACAAAAAGCCATTTCGCAGAGCACCGGACTGGCAGAGGATCTGGTGAATGAGGAAGCGTGAGAGTCGCCCGTTGCCATCCATGAATGGGTGAAGAAAAACAAAACCGAAAGCCACAACCGCTGCCGCTATCAGCGGCTCCACCTGCTTCGCTGAGTGATTGGCGAACGTCATCAACTCCTCCATCAACTCACGACACAATTGCGCAGCTGGCGGCACATAACTGACGCCCGCGGCGCCTCTCAAGCCGTTGTGTAAATGGTTCTGTTGATGACGGAAGAGCACTGCTTTATCGAAGGGATTCGAGACCGTGCTGTTTTGCAACTCGACCAGATAGTCCTCGCTCAGCTCTGTACGCTCGTGAGCTTGGCGCAAAAGTCGAACAAATCGCCGCGATTTTTCTTCGCTGGGCTCTTCTTTCTCGATAGCGAAGGAATCGCGAGTCTCATGCAGATAGGCCCAATTGATTGCCCGATCCATCATCTCCGGCGGCAACGTCGCCATGAAAACCTGGGCTCGCCCAACGATGTCCAGATCGATCAGCTCCTGTAGCCTCACCGTTCGTTCAACGGTGGCGCAGTAATGCAATGACCCCAAACCATTGAAATCGACTCGCCAGCGACTATTCCGAACCGCTGGCCCGGTGACGTATCGCTTGGGATCGAACAAGGCGACGACGCTGCCTCGAACCGGGACGGAGTAGTCCAGCTGTTTGCCGGTAAAGCTTTCCCATAGAAAACAGGTCTTACGGATAAATACGCCATTAGGGGATCTGCCCAGCTCGCTTGATAAATCGCTCGCTTCAACAAATTCCAGCGCCTGGGCAAGAATGCACAGGTTTATTCCTTCATGCTTTAGCGCAAACAGAATGTGCTCTAGCGTTGATCCCCGTGCAGGCGCAACGGCGGCTGGAACAGCAAGACAATCACCGATCAAGGTAATTCTGGTGACCGGTTTGATCATAGCGATGCGCTTTGGAGTGAATGCCTTGAGCTTCAGCGCGTCACGCAGGTAGGCGTATCCAACAGTTGGCATCGTCATCTTCCACAAAAAATCTACAGCGACGATTAAAGCCCAGATTTTTTTACAGCAACCATGTTTTTTTTACATTTCAGCCCTTTCCTACATTTTTTTTTACACGCTGCACCCCTTGCGTGATTGCTCCCGCTACGAACGACGCAGCTTGCTCCACTCGTGGTTCCCCGACGACAGAAACTTAAACCTACAAATCATCCAGACGTAACGAAATGGGTGTTTCGTGAGCTCGGGAACTCATAATTTGCATAAGCTCAAGATCATCAAGCCGCTCGACCAACGCTCCATACACGTCAGCAGGCACCATGTAGCCCACGACCCGGTGGTGATTGAGTATTGCCACAACACCGCCTTTCGCGCCTTTTAGCACGGCAGAAGGATTTTTCTTCAATTCAGAAATACTGACAGCCATATCGGCCAGAACGTCTTGCATGGTGAGGGCCTTGAATGCGATCGAAATTTCGGTCGATATCGAAGCTTATCAATTGTTGCGGTGACAGAGGTCGCAAAGGATCACTCTAGTCATCTCACTCGCCCCTTACGCAACATCACATCCAACTGATCCACCACCTCCGCCCAATCCGCATCCTCCAGAATCTCGTCGCGCAAGAACTGCGCCTGGCTTTTCGACCAGAAAAACGCATCGGCCAAATGTAAATCCGGCTTGAGCGGGGAATGGCTGGCGATGAATTGGTCGATGCCGGTGGCGTCGTCAGCGAGGCCGAGCTGTTTGAACAGGGCCGGGAGGCTGTGTTGTGGTTTTTCCATGCTGCAACTCCTCTGGCATTCAGGCGTGGCGTTGAACTGCTTGATCCATTGGAGTTGAGCATAGCTGGCGCTGTTGGTTCAGGGCTTCGCGACGTCCGGCGTAGCCGCAGCCATCGGCTGCGCCGGATACACCGATTGCCATCCGCCACCCAGTGCCTTGTACAAGCCGACCACCGCCAGCGAAACGCCGGTGGAGCTTTCTACCCACTGTTCCTGGGTCGCCAGCAAAGCGCTCTGCACGGTGAGGACGTTGACGAAATCGGACACGCCTTCGACGTATTGTTGCTGCGCGGTGCGCAGGGCGATCTGGTTCTGGCGCACAGCTTCGGCGAGGCTGTCGCGGCGGCGCTGGCTGGCGTTGTAAGCGCTGAGCTGATCGTCGATTTCATGCCAGGCGCGCAGCACGGTTTGCTGATAGGCGATGGCCGCTTCCTGCTGTTGCGCTTCGCGCAGTTGCAGCATGCCGCGCAGGCGCCCGCCGTCGAAGAGCGGCAGGCTGAACTGTGGGCCAATGCCGAACGCGCGCGAGCCCCATGAACCGAAATCGCTGAGCTGCATGGCTTGCGAGCCGAGGTTGCCGGACAAGGTGATGCGTGGGTAGAAATCACCCTTGGCCACGCCGATCATGGCGGTGGCCGCGTGCAGGCGTGCTTCGGCCTGGCGGATGTCGGGGCGTCGTTCGGCCAGTTGCGATGGCAGGCCGATCGCTACTTGCAACGGCGACTGCGGCACCGCTGCGTCGGTGGATAACTCTTTGGCCAAGGCATGCGGCGGTTCGCCCATCAACAGGCTGATTGCGTTGATCAGTTGCGCCTGGCGCTGCTCCAGCGCCGGCAGACGCGCTTCGATGGCGGCGACTTGCGCGGCGGCTTCGGCGACGTCCAGATCGGTCGCCACACCGTCGGCCAGTCGCAGTTGCGAAAGCTTGAGGCTGTGACGGGCGACGTCGAGGTTCTGTTCGGTGACGGCGCGGGTGTTCTGCACGCCGCGCAACTGGATGTAGCTTTGCGCGGTGTCGGCCAGCACGGTCAATAAGACACCACGGCGGTCGTTATCGGCGACTTGCAGATTGGCGTCAGCGGCTTCGGTTTCACGGCGCACACGACCCCAGAAGTCCAGCTCCCAGGATGCGGAGAAACCGGCATCCCACAGGTTGAACGCTGAATCGCCGTTATGCCCCGATGGATCGTTCAAGCCTTCGCCACTGTTGCGCTTGCGTGCGTAGCTGCCGCTGGCGGCGGTGTTCGGGTAACGCTCGGCGGTGATCACCTGACGGGCCGCGCGGCTTTGCTGCAGGCGGCTGCTGGCCAGTTGCAAATCGAGGTTGCTGCGCACGGCGCGCTGGGTGAGTGCCGAGAGCTGCGGATCGTTGAAAACTTCCCACCAGCGCTCGTTGAGCGGTTCGCTGACGGCCTGGCTGGGGGCGGATTTGGCGGGTCTGGCCCAGTCGCTGATTTGCGTGGCTTCGGGCTTTTGGAAGTCCGGGCCGACAGTGCAAGCGCTGAGACTCATGGTGAGCAACGCACCCAAAGTGATGTGCTGCCACTGGCCCCATCGCTGGCAAGCCAGCTCCCACAGGGATTGCGCGGGCTGTCCAGATTTTTCAGGGCTGCCCATGGACCCTGTGGGAGCTGGCTTGCCAGCGATGAGGCCAGTCAATTCAACACCGGTCATCGCTGTACCACCTCGCGATCGGCCTTCACATCCGCGGTATGAATGCTCGCCTCCACCGACATCCCCACCCGCAACCGCTCGGCCAATGGCTGGCCCGGCTCCAGCATGATTTTCACCGGAATCCGCTGCACGACTTTGGTGAAGTTACCGGTGGCGTTGTCCGGCTTCACCGCGGCAAACGTCACGCCGGTCGCTGGCGCAATACTTTCGACGCGGCCGCTTAACGTTTCACCACCAAGGCTGTCGACGCGCACCTGCACGTCCTGCCCCGGCTGCACGTCGGTCAACTGGGTTTCCTGAAAATTCGCTACTACATAGGCCTGCTGCAACGGCACCACCGCCAACAGCTTGCTGCCCGGCGTCACGTAGGCGCCGACACGCACCGCGCGCTCGCCGATCATGCCGTCCTGTGGCGCGGTGATGCGCGTGTAGGAGAGGTTGAAACTGGCGATTTCCAGCGCCGCTTGCGCGTGTTTCAGACTGCCTTCGGCGGCGTCCCGTTGCGCCGTGAGGATTTCCACTTGCTTACGCTCGGCGGCCAGTTTCGCCGTCGCCGTGTCGAGCTGCGCCGAGGCTTGATCGATCCGCGTACGCGCCTGTTGTGCATTCTGCACCGTGCCGGCACCGACACCGGCGAGGTGGTTGTAGCGGTTCAGTTCCTGCTGGGCGAATGCCATCTCAGCCTTGGCCGACACCACCGAGGCCTGAGCCTGGGCAATCAGTGAGGTCTGGCGCTCCAGCGTCGCCTGGGCATTCTGTAGCTGCGCTCGCGCGACCAGGGTTTGCGCGTCCGCCGCTTCAGCCGCGGCACGTAAATCACGGTCATCGATCAGCGCCAGCAATTGCCCGGCCTTGACCTGCTGGTTGTCCTCGACCAGCACTTGCTTGATGAACCCGGCGACGCGCGGCACCACCAGCGTGTAGTCCGCCGAGATAAAGGCATCGTTGGTGCTTTGCTCGGTGCGTTTACCAAACAGGCCGGGCAGCGCCAGATACACCAGCACGCCGACGGCCAGCGCAGCGGCAACGGCCGCCGCGAGTTTTTGCTTTGCTTGAGTCGTCATAAAAACCTTCTGTTTCAGTGCAGCGATCAAGTCGGCGCGCGCGGCGGATAGATCCGCGTCGGCAGCCAGAAAATCAGCAGAATCAAAACCAGCGCGACGCCGGCCATGCATAGATAAAGATCCGAAGAAGTCAGCACCACGGCCTGTTCGTGCAGGCGATGGGCGAGCCCCGGATCGCTTTGATCGGCCAGCGGCGAATTGCCGAGACTGTCGACCAACATGCTCGAATGAAAATGCAGGCGCGAGGTGGTCAGCGCCTCGATCACCCCGGTGGCGATCACCGCTGACAGCCCTTTGACGGTGTTGAACCACGCCGAGGCGAACGGCCCGTCGAGCGGGGTGATGCTGCCGGTGGACAGCATCAGCAGCGGCAACACCGCCATCGGCTGGCCGAGAATCTGCAACCACTGCAGCACATAAAAATCATCGCGAATCCACGCCGAGGTCAGATGCGACCCGCCCAGGCATGACAGCGCCAGCAGGCTCAAACCGATCCCCAGCACCCAGCGGCAATCGACCCAGCGCAGGTTGCACAGCGCCGCCACCAGCGGCAGCGCGAGCAACTGCGGCAAGGCGGCGATCAGCATGATCGGCGCGGTCTGCACCGGGCGATAACCTTGCACCTGGGCCAGATAACTCGACGGAATCAGCACCACGGCGAGTAACACCACCAGCACACCGGCCAGCGTCATCAGGGCGAACGACAGGTTGCGAATGCCGAGCATCTGCAATTTGAAAAACGGAATCGGCTGCGACCACTCGTTGATCAGAAACGCCACCAGCAACAGCGAGCCGGCACCGAGCAAGGCGCAGATCAGGTTCGATTCGAACCAGTCCAGGCGATTGCCTTGCAGCAGGCCGATGACCAGCATGCAGATCGCCGGAAACCCCAGCAGCAGGCCTTTCCAGTTGAAGGTTTTCAGGCGTTCGAGGCGCAGCGGGTCCTGCGGAATGCCATAGGCCACCGCCGCCATGGCGATCAGGCACGGCACCACGATTTGCCAGAACGTCCATTGCCAGCCGACGTACTCGGTCCACAAACCGGCCAGCGGCGTGCCCAGTCCCGGGCCGAAGGTCGCGGTGAGCGCATAACCGGCCAGTCCGTACAGCTTGATGTTCGCCGGCAGGAAACGCAGGGCGACGGTCATCAACATCGGCGGCAAAGCGCCGCCCGCCAGCCCTTGCAAGGTGCGCATCAGCAGCAGGCTTTCGTAATTCGGCGCGAACGGGCACAGCACACCGAGCAAGGTGAACAGACTGATCGCGCACAAGGTGAAGCGCCGTAGCGAGAAGGTCACCGAGCACCACGGCGCGAACGCCATGGCCGCGACCGAGGTGGCGGTGTAACTGGCGACCAGCCAGGTGCCTTCGTCGTAACCGATGTGCAGCGCGCCGCGAATATCGGCGAGGGCGACCTTGGTCACCATCTCGTTGAGGCCCGACACCAGCACCGCCAGCAGCACGCCGACCAGGCCAATGATGATCCGCGCCCCGAACACCGGTGGCGCAGCCGCCGTCGCCGGATTGGCCGCCGCGATAGGCGCCGCGGCCGTCAGGGATGTCATGAATACACGCTCCGGAGAGAAAAATACCGGAGCATTTTAGTGGGGCTTGGCAATGCCGAAAATTGACTTATTGGCAGGTTATAAGTGCATCAGACACAACGATTAACACCTGTAGGAGTGAGCCTGCTCGCGATAGCGGTCTGTCAGTCGATTCAGGTGTCGAATGACACACCGCTATCGCGAGCAGGCTCACTCCTACAGAGGGTTTGTGTGGGTTCGCGAATCAGGGCTGTGCCGCCAGCCACGTTTCATCGCAGCAGGTTTTCAGGGTTTCGCGCAGCCAGCGGTTTGCCGGGTCCTTGTCGAAGCGCGGGTGCCAGGCTTGGGTCAGCATCAGCATCGGCAAGGGGATCGGCAGGTTGAACGAGCGTAGCTTCAGGCCCAGGCGGCGGACACTGAGCAGGGCTTCCTTGGGTACCGGCAGGATCAGGTCGGAATCCGGCAGAGCGAACATCGCCGCATGGAAACTCGGCGCGATCACCGCCACCCGCCGCTCCAGGCCCAACGCATTCAGTGCGGTATCGATAGGGCCGCGGGCGATGCCCCGGCGCGACATGCTGATGTGGGAAAAACCGGCGTAGCGCTCAGCGGTGATTTCGCCATCGAGCAGCGGATGGTCTTCGCGCACCAGACCGACAAAATGCGTCGAGAACAGGTTCTGCACTTTCACTTCAGGCGTGACCGGCCGGGTGTTGCTGACGCTCAGGTCGATGCGTCCTTCGCGCAGCGCCTCGTCGTCGCCGTCGCCTTCCGGGACGAAGCGCAGTTCGCAGTGCGGGGCGAGTTTGTCGAGGGTGTCGAAGAGCTTGCCGCCGTAGACGCCGACGAAAAAGTCATTGGCGCGAATGCTGAAGCGCCGACGCAGGGTGCCCAGTTCCACGCTGTCGGCAGAGCGAAACAGCAGCGCGGCCTGCTCGACCACGTCGCGCACCTGTTCGCGCAGCTCGAGGGCCTTGGGTGTCGGTACCAGACCGCGGCCGGCGCGCACCAGAATCGGATCGCCGATGGCCTCGCGGATCCGCGTCAACGTGCGGCTCATCGCCGCCGGGCTGAGATTCATTCGCCGCGCCGCACCGACCACACTGCCCTCGTCGAGCAGAGCGTCGAGGGCGACCAGCAGGTTCATGTCCGGGAGTTGCATGCCGAGCACTCTTGGCTGATCGGGATTGATCCGGGCGCAATGCTAGCAAACATTTTTCAGAGATGTCGGCGCCGGACAGGACGCCATCGCTGGCAAGCCAGCTCTCACAGTGCCTTGGGAGTTCACAATATTTGCGGCCACCGCAAAACCTGTGGGAGCTGGCTTGCCAGCGATGAGGCCGGCCGCCACACCAAAAATCAGCGCTGCATACCCCACCGCTTCACCGTCACCCGCTCCAGCGAATCGAACACCAGATTCTCCACCAGCAAGCCAATCAGAATCACCACGGCCAACCCGGCGAACACCTTGTCGGTGTACAGTTCGTTGCGGTTCTGGAAGATGTACCAGCCGAGGCCGCCCTTGCCGCTGGTGGCGCCGAACACCAGTTCTGCCGCGATCAGGGTGCGCCAGGCAAACGCCCAGCCGATCTTCAGCCCGGCCAGAATCGACGGCAGCGCCGCCGGAATCAGGATGAACAGGACCAGGCGCAAGCCTTTCAAACCGTAATTGCGCCCGGCCATGCGCAGCGTCTCGGAGACGCCCATGAATCCCGCATAGGTGTTCAGCGCCAACGCCCACAGCACCGAATGCACCAGCACAAAAATCAGGCTGTTCTGCCCCAGACCAAACCACAGTAGCGCCAGCGGCAACAGCGCGATGGCCGGTAGCGGGTTGAGCATGGAAGTCATTGTGCTGAGCAGATCGCGGCCCAATTGCGTCGACACCGCCAGCGTGGTCAGGGCGAAGGCGAGGACGATACCGATCAGATAACCCTTGATCAGCACCACCAGCGAAATCCATACCTTGACCAACAGCTCACCGCTGAGCAAGCCGTCGAACAGCGCATGGCTGGTCTGCAGGAAACTCGGCAGCATCAAGTCGTTGTTCTGGATCCGCGCGACCACTTCCCAGATGATCGCCAGAACGATCAGGATCAAACCTTTGCGCAGCCAGCCCTGCTGCCACAGCCGCGTACCGAGCGACAGTTCACGCTCGACCGGCACGGACGTCAGCGGCTCAAGCTCGATTTCGAATTCTTCACGCACAGATGATGAATGGCTCATCGGGTAGTCCTCCTGGCCGCTCAATAGGCGATGCGAATGTCGTTGAAGTCGTGATCACGTTCGGTGTCCGGCGACTGGCCTTCGTCGAACAGCAGTCGGTGAATGCGCCGCGCCGACTCCTGAAACGCCACACCGCCAAGGCTGTGCAGATCGTATTGATGGCTGTGCACTTCGGCGCGCACGCGCCCCGGATGGGGCGACAGCAACAGAATGCGATTGCCGACCACCAGCGCCTCTTCGATCGAATGGGTGACGAACAGCAAGGTGAAGCGCACTTCTTGCCAGAGCAGCAGCAATTCCTCCTGCATCTTGCGTCGGGTCAGCGCGTCCAGTGCAGCGAACGGCTCGTCCATCAGGAGGATTTTCGGTTGCATCGCCAGTGCCCGGGCAATCGCGACCCGCGCTTTCATGCCGCCCGACAGGGTGTGCGGATAGGCATCGGCGAACGCCGCCAACCCGACCTTTTCCAGATAGTGCAGCGCACGTTCTTCGGCGTGTTTTTTGTTCAGCGTGCGCGAGGCCAGCAGCGGAAACATCACGTTCTGTTTGACGGTTTTCCACGGCGGTAGTTGATCGAATTCTTGAAACACCACAATCCGGTCCGGCCCCGGCGCTTCGACGCGCTGGCCTTGCAAGCGGATCTCGCCTTCGGACGGCTGGATGAAACCGGCGACCGCTTTTAGCAAAGTCGACTTGCCGCAACCGGACGGGCCTAGCAGCACGTAACGATCGGCCGGGTCGATTTCGAAACTGACCTGGTGGGTAGCGCGCACCACGCGTTGCGGCGTGCGATATTCGAGGCTGACGTGATCGACCGCCAGCAGCGCTTCGCTGCGAGCGACCGGGTTGCTGGCCGCGTGGCCTGGCAAGGGAGCGTTCATGGTTTGATCAATCTCCGCAAATCAGAAAGGCGCATCGCCCTGGATGGTCGTGCGATACAGCTTGCGGCGCAGGTGCGCGGGGCAGCCGGCAGCGAGGTGGATCAGCGAGCGGTTGTCCCAGAACACCAGATCATGCGGTTGCCACTGATGGCGGTAGATGTTTTGCGGCTGCACGCTGTGGGCGTAGAGCTCACTCAGCAGTTGCTGACTCTCGTCTTCCGGCAGGCCGACGATGCGCGTGGTGAAGCCTTCGCTGACAAACAGCGCCTTGCGGCCGTTTTCCGGGTGCGTGCGCACCACCGGATGCACGACTTCGGCGACTTGCGCCAGTTGTTCCGGGGTCAGGGTCGGGCGCCAGTTGCCCTCGAATTTGGTTTCGCTGTAACGCGCGGTGTACGAGTGCGCAGCGAAGCGGCCTTCGACAGCCTTGCGCAGCGCGGCGGGCAGGTTGTCCCAGGCTTTGTGCATGTCGGCGAACAGCGTGTCGCCACCCTCCTCGGGCAATTCCTGGGCGTGAAGCATCGAACCGAGGCTCGGCAGCTCTTTATAGGAGAGATCGGAATGCCAGAACTTGCCGGCGTCACCGAGACCAATGTTCTGGCCATTCTCGATGATGTTGGAAACGATGAGGATTTCCGGGTGATTGGCCAGCAGGAACTGCTTGAGCACGTGGATCTGCAGCACACCGAAGCGGCGGCTGAAATCGATCTGCTGTTGCGGGGTGATCCGTTGGTCGCGAAACACCACGACATGGTAATCAAGGTGCGCGCGATGAATGCGCGCGAAATCCTGGTCATTGACCGGCCGGCTCAGATCGAGGCCAACGATTTCGGCGCCGACGGCACCACTGAACGGGCGAATTTCAAAGGTTTGCGGCGCGGCGGTCGCGGCGCTCGGGGCGGCAGTAGCTGCGGACATCTTTCCATCTCCCACGCACGGCGCGCTCACGGGCGCGCTCGTCGATCAGACACTCACGCTGGATTGCGTGTTGGTTCAGCTCGTGCGGCGCGCCGATTGGTCGGCAGGTACGCAGTGGGATGACTTTATAGGTATAAGAATCGGAAATTAAATACCGTTAGAGAATAACGATATGGCGGTTGGTGCGGGCTGGGTGACGATTTATGTCACTTAGCGACGGACAGTAGCGAATGCGCTGGCCTCATCGCGAGCAGGCTCACTCCTACAGTTGATTGCGTTTCTTCAGATGGAATGCGATCACTGTAGGAGTGAGCCTGCTCGCGATGAGGCCAGAAAGGCCAATAAAGATTTAGCGCTCGTGCAACGCCTCGGCCCGCGCGCGAATGATCGGTTTGAGCAGGTAGCTCAACACCGACTTCTTGCCCGTGATGATATCCACCGAAGCGACCATCCCCGGAATGATCAGCAGCGGCTTTTCATCGGTGCCCAGATGGCTGCGTTCGGTGCGCACCTTGATCATGTAATAAGTGGTTTTCTTGTCTTCATCGGTGATGGTGTCGGCGCCGATCTGCTCGAGCTGGGCCTTGAGCCCGCCATAAATGGTGTAGTCGTAGGCAGTGAATTTGACGATCGCTTCCTGTCCCGGATGCAGGAACGCGATGTCCTGCGGGCGAATCTTCGCTTCGACCAGCAGGGTGTCGTCCAGCGGCACGATTTCGACCATGTCGCTGCCCGGCTGGATGACGCCGCCGATGGTGTTGACCAGCAGCTTGTTGACGATGCCGCGCACTGGCGAAGTAACCAGCGTACGGCTGACCCGATCTTCCAGCGCTTTGCCGGTGGCCTGGGCCTTGTTCAGATCGGTGCGTGCTTCGTTGAGCTGGGTCAGCGCTTCGCTGCGGAATTTGCCGCGAGTCTCGTCGATCTTGCGTTGCACTTCCTTGATCGCCGATTCGGCACGCGGAATGGCCAGGGTGGTCGCGTCGAGCTGGCCGCGGGTTTCGACTTCCGCGCGCTTGAGCCGCAGCACTTCCACTGGCGACACCGCGCCCTGCGCCACCAACGGCTCGGACATATTGATTTCCTGACGTTGCAGGCCCAGTTGCTGGCGATACTGCGCCTGCTTGGAGGTGAACTCGCGCAGCTCTTGCTGGCGCTGGATCAACTGCTCCTGCAAGCCGCCGATTTCGTCGTGCAGTTGCTGGCGGCGGCTGATGTACAGCGATTCTTCACTTTTGGCCTGACCCGGCACAGCCTTGAGCACGTCCTCGGGGAAATTCAGCGGACGGTCGTCGACTTCCGCGCTCAAGCGCTCGACACGCAGCAGCATCGACAGGCGATCAGCCTCGGTTTCGCCAACGTTGGAGGCAAAACGCGTGTCGTCGAGACGAATCAGCGGCGCGCCGGCCTCGACGATCTGACCTTCCTTGACGAACAGTTCGGCGACGATGCCGCCTTCGAGGTTCTGGATTTTCTGGATCTTCGACGACGGAATTGCCTTGCCGTCGCCCTTGGTCACTTCGTCGATCACGGCAAAGTTGGCCCAGAGCATGAGGAACACGAAGAAGCCGATGATCGCCCAGATGGTCAGACGCACGACGCGCGGAGCGTCTTCGATCAGCGCCTTGTTGACCTCCGGCAGCGGCTGGCCCTGCAGCGAAGCAGAACCCTTGAAGTAGCGACGGATCGACTCCTTGACACCGGACTTAAGCAACACTGATCTGCCCCTTCTTCAACGCTTCCATCACCGCGGCTTTCGGGCCGTCGGCGAGAATCTGCCCGCGATCGACCACCAGCAGGCGATCGACCAGCGACAACAGCGAAGCCCGGTGCGTCACCAGCACCACGGTTTTGTTTTCGATCACCGCCGCGAGGCGTTGCTTGAGGCGTTCTTCGCCGGTGTTGTCCATGGCGCTGGTCGGCTCGTCCATCAGCAGAATCGGCGGATTGAGCAGCAGCGCCCGCGCCAGGGCAACGTTCTGCCGCTGGCCGCCGGAGAGGTTCTGCCCACGCTCACCGACTTGCAGTTCATAACCTTGCGGATGCAGGCGAGCGAATTCGTGAACGCCGGCCAGTTCGGCGGCTTGCAGGACCAGTTCGTCTTCGACATAACGCGCACCGGACACCAGGTTGTCGCGCAACGTGCCGGCCAGCAGCTGGATGTCCTGCGGGACGTAGCCGATGTTGTAGCGCAGTTCGCTGACGTCGATCTGGCGGATGTCCACGCCATCGACCAGCAGCGCGCCGTCGTCCGGTTGATAAAGGCCAACCAGCAGTTTCGCCAGCGAACTCTTGCCCGAGCCGCTGCGGCCGATGATGCCGATCTTCTCGCCGGGACGGATCACCAGGTTGATGTTTTTCAGCGCCGGGTTCTGTTGTTCCGGGTAGGTGAAACTCAGTTGGCGGCACTCGATGGCACCTTGCAGCACCTTGCGGCTCAGCGGGCGTTCTTCGAAATTGCGCTCTTGCGGCAGCTCCATCATCTGGTCGACCGACGTCATGGTCACCCGCGCCTGCTGGTAGCGCGTGAGCAGACCGGACAGCGAGGCCAGCGGGCTGAGTGCGCGACCGCTGAGCATGTAGCAGGCGATCAGCCCGCCCATGCTCAGGTTGCCGGCGATGATCTGGTAGACGCCGAAGACGATCATGATCACCCCGGCCAGTTGCTGGATCAGCAGGGTGATGTTCATCGCCAGACCAGAAAGCATTTTCACTCGCAGTTCGAGGCGGCTGAGGGTACCGATGGTCTGCTCCCACTGGTACTGGCGCTCGCTTTCGGCGTTGTTGACCTTGACCGCGTCGAGGCCGGCGAGGGTTTCGATCAGGCTCGACTGGCGCTCGGCACCGAGGGCCATGGTGCGCTCCATGGTCGCGACCAATGGCTTCTGCAACGCGTAGCCAATCAGCAAGGCGATCGGGAAGGCCAGCACCGGGATCCACACCAGATGCCCGCCGAGAATGGCGATCACGATGAAGATCAGAATGGTAAACGGCAGATCAATCAGGCTGGTCAGGGTCAGCGAGGCGAGGAAGTCGCGCAGGCTCTGAAATTCATGGATGTTCTGCGCAAAGCTGCCGACCCGCGCCGGGCGGTACTTCATCGCCATGCCGACGATGCGTTCGAACAGCGTCGCCGAGATGATCAGGTCGGTTTTCTTCCCGGCCAGGTCCAGGCACAGACTGCGCAGGCTTTTCAGGATCAGATCGAAGATGTACGCGCCGGTAATGCCCAGCGCCAGCACCCACAGGGTCGCTTCGGCCTGGTTCGGCACCACGCGGTCATACACGTTCATCACGAACAGCGGCGCGGCCATGGCGATGATATTGATCAGGAAACTCGCGGCGATCGCATCGGCGTAAAGCCAGCGCGAGCGTTTGAGGGTGTCGCGAAACCACGAGCGCGCACGCGGAATCAGCGTCCCGTGGTTGACGTCGAATTTGTGTTGCGGCTGAGCGAAGAAGACTTTGCCGATGTAGTCGTCAGCGAGCAGTTCGCGGCTGACGGTCGACTCGCCGCCATCGCTTTCGCTGAGCAGCACCCGCGCATCGCTGTCGCCCTGCCAGCCGAGCAGCACGGCACTGCGGCCATCCTTGAGCAGCAGCAAGGCTGGCATGGCGATCGCCGGGATTTCTTCCAGTTTGCGCTGCAGCACCCGCCCTTGCAGGCCGGCGCGAGCTGCTGCACGCGGCAGCAGCTCGACACTCAGGCGTTGTTTGGGCAGCGGCAGGCCGGTGGTCAGCATCGCGGCGCTGGCCGGCTTCTGGTGCAGCATGCAAAGGGCGAGCAGACCGTCCAATAACGG
The DNA here is from genome assembly GCF_051132065.1 of Pseudomonas sp. R3-57. Lineage (NCBI taxonomy): Bacteria > Pseudomonadati > Pseudomonadota > Gammaproteobacteria > Pseudomonadales > Pseudomonadaceae > Pseudomonas > Pseudomonas sp. R3-57. Next base: position 5,964,465 of record NZ_CP071655.1, read on the forward strand.
ATCGTCATGCAACGCGCGTGGATCATGGCTGAGTTGAACTCGACTGACTTCTGATTCCACGCTCGACACTCTTTGACAGTTGAAAGGGATAACTCAATTCATCCCAGGCAGCTGGACCTTGGGTTTCACATCGTTCTGCACAACCGATGCCAACGGCGCAACCACGCCCTGACTTCTGAGCAATTCGCCCATGGTCGCCTTGATTCGGTACTGAGTAAATAACTGAATGTTCTTGATTTCCGCCAGACGCCGCGACGCGGTGAACAGTTCGTTTTCGCTATCGAGCAGATCCAGCAGGGTACGTTCGCCGAGGCTGAACTGGCGCTGGTAGGCGGTGCGCACCGAGGTGCTGTGATCGACGTATTGCTGGGCGATCGGCACCTGCGCATTGGCGTTGTTGAGGGCGTTCCAGGCCAGGCCAAGCTCTTCGTTCAACTGGCGCAGAGCGTTGTTGCGGATGTCCAGCGCCTGGTTGGCCAGGTACGACTTGGATTCCAGATCAGCCTTGTTGCTGCCACCGGAATACAGGTTGAAACGCATGCGCAGCATCGCCTGCCATTCGTTGTTGTGACCGTTCTGACCATCGAGGTCGTTGTCGGCGGTGCGGCCCAGCTCGGCATCGAAACGTGGGTAGAAGGTCGACTTGGCGGTGGCGTACTGCTTCTCGGCAGCGGCAATATCCGACTCGGCCGAACGCAGGATCGGGCTGTTTTCCAGCATCTGCGCGCGGGCCTCGTTGAGGTTGGCCGGCATCATCGCCATGAACGGCGCCGGGCGCTCCAGTTGATCGGGCATCTGGCCGACGGCGCTGAGGAAATTGGTTTCCGAGTCGGCGAGGTTGGTCTGCTCGGTGATCAGGTTGTTGCGGGCCTGGGCCATCCGCGCTTCGGCCTGATCAAGGTCGGCGCCGCTGCCCACGCCGCGCTGGGTGCGCAACTGGATCTGGTCGTAGATGCGCTGGTGGCTCTTGAGGTTTTCCTCGGCCAGACGCACAAATTCACGGCGGGTCAGCACATCCAGATAGACCTGAGCGACGGTCAGCGCGGTGCGCTCGGACGTGCCGAGCAATGAGTAGGCACGGGAGCTGACGTTGGCTTGTTGACGCGCAACCTCATTGGAGGTCGCAAAACCGTCAAAAACCATTTGCGAGAGACGTAAACTTGACTCGCTGCGATTCAACGTCTCCCAGTGGTTGCCGCCGCCGTTGGCGCGAGTGGTCACGCTGTCGGTGCCTTCACGGCCATAACCGCCCAGCAAATCGACCTTGGGCAGGTATCCGCCCTTCGCCGCTTTCAACTGATAATCCGCCGCCAAACGACTGTTGACCCCCGCCTGAATCTCCGGATGGACATCCAGTGCCTGTTGCATGGCTTCTGGTAAGGATTGTGCTTGTACGAATGAAGCGGCGAGAGCGAAGGGCGCGACGAGGAGCAAAAGCGAACGCATGGTTGGAATTTCCCAGAACTTCTTGTCTTGAATCACAGCAAAAACGTGGCGCTGCGTCGGATGATGGCAACCCGAAAGACCGTATGTCGGAAAGTTCAAAAGAGGAACTGGATGACAGGCTGAAGGACAGGTCGCCGCGGAAATATCAATGTGACATTAGTGGGGCGATTGTTTAGGATGGCACCCATAAGGTCAATAGTTTGGCATAAAGTTAATCGCGAAAATTTATAGCCAAATAATTGACGAAATACAGCGTCAACAAGTTATCCATTTTCTAGAAACACGTCCAGACTGAAGTGGCGCCGACGCCCGTCAGGTCCATGGAAGTCAACTGAACGCGACACCCCGGAGAGTCTTCAATGAGCAGTGTTGTTGCCATCGTCAAAAGCATTGTCGGTCAGGTTTTCGTGGTGTCCCCAGAGGGCGTGCGACGCGTACTCGTTGAAGGCGATCGCCTGTACGTCGGCGATCAGATCGATACCGGGCTGTCCGGCGCCGTGTCGCTGGAACTGGCCGATGGCCGTACCCTCGATCTGGGTCGCGATACGCAGTGGAGCGCCAGCGCGCCCGACTCCAGCACCGACCTGGCTGAAGCCACCGCGCAGGCTGCGCCTTCTGTTGAAGAACTGCAGCAAGCCATCGCCGCCGGCGTCGACCCGACCACCGCGCTTGAATCCACCGCAGCTGGCCCAAGCGCCGCGGGTACCGGTGGTGCAGCCGGTGGCGGCCACAGTTTCGTCATGCTCGACGCGACCGCTGGCCGTGTCGACCCGACCATTGGTTTCCCGACTGCCGGGATCAACTCCGCCGGGCAAGTCACCCAGGACACCACCGGTGGCCTGACCACCGATACCACCACCAATGCTTTGCGCGCCTCGACCCTGAGCCTGAGCGCCACGCCGACCATTACCGAAGCCGGCGGCGTGCTGGTGTACACCGCGACCCTGACCCAGGCGCCGCTGACCGACCTGACCATCACCCTGTCCAACGGCTCGGTGATCATCATTCCGGCCGGCTCCACCACCGGCACTGTCAACGTACCGCTGGCGCCGAACGACACGGTGTACAACGACCCGACGCAAATCGACGTGACCGTCACCGGTACCACCGGCGGCAACGGCATCACCGTGACCTCGCCGACCACTCCGGCGACTACCCAGGTCACCGATACCGTCGACACCACCACCGTCACCCTGACGACCGCCCCGACCGTTACTGAAGGCGGCCAGATCACCTACACCGCGACGCTGACCAATCCGGCGCAGACGCCGGTGACCGTCACTCTGTCGAACGGTTCGACCATTACCATCGGCGCCGGCCAGACCACTGGCAGCGTCAACGTGCCGACGCCGGCAAACGACGTCTATAACAATGGCAGCACCGTCAGCACCACCATCACGGGCGCTACCGGCGGCAACTTTGAGAATCTGGTGCCGAATCCGACGCCAGCAGTCACGACCATCACCGACTCGGTCGATGACACCGGCCTGACCCTGACTGCGACCAACAACATCGTTGAAGGCGGCCAGATCACCTATACCGCGACGCTGACCAATGCGGCGCAAACCCCGGTCACCGTCACTCTGTCGAACGGCTCGACCATTACCATCGGCGCCGGCCAGACCACTGGCAGCGTCAACGTGCCGACGCCGGCAAACGACGTCTATAACAATGGCAGCACCGTAAGCACCACCATCACCGGCGCAACCGGCGGCAACTTTGAGAATCTGGTGCCGAATCCGACGCCAGCAGTCACGACCATCACCGACTCGGTCGATGACACCGGCCTGACCCTGACTGCGACCAATAACATTGTCGAAGGCGGCCAGATCACCTATACCGCGACGCTGACCAACCCGGCGCAAACCCCGGTCACCGTCACTCTGTCGAACGGCTCGACCATCACAATCGGTGCCGGCCAGACCACCGGCAGCGTCAACGTGCCAACTGCGCCGAATGACGTTTACAACAACGGCGGCACCGTCAGCACCACCATCACCGGCGCTACCGGCGGCAACTTCGAAAATCTGGTGCCGAACACCACACCAGCGGTGACCACCATCACCGACTCGGTCGATAACACCGGCCTGACCCTGACCGCGACCAATAACATTGTCGAAGGCGGCCAGATCACTTACACCGCGACCCTGACCAACCCGGCGCAGACGCCGGTGACCGTCACCCTGTCCAACGGCTCGACCATTACCATTGCTGCCGGCGAAACCGTCGGTACCGTCAACGTGCCGACTGCGGCCAATGACGTGTACAACAATGGCAGCACTGTCAGCACCACCATCACCGGCGCTACCGGCGGCAATTTTGAAAACCTGGTGCCGAGCACCGCGCCAGCAGTTACGACCATCACCGACTCGGTCGATGACACCGGCCTGAGCCTCAGCGCCACCGGCTCCGTGGCCGAAGGCGGCCAGATTACTTACACCGCCACGTTAACCAATCCGGCGGGCACACCCGTCACCGTGACGTTGAGCAACGGCTCGGTGATCACCATCGACGCCGGCAAAACCACCGGCACCGTTACCGTTCCAGCCCCTGCCGATGACGTCTACAAAGACGCCGGTCAGGTCGAAGTCAGCATCAAGGACGCCACCGGCGGCAACTTCGAAAACCTGGTTCCAAACACTACGCCAGTAGTGACCGAAATCACCGACACCGTCGACACTTCGACGGTGAAGCTGACCGCAGACACCTCGGTTACCGAAGGCGGCAGCGTCACTTACACCGCCACCGTCGGCGCGCCCGTCACCGGCTCGCCTGTTGTCGTGACCTTGGCCAACGGTCAGAACATCACCATCGCCGTCGGCCAGACCACGGGTTCCGTCACCTCCACCGCACCGAACGATGCCCTGACTGGCAACGCTCCGCTGACGAACTCGATCACCAACGTGACCGGCGGCAACTACGAAAACCTCGTGGCCGATAAAACCCCGGTCAGCACCACCGTCACCGACGTTGCCGACACCACCAATCTGTCGCTGAGTGCGACAGGATCCGTGGCCGAAGGTGGCCAGATCACTTACACCGCGACCTTGACCAACGCCGCTGGCTCACCAGTGACCGTGACCTTGTCGAACGGCGCCGTGATCACCATCAAGACTGGCGAAACCACCGGCACCGCGACCGTTGCTGCACCTGCCGATGACGTCTACAAAGACGCCGGCTCCGTGCAGGCGACGATCACCAGCGCCACCGGTGGCAACTTCGAAAACCTGGTACCAAGCACTGCTCCAGCCGTGACGACAGTCACCGACACCATCGATACCTCGACAGTCAAATTGACCGCCGATACTTCTGTCGCCGAAGGCGGCACCGTCACTTACACCGCGACTGTTGGCGCGCCAGTTACCGGCTCGCCAGTCGTGGTAACACTGGCCAACGGCCAGAACATCACCATCGCCGTCGGCCAGACCACCGGCAGCGTTACCACCCCCGTATCGAATGACGTCCAGATCGGTCACGCACCGTTGACCAACTCGATCAGCAACGTCAGCGGCGGCAACTACGAAAATCTGGTTGCCGACAAGACCCCGGTCAGCACCAGCGTGACCGACACCGTCGACACCACCACCGTTGCGCTGACCGCCACCGGCAACGTCAACGAAGGCGGGCAGATCGTCTACACCGCGACGCTGAGCAACCCGGCCGGCACGCCAGTCACCGTGACCCTGAGCAACGGTTCGACGATCACCATCGACGCCGGCAAGACCACCGGCACCGTGACCGTTCCGGCGCCTGCCGATGACGTCTACAAAGACGCCGGCAAAGTCGAAGTGACCATCAAGGACACTGCGGGCGGCAACTTCGAAAACCTCGTCGCCAACCCGACGCCGGCGGTAACCAATGTCGCCGACACCGTCAACACCACGCACCTGACCCTCAGCGCCGAAAGCTACGTGCTCGAAGGCACCTCGATCACCTACACCGCGACCCTGACCAACGCCGCGCAGACGCCGGTGACCGTCAACCTGAGCAACGGCCAGACCATCACCATCGAGGCTGGCAAGACCAGTGGCTCGGTGACCATCGCCGCGCCGAGCGATGACGTCTACAAAGATGTCAGCAAGCTCACCGTGACCATGACCGACGCCAGCGGCGGCAATTTCGAGAAACTCGACGTCAGCAAGACCCCGGTCAGCACCACGGTCAACGACACCGTCGACAAGACCAGCCTGACCCTGACCGCCAGCGACACCGTCAGCGAAGGTGGCCAGATCACCTACACCGCGACCCTGAGCAACCCGGCCGGCACCGCCATGACGGTAACCCTGGCCAACGGCGCGGTGATCAACATCGCTGCCGGTGCCACCAGCGGTTCGGTGAACTTCCCTGCCCCGGCCAACACGCCATATGTGGATGGCGGCAAGGTGCAGACGGCGATCTCCAGCCACACCGGCGGCAACTTCGAAAAGGTCGATGCCGATCGCTCTGCGGTCGTGACCAAAGTCACCGACAGCGTCGACACCACCGATATCAGCCTGAGCGCCACCGGCACCGTTGCCGAGGGCGGTTCGATCGTCTACACCGCGACCCTGACCAATCCGGCCGGCACGGCAATGACCGTGACCCTGAGCAACGGTGCGGTGATCAATATCGCCAAAGGCGCGACCAGCGGCACTGCGACCGTCGCCGCACCGGGCGATGACGTGTACAAGGACGCCGGCAAGGTCGATGCGAGCATCACCAAGACCAGCGGCGGCAATTTTGAAAACCTGGTGGTCGACAAGACCCCGGCGGTGACTAACGTCACCGACACCATCGACAACAGCACTGTTTCGCTGACCGCCAGCGCCAGCACCGTCGAAGGCGGCGTGGTGGTGTACACCGCTTCCGTGACCGCACCAGTCACCGGTTCGCCGGTGGTCGTGACCTTGTCCAATGGCCAGATCATCACCATCCCGGTCGGCGCCAGCAACGCCAGCGTCAACTTCACCGCACCGAACGATGCTCTGGCCGGTGGCAACACGCTGAGCGTAAAAATCGACGGTACCAGCGGCGGCAATTACGAAAACCTCGTCGCCGACAAGACTCCCGCAGTGACCGCGGTGACTGACGTTGCCGACACCACCAACCTGTCGTTGTCCGCGACCGGCTCCGTCGCCGAAGGCGGTTCGATTGTCTACACCGCGACCCTGAGCAATCCCGCCGGTACGCCGGTCACCGTGACCTTGTCGAACGGCGCGGTGATCACTATCGAAGCCGGCAAGTCCACCGGCACCGTGACTGTTCCAGCCCCAACCGATGATGTCTATAAAGACGCCGGCAAAATCGAAGTCACGATCAAGGACGCCACGGGCGGCAACTTTGAAAACCTGGTGCCGAGCAGCACGCCGGCGGTCACCGATGTCACTGACACCGTCGACACCACCGCGGTCAAACTGACCGCCACCGAGACCGCTGCCGAAGGTGGCACTGTCACCTACACCGCCACGGTCGGCGCGCCGGTCACCGGTTCGCCGGTTGTCGTCAATCTGGCCAACGGTCAGAACATCACCATCGAAGTCGGCAAGACCAGCGGCACTGTGACCATCACCGCACCGAACGATGCGTTGACCGGCCACGCGCCGATCACTAACGCGATCACCAACGTCAGCGGCGGCAACTACGAAAACCTCGTGGCCGACAAAACGCCGGTCAGCACCACCGTGACTGACACCACCGACACCACCAACCTGACGCTCAGCGCCACCGGTTCGGTGAACGAAGGCGGGCAGATCACCTACACCGCGACCCTGAGCAACGCCGCCGGTTCGCCAGTCACCGTGACCCTGTCGAACGGCGCCACGATCACCATCGATGCCGGTAAAACCACCGGCACCGTGACCGTCGATGCACCGAAGGACGACGTCTACAAAGACGCCGGCAGCGTTGAAGCGACCATCAAAGGCACCACCGGTGGCGGCTTCGAAAACCTCGTCACTAGCACCGTTCCGGCGGTGACCAACGTCAACGACACCATCGACACCTCCACCGTATCGCTGAGCGCTACGGCGAACGTCGCCGAAGGCGAAACCGTGGTCTACACCGCGACCGTGGGCGCGCCAGTCACGGGCTCGCCGGTGGTCGTCAGCCTGTCCAACGGCCAGACCATTACCATCGCCGTCGGCGAAACCAGCGGCAGCGTCAACTATGTCGCGCCGAACAGTCCGCTGGCGGGCGGCAGTTCGCTGAGCGTGACCATCGATGGCGCCACGGGCGGCAACTACGAAAAACTGGTGGCCGACAGCAAGTCCGCGGACACCACGGTGTCGGACACCACCGACACCACCAATTTGAATCTGACTGCCAGTGATTCGGTAGCCGAAGGTGGCCAGATCACCTACACCGCAACGCTGACCAACCCGGCCGGCACACCGGTGACCGTGACCCTGTCGAACGGCGCCGTAATCACCATCAAGGCTGGCGAAACCACTGGCACCGCAACCGTGGCGGCGCCATCCGATGACGTCTACAAAGATGCCGGCAAAGTCGAAGTCAGCATCAAGGATGCAACCGGCGGCAACTTCGAGAACCTGGTGCCAAGCACCGTTCCGGCGGTGACCAACGTCACGGATACCGTAGACACAACCACCGTCAAACTGACTGCCACCGAGTCGGCCGCCGAAGGTGGCAATGTCACCTATACCGCTACTGTTGGCGCGCCGGTAACCGGTTCTCCGGTTGTGGTGACATTGGCCAACGGGCAGACCATTACCATCGGTGTTGGCCAGACTACCGGCACCGCGATCACCGCTGCACCGAACGATGTGTTGACTGGTCATGCGCCGATCACTAACTCGATCACCAACGTGAGCGGCGGTAACTTCGAGAATCTGGTTGCAGACAAAACACCGGTATCGACTGCCGTCATCGACGTTGCCGACACCACCAACCTGTCGCTGTCCGCGACCGGCACCGTGGCCGAAGGTGGTCAGATTACCTATACCGCAACACTGACCAACGCCGCTGGCTCGCCAGTCACCGTGACCTTGTCCAACGGCGCCGTGATCACCATCAAGGCTGGCGAAACCACCGGCACCGCGTCCGTCGCTGCGCCATCCGATGACGTCTACAAAGACGCCGGCTCCGTGCAGGCGACGATCACCAGCGCCACCGGTGGCAATTTCGAAAACCTGGTGCCGAGCACGACTCCGGCTATCACCAGCGTTACCGACACCATCGATACGACCACGGTGAAACTGACTGCCACCGAGTCGGCTGCGGAAGGTGGCAATGTCACCTACACCGCTACTGTTGGCGCTCCGGTAACCGGTTCTCCGGTTGTGGTGACGTTGGCCAACGGTCAAACCATCACCATCGGCGTCGGCCAGACCTCTGGTACCGCGACCACCACCGCACCGAACGATGTGTTGACCGGTCATGCGCCGATCACTAACTCGATTACCAACGTGACTGGCGGCAACTTCGAAAACCTCGTTGCCGACAAGACGCCGGTTTCGACCAACGTTACGGACACCGTCGACACCACCAACCTTTCGCTCAGTGCCACCAATTCGGTCGCTGAGGGCGGTTCGATTGTTTACACCGCAACCCTGACCAACGCCGCTGGTTCGCCAGTCACCGTGACCTTGTCCAACGGTGCCGTGATCACCATCAAGGCTGGCGAAACCACCGGCACCGCAACCGTTGCTGCGCCATCGGATGACGTCTACAAAGACGCCGGCTCCGTGCAGGCGACGATCACCAGCGCCACCGGTGGCAATTTCGAAAACCTGGTGCCGAGCACGACTCCGGCAGTAACCAGCGTTACCGACACCATCGATACGACCACGGTGAAACTGACTGCCACCGAGTCGGCTGCGGAAGGTGGCAATGTCACCTACACCGCTACTGTTGGCGCTCCGGTAACCGGTTCTCCGGTTGTGGTGACGCTGGCCAACGGTCAGACCATCACCATCGGCGTCGGCCAGACCTCTGGTACCGCGACCACCACCGCACCGAACGATGTGTTGACCGGTCATGCGCCGATCACTAACTCGATTACCAACGTGACTGGCGGCAACTTCGAAAACCTCGCTGCCGATAAGACGCCGGTTTCGACCAACGTTACGGACACCGTCGACTCTACGAACCTGACGCTGAGTGCTACAGGTTCTGTGGCTGAAGGTGGTCAGATCACCTACACCGCAACACTGACCAACGCCGCTGGTTCGCCAGTGACCGTGACCTTGTCGAACGGTGCCGTGATCACCATCAAGGCTGGCGAAACCACCGGCACCGCGTCCGTCGCTGCGCCATCCGATGACGTCTACAAAGACGCCGGCTCTGTGCAAGCAACAATCAGCAGCGCCACCGGTGGCAACTTCGAAAACCTCGTTCCGAGCACCACGCCAGCGGTCACCAGCGTCACCGACACCATCGATACGACCACGGTGAAACTGACCGCGACTGGCACAGCTGCTGAAGGCGGCAACGTTGTCTACACCGCAACTGTCGGCGCACCAGTAACCGGCTCGCCAGTAGTGGTAACCCTGGCCAACGGTCAAACCATCACCATCGGCGTCGGCCAGACCTTTGGTACCGCGACCACCACCGCACCGAACGATGCGCTGGTCGGCAACGCGCCGATCACCAACTCGATCACCAACGTGACTGGCGGCAACTACGAAAACCTCGTGGCTGATAAAACCCCAGTCAGCACCACCGTCACCGATGTAGCCGACACTACAAATCTGTCGCTGAGTGCGACGGGCTCCGTGGCTGAAGGTGGCTCGATCGTTTACACCGCTACGCTGACCAACGCTGCCGGTTCGCCAGTGACCGTGACCCTGTCCAACGGCGCCGTAATCACCATCAAGGCTGGCGAAACCACCGGCACCGCAACCGTTCCGGCACCAGCCGACGATGTCTACAAAGACGCCGGTTCCGTGCAGGCGACGATCACTAGCGCTACCGGTGGCAACTTCGAGAACCTTGTTCCGAACACCACGCCCGCGGTCACCCAAGTTACCGACACCGTCGATACCTCGACCGTCAAACTGACGGCCGATACGTCGGTGGCTGAAGGCGGCACCGTCACTTACACCGCCACCGTCGGTGCGCCGGTTACCGGCTCGCCTGTCGTCGTGACCTTGGCCAACGGCCAGAACATCACTATTGCTGTCGGGCAGACTTCCGGTAACGCAATCTTCACCGCACCGAACGATGCGCTGACTGGCAATGCGCCGATCACCAACTCGATCACCAATGTGACTGGCGGCAATTTCGAAAACCTGGTGGCGGACAAAGCTCCTGTCAGCACCACCGTGACCGACACCGTCGACGCTACGAACCTGTCACTCAGCGCTACCAATTCGGTCGCTGAGGGCGGTTCGATTGTTTACACCGCGACATTGTCCAACGCCGCTGGCTCGCCAGTGACCGTGACTTTGTCGAACGGCGCGGTGATCACCATCAAGGCCGGCGAAACCACCGGCACCGCGACCGTTCCGGCACCATCCGATGACCTCTACAAAGACGCCGGCTCCGTGCAGGCGACGATCACCAGCGCCACCGGTGGCAACTTCGAAAATCTGGTGCCGAGCACGACTCCGGCAGTAACCAGCGTTACCGACACCATCGATACGACCACGGTGAAACTGACTGCCACCGAGTCGGCTGCGGAAGGTGGCAATGTTACCTACACCGCTACTGTTGGCGCTCCGGTAACCGGTTCTCCGGTTGTGGTGACGTTGGCCAACGGTCAGACCATCACCATCGGCGTCGGCCAGACCTCTGGTACCGCGACCACCACCGCACCGAACGATGTGTTGACCGGTCATGCGCCGATCACTAACTCGATCACCAACGTGAGCGGCGGTAACTTCGAGAACCTTGTTGCCGATAAAACAGCAGTCAGCACCACCGTTACGGACACCGTCGACACCACCAACCTTTCGCTCAGTGCCACCAATTCGGTCGCTGAGGGCGGTTCGATTGTTTACACCGCAACACTGACCAACGCCGCTGGTTCGCCAGTGACCGTGACCTTGTCGAACGGTGCCGTGATCACCATCAAGGCTGGCGAAACCACCGGCACCGCAACCGTTGCTGCGCCATCGGATGACGTCTACAAAGACGCCGGCTCCGTGCAGGCGACGATCAGCAGCGCCACCGGTGGCAATTTCGAGAACCTTGTTCCGAGCACCGCTCCAGCCGTGACGACAGTTACCGACACCATCGATACCTCGACCGTCAAACTGACGGCTGATACCTCGGTGGCTGAAGGCGGCACCGTGACGTACACCGCTACCGTTGGTGCGCCAGTGACTGGCTCGCCTGTGGTCGTGACTCTGGCCAACGGCCAGAACATCACCATCGCTGTTGGCCAGACCACTGGCTCCATCACCTACACCGCTCCGAACGACGCGCTGACCGGCAACACTCCGTTGAGCAACTCGATCACTGGCGTAAGCGGCGGCAACTTCGAGAATCTGGTTGCAGACAAAACACCGGTCAGCACCACCGTTACGGACACCGTCGACACTACAAACCTGACGCTGTCCGCAACCGGCACCGTGGCCGAAGGCGGTCAGATCACTTACACCGCAACCCTGACCAACGCCGCTGGCTCGCCAGTGACCGTGACCTTGTCGAACGGCGCCGTAATTACCATCAAGGCCGGCGAAACCACCGGCACCGCAACCGTTCCAGCACCGTCCGATGACGTCTACAAAGACGCCGGCAGCGTGCAGGCGACCATCACCAGTGCCACCGGTGGCAACTTCGAAAATCTGGTGCCGAGCACAACTCCGGCAGTGACCAGTGTTACCGACACCATCGACACCACCTCGGTCAAACTGACCGCGACCGCCACTGCGGCTGAAGGCGGCAACGTCGTCTACACCGCAACCGTCGGTGCGCCAGTGACTGGTTCGCCGGTTGTCGTTACCCTGGCCAACGGTCAAACCATCACCATCGGCATCGGCCAAACCACCGGCACAGCGACCACCACCGCACCGAACGATGTGTTGACCGGTCACGCACCGATCACCAACTCGATCACCAACGTGAGCGGTGGCAACTTCGAGAATCTCGTTGCTGACAAAACACCGGTCAGCACCACCGTTACGGACACCGTCGACACTACAAACCTGACGCTGTCCGCAACCGGCACCGTGGCCGAAGGCGGTCAGATCACTTACACCGCAACCCTGACCAACGCCGCTGGCTCGCCAGTGACCGTGACCTTGTCGAACGGCGCCGTGATCACCATCAAGGCCGGCGAAACCACCGGCACCGCAACCGTTCCAGCACCGTCCGATGACGTCTACAAAGACGCCGGCAGCGTGCAGGCGACCATCACCAGCGCCACCGGTGGCAACTTCGAAAATCTGGTGCCGAGCACAACTCCGGCAGTGACCAGTGTTACCGACACCATCGACACCACCTCGGTCAAACTGACCGCGACCGCCACTGCGGCTGAAGGCGGCAACGTCGTCTACACCGCAACCGTCGGTGCGCCAGTGACTGGTTCGCCGGTTGTCGTAACCTTGGCCAACGGTCAAACCATCACCATCGGTGTTGGCCAGACAACCGGAACCGCGACCACCATTGCGCCGAACGATGCGTTGACCGGCCATGCACCGATCACCAACTCGATCACCAATGTGAGCGGTGGCAACTTCGAGAATCTCGTTGCTGACAAAACACCGGTCAGCACCACCGTGACCGACACCGTCGACACTACAAACCTGACGCTGTCCGCGACCGGTTCTGTGGCCGAAGGTGGTCAGATTACGTACACCGCGACCCTGACCAACGCCGCTGGCTCGCCAGTGACCGTGACCTTGTCGAACGGCGCCGTGATCACCATCAAGGCCGGCGAAACCACCGGCACCGCAACCGTTCCAGCACCGTCCGATGACGTCTACAAAGACGCCGGCAGCGTGCAGGCGACCATCACCAGTGCCACCGGTGGCAACTTCGAAAATCTGGTGCCGAGCACAACTCCGGCAGTGACCAGTGTTACCGACACCATCGACACCACCTCGGTCAAACTGACCGCGACCGCCACTGCGGCTGAAGGCGGCAACGTCGTCTACACCGCAACCGTCGGTGCGCCAGTGACTGGTTCGCCGGTTGTCGTAACCCTGGCCAACGGTCAAACCATCACCATCGGCATCGGCCAAACCACCGGCACCGCGACCACCGCAGCGCCGAACGACGCGTTGACCGGTCACGCACCGATCACCAACTCAATCACCAACGTGACCGGTGGCAACTTCGAGAATCTGGTTGCAGACAAAACACCGGTCAGCACCACCGTTACGGACACCGTCGACACTACAAACCTGACGCTGTCCGCAACCGGCACCGTGGCCGAAGGCGGTCAGATCACTTACACCGCAACCCTGACCAACGCCGCTGGTTCGCCAGTGACGGTGACGCTGTCGAACGGCGCCGTGATCACTATCAAGGCTGGCGAAACTACCGGCACCGCAACCGTTCCGGCACCGTCCGATGACGTCTACAAAGACGCCGGCTCCGTGCAGGCGACGATCACCAGCGCCACCGGTGGCAACTTCGAAAATCTGGTGCCGAGCACAACTCCGGCAGTGACCAGTGTTACCGACACCATCGACACCACCTCGGTCAAACTGACCGCGACCGCCACTGCGGCTGAAGGCGGCAACGTCGTCTACACCGCAACCGTCGGTGCGCCAGTGACTGGTTCGCCGGTTGTCGTAACCTTGGCCAACGGTCAAACCATCACCATCGGTGTTGGCCAGACAACCGGAACCGCGACCACCATTGCGCCGAACGATGCGTTGACCGGCCATGCGCCGATCACCAACTCGATCACCAATGTGAGCGGTGGCAACTTCGAGAATCTGGTTGCCGACAAGACTCCGGTCTCAACCAGCGTCACCGACACCGTCGACACTACAAACCTGACGCTGTCTGCGACCGGTTCTGTGGCCGAGGGTGGTCAGATTACGTACACCGCAACCCTGACCAACGCCGCTGGCTCGCCAGTGACCGTGACTTTGTCGAACGGTGCCGTGATCACCATCAAGGCTGGCGAAACCATCGGCACCGCAACTGTTGCTGCGCCGTCCGATGACGTCTACAAAGATGCCGGCAGTGTGCAGGCAACTATCACCGGCACCAGCGGTGGCGGTTTCGAAAATCTCGTTACCAGCACCGCTCCAGCGGTCACCAGCGTCACCGACACCGTCGACACCACCACCGTCAGCATCAGCGGCAGCACCTCGGTGACCGAAGGCCAGACTGCCTCCTACACGGTCAGCCTGAACCACCCGGCGCAAACCGAAGTGACCCTGAAAATCGTCTACAGCGGCACCGCCGCCGACGGTTCGGATTTCACCGGCGTCTATACCGTGAAGATCCCGGCGGGCGCGAGCAGCGCGCAGTTCAACGTCGCCACTCTCGATGACAAGATCACCGAAGGCACCGAGAACTTCGTGGTCAAGATCGATTCGGCCACTGGCGGCAACTTCGAGAACCTTGCGGTCAGCGCCACCAACGGCAGTGTCAGCACTTCAATCATCGACAACGATGCGCCGCCGGTACTCGACCTGGATGCCAACAACTCCAGCGGCGCCACCGGTGCCGATTACAAAGTCACGTTCACCGAGAACACTCCGGGCGCGGGCGTGTCGATTGCCGACACCGATATCAAGATCACCGACCCGGACAGCACCCTGCTCACCGGCGCCACTGTAGTGCTGACCAACCGTCAGGACGGCGATGCGCTGAACCTGGGCAACAGCGTCAACGGCATCACCATCAATGCCAACAGCACCAACGGCACGGTAACCCTGACCCTGTCGGGTAACGCGACGCTGGCCGATTACATGCAGGTGATCAAAAACATCAGCTTCACTAACAGCAGTGAAGACCCGAGCACCGTGCCGCGGACCATCACCGTGACCGTGACTGATGGCAGCAACTACTCCAACACCGCGACCACCACGGTCAACGTGGTGGCGGTCAATGACGCACCGGTGGCGGCGCCGAGCAATGTCACCGGCAGCGAAGACACGCCGTTGGTACTCGGCTGGTCGACCTTCGGTGTCAGCGACGTTGATAGCCCGGCCAGCAGCCTCGGGATCAAGATCACCCAGCTGCCGGGCGAAGGCAAACTGCAGTATCTGGACGGTTCGACCTGGAAGGACGTGGCCAATAACCAGACCTTCACCAAGGCCGACATCGACGCGGGCAAGCTGCGCTTCATGCCGGATGCCAACGAGTCGGGTGTCAACGGTTACGGCGGCAGCGGCCTGGGCAACAACCAGGCGGATTACGTGCAAATCAAGTTCCAGCCAACCGACGGTCAACTGTTGGGCAACACCGGCACGGTAAAAATCGACATCACGCCAGTGGCAGACGCGCCGACTGTGAACGTGGCCGACAACAGCGTGAAGTCCACCGGGCTGATCAAGGAAGTCTGGACCGGTCTGTCCGGCCTGGGTACCAGCGGCAATGGCGCGGACTCGACCACGTTGAAAAACGTCATCGATGGCGCCGGCACGCCAAATTCCAGCGGCAGCGTGACCAACGTGCAGTCCGACGGCAGCGTAGCCGCCGGTACGGCATCGAAGACCTCGGGCCTGATCTACCTGGAAGCCGGCAAGACCTACACCTTCAGTGGTGTCGCCGATGACAGCTTGCTGATCACCATCGGCGGCAAGAGCGTGGCGTCGGGTACCTGGGGGGCGGGCGGGGCGATCAACGGTTCGTTCACCCCGACCACCAGCGGCTATTACACACTCGACATCTACCACCACAACCAGAGCGGCCCGGGCAGCTACGACGTCAACCTGTCGGTCAATGGCAGCACGCCGATCGACCTGAGCAATGCAGGCGTGCCGATCTACACCGGCGTGCAGGATCTGATCAACTCGGGCGTCACCGTCTCCGATCTGCACGGCACTAACGGCGAAGGCTATTACGACGGCTACAAGCTCAACACTGGCGCCGAAGGCACCACGGTGAAACTGTCGGCAATCAGCACCGCGCTGACCGATACTGACGGCTCGGAAACCCTGAGCGTGAAAATCAGCGGCGCACCGGTCGGTTCGGTACTCAGCGATGGTGCCGGGCATACCTTCACCGTTACCGCGAGCAATGGCGAAGCCAACGTCACTGGCTGGAATCTCGGCAGCCTGACCGTGACCCCGCCGACCTACTACAACGGCCAGTTCAACCTGACCGTGACCTCGACCTCCACTGAAATGGTCGGCGGTTCGGCGAGCAGCACCGCGACCATTCCGGTCACTGTGGTGCCTGCGGTGTACAACGCGGCGGTTGCGACAGCGGGCGACGACACGTTCAACGGCACCGACGGCAACGACATCATGGTCGCCGACATCGGCGGTCTGACCGTGGTGCCGGGCACCAACTACAACATCGCCTTCATGGTCGACAGCTCCGGCAGCATGAGCGCATCGTCGCTCAACGCGGCCAAGGACTCGCTGACCTCGGTGTTCAACACCCTCAAGCAAAGCCTGGGCGGCAGCAACTCAGGCACGGTGAACATCTTCCTGGTGGACTTCGATACTCAGGTCAACAAATCGGTGTCGGTCAACCTCAACGACCCGAACGCGTTGACCAAGCTCAAAGCCGTGCTCGACTCGATGGGCTCCGGTGGCGGCACCAACTACGAGGACGTGTTCAAGACCACGGCCAACTGGTTCCAGAGCGCTGACGCGGTGGCCAACACCGGGGCGAAGAACCTTACGTACTTCATCACCGACGGCCAGCCGACCTACTACCAGAGCGGCGAACAGACCAACCCGACGCTGTACGGCAGCGTCAGGCTCGACAGCGTTGTCAATACCAGCAACTACAAGCCGGGCGACAGCTTCAGCACGTACATCGACAACACTCATTACCTGAGCATCAACGGCGCTGGCACTGTGGTTTTGCAGACGTACAAAAACGGCAACTGGAACTGGAGCAACCTGGGCACTATCCACGCTCAGGGTGACGGCACCTACGAGCTGTCGAGTCTGAACGGCAGCGGCAACAGCACCGACTGGTACACCACCGACAATTCCACCAGCAGCTTCGCGTTGCTCAATGGCCTGTCGAACGTCGAAGCCATCGGTCTCAACAGCGGCGTCAGCCTTAACGATCTGAAGCCCTACGATTCGGATAAAACGCCGCAGACCAACATCGATCCGAAAGACCTCGCCAACTCGATCATCGGCCACACCGAAGCGACGATGCCGGGCAACGACACCGTCAACGGCGGCGACGGCAACGACATCCTGTTCGGCGATCTGGTCAGCTTCAACGGCATTGCCGGTGAGGGTTATCAGGCAATGCAGGCGTTCGTCGCCAAGGAAACCGGCGTCGACGTCAGCAAAGTCAGCACCAGCAACGTGCACCAGTACATCACCGAGCACTATCAGGCGTTCGATGTGTCCGGTGCGCATGACGGCAACGACACCCTGCTGGGCGGCGCGGGCAATGACATCCTTTTCGGCTCGGGCGGCAACGACCTGCTCGATGGCGGCAAAGGCAATGACATCCTGCTCGGCGGCAGCGGCAACGACACGCTGATCGGTGGCAAGGGCAACGACATCCTCATCGGTGGTTCCGGTGCCGATACCTTTGTCTGGAAGGCAGGCGACACCGGTAGTGACGTGATCAAGGACTTCAAGGCCGCCGACGGTGACCGCATCGACCTGCGCGACCTGCTGCAGGGCGAAACCGGCAGCACCATCGACAACTTCCTGAAGATCACCACGGTCGACGGCACGTCCTCGCTGCAAGTCAGCTCGGCGGGTAAATTCAACTCCGGCGATGCTGCAGCGGCAACACCGGACGTGACGATCAAACTGGAAGGCAACAACTGGTCGAGCGCCAGCCTGCACAACCTGATCGCCGGCAGCGACCCGACCATCAAGGTCGACCACAACAACAGCTGATGCATAAACAAAACGGCCGCCCTCAGGGGCGGCCGTTGCGTTGTGTCAGTCACCCCGGTGACGATTTCATCGTTGCACCGCATACTTGCGCACAGTTGGCTATGCTGCTGACAGCACGACGCTGGTTCTTTTCCGAGGGATGCTCAATGTTTTACGTGCAACGCGATGCGCAAGGCCAGTTGATTCGCGTGGAAGCTGCGGCGTACGCCGAAGCCACGGAAACCCTGCCGGCCGACAACCATGAAATCCAGGCGTGGTACGCCAACGAAGCCGTGGAGAACAGCCTCAAACAGCTCAAGCAGAGCGACTTCGAGATGATTCGGGTACTCGACGACCTGATTCAGGTGCTGACTCAGAAAGGCGTGATCCGCGTCACTGACCTGCCACCCGCGGCGCAGGCCAAACTGATGGACCGCAACCAGGCGCGTGAGGCGCTGGGCGGGTTGAGCCAGTTGATCGATGAGGATGAGGGCGGGTTGATCTGATTTCCCTGTAGTGATCGTTCCCACGCTCCGCGTGGGAATGCATCAAGGGACGCTCTGCGTTCCAGCCACACCGCTCAAACATCGTTGTGACGCGGAGCGTCACGGGCTGCATTCCCACGCAGAGCGTGGGAACGATCAGGTCAAGCCCAGGGCTTCGGCTCACCCAGCAACTGCCCCTGCACCCCATACAAGCCCATCTCGCGAATCACTGACAGCTCCCCTTCGGTCTCGACCCGCTCGGCAATCAGCGGCAGATCGATGCTGTGCGCCGCGCGCTGGATCGCTTCGATGAACAGGCGCTTGTCGCTCTCCTGATCAATCGCGCGAATGTAGCTGCCATCGATCTTCAAGTACGCCAGGCCCAGCCGCGCCAGATTGCCGATCATGCTGAAGCGACCGCCGAAGCGCTGCAGGCTCAAAGAGAAACCCAATTCGCGCAGGCGTCGGGTCAGTTGTTCCAGTAGCGCTTGTTCAGGCAACTGCTCTTCGCCGATTTCCAGGGTCAGGCGCGGACCGAGGTTAGAATGTGCGCGCAGAATCTCGAAGACCTTGTTCAGCGCCTGCGGATCCGCGAGGGTCGCCGAAGACAGATTCAGCGCCAGCGAATCTTCGTGCTCTTGCATTTGCTCCAGCACGCGCTCGAGCATCAAGCGATCGAGCCGCGCCGTCCAGCCGAAACGCTCCAGCCACGGCAGAAAGCGCCCGGCCGGAATGGTCTGGCCCTGCTCATCGAGCAGGCGCGAGAGCACCTTGTAATGCAGCACCAGTTGCGTGTCCTGCGCCGCCACCACCGGTTGGAAATACAGCTCGAAACGCTGCTGATTCAAGGCCTGGTCGAGCAAGCGATGCCAGGCGTGGTGATCATCGCCAACCTCGGCGGTCAGGCTTTGCTCGATGCATGCCCAGTTCTGCTCGCCCTGCCCTTCGGCCTGCGCCAGCGCCTGATCACCCAAGGTCAGGACCTGCTGCGGCGAATCCCCGTAAGCGAACGGCGCCAGACCGATCGAAGCCACTGCGGCGACGTCGGTAGCGCCCGTCGCGTGCAGACTGCTCAGTGCGCTGTCGAGGTTTTGCGCCAGTTGCAGCGCCTCTTCGCGGACCAGGCCTGGCGCCAGCACGGCAAATTCACCGCCACGAATCCGCGTAATCAGGTTCTGGGTTTCCGGGTATTTGGCGCATTCGCGCGACAGTTGCTCGCCCACCGCTTTCAACAGCTCATCGGTGCGCTGGCCGCCGAGACGCTGGTTGAGGCCGGCCAGATCCTTGACCCGCAACAGCAGCAGATAACCGGAACTGGCCTGCTCCGGATTGCTCACCCGGTCATTGAGCTGCATCTCGAAATAACGCCGGTTGGCCAGCCCGGTGAGGTTGTCCTGATAGGACTCGGCGCGCAGTTTTTCACTGCGCTCGGCCTGCTCCTGAAACAACGCCTTGAGTTTCTCGACCATCTGATTCATCGCCTGTACCACACGGCGCAACTCCGGGGTGCGCGGCAACTCCGGCAGGCTGAGGAATTCGCGCCGGGCGATGGCGTGTGATTGCTGGACCATGTAGTCCAGCGGCTTCAACTGCCGACGTAACAGCAACGCACCGAGCACCGCACTCAGCGCACCGCAGATCAACAGCCAGCCGAGGCTGCCCAGCGCGCTCTGCCACAGCTTGGCCACAGCGAACATCGGATGGCTGACCACCTCGACCCGCGCCGCCTGCTCCCAGCCACGGCTGACCAAGGCATCGCCACCGGCCGGTTCCAGGCCGATGAGTTTGACGAACCAGTCCGGGACACTGCTCACGGCGGGAATGCCGCTGCGCTCGACGATGGTTTGATCGGTCTTCACGTCGACCACTCGAATGCTCGCGTAATAACCACTGTCGAAAATCGAGCTGACCAACAACTCGACCATCGCCGGGTCATCGATATTCGGCGTCAGCGACAAGGCCAGCGCCGTGGCGGCGTCCTGCGCGTGGGAACGCAACTGATTGACGTACTGGGTGCGCGAGCTTTCCAGACTGACCATGAAGCTGCCGGTGAAGGCGACCACCAGGAACAGACAGATAGCGATCAACAGCTGTTTGAACAAAGACATCTGAGCGCGTGCTCCTAATTAGTCGTCTCGACCGGGAAACCTTCGGCCTGCATTTTCTTCAAGACATCCTGCCAGCGCGACAGGCGTTTGGTGTCGCCGACCTTTTTATTGCCCTTGGCCCCCGGCAGATACAGCCCCTCGGCATTGAAAGAGTAGACCGGCAGCAGATCAGTCCGCTGCGAGGCCGGCTGGATTGGATCGATCAGGCTGTCGAGCACCAGCGGCATGGCATCGGGGGTCGCATAGTAAGTCAGGACCATGTGCGCGCGGTTCTGGCGCAGTGCCTTGACGTAGGTGATGCGCAGCTTGTCACTGGACACCCCGAGGTGGCGCAGGCTGAAATATTTGGCGATTGCATAGTCTTCGCAGTCGCCGGCGCCCTTCCACAAGGCTTCGATGGGGGTTTCCCAATAATCGACCTGCCGCCAGAGGTCGATGTCTTCGACGTAGCGCACCTGTTTGTTGAAAAACAGGTTCACCACTTTCAGCTTGTCCATTTCGCTGGCCTGCTGCTGCGTCGCCAGCAGGTTCTGCCAGGCATCGATGCGTTGCTGACCGGCGCCCAGCGGTCCGTAAAGTGCTGTGGCCTTGCGGCTGATCGCGGAAAAATCCCAATCGGCATGCAGACCGCCCAGCATGACGCCGGCCAGCAGCAGTGCGCAGCATAGCCAGCGCAACGTCCGAGGGATCGCGAATCGTACCGCCACAGCAGGGTTCCAGAGGGCAGGAAGGGGAAGCGTTCGATGTTGAAGCTTAGCCGGCTAAAAAACAATGGCACCATGAGATCATCGGCGCACGCTAAACTGTAAATGTAACCGCGTTCTTCTACACGGTTTGACAAGCTGTAGAGCAATCACTAGTGTCATTTGGATCCAAATCACCGACCTACAGGGTGCGTAGTCGTGACACAGAAGCCCAAACCGCTGCACAGCATTAAAGTCGACGGACCGATTCCTGCGCATCTGGCCCGTTCGGTCATTGAAGAGACCCTGCGCTCGGCGATTCTTGATGGACGTCTGCCCTGCGGTACGGCGCTGCGCCAGCAGGATCTGGCGGATCTGTTCGGTGTCAGCCGCATGCCGGTGCGCGAAGCCTTGCGCCAGCTCGAGGCCCAGGATCTGCTGAGTGTGACCACCCATAAAGGCGCAGTGGTCGCGCCGTTGATTCAAGGCGATGCCACCGAAACCTATGAGTTGCGCATCCTGCTCGAATCCGAAGCCATGCGTCAGTCGATCCCACTGCTGACCGAAGCCGATCACGCCCTGGCAGCCGCCTACATCGAAGAGTTGGAAGCGCAACACGATTACACCGAAATCGGCCGGCTCAACCGTTTGTTCCACATGGCGCTGTACAGCAAAGCGCCGAACAAACGCTTGCTGCGTCTGGTCGAGGACGGGCTCAACGAAGAGGAGCGCTTCCTGCGTTTCAACCTTGAGTCGATGGGCCTGGGCAAATTGTCCCAGGACGATCACCGGGCGATGCTGCAAGCCGTGCGCGACCGCGACATCAAGCTGTCGATCGAACTGCTGGAGCAGCACCTCAACCGCGGTGTCGAGGTCATCACCCGCTACCTCGCCACGCCCGCGGCGCAAAGCCGTACGGTTGCCCGCTGAGACCGTAACTCCCGCGAATCACCCGCTTACAAATCCCCAAGCGATCGCCCGCCCCGCGGCGGGCGAGTCTGCGCACCCGCTCGCCCTCTCCCGCACCGCTCGGCCCAATCCTTACGGCTTGGCACCGACGAATCGGTCATAGCCGTAGCGACAAATTACCCGCACTCTTGAACGGCCACCCCATACAGAACGGGGACGCGCCGACCTGACGGTGCAGTCCCCGCAACAGGAACCTACGGAAGGAGCCTTGTCACGGGAAAAAGGAAGTTCTGGCGCCGGTCCCGGCCAACTTTCGTCCCCTCTCAATCAAACCATTCGTTCAGTAAAAAGTTGCTTCGAGTGAGGCATTCACTCTTGTCATCCAATTTTGGCCGTTATTGGCTGAAAGGAGCAACTACGCCCAAATAAAACTTCTAACGAAAGTCTTATTGGAACTCTTCACACTTGAAAAACAGCAAACTTAAAATAATTAAAATTGCACTTGTTAAATGTTTGCCATCTGTATTAGTTTTTTCCTCGCCGAAGTTAAGGCTGTGTTCACTTCGGCACGCGGCGCCCTGATGTAGCGCACCGCACAGGCTGCACGCTTGCACAGCAGGACTTTGCGTAGAAATACGCCGGGCAGTTTGTTTGCCGGCATCCAACTTCAAACGATACAGACACACAACTAACCCGGCGCAGCATTAACTGCGCCATTGCATAAGAAGTTCCATTTCACCCCACTGATTAAGGACGTCATCATGCCTTCCAAGCACCAACTCGCCTTGAAGAAAGTCGAACTCAGCAATCACCCAATCTTTGCCGAGATCACTTCTTTATCAATATTGCGGCGTTTCATGGAAACCCATGTATTCGCCGTGTGGGACTTCATGTCGCTGACCAAGCGTCTGCAGCAGGAACTGACCTGCACACGATTGCCCTGGTTACCACCGCGTGATCCGCAAGCCGCCCGGCTGATCAACGAAATCGTGCTTGGCGAGGAGTCGGACGATCGCCTGGTCGATGGGCACTACAGCCACTTCGAGCTGTACCTGGACGCCATGCGCGAAATCGGCGCCAGCACCACAGCGGTCGAACGTTTCGTCGCGCTGCAACAGGAAGGCGTGAGCTATGACGTCGCGCTGCGAAGCGTCGAGGTTGACCCGGCCGCCGCGCAGTTTGTCCGCGACACCTTGCACACCGCGCTGCATGCGCCAGGACACAGCGTGGCGGCGGCGTTTCTGCACGGCCGCGAAAGCGTAATCCCGTGCATGTTCCAGCGCATTCTTGATGACTGGGGCATCGGCATCGAGCAGGCGCCGACCTTTCGCTACTACCTGCAGCGGCATATCGAGGTCGACTCCGAAGACCACGGCCCGGCGGCCGAGCACCTGCTTCAGCGCCTGGTCGACGGCGACCCGCAACGCGAAACCGAGGTCTATGCCAGCGCCGTCGCCGCCGTGGAAAGCCGCATCGCTTTGTGGGACGGCCTGCGCCTGAGCATGCGCGAACCGTTGGCGGAGGTGGCCCAATGAACGCCGCCGACTATCAATCCTTTGCTGACGCCTGGGAACAGCGCGCGACCATTCGCACCCGCCCGCGCCGGGTGCTGGAAGACGATGAGCGCCTGATCTATCCGCTCAGCCGACAACCGCTGGTACTCAGCGAAACCTTCCTGCGCGAATGCCCGCAGCAGCGTGATTTCGCCTTGGTGCAGACGCTGTACAAGTTCATCAACGATGTGGTGATTTTCGAGACGGAGATCGTCGACAAGACCGCGCGCAGCATCGCCAAGAATCGCTTCGCCGTGGCATTCCCTTTCGCCTGTCGTTACGACGCCATGACCGTGGTGGTCGATGAGGATTACCACGCGCTGGTGGCGATGGATTTCATGCAGCAAACGGTGGCCATGACCGGCATCGAACCGATCCAGCTACCCGATCAGATCGAGTTGAGCCGGGCAATTCCCGCCGCCGTGGCGTTGGCGCCGGAGCATTTGCGCAGCGCCGTGGAACTGATTTGCGTGGCCATCGCGGAGAACACCGTGACCGGCGATGTCGCTGCGTTCGCCCGCGACGACTCGGTCAAACCGTCAATCAAAGGGCTGATGGCTGATCACTTGCTCGACGAGGGTCGCCATTCGAGCTTCTGGGCGCGCATGGTGCGCATCTACTGGCACACCGCGAACGAAGCCGACCGCGAAACCATCGCGCAGATTCTCCCGGTGTTCATCGGCCACTACCTGACCAACGACATCCAGAAATCTTTCGACCTGCGCCTGATCGATGCGCTGTCGGTCAGCGAAGCCACGCGCTGTGCGCTTCGCGAGGAAATGGCCGGCCTGGCCTTCCCGATCAATCGCCATCACCCGCTGGTGGGCAACATCGTCAGGTTTTTCCACAACAGCTCGCTGCTCGACGCACCCTGCGTGCAGCACGCCCTGCGCAACTATCTGGTGTGACAAGGAGGTCTTCATGAAACGTCTCGACATTTTGCTGATTGGCGCCAGCCAGGCCATGACCGATCTGGCGCTGGAACTTGAACAACACGGTCACGCGGTGCAACGCAGTGCTGCCGCGCAAGCGCCGGTGGATCTGATCATCGACGATGGCTTCATTGGCGCCGGCGATCGCTGCGCCATCCCGCACCTGCACTTGCGTCTGGGCGTCGGTGCGAGTCACGCCGGTTTGCCGATCCTCGACCTGCTGTGCTTTCGCGGCTCCTCACTGATCAGCCGCGTGCCGATCGGCGATGAGCCGTCAGGCAATGGGCAAGCGCTGCGCCACCGAGTCCTGGCGCAGGTGGTCGATGAAGTGGCGCTGCTGGTCAGCCGCCTGTCCCGCGACGGCGAATACCTGCAACAGCTCGCCAGCCTGAACGCGCCGGATTTCGAGCGCCTGGAAAACCTGCGCTTTCTCGACAGCCTGGCTTACGTCCATCGACGCAACGACACGGCGAATGCAGCGCTGCTGGAACAGGCCCAGGTCAGCGTTATCGAGCGCCTGCAACAGAGCCTGATTCAGCACGCCGAACGGCCGGCGCTACACCTCGGCGAGCGCTCCATCAGCTATCGCCAGTTGCACGCCCACAGCCGAGCGATTCAGCAGCGTTTGCAAACGTTGCTGGAGCCGCATCCGCAGCCGTGGATCGTTGGCGTCTGCCTGCCGAAAAGCCCCGAGCTGTATGCCGCGATTTTGGCGATCCTCGGCAGCGGCGCGGTGTATTTGCCGCTTGAGCCGAGTCATCCGTTGCAGCGCCAGCAATACATTGTGCAAAACGCCGGTGCGCTGCTGTTGCTGCATGACGGCGCGCATCCGCTCAGCGCAAGCCTGGCGGGACTGGACGTCAGCCTCATCGACAGCGGCGCAGCGGATCTCGATCTGCCATTGATGCGCAAGCGCCCCGAACTCGACGCACCGTGCATGGCGCTCTACACCTCCGGAACCACCGGGCATCCGAAGGGTGTGCTGCTCAGCCAGGCCAACCTGGCACATTTCACGGCGTGGTACGCCGATTACGCACAGTTGCAGGCCGAAAGTCGCGCGCTGCAGTTCTCCTCGCTGAGCTTCGATTCGTCGCTGATCGACATCTTTGCGACCCTGCTCAGCGGCGCCGAACTGGTGGTGCCCGACGACACGCAACGGCGCGATCCACTGCAACTGGTGGCGCTGATCCGGCGCCGGCAATTGACTCACGCCTTCCTGCCGCCAGCGCTGTTGAGCATTCTGCCGCTGAAGCAACTCGAAGGCGTACAGGTGATGACCGGCGGCGATGTCTGCGAGCCGTTCGTGATTGAGCAGCTGACCCGTCAGGGCACCCTTCACAACCTCTACGGCCCGACCGAAGCCACGGTGCTGATCACCGCACGGCAACTGCAACCGGGCGACAGCAACCGCAGCCTCGGCGCGCCGATCGCCAACAGCCAGGTGCTGATTCTCGATGACGATTTGCAACCGGTGGCGGAGAACACCGTTGGCGAATTGTTCATCGTCGGCCCCGGTGTCTGTCTCGGTTACCTGAACAATCCGCAGCAGACGGCCGAGCGCTATCTGCGCCTGAACCTGCCAGACGGCCAAACACTGCGCGCCTACCGCACTGGCGACATGGCGCGGTGGGGCGAGCACGGTATCGAGCTGTGCGGGCGGCGCGACAATCAGGTGAAGATCCGCGGTTTCCGGGTCGAGCCGGAGGAGATCGAGCGTTGTCTGCGCGAGAGTCAGCTGTACCGGCAAGTCGCCGTGGTGATCGACAGCCAGCGCAGGATTCTGGCCTTTCTCGCCCAGCCGCAATCGGCCGCTGCTCGCGACGAACTGAAGGCTCACGCCCGACAATTTCTACCGGACTACATGCAACCGGTGGCGTGGAGCGAACTCCCCGGCATGCCCTTCGCCAGCAACGGCAAGGTCGACCGCAAGGCCCTGCTGGAGCTGCCGGTCAGTGTGCAGGACAGCGGCCCTAAATGCCTGCCCGCGAATGCTGACGAAGCGCTGCTGCTGGAAATCTGGGCCGAGTTGCTGGAGCTGCCAGGCAGCGATATTTCCACCGATGAAAGCTTCTTCAATCTGGGCGGCCATTCGATCCTGTTGTCGCGAATGTTGCTGCGCTTGCGTGAAGAATTCGGCCGCAGCATTTCGATCAATCGCTTCATCGAACAGCCGACCATCACCAAGCTTGCGACCCTGGTACGCGGTACCGATGACAGCGCCGTGCTCAGCGCTCAGGCCATGGCTGACGCGGAACGCGCGCTGGATATCCAAGCGTTACCGATCAGCCGCATGGGCGATGTGCACAAGATCATCGTCACCGGCGCCAACAGCTTTGTCGGCGTGCATATTGTCGAGGCGCTGCTCGGTTGGGGCGCCAGCGAAGTCGCCTGTCTGGTGCGTGACGGTGGCGGGCAAACAGCGGCGCAGCGCTTTGCCCAGGCGTTGCGCGAGAATCGCCTGGAGCATCTGGATCTCAGTCGCGTGCGGGTCTATGCGGCGGACATCACACGCCCGCAATTGGGCTTGAGCGACGAAGATTATCAGCGCCTCGATCGCGAGTTCGGCGCGCTGGTGCACAACGCTGCCAACGTCAACCATGTGCTCGATTATGAGTCGCTGGCCGCGGACAACGTCGAGCCGATCTTCGCCCTGCTGCGCCTGTGCGAAGGGCAGAGCAAAAAGGTCTTGAACTTCGTCTCGACATTGTCGGCTTCCAGCTCCGTTGACGACGCAGGCCGGGTGCTGGAACTGCCGGCCGCGACCACGCCACCGATCTACATCCGCAACGGCTACAACCTGTCGAAGTGGGTTGGCGAGCGCATTCTCGAACGGGCTCGCGAGCGTGGCGTGCGGGTCAATGTGTATCGCCCCGGCAACATCAGTTTCAACAGCCTGAGCGGCGTCTGCCAGCCGCACAAGAACCGTTTGATGCTGATGCTCAAAGGCTCGATCCAGCTCGGTCAGGTGCCGGCCTTCGCGCTGAACTTCGATCTGATGCCGGTGGACTTCCTTGCTCGCTTCATCGCCTTCCATGCCAGCCGTTATTCGCCCGACCGTGCGGTGTTCAACCTGCACAACCCCGAGCCGCTGAGCTGGGACGCCTACGTCGCTTCATTCCGCGAAACCGGCAGCGAGTTTTCGCTGGTCAGCGTCGCCGACTGGCAACAGCAATTGAGCCGGGTCGACGCCGACAACGCGCTGTTCGGCGTGCTCGGTTTTTACCTCAACGGCTTTGAAGAAGACATCGGCGACATCTCCCTGATCGGCCACGCCAACGCTGAAGCCGGCGTGCAACAGATGGGCGCGCATTACCCGCAAAAATCCCCGGCACTGCTGCGCCGCGGCTGCGACTACCTGAAACAGATCAACTTCATCTGACGTCACCAAAAAGGAGCAACACCATGAGCAATCTGCAACCGGACACCCTGATCAAAAACCCCCACGGCTGCCACGTTGTGTCTTCGGTGCGAGTGCCGGCGGACGCGGCGCAAGTCTGGGCAGTGGTCGGCAACTTTGGCGCTTTCGAGCGATTCATTCCGGCGCTGTCGCACATCGAAATGACCGGCGAGGGCGTGTCCTCGCTGCGCAAGAAAGTCTTCAAGGATGGCAACGTCGTGGTCGAGCAACTCAACTCCCGCGATGAGCAGGCGCGGAGCATGACCTGGACGACGATCTACAACACCTTAGGCGTGGCCAACCTGTGGGCGGCGATGAATGTCGAGACGCTGGGCGACGGGCAATCCCGGGCGACGTGGACGATCATCGCCGAGCCGGCGTCGGGAGGGGAGGAAGCGTTGCCGGGGTTCAGGGATTTTGTGCAGGGGTTTGCCGATGATGCGATGGGGAATGTGCTGAAGCTGTTTGTTTAAGAGTTGAGTCTGGCGGTGAATGCACCACCGCTATCGCTGGCAAGTCAGCTCCCACAGGATTCGAGTCGTCCACAAATAAAGTGTTCGCCGAAATTCCTGTGGGAGCGGGCTTGCCCGCGATTGAACGATAACGCGGTCTGACGAACCGCTATCAGATCTTGAAGCTGTCCACCAACTGCTTCAACCGGTTGGCCTGCTGCGACAACGCATCACAATCCTTCAACGTCTCGTTGAGGTTGGCCACGCTCTGCTGGTTCAACAGGTTGATCTGGTTAACGTCGATATTGAGGGTTTCCACTACCGCGGTCTGCTCTTCCGTAGCCGCGGCCACCGACTGGTTCATGCCGTCGATTTCACCGATGCGCTGGGTCACGCTGACCAGGCGCAGACCGGCCTGATTGGCCACCTCCACGCTTTGCTCGCTGGACGCCTGACTGGCGTTCATCGTAGTCACCGCCTCACGCGAGCCGACCTGCAGCGAGGTGATCATCTTGTGGATTTCTTCCGCCGATTCCTGGGTGCGATGAGCCAGATTGCGCACCTCGTCCGCGACGACCGCAAAACCACGCCCGGCCTCGCCGGCCCGCGCCGCTTCGATCGCGGCGTTGAGTGCCAGCAGGTTGGTCTGCTGCGAGATGCCTTTGATCACATCGAGAATGTGGCCGATGTTGTCGGTGCTCGCATTGAGGGTTTCGATCTGGGTACACGACAGGCTGATCTTCTGCGACAGCTCGGTCATCGCCTGAATGGTCTGCTCGACTACCTGACGTCCGTCGTCGGCCTGCTCGCTGGCGCCGCTGGCGTGTTGCGAAGCATCGGCAGCGTTGCGGGCGATCTCCTGGGTGGCGGCGCCCAATTGATTGATGGCCGCCGCGACGCTGTTGGTGCGCGCGCTTTGTTCGTCAGAGCCGACGATCGACGCGTTCGACGACGCCATGACCCGTTGCGACAGGTCGTGCACATGACGGGTGGCCGAAGACACTTCGGAAATCGATGCGTGAATCCGTTCAACGAACTGGTTGAAGGCACTGCCCAGTTCGCCGAATTCGTCTTTGCTTTCTACCGACAGACGGCGAGTCAGATCGCCTTCGCCCTGAGCGATGTCCTGCATTGCACGGCCCATCGTGGTCAGCGGTCGCATCAAGACGTTGATCAACAGGCTCAACAGCAACGCAATCGCGGCCACGGCGACAAACATCGCGATCAGCGCCGAGGTACGGAATTGGCTGAGCGCCGCGTAGGCTTTGTCGTGATCGATCGACAGACCGATGTACCACTGCGCATTCGGCAGGTCGCTGACCGGGGTGAACGACAGAATCCGCTCCTCGCCATTGAGTACGACGTTCTGGTTGCCCTTCTCGATGCGCACGCTGGTGTTCGGGTAGATGTCTTTCAGGTTCTTCATGACCTGATCCTTGTCCGGGCTGACGATCACCTGACCGTCAGCGCTGACCAGGAACGCATGGCCGAGGCCACCGAAGTCCACCGAGTTGATGATCTTCACCAGGGTTTCCAGGCTCAGGTCGCCACCGACCACGCCGAGCAATTCACCGTTCTTCTTCACCGGCATGGCGATGGTCACTACCAGCCCGCCGACCGCAGCCATGTACGGCGGGGTCAGCATGGTTTTATCCGCGACCACCGCTTGCTTGTACCAGGGACGCTGACGCGGATCGTAGCCGTCCGGCATCTTCGCGTCCGGGCGTTGGGTAAACACACCGTTGGCCTGGCCAACATAGGTGAACTGGAAATTCGAAGTGAAGGCCGGCTGATCGACCAGCCCCGGCAGATCGGCGTCCTTGCCCTGATGGGCGACGTTCTGCGCGAGGTTTTCCAGCACCAGAATCCGCCCGCTCATCCAGTTCTGCACGCTGCTGGCGGTCAGATCACCGGCCTGCTGAACGGAGGACTGAAGGTTCTGGCGAATGGTGCTTCGCTGCAGATAGTCGTTGTAGAGCGTGAACAGCGCGAACGCCAGGACCACGACGCCCGAGGCGGCCAGCAGAATTTTGTGGCTGAACTTTAGATTCATTTTATGGGACTTCTTATGCCAAAAGTGGGGATGCGTTCCGGATGCAACATTCCATGTACAGCGCAGGCAGCGTTCTTCCGGCCGCTCTACTTTGGTGCACGCATGTCTCACCAGTCTGTCGGCACACGTCGGAGAAATCTTAGGGTTGGGTCAGAAAAGGATGAGGTTTGGATCGGATTCCCGCCGAACGGCGGGCCAGAGCGGCTGACGGAAGATTATTCCGAGCGTTGCGTGAGCAGCGGTTGCAAATTTTGCGACCCTTGAAGACAATGCGACTAATTATCATTTGTGACGTCCAGGCTGTCGCGTTCATGTCCTCCCCCGAGTTTGCGGTACAGACGCTTTATCGTTGTCATCACGGCTGGCTCAACACCTGGCTGCGCATGCGGCTGGGCAACGCAGCGGATGCGGCGGATCTGGCACAGGACACCTTCGTCCGCCTGCTGCAACGCAGCGAACGCCTGGAGCTCAAAGCCCCTCGCGCGTTCCTGCGCACCATCGCTCGTGGCTTGGTGATCGATCACTGGCGCCGCGAAGAAATCGAACGCGCCTACCTGGAAACCATTGCCCATTTGCCCGAAGCCGAAACGCCCGGCAGCGAAGCCCGCGCGCTGATCATCGAACTGCTGGAAAGCATCGCGCGCATGCTTGATGGACTGAAACCGAAGGTACGCCAGGCCTTTCTGCTGGCGCAGTGCGAAGGTCTTACCCACAAGCAGATCGCCGAGCAGATGGGGCTGTCGTTGCGCTCGGTGGAACGCTACGTTGCCGAAGCGCTGTATCACTGTTATGTCTTGCGGTACGCGCACTGATGCCGCTGGACAACGCTGCACTTGGCCGCCGCGCCGAGCCGCCACCGCAAGTGGTCAAACAAGCCATTCACTGGCTGCTGCGCTTGCGCAACAACCACGGCAATCCGCGTCTGAGCCGCCAGTGCGAACAATGGCGGGCCGAACATCATGAGCACGAACTGGCCTGGCAGCGTGTGCAGTCGCTGCAAGCCGAACTGAGCAGCAACCTGCGTGCGGTGCCCGGCGCACAGGTGGCGTTCAACACGCTGGAAAACAGTGCGCAAGGTCTCGGCCGGCGGCAGGCCTTGAAGTTGCTCTCAGGCGCATTACTGATGGGTTCCGCCGCGTGGCTAGCCAAGGACAGCGGCGCCTGGCGGCAGTGGAGCGCCGATTACGCCACCGCGACCGGTGAGCAGCGCGGTTTTCAATTACCCGATGGCACGCGCATCGAACTCAACACCGCCAGCGCGGTGGATCTGCATTACACGGCGCAGCAGCGCCTGATCAAACTCACTCGCGGCGAGATCATCGTCAGTTGTGGCGGCGCCGATGAAGGCGCGCCGTTCGATCGCCCGCTGCGCGTGCAAAGCCGTCACGCTATGTATGCGCCCATTGGCGCCCGCTTCATTCTGCGTGAGGACAACGATTGCAGCCGGCTCACTGTGACCAGCGGCCGCGTTGCCATTGTTTCCGGTGGCCACTCGGTCGAAGCCGTCGCCGGCCAGAGCTACCGCATCGACCACCTGCAGATTCGCCCGGTGCCGGTACCGGATATGGACGTCGGCGCGTGGGTCGACGGTTTGATCGTCACGCGCAATATGCGCCTCGGCGATTTCATCAATGAGGTCGGGCGCTACCGTCAGGGTGTGCTCAATTGCGCAACGGAGATCGCCAACCTGCGCCTGTCCGGGGTGTTCCGCCTGGAGGACACGGACAAACTGCTGGCGGTGCTGCCGCAGACCCTGCCGGTGCAATTGCGCTACCGGACACGCTGGTGGGTGAACGTGGAACACGCGGTGTGAAGTTTTTTGGCGGGTTTGCGCAACAGCTTCGGCTTAGTCAGTAAGCACTTCAATCCAAGCGTTTGCGACTTCCTACGGAAACCCACAATGACTGTCCGCGCCCACTGTAAGAACTCTCTGAATTTCACTGTTGAATCGAGTCTGCTGCAGCACGCCGTCCGCGCAGCGCTGTTTTCTACCGCGCTGAGCGTGGGTGTATTGCCGACTCTGACTTTCGCGGCCGACGCCAATGCCGGTGCGGTCAGCCCGCGCTATGACATCCCTGCGGGGCCGCTGGACGAGGCACTGAACCAGTTTGCCCATCAGGCGGGCATCACTTTGTCGATGACCCCGCAACAGACTCAGGGCCGTCAGTCACCGGGGGTTCGGGGCGAATACTCCACGGATCAGGCGCTGAGCCATTTGCTCGGCGGCTCGGGTCTGGAAGCCGTCACCCAGGATGGCAGCCGCTACATCCTGCGACCGCTCGCCGAGAGCGAAGCGCTGGCCCTGCCGACCACCGACATCAAAGGCTTCGCCCTCGGCAACGCGCTGGGCAGCATGGCGGGCTACAACGCCACTCACAGCCAGATCGCCACCAAAACCAGTACCGCATTGCTCGAGACTTCGCAAAGCGTGTCCGTGGTCACGCGCGAGCAAATGGACGACCAAGGCTCGCAGACCGTCTCTCAGGCGATGCGCTACGCCCCGGGCGTGCTGACCAATCCGTATGGCGCGACTCATCGTTACGACTACGTGGCGATGCGCGGTTTCAACGATGGCTCGGTGGACAACATTTATCTCGACGGTCTCAAGTCGATGGGTGACAGCGGCACTTACAGCACCCTGCAAGTCGACCCGTACTTCCTGGAGCGAGTGGATATTCTCAAGGGCCCTTCTTCGGTGCTGTATGGCCGCAGCTCACCCGGCGGTCTGGTCGCGCTGACGAGCAAGAAACCGCTGTACGAGGCCTACCATCAAGTCCAGGCCACGGTGGGTAATCAGGGGCAGCGCGGGTTGGGTTTTGACTTCAGCGGACCGGTCGATGACGACAAGCGCATCGCTTATCGTCTGACCGGCTTAACGGATCGCTCCGACACGCAATTCGACCACAATAAGGAAAAGCGCTACGCCCTGGCACCGACCCTCAGCATCGACTTCAGCGAAGACACCTCGCTGACGCTGCAGGCATATCTGCAACACGACCCGGATGGCGGCTACCACGGTGGCGTGCCGGCCGATGGCACGATCCATCAGCGCAACGGCCAGCGTATCTCGACAGACTTCTTTGAAGGTGAGCCGGGTATCGATGGTTATTCGCGTGACCAGCAGTCCTTGGGGTATCAATTCGAGCATCGCTTCAACGATGTCTTCACCGCGCGGCAGAACTTCCGCTACCTCGATTCCAAAGTAAACATGGATCAGGTCTACGCCTATGGCTGGACCTCGCCGACCAGTAACGAGCTGAACCGCTATTACACGGGTGGTGATGAGCGTCTGCATGCGTTCATCGTTGATAACATGCTCCAGGCCGAGTTTTTTACCGGTGCGACGAAGCACACCGTGCTGCTGGGCGCTGACTATCAGCGGCGCAAAACCGTGGTCGACTGGACCAGCGGCGGTCTTGCCCCGATCAATGCCTTCAACCCGGTGTACGGCAACTCGGCCATCGATATGTACGGTGAAACCAGTTATCTGCGGCGCCTGGAACAGACCGGGGTTTACCTGCAAGACCTGATCGAGATGGACCAGTGGCGTTTCTCACTGGGCCTGCGTCAGGATTGGGTCGAGACATCTGACGAAAACCGCATCGCCGAAGCAGGACGCCCTGCCGGCACCGAGATCAATGATCGACGCACCAAACTGACCGGTCGCGCCGGTGCGCTGTATCTGTTCGAAAACGGCTTGGCGCCTTACATCAGCTACTCGGAATCGTTTAACCCGAACTCCTACGCCGACAGCGCCGGCAACCCGCTGGCACCGACCGACGGCACGCAATGGGAAATCGGCTTGAAGTATCAGCCGCCGGGCACCGACAACCTGTTCACCGCGTCGCTGTTTCGCATCGATCAGGAGAACCTCGCGACCAAGCTGCCGCAGGAAAACTTCTACCGCGCGGTAGGGGCTGTTCGCTCCCAGGGGCTGGAGCTGGAAGCGCACATGCAGCTGACCGACAACCTCAAACTCCTCGGCAGTTACACCTTTACCGACATCGAGTATTCGAAGTCGATGGTCAGCACGTTGAGCACGCCGACCGACGTTATCGAGAACAAGGGCAACTCACCGACCCAGGCGCCGCGGCACATGGCCTCGTTGTGGGCTGACTATAAGTTCGACAGTGCCGCACTCGATGGCCTGCGCCTGGGTGGTGGCGTTCGTTATGTCGGCTACAGCTGGGCCGATGCGGAGAACACCCTGAAGGTGCCTTCCTATACGTTGTTCGATGCCTCGATTAGTTATGACTTGGGCAAGGTCGGTTTGAAAGGCGTCGACGTACGCCTGAATGCAAACAACCTGACCAACGAATCCTATGTGGCTTCCTGTGCCAGCCTGAACTTCTGCTACATGGGCGAAGAGCGCAATGTCGCGGCGACGGTCAGCTACCAGTTCTAACCATTTGTTTCGTGCATGAAAAAGCCAGCGCCTGAGTTATCAGGCGCTGGCTTCGTCGTTTTTGCAGGGGGTTTCTCATGCGTGCTTTTCTCGTGTTGTTGCACCGCTATATCGGTTTGGCGACGGCAGTCTTTTTGTTGCTGGCCGGACTGACGGGCAGCATTCTGGCGTTCAATCATGAGCTGGATGAATGGTTGAATCCGCAATTTTATGCAGCGTCTGCGGTGGGCGAGCGATTGCCTCCCGGTTATTTGGTTGACGCTGTGCAGAAGGCACATCCGACGCTGCAAGTCTGGTACATGGAATATCCAGACGAGGTCGGCCACACGGCGTTGCTGGCCGCGGTAGCGCGCAATAACCCGGCGACCGGCGAGCCATACGATGAGCGCAATCAAGTGTTCTATCTGGATCCGGTGAACGCCGAGCAGAAGGGTCAGCGCTATTGGGGCGAATGCTGTTTTCAACGGGAGAATCTCGTCCCGTTCATTCTCGAGTTCCACTACAACCTGACGTTGCCGGGCAATTGGGGGTTGTGGTTGATGGGTCTGGTGGCGATTGGCTGGGTGATCGATTGTTTCGTTGCGCTCTGGCTGACGTTGCCGCGTGGAAAGCCATTCTGGAAGAAGTGGTCGACCGCTTGGAAGGTAAAGGGCGGACACGCTTATCGGCTCAACTTCGATCTGCACCGCGCCGGAGGATTGTGGCTGTGGTTGTTGCTGCTGCCGATCGCTGTCAGCAGCGTGGCCATGAATTTGCCCAGTCAGGTGTTCAAGCCCGCAGTGTCATTGTTTTCGCCGGTCGAACCGAGCGTCTACGAGGCACGAGGACGAATGCCCGCAGATGCACTGGGCGCAACGCAGTTGAGTTATCAACAGGCATACGACAGGGCGTTGCAGGAGGAAAAAAGGCTAGGGCTGACAGCACCGATTGGAGAACTGTATTACAGCTTCGAATACAACTTTTACGGTGCCGGATTCGGGCAGCATGACACTGACGCGCATGGCAAATCATGGCTGTTCTTTCATGGTACTGACGGTCGATTGTTAGGGCAGGAGATAGCGGGACAGGGAACGTTGGGCGAGCAGTTCTACCGATTGCAACTTCCGATACATGGCGGACGGATTTTCGGGGTTACCGGGCAAATCATCATCGCAGTGTTAGGCGTCATGATTGCAGGCTTGTCGGTCACCGGGGTCTATATCTGGTGGCGCAAATGGCAGGCTCGACGCATCAGCAAGGCACGCCGCCCCGTTTGATCATTGAGTTTCCGGGTTGCGGAAAAGACAAAACCCCAACTGCTTGCGCAATTGGGGTTTCGGAATTGAATCTTGACGATGACCTACTCTCACATGGGGAAACCCCACACTACCATCGGCGATACATCGTTTCACTGCTGAGTTCGGGATGGGATCAGGTGGTTCCAATGTTCTATGGTCGTCAAGAAATTCTTTATCTGGCCCGTCAACACGGTAACAAGCCAGCAAAAACCGGTACTTCTACTAAAACAAAACCCCAACTGCTTTCGCAATTGGGGTTTCGGAATTTAATCTTGACGATGACCTACTCTCACATGGGGAAACCCCACACTACCATCGGCGATGCATCGTTTCACTGCTGAGTTCGGGATGGGATCAGGTGGTTCCAACGCTCTATGGTCGTCAAGAAATTCGGGTACTGACTCGTGACCAGATGGCCTCGCTTCAGAAAATCGGGTATGTGACAGCTTTCGGTGTTTGTGCGTTTCGAACTTTCGGTTCGTTTCGTCTTCACACACCGCAATCTGGTCTGTTCGACGCAAATTGCTTGGGTGTTATATGGTCAAGCCTCACGGGCAATTAGTATTGGTTAGCTCAACGCCTCACAGCGCTTACACACCCAACCTATCAACGTCGTAGTCTTCGACGGCCCTTCAGGGAACTCAAGGTTCCAGTGAGATCTCATCTTGAGGCAAGTTTCCCGCTTAGATGCTTTCAGCGGTTATCTTTCCCGAACATAGCTACCCGGCAATGCCACTGGCGTGACAACCGGAACACCAGAGGTTCGTCCACTCCGGTCCTCTCGTACTAGGAGCAGCCCCTCTCAAATCTCAAACGTCCACGGCAGATAGGGACCGAACTGTCTCACGACGTTCTAAACCCAGCTCGCGTACCACTTTAAATGGCGAACAGCCATACCCTTGGGACCGGCTTCAGCCCCAGGATGTGATGAGCCGACATCGAGGTGCCAAACACCGCCGTCGATATGAACTCTTGGGCGGTATCAGCCTGTTATCCCCGGAGTACCTTTTATCCGTTGAGCGATGGCCCTTCCATACAGAACCACCGGATCACTAAGACCTACTTTCGTACCTGCTCGACGTGTCTGTCTCGCAGTCAAGCGCGCTTTTGCCTTTATACTCTACGACCGATTTCCGACCGGTCTGAGCGCACCTTCGTACTCCTCCGTTACTCTTTAGGAGGAGACCGCCCCAGTCAAACTACCCACCATACACTGTCCTCGATCCGGATAACGGACCTGAGTTAGAACCTCAAAGTTGCCAGGGTGGTATTTCAAGGATGGCTCCACGCGAACTGGCGTCCACGCTTCAAAGCCTCCCACCTATCCTACACAAGCAAATTCAAAGTCCAGTGCAAAGCTATAGTAAAGGTTCACGGGGTCTTTCCGTCTAGCCGCGGATACACTGCATCTTCACAGCGATTTCAATTTCACTGAGTCTCGGGTGGAGACAGCGCCGCCATCGTTACGCCATTCGTGCAGGTCGGAACTTACCCGACAAGGAATTTCGCTACCTTAGGACCGTTATAGTTACGGCCGCCGTTTACCGGGGCTTCGATCAAGAGCTTCGCGTTAGCTAACCCCATCAATTAACCTTCCGGCACCGGGCAGGCGTCACACCCTATACGTCCACTTTCGTGTTTGCAGAGTGCTGTGTTTTTAATAAACAGTCGCAGCGGCCTGGTATCTTCGACCGGCATGAGCTTACGGAGCAAGTCCTTCACCCTCACCGGCGCACCTTCTCCCGAAGTTACGGTGCCATTTTGCCTAGTTCCTTCACCCGAGTTCTCTCAAGCGCCTTGGTATTCTCTACCCAACCACCTGTGTCGGTTTGGGGTACGGTTCCTGGTTACCTGAAGCTTAGAAGCTTTTCTTGGAAGCATGGCATCAACCACTTCGTCACCCAAAGGGTAACTCGTCATCAGCTCTCGGCCTTAAGATCCCGGATTTACCTAAGATCTCAGCCTACCACCTTAAACTTGGACAACCAACGCCAAGCTGGCCTAGCCTTCTCCGTCCCTCCATCGCAATAACCAGAAGTACAGGAATATTAACCTGTTTTCCATCGACTACGCTTTTCAGCCTCGCCTTAGGGACCGACTAACCCTGCGTCGATTAACGTTGCGCAGGAAACCTTGGTCTTTCGGCGTGGGTGTTTTTCACACCCATTGTCGTTACTCATGTCAGCATTCGCACTTCTGATACCTCCAGCAAGCTTCTCAACTCACCTTCACCGGCTTACAGAACGCTCCTCTACCGCATCACCCGAAGGTGATACCCGTAGCTTCGGTGTATGGTTTGAGCCCCGTTACATCTTCCGCGCAGGCCGACTCGACTAGTGAGCTATTACGCTTTCTTTAAAGGGTGGCTGCTTCTAAGCCAACCTCCTAGCTGTCTAAGCCTTCCCACATCGTTTCCCACTTAACCATAACTTTGGGACCTTAGCTGACGGTC
Organism: Pseudomonas sp. R3-57; assembly: GCF_051132065.1. NCBI lineage: Bacteria > Pseudomonadati > Pseudomonadota > Gammaproteobacteria > Pseudomonadales > Pseudomonadaceae > Pseudomonas > Pseudomonas sp. R3-57. The sequence continues at coordinate 6,003,491 of NZ_CP071655.1, forward strand.
TGGGTTGTTTCCCTTTTCACGACGGACGTTAGCACCCGCCGTGTGTCTCCCATGCTCGGCACTTGTAGGTATTCGGAGTTTGCATCGGTTTGGTAAGTCGGGATGACCCCCTAGCCGAAACAGTGCTCTACCCCCTACAGTGATACATGAGGCGCTACCTAAATAGCTTTCGAGGAGAACCAGCTATCTCCGAGCTTGATTAGCCTTTCACTCCGATCCACAGGTCATCCGCTAACTTTTCAACGGTAGTCGGTTCGGTCCTCCAGTCAGTGTTACCTAACCTTCAACCTGCCCATGGATAGATCGCCCGGTTTCGGGTCTATTCCCAGCGACTAGACGCCCTATTAAGACTCGCTTTCGCTACGCCTCCCCTATTCGGTTAAGCTCGCCACTGAAAATAAGTCGCTGACCCATTATACAAAAGGTACGCAGTCACCCAACAAAGTGGGCTCCCACTGCTTGTACGCATACGGTTTCAGGATCTATTTCACTCCCCTCTCCGGGGTTCTTTTCGCCTTTCCCTCACGGTACTAGTTCACTATCGGTCAGTCAGTAGTATTTAGCCTTGGAGGATGGTCCCCCCATATTCAGACAAAGTTTCTCGTGCTCCGTCCTACTCGATTTCATTGATAAGAGATTTTCGCGTACAGGGCTATCACCCACTATGGCCGCACTTTCCAGAGCGTTCCGCTAATCTCAAATCAACTTAAGGGCTAGTCCCCGTTCGCTCGCCACTACTAAGGGAATCTCGGTTGATTTCTTTTCCTCAGGGTACTTAGATGTTTCAGTTCCCCTGGTTCGCCTCTTGCACCTATGTATTCAGTACAAGATAACCATCTTGTGATGGCTGGGTTCCCCCATTCAGACATCTCCGGATCAAAGTCTGTTTGCCGACTCCCCGAAGCTTTTCGCAGGCTACCACGTCTTTCATCGCCTCTGACTGCCAAGGCATCCACCGTATGCGCTTCTTCACTTGACCATATAACCCCAAGCAATCTGGTTATACTGTGAAGACGACATTCGCCGAAAATTCGAATTTCTCAACTAAGAGAACTCACAAATTTTACCTTAGCCTGATCCGTTACCAGTGAAAGTAACGTTCAGTCTATCTTTCTATCACATACCCAAATTTTTAAAGAACGAACTAGTCAAAGACTAGAAATCAACATTCACCATCACAACGATGGAATGCTCATTTCTAAGCTTTATACAAGAGAAGCAGTAGTGGTGGAGCCAAGCGGGATCGAACCGCTGACCTCCTGCGTGCAAGGCAGGCGCTCTCCCAGCTGAGCTATGGCCCCGTATTTCTACAGGCGTTTCCCACACAAAATTGGTGGGTCTGGGCAGATTCGAACTGCCGACCTCACCCTTATCAGGGGTGCGCTCTAACCAACTGAGCTACAGACCCAATTTCGGGCTGCTTCTATCGTCTTCTTCAATGAATCAAGCAATTCGTGTGGGAGCTCATGGAGCAGCTGATGTCGTCGATTAAGGAGGTGATCCAGCCGCAGGTTCCCCTACGGCTACCTTGTTACGACTTCACCCCAGTCATGAATCACACCGTGGTAACCGTCCTCCCGAAGGTTAGACTAGCTACTTCTGGTGCAACCCACTCCCATGGTGTGACGGGCGGTGTGTACAAGGCCCGGGAACGTATTCACCGTGACATTCTGATTCACGATTACTAGCGATTCCGACTTCACGCAGTCGAGTTGCAGACTGCGATCCGGACTACGATCGGTTTTATGGGATTAGCTCCACCTCGCGGCTTGGCAACCCTTTGTACCGACCATTGTAGCACGTGTGTAGCCCAGGCCGTAAGGGCCATGATGACTTGACGTCATCCCCACCTTCCTCCGGTTTGTCACCGGCAGTCTCCTTAGAGTGCCCACCATAACGTGCTGGTAACTAAGGACAAGGGTTGCGCTCGTTACGGGACTTAACCCAACATCTCACGACACGAGCTGACGACAGCCATGCAGCACCTGTCTCAATGTTCCCGAAGGCACCCATCCATCTCTGGAAAGTTCATTGGATGTCAAGGCCTGGTAAGGTTCTTCGCGTTGCTTCGAATTAAACCACATGCTCCACCGCTTGTGCGGGCCCCCGTCAATTCATTTGAGTTTTAACCTTGCGGCCGTACTCCCCAGGCGGTCAACTTAATGCGTTAGCTGCGCCACTAAGAGCTCAAGGCTCCCAACGGCTAGTTGACATCGTTTACGGCGTGGACTACCAGGGTATCTAATCCTGTTTGCTCCCCACGCTTTCGCACCTCAGTGTCAGTATCAGTCCAGGTGGTCGCCTTCGCCACTGGTGTTCCTTCCTATATCTACGCATTTCACCGCTACACAGGAAATTCCACCACCCTCTACCATACTCTAGCTCGACAGTTTTGAATGCAGTTCCCAGGTTGAGCCCGGGGATTTCACATCCAACTTAACGAACCACCTACGCGCGCTTTACGCCCAGTAATTCCGATTAACGCTTGCACCCTCTGTATTACCGCGGCTGCTGGCACAGAGTTAGCCGGTGCTTATTCTGTCGGTAACGTCAAAATTGCAGAGTATTAATCTACAACCCTTCCTCCCAACTTAAAGTGCTTTACAATCCGAAGACCTTCTTCACACACGCGGCATGGCTGGATCAGGCTTTCGCCCATTGTCCAATATTCCCCACTGCTGCCTCCCGTAGGAGTCTGGACCGTGTCTCAGTTCCAGTGTGACTGATCATCCTCTCAGACCAGTTACGGATCGTCGCCTTGGTGAGCCATTACCTCACCAACTAGCTAATCCGACCTAGGCTCATCTGATAGCGCAAGGCCCGAAGGTCCCCTGCTTTCTCCCGTAGGACGTATGCGGTATTAGCGTTCCTTTCGAAACGTTGTCCCCCACTACCAGGCAGATTCCTAGGCATTACTCACCCGTCCGCCGCTGAATCCAGGAGCAAGCTCCTTTCATCCGCTCGACTTGCATGTGTTAGGCCTGCCGCCAGCGTTCAATCTGAGCCATGATCAAACTCTTCAGTTCAAACATCTTTGGGTTTTTAAGAAACCCTAAACTTGGCTCAGCAATCGTTGGTTACATCTTTGATTTCTCGCGGAGTAACTTGTGATGCTGATAATCTTGTTGACTATCAGTCTGACTCCACAAGCACCCACACGAATTGCTTGATTCAGTTGTTAAAGAGCGGTTGGTTAAGATCTTTCGTCTCAACCGAGGCGCGCATTCTACAGCAGCCTCATTTGCTGTCAAGTGATTATTTTCAGAAGCTTTCGAAGATTTCTTCAACAACTTCAACCACTTGCGCTTCCGATCTCTCGTCAGCGGGAGGCGAATTCTACAGCGTTACACGCCGCTGTCAACACCTCTTTTTCAACTTCCTTTCGGGCTTCTATGAACTGAAGCCGTCGGCCGTCGAAACCTACTTAACTCGTTGAATCTCAAAGAGTTTTCCGTTTCGACTGCGCCGGAAGTGGGGCGAATTATAGACACCTCAGATCTGCCGTCAACCGTTAATTTCGCTTTTCTTTCAATCACTTGCAGATCGATCAAAAAACGATCAAAACCTATTCCTTCTATATAGAAGGAACTTCAAAGCACTCCGGCCGCTTTCAAGTCAGCGACGGCGCCAGCCCCCAAGCCCAGCACTCGCTGCAGCACTTCAAGCGTATGCTCGCCCAATAACGGTGGCGCGTGACGATACTCGACAGGCGTCCGCGACATACGGATAGGACTAGCCACCTGAGGCACTATCCCCGCCAACGCATGGGGCAACTCGATCGCCAGTCCGCGCGCTTTCACCTGCGGATCCTCAAATACCTGCGACAGATCATTGATCGGCCCGCACGGCACGCCCGCCTGCTCGAGCTGAGCCACCCACTCGGCAGTTGTCTTGAATACGGTCGCCTGGCGAATTAACGGAATCAGCGCCGCTCGGTTGGCCACGCGCAACTTGTTGGTCGCAAAACGCGGATCATCTGCCCACTGCGACTGCCCGGCCACCTCGGCAAACTTGCGGAACTGCCCGTCGTTACCCACGGTAAGAATGAAGTCGCCGTCAGCAGTAGGAAAATCCTGATAGGGCACGATATTCGGATGCGCATTACCCAGGCGCTTGGGCGCATTGCCCGTTGTCAGGTAGTTCATCGCCTGGTTCGCCAGACAAGCCACCTGGACATCCAACAATGCCATGTCGATGTGCTGACCACCGCCGTCGTGATCCCGATGCGCCAGCGCCGCCAGAATCGCCACCGTCGAATAAAGCCCGGTGAGAATGTCCGTCAGTGCCACGCCGACTTTCACCGGCCCGGCGCCTTCATCTCCCTCAGGGCGACCGGTCAGGCTCATCAGCCCACCCAGGCCCTGAATCATGAAGTCGTAGCCCGCGCGTTTAGCATAAGGCCCGGTCTGACCAAAACCGGTGATCGAGCAGTAGATGAGATTCGGATTGATCGCCTTCAACGACTCATAGTCGAGCCCATAGGGCGCCAGACCGCCGACCTTGAAGTTCTCGATCAGAATGTCGGACTTCGCCGCCAGTTCACGCACCAGCTTCTGCCCCTCGGCACGGGTGAAATCGATAGTCACCGATTGCTTGTTGCGGTTGGCGGACAGGTAATAAGCCGCCTCCGACGTATTCTCGCCGTAGGCGTCCTTAAGGAACGGCGGCCCCCAGGCGCGCGTGTCATCGCCATTGCCCGGACGCTCGACCTTGATCACCTCGGCGCCAAGGTCGGCGAGGATCTGCCCGGCCCACGGCCCGGCCAGCACTCGCGACAAATCCAGTACCCGCAGATGTGACAGCGCACCCATGGTCGCTCTCCTGTTAATAGAACGCCTGCAGACCGGTTTGCGCGCGTCCGAGGATCAGCGCGTGGACGTCGTGAGTCCCCTCATAGGTATTCACCACTTCCAGGTTGACCAGGTGGCGAGCGACGCCGAACTCATCGGAGATACCGTTACCGCCCAGCATGTCACGAGCCATGCGAGCAATGTCCAGCGACTTGCCGCACGAATTGCGCTTCATGATTGAGGTGATCTCGACCGCTGCCGTGCCTTCATCCTTCATCCGCCCCAGACGCAGACAGCCTTGCAGGGCCAGGGTGATCTCGGTCTGCATGTCGGCAAGCTTCTTCTGCACCAATTGGGTTGCGGCCAGAGGGCGACCGAATTGTTGGCGATCCAGCGTGTACTGGCGAGCGGTGTGCCAGCAGAACTCGGCAGCGCCCAGCGCGCCCCAGGAGATACCGTAACGCGCAGAGTTGAGGCAAGTGAAGGGACCTTTCAGACCGCGCACATCCGGGAAGATGTTTTCTTCCGGCACGAACACGTTGTCCATGACGATCTCACCGGTGATCGATGCACGCAGCCCGACCTTGCCGTGAATCGCTGGAGCACTCAGGCCTTTCCAGCCTTTTTCCAGGACGAAGCCACGGATGTCGCCGGCATCGTCTTTCGCCCAGACCACGAACACGTCGGCGATCGGGCTGTTGGTGATCCACATTTTCGCGCCAGTCAGGCTATAGCCGCCGTCGACTTTACGCGCACGGGTGATCATCGCGCCGGGATCAGAGCCATGGTTCGGCTCGGTCAGACCAAAGCAGCCGATCCATTCCCCGGACGCCAGTTTCGGCAGGTACTTCTGTTTCTGGGCTTCGGTACCGAATTCGTTGATCGGCACCATCACCAATGAGGACTGCACACTCATCATCGAACGGTAGCCGGAGTCGACACGCTCCACTTCACGAGCGATCAGGCCATAGCTGACATAGTTCAGGCCGCTGCCACCGTACTGCTCAGGGATGGTCGCGCCCAGCAAGCCTACTTCGCCCATTTCGCGGAAAATTGCCGGGTCGGTCTTCTCGTGGCGGAAAGCTTCGAGGACGCGCGGCGCGAGGCTCTGCTGAGCGAACTGCTCGGCGGTGTCGCGGATCATGCGCTCTTCTTCGGTGAGCTGTTGATCCAGCAGCAGGGGATCGATCCAGTTGAAGCTAGCTTTACCGCCCATGAGTGTGTCCTCGCAAATCGACTGAATTAACGTGGCATTGATCCTAGGCGCGGTTAGCCGTCACGGCAAACGAGGATTTCGCATCCTGTTGTGCTAATTTCTCACTCCGAAACGTCGCGAATAGCCATTTATGCGGCGCATTAGTGAGGTTGACGTACATGCGCAGGAAGATCCCAAGCACCGCCGCCCTGATCAGCTTCGAAGCGGCCGCTCGACATGAGAGCTTTACCCGGGCTGCAGAAGAACTTTCGCTCACTCAAGGTGCCATTTGCCGACAGATCGCCAGCCTTGAGGACTTCCTTGGTGTCGAACTGTTCCGACGCTCGCGACGTGGAGTAAAACTGACCGAGGCCGGACTTTCCTACAGTCGTCGGGTCGCAACGCAACTCGACGCCGTCGAGCGCGACACTCTCTCAGTCATGGGACAACAAGGCGCCAACGTCATCGAACTGGCGGTAGTACCGACGTTCGGCACGCAATGGCTGTTACCGCGCTTGAAGGATTTCCAGCACAAGCACCCGGAAGTCACCGTCAACCTGACCAACCGCACCCGCCCGTTCCTGTTTGCCGATACGCCATTCGATGCGGCGATCTACTTTGGCGATGCCGATTGGTCCGGTACCGAATCCCACAGGTTGATGGGCGAAAATCCGATGCCGGTGTGCAGCCCGGCCCTGCTCGGCAACCATGCGCATCTGAGCGCCGAGGCCATCGCCGAATTGCCGTTGCTGCAACAGACCACCCGCCCCTACGCCTGGCGCCAGTGGTTCAACTCGCAACAGCTGAATATTCCCCGCGACATGACAGGCCCACGCTACGAGCTATTCTCAATGCTCGCCCAGGCAGCCATGCACGACATGGGCATTGCGCTGATTCCACCCTTCCTGATTCAACGAGAGCTCGCCGAAAAACGTTTGGTGATCGCTAATCACCAAGCGCTCTCCAGCATCAAGGCTTATTACCTGATGATTCCGGAGCGAAAGGTCGAATCTGCATCATTGAAAGCATTTCGTGACTGGTTGTTACAGCAGGCGCAGAACTACAGCCTAGAAGAATAGCGGCCTTCAGCAATTGCTAACCCCGTAGTCAGGAAAATCGAAGCCCTACAGATATAAGTATTTGTCGCTATTTCTACGACTGTATCCGAAAGTCGTACAGACGTCCCAAAAGAGCCGTAAGACGTGGCTTTGAGCCTTCATTGGCGACACATTGCTGCCTATTCACGTCACCTATCAGAAATTTTTCAATATTCAGCCAGAATCCTTGCAGGGCACGGCCTGCAAGGGATTCAACTGGCCATCTGCGACATTCGGTCACGGCATGACTTGTAGTTAATTTTCCGTCACCCGTCATAATCCCTTGAAGGGCATAAAGTTCGCCTGCAAAATGCCGCGCCCCGCCCTGATTCGGCGGGATCGTGCTGATCGGCCGCCCCAGTCGCACCATCCGCAGTGCCTGGGTTTACTCAATAAGATCACGCAGGAGATTTGACGTGCACATTGGTGTTCCTCTCGAAACCCAGACCGGTGAAACACGGGTTGCTGCAACCCCGGAAACCATCAAGAAGCTGATCAGCCAAGGTCATAAGGTCACTGTGCAACGCGGCGCCGGCATCAAAGCCAGCGTCGTCGACAGTGCCTATGAAGCGGCCGGCGCAAGTATTGGCAGTGCCAATGATGCGTTTGCTGCCGAGCTGATCCTGAAAGTGGTCGCCCCGAGCGATGCCGAACTGACGCTGATCAAGCGTGGCACCGTGCTGGTTGGCATGCTCAACCCGTTCAACAACGAAACCATCGCCAAAATGGCCGAGCGCGGGATTACCGCGTTCGCCCTCGAAGCAGCGCCGCGCACCTCGCGCGCGCAGAGTCTCGATGTGTTGTCGTCGCAGGCGAACATTGCCGGCTACAAAGCGGTATTGCTGGCCGCTCACTACTATCCCCGCTTCATGCCGATGCTGATGACTGCGGCGGGCACCGTGAAAGCGGCGCGCGTACTGATTCTGGGTGCGGGCGTGGCCGGGTTACAGGCGATTGCCACGGCGAAACGTCTCGGTGCAGTGATCGAAGCGTCTGACGTGCGTCCGGCGGTAAAAGAGCAGATCGAATCCCTCGGCGCCAAGTTCGTTGACGTGCCTTACGAGACCGATGAAGAACGCGAATGCGCGGTCGGTGTCGGTGGTTACGCGCGGCCAATGCCAGCGAGCTGGATGCAGCGTCAGGCGCAGGCCGTGCATGAGCGCGCCAAACAGGCGGACATCGTCATCACCACCGCGCTGATTCCGGGCCGCAAGGCGCCGACACTGCTCAGTGCGGACACCGTGGCACAGATGAAGCCCGGTTCAGTTGTCATTGACCTCGCCGCCGCTCAGGGTGGCAATTGCCCGCTGACCGTGGCCGATCAGGTCGTGGTCGAGAACGGCGTGACCATCGTCGGGCCGACCAATCTCGCCGGTGAAGTGGCTGCCGACGCCTCGGCACTGTACGCACGCAACTTGCTGGACTTCCTCAAGCTGGTGTTCACCAAGGAAGGCCAGTTCGACGTCAACCTCGAAGACGACATCGTCGCCGCGTGCCTGATGTGCCGCGACGGCCAAGTCATCCGCAAAAACGCCTAAGCAGGGATTCAGACGATGGAAGAGCTTATCTCCCCCGGTATCTACAACCTGATCATCTTCGTGCTGGCGATTTATGTCGGTTACCACGTGGTCTGGAACGTTACGCCTGCGCTGCACACGCCGTTGATGGCAGTCACTAACGCAATCTCGGCGATCGTCATTGTCGGCGCCATGCTCGCGGCCGCACTGACTGTCACGCCGCTGGGCAAAACCATGGGCACCCTTGCCGTGGCACTGGCAGCGGTCAATGTGTTCGGTGGCTTCCTGGTCACTCGCCGCATGCTTGAGATGTTCAAGAAGAAAGCCCCGAAAGTAAAAGAAGAGGCGCCGAAGTAATGAGCATGAATCTCGTCACGACGCTCTACCTGATCGCGTCGATCTGCTTTATCCAGGCCCTCAAAGGCCTGTCGCACCCGACCACTTCGCGGCGCGGCAACCTGTTCGGCATGCTCGGCATGGCGCTGGCAATCATCACTACGGTTGGCCTCATCTATAAGTTGGGCGCTGAACTTGCCACTGCCGGTATCGGTTACGTGATCGTCGGTTTGCTGGTCGGCGGCACCGCTGGTTCGATCATGGCCAAACGCGTTGAAATGACCAAGATGCCGGAACTCGTTGCGTTCATGCACAGCATGATCGGCCTCGCAGCGGTGTTCATTGCGATTGCCGCCGTGGTTGAGCCGCAATCGCTGGGCATTGTCAAACAGTTGGGCGACGCGATTCCGGCGGGCAACCGTCTGGAGCTGTTCCTCGGTGCAGCCATCGGTGCGATCACCTTCTCCGGTTCGGTGATCGCCTTCGGCAAGCTCTCGGGCAAATACAAGTTCCGCCTGTTTCAGGGCGCACCGGTACAGTTCGCCGGACAGCACAAGCTCAACGCCGTGCTGGGCCTGGCGACGCTGGCACTCGGCCTGACCTTCATGCTCACAGGTAACCTCACCGCGTTCGCGCTGATGCTGGCCCTGGCGTTCGTGATGGGCGTGCTGATCATCATCCCGATCGGCGGCGCGGACATGCCGGTGGTGGTTTCGATGCTCAACAGCTATTCCGGCTGGGCGGCGGCGGGTATCGGCTTCTCGCTGAACAACTCGATGCTGATCATTGCCGGCTCGCTGGTGGGTTCGAGCGGTGCGATCCTCTCGTACATCATGTGCAAGGCGATGAACCGTTCCTTCTTTAATGTACTGCTCGGCGGTTTCGGCAACACGGCAGACGCGGGACCGGCCGGCGCCAAAGAAGCACGCCCGGTGAAATCCGGCTCGGCTGATGACGCCACTTTCCTGCTGACCAACGCCGATACCGTGATCATCGTTCCGGGTTATGGTCTGGCAGTAGCACGAGCCCAGCATGCGCTGAAGGAGCTGACCGAGAAGCTGACTCACCGTGGCGTGACCGTCAAATACGCGATCCACCCGGTGGCCGGGCGGATGCCTGGGCACATGAACGTCCTGCTCGCCGAGGCCGAAGTGCCTTACGATCAGGTGTTCGAGATGGAAGACATCAACTCCGAGTTCGGTCAGGCCGACGTGGTACTGGTGCTCGGCGCGAACGACGTGGTCAACCCGGCCGCGAAGAACGATCCGAAATCGCCGATTGCCGGCATGCCGATTCTCGAGGCGTTCAAGGCCAAGACCATCATCGTCAACAAGCGCTCGATGGCCAGCGGCTATGCCGGTCTGGACAATGAGCTGTTCTACCTGGACAAGACCATGATGGTCTTCGGCGACGCGAAAAAGGTCATCGAAGACATGGTCAAAGCGGTCGAGTAATTCACCGCTGCAATAGCGAACTCCCCGACTTGTCGGGGCGTTTTTTTTGCGCGAAACAATGGACAATTTGCCGCGTTGTTGCAGATTCGGTAACGGTGTTTTACTTCAAACCCGCGGAATAGACGCCTTGTTTGCGACCTTGGTAGCGGGACAGGCGCCCGTTAAATTCACTAGACTGCGCATCCTGCTACTCGTTGCCCGAGATAATAATCCATGTACCGTGACCGTATTCGCTTGCCTTCGTTGTTGGACAAAGTGATGAGCGCTGCCGACGCCGCTGCTCTGATTGAGGACGGCATGACCGTCGGCATGAGCGGCTTCACCCGCGCCGGCGAAGCCAAGGCCGTTCCTCACGCACTGGCCGAGCGGGCCAAGGTCACGCCGCTGCAGATCAGCCTGATGACCGGCGCCAGCCTGGGCAACGACCTCGACAAGCAACTGACCGAAGCCGGCGTGCTGTCGCGGCGCATGCCATTTCAGGTCGACAGCACCTTGCGCAAAGCGATCAACGCTGGTCAGGTAATGTTCATCGACCAGCACCTGTCGGAAACCGTCGAACAGTTGCGCAATCAGCAACTGAAGCTGCCGGACATCGCAGTAATCGAAGCCGTGGCCATCACCGAACAGGGGCACATCGTGCCGACCACCTCGGTCGGCAACTCGGCGAGCTTCGCAATTTTCGCCAAACAGGTGATTGTCGAGATCAACCTGGCGCACAACGCCAACCTCGAAGGCCTGCACGACATCTATATCCCGACGTACCGCCCGACGCGTACACCGATCCCGCTGGTGAAAGTCGACGACCGCATCGGCAGCACGGCGATTCCGATTCCACCGGAGAAGATCGTCGCCATCGTCATCACCCAGCAGTCGGATTCGCCGTCGACGGTGTCGACACCCGACGTCGATACCAACGCCATCGCTGAACACCTGATCACCTTCTTCAAACAGGAAGTCGACGCCGGTCGCATGACCAACAAGCTCGGTCCGCTGCAGGCGGGGATCGGCAATATCGCCAACGCGGTGATGTGCGGCCTGATCGACTCGCCTTTCGAAGACCTGACCATGTACTCCGAGGTGCTGCAGGACTCGACCTTCGACCTGATCGATGCCGGCAAGCTGAGCTTCGCCTCGGGCAGTTCGATCACCCTGTCGGAACGCCGTAACAGCGATGTGTTCGGCAATCTGGAAAAGTACAAGGACAAGCTGATCCTGCGTCCGCAGGAGATCTCCAACCACCCGGAAGTGGTGCGGCGTCTGGGCATTATCGGCATCAACACGGCGCTCGAGTTCGATATCTACGGCAACGTTAACTCCACCCACGTCTGCGGCACGCGGATGATGAACGGTATCGGCGGCTCCGGCGACTTCGCGCGTAACGCGCATCTGGCGGTGTTCGTGACCAAATCGATCGCCAAGAGCGGCGCGATTTCCAGCGTGGTGCCGATGGTCAGCCACGTCGACCACACCGAGCATGACGTCGATATTCTGGTCACCGAGATTGGCCTGGCTGATCTGCGCGGTCTTGCGCCCCGTGAGCGCGCACGCGTGATCATCGATAACTGCGTGCACCCGGACTTCCGCCCGGCGCTGAACGATTATTTCACGGCGGCCTGTGCAATCGGCGGTCACACCCCGCACATCCTGCGTGAAGCCTTGGGCTGGCACATGAATCTGGAAGAAACCGGGCGCATGCTGGCGGTGTAATCACACAGATACTCGCTGGTGCAAACACAGTTTGCGCCAGCCGAGATTGCCAAGCTCCCCCTGGCTGGCAAAAACTGTACTGCTGTACCGGTCCTTTCCTACAGTGAATTCCTACTTCGTCCATCAAGTTGAGCAAAAACGCACCACTTGAGTGCGGACAGGTACAGTTTGCTCGATTTTGACCCGTACACCGCCTATAAACAGTTAACTGGTCACTCACAATACAGTGCAACTGTATCTAGAGAGACTAGGCAAACGAGAGGATCATGGGCACCAGTCAAACCACTACCTGATCCCGCCACAAGCGGAAGGATGTCAACCATGGAACGTACACTCAGTTCCGAACTGTTCTTCGAAGACAAAGCTGAAAAAACCCAGGCTTCCCTGCCACTGCGCGTTATCGCCAACCTGATGTTGTGGCAGCGCCGCATCTCCAGCCGCCATCAACTGGCTCGTCTGGATTCGCGTCTGCTGGCTGACGCCGGTATCAGCGAAGCACAACGCTACGAAGAGCTGAGCAAGCCGTTCTGGCGCTAAGCAGCGTCGCTGGCTCTGGTCGCCAAGACCCACCGCCAGCAACCCGAATTGAACAAGCAGAACCCGTCGTGGGAAACCACGACGGGTTTTGTCGTTTCAGCGCTCGGGAATTCTTCAGACAGATGATTTTAGGTAAAACCAGTACAGCTCACACAAAGCTTATATCAAGCGGTACAGTTATGCGTATTCCATAGACGCCGCGGTGGCCATCACTGGGCGAAACCCGTGCGGCAGCCTAATATCCACACAGAACGTGGCGAACGTTAAGCATCTGGCGTCTGACTTCCTCAGATACCGAGCCACCTCTCACTACGGTTTATCCAAAGGAGTTTCACATGACCCGTCTTCGTCTGCTCAGCGCCGCCGCACTGCTGGCCGTGGCTGCCAACGCCAGCGCCACCAGTTTCATCGTGACCACCGATTCCATCGTCGGCGCTCTGAAAGCGTCCTCGGACGCGACTTCTGATGTCACCTCTTCCTTCCGTGACGACAAGATCGTTCTGGCCGCTCGCGATGACGCGGCGAGCTTCGTTGCCAGCCAGGGCGATATTCGTGGGGTGAAACTGGAAAGCGCACTGCATCACATCCGTCATCAGGCGCCACAGCTGCAAGCGACCGATGCGCAACTGGCCCAGGCCATCCTGACGCTGTAAGCGCATCAGGTAATGCGGGACACGCCAGCCGTGTCCCGATGTTTCAACGCTGGCTCTGGCCCGGGCTTTTGCGCTAGCCTTCAGGCTCGTTAACAGTTGTCGAGTCCCATGCGCTTTCTTTCCAGTCCGCTCATCTACTCTGCTTTTCTAACCGCCTGCTGGGCAACATCGGCCGGCGCCTTCGATGCTTTCAATGCCTCTACGCAGGGCACCGTTGTCAGCGCTTACGCGACCAGCATGGTGTCTTCTGCACCGTTCGACCGTAAACTGCTACTCGCCGCCCACGATGATGCGGCAGCCTTCGTTGCCAGTGACGGTGAATGGCGAGGCGCCCGGCTCGAATCCGCGCTGCATTACCTGCGCAAAAACCGGCCAAAACTTCATGCCAGCGACCTTGAACTGGCGGAAGCAATTCTCGTCCAATAGTTATCTTGTCCCTTTCGGAGTCGTTCCATGCGTAGCCCGCTGATTGCTGCCGCCCTTGGCCTGTTTTTGTTGGCCGATATGGCCCAGGCGCACACCCTGGTAGCCACCAGTAACATCATCGTCCGTGCCTCCCAGCGCACCATTGATTTCACCTCCGATACCACCACCTCGATTCGCGATTCGAAAATTATCCGCGAAGCCCATGACGATGCCGCCAGTTTCGTCGCCACCAACGGGAATATCCGTGGCGCGCACCTGGAAGCTGCCATCAATACCTTGCGCACGCGCGTTCCGGAAGCGCGCGACGCCAGTGATCAGGTGCTCGCCGAAGCCATCCTCGCACTGTGAGGTCCATTGGCGCCTGGCTGCTGGCCGGTGCGTTGTTGCTGCTCGGCAACAGCGCTCACGCCAGCCTGCAATTGCGGCTCAAGACCGATGGCTTGAGCCCCGCCGAACAACAGGCCAGCCAGGCGCTGATCGATGAGGCCATGCACAAGCTGCCGCCGAGCTTCATCGAGCGGCTGGATCGGCGAATCGACGTCGGCTGGACCGACGACATGCCCGCCAACGCCTACGGCCAGGCGACGCTGGTGGCTGAGCTCGACCTGAATCGAAAACTGCTCGCCGGACTGACGGACGGCAGCGCCGCCAAAGAAAAAACCAATCGTCCCCACGGCACCGTGCGTCAGGAACTGCTCGCCACGGTGCTGCATGAAATCACCCATATCTACGACCGCGCCCGCCTCTGGCCAGATGCCGAGCGCACGCTGATTCAGCGCTGCACCCGGCGCTTCGACAGTGCCGGGCTGATCGGCATCCCAGATGAATGCCGTGGGCAGAACGGCCGGCGCTTCACCCTCAGTGATGATCCGCGGCTGCTGGATCTGGCCGGCTGGCAGCAATACGTCGGCCGCCGGGGAGCGCGCGAGCAACATAACCGGCAGATCGCCCGCAGCCCTGACCTTTACGAAGTGTCGAGCCCCAAGGAATTCGTCGCGGTCAACATGGAGTACTTCCTCCTCGACCCGAGCTACGCCTGCCGCCGACCGGCGCTGTATCGCTATTACCGCGACCACTTCGGCTGGGCGCCGCCTACCCGAGACACCTGCAGCAAGACCTTCGCGTTCCTCAATGCCGGCAACGACTTTGCCAAGCAACCCTTGGGGCAGGTCGATCCGGAACGGGTTTACGCCGTCGATTACCTGCTGGCCGAGGCCAATCAAAACTGGGTCAGCCGCTGGGGCCACAGTATGTTGCGTCTGGTCATCTGTGCACCGGGCCGCCCGCGCGGGCCGGATTGCCGCCTCGATCTGGACCAGCACCTGGTGCTGTCGTATCGCGCCTTCGTCGGCGATGTGCAGCTGTCGAGCTGGGACGGACTGGTCGGCAAATACCCGTCGCGGCTGTTCGTATTGCCGCTGGCACAAGTGATCGATGAATACACCAAGACTGAATTACGCAGTCTTGCCTCGGTGCCGCTGAACCTGTCCCGCGAGGAAATCGAAGGCGTGGTCGAGCACGCCGCCGAAATGCACTGGAGCTATGACGGCAACTACTTCTTCCTGTCCAACAACTGCGCTGTCGAAGGCCTGAAGTTGCTGCGCAGTGGCAGTAACAATGCGCAGCTGATCGGTCTCGACAGCATCATGCCCAACGGCTTGCTGGAGGTGCTTAAAGGCCGTGGCTTGGCGGACACCAGTGTGCTGGACGATCCGAAAGAAGCCTTGCGCCTCGGTTACCGCTTCGACTCGTTCCGCGATCGTTATCAGGCGATGTTCGACGTGTTGAAGAAGCAGTTGCCGATCAAACAGAAAACCGTTGAGGAATGGCTATCGCTGTCCGCTGAAGAGCGCCGCGAATGGTTCGAGCGTGCCGACTTGCGCACCAGTGCGGCATTGCTGTTGCTCGAACAGGCAAGTTTCCGTCGTCAGTTGTTACTGGCGCAGGACGAGGTCAAGCAGCGCTACCTCGGTGCCCGCGAACTGGAAAACGGTGGCATGGACAAGGCCAACGCGACCTTGCAGGAAATTCTCGCCAACAGCGGCTTCCTCAGTCGTCCGGCGGAGTTGCTCGATGCCAAGGGTTACGGCCTGCCGCAGCCGAACGAGTTCGGCCGGCTGGAAGCGGAAAGCAGTCAGCGGCAGAAAAAGCTGCTGGCCCTCTCCGGCGATCTGGATACGGAGGTGCGCAAGCTGCTGGAACCCAAGCGCGCCGCGGAAATCGCCGCCAGCGAAGCCAACGTGAAGCAGATCGGCGAGCATCTGCGCAAACTGCACAAGGCGTCGGGCGGACTCGAACTGCCCTGAAACAAAAAGGCTTCAGAACACGGTTCTGAAGCCTTTTTTATTGAGTCATCAGCCTGCGCTGATCTGGGTCAAACGCGAGCCTTGCGCACACCTTCGGACAGCGCCGCGCACAGGCTCAACACACCGTCGACAGCCTGCGCAGGCGTATCGGCACTGGCAATGTGATCAATCAACGCCGACCCCACCACCACACCATCGGCCAGCCGCGCGATCGCCGCTGCCTGCTCCGGCGTACGGATACCGAAACCGATGCTGATCGGCAGATCAGTATGCCGACGCAGACGGGAAACGGCCTCTTCGACGTGCTCCAGCGTCGCCGCGCCGGCACCGGTCACACCGGCCACCGACACGTAGTAGACGAAACCGGAGCTGCCATTGAGGACTTTCGGCAGACGCGCGTCGTCGGTGGTCGGCGTGGTCAGGCGGATGAAGTCCAGGCCGGCGGCCTGGGCCGGGTCGCACAGTTCAGCGTTGTGCTCAGGCGGCATGTCGACAACGATCAAGCCATCGACACCGGCATCTTTGGCTTCGGCAATGAAGCGCTCGACGCCAAACTTGTGGATCGGGTTGAAATAGCCCATCAGCACCAGCGGTGTTTCGCTGTTGCCTTCGCGGAACTCACGAACCATCTGCAGGGTTTTCGCCAGATTCTGCTGGGCGCCCAAGGCACGGATATTGGCCAGTTGAATCGCCGGGCCATCGGCCATCGGGTCAGTGAACGGCATGCCCAGCTCGATCACATCGGCACCGGCGCCGGGCAAGCCTTTGAGGATCGCCAGCGAAGTGTCGTAGTCAGGGTCACCGGCGGTGACGAAGGTCACCAGTGCGGCGCGATTCTGTTCCTTGAGGGCGGCAAAACGGGTTTGCAGGCGGCTCATCAGTGTTTCTCCTGCTGGGAAGTTTCCATGTGGTGCATGACGGTCTGCATGTCTTTGTCGCCGCGACCCGACAGGTTGACCACCATCAGGTGATCCTTTGGCAGTTTCGGTGCGCGTTTGAACACTTCAGCCAGAGCATGGGCGCTTTCCAGGGCAGGAATGATCCCTTCCAGACGGCAGCATTTGTGGAACGCCTCGAGGGCTTCGTCGTCGGTGACCGAGGTGTACTGAACGCGGCCGATGTCATGCAACCAGGCGTGTTCCGGGCCGATGCCCGGGTAATCGAGGCCGGCGGAAATCGAGTGCGCGTCGATGATCTGACCATCGTCATCCTGCAGCAGGAAGGTACGGTTGCCGTGCAATACACCCGGAACGCCGCCATTGAGGCTCGCCGCGTGCTTGCCGGTTTCGATGCCGTAACCTGCGGCCTCAACGCCGATGATCTCGACGCTCTTGTCGTCGAGGAACGGGTGGAACAGGCCCATGGCGTTGGAGCCACCGCCGATGCATGCCACCAGGCTGTCCGGCAGACGACCTTCCTGGGCCTGCAACTGATCGCGGGTTTCCTTGCCGATCACTGCCTGGAAATCCCGAACCATGGCCGGATACGGATGTGGGCCGGCTACGGTGCCGATCAGGTAAAAAGTGCTGTCGACGTTGGTCACCCAGTCACGCAGCGCTTCGTTCATCGCATCTTTCAGGGTGCCGGTGCCGGCAACCACCGGAATCACTTCAGCGCCGAGCAATTTCATGCGGAACACGTTGGCCTGCTGACGTTCGATGTCAGTGGTGCCCATGTAGATCACGCAATCCAGACCGAAACGTGCAGCAACAGTGGCGGTTGCCACGCCGTGCATGCCAGCGCCGGTCTCGGCGATGATGCGCTTTTTGCCCATGCGCCGTGCCAGCAGGATCTGGCCGATGCAGTTGTTGATCTTGTGCGCGCCGGTGTGGTTCAGCTCTTCGCGCTTGAGGTAGATCTTGGCGCCGCCGCAGAACTCGGTCAGGCGTTCGGCGTAATACAGCGGGCTCGGACGTCCGACATAGTCACGCTGGAAGTAGGCCAATTCCTCTTTGAACGCAGGATCTTCCTTGGCCGCTTCGTATTCGCGCGCCAGATCGAGGATCAGCGGCATCAGGGTTTCGGCGACATAGCGGCCACCGAACGCACCGAACAGGCCGTTATCATCCGGGCCGTTGCGCAGGTTGGAAGTGTGCGAAGTCTGGGTCATGGTGTGCTCCAGGTGAATTCGGGTCGAAGACAATGACCACCACTCTACCCCTGACCTTCTACACTGAAAACCGATAAGATCGCCACAACCTGTCAGGAAAACTCACAGATACCATGAGCCAGGATCTCCCTCCCCTGAATGCCTTGCGCGCATTCGAAGCGACTGCCCGCTTGCACAGCGTCAGCCAAGCAGCCGAACAGTTGCACGTGACTCACGGTGCGGTCAGTCGGCAACTGAAAGTGCTTGAAGAACACTTGGGCGTGAGTCTGTTCGTCAAGGATGGGCGCGGCTTGAAACTCACAGATGCCGGCCTGCGTCTGCGCGATGCCAGTGGCGAGGCGTTCGATCGCTTGCGCAGCGTGTGTGCGGAGTTGAGCCAGAACAGCGCCGATGCGCCGTTTGTGCTGGGTTGCTCGGGGAGCCTGCTGGCGCGCTGGTTCATTCCACGCCTGGGACGATTGAACGCCGACTTGCCGGATTTACGTCTGCATCTGTCGGCCGGCGAAGGTGACCTCGATCCCCGCCGTCCGGGGCTGGACGCATTGTTGCTGTTCGCCGAGCCACCGTGGCCGGCGGACATGCAGGTCTACGAACTGGCCGCCGAGCGCATCGGGCCGGTGATGAGCCCGCTGCTTGCTGGCTATCAAGCCTTGCAGGCCGCGCCAGCTCAAGCGCTGCTCGACCAACCCTTGCTGCATACCACTTCGCGCCCGCAAGCATGGCCAAGCTGGGCGCAGCAGAACGACCTCGACCCCAGAGCGCTGAAGCTTGGGCAAGGTTTTGAGCATCTGTATTATTTGCTGGAGGCTGCGGTGGCAGGTCTGGGTGTGGCAATCGCGCCGGAGCCGCTGGTGACAGAAGACCTGAAGGCCGGTCGCCTGGTTGCGCCATGGGGCTTTTGCGAAACCCCGGCGCAACTGGCGTTGTGGTTACCCAAGCGCGCCGCTGACGGACGCGCTAGGCAACTGGCGCAGTGGTTGAAAAACGAACTGCGCCAGACCGATCACTCGCCGCGCTTGAACAGGAAATAAGCGGCAAGCAGGCCGATGGCACCGACCGCAACACCAGCGGTGGTCCAAGGGTGCTCCTGGGCGTAATCGCGAGTGGCAATGCCGGTTTCGCGGGTTTTCACTTTGACTTCTTCGTAAGCATCGCTGAGCAGGTGACGCGAATGTTTCAGCGCACTTTCAGCATTGCTTTTCAACGCCTTGAGAGTTTTGCGCGACTCGTCCGAAGCATCGTCTTTGAGGCTTTCCAACGATTTGAGCAGACTCTCGATCTCCGCTTCCATGCTTTGCAACGAGGCTTTGCGTAACGAGGTGTTGGCCATGGTGGCTCTCCTGCATTGGTGATGAGTGGCGTGTGTTGGTTGGGACTTCAGCGCATCGAGAAAGTGCATAAATTCTGAACTTCGGCAGCGCAGCGCCGCCGAAATCAACAGAGCGAATCGCTGCTAGTCTCAATTTCACATGCCTTCCATCCCAAGGAGTTCGTTATGAGTGACCATCACACTTACAAGAAAGTCGAGCTGGTCGGCTCGTCCACCACCAGCATCGAAGACGCCATCAACAACGCGCTGGCCGAAGCCAACAAAACCCTGCGTAATCTGGAGTGGTTCGAAGTCACCGAAACCCGCGGCCATATCGAAAACGGCCAGGTCGCGCATTTTCAAGTAACACTCAAGGTCGGTTTCAAGATTGCCAGCAGCTGAGTTTGGTCTAGTCTTCTGAACTTGCGCGCTGGCCGAGTGCCATAGGAATGGCAATGCGCTACAGGGTGGTCGCATCGAGCGAACGGCTCGGTGCCCGCCTCTTTCAATCCGACCAGGGAGTGCGACCGATGAAGAAGTTCATGTTGGCAGTAGGTTTGTTGAGCCTTGCGGGTGGTGCGTTCGCAGCCGGCAAGCCATGTGAAGAGCTGAAAAGCGAAATCGCGGCGAAGCTCGACGCCAAGGGCGTTTCCGGGTATTCGCTGGAAGTTGTCGATAAGGGCACCGATGGCGGCCAAGTCGTCGGCACCTGCGAAGGTGGGACCAAGGAAATCGTCTACAAGCGCGGTTGATCGCGCCTGAAATGCAAAAGCCGACGTGGATGCGTCGGCTTTTTTTGTGTCCTGGATTTGGGTTTCCTGGTGCCTCTCCCTCCGGGAGAGGGTCAGGGTGAGTTTTCAGCCTTTCATGACCTGCGCCAGCAATTCATAGGAATGCAGGCGATCGGCATGCTCATACAAGTCGCAGGTGAAAATCAGTTCATCCGCCTGGGTCTGCTCAACCAGCACCTGCAGCTTGGCGCGGATCTTCTCTGGGCCACCGACCATCGCCAGGCCAAGGAAATCACCCACTGCTTCGCGCTCATGGGGCAGCCACAGGCCATCCATGCTTTTCACCGGCGGACGCTGCACCAGGCTTTGCCCGCGCATCAGCGCGAGAATGCGCTGGTACACCGAGGTGGCCAGATAATCAGCGCGCTCGTCGGTATCCGCCGCGACCAGCGGCACGCCGAGCATCACGTACGGCTTGTCGAGCACCGCCGACGGCTTGAAGTGGTTGCGATAGACGCGGATCGCCTCGTGCATGAAGCGCGGCGCGAAATGCGAGGCGAAGGCGTAAGGCAAACCGCGCTCGCCGGCCAGTTGCGCGCTGAACAGACTGGAACCGAGCAGCCAGATCGGCACGTTGGTACCGGTGCCGGGCATCGCGATCACCCGTTGTTCCGGGGTACGCGGGCCGAGGTAGCGCACCAGTTCGGCGACGTCTTCGGGGAAGTCGTCGGCACTGCCGGAACGTTCGCGACGCAACGCGCGTGCGGTCATCTGGTCGGAGCCAGGCGCGCGGCCCAGGCCGAGATCGATGCGCCCCGGATACAGACTTTCCAGCGTGCCGAACTGCTCGGCAATCACCAGCGGCGCGTGGTTGGGCAGCATCACCCCGCCGGAACCAACACGAATGCTCGAGGTTCCGCCGGCCAGATAACCGAGCAGCACCGACGTCGCCGAGCTGGCGATGCCATCCATGTTGTGGTGTTCAGCCACCCAGAAGCGCGTGTAGCCAAGTTTCTCGACATGCTGCGCCAGGTCCAGCGAATTGCGCAGCGACTGCGCCGGGCTGCCGTTTTCGCGCACCGGCACCAGGTCGAGGGTGGAAAACTTTACGTCGGACAGTTGTTTCATAAACCTGCATCTCCGAGTGGGGAGGCAGGTTTTTCTTGCGAACGAAAACCTGCCAGATCCATAAGCGTGTTTCATGCAATGAGGGCATATACCCGAGTTTCAATAGACGCGTCGAAATTTCCCACTAAAAAAGTCAACGATTCAGCCGGGCTGAACTTTGTTCCGCGGTCTATCCTCAGAAGCCTTGCTAGTGAAAACCACAACGGCGCGGCGTTCCGCGCCCTACTTGAGGAGGCAGACATGGCTATCGTGAAAAAGGCATCGGCGCATTGGGAAGGTGATCTGAAAACCGGTCTGGGCTCGATTTCCACCGAAACCGGCGTACTCAGAGAAGCACCTTATGGCTTCAAGGCGCGCTTCGAGGGCGGCAAGGGCACCAACCCGGAAGAACTGATCGGCGCCGCGCATGCCGGCTGCTTCTCCATGGCGTTTTCGATGATTCTCGGCGATGCGGGCCTGAAGGCCGACAGCATCGACACCAACGCTGAAGTCACGCTGGATCAAGTCGATGGCGGATTCGCGATCACTGCGGTGAAACTGATCCTCAAGGCGAAGATTCCCGGGGCGACCCAGCAACAGTTTGAGGAATTGAGCAACAAGGCCAAGGAAGGTTGCCCGGTGTCCAAGGTGCTGAATGCGAAAATTACCCTTGAGGCTTCGCTGGTCAGCTGATTCAGCATCGGCTGGTCTGACGCTATCGCGAGCAGGCTCACTCCTACAGTTGATCGCATTCCAGCTGAACAAATGTGATCCCTTGTAGGAGTGAGGCTGCTCGCGATAGCAATCTCAGCGTTACGAAGACCTCAGGCTCTAGGCACAAGGTGTGAGCAAAGTCAGAACCCGCTCCGTGGAAATGTGGTCGAATAACTGACAGCAGCTTCAGCGCACGCCTGTGCGCGCTGCCTCAAGGAGCTTCATCGATGAAACGTATTGGCTTGGCGATCCTTTGCAGTGCACTGGCCACCTCCGCTATCGCAGCCCCCAAGAACTGCGAAGAACTCAGAAAGGAAATCGAAATCAAGATTCAGGCGAAGGCGATCCCGTCATACACCCTGGAAATCATCACCAAGGAGGAGGCGAAGCAGCACGATTCAGCCATGATCGTCGGTTCTTGCGAGAGCGGTCAGAAAAGAATCATCTACCAGAAAAACGACAGCTGACCCGCTAGATGATGCAGTTGAACTCGCGGTCTTCGGCAACGATTTCCCGTTTCGCGTTGTATAACCGCGCACTTGGCGTAAAGGCCAGCGAGCGCCCCTCCAGCAGATAACGCTGGCCCGCCTCGAAATGCTCGTAACGAATGGTCAGGTAGCACAAGCGCTCGACCGGGCCGGTCAGCAAGCTGCCGCCGCCACCGAACACTTCGAAATCGAAGCGCACGCGCAGTTCATGGCTGCCGGGGGTGACCTGAAAGTAACGCCCGTCGTTCAGGCGTTGGTTGTCCAGGCGCTCGGCCATCAATAACTTGCCACCGGGGCTAGGCGTCGAGAACTCGACCCAGGCCATTTGCGGATCAACCGGGGGCAGCGGCGTCTGACAACCGGCGAGCAGAATGGCAGCGAGCAACAACAGCACTTGGCGCATGATGAATGTCCACGGATCGGAACATTCAGCATAGCGCCGATCAGCTGCTCTGGCAGCCCGCCGGCGTGGCTTGGCCGACTACCTTGCGCTGTTCGTCATACAGTTTGGCCCACGGCCGGAAGCCGATACTGCCAGCTTGCAATTGATAGCGTTGGCCGGCATTGAAGTCCTTGAACTTGACGCTCAACCGGCAATCGCGCCAGAGCGGTTCAGCGCCAGGGCCGATATTGGTGGCCTCGACCGGGAACTGATAACGCACCTTCAGCTCATGGCTGCCGGGCTGTACTTCGAAGTAGCGCTTGTCGACGGCGACTTGCGTGTCGACCTGCAGCGCTTGCAGCGCCGTGTCCTGTTGTCGGGCGTCCAGATCGATCCAGGCTTGCGAGGGGTCAGGGTCGGGCATGCCGAATCCGGCACAACCGGCCAGCGTCAGCAGGCCCCCTGTCAGCATCAACTTGCGCATAGCGGTGCTCCTGAAGGCGGGATAGTCTTGCGGGGCAGACTCTCCGGGGGATTTCTTATTTTGATCAGGCCGTTTCCAAGCCTTGGGTTACTTGATCGCGTTTTTGCGATTTTGTTTCCGGGTGTGTTGTTTTTGTTGCTCAACGGTTGTGCCAGCGTCAGTTACTACGGCCAATTGGCCAGTGGGCAGTTACAACTGCTGCGCGCGCGCGAACCGGTCCAAAACGTGATCAACGACCCGAGCCGCGACGCGACGTTGCGCGCCCACCTGGCGCAATCGCAGAAGGCCCGCGCCTTCGCCAGCGAGCATCTGCACCTGCCGGATAACCAGAGCTACCGGCTATACGCCGACATCGGTCGGCCGTTCGTGGTGTGGAACGTGTTCGCCACTGCCGAATTTTCCCTGACCCCGCAGAATCATTGTTTCCCGATTGCCGGGTGTGTGGCCTATCGCGGCTATTACAGTCAAAGCGCGGCGCGGGGCGAAGCCGCGATCCAGCGCTTGAATGGTATGGACGTGTCGATTGGCGGCGTCGAGGCCTATTCGACGCTCGGCTGGTTCAACGACCCGATTATCAACACGATGATGGGCTGGGGCGACGAGCGTCTTGCCACGCTGATCTTCCATGAGCTGGCACACCAGCGTTGTTATGTGCAGGACGACACCGAGTTCAATGAGTCCTTTGCCACGTTTGTAGAGCAGGAAGGTACCCGACAGTGGCGCGCGTTTCGCGGGTTGCCGGCCGATAACGCTTCACGGCTCAAGCAGCGCGACCAGTTCATCGGATTGGTTCTCGACACTCGCTCACGCCTGGAAACCTTATATGCGCAGCCATTGCCAGCCGAGCAGATGCGCGAGCGCAAAGCAGCGGAGTTCGAGCGTTTTCGGCGCGATTATCGGGCGCTGCGCGATCGCGAATGGGCCGGCGACAAGCGCTATGACGTCTGGGTGAACGCGCCGCTGAACAATGCGCGATTGTTGCCGTTTGGGCTGTATGACCAGTGGGTGCCGGCGTTTGCGGCGGTGTTCAAAAAGGTCGGGGGGGATTGGCAGAGGTTTTATGCGGAGGTTGAGCGGTTGGGTGAATCGCCGGCGGCTGAGCGTAAGGCGGCACTGAAAGCACTGACAGATCCGGAACTTGGAGGTGGCTGAAAGGGGCCATCGCGAGCAGGCTCACTCCTACAGGGGAATGCGTTCCAAATTTAGGAGTGAGCCTGCTCGCGATTGCAATCTAATCAGCGCCGCAAAAACGCCTGATGCAACTGATCCAGTGTCTCGAAGTGATAAGCCGGCGCTTCGGCATTCAGCTCTTCAAAGCTGCCAAACCCATACCCCACCGCCGCTGCATCCAGGCCATTACTACGCGCGCCGATCAAGTCATGCTTGCGATCGCCGATCATCAGCGTATCGGCCGGGTCCAGCCTTTCTTCCTGCAGCAGATGCGCGATCAGCTCGACCTTGTTGGTCCGCGTGCCATCCAGTTCGCTGCCGTAAATCACCTTGAAATGCCGAGCGAAATCAAAGTGCCGGGCAATCTCACGGGCGAATTCCCACGGTTTCGACGTGGCGATAAACAGCTGTCGCCCCTGCCCGCTCAAGGTTTCCAGCAACGGCGTGACGCCATCGAACACCCGGTTCTCATAAAGGCCAGTGACCTTGAAGCGCTCGCGGTAGAAATTCACCGCCTGCCACGCCTTGGCCTCATCGAACGCGTAGAACTGCATGAACGCCTGCAACAGCGGCGGGCCGATGAAGTGTTCGAGTCTGGTCAGATCCGGCTCGTCGATGCCGAGTTTGCCAAGGGCGAACTGGATGGAACGGGTGATGCCCTCACGCGGGTCGGTCAGGGTGCCATCGAGGTCGAACAATACGGTCTGGTAATGCATGAATAATCCTGCGCAGTCGCGATTTCGCTTCAGAGTGTGTCGTAGCCTTCGACCAGATGCAGGTCCTTGAGCTTCACATAATTGGCAGCGCTGTAGGTGAAGAAGGCGTTTTCCTTCTCAGTGAGCGGGCGCACCTGTTTCACCGGGCTGCCCACGTACAGGAAGCCGCTTTGCAGGCGCTTGCCCGGCGGCACCAGGCTGCCGGCGCCGATGATCACATCGTCCTCGACCACGGCGCCGTCCATGACAATGCTGCCCATGCCGATCAACACGCGGCTGCCGACGGTGCAGCCGTGCAGCATGACTTTGTGGGCGATGGTCACGTCGTCGCCGATCAGCAACGGAAAGCCATCGGGGTTGAACGGGCCGGCATGGGTGATGTGCAGCACGCAGCCGTCTTGCACGCTGGTGCGCGCGCCGATGCGAATTCGGTGCATGTCGCCGCGGATCACGGTCAGCGGCCAGACGGAGCTGTCTTCTCCGATTTCGACGTCGCCGATCACCACCGCGGAGCCGTCGACAAACGCGCCTTTCCTCAACTGCGGGGTGTGTTGCTGGTACTTGCGAAGGGCCACGATTAGTTCTCTCTCTGTCGCCGATAGCTGCGGTGAGTGTCGATTGTAATTAAGATGGGCGCATGTTTCTTCCAGCCAAGGTGCCAACCGTGAGCGTGAACAACCCTCTGCTGCAGTCCTACGACCTGCCACCGTTCTCCACGATCCGTGCCGAACACGTGCTGCCGGCCATCGAAACCATTCTGGCCGATAATCGCGCGGCCATCGCCGAAATTCTCAAGAACCAGGGCCAGCACCCGACGTGGGCCGGTCTGGTATTGGCGATGGACGAACTCAATGACCGTCTCGGCGCAGCCTGGAGCCCGGTCAGCCATCTCAATGCCGTGTGCAACAGTGCCGAGCTGCGTGAAGCCTACGAGTCGTGCCTGCCGGCCCTGAGCGCCTACTCCACCGAGATGGGCCAGAACCGCGAGCTGTTCCAGGCTTATGAAGCGCTGGCCAGCAGCCCGGAGGCCGCCAACTTCGACGTCGCGCAAAAGACTATTCTCGAACAGGCGCTGCGTGACTTCCGTCTGTCGGGTATCGACCTGCCGGAAGCCGAACAGAAGCGCTACGCCGAAGTGCAAAGCAAACTGTCCGAGCTGGGCAGCCGGTTCTCCAACCAATTGCTCGATGCCACTCAGGCCTGGACCAAGCACGTCACCGACGAAGCCGCCCTCGCCGGCCTGACCGATTCGGCCAAGGCGCAAATGGCCGCCGCCGCGCAAGCCAAAGGCCTCGACGGCTGGTTGATCACCCTCGAATTCCCGAGCTACTACGCGGTAATGACCTACGCGCAAGATCGTGCGTTGCGTGAGGAAGTCTATGCCGCCTACTGCACCCGCGCCTCGGATCAAGGCCCGAACGCCGGCCAGAACGACAACGGCCCGGTGATGGAACAGATCCTCGACCTGCGTCAGGAACTGGCGAAACTGTTGGGCTTCGCCAGCTTCGCCGAACTGAGTCTGGCGACCAAGATGGCCGAATCCAGCGATCAGGTGCTGAGCTTCCTGCGTGATCTGGCCAAGCGCAGCAAGCCGTTCGCCGAGCAGGATCTGCAACAGTTGCGCGCCTACGCCGCCGAACAGGGCTGCGCCGATCTGCAAAGCTGGGACAGCGGTTTCTACGGCGAAAAACTGCGCGAACAGCGTTACAGCGTCGCTCAGGAAACCCTGCGCGCCTACTTCCCGATCGACAAAGTGTTGAGCGGTCTGTTCGCTATCGTTCAGCGTCTGTACGGCATCGAAATCGCCGAGTTGAAAGGCTTCGACACCTGGCACCCGGACGTGCGCCTGTTCGAAATCAAGGAAAACGGCGAGCACGTCGGGCGCTTCTTCTTCGACCTCTATGCCCGCGCCAACAAGCGTGGCGGTGCGTGGATGGACGGCGCCCGCGACCGTCGTCGCACCGTCGAAGGCGTGCTGCAAAGCCCGGTGGCCAACCTGGTGTGCAACTTCACCCCGGCCGACAGCGGCAAGCCAGCGCTGCTGACCCACGATGAAGTGACCACCCTGTTCCACGAGTTCGGCCATGGTTTGCATCACCTGCTGACCCGTGTCGATCATGCTGGCGTATCGGGCATCAATGGCGTGGCGTGGGATGCGGTCGAGCTGCCGAGCCAGTTCATGGAAAACTGGTGCTGGGAGCCGGAGGGCCTCGCACTGATTTCAGGTCACTACGAAACCGGCGAGCCGCTGCCGCAGGACCTGCTGGAAAAAATGCTCGCTGCGAAAAACTTCCAGTCCGGCCTGATGATGGTCCGTCAGCTGGAGTTCTCGCTGTTCGACTTCGAACTGCACGCCACCCACGGTGACGGCCGCAGCGTGGCGCAAGTACTCGAAGGCGTGCGCGATGAGGTATCGGTCATGCGCCCACCGGCGTACAACCGCTTCCCCAACAGCTTTGCGCACATCTTCGCTGGCGGGTATGCCGCCGGTTATTACAGCTACAAGTGGGCTGAAGTGCTGTCCGCGGATGCCTTCTCCAGATTCGAAGAAGACGGTGTGCTCAACGCGCAAACCGGTCGCGCTTTCCGCGAGGCGATTCTGGCCCGTGGCGGTTCGCAGGCACCGATGGTGCTGTTCGTCGATTTCCGGGGCCGTGAGCCGTCGATTGACGCACTGTTGCGCCACAGCGGCCTGAGTGAGGACGCGGCAGCATGAGTGAGGGGCCTGTGATTACCAAAAAACGCTTCATCGCCGGGGCCGTCTGTCCGGCGTGCAGCGAGCCGGACAAACTGATGATGTGGAACGAAGACGGCGTGCCGCACCGCGAATGTGTGGCCTGCGGTTATTCAGACACGCTGAATGAGCAAGGGCTGTCGGTGCCCAAGGAATTGGGCACACGGGTCAACACCAGCGCGCTCAAGCCGCCAGCGGACAAGAAAGTCCAGGCGGTGCAGTTTTTCCCCAATCCGAAACTGAAGAAAAAGACCGACGAGTAAAATCGCCCCTTCGAGGTGGTATTCCTTTACCGCCTGATCTTCGCGCTTTGTCCGTAGGCTGAGTTTTTCAGCCTACGGTCAAGGAAGACGCGATGCCCCCTGCCAACCCCCTGCTGCAACGCTGGCAACTGCCGGCCTGGTCCAAGATACAAGCCGAACACTTGGTACCCGCCTTCAATGCCATCGTCGCTGACAACCAGCGGATCATCGCCGAGGTGATTGCCACCCAGACCGTTCACCCGAACTGGGATGATCTGGTGATCGCCGTCGACGAGGCCGACGCACGGATCGCCGAAGCCATCGCCATCATCGAAGTGCTCGACACGGTCAAAGGCACTGATGCCGACTGGCTGGCGCGAAGCGCACAGTGCAGCCTGATCGCGAAGCGCTATCGCTCGCAGAAATTTGCCAATCTGGCGCTATACCGCACCTATCAAGGTCTGGAGCGGAGCCCGATCGCCGCCAGCTTCGATGCGTTTCGCAAGGCATCGCTGGCCAGGACCCTGTCCGGCTTCCGTCTGACAGGCATCGAATTGCCCGCCGAACAACGGGAGCGACTGGCTGCGATCACCGTCGACATCGACTTTCAACAGCAATTGTTTCTGATCAATCTGGAGCGCAGTAACGCGGCCTGGACCCGACAGATCGACGAGTTTGCCACGCTGGATAGCCTGTCTGCCGACTTCACGGATCAGTTGCTGCTCAACGCGCGTCAGGCCGGAAAAACCGGCTGGCTGCTGACGCTGGATCGCAACACTTATGAATACCTGATGAAAAACGCGAGCGACCGCCGTTTGCGTGAGGCGTACTTCGTCGCGTTCAACACCCGGGCCTCGGATCAGGGGCCGCATGCCGACCGGTTCGACAACGGCCCGGTCTTGCAGAAACTGCTCGCGCTGCGCCATGAACAAGCTCGATTGCTAGGCTTCGAAAGCTTTGCCCATCTGCGCCTTTCGCAACAGATGGCGACCTCGCCGGCTCAGGTCGAAGCATTTCTAAAGCAGCAGATCGCACACAATCGCGCGGCGCTGGAGCGGGACACGCAGGACTTACAGGCATTTGCTGCGACCCAGGGCGTCGATGATCTGCAGGCTTGGGATTTCGACTATTTCGCTGAACAATGGCGCCAGCAACATTCGGCCAGCGCGCTCAAAGGCCTTCGTCAGTATTTCGCGCTGGACGAAACGCTACGCCGGTTCTGCCAGTTCATTGAACACCTGTTCGGGATCAAACTGACCGAGCGCAAAGACCACACCCATTGGCACGAGAAGGTGCGACTGTTGGAGGTCAGCGAATACGATCAAGTCATCGGCTTTATCTACTTCGATCCCTTTCATCGCACGGACGCCCCCGACTATGCCCTGACCCACACCGTGCGCGACCACCGTATCAGTGCCGAAGGTCGGCCGGCCCTGCCGATCGCCATCCTGCATTGCAACTTCCCGCCGGTCAGCGGCGACCATCCCGGCCTGCTGTCGCACAAGGACTTGCGCGTGCTGTTTCACGAGTTCGGGCATTGTCTGCAGCATGTGCTGACCCGCTCGCCGCACCATAATCTTTCGGGTATCTCGCAAATGGCGCGGGATTCGGGGGAGTTCGCCGGACAGCTGTTCGAACAATTGAGCCTGTCGGAGGAGCTTCTACAGTGGCTGTCGGCGCATTACGAAAGCCATGTGCCGTTGGACCACACGCGGATAACCTCGGCGCTGACCGCTATCGCAGCGCACACCAGCCGCGAGACCGCGACGCTATTGCTCGAAGCTTTGCTCGACCTTGAGCTGCACCGCAGCGACGCCAATGGCCGCAACGTGCAGCAGTGCTTCGATGCGGTACAGCAGCAGATACCGCAACTGAACCTGCCGGCCTATTGCCGGTTTGCCAACAGTTTCGATTACGTGGTGACCGGTTACGAAGCCTCGGTGTACGCCTACAAATGGTCGGGCGTGCTGGCCTCCGAAGCATTCAAGCGTGTCGAACGCGAAGGCGTGTTCAACACACAGACCGGTCGGGACCTGCGCGAGGCATTCTTCTCTGGTGATTCGATTTCGCTGCCGAGCGCAATGGAGAAGTTTCTCGGCAAGCCAGTGCCTGCCGAACTGTTTTCAGCGCCGCCGGATTAAACCGCGGGCTACTCGACGTGGGCCGATTTGAACCAGCTTTTCATCGAGCAGGTGGCAAAGGCACTGGTGCTGCAATCGCCGTTGGCCAGCGCTGTGCGCAGCTTGTCGACATCCGCCTGCATCATGTAACGAATGCCGTCCTTGAAGTGGGTGCTGTCGCCGAAACCGCCCTGAGTCATTTCGCTCAGGGCGTCCTCTTTGCTCCACCCCTGCATCACGACCCGATACATGGCCGCCATCAGCCCGGTGCGGTCAGAACCGTGCTTGCAATGCATCAGCACCGGGCCGTTGGCTTCGGCCGCCTGGATCGCACGCAACGCCTTGA
This sequence comes from Pseudomonas sp. R3-57, assembly GCF_051132065.1. Classification (NCBI taxonomy): domain Bacteria; kingdom Pseudomonadati; phylum Pseudomonadota; class Gammaproteobacteria; order Pseudomonadales; family Pseudomonadaceae; genus Pseudomonas; species Pseudomonas sp. R3-57. The sequence continues at coordinate 6,034,162 of NZ_CP071655.1, forward strand.
GCACGTCACTGTCGTCGACATGATTGGTGCGGTAGGGCAATCGCACCTGCTCAATGGCAGGATCCGCTAGCCAGCTGCGGTCATCATCCGGGAGAAAGTTGATCACGGTGATGATCTTCAGATTTTTCAGCAGCGGCAGCGCACCACCGTCGGGCAAGGCGCTGCGATACAAGGTCGGCGACATCTGGAACAGGTTGTACTGCACTTCGACCGGCTGCGCCCATTCCGCGGGGCGGGCCATCGATAGCGACTCCGCCTGAGCGGATGTCAGCTGCAACAGGGCGAAAAGAGCCGAGCAAAACACAGGAAAAACACGCACTCGAGACATGCTGGTATTGACCGTTTCGGATGTTTCAGTGAGAGACGGCGCAGCTTCGCGGTAGTGCGGTCAAAGCCCTGTGAGCCGCTTGTTAAAGAATTGTGAACAGCGCTTGATGACAAAAAATTCACCTCGGCCGCGGCTTTTTTCCATCGAGCCGGTTCATGCTGATGCTTAGCCTGCTACCATTTGTCACACGATGTTGCAGGCACCCCTGCCTTTTTCAGGCCAGAGCGCTGTCGTTGCGACGCAAAATCCCAAGCCTTTCGCAGAATCGGCTCAATGCTAATGCCTGATGAGGTGCACCCCATGTCTGATGAAGATCGAGACAACCCGCGGCGTGAGTTTTTGCGCAAATCCCTGACCCTGATCCCAGTCGTCACCCTGGCCGGCACCGGTCTGGGCAGCAGCGTGCTGAACGCCGCGCCTGAAACCGCGCCCGCCAAACCTGCCACCCAGCCAGTTCGTGCCGAGACCGGCGAGTACCAGCCCAGCTATTTCACCCCTGAGGAGTGGGCGTTCATCAATGCCGCCGTCGCGCAATTGATCCCCATCGATGCCCAAGGCCCGGGCGCGCTCGAAGCCGGCGTGCCGGAATACATCGATCGTCAGATGAACACGCCGTACGCCGCCGGTGCCCTGTGGTACATGCAAGGCCCGTTCAATGCCGACGCCGCGCCGGAGATGGGCTGGCAGAGCAAACTGGTGCCCAAGGACATCTATCGCCTAGGCATCGCCGCCACGGATCAGTGGGCAAAAGCCCTCAACGGTAAAACATTTGCCGAGCAAGACAGCGCTACCCGAGACGATTTGCTCAAGCAGCTTGAAGCCGGCAAACCACAGTTCGACGCGGTTCCGGCGAAGATTTTTTTCAATCTGCTGCTGCAAAACACCAAGGAAGGCTTCTTCTGCGACCCGATTCACGGTGGCAATAAAGGCATGGTCGGCTGGACCATGATCGGTTTCCCCGGCGCCCGCGCCGATTTCATGGATTGGGTAGAACGCAACGAGCAGTACCCCTTCCCGGCAGTGTCGATTCGCGGCGAGAGGGCGTAAGCATGGCAACGGTAATGAAAAAGGTCGACGCCGTGATCGTCGGTTTCGGCTGGACCGGTGCGATCATGGCCAAGGAACTGACCGAAGCGGGTCTCAACGTGCTGGCGCTGGAGCGCGGGCCGATGCAGGACACCTACCCCGACGGCAACTATCCGCAGGTGATTGACGAACTCACCTACAGCGTGCGCAAAAAACTCTTTCAGGACATCTCCAAAGAGACCGTGACCATTCGCCATAGCGTCAACGACATCGCCCTGCCGAACCGCCAGTTAGGCGCGTTCCTGCCGGGCAATGGCGTCGGCGGTGCCGGTTTGCATTGGTCGGGCGTGCACTTTCGTGTCGATCCGATCGAGTTGCGCATGCGCAGCCATTACGAAGAGCGCTACGGCAAAAGCTTCATTCCCAAGGACATGACCATTCAGGACTTCGGCGTCAGCTATGAAGAGCTGGAGCCGTTCTTCGACTTCGCCGAAAAAGTCTTTGGCACATCCGGCCAGGCCTGGACCGTGAAGGGCCAACTGGTCGGTCAGGGCAAGGGCGGCAACCCCTACGCCCCGGACCGCTCCAACCCGTTCCCGCTCGAAGCGCAGAAGAATACGGTTTCGGCTCAGCTGTTCGGCAAAGCCGCTACGGAGGTCGGTTACAAACCCTACAACCTGCCTTCGGCCAACACCTCAGGTCCGTACACCAATCCCTACGGTGCGCAGATGGGCCCGTGCAACTTCTGCGGTTTCTGCAGCGGTTATGTCTGCTACATGTATTCCAAGGCCTCGCCGAACGTGAACATTCTGCCGGCGCTCAAGCCATTGCCGAATTTCGAACTGCGGCCCAACTCCCATGTGCTGCGGGTCAACCTCGACAGCAGCAAGAGCAAAGCCACCGGCGTGACCTACATTGACGGCCAGGGTCGTGAGATCGAACAGCCAGCGGATCTGGTGATTCTCGGCGCGTTCCAGTTGCACAACGTGCGTCTGATGCTGCTCTCGGGCATTGGCAAACCGTACGATCCGATCAGCGGCGAAGGCGTGGTCGGGCGCAACTTCGCCTACCAGAACATGGCGACCATCAAGGCGTTCTTCGACAAGGACACCCACACCAATAACTTCATCGGTGCCGGCGGCAACGGCGTGGCGCTGGATGACTTCAACGCCGACAACTTCGACCACGGCCCGCACGGCTTCGTCGGCGGCTCGCCGATGTGGGTCAACCAGGCCGGCAGCCGCCCGATTGCCGGCACCTCGAACCCGCCCGGCACACCGGCGTGGGGCAGTGCGTGGAAACGTGCGACCGCCGATTACTACACCCATCAAGTGTCGATGGACGCCCACGGTGCGCATCAGTCCTACCGCGGCAACTACCTCGATCTCGACCCGGTGTATCGCGATGCCTACGGCCTGCCGCTGCTGCGGATGACCTTCGACTGGCAGGAAAACGACATCAAGATGAACCGCTTCATGGTCGAAAAAATGGGCAAGGTCGCGCAAGCGATGGGCCCCAAGGCGATTGCGGTGATCGGCAAACAGGTCGGCGACCACTTCAACACGGCGTCTTATCAGACCACCCACCTCAACGGTGGCGCGATCATGGGCACCGATCCGAAGACCAGCGCGTTGAACCGCTACTTGCAGAGCTGGGACGTGCACAACGTCTTCGTGCCCGGCGCCTCGGCGTTCCCGCAAGGCCTGGGCTACAACCCGACCGGGCTGGTCGCAGCACTGACCTACTGGTCGGCAAAAGCGATCCGCGAGCAATACCTGAAAAACCCCGGCCCGCTGGTTCAGGCATAAGGAGCGATGACCATGAAAAATCTCGTTATCGCGACCTTGGCGCTGCTCGGCAGCGCCTCCCTGCAGGCAGCGGAAGTTGATCAGAATCTGATCAAACAAGGCGAATACCTCGCCCGCGCCGGTGACTGCGTGGCTTGCCATACCGCCAAAAACGGCAAGCCGTTCGCGGGCGGCCTGCCGATGGAAACCCCGATCGGCACGATCTACTCGACCAACATCACCCCGGACAAATCCGGTATCGGTGATTACAGCTTTGAGGACTTTGACCAGGCCGTGCGCCATGGCGTCGCGAAAAACGGCAGCACGTTGTACCCGGCGATGCCGTATCCGTCCTACGCACGGGTCGACCAGGCCGACATGCAAGCGCTGTACGCGTATTTCATGCACGGCGTGGCACCGGTCGCGCAGGACAACCAGGCCAGCGACATCCCGTGGCCGCTGAGCATACGCTGGCCGTTGATGGGCTGGCGCTGGCTGTTTGCGCCAAAGGTCGAGGACTTCACGGCAACCGGTGAGGATGCGGTGATCAACCGTGGTGCGTATCTGGTCGAAGGTCTCGGGCATTGCGGCGCCTGCCACACGCCGCGCGCCCTGACCATGCAGGAAAAATCCCTCAGCGCATCGGATGGCAAAACCTTCCTCGCCGGCAGTGCGCCGCTGGAAGGCTGGATCGCCAAGAGCCTGCGCGGCGACCACAAGGACGGCCTCGGCAGCTGGAGCGAGGAGCAACTGGTGCAATTCCTCAAGACCGGGCGCAGTGATCGCAGCGCGGTGTTCGGCGGCATGAGCGACGTGGTCACCCACAGCATGCAGTACATGACCGACGCCGACCTGACCGCCATCGCCCGTTATCTGAAGTCGCTGCCGGCCAGCAATCCCGCCGATCAGCCGCATCAGTACGATGAAAAAGCTGCCAAAGCGCTGTGGAACGGCGACGACAGTCAGCGTGGCGCTTCGGTGTACATCGACAACTGCGCGGCATGCCACCGCACCGACGGCCATGGCTACACTCGCGTGTTCCCGGCGCTGGCGGGCAATCCGGTGTTGCAGACCGACGATCCAACCTCGTTGATTCACATTGTGCTCAAGGGCGGCACGCTGCCGGCCACGCACACCGCGCCATCGACCTTTGCCATGCCCGGCTTCGCCTGGCGCCTGTCGGATCAGGAAGTCGCGGATGTGGTGAGTTTCATTCGGGGGAGTTGGGGTAACAAGGGCACACCGGTGAGCGCCAAAGACGTCGCCAACCTGCGCAGCAATGACATGGAAACCATGTCGCCGAATGATCTTGGTCAAGTGACCGAGCATCAATAAAACAAAACCCTGCATGAGCTTTTCATGCAGGGTTTTTTATTTGAGGCGGTGACAGTAAATCCAACTTACGGATTGACGATACTCACATACGCCTTGGCCAGCGCAATCAACTTTTCCTTGTCATCGCTATCGATATCACTGTCGCCGTCTACATCATTTTTGTTGCTGCGAATAGTGAAGGTCTTGCCCCGGTCAGCAGACACTGCGACCACGTAACTCGAGTCGACCAGGGCCTCGGTGGGCTGTTCCTGCTCGGCGTTCCAGCCCAATTCCTTGCGTGCCAGTTGCAGCGAAACAATGGTGTTGGGCTCGGAGGCATTGGGCAACATCATTTGCATGAAGACGCCACGTTGATTAAGAAACGACATCAACTAAATCCTTTTGTTTTTGTAACCCATCTTGGGTCCACCTGAGTGCTGAAGATTATCTGCGGTAACTTTGCACAACAACCCAGTATATGTATCGCCGGTTGTCTCTTGTTTGCGGATTAATACAGGGCAATGGCCTCATCGCTGAACGGTACTGGATCAGACACCCCGCACTCGGATACTGTATGCCCATACAGACCGAGAGCAGCATTATGATCACTCCACCGCCTCGCGGTCGCGGCACCGCCACCAACCCGCACAACCGCTTCGCGCCGAACCGTTCGGTGGCCGAGGATGACGGCTGGTTTCAGGAAGTGCCTGAAACGCAGAACACCGAGGTGCTGATCGAAACTGCAAAAACCATCATCACCCGCAATACGTCACCGGATTTGCCCTTCGACCGATCGATCAATCCCTATCGCGGCTGCGAGCACGGCTGCATTTATTGCTACGCGCGGCCCAGCCATGCCTATTGGGACATGTCGCCGGGGCTGGATTTCGAAACCCGACTGATTGCCAAGACCAACGCCGCGCAAGTGCTGGAAGAGCAGTTGAGCAAGAAGGGCTATGAATGCGCGCCGATCAATCTGGGCTCCAACACCGATCCGTACCAGCCGATCGAACGCGAATACAAAATTACCCGGCAGACCCTCGAAGTGCTGCTGCGCTATCGGCATCCGGTGACCATCGTCACCAAAGGTTCGCTGATTTTGCGCGATCTGGATTTGCTCACCGAACTGGCGCAGCAACGGCTGGTGAAAGTGATGATCAGCCTGACCACCCTGGATGACGAACTCAAACGCATTCTTGAACCGCGTGCCGCCGCGCCGAAGGCACGCTTGCGCGCGATCCGGGTGATGCGCGAAGCCGGGATTCCGGTCGGCGTGCTGTGTTCGCCGATGATTCCGATGATCAATGACAGCGAGATCGAAAGCCTGCTCAGCGAAGCCCACGCCGCCGGTGCGCAAAGCGCGGCGTACATGATGCTGCGCCTGCCGCTGGAGGTGGCGCCGCTGTTCGAGGAATGGCTGGCCGCGCATTATCCGCAACGTGCCGCCCACGTCCTGAGCCTGATTCGCCAGAGCCGCGGCGGCGAGCTTTACGACAGCCGTTTCGGTGCGCGCATGCGTGGCGAAGGCATTTTTGCCGAGCTGCTCGCGCAGCGTTTTGCCAAGGCCATCAAACGCCTCGGCCTGAATTATCGCGAGGGTTACGACCTCGATTGCACAGCCTTCTGTCCGCCGGGTCGCCAGATGTCTCTGATTTAGCGACAATTGACCCAGGGTTGTGGGTTGGAATCCTTCTGCCGGGATTGCTCGGTCACGTTTTTTGTGACCTGGAACACACGTTCTAGAGCGTTTGATTCAGTTTGAGTTAAGTTTCGGCAGCTACCTTGTTCATCGAGTGACTGACGGGTCGGGATGACCCGGATGGTTTAAACAGCCACTGGCTTCATACCGGAATACCGGGGGAAGACTCCCTGAATCCGCCAAAGAGGATGAATCATGAGTGACAAGGATAAACAGTCGTTGGCTGCCTCGGCGCAAAGCCCTGAAGCGGAATCCGCCGATGCAGCACTGCGACAGATCGTTGATGGCTTTTTACGCTTTCATCATGAGGTTTTTCCCCAGCAGGAAGAACTGTTCAAGAAACTCGCTACGGCCCAGGCGCCCAAGGCGATGTTCATCACCTGCGCCGACTCGCGCATCGTTCCCGAGCTGATCACCCAGAGTTCGCCTGGCGATCTGTTCGTGACCCGTAACGTCGGCAACGTCGTGCCACCCTACGGGCAGATGAACGGTGGTGTTTCCACCGCAATCGAATATGCGGTGCTGGCGCTTGGCGTGCAGCACATCATCATCTGCGGCCATTCCGATTGCGGCGCCATGCGTGCGGTACTCAACCCGGACAGCCTGGAAAAAATGCCGACGGTCAAAGCCTGGCTGCGCCACGCGGAAGTGGCGAAAACCATGGTGCATGACAACTGCAACTGCACCGACGAAAAAGAAAGCATGCCGATCCTCACCGAGGAAAACGTCATCGCCCAGCTGCAGCACTTGCGTACCCATCCTTCGGTAGCCTCGCGCATGGCGAACGGTCATCTGTTCATCCATGGCTGGGTCTACAACATCGAAACCAGCGAAATCAAAGCTTACGACGCAGATCAGGGTCGTTTCCTGCCGCTCGATGGCAGCCATCCGATACCGGTCGCGACGCCCAAAGCGCGCTTCTAACTCTTCCTAAACATCTGTGTGGTTTGACGCCGGCCGCTGATTCAGCGGCCCGGCCTCGCCACGCCTGAAGAAAACTTCGGGAGAATCGCCATGCGTGCGGCTCAATTGAAAGCGGTGTTGCCCCGGGAGCTGCTCGCTTCCGTGGTTGTGTTTCTGGTCGCCCTGCCGCTGTGCATGGGTATTGCGATTGCCTCAGGATTGCCGCCGGCCAAAGGTCTGATCACCGGGATCATCGGTGGCCTGGTAGTCGGTTGGCTGGCGGGTTCGCCGTTGCAGGTCAGCGGGCCGGCGGCGGGGCTGGCGGTGTTGGTGTTCGAACTGGTGCGCCAGCATGGTATCGAGATGCTCGGACCGATTCTGTTGCTGGCCGGTTTTCTGCAACTGGTCGCCGGGCGCCTGAAGCTCGGTTGCTGGTTCCGGGTCACGGCGCCAGCGGTGGTCTACGGCATGCTGGCGGGGATTGGCGTGCTGATTGTGCTGTCGCAAGTGCATGTGATGCTCGATGCCAAGCCGCAACCGTCAGGGCTGGACAACCTCACGGCATTCCCGGCGGCGGTGGCGCAGGCCTTGCCGTCGTTTGGCTGGCAGGCCGGGTTGCTCGGGCTGGCGACGATTGCGGTGATGTGGCTGTGGGAAAAATTTCGCCCGCATTCGCTGCGTTTCGTTCCCGGCGCGCTGCTGGGTGTAGGTCTGGCGACGGCTGCGAGTCTGCTGCTGGCCTTGCAAGTCAAGCGTGTTGAAGTGCCGGCGAATCTGGCCGAAGCCATCGACTGGCTCAAGCCTGCCGACCTGATGAGTCTGGCCGACCCGACGCTGTTGATTGCCGCGTTCGCCGTGGCGTTCATCGCCAGCGCCGAGACCCTGTTGTCCGCCGCCGCGGTGGACCGCATGCACAGCGGCGTGCGCTCGGATTTTGACCGTGAACTGTCGGCGCAGGGTGTCGGCAACATGCTCTGCGGACTGGTCGGTGCATTGCCGATGACCGGTGTGATCGTGCGCAGTTCGGCCAACGTTCAGGCCGGTGCGACCACGCGCTATTCGACAATCTTTCATGGCCTGTGGCTGCTGGCGTTCGTGCTGTTGCTGTCGAGCGTGTTGCAGAGCATTCCGGTCGCCAGCCTGGCCGGCGTGCTGGTGTACACCGGTTTCAAACTGGTCGATCTCAAGGCGTTTCGCCGCTTGGGTCGCTACGGACGGATGCCGATGTTCACCTACGCCGCGACGGCGCTGGCGATCATCTTCACCGACCTGTTGACCGGCGTGCTGATCGGTTTCGGCCTGACGTTGTTGAAGCTGGCATTCAAGGCCTCGCGCCTGAAAATCAGCCTGATCGATCTGCCGCAGGACGGCGAGATGGAGCTGCGCCTGATCGGTGCGGCGACGTTCCTCAAGGTGCCGGCGCTGACCCAGGTGCTGAACACCATTCCCCACGGCACGACCGTGCATGTGCCGCTGAACAACCTGAGTTACATCGACCACTCGTGTCTGGAGCTGCTCGAGGAATGGGGCCGGGCGAACGCGGCGAAGGGCTCGAAGCTGTTGATTGAGTCGCGAGGGTTGAAGCGACGGCTTGAGGGCAGAGTTCGGACGAATACCGGTATCGGTGCGGCCGGTTAAATCTCACAGTCCAGAAACAAACCCTGTGGGAGCTGGCTTGCCAGCGATAGCGGTCTGTCAATCAGCGACAATGTTGACTGATCCACCGCCATCGCTGGCAAGCCAGCTCCCACAGGTATTTGGGTCTACCTCTGGATTACGCAGCAGGCTGATCCAGCTCCAGCCCCACACCCAACCGCCGGCTCATGCACGGCCAGCGTTTCCACGCCGCGCCGGTGTCCGGGCTGCTGAGTTTGTCGCGGTAGGCTTCTACTGACTCCAGGGCAAAACTCTCGTCGTTGAGCATTTCATCAATCGCGTGGTGTACCGCTTCGTCCAGTTGGTTGGCAAATGCCTCACCGATCAATTGATGAGCAATCAGATTGGCCACCGTCATGTCCAGGGGGATCAGTGGCTGGCCGAAATGCTTGATGTACAGGTCGTTGACCTCTTCGACAAAACGGTGCGCCAGATAGGCTTCGTCGAGCAGGCTGTCCAGGCCGACATGCCCGGCCATGATCGCCGGCGGCTGGAGAAAATACTGCTCGGCGATTTTCAGCACCGGTTTGATCTGCGATTCGATTCCCGCTTCCCTGGCGACTTCATTGGCTGCGTCCAGCAGGTCTGGTACTTCATCGATGTAGGCGGCGACAAAACGCGTCAGCACGCCGTTGGCGTCGGCTTCCGGCAACTGGATCGCCGGGTGCAGATGAGGCAGCTTGCTTTCCAGCTGACGGGTCAGCAGGCCGGTGTCTTTTTCGTGTTGTTGGGCTTTTTGGATCTGCTCGCGCAATGCGGCGGTGTTCATGAAAACTCCAGGAAACAAGGCAATGAAATAGGGAAGACATAAGTTAGCTGGCTTACGAAAAACGCTAAGACGCATTTGTCATAATTATTTCATCCTTGATGCAGCTGCGTTATATCCATTCGCCACCACTCGTCTGCATCCTTCTCCATTCGTGCCCTTGAACGCAAGTCCGGGCTGTTTCAGATCATTTACGTACGCGGGTTGCAATTTCCCGGCGCTGTCTATACTCGCCAATGAATGGAGTTAGCTGATGACGCCCGACTGCACCCGCAGCAAGGCCCGGCGATTCAAGTTCGTAGTCTGATGCAGCCGCTCCCTTGCCGCAGGCGTATGCCGGCGGGATAACAAGAACGATAAGGGGAACCCGCAATGATGCGACATCCACATGTCTGGATGGGCCTCCTGTTGTGGTCGATATTCAGCCAGGCCAATGCGGCCTGGACGGTGAATATGGCGCCTGGAGCGACTGAAATCAGTCACGCAGTATTCGACCTGCACATGACCATTTTCTGGATCTGTGTGGTGATCGGGATCATCGTCTTCGGCGCCATGTTCTGGTCGATGATGGTGCACCGCCGCTCCACCGGCCAGGTCGCCGCGAAATTCCACGAAAGCACCGGCGTCGAAATCATGTGGACCGTCGTGCCGCTGCTGATTCTGGTAGCCATGGCAGTCCCCGCCACCGCCACGCTGATCAAGATGTACGACACCAGTGAGCCGGATATCGATATCCAGATCACCGGTTATCAGTGGAAGTGGCACTACAAATATCTGGGTCAGGACGTCGAGTTCTTCAGCAACCTGGCCACCCCCGCCGAGCAGATCCATAACAAAGAAGCAAAGGGCGAGCATTACTTGCTCGAAGTCGACAAGCCGCTGGTGCTGCCGATCGGCGCCAAGGTGCGCTTCCTCGTCACCTCCGCCGACGTTATTCACTCATGGTGGGTGCCAGCGTTCGCGGTCAAGCGCGATGCGATCCCCGGTTTCGTCAACGAAGCCTGGACCCGTATCGACAAGCCCGGCCTCTACCGCGGCCAATGCGCCGAACTGTGCGGCAAGGACCATGGCTTCATGCCGATCGTGGTCGAGGTCAAGGAGCAGGCCGATTACGAAAAATGGCTCGCCGAGCGCAAGGCCGAAGCGGCGCAGCTCAAGGAGCTGACCAGCAAGGAATGGACCCTCGACGAACTCAAGGAGCGCGGCGACAAGATCTACCACACCACTTGCGTGGCTTGTCACCAGGCCGAAGGCCAGGGCCTGCCGCCGATGTTCCCGGCGCTCAAGGGCTCGAAAATCGCCACCGGACCGATCAAGGATCACCTGGGCATCGTCTTCCACGGCAAACCCGGCACCGCCATGGCGGCGTTCGGCAAACAACTGTCGGAAGTCGACATAGCTGCGGTCGTGACCTACGAACGTAACGCCTGGGGCAACAACAAGGGCGACATGGTCACGCCTAAGGAAGTGCTGGAGCTGAAACAGGCGGAAAGCCAATGAGCCGGTCTATCGCGTACTTCGTCAATCGTTCGGGGCCGCACGTCCCGGCAAATCCACTCCACTCATTTGAAGGAGACCGGCCATGAGCGCTGTCATCGATGACCACGGTCACGCCGACCACGCCCACGGCCCCGCCAAAGGCCTGATGCGCTGGGTGCTGACCACCAACCACAAGGACATCGGCACGCTGTACCTGTGGTTTGCCTTCTGCATGTTCCTGCTCGGCGGTTCGTTCGCCATGGTGATTCGCGCCGAGCTGTTCCAGCCCGGCCTGCAGATCGTCCAGCCGGAATTCTTCAACCAGATGACCACCATGCACGGCCTGGTGATGGTGTTCGGTGCGGTGATGCCGGCGTTCGTCGGCCTCGCCAACTGGATGATCCCGCTGATGGTCGGCGCGCCGGACATGGCCCTGCCACGGATGAACAACTTCAGCTTCTGGCTGTTGCCGGCGGCGTTTCTGCTGCTGGTCTCGACACTGTTCACACCCGGCGGCGGGCCGAATTTCGGCTGGACGTTCTATGCGCCGCTGTCGACGACCTATGCACCCGAGAGCGTGACGTTCTTCATCTTCGCCATTCACCTGATGGGCATCAGCTCGATCATGGGCGCGATCAACGTGGTCGCGACCATCCTCAACCTGCGCGCCCCCGGCATGACCCTGATGAAAATGCCGCTGTTCGTCTGGACCTGGCTGATCACCGCGTTCCTGCTGATCGCAGTGATGCCGGTGCTGGCCGGGTGCGTAACGATGATGCTGATGGACATTCACTTCGGCACCAGTTTCTTCAGCGCCGCCGGTGGCGGTGATCCGGTGTTGTTCCAGCACGTGTTCTGGTTCTTCGGCCACCCCGAGGTGTACATCATGATCCTGCCGGCTTTCGGCGCGGTCAGCCAGATCATCCCGACCTTCGCGCGCAAGCCGCTGTTCGGCTACACCTCGATGGTTTACGCCACAGCGAGTATCGCCTTCCTGTCGTTCATCGTCTGGGCGCACCACATGTTTGTGGTCGGCATTCCGCTGGTGGGCGAGTTGTTCTTCATGTACGCAACCATGCTGATCGCCGTACCGACCGGAGTAAAAGTGTTCAACTGGGCCAGCACCATGTGGCAGGGCTCGATGACCTTCGAGACGCCGATGCTGTTCGCGGTGGCGTTCGTGATCCTGTTCTCCATCGGTGGCTTCTCCGGGCTGATGCTGGCGATTGCCCCGGCGGACTTCCAGTACCAGGACACCTACTTTGTGGTCGCGCACTTCCACTACGTACTGGTACCCGGGGCGATCTTCGGCATCTTCGCCTCGGCCTATTACTGGCTGCCGAAATGGACCGGGCACATGTACGACGAAACCCTCGGCAAGCTGCATTTCTGGCTGTCGTTCGTCGGCATGAACCTGACTTTCTTCCCGATGCACTTCGTCGGGCTGGCGGGCATGCCGCGACGGATTCCGGACTACAACCTGCAGTTCGCCGACTTCAACATGGTCTCGTCGATCGGCGCCTTCATGTTCGGCGCCACGCAGATCTTCTTCCTGTTCATTGTGATCAAGACCATCCGTGGCGGCGAACCGGCACCGGCCAAACCTTGGGATGGCGCCGAAGGGCTGGAGTGGAGCGTGCCGTCGCCAGCGCCGTATCACACCTTTACCACGCCGCCGGAAGTGAAATGAACACCTTCAGCCTTGTGAAAATCTCTGTGGGAGCTGGCTTGCCAGCGATGGCTGCCTGCCTGACACACCGCGGGGGCGCCATCGCTGGCAAGCCAGCTCCCACAGGGTTCTCGGCAGAGGTCAAACACCATGGCTGACTCGATCTCGCTGAAAAAACTGGTCACCCGCCTGTTACTGGTGGTGGTGGCGATGTTTGTTTTCGGGTTTGCCCTGGTGCCGATCTACGACGTGATGTGCAAGGCCTTCGGCATCAACGGCAAGACCGGCGGGCAGTACGAGGGCGAGCAAGTGGTCGACACCTCGCGCCAGGTGCGCGTGCAGTTTCTCTCGACCAACACCGCCGACATGCCATGGGATTTCTATCCCAAGCATGACGAGCTGACCGCCAACCCCGGTGCGGTCAACGAGATGGTGTTCATCGCCCGCAATCCCACCGACAAGCCGATGAGTGCGCAAGCGGTGCCGAGCATCGCGCCGAGCAACGCAGCAGCGTATTTCCACAAGACCGAATGCTTTTGTTTCACCCAGCAGGTGCTGCAACCCGGTGAACAGATCGAGATGCCCGTGCGTTTCATCGTTGACCGCGACATGCCCAAGGAAGTGAAGCACCTGACGCTGTCCTACACGCTGTTCGATATCACCGCCCGACATCCACCGGTGGCTGTTAATACCGGCGGTTGAGCGTGCTCGATAAGGAGAACAATAAATGGCAACTCATGAGCACTATTACGTCCCGGCCCAGAGCAAATGGCCGATCATTGCCACGCTCGGGATGTTCGTCACCGTGTACGGCCTGGCTACCTGGTTCAACGATCTGAAGGCAGCGCGGCCGGATTCCCACGGCCCGCTGATCTTTTTCGTCGGCGGCCTGTTGCTGGCGTACATGCTGTTCGGCTGGTTCGGCGCGGTGATCAAGGAAAGCCGCGCGGGTCTCTACAGCCCACAGCTGGATCGCTCGTTCCGCTGGGGCATGAGCTGGTTCATCTTTTCCGAGGTGATGTTCTTTGTCGCTTTCTTCGGCGCGCTGTTTTATATCCGCACGGTTTCCGCGCCCGGTCTGGCCGGCGAAGGCAGCAAGGGCGTGTCGGAAATGCTCTGGCCGAACTTCGAGTACGTCTGGCCACTGCTGAACAACCCGGACCCGAAACTCTTCCCGCCACCCAAGGATGTCATCAGTCCGTGGGGCCTGCCGCTGATCAATACGATCCTGCTGGTCAGCTCCAGCGTGACCATCACCATCGCCCACCACGCCTTGAAGAAGGGCCATCGCGGCGCGCTGAAACTGTGGCTGGCGATCACCGTGCTGCTCGGCATCGCGTTCCTTGGCTTTCAGGCTGAAGAATATATCCACGCCTACAAGGAGCTGGGACTGACTCTCGGCTCGGGGATCTACGGCGCAACGTTCTTCATGCTCACCGGGTTCCACGGCGCCCACGTGACCATCGGCACGATCATTCTGTTCGTGATGCTGATGCGGATCATGAAGGGCCATTTCGACAACGAGCACCAGTTCGGCTTCGAAGCCGCGAGCTGGTATTGGCACTTCGTCGACGTGGTGTGGATCGGCTTGTTCTTCTTCGTCTATGTGCTTTGACAGCAGCTGCAAGTTGCTAGCTGCAAGCTTCAAGCTTGAAGCTGCCAACTTGTAGCTTGCAGCTACCAAGGCACGTGGAAGACCAACTGGCCGCTGTAGAAACCCCAGGCCATCAGGCCGACGGTGATGGCGGCCAAGGCCACCCGAACACTCAAGGCGATGACCAGGCGATTGGAGCTGCTGTCGTCCTTGACCAGGAAAAACAGGCCGCTGAACAGGCTGATCACCGTGGCAATCAGCATCAGGACGATCGCTGCTTTGAGCATGGGAAGAACTCCGGGGGACAGGCGATGCAGTTGAGTATAGCGAGCGCGACGACTGACTTTGTGGCGCGGCCATGAAGCGCTTCCGTCCGGGGGTGATACCGACCGTGGTGGTCGCGTTGTTGCTGCCGCTGATGATCGCGCTGGGCTTTTGGCAACTGGGCCGGGGCGCGGAAAAAACCGCGCTGCTGGCCAGCTACGCCGAGCGTCGTGTGGCCGAGCCGATGGCCAGCAGCGAACTCGCAACCAGCGCCGATCCGGCCTATCGCCCCGTGCGCCTGCACGGTCAATTCGATGCCGCGCACAGCTTGTTGCTCGATAACCGCCAGCGTGGCGGCAAGGTTGGCGTCGAGTTGCTGCAACCGTTTCAGGATCAGCGCAGCGGGTTGTGGCTGCTGGTCAATCGCGGCTGGCTGCCGTGGCCGGATCGCCGTGTCGCACCGCAGTTCTCCACGCCTACTGATGCGCTGACGCTCGACGCCTGGGTCTACGTCGCCCCCGGCGCGACGTTCCAATTGCATGCCGATCCGGTCAGCCGCACCTGGCCGCAAACCGTCACCGCCGTCGAGCCGGGCAAGCTCTGGCAAACCCTTGAGCGCGACGGCTTCGCCTATGAAGTGCGCGCCGAACCCGGCCCGGCCAGCTATCAGACCGATTGGCCGGTAGTCGCGATGGGCCCGGAAAAACACCTCGGCTATGCCGTGCAGTGGTTCGCCATGGCGACCGCCCTGCTCGGTCTCTACGTTTATTTGGGCTTGCACAACGCAAAGGAGAAGCACCATGGGAACGGCCATGAATCCACCCAGCATGTCTGAAGCCAAACCTGCCGTCAGCCGCCGTCGCGGACGCATCCAGCTGCTGTTGATTGTGCTCGGCGTGGTCGGGCCGATGATCCTCGCCACCGGCATGTACAAATTGCAGTTCTGGGTACCCGAGGGCCGCAGCTATCACGGCGAACTGATCGGCAACGGCCAGACCCGAGCCGACCTCGGCGTGCAGGCGGACGAGGAGCGCTGGCAATTGCTGGTGACCGCGCCAACCGCGTGTGCGGTGGATTGCCAGCAACTGGTGTATCTGGCGCGGCAGATCCAGATCGGTCTCGGTCGCGAAGCCGGGCGCGCCAGCCACGCCCTCGCCGCGACGCAACCGCTGAGCGCTGACTACGAGGCCAAGCTCACACGCGAGTATCCGCAACTGCAGCGCTATCCGCTGGACGCTGCCGCCTTCAGCAAGGCCACCGGCGATAAAGCCACGCCACAACTGTGGATCGTCGACCCGCACGGCAACCTGGTGCTGCGCTACGAACCGAACGTGAAAGGCAAGGATCTGCTCAACGACCTGCGGCATCTGCTGAAACTGTCCAACATCGGATAAGGGCATCGTCATGGCCAAACCTGGATTTCGCCTCGCGCTGTTTGCCACCCTGCTGGCGCTGATTGTGGTATTGCTCGGCGCCTACACGCGCCTGACCCACGCCGGCCTCGGCTGCCCCGACTGGCCGGGTTGCTACGGCTTTATCAGCGTGCCGAAAAGCGAGGCGCAACTGGCCCATGCCGAGCTGCATTACCCGGACTCGCCGGTGGAAGCGCACAAGGGCTGGAACGAGATGATCCACCGCTACTTCGCCGGCACCCTCGGTTTGCTGATTGCCGTATTGGCCGGGCGCGCCTGGGTCAATCGCCGCCATCCGGGGCTGCCGTTGAAGCTGCCGTTGTTTCTGCTGGCGGTGGTGTTTGCGCAAGCGGCGTTCGGCATGTGGACGGTAACGCTCAAGCTCTGGCCGCAAGTGGTCACGGGGCATTTGCTCGGTGGCTTCGCGACCTTGAGCCTGCTGTTTCTGCTGACGCTGCGTTTGTCTGGGGTACTGCCGGCGCTGAGCGTGCCCAGACGCTTGCAATATTGGGCCACGGCCGGACTGTTACTGGTGATCGGACAGATTGCGCTGGGCGGTTGGGTCAGTTCCAACTACGCCGCGGTGGCGTGCATCGACTTCCCGACCTGCCACGGGCAATGGCTGCCGCCGGCGGATTTCGCCAATGGCTTTCACCTGACTCAACACATCGGCCCGAATTATCTGGGCGGGCAACTCGATAGCGATGCGCGCACCGCGATTCACCTGACCCATCGCATCGGCGCGCTGCTGGTAACCGTTGTGCTGCTCGGTCTGGCCTGGCAATTGAAAGTGGTGGGCATGACGCGACTGGCCACTCTGGTGCTGGTGGCTCTAGGCGCACAGATCACCCTCGGCATCAGTAACGTGCTGTTCCACCTGCCGCTCGCGGTGGCGGTCGCGCACAACATCGGGGGCGCGGCGCTGTTACTGAGCATGGTTTTGGTCAATTATCACGCACGCACCCGCCTCGTCCGGGTCACCCGACCGGCGCTCGCACGCTGGCACCTGAGCCCGCGTAAACATGCTGTCGGGCCCATTGCATTGAAAGGAGAAACGCCATGGCGAGTCTGATCGGCGCGCGCGCGACGCAAGCGCTGTGGCGCGATTATCTCGAGCTGACCAAACCGAAAGTCGTGGTGCTGATGCTGATCACCTCGCTGGTCGGCATGTTCCTCGCCACCCGCGCCGGCGTGCCGTGGACGGTGCTGGTGTTTGGCAATCTCGGTATTGCGCTGTGCGCGGGCGGCGCGGCGGCGGTCAATCATGTGGTCGATCGGCGCATCGATGCGGTGATGGCGCGGACGCACAAGCGACCCTTGGCCGAGGGCCGGGTTTCACCAGCGGCAGCGCTGACCTTTGCGCTGGTGCTGGCGCTGCTCGGCCAGGCCTTGTTGCTGGCCTTCACCAACCCGCTGACGGCGTGGCTGACCCTCGCCTCGCTGCTCGGTTACGCGGTGATCTACACCGGTTTCCTCAAACGTGCGACACCGCAGAACATCGTCATCGGCGGCCTCGCCGGCGCGGCACCGCCGTTGCTCGGCTGGACCGCCGCTACCGGCCATGTCAGCGCCGAACCGCTGCTGCTGGTGTTGATCATCTTCGCCTGGACCCCGCCGCATTTCTGGGCGCTGGCCATCCACCGCAAGGAGGAATACGCCAAAGCCGACATTCCAATGCTGCCGGTGACCCACGGCGAGCACTACACCAAAGTGCACATCCTGCTGTACACCTTCGCGCTGCTGGCGGTGAGTCTGCTGCCGTACGTGATTCACATGAGCGGCATGCTCTACCTGATCTGCGCCCTCGCCCTCGGCGCGAGGTTTCTGCAATGGGCCGTGGTGCTGTACCGTGGCACTCGGCCGCACGCGGCGATCAACACCTTCAAGTACTCTATTTATTACTTGTTCCTGTTGTTCATCGCCCTGCTCGTAGACCACTACTTACTGTTGAACCTATGACCCGAACCCAGAAAACCGTTTTCATCCTCGTCGCCGTGATCGCGCTGATCCTGGGCCTGACCGTCAACAAAGTGCTGAGCGGCAAAGGCCAGGGCGACCCGACCGCGCTGATCGACGCCGGAATCATTCTGCTGCCGCAGAGCCGCACCCTCCCGGACGTGACGATGACCGATCAGGACGGCAAACCGCTGGCCATCGATGAACTGCAAGGCAAATGGAGTCTGTTGTTTTTCGGCTACACCTTCTGCCCGGACATCTGCCCGACCACACTCGCGCAACTGCGCCAGATCAAGAGCGAATTGCCCAAGGATGCGGTGGATAAATTGCAGATTGTCTTGGTCAGCGTTGACCCGAACCGCGATACGCCAAAGCAGTTGAAGCAGTACCTGGGTTATTTCGATCCGCAGTTCATTGGCCTGACGCCGGCGTCGATTGAAGAGCTGCAGAAGGTTGCGAATGCGGTGAGCATTCCGTTTATACCGGCCGACACCAGCAAACCGAATTACACGGTGGATCACAGCGGCAACCTCGCGGTGATCGGCCCGGATGGCAAGCAGCGCGGGTTTATCCGGGCGCCGTTGAACAATGCCAAGCTGGTTGCGCAGTTGCCGGTGATGCTCAACGGCAATTAATCGCCCAAGATCAAAATCCCCTCACCCTAGCCCTCTCCCGGAGGGAGAGGGGACTGAATGGGGGATATTCAGAAGTTACGCCGAATTGAACGTGCTGCTTTGAATCCATAATCGCCAAGATCTTTCAAGTCGATGCATAGCGCAAGACACCTCGGTCGGCCCCCTCTCCCTCCGGGAGAGGGCTGGGCGGGCGGCGTTCCGATGAGGGTAAGCTTCACCGCAGATCCACAGCCAAACACCAGACACAAAAAAGGGGACGCTCATGGCGTCCCCTTTTTCATGTAACTACCGGAATCAGAACGCCGGCAACACCGCACCCTTGTACTTCTCGGTGATGAACTGCTTCACCTCCGGGCTGTGCAGCGCAGCCGCCAGTTTCTTCATCGCGTCGCTGTCCTTGTTGTCCGCTCGGGACACGAGGATGTTCACGTACGGCGAGTCGTTACCTTCAATCACCAGCGCATCCTTGGACGGATCGAGCTTGGCTTCCAGCGCGTAGTTGGTGTTGATCAGCGCCAGATCGACCTGGGTCAGCACGCGCGGAATGGTCGCTGCTTCCAGTTCACGGAATTTCAGGTCTTTCGGGTTCTGCGCGATGTCCTTGATGGTCGACAGGATGTTGGTCGGATCCTTCAAAGTGATCACACCGGCCTTTGCCAGCAGCAACAGCGCACGGCCGCCGTTGGTGGCGTCGTTCGGGATGACCACGTTGGCGCCGCCTGGCAACTCTTCAATTTTCTTGTATTTGCTCGAATAGGCGCCCAGCGGCTCCAGGTGCACACCGGTGACGGCAACCAGGCTGGTGCCCTTGGCCTTGTTGAATTCATCGAGGTACGGCTGGTGCTGGAAGAAGTTCGCGTCCAGACGCTTTTCCGCCACCTGCACGTTTGGCTGAATGTAGTCGGTGAAGACTTTGACCTTGAGATCCACGCCTTCTTTGGCCAGCGTCGGTTTGACGAACTCGAGGATTTCCGCGTGCGGCACCGGGGTGGCGGCCACGGTCAGGGTTTCGGCTTGGGCCGAGAATGCTGCAACGGCAGCAAAAGCAGCGATCAGTTTTTTCATTCAGCGAACTCCTTGTGATGGCGCTCGCCAGCGAATGGCCCGCGCCTCTCTTGATTAAAAAACCGCTTATTTGCGCGAGAAATGCACGACCAGTCGATCGCCAACCATTTGCAACACCTGCACCAGAATCAGCAGCAGCACCACGGTGACGATCATCACGTCGGTCTGGAACCGCTGGTAACCGAACCGGATCGCCAGGTCACCCAGCCCACCTGCGCCAACTACACCGGCCATCGCCGTGTAGGACACCAGTGTAATCGCTGTCACCGTAATCGCCGCGAAGATGCCCGGGCGTGCTTCCGGCAGCAAGGCATTGATGATGATCTGCCGCGTGGTCGCACCCATCGACTGGGTCGCTTCGATGATGCCGCGATCGACCTCACGCAGCGCGGTTTCCACCAGTCGCGCGAAGAACGGCGTGGCACCGACCACCAGTGGCGGAATCGCACCGGCCACGCCCAACGACGTGCCAGTAATCAGTACGGTGAACGGGATCATCACGATCAAAAGGATGATGAATGGCAGAGAACGCAGGATGTTCACCGCCAGCGACATGATTGCGTACAGGCCTCGGTTTTCCAGTAACTGACGCGGGCTGCAAAGAAACAGCAGCACACCCAGCGGCAAGCCGAGCAGCACGGTGAACAACAGCGAACCGCCGAGCATCAGCATCGTGTCGCCGGTGGCCAGCCAGATTTCGTACCAGTCGATATTGGTGAAGAAACTGATCAGGTCTTCCATTAGCGCAATACCTCCATGTGAACGTCAGCGGCGGTGAAGCGGGCAAAGGCCGCTTCCATGTCGCCACCGGTGACGGCGAGGGTCAATTGCCCGTACGGAATGTCTTTGATGCGGTCGATGCGACCGGCCAGAATGCTGTAGTCGACGCCAGTTTCCCGAGCGACGGTTCCGAGCAACGGCGCGTAGGTCGCTTCCCCCTGGAAGGTCAGACGCACGATCCGGCCCGGCACGTGGGCGAAATCGTCACGCTGCTCGCTTTCGTCGATCTGCTCGCTTTCCTGAACGAAACGCTTGGTCGTCGGGTGCTGCGGATGCAGGAACACATCGGCTACCGAACCCTGCTCGACGATAACGCCGGCGTCCATCACCGCCACTTGGTCGCAGACACGGCGAATCACGTCCATCTCGTGGGTGATCAGGACGATGGTCAGTTTCAGTTCGCGGTTGATCTCCGCCAGCAGTTGCAAAACCGAGGCGGTGGTCTGTGGGTCGAGGGCGCTGGTGGCCTCGTCGCACAGCAGAATCTTCGGCTTGGTCGCCAGAGCGCGGGCAATGCCGACGCGCTGCTTCTGGCCGCCGGACAGTTGCGCCGGGTACTTCTTCGCGTGGTCGGACAGACCGACCCGCGCGAGCAATTCGGCGACGCGTTTGTCGATGTCGCTGGCCGACAGTTCGCCGGCCAGGGTCAGCGGCAACGCGACGTTATCGGCCACCGTCTTCGACGCCAGCAGGTTGAAGTGCTGGAAGATCATTCCGACCTGCTGACGGAAACGGCGCAGGCCGTTGGCGTCCAGCGCGGTGACTTCTTCGCCGTCGACGATGATCTTGCCGCCGCTGGAATCTTCCAGGCGATTGATCAGACGCAGCAGGGTACTTTTTCCCGCACCGGAATGGCCAATCAGGCCGAACACCTGACCGTTCTCGATGGTGAGACTGGTCGGGTGCAGCGCGGGGATGTCCTTACCGGCGACGCGGTAAGTCTTGTGCACGTTTTGAAACTCGATCACGTAGCGAACCTTGTGGGGCGCGTTGGAAAAGGATCAGCGGTTAGCCGGGCGCGCATTTTAGCCTGTCCGTATAGAGGTTCTTAGCATTTATTTCGCAATTAACCTTCGATTTGGCAATAACACGATCAAAGGTCAGATAAACGGAACGGCTGAAACGCTCGCAAGTCACTAAGTAAGCGACTTGAAACCCTGGGTGCCGTGCCCGGGAATCACTCAAGGGTCTGCGGAAGGCATCCGGGGCCAAACGAGGAGTTTACGTCTGATGAGCATCAAAAAGCCTGCACCCGCTAAAAGCGAACTGGCCGGGACCGATACCCCGGATCGCGCCAACACCAACGCCAAGCTCGAGAGCCTGGAAGAATTCCGTTCCGACGCCACCGGGCAGGCCCTGCGCACCAATCAGGGGGTGAAGATCGCCGATAACCAGAACACTCTAAAAGCCGGGCCACGCGGGCCGTCGCTGCTGGAAGACTTCATCATGCGTGAGAAAATCACGCACTTTGACCATGAGCGCATTCCCGAGCGCATCGTCCACGCCCGCGGCACCGGTGCCCATGGTTTCTTCCAGAGCTACGAGAATCATGCGGCGCTGACCAAGGCCGGTTTCCTGCAGGACCCGGGCAAGAAAACCCCGGTGTTCGTGCGCTTTTCCACGGTGCAGGGCCCGCGCGGTTCCGGCGATACCGTGCGTGACGTACGAGGGTTTGCGGTGAAGTTTTTCACCGATGAAGGCAACTTCGACCTGGTCGGCAACAACATGCCGGTGTTCTTCATTCAGGACGCAATCAAGTTTCCCGACTTCGTCCACGCGGTGAAGCCCGAACCGCACAATGAAATTCCTACCGGCGGCTCGGCTCACGACACCTTCTGGGACTTCGTCTCGCTGGTGCCGGAATCGGCGCACATGGTGATCTGGGCGATGTCCGACCGGGCGATCCCGAAAAGCCTGCGCAGCATGCAGGGCTTCGGCGTGCACACCTTCCGCCTGATCAACGCCGAGGGCAAATCGCGCTTCGTCAAATTCCATTGGCGCCCGACTGCCGGCACCTGCTCGCTGGTGTGGGACGAGGCACAGAAGCTGGCTGGTAAAGACACCGACTACCATCGCCGGGACCTGTGGGAGTCGATCGAAATGGGCGACTATCCGGAATGGGAACTCGGCGTACAAATCGTCGAGGAGGAAAACGAACACGCCTTCGATTTCGACATTCTCGACCCGACCAAGATCATCCCCGAAGAAATCGTACCGATCACGCCGCTGGGCAAAATGACCCTCAACCGCAACCCGGACAACTTCTTTGCCGAAGTCGAGCAGATCGCGTTCTGCCCGGGCCATATCGTGCCGGGCATCGATTTTTCCAACGACCCGCTGCTGCAAGGCCGGCTGTTTTCCTACACCGACACGCAAATCAGCCGACTCGGCGGACCGAATTTTCATGAGTTGCCGATCAACCGCCCGGTCGCGCCGTTCCACAACGGCCAGCGTGACGCGCAGCATCGCACTACCATCGACAAGGGCCGCGCCTCCTATGAGCCGAACTCGATCGATGGCGGCTGGCCGAAAGAAACCCCGCCGGCCGCGCAGGACGGTGGCTTCGAAAGTTATCCGGAGCGCATCGACGCCGCCAAGATCCGCCAGCGCAGCGAATCGTTCAGCGACCACTTTTCTCAGGCGCGGCTGTTTTTCAACAGCATGAGCGACCACGAGAAGGAGCACATCATCGCGGCCTATAGCTTCGAACTGGGCAAGGTCGAGCGCGAGTTCATCCGCGCACGGGAAGTGAACGAAATTCTCGCCAATATCGACCTGACCCTGGCCAAGCGCGTCGCAGAGAACCTCGGTTTGCCAGCGCCGACCCAAGGCACCGTCGAGGTTCGCAAGACCTCGTTGGAGCGCTCGCCAGCGTTGAGCCAGGCCAACCTGCTGCCGGGTGATATCAAGACGCGCAAAGTGGCGATCCTCGCGGCCAACGGCGTAGACGCCGCAGCCATCGACGCGATGAAAAAAGCGCTGAAAGCCGAAGGCGCCCACGCCAAAGTGCTCGGCCCGACTTCGGCGCCGGTAAAAACTGCGGACGGCAAGGCATTGCCGGTGGACGCGTCGATGGAAGGCATGCCATCAATCGCCTTCGACGCGGTGTTCGTGCCGGGTGGCGCGGCGTCGATCAAGGCGTTGAGCGCTGATGGTGTGGCGTTGCATTACCTGCTCGAGGCTTACAAGCACCTGAAAGCGATCGCGCTGCATGGCGACGCCAAGCAGTTGCAGGACTTGCTCAAACTGGAGGCGGATGCCGGGTTGTTGCAGGGTGCGGATGTGGCTGCGTTGACCAAGCCGTTCTTTGCGGCGATTGGCGAGCATCGGGTTTGGGCGCGGGAGCCTAAGGCCAAGGCTGTTCCAGCCTAAAAATCTTCGCTGACAGTAACAACGCCATCGCGGGCAAGCCCGATCCCACAGGGTCATATTGTCCTGTGGGAGCGGGCTTGCCCGCGATGCTTTTTATGGCTTGCGCGGGCTTAAGACCATCTGCGCCGGCACGGTGCGCAAAATCTGCTTCTCGATCTGCAAATCAAAATCCGGATTCAGCTTTTTAACCCGCTTGCTCAGCAACGTCGCCAGCCACGGATAATCCGCCGTGCGCGGCGCCTGGATACTCACGGCACACTGGTAATTCACTACATCGGCGGCGATCGCATCGAGTTGCCGCTGCAGTTTGTGAATATCATGGATGTTCAGCGCAACCGTGGTGCTTTCCGCGGTCGGGTCGATCACTTTGGCTTTCGGCCGGGCTTCGGCAGCCAGCAGCGCCGCTTCGGCTTTTTCCAGCTCGGCCTTGCGCGCTTCGGTGATGGCGCCGTTGACGCCGCCGGTCAGCGCTGGCGCCTTGGGCATCAGCACACGGGCGCGGCTTAACGCTGTCGCGGCGGCGTTGACATCGCCCTTTTGCAGAACGATCTGGCTGCGCAGCAGGTATGCCTCGGCCAGTTGCCGTTGATATTGCTCAAGGGACTGATCGTTGGGGGTTGCGGCCTGCAAAGCGGCCAACTGGTCTTCGGCGGTGGCCAGTTCGCTGCTGGCCAGGCTTTGCTCCAGCTGTGCGATGGCCGTAGCCCGCGCGTCGGGGACTTCAGCCACCGGCGGCGTACTTTGGCAGGCGCCCAGCAGCACGGAAAATGCGACAAGGAGCAGATAACGGGAGGCGAACGGCTTCATTCCTGCGACTCTCTAATTGCGCAAAAAGCGAGCAAGTCTACACCCCTCGACGGGGCAGAACAAAACTCAGCAGAAACAGTGCGGCGGCCGTCACAACGATTGACGGCCCCGCCGGGGTGTCCTTGAACCACGACAGCGCCAGCCCGCCGCACACCGCGACCATGCCCAGCAGGCTCGCGCCCAGCGCCATTTGCTCCGGCGAACGGGCGTGACGCTGTGCCGCAGCCGCCGGGATGATCAGCAGCGAAGTAATCAGCAACACCCCGACGATTTTCATCGCCACCGCAATCACCACCGCGATCAACAGCATCAGCGCCATGCGCAGGCCGGCCACTGGCAGACCTTCGACCCGCGCCAGTTCTTCGTGCACGGTAACCGCCAGCAAGGGCCGCCACAGCGCCACCAGCAACACCAGCACCGCCGCCGTGCCGCCGAGAATCCACGCCAGATCGGTCGGGCTGATCGCCAGCAGGTCGCCGAACAGATAGGCCATCAGGTCGATCCGCACTTCATGCATGAAGCTTAGTACCACCAGACCGAGCGAGAGGGTGCTCGGCGCAAGAATTCCGAGCAGCGTGTCGGAGGCCAGCGGCTGACGCTGCTGCAAGGTCACCAGCAACACCGCCAGCAACAGGCAACCGACCGTCACCGCCACCGTCGGGCTGACATCCAGCAAAAAGCCCAGCGCCACACCGAGCAACGCGGCGTGGGACAGGGTATCGCCGAAATAGGCCATGCGCCGCCACACCACGAACGAACCCAGCGGGCCTGCCACCAGCGCCAGTGCCAGACCTGCAAGCAGGGCATACAACAGAAAATCAGCCATGCTTGCAGTGGTCTCCGTGAACATGGGGTTGCCCGGAAACCGGGCCTTTGACCACCGAACCGTGCAGGTCGTGGGCGTGGTCGTGATGGTGGTGATAGATCGCCAGGCTTGGTGCATTCTTGCCGAACAGCTCGACGAACGCCGGATCGCCGCTGACCTGCTCGGGATGCCCGGAGCAGCAGACGTGACGATTGAGGCAGACCACCTGATCGGTGGTGCTCATCACCAGATGCAGATCATGGGAGACCATCAACACACCGCAGCCATGGCGGTCGCGCAGGCGGGTGATCAGGCTATAAAGCTCGGCCTGCCCGGCAACGTCGACGCCTTGTACCGGCTCGTCGAGCACCAGCAGTTCCGGTTCACGCAGCAATGCCCGAGCGAGCAATACGCGCTGCATTTCACCGCCGGAAACACTTTGCACCGGGCTGTCGATCACATGTTCGGCGCCGACTTCCTTCAACGCAGCCAACGCTCGCGGACGATCAACCCCCGGCACCAGACGCAGAAAGCGCAACACCGAGAGCGGCAGGGTTGGATCGACATGCAGTTTCTGCGGCATATAGCCAACGCGCAGTCTGGGCTTGCGCCAGACGCTGCCGCTGTCCGGTTTGAGCAAGCCGAGCACGGCGCGCACCAGCGTGGTCTTGCCAGCGCCGTTGGGCCCGATCAGGGTGACGATCTGCCCCGGCTCGACGCTCAATTCGATGTTGTCCAGCACGGTCTGCCCGGCAAATGTCACGGCGACCTGTTCCAGACGGATCAGCGCGTTGCTCATCAAGCCCCCTGGCAACCGGAGCACAGGCCGACCACTTCGACGGTCTGCGCTTCAACGATGAAGCCAACATCCCTGGCGCTGTTGATGATCGCGTCGCTGATCACTTTTTGTTCAAGTTCAATGGCGGCGTGGCACACCCGGCAAATCAGGAACTGGCCCTGATGCGCGTGTTCCGGGTGGACGCAGCCGACAAAGGCGTTGAGCGAAGAGATGCGGTGCACCAGACCGTTTTCCAGGAGGAAATCCAGTGCGCGGTACACGGTAGGTGGCGCGGCGCGGCGGCCGTCCTGCTCGCTGAGTACGGCAAGGATATCGTAGGCGCCCAGCGGCTTGTGGCTCTGCCAGACCAGTTCCAGCACCCGCCGGCGCAGGGCAGTCAGGCGCAGGCCTTTCTGGGCGCACAAGGTATCGGCCTCGGACAAAGCGCTGTGCACGCAATGTGAGTGGTCGTGGGGACGGCTGGCAATCGGTGTAATAGGCATGGGCGGCGACGAGTTTTGATAGAGACGTTATTATGTTACCCGTTCTCGCCTCCTAGAGTGGTCATCGTGTCCCGAATTTTTTCTGTCTTTGTGGCTTTTATCGCCAGTTTCCTGCTGATCGGTCCGGCTCAGGCCGAGGTCAAAGTGCTCACCAGCATCAAGCCGCTGCAGCTGATCGCCGCAGCCGTGCAGGACGGCGTAGCGATTCCCGAAGTGCTGCTGCCGCCGGGCGCCTCGCCGCATAACTATGCACTGCGCCCGTCCGACGTACGGAAGGTGCAGTCGGTCGATCTGTTGTACTGGATTGGCCCGGACATGGAAGGTTTCCTGCCGCGCGTACTCAATGGCCGCAAGCTGCCAAGCGTCGCGGTGCAGGATCTGCCGGGGCTGAAACTCCGGCATTTCGCCGAAGACAACCATTCCCACGCCGAAGAAACCGACGACCATGATCACGACCATCGCCCCGGCTCGCTGGATGCCCACCTGTGGCTGTCACCGGTGAATGCGCGGGTGATCGCCGAAAAAATGGCCGCCGACCTGAGCGCTGCCGACCCAGCCAATGCCGAGCGTTATCAGCACAATGCCAAGGCATTCGATGAGCGTCTGGATGCCTTGGATCAACGCCTGAAACAGCGCTTGGCCAGTGTCGAGGGCAAGCCTTACTTCGTGTTTCACGAGGCGTTTGATTATTTCGAAGACGCCTACGGCCTGAAGCACGCCGGGGTCTTTGCTGTCGCCGCTGAAGTGCAGCCGGGCGCCCAGCACGTCGCGGCGATGCGCACCCGTTTGCAGGAAGTCGGCAAGACCTGCGTGTTCAGCGAACCACCGCTGCGTCCGCGTCTGGCGGAGACGCTGGTCGCCGGCCTGCCGGTGAAACTGGCCGAACTGGATGCACTGGGTGGTTATACGCCGGCGACGGCTCAGGGTTATGAGCAGATGCTGGAGAAGTTGGGGAATGATCTGGCCGGGTGCCTGGAATCGCTCTAACGCCGCAATCCTTGTGGGAGCGAGCCTGCTCGCAAAAGCGCTGGGTCAGTCAACATTCATGCTGAATGGACCGCCGCATTCGCGAGCAGGCTCGCTCCCACAGGTTCGGGTTGCTTTCAGAATTGATTCAAAGGGCGAAAGGCAACGGTGTATTGACCTGCTGCCGCTGCGCCAACCGCTGCTCGAATTCCTGCGGGTCGTGAATCAGCACATCCTGCCCGGCAAACTGTTCGGCGGCTATCAACCGCGACAGCCAGAACCGTACACAGGCCACGCGCAGCATCGTCGGCCACAACTCGGCTTCCGCCGCGGTGAACGGGCGCAGCGCCGCATAGGCGCCGAGGAACGCGCGGGCACGCGGCCCGTCGAGCACGCCGTCTTCGTTCGAACACCAGTCATTCAAGGCAATCGCCACGTCGTAGAGCATCGGCCCCGAGCAGGCGTTGTAGAAGTCGATCAACCCGGTCAGGTGAGTGCCTTCGAACATCGCGTTATCGCGAAACAGATCGGCGTGAATGTTCGCCCGCGGCAACGCCAGAATCCGCTCCTTCTGCACGGTGATTTCATCCAGAGCCTTTTGCAGCAGGGTTTGCGGTTCACCGCTCAGGTGCGACAGGAACTCGCCACCCTCCTCCAGCATCCAGTCCAGGCCACGATCGGTCTTGCGCTTGATCATGCGCTCGCCCTGAGTCGCCAAGTGCAGATGTGCCTGCAACTCGCCGACCTGCGCGCAATGCTGGGCATTGGCGACCTTGATGTGCTTGCCGGCCAGACGCGGTTGCAGCAATGCCGGTTTGCCTTTCAATTCGCGCAAGGCCACGCCGTCCGTGGTGCGCAGCGCGTAAGGCACCGGCAGATCGGCTTCGTGCAGCACATCGAGCAGGTCGATGAAAAACGGCATCTCCTGCACCGGCCCGCGCTCGACCAGGGTCAGGACAAATTCGCCCTGCTCCAGGCTGATGAAGAAATTGGTGTTTTCGCTGCCGGCGGCGATCCCCTGGAAATCAAGCAGACGGCCGAGCCCGTAAGGGGCGAGAAAGGTTTCCAGCTCGGGCCGAGCCAGGGGCGTGAACACAGACATGGTTAAAAACTGCTCAGTTCAGGCGTCGCGGTCAGGCGACGCCGATTAAAAGTCGGGAATCTTACTTCCAGGTAAAGATTTCCCACGACGGAATCAGCATATCCGGCTGGTCAGATCGGATGTAATTGGCGTCCGAACCATCGGCGCGCACCAGGAAATACGGTTTGCCTTTCTTGGGTGTGACCTTGATCGCATAGACGAAGCCATTCCGGCTGTATTCCTGAATGGTCTTGTCGCCGTCCGTACGGATGGTGACCTCAGGGTCTCCCCCCGGCGCATCATCCGCCGCCATCGCGGCCAACGGTGAGACAGCAATCAGACCGACCAGCAGCAAGCGATTTAACGTACGCATGATAACCTTGTCCCTTTGTCGTCAACGGTCCCGCTATTCTAGCCCCGGACCCGCCGAAAAGGTTGATCCTGCTCATGAGCCAAGCCCCCCTCGTCCTGGTGGACGGTTCGTCTTACCTGTACCGCGCTTTCCACGCGCTGCCACCACTGACCACGTCCAAAGGCCTGCCGACCGGTGCGGTCAAGGGCGTGCTGAACATGCTCAAGAGTCTGCGCAAGCAGTACCCGGACAGCCCGTTCGCCGTGGTGTTCGACGCCAAGGGCGGGACATTTCGCGATGAGATGTACGCCGAATACAAGGCCAACCGCCCGAGCATGCCCGACGACATGCGCGTGCAGATCGAGCCGCTGCACCAGAGCGTGATCGCCCTCGGTTTCCCGCTGCTGTGCGTGGACGGCGTCGAGGCCGACGACGTCATCGGCACCCTCGCCCGCAGCAGCGCGGCGGCGGATCGCCCGGTGATCATCTCCACCGGCGACAAGGACATGGCGCAGCTGGTCGACGGCCACATTACCTTGGTCAACACCATGTCCGGTAGCTCGATGGATGTGGAGGGCGTGAAGGAGAAATTCGGCGTCGCTCCAGAGCAGATCATCGATTATCTGGCGCTGATGGGCGATTCGTCCGACAACATTCCGGGCGTTCCCGGCATCGGCCCGAAAACCGCGTCCGGCCTGTTGGTCGGGGTCAATGGCGGCCTGACTGAGCTGTACGCCAACCTCGACATCGTCCCGAGCCTGCCGATTCGCGGCGCCAAGACCCTGCCGGCCAAGCTCGAAGAGCACAAGGAGATGGCATTCCTCTCCTACCAACTGGCGACGATCAAGATCGACGTGCCGCTGGATATCGGCCTCGACGATTTGCAGATGGGCCCGGAAGACCCAGCCAAGCTGTACGAGCTGTACACCCTGCTGGAATTCAAGAGCTGGCTGAACGATCTCGATCGCGACGCCAAGCGCCTGGAACTGAGCGCGGCGGCCGAACCGGCGCCCGCGCATGATCTGTTCAGCGCGGCCGCCGCCGAGGCACCCGCCGCGCCTGCTGAGGCCGCGTACGAAACCATCCTCGATCAGGCGCGCTTTGACGTCTGGCTGGAAAAACTGCGCAACGCCAAGCTGTTCGCCTTCGACACCGAAACCACCGGCATCGACGCGCAACAGGCGCAACTGGTCGGCCTGTCGTTTGCCGTACAGGCCAACGAAGCCGCCTATATCCCGCTGACCCACTCCTACATCGGCGTGCCGGAGCAACTGGATCGCGACAGCGTGTTGCGCGCACTGAAACCGATTCTCGAAGATCCGGAGAAGCTGAAAGTCGGCCAGCACGCCAAGTTCGACATGAACATTCTGGCCAATTGCGCCATCGGTGGTGATCAGAACGAAGGCATCAGTGTGCGCGGGATTGCCTACGACACCATGCTCGAGTCCTACGTGCTCAACTCCACCGCGACCCGTCACGACATGGACAGCCTCGCGCTGAAATACCTGGACCATACCACCGTGAGCTTCCAGGACATTGCCGGCAAAGGCGCCAAGCAGCTGACCTTCGACCAGATCGCGCTGGAACAGGCCGGGCCGTATGCCGCCGAAGACGCCGACATCACCCTGCGCCTGCATCAGGCGCTGGTGGAAAAACTCAATGCGATTCCGAGTCTGGCCAGCGTGCTGACCGATATCGAAATGCCGCTGGTGCCGGTCCTGGCGCGCATCGAGCGTCAGGGCGCCTTCGTCGACGCGGAATTGCTCGGCATCCAGAGCATCGAGCTGGGCAACAAGATGGTCGCGCTGGAGCGCGAAGCGTTCGAAATCGCCGGTGAAGAATTCAATCTCGGTTCGCCGAAACAGCTAGGCGTGATCCTTTACGAGAAACTCGGCCTGCCAGTGCTGAAGAAGACCGCCAAAGGCCAGCCGTCCACCGCCGAAGAAGTGCTGGCGAAACTCGCCGAGGACGATCACCGCTTGCCGAAGGTGCTGATGGAGCACCGTTCGATGAGCAAGCTGAAAAGCACCTACACCGATCGCCTGCCGGAGCAGATCAACCCGCGCACCGGGCGTATCCATACCTCGTATCATCAAGCCGTGGCATCGACCGGTCGCCTGTCTTCCAGCGATCCGAACCTGCAGAACATTCCGGTACGCACCGCTGAAGGCCGACGCATTCGCCAGGCCTTTGTCGCACCGAAAGGCTACAAATTGCTGGCGGCGGACTATTCGCAGATCGAACTGCGGATCATGGCGCACCTGTCGCGCGACGAAGGCCTGATGAACGCTTTCCGCAACAACCTGGACGTGCACACCGCCACCGCTGCCGAAGTGTTCAAGGTCGAGTTGCATGAAGTGAGTTCCGACCAGCGTCGCAGCGCCAAAGCAATCAACTTCGGTCTGATCTACGGCATGGGCGCGCAGAAACTGGGCAAGGACATTGGCGTCGATACCAAGACCGCCAAGGCCTACATCGAAACCTACTTCGCCCGTTATCCGGGGGTTCGCGAGTACATGGAACGCACCCGCGCGCAGGCGGCGGATCAGGGCTACGTCGAGACGTTCTTCGGCCGTCGCCTGTACTTGCCGGAGATCAACTCCAACAAGCCGCAGGAACGCGCCGCCGCCGAGCGCACGGCGATCAACGCGCCGATGCAAGGCACCGCCGCCGACATCATCAAGAAAGCCATGGTCGCGGTGGACAACTGGCTGACGACGTCCGGGCTCGATGCCCGGGTCATCCTGCAGGTGCACGACGAACTGGTGCTGGAGGTGCGTGAGGATCTGGTCGAGCAGGTCAGCGCCGAGATTCGTCAGCACATGAGCGAAGCGGCGACACTGGATGTGCCGTTGCTGGTTGAAGTCGGTGTGGGCAATAACTGGGATGAGGCGCACTGAGGCGCGTGTCTTGCCGCGACCGAGGTCGCGGCAAACCCCCTGAAAACGGGCTTAGACCTGAACGCGCTGCAACCTATTCCAAACTTTTCGAAAAAAATCTGAACTAATCTGGCGACCGAACACTCAGAGGTACTGAATGGCTGGTGAAGCCCTTCGATGCTCCTATGTTGTGTTAAGTGTTGGCAGATATCTGAACCCCGCCCTAGCGGTTCGGAACTTGAACCCCGGAATTCGACCTCCCCACTGAATCCCGGGGCTTTTTTTTGCCAAAAATCGGCTGTAGCGCGGCCATGCTGCGTTAAAAGTAGCGCTAAAAATGCTCATTTAGGTCCCCTAAAGCCGAGCGCGCCCCCGGCCGTTTTAGCGCTACTTTTGCCTTGCCTGGCCACACTACAACCAATTTTTCCCCATTCTGAATTTACTCGGCAGCGGCCTCGGTGTTTTTGTCTGCCAGTTCCATCCAGTCGGCCAGGACGGTGTAGGCCTCTTCCAGGCCCATGCGTTTGGGGGCGGAGAACAGCTGGATGGTGATGGAGTCGCCCCAGCCTTTGCGGATTTCCGACTGTACTTTCAGCAGCGTGTTTTTTGCCGCGCCGTAGGTGAGCTTGTCGGCCTTGGTCAGCAGGATGTGCATCGGCATGCCGGCAGCGACGGCCCAGTCGAGCATCAGCAGGTCGAAATCGGTCATTGGATGGCGGATGTCCATCATCAGGATCAGACCCTTCAAACTCTCCCGACCACCGAGGTAAGCCTCCAGGTGACGCTGCCAGTGTTGCTTGAGCGGGATCGGTACTTTTGCGTAACCGTAGCCCGGCAGGTCGACCAGACGCCGATCATCGTCTAGCTTGAAGAAATTCAATAGCTGTGTGCGACCCGGGGTTTTCGAGGTCCGCGCCAGGCTGGCGTGGGTCAAAGTGTTCAGTGCGCTGGATTTACCGGCGTTTGAACGACCGGCAAATGCCACTTCGAAGCCTTCGTCGTCAGGGCATTGATCGACTTTGGCGGCACTGAGCATGAACGTGGACTGTTGGCACAGGCCGAGGATGGGATTCTTGAGTTGCATGGGATTTCCGATGTGGGCGGCGCCGGGATTGGGCGCGGAACGCGGTGTCGCTTCCGTTTCAGTGACGCCAGTATATAATGCCGCAGATTTTGTGTGTGCTTTGTCCCAGCGAAGGATGAAGTTCACGAGAGCGACGAACCTTGATTGCGCATTAGAACGCAGATCGCTCTCAACCCTGAAAAGGTCGTTTTATGACGAAATGGCTGCTGGCTGCCGGAGTCTTGATGCCGCTTTACAGCGCACAGGCTACACAGGATCCGGAAGCAGTGTACAACCGTGTTTGTGGTGCCTGTCATTCCGGCCAACTACCCATGGCGCCCGCAAGAGGCGATCAGGAAGCTTGGACGCCGAGGTTGGCGAAAGGTATGGGGACGCTGGTGCAACACGTGACCCAGGGTTTCAAGGCGATGCCGCCGCGTGGTTTGTGCATGGACTGCAGTGCCGAGGATTACCAGGCCATCATCCTGTGGATGAGCGAGAGTAAACCCGGTCCATAACTTAACCCTTAGCCGTAGTTGGATTAGCTGATGAACAAACTGATCGTGAGTCTGCTGTTGACCGTGGGAATTTCAGGCTTCGCCCATGCTGCCGGCGATGCCGCAGCAGGCCAGGCAAAAGCGGCCGTATGCGGAGCCTGCCATGGCCCGGACGGCAACAGCATGGCACCCAACTTTCCGAAGCTGGCCGGGCAAGGCGAACGCTACCTGACCAAGCAACTGAAAGACATCAAGGATGGCAAGCGGGTCGTGCTGGAAATGACCGGTTTGCTGACCAACCTCAATGATCAGGACCTGGCTGACCTCGCGGCGTACTTCGCCAGCCAGAAAGGCAGCGTCGGCGCCGCCGATCCGAAGATCGTCGCGCGCGGTGAAGGGCTGTTCCGTGGCGGCAATCTGGACAAAGGCTTGCCGGCCTGCACCGGCTGCCACTCGCCGAACGGTTCTGGCAACGCCGCCGCCGGTTTCCCGCATCTGGGCGGCCAGCACGCGCAATACATTGCCAAGCAGCTGACCGACTTCCGCAAGGAAGACGGCGGCCGGGCCAACGACGGTGACGCGATGACCATGCGCACCATCGCCCGCAAGCTGAGCGACGAAGACATCGCGGCTGTTTCCAGCTACATCCAGGGCCTGCACTGAGGCCTGGTTTCGAGCGTTGAGCGAGGCGCGCATCTGCGGCAACGTTAACGCTCGATTAATCCGTCGCAGCAAGTATAAAAAGGGTGGCTTTGGCCGCCCTTTTTTGTGGCCGCTGCCGTTACACTACAGCACTCATGCCCGCCAGGACCTGTCTGAAAACAGGTCGAGCGAGGCGACCCAAATTGTTCAGGAGTAAAGCATGCGTAATCTGATCATCAGCGCCGCCCTTGTCGCTGCCAGCCTGTTCGGCGTCACCGCCCAGGCCGCTGAAACCCCTGCCGCCCCTTACACGGTATTGGAGAATCCGGTTCCGGTTGCAGAGCCTGGCAAGATCGAAGTGGTCGAGCTGTTCTGGTATGGCTGCCCGCACTGCTACGCGTTCGAGCCGGTGATCAATCCCTGGGTTGAAAAACTGCCTTCCGATGTCAACTTCGTGCGTATCCCGGCGATGTTCGGCGGCCCTTGGGACGCTCACGGCCAGATGTTCCTGACCCTCGAAGCCATGGGTGTCGAGCACAAGGTTCATGCGGCGGTGTTCAACGCGATCCAGAAAGAACACAAGAAGCTGACCGACAAGAACGACATGGCTGACTTCCTCGCCACGCAAGGCGTGGACAAGGACAAGTTTCTGGCCACCTTCGATTCGTTCGCCATCAAAGGCCAGATCGTCAAGGCTCGTGAACTGGCCAAGAAGTACGAAATCACTGGCGTTCCGACTATGATCGTCAACGGCAAATACCGTTTCGACATCGGCTCGGCCGGTGGTGCCGAACAAGCGCTGAAACTGGCTGACGATCTGGTCGCCAAAGAGCGAGCGGCGACCAAGGCGGCTGCCAACTAAGCGCGGCCATCGCCATGCGCCGCTGGAAGTCTGAACGCAGTGTTGGCCTGCATGATCCGCAGGTCAACGAGCATCATCTGGCGTCTACGGGCTTGCCCGCAGACCAGCGTCTGCGTTTGCTCAGTTTCAACATCCAGGTCGGCATTAGCACCGAGCGCTATCGGCATTACCTGACCCGCAGCTGGCAGCACCTGCTGCCGCACACCGGGCGCTCGGGCAATCTGCAAAAGATCGGTGAACTGCTCGGCGACTTCGATCTGGTCGCCCTGCAGGAAGCCGATGGCGGCAGCCTGCGTTCGGGCTACGTCAATCAGGTCGAACATCTGGCCCAGCTCGGCGCCTTCCCCTATTGGTATCAACAACTCAACCGCAACCTCGGCCG
Organism: Pseudomonas sp. R3-57; assembly: GCF_051132065.1. NCBI lineage: Bacteria > Pseudomonadati > Pseudomonadota > Gammaproteobacteria > Pseudomonadales > Pseudomonadaceae > Pseudomonas > Pseudomonas sp. R3-57. Next base: position 6,069,484 of record NZ_CP071655.1, read on the forward strand.
ACTGGCCCAGCACAGCAACGGCGTGCTCAGTCGCCTCAAGCCGTGGGCGATTGAAGATCACCCGCTGCCCGGCCCGAAAGGTCGCGGCGCGATTCTGCTGCGCTTCGGCGAAGGCCCGGAAGCGCTGGTGGTGGTGATGATGCACCTGGCCCTTGGCGCGCGTACGCGCAGCCTGCAACTGGCCTATATCCGTGAGCTGATCGGTGGCTACAAGCATCAAGTGTTGATGGGTGACATGAACACCCACGCCAGCGATCTGCTGCAAAACTCGCCGTTACGCGATCTTGGCCTGCTGGCCCCGCAGGTGGAAGCGACCTTCCCCAGCTGGCGTCCTCAGCGCTGCCTTGATCATATTCTGCTCAGCCCGACCCTGACTCTGGAAAAGGTCGAAGTGCTGGCACAACCGATTTCCGATCACCTGCCGGTCGCGGTAGAGATTCGTCTGCCGGGTTCGCTCACGGCCGATGCATTGCCCGCGTTGAGTCCTGACCTTCGCGGAAGCCCTGAATGAGCGACGACGCCCAACGCTGGAAAGAGAAATACCTCAAAAGCATCGAACAACAGGACAAGCTCGAACGGCGCTGGGCCGCCCGCCTCGACTTGCTGCGCCGCGGTCTGGTACGCAGCACCCTGGCGGCGGAAGGCACCGACAAGGCGGTCGATCAGTGCATGAAAGAGATGCGCGATGTGGTGCGCACTGACGACATGGACGCCGGCCTCGCCGCCCTGCTGCCACGCCTGGAAAAAGCCGTGCTCGACTCCGAGCAGCGCCGGGAAACCCGTATCGAACAGGTCAGCACCGCACTGACGTCGCTGGTCACGCAGCTACAGGCGTTGCCGCTGCCGCGTGAAGTCGCGCAACCCTTGAAGAAATTCGCCAAGCAACTGGACGGCCGCGTCAGCTCGGCGCGGGAAATGCCGCTGTTGCTCAGCGAACTGAGTGGCTTGCAAGGCAAGGCGTTGAGCCAGCTGGAAACCCCGGCAGAACCCGGACGTCCGGGCTTGCTGCAACGTTTGTTCGGCAATCGCGATAACCCGCAGACGCCGACGCCAGAACAAGCTACATCGACCGCAGAGGTTACGCCGCCCATCCAGGCCGAAGCAGCCGCACAGCCCGAACCCGAGCTGGTACCACCAGTTCCGACCGCGCCGATGACAGTCGCGCCCGCTGCCACGATCAGTGCGCCGTCTGACGAAACGCCCCTGCCGGCAGCGCAGAGCCCAATAGAACCGGAGGAAGTGGTGGCTTTCGTGCCGCCCACGGTTGCCAGCGATGTCGCCGCTCATCCGACCGAGCCGCCAGAAAAGCCCTTCGAACCCGTGCCCGTGTTCGCCACGGCTGCCGTTCAGCCGCCCGCCGCGGTCAACCCCGACGAACTGATTCATCCCGGCGACCCGGTGCCGCTGATCCTCGACAGTCTGCCGCTGCCCGAGCCGATCGCCCAGGCCTTGGCCGCGATCGACCCGGAGCAGTCGGAGCATGACATCCTGTTTGCCCTGCCAGACTCTCCGGAGCCGTCCTATAGTTCGGTCGCCCGGCACATCGAAGACACCCTGATCGGCCTGCTTGACGATCTGACCCTGCCGGAACGCCATCGCCCGCAAGCCGAAGCGATGCGCGATCGGCTCAAACATGGTCTGAACTGGTACGAACTGATCCCGATCCTCGACGATCTCGCCACATTGATGCTGGCGATCACTGACAGCGGCCAGCATGAGTTCGAAGCATATCTGCAGCAACTCAATGAACGCCTCGAAGCCTTTCAGAGCAACCTGCAAGCCGCCAGCGACGGCCACGCCGACAACAGCTCGGCAGCGCGGGCGATGGACACGCAGATCCGCGAGCAGGTCGACGGCCTGCAGACCAGCGTGCAAGAGGCGGCAGACCTGGACGACCTCAAGCAAGTGCTGGAAAACCATCTTGAAGGCCTGCTCGGCACCATGGACCAGCACCGCCAGCAGCGCGACGCCCGCGAACAGGAAGTGGCGGCGCGGCTCAAAGGCTTGTCTGAACGGGTGGCGCATATGGAGCAGGAAGCCTTGGGCTTTCGCGAACATCTTGAAGAGCAACGCCAGAAAGCCCTGATCGACCCGCTCACCGGCCTGCCCAATCGCGCGGCCTGGAGCGAACGCCTCGAACACGAAATCAAGCAATGGCAGCAGCACGGCAACACCCTGAGCCTGGCGATGCTCGACCTTGATCACTTCAAACGGATCAACGACAGCTATGGCCATCTGGCCGGTGACAAAGTGTTGAAGATCATCGCCACGGTGTTGCGCAAACGCCTGCGCGGCTCTGACTTCATCGCGCGTTTTGGCGGTGAGGAATTCGTTCTGCTGCTGCCCGCCACACCGCCAGCGGTCGGTGCGAAACTGCTGGAGGGGTTGCGAGCGGCAATCGAAGCCTGCCCGTTTCACTTCAAAGGCGAGCGCGTGACGATCACCCTTTCCATGGGGCTCGCGTCATTCAGAGCCGGAGAACATAGCGACGCGGTGCTGAAACGAGCCGATCAGGCGCTGTACCGGGCAAAAAATGCAGGTCGCAATCGAGTCGAGCTGGGCTGAACAAATTGTTCCATTTTGTTTATTTGCCTCGCTGACCGTTGATACATGGGGCATTACGTTACACTGTTGCATTATCGTCTCCCGCGTACTCTTCTCTGCCATGAAATTTTTCGCCCTTATCGCTTCGTTGCTCGTCCTGGCCGGTTGCGCCAGCGGCCCGCGTTACGACACCAGCCACCCTTCGGCCAACTTCGACAGCCGCATCCAGTTTGTGGTTGTTCACTACACTTCGGCCTCGCTGGAGCGGTCCCTGCAACTGCTGACCCACGGTGAAGTCAGCAGTCATTACCTGATCGGCGACGACAAGGGCGGCACGATCTACAAGCTGGTGGACGAGAACCAGCGCGCCTGGCACGCCGGCGAAAGCCAGTGGCAGGGCCGCACCTGGCTCAACTCCAGCTCGATCGGCATCGAAATCGTCAATCCCGGTTTCAAGGACACCCCAACCGGGCGCCTCTGGTACCCCTACAGCGAAGCGCAGATTCAATCGCTGATCGCCCTGCTCAAGGACATCAGCAAGCGCAACGGTATCAGCCCGCAGCACATCATCGGTCACAGCGATATTGCGCCGCTGCGCAAACTCGATCCGGGCCCATTGTTCCCATGGAAGCGTCTCGCCGCTGAAGGCCTTGGCCGGTGGCCGAACGAACAAGCGGTGGTGCGTCAGCAAGCAATATTCAACAACGGCGAGCTGCCAAGCATCAGCTGGTTCCAGGCACAGTTGGCGCGTGTGGGCTACGACACTCCGCAAACCGGCGAACTGGATATCGCCACCCGCCACGTCCTCGCGGCGTTTCAAATGCACTATCGCCCTGCGCGCTTCGATGGCACGCCGGACGCGCAAACCGCGGCGCTGCTGCTGGTCCTCAATCAGACAAAATAATGACGCCCGCCCGACGGTCAGGGCAGATTCACAATCAGCAGCTATAACTCATTGGTAATTCTTCGGATATCCCCTGATGGCTGCTACCCGAGAGACGCTGCGTAGCTGGTTTTATCGCCCGGTGTTTTTGGCGATGATCGCGGCTGTCCTCAGTGCCGGCCTGCTGATTGCCGGCGGAATGTTCGTGGCGATGCGTCAAGTCGAGCAGAATGAAAGCCAGGAAATGAACGCCCAAGGCGAGCGTTTTCTGGTGCGCCTGGAACAGCTGTTCGGCCAGTTGCGCGAAAGCCTGGACGATCTTGAAGCTCAGCCGTTGCGCAGCTGCGACGATGAAATGATCGCCACCCTGCAACAAGTCACCTTCAACTATCGCTTCGTGTATGAAGCGGCTTACATGGACGCCTCGCGCACCTGCTCCAACCGCCCGCGCCAGGAAGGCCTGTCGAGTGCGCGCGCGCCGGACATCACAGGCCCGACCTACAGCTATTGGCTGAACACCACCACAGAACCTGATGAGAACCGCGCGGCGCTGATGCTCGGGCGCGGCAATTTCCGCGTGGCCACCTCGCGCGGGCACCTCACCGACATGGTCGACCTGTCGCCCGGCAGCAGCCTGTTGGTAGTACTCGATCACGGCACCCGGGCCATCCCGGTGCTGGGCCAGGCGCAGGCATGGCCGCCAACCGAACCGTGGCCGCTGAAAGCCAGCGCGGCCTTGCAAGTCACGCAAACCCGCCTGATCTACCGCATGCCCACAGACAACCCGGAATATCAGCTGGTGTTGATCGCGCCACGCACCGGCATGCACATTCCCGTCGTATGGTGGTGGGTGATCCCGCTGTGCGTGGTGCTCGGCGCCTTCGTTGGCTTCTGCGTGTTCTTGCTGGTGCGCCAGCGCCAGTCCCTCGATGCCGAGCTGCACGGCGCGATTCGGCGCGGTGAGTTGCAGGTGCTCTATCAACCGATCTTCGATCTCGACAGCCGCAACTGTGTCGGCGCCGAAGCCCTGCTGCGCTGGCGACGACCGGACGGCACGCTGACCAGCCCCGATCTGTTTATTCCGATGGCGGAAAACACCGGGCAGATTCGGCAGATGACCGACTTCGTCCTGCAGCGCTTGCTGGAGCAACTGGGGCAGTTATTGCGCGCCAATCCGCAGCTTTATATTTCGGTCAATCTGGCTGCCTGCGACGTAATGGTGCCGAGGGTCGGACAGGTCATGGCGCGTCTGCTGGCCTTGCACCGGGTCGCGGCGCGGCAGATTGCTTTCGAAGTTACCGAACGTGGCCTGATCGATGTGGTGGTGGCACGGGAGAATCTGCAAGCCTTGCGCGATGTCGGCCATCAGGTCCTGATCGACGATTTTGGCACCGGCTATTGCAGCCTTGCCTATCTGCAAACATTGCCGGTGGACTGCCTGAAGATCGACAAGGCGTTCATCGATGCCCTCGGCCATGACGCGGCAAGCAGCGGCGTTGCGCCGCATATCATTCATATGGCACAGGCGCTGGATCTGAAGGTGATTGCCGAAGGCATTGAGCTGGAATCACAAGCGCAATTGCTCAGCAGTGAGGGGGTGAAGTTCGGCCAGGGCTGGCTGTTCGCTCATGCACTGAGCGCGGTGCAGTTCATCGAACTGATCACCCGTGGCCGTCGCCTCGCCGGGCGGCGCATGGACGACGAAGCCTAGAAACACACAGGTACCTTCAAAGAATGCCTAAACGGCAAGAGCCATATAAAACTGCGTACCCTGCCCCGGCCGCGAATACACGCCCATGCGGCCGCCGTGCAGCTGGACAATTTCCTTGCACAGCGCCAGCCCGAGCCCGGCGCCGCCCTTCTTGCGGCCGACCTGCACGAACGGTTCGAAAATTCGCCCCTGCTGGCCGTACGCAATGCCTTCGCCATTGTCTTCGACACTGATGATCACCCGCTCGCCGTGCCGACGCGCCTGCAAACGGATCTGCCCGTCGCGCGCGGTGTGACGCAGCGCATTGTCGATCAAATTGTCGAGGACCCGATCCAGTTGTGCCTGATCGGCCTGCAAGCGCGGCAACGGTCCCTGCACTTCGACCTTCAAGGCAATGCCTTTGGCCTCTGCCGCCTCGGCGAAGCGCAATTGCGCCTGTTCCAGCAGGTCCTCGATGGAGCATGGTGCGAGCGTGAGTTTCTGCAAGCCGTTCTGGTAGCGCGAGAAATTGAGCAGGTCGTTGATCAACTGCATCAGCCGCTGCATCTCCTCGTTGACCGTGTCGAGCAAGTCGGCTTCGCGGGACTCTTCGGGGAACTTCGCCCGCTCGCGGAACAGGCCGAACGCCATGTGCATCCCGGTAACCGGCGTGCGCAACTCGTGGGAGGCGCGCAGGACGAACTCGCTGCGCACCCGTTCGAATGCACGCTGCTCGGTGACATCGTGCAGCACCATCACAGCGCCCAGGATGTGCCCTTGGGTATGGCTGACTGGCGTCAGGCTGTAGGTGAGCAAGCGCGATTCGCCGTCGACTTCGATGCTCAGATCGTCTGGCGCGCGCTCAAGGGTGCCGCCGCGTAATACCAGTTGCAGCTGCGCATCCAGCTCAGGCCGCCCGAGGGCGGTGCCCAGGCCTTGACCGAGACGGTCATCCTCCCAGCCCAGTTGCCGCTGCGCGACTGGATTGAGGTGCTCCAGTTGCCCTTGGCGATCAATCATCAGCAAGCCGTCATCGATACTGTCGAGGACCGCCTGCAAGCGTTGCTGCCCGGCCAGCAGCTCATCGACGTTGGTCGCCTGGTGCTCGCGCAAGGCCTCGGCCATCTGGCCGAAACGTTTGGTCAGCTGATTCAGTTCCAGCGACGAGGACACCGGCAGGGTCACGTCGTATTTGCCTTTGCCGATTTCGTCCGCCGCTTGCGCCAGCGCTTCGATCGGCGCGCCAAAACGCCGGGCTACGCCGTGGGCCGTGACAAATCCGATAATCAGTACGGCGAGTCCGACCAGCCCGAGCAGGCCAGCGATCAACAGGGCGCGATCACGCGCGTCGTTCTGTACGCCGTTGATTTTATCCAGTGCGTGTTTGTGTTCGGTGATCAGCCCGTTTCGGAGAATATTGAAGCGCTCTCGGAAATCGGCGCTGGAGCTTGCGGCGTTGCTCGGGTCACGCGACAGGTCGAAGGCTTGCAGGAAACTCAGGTAGTCGGCCTTGGCCTGGCTGAAGCCGTACTGGCGCTCTTCATCGTGCTGCTCCTTGGCGATACCTTCGTCGAGCAACTGGAAGTAATGCTGTTTGGAGGCCTCGAACGCGACGGGATCAGGCTTTTCCGCGAGCATGATGATCAGTTGATCGCCCAAGGTCTGACGCAACTTGAGCCCCAGCTCAAGGGTGACGAAGTTGCTGCGCACCAACGCTTCCTGCGTTCCGGCCATCTGCATCACGCTGACCAGCCCGAGCAACAGCCCGAGCAAGGCCACGGTGATCAGCGCGGAAATGCTCAGGAACAAACGGGTCCGCAACTTCATCGCCAGTTTCATCGTCGGGCGCTCACAGGTTGTACTGCTTGCGCTTGCGGTACAGGGTCGAGGCGTCGATACCCAAGGTCTTGGCGGCTTGGTCGAGAGTGCCGGCGGTGGCGAGGACGGCGCCGATATGAGCTTTTTCCAGTTCGTCGAGGCTCAGTGCGGCGCCGACCCGTGGCGCGTTATTGGCCGGTTGCTCGGCCATGCCGAGGTGGCTGATTTCCACACGTTCCTGCGGGCAAATGATGCTGGCCCGCTCGACCACGTTGCGCAGCTCACGGATGTTGCCGGGCCAACGGTAGCCGAGCAGCGCCTCGCGGGCCTCGTCGCTGAAACCACGCGCCGGACGCGCATATTCTTTGACGAAACGCGCCAGGAAGCGGTCGGCCAGGGTCAGGATGTCCTCGGCACGCTCACGCAAGGGCGGCAGATGCAGCGTAATGACGTTGAGGCGATAGAGCAGGTCTTCACGAAAGCGCCCGTCGCGCACCATGTCTTCGAGGTTGAGGTTGGTTGCCGCGAGAATCCGCACATCCGCGCGGCGGGTGACCGGGTCGCCTACCCGTTCGTATTCCTTGTCCTGGATGAAACGCAGCAGTTTCGGCTGCAATGTCAGTGGAAAATCGCCGATCTCGTCGAGAAACAGCGTACCGCCGTCAGCCTGATTGACCCGGCCCAAGGTGCTTTCGCTGGCGCCGGTAAACGCCCCGCGGCTATGGCCGAACAGTTCGCTTTCCATCAGCTCGGCGGTCAGTGAAGGGCAGTTGATGGTTACGCAGGATTTCTTCTCGCGCTTGCTCCAGCCGTGAATGGCGCGGGCCAACTCGCCCTTACCGGTACCGGATTCGCCGAGAATCAGAATATTGGCATCGGTGCTGGCGACCTGGCGGGCCGTCTCAAGCACAACCTTCATCGCCGGGCTGTGGGAGTCGAGGCCGTCCTTGGGTTTGCGGATTTCGCCTTCCAGCGCTTCGAGGCGAGCCGACAGCCGACGCACTTCCAGTTGCTTGGCGGTGGCCAGACGCAACTGGTCGGGGCTGCACGGTTTCACCAGATAATCCGCCGCGCCCGCCTGAATGGCATCCACCGCGGTGTCGACAGCCGAGTGCGCGGTAACAATGACTACACGCATCCAGGGCGCCTGAATGCGCATTTGCGCGAGCACATCGAGGCCGTTGTCTTCGCCCAAGCGTAAATCAAGGAAGCACAGATCGAACACCTGACGTTGCAGCAATGCCTCGGCCTGAGCCGCGCTGTTGGCGGTGGCCACCGTATAACCTTCGTCTTCGAGGCAATAACGGAAGGTACGCAGGATGGCGGATTCGTCGTCCACCAGCAGAATGCGGCCTTGATGCTCAGTGGCAGATTCCATTTTTCCTACGCTCCATAGTGATTGGTCTTGGGTTAGTCCCGGAAAAATCGGGCAAGTTGCATGGTTTATTCTGAACGATGCCAGCCATAGGAGGGTAGCCCTCTCCAGCCGATACGGCCAATACGTTGATTTTATTGATTTTTTAATCCGCCACCGGTTTGCAGGGTTTCTCCTGCGTACATCTCTGACATCTGCGGCGTGCTCTTCATTCCGTAAGACCGAAATCTCCTACGAAATAATCGTGCAATCCGCACGACGCTGGGTAACCCCATCGTGCAGGATGCGTCGCGAAGGCTTTTTCAAATATCTGTAACTCGTTGTTTTTAAAGATGTTTCTGAACGTTGAAAAACTGGCATGCAGGCTGCAATACCTGTTTCAGCCCGGGCAGATCAGCACTGCCCCAACCGAACAAGAGTGAGGAACCCAGGATGACTCGCCAACGTGCCGCCCACATGCGTCTCTCGCCACTGCATATCCAGCAAGGTCTGTTCGCTGTGCTGGCGCTGCTGATCACCCTGATCGCCTGCCAGCAATACCTGCGCTGGGAAAACAGCCAGCAGCCGGAAGCGCCACTGGTGTCGATGCAGCATGCGACGCAGAGCCATTTCAGCGCCGTCAGCAGCACTCAGGACGAGCGCGCCACGATGCGCATGATGGAAGTCGATCAGGCCCAACCGCTGGATCAACTGCCTCGCGAAGAACGTTGGGTTTTCTGACTCGCTAAAACCGATTCGGGCGCGTCGCGCCGGAACACGTAACACCCCTAAATAGAGAAGTAAGGAGAATCACCATGTTGAGCTGGGCAATTACATTCTTGATCATTGCCATCATCGCCGCCGTACTGGGCTTCGGTGGTATCGCGGGCACCGCCACGGGTATCGCCAAGATTCTCTTTGTCGTGTTCCTGGTGATGTTCATCGCTTCCTTCTTCTTTGGCCGTCGCGGCCGAGGTTAACGATGACAGTCTTGAAGACGCTGGCCGCCGCCCTGCTTCTGGGCGGGAGTGCCATGGCGATGGCGGCCAATGACGGCCAGACGCGGGTCAACGAGTTGCTCGCGTCCGATGCGCAATACCGGGAAACCTGGGAAGGCGTAATCAAAAAGGAAGAGCGCGTACCGGAATGGGTGATCAACCTCTCCGGCACCTCGGAGCAACAGATGCACGCCGTCACTGAAGACGGCGACAAATATCTGGTGGGCCCGCTCTGCGAAAGTCAGGACAAATGCCTGAACCATCGCTTGATCGTCGCCTTCAGCTTCGACAAGGACGACGCCTACGCCATGCTGGTCGATGTGCCGGAAGGTCTGCCGCAGGACAAGTCGCCGACGCGACATGCCACCTACCGCTTCTTCGGCAAACCCGACCAAGGGATGCAGGATCTGCTGATGGAAACCCTGAAGAAAGATCCGAAGTGGTACTGATTCGAACATGAAGGCAGCAGCCCTGCTGCTTTCCATTGCGCCCACCCGAGGAGGGTCGGTGCATGACCAGGGGGCCGGGACGTTCTGACTGTTGCAGGGTCGGAGTGACCTACGGGTACAGGGAGTGCCTGCGCGAGGGCCGGGTCAGGGTAAGTAAAAGCTGCGTCGCAGGTTCGTCGGCCGATCATGGCTCGACGGACTTGCGCTGAGCTTCCCCACCCGCAAAAAGCTTGATCCAGCGCGCCCTTCACAGCCTTTTTATCGTCGACACTGCGCGTGTAAATATTACGCGGTGTTTCCTGACGACCGTATATCGATAAAGAAACCGTTTAAACAGTGGGACTTCTAGTCTCCTCACGTAGGCTTTTTCGCAAAATTTCTGCCGATATTTTTCCCACGCAAATCGACCGATCTACGCTGGAATGGCCGGTTCACGGCACTTATAGCGGCTGAAATGTCACAATCGAACCGGTTGGGACGCCAGTTTCAATTGAAAAAGCTCATGCCGATTCGGCATAGGGTAGGCGGTTACGGCATTAGACGGCGCAACCTTGCATCGGAATAGTTGCGCCTTTTTTCGCCTGCCGAAGAGCCGTAAACACGCGCTTCGGGGCACCTTATACGGAGGCAGATGCACAGACTTTTCCGCTGATGAGCGTTCCAGTTCCTGCATGTGCCTGAGTCAAACGCAAGTAAGGGTAAAGATAATGAAGAAGGCAAAGCTTAGCCTCGCCTGGCAGATCCTCATCGGTCTGGTATTGGGGATTGCAATCGGTGCGTTGCTCAACCACTTCAGTGCCGAAAAGGCGTGGTGGATCAGCAACGTCCTGCAACCGGCAGGCGATATCTTTATCCGTCTGATCAAGATGATCGTCATCCCGATCGTCATTTCTTCCCTGATCGTCGGCATTGCCGGCGTCGGCGACGCCAAGAAGCTCGGGCGTATCGGCCTGAAGACGATCATCTATTTCGAGATCGTCACCACGATTGCTATCGTCGTCGGCCTGCTGCTGGCCAACCTGTTCCATCCGGGTGCCGGCATCGACATGAGCACGCTGGGCACGGTGGATATCTCCAAGTACCAGGCGACCGCCGCCGAAGTACAACATGAACATGCGTTCATCGAGACCATCCTCAATCTGATCCCGTCGAACATCTTTGCGGCCATGGCCCGCGGCGAGATGCTGCCGATCATCTTCTTCTCGGTGCTGTTCGGTCTCGGCCTGTCGAGCCTGCAGTCGGACCTGCGCGAGCCGCTGGTGAAGATGTTCCAGGGCGTCTCGGAAAGCATGTTCAAGGTCACCCACATGATCATGAACTACGCGCCGATCGGTGTGTTCGCGCTGATCGCGGTGACCGTCGCCAACTTCGGCTTCGCCTCGCTGCTGCCGCTGGCCAAACTGGTGATCCTGGTTTACGTGGCCATCGCCTTCTTCGCCTTCGTGGTGCTGGGCCTGATCGCCAAGATGTTTGGCTTCTCGGTGCTGAAGCTGATGCGCATCTTCAAGGATGAGCTGGTGCTGGCCTACTCCACCGCTTCCTCGGAAACCGTGCTGCCACGAGTAATCGAGAAGATGGAAGCCTACGGCGCGCCGAAAGCCATTTGCAGCTTCGTGGTGCCGACCGGTTACTCGTTCAACCTCGACGGTTCGACCCTGTATCAGTCGATCGCGGCAATCTTCATCGCCCAGCTGTACGGCATCGACCTGTCGATCAGCCAGCAATTGCTGCTGGTGCTGACCCTGATGGTCACCTCCAAAGGCATCGCCGGCGTACCGGGCGTGTCCTTCGTGGTGTTGTTGGCGACTCTGGGCAGCGTCGGTATTCCGCTGGAAGGCCTGGCGTTCATCGCCGGTGTCGACCGTGTCATGGACATGGCCCGTACCGCGCTGAACGTGATCGGTAACGCCCTGGCAGTGCTGGTGATCTCGCGTTGGGAAGGCATGTATGACGATGCCAAGGGCCAGCGCTACTGGAACTCCCTGCCGCACTGGCGCAGCAAGGAAAAATTGCCGGTGGGCGAAATCTCGAAAAATTAATGCCAGACCCTGTGGGAGCTGGCTTGCCAGCGATGAGGGTGGCACATTCAACCTATTCGCTGAATGACACACCGCCATCGCGGGCAAGCCCGCTCCCACAGGGATCACCGCCAGCCGTTATAAACAAACCCCGGAGCAATCCGGGGTTTGTCGTTTCTGGCCACCCCGCTATCATTCGCGGCATTCTTCGGGGGATTTGACTGATGCTTAATGGCCTGTGGCTTGGCTTCTTCATCGTGGCAGCCGTGTCGGCGCTGGCGCAGTGGCTGATCGGCGGCAACGCCGGGATTTTCGCGGCGATGGTGGAAAGCATCTTCGCCATGGCCAAGCTTTCGGTCGAAGTCATGGTGCTGCTGTTCGGCACCCTCACCCTCTGGCTGGGCTTTTTGCGTATCGCCGAGAAGGCTGGAATTGTCGAATGGCTGGCCAAAGTGCTCGGGCCGCTGTTTCTGCGGCTGATGCCGGAAGTCCCGCGCGGCCACCCTGCCCTCGGCCTGATCACCCTGAACTTCGCCGCCAATGGTCTGGGCCTCGACAACGCCGCGACGCCGATCGGCCTGAAAGCCATGAAGGCGCTGCAGGAACTCAATCCCAGCGCCACCATCGCCAGCAACGCACAGATCCTGTTTCTGGTGCTCAACGCCTCCTCCCTGACCCTGCTGCCGGTGACGATCTTCATGTACCGCGCCCAGCAAGGCGCGCCCGACCCGACTCTGGTGTTCCTGCCGATCCTGCTGGCGACCAGTTGCTCGACCATCGTCGGTTTCCTCTCGGTGGCGTTCATGCAGCGTCTGCGCATCTGGGACCCGGTGGTACTGGCCTACCTGATCCCCGGCGCCCTCGCCCTCGGCGGCTTCATGGCCCTGCTCGGCACCCTTTCGGCTACCGCACTGGCGGGATTGTCGTCGATCCTCGGCAATCTCACGCTGTTCGGCTTGATCATGCTGTTTCTGGTAATTGGCGCGCTGCGCAAGGTCAAGGTCTACGAAGCGTTCGTCGAAGGCGCGAAGGAAGGCTTCGACGTGGCGAAGAATCTGCTGCCGTATCTGGTGGCGATGCTCTGCGCGGTGGGCGTGTTGCGGGCATCGGGCGCGCTGGATTTCGGCCTCGACGGTATCCGCCATCTGGTCGAGTGGGCCGGTTGGGACACGCGCTTCGTCGATGCATTGCCGACGGCGATGGTCAAACCGTTCTCCGGCAGTGCCGCGCGGGCGATGCTCATAGAAACCATGCAGACTTCCGGCGTAGACAGCTTCCCGGCGCTGGTGGCGGCGACGGTGCAGGGCAGTACCGAAACGACGTTTTATGTGCTGGCGGTGTATTTCGGCGCGGTGGGGATTCAGCGCGCACGGCATGCGGTAGGGTGTGCGTTGCTGGCGGAGTTTGCCGGGGTGGTGGGCGCTATCGCTGTCTGCTACTGGTTCTTCGGCTAAACACAGATCCCATTGTAGGAGTGAGCCTGCTCGCGATAGCGGTGTATCAATCGCCATAATCGGTGACTGATACACCGCTATCGCGAGCAGGCTCACTCCTACAGGGATTGCGGTGTGTCAGCGCGGATGTGGCGCGAGTTTCTGGCCTTGTTCGACCGCCCAGGCGACGACTTTGGCAGTCAGCCGATCACTGGCCTGACCGAACCCGGCCACCACTGCGGGTACCTGCACAGCGCTCAACGGTTGGCGTTCTTCAAAGCGTCGACTGGCAAGTATCCGCTGGTCATAGCCGCGCACCAGCAACGCATCGACGCGCACCACGACGCTGGCCTGGGTGCCCTGATATTCGGTCTGGAATGCCTGCAGACTGCCGCCCAGTTCCAGATCCGCCTGAAAATTGCTGTCATCGGTGCTGAGCAACGTCACCCGACCGTCACGCTGAAAACCGTCGAGCAGGCGGTTGCGCAGCAGCACTGGCGCCGGATCGCTCCAGCGCGAGCCCTTGTAGCTGCTGATCACGTCACCCTGTGGAATCACCGCGATGCTCGGCCGGTTCAGCGCTTCGCTGGCCTGCAATTTGTTCAGCCGCAGCGACCACGGCTGAGTCAGCGCATTGGCGGAGGCCGGCGCTGGCGCGGCGGGCAGGCGATAGACGTCCGAGGGTTCCGCCTGCGGCAGGATCGAGCACGCGCCGAGCAAGGTCAGGCCTGCACCGAGAAGGGCGATTCGGGTCAGTTTCATGGAGTGAATTCCTTGTTCTTGTCGCTGCCCAGCAGGTAGCCGCTGGGGTTGGCCTCGAGGCGTTGGGAAATGGCACGCAGCGAGGTCAGGGTCTCGCGCAGTTCGCGGATCGCCGGCGCCAGGCCATTGAGACCTTGCATGCCGTTATCCAGCGAATTCTGGTTTTTGCTGAGCAGGCCATTGATGGTCACGCTGCTTTGCTCCAGCGACTTCATCGCCTGCTCGGCGCTGCCCAGGGCCTGCTTGCCCTGATCGTTGAGCAAGCCATTGGCGTTGCGCATCAGCAGCGAGGTCTGCTCGAGCATGCTGCCAGCCTGTTTGCCGACGCTCGCCAGTTGCTGCATGGCCTGCTTGATGTCGCCACGCTGGTCGTTGATGGTGCCGGTGGTCTGTTCGAGATGGGCGAGGGTCTTGCTCACACGCTCGACGTTCTCGGCGGAGAACATGTGATTGGCGTTTTGCAGCAACGCGCTTATGCCGGTCATCAAATCGCTGCTGTCGTTGAGCAGGCGTGAAATAGGCGAGGGCGAGGCGATCAGGGTCGGCAACTGACCGTTATGCCCGCGCAATTTCGGGCTCTCGGGCGTGCCACCGCTGAGCTGGATGATCGAGGTGCCGGTGATCCCGGTCAGCGCCAGTTTGGCCTGGGTGTCTTCCTTCACTGGCGTGTCGCCCGCCAGACGAATCCGTGCCAGCACCCGGCGCGGGTCTTGCGGGTCGAGGCGCAGGCTGACCACATCGCCGACCTTGATCCCGCTGTACTGCACCGAACTGCCCTTGGACAGGCCGCTGACCGCCTCGTTGAACACCACTTCGTAATCCTTGAACTCGGTGTCGACGCTGGACTTGGCCAGGAACAGACCGAAGAGCAGGGCGCCTGCCACCACGATCACCGTGAACAGGCCGATCAACACATGATGGGCTCGGGTTTCCATGTCAGACCTCGTTGAGCAGTTTGGCGGCGTCCAGCGCCGAGCGGCCACGCGGGCCGTGGAAGTATTGGTGAATCCACGCGTCGTCGGTTTCCGAGACCTCATCAATCGGCCCGGCAACCAGTACCCTTTTTTGCGCCAGCACCGCCACCCGGTCGGTGATGGTGTAGAGCGTGTCGAGGTCGTGGGTCACCAGAAACACGCTGAGGCCGAGCGCATCGCGCAGGGTCAGAATCAACTGATCGAAGGCCGCTGCGCCGATCGGGTCGAGGCCGGCAGTGGGTTCGTCGAGAAACAGAATGTCCGGATCCAGTGCCAGGGCGCGCGCCAGTGCCGCGCGTTTGATCATCCCGCCGGACAGCGACGCCGGGTACTTGTCCGCCGCCGACAGCGGCAGCCCGGCCAGCGCCAGCTTCACCGCTGCCAGATGCTCGGCGTCGTGGCGACTGAGGCCGGCGTGTTCGATGAGGGGCAGGGCGACGTTTTCGGTAACGGTCAGCGAGGAAAACAGCGCGCCTTTCTGAAACAGCACGCCAAAGCGCCTTTCGATCAACGAACGTTCATGTTCGGCCAGATTCGGCAGGTTCTGCCCGAACACTTTGACCACACCTTCGCTGGGCCGGTTGAGCCCGACAATGCTGCGCAGCAGCACCGATTTGCCGGTGCCGGAGCCGCCGACCACGGCGAGGATTTCGCCTTTGTACACATCCAGATCGAGGTTCTCGTGCACGCTCTGGCTGCCAAAGCGATTGCACAGGCCACGCACTTCGATCACCGCCTCGGAGGGCGCGCGGGGTAGACGACTCACCAGCCCATCTCCATGAAAAACAGCGCAGCCACCGCGTCGAGCACGATCACCACGAAAATCGACTGGACCACGCTGGAGGTGGTGTGCGCGCCGACCGATTCGGCGCTGCCGCTGACCTTGAAGCCTTCCAGACAACCGATCGCAGCGATCAGGAAAGCGAAGACCGGCGCTTTCACCATACCGACCAGAAAGTGCTGCACGCCGATGTCCGATTGCAGCAGCGAAAGGAACATCGCCGGTGAGATATCCAGCGACACCGCGCAGACCACGCCACCGCCAATGATCCCCGAGAGCATCGCCAGAAAGGTCAGCATCGGCAACGCCACCAGCATCGCCAGCACCCGCGGCACCACCAGCAGCTCCATCGGGTCGAGGCCGAGGGTGCGAATCGCGTCGATCTCTTCGTTGGCTTTCATCGAGCCGATCTGCGCGGTGAACGCACTGGCGGTGCGCCCGGCCATCAGGATCGCCGTCAGCAGCACCGCGAATTCGCGCAGGAACGAGAAGCCGACCAGGTCGACGGTGAAAATCGTCGCGCCAAAACCGGCCAGCACCGTCGCGCCGAGAAACGCCACCACGGCGCCGACCAGAAACGTCAGCAGGGCCACGATCGGCGCGGCGTCGAGGC
Source organism: Pseudomonas sp. R3-57 (assembly GCF_051132065.1). NCBI lineage: Bacteria > Pseudomonadati > Pseudomonadota > Gammaproteobacteria > Pseudomonadales > Pseudomonadaceae > Pseudomonas > Pseudomonas sp. R3-57. The sequence continues at coordinate 6,085,801 of NZ_CP071655.1, forward strand.
CGGTCTGTTCGATGTGCGCGATCATCGGCGTGATGCGCCAGCGCTTGGGCCGCAGCAGCCCGCGCGCCAGGGTTTCAAGGATCAGGCCGACGAAGCCGAGCAGTTGCAGGGTGTCTTGCCACACGGTGTCGACGGCGCGGCCGATGCGCGTGAGCAGTTGCACGCTGACGCTGACTTCCGGTTCCTTCAGCGGCACGCAGAAATCGCTCAGCGAGCAATACACGGTCTGCAGCAAGGCACGATCGGCTGCCGACAGCGTGCAATCGGGGTGTTCAGCGGATTTGCCGAGGCGTTCGGCACCGAGCAATTCCACCAGCAACGACGCGCCGGCAGTGTCGAGCGCGCCAAGGTCGTTGAGATCGATCGGGGTATTGGTGTCGTACTGGCCGTGGAGCTTTTCGCTCAGGTGCTTGAGCGCCGTGTAATGGGCGAGCGTCCAGTCGCCGCTGACCCGCAGGCGGGCAGGGCTGAGCGAGGTGTCCAGGCGGGCGCTGCCGGGGGTTGGGCTGCTGGTCATAAGCTCCGTGCTTGTACGGCTGTTACGAGAGCCTACGTAATAGCACGAACCGGATTACTTTTCTTTGGCCGGTGTGCTGTCAGTGATGGCGAAGCGCAGCACACCGATCAGTTGGCCATCCTCGGTCAGCACCCGCACCTGCCACTTGCCCGCCGGGTTGCCGGGGAAGTTCTGCTTGTGTGTCCACGCCCGGTAACCTTCCTTGCGCCCGCCGTGAATGTCGAGGGCGATGCGGTCGACCTCTTTGCCGTTGAACTGCCAGACGTGATAAATCCGCTCATCGAGGCCACGCGGCGCGTTGATCGCGGTGTAGGCGTAGAGCCCGTCGTTGCGGATCTGCTCGGCGCTGACCGTGTCGAGACTGGCGCCCGGGGTGCGATCCTGCAACGTGGTGCTGATTGCCACGTCGGTCATCCACAGCGTCGCCGGCGGCACCCACGAACGCAGCACCCAGCCAACGCCGCCAATGCCCACGGTGATGCACAAAATCGCCAAGGCATTGCGCAGCGTGCGGATCGGGAAGATCGACGCCAGGCTCGGAAACGACAACAACACGGAAATGCCCAGCGCCCATTTGAAACTCTGCGCGGTGGTCAGGTGCATGATCACCGGTAACGCGGTGAGCAGGGCGGCGAACAGGGTCAGGGTGTGCAACGCCAGAAACGCCCAGCGCCGTGGCGCCAGCCATTTGTAATACAGCGGATCGACGATGGAGATCAGGGCGGCGACGCTGAGCAGGCCGGTGAAGAACAACTGGCCGCTGTTCCAGGTGGTGGTGATGAAGAAGAACGGCAGGACGAAAAACAGGCTTTCCTGATGGATCATCTGCGTCGCGTAACGCAGCAGCGGCTGGGGAATCTCACGTTTGAAGATCCGCGTGAACAGTCCGGTCAGGGTGTTTTCCAGCATCAGCCAGATCCAGCTCAGCAGCATGATCACGGTGATCCAGCTCGCCAGCCCCTGCTGGCGATCGACCAGCATGAAACTGCCGACCCCGGAGATGAAACCACCCAGCGCAATGACCCCGGGATAGCGCTTCATCAGTTCGAGGAGGCGCTGGATCAGGAGCTGTAATTTCGGCATGGCGGGCGGTTCACGACAGAGTGGGGAAATACTTCGACAGAGTAGCGTCCGCCGGGCGATGTGGCGAGTTTGGGCTCGCACCGATTTTCCTTTGTGGGAGCGAGCCTGCTCGCGAAGGCGGCGTGTCAGGCGCCATCATCGTTGGATGAGCCGGCGCCTTCGCGAGCAGGCTCGCTCCCACAGGGTTATGTGTCAGGTCGCGCCGAGCGCTTGCCGCGGTGATACACGTGCCAGCCGATCAGCATAAGCAACACCACACCCAACCCACCGGCACTTATCCACAGCACCTGATCGTCACCGATCAACGGTTTTTCGATGCGCAAATAGCCTGGTTGCAGCAGCAATTCGCGCATGGCCTTGTTCGCCGCTTCCAGCGTCACACCTTGCAGCTGACGCGCGGGATTGGCGAAGCGCCCGTCCTGGTAGTCGGCCAACGCACTCCAGTAATAATCAGCCATCGCGCTGTTGCCTTGCACGGCCCACGCTTGATGGGCGATGGAGGCCTGTTTGATGCGGGCGAAGGTCGTTGGGTCGAGGCCGCTCTTCAGCAGATCGGCCTTGAGGTCTTCGAGCACCTGAATCGCTTCGTCGACGTCATCGCGGTCCAGATCAGCGTTGAGGCTCATGAAGCCGACACCGCCGAACACTTCGCGCTCGGCCCACGGCCCGTAGGACAAACCGTGATTGAGGCGGATCTGCCGGTACAGCGCCCAGTCGAGGTAATCCTTGAGGATGTCGAAGGTCTGATCGTACTGATCGTCCAGCACCGGTTCCGGTACCAGCCAGTGCAGCTTGGCGTTGTCGCCGATAAAGCCGCGGGTGAGGGTGCGTTCATGGGCGGCGCTGGCGCGAATGTCCGGCAGCGGCCGATGCTCGCTCGGGTCGACCGCTTCGAGCGCGCCCCAAGTGCGTTCGAGATAGGCCGGCAGCAGCTTGTCGAGTTCTCCGACGACGATCAGGGTCATGTTGTTCGGCGCGTACCAGGCTTTGCGGACCTTTTCCAATTGCGCCTGAGTCAGGTGCTCGACTTCGGCGCGTTGCGGGCACTTCAGACCCAGCTCCACGGCGAGTTGATTGCTCGCGGAATGCCCCAGATCCTGGCGATCGAGGAACCGCCGCAGTTTGGTGTAATGGCCGCCGTCCTCGCGCTCGACCACGCGTTTGGCGGCGTTGATCGCGTTGTCATCGATGCGTGTCTGCGTCAGCAAATCCAGGAGCAGGTCGAGCACCTTGCGCTGGTTTTTCGCCGGCGCCTCGATGACGAATGTGGTGTCGGCATTGCTGGTGAATGCATTCCAGTCACCGCCCAGCGCCTGCATGCGTTCTTCCAGTCCGCCTTCACCGGTCGCGTCGATGCCGCTGAACAGCAGATGCTCCAGCAAATGCGGCAGCTCTTTTTCGTCACAATCGAAATCGTCGAGACCGACGCCGACCATCAACCGGATCGCCACATGGCCGCGCTCGGTGCCGGGTTTGAGCAGCAACTGCAAACCGTTGGGCAGCGCATAGCCTTCGACCTGAAACCGATCCAGGGCAAGGGCGGGCAGGGAACCGAGCAACAGACAGGCGAACAACAGGCAACGCATAACAGGCTTCCATACGGCTGATTTGGAGATCCGTGTCGTCAGTTGCGACCCCCATCGCTGGCAAGCCAGCGATGACGGTCTCAAGGCTGAACCACTGTAACTGACTGACCCCAGCCCCAGTCGTTCAAGGCGAATGCGTAATGTCAGTCATATCGTCCACCGCCAGAGCCCCGGTGTCGGCCGTTTCCAGCACCACATAGGCGCTGCCGCAAAACAGCGAATTCAAGCGCTTCATGTCGGCGATCAGCTCAAGGTGCAGCGAACTGGTTTCGATACTCTGCACGATCTTGCGTTGCAAACGGCTGACATGCGCATGAGCCAGACGCCGCTCCTGGGCGCGAAAGCGGCGTTTTTCGCGTAACAACTGGCGGGCACTTTCGCGATCACCGCTGAGGAACACCGACAGCCCCAGGCGCAGGTTGGCGATCAATTGCTGGTGCAACCCGGCCAGATCCTCCAGGCCTTCTTCGGAGAACGAGCGGCGCTGTGAGGTTTTCTGCTGCTGGATCTTGCGCAGCATGCGTTCGATCAGGTCGGCAGCGAGTTTCAGGTTGATCGCCAGCTCGATGATCTCGGCCCAGCGCCGACTGTCGCGCTCGCCAAGATCCTCGCGGGGCATTTGCGCCAGATACAGCTTGATGGCGCTGTACAGCGACTCGATGTCGTCGGCGATCCGGCGCATTTCCTGGGTCACCGCCGTTTGCTTGCCGCGCAACACATCGAGGGTGGCGTCGAGCATGTTGTCGAGCAGGTCGCCGATGCGCAGGGTTTCGCGCGCGGCGTTGGCCAAGGCCAGGCTCGGCGTGACCAGCGCCGTCGGGTCGAGATGCCGCGGTTTGGCCGTGCCGTTGACTTCCGGCCGCTCCGGCAGCAACCAGGCACATAGCCGCGCCATCGGCCCGACGCTCGGCAACAGAATCAGGCAGCGCGCGGTGTTGTAGAGCAGGTGGAAGCCGATGACCATTTCCTGCGGGCTGAAATCGAGGCTGTCGATCCAGTGCACCAGCGGATCGAGTACCGGAATGATCAGCAGCAGGCCGATCAGTTTGTACAGCAGACTGCCCAGCGCCACCTGCCGGCCGGCGGCGTTCTGCATGCTGGTGCTCATGAACGCGAGGATGCCGCTGCCGATGTTGGCGCCGATCACCAGACCGATCGCCACCGGCAGGCTGATCACACTGGCCCCGGCCAGGGTGGCGGTGAGCAGCACGGCTGCGAGGCTGGAGTAGGAAATCATCGCAAACAACGCGCCAACCAGGGCGTCGAGCAAAATGTCGCCGGTCAGCGAGGCGAAAATAACCTTCACACCTTGGGCTTGAGTAATAGGCGCCGCCGCTTCGACGATCAATTGCAGAGCGAGAATGATCAGCCCCAGACCGATCGACACCCGGCCCATCTGCCCGAGCCGCGTCTGTTTGCGCGACAGGAAGAAAATCACCCCGAGAAAGATCAGCAGCGGCGACAACCACGACAGGTCAAACGTCAGCACCCGCGCCATCAGCGCCGTACCGACATCGGCCCCCAGCATGGTTGCCAGCGCCGGCGTCAACGCCATCAGGCCCTGACCGACAAACGAAGTCACCAGCATCGCCGTGGCGTTGCTGCTCTGCACCATAGCGGTCACGACGATGCCGGCAACGAACGCGAGCCAGCGCTTGGACATGTTCTGGCCGATGACATGTCGCAGATTGGTCCCGTACACCCGCAGAATGCCGGTTCGGACGATATGCGTGCCCCAGATCAGCAGGGCCACGGCAGAAAGAAGATTGAGCAGGGTGAGCATGCAGACCCCCTCTGATAGCAGCGCCCCAGAGGGGCAAGTGGACGGCACCGCGCGGTTTCTACGTTCTTGATACTTAAGCTGTAGTTGGCGAACGGTCTCGGCGCCAGCATTGCACAGCTAAAGCGTGGATTGAAACAAAAGTGTCATGAAAAACGGGTTTGTCTTTACGTTGAATTCAGCGCAAACGAATGTAGGAGTGAGCCTTGCTCGCGATAGGGCCATCAGCTTCAACATCATCGTTGACTGACAGACCGCTATCGCGAGCAGGCTCACTCCTACAGGATTGTGGTTTTGCAGGATCAATCGCTGAAGTGGTCCCTGCTCAGGCCAACGTCGATTAAATACCTGGCCGTCTTCACATTCCGCTCATCACATCGCGCATAGCACTTGATGTGCATCAGCAGGCTGTATTTGTGTGGAACCAGAAGAATGACCCCATCCGCCTGATCAAAAAGCTTCGCTTGTAGCTGTCGCCTTTCATCATCACTCTGCACTTTGATCCAATCATTTCCCTCAACGGGTTCAGGAGTCCAGTTGGCGTTCCTGAACATCGTTTGCAGCTCGGCCAAGAGCGCAATTGTCTTATCAAAGGGAAGCGATTCAACCATTGGCGACGTCGTTATGCCGTCTACTTTTCCCTTGGTATAGCCCACCGCGCCGTAAATTGTTTTGGGCAAGGTAAAGCCATGCTCGGGATCATCAAAAGTAATCACGACCGGGCTGCTTATCCAAGTCGAGTCGACCTTGGGAGGGTCACTTGGATATATGGCTGTTTTTCGTTTAACAGGGAAACTGGAGTCTTTGACGACTTCGGCGTATGGCTTGCCGATGTGAACAATCAGAAAATCCATCGGATAGTGAAGAGACGTCAGGCACACGAACGACATGAAGAACACTGCTGTACGCCAACATCGACCTTGCCACTCGTAGCAATTTCTCATTTGCGACTTCGGTTATGGAGTGGGCAGTCAATCACTGAAGTGATCTTCGCCAAAACCCACATCAATCAAATATTTGGCCGTCTCCGGATTCCGCTCGTTACAACGTGCATAGCATTTGATGTGGAGGAACAAGCTGTACTTGTGTGGAATCAACAGAGTGACACCGTCCAACTGGTCAAAAAGCTTGGCTTGAAGGCGCGCCTTGTCTTCTTTAGTTTCAGTCTTGAGCCAATCATTCCCTTCAACAGCTTCTGGCGACCAGCCTGCCTTTTTGAACATCTGCTGCAGTTCATGCAAGAGATTCACTGCTTGCTCGAAAGGTAACGTTTCCAGCATCGGTGATGTAGAAAGGGTGATCGCTTTGAAATCGGACCAGCCAATCGCACCGAATTTTGTGACGGGCAACGTGAACCCGTGCTGTTCGTCATCGAATGTGATGATCACTGAGCTACTGATCCAAGTCGAACTTGGGTGGGGTGGATCACTGGGGTAGATGGCAGTTTTATCCTTCACTGGAAATGATGAGTCGCGGATGACATCGTCATATGTTTTTCCAATGTGGAAGGAAATTTGTTGCGGACCTCTTCCGAAATAGAGAGTTAGCGCGATAGCTCCTAATACGACGGCAGCAGCGACGAAGAAACTGCGCTTAGGCATCACTTCACTCCCCCGCCACCTGCAATCTCACGGATAGATTGCTCAAGCTTTGCGCGAGAGGACGGCTGTTTAAGCAGTTCGTTGAATTGCGTAGCAGCACGCAGTACAAACTTCATTCGCTGATCCTTATCGGCAAGGTTAGCTAGCGGATTGCTGCCAAATGCGACTTTTCGACTGTCGGGCGCTTTGCATTGACTAGCGAGAGTGAGCTGGATCTCTTCCGCAGCCCCTGGCAACAATCCGGTCACAACCGAAATTACGTCACCGCCATGTGTCCCTCGCATCAAAAGGGCAAAGTGGGTTTCGTCGTACATCGCAGGCTGAAGAATGTTGACTTGTTCATGGAGCGCCATTTGTTCGACGCTAGCTGAAATGCTCCCTTGATCAATAGCTTTGAAGGTCGCGTAAATCTCAGGATTATCACGGCCAAACTCTATTTTCTCAGCAATCGGCCACATCACTTCCTTCCCAAGGCTGCGCCGGCTCTTCAGACATTTCTCCATCTCCTTGTACCCCCGCACCATAAAAAACCGGTGCAACGGATAAACGTCTAGAAACAGCGACGTATTACCCAGCGCCAACATCTCGTACACATAGTCCAGCTGCTGCTGAACCACTGAACGTGGGTTATCGCCGAAGGTGATGTCTTCGGTCGGCATCGGATTGGCCGCCCGAGCCTTTTCCAGCTCCTGTTCCGCCTCGGGATTGGTCCTGCTGAACTTGAACCCAAAGCCTTCGAACAGGGTTTCCGATGGCGCGGTTCGGACCTTCTCCTGCGCAGCTTTCTGCGCAGCAATGGCGGTTTGCAGTTTGGTGGCGTGAATCAATCCACACCCCACCTGCTTCGAAGCAAACGCCGCCAACCCCGCCCACTGAAAACGGTTATCCGCCAGCCACAACTGCGCATACGCAGCGTTGATCTTGCGGTTGCGGGCCTGGGGGTCGGCGATCAGGACGCCGCCGGGGGCGACCCATTCTTCGGCTTCCTTCTGGAAGCGCCGCCACAGGCAATTGCAGGTCAGCAGCGGGACTTCGACGCGGGTTTTCGGGTTGGGGCCGGTGGTGCTGGTCTCGCGTTTGCAGGTGGGCAGCTCGCAGGTGCTGTCCCAGAGTTTTTTCATGTCCAGGTCGTCTGGCGCGATGCATTGTGCAGTCATTGTTTCGTCCTTGAAGGTCAGGCGGTCCAGCGTACAACGGCGAGATCGGGCTGCAGGGTCGCGACGCTCTGGGTCATGCCCTGCGCATTGGTCAGGCCTTTGACAATGCGGCCTTCGGCGGTTTCGATCTCATAGCCTTGTTCGGCGATGGGTTCGCCGCTGCCAGCGCTGACGGCTTTGAATTCGACCAAGGGCTGGCCGATGATCGGCAACGGTGGAACGAACGGAGCAGGGGTGTGCGAGCTGCCGATGATCACATTAGCCGAGCCGCCAATTACGACGCCGCCATGGCTGGCGGTGCTGTCGAGGGTCATGGCGTTCTTGCCATTGATGAAGACGGTGGACGAAAAGGCACCGCTGAGCGCCTGGCCGCAGGTGCACTTGTCGCCGAGGCGGGCAGCGGCGAGGCCATTGAAAAAGACGTCGCCCGAACCGCTGGCAATCGGGTTGGTGCCGTGACCGGGAATCGGGCAAGTGGTCGGGTCCGTGACGCGCGCGGCGGGTTTTCCAGACATGAACGTTCCTTGTATGTCGTTGAGGCGAGCAGGGGAAGCTAACGGCCAGAGCCTTGAGCGTCAACCGTTGTGCCCGCTAGCAACGGCGTTCCTGGCTGCACAGGACAAACGTGGGAGCACCACAATCGAATGGCTGAACCCAGAAACAAATGTAGGAGTGAGCCTGCTCGCGATAGGGTCGTCAGCCTCAACATCGTTGTTGACTGACGGACCGCCATCGCGAGCAGGCTCACTCCTACAAGGCGTGAAGCTATGCAGTGTTCTAGCGCAGTTTCACCGGGTCCTGCTGCTTCTTCTTGCGGGCGATTGCGCCGCGCATCTTGATGTTGATCGCTTCGACCGCCAGCGAGAACGCCATGGCGAAGTAGACGTAGCCTTTCGGTACATGCACATCGAACGATTCAGCGATCAGCACGGTACCGACCACCAGCAGGAACGACAGGGCGAGCATTTTCAGCGACGGGTGCTTGTCGATGAATTCGCTGATCTTGCCCGAGGCCAGCATCATCACCAGCACCGCCACGATGATCGCCGCGACCATGACCGGTACATGGGAAACCATGCCGACGGCGGTGATCACCGAATCCAGCGAGAAGACGATGTCGATGATCGCAATCTGGATGATGGTGTAAAGAAAATTGCCGCCCTTGCCCGAAGGCGCGTCGTCGCTGTCCTCTTCGCCTTCCAGCGCGTGGTACATCTCCTGGGAGCTTTTCCACAACAGGAACAGGCCACCGAAGAACAGGATCAGGTCGCGGCCGGAAATGCCCTGGCCGAACACTTCGAACAGATCGGCGGTGAGGCGCATGACCCAGGTGATCGACAGCAGCAACAGGATCCGCGTGATCATCGCCAGAGCCAGACCGAAGATTCGGGTACGCTGCTGCATGTGCTTGGGCATGCGGCTGACCAGAATCGAGATCATGATGATGTTATCGATGCCGAGGACGATTTCCAGGGCGGTCAGGGTGAAGAAGGCAACCCAGATTTCGGGGTTGGTCAGCCATTCCATGTGTATTCCTTTGAGCAATTGTTAAACCGAAAAAGGTCCGGGCTTCAAACCGCGAAGCCAGGACCCGAATCGGTGAGTCTTGGGCTTATAGAGTGCTGAACACCGGGAAAGTCCCCAACAGCAGCGCAGCAATCAGAATGCAGATACACACCAGGATCGCCCATTTCAAGGTGAAACGCTGGTGATCACCGAAATCGATACCCGCCAGCGCCACCAACAGATAGGTCGACGGTACCAGCGGGCTCAGCAAGTGGACGGGCTGACCGACGATCGAGGCACGGGCCATTTCCACTGCAGTGATTCCATAGTGACTGGCCGCGTCGGCCAGCACCGGCAACACGCCATAGTAGAACGCGTCGTTGGACATGAAGAAGGTGAACGGCATGCTCACCAGCGCCGTGATGACCGCCAGGTACGGGCCGAGGAAATCCGGAATCACCGCCAACAGGCTCTTCGACATCGCATCGACCATGCCAGTGCCGGACAGGATACCGGTGAAGATACCGGCCGCAAAGATCAGCCCGACCACTGCCAGCACACTGCCCGAATGCGCAGCGACGCGATCCTTCTGCATTTGCAGGCACGGGTAGTTGACGATCATCGCAATACTGAACGCCACCATGAACAGCACCGGCAACGGCAGCAGGCCGCCGATGAGCGTGCACATCAGGCCGAAGGTCAGCGCGGCGTTGAACCAGATCAGTTTCGGCCGGCGCGCATCGGGGAATTGCGACACGCTGATTTCGCTGTGATCGATCTCGTCGCCGACCAGATGCAGCTCACCAAGGCGCGCACGCTCACGCTTGCCGTAAAAATAGGCAATCAGCAGGATCGCCACTACACCGGCAGCCATCGCCGGAATCATCGGCACGAAAATATCCGACGGGTCGACATGCAGCGCGCTCGCGGCGCGGGCAGTCGGGCCGCCCCACGGGGTCATGTTCATCACGCCACCGGCGAGAATGATCAGACCGGCCATGATCCGCGGGCTCATGCCGATGCGGCTGTACAGCGGCAGCATGGCGGCCACGCAGATCATATAAGTGGTCGCGCCGTCACCATCGAGGGAAACGACGAGCGCCAGTACGGCGGTGCCGACCGAAACTTTCAGCGGGTCGCCCTTTACCAGTTTGAGGATCTTGCGCACAGCCGGGTCGAACAGACCGGAGTCGATCATCAGGGCGAAATACAGAATGGCAAACATCAGCATCACGCCGGTCGGCGCCAGCTTCGTGATGCCTTCGAGCATCATCGGGCCGATCTTCGGCGCAAAACCGCCGAACAGGGCGAACAGGATCGGGATGATGATCAGCGCGATCAGCGCAGACAGGCGCTTGGTCATGATCAGGAACATGAACGCGATGACCATGGCGAAGCCAAGGAAAGTCAGCATGGGAAATACTCCAGGCGTAGCGCGGCGAATTGGGTGAGCGGATCAGGCGCGATCAGCGCAGGACGGCAAACACGAAACGTACGGGCGGAGTGACAGCGAAGAGGCGGGTTGCAGAGGACATCAGAATCACCAATTGTTGTTGTTAAATGGGCCGGGGCGAGCGAGTCATCGCAGGCGGTGGCCAACCGGTCTGTTGCCGGGAGTGGGGCGATCCTAATCGGGGAAGCTTTCAGCTACCTTTCGCTGGGCAAAGCTTTGAATGAACGGTCGTTCGCTCGCTGAAGTGGACTCTGAGCCAATAAACTCGGGGGAAGAGCACATGAAGCGCCATTGCTCGCACGGCAGCGGCTGCCACTGTCGACACATTCGCTGATGTTTTAGCTGCAATAGGTGCTGTTCAAAAAACCGACAAATTCAACGGCCGCATCGCACCCATCCAGATCGCGTGATCGGTGTGGTCGAGCAAATCGTTGCCGGTATCGGGGTGCAGAAACACCACCAGACCCTGGCGATTGAGCGCCAGCCACGGCAGGACAGTGCCGAGCAATTCAGGGCCGAAGGCCAATTGGCAGCTCCAGTCCGGGTGCGGACCGACCGGGCGCTCGTGGACGCGGCCCATTTTCAACGGGAACGTCTGCGCGGCCCGTTCGCACAAGGCGCGCGCCTGATCGATGGTCTCGGCGTCGAAATAGACGTGAGCGTGGTAACCCTTGATCGCGTACATCGCAAATCCTCTGATCGGTTCGAACCCTCGGCGTTTTCCACCGTCACAGGCCATATGGGCCAAGAATAAGGAAAACAGCCATGAAGAATGCCGAAACCCCGGCGGTAAAAGTGGTGCTCTATGGTGCCATGAGTAGCCTGGGCAGCGCGTTGATGGCTGAACTGCTGCGGCGCCAGCATGAAGTCATCGCCATTCTCGACGATCTCACCGCACTGGCACCACGCCCGGGTTTGCGCACCAAAACCGGTGATCTGTTCGACCCGGAGCGGGTCAACCAGAGCGTGGCCGGCAGCACCGCGGTCATCTGTTTACTCGATGCGCCGGGATTGCCGTTCAGCAGCGATCACGTCGAGCGCTCGGTGGTACTCGGCCCGGTCGAACAAGTGCTGGCGGTGGATGCGCTGATCGATGGCTTGCAACTGGCCAATGTCGCGCGGCTGTTTTTGGTGGGTGGTTTTGCCGTGCTCGACGAGGCGGACGTCGATGATCGCCTGCAACGCCACGCCACGGAAGAAATTCGCGAGGCGCTGCAAAGCAGTGCGCTGCAATGGACACTGGTCAACGCGCCCCATGGCGTGGCGGGGCTGTCCATCGAGCATTTCAGTCAGGTCGGCGGCAATCTCGAGCCGGGTCTGGCCGAGCCGCTGGAGCGCTTGAATCGCGCGGCAGTGGGGATTGCCGATGAATTACGGCTGAACATGCATATCGGCGAGCACGTGAATTTCATCGCCGCGTCGCAATAGTTATTCAGACAGCGATCGACGGCAGGGCAAGGCCGTTGAACGAGGCCGCGCTGCTGGCCTGCTCAGCCATCAACCAATCGACGAACAATTGAATCAGTGCACCCCGACGTTTGCGCGGCGGCAGCACCACGTAGTAACCAAGGCGCGAGAGGGTGGTTTCGGCCAGCGGCCGGCACAGCAATCCCTGAGTCAGCAAGTTATCCACAAGGTGGCGCCAGCCAATCGCCACGCCCTGGCCACCGATCGCTGCCTGGATCAACAGCGTGTAATTGTCGAAACGCAATTGCCCCGGCGCCGGCGCGGTGGCCAGGCCCAGCTCGCGAAACAGGCCACTCCAGTCAAACCAGTTGCTGCTGTTCTCACCGCGCAAGTGCAGCAGCGGAAACTCCAGCAACGCCTGCGCCGGCAGCGGTAGCGGGCGCCCCTTGAGCAACAGCGGGCTGCACACCGGAAACACTTCTTCGCTGAACAGCCAATGGCTTTCACCCTGTTTGAAACGCCCGTCACCAAACAGCACCGCCACATCGATATCGGTGCGCAGCATGTTGTGGTTGCGCTCGCTGGTCACCAGGCTGACATCGATCTGCGGGTTGGCTTCGTGAAAACGGTGCAGGCGTGGCATCAGCCAGTACGCGGCGAAGGCGAAATCCGTGGCGACTTGCAGCACTTCATGTTGCTGCTGGGTGCTGATTGCGCTTAAGCCGGCATCGATGTTCTGCAAGCCAAGGCTGACCTGCTCGAACAGGATGATGCCGACCTCCGTCAGCTCGATGCCGCGATAGATGCGATCGAACAAGCGCGTGCCGAGTTGTTCCTCCAGCCGCTTGATCTGTTGGCTGATCGCCGGTTGCGTGGTACCGAACTCGACCGCCGCAGCGGTAAAGCTGCGATGCCGAGCGGCGGCCTCGAAGGCGCGCAACAAGTCGAGCGACAGGTCACCCAAGGCTTCATACATAAGCTGTGCTTATCCTAGTCATTGTCTGGCGCAGGCTTTACCGAACAGAGCATGGCCTCCATGCTCGATTGCAGCAATGTCGCATAAATATTCACTATGGAATGCCGCGATCACATGAAGCGCAAGAACATTCTTTTCATCATGGCCGATCAAATGGCCGCGCCAATGTTGCCGTTCTATGGCCCGTCGCCGATCAAACTGCCGAATCTGTCGCGCCTCGCCGAACAAGGCGTGGTATTCGATGCCGCGTACTGCAACAGCCCGCTGTGCGCACCGTCGCGCTTCACTCTGGTCAGCGGCCAGTTGCCGAGCAAGATCGGCGCCTACGACAACGCTGCCGATTTCCCCGCCGATATCCCGACCTACGCCCACTACCTGCGCCGCCTCGGCTATCGCACTGCGCTGTCGGGCAAGATGCATTTCTGCGGCCCGGACCAATTGCACGGTTACGAAGAACGTCTGACCAGCGATATCTACCCGGCCGATTACGGCTGGGCCGTGAACTGGGACGAACCGGATGTGCGGCCGACCTGGTATCACAACATGTCCTCGGTCTTGCAGGCCGGGCCTTGCGTGCGCACCAACCAACTCGATTTCGATGAGGAAGTGGTGTTCAAGGCTCAGCAATATCTGTTCGATCACATTCGCGAGGACGGCGAACAGCCGTTCTGCCTGACCGTTTCAATGACTCACCCCCACGACCCGTACACGATTCCCAAGGCTTTCTGGGATCTGTATGACGACGCCGATATCCCGCTGCCCGCGACGCCGGATCAGCGCGAACTCGATCCACACTCGCAACGCCTGCTCAAGGTTTACGACCTGTGGGACAACCCCTTGCCTGTGGACAAGATTCGCGATGCACGCCGCGCTTACTTCGGTGCGTGCAGCTATATCGACGCCAACGTCGGCAAACTGCTGCAAACCCTCGAAGACACCGGTTTGCTGGATGACACCATCGTGGTGTTCTCTGGCGACCATGGCGACATGCTTGGCGAGAAAGGCCTCTGGTACAAAATGCACTGGTACGAGATGGCTGCCCGTGTGCCGCTGCTGATCAGCGCACCGGGGTTGTTCGATTCCGGCCGGGTCAGCGCCGCGGTATCGACCGCGGACCTGCTGCCGACGTTTGTCGAACTGGCCGGCGGCACACTCGAACCGGGCCTGCCGCTGGATGGCCGCTCGCTGGTTTCGCACCTGCAAGGGCAGGGCGGTCATGACGAAGTGTTCGGCGAATACATGGCCGAAGGCACCACCAGCCCGTTAATGATGATCCGTCGCGGCGCCTACAAATTCATCTACAGCGAAAGCGACCCTTGCCTACTCTTCGACGTAGACAACGATCCACGGGAACTGGAAGAACTCAGCCAGTCGCCACACCATCGCCAACTGTTCGACGATTTTCTCGCCGAAGCGCGGGCCAAATGGGACATTCCGACGATCCATGGCCAAGTGCTCGCCAGTCAGCGCCGCCGCCGTTTCGTTGCACAAGCCCTGACCCTCGGCACGCTGAAGAGCTGGGATCACCAGCCGCTGGTGGACGCCAGTCAGCAGTACATGCGCAACCACATCGACCTCGATGATCTGGAACGCAAAGCACGTTATCCACAACCCTGCCAAAACCAATAATGTAAGGGGAAGTCCATGGGCAAGTTATCCACAGTTGTGACGGTTGGCCTGATCGCACTGAGCAGCGCCTCGGCGTTTGCCGAGCAAAGCTGCGACACGGTGAAAATGGCCGATCCGGGCTGGAGCGACATCGCAGCGACCAACGCGATCACCGGGTTTCTGCTCGACGGCATGGGTTACAAGGCCAAGATCGACACCCTCGCCGTGCCGATCACCTTCGGCGGTCTGAAGGACGGTCAGGTCGATGTGTTCATGGGCAACTGGATGCCGGCGCAGCAGGGCTTCTACGACAAATTCGTCGCCACCGGTGATGTCACGCAACTGGCGAAGAACCTTGAAGGCACCGAGTTCACCCTCGCCGTGCCGGATTACGTGTGGGATGCCGGTGTGCATGATTTTGCCGACCTGAACAAATACGCCGACAAGTTCGACCGCAAGATCTACGGCATCGGTTCCGGTGCGCCGGCGAACATTTCGCTGCAGGAAATCATCAAGAAAAATGATTTCGACATGGGCCAGTGGAAGCTGATCGAATCCAGCGAACAGGCGATGCTCGCGGAAGTATCGCGCGCGGTGAAGAAGCAAAAATTCGTCACCTTCCTCGGCTGGACCCCGCATCCGATGAACGTGCAGCTGAAAATGCATTACCTGAAGGGCGGCGAGAAGTACTTCGGCAGCACCGGCAGTGTTTATACACTGACGCGCAAAGGTTACGCCGAGGCCTGCCCGAATGTGGGCAAGTTGCTGACCAACCTGGCGTTCACTCAGGACATGGAAAACAGCATCATGGCCGAGGTGGTGAACAAGAAGATCAGCAATGCCGAGGCGGCGAAGGCGTGGATCAAGGCCAACCCGGCGGTGCTGGACAAATGGCTGGACGGGGTGAAGACCGCGGATGGCAAGGAGGCGTTGGCGGCGGTGAAGGCGAAGCTTTGATCGTGGGGTTGCTGGATCAGTGATCAGCTTGAGATCTTTGCCTCCTCATCGGAACGCCGCCCGCCCAGCCCTCTCCCCCAGGGGGGCGAGGGGGAAAGGGAGCCGATCGTTGTTTGATTCGAGACATGAGTTCGACGCTGATTCCTCAGGTCGATGTAGCCAGTCCAGACACCTCGGTCAGTCCCCTCTCCCTTTGGGAGAGGGCTAGGGTGAGGGCCTTCTCCCTGACACCCTGATAACCTTGAACAAAACCCCAACCGCGAGGACCCATGGCCTTCCCCAGCCGCCACTCTCTCTTCCCTTTCCTCACCTGGCTGCCACGGCAAACCCGCGCCAGCGTCGGACGGGATCTGATCGTCGGGCTCAGCGGGGCGATTCTGGCGTTACCGCAGTCGATTGCCTATGCACTGATCGCCGGCCTGCCGCCCGAGTACGGTTTGTATGCCGCGATTGTCCCGGTGCTGATTGCCTGTCTGTGGGGTTCGTCCTGGCATTTGATTTGCGGCCCGACGGCGGCGATTTCGATTGTGCTGTTTGCCAGCGTCAGTCCCTTGGCCGTGCCGGCGTCGCAGGACTACATCACGCTGATTCTGCTGCTGACCTTGCTCGCCGGAATTTTCCAGTGGCTGCTCGGCTTGTTGCGCTTCGGCGCGCTGGTGAATTTTGTTTCGCATTCAGTCGTGCTGGGTTTCACCCTCGGCGCGGCGGTGGTGATTGCCATCGGCCAGTTGCCTAACCTGCTGGGGCTCGAGTTGCCGGCCAAAGCCACGGCGCTGGCGAGTCTGCTCGACCTGCTCCAGCACCTGCGGGCTGTGGATAAACCGTCACTGGTACTTGGTGTGGCCACAGTGCTGGTCGGCATCGTGCTCAAACGCTGGCTGCCGCGTTGGCCGACGTTGCTGATAACCCTCGTCCTGGCCAGTTTGCTGGTCTGGCTGTGGCCGGCGATGTTCGGTCATGTGCATCTGGTCAGCGCCTTCGTCGGGCGCTTGCCGCCGTTCAGTGCCTTGCCGCTCGACCTCGATCTGATTTTGCGTCTGCTGCCGAGCGCTGTGGCAGTCGGCATGCTGGGTCTGGTCACCAGCCTGTCGATTGCGCGCTCGATTTCCGCGCGGTCGCAGCAGTTGCTCGATGCCAACCAGGAAGTTCGCGCACAGGGCTTGTCGAATATCGTCGGCGCGTTCTTCTCCGGCTCGCTGTCTGCCGGCTCGTTTACCCGCTCAGGCCTGAGTTATGAAGCGGGCGCCTGCTCGCCGCTGGCGGGAGTGTTTTCGGCGCTGTGGGTGGCATTATTCGCGATCTTTGGCGCCGGGCTGATCGCGCACATTCCGATCCCGGCGATGGCCGGGAGCATTTTGCTGATTGCCTGGGGCCTGATTGACCATCGCGCCATTCGGGCATTGCTGCGGGTCAGCCGCGCCGAGTTCGTCGTCATGGCCCTGACCTGCCTCGCCACGTTGCTGCTGGAATTGCAGACTGCGATTTACGCCGGTGTGCTGGCCTCGCTGTTCTTCTACCTCAAGCGCACCTCGCAACCGCGGGTGCAACACTGGCGCGACGGCGAAGACGATGTACTGCGGGTAGGCGGGTCGATTTTTTTCGGCGCCAGCCATTACCTGCAAGTGCGTCTGCAACGCCTGCACGGCGAACGGGTAGTGATCGAAGCGCAGCAGATCAATTTCATCGACTATTCGGGGGTGGAAATGCTGCATCAGGAGGCGCGCCGCCTGCTGCGGCAGAACCGCAGCCTGACCTTGCGTGGGGCGCGGCCGCAGGTGGTGGAGGAATTGAGGAAGCTTGAAGGGCCGGAGAAATGCCCGATCCGCTTTGAGGAGTGACCAAACAAACTCCGTGTCCCTTGTAGGAGTGAGCCTGCTCGCGATAGCGGGATATCAGTCAAAGCATGGGTGTCTGAAAAATCGCTATCGCGAGCAGGCTCACTCCTACGGAGGTCATTGTGCGAGTTGGTGGCGCAACTCAGCTAAAACCGGTGCCGTGTCCGGGCGCACACCGCGCCACAGGTAAAACGCCTCAGCGGCCTGCTCTGCCAGCATCCCCAGGCCATCCATTGACAGCGCGGCGCCCTGTTCACTGGCCCAACGGCAGAATGCGGTAGGCTCCTTGCCGTACATCATGTCGTAGCACAGGGTCTTGCCCGGCTCGATCAGGCTCGCGGCAATCGGCGGCACATCACCCGTGAGGCTGGCCGAAGTGGCGTTGATGATCACGTCGACCGACTCGCGCAACCAGTCGAAACCGCTGGCCGACACCGGGCCCAGATCGCCAAACGACTCGGCCAGCACCTCGGCTTTGTCCACCGTGCGATTGGCAATGATCAGCGACGCCGGTTTCTCCGCCAGCAGCGGCTCCAGCGCACCGCGCACAGCACCACCGGCACCGAGCAGCAGAATGCGTTTGCCCGCCAGGCTGAAGCCGGCATTTACCGTCAGATCGCGCACCAGCCCGGCACCGTCGGTGTTATCGCCGAGCAGCGTGCCATCGGCCAGTTTGCTCAAGGTATTCACCGCGCCGGCGCGTTGCGCTCGGGCGGTCAGGCTATCGGCCAGGCGATAGGCGTCTTCCTTGAATGGCACAGTGACGTTGGCGCCACGGCCTTGTTGAAAAAACCCCATCGCGCAGCCGGCAAAGTCATCAAGCGGGGCCAGCAAGGTGCGGTATTCAAGTTGCTCGCCGGTCTGCTGCGCGAACAGCTGGTGAATCATCGGCGACTTGCTGTGGCCAATCGGGTTACCGAATACGACGTAACGATCCATCGGAGGTCCTCAGGCTTCGGCGAGCCAGTCGCGGTCTTGCAGGAAGTACTCGGTCAGGCGCGCCTCTTCACTGCCGGGCTCGGCTTTCCAGTCGTAAGCCCAGCGCACTTGCGGCGGCAGGGACATCAGAATCGATTCGGTACGCCCACCCGATTGCAGACCGAACAGCGTGCCGCGGTCGTACACCAGATTGAACTCGACGTAGCGGCCACGACGGAATTCCTGGAACTCACGCTGCTGGGCAGTGAACGGATCATTCTTGCGGCGCTGCACGATCGGCAGATACGCCTCGATATAGGCGTCGCCGATTGCGCGCATGAAGGCGAAGCTGGTGTCGAAGTCCCAGTCGTTCAGGTCATCGAAAAACAGTCCGCCAATACCGCGCGGCTCATGACGATGCTTGATGTGGAAATAGGTGTCGCACCAGGCTTTGTAACGTGGATACACGTCAGCACCGAACGGCGCACACGCCTGTTCGGCCACGCGATGCCAATGCATGCAATCTGCTTCGTTGCCGTAATACGGGGTCAGGTCAAAACCGCCGCCGAACCACCAGACCGGCTCTTCGCCTTCTTTCTCGGCGATAAAAAACCGCACGTTGGCGTGGGAGGTCGGTACGTGCGGGTTGTGCGGGTGGATCACCAGCGACACGCCGAGGGCTTCAAAACCGCGCCCGGCCAGTTCCGGCCGGTGGGCGCTGGCCGAGGGTGGCAGACCGCTGCCAAAGACATGGGAAAAATTCACTCCGCCCTTTTCGATCAGCGTGCCGTTCTCCAGCACCCGGGTACGACCGCCACCGCCGGCGGGCCGGGTCCAGGCGTCTTCAACGAAGCGCGTGCCGCCGTCTTCGGTTTCCAGAGCTGCGCAGATGCGGTCTTGCAGGTCGAGCAGATAGGCCTTTACGGCGTCGGTGCGGGTCGTCATGGCTTCACCTTGAATCGGGCGGCGCCCCCCGGCAGGCGGGGCGGCGCAAATGGGCGCGTAGCATACCATCGCAGAACGGCGCGCCGCAGTTGACGAAGATCAAGCATGGGAGTTGGATAGGGGGCTTACAAAAAGCCCCAAGGAGAGCAGGCAGATGGCAAAGCGTATCCAGTTCCGCGCCCACGGCGGTCCCGAAGTGCTCGAATATGTCGATTACGAACCCGCCGCACCCGGCCCGAATCAGGTACGGGTGGCGAACAAGGCCATCGGCCTGAACTTCATCGACACCTATTTCCGCAGCGGCCTGTATCCGCCGCCAGCGTTGCCGTCCGGACTGGGCGCTGAAGGTGCTGGCGTCGTTGATGCAGTGGGCAGCGACGTCACCCGCTTCAAGGTCGGCGATCGCGTGGCCTACGGCACCGGCCCGCTGGGCGCTTACAGCGAGTTGCACGTGCTGCCCCAGGACAATCTGGTGCATCTGCCTGACGACATCAGCTTCGAGACGGCCGCCGGCGTCATGCTCAAGGGTCTGACCGTGCAATATCTGCTGCGCCAGACCTATGAACTCAAGGGTGGCGAGACCATTCTGTTTCACGCTGCGGCCGGTGGCGTCGGCTCGCTGGCCTGCCAGTGGGCCAAGGCGCTTGGCGTGAAGCTGATCGGTACGGTCAGCTCCAAAGAAAAAGCCGAACTGGCCAAAGCCAATGGCGCCTGGGCAACGATCGATTACAGCCACGAGAACGTTGCCCAGCGCGTGCTGGAATTGACCGACGGCAAGAAAGTCCCGGTGGTCTATGACGGTGTCGGCAAGGACACATGGCTGACGTCTCTCGACTGCGCCGCGCCACGCGGCCTGGTGGTCAGTTTCGGTAATGCTTCCGGCGCGGTGGACGGGGTGAATCTGGGCATTCTTTCTGCCAAAGGCTCGCTGTATGTCACCCGGCCGACCCTGGCGACCCATGCCAACAACGCCGAAAACCTGCAGCGCATGGCCGATGAGTTGTTCGGGATGATCACCAGCGGCAAATTGAAGGTGGACATCAGCCAGCGTTATCCACTGGCCGAGGCGGCAAAGGCGCAAACCGAACTGTCGGCGCGGCGCACCACCGGCTCCACCGTTCTGCTGCCCTGAAAAACTCTCGCCGTCTCGCCAGCCGGGGTTTGGCACCTACGGCTGGCAAGACAGCGCGAGCGCCTTCAGAAACCTGGCGGATGACACGCCAACGGTTTCTGCGCCACATGGCTGACCATCGCCTGATCCGGCTGTTGCACCGCCGCGAGGATCTGCCGCCACTCGGCTGACAACACCCAGTAATCGCCGCGTGCGCGATGGTCGATGTGCAGGGCGTTGGAAGCGATCGGCATCAGGCCGAAACGCTGGTAAAAACGCAGCTGTTGCGACCGGCACAGTGCGGTGACGCCCTGGTAGCCATTTCTGATCGCCCACTCCGCGGCGGCCGCCAGCAGGCCGTTGACCGCAATGGGCAGTTGATGGGTCGAGTACGAGATCAAGCGGCTGAATTCGACATGCCGTGACAGCGCCACCGTGGGCGACACATGTTGTTGCGCCAGTAACGTCCATTCGAACGGTGCCGGAGTGGCACGCAATACCGCCAGCAGTTGATCGTGCCGGTACAGCAGAAAGTGCGTACTGCGCGACTTGATCGCCAGTTGCGTTTCGAGCAGCCGCGCACGTGAGGACAGCATGTAATGCTGCAACCGCAGCCGAAATTGCCGATCAATGA
The DNA here is from genome assembly GCF_051132065.1 of Pseudomonas sp. R3-57. NCBI lineage: Bacteria > Pseudomonadati > Pseudomonadota > Gammaproteobacteria > Pseudomonadales > Pseudomonadaceae > Pseudomonas > Pseudomonas sp. R3-57. Next base: position 6,106,875 of record NZ_CP071655.1, read on the forward strand.
ATCGATCGAAATCCTGAGTATCCGATCCCGCTTCAAGCGTCACGATACGGCAACCTTCGTGATGACTCTTTAACGTCGCCTGAAGCGTTTGCAGGTAATCCGTGAGTTGTAAATCCGTAGTGTCCATTCTTTCTCCGCGTCCTTTACTTATCGAAGTGTTTCGAGTGCAGGGAAAGGATGGTTGCTTTTGGCGATTTCGCCACGCCAGGAGGTCTGATAATCAGGTGGGAAAAGTCAATGAATCCGGATAGTTGGCGACTTTTCTGACACGATGAACAGCCCCGTTGCAGGACAAATCGCAGGCATGCGTAGTACTCCTCGTCATCACGCCGAGGAGTACTCACATTTTCTAATGTTTGGGTTGGATCAGTCGGGACGAATGACCTTGCCGCTCGCCAGGTCGCGGATCACGCTGGGGTTCTTGCGTCCACCCAGTTGCCCGCCAAGCACCAGATCGATCTGCCCACGGAAATACTGCTCGACCCGCAACCGCGTGCGCGCAGCCGGGCGACCCTGCGGGTTGGCCGACGTGGAAATCAGCGGCCCGACCAGTGAACACAGGTCGCGCACTTGCGGATGATCACTGACCCGCAGCGCCACGGTGTCGTGGATGCCCGTCACCCATTCGGGCAGCAAGCCCTGGTGCGGCACCAGCCAGGTGTTCGGCCCCGGCCAGGTGCTGGCCATGCGGTCGATCCATTCCTGCGGGAAATCTTCGAAGAGGAAGTCGAACTGGCGAATGTTGTCGGCGACCAGAATCAGCCCCTTGACCACCGAGCGATTCTTGATCGCCAGCAGCCGGTCGACCGCCTCTTCGTTCCATGGGTCGCAGCCCAGCCCCCAGACGGCTTCGGTTGGATAGGCAATCACCGCCCCGGCGCGAATCTCTCGCGCGGCTTGTTGCACACGCCAACTGTTGACCATGAAAAAATCTCCGCAATCAGGTTTCGCGCAGTTTACCGATCTTGTTGGTAAAACCTAGCGTGTCCTGGCCAGCCAACGACCGTTTTCGCACACCGCACGGCCGTCCATTTCCAGTTCGGTCAGCGCCGCCAGTACTTTGGGCAAGGCCCAGCCGCTGCTGCCGGCCAGCGCTTCGCTGGTGTGCGGGGCGGCGTGGAGCAGGGCGAGCAAAGGATGGTCGGCGTTCGCTGAATCAGTGGACGGCGACACATGCTGCCAGCCCCGCAGGGCCTCGAGGATGTGTTCGATGGTTTCCACCAGCACCGCGCCATCGCGGATCAACTGATGACAGCCGCGAGCACCCGGATGGTGAATCGACCCGGGAATCGCATAAACCTCGCGCCCCTGTTCCGCCGCCAGGCGAGCGGTGATCAGCGAGCCACTGGCGACGCTGGCTTCGACCACCAGCACGCCCAGCGACAAACCGCTGATGATCCGGTTGCGCCGCGGAAAGTTGCTCGGGGTCGGCCCGGCGTCCAGCGGAAACTCGGAAAGCACGGCGCTGCCGGACGCCATCATCGCCTCGGCCAGCTGCTGATTGCGCTGTGGATAAAAATTTTCCAGGCCGGTGCCGAGTACCCCGACGGTCAGCCCGCCAACGTCCAGCGCCGCCTGATGGGCAGCCGCATCGATGCCCAGTGCCAGCCCGCTGGTGATGACAAAACCGGCCCCGGCGAGGCTGCGCGAAAACGCTGCGGCGGTGTCCATGCCCGGACGGGAAGCGCGGCGACTTCCGACCATCGCCAGTTGCGGTTTTTCCAGAATCTGCGCATCGCCGGCGACGAACAACAATGGTGGCGGATCGGGGATCTGCGCCAGCAGCGCCGGATAATCCGCCTGGTCCCACATCAGTAAATGCTGGCCAGGCCGCTCTAGCCAGCGCATTGCGTGGTTGGCGCCGTCGCGCACCGAGGGGCAACGCCGCGCCTCGGCGCACGCCGCAGGCAGCCCCAACGAACGCCAGGCACTGGCCGGCGCACTAAGGGCTTTGGAGGCCGAGCCGAAGGCTTCGAGCAATTTGGCGAAGCGCTTGGGGCCGATATCCGGCAAGCGGTGCAGGCGCAAGCGCGCTTCCAGTTCCGCAGGGGAAACCGGTGTAGAGACAGGAGACATCATGGATCATCCTTGATCGATATAAGGCCCGAACCTTTCGGCACAAGCTGTGGATAACTCTGTTGGTAACTTGTTGAGCAAGCTTACGGATTACGCACCTTGTCGAGTACCGCCAGTGAGCGCGATGCGCTGAGTACCAGGCCGTAGCTGAGTTTGTCGTAGGTGCGGAACACCATCAGCAACCCAGCGCGTTCGTCGGGAATTTTCAGCGGCTGGCCGGTGATGCGGTCGCGCACGGTTTCGCCGGTTTTCATCACCACCAGCACGTTGCCCTCGGCGAGGCCGTCGCGTTTGCCCTTGTTCAACGTGACCACGTCCATCGCGCCGATCTGCGTCACGCCGCGCGGTACGTCGATGATCACCCCGTTGATGTCGCGGGCGGGGGCGCTGGGCATGAAAGTCGAGTTGATCGACCGCTCTTCGCCGCTGAACAAACGGTCGCCGAGGCGCACTTCCTGGGTGGTGCGTTGCAGCGCGAGGGTGGCGACGTCACCCTCGGTCGCGACGATTTCGCCGCCGCCGATGTCGTCGGCGTTGATCCCGAGAAACTCCTTGGTCTGCGGGTCGGTGTAGACCTTGCCCTGACGGAAGATACCGTACACCGGTTGTTCCGGGTCGAAATGGCCGCGGGCGAAGATGCGGTCACCGGTGCCACTGAGCACGCGCTCGGCATCGCCGGCGACGATGTACGGTGCCTTGTCGAAATCTTCGGCCTTGTCGACGATGCGGTTGCTCAACAGAAAGCTGTTGATGGACTTCAGTGGAATGCTCGGAATCGCCTCGGCCACCGGGCTGGTGCGAATGCGGGGCGAGAGTTTGATGGTGCCGCGCGACTCGCCACGGTTGGCGGTCAGTTGCGGCTGGCCGTTGACGTAACTGACCGTCAGCGTGTCGCCGGGATAGATCAGGTTGGGGTTATCGATCTGCGGGTTGGCCCGCCACAGCTGCGGCCATTGCCAGGGTTCGCGCAGGTATTTGCCGGAAATGTCCCAGAGCGTATCCCCTGCAACCACCGTGTATTGCTGTGGAAAACCATCCCTGAGTTGCACTTGCCCTTGCGCAGCGCCGGCCGAAGCCAGGAGCAGCAGGGCGAGTAGTGTTTTCCTCATGCCGTGAATCCCTTTATCATATGCGTTCGCGTGAACCGTCAGAGCCCCCGTGGCTCGCTTGGGCAAACTGCACAAGCTACGCTTCACAACGGTAGCCTGCATCTTCGGACCTGCCAGGCCATCGACCCGACTTTACTCAACGTGTGCAGCAATTAAGCCTATGGCCATTTTAAACATCCTCGAATTCCCGGACCCGCGTCTGCGCACTATCGCCAAGCCTGTGGCTGTAGTGGACGACGAAGTGCGTCAGTTGGTCGATGACATGTTTGAAACAATGTATGAAGCGCCGGGCATCGGCCTTGCCGCGACCCAGGTCAACGTGCACAAACGCATCGTGGTCATGGACCTCTCCGAAGACCGGACCGAGCCGCGGGTGTTCATCAACCCCGAGTTCGAACCGTTGACCGAGGACATGGACCAGTACCAGGAAGGCTGCCTCTCGGTACCCGGTTTCTACGAAAACGTCGATCGCCCGCAAAAGGTCAGGATCAAGGCGCTGGACCGCGACGGCAAGCCCTATGAGCTGATCGCCGAAGGTCTGCTCGCGGTGTGCATCCAGCACGAATGCGACCACCTCAACGGCAAATTGTTCGTCGACTACCTGTCCACGCTCAAACGCGACCGGATCAAGAAGAAGCTGGAAAAGCTGCACCGCCAGAACGCTTGATGCCCCTCTTCAAAGGCTTGCTGCGGCAAGCCTTTTTCATTTTATGAGACGCCCTTCATGACTGAGCCATTGCGCATCGTTTTTGCCGGCACCCCGGAATTCGCCGCCGAACACCTCAAGGCCTTGCTGAACAGCCCGTACGAGATCGTCGCGGTGTACACCCAGCCGGATCGTCCGGCCGGTCGCGGGCAGAAATTGATGCCGAGCCCGGTCAAACAACTCGCCCTGGAAAACCATATCCAGGTGTTGCAGCCGCCGACCTTGCGCAATGCCGATGCTCAAGCCGAACTGGCAGCATTGCAGCCGGACCTGATGGTGGTGGTCGCTTATGGCCTGATCCTGCCGCAAGCGGTGCTGGATATTCCGCGTCTGGGCTGCATCAACAGCCACGCCTCGCTGCTGCCACGCTGGCGCGGTGCGGCGCCGATTCAACGCGCCGTGGAACACGGTGATGCAGAAAGCGGCGTGACCGTGATGCGCATGGAAGCCGGGCTCGACACCGGGCCGATGCTGCTCAAGGTTGTCACGCCGATCAGCGCCGAAGACACCGGCGGCACTTTGCATGACCGCCTCGCCGAGATGGGTCCGCCCGCTGTGATCCAGGCCATTGCTGGGCTCGCTGCCGGCACCCTGGAAGGCGAAATACAGAACGACGAACTCGCCACCTACGCGCACAAGCTGAACAAGGACGAAGCGCGCCTCGACTGGAGCCGCCCGGCGGTTGAACTGGAACGTCTGGTGCGTGCCTTCAATCCATGGCCGATCACCCACAGCACCCTCAACGGTGAAGCGCTGAAAGTGCTGGCGGCGAATCTCGCCGAAGGCAAAGGCGCGCCGGGTGAAATCCTCAGCGCCAGCAAGGACGGCCTGATCGTCGCCTGCGGTGAACAAGCGCTGTGCCTGACCCGCCTGCAACTGCCCGGCGGCAAGGCATTGAATTTCAGTGACCTGTTCAACAGCCGTCGCGAGAAATTCGCCGTCGGCACCGTGCTCGGTGCATCGGTGGACGCACAATGAACCCGCGTCTGGCCGCCGCCAAGGCACTTGCCGCCGTGCTCAGCGGCAAGGCTTCGCTGAACAGTTCGCTGCCCACGCAACTGGACAAGGTCGAGGACCGCGATCGCGGTTTCACTCAGGATCTGGCCTTCGGTACTGCGCGCTGGCAGCCACGCCTGTCGGCATTGGCAGAGAAGCTGTTGCAGAAACCGTTCAAGGCCGCCGACGCCGATGTCGAGGCGTTGCTGCTGGTCGGTCTCTACCAACTGCTTTACACCCGCGTGCCAGCCCATGCCGCCATCGGCGAAACCGTGGGTTGCGCCGACAAGCTGAAAAAGCCCTGGGCCAAAGGCCTTCTCAACGCGGTGCTGCGCAATGCCCAGCGCGAAAGCGAAACGATTTTCGCCGAACTGGAGCGCGACCCGGTGGTGCGCACAGCTCACCCGCGCTGGCTGCAAAAATCCCTCAAGGCGTTCTGGCCTGAGCAATGGGAAGCGATTTGCGCGGCAAACAACGCACACCCGCCGATGATCCTGCGGGTCAACCGCCGTCATCACAGCCGCGACGCCTATCTTGGCCTACTGACTGAGGCCGGGATTGCCGCAACGCCCTGCCTGTACAGCCGCGACGGCATCGTCCTCGAAGCCGCTGCCGATGTCCGCAGCCTGCCGGGTTTCGCCGAGGGCTGGATCAGCGTACAGGACGAAGCCGCGCAACTGGCCGCCGACCTGCTCGATCTGGCGCCGGGCCAACGCGTGCTCGATGCCTGCTGCGCGCCCGGCGGCAAGACTTGCCACATCCTCGAAGCCGAACCGGCGCTGGCCGGCGTGGTGGCGGTGGATCTGGAAGCCAAGCGTCTGGTGCGGGTAAAGGAGAACCTTGAACGCCTCGGCCTCAGCGCTGAGCTGATCGCCGCCGACGGCCGCGACACGGCGAAATGGTGGGATGGCAAACCGTTCCAGCGCATTCTGCTCGACGCACCGTGCTCGGCCACCGGGGTGATCCGCCGTCATCCGGACATCAAGCTGACGCGGCAACCCGACGACATCGCCGCCCTCGCGCAACTGCAAGGCGAGCTGCTCGACGCGATGTGGCAAACCCTCGACGTCGGCGGCATCCTGCTGTACGCCACTTGCTCGACGCTGCCGACCGAAAATACTGAAGTAATTGCGGCGTTTCTCGAGCGCACGCCCGGAGCCCGGGAGCTGGACCTGGCCACCGCGGCCGGCATCAAACAGCCCCATGGTCGCCAGCTGCTGGCCCAGCAGGGCGGGCATGACGGGTTCTACTACGCCAAGCTGATCAAGATCGCTGCCGCGCGCAGCTAAACGGATTCAACGGAGTGACTGGATGAAAATCATCATCCTCGGTGCAGGACAGGTCGGCGGTTCGCTGGCAGAACATCTGGCCAGCGAGGCCAACGACATCACCGTGGTGGACACCGACGGCGAGCGCCTGCGCGACCTCGGCGATCGCCTCGACATTCGCACCGTGCAGGGCCGTGGCTCGCTGCCTTCGGTGCTGCGTCAGGCCGGTGCCGACGACGCCGACATGCTGGTGGCGGTGACCAACAGTGACGAGACCAACATGGTCGCCTGCCAGGTCGCGCACACGCTGTTCCACACCCCGACGAAAATCGCCCGGGTGCGCGAAGCGTCGTATCTCAATCGCGAAGAACAGCTGTTCCAGAACGAAGCAATTCCAGTCGACGTGCTGATCAGCCCCGAGCAGGTGGTGACCAACTACATCAAGCGCCTGATCCAGCATCCCGGCGCCTTGCAGGTGATCGATTTTGCCGAAGGCGCGGCGCAACTGGTGGCGGTGCGCGCCTATTACGGCGGGCCGCTGGTCGGCCAGCAACTGCGCCAGTTGCGTGAACACATGCCGAACGTCGAAACCCGCGTCGCCGCGATTTTCCGCCGTGACCGGCCGATCCTGCCGCAGGGCGACACGGTGATCGAGGCCGACGACGAAGTGTTCTTCATCGCCGCCCGTGAGGATATTCGCGCGGTGATGAGCGAAATGCGCCGCCTCGACGAAACCTACAAACGCATCGTCATCGCCGGTGGCGGGCAGATCGGCGAGCGCTTGGCCGAAGCCATCGAAAGCCGTTATCAGGTGAAGATCATCGAGATGAGCCCGGCGCGCTGCCGTTATCTCTCCGACACGCTCGACAGCACCGTGGTGCTGCAGGGCAGCGCTTCGGACCGCGACCTGCTGCTGGAAGAGAACATCGCCGATGCCGATATCTTCCTTGCGCTGACCAACGATGACGAAGCCAACATCATGTCTTCACTGCTGGCCAAACGGCTCGGGGCGAAGAAGGTCATGACGATCATCAACAACCCGGCCTATGTCGACCTGATCCAGGGCGGCGATATCGACATCGCGATCAGCCCGCAACTGGCGACCATCGGCACCTTGCTGGCGCACGTGCGCCGTGGCGATATCGTCAGCGTGCACTCATTGCGCCGCGGCGCGGCGGAAGCCATCGAGGCGATCGCCCACGGCGATGCCAAGTCGAGCAAGGTCATCGGCAAACCGATCGAGAAAATCGGCCTGCCGCCGGGTACCACCATCGGCGCAGTGATCCGCAACGAACAGGTGATCATTGCCCACGACGACACGGTGATCGAAGCAGGCGACCATGTGATTCTGTTCCTTGTGGATAAAAAGCATATTCGCGATGTGGAGAAATTGTTCCATGTGGGACTGAGCTTCTTCTGATCCGGATTATCGGCTGATCAGACTGTCGCCATCGCTAGCAGGCTAGCTAGCCTGCTAGCGATGGCGATCTAGCGTCCACCCATCAATAGCTGACAGTCTCTGAAAAGGAATCCACTGATGCTTGAATCCCTGGAAAAAATGCTCGCCAAGGGTGTGGATAACGCCTTGCTGCGCTTCGGTCTGGGCAAGGGTTATCTGGATCTGGGCGAACAGGCCAAGGCCGCCGAGCATTTTCAGCGCTGCGTGGCGTTCGATCCGAAATACTCGGCGGCGTGGAAATTATTGGGCAAGGCCCAATTGGCGCTGGGCGACTCTGCTGCCGCGCGACAAGCATGGGAACAGGGGCTGGAAGCGGCCCGCGCCCATGGCGACAAGCAGGCCGAAAAGGAAATGTCGGTGTTCCTGAAGAAGCTCGAGCGCCAGGCCCGATAGATCTTACAAATAGCGCAAGCCGATGCCTTCAGCATCCACCGTGACGACTTCCATACGCACCCGCGGCGCACCTGTGGGTAAGTCCTGCACCTGACCATACACCACCGCCCCTTTGGGCAACGACGCCAGACGCGGGTGCTGAACGTAAACGCCGGTGGGCGAGAAATTGCGCGTCTGCCCGAGGCATTCGCCAACACTGTCGTGGGTGATCATGATACGAAACGATTTGCGGTGTTCGGACATCTGCTGCGCCCTTGAATGAACGGTTGTAGATAACTTCAATGGTGAGGTTATCCACAGATCATGCCAGTTTCGTCGATAACTCAGTACCAGCGCGCTTCACCCGGTGGACGCTTTTTGAAGCGTTTCATGCTCCACATGTACTGGCTCGGATACGCCGCAACGTAGCGTTCGACCACTTTGCTCATGGCCGCGCAGGACTCAGCGGTATCGGTGCTGTACATGGCTTCGGGCGCGGCTTCGAGGATCACCTTGTAGCCAGAACCGTCGGGCAGACGCAGGGCATGCAGGAACACGCCGACTGCTTTGCCGCCGGCGAGCATGTTCGGCACGAACTTGCTGGTCAGCGCCTGGGTGGCGAAGAATGGCACGAAGATCCCGGCGGATTCGGCCGGTTCCGGGTCGGCCGGAATGCCCACCGCACCACCTTTGCGCACTTCCTTGATAACGCTGAGGATGCCTTCCTTGGTCGATGCTGCCACTTTGTTGCCCAGTTGCACGCGCTGTTTGCGCAGCAATTCGTCCACAGCCTTGAGCTTGGGCGGGCGGTAGAAAATGATCGGTTTGCACTGGCTGCAATAGAAGTGGTTGAGCACTTCCCAATTGCCCAGGTGGCTTGTGATGCCCACCACGCCTTTGCCCGAAGCCAGCGCCTCTTTCAATACGTCGAGGCCTTCGACTTCACGGACCAGATCGATCGAGCGCTGCGCCGGCCAGATCCACGCGCAGGCACTTTCGGTCAGCGACTTGCCGATGTCCTTCAGACTCTGGCCGACCAGACGCTCGCGTTCGGCCGGGTCCATCTGTGGAAAACATTTGGCGAGGTTGATCCGCACCACATCGCGGGAACGGTTGGGGGTTTTCCACATGATCCAGCCGATCGCCGAACCCACGGCCTGCACGGCCCGCCAAGGCAGCAGGGCAAACAGCCGCAGAGCGCCTACCAGCAAGGCGCCTTTAAACTTTTCCACAGGTCACTCCTGATCTTTGTGCTGTGCGCGAGGCGGGCATTCTAACCGGCGTTGACCAACTGCGCGTAGCGGTCGCAATCCTGGGTATGGTCCATGACCATGCCCGAGGCCTGCATCAACGCGTAGCAAATCGTCGGGCCGACAAAGGTGAACCCGGCCTTTTTCAGCGCCTTGCTCATTGCCAGCGCTTCGGGGGTGATCGCCGGGACTTCGCTGCGATCCTTGAAATGATTGACGATCGGCTGACCGCCAACGAACGACCAGAGCATGGCTACCGGGTCCTCCAGCGCCAGCCAGGCCTGCGCGTTACGCCGCGCGGCATTGAGCTTGAGGCGGTTGCGGATGATCCCCGGATCGAGCATCAGTTCGTCGATTTCGGCGTCGCTCATCTGCGCCACCCGCTGCACGTCGAAGCCGAACAGCACCTGGCGATAACGCTCGCGCTTGCGCAGCACGGTGATCCACGACAGCCCGGCCTGGAACCCTTCGAGCAAAAGCAACTCGAACAAACCCTGCGCATCGCGTAGCGGCGTGCCCCACTCCTGATCGTGATAAGCCATGTACAGCGGATCTTCGGTACACCAAAAGCAGCGTGGCATAAGGCTCCAGGGGGCGTGCGCAGCAACGAATCGGGTATACTCCCGCTCTTTAAATCGCAGCCCAAGAAACAGGTGAATTTCGTGAGCCAGCCTACGCCAGCCGTGCGTACCTTCCAAGACTTGATCCTCGCGCTCCAGCAATACTGGGCCGAGCAAGGTTGTGTGGTACTTCAGCCCTACGATATGGAAGTAGGCGCCGGCACTTTCCACACCGCGACCTTCCTGCGCGCCATCGGCCCGGAAACCTGGAACGCCGCGTACGTGCAGCCAAGCCGCCGTCCGACTGACGGCCGCTACGGCGAAAACCCGAACCGTCTGCAGCACTACTACCAGTTCCAGGTCGTCCTCAAGCCGAACCCGGACAACTTCCAGGAACTGTACCTGGGCTCGCTCAAGCACGTCGGCCTCGACCCGCTGGTCCACGACATCCGCTTCGTTGAAGACAACTGGGAATCGCCGACCCTCGGCGCCTGGGGTCTGGGCTGGGAAGTCTGGCTCAACGGCATGGAAGTCACTCAGTTCACTTACTTCCAGCAGGCTGGCGGCATCGAGTGCTACCCGGTAACCGGCGAGATCACCTACGGTCTCGAGCGTCTGGCGATGTACCTGCAAGGCGTGGATTCGGTCTACGACCTGGTCTGGGCTGACGGTCCGTTCGGCAAAGTCACCTACGGCGACGTGTTCCACCAGAACGAGGTGGAGCAGTCCACCTACAACTTCGAACACGCCAACGTCGACAAACTGTTCGAGCTGTTCGATTTCTATGAAAGCGAAGCCAAGCGCCTGATCGAACTCGACCAGCCGCTGCCGTTGCCGAGCTACGAAATGGTTCTGAAGGCCTCGCACACCTTCAACCTGCTGGATGCGCGCCGGGCGATCTCGGTGACCGCGCGTCAGCAATACATTCTGCGCGTGCGCACCCTGGCGCGTTCCGTTGCGCAAGCCTACCTGCTGGCCCGCGCCAAGCTGGGCTTCCCGATGGCGACCCCGGACCTGCGTGACGAAGTACTGGCCAAGCTGGAGGCTGCACAATGAGTGCGCAAGATTTTCTGGTTGAACTGGGCACCGAAGAACTGCCACCCAAAGCCCTGAACACCCTGGCTGAGGCGTTCCTCGCCGGTATCGACAAAGGCCTGCAAGCCGCTGGTCTGAACTATGAGAGCAAAACCGTCTACGCCGCACCACGGCGTCTGGCTGTGCTGATCACCGCGCTGGCCACTCAGCAGCCGGACCGCAGCATCAACCTCGACGGCCCGCCACGTCAGGCGGCGTTCGACGCTGACGGCAATCCGACGCAGGCCGCGCTGGGCTTCGCCAAGAAGTGCGGCGTCGAGCTGAGCGAAATCGATCAGAGCGGGCCGAAACTGCGCTACAGCCAGAACATCGCCGGCAAGCCGACCGCGAGCCTGCTGCCGACCATCGTCGAAGATTCGCTGAACGACCTGCCGATCCCGAAACGCATGCGTTGGGGTGCGCGCAAGGAAGAGTTCGTCCGTCCGACCCAATGGCTGGTGATGCTGCTCGGTGACCAGGTCATCGATTGCACG
>NZ_CP071656.1:0-57354 GCF_051132065.1 Pseudomonas sp. R3-57
AAGCTGGTCGCGGAACGGGACCTGAATCCCAATCCCTGCAACGGGGTGACGAATCGGGATTACCAGCGCCGTGGCGACAAGGAGATTTCGCCGTATGAAGCGTGGGACAACGGGACGTTTACTTGTTTCCGCTTCCCAGCCAATACGCCTCGCCCTGTGGTGTACCAGGTGCTGCCCGATGGATCGGAAAGTCTGGTCAACACGCGCAACGTGCAAAACATCCTGGTGGTGCATGGCGTCAGCAAGGCGTTCCGCTTTCGCTTGAACATGATGGTGCTTGAGGTGCGCACACGTCAGCGCTTGGGCGGTTTCTACAACTACAACGGCACCACAACAGGCGATATTCGGGTGGTGAAACATGCAGAACAATGACACTAACGCGCCGGGGGCCGTGACCAGCCCGCCAGTGCCTGAGGCTACCCAAGCTCGGGGAGCTTTCGATTTACGGTCAAGCGTCACGAAGAACCCGAAGAACATGAAGTTTTTCGCGATCATAGCCCTGGTGGTCGTATTGCTGATTGCCGCGCTGGGTGGCCTTTGGGCGCTGGCATTCAGCGTGATGAACGAAGGCAGTTCCGACATCGATGAGTCAAAGGTGCAGGCCGACAGCATGCTCAAAAGCACCGCCGGCGGTGACGACGCGATGATGCTGGCCAGGGAAGCCAAGGCACGCAAAATCGCCGAGGAAGAAGCGCAGCGGAAAAAGCAGCAGGAACAGGCTAAGCCTGCGCCGAAGCCTGATACGCCGGCACCGGCGACCTCTCAGAAAACAGCGTCGGCATCCGCTTCCACAGGGCAACCAAAACCGGAAGCGGTGGAAACTCCGTTGCAACGCAAGATGGGCGGTGGTGTGTTTATGAAGAACACGGCTGCACCAGCGGCCAGCTACGGACAGCCGACCACTGGCGGTCGCCAAACCTCGCCAACGGGCGCGGCCGGGGTTAATGAGGCGGATCTGCTCGGTTCGACCGGGGACACGTCCGGTTCCTCGCGCAACCGGGGCAGTCTGTCGAACCTGTCCGGCACGGTCTTCAAACCGTCCAAGGCTGTTTTGGCCCCGGATGGCAAGTACCTGCTGCGACACAACACCTATGCACGCTGTGCGTTGTACACGGAAATCATCACCGACCAACCGGGACTGGTGGAGTGTCGCCTGACCGAACCGCTGTACTCGGCCGACGGATCGACGGTGATCGCCGAAGCCGGCGCAGCGCTGAATGGCGAACAGAAAGTTGAGGTTCGCCCAGGTCAGACCAACATCTTCACGTCGTGGACTGAGCTGGAAACGAGTTCCGGGGTGGCAGGTGTGCCAGGAATTCGTGCCCGGCTGGATAGTTTAGGCGCCGGCCAGATGGGGGCCAGTGGCACCAAGGCGTGGATCGACAACCACATCATGCAGCGCTACGGCGGTGCTGTAGCGTTGTCGGCCTTTCAGGACATTTTGTCGGCTGCGTCCAATTCCACTCAGCAGAGCGGATCTGGTTACACGGTCAACAACAGTGAACAGAACGTCGAAAACATGGCCAGCAAGGCCCTGGACGCAAACCTCAACATCAACCCGACGGGTTATCTGCTGCCAGGCACCATCCTGACGGTGATCATTGCCCGCGATATCGATTTCTCATCGGTGTACGAAAATCGCTAGGAGGCCCTGATGAACATGATGAGCCAGCCAGTCGCGAGCATGGATCCGGAAGAGTTGAACGATTCCACCTTGGTGCGTGACTTTCTGCATCGAGCGGGAATTACCGAGCGCTTGCAGCGCAAGGGGGTTACCGAAGTCTATTTCAACCGGCCGGGCGAACTCTGGACGGCTGCGGACGGACAGGCGTTCGACACGATGGAGCCAGCCCCCCAGTTGACCCTGGACTTATGCTGGAAGATCGCCAGCACCTTAGCGGCGTTCAATCGCATTACCTTGTCGGGTGATGAGCCAATGCACACCGTGGATTTGCCCAGTATCTTTCCGCAAGGCACGCGCGGCACCTTGGTGACACCGCCGGCGTGTGAGAAGGGCACGCTGTCACTGACGATCCGGAAACCGACGCTGGATCGGTTTTCCGTGCCGAACTATCAGGATTCGGGACGGTTCAAGAAAATCCGCGCCATTTCGAAATCCAAAGTGGAGCTGCAGGATTGGCAGCGGGAAATGATCGAGGCGCATGCACAAGGGGACTGGGAGCGGTTTTTTACCCTGGCCATGGAGCATCGACAAAACATCATCATTTTCGGCGGGCCGGGTTCGGGTAAAACCACGTTTGCCAAGTCGCTGGTTGACCTCTATCCGCCAAGCCGGCGGATCATCACCATCGAGGCGGTCAACGAAATGGTGCTGCCCAACCATCCTAATCACGTTCACCTGCTGTATGGCCAGCGCGTCACGCCCAAGGCACTGGTGGCCATCACGATGCGGATGAAGCCGGATCACCTGTTGCTGGCCGAGCTGACGGGCGACGAAGCCTGGCATTTCATGGAAACCCTCAACACTGGGGTGCCAGGTACGGTGACCACTGCCCACGCAAACGACAGCAAGTCTGGCGTTGCGCGGATCTGCAGCCTGGTCAAGCAATCGGAAGTCGGTAAGGGCTTGGATTACCCGTACATCGAACGGTTGGTCAGGACGTCATTCGACATCATGATCTACATGGAAAAAACCCACCTGTTAGAGGTGCATTACGATCCCCAGCACAAGCTGGACCTGCTCAACGGCGTTGCCGTCTAGGAGGATTTATGTGGTGGAAAGTGACGCTGCTGGTTCTGATCCTGATGGCGGTGTTTTTTGTCCTCGGCGTGTACATCGGCGGCGGGGTGTTCCTGCAGCTCACCGATGGCGACTACAGCGCTGTGTCGTTCCGCACGCTGTTCGATGCAAGGCACCTGCCGCTGGATGACGGGCGTCTGGTTTACCTGCCATGGGCATGGTGCATCACCGCCGCGCTGACGTTCCTCCCGGTCGGCCTGACCCTGCTGGCCCTGCTGGCTCGGGTCAAACCGAAACAATCGCTGCACGGTGATGCCCGTTTCGCCAATGACCACGAGCTTCGGGCATTCGAATACACGGGCGACTACAAAAAGCTGTAACCCTGCCGGGATCCTCACCCGGTTTCCAACAACTCAACATCGCTACCGCGCCATTAATGGCTTGGTGGCCCGCGCGTGCCTGGGCGATACATCACCCCGGCGCGCGCGGGCTTAATTGGCATCAAAGGGATCCCTCAATGTGCAATAAAAAATTCGCTGTAATCGTACTGGCCGCGCTGGCTCTCGGTCTGATCATCCAGATCAAACAGTACGCCATGATCAACTCGGGACTGACGACCATCGCCGCCAACCAGGTGAAGGCCGAGGCCAATCACGCCCTGGGTAATGCATCGCTGTCGATGATTCAGGCGACGGCGGAAAAATCGCTGGCCATGCAAGCAGCGGCGAATGCCGCGCGGGAGTCGCGCCCATGAAGCTGCTGGCCTGTTGCGCGGTCGCTGCAGCGCTTGCCTCGGGCAGTGCAGCGGCCATGTTGCCGGTGCCTCTGTTTGATTACGACGTGTGGGCCGCGACGGTGCTGAAAAAGCATGGCATCGAGGACGCCAAAGTGGTCGAGGCGGCGTTCCCGATTACTTTCAGCTACTGCCCGAAAGGCTCGCCGGCACTGTGGCGCTACCAGGCCATCAGCGCTGCGCAACTGGAGGCGCTGAATCGCGGAGAGGCCGTGCCGGCGAGTGATTCGAACTTCGAAATGATCGAGCCGGCCAGCGCTGCATGCACTGCCATCAAGACATAACCCGCCCCTGTACTGCTACCAAATTGCCGATCGAGCGCCGGCGCCCGGGCGGTGTTTTGGTAGCAGTCGCAATGACCAGGAGGTTTTATGTACAGCCAAGCAAATCTGCAGAAGCGGATCGATGAATTTCCGCCAATCCTGATCGGTAAGCACCCCAAGCGTGATTCATTCCTGGCCACTTACGGCCAGTCGTTCGTCATGCTGGCCGCGCCGCCCGGATCCATGAAAGGCGTCAGTATGGTGATCCCCAACCTGCTGACCTTTCCGGATTCGGTGGTGGTCAACGATCCTAAATTTGAAAACTGGGACGCCACGGCCGGGTTTCGGGCGCTGACCGGGCAGAAGGTTCGGCGTTTCTCACCCGAGCGCATGGATACCCACCGCTGGAATCCGTTTCGGGCGCTGCGCCGCGATCCGTTGTATCGGTTGGGCGACATCCGGACGCAGGCCGCTGCGCTCTATGTGTCCGACAACCCAAAGAACCAGGAGTGGTACAGCAAGGCGGCGTCGGTGTTCTCGGCCATCGTGCTGTACCTGATGGAAACGCCTGAGCTGCCCTTTACGTTGCCGCAGGTGTACGAAGTCGGCTCGCTGGGTGTCGGCATGGGCGCGTGGGCCGAACAGGTAATCGCTGAACGCAGTGAGGGCGATAACGCACTCAGCGCCGAGTGTTTGCGGGAAGTCGGCAGCATCGTCGAGCAGGCCAAAGCCAAAAGCGGCTGGTCGACCACGGCGGACATCGTCCGTAGCCAGCTTACGTTGTACTCAGAGAAAACCGTGGCTTGGGCGCTGTCGGGTGATGACATCGAGTTCGACAAGATGCGGGAAGAAAAAACCAGCATCTATTTCTGTGTCACCGGCGAAAACGTCAAGAAGTTTGGCCCGCTGATGAACATGTTTTTTTCACAGGCGATGATGCAGAACTCGCGTGTTCTGCCCGGCCAAGGTGGGCACCGGGAAGATGGAACGCTGCGGCTCAAATATCAGATTTTGTTCGTGCTCGATGAAATCGCGGTGATGGGCCGGATGGCAGCGATGGAAATTGGCCCTGCATTGTTGCGCGGTGCTGGCTTGCGTTACCTGATCATCTTCCAGAGCAAAGACCAGATGCGCGAAGAACGCACTTACGGCCGCGAAACGGGCGATGCCATCATGAAAGCCTTTCACATCGAAGTCATGTTCGCGCCCGGTGACATCGATGTGGCCAAGACGTACAGCGAACGACTGGGTAATACCACCGTACGGGTCAGAAATGATGCAGTGAACTACGGCAAGGAGCGCACACGGTCATCCAGTTACAGCGATCAACCGCGCGCCTTAATGCTGCCTCAGGAAGTCAATGAGCTGCCATTCGATGAGCAACTTATTTTTGTCCAGGGCACCAAGACGACCAAACCGATCAACATTCGCTGCAGGAAAATCGTCTACTTCGAGGAAGAGGTTTTCAAGGCACGCGAAAATCTGCCGACGCCGGCACTGCCGGTAGGCGATGCGACCCTGTTGGACACTTTGACCGTGCCGGTGCGGGTCGCCGTACCTACCGCCGCCATGGTGGCCCCGCACAACCTGGTCATCCAGCAAGAACAGCAAAAGCGCAAGACGTGGGCTGACGTCCGCAAGTAACCCTGCCAGTCCCGGCGCCGCCAGGTGCCATTTCAGGAAACCAACCAATGCAACAGACCGTTACTACGGCCGGCGCCGTGCGCCTCGCCGCGAAGCGTTTCGCCCTGGGTAAATGTTTAACCGCTGTGCTGCTTGGCACCACCGTACTGGCGGCGCCGCCGGCCTTCGCCAAAGACCCCTGCAAGATGGTGGTTTGCATGTGGGGCAAATATTCCAAGTTCATGGGCACTGGCGACGATGGCGGCGAGAAGTGCAAAGACGCCGAACAGGAATATTTCTCAATCATCGTCAAGAAGAAAGGAAAGATTAAGTGGAGCCAGACAGCCACCGAACGCCTGAAACAACAGAACAGTTGCCCGACGGCTGACCGGGGCAAAACCAAACAGATCAACGACAAATTCGGCAAGGCCCGCGGTTAGTCGCGTGGCCCTTCAAAAATCATTCGCAGGAATTTCCAGATGAAAAAAATCAATCAGCGTCTGCTGCAAGTGGCGGTAGCCGTGCTCGTATCGCTGCTCATCAGTGTGATCACAGGGCAGTACAACAATGGCTGGCCCGGTGTGATGTTGAGTGCGTTGATCACGGTCGGCGCAATGTTGGGGATGCGCTATTTGATGGATCGCAAGGATGCGGACTACACGAAACGCATCAATGCCCCGTCGCCGCCCGATCTTGCTGTCAGCCTGAACGGCATCAGCCTGGGCACATTGTCAGATGCCCACTACGCGGCCATGCAGCAGGACGCGTTCCGTGATGCCCGAACCACCTTGCTCCAGTTATGCAACCTCGGGCGGATGGCACTGACTGCGCTCCGTACCGTGATCAGCACCGTGTCGATTCTGGTGCTGTGGGGGCTTGTGTGGGCCGCATTCTTCGCGCCGGATTTGTCCGCCGACATCGTGCGCGCACTGCAAACCACTGACGCCGCCGCCATTGCCCGCGCGCTGCAAACGTATCTGCAGCTCTGCGTCACCCTCGTTTTGATGACCATGCTTGTGATGCCGGTTTTCGGCTTCCGCCATGGTTTCAAGAACTGCTACTCGGACGCTGTTCACCAGATGCTGCGCCATCACTTCAACACACCGGTAGAGGGTGTGTTTCGTCTGACGGCGAAACCCACCGCTCCCCTGCAAGAACAGCAGGCGATGCCCATTCAGACCCGCCAAACCGATTAAGAGGGTTGCGACATGCGACTGTTTATTGCTGAAAAACCTGACCTGGCTAAGGTGATCGCCGAGGGCTTAGGCAACGGCCGACGCAAAAGCGGCTATATCGAATGTGGGTCGGACATCGTGACCTGGTGCGTCGGTCACTTGCTGCAGTTGGCCCCGCCGGAACACCACAATCCCAAGTATGCCGACTGGGTCGCGGCGGATCTGCCATTGAAGCTGCGCCCGGCAATCTATGTGCCCATCGAAAAAACCCAGGATCAACTGGCGGTGGTGTGCGCGCTGATCGAGCAGGCTTCGGAAATCGTGCATGCCGGTGACCCGGACGACGAAGGCCAGCTGCTGGTCGACGAGGTGCTGGAGTACGTCGGCAATACGCGGCCGGTCAAGCGGGTGCTGATCAACGACATGAACGCCAACGCCGCGCGCAAGGCGATGGCCAACATGGTCGACAACAGCCAGTTCTACGGTCTGTCGCAAAAGGCCAAAGCGCGCAGCATCGGCGACCAGCTCTACGGCTTCAACATGACGCGGGCCTATACGCTCGCTGGCCAAGCGAAAGGCATCCGAGGCGTGCTCGCAGTAGGCCGGGTGCAAACCGTGATCCTGGCTCTGATCGTGGCGCGTTTTAAAGCCTACACCGGACACAGCGCCGCCTTTTTCTTTAGCGTGTTCGGCAAATTCGACTTCGACGGCAAGTCAATCACCGCCAAGCTCCAACCGCCGGCCGGTGCGCCGGTCGACAGCAAAAAGCGCATCGTCGACGAAGCGTTTACGGCCGACATCGTCAAGGCGTGTCAGCAACAAGTCGCCCAGGTCACTGGTGCCAAGGTCGAGGACAAACGAACCCCGCCGCCGTTGCCGTTCTCCTTGTTGGATCTGCAGGCGCAGATGAGCCAAGACCACGGCATCAATGCGGAAAAAACCTTGGCCATCACGCAAGCGTTGCGTGAAAACCACAAGGCCATTTCCTACAACCGTTCCGATTGCAACTACCTGTCGGATGAGCAGTACGACGAGGCGCCGGAAACGCTGGCCGTTCTCGCCTCAGCATTGCCGGATCTGGCCAGCACCTTTGCCTGTGTCGACTCCGAGCGTAAAAGCCGGGCGTTCGATGACAGCAAGATATCCGCGCACACCGCGATCATTCCCACGGCGGTGCGGATCGATCTGGACAACCTGACAGGCGAAGAACGCGCGGTGTACCTGGCCATCGTCAAACAGTACGTCGCGCAGTTCCTGCCGGATAAGCAGTACCGCTCGGCCAAAGTGCAGTTTGAAGTGGCCGGCAGCGAGTTTGTGGCACGCGGCAAGAAAGTCACCGTGCCGGGCTGGATGGCCTTGATCAACGATGCAGGAGCGGCTGACGACGGCGAGGATGGCGACGACAGCGATGTCGCTGAATCGCCGTTCGATGTGTTGGAGTCGCTGGCCACCGGGGCCACTGGACAATGCGAAAGCTTGAGCGTGTCCAAGGAAAAAACCAAACCGCTGCCGCTCTACACCGAATCGACGTTGCTCAGGGATCTGCGCCAGGTCTCCAAATACGTCACGGATCCCCGCATCAAAAAGCTGCTGCTCAGCCGTGACGAAGGCAAGGACAAGAACGAGCGCGGCGGCATCGGCACGCCGGCCACACGCGGCGCGATGCTGGCCAAGTTGTTGGAGCGCAACTATTACGGCGTCGACAACAACAAGCTGATACCGACCAAGCTCGGCCTGCAGTTCCACGACGCGTTGCCCCCCATTGCCACCAAGCCGGACATGACCGCGCTCTGGCATGAGCAGCAACAACTGATCGAAAGCGGCGAGCTGACCTGCGATGCGTTCCTGGACGAGCTGGAAGCCTTCATTGTCGAGCAAATCAAGGCCGTCGACCTTGGGTCGGTGCAGGGTTTCAACGTCACGGCCAAGTGCCCCATGTGCGGCGGCGTCATGGCCCCGCGCGGCAATGTCGTGGCCTGTGAAGCCGAACCGTGTGAATTCAAGGTGTTCCGCGAGATTTGCGGCAAGGAACTCAGCGAAGAACAGATGCACCAGTTGCTGACGACCGCGCGCACCGGAGTGATCAAGGGCATGCGCGGCCACAAGGAAGGCAGTAAGCCGTTCGATGCCTCGTTGAAGCTGACTGCCGAAGGCAAAGTCGAGTTCGTGTTTCCCAAAACCAAAGCCCCAGCGAAAAAGCGCGCCTGATCGCGCAACCCCTCGCTGACTGAAATCAACAATTGATGGAGAAATGAAATGGCCCGTGGAATTAACAAAGTCATCCTGGTAGGTACTTGCGGACAGGATCCGGATGTCCGTTATCTGCCCAACGGCAACGCCGTGACCAACCTGAGCCTGGCCACCAGCGAGCAGTGGACGGACAAGCAGACCAATCAGAAGGTCGAGAAAACCGAATGGCACCGGGTATCGCTGTTCGGCAAGGTTGCCGAGATTGCCGGCGAATACCTGCGCAAAGGCTCGCAGGTGTACATCGAAGGCAAGCTGCAGACCCGTGAGTGGGAGAAGGACGGCATCAAGCGCTACACGACTGAAATCATCGTCGACATGCAGGGCACCATGCAGCTGCTGGGCGGCCGGCCACAAGATGGCAATCAACAGCCAGCTCCGACGCCTGCAGCAGCACCGGCCGCTAAACCCGGTCGAACGGGGGGTAAACCCGCCAAACCCGGTAAACCGGCACCCACGCCTGTACCGGATCCAGATGACAACTTTGATCCCGACGTCCCGTTCTGAGCCGTCAGGTGCCGCGCTCCCGGCTCGTCGGAACAGCTCCACCGTTCCGGCGAACGGAAGCACGGGCGCAGCGCACACTTGACGGTACGCGGTCAAAACACAGGCTTCCTCGGGAGTGTGGGGGTAGAGCTTTACCGCCCCCGCGCTCCTGAGGTCAACGCGGCCGTTGCGAGATGACAAGGGCCGCGCCCTTGGTGTTTCTACCCAGCGCCGCCGAACTTCCCTTCTGAATAAATAACTTGAGGTTTCCCATGCCGAAAGCGATGAAGCACGACCAACTTTTGAGCGCGCTGGCCGCGTTTTTCTCCAACACCTGCCATTTCATCCTGCAGGGCAAAGGCGGCTGCGGTAAGTCATTGAAGGCTTCCGTGCTGGCCCAGTATTTCCGCGACCGAGGCTGCTTTCCGGTGTGCGGTGACACTGACCCGGTCAACAGCACCTTTCACCAGATCCGTGACCTGGACGTGCAACTGGTCCCGATCACCGAGGGCGGTGCTGTGATGCAGCGGCTGTTCGATCCACTGTTTGAAACCTTGTTGTCGGTTGACCAGGTCACGGTGATCGACAACGGCGCGTCGACATTTCTGCCTATTGCCAAGTACATCGACAATAACCACGTTCTGGAGACGCTGCAGCAGGCCGGCAAGCAGGTGTATATCCATTGCGTGGTGACCGGCGGGCAAGCCAAGGACGACACCGCTACCGGCTTGCTGTCGATGATCGAGCTGGTGAAAAAGTCCAACTCCAACGCGAAAATTGTAGTTTGGGAAAACGAGTTTTGGGGTATCCCGGAATTCAACGGCAAACCACTCGCCGATATGCCATGGATCAAGGACAACGGCGACGTCATTAAAGGCCTGGTGAAAATCGTCGACCGCAACAGCGATGCATTCAGTACCGATGTTCGCTTGATGACTGAGAAGCACCTGACATTGCGCGAAGTGTTGGCCTCCGACCAGTTCGGTGTGATGTCCAAGTCGCGTTTGACCCGTGTGTTCAATGACATCTACGCCGATCTGGATCGCGTGTTTGACGTCCCTGTGGCGGCCTGATCATGGATGAGGCACTAAAGGACAAAATCAGATCCGATTTGTTGTTAGAGCATGGTGTAAAGATATCGAATGATGATCCGATCTTTGCCTACTTCATCGGCCAGAAGTTAGTTCTAGATAACTTCACTCAACCAATCGTTGAAGCGATGCGCGCTTTGCCCGGCGAATTGGAAAAAAGCATTTCAAAGATCGTGTTTGCGGTCGAGGAATCCGAGCGCACCTCTGAAACTTTGCTGCACGAAACCAAAGGCGCCCTGTCGGCTTTGGCCAAGTTCGAAGTGGAGGCTGCGCAGGAGCGACTTAAACACAACATCGAAGACAGTGTTGCAGGTTTGTTGAAAAGCGCTTTGCAAGGCGTCAACGATGAAGTTGTGCAGATCGAACGTCAGGTTAAAACCTTGGGCAAGGGACTGCGCGATAGCAAGGCATCATTGCTCAACATGATCTTGGCCGTGGCAGTTGTAGCGCTGATGGGTTTGTTTTCCGTGGCCACCTACATGCTGTATGTCAGCGGCACGGAAAACCGCGACGCGGCAAACTATTGGCATGGCCAGTACCAGGGTCAGCAGGATGCGTTGAAGGCTTTGCCGTCCTCGCTGAAAAAACAACTGCCCAACAAGTTGTTGATTGAATAGCCGGCAATAAAAAGGCCGCTGGTTTAGCGGCCTGGGCTTTTTCGTCAACTACTCGCCATAGATCTTCTTGTGATCCGGAACGGGGTTGTGAATATCCACGTCCTGGTTCCGCCGGTTGTCACGGCTCGCCGTCAAATGCGCGAAAGGGTGTTTGCCGGTGGGTTGACTGGCAGGGGCAGAAAAGCTCGGTTGCACCGCTTTGGTGGTGACCGGGTCAGCCTTCATCAGTTTGTTGATGTACTTCACGAACTGCTGATAGCCCAGGGTGATCTGTTTCGCTTCAACCAGTGCATCGTGGATCTGCTTGTAGGTCTGACCGAGATTCAAGCGCTTTTGAATCTCGGGGATCATGGGGGTGAACTCGCTTTTCCCGGTTCGGGGCAGGGTTCGCCAGTTGGTCATGTCGGTGGCCTCGCAATAGAGCTACTTAGAGATAATCAGATCGATTATAGGCATCAGACCAGCGAATAGAGAACATCAGATCGAATCTGATCGATCTAGAGCGACGTAAATCAATTCCCAGCCGTACAGATCAATCCAAGGCAAAAACGTAGGCACGTCACCGATTGTTTACAAAATAGCTTCGCATTTTCTAAACATCGGTCGTGCCAAAGGGGGATACCCCCTTTGAAACCCCGCAGAGCGGGAAAGCCTTGTTGTTGCTGCTGTCGGTTGTTGTCGGGTGAAGCCATGGCAAAGCCAAAGCTTGAGCGAGTCAACAAAGGACGCGTCGTTTCCTTCCGCCTCACGGATGAGCAAATGGCGCCCTATGAAGAGAAAATCAAAGCGGCCGGACTCAGCCAGTCGGCATTCTTCCGGGAAACTTTTCTCCAGGCGAATCCGGTCTTTGAACAATCTTCACAAGAATATGAACGCCTTCTGTTTTATTACAGCAAAGCAAGTAATAACTTAAATCAGTTAGCTCATAGCGTTAACCGTGCTTGGAAAGGAGACATTATTTCTCAAGCATTATACGCTAAGTGGCTTAACGAACTAATCAGTATCCGCGAACTAATAGCCGCAGGAGTTAACAATGCTGATAAGACTTCGCGGCTATAACGACGGCGCTAAGGAGTATCTAGAAGAAGGGGCCAAGCAGGGCCGTGAGCATACGCGGGATGAGCTGGACGAGCGGGTTATTCTTCATGGCGACTTAGATGTCACGCAGAAGATTTACCAATCCATTCCTGATAACGGACAAGAGCGCTACCTGTCCTACACGCTGGCCTTCAAAGAAGATCATATTTCTTATGATACTTTGCTGAACGTCTCCACGGAGTTTAAGCAGTTCCTGTTGCATGCCTACAAAGAACACGAAATTAACTTTTACGCCGAAGCGCATTTGCCAAAAATCAAGCAAATGAGGGATCGGAAAACGGGCGAAATGATCGACCGTAAACCGCATATCCACATCATCATTCCGCGTAAGAACATGTTCAATGGCAATGAGGCCAACCCGGCTGGGATGCACCAACGTACTGAAAAGTACATGGAAGCGTTTCAGGAATACATCAACCAGAAATACAACCTTGCTTCACCGCGTGACCATGTCCGTTTTGATCCGAAGGATTCGGCCAGCGTGCTGTCGCGTTACAAGGGTGATGACTTCTATGGAAAGAATCGGGAGTTCAAACAGGAGCTGGTCAAGCAGATTGTCAGCCAGAACGTTCAATCGCGTTCGGCTTTCTACGAGCTGGTTGCTTCGCATGGCGAAACGCGTGTTCGCAATGAAGGCAGGGAAAACGAATACATCGCGGTGAAATTGCCCGGTGACGCCAAGTTCACCAACCTTAAAGACACCATCTTTAAAGATGACTTTGTTGTGCGTCGGCAACTTAAACGCCCGCCCTTGGAGAAGCATGTCATCCAGGAGCGGTTGAGCGAGTGGCCCACACGCGCCAGGGAAATGAAGTACGTCGATAAGGCGACGGCGTCCTTCCGGGAGCTTTACTACAAGCAGTCATCTGCAGCACAGCAAGCCTCGCTGCTTGTGCAGCGCGAACAGACCTTTTATCAAACCTATGGAGAACATCATGGCAGAACCTATCCCCCCAAGCGCCCGCGAAGTGGTAAGCGAAGTGTTGTTGAAGCTGGAACCCAGCGCGTTGAAGGGCCTACCACTGGCGTGCACGACGTGTCCGGACGCGGTCTGGCAGACCACGGGCAAATCGACGGACAAAGTCCAAGTGCGCTGTTTCTGCCCGGTGCTGCACAGCTTCACCTGGAGCGCGCAGCAGCAGGAACAGATTCTGGATTGCGAGCACCTGTACAAAACGGAAGAGCAAGAGGAAGAAGAACCCGATCCGGCCGAACTGCCGGCGTTTCTTCGGGAGCAGCAGACCCCGCAGCCGCTAGTGCCAATGGAAATCGAAGGGTAATCCCACCCTACGGTCGCGATCTCCACAGCGTGCCCACCGTGGCAGACATCGAGGCGTTCAGCACCAGGCTGCTACAGCCGCACCGGCATGAAGATGCACCGGAGCCAGCGGTTGAACTCACCCGGCGGCGCCGGCCGCGCAAGCCACGCACCGGATCGATGTCAACGATCCCGCCCTATGCACGCAATCCACATCGGGACGCGACGGTGCAGGACGTGGAGGCTTACAGCACGCGGTTGCTGGGGCCGCTGCGAGCTGAACCGGCCACCTCAGCCGTCGGTGACCAGACTAAACCGCAGCGCAAGACCAGGGCGCGGCGCTCGAGCATTCCGCCCTACGCTCGAAACCCGCACCGGCCGGCAACGGTTGCCGATATCGAGGCGTTCAGTGCCCGGCTTTTTGATCCGCACAAGGAGCCGACTGAGGACGCCAAGCAGCGGGCCGGACCTGTTCAAGGCCAGGCGCAGCCGCAGCGGCGGCGCAAAGCCGGTCCGGTGCGATTTGTGGTTCCACCGTACGCGCGCAACCCGAACAAGGTTGCCACTGTTGCCGACATCGAGGCGCACTCGCGCCGGCTGTTCGCAGCGCTCCAGGGCGACAAGCCCGCCCAGGTATTCAAGATCCAGACCGCAAAGCCGGTTCCAGCGGAAGCGACTCGCAGCGCTTCAACGGTCGCGGCCTCGCTGATGCGGTCGCTAGAACAGAGCCAGCTTTTGCCGGCGCAGCGGCATGCCATTCGCCGTGTCGACAGTCAGTTTTACGAGCTACGGCATTTCGTGTTTGCCGACGCTCGGCTGACCCGGCAAGACAAAGCTCAACTTTTTTCAGTCCTCACCTTTGAACGGCTGAAAGCGCAGGAAGTAATCAAAAATCCGAAGTTGAACCAGGAGATATCCTTTATGGGTAGCGAAGCCATTCGTGAAATCATTACCGAGGAAGAGCCAGGCCCGGACTTTTCCATCACCGGGCCGCAGGCAGACAAGGCCCCGCCGATTCGTGAGCGTGTGCAGCAGATTTTCAAACGACTTGATCAAGACACCGATGAAGAGTCGAAAAAAGAGCTGGAACGGGTGCTGGAAGCCCACGACCTGTACACCAAGAAATCCAAATTTACAGCCACGGTGCACTACATCGACAAAAAGACCGACAAGACGGTCTTTGTCGACACGGGCAAGGCCATTGCGCTGCGCCGGACAAACCTCACCGAATCGGGTGTGAAGCTCGCGCTGCAAATGGCGCAGCAACGTTTCGGCAGCACGTTGACGATCAACGGTAACGCCGAGTTCAAGCGCCTGGTGATCGAGGCGGCGGCGAAGAACAACATGGATATCCACTTCACCGACAAGGGCATGAATGATCGGCTCGCCGAACGGCGCGCTGAACTGGAGCTGGAGCGCGATAGCAACCAGATCGCTTCGCCAGATACGGCCGTCGTTGATACAGGAGAAAAAACCACGACCGCGACGGCCGATGGCCCAGTCTCCGAGGACGCAGCGCGCACTGACGTGACCAAAGGCACGTTGGTCGACCACGGCCAAGCGCCGTACATGATGGACAAGAAGAATGACGACAGTTACTACGTCGCCATCAAGACCAGTTCCGGCATCCGCACGTTGTGGGGTGTGGGCCTGGCGGATCTGATGAAGGAGGGCAGTTACCAGCAGGGCCAGCCTATTCAGATCACGGATAAAGGCTCTGAGCCAGTCACCAAAATGGTGAAGAACAAGGCCACCGGCGAGCGGGAGCCGAAAGAGGTGTTTCGCCGGGTGTGGGAGATCGAGCCGGCGCCGGATCGCGACAAAACAGCAACGACTACCGCCGCACCGGTTGCCCCTGCAGCCTCGACCGCGCAGCCAACCGCTCCTGCAGCTTCCACCGTACAGCCGGCCGCGCCATCTGCCAGCCCACCAGCCGCCGCTGGAACTGGCGAGAAGTTGTCCCGAATTCCCGGAGCGACTGCAAATGCTGAGAGTCGGCAAATTCAAATTGTGGAACCGCCGGAATTTCTGCCGACCCTGGTCACGAAAGAAGCCGCTGCTCAGAGCTTCATCATTGAGCGCGAGCTGACGTTCCGTGAATCAATGGGTGGGCTAAGTGAGGCAGAAATCCGGTCGTCTTCCACGATGATGGAGTTCCGCGCTACTGATCACGCGCACTGGTTGTTGGCATCCGCTGATAACAATCCTGCCGCTGTCGAGCTGTTGGCCAACTACATGGATGACTATTTCTATCGTGAAAGTTTCATTCAGACAGTTGATGCAGTGTTGGAGGCGCCGGGCGTCACTGCCGAGGATCTGGCCGCTTATGACCCTGCCCTGGTCATTGCTGCGGATCTGGTGACCACGGCGCAAAGCAAGCTGGAAACGATCACCACCGGCACGACTGAAACGACGTCCGTCGAGAAGGCTGCAGCACCAACCCCGGCCGCGACGAGCGCCGTGGTGAAAACTGCTACGCCATCCACCCCGGCTAAGGCGGCTAAAGGCAGCAAGGCAGCCAAGAGCAGCAAGCCGGCAAAACCGGCTGCGCCGAAGCCTCCTGCAGCGAACAAAACTGCCCGCTCAGGCAAGGGCACTCCTGTAGTGGACGAGCCGGTCACCGAGCGCCAGGCCATCGAGACATCGACGGTCGTTGAAGAAACCGAGCTGGACATCGAGAACTGATGTAGCTGCCCCCTCCCGGCGGGAGGGGGTTTACCGATCCGGAGTGCGATTTGATGACTTATGAGGCAACCACCCCTGGTAGCAGATTGGCGATCGCGCGCCGGCAACCAGGTGCCAATCTGCTACCAGATGATTATGTGCGCAACGCGCTGACCGACGCCGGTTATGGCGCGTTGCCTTTAGGCGACCGACCGCTGTTGTACGAAGCTCTTGACCTGGTGCTCAAAGACGATCCGGAGAGCTTCGCGGACCTGGTCGACCATCTGCGCGAGATCCTGTCGCTTGCCGATAGGGTTGACCGGTTGGCCGAGGTGCGGCGCTGGGCCGCAAAGTTTGCTCACCTCAAGGCCTGTCCCGATTGCGGCCGTAAACCCGACGTGGATGGCAGTTACACGCCCGACGGCCAGCGGACAGTTGTGTGTTTCAACCATGACGGATTCGCTGTAGGACGCTGGGGGCCGACGATAGACGACGCTATTGCAAGTTGGAACCGTGACGACTGGATCGATTCCGACCAACCGCGCGCCTTGTTCGCGTTCGATTAAACAGCACTACCCCGCTTAGTCGGCCAACCGCTCCAGGTTCTGCGCCGGT
Organism: Pseudomonas sp. R3-57; assembly: GCF_051132065.1. Classification (NCBI taxonomy): domain Bacteria; kingdom Pseudomonadati; phylum Pseudomonadota; class Gammaproteobacteria; order Pseudomonadales; family Pseudomonadaceae; genus Pseudomonas; species Pseudomonas sp. R3-57. The sequence continues at coordinate 16,632 of NZ_CP071656.1, forward strand.
CAACTTAATTCGAAACAACTAACGGTGCTTTCTGCGCCGCGAATAGCTGTTTCCGCTGTTCATCATCTTGGGAACTACCGATGATTAATGACACGCTAAATAAATGGCGCGGAGGATCGCGCTCGCTCTTCAAAAACCTGTTCATCGGCTATCTGGCCCTGGTCACAGGTTGCACGACCACCGTTCAGCAGGTCGAGCAGGCCTCGGCCATCGAGCAAACGAAAGCCTCCGCGTACAGTTACGACGAGCGCGCGGCTCAGGACAATCAAGCGCAGGAATCGAGCGCGGCCAATCCGTACAACTTGCCGGAGCTGGCCAGCAACACCGTTAAAGAAGAACCGCCATCGAGCAAGTCCGACCCTCTGTCAGAGTTCGGCGGTGACTTGCCACTGGCTGAGCAGCAGGACATCGCGAACCCGCTCAATAGCGGCTACAAGGGCGGCGACGAGTTCGGCAGCATGGCCATGGGCATGTTGAATTCGGCGGCTGGCCAAGGGCTGAAAGATTGGTTCTCAGCCCGTAATGCCACCACCGAAATCGCATTCAACGTTGGCAGTAAAGGCGGCAAGTCCGCGAGCTTCGACATGCTCTATCCGATTGTCGACGGCGAAAAGGACGTAGTGTTTGCCCAGGTCGGGTTGCGCCATTCCAATGCACGCACCGAGGACTACCGCAGCACCATCAACCTGGGTGTTGGCTACCGTCGTAGCTTCGATAACTGGCTCGCCGGCATCAACGGTTTCTATGACCGTGACATGACCGGCAAGAATGAACGCTTGGGCATCGGCGCCGAAGCGTTTACCGACAACATCCGCGCGAGCGCGAACGTGTATGTTCGGATGTCGGAGTGGAAGAAATCACCGGATCTGGATAACTATCTGGAGCGCCCGGCCAACGGTTACGATCTGCGAATTGAAGGCAACTTGCCTTCGATGCCGAAAGTCACCGCCAAGGCTGTCTATGAAAAATACTTCGGCGACCAGGTAGGCTTGTTCGGCGCCGGCAATCGTCAGAAAGATCCGCAAGCGATCACGCTTGGCTTGAGCTACGCGCCTGTGCCAATGCTCAGCGGCGGCGTGGACTATCGCCAAGGTCAAGACGGCCTTTCTGAAACCTCGGTAAAACTGGCGATCAACTACCAGTTCGGCGTGCCGCTGTCGAAACAACTGTCGACGGCCTACAGCGTCAACCACAACTTGGCCAACTCGCGTTATGGCCTGGTCAACCGCAACAATGAAATCGTGCTGGACTACAAGAAGGCAGAACATGCGCTGATGATGTTGCCGCCAGAAGTCAGCGGCACACCGACAGCGATGGTTTCCTTTCCTGTGACATTGACCGGCGGACGGGTCAGCAATGTGACTTGGACAGGCTCGGCAAGTGGCTTTGCCCGCCCATACAACAGCTCAGGCACCGGTACAGTGGTGCTGCCGGCCTACAACCCTGCCGGCCTCAATAGCTACACCCTACAAGCTGTTGCCACTGACGTGTACGGTGAAGTCGTCAAATCGAACGTCATGCAAGTGACCGTGACGCCGTTCCTGATCGCACTGGAACGCTCCAAAGCCGAGGCGAAAGCAGACGGTTCGGATGAAGTGACCTTTACCGCGTCTCTGCAGGAGCCAGACGGCTTGCCTCGCGCTGACACGGCTATCGTTTGGGCTGTGTCCGGTTCTGCCACCGTGGTCGAGAAAGACTCGATGACGAACAAGCAGGGCAAGGCCAACTTGAAGCTGGTCAGCCGCTCAAGCAGCGCAGTACGGGTTTCGGCGAAAGAACCACAAGGCGCGGCCGCATCGGCCGATGCGGATTTCCTGGGCGATCCAACCTCGGCGAAGATCGTCGGCCTGGTAGCGACCCCGCCGGCCATCCTGGCAAACGGAACAGCCACCAGTACCCTGATCGCTACCGTGATCGACAAGAACGGCAACTCGCTGGGCGCCGGCATTCCAGTAACCTGGAAGACCACCAACGGCACGCTGGCCAGCGAATCGACCGTGACCGATGAGGAAAGCAAAGCCACCATCGTTCTGACCTCGCCAGTACAGATCGGTGATGCGACGGTGACTGCGAAAGCCGTTGCCGGCAGTGCCGATGCCAAAGTGGATTTTGTCGCTGACATCGCCAATGCGCGGGTTATGTCCCTCGTAGCAGCACCAGGTGTAATTCCTGCAGACGGCACGTCCAGCAGCGTATTGACCGCAACCATCGGCGATACCAATGGCAACCCTGTGGGAGCTGGTGTACCAGTCAGCTGGGCAACCACCGACGGTACGCTGTCGACTCCGGCCGGCGTCACAGACGCAGCCAGTAAAGCCACGGTGACCCTCAAGTCATCGACCAAAATGGGTACCGCCACGGTCACAGCCAAAGCGACTGCCGGCGAAGCCACTGCACCCGTAGCATTCGCAGCGAACAACGCAACCGCTAAGGTCGCGGCCCTGGTGGCATTACCCGCCTCCATCCCGGCCAACAACGTCACCACCAGTTCGCTGGAGGCCACCATTGAGGATGCCAACGGCAACCCGGTAGCCGGTGCGCCTGTCGCCTGGCACACATCGCTGGGCACGCTTTCCAGCGGCAGCACCACGACCGATACCAACGGTAAAAGCGTGGTCACGCTCAAGGGCGCTGTGGCTGGCACTGCAACTGTGAACGCTCAAGCCGTGGCAGGTTCGTTGACCGCCTCGGTTGACCTGGTTCCAGACAACACAACGGCCAAGGTAGTCGGCCTGAATGCAACACCGGCCACCATTCCGGCCAACAATGTCGCGACCAGTACGCTGGAAGCGGTGGTTAAAGACACCAACGGCAACCCGGTACCGGGCGTTGCGGTGACTTGGTCGACCTCGTTGGGGGATCTGTCTGACGCGTCCACCACCACCGATGCCAATGGACGTACAAGCATCACCCTGAAAGGCCCACTTGCAGGTTCGGCAACCGTCAAGGCAACGGCCACTGCCGGTTCCTCGACAGCAGTCGTTACGCTGACCCCGGATGCGGCCACCGCGAAGGTGATTGGCCTGGTTGCAACACCTGCGGCCATCGTGGCGAACGGCTCGGCCAGCAGCACGTTGGTTGCCAGCGTCGAAGATGCCAACGGCAACCCGGTGGTAGGCACTAGCGTTACTTGGGGCACCAACCTCGGCACGCTGTCGAGCGCATCGAGCACCACCGATGCAGCGGGCAAGGCCACGGTTACCCTCAAGGGTACTGTGGCAGGATCTGCGACCATCACAGCAACCGCTGTGGCTGGTGGCACGACGACCAACGTCACGCTGACTGCTGACGGCACCACCGCCAAGGTCATCGACCTGACGGCTACGCCGACATCGATCACGGCCAACGGTTCGTCGACCAGCACCCTGGTAGCGACCATCAATGATGCCAACGGAAACCCGGTCGGATCCGGTGCGGTGGTTCGCTGGTCGACCACATCGGGCTACCTCGCCGCCGCGTCGACTGTGACCGATGGCAACAGCAAAGCGAGCGTGGTACTGACGTCATCCACCGTTGCCGGCACGGCAACCGTGACCGCCGCCAGTGCCGCCGGTTCGTCGAATGCTCAGGTAACGTTTACGCCGGATGTTTCGGCGGCGCGCGTGATCAATCTGACTGCAACACCGTCGACGATCACCGCCAATGGATCCGACCAGAGCGTCATCATTGCCACCGTTGAAGACGCGCATGGCAACAAGATGAGTCCGGGCGTTTCGGTTTCCTGGAATACGTCCGAAGGCAGTTTGTCGAGCAGTACCACGGTCACCGACGCAGCCGGTAAAGCACGGGTAACGCTGACATCTGGCACCGCCATGGGCCTGGCCAATGTGACCGGTACAGCGGCGGCTGGCAGTTCCTCGACTAGTGTGCAGTTTGTTGCTGATGTGGCATCTGCCCGCGTGATTGCGCTGTCGGGTAGTCCAACTACCATTCGGGCAAACGGGTCTGATATCAGCACCTTTGTGGCTACTGTGGAGGATTCAGGCGGTAACCCGATGCCGGCAGGCGTGGCAGTAAGTTGGTCGACTACGCGTGGCAACTTGGCAAGCGGATCGACCGTTACTGATGGCCGAGGTAAGGCAACGGTAACGCTGACAGGTACTGTCGCCGGTGGCGCAACGGTGACTGCATCTGCAGCCAAAGGATCGGCCAGCGCAGGCGCTACGTTGATCGCTGATGTTTCGACATCACGCGTCATCGGTGTAACCGCTAGTCCGACAAGCATCGTAGCGAACGGCTCTTCAGTCAGCACCCTGACGGCCAGCGTCACTGATGCGCACGGCAACGTTGTACCAGCCGGTATTAGCGTTAACTGGTCGACCAACCTGGGTTCGGTTTCCAGTGGATCGACTGTCACCGACGCAGCGGGCAAAACCAGCGTCACCTTGCGCGGTACAGCTGCAGGTACAGCATCCGTTCAAGCGGCAGCAATTGCCGGTTCGTCGTCGGTCAATGTTGCATTGACTGCTGATGCGGCAACCGCTCGTGTTGTTGGTGTGACAGCAACACCGAACGTAATCCTGGCCAACAACGCGACCACAAGCACGTTGATTGCGACTGTCAGGGATGCGAACGGCAACACCATGGGCGCTGGCGTCAACGTCAACTGGTCGACATCGAGCGGCACGTTGTCTAGTGGTTCTTCCGCCACGAATGCATCTGGCCAAGCAAGCGTTACGCTTCGCGGTGGGATCGCCGGCAGCGCAACAATTACAGCCGCTGCCGTTCAAGGGGCTGCTAGCACGTCGGTGACACTGGTCGCTGATGCGTCAACCTCACGGGTTATCAGTCTCGTCGCTAATCCAGCCTCAGTGCCGGCCAATGGGACGAACACAACGTTGTATGCCACTGTGCGCGATGCTTACGGCAACGCACTTCCTGCAGGGCAAGCAGTTCAATGGGCTACATCGTTGGGTAATTTGAACACTGGCGTTTCGTACACCGATGGCAGCGGTATCGCTGTCGCGTATATCGGAAGCACGGTAGCCGGTGGAGCGACGGTTTACGCAAAAACGACCGTTTCTGGTAACGCCACAACTGGCGTGACTTTCACAGCTACCAATCCAGTGGTTAATTCCTTTACAGCAACCTGCATTGGTGCAAACAAGTGGGGGCCAATAACGCTGGCTAACACCATCTGTACCGACCAAGGAGCGATTCTGGATTCGACGCTTGCATGGAACGTTTCAGGTGCTGATCGTTATGAAATCTGGAACGGCGAATATATGTGGTATTCGGGAACCTCGACGTCTTATGTTCCACCGGCTTACCCAGGTGTTGGAGGGCCTAATCTAACTCTTAAAGCTTTTAACGGCGGAAATGTGACTTCCATTACTATTTCCCCGACATGGGAAGAACGCTATGTCTGCGGTGCGAACTGCACAGGTTCTTAAACGATTGTGCTTAAAAAAAGCCCCGCATTTGCGGGGCTTTTTTGTTGATTAGCGTTTAAGAACCTGTGCAGTTCGCACCGCAGACATAGCGTTCTTCCCATGTCGGGGAAATAGTAATGGAAGTCACATTTCCGCCGTTAAAAGCTTTAAGAGTTAGATTAGGCCCTCCAACACCTGGGTAAGCCGGTGGAACATAAGACGTCGAGGTTCCCGAATACCACATATATTCGCCGTTCCAGATTTCATAACGATCAGCACCTGAAACGTTCCATGCAAGCGTCGAATCCAGAATCGCTCCTTGGTCGGTACAGATGGTGTTAGCCAGCGTTATTGGCCCCCACTTGTTTGCACCAATGCAGGTTGCTGTAAAGGAATTAACCACTGGATTGGTAGCTGTGAAAGTCACGCCAGTTGTGGCGTTACCAGAAACGGTCGTTTCTAGTAGGATTCGCGCCCGAATTTTACTGGTGAATCCGACTAATGCTCATCGGCTATGCACGCGTGTCCACAATGGATCAGGATTTGAGCTTGCAGCTCGACGCGCTGGAAATAGCAGGATGCTTGAAAATATTCACTGACAAGGCAAGCGGGAAAGCACAGAAGCGCCCTGGGCTTGCAAAGGCCCTACGGGCGCTCTCTGAGGGCGATACGCTGGTAGTGTGGAAGCTTGATCGGCTTGGCCGTTCCATGAAGGGTTTGATTGATCTGGCCGCTACATTAGAACGGCGCAAGATTGATTTACGGTCAGTTACCGATGGGATAGACACTAAATACCCAGCCGGTCGATTCTTCTTTAATGTGATGGCCGCATTAGCGGTTATGGAACGCGAGCTGTGTGTAGAGCGCACACTCGCAGGCCTGGAAGTCGCTAGAAAGGCAGGCCGCTATGGTGGTAGACCTTTGAAGATGACGGAGACTAAACGCAAAGAAGCACAGCAACTGCTGCATGATGGCTTGGATCGGAAGGAAATTGCGTCTCAACTTGGTGTTTCACTTTCATCCATATACAGGCATCTGCCGCCGGGTACGATTTCAGAAAAAACAAACCCCGCGTGAGTGCGGGGCTTTGTAAAGCTGAATTGCTTTCACCGATTCACCGCGCTCGCTTCACGCTGAATACGTGCGAGCTGCACAACCTTGAGTTGTTCATTACTGCAACGCACTTCATCAACGGAGCGGTGATCCCAGCCTACATGTTCGATCCCGAAAGGCTCTGGATTCTTCTGTGGTGGCTGGCAGGCAATCAAGTCCTGAATGTGAGTGCAACCGGCGAACAACACTAGGGAACCCAACAAGAGGCAGTTTTTTATGTTCATCAGAATTTTCCTTTGGCCAAAAAAAGCCCCGGTCTATCGGGGCTTGAGGTTCGTCAGCGGTAACTCAGGAGCCGTGGACGTTGAACTGCGCGTTTTGCGCGGCGTAGTTGGCATCGCCGGTGATAGCCTCGTAAGCGGCCGGGTTGGCATCACGCAGATCCTGAGCGCGTTCCAGAGTGCCGCAGCCAGTCAGGGCAACAGAGGCAACAGCAGCGACAGCGAAGGTCAGCAGGGTTTTGATAACGGTCATGGTGAAGCTCCTTGGATGTTCGATTGGAATTACTGTTTACGAGGGCGAGGCTTACGAGCCGTGCACGTTGAACTGTGCGTTTTGCGCGGCGTAGTTGGCATCGCCGGTGATGGCCTCGTAAGCGGCCGGGTTGGCATCGCGCAGATCCTGAGCGCGTTCCAGAGTGCCGCAGCCAGTCAGGGCAGCAGAGGCAACAGCAACAACAGCGAGAGTCAGAAGGGATTTCAATGCGTTCATGGTGTAGCTCCTTGGTGTGTTCAGCGCCGTTCTTGTCGCTGATGGCCCCATGCTATTGGTGTCGGTAAAACCTGTCAAACATTATTTTACTCATTTTACTTTTATTTTTTTCTTGAGCTTGTCGGTTTCTTCTTTCAGACGTGCCCGTGTCTCGATGGCCAGCCAGTCGGGCATCCATTCATCAAACGGAACCCAGGACGCGGGGTAACCTTCCAGCAGTGCTTTGACGCGCTTCATGTGATGCGCTGCGAGCTGCTTAGACATTCCCACTTCCTGGGCGGCGACGGTGGCGGTCTTCCCTTCGACGAGAATCAAGCGCGCAAGGGCGTGTACCTCCAAGGACAGCTTGGCCAGCTTGCCCTGCTGCTTTTCGAAATCCGTGGCCGACATGAGTAATGTCTTTGTCATCAAACTGACCCTTTCCTGTCTTAATGTCCCCATCGGTTGATCGGTGGGTTGCTGGCAGATAGTAAACACGGTTCAATAATGCTTTACCAGCTTTACCGTTTATTCGACTAAAGTCGCAGCCTTCACGTCCGACATAGCTGGATTGCATAAGCAAGAAACGCTTAGATCGTGGACGTAACAAATAATTACGTTTAGCGTGGCGGCCTTTCGACATCCCTAATTAGAAAAACACCTAAAAGATCCACCAGGAGCCAACACTATGTACATCCGTTCACTGCCTGCAGCGGTCGCACTCGCGAGCCTGACATTCGGCGCCCATGCCGCTGATCAAACCGCGCACGGTTTCGTCGAGGACAGCAAGCTGACTGTTCAAGCGCGAAACTTCTACATCGATTCCGACAACCGTGAAGGCACTGCTGCGCCGTCGCGGAACAGTGAGTGGGGCCAAGGCTTTATCGGCACCTTCACTTCCGGCTACACCCAAGGCACGGTTGGTTTTGGTGTTGACGCGATTGGCCTGTGGGGCATCAGGCTGGATTCCACCGAGGCCAAATCCGGCAACGCCTCGGGTGTGAATGACGGCGGTACTGTCTTCCCTACTGACGGCAATCACGGTGCGGCTGATGAATTCGCCAGCCTCGGCGTAACTGCCAAGGCCAAGATTTCTCAGACCGAACTGAAACTGGGCACTCTGCAGCCGAAGAACCCGGTCATCATCACCAACGACGGCCGTCTGCTGCCTCAGACCTGGCAGGGTGGCCAGATCACATCCGGCGAGATCAAGGATCTGACGCTGATCGGTGGCCAGATCGAGAAGGCCAAGGGCCGTAACTCCAGCAACAACGAAAACCTGTCGATTGGCGGCGCCAATGGTGGCGGCAACAGCAACGCAACGGGTAACAATGCACGCAGCAACAAGTTCATCTACGCGGGCGGCGACTACAAGATCACCAAAGACCTGACGGCGCAGTATTACTACGGCAACCTGGAAGACTTCTATAAACAACACTTCCTGGGTCTGGTGCACAACTGGGCCATCGGGCCGGGCGTGTTGAAATCGGATTTCCGTTACTTCAACAGCTCGGACGACGGCGCCAATGGTAACGACCCTGCACATTTCAGCAGCGGTAACTACGGTGGTGCCGTAAGCGGTCGCGGCAAGGTCGACAACAACCTTTACAGCGGTCTGTTCCTGTACACCGTGGCTGGCCATACCTTCGGTGGCGGCTACCAGGTATCCAACGGTAGCAGCGACTTCCCATGGCTGAACCAGGGCGACGGTTCGTCGAACTACACCATCACCGACATGCAGATCCAGAAGTTCGCCCGTGCCGGCGAAAAAACCTGGCAAGCGCGTTATTCGTATGACTTCGCAGCCTTGGGCCTGCCAGGTGCGACTGCCGGCGTGGTTTACCTGCGTGGCGACGACATCGATACCGTGGGTTCCAACCGTCGTGCTAGCGGTAGCGACCAGAACGAGTACGAGCGTGATCTGACCTTGGCCTATGTTGTCCCTGAGGGTGCTTTCAAAGGCGTAGGCTTCACCTGGAAAAACGCTATCTGGCGCAGCAACATCGCTGGCCAGCGTGACCAGGATGAAAACCGTCTGATCCTGAGCTACACCAAGCAGATTTTCTAATCGGCTTGGCAAGGCTTCATATCCATCAGCTTTGCCTCTGCAGACTCGGGTAATACCGGGTCTGCTGCACCCCTCCTCCTAGTACCCCACGTCGAAATACTCACCGTATCCCTTAACGGGATGACGAGCATTCGCCTGCACGAAACTTAGATTTCCTGCATCAAAATCGCTGATTAAGGCCTGTCGAAAGGGCTATAGGTATGCATGAATTTGCTTTTTCGTGCATTGCCGCTTATGGTGGCACCCTATCTCTTCATCGATTTTGAGGGCGTGATGGCTGTGAATCTCTCAGGTATGCGCAAGTTGTACAAAGAAGGCAGCCTTACAGCTGCCATCGTCGCGCCTGCTCTTTTGGAAAATGGTTGGGTATTGATCGTCAAGAAGAAAGACGGCACTTCCGATCACATGACCATCGCGAGATCGCCGCGACACAAGATCTACAAGAGCCTTGAATCTGCTCACCTGGATGCTATGCGAGTGGGATTCAAAGAAGTGACAACACAGGTAGGAGAACTGCAAGTGGCATAGCCGAATTGCAGAAACCAAAAAGCCCGGCTGGATACCGGGCTTTTTGGAACAACTAGAACAGGTCTTGCTTTTTTCGACGAAGGAGACCTGTTCCTCATCAACGTGAGCTGATTATGGCTTAGCGCGGCAGCTTCTTGCAAGTTGCAAAAGCGATTAAGTCACCAGCTCACCGCTGAACGGCGGGTATATGGATTTAGCGTCGCACGCGATGGTTGCGCGCACCCAAGAGGGAGCGAGCCATCGAATTACAAGAGAAAAACGGCCATACGTCGAACGTGTCAATCACGGCGGCAATTTCTGTGGCCATCAACCCGATTCCCCTCGACTCGATCTGATCCGGCCGGAGACAAGCAAACGTCGCCCAGGAATTTTGATCGAGCTGCAGGAACGTATACGGCGTTACTACGCGTCGCCGAACGTCCTACCATCCCTACGCAATGCCCATAAGAGCAAGCAAGGCCGTCAGCAGCGCAGCGAGCGCCGCGAGGCATGCTTAGCGCTGCAGTCAGCTATCCTGGAACATACCGATCTGGTTTCCCTGCGTTGTGGTGTTCCTACGCCGTCGGGGTTTATCTCGCTCACCTTGCCTTACCTGGTCAAGCTCACAGGTTTGCACCCACGTCGAGCTGAGCGCGCGATGGCCGATCTGAAAAAAGCCAACCTGATCACGGTTAGCCAACCTCGGCAGCTCAAAGAAGACGGTACATGGCGTGGGTTAGCGGCCGTTAAGGCGGTCAACAAGCTGCTGTTTACACTGTTCGGCTTGGCCAAGCGGCTCAAACATGAGCAAGACCGTGCAACTGAGCGCCTGGCCAAGAAAGTGAAGAAGGCCGGCGGCACTTTGACGACCTGGGCGCGCAACGCGCTGGTCATCAATGGCAACAAATCACTGGGGAAATTCCGTGCAGCGGCAGAGGCGGATCGAGGCGCTAGACGTCCCGCTATTGACCCTGTAGAGCTGCAGCGCGCACGTATAGAGCTGCAGACGGCTATGCTACTGGCCGACCCCGGACGAACGCGACAAGAGATCTACGACGAAGTAGAACGCATTATCGCCGAGAAGACCCGTCAGTACAGTTGACCATCCTGTGGCCCATTCTGCGGCCGCTGTAGGGTAACTACGCCCTTTTTCCAGACTCCCCATGCAGGACGGCCCTGCCCTGCCCTTATTGCGCCCAAAATTCGGCTACCGAGCGCGGAAATGCCCTTTCTTGGCCATCCTGCCGGCGATCCCCTACCCCTTTCGAGTTATCCACAGGCAATGCGCCCAAGTCCTTCATTTAGAAGAACTTAAGTGTCGGCAAGAGATTTTTTAAGTGTCGGTCATTAACCAGGAGGAAAAAAATTAAAGATGGGAGGTGTAGCTTCGCTCCACCAAATAATGCCCACGCAAGTCGTGCCTACGGCACGGCGTGGACATCGGGGGCTACTCGCCCCCAACCCCAGGCATGAGCCTACGGCCCCTGCACCCGTGGGGATCATACCTCAACTCCGCGTGTACGCCTGTCTAAGCGGCGCAGGCCGATGAAGCTGGCCTGCCCTGGCCTACGGCCCCCCTTCGGGCGCTAAGACCCGGATAAATCGCCCCCGACCGGCAAGCCGGCCGAGTGCTCAACCGGGTGCGTGTGCGCACAGGCTCGCTTTAGAGAACCGAACCGCTACTGCCGCTATGTGCCTTCGGTGAAGGCATCGATTTTCAGATTTTGGATCGACCGGAAATCGATTGTGCTGCTGGTAGCAAATTGGCGATCGATCAGCTGCTCCCGGGCTTTGATTTGCTATCACCGTTTGCGCTCGAGTGTGAAACGCTTCGAATGATTGGGATTTGATCGCTGGTAGCAAAAAAAATTGGTCCGGAGCTGGCCAGGCCATTATTTGATAGCAATAAGTCTTTTCAAGGTGGTAGCATTTTCGGCGAGGCCAAACAGCCATTCGATTTTTTGCTACTACTCAGAGGTGTGCAGTGCTCATTCAAATCAGGCAGATCGATGACGCGCTTGTCGCGCAAGTCAAAAAGTTAACGGGTAAAGGATCCGGTAGCCAGGCCCTCATTGCCGCTGCCGAACTGGTGATCACCCAGGAAGCGCGTATCGCGTCGATGCAGGATGAGAACGCGCGATTACGTGAACGACTGGCACGTATGAATCGATTAGTGAAGGAGCTCGCGCCGTTGTGTGTGCAAGTCGCAGAAGTGGCCGGCCAGCAGGATCTGTTCGACTGACTGCTAGCAAGTCCGGCGCCGGCGCCGCAGCTGGACCATCCATTTTGATAGCAATATTTTATATTTAGGCTGATTTAGCCTAAATAAAGCTTGTCTGATAGGCTAATTTAGCCTAATATTGCGTCTGTTGGTGGCACGCAGAGAGCCACTCGACTCTAGAGGGGGCTAGTCGTTGCCGCTGACGGAGAACGAGATGAGACTTTCAGATGTGGCGACGATTCAGACGAACTTTCCAGAGGCACATTTCTGGTTGGTTCGAAGGGGGTCAGCTGATCGATGCGGTGAACCGGTTCGGGAGTACAACCCCGAACACATCGGAATCCGCGTCGACCGCACAGACATCCTGTTACCTGACTACCTGTTCTATGCCCTGATGCACATTCACCAGGGCGGCAACTGGAAGAGGCTAGCCACAGGAACTCTGAGTTTGGTCAACATCCGTGTTTCAGACGTTCGACGTATCGAGCTGTCGCCACGGTAGGAATGGGGGGGGTGACCCCCCTACTCTGACCATCACAAGGATCTGCATCATGGTTATTGAGTTACCTGATATCGCGGCACAACAGGCGCTGGTCTTCGAAGAAGGCACAAGGGATGGAGTTGTGCAGTTGATGGCCAATCTTCACGCGCCGAGACTGCCGCCACAGTCGGAGATTGACGAAAACCGCTATCCGCGAACCCATTTGTTGCGCGAACGCGAAGGCTGGGAACCGCCTCACCCGGATGTTGTAGGTGCTTATTTCAGGCACTTCCAATCGCATTTCAAGGAATACGGCACTGACGCAAAGCTTGCGGCCTTGCTGGGGTTGTCTTCGGATCGACGAGTGCGAGGGTTCAAGGAAGGAAGCATCACGGTGCCGTACGGCGTATGGCGGCACTTTTTGGTATTGACTGGCCGAGTACCGCAGGACGTAGTCCAGGTGCTGGCCTTTATGGCTTAAAAAGGCCGGGGCATGGTTGCAGCCATCCCCAGCGTGGAACACAAAAACCTTCAAGGGGTTGTCTATGTCCGAAGCAAAATATATCACGAATACCAACGCTCTGATGAGTCTTCCATTGGCCGAACTTGCCAACCCGCAACACCTGACCCCGCTTAGTGAGCTTGTCGACAATCTCACAGCCACCTGCATTGCTGAGGGGCTGATGGCGTTTGTTAGCACATGCTATTTGTTGATATTGATCGATATCCTTCGGCTATCATTTGATATCTTTTCATATGACATCATGGCGATCCAGCTGACGTTTTTGGCTATCACCTGATATCTTTTGTTAGTGCGTGCTATCTTTTAATAGCTACATCTTGCGAGTGCTGTGCTATCATTCGCTATGTTTTGATATCTTTTAATATCATAGGGTGATTCGATGCCTACAATTCCATTTGTGTGCCCGAAGGGCGGGGTCGGGAAATCGACGTCATGTCTGACCATGGGCTTACAATTAGCCGCAAAGGGCGCGAACGTAACTATCATCGACGCCGATCCGAACAACCCAATGGAAAAATGGGCTTCGGCTGGGGGGTGCCCTTCGAACATGCGTATTGTGTCGGGTGTAACGGAAAACAACATTGCGAGCAAAATTCGTGAAGCTGCGAAGATTGATCCGTTTGTTTTGGTTGATCTGGAAGGCACCGCTGCGAAAATCGTCGTTCATGCTTTGCAGGAAGCCGATTACGTCATCATTCCCATGCGCGGCTCGTACCTTGATGCGGATGAAGCGGCGAAAGCGATTGCGTTGATTCACGATCAAGAACTGTCCGTGCAAAGGCATGCTCCTAACTATCGATTGCCTTTCTCGGTTTTGTTCACTGGTACACCTGCTGCATATACCACGCGCACAACCACCAGCTTGCAGAACGGTTTGAAGGAGCAGGGTATTTCTGTTTTCTCTACAGAAATGTGTGAGCGTGACGCTTTTAGGGCGATGTTTTCCTTCAAATTGCCTTTGGAGCAGTTAGACCCCGCTTTGGTGCCTGGTCTCGCTAAAGCGATAGTCAACGCCGAGGCAGTAACGGCCGAAATGCTGACAAAGCTTTCTGAGGTAATGCCCCAATGACGACTGATCGTGTAGACCCATTCAAAGCGCTGCAGAATTTCAAACCCAAAACCGATTCAACCACGCCTCCGATATCAGTTGATATCGATAAGCTATCAAGTGATAACAATTTCCCGTCGCGTGAAGCACCCCAAGCAGAGCTAGGAAATAAACGGAAGCGCTTTGGCGCTTCACCGAAGGTTCAATTCAACATCCGGGTAGATGTTGCTGACCAAGAGCGTTTTTATCGAATTGCGGAAGAACGCGGTATTAGCAAGCTAGGCGATTTATTTGGTAAGTGCTTGGACGCATTGGAGCAGTTAGAGAAGATGGAATCAGAAAAATAGGGTGGTCACCGGCATCGAACCCGCCAAAGCTGATCCCAGCTAGTCAAATAGCTGGGACTCAGCAAGGCGCGGCGCATACCCCAGTCAGGCGCCAAGGGCATCGCTGCAGTTCGTAGACAGTCATGCCCCCAGCGTCTGTTCACGCGATCCATGACGGCCATCAAAGCGTCCGTGCGTTGTGGTTGGCTCGGCTTGAACAAGTCTTCGCTGTACTCCCCCCGCTTGCGTAGATCCATTAACAAGACCTCAGCCTTACTGTAGGCAAAGCCCGGTCGATAAATGCTCTCTAAAGCCCGCAGTGCGTGTTTCGTCAATTGCCGAACGTCATCAGTGGGATAGTCAGGAATGCATGTTGTGGCATTGGCATACTTCGGCCCGTCTCCGTGGAATGAGGTTTGTATCCCAATCCGCAACGCGCCGCACAGGGAACGCTGTTTTCGTAGTTTTTCCGTCGCCTTGTGAAGGTAGGTCGCGAGTGCTTGGCGCAAGCCTTCTTGCGTGTGCACCCGCTGACCGAACATCTTGCTCGAGCAGATCGATTGCTTCGGCGATACAACCTGTTCCAGATCCATGCAGGATTCGCCCTGCAACTCTCTGATCGTTCGTTCAACCACAATGCTGTACTTGCGGCCCATCGCTCGCGCGTCAGCTTGAGAAAGCTGCCAGGCTGTTGTGATGCCGTCGCGAGCCAAGTTGTCGCGCATCCTGCCGCCGATCCCCCAGACGTCCTCAACCGGCATCCGGCGCAATAACCACTCCACAGCCTCAGGCTTGCGCAGATCCACGACCCCACCCGTGCGCTCTCTCCAGACCTTGGATGCGTGCTGTGCAGCCTTGGCAAGCGTTTTGGTGTGGCCAATGCCGACCCCCACGGGCAGGGCAGTCCACTGCAGCACGCGCGCCTGTATCGCGCGGCCTACTTCAACTATTGGTTCTGGCATACCGTCGAGCCGCACAAAGCATTCGTCGATGGAGTATTGCTCCTGCGCGAACGTGAGGGATGCAATCGCCATGGACATGCGATGGCTCAGCTCGCCATACAGGGTGTAGTTGCTGCTGAACACGGCGACACCGTTCTGCGCCAAGAACTCGCGGATTTTGAAGTAGGGTTCGCCCATCTTGATGCCCAGGGCCTTGGCCTCGTTGGTACGCGCGACAATCGCGCCGTCGCTGTTCGAAAGAACGACGACCGGTCGGTGCCGCAGCTCGGGCCGGAAAATGCGCTCGCAGCTGCAGTAAAAGCTGTTCGCGTCCACCAGGCCGAAGACTGGACGAGGTTCAGAGTGCATGGGGAGTCAGGCACCAAGTCACCACGCCGAAGACTTCAACCGATCCATATTGTTCGGGGGTGATCGGGGAGTAATCAGGGTTGGCCGATTCCAACAACCAGCCGCGAGGGGATTTAGCCAGGCGTTTTACCAGGGGCTGATTATCGACATAGGCCAAGACAACGTGCCCCGTGCATGGGGTTATTGCTCGGTCGACAACCAGTCGAGAGCCGTCATAAATACCCACGTCGCGCATGCTGTCCCCCTCGACCTGGACTATCCAGATATGCGGAGCACGAACATTGAGTAGTTCATCGAGCGAAATCGATGGTTCCCAGTAGTCGGCTGCGGGACTGGGGAACCCACCGGCCGCAGATCCTGCCAACACCTGGACGGGTTGATCGGACGAGGGGAGGGGGGAAACTGAAAGAACGTTCATAACGCACCGATAATTACTGTTGATATATACAGTAAACGAGTGGCGTGGCGACGACCAGATCCTCTAGACCGAAGGCACAGAAGCTTCGGATTAATTCCATGCTTTGCTGTGTAATTACGCTTGTAAATTCCACAGGTAAGTGTAGAATTGCCCTCGTTGAAGCAAATCATTGAGGAAGCAAAGAATGCCCCGTTATCAAATTTCCTGGACTGTTGATGTGGAGTGCGAAGGCGACCACAAAGCCGCTGCTCAGCTCATTGCTGAACGTTACTTTGCGGCCAATATCGCGGCCGGTGAGCACGACAGTGCCTGTGTGTTTACCGTGACCGATGAGGCCGACCAGGTGGGAGTCGAGATTGACTTAGCCGACAGCTTGTCGGATCTGGAGGGCGACGACACCCTTTGATTCAAGTGCCCAGCTCACGCTGGGCGCCTCGGAAGCCACCACCCTTGGGCTAGCCAGGCCGCACCCCGTCATTGCACGGGGTTGTGGTCGTGAAATGACGCGCTTTCTGCGTCCTTGTACCAGGGTGGAAAAATCATGCTGCAAAATGCCGTCGGTATTCTGAACACCGAACAGATAGAAGCTCTACAAACGGCGTTGTCTGGCCGTTTGTTGTCGCTTTGCTTTGGCTCGGGCGTAGATTCCACGGCAATGATCGTTGCCCTGCATGCTGCGGGGGTGCGCCCCGATGTGATCACTTTCGCAGATACGGGCGCAGAGAAACCCGAAACGCTTTTGCATGTGGAAGCGATGAACCGCGTGCTCGATGCCTGGGGCTGGCCGAGGATCGACGTCTGCCGCAAGGTGCCCCAAGCATCAACCGGCTACGTCGATCTGTACGGCAATTGCCTCAAGAACGAGACACTACCGAGTCTCGCTTTCGGCATGAAATCTTGTTCCATCAAGTGGAAGCAGGTTCCCCAAGACCAGTTTTTGAAAGGAGCGCGCCGTGGCCCTAATGCGCAGCCTGCACACCCGGTCTGGCTACGCGCACGGGAAACCGGGCAGCGCATCGTAAAGCTGATCGGGTACGACTGCGGTAAAGCTGATATGCGTCGTTCCAAAGGATTGAAGCCGGCAGACGCTGATTTCGATTACGTGTACCCCTTGCAGATAGTGGGCTGGGCTAGACGGGAATGTGTGCAGGCCATTACCAAGGCCTTGGGTGATGACCTGGTGCCGATCAAGTCAGCGTGTTTTTTCTGTCCGGCCTCAAAGCAATGGGAGCTCTACTGGCTCGCGGCCAATCACCCCGACCTGCTTGAGCGCGCCTTGGTGTTGGAGCGCAACGCACTGACCGGCAAGCACAGCCGGTTTGATGAAGTGAGGTTCGGTGCAAGTTGGGAAGAACTGGTGCGGGATGCGACTGGGTTCCCCAGTACGACGACCACTGTCGGCCTGGGCCGGTCGTTTGCCTGGAACCAGTGGGCAAGGATCAATGATGTCGTAGACGAGTCGTTCACTGTCAGACGGGATCCGCCGAATCGCGAGCGGTTTGCAATCCTTTCGAATTCCCTCCGTGATCCGGATAACGCCTTGGATTCGCGTTCCCCTGGAATCATTCCAGCCATTGACGTCACTGCGCACGAACAGCTGACCTTGTGGTGAAAGGGCTGCCCGCATAGCCATCTAAGCATGATCCATATTAAACTATGGAATTCGATTCTGTTGTGGAGCTACGTTGATGGCCGGTGATGTACCAGCTTTAAAGCCAGGGGAAGTTGACGCGGAGCATTTTGAGCTGTTGCTGAGCGACACCAAAACCAGCGGCGAAAAGGTGATCGCCGCATTGCGCGATCATCTTGTAAGCGGTCTGAGCGCCAAGGAGGCGACCGATAAGCACCGCGTGACACCTAGCCAGTTTTACAACCGGTTGAAGGGGATCCAGGACAAGCATGCATTCGTGCACGAAGTAAAAAAATTCTATATTTAAGAGTGGAAATTGCTTGTTTATTCCATAGGTATCTATAGAATACGCCTCATTGAAATGAATCACTGAGGAAGCAGCCGGATGGACAAGCAAGCCAAGATTGAAGCGGTCGTAAGAGCTGCAAATGTCTCCTGTGATGTTGCGCGCCAGTACCTTGAAGCTGAGGAATGGCTGGTAGACGAAGCGGTGTTTGACATTCGTGCAGAGCGCAACTTGAAGCTGAAAGCCAACATTGCAACCTTGGCCGCGCTGGAAGCACTGGATCTGATGGCGAAGAAAGCCGGAGTCGAGCCGAAGGTAATCATGGATGTCGTCATCGCTGACCCTGAGGGCAACACGGCACGCTACTTCAAAGACCTGGTGCAAATCGCTCTGCGTGAAGTGCCGAAGCTGCTCGCAGCCTAACCAGCCCGCCCCGGCTCGCCGGGGCCACCAGTTCAGGAAAATCACCCATGTCGACGTGCAACAAAGAACTCAAAACCTTGATTTCGAAAGCTGAATCCATGGGCGCGACAGTGCAAATTGGTTACGACATGAATGTGCTGATTAGCGAAGGTCGCTCCATCATCAGTGATGTACAGATTTCTAATCTGAAAGGCTGTGGGCCATTTCCAATGCCGGCAATCACTGCCGCAGAACGCCTCCGCGAACTCACAGCCTAGTACGAAGTGATCGAGGAATTCGCGGCGGATCTGCCGCCGAGGTACACCACAAGCCCAGCCCTAAAAAGCTGGGCCGAGCCAGTAGAGAGACGCGGCTTTTCGCGTCCGGGAATCACAGATCGTCAGGAGTTGTCCCCATGGTTTTGATGGAAGAAGCCGCTTTGCCCGATGGCACCTTGTCTCTGTCGCTGCCGTTCGGTTGTGACATCCGTACCGCTGCAGGTAAAGCAATCGAGCGCGCTCAAGAGACAGGGTTGAGCGTTCGGTTTGTATTTAACGAAGTTCCATTCGTTGTAACCGAGAAGAACGACCCGGACGCCGTTGAACGGGCTTACCTCTCCCACACGTCAGCACTCGCTACCCATGGTTCTGCCGCTTTTGAAGCACTGTTCAATGACAAGTTGGCCAAGGACATAGAGCAGGCGCAGTCGATGCTTGCCGCTCTACCCAACTGCATTGCCGACGAGGAAGCGCTCGTTGCGTGGATCGGTGCATTTGCATTGCTGAATCTGGCCACAGGATTCGACCTCAAGGCATTGGCTTCCCAGTTGGAGGCTGCTGGTTATGTGGCTGACGACATGACAGTCGATCCCGTTGAAGCACCTACTAAACGGCAGCAGGCACGTTACGTGATCGGTCAGGCGATTTCTGCTCTGCGCAATGGTCATGCTATGCACCCGGTGTTATGTGCCCACGCTGAACGATACAAAAAGGCAAGGCGGGCAGCATGAGCAGTGATACTGATTTGATTGAAGTGACAAGGGCAGTTCGTGCTAACAGTACCAGTGTGTGGCTGGATTGCCCGCACTGCATGGTCGAGTCCCAGCATGAGGCTTCGGCCTACAAAGGGCCGAACGACTCGGGTGTGTTCGTCATCGCGCCTATTGTTACCTACGGCGTGGTTTGCGGCTCTTGCGATGGAGCTTTTATCTTCCGGCCCAAGGCCGTTGACCCGGTGCATTCACAGCAGCTCGTTGAGTTTTTCCAAGGCCTTACCTTCGACCCTAACGGCGCCCGCGACTGGCCGTTCACCACTGAGGTGGAGCAGTTGGTGACAGTGGCCTGGCTGCGTGAGTTCGAAGATGGCACTCAGCAGTTCATGGACGCCGATGAAGAACCACCACAGGTCTACAGCCCGCGCCTGACCCCTGATGCATTGGAGCGGTTTTGTGAAGCGAACATCGAAGCATACCGGGCATTCCATGACAGCCATGAAGCTGCATTGGATCGGCGCGAGTCCGTCCCGATGATTCCTTTCTGGTAGTAGGAAAAGAGCATGAACCGATTAACAGCAGGACTTCTATTGGGTTTGATCGCAGGCGTACCAGGAGGCGCGGCCATCCATGCGCTATACGTGCGCCAAGAGGCTCCTGTGAGCGAACCGGCGAAGGACAGCTTCAACTTTGATCGATCTGGATCGCCGGAGGCTGCGATTGGGTTGGCCGGCGACTATGTGATGCACTCCCTAATTGTTGTTGGAGGGCCAAGGGTTTGGGCCGATACAGCTGCGGTACCCATTTTGATTGCAGGTCGCAAATGTGAACTCACCATGCAGCGAGCGAAGGTCGACGCCGAAAATCGTACCGGGTGGCGGGTCACTAATCAGTCTTGCCAATAACTGTTCAAGGTAATGTCGGATGAAGCGTTTGTTTGAGTACACAACCTCGCTGACCATGAAGCTCCAAATAGCGGCCTTGGCCATTGTTCTGGCATCGGCTTTTGCGGCGTCAGCGGCTGGCTCAAATCTCGTTTTAGCGTTGGGGCTTTCAGCTTACGGACTAATGTCGTGGCCGCTGATTCGCGATCTTGCAACCGTAGCATGGTCGGTCGCGATCCACGGTCGCTGGCCAGCTCGAAACATCTAGGAAACAGTATGACCGAACTTCAGAGAGTTGCTCGACGCGCAAACTTGATTTGGGTCTGGGGTGGACTAGCAATCCTGTTCATCGCCTCGTCAAGCATGCTTGCGATATGGGTATATCCATTCGTGGGGCCTGATCTGCGCAGCGAGTTTTGCGCGCTTCTGGTGCCGTTTGGGGGCTTCGGTTTGGCCGCAACGTTGGTCGGGTTGCGTGAACTTAGATCCGCCAAGAAAAGAGATTGGTGATGTCGATGAAGAAACAGATTAGCAAAAAACCGCTTTACATTATTGCGGTCACGACAGTGGCGATGCTCATGATGCTCGTCTTTCTCGGATGGGTCGCGCTCGCGCGTAAGGCAGAAGAACAGTCCAAGCCATGGGATTTCAGAACCTTTGATCGGCCCATTGTTGCGGGTGCCCCAGGTTGCGAAATTCGTTCACCACAAGGTGAATTGATGAATGAGACTTTCAAGGACGCGAAGCCCAATACGCTCACCCTTGAGAAAGGAACCAGCTTCACTATTGATTGTTTCCCGATTCAGCAATCAGAAAAATCAGGAAAACTACGATGAAAGGACAAGCGAAACTTACTGGCTTAGGCTATTTCGGCCTTCTGCTGATGTTCATCGGCGCTGCAATTGGGTCAGGAATCTGGATGTTTTATCAGATCAATAAGGCCGAACTCTCGACCGCGTTGTGGTGGGGGGGAATCTTCGCGATTCCAGGCATGGTCATCGTTGTGCTGAATGATGGTCGCAACCGTCGGGAAGAATCGAAGGAATTACCAGTTACGAACAGCCAAGCCACCGACACCCAAGAGAAATAATCATGCGCGATCTGTTGAATCCGAAGCTCACAGCCCTGGCTCTCGCTGCGCTTTTTGGCGCGCTGATTTTCATGGCGATCTGCGTTGTCCTGAGTTTCTTTCCCGACCTGTCGATTCCACTTCCAACAGGTGTTCCGTCCGGTCGACTCAATATAGGCATGCTGGGTTATGCCCCTCTTTCCTATGCGGCTGTTTGTGGTGCTTTGGTAGGTATGGTTTTGATCCTAACCGGGCCTGATAAACGCGCAGACAAACCCACAAACTGATAAGGGAAAGATCCATGTCAAACACCAATGTACTTAGCGACGTAGGCCCAACCTGGTCGCCGCTTCCAGAGGGTTTGCGAACCGAGCTTCACGTTGTCAGCCATGAAGGCATGACCGGTAACAAAACGTGGGTTCTTCGTGATTTGAACACCAATGAACTGTACGAGCTTAAGCCCAGCACCATTGAGGGTTGGGACATCCCCGAGGGCCAGCTCGACGGCCCCGGCATCATCGTAACGATGGTTCCTGATTGCGTCACGCTGCAACTCAGCAATGGTCAGCTTTATCGCGACCTGCCCCCGCCTGATGCAATGCGCTTGAAGTAACGGGGACAAATGAAAATCTTGGCATTCATCGACCGCTACTTTTGGCTTCTGCTGGTTTTGACTCTTGCTGGCATCGGCTGCGGCAAACTGGTGTACCAAAGCTATATAGGCGTCCAAATCAATGCGTCACTGGTTTTCCGTGCGCTTTTTCCAGCGCTTTTGTGGCTCTCGATCTGGCTTGGCGCGCGTTACTGGTTCCGGCACTACAGTGCCTCAAATTCAAAGGGTAAATCATGATTCCAGTAGAAGTGATCGACGGGCTAATCAACGGCTGGCGGTTCACACAGCAGCATCCCGTCGTGACGGGCGTTGTTATCGCTGTGCTGCTTGCCTTGGCATTCCTCGCCGCCATGCGGAGCCGTCGCAGTCCACAGCGCAAGTTTTTGCGTGCCGTTTCTGTGTTGTTGGTGATCGGCGCCGTTGGGTTCTATTCGTGGGCCTATACCACACGTAGCCCACGCTTGAGCGAGCAAGTCCAGACGCTTGTCGACCAGGCATCAATAGACGAGACGAAAGAGCGGGAGGCCAAGCAGGCAGGCCCAACGGTCAGTGCGCACAACTGCCAGACGACCGGGGCAAACTCCCCAATCGTCACTGGCGAAAACAGCGTGGTGGTTATTAATGGAAAAACCTACGCGCCGGGGCAAAGCTCCGATTGCGCACCGGGATCCACCAATATTTCAACTCATGGCGCTGGCAGTCCAATCGTCACCGGTGCGGGTGCGAAAGTAAGTGTCCACGTCGAATAACGCCCAACAAGGAAAAGCAGGCATGTACGAAGATAAGAAACCCAGCGTTCTGGCGAGAATTCGTCGGTTGTGGTGCCAGCCTATGGGGCGTGTCATCTGTGTGTTCCTGGCCGCTTGTGTGCTGGTCGGAATCGTTGCGCTTTGCAAGGGCATCGCGTCGGACGCGTTCAGGTTCGCCCAGCTCTTTGGAATTATTGCGATGATTTTCGTGGGTGGTTGGGTAATCTTTCGCGCCGCGTCGGGTTCGGAAAGGTAACGTTCCATGAAAACGGCAGTTTCTGTGATCATCCAGATCGCTATGTTTTGCCTTAGTGCGCTAGCCATACCGGCCGGCATTCTGATGTACCTTCGCTTCCTGGCCTTCGGGGATAACCACCCCTTTAACGCCGTGTTGGGTTTTTTCGGCGTTGGTCCCGTAGTGCTGAACATCGCTGATATGAACTGGCTCAGCACGAGTGGGCTGCAAATCGCTGTCAGTATCCTCAGCGCGGGCATGGTCTATGCGTACCTGGCAGGTTTCCTGGCGATGATTGCCAGGGATGTGGGTGATTGGGCAGACAGCTGGGCTAACACCCCAATTTTCAGGCGAAAAAAACCCGGCGTGTGACGGCCGGGTTAAAAATTAGAACGCAGGCCAAATCTGAGAGGAGCCAGCCTGCGCGAGGGATACTATCAGAAGCTTGAACAGGTGCAACTGTGGTGACGCGGCACGCTGATGTCACCGCAGGATCTGCTAGCAAAATAGCGATCGATCCGCCGGCGCCAGGTTGACTTATGCTAGCAATTTAATGAATATTGACTTTACCGATATCGGGCAAGTTCGTTTCACGGACGCGCAGACCGCGCAAAGGAAGGAAATTATGTTGAAGGGTAGTCTTGCGGTGATGGTTGTTGTGCTGGCCGGGCTGTTGAACGCTGGCTGCGAAGCGCAGAGCACTAACGCGCTGTCGGGTCGCTGGGTCGAGAAGACTCAAGACCAGGGCAAGCACCCGCGCGTTCTGACCATTGCGGCCGAAGAAGACACGTATCGCGTCGACGAGGAAATCTACCTCAATGGTCAATACAAGACCCAGCGCGAGATAGGTCAGCCTGTGTCCAAAACCGTCATCGCGGTGAAAAATGGACTGCGCAACATTCGTCTTGAAAACGGCGTGATCTTCTATCGCAACCTTGAATTCGTGAAAGCGGGCTAACCAGTCATGACCAGATCCCAGTGGGAAAACGCGCTTGCGACCTCCGAGTTGATCCGCAATGTCAGCTGCTTGGTCGTGCTGGGAGCTTTGGCGGTCTTTATGCTTTACCAGCTTGTGACGCCGGCAGAAGTCCCACCAGCGCAGCCGAGCCGACAAGGGGGCATCCCAGTCGTATCGTTGGCCAACGTACCTGCACAGGGCTTTCCGGGGATTCCGCTGGAAGCTTTGAATGCAGTGATGGAGCACGCGCACAACACTTTGGCCAGTGCCGAGAGCGCCGCGCAGCAGTTCGTTGCGGAAAACGTGAGTTGTAACCATGGCGTGGCTTGGGTGGCACTCAAGACGCGAGTTTCAGGCATCGAGCAAGTGAGCTTTGCCCCGTTGCAAAACCAGCGTGACGGCGTGACCAGCATCACCTGTAGCCACAACGGCTACCAGGCCAACGGTCAGGCATTGACCGACCTGCAGTTGGCCATGTACGCCATGGACAGCGGCAAGCAGTCCCAGTAATCACCATCCGGCTCACGCACGTCTGCCTACACTGGTAGGACTGCAGACAGGAGCCGGGCATGAGCAAGCGCAAACCACCGGTCGCGGATCCGTGGCCGGAACAGATCCTACCCAAGCTGGTCACCTTGGCCAGCGTCCCCCCAGCCGGCGATTGGCATTACGAAATCAAGTTTGACGGCTATCGCTTTACCGCGCGGATCCGCGAGCACGTCACCCTGTTTACTCGCAACGGCCACGACTGGACGAACCGCCTGCCCCGGATCGCGACGGAGCTGGCCCAGCTTGGCCTGACCTCGGCTTGGCTGGACGGCGAAGTGGTTGCCCAGGACGCGGACGGTCGACCGATCTTCCATCCCCTGCAAGGCGCGTTCAGTTCGGGGCAAACCGATGACCTGGTGCTGTTCGTTTTCGATCTGCTGTATCTGGCCGGACGGGACCTGCGCGGCGAACCCATCGAGCGGCGCCGGGCATTGCTGCAGTCAATGATCGAGCGCACACCGTTGGAGCATGTACGTTTTTCCGAAGCCTTCGCCGTGGATCCGCGTGACCTGTTGGCCAACGTTTGCGCGATGGGCATGGAAGGCGTGGTCGGTAAGCGCGCCGGGAGTCGCTACGTCTCCGAGCGTGACGGAGAATGGATCAAGCTCAAATGCCACAACCGTCAGGAGTTTGTCATCGTCGGGTACACGCGCGCGGCCGGTGGCATTGGCTCATTGCTGATCGCCTTGCAGGACGAGGCGGACGAGCTGGTCTACGCCGGCCGGGTGCAGTCCGGTTTGAGTGATCGAAAGTTGGTCGGGTTGCGCGCGCGCCTGGGCGATCTGCAGCGAGACACCAGCGCGCTGGCCAGAGTGCCGGCATTGCGCAAGGGGTTGGATGTGGTGTGGCTGGATCCGCAACTGTTGTGTGAGGTGAAGTATGCGGAAATCACCCCGTCCGGCCGGGTGCGCCATGGGGTGTTTCAGGGGATGCGTGACGACAAGCCCGCCACCGGCATCGGCCGCGAAGGTTGAACAAGGTCAAGCGACGTCCTGCCGTTCGGCCTTGATCTGCCGCCACAATTCTTGCTCGATCAACTCGGCATAGTCCTCGGCAATCTGCGCGCAGGCGTTGCGGCCGGCGTCGATGGCTTGGCCATGTTCGTCGTAGATCCGCGCGGACACGATCCGGAACACCAGCTCGCGATCCCCGTAGGCATCCCAGTCGCTGGACGTGGCCCAGGGATCGGGCGGCACGTCGACCAGTTCGATGATGTCGCATTCCAGCTCGTACTGATCGATGTTGACTGTATAGGTCATTTGCGCGCCTCCCGTGATGACCTGGTGCGCCTGCTTTTTGGAACCTGTGGGTTGACAGAGGTGCAGGCCGGATGGCCGAAACGTTCAGGGCTGGCAGGTCACGACGACCAATGGCAGTGACAGGGTGATCGCCGGCGGCGGAAAGCGGCGGACAGGTTCGCGGCGATTTGACTGGTGCCCAGCAGAGCACCGCAGAGCGTTGACAAGGACAGCAGCAGGATCTGCACACAGCGCATGGGAGGGTGACTCAGTCCGTGGAGGGGACACCCATTTGAATGTCACGACGGCGGCAAAACCACTTGGGGTTTTTCCAATCACCGGCCAAATCGACCGGAAAAAAAACACAAACAAAGCAACAGATGTGTTGCTATGGCAACAGATGTGTTGCTATGGCAACATATGTGTTGCTATGGCAACATATGTGTTGCTATGGCAACATATGTGTTGCTATAATGGCTCTACCGAAACGGCAAGGACTAAAGCAATGAAGTGCAGCGAGTTTCGGCGGTGGTTGTTGGCCCAAGGCGTGGAGTTCAAGAGCGCTAAAGGCAGCCACTTCAAGGTCTACTTGAATGGCAAGTCAACTATCTTTGCGGATCACGGCAGCAAGGAAATGCACGAAGGATTACGCAAAACCATTATCAAACAGTTGGGCCTCAAGGATTGAGGCTTGGCTGTACCAAGAGGCGAGACACCATGTATCAATACCCGCTAGAAGTGCATCGTGAACCGACCGGCGTGTGGCTGTCATGCCCGGACATTCCGGAAATGAACGCGGCCGGCGATACCTTGGCCGATGCGTTCGCCGAAGCCTTGAACGGCATGGAATCGGCTTTGTCGCTGTACGTCGAGCAGCGGCGCAAAATCCCCGCCGCCTCGGCGCCGAGCGATCCGGCCCTGGTGCTGCATTTGCCAGCGCTGACCGTGGCCAAAATTATGCTGTGGAATGCCATGCTCGAGGAAGACGTGAGCCGCGCCGAGCTGGCCCGGCGCCTGGGCTGTTCGCGCCAGGCGGTCGATCGCCTGGTCGACTTTATTCACGCTTCCAAGATCGAGCAGGTCGAGCGCGCGTTAGGTCTGTTGGGACGTCGTCTGTCCCTGGTGCTGGAAGCAGCGTAAGGACGTCAAGGATGGCCGTCATGAGTGATTCCGATCTGTCTGATTTGGATTCCGATCTGTCTGATTGGCATTGGAATGATCTACCGCCGCTGACCGATGCCCAGGTGCGGGCCGGTGCATTGCCTGGCGAAAGCTGGAAAGCCGCCCGCGAGCGCCTGGAGGCTGAGCAGTGCCAAAGCACGTGGCCAGAGCTACGTGTGGACGACTCACGGCCCGATTACTTGCGACCACTTCCACCCCGGCCGTGCAAGTGGCTGACCGCTCAACGCTTTGCCGAACTGCAAGCACAGTTGAAGGCCGAACGGGATCTAACTCCGCGTGAGCGCTTCAACCGACGCTTCCCGGATCAATATTGGCCGACCTACGCCGAACGGGCGGCGCAGTTTCCGGCCAGCGAACTGGATTGGGTGCCCTGCGCAGCAAGCTTGCCGGACTGGCGCGACACGATCACACGCTACTGGGTCCATACGGCTTATGACCAGCGGTTGACGGTCTGCCGCTACGAAGGCAACGGCATGTGGTCGCGGGGCAGCGATGGTTCGTTGCTCAGCGGTGCCCGGCACTGGCGGATCGCCCTCGATGATGCCCCGGCGACACGCTTGGCCACCCGCGAGGAATGCTATGCACTCGCCCGGTTGAGCCGGCTGCACAAGCTTCCCCCGTTTGAAGACGCGTACGACGATGGTTGGCCATGGCATATCCATTTGGCGCGCCGTAAACCCTAAAAAGGAATTCTGACGATGACCGCATCAACTCAAGAACCGCGTTTTCCCTTGGCCCTGACCCAGCGTCAGCTGCAGGCACTGACGGGCTATCTGGACACCGTGTCGACCAGTGAGGCCGACCCGGACGCCGAGGTGTTCGCCTTGATCGACCAGGTGCGTCAGGTGCGCAAGCTGGCCGCGACCGGTGCGCCGATCCAGATCGAGCAAAACCAAACCGCGCGGCTGGCCAGCACACCCACCGGGCCGTCGGATCCGCTGACGCTGACTCTTAATGCCGAGGCGGTTGCCGCCCTGGCGCATTATTGGAAAGCGCTGGATGCCTGCCCGTTGGTGAATGATGAGACAGTCTCGGAAACGGAGAAGACCAAGCTGTACCAGGCCAGCGAGCACGCCGCCATCGAGCTGGGCGCATTGGTCGCGGGCTTGGCGCCGGTGCACCTCTACAAGTCGAGCTGAAAGGAGCCGCCATGCGCTTGCAACCGATTACCAACGTTGACGAATACCGCGCCGTCCTCGATGTCGTCGTGAAGGCCGAAGCCGAAGGCAACAGCGTACTGGCCCGGCCACTGCGCGCGCTGGTCGATGCATCCCCGTTCGACGGCTGCCGCTGTAACGGCCGGTCGACGCGACCACTGGAGCCGGCCTGCCCGATCTGTGCCGGCGAAGGGTTCGTGCCGGCAAACGAATGACCCCATACCCCCAACGGAAGGAACACCCATGCGCACTACTGCAGATCTGAAATTTTCCTACGCCGTGATCGGCCGGCCGCAAAGCGCGGAGCCAAGCCAGCAGTACATCGGTGTCGACGTGTCGATTGACGAGCATCAGCGCGGCCGCGAAACCCAGCTGATCATCACCCTGCATGAACCGCTTGAAGGGTTGGCCGACTTTAACCAGGTGTGGGTCACCGTCAACGGCGTGGTGCGCGAAGGGCAGGGCCGGTATGACGCCGGGCGTCGCTGCCTTGTCGTGACCTTGTATCAGCATCAATAGCCCAAGGAATTCCCGCCATGACAACGATAACCACAGGCCAAAAAAACGCGCTACTCAACATCCTGCGCATCAAGATCGCCAAAATCGGGAAGGCCGAGCGCCGCTACATCGACCGCCGGGAGGAAAGCGCGCGGGCTTATGCTGAGGCGCTGGCCGACGCGAATATCATCACCGATGACGAGCGCGACGAACTGTACGACAAGGCCAAAGAAGCCGCCGAAGCCGCAGTGCGTGCGTTCCAGGCCGCCGAGCAGGCATAACCGAAAGGAACCCGTTCTATGTCGACTGAAAAAACGCAACAGCAAGTCGGTGGTATGTCAGTGCCCGTTGACGCGCAGCAGCTGGCCGTCGTGCATGAGTTCCGCGACGTGTATCAGCGCTGGCAGGCGTCCGACAGTTCCAGTGCAGAGTGCGCCGAATTGACCAAGCGGGTCGAGCATCTGCAAATGCGCTTGGCGTTCATTCTCGATGCCCTGGTGGAGCAGGCCGAAAAAAACGCCGCGAAGAAGTGACCGCCGCGTTACCCACGAATCCCCCTAAAAGGAACCCCCACCGGATCCGGTGGGGGATCGAGGTCACCAGTGACGAACCGTCCCGACTATGGCCACGACCACACCGACGGCCGAGGCCACCGACGACAG
This sequence comes from Pseudomonas sp. R3-57, assembly GCF_051132065.1. Taxonomy (NCBI): domain Bacteria; kingdom Pseudomonadati; phylum Pseudomonadota; class Gammaproteobacteria; order Pseudomonadales; family Pseudomonadaceae; genus Pseudomonas; species Pseudomonas sp. R3-57. The sequence continues at coordinate 45,812 of NZ_CP071656.1, forward strand.
GACGTCGAACAGGGGAAGGTAGGGTGTGACGAGTTGGGCCAGGTGAAGGGCCGAGGGTTGGAAGGAGAGTAAAAGGTCGAACATGGAAAAAGGCCATTGGGTACAACTGTATTTATCGTCCTCGATGTCGACCTGACCATTAAAACCCGGAAGTCCGGAAAAAAATTGAAAACCCGGTACCGGCGCAAAATCGGCCGCGCGGATCTGCGCAGCGGGGAGGGTGCCGGGGAGTGCGAATAACAGGACATATGTTCAATAGGGGGGTACACCCGGCCAAGGGGTGGCCCCCTTTTTTTCTGGCCCCGGAAACCAAACCCCCCTACACTGGCGTACCGACCCCCCGCACACTGGTTTTACGCAGTGTCGGCCACTTCGCCGAGAAACTGACCACCATGAAAAAACTGCTGGCTCTTGTGTGCCTGACCCTGATCGCCGGCCCGGCCTCGGCCGTCCAATTGGATGAAGGCCTGACCCTCCTGCGCTGGACACCCGTGGCCGGCGCGCTGGTTTTGGCGGTACCGATGATCATCAGCCTGTTCATTCACAGAAACGACGACTAACCAGGACGCGAGCGGCCATGCCAACCGAAACAGACGACCTCAACCTTAACCAGGTGCTGCAAGAGCGATTTTCTGCCGGACAGGGGGTGGTCACCCTGTCGCCCAGCCTCACCGACGCGCAGATCCTGCAACTGATCAAATCCGCCTGCCGCTGGAGCCAGGGCGCCGCCTTTCAGGTTGTGCCGGCACCTGTCACGCACGCAAAAGTGGAGTAACCAATATGACCGACCTATTGCCGCGCCGGCCGGGTGCTTTTCCCGCAGACAAGACCAATGTTGCGCGTGCCGTGCTGCTGCAGCGCCCTATCGATGCCCGCGTGACGATTCGGGAAATGCCCGTCGAGCTGATCTGCGCGCTGCTGCCTCAGGCCGGGACCAATACCCCTCAAAAGGAAACGACCGGTGAATGACCATTACTACGCACCCTTTGCAGCCGAAAAAATGATGCTGGGTATCGTGCTGTTGATGTTCGGCTACGTGCTGGCCCAGCGCAGCGTGGAGCTGGTAGAACGCCGTCGTCAGATGGGTAGCGCGATGCATCTTGTAGTGCTGCATGTCTTTCTCATCGCCTACCTGGCACTACCGTTGGGTTTAAAGTTGCCCGAGCGCTTCGCCTCGATCATGACCCCGTTTGCCAACCCGATCATGTTCCTGTTCCTGTGCATCATCAGCTACGCCGGGGCCGTTGGCCTTTACCGGGTGCTGGGAGGCAAGCCCAAACGCGACCAGGAGCAGTACCGATGAGTACCGCTGCTTTCGCCGATCTGGCCACCGAACGCCGCGCGGAGCTGGTCCCATGATCGGCGAAGCCATCCAGTCAGACACCCTGAAAGCGCTGGTCAGCCAGCACGCGATCCGCGAAGCCGTGGTAGGCCGAGTGGCCGGCGATAACCACCAGTGGACGCTGTCGGTGCGCCTCGGTGGCCCCACCGCGCGACTGATCCCGGTGCGCTCACGGCGCGAACCCTTGCGGATCTGGACAAGCCTGTCAGCCGTGGGCAAGTTCGCCGATGGCGTGGGCCTGACCGGCTTTACCGTCGAGCTGTCGTAACAGCAAAACCTCTCCCCATCAGGTCAAGGGACGCGACCCCGGCTCATCGTGACAGCTTCACCGTCGCGGTGAACGGAGTCCCGTGCGCAGCGCACCCTTGAACAGCCACGATCAAAACACAGGCTTCCTCGGGAGTGTGGGGGTAGAGCTTTACCGCCCCCGCGCTCCTGAGGTCAACGCGGCCGTTGCGAGATGACAAGGGCCGCGCCCTTGGTGTTTCTTGCCGGCGACACCGGCAAAATGCCAGACTTCGCCGCTTGCGGATTAACCAGGTGTGATGAGGGCTTGATGGCAAGAACAAAACGCGACCTTGTACCCGGTCAGGTTGACCCGGAGCACTTGCGTCGATTGATCGGGTTGACAGGGATTACCGGGGAAAAGGTCATTGAGGCGCTGTTCAGCTATTTCGTTGACGGCGAAAAGCAGATCGACATTGCCCGTAAATATGGACTTGGCCAACCGTTCCTGTCGCGCAAAATCGGTGACATCGACACCCTGAGCGCTGATGTCAGAGAGATAGCACCGTTCTATCTGCCAAAAAATATACCCGATATCGGGTAATTTTCATTGTCGTACTTGCCCGATATCGGTAAACTTTTCCTCGTTGCCAATGCCAACGAGGAAGGCCAGCATGACCACCTACCGCCTGAGCGGAACTGTGATCGATAACGAAGGGACGCGCACGGAGGTGAACACTTTCACCTGCAGCGCCCAGCGCAACAACAGCACTATCGAATTCTATGTAAGTCATGGCTTCAAGGGATCGCTGCTGCAAGTTCGAACAGAACTTAACGGCATCAAAACTCAGGAAACCATTCGGCTGGAAAGTTGTGATTTGACGCAAAACGCAGTTAACGTGCAGTAGGGTAGGGGGGCACTGGAGAGCGCCTTGCTGGTTACTTAACTCAGGGTGACAGCTGCAACTGGCAAGACGCTCTACCAGTGCCACCCTACTCAGTTGGGACTTGTTCCTACACGTTTCTGTCAATCAATGAGAATAGCATTCTGCTGGTCTGCATCTGTTTGACGTATTGAAATTCAACCAGTGCAGCGGGATGCCAGTGCGACTCAAGCTGGTAGGTATCCCACCCGCTTAAATCGGTGCCTTGCAGCTCCATTGCGCCTTTCGAGAACATCGGTTCACCCAAGGCTTGATGCACCTTTGACTGATCCGAAAGATTAGCAAATGGTTCAGGTAAATGACCGGTAAACACCGGCGCATTGCTGTTTTGATCATCTTTCAAAGTGATGTATATAACCTCGAAACGTAGGGCTTCGGGCCAGAATATCAACTCAATTCCAGGAACCGGCTCGATCTCTAATGATTCACCATCTTCATACAAATCTTGTAGGGGAAGGTTATCGATTACTTGATTAGCAATTAGAGCATCGTACGAACAGCCCAGGTTCTTGATTAAACGTTCCATATTTACGGAGTTCATCTGCGCCTCAGACCTGTTGAAATACCCCCGTACGCCTCTTGCGGACGGTGGGGGCCGATAAGATGCCGTGAAGCTGCAATTTTTACCAGACTTGACGTGGCATTGTGCTAGCTCGGATCCAATACGATCCATTTAGCACCATTCGGTTCAACGCAGATTAGCTGTTTTTGTTGCGCGCGCGGCGCTTATCAGGCGCTGTAGTTCCGCCGGATCATCAATGCGATACACCAGGTCGATTAATACCGAACGCAACTCGCAGACGGTCTGCCAACGAACATCGATGTCGGCCGGCAGAAATTCAATCACCGACACGTTGAAAAAGCTGGCCAGTTTCAGCAGTTGTTCACCATCGGGGGAGTGGTCGCCGCGTTCGTACCGGCTGACAGTACTGGTTTCGATATCGAGCGCTTCGGCCAGCGCCGCTTGGGAAATGTGCCGCGCTTTTCGGTGTGATCTGATCCTTGACCCGATGAGCGAGCGAATCGGAGAAGTCATTTATCCGCCTGAAATGCGTCAGTTTCGGGGCTCTCAGGGGTTTTTAAAGGGCAAAATTGCACAATATGCATTTATGATTGATTACTTTGTGATAAGTGAATAAAATTACGTACTGGCAACGTGCCATTGCAATTTTGCGCACTGTACATATAATCAGCCGCCGTCGATATGACGGGAAAGCGACCCTCCACGGAGCGGACGCTAAAAGGATGGGCTACGGCGCGTTTGTGGCGGCGCGTGCCCGCATACAGGGGTATAGGGATGTTTCGATGGCATTTGATAACGCATAAACTGCATGATCTTCAAAGGGTTACAGCCAGTGCAGCGCGGCTTGGGGTTGAGGTTTACTGCCCGATGAAGCTGGAAGTGAAAAAGCGGCGCGACTGCAACGGTACGCGCACCACGTCCACCCCGTTGTTCCCCGGCTACCTGTTTGTGCGCCTCGATCCTGAGGTGGTACATCATTCCGCGATTTCCGACATTCCTGGCGTCAAGGAATTTGTGCGGTTCGGCGGTGATATCAGCGTGGTTTCCAATGCGCTGATCGAAGCACTGAAACAAGCGCTCATCCTCAGAGCGGACGAAAAGGTCAAACGCCTTGAGTGCCGCAATGTGCCGCAGACGGTTTTGAACCGCCTGGATGACATCGCGTTGATGAAGTGCAAAGTTGAACGTCAAACGGCGTTCTTCAATTTGTTGGAAAGTGAATCGCAACTGGTCGCGCAAAGTCACGCATTGCCTTATTCGCGCATCAGTTCGGTCATTGATTCGCCAAAAGTAGACGAAAGACTCTGTTAAGCAGAACGCTGTAAGCAACACCTAACCAATCCATTTTAAACACACTGCATGCATGCGCATGGCGGTGTGTTTTTGTTTGTCCGGAGGAAAAAAATGCCAACACCGAGTGCCGCTGCTGCTGGGGAGGTGCGCTATTCAAAAACGATACATATCGGCGCGCCCCGCACTAAAAAGCTCACTGAGTGCGCCATTGATATCAGTCATCATTGTCGTCGACAACTGACCGCTGGCCAGTTTATTCAGTATTTGATTGACAACTTTTCTGATGCCGCGAAAGAAAAGTACAAGGAACAATCCAACCCATAGGTGACCGCAATGGCGTTAATTACCGCAAGTGCCTTTATGGCATTGGCGCTGCAATGTGCCCCCGGTGTTCATCCGCAAACAATTACCACCATCGTCAAAACTGAATCCGGGTTTAACCCTTGGGCGATTGGCGTGGTCGGCAAAACATTGCCCAAGCAACCGCAATCCCAAGAAGAGGCCATTACTCAGGTATCCGAGCTGGTGGCCGAGGGAGCCAACTTTAGTATTGGGTTGGGACAAATCAACCGACACAACTTCGACGTCAGTAAGCCGGAGTTAGTTTTCGATCCCTGCACCAACCTGCAAATGGCAGCCAAGAACCTGGAGGAATGTTATGACCGGGTAAGTAAAAAAGGAGACACACCCCAACAAACAACTTTGAAAGCAATTTCCTGCTACTACAGCGGGAATGAAACCCGAGGGTTTGAAGCAGAACCCGAGTTCGGTGGAACCAGCCATGTCGGTCGCATTGTGGCAAATGCGGAGGCGTACAAGGTTGGGCCAATCACCACCGATGCCGCCACACCAACGCAAGTCCCTGCGCAGCCGGCTGTGCCCCAGGTGCCGCCGACCTACGAAAGCTGGGATGTATTGCGTCAATACCCCCGTTACAAGCCGGTTAATGCACCACCACCGGTTCGCAAAATTGAAGTACCAGATGATATTCCTCAGGAGGACACCGATGTTTAATTTGCAAAAGCAGCGTATTGCCAAGTTCTTTACCAAACAAAAAGAGCTGATCAAGTACCTGGTCGTGGCAATTGCCTGTACGCCATTACTGGCCATGGCGGACTGGGATCAAACATTACTTGATCAAGGTCGCAAGGTGCGCATTGGCTTGTATGCCCTGGGCGGTTCAGCGGCTTTGATTTCGCTCGTTTGGTGCGGTATCAAATGGCTGATTGCCCGCGCGAACAATGACCACTCCACCACCTTCAAAGATTACCTGGAACAAGTGTGGGTGATCATTGCTGTGGGTGGCGCAATGGTTCTGGCTGCCGGTGCATGGCAAATCTTTGGCACTGGCTCGTTCGACTAACTGACTTCGCAACGGGGTTTAGTATGTCCGACGATAAAGAAAAGAAGTTGGTGTTTCCAAGTTACAACGCGATGAGTCGGCCGGCGATGTGGGCCGGCATACCGATTATGCCTCTTGTCGGGTTATTCCTCGGCGGCGTCATTGCCTTCATTGCAATGATGACAGTGTTTTCACTTGTCTGGGGCATCGTCGCGGCAACTCCGTTTGCAGTGGCCTTGTGTGCGTTGCGGATCATGACATCTATCGATGATCGATATACGCGACGTGTTCGTTATTCAATTCACCGTTTCTGGCTGAATATGAAATACGGCCGGCAGTTACTGCTTACACCTTATAGCCCTCTCTGGAGCCAATCTTATGGTAAGAGAATTTCACAACAGCGCTTTATCCCCGGAACAACTCAAAGTTCCGCTGATGGGGTATCCAGTTCACCCGCACATGCTGACCCTGACGGGGGGATTTAAACTTTTCAGTTTGATCCGTCTGAAAGGGATTTCTCACGAAACGGTAAGCAAGAAAGAGTTGGATCGGTTGTTTGCCGAGGTCAATCGCTACTTTATTGCCTTGGGCAAGAAAGAAGGCAAGAACCTGATGGTGCAAACGTACATCACGAAGACGAAAGTCGAGCTGGATGCGCAATACACCTTCGAACTGCAGCCCCTGCAGGAGTTTGCCGACGCTTACACGGAGCCGTTTCGCAACGGGACCTATCGGCAGACCAGTTATGCCCTGGGCTTGATCCTCAACTACCGCGAGGTGGACGACGGTATCCGGCGTATGAAGGAGCTGCTGACAATCTCCAAAACCATGCTGGATGACTACGATCCTTCGTTTATGGGCATGGAAGAAAACGCTCATGGCGCGGTGTTCTCCCAGGCCGGCCGTTATTTCAGCCTGCTGATCAACGGGCATGAGAAAGACATCCTGCACAGTGACACGCGCCTGGGGGATGCGGTGATCGACAGCGTGACCAACTTCGGTGAATACGACTTCATCGAAAACCGGCCCAACCGTGGCGGAACGCGCTTCGGCACAACGTACGATCTGCGCGATTACCCCAGCGGTGGGGCAAATCCGGGTATGTGGGATGAGGCGGTGGAGCAGCCGTTTGATTTCACCTTGGTGCAGTCGTTCATCTTTGATGATCGCAACACAGCGAAACGCACGTTCACCAAACACGTCGCCGACCTCAGTTCGGTGGAGGGTGAGTCGGAGCAAACCGATGAGTTGCTGGCTGCTGTGCAGAAAATCACGCAGGGGGAGATTGCTTTCGGCCGCTATCACGCTTCGATGATTGTCTTTGGCAACACGCCGGACGAAGCGATCAATAATGGCTCGAAAATGGAATCGGTGTTCACGGTGCGCGATACCGTGTTCGTCCGTTCCACCATGACGAACTACAAGACCTGGTACACGCAGTTTCCCGGTGAAACCCGCGCGCTCTACCCTTTGTCGAAATCGACTGAGAATCTGGCGTGCAGCTTTTCATTGCATGCCACTCCGTCGGGAAAGGCCAAGGGCAACCCCATCGGGGATGGCACTGCACTGGTGCCCATGCAGACCATCAAAAAAGGTCTGTTCATGCTCAGCGCACATGACAGCCCACCCGGCCAGAACAACCTGGGAGAAATGCTGCCTGGGCACATGGCAATCACCGGTCAAACCGGCGTCGGCAAAACCACTTTCGAAGCGGTGCTGTTGGCCTTTTTCAGTCGTTGGGATCCGATGTATTTCTGCATCGATTACAACAATTCGCTGGAAAACCTGTTGCGCGCGCTCGGCTCGCATTACTTCACCATCACACCGGGTCAATTCACCGGACTGAACCCGTTCCAGTTTCCGGATAACGAGGAACTGCGACAGTTTCTGTATGACATCGTGCTGTGCTGTGCCGGTGGCAAAGATAAAACCGACGAAGACGAGGAGCGGGACATTCAAGGCGCCATTGACGCCGTGATGCAGCACTCCAACGTCGACAATCGCGGCATGTCTTTGCTCCTGCAGTTCATTACGCCAAAGGGCGGCAATTGCTTGCACACCCGATTGGCCAAGTGGGCACGCTTCAACGGTGGCCATCCTGGACAATACGCGTGGGTGTTGGATTCGCCGAAAAACCAGTTTGACCCGAGTGCGTTCCGACGCTTGGCCTTTGACTGCACGAAGGTTCTGAAAAAGGAATTCGTCAGCAAGCATCAAGATGTCATGGAAGTGTTGCTGAGCACGTTGTTTTTCGTGAAGCACACCATGCACATGGCCAAACCCGGCAGTCTGCTGATCAACGTCATGGCCGAATACTGGGTGCCGCTGTCGTTCGAGAGTACGGCCGAAAAGATCAAGGAAATCCTCAAAAGCGGGCGAACCCGTGGGGAGATCCTGATCATGGATACGCAGTCACCCGAAGATGCGTTGAGCACCCCGTATGCCGCTGCCGTTGTCCAGCAGGTCATCACGGCGGTCTGGCTGGCCAATAAAAACGCTGACAAGGATGGCTACGAGCGCTTTGGCGTCAAAGACAAAGTGTTTGACGTGGTAAAGGCTCAACATCCCCTGAGCCGGGAAATGGTGGTGGTTCAAGGGCACCAGGCGGTGCAACTGAAGATGGAGTTACCTGATCATCTGAAGTATTGGCTGCCGCTGCTTTCCTCGACCTCAAAAAACCTGCCGGTGGCTGCGCAAGTCAGGCAGTCGTTGGGTACGGATGACCCTCACCAGTGGGTGCCGGTGTTCTTGGAGCAGATGGCCGAGATAGCCGAAGCAGAAAAGCGAGCCAGGGAAGCCCAGGGCACTGGGGGCCTGTCATGAGAACCAAGCTGATCGCAACCGCGCTGGCCTTGGCCATCACCGCCTCAGTGCCGTTCAGCTACGGATCGGGTATTCCCACCGTCGACGTAGCGAATTTGGCTCAAATGGCCCTTGATGCGCAGCGCCAGGCGCAGGAAGCACTGGACCAGCTCAACGCGGCGAAGGACGCCATCCAGCAAGCGAAGGCGCAGTTTGACCAGTACAAAAACCTGGTCAGCGGCAATTCCAAGCTGGGTGACTTTCTCGACAATCCCCAGTTGAACAAGACGCTGTCGCTTGATGGCTGGGAGGACATCTACCAGGACGCCCGCGACCTGGGATCGTTGCGTGAACGCTACGGACTGGTATCGGACGATACCAGTGTGCAGAAAACGTTCGACAAGCTACTGGCGGTGACCGACGCCCTGGAGCGCAACTATGACGCAAGTACGCAGCGTGTAAAAAACGCCGAAGCTTTGCGTCAAAAGCTTGATGAAGTTCAAACCCCGCAAGAGAAAGAGGATCTGCAACTGCGCTACCAGCAAGAATTGTTGGAATTGCAGAATCAGCAAATGAGGCTGCAACAAACTCAAATGCTGGTTGCGCAGAAAGAGCGAATGGAGAGCAAGCAACGCGCTCAATCATTCAAGGACTACCTCAACGGGAAGAAATCATCACCCCAGTAACTAATGGTGTCCTATGGATATTCGAATAGCGGAACCGCTCTTTAAGGCAATTGAGGCGGGGCTAAACAGCACGCTGATGTCCGGAACGGCGAAAGTAATGTTGGGGGTGGGTGCGGCGTTCGGCTCAATGTGGCTGATTCACTTCGCCCTGAAAAGCATTCAATGGCTTTTCACCGGCATTGATACTGTTTATCAAGATATACTTATGTCTATCTTCAAAATGGCAATCATTGTCTCCTTTGCGTTTAACGTCTCCTGGTACATTCAGAACGTGGTGCCCTTTGTCACGGATCTGCCGGTGTGGATGGGTGGGGTGTTGTCGGGGCAAGAAGGCAATCAGACCAATCAAGTCGACACGTTGATACAAGCCTTCGTTGATGCGGTGGTGAAGTTGGTCGACGCGATGGACTTTGACATAGTCGATAACTTCAACGTCATCATGATGGGTATTTGCGTACTGATCTTTATGTTGATGGGGGGCATACCTTTTCTTAGTGTGTGCGTGGGAACGCTCATCACCTTGAAAGTTGCCACAACGTTGATGTTGGTTGTCGGGCCGGTGTTTATTGCCTTTGCCTTGTTCGACCAAACGCGGCAGTGGTTTTATGGATGGGTATCGACGGTGGCAGGCTTCATGCTCACCAGCGTGTTCTTTTCCATAGTGATCGGCCTAGAAATTGGCTTTATCAACACGGTCGTGATTAAAAACGGCGCGATAGAGTCAACCTGGGCCGATGCCTTTTCGGTGCTGTTCTACTTCGGTGCCTTTACCCTGCTCGCGACGGAGCTGCCTAGCTACGCCGCATCGATCATGGGTGGAACGCCTTCTGGCGCGACGGGCGTCGGTGGACTGCTCAGCAAGGGCACCGGACTCGGTACAGCCTCGCGGATGGCCGGCGCTGCCGGCAAGGCGATTGCCAAACGTCTGCTTAAACGTCGCAACACCATTCAATAGCCTACCCACCCTCGGTAGCGCGTTCGTCCAAGTTTTAAACCCTTAAAGGTTATTGCTATGAACTACAAACTTGCCTTGTGCGGGTTATTTTGCGTGGTTTTTATTGCCGGTTGCAGTTCACCACCGACGTTGCCGGAACCGTCCGGGTCGTGGGAAGACTTCAATCCTCCGGTTAAAAAGCCTGTTCAATTGAAAGGAGGCGTGGTTAATGAAAAGGCAAAATAAGCAAGAGATTATCGACCGCGAAAAACAACTGGCCTCTTCGCCTGTTCTCGACGCTGCTACGGCAACGGAAATGGGTCGCGCTGAACAGGCATATGTCCACGCCGCCCGTTGGTTTGAAAACAATGTAGCCAAGGAACTGAAAGATAAAGCGGCATTGTGGCGGCGAATGGCAATGTTTAACGGTGCATTGGCCTTTATGGCGGTCGCCGCTGTAATGGGCCTGACGCCGTTGAAAGAGTATGTTCCCTTCGCCGTTCGCGTTAACGAAGTGACCGGTGCGACCGATGTTCTTCGTCCGGCCAGCGAAACAAAGTCACAAGAACAAATCGATGATGAGTTCATGCTGGCCATGTATGTACGCGCCCGTGAAGGTTATACCTTTGCCGATCACGATGCGCAGTACAAGTTGGTCGAACTGATGTCGCATGATGAAACGTTTACTGAATACCGCAACTTCCAGCTGTCGAAGAAAGGCTACCTGGAAGTGTTGGGCAACTCGCGGATCATTCGCACCGAAATCAACGACATCAACTTTCTGGTTCGCAAGGATCGCACGGGCACGGCGCAAGTGCTGATGACCAAAGTTGTCCTGGACAAAAATGGCGAGCCGGATCCGATGATCAAGCCGCTGAAATATCGGGCGATGGTCAGTTACGACTACAAGAAGAAACCAAAAACCCGTGGTGATGGCTGGCTCGCCCCGAGCGGTTTCGGCGCGCTCTCGTACTCGAAAACCGAGGAAGTGGGAGGTAAGCAATGACGTTCAAGAAGAAGTTAGGCATTGCGGGTTTGCTTTTTGCAGCCGGAGCCGTGTGCAGTCTGGTTTCGCGCTGCGCCAGTGCCGAGGTGATGGGGGCCAGCTCGTTCATGGATTCGCGGGTACAGACGGCGGTTTATACCCCGGATAACGTGTTCCGCGTCCAGGCGGTTATCGGGCGTACCTCGCTGATCCAGTTCCCGGCGAACGAGACGGTGAACGAAGATTCGGGCCTGATCATTTCCGGCGATCCGACTGCGTGGGAGCTGGGATCGAACCTGGCAGGCAACATGGTCGCTATCAAGCCGAGGAACGATCAAGACCCCGACACGAACCTGATCATCAACACCAACCGGCATACCTACCTGTTTGAACTGTCGCTGGTGAAAAGCAAAGCGCAAATGACGTACGCGCTGCGCTTCACCTACCCGGAACCGATTGGTGTGAAA